>FSRD01000001.1:5037500-8652723 GCA_900129675.1 Bradyrhizobium erythrophlei | reverse complement strand
GCCATCGTACCAATGATGATCATGGCAGGCCTGCTCAGCCGCATGATGCGGTCGGGCCTGCTGCTCGGAGCCATCAAGTAAGAAAACGTGAAAAGGGAGGACAATACCATGTTGCGACGAACGTTCCTGATGCTTGCCACCTCGCTCGCGACGGCCTGTGCCGCGAGCCAGGTCAACGCTGCCTGCAGTCCGGACTATACCGGCGTTACGCTAACGGTGGCGTCGCAGACCGGGCCGTATATCGCCTCTGCCCTCAAGCTCGGCGCCGACGAATGGACGAAGAAGACCTGCGGCAAGGTCAACGTCGTCGAGTTTCCGTGGTCGGAGCTCTATCCGAAGATCGTAACGTCGCTCACTCAGTCCGACGCGACGTTCGACCTCGTCAGCTTCGCGCCGGCGTGGTTGCCGGATTTCGTTCCCTATCTCAGCGAAATGCCAAAGGAGATGCAGTCCGGCAAGGATTGGGACGATATCGAGCCGGCCTATCGCGAACGACTGATGGTGTGGGAAGGCAAGATCTATTCGCAATCGATGGACGGCGACGTCCACACCTACACCTACCGCATGGACCTGTTCAGCGATCCCAAGGAGAAGGACGCGTTCAAGGCCAAGTATGGCTACGACCTCGCTCCGCCGAAGACCTGGAAGCAGTATCTCGACATCGCGGAGTTCTTCCAGCGTCCGGAAAAGGGGCTGTGGGGAACGGCAGAAGCCTTCCGCCGCGGCGGCCAGCAGTTCTGGTTCTTCTTCAGCCACGCAGCCGCCTATACCAACAATCCAAACTATCCGGGCGCGATGTTCTTCGATCCTGAAACGATGGATGCCCAGATCAACAATCCGGGTTGGGTGAAGGGATTGGAGGAATACATCCGGGCGTCGAAGGTCGGTCCTCCGAACGCGCTGAACTTCTCGTTCGGCGAAGTGAACGCAGCCGTGGCCGGCGGGCAGGTCGCGGAATCGATCGGCTGGGGCGATACCGGCGTCATCGCGGCCGACCCCGAGCAGTCGAAGATCTCGGGCAAGGTCGGCTCGGCGATGTTGCCCGGTTCGGACGAGATATGGAATGCGAAGACGAAGAAGTGGGACAAGTTCCCGTCGGTCCTGCCGGGGCCGTTCATGGCGTTCGGCGGCTGGCAGATTGCCGTGCCGAAGGCCGGCAAGAACCAGCAGGCAGCCTGGGACTTCGTCAAGACCCTGACCAGTCCGGAAGTGTCCGGCCAGGCGGCGATCACCGGCGGCAGCGGCGTCAATCCCTATCGCAAATCGCACACCGCCAATCTGCAGCTGTGGAGCAAGATCTTCACGCCTGAAGAGGCCAAGGAATATCTTGGCGCGCAGTCCGACTCCATCAATGCCAAGAACGTCGCGCTCGACATGCGGCTGCCCGGCTATTTCTCCTACACCGAGGTGGTGGAAATCGAACTCGGCAAGGCGGTTGCCGGCCAGACCACGCCTCAGGCCGCGCTCGATGCGGTGGCGAAGGAGTGGAACCGGCTGACCGACGAGTTCGGCCGTGCCAAGCAACTCGCCGCCTATCGCGCGGCGATGGGCCTGCCGCCCAAGAACTAGCATACATGGATTGCCCGGATGACGCGCGAGCGTCATCCGGTGCTTGATGGCCACTGGCCAGAGACGGAACGGGATTTTATGGCGTACGTCGAGATCGAGAACGTCAGCAAGGCATACGGGCCCTACAAGATCATCGAAGGGCTCGATCTCAACGTGGCCGACGAGGAGTTTGTCGTGCTTGTCGGCCCGTCCGGCTGCGGCAAGACGACGACATTGCGGATGATCGCGGGACTGGAAAGCGTCACCGGCGGGACCATCCGGATCGGCGACCGCGACGTGACGCAACTGCGCCCCGGCTTGCGCAATTGCGCGATGGTATTCCAGAACTATGCGCTCTATCCGCATATGACGGTCAGCGAGAACATCGGTTACGGCATGAAGGTGCGCGGTGAAGCGCGCGCCACGATCGAGAAAGCCGTCAAGGACGTGGCAAAGATTCTCGACCTCGAGCAGTATATTGACCGTCGTCCCAAGCAGCTGTCGGGCGGTCAGCGTCAGCGGGTGGCGATCGGACGCGCTATCGTGCGCAGTCCGGATGTCTTCCTGTTCGACGAGCCGCTGTCCAATCTCGACGCTAAGCTTAGAATCGAGATGCGCACCGAGATCAAGGCATTGCACCGCCGGCTCGCCAAGACGATCGTCTATGTGACGCATGATCAGGTCGAGGCCATGACAATGGCCGACCGCGTCGTGGTGATGAACCGCGGCCGGATCGAGCAGGCAGCGGATCCGATCACGATCTACGAGAAGCCGCGCAATCTCTTTGTTGCAGGCTTCATCCGCGCGCCCAGCATGAATTTCATCCATGGCGAGATTGTCGCCCGGGACGGCGCGCTATTTTTCATCGAGCCATCGGGCACGGTATTGGCGGTACCGAAGTCCCGCGAGGCGGCTTATACAGCCAGCATTGGCAAACTCGTGGTGCTGGGCGTCCGGCCAGACCATGTTGTCCACCAGGGGGCGCCGGCCGGCTCATTCGTCCGTATGATCGTGAGAGACGTCGAGCCATTGGGACCGCATACGCTTGTGATCGGCACCGTTGGCGCCTTTCCGTTCACCGCGCAGATGCAGGTCGGAGTTGCCGCCGAGCCCGATCGGCCGTTTGATGTGGGACTCGACCTGCAGCGAGCACATTTGTTCGATAAGGCGTCAGGACAGGCGATCGTGGCCTGATTTCTCTGGCTCTCTATCTCGATGGTAGCAGAGTACTCAGGATGCCCGTGTAAAACTAAGCTCACTATTAGGTTGGCGGAGATGTAGAAGCGCGAGGGACGCAATTGCGCGTCTACAGGATGCGCAGCATGGGTGCTGCTTCTGGAGCGGTAGTTTGATGGCCGTTGAAGTAAAACAATGAGCGACAAGAATCCGGTGTTTCTCGTGCGGCAGTCGAACGGTGAGGATCCGAAAATCGCATAAGCCCTTGATTTCTGGTGGGCCCGGCAGGACTGAAACTGCATTGAATTTGCGGGCGAATTTGTGACTAACTAGTCTAATGGTCGCATTGAGTCGCTTAAGGTTTGATACGGAGTAAGGCAACAACAGATCGCGCGCCGCAACATCGCAGTGCGCGATGAAGGTCTCGATTGCCTCCTCGCTGGTGCAGATCAGCATGGCCAGTTCGCGCGCCTGCCGGAGGTCATCGACCGGAGGCACAGGCTCGCTATCGCTCAGGAGCATCCGTTCAGCGGCCCGACCAGCCATCAGCTCAATGCACTGATCATACACGCTCCCGATGACATCAGAGACCGCGCTCCGATCCTCGCCCGCGCCAGACGAAAGAGGCGGAAACAGATATGTGCAGCCTACAGCCACCGCGCCACATTCCGACTCTACCATTTCGATCGCCGATATCCGGGACCCGGGTTCACGGTCGCGCCGCCAACCTCATGTCCGAGCAGCCGCGCGGCGACCGCGTGACCGGCTTCGTGAACGGCAATCAGCATGTCCTGATCGAACGAACGACCGGGTACCGGAGAGCTGTCGTCATCCAAATCATTTTCGTCCATGGGCTGGCCGCTGCCGTCGTCGGCGTTGCCCACTCCGAGACAGGCAGCGGCCGCCGCTTCATCGTCCATACGAACCGATGGAGGTTGCCCCGTGGCCCAAGTCAATGATCTCAGCCGAAGCCTGACCGCGTTTGATCCGATCTCGACCTTGGTGGTGGTCGTCGAGATGAGCAAGGCGAACTGGCTGGTGAGCGGCGTTGTTCCCGGCGTCGAGCGCCAGCCGTTGAAGAAACTGGAGCCGGATGCGACGGCACTGTTACGATTGATCGAGCGGTGGCGGAACGAGGCGGTGCGTGCTGGCCGGCCGGTCAGCCGGATCGCGCTGGCCTATGAGGCTGGCCGCGACGGCTTCTGGCTGGCGCGCTGGCTTATTGCTCGTGGGATCGAGGCGCATGTCATCCATTCGGCAAGCGTTGCAGTGTCACGCGAGCGCAAGCGGGCGAAGACGGACCGACTGGATGCGGCGATGTTGATGCGCGTATTCCTGGGATGGTTGCGCGGTGAGCGGGGGCACTGCGGGATGGTGGCGATCCCGACGATGGAGGAGGAGGATGCGAGGCGCCCGAGCCGCGAGCGCGAGAGCCTTGTCGACGAGCGCTCTCGCATCACCAACCGCATGAAGAGTGGGCTCGCCCGTCTCGGGATTCGGGGATTCAAGCCGCATCTGCGCAAGGCGCCTGAGCGTCTGGTAGGTTTGCGGACAGCGGAGGGCACGGGCCTGCCGGCAAATATCATCGAGGAGTTCCGGCGCGACATGGCTCGGCTGGCACTGGTCCGTGAGCAGATCAGCTCGATCGAGAAGACACGTGCCGAGCGGCTCGAGCGGGCCCCCGATACAGGGCCGCATGCGATGGTGCGGTTGCTCGCCAGGGTGATCGGTATCGGCATCGAGACGGCGGACATGCTGGTGCAGGAGATCCTGTCGCGGAAGCTTCGAGATCGAAGAGCGGTGGCGCGCTACGCCGGGCTCACGGGATCGCCCGACGAGAGCGGTTTGAAACGCCGAGAGACGGGCCTGGCCAAGGCCGGCAATGCGCGGGTACGACGTGGGCTGATCCAGTTGGCGTGGCGCTTCCTGATGTTCCAGAAAGACAGTGCGCTGGCGCAGTGGTATCGCACGCGGACCGAGGGGCCGAGCGGCGCGCGCAAGACGACGATGATCGTGGCGCTGGCGCGCAAGCTGCTGATTGCGCTGTGGCGCCTGGTCACGACCGGCGAGGTGCCGGACGGTGTCGAGCTGCGGCCGGCGGCGTGAGCAACACTCTAGAACGAGAAAGGACAAACAGGGTTCGGCAACCTGACCGCACTTGATACGCCGGGTTGCCGATGACGATCCGAGGTGGCGGCAATCCGCATTCGGCTATGGCTGCAATGCCGCTGAGAGAATGGACCCGCCGCCTCGGAGCCTTGCCCGCCGAAGCGTATGACTGCTTCATGGTCGGGACCCCATACGGGTTCAACCGAATACAAGCGTGGTTCGCGCGATTGATCGCGGCCAATGGCAGGCTCCCCTCGGATCATCGCGCGGCCAACCACCCGATCGCCGGCAGCCTGCCGCCGTGCTCGCGTCCGTCAAGGACAAGCCTTCGGCGGCGCCGAAGAAGCGCCGTCCTTGACCGCCGCTGCGCGCGACGGCGATGGCAATATGCGGTCGGGACGGAAGAATGCTCGCGGCGCGGGTCGAACAAACGAATGGAATGCACAGGACGACCAGATTGGCGTGACGCCGCCTTGACAAAGAAAGCCCCATACAAGCCGTATGCCCGAATTGGGCTCGTACGGATCTGTGCGGGTTGCGCCTTGAAAGCGCGTGTAACCCAGCCGCCTGGAATGGCGGCCGCGGCAAAGCTTAGCCAGCAGCCGCGTACCGAGTCTTGCGTGGTGTCCGGTAACGGTCATTGCGAAGCGTAGACAGGGAGTTTGTAGGCCGGAACAGCAGTGAACGGGAATATGGCCCCGAAATCGATCGTGGTTGGAGTAGCCGACCTTGTCCCGCTAAGGGGAAGGCAGAATCCCAGGAGGTGTCATTGGCGAGCATTCTGGGATGCTTCCGGGGTTCTTACCGCCGGCATGCAAGCAAAGGGATGCATGTGAACAAGGGAGATCCATTCGGTTCAAACGCAAGTTTGTAGGGCCCGACAAGCCGACAAGGTGAGGGAGGCCTGACGACCGAGTGGAAGTCATACTGACTGATAGTACTCTGAGGACGGGAGAGCCGGCCACATGGGGAAGCGGTCAGCGGCAGGTGAATTGTTCTTGGGCAACATGGGCTCCATTCAACGGGAGACACGGCCTTCTATTCAAAGAGAAGATCAGCTGACCATGGAAACGAAACTTGAACAAATAGCAGCGAAAGCTCGATGTGAACCAAAACTCCGTTTCACGTCGCTGGCTCATCACATCACGCGCGATCGGGTGCGGAAGAATCTGTCACAGATTCCGAAGTGGTCGGCCGCAGGGGTGGATGGACAGACGGTGGAGGCGGCGAGGAGGAGCTTCGATGGATGGATAGAGCCGATGCTCCAGTCCATTCACCGCCGAGGATATAGTGCGCCGCATATCCGGCGGGTCTATATCCCCAAACCCGGCAAGATGGAAAAGCGGCCACTTGGCGTGCCGACACACCGGGCATAAAACACCTCATACAGTTTGCGTTGGGGATGATGGATGAAGATGGCTGGAGTTGGCGATCCATTCTCGCAGGCGTCGATCAACATTGTCATTGATTGTGATCGCGTATGGCGTGTTCGGTTTGCGGTGCACCGCTGAGACAATAGCGCGTTCGATCCAGTGATGAACGACCCCGAGGCTCACGCCGTATCGCGCACGAACCTCGGCGACATTGAGCGTCCCTGCGGGAAGCGACGGGCTCGGGATGCGATGCTTGTAGCGGATCCAACGTATCATGCTGATCGTAAAGGGTTTGCCAGTTGAGCTTGTCAGCGCTTCGCTTTTGAGCTGCGCGACGATCTCGTTATCATCGTATCGCTGTGCCATGGTGCGGATTTTGGCAACGAACGTATCAGGATAACGGATTGCTTCGGAACGGTTCGGCAGCTGACGGACCTCGATTGTTTCGGTTGCTCCGCCCTGCCAGCGAATTTGCAAGCACAACAGCTTCGGTTCTGGCCCTTTGGTGATCGTGATATCGCGGATCAACAAGCGGAGCATGCGTTTGCGATCGCAAGCTGAAGTGGTTGGAGCCTTCCACAACCGAGGAAAGTCCCTGCCGAGCTGTAGAATTTGTTGTTTCTGTTCGGCTGTGACGCTGCGCATTGTCCGGCGCTCGAAAGTGGCCAGTTCAGCCTCAAGTTCGTCAAGCCGTTGCATCGCGTTGTTCCAGCGCTTCTCAAGCGTACTAGCAACCAACCGATTGCTGGGGTCGGCCTCCTCATAACGGCGTTCCGCCAAGTCAGCCTCGTAGCGGGCTCGCTCGATCTTTCGGTACCACTGCGCAGAAATTATTTTGTCGCGCTCTTCCAAGCTGGCCAGCGCTTTGAGTGCGAGCTTGATCGTTAGCGGGGTGACGGCGGTCAACAGCCGCTCGGCAATGGCGTCATCTGGCGGTCTCGCCGCGAGTGATATGCAGTGGTGCGGGATTGCTTCCCGTCTGCTCCAGTTACACTCATAGATCGGGTAAATGCCCCCATTGCCGGTATAGCGCACAGTCAGACGCCGCCCGCAAACACCACAAAGCAACAAGCTCTGCAGCAAACACAGTCCCTCGCGAGCTGGTCCGCCAAGAACTTCGCAGTTGGTCTTGTTCGCCGCCAAGCGGTTGCGGTTGGCGGCGAACTGGTCCCAGGTAATATAACCTGGATGGTGATCGGGAATAACAACACGCCACTGATCCTGTGGCATCGGGCGCAGTTGAGTGCAGATCTCGCCGGTGGGGCCGATCTTCTTACAAGACTGATATCGACCAAACACATAAGTGCCGGCGTAAGATGGATTGGCGAGAACGCCCAGCACCCGAGAATGTGTCAATCGACCCCAGATGAGCTTGCCATCCCAGACGCCGCCGTACGAACGGCGTGGAAACAGAAGCCCGAATTCGTGAAAATGCTGGACCACAGCATAGGCACTTTTATCCTGCTCAAACAGTTCGAAGACCGCGCGAACAGCACCTTGCACTTCCTGGTCTGGATCGAGGACAATCTTGTCGCCATCGAGGACCAGGCCGACTGGCAGCGGGAAACGCAACTCACCTTTCTGCGCCTTGTTGAGTTTGCCTCCGTGGAGGCGCGCGCGAATGATGTGCAGTTCTGCCTGCGCGAACGTGCCTTTCATGCCCAGTACAAGGCTGTCGTTGAAATCGGCCGGATCGTAACAGCCATCTCCGTCGAACACCAATGTCTTGGTGATGGCGCACAGTTCTAACAGCCGATGCCAATCCTTGTTCGATCGTGCCAGGCGCGAGGATTCCAGAGAAAAGATCGCACCGACTTGCCCCATAGCCACATCGCTCACAAGGGTCTTGAAGTCGTCGCGATTGTTCGTCTGCTCTCCCGAATGACCGAGATCTCCGTCGAGGATCCGGATCTGATCCGGAGTCCAGCCGAGCGACGTCGCCTGGTTCGCTAGATTGTACTGGCGCTCTGTGCTCTCCTGATTGAAGCGCACCTGCGCCATTGTCGACTGACGAATGTAGATGCAGGCTTGCCGGGCCAGATGATGATCGGCAATCTTCGGATTTAGCATGATCGGCTCCTTCCGCGGTGGACGGCGTAGCGCCTGCAGCAAGATAGGATTCGATCATGTTGGCGATGATGGCGCCCGCCTTGATAAAATCGAGGGCTGCGACGGCCGGGTCCATTTAGTCGAGCCTCTCGCGGCGACGCAGTAGCTCGGCATTGATCGCGCAAATCTCGTTGAGCATCTGCTGTAGTGTCCGGTAATTGCCAAGAAACTCGGCGACTTGCGGGTAGGTTGCGTTCGGCACATAGCCGAGCCATGGGCGTTCGCCGGTTCGGGCGATCGTGGACAAATATCGCTTGGGTCCGTGTCCAGGTCCGTCCTTGCAGTGACAACTGGGTCGGCCACACCGCTTGTAGGTCTCGATCAATGAGCCGCGTACAATTTGCTCGATCGGCGGCAGAGCACGCATTAGCTGGTGACGACGTTTGCGCAGGGCCGCAGATGAAGCGTTTTTCATCATGCCTTTCGGACCGAATCAAATCTATGTCCGAGTGATTCAGAGCTCGAGTCATTGGTCAAGCCTTATTTGTTGCGTTTTAACGAAAGAACGAGTTTGGCGAGCGCCAGCAAACCGGGAACGTCGATCAGCAAGGGCCGCTGGCCGTTGATAGGCTCGCTCGGAGTGCCAGGGGGTGCCCAGTCGGTCCAGTTGCGCGGGACAGCCAGCGAGCCCATCTCGGCGTGACGTAGGCTTAACGTCTCAACGCCCGAAATCGTCCTAACCTTCAGCACAACAAATCGACGACCGCGAAGGTGGTGGAAGGGATGGGTTATCTCGGCCGATCCCAAAGTCTGACCGGGCCGAAGTGCAGTTCGAAGCAATCGTGCCAACTGTCGCCGACCGGGCGCTCCAGCGCAGCACGGCCGAAGTATTGTCTGCCATTTATGAGCAGGACTTTCTGCCCTGCTCATTCGGTGGCCGGCCAAAGCTCAGCGCGCATCATGCTCTGGCGACCGTCAATGAGGTCATCGCTGGCGGCAAGATGGGTTGGGTGCTGGAGGCGGATCTCAAGAACTTCTTCGGGAGTCTCAATCATGATTGGGTGCTCCGGTTCGTCGCGCATCGAGTCGGTGATCCACGCCTGATCAGTTTGATCCGGCGCTGGCTGAAGGCGGGTGTCTTGGAAGATGGAAAGGTCCATCCGAACGAGGAAGGAACTCCGCAAGGCGGATCGATCAGCGTGCTTTTGAGCAACCTTTATCTTCATTATGTGCTCGACCTCTGGTTCGAACGCGTGGTGAAGAGCCGGTTGCGGGGCGAAGCCCGGCTGGTGCGCTATATCGATGACTTTGTGATCTGCTTCCAATATCGATCGGACGCCATTCGTGTTCAGGACGCCTTACGCCTTCGGTTGGGAAAGTTCGGCCTCACTCTCGAGCCGACCAAGACCAAATTGGTCGAGTTTGGACGGTTCGCGCAGCGACACGCGGGCAAACGCGGCAGAAAGCGCCCGGAAACCATCTACTTCCTGGGGCTGACGCTGTATTGCACGCGAAACCTGAAAGGCAACTTCAAGGTTGGGATGCGCACCGAGAAATCTCGGCTGCGGCGCAGCCTTTTGTCGCTGCAGGAGCTTATGCGGCGAATACGACATCATCCGATCAGTGACCAGGTCGGCGAAATCAACGCCTTCCTACGCGGCCACTATGCCTATTACGGTGTCGCCGGGAATCTTCGGTGTCTCGTGAAGGTGTACCGCGCCGTGGAGCGTTACTGGCGTCGGATGTTGCGTAGCCGCAGCTGGGCCGGGCGACGCTTGACCTGGGAGAAGTACAACCGGATCAAAGCAAGGACGCCGTTACTGACACCAAAGCTGCGCCTCCCATATGCGGGGTTGCAGGCTCTTGCAGTGCTGTGAATCAACTGTCGAAGAGCGTAGTGCGGTAAATCCGCACGCCACGTTCTGTGGGAACGGGAGGCGGGCGACCGCCTTCCGTGACCCGGTGGGCGCGAGGTAACTCGCGTCCCTACCGCGAAAGTGGCCGGACCACGGTCAAAATGCGGCCACCAGTTTCGGCCGAATGTGCCGCGCACGACCCCATATAGGCCTCTTTTGAGTGGGCATGGGATCGTGTAGTCTTTCCTTCAAGCTGCTCTTCGAGACGGGATGTGCCGACGTCTCCGTTACAGCCGAATGGGCAGCGCAGATGCTTTCGGCAGGCACCGCATTCTCCAAAACCGACAATCCTTTTGTGCCGGTCTCTCACTGAGCATTCGCAGTGCGCACGGTGCACGGCGATGATTGCGCGAAACTCTACTTCGACCGCAATGAGGGAACGCCATGAGATCAAATCTTGGAACATTCGCAACAGCGCTGTTGGCAAGCGCATTCGCCACGGCGGCCTGGTCGCAAGGACTGGGCCGCGTGAACTTCGAGACCTCGTGCACGCCGCAGGCGCAGGAGAAATTCGACCGCGGCCTGGCAATGGTGCATTCATTCTTCTATCCGGATAGTGTCCAGGCCTTCACCGAAGCCGCTGCCGCCGACCCGCAATGCGCGATCGCCTACTGGGGCATCGGAGTAGATCGGCGGCGACCTTACCCTCACTTCGCTGGGAGCGTGGCGGGCTTTTTCGGTGCCGGCGGTGTTCCCGAAAGAGGAACAATCACGAAATGTCGGCATTATCCCGGCGTCTAGTCAGACTGGAAGGGCGGATGTACCCCTTCCATCAAGGCTCCCTAACGGGGGCCTTTTGTGTTTGGGACCCATGGAGGACGGATATGGAAATTAAAGAGCATATGGAAGTTATCGGCGCTGACGGCGTGCATGTCGGTACTGTGGACAAGGTCGAAGGCGGTCGCATCAAGCTGACGAAAAAGGACAGCGGCGAAGGCTCTCACAAGGGCCATCATCACTTCATCGACAAAAGCCTCGTTGCGGAGGTCGAAGGCAACAAGGTCAGGCTTTCCGCGAACGCAGATGTCGCGGTGACTATGGAACAGGAAAAGTAGAGATCCTCGAGCTGGCAAGGGCGGAAGATCCGCCATCCTGTAGGAAATTAAGGTTTGGCGGCGTTATCCTCCAAGGTGCCGTCAAGGGCGCGCGGTATACCGGCGAGTTTAGAGCCGGGTCCGCGCGCTTCTAGTTTTAGCACCGCGTCCGATGTCGATCGGCTTGAAGCGGCCGCCGACGAAGCGGTTGCGGCGTGCGGTGGTGACGTGCGCGACGCGCTCAAGGCGCCAATCGTTGAGTTTTTGGAAAATGAAGTCTGCAAGTTGATGCACGCTGTTTCGCACGCCTACGTGCGTGGAAGGTTCAAAACCTATACCGGCCGACACTCGATCGGCTAGGAGCGAGGTACATGGCCGAGGTAACGTACTGCCGTTCATCGTCAGCGATGACGGCGTTGCCGCCGGCGAGCCGACCGAATGCTGCGCCGTGCGGGCCAACCCCTCAGCGGCCCGTAGTAAGCCGCGGCGGGGACACCATCCAGAGTTCGATTGCCGCGAGGATGGCAACGGCAGCGCCGATGACCACATGCACCGTCATCGCGGTGGTTCCCTGGAAGCCAAATACCCAAGGTGAAACCAGCGTCCACAATCCCACGATGAGGTTCAGCCACTCCTCCCAGACTGCGAATGCCGCAAGCGCCGCGATAGCAAGCGCCGCGATGACGATGCCGGCGATCATGGCGTTTTCGGAGGCCCTTCCGGCCTCGAATGCGAACATCCAAGGCGAAAAGAACAGAACCGCGCCGAGGACTAGGTTCGCGACGTCACACAATTTTGCGTTCGTCCAATTCTCCATCATGACACCCTCCATTGAAGGTAGTCCTGGCTATTCAACCGAGCGTCGCCGTCGGAGTTCCACTGCACGATCGTCGCAGGGCCAAGTCGCTCCTGCACCGCGCAAAGAGGGCCACGTCGGCGCGGTCGCGTTCAGCCGAACTGGCGATCCCGCTACGAGCGATTTCAGCGACGCGAAGGTGATCAAGAAATTTGGCGACGTGCCCGATGATCTAAGTGCTTTGTAGCCGACACCCGCAAGGCTTTCGATCAAGCATGATCAGCGGAAGTCCCCATGACTCTAGGAAGCTCGCCGGCGAGCCCGGCCGCTGCAGGCTGTCATGTGCCGGTCGATCGGCGCCAGCGCTAGCTCGGGTCGCCGTGCGGATCTCTAAACCGAAATTTTAGACTTGGCGCCCATCGTTTAAGTTGTGCTCTAGCGAGATTCACAATCTGGAGATTCAAATATGGGTGATGACGTGGAATTAGTGTGCAAAGACTGCGGCGGGAAGATCGCCTACCCAAACCAGCCGCCCGAGACCGATGACATCGTCAGTTGTGCCGGATGCGGGCTTACCCTCGGCGTTTTCGAACTCGTTATGGACGAGGCAAATTTCGAGAGGGGCGAATTGAGGCTCAGGCTTATTGGCGAGACGCTAAAGCCGGATTGGGGCTCGTTCGCCGCTCTGAATGTTGAACTCATGGCACAGGTTTGAGGCGCGGGACCGAAGCCCCGCGGTGACTTTAGGAAGGCCGCTGGTGGGTCCGGGATCTGCGGGGATGTGTGGGCTCGTCAGCATCGATTTTGCGGGCCGGTTGGAGTCCCTAGTGCGCTTGGGGTGACTTATCATTCGCATTTCCCAGCCTCGCCTTAGAGTGCTCATGCTCAGCAATCCACTTAACCGCGTCATATTCCGCAATGAAGCCCTTGATTACTCCCGTTTCGCCATCGGGCCATAGAATATCGACCTCCCAGCCAGTTCCGGGATTTTTCCGCGTCAAGAAAGTTGGTCGCTGCTCGAACATCCTTCGAATAATGCGCCTGTGACGGCCCGGTTCAAGACAGTCATCCTGCCAGATCAAACTGACCCGCTACCAGAACCCTAGAAGGCCGTTCGCCGGGCTTGAGAGAGTCGCTGGTGAGTCCGGCCGCTGCAGGCTGTCATGTGCCGGTCGATCAGCGCCAGCGCCTGGGCGAGTCTGTGCGGCCGGGCGGTGCAGCCGCGGCATTCATTCGAACGGCAGTTTCTCCTGGCCCTCATGCCATTCGATCACGCTGAAAAGCATCCCGCGCTTGAGCATCTCGGCCTGAAGGTCGGCGGCGTGCTTCTTCCACGCTGGCGTCTCGCGAACACGAAACCGTGGATCCTCGCCTCCCTGCTCCTGCGCATCGTCGGAACAGCCGGCAAATACCTACGTTCTGAAAAAGGCGGATAGGTTGGTTCGCAGTGCAGGCACCGCGGTGCCCGCCAATTAATTGCCCAAGAGAAGAGCCCGTTCTTTTGCGTAACGCTCATCGCCCGGTGGCGCGGTACCGAAGCCCCGCGCCCTTTGTCGCAGTGGCATTCACGTTCTAAGATGCACGTGGTAAGGGAGGCGCGCTAACCTCCCTACAGCGGGCACCATGATCCTCTCAACACATGCTGTCGTCGGTGGCGCGATCGCAAGCTTCATGCCCGGTCATCCAGTGCTTGCCTTTGTGATTGGAGCAGCTAGTCACTTCGCGATCGATGCGATTCCGCATGTGGATTATCCGCTTCACTCGATTTCGGTTAAGCGAAGCGCGACCTCGGCGCTGACGCTAAATTGGTTGTTGGTTCAAGATCTCGGCTTAATTACGCTGGACGCCTGCGTTGACCTAGCAATCGTGCTCTGGCTTTACGCTTCGCCTGGGGCCACCACCGCTGTACTTGCGGGCGCATTGGGCGCGATGTTGCCGGATCCCTTGCAACTTCTGCACAAGCTATATCCGCGCGAACCTCTTAGATCGCTGCAGCGATTTCACGCTTGGAGTCACACAAAGCGAAGACTGAGTTGGCCGCTTGGAGTGAGTGCTCAGCTGTCGTTCGTAGCGCTGGTTGTCGGGTTGCGCGCCATATTGGCTTAGTACGCGGGGCCTTTCGACCCCGCGCCCTCCTCATTTACCCTGCTACCGCCTGAGCCGCCTTGCGTGAGCGGCAATCCGCTACTGGTTTCGCTTTCTGGCCGTTCGGCGCCGGCGCTTCACTGATCGGGCTCCTGCACTATCTCGCGAACCATGGTTCTGATCGTATGCTGATCAGCCATCGGCATCGTCGCGACCACCGCAGCGAACTCCGCACCGGTCGAGTTCGGGCTCAGCCTAATCGGATCTTTCTTGAAGATGCGCCCCTTACCTTCAAGCAGCCATTCGAGATTTACACAGTGCTTCTCGGTGAACTCAGCGATCTCGCGATGCTTGAGCTTCAGGACCGGCTTGATCTCGTCGTCGGAAAGGTCGCGCGATGCTGCTATGTCCCTGATCCGTTGCCGCATTGCCTCTTTGAACTCGCGTCGGCGCGCCATCGTTTCGCTGTTGGACTGGTGCGACGCGGCGATAGATTTGCGCGTCGGGTGGGTGCGCCGGATTGGCCGGAAGGATTGCCAGCGCGGCGGCGCCGGCAGCTGCGGTCCAAATTTCGCCGCGCCTGGTCGACTGGCGGGAACGTGGGTCGTTCGAGGGTCATGGTGGTTGCTCGCGGTTTAACGGCTTTCTGAGGGCCGGTAGCGCCAGCGGTTCGGCACTGGCACCGGGAGTCTCAGAAACACTGCCGGACCCCGGCGCCGACGGACTCGACCGTGCCGGCCCCGTCCGAAACCGGGATCAGGGGAAACTTCTGACGCGAGCCGTATCGCACCTTCCTCGAGACGCTCGCACGCACGACGCTCTTCGCCACGGATGCGGGCGCGCCATGGTTGGCCGAGGTAGCCTCGGTCTTCGAGTGGTCGAAATGGACCCCGAGCTTCCCGCTCGTTCGGGAGAGAGACCTGCGGAGCGCCGCGATCGGGGCGAGAGCCGCCTCCCGGTTCGGGCCGACCGTGATCGAGCGTTATCTGAATGCCTTGCGGAGGGCTCGTCATCCTCTTTTCGCGCTGGACGCCATCGTGGGGCCTTACGGCAATCGGCCTTCGCCATCTCGGCGAGCGCGAGGCGCTGTTGAGATCGCTGGAAAAGGAAGTCGCCAAGATACCGGACGGCGCGATGCCCGCGATCGAGGTGGTCGCGGTAGGCCACGCTCATGCCCGCAGACTGTTGAGCGGGGAGCGATCGGGCGATGGCGGCCCTTTGAGCCGGCGCCAGGATGCGTTCAATCTCGACGATCGCGGGCGGATGCCGATCTTCGTCTGTCTCGCAGGCGCGGTCGAAAAGCCGCCGAGCAGCTTCGTCCGCGCCAACACGAAACCGAAGTTGCCCAAACTCGAAAAGGAGCTGTTCTTTCGTGCTTGGGGCGACTATCCCAGCCTGGAATCTTTGCCCGACTCCGCCTTCGGAAGAGCTTGAACGCTAAATAGCAAAAGGGAGACGCCGGAATGTCCAATTCAGCGGTTGGTTACTACGACATCGTCGCGCAATGCATCCAAAGCCTCAAGAATCTGGAGGTCTGTATCGATGAGGCTGAAAAACACGCGGCCGCGAAGAAGTTCGACGTCGGAATCCTGATGGCTGGGCGGCTCGCGCCCGACATGCAGCCCTTCACCTATCAGATCACCAGCGCCTGCAACTACTTGAAGGCGGCGGCCGCATGGCTCTCCGGACAGACGCCCCCGATGCACGAAGACAACGAGAAGACGATCGAGGAAGTCCGCGCTCGGATCCGGAAGACCATCGCCTTCGCGGAGAGCGTGACCGAACCCCAGTACGCGAACGCCGCCGAGCAGAACGTCAAGTTATCCTGGGTGCCGGGCAAGCAGATCGGCGGCAAGGACTACGTGCTGCAACTGACGATTCCGAACGTCTATTTTCACATCGCGATGGCCTACGCGATCCTTCGCCATAACGGGGTCGAGATCGGCAAAATCGATTTCCTCGGCCCCATGAACTTCGTGCCGGCTTGAGGGGTCTACGAGGTCCGTCTGGCCGGACCCGACCATAAGCAGCCGGGTCCGGGCCTAGAGACTCAGGCCGCCGTCATGACGTGGTCGCGCAGCAACTTGTTGAACACGTCGGGTCGCTCCTCGGGGAAGAAGAGGCGGGCGCCCTTTAGTTCCACGGGCGCCTTCGCCCCGGGGATCGTCTTCGCGAGCCACTCGGCCCATTTGGTGGGAAAGTACACGTCGTCGGTGCCCCACACGATGAGGGTCGGCGCCTTTAATTCCTTGAGTTTGGACTCGACGGCGACTGTGTGTTTGTTGTCGAACGCCACTACGAAACGCGCCAGGTCGCGCGTGCGCTGTTCGGTCTGAAGGAACGGCTTCAGATAGGTCTCGATGTCCTGGTCGGTGACCTTTTCCGGATGTTCGTAGGCCGGCCCTAACGCCGCTTGCGAACGATAGATCGACTTGTCGGACAGCATCGCGTTCAACGTATCCTTCAGGCCGCCGGCTTTCGTCATCTCGACGAACGGCATGAAGGCTTCGGGCGGCCAGTTGTCGTGGGTATCACAATCGGTCAACGTCAGCGACCGGACGCGATCAGGATAGAGCGCGGCGAAGATCTGGGAGATACCGCCGCCGCTGTCGTTGCCGATCACGTCGACCTTGTCGATCTCCAGCGCGTTCAGGACTTCCCGCAGCATGTGCGCGTTCGCCGTCACCGAGACGTCCTGATCGGGCGAGATCTGGGTGTTGCCGTGGGCCAGGAGGTCGACCGCGATGCAGCGGCGGACGTCCGAGAGGGCCGGGAATTGCCGGCGCCATAGATACTTGTTCATCAGGACGCCGTGCACGAACAGCGCGACCGGGCCAGAGCCCGCTTCGACGTAGCTGATGCGGCCCGATGGGGTCTCGATGCTTCGCGTCGTCCAGGAAGTTTGCGGGCTGCTGCTCATGAGCGGGTCCTCGGTGCGGAACGCGAAACCGATACGTTTCGGGAGAGACGAGGTGTGTCGTCGACGTCGGGATAGCTTCTGAAGCCCATTTGATTGATCTCCTCTGAGGTGTTTCAGCTGGACGCGAGAGACCGCAATGTCCCGCGCGTTTCTGTCGGCATGTTCGGTGAGCTCACGTTGGCGGCGTTCGATCTCCTTCGTTGGTTGAGCGGCGGAATTCGAATGGCGTCAGCCCGTAGGCCTTCTTAAACGCGCTGCTGAAGTGGCTGTAACTCGAGAAGCCGAGATCGAGAGCGACGCCCGTCAGGTCGGAATCGTTGCCGAGAAGGTCGAGCGCACGCGCCAGGCGTAACTGAAGTTGATATCGATAAAGCGGTAGGCCTTCGACCTGCTGGAACATCTGGGTCAGATAGACCGCGGAGACGCCGACGGCGGCAGCGATCTGCGCCAGGGTCCAGCGGCGGCCGAGATCGGACGCCAACACGAGCTTGGCGCGATCGACGGTCCACTGGCGTCCGGGCGAACTGATCGCCGCGTGCGAACTCTTTCCTCTCAGCGCGCGCTCGAGTAGGGCGAGGGCCAGCGTCTCCGCCTCCAGCGTCTCCAACAGACCACGGTCCAGGCTGTATCGCAGCCGCGCCAGCATTGTCTGGGATCGGGCGTCGATTCGCATGCGAGGCAGATTGAAGGACACGTGGCCGTTGACCTGCAGGAAGTTGGGGGACGCGAGTTGCTGAAGCGCTTCCATCCCGACACCGATCGAGATGCAGCGGTCGCCGCCTTCGAGGGGATGGCTGACCCGGTAAGGCTCGTCTCCGTTGAAGAAGAGCACTTGATTCGGATCGGCCACGATTTCCGCATCGCCCACGTGTTTCACGAACACGCCCCTATACGGGAAGACGATATGCGTCTCCGGCGTCCGCTCCTCGTCGCTTTCGTGCCGAATCCTGCCAGGACAAACGACATCCCAGACGGACATCGTCTCCGTGATCAGCAGGGGATGCGAGTGATACTCAGGCATCGTTAAGGGTCCGCTGCTTGATTCGCTTCTTCTCGCCGAGTTTGCGGATGAAGGTGTAGAAGGCCGGCGTGAACAGGAGGCCGAAGACGGTCACGCCGATCATTCCGAAGAACACTGCCGTTCCGAGGGACTGGCGCATCTCCGACCCCGCGCCCGACGCGATGGCGAGCGGGAAAACGCCGAGGATGAAGGCGAAGGACGTCATCAGGATCGGACGCAGGCGGGTCTGGGCGGCTGCGGTTGCGGCCTGTTCCGGCCGGTCACCGTCGCGATCCTCCTTCTGGCGCGCGAACTCCACTATGAGGATCGCGTTTTTCGCGGCTAGGCCGACGAGCACGACGAAACCAATCTGCGCGAGGATGTCGACCGCCATGCCTCGGAAGGCAAGGCCTGTCGCCGAGGCCAGAAGGCACATCGGCACGATCAACACGATCGACAGCGGCAGCTTCCAGCTTTCGTATTGCGCCGCCAGAACGAGGAAGACGAAGACCGCAGACGCTGCGAAGATGGCGAGCGTCGGTGTGGTCTGCTGCTTCTGCTGATGCGACAGATCCGTCCACTCGAAGGTCACGCCAGTGGGGAGGACTTCTTTGGCGAGTTGCTCCATCCGGTCCATCGCCGTGCCCGACGAGATGCCGTTCGCGCCGGCGCCCAGGATCTCCGAGGCGGGGTACAGGTTGTATCGTGGGACACGGTAGGGTCGCGTCTCGTCGCGGAAGTTCGCGACCGTTCCAATCGGCACCATCTCGCCTGCGGCATTGCGAGCCTTGAGGCGGGCGATGTCCTCCGGCGTGCGACGGAATTCCTGGTCGCCCTGAACCAGGACCTGGAAGGTGCGGCCGAGATAGTTGAAGTCGTTGACGTACTGCGAACCGAGATAGAGCTGCAGGGCGGCGAACACGTTCGTCGGAGTGAGGCCGACCTTTTCCGCCTTCAGGCGATCGATGTCCGCGTACAGGAACGGCGATCCCGCGTTGTAGAGCGTGAACACGCCGCCGAAGGTCGGATCCTTGTTGGCTGCCGCGACCAGCTTGTTTGTCGCGTCCGCCAGAGCCTGGGGACCGAGGTTGTTGCGGTCCTCCAGCATCAACTTGAACCCGCCGGCGCTGCCGAGGCCTTGAACCGGCGGAGGCTGGATGACGAGGACGTTGGCGTCCTTGATGACAGAGAGACGCTTGCGCACTTCCGCCAGCATCTTGGCCGCGTTCACTCCCTTGATGTGCTTGCCATAAAGGGAGGGCAGCGCCAGGAAGTCCGTCGCGGCGTTCGGCGCGTTGGTCGACGTGGTCGCGTCGAAACCGGCGATCGGCGAGGTGTGTTCGACGCCGGGGGTCTTCAGGATGATGTCGTTTACCTCGCGGAGCACCTTGTCGGTCCTCGTGAGGCTCGAGCCCGGCGGCAACTGCACGATGCACACCAGGTAGCCGATGTCCTGATCCGGAATGAAGCCGGTCGGCATTCTGGAGAACTGCAAGGCGGTGAGCGCGATCAGGCCGACGTAGGCGGTCAACATGATCGCTCCGGCGCGCACCAGGCGGCTCGTCACCCTGCCGTATTTCGAGGACATCCATTCGAAGCCGGCGTTGAAGTAGCCGAACCCCGTGTGCAGAAATTTAGCGATCCCGCGCGGCTCATGGTCTCGGCCGTGATGCGGCTTGAGCAACACGGCACATAGGGCCGGGCTGAGCGTCAGGGAGACGAAGCAGGATATGACCGTCGAGGCGGCGATGGTCATCGCGAACTGCTTGAAGAACAGTCCGGAGATGCCGGAGATGAAGGCCGTCGGACCGAACACGGCGCACAAGGTGAGCGCGATCGCGATCAGCGCGGTATCCACCTCGTCCATGGTCTTGTGGGCAGCCTCCTTCGGAGACATGCCCAGTTCCATGTTTCGCTCGACGTTTTCGACCACGACGATCGCGTCGTCGACCACGATTCCGACGGCCAAGACCAGGCCGAACAAAGACAGATTGTTGATCGACACGCCGAACATGCCGAGGATGGAGAAGGCGCCGATCAACGAGATCGGGATCGCAATCACCGGGATGATCGTGGCGCGCCAGCTCTGCAGGAAGATGAAGACGACGCCGATCACCAAGAGGATCGCGATGCCGATCGTCTTCATGACTTCGTCGATGGACTGGCTGACGAAAGTCGTGGGATCGTAGATGTTGATGTAATCGAGACCGGGCGGGAAGTCCTTCTTGAGTTCCGCCATCTTGTCCCACACCGCGTGCTCGACCTTGACCACGTCGGCACCGGGAGTGGCGATGACCCAGAAGGGAGCAGACGGGGCGCGGTCCGCGTAAGCGATCGAGCCGTAGTCCGCAGAACCCAGTTCGACCCTGCCGATGTCGCGGATGCGCGTTACGCGACCGGAGGCATCGGACTTGACGATGATGTCGCCGAATTCCTCCGGCGTCGTAAGTCGGCCCAGTGCCTCGACGTTGATCTCATAGGCGCCGGCGGAATCGCTGGCCACCGGGGGGGCGTTGAGCACGCCGGCGGACACCTGGGCATTCTGCGCGCGCAAGACGTTAAGGATGTCGTTCGCGCTGATGTCGTTCGCTGCCGCCTTGTCCGGATCGATCCAGATCCGCATGGCGAACTGTCGCTCGCCCAAGGTCCAGAAGTCCGCGACGCCCGGAAGACGGGCGATCTCGTCCTTCACGTGGAGGATCATATAGTTGGAGATGTACTCGGCACTGCGCGATCCGTCCGGAGAGTAAGGGTGGATACCGAGGAGCAGGGCGGGAATGGTCTTCTTGACCTGCACGCCCTGGAGCTGGACCTCCTGCGGAAGCCGCGCCAGCGTGTCCTGCACGCGGTTGCGGGTCAGCATCAGCGACGTGTTGACGTCGGTACCGATCTTGAAGATGACCGTGATGGTCAGTGCGCCGTTGCCGGTCGACTGGCTGGAGATGTAGTCCATGTTCTCCACGCCGTTTACCGCCTGTTCGAGCGGCGTCGCCACAGTCCGCGCGATCGTCTCGGCGGAAGCGCCGGGATAGGTCGTCGTGATCTGCACGGTCGGCGGCACGATGTTCGGATATTGAGCGACCGGAAGGAACGAGAGCGTCGCGAGCCCGAACACCGTGATGAAGATATTGATCACCGTCGCAAAACGCGGATGATCGATGAAGAAATGCGCGAGTTTCATCTCTAGCTCCTGAGCCCCGTTGGCCTTGTCGACGACCGAAGCCCCTCGGTCCGAGGGCTCGTCGCGTTGTTCAATTCTGTGCGAAGAGGGTCTTGGTTTCGGCGTTCACCTTCGCGCCGGGGCGGGCCATCGGCATGCCTTCGATGATGACGCGGTCCGAAGGGGTCAGGCCTGCCTGGATGACGCGAAGTCCGCCGCGAAGATCGCCCAGCAACACCTTCTTCGACGTGACGACCCCGTCAGGACCGACGGTCAATACGACGTGGTCAGATTGGTCCGGCAGAACAGAGGCATCGGGGACGAGGAGCGCCGGCTCGGGCTTCGAAACCGCAACGCGCAGTCTGGCGAATTGGCCCGGCGTCAAGAGCCCGTCGGTGTTCGGAACGGTCGCCCGCGCATGAATGGTCCCGCTGGAGCGGTCGAGCGTGTTATCGACGAAATCCAGCGTGCCTTGCCGGCTGAAGCTTTCGCCGTTGAGCGCTACCTCGACCGTGTCGGCCAAGGGGCCCATCTGCCTCTGACGTTCGCGCTGGAATGTCGCGTAGTCGGATTCGCTCATGTCGAAGTTCAGGTAGATCGAGTCCACGGAAACCAGCGTGGCCAAGAGCGTGGTCGGCGATGTCGCTGCCCGGCTGCCCGCGACCAGGTTGCCGACGGAGACCATGTGCGTTCCGATGCGGCCGGTGAACGGCGCCATCATGCGGGTGTGGTCGAGATCGAACTGAGCGTCGTGAACCGCGGCCTGGGCGTCGTCGACGGCTGCTTGGGCGGCCTTCTTGTCCGCGGCGCGCTGGTCCGCGTTCTCGATCGTTCCGAAGCCGCTCTGCTTCAATGTATCGGCGCGCCCGGACTGAAGAGTGGCTAATTCGAGTTTGGCGCGCGCCGTCTGGAGCTGCGCCGTCGCTTGGTTCAGCCTGATTTGGTAGGGAGTCGGGTCGATCTCGAAGAGGAGGTCGCCCTCATGGACGATGTCGCCGTCCTTGAATGCGATCTTGTTCAGGGTGCCGCCGACTTGCGGCCGGAGTTCCACCTGCTGCACGGCGGAGAACTGGCCGAGAAACAGAAGACGCCTCTCGATGTTCTGCTCGGCAGGAATGCTGACAGCGACCGTCGGCGCCAACGGTGCCGAAGCCATCGCCGAGTGGCCAAAATAGGACGGCCCGAGGATGACGCTGGTCCCGAGGATGCCCAAGGCGACGGCGGTTCCCAGCCATGCCTTCACGCTCATCACCGTTTTGCGTGAAGAACGGCGACCGGGGAAATGGGTGACACGTGCCTGAATAGTGGATTCTGACATGGCGGCCTCCTGTTCATCTACCTATCGATAGATCAATAATGGGGTGATAGATAGAAAATCTGAAACTGTCAACCTCTATCTACTGATAGAGAGATGGCCATATGCATTGCGGCCAGGGCGGAGAAAACCTCCGAGTTTCAACGGGTTTGGAAGGCGTGAAAGGGCGATCCACTCCGCGCCGGTCCAAAAAACACGGCGGATTGATCGAATAACGGACCGGGCAGGCGCCCGCGGCACCGGACGGTGACCAGACGTGCGGTCCCCCGTAGCGGCTCCAGGTTTCGAGGGCTTCTCCCGACGCCGGCCCGCTGCGGGGCCGGCGTCGGGATCGCGTGTTCGGACGGCTGCTCGACGTTGCCACCCGCTTCGGTATGCGAGGGTGACCGATTCGAGCTCCCGTCGCTCTTCGGGCGAAAGGTGGGCAGTGGCGGCTACGGTTTGCATGGCGGTGGCTCGCGGCTCTGGAGGTTGCCCGACGCGGCAGGGCCGTCGGTCGACTTACCTCGAGGGATCGTGCGAACGCACGCTCCGTCGCCTGGCTCGCCGCCGTCGACCCCCGTCGCGACAAGATGGAGATTGCTTCTCTCGTGCCCTTCGCCGCGAGTGAAATGTCGTGAAAAGCCGTTGCTGCGAATGCGAGAAAAAAGCACGTTAGGTGGCGTATTGCGCGATGCCGTTCCCGAACGACCAATTTTCCCGCTTAACATCCACGCGCGTGACGAAAACATCTTCGATCCGGATGCCGACGGCCTTCGCGAGTTCTTTTGCGATGGACTTGAACAGTTGCTTTTTCTGCTCGGTCGTCCGACCTTCGTTCCAGGTGATCTGGATGATAACGAGGTCGTCGCTGCGAGCGATCCCGAGGTAGTTTGGGTCGTAAACGAAATTCTCGGCATCGTGCTCGGCGATCACCTGAAAGCGATCGTTCGCCGGCGCGCCGATGGAGACCATGGCTTCGTAAACGACGCGGCTCACTTCGCGGCGGTAGTTGGCGTTTTCGCCCTTGCGGAGGTCGATGCGTGCGAGCGGCATGTTGTCTCTGCAATGGCGAAAACCCGTTCGCGTCGGAGAGGAAGGCGGCTCGCCGAGCGTCGTTCTATCGAAATCTTAAGGTGGCTCGCGCTGCTTTGCGCCTGGACCTCAGTCGCATCAGTGGGATACGGCCGAGCGCTTTCGTTCTTTCACGGAATTTAGCCGGATTTCACATGCCTCCGAAGCTGCGGTGATGGAGAGTTCGCGACGTGAAGGAAGGAATCGCCGCTGCGCGAACGTCCATGCGAGCGCGATATCCTGGGCGCGTGATCATGGAAGCGGTCGATTGTCGTACTGTCGATCGAGGGTGGAAGCGAAAAAGAAAAGCGAATGACAGACAAATACAGTCGACTTTCGGTGCATCGGCGCGCCGTCCTTGCCGGAGCAGCCTATCTGATCTTCCGGGGCTCGCGCGCGAACGCGACGACGATCCTCGACCACCTCCCATGGACGCCGAATGCAGGCAATCCGCCGGATCCCGTGACGCTTGGACCGTGGGTCTACTTCACGCCCGACGAAGGGCGGACGGTCGAAGCGCTCGCGGATCAGATCATCCCTCCGGACCGGGAAACGCCAGGAGGCAAGGACGCTGGCAGCGCCGTGTACATCGACCGGCAGCTCGCGGGTCCTTACGGACGTCAGGAAGGCCTCTACATCCGGCCGCCCTTCATGAAGGGCATGAAGAACCAGGGCCATCAGTCGGAGAAGGGGCCCGCGCAGGAATACCGCGAATTCCTTGCCGCCTTCGACAAGGCAAGCAAGTCGCGGTTCGGCGGCAAACCGTTCTTCGAACTATTGACGGAAGACCAGCATCGGTTCCTCAAGGATATCGAGGCCGAGAAGGTGAAGCTCGACGACGTCGACGGCAAGGCATTCTTCGCTCAGGTCGTTAAGGACGTGCAGATGGGGTTCTTCGCGGACCCGCTCTACGGCGGCAATCGCGACATGGTCGCGTGGAAGATGATCGGCTTTCCCGGAGCTAGGTACAACTACCTGGATTGGGTCGGGCGTCACAACGAGAAGTTCCCATTGCCGCCGGTCGGCCTCACGGGCCGGGCTGAGTGGAATACGCGGGCGCAGAGGTAAAAGCGATGGCGAAAAGGCTTCCGAAGAAAGACGTCGTCATCATCGGGCTCGGATGGACCGGCTCCATCATGGCCAACGAACTGACGGATGAAGGGCTCGAGGTCATGGCCATCGAACGCGGTCCTTGGCGCGATTCGCCGACGGACTTCCCGCCCACCTACATGCAGGACGAATTGCGCTACCGCATCCGGCACGAACTATTCGCGCGGCCCGAGCAGATGACGTTCACGTTCCGCAACAAGATGGACCAGACGGCGCTCCCAATCCGTAGCTGGGGCGCTTTCATGCCGCCGAACGGCGTCGGAGGGGGCGGGGTACACTGGAACGGGGAGATGTGGCGCTTCCTGCCGTCGGACTTCGTGCTGAAGACGCATCTCACGCAGCGCTACGGCGCTTCGTTTCTCCCCGAAGATATGACGATCCAGGATTGGGGCGTCACTTACGACGAGCTCGAACCCTTCTACGATCGTTTCGAATACACGTGCGGCACGTCGGGTACCGCTGGCAACCTCCGTGGCCAGATTATGGAGGGTGGTAATCCTTTCGAAGGGCCGCGGGGCCGTCCCTATCCCACGCTGGCGCAACCGCAACCCTTCAGTCATACGTTGTTCGCGAAAGCGGCGCGCGAGCTCGGCTACAAGCCGTTCCCTCAGCCTTCCGGCAATCTGTCTACGGCCTACACGAATCCGCTCGGTATGAAGATGGGGCCGTGCACCTACTGCGGCTTCTGCGAATGGTTCGGCTGCGCCAACTACTCGAAGGCGAGCCCGCAAACCACGATTCTTCCGCATCTCATCAGGAAGGACAATTTCTCGGCCCGCGCCAATTCGGAAGTGCTCCGGATCGAGGTCGACAGGACCGGCAAAAGAGCGACCGGAGTCGTGTTCGTCGACGCGAGTGGCGAGGAGTGGGAGCAGCCGGCCGATCTCGTCATCCTCTCGGCATTCTCGATCTTCAACGTTCAACTGCTGCTGCATTCGAAGATCGGAAAGCCTTACGATCCCGTCGCGAACGTCGGCACGGTAGGGCGCAACTATTCGCACCAGACGATCTCGTCGGTGAACGGCTTCTTCGATCCGAAGAAGTACAATTTCAATCCTTTCATCGGATCGGGCTCGATCGGAATGTGTGTCGACGAGTTCAACGGCGACAACTTCGATCATGGCCCGCACGGGTTCGTCGGCGGCGGCTACATCGGCCAGGTCCAGACCGGGGCCCGGCCGATCGAAAGCACGCTCGTTCCACCGGGAACGCCGTCCTGGGGCGCGGAATGGAAGCAGACCGTGAAGCACTACTACCTGTCAACCGTAAAGCCCGGCACTGGCGTCCATGGTGGCTTCTATTCGTACCGGGACATCTATCTGGATCTCGACCCGACCTACAAGGACCGCTTCGGCAGGCCATTGATGCGGATCACAATGGATCTAAAGCCGAACGAGGTGAAGCAGAACAAGTTTCTCACGGACAAGTTCGCAGAGATCATCAAGGCCATGGGCGCGGAGAAAGTCGCACCGACGTACCGCACCGCGCCGTACGACATGACTACGTATCAGACCACGCACATCAACGGCGGCGCGGTGATGGGCACCGATCCGAACACAAGCGTTGTGAATCGCTATCTGCAGAGCTGGGACGTATCGAACCTCTTCGTTCTGGGAGCCAGCGCCTTCCCTCAGAATCCTGGCTACAACCCGACGCTGACGGTGGGCGCTCTCGCTTACTGGGCTGCGGATGCAATCCGAACCAAGTATCTCCAGAGCCCCGGGAGGCTTATCGATGGCTAGGTTCCTGAGCCGAATCGCTGCTTTGGCCGTTCTGTCATGCAGCACCAGCGCTTGGGCCGGCGCTTCCGATCCGCAGGAGTTCACCCAGATCGAGCGAGGGCGCTACCTGTCGATCCTTTCCGATTGCGCAAGCTGCCATACGGTGCCCGATAGCGGCCAGCCGTTTGCCGGTGGTCGTGCGATCGAGACTCCGTTCGGCAATATCATCGCGGCGAACATTACACCCGATCCCGAGACCGGAATCGGCGCCCGGAGCGACGAGCAGTTCGACGCTGCGGTCCGGCATGGAGTAGGGCGCGACGGCTCGAAGCTCTATCCGGCGATGCCCTACAATGCCTACACCAAGATGTCGCGCGACGACGTGCTGGCGATCCGCGCCTACCTTAACACCATGACGCCGGTGCGTAACGCAGTGATCGCGAACACGTTGCCGTTTCCGTTCAACATCCGCGCGAGTCTGGGTGTTTGGAACGCGCTCTATTTCAAGGACGGCGAGTATCGACCAAACCCAGCTCAGTCGGCCGAGTGGAATCGCGGCGCGTTCTTGGTGGACGGTCCTGCACATTGCGGCGCCTGCCACACGCCGAAGACCGCGCTCGGCGGCGATAAAGCCGATCGCTATCTTCAGGGGACGTATCTGCAGGGCTGGTCGGCTCCGGACATCACGGGCGACGCAAGGCTCGGGTTGGGCCGCTGGTCGAAGGAGGACGTCGTCGCCTACCTGAAGTCAGGTCACAACCGTGTCACGGCGGCTACGGGCCCAATGGGCGAGGTGGTGGCCTTGTCGACTGCCAAGATGACGGATCGGGATCTCGCGGCGATCGCGGCTTACCTGAAGTCGCTGCCCGGAAGAAGCCAGGCGCCTTCCGCGCTGCCGGCCGACGACCCCGCGATGGTCGCCGGCGCCGCGATCTACCGTGATCAATGCTCGGCGTGTCACGGCCTGGAAGGCAAGGGCGCGAACGAGCTCTTCCCCTCGATCTCGGACTCGTCGATGGTTCGATCGGATGACCCGACGACGTCGATACGCTTGATCCTCCGAGGCGCAAGAAGCGTGCAGACGCGGAGCCAAGAAACGGGGCCGGGCATGCCATCCTACGGGAAGCAGTTGGACGACGCCGAAGTGGCCGCTGTTCTCACCTACGTACGGAATAGTTGGGGTGGCGCCGCTGCGTCAGTGGCGCCCATGGAAGTTTCGAAAGTACGGTCGGACACGGCTCTTCGGCCGGATTGATCGATCGGGCCAAGCCGGCTGATCCGAGGACACAGTGGCCGATTCACTTTTGGCGGATGAGAAGTCGATCTTCGAATCTGTAGTGGCGCGGCCGAGTCGGAGCTGCCCGGGCCATGTCGGCCGTGATACGCTTTTTCAGGATGTCGTGTCGGATGCCTTGCCCCTCCAAGGATCTCGTCAATTGTTCCCGCGCAACCCGCATTCGCAAGCAGATCGTCGGCCAACTGGCTGATCACACATTCTGCCTAACGGCTGCTTACGCGTAGTGTGGCCCAACATCGCGACCGAGGATCTCGATGTCCGGTTTTCGAGAAGGGGCCTGGCGGGGCCCTCGTGATCCAGGCGGCCCCCCTGATGAAGCATCAATCAGGCGTTGGTGCCGCCATCAATCGTAAGGTTCGCGCCAGTGATGTAGGCTGCCTCAGGGCTGGCTACAAACGCGACTAGCGCCGCAACTTCCTCCACCTTGCCGTAGCGGTTTAGCGCCGTCATAGCTTTTTGCTGAGTCGCCGAGTCACTAGAGGCCGGGTTAAGGTCAGTGTCGATCGGGCCGGGCTGTACGTTGTTCACGGTGATGCCGCGATCGCCGACTTCGCGCGAAAGCCCTTGCGTGAACATCCGTATCGCACTTTTCGTTGCGGAGTACGGCACCAATCCCGGAGTCATCACACGCTCGCCCACGCAAGAGCCGATCGAGATGATGCGGCCGTTGTTGTTCATCTGCTTCAGTGCGGCCTGCGTGGCGACGAACACGCCGCGTATATTAAGGTTGATCACCTGATCTAGCTCCTCCAGCGTGGCCTCCTCAAACTTCTTGGGGATCCCGGTGCCGGCGTTGTTCACGAGCACATCGAGCTTGCCGAGCGCGCTCACGGTCTTCTCGACTGCGGCCTGCACAGCCTTAGGGTTCGTGGCGTCTGCCTGAATCGCGATGGCTGTGCCGCCGGCGCTTTCAATCGCCTTGACGACAGTGGCGGCCGCGTCCGCGCCTTTCGCGTAGGTGATGGCCACCTTGGCGCCATCGGCAGCCAATCGTTTGGCGATGGCAGCGCCGATACCGCGCGAACCGCCGGTGACAAGTGCTGTCTTACCTTCCAGTTTTTTTGACATGTCGTTTTTCTTTGTTGGGGTTGGGAAAAGGTCGCGGGCAGCCCGTTCCAATCGCATTTGCTTTGGGTCCTGGGCAGACACGACTGTTTTTCATTCCTCAGCTTTTTTCGGAGAGGGCCGGATAGTCCGTGTAACCCTTTGGTCCGGTCGTGTAGTAGGTTGCGCGGTCCGGCAGTGCCAGTGATCGGTTGTGTTCGAAGCGTGCGACCAAGTCTGGATTGGCTACGTAGTACTTCGCGAACGAGACCAGATCCACGTTGCCGCGTTCAACGTGCTGGTTGGCGGTCACGAGATCGAAGCCGCCGTTGCCAATCAGCGTACCTTTGAACAGGTCGCGAAAGTGATCGAACGTGTGCTCCCTCATCAGTTCGATCGGCTTGTCGCTGGCGTCAAATCCGCGCCGCAGATGCAGATATGCGGGTTTGTAGTCATTCAGCCAAGCGATGACGTGGTCCGTGGCCGAGTAGCCGCCGGCGCCGGAAATCTCCGGGCTGAGTTTCACGCCAATACGGCCGTTCTCCCATGCCTTTCCCATCGCCGTGATGATCTCGATGACCGCCCTCGCGCGCTTTTCCGGAGTGCCGCCGTATTCGTCCGTTCGGCGATTGGTGACGGTGTTGAGGAATTGCGGGACCAGAAAGATGTTGCCGCCGTGGAGCTCGACGCCGTCGAAACCGGCTTTTCTCGCGTTCGCCGCCGCCTTGCCGAAGTCCTCGACGATCGCATGGATTTCGGTGATCGTGAGCGCACGGGGAAGAACAGTGTCGACCAGACCGCCCTTGGTCATGACTTTCTGGTTCGAATTGACGGCCGACGGAGCCACGGGTGTCTCGCCGCCCAGCAACGAGGGGTGAGTAACCGACGCACTGTGGACGATCTGAAGAAAGATTCGTCCTCCGGCCTTATGGACGGCGTCGGTGATCTTCCGCCAGCCGTCGACTTGCGCCTCGGTATAGATACCGGCGATGTTGATGCCGCCGATCGCCTGCGGACTGATGAAAGTGCCGCCCGTAATGTTAAGGCCCGCGGTCGCGCGCTGGACGTAGTATTCGGCCTCGATCGGAATCGGCACGCGGTCGGGATCTGTCGTCCTGGCCCGCGTCATCGGTGACATCACGAAGCGATTGGGAAGCTTGAGAGACCCTAGTCGGTATGACGACAACATATTCGTTTTGCCGTCAATCGCAACTGGCCTGTTCGCGCTTGCTTCAGAATCCATAGTATCCTTCCTTCGCGGGCTGGGGATAGCGGCCCGACCGGTCTCAAACCTTGCGCCATGCGCGCAAGGTCCCGGCGCTGGAGATCGGGTCGAGGCCGACTGCGGTCACCGTGAGAGTGGTTACGACTGACTGGCCAGTTCCTGGGCTTTAGCCGCCGCCGCCTTGAAGTCGCCCTCGGGATCGGCAGTCAGGAGCGACGGCTGGAACCGGATCTCCTTGATGTCCACTACGCCCGCTTGATTCAGCCAATCCTTCAGATACGTGGACTGGTGGTCGATTCCGAACGCAGGCGCCGGCTGCGTGAGTGCATAGGCGCCGGCGGTCAACGCCAGCACCGCTTTCTTATCCTTGAGAAGTCCGAAATAGCCCGTCTTCGGGTCAAGGCCCCACAGCAATCCGGGCTGATGGATGACGTCGATGTACTGCTTCAGACGGTACGGAATTCCGCCATTCCACATCGGAGTAGCGATCAGGTAGCGGTCGGCCGCAATGAAACGGTTAGCGACTTCCGTGATTTCGTCCCAGGCCGTTTTTGCGGCTCCAGTCGGACCTTCGCCGGCGAGGATGGCCATTTTAGCCGCTACTTTGTTGCCATCGAATTCAGGGATCCGGTCCTTCGCCAGGTCGAGGACATCGATCGCGAGGTCCGATTGACGCTGCTTCAGGACGTCCAAGTAGGCCTCCGCCAACGCATTGCTCTTGGACCCAGCGTTTCGCGGCGATGCCTTGATGAAGAGCAGTTTTGTCATGTGGTTTTCCTTCGCTTCGTTCGCTCGGCTCGTGTCCGGTCATTGCACGCAGCGCGGCGTCAGCCGCCGCGCCCAGCACCGACGAAAGGATCGGGGGAGCGCGCCCGAAAGGCACGTTTATCGGTGTGACTTTCGGTGAAATCCTGTTTGGTTTTGCGGGAAACCGGGCGGACGGCCACGTCATTCGGAACTCTCGGAGGCGAGACAAGCATGACGCTCGACCACGGCTGCGTCCTCGCCGGCTGTCCTAAGACGCTCCCGGGCATATGCCCGGACCGTCTCGAGCATACGATAGGTCGGGATCGGCGTGTCCCCGACGAAAACGACGAGCGATTTCTCAACCAGCTTCGCGAGAAGCGCTTCGATATCCGACTTGCCGATCGGGGGAAGGCCCGCGACCTCGGCTGCCGCTGCGATCGTAAACGTGTCGTGGAACGTCGCCAGCCGGGTAAACAACGCACTCTCCGGAGGCGTCAGCAGCTCGTAGCTCCAATCGAGGGCTCCTTCGAGCGTCTGGTGTCTGGGTGCGGCCGTCCGCTGGCCGTTGCCGAGGAGGCGGAAGCGGTCGTCCAATCTCGCCTCGACTCCTCGGACTCCGAACGACGGGACACGGTTCGCTGCCAGTTGGACCGCGAGAGCGATGCCGTCGAGGCGTCTGCAGATGCGAGCGACCATCGGAGCCAACGCATCGGTCAAGACGAACTCAGGGGAGGCTGCGGAAGCGCGGTCGACGAACAATTGGACGGCAGAGAAGGCGAGCGCATCCTCAGCACGGATGTCCGTGTCTTGAGGAGGATAGGTCAGGCCGTCGAGTCTGAAGACGACTTCTCCGTCTGCCCTCAACGGTTCGCGACTGGTCACGATCATCTTCACATGCGGCGCCTCGCGAAGGATTGCTTCCGCGAACGCGGCGGCCATGTCGGCCACCTGCTCGCAATTGTCGAATACGAGCAGCAATCTCCGATCGGACAGCCGACCGAGTACGTAGGACGACGGGCACTCGGCGGGACGCTCCGATCCGAGGGCGCCAGCGACGGATGCCGGCACCAGTCTCTCTTCCTTCACGAGCGCGAGGTCCACGAAGCAGGCCTCCGGCTCCGTTTCGAGGAGCCGTGACGCGGACGAAATCGCGACCGTGGTCTTGCCGATGCCTCCGAGCCCCGTGATCGTGACGAGGCGATTCCTGCCGAGCAGGTCGATGACCTTGAGAATCTCGCGCTCGCGACCGATCACGGGCTTGAGCAAAGGAGGTAGTCTGCCTGGCGCCCGAACTGTTGCAGGCGCTGCGGACTGGCGATCCACCTTTGGATCGGGGGCCGAACGTTCGATGCGGATGGAGTCGGAGAAGCCGTAGCCGCGGCCGACGGTATTACGGACGTAATCTTCGCCCTCGGACGTCCGGCCGAGCAATCGTCGCAGAGCATACACGGTCGCGCGAACGGTGCTCTCTTCGACCCATTCGCGTCGCCACACGCGCTCGGCGAGTTCCGAAGCGGACAGTATGTCGCCTGGGGATTCGACGAGAGCGATCAACAAATCGAGAGGCTTGTCTCTGATCCGGACAGACTTTCCGTCGCGCTTGAGCGCGCGTGGTCCGGGAAACAGGACGTAGGGTCCGAACGTGATCCATTCCGCGCCATTGGTATCTTTGGTCGTCAAAAGCCGCTCCCACGCCGCTTGGGATGGGCGGCTCTGATTGCAGGAGCGCAAAGAATCCAGATATCGGGAATAGTTTCTACCACGATCTTATTGTTGACGGCGGTCCCGGTTTCCGAGGTTCGGTTCGGCCGATGAGCGCTTTCGGTTTCAGACCTCTATTCAAGTTCCGCGCAAACGGCGATTCTGTTGCATTGGGTCGGCCCGTTGAAACGGCGGTGGACGCACGGTTCGGCGATGGCAATCCGCCGCAAACAGTATCGAGATCGCGTGTAGAATGGGATCATCCGAAGATCGCGCGCTTATGGCGACCCACTGGGGAACACACTACGTCACGAAGCGTGCCGGGCGGCTGACGAAAGTCGAGCCATGGGAGGGCGACCCGCATCCGTCTCCGATCGGCGAATCTTTGGTATCCACCGTACAGGGGCCGCTTAGAATCAAGCGGCCAGCGATTCGACAAGGATGGCTGCGCCACGGTCCACGGAAGTCCCTCAACGCCCAGGGCGCCGAGCCGTTCGTCGAAGTCCCTTGGGATGAGGCTCTCGATCTTGCGGCGCGAGAGCTCGATCGGGTCCGCAAGACTTTCGGCAATCAGTTCGTCTACGGCGGCTCCTACGGATGGGCGTCCGCAGGCCGCTTCCATCCTCGAGCATCACGGTGACCTTGATGCCGTTCCAGGTCCCTTGCGAGTAGAGCTGCATCGGATGCCGTCCCTTGGCAAGCTCCTTCCCGTGAGTCGCGCCGGCGGTCGGCTTGTTGATGCCTGCGAAGGTGCCCCCGTTCGCCTTTTCGAAACTCCAGACCTTGGGCGGGACGTAATTTTCGGCGCTCATCGCTTGTTTTCCTTCACAAATTGCGGATTAGGAACCCCTTCTTAAGGGTGCCTGGCGGTCGGCAGGCAAACGGCGTTGTTAAAAGGACGGCTAGGCCCTATCTTCCGAGAGGTAGAAAACAGGAGCTCTTCATGAGCGACGTCTTGAATGCCATCGTCGATTCGGCCGAACGGCGGATCCGGGCGGGCGGCTTTAGTGGTTTCAGCTTCCGGGAGGTCGCGGCCGATGTGGGCGTCAAGAGCTCCAGCGTCCACTACTACTTCCCGACCAAGGAAGCGCTCGCGGCTGCGGTCATCCATCGGTACACGGACTTCGTCTCCGAGCGCATCGACAAGCAGCTCGAATCTGACCCGGATCCCATCAAGGTATGGACGAAGGCTTTCCGCGGCACCCTGCATTCCGACGTCCGGATGTGCCCTGCGACGGTGATGGGGGCCGCGTCCGGCGATCTGCCGACGGAAGTCGCGACGGAGGTGCAGCGGTTCTTCCGGATGTGCCTCGACAAGCTTGTCAAGGAGGGGCTCTCTCAGAAGGAGGCGGCAGAATTCCTGGCGACCATAACGGGCGCCCTGGTCGTCGCCAACGCCATCGACGACAAGGCCCTGTACGACCGCGCGACCACCGAACGGCTGAAGGCGTCGGCGACTGCCAAGCGTAGTAGCCCGCGTGCAAGCGTCGACGCTCGAAGGTCGGCCGCCCGGGGCTCTCGTCGTGCGGCTTCCTAGCGCGCATTCTTCCTCCATGGGCTTCACGCAGCGGCCCCGACCGATGTCCGACGAGCGTCGCCAGTAGCATCCACTGTTTTGGTCAATGCGAGAAGCGAAGACGCCGCGTGCTCCAGACTCCCGAGCGACGAAGCGCAGGATCGCAACCGCAAGCAAAGGCCAGTCGCTAGAGTCGAAAGCAGTCCCGCCGACGAAGATGGGGCATCCGGGCCCAATACGTCAGCGGCGACAAGCTCGAGTTCCGTCGAGAAATCCCGGACGCGCCGTGCCACTTCGGGATCGTCGGAGGTATCCGCCAGCGCCGCTCCGAACGCGATGCCTGGGATTGGGTCGTACTCGCGGTATCCGACCGTCGCCGCCTCTAGGTAGGCTCGCAGTCGATCGGCCAAGGGCGCTTCCGTCGTCACGCTTCGCAGCCTCGAGACGACGTCTTCGTACTCGAGATCGAGCGACTTCAGGAACATCTGCCGTTTGTCGCCGAAAGCGTTGTACAGGCTGGGTGTGCCCAGCCCGGTGGCTTCGGACAAATCCTCGATCGAGGTGCCTGAAAATCCCTTCCTGGCGAAACAGGCGCGGATCGTACTCGGCATCACCGCGGAATCTAAGTTCCTCGGACGGCCTCGTGGTCGAGCCGATTTTTGCTGCGTGCCGACTGCCGACGTCATAGCGAACCTCCCAGCCGAGATACGAGGCTGCCTCCGGATCCAGAGCGGTAGGCGCAACCAGGTCCGCTCGGGTGTCTGGAGGCGATCGCAGATCGGCGAACTGTCCCCTACGAAAGGACTTTCGTCGCGTCTTTCAGGACTGCCTCCATTGCGCGCGAGTAAGGCTCGGCGCCGTAGCTGACGCGCGAAACCCCGAGCTTGGCCAGCCGGGCGTTGGAGGGCACACCTTCCATGTACATCACGTTGACGGGCAGGGCGACGTTCTCCACGATCTGCTCGATCAGCGTCTCCTTCAGCAGGCCGGGGATGAAGAATCCGGACGCCCCAGCGTCCGCATAGGCTTTCGCCCGCTCGATCGCTTCACCCACGTATTTCGCGGGATCCCCCTTGCTACCCAGGAAGAGATCGGTACGTGCGTTGATGAAGAGGTCCACGCCCTTACCCTGCGCCGCCTTCCGGATCGCGGCGATACGCTTGGCCTGCCGATCCATCTTGTAGAGGCCGGTCCCCTGGACGATGCGATCTTCGAAATTGATACCGATGACGCCGACGTGGAGGAGTTTGGCGACGTTCTTAGCCAGTTCGTGGTCGTCGTCGCTGTAGCCCCCTTCGAAGTCGACGGTCACAGGAACTGGCACCGCTTCGACGATGCCGGCCATAATCTCCTCGACCAGCGCCTTCGGGAGCTTCTCGCCGTCGTCATAGCCCTGCGCATCCGCTACGGCCCAACTGCTCGTCGCGATAGCCTTGGCGCCAGCCTGGACAACGGCCTTGGCGCTGCCGGCATCCCAAGCGTTATAGAGGATGAGCGGCGCCCCCTTTACGTGGAGATTCGTAAACTTTTTTGCCTTGGCGTTCTGGTCCATGTCCATCTCCCGTTGTGACTATCTACTGATAGATAGTAATATGCCCTGCTGCTCTCGAAAGTTAATGTTTATCTATCGATAGGTAGAAAGAAACCAGCGATCTTCGTTTGACGAGACGGATCGGGCCGTCTTGCGGTCAGGGTCGTTGGCCGAACGATTCAAGGTATTCCTGCTTGCGCTAAAGCCTACCAGCGCAACGCCTGATGGCCTCGTAAAAAGGTGTGAAATTGGATGCAGCCCTGGCGTTGGGAAACTGCGAGTTCGAGCCGGCTCTGCTGGGTCAGATTTGTGGCGCGCGCGACGATGGACGAGAGACCGCGGTTCCCCGCCGAGCGCAGATCGACGGGAACCCTCGTTTTATCTATCGGAAGGTAGACAAAGTCATTGCATTTGCCCTAGACCGAGCGTATCTATCTACCAACAGATAGATCATGGAGCGATGTCATGAACGATGTTGCGAATGCGGTTATGGATGCGGCCGAGCGGCGTATGCGCAGCGGCGGCTTCAACGGTTTTAGCTTCCGCGAGATCGCCGAAGACGTCGGGGTGAAGAGTTCGAGCGTGCATTATCACTTCCCGACGAAGGAAAAACTCGCAGCGGCGGTGGTGCGTCGATATACCGACCGTCTCGGCGAGGCGATCGACGAGGAACTGGCGTTGGGAGCGGATCCTTACGACGTACTGTCGAGCTCATTCCGGAAAACGGTGCATTCGGCGAACCGCATGTGCCCGATTACGGTGCTTGGTGCAGGGTCGCTGGATCTGCCAGAGGAAGTCGGTGTGGAGGTGCAGCGGTTCTTCAAGATGTGCCTCGACAAGCTGACCGGTAGGGGTCTGTCCGAGAACGAGGCTGCCGAACTCCTGGCGACGATTACCGGCGCCATGGTGGTTTCTGCGGCGCTCGGGGACCTCGAGGCGTTTGATCGCGCGACTACGGATCTGGTGCGAAACCACGTTTCGCACCAAGCATCGAGTTCGGCCGCATCGCTTGGCGGATAAAAATTCGTGTCGCGATGCGGGCGTCGCTGTCTTAGTCTCCAATCAGAAAAGTCTCGGAGGACCTGCGATGCTCGAACTTCGGCCGAATTGCGAGTGCTGCAACAAGGATTTGCCGCCCAACGCGACAGATGCTGGCTGAGGAAAGGGCCCTGACTTCTGGTGCGCTTTCGAAGATGGCGAGGTCGTGGTGATTGGCGATGAGCCTGCAAACACCATCAATGACAGGCGCCGCCGGAGATTGATGTGTCGAGGGGCGAAGGAGAGTTACTCACCGCGCCGAAGCCGCGTGCGGTCAGTTTGCTCTCCGTGTGCCTCACGGTGAAACCAGTCGGAGAGCCGGATGCCTTAATCGGGCACGTCCGGTTCGAGACGCGCTTATCGGCAGCTTCGAGTGCACGTTCTGCACCGAGTGTTCAACGACGAAGCTCGGTGAACGTTGTCCGAACTGCGGCGGAGCCTTCCAGGTCCGCCCGATCCGGCCCGCGGACAAGCTGGGCAAATTTCCGGCATCAACGAGGCGGGTATTTAAGCCCGAGGGATGCGCCTCCTAGCCTCGTATTGGCTGCCGGAGCGGGCGTCGGAATCAGGATGGCAGAACGAAGCGGCAAAAGCGATGCGGTAGACCGCCACGGTGTGCTTGCGCATGGTCGCTCGTCTCGCTCCAATGCATCCGGGCGCTTCGAGCAGCGAAGCCTAGAAGAATTCGATGACGGTTGGTCTGACCTCGAAGACGATCGGGCAGGCCGCGTCGAAACGACAGTGACCGCCGAGACTGCCAAGGTCATCATTTCCAGAAATGAAAGCCCGGATATCGGCTTCGATCGATCGGTAAATCCGTATCGCGGATGCGAACACGGGTGCATCTATTGCTTGGCGCGGCCGACGCACGCCTATCTAGGCCTGTCGCCCGGTCTGGATTTCGAAACCAAGCTTTTCTTCAAGCCCGAGGCCGCAGTGCTGCTGCGGAAAGAGTTGGCGAAACCGGGTTACGTCCCGCAGCGGATGCAGTTGGGGGCTAACACGGATTGCTACCAGCCGATCGAGAAAAAGCTGCAGGTTACGCGCGAGATCCTCAAGGTTCTGCACGAATTCCAACATCCCCTCGGCATCACAACCAAAAATCACCTGGTCACCCGAGACATCGATATCCTGGCCCCGATGGGCGAAAAGAGGCTCGCGGTCGTCGTCATCTCGATCACTACGCTCGATCGGACGCTCGCCCGAGCGATGGAGCCCCGCGCGTCCACCCCGCAGCGCCGCCTCGACGCGATCCGCGAACTCAGCCAGGCGGGTATTCCGACCATCGTCAGCGTGGCGCCGGTCGTGCCCGGCCTCACATGCCACGAAATCGAGCGCATCGTCGAAAGTGCGGCGGAGGCGGGGGCCCGGTACGCGCACTATTCGATGCTGCGGCTCTCGCACGAATTGAAGGACCTCTTCAAGCAGTGGCTTGCGTCCGAGCGTCCAGACCGTGCCGAGCGCGTCATGTCGCTGGTCCGGCAGATGCGCGGCGGTCGCGAGAACGATGCCCGTTTCGGTTTCCGTATGGTGGGCGAAGGCCCGGTTGCAGACATTCTGATCGAACGTTTCCGAAAGGCGCGGCGTCGGTATGGTCTAGACCGAAAGATCGGGTTGTTGAGGACGGATCTCTTCAAGGTGCCACCGGCGCCAGGCGATCAATTGCCGCTACTCTAGAGCGCAACAAAGGCCCTTCTTAAGCCGAAAACCCTGCATCGTCCGGCGGCCGGGCTCTGCTCAAGCGGTCGAACCAGTACCTGAACTGCTCGAAGCTGTGGATCTCTTCAAAGCCGACAAGCTCTTCGTACGCGAGCTCGGGATGGATGCGCCGTTTCAGTACCGGTATTTCGGGCGAATGAGTAGCCGCCGCATCGCGGATTGCGCGTTCGCTCTCTTCGCCGATCCGGGGCCCCAATATCACGCGCGCGATCGCCTCACGCTCGAGTTTCACGATGCGTGCTTCCGTTGGTTGCTCAGTATCGGCAAGGAGAAGGAGCCGCCACTCGTGTTCGTCGCGCCAGTCTATGCTTTTAACGCAGAACGCGGCTGCCATGATGAGTTGGTCGACCTGCATTTGCTCGGTGACGAGATGCGAGGGGCAGAATGGCAGCTTGGCCGCCGTATAAATGACCGGCGATAGGTGTGAAGCGAACCGGGAGAGGGCTTTGTCTGCGCTGAAATGGATGAGCGCGCCGGCGTGATTGTCGCCGTAAGTGCCCCACATCCTTTGGTTATTCGCGTGAGAACTGAAACATGTCAGCCGGAATGGGCCTTGGCTCGTGCAAGTTCCTCGTTCACTTGCCTCATGACGAATTCGTAGGTCGGACGGACGTCCTGTGCGTCGAGCATTTTCGCCATCTCAAGGCCTTCCTCGAAGCTGCGCACGCTACCGTCGGCGACAAGGCCCTTTGCCGTCACTCGGAATGGCGTGTCTTCATTTTCCGTGAAAAGGGATAGAGCCCGAAATTCGTATAGATCGTTCTGCGCGGCCGCCGGTGCGAAGAAGAACGTCAGATCTCTGACGATTTGCGCGACTCTGGTCGCGCTACCGTACTTGTAGACGATAGCTGGCCGCGATTTTGGAAGAAGCATGGGATAGACTGGTTAGGGTTCGTCCGTCGATCGTAGCCGGTCGCGACGTATTGTAAATATCTCGGTCGAGAACAGCGGTCGGCCGAATGATTGTAGTTCCACAAACTCTCGGGTGAAGCGTGAAAAAGCTCAAGAGATCCAACCTGAGCGCTGGCATCTTGGCCTACCGGCGGAGGAATGGCCTTGAGGTTCTCTTGGTACATCCGGGCGGTCCCTTCTGGCGCAAGAAAGACGATGGCGCTTGGTCGATACCCAAGGGGGAAATTGACGGATCGGAGGATCCAGAGCAGGCCGCCCGTCGCGAATTTGCAGAGGAACTTGGCCCGGCGGCGACGATCGGGTCCTTGGAGACATTGGGCGATGTGCAGCAGCAGGGCGGGAAGCGCGTCAGTGCGTTCTACGGACAATCCGATTTCGATACCGCACGCCTGGAGAGTAACACGTTCGAGCTCGAATGGCCACCGAGGGGCGGTCGCGTCCAGTCCTTCCCGGAGGTCGATCGCGCCGAGTGGTTCGAATTGAAAGCGGCGAGAACGAAAATCCTCTCCGCACAAAGTGAGCTAATCGATCGGTTGGAAGCCATACTTGGCGGCGCGTAGGCTGTTCCGGGAGGATGTTGGTCGCGCTGCGTGAGCTCTCGATTTCGTGAATCCTGCCTCTCAATGAGGGCCGCTGAGTCCGAGTATGCCTTTAAGTTTCTACGAAATCACAACTTTTAACGCGAGCGCACGCGGTCGCCTCAGTAGGATCCGGTCGTCGAGATGACGATGGATCGTGCTTTTCGCCGGGGCAACGGGTTGACTCTCCATCTATCGATCTATCTACTGATAGATAACTGAAGTCGAATAGGGAATGGGAGGTGCGTCGTGGCCATCACAAGCGTTGGCGCCGCTGGCGCTGCGACGGGGCGTGGCCCGGAAAACTGGCTGACGACGCGCAAGCTGGCGATGCTGCTGTGCTGCGCAGGCGCGCCGTTCATGATTATGTTGGATACGAACATCGTCGCGGTCGCTCTTCCTGCCATCGCGCGAGACCTGCATGGCGAGTTCGTAGATGTGGAGTGGGTCGTCAGCGCCTACATCCTCCCGTTTGCTTCACTTTTGATGCCCGCAGGCGCCTTGGCCGACCGTCTAGGGCGTCGGAAAATGCTGCTTCTGGGCCTGTCGATCTTCACGTTCGCTTCCTTGCTCTGCGGCTTCGCGCCGAACCTGCTCGTGCTCAACCTGGCGCGAGCGCTACAGGCCGTAGGTGGTGCGCTCCAATTGAGCTCTTCGCTGTCGGTGATCGCGCACGGCTTCGAACCGAAGCATCGGGCGCGTGTCTACGCGATTTGGGCCACGGTCATGGGCATCGCACCGTCGTTGGGGCCGATCCTTGGTGGATTCTTGACGTCCTATCTTGGCTGGCGATGGGCATTCTACATCAACCTTCCGATAGGCGCGTTGCTGATCGCGACCGTCGTGGCGTCGGTCGATGAATCCCGTGACCCGATGGCCGTTCGTCTCGACATTCCAGGCATCTTTCTATTCGGTGCGGGCTTCTTCTGTATTGTCTGGGCGCTGATCGAGGCCAACCGTGTGGGTTGGGAGAGCCAATCCACGGCGATCAAGCTGATTTTAGGCGCGGTCCTCCTTGCGGCTTTCTGCTACGCCGAGACGCTGCATCCGCGGCCGATGATTGATCTAGCTATCTTCAGGAATCCTACGGTCGTCGGCGCTGTGGCATCGATGATCGGCTATGCGGCGGCCGGCCAGGTGATGATGACACTCCTGCCGATCTACCTGCAGGACGCCTTCGGTCAGACGCCGGCAGGTGCTGGCATCGCGATGGTAGCCTTCGCGTTGCCGATGTTCGCCGGTCCGACGATCGGCGGAAAGCTGTCTGCCCGTCATTCCAGCCGGACAATGTTGACCTTCGGACTACTGACGATCGGCCTCGGCGACGCCGTCGTGGCCGCCGCTGTCTTAGGAGGTACCGGATACTGGCCGGTTGCGGTGGGCATGGCGATCATCGGCGTCGCGGTGGGAGTCATGAACAGCGAAACGACCAAGGCGCAGATCAGCTCGATGCCGCCCGAACGGGCGGGCATGGCTTCGGGCATGGCCGGCACCACGCGCTTCATCGGGATCACGTTCGGCTTGGCCGGGCTGGGTGCCATCCTCGCCGCTGTCGCGGAGAGCCATCTGCGCCAGCACGGCTCCCAAGTGGACGCCGACCAGGCTATCGACTGGCACGATCTAAACCTGCGTATCGTCGGCGGAGACGCGCAAGGAGCCCTGTCGGCTTTCCCAGGCGACGTCCGGACCGTCCTGGAGCATGCGGTGAACGGGAGCGTCGCTCTCGGGTTCGGCGCAACCTTCGCAACAGGCGCCGTGGTGGCTTTGGTCTCTGCGGGGTTGGCGTGGGCTCTCGTCCGGACGCCGGCGGCTCAACCCGCTGCGGAGGCTGAGGGTACCGCCGTGCCAGCCGGCGCAAAGGACGGCGTATTCGCCGCGGCGGAGTAGGGAGACGTCCGGACGGTGGCTCGTAGCGCAACCAAGAAATCGGCCGACATCGACGGCATGAAGGACCTTTTCGGAGAGCCGGAGCTTCCCTCCGGCTTCCGATACCTGTCTGATGTTATCTCGGATACGCAGGAGAGAGATCTCGTGGCGCGCTTCGAGAAGCTCGATCTGAAGCCGTTCGAGTTTCATGGCTACAAGGGCAATCGGCGGATCTATACGTTCGGGCATCGTTATGTCTTCGCCGGCCAGGAAGCCCGCGAGGACGCCCGCATTCCGGATTATCTGAAGCCTCTCATGGAGATCGCCGGCGATATCAGCGGCACACCCGCGGCCGGCTTTGAGCAGATCATGGTGACCGAGTATGCGGCCGGCGCCGGCATCGGTTGGCATCGGGACCGTCCGATGTACGAGGACATCGTCGGGATTTCATTCCTCGCGCCTTGTGCGCTGCGCCTGCGGAAGCGGAATGGAGACGACTGGGAGCGCATGTCCGCGCATATCGAGCCCCGGTCGGCATATCTGCTTCACGGGAAGGTACGTAACGTCTGGCAACACAGCATCGCCCCGATGGATGTCCTTAGGTATTCGGTGACGCTGCGGTCGTTCCGCCCAGGCCACGGCACCCAGGAGGAAGAAGTCGGCGGCGCGCGCAAACGGAGTGCCCGAAAACAGTCCAGTTCTGCCTGAGCACGCGACTTCACCTTCATGCACGCGCCCATGCCCCCGTCCTCAGGGAGCTCGGCGACCAGCCGTCCGCACGGAACGACCAGCGCAGCGGCAGTGCGCCCCGTCGTCGAATGACCCGGCGGGCGCGGAAGGTCCACAGTCGCTCGGCGCCCTGAAACGACGCGATCTCAGGCGAGTCGAGGATCACCTTCGCGTCTCCGGTCATCTGGAGAAGGTCACCGGTTTCGAAGTCGACGAAAGCCAAGCCGGCCTTGCCGTTCAGCAGGATGTTGCCGAGCGTGGCGAAGAACAAGTTGCCAGCGAAATCTGGGATCGTGAGGGTGCCATCAGGGTCGACGCGGACGAAGCCAGCCTTGCCGCCGCGGTGCGAGACGTCGACCTCACGGCGGTTCTCCCGGTCGGCGTAGGAGGCCACGAAAAACGTGTCGGCGCCGACTATCGTTATGCGAGCGTCACGATCGAGCTCGGTGCTTTCCTCGATTGCACCAGTGGCGCGCACAAGAGGGTCGCGGTCGAACCTGAATTCCCGCAGTTGAATGAATTTCGGACAGTTGCCGAAGCTTTGGTCGACGTCGAAGTGAAGCAATCGATCGGGCGAGGGACGCAGAGTGCCGTTTACGCGGTTGCGTCTGCGCGTATGCAGTTCGATTCCGAGGAGGCCGATGGCGTTGCCGTCGCGTATGCCGTCGCTACCCGGATCGTTCGGGTCGGGTGTAGCATCGATCTCGAGCGTCTGGTCCGTCGGGGAAGAAACGAACCCAGGGTTGCCCGCTAACAGGGTAGCCCACGCATCGTCGTTGCGGTCCACGCTTCCGGCGACAATGAACGGCAGTTGCGCGTAGAACTCGCGATGCTGATCGGGCATGTAGTCGCGGACGATCCGCTGCCCCGTGACTTCCATGCGTTCGGCGACGCCGGCTTTCTCCTGGATCGCCTTCTCGCCGGCGTGCCACGTATCTAGCTTTCTCATCAGGCGCCTGTCGCTCATCTCACGCCTCCTCGACGACTCTACGGTTTCACCATAGTTGTCGTTCCAGCCGACGTTAATCGGTATTCGTGGCAACACATCATTTCGAAATTTGTAACAATCAAGGTCTTCGCGGCTCGATCGTTATTCGTAGTAGTCCATTTCACGCGGTGGCTATTAATTCTGCTGGCGAGCTGTTCTATGTGATGTGAGCACTAGATCTCGAACGGAGAAAATGGACTATGGCAGCAGTGGCTGAAAAACTGACGGGCGGCATCGATCACGTTGGCCTCACCGTCCTCGATCTCGAGACGACCAAAAGATTCTTTTGCGATTGTCTCGGTTGGGCTGTCGTAGGCGGAAATCCGAACTATCCGGCGGCATTCGTGTCGGATGGGCACGTAGTGTTGACGCTATGGCAGGTGCAGAATCCGGACGAATGTGCGCGGTTCGACCGCAAAAGCAACCTCGGTCTTCACCACATCGCAATTAAGGTGCTGAATATGACCGATCTCCAAGCCTTGTTCGATCGCGTCGCGGCGTGGCCGGGCGTCAAGGTCGAGTTCGCTCCAGAACTGATGTCGAAGCCCGGCGGCATTCGCATTGAGTTCGCCTGCAATCCCAAAAAGGGCTGAGCGTAGTAGGGCCCGTCACGCCGCTTCTGCAGGTGCCGACGCTGCCGGTCTGCTCGGAAACTCGTTCCACTCGCGGCCGTCGAGCAGCCGGCCGCGGGCCTTCGGCCGCAACCCGCCCCAGCGCTTGAAGTTGAAGGCAACCGAATTCTCGATACACTGGTCGCGGACCTCGCGCACCCAGTCGGCGTCCATCGGGCGCGCGCGCGGACCGCTTTCGCCGCCCAGCAGCACCCAATGGATGCCGGTGAGGTCGATCTTGCCCAATGGGCGGAGCAGGGGCTCGATCGATAGGAATCGGACGCCCGCCGGCGCGGCCTGCAGATGCCGGACCCGGACCCTGGACTTCTTGTCCTCGACCGAGACGCCCATCCAGATGTGTGCGGGCGGCGTTCGCGTCGCATAACGGCGCCGAAGGTAATCCCGCATCAGCGAACTGCGCTTAGTGAGGACCTGGAAGCGATGCCAATCGGCGGCTTCCATGGTTTCGAAGACGCGATCGATGTATTCGTCCGGGACGTCCTTGTGAAAGAGGTCGCTCATGCTGTTCACGAAGATCATGCGCGACTGTCGCCAACCGAGCGGCTGCTTCAGCCGCTCGGGACGGAGCGTGAGATCGAATCCCGGCTCGTACGGGTGGCCAGGCACACCGCGAAATAGCTCCGCGAACCGAGCGGCATAGCAGTTATCGCACCCTGCGACGATCTTGGTGCAACCCGTGACAGGATTCCAGGTCGCATCGCACCACTCGATGGCGGATCGATCGGACATATCAAGCCGCGTCGTGGAAGATGATGCCGAGCGTGTGCCGATGCCCGGCCCGAAGCCGGTTGACGCCGTGGCGCATCTTTACCTGATATTCGCCGTTCTTGCCTCGTACGGGACGGTTGTTCGCGGCGAACATAATCCCGTCACCCTTGCTCACGGGCTCGACGATAATGCCGCGCGACTGCTGTCGAGGACGCTGCTCAGTCAGCATGAACTGACCTCCTTCGAAGTCCTTGCCAGGCTCATCCAGAAGGACGACGACCTGGAGCGGAAAGAAATTGTCGCCGTGCGCATCCTGGTGCAGGCAGTTGTAGTCGTCCACGCCGTATGAGAGCAGGCTCACTGTCTGCCTTGTCTGACCGGCCTTATGGCACGCATCGAGATAGCGGGAGAGCTTCTCTGGATATTGATGCGGCTTGCCCAACCGCTCGAGCCATCCGTTCGCCAGCTCGGCTGCGTGAGGATAAAGGTTGGTGCGAAGCGCGGCGGCAAGGGGCGGAAGCGGATTCTCGAAATACTTGTATTCGCCGCGGCCGAACCCGTGTTTGGCCATCACGATCCGTTTGCGGAAGCGGTCTTCCTTTGGATAGATGGCGGTCATCGAGTCTGCCTCCGCCGCCGTGATCAGCCCAGGCAGAATGGCCCAACCCTCGGCGTCCATCGAGGCGAAGATCTGCTGCCAATCGTATGATTCGATCCGCTTTCGGATATTGTCGTCAAGGGCGGAAGATTGTGCGACCTGAGGGTTCGTGGACATCCCTGTCTTAACGCTTGCCATCGTTGAACTCCCGGCTGCGATGCTAAATCGTTTATTTGCGCGAAGAAGAGACATAGTGCCCAGCGCCAATCTATCAATAGGTAGAGACAGACGGTTGCTCCCTCACGTCGATGCACGGGCCCAATCGACGTCAGTCCTTCTGCGCCGTCCAGTAGCCTGAACACGCCGCCGAACCGGAATGACCACGCCATGTCCCTTGCCCGCTGACGAGATCGATGCGCCCGGAACCGACCGCGTACTTGTCGTGCACGGTCACCGACGCATGCACCGCTCCGTTAGTCCGCACGGTTCCGTGGAACATCACCAGGTTCGGATGCGAGATGACACCGTTTGCGATGTTTACGTCGAACGCGTAGGTCGGATCGCACGACCCCGCGCGCGTCGTGAATGTCAGGTGCCACGCGCCGTCGTAGGCGGTCAGGCCACGATTTGTACGAGCTTGGGCCGCTTCCGGCGAGCTTGTCGCGCAAGCGAACAGCAGTGCAGCCGTCGATGCCATCGCGACTTTCGTGAAGGTCGACTTGAGTTGCCCTGCGAGGTTGATCGGTATCGGCGTCATTTCTTCACTCCATCTCGTTCGTGGGCCATCGGATGGATGCGATAATGACAGGTGCCGCCGTTGCGTTGCGTGAAGAGGGGTGAAAATGTGCAGCCTTTGTCAACGAATGCGGCGATCGAGTTCGTTTCTCTTACAGATCGAGGTCGCGTTACGCCTCAAGCAACTGGAATCGTTCGATCTTTTTCTTGATTTCAGCCCGGGTGCTTGCGCTTTTTTATGCGATTTTACGCGATTGCACGTGCTTGGCGGAGCTCGATGCCACAAGGTGTAAACCCAGGTGGTTGCTTGCGGTCCGGCTAGGTTTTCGGTCGCCGCTGAGACAGTTTCTCCACGGACGCGACATCCACTAGGAGTGGTCAAGGGCATTCCGCGGGATTCGGCGGTGCCGCCTTTTTCCGATGATCTACATGTTCGCAGTCGGGCGGCGACCGACGGGACAGCGCATCGATGGACGGAGCGGACGAGAGCCTGGAGACGAGAACCGTAGCGTTCGGCCCCTTCACGTTGATTCCGAGCCGGCGTCGGCTCGAGCGGAGTGGGGTGCCGATCGAGCTCGGCGGTCGAGCCTTTGATATCCTCGTGGCGCTCGTCGAGCGGCCGCACGAGGTCGTCTTGAAGCGAGACCTGCTCAACCGCGCATGGCCCGGCCTGCACGTGGACGACAGCAGTCTGCGCGTGACTGTCAGCGCGCTACGCAAAGCGCTCGGCGACGGCCATGCAGACGACAGCTACGTCACAAATGTGCCGGGCCGCGGATACTGCTTCGTCTCTCCAGTGAAGATCGCGACTGATGCAGTCACGGCGCCGCCGACCCTCGATCCCCCGGTATCGCCGCGCCGGATTCCGGCGTTGACGGCCAAGGTCGTCGGTCGCGAAGACGCGATCGGGGCGATCGCATCCCAGTTGCTCGGACAGCGCTTTGTGTCGGTCGTTGGATCCGGGGGCGTTGGTAAGACAACGGTCGCACTGTCGGTGGCCCATTCATTGTCAGAGAGTTTCGGGGACGATATCCGCTACATCGATTTCGGCACGCTCGGCGATCCGCAGCGGGTCGTGACCGCGGTCGCGGCGGCCATCGATGTGGTGGTCGCCCCGGGCGATCCGATACAGTCGCTTCGGGCGGCTTTGGGCCGGAAGCGAATGCTGATCCTTCTCGACGGCTGCGAGCATCTCGCAGAATCGGTGACTAGCCTCGCCGAAGCGATCTTCCACGACTGCCCGGAGGTCTATTTGCTGGCGACGAGTCGGGAGTCGCTCAGAGCCGAAGGCGAATGCGTGTATCGGCTTCAGCCCCTCGAGTGCCCTCCGGACGATCCGGACATGAGCGCGGAGAAAATGCTCGAATATCCGGCCGCGCGGCTTTTCGTCGACCGCCTCAGTACGCGCGGATCCCTGCCGAGTCTCGGTGAGGCCGAAGTCCCGCTCCTCGGCGCCATCTGCCGTCGGCTGGACGGTATCGCGCTTGCTTTGGAGCTCGTCGCGGGACGAGTCGACTCCTATGGGATCCGTGGCATCGCGGAATTGCTGGGCGGACAACTCGCTTTGCATCTTTCGGGCAAACGGACCGCCATTCCGAGACACCGGACACTGAGTGCTACCATCGACTGGAGCTACAAACTGCTCACCGAGGACGAGCGGCGGATTCTCAGGCGCTTGTCGGTCTTCGCGGGCCCGTTTTCGATCGAAGCCGCGCAGAAAGTGGTTGTGGATCCTCAGCAGGCCGCAGCGCAGAACGTACTGGAGTCGATAGCGGCTCTCGTCGCAAAATCGCTGATCGCGGTGGTGTCCGAGGGGCCCAGTCTTCGCTACCGGTTGCTCGACACGACGCGCATGCGTCTGCGGCATCACCTGGCTGAAAGCGGAGAGGCCGACGGAATATGCGCGCGCCATGCAGATCACTATCGCGATCGCATCGAAGGCATGGCGTCGGGACCCCCTCTCACGTCTCAGTGTCTCGCTGAACGCGAAGAGATTGTCCTGAACATACGGGGCGCTCTCGAGTTCGCCTTCTCGCCGCGCGGTGCATCCGTCGATAGAATTCGTCTCGCGGCCGGCGCTGCGCGCCTCTTTCTCGAGATGTCTTTGCTGACGGAATGCCGCGATTGGGCTGGCAGGGCGGTTTCCGCCATGGGCGCAAACGTCGAGCCCGACCGTCCCGCGATGGAGCTTTGGACGGCGCTTGCTCTTTCGCGCATGTTCATGGAGGGAGGCGACGAAGCCGTGCATACGGTCTTCATGAAGGCGATCGAGTTGGCCGAAGTCGTAGGCGACTTAAGCGTTCAGCTTCGCCTTCAGAGTGGTATGCATCTGTTCGAGGCGCTTGTCGGAAACTTCAACAATGCGCTGACGAGGGCAGCGTCCTCACGGGCGGTCGCCGAGAAGCTAGGAGATCCGGGAACCCTGTCGCTGGCAACCGGGATGCTTGCGACGGCATATCACCTGGCCGGAGACCAGGCGAACGCACAGATCCACTGCGAAGCGTCCTACGCGTGCCCCGCGAGCCTCCAGGATCCGCTGGTCTGGAAGTTTGGATACGACCCTCGCGCAGTCTCGGTCCTGTGCCGCGTCTATTGGCTTCGAGGTTACTCCGGCAGGGCCGTCGCCGTCGCGCGGGAAACGATCGAAAGGGGACGCAAGCTCGACCATCCGATGTCGTTTTGCATGTCGTTGATTCCGCCCGCTTCGGTCTTCTTCTGGGCAGGCGATCTAGAAAGCGCAGCTAACGTCGTCGAAACGCTCCGCGTGCATAGCGCGAGGCTTTCTTCGATCGCTTATCGCGCGATGGCTGTAGGCCTGTCCGGCAAACTGCTTGCAGCGAAGGGAGATCGTCGGGCTGGCATCGAGCGCCTACGCGAGAGCCTCAAGGAGCTCAGGATCAGAAGGCATCAGGCGTTCGCTATTACGATCGCGGCAGATCTCGCAGAGCTTCTGGTCGCGGAGGGGGACCACGACGAAGCCTTGGCGCTGATTACCACTCTCTTGAGGCAGGACCACGAGAGTGGGGGGTCCTGGTACACTCCCGAGATCCTCCGCGTGAAGGGCGTCGTCCTAGGAGCGCGCAAAGCGACGTACATGGATGCGTTGGAATGTCTCATGAAATCCAAGGAGTTGTCGTCGGCACACTCTTCGCTCGCCTGGGAGCTCCGAACGGAGATCAGTCTGGCCAACCTTCAGAGGCAAAGGGGTCGCCGGTACGACCATCGGTCGCTCCAGGACGTCTACAACCGTTTCGCCGACGGGCACCGGACGCCGGATCTAGAGGCGGCGCGACGGTTGTTGGTCGAGGCACGACCGTCGCGCGCTGGTTAGCACGTCATCAGATCTCCCCCGGACTGCTTCGCAGGCCGTCAGCTTACCGACGCGTTCCGGACCTCGGATCGCGCGGGTCGGTCGTGAAGAGTTGAGAGAAGTTGCGAAAGGGCGGAGTGCGTCGGTTGAAGGCGACTCCCCGGGAAGCCAAGATGCGCAGGAAAGACCGCTCCTGGTCGGAACCCGCCGAATGCGGATCGTTCCCAGTCGTTAGCTGAAGAGGAGAGGCCAGATGGAGTTGCTACGACTGGCGATATCGGCAGCCGGCGGCGCCGAACAATGGCGCGAGGTGAGCGGCTTCACGGCGCACATGACGATCGACGGCGACCTGATTGGCCAAAAGTTCAGGCCGGCGGCCCTGAAGGAGATCGCTGTCGATGCGGACGTCTCCGAACGGATCGTGAGGATCACAGGGCTGGACTCGGCAGACGACAGATTCTTCTGTCGCGCGGACCAGGTGGGCGTAGAGGACGAAAACGGCAATATCATCCGGGTTGAGCGACGTTCGTTCGAAGATTGGGAACGGCGCGCGCCGGAGATCTCCTGGGACATCCTCGATCTCGTGCAATACTGCAGCTACTCCGTGTGGAGTTACGTGGCCACGCCATACCTTCTTCAGTCGACAGGCTTGCGTTGTGTAGACCAGCCGCACGAGCATCCGATCGAGCGGACGCGCAGCGTTTGTGTCGAGTTTCCGAGGGCCGCAATGGCCTATCCTCTTCTTCAGACGCTTCACTTCGACGCGCAAGGACTCCTGGTCCGGATGGATTATGAGGCGGTCGAACTGGATGGAGCGACCGTTTCACAATCAGTTGGTGCCCATCAGAATTTTTCGGGATACCTCGTCCCGACACTGCGCCGGTCGCGATTGATCGGCTCGGAGTACACGTCGGCCGCGCCGGCGCTCCTGGACATCGAAATCTTCGATATCGACATCCGTCGCCGCTGAGGCTGCGAAGCCAACGGGCCGAACGTGTTCACCTTCTCCGAACGCGTCGCCGCCGGAAGTGTGCCGGGCGAGGGCATCGAAATTAACGGAAAATCGCGGTTATTCACGAGCGCAGCATTTGAACGCGTGCGAGGGTGTGAATTAGACCATCGTGACGGCGACAGACACCCGAGAGTCACGATCTAACGCGAACGGAGGATCACTCGTGCTCACGACATCGGCAGAAGCGCCTGACGGTTCGTTTTCCGAGTCTATACCCGCGATAGCGCACGATTTGAATAACAATATGCAAATGATTTTGAGTGCGTTGGACCTGATACAGTGCTGCCTGGCGCAGGGGCGCCCGGCGGACACCGCTCCGTATGTCGAGCGCGCAGTCGCTTTCGCAGAGAGAGTGACCAAGTTGGGACGGCGGTTGATGCGAAGTCGAGATTGCGTCGATACTAGGTTTGCCGGCGTCAATGTGAAATCGACAATCGAGAAGATGCGGCCGATCATCAGCCAGATCGCGGGAGTGTCGGTCAAAGTTTCCTTGTCGCTGGCCGACGATCTTCGACCGGTCTCTTGCGATAGTCTGGATTTCGAGAACGCGCTTCTGAATCTGGTCCTCAATGCACGCGATGCGATGCCGGCGGGCGGCAGACTCAGGGTAGAGACGTCTAGACTTTTCGTCGATAGGGCGTCTCTTCGGACGGGGCCGTACGTCGTCATCACCGTCACGGATACGGGCATCGGTATGACGCCCGACATCGCTCGCGACGCGTTCGATCCCTACTTTACGACCAAAGCGCCCGGACGCGGCACCGGCTTGGGCCTCCCATCGGTTAAGGCGTTTGCGGTCGCGCAAGGCGGCGGCATCCAAGCCAAAAGCATCCTGGGCGAGGGGACCACAATCACGATCTATCTTCCGGAACGGCCCGAAGAAGAACCTCTCCCGAGGCTTCCATGCAGTGTCGACCACATCTCGCCTGTCGTGACATGAAGAGGGGTCATGACGCGCTTCGGATAGAACGTCTGTCCCTCGCGAGCTCGATTTCCTGGGAAAGCGAGTCGAGCGCAATTTTCGCAAACTCAATCAGTGAACGGTGGATCTGGAGAGGGCAGGCTATGGGCACAGTAAACAGCGCTTCGAAGGCTTTAGTCCGCAGGATTTGGAACCAAGGGGCCGTGGACAGCGACAAGCGTGATATTTGGGCGTCCATGAAGCGTGGATTTCGTGGCCGCTGCCCGCGCTGTGGGGAGGGCAGGTTGTTTCGCGCTTTCTTGAAAGTCGATGACGTTTGTCCAGCGTGCGGGCTCGATCTCACGTCGCAACGTGCCGATGATCTGCCGGCCTACCTCGTGATCGTGATCGTCGGCCATATCATGGTGCTGACTGCTTTGTGGATTGAGACCGACTATTCGCCGCCCGTCTGGCTGCAGCTCGCGGTCTATCTGCCTTTCACGTCGATCGCTTCGCTCATTCTACTGCAGCCCGTGAAAGGCGCCGTGGTAGTGATGCAATGGGCGTTGCGGATGCACGGCTTCTCCGAAAATGCCGGGCCGGCGTCTTCCGATTAAGGGGACGGCTATCTCCAACAGGCGGATCAGTGAACGATTTCTACTTGTTAGCTCTCAAAAGATTTGATTCTGCAAAAAAGATCTATCGATCGATCGATAGATAGATGTTGACAGTCCGTGATTGCCTAGCTACAAAGCCGTTGTCAATCTATCGATAGATAGGTACAGGAGGTCACCATGTCGGACGCTGTCATCAATACCCGCGTTGAGTCTTTCCCCGTTCGCCGTTCCCCGCACAAGACGAGCCTGAAGGCTTGGCTCAGTACTGCCCTGGCTTTGAGCCTCTTCGGGGGAGGCGTGATTTTCGGGCCGGATTATTTTGCCGGCAAGGCCCAGGCTTCCCTGCCACAGCTTTCGACCGTTGTCGTGAGTGTTCCCGCCGAGCGCAACATTGAGAAGCGGCTTCAGTTTTTGGGCCAGTTTTCGGCGGTGCAGCAGGTCGAACTTCGTCCGCAGGTCGGCGGCACTTTAACCAAGATTGGGTTCAAGGATGGCGATATCGTTCGCCAGGGCGAGGTGTTGTTCGAGATCGACCCAACCCCTTATCAGATCAGGTTGAACCAGGCGACCGCCCAGCTCGAGACTGCCCGCGCCAGGCTGGACCTCGCAACTCGCCAGTCTGAGCGCGCCGACACGCTCAAGCAGAACGGTTACGGTACCGTCGAGATCGCCGACCAGCGCACCGCTGACAAGAAGGCAGCATTTGCTGCCGTCGACAGCGCGGAAGCCGCCGTACGCGACGCGCAATTTGATCTGGACCATACGCGCGTGATCGCGCCCTTCACTGGCCGTATCGGCACCCACGAGGTTTCCGTCGGCAACCTGGTCGCCGGCAGTCGCGCTGCGACCAGCCCGACTACCCTGCTCGCCACGATCGTTTCAGTGGACTCGGTCTACCTGAACTTCGACATGAGCGAAGCCGACTACGCCACCTTCCAACAGGAACGCGCGAAGCAGGGCGGTCCGCTGGCGGATAAAGTCGACATCTCGCTGAACGGAGAGGGACTCAATCGCACCGGTATGCTGGACTTCGTCGACAACATGCTTGATCGCTCGAGCGGTACGATCCACGCCCGCGCTACGGTAAAGAACGCCGACGGCCTGCTGACCCCCGGCCAATTCGCACGGGTGCGCGTGGCGATGTCCAAGCCCGAACCAGCGCTCCTGGTTCCGGACGCCTCCGTGCTGCCGGACCAGTCCGACCACATCGTTCTGACGGTCGGCCCGAACGACGTCGTCACCCCGAAAAAAGTGTTGCTAGGCGATCTGCGTGGCGGGCTCCGCGTCATCCGTTCCGGTCTGAGCTCTACCGACAGGGTCGTGGTGGCGGGCATCCCGATGGCTCATCCCGGCGCCAAGGTTATCGCCGACACAAAGGCGATCGAGTTCGCCTCAAACTAGATGCCGTAATGGGCCCGACATCATCGGGCCCATTACAGGGGGCGTGTACTCATAAAGGCGCAGATGCCTGAGCATATGCTGAATTTTTTATGGCAATGCTCATAAAACAAGGAAACGGCTGGGAGGAGTTGGCTCGTTGTATCGACGTTGGAGCGGCTCCTCGAGCCAACAGCGCCGTATCGTTCTCACAGACCACTAGAGGAGCGCGTTATGTCCTGGAAGTCGAAGCCGAGTTGGTGCCACGCGAAGGGCGAAGCGCTTATGCAGACCTCAGCGGAATTTGTGCACACCTATAGTGCCATCGTCGACGCGCTTACAGCGACGCTTATGAATGCAGAGGCCGGGTTAAACTGGCTGAACGCTCAACCGCCAGATCTGGACGAAGTCCGGCGAGTTCTCAATACCATCGCTAACGACGGTAAGCGAGCAGGCGAAATCGTCGTTCGACTTCGAGCGCCCATGAAAAGCTCCCCCACAGCGGACGACCCAGTTGATTTTAAGCAAAATACCTCCGAGGTCGCCGGAGCGACGTTGCCTTTTGGCTCCGACTTAGACTTCCGGCGATGTCCACTTTCGCCGCTGTTACGGGCAAAGCAGACATCAAACGCGCGCTGATCCGCAGCGTCCCGATTTATGAGCACGCGCTCTGGAATCGGCCAACGTGAGGACGGCTGCATCGCTGGGTGCGGCCGTCTTCTCGTCGTCGGCGGGGGCGCCCAGGGAGTGCGGACTTTTTTGGCGGTGGTCTTTACCGGAAACGTCGTCTAAGGCGCCCTGCGATCGTTTTTCTCCGACGGGAGCTATCTCAGCCGTGCGCAAACTCGAACGCCTGTATCACGTTGCTGAGGCATCCAACCTCCCGTCCATCTTGAAGCACGGTCTGCTCAGCACAGAGTGTCTGCTCCAGCTAACGGGAATGCCGGCGGACGGGCAAGCAGCGTTCCTACGCCGGCACTGGCGGACGGGTCTGCGCCTCGCGGATGGTGTTACAATCCGCGACCCAGCTCCGATGCCGCCGTCTGCTCTGGCGCCCGCGTTGGACGACGGTCTTACGCCGGAGGACTGGTATGCGCTACTCAACGGGTTCGTTTTCCTCTGGCCGGACAGGGATCGGATGGAGAGGCAACGGCGCGCTTGCGGGGACCGGCCGCAAGTCGTCATGACGTTTGACGCCGACGCCTTGCTCGCCGATTTCGGAGCAAGCGCTTTTGTGTCGCCGTTCAATGTCGGAAACGCACGGCGAAGACCCGCACGACGCGGCCGGGCCACCTTGGTGCGGTATGCGAAGTGGCTGGAAGCGGGGTGGCCGGATGGAAAGCGCACGCGTCCGCCGGCGGAAGTTCTGTTCACAAGTACCGTCCCAGCCCGGGCGCCCTATCTCGTGGATATCGGCGAACCGCAGCCGTAGCTCGGCCATCAAGATGGCGTGCCAGCCTGCGCGTGGATGTTCATCCAGAGTCGTTGCGAGCGGCCATTGAGGGTGCGGGATTCACGGCTTTTTGCGCTTTTGTACGTGCACAGCAGCGGCTCGCTCGAAGACTTGGCCCGGCGCGATGTCGTCGAGATAGAGCAACGCCGTCATATTTCGCCTCCAGTGCTCTGCCCCATGGGATCGCACGCAGTTGTGTGGCCGGAAAACTAACCGACGGCGAGCGGTGATAGCGCGTGAATTGTTGTTGTGTTCCGTGGAACAGCGGCAGCGTGGTGGAACGGCCTGTGTGCGACCTTAACCTTGTGACATGGAACGGCGCGCCGTAGCTCCGCCTGATTACCTAGCGTCTTCAATCGGCTCCCACGTCGGCTCGTGTGGAGGTCCGCGTCACTCGGCCGCGAGGACGGCGGCGGGCGGGATGCCACCGCTGATCGGTCGCGAAATCCCTTGGAGCCGCACGAGCCGGCGGAATTGCTTGCGGAGATATCCCGGACGCCCCGTGCCCGATTGGCCGTCGGACGATACCGAGCGTGCGTAGGCTTCCGCGAACGACCGCCTTGCCTCGGGCTCGATCGCAGTGCCACGCGCGAACCGCACGAATCCCGCTGCGGCACCCAACTCGAAAAGGGCGGCGCCTTGTGCGCGTGCGAGGCGGATGGCGTTCCGGAAGCCTTCCGCGGCTCGCTCCGGATCCAGCTTGGCCGTCAGACAGGCCTCCAGCGTCAGCAATTCCGACTTGAGCCAGAAGTCTTCGCAGGCATCGACGTGGGCCAGAAGCCGCGTCAGCAGTCCTCGCGCGCGCTCGTGATTGCCGAACGCCATGTGGCCTTTCACGACCTGGAGATAGAACCAACAATGGTGTGCGAGCTGCCGGAATCCTCCGTCTTCGACGATGAATGAGTCGAGACGCCGGAGCGCTTCCTCCGATTGGCCCGCATGCACCGCGAAGATGTCGTTGAGCGTATCCGCCCAGATGCGCCACCAGGCCTGGTGGCCGCACTGCTCGTATAGTCTTTCGATGTACTTCTCCGCCGAAGCCCAATCCATGCAGTCGATGGCGATCGGGCTCGCTATGTGTGACAGGACCAGAAAGACGGACGGGACGTGATCGCCGGCTTCGGCGAGCGCCTGTTCGGCGATGGATTGGCTGCTCGAGATGCGTCCAGAGGAGAATTCGATCCGGGCCACGAAGCCCAAGGCGACCGTACGCATGTCGAAGAGGCGCTGTACGTCGGCCGAGCGGCGTTCGGCTGGATAATTCGCGAGCATGAACTGCAGATGTTCCGACGCTCGATGGAATTCGCCGAGCCCGTGATGAGCCGCGGCAATCATGCAGCGGCTCATGACTACGTCCTCCGAGCGTCCATGTCGAACCGCGAGATCGTGATGCCGGGTCGCGATCGCGAGCGCATCGCGACAGCGACGGTCGTTCCAGGCAGCTACCATGAGGCCGTGGATCGCCTGCAACTGGCCGGTGACGTCGTCGAGTTCGCACGCGAGATTATTGGCTTCCTCGTAGAGCTTCACGATAGTCGGCCAGTGCGGGGTTGACAGGATCAGCGCGCTGCCCAGACTGATCATGAGTTCGAGACGACGTCGGCTGTCCGTCTCTATGGCAAGAACGCGTTCGATCCAGTCGCCGGATTCGGCGACAAGACCGAGGTGCAACATGACTGGCAGGACCGCCGAGACGGTTTCGGTTGCGGCTACGGGATCGCCCGCCTGCAGCGACCATCTCAGTGCCGCGCGGATGTCGTCCAGGGCGGCTTTGGCGGCATGCGTCGCTCCGCTCTGCTTTGATCCCGTCATCTCGGCGAGGGAGGCCTTGCACTGTTCGGCGCAGTAGCGCGCGTGCCTCTCCAAGGTTGCCGCCTCTTCGCCGGCGGCGGACAATCGAGCCGACGCGAAGACCCTCACCGTTTCCAGCAGGCGATAGGTCGGTTCGATCTCGTCCTGGATGAAGACGACGAGAGACTTGCTCACGAGGTTGCCGATGATCTCGGCCAGCTCGTCCTTTTCGATCGGCGACGAGGCGGCGACGTTTTTCGCCGCATCGAGCGTAAACGTGTGCGCAAAGGCCGCGATGCGCGCTAACACCATCTGCTCCGCTGGGGCAAGGAGCTCGTAGCTCCAATCAAAGGCCGCTTCGAGCGTTTGGTGTCGCGCCGGTGCGGTTCTCTGACCTCTGCTCAACACGCGAAATCGGTCATCGAGCAAGCCAGCGACGCCCTTGACGCCGAATGCTGGGACACGGCCCGCAGCGAGCCGGATCGCCAAGGCGATGCCGTCTAGTCTGCGGCAGATATCGATCGCCGTGGGCGCCAGTCCGTCGGTAAGGATGAAATCCGGCAGCCCGGCTTGCACGCGATCGACGAAGAGTTGAATAGCGGAATGGGTCATCGCGTCGGCTGCGCCGACATCGTCGGCTTCCGGAAGGCTGAGGGCGCCTAGTCGGAAGACGACTTCGCCGGCGGCTCTGAGAGGTTCCCGGCTGGTCGCCATGATCGTGACGTTTGGCGCGCTCCGCAGGATCTCCTCGACCATCGACGCCGCGGCATCCGCGACATGCTCGCAATTGTCTAGAACCAGGAGCTGGCGACGCGGGCCGAGCTGATTGATGACGAAGCTCCACGGATCCGGAATCGTTTGTTCGGCATCGAGCGCTGCGGCGATCCTGGCAGGCACGAGGACTGGGTCCCGGATCGGTCCGAAGTCGACGAAACGGACGCCGTCGCCGATCTCCGTGCGCTGCGCGGCACAGGAAACGGCGGTCGTCGTCTTGCCTATCCCTCCGGTACCAACGATGGTCACGAGTCTGTGCATCGCGAGGAGATCGCCGATCTGCCGGATATCCGTTTGCCGTCCAAGAATTGGGCTTAGCAGGGCTGGCAAGCGACCGCTTTCCGGGACTGCGCGGATGGCCCGACCGGCCTTTCGCTCGAATCTCCGACCGGACGAGTGTTCGACGTTGGCGCTCGCAGAGAAGGCGTAGCCACGACCCACGACGGTGACGACGTACTCTTCGCCGTCGGGCATTTGCCCGAGCAGTTTGCGCAGTGCGGCTATCGTGACGCGCACGGTCGCTTCCTCGATCCACTCGCGTTGCCAGACCCTGCGGGCCAAGTCGGTCTTTGACATGACCTCGCCGGGCGACGCGATCAGAGCGAGAAGCAGATCGAACGTTCTGTCGCCGATTCGGACCGCGTTGCCGTCGCGGTTGAGCGTACGCTTGCCGGGCAACAGAACGTAAGGACCGAAGGCGATCCACTCGACCGCGGAAAATGGTTCTGGCGTGCCCATTTCGACCTTCGCGGTTGCACAGTCATCGTCGGGTGACACGCGACGTTACATGAACATTCTGTAATCTGTGTAGTCTCAACACGTAACTGCATTACAGGCAATTGACGTCTCGGTCACGGATAAAGGGGAACTTTGACCTTCGGTCTTCGGCCGTCGCAGAACATGGGGTCCGCCCGAAGTCCGGCCCCAAACGAAAAGACCCCGCGGGCGAGCGCGGGGTCTCGATCTTGGGCCCAACTTTTCAGGCCGGGACGCCATGGGTCGTGACGCGGAGGCCTTCGCTCGCAGCGATCCGCATGGTCGCGAGTTCCGCGACGACGAACGCTACCACGGCGAGACCGGCGGCGACGAAGCCGAGGTGGTGGACACCGACAATCGGGATCGCGGCGGCGCCGATCACGCCGGCTGCGGACATGCCAAAGAAGGATCCAGCGGTATTCAGTCCGAGCAGGACTGGCGCAATCGAAGGATTGAGCGCCACCAAGCGATACTGCTGCGGCACCAGCAGACCCCAGCCAGCGGCACCCCAAACGAACACCACGGGCACCGCAGTCCAAAGACTGGTGCTGGTCCACGGCATCGAGAGAGACACGATCGCGAGTACCGCAAGAGTCGACAGGATCACTGAGCGCGAACCTATGCGGTCGACCAGACGGCCCAAGCCGAGATTGGCGACCGTTCCGCCGGCGCCCCACAGGACCAGCAGCGCGCCCAATACGACCGCGTCGTTGCCGATCGCGCGATCAAACGCCACGGCGAAGTACGTGTAGACCGTGAAGATGCTGCTCAAGTTGATCAGCGTCGTCGCGACCGTCAACAGGATCCTAGAATCGGCGAGGGGAGCCAGGCGTTTGGACAACGAGACGGCGGGCGGCAAGGGAATTTCGCTCAAGAAGGCGTAGATGCCGAGACCGGTGACCGCGCCGAGAGCAGCGACGAACAGCATCGTGTAGCGCCAATCTCCGAGTCCTCCAATCACGGCACCGATGGGCGAACCAAGGGCGGTCGAGAGCGTGAGACCCGTGACAACGACCGATAACGCGTATCCACGTCGCTCCGGGGGCACCAGCATAGCTGCGGATCCCGTCGCGGTCGGCGAAAACATCGCCGCGCCGACGCCTGCGAGAGCGCGGGTGGCTAGGGCAATGCTGAAGGTCGGCGAGACAGCGGTGGCGATATTCGCCAGCACGAACACAGCAGCGCCGGCGATCAGCATGTTCTTGCGGGGGACGCCTGCAGCAAGTGCAGCGATGGTGGGCGAGAGCAGGGCGAAGGTAACAGAGTAGATAGTTGTCATCTGTCCGGCGGCGCCGATGCCGACATCGAAATGGCGGGCAATCTCGGGAAGCACGCCGGCCACCACGAAGCTGTCGGTGCCTAGCGCGAACATCCCTATGGCTAGAACTAGAAGGCGGCGGTCCATACTTGTTCTCCTTTCGAGGTTCGCCTGCGAAATTGGAGCCTTCCAAAGATTCCCGGCAGCCGGTAATATCGGAAGGAACCCTCCCAACGTTTGGAAGGCCTATGGATCGCTTTGATGCCATGTCGGTGCTGCTCGCCGCGGTCGAGGCTGGCAGCCTGTCGAAAGCCAGCCGTGACCTGCGATTGCCCCTGACCACGATCAGCCGAAAGGTCGCGGAGCTGGAAGCTCACCTGAAGGCGACCCTACTGATCCGTTCGGCGAAAGGACTGGAACTCACGCCTGCCGGGCGTTCGTACGTTACGGCCGCGAAGTCGATCATGGAGCAGTTGACCGAAGCTGAGCGGGCGGCTTCGGGCGAATATACCGAGCCGAAGGGGGACCTGGTCGTGACCGCGCCGATCATGTTCGGCCGGCTGCATGTCTTGCCGATCGTCACCAGCTTCCTGGAAGCCTTTCCCGAAGTGTCGGTCGGTCTCGTCATGACGGATCACGTCGCACACTTCCTAGAGGACCAGATCGATGTCGCCTTTCGCATCGGTCCATTGCCGGACAGCAATCTAATTTCGACGTCGCTGGGGACCGTCCGGCACGTGATCTGCGCGAGCCCCGACTATCTCGTTGCAAACGGGATCCCTGCCACGCCAGACGACCTCATGAGGCATAGCGTGGTCTCGTTCCAGAGCACGTCCGCGCTGAGCACGTGGGGTTTCGAGTCCGAAGGCGATGAGATCCGCGCCACGTTCCGTTCGCGCTTGGCCGTCAACACCATCGATGCAGCGATCGATGCGGCCTTGTCGGGGGCCGGGCTGGTGCGTGCGGTGTCGTACCAGATCGCCGACCACGTACGGGCTGGGCGACTGGCGATCGTATTGGAGGCCTTCGAGCCGAAGGCGAGGCCCGTGCATGTTGTCTACGATGCGCAGGGGAGATTGGCGCTCAAGCTGCGTGCGTTCATCGACTTCGCTGTTCCTCGGATGCGCGACCGCATCGCGAACGCAGGGCTGTAGTTCGTTCGCATCGGTGCAAACCGTGCCGGGTTTCAAGTGGACATGTCCGGTACCAAGGCTGACTAGACTTTCTCGACCGTGCTACCGAAGCGATCTAGCCCCGTTTCGCACAGGCCGGGGTTGGAGGGCGGCCCCGCTGCGATCCAGAACGCGGCGGGGCTTTCCCTTCTCGGCGCAATTGTTGGGTGCAAACGGCAGCAATCAAGAATGAAAAGCAAGCGCGTCGCGCTCGCGACAAAGATCATCGATCTTCACCCGCTTGCGCGAAAGCAGACGCGATCGAGGCGCCGGTCCGCTGCAGCATCCGGACCTCGCTCTCCTGCGCGGATCTGTCCGCGCATGCGAGTTAGCTCGCTGCGCACCCAATCGAGCTTTTCGGGCCTCACAGCGCCCAGATTGTCCGGTATTTGGCCGAACTTGCAGATCAGCTTGGCGTCGCTGAAGTCGCCGATCACAGGATCGCCGCAGCGGCGGAACGCAACAGCGCCGATGTGGCTGGGCTTTCGCGACAGCGATACCGCTCTCATGACGGCCGTGTCCGGATTGAAGCACTCGATCGCCTCACCGGGTGCGATGCCGGCCGATCCCGCCCCACCTCATGAGTAACCAGATCGTCGAACAGCGCCGGCAAGTGCCGCAGAAGAAGGCCACGTCGGCGCGATGTCGCCAAACTCCGGTATTGCCGCGCTCGTGTCCTACCTGGGGCGAGGGTGCCAAAATCCTCGAGCAGGAAGGACTCGATCCGGCTGTGCCAGACCTCTCCGTCTTTCGCGAAGGGCGATAGGAGGGGTGAGAGGCGGGGTCGACCGGTCCCCAAGCAAAGCCTCTCTGGTCGGAGAAAACAAGTCTTCTAGCGGTTTCCTGGGGCTACCCGGGCGGCTTGGTCGTCTCCCAGGCCTTCGGACCAGCGCCGACAGCGGTGACACGCGGCCACCTTGAAGTCCCCACGAAGCAGGGAAGCGGGCTTAGCTTCCCATCGCTCCCGAGTTCGAAAAGTGGGTCATTCAGGGCCCGTTTGCCGTCGTCGGCGAGAGGGGGCGTTGGCCTGTCAGACAGTAGATGGGTCAGTCCACTGGCTGAACACCGCTCCGCGACCGGTTTTTTGTCGACGTCGAGCGCCCTCTGCCGGCGGCGGCGCCGCAGTAGCGAGACGCCTATACCGGCAGGTTTGTCCTTCACAATGCAACTCCAGAAGCGCTCGATGAAGCGTTGCTGAACATTTTCCAATCGTTCTTCCAGATGACCGGTCATCCGACGATGAAGGTCGTCGCGGGCCTCGATGCGGGATTCGACGAGGATCTGGTCGTTCGGCTCTGGATGCAGCAGTGGCCGAGACTCCGGAGAAGCTTCAGGTTTTGCACGTTCACCGCGAACGATCGATCCACGTCTTCGGAGCCTTTCGACGTTCAATTGGTGTCGAACGCGGCCCGAATTCCGCGCATGCGGATCGTCGATGCTGTCGTGCCATCGCCGGAATCTCTCGATCCGAACTTCGCACCCGTCGTCGACGATCTGCTGAGGCCGGATATCCAAGGTCTTCGCCATTTCCTGCGCGGGAGTGGTGGCGAAATAGCCGGCGGGCGAAGCGCCATGCGTCCCTTGAGTCGAATATTCGCCTTCGTGCGCGCGCAGTCGTCGGTATCGGAGGTCGCCGGCGCGATGGCGGCGCTGGACGAGATCGGATCGTCGCAGGCCGTGACGGCCCGGCAGTCGATTGTGCGGAGGTTGATGCAGGACATCGAAGGCATCGACGAGCGAAGCTTTCAGCTTGTATTGAGCGAGGTTCGCTTGGATGAGGGCGCCGACGAGTTGATTGCCGAGAAGGCAAGCTCAGAACTCTGGCGACGGCAACCATCCGCGTTCGCAGACGCGCTTTTAACAAAGGACCCATTGACTAACGCGATCGAAGCGACGCTTGCATCGATGGGCGAGGACACGCTTTTGGCTGGCATCGAAAGGGAGCCTTCCGTCGCACCCGAGATTGCGGCGCAACGTCAGGAAACTCTTGCGCTCTTCAAGGTTCTGGCCGTTCCTGGATTGGACGTCGAGAGGGCTCTAGCCTCGTCGGTCGGAGACCGAGCCGCGAATGTTGGGGCCAGCATGATCGTCAGTTGGCTCGGGCAAGCCAAGCCGGCCCTCAGGAAGTTCGGTGCGGGTCCTCTGATCGAGGCTATCGAGAAGATCGGGCCCGATACGGAGCGGGGAAAGCTTGATGCGTGGTTACAGGCGCTGACCAACTTTAAGGACGAGCTGACTCAGGCGTTATTGGCGGGGAAACTGACTTTCACGCCTCCTCTGATCGTCCTCGCACGTGCCACCTACCCGGACGCCGTAAGAAGCGATGGTGGGATCGACCCATGGCTCGAGGCGTTTGGACGAGCGACGGGTACGGTCGGCCGCGAGGACGAGGAATACTTGAAGGCGTTTCTGCTGACGCGCGCGCTCGGTTGGCAATCCAGTGCCCCGGCCGAGCTGATGAAGGGCTCCCTTGAAGCCGTACATCGCGCTCTGGTCGAGGGGCGTATGCCTGCTGCAGGTTGGAGTCTTCTTTATCAGAGATTGCCGTGGGTCGCGCCATGGCACGAATGGGATCGGTGCTGGCGGGTTCGGCAAGTCGTCGCCGACCTGTTCGTCGAGCGTGACCTAGACCCGATGGATTTTATGAACGTGGTGGACGACCGCGTACTTTGGCGCGAATTGGCAGTTGCGGACGCTAGAAACTGGCGTGGACCGAAATATCTGAAGCGCGTGCGAGATCGATTGGGGGGCACGGCGTCCGAAATTCAGAGGCAACGGATAGCAGAGATCGACTATCTGTTGTCCTAAGGGAAATTCGCGGCCGCGGCTTTTGCGCTTCTGGGCCCGGCCGGCACGTGCAGAGGCTGAGCTAGTTGACGTGGTTCACTCGGTGTTTTGTCGCGGCCCCTTGGCCGTACCGTCCGCGACCACCACGGTCTTGATGTTCACGAATTCTTTGATACCGTAGTGGGAGAGCTCCCGGCCATAGCCGCTCTCTTTGACGCCACCGAAGGGTAGCTTCGGATCGGACACCACGGTTGCGTTCACGCACACTGATCCCGCCTCCATGGCCTCGGCCGCGATGCGTTCGCCGCGGGCAAGATCGCGGGTGAAGATCCCACCGCCGAGGCCAAAGACGGAATTGTTGGCGACGGCGATGGCTTCTGCCTCGTCCTTCACTGGGATCACCGAAGCGACCGGGCCGAACAACTCCTCCTCGTAGGCAGGCATACCCGGACGGAGGTCGGTCAGAACGGTGGGCGGATAGAAGGCACCGGGGCCATCCGGCACCTCGCCGCCTAGAAGGCACCGAGCGCCCTCGGCGATGCTCCGCTCCACCTGATCGTGCAACGCGTCGCGCAAGTCGACGCGAGCCAGCGGACCGACGTCAGTTTCGGGCAACAGGGGATCGCCCACCTTCGTGTCGGCCATCTCCTTCACGAACGCTTCCTCGAAGGCCTTCAGTACGCTCTCCACCACAATGAAGCGCTTGGCGGCGATGCAGCTCTGGCCGGAATTGATGAGCCGACCCGCAGCACAGGCCCGCGCTGCGAACGCGATATCCGCATCCTCCAGCACAAGATACGCGTCGCTGCCGCCGAGCTCGAGCACTGACTTCTTCAGCATTTCGCCAGCCTTTTTCGCGACGGCACGGCCAGCCGGGCCGCTTCCGGTAAGCGTCACTGCACGCACCAGGGGATGGGCGATGATGGCATCGATGGCGCTGGAACTTACCAGCAGTGTCTTGAACAAGTCCTCGGGAAAGCTCGCCTTGCGGAAGATGTCCTCGATGGCGAGAGCGCACCCCGGAACATTGGAGGCATGCTTGAGGAGACCCGCATTGCCCGCCATCAGCGCAGGAGCCGCGAAGCGAAAGACCTGCCAGAAGGGGAAGTTCCAGGGCATGATGGCGAGCACGACGCCGATGGGCTGGAAGGTAACGAAGCTTCTGGTGGCGCCGCCCTGCGCAGGTTCGGGCGCCAGGAACTTTGCCGCGTTGTCAGCGAAGTAATCGCATGCGACAGCGCATTTCTCCGCTTCCGCGATGCCCTGTTGGATCGGTTTGCCCATCTCTTCGGTCATCAGCCGCCCGTAGGCATCCTTGTTCTCGCGCAGCACGCGGGCGGCTGCCTTCATGAGACGGGCGCGGTCGGCGAAATCCCGCCGTCGCCAATCGCGGGAAGCGGCGTCGGCCTTCTCTATGGCGGCCGTAATCTCAGCCTCAGGTGTCGCGTCGTAGCGATTGCCTTCCCGTCCAGTGGCCGGGTTGATGACGGTGAACGACATGAGCTTGGTCCCATTTGTCGTAGCGTGAGGGATGCCGCCAAAAGGTGGCGTCCGGATGTGATCTTATCTAGATATTCATGCTCTCACGAAAACGCCATTCAGGCAGGTTGGTTCGCCTCCGCCCACGCGCCGCTGTCGGTATATTGTGTGAAGCGAACGATCTTGCCGTCGACCACCTCCCAGACGTGGACAAAGGGCGCCCTGAGCTCTCGCCCGGTCTGGCGCCGGCGTCCCCTGTAGATGCCTGTCGCGGCTGTACGTGAGCCCTGAGTAATATAGTCCTGCTCGGTAATTGCGAAATTCTCGAAGTCCTTGTTGACCGGCTCTAACACGGTCTCGATTACCTTATCTGGGCCGATGACGAGGCCGGTGAAATAAGGGGTACGCTCCGCTTCCAGCCACTCGATCTGGGGGCTCATCAGTGCGACAGCCCCCGCCACGTCTCCGCGGGCCAGCGCCGCATACAACTTCTGCACAATGCTTTCGGTATCTTCCATTTTCCTGCTCCGGATTTACTGAGCGCCGCAAAGATTCAACACGCCGCTACGAGCCGCGCGGAACTCGTTGCCGCTGCATGCGCTCGATCGAGCGCGCCACTTGCCATGTCGATTGTCTCCTCGAGGTCAGACAATGGCGCGTGGTTGGCCCCAGAAGTGATCCCATGTGCGGCTGTTTCAATATTCGCCCACTGATGGCGACTAGAACGTCTGTCATTCACGGTCGAAGTCTATCTTTCGATAGATAGTTAATGGCAAAACTTGTTGATTGCAATGGCGTCGGGCTCACCGCGGGAACGCGCCGGTCGATCCTCAGATCATTGGCCGCAGCGAGCTCTACGAAGAGCTCGCAGCCGGAAAAGGAACGGAGAGCTTGCAGTCCTGCTGATCTATCGATAGAGAAGATTAGTGAAGCTCACCCGCATGGATTTGGTAGTTGGACGCAAGGCGAGGGAGGAGCGATGAGCCAGGCAAAAAAAGCTAAGTACTTTGCATCTCTTCACAAGAAAGGTGCGCCAATCCTGCTTTATAACGCGTGGGACTCAGGTAGCGCCGTGACCATCCAGGGTGCGGGCGCGAAGGCGATTGCGACCAGCAGTTGGTCGGTCGCAGATGCGCAAGGCTACGAGGACGGAGAACAGATTCCCCGCCAGTTCGTCGAGCAGATCGTTGCGCGAATCGTAGCGACGGTCCGCGTCCCAGTCACCGTCGATTTTGAAGGCGGTTACAGCGAGGACAACAAAGGGTTGGCCTCCAACATCTCGCGTTTGATGGATCTGGGCGTAGTAGGGATCAACTTTGAAGACCAGGTCGTCGCCCGAGGGGGGCTTTACACTGCAAAGCGGCAGGCAGAACGCATCGCCACCATTCGGCAAGTTGCAGATCAAAAAGGCCTGCCCTTTTTCATAAATGCACGGACTGATGTCTTTCTGCAGGGCCGGGTGTCGCGCAAATCAATACGGGAAGCAGTTGAACGATCCGCAACTTACGCGTCGGCTGGTGCGTCGGGCTTCTTCATCCCAGGGCTCGCGGATATCGCGTCGATTGCTCAGATTGCTAGGGAAGTGCAGTTACCCGTGAACGTGGAGATTTCAGACGGAATGCCAACTATTCCGAGGTTGATCAAGGCAGGCGTCTCAAGGATCAGCCACGGTCTCGTTCCGTATATGAAAGCTATGACAGCGCTTGAGACAGAAGCCACCAAGCTCTTTTCTAGGTGAGCCGTCCCCTTAGCCTTCGGCCGCGATCCCGTCGTACGAGGCCAAGCCTGATCAGTGAGACAACGCAAATGCTGCTGGAAGACCGAATCGCACAAATCGTTCCGACGCTGACGCCCGCTCAGATTCAGTTCGCACTTCGTTTTGCGAGCGGTCCCAAGCGGGTGTTCGCGCCGAACGAAAAGCTCCTTGATGTCGGCGATCGGAACACGATCGTTTGGCTTGTCGTAGAGGGCAGCATCGTTGCGAGCCGCCGCGACGGTCTTGGTCGGGAAGGGTTCTTTGCCACCGGCGGCCCGGGTCAGTTCAGCGGCGAGGTGAGTGATCTTGCCGGTCATGCCTCGTTGGCTATGGTCTGCGCGGGTTCGGAAGGATGCACGGCCTATCCATTCGATCTGCCTCACCTTCGTGCTCTGCTGATCAGCAGCGCCGACATCGGCGAAGTGATGATGCGGGCCTTCATTCTGCGGCGCGCGGCGCTGCTGGAGGGCGATAGCGTTGGTTCGGTCATCCTCGGGGAGGCAGGTTCGCCGGATACGGTTCGCCTTCGTGGCCTGCTTACGCGAAACAGCTACCCCCACTCGTTGATCGACGCAGATGGTCCTGAGGGCAAAGCTCTTGTCGAGCGCCTCGGTGTCCTGCCCGCTGACTTGCCAATCCTAATCTGTCCAAATGGGATGGTGATGCGGAGGCCGAGCGACGCTGAAGCGGGCGTCGGTCTTGGAATTGTGCCCGAAATCAAACCAGAGACGGTATATGATGTGATCGTCGTTGGGGCAGGGCCTGCAGGTTTGGCGGCCGCCGTCTATGCAGCATCGGAAGGCCTCACCGTCCTTGTACTTGATAGCCGCTCGTTTGGCGGACAGGCAGGCGCATCTTCAAGAATCGAAAACTATCTGGGATTTCCCACGGGAATCTCCGGCCAGGCGCTTACGGCACGAGCCTTCCTTCAAGCTCAGAAATTCGGCGCTCAATTTGCGGTGCCTGTTTCGGTCATGGAGCTGGACTGCTCACAGCCACCGCTGCACCGCGTCGCGCTCAACAATGGCATTTCGATCTATGGCCGGACGATCGTGATCGCGTCTGGTGCGCGCTATCGCCGACCCGAGATCGAAAACCTCGACCGTTTCGAAGGAACAGGTGTCTCCTATTGGGCGACGCCGATCGAAGCGACTCTCTGCGAAGGGCGCGATATCGTGCTTGTCGGAGGCGGAAACTCAGCCGGGCAGGCCTCCGTCTATCTATCCGCGCATGCGCGGAAGGTGTACCTCGCAGTCCGCTCGCCGGGGCTGGATGCCTCCATGTCGCGTTACTTGATCGATAGGATCAAAGCGACTCCGAACATCGAGTTGCGCGTGAGTACCGCCGTGACCGGGCTATCGGGCGATGCGGATGGCACGTTAACCGGCGTCGACATGACTTCTCGCGAGACGGGCGATAGCCAGCACGTCGACGTGCAACACTTGTTCTTGTTCATCGGCGCCGATCCGAACACGCGTTGGCTCGATCAGCGAATTGCGCTGGATGACAAAGGTTTCGTCAAGACCGGCAGCGATCTGAAATTTCCATTACAAACCAGCAGCCCTGGCGTTTTCACGATCGGAGATGTGCGGTACGGATCCATCAAGCGCGTAGCTGCCAGCGTTGGCGAAGGCGCCGCCGTCGTGGCTCAGATTCATGCATATCTTGCCAGCCTCCAGGCTTAAGCCAATCGACCTGGCTGCTAAGACGCCATCGGCTCGCCGACAGTTCAGGGGCGGCCGAGGCTCTCACGACGGCGAGGATTCGCGCGCCTCGGCGGCTTCCTCCCGTCGGAAAGCTCGACCCAAACAGGAGCGTGATCGCTGGTCTTCTCCCATCCGCGGACCGCAACATCGACTTGCGCGTCCTTAAGGCGATCGGCAAGGGGCCGGTTCAATAGCAGATGGTCGATGCGCAGGCCGGCGTTCCGGCCAAAGGCGTTCCGAAAATAATCCCAGAAGGTGTAGATTCGCTGATCCGGATGGAGAGTGCGGAGCGCATCCGTCCAGCCTTGTTTGAGCAGGCGGAAATACGCGGCCCGCGCCTCCGGCGCGAACAGCGCATCGTCGAGCCAACGCTCGGGCTGGTAGACGTCGAGATCGGTTGGCATGACGTTGAAATCACCTGCGAGCACTACCGGCCGACTCGAGCTGAGCAATTCGGCTGCGTGCTCAATCAACCGTTCGAACCAGCGTAGCTTATAGTCAAACTTCGGGCCCGGTTTCGGATTGCCGTTGGGCAAATAGAGGCCACCAATTACGATGTCGTTGATCGTGGCCTCGATGTAGCGGCTGTGGCTGTCACTCGGGTCGCCGGCAAGGCCGCGCCGGGTTTCCTGGAGTCGGCCGACACGGCTGAGGATCGCAACGCCGTTCCAACTCTTTTCGCCCTGCCAGATCGCATCGTAGCCGAGATCGCGTATCGGCTGTTCCGGAAATTTCTCGTGCGGCGTCTTGAGCTCCTGAAGACAGACGATGTCGGGCTGAGATTCTTTGAGCCAGCGCAGGAGAACCGGCAGGCGTCCATTTACGCCGTTCACATTATAGGTCGCGATCTTCATGGCACTCAGAGTTCCGGAAGGACTTGCTCGGCGCGTCCCCATCCCATCAGGGCTTTTGACGTCGCGCGGCGTATCAATTCCGGCGCATCACCGACATGGAAGTGAGACGGCGCTTCGATCGCCTTCATCTCTGTCCAACTGATCGGTGCAGCTACAGGGGCGCCGACCCGTGCTCTAGCGCTATAAGGTGCGATCGCAGTCGCGCCGCGCTGGTTACGCAGATAGTCCACGAAGATTCGACCCTTGCGCTGTGCCTTCGGCAATGCTGTCGTAAAATGCCCTGGATCATTGTGAGCGACAGTCTGCGCGAGGTGATACGCAAAATTCTTCACCTCCGGCCACTCGGCCTTGGGCGTCAGTGGCGCGATCACATGCACGCCCTTGCCGCCTGTCACCATAGCGAAGGTCTCAAGCCCGATCGACTTCAAGATATCGCGAAATTGAAGGGCGGCCGTGCGGACCGCCTCAAAATCCAATTCTTCGTCTGGGTCAAGGTCGAACACAAGTCGGTCAGCCTTCTCAATATCCTCAATGCGTGCACCCCAACCATGAAACTCGATCGTTCCCATTTGGACGCACGTCATTAGCCCATCTGCGTCGTCGACATAGAGGTAAGGCTCCTCATGCCCGCCTTTCTCGATGATGCTTAAATGATGGACCTCGTCGCCAAAGCTGCCCGCGTCATGCTTCTGGAAGAAGCACTTCTTGGCCCGGCCTTGCGGGCACCGCACCAAACTGATCGGCCGACTGCCAAGCCAGGGCAGCATAATTCCTGCGACCGCTGCGTAATAATCCGCAAGCTGCCCCTTGGTGATACTCGATTCCGGATAGATCACTCGTTCACGGCTCGTGATGACGACACTGCTAGTGGCGGGTGGCGGTAGACTCGCTGCATGATGTTCCGTCTCGAGCACAACAGCTTCGGACTTCTTGTCTTCCCGCAGACCTAGGTAGCTCGGGTGACGCAGTGTCCCCTCATGGGTCATCTCGGTATAGGCGATCTCCGCGACGAGCTTGGGCCGGAGCCAGTGCGCGCCACGAACTTCGGCGCGAGGTGCGTCGACCGTTGGCACCTTGTGCTCCAGCGGCGCCATAACCGCCATCAGGCGGTGGAGTTCTGCCGTATCAAAACCGGTACCGACCTTGCCGGCGTAGCGCAGCTTTCCGCCCTCGTGCACTCCGAGGATGAGAGAACGGAAAGCCCGGCTCTTGTCCGAGGGCGTCCAGCCGACGATCACGAATTCCTGGCGCTTGATGCACTTCGTTTTGACCCAACTTCCTGCTCGTGCGCCGACATACTGAGATCCGGCCAGCTTGGAGACGACCCCTTCGAGGCCAGCGGCGCAAAAGGTCTTGAGCAGCTTTTCGCCACCGCCTTGGGTATGCTCGGAGAAACGAATGTGTCTGCTCCTGGCCGGCAGGATCACTTTTAGCTTGGCTTTCCGATCGAGGAGGGGAAGGCCCGTCAGGTCCACGCCGTCCAGCTCAAGCAGATCGAACGCGAAATAGTCGATTGTCGTGAGGGCCGCTTTGAACGCGCCCTGCAATGCTTGAAAGCTTGATCGGCCTTCTGGATCGAGCACCACCGCTTCACCATCGATTAAAGCCGATCGCACTTCGAGCTTGGTCGCCTCAGAAAGGATCGACGGGAAACGGTCAGACCAGTCGAGGCCCGAGCGCGTGTAGGCGCGCGCTTGGCCCCCACCGACGGCCACTAGAGCACGGTACCCGTCATATTTCATCTCATGTACCCAGCGATCGCCCGCAGGAACTGCGTCAACGAGCGTCGCGAGTTGGACAGGTACAAACGCGGGCGGCCCAGGCTTGGTTTTCCGACGAACGGGAGAGATTCGCTTCGTACCTGCCTTGCGTGCCTTCCGCATGCCAAATTCGCCTGTCTCGTTCTCTAATAGCCCGACTTATTCAAGTCTCTTTTCAGAAGACGGTTCTACTGGTGGTGATCGAATATCGACTCGGGGTTAAGCAGCAAGCATGACTTCTGCGCTGTCGCGCACCCCGCGGCGAGGTTCGGCGCCGCGGACTGCTTCGTCATGACCCTAGCATGGTGCCTCAAGAAGCCGCGGCCTGCGTTTCCGACGTTGCCGCAGCGTAGGCCGGGTAGTCGGTATAGCCGCGCGCGTCATAGCCATAGAAAGTGCTGCGATCGTACGGGTTTAGCGGCAAGCCAAGTTTAATGCGTTTTGGCAGGTCTGGATTCGCAATGAAGTGCCGACCGAAAGCGATCATGCTGGCATCCCCATTAGATACGGCTGCCTCTGCTGTATCTGGGTTGAAGCCGCCGGCCGCAATCACCGGTCCTCGGAAGATCTTGCTGAGCTCCTGCGCAGCGACCGGTGCCTGCGCTTCCGCAATCGTCTCGCCACCCTTAACTCGCGGCTCGATCAGGTGCAGGTATGCCAGCCCGAAGCTGTTGAGTCGTTCTGCGACATAACGGAACAAGCCTCGCGGATTGCTATCAGCCATCCCATTGAATGTTCCGCTTGGCGCAAGGCGAACACCGACCCGATCTGCACCCCAGACCTCCGCCAACGTCGCAACGACCTCGCGCAGAAGTCGCGCGCGATTCTCAACCGAGCCACCGTACTGGTCAGTCCGCTTGTTGGTGTTGTCCTGGAGAAACTGATCGATTAGATGGCCATTGGCAGCCATCAGCTCCACGCCGTCGAAACCCGCCTCCACCGCGTTCTGGGCGGCTGCGCGGTATTGCTCGAGGATCCCAGCGATTTCCGCCGTCTCAAGCGCGCGATGCGGCGACGTCGGTTCAAAGCCGGCAGACGTATCGACGACGATGCTCGTATCAGCCCAATAAGTCGGATCGACCGAAGCCGTGACCGGCCGCGATCCCGTGATCGAGACATGGGTGGTGCGGCCGGCGTGCCAGAGCTGCGTGAAGAAGTATGCTCCCTTGGCGTGAACCGCATCCGTAATTCGTAGCCAGCCCGCCACCTGTTCGACCGCGTAGAGGCCGGGCGCATGATAGTAACCACGCGCTGATGGCGCGATCGCTGTAGCTTCTGTGACGATCAGCCCTCCGTCAGATGCCCGCTGACGATAATACTCGAGCTGGAGGTCGCTCGGGATGCCGGTCCCCGGCTGAGCACGTAGCCGGCTCATCGGCGGCATAACGACACGGTGCTTCAGTCTGATCGGCCCGACCTGGACCGGTGTGAACAGTTTCTTTGAAACGTCAGTGGCCATTGGGACCCTTCGCTCTTGGGGGCTGCGCTGAGAGCACAACGAGACCGCCGTCGGCCGTAGATGCCGTAAGCTCGAGACACACGATCGACGGCGAATGACTTGCTTGGCAGCGGCAGGTGAATCACTGTCTGCCGGCCATGACGCCGCCATCCACTGGAAGAACGACGCCGGTGATGAAGCTTGCCTGGTCCGAGGCGAGGAACAGGAGCGCTTCGGCTGCATCTGCAGGCTGACCATTGCGCCCGAGTGGATGCATCGAATTGAAGGTCGGCAGTACGGCCTTCACCTGCTCGGGCTTGAGGAACGTGCTGTAGATTGGCGTCTCAATCACCGCAGGCGCGATCGCATTTACGCGAATCTTGTGGGGAGCCAGCTCAATCGCAAGATTCTTGACCAGTGCGTGGACGCCGCCCATCGCCGCTGAGTAGGCGGACGACGGTGTGGCGCCGATGGCTTGGAGAGCCCACATGGAACCAGTCTGCACAATCGCACCGCCCTGGCCTCCGGCCTTCATCGCTTTCGCAGCGGCCTGCGCTGCGAAAAATTTGCCTTTGAGGATGATGCCGAGGAAACGATCATACTCAGCCTCGGTGACCTCAAGAAACGGTTTTGGTCCAAAGATGCCAGCGTTGTTGAACAGCACGTCAAGACGACCAAAGCGATCGATTGCTGTTTTAACCACTGCCTCTCCGGTCGCCGGAAGAGCTATATCTCCAGCGTGCGCGACAACACGCTTTCCCGTAGCGTCGATCTCTTTCGCAGTGGCTTCGGCCTTGGCGGCCTCCCGTCCAACAATGACGGTAGACCCGCCCTCAGCGACAAATCGAGTAGCGAGCTCCTTGCCGATACCAGAACTGCCCCCCGTGATGATCGCGACCTTACCCTGAAAACGCATTTACGCCTCCTACTGGTTTGCCTGCCGATAGATCAATCATTCATACCTATCGATAGATCGATAACGACCCCAGGGCTAGTTCTGAAAATCGGTCGCGTCAACTTTCGTCTGCCGACGGAGCGGAACAAAGTCGCGACCGACAGCGCCGGATCCAAAACCTCGTGCGGTCACGCTTGCATCTCTCTAAGTACAACTCCGGTCCTCGCTCCTCTATGGAGACCGGCGTGGCCGACTTGATTAAGCAAAGTATGACGGCTGGGCGTCAAAGTTGCGCCTTTTTAACGAGCGTGTTTCAGCGGGCGTCCTCGACTTCGGTTTCCGGACGGTCGTTGCCATCGGCAGTCTCGGTGTGCCACTTGCCGTCAGGCGTCTCGTATTCGATTACCTCGGTGTGTCCCGGCCTGCGCTGCTCGGCCGCCGCGCGTTTGGCAGCGGCAAGAGCCGTTGCATGGTTCGGAAAGCTTTCCGAGAACACGCCATTTACGGTGTAGGCCCAGCCATCGTCATGTTCGACGACCTTGTAGATGATGTGGGACATTGACGCCTCGCTCGATTCGCTGCCCTGTGGGCGTTACACACTTGGACCAGATGCAGCTCCGGCGCACGTTTACAGGTGTGATAAAGTGTGAAATCTCGATGCCCGAGCCAGGCCGCGATAGCCTCGGTACCCTCGAGCCTGGTGCGGACACCCAGGTGCGACGGAGCCCGTAGGTGCGAGCAGGAAAAAGAGCCGCGAGGGCGGAGCTCAGGCCTCAGGGCCGAGCGTTGTCACAGAGGGGGGCATCTAGCACGCGGTACGCAGCGGGAGTTGAGAAGAGTGGATCCCTCTCTCGGACTTCAACCTGGTGGTCTCAAGCGGTCGCCGCAACACTTTATCTTGGAGGGAAAAGATGGAGTGTGGGATGGAACGGAGATTTCATAGAGGTTTTACTGCGGCAGAGAAGACGGAGCTATGGGATCGCTGGAAGCGTGGGGAGTCGCTGAAGGCGATTGGACGAGCTTTTGGTAAGCAGTCATCGTCGATCTATTTTTTGGTAGCTCCGCATGGTGGGATTCGTCCTGCGGAGCGGCGTCGCTCCAGGCTGGCGTTGACGCTCGCGGAACGCGAGGAGATTTCCAGAGGCGTTACGGCACATCAATCGGCACGGTCGATCGCCAAACTGCTTGGCCGCTCACCCTCGACGCTGAGCCGGGAAATGAGCCGCAATGGCGGCTATGATCGCTACCGAGCGACACTTGCGGACGAGAATGCCTGGGCGCGATCTCGTCGTCCAAAATGTTGTAAGTTAGCGACCAATCCGCGGCTGCGGCAGGCGGTGGCAGGGAAGCTCAGATTGGATTGGTCCCCCGAGCAGATAGCCGGTTGGCTGAAGAGAACGCATCCTGAAGACGAGTGTAATCGGGTGTCACACGAGACCATCTATCGCAGCCTGTTTGTCCAGGCGCGCGGCGTGCTGAAGAAAGAGCTGCTTAGCCATCTTCGATCGAAGCGCTCGATGCGTCGCTCCAGGCCGGTTGACCCGAATGGCGATAAACGGGGGCATATCAAGGATATCGTCTCAATCCGTCAGCGACCGGCGGCGGTTGAAGATCGGGCGGGGCCTGGTCATTGGGAGGGCGATCTCCTGTCCGGGCCGAACAACACCTACATCGCGACCTTGGTCGAGCGTCATACCCGTTACGTGATGTTGGCCAAGGTGGCAGGCAAGGACACTCAGACGGTTGTCACCGCGCTCATCAAGCAGGCGAAGAAGCTACCAAAGGAGCTATATAAATCCCTGACCTGGGACCGGGGCAAGGAACTTACGGATCATCGTCGCTTTACGTTGGCGACCAAAATCGACGTCTATTTTTGCGATCCGCAAAGCCCGTGGCAACGCGGGTCGAATGAGAATACCAATGGCCTGCTGAGACAGTACTTTCCTAAGGGCACCGACTTGTCGATGCATTCGCAAGCCCATCTGAACAAAGTGGCTCGTCAGCTAAATGAACGACCACGTGAGACCTTGCAATTTGAAACACCAGCAGAGAGATTTAACGCCTGTGTTGCGTCGACCGGTTGAGCCGGCAGCCCAGAAGCGGACATCTGGGCTTGCGGCGGCATTTTCAACCGCAGGGCAAGGGCAATGGAAGACGCGCGAAAGCCCCGGAGGGGCTTGGCAATCGTCGCAAATCTGCAGACCGCCTAACCTTTCGGGAACAGCTTGTCGGTGGATTTGTCCAAACGCCTCTTGGCGCTTTGAGGATCTGTCAGGTGTCCAACCAGCTCTCCGGAAAGCTTATAAATGTTCACGCCTCTGAGGTCATAGATCTTCTGTCCCTTGAGATCGAAGATGGCCGGGCCAAGGACGATCGCTACGTGGACGCCACGGCTGTTGAATATTTTTCCGTCCACGACCTACCTCCTATCGAGGGGTCCCGCGGCAAAGGCTGCGCTTGTTGGGCAGCGATAGCGAGACAAATCGCGCTCGGGCTATTTCCCCTTCGCCTCCAGCCCCAGCTCTACAAGCCGGCAGATGGCTTCAATCGTGAACGTTGGCCACGGACGCTGCTCGGCCCTTCTCCGTTACCTGATATTCGACGTCGCTGATGTTGGTCTTGAATGGCGTCAGCCAACCCAGGTCCACCAGTCGGTCGTACCTGCTGCGATCGATATTGCCGGCGGTGTATTTGCGGCCGCCGCTGGCAACAATCTGGCGGATCAACTTGAGATCTTCATCCTGCATGAAGCACCTAACTTTCACGAGTCTCACTATTGCTTAGCGGTCATTTCCCCCTTCGACAATCTTCGCCGAGGTCCCGAAATTCCCAAAGAGAATATCGGAAAACCTACAGCACGAGAGCTCGGCATATCGACCAAAGACCTAATCGAATTAATGCCTCAAGCAGATATTGGTGATTTCTTCTTGCGTTGTCGCGGGGTGAGGAACTGATACGTCGTGCGGTCCAGTAAGTTCGCAAACCTGCGCCAAGTCGCCACCTTGCCGATAGCTATGATAGACCGCGAATATCAAGAGCGCGAGGAGCACCCACCTAACGGGGTCTCTCATTTCTTCACCTTCAGCCCTAGCTCGACGAGCGCCGGATCAAATCAGTCTGCGATGCTTCGCAATCTTTCTCAATGGTAGCCTCAGTGTGTAAGCAATGACCTTGCGTCGGCGAGCGCCATGAAGCCGATCCCCGCCCGGCGCGAGGCTCGTGGAGTTGCGATCCTTTTCCGCCGCTAAATGGTCAACAGGCTTGATTTGATCCGCGCAGTCAGGGGAACCGCCCAAAAATAGCTGGATGGAGTCCGATCTCGCTTCGAGCCTGTCGAGATATCGGCTGTGGGCACGGCCAGCCACGACGTTGATTGCGCAAATCAAGACGAAAACGAGCAGCCAGATCACGTGGACCCCAATCTTCGTGGACACCTTGTCTCGTTTTTAGTTTCCACCCGATTTGGTGCTACTTTGTGGCGCTGCCATGTTTGAGATGCGTGGCTGCTAAGTAGTTTTGAGGTCGCGGCTCAATGCTCGCATCTCGGGCTCAGGCGGCAGTTTTTCGTTGGCCATAGACTCGGTCCGAGTGAGAACGTCTTAGCGGCGTGCGACGGGCTCGCGTTGCTGAATATGCCCTCCCATTCATGCCTCAAGAACCATGAGGGAAAGGGCGGGCAGATAGTCGGGGAAGCGAGGCCCGCGCGATGGCGATTGGCGGCCAATTAGAAAAACCCCGCCAGAGAGAGCAGTCCCCGGCGAGGTTTTTCTCTTAGTGCGCCCCACTGAGAATAGGTGCACAGGGGAGTATGTGCCTTGCACCTTACAGGAAACTGACGCGTAGTTTACGAGGCCCCCAAATATCGCAGCGTCGCTAGCAATGGTGTCCAACAAGTTAAGGAGGGCGGCTCCGGCGGGTTTTTCTTATTGGAATGGTCAGTCGACCAGTCCCAGCACTCTGCCGCCCCCCAATGATCGGTAGGCGGCCGGCTCACGGTCAGTTTACTGCCAAACGCTGTCTGATCGCCGAATAATCCCGCTGCGAAAGTGTTGTATGCCTAGGAGCGACCTTTCGTCCAAGGGAGGGAAGCCATCATGCGAAAAACGACTATGGCCCTGTTCGCACTGGCAGCGGTCGGCTTGGTTCTGCCTATGGCCGCGCCGACCGAAAGTTTCGCCCAGCTTGGCTCTAAGGCAGGTGGCGGCGGCGGCGGCGGTGGCGCCGCAGTTGGCGGCGGCGGTGGTGGGGGTGGTGGCTTCGGTGGGGGTGGTGGCTTCCATGGCGGTGGTGGAGGCGGCGGAGGCGGCATTGCCGTCTCGAAATTTAGCGGCGGCGGTGGTGGCTTCGGTGGCAGCGCTGGTTTAGGTGGAGGAGGCTTCCGCGGTGGCGGCTTTGATGGACGTTTCGCGAGCGGTGGCTTCCACGGAGGAGGATTTCACCGAGGTGGATTTCACTGACGTGCGTTTGTAGGGTTCGGCCTCGGATCCTACGGCTACTATGACGGATACTATCCCTACGCGTACAATGACTACTACTACTACGATGATGGCGGTTGCTACGTTGTCCGTCGCCGCGTGCATACCCGCTACGGCTGGCGGGTTCGACCGGTCCAGATCTGCGGATAATATGCCGCTCTGAAAAGACCCGCCGGTTCACGCCGGCGGGCTTTTCATTCGTCCCGTTTCAGCTTCCGTTTTCCCCAATGCGTATCTTTGCGATCGGGGTTGAACTCGCGAACGTGGCCGCGGTTCAATGCCCGCATGACGCCAACCCGCGCAAACATCGCCGGGCCGTCGCGCTCGACTACCAGCATGAGCGCTTCGATCGCGGCTTGCCATTCCGGTAGTGCGGCTTCCTTTTTCGGCAGTCCGGTGATGTAGGTTGCGGCTTCGTGCAGTGTGCGCAGCTGGCGACCATCCGGGAGCGCAATTGGCTCGTCGAAGTGCCTCTTCCAGCCCTTCGCGGCCATCAGGCAAACGGCTCGGCCCCGGCCGGGGTGAACTTCACATAGGTGCCCGATTCATGCAGCCAGAGCCAGCCGCTGGCGATGGCGAGATCGAGGCCGGCCTTGTATTCGGCGGGGCTGCCGCCTTCCCTGAGGAAGGGCAGGTTGATCTTCTCGATGTGCAGGCGGCCGTCCTGAACCGGCTCGACTGTGCTGGCGATCTCCAGGAGCCTGCGCGCGGCTTTCTCGGGGTCGGCGAATGGTCGGTCGGCGGCGTATTTCATCACCGGGGCTCAGCCTTTCCAGTCCTTGGAGAATGGCACGGCGTGGCCCTCCCGGTCATGGCAGTTCGGCACGATGTTAACAGCACCGGGCGCGCCGCACGACCACGGCTGATCCTGGGGCAGGGCGACCAAGTACAGACGCCGCTCAGTCGGGGCTTTCGCTTTCGTCGGAGCGGCCAACTGAGGCGGCCTTTACTTTTGGACGACGCGGCGGCCTCGGTCGCGCACGAGCGCGTTGTATCGGTCGATTTGGCCGGCGAGTCTCGTCCAGCTACAAGAGAGGTTTTTCAGAACCTCGGCTTCAGCTTCGCTCTGCGTTAATTTCATCAAGCGAAGACATTCTGCCGACTGATCTTGGCAATGCTGTGGGCTATCCATGAGTTGAATGATTCCGCAAGTAATTCACAAGCGCAACTATGCCGGGCGAACGCTAGTATACTCTATAGAAGGAAAGTGAACCTTTGACGCAATGCCAAACAGCCGTCTATCCGGAGCAATACCGTCAGCTTATCTGACAGAAAAGGCCGCCTTTGGCGGCCTCTTTCATTTTAAAATTCCCGTTATGGATGTGCGGCCAGCACCATGCATCCACCGCCGGCCCGGCACCCTCGCACCGTCGAAGTCGGGCCTGACATCGCCGCCGCGATGGCCGCATGCACCGACGGCTCCGCGCAGGCTAGCACGGCGTCCGAACTCGCCCCCAGTAGGAGCTTCATTTTCCCAGCACGTTCCAGACGATCACCAGCGCGACGATCAGCAGCATGGCGAAGATCGTGCGGCGGCCGATGCGGTTCACTCCAGAACCTCATACTCAAACGCCGCGCCCTCGGGGTCGTTTTCCTCGAACCATTTCTCTGGCTTTCCGTGTGACCGACCGCACATTCCTCGCCTGTCCTTTGGAGCTAGAACCGCCACAATCAACCCGGTGGAGGACACCATGAGCAGCCAGACGCGGAAGCACGAAACCAGCAGGACAGAGCTGAACCTGGACGAACTCGAGAACGTTTCGGGAGGCCGCAAGGCTGGCGGCGACCCCCAGACTGCGGGCAAGGAGTTCCTTACGTTCAGGTTCGACACCGTCTTCACAACGAAGATCGACTGGACGGGGCCATAGCTCTCGCCACACCTGAGACGGCTTCACCGCGGCAAAATGCTCGTGATCGCGTTCTTGACTACGGCGCTGTAGCGACCGTCATTCACCTCTACGTCCACACCCCAAAGGATGCCGACCGCGATGCTGGCTGCAATAAAGCCCCTCATCAGCAAATCCTTCGTCACTTGAGAAAAGCCCCATCCCAGAGGGGCTGGGGGCTCGAAATCTCGGATGAGGCAAGAGTCTGAGATTAGCGCCGACGACTGCGCGTCGTTGAAGGCAACTGCGACCGTGATTCGGGCTGCTTGAGGGCAAGACACATAAGAGGCCCCCGGGGCCTACTGCGCGTTGCGTTGCGAGTTTTCTTTCGGTCCAACTTTTGGATTCGGTTCCGTGTTCTTTCGCGGCGCGTAACCGATAAAACCGATCACCACCAAGAGCGCGCCCGCCATCATCATCAATGTGCGGGTACTGAAGCTCCTGGATGAATGCTTTCATTTCTTCCTTCGACCCGATTTCAGCAAGCCGCCTACATCGGCGATGCCCCGCCGACGCGAGACCGCCGGCGGGTTTTTCTTTTGTGACTGGGATCACGGCATCGGCTGGGTTCCGGCGCGACGATGAGGCTGCATCCGAGGAGCAACGCCCTCGAGAGAGGAGACCTTACAATGCGCGCAGATCATTCCGAGCTAAAGCAGTTCAGCGCCATCGAGCTTGAGCTGAGTGATTTAGAGCTCGAGAACGTAGTTGGCGGCGGTAGCGCGAAGACATTTCAGGCGAATGCCAATCGTTTCGATCCCTACAAAACGTTTAATTTTCGGGTGACCTCGAGCTGATTCCTGCGCGCCCCCACAGACAACTAGGGCGCGGGGCTTCGGTCCCGCGCCTGGCCCCGGTAATGCAACACCGTGTTAGTACGGAATCCTCAATGCCTGTGGAAAACACTAAGCTGGCTCTTGCTGGGGCTGGCTTTTCATTCCGTACAAATTTGTCTCGACAAGGGGTCGCGCTAATGCGGCCCCTTTCGATTCGGAACGTGCGGCCGACGGGCTCACACTCTCAGAAGCCGCAGTCTGCATAGGCCTTTCTGGCAAGCCGCCAGTGCGAGCCCACAGCAACGAAGTCAACATCCAGACATTGGCTTCCCCGACGATATTCCTCCAGGCCGTGGCCCCCGTTGCATTCGAGGTATTCGAGGTTTATTCGCCAACGCTTTTCGTGAGGATTGTAGCTTGCAAAGTCGTGTTGAGCACGCGGCGGCCCCTTGCAGATTTCAGCGATGTAGTGGCGGACCTCAAGGGGCAGAACGTCTATGTGATGTGGATCGAAAGGGGCGTCTCTATTTACTGAGCTCCCCTTCGCTTCAGCCTGAAGTTCATGGCTGAGCAGCAGGCAAAGAGCGAGTAACACGGTTCGAACTGTCATCATTGGTGTATCGGCCAAGCAAGGACGGCGGACTTATTCCCCAGACTATAGACCCGCGACCTGACGGACGCCTTACGAAATCAGAACACCTCATGAGCACCACGGCGAGTCCGCGTCAGGTGCCCATGTGCTTGCCGGGTGCGTGCGCAAGCGCCCGCGGCATCGGCCTCTTTGATCACAAGCGCACAAATTTCCTCCACTGCGATCGAATAGCTCGCTCCGAACTTGTTCGCCACCGACATTGGATCAATCGAACCCGCTCCCTTCTGGATTTGGCTCAGATGGTCCCTGACGTCCTGGATCAACTGTTCTTGCTCTGTCATATCTTCGCCCCCTCACTCAACTTCAATGGCTTATTCGCACGTCGCCGTAATCATCGCTTGCCTTAGGCCGGACTCCGCTGAAATCTTGAGTATCGATGAGGGCGCCGAGGCCGAACAGAACTATCCCGCCGAGCCAATAAACGCTCTGTGCCGCGATGTAGGACGACGTTCCGACGCCGACCCCGCTCGGAACCGACATGAACTCAGATCCGATCAAGGCAAAGCCACCCAGGCCCCAAATCCAAAAGAGCACGCTGCAAATGCCGCGGCCGGTGCGTCCGACGGAGTTGATCCGAAACGTCTCTTCCCACTCAGCCTTCCTTGAAAACAGCCCCATGATGGCCCCCGCCAAGAATTTAAGGACCATCCAATCGCAACTCGAGCGCGAGGGCAACAACTAACGCGCGTAAGCCGCCCCCATGACAGGCTTGCTAGCTTACTGTTTCTGACCAGCCGGAATCGCGCCTGGGGCGGGCGGGCTGGATTCGGCCGTTGGTTCGGCACCTCGAATTTCCGCGGCGTCCGCGCAGTCTCCGGCCCAAATCTTGGTCCCTTTAACTGTCCCGACGAGCTTGCAGCCCATTGGCGCTTTCGGCGTTGCCTGAGCGAGCGGCGGCTTCCTGGCGCTTTTGGGCGATGGGCTTTGAGCGAATGCGGTCGCTGAAAAGCAGACCGCGGCAAGGATGACCAGCGCCCTCGTCGTCATTTTCGAGAGTCCGCTTCATCTCTTCTATCTTGACCCTGTCGCCGATCGAGTCCGGATCGACGTTCGCCAGTTAGTTGTTTTTCCTCTGCCGATCGGGTGTCTGTTCCAGACCGTCGTTCCTTCTTCGCTCGCCTGTCTTCGCCCGACCGCTTCTCATCGTTGCCCATCGTGGTCTCCGTGGGTTGCCGAGAATCATGTTGGATCGTGCGTATTATCGCACAAAAGTCGCCGTGAGGGCTTGGCAATCGTCGTCCATGGAAATCTGCTGCGCCGCATTCGACCCGGTGACTAGCGGGAGGGCGTCAGGTAGCGACTCAAAATCGGCCCGCTTCGACTATGGAAAGGCGATGGCGTATCCTCGAAAGCGTGTGGCCCATCTAGCTCCGACGGGAAACTGTCCGGCGATTTAGAACAGATTCTGCGGCAGGACGGACTTCCCGCGACTGCGATGTATCCGGCCGTTCGTGATGCTGTGGGCGCAGCTGAAATATCGATCGGAAAAATCCGTCAGGCTGGTGCTCAGGTAGAGCATGATCCCGTCTGTGAGAACTGGTACCGCGGTTCGGTTTCCGGCATTACGGGACGGGTTAAAAAGGCCCTTCACAAGGCGGCCGTTGAGCTCATCGAAATCGATCAGGCCGAGGCGGCGAGATTACATGAATCTTGGAGCACCAAGCAGCTCCGCACCGACATGAATTCCGCTTAGCCCGCCGCGCCTTGGAACGGCTCGCACTCAGCTACCGCATAGCTGGCGACGCTGACCAATCTTCCACACCCGCGACGCGATGTGGGCTGACGACGTTCCGAGCCCCAAGGGATTGATAATTTGCCGATCGGCCGGCGCTGCGCTTCAATGATGCATGCCCGCCCGCCCGCAGAAAATCAGCCTCGGGGAAATGCGCTCGTCAGGCGTGCGCAGCCTGTTGATCTATTGCGCGGACCATCACTGCAGCCACTCGATCGCGATCAGCGCGGAGCGATGGCCGGATGAGGTCCGGTTATCCGATTTGGAAACGCGGTTCGCATGCAAGGCGTGTGGCAAGAGAGGCGCCGACGTCCGGCCGAACTTCAACGCCAGGGGGTCCGTCGGCGGCATGGGGTATCGGGTAGTCGCGGATGCTTAGTCGCGCTAGTACCTCCCGGCCGTGGCTTTGCACCGTGGCTTTGCCGGTGCCGTTTTGCCGATCGCGACCAAATGCGAGCGCCTTCAACAAGATCGGCGAGCGGGTAGGGAGGATGGACGTTCCGCTTGGTTTAAAAACTGTGTGAACGAATACCCGCTTCTGGCGCAAAGTGCACCTTCGGCGAAACACTGCCGTCCGCTAAGTGCCCATGACCGGACATGGTAGTCCGATAGCGAAGTGACCGGCCTTGTTAAATATGTTGTTCTCGACGCTCACCGTCCCCAGCGGTCCTGCCAGATTTTCTCGCCGATCAAACAGGGAACCCGTGGCTCTTTCTCGGCTACCGGGACGGTCCGGTGCTCCGGCGTCCGGTCCGCGACCTCAAGGATGAGCTTGGTCCGGATCGCCTCCTTGAATTTTTCGCGATCCTTGATTGCCACCACAAACGAGCCGGGCCCTCCAATAACGCAATCCTCGTAGTATAAATCGAGGTCATCGATGTCCATCGTCGAATAGGACGGCTCTTTCACCATGATCGGGAGGCCGTTGATGGTGATGCCCTTCTCCAGCGCCGCGGCGCGCGCGCCGGTGACGGGCTCTCCGTTATTGTTGGGGCCGTCGCCGGAAATATCGATGACGCGCCGCAACCCGCGATAGGGGTTTTCTTCGAACAGCGGCATTGCGAAATTGATCGCGCCAGAAATCGAAGTGCGCGAGCCCCGGCGAACCGGCGTTTTCATGATCTCGACGGCCACTGCATCTGCAGATTCCGGGCCGTCGATCACCCTCCAGGGGATAATGATCTTCTGGTCGCTCGATGCGGACCACTCGAAATAGGTCACGGCCAACTTGCTATTCGGACCGGCTTGAGCGCCTGGAGGAATTCCTTGGAGACTATGGCCTGCGCATAGCCCTCGCGCTGAACGGCAAGTTCGTCCAAATCCATCGAATAGGAGACATCGACGGCGATAACGAGCTCGACATCGACCGACGGCAAATTGTCCTTGTTGTCGGCGGCCTGTTGAGATTTGGCGTTCGGCGCGGCAATGCCGGCGACGTCACCCCAGGTTATCGCCCCCGCGACAAGCGCCGCCCCGATCGAGACACACCAGCGCATAGCGGCCCTCCCGTCGCTTCATGGGAATGGTGCCACGCAAGACCCGCCGCGAAAAGCTTTAACATGCCTTGTCCTTCACATTCCGGTTAGTAGCGTCTGATGGCGCGGGTTATCGCGTTAGGGAAAATCGTTCGCATATTTGCGGGCGTAGGTATAAGGCAACCGCGTATTAGCGGCAGCTGCCGCTGCTGCTGCAGTCAGGCAGGAGCCGCGTGGACAGCAGCGTGACGAAACACGTGCGGCCATCCTTTTTGCAATCAATCGCACGCTGATCATGCCCGTGACGGCTGCGGTCTCGATTGTGAGCACGGCCTCAGCCGTCTCCATCGTCATTCCTTGCCTGTTTTGGCAGCATCGCAGCGGACCCCTAGTGAAGATGGTAGCCCCAGGGTTTTGCGGAGAAGGGCGAGCGAACTCTCCCCGAGGTCCTGGATTCGCAAGAGCTTCGTATCCGGCGCTTCCCGTACATCTCCCACCGTCCTTAGGCCGGCCGAGGTGAGTGCCTGTTGCACTTTGGGCGGAAGCTCCACGTTTGCGATGGACATGTCATCCGGGAGTTCGGGAGATGGATCGATCATGGCCGGTTTCTTTCTGTTAATGGCCGCCATTCTCTCGGCCTGCAAAGCATCGTTCGGCTGCGCGCTTAAGGCGAGACAGCCAGTCCCGCGTCGAGCCTTCGGCTCAACAGAACTCTCGCCAGAGTGCCTCGCCATCCCTCCGGAAAGTCGAAATTACACGCCTCCCCCAGGCGGCAGGCTCTATGAGAAGTGCCCACACCACATCGACAAGCGCATTGATCACGGCGGTTGGACAGCTCATATAGGCCATCGGCGCCTCTTGAAGCGTCATCTGCGAACGCCTCTTAGTTGAAACTGACGCAAGCTCTTTGCGACTTGCTTGCAACGGGTGCGGAGCGATCCGCGTCGCCGCGCTACAGATACTTCGCGATCAGCTTGAAGTCCCTGAGCGCAGCCTGACCTTTCGAGCCGGACGCCTTGAACGATCGCTCCAGGCTGTGGCTCACGTGATCGTGTATCAATGCCTTCTTGGCGCTTTCAATGGCGCTCTCCACGGCCTGCAGTTGTTGAGCGATTTGAGCACAAGGCCGGCCTTTTTCGACCATTTCGATGATCGTTTCGAGGTGACCATTGGCACGTTTCAGACGTCGGACAATCGCAGAATGCGGGTGGTCCATGAAATCCTCCTAACCTCCGGGGAGGATATCAGCCATCCCCCCGGCAGGATACGGAAAATCGCTTAACACCGTGAAAGGTCAGGCGTACGTGCCAATCGTTGTCTGGAACATATGTTCAAGACAAGGCTTCAACCCTAACCACGAGCATTCTCGAACAACACATGGGCAGTACCACCCTTGGCAACGCCAACCCGGCGACGATGATCGGGCTCGCGATGCCGCCAGACATCAGGATCAATCGCGACGGCTGTGGCCGCGTGAGGGTTGTTGGTCGCGTTTAGCTGACCGTCTGCTGCTCACTCGCCTGCCGCGCAAAGCGGACGTGGAGGTGAGCGATGTTCACAAGACTCGCTAAATTCCGGCTTGTTCAGCCATGGCGCATCGCGCTCGGGCCGCGCGAAGCCGTGTTTTCCAAGGACATGTTTTCAAGGAACATGCATTCCAATGACAACCTGCCGGGCTTTCGCCGTCCGGCGGCAACGGGCAAGCGTCGGTCTCCATCCCCGGCGCTCGCCTGTCATTGGGTCGATCGCAACGGCCGGCTGGAATGCCGCTGGCTGGCCGAGCCCAACGACGATGCGCCGCTCGGCGATGTCGTCGAATACGAACACCGCACGACAGGCCGCGTGTCCGGCCAGCCGTCGATGCAACCGCGTGGCCGCGCCCAGACGCTGGCCGGATAAGCAAAGGACCAAACATGGACGAAGGACCTAGTTGTCCCGCCGCCCACCGGTCCGGTGCCGCGACGGGAGCCCCCTTGGGGAACAACCACACTGAGTTTCGCAAGGCCGTGATTCAATCCGGTCGAGGTGGCGTGGGCGTCTAGCTCCTCCGCTCACCTCGTGCCGCGGATTGCCGGCATCGAGGTGACTATCGGAGGCTGTCCCTGTCGGAAACTCAATCTTGCTGGCAACTGATATCGAATCGGGCGATGCTCCTGCCTTATGCGAGAGGTCTATAGCCTAATTTGGTTGGCGTTGGTCGGAGCGTTCCGTTCGCGGGTCTCGCTTGAGGCTGAAAACACGATTCTGCGTCATCAGCTTAACGTGTTGCGGCGGCAATCGCCGAAACGGCCGACGTTCGGGATGCTGGACCGTCTGATATTCGCCGGCTTGTATCGTTTGGCTCCGAAGGTGCTGGGCGCCTTGGCGATCGTGAAGCCGGAGACCGTGATTAAATGGCACCGCGCGGGCTTCAGATCGCACTGGCGGTGGAAGTCGCGGCGCCGTGGGGGCCGACCAACTGTAGCGCCTGAGATACGCAAGCTTATCCGCGAGATGAGCATTGCCAATCCTCTGTGGGGAGCGCCTCGGATCCATGGAGAACTCCTCAAGCTCGGCGTCGATATCGGTGTCCCTGTCGGAAACCTAATCCGGCTGGCAAGTGAGGCCGAATTGCGCAATGTTTCTGGCTTATGAGAGAAGCTTGCAGCCTGGTCTGGTCGGTGCTGGTGCTATTGTTCCAGTCGCGGGCCTCGTTGGGAGCTGAGATCCTGGTCCTTCGTCATCAGCTTAACATCCAGCGACGGCACCTGCCAAAGAGACTGACTTTGAGTGCCATGGATCGCCTGATCTTTGTTGGGCTGTCTCGTTTGGCGCCAAGTACCCTCAATGCGCTAACGATTGTGAAGCCGGAGACTGTCGTCCGTTGGCATCGTGCCGGGTTCAGATCGTACTGGCGCTGGAAATCACGACCTTGTTCCGGCCGACCGACGGTTGCGGTCGAAATACGACGGCTGATCCGCGAGATGAGCATTGCCAATCCGCTGTGGGGAGCGCCTCGGATCCATGGCGAGTTGCTTGAGCTCGGCATCGAGATCGGCCAGACCAGCGTCGCCAAATACATGGTCAGGCGAAGACACCCGCCGTCGCAAGGCTGGAGAACCTTTATCCGCAATCACGCCGACGGGATCGCTGCGATGGATATGTTCGTCGTGCCGACAATCTCGTTTCGCCTGCTCTATGGATTGCTGATCATGGGGCACGGCAGGCGACATATTCTGTGGTTTGGCGTCACAGCGCATCCAACCGCAGAATGGATCGCAAATCAGGTCACGGAAGCCTGCGGCTGGGAACAGGTTCCCCGCTATCTCATTCGTGACCGGGACGGGGCCTATGGGGAGATCCTTATTCGCAGACTCCGATCGATAGGCATTCGCGGCCGGCCAACATCGCCGCGTTCCCCGTGGCAGAACGCATATGCCGAAAGGCTGATCGGTTCGATCCGCAGGGAATGCGTTGACCACGTCATTGTATTCAGCGAGCGCCACCTCCGTCACCTACTGCTCTGTTACATGAAATATTACAATGGGTCTCGCACGCATCTATCCCTGGAGAAAGATGCACCGGTCTCACGCGCCGTCGATCGCGCCGGGCACATTCTTTGTCGCCCAATCTTAGGCGGACTCCACCACCGATACTCCCGGATTTAATTTACGACAGGCACAGTATGAAGACCAGCGCATTTACCGCTCGCTAAATTGCGCAGTAGTCACATGGAAGACCAATCGCAACATTTCCGACAAATATCCCGAAAGATATCTGGCTGAACGACGTGAAGGGTCTGACCTCGGCGAAGCTGAGGTTCGCGCCAGACTAGCCAGCCACCTCATTCCTTTCGACGAATTAGTTGCTGGCGACTATGAAGCGTTTCTTACGGAGCGGGCCGAGCTGGTGCACGGCGAGATGAATATTCTGTGTGGCGTGGAAACCTAGTCATCGCGACGCCGTTGGGCGGAATTCAGTGGGTCTCGTGAGGTAACTCACCAATAAGAAGAATAGAGTGTCAAATGAAACTCGGCGATGTTCCAAAAACATTTTGGCTCGCGCGTTTGTATCTGAGAAGCTGAGAAACGGCATCGTATGAATGATATCGGGCGAATACGCTTTTTGCGTCTCTCTGGCGGAGGTCCGCTAAAGCTTCGGCCCAGTAAGCAATAAGCGCGCGGCGAACACCGGGAAGGCCAAAGAACCGCTCAGCGTTGGCAAAATCCTCGTCAAAGTTTATCAGCACGGCCCTGTCGGCTCCAGCGTATTCGGCGTCTTGAACAGCACCTTCCTGCTTTCCGATCCAGATAATCGTCTGAGGATATTCGAGGATCAGACGATCCAGAACGAGGTAATGTGTGAATTTTCCTCCGATAGATTTCCGCGTGCTAAAGGCAACTTCATGAGGGCCGATGTTCACTGTGAACCATCGGCCACCTTTGGTCTTGGGCAAGACGCTTAGCGTCCAAGCTCCTTGAATGTCGAGATTGCCAAACAGCCCAGAAAGTTGAAATAGCTTAAACAAAAACAACCTAACGCTTCTGTCTGAAAATAGTTCATCAGTTTTTTCGCGGCTGACGCGCAGCGAGTCATTGGTCGACTGCAACCTCCTCCTGGCCTCATGGGGCGGTGCATCAAACAACTCGTGCGTTCCCGCGACATCTCGCACGTTGTGCTTCCTGAAATGTCGATGCATCTCACCTTCTACGAGTCTCCAGTCAGTAACATGCAGGAAGTCGGATAGCTCCCAAGGTCCGTGATCCGAATATGCTTCCGTTCCGTTTATACCGCGCAATCTTTCGCTTATGGGCCTTTCTGTGCCGCCAATCTTTATGTAATTGCTGTTTGGCGAGACTAGAATGTAGACGAAACCTTGAGGCATTGAGTGTGCGCCTGTCCGTTAGTCCGACGCCTCAGCTGACGCCTCGCGCGTCAATTTGAGACACGTGGAAAGAGAGGCTCCCATTTCCGATGGCTACTTGTCCGCGAATAGGAGTGTAAAATAGGTAGGCTGTTATTCGGAGCAGTAGTCGGAAAAACAACCAATATTCCTAAGCCGCCATACCCTAACGGGTCCCTCGGATAAATGTGTGATCCGAGGTCAACGCAAAGAGCTTTTGCTCTCGCTTCATCTTCATTCGAAGGCCAAACAGATCCATCGGTCGGAAATGCGAATTGTTCTGGCCCTAATATTTCGCAACTACGAAATTCGATGTCTAGATCGGTCATCTGGGCTATGGAAGTTACCATTTTGCTTTGCGCCATCTCGGTTGCCACGAGGGTTATAATTCGAACCTTCGTATTCTCGAGCATATGTCTAGTATCCTTGATAAAGCCCTCAATATTTCGAGCGAGCGAGCGGCCGGTTGCCGCTATATCATCGATGATGACGAGCGCGGCTGGGGTGCCGTGCTCGATCGAGTGTCGCTCAAAACGTTCTATAAAGTCTGTCCGGGATAGGACGCACTCAGATGCAATATTGTTCTCCTCGGCATAGGTCGAAGCATAACTCGCGCCGCTCTTTCCTTCGTTATCAATGAATGTAAGTAAAACATCCCGGCGACGGGCGCCCTTCGTTCGAATAATGAATTCTGGCAAGATTGGGCGAACAAAGCCATGCGCATTTTTCAGGCGCTCTCTAACAAGAGCTTCGCTAAACACCTTGGTTCGCTTCAATAACTCAAAGAGTAAGCGCTGATCTCTAAGACTGTCGACCTGCTGATACCAGGTCCGTATGTCATCCGTGCCAATGTGCCGACCTCGATAGGTCGGCCAATTGCGAGAAAGTTCGACGACCTCTTCTGACCTCACATTCGAGGCGTTTTCTCTCGTCAAAACAAAATTTGCCAATTCCTCGTTCAGAGAATCAGCGAAGAGCTGGCTAATGCCAACGTTGACTAGCCAAAGCCCAAATACTGGAAGACTGAAGCTGTAGAGGCGATCGCGCTCCCGCAGAATCTCGCGTCTGACAAAATCGTTCAAGACAACTGGAATCTCTGCGTCGAGTAGGCTTTCTGAGGTCTTATTAGCAAGAATATTCTCTAATGTGGTCTTTACCCCCAGACGAACGCAGCGCGCCAACGAAACGAGCACGCGCATTCGCCTGAGTATGTCTGGCTCGCGCTCGGCGGCCGGCTTGGGGACGCCATCTTGCCAGATATGTGCAAAGGAGTGCGCTCCAAAAGTCGAGACTTCTTTTTCTATGGCGCGGCTAACCTCATTTGCTGTGATGTCGGCGTCACGCTCGGAAACGGCCTGTCGCATGACTTGCGCGCAAACACTCTTAGCAAAATATGGATTGCCATTTGTAGTGTTGAATACCTCAGAGACCGCGTCTTCGTGCCAGTGGAGAGTCCCGGATGTTGGCTGCTTAACGATCAGTTGAAAGTCGTCCCACTCATCAGTTCTGGAAAAATAGTTTAGGCTCACTCTTGAAAAATTGTTCAGCTTTTGGCCTTGCCGATCCATAACAAACGGCATGTTTTCGCCGCCAATAAGAACAATACAAATGTTCTTGCAGCGCGACAGTGCACGTAGGTTGGCGAAAAAGGTCTCAGCAAGGTTGCCCTGCAGAAAAAGCTCTTGATGTATTTCGTCAAATTCGTCCAGAATAACGACATAACGACGCTCGGGTTTGACCGTTAAAGCGAGCGTCGCCAGCCGGATTAGATTTGACAGAGATCCGCGGTAGTCTGTCGCGCCAGGAGTAACGTGTTCTGGCATGCTGTCGCAAATGAACTGTTCGATACTCTCTCCTAACGACTGCAACGACATGCCGGGATCCGCGTGAGCTATATTGCCCCATAAAATGTAATGATAATCGAGAACAAACTGTTTGGCGTTCGCTTTAGCAAAATTGGCGATGGCTAGCGCGAGCGATGTTTTTCCAACACGTTTTTGCCCGGTGATATAAAATGGCTCCATTGGCTGCCTGAGAAGTCTAGCCGAGAGGACAGCAACAGTCTCCTTTCGTCCGAGAAATTGATCTCCTTCTGCAGGGCCGATCGTATAGGGACTTTCGTAGAGCAGCGAGTGCCAGTCGATCGAAGCGTCTTGGGCGACGACTTTGATCTCCATTAGCTCGGATCTTCTTGATGGGTTTCCAATCTCTCCCCATTCGACGTTGGCCAGAAAGGAAAATGACTCTGAGGGAGAAATCACCATCGAATCAATGGCGACAGAAAAATCGCCAGGAAGCACGTTCCCTAGCTTTATCAATCCGCCCTGGACCACAACTGACTCTCCAATGGCGGTAACTGAAACTTGGAGGTCGGTTGCAAGACCTGGACCTGCGTTACGTAACGGGACCGCTACTTGAATTTCACGCTCCGGCTCGTGCAGCGGGTATCGTTTCTGTAACTCTCCTTGAGAGGTCAATACGCTGATAGTCGTCGCAAATCGTCCCCTCAGGGTGGTAAGAAAATCTGAGATCACCTTCGCGCAGGTGAGCAAAAAGGGACCTAGGAACTCGTGACTTAGGAAGGTCGGGCTTGCATTGAGTTCGAATTGCGCACGCGCGATTGATTGGTTGCACTCATCGATATCAATCAGGAGAGAAGGCGTGACCTCGGACACCCGTTTTAGATGGCCGAATATTGTCTCGATGGTAGCTCTGGTTTCTTTGAGGAGAAATGGTGAGGCATACTGCCTGACAATGCTGTGATTGAGTGCGCCAATCATTTCCTTACGGGCGTTAAGTAGGGCGTTCAAGTCGCCATAAGGGGCCCTGATGGGAGCCAGTATCTCCTCAATGCGGCTGTGAAAGGCCGAGAGCGAGAGATACTTTTCGATATTCTGTTGGCGCTTCTCAATTCGCAGAAAATCTAAAACATCGGGCAACGAACTTTCGCAAAGCGAAACGACTGATCGCACGATTTGATTTGTCGAATTGGCGTCTGGCATCAGGCCTTGCACTGTCAAACAGCGGAGAACCAAAACTGCCTCCCGGCGATGTGGGGTGGCGTTCTTCGTTAACTCGGCGAGTGCCTCGCCAATTGTTGAGCCAGATCCAAGGCCGGTTGCCTGCAGAAGCATTTTTCGGAAGATGGCTCGCGCGCCGTCGGAATCGCCATTAAGAATTTGCTCTTCCAACGAAGAAACTTCGTCCGCTGGCGCTTCCGGCGCGATCTCGTTCATATCAGATTGGCTCCTTGGGCGTTTCTTATGATGCGTGATGTTAGCTTCAATAAAGGAGCAACGTCCAGTTGCAGCGTTGTTTCGGCTTCATTTTGTATCGACCGATAAGCGTTGTGGCCCGTATCGCCAATGCAAGATGGTGCATTCGAGATCGGTCGCGACTTCGGCTAAGCACTCACTGGTCACGCAGCTGCGCCATGTGCCGGAAATCGTGCCGAATCGCGAACCCAACGATAGTCTACCTTATCAGATCGTTGAAATTGCAGGCGATTTACATGAACAGAGCTTTGCTCTGCCAGGGCCACGGTCCATACAAAGGAAAAGAGCTGCGGAATGGTTGTGCCCGCACTCGCCATAGGGCACGCCCAAATCCTTGCCGATAACACCCATCGGCGTTAGCCAGTGCAAGCTCACCGGCGCTTGATGGGCGGGTTGCCAATCAGTTTGGCGAGGCAGCCTTTGACGCCCGTCAAGTGCAAGTGATCTTGACCATATGTGTCCCGGGTGGATGATATTGCTTGCTGCGGTCGTGGTAACAGCCCGAATTGCAGCACCGGACCAGTGAAGCACTTTCAATGAAAACTCAGTCTCAGCCAATGATACAGGAAGTTCTCGCGGGCCCGGTCGAGCGCGTGACGTTTCACAACGAGGAAAGCGGCTTTTGTGTCCTGCGGATTAAGGCACGTGGGCATCGCGAACTGGTCACGGTGATCGGGCATGCGGCTGTCATCTCCGCCGGCGAGTGGGTTACGGCATCCGGCGAATGGATCAACGATCGCACGCATGGTCAGCAATTTAAGGCGAGGTTTCTGAAGACTTCGGAGCCGACGTCGCTTGACGGCATCGAGAAATACCTCGGATCTGGCATGATACGAGGCATCGGACCGGTCTACGCCAAGAAGCTGGTGCGCGCCTTCGGCGAGAAGGTGTTCGACACGATCGAAGCCGAACCCGAGCGCCTTCGTGAGGTCACGGGCATCGGCGCTGTTCGAGCCAGCCGCATTACCGGCGCCTGGGCCGAACAGAAGATCATTCGCGAGATCATGGTCTTTCTGCACAGTAATGGCGTGGGCACCGCGCGAGCGGTGCGGATTTTCAAGACCTACGGCGCCGATGCCGTGCAGGTCATGTCCGAGAATCCTTATCGTCTGGCTCGGGATATTCGGGGCATAGGATTCAAGACAGCCGACGCGATTGCCATGAAGCTCGGGATCGAGAAGACAGCCATGATCCGGGTTAGGGCTGGCATCTCGTTCGCCCTCACGGAGGCAATGGACGAGGGACACTGTGGTTTGCCGCTGGACGACCTGATGCCGTTGGCCGAGAAGCTGCTCGAGGTTCCGATAGACCTCGTTCGGACGGCACTTGATCTTGAAACATCGGAGGGCACGGTCGTTGCCGATAGCGTCGGCGAAACACGCTGTATATTTCTGGCAGGTCTGCACCGGGCCGAGCGCATCATTGCTGAGCGGCTGGTTCAACTTGCCAATGGTAAGCTTCCTTGGGCGTGGATCGATCCCGACAAGGCCTTGCCGTGGGTCGAGGAACGGATCAGGCTTGCCCTTGCGGAAAGCCAAGTCGCGGCCATTAAACTCGCGCTTATGTCGAAAACCCTGGTGATGACCGGAGGCCCGGGCGTCGGCAAGACCACCATCGTCAAAGGTATTTTGCGCATTCTCGCGGCGAAGGGCGTGGAGCTTCTGCTCTGCGCGCCCACCGGCCGCGCCGCCAAGCGCATGACCGAGGCGACAGGATTTGAAGCAAAAACCATCCATCGGCTGCTTGAAGTCGACCCAAAGACGGGTGGGTTCAAGCGCGGTGATGACAATCCACTCGATTGCGACCTGTTGGTTATCGACGAAGCCTCCATGGTGGACGTCATGCTGATGCAGGCACTCATGAAGGCTGTGCCTGCCACCGCAGCTCTCTTGATTGTTGGCGATATTGACCAACTTCCCTCCGTAGGGCCGGGCCAGGTGCTGGCGGACATAATCTCTTCTGGCTCCATACCAGTGGTGCGATTGACCGAGGTGTTCCGGCAGGCCGCGCAAAGCCGCATCATCACCACCGCCCATCGCATCAACCAAGGCATCATTCCCGATCTCAGCCCGCCTGGAAGCGATAGCGATTTCTATTTCGTCCAAGCGGAAGAGCCGGAAATCGCCGTGCAGCGCATCGTCGAGCTGGTGAAGACCCGGATCCCCGCGCGCTTCGGCTTCGATCCCATCCGTGACATTCAGGTCCTGTGCCCAATGAATAGAGGCGGAGTGGGGGCTCGCTCGCTCAATATTGAGCTGCAAGCGGCATTGAATCCAGCGGGCGAGAAGAAGGTCGAACGCTTTGGATGGACCTTCGCGCCTGGTGACAAGGTCATGCAAATTCAGAACGACTACGACAAGGAGGTCTACAATGGCGACATCGGTTATATTGACGAGGTCGATCTTGACGACGGTGAGCTTTTAGCCAGTTTTGACGGTCGCGCGGTTACTTACGCCTTTGGCGAACTCGACACACTGGTGCCCGCCTACGCAGCGACGATCCACAAGAGTCAGGGCTCAGAATATCCCGCCATTGTGATTCCGGTCATGACCCAGCATTACGCCATGTTGCAACGAAATCTGCTTTATACCGGAGTCACCCGCGGCAAGAAGCTGGTCGTCCTTGTTGGTCAGAAGAAGGCTGTCGCTATCGCTGTTCGGAATGTCTCGGGGCGCAGGCGATGGTCGAAATTAAACGAATGGCTGAGCGGTGCGTCACGTCAAGCCACGGCCTGACATAAAATGATACCGTGGTCATGCTCTCCGAGAATTCAAGGGCCAACCTGGAACATCCGGTATCGAGTCGAAACCCAAATGTCAGATATTCCACGTCGCCTAAAGCAGCTTGAGAAGCTACTCGCCAGCCTGGACGACGACGAGGCGATGTTACTCTCCGAGCTCGACGGGTTCCTCGCCGGCATCCTTGTCTGTCCCGACCTGATCATGCCCAGCGAATGGCTACCGATGGTATGGGGCCGTGGGAACAAGGATGCGGCGCCCGTCTTCGAAAACACCAACCAAGCGGAGCAATTGGTTGGGTTGATTATGGAGCGCTACAACGCCGTCGCAGCCGAGCTTCAGCGCGGGGGCGGGCACTACGAACCGTTGTTCGACGTCGATACGCGACACAATGAGATTCTCTGGGAAATCTGGATCGACGGTTTCGACACCGCCCTGAAACTGCGCCCCGAAGCCTGGGCCAAAGTGCGGGGTGGCGATGGGGACGCGCTCAGTGCACTGGCAGGCCTCGTCGCCCTTGTGCAGATCGGTCGTGGCGAAGGCACGCTTCCGAAAGAACAGATCGACGAGATTACCGCCAAAGCTCCTGATCTCATTCCGCACTACATCGAAACCCTCAATGCCTGGCGGATCGGCCAGCAAGTTGGCGGCCAATTCAGAGAGGAGGCACCAAACTTCGGAAAGGTCGGCCGTAACGAGCCATGCCCATGCGGGTCGGGAAAGAAATACAAGCGGTGTTGCGACCTCAACTGACCATGCCTTAACCGATTGCCGAGAAATGGGCGCTTACCCCCAAGGATCCGATTGAAACTCACTGCCGACACAGGCGGCATAGGATGAACACTCCGAAAATCCTTCTAGGACATCGCTACCCATAATTGGCTGATCGCGGGCGTCGGCGCACCCAGGGCGTGTCGGAACTGGGCGCTGGCAAGTGACCCGGATGTATGCGCCCTCGTAGGGAGATTGAGCTATCTGATCGCGTTGTGGATTGTTGCTGACGGTGCCTGTGTTTTGTCGCTATGTGCCCCACACTATTGCCTTGCCCGAATCAGGCGGAGAGCCAGCATGGATACCAAAGTTCAGAGTCTCGTTCTGACTGAATCCCAAGCGGCTTGCCTTGCCGCGCTTAGATCCCGCAAGGAATCCAAGACTGAAATTGCAATACAAGCCAAGCTTGATCTCAAAAAAACAGCAAAGGCACTAGAAGCACTGAGGGAGCTCGGACTTGCAAGGCGCGGCGAGACGAACGCGTGGTATTTCACCCCGCGTGGAAGAAACTGTCGCTTCAAGACTATTCCGGACCGAATTCGGCGCGGTAGCGCACTTCCTGGCCCTGGCGCGCGGCGTTTGCTCGATGTTTTAGACCGGCCGATGCGCGGTGATGAACTCGCCGAAAGGTTAGGCATCACTCTTCAAAGAGTTCGTCAGATTGTGGTCAAACTTCACGCGCGAGGGCTCGTGAAATTCGGGGACCCAGAAAGAATTCTTGAGGTCGTCTCGCGCACCAAGGACAAGACTGTTTTGCTGTCACACGATGAGGCGCGAGTGCTTTCGGCAATTCCGGGAGCCTATGCAACCGATGCGACCAAGATAAGGCTTGCGGTATTGCTACCAGAGAAAATTATTCAGCAGATCCTCGATGGCTTTGTTGCTAGGCACTTTGTCGTGGCGCAGGAAGGACTTGCTGATAGAGCGGTCTATCAGATCAATGCGACAGGGTTAAACCATCCGCAACGCCAACCGGACGCCCGTTTGGCGCACGCGCCTCGGTTGCCTGTCGAATCAGATCGCGTTCGCGCGGTGCTCGCGGCTATACGCAATGCACGATCATTGCGGATCAGAGATTTGAAAAATGCTCTAGAAATACCGCACGCTTCGATAAATGCTCTCATGCAATATTTGAAGCGGAAGGAATTAGTGCAAAAGATCAGCCAAGAGCAGGCAGCGCCTTATTCATTGACGGAAAAGGGGCTCGACGCCCTAACAGAAATGGCGCGCCGACACGCCGCATAGTTCAGTTGCGGTCCCAAAGCAAAAGGCCCAGCACTGCTGCCGGGCCTTTCTTGTTGTTAGCTCGGAACGGTTGGACTTAGAAATCCATACCACCCATGCCGCCCATGCCGCCGCCACCCGGAGGCATACCGCCGGCGCCAGCGTTTGCTCCGCATCTATTTGGGTGCCGCCCGTGTGACGGTTGGTGAAGTCGACGACAATTCTGTCGGTGTAACCATTGATTTCTCTTCGGAATTCGATCGACAGAGCTTTGCCTTGCCGGGGCCACGGTCCATTCAAAGAGAAGCGGCGGAGTGGGCGTGCCAGCGCTCGTCGCGTTAGGGCGGGCAACCTGCGCAATGCTATTAACGATCTCGGCAAAGTTTCGCTGATTTCTGGCTCGTTGTGTGTACCGAAAACCCTATCCGAGCTTGCTAAGCGAAGAATCGGCTAAGTTGGCGCGATGATCGCGCTGATTTGGTTTGTTCTGGCCGCGCTGGCCTCGTCATTCAAGTCGAAGATCCGGCTTGAGGCTGAGAATGCCGCGCTCCGACATCAGGTGATTGTTTTGCGGCGAAAGCTGCGTGGCCGCGTCCGGCTCACAAACCACGATCGTTGGTTCTTCGTCCAGCTGTATCGCTGGTTTCCATCAATCCTGACGGTTATCACGATTGTCCGACCTGAAACGCTCGTGCGTTGGCATCGGGCGGGCTTTCGCTGCTACTGGCGGTGGAAATTGCGGCGGCGGGGAGGGCGCCCGCAAATCGAAGCGGACCTGCGCGCGCTGATCCGACAGATGAGCACGGAGAATTTGCTTTGGGGTGCGCCGCGCATCCACGGCGAACTGCTCAAGCTTGGGTTTAGCGTCGCCCAGTCAACCGTCGCCAAGTACATGGTGAAACGACGGGGGCCGCCCGGTCAGGGATGGCGAACGTTCTTGCGCAACCACGCGCCGGACATTGCCGCCATGGACTTGTTCGTCGTTCCAACTATCGGTTTCGACCTGCTCTATGCCTTCGTCATCGTCCGGCTGGACCGCCGAGAGCTGGTCTGGATCAGCGTCACAACCAACCCGACCGCGGAATGGATTGCACGCCAGCTGACGGAGGCCTTTCCTTGGGATGAGGCTCCGCACTACCTCATCCGCGATCGCGACCGGATCTATGGGAGCGTCGTCACGCGCCGATTGCGCGCCATGGGCATCCGGGACAAGCCTACGGCAACAGGCTCGCCCTGGCAGAATGGCTTTGCCGAGCGGTTGATCGGATCGATCCGGCGCGAGTGTCTGGATCATGTTGTGATTTGGAGCGAGGCGCATTTGCGTCGGATCCTGAAATCTTATGCTGGCTATTACAACGAGATTAGAACTCATCGGTCATTAGATAAAGATGCGCCGGTCTCTCGCTCGGTTCATCGAACCGGAATCATCGTTTCACACCCGATCTTGGGCGGACTTCATCACCACTATGGTCGAATTTAAGGTTCTCGGTACACACAGGGGTCCCTAGCGTCACACTCTAGGGCTTTTCTGTGAATAAGCGTTCGAAGTTGACCCCTCAACGGCTAGATGAGATGGATCAATAGCTTGGCGTGCCGATCGGCGTCGGGACCCCACGCCGATTCACACCGAGCGCCTCTATGGCGTCACCGAATTGCGTGAGGCACCGACACTGATCCCTCAGGAGGGTGTGGTGTATTCGTGGTGGTTCTCGAAGGTGCCCCAAGGGTGCCGGTGAAGACGACCATTCACGATGGCCGTCACCTCCTTTACGTCGGTATCGCGCCCCGGAGGCCGTCAGCTGCAGGGATAGCTTCTTCCTATCTGGTGTCTATCGCTGCACCGTCAACCGAACGCTTGTTTCGCCCGATGTGCGTCTGATGGCCATGTCCGCCAAGCTCGCACTTCCAAACCCGGCTCCAGCAATGAGAAAACAATGTATAGCTCAAGCGCTGGAGCCGGGCAGGTCGTTGCGGGTCGCTTACTTGCGTGTTGCGCAGGCGTACATGTTGATCTCCATGCCAACCGACACTTCAACGATCTTCGGTGTTTTCCAGGTCATTGATCTTCCTCCAAGGTTACGTATTTCGCCGTTCGAGATTGGGCTGCGAGGTGACGTCGGATTGCTTCTCTGGCCTCGCTGCGATGCAATGGGCATTACTTGCAGTTCGGCAAGTTCCGAAGCGAAAGGATGTAGGCGGCAAGCCTCCATCGATCGGGCTCGGCGATCGAACCGTTCCACGACGGCATGAACAAGCCCGCCGAGTCGCGTCCCTCTGTGATGGTCTGGTAGATGGTGGCAGCCGTTAGATCGTCGCGGCACTGCAAGGGTTTGCCGCGGCCGCCAACTCCTCGAGCCCCGTGGCAGTAGGTGCAGTTGAGCCCAAAGAGCTTCTGCCCGTCCGCCACAGAGCCGGGTGTTGCGATTATGTCTTGGCCTGCCTGAGGCAGATCTGGTTCATCCGACGCTGCGGCGACGGAAGTTTGCGGCAAGAGCGCCGCTAACGCAAGACCCATCCCGATCACAACGCCAAGGCTTCGCGATTTCCGCCCGCGGCGGGGCGGCAACATTCGGACCCGGTACGACATGCTCTGTTTCCGTTATGCTCAATAGTTGGAATAGTGAGGGGCGAGAGAGCGAACTCTCACCCCCGCCGCTTAGGCACAAACTCAGTGTCCGAGCTTCAAAGCCATCAACACAGCACCACTCGGCAGACCGCCCATGGAGGGAAATGCTCCAACAGCGAAGTTGGGAGCGAGACCGCCGAGACCGCTCCCGACCAGGATGTACTGCTCGCCGTCGACCTCGTAGCTTACGGGGCCCGATCGGATTCCGGAACCAGCGGCGAGCTTCCACAACTCCTTGCCGGTCGCTGCGTCATAAGCATAGAAATTGCCGAGCGCGTCGCCGTTAAACACAAGGCCTCCTCCTGTCGTAAGCACCGGCGAAATGCCGGGGACCTTCTTGTATTCGACCGACCATTTGACCTCTCCGGTGAACGGATCTCGTGCGTCGAGCCGGGCCGAGGGTCCGTCGGCAGGGGCGACGATCTCGAATTCGGGTGCGCCGAAGTACATGGCGGCGAGACCGACCTCAGCAGGGTTCTGATCGCCAGACTTCACATTGGCACAGACCTCCCACCCATTGGAGTACCAGAGCCTGGTGTTCGGATTGTAGGCGGCGTGCTGCCAGCTGCGAGCGCCGAGCGGAGATGGGCACTCCAAGCTTGTTTTCGTCGTCACTGCTTCGTGACGCCCGATCAGCGCGCCGGTCTTTGGATCAACGTTATCGACCCACGTAACGTTCTTAGCGAACCTCCAAACCTTCTCGACCTTACCGGTCTCTTTATCCAGGACGGTGACGAAGCCACCCTTGTTCAAGTGAACGAGCCTGTCTTTGCCGCTTTGGTTTATCGTCATGATCTCATACGTGGAGTCGTGGTCCCACGCGTCATTGGGTACTTCCTGATGGTACCACTTTAGCTTCCCCGTCTTGGCGTCGAGAGCCAAGATCGAGTCGGTATAAAGATTGTCGCCCCTCCGACCCTCCGGATAGTAGTCAGGCGCAGCGTTGCCCGTACCGATGTAGATGGTGCCCGTTTTCTCGTCGTATACGCCCGCGCCCCAGCTTCCGCCGCCGCCGAATTTACCGGTGTCGCCCGGCCAGCTTTTCTGATCGTTCTTGAGGATGTCGAAGGTCCACTCGAGTTTGCCGGTGAGAGCGTTTACCCCGTAGATCTTCGCCGAAATGGGTGAATCACCACCAGTGTGACCGGAGAAGAGAATGTCTCCGGCGAGCTGCGGTGCGACCGAGAAATTGCAGCCCCAGCAGTTTTTGAAGTCTGTGATCTGCGTCTGCCAGCGTTCCTTGCCGGTCTTTTGGTCGACCGCGACATAGCGCCCGTCGGCAGTGCCGATGTAGACCATCCCGTGGCCGACCGTGACGCCTCGGTTCCGCATGGCCCAGAAGGTCTGCTTGATCATCGGGTTGAGCTTCGGCTGGTAGTGCCAGATTGTCTCCCCAGTTTTGCCGTTTACCGCGAAGACATTGTTGTTAGCCGCGATGTAGTAGATGACGCCGTTGACCACAATTGGTGTCGACTGAAGCCCGTCCTGAATATCGCCAGGCTGATGTAGCCAGGCGACCTTTAGATCTTTGACGTTCGCTGTGGTGATTTGCTTGAGCGGACTGTAACGCCAGCCGGAATTGTCGCGATAATACGAGGGCCAATCCGCCGGATTGTCCTCAGCAGCAACGGTTTTTCCCATCATTGTCGTGACGGCAACACCAATGCCGACTGCGAGCGCGAATCTCGCACCGATCCAGGTCCTTTTCATGTTTCCTCCTTGGCTGGCGGTTGCGTCGCCGGCCGCTGTTTTCGTTGATCTTATTTCCATCGGCGACGCCGACGCGTCGAGCGGTCGATTGAATACGCGGAGAAGCGGATGCCCGCCGATCCCGCGCCGCCAAAATTAGGAACTATGTATTTCCTTTTGTCAATCGAAAACGTGGATACAAACTCAAAAATAGCTTGACTGTCGGTACATCGCGCTTCACAGTTAGGAACTGTACGGTTCCAAACGTGCGGCTTTGGTCAACGTTGACTTGCCTAGCGAAGGAAAGAGTCGCTGTCCCGTCGAGAAGGTGATTCCCGCCGTAATGAGGGAAGGCCTATTAGAAAATCCGCGCACCGTTTCGCTCACGAGACCGAAACGTGTTTTCCTAGGGAGATCGAAAACCATGAAGCTCAAATCAATGAAACTCTATGATTGGGACTTCGCGCCGAATGCTCGCCGCGTTCGAATGTTCCTGATCGAGAAGGACTTGGAAATCGAACGGGTGGAGTGCATTACTCCGAAAATCGCGTTGAATGAGTCCTTCGAGGCGCGCTATCGGCACTACATGGTGCCGATGCTGGAATTGGAGGACGGCACTCAGATCGGCGAAGCGCTCGCCATTTGGACTTACCTCGAAGCGCTCCATTCGCAGCCTGCGCTGATGGGGAGAACGGCACTTGAGAAGGCAACGATCAGCGCCTGGGAGCGCCGCGCTTATGACGAGGGCCTTATCGGCCACGCCGAGATATTCCGGAACTCCCATCCCAATTTCGTCGACCGTGGCCTTCCCGGCTACCACGCGAAGGTCCCGCAGATCTCCGCGCTGATCGAGCGCGGCAAGATGCGCGTCGCTCACTTCCACCAGAAGTTCAACACCCAACTCGCCAACAACAGGTTCGTCGCCGGCGATACGTTCTCGGTCGCTGACATCACAACCATCGTCACTGTCGACTTCGGGCTTGCCCTCAATATGCCTATTCCGGACAATGCCCCGCATGTCCAGCGTTGGTACGACGAGATGCAGAAACGGCCCAGCGTGCGCGACAGCGTGCCGAAGCACGCGCCAGACGGAACGCCGCTGCCGGTTGCCGCTTAGCTGCTCAGGACTCGCGGACGAGAGTCGCACCCGCATGCGGTTGCCACTCTCCCCGCGGGCTTTTCCTTCCGCGCCGTCAAGGGACGAGACACGTCTTTGGCCGCACGGTACTAATGCGACCTGAAACAGGAAAACCCGAATGAATGAGCCAGCAATCAATCTCTACACTTGGGCGACGCCCAACGGGTGGAAGGCATCGTGCACGCTTGAGGAACTGGCAATCCCCTATGACGTCGTGCCAATCGACATCATGAAGGGCGAGCAGAAGACGTCGTTCTATCTGGCGCTCAATCCGAATGGACGCATCCCGGTCATCGTCGATCGCTCGGCGGGAGACTTCGCGATCTTCGAATCAGGTGCGATCATGATCTATCTTGCGGAGATGGCGGGCCGGCTCCTTCCGACCGAAGCCAAAGCGCGGTCGCGCGTCCTTCAGTGGTTGATGTTCCAAATCGGAGGCGTGGGCCCCATGCAGGGGCAGGCCAACGTGTTCTACCGTTACTTTCCCGAGCGCCTACAGGGCGCCATTGATCGCTACCAGAACGAGGTACAGCGCCTCTATCGCGTTCTCGATGTCCAATTGGCCAGGCATGAATGGCTCGCCGGGGATTTCTCCATTGCCGACATTGCGAATTGGAGCTGGTGCCGGATTCACAATTGGGCCGGTGTGTCGGTTGACGATGTGTCGAATCTACGTCGCTGGATGGCAGCAATCGAGAAGCGCCCGGGTTGCGCCAAGGGCGTAACAGTGCCGCACGTGGTGCACTACAACATCGCCGATGAGCAGGAGACCGGCAAATTGGTCTCGAAGATCCAAGGAATCGTCGGACGCTGATTGGACCGGAAAGATCAATGGCCGATCGCCGATCGGGCCGGGAGAAACTTCGATAACTGCAAAAAAGATTTGACGATGGCCAAGATAATTCATGTGATGATCCGCGTCATCGAGATCGAACGCGCGATCGATTTCTACAACAAGGCGTTCGGCCTGAAGATCGTTGGTCATTTTGATTTCGATGATTTCGAGCTAGTGTACCTGCGTAATCCGGAGAATGATTTCGAAGTCGAGCTGACGCTCAACAAAGGGCGTGCGACTCCGTACTCCCACGGCGATGGATCCGGTCATCTTGCCGTATGTGTGGATAATTGTGGTGCCGAGCGCGACCGGCTTAAGGGACTCGGGTTTGAGCCCGGAGAGGTCAAGGAATTCCTCCGTGACGGTAAGCTGATGGCGCGGTTCTTTTTCATTCAAGACCCCGACGGATACAAGATCGAGGTCTTGGAGCGGCACGGCCGCTATTGGTGACGCTTAGGGCGGCTGTTTTCCAGCATGCCGACGACCATATCGCGAGCACGTCGCATGGACGCTGCATCCTTCGTGGACGTCGACAGAACAACCATGCCCTGCAGCGTCACCATCATCAGAGACGCCAGGGCCTTGACGTCGATATCTTGATTAAACTCACCCTTATCCCTCGCCCAGCTCAGTCGAAATTCCATCGCCTGTTGCATGCCAGCAAGGCCCTCGGATGCCTCCGTGGCCAGCACGCTGTCGGAGGCGCTTAGTTCACGAATCACGTTCGTTGCCAGGCAGCCGCAAGGCCGCTTCGCGTCGTTGTTGACGCTCTCAATCAGCAAATCGAGGAGGTGCGCGTAGGTTTCGATCAGAGGCCGATCGACCATGCGCAGGAAAATCGCCTTGTAGGAGTCGCGGACCATATAATGGTCGAGGCATTTCTTGAACAAATCGCGTTTGTTGTCGAATGCCTTGTAAAGGCTGCCTTTGGTGAGCCCTGTTGCAGTCTCGATGTCGTCGATGGACGTGTTCTGATAACCCCGCCGCCAGAACAGGTGCGTGGCCTTTCTTACAACATCGTCATAGTCGAATTCGCGGGGACGGGCCACGTTTTATAAGTCCTTATGGGCTAACATCGTTCTGAGTGAAATATTCCGACAAACGGCGGATTTCAAGATGGGCGGTCGTCCGCGCTCACCGCTTGGGGCCGAGGCATACGCGTGTGCTCATCAAGAGGATGCCTCACTCTATCTGGCCGCGCAACCAGCGTCGCGTCGCCATGCTGGTTAACCCGGTGCCGTTGTCGGAAACGAATGTCCGCGGGCGACAGCGGATCGCTATCACGGCGCCGAGTTGGCGCACGACCTGCAGATCGAGAACTGGGGTATCACGACCAAAGCGGGGATTCGCTGCAAAGTCATCAACGATGCGAATAAGCGTCCAAGAGTGACCCCTTCACCGCTAGGCAGATCAATAGCTTAGCTCGCCGATCGGCGTCGGGACCCACGGCAAGGAATCCGGGTTAACGGCTGATTTGGAGAACCTGGAGCAGGAAATCGGCGCTCCAACTTGCCCGTTTTCTGCGGGTCTTGATGCTTCCGGTGGTTTTGTGGTTGCGGAGGAGGTCGAGAGCGAAGCGGCGGACGACGGCCATGTTCTTGGCGCCATGGCCTGTCCTGTATCGCGACAGATCATCGCCGAATTCGACGTCGAGCAGCCAGTGCATGCTCTCCACCCCCCAATGGCCGCGACATCCTTTGGCAGTGCGTTCGATGTCGAGCGGCGCGGAGCAGATGTAGGTGCGGGTGTCGAAGGTCGAGCGATCGGCATGTTCGGTCCGGGTGTCGACCTTGACGATGGTCTTGATGTTGGTGAAGCGCGGTTGCCCGGGATAGCTGCGCTCGGACACGATCCAGTCGACCGCCTTCGAGGCGGTGTAGGTGCGGGTCTCGATGCGGCCGTGACCCTTCTCGACGGTTGTTTTGGTAACCAGCTCGCTGGCCTGGGCAGTGCGGAAGTAGTCCACGACATCGGCTTCCAGAGTAGGCTGGTTGCCCTTCAGTGCCAGCAGGTAATCGGCTTTGTGGGCCACGATCTTGTCGGCGATGTCGACCTGACAGCCCATGGCATCGATGGTGACCAGGGCACCTTCGAGCTGGCCGGCTTCGGCGAGCTGGTCGAGAAGCTCGGGAATAGCGGTAATCTCGTTGGTCTTCTCCGGAACCCCGAGCTGCGCCAAGGTCAGTCTTGCGGTGGTGGCATAGGCGCTGAGCGTGTGCAGGGCCTTGAGCCCCTTGCGATGGTCGTGGGTGCGGCGCGCCGTCTTTCCATCGATGGCGATGAAATCGTGCCGATCCGGCCAGATGGCGGCGACCCAGCTATTGAAGCAGCGTTGGAACAGGACCGGATCGATGCGGTTCACCAAGTCGCGCAGCCAGCGCGCACACGGAATGCCATGATGGAAATCGGAAAACCGCCGCAGGAAATCGAGATGATGCTCGCCCCAAGCGACGATGTCGTCGAAATCATCGCAGGAGGCGATGGTCGCGCAGGTCACCAGCAGCAGAACCTCCTTAATCGGATAGAGAATCCGCCACGCTTCCCGGTCGTCGTCGAGTTCGGAAAAGTTCTTCAAAAGAAGCGCCAAACGAGCCCGCGGGCTCTCGTCCTCGACGATCGTGTCCATCTCGATGCTCCAGCCGAATCAAAGCACCGAGGGAATCACCAACCGCCGTCAACGCAAAATCAGCCCTTTCGGCCCGTTAACCCGAGTTCCGAGCCGTGCGTCGGGACCCCAGGCCGATTGACATTCTGCGCGAGGAACTTCGGCAGCAGCGGGCCCTTCCTCAAGGATGTTCGATCAAGCTGCCACGGATCACCGAATCGTCGTCGGGAGGCCCAACAAACGGCGGATGACGTAGTCGATTGATATGCGACCTGGTCCCCATGCCATGATCCCCAGGGCCATCGCAGCCCAGGTGATGTGGACCGGCCACCCGTCCGGCACGGTAAGCTCAACGATCACCGTCATGAAGAACAAACCCAAGGCAGCGAACCGGGTGACGAAACCGAGAACAAGCAGGGTCGGGAAGATGATCTCCCCGCAGCCCGACAGATAGGCCATCACGGTTGGGGCCGGAAAAGGGTAGGGACCTCCAGGAAGGTGGAGCATGAATTCGTCGGTGAACAGGGTGACCGCAGTGTCGCTCAACTGCAAGAAGCCATCCCATTTGAGAATGCCCGAGCGCCAGAACGGCACAGCCAGCCCGACGCGAAGTAACAGCTGGGCCAAGGACGGTTGTGCGATCGTGCGGACCAACAGGCTGGCGCGGTCGGTCAAAAGGGCCATCCCGCGGAATCTGTCAATGCTGGCCAAGGGTTGATCTATAGCGGTCATGGCTCGTCTCCGAATTCGGCAGCGACAAAAGCGCCGGCAGCCAACATGCCTGAGATGCTGGCACAAAGGTCGAAAGTGGCTACGACCTCCAAAGCAGCGTTTGCTGCATGATCGAGCGTCTTGCCCTCCATTAGCGCCGTAAAGAATATCGCCCCCCCATCGGGAAGGTGACGAACCTCGACCTCGTTCTCGGCTCGAGTGATCAGGGCGTCTTCTGGCTCGGCAGCATTGATTTGGCCGACGGAGTCCGCGCTGCGATTTGCCGAAAAGATCGTGAGTGCTGCGTATTCGGACCTGACGATGTGTGTCGCCGGATGACGGACGAACGTAAGGTCGGCTAGGCGGTCCGGCGGAACAGACGCGAGTCGATCGGGTGCCAGTGAAGTGGCGTCAGCCGCGTGATACGCGTCGAGCCAGGCTCTCTCGATGCGAGCAGTGTCGGCAAGCCAGGGCATGGTCTGCGCAAATTCGTAGGTCTCGATGAAGGCCGGAAAATCGCGGCCATATTCGAACAGGAGTGGTGAGGTCGGCGGTGTCTCTCGAACATGGAACCGCGCCATGGCACGAAAGAACTCCACTCCGGTAATGCGCTGGACGGCAGGATAAATCGCCGCCAGCGCGTCGATCAGACTGACGGTCACGTTGTTGCGATAGACGTTGTACCGCTTCACCGCCGCTTTCCCGTTTGGGCCGGAAACGAGTGCTGGGGTCGCCCGTTCAGGCTTGATGAGTCCTGGCGAGAAGGCGGCCGCATAGGTCGGCAGGGGAATCGGGTGAAGGATTTCATGCGGCGATGAGGCTGGCGAGATACTCGTCGTCCCATCCTGCGGTTTTGCGCCGGAGGCGGATGGAATCCTTGCCTGGGGCCTTTCGGGTGAGATTGTAGGCGATGTGCCGGCAGGTTGCGAAGTTGGCTGGGGCGTTGTCTGTTCTGACGCGGCATTCGTCGTCGCGAAAGACCATGTCCATGATCCAGTGCAAGGAGTTCTCGATGGCCCAGTGCGCGCGGATCATCGGGCCGACCGCGGTGGCCGGCATCACCAGCGAGGTGATGTAGAAGCGCGTCTCGTCGGTGATCTTGCCGTTGATTTCGCGCCGGCTTTCGACCACGACAACCGCGTTCAGGCCCGGCCATTGGTGGCGCGCCTGCAGCCAGTCGACATCGTGGATCACCGTGTAGTTTCGGGTCTCGATACGGCCGTGATCCGCATCGACCGTTTCGTGCGTGCTGATCGTGGCATCCCTGTATTTCAAGGCTTTCTGCTCATCGACGAAAACCTCGACATCCTCGCGCAGGGTTCCCTGATTGCCCTTCAGCGCGACAATGTAATCGGCCTTTTTCTCGACGATTTTGGTGGCGATGTCGCGTTGGCAGCCCATCGCATCGATCGTCACAACTGCGCCCTCGATCGACATCATGTCGAGCAGCGCCGGGATGGCGACGATCTCGTTCGACTTCTCGTTCACCTTCACCTGGCCCAGAACGATGCGTTGCCGCGCGGCGAAGGCAGAGACCATGTGGATCGCCTCTTTCGAGCCCTTGGTCTGATACGAGCGCCGCGACGTCTTGCCATCGATCGCGATGACCTCGGCGGGTGTGTTCGTCAGCGCCGCCACCCAAGCCACGAAGCAAAGCTGGAAGGCGCGGGCGTCGAGCGTGGCAAAGATATCGCCGAGATGATCATGCGAGGGTGTGCCGTTCACATAGGGCCGAAACCGCCGCAGCAGCTCGATCTTCCGCTCGCCAAATCGCGCGATGTCGGTGAACGCCTCCGCCCCCGCAAGAACCGCCAGAAGAATCAGGAGCAGCACTTCCGGGAGCGGATAATCCACTTTGCCGGCCTGACGATGATCCGGCAACCCGCTGAAATGGTGAAGAAAACTCGTCGTCTCCGAAACCTCTGCAAACGGTGTCCCCTCGGTATCCATCATCGTCCCCCTCCTGCGGCGCACTGGACGACAACAGATTCAGCACTTCAGCCTTTTGTCACGGATATCTTCACCCGATTGCCCTGCATAGGTCGGCGCTTTCTGGACTCGCTTGTTAGGAAATCTGCTAAGCTGCATGGCTCTGATCCAGCGAGGAGGTACCCGCATAGCGGTCCAGGATCGACTGCGCGGCGGTTGATTCCGCCTTGAGGACGGGCCAGTCGGGGATGTTGCTATCCCACTCAATCAGTGTCGGGACGGGACCGCATTTGCGGATGACAATTTCGAACAGTTTCCAGACCGCATCCGCGACCGGCCCATCGTGGCTGTCGATCAACAGCAGCTCGCCCTCATCATCGGTCCGTCCCGCATGCCCCGCGAGATGGATCTCTCCCACCTTCTCGAGTGGAAAATCAGCCAGGTAGTCGAGCGCCGAATAGCCGTGATTTGTCGCCGACACGAAAACGTTGTTGACGTCGAGAAGAAGGCCGCATCCGGTCCGTCGAGCAATCGAGCGGATAAAGTCCGTTTCGCTCAGCGTTGATTCACGGAAGGTGACGTAGGTCGACGGGTTCTCTAGAAGGATCGACCGGCCGATCGCTTCCTGAACTTCATTGATATTTGCGCAGACACGCGCGAGGGCATCCTTCGTGTAGGGCAGCGGCAAGAGATCGTTGAAGAAAGTGGTTTCGTGCGTGGACCAAGCCAGATGTTCAGAGACAAGTGCCGGCTCGTAGCGCTCGACGAGCGATTTGAACCGAGCCAAGTGGTCTCGGTCGAGCGGCTGTGGTCCGCCGATCGACATGCACACGCCGTGGAGCGAAACGGGATTGTCTTGGCGGATTGCTTCCAGCGCTCGGTGCGGCCGGCCGCCGGCTCCCATATAGTTTTCGGCGTGGACCTCGAAGAAGCCCTTCGGCTTGCCGTCCGCCATGATCGCTGCAAGGTGCTCGTGCTTGAAGCTTGTGCCCGCTTGGCTGGTGATGGGGTGGTCCGGAAAGCGGAGAGGGTGCGCAGAGGAAACGGCGATCGGGGGGATGTTCGTTTTCATGGCGTCTCTCCGCCTTCCGGTTGCAGCAGTGTGGGGATCAGATCGGGTTCAGCGAGCCATGCTTGCCGTTCGGGAGGACGATCGACTCGCAGGTCCCGCCCTGGACCAACTTCCAGGCGTTGCCCTGGAAATCCGCCGTGGAGGTGCCCTGGCAGGTGGTGCCGGGGCCGGCGGCACAATCATTCTGACCCTTCAGGGCGATGCCGTAGCATTTCACCTTGTGGGCGGCGAGGGCAGCCTGCTCTTCGGCCTTGGTCAGCGGTGCGGCGACGGCGATCGTGGCGAGTGCGCTGGAAACAGCGCCGGCGAGGATCAGTGAGCTGATAGCGGACTTTGCGGACATCAAGCATTCTCCATGTTGGTTTTTGCGCGCCGATTTGGCGGCACGACGATTCTTCGGTTGATTGCAGCTTGTCGTTACACCTTGTGCCGCTCACGGATCGGTGAACGGATCAGGCGGCCTGGCGAGCGTGAACCACCGGGACGTCGACATCCGTCTTGGCGACTTCGTTGACGTAGTTCGTCAACGTGTTCAGGGCGACGTGCAGCACGATCTCGACGAGTTCTGCATCGCTGTAGCCGGCTGCCCCGGACGTTCTGCAGCGCTTCGTCATTGACGTGCCCCCGTTGGCGGGTCACGGCCGCCGCGAACTTGGCGCCAGAAGATTTGCCAGCGCTTGAACGCATCGCCGAGACGATTGCCGCTACGCTGCCGAGCGACGCGCTCACCGCACTTACGACATGTCGCTTTTGCGACGACCGTAGCTGCAGCGACTGTCCGATGGAGGTCTTTGGGCCGGTGGAAACTGCCGGCGGCTCTGTCGCCGGGGCGTGAGACTGCTATTCGGCTATATCTCGGCTGCACCAGGCTGGTTTCCTCTCCTGGCTCTCGTTCTGCTCGTTGGTGCGGCGACGGCCGTGATGACGTGATGCCGTCGCAACGGGCTCCGCGGCAAGCTGAAGCGAAATCGACATACATTGGGCGGCGCTGACGATGGCTGCCGTGCAGTCGCGCCGAGGCCGTATACGGCGAGAAGAGGCGTGTCGTGGCTTGGGCCTCCGCTCGAGGTCGATTTCGACCCAAGCCGATGCCTGTCCCTGTCGGAAACCTAATCCGGCTGGCAAGTGAGGCCGAATCGCGCAATGTTTCTGGCTTATGAGAGAAGCTTGCAGCCTGGTGTGGACGGTGCTGGTGCTATTGTTCCAGTCGCGGGCCTCGTTGGGAGCTGAGATCTTGGTCCTTCGTCATCAGCTTAACATCCAGCGACGGCACCTGCCAAAGAGACTGACTTTGAGTGCCATGGATCGCCTGATCTTTGTTGGGCTGTCTCGTTTGGCGCCAAGTACCCTCAATGCGCTAACGATTGTGAAGCCGGAGACGGTAGTCAAATGGCATCGCGCTGGCTTCCGTGTATATTGGCGATGGAAATCGAAACCGCGGGGTGGCAGGCCAACAGTTCCGTTGGAGATACGCAAGCTTATCCGCGAGATGAGCATTGCCAATCCGCTGTGGGGAGTTGTGTCAAGAAGACGCGCGAGCGTCATGCTGTGTGAGAGATGAAGGAAGACCCTTCGGAGCCGTCCTGTAGGGGGAGGCTTCAAACTGCCATAAGCTGCTTCGGCCAAAAGCCGCGGTGGTGAACGTTATGGTCAAAAGGCGTGACGTTGATCACGTCAAGTATGGATGAGAGAGACGAGCGCAAGCGAACCTCTGGCGAAGCATCGAAAACGGATTCAGATGACATCAAAACCGGGGCCTCTCCCTAGCTCCGGGAAAAGTATGGCGGAAACCTACGTATTGGCCATGCGGTGTCCGGTGTTGAGGAGGCGTGACTCTCATTCGGGCTTTTGCACGGAACTTGAGAACCTGGACGGCGATGGCAAGGGAAAAGGCACAAGCGGCCAAAACCGCGAGGCCGAAAGTACCGATGCGCCGACCAGGGGCGGACTGCTTGGTAGTAGTGATGAAGCGGGGTAATGCCCGCGGAGCGAAGCGAGCAGGTCATCGCCGTTGAGATTGGGTCAACCGGCAACGGGAGGAGCCCGATATTCAACGGAAGGCGGCAGCCTTCAAGCGGTGGCACGAGCCGGATGATGCGAGAGTATCAAGTCCGGAATCTGTGAGGGACTCGGGGTGAAAATCCCCGGGTCCACTCGGCCGCCTCGAGTCCATGGAGAACTCCTCAAGCTCGGCATCGATATCGGACAAACCAGCGTGGCCAAGTACATGGTCAGGCGACGAGACCCGCCGTCCCAGGGCTGGAGGACATTCCTCCACAACCACACGGACGGGATCGCTGCGATGGATATGTTCGTCGTGCCGACAATCTCGTTTCGCCTGCTCTATGGATTGCTGATCATGGGGCACGGCCGGCGACGTATTCTGTGGTTTGGTGTCACAGCGCATCCAACCGCAGAATGGATCGCAAATCAGGTCACGGAAGCATGCGGGTGGGAACAGGCTCCCCGCTATCTCATTCGTGACCGGGACGGGGCCTATGGGGAGATCCTTATTCGCAGACTCCGATCGATAGGCATCCGCGATCGACCGACGTCGCCACGCTCCCCTTGGCAAAATGGATATGCTGAAAGGCTGATCGGTTCGATCCGCAGGGAATGCCTTGACCACGTCCTTGTATTCAGCGAGCGCCACCTTCGTCACCTGCTGCTCTGTTACATGAAATATTATAATGAGACGCGCACGCACTTGGCCTTGGAGAAGGATGCGCCCCTATCGCGCACCGTAAAGAGGGCAGGGCGTATTCTTTGCCGCCCAGTCATCGGCGGATTGCATCACGAATATGTCCGGATTTGATTTCCGACAGGCACACGCGATCAGCGCGTCGGCGGCAAGCGTGCGCCGCTGATACGCCCGCAGTGCCTGGCTCTTCCATTCCGCAGTCCCGCCCTCGGACGTGGTCAGCCGGGCCCGCGGCACCGCGATCTCGATCGGCCCGAACGTGCCCGTCAGCGACCGCTTCCGGCTGCCGTGGCGATGGCCCGTGACGCCAGCTTTTGCTTCATTGCCGGCCATCTGGCTGCGTCCGTAACGCGGCCGTGACAGCGCAGCATCGAGTTCGCTCCGGATCAGTTCTTCGATGAACTGCCGCGATCGAGCCCGCACCTCGGTCTCGATCGGGTCAAACCAGTTGTCGAAAAGATCAACAGCCAGCTCGGTCGCAGGCTGCAAGGTTTCAGGCGTCGTGATAGACTTGTTCATGGCGTGGTCTCCAGTCCGGCGCTTCAACGCCGGATGATTCGAGGTTCATCACCCCGGAGACTACGCCAACCCTAATTCCTACCAACTCCGCGACGGCGCCGACCGTTATGAGCGGCTGGCTCTAACCATTGAGCTATAAGTCATCACTCCTTTGTAGAGCCAGTCCTTCGAGCCGCAGGAGCAGCGCGCGGACCTCATCACAATCTGTCCAGGAAGACGTCCAGGTCGGCGCGAACTGGTCGACTGCCCCGTGATCGCCTCCGCGGATGCGGGCTGCCGGCCTGACAGAGCCGGTCCCGCTGCACGCGCGGGCGTTGAGGTATTCCGACCTTCTCGAAGGAGAGGGTGGCTGCGAGACGTCCAGAACGAGCGAGCTTGCCCGCTGAGCGTCAAACAGACGAGTTCCCGTTACAAGGTCGGCCGAACCCTCCGGCGGCATTCTTGACGCCTCCAGGAGCTTTCTGAGGCGCTTCGGGTTCAGGCCCGTCTCCTTCGGGAGCGTCCGAGTGCAGGACCTGCCGTTCGAAGCCAAGGTGTCGCGCCGAGTGCAGGAGGCAGTGCCAAGCCCGAAGCCCATACCCGAGTACGAGCTGCCAGCTAGTTCGTCGGAAGCAAAGACCCCGCCGTTTCCGGCGGGGTCTGATGTCCTACGAAAGTAGAGGGCGTTTAATTAGGGGGCGTTTTATGCCCGTCGCCGCAAACCCCACATACACAAGCAAGTCGGAATATCAGGCCACTTGTACTTCCGCACGTATCGCACTTCATGCAGCTGCCATTCCGCATCAGTCTGGAATTGCCGCACTCGCTGCACATCTCGCTTTAGCAGTAGTTGGCCCCGGCGAGCCGGGTTTGGTCTAAGTTACGCTTCGCGCTTCTCGGTCGGCGAAAACCGGTGCTCGGGCTCCGCGGTTTTCAGCGCGGTCGCGGCGTCGCCGTGGCCGAGGAGGGCGGTCGGGCCGGAGGAGGGTGATCGCGGTGAAGTTGCCAAGTCAGCGGTTCAAATCCAACGAAATGCCCGTCGCTCCCGACCGTGTATGCCCGATACGCAGCTCGCCGGTCTCGTCCGGAGTGACGCCGGACGGCGGATCCTGACTGGCGACGGCGAGGGCGCGCTCGCGGGCATGCGGGTCGGCGCGGTCCTGCATCCATCCGGATGCATCCACTGCTACGGCGTGATCTCTGGGTCGCTGTCAGGTTGATCAGGTGCACCGGCGGCGCGTAGCGGCCCCTCTTGCATGACCTGCATTCTCGGTACGATCCGCTGACGGATGTGGGTACCCCTCCGGTGCCCCCCCCCCGCGACCTCGCCCTGCGGCCTTAGGAGCGCAGGATTCAGGCCCAAGCAAGCCTGTGCCGGCCTTGATGACTTGGATGTGCCGCTGCAGCAAACGACCGCATGACGGGTAGTGCAGGAATCCTCCAGAGAGCCCTGTGCAGTTATATCGCGAACGGAATGCAGATTTAGAGCGAACGCCACACAGGCACAGCTAGCTACAGGAAGCTTTGATTCCGGTCGGTTCGCATAAGTTTTCTTATGCGAAATTTCTCGGAATGCTCCAGATAGGTCCTCCGCCCAACGAGGCGGACCTGCGGCACTTTTTTCGGCTTCTTTCACCGGTTGTCAGCATCAGCGCCGACTTGCCAGTAAAATATTGACGGGATGAACGATGGCCGGCGTATCTCCAGTGGTCGGCGACGACCACTGGAGATTCTCGTCAATGGACAACCGGGTGGTGCTTTAATGGACACATGTACCGCGTGGTGGGGCCAACTTTCGTCGCGGTGACGGTAAGGATCGGTGCGGATCGGTTAACCTTTTGTTTAGACTTTGAGGCAGATAGAAGATTCGATTCGGCGCGCTTGTTTGCCGTCCGATTTGCCGCTCCTGAGTCGCTCGAGAGTCAATGACGCAAGAGAAGATTTGATCGCGAGCTAATCCGCCGACTCAGGTTATCACCGCCTTGGCAACAGCGCCGTCGAACGGAGCGAACAGATGTGCCATTCGAGCGGTACGGAGGAAAGCAAGTCTGCGTGGGGACGTTGCGTCGCGCACCTGATCGTCGGTGGATCGATGTTCGCAGGCACCACCGTGGTCCTTCTTCAGTCTTTGCCGCTGCTAGTGCACGGCCTTCCATAAGCGCGATCCAGCGCTGCGGCGCGCCGACCCGAGTTGACGTTCTCGCCATTGAGCGCGAGCCGCAACCCGCCGTCCATGCATCCGGCGCCGTTCCCGGTGTGCTTGGCCGAGAGTTTATCTTGCTCTACACCCGAAGAAGCGTCGGAGTAGTGAGGGCGGATTCGGTCACGCACACCGTCGGCGAAGATATCCCGAATCTGCTGCGACACCGCCTTGTAGACCTCGAAACCCGGCTTGACGAAAATCAGGTCCGGGCATTGCCGTTTGGCCGTCACCGACGGCATCGCCGACCGGACGCCGAACTTGCGCGCTTCGTAGCTCGCCGCCGCCACGACGGCCGCGCTCGCGGGATCCGCCGACGGCCACCGGCTTGCCGCGGAGATCCGGATTGTCCCGCTTGCTCGACGGATGCGTAAAAGGCATCCATGTCGACATGGATGATCTTCCGCTGACGGGGCCTTCGTGTTTAGACATTGCATCGATCATAAAACAAACCGGCGAAGTGATCGTCAGTCCTTCCATCATTTCTGCGCGTGGCGGATCACCGGTCGCGCATTTCCGTCGCCGAGATATCGCCCGCGTCGATCTCGCTGTCCGAGTGAGCCATGATCTTGTTGCGCATTTCGATGAGCCTTTTGTGCAGCGCCTCCTTCTCATCCGACAGCTTGAGGTCCACCATCTGGTGAGTGGCGCTGCCCCGCCCCGCGATTGAGTGAACGGGCGCGTATAGGCGACGACTAGCGTCGTTTCGTAACACCGGAAACGGCGGAGATCGATCTTGGAACAGGTATTGGTCTCGTCGCATTCGTACAAAAAGTCGCACGCGCTCAGAGCCTGCTGCAGATCGTTCAACGAATACAAAAGACGCCGGCTGCGGTGTTCCGCGTGCAGGGCCATCTTGTCTTGGTCTGGCGATTGAGGGGACATGATCGTGGATCGACCTTCCTAAAACTAACGCGACTCCGAGGCACCGTACCGCGCCCGAAACGCAAGTTGAAGCAGCGTCGCGCCCGGACGGCGTCCGACCTTGGCGCATTTTCGGCAGCGCAGGCGGCTGACGAGATCGTGTACGAAGGTAGTCGGCGGGTGCTTAAGAGCAGCCAGATCGACGTCGTTGCTTGCAACGTGAACACTCGATTTCCAGCCACGGGAAGCCGCCGTTGATGGCGTGGTCGATGGTGGGTGAGGGGTCGATCGGTTCGCCGTTGCTCCACATCCGTTCGATTATCGCAGCGGGCGGGAGGTCGACCATAGCCCAAAGATCCGGAGCCATACTAGCCACGTGCCTGCCGGTCCGGCGGGCACTCTGGGCAGGCGTCGCCGATCGAATCCAGTGCGTTATGGATCTCCCCGACGGCGTCCGCCTGGGAGACGCCGGTCGGCGGATCCCGGCGTGCCATGTCAAAGGCGCGCTCGCGGGCGTGCGGGTCGCCGCGCTCCTGCATCCAGCCGTGCTCCTCGCACTCACGAATGGCGCCTACTTCATGCAGAACGCTGATCGCCCATCCGCGCAGCGTCCGGATCGCCGGTCGCCGTTCCTTGGTCATCAGCATCGAATGTGCTCCTGCCAAGACGAATCCTTGAGTCCGGCTTCCGTTCCGGTTGCTAACACAGGGCAGGGATTCGAAATCGTTGTGCCACCCGCTTGTCCAAGTGTTCCCGATGATTCGAATAGGAGCATCGACCTGGACGACTAGTATCTAGTGCGCGGCGTTCCCTTCGGACCTCCGCCGGCCGTGAAAGATCAAGACGCTTGCCGGCGTCCCAGAGTGCGTATTGCCGATCATCGCGCAAGACAGCGAGGAGTCGGGCTCGCCGGTGGTTAGGCTGAGGCCAATTTTCTGAGAGCTTGGAGCGGACGGACGGCTCTTTGCTCTTTGTTGTCCTGTGCCCCGGCGAAAGCATCGACAAGCAGCTCACCACGTGAACTTCATTCCGCAATCGATTCCTTGCTGGATGAAGCGCAGTGCGATTTCGATTCCTTGCTCCTTAGTCGCGAAATCGAATCTGCCTTTTTGGGTTGCGCAAGACAGCGAGGAGTCGGGCTCGCCGGTGGTTAGGGCTGAGGCCAATTTCCTGGGAGCTTGGAGTGGATGGGCGGCTCTTTGCTCTTTGTCCTGTCGGGATAGCGCCTGTCCCGGCGAAAGTATCGACAAGCAGCTCACCACGTGAACTCATTCCAATCGATTCCTTGCTGGATGAAGCGCGGTGAGATTTCGATTCCTTGCTCCTTAGTCGAGAAATCGCTTGCCTTTTTGCGTTTATGGACCCTCGGGAGTTTTGCAAAGGGCTCAGAAGTGCCAGGAAACGGCCGGATCAAAATGGAGTGGCATTGCAAAACCCTGTCAGCAATATCAACGGCTTAGCCCAGAGTCTGTTGTGCTACCGTTACACCATTCCCCATCAAGTACTTGATATTACAGTACTTTTTTCCGAGAGTTTAGCAAATGACTTCGGAAAATCGGTGACGTCGTATAACCACCCCGACGGCGTTGGTCTAGCCCTTGTTGAATCGCTCGCGAAACAGCCTGCAATTGACCGTTTTGGTCGGCATTAGCGCTCTATTGTTCTGATAGGGCATTGGCTTCCCAAGCGGATCTCTGATTTTCCATTATCTGACTCTGAGTGAGAGGGTAGGGATCGACCTCGATCCCGCGATGACTGAGAGGGTAGGGATCGACCTCGATCCCGCGATCCTCAGCCCATTCGCGGGCCGGCGTGTCGGCGCCCGAAGCCTCACCCTCGATGATGCAGGTGATCGGCTGCCGCGCATGGAGATCATCCATCACGCGGAACAGCCATCTTCTGTCGGAGAAATCTCGACCACCGAATACCAGGACACGCATCGGCTACTTCTGCTTGATGTAGATGTTGCCCTTGTAGCGTTCGAACTCGAACGTCGCAGGCTTCCCACGTCCCGATTCCTGACCTGTGGTGCAGTGAGCGTTGATCGTGGCCAGATAGGCTGTGCCCGAAGGGGCGGTGTCCTGATTCTGACGGATCGCGTCGGGCATGCAGCTGAACGACTTTTTGTCGATCACCATGCTGAAGTCATACTTGGTGACGCTCAGGATGTTGGTGCATTTGCCGTCTTCCTCAACCCAGCTCGGCAGCTTCCAGTTGGTCTGGCCTTCGAAAGTCTCGCCATTGCACCATTCGCCGACGAAATCGATCGGCATCTGCTTCAATTGGGCTGCGTGTGCCTGGCTGCAGGCAACGGCAATCGCGGCGGCGCAGGTGAGCCGCAACAGGGTACGTATAGTCATCAGTCTTCCTTCAATTTTTTCGAGAGCCAGCTCAGCTGCTCTCCCATCATTAATCCCTTCATCGGGACCTCTACTACCTTGAACCGCTGCGAGAGCGGACCGATCTTTTCGGAGAGCAACAAACAACCGATGGCAGTCAGCATCTTCAAGGAACAAATACTGGTGGCCCGCCTAAAGTGACTCATATTATCCTTGCAACTCTTGCGCGAATGAGCTTTCTTTGTGCTTGGTCGGGCGCTTCGCCGGACCTCATATTATTGTCGAGTTTTGTTGCCCCGGAAGATAGCAACTCGCCATCGCCCTGCGGGAAGCTCCGCTCGATATCAAGTCACTATCTTCCGTGGCTTCAAAGGTAAGCTTTCGTGTTGCCGTATTCTCAAGACTTGGACGCGGACAAAATCCACGCCCAGGCCCCCACCAGCGTTATCTTCCTGTGTGGTGGGCCGACTTCCAGCGTCGCCGAATCAATTCCGACGCGCAGCGCTCGGGCCACATGATCAAGTTGATCGTTGGACTTGTCCAAGAATACGGTGCCCTAACAACTGACGAAATACTAAGTCTCCTAAAGTTGCTTAATGTTCCTGATGTTAATGAGCAGGCCGTCTATCGCTATCTACTTTGCGCTGAGTGTCTGTCCGAAAACATGTTGAATCATCGGAATCATTTGTGATTCAAGGGAGGCGGTCCGAATCTGAAGGAGCGCCGATGTGGACGAAAGAGAACCGCGGTCGTTACGACCGCAGCCGGCTACGCTATCCCAGCGATTTGACCGATGAGGAATGGGCGTTGGTGGAGCCGCTGATTGCGTCAGCCAAGCGAGGCGGCAACAAGCGCACGGTGGATGTGCGTGAGGTGGTCAATGGTCTGATGTATGTGCTGAGCAGCGGTTGCCAATGGCGAGCGATCCCGAAGGATCTGCCGCCGCGCAGTACAGTGCACGGTTATTTTGACTTGTGGACTTGGGACGGCACGCTCGATCGCATCCATCACGCGCTCTATGTACAATGTCGGGAGTTGGCCAACCGAGAACCCAGCCCGAGCGCCGCCATCATCGACAGTCAAAGCGTCAAGAGCGCGGAAAAAGGGGGGCGTGGATTGACCCGCATGGCTACGATGCGGGAAAGAAGATCAAGGGCAAGAAGCGCCACATCCTAGTCGATACCCAGGGCTTATTGCTCCACGCCCTTGTACATTCGGCGGACATCCAGGATCGAGACGGCGGGGTGTTGGTGATGGCCACACTGTTTGGCCTGCATCCATTCCTGCTGAAGCTCTATGCCGACGGCGGCTATCAGGGGCCGATCTTTCAGTCCGCCGTTCGCAAAATCCTCCGGCAAATCGACGTGGAAATCGTCAAGCGTTCCGATACAGCAAAGGGCTTTGCGGTCTTGCCCAAGCGATGGATCGTCGAGCGCACCATCGCCTGGCTCAATCGCTGCCGCCGCTTGGCCAAGGATTGGGAGTGCCTCAACCGAAAGGCCTTGGCGTTCTTGCGCCTTGCCTCAATCCGCCTCATGCTCAGAAAGCTCTGTCAAAAAACAGCATGATCCCGGACAGACTCTGAGGCGGTCGGATGGCCCAAGGAAGTCTCGAAAGGTTCGAGCGATTATTTTGTGGCGAAAGGCACAAACATCGATGCAGCAACGATCTATATCAAACCAACCGCGGCAGAAAAGAACAAACCCCGTCGCTGGCACTTAATCCGCGAGCACTACGAAAGTACGGCAGCGAACTACTGCGCGCTTTGAAAGTGGTCCGCCTGCCTGATAAACAACGAGGTGGAATTGAATTCGGCTTTGATGATGAGTCCGGCGGTACCGATTCCGATGATGAGTTTTAAGGCCACAACAAAATTAGTCTGAGCCGTGCGGCGTGTCAGACTAACCTGTCCACTACGTGATGCAGCGGTTCAGTGAACGCGGCTCTAACCGCTACGTCGAATTCTGGATACATTGGCGGCGGGGCCACGCGGCTTCGCCAGCTAGATAGCTTGGAAAGCTAGGGATAATAACGGCGCGCGGCGATGGGCTTGGTGCAAGGCGGCCGCGGCAAAATCCGCGGCCATTGGCGGCGCGCTTGGCGCCGCGGTCAGGGCGGTGGGCGCATGAGCCTTTCTTTCGAAGAGCTGGATTTTCGCCCGACGCCGTTGGGCGTGCTCAGCTTGAGGCGGCGGCGGCCGCCGTCGTCCGATGTCGACATCTACGAAATCAAACTCGGCGACGAGTTTCTGATGTCGAGCCAGTTCACCGCCGCCGAGATCGAACTGGCGCGGCTCGGATTGGCGGCGCTCGATCGCAGCAATCTCGACGTCGTGGTGGGCGGCCTCGGGCTCGGCTACACCGCACGCGCGGTGCTCGAAAACGCTCGCGTGCGATCGCTGATTGTGGTCGATGCGCTGGCGGAAGTCATCGAATGGCATGCGCAGGGATTGCTGCCGCTCGGCAGGGAACTGACCGGCGATCCGCGCTGCCGTCTCGTTCATGGCAACTTCTTTTCGATGTCGGATTCCGCCGCAGGCTTCGATTCCGGCGCGCCGGCGCGCCGCTTCGACGCGGTACTGGTCGACATCGATCATTCGCCGCGCAATCTCCTGCATCCGCGCCACGCCGCCCTGTACGGACCGGAGGGACTGGCGCGGCTCGCCGGTCATCTGCACCCCGGCGGCGTGTTCGCGCTGTGGTCGAACGATCCGCCGGATGATGCGTTCGAGCGCGATCTCGCCGGCGCTTTTGCAACCGCGAGGGCCCATGTCGTGACCTTCAACAATTTGCAAGGGGATCCCGACGCAAGCAACACGGTCTATGTGGCCGTGAAAGCCGATTAACCGGCGCGATGCCAATCGGCAAAGCGGCGTCAACGACCGATTGATCGTGCGCGGCGAAGCCGGCCGGCATCCCCCGAGAAAAGCTTCCGGGATCAGCCGGCAAACGCCTTGTCGAGGTCGGCGATGATGATTTTTTGCATCTTCATCATGGCCTGCATGGCGCGATTGGCCTTGTTGCGATCGGGATCGCTCAGGTAACGGCCAAGTGCGGTGGGCACCACTTGCCAGGATAGGCCGAATTTGTCCTTGAGCCATCCGCATTTCGATTCCTCGCCGCCGTCGGCGGTCAGTTTGTTCCAGAAGTAGTCCACCTGTTCCTGGGTCTCGACGCTGATGAAGAAGGAGATCGCCTCGTTGAACTTGTATTTGGGGCCTCCATTGAGGGCGTTGAACTTCTGCCCCTCGAGTTCGAAGCTCGCCATGAAGTCGTTGACGGCTTCGACCTTGGCATTGGGAAACACCGATTTGTAGAAGGCGACGGCCTCGGGGACGTTGTTGTCGAACCAGAGGAACGGCGTGATGGAAGTCATGATGAATGTCCTTGTCGGCTGGGTTTTCGTGCCTTGTCGCGAAGGCTGTGGCGCGGGCAGGATTGGCGAGGTGGGCTAATAAAGATCGTTGACCCTCAAGAACTCCGTTTGGGTGGACTCGTTCAGGGGACGAACGGGGGGACGGAAGTCCGACAATGGATTCTGAATATTTTTGGCCCGATTTCGTAATATCCAGGCCCCATCAGAGCCCGGTCGGCCACCATGCCGCCGGCTGTGTGCCCGATCGGCGGATCAAACCCTGGTGGCCGCAGACCGCCAGTGACGCCGCTGACCGAAAGCGGCGCCACCGGCCCGTTCGACGGCTGGCCGCTCGGCCGCGGTTTCGACCGCTTCTATGGCTTCCTCGACGCCGAGACCGACCAGTACGCGCCCGAACTGGTTTCCGACAACATTCGATCCGCCCGGCAATTACGCGAGCGGCTATCACCTCACGGCCGACCTGATCGACCAGTCGATCCGTTTCATCGCCGATCACACCGCCGATCGGCCCGACATCCCCTGGCTGACCTGGGTCGCGCTCGGCGCCTGTCATGCGCCGCATCAGGCGCCGACCGATATCATCAAGCACTGTGACGGGATTCGCGCATGGCTGGGACGCCGAGCGCGAGGCGCGCATGGCGCGGCAGAAGGCGATGGGCATCGTGCCGCCCGACACCAGGATGCCGCCGCGCAACGACGGCGTGAAGGCGTGGGACGAGCACAGCGCCGACGAGAGGCACGTATTCACGCGGCTGCAGGCGGCGTTTGCCGGCATGCTCGATCACGCCGATCGGCATCTGGCGCGGCTGGTAGCGTTCCTCGAGGCGGCCGGCATCCGCGACAACACGCTGATCCTCGTGCTGTCGGACAATGGCGCCAGCCAGGAAGGCGGCCCGCTCGGCTTCGTCAACGCGATGGGGTCGTATAATTTTCGTCCCGAACCGATGGCGGAAAAGCTGCGGCGGATCGACGATATCGGCGGTCCGGATTCGCACACCAATTTTCCGCACGGCTGGGCGATGGCGTCGAACACGCCGCTGCGCCGCTACAAGCAGAACACCCATGGCGGCGGCATCCGCGATCCCTTCGTGATGTCATGGCCGAAGCGGATCGCAGCCAAGGGCGAGCTGCGTCACCAGTTCGTCCATGCCAGCGACCTGGCGCCGACCTTGCTCGAATTGGTCGGTGTCGGCGCGCCCGGCGAGATTGCGGGCGTTGCCCAGATGCCGATCGAGGGCGAGAGCTTTGCCCGCTCGATTGCAGATCCTGCGGCGCCGTCAAAAAGCTCGCCGCAATATTTCGAAATGTTCGGCCATCGCGGGATCTGGCGGAACGGCTGGAAGGCCGTCGCCTTCCATCCCTCGGGAACGCCGTTCGAGAACGACAAATGGGAGCTGTTTCATCTCGACAAGGATTTTTCCGAGATCGACGATCTCGCGGAAAAGGAGCCCGAACGGCTGGCCGAGATGATCAGGTTGTGGTGGAGCGAGGCGGAGAAGCACCAGGTGCTGCCGCTCGACGATCGCTTCGGTCCGCGCTTTGCAGAAAATGCCACGCGATTCCACGGCGCGCGCAACAAATTCACCTTTCACGCCGGCATGGGGCATGTGCCGACCGACGTCGCGCCCGACGTGCGCAGCCGCAGTTACACCATCGAAGCCCATGTCGAGATCGGCGAGGGCGGTGCGGAGGGTGTACTGATCGCGCATGGCGACGCGACCTCGGGCTACAGCCTCTACGTCAAGGACGGCATGCTGGTTCACGATCTCAATATCGGCGGCGGCCATGAGATCGTGACCTCGAACCGCCGTATTCCGGCCGGCGCGCGCCGGCTCGGCGTCCATGTCGAGCGCGTGGTGCGGAAGGAACCGCCGGCCAAGGGCGCGCGCACCGGGATCAGCGAATATACGCTCCTGATCGACGGCGAGCCCGCCGGTGCGCTGCAGACCCAGCTTGGATTCCACACCCTGATTTCATGGTCCGGTCTCGACATCGGCCGCGACCGCTCCAGCCCGGTATCGCATTACGAGGCGCCGTTCGAATTCACCGGGCGGTTGCTGCGGGTGACGGTGGACATGCATGAGGACCAGAAGCTCGACGGCGAGGCGGTCGGCAAGACGCAGATGGCGCGGCAGCGATTACCTTCGTCATTGCGAGCGAAGCGAAGCAATCCATCTCGCGGCACCGAGAAAGAATGGATTGCTTCGTCGCTACGCTCCTCGCAATGACGGTAAGGCTACTTGATCTTGTCGTAGGCCGCCGGAAAATCGGCCAGCGGCATCGGAATCGTGATGGTTTCCTTGCCCATGTTCTGGAACGACACTTTCAGCAGCTTGCCGGATTTCATCGCAGCCAGCATATCCGGCGAAAGCGGGACGTTGGTATAGCAGCCGCGCGCCTCGCAGGTCTGGATCTGCAGATCGGATGTCTTGCCGTCATCGACCTGGAGCTTGGCGCCCACCGGCAGATTAAGTCCGAGCGGCAATTGAATGACGGCGATCGGCGTGTGGGTGTCGCTGGGCACGCGAATGTTGACCAGCACGATCAATTGCCCGGTCTTGCTCAGAACGGCGCTTTGCTCGATCGCACATTCCAGCGGCGCGTCGCGGCTGGCGCTGGTGCACCGCGCGACCCAGCCGGGAGCGGCGGGAGCGTTGGCGGGGGCGGCCTCGGCCTGGGGCGCCGGCTGCGCCGCTTGCGCCGCGCGCGGCGGGCTCTTGGCCTTGGCGGTTTCCTTGGCGGCCTGCTGGGCCAGGCTCAGGCCAGGCGATCCGAACGCCACGGCTGCGACGACTACAAATTGTACCGGGAATTTCACCGATTTCACTCCGAAGCGTACACCCTTCGGATGTGCCGGTATGCGTTCAAAGTCAAGTCACTCGGCGGCTTGTTTGACCGAACGCTGCTCGTCCGGGTGCGCTTCGTCGTCGTTCTTGTCCGATCGTCCCCAGCCCGCAAAGGCGTTGGAGAGCCGGTCGAGATAGAGATACACCACCGGCGTCGTGAACAATGTCAGCGCCTGGCTGACGATCAGGCCGCCGACCATCGCATAACCGAGCGGCTGGCGGATTTCCGAGCCGGTGCCGGTGCCGAGCATCAGCGGCACGCCGCCGAGCAGCGCCGCCATCGTCGTCATCATGATCGGGCGGAACCGCAGCAAGGCTGCCTTGCGGATCGCTTCCGCCGGTTCGAGATGCTCGTCGCGCTCGGCCGAGATCGCGAAGTCCACCATCATGATGCCGTTCTTCTTCACGATGCCGATCAGCAGAACGATGCCGATCAGCGCGATCAGGCTGAAGTCGAACCCGAACAGCATCAGGATCGCCAGCGCCCCGACGCCGGCGGAAGGCAACGTGGACAGAATCGTGATCGGGTGGATGTAGCTCTCGTAGAGAATGCCGAGGATCAAATACACGACCACGAGGGCGGCGAGGATCAACAGCGGAACGGTGCCGAGCGATTGCTGGAATGCCTGCGCGGTGCCCTGGAAGCTGGAATTGAGCGTCGTCGGCGCGCCGAGATCGGCCATCGCCTGCTGAATCGCGTTGGTTGCCTGGCCGAGTGCTACGCCCTGGGCGAGGTTGAAGCTGATGGTGATCGCCGGGAACTGGCCCTGGTGGCTGATCGAAAGCGGCCGCACCGGCACGCTGGTCCAGGTCGCAAGGGTCGCGAGCGGCACCTGGTCGCCGGTCGTCGGCGACTTGATGTAGATCTTGTTCAGGGTGTCGAGACTGCCCTGCAATTCCGGCAGCACCTCAAGAATGACGTGATAGCTGTTGAGCTGCGTGAAATATTGCGTCACCTGACGCTGGCCGAACGCGTCGTACAGCGTGTCGTCGATCAGTTGCGGCTGGATGCCGTAGCGCGAGGCGGTGTCGCGGTTGATCTTCAATTCAAGCGTGGTGCCGTTGCTCTGCTGGTCGGTGGCGACGTCGCGAAGCTGCGGCAAAGTCTGCATCTTCGTCAAAATCTTCGGCGCCCATTGGTTCAATTCGGCGAGGTCGGAATCCTGCAGCGTGAACTCGAACTGGGTTCGGGTCGGCCGGCCGCCGAGCCGGACGTCCTGCGCCGCCTGCATGTACAGCCGCGCGCCCTCGACCTTGTCGAGCTTGGGACGCAGCCGCGCGATGATCTGCTGGGCGTTCGCCTTGCGCTCGTTGCGCGGCTTCAGCGTGATGAACAAATTGCCGTTGTTGCCGGCCCGGCCGCTGCCGCCGATCGCCATCGCGACCGAGGCGACATCGGGGTCGGCCATCACGATCTTGCCGAGTTCCTCCTGGTGCCGCTTCATGTCGACAAAGGAGATATCCTGATTGGCTTCCGACGTCGCGGTGATCAGGCCGTTGTCCTGCTGCGGGAAGAAGCCCTTGGGAATGATGACGAACAGATAGACCGACAATCCCAATGTGGCGAAGAAGATCATCAGCGTGGTGAATTTCCAGCGCAGCGCCAGGTCGAGACCGCGCTCGTAGCCGCGCAGCATCGCGTCGAAGGCGCGTTCGCTCCATTGGTAGAAGCGGCCATGCCTGGTTTCATGATGGGCGCGCAGGAAGCGCGAAGCCATCATCGGCGTCAGCGTCAGCGACACGACCATCGAAACGAAGATCGTCATCGCCAGCGTCACCGCGAATTCGCGGAACAGCCGCCCGATGATGCCGCCCATCAACAGCAGCGGGATCAGCACGGCGACCAGCGAAATGCTGATCGACACGATGGTGAAGCCGATTTCGCTGGCGCCCTTGAAGGCGGCGGCCATCGGCTTTTCGCCTTCCTCGATATAGCGGGTGATGTTTTCCAGCATCACGATGGCGTCGTCGACCACGAATCCGACGGCAATGGTCAGCGCCATCAGGGACAGGTTGTCGAGCGTGTAGCCGAATACCCACATCAGCGCGCAGGCGCCGAGCAAGGCCAGCGGCACCGTCACGGTCGGGATCACGGTCGCCCAGAAACTGCGCAGGAAGACGAAGATCACCATCACGACCAGGGCGATAGTCAAGAGCAGGGTGAATTGCACGTCTTCGACCGCGGCGCGGATGGTCTGGGTACGGTCGCTGATGAGCTCGATCTTGATCGCCGGCGGGATCGCGGCCACCAGCCGCGGCAGCGTCGCCTTGATCTTGTCGACGGTGTCGATGACGTTGGCGCCCGGCTGCTTGAACACGACCAGGAACACGCCGCGCTTGCCGTTGGCCCAGGCCGCCTGCTTGGCGTCCTCCGGACCGGTGACGGCCTGACCGATATCGCGGACCCGCAACGGACCGCCGTTGCGGTAGGCGATGATGACGTCGTTCCAGTCCTTGGAATCCAGCAACTGGTCGTTGGCGTAAATGGTGTAGGCGCGGGTGTCGCCGTCGATATTGCCCTTCGGGCTGTCGACGGTCGTGATCGCGATCTGGCTGCGCACGTCTTCCAGCGACAGGCCCTTGGCGACGAGCTTGGCGGGGTCGATCTGGATGCGGATCGCCGGCTTCTGCTGGCCGCCGATGATGACCTGGGCGACGCCGGAAATCTGGCTGATCTGTTGCGCGAGCTGGGCGTCGACGGCGTCGCTGACGGTGGTCAGCGGCAGCGTGTCGGAGGTCGCCGACAACAAAAGGATCGGCGAATCCGCCGGATTGACCTTGCGATAGGTCGGCGGCGAGGGAAGGTTTTTCGGCAACTGGCCGCCGGCGGCGTTGATCGCGGCCTGCACGTCATTGGCGGCGGCGTCGATCGAGCGATTGAGGTCGAACTGGATCGTGACCGCGGCGGTGCCGAGATAGCTGGTCGACGTCATCTGCGCGACGCCCGGAATCTGCGCGAGCTGGCGCTCCAGCGGCTGCGCCACCGACGTGGCCATGGTCTCCGGGCTGCCGCCGGGCAGGCTGGCGGCGACCTGAATGGTCGGGAAGTCGACCTGCGGCAGCGGCGCGACCGGCAACAGCGGGTAGGCGACGAGGCCGACAAAGAGAATGCCAGCCATCATCAGCGAGGTGCCGATGGGGTAGCGAATAAAGGGCGCGGAAATCCCGTCGCTCATTCCTGCTTGACCTTGGCTTGGGCCGGATCCGAACTTGCGACCGCCGTCGTGACCAGCGTGCCCGGCGAGACTTTGTATTGTCCGGCCGTGATCACCTGCTCACCCGGCGATAACCCCTCATCGATCACCGAACGCCCGTCGATCGACTTTGTCACCTTGATCTTGCGGAGCTCGGCCTTGTTCTCCTGATTCACTGTGAAGGCGTAGAGACCATCGGTTCCGTGCTGGACGGCGTCGTCGGGAGCCACGGTGGCATCCTTCAGCGTCGCCACCAGGAGCCGGGTCGAAACCGACTGGCCCGGCCACAGCGCATGGTCCTTGTTGTCGAACACCGCCTTGAGCCGAATAGTCCCGCTCGTGGTGTCGACCTGGTTGTTGATCAGCGCCAGCGTTCCCGTGGATAGCACACGCTTGCCGTCGGTGGACAGCGCAATGGTCTTCGGCGGCGCCACCGCGAGCGCCGCCTTGATATCGGGCAGCTGCTCCTCGGGCGCGGTGAAGATCACCGCTATCGGCTCGATCTGGGCGATGGTCACGATGCCTGTCTGGGTTACGGCATTGACGATATTGCCGACGTCGACCTGACGCAGGCCAGCGACGCCGGAGATCGGCGCCTTGACGGTGGCGTAATCGACCTGGGTCTGGGCATTTTCGATCGCCGCCGTATCGGCCGCGATCTGTGCCGTCAGCTGCAAAACGGTGGAACGCTGGGTATCGGTTTGCTGCCTGGTCGCAAATTCGCCGAGCTTGGTAAAGCGCTGCAGGTCGAGATTGGCGTTGGCCAGATTGGCTTCGTCCTGGGCTTTCTTGGCCTTGGCCTGGTCGAGCACGGCCTGGAACGGCCGCGGATCGATCTCGGCCAGGGTGTCGCCTTCCTTGACGAACTGGCCTTCCTGGAACGCGATCCGGTTGATCTGGCCATCGACCCGGGTCCGGACTACGACCGTGTTGAAGCCTTGAACGGTGCCGAGGCCGGTCAAATACACCGGAAAGTCGGCTTTTTCGACCGGGGCGATTTTGACCTGAACGGCGTTGCGGACCGCGGCCCGCTTCTGGGCGTTATCAGCCTGTGCGGCGGCGTCCCCGCCGTGCAGGCGCTGCCAGCCCAAATAGCCCGCCGCGCCGGCCGCAGCGATCAGCAAAACCCAACCAATTTTTCGCGACTTCGACATGCGGGCTCATGGGTTCAGAAAACAAGTAATGGGTGTTCAAAACGGTTCCCAAGGTTTGCAGATATAATATGCGTGCACTTAATGTGTACACACACTATAGCTTGAAGAATCCTAAACATTTGGAAAGCTTTGGGATCTCACTGCTCCGGGAAACTACCCAAGAAATGGCCTGAGATACAGGCCGAGAGACTGACAAGGGCGACCCAACGAACGATCCGGGAAACGGACAAGAGCCCGACAGGGCATTTGATACAGGGCATTTGATCAAAAATGTCGCTCGATCTGAAACGCCGGCTGATTGCGCAACTCGTCGAGAGTTCGCGGCTGCTGCGCAATTACATCGACCACCGCGCCAAGCAACGCGGCACCACGCGCGCGCAGTGGATCGTGTTGTTTCGCTTGCGGCAGCAGGAGGGGCTGACCCAGGTCGATCTCGCCGACGTGCTCGAACTGCAACCGATCTCGCTGGTGCGGCTGCTCGACCGTCTGGTCGAACATGGATTGCTCGAGCGCCGGCCCGATCCCAGGGACCGCCGGGCCAACCGGCTGTTCCTGACCCAGCGCGGCCGCCAACTCGTCGACGATCTCGACAGCTTGCGCGACGCGATCGCAACCGACGTGCTGCGCGACATTCCCGCCGACGCGCTGCAGACCAGCCTCGATACGCTGGTCGAGGTCAAGGAACGCCTCAAGGGTCTCGGCGAGTCTCCGGATATCGCCATCAAGTAACCGGCTCGCTTGACGCGAACGAAGCCCGCTGCGTCAGCGCATCGCACCTGCACATTTCGAATTGGTTGAAACGCGAGGCGATGTCGTCCATATCGCGCAACCCAAGTCGAGAAACTGGAAGTGCATGATGGATGAATTGAACGGACGCATGATGGCCTGCCAGATCCTGGTCACGGGATTGATTGCGCGCGTCGCCAACAACTCGCCCGATCCCTTGCGCTTCCTCACCGACTTCCGCGACGAGATCAAGGCGGTGGTGAAGGGCGTCAATATCGCCGGCATGGACAACACCGATCGCGTGCGGCAAATCGCGCAAATGACGGTCGATGAATTGTTTTCGCTGATGAAGCCGCCGAGCAGCGAGTGATCGTTCCCGAAAATCGATCGATGCCTGTAATGCCGGATTTTACGAACGCGGTTTTAGAACGATTTCAAACGCGAGATTAGAATCGCTTTGATATGGACCTATTCAAGTTCATCCGCGCCCGGGTCGCGTTGACCCCAAATTTTCCACTCGATACCAACGGCCCATCGCGCATCGCAACGACGCTGCGCGACTGAAATTGAAATCAAGTCAGGGGCGCGTGGGACTATGGGCCAGGCAATAGCACCGAGATCGTTGCGTTCGTTCACCGCAATCAACTTGGTCGACGACAGGTTCGATAATCATTCCGGCAACAAGGTTTCGGCGGTCGCAGGTCTGATTGCGGTCGCGTCGTTCTCCGGCGCCGAAGCGCAGCAAATGAGCCTGCCGCCGGTGACGGTCGATGCCCCGGTCGCGCGCCTGCGTCCTGTTGCCTCAAAACCTTCGCCGGATCAGCTCCACGCCCGCACCGCGTTGCGCCGTGCCGCGCGCGGCGCGCAGCCAGCCCGGGCGGCCGCCGTGCCGTTTCCCAATGCCGGCGGCCTGCGCGCCGACCGCAATCCCTATGCGGATGCGGCGGCGCCCTACAAGGTCGACCACCTGCAGGCGTCCGGCAAATTCCCCGAGCCGCTGTTGAACACGCCGAAGACCGTCACGGTTCTCAGCAAGGAGGTGCTGGAAGACAAGAACGCGACCACGCTGCGGCAGGCGGTGCTGAGCACCGCCGGCGTGACGCTCGGGACCGGCGAGGGCGGCAACGCCTTCGGCGACCGTTTCTTTATCCGCGGTTTCGACGCCCGCAACGACGTCTTCCTCGACGGCGTACGCGATGCCGGGGTCAGTGTTCGCGAGAATTTCTTCACCGAGCAGGTCGAGATTTTGCGCGGGACGGGTTCATCCTTCGCCGGCCGCGGCACCACCGGCGGCGCGATCAACATCGTGACCAAGCAGGCGACTACGGAAAAAAGCTACTACAACATGGACACCACGTTCGGCACCGATCACACCAAGCGGGTGGTGCTCGACGTCAACCAGGTGATCAGCCCGACGCTCGCGCTTCGCGCCGGTGGCCTGTTCCAGGACGCCGGGGTCGCCGGACGGGACTACCTCAAGGACGATCGCGACGGCGGTTTCATCACCGCAAAATGGACGCCGCTCGACACCGTGAAATTGAGCGCGAGCTACATCCACACCAATCTGCACGGCCTGCCGGATTTCGGCGTGCCGTATTACCGGCCGAGCACATCGAGCACCGCGGGCGGTCCGTTCCCGGATTTCGGCGTCAACCGCAACAATTTCTACGGCTTCGTCTACCGCGACTTCTACAAGGTCAAGCAGGACATCGGCACCATCAACGGCGAGATCAACATCACGCCGGATCTGACCTTGAACAACAAGACCAGGATCCAGCGTTCGGTGCTCGATTACATCGGGACGCTTGCGGAATCGCCGCTCCTGGCCAACCCGCTCTCGGCGTCGACCTTGAGCGCCAACCCGCAGAGCCGTTATCAGACCACCAACACGTTCGCGAACCAGACCGAGGCGACCTATAAATTCAACCTTGCTGGCTGGAAGCACACGGCGCTGGCGGGACTGGAGGTTTCGCAGGAACTGGCGAGCATCGACAAATATACCGGTCTGAGCTCCGAAGCGCTGACCGGCGGCACCGCCAGCGGATCGTTCACGGGTGTCAGTGTGTTTTCTCCGCAGGATACGTTTGCCGTCACCGGATTAAACCCGACGCTCGCGGGCTTGCCGACCGAGGTCGGCGTCGGCACCACCAGTGTCTACGCGCTCGACAGCGCCAACTATAACGACTTCCTCATCTTGAACGGCGGCGTGCGTCTCGACGACTACAAGATCAAGGTGAGTGGGTTCGGCACCGTGAACACCGTAGCCAATAGCTTCGGATCGCAGGCACAGCAATATGATATGCCGAACTTCAATCTCGGCGCTGTGATCAAGCCGCTGCCGAACGCGAGCGTCTATGCCGCCTATGCGACCTCGTCGAACCCGGTCGGTGCCGAGTTCGACGGCACCAGCGTGCAGTATGGCGGCCTGGCCCCAACGCTCAACGGCAATCCCAACCAGATTTTTGGGCCCGAACAGAACCGGGCCATCGAGGTCGGCACCAAGTGGGAGCTGTTCGACCGGCATTTGCTGCTGACGGCGGCGTTGTTCCAGACCGAAAAAGACAACGCGCGTGAATCGCGAAATGTCACGTCGGCGACCGCGACGGCAGCCTGCCCATTTCCCGCCGGTACGACGGCGGGCACCACGGTATCCTGCATCTCGGCCGGCGCGGCCTATCGCATCCGCGGCATCGACCTCGAGGCCGGCGGCAAGGTCACCGACAAATGGAGCGTGTTCGGCGGGCTCGTGTTGATGCAGTCCGAGGTCACGAAGTCGCTGGTGCCGCCGGCGAACGCGATCCTGTACACTTCCAACGTCGGCCTCCCGCTCGCCAACGTCGCGCACCAGTCGTTCAGCCTGTTGACCAAATACCAGCTCACCGACGTCTGGGAACTCGGCGGCTAGGCGGTCTATCGCTCCAAGATCTTTGGCGGCACCTTCCTCGCCGCCAATCAGGGCACGCAGCTGCCGAGCTATTGGCGCTTCGATGCCTTCGCGGAAGCCAAGGTCAACGCCAACTGGACCGCAAAGCTGTTCGTCAGCAACATCTTCAACAGGCTCTATTACGACGCGTTGTACCAGAGTGCCGCGCCGTTCGTGCTGGAGGCGCCCGGACGCACCGTGTCGATGGTTCTCTCGGCCAGATTCTGACGATGGGATGAAGTCGACGACATGCTGATCTGTATTCCCCAAGTCCTGAGCAAGGCCGACGTGGCGGATTTCCGCCGCGTCATGGACGGCTGCGCGTGGGAAGACGGCCGTTCCACCGCCGGCGCGCAGTCGGCGCTGGTGAAGCGCAACGAGCAATTGCCCGTGGATAGCGAGGTCGCGCGCAAGCTCGGCCATCGCGTGCTGTCGGCGCTATCAGCCAGTTCCCGGTTCATCTCGGCTGCGATCCCGCTGCAGATTTTTCCGCCGCTGTTCAATCGCTGTGCCGCCGCCGACGATCACCATTTCGGCATCCATGTCGACAATGCGGTGAGGGGAGACCCGCTCACCGGCCTGCGGATCCGCACCGATTTGTCGGTCACGCTTTTCCTGTCGGAGCCGGAGGAATATGATGGCGGCGAACTGGTGGTTGAGGACCTCTACGGCTCCCATGAAATCAAGCTGTCGGCCGGTGACCTCGTGCTTTATCCTGCGTCCAGTCTGCATCTGGTGACGCCGGTTACCCGCGGCACGCGGGTTGCGTCATTTTTCTGGTTGCAGAGCATGGTGCGGGATGCTCACGCCCGCAGCCTGATCTTCGATCTCGATAGCGCGATCCAGGCCCTGGTGGAGCGGCTCGGGCGAGATGACCCTGAAACGGTCAAATTGGCCGGTATCTATCACAACCTGATCCGCACCTGGGCCGAACTATGAATACTTCACTAGGCGCGGTCTCCGAGATGTTATACTGTTACATCGAGTGGTCTCCGGCCGAGGCGCATGCCGACATGAAATGGTTCCGATCAAACATCAGACGAGGCTCGCGGCTCGCGCTTTTCGCGCTCGCGGTCCAGTATCTGCTGTCGTTCGGACATTTCCACGCCAGCAGCGCACAGGCGGCGCCGGCGCTCACGAGCCAATTGGTGCTGCACGCCGCCGCTAGGGGTGCGGCGACGCATGCAGTGAACTGGACTTTGCGCGCCGACGCATCTCGCGCAGCTCCCTTGAAGACCTCCTCCGATGATGCCCCCGATGGCCGGCTGACCGATGACTGCGCCATCTGCGCCGTGCTGGCGCTGGCCGGCGCCATGATGGTCGTGACGCCGCCGTGCCTGCCGGCACCCCAAGCTGTTTTGTTCTCGCATTTGATCGCCAACGCCGCGCCGGTCGATCTGAATTCTGCCGGCGTCGCCTTTCAGCCTCGCGCTCCGCCCGTCTCGTGACATCGGTCGTCGACGCGTTCGCGCCCGATCGGCCGTCCCGCGGCTTTTATCCCGGTAGTTTGCAAAGGCTGCAATCGACCGGATGCAGGCCTCACAATTTGAACGATCCACTCCCGGGCCGCAGTATGAATATGTCACCTTTTCGAGCGATCTCTGGCTTGATCTTCGCGCTGGCGATGCTGTCGCTGGCGCAGCCCTCATCGGCGCAACAGCAAGCGGCTCCTGCGCCGCCACAGGCCCCCGCGCTGGCGCAACCGCAACCGCCGGCCATCCCGGCACAAGCCGCGCCAACGGTGCAGGCTCCAGCGCCGTCAGCGGTCGCTCCATCCGCTCCAGCAGCCTTGGCGTCCGATGCGACTGCAACTCCCGCCGATAACGGCAGCAGGTCGTTGAAATCGACCACGGTCGCGCTGCGTGAGCTGTCGCCGTGGTCGATGTTCATGTCGGCGGACATCATCGTGAAAGCAGTGATGGTCGGTCTCGCCTTCGCGTCGCTGGTGACATGGACGGTCTTCATCGCCAAGATGATCGAGCTCTCGGTCATTCAGCGCAAATTGCGCGCGGCGCTCGCCAGGATCAGCGACGCCAGGTCGCTGGCAGATGCGCAATTCGCGCTGGGAGCAAAAGCCAGCGTGTTGTCGTCCTTGCTCGCGGCGGCAATGCGCGAGGCGCGGTTGTCGGCGGGAATATCCAGCGATAGCGGCATCAAGGAGCGCGCGGCCTCGAGCTTTGCCGAGATCGTGCGCGCCGAGGCGCGCCGGATCCGGCTCGGCATGGGATTGCTCGCGACCATCGGCGCGACCTCGCCCTTCGTCGGACTGTTCGGCACGGTCTGGGGCATCATGAACAGTTTCATCGGCATTTCGAAATCGCAGACCACCAATCTTGCCGTGGTCGCGCCCGGCATCGCCGAAGCGTTGCTCGCGACCGCGATCGGCCTCGTCGCCGCGATCCCGGCGGTCATCATCTACAATCACTTCACGCGCGTGACCAAAGGCTACCTCGAACTGGTCAGCCGGGCCTCGGGTGCCGCGGGACGCCTACTGTCACGCGATCTCGATCGTACCCATGTCGGCACACATTCGCGCGCGGCGGCGGAGTAGGCGATGGCTATTTCTCTCGCAGAGAGCGACGTCGACGACGACGGCGATTTCGCGGAATCGCACGAGATCAACGTCACGCCGTTCATCGACGTCATCCTCGTTCTCCTGATCATCTTCATGGTAGCGGCGCCGCTGTCGACCGTCGACCTGCCGGTCGATCTGCCGACGTCATCCGCGACCCCGCAGAAGAAACCGGACAAGCCGACCTATGTCAGCATCAAGCCGGACCTTGCGGTCGCGATCGGCGAAAATCCGGTCAGGCGGATCGATCTGGTCCGATCGCTCGACGCGATGGCGGACGTCAGCAAGGATCACCCGATCTTCCTGCGGGCGGACCGCGCGGTTCCCTATGGCGAATTGATGGACGTACTGGAAATCCTGCGCGCCGGCGGTTATTCCAAGATCAAGCTGGTGGCGCTGGAGGGGGTGCCGGATAGCGGCGCGGTGCCACCTGCTGCAGCCGATCATGCAAAACCCTGAGCCCTGACGGCGTCGAGATGCCCGACTTCGAGACCGAACAAAAGCCATCGCGGCGGCTGTGGATCCTGGCAGCGGCGGGCGCGCTAGCGCTTCATCTGGGATTCGGCGCGCTGACGATCGCACATCTGCAGACCGGAGACGACGAGGATTCGCTTGGCGCGCCTGCGATCGAAGTCGGACTTGAATTGACATCGCCGCGTGCCGAGCCGATCGATCTGCCCCCGGGTCCGGATGTCGACGCGTCCGTTGCTTCGCCACAGCTTGCCGATCAGAAGGCGGAGGTCAAGGAAGCCGACCTGCCAAAGGACACGCCAACCGACGCCGATGATCCGGACCGGGCGGTGACGCAGAACGAGTCAAAAAAGCCCAGGGAAGACGATCCAAAGGTCGCGGCGGTGCAGACACAGGCTTCAACGGAGTCCGCGGCGCAGGAAGCAACGGCAACGCCCAGGCTTGACGGCCGTCTCGATGACAAATCGACCGCTCCAAAACAGGGAATCGGAAACAGCACTCAGCTCGCAAAAGTGTCGTGGGAAAAGAAGCTGATGGCCCACTTCAAGAAGCACCTGATTTATCCGCAGGGGGTGAAGGCCAAGGACGCAAAGGTCCGGGTCATACTGGATGTCGAGTTTGACCGTATCGGCCACGTTGTTTCAGCAAGCATTGCCGAGGGGTCCGGCCAACCGGCTTTCGACGAAGCTGCTCTCAAGATGGTCCGACGATCCGATCCCGTACCTGCACCGCCGCCATTGGTCGCCGACCTCGGATTGAAGCGCTTCGTGCCCGTCGCATTCAACGCCGAAGGCAAATAGCGGCGCGTTCGCTGGTGTACCTACTCATAAATTGGGATTGATTGGTGCGGCTTGCTCGATGTCCGCGATGCCCGATAGCGACCAAATTCTTCTGTGCGGCGAAATGTCGCCATGTGCCGGAAGCGGACGTTCCTTTTCGCTCTGCGCGTGAAGCGATCTGATATTATTCAATTGCGCGATGCTAACGAGTGCGCGCTGAATTACTGACCACATCAGTGGCGTCAATAACGAAGCCAGCAATCCGAATTAGTTAGCCGCGGTGTTTTTAAACCTCCACGCGTTTATAATTTGTGATTTGAATTTGCCGCCGGTCGTATCATCGTGCTGTGCTGCAGATCAGGGTTGCGTGTGACACAACGCTAGATCGACGGCACGCAATGGTCTGAGCCGAGCTGACACGGTTCCAAAAGGTATTGTCTGCCCTATCTTGATATTTTTTTCGCGACACGTCAGCGCCGCTGCCCGAATCCGCTTGGCGCCGGTGCGACACCTCGATCGCTACTGATCGAAGTTCCGGGCCCAGCGCGCAGCGACTGCAGCTGTCGGTGTTGTTTGCGAAGGACATTAATTTCTCAGGTCTCTGCGGCTTCGCGACGCCGCGAGAATTGCCTGTGTCTCGACCCCCGGGGAGGGAGACATGTTGAAGCGGTCACTTATTGTGTTTTTGGCGGTTGCCGCGAGCGTCGTCGTCGCATCAGCTGTCTGGCGTGTTCTCGATGCCGATCTGCGGTTGAACAAGGCGCATGCCACAGCTCCGTCAACCGCGGTGCCATCCACGGCGGCAGCTCCCGAACCTTTCAAAACGGTCCACGTCCCCAATCAAACGACGACGAGGATACTTGCAATGGATCGGGCGAAGCATCTCGCTTTCTGGACCCTGTTTCTGAAAAATGAAAAGCTGGCTTGTGATGCTGTTGTTCGGACCACGTATCAAGGCGGCACTGAATCCGGGGTCGATAACTGGAACGTCAGGTGTCGAGACGGTTACCAATATTCGGTCAATATTGAGCCCAACGCGCAGGACGCAGTCTGCACGGGATACCCATTCGCCCGAAATGGGGAATAGCCGGTTCAAGGAATAGCCGGATCAATGAGGAGCGTTTCAGTGCGCTGCGCTGCACGCCAACGGCTATCGGCTGCTGCTTCGGCCCGGATTTAGCCTTGCTGGGGCCTCCCTGGAGGGCCGCATGAGACGGCGCGATTTCATCAGTCTTCTTGTCGGTGCGACGGTTACCTGGCCACTCGCCGCGCGCTCCCAGCAGGAAGCGATGCCGGTGATCGGGTTCCTCCATGGCACATCGCCCGAATCGCGGCGCGCTGAAGTTGCCGCATTTCATCGCGGCCTGAGCGATAGCAGCTACGTTGAGGGCCAAGACGTAGCGGTCGAATACCGCTGGGCTGAGGGCAAATACGATCGGTTACCAGCACTCGCAGCCGACCTGGTCGACCGTCGGGTGAGCGTCATTGCAGCGTTCGGCACCGCTGCCGCACTCGTTGCCAGGGCGGCGACGACGACCATCCCCATCGTCTTCCTCGTGGGTGGCGACCCAGTCGCCCTGGGTCTTGTCGCCAGTCTGAGCCGGCCGGGCGGCAGCGTCACGGGCGTAACCCCATTAAACGACGACCTTGGGCCGAAGCTACTGGAGTTGCTGCACGAGGTCGTTCCGAAAGCCGCCATCATCGGCTACCTCGTAAATCCAAAAAATGCGACTTCGGACGCCCTTTCCCGACAAGTCCGGGTGGCGGAGCGCACGATCGGGCACCGAGTCCACATCCTGCACGCCAGCAGCGAACACGACTTCGAGCCGGCTTTCGCAACCCTGGACCAAATTCGGGCTGACGGACTTTGCGTACAGGGCGACACGTTCTTCAATGGCCGACGCGAGCAACTCGTTGCACTGGCGGCGCACCATTCGATTCCCACGGTCTATGCATTCCGCGATTACGCTGCCGCGGGTGGGCTTATGAGCTACGGAACCAGTTTGTCGGATGCCTATCGCGAAGTGGGCGTCTACGCGAGCCGGATTCTCAAAGGCGAAAAGCCGGCCGATCTCCCGGTCCAGCAGTCGGTGAAGGTCGAACTGGTCGTCAACCTGAAGACCGCCAGGGCGCTCGGCCTCACGTTCCCGCTGTCGCTGCTTGGCCGCGCCGACGACGTGATCGAATGAGACATTGGCTGTCGAGACCGGGATTGCATGGGTCATTCACCGGCGTCGGCCTCGGACCGCCATGATGATGGGATGATTTTCTGGGGCGAACAAATACTGCCGACGTCAACTCCGCTGCCGTTTTATGCATACCGCTTTCTCGTCATGACTTTCATTGGCTGCGAACTTGTCGATCGCTGAGCGCGGCGCCCCCTTAATGCTGCGGCGTGCCAAGGCTCGGGCGTTGGAGCAGCTCGGTCGAACATCAGCGCGCATCCGTGCGAATTACCTCAAAGGCATTCCGGTGATAGTATGGAGACAGGGAACCAGGGGAAGCGGACCCCAATGGCCTCAGATCAGACCAAACGCAAGCTCGCCGCCATTCTCGCCGCCGATATCGCCGGCTATAGCCGGTTGATGGGCGCGGACGAGGAGGGCACTCTCGCCCGCCTCAAGGTGCTTCGCAGCGAGCTGATCGATCCAAAGAACAAGCAGCATCACGGTCGCATCGTGAAAACAACCGGTGACGGAATTCTAATCGAGTTTCCAAGCGTCGTGGATGCAGTCCGCTGCGCGATCGAGGTTCAGCGGAGCATGGTTGAACGCAATGCCGACGTGCCACAGGAGAAGCGAATTGAGTTTCGCGTCGGGGTCAACCTTGGGGACGTGATGATCGAGGGCCGCGACCTCTATGGCGATGGCGTGAACATCGCGGCGCGACTTGAGGCGTTCGCCGAACCCAGCGGCATATGTATCTCTCGTACAGTCTTCAATCACGCGCGCGACAAGGTGTCTTTCGACGTCGAGGACGCGGGCGAGCAAACTCTGAAGAATATCGCCCGTCCTGTCCACGTTTACCGTATCATCATCGATCCCACCCAGCGGCCTGCGACACCCAAACTTGAGGTTCCCGGGCTCGCGTTGCCCGACAAACCGTCCGTCGCCGTGCTGCCGTTCACCAATATGAGCGGCGACCCCGAGCAGGAGTTCGTCTCCGACGGGATCGCCGAGGATGTGATCACGGCGCTATCGCACTATCCCTCGCTGTTCGTCATCGCACGTAATTCGAGCTTCACTTACAAGGGCCGGGCTGTAGACGTGAAGCAGGTCGGGCGCGAGCTCGGCGTGCGCTATGTGCTTGAAGGTAGCGTGCGCAAGGCCGGCAATCGGATCCGCGTCACTGCGCAGTTGATAGAGGCGGTGACCAGCAACCATGTGTGGGCCGAGCGCTACGACCGCGATCTCGCCGATATTTTCGCCGTGCAGGACGAGCTTACCGAAGCGCTGACGACCGCCCTGGCCCCCGCCATTGCCGACGCCGAGCTGCGACGCGCCATGCGCAGGCCACCGGAGAGCCTTGATGCCTGGGCGGCCTATCAGCGCGGTCTGTGGCATCTGAGCAAAGCTACCCCAGACGACGATGCGACGGCAGAGGGGTTTTTTCAGCAGGCAATCGATCTCGACCCGACCTTCGCCGGCGGCTACAGCGCGCTCGCCTTGTATCAGCTGCAAGCGGCCGCGATCTACCAGAAGCTGGATCTGCCAAGCGCGCAACGCTCGGCCGAGGCCTTGGCCCGTCGTGCGGTCGCACTCGATGGCGCCGATGCAGAATCCCGTTCGTGCCTCGGCTGGGCCTTGCAAGCGCGCGGCGACGCTGTCGGTGCCTTGGCGGAGATCGAGCGAGCTCTCTCAATGAGTCCAAATCTGGCCATCGCGCATGGCCACAGGGGCGCGACGCTGATCTTTGCGGGACGGCCAAGGGAAGGGCTCACGGCTCTCGAAACATGTATCAGGCTCGATCCCCGCGATCCGTATCTGGCAGTACGTTTGTTGCACGTTGCGTGCGGACTATATTTCTGCAGCGAATACGAGGCTTCGATCGAAGCGTCGAAACGGCTGACTCGGTCGTTTCCCAATTTTCCGATGATCTACCGCTGGCCCGCGGCGGCGCTGGGCCAACTTGGGCGCACAACGGAAGCGAAGGAGGCACTGGAGAAGGCCGTCTCGCGCGCACCGGGGGCATTCGACATGTATGTTCGCAAGAGAGCTCCGTGGTTTCGGCCGGAGGACCACGTCCATCTCGTCGAGGGTTTGCGCAAGGCTGGCTGGAATGGTTGAGGCCGCATTGAAGTCCGTCGCCGCCGCCCGATCAAGGCATTGGCGGCTCCAGCCCCATGAAGCACCCAATCGCGGTGTCCGTCCATCAAACCGGCAGCAAATCCGTCGCTCGAAAACGCCAATTTGTTGAACCGATTCAACGTGATTTGCCCTGTCCAGTCCCTCCAAAGAAAATATTCCTGTTTTCAGCCGACCCAAATCACCGGTAGAACCACCGCCGTCTCATCCCCCTGAGGGGCGTTGGCCATCGTCACGAACGTTGGGATGCGATGCGGTGGACGCAGCAGCGTCGAGCGTGAAACGGAATCGCAGGGCGGGTTTCCCGTGAGCGATCGAGTTCATACAGACGAACGGCGCTGATGCGTACGGCAAAACCGTGTGGTTCTGGCACCCGTTGCTGGTGTCAAGTCGGCGGAGGTTTTGGTCAACCCAACCGGGTTCGACAAAGCGTTAATTCGCCGATGACGGTGACAAGACGAATTCGTCGCCGGGGAGAGCACGGCATAAGCCGTAAAACCATTGCGCAGGGACGCCGGAATGCTCCGACTGTACCTGTATGCTCGTGTGCGCTTTCCTTGTGCACTTTTGCACACGAGACCGCGGGTGCAGCAAGCACCCGGCGTTCCCTGCGCCCTCAATTGGGCGAAAGATTTCAACGGCTCGGGCGCACTCGCGCGGCGAGGGTGGTGGAGTCGTATTTGTGCACCGTCATTGCGAGCGAAGCGAAGCAATCCATCTCGCCGCGCAAAGAAAGAATGGATTGCTTCGCTTCGCTCGCAATGACGGGCTCTTTGAAAATTGAATCAGAATATCTCCGCACCGCCTGTTGCTTACCCAGCGCGGAGGGAAGGCAACTTGCAACACCGTTCGCTCAACAAAAATGCCGGCGATCGCTCGCCGGCATTTGTTGCTAGACGATGTGCCTGGCTCAGCTCCTCTTCACCAGCGAGCAAACGCTCTTTTCCAGCGGGATGAAGGCTTCGTCCGTCGGGATGGTGGCGACCAGCTTGTAATAATCCCACGGATATTTCGATTCCGACGGCTTCTTCACCTCGAACAGATAGGCCGGGTGGATCTTGCGGCCGTCGGCGCGGATCGAGCCTTTGCCGAACAAGGGATCGTCGGTCGGCATTTCCTTCATCTTGGCGACCACCGCGCGGCCGTCATGTGGATTGCCGCCGAGGGCTTCCAGCGCCTTGAAGTAATGGATCAGCGACGAATAGACGCCGGCCTGGACCATGGTCGGAGGTTGCTTCTTGAACCTCTCGTTGAAGCGCTTGGTGAAGGCCCGGGTCTGGTCGTTCATGTCCCAGTAGAACGTCTCGGTGAAGTTCAGGCCTTGCGCGACCTTGAGCCCGAGCGAATGCACGTCGGTGATGAACAGCAGCATGCCCGCGAGCTTCTGTCCGCCGGACACGATGCCGAATTCGGCCGCCTGCTTGATCGCGTTGGTGGTGTCGCCGCCGGCATTGGCCAATCCGATGATCTTCGCCTTCGAGCTTTGCGCCTGCAGCAGGAACGAGGAGAAGTCGGCGTTGTTCAGCGGGTGCTTGACGCCGCCGAGCACCTTGCCGCCGTTGGCGGTGACGACCGCCGCGGTGTCGCGCTCCAGCGCCTGACCGAACGCGTAGTCCGCGGTCAGGAAGAACCAGGTGTCGCCGCCGGATTTGACCAGCGCCTTGCCGGTGCCGTTGGCGAGCATCCAGGTGTCGTAGACCCAATGCACCGTGTTCGGCGAGCATTGCGCGCCGGTGAGGTCGGACGACGCCGAACCGGAGTTCAGGTTGACGACGTTCTTTTCCTTGGCGAGGTTGGCGATCGCGAGCCCCACGCCGGAACTGGCGAGGTCGACGAACACGTCGACCTTTTCGACGTCGATCCACTGCTTGCCGATGTTGACGCCGACGTCGGGCTTGTTCTGGTGATCGGCCGCGATCAGATCGATTTTCCAGCCCTTGGCCAGAAGCCCGGAATCCTCGATCGCCATCTGCGCGGCGACGGTCGAGCCGGGACCGCCGATATCGGCATAGAGACCCGACTGGTCGCCGAGGCTTCCGACCTTGACGACCTTGTCCATCGTCTGCGCCAACGCGCTGCCGGCAAATACCAGGCTCGTGGTCATCGCCAAGGCTGCAATGATTAAGGCTGCAATAATTCGTTTCATTTCCCCTCCAAGGATTTTGAATTTTCTGGATAAAGTAAGCGGTCAGTATGCCCGGCATTCGACCCGCCGCCTAGCTGGCGGCGGATCGTCCGAAGGTCGAACGTTCCACTTTGGGGAAATTCGTTGGGCGCGTGCCGCGGAGACGCCGCGACTTCGGCTGTGACGGCATGCAACTTAATGGAGCGATATCGGTAAAGTCCGTTACCGCCAGTAATAGCGGATGCCGACATAGACGATGACGAGGCAGGCAAAGATCAGCGCCACCGGAAGCCGCGGTTTTGCGTTCGGCCCGGACGCCGTGGGCTTCTTCGCCTTGGCGGGAGGAGGCCGGCGGAAGGCGGTGACGTTGCCGGTGTCGGTGTCGGTCACGGGCTCGCTGGCGCGCGCAGGCACCTCAGGCGGCGTCCCGGCGCCGCCCATCTCGGCATAGTAGGTTTTGTACATCAGCTGGATGGTGGCCTCGGAGGCGTCGGCCTCCGTCATCTTTTCGAGCAGCTGCCGGTAAGTGACGAGGAAGTTCTGGGCCTCGGCGGGCAGGGCGGAGGCACCGTTGAGTTTGGCCAGCATCTTCCAGGTCGCAAAGTCGGCCCGCGCGCGGGTGTCGGCGCGTCGAGCGATCAACATGTCGGCAGCTTTGATTGCCATGGCCCCTAGCCGATTTCTTCCCTGTCCCGTTCTTCCTTCCCCAGTCTAGGCTTAAGCGTTGCCGGTGACGAAGAGAAGCGCGCGGATCACATAGCCGGTCAGTGTCCGCAGTATCGCCGAAATAACATCAAGATTTAGGCCGAGTTGCGCGCCCAGCACCGGCAGCAGGATCAAAAGCCCGATCAGGATCAGCATGCCATAGGGTTCCAGCCGGGCGAGCGGCATGGCCAGCACCCTCGGCAGCAACCCCACCGCGACCCGGCCGCCATCCAGCGGCGGGATCGGCAGCATGTTGAAGACCGCCAGCACGATATTGATCCAGAACGCGTTTTTAAGGTTGTCTGCGGTCCATTGTGCAGCGTTTGCGGGTACCCAGGGCAGGGCATGGAAGGCGAATGCGGCCGCCAGCGCCAGGATGATGTTGGTGGCGGGCCCCGCCAGCGCCACCCAGACCATGTCCAGCCGGGGGTGGTTCAAATTGCGAAAGTTCACCGGCACCGGCTTGGCGTAGCCGAACAGGAACGGCGAATGCGACAGCAGCAATATCCCCGGCAGGATCAGGGTACCGAACGGGTCGATATGCTTGAGGGGGTTGAAACTGACGCGGCCGAGCTGCCAGGCGGTGTTGTCGCCGAGCCGGTGCGCGACAAAGCCGTGCGCGGCCTCATGGAAGGTGATGGCGATGATCAGGGGGAGCACCCAGACGGAGAGGTCGTAGAGAGAGATGTTCAATCGATGTGCCCCGGTTGGCGTGCTGATGCATCAGCCTAGCATGCCCGCGTCACTGGGGAACCGTCCCCTGATATTGCGGCAGGCCGTCGTCGAGCCGCACCCAGTCCATCTTCTCGGCGACCCAGATGTGCTCGGTCGGCGCAAAGGCGTTGCGATCGTCGAAGGCGGCCAGCGCGATGCCGACCACCGTGCCGTTGGTGCGGCGGGAAAACAGCCGGGTGCCGCAGGTCTTGCAGAACACCCGGTCGAGCGCGTCCGACGAGGGATAGCGCGCGGTCTCGCCTTCCACCGTCAAGGCGCGCTGGTCGAACAGCGCGCGGGCGAAGAACGGCGATCCCATCGCCTTCTGGCAGGTGCGGCAGTGGCAGATCCGCACGTTGAGCGGCTCGCCTTCGGCCTTGAACCTGACCGCGCCGCACAAGCATCCGCCTTCGCGTGTCATGGCATCCTCAGTACGTGGCGCGGCCGCCGGAGATGTCGAAGACGGCGCCGGTGGAGAAGGCGCAGTCTTCCGAGGCCAGCCACGCCACCATCGCCGCGAGCTCTTCCACCAGCACGAACCGCCCCTTCGGAATTTTCGACAGCATGAAGTCGATGTGCTGCTGCGTCAGCTGGTCGAAGATCGCGGTTTTCGCAGCCGCAGGCGTCACGGCGTTGACGAGAATGTCGTGCTGCGCGAGTTCCTTGCCGAGCGACTTCGTCAGCGCGATCAGGCCGGCCTTGGAGGCCGAGTAATGCGCGGCGTTCGGATTGCCTTCCTTGCCGGCGATCGAGGCGATGTTGACGATGCGGCCGTAGCCCTGGCTGATCATCGCCGGCGCGATCGCCTTGCAGCAGATGAAGGGACCATCGAGATTGATGCGCAACACCTTGCGCCATTCGTCGAGGTCGGTTTCCCACACTGTCTTGTTGACGCCGGCAATCCCGGCATTGTTGACGAGGATGTCGATCTTGCCGAACGCCTTCAGCGTATCGTCGCGGGTCTTTTCGACTGCGGCGAGATCGGAAACATCGACCTTGAAGGCGCTGACGGCAGGGCCGATTTCCTTGGCGGTCTTTTCGGCAAAGGGCAGGTCGTGATCCCAGATCGCGACTTTTGCGCCGGACGCAACGAAGCGCTCGGCAATCGCGCGCCCAAAGCCCTGCGCGCCGCCGGTGACGACAGCGCAGCGGCCGTTCAGATCGATCTTGTTCATGTGTTCTTCCCTGATTTAAAGCGTCCAGCCGCCGTCGATGATGTGGGCGACGCCGGTCGTGAATGCGCTTTCATTGCTGGCGAGGTAGACCGCCAGCAGCGCGATTTCTTCCGCGCTGCCGAGCCGACCCATCGGTTGCCGCGACACGAACATCTCCCGCCCCTTGGGACCTGCGGCGGCCGCGCGCTCCAGCATCGAGGGCGTCTCGATGGTGCCGGGGCAAATGCAATTGCAGCGCACGCCTTTGGTGATGAAGTCGGCGGCGACGGCGCGCGTCAGTGCTGCGACCGCGGCCTTGGTCGCGCCATAGACGTAGCGATTGGGGGCGGCCTTGAACACGCCGGCCGCCGACGAGATGTTCACGATCGAGCCGCCGCCGGCTTCCAGCATGCCCGGCAGGAACGAGCGGATCGTGCGGTGCATCGACTTGACGTTGAGGTCGAACGAGAAATCCCAGTCCTCATCGGAGCAATCGAGCACCGTGCCGTGATGCACGAAGCCCGCGGCGTTGAGCAGTATGTCGGTCTTGCCGGCGCGCTTGGCCATGGCGGCGACGGCGGCACTGTCGCGTGCGTCGAGTTTTGCGATTTCCGCGATGCCCTCTTGTCTGAGGTCCGCAAGCTTGCTCTCGTCGATATCGGTGGCGAACACGGTGGCGCCCTCGCGCGCAAAGGCCACCGCACAGGCGCGGCCGATACCCACCGCAGCCGCGGTCACGAATGCACGTTTGCCTTTCAGGCGGTCTGACATGATTTTCCCCTGTTCATTGTTCTTCCGTCATCGCGAGAAGCAAAGCGACGAAGCAATCCATGTTTATGCGCTGGGATACTGGATTGCTTCGCTTCGCTCGCAATGACGGTGTTGCTACCTAATGATTATCTCGCGCGACGCCGACCTTGCCCGCAATGTCGTGATAGCGCGTGGCTAGTTCCATACAGGCGCCGGTGGCGTGCTGGCCGACGGTCGAGCGATACAACTCCTGCCACGGTGTCTGGTGGGCCGGATATTTGAAGCCGCCATCGGCCTTGAGTTTGGCGTGCCGCTTGTTGAGCTCCTCGTCCGGGATCAGGATGTTGGCGCTGCCCATGTTGAGGTCGATGCGAACCTTGTCACCGGTCCGAAGGATCGCAAGCCCGCCGTTGGCGGCGGCTTCCGGCGTGGCGTTGAGGATCGACGGCGAGCCCGAGGTGCCGGATTGCCGGCCATCGCCGATGCAGGGCAGCGACAGGATGCCGCGTTTGATCAGCGCGGTGGGCGGCTGCATGTTCACGACCTCGGCGCCGCCGGGATAGCCGATCGGGCCGGTGCCGCGCACGAACAGGACGCAGTGTTCGTCGATATTGAGCGAGGGGTCGTCGATCCGGTGGTGATAGTCTTCCGGGCCTTCGAACACGATGGCGCGGCCTTCGAATGCATTGAGGTCTTTCGGATTGCTCAGATACCGATCGCGGAATTCCTTCGAAATCACGCTGGTCTTCATGATCGCGGAATCGAAGAGATTGCCGCGCAGCACCAGGAAGCCCGCGTCCTTCACCAGCGGCTTGTCGTAGCTCCAGATCACGTCGCTGTCGGGTTTCGCCGCCTCGCGGCAATTGTCGCCCATGGTGCGGCCGTTGACGGTGATGGCGTCTTCATGGATGCGCTTGTGCGCCATCAATTCGCGCACCACCGCAGGCACGCCGCCGGCGCGGTGAAATTCCTCGCCGAGATAGAAGCCGGCCGGCTGCATGTTGACCAGCAGCGGAACGTCGTGGCCGTGCTTCTGCCAATCGTCGATCGAGAGATCCACGCCGATATGGCGGGCCAGCGCGTTGATATGGATCGGCGCATTGGTCGAGCCGCCGATCGCCGAATTCACCACGATGCAGTTCTCGAACGCCTTGCGGGTCAGGATGTCGGAGGGCTTCAGGTCCTCCCAGACCATATCGACGATGCGCAGCCCGGTCTCATAGGCGATCTGGCCGCGCTCGCGATAGGGCGCGGGGATCGCAGCACAGCCCGGCAGCGACATGCCGAGCGCTTCCGCCAGCGAATTCATCGTGGAGGCGGTGCCCATGGTGTTGCAATGGCCGACCGAGGGGGCCGAGGAGGCCACGATGTTCATGAACTCCTCGTAGTCGATGTCGCCCGCGGCCAGTTGCTCGCGCGCTTTCCAGACCACCGTTCCCGAGCCCGTGCGCTGGCCCTGGTGCCAGCCGTTCAGCATCGGGCCGCCCGACAGCACGATGGCCGGCAGATTGACGGTCGCCGCCGCCATCAGACAGGCCGGCGTGGTCTTGTCGCAGCCGGTGGTGAGAACCACGCCGTCGAGGGGATAGCCGAACAGGATTTCGACCAGGCCGAGATAGGCGAGGTTGCGGTCCAGCGCTGCGGTCGGGCGCTTTCCGGTCTCCTGGATCGGATGCATCGGAAATTCCATCGCGATGCCGCCGGCGGCGCGGATGCCCTCGCGGACCCGGTGTGCCAATTCGAGATGATGACGGTTGCACGGCGACAGGTCGTTGCCGGTCTGCGCGATGCCGATGATCGGCTTGCCGGACTGCAGCTCATGCCGGGTCAGGCCGTAATTCAGGTAGCGCTCGAGATAGAGCGCGGTCATCCCCGGATTATGCGGGTTGTTGAACCACTCCAGCGATCGGAGTTTGCGACCTTTGCCATTGCCGGCGGCATCGTGCCCGTTGGTGAGGTTTTTTTTCATTGGTTTTCTCCCGCAGTGCAAATTCTTATTCGAGGCTTTGACTTCTACCATGCGCAAAATTGCAAGCATTACAAACCCGGTGGCCGCTGCGCATCGTCACCTTGGGAATGCGACCTTAGTTCAAGAATTTTGGTTGCGCTATCATTTTGTCTTTTTCCCGGGCTGACCGTCGCGCGCGCGGGCACCGCGTCAGTTCCGCGGCGCCGAGCTTTGCCGTTTCATGACGCTGAATCCGAGATCGACGACCGGTTGCGCCGGCCGCCGGCCCTCGATGGCCTCGATCACCATCGTGGCAGCGTCCCTGCCCATTTCGTACCGGTTGGTGCGCACGCTGGTCAGCGTTGGGACCGCGGATGCCATGAATTCGAGGTCATTGAATCCCATGATCGCCATCTGCTCGGGAACCGAAATGTGTCGGCGCTGACATTCGAACAAGGCCCCCAAAGCGAGGTCGTCATTGACGCAGAACACCGCCTCGATATCCGGCGCCTTGGCAACGAGATCTGCAAACAGCGTACCGCCCAGCGTGACCGAGGTTGGTGTCGACGTTGTGACAACACGTCGCGGGTCGAACAGCGCGGCGTCATTCATGGCAGCCTGATAGCCTTCGAACCGCCGCTGCACCCGCGGATCCATACGCGCGCCGAGGAAACCGATCCGCCGGTATCCCTGCTCGAGAAGATGGGAAATGCCCGCGCGGGCGGCGTCGTAATGCGAGAAACCGATCATCATGTCGACCGGAGCAGGGCCGATTTCCATGATCTGGACGATCGGGCAATCCACCGATTCCAGGATCGTGCGGGATTCGGCGGTCTGATTAATTCCGGTCACGATCAGCCCGGCCGGCTTTTGCGCCAGGAACAGCCGCAGCAGTTTTTCCTCCTGGAAGATACTGTAGCGCGTATTGGCCAGCTGGATGCTGTAGCGGCTGCCGTCGAGGGTGTCATAGATGCCGCGCAAAACGTCCGAGAATACGTTGTTGGTCAGCGACGGGATCAGAACGCCGACGACTTCGGTCCGCTGCGAGGCGAGCGCACGCGCGGCGAGGTTCGGCACGTATCCGAGTTCTTTCGCCGCGCTCTCGACCCGCACGCGTTTGCCGACGGATAGCGCGGCGGGGTTTCTGAAGAAGCGCGATGCGGTAATTGGGCTCACGCCGGCAAGCTTGGCGACTTCGGTGAGCCGGATCTTGTCGGGCTTCGTGCGCTTTCGTCCCATCCGGCGCTCATATCACAGGCGTTGCGTCAAACAAACTCATATTGACAGCGCTACCAACAGATTGCTAATCGAACAATTGCCAAAACCGTATAAACTGCGGACAATATCGGTCCGACCAGACTTCGTACCAACATGAAGTCGGAACAAAAATAACAGAGCGGTGGCGGCGTTCGGTCGTACGCCGCCGGAAATACACGGGAGGGAAGTGGATGTCGTCCGTACAGATTCGCGACGTGCGAAAGTCGTTCGGTAATTTCGAAGTTCTGCACGGCGTCTCGATTCCGATCGAGGATGGCGAGTTCGTCGTTCTGGTCGGCCCCTCCGGCTGCGGCAAGTCGACGTTGCTGCGGATGCTCGCGGGGTTGGAAAACATCACCTCCGGCACGATTTCGATCGGCGACAAAGTCGTCAACAATGTCCAGCCCAAAGAGCGCGACATTGCGATGGTGTTCCAGAACTACGCGCTCTATCCGCACATGACGGTCGCCGACAACATGGGCTTCTCGCTCAAGCTGCGCGGCGCAAAGGCGGAGGAAATCTCGAGCGGCGTCAACCGCGCCGCGGAAATTCTCGCATTGACCCCGCTGCTCGACCGCTATCCCCGGCAATTGTCCGGTGGACAGCGCCAGCGCGTGGCGATGGGCCGCGCCATCGTGCGCGATCCCCAGGTGTTCCTGTTCGACGAGCCGCTCTCCAACCTCGACGCCAAGCTGCGGGTTGCGATGCGCACCGAGATCAAGGAACTGCACCAGCGCTTGAAGACCACGACGGTCTACGTCACCCACGACCAGATCGAAGCCATGACCATGGCCGACAAAATCGTCGTCATGCACGACGGCATCGTCGAGCAGATGGGCACGCCGCTCGAACTCTATGACCGGCCGGCCAACCAGTTCGTCGCGGGCTTCATCGGTTCGCCGGCGATGAATTTCCTCAAAGGCAAAGTGAAGTCGAACGGCAGCGCCAGCTTCGAAGGTCCGAACGGCGTCAAACTGCCGCTGCAATCGGCGCCCGCCAATTCCGAAGGCCAGCCGGCCGTCTATGGCGTGCGGCCCGAGCACTTCACCATCGCCGACGACGGCGCCGAGGCCGAGATCATCGTAGTCGAGCCGACCGGCTCGGAGACCCAGGTGTTTGCCAAGATCGGCGGCGAGCAGGTCGTCGCCGTGTTCCGCGAGCGCCATGAATTCAGTCCGGGCGACAAGATCCGGCTCAAGCCGGATCCGTCGCTCGTGCATCTGTTCGACGAGACGACTGGCAAGCGACTGAATGGCTGAGCAATAACCAAAAAATACTCAAGGGAGGATGGACTATGCACGACTTTACTCGCCGCTCTGTTCTGCAGGGCGGTACCGCACTGGCCGCGGCCGGCGCGCTGACCGGGCCTGCTTTGTTCGATTTCGCCAAGGCCTGGGCGCAAACGGCGCCGTGGAAGGCGGAGCCGGGCGCCAAGCTGACCGTGATGCGGTGGAAGCGTTTCGTGCCGGCGGAAGACGATGCGTTCAACGCCATGGTTGCGGCATTCAAGGCTGCGACCGGTACTGAAATGAATGTGTTCTCGGAATCCTTCGAGGACGTGCAGCCGAAGGCGTCAGTTGCCGCCAACACCGGCTCGGGCCTCGATCTCGCCTGGGGCCTGCATACGTTGCCGCAGTTGTTCCCGACCAAAGTCCTGAAGATGAACGACGTCGCCGACTATCTCGGCAAGAAGTACGGCGGCTGGACCGATGCCGCCGCGAAGACCTGCAAGCAGGGCAACGACTGGCTCGGCATCCCCGTCGCCACCATCGGCGGCTACATGACCTACCGCAAGTCGGCGACCGACAAGGCCGGCTTCAAGGACTTCCCCAAGGATTTTCGGGGCTTCCTTGAAATGTGCAAGGCGATGAAGGCGAACAATACACCGGCGGGTTTCGCGCTTGGCCATGCCACCGGCGACGCCAACGGTTGGCTGCACTGGTTGCTGTGGGGCCACAACGCCTGGACCGTCGATAAGGATGACAAGGTCATCATCAATTCGCCGGAGACCGCGAAAGCGCTGGAATATTGCAAGGCGCTTTCCGACACATTCATTCCCGGCGTCGCGTCCTGGAACGATGGATCGAACAACAAGGCCTTCCTGTCGGGCGAACTATACTGCACCGCCAACGGCATCTCGATCTACGTTGCCGAAAAAGACGATCCAAAGATGAAGGATCTTGCTGAAGACACCTATCACGCGCTTTGGCCGGTCGGTCCGATCGGCAAGCCGACCGAACTGCAACTCGCGGTTCCGATCCTGGCGTTCAACTTCACCAAGTATCCGAATGCGGCGAAGGCGTTCATCGCCTTCATGCTGGAGAAGGAGAATTTCGAGAAGTGGCTTTCGGGCGCGCGCGGATATCTCACCCACACGCTCAACGCCTACGACTCGGCTCCGGTGTGGACCGCCGATCCGAAGAACCAGGTGTTCAGCGAGGCCAGCAAGCGCGCGCTCCCGGCATCGGGCATCGGCACGCCCGGTGAAAAGGCGGCGAGTGCGATCGCCGACTTCATCGTGGTCGACATGTTCGCCAACTATTGCACCGGCGCGAAGGATACCAAGACCGCCATGGCAGAAGCCGAACGGCAGTTGAAGCGAATCTATCGCTGATCGAACTGGAGCGGACGGCGGTGACCGCCGCCCGCTCCAACATCCCGAGCGGGATCCGGAAAAGCGGCTACCGGCTTTTGAAAAGATCATGCTCAAACGAAATCGACATCGGAACATCGCCAATGGCTGACATCGCGCTGCAACCTCGGGTGGCCAAGCCGCAGATACGCGAGGCCACGAGGTGGGATCTGATCAGGACGAACAAGAACTGGCTCGGTTTCTGGTTCATGATGCCAGCGATGGGGTTCCTGATCTTCTTCCTGGCCTATCCGCTCGGCCTGGGCATCTGGATTTCGTTCACGGACGCCAAGATCGGCCGTCCCGGCGCATTTATCGGAATCGAGAATTACGAATGGCTACGGGATGATTCGATCTTCTGGCTCTCGGTCTTCAACACGCTGCTCTACACTTTCATCGCGAGTGCGATCAAGTTTGCGGTCGGCCTCTATTTGGCGCTGTTGTTGAACGAGAACATGCCGTTCAAGGCGATGTTGCGCGCGCTGGTATTGATCCCCTTCATCGTGCCGACCGTGTTGTCGGCGCTGGCGTTCTGGTGGATCTTCGATGCGCAATTCTCGATCATCTCTTGGTCGCTCAAGCACCTTGGGCTGATTACCCAGAACATCAATTTCCTCGGTGATTCGACCTGGGCGCGGATCTGCGTGATCTTCGCCAATATCTGGCGTGGTGTTCCCTTTGTCGCGATCACGCTGCTCGCCGGTTTGCAAACCGTGCAGCCCTCGCTCTACGAGGCCGCGACGCTGGACGGCGCGAGCAAGTGGGAGATGTTCCGCTACATCACCTATCCCTTGCTTACCCCGATCATCGCGGTCGTGATGACGTTCTCGGTGCTGTTCACCTTCACCGATTTCCAGTTGATCTGGGCCATGACGCGCGGTGGTCCGGTCAACGCAACGCACCTGATGGCGACCTTGTCGTACCAGCGCGCGATCATCGCGGGTCAGCTGGGCGAGGGCGCGGCGATCTCGAGTGCGATGATCCCGTTCCTGCTCGCCGCGATCATGGTGTCATGGTTCGGGCTGCAGCGGCGCAAGTGGCAGCAGGGGGAGAACAATGACTGATCTCCGCGGCGCTGCTTATTCATTTTTGGCGCGAACGGGGCAAGCCCCGCGCGCGCTGCTGCAAGTGGCAGCAGGGAGAGAACAATGACCGATCTTCCCAGCAGGTCCATTGATCTCAAGGCGGTGCTGTCGGGTTCGTCGCCGACGGTCGCGAAGGACGACCACAGCGAAGGCATGAGCTATCTGCAGTCGCTGCCGCGCCGGCTGGTGACGCTGTATCTGCCGCTGTCGATCATCGTCTTCATCCTGTTGTTTCCGTTCTACTGGATGGGCCTGACGGCGATCAAACCGGACGAGCAACTGATCGACCTCGAGAAGTTCAATCCGTTCTGGACCTGGAATCCGACCTTCAAGCACATCCACAAGCTACTGTTCGAGAGCTACTATCCGCATTGGCTCTGGAACACGATGTATGTCGCGGTCTGCGCCACCATCCTGTCGATTTTCGCCAGCGTGCTTGCCGCCTATGCCATCGTGCGGCTGCGCTACAAGGGCGCGCATTGGGTCGGCGGCCTGATCTTCCTGTCCTATCTGGTGCCGCCCTCGATCCTGTTCATTCCGCTCGCCACCGTCGTGTTCCAGTACGGCCTGTTCGACTCGCCGCTGGCGCTGATCCTGACCTATCCGACCATCCTGATCCCGTTTTCGACCTGGCTGTTGATGGGCTACTTCAAGACCATCCCGTTCGAACTGGAGGAATGTGCGCTGATCGACGGGGCGAGCCGGTGGCAGATCCTGATCAAGATCGTGCTGCCGCTGGCCATCCCGGGCCTGATCTCCGCCTTCATCTTCTGCTTTACCCTGTGCTGGAACGAGTTCATCTACGCGCTGACCTTCCTGCAATCGACCCAGAACAAAACGGTGCCGGTCGCGATCGTCAACGAGTTCGTCGATGGCGACGTCTATCGCTGGGGATCGCTGATGGCGGGCGCGCTGGCGGGCTCGCTGCCGCTGGTTATCCTTTACGCCTTCTTCGTCGAGCATTATGTGTCGGCCATGACGGGAGCCGTGAAAGAGTGAGCGCGCAGGCCCGGGCCTGATATTCAAGAACAACAAGGAGACGGGTCTTGCACATTCTGATTCTGGGCGCCGCCGGCATGGTCGGCCGCAAACTGACCGAACGGCTGCTGCGCGACGGACGTCTGGGCCAGCGCGAGATCACGCGCATGACGCTGCAGGACGTGGTTGCGCCGACAAAGCCCGCCAACGCGACTATTCCGATCAGCATCGTCACCAGCGATTTTGCCGATCCCAATACCGCCGCGCCGCTGGTGGCGCACCAGCCCGAGGTCATCTTCCATCTCGCCGCGATCGTGTCGGGCGAGGCGGAGGCCGAATTCGACAAGGGTTATCGCATCAATCTCGACGGCACGCGGCATTTGATCGATGCCATCCGCGCCATCGGCGGCGGCTACAGGCCGCGGCTGGTGTTCACGTCCTCGATCGCGGTGTTCGGCGCGCCGTTCCCGGACAAGATCGGCGACGAATTTTTCCACACGCCGCTGACCAGTTACGGTACGCAGAAGTCGATCTGCGAACTCCTGATCAACGACTATACTCGCAAAGGTCTGCTCGACGGCATCAGCATCCGCCTGCCGACGATCTGCGTGCGGCCAGGCAAGCCGAACAAGGCCGCCTCCGGCTTCTTCTCCAATATCATCCGCGAGCCGCTGGCGGGCGAGGAGGCCGTATTGCCGGTGTCCGAAGACGTGCGGCACTGGCACGCCTCGCCGAAATCGGCCGTGGGTTTTCTGGTCCACGCCGGCACCATGGACCTCTCGGCGATGGGCGCGCGGCGCAATCTCAGCATGCCCGGACTGTCGGTGACCGTCGGTGAGCAGATCGCAGCGCTGGATCGCGTGGCGGGCAAAAACGTCACCGCGCGCATCAAGCGGGTGGCCGATCCCACCATCATCGGCATCGTCAGCGGCTGGCCGCGCGATTTCGTCACGGACCGCGCGCTCAAGCTTGGCTTCACCACGGCCGAAAAGACCTTTGACGATATCATCCGGATTCACATCGAGGATGAACTCGGCGGCAAGTTCGCGGCTTGAGATGACTTCAGGCCAACCCGTGCGGGGTGCGGTCATGACCCGAGTAGCGTCAATCGGCGAATGCATGATCGAGTTGAAACAGGCTCAGGGCGGCCTGTATTCGCGTGGCTATGGCGGCGATACGCTGAACACCGCTGTCTATCTTGCCCGTCTGGGTGTCGACGTCGATTACGTCACGGCGCTCGGGGACGATCCCCTCAGCGATGAGATGGTTGCCGCCTGGACGGCCGAGGGCATCGGCACCAAGCGTGTCGCCCGGTTGGCAGGTAAATTGCCGGGCCTCTATGTGATCCAGACCGACGACAGGGGCGAAAGGCGGTTCTTTCACTGGCGCGAAAGCGCAGCCGCACGCAGCCTGATGGATTTGCCGGAGACGGACGACATCCTGAATTCGCTCGCGAGCTACGATGTCGTTTATTTGTCCGCGATAACGCTGTCGATTCTTGGCGAGGACGGACGCGGGCGCCTGATGGCGGCGCTGAAGCGGTCGCGGCTGCTCGGAACCCGCTTTGCCTTCGACACCAATTTTCGGGCCCGCGGCTGGCCCGATCTCGACATCGCGCGCCGGGTTTTCAGCGAGGCCTTTGAGGCCGCCGATATCGTGCTGGCCTCGACGGAGGATTTGTTGCCGCTCTATCCCGGAGAAAGCCATACGGCGCTGATGGCGCGCATTTCCAGTCCGGAATTGGTGTTGAAGCTCGCGGAGCCCAATTGTGCCTTGCGTTTCGCGGGAGGCTCGCACGAGGTCAAGGCCGAGCCGCTGACAAAACCCGTGGTCGATACCACGGCGGCCGGCGACAGCTTCGCGGCGGCCTATATCGCTGCACGGCTTGGCGGCGCCGACCCGGTCAAAGCCGCGCGCGCCGGCCATCGCCTTGCTGGCGTGGTGGTTGGTTATCCCGGCGCGATCATCCCGCGCTACGCGATGCCGCCCAGGAAATCACCCAGACCCGCTCCCTCCCGCAAGGCATCTCAATGAACGCGACATCGAAACAGGAAAAACTCGCTGATCTGTTCAGGCAGGCGACCGTGATTCCGGTTCTCACCATCGAACGGCTGGAAGACGCAGTCCCGCTCGCAAAAGCCCTCGTCGCCGGCGGTGTGCGCACTTTGGAAGTCACGCTGCGCACGCCGGTTGCGATCGAGGCCGCCAAGGCGATGATCTCAGAGGTGCCCGACGCCATCGTCGGGATCGGCACCATCCTCAACGCGGACGATCTGGCCCGCACGGAGGCGCTCGGCGCCAAATTCGGCATCAGCCCGGGCTCGACGCCGGAACTCCTGAAGGCCGCCGCCGCAAGCCGCTTGCCGTTCGCGCCCGGCATCGCCACCGCATCCGAACTGATGCAGGCGCTGGCGCACGGCTTCGATCTCGTCAAATTCTTCCCGGCCGAACAGTCCGGTGGTATCAAGGCGTTGCGGGCGCTGGCAGGGCCGTTTCCGAACATGCTGATATGCCCGACTGGCGGCATCGGCGAGGCCAATGCGGCCTCCTGGCTGGCGGAGCCCAATGTGCTGGCGGTGGGCGGTTCCTGGCTTTGTCCGGCCGCCGACATCAGGAACGGCAACTGGGCCGGCATAACCGCCATGTGCGAGCGGGCGATGAAATCGCTGAAACCGGCCTCAAGATAGGTTACATAACGGGCCGAACAGGAACAGGGAGAACGACCATGACAGCCAGCATCGTCGGATGGGCGCATACACCTTTCGGCAAGTTCGACGCCGAGACGGTTGAGAGCCTCGTGGTCAAGGTCGCAACCGACGCGATGGCGGACGCCGGTATCTCGGCCTCCGATGTCGACGAAATCGTGCTCGGGCATTTCAACGGCGGCTTCTCGGCGCAGGATTTTACCGCCTCGCTGGTGCTGCAGGCCGATCCGGAATTGCGCTTCAAGCCGGCGACACGGGTCGAGAACGCCTGCGCGACGGGGTCGGCGGCCGTGCACCAGGGCATCCGGGCGATCGAGGCCGGTGCTGCGAAGATCGTGCTGGTGGTCGGCGTCGAGCAGATGACGCGGACGCCGGGCCCGGAAATCGGCCGCAATTTGTTGAAGGCATCCTATCTGCCGGAAGATGGCGACACGGTCGGCGGTTTCGCCGGCGTGTTCGGCAAGATCGCGCAGGGCTATTTCCAGAAATATGGCGACCAGTCCGATGCGCTGGCGATGATCGCCGCCAAGAACCACAAGAACGGGGTCGCCAATCCCTACGCGCAGATGCGCAAGGATTTTGGCTTCGAATTCTGCCGCTCCGAGAGCGAGAAAAACCCGTATGTCGCCGGACCCTTGAAGCGCACCGACTGCTCGCTGGTGTCGGACGGCGCGGCCGCGTTGGTGCTGACGGATTCGGAGACCGCCAAGACCATGGGCAAGGCCGTGAATTTCCGTGCGACGGCGCACGCGCAGGATTTCCTGCCGATGTCCAAGCGCGACATTTTGCAGTTCGAAGGCTGCACCGTTGCCTGGCAGCGCGCGCTGGAGAAGGGCGGCGTCACGCTCTCGGATCTCTCCTTTGTCGAAACCCATGACTGCTTCACCGTCGCCGAACTGATCGAATATGAGGCGATGGGCCTGACGCCGCGCGGGCAGGGCGCCCGCGCCATCAAGGAAGGCTGGACCCAGAAGGACGGCAAGCTGCCGATCAATCCGTCCGGCGGCCTGAAGGCCAAGGGCCATCCGATCGGCGCCACCGGCGTCTCCATGCATGTGATGAGCGCGATGCAGCTCGTGGGCCAGGCGCCCGAGGGCATGCAGCTCAAGAACGCAAAGCTCGCCGGCATCTTCAACATGGGGGGTGCTGCGGTCGCGAATTACGTCTCGCTGCTGGAGCCCGTGAAGTAGAAGTTGTAAAGTCCACAATCCGTCACCGCCAGAGGGATGCGTCATGAGCAATGAGAGCTCGTTATCACTGTCCGAACTCAACGATCGGATCGCGATCCTTCAGGCCAACATCAGGCAGCTGGTCGAACAGGCGGCCGGCGCTTCGGGTGAACAGAGCGAAGAGCGCATCGCGAACCGCATCAACCAGCAGAATGAAGAGCTCGAAAAGCTGACCAGGGAACGGGACGCGCGCTCGAAGAAATAGCCGCCGCACGCCGGCGCCGCATTTGCCGACGCCCAGCCGCGTAGCCGCCGCCCCGCGGGTGGCGTGGCGCATACGCCCATACGCCTGGCGCCCTTGCTCTTGGCGGAGCGCTGCCGTTACTAGGCCCAGAAGCAATAACGCGGCCGAAATTGTCCGCTTGTCTGGGAGCAACCATGGGACCATTGCAAGGCATCAAGGTCGTGGACATGACGACCGTGCTGATGGGTCCCTATGCCACCCAGATGCTCGGCGATTACGGCGCCGATATCATCAAGGTGGAATCGCTCGATGGCGACGTGACGCGTCAGATCGGACCGACGCGCCATCCCGGGATGGGGCCGGTCTTTCTCAACACCAATCGCAGCAAGCGCTCGATCTGTCTCGATTTGAAAAAGCCGGCCGGGCGCGACGCGGTGCTGCGGTTGATCAAATCCGCCGACGTGCTGGTCTACAATGTGCGCCCGCAGGCGATGGCGCGCTTGCTGCTCGGTTACGACGTCGTCTCGGCCGTCAACCCGCGTCTGATCTATGCCGGCGTATTCGGTTTCGGCCAGGACGGACCCTACGCCGCAAAGCCCGCCTATGACGATCTGATCCAGGGCGCGACCGCGCTGCCGGCGCTGATGGCGCAGACCTCTGACGGTGTTCCCCGTTATGTGCCCAATGCGCTGGTCGACCGCATCGTGGGCCTGACCGCGGTCGGCGCGATCTGCGCCAGCCTGGTCGATCGCGATCGCACCGGGCGCGGCCAGCGCGTCGATATCCCGATGTTCGAGACCATGGCCGGTTTTGTCATGGGCGACCACATGGGTGGTCTCACCTATGAGCCGCCGCTCGACAAGGGCGGCTATGCCCGGCATCTGTCGCCGGACCGGCGGCCCTACAAGACCTCCGACGGCTATATCTGCGTGATCGTCTACAACGACAAGCAGTGGGAAAATTTCTTCAAGGCGACCGGCCGTGACGACCTCCGCACCAATCCGAAATTTGCGACCTTCGCCGGCCGCGCCGTCAACATCGATGCGGTGTACGCCGAACTTGCGCGCATCCTCCAGACCAAATCCACCGCCGAGTGGAGCGATATCCTGGAGAAGGCCGACGTGCCGGTCATGCCGATGCACGACCTCGAAAGCCTGCTGACGGATCCGCATATCGTCGCGACCGATTTTTTCCCCGTCATTAATCATCCGACCGAGGGCCGCATTCACAACATGAAGGTCGCGGCGAAATGGTCGGATACGCCAGTCGAGACGACCCGGCTGGCGCCGCGCCTTGGCGAGCACTCTGCGGAAATTTTGCACGAAGCAGGCTTCTCCGCGGACGAGATCGCCGCCATGGTACGCGACGGCGTCACCAAGGCCGCGCCCAACACATAGGACCGGGACAATGGATTTCGCGCTGTCAGCCAACCAGGAATCGATCCGCGATGCCGTGGCAAAAATCTGTTCGCGGTTCGACGAGCTCTATTGGCTGAAAAAGGACAAGGAGGGCGGCTATCCCGCCGACTTCCACCGCGCGCTGGCCGATGCCGGCTGGCTAGGTATCTGCATCCCCGAGGAGTATGGCGGTTCGGGCCTGGGCATCACCGACGCTGCGATCATGATGCGGACGATCTCGGAATCCGGCGCCGGCATGTCCGGCGCCTCCGCCGTGCACATGAACGTGTTCGGGCTCAATCCGGTCGTGGTGTTCGGAACCAAGGAGCAGTGCACGCGCATGCTGCCGCCGATCATCGACGGCCGCGACAAATCCTGCTTTGCGGTGACCGAACCCAACACCGGGCTCAACACCACCCAGTTGAAGACCCGCGCCGTGCGCAAGGGCGACAGATATATCGTCAACGGCCAGAAAGTCTGGATTTCGACCGCCCAGGTCGCCAACAAGATCCTGCTGCTGGCGCGCACCACGCCGCTGGAGGAGGTGAAGACGCCGACGCAGGGCTTGAGCCTGTTCTACACCGATTTCGACAAGAAGCGCGTGGCCGTGCACGAGATCGAGAAGATGGGCCGCAAGCCCGTCGATTCCAACGAATTGTTTTTCGAGAATTTTGAAATCCCGGTCGAGGATCGCCTCGGCGAGGAAGGCCGCGGCTTCGAATACATCCTGCACGGCATGAATCCCGAGCGCATCCTGATCGCAGCCGAAGCGGTCGGGCTCGGCCAGATCGCGCTGTCGCGCGCTTCGGCCTATGCCAAAGGCCGCATCGTGTTCAATCGCCCGATCGGCATGAACCAGGGCATCCAGCACCCGTTGGCGAAGAACTGGATGGAGCTGGAAGCGGCCTGGCTGATGGTGCTCTCCGCCGGCTGGCAATACGACCAGGGCATGCCGTGCGGACCGGCGGCCAATGCCGCAAAATATCTCGCGGCCGAAGCCGGCTTCCACGCCTGCGAGCAGGCGGTCATGACCCACGGCGGTTTTGGCTATGCCAAGGAATATCACGTCGAGCGCTATCTGCGGGAATCGCTGATCCCGCGCATCGCCCCGATCAGCCCGCAGCTCATTCTCAGTTTTATTGCCGAGAAGGTGCTGGGGCTGCCGAAGTCGTATTGAGATGAGGGCACACTCTCAGACCGTCATTCCGGGGCGCGTCAAAGACGCGAACGTGGAATCTCGAGGTTCCGGGTTCGATGCTTCGCATCGCCCCGGAACGACGGAGTACTCATCGCCATGAGCTTCATCACCGGCGTTGGCCTCACGTCTTACGGCAAGCACGAAGGCTCGTCCTCGCTCGACCTCATGAGCAAGGCGGCTGGGCTTGCGCTTGCCGACGCCGGGCTGAAACGAGCCGACATCGACGGTATTCTCTGCGGCTACTCAACGGTCTCGCCGCACATCATGCTCGCGACCGTGTTCGCCGAGCATTTTGGCATCCAGCCGTCTTACGCCCATGCCGTGCAGGTCGGCGGCGCCACCGGGCTCGCGATGACCATGCTGGCGCATCATCTGGTCGATGCCGGCGTCGCCAAGCATGTGCTGGTGGTCGGCGGCGAAAACCGTCTCACCGGGCAGAGCCGCGACGCCTCGATCCAGGCGCTGGCCCAGGTCGGCCATCCCGATTACGAGGTGCCGCTGGGGCCGACAATTCCCGCTTACTACGGCCTGGTGGCGTCGCGTTACATGCACGAATATGGCGTGACGGAGGAGGACCTTGCGGAGTTCGCGGTGCTGATGCGCAAGCACGCGCTGACCCATCCCGGCGCCCAGTTCCACGATCCGATTACGGTTGCTGATGTGATGGCCTCAAAACCGGTGGCGATGCCGCTAAAGCTGCTGGATTGCTGTCCGGTGTCCGACGGCGGCGCGGCGTTCGTGGTCAGCCGCGAGCGCACAAATGAGGCTGGCGTGCGCATACGCGGCTGCGCGCAGGCGCATACCCACCAGCACGTGACGGCCGCACCCGCCCTGAGCGAACTCGGCGCCGAGATCGCGATCGCCAAGGCCAAGACCGCGTCGGGCCTTGCGATCTCCGACGTGCGTTACGCTGCGGTCTACGACAGCTTTACGATCACGCTGGCAATGCTGCTGGAAGACCTGGGCCTGGCCAAGCGCGGCGAGGCGGCCGCCCGCGTACGCTCAGGCCATTTCGGCCGCGACGGCGACATGCCGCTCAACACCCATGGCGGCCTGCTCAGCTACGGTCATTGCGGCGTCGGCGGCGCGATGGCGCATCTGGTCGAGACCCATCTGCAGATGACGGGGCGTGCCGGCAACCGCCAGCTCCGCGACGCCTCGATCGCGCTGCTGCACGGAGACGGCGGCGTACTGTCGTCGCATGTCAGCATGTTCCTGGAGCGGGTGCGATGAGCGGCAAACTCGGGGATTGGACCAAAGGCGAGGCGGCGATCGTCTATCAATCCTGCGGCGCTTGCGGAAAAGTGCAATATTTCCGCCGCGGATTTTGCGCGGCCTGCGGGGCGCCGGACCCGGCGGAGAAACGCGCCAGTGGGGCAGGGACCGTTTACGCCACGTCGCTGGTGTGCCGCGCCGCGACACCGGAGACCCGCGCGCATGTTCCCTACAACATCGTTCTGGTCGATGCCGCGGAAGGTTTTCGGATGATGGCCCACGGCGACAACGATCTCGCGATCGGCGACAAGGTCATCGCGCGCTATCAGCAGTTCGCTGGGCGGCTGGTTCCATATTTTGCGAAGGCGAAGTGAACTTGCGGCCTCGTTGCAGGCCTCACGAAGCAATCCAGACCTACGCAATACTGTCAATCCGGATTGCTTCGTCGCTTACGCTCTTCCCACTGACGCCGATACTACGCGTACAAACACAGTGGCAGCTTTCACCGCCAGTAGAAGATAATGCCGGCGATGACGAGCATCGCCGTCACCGCCAGCATTTGCGCAAGCGCCTCCGAGGCCGCCCTCTTGGTGGCTTCCTTCATGCCTGTCTCCCTAGACTTGGGCGTGACTCATCGTTGCGCGAAGCGCTTTCGACGGTCATCATTTTTACTCGGAACACCCCACGACGAGTATTCGCTTTAGTTGAGTCCCCACTCAGCGAATATCGACCGTGCCAAGGTCGAACAGCAATGCGGCGGCAATTTGACTCAGCCGTGTTGCTCTCGCGTCAAGCGCGGGTTAGGGTTTTGGAAATCCGTCCGACAACGATAATCGCAACGAAAAACCGAGGTGAGAAATGGCCCGCATCGACTACAGCGATCCCGCGAAAGCCAGCGACCGCACCCGCGAAATTCTCGGCAAGAACCTCAACGCCAACATTTTCCGGATGATGGCGCATTCGCCGAGCTATTTCGAACAATATTGCCGGCTGGGCGGTGCCATCCGCCACAAGGGTGAACTCGATCCGGTGGTGCGCGAACTCGCCATCACCCGCACCGGAATCCTCTGCGAGGCGCCATACGAGATCGTCGCTCACAAGCGCATCGGAAAGAACGTCGGCGTCACCGATGAGCAGAACGAGGCGCTCGAGAACTGGCAGTCGGCCAAGTGCTTCAACGAGGTGCAGCGCGCCGCGCTCGCCTTCGCCGATGAAATCGTCAAGCTGCACAAGCCGACGGATGCGACCTTCAACGCCATCGCATCAAAGCTGACGCCGGCCGCACTGGTCGAACTGCAGCTCTCGGTCGGCTTCTACATCATGACGTCGAAGTTTCTGGAAACCTTTGCCATCGACATGCAGCCGGCAACGGAAGTAGTGAGCTGACGAAGTGGCTGCCGGCCTCCTTGGCCGAGGTCAACACGCGGCGTCCAATAATTTCAGTCGCGTGGCCCGTATCGCCGCAGCGCCTCCAGCGTCAGTCCCTTGCCGACGGCGCCAAAGGTATCGCCATCGACGATGCGGGCCGACGGCACCGCCTTTTTGATCGCGTTGCGGACATGGGCGAGCCGCACCGAACCGCCGGTCAGGAACACCGCGTCGATGTCATCTGCGGCCAGTCGCGCCTGGGTGAGGCAGTTCTTGATGCGGGCCGCGATGCGGTCGGCCAGTTGCCCCGTATGGCTGACGAGATCGGGGCGGCCGATCGCGGCGCTGAGACCGGGCGCGACCCATTCCAGCGGGATGTCGGCCCGGCGCTGGTCGGATAGTGCGATCTTGGCGTCCTCGACCTCCATCGCCAGCGTATGGCCGCGTTGTTCGTCGACCACGCGCACCAGCCGGTCGATCAGGGCCGGCTCACTGGCTTCTTGCCGCACCTGACGGATATCCGCAATCACCCGCGGCTCATACATGCGGTTGATGCTCGACCAGGTGGCGAGGTCGTGGAAATAGCTCGAGGGCACGTCGAGCCCGGCGCGCTTCATCGCGCTGCCGAAGCCGAACAGCGGCATCACGACGCCGAGGCTGAGCTGGCGGTCGAAATCGGTGCCGCCGATGCGCACGCCGTCATTGGCGAGGATATCGGCCGAGCGGTCGGCCTTGCCGTGACGCGCGGGCCCGAGCCGCACGATCGAAAAATCCGAGGTGCCGCCGCCGATGTCCGCGATCAAGGCCACTTCCTCGGACGCGATCTGGCGCTCATAGTCAAGAGCCGCGGCGATCGGCTCGAACTGGAAGGTGACATCGTCGAAGCCGATCTCGCGTGCGATCTGCTGCAGCGTCTGCTCCGCCTTGCGGTCGGCGTCGGGCGCGTTGTCGACAAAGTGCACGGGACGGCCGTGCACGACGTCGCGCAATTCGCGGCCGGTGGCCTGTTCGGCGCGCCGTTTCACCGCGCCGAGATAGTAGGCGATTACATCGCGAAAGCTGGTCCGCTCGCGTCCGAGCCGTGTGGTCTCGTCGATCAGCGAGGTGCCCAGCACCGATTTGAGGCTGCGCATCAGCCGGCCGGGGGCGCCGTCGACATAGGCCTCGATCGCCCTGCGGCCGATCAGCACGGCGCCGTCCACCTCGTAGAAGATCGCGCTGGGAATCGTGGTGTATTCGGCCTCCAGTACCGCCAAAACCGGCGCATGGCCTTCGATGGTGCCGAGCGTCGTGTTCGACGTTCCGAAATCGAGTCCGCAGATTGACATGGGCGCTCCAGAGGAAGCGTCCGTCTACACACTACAGCGCAATCGATCCACCCTTATCTTGCTGCGCAACGACGCGCCGCTTCGGACAGGCTGGATGACCCCGGCCACCGAATGGCCTTGATCCACAGATCAATTTCTTTCTTGCGCCGGGTTGATAAATCGATCTGTCATGGTCCATAAGCGGCGTCCCCGCGGCAAGCGACCCGGCCGCCGCGACCTGTTTGGAAAGAACCCGCGTGGCAAACATTCATCGGCAGATTGCGCAGGAACTCGGTGTCCGCGAGCAGCAGGTCGAGGCGACCGTGACTCTGCTCGATGGCGGTGCCACGGTCCCCTTTGTCGCAAGGTACCGCAAGGAAATCACCGGCGGGCTCGACGATGCGCAATTGCGCACGCTGGAAGAGCGCCTGAATTATCTGCGCGAACTCGAAGAGCGCCGTACCGCCATCCTCAATTCGGTCCGTGAACAGGGCAAGCTCGATGCCGGGCTGGAAGCGGCGATCCTCGCCGCCGACAGCAAGGGGCGGCTGGAAGACATCTATCTGCCGTTCAAGCCGAAGCGCCGGACCAAGGCCGAGATCGCCAAGGAGGCGGGTCTCGAGCCGCTCTCGGAATTGTTGCTGACGCAGCCGCAAAACGATCCGCAGGTGGTCGCCGCGGGTTTCGTCGATGCCGACAAGCAGGTGGCCGATGTGGCCGCGGCGCTCGACGGCGCGCGCGCGATCCTGGTGGAGCGGTTCGCCGAGGACGCCGATTTGATCGGAAGCTTGCGCGAGCAAATGTGGTCGAGCGGGCTGATGGCTTCGACCGTGCGCAAAGGCAAAAAAACCGAAGGCGAAAAATTCAAGGACTATTTCGACTTCAGCGAGCCGCTGCACAAGCTGCCGTCACACCGCATCCTGGCGATGTTCCGCGGCGAGAAGGAAGAAATCCTCGAGCTGCAGGTCCTGCCGGATGCGCAGCCGCCGGCCACGACGATGCCCAGCTCGTATGAACTGAAGATCATGCAGCGTTTTGCGATTTCCGACCAGGGCCGCCCGGGCGACCGCTGGCTGGTGGAGACGGCGCGGTGGGCGTGGCGCACCAAGATCCAGGTGCATCTCAACATCGACCTGCGGATGCGGCTGTGGACGCTGGCCGAAACCGAAGCCGTGCGCGTGTTCGCATCGAATTTGCGCGACCTGCTGCTGGCAGCACCGGCCGGCGCGCGCGTCACCATGGGCCTTGATCCCGGCTTCCGCTCCGGCGTCAAGGTCGCGATCGTCGACGCCACCGGCAAGGTGGTGGCGACCACGGCGGTCTATCCGCATGAGCCGCAGCGGCAATGGGATGCGGCGCTGGCGACGCTCGGAAAGCTGGCGGTGGCGCACCGCGTCGACCTGATCGCGATCGGCAATGGCACGGCGTCGCGCGAGACCGACAGACTGGCGATGGATCTCGTCAAGCTGCTCCCGGACCTGAAAATGTCGAAGATCGTGGTCTCGGAAGCCGGCGCGTCGGTCTATTCAGCCTCGGCCTTTGCTTCCGAGGAATTACCCGAACTCGATGTCACCTTGCGCGGCGCGGTGTCGATCGCGCGGCGGCTGCAGGATCCCCTGGCCGAACTGGTCAAGATCGATCCGAAGGCGATCGGCGTCGGCCAGTATCAGCATGACCTTGGCGAGACCAAGCTCGCGCGCTCGCTCGATGCCGTGGTCGAAGACTGCGTCAACGCGGTCGGCGTCGATGCCAACACCGCTTCCGCGCCGCTCTTGGCACGGGTGTCAGGCATCGGCTCCGGGCTGGCGCAAAGCATCGTGCAGCATCGCGACGCCAATGGGCCGTTCAAATCGCGCAAGGCGCTGAAGGAAGTGCCGCGGCTCGGGCCGAAAGCATTCGAGCAATGCGCCGGGTTCCTGCGCATCAATGACGGCGATGACCCGCTCGATGCCTCCGGCGTGCATCCGGAAGCCTATCCGGTGGTGCGACGGATACTCGGCGCCACCAAGAGCGACATCAAGGCGCTGATTGGCAATGCCGAGATCGTGCGCCAGTTGAAGCCGCAGGCTTTCGTCGACGACACTTTTGGTCTGCCCACGGTGACCGACATTTTGCGCGAACTGGAAAAGCCCGGCCGCGATCCGCGTCCGGCCTTCAAGGCCGCGGTGTTCAAGGAAGGTGTCGAGGAGATCAAGCACCTCAAGCGCGGCATGATCCTCGAAGGCACGGTGACCAACGTCGCCGCGTTCGGTGCCTTTGTCGATATCGGCGTCCATCAGGACGGGCTGGTGCACATCTCGGCGATGTCGAAGACCTTCATCAAGGACCCGCGCGAGGTGGTGAAGTCCGGCGACATCGTCAAAGTGAAGGTGCTGGAGGTCGAGGTCGCCCGCAAGCGCATCGCGCTGACCTTGCGTCTCGATGACGAGGTGGGCGCCAAGGGCCCCAAGCTGGCGGAAGGCAAGCCGCGCGATATTTCTCGGGCGCAGATGACGTCGCAGGCGCCGCGCAAGCCGCAGGAAGCCTCGGGTGGCGGCGCGCTCGCCGAAGCCCTGCGCCGCGCCAGCGAGAAGTCAGGGCGCGGCAAGAAGAACGGCGCTTAGCCCAGCTTCAGCCGCGCGGGTCTACGCGCCATTTTCCGGTCTGGCCGATCAGCTTTTTGCAAAAGACAGCGCGTCGCCGATCGCATCGCGGGCTTTCCAGGCCAGATGGGTCAGGCGGCCGGCGAACAGATCATGCCTTCGCAGGCTGCGCGATGTCAGGACATGGCCGACCTCGTCGGGAAACCGGCTTGCCTCGGCATCCACCAGGGCCGCGATCGCGTCCATGATCTGGCGGAGCCGCTTGCCCCATTCGGATTCATCGAGTTCGCGGATACGAACCCGCAGTGCATATTCGGTGTTGTAGACATCGATCAGAATATCGCGCGCGACGATGACGCGGTTGTTTTTCAGCGCCATACGCAACGCCTGACGTTTGTCGTCCATCTGGTCCAGCACCATCGACACCGCGATCGCGTTGGGGGTGGCGGCGATATCGGCTGAGCTCTTGCTGCGCGAAGCTTTGGTGGCGAGGCGGATCAGCTGCCAGGGCGTCTTGAGGCGTGTTGCAACCAGCGCCAGCGCAAAGGGCAGCGCGTCGGCGTCGGTCTTTCGGAACGCAGCAAGCTGCGCGGCTATCTTGCCGACCTGCGCATCGTCGAATTTCGAAATCTTTGCCGGCAATGCTTCGTTGAACTTTGCAATCGCCTCACGCGCGCGCAGCACTGCCATGATCTTGATCAGGTCGCCAAAGGCCGAACGTGATGCCGTGTAAGCCGCGAGTTTGGCGCGCGCCCGCTCACAGCCCTCGGGCGTCTTCAGGAATCCCTCAACCGCTTTTGTCACCTTGGTCTGGAAGGTCACAGCGGCCAGCTGCGCTTCTTTATGTTTATCGGACGCGATCAAGCCCTTCATTTTATCATTGTAGTCGCGCGCCATGATCGGCAGCAGATCGCGGCCGATCCATTCCCAGATCGGAGCCAGCGAGCCGCGCGCAATTCTCCCCGAATTGTCATGCTCGGGCGCGCCGTCGACGAGCAGGGCCCCCAATGGCGCGAAAAAGCAACTGGACGGGCTGGCGCTACCTTCCGTCGATCCATCCTTGCGTAACTCGGCGCGCAGCCTGGCTCGGATGTCCGCCGAACCCGGCATATCGATGCCGCACAATTCCAGCCGCTCCAGCTCGGCGAGGAGGCAGCTCTGCGTCGACGGGTTCAACCGCCGCAGGAATTCCCAGATCCGTTCGACCTGCATCTTGGAAGTCCGCAGCGTGTTCGGTGGGGGATGTTAGGTGAAATCGCGCCTCTTTCCGGGCGCGTGGAGCCAGAGGAAACCACAAAACAGTTCGTCATAAATTAAGAAGGGCAAACTAATACCGGCCGGCGACAGAGCCGTTGCGCCGTCGGATTTGGCGAATCTCAGCACGTTCAGGCAGCAACAGATATGATGCTCTATGTCTGATTGAAAACTGGCAGCAATTCTTCGCTGGGAGTCTCCTAGTTCGACGTCAGCAGATTTAGCCTGGCATTGGCGAGGATCAGGCGGTCGGCGAGAAGTTGCGCAAGGTTGCGCATGATCCGTTCGCCGGCGCGCGGATGCTGCTTTCGAAATCGTTCGAAATCGCGCAGCGGTATCTCGTAGGCGGTCGCCGCCATATCGGCCAGCACGTCCGCCGAGCGGCTCGGCTCCAGCAGCGCCATCTCGCCGAACGGCATGCCGGCCGTCAGCGTTGCCAGCCGGATGCCGTCGGGCAGGGTGACATGCACCACGCCGCTTCGGAGAAAGAACAGCGATGTTGCGGGATCGCCGGTGGTGATGATCTTTTCGCTGGGCTGATAGGTCTTGATCGCGGCCAGCGAGGCGAGGTCGGTCAGTTCCTCTTCGGTCAATCCCGCCAGCAGCCGCTGCTCGGACAGCTCGGTCGCTTCGAAAAAATCGATCGACCCGCCGTGACGATAGACCACCTGGTCTTCCGCCCATTCGATCGCGGCATCGAGCAGGAAATAGTACCGCACGTTCGTGAGGCTGTCGGTCCACTCCGCGATCGTCCTCCATTCCTCCGACGCCCGCTTGATGCCGGAGACGATCACGGTGACATGAAAGGCCGCCAGTTCGCGGAATTCCTCGGCGAGCAGGCGGGCGCCCGCCCGCGTCATCGAGGTGACCCGGCGAAGATCGAAAATGACGAATTGCGGGCGCGGGTCGGCCACGATCCGGCGCGCGACATAGTCGACATTTGATAACGACAGCGTCCCCATGAGCTCGATGACGCGGACATCCTGACGGTGCGCGGCGAGCATGTTCTGCTCATGCGGTCGGCGGCTGCGCCGTGACGGATTTTCGCCGATATTATATTCGGCGATGATGGCGCTGCGCGCATTGTCGCTGCGGTTGAGCATATGCAGATCGTAGTGCGACGACAGCGCCTCGCAGACCTTGATGCCGCGCACGCTGTTGCCGTGCTTGTCGAGTTTCGGCGAATAGCTGCCGAGCCCGAGCCGCGCCGGCAGCGCCGCCAGAATGCCGCCGCCGACGCCGCTCTTGGCCGGGATGCCGATGCGGTAGATCCATTCGCCGGCATAATCGTACATGCCGGACGAGGTCATCACCGACAGCGTTCGCGAAATCGCATAAGCGCTCATCACCTGTTCGCCGGTCACCGGATTGACGCCGCGATTGGCCAGCGTTGCGGCCATCACGGCGATGTCGCGCGCCGTCACCAGGATCGCGCATTGCCGGAAATAGACATCGAGCACGGAGACGACGTTCTCGGTGATGACGGCGTTGGTGCGCAGGAGATAGCCGATCGCGCGGTTGCGGTCGCCGGTAGCGCTTTCCGAGGCGTAGACGGATTCATCGACATCGAGATCGCGCCCGGCGAAGCGGCCCAGCGCCTGCCGGATACATTCGAACGCATCCGCGCCCTTGGCTTCGTGGATCAGGCCGGAACAGGTGATCGCGCCGGCATTCACCATCGCGTTGAACGGGTGATTGTCCGCGTTGAGGCGGATCGAATTGAAGGGATCGCCCGACGGCTCGACGCCGATCACGCTTTCGACGCGCCCCGCGCCTAGCGTGTCCAGGGCCAGGGCGAACACGAAAGGTTTTGACATCGACTGGATGGTGAAGGGCACCTTGGTGTCGCCGACCTCATAGACGTGGCCGTCGAGGGTCGCGAGGCTGATGCCAAAATGGGCAGGGTCGGCCTTGCCGAGCTCGGGGATGTAATCGGCGACCGCGCCGCTGGTCTCCGCAGCGTATTCCTCATGACAGGCGTTCAGGAACCGCAGCAAGGGCGGTTTCGAGCTGGTCCAGGCCGGAGCGCTGGTGCGCGATACTTTCATCGTTCCCGTTCTGCCGCGCAATCACCGAGCGCGCAACTCGATCCCGCGCGCGCCGATTGCGCGGGAATGCGGCGGCCATGAAAGCGCCGGCCGGCGGATTCCCGTTTGTTTCGCCATGCGAAACTTTTGCCTTGGCGGATCCCATCGTCGCGGGATGTCGCCGGTCGTGCCGGCGCGCATCTGCCGCCAGCCGTCGTGACGCCTGCGTCGCCGGACAGATGATCGCAGATGAGTTTACGCGCCGAGCCGGTTAGGTTTCGAGGATGGCGACGGCCTGGCCTTCGGCAATCATTTCGTCGATTTTGACCAGTATCGCCTTGATTTTCCCTGCTGCGGTCGTTGTCACCGGTATTTCCATCTTCATGGCTTCGACGAACGCGATCTCGTCGCCATCGCCGACGCTGCTTCCTGATGCAATGGGAAGCGCGCATACGCGGCCGGCGACTTCGGTGATGATCGTGATATCTGGCATGCCAATCTCCGGGACCGCGTGACGTGACAATTTCGTCCCGTGAACGGCTTTTAGTTGTGGCCGCAGATTGCCTGAGGTAGCTTGATCTGCAAGTGGAATTTTATTCCGTGCAACGGAATGGAGCCAGATCATGGGACGACGCTCGGAGCGGCTTAGCAAACAGGGAATGCTCGCCAGCGATCTGGCGGGCGAGGGCGATGTGATTCAGGTGGTGTCGCGGGCCTTCGATGTGCTGCGCTGCTTCGAGGGTCACGAAGCCCGGCTCGGTAATCTCGAAATATCCAACCGCTGCGGATTGCCGCGATCGACGGTATCGCGGCTCACGCACACGCTGACGCGAATGGGCCAGCTCGTCTATCTGCCGCGCGACCAGAAATACCGCATCGGCCCGAGCGCGGTGGCGATGAGCACATCGATGATGAAGGGCTTGCAGCTGCGCAATCTGATCCGGCTGCGATTGCAGGACGTCGCCGAGCAATTGCCGGGCACCGTCGGCTTCGTCATCCCCGATCGCTTTCATCTCGTCTATCTCGAATTCGCGCGCGCGGCGAATGCGCTTGGCCTGCATGAGACCACTGGAAGCCGCATCGCGATGGCGAGCACGGCGGCGGGCCATGCCTATACCGCAGCCCTCGATGTCGATGTTGGCGACGCGCTGATTGCGGAGATGGAGCGCGAGGTTCCGGAAAGTTCGAGGATATTGAAGCCGCGCATCGAGAGTAATCGCCGCCATCTGCGCGAGCACGGTTACGTCGTCGCCTGCGGCCTCTGGAGCCCGCATATCAACGGGCTCGCGGTGCCGCTGTGGTCGCCGCAATATCAAACCTATGTCGTCGTGACGATCGGCCTTCTCTCCGTGATGTTTGATGAAAAACGGCTGCACAAGGAGGTGGCGCCCATGATGCTCGATCTTGGTGCGGCCGTCGGCAGCCTGCTCGAAGGCGCCGATGGCGACATCTTCGCCTCAAGGCTGGAGAGGAAAGCTATCCCGGTGCCAACCCATAACAACAATAAAATAATCAGGACGGAGGATACGAATGAACTGGAAGCCGGAACTCGACGACCTCGCCCGGCGCGAAGCATTCGCGCGGGAGATGGGAGGCGTTGACAAGGTCAAGCGACAGCATGACCAGGGCCGGCTCACCGTTCGCGAGCGCATCGACAAACTGGTCGACCAGAACAGCTTCCACGAGGTCGGCGCGATTTCCGGCGTCGCCGAATACGACGAAAAAAGCGAACTCAAGCACCTGACGCCGGCGAACTGCGTGTTCGGCCGCGGCAAGATCGACGGCCGCCCGGTGGTCGTGGTCGGTGACGATTTTACCGTGCGCGGCGGCTCGGCCGACGCGTCGATCTCGGCCAAGCCGCTGATGGCGGAAGAGATGGCGCATCAGTTCCGCTTACCGATCATCCGCGTCATCGAAGGCTCGGGCGGCGGCGGTTCGGTGAAGACCATCGAAACCAGGGGCGCGGCCAATCTGCCCGGCGGCGTCGGCAGTACGCGCGCGTACTGGTTCACGACCGCGAATATGGCGCAGGTGCCGGTGGTGGGCTTGGGGCTCGGCTCGGTCGCGGGTCTGGGGGCGGCGCGACTGGCGGCCACCCATTACTCCGTGATGACGAAGAATTCCGCGATGTTCGTCGCCGGACCGCCGGTGGTGAAGCGCCTCGGTCAGGATCTGACCAAACAGGAGCTCGGCGGCGCCGAGATCCAGACTCGGGCCGGCGGTATCGATCATGCCGTCGATACCGAGGAAGAAGCGTTTGAATGCGCCCGGCGCTTCCTGTCCTATCTGCCGTCGTCGGTTTACAGCCTGCCGCCGACGACCGCTTGCACCGACGATCCGGAGCGCGCCGAGGAATCCCTGATGAAGGCGGTGCCGCGCAACCGCCGTCAGGTCTACAAGATGCGTCCGATCATCGATGCCGTCGTCGACAAGGGTTCGTTCTTCGAGGTTGCCGCGAATTTCGGCCGCCCGGTCATCACCGGGCTCGCGCGGCTGGAAGGCCGCGCGGTGTTCTTGCTGGCCAGCGATCCCTTTCACTATGGCGGATCGTGGACCGCGGACGCGTGCCAGAAGGTGGTGCGCTGGGTCGATTTTGCCGAGACCTTCCATCTGCCGGTGGTCTATCTGATGGATTGCCCCGGTTTTATGATCGGGCTCGAGGCCGAGAAGTCGGCCACCATTCGCCACGGCGTGCGGGCGATGGCCGCGGTCAACCAGTCGACGGTGCCCTGGTGCACCATCATCGTGCGCAATGCCTTCGGCGTCGCCGGGGTCGTGCATCAGCCGGCCAACCGCTACTCGATGCGCTACGCTTGGCCATCGGCCTATTGGGGCTCGCTGCCGCTGGAGGGCGGCATCGAAGCCGCCTATCGCGCCGACATCGACGCGGCGGACGATCCGGCGGCGAAACTGAAAGAGATCGAGGACCGGCTCAACAAGCTGCGCTCGCCGTTCCGCTCGGCCGAAAAATTCTGGGTCGAGGAAGTGATTGACCCGCGCAAGACGCGCTCCCTGCTCTGCGAGTTCGCGCGCCTCGCCGAACCGATCCGCACGCCGGGGCCTGCGACCAATATGACGATCAGGCCGTAGTGTCTTCACCTCGCCCCGCTTGCGGGGAGAGGTCGGCGCGCAGCGCCGGGTGAGGGGGACTCACCGCGAGCACTTCTTCTTCTTCGGAGCTTGCGGAAGCAGCCCCTCACCCCAATCCTCTCCCCGCAAAGAGCGGGGCGAGGGAGTCTGATCCTCACGCCGTCGCCGCCGCCGCCACCACCTTTGGCGCCGGCCGCGAGATCGCCAGCACGATCACCGACGCGACGACGCAGAGCGCGCCGGCGACGAAGAACGCGGGCAGGTAGGTCGCATAGACCGTCCGCGACAGGCCGGCACCGAACGCTGCTGAGGCTGCGCCGAGCTGGTGGCCGGCAAAGATCCAGCCGAACACCAGATTGGCGCGTTCCGGCCCGAACCGTTGTGCGGTGAGACGTACTGTCGGCGGCACGGTGGCGATCCAGTCGAGGCCGTAGAACATCGCAAACAGCGACAGCCCATAGAACGAGAAATTGGTGAAGGGCAGGAACAGCAGCGACAGGCCACGCAGCCCGTAATACCAGAACAGCAGATGCCGATTGTCGTAACGATCGGACAGCCAGCCCGAGACGATGGTGCCGAAGAAATCGAAGATGCCCATGGCGGCGAGCAGGCTCGCGGCCTGAACCTGCGGAATGCCGAAATCGAGGCACATCGGAATCAGATGCACCTGGACCAGGCCGTTGGTGGAGGCGCCGCAGATGAAGAAGGTCGCGAACAGGATCCAGAACGCCCGCGACTTGGAGGCGTCGCGCAGCGTCCCGAGCGCCGCCGCCATGATCGACGCGTTGTTGGGAGGCGGCGCCGGCAATGGTTCAGTGCCCTCATCGCCGAACGGCCTCAAACCCACATCGCTCGGCCGATCGCGCATGATCATCAGCACGGAGAATGCCGCGACACCCAGCATCATGCAGACGAATCCAAGCGCAATGCGCCAGCCGTAGTAGTCGGTCAGCGTTGCCAGCAGTGGCAGAAAGACGAGCTGTCCCGTTGCGACGCTGGCGGTGAGAATGCCGACCACCAGCCCGCGCCGTCCCACAAACCAGCGCGCGGCGACGGTTGCGCCCAGTACGAGCGCGGTCATGCCGGTGCCGACGCCGATCACCACGCCCCACAGCAGCATCAGGTGCCAGACTTTCGTCATCGCCAGCGAAGCCACGAGGCCGGAGACCACGACCAGAAGAGCCGACAGCGTCACATTGCGCAGCCCATAGCGGTTCAACAGTGCGGCGGCGAACGGCGCCATCAACCCGAACAGGATGAAGCGGATCGACAGCGCGGAAGAGATTTCGGCCGTGGTCCAGCCGAACTCCTTTTGCAGCGGCACGATGAACACGCCGGGCGCGCCGACGGTGCCGGCGGTGATGAGCGCGGTGAGGAAGGTCACGCCGACCATCGCCCAGCCGTAATGGATATTGCGGCGGGCGAGGGCGGCCGACAGCCAGTTCGAGATCATTAGGCCTCAGAGGGTTTGACTGGGAGATTAGCTGGACGTCTTGTGCAGAGTTTTCCGGGAAGTTGCTTGGAGGTTCACTTGAGGTTTTCTTGGAAATTCCCTCTGATTTGCTTGACCTGCGCATCTTGACGCAAAAGCCATCTGACTGAAATGGCGTACTTCCCTCATTTCAGGACATGCACAACAAGCGCTAGTGGATGACGCGCTCCACCGCAATCGCGGTGGCCTCGCCGCCGCCGATGCAGAGGGCGGCGACGCCGCGCCTCAAATTCTGCGCTTCGAGGGCATGCAACAGCGTCACGATCAGCCGCGCGCCGGTGGCGCCGATGGGATGGCCGAGCGCGCAGGCGCCGCCATGGATATTGAGCTTGTCTCTGTCGATGCCGAGGTCACGCTGCGCCGCCATCGCCACCACGGCAAAGGCCTCGTTGATCTCGAACAGATCGACATCACCGACGCTCCAGCCGACCTTGTCGAGCAGCTTGCGGATCGCCGGGATCGGCGCGGTGGTAAACCACTGCGGCTCCTGGCTGTGGGTAGCGTGGCCCTTGACCTCGGCCAGCATCGGGAGGCCTTCGCGATCGGCGAGCGAGCGCTTGGCCAGAATGAGCGCTGCGGCGCCGTCGGCATTGGCGGAGGAGGCGGCCGGCGTAATGGTGCCGTTGGCGCGGAACGCCGGCTTCAGCCCCGGAATTTTGGCGGGATCCACTTTAAGCGGATGCTCGTCATTGGCGATGATGCGCGGACCGGCCTTTTCCGTCAGCGTGATCGGCGCGATCTCGGCCTTGAACGCGCCGCCTTCGACCGCCTTGCGGGCGCGGGTCAGCGTTTCCATGGCGTAGGCGTCCTGGTCCTTGCGGGTAAACTGATAGGCTTCCGCGGTGGCTTCGCCGAAATCGCCCATCGAGCGGCCGGTCTCGTAAGCGTCTTCGAGCCCGTCCATCATCATGTGGTCGATCAGCCGGTCATGTCCGGCGCGATAGCCGGAGCGGGCCTTTGCCAGGAGATACGGCGCATTGCTCATGCTCTCCATGCCGCCCGACAGCACGATCCCGGCGGAACCGGCATTGATGATGTCGTGCGCCAGCATGGTCGCCTTCATGCCGGAGCCGCACACCTTGTTGATGGTGGTGGCACCGGTGGCGTCCGGCAGTTTGGCGCCGCGCGCGGCCTGCCGCGCCGGCGCCTGGCCCTGTCCGGCCGGCAGCACGTTGCCCATGAACACCTCGTCGATCCGCTCGGGGGCCAGTTTGGCCCGCTCCAGCGCCGCGCCGATCACATGCGAGCCGAGCTTGTGCGCCGAAAACGGCGACAGATCGCCCATGAAGCGGCCGAGCGGGGTCCGGGCGGCGGAAAGGATGACGACGGGATCGGTGGTGGCAGCCATGGCGGATCTCCTGGGATGTCAGATCGTTAAGATTACGATCATCATATGACGCGTTGCAAAAATTGCAACCGAGCCCGTCATGACAAATTGTTGTGTTCGGATGAATTCCAGCATGGCCGCATGCGGTACTGTCGATTGACACGGGCATCATCGGCGCTACGCTGCCCAAACAGGGAAGTTTTCCCAAAGAATCAAGAAAAGGGCAGGGGAACGCCGTGAAACGCGTCATCGCGTCTTGAGCGGAGCCGGGCGAACTTCCGCGCTCGCGCCATTCCACATCCGCAACTATCGCTTCCAATGGCCGTCCGATCTGCTCACCTCCTGGGCGTTCGAGGTCGAGACGCTGGTGCTCGGCTGGTACATCATGGTCGAGACCGGTTCGGTGCTGCTGCTGACTGTGCTCGCATCGTTGCAATATGTCGGGACATTGATCGCGCCGGTACTCGGTATGGTCGGGGACCGCATGGGGCATCGGGACCTTATGGTCGCGATGCGCTTTGCCTATACCGTGCTCTCTGCGACCATCATGACGCTGGCGCTGACCGGCCACCTGGCTCCGCTGAATGTCATGATCATCGTCTCGATCATGGGCCTGATCCGCCCTTCGGATCTCGGTGTGCGCGGCGCACTGCTCGCGGACATCATGCCCGCCGGGCTACTGGTTGGTGCCATCAGTCTGGCGCGCACGACGCAGGATAGCGCGCGCATCGCCGGCGCATTGACCGGTGCCGCATTGTTCGCCGCTCTCGGCATCGGTTTTGTGTATGTGGCGATCACCTGTTTCTATCTCGCGGCCGCCGTCTTGATGCTTTGCCTGACCCGTCCGGCAAAATCTCTAGGCGCAGTGGATCACCCGGCGAACGATACGCCGAGTTCGACCCTGCTGCAGGACCTGAAGGAGGGCATCGTTTATGCCTGGAGTGGTCCGGGAATGCGCGCGGCGCTTTGCGTCGCGTTCCTGGCCAACCTCACCGCATTTCCTCTGACAAACGGATTGCTGCCTTACGTGGCGCGCGACATCTTTCATACCGACCAGACCGGCCTCGGCTATCTATCGGCGAGCTTCGCGGTGGGCTCGCTGATCGGTTCGATCACGCTCAGTTTGGCCGGCGGCGTGCGCGTCGCCCGGCTTTTGATCGGCGCGACGCTTGCCTGGTACGCGATGCTCTTGGTGTTCGTCGAGATCAGGACAATGCCGGTGGCGATGGCCTGCCTTGTGCTTGCCGGCATGGCGCAGAGCATGTCGATGATTTCGGCCGCCGTAATGCTGATGCGCCACGCCAGCGCACATCTCCGTGGCCGCGTAATGGGGGTGCGCATGATGGTGATCTACGGCCTGCCGCTCGGGTTGCTTGCGGCGGGCAGCTTGATTGATCTGATCGGCTATTCCGCGACCGGCACGCTCTATGCGTCCGCGGGGCTTATTGCGATGGTGGCGATCGCGCTGCATTGGCGCGCCGATCTCTGGCCGGTGCACGCGCCGGCGAATGGGCGGTGAAAGGGCGATGACGCGTTTATACGTCGCTAGCGCTTGCGATCGAGAAAGCCCTGCATCAAGCGTTGCGGTTCGCCGGTCAGGAACGATTTTCCGAACACGCCGACGCTCAAGTTGACCGATTCTGTCAGCGGCAACTCTTCCCATTGCCGCAGCAGAGCCTTTTGCGTGCGCAGCGCCTCGGGGCCGCATTCGAGCAAAGCCTTCACCGTGTGCTCCACCGCGGCGTCAAGGCCGCCTTGCGGCGCAACCACGTCGACGAGGCCCCAGCCGAGCGCGGTCGGCGCGTCGATGTTTTCGGCCGTCATCACCAGCCAGCGGGCGCGGCCCCAGCCGATCAGCCGCGGCAGCAGCGCCGCGTGGATCACCGAGGGGATGCCGACGCGCACTTCGGGCATGCCGAACATGGCGTCATGGGCGGCAATCCGGAAATCGCAGGCGGCAGCCACCTCGAGCCCGCCGCCGAGGCACCAGCCGGGCAGTCGCGCGATCACCGGCGCCGGAAAGTTGCGCACGGCTTCGCAGAGGTCGCGCAGCCGCGTGATGAAGGCTTCTGCGGACTTCTGCTCGAGTTTCGCCATTTCCTTGATGTCGGCTCCGCCGATCATGCTTTTTTCGCTCTGGCCGGCCAGAATCACCGCGCGGATCTCCCTGTCACCGGCGAGCTTCTCAAATCCCTCGCGCACGCCGTCGGTGACGACGGAACCGAGGATATTGAGGGAACCGGCGTTGCAGATGGTCAGGCGAACGACGCCGCGCGGATCGCGGTCGACGCCGCAATGGGGATTGAGCATGTCCATGGAAAATCTCGGCAAAAAGGGGGCGGATCGCGCCACTTCCCGGACAAAGCATGGCCTTGTCAAGGGACCGGGAGGCAGCGGCGTTGCGAGGGCGGTGTGGTTGCTATAATATGACATATATCATTCAATGGAGCCGTCATGACGATCACCGATACCGCCGACCTGTTTTCGCCCGCCACCCGTCGGGAGCGCGTGGTGGAATGGCAGGCGCCCGGGCCGGTGGCGAAGGCCGCGGCTGCCATGTCCGGGCTGGAGGTGATGGGTGCGATCCGGGACGGCATCCTGCCTCCGCCGCCGATGGCGCGGCTGATCGGCTTTCGCATGACCGTGGCCGAGCCGGGGCGGATCGTGATGGAACTGGCGCCGCATGAAAGCCTGGAGAACACGATCGGCCTGCTGCATGGTGCTACCGCCGCGGCGTTGCTGGATACCGCCATGGGTTGTGCAATCTCGACCATGCTACCGACGGGCCAGACCTCGGTCACCCTCGACCTGAAACTGACATATTTGCGGCCGCTCTCAGTTCGCTCCGGGACAATTCAGGCCGAGGGAAAAGTCGTGAAACTCGGTCGCCAGACCAGCTACGCCGAGGGTTTCGTCCGCAACGGCGCGGGTCATCTTGCGGTGCACTCGACCGCGACCTTTTCCATGATCGGCGAGGGGGAAAACGCGAAATAGATGCAGCTTTTCCGGGACACAATTGCTATTATATGACTGCAAACATCCAATGAGACCCCCCATGCGTTATTCCAAGGAACACAAGCAGGAAACCCACGCGCGGATCGTGAAGAAAGCCTCGGTCCGGCTTCGCGAGAAGGGCGCGCACGGCATCGGCGTCGCCGATCTGATGAAGGAGGCCGGCCTGACCCATGGCGGCTTCTACGCGCATTTCGACTCGCGCGAAGCGCTGGTGATCGAGGCCTTTGGCTATGCGATGGACCGCTCGACCGAGCGCTGGCGCAAGATCGCCGAAACGACGCCGCCGGACAAACGTCTGGCCACCATCGTCGAAACCTATCTAAACCCGGTGCATCGCGACGATCCTGGCCATGGCTGCGCGGTGCCGTCGCTGGGCGCGGAAATCGCCCGCGAAAGCCCGAAGACCCGCCGGGCGTTTGCCGCCAAGCTGGAACAGATGATCGACACGATGGCCGTTCAGATACCGGATGTTCCGCGCAAGACCGCGCGCAGGCGGGCGATAGCGGCGCTTGCGACCATGATGGGGACGCTGGTGCTGGCCCGCGTCGCCGGCAGCGGCGAGTTTTCCGAAGAGGTCCTCGGCGCCGGCCGAGAGGCGGTGCTCGGCCGTGCCGCAGCGGCCAAGCCGGTGGCGAAGAAACCACGGGTGAATTAGAGGCGGCGGCCCCATCCGGGTTGTCCCGACGTTCGCCGGGACGGCGTGGCGTGTTCACGAGCCGTTGAACAGCGCGCGCTCGGCTTCCACGGTCTCGTAGATGTAATCGGCCACCGCACGGATCCGCGCCAGATCCTTGCTGTCGGCGTGCATCAATAGCCAGAAGGTGCGCGTGATCTTGACCTCGTTCGGCAACACCGCGCGCAGCTCGGGGTGCGACGTCGCCATGAAATGCGGCAGCACCGCGATCCCGAAGCCGGCGATGGTCGCATTGAGCTGCGCAATCAGATTGGCGCTGCGGAACTTGGCGGAAATCTTCGGCGAGACCTGCGGCAGGTAATCCAGTTCGGGCGTGAACAGCAGTTCCTCGATGTAGCCGACAAAGCGATGCCCGGGCAGGTCGCTGCGGGTGGTGATGTCAGGCGCGCGGTCGAGATAGGCGGGCGCGGCATAAAGCCCGAGGCTGTAATCCAGCAGCTTGCGGCCGACGATGCGGCCTTCCTTCGGCATCGACAGGCTGATTGCGATATCGGCCTCGCGCTTCGACAGGCTGAACAGCCGCGCGGTGGCGACGAGCTGCAGATCGAGATCGGGATAACGCTCGGTGAATTGCACCAGCCGCGAGGCCAGGAAGTGGCTGCCAAAGCCGTCGGGTGCGCCGATCCGCACCGTGCCGGTCAGATGCGCCCGCGAGCCGCCGACCGCCTCCTGGTTGGCGACGATGGTCGATTCCAGCGCTTCCGCGCTGTCGGCGACGCGCTGGCCGGCCTCGGTCAGCAAATATCCGGTCTTGCGGCGATCAAACAGTTTTGCGGAGAGGTGCCGTTCCAGCCGGTCGACACGCCGGATCACTGTGGCATGATCGACGCCGAGCTGTTTTGCGGCAGCCGAAACCGATCCGCCGCGGACAATCGCCAGCACGAAGCGGAAGTCGTCCCAGTCGATCGTTCTGCCGCCTTGATCCAGCATTTCCGCACATCTATGGTGCAATATATCGGACTTGTATCCCAAGAAATGCGGGTCAAAAAGGCTTTAAAGCGAACCAGCCAAGGCGTCAGGGAGAAGATTCATGCGTTCAATCGGACATTTCATCGGTGGCAAAGAGGTCAAGGGCACGTCCGGACGGACAGCCGACGTTTTCGAGCCAATGACCGGCGACGTCCAGGCCAAGGTGGCGCTGGCGTCCAAGGCCGAAGTTCGCGCCGCGGTGGAGAACGCCAAGGCCGCGCAGGTCGAGTGGGCCAATACCAATCCGCAGCGCCGCGCCCGCGTCATGATGAAGTTCCTCGAACTCGCACAGCGTGATTACGACAAGCTCGCCGATTTGCTGGCGCGCGAACACGGCAAGACCGTTCCGGACGCCAGGGGCGATATCCAGCGCGGGCTTGAAGTGGTCGAATTCGCCTGCGGCATTCCGCATCTGATGAAGGGCGAATACACCGAGGGCGCCGGCCCCGGCATCGACATCTATTCGATGCGGCAGCCGCTCGGCGTCGTCGCCGGCATCACGCCGTTCAACTTCCCGGCGATGATCCCGATGTGGAAATTCGCGCCCGCGATCGCCTGCGGCAACGCGTTCATCCTCAAACCCTCGGAGCGCGATCCCGGCGTGCCGATGATGCTGGCGGCCTTGATGATCGAGGCTGGCCTCCCGGCCGGCATCCTCAACGTCGTCAACGGCGACAAGGAAGCGGTCGACGCCATTTTGGACGATCCCGATATCAGGGCGGTCGGCTTCGTCGGCTCCTCGCCGATCGCGCAATATATCTATGAACGCGCCGCCGCCACCGGCAAACGCGCGCAGTGTTTTGGCGGCGCCAAGAACCACGCCATCGTGATGCCGGATGCCGACATGGAGCAGACCGTCGACGCCCTGATCGGCGCGGGCTACGGCTCGGCCGGCGAACGCTGCATGGCGATCTCGGTTGCGGTGCCCGTCGGCAAGACCACCGCCGACCGCCTGATGGAGAAACTGATTCCGCGCGTTGAATCCCTGAAGATCGGCACCTCGATCGATCCGTCGGCGGATTACGGCCCGCTGGTGACCAAGGAAGCCCTCAACCGCGTCCGGAATTATGTCGAGATCGGCCTCAAGGAAGGCGCAACACTGGCGGTCGACGGCCGCGGCTTCAAGATGCAGGGCTATGAAAACGGCTTCTACATGGGCGGATGCCTGTTCGACAACGTCACCAAGGATATGCGGATCTACAAGGAAGAGATCTTTGGACCCGTGCTGTCGGTGGTGCGCGCCCATGACTACAAGGAAGCGCTGGCGTTGCCGTCGGACCATGATTACGGCAACGGGGTTGCGATCTTCACCCGCGACGGCGACGCCGCGCGCGATTTCGCCGCCAAGGTCAATGTCGGCATGGTCGGCATCAACGTGCCGATCCCGGTGCCGATCGCCTATTACACTTTTGGCGGCTGGAAGAAGTCCGGCTTCGGCGATCTCAACCAGCACGGTCCGGATTCGATCCGCTTCTACACCAAGACCAAGACCATCACCTCGCGCTGGCCGTCCGGCGTCAAGGAGGGCGCGGAGTTCTCGATTCCGACCATGAACTAATCACACCAGAGATGCATTTCGCTCTCAACGAGGACCAGATTGCGGTTCGCGATATGGCGCGGGAATTCGCCGCGGAAAAAATCGCGCCGCATGCGATCCGCTGGGACGAGGAGAAGCATTTTCCGGTCGACGTGATGCGCGAAGCCGCCAAGCTCGGCATGGGTGGCGTCTATATCAGGGATGACGTCGGCGGCTCGGCGCTGACGCGGTTCGACGCGGCGCTGATCTTCGAGGCGCTGGCGCAGGGTTGCCCGACGGTGTCGGCGTTCATCTCGATCCACAACATGGCGTCGTGGATGATCGACGCCTATGGCAATGACATCCAGCGCCAGAAGTGGCTGCCAAAGCTCTGCACCATGGAGCTGTTGGCCAGCTACTGCCTGACCGAGCCGGGCTCCGGCTCGGACGCGGCGGCGCTGCGCACCCGCGCGGTGCGCGACGGCGATCAGTACGTACTCAACGGCCAAAAGCAGTTCATTTCCGGCGCCGGCAAGGGCGACATCTATGTCGTGATGGTGCGGACCGGCGCCGACGGCCCCGGCGGCATCTCGACGCTGGTGATCGACGGCGACACCCCCGGCCTCTCGTTTGGCGCCAACGAACGCAAGATGGGCTGGAATGCGCAGCCGACCCGCGCGGTGATCTTTGAGAATGCCCGCGTGCCCGTTGAAAACAAACTCGGCGAGGAGGGCATTGGCTTCAAGATCGCGATGGCCGGCCTCGACGGCGGCCGCATCAATATCGCGGCGTGCTCGCTCGGCGGCGCGCAGAACGCGCTCGACAAATCGCTCGCCTACATGAAAGAGCGCAAGGCGTTTGGAAAACGCCTCGACGAATTCCAGGCGCTGCAGTTTCGCCTGGCCGACATGGCGACCGAGCTGGAGGCGGCGCGCACCTTCGTGTGGCGCGCGGCTGCCGCGCTCGACCGCAAGGACGCGGATGCGACCATGCTGTGCGCGATGGCCAAGCGTTTTGGCACCGATGTCGGCTTCGAGGTCGCCAATCAGGCGCTGCAATTGCACGGCGGCTACGGCTATCTCAGCGAATACGGCATCGAAAAGATCGTCCGCGATTTGCGCGTGCACCAGATCCTGGAAGGAACCAACGAGATCATGCGGCTGATTGTCTCGCGAAAACTGATCGAGGGCGCGCGATGACGGCCGCCGCTGCCATCACCGAATCCGAAGGCGACCTGATCGCGCGGCGCGAAGGTGCTGCTGGCATCATCCGCCTCAACCGGCCCAAGGCGATCAATGCGGTGACGCTGGAGATGTTTCGCGACATCGACAAGGCGCTCGATCGATTCGAGGCCGATCGCGAGGTGGCAGTGATCGTGCTCGAAGGCGCCGGCGAACGCGGCCTCTGCGCCGGCGGCGATATCCGCGCGCTCTGGGAAAGCTCGAAGGTCAAGGGCGATCTCGGCAAGATCCTGTGGCGCGAGGAATACATCCTCAACGACCGCATCGCCAGGTTTCCAAAGCCCTATGTGGCCTTCATGGACGGCATCGTAATGGGCGGCGGCGTTGGCCTGTCAGCCCATAGCGCCCATCGCGTCGTGACCGAGAAGACAAAACTGGCGATGCCGGAAGTCGGCCTCGGCTTCTTTCCCGATGTCGGCGGCACCTGGCTGCTGTCGCATTCGCCGGGCGAGATCGGCACTTATTTTGGGTTGACCGGGCAGACCATGAACGGCCCCGACGCGATCTATGCGCGGTTCGCCGATGTTGTGGTGCCGTCGGGCACGTTGGCGGCGTTGCGCGAGGCGCTCACCAAAGTGCGGCCGGGGACAACCTCCAGCGGCGTCAAAACCTTGATCGACGGTTTTGCGACCGGCGCGGCCTCGGGTCCTGTCGCGGCCAATCAGGCGAAGATCGATGCCTGGTTCGGGCATGACCGGATGGAAGATATCGTCGCCGCACTTCAGCGCGACGGCTCCGAGCTGGCGCAATCCACATTGAAGACGCTGAACGAGAAATCGCCGCGCGGCATGGTGGTAACGCTCAAACTGCTGCGGCTGGCGCGGGCGTCGTCGTCGCTGGAAGAGTGCCTGGTGCGGGAATATCGCGCGGCGCTGGAAGTTTTTGCCAGCGACGACTTTCGCGAGGGCGTGCGTGCCGCCGTGATCGACAAGGACCGCAGTCCAAAATGGTCGCCGCCGCGGATTGAGGATGTGACGCCGGAAATGATTGCGCCTTACTTCGCCGAGATCGGCGCCGACGAACTGAAATTCGGCTAAATCAAACCAAAAACGTCCCGGAGGAAATCGAGATGGCAAATATCGCATTCATTGGCCTCGGCAACATGGGCGGCCCGATGGCGGCCAATCTGGTCAAGGCCGGCCACAAGGTGACCGCGTTCGATCTGGTCGAAGCCTCGAAAAATCAGGCCAGGAGCGATGGCGCTGCGATCGCCGACAGCGCGGCGGCGGCCGTGAAGGGCGCCGACACCGTGATCACGATGCTGCCCGCAGGCAAGCACGTGATTTCGGTCTGGACCGATGTCATTCCGTCCATGGCGAGGGGTGCGCTGATTATCGATTGCTCGACCATCGATGTCGAAAGCGCCAAAGCGGCGCATGCGCTCGCCGCCAAGCACGGCATGGCGTCCGTCGACGCACCCGTGTCCGGCGGCACTGGCGGCGCCAAGGGCGCGACGCTGACCTTTATGTGCGGCGGCGACGACAAGGCTTTCGCGGCGGCAAAACCCGTGCTGGAAAACATGGGCAAGAAACTCGTGCATTGCGGCGCCGCTGGCGCAGGTCAGGCGGCGAAAATCTGTAATAACATGATCCTTGCCATTTCCATGATCGGGGTCGGCGAAGCATTTTCGCTCGCGGAGAAGCTCGGCCTGTCGCACCAGGCGCTGTTCGACGTCGCCTCGACCTCGTCGGGGCAGTGCTGGGCGCTGACGTCTTACTGTCCGGTTCCCGGTCCGGTGCCGACGTCGCCGGCCAATAACGGCTACAAGCCCGGTTTCGCCTCGGCGCTGATGGTGAAGGACCTGACGCTGGCGCAGGATGCGGCCAAGGCGGCCGGCGCGGCAACGCCGCTCGGCAAGCACGCGCAGGAGATCTACAAGGCGTTCGACGCGGCCGGAAACGGCGGGGTCGACTTTTCCGGAATTATCCAGCACGTTCGGAGCCTCGCCGGAAAATAACAGGTAGCCGATGACGACTTTCCAGGAAGCGCGCGCCTTTCTGCTCAAACACCGCGCCGACTACGATGCCGCGGTAAAGGGATTCCGCTGGCCCGATCCTATCGAGTTCAACTGGGCGCTGGACTGGTTCGATGCCGAGCTGGCGCACAACGCGGACAGCCGGGATCGTCCGGCGCTGTGGATCGTCGATGCCGGCAGCGACAAGGAAACAAAGCTCTCGTTTTCGGCGTTGTCGCGCCGTTCCAATCAGGTCGCGAATTTCCTGCGCGCGCAGGGGTTGAAGCGCGGCGATCATCTGCTGCTGTTGCTGGGCAATGTCGTGCCGCTGTGGGAGACCATGCTGGCGGCGATTAAGCTCGGCGTCGTCGTGATCCCCGCCACCACGCTGCTGACGCCGGACGAACTGCGCGACCGGCTCGATCGCGGCCGGGCAAAAGTGGTGGTGGCGACCCAGGACCAGGTCGCGAAATTCGCCGGCCTCGGCGGCGACCATCTGATCCGCATCGTGGTCGGCGCAACGTCGAAGCACGAGGGCTGGCTGCCGTTCGAAGCGGCGGCGAGCGCCTCCGAAACGTTTACGCCCGACGGCCCGACCCAGGCCGAAGACCCGATGCTGCTGTATTTCACCTCGGGCACCACGGCAAAACCGAAACTGGTGCGGCACAGCCAGCGCAGTTATCCGGTCGGCGGGCTGTCGACGATGTTTTGGCTCGGGCTGCAGCCCGGCGACGTGCATCTGAACATTTCCTCGCCGGGTTGGGCCAAGCATGCCTGGAGCTGCTTCTTCGCGCCCTGGAATGCCGGCGCCACCGTCTTCGTGGTCAACCAGCCACGCTTCGACGCCAAGGCTTTGCTCGCGACCATCGGCCGTTGCGGCGTCACCACGTTGTGCGCGCCGCCGACGGTGTGGCGGCTGTTCATTCAGGAGAAGCTCTCGACTTTCAAGGTCGCTCTTCGCGAAGTCTGCGGCGCCGGCGAGCCGCTCAACCCCGAAGTGATCGATCAGGTGCGCAGCGCCTGGGGCCTGACCATCCGCGACGGTTACGGCCAGACCGAGACCACCGCGCTGGCCGGCAATTCGCCGGGACAAAAGGTCAAGGTCGGCTCGATGGGCCGGCCGTTGCCGGGCTATCGCGTCCGGATCACCGACAATGATGGCCATGTGACCAAAGAGGGCGAGGTCACGCTGGTGCTGGGCGCCGACCGGCCCGCGGGCCTGATGCAGGGCTACCAGGGTGACGACGGCAAGCTATCCGGTGCCGACGGCGATCTCTACCGCAGCGGCGATGTCGTGTTCGCCGACGACGAGGGCTACCTGACTTTCGTCGGCCGCTCCGACGACGTCTTCAAATCCTCCGACTACCGCATCAGCCCGTTCGAGCTGGAAAGCATGCTGCTCGAGCATGAATCGGTCGCGGAAGCCGCGGTTGTGCCGAGCCCCGATCCGATCCGGCTTGCTGTCCCCAAGGCCTATGTACTTTTGGTTGCCGGTGTCGAGCGCACGCCGGAAACCGCGCTGTCGATCTTCAGGCATCTGCACACCCGGCTGGCGCCGTTCAAGCGGATCCGGAAAATCGAACTCGTCACCGAGCTGCCGAAGACGATTTCCGGAAAAATCCGCCGCGTGCAGTTGCGCCGGCTGGAACATGACGATGTCAGAAGCGATGCATTGCGCGGACAGGAGTTCCGCGAGGAACAATTCCCGGAGCTGCAGAAGGTGCGGACCGCCGGGTCGGAGAGTTGAATAATGAATGAAGTCTGGAAGAAGCCGCCGGTCTCATTTGAGGCCTATCAGAACATGGTCGGCAAGGAGATCGGCGTCTCGTCGTGGCATCTGATCGATCAGAACCGGATCAACGTCTATGCCGACGTGATCGAGGACCACCAGTTCATCCATGTCGATCCCGAGCGGGCAAGCAAGGAAACCGCGTTCGGCACCACGATCGCACACGGCTTTCTGACGATGTCGCTGATGTCCATCATGTCCTATGAGGTGATGCCGGTGATCGAGGGCACGGCGATGGGTGTCAACTACGGTTTCGACAAGCTGCGCTTCATTTCCCCGGTCAGGGCGGGCTCGCGCGTCCGCGGCCGCTTTACGCTGACGGAAGCCACGTTGCGCAAACCCAGGGAATTGCAATCGCGCACCCACGTCACCGTAGAGATCGAGGGCGAGGACAAGCCCGCTTTGGTCGCCGACTGGATCGGGCTGATTTATTTTGCCTAGATCGCCCAGCCGTCATGGCCGGGCTTGACCCGGCCATTCATCACTGCTCAAAAACCGTCGAACTCTTGGCGAATGCTTGGGAAGTACCCTCTCCCCTTGTGGGAGAGGGTGGCGCAATCGAGCGAAGCGAGATGAAGCCGGGTGAGGGGTATCTCTCCGCGGGCTCATCTGTGGAGAGAACCCCTCATCCGGCGCTTCGCGCCACCTTCTCCCACAAGGGGCGAAGGGTAGAAGAACAGGAAATGACGGCATGACAATCAGGTTTGACGGACGCGTCGCTATCGTGACCGGCGCCGGCAATGGTCTTGGACGGGCGCATGCGCTGGGGCTTGCCAGCCGCGGCGCCAAGGTCGTGGTCAACGATTTCGGCGGCGCGCGCGACGGCACCGGCGGCTCGTTGACGCCGGCCGAAACCGTGGTCGAGGAAATCCGCAAGGCCGGCGGCACCGCGATGGCCGACGGCGCCGACGTCTCGAAGTTCGGACAAGTCACGGCGATGGTCGAGCGGGCTACGAAGGAGTGGGGCAGCGTCGACATCCTGTGTGCCAATGCCGGCATTCTTCGCGACAAGTCGTTTGCGAAAATGGACATAGCCGACTTTGCCAAGGTGCTCGATGTCCATCTCGTCGGTACGTTTTACTGTTGCAAGGCGGTGTGGGATGGCATGCGCGAGCGCAATTATGGGCGCATCGTGCTGACCACCTCGTCGTCGGGGCTGTTCGGCAATTTCGGCCAGGCCAATTACGGTGCGGCCAAAGCCGGCATGGTCGGCCTGATGAACGTGCTGGCCGAGGAGGGCCGCAAGAACAATATCCGCGTCAACACCATCTCGCCGACGGCCGCGACCCGCATGACCGAGGAACTGCTGCCGCCGCAGGCGCTGGCGCTGATGCGCCCCGAGGCGATCACGCCGGCGGTGGAATTCTTGCTCAGCGAGGACGCGCCGACCCGCACCATCATGGGCGCGGGTGCCGGCTCGTTCGCGGTGATCAAGGTGGTCGAGACCGAGGGCATCAATCTGGCGCAGTCCGACTGGACCCCCGACGCGATCGCGGCGAATTTTGCCGCGATCGGCGACATGTCGACCGCCAAGGCGCTGCAGGGCGCGTTCGAGCAGACTCAAAAGTATGTCGGGCAGGCCGCGGCGAGGGCGGGGATCAAGCTCTGATGACGTCATTCCGGGGCGATGCGAAGCATCGAACCCGGAATCTCGAGATTCCGGGTCCACGCGAAGACGCGTGTCCCGGAATGACGTAGACCCAGCCCATGTCGCGCGTTTCCAAAACCCACGTCGCCGTCATCGGCGCTGGCCCGGCGGGGCTGATGGCAGCCGAAGTGCTCGCGCAAGGCGGCGCTTACGTCACCGTCTATGATTCGATGCCGTCGGCCGGCCGCAAACTCCTGATGGCCGGACGCGGTGGGCTCAATCTTACGCATAGCGAGCCGCTGCCGCAATTTCTCGCGCGTTACCGCGAAGCGACGCCCCATCTCAAGGCCGCGGTCGAGGCGTTTCCGCCGAAAGCATTGCGCGACTGGAGCGACGCGCTGGGACAGCCGACTTTCGTCGGTTCCAGCGGCCGGGTGTTTCCAAAGGCGTTCAAGGCGTCGCCCTTGCTGCGGGCGTGGCTGCGGCGGCTGGATTCGGCAGGCGTGCAGTTCGCGCTGCGTCACCGCTGGACCGGCTGGGACGAGAGCGGCCGCCTGGTGTTTCAAACGCCAGAGGGACCGCGCCTCGTCGATGCCGGCGCAACCGTGCTGGCGCTCGGCGGCGCCAGCTGGCCGCGGCTTGGCTCGGACGGCGCATGGGTGGCTATGCTCGCCGCCAAAGGCGTGAAGATATCTACGCTCCGGCCCGCCAATTCCGGTTTCACCGTTGCATGGTCCGATATTTTTCGCGACCGCTTCGAGGGCCAGCCGCTCAAGGGCGTGGCGCTGACGTTTGGTCCGCACACCCTGCGCGGCGAGGCGATCGTGACCCGCGCCGGCATCGAGGGCGGCGCGATCTATGCGTTGTCGGCCGAGTTACGCGAGGCCATTGTCAAATCGGGGCAGGAGACGCTGAACATCGCGCTGCGGCCCGATCTTGAGATCAATGGTCTGATCGCGCGCCTGTCCCAGCCGAAAGGCAAACAATCCTTTTCCAATTTCCTGCGCAAGGCTGTTCAGCTATCGCCCGTTGGCATCGGCCTGCTGCAGGAAGCGGCGAAAGCCTCCGGCCTGTCGCTGTCATCGCTGTCTCCGGCCGCTCTCGCGGACCTGATCAACGCCGTACCGATCCGTCTCACCGGCACAGCCCCGATCGCGCGTGCGATCTCCACCGCTGGCGGCATATCCTTCGACGAACTCGACGCCGATTTCATGCTCCGCGGCTTGCCCGGCACCTTCGCCGCCGGCGAAATGCTCGACTGGGAAGCCCCGACCGGCGGCTATCTGCTGCAGGCGTCGTTTGCAACGGGGGCGGTGGCGGGTAGGGGCGCGCTGAAGTGGTTGAACCAAAGCTGACGGCTTCTCGTCATTGCGAGCGAAGCGAAGCAATCCACCTGTCGGCGCAAGGGAAGGATGGATTGCTTCGTCGCTTCGCTCCTCGCAATGACGCTTGGGACAACGTGCGAAGCCACTACCGCAACTTGCCCCGCGCCGCCACCGGCAGCTTGCCGACGATCTCGTCGCCGCGCACCATCACCACTTCGTCCATCATGTTGACGACGACGCAGACATGGTTGGGCACGATTCGCACGACGTCGCCGATGTTAGGGCGGGTATTGCTGCGTGCGAGATCGAGAAAGCCATGCTCCTCGGCAAAGCGCGCGATCTTCGCCTCGGGATGCTCGAGGATCAGGCCGTGGCCGTCGAGCCCGCCACCGGTATCCGAGGTCAGCGTCTTGGAGCCGGCGTCGAGGATGCCGCGATCCGGACCGGCGCGGCTGACCACGGTGGAATAGATGTTCAGCGCGCAATCGTCCCACGACGCGACGCCGGCGGCGACCTGCATGCGGTCGTTGTAGATGTAGGTGCCGGGCCGGTGCTCGGTGGCGCCCTTGAGCTTGCCGAGATTTTTCAGGTTCGGCGAGCCGCCGGTCGAGACCATGGTCGCATCGAGTCCATGCGCGCGAACGCCGGCGAGCGCCTCGTCGAAGAATTTCTGCGCGTCCGCCCATCCGGTCTCGGTCGGGTACAGCATGAAGCCCGCGAAGGTCAGTCCCTTGGACGCCGCGATTTCGTGCGCCAGCGCGATGGCTTCCGCCGGCGTCTCGACGCCGGCGCGTTTGCGGCCGGTGTCGCATTCGACCACCACCGACAACGGCCGGCCCGATGCAGCGGCGGCTTTCGGCAGATATCCGACCACGACCGAATTGTCGGCGGCCACCGTCATGTTGGCCTTGGCCTGCAGCGCGCCGAGCCGGGCCATCTTCTCGTCGCCGAGCAGATTGTAGCTGATCAGGATGTCGTCGATACCCGCGTCGGCCATCACTTCGGCCTCGCCGAGTTTCTGGCAGGTGATGCCCTTGGCGCCGGCCATAATCTGCATGGTCGCGAGCAGCGGGCTCTTGTGGGTCTTGATATGCGGGCGGTTGGCGACACCGGCGGCATCACAGGCGGCCTGGATGCGCGCGATATTGGCCTCGACGCGGTCCATGTCGATGACGGCGCATGGGGTGCCGTATTCGCGGGCGATCTTGGCGGCGAGGGGTGTGGTCATTAGGTCGACTCCAGTTGTGCATCCTCGTCATTGCGAACGAAGCGAAGCAATCCACCTCGCGGCGCAAAGGAAGAATGGATTGCTTCGTCGCTGCGCTCCTCGCAATGACGGTAGGAAAGCAAGTTGCGGTCTATGCCTGTTCAATCTCTTCGCGGAGCACTTCGAGCTCCAGCCATTTGTCTTCGGCCTCGGCCAGTTCCTTCTGCGCCTTCGTCAGCGCATCGGAAGCCTGGTCGAATTTCTTGCGATCCTTCTTGTAGAGATCGGGATCGTCGAGAAAACGCTGCTGTTTGGCGATCTCGGCCTGCAATTTCGCGATCGCCTTCGGCAACGTTTCCAGCGCGTGCTTTTCGTTGAAGTTCAGCCGGCGCCTCGATGCGGTCGAAGGCGCGCCGGTCTTTGATTCTCGTTTCCCTTCGGCGGCTTTCACCGCCTCGCGCTTCAGATCGGCGCCGCGCTGCGCCAGCATGTCGGTGTAGCCGCCGGCATATTCGACCCAGCGGCCGTCGCCCTCGGGTGCGATCACCGAGGTCACGACGCGGTCGAGGAAATCGCGGTCGTGGCTGATCAGGATCACGGTGCCGTCGTAGTCGCCGAGCATTTCCTCGAGCACGTCGAGGGTTTCGAGATCGAGATCGTTGGTCGGCTCGTCCAGTACCAGCAGGTTGGAAGCCTTTGCCAGCGACCGCGCCAGCATCAGCCGGCCGCGCTCGCCGCCGGACAGCACCTCGAGCGGTGTGCGCATCTGTTCCTGCGCGAACAGAAAGTCCTTCATGTAGCTGACGACGTGCTTCGGCTTGCCGCCGATCATGACGTGATCGCTGCCGCCGCCGGTCAGGGCATCGGCCAGCGTCGATTTGGGATCGAGGCTTTCGCGGTGCTGGTCCAGCGTCGCCATCTCGATATTGGCGCCAAGCCGGATCATGCCGCTGTCGGGCGGGCTGCCGGCGGTCAGCATGTCGATCAGCGTGGTCTTGCCGGCGCCGTTGGGGCCGACGATGCCGATGCGGTCGCCGCGCTGGACGCGGATCGAGAAGCCGTCGACGATTCTGCGATCGCCATACGACCTGCTGATGTTCTTGGCTTCGATCACCAGCTTGCCGGACTTGTCAGCCTCCGCTGCCGCAAGATTGGCGTTGCCTGTCGCGCCGCGATAATCCCGGCGCTGGTCGCGCAGCGCATAGAGATTGCCGAGCCGCTTGACGTTGCGCTTGCGGCGGCCGGAGACCCCGTAGCCCAGCCAGTGCTCCTCGTTGACGATCTTGCGGTCGAGCTTGTGCTGGTCGCGTTCTTCCTCGGCCAACACCTCGTCGCGCCAGGATTCGAAGGCGCTGAAGCCGCGGTCGATCTGCTTGATCTGGCCGCGATCGAGCCAGGCGGTTGAGCGCGACAGGTTCGAGAGGAAGCGGCGGTCATGGCTGATGATGACCAGTGCGCAGCGGCGGCTTTCCAGTTCGCCTTCCAGCCACTCGATGGTCGTGAGATCGAGATGGTTGGTCGGCTCGTCCAGCAGCAAGATGTCGGGCGAGGGCGCCAGCACCCGCGCCAGCGCGGTGCGGCGGGCCTCGCCGCCGGAGATGTGCGCGGGATCTTCGTTGCCGGTGAGCCCAAGCTGTTCCACCAGATATCGCGCCTGATAATGGTCGTCGCCCGGATTGAGCCCGGCCTCGACATAGGCCAGCGTGGTGGCGAAGCCGGAAAAATCCGGCTCCTGCGGCAGATAACGGACGGTGGCGCCGGGCTGCACGAAGCGGCTGCCGCTGTCGGGTTCGACCAGGCCGGCCGCGATCTTGAGCAAAGTCGATTTGCCGGAGCCGTTGCGGCCGATCAGGCAGACGCGCTCGCCGGACGACACCGACAATTCGACGCCGGACAACAGCGGCGTGCCGCCAAAGGTCAGCTTGATATCTTTCAACTGGATCAGGGGCGGCGCCATGGTCTTAACTCAATTCTGGTTCGGCGCGGGCTGTTGCGCCGGCTGGCGCTGGATGCGGCGGATGGTCTGGTCGAGCGCCGACAGGAAGGTCGAGCGGTCGCGCGGTGCGAACGACTTCGGGCCGCCCGTCACCTCACCGGATGAACGCAAGTCCGTCATGAGATTGCGCACCGCCAGTGTCATGCCGATCGATTCCTCCGAGAACGGTTTGCCATTCGGCGCGAGCACCTCGGCGCCGGCTTTGACGCAGCGGCTCGCGAGCGGGATATCCGAGGTAATGACGATATCGCCCTTGCCGGCGCGCTCGGCGATCCAGTCATCCGCGGCGTCCATGCCGGAACCGGCCGCGATGCGCTCGATCAAGGGATCCTGCGGCACGCGAATGAAATTCCCCGCCACCACGCTGACCGGCAGGCCATGCCGTTCAGCGACGCGGTAGATTTCGTCCTTCACCGGGCAGGCGTCGGCGTCGATAAAGATGCGGATAATCGGTGGGCTTGATGTCATCAGTTCCGGAGGCTCGTTCAGAGGCCCGCGTGTACTCCATCGGACGGAAAATTGCGAGGAAAACGCGGGCCTTGCCACGGTTCATTGTTCGCGTACCATTGTGGTCAGAAAAGCCACCGAAATAAGGGAAAACAGGCGTATGGGCAGCCGGCAAACCTACCGCGTCTCGGCCTACAACACCTCAAAACAGTCCGAAAACAAGATCCACGACGATACCGTCGCGCGGCGCTTCGGTTTCAGCGGCGGGCTGGTCCCCGGCGTCGACGTGATGGCCTATATGATGCACCTGCCGGTCGAAAAATGGGGCCGTGCCTTCCTCGAAGGCGGCCTGATCGAGGCCCGCTTCGTCAAGCCGGTCTATGACGGCGAGATCGCCGAACTGACCGGTGACCAGCGCGATGGTGTGCTGTCGATCGAGGTGCACAGCCGCGGCGAGCTCTGCGCCACCGGCAGCGCGTCGCTGCCGGCATCGCAGCCTTCGTTTTCGCTGGCGGATTTCGAGGCCGTCGCGGCCGTCGCGGAGCGCAAACCGGTCGACGCCAATTCCTACGAAGTGGGCAAATGGCTGGGGGCAGTACCGCGGACATGGGCAGGTGACGCCGCAACGGAATATCTCACCGACATTCGCGAGACCGACACCATCTATGCGCGGGAAGGGCTCGGCCATCCCGGTCTGTTGCCGCGGGTCATGAACAGGGTGCTGGTCGATAACGCCGTTCTCGGGCCCTGGATTCACGTCGGAACGCGGATGCAACTGCTCTCCGCAGCCGGGATCGGCGACGAACTCACGGCGCGTGCCAGAGTCACCGGCAATTACGACAAGAAGGGCCATCGCTTCGTCGAACTCGACGCGCTGGCGGTCGCCAACGGCAAGACGCCGCTGGCGCACTGCCAGCATATTGCGATCTACCAGCCGCGCGAGCAGGCAGCGTAGGTGGGTTGGTCGTTGCCGGGCTTGACCCGGCAACCCATCCACTTGGGAGGAATTTTAATCGATGGATACGCGGGTCAAGCCCGCGTATGACGACTGTGAGTGTGTAAACAGCGCGCCCATGACAACAGTCGTCATGCCCCGCGAAAGCGGGGCATCCAGTACGCTGCGGCCTCTCGATTGATCGCTGACAGCTCTGGAATACTGGGTCGCCCGGTCAAGCCGGGCGATGACAGTTGTGTTTGTGGCAATCAGGCATTGCCCCTACGCCGCCTTCGCCTTCTTCGCATCCTCGATCGCGCGCCAGACCCGTTCCGGCGTCAGCGGCATGTCGAGATGGGTGATGCCGTATTCGGACAGCGCGTCAATCACCGCGTTGACGATGCACACGAGGCTGCCGGCGCAGCCGGCTTCGCCGCAGCCCTTGGTGCCCAAGGGATTTGATTTGGCCGGCGAGGGGTGATCGCCGACTTCCATCAGCGGAATGTCTTCCGCGCGCGGCATCGCGTAATCCATGAACGAGCCTGTAATGGGCTGGCCGCTGTTGTCGTAGCTGACTTCTTCCATCAACGCCTGGCCGATGCCCTGGGCGACGCCGCCATGCAACTGGCCGGCGACGATCAACGGATTGACGATGGTGCCGAAGTCGTTGACGCCGGTGTAGCGCACGATCCGCGTCACGCCGGTATCGGGATCGATCTCGACTTCCGCGACGTGGCAGCCATTGGGAAACGTCGACGGCGTGTCCTTGGTCGCGTGATCGACGTCGAGCGACGGCGGCACGCCCTCGGGAACCTTGCCGTCGTGCAGCCGCTGCGCCAGTTCCATGATGCCGATCGACCGGTCGGTGCCGGCAATGGTGAACCGGCCGCCCGAAAATTCGATGTCCCCTTCGGAGGCCTCCAAAAGATGCGCGGCCGCCTGCTTGCCCTTGGCGACCACCAGCGCCGACGCCTCAACGATCGCCTGACCCGTCGCCGTGATCGAGCGCGAGCCGCCGGTGCCGTTGCCGAAACGGACGAGATCGCTGTCGTTCTGCTCGATCGTGATCTTTTCGAAGGGCACGCCCAACTGCGCGGAAAGCACTTGCGCGAACGGCGTGGCGTGACCCTGGCCGTAATCCAGCGTGCCGGTGGTCAGTTTGACCGAACCATCCGGCTCGAAATTGATCTTGCCGAGTTCGCCGCTCGGGGGAGCGGTGACTTCGAGATAGGAACCGACCGCAATGCCGCGCAGCTTGCCGTTCTTGCGGCTTTCCTTTTTGCGTTTGGCAAAGTTGGCGTGATCGGAAATCTCCAGCGCCTTGTTGAACACGCCGGCGAAATCGCCGCTGTCATAGGTGACGCCCGACGACGCCGGGAACGGAAACTGCGCCGGCTTGATGAAGTTGCGCTTACGCAAGGTCAGGCGGTTGATGCCCATCTCGTCGGCGGCGCGATCGATCAGCCGCTCCATGTAGTAATTGGCCTCGGGCCGTCCGGCGCCGCGATAGGCGCCCATCAGCGTGGTGTTGGTCAAAACCGTCTTGATGTCGACGCCGAGCAGCGGCGTGCGGTAGACGCTGGCGAGATTTTTTCCGGTGTTGAGCGACAGCGGGCCAGGCGCCACGCCGGTGATGTAGGCGCCGAGATTGCCGTAGCCGTTGAGTCGGACGGCGAGGAATTTTCCTTCCGCATCCAGCGCCAGTTCGGCGTGGATGACCTGGGCACGGCCCTGGCTGTCGGACAGAAAGCTGGTCGAGCGCTCGTCGGTCCACTTCACCGGACGGCCCAGCACCTTCGCCGCGTGCAGGATGCAGGTATATTCGGGATAGTTGACGTTCTTCATGCCGAACGAGCCGCCGACATTGGCGGTGAGGATGCGGACCTTGTCGTTCGGCACGTTCAAAATCTTCGCCAGCGTCACCTTGTTGCCGGAGACGCCCTGGGTCGGAACCTGCAGCGTGTAGCGCTCGGCTGCCTTGTCGTAGGCCGCCAATGCCACGCGCGGTTCCATCGACACCACGGCGACGCGGGTGTTGACGATATCGAGTTTTGTCACATGCGCGGCGCTGGCAAAGGCGGCGTCGATCTTGGCGGTGTCGCCATAGTGGTAATCGAGCGCGACGTTACCCGGAATATGATCGTAGAGCTGTGGCGCGCCGGGCTTTGCGGCTTCCGCGGCATCGGTCACGGCGGGAAGCGGCTCGATGTCGAGTTCGACCGCTTCGGCGGCGTCGCGCGCCTGCGCCAGGGTTTCCGCCACGACAAAAGCAACGGGATCGCCGACGAAGCGCACCTTGTCGGTCGATAGCGCGAAGCGATTGGTCTGCAACAGCGGCGAGCCGTCGCGGCTCTTCAGCGGCAGACCGCAGGTGAGGGGGTTGTAATTGGCGGCCGCAAGGTCCTTGCCGGTGTAGGCGCCGAGCACTCCCGGCATCGCCTTGGCCGCCGTGGTGTCGATACCCCTGATGAGGCCGTGGGCATGGCTGGAGCGCACCATCCAGCAATAGGCTTGTCCGGGAGCCACGAAATCGTCGGTATATTTGCCCTTGCCGCGCACCAGCGTGTCGTCCTCCTTGCGGCGGACCGGCTGTCCCACACCGTATTTTTGCAGTGCGATAGCGTTTTCGAGGGAGGCAGGAGACGTATGATCTTGCATGGAAAATTACCTGAAATGCCCTGATTTGCGCGGGTTCCGTGGGCTTCCGACCAGATAACGCACCACTCCCCCTACGACAACGCCTGATTGGGCATAGTCCTATGTGATGGGTTGTTGATTAGGCCCTTGGCGCTGCTAAAGTTTCCGTGAACACTAATTCTTCGGCGGGCCGGCTTAAGGCCAGCGGAAAGACAGTTTTGATGAAGGATGACACGCGGCTTCGCGACGGCCTTTCGGCCCGCGAAAGCCCGTCAGGGCTGACTGCGGCGGGGGTTGAGAACGGCGTTTACGCCGCGCTCGACCTTGGCACCAATAACTGCCGGCTGCTGATCGCCAGTCCCTCCGGGGACGGGTTCCGCGTGGTCGACTCGTTCTCGCGGATCATCCGCTTGGGCGAGGGCATTTCCGCGACCGGTTCCATCAGCGAAGCCGCGATCGAACGCGCGATCGCGGCTTTGAGCATCTGCAGCGACAAGATCCGCTACCGCAGGGCGCGCCGGCTGCGGCTGATCGCCACCGAAGCCTGCCGCGCGGCCGACAATGCCGACCATTTTCGGGAGCGGGTGGAGAGCGAAACCGGCATCAAGCTGGAAGTGATCGACCGCGAGACCGAAGCAACGCTGGCCGTGATCGGCTGCTCGCCGCTGCTCGACCAAAAAGGCCGGGGCGCGATTTTGTTCGATATCGGCGGCGGGTCGACCGAACTGGTTCGGATCGAGCGCGATCCGGACGCGCACGCGGCGCCGCGCATCAAGGCGTGGATGTCGATCCCGCACGGCGTCGTCACGCTGGCCGAGCATTTCGGCGGCAAGGACGTGACGCCGGAATCCTATGCGCGCATGGTCGAGGAGGTCGCGCAATATGTGGGGCCGTTCGCGGCCGAACACGGTGCCGATCTGCGTGACATGCACATGCTGGGCACGTCCGGCACGGTCACGACGCTGGCCGGCGTCCATCTGAACCTGATGCGCTACGACCGCCGCCGCATCGACGGCATCTGGATGAACGATGCCGACGTGACCGCGGTCATCGCGCGGCTGCTCGCCATGAGCTACCGGGAACGCGCCAACAACAATTGCATCAGCGTCGAGCGCGCCGATCTGGTGCTGGCCGGCTGCGCCATTCTCGACGCCCTCCGCGACGCGTTCCCGATGCCGCGCCTGCGCGTCGCCGACCGCGGCCTGCGCGAGGGCATGCTGGTCGAGATGATGCGCGAGGACGGCGCGCTCAGGGCGTGCTAGAGCGTTGACTCACCTCGCCCCGCTTGCGGGGAGAGGTCGGCGCGCAGCGCCGGGTGAGGGGAGATCTCCGCGATTCTGAATGCGTCGAGAGTCCCCCTCACCCCAACCCTCTCCCCGCAAGCGGGGAGAGGGAGAAAATCACACCAAGGCAAGCAAGAACCGATATGGCGAAAGATACCACCGGCCGGTTGCACGTCACGGTCAAGAGCGGTGGCAAGCGCAAGCTGTCGTCAAAACTCTGGCTGGAGCGACAGCTCAACGATCCCTATGTAGCGCAGGCCAAGCGCGACGGCCTGCGCTCGCGCGCCGCCTACAAGCTGATCGAGATCGACGACAAATACCACATTCTCAAGCAGGGCATCGCGGTGGTCGACCTCGGCGCCGCGCCCGGCGGCTGGAGCCAGATCGCGGCCAGGCGCGTCGGCGCGGCCAATGGCAAGGGCAAGGTGGTCGCGATCGATCTCCTGGAAATGCCCGAAATCCCGGGTGTCAACTTTGCGCAGCTCGATTTCCTGGCTGAGGACGCGCCGGGGAAATTGCTGGCGATGATGGGCGGCCGCGCCGACGTCGTGATGTCGGACATGGCCGGCAACACCACCGGGCATCGCAAGACCGATCAGCTTCGCATTATTGGCCTCGTCGAAGGAGCGGCCGCCTTTGCCGCCGATGTGCTCAATCCCGGCGGCACGTTCCTGGCCAAGGTGTTTCAGAGCGGCGCCGATGCGACGCTGATGACCGAGCTCAAGCGCGATTTTGCCACCGTCAAGCATGTCAAACCGGCATCGAGCCGGCAGGATTCATCCGAGCGCTACGTGCTGGCGATGGGATTTCGCGGGCAGGCCAATCGAGCCTGAGCGCCCGTTTCGCCGGCGTGTGGCCGTCGGGGTCGTCCGGTGGGCGAAAACGGTCGGCTGGCGAGCCGCAATCTTTCCGTTGGAACCTTATGCCGCGCGACGCATTCCAAGACTCAGGCGCGGTCGTCACATCCGCATGGCTTGGCGCCAGGCAGGGATAGTGGAGCCGCGCGTCCGTCCAGGGAAGGAGATTCCCGTGATGGAGCAGAGGCGCAGGGTTGGCAATCGACTGTTAGCTGCGTTGCCGCCGGCAGATTTCGATTTGCTTGCGCCTCATTTGCGGAAAGTACCGCTTGAACGCGACGCCGTGCTGGTGCGATCGGGAGATCCGATCGAACAGATCTATTTCCCCCGCAGCGGGACGATCGCGTTCATTACGGACATGCCGAACGGACAAACGGTTGCAACCGCGGTCGTCGGGAATGAGGGAGCCGTCGGCATGCTGTCAGCGCTGGATTCCTCTCTCTCTCCGATGACGGCGGTCGTACGCATAGCCGGGACCGCATTGCATATTTCTCCGACGCGATTTCGGGCGGCGCTCAGCCGCAGTAGCGCCCTCAGAAACGCGGTTCGGACCCACGCCTGGGCGCTGTTGGCACAATTCCAGCACGTCGCCGCCTGCAATGCGCTGCACTCGGTCGAGGCCCGCATGGCCCGGTGGTTGCTCCACATCCACGATCAAACCGACGGCAACTTCCTGCCGTTGACTCAGGAGGCGCTGTCGGAATTGCTTGGCGTGCGACGAACGACGGTGACGCATGTCGTGCACAAGCTCCGGATCTTGCGTGCTATCCGATCCAATGGGCGCGGCTTGATCGAGATCGACCGGCCGCTGCTCGAGGCCGTGGCATGCGAGTGCTACGAGATCATGCGGCGCAGAATCGATCGTATTGTTTCACCGGAAGAATTGAAGTCACGCGTTCACGGCGCGCCGGTGCCCAAATCGCCCCTTATCCGCGATCCCCTGTTGGCCAAGGTGGGTGAAGCGCCGCGGGACACGCGGACACACCGGGCGACCGGCGAACGGCCAAGGGGCCACTGATTGAATTGCCGCACGGGCTCGACGCCCCCCAGGTGGATCGCCGGGTGCTCATTTATCCTGCCAGCAGCATGCGCCTTTGCGCGACCTCGACCGGCTCGTAAACCCAGGCCTCCCTGGCGAACCATTCGTGATTCGCCTGGCAGATCGAACAATAGGTGCGCGCGAAGAACACCGTGCTGCATCGAAACTTGTCACGGTCCGCTTTCATGCCCGTCGGAATAGCGCGTCCCGTTTGCGGACATTTGATCATGACGATACCCACCTTGGACTCCTCCCGGCTTGTTTCCATCCCATGTCGGGTCGCCATCGGCTGGATTGCACCTCTTCTCGCGGGAGGTGCTTGGTCCAGCCGATCCCGGCAGCCTGCAAAAGTACGATTACGAGGCCTTCTGCAAGACCCTGGTAAGGCCCTTCTTGACCGGCTCGGCAGTCTCGGTCGCGACTTTTCGGGCGAGTTCCCAAAGCTCCTTGCTCTGCGCGGACGTGGTTTCGAAGTTCTTCCGGCTGTGCGTGGCTGATAGCTGGACGATTTCCGACAGCGACTTGGTGCCCATGAGGTGGGTCAGGAAATCGAAAGCCGAGGTGGCGTTGACGGACGACATCTCGATGACCTTGGCCCCGTAGTCCGCAGCTCCCTTGGCGTTGGTCGAATAGGCTTCCCGGAGAATGTCGGCGATCTCTCCCGAGGCAGCCTTCATCTTCTCATAATGTTCCTTGGCCCGCTCCGCGTTCTGCTGGGCGATCCCACCGAAGATCCCGGGCATCGGGAAAAGCGGCGGCTGAAAGCCGGGTTTCGGGTTCGACGGATCGGCTTTCACTTCGACTTTCGTATTGGCGTCATTCACGGGTTTTCATCCTTTCAAACGAAACTGAATCAAAGCACGGCAGTCCGATTTGCATTCTGAACCTTCCGAGGCACCTGGTGGCCTGGGACGGAGCCGGGAACGATCTCGCTATTTCGACGATGGGCCGGTGCGTCCCTCGCGCGCCCGGCCTGCCAAAGGTATGGCCTACCAGCGTTGGCGCTTCCGTTCGCTTTCTGACTCTCAGGTGGATTTTTTATCGCCGGAGGTTTGGCGACGGGCCGTCACGTCGAACGACCGGCCTCTGTCGGCGCAGCTTTTCGATGCAGGCATCGTTGCCCGTCCGTTGTCGAGCCTGCTGTTCCACAAACCGGGGAGCAGGGGTTGTTTCTCGGTTTCGCCGCGTGGAACGAAAAGGAGATCGACCGCGCCGCGCGTATCCTCGGCCGGATCGTGCGGTGATCGCGGCACCGGGCCGCCCGGTGGGTGTAGGCCTTCTGCCTTACTCCGGCTTGATGCCGGCGGCGCGGACCACCCTGGCCCATTTTTCGGTTTCCTCCGCGATCAGTTTGCCGAACTCGGCGGGCGAGCCCGGCAGCGGCTCGCCGCCGAGTGCGGCCAGCCGGGCCTTCATCGCGGGCTCGGCGATCGCGGTGTTGATTTCCTTGTTGAGCCTGTCGACGATGTCCTGCGGCGTCTTTTTTGGCGCGCACATGCCGTACCATTGGCTGGTTTCGTAGCCCGGCACGAAATCCCCGACCGGCGGCAATTCCGGCAACACTTCCGCACGCGCGGCCGATGTCACCGCCAGCGCCCGCAGCTTGCCGGTCCTGATGTAATCGGTGGTGCCGGGCGCGGTCGCGAACAGCACCTGCACCTCGCCGCCGAGCAGATCGGTCAGCGCCGGCCCCTGGCCGCGATAGGGGACGTGCACCAAATCGACGCCCGCCATCATCTTGAACAACTCGCCGGCCATGTGCGGCGCGCTGCCATTGCCCGCCGAGGCCATGTTAACCTTGCCCGGATTGGCTTTTGCATAATGGATGAACTCGGGGACAGTGCTGGCCGGCACCGATGGATTTAGCAGGATGACCATCGGCACGCGGATGATGCCGGCGACCGGCGCGATGTCGCGGATGAAATTGAAGTTGAGTTTTTCGTACAGCGAGGCGTTGACCGCGTTCGGGACGGTGGCCAGCAGCAGCGTATAGCCGTCGGGCGCCGCGGTCACGACGGCCTCGGTGCCGATATTGCCGCCGGCGCCAGCCCTGTTCTCCGTGACAAAGGATTGGCCGAGATGCTCGGTCAACCACTGGCCGATCAGGCGTGCGGTGATGTCGACCCCGCCGCCGGCGGCAAAACCGGCGACGATGCGCACCGGCCGCGCCGGATAATCGTCCGCCGCCGCGACCCGCGGAAAGGCCGGCGCGGCGGCAATGGCGGCTGCGAGCTCAAGGAATCTGCGGCGGTGAAGTTGCATACTGGGTCCCCTTGCGGCACCAAACCTATCCCAATTCCCGTGGGCCAAGTAGGTCCGTCGGGCTAAGCCCGCCCTGCCTGAGACGCTGTGCTCATATTTCTGTGGCGGACTGGTCGATCCCACAGACATGCCTTACGCTTCACTACAATCTGCCGTGGTGCCGGCACACCACGCCAGAAAAAAATAAGCCGGAAAACAAGCTAAGGGAGGCAACCGTCATGACCACACGCCGTGACTTTCTGCGCGGCAGCGCCGCTGCCGCTACCGGGATCGTGTTTTGCAGTTGCGGCCTGCTGCAAAGCGCCCACGGGCAACAGACTTCGCGGCAAAAGCTGCCGGTGTCGTTGGGCGGCAAGCGGGTCAGGACCATCGACGTCCACGCGCATTGCGTCATCCCGGAAGCCAGCAAGCTGCTGGGTCCCGCGCCGCCTTCTCTGGTCAGGGGCGCCGATGAGGTTGTCATCGACATCAACAAGCGGCTCGCGGCGATGGACGCGCAGGCGGTCGACATGGAGGTGCTCTCGGTCAATCCGAACTGGTACAGCCGGGATCGCGAACTGGCCGGGCAGGTCGTCAAGGTCCAGAACGAGAAACTGGCCGAGCTCTGCGCCTCAAAGCCCGACCGGTTCGCAGCCTTTGCCTCGCTGACGCTGCAGGCGCCTGACTTGGCGGTGCAGGAACTCGAAACCGCGGTCAAGAAGCAGGGGCTGAAGGGCGCTGCGATCGGCGGCAATGTCGCCGGCGAGGCGTTCTCCGATCCCAAATTCCATCCGGTCTGGGCCAAGGCCGAAGAACTCGGCGCGTCCCTGTTCATTCATCCGCAGGGCGTGCCCGAGCTCAACAAGCAAGTGGCCGGCAACGGCTGGCTGAGCAACGCGATAGCCTACCCTGTGGAGACGACGATCGCGCTGTCGCACCTGATTTTCGAGGGGACGTTCGACAAATTCCCCGGACTGAAGGTGATCGCTGCGCACGGCGGCGGTTTCTTGCCGTCCTACGCCGATCGTTCGGATCATGCCTGCCTGGTCAATCCTGGCGGATGCAATCCCGATATCAAGCTGAAGAAGCAGCCGACCGAATACCTCAAGCAGATCTATTTCGACTCGCTGGTCTTCACGCCCGAGGCGCTGCGTCATCTGGTGGCCCAGGTCGGCGTCAGCCAGGTAGTGCTCGGCAGCGACTATCCGTTCCCCTGGCAGTTGCAGCCGGTCGACCACATTTTTGCTTCGACGTCGCTCAGCGACGACGACAAGGCGTATATTCTGGGCCGGACGGCAGAGAAAATTCTCAATTTTGGTTCGTGAAAGCGAAAGCAAGGCGGCAGGTTACGCCTCCGGCGAACCCGCCCTATGCGCTGAGTTTGCACCGGGTATTGCTGTCGGCGGTTGCCATCAGCGCCTCTATTTTTCACTAGCGGCTCGGAGCGTCGTCTATGCACGATATAGCCACCAGCGAAAATGAGATAAGAAGAGTTTGGAACCAAAAAGAAATCCCAGTTGTCTTAAGGCGAGGAAAAAAAGGCCAGCGTCTTAGAATCAGAGTCCCGTTCTCGCACGAAAATCGAGGTTGGTTGCGGAATGGACGACGGGCATGGTTCGTTGAACGAAAGTACTGGGAGATTCCTAGGGCTTGGTTCAACGACTTTGTTGAGAGGGCGCTGCGGAAGTACGGAAGATTATATATTATTCAGCCCTACCGCGAACAGGAAAAGTGCGCCCCTGCATGCCAGCATGCGATTGGTCACGAGTGCCAATGTTCATGCATGGGGGCCAATCATGGCGCCGGCAACGATGGTAGCTGGTTTGAAGTGTCGGAAACTTTCGCCACCCGTTGGGGAGGCCAGCAAATTGCTTGTCGATTAATGAATATCAGACCGACAGCTCGTCGAGTCGATTAGCGAACGCAATCCGCCGCTCGTTGGCTACCTCTGATCGCTGTCACGCTTGCTGTAAGCGATCCCGCGCAAACGCCAGATACCAATCCAGGCATCCTGGATTGGCCATCGCGTCCCTGTTAATGACCTTCTCCAGCGGCTGGCCGAGCAGCAATTTCTTGATCGGCAATTCCTGCTTCTTTCCCGACAGTGTTCGTGGAATCTCGGGAACGGCGATGATTTCGTTGGGAAGGAAACGGCGCGACAGGCTCGCCTCGATCGCAGCATTGATCCGGGCCTGCATCGCGCGGTCCAGCGTCACGCCGTCGCGCAGCACCACGAACAGCGGCATGTAGCTTTCGCGGCCGAGATATTCGAGGTCGACGACCATCGAATCCAGCACTTCCGGCAGGGCCTCGATCGCGGAATAGAGTTCGCTCGTACCCATCCGCAGGCCGTGCCGGTTGATGGTCGCGTCGCTGCGGCCGTAGATCGTGCAGGTGCCGTCGGCGCCGATCTTGAGCCAGTCGCCATGACGCCAGGCCGCGCCGCGGCCGCTGCCGTCGAAATTGTCGGGATAGGTCTCGAAATAGCTGCCGCGATAGCGGGCGTCGCCGTCGTCGTTCCAGAAGCGCAGCGGCATCGAGGGCAACGGTTCGGTGCAGACGAGTTCGCCGACCTCGTCGATGACGGCGCGGCCCTGTTCGTCGAAGGCTTCGACGGCGCACCCGAGCAGCCGGCACTGCATGGTGCCGGCGGCCTGCGGCAATTCGGGATTGGCGCCGATGAAGGCGCCGGCGAAGTCGGTACCGCCCGACATGTTCGCCCAGCGCATCTCGGCCTGCGCCGGGTTGCCGTTGACGGACGACAGCGCGGCGAAGCGTTCACTGAACCAATCCTGGGTATCCCTGGCGAGCGGCGAGCCGGTCGATCCCAGCGCGCGCAAATGTGAGAGATCGCCGACGGCGCCGAGATTGATTTCGGCTTTGGCGCAACTGGCGAAGAAGGCCGCGCCGGCGCCGAAGAACGTCGTCTTGGTGTCGGACACGAAACGCCACAGTGTGGTCCAGTCTGGCTTTTCCTTCGATCCGCCGGGGCTGCCGTCGAAGATGCAACACGTCGTGCCGGCGAGCAGGGCGTTGACCTGGCAGTTCCACATGATCCAGCCGGTCGAGCTGTACCAGTGGAAGCGTTCACCGAGCGAATTCGGCTGGTAGCTGCAACCGATATCGTTGTGCAGCACGTTGAGCGGCAGCACCACGACCATGACGCCGCCGTGGCCATGAACGATCGGTTTTGGCAGCCCGGTGGTGCCGCTGGAGTAAACGATCCAGAGCGGATGATCGAACGGCAGCCACACCGGTTCGAAGGCGTCGATCTCGCGGCCTTTGCCTGCGAGGATATTTGACAGCAGAGGCCCGGAAGCCGGCGTGCCGTCGCCATGCAAAATGAAATGCTCAACGGTCGGAAGCGACCGGCGCAATTCCTCGACGACCGGACGCCGGTCATGCCGGCGTCCGGCATAAATGACGCTGCCGGTGGCGATCAGCACCTTCGGTTCGATCTGCTTGAAGCGATCGATCACGGCGGGAGCGCCCATGTCGGGCGCACAGACGCTCCAGATCGCGCCGATGCTCGCGGTGGCGAGGAAGGCGATGATCGTCTCGGGGCTGTTCGGAAGGTAGGCGGCGACCCGATCGCCGGCGCCGACGCCTTGGGCCTTCAGATGAAGGGCGAGCGCTGCGACCTTGCGGCGCAATTCGAGCCAGCTTGTCTCCGTTAGCACGCCGTCTTCGCCGCTACTGACGATCGCAGGCTGCCCCGCGGCTTCCGCGACCTCGACATGCCGCATGACCTGGCGTGCGTAATTGACCTGCGCCCCCGGAAACCAGACCGCGCCCGGCATCTTGCGCTGCGCCAGCACCGCGCGGTGCGGCGTCGGCGATTGCAGGTCAAAATAATCCCAGATGCTTTGCCAGAAGGCGTCGAGGTCGGTAACCGACCATCGCCGCATCGCCTCGTAATCCCCGAAGGTGAGGCCGCGTCGATCGGCGAGCCAACGGCGGTAAAGCGAGATTTGGGGAATGAAAGGGGGCGTCATCGTCTTTTTCGGCATTTTGCGCGAACGTCCTCCGGGTACGACGCTGGCGATCATTCTACCCCAATCGCTGGTCCCGTGCGTCCTGGCTATCTTCGGTGGCAGCCTTCACCGCGGCGCTTGCTGCGCCCTTGCGGCTGGAAATCTCGACCGCCTGGCGCCCCGAAATCTCGTGGCCGGCATCGTCGGGCATCTGCCAGAAGAAATACGACGACACCGCCGAAATGACCGCGACGACGATGAAGGCCGGCGCGAATACGCCGGCCGTCAGTTCGGTGGCGTGATGCAGGGCGAGATTGGTTTCCACCGAGAACGCGCCGACCGCGACGCCGGCGGAAACCGCCAATTGCTGGTTGACGCTGACCAGCGTGGTGGCGCGGCTCATCTGCGCCGGTTCGACCTCGGCATAGGCGACGGTGTTGATCGCGGTGAATTGCAGCGAGCGGAAGAAGCCGCCGACCACGAGGATGATGAAGATCAACATCAGCGGCGTCGTCACCGTGAACAGCGCGCAGGCCGCCAGAAAGACCGAACTGACGACGGCATTGATCGTCATCATGTTGCGGAAGCCGAAGGTGCGGATGATGCGCGCGGCAAGCGTCTTCATCCCCATGGCGCCGACCGCGGAGGAGAAGGTCACGAGGCCCGACTGGAACGGGGAGAGGCCGAACCCGACCTGCATCAACAGCGGCAGCAAAAAAGGCAGCGCGCCGATGCCGAGCCGGAACAGGAAGCCGCCGATGATCGCGGCGCGCAGCGTCGGGAGCCGCAGCATCGCAAAGTCCAGTACCGGCGATCTCGTCTTCCGCGCATGTACGACGTAAAGCGTCATCGAGATCGAGCCGATGGCGACGAGGCCGGCGACGATCGTCCATGGCAAGAGATTGAGGCCGGCGACCGAGAGGCCGAAGGCGATGCCGGCCAGCCCGATGCCGGCCAGCAGCAGCCCCTTGAGGTCGAAGCGCTCGGGATCCTCGCTGCGGATCGGGTCGATGTATTTCATCGCCATGTAGATGCCGAGCAGCCCGATCGGGATGTTGATCAGGAAGATCCAGTGCCAGGAGAAATAGGTGGTGATGAAGCCGCCGAGCGGCGGACCGATCACCGGGCCGATCAGCGCCGGCACCGTCACCCACGCCATCGCATTGACCAGCGCGCTCTTGTCGATCGAGCGCAGCAGCACCAGCCGTCCGACCGGCGTCATCATGGCGCCGCCGAGGCCCTGCAGGATGCGCGCGATCACGAAGTCCGTGACCGAGGTCGACAGCGCGCAGCCGATCGATCCCAGCATGAAGACGCCGATGGCGATGGAGAACACCATCCGCGCGCCGAAGCGATCGGCGGTCCAGCCGCTGGCCGGAATGAACACCGCCAGCGACAGCAGATACGAGGTGATGGCAAGCTTCAGCGTCAGCGGGCTGGTGCCGATATCGGCCGCGATCGCCGGCAGCGAGGTCGCGATCACCGTCGAGTCCATGTTTTCCATGAACAGGGCAGTGGCCACGATGAGTGGGATCAGGCGTTGTTTGTTCATCGAAATCGGGGAAGGCAGAAAAACCGGGAGTGGAAGGGGGGCTTAACACCGCATTGCCGATCAGGCTATCGCGGAACGTCGTGCGACGCCTAAATCCTGCGTGACCCGTCGCCGCCTTTTCCGATATCGCATTGCGCGATTTAATGGTTGATTTGTTCATCGCAATATGCGATTGTCGATCTGTGAAATAGATCGAGTTCACGTCCGCCGCCGTCCGCCAATGGCGCAAGCTTTCCGCCGCTACGCGCGCGCAGATCGATCTCAAATTAACGGCATTCGCGGAAACCGGGATCGGCGATGTGAAAGCGCTCAAAGGCGCCGCCGGAATGCGGTTGCGATCCGGCGACTGGCGCGTCTTGTTCACGATGAAAGCCAATACCATAACGGTTCACGCGGTCGGGCACGGCCGCGAGATTTACGACTGAGAGGACACTATGGCAAAAGCCGGTTCCGCAAAAAGCAATGTCCAGTTCATCCACACGCCCGGTGGTGACGATCTCGCCGTGCTGCCGCGCAACGAGTATGACCGGTTGGTTGCCCTTGCCGCCGAGGCACAGGAAGACGCCGCCGCGAGCCGGATCGTCCGCAATTCCGCGCGCGCCCTCAAGGAAGGCCGCGAAGTCGTGCTGCCAAAGGCCGTGGCTGATCGCCTGGCAAACGGCGAAAACGCGGTGCGGGTCATCCGCGAATGGCGCGACATGATTCAGGGCGAGCTGGCTGTGGCGGTTGGCATCAGCCAGAACTATCTGTCCGAGATCGAGACTGGCCGGCGCAAGGGACCCGCCGAATTGCAGAAGAAATTCGCCCGCGCGCTGGGCGTGCCGATCGATCTTCTGATCGATTAGGATCGTACCGCTCACGACGCCCGCCGCGTTTTTGCCGTGGCAGAGGTGGGTTCCGCTATTGTTTGAGGTGGAGGACCACCTAAATCCTGCGTGACGCTGGTATGCACCGTGCCGGGTGCCCGAATCTTGCGATAACGAGAGGCTTGCGATGATCTACGTGCTGGCCGCTTTGCTGCCGCCGCTCGGGCTGCTCCTGAACGGGCAGCCCTTTTCGGCGATCTTCAACCTGGTCCTGATGGTGTTTTGCGCGCTTTTCGGGCTGGTTTTCCACGTCCTGCTGCTGGTGCCCTCGGCGCACGCGGTGATCGCGGTCCACATGAAGCGGGAAGACCGCCGGCACCGGGAGGTGGTGGAGGCGATCCGCCGGCACGGCCAGCCGCGGGGTTATCCTCGCTAGCGCTGCGAAAACCGGGTTATCCTCGCTGAGCCTCCAAGACGGCCGGATTCGCAAAAAGCCTGTGCATGGCTGGCAAACGCTTTGATTCGGCGTCCCGCCATGCTATCGACCGCCGTCAACCCCACCGATGGGCTTCGATTCGACGGCGATGCCGGTAGCATCGCCGAAGGCGACGTTCATCCGTAAGTCATATCGCGGCGGATGGCCGCCAAAAGGAGTTGGCAATGGCGCAGGGACTTCAGGCAATCCGCGAAGCCTATACGTTCGACGATGTGCTTCTAAAACCCGGTCTCTCGGACATCCTGCCCTCCGAGGCCGATATCCGCTCCCACGTCACCCGCGCGATACCGCTCAATATCCCGATCATCGCCTCGGCGATGGACACGGTGACCGAAGCGCGCATGGCGATCGCGATGGCGCAGGCCGGCGGCGTCGGCGTCATCCATCGCAATTTCGATGTCGACGGCCAGGCCGCCCAGGTGCGGCAGGTCAAGAAGTACGAATCCGGCATGGTGGTCAATCCGTTGACCATCGGTCCCGACGCCATGTTGTCGGACGCGATGGCGCTGATGAACGACCACGGATTCTCCGGCATTCCCGTGGTGACGGGCGCGACCAAGGGTGTGCCCGGAAAACTGGTCGGCATCCTCACCAACCGCGACGTGCGCTTCGCGACCGACCCGCGCCAGAAGATTTCCGAGCTCATGACGCACGAAAATCTGGTCACGGTGCGCGAAGGCGTCAGCCAGGACGAGGCGAAGCGGATGCTGCACAAGCACCGCATCGAAAAACTGCTGGTCGTCGACGATCAATATCGCTGCGTCGGCCTGATCACCGTCAAGGACATGGAAAAGGCGGTCGCCCATCCGCTGGCCTGCAAGGACGCACAAGGCCGCTTGCGCGTGGCCGCGGCGACCACCGTCGGCGAGGGCGGCTACGAGCGTACCGAACGGCTGATCGATGCCGGCGTCGATTTGATCGTGGTCGATACCGCGCACGGCCATTCCTCGCGCGTGCTGGAGGCGGTCAATCGCATCAAGCGGCTGTCCAACGCCGTGCAGGTCATCGCCGGCAATATCGCAACCAAAGAGGGCGCGCAGGCGCTGATCGATGCGGGCGCGGATGCGATCAAGGTCGGTATCGGGCCGGGCTCGATCTGCACCACGCGCATCGTCGCCGGCGTCGGCGTGCCGCAGCTCACCGCGATCATGGATGCGGTGGAAGCCGCGAAGAAAGCCGATATCTCCGTGATCGCCGACGGCGGCATCAAATATTCCGGCGACCTTGCAAAAGCGCTCGCCGCCGGCGCCGATATCGCGATGGTCGGCTCGCTGTTGGCCGGAACCGACGAGACGCCGGGCGAAGTGTTTCTTTGGCAGGGCCGCTCCTACAAGGCCTATCGCGGCATGGGTTCGGTCGGCGCTATGGCGCGCGGCTCGGCCGACCGCTATTTCCAGCAGGACATCAAGGACACGCTGAAACTGGTGCCGGAGGGCATCGAGGGCCAGGTGCCGTACAAGGGCCCGGTCGGCAATGTCATGCATCAGCTCGCCGGCGGCCTGCGCGCCGCGATGGGCTATGTCGGGGCGCGAAACCTCGCCGAATTCCACGACAAGGCGCAGTTCGTGCGCATCACCGGCGCCGGCTTGCGCGAGAGCCACGTCCACGACGTCACCATCACGCGCGAAGCCCCGAATTATCCGGGTGGGGTCTAGTTGAATGGTCGATTGGTCGGACGAACGAATTGCCGCGCTTTCAAAACAGGATTTGAAAAACCTGCTCGCCAATGCCGAGCGGAAATCCGCCGCCGAGATCGTCGCGCGATGCAAGGCCGAGATGGAGAAGCGCGATACGTCCAGGCCGCGCAACCCATCGAAGCCGCGTACCGAGGTGAAAGAGCTCGAGCACGCCATGTCGGAGCAACTTGCCGAAATCGGCAAGGCGATGGCCGCCAAATACGATCTGTCGGAGGAGACCGCGAAAGCAAGATCCGCGGGCGTCAAGGGCTTCAAGGCCCACAAACTGCTGGATTCCAAAGGCTACGCGAAACTGGGCGGCATGCAGCGCGACGGTTCGGTAGCGGTCGACCGCTATATTTCATACCGGCGCGGCAAGGATATCGTCTCGCTCGGCGTCTTTCTCTTGAAGGACCAGCCGGTCGAGGCCCACGAGTTTCACGTGATCGCGCCGCTGACTCTGCTCGACGGCGGAAAGCCGATCGCGGAGATTCGTCCCACCGCGACCGAAGCGCAGAAGCAGACCGCGGATGGCGGGCTTGCCTTCACGGATCTGCCGAGCGCCGCTGCCGCGTTCGAAGCGGCACTCGCCAAAATCGCGGTCTGACTAGAGATCGTCATTGCGAGCGTAGCGAAGCAATCCATCTCTCCCTTGCGGAGCTATGGATTGCTTCGCTACGCTCGCAATGACGAAATAACAATAAACCGGAGGAAACAATCATGTCGCAGCAAGCCAAACGCGTCGTTCTCGCCGCTCGCCCCGTCGGCGAGCCCAAGGCTTCCGATTTCCGCCTTGAGGAATACACCGCTCCCACGCCCGGTCCGGACGAGGTGCTGTTGCGCACCATCTGGCTGTCGCTCGATCCCTATATGCGCGGACGCATGAGCGACGGGCCGTCCTATGCGGCGCCGGTGCCGATCGGCGGCGTGATGGAGGGCGGCACGGTCAGCGAGGTCGCGGCATCCAACAATCCCGGTTTTGCCAAGGGCGACATCGTGCTGTCGCGCGCCGGCTGGCAGACCCATGCCATCTCCGACGGCAAGGGGCTGGCAAAGATCGATCCGAAGATCGCGCCGATCTCGACCGCGGTCGGCGTGCTCGGCATGCCCGGCATGACCGCCTATACCGGCCTGCTCGATATCGGCAAGCCGCAGGCCGGCGAGACCGTGGTGGTCGCGGCCGCCTCCGGCGCGGTCGGCTCGGCGGTAGGACAGATCGCGCAGATCAAGGGCGCTCGCGCGGTCGGCATCGCCGGCGGCAAGGACAAATGCGACTACGTCAGACAAGAACTCGGCTTTGACGATTGCCTCGATCACCGCGACCCGCAGCTTGCGGCGAAGCTGAAAGAGGCCTGCCCGAAAGGCATCGACGTCTATTTCGAGAACGTCGGCGGCGCGGTGTTCGAGGCGGTGTTCCCGCTGCTCAACGCATTCGCGCGCGTGCCCGTTTGCGGCCTGATCGCGCACTACAACGACACCGAGGCATCAGCGCCGAAATGGGCCTCGGCGATGATGCGCAACGTGCTGACCAAGCGGCTCACCATCCGCGGCTTCATCGTCAGCGATTTTGCCGCGCGTCACGGCGACTTCCTGCGCGACATGTCGACCTGGGTGCGCGAGGGCAAGGTCAAGCACAAGGAATTCGTCACCGAAGGCCTCGACAGCGCGCCGGCCGCCTTCATGGGCCTGCTGAAGGGCGCCAATTTCGGCAAGCAGCTGGTGCGCGTTGGGCCGGACAAGGCGTAAGCGGCGCCTATCGCTTCAACAAGGACTCCAGATCGATATCGACCTGGCCGGGCGCTCTGACGTAACGCACCTCAAAGCTGTCGGGCGCAAAGCGGTATTCCACCAACCCGGTTTGCTTGATGCCGATCAGTTCCTGCTTCGCATCTGAGATGACAAAACCGGCGGACGGCGCCCAGACATGGCGGACATGGCGAAAAGTGAAATCGCGGCGCTGATGGACGTGGCCCGAGGCGACCAGCCGCAGATCGACCTTGCCGAGCATATTGATCAGCCGCCGGCGCGCGGGCTCGGGAACGTAGCGTATCGCCGACTCGGCAAGTTCGGGATCGCCGGGCGTGTTGAGAAAAAGCGGCTTGTGCACGAACAGCGCCACCGGCTTGCCGTTGACGTGCGCGAGCCGCGAGGCCAGCCAGTCGAACTGCTCGGCCTCGCTATCGAGCCCGGTGTTCATGACCAGCGAATTGAGCCCGATGAAGCACCAGCCGGCCTCCTCGAAGCGCCAGCGGTCCTCGCCGATGACCGAACGAAAGGCCTGCAGGCGTTGTTCCGTCGTCGGGTGGGTGGGAACAGGCCCCACCGCCGTCGGGTTGTCGCCGATGTCGTGATTGCCCGGCAAATGGCGGCACGGCACGGGCAGTGCTGCGTGCAACGTCCTGGCGAATTCGAGATCGTCGGGATGGGTCGGGGCGTCGAACGCGAGATCGCCTGAATTGACGACGAGATCGGGCCGCGTCGCGTTGATATGTTCGCTGACGCGGTGAAAGTTTTCGGTCAGGGTTGTCAGGCGGCGGGCGAGATGGGTGTCGGAAATCTGGGTCAGGCGGAATTCGGGCATGCATTATTCCTTCCGGTGCCGATTATATATTTGTCGGCGACGGATTGATGAAATTCCAGCCGTCATTGCCGGCGCGATCGGAATTGCAGTGAAGGTTGTTTGAAGGGTTGTTTGAAAAATTGTTCGAATCGAGAAGCCGCAGCCGGCGCGTCGACGTTCAGAGCACGCGATAGCGGATCGCAAAGGCGTCGTTGGCCGCGGCCGGCCCGGTCACGGAATCGCCGGGCAATTCGGCGATATGGGCCGCGCCGGCCAGGATCGGGGAGGTGAAGTTCATCGCGCAATCTCGTGGGGTCGCGTCAAAGCTGAAATCACTGGAACTCACCGGAGCGCGGGTTGTGGTTCAAGCCGGCCGGACCGGGTTCATTGTCAGGGGGATGCGCGGCCGCTATTGCTTAAACCTCGCGCTTCACCTTGGGGGAGATTCTCATGTCGGTTCAAATGGTTTTGCTGCCGGTCTTCGTGCTGGTCGGGCTCACCTTCGCCCTGCTGCTCTGGATGGCGTCGGCGCGCTCCCGCGCGATCACGGGCCGGGAAATCAGCCTCAAGGACATTGCGCTCGGGCAGCCGAACTGGCCGGAACGCGCCACCCAGATCGCCAATTGCTTCAGGAACCAGTTCGAGGTTCCGCTGCTGTTTTATGCCCTTATCGCGCTGGCGCTGCCGCTGCGCCACGCCGATCTCTTCATCGTGCTGATGTCGTGGGTATTCGTGGTGACGCGCTTTGCCCATGCCGGCATTTTCGTGACCTCGAACGATGTCCGCACACGCTCGCTCGCCTGGTTCGCCGGCGTGCTGGTGCTGCTCGCGATGTGGATCTATTTCGCGCTGAAGATTTTGCTGTTGATCTAAAGCGCGCACGAACATGATCCGGAAAAGTGGGTATCGGTTTTCCGAAGAGATCATGCTCAGACAGAAGTCCAACCGAAAGCCCTAGATGACTCCAGCTGCCCGGCTGTCCGCAGCCATTGAACTGATCGAAACCATCGACGCCCAGCGCGTTCCCGCGGCGAAAGCGCTGAAGGAATGGGGCACCGCGCACCGCTATGCCGGCTCCGGCGACCGCGCCGCGATCTCCGGCCTGCTCTGGGACGTGCTGCGCCGGCGCGCCTCGAGCGCGTGGCTGATGGACGCCGACACGCCGCGCGCCCGTGCGCTCGGCATGCTCAAGCTCGAGCGCGGCATGGACGTCGATGCCATCGCCGCGCTCTGCGACGGCGGACGTTTTGCGCCGGAGCCGTTGAGCGAGGCCGAGCGCGCGGCGCTGACCTCGCGATCGCTGAAGGGCGCGCCGGCCCACATCGCCGGCGATTATCCGGAATGGCTCGATCCCTATCTCGCGCAGGTGTTCGGCGACGATCGCGTCGCCGAGGCGACCGCGATGGCGAGCCGGGCGCCGCTCGATCTGCGCGTCAACACGCTGAAGGCTACGCGCGAAAAACTGCTGCCGCGGCTCAAGCATCTCGGCGCCCGGGAAACGCCGTGGTCGCCGATCGGCTTGCGCATCGAACTCGGCGCCGACGCGCGCAATCCCGGCGTCCATGCCGAGGAGGATTTCATCAAGGGCGCCATCGAGGTGCAGGACGAGGGCTCGCAGCTCGCAGCATTATTGTCGGCGGCAAAGCCCGGCGAGCAGGTGATCGATCTCTGCGCCGGCGCCGGCGGCAAGACGCTGGCATTGGCGGCGATGATGCAGGGCAAGGGCCGCCTGATCGCGACCGACCTCGACAAGCGGCAGCTGGCGCCGATCTATGAACGGCTGTCGCGCGCCGGCGTCCACAACGCCGATGTCCGCACGCCGAAGGGGCCGAACGACACGCTCGTTGATATCCATGCTTCCGCCGACCTGGTGCTGATCGACGCGCCCTGCACGGGGACGGGGACATGGCGGCGCAACCCCGACGCCAAATGGCGAATGCGCCCGGGCGCACTGGAAGTGCGGCTGAAGGACCAAATCGAAGTGCTCGATCGCGCCGCCCCGCTGGTCAAGCCGGGCGGGCGGGTCGCCTACATCACCTGTTCGGTACTGCCGCCGGAAAACGGCGACCAGATCCGGGCATTTCTCGCGCGCCACCCGGAATTTTCGGTGGTGCCGCCGGAGCAGACCGCGGCAGTGCTGTGGGACAAGGCGGAAGATTTTGCCAAGGCGGCGCTGCAGTCGCCGGAAGGCTGGCTGATGACCCCGCGCCGCACCGGGACGGATGGGTTTTTTGTCTCGGTGCTGAAGAAGGCGTGAAGTCGTAGATGGGGTAACGGGCCCCGGTCTGCCCTCCAAGCAAGCCGCGCTTGCTACGGCGCTATTGGGTAGCGCGCTGCGCGCGGCTTGCTTGGAGGGCGGGCGGTCGTCCCTCACATTGATGGTGTGACGGAGTCGAGGGATGAGCCTCGCTCCAAACATCGAGGAGAGACGACCATGGACCATTATGCTGGAATCGACGTGTCATTGGAATGCTCGAGCGTGTGTGTTGTTGACGCCAACGGCAAGATTTTGCGCGAGGCCAGGGTAGCCAGCGAGCCGGAGGCACTGATCGCCTGGTTCGCTTCGCTCGGCTTCGGCCTTGAGCGGATCGGGCTGGAGGCCGGCCCCTTGTCGCAGTGGCTTTTTGCGGCGATGCGGGAAGCGGGGCTGGCGGTGGAACTGCTGGAGACGCGGCACGTGCGGAAGGCGTTCGAGGCGATGCCGGTGAAGTCGGATCGCAACGATGCGCGCGGGATTGCGCAACTGATGCGGCTGGGCTGGTTCCGGCCGGTACACTGCAAATCGATCAGCGCGCAAGAGACCCGAACGCTGCTGACGGCGCGGAAGCTGGTGCAATCGAAGCTTCACGACGTGGAGAACAGCCTGCGCGGGATCCTGCGCGGCTTTGGTCTCAAGGTAGGCAAGACCACGGAGCGTGAGTTCGCGGGACGGATCGAGGAGCTTGTGGTGGGCCATCCGCACCTCCAGGTGATCGCCAATGCGCTGTTGGCGGTTCGCGCGGTGCTGCGGAAGGAGTTTGCAGCTTTCGAGAAGCAGGTGCGCAAGATGGCGCGCTCCGACACGCGGGCACGGCTTTTGATGTCGACGCCGGCGGTCGGCCCGATCGTGGCGCTGACCTATGCCAGCGCGATCGATGATCCGACCCGGTTCAAATCGTCGAAGCAGGCAGGAGCCCATTTCGGGTTGACCCCGAAGAAGCATCAATCCGGCGAGACCGACTACACCGGCCGGATCAGCAAGATCGGCGATAGCTCGGTGCGCACCGCGCTCTACGAGGCGGCCCACATCATGCTGACCAAGCCGCTCAAGGGCTGTTCGCAACTGAAGAGCTGGGCGATGCGGATCGCCAGGCGCGCCGGCATGAGCAAAGCCAAGGTGGCGCTGGCGCGCAGGCTCGCGGTGATCATGCACCGCATGCTCGCCGACGGAACACCCTTCAACGCCGCTGCAACAGCAGCCTAACAGGGAGAGGCGCAACAGTTTTCGGGCGGGTCACGACACCAGGCCTTCTCGAAGCGAAGTCCCTTCGCCGGGACGATGGATCAGGTCAGACCGTTGCCCACCAGGTAGCTTCCTGAGAGCACGCGAACGTAGATTGGTAACCCCATCAGGTGGCGGCCATGCGCCGACCCCGTACAGAAGCGAGACCCCGCGAGCGGATAACGCAAAAGGGATTGACTAATCGAGGCCCGTTACAGAAGGGTGGGCAAAGGCGCTCTTGCGCCGTGCCCACCATCTATCGACCGCGTGACTCTTATGGTGGGCACTGCGCTTTGCCCACACTACGACTCCATCAACGTCATTGCGAGGAGCAAAGCGACGAAGCACTTTTTGCCGCGAGATGGATTGCTTCGCTGCGCTCGCAATGACGTGGTGAGAGCGTGGGTCTGCCCATCAATCCACGATAAAAATCTTCGCGCCGGTTTTGGTAGACGAGCGATGCGCGGCATCTTCGAGGTCCGAGACCTGGTAGCTCATGCCCGGCAACAGCTTGAACGTCCGGCCGTCGCGCAACTCGGTGTCAAGCCTTCGACGACGTACAGCACGTGGCTGCGGTCGCACCAGTGATCGGCCAGATAGCCCGGCTTGAGAATCCGACTCCATCAACGTCATTGCGAGGAGCAACGCGGCGAAGCAATCCATTCTTTCTTCTTGCCGGAAGATGGATTGCTTCGCTGCGCTCGCAATGACGTCAAAGTTAGGTCAATGATACTGACCTAAATACGTCATGTCCATGCCCGCAGAAGCATGTGGGCCAGTGCTTTGCCGCGGTTGCGAGCCAGCCCCCCGTCGCGTATCTGCTTGCCATGACAGCAGCCACGCCCGCCCGCGAGTCGACGCCAACAGTGGCCTCGGCGCATGACAAGATTCTGATCGTCGATTTCGGCAGTCAGGTGACGCAACTGATCGCGCGCCGGGTGCGCGAGGAGGGCGTCTATTCCGAGATCGTGCCGTTCCAGAAGGCCGAAGCGGCCTTCAAGGAGATGAAGCCGAAAGCGGTGATCCTCTCCGGCGGGCCTGAGTCGGTGCATGAGGCGGGCTCGCCGCGTGCGCCGCAAGCAATCTTCGATTCCGGCGTTCCCGTGCTCGGCATCTGCTACGGCCAGATGACCATGGCCGCCCAGCTCGGCGGCGAGGTCGAGGGCGGCCACCACCGCGAATTCGGCCGCGCCGACGTCGAGGTCAAGGCCCAGAGCAAGCTGTTCGAATCCGCCTGGGGCATGGGCGAACGCCATCAGGTATGGATGAGCCATGGCGACCGCATCACCAAGATGCCGCCCGGCTTTACGGTGGCCGGCGTGTCGCCGAACGCGCCGTTCGCGGTGATCCAGGACGAGAAGCGCCGCTACTACGGCCTGATGTTCCACCCCGAAGTGGTGCACACGCCCGACGGCGCCAAACTGCTGCGCAATTTCGTCCGCAAGGTCGCCGGCCTCACCGGCGACTGGACCATGCGCGCCTTCCGCGAGGAAGCGATCGAAAAGATCCGTAGCCAGGTCGGCAAGGGCAGGGTGATCTGCGGCCTCTCCGGTGGCGTCGACTCCGCCGTCGCCGCGGTGCTGATCCACGAGGCGATCGGCGACCAGCTCACCTGCGTGTTCGTCGACCACGGCATGCTGCGGCTGGATGAGGCCAAGACCGTCGTCGACCTGTTCCGGCACCACTACAACATCCCGCTGGTCCACGTTGATGCGTCGAAGCAATTTTTGGGCGAACTCGAAGGCGTCACCGACCCCGAAGTGAAGCGCAAGACCATCGGCCGCCTGTTCATCGACGTGTTCGATGTCGAAGCCAAAAAGATCGGCGGCGCCGACTTTCTTGCGCAGGGCACGCTCTACCCCGACGTGATCGAGAGCGTCTCGTTTACCGGCGGCCCGTCGGTGACCATCAAGTCGCACCACAATGTCGGCGGGCTTCCGGCGCGCATGAACATGAAGCTGGTCGAGCCCTTGCGCGAATTGTTCAAGGACGAGGTCCGCGTGCTGGGGCGCGAACTCGGTCTCCCCGAAATCTTCGTCGGCCGTCATCCATTCCCCGGCCCGGGCCTCGCGATCCGCTGCCCCGGCGAGATCACAAAAGAAAAGCTCGACATCCTGCGCAAGGCCGACGCCGTCTATATCGACCAGATCCGCAAGGCCGGCCTCTACGACACCATCTGGCAGGCCTTTGCCGTGCTGCTGCCGGTGAAGACCGTCGGCGTGATGGGCGACGGCCGCACCTATGATTTCGTCGTGGGCTTACGCGCGGTGACGTCGACCGACGGCATGACCGCGGATTTCTATCCGTTCGACATGAAGTTTTTGGGCGAGACCGCGACGCGGATCATCAACGAGGTCAAGGGGGTTAACCGGGTGGTGTATGACGTGACGAGCAAGCCGCCGGGGACGATTGAGTGGGAGTAGTGCTGCCGGCTGATATCGCGCAGTTTGGCGTGGTTTGGGTGAGGCCTTTTCTCTGGTCCTCTCATGTCCGGGCGCTGACCGAGTTGTGGCCTCCACTTAAGCGCGACCAGGTGACTGAATTCCAGCGCGCTTTCGCAAACGGAGTATTGTGGCGTAGTGCAGCGTGCAGAACGGCTGGAGTTGCATGAAGGCGAACGCCTGGTAGATGCGGATGTTAGCCATCCCATTCGTAGACAAGAGCGTCAAAAAGCGCTGCTCGCACGCTCGCGTAAAGCTTTTCGCGCGGACCTTGCGGTTGTGGGTTTGAGTACCATTCCTGCTGCTCAAGCCAGTGCAGAAGGTCAAGATAGGACTTCCCCTTATTCCGGGGTGCTTTGGCCAGACTGGTTTGTGGCAAGCCCGACAGGGTTGCGAATTTTGCGCTCGATCCCCTGTTTACGGAAACCGCCCGATCGGGACGGGCGAGTGCGAGAAGTCTGGTCGCAAGGGCTCCCGCGAAACCCTCGATCGAACTGACTTCCTCGATGAAATCGCACGCGACTTCAGCGAAGCGGGTATCGGTCGCGGTTATGCAGGGTTGAAGCGCCTTTCTGATTTGCCGGCGAATCTGCACATTTTCGGGGCTGTCTACCCGGAAGATGTTGTTGGCTAGGCCTGCGCCCCGCATCGAGCCTAATTGGCCGTAGGGGTCTCGACCTAGCAGAACGTAGCGATCCTCCCTGGAAAGGGTGCTCCAGTCCTCTCGTCGAACGACTCTCTGTCCGACTGTTATGGTCTCGAGCCACGTCTCTCCCTCGCCAGTGATAGGCGACTCCCTGTTCCACTTTGCGCCCCAGTACACCTCAGCTTCTGCAAGCTGCACGATGAAGGAGGCCCAGTCGGAAACAGATTCGGCAAACTCGCCCTTCCGACGACCATCCAGCCGTTGATCGTACGCCTGTTCGATCCGCGGCCACGCCTGAGGCGGCTTCCAGTTACGCTCATAATTGTCAAGTAACTGGCCGCTGAACTCCTCGTCAGCCAGACTGCCCCAACAGGTCTCGAACCACTCCCGGGCAGCTCCCCCAACGTCTTCGGACTCAAAAACAAGTTCGCTGTTTTGTTCGAAACCGGCTCGAGTCAGGTTAGCGCTGCCAATCCAGCAGTACCGCGTACCATTCTCGTGAAAAATATAGAGCTTGGGGTGAAACAGCCCATCGATGCTGTTATGGATGCGCAATTTCGCGCACTTCTGGAGAGTGCGCAGTGCATTCGGATGGGTCGCGTTTCCGGCAATTCCCACAATGGCTCGTACTACGCGGCCGCTCGCAGCGAAAGTCTTCAAAGCGTCCAATGCATTGCATTCGTTCGCCCAGGCGACCGCTACGTCAATCTGATTTGCGCTTTGGATTCGCGTGTTAAATCGATCAAGAAGTTCATTCTCTGTCATCAGTAACATTTGACCGTCTCTCTTGGTTTGATCGGAATCAGCACGTTATTCATCGAAAACAATCCCGGGCGTCACCGCGACCAGCAGCGAGCGGCTGGCGCCCGCGTACGTGCGGTAAGCCCTGAGTTGGGGGAGATACGACTGACGCACGGCATCACTGAAGGCGACGTCGCTCTTCCAGTCGACCACAACCTCGACCTTTCCGCTGCCGTCGAGGGATGCCGCGTCGACCACTCCCGACACAAGCGCCTCGCGCGCGCTGTCCGGATGTCGGCCGAATATCGGGAGTTCAGGCGCAAGACCGGTTCGTAGCGCCGCGATCTCGGGAAGGCGCAAGGTGCGGGAAACCGTCAAAGCGAGCTCGGCCGGCGAAATGCCGCTTCCTGGATCAGCCGACGGCTCGAGGCCCAGCTGGGACAGGAGTTCAACCGCACGACGGTCTAGTTCTGCCACAGTATCCGGCGTCTCTCCTGTCAGAACCTCCTCGATCAGCTTGTGCAGGATCGTGCCTCTGGTGGCGCTGCCAAGAACGCCCGCAGGGTCCATTATTTCGAGCTGTTTGGGGTCCGCGGATATCTGAATCTGTTCATACTCAGGCTCATCCAGCTCGTGACGGCTCGGTCGGAGCCAGACGATCCTTTTGTATGCTTCGGCGATCTTACTCGCCTGGTCGGCAAATGCTTCGGCGGTCTGGGTGTTCTTGCCAGAATCGGTCGGTGTGTCTGCTGCCGGGCCGAGACTGGCGGGCTCCAGCGCCAGCATTGACGCGACTTTGAAATCGACCAGTTGCGCCCATGACCTGTCGGGCAGTTGACTTGAATGCCGCGGGAAAACGAGCAGATCGCGGGCTCTTGTCGCGGCGACATACCAGAGGCGGACCCGTTCACGAGCCGACTCCAGCTCGTTCATAGACTTTAGCTTGGCGTAGCCGGCGGGTTCGATACCCAGCACTGGCGCGGAAAACACACCAGCCTGTCGGTCGTGCATGAGCCCGGTCTCTACCCTGGGTGCTCCGGTCATATTGACAGGAATGACAACGGGCCATTCGAGTCCCTTGGCCGCATGAATGGTGATCAGGGCAACGGACTGTTCTTCAGCATCCGGCCGGCCCTCGACCTGGAGGATCTGTTCCTCCCAGTTCGCGCGCATGTCCCTTGCGAATGCGCGTAGTCCACGCGCATCGTACGCGCGCGACATCTCGAGGAAGAGGTCGAGATTCGAAAGCACGCGGTCGGCGCTGGCAGCGAAACGGTGACGCAACTGGCCACGGATATGAAGAAGACCTGTGGCGTCGGAAAGCAGCGCGTACGGAGTGGTCGAGCGCGCCCTTCGCGCCAAGGATTGCAGAATCCGGATAACATCGCGCGCGACGGGGTGATTGATGCCGTCGAGATCCGACCACAGGCCGAGGTTCGGGAGTCGGTCGGGGCGGTGGGGATCGACAGGGAGACCGTTTGCGATGTCGAGCAGTTCGGTCTCGGACAGCCCGACCAGCGGACCGCGCAGGAGCGCACCGAGGGCAAGTGTGTCGCGGGCATCGGCGATTGTGCGTGTCAGCGCAATCAGGTCCTGGATTTCCTGTCGTCGAAAGAAACCCTTTCCCGCCTGCGTGGATACGGGAATTCCACGCTGCTCCAGCGCCTCCTCGAACCGCCAGAGGTCCGTTCCAACCGGGGCGAGCAGCGCGATATCGCCGAAGCGGCAGGGCCTGAACCCGCCATTGCACGCCACCTTCAGATTGCCAACCAACCTCGAGCAGAGCTCTGCAACCCTGTCCGCCTCGGCGTCACGCAACTGTTCGGCGCTCTCTTCGCCATCCTCGACCGCAACGTCGAGTGCCGCGACCGCAAGCGCATTGTGGCCTGCGGGACGAGTGGACGCCAGAGCCGTAAAGCCGGGCTGCCCCGCTGCCGTCGAAAGCGGGCCCTTGAACGCACCGTTGACGAACGAAAGGACCGGCTCAACTGAGCGGAAGTTGGCGACGATGTTGAGCGTTGACGATTGGCCGATTGCCTCCCGCGCCCGTACATAGGCGTTCACGTCCGCCCCGCGAAATCTGTAGATGGCCTGCTTCGGATCGCCGACGAGAAAGAGCGAGCCGGGGCGAATGACCCGGGTCAGAGGGTCCTGATCTTCATCAGTTGTGGGATCGCCGCACAGGCGCCACAGGATGTCGATCTGCAACGGATCGGTATCCTGAAATTCGTCGACCAGTACGTACTGATAACGCCTCGCGAGTGCCTTCCTGACGTCTTCGTTGTTCACCAGAAGAGCGCGGGCGTGGTGGAGCAGGTCGTCGAAGTCGAGAACCGCGGTAGCGTGCTTGTATGCGTGCCAGTCAGACAGCAGCCGATCCATCGCTCCGGCAATCCGGACGAGCAGCTCGTCAGCAACAAGCGCCATCAACTCTTCGAATGCATCATGGCACGCCTCGTATCTCGCCGTGCAGGACTGCCAGGCGACGGTTCCCTCGCCCTTGCTCCTGCCGGATGTGCGCGCGGCCTGCTCCCACGCTCCCTTTCTCCTCAGCTGTCTCCTGGCACCGGTTTGTGTGAAGCAGGCAAGATCGCGGAAAATGAGTGCAGCCTGAACGAGGGAGCGGCTGTCCGGCTTGTTCATTCCAAGATCGCGCCCGCCAAGAACCTGCGCCATCTCGATGAATGCCGAGCACGCTTGCCTCGTCTCGTCGTCCTGGAAGTCAAGCTGCCTGATCTCCTGCTCAAATGCAGCAGCAGCAGCTGAAAGCTTCCGCACTTGAGAACCTGACCAGGTATGAGCCGCGGGCGTTGCATCGCGGTTCTTCCTGAGAAAATCGGCAATGCTGCGAACCAGCGCGAGGCCACGGGACTCGTCGGCAAGTACGAGGCTGGCGATCACATCGTCATCCTGCGCGCCGGAAAGACGTTCCCTGAGCCATGTCTGGCATATTTCGTTGAAGGCGAGGTCTCCCTCCGTCGGATCAATGATTGTGGCGCCGGGATCGATGGCCGCTTCAGCCGGATAGGGTTGAATCAGGGCCTGCGCGAATCCGTGGATCGTCGTGCACACAAGCTCATCGAGAGATTGCCTGGCGCTGGTCAGGTGCTGCCGGTGTGTTTCCGTCACTCCTTCGGAAAACGCGGTCTCGATGTCGGCCGGGATATTGCCGGCGCAAAGGGAGGTGACGAAACGCTCTATGCGGATCCGCAGTTCGCTGGCGGCGAATTCGGTGAAGGTGATCGCTGCGACGTTTTTTGGGCTAATACCCCGGGCAAACAGGCAGGCTACTCGTCCGGCCATGATCGACGTCTTGCCCGAGCCCGCACCGGCTTCTATCAGCAGGGTGCTGTCGATCCGGGTGAGGGCGGCTGTACGGGCGGCGATGTCCGGGAGACGATCTGCCTTCATCACGAGGCCTCCCAGATTCTGGTTGCGTCCCCGAGCTGCCTGTCCGCAGCCGGACGTTTTCGGGCCAGATACCCTGGACTGGCCGGCAGGGCGAATGCGTAGTCGTTGTAGGCGTCCTGGGCGTCAACGCCGGGAAGGGCGCGCCCGCTTTCCAGACTCTTCCGGGCGCAGGCTATTGCAGATGCAAGTGTGTCCAGCGCCGTCCGGGTGTCCTTCAGCGGAAACAGCGCCTGTTCGCCCTCTGCAGCACGCGGGTAGAGCAAGGCAGCCTGGACCTCAACTCTGGGGCCAAGCAGCGTGCGGACCGCAAAGGCATAGAGGCAGCGTTGCAACTCGGTGCCACCCTTGACCACGACGTCGGCCATGTTTCGGTGCAGGCGGCCGGTCTTGTAGTCGATAACCCTGGCCCTGCGATTGTCACCGGAAAGGTCGAGCCGATCGATCTGCCCCTGAATGCTGATTCCCGTTCCCGGGATTTCGACGTGCCGTGACGGGTCCCAGGGCAGATCGGTCCGACCACGACCATCTGCCGATCCGAACGGAATCTCGGTCCAGCTCCTTTGATCCGGCAGGCTCTCGAGATGACAGGTCAGGGCTGTCGTGGCGATCCTGCGCGTCAGATCAAGGGCGTTGCGCCAGATGAGCGGAGGTGGCACGGGCTGCCCGGCCTCCCAACGGGAGGCGGTGACACGTACTGCGTCCCCAATGGCCGTCGTAATTGCGTCGAGTCCGGCTGCCGCAAACCCGCCGCCTAACTCGAGCGCAGTGACAGCGACCTGCAGCGTTTCATGTACGAGAACACCGAAGCCCTGCGGATCAAGGCTGAATGGTTCGTCGGCTTCCTCCGGCTGCCGCCATCCCAGGGCATATCGCCAGACGAACCGGACCGGGTCTCTCAACAGCAGACGCAACGACGTTGCCGACAACGGCTGCTGAAAGACCTTCGCCAGCCTCGGGTGCCCTGCGCGGACAAGGCCGTCGTGTGCGCTGATCTGCGGCTTGTACCAGTCCCGCCATGCCGCGAGGCCCGACCGGGCCACGGGCATTGCCCGGAATTCAGTCGGGCGGGCTATCAGGCGGTCCGGCTCACTCGCGGCGTGTTCCGGGATCCTGCCATAACCGAGGTAGATCTGCTCGAAGTCACCGACGAGAGGTGAGCGCCCCAGAAGACGACCTTCGACATCCCGGCGGCTGAAAGAGACGGATGCCTCGGCAGAGCTCGCGATGATGGTCGCAAAATCGCGGCGGTCGGCGTCAGCAAGTGGTAGAGGGTCCAGATCCCCGATCGGAATGATGTGATCGGGAATGAGGCGGTCTTCCGGAATACGCCTTGGCCATTTGCCGGAGTTGAGCGCAAGCAGACGCACGAACGGTCTTGGCGAAGCGGCGAGGGAAACCGCGGAGCACCAGACTGGATGTGAGGCTGGCTCGAGCCGGTCGGCAATCCGGAGGTGCGCAAGCGTGACGGGCAGCGCTTCAGGCGGGCCATCTTCAAGCGCAAGCCGCCACAGCGTTAACGACGGTTTGGGAAGCAGCCTTTCTCCGGCTTCGCGCGCTCCTGCGCAGCCTTTTTCGAGCAGGTCCAGCATTTCCAGGATGACGCGCGACCTGTCGATCCCGTCAGGCCAGGCGGAAGGCTCGACCGAAGAGAAGGCCTGTTTCCATCGCTGGACGGTCGAAAGGGGGGCGTCAACCGGGAGAACGCGCTCCCAGTCCGGTGGCAACGCGGCGATCCGCCCCGTCCCTTTCAGACCGCGCAGCAGGCGGCGTACCCGCGCCTGCGAAATGCCGTGTATGAGAACATCCGCCAGCGCAGCGGTGGTCTGGCCGTCGGGCGTCGCGATGGCCCTGACGCCCTGCACGAAGTGAATCGGGATACTGGCTTCGCGGGAAAGCGCTGAAACGTAGTCGTCATAGTCACCAGGGCTTGCGGCAGCGATTGCGATGTCCTCGGGTTTTGCCCTGCCATCAGCCAGAAGGGATCGCATCCATCGAAACGCCTCCAGAACCTCATGCTGGGGTGTAGCGCAGGAATAAACGTCCGGGACAACTTCAGACCTGGCGCTTTGCCGAATGTCGACGTTTGTGCCTTTCAGCCAGTCGGGGACCGGGCGAGGTCCGGCAACCCATGTGACAGGGACACGGTCCGCAAGCGCAATTAACAGCGGACGCCAGCAGACCGGCATCTCGCTATGACCATGAATCTCGACCGGACCCAGCACGTCCGGTGCATGCACAAGACGGACAAGCGCAAGATCAACCAGCGTCCGTGGCTTCCTCATCGAGGGCGGAAGTCGCTGCAGCACCCGGCATTCAAGTGCAGACAATGCCTGCAGGCGCGGGTGTGTGAAGCTCGCCAGATCGATATCCGCCCGCCAGATCCTGTCGAGAGTGCCAACAGCTGCCCGGACCATACCTGGCAGTTTCTTTATTGGCTCGAGTTCGCCGAGCGGGATTTCCGGCAATGCGCTTCGAACGGCCTCCCGCAGGGCATCCATATCGATTGGCCTCAAGAACCCACCCGCAAGTCGGGCGGCCAACTGACCCATGCGCATGATCTGAAGGCCGATTTCGCCATTTCGGGCGGCCGTCACCCTGGCCATGTGAGCTGCAAGAACGGTGTGAACGACAAGCGTGCGGCGGGCTGAAAAAGCGATGCTCACGAACGGCCCTCAAAACCCGGCAAGCAGGTGATCTGGATTCTCGAGCTTACTATCCCGGATGATGGAGGCGCTGCCAACCGAAAGCCTCAGGTAGAATGGCGTCGTGCGTCCAGATCTGACGTACGGCGGTGGATAAGTTCTGCAGCCTTTCCTCTTCCATGGATTTAACCGGCTTAAGATGGCACGGGACAGCCGCCGCAGGACTTCAATACGTATTCCGGCCGAGTGGGAGCCTCACGCCTGCTGCTGGATGGCCTGGGCAGTTCATCGCGAGTGGAGCCCGCGCGAGGCCGCGAGGATAAGGCGGGACCTGACGAAAGTCGTACGTACGATCGCGCGCTTTGAACCTGTTCGTTTGCTGGCGCCGCCTGGCCGCGCGTTCCATGAAGCGCGAAGGCGCTTTTCAGATTGCCATCCAGTGACTGTCATTGAGGCGCCGGTAGATGATTTCTGGATGCGGGACATCATGCCGACCTTCGCCATCCACAGCCGGGGGGTAAGCCGCCAGATCCTCGCCATCAACTGGAATTTTAACGGGTGGGGCGGTACGCCGGATCGTCCGGCGCGCGCCGGAGACCAGCTCGCGACGTCCGCAGCCGCCGAAATCTTTGGCGTACAGAGAACCACGGTATCATTCGTGGCCGAAGGTGGCGCATTTGCATTCGATGGTTGCGGCACCGTAATCACGACGCGAAGCTGCTTGCTAAATCCGAACCGGAATCCGGTGCGACGTGGTGTTGCCGCCGATCTGGCGATCGCGTCGGGGCTCAGGGAGCTGGGCATTCGCAAGGTGATCTGGCTTGAGGGCGACCCTGGCGAGCCGATCACAAGTGGTCATGTCGATGGTTTCGTCGTCTGGGCACCTGGAGGCCGCATCCTAGTGGAAGGTATCGATGATCGGGACAGTGAAATGCCTGTCTCGCGCGAGCGCGACATTCGGGTCCTTGAGCAATCGACGAACGCTGACGGTCGCAGCCTGCGGGTCGTGCGTCTCGCCCCACCACGGAAGCGGTACCGGAACGGTGACCGCGATCTGTTCGCCGCGGCCTATCTGAATGTTTACATCACCAACGGCGCGGTGATCGGTCAACGGTTCGGCGATCCCGAGCGGGACGAACTGGCCCGGGTAGCCCTTGCGAAAGCATTTCCGGGGCGGGAAGTTATTCTTCTGCGAATCGACGCAATCGCAGAGGGAGGCGGTGGGGTGCACTGCTTAACCCAGCCGATGCCTGCGATCTGAATCACAATCAAAAGGACCACCAGCTTATGCATGGCGCAGAACAGGACAAAAAGGTTTGCGTTCGGCACAAGTTTGCAGACCACAGGCTGAATCCGGCTGCCGAAACGATCATTCTCGGGACGTTTCAATCCGGGGCACAAAGATAACAAGGCCGAATTCTTTTACGGCAGCCCGAGGAACCAGCTCTGGAGCCTCCTGCCGGGCGCATTCGGAGAGCAGGATCTGCGCCGCGCCCCACTCGGTGAAAAACTCGAGTTCTTGTCGCGCAGGCGCATTGATTTTATTGATCTGATTTTCGAGGTCGAGGTCGAGGAAGGTCGCGAGTGCGATCGGCCGGACGCCTACATTGATGGTCGCGTCACCCGTTGGCGTGACGTGATCCCGGACCTGGAAGGACTGCAATCGCTCCGCCGCGTCTGTTTCACCCGCAGGGGATTTGACGGCATTCCGAACATGAAGCCGAGAATTGAAGAGGTCGCGCAATACTGCGAACGCCGCAGTGTGGAGTTCAGGCGGATCGTGACCCCCGCGAGCACCTACAGAAGCGAAGACAAACAGTCAGAATGGACCAGTTTTTTCAATCCGGACAATGATCCGGATTGAGGCGCCCGTGCTTCAGCCTGGCAGGTTCTTTGCGGTCTTGCGTATTTCCCGTCCGAGCAACATCCGCAGCCGTTTTGGCTCAACCACTTGTACCTGATCGCCCCACGTAAACAGGTGCCAGCACATTTCCAGAGCCCCGCCGGCACGAAAGCGGACGACAAGCGAACCATCGGGCTCGTTTTCAACGATCTGACCGGGATGAAACTGAAACTGCCGCGCATCCGGTGCCGCCTGTGGCGTGAAACGCCACACTACATCAAGAGGATCTTCCTGAAACACGCCAAAGGACCGTTCCGCGAAACCTTGTAGCGAAAAATCCTTCCGTCTCCGAAACGGCGCCTGCTGCACTTCGACCTTCTCAATATTTGCAAGTGCGAACAGCCGATAGTCGCTGATGCCTTCGCTCGGACTGTAGGCCACGAGATAGTGTCGGTTGCCGTAGAGAAATCCATAGGGACAGACCAGCTGGCGGCTTAATTTGCCTGTGCCTCTCGCCCGATAGTGAAGTCGAATTTTCCTGCAGGCGAGAATAGCGTGCCGAAGATCCTCAAGGAGAGCATTGGGGATTGTCAGTCGGGGACCAGGCCGCAGGGCAATTCCTTCTGCCTCCGTCAGCGCTTCGAGATCCGGACCGATCCGGCGCGCGACTTCGGGGCGTACGAGTGACTTGAGCTTTGCGGCAAGCGTCTCAAGCCGTGCTGGTAAATCGGCGATGTTGTCACGTTTCGCGATCTGTGCGGCTGTAGAGAGCGCTGCGAGCTCCTCGCTGGAAATGCCCGCGAGATTTGCAATGGGCCCCGAGAGAATTCGCCAGCGCTTGGGGACCTCTCCTGGATTGGCTTGCTCCATCTGAGGGAATACGCGTTCGATTGCATCGCGCATTCTCTCGGCGGTGCGGCGACTGATCCCGTAGCTGCGCTGGATATCGTCCAGCGAAATCCCTTCCGCGCTGCCTCGCATGTCGAGTGCGACCCGAAGCAGTGCCTCCAGTTTCTCATAACGCATTCTGGTCTCCCCAAGCCCGCGGGAGGGATACTAGGAGGGCAGGGCAGGATTCGCGAGGGCGGCTCACGCAGGATCGGGAAGCGTGATTTCATCGCGGACGGAAAGGCCCCTGACGCGAGCAAGATGTCGTCCCCGCCTTCGCGGCAGACCATCCAGTGCCATGATCTGTGCGATCGAACCGATAACTGATTCGGGGAGAATTCCCGCAGCCCTGAAGGCGGTCTGGATAGTTTCCTCCTCCGTAGGTGTAACGTCGGCGTTCTCAGGCCCCTTGATCTGATCGAGAAACCAGCCAAGGCGACCGGATCGGGTAACCGAGCAGGCAGCCTGAAAGCCCCCATGTCGCCACAGATAAATCGCGCACTGGCCATGCTCAACATTCCATACGTAGCTCTCCAGACAGTTGCCCCACTTCTTCCCGAGCTCACGGAGCTGACGACCGGAATCGATGCGCGTTGCATGATGCACGCGGGCCGGGGGCAGGGCATCAGGCAGCGGAAGGGTGTCAACAAAGGACTTTAACCTTGCCACGAGCTGCTGCGGCTGACGGGCGCGGGCGAGTTCGGCGACAAGCCCGTCAAAGGTGAGCCTGCCACTGCGACGCGCGATGTGGCGCAATCCCTCGGAAAATGAACTCATGTCCACGATATTCTCCTGCAGGCAAAATAGTGCTGCGCGCAACTCAACAGGAACGTCGCTCATTGCCCTGATCGTGGAATCGCGGATTTCGGGCGCATGGTGAAAGAACCGCGCTGCTTGCGGCTCATCAAGGAGCCTTACGAGCGCGCGATAGCTTTCCGCCTCCATCATGTAGTTCGGCATGATGCGTACCGCGCGCTTGAGGCCCGGTGGCTGTCGACCGACGCTGAATTCCAGAAGGGTCTCTGCTGGTCCCCGAAACAGAATCTCCGCTAGGTCTGTGCCCGGATCGGTCTGGAGATGGGCAAGAGCGACCCCTATCAGATGCATCCGGGTATGGCTGAGGTCGATCAAATCGGGGAGATATCCAGGTTGATCACGAACTATGGCTATGAGGCGTGGTATCGCCCACCTGAACGGCTCCAGAAGAAAGCCTGGCGGTTTATCGGTGGAATAGGGGACAGGAAATTCTGCAAGCCAGGTCGTCATTGTGAGCTCCATCTGGAGCCTTGGATTAGAAGACCAATACGTCAGATTTGGACGCACGCCGAGCGACGGGCTTCCCGGTAGTCCGGCCGCCCGGTTGTGCCGTTAGCGTTGGGCTATGACGTCACTCAATCGGCTATTTCCGCTTGCCCCGGGGTTGCCAGGAATGCCCGTCGCTGTTGATGAACAACGCCGGCAGGCGCTCTGCGCCAGTAAATACTGCGGCCGTCAACGTGCCGCCGAAGCAGGCTCCCGTATCGAGATTAAGACGATTTGGACGGAGCTCGGGCAGTCTCGATTGCGTCGGGGTGTGCCCGTGAACGACAAACGCATCGTGGTCCACCTCAGAACTCAGGAACGGCTCCCGTATCCACAGCAGGTCTTCTTTGGTCTGATCCTGGATCGGGACGCCCGGCCGGATTCCTGCGTGCACGAAAATGCGGTGCTGGTCGATGAACGTCAGCGGCAGCGATTCGAGCCAGGCCAGATGGTTGGCGGGAAGATCACAGGGATCATTGACGCCATAACTGTCCAGCGTTTGCTCCCCGCCATTTGCCCACCAGTTCATCAGGTCAGAGTCGGTGCGGTCTTCGCGGGCGGCCCGCATCAGCATGTCATCATGATTTCCCTGCAGGCAGACGAAGCGGTCCTCCTCGCGCAGCTGCCTATTGATCAGAAACTCCAGCACCCTGCTGCTGTCCGGCCCCCGGTCGACGTAATCGCCAATGAAGACAAACCGGTTGCGTCTTCCGGCTCCTGCCGAGGCGCACGCAGCCACAAGCTTCGCCAGTTTTTCAAAGCAACCATGGATGTCACCGATTGCAAATGTGATCAGATCATCCATTGTTCCAGCCCACCATTCATCGGGAGAAATGGCACGGGCACTAACTCTGTAGCCAGAAAGAAATTTTTCCGAAATGTTCCATAAAGTGTAAATTTCTCCGGGCCTCGTTTGAATCTATGGGAGCTGCTCGTCACGCTACTGACCCGGATGGGGCATGACGGCCGGGGGCAAGGCTAACGAGCCGAGCCTGAGCCTGCGGCTCAGGAGCTCGGACGTCGTTTCGTTAAGGGGATAGGGTGCGAATAAGAATTCATCGGGGAACGCGCGAGATCGGCGGCACATGCATCGAACTGGAAAGTGCAGCTTCGAGAATCCTGCTCGACCTGGGCCTGCCCCTGGACGCTGCGGATCCTGCATCGGCACCTCTTCCCGGAGTCGACGGGCTTGGGGACGGCAGTTCGGGTCTTCTCGCAATCGTCCTGTCTCACGGACACAGGGATCACTGGGGGCTCGTGCCCAGGGCCAGCCCGCGGATTCCGCTTGTGATGGGCAGGGGTACCGAAAGAATCATGCGGGCTGCCGCCGATTTCATTCCTGACGGGGTCGCCCTGAAGGCGGCACAGCACCTTGAGCACGGACAGCGAATCCAGATAGGCCCCTTCGCCGTCCTGCCGCGCCTTGTGGACCATTCCGGGTTCGACGCTTATGCGATCGAAATCGAGGCAGACGGCAAGCGGCTGTTTTATTCCGGAGATCTGAGGGCACATGGCCGGAAGGCCAGCCTGTTTGAGGCTCTCCTCCATAACCCGCCACGAGACATTGATGTCATGCTGATGGAAGGCTCAAGCCTCGGCCGCCTGGCGCAGGATGAGGCGTTTCCAAGCGAGGAGGCTCTCGAGGAGGTATTTGTCGAAAGGTTCAGAGAGACGCCGGGAATCGCATTGGTCGCCTGCTCGGCGCAAAACATCGACAGGGTGGTGACTGTCTACAGGGCAGCGAAGCGGACCGGACGAACACTGATAGTCGACGCTTATGCGGCGGAGGTTTTGAAAGCGACGGGGGCCGACGGCATTCCGAAGCCCGTCGCTGGCTGGCCTAACCTCGCGGTCTTCATCCCGCAAAGGCAGCGCCGGCAATTGAAGCAAAAGGGGATCGCTTCTCTCGTGGACAGCTATCGGGCATTCAGGATCTGGCCAGGACAGCTGGCGGAGTTTGGTGCCCGTTCGGTCATGCTGTTTCGCGGCTGGATGATGAGCGATCCCGACGTCGCAAACGCGCTCGCCGGAGCAAGGTTGTTCTGGTCCCAGTGGGATGGGTATCTCAGGGACGGTAGTCCAGGAGCAGCACTTCGGGCCGACTGCGAACGTCGCGATATTCCCTTTGAAGTGGTCCATACTTCGGGGCATGCCAGCCCTGGCGACCTCAAACGCCTTGCCATGGCCGTTTCGCCCAGTCGCCTCATTCCGGTTCACACCTTTGAACGTCTCCGGTTTCCTGAGCTATTCGACAACGTGATGCTGGTCGACGACGGCGAATGGATCGATGTCTAGAATCCGCAAAACAAGTTCATTCCGGAATCAGGGGGAGGGCCTAATTTCATGCTCTGCAATCGCGACTGGGAAAATCTGCTTCGGCGCAGCGACGACTTTTCGAATTGCAGGTTTCCGAACGAGGACGAGATGGGTGTCGAGGGAAGCCAGAATCTGGTCACGCTTACCATCAGGACCAAGGGCCTTTATGAAAACATGCAGGGTGACGCCGCAGCGTTCGAAGCCTGGTCTCTCGCATTGCTTTGTCACTGCGGAGTGAAGAGGGTCGCCATACGGCTGGACGAAGAGCTAGGCGATCGGGAGGGCCTGCTTCATTTTGAACGGCTTCTGTATCGCCTCGCGAGGTTCGCCGAACTGTTTCCTGAAGAGATCTCAATCGACAGCTCTGTCGCAACCCGTTCCACGGTCGTGAGCAGCAAGGGACGACTGTTCCTGAATGAACCAGGCGATCGTTCTGACTTGATTGACAGTGAGCTGGCGACGCGCTTCGAGGCGATAATAGCAAATCCGGCAAGCCACTCGGAGCGCGACCTCGAAATGGCGCTGGAGATCTCGCCGGCCTTCCGGGCCGAACTGGGCCTCGACAGGGTGATGCGGCAATGGCCCGTCGGGCTGTTTCATGAAAGCGTCTCTAGGGACAGCCGTGTTTTCTCGGGCGGAAAGAGTGCAATCGACCTTATGGGAATCAGGGGACGCACGCTTGTCCTTGTCGAACTGAAAAAGCGGGGAAACAACAAGGTCGGGGCCCTGTCGGAACTGATATTCTACTCCAGCGTGATGCGCGATGCGCTAAATGGCCGGTTCGAATTTGAAGGCGGATCTCGCGAGCGAAACACAGCGATCACGCGGGACCAGCTCGCTAATTGCCTGGACATCAGCGCCGTATTGCTTGCGCCATCGATTCATCCTCTGCTTCGGCACCCTGGTATCATCGCCAGGTTGAACCTGGCAGCATCGCGGCGCTGGGAGGATCGGCCGGTCCGCTTCGAGGTCTTCCGGATTGCATCCTTTCCGGAGAAGGCGGGTGATGATTTCGTTCTCTCCCGGGTGAGGCCAGCGGAGGATGGCGCTATTGTGTGATCGTGCGCCGCGAGATCGAACGAATTGGAAGAGCATGGTCGCTTCTCCGGGAATAACCAGCCGAGGGACATATCAATGCCGGTAGCCCTTCTAGCCTCAGTTCCGGAAGAACATTTGCTTTCGGGCACAAGAACACTGCAACGAGCAGGCAAGGTTGCGTTCGGCAGTAGAAATTGGGAGCTATTCAACAGCCTCGATTCCATACTCTCCGAGGAAAGATGCGATGTTTTGATCTACGCGTCCGATCCAGTGCGCCCTATCAATCCACCCAGCGTCACCTGGGCGGCTCGATATCTTGGTTCATCAGTCGCAAGAAATGGAGCGCACAAAGACGGAATGATGTACCGCCCGGAGAGTACTCTGAAGTATCCCCTCGATAACAAAGGGAATTGGATCCTGTTTTGGGAAGTCGACAGCCTGCGCCTGCTTGAGTCTCCGATCAGGATTTCCAGCCTCCGGGGATCCGAAAAGCCAAAGCGGTATCTGACCGAGTTCATTCCCCACGGTCCCGTATTGATTGAAGCGCCAGAGATTGCCTAACCCGATCCTCTTCGGCCTCAGCCGGTCTACGTAGTTTCGGCGTACTGCGAACGCAGGACGTTTCCTGTTCATCGCAAACTCTTCCAGAATTTTTCGCCAGCACGGCAATCATCGGATTTTGCGCAAATGCAACCATCGGCACGTAAGAAGAACAAGCAAACGAAGACACCGGAGTGGACGAAAGTCGCTTTTAGTATTGCTCGCCCTGCTTCTGACTGCCGTGTTTGGAGCAGCAAGTGACGGCAGCCGAGGTCAAGCCCTTTCGCGATAAGATGATCCGGTCGCATCTAGAAGTGCTCCGCGCATCGATGTCTCAGGTGACAACGCAAATTCAATCGCCGTTACTGCGCCAGCTCTATGAAGCGCAGGACTATACAGGCGTTGTGAAGTTTGTGCGCGACAGCATGAAATTGAAGCTGAGGCTAAGAGTGGGCCTTGTAAACAGAGGGGACGATCCCAGTTTGCCGAAGAAGGATGCCCCTGCGTGGGTGTCGCTTCCTGTCCCTATGCCTCCGTTGAATAGCCGGGAGTTCGAGAAGACTACTGCCACTATCTTCATCCGAAAATCGTTCCTGGATTGCAGTGGATACGAGAGCGTTATTCAGGCTATCGCCCATGAAATGGCGCATATCGTCCTGGAGGGTCTTCGGCATCCACTTCGGTCAGAGGAGCCCGCCGTTGATCTGACAGCGATGTGGTTAGGTTATCGCGACATCTATGTAGTGGGAGCGGATTACGTTGAGGTGGGGGCACCCTCGCGATTTTCAGAGAAGTTGATTGCTGAATTTAGACGCTACCGTTCTGGCGATCAAATTCGGAACTACACGTCGCTAGGCTATCTTTCACCCGAAGAGGTGTGCTTTGCTGCTCGACAGATGGGGTGGCGTTCGGGATACATACCCCGCCCCGAACCGCGAGGTTCCACTCGTTTAGCTGTTGAGATTGTTAATCGAACTATGCGAGCCGCACCGCTGTTCGCAATGGTGCTTCTCGCGATGGTATGCTGGTTGTTCGCTTCAGTGGCTGACCGTGTGGCTTACTTTTTCAAGTGAACCAAAAGCCGTTGTTTCCGCCACACCTGAGAGCCAGGTTGCGTCCGTTTCGACAGGAACGTCCGCCACGCGCTCTCAAACCTGAGTGGCCCTGAAAATTACGCGACCGAGATCTGAAACTTAGATAAGTCCCGTCGGGGAGGAACGCAGGTAGTTCTCTCCGACTACCTGAATTGGGTAGGGTTTGGACGCCGATCTGCATTCCAGAGTCCTGATTCACCTCGCGACAATGCGATGACCCGTCTTCGGATCGTCGCGTCTCAATCATTGACGGTATCGCACGGAAAGTGGCGATGACCCAGACAGTGGCCATTTCGGCTCGGCAACACGCCACTTCATCGATTGACTCCGATAGTTGCTGAAGTGGCCAATAGTCCAAACGCGAAAAATGTTTCTGTGAATTCAAGACCAAAAAATTCGGGCGGATATACCGTCGGGATTTGACCGTCAGCTTTGTGAATTTGTGCTTGTAAATCAACGCGGAGATGTCGCCGTAAACGATTGAGTGGGAGTAGGGGGCGAAGTCGCCTGCGCGAATTAAGCGCCCAAAGTTTTATTTTCTGGAGAGTTGTCGCAAGGACTAAATAGATTTCGGGAAAGGTCGTACTGAAAAGCTATGGGATTTGGGGTATTCATTCATCGCTCAGACTCGATCTACGACGACAGTCCAGCTGAACAATATCAATTTCCCAGCCAGTATCTGCGTCGCGTTGAGGCCTGTGTCGGGGATTGGATAATCTATTATGAGCCGCGCAAGATCGCGGAGACGCGAGGCTACTTTGCAATTGCAAAGGTTCGTGAAGTCATTTCCGATCCTGGCGCTCCCGGAATGTATCTCGCTTTGATTGAGCCCGGAAGCTATCTCGATTTTGCTAATCCGGTCCCTTTCAACGGAGCCACAGGACCAATAGAGCAAGGGGTTCTCAATGACCAAGGACGGATTTCCGGACGCGCTCAATCGGCGGTCCGCCCAATCTCTCCCAGCGATTTTAAGAGAATAGTCGATCTCGGCTTTGAGGAAAGGGTGCCTCTGTTGCCCCGGCTCGACGACGCCCTGTCATCGGCTGGTTTTGACGAGGAGCAGACGCCTTTTGAATTTGACCAGCAGCGTGACCGTACTAGCGTCACCGTATCGAGGATTTTACGCGATAGAGTCTTCCGTCGTGTTGTGCTGCGCGCGTATGATGAGCGCTGCGCCATCACAGGCCTAAAGTTCATCAATGGGCGAGGGCGGGCCGAAGTCGCTGCGGCGCACATCCGTTCGGTCGAAGCGAGCGGGCCAGATATTATCAGCAACGGGATTGCCCTTTCAGGCACGGCGCATTGGATGTTTGATCGTGGTCTTATTAGCTTGGCTGACGACTTGGAGATATTGATCTCTCGACAGACGAACGATCCGCAAGGAGTGCGGTCGATAATTAATAAATCCGGCCGCGCGCTTGCGCCGCGGCGTCTGTCGGATCGTCCACATCCGCATTTCCTGAGATGGCATCGCGAGCATTGTTTCAAGCAATGAGATACGGAGTCTGGTGTCGAAGCGCTCAGCCGGCGGGGCGGCATGTCGCGATCGACGTCCGCTCTGAGGTTCCAGGACCTATTTCAACGGCAGGGACGCGCGTGTCTGCTTCAGGATTTCCTTCGACAGCCGCTCGTCGTCGACGAGACGCGCCAGCACCATGGCGCCGACCATGGCTGACCAGGCGGCGATTCCTGCGCGCCGTTTCTCTTTGGGTGTGTCGCCATCCGCCTCAACGCTGAGGTGATCGATCCGGCTGCGGACGGCCTCCGTCATTCTGTGCCGGAGATCGGCCGAGCCACGCGCGGCTTCCGTTCCCAGGCTTGAAAACAGACAGGAGGTGCCCCGGTTGTCGCGGTGCCTGACGCTGAGATAGCCGTCGGCATAATCCGCCGCCGGGCGGCGCGGACGAGTTTTATCGGGAGCCGGGGGCAGGGCTTGCCCAACCGCTTCCGCGATGAGCGCTTCCTTGGACTGAAAGTGCCCATAAAAAGCGCCGTGCGTCAGGCCGGCTTCCTTCATCACTTCCGCCACGGTGACGTCGTCGAAGCCGCGCAGCCGGAACAGCCGCGCGGCGGCGTCCAGGATCCGTGTCCGGTGCTCTGCAACCTGCTCCCTGCTCACTTTCACGTGCGCGCCTCCAAACCGTTTTACTTTATACATGACGTATATCATGAATATGATCATGATGACTATCATTAATGGGAGCGGTGTTATGGGCAGCCAACTGTCAGCTGTGCGTCAGTCAGAACGATCTACGTCAAGGCTTTCGACCGCGACCGCGGTTCTCGCCGTCGTCATGATGGCCGTGCTCGGCGCCAATGCCTCCGCCGCCACGGACGAAACCGAGGCGCGCGCGTTCTTCGCCAAATTCGTTGCCGCGCAAAATGCGCATGACGCGAACGAGGTAAAGGCGATGCTGTGGAATTCGCCGGGCATGCTGTGGTACGGCCGAGGCGTCGAAACCAGAGGGCGCGAAGCCGTAGCCGATCGCTTCAGGGAATATTACCAAGGCACGTGGCATCTCGAACCCGACATGTCGCAATTTCATGCCACCGTGATCTCGAACGACGTGATGCAGATTCTCGTCCCCATCGTTTTCACGCGAGGCTTGCCGGGCCAGCCGTCGCAGGACAACAAGTTTCTGATCAGCCAGACATTCGTTCATGACGCAAATGGCTGGCACGTCGCTTCGATCATGCCGATTGCCAACACGCAATTGAAATAGCCGTGGGGGCGTGCACGACCGGAAGGAGTATCATTTGCTACTCATCGCGGTGATCCCGGCGCGGTGTGCATTGTCTCCAGCAGGTCTCTCACTTGGTCGCCCGGCAACGCGGCCATTCATGCCGCATGCGTGGTTACGCGTTTGATAGCCCGGCTGCCCGACGGGCAAATCACTTGCCGATCATCAAAATCCCTTTGTCTACCCCCTTATATGGGACGTTTGAAGTCAAGTGCTAATTTCATGGTGCTTCCTTTTTTCGTGCCATTCGTATTGGCGATTGGTGGTGATCGGCCGACGCCGATCGACCCCCACGAGTCAGGCGGCGGCGGCCGATCACTTGACTTAAAGACAACAAAGCGACACGAGGCGGAGCCCGCTTCAAGTTGACGATGGTTGTAAAAAACCGACCGCCACATCCTTATATACGGTGGATCCGTTGGATCCGAACCATGATGCAACTATGCGCATCGAAGGCGAGGCTCCGAAGCAGCAGCAGCCCATTCTTTTTCCCGGTGCAGAAACCATGGGGGGACGGCGGGCTACCGCTACCTCGGATCGTTTTTTGGCCGTTTCGTCGCTATGCGCGCCGAGGTGCCAAAATTTCTTCTTCCTTCCTGTTGCCGATTACGCCGCTGAATGCAGCCTGAAGCCTTCCGGTATGACGCCGTCATTCGCATAGCGCCACAGGGCAATGATGAGCTTGCGGGCAAGCGCTACAATCATCGGCTTGCGTGATCCCTTTGCATTCTCGGTGCGTTGTTTGAACCATTGTACCAGAGCACTGTCGGGCTGGAACTTCACCATGCGCCAGGCCAGCTGGATCATGATTTTACGTACCCGCGCGTTGCCCGAGCGGGAAAGGCCCTTTTCTCGTCGCTTTGAGCCGCTTTCATCCGGTGAGCCGGTCAATCCGGCATAACGGGCTACAGCTTTGCGGTCGCGTAATGTTCGGGACAGAAGCTCATGCGCCAAAAGATCGGCCGTCTCCCAACCAAGCCCGTAAATCCGTACCAGCAGATAAACCATCCTGTTCGCAAGAGCCTCCGGCTTTTGTTCAAACTGCTGCAGCCGGGCCTGCTCGATTGCCTTGATTTGTTCCTTGATGATCTTCAACCGCTCCATGTCCCGTCGAAGGGCGGCGATCGTGTTGGGCGGCAAGGACTTGCCCTCTGGTGTGCGAACAGTTTCCAGCTTCACGGTCGCCTTGCGTAGCTTGGGATTGAAGTTACGGACGCCAAACTGGATCAAGGCTGATTTCATGCGATTGACCGCGCGGGTTTGTTCATGGACCAATCCCTCGCGCTCACGATGCGGGCGTTTGGCATCCTCTTCCTCCATGGTCGGGACAATCGCCACGGTGCAATGGCCACGCTCACCACGTAGCCAACCAAGGAAGCCGCGCTTCAACATCGCCGTATCGAGCCGATCCGTTTTAGCTCGCCGATGTTCGCGGGATACGGCCACGCTGGTGGCGTGGATGACATGCGCATCTATGCCGCGTTCCCGCAGCCAGCGAGCCAGCCAGAAGCTGTCGCGCCCAGTCTCGTACGCCACGGCAATCCGGGTGATCGGCCTTCCGGCCTTAATTGCTTCGTCCCGCCAGCCATGCAGCAGTTTCAGCAGGTCTTCCGGGTTCGGCTCCAATTTCTTCAGCGGTTCCCGGCTAACACCAGGTATCAGCCCGGCGACCAGCCAGTTTGATAGACTGAGTTCAATGACCGCGATCAGTGTGTTATCCTGCATGAAGGCGGCGGGACTGGCTTTACTGTTGTCGTGGGGTTTCTGCATTCGGAGCTCCGTCAATTGCAAGTTGATCGAAGCGACGATTTTACAGCTGTCTCGCCGCTTGCCCCATAGCATCTTTTTCAAAAATATTTCGCTTCACCCCGACGGGCAAATCAAGGGCATAACTCCGCGCGTCTCACCCAAGAGAGGGGCGGGTCGCGATCGTCACGAACGTTGCGGTGGGATGCGGTGGACGTGTGAGTTGCGCAAGACGAACGCAGCTGACGCGTACGGCGAAGTCGTGTGGTCCTGACGCCGCGGTGCTGGTGTCAAGCTTTGCGGAAGTATCCGCGAGGCGACGGTGGCAAGAAAGCCGTTCACCGGGGAGAGCACGAAGTAAGCCGTAAAACCATCGCGCAGGGAAGGCCGGATGCTCTCCGCTGAACCTGTTTGCTCGTGTGCGCATTCTTGATGCACATATGCACGCGAGACCGCGGGTGCAGCGCGCACCCGGCTTTCCCTGCGCCCTCTACGTGGTGAGAGGGTGAAAAGTTGCGCAAGCCTCGGGCATCTCATGCCGCGAGAATGCGGACGCACATCCTCCAGCCGTCATCGCCCGGCTTGACCGGGCGATCCAGTACGCCGCGGCCTCTCGGGTCAAGCACCGGCGTCTCTGGAATACTGGATCGTCCGCCGGAGCCTGTCATCGGGCGGCCATTCGGCCGACCCGTTGGCGGACGATGACAACGGAGAGGCTGTTTGAAATTCGAATCGGAAACGGTTGCGCGATCGATGCATTGCGTCGACTGGAATGGCCTGGTCGCTGTCTTCAATTTATTCCGGTCCGCGCCTCCCCACGTCAGCGCATTTTCGTCCCGCGTGTTCGCTTGTCATCGATGTGACTTCGGGTTTTGCTGGCAGCGCCCGAGCGGCTCTTCACGTGATCGATGAAGGCTCGCAGTTTCGGCGTCATTTGATGGCGGCTGGGATAGTAGAGAAACACACCCGGCGCCATCGGCGCGAACGGCTCCAGCACCTGCACGAGTTTTCCTGCTTTGACCGCGCCGGCAGCGATCGGCTCGGGCACCTGCGCAAGGCCCAATCCTTCGACGGCCGCGCCAAGCATTGTTGGCATGTCGTTGGCGATCAAAGGTCCGGAAACGACGACTTCGACGGCCTCGTTGCCGTTGACAAAGGACCAGGGCGCAATCGACCCGTTCGAGCGGCGCATGCGCAGGCAGGCGTGGCGGCGCAGATCGTCGATGCGTTCCGGCCGCCCCCGCCGCCGCAGATAGTCGGGGCTACCGACCACGGTCAGCGGGTGCGACGGCGTCAGACGCACCGCGATCATATCGGCCTCGATGAACTGGCCTTGCCGGATGCCGGCGTCAAATCCTCCGGCAGCGATATCGACCAGCTCCGCGCTTGCGGCGACCTCCACCTCGACTTCGGGATAGGCCTGGCAGAACGACGCGATCAGCCGCTCCAGCAGGATCGGCACCACCGCCCGCGGCACCGTGAGGCGCAACAGTCCGGCAGGCCGCTGTCCAAGGTCACGCGCAACCTCGCTTGCGGCGACGAGTTCCTCGAAAGCAGGCTTGGCGCGTAACAGAAATCGTTCGCCGGCTTCGGTCAACCCGACACTGCGAGTCGTGCGTATGAAGAGCGCTGCGCCGACCCGCGCCTCAAGCGTACGTACGGCCTGGCTGATCGCAGAAGGCGTCACCGCAAGCTCTGCAGCCGCTTTGCGAAAACTGCGGTGCTGGGCAACGCTGAGGAACGCTTCCACGCCATCGAGCGCGCCCTGCCTGACTGTGAAGTTCTGCTTCATGGCCCAACGACATTATCGCGGATAGTCGCTCACGGGAAGCGGCCGTAGATCGGACCTGCAATTCAAGAGACACCGCGATGCCGGGACCCAATATTCGCAATAACCCACCTGAAGCCTTGGAGGACCTTGCAATGACCGATGTGCTTGATGGTGTGCGCGACCACTATCGCAGCCCCGGCCTGACCGAGCGGCTGAAGACGGCGCTCATGGCCCTCGGACCGGAGGATCAGCGGCTCACGCCCGGGCAACTGGGCGCACTCGACCAGTTTCACACCCGTGGGCTCGCAGCGACCGCCGAGCTTGCCAAATTGGCCGGGATCACCGCCGACACGTCGGTTCTCGATGTCGGCTCGGGCGTCGGCGGACCGGCGCGCTTTCTGGCTGCGACCTATGGCTGCCGGGTGACGGGCGTCGACCTCTCCGAGCCATTCGTGGATGCCGCGCGCTATCTGACCGAGCGCACGGGACAGAGCGGGCAGGTGTCGTTCCAGACCGCCAGCGCGCTGGAGCTTCCGTTCGACGACGGCCGCTTTGAAGCCGTGTTGCTGCAGCATGTGGCGATGAACATCTCCGACCGGGCGCGGCTCTACCGCGAGATCCGTCGCGTGCTGAAGACCGGTGGCAGGTTCGCGACCTTCGACGTCGTCTCGAACGGCGGTGAGCCGCATTATCCTGTGCCGTGGGCGCGGACGCCCGGAACGAGCTTCCTTCTGACCGCCGCCGTGACCCGCGAGACGATCGAACCGGCCGGTTTCCGTGCGCTTGTCTGGCAGGACGACTCCGAGGCGGCCAAGGCCTGGATCGTCCAGCTCCGCGCATCGGGGCCGCCGCCTTCGCCAAATCTCGGCGTGGTGATGGGGCCGGACTTCGCACAGCTTTCCGCCAACCTCGGGCGAAACCTCATGGAAGGCCGGCTCGGCATTCTGACCGCGGTGTTCGAGGCCGCGTCAATCAACACCTGATAGGAGGCCAAAATGCCTGCGCAAATCCTGTTCCAGACCCATCTCGTCCTCGGATATGTCGCGTGGCTGCTTTGCTTTGGCGTGTACATCTGGCCCCGGCTCAAGGCGATGGACCATTTCGAAGCGCAACGTGCGATCGCTACGCTGCACAGCTTCCGATTCTTCGGGCTCGTCTTCCTCCTTCCGGGCGTGGTCAGCCCCGATCTGCCGGCCAGCTTCGCCGTGTTCGCCGCCTACTGGGATTTTGCAACCGGCGTGCTGGCCATGCTGGCGCTGCTCACGGTCAGAATCCGTCCGCTGTTCTGGCTGTTCGTCGTCGCCTTCAATCTGGTGGGGTTTGTCGATCTGATCCTCGACTATTACCACGCGGTCCAGGTCGACCTCCCTGCGAAGGCCGGGGAGTTGGGCGCCACTTACGCGATCCCGATCATCTTTGTGCCGGTGCTGATGATCACGCACATCGCCGCGTTCTATTTTCTGGTGCGTCCTCAGCTCACAGCGGCTCGGGCCATCGCCGACGATGTGGCCGCAGCTTAGATTACTCTGCCATTGTAGAGATCTTCGCCGCGATGGCAGGGCCATAGGGCGGAACAGTGGAGCGTATTCCGCCAATCTATCTCAACCCCGCGATACCTTCTCAAACCGCTTGATCAGCCGCTCGCGCTTGAGGCGGGACAGCCGCTGGATCCAGAACAGCCCATTCAGCTGATCGATCTCATGCTGGTGGCAAACGGCGCGCATGCCGTCGGATTCCTCGGTCTGCGCATTGCCGTGGATGTCGTGATAGCTGATCCGGACACGCGCATGACGCCTGATGTCGTCATTGACTCCGGGCATCGAGACGCTGCCTTCCCGGTGCATGATCATTTCGGGCGAGGCCCAGATGATTTCCGGATTGACATAGGTCCGCGCGCCGTCGTTGGCGTCGAGGTCGAGCACCACCACCCGCAGGGAGATGCCGACATGCGGCGCGGTGATGCCGATTCCCGGGGCGGCGTGCATGGTCTCCAGCAGGTCTCTCGCCAGATCGCGCACCGCTTCGTCGAACACGGTCACGGGCTGCGCCGGGAGCGCGAGCCGGGGGGCGGGATAGCGGACAATCGGGCGGATGGTCATGTGATCTGTTGTCTTATGCCGGTGAACGCACGCCTGGCAACGCGGCCATTCGTGCCGCATGCGTGGTTACGCGTTTGATAGCCCGGCTGCCCGACGGGCAAATCACTTGCCGATGGTCAAAATCCCTTGTCCAGCCCCTCGTGCAAAAATATTTCGCTTCACCCCGACGGGCAAATCAAGGGCATAACTCCGCGTGTCTCACGGCAGACGAGGGGCGGGTCGCGATCGTCACGAACGTGCGGTGGGATGCGGTGGACGCGGGAGCTACGACTGACGAGCGTGGCCTATCGCGTACGGCGAAGTCGTGTGGTCCTGACGCCGCGGTGCTGGTGTCAAGCTTGCGGTAGTAACCGCAGGTGACGGTGGCAAGAAAGCCGTTCACCGGGGAGAGCACGAAGTAAGCCGTAAAGCCATTGCGCAGGGAAGGCCGGATGCTCTCCGCTGAACCTGTATGCTCGTGTGCGCATTCTTGATGCACATATGCACGCGAGACCGCGGGTGCAGCGCGCACCCGGCTTTCCCTGCGCCCTCTACATGCTCTGAGGGTGAAAAGTTACGCAAGCCTCGGGCATCTCATGCCGCGAGAATGCGGAGCCATACCCTCATGCTGCTTGGGATGTTGGATCTGGCTGAGTTCCCCTGGCAACGCGGCCAACCATGAATCGCGTCACATTTGTCACTCCCATCGTTTGCGGTCCGGCGGCGATACTGTTTCGATCAACAGCGAGCGATCAGCTGTGAACGGTGGCGCGTTCCACGCGAGATGGCTTCAATCAGGAGATTGCAATGACCAGGATTCCATCAGCACAGAAAGACCGGAAGGACGGACAGCAAGCCATGAACACGCCACCGATTGTGTCGCCGCAGGAGTGGGTGGCTGCGCGCGAAAAACTTCTCGTCAAGGAGAAGGCCATGATACGTGCCCGAGACGCGCTGGCCGCGGAGCGGCGGCGGATGCCGTGGGTTGCCGTGGAAAAGGCCTATGCGTTCGACGGGCCCGCGGGCAAGGCGAGCCTGCTTGACCTGTTCCAGGGCCGCCGTCAGCTGATCGTTTACCGCGCCTTCTTCGAGCCCGGCGTGCACGGCTGGCCGGAGCATGCCTGCATCGGCTGTTCGCTCGGGGCCGACCAGGTCGGCCATCTTGCGCACCTGAACGCGCGCGACACGACGCTTTTATATGCCTCGCGTGCACCGCAGGCCGACATCGCGCGCCTGAAAGCGCGGATGGGTTGGGAGATTCCGTGGGTTACCATCACCGACAGTTTCGATGCCGACTTCGGGGTGGATGAATGGCACGGCCACAACGCGTTCATCCGCGACGGCGATCGCGTGTTCCGCACCTACTTCATCAACAGCCGCGGCGACGAGGCGATGGGTACCGTCTGGAGCTACCTCGACATGACGGCGCTCGGGCGTCAGGAGGAGTGGGAGGACTCGCCCGAGGGCTACCCCCAGACCCGGCCGTACAAATGGTGGAATTGGAACGACAGTTACGTCCCCAACGCCGCGCCCGACCCGAAATGGGTCAAGGTGTCGGACGCCGGCGAGGCTGCCTTCCGCAAACGCGACGGCTAATCTCCATGACGCTGCGGTAAGCTCACCACGGCCGATCTGAGTCGGGGAGGGGAAAACGCGCATGAAGTTGCGGTCGATCAAATGCATCACCTTCGCGCTGCTGGTTGGCGGCGCAGGGTTCAGCCCTTCAACCGGCGCCGGTGCCGCCGAGCCGATCCGCGTCGGCGCGGTGCTGCCGTTTTCCGGTGGCGTCGAGCTTTACGGCCAGCAGGCCAAGCTCGGGCTTGATCTTGCGGTGAAGGACATCAACGCGGCGGGCGGGATCCTCGGCAGGCCTGTCGAGGTGATCTATGCCGACGACAAGACCAGGCCGGCCTCCGCTGTGGCGGCAACGCACGAATTGATCGAGCGCGACGGCGTTGTCGCGGTCGTCGGCCCCATCACCTCGCGGAACCTCAATGCGATCGTGCCGGTCGCCGAGAGCCAGAAGACGCCGCTGCTCTACGCCACCAACTACGAAGGCGGCAAATGCAGCCGATATGTTTTCGCGTTCAGCACGGTTCCGAACCAGGAACTGGGCCAATTACTGCCCTACGTCAACGAGACCATCGGCAACAGCTATTTCCTGCTCGGCGCCGACCGGATCTGGCCGCACCAGATGTTCGATCTGGCGCAGCCTCTCATTGAGAAACTCGGCGGCAAGGTCGTCGGTATCAAATATACGCTGGGGACCGAGACCGATTTCACGCCGCTGATCACGCAGGTGGCGGCGTCCAAAGCAAAAGTGCTGCTGTTCGCGCTGAAGGGCGACGGCATGGATTTCATCCGGCAGGCGGATGACCAGGGATTGCTGAAGGACACGACGATCGCATTCCTGGGATTGTCGGAAGTCGATCTCGGCATTTTCCGCGGCAAGGGCCAGAACATGGTCACGGTGGTGCCGTCGGTCGCGACCAGCGACGAGCCTTCCGTCAAGGCGTTCGTCGCCAAGGCCCGCGCCGAGGCCGGCGCCGACGTCGCGGTGTCGAATTATGTCATGACGCATTACAACACGCTGATCGCGCTCAAGGCGGCGATCGAGAAGGCCGGCAAGGCCGACAAGGAGGCCGTCGTCGACGCCATGGCAGGTCTCGTCGTTCCGTCGCCGACAGGGCCCGTGACCATCGGCCAGGACCACCACGCGACGATGAACATGTTCATCGCCAAAACGAAAGGCAGCGACCTTGTCACCGTCCGCGCGCTGGGAGAGATTGCGCCGCAGCCGGGATGCAAACTGGCTGATCGCTAACCGCAGAGCGCTACACGCACTGGGCAGGACTGTTGATGGCACCCGTCAAAATCAATCCCGATAATATCCGCACGTTCAGTGACGCCGAGGGCTTCCATAAGTGGCTCGGCAAGCACCACGACAGGGAAGGTGAGATCTGGATCAAGATCTACAAGGTAGATTCGGGGATCAAATCGATCACTCCGAAACAAGCCATCGACGTCATACTTTGCTGGGGATGGATCGATGGCCTCCGCAAGGGTTTCGACGACAAGAGCTTTCTCCAGCGCTACACGCCGCGCACCAGCAAAAGCATCTGGAGCCAGATCAACGTCGATAACGTCGCCCGGCTGATCAAGGAAGGCCGGATGACTGAACACGGGCTAAAGGAGGTCGATCAGGCCAAGTCCGACGGGCGCTGGGCGCGCGCCTACAAGGGCGGAAAGGAGATGAAGATCCCGGACGATCTGCAAGCCGCGATCGATGCCGAACCCAAGGCAAAGACAATGCTGGCGAAACTCAGTGCGCAGAACCGCTTCGCGCTGGCCTTTCGCACCCATAACATGAAGACCGAAGCCGGCCGGAAGAAGAAGATCGAGGCCTTTGTCGCGATGCTCAAGCGCGGCGAAACGATCTATCCACAAGGCAAGAAATGACCCTCGCGATCACTGCCTGGGCCCGGTCACTAGCTCGTACACTACCGCGCGACGATAATCATGTTCATCGCCAGGACGAAGGGCTGCGACCTCGTCACCGTCCGCGCGCTGGAAGAGATTGCACCGAAGCCGGGATGCCAACTGGCCGGTCGCTAATTGCCGGGCTGCCGCCTCGCAAAAAAATCGACCGCACCCCCGTCAGCCTGTCGGTTCCGGCCGGTCTCGTTCGTCTACCATCCAGAGGGAGCTGCATTGGAGACCACGAATGACCAATTCGCACTATCGCTGGGTGATTGTCGCGGCCGGGGGCTTGCTCGGCTGTGTCGCGATCGGCGGCATGTTCTCGCTGCCGGTGTTCCTGCAACCGATCGCGCGGGATACCGGCTGGTCGGTCACCGGCGTGTCCAGCGCGATGACGATCAGCTTTCTCGCGATGGCCTGCACCAGCATGGCCTGGGGCACGTTGTCCGACCGGGTGGGGCCGCTCCCGGTGGTTCTGACCGGGTCGGTCGTGCTGGCGACAAGCCTGGCGCTGGCCAGCCGGGCGACGTCGCTCCTCTCGTTTCAAATCATGTTCGGACTAATGGTCGGCGGCTCGATCTCCGCGATCTTCGCGCCGATGATGGCGACCGTCACCGGCTGGTTCGACACCCATCGCAGCCTCGCGGTCTCGCTGGTGTCGGCAGGGATGGGCATGGCGCCGATGACGATGTCGCCGCTGGCGGCCTGGCTGGTCTCGCACCACGACTGGCGAACCTCGATGCAGATCGTGGCCGCGGTCGTTGCCTGCATCATGATCCCGGTCTCGCTCTTGGTTCGCCGCGCGCCGGCGCTTGAAGCTGCGCATTCCGCCCCGGCCGGCGCTAGCGCGTCGCAATCCGAGATGTCGCTTGGGCAAGCGTTGCGCTCACCGCAGTTCATCATCCTGCTGCTGACGAACTTCTTCTGTTGCGCCACGCATTCGGGTCCGATCATCCATACCGTGAGTTATGCCGTCAGCTGCGGCATCCCGCTGATATCGGCCGTTACGATCTACAGCGTGGAGGGATTCGCGGGGATGGGCGGCCGTATCGCGTTCGGCCTGCTCGGCGACCGCTTCGGCGCCAAGCGCGTGCTGGTGCTCGGACTGCTCGCCCAGGCGTTCGGCGCGCTCTGCTATGTCTTCGTGCGCGAGCTTGCCGCGTTCTACGCCGTCGCCGCGATCTTTGGCTTCATCTACGCCGGCACCATGCCGCTCTATTCAGTGCTGGCGCGCGAAAATTTTCCGCTGCGGATGATGGGCACGGTGATCGGCGGCACCGCCATGGCCGGCAGCCTCGGCATGGCGACCGGACCGCTGGCCGGAGGTTTGATCTACGACACCTTCGCCAGCTACGCCTGGCTCTATATCGGCTCCTGGGCGTTCGGCCTTGGCGCCTTCGTGATCGCATTGACCTTCAGGCCGTTCCCGGCGGCGAAAGCCGAGCCAGAGCCGGTGCCGGCGTGAAGTTCCTGCCAGACGGCTTCGCGTTGACCGGATTGGTTGGCTCAGTCACAGGCCGCGTGCGGGATCATCCAGGTCGAAAACGTCTGCCAGACGCCATCGCCGAGATGGCGCTGGTAGGCGACGAAGTCGGCATCGTCGCCGTGGACCAGTTCATAGCGATGGTATGCTTCGGTTGGCTTGGTCATTGGACTTCTCCTTAACAGGAATTGCTATTGAGCTAGTCGCTACGCCGCGCCGATCAATGGAATGACAATAATCATATCTTCAACTTGTCGAGAGCCGAATTGGCCGCGGCATTGTTCCTTCATCGAAACAGCAGCGATGGGCCGAATTGCGCTATGACAAGGAGCACGACGATCAACAGCACACCCAATATGAGGAGCTTTCGCGTTGTCATCATCCTGGACCCCTGTTACTTTCTGAAGCAGCCGTCACTTCACCAGTGTGAGCAGCGGCTTGCCTTTCTCGACGATGTAGGTCGCCAGTTCACTGCCGGTGCCGCTGCCGACGTTCTTCGCCGAGTGGACCGTTCCGGCGGGAATGAAGAGGACGTCGCCGGCCTTGAGCGTCACAGGCGGCTTGTCCTCGAGCTGATACTCGAGCGTGCCTTCGAGGACATAGATGATCTCTTCGCCCGGATGGGTGTGATTGCCGAACGCCACGCCGGGGGCGAGATCGACGCGGACCTGGACGGCCTCGCGTCCGGGGGCGCTGAGATCGTGCCGCTGCAGGTCGGTACGCTTGACGCCCGGCTGCTGCGCCTGCGCCGCGGGCAGCGTCAGACCGCTTGCAACAATCAACGCCGCCAAAGCCGTGCTTCGAATCGTCTTCATGTGAGCCTCCTGTTGTCTTTCAGATATGCGCCCGTGAATTCGCGACGAACCGGCCGCTGCTCAAACTGGCAGTGGCTCGCCGGCCTGCTCGCGGGCGATGTAGTCGGCGTACCAGTCCGGCCAGTTTGCATCGTGTCCGTCGGTCCGCTTCTCGTGTTCGCCATGCGCGGCCGCCGCACGCCGGAGCGCAGCGGCAAGATCAGCCGGCGAGGCGAAACTGGCGCCGTGCGCATCGACGCGTCCAGGCAATCGCGTGGTGATTTCCTGGAGCAGCCAGCCATTGCCGTCGGGATCCCTGAACGAGGCGTAGGAGCGGTAGCTGCCACGGTGAGGATCCAGGCCGTTGACCCGGTTCCGTCCCGACAGATAGGGCTCGTCGGTGCCGGTGTGTTTGTCGCCGACGGGGTGGAAGATTTCACCGACGTCAGCACCGCGGCTGCGCAGTTCGTTGCGGGCGGCCTCGATGTCGGAGACGATCAGATAGAGTCCCTGGGCGGAGCCGGGGACTGCTGCGGTGACGTTCTTGCCGAAGATGACGGAGGCCGGCGAGCCCGGCGGCGTGAACTGGATCACGCGCCAATCGTCACCGGCGGCGAAGTCGGCGTCGAGCCGCCAGCCGAGGCCGGCGTAGAACGCCTTGGCGCGATCGACGTCGGAGACGGGGATGACGGCGATCTCGAGTTTCAGGTCGACCGCCGGTGCTTTCGGGGCCTTGGTTGCATTGGTCATGGGTCTATCCTTGATGTCTGGGGGACCGCGCACACAGCCTGCGCGGTGTTTTCTCGAACGAGCGGGGGTTCAGTTGTGCCTGGTATGCGCTGACATTCGCGCGAAATTCGAGATATGGCTCGCCGAAACCGGCAACTCCGCGGCCAACCTTGCCGCCGGGGTAGGTGCGCCGCGGTTGAGAACATCCAGATCGGGATGGAAGAACGCGAATGCACCCGGCTCCTGAATGGCGGCCTGGGCGAGTCCCGGGGTCGCCGTCAGGGCCGACAGCAATGCGGCTACCGCGATGGCTTTGAATGACGTGGTGTGGGACCTGACGGTGGAGTGAGCTTTGTCGATGGTGGTCATGGAACTGCTCCTTGATGAACGGGAGAGGGGTAAAGCCCCGCTCAAGCCCGGTTTTTGGTCTTCGATCGCATACGATCTATTCGTGTGCGATGTATAAAATGACAAGCCCCTCTGATGTCAACCCTTCCGATTTAAACGGATGCGATATATATGGATGCGAGACTTCACATCTTCGTGTCGAAAGGGGCGCCCCATGCGGCTGAAAGACGGTTCCATGACCAATCCCAAGAGCAATGCCAAGACCAGTTCGAAGACCAATCCCGGAGATCATTCAAAGGATAACCAGAGGCAGAAACCGGCCGCGGGCGACCGGCGCCTCGCCGACTTCCTGTGCTTTGCGATCTATTCGGCCAACCTCGCCTACGGGCGGGCCTACAAGCAGGGCCTCGATGAACTCGGGCTTACCTACCCGCAATGGATCGCGATCGTGGCGTTGTGGGAGGAGGACGGCCAGACCGTGAGCGATCTCGGCGACAAGATGTTCCTGGAATCAAACACGCTGACGCCGGTCCTGAAAAAGCTCGAGGCGATGGGTTATTTGCGCCGGCAGCGCGATCCCGCAGACGAGCGGCAGGTGCGCGTCAGCCTCACCGACGCCGGCCGAAGGCTGCGCGAGAAAGGCATGCACATGAAGCTGGTGAAGTCGAGCGGGCTCAAGCCGGACGAATTCGCGCGGCTGCAGAAAAGCATCGTTACGCTCCGCGACACTCTGATCGAGGCGACGGCGGAGGAGGAATGAGAGACGGACAAAGTCGACAAGGAGGCCATCGTCGGCCTCGCGAGCGAGCCGGAATACTGGGTCAGGCTACCTTGCGGTTGGGGTCGGGACCGGGATCGCCGCCGGAGGCGGCTTGAGCCAGCCTTGCGAAATAGTGGGTCCAGCCCTTGTCATGGTTGGCGCAGCTCGCAGCGTCTGGCAGGCCGCTATGGGTCATGCGCAACAGCGTCCCGTTCGCCTCATGATCGATCAGGTCGATTTCGATCAGGCTCGAGCCCGGCGGCACATTTTTGTCGCGCTCGTCCCAGCCGAAGCTATAGGCGAGGCGGTGGACCGGAATAACCTCGGTGAACCTGCCGCGGGCGACGTCCTTGCCGGTAACGTTGACGAGGTAGAGGCCGCCCGGATGCGGTTCCATGGTCGCCTCCGTGCCCATCCATCGCAGGATTTTCTGGGGATCGGTGAGGAAAGCGAACACGGTCGCTGGCGGTGCCGCTATGTGGACCTCGCGCCGGACGATGAGCGGTTCGATCATCGGAAGCCTCCTTGCATGTGCCGGATAAAAGCACATTCCTGCGGACGAGCCCAGTTTGGTAACGATGCCATGGTGACAGGTCTCCGCCGCGGCCGCATTGTTTCCGCATGAAGTTGCCCATCACCCTTGCGTGGCTGCTCGACGAGGCCAGCACCGCTGATAGCGCTGACCAATTCCTGGCCGCGCTCGGCGCACGGCTGATCGCCGATGATTTGCCGCTCGCCGGCGGTGCTCTGACGTTGGCGGCGCCGCATCCAATGATCGCGCGCCGCACCTGGCTATGGCGGGCGGAGACCGGCGTGGTGATCGAGGCGCTGGGCTTCGAGGCTTTGGGCTCGGCCGGGTCCGGTCAGGACGATGTCGGCCGCGATTGGCTGACGCGGCTTGGTGGCGCGGTGGTGCAACAGGATGTCGCTGGTTCTGCGCCGAACGGAGCGGAGCTTGGCTGGTCGATCTTGCGGCCGCTCACCGGGCAGGAATCGGCGTTGCTGCACCAGGCGGCGCGTTTTGCCGCGGCACCGCTCGCCGTGCTGGCGACGCGGTCGACCCTCGCAGCGCTGCTCGAGGCTTATCTCGGCCGGCGCAGCGCGGCGCAGGTGCTGGGGGGACGGCTGCGGCGCCAGACCGGCGAGACCATCCGCGCGGTGCTGCTGTTTGGTGATCTGCGCGATTTCACGGCTCTGTCCGAGATGATGGCGCCGGAGGCGGTGGTCACAGCGCTCGACGCCTGGTTCGACCGCATCGCCGGCGCCGTTCACGCGTTCGGTGGCGAGGTGCTGAAATTCATCGGCGACGGCGTGCTTGCGATTTTTCCGATCGGCGAGCGATCGCCTTCCGCCGCCTGCGACGCTGCGCTCAGCGCCGTCGGCGCGGCTCAGGCCGGAATGACACATCTCGACAGGGCACGCCAACAGCAAGGCCTGCCGCCGCTGCCGTTCGGCGCAGCGTTGCACCTCGGCGAGATGCTGTGGGGCAACATCGGCACCGCCGACCGGCTGGATTTCACCGCGATCGGCCCGGCCGTCAATCTTGTCAGCCGACTCGAAGGACTATGCCGGCCGCTTGGCCGCAGCGTGCTGATCTCGGGCGCGGTCGCAGCCGAGACGAACATGAAGCTGATCGCGCTAGGTGAGCACGATTTGCGCGGCATCGCCGCGCCTTGTGCGGTCTTCACGCTGCCGGAGGATTAAAAACTGAGGATGGGTGAGGGCGCATCGCGCCGCGCGCATGCGGACTTGCATCCATCGCTGAATGTTCCCATCAAAGCCGTCACACCGTCGTGATCGTTAGCCTTGAGAACGGGCAGAACCACACAAACATTCTTTAGTAGAGATGTCGTGATATGCGTCGCTATAGTTGCGATACGGAATATCCTTCGGTAAAGTTTCAGAACGACAACTTCCATGAGGCCAGAGATGGACGCACTCACGATTTTTATCATTCGTCATGCTGAAAAACCCGGTGAGGCCTGGCCCGGGCCGGGCTTAATGGATAATGGCGTTTCGGACACGGAGTCGCTGGTGATCCTCGGGTGGCAACGCGCCGGCGCCTGGACCGCCTTGTTTGGCGCCGGGCTTTCCGACAAGGATTATCCGGCGCCGCAGGTGATCTACGCCGCCACGCCCGGCGCGAAGAACGATCCGAACAAGGGGCCGAGCCGTCGTCCCGCCGAAACCATCTCGGCGCTGGCGGCCCGGCTCAAGCTGACGCCCAAGGAAGGCTTCGGCAAGGGTGACGAAAAACACCTGGTGAACGCGCTGCTGGCGCTGAAAGGCGTCGCGCTGGTGTGCTGGGAGCACAACGCGATCATTTCCGACATCCTGCCGCGGATTCCGGTCAGCAAAGGCAAGCTGCCCACCAAGTGGGATGGCGACCGCTTTGACGTCGTGCTCCGCTTCGACCGGGGCAAGGGCGACGACAAGTTTGCCTTCAAGCCGCTGTATCCTCGCCTGCTCTCGGGGGATTCGGACAAGCCGGTGGATAGTTGAGCCGGCAGGCCGCTCAGCCTCGCTTCGGCCGGCGGACAGCTCGCAGCTTTCCGCTCCCCCCGCCGCCGCAGAAGAATTGATCGCCGCCATCGGACTCGAGGCCGGACACGGCGACGCCGGGCGGCATCTCGAGCCGCTCCAAGACCTCTCCGGTTTCGGGATCGATCCGCCTCACATCGGAGGCGTCTCCTTCCCAGGTGGCGTGCCAGAGTTCGCCGTCGACCCAGGTGACGCCGGTGACGAAGCGGTTGGACTCGATGGTGCGCAGGATCGCACCCGTTTGCGGATCGATTTGATGGATCTTGCGCTCCCGATGCTGCCCGACCCAGAGCGTGCCTTCGGCCCAGGCAAGCCCGGAGTCTCCGCCGCCGCCGGGCGCTGGGATCGTTGAGAGCACACGGCCGGTGTCCGGGTCGATCTTCTGGATGCGATCCTCGGCGATCTGGAACAGATGCCGGCCGTCGAAGGCCGTTCCCGCATGGGCTGCGACATCGATCGCGCGCACCGTCTTGCCGCTCGCGGGATCGAGCGCGTTCAACTTGTCTCCGCACGCAAGCCAGACGTGCTGGCCGTCAAACGTAACCCCGCCGATGCGGTCGATGCCCGGCAGGGGTCCATACTCACGAATGATCTCGGCGGCTGATTTTTTCATGGTTCCTTCCCAGAGCTTCGGTTCTGATTGAATCAGAACCGAAGCTCCGGACTCCTGGTTTTGACGCGTTTTCTTCACGCGAACCGGTACCCACTTCGCTTGAAAACGCTCTGCTCATGTCCGCATCCTAGTCGCTCGGCAGCGGCGCGGGGAGTAACAAGGTCGTCGCGAATCCCGGCACCGACGGGGTCATCCAGCGGCGCGCACGGCCGCGGCCGAACGACTGCACCTTGCTGGTTGCCGCAAGCGCGTCGAGCGCCCGCTGCACGGTGCGCTGGTTGGCGCCGAGCGCCATTGCCAGCGCCGAGCTCGACCACGACTCGCCATCGGCGAGAAAGGCGAGGACCGCTGCATGCCGCTCGTCGACCGGCCGCGCCAGCACGACGACCTCGCGGGCGCGGCGCGGCGTCAGCGCAAAGCCCTGGCTGGTCGCGTTCACGCCGGCCAGCGTCCGCAGCAATGTGCGCAGTCGCCCGATCTCGACCCGCAACCGGGCGCGATGCGATTCATCGGCGTGCTTGCCGCCGAAGGCCCGGGCAACCAGTATATCTCTCGGCACGTCGCTGGGCCACGCCTCGGCCAGCGCGCGGGCGAGCGCGAACAACACCGGACGCCTGGCGAGCGAGACCGCCGCGCGCGGGTCACGCACGACATGACGGAGGGCGTCCACGACCAGCGCTTTCGACGCCTGCAACGTTTCGACCTCGTCAAGCAGCAGCGGGCGCTCCTCGCCACGCGCGATCAGGCGTGCCGCCGGTGTGTTCAGCATGAGAGATGCGCTTTCGATCTCTGCGGTCAGCGCAGGGATGCCGGCATGGCGCGCCGCGCGTTCGGCCCGGGCGAGGGCTGCGCGCGCGGCCTTGGCATGGAGGCGTCGCATCGCGATCCCCGCCACCACGAGCTCGTGGGCGGCCCGCGACGCGGGCGGGAAGGGCGCAGGGTCGAGCCCGGCAAGCATACGCTCGGCCTCGTCGAGGCGGCCGATCAGGAGCAGGCGCCGGACCTCGAGATAGCGCGCATGCGCGGCATTCAGCCGGTCGCCATGCGCTTCGAGCGTGATCCGCGCGGCGTCGAGCGTTTTTGCAGGCCAGCCGAGGTCGCGCGAGACCAGCGCGATCTCGGCTTCCGCAACGACGCAGCGCGCGCGGGCCACCGCCTCCTTCGGACCGAAGGCGCGCGCCGCACTGTGCAGCAGCGTTTTCGCTCGACCGAAATCGCCGAGCTGCGCCATTGCGATGCCCCGGAGTGCCAGCGCCGGCGCGTCGTCGCGCAGGGCGACCCGGTTCAGTGCGCCGAGGGGATCACCCGCCGCGAGCGCGCGCGCCGCGGCCGTAATCAGCGAGTCCATCTAAATCCCGACACACTTGTCACTCCCACCCCTCCGATATCGGGCTCTAATCTATCTCACGACCACCAACCAGCAAGCCGTATCGCGAACGCTGCGGGCGACAAACGACAGGAGAAAACAATGACGATACACACGACCGGAACGCGTGAACAATGGCTGACGGCGCGGCTCGAACTGCTCGAGGCGGAAAAAGACCTGACGCGGCGCAGCGACGAATTGGCGCGGCGGCGTCAGGCGTTGCCGTGGGTGCGCGTCGACAAGACGTACCGATTCGAGACTGATGAAGGGGATGCCTCGCTGGTGGACCTGTTCAGAGGGCGCTCGCAGCTCCTCGTCTACCACTTCATGTTCGGGCCCGATTATGCGGCGGGGTGTCCGTCCTGCTCGGCGATCGCGGATGGCTTCAACGGCTTCGCCGTCCATTTGGCGAACCATGACGTCATGCTTTCCGCGGTATCGCTGGCGCCGCTGGCAAAATTGCAGGCGTTCAAGCGGCGGATGGGGTGGACGTTCCCCTGGGCGTCTTCGCAGGGCGGCGAGTTCAACTTCGACTTCAACGTGTCGATCACTGAGCAGCAACAGCGCGCCGGGGGCATCGACTACAACTACAAGCGCAGCGGCCGTGTGCTGGACGCCAAGCCGGAAGCCGCCGCCGAGGGGCCTGTCGCCTTCGCTGCGATGGCCGGAACCGACACCGCCGGGTTCATGCGTCAGCGACCGGGCATGAGCGCGTTCACGCATGAGGACGGCGTCGTCTACCACACCTATTCCACCTATGCGCGCGGACTGGATGGCCTGTGGGGCATGTACCAGTGGCTCGACCGCGCCCCGAGGGGGCGCAACGAGACGGGCCTCTGGTGGCGCCACCATGATCAATACGACAGGCAATGAGGTGGATCATGGGTGTCGTTGGCGCAACCGCGGGACGTTGCCGCAGAGAGATCATGGGTGAGGCTTACGCCGGCGAACGCGCGAGCGGCGTGATCCGTCACGACAGCGGCCGCGCCGCCGCGCTTCGCGCAGCCGACTGGCTATGCCTCGCGGCCGCGCCGACCTTCGCCATCATGGCGTTGCTTACGGGTGTTCCCGCCAGCGGCCCGCCGGAGATGCTCTGCTCGGCCGCGTCGCCGCTGAGCGGAATGGCGCCGATGTACCTGCTGATGAGTGCCTTCCATTTGGGGCCCTGGCTGAAGCTGATCTCCAGACGACGAAGGGGCCGCGCCTCGACGCCGTCGCCGGAACCCGATCCCATGAAATTGCAGCATTCGGAAGCATCGAAGATCGGATCGTCCTGAAAATTTGTGCAGCAATCAACACTGGAAGGAAGAAGTGCATATAGTCGATATTTTACCCAAAGCCGGAATCAAGACGCGCGCGTTCTGCTCCACCTTGCGGATCGCCGGTCTATCTGACGTTTGCAGCGATGCCTGATCTTTTCACGGTGCACGCGGCGAGCCTTGACGATACCAGCCAATACAGGCCGCAAATGGTGACCTACGGCGTGCGTGGTTATGCTTGGGACCATCTCGATCCGGCCCTGCCAAGATTCGACAAGATGCCGCCAGGCTGAAATGTAGCGTGCCCTGGCCATGCGTCGCGATGGATTGACTCTGCGAGTTCGCGGAAGCTATTGGCTTCATGGCTCCAAACCAGAGCAGGAAATCGAATGGCACGAGTGCGCTGTATCACCGAAATGGGCATGGGCGTTGATGTTCACGGACGCGACGCGACGAAGGCGGCCAAACGGGCGGTCTCCGACGCGATCCGCCATTCGAGCCTCGGGTTCTTCCGAATGCTGGGCAAGACCGCAAAGGACATGTTCGTCGATGTCACGATCGGCGTGCCGGACCCGAGCGCGGTCGACACCGCTGCGGTCGCGAAAGAGCTGCCTTACGGCACGGTGACCGTGACCGCGGTGAAGGGCGGACTGGAGATTCCTGCCGAGCAGGGCAGTGATTCCATCCTCATCGCCAATGCCGCCGTGATCGTTAGTCTCGATGACGGCGCGGCAGGCTAGAGCGTTTCGAGCGAAAGCCTGCCCCGGACTTGATCCGGGGTGGATACCGGTTTGCGCGAAGAAAACGCGTCAAAACAAGAATCCAGCGCATTGGTTCTGATTCGATCAGAACCGATGCTCTAGCAGCCTGTCGGACTTAGCGGAGCGAGCGGGGTTAGGTAGAATCGATGCATTGATTCGGCCTTTCTTCGACTGGGTGGGGCGCCGTTGAGCAATTTCCGTACGATCGATCGCGAGACCGGATACCTTCTGCCGCCGTCGGTGGACGAGTGGCTTCCTGAGAGGCACTTGGCGCGCTTCGTTGTCGAGGTCATTGATGGGCTGGATCTTTCGGCGATGAGCAACAGCTACCGGGGAGCGGGATCGGCTTCGTACCATCCCGCGCTGCTGCTGGGTCTGCTCGTATACGGATATGCGACGGGCGTGTTCTCGAGCCGGAAGCTGGAGCGGGCGACGTACGATTCGGTGGCGTTCCGCTTCATTGCGGCGAACGAGCATCCCGATCACGACACGATCGCGACATTTCGGCGGCGCTTTCTCAAGGAGATCGAGGGGCTGTTCGTGCGGCTGCTGGAGCTGGCGCGCGAGATGGGGATGCTCAAGATCGGCACCGTTGCGCTCGACGGCACGAAGATCCACGCCAACGCCAGCCGGCACAGCGCGCTGTCGTATGAGCACGCCGGCAAGATTGAGGCGCAATTGAAGGCGGAAGTGGCCGATCTGCTGGCGCGGGCGGAAGCCGCGGACAAAGCGGATGTGCCCGACGGCATGTCAATTCCTGAGGAATTGGCACGCCGCGAGAAGCGCTTGGCGAAGCTTGCCGAGGCCCGCGCCAAGATCGAAGCCCGCGCCAAAGAGCGGTATGAACGGGAGAAGGCCGAGCATGAGGCCAAGCTGGCGGCGCGTGCGGCAAAGGCCAAGGCCACCGGCAAGAAGTCCGGAGGCAAGCCGCCCCAGCCCCCTACCGAAGGTGCGCTGCCAACCGATCAGATCAATCTGACCGACGAAGAGTCGCGCATCATGCCGGTGGCAGGCGGTGGCTTCGAGCAGTGCTACAACGCCCAGGCGGTGGTGGCGGCGAACAGCCTCCTGGTGATCGCCGCGCAGGTGGTTCAGGCGCCCAACGACAAGCAGCAGATCGAGCCGTTGCTGAAGCGGATCGAGGCCTTGCCGGCGGAGCTGGGAAAGCCGACCACTTTGTTGGCGGACACCGGCTACTTCAGTGAAGCCAACGTCATGCTGTGCGCGGCGGCGCAGATCGACCCGATGATCGCGCAGGGCCGGCAATCGCATTATCCGCCCCTGTCGGAGCGCTTTGCAAAAGCACCGCCGGCGCCGCAGAACCCAACGGCGCTCGATGCCATGAGCTACCGTCTGCAGACGCCCGAAGGCAAGAAGCTCTATGCCCTGCGCAAGCAGACCCCGGAACCGGTGTTCGGGATCATCAAATCGGTGATGGGCTTCCGCCAGTTCCTGTTGCGCGGCCTTGAGAAGGTGCAAGGTGAGTGGAGCCTCGTCACCATGGCGTGGAATATGAAGCGAATGTTCGCCCTGGCGGCCGCTTGAAGCGCCCGCCGTCCCTACGCGGCGTTCCGCTCGGCACCGGAATGCTCGCTGACGTCGCATTCGTCCCTCAGGGACTATTGAATCCGTCCGTCACCCAGGTGCAGCACGCCATCGTCTGCACATGCCAAGATCGACACCTCAGTCCGACAGGCTGCTAGACACCCATCTATCGGGGGTTCAAGCTGTCCGTCTCGTGCAATTTCGCGTTCGATCGTGAAATTCGGATTTGGGCACACAGGGAGCGTCATTGCCATGAAACATTTTGTCAGGCCTTTCCTGATGTCGGCGGCACTGTGTGCGGCGACGTTCTTGCCCGCGCACGCAGAGATGGACGTTGCGCGCCTCAAGGCCACGATCGAGAAATCGGTCGAAGCCGACTATCCAAGGCTGGATGCCCTCTACAAGGATATCCATGCGCATCCGGAGATCGCCTTCCAGGAGGTCAAGACCGCCGCAAAACTCGCCGCTGAAATGCGCGCGCTCGGCTTTGAGGTTACCGAGAAGGTCGGCAAGACCGGGCTGGTCGCCATCTACAGGAATGGCGACGGTCCCACCATCATGGTGCGCACCGAGCTCGACGCGCTGCCGATGGAAGAGAAAACCGGTCTTACCTATGCAAGCCACGACAAGACCGTTTGGAACGGACGGGAGACGTTTGTGGCGCACAGCTGCGGTCACGACATCCACATGGCGAGCTGGGTAGGGACGGCAAAGACGCTGGTCGGCCTGAAAGACCAGTGGCAAGGCACGCTGATGTTCATCGCCCAGCCCGCCGAAGAAACGGTGTCGGGCGCCAAGGCGATGCTCGCCGATGGCCTGTTCACGCGATTCAAGAAGCCCGATTTCGGCTTTGCCCTGCATGACGGGCCCTTCGCCTACGGCTCCATCAGCTATCGCGTCGGCATCGGCTCGTCGAATTCCGACAGCCTCGAAATTATGTTCCACGGCCGCGGCGGCCACGGCGCGGCGCCGCAGCGGACCATCGATCCCGTCATGATGGCCGCACGCTTCGTCGTCGACGTGCAAAGCGTGATCAGCCGCGAAAAGGACCCGACCGAATTCGGCGTGGTCAGCATCGGTGCCATTCAGGGCGGGACGGCCGAAAACATCATTCCCGACGACGTGCTGCTGCGTGGAACCATCCGTACCTTCAAGCCCGAGGTCCGCGCCAAAATGCTGGCAGGGATCGAGCGGACGGCGAAGGCCGCTGCTGAGATGTCGAATGCGCCCGCACCCGATATCAAGATCACTGAGGGCGCCAAGGCGGTGATGAACGATCCCCAGGTGGTTGCGACCGCCGAAAAGGTGCTGAAGGCCGCGTTCGGCGACAAGTTCAGGACCTCGCCGCCGGGCACGCCGAGCGAGGATTATTCCGAGTTCGTCAATGCCGGGGTGCCGTCGATGTTTTTCAACATCGGCGTCTACGAACCGGAGCGCTTCGTCGCGGCAATCAACGGCACCGGACCTGAATTGCCGTCCAATCATTCGCCGCTATTCGCGCCGGTGCCGAAGCCGACCATCGAAACCGGCGTTACGGCCATGACGCTGGCCGTACTCAGCGCGTTCGATCAGCATGCCCGTGGCAAGTAAAAGTCGTCCGTGTCCGGTGCATCCGCTTGATCGTCCGATCTGGAGCGCGCTGACGACCCGGCAACAGGGGCTGGCGGAAGGCGGTGCCCTGGCGCGGCGCTATCCGCCTGCGATCGCGCCGTTCGCGGACATGGTGGATATGTCGCCAAAGAGTTTCGCCGCGCTCGGCGCGATCCTGTCCGGATCCGAAATCGCCGTGTTGTTCACGCCGGACGCCGTGACTGCGCCCGATGAGTTCAAGATTGTGCTTGCCGAAACTGGAGAGCAGATGATTGGAACGGTCGCGGAAAGCTCGCTTCCTGGGGGTGAGATCGTCACACTCGGCGTCAACGATGTTCCAGAGATGATCGCGTTGACCGAGCTCACAAAACCCGGCCCCTTCAGCGCGCGCACGCATGAGCTGGGTACTTTTCTCGGCATCCGCATCGATGGTCAGCTCGTCGCGATGACGGGCGAGCGAATGAAGCCGGGCAACTACACTGAGATGACGGCCGTCTGCGTGCATCCCGATCACCGCGGCCGCGGTTACGCGCAAATGCTGCTTGGCGCGGTTGCCCGCCAGATCGTGTCGCGCGGAGAGATTCCGTTCCTGCATGTGTTTTCGAACAACACATCCGCGATCGCGCTCTACCGGCGGCAGGGAATGGAAATCCGCCGTCGCCTGCATGTGACGGTGTTGCAGAAGCGGATTTGATATGTCGTCAGCAATGATTGAGCGGGAGCGACCAAGGCTATCTCGACCGATGGTTATTAAACGTCCCCAAATATGAGCATGAGGCCGGTCGAACCCTTGCGCGGATTGTTCTAGGATGAAGCCGTTGGGCCGCGAACTCGGCTTGTTCGAAATCTTCGTTGGCCGCGAAACCTCTTTCGAACGGACGTCCTGCCATGAAATCCACGCGCCGAAACCTGAATTTCACTGCCAAGCCGAAGAAGGAACCGAAGCTCTCCCGCACCCATGCGCCCGCCGATCTATCGCCGCTGGCTTGGCAACGCGGCTTGCGCCGCCAGTTCGGCCGCGAGCAAGCGTTCGGGCTCGAAAACCTCGGCAGCGAACCTTTTTTCTCCGAATTTCGGGTCAGCAATCCCGTTTCGAAGTCCAGCTATCGCGTGGCGATTCGAGGCTTGGGACCGGGCGGCAATTTCTGTTCATGCCCGGATTATGCCACCAGCGAGTTGGGAACCTGCAAGCATCTGGAATTCACGCTTGCGCGACTGGAAAAAATGCGCGGTGCCAGGACGGCGTTCGCGCGCGGTTACCAGCCGGCGTTTTCCGAGTTATATCTACGTAATGATGGCAAACGCCGCGTGCATTTTCGCGCCGGAACGGATTGCCCGCCGGAGGTGAGTGAGGCCGCCGCCGATTTGTTCGACGCCGGGCACAATGGACTATTGCCGGACGATCGCCTTGACGAACTGGACCGCTTCATGACCATGGTGTCGAAGAGCGGTCACGAGTTGCGCGCGTACGACGATGCGCTCGATTTCGTCGCCGGGAGACGGGACGCGGACCGTCGGGCTTCAAAGCTCGAGCAGTTGTTCCCGCGCGGCGCCACTGATCCCAAGCTGCGGTCTCTTTTGAAGGTGCCACTCTATCCCTACCAGGCTGAGGGCGCGCTGTTCGCAGTGCGGAACGGCCGGGCCCTCATCGGCGACGATATGGGACTCGGCAAGACGATACAGGCAATCGCCGCGACAGAAATATTGGCGCGGGATTTTGGCGTCTCGAAAGTTCTGGTGGTCTGCCCAACGTCCCTCAAATATCAATGGCAAAGCGAGATTGCGCGTTTCTCGGGGCGGCAAGGTGAGGATGCTGCACGCGTCATCAACGGCGGCCGAGCGCAGCGGCAGAAGGACTACGCCCACGACGACTTCTGCAAGATCACGAACTACGAGAAACTCCAACCCGATCTCGACCTGATTGCCGCATGGGCGCCCGAACTGGTCATCGTCGATGAAGCCCAACGGGTGAAGAACTGGAACACCATTGCGGCGCGCGCCTTGAAGCGGATTGATAGCTCCTATGCGATCGTGCTGACCGGCACGCCGCTGGAAAACAAGCTGGAGGAATTGATCTCCATCGTTCAGTTCGTCGATCAGCATCGGCTGGGGCCAACCTGGAAGCTGCTGCACGAGCATCAGGTCAAGGACGAAGCCGGTCGAGTCACCGGCTATACCGGGCTGGAGAAGATCGGCCAAACGCTGGCGCCGATCTTGATTCGCCGCCGCAAATCCGAGGTACTGCGGGAACTGCCGAGCCGGACCGACCAGAACCTGCTGGTGCCGATGACGGAGTCGCAGATGAAATATCATGAGGAAAACGCCGACGAGGTGGGGAAAATCGTCAGGCGCTGGCGCAAGACCAGGTTTCTGTCGGACAAGGATCAGCGGCGGCTGATGTGTGCCCTGCAGAACATGCGCATGTCGTGCAACAGCACCTACCTGCTGGATCAGGAATCCGACCATGGTGTCAAGGCGGACGAATTGGCGGCACTGTTCGACGAATTATTCGCTGAGCCCGACGCCAAGGCGGTGGTGTTTTCGCAATGGACGCGGACCCATGACATCGTCATCCGCCGCCTCGAAGCGCGGGGGCTCGGCTACGTCAGTTTCCACGGCGGTGTGCCGTCGGACAAGCGCCCGGCACTGATCGAGCGGTTTCGCGACGACCCCGCTTGCCGCGTGTTTCTGTCGACCGATGCCGGGAGCACCGGTCTCAATCTGCAGCATGCTTCGACCTTGGTGAGCATGGATCTGCCGTGGAATCCGGCGGTCCTCGAACAACGTATCGCTCGCATCCATCGCATGGGTCAGGTGCGACCGGTGCGGGTCATCAATTTCGTGGCAAAGGGCACCATCGAGGAGGGGATGCTTTCGACGCTGGCGTTCAAACGCTCCTTGTCGGCCGGAATTCTCGACGGCGGTAGCGGTGAGATTTCGCTCGGCGGCTCGCGTCTCAGCCGCTTCATGAAGGAGGTGGAGAGCGTCACCGGAAATATGGGTGAGGGCGAGGCCGTGACGCCGGCAGAGGAAGTGACAAATAAACTCACCGCCGGTGGCGCGGGATCGGTGGAAGCGGCCGGTGCGGATCCAAGCGTTGACGCTCGAGCGACGGCAATGGCTCGGGCCGATGGGTCCGCAGTGCCACCGCGCGATACGAGTTCCGACCCGTGGCAGGCCCTGGCGCAGGTTGGCGCTCAGTTCATTGCCGCGCTGGCGGCTGCCAGCAATCCGGACGCCGCGGCGCATCCGTGGATTGAGCGCGATCCAAACACCGGTGCGCAAAACCTCAAAATGCCGCTGCCGGCACCGGAAACCGCGAGAAAATTTGCCGATGTGCTTTCCGCGCTCGCGGACAGCTTGCGGGGCACGACGGCGTGACCGGCGGCGGCAGTTCAACGATGGCTTTAGTTGCCGAAATACGCCGGCTTCCCTGTCGTCCAGGTCTCGCCCCACAACTGCCCGCCGCCATCGACCGTTAGCGTTTCTCCGGTGATGAATTTGCCGGAAGGCGCCGCGAGATACACGCTGGCCTCCGCGATGTCCCAGGGCGAGCCCGCGCGCATCATCGGGTTGGAGCGCGGGTAGGCGGCGCGGGCTTGCGGGGTGTAGACGTTCCAGCCCCCGGTCTCGATCGCGCCGGGCGCCACGCAGTTTACGCGGATGTTCAGCGGCGCCCATTCGACGGCGACGGCGCGCGACAGTCCGATGACGCCGGACCGCGCCGCGATCGTGTGCGCGATGCCGTAAAGCCCGTGCGTTGTCACCACCACGATGTTGACGATGCTGCCGGGATGCTTGTGGTCGCGCCAGCGCTGGGCGGCCGCCTGCATCATGTACCAGGTGCCGTTCAGATTGGTATTGATGACGGTGTCCCAGCCCTTGACCGAGAAATCGATCGCGGGTTGCGGGAACTGGCCGCCGGCGCTGTTGACGAGGATGTCGATACGGCCATGCGCGGCCCAAACCGTGTCGAACAGGGCGCTGACGGCTTCCGGCTCGCGGATGTCGGCGACGTGCACCGATGCCTTCAGATGTCGGCTGGCCAGATTGGCGGCGAGGGCGTCGAGCTTGTCTTGATTGCGGCCGACGGCGATGACATGGGCGCCGAGCCGCGCAAACAGCCAGACGATCGCCCGGCCGATGCCGCCGGCGCCGCCTGACACCATCACGACCCGATCCTTCAAGGCGTCGGTCGCGTACACAGTCGGATGAACCGCAAGCTCCGCGTCGGTCAGGCCAAGTTTTTCCGTCGTCTGATGATCGTTCATGCGTAACGCCGGCCCTTGCCACGTGCGGATAGGCCCGTACATTAGCCATCCAACAAGAACCACGCAAAGAACGAGTTTTGATGTCCGGTCTTTCCGCCTTTCCGATTACCGCACGCTGGCCAGCCAAACATCCCGACCGCCTTCAGCTCTATTCGCTACCGACGCCAAACGGCGTCAAGGTCTCGATCACGCTGGAAGAGATCGGCTTGCCCTACGAAGTGCATCTCGTCGACTTCAACAAGGACGACCAGAAAACACCCGAGTTCCTGTCGCTGAACCCGAACGGCAAGATCCCCGCGATCCTCGATCCGGATGGCCCCGGCGACAAGCCGCTTCCCCTGTTCGAATCCGGCGTGATCCTGCAATATCTCGCCGAGAAAACCGGAAAACTGCTGCCACTGGACGCGGCGCGCCGCTACCAGACCATCCAGTGGCTGCACTTCCAGATGGGCGGGATCGGGCCGATGTTCGGCCAGGTCGGCTTTTTCCACAAATTCGCCGGAAAGGATTTTCCGGACAAGCGGCCGCTCGAGCGCTATGTCGCGGAATCAAAACGCCTGCTCGCCGTGATGGAGAGCCACCTTGCCGGGCGGCAGTGGATCATGGAGGACGATTTCACCATCGCCGATATTTCCATGCTCGGCTGGGTGCGCAATTTGGTCGGCTTTTACGGTGCGCGTGAGATCGTTGCGTTCGATACGCTCATACACGTGCCCGCCTGGCTGGAACGCGGCCTGGCGCGGCCTGCCGTGGAGCGTGGCCTGAACATTCCGAAACGGCCTTAAGCGGCGCGCCTGAGCAGTTCATAGACGATCGGATTGTCGGCGCAGGCTCCAAAACCGCATTCCAGCAGCGTCGAGACCACATTCAGGGCCGTCAGGCCGATCACGAGCCACACCGCGGCCTGCGCAAAGGCTCTGCGGGAGGCCGGTTGCGGTGCGGTGTCGTCGAACTGCCGGTCGAGCAGCAGGATGGCAGCGAGCAGCACAATGGCTGCGACGAAGCCGATCAGCGCCCAGGTATAATAGTGATAGCCGAGCAGCGCCGAGCCGTAGCCGGCGTCTCCTGGCATGATGTGAAGCAGCACCTGTCGCGTCGAAACCACCGCGCCGGCAACGGCTGCGAACAGCGACATCGCGTAATGGCTGGGACGCGGTCCGAACCGGATGTTCAGAATAGGGCCAATCGCCAGCGTCGCGAACAGGATGCGCTGCAGCAGGCACAGCGGGCAGGGTAATTCGTGCAGGGTGAGTTGGGCGGCAAACGCGGCCGTCAGCACCAGGGCTACGGCATAGAGGCTGAGCGCATTCAGGGTGATGGCGCGGGTGCGGGTCATGCCTGCCTCAGAACGACAATTTCAGCGTATCGGTGGCGTGGTGCAGATAGGTCGCGACGCAGGCGATCATGACGGCGGCGAACAAACCGAGTGCGAGCGGACGCGGGCCGCGCCAGGCGACCAGCATGACGATGGCGATGGCGAGAAGCAGTGCAGTGAATTCCATCGTCGGCTCCCGGCAGCGAATGCGACGGCAGTTTATGGCAGATTCGCCGATCCGCTTTGCATAAAAACGGCTCTTTCCGCCACGCGGTGGACGAGGAGAGCAAGCCACCCTGCCGCCGGGGCATGACATTACGTTGATGCGCCGTACGTCGAATTTCGTTGTCCGCCGCGCGGCTCTATCCCATGATGGCCCACGAGCTTCCCCGTTCCTGTTCCGAGCACTCCATGACCACAGCAGCAATCCGTCCTGCCAGTCATCGTCAGCCCTGGTACAAGATCCTGTATCTTCAGGTCCTGATTGCGATCGCGCTCGGTGTCCTGATCGGATATTTCTATCCGGATCTCGGCAAGGAGCTGAAGCCGCTCGGGGACGGTTTCATTGCACTGATCAAGATGATGATCGCGCCGGTGATCTTCTGCACCGTCGTGCACGGCATTTCCTCGATGGGTGATCTGAAGCGGGTCGGCCGGGTCGGCCTGAAGGCGCTGATCTATTTCGAGGCCGTGTCGACGGTGGCGCTGGCCGTCGGCCTGATTGTCGGCGAAGTGCTTCAGCCCGGGCACGGCTTCAACATCGATCCGGCTACGATCGACCCCAAATCCGTCGCCTCCTATGTCAGCAAAGCGAAAGAGGAAGGCATCGTCGCGCATCTGCTCGGGATCATTCCCGACAGCTATTTCGGGGCGCTCGCCCGCGGCGACCTGCTGCAGGTCTTGCTGATCTCGATCCTTTCCGGTTTTGCCGTCGCCTTTCTCGGCAAGGCCGGCGAACCGATCGCGTATGCGATCGATCAGGCCGCAAAAATGTTCTTCAGGGTGATCGCGATCATTGTCCGCGTCGCGCCGATCGGCGCTTTCGGGGCGATGGCGTTTACGGTCGGCGCGTACGGGCTCAATTCGCTGTGGAACCTGATCGCGCTGATCGCCACGTTTTATCTGACGAGCGTGCTGTTCGTACTGATCGTGCTCGGCGCGATCGCTCGCATCTCGGGTTTCTCGATCATTCGCTTCATTGCCTACATCAAGGACGAACTGCTGATCGTGCTCGGTACGTCGTCGTCGGAGACGGTGCTGCCGCAGATGATCCAGAAGATGGAGCACCTCGGCGCGTCGCGGCCGGTGGTTGGGCTCGTCATCCCGACCGGCTACAGCTTCAATCTCGACGGCACCAATATCTATATGACGCTGGCGACGTTGTTCCTGGCCCAGGCGACCAACACTCACCTGACGATCTGGCACGAGCTCGCCATTCTCGGCATCGCCATCATCACCTCGAAGGGCGCCTCCGGCGTGACGGGGGCGGGCTTCATCACGCTCGCCGCGACCCTTTCCATCGTGCCGGACATACCGATCCAGTCGATCGCCATCCTTGTCGGCATCGACAAGTTCATGAGCGAGTGCCGCGCGCTGACCAACCTGATCGGCAATGGCGTTGCCTGCATCGTTATCAGCCGCTCGGAAGGCGAACTCGACAAGGACAAGCTGCACGAGGCGATGGCGCATCCGATCGAACTTGGCGAGGCGCTCGAGCCCGGCGCAACTTAGGAAAGACACCTGCGATGAGCATCACCATCTACGGCATCAAGAACTGCGACACCATGAAGAAGGCGCGGACCTGGCTCGACGGCCATGGCGTGGCCTACGATTTCCACGACTACAAGACCGCGGGCATTGCGAAGGACAAGCTCAAGCAATGGTCCGACGAAGTCGGCTGGGAGACGCTGCTCAACCGCGCCGGCACCACGTTCAAGAAATTGCCCGATGCCGACAGGGAGGGCCTGAACGAGCGCAAGGCGCTGTCGCTGATGCTGGCCCAGCCCTCGATGATCAAACGGCCCGTGCTCGACCTCGGCGGCAAATTGCTTGTTGGCTTCAAGCCCGACATCTACGCCAGCGAAGTGGCGTCGAAGTCGCGCGGGCGGAAGGGCTAATCCAGCTCGATCACACCATCGTCGCACAGACGCCGGTCTGCCCGGCTCGGAACGAATTCGCGATCGATGATGGCCCTGATCAGGATCACGGGCAGGGCTTTCGGCTTCAGACCCATCAGATTATTGATTTTGAAACCGCCCTCGATGCTGATGCTCTTGTAGGAACCGACGATCTGCTCGACGTTAGAGCTGCTGCCGAACGGCAGCAGCAGCCGCTCGTAGGAAACGTCCTTGTTGTCGGCGTCCTGCACCGTTGAAATCGAATAGGCCGGGCGCCTGTGCGTCACGCAAGCGCGATATAGCTCGATCACGTTGGCGTACCGTTCTGGCCCGATTGCGTCGTCGAGGTAGCGGTTGGTTCGCTTGTCCGGTTCGACATGCTCGTTGCCGTAGGTGGCGGTTAGACGAACGCCCTCCTGGGTAATCAGGAAGCGCGCGCTGTCGCCAACGCCCCTGACGTCAAATCCCATCATGTCGGCCAGTTCTTCGCCGAAGCGGTTCGGCTGGAAGTCGCCAATCAGGGGGAGGGGCCGGTGTCTGGCGGCGGCGCGCAGCCAAGTGTTCAGGAGCTCACGCTGCTTGATCGACCTGATCACCGAGGGATCGGAACTTTCGAATTCCATAGAGCTAGCCGAATTCGAGCACGTCGCCGGGCGGAATGCGGCCGGGTGCGCGATGGAAAAGATCGCGATCGATAATGGTGCGAAGCTTCGGCACCGGCAGCTTGTCGTTTCCACGCATCAGATTCTTGATCTCGAAGCCACCGTCCTCGCTGATGGTCTTCAGCGACGCGATGATGTGGGTGACGTTGCCGCCGCCCGAGAACGGCAGCAGCAGCCGCTCATAGGCAACGATTCGCCCGTAGATGTCATCGATATAGGCGATGGTGAAGGCGGGAAGGCGGCGGACGATGCATTCGTAATAGACCGGCATCACGATCGGCGCGAGCCTCGTTCCCAGATATTCGTCGAGAAAGCGGCCCTTGCCGGTGCTGCCATAGGCGCTCGACATCCGCGTGCCGTCGCTCTGGATCGTCAGCCGCGGCGGCTCAGTCGTCGTATCGACGGTGCAAAACACCAGGTCCGGGAGTTCATCCTCGATCCGCGCCGGCTGATATTCGTCAATGCGCGGCAGCGAATGGTCGCGGGCGTAAAGCCGCAGCCAATTGTTGAGCAGGTCGCGCTGCTTGATCGATTTGACGACCGATGGGTTGGCGCTTTCGAAATGCAAAGCCGCGATCCCTCAATATGTAAATCACGTCATGATGGGCCCGAGGCGGAAATATTCTATGAAAACGCGTGATTGCAGCAAAACACCGTTAACGCTCGCTTTCCGGTTCGCGGGAGGCGGCGGAAAACGGCTGGCAAACCCGGTTGATCCTGTCCACCGGCAATTCGACTAAGGGCGGATTCGGAACCGGGCCTAATGCTTTGCATATGCCCAGCTTTCCACCTTGCCTAATCCCTACCGTTGACGGCATATTCCGGCCCGGAGGCGGCAGGTCCGGGGCGTTCCAAGGCGCCCGGGAGAACCTGGCTGGTTAGGAAAGAATTGGCCACACGCGAGGGGACTTCGTGGCGATGGCTGATGGGGGAAATTTGTTTGGCCGATGAGTTCATTCTCGAAACCCATGGTTTGACCAAGGAATTCGCGGGTTTCTTTGCCGTTCGCGACGTCGCCCTCAAGGTGCGCCGCGGCAGCATTCATGCGTTGATCGGGCCCAATGGCGCCGGCAAGACCACGTGCTTCAACCTGTTGACCAAATTCCTGAAGCCGTCGGCGGGGCAGATTCTCTATAAGGGGCGGGACATCACCGCGATGGTGCCGGCCGATGTGGCGCGCCTGGGGCTGGTGCGCTCGTTCCAGATTTCGGCGGTATTTCCGCATCTGACCGCGCTCGAAAATGTCCGTGTCGCGCTGCAGCGCCAGCACGGCAGTTCCTTCGACTTCTGGCGCTCCAAGAGCGTGCTCGACCGCTTCAACGACCGCGCCCATGAACTGCTGAACGATGTCGGCCTGAGCGAATTCGCCAACACGCCGGCGGTCGAGATGCCCTACGGGCGCAAACGCGCACTTGAAATAGCAACGACGCTGGCGCTTGACCCGGAGATGATGCTGCTCGACGAGCCGATGGCCGGCATGGGCCATGAGGACATCGACAAGATCGCGGCGCTGATCAAGCGCATTTCGGCGAAGTACACCATCCTGATGGTCGAACATAATCTGTCCGTGGTGGCCAATTTGTCCGACATCATCACAGTGCTGACGCGCGGTCAGGTCCTGGCGGAAGGCAATTATGCCGACCTGTCCAGGGACGAGCGCGTCAAGGAAGCCTATCTGGGGGCCGGTCATGCCTGAACTGAAAATGGCCGAAGCCGCCGCGAAGCCGGCGGACACGCAAGTGCTGTCGGTCAACGATCTGCAGGCCTGGTACGGCGAATCCCATATCCTTCACGGCATCAACTTCAACGTGGGTGCCGGCGAGGTGGTGACGCTGCTCGGCCGCAACGGCGCCGGCAAGACCACCACGCTGAAATCGGTGATGGGGATCATCGGCAAGCGCACCGGCTCGATCCGCTTCGACGGCAAGGAAATCACGCGCGCCTCGTCCGACAAGATCGCGCGGATGGGGATCGCGTTCTGTCCCGAGGAGCGCGGGATTTTCTCCAGCCTCGACGTGCGCGAGAACCTGCTGCTGCCGCCGATCGTGCGCACAGGCGGCCTGTCGCTGGACCAGATTTTCGATCTGTTCCCGAATTTGAAAGAGCGCCTCAACAGCCAGGGCACCAAGCTTTCGGGCGGCGAGCAGCAGATGCTGGCGATCGCGCGAATCCTGCGCACCGGCGCCCGCTTCCTGATGCTGGACGAGCCGACCGAAGGTCTGGCGCCGGTCATCATCCAGCAGATCGGCCACACCATCGCGCGGCTCAAGAAGGAGGGGTTCACCATCCTTTTGGTCGAGCAGAATTTCCGCTTCGCCTCGACGGTCGCCGATCGCTACTACATCGTCGAGCATGGCAAGGTGATCGACGGTTTCGCCAATTCGGAGCTGTCGGCCAATATGGACAAGCTCCACACCTATCTCGGCGTCTGAAACCGCCGGGCCGGAAAACCAAAAAGCAAAAGGGATGACAGCATGAAGAATTCGATTTCGGCGCTTCTGCTCGGCACCGCGCTGACGCTGGCGTCGGCCGGTTTCGCATTCGCGCAGGACAAGACCGTCAAGATCGGCGCGCTCTCCGATCAGTCCGGGCTCTATGCCGATCTCGGCGGGCCGGGCTCGACTTTGGCGGCGCAGATGGCGGCCGAGGATTCCGGCCTCGCGGCCAAGGGCTGGAAGATCGACATCATTTCCGGCGATCACCAGAACAAGCCCGATATCGGCACCGCCATTGCCCGGCAGTGGTTCGACGTCGACAAGGTCGACGTCATCGTCGACGTGCCGAATTCCGGCGTCGCGCTCGCGGTCAACAACGTGGTGAAGGAAAAGAACGGCGTCTACATCAATTCGGGTGCGGCGACCTCGGACCTCTCCAACGCGCAGTGCTCGCCCAACACCGTGCACTGGACCTACGATACCTACATGCTGGCCCATACCACGGGCCAGGCGCTGGTGAAGGCCGGCGGCGACAGCTGGTTCTTCCTGACCGCGGACTACGCCTTCGGTGCAGCACTGGAGCGTGACACCGCCGCCGTCATCAACGCCAATGGCGGCAAGGTCGTCGGCGGCGTCAAGCATCCGCTGAACACCTCGGACTTCTCCTCGTTCCTGCTGCAGGCGCAGTCGTCGAAGGCCAAGATCATCGGCCTTGCCAATGCCGGCGGGGACACCACCAACTCGATCAAGCAGGCGGCCGAATTCGGCATCGTCAAGGGCGGCCAGAAGCTCGCGGCACTGCTGCTGTTCCTCACTGACATCAAGGCGATCGGCCTGGAGACCGCGCAGGGCCTCAACTTCACCGAGACCTTCTATTGGGACCTGAACGACCAGACCCGCGCATTCTCCAAGAAGTTCGCCGCGCGGATGAAGAACGGCGCGCCGCCGACCATGGTGCAGGCCGGCGTCTATTCGGGCCTCATTCACTATTTCAAGGCGCTGGATGCGCTCGGCGGCAATCCGCATGACGGCGTCAAGGTCGTGGAAAAAATGAAGTCGATTCCGACCGACGATCCGCTGTTCGGCAAGGGTGAGATCCAGCCGAACGGCCGCACCATTCACTCGGCCTATCTGTTCGAGGTGAAGAAGCCCTCGGAGTCCAAGGGCCCATGGGATTTCTACAAGCTGGTCGGCACCGTTCCGGGCGACCAGGCGTTTACGCCGCTCTCGGAAAGCAAGTGCGCGTTGCTGAAGAAATAACTATCATGGCCCGCCGGCGATCAAGCCGCCGGCGGGCTTCACTTTAGGTAGCGAAAGCCAAATCGATGCAGGCTCTGTACGCACAGCTTCTGGTGGGACTGATCAACGGCTCGTTTTACGCGCTGCTCAGTCTTGGGCTTGCCGTGATCTTCGGCATGCTCAACATCATCAATTTCGCCCATGGTGCGGTCTACATGATGGGCGCTTTCGTCGCCTATTTCCTGCTCAACAATACGTACCTCAGCATCGGCTACTGGCCGGCGCTGATCATCGCGCCGATCGTCGTGGGTATCTTCGGTATGATCCTCGAGCGGACCATGCTGCAATGGCTGGCCGGCCTCGATCATCTCTACGGCTTGCTGCTGACCTTCGGGCTGGCGCTGATCATACAGGGCGTGTTCCAGAATTATTTCGGCTCGTCCGGTCTGCCCTATGCGATCCCCGACTATCCAGCAATCGGAGGATTTCACGGATTGCAGGGTGGCATAAATCTCGGCTTCATGTTCCTGCCGATCTACCGCGGCTGGGTGGTGATCTTCTCGCTCGTGGTCTGCATCGGGACCTGGTACCTGATCGAGCGCACCCGGCTCGGCGCCTATCTTCGCGCCGCCACCGAAAACCCGACGCTGGTGCGCGCCTTCGGCATCAACGTGCCCCGGATGATCACGCTGACCTACGGGCTCGGCGTCGGGCTCGCCGCGCTCGCCGGCGTGCTGTCGGCGCCGATCAACCAGGTCCGGCCGCTGATGGGCGAAAATTTGATCATCGTGGTATTCGCGGTGGTGGTGATCGGCGGGATGGGCTCGATCATGGGATCGATCGTCACCGGCTTTACGCTGGGCGTGATCGAGGGACTGACGAAATATTTCTATCCCGAGGCTTCCAACACCGTGGTCTTCGTGTTCATGGTGCTGGTGTTGCTGGTGAAGCCAACGGGACTGACCGGACGGGCGGCCTGACATGACAGCGATGACCGACGATACAATTCGGGTTACTCCGCGCGCGATGCGCGACGAGATTATCGCGTTCTGCGCGATGGCGGGACTGCTGGCGATCGTGCCTTTGACCGGAATCTATCCGTTCTTTGTGATGCAGGCGCTGTGCTTTGCGCTACTGGCCTGCGCCTTCAATCTCCTGATCGGCTATGGCGGACTGTTGTCGTTCGGCCACGCGATGTTTCTGGGGACGGCGGGCTATGTCACGGCCCATGCCCTGAAAGTCTGGGCGGTGCCGCCTGAACTCGGCATTCTCGCCGGTACCGCCGCCGCCGCCGCGTTAGCTGTGATCACCGGCCTTGTCGCTATTCGCCGGCAGGGGATCTACTTCGCGATGATCACGCTGGCTTTGTCGCAGCTGCTGTATTTCGTCTATGTGCAGACCCCGTTCACTCATGGCGAGGACGGCATCCAGGGCGTTCCGCTGGGCCACCTGTTCGGAATTTTCAACCTCGCCAACTCCACGATCCTTTATTACGTCGTCCTCGCCGGATTCCTGTTTGGGTTTCTGCTGATTTTTCGCACCATCAACTCGCCGTTCGGCGAGGTGCTGAAAGCGGTTCGTGAGAATGAACCGCGCGCGATATCGCTGGGCTACAAGACCGAGCAGTACAAGCTGCTCGCCTACATCCTGTCGGGATCGCTGGCAGGATTGGCCGGCTCGCTGAAGGTGCTTGTGGCGCAAAATGCTTCGTTGACCGACGTTGAAGTGGCGATGTCCGGGCAAATCGTGCTGATGACGCTGGTGGGCGGCCTCGGAACGGTATTCGGTCCGGTGGTCGGCGCCTTCGTGATCATCGCCATGCAGCAATATCTCGCCGGTTTCGGCCAGTGGGTGACGGTGATCCAGGGCTGTATTTTCGTTGCCTGCGTGCTGACGTTCCGCCGCGGCGTGATCGGCGAAATCGCGCATTATTTCCGGCGCTCGCTCTAAACCGACCGTTTTCCGGAAACGTTTTACGTCCCCACAAAGCGGTGGATGACCGGTTTTCGGGAGCCTGCCGTGGCGCGCTTTTCCCGCGAATGGTCTATGACAGTTTCGTGACGGGCCGTCGGACGCGGCCATTCCGGAACGATGGACAAGCCCATGCTGCGCTGGTTTCGTGCCTTTTTGCCCAAAGAGGAGCGCTTTTTCGACCTGTTTGCCCGGCATGCCCAGACATGCGTGCAGGGCGCGCAGGCGTTGCAGGAGATGCTGCGCGGCGGCGACGAAACGCCGGTGTTCTGCCAACGCGTCAATCAGTTCGAAAACGACGCCGACAACATCACCCGCGAAGTTCTGACCGCGGTCCGCCGCACCTTCATCACCCCGTTCGATCGCGGCGACATCAAGAACCTGATCACGGCGATGGATGACGCCATCGACCAGATGCAGCAGACCGCGAAAGCAGTGGTGCTGTTCGAGGTGCGCACCTTCGAGCCGCCGATGCGCGAAATGGGGACGCTGCTGGTCGAGTGCGCCAATCTGGTCGGGCGCGCGCTGCCGCTGTTGTCGGCGATCGGCGACAACGTCGCGATGCTGACCGCCATCACCGAGGAACTGACCAAGCTCGAAGGCCGGGTCGATGACCTCCACGACATCGGACTGAAGGAGCTGTTCCTCAAGCATCGCAACGCCAACACGATGGATTTCATCGTCGGCGCCGAGATCTACGACCATCTGGAGAAAGTCGCTGATCGCTTCGACGACGTTGCCAACGAGATCAATTCGATCGTGATCGAACAGGTATAGGGCAGGGACGAGTGGACGCCGCGCTTGGTCTTCCCATTCTGGTCGCCTTGATCGCGGTCGCGCTGCTGTTCGACTTCCTCAACGGGCTGCACGACGCCGCCAATTCGATCGCCACGATCGTGTCGACCCGGGTGCTGCGCCCGCAATACGCCGTGATCTGGGCGGCGTTCTTCAACTTCGTGGCGTTCGCGGTGTTCGGAACCCACGTTGCCAACACCATCGGCACCGGCATTATCGAGCCCGATATCGTCGATGCGACCGTGATCTTTGCGGCCCTGGTCGGCGCCATCGTCTGGAACCTGATCACCTGGGCGCTCGGCATTCCGTCCTCGAGTTCGCACGCGCTGATCGGCGGCCTGGTCGGCGCCGGCATGGCCAAGGCGGGAATCTCGGCGGCGGTATGGAGCGGCCTCAGCAAGACGCTGCTCGCCATCGTGCTGTCGCCGCTGGTCGGATTTTTGCTGGCGCTGGTGCTGGTCGCGATCGTGTCGTGGCTGTCGGTACGCTCGACGCCGTTCGCGGTCGACCGCGCCTTCCGCATCCTGCAATTCGTCTCGGCCTCATTGTATTCGCTGGGCCATGGCGGCAACGACGCGCAGAAGACCATGGGCATCATCGCGGTGCTGCTCTACTCGCAAGGCCACCTCGGCAATCACTTTGAGATCCCGTTCTGGGTGGTTCTGGCGTGCCAGGCCGCGATGGCGCTGGGGACGCTGATGGGCGGCTGGCGGATCGTGCGCACCATGGGACTGCGGATCACGCGGCTGACGCCGATGCAGGGGTTTTGCGCCGAAACCGGGGGCGCGATCACTCTGTTCCTGGCGACCTTTCTCGGGGTTCCGGTTTCCACCACGCACACCATTACCGGCGCCATCGTCGGTGTCGGCGCGGCGCGGCGGGCCTCGGCGGTGCGCTGGAACGTGGCGAGCTCGATCGTCTATGCCTGGGTGATCACCATTCCGGCCTCCGCGGTCGTGGCGGCGCTGGCCTATTGGGCGGTGGTGCTGCTGCGATAATCCGATGAGCCGGTTGGAGCCCGGCCGGTAAGTCCCTATATCCAGGGTGCTTTTTTGCTCCTTGATCCGGCCCGCTTTCCCTGCCAAACGCTCAACCCCATGTCCGACATTGCCGTTACAACCGAACCGCCAGCCCGGTCGCCGCTATCAGATGAAGTGGCGCGGCGGCGGACCTTTGCCATCATTTCCCACCCCGACGCCGGCAAGACCACGCTGACCGAAAAGCTGCTGCTGTTCGGCGGCGCCATCAACCTCGCGGGGCAGGTCAAGGCCAAGGGCGAGCGCCGGAATACGCGTTCCGACTGGATGAAGATCGAGCGCGAGCGCGGCATTTCGGTCGTCACGTCGGTGATGACTTTCGAGTTCGAAGGCCTGGTGTTCAATCTTTTGGACACGCCGGGCCACGAGGACTTTTCCGAGGACACGTATCGCACGCTGACCGCCGTCGACTCCGCGGTGATGGTGATCGACGCCGCCAAGGGCATCGAGGCGCGCACCCGAAAGCTGTTCGAGGTGTGTCGGTTGCGCGACATCCCGATCATCACCTTCATCAACAAGATGGACCGCGAGAGCCGCGATACCTTTGATCTCTTGGACGAGATCGAAAAGACGCTGGCGCTCGATACCACGCCGATGACCTGGCCGGTCGGCCGCGGGCGCGACTTCCTCGGCACCTACGACGTCATCAATGGCGGCGTCCGCCTGCTCGAAGGCGGCGGCGCCAAGACCGGTGCGACGCAACAGATCGATATCGCCGAGCTCGCCGGCCGCAACGCCAATCTCGACGTCGGCGAGATCAAGGACGAACTCGCGCTGGTGTCGGAAGCCTGCAAGCCATTCGAGCTGGACGCGTTTCGCGAGGGCCATCTGACGCCGGTCTATTTCGGCAGCGCGCTGCGCAATTTCGGGGTCGGCGATTTGCTGGAGGGCCTGGGCAAGTTCGCGCCGCCGCCGCGCGCTCAGGAAAGCAATCTGCGCAAGGTCGAGGCCGCCGAACCGCGCATGAGCGCGTTCGTGTTCAAGATCCAGGCCAATATGGATCCGAACCACCGCGACCGCATCGCGTTCGCGCGGCTGTGCTCGGGAAAACTCAGCCGTGGCATGAAGGCAAAACTGGTGCGCACCGGCAAGAACATGTCGCTGTCGAGCCCGCAGTTCTTCTTCGCCCGGGATCGTTCGGTGGCGGACGAGGCTTTTGCCGGCGACGTCGTCGGTATTCCCAATCACGGCACGTTGCGGATCGGCGACACGCTGACCGATGGCGAGGATATCACCTTCGTCGGTGTGCCGAGCTTTGCGCCGGAGATCGTCCGCCGCGTGCGGCTGACGGATGCGATGAAGGCCAAGAAGCTGAAGGAGGCCCTGCAGCAGATGTCGGAGGAAGGCGTGGTGCAGGTTTTCCGGCCGCGCGACGGCGCGCCGGCGCTGGTCGGCGTGGTCGGCCCGCTGCAGCTCGACGTGCTGAAGGCGCGGCTCGACGCGGAATATTCGCTGCCAGTGGAATTCGAAGTCTCGGAATTCCAGCTGGCGCGCTGGATTTCCTCCGACGACCGCAAGAAGCTGGAAGCCTTCATTGCTGTCAATGGTTCCGGCGTTGCCGACGACGTCGATGGCGATCCGGTGTTTTTGGCCAAGAATGAATTTTACCTCGGCTACACCAAAGAGCGTGCCGAAGGCATCAACTTTTCCAGCGTCAAGGACGTGAAGAAGAAGGCGTAAGCGGGCGCAAGCGCTTTTATGCCGGATTGTCGTCCCCCGGCTTGACCGGGGGACCCGGTACGCTGCGGCCTTGTCGATTGATCGCCAACAGCTCTGCAATGCTGGGGCGCCCGGTCAAGCCGGGCCCGATGACGACTTATGGGTGGGCGCCGCGCGTGAAAACATCAGCCTCCATGCCACCGGCGCGCTCGACCGGCCCAGCGAGAAGGCGCTGATCGCGGAACTGTCGGTTATGAACGCGGGGATGTGATTGCGGTCAGGCTTGAACCCGGCTGACGCGCGCATCATGTTGGCCGGACTGGAGGTTTTGCCTGATGTTCCGGCGCGTCGTGATTTGCCTGTTCGTTACAATCGTGGCCATCAGTGTCTCGGGGAGCGCCGACGCCGGGCAGCGGCGTCACATCGACGCCACGCCGTTTGCGCATGCGCCGTGCAGCGTGCTCGATGGCCGGCCCTGCACGCCGTATTTCTGCAGCGTGTTCAATCACGGTCCCTGCATCCCCGAAATCGATTACCCCTACGGCGAGGACTTGCAACTCACGATCGAAACCGTGCCGCCGCAGGACCAGGCCGCCAAATATCAAAAGCCCGATCACGACCTCGATACCATCGGCGACTTGTTCGCGGAGCTGCGATCCTGCTGGTCGCCGCCGCCAGCGGAGGCCGCGCGCGCGGGTATGCAGATGTCGGTGCGCTTCAGCTTCAAGCGCAGCGGCGAGATGATCGCCCCGCCGCGCATGACCTTTTCCACGTCAGGCGCCGCGGCGGACACCCGCGCCACTTACCTGAAAGCCATCAACGCGTCGCTCGATGCCTGCCTGCCGCTGAAATTCACCGGCGGTCTCGGTGGCGCGCTGGCCGGGCGACCGATCGCGATCCGCTATGTCGACAACCGCGATCTGGGGGCGCAGGCGGAGAAGCCGTGAGCTACCACGTCATTCCGGGGCGCGCGAAAGCGCGAACCCGGAATCTCGAGACTCCCCGATGCCCAATTGCGCATCCGAGGTGAGGTCTGGTCCTTCGGACCATCCCGGAATGACGGCTCTTGCATTTGGCGCATTGCGGCCCTGGCCTCTAAAGTGATACGCGATATCCGGAAAAGCCGGCGACACAGGAGAGGACATCATGGGACTGCTGGTGATGATCCTGGGCCTCATCCTGTTCCTCGGCGTCCATACACTGACCACCCAGCGCGAGTTGCGCGCGCGGTTCGTCGTCTCGATGGGCGAGGGTGGTTACAAGATCGGCTATGCGCTGGCCTCGATCGCCGGCCTGGTCCTGATCGTCCGGGGTTTTGCCGATTATCGCGCGGCCGGCATGTGGGATGTCTGGTCGCCACCGACCGCGTTCAAGCATATCACCGTGGCGTTGATGCTTCCCGCCGTCATCTTGGTGGTGGCGTCCTATATCCGCGGCCGAATCTACGCGACGCTGAAACACCCGATGCTGGCCGGCGTCAAGCTGTGGGCGGCGGCGCATCTGCTCGCCAATGGCGATATCGGCTCGATCATCCTGTTCGGCTCGTTTCTGGGATGGGCGGTGTTCGACCGCATTTCGCTGAAACATCGTCCCGATGCCGGCGCACCGCCGATCCCGGTCGGCGGTCCCGGCAACGATCTGATCGCGATCGCGGTCGGGATCGTCGCCTATCTCGCGCTGGCCTTCGCGTTCCACCCGGTCGTGATCGGCGTTCCCGTGGTTGGAGCTTAAATCATGTCGGTTCAATCTGCCATCCGGCGCAAGACGGCGCCGGACATTCGCGCCCGCAAGAACGGCGAGCCGATCGTGATGCTGACGTCGTATCACGCGCATACCGCTGCCTTGGTCGATCGCTATTGCGACGCCATCCTGGTCGGCGATTCCCTCGGCAATGTCATGCATGGGTTCGAGACCACGGTGCCGGTGACGCTCGACATGATGATCCTGCAGGGGCGGGCAGTGATGCGCGGCTCCAGCCAGGCGCTGGTCGTGGTCGACATGCCCTTCGGCTCCTATGAGGCTTCCAAGGAGCAGGCGTTTCATTCCGCGGTGCGGATATTGAAGGAGACGCAGTGCGGCGCGGTGAAGCTCGAAGGCGGCGTGCGGATGGCGGAGACAGTCGCGTTTCTGGTCGATCGCGGCATTCCCGTGATGGGCCATATCGGATTGACGCCGCAATCGATCAACACGCTCGGCTCGTTTCGCGCGCAGGGCCGCGAGCAGGGCAGCTGGGAGCCGATCGAGAACGACGCCGTGGCGATTTCGGAGGCCGGCGCGTTTTCGGTCGTGATCGAGGCGGTAGCCGAGCCGCTGGCGAGGAAGATCACCGCGGCGATTGCGATTCCCACCATCGGCATCGGCGCCAGTGCGGCCTGTGACGGCCAGGTGCTGGTATTGGAGGACATGCTCGGCCTGTCGCCGCGGACGCCGAAATTCGTTCGCCGCTACGGCAATCTCGGGCCTGCGATCGAGGCGGCCATCGAGGGCTACGCCACCGATGTCCGCTCGCGCGCATTCCCCGGGCCCGAGCATGTCTACGATATGAAAACCAAGGATCCGAAAGCCAAGAGCTGACGGGGCGAACGATGGACTGGTCGAAACATCCCATTCCCGCGATGCGGCTCGAGTCACGCTTCGGCGACCGGATCGTGCCGGCATTTTGCGTGCGGCCCAAAAGCATCTGGGCGACGATCGCGGAGGCGGTGGCCGGAAATCCCGACGGTGAAGCGCTGGTGTGCGGCGAGCGGCGCATGACATGGCGCGAGGTTGCCAAGCAATCCGCACAAATCGCGGCGGGATTGCAAAAACTGGGATTGCAGCGCGGCGACCGCGTCGCGGTGCTGCTCGGCAACCGCATCGAATTCGTGCTGACGCTGTTTGCCGCGGCCCATGCCGGCCTGGTGACGGTGCTGCTCTCGACCCGCCAGCAAAAGCCCGAGATCGCCTATGTGCTGACCGACTGCGGCGCAAAGCTGCTGATCCACGAGGCGACACTCGCCGATCGCCTGCCGGATGCGGCCGACGTCCCCGACCTGAAGCACCGGATCTCCGTCAGCGACGAGGGCGCGTCGCCATTCGCCAAATTACGCGACAGCGCTCCGTCGCAGGCGCCGGCCGAAGTCGGCGAAGAAGATACCGCGATGATCCTGTACACGTCGGGCACGACGGGCCGGCCGAAGGGCGCGATGCTCGCGCATTGCAACGTCATTCATTCGGCGACGGTGTTCGTGTCCTGCCTGCAGCTGACGGCGGCGGACCGCTCGATCGCCGCCGTGCCGCTCGCCCATGTCACCGGCGTCATTGCCAACATCATGACCATGGTCCGCTGCGCCGGCACGTTGATCATCATGGCCGAGTTCAAGGCCGCCGAATATCTGAAGGTCGCGTCCCGCGAGCGCGTCACCTACACGGTGATGGTGCCTGCGATGTACAATCTCTGCCTGCTGCAGCCCGATTTCGACAGCCACGATTTGTCGAACTGGCGCATCGGCGGCTTTGGCGGCGCGCCGATGCCGGTCGCCACGATCGAGAAGCTGGATGCCAAGATTCCAGGCCTGAAGCTGATCAACTGCTACGGCTCGACCGAAACCACGTCGCCGTCGACCATCATGCCCGGCGAATTGACCGCCAGCCATATCGACAGCGTCGGATTGCCGTGCCCCGGCGCCGAGATCATCGTCGTGGATGCCGAGGGTCATGAGCTGCCGCGGGGCGAGATCGGCGAAATCTGGATCCATGGCGCCTCGGTCATCAAAGGCTATTGGAACAATCCAAAGGCGACGGCCGAGAGCTTTACCGGCGGCTTCTGGCATTCCGGCGATCTCGGTTCGATCGACGCGCAGAATTTCGTCCGCGTGTTCGACCGCCAGAAAGACATGATCAACCGCGGCGGCCTGAAGATCTATTCCGCCGAAGTCGAGTCGGTGCTGGCCAGCCATCCCGCCGTGATCGAAAGCGCGATCATCGCCAAACCGTGTCCGGTGCTGGGCGAACGGGTCCATGCCGTGATCGTGACCCGCAACGCGGTGAGCGGCGAGGCGCTGCGCGCCTGGTGCGCCGAGCGGCTGTCCGATTACAAGGTGCCGGAGACGATGGCGCTGACGTCAGAGCCGTTGCCGCGCAACGCCAATGGCAAGGTGATCAAGCGGCAGCTTCGGGAGGCTTTTGCCGCGGCTCAGGCCCGGGAGCAGGCGTGATTCCGCTGTGCCCCCCGGCCACCCGCTGCGACCCCCGTTAACGCTTTGATCCGGCTGACTTTGCCTTGCCAGCGCCATATCGTTAGGGTAACGCCGCCGCTGTGCGGGGGATCAGGCGCATGGCGCTGCCGCCGAAAGGTGCGGCCCCCAGGGGATGGGATAGCTTTAAGTGTCTGAATTATTTGACGAAGTCGACGAGGATGTCCGTCGCGACCAGCTCAAGAAGCTGTGGGACCAGTATTCGATCTATATCGTCGCCGGGGCACTCCTGATCATCGCCTCGGTCGGCGGCTGGCGCGGCTATGAGTATCTAGAGGCCAAGAAGGCGGCCGAGGCCGGTGCGGCCTTCGACAAGGCCGTCGAGCTCTCCGAGCAAAACAAGCATACCGAGGCTGAAGCCGCGTTTGCCGATCTGGCCGCCAAGGCGCCGTCGGGATACCGCGTGCTGGCGCGGCTGCGCGTGGCGGCGGAAGTCGCCAGCCGCGATCCGCAGGCGGCGGCGAAGATGTTCGACGACATCGCCGCCGATCGCAGTGTCGGCACGCCGGAGCAGGATTTGGCGCGGGTCCGCGCCGCCCAATTGGTGCTGGAAACCTCGACCTATCCCAACCTGTTGCAGCGGCTCCAGGCCGCGGCCGCCCCGGGCGCGACCTTTCGCCATACCGCGCGCGAATTGCTGGCGCTGTCGGCCTGGCGGGCCAATGACATGACCGCGGCGCGGCAATGGCTGGATCAGATTGCCAATGACGGCGAGACGCCGCCGAGCCTGCGCTCGCGTGCCGAAGCGCTGCAGGCCCTGCTTCCGCCGGTCGCCAAGAGCTGACCGCAAACGAGTTGAGTGAGAGATCGACCATGCGCCGCTCACAACGTTTGATCGCAGCCGCCGTCGTCATCGCGCTGTCGGGCGTGCTGGCGGGCTGTTCGAGCAGCCTGAGCAATTTCGATCCCTCCGATCTGCTCGACTTCCTCGACACCAAGAAAAAGCTGCCCGGTGAGCGCAAGCCGGTATTCCCGGATGGCGTGCCGGGCCTCGAGCAGGGCGTGCCGAAGGAATTGTACAAGGGCTCCCGGCAGGAGCAGATCGACCAGCAAAACGCCGCCGCGGCGGCGCCTGCCGAGGCTCCGCCGCCCGAGGCGGCGCCGGCGCCGAAGGGCAAGCGATCGGCGAAGGGCAAGGGTAAACCGCCCGCTGCGGCCGGCACCGAGCCTGCGGCTGCGCCCGCCGCCACCGCGGCCGATCCCAACGCCGTGCCGGAGGAAGAGGGCAGCACCTCCGCCGCACCGCCGGCACCCAAGCCCAAAAAGATCGTGCGCAAGCGGACCACCGCGCCGCCGTCTGATCAGAGCGCTCAGCCGGCCGCCCAACCGGCCAACCCGGCGCAACAATCCGCCGCGCCATTCCCGGCACCGATGCCGAGCGGCACCTTCACGCGCTAGGTTTTGTTTTCAGCTCATTGACACCCGCGTCCTGACGGGCGAACGGATTTCTTATGTCTTTCACCTTCGCCATTATCGGCCGGCCCAATGTCGGAAAATCGACGCTGTTCAACCGGCTGGTTGGGCAGAAGCTCGCGCTGGTCGATGACGAGCCCGGCGTCACCCGCGACCGCCGCGAGGGACAGGGGCGTCTCGGCGATCTCGAATTCACCATCATCGATACCGCCGGCCTCGACGAGGGCGCCAAGGGGTCGCTGACGGCGCGGATGCAGGAGCAGACCGAAATCGCAATTGCGCTCGCCGACGCCCTGATGTTCGTGATCGACGCCCGCGCGGGTCTGACGCCGAACGATCGCGCCTTTGCCGATTTCGCGCGCCGCGCCAACAAGCCGGTGGTGCTGGTCGCCAACAAGAGCGAGGGCCGGCACGGCGAACTCGGCGCGATGGAATCCTATGCGCTCGGTCTCGGCGATCCGATCCAGATCTCGGCCGAGCATGCCGAAGGCTTGAGCGATCTCTACGACGCGTTGCGCGTGCTGATGCCGGAGCCGGTCGAGGAGCGCGAGGAATTCGACGATGACGACGTCATCGAATCCGACGAGGATCTGGCGACGCGTCCGATTCGCGTCGCCATCGTCGGCCGTCCCAATGCCGGCAAATCCACGCTGATCAACCATCTGCTTGGCGAGGAGCGCTTGCTGACCAGCCCCGAAGCCGGCACCACGCGCGATTCCATTTCCGTCGAGATCAATTGGCAGGGGCGCGATTTCCGGGTGTTCGATACCGCCGGATTGCGGCGGCGCTCGCGGATCGAGGAAAAGCTGGAAAAACTCTCGGTGGCGGACGCGTTGCGCGCGATACGCTTTGCCGAAGTGGTCGTGCTGATGATGGACTCGCAGAACAGGTTCGAGGAGCAGGATTTGCGCATCGCCGACCTGATCGAGCGCGAGGGCCGGGCGCTCGTGATCGCGGTCAACAAGTGGGATCTGATGGAGCGCAAGGGCAATCTGATCTCAGCGTTGCGCGTCGATGTCGATCATCTGCTGCCGCAGGTCAAAGGCGCGCCCGTCGTCGCGGTGTCGGGCCTGATGGGCGAGGGCATCGACCGCCTGATGACGGCGATCCAGGAAGCCTACGCGGTGTGGAACCGGCGCGTGCCGACGGCGGCACTCAATCGCTGGTTCGAGCAGGCGGTCGACGCCAACCCGCCGCCTGCGGTCTCGGGGCGGCGATTGAAGCTGAACTATATCACGCAGGCCAAGGCGCGGCCGCCGAGCTTCATCCTGTTCTGCTCGCGCGCCGATGCCGTGCCGAAATCCTATTTGCGCTATCTCGTCAATTCCCTGCGCGAATTCTTCGAGCTGCCGGGCACGCCGGTGCGGATATCGCTGCGCGAGAAAGAAAATCCGTTCGCCCACAAGCGCAAACGGCCGTCATGAGCGAGCAGGCCGCGAACGGTGTGGTTGAAACACCTCCGGCGCGCGGCGCGGCGGTGATTTTTATCTTCGTCACCATTTTGCTCGATACGCTGGCGCTCGGCGTCATCATTCCGATCCTGCCCAAACTGATCGAGAGTTTCGTCAACAACGATACCGCGAATGCGGCGCGCATCTTCGGTCTGTTCGGCACCGCCTGGGCGCTGATGCAGTTCCTGTTCTCGCCGATTCTGGGCGGGCTGTCGGACCGGTTCGGCCGGCGGCCGGTGGTGCTGTTGTCGAATTTCGGCCTTGGGGCGGACTACGTGCTGATGGCGCTGGCGCCGTCGCTGATCTGGCTGTTCGTCGGCCGGGTGATTTCGGGCATCACCTCGGCCAGCATCTCGACCGCGTTCGCCTACATCACCGACGTCACGCCGCCGGAAAAACGCGCGACCGTATTCGGCAAGATCGGCGTCGCCTTCGGCGCCGGATTTATCCTGGGGCCTGCGCTGGGCGGGCTGCTTGGGGGCTTCGATCCACGGCTGCCGTTCTGGGTGGCGGCGGGATTGAGCTTTGCCAATGCGATGTACGGCCTGCTGATCCTGCCGGAATCGCTGCCCCCGGCGCGCCGCTCGCCATTCCGCTGGAAGAGCGCGAACCCGATCGGGGCGCTGCACTTGCTGCGTTCGAACCGGGTGCTTGCCGGCCTGTCGCTGGCGAATTTCTTTGCGCAGCTCGCGCATGTCGTGCTGCCCTCGACCTTCGTGCTGTACGCGACCTATCGCTACGGCTGGGATTCGACCACGGTCGGCGCCACGCTGGCGCTGGTCGGCATCTGCGCGATGGTGGTGCAGGGCACGACCATCGGCCCGATCGTCCGGCGGTTCGGCGAACGGCGCGCCCTGATGTTCGGCCTGGCCTGCGGCGCCGTCGGCTTCTTCATCTTCGGTGCGGCGCCAAGCGGGCCGCTGTTCTGGGTCGGCATTCCCGTGATGGCGTTGTGGGGCATCTCGGGCGCCGCGACCCAGGCGCTGACGACGCAACTGGTGGCGCCCGACCAGCAGGGCCAGTTGCAGGGCGCCACCAACAGCGTGCAGAGCGTCTCGCAGCTGATCGGGCCGTTCCTGTTCACGCTGACATTCGCCTGGTTCATCGGCGCAAATGCGCCGTTCAAACTACCGGGCGCGCCGTTCTATCTCGCATCGGCGCTGCTGCTGCTGGCGCTGGTGATCGCGCTGCGGACGCTGGCGGGCAAGAGATCGTAGGAAATTGTAGGGTGGGCAAAGGCGCACGTGCGCCGTGCCCACCGTTCTCACTGCACGAGAGGTGGTGGGCACGCGGAGTTTATCAACGGGCGCGCGTTCGCGCGACCCGTTGGCTTTGCCCACCTACCGATCGTTCCGATTATTTCTTCACCAGCGGGCACTCGTTGGCCTCGAGCGGCTTGGCCGCGTCTTCCGGCGAGATGGAGGCGATCAGCTTGTAATAGTCCCAGGGATATTTCGACTCTTCCGGCTTCTTCACTTCGAACAGATAGGCCGGAATGATGCGGCGGCCGTCGATGCGCAGCGGGCCCTTGCCGAACAAGGGATCGTCGGTCGGAATTTCCTTCATCTTGGCGACGACTTTGGCACCGTCATGCGGATTGCCGCCGAGCGCTTCCATTGCTTTCAGGTAGTGCAGGACCGCGGCATAGTTTCCGGCCACCGTCATCGAGGGCATCGTGCCCTTCGGCGACAGTTTCTGGAAACGCTTGGACCATTCGCGGGTCTTGTCGTTCATGTCCCAGTAGAAGGATTCCGTGAAGGTGAGCCCGTGCGCGGTCTTCAGGCCGAGCGAATGCACGTCGTTGATGAAGAGCAGCAATGCTGCGAGCTTCTGGCCGCCCGCGACAATGCCGAACTCGGACGCCTGCTTGATCGCATTGGTGGTGTCGCCGCCGGCATTGGCGAGCCCGACCACTTTTGCCTTCGAGGACTGCGCCTGCAGCAGGAAGGATGAAAAATCCGACGAGTTGATCGGATGCTTCACCCCGCCCAGCACCTTGCCGCCATTGGCTGACACGACCGCCGTGGTGTCACGTTCGAGCGCCGCGCCGAAGGCGTAATCGGCGGTCAGGAAGAACCAGGTGTCGCCGCCGGCCTTGGTCAGCGCCTTGCCGGTGCCGTTGGCCAGCATGTAGGTGTCGTAGGTGAAGGAGACCGTGTTCGGCGTGCAGGCCTTGCCGGTGAGATCGGCGGTCGCAGCACCGGAGTTGAGCAGGACGATATTCTTGTCCCTGACGAGATTGTTGACGGCGAGTGCGACGCCGGAGTTCGGCGTATCGGCGATCGCGTCGACCTTCTCGTTGTCGATCCATTGCCGTGCGAGGTTGGTGCCGACGTCGGGCTTGTTCTGGTGATCGCCGCTCAGGACGTCGATCTTCCAGCCCTTGGCGGCAAGGCCGGAGTCCTCGACCGCCATCTTGATGGCGACCACCGAATTGGGACCGCCGATATCAGCGTAAAGGCTCGACATGTCGTTCAACACGCCGATCTTGACGGTCTTGTCCTGAGCGAATGCAGGCGCGGCAAGGCCAATGCCGGCAACGGTGATCAGCGCGGCGAGGCGCCGCGCATAAAGTGTGGTCATGTATTCCCTCCCTCTGTGGTCGCCGGGTGGCCTTCTTCGCTCGAGGCCTTGATCCGACTGGACTGCGATCGTGTTAGTTGGTTCCGATGTGCCCGGCAATCCGCCTATCGTAGCGCGTCCGAGGTCAGTTTGAACTTCTGGATCCGCTTGCCGGTATCGACTTCGGCGGTATAAACGTTGCCCTTGGCGTCCACCGCCATGGCGTGAATCCAGTGGAATTGTCCGGCGTTGCGGCCGTTGCGGCCAAAGCTGCCGACCACGGTACCGTCGTCGCGTTTCAGCACCCGGATTTCGTTGTTTTCGCCGTCGGCGCTCAGCAGCCAGGTCTGCTTCGGATCGGGCCAGATCGCGATGTCCCAGACCGCGCCGTTGCCGAGCGTGTTCTTCTCGTAGAACCACTCCTTCACGAAGGTGCCGTCCTTCTTGAACACCTGGATACGGTCGTTGATGCGGTCGCAGACATAGACCAGCCCGTCATTGGCGATCTTCACGCAGTGCACGGGATTGGCGAATTGCTGCGGCGCCGGGGCCTTGGGATCGTATGGCGGCTGCTTGTCGTCGTTGGGCACGTGGCCGTAAGCACCCCAGTGCCGCTTGTAGGCGCCGGTCGTGGCGTCGAACACGATGACGCGGCGGTTGCCATAACCGTCGGCGACGTAGATTTCGTTGGCGTCCTTGTCGATCGCGGTCTCGGCCGGTTTGCCTAGCTGGGTGGTGTCGTTGCTTCCCTTGCTCGGCGCGATCTTGCCGATCTGCGACACGAACTTGCCGTCGAGGGTGAATTTCAGGATCGCGTTGTCGTTGTCGGCATTGCCGCCGATCCAGACGAAGCCGCGTTCGTCGACTTCGATGCCGTGTTCGCGGCCGACCCATTCATAGCCTTCGCCGGGGCCGCCCCACGAGCGCAGCAGATTGCAGTCGACATCGAACTCCAGCACCGGCGGCGCCGACACGCAGCATTTCGAACCCGGCGGATTGAGCGTCGCACCCTTCTCGTCGTCGGTCAGCGAGCGCGGGCGATGGATCACCCAGATGTGGCCCTGCCAGTCAACGGTGATGCCGCCGACCTGGCCGAGGATCCAGTTGTTCGGCAGCGGCTTTGGCCAGGCCGCGTCGACCGCAAATGTCGGGATCTCGCCGGCCTGCGCGGTGTGCGAAAGCTGGGGCGCGCCGACCAGAGCGGCGGCAGCGATGCAGGCGTAAAGCGTTTTGGTGAGACGTGTGACGGCAGGTATCGGGCGCGCGCGATTGAACATCCGCATCTTGGCTTTCTCCCTCGATTTTATTGGCGGGTTTTCCCGCTTGGGGGCGCAGTCAATCGTGGGGAGGGGCACGAGTCAATTGCAGGTGTTGCGTGCCCCGGACGCAGCGCAGCGCGGAGCGGTGCGCTGCAGAGCCGGGGCCCATGCTTGCTCACCTACATTGGGTCCCGGTTCTGCGAAGCACCGCTACGCGATGCATCGCGCCCGGGACACGAGTCTACGCCGGCGCCCGAAAGCTCATCAGCGTGCGGGTCTTGTAATCGTAGAACTTGCCGGTCTCGCCCCATGCCGGCGAACACATCGGCACGATGAATTCCGCGGCCTGCTCCGGCGTATCCAGCGTCATCGGATCCTCGCCTGGAAATACGGTAGCGCGCATGCGCGTACGGATCGGGCCGGGGTTGAACAAATTGACGCGGATCGGCGTCGACGCGGTCTCATTGGCCCAGGTTCGCACCAGCGTCTCGAGTGCTGCCTTCGATGCGCCATAGGGGCCGAGATAGGCGGCAGCCTTGTTGGCGGCGCCCGAGGTCACGAACACGGCGCGGCCGGCGTCGGACTGTTTTAGCAACGGCTCCATGCAGCGGATCAACTGGAAATTCGCAGTGACGTTGATCGCCATCACGTCGTTCCACGGTTTTAGTTCGATATGGCCGAGCGGCGAGGACGGGCCGGCGACACCGGCATTGCCGACGAGGATGTCGAGCTTGCCGTGGCGTTCATGCAGCGCGGCGCCGAGGCGGGCGATGCCGTCGAAATCGGTGAGGTTGAGCGGCACCAGCGTGGCGCTGCCGCCGTCCTTCTTGATCTCATCATCGAGCTCTTCGAGCCCGCCCTGCGTCCGCGCGACCGCAACGACATGCGCGCCGGCCCTGGCGAGCGCGCGCGCCGTGGCATAGCCGATGCCGCGCGAGGCGCCGGTGACGAGGGCGATACGGGAGGCGAGGGGAGCGGTCATGGCTGTCTAAACCTCGTCATGCCCGGACTTGTCCCGGGCATCCACGTCTTTGCGGCGGGTTTTACAGACGTGGATGGCCGGGACAAGCCCGGGCATGAGGAAATATCTCACCGTCATTCCGGGATGGTCCGAAGGACCAGACCCGGAATCCAGAGGTAATTTGAACGTCGCTAGACAATCTCGAGATCCCGGGTTCGCGCACGCGCGCCTCGGGATGACGCTTCGCGTCAGCTCGCCTCCGCCAGCAGCGACAATTGCCGGGGCTGCGGTTCGACCTGGGTCTGGTCGGTAAGGTGGGTCGGATAGGCGCCGGTAAAGCAGTGATCGGAGAATTTCGGATTGGCGGGATCGCGGCCGGGTTCGCCCATGGCGCGGTACATGCCGTCGATCGACAGGAATGCCAGCGAATCCGCGCCGATGATCTCGCGCATTTCTTCGAGGCTGTGGGTCGCGGCCAACAGGCCACCGCGGTCGGGCAGGTCGATGCCGTAATAGTCCGGGTACAGGATCGGCGGCGAGGCGAGGCGGAAATGGACTTCGCGGGCGCCGGCATCGCGCATCATGCGCACGATCTTCTTCGAAGTGGTGCCGCGCACCAGCGAATCGTCGATCAGGATGATGCGCTTGCCCTCGATCGCGGCGCGGTTGGCCGAATGCTTCATGCGCACGCCGAGTTCGCGCACGCTCTGGGTCGGCTGGATGAAGGTGCGGCCGACATAGTGATTGCGGATGATACCGAGTTCGAACGGCACGCCGGAATGCTGGCTGTAACCGAGCGCGGCAGGGACGCCGGAATCCGGCACCGGCACCACCACATCGACCTCGACATGGCTTTCGCGTGCGAGCTGGGCGCCGAAGGCCTTGCGGACTTCATAGACCGAGCGGCCGCCGACGATGGAATCCGGCCGCGAGAAATAGATGTATTCGAAGATGCAGGGCCGCGGCGGCTTGGGCGGGAACGGCTTGTGGCTGTGCGCCCCCTGTTCGTCGAACACCAATATCTCGCCAGGCTCGACGTCGCGGACATATTTTGCGCCGATCATGTCGAGCGCGCAGGTTTCCGACGCCAGGATCGGATGGCCATCGAGATCGCCGAGCACCAAAGGACGGATGCCGAGCGGATCGCGCGCGCCGATCAGTTTCTTGTTGGTCAGCGACACCAGCGAATAGGCGCCCTCGATCGTGCGCAGCGCCTCGATGAAGCGGTCGATGAAGCGGCTGCGCTTGGACTGCGCGACCAGATGCAGGATGACTTCGGTGTCGGTGGTCGACTGCATCATGGCGCCGTGGAGGACGAGCTCGCGACGCAGCGTCAGGCCATTGGTGAGGTTGCCGTTGTGGCCGACCGCGAAGCCGCCGGCATTGAGTTCGGCGAACAGCGGCTGGACGTTGCGCAGGATGGTCGCGCCGGTGGTGGAATAGCGGACATGGCCGACCGCGGCGTTGCCGGGCAGGCGCTCGATCACTTCGCGGCGGGAGAAGGTGTCGCCGACGAGGCCGAGCCGGCGCTCCGAATGAAAGCGGCTGCCGTCGAAGGAAACGATGCCGGCGGCTTCCTGGCCGCGATGCTGGAGCGCGTGCAATCCGAGTGCGGTGATGGCGGCGGCCTCGGGGTGGCCGAAAATGCCGAACACGCCGCATTCCTCGCGTAGCGTGTCGCCTTCGAGATCATCCTGCAATTCGATCGGACCGGAGTTTCGGTCAAGTTGCTCGGCGGGATCTGAAGGGTTTTGCATCTCGTCCATCGCCTTTCGTTTGGCCTTGAGTTACTTGCCTGCGGGTTTCTCGATCAGCTTTTTGAGGCTGTCGCGCGCAGGCTTGCTGTAGCCATCACCGGACGCAGGGGCTGCCTGCTCGGTGTCAGTCTGGTCGTCTTCGGGTTTATTCTTCTTGAATTTCTTTAAGATGGTGTTCTCGGGGTCGTCAGGCAAGAGCGCCATTAGCCATTCCCCGGTTCCCTGCAGCACCATTCGGGACTTCGCCCCGGTGACCCAATCCGGCCGCTGCTTGTCGGGAACCAGCCAGACGAAGAACTGGTAGGCGACGACGACGATCAACAGGCCGCGGGCGAGGCCGAACAGGAATCCGAGCGTGCGGTCGAGCGCGCCGATCCGGGAATCCAGGATCATGTCGGAAATCCGCACCGTGATGATGGACACGACGATCAGGGTGCCGACGAATACGCCGGCCACCACCACCACGGACGCGACCGTGTCGTTATTGAAATAAGTCTTGGCGGTCGGCAACAGCTTCGAGAAGGCATATAGCGTGACCAAAGCCGCCGCGCCCCAGGCCGCGATCGACAGAATCTCGCGCATGAAGCCGCGCACCATCGCGAGCAGCCCCGAAATCAGCATCACTGCGAGCAGGACTAGGTCGAGTATTGTTATCGGCATCGGCTGGTCAGGTCCGCTCGTACGTTCTCAATACCTTGCGAATCGGCGTGTCGGTGCCGTCCTAGGTGACGGTCATATGGCGCATCCGGCAAGACCGGAATGACGCTGTCCCGCGCGCCGGATGTATAGCGGCGGGGGCAGGTCCCGTCACGCCGCTTTAACCGTTCTCGCGACGGAATCGGGCCGGTGTGGCATTTTTCTCAGCCGCCCCCTCCCGCGAGCCCTCTTTGGCGCCTCTCGGGCTGCCGCGCGCGGCGATATCAGCCACCAGGCTGGTCAATCCGCCCACGGTATTCAGGGAGAGGCCGGCGTCGCCGCCGACCTCGCCACGGGCCGATTCGGGCAGAACGGCACGGCCGAAGCCGAGTTTTGCGGCTTCTTTCAGCCGCGCTGAGGTCTGCGCCACCGGCCGCACCGCGCCCGACAGGGAGATTTCGCCGAAATAGACCGCATCCGTCGGCAGCGGCGCATTGACCAGCGACGACACCAGTGCGGCGGCCGCGGCGAGATCGGCCGCGGGCTCCTGGATCCGCAGCCCCCCCGCCACGTTCAGGTAGACGTCGTAGCCGGACAGTTTTACGCCGCAATGGGCCTCCAGCACCGCCAGCACCATCGACAGCCGGCTCGGATCCCAGCCCACCACCGCGCGGCGCGGCGTGCCGAGCGTGGTCGGCGCCACCAGGGCCTGCAATTCCACCAGCACCGGCCGGGTGCCCTCGATGCCCGCGAATACCGCCGTGCCCGGACTGCCGAGATCGCGTTCCGACAGGAACAATTCGGAGGGGTTGGAGACCTCGCGCAGCCCCAGCCCCGTCATCTCGAACACGCCGATCTCGTCGGTCGGGCCGAATCGGTTCTTCACCGCGCGCAGGATCCGGAATTGCTGCGAGCCTTCGCCCTCGAACGACAACACCGCGTCGACCATGTGCTCGACCACGCGAGGCCCCGCGATCTGGCCGTCCTTGGTGACGTGGCCGACCAGGATGATCGCAGCGCCGGATTTTTTGGCAAACCTGATCAGCGCCTGCGCCGAGGCGCGGACCTGCGTCACTGTGCCGGGGGCTGATTCCGCCGTGTCGGTCCACATGGTCTGGATCGAATCGATCACGATCAGCCGCGGCACGGTGCCTTCGGACAGCGTCGAGACGATATCCTCGACCGAGGTTTCCGCGGCGAGCTGCACCGGCGCATCGGCAAGGCCGAGCCGCTCGGCGCGCAGCCGCACCTGCGCCACCGCCTCTTCGCCGGAAATGTAGACAACGCGATGGCCGGCGCGGGCCATCAGGCTGGTGGCTTGCGTCAACAATGTCGATTTGCCGATGCCGGGATCGCCGCCGACCAAAAGCACCGAGCCGCGCACAAAGCCGCCGCCGGTGACGCGATCGAGTTCGACCATGCCGGACGACAGGCGAGGGGCGTCCTGGCTCTTGCCGGTCAGCGATTCCAGCTTGAACGTCCGCCCCTTGCGCTTGGAGCGGATCGAGACCGGCATCGAGGTGGCGCCGGTGGTGTCCTCCTCGGCCAGCGTATTCCACTCGCCGCAGGACTCGCACTTGCCCTGCCAGCGATTATACGCCGCGCCGCAGTTCTGGCAGACAAAGGAGAGGGTGTTCTTGGCCATGGAGGGGTAATCGGTGGTGGGTTCGAATCCCTCCCCATAGCACGGAATGCGGCGCGAGGCCGCTCTAATAGACGGTCTCCTTTAGGCCATGCGTAACGGCATCTTGCGGCGTTTGATCGAACTCCCTCTTCATCGAATATCCGCTTCGAGCAACAAGCGGTTGTTCCCTACAATTCCGCTTTTGGACCCTTAGCTGAACTCGCGCTTTGGCCTGAGGCCCACTTTGCGCCAAACGCTGGTTCGTGACGCAATAAGCCAACCCGATTCATCGAGGCTTCGTCGATGGATCCTCCGTCCCCGGTTCGCCAATATCCTATCGTCGCCGGCGCAGGGGCGGCCGAACCACCGGAATGTCGCGCTGCCAGATCGTGCCATTATCGAACTGAATGAGCATGCCATCCGGCGAATAGACCGCACTCTGGTTAAATGCGTCGATCCAAATCCGGCTTGCCGGCCAGTACCAGTCCGGCCACGCGCGGGACGGCTGACCAGCCTCCGTCAGGAGATTAAGTTCAGTCCCATTTTGGGTAATGTGAGCTGGCAGGTTTCCCCGGCACACCTGCACGCATTTGTAGATGCCGGTGAGATTAACCGATTGGGCCGACACAAGAGTTGGCGCAAGTGCTGTCGTCAGCACGGCCATAACAAGCGGCAAGCGTTTCATACATATCACTCCTTCGTTCAGGTAGTCAGGGAGGCCCTAACAAAGGGGCTGCCCGTAAAGTGAGCCGCGCTCTCGAAACGAGAGCCGGATCACTGTGAATTTCGACTCTTGCTTGCTCCCTTCAACCGCGTCGCAGTTGACCGCGACTTCACCCACTCTGCCATCGCTATCTTCATCTTGACCTCCTTCAAGCCCTACGAATTGAACCGCCCTGAAATGCCACGAAAGCTAACTGCGTCAGAACTGGCCTGGTTGAGCCGGAGGACCAGGCCAGTCGGATCGCAGGTTGTTCCTGTTGTTGCGATCAAATAAGTCTTGCCTGCAGACAAAGCCGCTCCGGCAACTATCCACCAGAGGTGCGGCCTGGCGAACGTTCGGGGCCGTCACGACTTTTGTGCGCGACGTCTTCGCAAAGGCGGCCGTTGCCACGGCCACCTCAAGGGCACAAAGTACAGCAACTAAGCACGTCATCCTCATGAGACGGACCTCCTTCGATGGCCGACGGCGCCGGACGATTGCGCGGCTGGCTCGTTGCTCAGTCACAATAGCAACTTGCGTTCAGTAACAAGGCGGATACGGATAGTAGCCGCAGCGAGGTGCACCATAAGCGTATGCGCCATAGGCGGCGGCTCCAACTGCTGCTGCGCCTCCTGCGTAGTAGCACCCCGCCATGCCGTGCGTTGCGCTACGCCGGCAAAGGACATCGGCGTGAACGGACGTCCGATGATATCGATGAAGAGCGACGCTGCACCGTCTACTCCCTTGATGTCACCCTCGAGTACATCTACGTCAAAAGCGAGATTTTCACCTTCCAGCTCCGGATTCTTCAAGGCGATCACCGCATCGCGCACCCCGTTGCCCTCTCTTTGGAATACGGAGACGGTGGCGTTGGGTGGATCCTTTGAGAAATTGTCGCTGCCCGATCCCCAATCCTCGACGATACGGCTGGTGAGATCATGGCCCGCCGCCCGCACGGTACGGTCGGCAAAGATGATGGCATTCGGCGAGACTCCGGTCAGTAACAGCTTGCCACCCTGCAGCACCGCACCCCTTGAGCTGAGTACGAAAAGCGATGGCACCACTTCGGGCTTCGCGACGCCAATGGTTTTCTGCAGTGGGACGTGAGGGGGAGGCGTTGTCTGGGCAGATGCCGATCCGGTTATCGCGAGAGCGGCAACAGCGAGAATGAGGGCGCGTGATGCAGTGAGAAACATGTGAATCTCCACCACAGATGTTTCAACCCGGGGAGACATGGCAATCCAAATTCGACGCTGTTTCAGATCAATTTGAGCATGTGCGGCAGCAGTGGAGTGCACCGCTTACAGATTTAGACATCTCGACGGCCCAAAGGTTCAGGTCGGCCCCCATTCGAGCACATTCAACTGCTTAGCAGACCAAGCCAGCCGTGCTGCGGCGCGAAACGCATCGAGACTTTCCTTCGGCGTCCCTCGTCGAGACGGGCTCTTTGTTGCGTGCGTCAGAAGGAGGATCGGACGATCGGGTTTCTTCGCTCGTCGCTGGGAATTCTCCGTCGAACAGTTCGAAATACTCTCGCAACAAGCGATCGAAGGTAGACCGGGCCTCGCTCCTACCGGGGTCCTCATCCTCGCCGCCGTTGTCCTTGGCACTCCCACCGAAAGATCGGTGCGCCATAGCCTGCCTCCTCTGAAGCAGTATGCCCTAACATTTGACTAAGGGAGCCACGGCGAACGGACTTGATTCATCTCAAATGACTTGAACTTCTTTGATGGGAAAGGAAAGCTGTCAGAAATCTTGGCTAGTTTATTCTGCCGGACAGTTGCGGTCCACTAATTTGCAATATGGACAATGACTTGGCGGAAAGCGCCCAGGCATTTCCGCTGCATCGGGAGCACTGCCGCTTGCTAAGAACCTACTTCCTGGTCATCCGCCTTGGCGGCGTGGTCAGCGTCGGTGGCGCCGGCGAGATGACGAACGTAGGCCGCGATTACTTTAAATAGTTGGCGCATCTCACGACGAAACGGTCATTGATGGCCTTGATCCAGAAGCTCGGCGATGGCGGACGCCGTTTTGATGCCCGTGCCCGAAATCAACACGACGGTGCGCTCGCGGGCGGTGATGACATTCCGCTCGATGAGCTTTGCCAGCGCAGCCGCGGCGCCAGCCGAGGTGGGCTCCACGAACAGTCCGAGCCGGGCGAGGCGCTTCAAGGCCGTCACGATCTCGTCCTCGGAGACCGCCACCGTTTCTCCACCGGTCTCTTTCAGGGCCTCGATCATTTCCCGAAGCCGCAGGGGATGCGCGATTGCGGTACCCTCGGCGATGGTCTTGTGGACGGCGCGTTGTACCGGCGTGTCGACGCCGGCCTTGAAGCTCGCGTCGAGCGGAGAACAGTTGAACGGCTGGGCTGCGAACAGCCGTGGAAGCTTCCGTATCTGACCGGCGGCGAGCAATTCTGAGAAACCGATGTGGCAACCGAGAAGATTGCTGCCTGCGCCAACCGGAATGATGATGTTGTCGGGCACCTCGAAATTGAAATCTTCCCAAAGCTCATATGCCATCGACTTTGTCCCCTGCAGGAAGAAGGGCTGCCAGTTGTGGCTGGAGTAGAAGATCTGACCGGACTGGCGTATCGCCTCTTTCTCGGACTCCTCGCGCGGTCCCTCGACGAGTTGCACCTCGGCACCGTAAGCACGAACCTGAGCGATCTTTGCAGGAGAGGTATAGGCCGGCGCCAGTATTTTGACGCGCATTCCGCCGGCCGCACCATACGCCGCAACGGATGCGCCGCCATTTCCGGAGCTATCCTCCAGCACCGCATCGACGCCAAGCTGCCGGAGATAGGACAGCATCACGGTGGTGCCGCGATCCTTGAAGCTGCAAGTCGGGTTGAACCATTCCAGCTTGAAGAAAGGCCGGAAATCGTCCCATTCCTGCTGCACAAGCGGGGTGCAGCCTTCACCCAGCGAAATCGGTTTGGAAATCTCCAGGGGTAGCGATGCGCGATACCGCCAGAGCGATCGCTCGCGGTGGTCAATTTCATCGCGCGCCATGCCGGGCTGCGGGCTGACCAGCAGTGGTTTTGGCCCGTCGGCACACCAGCGCGGAATATCCAGCGGATAGCGGTCGCCGCTTCGGGGCTCGACGTAAAAGGACGCTTCCGGCTTTCGTCTGGATTGGGGCATTAACGGGTCCATCATCCGGCTGCGAGACAATCAATTGTCTGATGCCGTATGCCGCCAATGCCGTGCGAGTCAACGCTCCCTATTGTATCGAGACGGGGGCGCGCCGACCGACAACGCCGGAGATCATGACCTCCGGCATCGCCGCCGCGCGTCTTCCAACGCTATTTGACCGACACGAACGGCACCGCCGAGCCCGGCACCATCGTGGTCGGCAGTACGCCGTTCCAGCGCTCGGCCTGCACCAGCGTGACGAGATTCGGATTGGTGCCGAGCGCCTTGGCGCGGGCTTCGATGGCGGCGGCTTCGGCTTCGCCTGTTATCTTGATGTTGGAGGCCTTGGCCTCGCCGTTCAGCCGGGTGGCGTCGGCGTTGGCCTGCGCCTCGGCGCGGACGGCGTTGGCTTTCGCATTCGCCTGGGTCACGGTGATCTGCGCCTGCACCTTTTCACGCTCGGCGTTCTGCTGCAGCTTCTGCACCTCGACCTCGGCCAGCATGCGCTGTTCGATCGAGTGCAGATAGTTGGCGCTAAAATCGATGTTTTCGAGCTGCACGCTCTCGATGATGATCATCGAATCGTATTTCAGCGTCTCGGTGATCGCGTCCTTGATCGCGCTATTGAGCGCGCCGCGCTCCTGAATGGCTTTCACCGCAGTGTAGCGGCCGAACACGACCTTGACCTGCTGGTTCACCACGGGGTTGACGACCTGATTGACCGCGGTGTCGAGCCGGCCGAACTTGGCGTAGAGGTCCGCGACCTTGTCGGGCGACGCGCGCAGGGTGACGCTGATCTTCAGGTCGGCCGGCTGCTGATCGTAGGAGTAAGAGTTCATCTTGTCCCACGTATAGGTCGTGGTCCTGACGCTGATCTTCTCGACGCTGTCGATCACCGGGATCTTGAAGCCAAGACCCGGCTGCGCAGTGCCGACGACCGCGCCGTTCCGGAGCAGAACGCCGCGCTCGGTCTGATCGACCGTGTACCAGCTTCCCAAAATGGCGGCGAGCGCGACCAGGCCAATGATGGCCGCGGCGATAATTCCCCTTGGCATGTGTTCCTCCTGGGCGGTTTTGAATGCGGCCTAAAAGCCGGACGATCATTCATGGCCCGTTACGAATTCGATGTGACTCGCGTCCCTTGGTCGGCCAATCGCCGCGGTTGGTTCAGGCCGGTAAGCCGGTAAAGGCAAAGTTTTACGAAAATGCCGCCGACCACAGCAGCGAAGCGCCGGCCGCGAGCATGATGGCGTCCATCAACAGCCGGAACACATTGGGCTCGAGATGCAGCACAAAACGCTTGGCGATGAATGCGCCGGCCATCAGCGAGGAGCCGGCGATCAGGCCTTTCAGGAACACATCCGGCGTCAGCGCGCCGAAACGTTCGAAGGTCACGGATTTGCTGAGGTAAAGCCCGAGCGAACTCGCCGCTTCCGTGGCAAGAAACGCGCCCTTGGTCAGCCCGTAGAACAGGAACAGCGGCACGCTGAGCGGGCCGGTCGATACCACGATGCCGGTGAGATAGCCGATCAAGGCGCCGCCGACCGAAAGATGCCAGAGCTTTGCTTTGAGTTGATGCCGCGCGAGCCAGTGCCGCACCGGCACCATCGCGATCAAGAACAGGCCGATCGCAATATCGACGGCCTGCGAGGGCAGCGCCAGCAGCGTGCGCGCGCCAAGCGCCGCGGCCGGAATGCCGGTGACGGAATAGGCCGCGCAGGCGCGCCAATCGACCTCGCGCCACCAGGCCAGGATCCGAGAAAGATTCGCCATCACCGCGGCAACCGCCATGATCGGCACCGCCTGCTTCGGCCCATACTCATACACCAGCACCGGCATCAGCATGATCGACGATCCGGTGCCGACGATGCCCGAGATGGTGCCGGCGATCAGGCCGACGATGAGGACGAACAGAAAACCCACAACGGCCCTTTCAGTGTCAAGGATTGGCTCGGCGATCCGGCGCCGACCGGTACGCATTCCTCCGGCGGAGGTTATCCGAGTCCAGGACCCAATGGCCATTGATTGGATTCCAGCCGCGTGCCGAGCGGCTGCTGACACCATGCTGGCAGCAGGCGGCTGTTCGACGAGTTCGATCTCGATGCGGTCCCGGTCGCTGTGATCGACGGCAAGAATTTGTGGTGAAGTTTACTTCAATACGATCCACGCTGGTGCGTGGTCGCTGGCGCCTTCCTCGCCGCGGAGTTTGCGGTCGACGCCGGCCTTGGTCAGGCGCGGCGCCAGCGCGGGGCTCAGCAGCAGATGATCGAGCCGAAGGCCGGCGTCGCGCTGCCAGCGGTTTCGCTTGTAGTCCCAGAACGTGTACATCGACTCTGACGGATGCAGCGTGCGGATGGAATCGGTCCAGCCTTGCGCCATCTGCGCCTTGAACGCGGCGCGGCTCTTCGGCTGGATCAGCGCGTCCTTGTCCCACGATTTAGTCGGATAGATATCCAGTTCGGTCGGCGCGACGTTGTAATCGCCGGCCAGCACGACCGGGATGTCCTGCTTGATGAATTTTGCCGTGTGCACGCGCAGCCGCTTGAACCAGTCGAGCTTGTAGTCGAATTTCGGCCCCGGCTGCGGATTGCCATTCGGCAGATAGAGGCTGGTGACGATGATGCCGCGGACGGCGGCTTCGATGTAGCGCGCCTCACGGTCGTCAGCGTCGCCGGGCAGGGCGGTTCGCGTCAACACCGGCTCGGCGTTGCGCGCCAGAATGGCGACGCCGTTCCACGTCTTCTGGCCGCGCCACACCGCGCCGTAGCCGGCCTTGTCGATTGCAGCAACCGGAAATTCGGCGTCGGTGGATTTCAGTTCCTGCAGGCAGACCACGTCGGGTTTCGACGCACGCAGCCAGCGCAGCAGGTTCGGCAACCGACGGTTGACATTGTTGATGTTGAAGGTGGCGATCTTCATGGCCTGACGAAAAGCGTCAGGACGGCGTCGCGGGTGCGGGAGTCGAGGGTTCGGCCGTAGCGGGCGGCGGTCCAACCGGCTCCGCCGTCGGATTGCCGCCCTTGTACATCCGCGCAAAGCGCCGGCCGAGGCTGGTCAGCACTTCATAGCCGATGGTACCGAAGTGATGGGCGAGTTCGTCGACGGTGATGCCGTCGCCGATCAACGTCACCAGGTGACCGCGCCGCGCGGCATTCTTCTCGAGGTCGGTGACGTCGACCGCGATCAGGTCCATCGACACACGGCCCGCGATCGGGCAGCGCTTGCCCGCGACCACCACTTCGGCGCCGCGGGTGCCGTCATTGGCGCTGGCGGCGCGGAAATAGCCGTCGGCGTAGCCGGCGGAAACGATCGCGATCCTGGTCGGCCGCCGCGCGGTCCAGGTGCCGCCGTAACCCACGGTCTCGCCCTTCTCGACATTGCGGGTTTGCACGATGCGCGCCTTCAGTTCGACCACCGGCTGCATCGGATTGTCGGCCTCGGGCGTCGGATTGATGCCGTAGAGGGCCGCTCCCGGCCGCACCAGGTCGAACTGGAACTGGGCGCCGAGGAAAATGCCTGAAGAATTCGACAGCGAGGCCGGTACGCCCGAAAACAGGCTGGCGATCTCGCGGAAGCTCGTGAGCTGCCTGGCGTTGAGCGGATTGTTGAGCTGTTCGGCGGAGGCCAGATGGCTCATGACCAGCGTGATGCCGTGGTCGCCGGCATTGATGCGCGGGATGATGCCTTGCGCCTCCGATATCGTCAGCCCCAGCCGGTTCATGCCGGTGTCGATATGAATGGCCGCGCCGCCCGACCAGCCGGAGCGGCGGCAGAAAACGTCCCATTCGGCGAGTTCGTTGAGGTCGCCGATCACCGGCTTGCAATCGATCTTGGCGTATTCCTCGCCGGTGTTCTGGAAGAAACCGCTGAGCGCATAGATCGCAGCGGTCGGCACCGCGGCGCGGACCACGCGCGCTTCCTCGATCGTGGCGACGAAAAACGTCTTGCAGCCGGCCCCGGCCAGTGCGCGCGCGACCTGTTCGGCACCGCAACCATAGGCGTTCGCCTTCACCACGCCGGCGCATTCGGCCGGCACGGCGGTTTTCTCGAGCTTGCGCCAGTTGGCGACGATGGCATCGAGATCGACGGTCACCACGCCGATGGCGCTGCCAAGCGCGGCGGCCCGGTTCGCCTCAGGCGGGAGCAGGGTGCTTTCCGGGATCGATTTCGGGTCTGGGGCGATGTTCATGGCCTAACTTACGCGCGCCATGGCCGGCGTTCAACCGGCAGGGGCGCGTCAGTAGGTCTGCATCGGCACATGGCCATCCTCCACGAGATCGCTGAACCTCGTGAACAGGCCTTCGAATTGCAGTCTGACAGTTCCCGTAGGTCCATGGCGCTGCTTGGCGACAATGACTTCAGCCTTGCCGAAAGCAAGGTCCATTTCCGTCCGCCATTTTTCATGTTCAGGCGTGCCCATCTTGGGTTCCTTGTTCTGCAAATAATATTCCTCGCGGTAGACGAACAGCACAACGTCGGCGTCCTGTTCGATCGAACCGGATTCGCGCAAGTCGGACAATTGCGGATGCTTGTCGTCGCGGCTTTCGACCTGACGCGACAACTGCGAAAGTGCGATCACGGGAATATTGAGTTCCTTCGCAAGCGCCTTCAGGCTGGTGGTGATCTCGGTGACTTCCTGCACGCGGTTGTCGTTGCCGCGCTTGCCCGAGCCCTGCAGCAGCTGGATGTAGTCGACCACGATCAGGTCGAGACCCTTCTGCCGTTTCAGCCGCCGTGCCCGCGCGGTCAATTGCGAAATCGAAAGGCCGCCGGTCTCGTCGACAAAGAGAGGAAGGTGTTGAAGTTGGATTGTATAGTCGCGAATCTTGTCAAATTCGCTTTGGCTGATCCCACCGCGGCGGATCATGCTGGACGAGATGCTGGTCTGCTCGGCGAGAATACGCGTGGCGAGCTGCTCGGCGGACATTTCGCAGGAGAAGAAGCCGACAATGCCGCCATTGACCGATTTCATGGTGCCGTCGGGCTGAACCTCGCCGTGATACGCCTTGGCGACGTTGTAGGCGATGTTGGTCGCAAGCGCGGTCTTGCCCATGCCGGGACGTCCGGCGACGACGATCAAGTCGGAACGTTGCAGCCCACCCATCTTGACGTCGAGGTCTCGCAGGCCTGTTGCGGTGCCCGACAGCTTGCCATCGCGTTGATATGCGTTGGCCGCCATGTCGAGCGCGACCTTCATGGCTTGCGAAAAGCCCTGGAAACCGCCGTCATAGCGACCGGTTTCGGCCAATGCGTAAAGTTTGCGCTCGGTGTCTTCGATCTGCGCACGAGGAGCAAAGTCGACCGGTGCGTCGTAAGCGTTGTTGACTACTTCTTCGCCAATCTCAATGAGATCGCGTCGTATTGCGTGATCGTAAATCGTACGACCGTAGTCTACGGCGTTAATGATGGTAGTCGCTTCGGCTGCAAGACGAGCAATGTACTGGCTGACAGTCATCGCGCCGAGGTCGGCTTCGGTTACGAAGGTCTTTAGAGTGACCGGGTTCGCCAATTTGCCCATCCGGATCAGGCTGCCGGAAGTTTCGTATATCTCCTGATGCACCTTCAAATAGAAATGCTTCCCCTCCAGGAAGTCCGAGACACGATAGAAGGCGTCGTTGTTGATAAGGATCGCGCCCAGCAGGCCCTGTTCCGCCTCGACATTGTGCGGTGCGCTCCGATAGGCTGGAGTACCCGGATCGGGCGCGAGCTTGAGGACGTTCGAATCAGTCAGGGCCATGGATAATGTTGTTCTTCGGATTTCGTCGTTATTGGGATTCCCGACAAGCGGGGCGGCGATAAAGCGCCACCCCCGAGCCCGGCGGAAGTGCTGACATGCCTTATGCACGATTCACACAACGTGAAGTGTGAATCCCGGATCGGGCCGCGCAATCTCCTTGACGGGTTTTGGCCAAAATCGGGCGACCGGCGGGCCGTAGTACCCCGGAGCATCATAAAAATGTCGGGCAATATTTTAGGGCGGCCTGAACCTTGTCGCCACTTGGACCTACCTAATCCAAGGGCGGGAGGCGTTTCGCGCCCGATCTTAGCGATTGATCAAATCAGGATGAGATAGATCAACGCGATCAGTGCGGCGCCCACACCGGTGGCGATCAAGGCGTAATCGGTCCCGATGTCGCGCTGCGGATCGAACGAAGCTGGGTAGGTTTTCTCGGCCATGGCGGAGGTCTACGACACGCCGCCGCAGGCCAATGTGAAGCAGATCACATCCGCCGAATTTTCTTTCGCGGCATGGTGGATGGGAACAGACGGGCCACTTCCGGGTTGGAAACGGTCGGGCAAGGAAACGACAATGGGTCAGCAGCAACTCAGGACGTGCCGAACGGGAGCCGAGCAGACCCTTTGGCTGACGGCGCTGATCGACGCCATGGAGGAGGTTTCCCGCCCGGAACTGCGCGCGGAGCCTTGCGATCCCTTCGCGCTCGCCGCGTTGCGGGCGCAGCTTGCCCGTCCGGCCTCGGGTTTTGGCTATTACGGCTCCGCTTACAGCCTGCGAAACTGAGAATCTTCGCTTATTCGCCCGCCAACTGCAGCTGCGGCTGTTGTTGCTGCTCGACCCCGCGCAGCCTTGCTTCCTCCCGCGCGATGTAATCGCGGGTATTCGGAACCACGCCTTGGCGCTTGGTGAGCTGGATCTGGAAATTCATCAGGTTCTGCTTGCGGAACGACATTTCCGACGCAGCGAGATAGAATTCCCACATGCGCGCAAAGCGCTCGTCATAGAGCCGCACGGCTTCTTCCCGCCGCGCCATGAAGCGCTCGCGCCAGGCCTGCAGCGTCTCCGCATAGTGCAGCCTCAGAATTTCGATGTCGCAGACCAGAAGCCCGGCTTTTTCGATCGCCGGAATGACTTCGGAAACGGCCGGGATGTAGCCGCCGGGGAAAATGTATTTGGTGACCCAGGGGCTCGTCACATCGGGGCCGGTCGAACGGCCGATCGAGTGCAGCACCATGACACCGTCATCGCTGAGAAGCTCGGCGCATCGCCTGAAATAGGTCTCGTAGAAGCCGACGCCGACATGCTCGAACATGCCGACCGACACGATGCGGTCGAAGGAGCCTGGAATGTCCCGGTAATCCTCGAGCAGGAATTTGGCCGATTGCGTCAGGTTTTTCTCGGCCGCGCGGGCGTTTGCGACCCCCAGCTGCTCGGTCGACAGCGTGATGCCGGTAACATCGGCGCCGGTCATTTCAGCCAGATAGAGCCCAAGGCCGCCCCAGCCCGAGCCGATGTCGAGCACGCGGGCACCGCGACCGATCAGAAGCTTCGCGGCGAGGTGGCGCTTCTTGGCGAGCTGGGCATCGTCCAGGCTCATATCCGTCGTTTCGAAATAGGCGCAGCTGTATTGCTTGTCGGCGTCGAGAAACAGGGAATAGAGCCGCCCGTCGAGATCGTAATGATGGGCGACATTGTCCCTCGCGCGGCCGCGCCAATTGAATTGCCTGATGTGCCGCGCGAAATAGCGCAGCCACCATTGCAGCCGTGCCCAGCGCGGCACCATCTCGGGCTGATCGAACAGGATCGCCAGCGTGTCCGCGATCGAGCCGTCCTCGACCACGAACGTGCCGTCCATGAAGGCTTCGCCGAGCGCCAGTTCGGGATTGAGGAGGATCCGCCGTTCGGTACGGGCAGTCACGAACCGCACCGACACCGGCCGGCCGGTTCCGTCGCCGCACGTAAATTTCGCCCCGTTCGCGGTCGTGAAGGTCATCGAACCGCGACGAACGAACTGTCCCAGGAAATAACGCAACAAACGATCCATCGAAGCACCAATGGAGCGACCGGCCGTTACATCTGACGCACAGTGGAACCGATGGTTCCAATACGTCCAAAAGATCATAGGAGTGGCGATGTCTGCGCGCTACGGCGTTGTACTCAAAGCGGATATTCCAAAATGTGACAATCACGCAGTTGCGTCACAAGTCCGCTTCCATTCGCCCGATAATCGGCTAAAAGGTGACCGCCGCAACCCTGCGACGCCGGCCAGCGATTTCCGAATCTGGAGAATTTTAGATGTTGAGCCGAGCGCTCAGTTTAGCGACGGTGATGCTTCTGATCGGCTGTCTGGCGGCGGGCGAGGCGCATGCCCAGGCGACAAATCTCGAAGCCGGCAAAAGCCCTTCCCAGATTTTCTCGGGCACCTGCACCGCCTGCCACAAGAGCCCCCGTGGCCTCCTGAAGACCGTACCGGCCTCGTCGCTACCGGGGTTTCTGCGTCAGCATTACACCACCAGCGGCGACATGGCTTCGGTGCTGGCCTCGTTCCTGGTGTCGAATGGCGCGACCGACACCCGGTACCAGGCGAAGGATCAGCCGAAGCAGGGCAAGGACGGCAAGCCGGAGGCCAAGCCTACGCAGGAGGCCAAACCCGCCGGTCCGCCGGACCAGCTCGATCGGTTTGGCCGCCGGCAGCATCCGGCCGCACCGGCGCAGGAGGCTGCCAAGCCGGACACGGATGGAATTTCGCCGCCAGCCGAACCCGGCCGTGCCGGCCGCAGGCGACTGGCCCGGCCGAGCGAGCCCGCGGATGGCCAGACCCCCGCTGCGACCGAGCCCAAAATGGGCACCAGGCAGAGGCTGGGCAAGCGTAGCAAGCCGGGCGCCGAAGAGCCGCCGAAGATGGAAGAGCCGGCCAAGGGCGAGGCCGCGAAGGACGACGCATCCGCGAAGGGCGATACCGCCAAGAGCGAAACCAAGAGCGATACCGCGAAGGGCGATACGGCCAAGGGTGAGGGCGACAAGCCCGAGGCCGCCAAGCCCGCCGGCGAAGCCATGTCCGAGAGCGTTAAGTCCGAGAGCGCCAAGTCCGAGAGCGCCAAGGTCGAGGCGCCCAAAGAGAGCGTTGGCGGCGAGCCTCCCGCGCTACGCCCCGATCCGGTTCCGCCGGCCACACCGGCGGCGACGGCCACCGGCACCAGCACGCCCGAGCCTGCCGCGAGCCCATCGCCGGCTGCTGCTGCTTCGCCAATGCCGGCGGCAGCCCCACCCGCGCCCCCGGCAGAAACGGCCTCGGCGCCGCCCCTGCCGCCGGTCGTCCCGGCGGGACCGCCAATACCTCCGATCTCCCAGTAGATTTCGCGATCGCCATCGCGGCGCCCGCCCGGGCTTGACCATTTCTAGAGTAACACTCTAGAGTGTTGATCTAGTCGGCGAGGGCATGGATGGCGACCACGGCGCGCGAGGATTTGCTGGCGGCGGGATTGGCGGTGTTCGACCGCGACGGCTTTGAGGGCGCGACCGTTGCCGCCATTCGAACCCGGGCGCGGGCGTCCAACGGCAGCTTTTTCCATTTCTTCGGATCGAAGAAGGAGCTCGCCGGCACCTTGTTTCTGGAAATTCTGCAGCGCTACCACGGCGCCGTCCTCGCGGCGATCGGTGAAAAACTCGGCGCAAGGGAAGGGGTTGCGCGGCTGATCCAGGCGCATCTGGACTGGGTGGTGAACAACCGGCGCGAGGCGCGCTATCTGTTCGAGATTTCCCGCAGCGAATGGAGCGAAGAGATCCGCATCGCGCAACGCGCGCAGAATTCGCGCCTTGCAGATGGCGTCGAACGATGGCGCGCGCCGCTGATCGCGCGCGGCGAATTGCTGCCGATGTCGGCTGTGCTGTTCTTCGGCCAGATCATCGGACCGGCGCAGATTTTCTGTCGCGCCTATCTCGCGGGCCGCGACCGCGCCGATCCGAGAGAGCAGACCGAAATTTTGATCGCATGCGCGATCCGCGCGGTGGTGGCTACCGATGCGCCCGGCTTAACTGGAGAAACGACATGATGGCGGATACCGACCCCGACTTCGCACCGATCGCAACCCGCATCCGCGACAATGTCGGCCGCCAGGGATTTATGACCCATGTCGGCGCCGAGCTCTCCGAACTGGCGCGTGGCACCTGCACGCTCGCGGTCGACCGAAGGCCGGAGCTGTTGCAACAGCACGGCCTGTTCCACGGCGGCGTGACGGCGTTTCTGGTCGACAATGCGACCACGATCGCGGCGGCGACGTCGCGCGGCCAGCCGGCATTGACGGCGGAATACAAATTGAATCTGCTGTCGCCGGCAGTCGGCGAACGCCTGATCTGCCGGGCGCGCGTGATCAAGCCGGGGCGTCAGGTCGCGGTCGTCGCCGCGGATGTGTTTTGCGTGATCGATGGGGTCGAGAAGCACACCGCGACCGCATTGGCCTCGATCGCCATGCTTGACGACAAGGCAGCTGCACGAATCCAAAGCCCGGCCTGATTAAATCAAGGCCGGGCTTTGAGCTGTCGGACGTAACGAGAAGGCTTACTTTTCGTCGGCCGCGGCCGCCGGCTGCACGTCGTCGTGCTGGGCTTCCGGATCGAAGAACTCACCGGCAGCGGCGAGCGCTTCGGCGGCGGCATCCTGGTCTTCCTGACGGGTCGAGATATCCTCGCCGCGGTTGATGCGCTCGGCCTCGTCGGCGCTGCGCGCCACGGTGACGCTGACGCTGACTTCGACTTCCGGATGCACGGCAATGGCGATTTTGTGCTTGCCGATGGTCTTGATCGGCGCGTCCAGCATGACTTGGCTGCGGCTGATCATGACCTTGTCGGCTTCGAAGGAAGCGATGATGTCGCGCACGCTCACCGAGCCGAACAGCTGGCCAGTTTCCGAGGCCTGACGCAGCACGACGACATTGCGGCCGTCGATCTTCTCGGCAACCTTGGTTGCCTCGCCCTTGGCTTTGAGGTTGTTGGCTTCGAGCTCGGCCTTCATGCCGTCGAACTTGGCGCGATTGTCCGCGGTCGCGCGCAGCGCCTTGCCGCGCTTCAAGAGAAAGTTGCGGGCAAATCCGTCCTTGACGCGGACGACTTCGCCCATCTGGCCGAGCTTGGCAACGCGTTCCAGCAAAATGACTTCCATATTCGTTCTCCTTTTGAAGTGGTGGTATTCGGTTTGAGTGCGAGTTTGAGTGGATGGGTAGAATTCACGACGCAGGAATGGGCGGCGGCCTCCTGCGCAAATAGCGTTGGCGTAATCCGAAAGCCGCATCCGCGAGGCCAAGCACGACCATCGCCAGAACGGGCCAGGTGAACATCACGACCATGACGTAGGTGCAGCTCAGCAAGAATGTGCGGCTCTTCAGCGCCAGCGTCAGCGTATGCAGGACCGCGAAGCCGGTGAGCGCATAGGCCATCATCAGGGCCGTGGTGACGATTTGTGCCAGCATCGCCGGCAATCCACCGGCAAAACTGAATGCGACCGCGACCAACAGTGCAACCAGCGTCAACGGCGGCAGCGCTGTGCTCTTCAGATCCGGCCAGGGCCGGTGCAGCCGTCCGGAGGTCGCCGTGATCTTGGCGGCGAGCCAGAGATTGAGCGTCAGCGTCATCATGGCGACGACGGCCGCCGCCGCCGGCGCGACGATCACCACAGCGTCAACCCATCGTTGGATATCGCCTGACGATGCCTCATCGCGCGGACCGAGAATCCGCAGCAGGCCCCGTTGCAGCGCGCCGCTGATCGCATCCGCGTCGCTGCCGAGCGTGAACAGGGCCGCCATCGTGGTTAGCGTGGCAAACCCGGCGATCCACAGCAGGATGCGGCCGACCGGGTACCATTCCAGAACCGGTGCGACCGGCGCGGCGTCGTTGCCCGATCCGTCACTGGGCGCAGGTCGTCCCAGCAAAGCGAGGTGCCCGAGCCACCAGGCCGGCAGCGCCACCATGACGGCGAAGGCGATGCAATAGGGCAGGCCGAAGATCGCGCCGAGGCCGGATGCCGCGGCAATGCCGCCGATGGTCGCGCATAGCGGTCCCCAGCCGATCGCCGCCACCATCAGGGGCAGCGGCGCCAGATAGAACAGCAGTACTGAGATCAGCGCGCCCGAGATGATCGAGGCGAACATCAGCGCCGACGCAGAGCCGGCCGCAAGCGCAATGACAAGAATCGCGATCATCAGCTGTCCCGCTCCTTTCGAGCGGTTAGAGGTTCTTAAAACCCCAACCATCGGCGACCGGACGACCCGGAAGCCTTATGAAGAATTTGGTCCGCGGCGGGTACACCGCGGACCAGGGTATTTGCTTAGCGAATGACGTAAGGCAGCAAACCGAGGAAACGCGAGCGTTTGATGGCGCGCGCGAGTTCGCGCTGCTTCTTGGCGGACACGGCGGTGATCCGGCTCGGCACGATCTTGCCGCGCTCGGACACGTAACGCATCAACAGCTTGGAATCCTTGTAGTCGATCTTCGGCGCATTGGGACCCGTGAACGGGCAGGTCTTGCGGCGGCGGAAAAACGGACGGCGTGCACCAGCTTCAGCCATGATTCTTACTCCTCAACCGCTGCGGTTGCTTCGTCGTCACGCGGCCGACGCGGGCCACGGTCGCCCCGGAAGCCGCCGCCGTCGCCGCCACGGAAACCACCACCTTCGCGGTCGCCACGGAAGCCGCCATCGCGGTCGCCGCGGAAACCACCGCCGCGATCGTCGCGCTCGCGGTCACGATCGGCCTTGCGCATCATGGCCGAGGGACCTTCCTCGTGCTCTTCGACGCGAACTGTGAGATAGCGAATCACGTCTTCGCTGATCCGCTCCTGGCGCTCGATCTCCGAGACCGCAGCCGACGGCGCGTCGATGTTCAGCAGCACGAAATGCGCCTTCCGATTCTTGTTCATGCGATAGGTGAGCGAGCGTACGCCCCAGTTTTCCATCTTCACGACCTTGCCGCCGAGACCTTCGACGATGCCGGTCATCTGGGTGGTCAGTTCTTCAACCTGCTGGGTGCTCGCATCCTGACGCGCGAGAAAAACATGCTCATAAAGAGGCATGGGTGTCCTTTCCTGTGTTGGCGCGGTTCCCGGCGGCAAGCCCTTCGAGACCTCCGGAAAGGACTCGATAATGCTCAGAAGGCGGAAGCACGGGACGACGGGCCGACTGGCCCTGCCACATCAACATCGCCGAAAAGGTGAAATTGCTGAGACCGTCCGTTCAGCTCCCGGCCGGGATCCACGGATGGCGCGGTTTATAAGGATTTTGAGCGCCATGGCAAGGACGGAGAGGGTTCCGAATCTCCGGTCTTGATTTATTTGTTTGTATGTCATACAAATAATGGACGAGAGGGTAAAATGGCTCCCAAGTCCGTCCAATCCGCTCCGGACATGCCGGCCGACGATCCCAGGCACGCCACCCGCGCGACCCGTACCGCCGGGCGCCAGATGCGCTCGCGCCTGCTCGACGGGGCCAGCCGCCTGTTCAGGGAGCGGGGCCTGGCCGGAACCTCGATCTCGCATATCGCGGCGGCGGCCGACGCGTTTCCGAGCCAGATCACCTATTACTTCCGGACCAAGGAAGCGCTGTTCGTCGAGGCCGCCTGCCGCGAGATGCTGTACGTGGCGCGCGCGGCCGAACAGGCAGCATCGCAGGCCCTCACGCCGCGGGATTACACGCGTGCGCTGGTCGAGACCGTCACGGGGACGGATTCGGTTGCCTTCTTTACCGAAGCGCTGACGCTGACCCGGCGCCGCCAGGATCTTGCGCCGCTGGTGGAGCGCACCATTGAACGGCTGCACGGCGAGGGCATGCGCGCCTATGCCGGCCAGATCGAACGGCACGGCTGGAAAAGCTTGCGCGACCCCGACGCGAGTTCGCGGCGGTTCTGGGCGGTCGCGATCGGCGTGATGGTCGAGGGCCATGCGATGGGCCGTTCGGCCGAGGAAATGTGCGGCGAGATGCTGCGCGTGCTGGGCGATCAGGCGACGGCAAAACCCGCAAGCGAGGCGGCCCGGCTGCGCCTCGTTGGCGACCGCGACGCCTCCGATTCAGATTCACCCGACGGGGAGAGATCATCATGACCGCGCTTCGCATGCGGGCCCGCGACTTTCTGAACGAGGATCAATTGATCGCCGTCCGCCAGCGCGTGACGTGGAAGGGCGCAGCCCTGATCGCGCATGCATGGGCGCTGATATTGGGCTCGATCGCGCTGGTGGCGTGGTGGCCCAATCCGCTCACCTTTCTGCTGGCGGTGGGCATCATCGGCTCGCGCCAGCTCGGGCTCGCGATCCTGATGCATGACGGCGCGCATGGCTGTCTGTCTACGGACGAGAAGGTCAACCTGACGCTGAGCCAATGGTTCTGCGCCTATCCGATCTTTGCCGAGACCCGCGCCTATCGCCGCTATCACCTGCAGCACCATGCGCGCACGCAGCAGGAAGACGATCCGGATCTGGTACTGTCGGCGCCGTTTCCGATCACCGGGATGAGCTATCGCCGCAAGTTCGTCCGCGATATCACCGGGCAGACCGGCTACCAGCAGCGCAAGGCGCAGTTACTCAATGCGCTTGGGCCAAAGGAATGGCCGATCAAGCAGCGCGCCGCGCATTTCCGGGAGAAGCTTGGTCCGCAGTTTGCCGTCAACGCCGTGCTGTTTGCAGGCCTCGCGGCCGCCGGCGTGTGGTGGGCCTATCCGCTGTTATGGCTTTTGCCGCTGCTTACCTGGCAGATGGTCATCACCCGTATCCGCAACATCGCCGAACATGCCGTCGTTCCAGACTCGGCCGATCCCTTGCGCAATACGCGCACCACGCACGCGAATTTCCTGGAGCGGCTGTTCATCGCGCCGTACTACGTCAATTATCACCTTGAGCATCATCTGCTGTTCTACGTCCCCTGCTACAACCTGCCGCGCGTCCACCGGATTCTCGGCGAAAGCCGGTACGCAGACCGGATGGAGGTGCAGCCCAACTACGCTGCCGTACTGCGGCTGGCGACTGCCAAGCCCGACCATGAGGATCGGCCGGGAGAATTGGCTAGCAGCGTGCGCCGCGCGCGCGCCGGCGCCGAGGTTGGCCGGGATCAAAAGGCAGGTGGTTTCTAAAGCATTTTCGAGCGAAGTGGATACCGGGTCGCATAGCAATCAAGTTTACGCAGATTGCGTAGACTTATCTGCGGTAGAAAACGCGTCAGGATAACCGATGTCAGCCCGGCCCAGATCGGCGTTATGTTCGGCGCGATCCGTCGGTCGGCTTTCGCCTGCGCGAGGGCTTTCATCATCAGGTAGATTCTGGTGCTGCCCAGAACCAGCTCCGCCAGCATCCAGGCATAGGCCCATGCGGCGCCGGTAAGGGCGGCGGCAATCGATGCGATCAGCAAGGATGCCAGCACGGCCACCATGAACGTCCTGGTCTTGTTCGTCCTTTGTTGGAGCAACTCGTTGCGGATATCGTCGGGCAGCGGAAGCGGGCCGGCGAGCAACCAGTCGACGCAGCCTTGCAATTGAAACCAAAGCCGCTGCGGTTGCGCGACAGGGAAGGAAGCTGTCGATGTCGGTGGGACTACAGGTGCCATTGTCCCAGTTTCGGCGTCCGGTATTTAAGACCGCATAAGCGCGACGGCGAAGTTCCGGACAGCGTAAACATTTTGCCTGCAAGGCGATTGCTTGTGCGATTGCACCGTCCGTCCGGCTTGACAGCGCGGCGAAAGCCGGTGTCTTACGGCTGCACTTGAGGGAGTTTTCAGCAGAAATGACCGCAGCATTTACTTTTCCGGGCCAGGGGTCGCAGGCCGTCGGCATGGGCAAGGCCCTGGCGGAGGCCTATCCGGCCGCGCGTGCCGTGTTCGACGAGGTCGATGCGGCACTGGGCGAGAAGCTGACGGCGATCATCTGGGATGGCCCGGCCGAGACCCTGCAACTCACCGAAAACGCCCAGCCCGCACTGATGGCGGTCTCGATCGCGACACTGCGCGTGCTGGAGACGGAGGCCGGTTTTTCGGTCGGGCGGGATGCCGCCTACGTCGCCGGGCATTCGCTCGGCGAATATTCCGCATTGGCCGCGGCCGGCAGCCTCAGCGTCAGCGATACCGCGCGGCTGCTGCGTATCCGCGGGCTGGCCATGCAGAAGGCGGTGCCGGTCGGCGCCGGAGCCATGGCAGCTCTTCTCGGCCTCGATTACGAGGCGGCGGTGGCGGTCGCTGACGAAGCGGCCCAGGGGCAGGTCTGCCAGGCCGCCAACGACAATGGCGGCGGGCAGGTCGTGGTGTCCGGCGACAAGGCAGCCGTCGAACGCGCGCTCGAGATTGCCAAAACCAAGGGTGCCAAGCGCGCGATGCTGCTGCCGGTGTCGGCGCCATTCCATTGCAGGCTGATGCAGCCGGCCGCCGACGCGATGGCGAAGGCGTTGGCCGATGTGACGATCAAGCCGCCGGCCGCCCCGCTGGTGTCGAACGTACTGGCTTTAGCCATCACCGATCCCGACGAGATTCGCGGCCGCCTGGTCGATCAGGTCACGGGCACGGTGCGCTGGCGCGAATCGGTGGCCTATATGGCCGCCCACGGGGTCACGCGATTCCTGGAAATCGGTGCGGGCAAGGTGCTGAGCGGCTTGGTCAAGCGCATCGCCGACGGTGCGGTGGGCGTGTCGGTCGGCGGGCCAAACGATATTGCCGCGGCAAAGGATGCGCTGGCGGCGGCGCATTCCGCATAAGCGGCGCATTCCGCATAAGGAGATATTGATGTTCGATTTGACGGGCAGGACGGCGCTGGTGACGGGCGCGACCGGCGGCATCGGTGGCGCCATCGCGCAAGCGCTGCACGCGCAGGGCGCGACGGTGGCGATCTCGGGCACGCGCCGCGAGGTGCTGGATACGCTCGCCGCCAAGCTCGGCGAGCGCGTTCACGTGCTGCCGTGCAATCTCTCCGACAGCGCCGAGGTCGAGGCACTGGTGCCCGCGGCGGAAGCGGCGATGGGCCAGGTCGATATTCTCGTCGCCAATGCCGGCGTCACCAAGGACAATCTGTTCGTTCAGTTGCGTGACGAGGACTGGGACGACGTCATCAAGATCAATCTGACCGCGACCTTTCGCCTCGCTCGCGCGGCGACCAAATTGATGATGCGCAAGCGGTTCGGCCGCATCATCGCGATCACCTCGATCGTCGGCGTGACCGGCAATCCGGGGCAGGCCAATTACACCGCCTCCAAGGCCGGCATCATCGGCCTGATCAAGACGCTGGGCGCCGAATACGCGAAGCGCAACGTCACCGCCAATTGCATTGCGCCGGGATTCATCAAGACGCCGATGACGGATGCGCTCAACGACAAGCAACGCGAAGCCATCCTCTCGAAGGTTCCTGCAGCACGGCTGGGGACGCCGGAGGATATCGCTGCAGCGGCGGTCTATCTCGCCTCGAATGAGGCAGCCTACGTGACCGGACAGACGATCCACGTCAATGGCGGAATGGCCATGTTTTGAGCCGGTTACCGGCCGCTTCGATGCTTCGAACGGCCGTTTCGGATAACCGGGCGAGGCTTGTAGTCAAGGTCAGGGAAGTATGATAACCGAACCAGCAACGGGTGGGCAAACAAGGCCATTGCAGGAATTTGAATCCCTGTATATTGGCGTGGCGACGCCTGCCGTTCGCCGGGCCTTTGTCGGCTACCACCGGGCCGAATCAGTCTATGCGCGATTGCGAAGGAAGTTTAACGACCACGATGGCTCGGTCTTGGGGACGGGTCCAATGGAACAAGCACGAGGTTGAACGATGAGTGAGATTGGCGAGCGGGTTAAGAAGATTGTGGTCGAGCACCTCGGTGTCGAACCAGACAAGGTGGTTGACGCTGCAAGTTTCATCGACGACCTCGGCGCGGACAGTCTCGACACCGTCGAGCTTGTAATGGCATTTGAAGAAGAATTCGGTTGCGAAATTCCCGACGACGCCGCAGAGACGATTTTGACCGTCGGCGACGCGACGAAGTTTCTCGAAAAGAACGCGAAAAGCTGACGCCCCGCGCGGTGCGCATTGAAGCCGGACGGGCCGTGGTCGCGCGGTCGCCCGGTTTCTTGTTATGGGCGGCCAGTGGCGGGCGGGAGTTTTTGATATGAGACGGGTTGTCGTCACTGGGCTGGGCATGGTTACGCCTCTCGGCTGCGGCGTCGACGCAACCTGGACGCGTATCCTGAACGGCCAGAGCGGCGCCAGGAAGATCGAGACCTTCGAGGTCGCCGATCTCTCCAGCCGGATCGCCTGCGTGATTCCGCGCGGCGACGGCTCTGACGGCAGCTTCAATCCCGACCAGTGGATGGAGCCGAAGGACCAGCGCAAGGTCGACGATTTCATCATCTTCGCGATGTGCGCTGCGCGCCAGGCGCTCGATGATGCCGATTGGCATCCCGCCACCGAAGAGGACAAGTGCGCAACCGGCACCCTGATCGGCTCGGGGATCGGTGGCCTGTCCGGCATTGCCGATACCGCGCTGCTGCTCAAGGAGCGCGGACCGCGCAAGGTCTCGCCGTTCTTCATTCCAGGGCGTCTGATCAATCTGGCTTCCGGCTATGTTTCGATCGAGCACGGCCTCAAGGGCCCCAATCATTCGGTGGTGACCGCATGTTCGACCGGGGCGCACGCGATCGGCGACGCGAGCCGGCTGATTTCGCTCGGCGATGCCGATGTGATGGTGGCGGGCGGAACGGAATCTCCGATTTGCCGGCTGGCGATGGCGGGATTTTGCGCGGCGCGGGCACTGTCGACCGGCTTCAACGAAACACCGGAACGGGCCTCACGCCCCTACGACAAGGAGCGCGACGGCTTCGTGATGGGCGAGGGCGCCGGCATCGTGGTGCTCGAGGAATACGAGCACGCAAAACGCCGCGGTGCGAAGATTTACGCCGAAGTGACCGGCTACGGACTGTCCGGCGACGCCTATCACATCACCTCGCCGGCACCCGACGGCGACGGCGGCTTCCGCAGCATGAGTGCGGCGCTGAAGCGCGCCGGAATCACCGCTTCCGATGTCGACTACATCAATGCGCACGGGACCTCGACGCAGATCGGCGACGAGATCGAACTCGGCGCGGTCGAGCGCCTGCTCGGCAACGGGGCCTCCAGGGTGTCGATGTCGTCGACCAAATCGTCGACCGGGCATCTGTTGGGCGCGGCCGGCGCGATCGAGGCGATTTTCAGCATTCTTGCGATTCGCGACAACATCGCGCCCCCCACCATCAATCTCGAAAATCCGTCGGTGGAAACGGCGATCGATCTCGTTCCGCAAACCGCGCGCAAACGCGACATCAATGTCGCGCTGTCGAATTCGTTCGGTTTCGGGGGCACCAATGCCTCCGTGATCGTGCAGCGCGTGGCTGGTTAGCAAGTGTTAAGAGCCTCTCCACCGTTTTGCCGTATTCAGCGATGAGTCCGGAGCGCGATCAGCAACAGGGGGAACCGGTTTTGCGTCCGATCGCGCTCCGAACTATAAGAGGCGCATGATCTTGTCGCCAAACCGCCAATACTTTGGCGGATCATGCGCGGAGTGTGGGCGCATGCTATTGGCAGGGCAGGGGTTTGTCAGGCCACGATTGAACCGGCAGGATTCAGGTTGCATCGATGAGTGAGAGGCCGCCCATTTCACCGCGCAGTCCGCGCGCCGCGCTGGAGCCCGAGCGGGTCCCGCCGCCGCCGAAGCGGTCGGAGCGCGCCCGCAATCCGTTCGTCGTGGTCGGCAATGCGATCATCACCATTCTCATCGTGTTGATGATCGGTGCCGGGGCCGGATATTACTACGGCAGGCAGAAGCTGGAGGCGCCCGGTCCGCTGACGGAAGACAAGATCGTCAATATTCCGGCGCGGGCGGGAATGACCGACATTTCCGATATCCTGCAGCGTGAAGGCGTGATCGACAATAATCGCTGGGCGTTCATCGGCGCGGTGTTCGCCCTGAAGGCGCGCTCGGAGCTCAAGCCCGGCGAATACGCCTTTCAGAAGAACGCCAGCCTGCGCGACGTCATCGGCACCATCGTCGAAGGCAAGGTGGTGCAGCACGCCGTCACCGTTCCCGAAGGCCTGACCTCCGAGCAGATCGTGGCGCGGCTCACCGACAACGACATTTTCGCGGGCTCGGTGCGGGAGATCCCGCGCGAAGGCACGCTGCTGCCGGAGACCTACAAATTCCCGCGCGGCACCACGCGCGACCAGGTGATCCAGCGCATGCAGCAGGCCCAGAAGCGCGTGCTTGCGGAAATCTGGGAACGCCGCAATCCGGACGTTCCGATCAAGTCGCCCGAACAGCTCGTCGTGCTGGCCTCGATCGTCGAGAAGGAAACCGGCAAGGCCGACGAGCGCAGCCGGGTCGCCGCGGTGTTCGTCAACCGGCTGCGGCAGAAGATCAAGCTGCAGTCCGACCCGACCATCATCTACGGGCTGGTCGGCGGCAAGGGGACGCTCGGCCGGCCGATCAAGCGCTCCGAGATTCAGCAGCCGTCACCCTACAACACCTATGTGATCGATGGCCTGCCGCCGGGGCCGATCGCCAATCCCGGGCGCGCTTCGCTGGAGGCGGCCGCCAATCCGGCGCGCACCCGCGACCTGTTCTTCGTCGCCGACGGTACCGGCGGCCACGCCTTTACCGAAACCTACGACCAGCATCAGAAGAACGTCGCCAAGCTGCGCTCGATGGAAAAGCAGATCCAGAACGACACGGTTGAGCCGGCCGACGACGCGCCGCCGCCGGCTGCCGCCGCACCGGCCGACACCAATCCGACCGCGACGACAAAGCCTGCGGCGCCGAAAAAGCCTGCGCGTCCTGCAGCTCCGGCCGGTGCCCGCCAGGGTGCGGCGCAATCCATCATCACGCCGCCGGTGGTTCAGCGCTGAACCCCGGAACGTAATTCCACTTTCACGGAATTCGTTTTAAGGTCGCGCAGTTCGCTTGCGAGTCTCACATCCCCCTGTCAGAGAGTTTTACGCGATGGCGCTATCGAGCATGACCGGTTTTGCCCGGAGCCACGGCGCCAGCGGCCCCTATACGTTCGAATGGGAATTGAAATCGGTCAATGCCAAGGGCTTCGACCTGCGGCTACGGCTGCCGCCCGGATGGGATGAGCTCGAGGCCTTCGCCAAGAAGCGCGCCGGCGAAGTGCTGTCGCGGGGAACCGTGTACGCCAATCTCAACGTCAAGCGCGCCAACGCGGTCTCGACCATCCGCATCAATGAGGACGTGCTGTCGTCGATCGTGAAGGTCGCAGGCGTCCTCGCCGGCAAGATCGATGCGGTGGCGCCGAGCATCGACGGGCTCTTGAGCATCAAGGGCGTGATCGAAGTCGTCGAGCCCGAAAGCAACGAAGAGGAAGACAAGGCTGCGCGGGACGCTGCGGCTGCGGCGTTCGAGCAGGCGCTCGGCCAGCTGGTCGAGATGCGCCGCCGCGAGGGCGTCACGCTCGGACAGATCCTCTCCCAGCGGATGGATGAAATCGAAAAACTGGCGAAGAGGGCCGAGGCCGCGCCCGGCCGCAAGCCCGAGGCGATCAAGGCGCGGTTGGCCGAACAGGTTGCGGCGTTACTTGATACCTCTGATCGCTTCGACCCCGATCGCCTCAACCAGGAAGCGCTCCTGATTGCGGCCAAGGCCGATATCCGCGAGGAACTCGACCGGATCGCCTCGCACGTGGCGCAGGCCCGCGAGATGATCGGCAAGGGCGGACCGGTCGGGCGGCGGCTCGATTTCCTGGCGCAGGAATTCAACCGCGAGGTCAACACCTGCTGTTCGAAGTCGAACGATCTCGAATTGACCAATACCGGGCTCGAGATGAAGAACGTGGTCGAGCAGTTCCGCGAGCAGGTCCAGAATCTGGAGTGATCGAATGACGATTGGCGGTTTCGACGGTGTTGAGCGGCGCGGGCTGATGTTCGTGCTGTCGTCGCCGTCGGGCGCGGGCAAGACCACGCTGTCGCGCATGCTGATTGAACGGACGCCGGGTCTGAAGATGTCGGTGTCCGCCACCACGCGGCCGATGCGGCCCGGCGAGGTCGACGGCCGCGACTATTTCTTCGTCGACAAAAACCGCTTCGAAGCCATGGCCACGCAGGGCGAACTGCTCGAATGGGCCACCGTGTTCGACAACCGCTATGGCACGCCGCGGGCGCCGGTCGAAACCGCGCTGTCGACCGGGCAGGACGTGCTGTTCGACATCGACTGGCAGGGCACCCAGCAATTGCGGGAAAAGGCCCGCGCCGATGTGGTCAGCGTGTTCATCCTGCCGCCGTCGGCCGCCGACCTCGAGAAGCGGCTGCACACCCGCGCCCAGGATTCGGACGAGGTCATTCGCGGGCGAATGAGCCGGGCGACCCATGAGCTCAGCCATTGGGCGGAATACGACTACATCGTCGTCAACCAGAGCGTCGATGACGCGTTTGCCGAAGTGCAGTCGGTCCTGAAAGCCGAACGGCTCAAGCGCGAACGCCGCACCGGGCTGACCGAGTTCGTCCGCGGCTTGCAGCGCCAGCTGGAAAAATAACGTCAGTTCGCCGCACGCAACGTCAGTTCGTCGTGCTTCGCGCCAGCCGCGCCAGCATTTCCTGGACGCGCCGCTCCGGATCGTCGGGCGCGCGCGGATCGCGCGTAACGTTGTCGCGCCACCTCGGCACGGTTTCGTTCGGAAACAGCGATGGCGACGAGCGGCCGGTATCGACCGAATCCCAGATCGCGCGCCGGTCGCTCCAGACTTCGGGCTGAACGACCCGTCTGCGCGCGAACCTGAAAACCAGGCTGGCCGTAATGCCGGCCAGCGCGAGCGCGCCGGCCATCACCATCAACAGCATCTGCGTCGAGCCGGACTGTTTTTGCAAAGTGGAATCCGCAGCCGCCAGGGCGATCGGAGAAGCTGTGGGCTGCGGCGCCGGCGCGGTATTCGCCGGCGCGCTAGCCGGCGGATCCGCCTCGGCAAGTTGGGGATCGTCCGACGAACTCACGCCCGAAGAATCGGGCCAGCGCGACGTCACGATCGATGGCGGTGCGCCCATATCCGGCGCGCTGGCGCTATTCTGGATTGCCGGCTCCGCCGCAGCGGCGCTGTTCCCTGGTTGAACGTTGACACCGGCATCCTGGTCGGCACGCGCTTGCGGGGAGGGCAGTTCGGCGTGAGCGTCGGCGACCGATTTGCGCACACCTGCCTTCGCCTGCGGCGGAACGAGATCTGTTGGCGGAGCCGGAGCCGCCGCCGGGGCTGCGGTGGATGCCGCGGCGTCCTGCGGGGCGAGCGCCGCCGTCTTGTCTTTCTCTTCGCCGACGTACCAGCAGTGACGCTTGGTGGCGCGATCGATGCGGTAATACCAATGGCTGCCCGCGGGCACGGCACCTTTCGGTGCGGACAAGCAGCTGTCCGCCGGTTGTGCCGCATTCTCCGCAACGGCGGCGAAGTTGGCGCCTGCCAAAACAGTGGCGAATATTGCCGAGACGAATTTCGCTGTACGGTTTGACATGGCCATCCCCAGTGCTGATACGCGACGCTTCAAACCCTAAATCTCGTTAAAGACTTGGGTCGCAATGGGCCGCAATTCCGGAGAGGATGGGGCTTAATTCGGGCTCGGTGGCCGCCTCACATGAGGCGGCCGGCAGCCTAGAAAACAGGCATGTGCACGGCGTCTGGCAAAGTGCGCCGCGTCGCCCCGCCTAGTTGCTCTCGATCACGTCGCTGAACAGCACGTAACGCTCGCCATTGAAGCGGACCAGCCGCATCTGCTTGATCGGGCGCAGATCGGTCGGGCTGGTCTTCAGGCGAATGCCCGGCAGCAGCAGCGGCAATTCCATGTCGAGATGGGAGGCCTGCTTCATGATGTTCTCGCGCGTCAAATCGTCACCGCACTGCTTGAGCAACTGCACGACCGCGTAGCCGATATTGTAGCCATAGGGCGCGTAGTAGTCGCTCCTGTTGATGCGCGGGTTGTACTTGTCCATCCAGACGTTCCAGGCCTTCATGGCCGGATCGTCCTGCCACTGCGGATCGGCAGGGTCCTTTTGATAGGCCGCCGAGATGATGCCCTTGGCCGCTTCAAAACCGGCCGGCCTGATCGCACCCGCAATCGACGAACCGACGCTGACGACGAATTCCTGCGGGTGCCAGTCGATGTCGTAGGCTTTGCGGATGGCCTGGGCAGAGAATTTGGGGATCGTGATGATGACGAAGACGTCGGCGCCCGAAGACTTCAGCGAAACCACCTGGGAGTCGACGGTCGGATCGGTGGTGTTGTAGGCCTGCGTCGACACGATCATCGTCGCGGCCTTGTCGCCAAGTCCACGCCTGAAGCCCATCAGATAGTCGCGGCCGAGGTCGTCGTTCTGCGCCAGGATGCCGATTTTGGCGTCGGGTTTTGCCGACAGGATGTAGCGGGCGTAGATCTCGCCTTCGGAGGCGTAGTGCGGCGTCCAGCTCATCGTCCACGGATAGTGCTCGGGGTCGTTGAAAACCGTGGCGCCGGTGCCGATGAAGAGGTGCGGCACCCCTTTCTGGTTGATGTATTTGAACACCGCCATGTTGGTGGCAGTGCCGACCGGGTTGACCAGGAACGATACTTCGTCGCTCTCGATCAGGCGGCGGATCTGCTCCACCGTTTTTGGCGGGCTATAGGCGTCATCGAGGCTGATGAAATTGATCTTGCGGCCGTTCACGCCGCCCTGTTCGTTGATCATCGTGAAATAGGCGGTCGCGGACACGGCACCCGCCGAGTAGGCCGACGCCGGGCCGCTATAGGGTGTCGTGGTGCCGATTCTTATTTCGGTGTCGGTAACGCCCGGACCGTATTTTTTCTGTGCGATGGCAGGCGAGGTGGCGACGGCAAACGCCACCGTCGCCCAGGCGACCAATGTTGAGCTCTTCCTCCAGGCCATAAGTGTCCTTCCTGTTAAGCGAGGATGGCACTCCGCCCCTGTTGGCGAGGCTTATAAGATGCTCAGCCTCAGTTTTTCAGCACGATACGTCCCACGACTTTTCCGGCCCGCAATTCCTCGATCCATTTCTGGACGTCGGCCATCGGCTCTTCCTTCATCGGCGTCGGCTTGATCTTGCCGGCGCGTGCCAGCGCCATCAATTCCTTGGCCTCCGCCAGCGTTCCCACCATAAAACCTTCGATGGTCATGCGCTTGTAGACCCACTGTACCATGGGCAGGCTGAAATTGCCGCCCATCAGGCCGGAGACCACGATCTTGCCGCCGCGCGCCACCGCAGAAACCGCAAAGGCCATGGATTTTTCGTTGCCGGCAAAATCGACGACGCCATCGAAGCCGCCTTCGGTCTCCTTGATCATGCGCTTGACCACGTCGGGCTCGCCGGGATCGTAGGCCACCGCCGCGCCGTTTTTCAGGGCGCTTTCGCGCGCGGCGGGACTCAGATCCGCTACCGAGATGTTCTGCTTGAACATCGCCTGCGCGAACGAAAGCCCCATCATGCCGACGCCGCCGAGCCCGATCAGCAGCAGGTTGCGCTGCCGCGGACGGTCGACCAGCCGCTTCAGTGCGCCATAGGCGGTGACGCCCGAGCACATCAGGGTTGCGGCCTGATTGACCGGCAGCGGATCGTAATCCAGGAGATATTTCGCGTCGGGCACCAGCACATGGCTGGCAAAGCCGCCGTCGATCGAGACACCGAGAAAGCGCTGCTTGACGCAGAGGTTCTCGTCGCCGTTCTGGCAATCGCGGCACTGGCCGCAGCCGATCCAGGGGAACACCGCCTGTTTTTTTCCGATCAGCTCTTTCGAGGCGTCGGGGCCCACTTCCTCGACGATGCCTGCGATCTCATGGCCGAGCGTGAACGGCAGCGTCATGCCGCGCGTGGTGTCGAGCCGCTTGCCGCCGCCGAGATCGGCATAGCCGTCCTGGATATGCAGGTCGGAATGGCACAGCCCGCAACGCTCGATGCGGACGAGCACTTCTCTGCCTTGCGGCGTTGGCGTGTCGACGATGGTTTCGCACAATGGCGCATCGAATTTGACAAGGGACTGGCGGCGCATCAGCGGCATGGAAACGGCTTCCTTTGACTCTATGGGCACTTGATTAGGGCAGTTCATCACTCGTTCAATGGGTACTTCAAGCTCTGTTGCTGGCGCGGAGATCGGGTACGTTCGTTGCAGCTTCGATAGTTCTGCTCCTGCCGCGCGTAGCGGGCGCTTTCCCAATTCGAACCTCACTTCGGGCGGTCGCAGCATCGCGGTCTAGCGGCGCTGTGGCGGGATCACAATCCACTAGTCGTTGCCATTGCCGCGGGGATTGCTGTTGTCGCTGGCCGAGATCACGAAACCCTTGCCGTTCTCCTGCGAATATCTTCCGAGGCCGATGCCGTCGATGTCGCGCATCGTGGCGTTACCCGGTCCCGGCAGCGGCTTGTCGTTCTCATAAATGACGACCTCGGGACGCACGCTGAAATTCGGCTGTCGGCACAGATATGCAAAACCGTTGGTCGACAATTTTTCGAATCCGAAAATTCCCTTCACCGCGCCTGGTGGGACCGGGCGGGGCGCGTAAGATCTTCCGACGATGGATGCGGTTGGAAAATAGACCGCGCACACAGCAGCCGCCGCGATCATTGCGACGCGAGTTTGCTGCTGGATTGTCACCATTTTGACCTCGGCTCATATTTCTCCCCGGGACCCGTTCAATTTTGTGCTTCGTATATCGGTCAATTCACGGGCCATGGCAACAAAGCCGGAGACCGGAATGGTCTCGGCGCGCCGGGTGGCATCGACAGCCGCGGCGGCGGCGAGCCGCGCCGGGTCGACCGACAGCGATTTGAGGCTTTGCCGCAGCATCTTCCGGCGTTGACCGAATGCGGCGGCGGCCACCTGTTCCAGCGCCCGGCGCTCGCACGGCTCGGGCGCGCCGCGCGGGATCAATCGCACCACCGAAGAGGTGACTTTTGGCTGCGGCACGAAAGCGGCGGGCGAAATGTCGAACAGGATTTTGGTCTCGGCGCGCCAGTTGGCGAGCACCGCGAGGCGTCCATAGGCCTCGTCGTTCTCCCGGGCGACGATCCGCTCGGCTACCTCGCGCTGAAACATCAGCACCATCATGTCGTACCAGGGCGGCCACGGTTCGATCGACAGCCAGTCGACCAGCAATGCGGTGGCGATGTTGTAGGGCAGGTTGGCGACGATCTTGGCCCGTTCGCCGCCGAGCATCGGACGGGGATCGAACCGCTGCGCATCGGCGAGGACGATTTCCAGCCGGCCCGGATATCGCTTCGCGATCGCCTGCAGCGGCCCCAACGCGCGCTCATCGCGCTCGACCGCGATGACGCGCCGCGCCCCGAGCGCCAGCAACGCGCGCGTCAGGCCGCCCGGGCCTGGTCCGACCTCGATGATGGTGGCGTCCTCGAGCGGGCCGGCGCTGCGGGCGATCCGCGCCGTGAGATTGAGATCAAGCAGAAAATTCTGACCCAGCGATTTGCGCGCCGACAATCCGTGCTCGCGAATGACATCGCGAAGCGGCGGCAGATCGTCGATCGCGGTCATGCCGGTCGCGCCGCCGCCATGCGCGCAGCAAGCCGCAGCGCCGCGGCGAGGCTCGACGGATTGGCCTTGCCGGTGCCGGCAATGTCGAAGGCCGTGCCGTGATCCGGCGAGGTGCGGATGAACGGCAATCCCAGCGTGACGTTGACGGCATCCTCGAAGGCGATCGTCTTGATCGGGATCAGCGCCTGATCGTGGTACATGCAGATCGCGCAGTCGTAGCTTTGGCGCGCTGCGGCGTGGAACATGGTGTCGGCCGGCAGCGGCCCCCTGGCGTCGATGCCTTCGCCGCGCAGGATTTCGACGGCCGGCGCGACGATCTCGATGTCTTCGGTGCCGAGCGAGCCGTCTTCACCGGCATGCGGGTTCAGTCCCGAGATGGCCAGACGTGGACTGGAAAGGCCGAAGCGGGCCTTCAGATCGGCGACGGCGATGCGTGCCGTTCTGACGATCAGATCGCTCGAGAGCTGTGCGAGCGCCTCATGCAGCGAAACATGGATCGTCACCGGTACGACGGCAAGCGCCGGCGACCACAACATCATTACCGGCTGCGGCGCCCGGCCGCCATTGGCCGCAAGCTCGGCCAGAAATTCGGTGTGGCCGGGGTGAAGAAATCCGGCACGGTAGAGCACGCTTTTGGCAATCGGATTGGTGACGACCGCGCCGGCTCGGCCGGCCATGACGTCGCCGACGGCCTGGCGAATGGAGGCGAGGGCGGCGTTCGCGCTGGTGGCGTCGGGCTGGCCCGGGCGGGCGGTCGCGGGCTGGTTGGTCGCGACCACGGGCAATGCGCTCGAAAACGCCGCAAGCGAATCCTCGGGGCTGCTATCGGCGAGTTCGACTTTCAGTCCGAGAATTTTTGCCCGTTCGGCGAGAAAGTCGCGATCGCCCCGCAGGTAGAACGGCGGGAGCTCCAGTTCATTGCGCCGCAGCCACGCTGCGATGGCGATGTCGGGGCCGATGCCCGCGGGCTCGCCGGATGTCAGCGCGAGGGGCTTTGCCATGCATCAACGATATTCGATCATCGCGGCTTTGCGGACTTCCTGCAGATAGGCTTTCGACTTCGCCTCATATTTCTGGGCGTACATCTTCTCCCGGATTTCCTTCTTCTTCGGCGAATCGATCGTGGTCGGCTTGCGTCCGCACAGCGCGACCATCTCGACGCCCTGCTTGGTGATCTCGGGCGCGGTCAGATGACCGATCGGCGTCTTGTCGAGCACCTCGCGAAGCGGGCCCGGAATATCCGCCGAGGTCCGCGTCACGGTTTCCCTGATCGCGGCGTTCTGCATCGACTTGAAGTAGGAATTGGCTTCATCGCAGGTCTGCACGCGTTCGCGCAGCGCATCGGCTTCCTTGCGGCGCGATTCGATGACGGCGGGCGCGGACCCGTGCGGCACAATCAGGACGATCGGCTGCATCTTGTATTCGAAAGCCTCGACCTGGGCGCCGTCGCCGCCCTCCTGGGCCGCGGCGGCGACGTCCTTCTCGCCGACCTGGAGACTTTCCTTGAAACGGCCGCGCACCAGGCTGGTCCAGACCATCTCGGCCTTGATGCGGGCCTTGAGGGTGTCCGGCCGGATGCCCTGGCTCTCGAGCGATTTTGTGAGCTGGTCGGGCGCGATCCGCATCCGAGAAGCCATCTGGCCGTAGGATTGGTCGATGTCGGTGGCGGTGGGATCGACGCCGAATTTCTTGCCTTCCTTGATCTTCACCTTCTCGTCGATCAGTTCGTTGACCACTTCCTCCCGGGGCATCTGCTTGTGGGTGGTCAGGAAGTTCAGCTTGGTGCGCTGCTCGATATCGTAATTGGTAATGGGATCGCCGTTGACCATGACGGCGACCGACTGCGCCTGCAGGGGCGAGCCGCCGCAGGTCAGAACGGCAAGCGCGGTCGCGCCGCCGGCGATCAGGGTCCGAAGGCGATGAGGTCGGAGCTTGGAGGTCGTCATGGTCATGTCAGCCGTATCAACCCATTCCATCCGCGATGCCGCGGGTATTTTCCGGCAAGGTCAACGCGCGTTACTGAATGCCGGTGCTGCCGGCCGTTGAGGACGAAGTAGCAATGGTCCGCAGGCCGATCTGCAGCATGAACGCATGACTGAGCACCGGCGGCGTGGAGCCGGCGGAATAGCTGTAGGAGGTGACATAGTTGGCGGCCAGCACGAAACAGTCGTCCACATAGCCCGCTCCGACGACGTATTGGTTGATCTTGTTGGCTTCAAGATCCCAGCGCGCCGAGCCCGACACCACCCAGTTCGATGCCACCTTGACCGAGGCGCTGCTGAGGATGCCTTCGCGGCGGGTCAGGTAGCCGAGTTGCGGCTGCGCGGCATAATCGCCGTAGATCATGCTGACCGACCAGCGGTCGAACGTCGCACGGCCCTCGGCCTCGAAGCGGTTGACCTGCCAGGTCGCCTGATCCATGCGGGCACGCACGCTGAACGTGTAGGTGCGGTTGGGCGAATAATTGACGCGGGCGACATAGTCGGACTGCGAGTTCTGCAGGCCGGAATCGACGCCGGTATTAGTCATATCGGCCACCGCGAATGAATTCAGGCCGAACAGCTGGTAGGACTGTCCGAACAGCACGTTGACGCTGCCACCGCGATCGAACTGCGTGGTCGCCTGCACGCCGACATTGGCGCGGCCGCCGCCTTCGACGCGGTCATAGCCGGAGAATTTGTCGACCGAGAACAGGTTGCTGGCGTCGAACACCAGGCTCTGGGCGTCTTCGTTCGGAATCTTGCCGGCGTAGGTTTCGTTGGGACGAATGATGACCTGCGCGATCGGCTCGATCGTGGTGGTGCCCCAGGGCTGAACATTGATGAAGGGATAGCGGTATTCGAGGCCCACCGTCGGCATCACGCGCAGCGCCTGGGTGTCGCCGACGGGGAGGAAATTCGAGACGCCCGGCTGGTTCGAAATCGAGGCGTCGATGGCGTCGGCGCGCAAGATCGCGAACGGCGTCCATATCTCTCCGAAGGGATCGGTGAACGATTTCCGCCATTGCGCCTCGGCGGTTAAGCGCGTGTAGGTGCCGGGCATGCCGCGCAACAGACATTGCGACGGTGTCCGCGCCAGTGGATCGGCGGACGTCGTCGTGCACAGGCTGGCGGTGTTCGCGAGCGTCGTGATCGGATCGAACACCGCGGTTTCGCGCGTCAGGCTGGTGAAGTTGGTCTTGTAGCTGAACTCTCCGCCGAAGATCGGACTGTTGATCACGTTGGAGTAGTCGACGACCGGATGGATCACCGGAACGAATTGCTGGTTGCCGGAGAAGCTGAGGTAATAGATCGTGCGCGCGTCGAAGAAGCTGCGATTGCCGACGCCGGTCAGATAAAGCTGCGAGATCGCTTCCGTCGGCAGGTTCAGGAACGATCCGAGCGGATCCTTGTACTGGGCGAGGCGATAGTCGGACATGAAGTAGTAGTCGGACAGCAGCACGCCGTCCCAGCCCCAGGTCCATTTGTCGTTCAGCGCAAACTGGCCCTTGCTTTCGACGCCGCCGCGGAACTGGCGGTCGCCGGGCTGGCCGATGAACGCGTTCTTATCGAGCTGATCGATGCCATAGGCGCGGATCTGATAAGCGCCGTCCATCAGGCGCTGGCGGAACTCGCCCTGGAACAGCACACCCTGCCGGGTCGTGAAGCGCGGACTGAAGGTGGCGTCATAGTCCGGCGCGATCGCCCAGTAGAACGGGGTTTCGACACCGTAGCCGAACGCCGTGTACGTGCTGATCGCCGGCATCAGGAACCCGGTCTTGCGCTTCACGGTCGGATCGGGCGTCGAGAAATAGGGCAGATACGCCATCGGCACGCCGAAGAACTCGAGCTGTGCGTCCTCGAAGTACAGCATCTTGTCGGTCTGGTCGTGGATGATGCGCGCACCCTTGACCTGCCACAAAGGCGGCTTTTTCGGATCGTCCTTGCAGGGCGCGCAAGCAGTATAGACGCCGTTTTCGAACACGGTGTAATTGCCGCTGGAGCGGTCGGCGCGCGTCGCCGCCATTCGGGTCGCGTCCGCGGTGTCGACCCTGAGCGAATCGACGAAACCGTCACGGTAGTCGTCGCTCAGATCCATGATGTTGGCGTAGGTGACCTTGCCTTCCGCATCGGTCATGCGGATGTTGCCCTCGGCATGCAGGCGCTTGGTCTTCTGGTCGTAGATGACCTTGTCGGCCTCGACGCTCGTGCCGTTGTAGAACATCTGCACGTTGCCGACCGCCGACACGCGCGAATTGTTGTAGTCGTAGTCCACCTCGACGGCCTGCACGAGCATCTGCCCGTCGTTCTTGGCGGGCGGTGGCGTCGGCTTGGGCGGTCGCGGGTTGTAGGTGAAGCTTTGCGCGCTGGCAGGCGTCGTCGCCGCAAGGCCGATCGCGCCCGCCAGAGCGAACCCGAGGAGCAGGGCGATCATGGGCCCGCTGACCGCGCCCAAGCCGTCCCGATAGCGGCGCACGCGGGTGCGCCGCCTGAACGCAGGCGTCAGACTCTGGAGGGCGGCGACAACGGCCACTACCCGTCCTCCTGGTACAGCAAGGCCAAAAAGCCGGTGAGGCCGCCCACGCACACGGGCAACCACGCGGCAGCGATGGGATGCATCAACTCAGCCTTGCTCAAATCCTCAGTAACTTTCGACAGAACGTAGAGCAGAAAGCCTGCGCCCACGCCACTCAAAACCATCTTTTGCACGCCACCGAACCGGAAGAAGCGAAGACTGACGGAAGCGGCCAGCATCACCATCGCAGCCAGCAAAAACGGCTGTGCGATGAGCTTATGGTACTGCAGCCGGTAGCCTGCGGTCGCAAAGCCCGAGCTTTCGGAAGACCGGATATAGCTCGGGAGTTGCCAAAAGGACACAGTCTCCGGGGTGGAGAAGCTGTTGCGGACCTGGGCGGGGGTCAGCGTGGTCGCGAGATAGAAATTGTCCTGGTCAACCGGCGGCTTGTCGAGGGAGTATCGGCGTACCGATTTGAAGGCCCAGCGTCCGTCTTCGAGCGTCGCTTCGCGCGCTTCGATTCGTTCCTTGAACTGGAGATCAGGATCGAATCGGAACACGGTCAGGCCGGTCAGCCGGACGCCCTGCTGCTCGCTGCGGGCGGCGTTGATGATCGAATGGCCCTCGCTGTTGACCTGATTGAGCCAGAAGCCGGACGCGTCCTGGATGCCGCCGCCCGGTGCCGAGCCGAACAGTTCGGCCTCCATCCGCTTGGAGAGCTCACGCAGGTTCGCCGACATCGGGTTATAGGCGGTGGTCGCCGCGACGCCGAGGATGATCGAGCTTGCCAGCGCCGGCGCAATGAACTGCCAGGCGGAAATGCCGGCGGCGCGCGCGACCACCAGTTCGAGCCGCCGCGACAGCGCGAGGTAGCAGGTCATCGCGCCGATCAGGACGCAGAACGGCATCAGCTTTTCCAGCAATTGCGGCACCCGGAAAAGCGACGTCTCGGCCACCGTGATGGCGGAGGCCGAAACCAGGCCCGAGGTCTTGCGCACCATCTCGATGTAATCGACCAGCACCAGCAGCACGAAGATGCTGGCGAACACGCCCACCGCCGCGATCACGAAGCGGCCGGCGAAATATCGCCCGAGCGTGTTGGTCATCATGCTCATGCTGTGGCCGGTCGTCCCAACAATCGCGCGATGCGCGCGTTCGACCTGTTGATGGCCTCGATCAGCGCGGCCGGCGGCTCGACCACGACGCCGGCGAGAATCATCCACAGCCCGATCGCGATCGCGGCGACCAGCATCGAATATTGCAGCAGTGCTGCGATCGGCGTCTTCACCGTCACGACCGAGCAGGCGAATCCCGCCATGCGCAGGCCGAACACCGCGAGAATCGAGCCGCCGATCGAAAAATTGCGGCTCTGGCGCGTGGTGCGCGGGGTGCCGAGAAACGCGAAAGTCAGCGCGGCGAAGGCGAAGGGATAGACCGGCGACATGAAGCGGTCATGCAATTCGGCGCGGAACTGGCCGGACAATTGCTGATAGATCGGGTCGTCAGGCTCGGGCGACAGCAATTCCCAGAGGTAGCGTTCGCGAATCCCGAGCGCGACGTCGCGGCCCTGATTCGAGAATTTCGACATGTCGAACGCATAGCGGCCGAACGCCACCAGCGCCGGGTCGCGCTTGCCGGCCTCGAACCGTTCGAGATTGCCGTCTTCGAGGATCAGGTACGATCCGTTGCCGTTCTTCATCACCGTGCCATGGTCGGCGATGATGGTGACGCGTTCTTTTGGATCGCGGCGGTCGTCGACGAAGATGCCGCCGAGCACGCCGCCGGGCAGACGCTCGCGGATCCGAATCGTCAGGTTCTGGTCGAGTTGGGCGAATCGTCCGGGCTGCAGGATGTTGGTCAGCACGTCGGCGGTGATTTCGGCATCCCATTGCTTGATCCGGCGCATGCCGTCGGGGGCGAGATAGGAGGCGATGAAGGCGACCATCAGCGCCACCACGCAGGTGGCGTACAGGAACGGGCGGAACAGCCGGAACGGCGACAGGCCGGCGGCATTCATCACGATGATTTCGGAGTCGGTGGCGAGCTTGTTCAGCGTGTGCGAGATCGCGATCATCAGCGCGATCGGCGCGATGATCAGAACCAGCGCCGGAATCACCAGGCTGGTGATGCCGAGAAAGGTGATGATGGTCTGGCCCTGGCTGGTCATCAGGTCGATGCCGCGCAACGCCTGCGTAATCCAGATCACGCCCGTCAGGCTGGCCAGGACCAGCGCAAACGACGCCAGCGTCGTGCGGAAGATATACTTGTCGATCGACCCCATCGGCTACCGCACGATCCCACCTTGCGCCCCGGACATGCGATGCGACCAACCCTTGTTAGGAGGTCCCCTTTGGTCGCGCCGCCTAACCATCCAGTCGTCTACTCTCTCACTAGCATCCCTTTGATCCGTCAACAAAATGGCCGGGCCATGGCACCCTTGCTATATGGTTAATAATTCGGCTGATGTGACCTCTCGGCCACGGCAGCCTTGGCAGCGTGGCGCCAGACAGGTCATAGTGAGCAAAACCCGAGGCCCGGATCGATTTGGGCCACCACCAAAGAGAACATTCCGAATACCTTATCACCTGTCTGGTCGCGTTCCCGGGGCCGCTATCCGGCCCCGGCAAGCAGCCCTGAATTCCTGGAGGATTTACCTATGTCCGACGCCGTCAAGGTCGGCTTTGTCCCGTTTTCCGCCGCGTCCCGCGGCATTCTGGTGGTGTTTTGCGACGACACGTTGAAGTCCGGCGCAACGACCCGGAAAGCGCTGGGAAAAGCGGCCGACACCATCAAGCGGGCGGCGGCCACCAACGCGTTCAAGGGCAAGAGCGGATCCACGCTCGATATTCTGGCGCCGGAGGGGATCAAGGCGCCGCGATTGATCGTGGTCGGCACCGGCAAGCCGTCGGATATCAAGGAGAAGGATTTTCTCAAATTCGGTGGCATCATCGCCGGCAAGCTGAACGCCGGCAGCGATGCCGTTACCGTGATCGCGGAACTCGCCGACGGCGCGATGCAGCCGGATGCTGCGGCCGCGATCGCGTCCGGTATCCGGCTGCGCGCCTATAAATTCGATCGCTACAAGACCAAGAAGAAGGACGGCGAGAACGGCGCGGTCCGCGCCGACGTTTCGATTGCGGTTGGCGACGTCGCGGCCGCGAAAAAAGCGTTCGCGCCGGAACAGCACATCGTCGACGGCGTGATCATCGCGCGCGAGCTCGTCAACGAGCCGCCGAACGTGCTGTATCCGGAAGAGTTCGCGCGCCGGGCGAGCCAGCTCAAGAAGGTCGGCGTCGGCGTCGAGATTCTCGACGTCAAGGCGATGACCAAGCTCGGCATGGGCGCGCTGCTCGGGGTCGCCCAGGGCTCGACGCGGCCGGGCCGGACCGTGATCATGCGCTGGAACGGCGGCAAGAAGGGCGAACAGCCGGTGGCTTTCGTCGGCAAGGGCGTTTGCTTCGATACCGGCGGCATCTCCATCAAGGGCGCCGCCAACATGGAGGACATGAAGGGCGACATGGGAGGTGCCGCCTGCGTGGTCGGGCTGATGCATGCGCTCGCGGCGCGCAAGGCCAAAGTCAACGCGGTCGGCGCCATCGGCCTCGTCGAGAACATGCCCGATGGCAACGCCCAGCGTCCCGGCGACATCGTCACCTCGATGTCGGGGCAGACCATCGAGATCATCAACACCGACGCCGAAGGCCGCCTGGTGCTGGCCGACGTGCTCTGGTATGTGGCGAAGAAGTTCAAGCCGAAATTCATGGTCGATCTCGCAACCCTCACCGGCGCGATCATGGTGGCGCTCGGCACCGAGCATGCCGGATTGTTTTCCAACAACGATGAACTCGCCGAGCGATTGACCAAGGTCGGGATCGAGACCGGCGAGCGCGTCTGGCGCATGCCGCTCGGCCCGGAATACGACAAGATGATCGACTCGCAGTTTGCCGACGTGAAGAACGCCGGCGTGCGCAACGGCGGGTCGATCACGGCCGCCCAGTTCCTGCAGCGTTTCGTCGACGACACGCCATGGGCGCATCTCGACATCGCGGGAACCGCGATGGGGGCGCCGAAGACCGACATCAACCACTCCTGGGGGTCGGGCTATGGCGTTCGCCTGCTGGAGCGGCTGGTCACGGAGTATTACGAAACCACGAAGTAGCCGCCATCGCATGACGGAAGTCCTGTTCTATCATCTGCAGAACATGTCGCTCGAAAGCGTGCTGCCGCCCTTGCTCGAAAAGTCGATCGAGCGCGGCTGGCGCGTCGTCGTGCAATCGACGTCGCAGGAGCGCACCGACGCGCTCGACGCGCATCTGTGGACCTACAGCGACGATTCGTTTTTGCCGCACGCCACCTGGCGCGCCGGCGACGCGCAGGATCAGCCCATCATCCTCTCGATCGAGGAGGGCAATCCGAACCGGGCCAATGTCAGGTTCCTGATCGACAATGCCGCGTTGCCGGCCGACTCCGACAGTTACGAGCGGGTGGTTCTGGTGTTCAACGGCGACGACGCCGAGGCGCTGGCCGGCGCGCGCGGCGTTTGGACCGATTGCAAGGCGCGCGGGTTCGAGGTCACGTATTGGCAGGTCGACGAGCGGGGCCGCTGGCAGCGGCGGCAATAGGGATATCTGGCAATTAATGATAATTTGTGGTTTCTGACGCCGGCCTTGCGGGCAGCCACGGTCATGCCGCAAAGTGATGTTCGGACAAGTAGTTAAAGCATTTTCGAGCGAAAACCTGCCCCGAATCTGATGGGGTGGATACGGGTAGAACAGAAGACGGGAGCCTCGGTCCTGAACCGAACTGGCTCCAGCGGCAGGAGTCTGGTTCAGCGTGCGAGACGGAACACCCAAGCGAAAACCACTGCTGGCGTTGCTTGTGCTTGCCCCCGTGATGGCGGGCTGCTCGGGCACGGCCGCAATGCTGCAATCCGACCTCCTGTCGCGGGATGCGGACTGGTTTTCACGCTCCGGCCGGGTGTTCGTACGCAACGTCTCGATTGAAACACCGCCGCTCACGCCCGACAAGCCGGTCCTGGCCGAGGATCTGGTCAGCGCCGACGGCGGCTGTCCGGGCATGGCGCCTCCGCCGGGCGCGGCGGATGCCAATGCGCAGGCTGCCGGCGGACCGGCGCCATCGACGTCGGGGACCGTGGCGCTCGGCCATACCGAATGCGACGTGGTGCGCGGCATCGGCGCGCCCGACAGCGTCAATCTGTCGAACAATGGCCGCGGCGACCGGGTGGCGGTGATCAATTATTCGCACGGCCAGCGCGCCGGAATCTATACCTTCACCGCCGGACGGCTGACCTCGATCGAGCGCGGCCCCGAGCCGGTGGTGCAGCCGAAAGTGGCAAAGCCGAAGGCGAAGAAGAAGCCGGCGGCGACGTAAGCTTTCTTGAAGCCTACACAATGCAAACTAGTACCTCGCCACAGTGATTATGACTCTTTGGATGTGACGGGATAGGCGCGGCCCATTTTGGCGCGGGCTTTTTCGGTTGTGAACATCCATCTGATGCGGGCGCCAGCGGCGTTTCGTTGTCGTTCCCATGCGTCGATTTCGCGGCGGAGCCAGTCTGGGTCGTCGATTCTGCGGTCCAGGCACTGGCCGCGCAGCGCGCCGATCTCGATCTCGACCATGTTGAGCCAACTGGCATGCTTGGGGGTGTAGTGGAACTCGAGGCGGCGCAGAATCCGCCGGGCTTCGGCAGGTGCGAATGCCTCATAAAGGGCACCGGCCGAGTGGGTTGACAGATTGTCCTGCACGACGCGGATGCACGCGGCTTCGGGATAATGGACATCGACGAGTTCGCGCATGCAGTGGGCGTAGTCTTCTGCCGCCCGGCGCTCGGTGACCTTGACCTTGCGCCATGGCCGATGCACGTCGATGCAGACGAAGAGATTGACGGTGCCGTTGCGGCGATACTCGCAATCGTAGCGTTCGAGCTGGCCCGGCTCGGCCGGAATCGGTTGGCGCACCTCGCCGATGAGCTGGACCGGGCTCTCGTCGAAGCAGACCACCGGCCGCTGGGGATCGGGCGCTTCGGCATAGAGGTCGAGCACGTCTTCCATGCGGGCGACATATTCGCCATCGACCTTTGGAATGCACCACATGTCCTTGCGCCAGGGTTTGAGACCGTTTTCGGCCAACCGCCGGCGTACCGTCTCGCTCGACAGGCTGTCGTGATCGGTGAGCCTGACCATGGCATCGGCCAGCAGTTCCAGCGTCCAGCGGGCGCGACCCTCGGGAGGGTTTGCGCAAGCCGTTGCCACCAGCAAGGCTTCCTCCTTGCCGGTGAGCTTGCGCTCTGCCCCAGGACGCGAATCCTCGCTCAGCGCCCGTTCCAGATTGCCTTCCACGAAGCGCCGCTTGGTCCGGTACACGGTGGAACCGCCCACCGACACCGCGCGCGCAATCTCTTCATCGCTGCGGCCGGCATCGGCCGCCAGCAATATCTGGGCGCGCTTGAGTTTGCGGGCGGCTCGTTTGCCCTTGCTCAACATCGCGGTGAGCTCACCGCGTTCGGCTTGGCTCAATTCGACCCGATAACGTACATTCATCCCGACCTCCTTGTTGGAGGACCGGACGAATCGACAAATGAATCAAAAATCAGGCGCCGCTCGCAGCCTCACGGCTCAAGGCTTCACCGAAAAGCAAGGCCAGTACCTGGCTTTCATCTACACCTATGCGCACATGTTCCGGCGCCCGCCCGCTGAAGCCGACATGCAGCGCCACTTCCAAGTCAGCCCGCCATCGGTCCACCAGATGATCGTGACGCTCGAACGAAACGGTCTCATCAGGCGTCAACCCGGCGTCGCCCGAAGCATCCAAATCCTCGTGCCTCCGGAAGACCTGCCCATCCTAGATTGGCTCGGAATCAACCAGTCAGAACCACTGTGACGAGGTACTAGCTGAACGATCTGAACGTCAGGTTTGGAGGCCTTGGGCCAAATGACAAAGCGATGTTTTTGGCGCGTGTCGCGCACATGGCGACGATTGCGGCACGCGAATCATACGTTCCTTCCGCTGACCACCCCGAACGAAATCATGATCGTCCCGACGCAATTATTCTGCGAGACGCCAACAGTTTCGTTCATCGCGTGACTGGCTTCATCATGCACGTTCTGAAGGGTACTGAGATGGCCGGTCAGGACGAGTCCGTTATGATGATGATTGAGGATCATTACCGGGAGCGAGGGCTTGGATGCTTGCTTTCAGAATGGCTGGCGACTTCGGACTAACGCGCGGCCTTATCCCGTCGCCTGGTCGTATTGCGAGCTCGCCTCCAGCCACGCTTCCTCGGCCCGTTTCAGCGCGCTTTCCGCACCGGCGCGCGCTTTGCTGAGCTGGGCAGCCTGCTTCGGGTCGCGCGTGAACAGATCCGGCAGGGCCAACGCGGTGTCGATCTTGGCGATGATGCCGTTGATGCGTTCGATCTCGGCTTCGGCCTCGGCGATCCGCTGTTTCAGCGGCGTCCGCTTTTCGGGTCTGGTGCGTTCCGGTTTGTCACGGCCGTTGCCGCGCTCGTTGTTGCCGCGATCGCGCGACGCGGTGCGCATGCCGCGCGCCGACAACACCATGCGCCGGTAATCGTCGAGGTCGCCGTCGAAATTCGTGACCGCGCGGTCGGCGACCACCCACAATTGATCGGCGCAGGCTTCGATCAGATAGCGGTCATGCGAGACCATGATGACGGCGCCCGGAAAATCGTTGATCGCTTCCGCCAGCGCCGCGCGGCTGTCGATATCGAGATGGTTGGTCGGCTCGTCCAAAATGATCATGTTGGGGCCGAAGAAGGTGGCCAGTCCGAGCAGCAGCCGCGCCTTTTCGCCACCCGACAGGCTCCTGACCACGGTGTCGCCGGCCTTGCCGGAGAAACCGATCGCGCCGACGCGGGCGCGAACCTTGCTCTCGGGCGTATCCGGCATCAGCTTGCGGACGTGATCGTAGGGCGAGCCGTCGAGGTTGAGCTCGTCGACCTGATGCTGGGCGAAATAGCCGACCGAGAGTTTTTCCGCGCGCGTGACGTGACCGGAGAATGGCGGCAGCTTGCCCGCAAGCAGCTTGACCAGCGTCGACTTGCCGTTGCCGTTGGAGCCGAGCAGCGCGATGCGGTCGTCGGTGTCGATGCGCAGCGTGACGCGGTTGAGCACCGGGCTTTTCGGATCGTAGCCGACCGAGACGTCGTCGACCGCGATGATCGGCGGCGACAGCATCTTTTCGGGCACCGGAAACGAAATCTCGCGCACGTCCTGGGTCACAAGTGCCGTGACCGGCTTCATCCGCTCCAGCATTTTGACGCGGGATTGCGCCTGGCGGGCTTTTGAAGCCTTGGCCTTGAAGCGGTCGACAAAGGCCTGCAGCCGCTTGCGCTCGTCGGCCTGGCGCTTGGCGTGCTTGGCATCGAGCATTTCACGCGTCGCGCGCTGTTCCTCGAACGACGAGTAGGTGCCCTTGTAGAGCGTCAGCTTGCCGCGATCGAGATGCAGGATCTGGTCGACCGAGGTATCGAGCAGATCGCGGTCATGGCTGATGACGATGACGGTGCGAGGATAGTTCGCCAGATGGTCTTCCAGCCACAGCGTGCCTTCGAGATCGAGATAGTTGGTGGGCTCGTCCAGCAGCAAGAGGTCCGGCGCCGAAAACAATGTCGCGGCGAGCGCGACGCGCATGCGCCAGCCGCCGGAGAACTCCGAGCAGGGCCGCGCCTGATCCGCGGTCGAAAATCCGAGGCCGCTCAGGATCGCAGCCGCGCGGGCGGGCGCGGAATGGGCGTCGATGTCGACCAGCCTCGTCTGGATTTCGGCGATCCGGTGCGGATCAACGGCGGTCTCCGCCTCGTGCAGCAGCGCATCGCGCTCGAGGTCGGCCTTCAGCACGACATTGACGAGGCTTTCCGGGCCGTCGGGCGCCTCCTGCGCGAGGCTGCCGATGCGCCAGCGCGGCGGGATCGTGATGCTGCCGGATTCGGTCGGCAGGTCGCCGCGGATCGCGTGAAACAGCGTCGATTTGCCGACGCCGTTGCGGCCGACGAAGCCGACGCGCGCGCCCGGCACGATCTGGACCGAGCTGTCGTCGATCAGAAGCCGTCCGGCGATCCGGATCGATATGTCAGTGATTGAAAGCATGCGGCCTTGTCACCGGAGCCGCCGCCAAACGCAACCGTTTATTCGGTAAATCCGGCGGCGGATTTCAGGCAAAAACCCGAATTTCGTTCGATCAGCCAAAAGGCCATGGCCGACCAGAAGCGCAAGGTGAGGGCAGCGTTGCAGTGACGGCCCGCTGCATTTGAATAGAGCAACGCAGGTCGCGACTCTCTGCCGAACTGAAGTGGATGAAACGGCTGATCGGCGGCAGCAACTTTCGACGGTCAGTTCTCAAGCGTGACCGCACCGAGCAAGTTCTCACCTCGATTTATGGGCACGCGCCCCCGATCCCGGTTCTGATGCAGTCAGGACCGAACAGGCCCTAATTCGACAACCTCCGTCCGTCCTCGCTGTCGCGCCGGCGCAACTCGTCTATCAGTAGCTGCAGATGGGAGGAGGGGGAGTTGTCAGGGCGCATGCTCTGCTTCAGCCGCTCGCCGACGGCGTCGCAGATCGATCGGCACGTCTTGTGATCGATTTCGTCGTGCTCGTTGTTGATTCGGCTGGTCATGCGAGTTCCAATTCGTGTGGTCCAATTGAAAGCCTGCAGAACCAAGTCGTGAAGCCGTCATTTGTTTCCGGCCGCCGGCCAATCATCCGCATTACCGAGAAAAAGGACCAATGCCTTCCGATCGGTTCCCCCGGAATCGAAAAAAAGCCCCGGCGGATGGCCGGGGCTAAGTCAGGGGAGGTCAGGTCAGATCAGTAGCAGCGGTTGATCAGGCGCCAGCGCGGGCCCCAGGGGGTCGGGACCAGGCGCCGCACATAGCAGCCGCCGTAGCCATAGCCGCCGCCGTAATAGACGGGCCCGCCGACAAAGACGCGCGGTCCACCCCAACCCCAGCCGTGATGCCAACCGCCGTGCCAACCACCCCAGGCAGAGGCAGAGGTCGGCGCCAGCGCGGCCGCACCCAGTGAAAGCGCGGCAACTGCGGCAAGCGAGAGTTTGCGTAACGTGATCGTCTCCTCAAGGTTTCGGCGCGGCTTTGCGCCATCGGTGAGATCTCCCGTGACACCCCTTTCAGCTATCGAGCGGGCCTGCGCGGTGTCCGATCGACGAAGAGCCTACGCCGGCCCAGGTGAACGAAAGCGGGACGGCCGCTACAGAAAAGGTTCACCTTCGTGAAATTGTTGTAATTCAGGGCGTTACGACGCTGTTCGATCGCTTGCCGTTCGCCGTTGGCGCCGATATAAGCGCCGCAACTCCCACCAGCCTTTCAAGGACGAAATTATGGCGATTGAACGCACTTTCTCGATCATCAAACCCGACGCGACGGCGCGCAATCTGACCGGCGCGATCAACGCGCTGATCGAGAAGGCGGGCCTGCGGATCGTGGCCCAGAAGCGCATTCGCATGACCCGCGAGCAGGCTGAAACCTTCTACGCGGTCCACAAGGCGCGGCCGTTCTTCGGCGAACTGGTCGACTTCATGATCTCGGGCCCGGTCGTGGTCCAGGTGCTGGAAGGCGAGGGTGCGGTGTTGAAGCATCGCGATGTCATGGGCGCCACCGATCCGTCGAAGGCGGCCGAGGGAACCATCCGCAAGGCGCATGCGAAGTCGATCGGCGAAAACTCGGTGCATGGTTCGGACGCGCCGGAGACCGCTGCGATCGAAATCGCGCAATTCTTCTCCGGCAATGAAATCGTAGGTTGATTGACGCAAACGATGGCGCGACATTTTAGCCGGTCATAGCCGCGGGGGCGGCCGATTGTGCCAGGGGAGGTTGGGCTTTGAATTTGTTATCGCAGATACTTGATCCCGCCAATATCGGCGCGTTTTTCACGCAATTCAAAGCCGATATGCAGACGCCGTCGTTCTGGCTGGCGGTCGGCAAGATCATCTGGATCAATGTCCTGCTGTCGGGCGACAACGCGCTGGTGATTGCGCTGGCGTGCCGGGGCCTGCATCCGCGGCAGCGGGTGTGGGGCATGGTGATCGGTGCCGGGATCGCGGTGGTCTTGCTGATCCTGTTCACCGGGATCGTCGCTACATTGATGGTTCTACCCTATCTGAAGCTGATCGGCGGCCTCGCGCTGCTGGCCATCGCGGCCAAGCTGCTGGTGCCGGAAGATGCCGGCGACGACATCGCCGAAGGCACCAGCCTCTGGCACGCCGTTCGCATCGTCGTGATTGCCGACATCGTCATGAGCCTCGACAATGTCATCGCGGTCGCCGCCGCCGCGAATGGCCAGCTTCCGCTGCTGGTGCTCGGCCTTGCGGTCAGCATTCCCATGATTATCGCGGGCGCCGCGTTGATCATGTTGATCCTCGACCGGATGCCGATCCTGGTGTGGCTGGGCGCGGCGCTGCTGGGGTGGATCGGCGGCGATGTGATCGCAACCGATCCTGCCATTGCGCCGCAACTTCGCAAGTTGCTCGACGGTGACGTCAGTCTGAATATCGACACCACCTCGTCGATGTTCGGGTTTGTGAAGCATCTCAAGCTCGACGGCGAGATCGATGAACTCGTGCTCGCCCTGCTGGGTGCAACCATCGTGCTCGTCGTCGGATCGATCTGGCGCCGCCGCAAGCTGCAGGAGATTGTGGCCCCCGTGAGGGTCTGACGCCACCTCGGTTTCGAGCCTTTGACGGCCCGTTGCTGTCGGCGACCGCCTTCCCGATTTGCGACAAATAGCCGCCAGACGCTCCTGCCGATTTGCGCTAGCGAGTGGCTTGGCTGCCGCTGGTGGAGGTCGGATTGAACTGGTTCCCGCAATTTCTTGGTGCTTCCGCAATCGGTGCGTTTTTCACGCAATTCGGCGCTGAAATCCATCATCCGCAGTTCTGGGTGGCGCTTTCCAAGATCATCTGGATCAACGTATTGCTGTCCGGCGACAACGCGCTGGTGGTAGCTCTTGCCTGTCGCGGACTGCAACCGCGCCAGCGGCTTTGGGGCATGATCCTCGGCGCCGGCGCGGCCGTCGTGTTGCGGATCGTCTTCACCGCGATCGTCGCCACCGTCATGGAACTGCCATATCTCAAACTGGCCGGCGGACTGGCGTTGATCGTCATCGCCGCAAAATTGCTGGTGCCGGAGGACAGGGACGAGGAGGGTGTCGCGTCGGCGTCGCATCTGTGGGCGGCGGTGCAGATCGTGGTGGCTGCGGACATCATCATGAGTCTCGACAACGTGATCGCGGTTGCCGCCGCCGCCAATGGCAGTGTCCCGCTCCTGATCATCGGACTGGCGAGCAGCATCCCGCTGATTATCGCAGGCGCGGCGCTGATCATGGCGCTCATCACCTATCTCCCGATTCTGATTTGGGCTGGTGCTGCATTACTCGGCTGGATCGCCGGTGACGTCATTGCGAACGATGCCGCGGTCCACCCCAGACTGCAAAGCCTATGGGAGAGTCTGGCCGGCGCCGAGTTCGACGCGCTGCTGACCCTGCTGGGCGTAGCGCCGCTGTTCGTCGGCGTAAACGGCGGCGAAATCGCCTGCGCGCTGCTGGGTGCGATCGTCGTGCTGATCGTGGGATCGATCTGGCGAAGGCGGAAGCTTCAACATCTCGTACCGGCATAAATGACCGGTGCTGATGTGAGACGTCGCCTCAGCGCCGCACGATCGACCCCGAGCGGCCGATCAGCCGCGCCAGTTGCTTGAAGCGGCTGCCGACGCGGTCGGCGACCAGATCGACCATCTGGTGCTCGAACACCAGCATCAGCTTGCGGCCGCGGCTGCGGAAGTGGGTCGCGGGCAGTACGCCGGTTCGCGCTGCCGAGATCAGATGCGCGACGCGGAAGGCGGCGCCGAGCACGCGGGCCCGCTCGTCCATTGCCGGCAGCACCAGTTCGCGAACCAGCGCCGGCGGTTCGTTTTCCTCGCTCAGGCCGGCATAGCGATAGAACACCGACAGCGCGACAAAGGCGCGGCCCTGGTGGCTGATCGAGCCGAAATTGCCGTTGGTGATGAGGCTCAGCGTCTCTTCGCCGCGATGATCGGGATGCACCCGCCATCCGATGTCGGACAACAGGCAGGCCGCATGGCGCAGCCGGCGGTCTTCGTCGGTTTCGCGCAGTTTGACGACCCTGATCAGGCGATCGGTCCAGCCGATCAGCTCTTCGGCATGGCGGGCGGATCGCGACAACAGGCCGTTCAGCGTTTGCGCGGCGCAGATCAATCCATCCCTGGTGCGCTCGGGCTGCGGCAACATCTCGTAGAGCAGGCCCTCGCGCACGCCGAAGGTCGAAAACACGATGGTTTTCGGCTTGGCGACCTGGATGATGTGTTCGAGCACCAGCGCCGCATAGGTCAATAGCGGCCGCCGCGCGTCGGCGACGATTTCGATATTGGCCAGCATGTTGGCGGCGACGAGGCGGCGCAGGCGGCGCGCAAAATCCAGTGCGTCCGCGGCCGGAATCGAATAGCCGTGCATGACCCGGAGCGGATAGCCGCTCTGCACGATGTGGATGCGCGCCAGCGCGCGCCAGGTGCCGCCAACGGCATAGAAGGTGCGGCCGCGGCCGGCCTTGAGCTGGGCGACGTCGATGAGATCGTTGCGGACGATGCGCCCGGCGCGCTTCAGTGATTTGTGCGACAGATCCTGCAGCGCCAGGCTGCCGAGCGGCAGCGTCACGCCGCCGCGAACGCGGTTGCCGTGCACATCGATCAGTTCGAGCGAACCGCCGCCGAGATCGCCGACGATGCCGTCGGGATCGTGGATGCCGGACACGACGCCGAGCGCGGACAGCTTGGCCTCGCGCGGGCCCGACAGGATTTCAATCGGAACGCCGCAGATGCGTTCGGCCTTGGCGATGAAATCCGGGCCGTTGGAGGCGTCGCGGCAGGCGGCGGTGGCGATCGCGTAGACGCGGCCGACCTTCTGGATCCGGCACAGGGCGCGAAACCGCCGCAGCGAGGTCAGCGCCTTGGCGACTGCATCGGGCGCCAGCAGGCCGGTGCTCTGAACCTCGCGGCCCAGTCCGCACAGCGCCTTCTCGTTGAAGATGGTGACGAGGCTGCGCGCCATGGCCTCATAGACCACGAGACGAACCGAGTTCGAACCGATGTCGATGACCGCGACGCTTGAGGCGCGTTTGCGCGGCCGCTTCATTTCGGCGATCCCTTATGACGAGGGCTGGCGCTCGTTCCGGCGTGTGAGGCGGCGCGGCGAAGATTCCTTGAGAGACTTTCCACGGCCTGACAGACTCGGATTCGTCATGAAGTAGTTGTGCAGATTGAACGGCTCTTCGCCTTTCGCGGCCTTCATACGCGTTGACGACCCGTCGGGCAATAACTGCCAGCTCTGCTCGGTATCCTTCAAATTGGCGACCATGATCTGCTCGAGAACTTGCTGATGCACCGTGGGATTTTGCAGCGGGCAGAGGATTTCGACGCGGCGGTCGAGGTTCCGCGGCATCATGTCGGCGGAGGAGATATACACAGCCGCTTTGGTCGAGGGCAGGCCCTGGCCCATCCCGAAGCAGTAGATTCGGCCATGCTCCAGGAAACGCCCGATGATGGATTTGACGCGGATGTTCTCGGAAAGTCCGGGCAGCCCCGGCCGCAGGCAGCAGATGCCGCGCACCACCAGTTCGATCGAGACGCCGGCCTGCGACGCCTCATACAGCGCGTCGATGATGTCGGGGTCGACCAGCGAATTCATCTTGAGCCAGATCGCGCCCGGCTTGCCGTGGCGCGCATAATTGGTCTCGCCGTGAATGTGCTCGAGCATGCGCTTGCGCAAGGTCAGCGGCGACACCGCCATCTTCTCGATGTCGCTGGGCTCGGCATAGCCGGTGATGTAGTTGAACACCCGCGCCGCATCGCGGCCGATGATCGGGTCCGAGGTGAAGTAGGACAAATCGGTATAGATGCGCGCGGTGACGGGATGATAATTCCCGGTGCCGGTGTGCACATAGGTGGTCAGATTGCCGCCCTCGCGGCGCACCACCATCGACAGCTTGGCGTGGGTTTTCAGTTCGATGAAGCCGTACACGACCTGCACGCCGGCGCGTTCCAGGTCGCGCGCCCAGCGGATGTTGGCTTCCTCGTCGAACCGCGCCTTCAGCTCGATCAGCGCGGTGACCGATTTGCCGGCCTCGGCCGCTTCCGCCAGCGTGCGCACGATCGGCGAATTGTTCGAGGTGCGATAGAGCGTCTGCTTGATGGCGACAACGTCGGGGTCGCGCGCCGCCTGTTGCAGGAACTGGACGACGACGTCGAAGGATTCGTAAGGGTGATGGACGATCAGATCCTTCTGCCGGATCGCGGCGAAGATGTCGCCGCCGTGATCGCGGACGCGCTCGGGATGGCGCGGAACGTAGGGGGTGAATTCCAGATCGGGCCGGTCGAGCCGCGTGAGTTGCGACAATTCGTTCATCGCCAGCACGCCGTCGACCAGAAAGATCTCGTCGTCAGCGGTGGAAAGCGCCTGCTGCACGAACGCGCGCAGCTCTTCCGGCATCTTGGCTTCGAGTTCGAGCCGGATCACCGATCCGCGCCGCCGCCGCTTCAGCGCGGTCTCGAACAGGCGGACCAGATCTTCCGCCTCTTCCTCGATTTCGAGTTCGGAGTCGCGGATGATGCGGAACGCGCCCTGGCCCTTGACGGTGTAGCCCGGGAACAGCCGGCCGATGAACAGGCCGGTGGCCTGTTCCAGCGTGATCAGCCGCACCGCGCCGTCCTTACCCGCGGGCATGCGGATGAAGCGGTCGATCTTGCCGGGCATGCGGATCAGCGCGTTCATCGGCTTGCCGTCGGAGACCCGCGCCAGATGCAGCGCGATGGTGAAGCCGAGACTCGGGATGAACGGGAAGGGGTGCGCCGGGTCGATCGCCAGCGGCGTCAGCAGCGGGAAGATGTTGTGGAGGAAATGATCCTCGATCCAGGTTCGCTCGGCCTTGGTGACGTCGCGGCCGTCGACCAGAACGATGCCCACTCCGGACAGCGTGGCGCGCAAATCGCTCCAGATCGCCTGCTGATCGCTTGCGAGCTGTGAAACGGCCTCGTTGATCTGCACAAGCTGCTCGGCCGGCGTCGCCCCGTCGGGGCTGCGTTCGGCGATGCCTTCGCGGACCTGCGCCTTGATGCCGGCGACGCGGACCATGAAGAACTCATCAAGGTTATTGGCGGAAATCGACAGGAACCGCACCCGTTCCAGCGCGGGATGTCCCGGGTTGACCGCTTCCTCCAGCACCCGGCGATTGAAATGCAGCCAGGACAGCTCGCGATTGATGAAGCGTTCGGGGCTGGTCGCGATTGCGGGCGGGCCCTCGGCGATTACATCTTTCTCTTTGATTTCAATGGCTTGTACCGAATCCATGAAGTTTCAATCCATTCCGGGCCCGCGCGTGCGTCTATCTAGACGGAGGCCGCGCAAACCATGTGTTACGGCAATGACGTTTCAATGACATTGATGTTCCGGCTGCAGCCGGCGTCAAGGCGGGAAGCGCGCCGGATCAGGCGTTGCGCAGTAATTCAGCAGCCAGCGCCCGCGTCACCGGCCGGCCCAGCCGCAGTGCCTCGGTGTCGAGCAGTTCGACCGCTCGGCGGACCGCCGCATGGGAGCGCTCGATCCGGGTGCTGAGATAGCTCACGACTGCCTCGTCGACGCTCAACTGGCGGTCGGCGCAGAATTTGACGATCAGGGAACGGAACAGCAAATCGTCGGGCGGCAGCAGCGACACCGCCGGCACCGCGCGCAGCCGCGAGCGCAGGTCGCGCAATTCGACCTCGAAGGCGGACGGCGCGATGCGCGCCGTCATCAGCACATAGGCTTTGTCCTCGCGCGCCAGATTCATCAGGTGAAACATCGCGCGTTCGTCGAAATCGCCGGGCCTCAGGTCCTCGACCACCAGCGCGCCGGTCGCCAGCGCGCCGGGCACCGCGGCCGCCGTCAGCGCATGCGCGGAGGTTGAGCGTGCGCCGGACCGTTCGGCCCAGATCGAGGCGAGATGGCTTTTTCCCGAGCCTTCCGGACCGACCAGCAGCATGATGCGGTTGGGCCAGTCGGGCCAGCTCTCGACCAGCGCGAGGCCGGCTTCATTGGCCGGCCCTTCCAGAAAATTGTCGCGGGTCAGGCTCTCCGCATGGGGCAGCGCCAAGGCAAGCTGACGGGGATGAACGCCGGCTGCCACTACCTTGCCTCGATCGTGCTCATGTGCCGCACCCACTCGACGAGATAGAGGGAGACCGAAACCAAAGTAAAGACCGTAACAAAACCCATCAGGATCAGGTCGTAAGGCCTTGGCTGAAAACCAAATCCGAGCGACGCCAGCACCAGCGCCGCGAACGCCACCTGGGCCACCGTATTGAGCTTCGATACCATCAAGGGTTTCATCGGGATCGGCTTGTCGAACAACCATGACACAATCACGGCGGATACGATCATGATGTCGCGCGAGACCACCAGGATGACGATCCAGCGCGGCACCGCGCCCCAGATGCCGAGCGCCACGTAGATCGACACCAGCAGCGCCTTGTCGGCCAGGGGATCCAGCAGGGCGCCGAGTTCGCTCGCCATGTTGAAGCGCTTGGCGAGAAAGCCGTCGACGGCGTCGCTGACCCCCGCGACGATGAAGATCGCAAAGGCGATTTCCATCTGGCTGGAGGCGATCGCCCAGACGATCACCGGCACCAATATGATGCGGCCAAGCGTGATGATGTTCGGAATAGAGGTCGGAATACTCAACTCGGTCGCTTCCCGGCTACCGGCCTGATTTCGCAAAGGATCCGGCCCTTTGCGGGGTGAGCCGGTTGTTATCTACATAGTATATTCGCGCTTCGCTTGCGAGCCATTGCAGGATCGCGGAATTCTTCGTAACCAGCCGTCATCATCTGGAATTTTGCATGAACGACCGCAAAAACGGGCTCACTTACGCGGATTCGGGCGTCGATATCGATGCCGGCAACCGGCTGGTCGATCTCATCAAGCCGATGGTCCGCGCCACCGCCCGCGCTGGCGCCGATGCCGAGATCGGCGGCTTCGGCGGGCTGTTCGACCTCAAGGCCGCCGGCTTCAAGGACCCGGTGCTGGTGGCGGCGACCGACGGCGTCGGCACCAAGGTCAAGATCGCGATCGAGACCGGGCTGCATGGCGGCATCGGCATCGATCTGGTGGCGATGTCGGTCAACGACCTCGTGGTGCAGGGCGCGGAACCGCTGTTCTTCCTCGACTATTTTGCCTGCGGCAAGCTCGATCCGGAAGCGACCGCCGCGATCGTGGCGGGCGTCGCCGAAGGCTGCCGGGAATCCGGTTGCGCCCTGATCGGCGGCGAGACCGCGGAAATGCCGGGGCTTTACAAAGACGGCGACTACGACCTCGCGGGCTTTGCGGTGGGTGCGGCCGAGCGCGGCACGCTGTTGCCGAGTTCCGACATCGCCGTCGGCGATGCCGTGATCGGCCTCGCCTCGTCGGGGGTGCATTCCAACGGCTTTTCGCTGGTCCGCAAGATCGTCGAACAGTCCGGCCTCGGCTTCGACGCGCCGGCGCCGTTCTCGCCGGTCATGACGCTGGGCGGCGCGCTGCTGGCGCCGACCAAACTCTATGTGAAATCATGCCTGCGTGCGATCCGCGAGACCAGCGCGGTCAAGGGCCTCGCCCATATCACCGGCGGCGGCTTTACCGACAACATTCCACGCGTGCTGCCAAAACATCTCGGCGTCGGCATCGACCTCGCGCGGCTGCCGGTGCTGCCGGTGTTCAAATGGCTGGCGGAACAGGGCGGCATCGCCGAACTCGAACTGCTGCGGACGTTCAACTGCGGCATCGGCATGATCGCGATCGTGAAGCCGGACGCCATCGAGCAGGTCACCGAAATCTTCACCGCAGGCGGCGAAACCGTCGCCGTGCTCGGCGAAGTGATCGCGGCCGACGGCGAGCATCGCGTGGTCTATAACGGTCACCTCGATCTCTCCAGATGAAACGCCGCGTCGCCATCCTGATTTCCGGACGCGGATCGAACATGGCCGCCCTGATCGGGGCCGCCAAATCAGCCGATTTTCCGGCCGAAATCGTTGCCGTCATCTCCAACCGCGCCGATGCGCCGGGTCTGGCGACCGCCAGTGCCAACGGCATTGCGACCGCCGTCATCGAAAGCAAGCCGTTCGGCAAGGATCGCGCCGGGTTCGAGGCGGTCTTGCAGCGGACGCTCGACGAGAACAACGTCGAGCTGATTTGCCTCGGCGGGTTCATGCGGCTGTTCACCGCCGCATTCGTCAAGGCCTGGTACGGCAAAATGCTCAACATCCATCCCTCGCTGCTGCCGTCGTTTCCGGGCCTCGACCCGCACGGCCAGGCGCTCAAGGCGGGCGTGAAGATTTCGGGCGCCACGGTCCATTTCGTGATCCCGGAAACCGACGCCGGCCCGATCGTGATGCAGGGGGCGGTCGCGGTGGCCGATGACGACACGGCGCAGACCCTGGCGGCGCGCATTCTCGCAATCGAGCACCGCATCTATCCGGAGGCGCTGAGGCTGCTGGCCAGCGGAAAGGTCCGGCTGGAGGGCGATCTCTGCAGGATATCGGGGATTGTCGGGGCAGGCGGCACCATGATCTCGCCGGCGATCGACTAAGGCGTTTTCCAGCGGAGCGCATCCCGGCGAAATCCGACCCCGCAATCACCTGTGGCAGCGGAGGCACAACGGCCCGTATTCGACCGCCGCGGAGGGGGCCGACCGATTGACGCTCTCGGGGAACTGAGGGCAAATCGGCTAGAGTCGATCGGGATTTGCGCATTTTTCGAGCTGGCGCTTCCTCCTGGGAATGGAATGCATGCGCTGCTCATCACGGCCTTTGCGAAAACGGACGGTCCGGACCGGTCGCGCGCTGGCGCGGCTGGTCGCGGGGGCTTTCGTGCTCGCGGTCGGCGTCGTGTCCACGGCGCACGCGCAGGTCGCACCACCCACGCCGACGCCAACTCCCACGCCAACTCCCACACCAACGCCGACGCCATCTCCCAGTCCGACGCCGAATGTCATCAATTCCGATCTGTCGGCAGGCGCGACCGTGACCAATCTCGGCAGCAATTTCCTGGAGCGGCTCGGCAATCAGTCGACCAACGGCTTCAACCGCATGTTGCGCAACAATCCGGGCGGCGGCGGCGCCTCGGAAGCGGCCGAGGGGCCGCGTTACCGGACCTGGTTCGAGGGCTACGGCATTTCGGCGACCAATGGTCCGATCCTCGACTTCGTCGGCGACAACAGAACGACCTGGGGCAGGGTGGCCGGGATCGGCGCGCGGGTAGCACCCGGCATCAATGTCGGCTTCTCGGTCGACCAGAGCCGCACCGCCATCGACGTGCCGCTGGCGCTGCAGACGGCGTCGATCGATCTCACGCAGCTCGGGTTCAACGCCTCCGTCGACAAGGGGCCATGGACCTGGGCCGTGGCGCTGGTGCACGGCTTTGGCAACATCCGTTCCAGCCGCGACACCGGCTTTGGCCTGGCGACATCAGGCTACAATGCGAGGCTAGACGGCGCGCTGACCGAACTCAGCTACTATGTCGACAAGGACCAGAGCCGCATCGTGCCGAAAGCGGGCCTCGAATATGTCCATGCCAGGACCGGATCGTTGCAGGAAATCGGCGGGCTCGATCCGGTCATGGCGACCGGCGCCACCATTGACCGCATGCGCGTGTTGATCGGTGCCGAAGTCGGGCACTACTGGATCTTCGATCAGAAGATTCTCGATCTGTCGGCCTACGGCAAGTTCGTCGACAACCTCGTGCAGAACTTTGGCGATATCACCGTCAGCCTCGGCGCCCAGCACGTTACGCTGCAGGGCATCGGCGAGAGCCAGTATGGCGCCGACGCCGGCGCCTCGGCCTCGCTCAGCCTGACCAACACCGCACGGCTCTACATCAACTACGACGCCAAATACCGCGCCGCCTTGCAGTCGCATCAGGGCGTGGTGGGCGTCGAGTTCAAGTGGTAGGCGGCGCGCCGGCGGCTTCATCCTTCGAGACGCACGGCGTTGGCGTGCTCCTCACCACGGGGTGATCTCGTTCCAGCTTTGAGCCAAGCCTGTCGAGAGCCTATTTCTCGGGAAATTTTCGCGTGAAGCTTGCTGAACCCAGCGTTCCACCCGCTCCAATCGCTGTAACGTCAAATCGGTAAGAATGACTGCCGCTCGGAGGGCTGGGTGGTGAATAGTTGTTCAGTGCACCGCAGGCAACTGTCTTTTGGCCCGTATAGGCAACGTTGCCGCCACCATGATTGTAGTCCGGTTTATCCAGGTCAATCATGTGAAACTGAAGCGTTTTCAATTGGAACGCCGCTTAACGAGAATGCTGGAGACGGTCCTCCACACCATTTAAAGCTGACTGAAAATGCCGATGCATTGACCGTGCTTGCGATCAACAAACCTATCGCGCATAGACCTAGTACCTCGCCACAGTGATTATGACTCTTTGGATGTGACGGGATAGGCGCGGCCCATTTTGGCGCGGGCTTTTTCGGTTGTGAACATCCATCTGATGCGGGCGCCAGCGGCGTTTCGTTGTCGTTCCCATGCGTCGATTTCGCGGCGGAGCCAGTCTGGGTCGTCGATTCTGCGGTCCAGGCACTGGCCGCGCAGCACGCCGATCTCGATCTCGACCATGTTGAGCCAACTGGCATGCTTGGGGGTGTAGTGGAACTCGAGGCGGCGCAGAATCCGCCGGGCTTCGGCAGGTGCGAATGCCTCATAAAGGGCACCGGCCGAGTGGGTTGACAGATTGTCCTGCACGACGCGGATGCACGCGGCTTCGGGGATAATGGACATCGACGAGTTCGCGCATGCAGTGGGCGTAGTCTTCTGCCGCCCGGCGCTCGGTGACCTTGACCTTGCGCCATGGCCGATGCACGTCGATGCAGACGAAGAGATTGACGGTGCCGTTGCGGCGATACTCGCAATCGTAGCGTTCGAGCTGGCCCGGCTCGGCCGGAATCGGTTGGCGCACCTCGCCGATGAGCTGGACCGGGCTCTCGTCGAAGCAGACCACCGGCCGCTGGGGATCGGGCGCTTCGGCATAGAGGTCGAGCACGTCTTCCATGCGGGCGACATATTCGCCATCGACCTTTGGAATGCACCACATGTCCTTGCGCCAGGGTTTGAGACCGTTTTCGGCCAACCGCCGGCGTACCGTCTCGCTCGACAGGCTGTCGTGATCGGTGAGCCTGACCATGGCATCGGCCAGCAGTTCCAGCGTCCAGCGGGCGCGACCCTCGGGAGGGTTTGCGCAAGCCGTTGCCACCAGCAAGGCTTCCTCCTTGCCGGTGAGCTTGCGCTCTGCCCCAGGACGCGAATCCTCGCTCAGCGCCCGTTCCAGATTGCCTTCCACGAAGCGCCGCTTGGTCCGGTACACGGTGGAACCGCCCACCGACACCGCGCGCGCAATCTCTTCATCGCTGCGGCCGGCATCGGCCGCCAGCAATATCTGGGCGCGCTTGAGTTTGCGGGCGGCTCGTTTGCCCTTGCTCAACATCGCGGTGAGCTCACCGCGTTCGGCTTGGCTCAATTCGACCCGATAACGTACATTCATCCCGACCTCCTTGTTGGAGGACCGGACGAATCGACAAATGAATCAAAAATCAGGCGCCGCTCGCAGCCTCACGGCTCAAGGCTTCACCGAAAAGCAAGGCCAGTACCTGGCTTTCATCTACACCTATGCGCACATGTTCCGGCGCCCGCCCGCTGAAGCCGACATGCAGCGCCACTTCCAAGTCAGCCCGCCATCGGTCCACCAGATGATCGTGACGCTCGAACGAAACGGTCTCATCAGGCGTCAACCCGGCGTCGCCCGAAGCATCCAAATCCTCGTGCCTCCGGAAGACCTGCCCATCCTAGATTGGCTCGGAATCAACCAGTCAGAACCACTGTGACGAGGTACTAGCTGAACACGCATCTTTGCCTTCCCTTTATTCAACCTACCGGGTCCTTATTACCCTGCTTTGCGTGAAGGCAAGCAGCAGACCCTAACGGCAGTATTCAGCAGCGCCCTAATCCCGGTCGACCCGGACCACGCGGCCTTTTTCGATCGCCAGTGCCAGCCGGCCGTGCTTCAGCGACAGGGCTGCTTCGCCGAACAATTCGCGCCGCCAGCCGTGCAGGGCGGCGACGTCGGCCTGGTCGTCGTTGGCGATCTGTTCGAGATCGTCGACGGTGGCGATCACCTTGCTCGCGACCGCATGACGTTCCGACGTCATCCGCAGCAGCACTTTCAACAGCTCCACGATCGCCGCGCCATTGGAGTTGCCGCGCGGCTTTTCGATCTTCGGCAAGGTCGAGGGATCGCGGGCGATGCCGCGCTGCACGGCGGCGACGATATCGCTGCCCCATTTCGAGCGGTCAAAGCCTTTCGGCAGCGAGCGCAAATTGGCGAGACGTTCGAGGCTGGTCGGCGCGTGGGTGGCGATATCGCCGAGCGCGTCGTCCTTCAGGACGCGCGAGCGCGGCACGTCGCGGCTTTGCGCTTCCTGCTCGCGCCAGGCCGCGACTTCCATCAGCACCGCCAGTTCCTTCGGCTTGCGCACCCGCGTCTTCAGCCGCTCCCAGGCCCGCTCGGGGTGGAAATCATAGGTCTTCGGCGAGGTCAGGACTTCCATCTCCTCGCTGACCCAGTCGCTGCGGCCGCGCTTCTTCAGGTCGGCGTCCAGCGCTGCGAACACGTCGCGCAGATGGGTGACGTCGGAGACGGCGTAGTGAACCTGCTCGTCGCTCAAGGGCCGGCGCGACCAGTCGGTGAAGCGGTGGGTCTTGTCAGGCCGGTGGCCGGCAATGCGCTCGACCAGCTGGTCATAGGCGATGCTGTCGCCATAGCCGAGCACCATGGCCGCCACTTGCGTGTCGAAGATCGGGTGCGGAATGGTGCCGGACTGGTGCCAGACGATCTCGATGTCCTGCCGGGCGGCATGGAACACCTTGAGAACGGCCTCGTTGCCCATCAGCTCGAAGAACGGCTTGAGGTCGATGCCGGGCGCCAGCGTGTCGACCACGACGGCTTCCTCCGCGCTCGCCATCTGCACGACGCAGAGCAGGGGGTAATAGGTCGTCTCCCGCAGGAACTCGGTGTCGACGGTGATGACCGGGTGCTTGGAGAGGCGGTCGCAGGCAGCCGCGAGGTCGGCAGTGGTGGTAATCAGATCCATGAACAGTCCATGACGCTTCCGACAGGCGTTCTGCCGAAAGCGCTGGTATGTCAAGGGTCTTTGGACGAATTTTGGCCCTGCGTTTCAGGCAAGCAGCGCTTTTCCGCGCAGGCAGCGCGGCCGGCCGCGGCGTTGGGGGGAGCAGCCAGCCAAACGGCGGATCGTTCCGCGCCCGGGATCACTCGTAGCGGATGTCCCGCGACGGCCGCTTTCCGGGCAGGGCAAGCACGACGAGACAGAGCGCGATGATCGCCAGTCCCAGGAATTCAAAAGCAAAGGCGTCCACGGCAATCTCCCCCGATAAACCGTTAGATTTGTCGGGAGTGGATTGAGGGGTTGTTAAGCGATGTGGTTAAGGGCGGCGCGGCGGCCGCGATGGTGGATGGGCGCTTAAGAAGTGGGGTTAACAGCGGGGGCGCGGCTTGCAACCTTTGGGCGAAGCGAATTGTCAATAAAGCTGGTCCATGGATCTGACATGGGAGGGCGATCGGCCGCGCCCGGGTCAAATGGGATTGTCTGAATGAAACGGCTCGGCATCGCCTGCTTCGTTGCAAACTCACAGGGGAGCGAGATTGCCGAGCGCGCCGGACATTCCTCATGAAGCGCGGCTGCCTAACAACATTGGTTGGGTTCGCCCTCTTCGCGGGAGCCTTGGTGGCGGGCTATTGGTAAAAATACGCCAATTACAGCTACCGCTACCGGTTGACCGTCAATATCGAAATTGACGGCAAGGTTCACTCCGGTTCGAGCGTCATTGAAGTCAAGTGGCGCGGTGGCCCGGTTATTGGAGATGGCGGCCCATTTGGCCCTTCCATCAAAGGACAGGCTGCTCTGGTGGATCTCGGAGATCGCGGCGTCGTGGTGGCGACGTTGATAAATGATGAGAGTTATGGTCTCGCAAAGGACGGTGCCCTTGGCGCGCTGTGGATTACACCGAGGGCCTTTGGGAAAGAGACTAACGCCGAAGAGATTCCGAAGCTTCCCGAACTGCGGGGAAAACGTGATCTTGCGTTAGACAACTTGCCCCGCTTCCTTTGGTTTTCAAATCCTCAGGATCCCACCACCGCCCGGAAATTGATTGTGCAGGATATTCCGGCCATCTTTGGTCCGTCAGCCCGTTTCGCAGGCGCGTCAGTAGATATCACGAGCGATCCGATCGTGATCGATATTCGGGGAAAGTTTTCGTGGCTGAAACCGCTGGAGGACAAGCCTCCGGGGAATGACATTATCTATCTTCCCAACGGGCTTGGCATAAATCGCTATTATTTTATTGGGGACGCATCATGACAAACGATCTGTTTTTCGCGGTCGGATGTCGCTTCGCTCATCCGGGCTACCATGCTTACCGCAGGTTCATGATCCAAGTTGAAAGCCAATATTTCACGCAATTTGAGTGTTCCGGGGCGACATTGTGAAGCGTGCCATCCTCGCGATTGTCGCGGCGATCATTCTAGCGCCCTTGTGCTTTTATTTCGGCTATAGGCTGCTTTATCCCACCTACACCTACAGATACCGTCTTGCGCTTGAGGTTGAAACACCCGACGGAATACGCTCGGGTTCGAGTGTGATCGAGGTCCGCTATGAAACGTTTCCTGGTTTCAACGGCCGAGACCACGTTTCGCGCGTATTCGGCGAAGCTGTTTTCGTTGACCTAGGTCATGGCCAGAATTTGGTTGGATTGCTCGCGGCCGGCCCGAGTGGCGAAGACGTCGACTATCCTGGACGCATCGTCTTTCTCGCGTTCAATCTAGACGGAAACGATCCAAATACACCCAAACGTTTGTCGCTACTCCGGGGAAAGCGCGACCTCGATATCTATCATTCGAGCCTTTACGAAGTAAGGAAGCGTTTGCTTCCGACGTTCGTAACCTTTCGCGATCTCAACGATCTCAGCACGGCGCGTATCGCTCCACCTGATCTGTTCGACGAGATATTTGGAACCGACTTTAAGCTGCGCAATGTTTCTATCGAGATGACCAGCGATCCAGTGACAAGCGGAATTGAGAAGAAAATGCTTTGGTGGAATGGACCATTTCCGTGGCTGAAGCCAATTGGAGCGGGAACCTACGTCGATACGAGGCCGCAAGGTTCTTTCAAGTTGACCAAAGAGCAATTTAAGAGGGAGTTCTGACCGTGTCGATTTCCGATGATCTCTTTCAAGCCATTTGGCGATGGATGCTTAGAATCGAGGATATAATGCGGGGGGTTAATGTTACCGGGAGTCAAATCGGTGACGCGATCATTAGAACTCGTAGGGCGGGTTCCTTTTAACCCGCAATCTCGCATGAAGCGGCGGGTTAAAGGGAACCCGCCCTACGATTAGGCCGCCTTCGTACTGCACATGCCAGCCGTTGCTTGCAATCCTTGAAAAGAGCTCGCCCCGTTCTCACTCCCTCAGGGGGAGGACAGTGACCTTGTGTATGCGTGGAAGGGATCGTGCGGTCGGGGATCGCGTGAACCGTTGCATTTAGCGATGCGACCGGCGAACTCGGGCTCTGTCTTCCCAGCGGTTGAGCATTTGACCGAGATCGCCATGCGTCTGTTCATGAGGAGCCTGGTTAGCATTTGCGGGCTGGGGCCAATCTGGGTCTACGTGCTTCTTCCACAATCGAGCGTTCTCACGCCGTCTTCGAGAAATATAGTCACGCGTAAAATAGCCGGCGGCGTAGGCCACCCCAAGCAAAGCTAGAAGAATCAGGATGGCCTGCAAGTCAGATACTCCTCGGGCCTCCCTGGAGGCTATCGTTCGCCCTTGGCCCGGTCGCGAACCAAATTGATTACGGCATTTGGCAAAAGTTTGATCGGGCCGTTCTTTCTTCGGTTCCACTCGCGGGGAGCGAGCGCCCTCTCTTTCACCGGGACGCTTGATTACAGCTCGTAGCAACCATTAAAGACAAAGTGGCATTTTCGATCCACGGCGTTCCATGCTGGACGATGGTATTCGCATAGATCAGGAGCTTTCAGGCGCATTGGCGCGCTCGAAGGCCGACGCGAGGTCCCGTTCGGGCTTCGCTGATGGTGAGGCTGCCAAACACAAACGATCCTAAGAGTGCCGTGCTGTTTGTTCCTCCGGGCGGGCCGCCTCCCAATCAGGATCTCATTCCGAAGAGCGCCACGATTGAAATCGTTTCTTCCGGGATTTGGCCGCTCAGTATCGTTGGGATCACAGGGGTACCCATAAGTCGCGGCATTAAGAAAAAGCTGCCGTGGCTCGAGGGTTTCGCGGGTTACACTGGTGGCGAGCTCCATCCGATCTGGTCGCAACGAGAAAAGAACCTGACGGGCGGCGATTTCACGACCGATGACGGGTCGGGCAATGCGACCATCAAAAAAAGTACGTAGGTTGGGATGAGCTCTTCGCGAAACCCATCACTTTCGCAGGTGACAGCTTAATGGGTATCGCTTTCGCTCTACCCAACCCACGCGTTAGGCGGCCTTCGTTCCGATCGGCTCGATTTTCGCGAGGTCCTTGCCAATTTGCCGCTTCGCAATCTGAATGTCGTAATCGGTCTGAAGGTTCAGCCAGAGTTCAGGCGAAGTGCCGAACGCCTTCGACAGGCGCAACGCGGTATCTGCGGTCACGCCGGTTTCTTCATTCGACAATCGTTCAATGCGCGTCCGTGGAACGCTGCACGCTTTTGCCAACGCGCCGGGCGACAGCCCGAGCGGCAACAAAAACTCCTCCCGAAGAACTTCACCGGGATGCATGGGAGCAAGTCGCTTAGCCATGACGGCTCTCCTTGGTTCGAGGGCCTTGCCCCAACGTCAGTGATAGTCAGTCAACTCGACGTCTCGCGGTCCTTCCGGGGTCCAAACAAAACAAATCCGGAATTGGTCGTTCACACGGATCGAGTGTTGGCCAACTCGGTCCCCCTTTAGAGCTTCAAGTCGATTGCCCGGCGGAGCCCGTAAATCGGCTAGAACATGGGCTGCGTGCAGAAAGCGGAGTTTGCGGCGAGCCACGTTGATCAGGTCGGCGGGAAAGCCCTTGCGGATTACGCCATTGAAGACGTCTTCCGTCCGAGAGTCCTTGAAACTCTTGATCATGACTGAATGTATCAATATATGATACAAACGTCAATGACCTTGTATCGTATCCTGATACGCTCGCGGCGCTCCACCGTCCTGCAATTTTTGCCCGTCGGTCAAATCAGTTGCAGTTTGTCAAAACCGCCCGTCTAGCCCCCTTCGCAAAAATATTTCGCTTCACCCCGACGGGCAAATCAAGGGCATAACTCCGCCCGTCTCACCCACAAGAGGGGCGGCTCGCGATCGTCACGAAACGCGCGGTGGGATGCGGTGGACGTGGATGCGCCTTTGACGAACGGCGCTGACGCGGACGGCGACGTCGTGTGGTCCTGACGCCCCGATGCTGGCGTCAAGTTCCCGGGAAGCAGGCTTCTCGGGGGCGACGGTGGCAAGAAAGCCGGTCGCCGGGAGAGCACGAAGTAAGCCGTAAAGCCACTGCGCAGGGAAGGCCGGATTCCTCCGCTGAACCTGTATGCTCGTGTGCGTTTTCCTTTGTGCACTTTGCACACGAGATCGCGGGTGCAGCAAGCACCCGGCATTCCCTGCGCCCTCTTCTTTGGGCGGAAGAATTTTCAACGACTCGGGCGCATTGCGCGGCGAGGGCGCGGACTCATGTTTATGCACCACCGTCATTGCGAGCGAAGCGAAGCAATCCATTGCTCCGCTTGCGCTGATAGATGGATTGCTTCGCTTCGCTCGCAATGACGTGGAGATAGCGGTGAGATCAGCCCTCTCACGTCCCGCAAAATGTCTGCAGCACGCGCTGGTCCGGCATAGGCGGATCGGCATAGGCCGCGAACGCCGGCTGATCGTCGAACGGCTTCGACAGCACCGTCAGCAATTCCTCGAACGGCGCGTAGTCGTCGTTATTGACGGCGGCCTGGATCACGGCCTCGACGCGATGGTTGCGCGGGATGAAGGCTGGATTGACCGCGCGCATCGCGGCCTGCCGTTCAACAGCGGATTGCGGTTCGTCGGCAATGCGCTGGCGCCAGCGACTGGCCCATTCGTCGTACACTGCGGGATCGGTGAACTGTGCCCTGACGCTGTCGTCGTCGGCGTTGCCTGCGGCATCGCTCAGCCGGCGGAAGGTCAGCGTGAAGTCGGCGTCGTTTTTCGCCATCGCATCGAGCAGGTCCTGCACCAGCGCATCATCGCCGTCCTGCGTGGTGAACAGGCCGAGCTTCCGGTGCCAGCCCGCACCGAAGGCCGCGGTAAATTTTTCCGCGAATTCGCCGAGGATGAATTGCGCCTGTTCGATCGCCTTGTCGTTGTCGTCGGAGAGCAGCGGCAGCAGGCATTCGGCCAGCCGCGTCAGGTTCCACAGCGCGATCCGGGGCTGGTTGGCGTAGGCGTAGCGGCCCTGTTCGTCGATCGAGGAGAACACGGTGGCCGGGTTGTAGTCGTCCATGAAGGCGCAGGGGCCGTAGTCGATGGTCTCGCCGGAGATCGAGCAATTGTCGGTGTTCATGACGCCGTGGATGAAGCCGACCAAAAGCCAGCGCGCGACCAGATCAGCCTGGCGGGCGACGACGCCTTGCAGCAGCGCGTGATAGGGGCGGTCGGCCTTGGCGGCGTCCGGATAGTGCCTGGCGATGGCGTGATCGGCGAGCTGGCGCACGCCGTCGGTGTCGCCACGCGCGGCGAAAAACTGGAAGGTGCCGACGCGGATGTGGCTCGCGGCGACGCGCGTGAGAACCGCGCCAGGCAGCATGGTCTCGCGCATCACGTTCTCGCCGGTGATCACGGCGGCGAGCGAGCGCGTGGTCGGAATGCCCAATGCGAACATCGCCTCGCTGACGATGTACTCGCGCAGCACGGGACCCAGCGCTGCGCGGCCATCGCCCCGGCGCGAGAACGGGGTGGGGCCGCTTCCCTTGAGCTGGATATCGCGGCGGACGCCATCGGCGTCGATGACTTCGCCGAGCAGGATGGCGCGGCCGTCGCCGAGCTGCGGCACGAAGTGCCCGAACTGATGGCCGGCATAGGCCATCGCGATCGGGTCGGCACCGTCAGGCAGCCGTTTTCCCGCGAGGATCTCGGCGCCTTCCGGGGTCGACAGCAGGTCCGGGTCGAGGCCGAGCTGCACGGCAAGCGGCCGGTTCAATTTGATCAGCCGGGGGGAGGCGACCGGGGTCGGCGCGACGCGGGCGAAAAAGTTCGCCGGCAGGGCTGCGTAGGTGTTCTGGAACGGGAAATGGACGGTCATGACCATCAAGATAGGCGCGGCCGCGGAATAGGCAAAGGGCTTGCCTTCGATGGCCCTGAAACGCGCGTTTTTGGGCCAAAACGGCCCCGGCGCTGGTTGCCGCGCCTGACCTCGTCGGGTAAACCCTGCCGCACTTCGGGCAGGCCCTTTGGGCCGCTCGATTCTACCCCTCAAATATCTGTTTTTGGAAACTCCATGCATCGCTACCGGTCACACACATGCGGCGCGCTCCGCGACAGCGACATCGACCAGACCGCCCGGCTGTCGGGCTGGTGCCATCGGATCCGCGACCATGGCGGCGTGCTGTTCATCGATTTGCGCGACCATTACGGCCTGACGCAGTGCGTCGCCGACCCGGATTCGCCGGCGTTCAAGGACGCCGAAAAACTGCGCTCGGAATGGGTGGTGCGGATCGACGGCAAGGTGCGCCGCCGTCCTGATGGCACCGACAATCCGGAACTGCCGACCGGCGCGGTCGAGCTTTACATCAGCGAGATCGAGGTGCTCGGACCGGCTGCCGAATTGCCGCTGCCGGTGTTCGGCGACCAGGAATATCCTGAAGATATAAGGCTTAAGTACCGTTTCCTCGACCTTCGTCGCGAGAAGCTGCACCAGAACATCATGACCCGCGGCGAGATCGTCGATTCGATGCGCAAGCGGATGAAAGAGCAGGGATTCTTCGAATTCCAGACCCCGATCCTGACGGCCTCCTCGCCGGAAGGCGCGCGCGACTTCCTGGTGCCGTCCCGCATCCATCCCGGCAAATTCTACGCGCTGCCGCAGGCGCCGCAGCAGTACAAGCAGCTCTTGATGATGTCGGGCTTCGACCGCTACTTCCAGATCGCGCCCTGTTTCCGCGACGAGGACCCGCGCGCCGACCGCCTGCCGGGCGAGTTTTACCAGCTCGACGTCGAGATGAGCTTTGTCACCCAGGACGACGTGTTCGCGGCGATGGAACCCGTCATCACCGGCGTGTTCGAGGATTTTGCCAAGGGCAAGCCGGTCACGAAGGGCTGGCCGCGGATTCCGTTCGCCGAAGCCCTCCGCAAATACGGCAGCGACAAGCCCGATTTGCGCAACCCGATCATCATGCAGGACGTCTCCGAGCACTTTCGCGGCTCCGGCTTCAAGGTGTTCGCGCGGATGCTGGAGGAGCCCAGGAACCAGGTCTGGGCGATCCCCGGCACCGGCGGCGGGTCGCGCGCGTTCTGCGACCGGATGAACTCCTGGGCCCAGGGCGAGGGCCAGCCCGGTCTCGGTTACATCATGTGGCGCGAGGGCGGCGAGGGCGCGGGTCCGCTCGCCAACAACATCGGCGCTGAGCGAACCGCGGCGATCCGTACCCAGCTCGGGTTGAAGGAGGGCGACGCCGCGTTCTTCGTCGCCGGCGATCCCGACAAATTCTGGAAGTTTTCAGGCCTGGCGCGCACAAAACTCGGCGAGGAGCTGAACCTGATCGACAAGGACCGGTTCGAACTCGCCTGGATCGTCGACTTCCCGATGTACGAATATGACGAGACCGAGAAGAAGGTCGATTTCTCGCACAACCCGTTCTCGATGCCGCAGGGCGGTCTCGATGCGCTCAACGGGCAGGACCCGCTGACCATCAAGGCGTTCCAGTACGACATCACCTGCAACGGCTACGAGATCGCGTCCGGCGGTATCCGCAACCACCGCCCGGAGGCGATGGTGAAGGCGTTCGAGATCGCGGGCTATGGCGAGAAAGACGTCGTCGAGCGCTTCGGCGGCATGTACCGCGCCTTCCAGTACGGCGCCCCGCCGCATGGCGGCATGGCGGCGGGCGTCGACCGCATCGTCATGCTACTTTGCGGCACCACCAATTTGCGCGAAATCTCGCTGTTCCCGATGAACCAGCAGGCCATGGACCTCTTGATGGGAGCGCCGTCGGACGTCGCGCCGAAGCAGCTGCGCGAGCTTCACATCCGGCTCAATCTGCCGGACAAGGGCTAAGGTTCACCGCGTGGTCGAGGCCTCCAACTGAAATTGCGCCAGCGCCGTGAGCGGGTCGATTTTCAGCACCTGGATCAGCTGCATCGCCGGGACCTTGCCGTGCGGCGTGAGCTTGAGGATCAGCGTTCCCTTCGGGTTCTCGATGAAGCCGGCGAGCGCGTCGGCGAGCGCCGCCACGTCCGGATTGGTCGTTGCCGCCTCCGCGGTGCTGGCCTTGATGTCGTCAATGACGGCGCGGCGCGCTTCGTCGGGGCTGAGGTTCTGCGTCCGCGCATATTGCGCGATCGCAAGGTCGACGCCGCCGAGGTCGCGCAGCGTGAGTTCGATGGTCCCGGCCTCGATTTGCGCCGCCATGTTGGCCGCCTGCGCCGGATTGATCGAGAACACGCCCCGCGGCACGTTGGCGAATGCGACACGCGCGGTGGCCTTCAAGAGGTTGCCGAGTTCGAACGTCACGGGTTCCAGTACGAAGGTGCGCGGCGCTTCGGTCCAGGCCGCGCCGAGATCGAAGTCGATCGCCGCAATGTTCATCCCGGCCGCGACCAGCATCGGGGCGTCGGCCGCTTCGATCGGGGTGGTCAGCTTCGCCACCAGGTGCGCCTGACTCGGGATCGGGCCGAGAAACTGGCCCCAGTCCAGGCTGAGTGTGTCGACGTTGACCAGCTTGTCGGTGTTTTTGAAGGGCGCGACGAGGCCCTTCACCTCGGCGCCCTGGATCAGCGGCAACAGCGCCAGCGCCTGGTCCGGCGCGGGCCTTTGCGCGGCGAACTGCGCCGCCATTCGCATCAGGTTGGAGATGTCGAGGGATTTCAGCGCGAAACTTCCGACCTTGACGGGACCCTTTGGCGAACGCGTATCGAGGCCTTCGAAAGCAAGTTCGCCGATCTTGCCGCTTTCCATATTGAACCGCATCGCTGCGAGCTTCAGCGGGCCCTGCGGCGTCTCGACCGAGAGTCCGCGCATCTCGGCATTTCCGATTCGGACGCCCTCATAGAGCTTGGCCACCTTCTCCATCATCTCGCGCGCTTGCGCGGGCGTCGGCGGTGCGGCACCGGCCGGCGGTATCATCGCCAACAACGCGGGCAATTGCAGCCGCGATGGCCTGAGCCCGACGTCATCGATGGTCATGCCGTCGATCCGCATCGTCAGGCCTTGCCCGGACGTGACGGTATAGGGACCGGCCGAGACCTGCCGGTAAGCGCGGTAATAGCGGTCGTCGTTGGCCTTCTGCGGATCGAACATGGCTGCAGCGGCGCTGATATCGACGTCATACGAGGCGATATTTGCAAGGTTGCCGGTCATCTTCTCCGTCTGGCCCGCCTGCGCCATCGCGACGTTGAAAACCACCCCATCAACCTTCGTGACGTCGATCTTGCCGTCCTTGATGCCCTGCATCGCAAAGCCCGAATAGGTAAACTCGCCTCCACCCGGCGTCGCCGCACCGAAGTTCATGGTTCCGGCAAGGCTGGGGGCCGTGATCGACGACGCGGTGATGGTCGCGAATTGCTCGAGGGCGAAGCGGTAGACGTCGACAAGGGACGAGGAAGCCGGTGGCCGTTGCAGGCTGGCGGGACCGGAATAGTCCTTCAAGGTGATCCGCGGCACCTTGTAGGTGAGGTTCAAGCCGGGGCCGGCCATCGCCAGGCCGGCCTCGATATCGGTGGCTTCGATGCTGTCGGCGGCGAATCGCGTCGGATCCGGCTGGCTGACGCCCGACGCCTTGACGCTGGCAATCTTAATGCTGACCGGAGGTTGCGCGGCGGTTTCACCGGCAATGTCTGCGACCGTGACGGTGCGGTTCAACAGGTCGAACGACACCTTGCCATGGCTTGCCTTGCCGCCGGTGGCGCGGATCTGCTCGAACGCGGCCTCGACCTCGCCGGCGACCCGATGCTGCATGTAGAACTGGAAGCCGAAGAAAGCGCCCACTGCGATCACAATCGCGGCGGCGAGGCCCATCAGTATCTTTACCATTCGGTCAACTCCGGTTGGCGATTGTGCAGGGGGCAATTTGTCATATTGTCGGTCGAATGACCGGGATAGGGAGGGGCATATGCTGACGACGTCGACAATTTGCGTCGATCGGCCAGTTGCTGGCCTGTTGATGGGTAAAGCGCCGGATGTTGCATCCAAGCGGTTGCTCGTGCTTCACATCCGGCTCAATCTGCCGGAAAGCTGACCTCTTCTGGACGTAGCCAAGAAACAAAAGCTCGGGGTCGGAAACGCGGGAGTACGTATGTCGTCCTATACTGAAGATCTTCATTCCGCGGCACTGGCGTACCATCGGCTGCCGCGACCAGGCAAGCTCGAGATCCAGGCGACCAAGCCGCTCGCGAACCAGCGCGATCTCGCGCTGGCCTATTCGCCGGGCGTCGCGGCCGCCTGCATGGAGATCGCCAAAAACCCCGCTGAGGCCGCTTCCCTGACCACCCGCGCCAATCTGGTCGCCGTGGTCTCCAACGGCACCGCGGTGCTTGGTCTCGGCAATATCGGCCCGTTGGCCTCCAAGCCAGTCATGGAGGGCAAGGCGGTCCTGTTCAAGAAATTTGCCGGCATCGACGTGTTCGACATCGAAATCGCCGCCGACACCATCGAGCGCGTGGTCGAGACGGTCGCAGCACTGGAGCCGACCTTCGGCGGCATCAATCTCGAGGACATCAGGGGGCCGGAGTGTTTCGAGATCGAGGCGCGACTCAAGGAGCGCATGAAGATCCCGGTATTCCACGACGACCAGCATGGCACCGCCATCATCGTCGGCGCCGCGATCACCAATGCGCTGCGGCTGAACGGCAAGAAGATGGAAGACGTCAAGATCGTCTGTTCCGGCGCGGGCGCCGCAGCGATCGCCTGTCTCAATCTGCTGGTTTCGCTGGGCGCGCAACGCAAGAACATCTGGGTCTGCGATATCGACGGCCTCGTCTATGAGGGCCGCAACACGCTGATGGACCGCTGGAAGGCGGTCTATGTGCAGAAGACCGACAAGCGCACGCTGGGCGATGTGATCGGCGGCGCCGACATCTTCCTGGGGTTATCAGCGCCAAACGTGCTGAAGCCGGAGATGGTCAAGGCGATGGCGGACCAGCCGCTGGTGATGGCGCTCGCAAACCCGGATCCGGAAATCATGCCGGACGAGGCGCGCAAAGCCCGCCCCGACGCGATGATCTGCACCGGACGATCGGACTTCCCGAACCAGGTCAACAACGTCCTGTGCTTCCCGTTCATCTTCCGCGGCGCGCTCGATGTCGGCGCCACCGCGATCAACGAGGAGATGAAGCATGCGGCGGTCGATGCCATCGCCCAGCTCGCGCGCGATCCGCCGTCGGATGCGGTCGCGCATGGTTTCGAGGCCGGCGAGACGCAGGGTTTCGGGCCGGGTTCGCTGATCCCGAGTCCGTTCGATCCGCGCCTGATCCTGCGCATTGCGCCGGCGGTGGCGAAGGCGGCGATGGATTCAGGCGTGGCGACGCGGCCGATCAATAATTTCGACGAATATTGCGCCCAGCTGCAGCGCTATGCGTTCCGCTCCGGCCTGACCATGAAGCCGGTATTCGCGAAGGCCAAGACCCAACCGGTCCGTGTGATCTACGCCGAGGGTGAGGACGAGCGCGTGCTGCGCGCGACGCAGGTGGTGCTGGAGGAGAACCTGGCGCGACCGATTTTGGTGGGCCGTCCCTCGGTGGTCGAGGCGCGCATCAAACGGTTCGGCCTTGCGATAAAGGCTGGCAGGGATTTCGACCTCATCAATCCCGAGGACGATCCGCGCTATCGCTCCTATGTGACGTCCTATATCGAGGTCGCCGGCCGGTGCGGCGTAACGCCGGATGCGGCGCGCACGGTGGTGCGCACCAACAACACCGTGATCGCGGCGCTCGCCGTGGTGCGCGGCGAAGCCGACGCCATGCTGTGCGGCGTCGAGGGCGGCTACATGAGCCATCTGCGCCATGTGCGCGAGATCATCGGCTTCCTGCCGGGGGTCAGCGATTACGCGGCGCTGGCGCTGATGATCACAAGCAAGGGCGCCTATTTCATCGCCGACACCCAGGTGCGGCCGAACCCGAGCGCGGAGGAATTGGCTGAGATGGCGTCGCTGGCGGCGATCCATGTCCAGCGCTTCAATTTCAAGCCCAGAATAGCGTTCGTGTCGCATTCCGACTTCGGCAGTTACGATACCGACTCCTCGCGCAAGATGCGCCGGGCCACCCAGCTTCTGAAGGAGAAGCATCCTGAGATCGAGGCGGACGGAGAAATGCAGGCCGATACCGCATTGTCGGCGGTGGCGCGGAAGCTGGTGCTGCCGCAATCGAGGCTGGAAGGCGAGGCCAACATCCTGATCATGCCGAATCTCGATGCCGCCAACATCGCCTACCAGACGATCAAGGTGTTGGCAGACGCGCTTCCCGTTGGCCCGATCCTGATCGGGCCGGCGCGCCCCGTGCATATTCTCACGCCCGGGGTGACCGCGCGCGGCGTTCTCAACATGAGCGCGGTGGCCGCGGTCGAAGCCCAGGAGCGTGCCGGCCGCCAGCAGCCGACCCTGTTTGGTTAGTTCAAATCAAACGGGTCCGGTCGCCGGCGGTTGCGATTTGTTCGTTTGAAAAGCGGAGGCGAAGCGCCCATAATCGTTTCGCTCCGCCGCTTGCGATTTTGCGCATTGCCATTGAGTGAGGCCGACCCATGCCAGCGTTGATTACTTTCGGGCGAATTTTGTTCGCCGTGCTATTTATCTATTCGGGAGCCGCCAAACTTTTCGACGTTCAGGCAACGGCGCAGGCGATTGCCAGCAAAGTCATTATCCCCGGGCTGCTCGATCCCTACGTATTGCAGCTCGAAACCATGACAAACATGAAGATGCCGCAACTGCTGGCACTGTCCGTCGGCTCGTTCGAGGTCATTGCGGGCTTGATGATCGCGCTCAATTTCGGCGCAAGATTCTTTGCCATTCTGCTGATCCTGTTCGTGCTGGTGGTCACCTTCTATTTCCACGATTTCTGGAATCCCGCGAGCCCGGACCGGGACAAGGCGATTATCGATGCGCTGAAAAACCTGTCGATCATCGGCGCGCTGTTCATCATAGCGGGCTATGGCCGCGGGCCACGATCGTCGGAGCCGATTTACGGGGACGCGTAGTAGTGTTTTCGAGCGAAAGCCGGCCCCGGACTTGATCCGGGGTGGATAGCGGTTCGCGTACGGAAAACATGTAAAAATAAAGGGTTTCAGGCGCTGCGCCGCCACGGCGTGACGCTGACGTCATCGGCGGGGTCGAGCAATTGCGGCTCGCTGGCCTTGAGGCCGTGCGCGGCCAGTATCTGCTGCGGCGTGCGCGCGGGCACACCGGGGAAGCAGGGCTCTCCGTCCGGCAGTCGCACGTGCGGCGCCAGCGATAGCCAGAACGTGTCGTAGCGGTCCATGAACATCCCGAACACGTAGGGACCGCCGATGATCGCGATGGTGCCCGATTGAACGCCGGCGAGCTTGCAGGCGGCTTCGAACGATGCGCCCGCGGGATTCCACAGCGTGGCCTTGGGATTGGCCGGGTCGGGCGCGACCGCACGCACATTCCGGGTCAGGACGACCCGCTTCCGCTTCGGCGAGTTCGGCTGGTCTTCGTAGGAATTGCGGCCGTGCACGATCAGGTCGGCACGGTCGAGGGCTGTGGTGAAGAACCGCTTGTCGCCGTCGAACTTCAGCCCCTCCGGCATCACGCGATCGGCATTGGCCAGCATGCCGTCGCCCGACACGATGACGTAACCCTCGATGCGCAGCGCCGGCACAGGCTGGACGAGCTACGAGTCAGCTATTCCGAAATCGTCTGCACAACGCTTGAGACGGGACGGGAGCTTACCGTCGGCAGCTTGGCGTCCTTGAGCAATTCTTCGTCGTATTGCGGCAGGGTCTGCACCGGCGCCTTCGCCTTCATCGCGACGACCTTGTAGCCGCCGGCCTTCAGCCTCTTCAACAGTTCGGGCAGGGCCTCCGCGGTGTGCTTGTGAAAGTCGTGCATCAGGATGATGCCCTTGCCAAGCTTGTCGAGCTTCCTCATCGTGACGTCGATCACCTGCTGCGCCTTGCTCGCCTTGAAATCGAAGGAGTCGAGATCGCAGGAGAACATCGCGATGTTGCGCTCGCCGAGATAGGTGACCATTTCCGGCGGGTGCTGCAGCGCCGGGAAGCGGAAGAACGGCGACGGCGAAACCCCGCCCAGCGCCCATTTCACCGCGCTGAAACCTTTTTCGATTTCTTCCTTCTTCTGGTCGTCGGTGAGCTTTTTGTTCGTGAGCGTCGCGTGCGACCAGGTGTGGCTGCCGACAGTGTGGCCGGCTGCATAGACCTGTTTGAGAATTTCCGGATAGTAGGTGGCGTGCTTGCCGATCGAGAAGAAGATGCCGGTGGTGCATTCGTCCGCCAGCGTCTTCAGGACCGACGGCGTGTTGACCGGCCACGGACCGTCGTCGAAGGTCAGCACGACTTCCTTGTCACGCAGGAAGTCGAGTTGCTTGAAATGCTCGAAGCCGAAGCCCGGTCCACCCGTGGTGTCGATTTCGACGGTGCGGCCGACGCCGAGCGCGTTGGGGTTGGTGCAAGCGGCTCTCGCAGGTTGAGCGGCGGCGGCAGCAGCAGGCACTGCGGCCGGAGCCGGTGCGGCCGTCGCAGTCAGAGGAGCAACGGCGGCCTTGGCGGCCGGCGGCGTTTGCGACCATGCCGCGCCAGACGAGAGCAACGAAACCGCGCCCGCAAAAACCAGACCTGCTGCAATACGCATGGCGTTTTCCTTAAATCCTGAAATCCTGATCCCGTTCCCGGTACCGGCTCTTTGCCGCCGGTCCGATTCCTGCCCCAACCCATAATACCCTAGTTAGAGCGGCGTAGCCAAGGCAACGGCTGTCGTTACCGGTGGTCGATTTGTTCCCGAACCGGTTAATTCAGGAGTCGGCCAGTGCCCGCGCGATCGCGGTTTTCACCCGCGTATCCCGTGGTTCTACGGTTTCGGGGAAGACGTCCGCGATATAGCCGTCGCGGCCAATCAGATATTTATGGAAGTTCCAGCGCGGAACATCCTTCGGCCGCGCCTCCGCCGCCCATTTGTAGAACGGATGCGCGTGCGGGCCTTTGACGACGGCCTTCGCCGCGATCGGAAAGGTGACGCCATACTGGTGTTGCGCGGTCTCGGCGATTTCGGTCGCGCCGCCCGGTTCCTGCCCGCCGAAATCGTTGGAGGGAACGCCGATGATCGTCAGGCCACGGCCGTGAAACTCGGTCCACAATTCCTGCAGGCCGGCATATTGCGGCGTGAAGCCGCACAGCGAGGCGGTATTGACGATCAGCAGCGGATGGCCGGCAAATTCGGCGAGCCTGATGTCGCCGCCGGTCAGTGCCGGAAACGAAAACGCGTAAGCGGTGATCCTGCTCATGCCGGCCTGCGCCATTGCGACCCGGGTCGAGGCCGCGCCCGCGAGCGCAGCCAGCGCCGCCGTCATCATGGTCCTGCGGTTCATCATGGCCAGCCTCCACCACAGCGAATTCGTGCCAAATGGATATAGCGCAGCGGGCGTTTGGCCGCTGCTCAACAAGCCGTTATGGCTGGATCGATCGCTCTAGTGCAGCGAGACGATGAAATCCGTGCCTTCGCCGGTTTCGCCCTGGTTGATGCCCTGATCGGACACCACGATCGAACTGGCCGTCGTCAGCGCTTCCGCGATGCGCGCCATCGCATCCGGCGGGATGACGATGCGGTCCAGCGCCTCAGCCGGGCTGTCCGGCACTGGTATCGGCTTCATCTCGGCGGGGGCCATGCCCTTGCGTCGTCGGGCAGGGCGGTCGTCATCGTCGTTTCGGGCCGCCTTGCGTGCCGCTGGCAGAGTGACCACCGACCAGCGCAACAAATTGGCGTCGTTCTTGTCGGCTGCCGCCGTGAACACATGCGTGCCCAGCGGCCGGTCGCTGGGCGCGATCGTCACCGGGGCGTCGAACAGCGGCTTGAATTCCTGCCGTACGTAGAGTTTCGAATCCTTGCGGCTGATGAACACCGCGATCGGGCCGGTACGCTTCGGCGGTTCGGGTTTCGCGGCGACAATCTTCTCGGCGCCGGGCAGGCGCGCCGTGTCTTTCTTCGCATCGGCAGGAGCCGCGGCGGGGGCATCTGCGACCGCCTTGGGGGGCTCTGCAGGCTTTTCAACAACCTTCTCGTTCGCCTTGTCAGTAGCCTTGTCAGTAGCCTTGTCGGTAGCCTTGGGCTCGTCGGCCGTCGATGTGTCGACCGTGGAGGTCTCAGCTTTGGCGGCCTCAGTCTTGACGTCGTCCGACTTGGCATCGTCTGACTTGGCTTCGACCTTCGCCTCGGCGGGCTTGTCCTCGGCTATTGCGCTCTCGCTTGCGGGGACCTCGGTTTTCGCGGCGTCGCCGGCGGTTGGCGCGGGGGCGGTATTGACGGAAACAGGTTCGCTGGACGCGGGCCGCGCGCTACCGGTCATCGTGACGGCGGCGCTGGCATCCGCGGTGTGGGTTTGTTCGCGCAACGGCATCGCAGGCGCGTGACCGACGGTCGATCTCAGCTCCAGGTTCGCTTCAGAGTTCTCCGGCTTGATCGCAGTGCCGGCGTCCGCTCCCTTGTCGGTCTTCACCGCGGGCACGTCCGTCTTCGGCTCATCGGCGATCGCCGGCTGCGGCACGACTTTCTGCGCCACCAGCAATGGATGCGAAAAATTCGCAGGCGTCATCTCGCCGGGGGTGACGATGACCCGCGCGCCCATCTTGGTCCAGTTCCACATCTTCACGGCAAACGCCATCGGCATGCGGATGCAACCATGCGACGCCGGATATCCTGGCAGCACGCCAGCATGCATCGCGACACCCGACCAGGTGATCCGCTGCATGTACGGCATCGGTGCGCCGCTATAGATGTTGGAATGGTGGAATTTGTGCTTCTGGATGATGCTGAAGACGCCCATCGGGGTCGAATGGCCAGCCATGCCGGTGGAGACCGGGCTTTCCGCAAAGAACCCGTTGGAGTCGTAGATCCGCACCTTCTGCTTTTCGATCGAGACCGCTATGATCAGCGGTCCCTGCGGCTTGGCGCCGGTTTCCTTTTCCGCCACCTCGCCCTTCCTGGCCTGGTGCCGCCGTACTTTTTGCCGCCGCGGCTGAGCCATCGGATCGGGCCGATAGTAGCCGGGATCAGAATCCTGCCAGTAGTAGAGCGCGGCGTCTGCCTGCGGCGCGGCGCCAATGGTGCCAACCGCAGTCAAAATCGCAATCTGCCAAAACCGCTCGTTCGCAGTATTCGCAATAGAAATCCGACGCCCGCTCACGCGCATAATCCTCGAATCCAAGTCCAGATAATCATCTGTTTGTTGTCGCAGACGCGAAACGCGTTCACCAGCGGGAGGCCGCTAACCCTTCCGTGATCCCGGCGTTTTCGCCGCAAGCGTAGCAAAAAAGCCTCACAATCGGTTAAATGTCGCTGGTCGTCCGCTGCTGTCAGCCTTCCTGTGCGGCTTTTCCCGACTACATTGGCCGCAAGCCCTCAGCGGAGACATTCATGATATCCCAAGCCATTGGTAAGCGTGACAAAAGGTGGAGAAATCTGGCTTTGGCGGTGTTGGCCCTGACGTTCTGGCAGGCTTGCCCCGCCTTCGCCGCTGACGAGCCGGACCTGATTTTCCGCCGCTCGACGGTGTTCAAATGGCTGAGCCCCAACGACAAGCTCGCGACCTATGGCGTCGATGACCCCCAGGTCGAGGGGGTGGCGTGTCATTTTACGGTGCCGGAGAGGGGCGGTTTCAAGGGCTGGGTCGGGCTTGCCGAGGAGGTCTCGGATATTTCGCTGGCATGCCGCCAGATCGGCCCGATCCGATTCAAGGACAAGCTGGAGCAGGGCGATGACATGTTCCGCAAGCGCCGCTCGCTGTTCTTCAAGAAGATGCAGATCGTCCGTGGCTGCGACGCCAAACGGAACGTGCTGGTCTACATGGTCTATTCGGACAAGCTGATCGAAGGCTCACCCAAAAACTCCACCTCCTCGGTACCGATCATGCCCTGGGGGACAGCCGATAGCGCGGTGCAGAAATGTGGCGAGTTCATCCAGTAGCGGGGCGGGGAACCAGAACGGCGGCCTAATCGAATTGCCGCTGCTTCGGTTCGAAGCCGGCCTTGTCGGGGCGGCCCTTTTCGGACTGGGCTTTGGGATCGCGGCAGCCCACCAGCCGCACCAGCTTCTGCTGGGTGCATTGATTGTCCCCGAGGACACTGCCGCCCTGCTGCGACATCGCACCTGCCATCTGCTGGGTTGGTTTGCGGGCCGCGGTTCCATTGCCAACGCCGATGTCGTCATTGCCCACGACTGTTATCCTTCATTGGACCGGAATTACGGGACTGGGATTACGACAACGCACAACCTCTGGGAAAGGTTGCAGGGTGTTCGACTGAGTCGGCCGGAGGGATGCTTTGGTTCATCACCGGCCTTGCTGCAGCGCAGCTTATTCAGCAGACAAAGGTTAAAAACTTGCAGGCCCGCGTCGAACCCGGAGGCCGCCGCGCGCGTCTGCCAAATGGCTATTGGAGAATTTAGATGCGCGCGCTCAGCTATGTGATCGCCCTGGTTTTCGTTCTGAGCGGCCCGTCGCTGGCCGGCAGCGCCGATCGCGACATGCCGGGGCTCGGGGCGTTCACCTATTGTGGGTCACCCATCGTGACACCGGCGCCTGACGTGATGGCCGCGATCGGCCCGTGATGTTGCAAAAATCATCGATAAGCCTTTGCTGCGCGGAGCGGCATCTTTCGCCCCTCGAAGTCCCGCTTTCGGCGCGTCATTCAACTGAAATCATTGAGTTTTTCTCGCCGTTGTTTCGTCGCGGCAGGTCGACGAAACAATTCTGCAGTGCGACGAAACCATTTTGCGATTTGGCGCAGATATCCGGAAACAGCGGTTGGTTATCAGACTGCCAACAAAACGGCGGGGACCGCCGGCACCCAACCGGAGACAGTCAGATGCGGACCATCAGCTGCGTCCTCGCCTTCGCCTTCATCCTGGCCGGTCCCTCGATAGCGGGCTCTACGGACAATTCGCTGCCCGGCATCGGCAGCTTCTCCTACAACGGTTCGCCGGTTACGATCCAGGCTCCGCAGTCGATCGTTGTTGCCGCCAACTGAGCGCAGCCAGGAACGTCCCAGAAAACTGCCGGTAAGGGTTCTGTATGTTGATTCGTATCTGTTCCGCCGCCATCCTGGCTTCGTTCATTGTGGGCGGTCCGGCGCAGGCGCAAGTGCCGCAACTTCCCCAACCCCAGACGATTCAATTCCGGTCGCTGTTCAAGGTGCCGGATCCGCGCGGCGAGTTCGTGCGCCTGTGCGCCCCGCACATGGTAGGACGTTGGGCGCATCCTGAGTCTGTTTGCGGCTGCCTGCACGACTACGCCGCCGCCACCGTGGATGACCCCGACCTGCGCGAAGCCCTGCTGCGGGGCATCAGCGAAACCGGCGTGCCGACGATCGAGACCGATTGGGTGCCGCCGTCGAAGCAGTCGGAAATCGGCGCGACCTTCACCAAGATCGCCAAGCCGACGCTGCAGTGCATGTTCGAGCCTTCGAACTAGCCGGCGCCAGCCCGGACGACTTTTGCAATTCAGATATCCGGGATGGTTGCCGCTAACGCGAACGCGCGCCGAAGCGGCTATCGTTTCGTGCCGAGCCGCGCAATGCATTTGCGGACGCGCACGACGCCGTTTGCGGTCATCTGCGACCCCGAAATTTCCTTGATCTGCCCGGCCGGGCAGGATCCGTCGTCGACAAGAATGCGCTGACCCAGTCGCAGATTGACGATGTCCTGCTCGCGCGAGACCTGTTCGGCGGCCGCAGGCGTTGCCAGCATCCACAGACCGAGGCTGCCGGCCAGCGCAATCAACGCCGTGCGTGAGGCCTTCATGATCGCCAAATCGGCCTCCTTCACTTGTTCTGTATCTTCAGCCCGTTGGGGCCGACATTGATCTGCAGGCCCTCGGGTTCCTTCTTGGCCTGATAGAGATTGTAGCTGAGCACGCCGACGGCAACGACCAGCGCCGCGATGATGAGATACAGGACGTTGCGATTGCCGGGCATCCAGTAGTTCCATCCTGACGCTTATTCCGACGATGGAGTTTATTCATGCGGTGGCGATTCTCATAGGCGCCTGTTTCAGCGCACGCGCCTGAAACTTGTCCGCGGCTTCGCGACGGCGTCGGGCGGTCGCAGTCGCTGCGTGGTTATTCGGAAGGCCGTCTGCTCGGGGAAGCCTTGCGCGATGCCTATTTTGTGCAATATCCCGGCAGCTGAGGCCGGGCTAGGGTGCCGGCCCTCACGACCAAAGAAGAAACTCACAATTGGAGCTGCCGCATGACTGCCGATACGCAACAAAAAATCCTGGATGCCGTCGACGCCGGCTTCGATGTGCAGCTCGCGACCACACGGGATTTTGTTGCGATACCGTCGACCCGCGGCGCCGAGGGACCCTGCCAGGACATGATCGCGGATCTCCTGCGCGCGCGCGGCTATGAGGTCGACGACTGGCATATCGACGTCGAGGATTTGAAGGATCTGCGCGGCTTCGGCCCGATCGAACATGATTTTTCGAAGGCGCGCACCGTGGTCGGTACCTACCGGCCGTCGCGCAATGCAGGAAAGTCGCTGATCCTGCAGGGCCACTGCGACGTCGTACCTACCGGACCGCTCGATATGTGGGAGACGCCACCGTTCTCGCCGGTCGTCAAGGACGGCAAGATGTATGGCCGCGGCGCCTGCGACATGAAGTCCGGCACCATCGGCGCTCTCTATGCGCTCGATGCGATCAAGGCGGCCGGCTTGAAGCCGACCGCGCGGATCCACTTTCAGTCCGTGATAGAGGAGGAGAGCACCGGCGTCGGCGCGCTCTCGACCTTGCAGCGTGGCTACCGCGCCGACGCCTGCTTCATTCCCGAGCCGACCAACGGCAAGATGGTTCGCTCGCAGGTCGGCGTGATCTGGTTTCGCCTGAAAGTGCGCGGCTTTCCCGTGCACGTGTTCGAGGCCGGCTCCGGCGCCAACGCGATCATGGCGGCGTATCATCTGATACATGCGCTGCAAAAGCTCGAGGCCGAATGGAACGAACGCGCGAAAAGCGATCACTATTTCAAAACGCTGACGCATCCGATCAATTTCAATCCCGGCATCATCAAGGGCGGCGACTGGGCTTCCAGCGTGCCGGCCTGGTGCGACGTCGATTGCCGGATCGCGATTCTGCCGGGCTGGTCGGTCGCCGATTGCCAGAACGAGATTCTGGCCTGCGTCTCGGCCGCTGCACGCGACCATCGTTTCCTCTCCAACAATCCGCCCGAGGTGGAATGGTCCGGATTTCTATCCGAGGGCTATGAGCTGAAGGATTCCGCAGCCCCCGAAGCCGCCTTCGGCAAGGCGTATGCTGCGGTCTATGGCGGCGAGGTGCAGGACCATGTTTTCACCGCGCTGACGGACACGCGGTTCTATGGGCTGAACCACAACATCCCGAGCCTGTGCTTCGGCGCCAGCGGGGCGGCGATGCATGGATTCAACGAATATGTCGATCTGGACTCGCTGCGGAAATCGACCAAGGCGACCGCGCTGTTCATTGCGGAATGGTGCGGGGTGGAAGCGATCTAAGTCGATCGTTTCGCAGGCTCAGTTCATCGGCGGCGCCCGTGCGCCGTCGAACTGAACAGATCGAACGTGACCGATCTGAACCAGCGATGCGCGGCATCGCGATGATACCGTTCATGCCAATACTGCGAGATTTCGATGCGCGGCAAGGCGATCGGCGTGTCGAAAGCGGTCAGCCCGAGCGAGCCGGCGAGGCGCTTCGCCAGGTTCGCCGGCAAGGTCGTGAGGCCGTCGGTTTCGGCTGCGACAATGGCGCCGGCGATGAAGCTCGGGACCTGCAGCATGATGTTCGATGGCGATATTTGCGACGCCAGCACGCGCTGCGCGGTTCTGTGCGCGGCATGACCGGTCTCTGATGCCGTGACCAGGATATGTCGCTCGGCGAGGAAGCCGGCGCGGGACCGCAAGGTCGACATTCTGGGATGGCCATTGCGCATGACGGTCACATAACCGTCGAAATACAATCGTTGACGCCGCAGGTGGCGCGCCGCCTTCGGAAACGCGCCAAGCGCCAGATCTGCCTCGCCCGCTTCCAGCCTGAGCTCGAACTGGCGTGAGTCCAGTGGCGTCGCCCGAATGTTGACCCTCGGCGCGATCGCAGCAAATTGCGCGATCAGCGGCGGCAGGAAATGGATCATCCCGACATCGGTCAGCAACAGGCTGAACGTGCGGTCCGATCGGACGGGATCGAAGGCCGACACGGAGGCGCGCAATCCGTCGGCAGCCCCGAGAAGCGTGCGCAGCTGATCGGCGATGTCGAGGGCCTTGGCGGTCGGCTGCATCGCGTGGCCGTTTCGGACGAACAGGGGATCGGCAAATTGCGCCCGGAGATGCCGGAGCACCTTGCTGATGCCGGGTTGCGTGGTCGCCAGAAGCTGTGCGGTCCGCGTGATGCTGCGCTCGTGCAGCAAGGCGTTCAGGATCCGCAGTTCTCTCAGGTTCAGCTCCGATGATGCATTTTCGGCCATATCATCTATTCCCATGCGTACATGGCGCCATTGACGTGCATCGGGTACGCTGCTGTCAAATAGAAACCTTCAAGGGTACGCTTTAAGGGAGATCCGCCGTGAGCAAATTCATCATCGAGCCGCATTTTCGCCTGCAGGAATGGGTCGCCGAGGAGAAGGGCTATTTCCGCGCCGAAGGCCTCGACTATGAATTTCGCGAATTGATCCGCTCCACCGAGGGGCAGCATCACAACAAGGCCAATCAGGGCGCCTTCCAGAGCATCGAAAAGGGGCGCGAAGCCAATGTGAGCTGTGCCTGTCATTGGACGGTGAACGTGGCCGCCTCCAATGGTCACGCCAAGCTCTATGCCGACGTCTATTCAGTCGCGCCCTCCGGAATCTTCGTGCCTGCGGATTCACCGGTGCGCACACCAAGCGATCTTGCGGGCATACCTATCTCGGTCGGATTTCAGTCGGGAAGCCATTATTCGACGATACAGGCGCTGGAGCAGTACATGGCTCCCGGCGAGATCAACCTGACATTCGAAGACGGCATGCTGTTTCACCGCATGGAGCTTCTGATCGAGGGCAAGAGCCCGGCGGCGGCGCTTTTCAACGGGCCGTATTATCTGGCCGAGCAATTGGGGTTCCGCAAGGTGATCGATACCACCTTCATGATCGCAGCCATGATCAAGGGCACGGTGGATCCGGAAGACGTCAGGCGATACTTCCGCGCCTTGCGCAGCGCGCAGCGCGATATCGATCTGCGGCCGGAATCCTACACGCACTACTACAAGAACGAATTCCCGGATCGTTTCCATGCCGTCATGGATACGCGTCGCTGGGGTCCGGGTGAGCGGATCGTATTCGAGACCTATTCGAAGGAAGTATTTGAGCAATCGTTCGACTGGATCGCAGAGCACAAGATCTTTGCGGAAGGGCGAATGGGATCGGGAGAATATGATCGATCCACCGTCTCGTTTGCGGCGGAGTAGCAGGAAATCGCGGGCCAACCCCGGTTCGGGCGATAGAGGAGGATCATCGGTCGCGGCGATATCACTGTGGCCACAACGCCGCGACGATCGCATCCAGCCCGTCCGTGAGCGCCGCAGGTCCCGGCTGCAGGATCAGCGGCGACTTGATCTCGACGATGCGGTTGTTGCGCACCGCCGGAATTTCGCTCCAGCCCGGCCGTTGCCGGATCCGGTCGGGCACGACCTTCTTGCCGCACCACGACGCCAGGATCACGTCGGGCGCGGTGTCGCGCACCACATCGGGCGAAATGATCCGGTCCTTGGCGGCCTGCTGATACCGCAATTTCGGCAACACGTCTTCGCCACCGGCGATCTCGATCAACTCGGAAACCCAGCCGATGCCGCTGATCAGGGGATCGTCCCATTCCTCGAAATAGACTTTTGGTTTTGGCGAAGGCCGGGCCGTCGATGCGATGCCGGCGAGGCGCGCCTCAAAGCTGCCGGCAAGCTGGTCGGCGCGCCCGGCCGCGCCGACCAGCGCGCCGAGCGTGCGGATCATCGCCAGGATCCCTGCGACGTCGCGCTGGTTGAAGACATGGATGGCGACGCCGGCACGGACGAGGTCGGCAACGATGCCGGCCTGAAGGTCGGAGAAGGCGAGCACGAGGTCCGGCTCGAGCGCCAGGATCTTTGGAATGTCCGCCGAGATGAAGGCCGATATCCGCGGCTTCTCGCGCCGAACTTTTGGCGGCCGCACCGCATAGCCGGAGACGCCGACAATGCGGTCCTGCTCGCCGAGCAGATACAGCGTCTCCACCGTTTCCTCGGTGAGGCAGACAATCCGGCGGGGAGGGAAGTGGCGCATCGTCAACGGTATGCAGAATTAGCGGCGCCTTGTCACCGTGGCCATTACCTCAGAGGTCATTGCCCGATTTACCTCGGCCAGCCATTCTCCTAGGAAATTGCTCGAAAGAAAAACGGGAGGATGCATGACGCCGCTAGAGAAAATCCAGTCGATGAAGATGCCTTTTGCGGAGTTGAAGGGCGTCACCTTCACCGAGGCCGACAGGGATCGCGTTGTCGCCACGATGCCGGTGCGCCCCGATCTCTGCACCCTCAACCACACCATTCACGGCGGCGCGCTCATGGCGTTCGCGGATTCGGTCGGGGCTGCCGCGACCGTCATCAATCTGCCTGACGATGCCAAGGGCACCACCACGATCGAGAGCAAGACCAATTTCATCGGTGGAGCCAAGGAGGGAACAACGGTCATCGCGACGGCGACGCCGGTGCATCGGGGACGGCGGACGCAAGTCTGGCAGACGCGGCTGGAGACCGAAGACGGCAAGCTGGTCGCGATCGTGACGCAAACCCAAATGGTACTCTGATAGGCGCGCCGTCGGTTAACGACCGGTTAACAAAAATTGACTTTTTATGAGGCATTTGAGGGACTTGAACTTCATATTGCGATGCACAATATAGGTGGTCTAGGGATTCGACGCCTCCTCGAGGGCTTCCACGAGGAGATTTGATATGAGCTATGAGATTATCCATCCGGCGCTCGCCACAGGCACGGTTCGGACACTAAGCCAGCAGGAAGAGCTGCCCCTGTTGCGCGATCATCTGTTGCGGCTTGACCGGACAAGCCGCCACGATCGGTTCCATGGCTTCATGGATGACAGCTTCATCGAGCGCTACGCCGAGAAATGCGCCAATGATGGCACCGTCATCATGGCCTATATCGAGGATGGCGTGGTGCGCGGCGCTGCAGAACTACATCCGCCCGAGCAATCCCAGGATTCATTGCCGGAAATCGCCTTCAGCGTGGAAGCGTCGGTGCGGCGCAAGGGCGTCGGCAGCATCCTGTTCAGGAAGCTGATCGCCGAGGCCCGCGCCAAGGGTTATCGCAGCCTGCGCATCACCACCGGTGCGCAGAACGAGGCGATGCGGGCGCTTGCCAACAAGTTCGGCGCGCATCTCAACTTCCGCTACGGTGAATCCACCGGGAATATCGACCTGACCCAGCAGAAGCAGCCGGAGCCAGCGCCGGCCGCCTTTGCAACCTCGCTCGACGCCGGCCGCGCGATCGCGAATTTCAATCGCGCGTACTGGAAGATGCTGCTGCAGATGTACGGGTGGGACAAGGCGGCCTGACGATTAAGCGAGTCCACGCGGCCATTCGCTGATCCTGGAGCCCGGTTCTGATTAAATCAGAGCCGGGCTTTCGTATTTTATTTGCCGCGCTTCCTGACGCGAACCGGCGTCTACCCCGGATCAGGTCCGGGGCACGCTTTGCTGGAAAATGTCATGGATCGAGCGAGTTGCCCGCGTACCCTTAGGTGCCGGTGCGCTTGTCGTTGCCGAACCGCCTGACCACGCGGCGCTCAACCACCACAGAGCGCTGCGCGCCTTGCTCGCCCGTGATCACGCGCGTGACGGTTCGCGCCACGGCGCGTCCGGTCTTCTTCACTTCGGCCAGTACTTCCTCATACGGCAGTCCCATCAGCGCTGCGGCGATTTCCGCCTGCTGCTGCGGATCTTCGGTAATGCCGACGGCGGCGAAGATTGCTTCCTCCAGCGTCGGCGGATCGCGCCGCACGCGCCGGGTGCCGTATTTGGTGTTCCAGTCTTCGCTCATCGGGGCCTCGCATCTGATCGTGAGATACCTAGGTGCCCTAATGTTGCATTGCAATATGAAATTGGCGTGGCAATACAGCCATGCGTTAGAGTTTTTCGAGCCTGGTCGCGTCGTACAGATCGATTGTAGCAGCGGCCGCGGCCAGCGACTGCAGCGAACGGACGAACTCGCGCGAAGCGGGGACCGCGAAATGCGCCAACAGGGCGGCGCGATCGTTCCATTGCTCGAAAAACACCAGCCGCAGCGGATTTTCGCAGTCGACATGTACGGCATGCGAGATGCAGCCGGGCTCGCCGCGCGAACGATGGACGTGCTCGAGGCTTAATCGGCGAACTTCATCGAAGGAATCCTGTCGCGCCGTCACGCTGCCGGTCACCACGATCATTTGATCCCCCGTATCTCCGTCGTCCTTGTCGCTATGGCGCGGCGTCGCCGGCCGCCGCAAAGTCGATCGGTTGCTGCGGCCAGCGTTTCAGTGCGGCGTGTCCGGCATCGGTCAGGACGTAGATGCCGCGCTCGGCGCGATCGAACCAGCCATAGACATTATCTATTAGAATTTTTCCGGCATCGGGAATCTCCACCCGCAGATCTTTCACGCGCCGTGGTCCCGCCGACAGTGCCGAGGCGCAGGCCAGCGCCTGCTGGCGATAGGCCGTCATGATCGGCGCGCGCGTGCTGCCGCCCATCGCCGGATCGCCCTTGCGCCGCCGGTGCTCCGACACCAGCCGCGAGCGCTTCTTGTTATCGCGGCGCGGGGCGGTGGTGGGCGGCGTGACGATCACCTCGACGTCGCCGGTGTTGGTGACGGCGAGCATGCCGAAGCCGAGCCGGCGGCAGAGATTGCGATAGCGGGCGTCGCTTTCGCGGCCCTTGCCGCGCGCGGACAGTTTGGCGGCCAGCCAAACCTCGTCGCAGGCGCCGGCACGATCGACCGCCTGCAGGATCAGTTCGAGATTGAAGGTGAGTTTCAATTCCCCGATCACCACGACCGGCGGATCGTCGTCGCTCAGCGCCACCAGATCGCAGCCGCCGACTTCGCCCTTGACCGTGAAGCCGAGCTTTTCGAGGAAGCGTTTGACGGGCAGATAAAGCGCGGTTTCCAAGATAGCTCCGGTGGCGTAGGGCGACTCAGTCGCCTCAAGTCTAGCCCGGATTGCCGCGGGCGCGTGCAGCGGGATTTGATCCTGCCGCGCCGGAACGGCTATCAGCAAACAGAGTATTCGAAGCTGCGGCTGTCTATCCGGGACTGATGGGGGCCTTGTCCGTCTAAACCCGACCGCTCACCGGCAGCAGCGCGCCGGTGACGGCGGAGGCCGCGTCGCTGGCAAGGAACAGGATCACATCGGCGAGTTCTTTCGGCGCCACCCATTTTGCGAAGTCGGCGTTCGGCATGCTGGCGCGGTTGGCGGTGGTGTCGATGATCGACGGCAGCACCGCGTTGACGGTGATCTTGCCCTTGTGTTCGGCGGCAAGCGCCTCGGTCAGACGATGCACGCCGGCCTTGGAGGCGGCGTAGGCGCCCATGCCGGAGCCCGCCTGCAGCGCGCCCATCGCGCCGACATTGATGATGCGGCCAGTGCCGGAGGCGGTGAGATGCCCAATCGCCGCGCGCGAGGCGTTCAGTGCCGTCGTCACGTTGAGCGCATACATCCGCGCCCACGTCGTCGGATAGCCATCGACGACCGTCTCGTACGCAAACCCGCCGGCAATATTGATCAGCGCATCGATCTTGCCGAAATGCGCCGCGACGGCGTCGATTGCCGTTTTGGCCGCAGCTGCGTCGGTCAAATCGACGCTGCCGAGTTCGAGCCGGGTCGGTGTCGCCGGCAATTGCGCCGGCGCATAGTCGATACCGGCCACCCGGGCGCCGCGCGCCAGCGCCTGTTCGGCGACCACCTTGCCGAGTGCGCCCGAAGCGCCGGTAATGACAACGACTTTTCCGTCCATGATGGGTCTCCCGGCCGAATACAGCGAGCGCACACTATCGTCAGGCGAATTTCATTTGCAATGCCGCGGGACTTTGCCTCCAAATACGGGTGTACCATACGTCATTCCCGCTGAGGATGTTCATATGCCAGACGCACCGCGGACTTGCGACACGGCCCCCGACCTCGTCAATTTCAAATTTCCGCTGCCCCACTTGAAAGACGCGCTCAAACGGAAGCGAAAGATAAGGATTGTGGCGATCGGCTCGTCGTCGACGGCGGGCGAGGGGCACATCGTGCCTTATGCGTGCAGGCTCGAACTTGCCTTGCGAGACCGTTTTCATGGCCGGATGATCGACGTGCTCAACCGCGGTATTGGTGGCCAGGAAGCGCCTTCTGAGTTGTCCCGCTTCGAACCCGACGTGATAGATGAAATACCTTCGCTGGTCATCTGGCAGGTCGGGACCAACGCGGTGTTTCGCTTGGGGGAGTTCAGTTTCGACGACGTTGAGGCATCGATCGCGACTGGACTCGATTGGCTCGCCGATCTTCCGATCGATGTGGTGCTGATGGATCTGCAGTACACCACTGGAGTCATAGCGCCGGTCATGAACCCGGACATAAAATTTGCCGAAGACATGGTGTCGCGAATATCGATCGTCGCCGAAAAGGCCGGCGTCAATGTATTTCGTCGTTTCGCGCTGATGAAGCGCTGGTCAGTCGATGGCCATGTGCCGATGTCCGAACTGATCGATCCTACTGACAACGATAAACTTCACATGAGCGATTGGGCGACCGGTTGCATGACGCAAGCGCTCTATGGAGCGATCAATCAGGCCCTGGCGGCGGAAGGCGTTACGTAAGACTACGGGTCGGGGCCCAATCGCTAAAATTTAGCTGAGTTCTGTAAGTCGATCGCAGAACCCTTCCGTTACAAGCGGAGTCCAAGCAAGGCAGGGGGCTTCGCCATGAGATACCTACCCGATCACGGTTTACCACTTGTTCAGCTTAAGGAGCAGCGCCGGGACCTGGTCGTCGCACTGCAAAATCGCAACGGGCCGGTGAACGGCTGGGAATTGATCCAGATCGCCGCGGTCCAGCAGGCGATTTCGGCATTCGAGGACGTCATCGCCGACCTCGACGCCGAGATGGAAGCCGAAGCGGCGGCTTAAAGAAGCTCTCCCAAATCAGGATTTGAGGTAGCGCGCCTCGAGTTCGGCGCGCTCGGCCGCGCCAAGTCCGAGACCATCGCGGAGATAGCTTTCGAGATCGCCATAGTCGGCATCGATGGCTTCGAACGCGGCGGCCAGAAACGATGTCTGTACCGAGCCGAGCACCTGCTTGACGTCGTCGGGCAGGTCGCTGCTGGCGGAGGGATCCCGCCGGTAGAAGCGATTGGTCAGAAGATAATCCTCCGAAATCACCTGGTCCGGAACGCCGAGCGTATTCAGGATCAGCGCGCAGGCGAATCCGGTGCGGTCCTTGCCGGCGGTGCAGTGAATCACCAGCGGCGCGCTATCCTCCAGCAGATGCGCGAACAGCGTCCGAAAGCGCGGCGTGTTTTGCTGCACATAGCTGCGATAGGAATCGCGCATCACCTCGGTCGCGTGAACGGTCGACAGCGGCGTGCCGGTGGCCGCGATGGCGCGCAGGGCTGCGACCACCGTGGGCTCGACCGGCAGCGAATGCACCGTGATCTCGGCCATGCCGCACAGGGCCTCCGCGCGTTCCACGCGGCCGCGAAAATCGAACGCGCTTCGTACCCCGAGGCCGCGCACCACCTCGATGTCGTCGTCGGAGAGGTGGCCGAGATGATTGGAGCGGAAGATCTGCCGCCAGCGGACCCGGCGGTCGTTTCTTGCGGGATAGCCGCCGAGATCGCGGAAATTGCTGGCGCCGGCAAGATTGAGATGACGGGCAGGGCTGTCTGACATCTGGCTGACCTGGGCAATCCTGTTCGGTGGACAAATGACGGGGACGGCGTGACGGGGACGGCGTATTGGCTTTCCGCCGTCTGGTCTATACTGAGCCCGTTGGGGGAAGTGAGCAGCCGACAAGGCTGAGAGTCTGACAGGGTGAAAGTCCCTGTACCGTCAATTACCTGTATTCGGACGGTTAGCATATCCGGTGCGTGTGGAGGCAACAAAGCACGATAGGCCCGGACGTAAAATCCCCGGCTGCCCTGCAGCAGTATCGCAGCGGTAGGAACGATCTGGGGGGAGAGCAAACTTGGAGGCCGGAACATTAAGGAATATCTGCATCCTCGAAACACGGACCTGCGAGAAGTCGTAATTCGTGGGGACAAAACGCGGGAAGCCGACCCATTCTTTCCTTGGGGAAGGCCGATGACATCGTGGAAGAAACAGGTGAGAGCACACGGTGTACCGCCGGGGTACGGGATCCAGCATCCAAGGAAAGATTCTCAGAGATAACGTCGGGAAGCTCCCGGGGGCAGCAGGGACTGCGTACAACCTGCCAGGACTCTTCGAACGAGGCTAAATGCCGAAGCAGGAGAGAGCCCAACGGGAGTGGCACATGAGCCCGTAGGAGCGATGACGGAGGGGTAACGCCCTCGGAGGAGATGGCACTCACATCTCCCCAACGGAGGTAGCACCGAAGTTGGGCAAAGGGGCTCAGGACACTTGGCGGCTTACTTGGCCGTATGGCGGCCGGCTTGATAAAACCGGCGGAACGCCACGACAGCTCAGGAGGCGAGGCTGAAGGCAAACCAGAATGGCGGGGGTGTACACGGACCAGCGTTTAAACCTCTCCAAACTTGGGAAGGCCTTCGGAAGAAAGCCAAGGTTTCAAACCGGACCCGGGAAATCTGGCCGTCCGGGATTATAGGGGGGCTTCGGGAAACGTAAGCCATGGTGAGACTGTGAACCCGTCCTGCAATCGAAAGAGCAGGAGCGGAAACCCCTCACCTACAGCGGGACGCGCCCGATTTCTATCCCAGTGAACATGAATAATCGCAAGATCGCCGTTTTCGGGGCGGCTTTTTTTCTTGGCACGGTCGGCGCATCGGCCGCGTTCGCCCAGACCTTTCAGAATTATCGCTGCGCCGACGGCACGCAATTCATCGTCGGATTTTTCGAGTATGATTCACGTGCCCATCTGCAGCTCGACGGCAGGGCGGTGACGCTTGGCAAACGTCTTGCTTTTTCCGGCTCGCGCTATTCGGGAAGCGGCGTGACCCTGAAGATCACCAAGGCCGGGATCACCACGCTCAAACACGCCAAGCGGCCGGTGACGGCGTGCGAGCTGACATGAAAAAGGGCCGAAACGTTTTCGTTCCGACCCTTTCTTACTTTCCGAACCGCGCCTGAAGCTTCGAGCGCGTCGCTACCGAGCTTATGGCCGGCATCAGTGGTCTCGCCCGGGCTTGGATTCGTCGATGGCTGCCTGATGGTACCAGCTGCCGCTGCAGGCGGAGTCGCCGGCCTGTGACGAAGCAACATCCGTGGTCTCGCCGTAGCGACGTCCCCCGAGAGCCGCGCGGCCCCCGGCCGGGAATTGGTAGATCTTGGCAGTTCCTTGATTCAAACTCGAATTCATCATCCCATTTCTCCTTCTGACGGGACGCGAACCCTGATGGTGCGCCCGACTCGTTCTCTTGTGGTTACTAAACGCGATATCATCCGTGCCCTTCGCGGATGCAAGATGACCAAAAGAGAACCATATGATGGCTAAAACATAGGCAATTCTGGTTTTGCTTCGTGTGAGGCAATGGGCAGATGACTAACGCCTGAGCCGACAACAAGGTTGCCGGCAAAGGGCGACCCGCTTGACGGTTGTTGCGGGGGCCTGCCGCGGCTTTAATCGCGTGGCGGTGTCGGGACCGAAACTGCCGGAGAATCGGGCTCGGGAGGGGCTGTCGGAACGAATTTTGGCCGCTGGCCACGCATGCCAACCGCGCTTCTATGTCGCAGCAAAAAAGCGCTCCGGCGCGCCGGACGTCCAGGAAACGGTGGTTGCCGCAGTGCAGCGATTGGCACTTTTATTGCTTGCTAAGAATCGGCCGATGGTGGCCGGGTACGCGTGCGGCGACCGATTGGCTTTCGGTACCTCACGTTTTTGCATCATCAACAGAGAGGCTCAATGACGAAATACAAGCTCGAGTATATCTGGCTCGACGGATATACGCCGACACCGAACCTGCGCGGCAAGACGCAGATCAAGGAATTCGATGCGTTCCCGACGCTGGAGCAGCTGCCGCTGTGGGGCTTCGATGGAAGCTCGACCATGCAGGCCGAAGGACATAGCTCCGACTGCGTGCTGAAGCCGGTCGCGATTTATCCCGATGGCGCGCGCACGAACGGCGCGCTGGTGATGTGCGAAGTCATGATGCCCGACGGCAAGACCCCGCATCCCTCGAACAAGCGCGCAACCATCCTCGACGACGAAGGCGCCTGGTTCGGCTACGAGCAGGAATATTTCTTCTACAAGGACGGCCGCCCGCTCGGCTTCCCCACTAGCGGCTATCCCGCGCCTCAGGGTCCGTACTACACCGGCGTCGGCTACAAGAACGTCGGCGACATCGCCCGCAAGATGGTGGAAGAGCATCTCGATCTCTGTCTCGCCGCCGGCATCAACCACGAAGGCATCAATGCCGAAGTGGCGAAGGGCCAGTGGGAATTCCAGATCTTCGGCAAGGGCTCCAGGAAAGCCGCTGACGAAATGTGGATGGCCCGCTACCTGATGTTGCGTTTGACCGAGAAGTACGGCGTCGACATCGAATTCCATTGCAAGCCGCTCGGCGATACCGACTGGAACGGCTCCGGCATGCACGCCAACTTCTCCACCACCTATATGCGTGAAGTCGGCGGCAAGGAATATTTCGAGAAGCTGATGGAAGCCTTCAAGACCAACCGCGCCGATCATATCGCGGTCTATGGTCCGGACAACCACATGCGCCTCACCGGCAAGCATGAGACGGCGTCGATCGACACCTTCAGCTACGGCATTGCCGACCGCGGCGCCTCGATCCGCGTTCCGCATTCCTTCGCCAACAACGGCTACAAGGGCTATCTGGAAGACCGCCGCCCGAACTCGCAAGGCGACCCCTACCAGATCGCTTCGCAGATCCTGAAGACGATCGCTTCGGTTCCGACCAGCGCGAAGGCAGCCGCAGCCTAAACATTTCGGCATAGGCCCGGGTGGGGGCGCCCGGGGCTGCAACCTGATCCGTCAAGGCAAAACCGCCTTGACGGATCGTTGCGTTTTGATGACGGCGCTTCGAAGATGCGGCTTCAAGCCCGTTCCCCCGCGTTATGAACCGCGCTAGATAGCGGGTCACGTGCTTGCCGGGGACAGGGCTATTGTTTGAGGGTTTCTACAAGGTCAGATTTCAGCTCAACGATACGGTCGGCCGTAGCGTGATGTATGCCCGTGACGGCAAGATGCTCGGCGGCAATTCGGCCTTTGCTCACATCGGCACCTACGAAAAAATCGGCGACGAGGTCGCCATCGAGATCAAGACCGTTCGCCATAACCCGGATCCGAATTATCGGGCGATGGCCGGCACCGACGATGCGACGCTGCTGGCGCGGGGCAGGCCGGACGGCGACCTCTATCGCTTCGATGGCCGCCTCAAGGAATTGCCGGGCGCGGTGTTCAGCTCGGTCATGACGCCGATCGAGGAAGAGGCGATACCGATCGCCGGCGGCGTCGGCGAGGGTGGCATCGTCAACGGCCTCTATTCCATTCACATCCGGATGCTGGACGGCGTCGATGGCGGCCTGACCGGCGTGATGCTGCTCAATGACGGCCGCATCCTCGGCGGCGACGCGTCGTTCTATTATCTCGGCACCTACACCTCCGCGAACGGACGCTGGAAGGGACAGATCCTTAATCAGGAGCACACCCCGGCCAGGGGCGAGAACCCCGTGTTCGGCGGCCATGAGGTCGGCATCGGCTTTGCCGGCACTTGCGACGGCGAGGGAGCGCTGCTGGATGCCACCGCGCTGGCCGGCAAGCGCAGTCTTCGGCTGACCGCCGTCCTGAAACTGATGCGCCGGGCGTGATCGCCGATGGATAATGCCGTACGCGTGCTCTCGACGCTCGCCCTGAGGGGCGCGATGCGCGGCCTGGCCGGACGCTATGAAGCAGCCGGCGGCGGGTGCATCATTGCCGATTTCGCGCCGACCCTGGCGTTGCTCGATCGGCTGCGCGGCGGCGAGGGGGCCGACGTCGTCATTCTGACCCGCGAGGGGCTTTCGGAACTCGCGGGCGTGGGCTGCGTCGTGGCGGACAGCTGCGTCGACCTGGCGCGCTCCTATGTCGGCATTGCGGTGAAGGCGGGCGCAGCCCATCCCGATATCGCAACCGAAGCTGCGCTGCGCACGGCGCTGCTCGGCGCCCGTTCCGTGGCGTATTCGCGGATCGGCGCCAGCGGCATCCTGTTCGCGCAACTGATCGAACAATTGGGCATTGCCACCGAGATCAACGCCCGCGCCGTGATTATTCCGTCGGGCTTTACCGCGGAAAGGCTCGTTGGCGGTGAGGCGGACCTTGCGATCCAGCAGATCAGCGAATTGATGCAGGTCAGCGGGGTCGACGTCGTCGGACCGATTCCGCACGAGCTGCAAACACCTGCGGTGTTTTCGGCCGGCCGCATGGCGGCCTCGCAGAAGGCCGATCAGGCCGACCGGCTGCTGCATTATCTGGCTTCGCCGGAGGTCGCCCCGGTGCTGCGCAGTTGCGGGCTGGAGCCTTGAATTTGCCGGCTCTTCGACGCAACCTGCCGGGCATGTTCAGACGGATTTGCTCCTTTGCGGTCGTTGCGATCGTCGCCATGACGGCGCCGGCGCTGGCCTACGCGCAATCGGCGGACCTCGTTCTGTGCGACCGCGTTGCGGCCGATCCATCCGATCCCGACAAGCCGGCCGACGTGAAGGGCGTGCCCGAGATCGCCGCCTCCGACATCACGACCGCGATCAAATATTGCAAGAACGCCGCCAATGGATCGCGCCGGGCGATGTATCAGCTTGGCCGCGCCTACGCCGCCAACCGGCAAATGCCGGAAGCGATCGCCGCCTGGCGCAAGGCCTCGGACAAGGGATCCACTTCGGCGATGGTCGAACTCGGCGTGCTCTATGGCACCGGCGCCGGCGTTGCTCGCGACGAAGCGCAGGCGAGAAAACTGTTCGAACGCGCGGCCGAAGCCGGCAATCCCCGCGGCGTCAGCAATCTCGCCGCCCTTGGCGGCGGCGCCGGCGCGACCGCCGATCCTGCGCGCGCCCGCGAATTGTTGTCGAAGGCCGCCGAGACCAATGCCGAGGCGCAGTATCAGCTCGGCATGATGCTGGCGGAGGGCAATGGCGGATCCAGGGACGATGCCGCCGCGCGGGCGCTGTTTGAAAAGGCGGCGGCGCAAAATCACCCCGCAGCACTCGAGCGGATGGGGGCGTTTTCACAGGAAGGCCGTGGCGGACCGAAGGATTCCGACGCCGCCAAGGCCTATTACCAGCGCGCCGCCGCGCTCGGCGACGAAGACGCCAAGAAGGCGCTGGAACGGATGCGATGTCCTTACGCGATCAAGGACAAGCGCGGCAATGTGGTGACGAATTTGTGCTTCTGAGGCAGGGTACGCCATCCTACTTCATGTAATAGCCGATGTAGTATTTTGCTTTCTGGTAAGTCCGTTGCAGGTAGCCGGGATTTTTCCTCGCGGCCAGTTCGACCGCGCGCTCGATCCGTTCGCCGAAATCGCCGTGCGCTTCCTCATAATATCTGAAGCAGTCGTCGTCGAACTTCACAGCGGCAATAATCGCGGTCTTGACATCGGCGTCGCTAGCCCTGGGATGCGCGCGTTTCAGCCGGCCGAAGGTCCGTCCATCCTCGGCATGATCGTGGTCGTGTTTCATCTTTGCCATGATCTCCGCCATCGGCCTTGCGGCGGTAGCGGCGTGCTCTTCGGCGGTCATCGGCTGACCCTCGAGCGTATCCAGCCGCGGACTCTGCCGCCACAGCGCGTAAGCCGCGTCCTTCAGCGGCAGCCGAGCGGCTTCGGCTAAAATTTTCTCGACTTCCGTCATCGCGCTGTTGGACATCGATGGGAACATGGACCTTGGTCGGCCGCGCGTGCTCGCGGGTTCGAACCCGGTCGCGCGAAAATTAGTTGAGTCCAGGGAACGACGTCGTGTCGTTCAGGTTGACCCGACGGGAAGGACAGGCGAGGCAGGTCTCATGATCCGCAAACTGCAGTCCGGTGAATATCGGCTCTATTCACGGAAAGTAAATCCGAAGACCGGCAAACGGCGTAATCTCGGCACTTTCAAGTCACGCGCGGCCGCCGAAAAGCACGAACGCGCTGTGCAATATTTCAAACGGCACTAGCGCCGATGGCAAAGCGTTCGTTGCCCGCATCCGAACACACCGGAATGGGCATTATCCTCTAAGATTGACGAATTTATAAAATACACGCTTGACGATTGCGGCGTTACGGTATTCTCCTAACCGCAGGAGGGCACCGACATGAAAAATGCTGTGCTGGCGGTATTCACGTTCATCGCAATGCTGGGTGCGAGTGCGCCGCTCCGGGCGGCCACGGAGCATCCGTTCGAGGCGCCTCCAACGTTGAGCGAACCTGGCCCGCGGCTGGCGCCGCAGGCGCTGGGCGGCGCGCCCGCTCCCTGCAATCCGCAGGGCTCGATGTCACGGAACGGCTCGATCGTGTCGGTGGAGCTCGATTTCGTGCTCGCGCAATTCAAGATCAACAACCCCGATCCGACCGATCCGCAGCCGAATGGAGAAGATCCCGTCCAGTTGCGCTCCTATGGCGGATGCAAGTCCGGTCCGGTGATCGATGTCAGGCCTGGCGACACCTTGCGGGTCGATTTGAAGAACGGGACCGACAAGAGCGACCCAAGCTGCTGGGACAACCCGCCGACAGGATTAAGCCTGCCGTTCGGGGTCGGCTGCTTCAACACCACCAATCTGCACACCCATGGCCTGCACGTCTCCCCGGCAGGCAATAGTGACAATGTGCTGCTGAATATCGCTCCGCAATCGCGGTTCCCCTATGAAATCAACATTCCCGCGGATCATCCCGCCGGCACGTTCTGGTACCATGCGCACCGCCATGGTTCGACCGCCGTCAACGTTGCGAGCGGAGCCTCCGGCGTTATCCTGATCCGCGGCAATCGGCCATACGCGCCGCCGACCCCGGCTGACCCCCATCCGATCGCGGATATCGATACCGTGCTTCACACGGCCGCCGGCGCCCCGCTGACCGAGCGGGTATTTCTGTTCCAGCAGATCGCCTATGCCTGTTTCGCGGTTCAGAAAGACGATCAGGGCGGCCCTTGGCAGCAGCTCTACACCACTGCGGGTCTCTATAACGTCAACAGCTCCGGTGCGTCGACGTCTGCGCCCTGGGTCTGTCCCTTGTCGACACCGCAAAACCAGGTCAGTCCGGGCGCGGTCGAAAATTTCGCGTTGCAGCTGGACTCGGCGACCATCTGGGACACCAACGGACGCTTCACCAGCATCAACGGCGTCGTCCAGCCGACAATCACATTGCCCGCAGGCCAGATTCAACGCTGGCGGTTCGTCCATGCCGGCATCCACGACACCATCAATCTGCAGGTGGTGCGCGCTAGTCCGGTTGGCGCGACCAATCTCATTGCAGCGTCTGCGCTCAGCGGCAATCGTTTGCAGCAAAAGGCCGACCTGCTGACCGCGTGCAACGCGACGGCGGGGACGCTGATACCGCAGTTCGAGATTGCCACCGACGGACTGACGCGGGCGAAGCTGCGCGAGATTCGTGCGCAGCCGGCGGGAGGAGGTCTGCTCGAGTCGAATTACCTTCAGCCGGGATACCGCAGCGACATCCTGGTCGCGTTCCCGTCCGAAGGCGATTATTGCCTGCTCGATCAGGCAGCCCCGCCGGCGCAGAGGGTCATCAACGGAAGCGGCGGCGGGCAAGGACCTTCAACCCCGCAGCTGCTGGCTTACGTCCACGTCAGGGGCGGGCAGGCGGTGACGGTCAACCTGAAGGATTATGTCGAGCAGGCGCTGTTTGACGCCAATCCGCAGCTTCCCCCCGCCATTCGCGACGGATTGCGTGCAGGCGATCTGCGGCCTTGGGCACCTTTCGACGATCTGCCGCCGGCGACAAATCCCGACGTTCAACAAGCCGCGTTTTCCATCACCTTTACGCAGGATCAGGGCCTGCACTTCCAGGTCAACGGCAAATCCTACGATCCGGATGTCGTCAATATCACGCGGCAGGTCAACACGTCGGATGACTGGCTGCTGACGGCGCAGGGCGAGCCGCACATTTTCCACATCCACGTCAACCCGTTCCAGGTCATCGACGTGACCACGCCGAATGCGAGCGGCCAGCAAGTGTCCATTTTCGACAAGGACGGCAATTGCAACGCGGTGGCTGGCGGCGACCAGGGCCAATTGGCCAGCCAATATTGCGGGATGTATCACACTTTCCGCGACACGATCTTTGTCGAGAACAATTATCAGGTCCACATCAGGACCCGATACGACCGATACATCGGCGAGTATGTCCTGCATTGCCACATCCTCGACCACGAGGACAGCGGCATGATGCTCAACATCGCCATCGTTCCCGATCTGAGTGCAGCGGGCGGTGGACTGGGCATGGTGATGAAACACGCTGCATCAGCGACGCCTTCGATGACGATGCCGATGCAGATGCCGACGCAGATGAAGCATTAGGTCGGTTCGACGGCTCATTTGCCGAAAGGACCCGGCGCCGGAGGCGCCTGCCAGGCGCGTAAATCCGGCTTGGGGGCACCGGGCGTTGAGGGTCCGGCGGGCGCGATGGGTTGCGGAATGGTTCCCCTGTGATGGTTCGGGCTTTCGCTGCGACGCAACATGGATTAAGAGCGGCCGCAAGCTCCTAATCCATTCAGGCCCCCATGATCCGTCTCGATAACGTCAGCAAGCAAGTCGGCCACCAGATTCTCTTCATCGAAGCCTCCGCGGCGCTCCAGAAGGGCGAAAAGATCGGCCTCGTCGGTCCCAACGGGGCTGGCAAGACCACACTTTTCCGGATGATCTCGGGTCAGGAACTGCCCGACGAGGGCCAGGTCGCGCTCGATCGGGGCATCACGATCGGCTATTTCAGCCAGGATGTCGGCGAGATGTCCGGCCGCAGCGCGGTGGCCGAGGTAATGGATGGCGCCGGCCCCGTCAGCATCGTCGCAGCCGAGTTGAAAGAGCTCGAGGCCGCGATGGCCGATCCGGACCGCGCCGACGACATGGAAGATATCATCGCGCGCTACGGCGAAGTGCAGGGGCGTTTCGAGGAACTCGACGGCTACGCCCTGGACGGAAGGGCGCGCGAGGCGCTGTCGGGCCTTGGCTTCAGCGAGGAGATGATGGATGGCGACGTCGGCGCGCTGTCGGGCGGCTGGAAGATGCGCGTGGCGCTGGCGCGCATCCTCCTGATGCGTCCCGACGTCATGCTGCTGGACGAGCCGAGCAACCATCTTGATCTCGAGAGCCTGATCTGGCTGGAGCAGTTCTTGCGGGGCTATGAGGGCGCGCTGCTGATGACGTCGCACGACCGCGAGTTCATCAATCGCATCATCAACAAGGTCGTCGAGATCGACGGCGGCACGCTGACGACCTATTCCGGCAATTACGAATTCTACGAGGCGCAGCGCGCGCTGAACGAAAAGCAGCAGCAGGCCCAGTTCGAGCGCCAGCAGGCGATGCTCGCCAAGGAAATCAAGTTTATCGAGCGCTTCAAGGCGCGGGCCTCGCATGCCGCCCAGGTGCAGAGCCGGGTCAAGAAGCTCGACAAGATCGAGCGTGTCGAACCGCCGAAGCGCCGCCAGACCGTGGCGTTCGAGTTTCTGCCGGCGCCGCGCTCCGGCGAGGACGTCGTCAGCCTGAAAAACGTCCACAAGGGCTATGGCTCCAGAAGCATCTATGAGGGGCTGGACTTCATGATCCGCCGCAGGGAACGCTGGTGCGTGATGGGCATCAACGGCGCCGGCAAGTCGACGCTGCTGAAGCTGGTGGTGGGCTCGACCGAGCCGGACGACGGAACGGTGGCGGTCGGCGGCAGCGTGAAGATGGGTTACTTTGCACAGCACGCGATGGATCTTTTGGACGGCGAGCGCACCGTGTTCCAGTGGCTGGAGGATTCGTTTCCGCAGGCCGGCCAAGGCTCGCTGCGCGCGCTGGCCGGCTGCTTCGGCTTTTCCGGCGACGACGTCGAGAAGAAATGCCGGGTGCTGTCGGGCGGCGAGAAGGCGCGGCTGGTCATGGCGCAGATGCTGTTCGATCCGCCGAACTTTCTGGTGCTGGACGAGCCCACCAACCATCTCGATCTCGCGACCAAGGAAATGCTGATCACGGCGCTGTCGGAATACGAGGGCACCATGCTGTTCGTCTCCCACGACCGGCATTTTCTGGCCGCACTCTCCAACCGTGTGCTGGAGCTGACGCCGGAGGGCCCGCATCAATATGGCGGCGGCTATTCGGAATATGTCGCGCGCACCGGCCAGGAAGCCCCGGGCCTGCGAAGCTGAAGCGCTGCGAGCCCGTAGCCCGGATGGAGCGAAGTGCGATCCCGGCTACGAACATTTCGCATTGCTGCCCCTGACTTGACGCCCCGATGTCGCCCGCTACGCTGCCGCGAAAAAGCGGGAGCGAAACGAAAAAAATGAAGCAGATCAGGATCGGCGACATCACCATCGACGCGGTGATCGAGCGCGAGGGGCCGTGGCGGCGGCCGCAGGATTTCTTCCCGGCCTATGACGAGGCCGTTTTCAAGCATCATTTGCCAGGCATGGAGCCGGAGGTGTTCGACACCGCGCTCGGCATGATGGTCATCACCTACCAGACCTTCGTGGTCCGCACGCCGCGCTACACCATCCTGGTCGACACCTGTACCGGCGAGGACAAGGGCCATCCGCCGCCGTTCGATTTTCCGGGCAAGGAGCGCTGGCGCAACGAGCTGTTCGCGCTCGGCATCGGCTACGAGCAGGTCGACTATGTGTTCTGCACCCACCTTCATATCGACCATACCGGCTGGAACACGACGCTGCGCGACGGCCGCTGGGTGCCGACATTCCCGAATGCGAAATATGTGTTTCACAAGAAGGAATATGCGGTGTGGGAAGCAGAATATGCCAAGGGCGCCAATCCGCCCGGCAAGGTTTTCCGCGACAATTGCCTGCCGATCGTGGAAGCGGGGCAGGCGCTGCTGGTCGATGACGCTTACGCGCTTGACGACACCGTCACGCTGACGCCGACGCCGGGGCACTCGCCGTGCCATTGCTGTGTCAACATTTTCTCGCGCGGTAAGCGCGCGGTGGTGGCCGGCGACCTCATGCATCACGTGATCCAGTGCCGCGAACCTGACTGGTCGGCGAAGCCGGACTGGGATGCAAAGCAGTCAGCAGTGTCGCGCCGCAAATTTTTTGCTTCCGTGGCGGGCACGGATACGCTGATCCTGCCGATCCATTTTCCCACGCCGACGGTGGGCCTGATCACGGCGGACGGCGATCGCTTCGACTACCGGTTCAAGGGGGAGTAGCCGGGCGGGGAAGCCATCATCTGCTCAGCGCGACTTCCCTGAACGCCTCGACGAGCGACCGCTCCAGCTTGCCATGCATTCCCAACAGGATTTCGTAAGCCTTTTCCCGGGGCATGGTTGGCTTGTAGGTTCGCTGCTCGATCAGGGCTGCGAAGATGTCGGAAATGGTCAACATCCGGACGATGTCCTTGATGCTTTCGGCGCAAAGGGCGTCCGGATATCCACTTCCATCAAGGAATTCGTGATGATGCCTGACGGCATCGAGAATTTCCGACGAGATACCCGCGTTTCCCTTCAGCGCCTCGTAACCCGCTGCGGGATGGGTTTCGATCAGGGCGCGTTCCTCGGGATCAAGGCGCCCGGGCTTGTCGAGCACGGCGAGCGGAATCCGCGCCTTGCCGACGTCGTGAAACATCGCGGCTGAATACAAGCGCTCGATGTCGGCCGTCGCCATGCCGAGGCTCAAGCCAAAGTCGATGGTTATTCCGGTCACCAGGAGGCAGTGCTGATAGGTGCCCTCGTGGTGACGCCGAACCGTCGTCAGCCAGTTCGACAGGCCGTTCTCGCCGACACTCTCGGCGATTTTGCTGCCGGCGTTTTTCGCGCCCCTGACATCGACCGGCGCGCCGCTTGATACGGCCGAGAACATCGAGACGATGCTGGCGGCGCCGGCCGATGCCGCCTCCTGTCCGATCGACCCGATCTCGTCCCGAGTTGTCGCAATGGCGTCGCCATCGGCGAGCTTCGCCAGCAATTGCGCTTGGCTGACGGGGTTTCTGAGGACGTGCGTCGCTCCCAGTGCATAGGCCTGGACGACAGAGAGACGGCCCTTTCGATCGATGAGAAAAATTCGCTTGGCCGCGCGTTTTAGTTTCGCCGATACGGCCTTCAGCGCCGCAATATTGTCGACGACACTCAGATCCGCAGCGACGACAACGGCATCGATACCATCGTGACGCAGGCTCGTTCCACCGAGCAATTCCGACGTTACGGCATGCTGCTGATCGAGCATCCTGGACAGCGCGGAAAGGCTGTCACGCGTATCAGCGATGACGTGAACGGACATAACAATTGGTCCCGAGGTCTGGTTGCGGTCCGTCCGCGCTGTGGGTTGCGTGGCCGCCTGGGCTTCCTTGCGTAAGAAAATGTTCGAGATCGGCGCAAATGTTGAGCGCCGTGTCTTCGCTGAGTTCGAATTTCACCGCCGAATCGAAGGTATCAATCTCGACAATTCCGCGCAGCGGTTCTGTCGAAACGGTCGATATGGAAAAGTTGGTGATCTTGCGTAGACCGCGCATCAAGTACGTCCTTTCTCTTCATCAATTCCAAAACGACGCCCCGTCCTGCGGAGCCTCGTGTAGCCAAACCAGTGCCTCGCGCACTCCTAGACGGATAAGCCTCTCCTGCCTGATCGAGGACGGGCCGCCGTCCGAAAGATAGAGAATGAAACCCTTTTCATCCCGAAACAACGCTTCCAGCGCGTTGCCGGGCGCGAGAGATTGGACGTCGAGAAAGGGAATAATTCGCGAGGCAATCATTTGCATTTGGGTTCACCGCCTTATCAATGGAACATGAGGGCGTGTATCGTTAGGTTGCAGCGATGGGCCGTCCCCGGGCCTTTGTCTTGACCTCGATGAATCGAACGCCGACCTCGGACCCGTCGATCCGGATGAGTTCGCATCGCCGGAATGCCAATCCCGTCGAGGATAGCCGCAGAAAAAATTCCTTGGCTTGGAGGACCTCAAGCGTTCCATCGACGTCAAGTCGGGCGCCGGTTGAAGAAACATCGAGGAGCAGGCAGCTCCTTCGCCAAGTGCCGTCGACACCCATGAGGTTGACGGGGCGTTTGTGCTCGAGGCGGACGCGCTCGGATTTTCGATCGCCGAACGGCACTATTTTGCTCCGGCCATTGCGAGTGCGTTGCCCGTCGAATTGATTTCCATTTCGAGGTCATGGACGGATCCGAAGCGGATCGTTCGCTGCGCAACGGATAGAGGGAGCGCCTCGAAGGCCTCTCTGCGGCGCTCAATGTCCTCGGGCGAGATCGCCTGGGCGCCGCATCGATAGCGGATGACCGCAAATGTCGTCGTCCAGTTTAGCCGCGAGGCCCGGCAGGCAACGATGAGCCCACAGGGGTCGGTTCTTTCCACGATGGCTTCGATGGTTTCGATTGCGGCATCGCTGAGCAGCGATAGTGCCGCAATGAGGTTTGCACGCTCCCCTCGCACCGCAAAGCGGTTGACGGAAGAGTCGTTTAGCTTTCCAGCTTTGTTGAGCGCAAGCACCGTGGATTTCGGGCCTGAGTAATCAATTGGCTTGGGGTTTTTCGTGCCGATTTCAGTTTCTATGCTCTCAATGGTGGCCTCAATCGCTCCGTGCGCCCCGGGCGGGGCGACTCCAAGGAGCCGGGCTCGGCCCGCCCTGGTTGTTCCTGCGAGGAGTTCTCGAAGCATTTCAACCGGCATGTCAGGCCGAAGTACCAATGAGTCCGCAATGTCGTCATCGCGTTTTGCGGCGGCGACCAGCGCCAGATACCCCGTGCTTGAAAACCGAGAACCGGCATTCGCCGCAAGCAGACGGCGGGCAGTCGTATCGCAGCGCTTCAGCAGTACATCCGTGAGGGATTCACTGAGGCGTTTTCGTCCCGAAATTGCGAGGAGATGTTGCTGGCTCCGGCTCTCGGCGATCTCGATCAGATCGCGTTCTGAAAGCGAGCCGGATCCGCGCAACACAGGCGCGGCAACCGGCGCCTCCTCGTGTCGGGCAAGACGGCGGATCGACTCCTTTGGCGCCGATTGCAGATCGGCGAGGGTTCGGCTGAGATGCACGAGCGTCTGCACCTCAGTGCATGCCATCAGCCGGGTCAGGACCTCATCGAAAACGGCGACCTGAGACTCATTCAGCCGGTCGGCGCCGGCGAGAAACAGGCTCGTTATCTGCCGCAGCATCTGACAGCGGCGTGCCGGCGATCCGCCTTCTATGGCGCGATCAAGTTCGGAAATAAAATCGTTCGAGGCGCTAATGGGCATCCGCGGCACCAATTCTTGTTCCGCTGCGGAACGAAAACTGTCCGACCGTCGAATTAGGCGTCACAATCATTAATGCGCCCATAAGAATACGGCGCGTGGGGTTTCCTGATACCGCGTGTAATGCTGCAAACACTATCGAATTTAGGCAAAATGAGACTTGATTCAGCTATTTTTCGGCGCCGACTCGCATATCGTTCTCCCGACACGCATATCGTTCTTATGTCGGTTGGCGGACATACTCGGGAGGTGTGGAATTTGGTGCCATTGCGGGCGTGACATTGCGCGCTGACGCAGGCTTTTTGCCAAGAAGATTTTGAATGAACAGTATTCCTCTCGCGCCGACGATGGCGCCGAAGATATTTCGATTTGCCGACATCGATGCATTTCGAAGTTCGGTGCGACATCTCAGTGTGGACTTCACGCCGCTTGTGCGAAAAATCTCGGCTGAGCAAATCATCCTGAACCTGGCGGGGTGTGACGTGAATTACACCAAGTCATTCCCGCGGATCACCGACGCGCAGCTTGCCCCGAATTGCACCGCCATCGGATTTTCGATGGATGACGGGACGCCCATCCGTTTCAATGGTGTTGAAAGAGACCGTTCGGTCATCGTGATCGGAAGCAATGGAGCTGCCTTTAGTCAGGTCGAACGCACGCCAAGGCAGTACGCGTCGTTCGTCTTTACGCCGGAGATCGAGGGGCGCGGTTGGCCTCGGGCCGGCCCCAACTTCAGGATATTTGAGACCAGCGTTTCCGCGCAACTTTCGCTGCGTGAACTGACATTGCAGGTGTTGTCGGTCTCATCGGGGTTTGTCGATCCCTCGGACGTGCCCGCAGCCTCGGCTGCAATCCGGGAGTCGCTGCTGGCTGCTGTCGACACCGCCTTCGCGGAGGTGGTGACCACGCAGTGGGCCACGCGCGCCAACTCCGCCCGGCACTTCGAAGTCTTCAGAGATGTCCAGGCCGCATTGGCGGGCGATATTGCCCATCCGGTCTACAGCGGTGAACTGGCAAAGCAGGTTGGCGTTTCAGTGCGCACCATTCATGACGCGGTTAAGCGCTACCGGGGAATGAGCCTGCATCGGTACCTGCGGCTGAGGCGGCTATGGCTGGTTCGGCAACGGCTTGTGGCCGGCACTCACAGCGTCAAGGCCTGCGCGCTTGCGTTTGGCTTTTGGCATCTGAGCGATTTCTCCAGGAGCTATCGTTCCCAATTCGGCGAGTCCCCATCGGAGACCCTCGCAAGATCGCGTGGAGCGTGACGGATGACGCGAACTTGCAACGGCCATCGATGCGACGACCCGTTCGAACGAGACTGGCCGCCGCTTGCGCTCCCGAGGCAGGAGGGCGCTTAAGCGCCTATGCGCCCTTTTCGCACTTCTTCATGAAGCTGGTTTTGGCAGCGCCGGAAAGCGGCTTGCCGTCCGAACCGACGGCTTTGGTCTCGCAGTTATCGGCCATGCATTTCTTCATGAAGGATGCCTTCGCGGCACCGGCCAGCGCTTTTCCGTCCTTGCCGACGGCCTTGCTCTCGCAGCTTTCCTGCGCGAACGCCGAGCCGATGGAGAATGTTCCAAGCATTGCAACCAAAAATAGACGTTTGAACATGAGGCTCTCCCAATCACGACACCGTCGGATTGGATCGCGGATTCTTCAGGTGATCAAGTTCCCAAGCTGGATTTCCTTGATAAAGTGATCGGCATGGACTGTCCGCCCCGGGCCTTGGCGGACCGAAAACGCGCGCCTGGCGCGGAAGAAACGTGGGGATGCAACGAATGGATTTCGAGACGCTGGTACAGACGCGCCGAAGCGTACGTGGCTTCAAGAACAAGCCCGTGCCGCGCGCCGTCATCGAGGAGATTATCGAAGTCGCCAAGCGCGCGCCGTCCTCGATGAATACCCAGCCCTGGCATGTCCACGTCCTGACGGGCGAGCCGCTGGAGCGGGTCCGCCAGCGCAACATGGAAGAGATGGTCGCCGGCGCCAAGCCCAAGCGCGATATCATCAGCCACGGCGAGTATCAGGGCGTTCACCGCGGGCGGCAGGTCGATGTCGCCAAAAAGCTGTTCGGCGCCATGGGCATCGCGCGCGACGACAAGCCGATGCGGCAGGACTGGGTGTTGCGGGGCTTTCGGCAATTCGATGCGCCGGTTTCGCTGGTCGTGAGCTATGACCGGATCCTCGATCCGGGTGCGGTGTGCCACTTCGATCTCGGCGCGCTCTGCTACGGCATCGTGCTGGCGGCGTGGGACCGGGGCCTTGGCAGCGTCATCAACGGCCAGGGCATCATGCGATCGGATATCGTGCGCGAGGTGGCCGGCATCCCCGAGGACCAGGCCATTATGACCTGTGTCGCGATGGGATATCCGGACGACAGTTTTCCGGCTAATGCGGTCCGGTCTGACCGCGAATCGAACGGTGATTTCGTGCGCTATGTCGGGTTCCACGACTAGGCGCAGGCGGTGCGTTAACCATGGGGACGGACGGCCGCCTTAGCCGTTTGTCTCGATTATGCCTCAGTTATGGCCCTGATATTGTATCCGGCCTTTCGATGAACCCCCTGCGGGGTGGGCGCTCCAACGGGTGGAACCGGGGAATCGATGACGTCAGTCAGGACGACAGCTGATCGGCTATCGTTGCATCGCCGCTTCTCGTGGTCGGAAACGACCGCGCTGACGTTGGCTGCGGTCGCTCTGGCGCTGGGCGCGGCTGCCTGGATCGCCGATTCGGCCAACACGGCCATGCTCCCCACCGCGGCGCTGCCGGCAAACGCCGACCTGCCGTCGTTTGCCGATCGCTTCCAGCCGGCGTCCACGCCCGAATCGCCGGCCGACACCTTTGCTTCGCGCACCCTCGACCAGTCGGCGCTTTCGGCCGCCGAGATCAGGCTTCGTGAAGCCAGGGGCCTGCTCGGCCAGCAGTTGCAGTCCCAGGACTGGCGGTCCGCCGTGCTCGAGGATGCACCCGGACCCAAGGTCGAGGAATCCAGGCCCGCCGCCTCGTCCGGGATTCCGCTGCCAAAATCCCGCCCGGCCGAGGCAAACCTCGACACGCGGGCAGGGGCGGCGGCGTTCGCCCAGGCCGACACCACGCCCCAGCCTGACCGGCGCACCCTGCTGCAAAAGCTGTCCGACCTGATCCCGGGACGCGTCCGGCTGGCCTCGCTCGCCCCTGACGGCGGCCTGTTTCGCGACGGACCGGATCTCGGGGCGCTCGGCTACGACGGACAGACTGCGGTTTACGATATCTCGGCGCATGCCGTTTACATGCCGAACGGTTCGAAACTGGAGGCCCATTCGGGAATGGGCAGCCTGATGGATGACCCGCAACACGTTCATGAGGTCAACCTCGGCGCGACGCCGCCGGCAGTCTATGACCTGAAGCCCCGCGAGCGGCTGTTCCACGGCGTCCGGGCGCTGCGCATGATTCCGGTCGACAGCAATGCGACGCTCGGCCGTTCCGGGCTGCTGACGCACAGCTACATGCTCGGCCCCAACGGCGATTCCAACGGCTGCGTGTCGTTCAAGGACTACGATCGCTTCCTGCAGGCGTATAACAATGGCGAGGTTACGCGTCTCGTCGTCGTGCCAAGTCTTGGCGATGCGGTTCCGCGACGTTCGACCTCGCAGTCATGAGGCTTATTTGGCAACGAGCGATGACGAAACATTTCGATTTCCTCGTTTAACATCAAACCATGACCGAAGCATCGAAATCTGAAACTCCGCTGCGAGCCACTTTCAAAATCAAGCTGAACGGAGCAACGGTTTCAATCGCGACCGTCGGCCAGGCCTATCAGTTCATCACCAATCTCAGTTCGATCGAGTGGATGGAGTTCAAGTCGTTACACGACGACGCCATCAACTCGCTTCAGGGCGCCGCCGGCAATGCGATGTTGACCGTGCAGGCGACCAACGCGCTGCGCGCGCTGTTCGTTCGCTCGAAACTGCTCTGAAAACCGAGCCGTTCGACGCGACGCACCTGCTGCGCCGCCTCCGACTTCGCCAGACGAAACTTCGGCGCGGTTCGAGCTGACCGGTGCGCTTTCCGCTGTTCATGCAAATTGGAAATGCGCTACTGCTTTGAACCACGCGTGGCGCGAGAGGACCGACTTGATGAGCACCGATGAAGAAACGGCAATGATCCGCGAGACGGTGGCGCGGTTTGTGGATCGGGAACTGATTCCTCTGGAGCCTCATTACCTGAAGTCCAAGCTGCCCGGCACCGGCCATCCCGAATTGACCGCGGAGCAGAAGCAGCGGCTGCGCACGGTCTCGAAGGATCTTGGATTGTGGGGTCTCGACGCGCCCGAAGATCTCGGCGGCCACGACCTGCCGACGCGCACGATGGCGGCCGTGCACGAAGAACTCGGCCGGACCTGCGTGCCGTTTGTATTGCCGCCGGACTCGCCGAACCTGCGCATGCTGCAGGCCGTCGGCACCGAGGCGCAAAAGAAGCAATATCTGCAGCCCTATATCGAAGGACGGATGACGTCGGCGATCGCGATCTCCGAGCCGGGGGCCGGCGGCGATCCCGCCGCGATGAAGACGCGGGCGGTCCTCGACGGCGCGCAATGGGTTTTGAACGGCCGGAAGATCTGGATCAGCAACGCCCGCGCGGCCGATTTCATCATCGTGATGGCGCGCGTCGGCAGCGACGCGCGGCAGGGCGGCATTACGTCTTTCATCGTCGAGAAGGGCACGCCCGGATTCATCATCGAGCGCGAAATCCCGATGCTCGGCGGCGGCTCGACCTACGAGATCGTCTTTGAAGACTGCCGCATCCCGGCCGATTCCGCGCTCGGCGAAGTCGGGAAGGGCTACGCGCCGATGCAGTTGCGGCTGCGCACCCGCAGGCTTGAAATGGGATCGACCTGCATCGGCATCGCGCGGCGCGCCAGCGACATGATGTGCGAGCACGCGAGGCAGCGCGAGACGTTCGGCGTCAAGCTGGCCGAACGCCAGGCGATCCAGTGGTGGGTCGCCGATATCGCGACACGCATGCATGCGTGCCGGCTGATGGTGCGCGACGCCGCGGAAAAGACCGATCGCGGCGAAGACGTCAGGCATGAGGCCTCGATGATCAAGGTGTTCGCGACCGAGATGGCCTATGACGCCTGCGACCACGCCATGCAGACGCTCGGCGCGCTCGGCATGACGCTGGAATTGCCGCTCAACGCGCTATGGCAGAAGGCACGGTTGATGCGGATGTATGAGGGGCCGAGCGAAGTCCATCGCCAGTCCATCGCCCGCCGGGTGCTGGGGCTTCGCGGGTAGTCGCGACGTCGATTTGCCGTCAGCGCAAGCCGCATCGCGGGCGGATTACGCCGCCCTGACCTCGGCGAGGAAGCGGTTGACCTGGCCGGCGAGATCCTTCGATTGCGACGATAGCTGTTCCGCGGCTCCCAGCACCTGACCGGCGGCGGCGCCGGTATCGTCGGCGGCGCGCTGGACGCCGGAGATGTTGGCGTTGACCTCCTGGGTGCCGCGCGCGGCTTCCTGGACGCTGCGGGAAATCTCCTTGGTCGCCGAGCCCTGCTCCTCGATCGCGGACGCGATCGCAATCCCGATCTGATCGATCTCGGCGATCACCTCGGCCACGTTGCCGATCGCGGTCACGGTCTGGTCGCTCGCGGCCTGGATCGCCGCGATCTGCTCGGAGATTTCGGTGGTGGCTTTGGCGGTCTGGCCGGCCAGCGACTTCACTTCGGAAGCAACGACCGCAAAGCCCCGTCCGGCGTCGCCGGCGCGCGCGGCCTCGATGGTCGCGTTCAGCGCCAGCAGATTGGTCTGCGCCGCAATGTTCTGGATCAGGGTCACGACATCGCCGATCTTCTGCGCGCCTTCGGCCAGCGAACGCGCGGTATCGCCGGTGCGCCGTGCGTTCTCGACCGCACGCGCGGCGATTTCGGTGGATTGTGCGACCTGGCGGCCGATCTCCGATATCGAGGACGTCAATTCCTCGGTGGCGCTGGCGACCGTCTGCACGTTGGTCGAGGTCTGTTCGGATGCCGCGGCGACGACGGCGGCCTGGCGGTTGGTGTCGGATGCCGTCGACGACATCGACTGCGCGGTGTCTTCCATCACGGCGGAGGCCGACGACAATCCGCCGACGAGTTCGCTGACCTTGGTCTCGAACGCGCGGGTGAGATCGTCGAGCACGCGGGCGCGCCGCATCTTGATTTCGTTCTCGGCTTCCTTTTCCGCGGCGAGGCGATCCGCCCTGATCATGTTATCCTTGAACACCTGGACGGCGGACGCCATCGCGCCGATCTCGTCGCCGCGGCCGGCGCCATCGATGTCGCCGGCGAAATCGCCGCTGGCGAGGTTCGACATCCTGGCCGTGAGGTCGACGATCGGCTTGCAGACGCGGCGGCGTACCATCGTTACGAGGGCGGCGCTGGCTGCCGCGACCGCGATCAGCCCTGCGAGCGCGATCAGGAAACTGAAGCGCGCGGCGGAATAGCTGGTGCCGAGGATCTGCGCGGCGTTGTCATAGAACGCGTCGCGCACCTCGATGATCGCGCCGAGGCCGCGTTGCGACTCCACAAAATAGGTGTCGAGATCGTGCTCATATTTGCCGCTGACGGCGCCGTCCTTCACCAGTTTCAACTCTTTGCCGAAACGCTCGACATAGTCCTCGTTCATCTTGCCCAGCGCAATCGCAACATTGGCCGGCGTTGAGGCATTGCCGCGCAATTCCTGCAGCGACATCAGTATCTGGTCGTTGCGGCCTTGCGAGCGGCTGATATCCATCTTCTCGGCCTCGGTCGCTGCGCGCTGGGCGCCGACGAGGTTCTTGTGCAGGCTGGCGTTGAGGCCGCCGACGTCGCGCAAGGTCCAGGCGATGTTGGCGTAGCTCGCCTGCCGGTAGGCATCGCCATCGAGCGGGGCGATCTTGCGGACCTGCCCGTCGAGCAGCGTGGTCACGGCAGTGTTGAAGACCGCGTTCTCGGAGACGATCTTCCTGGCGGCATCCTTGCGGGTATCGGCCGGACCGTCGATCGCCTTGTCGATCGACTCGCGCAGGGCAGCGAATTTGACGTTCAGGGCGTCGATGCCGGCCATCACGGCCGCCGCATCGTCGAACGCGCCGGGCAGGGTGCCCTTGACCTCGTTCATCTTGTCGCGCGCGCCATCGGTCCGCTTGCGGTATTTGTCGAGTTCTGCCCGCAGCTTCGGATCCACGGCGGGGGGGCCCATCAGGATATTGGTGGCGAAGCCGCGTTCGGAATTGAGATAGCGCGGAATGTCGCCGACGGCCCTGACGATCTCCAGCCGGCGCTGGGCGACGGAAACATGGTCCATGGTCTGGTATTTCGTGGCGGCGACATAGACCGCCAGCCCCCCGCCGACGGCGGAAAGCGAGACGATGGCGGCGGTCAGAAGGGTACCGATTTTCATGGGGTTTGGCCGTTCACGATGGGTCTGGGGCGAGTTCCCCACTATCGTAAATAGCCGGTGTTAATCTCGGGTTTACGCTTGCGGCGCGCGAGCGCCGGCGCGGGTCCCGAAGCCCGTCAGCGCAGCCAATCGAATAGACGAACTGGCCGGTCCACCACCCGATTTCAGCGTGTGCGGGTTTCTTCGACCGTACTGCGCGTCGCGGATTTATGCTGGGCGGGGGCGCCGGAACCGGAACCCAGCTCCTGGCATGGCAGCTCCATCCACGATCCGTCGGCCGCCTGCTGGTAGGCATGGCAGGACGATGAGGTCGATTTGTCGTCGGTCTTCTGGGGCGTGGAATTCTTCGCCAGCACAGGCGCCGTCATCACAGCCAGGGCGGCCACCGAACCAACGAAGATCGCGAGTTTGATCCGCATGGGAGGTCTTCCTTCTTGAACGAACGCATTTCGTAAAAAGGATTTTGGCGATTTTTTGCTGTTGGCATCAGCGTGCAACGATTTGATTAATTTTCGGTAGATCGATCGTAGCCTGCGCCCTGCGAGCGGCCGGCCCTAACGGCGAAAACGCGCGATCGATCCGGCAATGATCTGCATGACCACGCCGACAATCCATCCCGCCATGATCATCCATGTCCAGGCGATGTGTGGATCGTGACGAAGCACGATCACGCACACCGACGCAAACGCCGCCGTCGCCGCCAGAAACGTGCCGACGGCGCTCAGGAATTCCGCGGCGTCGATCTTGCCGCCGTCGCCGCGGTTATGGTCATCGTGCGGATGAAAGGGCAGGGGTGGAGTATCGATTCCCAGGTAGAATCCGACGGCACCGCCAATCATCATGAGCAGCAGGAAAGCCTGTGTCGTCAGCGCGGCGACGCTGGTCCCGACCAGGGCTGCAACAAACAAGCCGTTGGCGGCACCAGCCATGGCCAGCCCAAGGCGCTCCAGAACATGGGCGAACTTCCTTACGCGAAAACGCATCGCGATGCTCCGCTGCGAGCCCGGGGAAGACTAGGACGATTGTTCGCTGGACGAAAGTCGGCCAAAGGCGGTACCCCCTGGAACATGACACCAGGTCAGCTTGTGGCGGATGGCCGCGCGGCGTATTGCGCCAGATCAAGATTGGCGGCTGATGACGCCGAGCTTATCATCACCGCGCGGCCTCATGCAGTGTGTGGATATCATGACTCATCGCATTCTCGTGCTCTACGGCTCCTATCGCTCCGACCGGATGGGCATCCGTCTCGCCCATTTCGTCGTCGAGGGTCTTCGCGCCCGGGGGGACGACGTCGAGCTGATCGACGCCAAGGCGGTCGGCCTGCCGATGCTGGACCGGATGTACAAGGAATATCCGAAGGGTGAGGCGCCGGCAGCGTTGGAAAAACTCGCGGGCGAGATCCGCGGCGCCGACGGGTTTGTCTTCATCACCGGCGAATATAATTGGGGTGTCCAGCCGGGGCTGAAAAACCTTACCGATCATTTTCTGGAAGAATGGTTCTGGCGCCCCGCCGCCATAGCCAGCTATTCGGCCGGACGTTTCTCAGGCGCGCGGGCCGCGACGGCGTGGCATGGCACACTCTCGGAAATGGGCATGGTGGTGATCTCGTCCACGATCGCGGTGGGGCCGATCGCGCAGACCCTCTCGGCGGAGGGTAAACCGAACGGCGAGGGCGGCAAGGCGCTGGAGCATGCGTTTCCGAGGTTTGCCGATGATTTGACGTGGTGGATGGAAGCCGCCAAAGCGCAGCGGGGGAGGAAGGCGCCGCCTTATTGACGGCGTGCCCTCAGGTGCCATGCCTTAGAACGCCCCGCTTTCGGCGCGGCCGAGGTGTTTCGCGTGCCATTTCGGGCCGGGCCCTCGCATGTAGTGAAGTTCAGGCCGATAGGGATTGCAAGCATTCCTGATCAGTCTGTGCCACCTCGTCACGAAGCCGTTCAAGCGCAAGCGGAGCCGTGTCGATGATTGCGCGATTGTCATGGCGTGCTTTCAATGCGGCTTGCCGAGCATGGAAACGAAGGGCATGGCGAAGATCTCGTCGCCGGAAGCATCGCTGACGTGCAGGACCCAGCTGCGCCAGTCTTCCGTGCTGGGCGTCATGATTAGCGACCGCACCACCAGGGCGGCGTGGTCACGCGCCTCGGCCAGATCGCCAATGGCAGCGCCGTGTTGATCGATCATTACCCGTTCAGTGTTGGAGCAATGGAAATAGACCTGAGCCATGTTCCGCCTCCGAATCAAAGCGAGGAGCAGGCTCGAAAAATAGCAGCGGCAACGTCTGCGGGAAATTCCGATGGATTGCGTACGGGGTTTTACGGAGAATGCGGTCGCCGACCGCGCCGCGACCGACCGCTGCGCCTTACTCCAGGCCCTGGACCGGCGGCGCGGTGGTGGAAGCCGTTTTCGAAGGCGGTGGCACTTGCGCCGCGGTTGGCGCGCTGGCCTGACTTCGCGGCGCAGACTGAGTGTCGGCACGCGACACCCGCGTCTCCTGCGCTGCGGGCTTCCGCGCCTGGCGGGTGCCGGATCGTCTGAAGCCCCATGAGCGCGCAATCGACGGTCCGGCCGTGTAACCGACGATCGCACCAGCGAGCGCGCCGACCGGCCCGAGTACCACGGCGCCGGACAATGCTCCGAGCGCGGCGTCCCCGCCGCGTTCCTGCGCCATCGTTGCCGATGGAACCAGCAACAGCGCCAACGCCGCAATCGCGACTGTCCTTTTCACGCGATTGTCCTTTTCATTCGAGTTCACTCCATCCAGAGCCGCAGCAAAGCGAAAAAATGCGGCGGGAAGAGGTGGAATTGGTGGCATGCGGTCCGGCAGCGACGGTCTTTGGATCATCTGGTCCGCAGCGCGCGAGATTAAATGCGGACACAGGGGAACGAGCCTCCGGCTGGAGGGTTTGGAACAGGCTGCAGCGGAACCGGCTAGTGCAGGTCCCTGCGGCTTGCGGGGGGCGAGTCGACATCGGGACAGCGACATGATGTCCGAGACGCAAATTCACGTGATCGCGCGGCAGATGGTCGAGCGGCACGGTTTCGAGGCGATCGCCCAGGCAGCCCAGATGGCGCAGGATTGCGAGCGCAAGGGCGACGCCGAGGACGCGCGAGAGTGGCGTCACATCGAAGACGCCATGAAGATGATGCGGGGACCGCACCAGAGCTGACCGCGGGCGGCTTGTGTCCGGATCGACAACGCGTGCTAGCATGCGCGTCGTTTTGATCCCGGAGACCGTCCGACATGAGCCTCTTCAGCACGCCCTTCGATCCCGCGCGCGAGGCGGCGCTGGTGACCGGGGCCGGCAACGGCATCGGCCGCGCGATTGCGCAAGCGCTGGTCGGCGAGGGTGTGCGGACCGTGTTCACCGACATCCGCGAAGACACGGTCATGGCTGCGATCAAAACCTCAGCTCAGCCGGAACTGGCGTTTCCCTTTGTCGGCGATCTCGCCAGCCGTGCTACCTGCGATGCGCTGCTTGAGCACGCACAGTCCGCGGTCGGGCAGGTAACGCACTTCGTTCACAGCGCCTCGCCGCCGCGGCGCGAGGCTGATCACGCCATGGCGGTGAACCGCGAGACATGGCAACAGATGCACGCGGTCAACCTCGACGCCGGCTTTCACCTCGCGCGCGAACTGGCGCGAACACTCATCGCGGCCAAAGCGCCCGGCTCGTTCCTGCTGCTGACCTCGCTGCACGCCGGCACGCCGCGCAACCTGCCGCATTACTCGACGGCGAAAGCGGCAATGGCTGCCCTGGTGAAGGAACTCGCCAAGACGTTTGGCCGCTATGGCATCCGCGTCAACGCGCTGGTGCCCGGCGCGATCGCGGCCGGCGGCTTCGTCGCCGATCCGTCGCTGGCAAAACACATCCCGCTCGGCCGACTCGGCCAAGCCACGGATCTCGCGCCGATGGCGCTGGCGGTGTTATCGAACTCACGGGAGCTGCGATCGTCGTCGATGGCGGCCTGTCGCTGACCAACTGGTTTGATCCGCCAACGCTCGATGAACTGTGACCCGATCACCACACCTGAAAGGAATAGCGTTGGCGAAATTGTGGCCGCCGGGATCCGGCCACGTTGCCGCCCCGATTGGATTCGGACCATGACGGCATGTTGGTTTTCGGCTTGGGCTGGGGCGCGAGTTGGGGATACAACATGTGGTCCATCGGCTGTTCCGGTACTGCGTCCGTCGACATCACGACAGGCCGTAAAATCATTCGGCTGCTTGCGCTCGCGCTGGCAGCGGCTTCACTGGCGGCGTGCGCGCAGTCCTCTGTGGTGAGCCAAAGGTCCGAACTTCACCCGGCCAGGCAGGCGTCGCTGCAACGCGTTCGAACGGCGTCGTCCGTAACGCACCGGCGTGTGGCATCGGTGAGAAAGCATACCCCGTTCGCATCGCACCGGAATGCCGGCGACACCAAGGTGGCCTCGCACGGCGTTGCCAGCTTCTACACCGAGGGGACGCAGACCGCGAGCGGCGAAAAATTCGATACGCATGATTTGACCGCGGCGCATCCGACGTTGCCGTTCGGCACGAAATTGCGCGTGACCAACGTCTCCACCGGCCGCTCGGTGACGGTGCGGGTCAACGACCGCGGCCCGTATGTTCACGGACGGATTGTCGACGTCTCCTATTCCGCGGCGGAGTCGCTCGGAATGGTTGGAAAGGGCGTTGCCAACGTCAAACTCGACGTCGTGCAATAGAGCGTTTTCGAGCGAAGTGGATACCGGTTCGCGTGAAGAAAACGCGTCCAAGCAAAAATCTGTAGCTTAGCTTCGGTTCTGATTGAATCAGAACCGAAGCTATGGCGACCATCCCCCGCGTGGGGATGGCGCGCCGATCAAGCTTGCTTTTTGGGCGTGTACTGGCCCACCACGCACTTATACCGTTGCAGCGTCCACTCACGGTACGGGCCCTTGGCGAGCCAATCGGCGATGCCGATCTGCGCGTTGACCGCACAGGCCGCCATGGTGATTCCCGACTGATCGCTGTTGGTGACGACTTTCTCGAGGCAGAGCTGGCCGTTGCAGAGAACGGCGACAAGTGTAACGAGCATGGTGTCCTTCGCTGATAAGGAATTCCCCGGTCGGTTAAATCCATGCAGACTTCGTGCCACGATTCGGGCCCGTCAGGCTCTCCGTAGTGTTCCGGTGGCGACGATCAGGACGTTCGGGGGAGCTGGGAACTTTCATCTTGCGCGCGACACGTCTGGCTGACGCACGCGCCGGTTTCAGATACGAATTTCAAAGAGCCTGGGCGCGTTCGACTCACTCGCGGTCATCCCTGGATCAGCGCACTTACGCACACTCGGGAGGTGCGCGCCCTTGCGCCACGTCTGCGCGCCGGTTGCTGGCGAAATATTTTTCGCATGAGGGCTGGAAACAGGAATTTGGTGATTTGCCCCTCAGGTGCCGATCGGCGCACGTAAGCGGCGGATGCCGGCAATCCCGGTCCTTACAATTTTATTCGTTCGCAGGAGCCGTCGGTAATTCCTCTACTTTAGCGTGCAAGCGTTCAGGGGTCTCACGCATGTATGCAGTAAAGAATTCCTCGCGGGCGCTGCTCGTGGCGCTGGTCCCGCTTGCGGCGGTGCATGCGGTCCTGCTGGCAATGGCATTGCTTGCGACGCAGACCACGCCGGCGCAGGTGAATTTGCCGGCGCCGGACAAGATCCTCACTCTCTATATCGGGCGGCTGGCGCTGGACGGCGCTTTGCTGTTTGCCGGCCATCTGGCGCTGCGGCAGGGCACGATCTGCAGCCGGCTTGCCTATGCACTGATGGGCGGCGGCATGGCCGCAACGAGCTATTTGCTCGCAATGCGCAACGGTCTGCTGCTGATCCCGCCATCCGCCGGCAGCGAAATCACCTTGGGTCTGCTGCCGACAGTTGCTGGAATGATCGCCGCCTTCCTCTACGGCCAGTTCGCCGGCCTTGTACCGGTAGCCAAGGGTCCACAGCCCTCATCCGACAGCCCGACCACGCCACGAACATTCGACGGCCCGGTTCGCGTCCGCACCTCGGTGGCTGCGGTCGCGATTGCCGCGACGGTCCCGGCTGGGTTGACGGCAACCCTGTCCTTTACACTTGTATCGCTATTTCTGCCGGGCACCCTGTCCGGAGGTGTTGGTCCGGTCTTCGTTGCGGCGATTCCGGCACAAATGTTTCTGATGATCCTGGTCGCGACGGTTGTGCCATCCGCTATTTTCGTCCTCGCCACGCATCACATCGCGCGGGCGCTCCGCCGTGGCCGCGGATTCGAATACGCGGCAATCGGAAGCCTGACCGCCGGGTTATGCGTCGGCTTGATCGCACCATTGCTGCCGATCGCTTCGATCTTTCTGCTGCTGGCCTACGCTGTGGTGTACGGCGCCATCATGGGGGCTCTCTACCGCCGGTTCGCCGGTCTGGAGCCGGTACCCCTGCCTGAGGCCGTGATCGCATCCGACGAGCATGCATTGGTCGGTGCCGATCATCCGTCACGACGGCAGCACAGCGTGATACTGACAAATTAATGCGACCGATTCACATTTCGCGGAGATCATCATGAAGGGACTTGCTGCAATCGGCGTTGCCGGACTCATTGCCATGGCCGGCGCGCTCTGGTTTTCAACTAACCCGACGGTTGTCGTTGCAAAAATCGCACCGGTGCAGCCAAACGCCGCGCTACCCGTGTTCAAACCGGTGCCAACCAAACTAAGCGGTGGACTATAGGCCGCGGTGGCGGATTACGCTTCGCTCGTGCGCCTTACGAAATTTGATTAACCCGTCGGACAGATATTGCCTCTCTCCGCGAAGAGCGGGGCGAAGGGGAAGACTCCGACGGGCATAGTGAAATATTTTCCGCAAAAGGGCTGGACTGGATTTTGGTGATTTTCCCATCGAGGGAAAATCGCGGCCTCTCTTTGCCGATCGATCGCAAGGCGAATTGCACTGTGGTGGTTCGCGATCCCGGTAAATTCTTCCATGCGCGCGGCGTGACGCCGGTCGAGGTCACGTTTATATGATAAATGTCATTCCATTGACTGTCGGCGGGTCAATTCTATCTGTTGGAACGAACGCACACGACAATCTGCGCAAGCGGGTTGGTGCGGTTCGCAACGCTCACGAATTGATCACTCAGAAGGGGAATCGACGATGACCAGGTTCAAGCTTTTCGGCGTAGCTGCCGTTCTTTCGCTCGCGATGGCGGCGCCGGTGATGGCGCAACAGGCGGTTCAGGAGCCCGGCGAACAGGCATTTTACCAGAGCCTGGGTGTTGGCTCGAGAAACAGCGGGAGCGCGAACGCCATGGCATCTGTCGGCAGCGTCAAACTATCCGTCGCGCCGGCGAGGCACCACGCGCACGCATCGAGGCATGACGTCAGCGCACGGCGACAATAAGCGAGTTGCGACGGCCCGCCGGGTGCAATGAGATCGGATCGGGGGCGGAGCGCTGGCGCCGTCCGGTGATCCCCTGCACAACGGGATCCAAACAGGTTGCTTCAACCAATCAGGTTCTACCGCACCGGTAGCGGCGGCCGCACCACCGGGTTGCCATCGGTTTCAACCGTTGCCTGCGCTTCCGGCGCCGGCTGCGGCATGATCGGCGGCGCGGCGGCTGGCGGCAATGGCGGAGGAGGCAGATAGGGCGCGGCTGAAGCTGTGGGCCTCGGCTTGCGGGGTAACCCGATGGCCGGCCGCAGCGGCGCTGCCATCTTGGGCGCGGCTATGCGGGGGCGCACGCTCGGCTCGGGAGCCCTGACCTCCGACGCTTTCATTTCGGATGCCTTGGCGATGTCGCGCGACATCTGCTCCTGGCCGGCCCTGAGTTGCTCGACGCTGGCCTTGAGCTGCTCGATCTGTTGCGCCATTAACGCCAGCGACTGCGCTTGATCGGGCGCGGGGGCGTTCGGCACGACGGCTTCCGCGGACTGGGCCGGAGCGGCTGGTGGCGCGGGAGCCGCTGCCGCTGGCGCGGGCGTCGCTGCCGGCGCGGTGGCCTGAACCGCCTGAACGTCGGTCGCATCCGTTTGCTCAGCAGGTGCTGCGCTGGCCGGCGGCGGCGACGGCGACGTCGCAACCAAACTTGTCGCGACGAAACCTGGCGTCCAGTTTGCGATCATCGCCTTGGCCGTATCGCCGTAGTGCCGCCACGCTTCCGCGGCGGCGGCGCTGCCAACCGCGAACAGGAACACGAACAATACGCGCGACAGCTTTTTGCCCTTCGACGACTGGCCGCCCGGGGCGCGGATATGGTCATCCGCGCGAAACGTCGCGTCGAGCGACGGCGCGGCGGCGCTCGGCCCTGGGTGAATCTGCGGCTCCGCGGCACGGCTCATTGCGCCCGGCGCGAGCGTCGAAAAATCCGGCTCCGCTCGCGCGGCCAGAACGACGCCGGGTGCGATCTCGAGCACGTCGTGCGGATCGTTGACTCGTTCGAGTTCCTTCAGCAAGGGATGCATAGGCGCTCCGTACTCGGTCCAAAATCGTCCGCATCAACCGGACCGCGGACTAACTGTTACGTCGACGAACCTCTGACCTGCCCCACAACTCCAGCCGGGTTTGACCAAAGCAAGGCGAAGGGATGGAGAGGTTGCGGCCATCCATAGCAAGGGAACCGGAACCGGCGGCAGGTGGCAGCACCCATCCCCCGCCGCCCAGCGCGCGCGACGACGGCGCTGCACTGCTTCGGCACCAAATTGTCACGCTCTAGGCGAATTGCGGCCAAAGCGCGCTGGCAACACGCGACAGGTGCAAGGGACGAACGGGGGAATAGCGTTGGCCTACAAGATGATCGCAGAACGCGAGAACGAATCGCTCAATATCGAAAGACAGAGCTCCCTGATCATCGTTGCCAAGGCGCGGATTTTCGCCAGCGAAGGCTGGCAGGTCGTCATCACCGACGCGGACGGCAAATCCTATGCGCCTCCGGAGTTCGATCAGTTGTTGCCGGCCCGATCGCTGTTGGGGCAGAGCCTCCGCTGATAGCCTGAGATAGATTTATCTGCCGTCATCGCCGGGCTTGGCCGTCAGAAGGTCGGCGCCGTTTCCGCTCGCCTATGCCCGGCCATGACAAGCCGAAGCCGATGTTCGACAGCGGCGGCGGGGGTCTTCCATGGCTCAGGCTCCGCTATTAGGATGCCGCACCTTTGACCTCCTTAAGGTAGCAAGCAAGCACATTCACCAACCGGGCTGTGTCGGAGGCAACAAGCAAACGCTGGGAGACTGACGCCATGGCCTTTTCGCTCTACGACGCCACCGTCGCCAACTATCTGCAGATCCTCGGCGCGGTCGGCGGTCTGCTCGAGAAGAGCCTGACGCATTTCCACGACCATGGCATCGACCCGGCCGACGTCGTCGAGACGCGGCTTGCGCCCGATATGATGCCGTTCCGTTTCCAGATCGTCTCGGTCGCGCATCATTCGCGCGGTGCCATGGCGGCGGCGAAGAACGGCGTGTTCGTCCCGCCGTCGGGCAGGCCGGATCTCGATTTTGCAGCGCTGCAGTCGCTGGTGACGGAGGCGCGCAACGAACTCTCGGGCTTGACGCCCGACGCGGTCAACGCGCTGGTCGGCCGCGATGTCACCTTCAAGCTCGGCGAACGCACGCTGCCGTTCACGGCGGAGGGTTTTTTGATGTCGTTCTCGCTGCCGAACTTCTTTTTCCATGCCACCACCGCCTACGATATCCTCCGCCACAAGGGCGCGCCGCTCGGGAAACGCGATTTCATGGGCCGGTTGAGACTGAAGACGTAAAGGCGTTGGAGCAAGCGGGAGAGAGGCGTGGTTGCCCGGCTCACGACAAGGCGACTGCCGCACGGGATGCGCCCTGATGTGGTTCGCGCGATCATCAGGGTCGCGGTTGCGCTTGCGTTGACGTGTTGTGGCGGCGCGATCGCGACCGCTACTGCGGATGATCTCTATCGCGCGCAGACCATCGTGACCGGCCAGGGCGAGGCCAACCGCATCGTCGGCTTCGCCGCCGCCCTGGAGGATGTTCTGATCAAGGTATCCGGCGCTCAAAAACTTGCGGGCAGCGGTCGATTGGCCGCGTACAAATCGAACGCGAAAGATTTCGTCAGGGCGTTCAGCTATCACGATCAGATGTCGGGCACGCCGACCCGCGACGAGCAGGGGACCCGCGATCGGCCCTACGACCTGACCGTCGACTTTGAGGAAACGAAGATCGACGCGCTTCTTCATGCGCTTGGCCTCAGACCGTGGCATGCACATCGCCCGGTGCTTGCCGCCCTCGTCGAAATGCAATTGGGCGCGAAGCAATACATGATCACGTCCGACGCAGACCAGTCGGCCCTGCAACGTGAATCGCTGCTCGCGGCCGCGGCCCGGCGGGGGATGAATGTGGTGCTGCCCAGCGCGGCCGCCCTGGCGAAAGCGGGCATCACGCGCACCGAGCCGGGGACGAGGACGTCCCGGGCATGGGGTCCGGCGGTGGCCGGGCAGGGCGGGGAAGCGACGCTGGTCGGACGGCTGGTCTGGGACGACCGGGAACTCGGATGGGCCACGCAATGGCGGATCGACTGGCATGGCCGGACGCACCGCTGGCAGGTTCGCGGCACCAATTTTGACGAGGCTTTTCGGCGCGGCATCGGCGGCGCCGCGCAGGTACTCTCAGGCAATGGCGATCCGGCGTAGCTGCGCATCCCGCCGGCTGTGCTGAATCCGCAATAGCTGATGACACTGTCGTATCCGCTTTGCCTGCTTTCATGTAAACTTGGCGCATGAGCGAAACCGAGAATCTGTTTGTCGCCCTGCGTCAGTCGGCCGACGGAGTCGTTGTGGACATGCTCGAGCGTATGGTGCGGGATGCCCCGGATCATGCCTTGAACAAGATGAACGCGCTTGATCTCGCGGCCACGGCTGATGTCGGCGAGGAGCAGGTGATCGCCGCACTCCTGCATGCGGTGGGGCTCGGCATCTTGGAGATGACGTGGAGCGTCATGTGCCCGAGTTGCGCCGGTGTTCTCTCCGCCAATAAAAGCCTGAAGACCCTGGACAGGGCGCAGTATAATTGCGCTTTCTGCGCCGCGGGCTATGAGACGACGCTCGACAATCTGGTCGAGGTGACTTTTACGGTAAGCCCGCGGGTGCGGAAGATCGCGGCCCATAATCCCGACGAATTGCCCGCGGCCGAATATTATCGCCAGGTGTTCTGGAGTTCGGCCATCGATCTGCCGGACGATATCGATATGGAGAAGCTGCTGGACGAGGTCACGCTGGAAATTGTCGACCTGCCGCCCGGAGAACGGGCCATCCTTTCCTTGCAGGCGCCGGCGGGCACATTGATCGTGTTCGATCCCGTGACGCATACGGCCCAGTTCCTTGATGTCGGCGGCGAGGAGGCGGCCGAGCGCCAGAACCTGTCCGTGATCTTCAACAAGCTCCAGGTTCCCGTCGACACCATTGCCTTGCGCCCCGGGCCGCTGCGGCTGGCCCTGGAAAATCGCACCGAGAGCCGCGTGTTGCCGGCCGTATGGGTGGCAAACCAGGCGCTGGACGACTTGCTGAAGCAACGCAAACCCATTCTCACGGCCAAGCGTCTGCTCACGAATCAGACGTTTCGCGACATCTACCGGACCGACACGCTCGCCATCGGCCAGCGCCTCAAGATATTGAGTCTGACTTTCCTGTTTAGCGATCTCAAGGGTTCCACCGAGCTCTATGAGCGCGTCGGCGACCTCACCGCCTTCGATCTCGTCAACGAGCATTTCCGACTGCTGCAGGAGATCATCGCGTCCGAACGGGGCGCCATCGTGAAAACCATTGGCGATGCCGTGATGGCGACCTTCGAGACGCCTGACCGCGCCATTGCCGCGGCGATCCGCATGCGCGAGGCGATGAGCGATCTCGGCGCCGAACGTCAGCATCAGAGCCTGAGCCTGAAGATGGGCATCCATGAAGGATCGTGCCTTGCGGTCATACTCAATGCCCAGCAGGACTATTTCGGCCAGACGGTGAACATCGCCTCGCGCGTCCAGGGCCTTGCCGCCTCGCGCTCGATCGTGGTGACGGAACAGGTGGTGGAAAACGCGCAGGCCCGGACCTTGCTCGAGACCCAAGGGCTGAAGGCAACACCCAGACGCGTGGCGTTGAGCGGCATCGCGAACAAGGTGTCGGTGTACGAGATATCGTGAGCACATCGGAGAGCCAGCCATGAACGAGCCTGTGCCCGTCAATCCGCCCGAACTTCGCTCGACCTTCGTCGCGGCGTCGTCGATGCGCTGGCAGCGAACCGAGTTCGACGGAATAGAGATGAAAATCCTGTACCGGGACGACGAAGGGCGCTCGACCATCCTGTTCAAAATGGCGCCCGGTGCGGTCGTGCCATTGCACGAGCACACCGCGCTCGAACAGACTTTTATGCTCGAAGGATCGCTGGAAGATTCGGAAGGCAGCTGTGGCGCGGGTGACTTCGTGTGGCGGCCGGGCGGCAACGTCCATGTCGCGCATTCACCCAACGGCGCGACTTTCATCTCCGTATTCAATCGACCGAACCGCTTTTTCGATGGAACCAAATTTTTCACTTCCGCCGAGGAAGGCAAATAGCCCGTGTAAGTAGGATGGGCGGAGCCCTTTGCGAAACCCATCACCTCTTGGACCGCGATTGATGGGTTTCGCGAAGGGCTCTACCCATCCTACGAGCCTCTGACGGCGACGGCGTCGAACCGGCGCTTCGGGTGAACGAGTTGCTCGGCGCTCTCGACGATGCGCATTTCCTCGGTGCCGCGCGCCGCGGTGCGCTCCAGCACGGCGAAGATCGCGGACGCAGCGTGGCCCAGCGCATCCGGTGTATCCTTTCCCTGAACGCGCGCAGCCACCAGCAGCGCCGCAAACAAATCGCCGGTCCCGTTCGGGCTGATCGGGAGTCTTGGTGTGCGCACGCGCCAGGCCTTTAACCCTTGTTGGGATTGTTCGATCGCAACGATCTCGATCTCGCTGTCCGGGGTATCGGCAAGTTCGGCGCTGGTGACGACGACGGTCGATGGCCCGCGCGCCATCAGGGCGTGCGCCGCTTCGATCATTTGATCGATCGTTGCAGCCTTCGCCCCGCACAACCATTCGAACTCGAAATGATTGGGCGTGATGATATCGGCCAGCCGGCACAGCCGGTCGCGTACCAGCGGCGGGATGTCTTTCTGCACGAACAGGCCGCGGTCGCGATCGCCGAGCACGGGATCGCAACAATAGAGCAAAGCCGGGTTGCGGGTCTTGGCGCGCGCGACGAAGTCGGCGACTTCGGCGCCGATCTCGGGCGAGCCGAGATAGCCGGACAGGATCATTTTGCACGCGTCGACCGCGCCGCGGTCCTCGATCCCGCGCAGGAGATCGTTGACCAGGGCTGCGTCGAGCACCCGGCCGCGGAGGGTCGGGTAACCCGGCCGGTTGCTCAGCAGGGTGGTGGGCACGGCGATCACGTCGATGCCGTGCATCTGCAGCGGAAACACCGCAGCGCTGTTGCCGACATGGCCGAAAGCGACCTGCGACTGAATCGAAATCACGCTCATGCTGCGGGCCGGATTACCCGAACAGCGCGACATAGATCACGTAGAGCCAGCCCAGGAGGCCGTGGACGATCGCCCACAGGATCGAATGGTTGTTGGTATAGGAGATCGCGATGGCGAGCGCCGAGCCGAAGCCGACGCCGTATTTCGCGCCCTCGACCCGCACGCCGTAATATCGATTTCCGTTCATGGTGATCCTTCCCATCGACGCGCTGTCATCGGCCCGAGCGGCGGGCCTGCGCCTTCTGGAGACTATCAAGCTCCTCGTTCCAAATCGCGGGGGGCGTTCCGAGCATCGGACGGCTCTCTTGTCGGCGCGGGTCCTGGTCGATGAAGCCAAAATGCAGGTCGATCACAAGGTGGTCACGCGCGCGCCGGGCATCGCGGTTGGCCCCCTTCGGCGCGCAATAACATATTGTAATAACAGCATTAATTATATGCCGCATCTGTGATTTGCAGCGCAACAAGATGCTATTGCAGTGCAACAAAAGAGGTATAGGTTGAGGCTTCGAATCCTACCAGGAGAACAATAATGAAGAAGAAGGCTTTCCTCTCTATCGCCACCGCCGCCGTGATCTCGATGGCTGCTGTCACTGCCGGCTTTGCCGCCGAGTTGCCGACCTATGAAGCGGCGGGTTTGCCGATCTCGGCGGTGCAGGTTCAAGTGCTGGGCGCCGCCAATGTCCGCCAACAGTCGCCGGTCCCAACGTCTACGGCCTCGCCGCATCAGCTCAGCGTCCTGACACCGCGGACCAAACTGAAGACCGCGACGGCCGCACCGACCGGGACCACCGGTCTCTCAACGCGCTGAGCGACGACAAAGTTTTAGATTCGGTTTTCAAACAACCTTCTCGTCGTCATCATCCGCGAAAGTATTCCAGAGACGTCGAAGCTTGAGCCGAGAGGCCGCGGCGTACTGGATCGCCCGCTTTCGCGGATGACAGCTGCAGGATGTGCGCCATCATTCTCGCGGCGCGAAGCGTCCGAGTTTTGCCATCTGGTGGCCCTCCCGAAGAGAAGAGGGCGCAGGGAAAGCCGGGTGCCGGCTGGCACCCGCGGCCCCCTGTGCGGCAGATTTTGCACACGAATGCACAGGGGATTGACCACAGGTGGGCCGGGACATCCGGGCTTTCCCCGCGCCATGGTTTACGGCTTACTTCGCGCTCTCCTCGGTGAACGGGCTTTCTTGCCACCGTCGCCCCTGCGAAGCGCTTGCTTCTCACGAACTTGACGCCAGCATCGCGGCGCCAGGACCACACGACTTCGCCGTCCGCATCAGTGCCGTTCGTCAAAGGCGCATCCGCGTCCACCGCATCCCACCGCGCGTTTCGTGACGATCGCGAGCCGCCCCTCTTGTCGGGTGAGACGGGCGGATTCAAATCACTGATTTGCCCGACGCGACAAGAGGAATATTTTTGCCGTGCGCACTGGACAGGTTTTTCTGATTTGCCCGTCGCGTTGTTTTGCCGCATGCGGCGGAGGCTGATTTGACTTGCATGCGAAGCGACGCAGCGAGCAGGGAGGATTGGATTAGCCGACTTGTCCGTCGGGTTGCTTTGCCGCACCTGATGTTTCCACATCGTCATTGCGAGCCAACGGGTCGCGCGAACGCGCGCCCGATGACAGGCTCCGCGAAGCAATCCATAGCGGCGCGCGCGGATGGATGGATTGCTTCGTCCGCTGCGCTCCTCGCAATGACGGTAAAATTGCATGCATTGAAGCGACCGGCGGGACCTGTTCACGGCGGGTTGAACGGAAGCTCGGAACGCCGGCTGTGTTCGCCGGTTGATCCTTTTGGCCGAAACACGGAGGACGATGATGAGGAAACTCGCGCTATTGGGGGCGGCGGCGGTCCTGTCGACCGTGCTGGCGACCCCGCTAATGGCCCAGGAGGCCACGCAGGAACCGGGCATGATCGGGTTCACCTATCCGAATTCCAATTATTTGACCGGCGGGTACGGCGTCCACACGCCGTACAATACCGGGCGCTTTGCTCGCATTCCCTATTACATGCCCTATTACCGGCGCGTGTACTATGGGCCCGCCCCGCTGGGCTGGGCTGGCAGGGTAGTCGGCGGCACGGTCGCGATTGTACCGCTCGCTCCGTATGATTCCTACGCCTATGACCCCTATTGATGGGCTTTGCGGTCGTGACAGGAAGTGCAGCATAAGACTTCGATGATCACCGCATCGATGGCTACCAGTCCTCGTAGATCCACTCCCCTGGGGGTCGAGGCCGTGCTCTCGCGTGCGGCGACGGAAGCGGTCGCTCGGGCTTGCGCGCGGTCGGAGCCGGCTGCGTCGTCGGAAGCAATGACGTCTTGGGCAGGTTCTGCTCGGTAACTCTCACGACGGCGCGTTTTATCTCTTCCTGGCTCGCCTTGAGCTCCTCAATGGCTTTCGAATTGTCGCTGGCTATTTGCTGTTGGTTCGCCTTGAGCTGCTCGATGTTTCGCTCCACATTCGCGAGATCGCGCGCCATCGTTTGCAGCAACTGTGTGTAATCGGGCGACGCTGCGGTAGCTGTCGGCGCGGCGTCTTGCGGTGCGGTCTGAGCCAAGGGGATTGCTTGTGGTGCTGCTGCGTCTGCCGCGGCCACTTGGACGACAGATGGAGCGGGCTGCGCGGGAATCGGCGGATTTTCCGGCGGCAATGATGGCGTTGAAACGAGCTTCGGCGCCCAACGGGCGACAACCAGCTTGGCCTCGCCGCCATAGGACGACTGCAAAACCAGAGCAGGGACAACGATGCACGCCGCCAGCGACAAGCCGACAAGGGCCCGGAGCGCCGGCCTTTTAGGCCGTGATTTTGGGCGAGGTCGGGCGGCAGGCGGATGCGCGTCATCGCGCTCCATTTTTTCAAGCTGTTCAGTCAATCGCGCGAGCTCTTCATCGGCGCGCGCGATCTGTTCCTGGGCGTGCGCGAGTTGTTCATCGGCGCGCGCGATCAGGGCATCGTGGGGTTCAATTGCTGTTGGAGTGGCTGTGGAGTTCACTGGCGTTTCCCTTTCCATCCAATGTCATCCGAAGGTGGCGGTCGACTATCGTCGGGTCGACCAGCGGCCAAACACTCCGTGCAGTCTTGCCCAAAGAATGGCCGTATAATGGAAGAATAGGGGATTACATGGCGATAGCGTCAGGGAATTGGCGGGCGCAGCCGAACGGCGCGGCGGCTCTCCGCTTCGGTTTCAGGGTATGACCGTGACAGTGCACCCGATTCACGGCCGTAGCTCGGCGGCCTGTGGGCTTTGTGAATTGAGCGGATTAGCCGTCATGCGCCTCAACGCTTTTATATCGGGCGCGATCGAGTTGCCATGATTTCAGCATTATTTGGGCAATAACTGGCGCCAGGTAACGCACTGGAGGGCAGGGTGGTGCCGAGATCCGGATTTGCTTTGGTGCTGATGGGGTCGCTTGCGCTCGGCGGCTGCATGCAGGCGACGCTCGCGCCATCGTCGGATGCGAGCATGACGGCAAGGGACCGGCAGTTGCTGGCCCATCCGCCTTATGCGCAGGCCAGCATTCCCGAGCGTTTTCTCCGGCACGTCGTCGACTATCCGCGCAGGGAGCAGCCGGGCACGATCCTGGTCGATACCGATGCGCGCTATCTCTATTACGTGATGCCGGGGGGCAAGGCGATCCGCTACGGCGTGGCGGTCGGAGAGGAAGCAATGGCCTTTTCGGGCGTCGCTACGGTCGGCCGTACGGCTGAATGGCCGGACTGGATTCCGACGCCGGAGATTCAGGCGCGGCTCGGCCCCTATCCCTCACGCATTCCCGGAGGTCCTGCGAATCCATTGGGCGCGCGGGCGCTCTATCTCTACCAGGGCAACAAGGACACGCTCTACCGCATCCACGGCACCAACCAGCCCGAATATATCGGCCAGGCGATCTCGTCCGGCTGCATCCGCATGAACAATGCCGACGTCATCGATCTGTTTCAACGGGTGAGGCCCGGCGCGACCGTGGTCGTGCTGCCGCCGGGCCAGAGCGCATAGGCGCAATAGCAAGCTTCCCGCCGCAGCTCGCAGACGAAGGCCGAGCTGCGGATCACGCGGAGTTTGTCATCGGGCGCGCATTCGCGCGACCCGTTCGCTAATCCGTCCTGCGAGCTACTGCTAACCCGTTTTCCGCGCGGGCAGCCAACTCGGAACGGGATCGAGCGGCGTGCGATAGAGTTCCCTGTTATCGCCGTCGGTGACGCGGACGGCACAACCTCTCGCCTTCAGTTCAGGCTTTACCCGTGACAGTTCGTTCGCCAGTTGATCGGCTTTGTCGGAGGCAACATGCAGATCCTCGAGGATGATGCTGCCCTGATTTTTGAACTCTTCGCCAACCACGAGGTCGAAGTAGTAGTACGGCATCCGAAGCTCCCGAGTCTAAGTTCTTAAGTCTCAGTTCCTAAGTCTCAGCTTCCAAGTCTCAGCTTCCAAGTCTCAGCTTCCAAGTCTCGTCTCGGTATGCATTGCATCGTACCACTGAGTCTCCGGTTCCCTAAGGCAACCAAAGCATAATGCGTAAGCTGTTCGTGCAAAAACAGTGTGCAACGTGTGAAGGAACGGATCGACGTCGCACGATGCGGCTCCGTAAATTTCCGGTGTATGTCGTCAGAGAATGGTGGATTCGGCGTTGCGTCTTTGCCCGCAAGCCGCAGCGCGCAGGGTTCCCGCTGTACTACTTGCTGCAGACTCTGGCTTGACGTCATCAAATAGCTGTTGCAATCCGCTGACCGTGACGATCGCTTGGCTTAATCAGGAACCTTCCCAAATTGACATCGCTGCAGAAACTGGGGCGCGCTCTGGCCGCTCTTGGCATCATCGCCGTGCTGACCGGCACGGCGGCAACCGCACAGAATCTCGATCAGGGCAAATCGGCCGCCAAGCTGTTTGCTGACGGTTGTACGACGTGTCATCGCAGCCCCCGCGGTCTCGCCAAGGGCCGCTTCAAGCTCACGCTCTACCTTTTCCTGAAGGACCACTACGCGAGCAGTGCGGACTCGGCCTCGGCGCTCGCCTCCTACCTCGGGTCCGTCGACGGCAATCAGCGCGGCCCGTCGCGCGGCGCCGCGAAGCCGTCGCGTTCCGCGACCGGCACATCGCACTCCTCGTTGCGGCCGCCCAAGCCGGTGCCGGAGCGTTAGGGAGCAGCGCGCATGAGCGACTTGTCCGCCGTAGCTCGAAGAGCGAAGGCGGACGCGATACGCGGGTGCGAGCGATTGATGGTCAGCCAATAAATTTTCCCGGATATCGCGGAGCCTGTCATCGGGCGCGCATTCGCGCGACCCGTTGGCTCATCCGGGCTAGGCTTGCTGATGTATCCACATCGTCATTGCGAGCGAAGCGAAGCAATCCATAGCGCCGCTTGCGGAAACGTGGATTGCTCACATGGGGAAGGTGTGTGTCAAGAATTAGCAGTCACCTTTTAGTTCGACTGCGGTCCACCTTTTCGTCCCGACCGCGGGCCCTGCAGGATGACGCGCGCAGATCAAGTCAAGGTCGGCCCTTCAGGGGCCGCGCAGCGGCTTGACCTTGAGTTGAGCGAGCACGTCATCATGCTTGGAGCGTCGGGAACGATAGGAGTTGCTCGTGTTGGCGGTTCTGTCAGGGCATCTGCAATCCTCGCATTTGCGATCCAGGGGTCGAGCCGGTTCGACGATCCGGGTTGCTTGCCAGATCAAACTCACATTCGGTCGTCGCGCGAGGCGACTGCACCACGATTCCGCTTGCGGCGGGCAGGCTCGAGAGGACGAGACCCTTCTTCGTTGCGGCGTTTCAAGCCATGCAATCCATCGGTTCGTCCACCCGGATCTTCCGAGACTGATCGGGCCTCGGCAGATGGGGTATGGTCGTTTTGTTGCGCGCGGGCGGCGAAGCCCGCCGCTCGGCGCGGTCCGGGATCAGGCGGCGGGCTTCATCACGGCCCCCTCGATGACGACGCCTTGGGTGACATACTTCCACAAGGCCACAAGAAGCTTGCGCGCCAGCGCCACGATCGCGCGCTTGCGGCCTTGCTGGCTTCGCTCTTTGAACCAGCGTGTCAGGGCCGACTGCGGCTGGTGACGTACCCACAGCCAGGCGAGCTGGATCATCGTGGTCCGCAGCCTTGGATTGCCGGCCTTCGACACGCCCTGCTCGTGCCGGATGCCCCCGCTTTGCCAGGGCGTCGCCGCAAGGCCCGCATAGGCGGCGACCTGGCGGCGGTTGGAGAACTGCCGGTAGAACGCCTCCGACCAGAGCACGGCCGCAAAGTTGGCGCCGAGCCCTTTCAAAGCCAGCAGCATCGCTACTGGATCCAGTGCGGCCTTCTCGTCTGCAGGCTTCTCTGCAGGCTTCCTGGCTGCGGCCAGCAGACCATCCCGCTCGGCCTCGACCGCCTTGATCTGTTCCAGAAGCAGTTCGATCCGATCGAGTTCGCGGCCGATCTGCGCCCTCAAATGCGACGGCAGCTCTCGCCCGTCTCCGGTGCGCAACGTCTCAAGCCGCGACCGCCGATCCCGCCGCAAGGGCGCATAGTCGGATATCCCTTGCGAGAACAGAAGCCCCTTGATCCGGTTCACATGGGTGATCCGCTCGGCGATCAATGCCTGGCGCTCGCGACAAAGCCTGCGGCGGTCCTCCTCCTCGGGCGAGGGCGCAACCACCATCGCGCAGACTCGTGGCTCGCCGCGCTTGTAGGCCAGAAGCGCCCGCAGCAGCGTCTCGCCATCGAGCCGGTCCGTCTTGGCCCGTCGTCGCCGGCGCGGTGTCGCAATCGAGGCGGGATCGACCACGTGGCTCTCGATCCCCTCCTGTTGCAGAACACGGTGCAGCCAGAACCCGTCCAGCCCCGCCTCCTGGATCGTGATGATCGGATAGCTTTGGCCGGTCCGGACCTCCGTCTTGCGCTTGAGCTCCGCAAACAGCGTCAAAAGCTCGGCCATATTGCCAGCCGCGACGCTGTGCTTGGACATCTTTTCGCCTTTGCCCGGCGACAGCGACGTCACAAGCCACGTCGAACGGCTCAGTTCCAGCGACACAAAAATTGCGCCAATATAAGTGCGGATAGCGGTCAGTCCGTCGGAAGGATGAACGAGCAACATCGTCGTCTCCAGGTTGAGAGGATCAGCAACCTCAGTCTGGCTTCAGACCTGGCCGCTATCCACCCCCATGGAATCTTCGTCGCTGTCGCTCCTCGCAATGACGCTGAACCAATGCGTGCGGCCAATCCGGCAGACCGTAATCCCCCAAGCGTGCGCATATCTCCCCTCGTCATCATCCTTGGCAGGGTCGACCGGATAACGGCGGATTACGCTCCGCTAATCCGCCCTGCGCGCAGAAATCGAAATCACGCTCATGCGGTATGTCCAAGGAATATCGGGTTCCCGAGGCCGGCGCCTTCCCGGGTTAAGACATTGGTTATTTGTTTGGGGGCATTTTCACGACCTCATTCAACAAAGAGGCACCATGTCTGACATCACCATTCCCGGCGGGCGAATTCGTTCTTTCGTTGAGCGGATCGAGAATCTGGACACCGAAATGCATGAACTGAGCGAGCAGAAGAAGGAGGTCTTTTCGGAGGCCAAGGGCGAGGGGTTTGATGTGAAGATCCTCAAGGAGATCATCAAGCTGAGGAAGGAAGACAAGGAAGAGCGCGACGAGCGCGAAAGCCTGCTCGATCTCTACATGCGGGCCATGGAAACGGCGCCGCCGGCAAAAGCAGCGAAGGCGGCCTGAGCTGATCGAACAAGCGAGAATCGCCCTGATGCGCCAACGGGTCGCGCGAATGCGCGCCCGATGACAGGCTCCGCGATATCCGGGGTGACGTTAGAGTTGTCCCGGATGTCGCTTCGCTCTTCCGGGCTACTTGCTATGCTTGCTGCTCGGCGACCGCCTCAGTCCAGATTCCACGCCTGGCATCGTGCGTGGTGCTGATCTGCTGATAGTCCCAGACGATCGAGTTGAAGGGAACTTCTGAGATCAACGCGTCCAAGGATTTCCTAAGGAATGGATCTTGTCCCGAGGACTCTCGCGTCCACTCCAAATAGTGCTGCCATTGTTCTTCACGAGCCGCGAGCGGGCGGTCTGAAAGCTGCCATGGCTTCATCTTGAAGAGAGCTTTTCGAACCTCCCAAGCAATAAGATCAGCCGCCTGCAGGGCGGGAACTGTCCGGGACGTTAAGCCAGCTTCGAGCGGAATGCTCGTGACAAGATTGCACAAGCCAGGATATGCGAGTGGGCTGTATTCATCGCGGCGGATCGCGAAGGCCTGCCGCGAACGGAATGATTTTGTAATGATTGTCGCGCTCGATCCGCCGGATTTTCGCACGATCAGCGACTTCCGCAAGCGGCATTTGAAGGCGCTCGGCGCACTGTTCCTGCAGGTTCTGAAGTTGTGCGAGACGGCAGGGCTGGTCAAACTCGGCCATGTCGCGCTGGATGGCACGAAGATCAAAGCGAACGCGTCGAAACATAAAGCGATGAGTTATGAGCGCATGAAGAAACGCGAGGCGGAATTGAAAGCCGAGGTCGCTCGCATGCTGGCGGCCGCTGAGGCGGCGGATGCTCAGGAGGACGAGACTTTCGGCAAAGACAAACGCGGCGACGAGCTGCCGGATTGGGCTGGCGACAAGGAGAAGCGGCTGGCCAAGATCCAGCAGGCGATGGCGGCGCTGGAGGCCGACGCCAGGCTGGCCGCGGAGGAAGAGCGTCGCATCGAGGCCGAAAAGGAACAGCAGCGCCAAGCCGAAGGCCGCAAGAAGCCGGGCAAACCGGCGGTGCCGGCATCGGACCAGCCTGATCCCAAGTCGCAACGCAACTTCACCGATCCGGAAAGCCGCATCATGAAGTCGAAGGATGGCTTCGTTCAGGCCTATAATGCCCAGGCCGCCGTCGACGCGGGCGCCCAGATCATTGTCGCGCACGATCTCGATGGCCTCGATCAGGGGCACCAGCTGGCCCTGATCGTTGCCGCACTGCGTCAGTTTTCGAATCGCTGGCGATTGTGTCGAGGGGCTGAAATATTATCTGCTAGGAGCCCGTCCAGATAGCGGTCGCGACCGGGCATTTATTGCAGGATAGTCGGCTCAGGCGGCCTTTGCGAGGGTGAACAGCTTGAGGAGGTTGTGGGCCGTGCAGATCATGGCCCATTCGGCGCGCACTTTCTCTAGGCCTCGCAACAGGAACTGGCGGAAGCCGCGCGCCTGTTTGATCTGTCCGAACACCGGTTCGACCACTTGCTTTCTCAATCGGTAGGGTGTTTCGAAGCCGCCGTCGTCGATCTTCTTTCGCATCCGTTGGGTCAGCGGTCCGCCGATTTTTCCGTTCGCGGCTGTCGGGTGCTTGGCGCGTCCGGGCGCGACGTAGCCGTCGACGCCGTGGGCTTCGAGCGCTTCGAGATTGGATTCGCTGCAGTAGCCGGAGTCCGCTGAGGCCTGCTCCGGCGTGCGGCCGAGATTGTAAGACGCTGTCGAGCAACCGAGCTATATAATTCGGTTTTTAGTTCCTTGGCGCTCTGATATCCCGCTCGCGTAATATAACCTCGACGATTCGACGCAGGCGGCGCACCGAGCCGCCGTGCCAATGCTGAGCGACCGCGGCGCGCTCGATGCCGTCCAGCGGCGGAATCCAGCTCTGGTCGAGACCACGCTCTCGCGCGAGGTCGGCAGTCACGGCCGGCAGCAGCGCGTCGAGATCGTCCGCGCTCGGCTTCGGAAACGTCACCACGCGGAAGCGGTCCCGGATTGGGTTCGGCAGCGGATCCAGGCTGTTGGCGGTGGCCACGTAGGAGACGTGGGATAAATCAAGGTTCGTCTGCAGCGCTGGATCAGGGTAGCGGGCATTGGTCTCGGGTTCGAGAAAGCCGAGCAAGCAATCCCACAGGCGTCCATAGTCTGATCGCGTGCCGGCCTTCTCGATCTCGTCGATCATCACTAGACGATCGATTCCATGAAACCGGCATTGAGAATGCCAGCATTTATGGAACGGGAAGCATGTTGGTGGATTCCTCGTTTGAGAAGAGCTGAACGAGGAGCGAGATCATGGCAACATGGCGGCGAGCGCTTGAGGTGGTGATGACAGATGAGGACGTTTTGCGTCTGATCAGCATTTCCCGGTCCCGCACCGAGCCGGCGAGCCGGGTGCAGCGTGCGCAGATGCTTCTGGCCTATAGCGAGAACCCGTCTTTTTTTGCCGTTGGACAGCGGGTGGGGGTGCATCACCAGACGGTCCAACGCTGCATCGAGCGGGCGCTGGCCTATGGGCCGTTGATGGCGCTTGATGACCGACCCAGACCGGGCAAGGAGCCAACGATTACGCCGGAGGCCAAGGCCTGGCTGGTGTCGTTGGCGTGCGACAAGGCCAAGGATCACGGCTATCCGCACGAGTTGTGGACGACGCGTCTGCTGGCGCGCCATGCGCGCGAACACGGGGCGGCAGCGGGACACGGATGCCTCGCCAATCTTGTCCAGGGCACGGTGTGCAAGATTCTCGGTCAAGAGGAGATCAAACCGCATAAGGTACGTTACTATCTGGAACGCCGCGACGCCGAGTTCGAACAGAAGATGGCGGAAGTTCTGTGCGTCTATCGCGAGGTCCAGGTCCTGAAAAAGGCCGCGGCCAAGGCGAAGAAGGCGAAGAAAAAGCCTAAAACATCGCGCAAGCCGGTAGCGATTGTCTCCTACGACGAGAAGCCGGGAATCCAGGCGATCGCGACCACGTCGCCGGATTTGCCGCCGGTGCCTGGCACCTACGCGACATTCTCACGCGACCATGAGTACAAGCGCCATGGCACGCTCAGCCTGTTGGCCGGGATCGATCTGCTCACCGGCAAGGTCCACGCCCTGGTCAAAGACCGCCACCGCAGTCGCGAGTTCATTGAATTCCTCAAACTTCTCAATGCCGCTTACCCGGCCGGTACAGCGATCAAGCTGATCCTGGACAACCACTCGGCACATATCTCCCGAGAAACCCAAGCTTGGCTCGCTACTCAACCGAGCGGCCGCTTCGCGTTCACCTTCACGCCCAAACACGGCTCGTGGCTCAACCTCATCGAGGGCTTCTTCTCCAAGTTCGCCCGCTCCGTCCTGCGCCACATCCGCGTAGCATCAAAACAGGAGCTAAAGGAGCGCATCATGCTCGGCATCAAGGACGTCAATCGCCACCCCGTCGTCCACACCTGGTCTTACAAACTCGCCGAGGCTGCCTGATATGATTCAAACCAAGGAAACGCTGACCTAGGGGATTCGCGATCCTGCCTTGCGCAATCGCAAGAAAGGCGTGGCAAGGTTCGGCCGAGTACCAGCGTCGATCTGTCCCGCCGAACACCGCGCCATCAGAGCGGGAAGCGTCCTCTCGCCAGACGCTGATGCCCAAGCTGTCCCCAAGGCGCCGAACAAAACGGCTCTTGCCGCCGCCAGGGTCGCCGACTAGCAATAGGGGGCGCAAGCGGATCGCCACACGGCCAACGAGATCTGCGAGCGCGAAGTCGATCACATCGACAGCATACGGAAATTCGAACACAAGAGCGTTTCGAACCTCGTGTAGCGGAGGCACCTCGACCAACGGCAAGGCCGTATTGATGACGCTCTTCAGTGGCACCAGAATATCCTTCAACTTCGGGTTCTTCATCTCCTCGTTGGACAGGCGCGCGACCACAAGATGATGCTCGGGAATGGCTTCCGTTGCAGCGGCGGCCTGCTGCTCGGCCGCGGCGGGGTTTTCCTCTGCCTCTTGCTTCTTCCGGCGCTCTTCCTCCTCCTTGGTTTTCCGCCTCACGGCTGCTTTGGCAGCGCTGATGCGGTGCTCCGCCATCTGGCTTCCAAGGAAGGCCGCGTTCATCGCCGCCGAAACCCCTCTCGGCAAGATGTGGGTGCAGGCCGGCAGCGCTGCCCAACCGAACGTGAATCCTTCGAGATCGCAGCAGAGTTGTTCCTCGGCATGACGGGAGCTGAGATGGAATGCCTGCACCAGTGCCTTGCCGACCCTGCGGTACTCCTCGAAGTAGACGGCATCCCGCGGTGTCGGTAAGTAAACGAGCCGAACGCAATCGGCGAGGCCCCTGAGATTTGGCTCGTTCTGGATGACAGCGCGGCGGTCGAGTTCAGCCGCGAGTACCAGTGCCGCGTCCGGCGTTCGGGCTGTTGCCCAGGCGACGTTCTGGGGCAGCTGCGGACAGAGCTCGTCGATCTCGGCAGCTAGTCGCTCCAAAACATGATCGGCCCTATAGATGATTAGCATTGAGTATCGCAGAACCCGGGGCAGACCTTTGAGCCGATCGTCCGAGTGAGCCGAGTCGGCGGCCGCTCCGGTCGAGAGGGCATCGTCAGCCGCCGGCAGATCGAAATCATCATCTTTGGCAGCGCTCACAGCTCGTCCTCCGGAGCTTCGTCGCCGTTAAAAGCCAGTACGGCCGAGCGCCCCGCGTCGACGCAGCGCTTGATTGCCATGCCAGATGAATACAGGGGAGTTCATCAAACCTCCGCTCGTGCGCAGCACCTCACTATCGTGGTCGGGCTAAGCGGCCGAGATACAAGATCAAGGTGGAGAAGATCGGCGCAGGCGAGCGCCATCACGGCCGGCGCGAGATCGTGTTCGCTACGGATGCTCTTGAGGAGTTCCCCGAGCGGCATCGGTCCCTCATCGAGCAGCATTTGCAAGATGTGCATGCGCAATCCGACTGGTACGGAGATCTCGCGATACGACCAGACAAGGCGCGCATTTGTATAGCGAGGCTCGTGGCGGATTTCTTCTGAGGTCAGAATGATCTGCTTCAGTCCGAGTTCGGTGAGCGCAATCCGACCGAGCCCGTTCTCCTCGACATCGCGGACGCGTCGAGCAGGAACAACGTCGAGCAGGAACCGGCCTTCGTCGCGCTGTATGACGACGACATCGAGTTTTACCTGCTCGGACGCAACAGACGTCGACGCGACGTAAACAATGGAGCGCACCTGCGGATCGAGCGACGCCTGGATGAGCGCATCCCGCAGGGCTGGATGTCGCGCCGGAATAGCGGTAGCCGTCTTGGCGGAAACGAACAGGTCGGAACAGAATTGAGCCGCTTTTCCCATGAAAATAAATGGACACTCGAAACCGAAGGTGGGGGCGGGCGGCGTAGCGCCGGTCTGTTTCGAGCGGTGGCCGATGTCGGTTATGGCTGGCTCCCTCAGATTTCGATGACGTAATGCGGATCGAAGCGCGGATTGTCCCACGTGCGCTCGCGTGGCAGCCAAGGACCGTAGCCCTTCGCATTCGACACCACGCGCGTCGCGCCGATCACGGAGTCAAAGGATTCGTGCGTGTGGCCGTAGATCCAGAGATCCGCAGGCCGGAGCGCGCCGCGCCCGTCGTCGGGCCTCGGCGACATCAGCGCCGTCAGGTCGCTGCGGTAGGCGGCAGTCAGGATGTCGGGTTCGACCGATGGATCGTGGCTCGGCATCTTGAAATGAGCCGGATGCGGCGCGTGATGGCTGACCACCACCAATGGTCCCGGTCGGACCTTGCGCATCTCGGTCTCAAGGTATGCGCGCGATTGCATGTGGCGCGCGAGCGCGTGCTTCGGCAGGAAACGGTCCTGGTATTGGTGAAGCCTGATCTTGCGGAAATCGTTCATTCGTTCACCTGCGATGCGCATGGCGAGCCGCTGGTCACCGAGCAGATCGAAGTCGGTCCAGAGAGTCGCGCCCGCGAAGGTGACGTCGCCGATCCGGACGCTCTCGTTCTGCAGCACGTGGATGGAAGTCCCCGCAGCGGCCTCCTTCGCCTTTTCGACGGTGCGGTCGATGTCGCAGCCGTAGCCCTCATGATTGCCAGCGATGTAGATGACGGGCCGGTCCGGCACGCGCGCGCGCAGCCACTTCACCCCGCGCTCCATGCGCGGAATGAGGTCGCCAGCGACGACCAGGACCTGGAAACGCGGGCGCGCGTCTCCGGACGGCAGATCCCAACCGCGGGTCAATTCGAGATGCAGATCGGAAAGGATCCAGAGCAGCACTTCGTCAGTCATCGTTTTTCTCGCCGCCTTGCTCGGCCAGAGGTTTCAGTTCCGGGTCATCGTCCGGCAGTTCCAAGGAGCCGATCGCAAGCTGCACGTCCGCCGAACGACAGTGCGGACATTCGAGCCGGCCGTCGTAGACGAAAGTCCCTTCCTGGCCGCAGGCGCGGCAGCGAAATCTGGCCATCACTATTCCTCCCCGTGCGGCGACCGTGGCGAGACCTCGGTCAACGTGTCGGTCGCGCGGTCGTAGCGCGCGTAGTACATGTTTGCCGTGCCGGGCGTCCGGCGCAGGAAGTGAACGTTCTCGAAGCCGGGCCTGACCGGCGCCGGATCACCCGCCGCGTGCTCCGCGCAGCGCGTCGCAAGCCAGCCGCGGTGGCTGTACAGCCGACCCTCCGCTCCGCAGATTTCGCAAGAGCAGGCCGAGCGCGCGACTGCCAAGTTGATGGCCTCTCCAATTCTGAGTCTGGTCTCGTCCGAAAGCTCGGCATCCCAGTCGACCCTGAGCAAGCCGAATTTCTGCTTGATGCGCACGAACTCGAACGTGTCGCCGTCCCGCAGCGCGTCTTCTATCCTGGCGCAGAGCCTCTCCAGAGCGTCGTGCCAGCCCGCGTCACAGAGCGGGTAGCCGAAGGAGCGCTCCGGTTCGTCGGTCATGAGGTCAAACAGGCGAGGGTGCGCCCGCATGAAGTCGATCCGCCAGTCGCTCACGATGCGCGCCATCTCACTCCTCCTCGATGCCCAATGAGCCAGCATCGATGACGATGAAGCTGTCGGTCTCGCGGTCGTAACGGCGGCAGATAATTTCGCGCCGCTCGCCGACGATCCGCTCCTTGACCTGGACGTTCTCGAAGGACGGCTCGATCACCACGGCGCGCCCCTCGGCGTGCAGCGCGCAGCGCGTCATCATCCAGCAGCCCGATTGGTACAGCCGCCCTTCCTCGCCGCAGACCTCGCAGGTGCAGGCGGAGCGCGCCTCCGCCAGATCGATAATTTCGTCCACCTGGGCGTCCGCCTTGGGCGACAGGGCGCCCTCCCAGTAGAAGCGCAAGGTCGCGTACTTTTCCTTGATCTGCGTGGCCTTGAACGAACCGCCGTCGGCCTGGACCGCCGCCCGGATCCGGGCGCAGGCGCGCTCCAGCAGGTCACGCCACCCCTCGCCGCATTCCGGGGACGCCTGGGCCACCCCGGGACTGTCCGGCAGTGGGTGAAAGAGATCCGGGTAGGCCTTGACCAGCTCGACCCGCCAATCTCGAACGACGCCCGCCATGACACGACCTCGATACAGACAATGCCTATGAACGAGAACAAAACAGGAACTTTAACCGGGAGTCAATAGCTATCTATCGATCTATTTTATATAGGTACATATACTGGAACTCATTTACCGAAATTGTCGTGCTTTCAAGGGGATGATAGAAGACGAAAATCGATGAAGAGCGGCCGATTGTCGGGGAAAATCGCTTGATGGCCGGCCCACTCCCTTGCCGCAGCCCGCAACCCATGGGACGGTTTTGGGGATGGCACAAGCACGGGCAGGGCGATGGCGGACGCGAAACGGTCTCCAAAAAAGGGCCGAAAACCCCCACCTGGCGACAAGCGTCAATTCCTGACGTCGCTCGATCCGGAGGTCATTCGGCAGATCAAGCAAGCGGCAATCGGACTGGACAAGACCGCGTCCGAAATCATGGAAGAGGCCGCTAGACAATGGCTCGAGCGACATCACGCGCGGAAGAAGTAAGGGATCCGATCACTAAACGTAACTCGCGCCACGGCACGCCGGTCAGCCGAAGGCGTTGCGGATCCTGCGGATCCTGCGGGCACACCGGGAAGATTTGGAAAAGATCGGCGTCCGGCACGCTGACATTTTCGGGGCGGTCGCGCGTAGGGAGGAACGCACCGATAGCGATGTCGATATCCTGGTTGATCTAGATCCCTCGGTCGTTCGCGACCTGTTTGCTTACAGCAGGGTCCAGCGGACCCTTCAGGATCTGATTGGTCTTCCGGTGGACATCGCACGGCGTGGTCGGCTTCGCGACGAGATGAAAGCAGACGTGGCCAGGGACGGCATCAACGCGTTCTAAAAACAGGCGCGTTGACGCTCTTCGCGATATCGTCACGTATTGCGACGACCTTGAGAAGTTTCTTTTAGGCTTCTTCAGGGAAGCATTCGATCGCGACCTAAGAACCATTAGGGCAGTGTTGTACTCGTTACAAACCAACGGCGAACTGGAGGGGACGGTAGCCCGATCTTCAAGGAATTTCAGGCTTCGGTGAAGAAGCTCCTCGACTTCGGGGCGACCGAGGGCGCGCCGCCCGTAATAGGATAATGTGAAGGTCCAGTAGGCGTTTCTAGCTCGCTACATCGACGCCGGAAAAGCTTTTCGTGTGAGCTCAACTGATGGCGATCGCTACCTTCCCGAAATGAGCACCGCTGGCCATGTAAGCGAATGCCTCCCTTACCTGGTTGAACGAGAACGTCCTGTCGATTACCGGCTTCATTCCGTTGAGCGAGATCGCGTTGCACATCGCCTGGAGATCCTCGACTGAGCCGACGGTGACACCTTGCAAGCGCTGCTGCTGCATCACTATCAACGGGAGCCGCGAGTTGGCGGGTGGGGGGCCGGCGAGAACGCCGATAAAGGCGATCGTCCCGCCGATCCTGGTGGCGCGGATCGACTCGTTCAGGGTGCCGACGCCTCCGACCTCGATGACGAGATCGACGCCATGGCTCGTCAGTTCGCGGGCCTTCTTTCCCCAGTCGGGCGTTGTCGCGTAGTTGATCGTAACGTCGGCGCCCAGGCTCTTGAGCCGCTCGATCTTGGCGTCGCTCGAGGAGGTCGCGATGACGCGCGCTCCGCACATCTTGGCGAACTGGAGCGCGAACAGCGAGACCCCGCCGGTACCTTGCGTCAGAACGGTTTGACCTGGCTTGACGCCGCCGAGCTTGACGACCGCGCTCCACGCCGTAAGCCCGGCACAGGGCAGCGCGGCGGCTTCCTCGTCGCCGAGGTGCGGCGGCGTCTTGACTAGCGCATGCGCGGGGAAGACGCGGTATTCGGTGAGCACGCCATCTACCGAGCCGCCGAGCGCGGCGTGCATCTTCGCATCGCTCGGTTCGCTGGCGAGCCAGTTCTCGAAGAAGCTGCCGACGACCCGGTCGCCGGCGGCGAACTGCCGGACCCCGGCGCCGACGGACTCGACCGTGCCGGCCCCGTCCGAAACCGGGATCAGGGGAAACTTCTGACGAGAGCCGTAGCCGCCCTTGACGGTGAGCAGGTCGCGATAGTTCAGCGTGGCGGCCTTCATGCGGACCAGCACCTGGCCCGCAGCGGGATGGGGGACGGGCCTGTCGACGAGCCTGAGACCTTCTGCTCCGTCCGGTCCCTGCAGTTCGTAGGACTTCATGGCGCTCCTCCATCGAGCGTGCTTTCTGTCGGCGTCGCTCTGACTCTTTCGAGAACCGCGTCAGCCTCCAAAGCCGCGACACCGCCGCGGTCGCGGACGGCTGCATAGCCCTGCTCGTTGATGCCGCCGACCGTGCTGTAGTGCCGCCGGACATCGTCGAGCGGAATCCCGGGAGAGGCAAGCGCCGCGGCGGCGATTCCGAAGGTCAAACCGGATACGTAGGCCCGTGCCGCAGCAGGCTCCATGCCGTTTTCCAACAGCCACCTGACGCGGGTCTCCTGAATGCCGACGGCAACCGCCATCAGGACGCTGCCGACGCTCGCGGCCTGGTTGTGTGCACCGAAAACCTCATCCGAGTGTGATGTCGCGTTGGAATCGCCTAAGCTGGCGGGATGATCGGGCTGTTCTGCTTCGCTCTGGCTGTCCTGGCCTCGCCATTCAGGTCGAAGTTGCGGCTTGAAGCCGAGAACGCGGTGCTTCGACATCAGTTGATTGTCTTGAGGCGCAGGCCTCGTGGTCGCGTTCGGCTCACTGACCATGATCGCAGGTTCTTTATCCAGCTGTATCGCTGGTTTCCAGCAATCCTGAAGGTTCTCGCAATCATCCGGCCCGTGACGCTCGTGCGTTGGCACAGAGCCGGATTTCGCTGCTACTGGCGTTGGAAGTCGCGCCCACGGGGAGGGCGACCGCAGATCGAGACGGAGCTGCGCGTCTTGATCCGGCGGATGAGCGTCGAAAATCCGCTCTGGGGCGCGCCACGCATCCACGGCGAACTGCTCAAGCTCGGGTTTGAGGCCGCGCAGTCGAGCGTCGCCAAGTACATGGTAAAACGGCGTGGGCCGCCAAGCCAAGGATGGCGCACCTTTCTGCGTAGTCATGCGCCGAGCAGTGCAGCGATGGACTTATTCGTTGTGCCAACGATTGGCTTCAAAATGCTCTATGCCTTCGTCATCGTTCGGCTAGACCGCAGAGATCTTGTCTGGATCAGCGTCACCGCACATCCAACCGCCGAATGGGTCGCGCGTCAAATAACGGAGGCATTCCCCTGGAACGAGGCTCCGCGCTACATGATCCGGGACCGGGATTGCATCTACGGTGCGGTCGTCACACGCCGACTGCGTGCCATGGGCATCCGGGACAAGCCTATTGCGCCGGCCTCACCCTGGCAGAATGGTTTTGTCGAACGGCTGATCGGATCGATCCGGCGTGAATGTGTGAACCACATCATTGTCCCGGGCGAGGCACATCTGCGCCGGTTTCTGCACGCACTTGGCCCTGGATAAGGATGCGCCCGTTTCTCGCCCAGTTCAGCGAACCGGCGTGGTCAGGTCACTTGCCATCCTGGGCGGACTTCATCACCACTACCTCAGGGTTTAGGTTTTCGGCACACACAGGCTTTACAACCGCATTTTGGTGAACCACTCCAACGATAGACAAAACAGCAAGGACAATCTCGGCGATCGATTTCATATACAAAACAAATTATTGCACTTTTATCGTCACCGCTTCGCGCGTGAGGGATAAGAAAACGGACCACTTAGCATCGGGCCGAGTCAGGCTGAGGAAGGTTGCGGCAGGGAATATCTGTGGTAGTAAGGCCTCTTCACAAATCGAGGAACAATAAGTGGCGAAGAAAACAAAGAAGACGGCTAAGACGAAAAAGATTGTGCGCCGCGAATACTCCAAAGCCGATGTGAAAGAGCTGCGCGCTCATTCGAAGGCGAGGACGCCCGTCGTTAAAATCGCAAAGCTTACAAAACGTAGTGTGGGTTCTCTGCGACAAAAAGCGCTTGAGCTTGGAATTGGTCTGGGTCATCAGCGCTAGAGCCGGGGCATCACATTGCGCTGGTCAACAAGGTTTTCTCGACGAGGATGCTGTTGCAGATTATCTGCGTTCTCGGTGCCGTAGTTGTTATGAAGGTATTGAGTCCCCATTATGATTTCAGCTGGGCCGCTGCGTTAGCAGCGGAATGAGAAAACAGCTCCGAAGGGCTTACGGCTAGCAATCTCAAAGATGTACAGCGGCATTCAACACCTGTCAGGTCCACTGTCGCGTCTTCTGGAAAACGCATTGCGAACTCGAAACGGTCACACCGTTTTAATGCGGCCGCCGCGTCCGCGGGCGTAGGGTGCAGGCAACCAAGTCTAGGGAGATGCCATGAACGACCCCGTAGGCTGTCGTGAAATGGAATTATTGTGTCGCCAGCGCGCGACGTTCGATCTCCAACACAGTTGGAAGTGGCTCGGCGAAGCGGAGCGTTGGAAAGACCTTGCACACCGCGAAGCTGCTTCTCGTTTTCACGCGGGGCATCCGGGTCCAATGGCCATGGGTCCGAATACGATGGAGGGCGCTCGTCGCGCAATACGGCGAGCGTCTCAAGTTGAAGGCAAGAAGTCGCCGTTAGAATGACGGCTCTCTATCTTCCCCAACCAGTCCTGGCGAAGAAAAACCCCGCGACGTAGCGGGGGGGGGGGTAGCTTCGCACCTTGCGGGTCACGACTCTCAACGCAGCTTCCTAAATCCCTCACCGCGCCAGCTGTGCGTACCGAAAACCCTATCCGGGTTTATCGAATGATAGAATCGGCTAAATTGGCGCGATGATCGCGCTGATCTGCTTCGTTCTGGCCGTGCTGGCCTCGCGATTCAAGTCGAACATCCGGCTTGAGGCGGAGAATGCAGTGCTTCGACATCAGCTGATCGTCTTGCGACGCAAGCTGAAAGGCCGGGCTCGCCTCACGAACAACGACCGCTGGTTCTTCGTTCAGCTCTATCGCTGGTTCCCGTCGATCCTTCCGGTTCTCATGATTATTCGACCCGAAACGCTGGTGGGTTGGCATCGGGCCGGCTTTCGCCGCTATTGGCGTTGGAAATCGTGTCGACGGGGAGGGCGACCGCAGATCGAGACAGAATTGCGCGCGCTGATCCGGCAGATGAGCACAGAGAATTTGCTTTGGGGTGCGCCGCGCATCCACGGCGAGCTGCTCAAGCTCGGGTTTAGCGTCGCTCAATCAAGTGTCGCCAAGTATATGGTCAAGCGACGCGGGCCTCCAAGTCAGGAATGGCGGACCTTTCTGCGAAACCACGCGCCGGACATCGCCGCCATGGATTTGTTCGTAGTACCGACCATTGGCTTTAAGCTGCTGTATGGCTTCGTCATCATCCGGCTTGATCGCAGAGATCTCGTCTGGATCGGCGTCACAACCAACCCGGCGGCGGAGTGGGTTGCACGTCAGATCACCGAGGCTTTTCCTTGGGATGGCGCTCCGCGCTATATGATCCGAGATCGAGATCGAATCTACGGCACTGTCGTCACGCGCCGACTGCGTGCCATGGGCATCCGGGACAAGCCAATTGCACCGGCCAACGGCTGATCGGATCGATCCGGCGCGAGTGTTTGGACCACATCATTGTCCTGGACGAGGAACATCTGCGTCGGATTCTGAAAAACTATGCGGACTATTACAATCCTGTTTCATAACACCCATCTGTCTATGTGATTGGAGAGAAGAGGTTTTGCTGATCTGGATGCGATCCCGCGGGGTGATTTGGGTTCTGCCTCGCGCGATGAACGACGCGCTGAGCCGCCGGTTCGCCGAGCGTTGATCGGCGGAAGATCCACGGACCATCCGGCAGAGGATGACCCGCTTCGATTTCGCCCGCTTCGGCGGCGAGCCTGAGCGTCTTCGGTGCAATGCCGAGCAAACCCGCCGCCTTGTTCAGATTAAGCCATGGCTCGTTCCCATCTGGCGCCGGCCGAAAGACCGGGATCTTATGATGCGACCTGAGCGCGCTGACCCGCTCCCGTGTCCAGCGATTGCCGTGGCCGGTCACCAGGCCGTTCCGGTTGAGGATGCCGGCAATCAGATCATCATTGGCGATGAGAACCAATTGGCGGACGGCGGCGAGCATGTCGGCGGAGATACTGTTGCGCTGTCCGCGGCGACGCCTCGGCAGGCGCAGTTCGGTATGAACGCCGCCAATCCAATGGGTCAGGAGAACGATCTCTGACGCTTCGTCATCGATATCGGCGACCACCTCGTGGATGACGGTGCGCACGATTCGCTTCTTGAGCCTGGCGTCGGTCGACGGCGCCGACCAGACAGCCTTGAGATCAGCGGCCAGCGCGGCGACGTGGACTGGCGACAATGATGGTTGCGATGTCGAGGCATCATGTGCGGCAATCCTGGTCTCGATCTCGCCTACACGTGTGAGCGCGCTGTTCCATCGCAACTCCAGTTCCGCCGCGATCAGCCGGTTCTGCGGATCGATGGCGTCGTACTGGCGGAATGCCCGATCGGCGCTGTAGCGCGCCGCCTCGAGGTCGCGCACCAGCGCCTCACGAACCTGATCGCGGCGGCTGGCTGCTTCTGCGTCGGCCTCGACGGCCGCAGCTATCGCTCCCGGTTCGACAACCCGCAGAAGAGCTTCCTCGATGGCGTCGTCGACACGCAATCCTCCGAATGCGATGCAGCGTGGCTCGCCATTGTCGAGCGAACCCCGCCAACAGGAATAGCGCGGAATGTTATGCTTGGTGCCGGTGTAGCGGACCGTCAGCTTGCGTCCGCAACGCCGGCAGCGGACAAGGCCGGCGAGCAAAGCGTCGCCGTGCTTCGGCGCTCCGTGATGTCGGCCTGTGGGCAAGTTGTCGCTCACCATCTTGCGGATCGCCTCCGACCGCTCCCAGCTGACGTAACCCTCATGGACGCCTGGGATCAGCGCCAGCCATTCGGCTCGCGCCTTACGACGGCTCCTGGGTCGGATCACGCCTGCGGCTGCATCATATCCTGTCGCGACACGACTCTTACCATAGGCGTAGGCGCCGCCGTAGATCGGGTTCTCGATCATCCGGTGGATGGTGGTATAGTGCGGCCTGCGCCAGACCACGTCACCATTATGGCGCTTGGCGGGCAAGTCCAGCCCATGCTCGATGAACCAGAGCAGGGCTTGCCGGACACTGCCGAGTTCGGCCACCTTGTCGAAGATCAGGATGATGGCCTCCTGGACACGGCGATCGGGATCCTTCTCGAGCCTGTCGCCGACCTTCACGAAGCCGACCGGGGCCGCGACGATGAGTTCGCCGCGCCGGGCCTTCTCATAGCGGGCCGACAGCGAACGCTGGCGCAGAAGATCGAGCTCATACTCGTTGAGGCTGCCCTTCAATCCCAGCAACAGCCGGTCGTTGCCCTGACGCGGCGCATAGACCGTCTCCTGATCGATCAGCACGGTATCGACGACGCGGCACATCTCGATCAGCTGCTGCCAGTCACGGCTGTTGCGGGCGAAACGCGAGACTTCCCGCGCCGCGACCGCACCGACCTTGCCCAGGCAGACCTCGGCCACCATTCGATCAAAGCCGGCGCGCGCGACGCCGCCTGCCGCCGAGCGCCCGAGATCGTCATCGACCGTTTCGATGCGAGACCAGCCCAGCGCCGTCAGACGATCGCGCATCGCATATTGCAAGGCGCTGCTCTCGCGATTGTGGAGAACCTGATGGGCGGAGGACTGCCGTACATACAGGATCGCCTTTCGCTCCAGATGGTGCGGCCTGATCTTCTCAGACATCATGACGCATCTCCTCCCGTCCCCGAGCGAGGTCGCCGTCGGCGTGGCCGAAGATCAGGCGGACCATCAGCTTCGTCAGCGTCTGGCGCGTCTCCGCGGGCAACGCCTGCCATTGCGGCGTCTGCGCCGCGGCGTCGGGCGGGTCGCAGAACAGATCGAACTGACGTGCATTGCTGTGAGGATGGCGGTGAGCGGTAGGCGGGCGCATGGACATCTCCCCGATTCGCGTCGTGAGAGCCCAATGCTGCGCTTGAATCCCGCAATTGCGATGGTGCGCCAGAAACCGACGTCACATTCTGCAGCAGCGTTGCCAAGGCGGTGAGCACCGCAATCTCAACATAGGGAGTGGCGCCAACACGCCATGTCGCGCGAGCCGCCCGATCAAACATCCAGGCCGGAATCTCCAGCCATCGCGCAGACGCCCGACCAGAGAGGCTGCAACGGAAAACCTCTCTGCCAGCCTTCTCAACCACCTCATGAACATGGACCAGGCAGCCGGCCCAAGGATGCCACGGATAAAGAAGCTCGTACTCCGTGATCCCGTGGGCGTTCCGTCGTCGTGTTGTACAACGGCGTGAGAACGCATCGGTCATTGAACAAAGATGCGCCTGTCTCTCGCCAGGTTCAGCGATCCGGCGTCATAAATTCGCGCGCCATACTGGGCGGACTTCATCGTCAATACGTTCGGATTTAGATTTTCGGTACACACAAGGCCTCGCAAAAGTTCGAGATCGGCAATTTTCCTGCGGCAGAGCGTGCCTACCGTGACATCCTGAAAGAGTTTCCCGAAGATTCCCTGGCGAAGTTCATGATGGCGGAATGCGCGGGAAAACGACGATCAGATCTTGCCGTCGTTGCCCCCAACCGTGACGACAGCTGAGCAATAAAACTGCAGCTGCCGCGGCGGCAATGCCGGCGTCGCCGCCCGCGAAACCATGGATCACCTATGCTGCGCGAGTTCGCCGGGGCTGATCGGCGAGGCTGATTAGGTCGTCGGCATTGCGGACCGCGCCTTCCAGCGCCGCGCGGGCGAGGACGATGAGGTCAGACGACCATGCCAACGTCACCAATGCCAGGGGCCGCACCGCCTCGGTGCCGCGCATTGTTACTCGACCTTGCCACGGCCGACCTTGCGCTAGCCGGATTCTGTAACGGACCCTGTACTGGCACTGGCCCCAAATTCCATCGGCCCGCCGTCGAATTTTCTATTCAGGTCTCGTCCCCAATGGGTCCCCTTTTTCGGGAACCCAGATTTTTGGGCGGAAAATTCCAGAGGGTCCCGTCACACACCGCGCGGTCCCATCTCTAGACGTGGCGCGCTGGCTGCTGGTGAGCCCGGCATGATCTGGTGACGCCCTCGCAGCGGCTGAGCGGTCCGGCGGATGTCCGTTGTTGGGAGAACAGCAGAAAACATCTACTCGCGATGAGTATTTCGCCTTTTGACCCATAGGCGACCTCGGTCAAGCCCATGAGCCAAGGTTGGATGCCTTGCCCACTGGAGAGTGCGATGAGAATGTTCCTGCTTGGAGCGAGCGGCAGAACAGGAAACTTGGTCATTGAGCGGGGCTCTCGCGCGGTCACGAAATCACGGCAGTCGTCCGCTCCGCGCTAGTCGAGGAACCGCGCGGTCACTTACACATCGTCGTTCGGAATCCGTCGCGCCCCGATGATTTGGCACCGAACCCTTGCAGACCATGAAGTCGTGATTTCCTCCCTCGGTCAACGCTCCCACGTGACTGTGATCATCATGAACGATATTCATCTGGCTTGGCCCGCTCCAGAGCCGACGAGACGCATCCAAACAAAGCATCCTCATCACACGGCTTGGTCAGGTAGCAAATGATGCCATCAGCCAACGCACGAGCCCGAACGCTCGTCGAGGTAACCGCTCAGGATCGTTGGAATGGCATAGCCCGATTCCACCAACCGACGATGCAGCTCAATCCCGGTCATTCGCGGCATATGGGCGTCCACGATCAGGCAGGAGGTATTGCGAATATTCGGGCAGGACAAAAAAGCCAGCGCGGATGGGAAAGCATCGACCGTGAACTCCCGCGATTTCATCAGACGCGCTATAGCCTCGCGAAAGTCCTCATCATCATCGATGATCGAGATCAGAGTCTCCGTAGGCAATTCGGCCTCCTGCATCTTTCAAGAGTAGCACTGCGCATGCTAGTGCTCCCGGTGGGCGGGCAGCGTGAAGTGAAAAATGGCACCTCGGGGCAGATTGGCGGTCACCCACAACCGCCCCCCATGGGCCTCGATGATCGACCGGCAAATCGACAGCCCCATCCCCATCCCGTGCACCTTGGTCGTAAACTGCGGTTTGAATATCAGATCGATAGCGCTCGGCTCGACACCCTTCCCCACGTCCTCCACCGACACCATCAGACTGCCGGAGTCGTAGACTTTAGACCTTAAGGAAAGTACCCGGTCCCCATCTTCAGTGGCCATTGAATCGATCGCGTTCGTGATCAAATTCACGAGCACCTGCTGCAGCTGAACCTGGTTGCCCTCTATCGGTGGGAGCGATTGGTTGTAGTCGGTTTGAACCGCTACCCGATGCGTCTGCAGGTCGTCGCGCACGAGCGCCAGAGCTTCGCGGATCAGATTGTTGACGTCGAGCGAGGTCCGGATTCGCGCATCCCTCTTGAAGAGCGTCCGAATATTCTCGATCACCGCGTCCGCACGGCGCCCGTTGTTCACGATTGCCTGTAATGCGGCTTTGGCCTGATCGATGTTGGGCGTCGCGCGATCAAGCCAGCGCAGGCTCGTACTGGCGTTCATAATCATCGCCGACAATGGCTGCTTGATCTCGTGCGCAACGGTGGCTGCGACCGCGTCCCCCGTCAGCAGACGCACCTCGCGCTCGCGGCGTTGGGCAAGGACTGCGCGCAGCAGTTCACCGTATAGCATCGTCACTTCTTTCATCAGGATGAGCAGCACAAAGCTGCCGGAAAGCACGCCGTAAATTCGCCCGGCATACCAGCCGACGCTAAAGCGGTACGGGATAGGAAAGGCGGTGAGGGCGATCTCGATGATGTATGCGAACAAGACCAACATCAGCCAGAGATCGAGCACCGAGCGGTGCCGCAGCCATAGCAAGACAAGCGCGACGACGAATAATGCCGCCATCGGTCCGATCGCGTAGTACCAGAGATAGGAAACCTCCGCCGTGTCGAGCATGATGCGCGGGAGGAGCGCATGGCCTGCTGTAACGAAAACTGTTGCGCAACAGACGAGCGCAGTAACTGATCCGACAGTCGTAAGGACCCTCGCACGAATGGAGCGTGGCGACAGCCACTCCATCGGATCGGCATCCTTCAGCAGTATATAGACGATCGCGAACAGGGCGAAGCCCACGTGCGATAGGACATAGAGCCAAACCGTACTCTGGAGGCCGCCGCCAAGGCCGCCCTCCGGCGCCAATACGCCTGGAAATGTGAGCGTCCAAGGAATTGCGATGAGCGCCGTCAGGAAATAGCCATTCGCCAGTGCGAGGAGCGCATGCGAGCGTAGGACGGAAAACTGCGCGAAGAGCAGGGCTGCGGTGATAGAGTCGATGACGAAAATCGCAGTGCCGTAGGCGGGTATAAAGGCGTCAACCCGCCTCAGTGGCAGGCCCGAGAGCGGGCCTGCCACGATGACAAAGACAACGAGCAGCACTAGCACAACGCCAAGCGCGAACCGCCTTTGAGCGACGCTGGGCGAAAGATTCGAGAGTACAAGCTCATGCGCCTGTAATCCGGCCGCTGACCTTTCCATGAACATATTCGCCTCACGTCGAAAGCCCGCGATGGGCGGCAATTTCGAGTTCGCCGGCCTCTAATTCGAAATCAGAGTTCCAGAATGTGGTGCCTTTCCTACCCACCATCTGCCCGACGAGATCGTCCGATCTCACTAGCCCGAAGTCGTAGGGCGCCTCGACCACAGTCTAATGCTAGCGATCACCTTCGCCAATGCCGGCACGACGCGAGTGCAATTGAGCGATATGGACGTCTCTCTGACCTACCCCCGCCGAAAGATGCGCAGCCCGCTAATGAAGTTGAGTGGAAGAGGCCCCGGATGTGCACGGGGGAAAGGACACGAGAGCTTCACTCGGGGCCCGCTCGCGCCGGAGGTGGGCCAGGCGCGGTCGTTAGCTAGCTCAATCTCAGGACAGCGATGCCGAGGTCGAAATCGTCGCGATGATCAGATCTGCGGTAAGCGCGCTGCGAACGGAGCCAGCGTCGTAGGCCCCGGAGCGGCGACTTCCCTCGCTACCCTGGCCGACTGGTGGAAACATCACTCCGCGGCGCCGGACCGTAAGCCGTGGCCGGTCGAATTAGCACCGGGAGTCGACCCCTGGCGGACAAGCCGGCAAGCAATAAGAGCCGCCGATGGGCGGCGCTGCACGGCGCTATTGGCCAATGTCCGGAATTGGCACCTTTGAGACATGCCGACTGCGTCTGGGAATGTCTGTTAATCGGGGTAGACCGGAACTGATTGGTGCACGGCCGGGACGACGCGATTGACCCAATGTATGGTCCGGCCGCGCGTTGCAAGAAGATTTCGTCGAATTGGCGGCGGCGGTCTTGCATCAATGTATCCGGCCTCTGATTGGAGCATGTGGTGCTCCGGGCCATCATGGATATCAGCGCGCGTGCGTTCTCATTAGCGGACAGGCCTCGATTGGGCCATTTGGGTCACCAGTGTTCGCACGCGCTCGGAAGACCGAACCTCCATCTCGTCTCATCCTCTCGCAGACCTCGGCTGGAAACTGTTGATAGGGTTACGTCATCGCTTGCTCCTCATGTCGCGCAGTTCCTTTGTTCGAGCCAAGGGCCGTTCCTTCGTCCCGGCCCGCAGAACGTCGATCGCGTCGCGCGCAGGGGCGGTCAAGGCCGGCCGTCGCGCTTGGCTTGCGGCGGGCGCCGGCGTTGCCAGGCTGCGCCTTGACCGCGCCGAGCACGGCGCGAGGATCACGCGGATCGGACGCCTGCATCGTCGGTCCTCGTCAGCTCGAAGGCGCGTCCTTTGGCCGGCACCGCCCAGGCGATCCGGGCAAGCTTGTTGGCGAGCGCGATCGCCAGCACGTTGTGGTGCAACCGCCTCTTGGCGGCTTCGATCCAGGATTTGAGCCCGTAACGTTCCCAGTCCTTTATCCTGACCAGCACAACCCATGCCGCCTGCACGAACAGAACGCGCAGGTAGCGATTGCCGCGCCTGGAGATTTTGCCGAGGATCGTGCGGTCTCCCGTCGAGATCTGCTTGGGCACCAGTCCGAGCCAGGCGCCGAAGTCGCGGCCTTTGGAGAATACGTCTCCAGTGCCGATCGCGGCCACCATGGCGCTCGAAATGATCGGCCCGATGCCGGGCACCGTCATCAGGCGCGAACATGCCTGATCTTGACGGGCCAGGGCTTCGATCTCGCCGGAGAGGCCATCGATGCGCTGATCCAGCCGGCGCCAGTCGCCTGCCAACTCCTCGATGACACGCAACATGCGGGGCGACAGGGCATCGGTGCGCGTTGCAAGGATGGTGGGCAGTTCCGTGCGCAGGAAGCCGATCCCCTGGCGCACGGCGATCCCGCGTTCCAGCATGAAGGCGCGAATCTGGTTGATGATGCCGGTGCGTTGCGACACCAGCCGCTCGCGCACCCGATGCAGCGCCTGCAGATCCAGTTGCTCCGCGGTCTTGGTCGCCACGAACTTCATCGTCGGGCGCTGCACGGCTTCGGCAATCGCTTCGGCATCATTGAAGTCGTTCTTCTGTCCCTTGCTATAGGGGCGGACATATTTGGCCGGCATCAACCTGGCATCGTGACCAAGCGATGCGAGTTTGCGGCTCAGGTGATGGGCGCCGACGCAGGCTTCCATGCCGATCAGGCAGGGCGGTATATTGGCGAGCCGCGCTTCCACTTGGCCACGCGACCATTTTTGCCGCAGCACGATGGCGCCGCGCGCATCGTGGCCCACGGCGTGGAACGAGTTCTTGCCGATATCGATGCCGATCACGGCGATCGCGGTATTGGGTGTCTGAGACATGGCGTGCTCCTTGTCTTTGGCGCCCCTTGCCAGCTTCGCTTGCTGGCGGGGCAGGAGCACGGCCGGACCATCCCATTAGCGGGCGTCACCGCTGCCCCGGTGAACGGCCCGCGAGGATCGGCACTCCCCGATACAAGCGGACCTGATCAAGTCCTGAACCTTTTTTCCATCGGTTTGACCAATAGTCATGCCCAAGCCTGCATGCTGGGTTTCCAAAACTTCAGCCGCTGGCGGGGCATCGCTCGGGCTCTCTGCCGTGTCGCAACAGAAATCTCAGGCAGAGTGTACAGCCCGCTGCGGCACGCATTCGTAAATTTCAGCAAACGCAGGAGGAGCTTATGCCTAAGTCTCTCGCCGTTTTCCTTTCTGGCGTGGCGCTGGTCATTGCGGCGTCGACCGCTCTAGCTGGAGAGCAGGTGCTCGAGTTCAAGCTCGTCACCAAGCCGATCGATTACAAGGTAACAGAGGCAGCAAATATCGAAGGCCAAGTGGTCGGGTCTGGCAAAATGTTCGGCGTGGCCTTCTTCAAGGACGGCCGCACTGCCGTGAAGGACTTCGTGGCTTCCGCTGACTTGCTCAAAGGCTCGGGACCCATTTACGGCTACAGCACCTACACTTTCGAAGACGGATCCTCGATCACGGCGCGTTATGCTGGCTCGGCCAAAGAAGGCCGGGCGAAGGGCGAATATACGATCCTTTCAGGCACGGGCGCCTACGCAAACGCCACGGGCACGGGCAGTTTCGAAAGCGTGCCGACCGCGTTCAAGGGAGCTGGCCTTTATGACGGGAAATTCGTCGTCAAAACGCCCGGCTCATAACGCCGCGCACGGGCGTATCGCGCCGTCCTGAGCAGGCGCGCGCCCGCAAATAAAATTCGAGGCCCGCCGCCCGGTCGCGGCGGGGGCCTCTACCGTTGCCCTAATAGCGGTCCACCTTCCAACTTCAGATCTTACGCCTTTACGACAGAGTGCAGTCAATCTCACAGCCGGCCATCAGCTACTGCCGCCGTTACAGCAAACGCTGTCGCGATCGCTGAATGGCGGAAAGGTTGTGCGCCCGAAGAGATTCAAACTCGTGGCTGGGTTATAGGTCCGGCACTAACGCGACTAACGCTCGACTCGGCTCCTATGCCGGACTGGACGTTCACGGACAGTGGGCGGGGTCGATGACCTGCAAGTGCAAGCCAGTGGGGGACGACGGACTGTCTTCAATCGGCTTGAACGCAAACCTCGCAAGACCATCCGCCTCAATCCGAGGCCCCGGCGGAATTCTAGCATAACCGGGAGACCCCCCGGCTCTGCCGGGGAGGCAGCATAAGTTTGGCATTTACGGCGGTCGCCCATCGCCGAAACTTCTGATCGTGAGCCACCACGCACACGAAAGGAAGCTTGACGATGGACGAGTACGAGAGCCTAAGCCACAGCAAGTGGGTGTGCAAATATCATGTCGTTTTCATTCCGAAGTGCCGCGGGAAGACACTTTACGGGGAGTTGAGACGGCACCTCGGGGAGGTGTTCCGCAAGCTGGCGCAGCAAAAGGAAAGCCGGATCGTACGTTCACATGATGATTTCGATTCCGCCGAAATATGCGGTCTCACAGGTGGTCGGGTTTATCAAGGGCAAGAGCGCGATCCATTTGGCCCGGGTATACGGAGAGAAGAAGCGCAATTTTGTGGGGCAGCATTTCTGGGCGAGAGGGTACTTCGTCTCGACCATCGGTCGAGATGAAGCGGTGATACGGGAGTACATCAGAAACCAGGAGCAAGAGGACAGCCGCTTGGAGCAAATGAATCTGTGGCGTTGATCGGCCACCTTCAGGTGGCCAACGAATGTAGGGTCGCGTCAGCGACCCTGACCGCCGCTTCGAGCGGCCAAATTCCTAAAGCCCCCGGCTCTGCCGGGGGATACTTACCTTCAGGGTCGCGGGTACCAGGCACTGTCCTGCGTTCCGTGGTAGCGAGTTGCAGGCTCGACTCCGAATTGGCTTAAAAAGACTCGTTTTGAGCGTTAGGGCACAGCAGCGCTTCAGTCGCACTTGGAGTGAAGCGGACATCAACTGGCAGGCAAAGCCCGCTGACTCGGTCGAAAATGACTCATAAGAGACATGCGGCAAACCGGCGACAATACTACGATTGGGCTTCGTTAGCTGCGCAGTCTGTAGCCCCCGCGAATAGGACGACGCACTCGCACGCGAGGCGTCGTCTACACACGATAGGTTGTTACTCCACCCGCTCCAGGACAACCTCAAAAATGATTTCTTTGCCGTCGGCAAGCTTGGTTGGAGCCGAAGTGATCGTCAGTTTGTTTCCCGAGATCGCATAGGTGCGCTTCTGAGTGGTTCCAGTCCAAAGTTGGTGCCATGAAGAGTCATAGGTCACCATACCCGTGTTACCTTCGATCTTGTAGGTTCCGCTACCGGCAGACAGCGTGTTGAACAAGCTAACACGTTCAGCGTCCGTAGCACCAGAACCTGCGGGCTGCGGACGTTTGTCTCCGACAACGGTAAAAATAACTCGTCCGCCCTTGGTGTAGACGATATAGCCGATTGGCTTTTCACCAAGGGGATATGTCATTTTACCCGTCGCTACTTCTTTATTGTTGACACTTACGTACTTCCATACCCCAACAATCTGAGAGGCTAGATCCTGTGATTGAGCCGGGCATGCCGACGCAAAGCCGAGAGCTGCCGCCATTATCGCGAGTAATAGTTTGACTTTCATGATAGTCTCCCTATCAAGGGTTGAATCTCTTACTCCGGCTTATCAATATTCCAGAATACCGGCGTGGCCGGGCCGTCGAGTACGCCGGAAAGCGATCTCCGCCAGGCGGCTTTCCCGGTAAATTGCCCGAGCGGGATGTAGATCACCTGGTCGTAGGCTTCCTTCTGGATCTCTTCGGCAATCTTCTTCTGCTCCTCAAGCGAGGAGGCGCGCACGAACTTGTCCTTCAGCTCCTCGATCTTGGGATCGTCCGCCCAGCCGAACCAGCCGCCGTTCTTGCCGCGCCCGCCGATCGAAAAATTGACGATCGGATTCATCACGTCGGCGGCGACCCAAACGGTGAAGAACATGTTCCAGCCGCCTTCGCTGGTCGGCTTCTGGCTGGTACGGCGGCTCACCACCGTCTGCCAATCGGTCGCCTGCAGGTCGACCTTGAAACCGGCCTGCCGAAGCAACTGGGCGGCGACAATCGGCGGCGCCTTCAGCACCACCACATCGCCGGGCGCCATGATGACAATCGGCGTGCCGTCATAACCGGATTCGGCAAGCGCCTTTTTCGCCGCCTCGATGTTGCCGCCCTTGATCAGGTCACCCGCGCCAACGTCGCTTGCAAGCGGCGTGTTGCAGACGAAGAATGCGCCGCAAAACTCGTAATACTGGGGATTACCGACCTGCGCGTCGAGCACATCCTTCTGGTTGAGCGCGAGCAGCGCCGCGCGACGGACCTTGACGTTGTCGAAGGGTGACAGCAGGAAGTTCATCCGCCCAAGGTTCTGGAAGCCGAACTTGTTCAGAGCCTCCACCTTAAGATCGGAGTTGCCCTCAAGATTCGGCAGCAACTCGAATGGCGGAGCTTCCATGAAGTCGATATCGCCCGACTGCAGCGCGTTCACGGCGGTCTGCGCGTCCGGCATGGTGATCCATTCGACGCGATCGACCTTCACCACCTTGCCGCCGGCGGTCCAGCTCGCCGGCTCCTTGCGCGGCACGTAGTCGGTGTTCTTTTCATAGACCGCCTTCACGCCGGGCTGGAATTCAGCCTGCACGAACTTGAAGGGGCCGGACCCGATCTGTTCCTTGATCTGCTGGCCGGGAGGCGTCTCCGCCAACCGCTTGGGCATCATGAACGGAACATAGGACGACGGCTTGCCGATCGATTCCAGCACCAGGCCGTAGGGCTCTTTCAGTTTCAGCGCGAAGCTCTTGGCGTCGATGTGCTCGATGCTGGCGGTGAAGTCCATCAGCTTCTGGCCCATATTGTCGTTCTTGCCCCAGCGCTTCAGGGAGGCCACGCAATCTTCCGCCGTCACCGGCGTGCCGTCATGCCACTTCAGGCCGTCGCGCAACGTGAAAGTGTAGGTGAGCTTGTCATCGCTGACCTTCCAATCCGCCATCTGCGGCTGGATCTTGAAGTTGGCGTCAGTCGCCAGCAGCGTGTCGTAGACCATGTAGCCATGGTCGCGGGTGATGTAGGCGGTGGTAAAGCCGGGATCGATCACCCGCAGGTCGGAATGCATCACCGCGGTGATGGTCTTGCCGGCGGCGAAAGCCTGCGAGCTCGGCGACACGGAGAGTGTCAGGGCCGACAGGATGATATTCAATGCTATAGTGAGATGTCTCCGGCGCGAGATCTGAACCATTCGATCTCTCCTGACGTAAACTGGTCAAAACCAATAATCAGGTGTGCGCGCCTTGCATGATGCAGCAAAGCAAAGCGTCCGCGACCACATGCAAAAAAGCCAGCATGGAGGTTCTTGGCAGCCCTCCTGCAACCTAAAGATTACTCCAATTCTCGAACCGCTGAAAGCGTAAATCATTTCCGGTTATGGCACCAAACGGACATGCCGAAGCAGCATCAGAATGTCGGCTGTTGGGGGAAGAGTGGACATAGCGCCGGCCCGTTCCGAGGTCCGGGTTTGACCCATCTCGGAAATCAGCCGGTCACCGGAGCCCATACCCAACCCCTTCCGATATGCTAAATTGTGCGCCGTGCGATGCGGTGTCCTGATGCTCGTCGAGCTACTCAATTCTCAGACCTCTTGGCCGTTGATTGCCGCGACGCTTAAGAGAACGGTACAGGCCGCACAGCATAGAGCGCAGAAGCTAAGGCGGCTTGGTGTCGAGATGGAGATGACGGTGAAGGCAAATGATCTCGAAAACGGATGATACAAGAATCGCGGAAAAAGGGTCATTGCGGGAACTGGAAGAAATGTGCGCGAAGTTATTGCAGACTGCTAGGAAGATCCCGTCCGGACCGGCACGGCACACCGCACTTAAGGAAATAGGAAAATTTCGCGTGCGGATCAGCACGCTAAAGGCGGAAAGGAGATGACCGAGACCGCAGGGTGATGCGCGCGATCTCGACGCGGGATAACGCAAGCGCTTCCTAATTCAGGCGAATTCCACTCCGGGTTTTTGCCTATCGGCCAGCGCGTCTGCGTTTCTCACTAATCTTCGCCAAGGCTTGAGAACCACCAAGGCAAGGAGGGAAGCAGCAATATTTGCTCCGGCCGCTATCAGAAATACACTATCCCAGCCCCCGGAGGATTGCTGCATATAGTTCGCGACAGGAACCAGAAGCGAAGCAGTTCCTTTGGCTGTATAAAGCAGACCCGCGTTTGTCGTCGCAAATTTTGCTCCGAAGGTGTCGGTGCAAGTCGACGGGAACAGTGAATAAATCTCGCCCCAGGCGAAAAACACAATTCCCGAGAGGAGAACAAACCAAACCGGATCATGTCCCCATAAATAGAGTGCGAATATGCCTATGCCTTCGGCGCCAAAGGCGATGAACATTGTATTTTCCCGACCGATCTGATCGGAAACCCAGCCGAAGAACGGTCGGGTCAAACCATTGAGGATGCGGTCAATAGTTGCCGCGAAAGTCACGGTAGTCATTGTCATAGCCATAAGGGTGACTGGTATAGCGTCGATTTTCCAATCGCCCGCGATCGGTTTGAGATTTGCCGTAATCATCAAACCACCCGCCCCCACGAGTACGAACATAAGATACATTAGCCAGAACACTGGCTGGCGAATGACTTCCATTGGCCCGTAGTTACGCCGACTTTGAAAGATGGCCGCGTTCTGGACGATGCCCGGCACTTGGCCCGCTTTTGGAGCTACGAGAAATATTGAAAGGATGACGATGATGATGCCTTGCCCAAGGCCGAAATAGAGAAACGTACTCTGGAAACCAGAACCTTTAATCATGGCTTGTATTGGCGCCACCGTAAGTGCTGAACCGGCTCCAAAACCTGCTGCAGTAAGTCCCGCAGCCAAGCCCCGCTTATCAGGAAACCATTTGAGAGCATTGCCAACGCACGTTCCGTAAACTGCGCCCGCACCAATACCCGCAATAGCCATTCCGAAATACAGCCCACTTAGACTTGTCGTGTAAGAATCGATAGCCCATCCAACCGCACAAAGAACGCCGCCAATTAAAACTACAAGTCGCGGACCGTATCTATCGACAAACCAACCCTCGATAGGGACGAGCCACGTTTCAAACAGAACGAAGAGTGTAAAAGCCCATTGGATGGAGGCGCGATCCCATCCAAATTTCTTTTGAATGTCGGGGACAAAAAACGTCCAGCCGTATTGGTAGTTCGCAATCATGACCATTGCGCCCACGCCAACGGCCAGTTGCATCCACCGATAAGCATCGTTAACGCGGGTTATTTGCGGAGCTGCCCCACGGACTGCATCAGTCATCAGTTCCTCCCTTAAGCCACCCGACATTGGGGATAGTCGCTGCATTCTGGTATCCGAAATGCCAGCATGCAAGGGATGTGCGCTGCACCATGACGCAATATGCGTGGCGCATTGTTGCGCTGCAAAACCGTGGATCGCTAATTCTTTAGAACCACTCCACAGCGGAATATCGATCCAACTCAATGGCCCATAACGTGAGCAGCAATCCAATCCCGCAGAATATAGCGATGGTTTGAAGCGATCCCTCCTCAGACTCGTCCTCACTCATGGCGAACCTCGCTGGGTGCGAAGCAGTTATTAACATATTCTTGTTCGATTGAATTCCCTACATTCTGGATCAAAAAATTCCTTACCCTTGGTGAGCACGGATTCTTCGATCTGCACCTCGTCGGGTGCGGTCGACGAGGTGATCGAGTGAGCCCCCCAGTGTCGCTTATTGTGCAGGTTTTCGGACATGACGAGACAGCCTGACGATGTCCGCTCACCGGGGCAAAGCAGACATCCCGCCGCAAGGCCGCGACTTCCGTTTTTGACCCAATGTATGGTCCGGCCGCGCGTTGCAAGAAGATTTCGTCGAATTGGCGGCGGCGGTCTTGCATCAATGTATCCGGCCTCTGATTGGATCATGTGGTGCTCCGGGCCATCATGGATATCAGCGCGCGTGCGTTCTCATTAACGGACAGGCCTCGATTGGGCCATTTGGGTCACCAGTGTTCGCACGCGCTCGGAAGACCGAACCTCCATCTCGTCTCATCCTCTCGCAGACCTCGGCTGGAAACTGTTGATAGGGTTACGTCATCGCTTGCTCCTCGTATCGCGTAGTTCCTTTGTTCGAGCCAAGGGCCGTTCCTTCGTCCCGGCCCGCAGAGCGTCGATCGCGTCGCGCGCAGGGGCGGTCAAGGCCGGCCGTCGTGCTTGGCTTGCGGCGGGCGCCGGCGTTGCCAGGCCGCGCCTTGACCGCGCCGAGCACGGCGCGAGGATCACGCGGGTCGGACGCCTGCATCGTCGGTCCTCGTCAGCTCGAAGGCGCGTCCTTTGGCCAGCACCGCCCAGGCGATCCGGGCAAGCTTGTTGGCGAGCGCGATCGCCAGCACGTTGTGGTGCAACCGCCTCTTGGCGGCTTCGATCCAGGATTTGAGCCCGTAACGTTCCCAGTCCTTTATCCTGACCAGCACAACCCATGCCGCCTGCACGAACAGAACGCGCAGGTAGCGATTGCCGCGCCTCGAGATTTTGCCGAGGATCGTGCGGTCTCCCGTCGAGATCTGCTTGGGCACCAGTCCGAGCCAGGCGCCGAAGTCGCGGCCTTTGGAGAATACGTCTCCAGTGCCGATCGCGGCCACCATGGCGCTCGAAATGATCGGCCCGATGCCGGGCACCGTCATCAGGCGCGAACATGCCTGATCCTGACGGGCCAGGGCTTCGATCTCGCCGGAGAGGCCATCGATACGCTGATCCAGCCGGCGCCAGTCGCCTGCCAACTCCTCGATGACATGCAACATGCGGGGCGACAGGGCATCGGTGCGCGTTGCAAGGATGGTGGGCAGCTCCTTGCGCAGGAAGCCGATCCCCTGACGTACGGCGATCCCGCGTTCCAGCATGAAGGCGCGAATCTGGTTGATGATGCCGGTGCGTTGCGAGACCAGCCGCTCGCGCACCCGATGCAGTGCCTGCAGATCCAGTTGCTCCGCGGTCTTGGTCGCCACGAACTTCATCGTCGGGCGCTGCACGGCTTCGGCAATCGCTTCGGCATCATTGAAGTCGTTCTTCTGTCCCTTGCTATAGGGGCGGACATATTTGGCCGGCATCAACCTGGCGTCGTGACCAAGCGACGCGAGTTTGCGGCTCAGGTGATGGGCGCCGACGCAGGCTTCCATGCCGATCAGGCAAGGTGGTATATTGGCGAGCCGCGCTTCCACTTGGCCACGCGACCACTTTTGCCGCAGCACGATGGCGCCGCGCGCATCGTGGCCCACGACGTGGAACGAGTTCTTGCCGATATCGATGCCGATCACGGCGATCGCGGTATTGGGTATCTGAGACATGGCGTGCTCCTTGTCTTTGGCGCCCCTTGCCAGCTTTGCTTGCTGGCGGGGCAGGAGCACGGCCGGACCATCCCATTAGCGGAACTCGCGCTTATTCAAAACTTAGCATTCGCCGGGTAGATAGTTGACGCCAATCGGTCTTACAAGCGAGTGATGCAGGTCGGGTCGATATCGCAGCCAAAGCCGTAGAGAAAACTTCCTCCGAAACAAGAACACCGAATGAAAAACGGTTGCCTTACCGCGCTCGGAATCTTCACGGGGTTACTGATCGCTTCGATCGCTTTAATCTGGATCAGAATCCATCCCGTTAATGTCCGATACCGGCTCACCGTCGAGGTGCAAGATGACGATCGGATTAAGACCGGATCGAGCGTCATTGAGGTTGCGTACCCTATGGAGGATCTCTTCTCGGATGCTCACCCCAATGTGAGAGGGTCAGGCTATGCCCCAACCGTCGACCTCGGCGAAAAGGGGTTGTTGTTTCTGTCATTCTCAGATCCGACCCGTACACCGGTGCAACAGAAAGAAAGAAACGATCTGATGCGCTGTGGCTATAGCGATATCGGATGCATGCCCTTCGTAGCCTACAAACTGACAAGACTAATCATTAGCAGCAGCAGCAGCTTCCATAGCGAGAGGAAGGCCGCGCTTGCCGAGTTGCTCGGTCAATCCGGGTCGCGCGAGGTTCCTTTTGCTGTTTTGCCGACGCTTCTTCGCGTCCGGGATATCAATGATTTACCTATGCACGCTTCGCGCTTTGGTAACCCGCCCCGCAATCTTGTGGGCGTCTCGCCTTACGATCTTGCCGCGAGCCTTGGACCGGGCGTCGAACTCAAACGAGTCGTCCTTCAATTGACCGACGATCCGGTAAGCCCGCCGCCGGAAATCTGGCCGCAATGGCTAAAAGAATTGCCGAAGGAAAAGCGGGAGTTGTTGGCCGTAGACATAGGATATTACAACTGACTGATGCAATTTGTGCTGCTCAATGCTGGTATTTGGCACCTTCGATACGTGCCGACCAATGCAGCGGATGACTTCCGGTTCTGGCACAACTCGGACATACCGCCGTGGTCGCTCTATGTCCGTTGTTGGGGGCAGAGCGGAAAACATATGCGAAGCGCCGGGAGACCGGCAAGGAGTAGAGAGTGCAAGTCTCTTACGATGAAGGAGTAGCGATCCACATCGGCCCCGAGTCATGCGCAGTGGCCCGCGAGGGTTTCGGCGAAGCGTTGACAGGGGGGCGCATAGGCCAGCCATTGAGCCGCGAAAGATTCCTATTCTGGGTGCCGACGCCGTGCATATGGCGGAAGGCAACACATCCGGGCGCGTCATCGCGAGCGTTCGGACGACCCGGCGTGGTCAGAGACCCTGGCATGTGCAGACGCTCCTTGCGCGGGAACCGGGAGATCTCGCGATCGGCCGTTTGGCAACAGCCGCCGGTCCGCATCGGGAAGGCGAGGAGCCGTAGCCGATGATGCACGGTCGCGAGAAGTCAGACTCCGCCATAGTAGCTGAGAAGCCGACGAACAAGGTGGTTTTCGGCCACTGCGGAGCCGGTGGAGCCAAGGGCGGGGGCCAAGGGGAATGCGAGCCAGCAAAGCACGCTTCGGACACAGTGCCGAAAATGCGTGTCACAAGCGCTGGAGCGCATACGGCAAGTTCGCCGTCACTCACCCAAGGTGGGAGCCGTGTGCGGGAATTCTGCACGCACGGATCTGGGCGGGTTGCGCCTTGCAAGCGCGTTGAAGTCTGCCGTCTGCGATGACGGCCGCGGCAAAGCCTAGCGAGCAGCCGCGAACCGAGTCTTGCGTGGCGTCCGGTAACGGCCGTTGCGAAGCGTAGACAGAGAGGTTGCAGGCCGGAACGACAGTGAACGGGAACATAGCCCCGAAATCGATCGTGATCGGAGTAGCCGACCCTATCCCGCAAAGGGGAAGGCGGAATCGCAGCCCGCGCTATAGCGAGCGGCCTGAGATGCTCCCGGGGTTCGTACCGCCAGCATGCAACCAAAGGAAGCAACGCGAACAAGGGAGATCCATCCGGTTCAGGCGCAAGTCTGTAGGACCTGCCAAGCCGAAGAGGTGAGAAGGGTCTGATGACCGGGTGGAAGTCAGACTGACTGATAGTACTCTGCGGTCGGGAGAGCCGGCTACATGGGGAAGCGGTCAGCGGTAGTTGAATTGTTCTTGGGCGACATGGGCTCCATGCAACGGGAGTTACGGCCTTCTACTCAGAGAGAAGATCAGCTGACCATGGAAACGAAACTTGAACAGATAGCAGTGAAAGCTGTGAACCAACTGCCGAAGAGCGTGGTGCGGGAAATCCGCACGCCACGTTCTGTGGGAGCCGGGGGCGGGCGACCGCCTCCGGCGACCCGGTGGGCGGTCAGCAATGACCGTCCCTACCGCACTTCGCATTGAGCTTTTCAGCTTTTGACCCTGGCTGTGTGAAAACGCTTGTGCCGCTGTTATGATTCTCTCGTGATTCTGCGGGGGGAATTGATGAGGCGCTTCGTTGAAGAGGCGGATCGTGGGCAATGGACGCTATTGCCCGAATGCCTCGATGATTTCATTAACGAGAGTAATCCTGTTCGGGTGATCGACGTGTTTGTCGATGCGCTCAATTTGGCTGAGATGAGCTTTGAGGGGGTGGAACCGGCGGCGACTGGTCGGCCATCGTACCATCCCTCGGTTCTCCTCAAGCTTTACATTTACGGCTATTTGAACCGGGTGCAGTCGAGCCGGCGGCTCGAACGCGAGGCCGGACGCAATGTCGAAGTCATGTGGCTGCTGGGTCGGCTCGCTCCTGATCACAAGACAATCGCAGACTTCCGCAAAGACAATGGCCTGGCGCTTCGCAAGGTATGTGCTCGCTTCGTCGAACTCTGCCGCGAGATGGGCCTCCTCGCGACGGCGAGCGTTTCCATCGATGGCAGCAAGTTCAAGGCCGTGAACAACCGCGACAAGAACTTCACGCGGGCGAAGGTGGAACGGCGGCGTGCCCAGCTGGAGGAGAGCGTCGCGCGCTATCTGAGCCAACTTGACACGGCCGACCGGCAGGAGCCGACGGAGGCACTGGCCGCGAAGGTGACGAGGCTTACCGAGAAACTGACGAAGCTGAAGGAGGAAATGGGCAAGCTTGCCGCTTACGAGAAGCAGATGCTTGCTTCGCCTGACCAGCAAATCTCACTGACCGATCCCGACAGCCGTTCGATGGCGACGAGCGGGCGTGGTTCCGGCGTCGTCGGCTACAACGTGCAGGTCGCCGTGGATACCGAGCACCATCTGATTGTGACGCATGAGGTAACGAACAGCGGCTCAGATCGGGCTCAACTGGCCAATATGGCCAAGCAGGCCAAGGCTGTTCTCAAGACCGAGACGCTCGAAGCCGTCGCCGATCGCGGCTACTTCAGCAGCCTGGAGATCCTCGCGTGCCACGAGGCCGGCATCACGGTAACTCTGCCCAAGCCGCAGACGTCGGGTGCCAAGTCAGACGGCCGCTTCGGCAAGCAGGACTTTGTCTATCTGCCAGAGGAGGACGCCTATCGCTGTCCCGCCGGGAGCAACTGCCATATCGCTTTACGAGCGAGGAGGACGGCAAGCGGCTACGACGCTACTGGACCACAGCCTGTCAAGATTGTTCGCTTAAATCGCAGTGCACGACAGGGCCAGAGCGACGGATTCCGCGATGGGAGCATGAGCATCTGCTCGAAGCTGTGCAGCAGCGCCTTGATGCAAACCCACAAGCCATGCGCCAGCGTCGCGAGACGGTCGAGCATCCGTTCGGCACGATGAAGGCCCGCATGGGAGCGACACACTTCCTCACCAAAACGCTTCCAAAAGTAGTCGCCGAGATGGCTCTCTCGGTCCTTGCCTATAATCTGACACGGGTCATGAACATCGTCGGGACCAAACCGCTGATGGCTGCGATCGTGGCCTGAGACCGGTCCTGGCTTCTCACCGACTTCCCTGAGAAGGGTGTTTTTACACGGCCAAGACCCGACTCGGACATCGGATCGAGCGATCCGGTCGTCGATTTCACTGCGAAAAGCAGCAAGGTCGATCGGCTTGGTCACAGGTGCCTGGGCCTCCACCTTCCGTGCCGCTTTCGTCTTTTCCGGTGGAAAACCGATCAAATGCCGTGCGCACTCGAGATCCTTGCTCGGTCGCAAATCGAAGCGCCAGCGCGCGCCTAACGCCCGGCTGTGCCAACACGTCACCATTGCGCCGTCTGCCCTAAGCGGACGGCGCACGTCCGGACGTCAGGCCCGTGAGAGTGTATCGAGTCTTCCACGAAGCTCATCGATTGCCGGCTTGGCTATGCCTCCAACACCCGGAGTGGCCAGCACCTTGTCACACATCTGGTTGATCGTCGGCGTCGCTGCCGCAATCAACTTAGGGCGCGTTAGGAAATAACTGAGTCAATTTTATCACGCTCTGTAAGAATTGTCGCTTGAGGATTCCCTGAAGAGAATCAGCGGCGATAGAATCGTCGCGTGATAAGCGCTTCTGACATCAGAACTCTTCGGAAACGTTGGAAGGCGATGGCGCCTTTGCTGGATGAGCGGAGCCGACGGCGCTGGGCGGCTTCGGAAGCACGTATGATTGGACACGGCGGCGTGAGCGCCGTGGCTGAGGCGACGGGGCTGGCCCGGCGGACAATATATCGAGGGCTTGAAGATCTCCAAGATCGTGCCTCAGTCGGGAATGACCGGATACGCCGGCAGGGTGGCGGACGTAAATCGAGGATAACCGAGGATCCAACACTGCTTTCCGACCTTAAGTCGCTGCTCGAACCGGCGACGCGAGGTGACCCGATGCGGCGGCAATTGTGGACGTCGCTCAGCCTGCGGAAGCTATGCGTGGAGCTGAAAGGCAAAGGGCACGAGATCAGCTATACGGTCGTTGGGGATTGCCTGCACAAGCTGCACTATAGCTTACAGGCCAACCGAAAATCCCACGAAGGAAGCGAGCATATGGACCGGAATGGTCAGTTCGAATACATCAACAAAAAGGCTAGCAGTTTTTTGACGGACGGCCAGCCGGTCATCTCGGTCGATACGAAAAAGAAGGAGTTGGTCGGCAATTTCAAGAATGCGGGCCGCGAATGGAGACCCAAAGGCACACCCGAAGAGGTCAATGTACATGACTTCATTGATCCCAAGTTGAAACGCGCGGTGCCGTACGGCGTTTATGACATCAACAACAATACCGGCTGGGTCAGCGTGGGAACGGATCACGACACCGCCGCCTTTGCGGTTAACGCCATCCGCCGCTGGTGGAAGGCCATGGGAAAGAAACGTTATCCGAAACCCAAGGGTCTGTTGGTGACCGCTGACGGCGGTGGGTCGAATGGCTATCGCGTCCGTCTGTGGAAGATTGAACTCCAGAAGCTGGCTGACGAGCTAAAGTTTCCGATCACGGTGTGCCACTTGCCGCCTGGAACCAGTAAGTGGAACAAAATCGAGCACCGGCTTTTTTCTTTCATCAGCATCAACTGGCGCGGCAAACCCCTGCGCAGTTTTCGCACAATCGTCGAGCTCATTGCCGCTACGACAACCGAGACGGGCCTGACCGTGCGTGCTGAACTCGACGAAAAGAAATATCCCAAGGGACTCAAAGTCTCCGATGCGCAACTCGCCACCGTCAACATGTTTCCTCATGACTTTCATGGGGAGTGGAACTACACAATAGCTCCGAACAGGAAGCGCCCAAAAAAGTGACTAAGTTATTTCTTAACAGACCCTTAGCCAGTGCGCTTTTCCCTTCAGGGGTTAGCTTTGCCGCGAGGTTGCTGACTTCGTCCAATTGCGCTGTTGCTTCCCGAACTTTTGGCAGGGCCGCCTGGGCGGAATCGGCGTCCGTGATGGTTGGCAGTACGGATCTCAAGGCGCCGACGGATGAGTTGACCTGGTTCGCCAGATTCACCCCTCCAATCGTCAGATCTGACGGGGCCATACCCACGGTTCCGGTCGCGGGCTGCGTTGCGGCGGGACGCGGCAACTCGGCAACCGTTTCACCGGCCTGGCGCCCGAGGGCATACCAGGCAAGTCCACCCAATACGACCAGGGCGGCTAACCAATAGGGCCACTGCGACGATGCCGCGCTGGTTGTGGCGTAAGCTGCCCGACTAGCCCCGGCAACTGTCCGCTCCGAGGCGCCGGCAATTCGGCTCCCAGCGGCCGAAGCTGCCGCGGTACCGCTGCGCAGGGTTCCCGCTGCTTTGTTGATAAGGCCGGCAGTGCTCAACTGATCGGCCAGGCCGGTCGGAATCGCCGCGGCGATCTGATCCTTTTGCGAGCCGAGAAGGGACGCCAGCCCGCTTGCATCGAGACCCGCGCTGCGCTGCTGTTGACCCAAAGCGCCGAGCACCACCGGGCCAAGCATACCCAATATCGACTTGGCGGAGCCCGCGTCGACCCCAGCGAACTTGCCGATCGACTGTGCCATCGTATCCAGCGCTCCGCCGCCGAACAGACCCGACAGCATGCTCGATCCGGTTTCCGCGAGCGCGTTCTGACCTGAACCGCCGATGAGGCTTTTGAGACTGTCGAGCGACCCAGGTTCTTGCTGCGCCAACGTGCTGGAGAGTTGGCGTGCCCCATTGGGAGTGGAGGCCACGTCCGCCAGACTCGCAAGCAGTGCGGGGACGGCGCCTCCAATTGCCTTTTGCGCGACGCTGCGGTCAAGGCCCAAGGCAGAAGCGATCTTTGCGATCATGTCAGGGGTCAGGAATTGCATCACAACAGAGACGAGATTGGCTGCCATGGCGATCTCTCCATTTTGGTTGTGAGATGAATTATTTCGTTAGCTCCGATGCTGCGGCTTAGTCACGCCAGCCGCGTTGTCTACCAACTGCTGCATCAGAAATTTTGGCTCGGGGTTATGCAGGTGTGGCTAATCTCTCGGGTCGAACGTCTCCGCCAACAGATTTGCGCTACTTGCCAATCGAACCCTTCCCATTGCGATTAAATGTAATGTGCATCCCCAAATCTCCGGCCTGTCTAATCACAACACGGAGAGCTTGCGCACAACGAGTCTACTCAACCAGGATTCTAGGAGCGCGTCCCAACCGACCCAACGCCGGAACCGCAAATAGGCGGGGACAGAAATAAGGCAGATCGAAGTTCCGCCCAGCTTGAGATCTAGGCGGCCTTTGCCGTCTTGACCGTGATCGTCTTGGCCGATTTTGTCGGGTGCTTCGCCTTCACAAGCGCGGCATAATCGAGGCTAGTCTGGTCGGCATAGGCCATCGCGAACGAAGCGATCGCATCGTCGAGTACATCGCTCTTGCCGGTGTAGCCAGCGATCGCGGAAGATTCGCCGGAGCGTGCATGGGCACGCGCGAGGATGCGACCGCATAGCTGGGCATAGTCCGAGAGTGCCTCGCCTTCGCTGATTTCGCTGACGGCGCCAAGCCTGCGGTTTTTCAGCGTCCGAACATAGAATTGACGACCGGTCGCGTCATCCTGCGTAGAACCGAGGAAGATGTCGCTGGCGGCCTGCATGATCTGCTGGCCCTCCACAACCCGGCGGCCCTGGTTTCCTTTGTAGGCAAGCTTGCCGCCTAGCCGTTCCAAAACCGAGCGCTGCGCTTGTTTGACCTGCAAGAACAACGGCTCGTTGTCGTCGGTCATGAACAATGCCACGCAGCAGAATGTGCCGACGGATCCGACGCCCACCGCCTTGAAGGCGAGATCCTTCATTGTGAAACGGTCGAGCAACCGCAGTCGATCCGGTTTGAGGCCCTTACGATAGGCAGCGAACACGCGCTCGACAGCAAGCCGGTGTCGCGCATCGGCCTTGGGATCGAGGTGGAAAATGGTAGGGGGCTTATCGACGATCTTCGGATTATCGCCGCTGACCAGATGCGGGAAATTATCGTCCTTCGACAGGCCCTCACCCCGCGCCTTAGCGATCACGCCAGCGACCTTGCGCCGCAGATCGCTGTTGCCGATCTGCTTGACCTCCTGTTCGAGGTCGATCCGGCTGTGCCAGATTTCCAGCGGCGACAGCTTGGCGAGTGCGGAAATGTGCGTCCGATAGGCCTTGACGGTCGCAGCCGCGACCGCACGGGCCTGTTTCTTGTTTGTGCCTGCGGCCAATGCCGCTACCGCTACGCTCGCTGCGAGACGCTTCAGATCGACGGTGAAATCGACGCCAGGCAGCGTCTCATCAAAATCGTTCACGTCGAACAAGATATTGTCTTCGGGAGTAACGAAGGCGCCGAAGTTCATCAGGTGGCTGTCGCCGCCTGCCTGCACCGGTATTCCGGCCATTGGCTGGGCGGCCAAGTCTGTCGCCATCACAGCCGCGGCGCCACGCAGGAACGCGAACGGGTTGAGCATCATGCGTGCATAGCGTTCCGGCACGAGCTCCGGGACCCGATCCCGATCGCTCTCGGCCAGGAGTGCAACCGCATTGCGCGACATCGATCCCTTCAGGTCCGCATGCGCTTCACGCGGCGTCTTATGGCGGGCCGCCTTTCCCTGCATGTACCGTTCGGTGCGCGAGGCCAGCGTCATTGGCAGGTCCTCCAAAGAAAGGCACACATTATATAACCTTGCTCGATTGTAACAAGACGACAAACTTGGCGCAGCATCGGATGTCTGTCATTGGCACACATTTGAGACGTGCCGACCGGCTCTGAAATTGTCTGCTTATTTTGGTAGACCGGAACTAGTCAGCGGGTGGTTGCCGCGTCGGCAAAGCCGACGGTCGGCGTATACCCGGAATGGAGACGCGCCGGCCTGCTGATGACCTATTCCAGCGACCTCGTGAACGGCTTTCGCCATGCGGGCGCCTATGTCGCGAAAATCCTTGCTGGCACGGGGCCCGGCGATCTCCCGATCAACGCACTACGGCTAGTTACCGTGGGCTGAGTATTATAATACCCTTCGACGAAAACAGATCGCTTGCGGTTCAGCCGATAGCGGCACAATGATGTCTGAAAGCATCATTGCTGCTGGGACGCCTCGCGCGAGGGGCGGTGAGCGATGGCTCGTCCACCAACAACAGGAAATGACCGCGCCGATTTGCGCGTCCGCTATCTGAAGCAGCCTTGCAGAGCAGACAGCTTCGGCGATCGGTGACGATCGATCGCAGCGACAAGCACGGGGCTACGTCGTGCCAGACGCGTTCACCCATGGCTCATCGGCGCAGCGCACGCGTTGCTTCATGACCGGATTGAAATCAGGCGATGTCGCGAGCTGTGACACGTTTCGCACGCAACAGCTCCGATACTTCGCGGAACATGCTGGGCTGTAAAGCATCTAATTTGAATCTTGGGAAAAGCGCTTCGGCATAGAGTGTGCAGAGCATCGTAGTTGCTGCAAGGAAGAAGGGAGTCATCATGAGCATCTTCGGAAACATCATGTCTTCAATCTTTGGGCACGCCAAAGCCCAAACGACGCAAGCCGCGCCCCCCGCCTCTGGTAAGACTTCCGGCCCGGCGCCTTCAACTGCGGGCGCGACATCCGGTCCTGCATCTACAAGCGCAGGTACTGCGGCTTCGGACACGGCAAACACCCCGGCTGCACCAGGCGCAGCACAGCCTCAGGTCGATGTCGATGCCGTTCTCACCGAACTTACACGCCAGAAAAAGGAAAAGCTCGATTGGCGGAGGTCGATCGTAGACTTGATGAAGCTGCTTGATCTCGACAGCAGCCTCTCGGCGCGCAAAGACCTCGCAAAAGAACTGCATTACACCGGTGACACAAACGACTTGGCCACCATGAATATCTGGTTGCACAAGCAGGTGATGATCAAGCTGGCAGAAAACGGGGGCAAGGTCCCTAACTCCCTCAAGGGCTAGAGTTTTCATTTCGGCACCCTGACGCTTGCGACAGGTTCAAGGTGCGGAGCACGGCTTTTGCAGGTGCGAGTGGGTGGGGTTAATCGAGGTGCGGGGGCAAATCTTAAACTGACACGCCGCCTCGCCGCAAAGTGCTAGTCTTTGAACATTGACGTTGAATTTCCCGTGCGGAGGCTCAATGAGACGGCGCGAGTTAATCACGCTCATTGGCGCAGCTGCGGCATGGCCGCTCGCGGCGCACGCTCAGCAGACGGCGCTTCGTAATGACGGGGTCACAGGTTCGAGTCCTGTTTGCGGCACCAGTTAACCGCCTGAATCTTCAATAAACTATCGGAAGCTTCCGGCCGGTTGGCGATAACTTCCGTTGAATGGGACCACGGTGTAACCACGAAGAGTTCACTGCGAACGAGACAGCAAGCCGCTGCGGCGCATGAGTCTCCTTCTGGCACGAAACGGACCAGCCAAGCCGGTCGGATGATGTCCGTTGATCGGGGTAGACCGGAAGTGGCGTTTCGGGGCCGTCAGGACCGTTTTTGACCCAAGACACCGGCCGCACATAAAGGGCCAATCGCAACTGCTACCCGCTATCCGGATACGGGTTGCGCGTTGGCCGGGATCGCCAGTCAGGCAACGCCGAAATCCGCGCACAGTCGCGAGCACGTCAGACGATGCCGAGCGCTCGTTGCAGCAAATTGCCGAGATTACCTCCCGCCGGTTCGGCGCTTCGACAGCAGCCGATGTGAACGCGGCTTTTGGTGAGGCAACTTGCCGAAGGTCGCGCCGACCCCAAAGACAAGCCCATAGCGGTAATGTGGGAAAAATAAATAGCCTAGGGCGAGGGCTCGCAATTGCGCGGGGAAGCTGCCCGCACTACCGTGAAGCCACCGTACCTGGCGCCTTCACCGCGCGAGACCTTCGAGGTCGGCATCGATCTGGGCTCGCCGACTTTGCTGGATTATTTCGACCGCCGGCCTTACGCGTTCGAAGGCAAGATATCGGCCGTCAGCGTGCAACTGAAGTGAGGATGACAACCGTAAGCAGCCAGCCGAGGAGAGTTAAAATGGCCAGCAAAATGCCATCGATGACAGCACTTTTGGGATTGCTCGCGATTGCGGGCTACCAAAACCGCGACAAAATCGCCGAGATGCTCAAGGGCGCAGGAGCAACCGGAGACAAGCCCGGCAGCGGCACGCAACCGGGTTTGGGCGGCGTGCTCGGTAACTTGGGTGGTAAGGGCGCCGTGGGCGGTCTTCTGGGCGGCGGTCTTGGTGAATTGCTCGAGCGATTCAAGCAGAGCGGTCAGGGAGAGGTTGCTCAGTCGTGGGTCAATAACGGTCCCAACAAGGAGATTGCTCCACCTCAACTCAAACAGGCGATTGGGGCGGATGTCCTGGCAGCCCTGGAGAAGCAAACCGGCCTTTCGCAGGACGAGCTTCTCGCCAGGCTTTCGCGCGAATTGCCGGCCGCCGTCGACAAATACACGCCGGACGGCCGGCTTCCCGGTCAGAACGCTTAAACCCTTAAACCATGGAGGAACGCGAGATGGGCATCATCTGGACGATCATCATCGGGTTTATCGCGGGCGTTATCGCTAAGTTCATCATGCCGGGACCCAATGAGCCGCAAGGGTTCATCCTCACTACCATCCTCGGCATCGTTGGCGCTTTCGTAGCCAGCTTCCTCGGACAAATGCTCGGCTGGTACGGACCGGACGAAGGAGCCGGTTTGATCGGCGCGGTGGTCGGCGCGATCATCGTTCTTTTTGTGTACGGGTACTTTGCTGGCCGGAAAACGGCCTGACTGGTGATCGCTCGGCGATCCCGACTTCGCAATACTCAATTGAGGAGAGAGCGGAATCGGGGAATGGATCGATCTTCATCTCGTATTCGCGCAGGGACACAGCCTTCGCGGATCGCCTCGAAGCAGCGATCAAGCCGCGCGGCCGCTGATCGACCGCACCGGGATCCGAGCTTCTGTACGGTCGCCCCCCGATCCAACTCCACGCTTGATCACATTCGCGGCGCATGTTCTCGACGACACCGGGCAGCGGCTCGCGGATGGTCACGGTCTTTTAGCCGCGGCGCTCACCGCTCACGATCGCCGCGGCGCTCGACTTCGCCGCGGTCCTCACCTTCGTCGCGGTGATCACGTCTGTCGCGATACTCACCTTCGCCGCGGTGCTCACGTCTGTCGCGGTACTCACCTTCGTCGCGGCGTTCACGTTCGTCACGGCGTCCGGAGTCACGCCTGTCATCCCCCTCGGGGACGACGCGAACACCACCCGGACCAACTTCGATGCCCGGTTGCGCCGAGAGTTCAGTTGGAAGTGGGACGGCAAGTAGCACAGCGGTGGCACCAGCAAGAGCGAATATGCGGAATGACATGGGCTTTCCCTCCCTATCGGCGGCTGGGCGACCACGGCGCAAAGGCCCTGAACGCGGTATCCGGTTTGGGGTAGTGCGTCGAGCGGCGCTCGAACGCAGCCGTGCCTACCCTACCATGGGACGCACCGCCTCAATGAGGCGTCCAGTGCGTTGCCAATGTGCCCAACGATCCCCGATCGCGTAGCATCTGTCACCAGCGACGATGCTGATCAAGCCAGTGTTGCTGTCCCATAGATGAAATAGATGCGCGCGCCGACAAGGTGATCGCATGACGTTGGCGACTTCCGCTCGTGGCACCAACCGGACCAAACGGGCTGGTCTGATGATGTCCGTTGATCGGGGTAGACCGGAAGTGGCTGGCAGAGGTGCAAACTGGCGCTTTTGACCCTGAACGGACATTGACCCCGGACGAACCTCCAGCCTCCTAGTCATTACAGACGGGTCTGCGTAAACTCTGATACTGTGGACAAGAGAGGTGGAGCGTTTCCTAGGGAGGAGCGAACTATGCATCAAGCCGGTATCCTCGACGAAGTCCGCGAACGCATCACGCGCCGCCGTGGCGCTGTCTCAGTATTTGACCGCATCGTTCCGCGCCGGACCGCGCACATTGTCGTCGATTTGCAAAATGGCTTCATGGCACCCGGACAGGTCTTGGAAACGCCGATGGCCCGAACCATCGTTGCCAATGTCAACCGGATCAGCGTCGCCCTGCGTTCTGCGTGCGGGATCGTGGTCTATACACAGCACACGGCGGATGCGGAGGCGGTCCGCACCTGGCCGGTGTATTTCGATCACTTCTGCGCGGACCGTGCCCGGATGACTGAGGCCTTCACGCCGGGCAACCCGGGCCACGCGCTCTGGCCGGAGCTGGATGTGGCGAAAGAGGATTTGCTTGTGATCAAGCGACGCTTCGGTGCGTTTGTCCCGGGTTCGTCGGATCTACACGCCCTCTTGCAGGAGCGCTGCATCGATACGCTCATCATTTCGGGCACGTTGTCTCAGGTTTGCTGCGAGGCCACGGCGAGGGATGCGATGATGATGAATTACAAAGTGTTCTTCATCACGGATGCCAATGCGACCCTGACCGACGCAGAGCACAGCGGTACTCTATCCGCGATGGCGCAAGCATTTTGCGACGTACGGGATACGCGGTCTATGCTGGGCCTGATTGCCGCGGCTTAACTCGTGTCCCCACTCTGGTGTGGCGGCCGAACGGGGTTACTTCCGGTTCTGACCCATTTCGGAAGTCGGACGCCGTGAACCACGACCTAGCGGTTTTGAAACGGCTTCTGGAGCCGCTGACTGATGCGCACTGATCCGATATTCTGCAGTTCGGCCCTGGCTGCTAGGGGGACCGTATGCAATCCGATCAATTAAGACGGCGGGAGTTTCGCGAGTTTATTGCCGGTCTCGTCGGGGCGGCGGTACTTGGCCCCTCGCGGCACGCGCGCAACAGCGCGAGCGCGTGCGGCGCATCATCGGCGTACTGATGGGATACGGCGAAACCGATACTGAGGCAAAGGCCTTGCTGTACGAGTTCACGCAGGCGCTTTCGGAGCTGCGCTCGACCTACGGCCGCAACCCGCGGATGGCCGTGCTCGATCGACGCGGGGCAGCTTGAAGCTGCGGCGCTCGCAACGATGATTCAGATCAGTTCAGCGGAAAGCGCTTCCGGGACTCACTCAGGTCGTACCTCAAGCCATTCGGCCCCCAGGCAACATATGCAAGCGAGCTATGGCTCTGGTTGAGATCGAATTTCAGTTCGCCGACGCTTTTCGCGTAGCCTGCTGCGCCTTCCGCCTCGTGAAAGACCCAGCCGTCTGGCAGGACACTAATCATACGGTGTTCGGTGTCTGTGACTGGGTTCCGAATGGGCTCGCTTCGCGCGCGAAGCAGCTCCGGCACCTCGATGCGGGTTATGCGCTTCTTGATGTCCCAGTCAAATTCGATCTTGGTGAAGATCGGATCGTGCAGTTTTTCGACGATCACGCTGAAGATCTGGAACATTGTGCCGACCGGCTGATCCTGACCGCTCAGAATGTAGAAGATGGCGTCCTTCTGTTGGTCGGTGATCGTGTCTTCGAGGATTGGCTGCAAATGGCCTCCGCCGTGGTGGATCGCCCGCGGAAAAAAAAAGGTGGCCACGACCTTGATCCCGTCCAGAGAGACGCCCTCGCAGCGCCCCTTGTCGACCTGGAAGGCGACTGCACCGGTGCAGTATCCGTTGGTCGGGGGCGCCATGGACTCGCAGGGGCAACCCATGTCGCAACTGCAGTATTCGACGTAGCGTCCTTCGATGGACCAGTCTCTGCCTGCCATGACATCCTCCTGACATGCGCATAAATGGACCGGTCAATATAGTAACATCGGAACGCATGCTGTGGGAAGCAATGGCTCCGGGGGCCTGTTCCGGAACGTCGTCGACCTCGGCTACTGGCGCCTGCGCCGTCGTCTACACCGACAAGGGTCACGGTGACGGCTTCCACATCCTCGAGGCTGATACCGTGAACATCCTGGATGGAAGGCAGATCAGCGCCGAGGAAGCGGGACGCGTCGCGCATTTCCGGGCCGATCTCGACGATGCTGCGCGCCACGGCCTGTTGGAGGACTGGCTCCAATCGCATCGCCTTGAAGGCCGCCCATTCCAAACAAAACCCGGAAAAGGAGTGGGGCGAAGACGTGCTGCGCGCTAAACACGCGGCCAGGTCACTAGCGAAGGAAGGAACCTTCTGTAGGACGCAGACCAGAACGCTCCGTCATGGGCCACCAGCAGAGTGGCCACTAGGTCCGCTTCTCGTGCACCAAACAGACTTGCTGCCGCAGCCGCCGAATGTCCGATGTCGAGGAATGAACGGACTCGCCGGCAGCGTTTGCCTGAGGACAGCTTTTGACCGTGAACGGACATCCTTGGCCGTCGGAGATAGTCGTCGATCAGTGTTGATCTGCACTGACTCTGGTGACATTGGCCTGGAGTCACTCCCGCCGTCGCAGCTCCCAAGGAATGCAAAAAACGCTACTATTCAGGCCAGTTTGGGAGTTATCTGGGGAATGCCGGGCAATAAGTGCATGACAGCGTGGAGGCAAGCACAGCAACAACGCCAGTTTCAGCCATGGAGACTCGACATGCTCATCCCGAACTTCGCGCTCGCTAGTTCGCCGCATCGGGCATCGGCCGTCCGCTTTGCAGCTCCGCTTCTGTGTGCAATCTCGATCACGTGGCCTTGCGCCGGAGTGGTTGCCCAACCGGCTGGACTTAAGAAAATCCAGCACGTCATCGTGATCTATCAGGAGAATTGGAGCTTCGACGGTCTGTACGGGAGGTTTCCTGGCGCGGAGGGCATCGCCAACGCGGGTGAGCGAATCAAGCAGATGAAGAAGGACGGAACGCCGTACACAACACTTCCACAGCCGCTCGATACGTCGAAGAATCCGCCCATCCTCGATCCGCGGTTTCCGGCAGACCTGCCGGTCGCGCCGTATGATGCCGCCCGGTACGTTCCACCTGACCAGAAGACCGGCGACATCGTGAATCGCGCCCTCCAGCAGGAGCGACAAATCAACGGCGGCCGAATGGACGGGTTCGTTGCATGGAGCGAGAATGGCGGGTTGGCGATGAGTTACTATGACGCGACCGACTTGCCCGTTGGCCGCCTGGCTCAGCAATATGTTTTGGCTGATCATTTCTTCCACTCGGCGTTTGACGGCTCGCTGTTCAACCATTTTTGGTTGGTCTGCGCCTGCACCCCGGTCTGGCAGAACGCACCGGCGAATTTGGTGATCCAACTCGACGCGCGGGGCGTCGTGGTGAAGAATGGGTCAGTCACTCCGGACGGCTACGTGGTCCATACGGTCTATTCAACGAACCGACCGTATCCCGCGACCATCAAGGATCCCGCCCAGCTGATGCCGCTGCTGACGATGTCGACGATCGGGGATCGGCTGAGCGCGAAGAGGATTTCCTGGGCCTGGTACTCGGGCGGCTGGAATGACGCGGTTGCCGGCCATCCCGATGCGCTCTTTCAATTTCATCATCAACCATTCAATTACTTCGCCCCGTACGCGGAAGGTACGGCCGCACGAGCCGAGCACCTGAAGGACATCGAGGAGTTCCTTGCCGCGCTGCGAATAGGCAACCTGCCGGCCGTGGCCTTTGTCAAGCCAATCGGCGCTTACAACGAACACATGGGTTATGCGGACTTGCTGCGAGGTCAGCAGTACGTGGCAGATCTGGTCAAGGCGGTGCAAGCCAGTGCCGTTTGGAAGGACAGCGTGATCATCATCACATACGACGAAGCCGGCGGGCGTTGGGATCACGTGGTGCCGCCACGGGGCGATCGTTGGGGTCCGGGGGTTCGCGTTCCGGCAATCATCATCTCGCCCTATGCCAAACGCCGCTTCGTCGATAACACGACGTATGAGACCACTTCGATCTTGAAGTTCATCGAAACCCGCTGGGACTTGGCGCCTCTGGGCAGTCGAGACGCCGCTGCGAACAACCTGCTGAACGCCTTCGACTTCTCGCAGACTCCTTAGATACTCGGAGGGCGAGGCTGATCGAGACTCGCCGAGGGAGAGCCGGGCGTAGGGGGAAGTGGTATATCGGGAGACACTGTCAGAGTCGGTACCCTATGCAAGGCCACGGTTGCTGTCGGCTGTTGGCACGAAACGGACATGCCGGGATGGCCTGACGATGTCTGCTCTTGAGGGTACAACGCACATGCCGTTCTAGCGCGGCCACTTCCGTTTTTGACCCATTTCGGACTTCGCCGCGCCGAGGGGACGATAGGTAAGCAACGTATTTGACGTTGTTGAAATTCGCCTATCCTGGGCACAGAATGGCGCGGCCAATCGAAGGTTCAACCAAGCAAGGAGAAGACCATGCGCGTACCATTGACGACAGTGGCGGTTCTCGCGTTCTCGGGCGCTGCGCTCGCACAGCAAGGCGGCACAGAACAAGAGGCGCGCGCGATGCTCGACAAGGCCATCGCGGCGGTCAAAGCGGATCAAGTCGTGGCCATCATCAAGTTCACTAAGGGCGAGGATGGATTCCTCGATCGCGATCTTTATCCGTTCTGTTTCCGAATCTCAGACGCCAAGACGCTCGCGACGCCGAAAGCGGTCAAGGCTGGCATTGATGTTCGCACGCTCAAAGACAATAAGGGCGAAGCCTACGGCGAAGCGATTTATGCCGCCGCGCAGAAACCGGAAGGCCAAATCACCGAAATCAAGCCGTATATGTTTCCCAAGCCCGGCACCACAGAGCCGCTGTTTCCAAAAATCAGCTTCGTCACGAAAGTTGGCGAGCTAGGATGCGGTGTCGGTTACTACAAGTAAAATATCCGACGACGACCACAAGCAGCACGAAGCGCTGGTACGCAACGCCAGCAAAGCGACAGGATGGAGCGTGGATCGTGGTCGAGACCTTGGATGCCAACTATCTGTACCGTGATCCAGCTCTCGCCGAGAGCGCAATCCGAAAGCTTGAAAGAGGAGCGTGAAATCTCCCGACCAATGACCCGACTGGACAAAGGCAGTACGATCAAACCGAGAGAAAGGCCCGCGAAATCAAAATAGACGGACTCGACTCGGGCCCACACCAACGGTGCATGAGTCCGGTTATGGCACTTTTGAGACATGCCGACCGGCTCTGACGATGTCCGTTCTGCGGGGTGGACCGGAAGTGATCCGCGAGCAGTCAAAAACGACGCGATTGACCCGAATGTATGGTCCGGCCGCGCGTTGCAAGAAGATTTCGTCGAATTGGCGGCGGCGGTCTTGCATCAATGTATCCGGCCTCTGATTGGAGCATGTGGTGCTCCGGGCCATCATGGATATCAGCGCGCGTGCGTTCTCATTACCGGACAGGCCTCGATTGGGCCATTTGGGTCACCAGTGTTCGCACGCGCTCGGAAGACCGAACCTCCATCTCGTCTCATCCTCTCGCAGACCTCGGCTGGAAACTGTTGATAGGGTTACGTCATCGCTTGCTCCTCGTATCGCGTAGTTCCTTTGTTCGAGCCAAGGGCCGTTCCTTCGTCCCGGCCCGCAGAACGTCGATCGCGTCGCGCGCAGGGGCGGTCAAGGCCGGCCGTCGCGCTTGGCTTGCGGCGGGCGCCGGCGTTGCCAGGCTGCGCCTTGACCGCGCCGAGCACGGCGCGAGGATCAAGCGGATCGGACGCCTGCATCGTCGGTCCTTGTCAGCTCGAAGGCGCGTCCTTTGGCCAGCACCGCCCAGGCGATGCGGGCAAGCTTGTTGGCGAGCGCGATCGCGAGCACGTTGTGGTGTAACCGCCTCTTGGCGGCTTCGATCCAGGATTTGAGCCCGTAACGTTCCCAGTCCTTTATCCTGACCAGCACAACCCATGCCGCCTGCACGAACAGAACGCGCAGGTAGCGATTGCCGCGCCTGGAGATTTTGCCGAGGATCGTGCGGTCTCCCGTCGAGATCTGCTTGGGCACCAGTCCGAGCCAGGCGCCGAAGTCGCGGCCTTTGGAGAATACGTCTCCAGTGCCGATCGCGGCCACCATGGCGCTCGAAATGATCGGCCCGATGCCGGGCACCGTCATCAGGCGCGAACATGCCTGATCCTGACGGGCCAGGGCTTCGATCTCGCCGGATAGGCCATCGATGCGCTGATCCAGCCGGCGCCAGTCGCCTGCCAGGTCCTCGATGATGCGCAACATGCGAGGCGCGAGGACATCGGTGCGCGTCGCGAGGATACCCGGCAACTCGGACCGCAGCGAACGCAGGCCTTGCCGCACGGCGATGCCCCGCTCCAGCAGGAACGCACGGATCTGATTGATGACGCCGGTACGCTGACCGACCAGCCGCTCGCGCACCCGATGCAGTGCCTGCAGATCAAGTTGCTCCGCGGTCTTGGTCGCCACGAACTTCATCGTCGGGCGCTGCACGGCTTCGGCAATCGCTTCGGCATCATTGAAGTCGTTCTTCTGTCCCTTGCTATAGGGGCGGACATATTTGGCCGGCATCAGCCGGGCGTCGTGGCCGAGCATTTGGAGCTTGCGACTGAGATGATGCGCGCCGACGCAGGCCTCCATACCGATTAAGCACGGTGGCAGGTTGGCGAGCCGCGCTTCCACTTGGCCACGCGACCACTTCTGCCGCAGTGCGATGGCGCCGCGCGCATCGTGGCCCACAACGTGGAACGAGTTCTTGCCGATATCGATGCCGATCACGGCGATCGCGGTATTGGGTATCTGAGACATGGCGTGCTCCTTGTCTTTGGCGCCCCTTGCCAGCTTCGCTTGCTGGCAGGGCAGGAGCACGGCCGGACCATCCCATTACCGGACGTTGGCCCGACCCCGCTGCCGTCCCAGGAGAGCAGGCAAATTTCTAAGTTAACGCATGGTAGCAGTTGGATTCAAATTCGAATGAAACCGCGACGGTGTCTTTAAAAATCTATGCTTATTGATGAGTGCTGGACAGTGGTGGTGACGTTGGAGGGTTTGCCCGATGACTGAAGCCAGATCATTATTGCAGGAAATAAATGAAGCCATTTTGCGGGGATCTCCCGAAAGTTGTGCACGCGCGTTGTGGCATGTGACAGATCTATTGATAGCTGGCCGGTACACTGAAGATCAGATCTGGACTTTTGGTGAAGTGATCGGGCGACTAGCGGCCGAAATTGAGCTGGCAGCCCGAGGTGAACTCGCCAAGAGATTGGCGCATACCGACAAAGCGCCGATCAACGTCGTCAAAACACTTGCCTTCGATGATTCGATTGATGTCGCGGGCCCGGTGCTTCGGCACTCGGAGCGAATCGATGCCAAGACTCTAGTTGCCAATGCTAGAACAAAGAGCCAAGCGCACCTTCTGGCGATCGCCAAACGAAGTCTTGTTCCTGTCATGGTGACCGACGAACTTGTGACGCGCGGCAATCGGGAGGTTGTGCGCTCGGTTGCGGCGAACAATGGCGCTCGCATCTCGGATTTCGGCTTCTTGCACATGATTAGGCGGTCTGAGGGCGATTCGATTCTCGCCGAACACCTCGGTCTTCGGAGGGAAATTCCGAGACATATGTTCCATCAGCTGATCGCAAAGGCTTCGGACGACGTGAGACGGAAGCTTGAGCGAGTGCGTCCTGAGTTAGTGGACCAGATTCAGAACTCGGTGGCCGATGTCGCGGGCGCGCTGCATTCCAAGTTCGGTCCGGCATCGAAGGACTATTTTACTGCAAAGAGGGTCGTAACTACCCAGCATCAATACGGTAGACTGAATGAGAACTGCGTTCTGGAATGCGCCCGAGGTTATAAGATTGAAGAAGCCACGGTAGGAGTATCCCTGTTATGTTCGCTACCCGTCGAGGTAGTAGAGCGAGCGTTAGTTGATACCGGCGGAGAACTGACACTGATCCTGGCCAAAGCCCTCGACTTCGGCTGGGAGACCGCGATGGCGCTGCTATTTCTTGGTGCAACGGATCACCGCATCTCCGCGGGCCACCTCCAGGACATGAAGGAACAGTACGCGCGGCTCAACATCGACACGTCTCGGAGCGTTTTGAGACTCTACAAATCGCGCAAGAACGCAATTGCCGTTGAGTCAGCCTCCATTTAAGTTCACTGAAACGTCGACGCGCATGGAGTTCATGTAGGTCGCGCCCCCCCGTCGGCCAGCAAATTCGGTGTTAGATGCGGCAGGCCGACACAGCGCTCCCAGCGCATACCGGATCAGCACCCGTTTCGATGGGAACGATGAGGAGGTCGTCGCCGGGCACGCTGGTCCTGCCTATGGCGTGCCGCATGCGGCAACCATTGGGGCCATCAAGTTTGCTGGAGCGCTCGAAGCCTTGACCGTTGACCTAGTCTACTCTCGCAAGGGACTGGCTGACCTGATCGTGCTTGTTCGGGAGAGGCGATGGCAACCCGACACAGATGTTATTTTCATCCATACCGGCGGAGCATCTCCTCTGTGCACCCACCAGGGTGTGCTCGGCATCTGATCGGCCATTCGCTTGCCCGTTGTTGGCCGCTCGCGTCGATGGGCCAAGCCTTGAGATTTTGGTCGGTTTCGGGGAGCTGCGGAAATGCGAGGGCGCACCGCCTCGGCCGAGAACGTCGTGGATAACCCGTAACGGACTTTCCGTCGTGTAGTTTTTTGTCACGCAACGAATTTCGCCTGCGGAAAGCCAATGAGCAACTGCGGAACTGTATCCGCGGGCACGGCTTTGCTGAATAAAAATCCCTGGCCCTGGTGCGCACCATACGCAAATGCAGCATCGGCTTGAGCGATATTTTCAATGCCTTCGGCGGTCACGCACAGATCGAGACCTTTGCAGAGACCGAATATAGCTCGCATGAAGATATCGCTTTCGGAGCTTTTCCCGATCTCCTGGATAAACCGCTTGTCGACCTTGAGCTTATCGAACCTCAATTCATATAGTTGGGAGAGACCTGAATATCCGGTGCCAAAATCGTCAATAACGATTCGAACCCCTGCATTACGCAAGGTCCGAATGACGTGACGTGTCGCCTCGAAATCCGAGACAATCGCGCTCTCGGTAATTTCAGCCTCAAGGCGATAGGGCGGCAGCCCCGTATCGGCGAGGATCGTCAGAACATTTTGCGCAAAATTCTTGTCGCTGAGTTGCGTCGATGAAAAATTGAACGACAAGGAAACGTACTCTGGCCAGTTCGTCGCTTCGCGGCAAGAATCGCCAAATAATTGCTCAGACAGTACGTTCATCAAGCCCAACTCTTCCGCAAGCGGAATGAACGTATTTGGGGCGATTAGGCCGTTTATCGGATGGTGCCAGCGCGCCAAGCTCTCAAAACCGACAATCCGCCGCGTTCTTAAATCGACGATGGGTTGATAGTGGGGCCGAATGCCGTAGCCGCCAATCGCCTCGCGCAGATCCTTCTCTAAAAGGGCCCTCGCGCGGACATGTGCATCCATGTTTGGATCGAAAAAGCAGCAATCGACTTTACCATTTCTCGCCCGCGAAAGCGCGACGTGGGCGCATCGGAGAAGCTCATCGACGGTCGTATGGCCACGGCCTACCTGCACAATCCCAATGCTAGCGCTGACGCTGTGATGTTCTATTCCGATTTGAACCGGCTTGTTGACGACATCGAGCAACGTGCCGGCAACCCTCAGAGCGTTTTCTGGGTCCATGCCTGCCAAACACAGCGCAAATTCATCGTCACCGATCCGCGCGAAGACGTCGCCTGAATTGGCGCTATCGCGTATCCGCGAGCCGATTTGCGACAGCGCTTCGTCGCACCCTAGGTGCCCATATACTTCATTGAGCTGTTTAAAGTGATTGAGGCCGAGCAATAGGACGCTCATTGTTCTTTTTGAATTCTTCAGTGCAGTGCTCACCTCGACTTGGAACTGCCGCCGGTTTGGCAATTGAGTTAGCGGATCCCGCGTAGACGCCAGATAGGCATCTTGTTCGGCGGCAACCCGCTTTGCGCGTTCCCGTCTTTGGTCGCCAATGCGTCGCATGCTATAGACTACCAACGCGACGCCGCAGAAATATAGTGGCGAAGGGGTCTCGATCTCAAGGCGGAGGACGTTTCGAAGAATCGAAAGTCCGCCCCATTCGGCGATCAACATATACGTCAGAAACGACATCGAGAAAATCACCAAGGCATCGGTTATTTCTCGAAAGATCGCTTTCGACAAGCCGATCGCGAAGAAACGCTTCAGGGCCTTACTCAAGCGACACCTCACTCAAACGTCGGACTCTGGAATAAGCCACGATGAGACAAGATCTCCGCCGATTGCAGCGGTCGGTAAAATTGACCGTGAGCCAATATTGCTGTTGATCAATTTCGTCTTCTGGAAACCACTCCGGTTTTTTTCAACTTCGGCTCGGCACCGTAGCGCCGCTCTCTTAAGGTTGCGACAATTAGGATGTTTAACGATCTGTAAAAATTCATGAGTCAAAGTTGCGCAACCGGAGCTCTGACGAGCTGAAATGTCTGGTAAGACGAAGAAGCCAGAACTCTAATTCCATGATTTCCCCTGTGATCTGCAGGGACACCTCACCATGAGGACCGAGCGCCCTCGGACCGCATCTGCGATGTCTGTTGTTGGCACAACTCGGACATGCCGCAGTAGTCGCCGCATGTCCGTTGTTGGGGGCAGAGCGGAAAACATATACTCCCATTGAGCTTTTCCGGTTTTGGTAGAGTCGAGATGTGGCGCGGTGGCTTTAGGTAGAACATATCTGTTGCCGCCTCTTTCGTCTGGCGGTGCCTTAGTGGTTCACACTCGCGCTGTCACCAATTCGTGACACGCTAATCGAAGGCTTCAGCCACTTCGTTACCTCCATGACTGCTCCGATTGCTTCCGGCTGGAGCGGTTGCCGGGTGGGGCTCGCACCCACTGGAAAGCGCCGCCTTGTCACGGCGCACACCCAACCCGGACATCGTCGCAATCAAGCGCGCAGGACATCCGTCGGGTCAGTAGGTGGTTTCCCGGCACCTTTGACACATGCCAAGGCGGACTGACGATGTCCGTTTCCGGGGACGCTTTCCACGTTCTACTTCGCAGATAGATCGAGGCCTTTCGGCAGAGTAATCCAGAGGACGATCTGGTCGTCGGGTGAGTGACGGGACAAGTGACCCTTGCCAAAGGTGTCTTCAATCAAGACGAAGCTGCCAGCCGAAACGTGGCGGATCTCTCCGTCGCTTGTCTCGTAATCGACGGAGCCATTAAGACGGACGGTCAAAGTTCTCGCCGGGACAGTATGCCAACTAACTTCCCGTATCCCCCCCGGAATGTGGGTAAAGCGGACATCAGAAGCCGGGTATAAAGCCGAGAGTGCGAACGGAGGCACCTTATCACCGAATATGGGGCGCGCCGTCGTTGGGATTTCCACCTCATCAAAATGGGATTCGCCATCCGGGGTCGAGTAGATGCGCAAGCATTTCAACATGGGATCACCGGCAACCAGAAGGCCAAGCCTAACTCGCAAGGAAATATATCGATCTAAGCTGGTGGTCAACCAAGCGCGGCGATTCGACCGCGTACCTGTCGAACCTCGCTCCGCCGATGAGGTGATCGAATAGGCGAGCCACTTCCGCCTTTGGCACGTTTGAGACATGCCGACCGGCTCTGATGATGTCCGTTTCCGGGGGAGGATCGGAAGTGGTCCGCCGACGGCTAAGATGACGCGAATGACCCATCTCGGAAGTAAGCCCTAGTCCGGCAGCGGCCCGATATGCTTTGATGCGTGGGGCCGGAACTGAGACGCATGGGTGGCCTTATGTACATGTTCGTTCGAAAGTACACCAAAGTTCGTTCGGTTGCGGATGCTGCCCGCCGCGCCAAAAGCGGCGTCGGTCAGATCCTAAGGGAATCGCACGGGTTCAGATCTTATTATGTACTGGATGGGGGCGAAGGCGTCGGTGTCGCTGTGATGATATTCGAGGACCGCGAGAGCGCCAATGCGGCGAACGATAAGGTACTGGAGTTTGTTCAAGCAAGCCTGCTTGACCTTAATCTTGGAGACCCCGAAATCATCGCCGGGGAAGTTTTGGTGAATATAGAATCTGATGCGTAATTGTTCGTAAAGGCTACTCATCAGCTAGGAGCCCGTCCAGTCATGGCCCATTCGGCGCGCACTTTCTCTAGGCCTCGCAACAGGAACTGGCGGAAGCCGCGCGCCTGTTTGATCTGTCCGAACACCGGTTCGACCACTTGCTTTCTCAATCGGTAGGGTGTTTCGAAGCCGCCGTCGTCGATCTTCTTTCGCATCCGTTGGGTCAGCGGTCCGCCGATTTTTCCGTTCGCGGCTGTCGGGTGCTTGGCGCGTCCGGGCGCGACGTAGCCGTCGACGCCGTGGGCTTCGAGCGCTTCGAGATTGGATTCGCTGCAGTAGCCGGAGTCCGCTGAGGCCTGCTCCGGCTTGCGGCCGAGATTGTTCTCGATGGCCTCGATCAGGGGCACCAGCTGGCCCTGATCGTTGCCGCACTGCGTCAGTTCGTGCGCGACAATGATCTGGGCGCCTGCGTCGACGGCGGCCTGTGCATTATAGGCCTGAACGAAGCCATCCTTCGACTTCATGATGCGGCTTTCCGGATCGGTGAAGTTGCGTTGCGACTTGGGATCAGGCTGGTCCGATGCCGGCGCCGCCGGTTTGCCCGGCTTCTTGCGGCCTTCGGCTTGGCGCTGCTGTTCCTTTTCGGCCTCGATGCGACGCTCTTCCTCCGCGGCCAGCCTGGCGTCGGCCTCCAGCGCCGCCATCGCCTGCTGGATCTTGGCCAGCCGCTTCTGCTTGTCGCCAGCCCAATCCGGCAGCTCGTCGCCGCGCTTGTCTTTGCCGAAAGTCTCGTCCTCCTGAGCATCCGCCGCCTCAGCGGCCGCCAGCATGCGAGCGACCTCGGCTTTCAATTCCGCCTCGCGTTTCTTCATGCGCTCATAACTCATCGCTTTATGTTTCGACGCGTTCGCTTTGATCTTCGTGCCATCCAGCGCGACATGGCCGAGTTTGACCAGCCCTGCCGTCTCGCACAACTTCAGAACCTGCAGGAACAGTGCGCCGAGCGCCTTCAAATGCCGCTTGCGGAAGTCGCTGATCGTGCGAAAATCCGGCGGATCGAGCGCGACAATCATTACAAAATCATTCCGTTCGCGACAGGCTCTGGCAATCCGCCGCGACGAATAAAGTCCACTCGCATAGCCGTGCAGCAGAAGCGCCACCATCATCCGCGGGTCAAACGGCGGCTGCCCAAGCCCGCTCACATAACTGCCCGTGATCTCCTTGAGATCGAGGCTCTCCCGCACCAGTTCAACGATAAACCGCGAGACATGGCCTTTCGGCACGAAGTCCTGCACATTCGGCGGCAGAAGCAGCGTCTGATCGATATTCCAGGGGCGAAAATACTTGCTCATAGCCCAAGGTTGAATCAGACTCGCTCAGAATTGAACAGCGACTATTCGGACACGCTCCTAGGTGCGCAAGCACGGCATCGAGAGGCGGCCGTAGCGCTCGCCAACAAGAAAAGTTGTGTTCACTTTGACCTTTGCGCGTGAACGCCAAGTCTTCACTCAGAAAATTGGCAAGAGGAGTGCACGCGCGATGTCGCCTGTTGAGGAAATAAAGCGGTCATTGTTCAGGACCGCGCCGAAGTTGAAAATGACTCGCAGCGGGAACAGCCGACATTAAAACCGTGGTATGCAGCTTGGCCCGGTCCACCCTGCGATCAGGCAGCGTCCTTTCAGCGCCGATATCGTGATGCTAGGTTGGACGGTGGCAGGGAGCACCTGCTTCATACCGAACGGGAGGACGAAATGCCCGAGAGCGTCTACAAGGTCATTGAACTGATCGGTACCAGCAACGAATCCTGGGAAAAGGCCGCCGCCAACGCGGTCGAGCAAGCCGCAAAATCTCTCCGAGAACTCCGCGTCGCAGAGGTCGTCAAACTCGATATGCAACTGGACGCCAAGGGAAAAGTAGAGGCCTATCGCGCCAAGGTTAATGTGTCGTTCAAGTTCGAGGGCTCCTGAGCTTAAGTAACCTCGCCCCGCAAGCGGGGCGAGGTTGGATTTACGCGCAGCGAGAAATTCGGGTGAGGGGGAGTCTCCGCGAGCGAGCACCAGCGGGCAGCCGCTGACGACGTTCGTAGGGGCAGACCGGAAGTGGCTAGCATAGGGTCAAAATGACGAGAGATTGACCCTGACCAGAAGTTAATTGTTCGTAAAGGCTAGTCATCCGCCACATGCGCAAGCACGGCGTCGAGCGGCGGCCGTAGCATTCGCCAACAAGAAGAGTCGTGTTGCCTATGTGAAGTTGATGACCGCCGCACTACGCACTTTTCGCTGCATAGACCGTGGGTCCTCCTCCCGGAACAGGCGACGGTCAGTCCGAGTGATGCCTAGAAGACGCCTAGAAAAAGTCGTGAACAAGGTAGCAGATAACTCGTCAAACCTGCGACTAAGGCTTTGCCTGTTGGGCTTGGGGCTTTCATCACTCGACCTGGGGAGGGTTGTGATGGACAGACTGAAGCACTCGCTGGAAGACCGTGAAGCGCCAACCTGCCCAACCTGCGGCATCGAGATGCAGTGGTGTCGGTCGGAGCTTGTTAGATTTGTCCCGGCAACCAATCTGCATCTGTTCAACTGTCCGACCTGCCTTTTGTTGGCAGAGTCAGAGACGGTTAGCGAGCCGGTTCAGGTATCTCCCGACAGCCTCGCGGTAGCCGGTTTCCGGTTTTTTGCCCTGGCGGCATAGGGGGCAGCGGGTTACGAAGCGCGATGTCCGCTGTTACGTCCGGTCTAAGAGAAGACCGCGGCTAAATTGGCTGCCGAGATGCGGGCTGGCGTGCCCTCGATGTTCTTCCGGCGTCTATGAGCCGGAGGGCGTCGCCGCGCGGCCCGCGAGGGCGACGGCCTGCAATTGCCGGGCAACCAACTCGCCCTTATTCGCGCCGGTGCCGATTCCGACCATTGAAACCGGTGTTGAGGCCATGACACTTGCCGTGCTGAGCGTGTTCGACAGCACGCGGGGAAAGTAACCGTCGGCGACGCCTGATCTCGTTCCAGCACTGCTCGTCAGGCGCGCCCGGCAAGGTGATCGAAGAGGACACAATTACATGCCACCGTGGTCGCTCTATGTCCGCTGTTGGGGGCAGAGCGGAAAACATATGCTCCCATTGAGCATTTCAGCTTTTGACCCAACTCGGACATAGCCACTTCCAAAGTGCTAAGCTGTCGATCCGAGGGGTATGTCCCAACAGGGAGGGGCACATGCGGCGACGAGAGTTCATAGTGTTGGCGCCTAGCATTGCGCTTCTTCGGCCCGCTGCAATCAGAGCACAGCAGTCAAGTAAGCTGTACCATATCGGCTACTTTAGCGCGGGTGAACGAAGGCCAACTCCTCAGCTGGAAGAAGCTTTCGTCGGCGCCCTACGCGGACTGGGCTGGATTGAGGGAACAAATGTTGTCTTCGAATACCGATACGCAGACAATCATTTGGACCGGCTGCCAGAGTTGGCCGCACAGCTGGTGGCTCTCAAGGTGGACGTAATCGTCGCAGCCGGAACCTTGGCCCCGCTCGCTGTAAAGCGCTTAAGCACGACAATCCCCATCGTTCTGACCTCTGCGGGCGATCCGCTAGGAAGCGGGCTCGTTTCGAGCTTAGCGCATCCGGGCGGCAATATCACAGGGTTGAGCCTGATGGCTTCGGATTTGGGTGGGAAGAGGCTTGAACTGCTCCGGGAGCTTCTGCCGAGCATCTCAAAGGTGGCCGTTCTTTGGAACGCCGCTAATCCCTATGCGGCGAAGGTCTTTACCGAAACGGAGCGTGCGGCACGGACCTTGCGGATTGCACTTCAATCGGTAGAGGTCCGAAAGCCCGATGATTTCGATACCGCGTTTGATTCCGTCAAGATCGAACATCCCGATGGTCTGATCTCAATCGAAGATCCACTCACCTTTGATCATAGAAAGGAGATTGTCGAGTTCGCAGCGAAAAACAACTTGCCCGCAGTCCACGGCCTTCGGGAATTTGCGGAAATAGGGGGGCTCATCGCATACGGCGCGAACATTCCCGATTTATCGCGCCGCGCTGCCACTTATGTGGATAAAATTCTAAGGGGCGCCAAACCGGCAGACCTTCCGGTTGAACAGCCAACAAAGTTTGAATTTCTCATCAATCTCAGGGCTGCTAAAGCGCTGAACATTTCGATCTCGCCCGAGCTCCTCGCTCGCGCCGACGAGGTTATCGAATAGGACGCGATTTGCTGCGATGCATGAGTCCGGAAGTGGCACAACTCGGACGTGCCGCCATGGTCGCTCTATGTCCGTTGCTGGGGGCAGAGCGGAAAACATATGCGAAGCGCCGGGAGACCGGCAAGGAGTAGAGAGTGCAAGTCTCTTACGATGAAGGAGTAGCGATCCACATCGGCCCCGAGTCATGCGCAGTGGCCCGCGAGGGTTTCGGCGAAGCGTTGACAGGGGGGCGCATAGGCCAGCCATTGAGCCGCGAAAGATTCCTATTCTGGGTGCCGACGCTGTGCATATGGCGGAAGGCAACACATCCGGGCGCGTCATCGCGAGCGTTCGGACGACCCGGCGCGGTCAGAGACCCTGGCATGTGCAGACGCTCCTTGCGCGGGAACCGGGAGATCTCGCGATCGGCCATTTGGCAACAGCCGCCGGTCCGCATCGGGAAGTCGCGCACGCGCAACGCCTGCTGCCTGTAGAACTCCTCGTCCATGGCTCACCCCCCCGCAAACATCACCGACATCTGAATTCAGTACACGCGGGCCGCCGCCGTCAAGCGGCCAATGCACACCGGCACCTGCCGCCCGCAGGCAACCTTCGGCAATCAGCTTGAATCCGCGGAGCTAAGCTGCGGGAGCAGGGGAATTCCGATGACGGCGCCTATCCAATCCGGAAGGCGTGCCCGGTGTGCGGCAAGCCGATGACGGTCGTACCCGAGGACCAGATGGGACGGGAGCGCTACGTCTGCACCAACACGACCCGCTGAACGATCCCGCCGTCCGCAAATGGACCGACGGCCCGTTGAGGCCTCCTGCAAAGTAGTCGGAGCCGTTGGAACATTATCCCGGCAACGCCTTTGACTCGAGGGATTACTCCCGCCGTTTGAGTACGGCCTGTAGCGGATAACCAAAGGCTGACGCCCGCAGATCAGACCATGCGCTCGTGCGGATAGCCAAAGGCGGTGGTCCGTTCCGCGCCACAAGCAGTGATGGAGTTTGAAGAAACCGGCAAAAGCGCGCGAAGAACTGGAGTCCGCGATCAGGCTGGAGATGGAAGACATCTGCGAGTTGCCGACGGATCTCGCCATCTCGGTCGTGCCCCATGAGGACTCCTGGAAAGTCTTGGTCATGGCGGGCCGCCAGATGCGGATCGGTGCGAGATGATCGAGATGATCGCGGACAGACTGCGCATCCAGTTCGACTTGAAAAGCTGAGCCCGACGCGACGGCTTCACAGCGCGCTCAGCTCGTCCGGGAAGGTGCCGAACTTGCGGATGACCTGCGCCCGCCGAAGTCGCCGGTGGCGGGATCCCCAGTCCGGCTGAAGGCGGCCGCGCCGACGTGGCCGGGCTTGCGGGACAGCGCTTGGCGCGCATCATGGCGGCGTTCGGGCGAGGCAGGCCGAAATCCTTGCGCCCCCTCGAGTCGTTCCGGCTGCATATCTCAACGTCGCGGGCACGCCCGACATGACCGACTTTCCATAGAGGCGCCCCATTAGCGCGCCATTCCTGTGGTTGTCTTTGAGGGACGCTCGGCCGGCGGTGGGGTCTCGTTTAGCACCGTCGATCCCGGTGTTCCGCTCGGTCCGGGATTAGGCGCAATATGGGTAGTGTTCCACGGTCCCCATGTGACGATAGCAACCGCCAGCACGAACGCTACAGCGATAACGGCGAACCTTCGAAAGCTGCCTTCCCAATCCTGACTATCCCGCATGCGGCTCTCCACGTTAGTTTTAGTAATCCTGCTGACTCCTTGACGTTGACAATCTGTACGCTCTTTATGAGCTTGTTGGATTGAGCAGGCGGTGTCTGTGTCTCGGATTGCGGCGGTGTTCCTTGTGCCTGTGCCTGCACGAAAGCTGGCGTCCCGAGGGAGAGCGCCGCAATAATGACGGACGCCGTAAAGATGCGCATGGTCACTCCTTTTCCAGTTTGAAAAACCATCTGGTCGGCCGCCGCTTTTGGCTCGGCGAGACGCTGCTGGAAGCAACCCGGCTTACGGAGTCGTGCCGGCACATTGAGAAGGTCACCGGCAAGGCGATCGCCAAACACCTGATCAACCGCGCCGGGCTCTACTGCAAAATCTTGGACGGTGGCATCGTCAAGGTAGGCGACACTGTGAGGGCGGCAAATCGCTGCCATCAGGCGCCGCGCTGAGCTTCACGCCGCACCTTTAGCGCCCATTTGCGCGGCTGTTGCCGACTTCCGCACTATGATCGGCGAGCGACTGGTCTTTCGCTTCGTAACCACCCTTAGTCCGCCTCCCCCCGCCGATGCCGGCTCTATCGCGATTAGGAACATAGATACCCGCCTCTCGTTGAAACTGATCCGGGGACCAGATGGAGGTCATCGACCGAGTTATGAGCCTAAAGGTTGACGGTGACCTTGACGTCGGAGCAGGAGCAAACCGCACGACGTCAGGCGTCCATCTTTTGTCCTGTAAGGACGGTGATAAAAGGAACTTGCGGTCGATGGTCTCACCCTCAGAACTGATAGGACACGCGCGCGAGGCGCTCAAGGGAGAAATAATAGATGGACAACCTTACGAAGAAGGATCAGCCGGATCGCAGCAAGATCAACATGCACGAGGACTACGAGGTCAAGTATTGGACCAAGGAACTCGGCGTGACGCGAGAGCAGCTTCAGGAAGCCATCGACAAGGTCGGAAATTCAGCGTCGGCGATTCGGAAAGAACTGACGACCTGACGGGACGCCGGGCAGCCTTCTTGGAGCTAACTTGGTTTTGCGTCCAAGTTGCCGGCAGGCGAGTTGCACGTGGCTAGGCTTCTCGTCCATCCGGAACGGGCCGTTTCAGCGAGCGTTGCCCGATGAATGATGTGAGGGTTTCAGCACACTCAGCCGGCGCGGGATGGGAGGCGCCAAGGGAGTTTCTATCGGAGGTGCGCTGAATGCTCTCTGGCTCTGACTGCGCCCGCATATGCGGGCAGAACTGCCTCCGTAAGATGACGAGGAACGATGACTACTACCGCCAGCAGGCAAAGGAAGCCGAGAAGCAGGCGCAACTTGCTCGGCACGATCTGGATCGCGAGGCGTGGCTCCGGATCGCGCGGTTGGAAGAGCCTCGTGCGTGACTCGCCGCGGGGCGAGGGCGAAGACGCCAAGCCGAAGGACTAAAATCGCGGCGTCTGTCTTCCAGGGACACCGATCGACTCGCGGCGTTCCTTGGCGCCGGCCCGTCGCGGTAGCGACATCAAGCCCCACCAAACCAAAGAAACCTTCATAGACTTTCGGCGGTTGCCGCGTGCTGTGCGCCTAGCTCACGGAAGGATGGAATGAGACACTTGTGGCGAATCTTGAAAGCGGCGGTCTCGGCCTTCCTAGCCAACGATGCTTTGAGCCGCGGTGCGGCTATCGCCTTCTATGCCGCGACCTCACTCGCGCCTGTGCTTCTCATCGTGGTTGCGATCGCCGGCCTGGTCTTCGGTCAGGACGCCGCGCGTACGGCGATCAGCGAGGAACTCGGCCAGCTCCTGGGTCCCGCAGGTGGCGATTTCATCAAGTCCATCCTCGAGCGGTCGAGCGACCCGGGCTCCGGGGCCCTCGCAACGATCCTTGGCGTGCTCACTGTCCTGATCGCGGCCTCAGGCGTCATCGGCGAGATGCACACGGCGCTGAACGCGACGTTCAAGGCCAAGCCAATCGACGAGCCGATTTTTTCCGTGATCCGGACCCGCGCCGCGAGCCTCGGGCTCGTCGCGGCGCTCGGCTTCATGCTGGTTGTGTCGTTGGCTACGAGCGCCGGGCTATCCGCCCTGGGGCATGCTTTTCAGGGATCGTTCGGCGGCAAGATCCTGCTGGCGGTCCTCAACACAGTCGTGTCCCTGGCCATCTTCACGCTGCTGTTCACAGCAATTTACAAGGTCCTGCCGGACACGGCGATAGCCTGGCGCGACCTGGTGCTGGGCGCATTTGTCACAGCCATACTCTTCACCATCGGCAAGTCGCTTATCGGAATCTATCTCGGTCGAGCGGCACCGAGTTCGCCCTACGGCGCGGCCGGCGCCCTGATCGTCCTGATGTTCTGGACCTACTATTCCGCGCAGATCTTTCTGTTCGGCGCCGAACTGACCAAAGCCATCGCCGACGAGCGTGCGCCTCCACACCGCCAGACTCTCGGAGGAACGATTCAACAGAGCGTGAGTTCGTCTTCGAACAACGATAAGGCGGTGACGGCCATGACGCGATCTGTTGAGGAATTGAGGCGAGAGTCCGAGCGCAGCCGCGCGCAGCTTGCGGCGACCGTCGATCGGCTGAGGGAGCGGATCACCGACACCGCAGAAGACCTCCGCTACAAGGTCTCGCCGCAAGGCATCAAGTCGGAGGTTTCCGAATTCGTGAGCCGCAAGACCCAGGGCTGGCTGGACATACTAAAGCAGCAAGCCATGGAAAACCCGATGCAGACGGTCGCCGCGGGAACCGCCATCGCGGTACCCGCACTGCGGCTGGCACGGGGCTTTCCGCTGCCGCTTTTGATGATCGGCGCGGGCCTTGCCCTGACCTCGAAGACCGTGCGCACCCGCTCGGCAGAAGCGGCGGCTCCAGTGGTCGAAAGGGCCAAGGAAATGACTGGCGAAGCCGCCGAGAAGGTTCAATCCTTAAGCGAGGATACGGCGGATGCGGTGTCCGCGACAGGCCGCCGGGCCGCCGACCTCGCGAGCGAGGCCCAAGCCAGGGCCACCGGACTTGCCGGCGACCTAAAAGATCGGGCGGCCCAGACCGCCGATAAGGTGAGGGCGGGCATCGATGCCGCCTCTGAAGCCGCAAAAGACAGGATCGAGCGGGTCCGTTCAACCGCACGCGACAAGGCCACCGCTGCGCCGGAAACCGTCCGCCAGGTCTTCCGCGACAACGCCGCACTGATTGGCGGCCTCGGGATTGCGATCGGTGCGATCATCGCGGCTTCCCTTCCCGACACCAAGGCGGAAGCTGCCGCGATCGGCAACGCGAGCGATACTGTGAAGCGCGCGGCGAGCGAAGCAGCCCAGTCTGGGTTCGAGACGGCCAAGGACGCGGTGCTATCAGCGGCGGATGCCGCCGCGAAGAACGTATCGGATGCGGATCTCGGCAAACATGCCAGCCGCATGACCGAGGATATGTCCGAAAGACTGAGGGGATCAGCCGACGACATCGTGGCGGCGGCGTTCAATCCTTCTCGAACCGAAGAGAAACCGTCATGAGCAATTTTGACCTTCACACCCAGAAAGGTTCTTCCCAGAGCCAAGGCTCGACCCCCACGCAAAACCTGAAGGACCAGGTGGCCGATGCTGGCGCCGATCTCAGGCAACGGGCGGGCGACGCGCTTAGAGCGTCAACGGATGTCGCGCGCGACAAGTTCAAGGAGGCGGCCGACGCCGCCAGGGACGTGGCCGAGGGGGCCGCGGATCACTTCCAGGACAAAGCCGAGGAGCAGCAGCGCTCGGGAGCGGATTTCGCAAGCCGCTTTGCCGGCAACATCCGGCAGGCCGCCTATGCTTTCGCGAGCGACGCGCCCTTTGCCGCGCGCGGCATCAATTCCGCCGCCGACTATGTGGAAGATGCCGCCGAGAAAGTCCGCAATGGGACCTTCCGCGACCTTGTCGATGGGGCGTCCGACTTTGCCAAGCGGCAGCCGGCTGCCTTCCTCGGACTGTCGGTGCTCGCCGGCTTCACAGCAGTACGTTTCCTTAGAGCTTCGGGGAAACAGACCTCATCCTCACAAGACAAGGATGCGTCATGAACACGCAATCCGATCTTCGGACGATCTCAGCCCTCCTGGGCGATGCGCTTTCGCAATTCGCCAAGCTCTTCCAGAACGAGGTCGATCTCGCCAAGGCCGAGCTCGGCGAGAAGGTTCAGCACGTCGGTTGGGCGGTCGGCTTCTTCACAGCGGGCGCTATCCTGATAATCCCGGCGCTCGTCATGGCCCTGTTTGCGCTGTCGGCGGCCTTGATCGCTGGCGGCTGGTCGCAGCCGATCTCCTACCTTGTCTCAGCGGTCGTTGCGGCGATACTGGCCGGCGCGCTGTTCGCGGTCGGCATGAACCGGCTGGACGCACGGAATCTGGCGCCCCGCGAAACGATGCGCCAGCTCGAAAAGGACAAGGATACCGTGAAGGAAATGGTCCGATGAGCGCCACCGAAACCGGCTTTTTGGAAAATCTCAGGGATGCGGTTCGCGAAAACCCGCTTGCCGCCGCACTTATCGGAGGAGGTGCGCTGTGGCTCTTGATGGGCAACGAGAGGCTGAAGACTACGGCAAGTTCGGTGAGTGCGGCAACTGCACCGCTCACCGATATCGGCCCCAATCTGCGGCCGAACGCGCCCAAATTCACGAACAGTCCGCCGACCGCTCCGGAAATGGACCACGGATCATCGCAGCACTTGGGCGACACGTTGCGCGACGGCAAGGGCGCGGCGTCGGATGCCGTGTCGAGTGCAGCAGATGCGGTCAAGGATCGGTTCGATGAGGGCGTCGCCTATGCGCGGGAAAACTTCGGCAAGCTCGGCGGTGTGTTGCCCCGGAAGGAGACGATCGCGCAAGTCCAATCGTCTTTCTCGGATCTGCTCGAGAGACAACCGCTTCTACTCGGCGCAATAGGCTTGGCGATTGGAGCCGCGTTTGCGGGTGCGTTCAGTGCGTCCGATCTCGAAAACGAATGGGTCGGCGAGCTCAGCGACAGCGTCAAAGAGGACCTGAACGCCCGGGCCGGGGCGGTGTCCCAGAGCGTGCGCGAGGCTTCTGATACGCTCAAGGCCGAAGTCGAAGACATGGGCGCCGAAGCTCAGGAACGGTTGCAAGAGACCGCCCGTAGCGGAATGGATGCAGTCCGAGAAAGCCTGAAGGCGCGTTAAGTCCGCTACGGTGGCCACTCCAATTCGCGCCGCCGAGCAAATCCGTGAAGGATCTGGAAGTTGTTTCTTCAACACCTAACCCAGGGAGAGTGCGATGGCAGAGAAGGACCTGAATGAATTGTTCTTGCATACGCTCAAGGACATCTACTATGCCGAAAAACAGATATTGAAGGCTCTGCCCAAGATGGCAAAGGCTGCCAATTCGGACGACCTCCGTGCTGCCTTCGAACGGCACCTCGACGAAACCGAGACGCATGTCGAGCGCCTGGACAACATCTTTGAGCTGTTGGGGAAGGCCGCGCGCGGCAAGAAGTGCGACGCGATTGAAGGTATCATCGATGAAGGCGAGGAGATCATGGAAGAGTATGCCGGCACGCCGGCGCTGGATGCCGGCCTGTTGGCGGCGGCGCAGGCGGTCGAACACTACGAAATCTCGCGGTATGGCACACTGAAGGCATGGGCTCGGAAGCTGAACATGCCGGAGGCGATCAAGCTGCTCGATCAGACGCTGGCTGAAGAAAAGAAGACCGACGAAACGCTCAGCAAGATCGCTGAAACAGCTGTCAACTACCGAGCGGCCGCATGAAGCAGCCGGCGCAGGATCGCCGGCTCAAGGCGTCCGGTGCGGCCGATCGGCCGGAGTATCAGTACGAATGAGACGAATTGCTTGCCGCACTGGTTCGTATTGTTCTGACCAACCGCGAGCACGTCATCTGAGGCCCGCGACATGCTCGACCTAGGACGGTTGAACCCATAAAATCCACTGGGTGGCGGACGACCGCTTTGGTGCGAATGCAGCACTTCCGAAATATGCCAATAGGCGACGGGAACGATGCCTGACACCCGACTTGCCCCGCTCAAACTGTCATCCGGCGTGGGGCCCGAACGCCGATCGGTGTCCTAAGCGCTTGATTGACTTCGCATCTGTGGGGTCAATGTTGGGTGTGCTGATTCACACCACCCCTACGAAGTGCGCAGCGAGGAGGAGTATTTCGACGAGATCCAGGACGTCAAGGTCACCAAGGACATGCTGGACCTCGCCAGGCACATCGTGAACCAGAAGAGCGGACGGTTCGAGCCCGACAAGTTCGAGGACCACTACGAAACCGCCCTGGTCGAGCTCATCAACCAGAAGCGCGCCGGCAAGCCGATCACGCCGAAGGATCGTCCCGCCGCCGGCAACGTCGTCGACCTGATGGAGGCGCTGCGGCGGTCCGTGGGCAAGGAAGCTGCACCGGCGCCGGCCAAGGCCGCAAAGCCTGCCAAGAAGCCACGCAAGGCGGCACCCGGCCAGAAGGAAATGCTGATGTCGATCGAAGGCAAAAAGGCGAAGGAAGCGCCGGCGAAGAAGACGGCGGCCAAGCCGCAGCGGAAAACGGCATGAGCCTGCGCCCGGGCTCAAAAGTCCGTGGCGAGTAGGTCGACCCCGCCAAGAAGCCGCGCACGGCCAAGGCGGAATGGAACGAACGGGTTCTCCATGCGTCAAATCCCTGCCTCTGGCACACCCCCCCAAAACCAGGCTGGAGGAAAACCTACCCACCAGGTTGGCGGTCCTGATGCGCGCACCGCTTGGCAGCTGGGACCGTTTGCGCCCGAGGAGGGAGTAAATGAGCAGTCATATATCCGAGCGGAGGATGCCGACCGCGGCGGAACGGGAAGCTCGAAAGATATTCAGAGACCCGGACGCAAAGGTAGTGTTGTCGGAGTACGAACGGGCCCAACAGGCCCTCCATGCAAACCGCGAGCGGTTGAAGGCGGAGCGGCTGGCGCGCGAAGATGCGTCGAAGCGCGAAGCAGGACGGAAGTCCAAGACCTGACGGGAGTTCTCAAGCGCCGGCGCGGCTCGGCAGCCAGTGGTGCGCAGGCAGGCTCGAGACCGGGTTCTTACGGAATGTCTTTCCGCTGATTGTTTACGCTTCCGCACCTACATTTTCGTCCGATGCAGAACGATTACGATCCGCAGCGCGAGGCCGATCTGGCCATGAGGCAGGCTGTCGCAACTGACGGCCCGGAGCGTCAGCAACGGCTCCGCGTTGCCCAGGCGTGGAACGAGCTTGCCCGAACGCGCCCGTCGTTCGATAGCGGCGAACGTATCGAAGCAGCCTAGCCGGGCTCGGGCGGGCACTCCGGGCAGCTATCGCCGATACCCTCCAGCACCTCGGCGAGCGCGGTGGTAGCGGCCTGAGCCGAGACGCCTGGCGGCGGATCCTGACGGGCCATGACGAAGGCCCGCTCGCGGGCGTGCGGATCTGCGCGGTCCTGTATCCAGCCGTGCTCATCGCATTCGCGGATGGCGCCGGCTTCCTGCAGGACCGAGATCGCCCAGCCGCGCAGCGTCCGGATCGCGGGACGTCGTTCCTTCGTCATCAGCATCGAGGTGGCTCCTGCCCGGGACGAATCCTTGCGCCCGTCGTTCGTTCCGGCAGCTAACACAAGCCTGGGATTCGCAATCGTGGGGTCTCCGCTTTTCCACCTGTTCCGCCGCCCTGTGCACAGCGGCGAACCTCAATTTGGCAACAGCCTGTTGCCAAATTGCCTTTCACGCGGCCACCTTGTCCTCCTTGTCGGCGCCCCGCATCACGATCTTGAGGGCCTCGTCCCGCACCGGCCGCTGCAGCGCCTTGGCCTCTTCCACGGCGCGCGCATCCAGACGTCGCGCTCTTCCTCGGTGGTCGGGATCACCGGCATCGCCTTCGGATGGATCGGCTCGACGACCGCGTTCGGCGACGTCGTCAGGAAGCCGTAGACCAACTTCTTGTTCCGGACGACTTGCCGCAGGCACTTCATCGCGGAGTATACCGAGGGCCCTTCGTACGTGAGCACGGCGCCGAGAATCATTCTCGAGAAGCAGTCGATCGCCAACGTCAGCCACGGTCGCTCGATCAAAACTCGCTTCGGACTGACGGCCGGGTGAGACGCAGCCGGCCGTAGGTGCGGGGGAGGAACTGCATCCCTTGGCGCTGAGGAAATCGAGCATCGCCTGCGCCGGCGGCAGCAAGACCTCGTCCTTGCGCGAGAGTATGAACCATTGCCGGACCACGGGAAGGCCATCGACATCGAGCGTGACCAATCGTCCTTCATCGAGTTTCTTTGCGACGGTCTGCGCAGAAGTAAATGCAATGCCTAGCCCGGCAATCACAGCCTGCTTGATAGTTTCGTTGCTGCTCATCGCCATGCCGATTTTTGGGCGAATGGCGGCTGTTTCGAACAGTTGCTCCATCAGGCCGCGTGTTCCGGATCCGGGCTCGCGCGTCAGGAAAGTTTCGTTGGCAAGCTCGCTCAGCGCTATGCGGGATTTTTGCGTCAGGCGATGGCTTGTCGGCGCGATGATCACATGAGGATGCGGGGACCGGGCCGTGTTGGAAGTGTTGATTACCAAGCGAAGCCCGACCAAGTGGGAATGGCGGGTCTGTGACCGCTACGGGGCCACGATTATGGGCGGGTTTGAAAGCACTCAACCAGCGGCCAAGTACAGGGGAAACCGGGCGCTATTTCTTGTCAGCACCAGTTTGATTTTCGACTAAAAGCACCGATTTGAATCTGCACTTGGACGCGTGCCGAGACGGCGATTTGAGCTTGTTATCGCGCCAGAGTTGCCCGGCCCCGGCGTCGATCTGATTTCGAGAACAGTGAGCTCTGCATTGGGCTGATCATGAGTCCCCGCAGGAGGGGACGCGATGGCCAGTGGGGAACGTCGTAAGTGCAAGGGCTGCCACAAACTTTTTCGCCCTGATCCGGGTAATCGTTATCACCAGCGTTATTGCGCGGCCCAGAGCTGTCGCGCAGCGAGCAAAACCGCCAGCCAGGCTCGTTGGCTCGCCGCTCCCGAGAACCAGGACTACTTCCGCGGCCCTACGAATGTCGCCCGGGTCAAGGCATGGCGATCGCATCATCCCGGTTACTGGCGCAAGAGGCGGCGCGCCTGCGTTGCGTTACAAGATCTCTCATTGGCGCAACCCATTGATTTCACGAACAAAACAATCAATTTCGCGAGCCCCACGTTACAAGATCTCCTATTGGCGCAACCTGCTGTCTTAATTGGATTAATTGCCCATATCGTGGGGACACCGTTACAAGATGACATCGTCCGCACCACCGACCGTTTGCTACGGCTAGGCCAAGACATTCTCGCTTCCTCCGCGGCCCGGGATTGCCATGACCGAGCCTGACAGCGGGGCACGGTCGTGATCGACTACGAGACATTCTGTAAGATTCACGATTGCCACCACCGCCAAGGCCTGACGATTGCGCAGATCGCCCGGTTCCTCGGGATTCATCGGGGCACGGTCGCGATGTGGTTGGCGCGTGCGCGCTTCACACGGCGACGCGGCCAGCCACGTCCCAGCAAGCTAGATCCGTTCAAGCCGAGCATCATACGCTTGCTCGACACCCATCCGTACAGCGCACAACAAATTTTTCAGCGGCTACGCGAGGAAGGCTATCGCGGCGGTGTCAGCATCCTGCGCGATTACGTTCGCCGCGTTCGCCCACCCCAGCGTACGGTCTATCTGAAGCTGCATTTTGCTCCCGGCGAGTGCGCACAGGTCGACTGGGGTAACTACGGAAGCGTCGCCGTCGGCAATACGCAACGTCGACTTTCGTTCTTTGTCATGGTGCTGGCTTTCAGCCGCCAGATGTTTGTCGAGTTCACCGTCTCCCAGACAATGGAGCATTTCCTCGCCTGTCACGAACACGCGTTCCGCGCGTTTGGCGGTGTGCCGGCCAGAGTCATGGTCGATAATCTTAAGTCGGCGGTCCTGCAGCGGCTGGCCGGCGTCGCACCGGTCTTCAATCCGCGTTACCTGGATTTTGCCCGCCACCACGGCTTCGCCATCACACACTGCAATGTCGCTCGCGGCAATGAGAAGGGCCGGGTCGAATCCGGTGTCGGCTATGTCAAAAAGAATTTCCTCAACGGCCTCGAGCTCACCGAATTCGCCGCCATCCAAGCCGCTGTACAGGTTTGGCTCGACACCGTCGCCAACGTACGAATCCACGGCGAGACTCAGCAGCGACCTATCGATCTGCTGATGCAAGAGCGACCGCATCTCGGGTCGCTCAACCCGCACCCTTATGACATCGCACGTACCTTCACGAGTGTTGCCTCGAGCCAGTTCCGCATCACCCTGGACACCAATCATTATTCCGTGCCCGCCAGCTATGCTCACCGCAAATTGACGGTCAAAGCCTATCCGGACCGCATTTGCATCTACTTCGACAACCAACTCATCGCCCGCCACAGCCGCCACTATGGCCGGCATCAGGACATCGAAGACCCCGATCATGCCAAAAGTCTGATCGCTCAGCGCCGGCGTGCCAGCGAACAGCGCCTGTTGATGCGCTTTCTCGCGCTCTCGCCCGATGCGGCAGCCTATTACGATGGCTTGGAGCAGCGCAGGTTCAATGCCCGCCATCACGTCCGCAAAATCCTCGCGCTGGCAGAGATCTATTCTCCCGATCTCGTGGCGCGCGCCATCTCCGACGGGCTCGCCTTTGAGGCCTTCAGCGCCGAATACATCACCAACATCCTGGAAGCGCGGACGCGGACCTTGCCGGAACCAGGGCCGTTACAACTCACCCGCCGCCACGATCTGCTCGACATCGACATCGATCCCCCGGATCTCAACGACTACAAGGTGAACGATCATGACACCGAGTGATCAGACACAATTGGATGCTCAGCTGCAGCGCCTGCACTTGCAGTACGTCCAAAGTCACTACCAAGCCTTGGCCAGCAAAGCTGCCGAACAGCAGCGCTCACACGTCGATTATCTCGCGCAGCTCGTTGAGGGTGAGTTCACCACACGCGAGATGCGCAGCATCGAGCGACGAATCAAGAACGCCCGCTTTCCCGTCCGCAAAACCCTCGATGACTTCCAATGGAGCTGGCCTAAAAAGATCAATCGGGCGCAAATCCAGAACCTGTTTCGTCTCGACTTCATTGCAACGAACACCAACGTGGTCCTGATCGGGAACGTTGGATTGGGCAAAACGCACTTATCGATCGCGTTGGGTCACGCCGCCTGTACAAGTGGACACTCGGTGCTCTTCACCACCGCCATCGACATCATCAACACTCTAGTCGCCGCCCAGTCCGCCGGCCAACTCAAGCGCGAGATCCGCCGTTATGTGAAGCCCGCTGTCCTGATCGTCGATGAACTCGGCTACCTGCCCATCGACAAGCACGGTGCAGATTTGCTGTTCCAGATCATCAGCGAGCGCTACGAGCGCGCCCCGATCGTGATCACAACCAACCGCGTCTACAAGCACTGGGCACAGATCTTCAATAATGACAGCACGCTGACCTCCGCCATTCTCGATCGCGTCATGCACCACGTCGATACTGTCGTCATCGAAGGCAAAAGTTTCCGCATGAAGGACGAGGTCGATGAGTAGGTCCGCAATGACGCGAACACGCTCGTTCGAATTGCCCGAATACGCCGTCTCCGATGAGGCGGCCGCTTATATTGCCGACAGGCTCATGGAGATCGCCTTGCAATTCGAGGCAGCTCACTTCGCCCAAATCCGCCGTCACTACGAGTCCCTCAGGCCCGAGCCTGACGACAATCCTGGCCAGCAGCTCGATCTGTTCGACAAACACTCACCATTCTGAATACCAGGCGGCGCGTACCCATCGAACGCGCTCTCTTGCTTCTGGTCGTGCTTTCTTTTGTTTGTGAGTTGTCAAGAGGGCGTCGTTTGTTGGGGGCGGTCTTGGGCGCCGAGTTGAGGAGCGGTCAAGGCTGGCCGCAGGCCACCGCCGGAGGCGGCGCGGCAGCGGCCTTGAGCGCGACGAGTTCGGCGCAACAATGGCGCCCGCACAACGTGCGCGGTGATGCCGGGATCGGACAGGCGACGTCCAGCCCCACTCGATCGGGTCGTTCATCGAAAAATCGACGGCAGGCGGCACCAGCGCCGACAATTTCAACCCGCCGCTTCGATAATTTCAAACCGGTGGTTTTTGATCAATTTCACGCCGCTGGTGACATCCTCTTGTCTACGCGCTGGACTCGGTGATCGCGCGAAGTCGGACCGGCAAATTCGGCATAAGGCAGAACACGGACGTCGAACAATCGATGCGTTTCCGTCGTTCTCTTAGAGACGCCAAGATGATTGATCTCAAGGCTAAATCATTGGGGGCTCGACAACGAGGAGGAATGCCGCAGCCTTGCGCCGTTCCCGGAAGGAGCGGCTAAGAAGACGGCCAAGGATCTTCTTCCTTATCAAGTGCCGAGGACCATCCTTCATCGCCGCTCGTGCTGGTTGGGTTTCAAGGCGAGCTTGGGAAACCCGATCTCTCCAGGTTTAGATGCCCGGACTGTGGCCGATCAGAAACGTTTACCGACGACGAGCCACAGGCACTTGGAATTGCCACGACAAGCCCACTGAAGCCGTCCCCGATCCTAGACCGAAGTTTTCGCGTGGGAAGTGTGCAAGGGATTGATCCGACTCGATAAGTTGACGGTCGGTGTTTTCAATTACTGGACACGCAGCGGGTCGAGATCGAGCAGCTTGAACGCGGCCTCCTGGAGGGAGGTAGGTCTGGAATGGAGCGTGAAGCGGTGCTTGGCGTGAAGGGGCACGCGCATCGTGTTTCGGACCAGCGTGCCGAGATGGGCGATGAGCGCATTGAAGCTCATGACATGATGGCCGTCGGCTGATCGCTTTGTTGCCTTCTTGGCCTTCGCCGCCTCAGATGGTTCGGTCTTGGCGACGGGAGACGTCCGTTCTCCCCGGGCGGCCTCAAGGTCGGTGTCGTGGAACAACAGCGGCGCCAAGGCGTCTCGCAAGTGCCATTCGACGTGATAGGCCAGCATGCACAGGAAGACATGGGCCCGCACGTGCTGTGCCGTCCAGTGGCGGATCGGCCGTATTTCGAGATCGATGGTTTTCATGGACCGGAAGCTGCGTTCGACTCGCGACAGGTCCTTGTAGGCCTGAACCGCCTCTGCAGCGTCGAGATGCCCAGCGGATATGCTGGTCCGGATGACGTAGATGCCGTCGAGGCGAGCCTCTTCCTCGATCTGCTCGATCCGTCGCTGCCATGAGAGATAGCCATCGGCCACTTCGACGTCGAAGTGCTTGGCCATCTTCTTGCGGTCCAAAACCGCACCGACCGCCATGCCGATCTGGGCGGAACTACGCAACGGAGAGTGTTTGCGCTGGACCTGTGCCTGAACCCGAGCAAGTTCGTGCTCGGTCGCGGCCAGCAGATCCTCGCGCTTGCGGGCTCGTTCGGCCGCCAGATCGCGATTGCGACAGACGATCAGCCGCTCGCCCGGGAACAAGTCAGGGGCGCTGATCTCGGCGAGATCGCGGTCATCGAACAGCGACAGCTGCAGCGGCCCGTTCTCCGCCGCCAACGCCTGGATCGCCGGCGCGCGTAGGCAGGTGATCCAATCAACTCCTGCCGGCTTCAGATCATCGCGGATGCGCGCCGAGGTGATCATTCCCCGATCGCCAACCAACACCATGCGGCTGATTCCGAAGCGATCCTTGATCTTTTCGACTTGAGAGCTCAGCGTCTTCGGGTCGGCCGTATTGCCGTCAAAGACTTCAACCGCAATCGGCAGCCCCTCGCGCGTACAGAGCAGCCCGTAGACAATCTGCGGCCGATCGCGCCGGTGATCGCGGCTGTGTCCATAGCGCGCCAGTGGACAGCAACGGCCCTCAAAGTAGGACGAACTGACGTCGTAGAGCACCAGCACGCCGTCCTGGAGATGTCGCCGCGCCAAGCCGTTCTCGATCCGGCTCTGGCGATCGACCAGCCAATCGAGCGCCTCATAGGCCTCGCGCTCCTTCACCTTGCCCAGGCGCAGAACCGATCCGAGGCTGGAGATTGCCGTCTCCTGATCCACCGCCCGTACAAAGCCAAGCTTCGAACGTGGCGCAATCAACCGATCCACGATCATGGCTACCACCAGATCGCAATGGCGCCGCGATGCCTCATCCTTCGTCGTGCTTAAAATCAGCCGATCCAGTGCAATTCTGCGGATCGTCCCGAGCGCCGCTGCAACATGACCGTGAGGCAACGAGCGCTCGATTTGAATCTCGTCCGGTCCGGTGCCAATCACCGTACCGCCCTTGAGCAGAGCCTTCAGTCCGCCGATCAAATCCACCGGCAGCTTGCTCAGATTGGCCAAGGTCCGCTTCTGCGCGCGGCCATGCTCGTCGCGATACGCCTCCCGCAACAGCACCGCGGGCGGCGAGCCTCGATTGGGAATCGTCTCGATGAACATTCCCGGATCGAATCACATCTCGACTGATTTGGGAATCCCATTACATGGATACAAACTGAAAACTACTTTCCGCCCATCCGCCCGAAAGGATTCGTCTTTCAGGTCAAACCAAGCGCAAACTTCGGCCTAGACGAGTTCGAGCAAGGTCAGACCGAACTTCTCGGCAAGGCCGCCTCACTGACGGAAAGGCCGGGACGGTGGGGCAAGTTTGGCTTGACGAGCTTCGCGGTCTGCGGATTTCGATAAGCGCCACGATGGTAAGTGGCCCGTCGCGACCATCAAATTTGCACAGAGCTAGACCGTTTTCCCGACGATACGTATATCGGACCCCTCGCCAGCTTGCGCGGTCTTCCGGCTTCCGGTTGATTGAAGCCAGGAGGGGCAGGGCGGTACTATTTCTTCTGGGGGATTCGGCATCTGGGGCAGGCTATGCATCGCTTTACGAAGAGTGATTTGGGATCCTATTCGGCCAAATGGGAACCTCGATCGCCCGGAGTTTTGCCTGCCGGCGCGGCCCTAATGTGAGGCTTTGTCGTATCCAGTGGAAAAATCTGGTGATATTGGCAGCGCATAACCTTGTAGCACTCGCATGCCGATTCTTCGAGCCGCGGTCTGTCAATCTCGACCAAGCCCCGCCGGGCGGATCGGAAAGCACCCGACGCCCGCAGTTTGCGCACAACCAGCGTCACTGTCGTTCGTCGTACTCCAAGCAACTCCGAAAGCGCCTCCTGCGTCAGCGGTATGAAGTTGCCCTCAATTCGATCGTGGATGTGGAACAACCACCGGGCCATGCGGGACTCGACAGGCTGTAGCGCATTGCAGGCGGCCACATGTTGAAGCTGCATCAGCACTGCCCTCGTGTGGGTCTGGACCGCATGCTTGATGGCGCTACTCTGACCGAAGGCTGCATGAAATCGTGACGCGGAGATCAGCGACGCGATCCCGGCCACGCGCACGACCGCCGTGGTAGGAGAACGGGAGGGCCCCAGCACTGATAGCATATCCCAAATGAGGATTACCCCGATGGGCATTGCGCGCAAGATACTATCGAGGAGCTTCGCAGCCTTCGGTCCATCCCAGACAAATTCGAGTTGCAGATGGGGGATTGTAAACCGGCCGGCATCCGCATCGCGAAGCAGCTTTGCGACACTTCACTTGCTTATCCAGATATCGCCGGGTCTCACGTGGCCTCGGCTTCGTTCTCGCGCCGGAACGATGAAGCCTGCGGGATACTTGCGATGACTCCACGGATCCTATCGCTGTCCCATACCCTGCCTAGTTGAAAATCCGGAAGCTGAACTAAGCTGGTACGTAAGTCGTCCAGCCTTGTTTTGAGCGAGACCAGAATTGCCGTGAAAAGTTGTGCCACGCTTGCCCCTGAAGTTTCCTTGCCCTTTTAAATTCTATACGGCGGGGACGCTCTACTGCAACTCGTGGTTGGGCTTGATGATGAGGTCATCTCCCGAAAAGATTGGCGCCGGAGGGATTTGCACGACCGAGGGGACAGTGAAGTACCTTCGTCCTGTTGGACGCAGACGCTGTGAAAACCACCGTGGCGAACGATGTGGTTTCGATGTCGTTGGAGGCGGTGGAGCGATGGTCGAAATGGGCGCGCAGTTTTGACGGGATCAATGCGATCGGCGTACGCAAGCGGTTTTCTCGCGGAGATCGAGGCCCGATGACGATGCGAAATCAACGTGGGGTAAGATGTGGGGCTTCTAGCCGACGATGTTTTTAATGCAATTATATCATATACTTAGAAGACAGGATGGCGGAAGGGGTGTCCTGTCAACCGTACTGACCTGGCTCAGCTTTTTGAGCGGCAGGAGCAAAAAGCTACGGTACAGCCCACGGTCCAGGCGCCGTGACGAGTTACCGAGTCGAGATAAGTCGGGGTCCTACGTTCTCGCTTTCGCCGACTCTGGCAAAAACGGCGGCCTGGCTGGGACTTGATGTGGGGGGTGAGGGGGGATTTGAAGCCGCAGTCGTCGACCGCTCCGATTGGGCGATGAACGTTGGCGCCCGATGACGACCCCGGGGGGGCGGCTTGCGAAAGATCTCGTTCAGGGCTTCGACGAGCATTGCTGCACGATGATCACTCAGACGGTAAAAGACCGCCTTTCCTTCGCGTCGACCAGCGATGAAGCCGATCTCCCGAAGGCTCCCCAGATGTTGAGACAGCGAGGGCTGCCGGATCGAGAGGTCACGTTCGAGATCCGCCACGCCAAGTTCTCCTTTCGCCAAGGCGCAGACGATCATCAGGCGTTGGGGATTGCTCAGACCTTTCAATAACTCGGCGACGGGCTCGACGTCGTCAGGCAAAATCAGACTATCTCTTGATCGTGGCTCGTCCGTCACCATGCGGCTCCCTCCAGAGCGTTCAGCGGAAACTTCAGGAAGCGCCGCCCCGACGCATCCATCTCGGGGAGTGGACTGGCGCGTAGATCCAACGCCGGATCGATGATGGCGCACCGCCTCCTCAGCGGGCACGCTACCGCAAGTCGGATGCTAAAGGTCCGTAGATGGTAGAAGCCTCTGACGATGGGAGGAGGAGCGATCATTGCATACCCTCCACTTTTCTGGTCCGATAAAACCAGGGGCCGCCGCCGGTGCTCGACTGTTCGGACGCCTCGCGGAGGTCAAGTGACGGCACGACAATGATGTCGTCGCCTTTCTCCCACCCTTCGGGCGTCGATACCGCGTGCGTGTCGCTGACCTGCAAAGCTTCGACCAGCCGCAAGATCTCTTTCACCGATCGGCCGATACTCATCGGATACCAGAGGATGGCGCGAACAATTCCGTTCGGGTCGATCACGAATGTTGAGCGAACCGTCGCACTGTCGACCGCGTCGGAATGGATCATGCCGTAAGCGGCCGCGATCGCCATTGAGGGGTCCTCGGCGATCGGAAACGGCACGTCGACATTGAAGTCATCCGCAATCGCACGAACCCATGCGATATGCGAGAACAGGCTGTCGACCGAAAGCGCGAGGAGATCGCAGCCGATCGCTCCAAAGTCGCGATGCGATTTCGAAAAGGCGATGAATTCGCTCGTGCAGACGGGCGTGAAATCGGCCGGATGTGAAAAGAACACGAGCCAGCGTCCTCGGTAGTCCGAGAGGGATCGGGACCCCATCGTCGTGCGCGTTGAAAATGCCGGCGCCGCCGCGCCGATGACGAGCGGTGGGGTATCCGGCGCAACGTGTCGTCCTTGATCTTCGTGAGTCATTACGCTCCCCTCATTTGCAATTTTCTTTAATCAAAAAAGCTCACGAACCATTGATATGCAGTAGGGTTGATTGTTGTTAGGATAATCGTACTTCTGACTTTCGTAAAGTAAATAATGATTATCGCGATTTTCGGAGTAGCACTGTGGAGCAGAGCCTTCTGTCGAGTAACCCTTCGGTAAGATCGTGTTTCTGTCTTGCCGGAATTGTCGAGGCGAAATCGGCAGGCTGTGGTTCAATTTCCTGCGTGAAGTCCGCCAAGCTACGGATCATGGGAAGCGGACCGAAGCGGCGGACCATGCGGCTTCAGTTTAGCCGCAGATCGTTGCGGCTATTGCTTGCGGGATCAGTCGTCTTGCTGACGGGTTGCTCCGACAAAAACCAGAGCTTCCTGACGCCGGACGGGCCTGTGTCCGCCCTGGAACATTATCATATGTGGCTGATCACGCTGATCACGCTGATCGTGGTGGCGCCGGTCGTTGTGGGCGTGCCGCTTCTCGCCTGGCGCTATCGGTACGGCAACACCCGTGCGCGCTATGCTCCGAACTGGGACTTTTCGACCGCGCTGGAATGGCCGATGTGGCTGGTCCCCGTGGCGATCGTCGCCGTTCTCTCCGTGTATCTGTGGATCTACACCCACGAGCTTGACCCTTATCGCTCGATTGCCGCGGACAAGCCGCCGCTGCGCGTTCAGGTCGTCGGGCTCGACTGGAAATGGCTGTTCATCTACCCCGATTATCACATCGCCACAGTGGGTGAGATGGCTTTTCCGCAGGACCGCCCGGTGTCAATGGAGCTGACGACCGACACGGTGATGCAATCATTCATGATCCCGGCACTCGGCGGACAGATCTATGCGATGCCGGGAATGGTGACGCGACTGAACCTCGAGGCCGACCGAACCGGCGAATTCGAGGGAATGAACACCCAGTACAACGGCGACGGCTTTCACGCCCAGCACTTCCAGGCTGTCGCAATCACGCCGCAGGACTTCGACAGTTGGGTGAAAACGGTGCAGCACAACGGCGCGGCACTGAACCCGACGAGCTACGGGATCCTGGCCAGGAGTTCGACGCCTGCCGAGGTGCATAACCAGTTCGGCGATGCGGCGATGCCAAAGGACATCACGTTCTTCAACGATGTCGCTTCCAGGCTCTTCGCGGGAATCGTGATGCGCTATCACGGCGACAGGGCCGTTTCCCCCGCCGAAGAGCCCGGCACGGTCGCGTACAACGCGAAGCTGGCAAGCAAGTGAAAGGCGCCGATGTCACATAGTTTCTGGAGTCTGGTATTTGGGCGACTTGATTTCGATTCGCTCGACTTTCTGAAGGCATTCTTCCACCCGGATTTGAACGACGTGATCGTGTCCGGTGCGTCCTGGGTGGTGATCCTCGGTGCCGTCGTCACGGCGGCGCTGCTGACCTGGTTCCGTCTCTGGGGTCCCTTGTGGTCGAAATGGCTGATCAGCGTCGATCACAAGCGGATTGGCGTGATGTACATCGTGCTCGCACTGATCATGCTGGCACGAGGAGTGCTGGAGGGCGTGGTGATGCGCGCCCAGCAAGCCGACGGACTGCATGGCGGCTTCGTGTCCGCCGACCATTTCGCCCAGCTCTTTTCGACACACGGCACGATCATGATCTTTTTCATGGCGATGCCGTTCCTGACCGGCTTGATCAACATCGTGGTGCCACTACAGATCGGCGCGCGCGATGTCAGCTTTCCGATGCTGAATTCCCTCAGCCTCGGCCTGACCGTTTCCGGCGCCATGCTGGTCATGATCTCGCTTGTTATCGGCGATTTCTCGACCGGCGGCTGGACCGCCTATCCGCCCTACACCGAGCCCGATTTTCAGCCCGGCGCCGGGGTTGATTATTGGATATGGGCAGTCACGCTCGCCGGATTGGGCTCGACGCTCACCGGGATCAACTTCGTCGTCACAATCCTTAAGGAACGGGCGCCGGGAATGACGCTCCTTCGGATGCCCATATTCACATGGAACGCGCTTTGCACATCGCTTTTGCTGGTCTTCGCCATGCCGCCGCTGACTGTGGCGGGACTCATGCTGGCCGCCGACCGCTATCTGGGCTTCCACTTCTTCACGAACACCCTGGGCGGCAACATGATGAACTATGCCAACCTGTTCTGGCAGTTCGGCCATCCCGAGGTCTACATCCTCATCCTGCCGGCCTTCGGTGTTTACGGCGAGGTCATCGCGACCTTTTCAGGGAAGCGCCTTTATGGCTACGTCACCCTGGTGATTGCCACCATGGCAATCGGCTTCCTGTCGTTCGGTGTGTGGCTGCATCACTTCTTCACCATGGGCCAGGATGCGGACGTCAACGCCGTCTTCGGTATCGCCACAATGCTCATCGGCATTCCAACGGGTGTGAAAGTCTATGACTGGATGGCCACCATGTTCCGCGGCCGCATCCGGTTCAGCGTCCCGATGGTCTATGCGCTGGCGTTCATGGTGCTGTTCGTTCTTGGTGGTCTGACAGGCATCCTCCTCGCCAACCCGACTGTCGACTTCCAGGTCCACAACACGCTCTTCCTTGTCGCGCATTTCCACAACATGCTGATTCCCGGCACGCTGTTCGGAATGCTGGCGGGTTACACCTACTGGTTCCCGAAGGTCTTCGGTTTCCGGCTCAACGACCGCTGGGGCTATATCGCCGCCTTTAGCTGGATCATCGGCTATTTCCTGGCTTTCATGCCGCTTTACGCCGTCGGCCTGATGGGCATGACTCGGCGCACCGTGTCATACACCAACTCGGCCTTCGAGCCTTGGTTCCTGGTCGCCGGGGCGGGCGCATTCTTCGTTACGGTCGCCCTCGTCACCTTGTGCGTGCAGCTCTACGTGTCAATCCGCGACCGCGAGCTGACCCGGGACATCGGCGGCGATCCATGGAATGCGCGGACGCTGGAATGGGCGACGCCTTCGCCGGTGCCGGCCTATAACTTCCCGGTCATGCCCCATATCCACGCGCTCGACGCGTTCGCCGTGGCCAAGGAAGCAGGCTTTGGATATCAGGAGCCCACTTCCTATTCGGATATCCACCTGCCGGGCAACACATGGGCCGGCGTGATCGCGGCCGTCTTTGGCACGGCACTGGGCTTCGGACTGGTCTGGCACATGTGGTGGCTTGCGTGGCTCTCCCTTGCCGTCCTTGCGGTTTCCCTGATAGCGCGAGCCCTGCTGGGCGATCGCCACCCGGTGAAGATTCCCGCTACCGAGGTCAGGCGGCAATACAGGGCCTGGCTTGAGAAGGTCCGGGCCGTAACGCCCGTCACCCGCGCGCTTGAGTGGGATCACAGAAACTGCGGCGTCGCGGCGACCGAATACTTCGAGGAGGCAGCGGAATGAACGTCATCGCCAGATCCCTCGGCCTGACCTGGGTCGCAGAATACGACCACGAGCACGATCGCGCCGCGAGTGCACTGTCAGGATTCTGGCTGTTCATGATGAGCGACCTCATCATTTTCGGCCTGATGTTCGCGACCTACGTGACGATGCTCACTCCGATGTCCTTCGCCGGCGGACCGACGCCGAAGGAGCTGTTCGAACTTCCCGGAGCCGCGTTGGAGACAGCGGCGCTGCTGACCAGCACCTACACGTTTGGCATGGCATCGCTGGCAATCAAATTCGACCGGGGCCTTGGCAAGGTGAAGTCATGGCTCCTGATAACCCTGGCGCTCGGCCTGGTATTCCTGGCCCTGGAGATCCGCGAATTCGCGCACATGGTGGCCGAGGGCGCTGTGCCTCAGCGGTCGGGTTTTCTGTCAGCTTTTTTCGGCCTCGTGCCCTTGCATGGCGTCCACGTGACGGCCGGCGTGACCTGGCTCGTGATGATGCTGATCCAGATCAATCGAACAGGCCTGACCGGTTCCGCCAAATCGCGCATCGCCCGGTTGGCTCTGTTCTGGCACTTTCTTGATTTGATCTGGGTCGGGATTTTCTCGGTCGTCTATTTGGGAGGGATCGCCTGATGTTAGTCTCGAAGATCCGAAGCCGGGAAGACGCCTACCGTCATGACCTGCGCGGCTATCAAGCGGGTTTCATCCTGGCCGCAATCCTGACGATCATTCCCTTCGCCTTGGTCGCCTCAGGCACTTTTTCGACCATAGCCACCCTGTGGGTGATCGGTGTCATTGCATTGATTCAGATCGCCGTTCATATCCGCTACTTCTTGCACGTGGACCTGAGCCCGGAACGACGCGAAGAGCTGTACCTGATGTTGTTCTCGGGGGCGCTAGTGACGCTCATGATTGCCGGCATGCTCTGGCTTCTTTTCAACCTCCATACACGAATGATGTAGTCAGGGTGAGGCTCCAGCGTCGTGGCGAGTTACCCTCGTGCACTGTGCCGCTCGTCGCCTGTTGCTTTCCGCCAGACAATATAGATGTCGCTTGCCGGATGGCATTGAAAGTCGCTGCGCGAGAAGGTGCTATGATCTCGCTTCGAATGTCCGCTAATGGGGATGATCGGCGCGCCGTCAGAGTGACTTGACTGACCCGGAGCCGACCTCATCGAGCACTATTGCTCTACGGGGGAGGGCTGCCGCCGATCACGACCGGGATTCGCTCGATCTGCGCAAGCATCGCGTCGCCGTTGACAACGATCTCGACCATGACGTCGTACTGGCTGGGCGGCAGCTTGCCGTCAAACTCAATCTGGAACGTCAGGTCCTCCCGTAGACGAGCGGCGCCCGTCAGCACGACCCGACCGTCAGCGTTCAGCACCACGTAGCGACACTCGGGGGCGGCACGCTTGAGGAGGACGGCGTCAACCGACTGCATCGGTCGGCGCAGGATGCGGTAGTCGCGCATGAACCTCTCGAGAATTTCAATATCGGCGGAGAGGCGCAGTCCGCCGCCATCGCTCTCGATTTTGGTGACGTAGCCTCGGCGCGGAATGGCGTAGGCGTCGTAGGAACCCACTCCCAAGGGGTAGCTGAGATCCCGGAACGCCTGGAGCGTTGCGCTGTCGCCCGCCCAGCTCTTGAGCTGATAGGGACCGTTGGTCACCAGAAAATGCCCGTGGTCTCGGTAGAACGCCGCCATCGCTGCCCAGCGCTTGCGCGCTTCCTCGGCGCTTACCTGCGATCGCAGGATTTCGGGACGAAACCCCTCCTGTTCGAATTGATCGGTGAGCGCCGCGAGCCGCGCTTTCAATGTATCGGAACGCACGAGATCGAGCCATTCGATGCCGCGGCGGGCAGCCTCGGCTTGCGAAAACGCGGCCCAGTCGCGGCTGACTGCCTCTTCCATCAGCACGAGCAAATGCCAGGGTAGCGTACTCCACGGCGGTGTGAAGACCGCGTCCTGCTCGGCATCCTCCGGCGGAATATTGGCGTAGACGTCGACCACGACCAACTCGCGGACGAAATTGACGTCGCCCACCCGGAACGACTTCGACGCCGTATCGACGCCCGCGACCCGCACGCCCGCGAGTCGCCGCCGCAGCGGGGCGGTCGCCGCCGCGATTACGGGGTCGTAATGTGAATCCGCTTCGCCGGGGACGGCCCAGCGATAGGCGAACATGTAGGCATAGAGCAGGTCCGCGAAGGTCGCGCGCGTCCCGTCATGAAATGCCGAGCCGAGCACGCGGTAGGTCAATTTCAAGGTGGCGGATCGGCCCGCCCCAACCGGCTGCAACCGGCCGGTCCCAGGCTCGGGAATAAGCGCGTCTTCGGGAACGGTCAGGGCCTCCGGTACCGTTGCGGTTGGCTGCGCAGGCACGCGGCGCTCGACGATCGGCTCGGCGAGAATCGACAAGCTTACGAACGTGTAGACCACCATCAGCGCGGTCAACGGCACCTGCGAGCGCAGCGCGGCGCCACGCGTTTCGAGGATCTGGTGTGCCCTCACATCGGCGAGATAGACGGCGGCGATGTGGCCAAGCACGATCGACGTCACCGCGGCATACCATGCAAACCGCGCGCCGACGACGGCGATGTCGACGCGATATCCCGCGGTGTCAAAGAGATTCCAGCCATATCCGAATGGATCGGATGCGAGCGGCACGATGTATTGTCCCTGGGTCAGCAGGTACACGAGGTAATGCGCGAGGTGATAGGCGATGGCGATCGGGACCAGAGTGAAGGCAAAGTTCCGCGCCATCTCCCAGGGCGAGTGGAAGGCTGCCACCATGCTCATGACGGCGCTTACAGCCACATAGGCGCCGAAGAACAAGGCCCAGAACGCAACGAGACCGATAGTCCTGACGATGATGGAATCAGCTTCCCCAAGACCGGGCAGCACACCGAGGAGTTGGCGCTCGACCTCCGCCCATTCCGGCGTGCTCAGCAACCCGTCATAGAGAACACTCGACAACACGAGCAGGACGAAGGCGACCATCGAGGTGGAGGCTGGCTCGTTGGCGAGCAGACCCGCTCCGAAGGGCCTTAGCGCCAATCCATGTTCGCCGGAACGATCGCGGATGCTCGGTTCGGTCGGCGCAAAGCGAGCGAATACGCCGAAGAAAACGCTGAAGACCTCGCCATGCTTGACCCAGGCCTCGCTGCCGAACGCGGCCATGCCGGCCCAGGTGAGTAGCGAATAGAACAGAGCCAACCAGGCGATGTTGGCTGGCACCGCCGGGCTCGGAAATACGAGCTCCGTCCAGGAAACGGCAAGCAGCAATGCGAATGCCGGCCACACTGCGAGCGTCTCGGGATAGGGCCAGCGCAAGCCCAAACCGCGGCCGCCGGCGGTCCGGTAGAGCCGATCGGCCCAGTCGAAAAGGGTACGCCATGGATTGATCAATACCCACAGGTCTCCGAAGAAAGCCGAGAACACCGCGAGCCCTACCCACCAGATCACCCACACAAGCGTCGGCGCGATGTTCTGATACGGGTTCTGGCTTCCGTAAAACCCGGCGATCACGGTCAAGACCAACAGGCTGATCGAGAAGAGCTTAAGAAAGGTCCCAAGCGCGCGTGCGATCTGCCGGCGCAGCCGGTGCGCCAGGAGGTCGATGCGCGGGTAGCCACTCGCGCCTGGCGCATGGCGGGCGAATAACCCGACGATGACGAACGACAGAACGACGGCCGCCGCCGTGCCGAACAGATAGAGGGACAGCGGCAGGGGTAGGTCGTAACGCTGGCCGAAGCCATGGGCATGTGCCGGGAAAGCGAGCGAGCAAACACCCGCCACGACGGCGGCGAAGGTGAAAGCCGGCCGTTTCGCGTGGCCGAACCGTACGGCTTCGTTGTTTTCAGGCCCGCCATGGAGCGGGGAGGCGATGAGAGCCTGGGTCACCAAAGACATCCGAACATATGCTCGCCGGCAGGACGCAGCTTTGCCGCACGGTCTAGGAGCCCGTCCAGATAGCGGTCGCGACCGGGCATTTATTGCAGGATAGTCGGCTCAGGCGGCCTTTGCGAGGGTGAACAGCTTGAGGAGGTTGTGGGCCGTGCAGATCATGGCCCACTCGGCGCGCACTTTCTCTAGGCCTCGCAACAGGAACTGGCGGAAGCCGCGCGCCTGTTTGATCTGTCCGAACACCGGTTCGACCACTTGCTTTCTCAATCGGTAGGGTGTTTCGAAGCCGCCGTCGTCGATCTTCTTTCGCATCCGTTGGGTCAGCGGTCCGCCGATTTTTCCGTTCGCGGCTGTCGGGTGCTTGGCGCGTCCGGGCGCGACGTAGCCGTCGACACCGTGGGCTTCGAGCGCTTCGAGATTGGATTCGCTGCAGTAGCCGGAGTCCGCTGAGGCCTGCTCCGGCTTGCGGCCGAGATTGTTCTCGATGGCCTCGATCAGGGGCACCAGCTGGCCCTGATCGTTGCCGCACTGCGTCAGTTCGTGCGCGACAATGATCTGGGCGCCTGCGTCGACGGCGGCCTGGGCATTGTAGGCCTGAACGAAGCCATCCTTCGACTTCATGATGCGGCTTTCCGGATCGGTGAAGTTGCGTTGCGACTTGGGATCAGGCTCGTCCGATGCCGGCGCCGCCGGTTTGCCCGGCTTCTTGCGGCCTTCGGCTTGGCGCTGCTGTTCCTTTTCGGCCTCGATGCGACGCTCTTCCCCCGCGGCCAGCCTGGCATCCGCCTCCAGCGCCGCCATCGCCTGCTGGATCTTGGCCAGCCGCTTCTGCTTGTCGCCGGCCCAATCCGGCAGTTCGTCGCCGCGTTTGTCTTTGCCGAAAGTCTCGTCCTCTTCGGAATCCGCCGCCTCCGCGGCCGCCAGCATGCGAGCGACCTCGGCTTTCAATTCCGCCTCGCGTTTCTTCATGCGCTCATAACTCATCGCTTTATGTTTCGACGCGTTTGCTTTGATCTTCGTGCCATCCAGCGCCACGTGGCCGAGTTTGACCAGCCCGGCCGTCTCGCACAACTTCAGAACCTGCAGGAACAGCGCACCCAGCGCCTTCAAATGCCGCTTGCGGAAGTCGCTGATCGTCCGGAAGTCCGGCGGATCCAGCGCCACAATCATCACAAAATCGTTCCGTTCGCGGCAGGCCTTCGCGATCCGCCGCGATGAATACAGCCCACTCGCATAGCCGTGCAGCAGAAGCGCCACCATCATGCGCGGGTCGAACGGCGGCTGCCCGAGCCCGCTCACATAGCTGCCCGTGATCTCCTTGAGATCGAGGCTCTCCCGCACCAGTTCAACGATAAACCGCGAGACATGGCCTTTCGGCACGAAGTCCTGCACATTCGGCGGCAGAAGCAGCGTCTGATCGATATTCCAGGGGCGAAAATACTTGCTCATAGCCCAAGGTTGAATCAGACTCGCTCAGAATTGAACAGCGACTATTCGGACACGCTCCTAGCGCGGATAAACCTCGATATTCACCAGCGGTTCTTCCTCGTGCGTGTGACCGTCGGGGCGCCCCCCTTGCGCGTGGACGTGAACCGGAAATCGCCCCGTCGCAGAAGCCGCGAATGTGAGATCGGTGGTGGTGCCCGGTTCGACGTGTTTCTCGATATCATAGCCGTGCAGATGCAGGGTCAACGGTTGATCCGTGCTCCATCGCAGCCTTACGACGTCGCCCTGCCTGACGCGGATGAGCCGCGTGGAGTCGGGAACGCGACCATGCGCGACCTTGAGGTCGAAGGTAAGCTCCGCGGCAAGAGCGCCGAAGAACGCGCTGCCCGCCGCGATCAGCAAGAACGCCCATACAAACGTGGCGAGCACGAAGCGGACGTGAAACATTGGCTCCCCTCGCTTTTCACCGACCGGAATTCGATTGAACGTCCGAGAGGCGATTGAGCATCCAGCCCGAATCATAGGGTGCGGGCACCAGGGCCGGATCGCCGACCGCCGACCAAAGCAGCCGTCCGAAGCCGTCGCTAAATCCTGCGATCGGATTCCAGGCTGCGTTCGGCGCTTTGTCGATCCCTAGCATGAGCCAACCGTTCCACGGAAAGTTCTTGAGCTTCACCGTGCGTATGAACATCGGCGAATTGAGGCCCTCAATGGAATCGAATCCGATATTCTCGATGCCGTCACTGAATTCGACGCTGAAATACTGCCGCTTCACGGTGTATCCGACGACGAGCTTGCGACAACTGCTGGTGAGCGTGGTCACGAGGTCGCGTTGCAAGTTGATCCGCTCGACCGCATCGCGATAATCGCTCGCCTCGATCCGCCCCACCATGGCGTCAGCGCGAGCCCTGGTATCGCCATCCTCGATCGCTTCAGCCAGGATGCGTTCGGCATGAAACCACCCGGCCTTCACCCACGGAGGCCCGAGCCAACCGTTGACCGAGGTCATCGATGAGGCGACGAGGTCCGCCGCGCCGACCTCCTCGACCGCGACATCCCATTCCGGACCCTGTGCAATCCATTCGGGACGAATGAGATGTTGCAACGCGCCGTTGGCCTTGACTCTAAGATTTGCGGGCGCCGCCGATGTCCGGGCGCGCGCACGCAGAAAGCGCGCCTTCGCGGCCTCGGCGAGATCGGCGTAATAGAGATAATCGCCGTGAAAAGGCGTGATCGGATAGGGATGAAATACAAAGCCTTGCTTTCCGGCGATGTCGCCGACGACCGTCTCGACGGCGGCACACGCGGACGCTGCGTCTGTGGGCGCCGGCGCGGCGGGATTGCGCAGCACGATGACGAAACTGCCGAGCGACTCCACCGCGCGGATCGAGACCGGCACGTCGCCGGAAAAGCGCGGCTGCGGACCGAGATAGGCCTGAATCTTGTTTTCGAGCAGCAACGGAGCGGCGCGCTCTGGCGGTATGGTCTCGATGGCGATCTCGTGCGGATAATAGGACGGGTACATTGGCAGCTCGTGGCCGCCCCTCGCCACGGTTGCGTTCGCCAATGTCGCCGCTAGCGCAGCGAGCAGGCTCAGCGGCTTCACCATGGGACGCGGCCTGGAAGAACCGGACATGGCCATCACCCGCGCAGCGTGCGCATCACCTGGTCATCGGCGAGCGCCTGCTGCGGCTTGCCATGGAAGACGATCTCGCCGCGATCGACCACGTAGAGCCGATCGGCCATCGTCGCCGCACTCACGAGATTCGATTCGGCGATCAGCAGCGAGATGCCCATGGCCTTGATAGTCATGACCGCCTCGCGGAAACGTTTCACGACGGCGGGTGCGAGCCCTTCGAAAGCCTCGTCTAGGATCAAGAGATAGGGGGCGAGCGCCATGGCCCTGGCGATCGCCACCATTTTCTTCTGGCCGCCACTCAGATTTTGCCCCTGTCGGTCGACAAGTTGGCGCACCTCAGGAAATACGGTGAACGCCCGCGCTTCGGTATTGCCATCGCCTGCGGCGCCGCGCTCGGTTTTTTGCACGAGCCAGCGGCTGATCATCAGGTTCTCGGCGACCGTCAGTTCGGGAAAAATGCCGGAGTTCTCCGGCGCGTAGCCGATGCCGCGTTTGGCGCGCCGATGCGGTGGCAACGAGGTGATCTCCTCATCGCGAAAGCGGATCTGGCCTGAACGGACGGGGAGCAGGCCGGTGACGCTCTCGATGATGGTCGTGCGTCCGGCTCCGTTGCGTCCGACCAGGGCCACGACCTCGTCCGTATCGACGCTGATCGACACGCCGCGCAGGATATGGGCGGGGCCTCGATAGGTGTTGATGTCCTTGACCTCGAGCAGCATCAGCTTTTCTCGCCTCAACTCGCCAGCGGCGCGCCAAGCAGAATGCTGGCGACGTCCTTGTTCGCGCGGATCTCGTCGGGCGTGCCATCGGCGAGGAAGGAGCCCTCATGCATCATCACGATGCGATCCGAGTAGCGAAACACCACGTCCATGTCGTGCTCGATGACGACCGCGGTCACCATTCCTCTGCGCACCACCGACGACACGGTATCCATGATCTGCGCCTTCTCGTGGGTGCTCACGCCGCTGGTCGGCTCGTCGAGAAACAGCAGCCGGGGACGCAGCGCGTAGGCGACCGCCACGTCGAGCAGCTTGCGCTCGCCCTGCGCGAGCCCCCCCGCCGGAACCTCGAGCTTGTTCGTCAAGCCGAACTCGCCCAGCACTTCGATCGTCTCGCGGCGCACATCATAGTCGTGGTCGGCCAAGGCCGCCATCTGCACGGCCTTGCCGTCACGCGAGAAGATCGACAGTGCGACGTTGTCGAAAACCGAAAGTCCGTCGAACAGGTTGACGATCTGGAAGCTGCGGACAATTCCCGCCTTGATGCGGTCGGTCACCGTAGTAAAGGTGATGTCGCGATCATCGAACAGGATTTGACCACTGTCCGGCTGCAGATGTGCGCTGATCAGATTGACGAGCGTGGTCTTGCCCGCGCCGTTCGATCCCACCAGGGACAGGAATTCACCCTTGTTCACCACGAAATTGACGCCGTCGCAGGCGCGGGTCTCGCCAAACTGCTTCCTCAGGTTAACTGTCTTGAGAAGGGGCATGTCAGGATCTGCCCTTCCTTAGTCTCAGCCCGAGCGTCGACAGCCCCCCGACGATGCCTGTTGGCAGCACCAGCACGAGAGTGACCAGAACCACGCCAAGCAGAAGTTGCCAATATTCGGTCGTGGCCACCGCGTAGGTCTTCAAATAAGTGAACACGATGCCGCCGACGATCGGGCCGGTAAAGTTGCGGAAGCCGCCGAGCAGCGCAGAGAACACGATCTCGCCCGAGAAGGTCCAGTAGAGGACGTCGGGTGTCGTTAAGCCGTTGAGCGGCACCCAGAGAATGCCCGCGAGCCCGGTGAGAGTTCCGGAAACGAGAAAGGATATCCAGCGGAACCGGCGGATCCTCAAGCCGAGAAAGCGCGCGCGTACCTCGTTATCTCGTATGGCCTGAAGCGCTTTGCCGAACGGCGAGTGCACGACCACCCACATCAGGACGACGCATACGACGAAGATGGCCAGTACGTAGTAGTAATAGGACGTGATGAATTGCTGGAAGCCGCGGGGGCCCGAGAAATTGAGCAAGCCCAGCAACAAAGCCGGACGGGGTACCCGCAGACCGTCGCTGCCGCCGGTCACCCAATACAGCTTTAGCGCCAGACTGTAGACCACCTGCGAAATCGCCAGCGTAAGAATGCCGAAGAAGATTCGGGTATGCCGGACGCAGACATAACCGAACAGCGCCGACGCAATCGCGACGACCGGAATCCCGATCAGGATATAGAACTCCATGGAATGCGGTCCGAGACGCTGCACCACGAAGGCGACGGTGTACGCGCCGAGGCCGAAATAGGCGGAATGACCGAACGACAACAGGCCTGTGTAGCCGAGCAGCAGATTGAACCCGAGCGCGGCGATCGCCGCGATCAGCCCGTAGGTCACGAGCTGGATCTGATACGTCTCGACGAAGGTCGGTAGCAAGATCAACAGGAGCAGGACCGGCGCCATCGCGGCTGCGAGCCGTGCCAACGAATGATCGCGCGGCGCGTTTGGATCGGGTTTCATCACGCGGTTCCAAACAGCCCGGTCGGCCGCACCAGCAGCACCAGGGCGGCGATGAGGTACAGCACCGCCAACTCGAGCTCCGGGAAGAACTGAATTCCTGCGGTCCGCACGAAGCTCACGACCAGGGCCCCGACCAGAGCCCCCTTGAGGCTGCCTAGCCCGCCGATCACCACGACCACGAAGGCGATGACCAGCGCATCGATCCCCATGCCAAGCACGGCTGCTTGGGTCGGAACCACGATGGCTCCGCCGAGACCCGCCATGAAGCAGCCGATCCCGAACGCCATCACATAGACGAGGCCCACATTGAGGCCGAGCGCCGAAGCCATGCGCCGATCTTGGGACGTCGCTCGCAACATGACGCCGAACTTGGTGTGATAGATTGCCACCCAGAGGGCCAAGGCCGCCACCACGCCGATCCCGATTACCACCAGATTGTAGGCAGGATAGAGCAGGCCGCCGATATGGATGATCGGCAGCGCGTCCATCAGCGCGTCCGCGGAGAGGGGCGTCCCGCCCCAGATGAAACGGATCGAATCCTCGAGGATCTGAATGAGGCCGAAGGTGACGAGCAACTGGTATTCCTCGGCGCGGCGATAGAAGGGTCGAAGCAACAAAGGTTCTATGACGATGCCGATGAGCGCCACCGACAGCGCCCCCAAGGGCAGCAGGAGGAACAGCCAGCCCGGCGGCAGGCCCAGCGCAATCCCCCGGCCGACCAGCCACGCGGTGACGTAGGCGCCAACAGCATAGAGGCTGCCATGCGCGAGATTGATGATCCGCATGACCCCGAAGATCAGGCTGAGACCCGCGGCAATGAGGAAGAGCACAGAGGCATAGAGCAACGAGTTCAGGATTTGAATCGTCAGGAAGGCCACCCGGTGCTCCTCCGCCTTGGCGCTTATGACGCAACCCTGGATCCTGACGCGAGGTCGCCGCGAAGGTCCGGGACGCCCAAGGTTCCGCGAACCGCTGGTTCACGGGTCACGTGACACAGCTTCGTGCAATTATCGCCGACAAGAGCCCCTCGCGCCCGTTTGCAAGGGCGCGAGGGGATTTCACTGAAGTCACTTCGCCGAGCTCACCCGACCACCTTCGGCCAGGTGGTCTTGATCCAGTTCGCCGCCGCGGTCGACTCGTTGTGGGTCGTGCCGGGCTTCGGCCAGCCGAGCGGTGCGGTGATGTTCCGGATCGGAATGGTGATGATCCGGGCCGGATCCCAGCTCGCGAACTCATAATCGGGAAGGTTCTTGCTGAACCCGGTGACCGCGTCCTTGTAGGCTTGGTGGTCGGGCCGCATGTAGAGATAGCCCGATGGCGCATCTATGCCGAGGCCCTCGAGCTGGCTAATGATCGCTTCGTCCTCGGGCCAGCCGCCGGTCAGCTTGTTGGCCCGCTCGATGGCGGATTTCAGTAGGTAGAGCGCCATGTACGCGCCCTCCGACTGGAAGTTGGGGTACTCGTTCCAGCGCTTGAAGTAGCGCTGGACGAAGCTCTTGTTCAGCGGCCAGCGGTCGCCGCCCGGATAGGTGAAGTAATAGTTGGAGTGGACCCCGGCGAGCACACCCTCGGGGTGATCCTTGCCGATCGCATGCGGGGCAACGCCAAAGGCGATCGTGCTCGCGACCTTCATCTTGTCAAACAGGCCGTAGCGCAGCGCCTGCTTGTAGAAGGCCACATAGTCGCCGCCCCACACCGAAGCTACCAAAAGGTCGGGCTGCGCCGACATGATCTTGGTGATGTGGGCAGCGAAGTCGGTGGTGAAGAGCTTCGGCCAGCTTTCCGAGACGACCTCGGTTCCAGGCACCAGCCGCTCGAGCGCGAGAGTGAAATGCTCGGACGCGTTGCGGCCGTAGGCGTAGTCCGGATGGATATGGGCGATCTTGCGGACATGCGGCCAAGTCTGCGCTACGCCGATGGCGGCCGTGATCCCGTCCGACGACTGGATGTTGGTGATGCGGAAGACGTATTTGGGATTGGGAATCGCCTTGTCGAACAGGAAGTCGGTGCATCCGTCCGTCAGGATCGTCAGCAGTCCGAGTTCCTCGGCAACCGGACCAACCGCCGGGCTGGTCCCGCTGGATATGACGCCGGTGAACATGTCGATCTTGGCGTCGAGCTTCATCCGCCGCACCTCTTTCACACAGGCGTCGGTGCCGGCGGCTTCATCGGCGGTAATTGTCTCGATCTTGCGCTTGCCCAGCAGCCCGCCCTGCGCGTTGATTTCTTCCGCCGCCATGGTGTGGCCCTTGATCGACGGCTCGCCCAGCACCGCGCCGGCGCCGGTCAGGAACGTCATATGGCCGGTTCTGAAGGGCGTGTCGGGAACCCGCCCCTTGGCAGGATCTTGCGCGGCCTTGAGCAATTGTGAGCCGCCGACCAGGCCGGCGCCGATGAGGCCTGTCCCGCCTACGGTCACGCCCAACGTATTGAGAAAGGCGCGACGATTTACTGTAGGTGTTACTGTAGGTGTCTTCTCCATGATGGTTCCTCCCTCTGAAGGAAGACCAACGGCGGATCGTCTCCTTGGCGATCCGTGAACGTTGCAATGTTACCGCAGTTCTTACCAACTTAGAACAGCCAAATGGTCGCGTCCCGGGCGGGTGATGATATGGTCACGCTTGGTGATGGCGCTCAACTGAAGCGAATGGCGAATTGCGGGTGACTGCGAGGGCGAAGGATCGACGGCCTTCGCCTGTTGACGGGCCTCGCGGCGTTCCTGGACGATGCCCGCGCCGGCCATACTGCGGTCGCCCTTCACCCGTAGGCGGGCCCCATCTCGCGCGAGGCGCGGGTCCTTCAGCGAAATATCTTTGAACGAGCCGAGGCCGTGCCAGCGCTCCTTACCGTCCTTCCAATAACGATAGGCCCGGTGACAATGAGGTAGAGCCCGTCACCAGCGCGTACTTACCGCGCTTCGTTTCGCGCTCGACGTCGAGCGGCCTCAGCCTTCCAGCCGTGTGTTCCTCCGATCAAAACCGTCCTCCGAACCTACGGGCCCGAGCTACGGTTTGCGCTTTGATTGTGAGGAACGACGGCGAACGAAGGAAGACAGTTTGCCGACGAAAGCGCTGAATTTACTGAGGATTCCGAACGGTGGAGAACAACGGACCACACTGTACTGGCGGAAGGGGTGTCCTGTCAACCTTATTGAATTTGCTAGTCTTTCGGCGGTCGATTCTGCGAAAGCCACGGTTCTGACTACGGGATAGAGCAGGGCGGTGAGGGGCAGATTGATCGCCGGCACCGCTCTTGCGCGCTGACTCGCCCGTGCTAGATTCCATCGTCCTTTTAGAACGATGATTTTTCAAATGCTGAGCGAGCGCGAGCAGGGTTTAACGACGGTATTCGCGCCGCAATGGCCTACCATGACGAGCGGGCCGCGGCGGTAGCGATCGAGCCCGGCGGAGACATTGAGCCGACGCTGATCCGGATTCGCCACGGCCACCACCGCGCCGCCCTGGCCGCCTTGCTCAAGCTGACCGCCGCCGAGCGCGACGCGGCGATCGACGAGCAAGCCCGCCGCTGGGTTTGATGCCCTCCCGGACTGGCCGCGCCATGACTCTGGGAAGCCCGCCGGTGAGGCCGGGATTCGCGGCATGTTGGGCCGTCAGTAAATCGATTTTGCGAGATGGTTGGAATCCCTATGGCGTTTGGGATGGCTGTCGTTCGGATTCCGTAGCTGGACAGGCGATGAACCGATACCGAGGCACCCAAGCGGAGTTCCAATTCTCGATGGTCTTGCCGCACACGGCGCATTCAAAGCTGCTGATCTCGCGCGACTCCACAATGTGCTCGCTGCGGTCATAAACCGCGCCGCATTTACAGGATCGATGATGCAGCAAGGGGGATTCTGACATGCCCCAATATGCGCTTTGGCCCGTCCGCTTTCCAGTGAACAATCCTGCCACAATCAAAATGACATCACTTGCGGGCTGTCATGTGCCGGTCGATCGGCGCCAGCGCGCGTGGGGGTCGCGCTTTTGAACCGTGATATGCATCACGGCACCCTGTCCGGCTCTCACGTAGTCTTTAGCCTGACGATGCGGATGGTCCCTTCGTCTCACGGAGGGAGCTGGACATGCCGAATAAGGACGACGCGCACACCAAGGAAAGCGAAGTCACTTTGCTTGCCGACGACGAACTCGACGCGGTGGCAGGCGGTAAGGCGGGGGATGGTAAGCCGACGCCGGGAAAACTAAACTTCGAGCATTATTACGACAAAAGCAGTAGCATTTTTTAGGATCCAAGCCCCGCAGCCTCATTTTCGATTGCGCTCTGCCCGGCTGTGGGAAGGCCGCGGTGAGCCTGGCCGTGGGTAGATCGGCGCCAGCGCATGAGCGCCCACCCCTGATTCCTGCGGCGGCCTTGTGGACCTTTAGGACACGGCGAACGTTGAGGTCCCGTACCCGGGGCAGGATCGCGAACCGGGAAGGCAGTATGAGCATTGTTCCTCTCGACCTGCAAAGAAAGTGCGAACGGCGGTGGGCCGCCCGATTTTCGCGGCCGCCGGCGGTGCCTCAAGCGCGCATCGGCCTGAAAGCCAGGGTCACCCCCTTGCCGCAGTCGCCAAATCCAAAAGAAAAAGCCGGCGGGCGTTACACCGTCGGCTTCTCCTTGCGACTGCCGGCTCGATAATCCGGTGCCGTCGCGATGTCGTTAAACTTGCAGCCGAGTCGTTAACGAAACGTTAACCCTTGCCGGTTGCGCTTCCGGTGAGATCGGCGCCGGCGCTTCACTGGCTGCGCTCCGCCAGAAGCAGATCGATCAGGGCTTCGATCTTCCGTTGCTGAGCCTCGGGCAACGTCCGTACCAACGCCGCAAACTCCGCGCCGCTCATACTCGGATTCGGCTCGATCTTGTCCTTCTTGAAGATGCGCCCCTTGCCCTCCAGCAGCCACTCCGGGTTCACGCCGTGCTTCTCGGTGAACTTGGCGATCTCGTGATGCTTGAGCGTCAACGCTGGCTTGATCTCTTCGACGGAAAGAGGGTCAACGACCGGGCCCCGACGATTGCCGCGCTTAGCTTGTTTTCGGCTGATGTAAGTAGTTTTGCGCGCGCGGCTGCGTGTTCGCTATCGCTCTCTAATTGTCGTCGGATGGCCGTGAGTTTGGTCTGCGCCTTGTCGATGTCGAAACAAACATCGCGCATCAGATCCGACTCGTCAGATTGCACTATCAAATTGTAGCTGCGAAACACGAAGGTGTGCATGCTACGGCCGTTGCGCCGTCGGCCCGTGACGCGGGGCTCGAACGGCGCGAGCTTCTCGGAAGGGAGGACGCTCTTCGGGATACGTGCCGCTCTGAGCGCGGACAGTTCGATGACGTTGCTCATGCCCGCACCTCGCCGCGCAGAATGGTTTCGATCGCTGCGGCCATGGTCGCCCGCAGCTGATAGTGCCAGCCATCAGGCCCGATAGTGTCGGTGTAGGGCCATTCTCCGCCCTCATCCTCGATCAGGTTCGCGAGACGGAGCACGGCGACCACTCCGGCCAGCGTCGTGGGCTGGGTCGTCCCGAGCTTCCAATCGGCTTCCTGGGCGGCAACGCAAGCCGCTTCACACCGCTCTGCTGCCTGCCACGCGGCATCCGACGCTCCGCCAAATTGGCTTTCGGCTGCGTCCTGCGCCTCGATCGCCCAACAGTGTTTGACGTCGGCCAACCGCTTGGCACGGATCAGAGCGAAGGCTGGATCCGCGTTGACGCTTGGCGCCGACACAGCAACGGCAGACGCGGCCGCGGCCGGCAGCGTGGCAGATAGGAGGGCAAGGCCTGCCATCAGATTGCGTCGGGACAGGCCCTCAGCGGGCTTAGGCGGCCGTTCGTGCGGCCGGTGGTCGACGGCGGGTTGATGGGAAAACGAATCCACGGACTCCGCGCGTGGCGGAAACATAGGTCTTAGGGTCATGGTTTGTCGCTCACTGGTTTCGGCTTTCTAGGGCCGTCGCTGCGGATCAGCCGCAGCAGCCGGGGGCTAGAAACCTGCCAGTGAGACAGGCAGAGCGTTTTTAAGGGTTGCCCCTCTGGACAGCGCGCTCACCCCCGGCCAATATGGCAGGGTTCGGAGCCGAGCCGCCAAGCTCGTCCGTTGTCAGCGATATTGCTGACGTTCGGCCGCAGCTCTCGACGCCAATCGAGAGCATTCTGACAAGGAATGGCGCGGCTTATCACTGGTCCGGGTTTCTAGGCCCACGGACAAGTTGCACCTGATTTGCTGAATTTTCGATTAGCGAACTCCCCTTCCGGGGAAAATCTCGCTTGCCGGCACCTTGGGGTTTATAAACACTGCCTCTGCCGCCTTGTCGAGCTCCGGGTTCTGGAGGTGAAGAAATGAGAGCGGCGAGACTGAAAGAACTGGAAGAAATGGCGGCGAAGCTATTAGAGACCGCTCGCAAGCTTCCACCTGGGCAGGACCGCCACAACGCGCTTCAGGAGATCGGGAGATTTCGGGCACGGATAACTACTCTGCATCGCCTGTCGGATATGACTCAGTCGCCGCAACCTTATGATCTTGTAACCCGGCCCTGCACGATTCACGCGGGTTGCTTTCGCTGGGACATCAGAAAGAACGGAAGACCTATTCAGTCTTCCATGGAATCGTTCGCCACCGAGAAAGAAGCTCACGCGGACGGTCGCCATGAGCTCGAAAAATTAATGAAGTTGGATAGGTGACTGCAAAGCACGGAGCCATCCGCCGGCTGGTCGAACTCGGGCTGAGGGTGAAGGGGAAATGACCGAAGACCCCAACGAAGCCTATGAGGTGGCGCCGATTGAGCCCGGGCTTCATGGGCCGCCTAAAGGGTGGTGGACCGTCAAGCGAAACGGCCTCCCGGTGAGACACTTTCCGGGCAAGGAAAAGGCTGAGCGATACGCGACCGATCCTGAATATCGGGCAAGCCTTGTCACAGGGAAAGCCTGGGAGAAGGCGAAGAGGAAATAGTTCGAGCGCGCGATTTGTCTCGCTATCCCCGACCAACAAGCGCAGCCTTTGCCGCGAGGGCCCCTCGATAGGAGGTAGGTCGTGGACGGAAAAATATTCAACAGCCGTGGCGTGCACGTAGCGATCGTCCTTGGTTCGGCCATCTTCGATCTCAAGGGACAGAAGATCTATGACCTCAGAGGCGTGAACATTTACAAGCTTTCCGGAGAGCTGGTTGGGCACCTGACAGATCCTCAAAGCGCCAAGAGGCATTTGGACAAATCCACCGACAAGCTGTTCCCGGTAGGTTAGGCGCGGTCTGCAGATTTGCGACGATTGCCAAGCCCTCACGACGACTTTTGTGCGATAATACGCACGATCCAACATGATTCTCGGCAACCCACGGAGACCACGATGGGCAACGATGAGAAGCGGTCGGGCGAAGACAGGCGAGCGAAGAAAGAACGACGGTCTGGAACAGACACCCGATCGGAAGCGGAAAAACAGCTAACTGGCGAACGGCGATCCGGACTCGATAGGCGACCGGGTCAAGATAGAAGAGCCGAAGCGGACGACTCTCGAAAATGACGATGAGAGCGCTGGTCATCCTTGCCGCGGTCTGCTTTTCAGCGACCGCATTCGCTCAAAGCCCATCGCCGAAAAGCGCCAAGAAGCCGCCGCCGCTCGCTCAGGCAACGCCGAAAGCGCCAATGGGCTGCAAGCTCGTCGGGACGGTTAAAGGGACCAAGATCTGGGCCGGGGACTGCGCGGACGCCGCGGGAATTCGAGGTGCCGCACCCACGGCCGAAACCACCCCGCCCGCGCCAGGCGCGATTCCGACCGGTCAAAAACAGTAAATTGGCAAAGCCGTAAGATCGGCCGACGCGCGCTTCCGCGCAACCGCCTATCCGATAGGGAGTGCGGATCCTTGGCCAGACGCACGCGCCTGACAATGGACACTATCCCGTTATTTGCAGACGACGAGGAAATCGGCGAAGCAGTACTCGGTTTCGACCGACGTCGCGAGTTTCGGGGCCTAGCCGAGTTGCATGAGCCGGCCGGTATGCCAAAGATCGACCCGGCGTGGGGCGGGAGATACGTTCCGGCCGTCAAAGCGTACTTTGATCGTCGCTACGGACTTTCGACAGTTAGCGCCTTGGCCCCTCCCGGCAAGGAAGGCAGCTTTCACGTATCGCGACGGACACCGCGCCGCAATCCTCCGTAGGGCGAATGATGCCTCTGCTTACGATCAAGGAAGCCGCCACCGCGCTTCGCGTCTCTCCTCAGTGGCTGCAATATTGGTTGGTCGAGAACCCTGTCGATGCGGCAGGCGTCCTCCTCTACGTCCCTGTAGGACGGCGCAAGAAGTTCGAGCCGAAGGACATTGACCGCATCATCGCTCACATGCGGGAGCTCGAAGTTGCTCGGCTCGGCCCAAGCGTGAAAAGCAAGGTTCGGTTGATGGGATTGATGCAGCGGATCGGCGGTAGTGATTACGCGTATCTTTTGCAGATGCGCGAGGGGGGGAAGCGGAAGAAGGAGGCCGAAAAGGCGAACCGGCCGCCGCAGCGACGGGTCCGGCTGCCTAGGTACAAAAAGCCCGATCTGGAAGGCGGTTAAAAATCCATCCCCATCTGGGGAAATCCGCTTGCGCGCGCCCCTTGGCTGCAGGAGATTCGCGTTCGATCTCTCAGAAACTCGAACATCCGGGGAGACGGAAATGGCACATTGCTATCTGAAAGACTGGGCCGCGCTCATAAGCGCAGTTGCTTGGCCAACTATCCTAGCCGTCGCATTGTTCTATTTCAGAGAGCCACTAAGAGATTTGCTATTGCGCGTCACAAACACAAAAGTACTTGGATTCGAACTTACAGCCTTGGCCGCATCAACAAAGACCACAACTGAATCGTTGGCGCCGCCTGGGTCCGGCTTCGATAAAATCAAAGACCTCTTAGACTGGAACAAGGTCGCTGCAGAGGTGAGACATTGGGCTGCAATACAAAGGGCTCCAAATCCGTCAGATATGGGCCCTGAAAACTTCAAACGGTTCCTTTACGATATCGGACTACCGGGCGGACAAGCTGTAGAATTAGAACGAGAGCCTGATGGAACGTTGAAATACAAGTAAAAACACATTTCGCGAAAACTATCGTTCTCCTCTCTTGTCCACACCACGACGCGCTGTAGCTCGCCGCCGTTCCGATCCCCGAGGGATTGATAGTTTGGGCACTGGCCTGCTTCTAAGTTGATTTTCGGAGTGTCAACATGGGTTACCCCATATGGATTAATGCACGTTAGAACTACTGTAAGTCGGAATTCCGACTGCGAAGTCGCTAAGTATTAAGCTTACTGACAATTGGGGACGGTGCGCGTAGTAGGACGAGGCCACCATGGAGCGGCTGTACCTAGGCATCACCATTACCAGTACACACGCCCTCGTCACGATGGTGCTGATCCTGGCTTTTATGCGATGAGGCCGCCCATAATTTGTGAGCAGATTATTTCCCCGAAAAGACCGCTGTCGCTGGGACAGCGGCCTTCCGGCCCGGGTTCAAAAAATTAAGGGGCCGCCCGGGCAGCAGTATCAAACACCGGACTTGAGACTCTGTGTGGGCAAAAGCAGGTCGAAGTTATGCAATAATCGTGACGTTGCCGCGCGACACACACCTAAAACCGCCGGGAGCTAAGCGGGATTCGGGGATGGAGATGACCGACGAGCAGTTGGTGCGCCTGAGAGCACACAGCAACAACATCCATCGCTATTGCCGATTGCTCAAGGGCAACCTGACCGAACACGAGCGGCAGTTCGTCGAAAGACGCCTAACGGAAGAACAGTCCGCGATGCAGGGGCTAACGGCCAATGGCCTCCCGCTCGGTAAGATATCCTCTTCGAAAAGCGCGGCTGAACCGCACGCGTAAAGCATCTGATGGCCGGCAAAGGTTGGCGGCGCGCATTTGAGGATCCGATCGAATTGCCGGACGGGCGCGTGCTCGTCACGCTGCACGACGCGGCGAGCTTCATCACCGGTCTGCCGAAGAAGGAACCTGCGCTTCCGGAATGGCAAGCCGCGATCGAGGCGCTGATACTGGTGGTCGAGCATGCCGGCCCGACGATGTTCGCGAGCGTCGGCGTCATGCGGGCTTTGGACCGCGGCCACGTTCGCGAGTTCAATACTTCACGGAAGGATCCCCATTGGGGGCGCCGGAAGCTGAAACGAGATCAGCAATGACGGTCTGGATTTACGTCGATACCAGCAAGCAGGTTGGCGACCGCGATCACCTGAAGGTCTTTGCAAACGAGGACGCCGCGGAAACGTGGTTTCAGGAAAATGATCCGGAAGGCGTTGCGTTCGAATATGAGGTTCTGGAGTGAACCGCATCGGCCGGGGCGCACGATCGTCGCGCTGGTGATAATGTGGAATCTGTTCGGCGGATAAAAACAATCGCTCCCTGCAATCGCCCTCAACGTGCCCGAATCATGGTCGCACTTGCGACAGGTCGGAGGCCGTGCTGCTGCTGACAAATGCCTCTGGGCACCGCTCCATCGCGATTAGCCCCCAGCCCAGCGGTAGAGCGGTATTCTGTCGCGATCATCTGGGAACGTGCTGGAAAAATGAAGCTCCTACTGGGGCGAGTTCGGATGCCGTGCTAGCCTGCGCGGAGCCGTCGGTGCATGCGGCCATCGCAGCGCCAATACCCGATTAGCTAGGGCTGAAGATAATATAGAGCAGGATCACGGCCACGACGGCTGTCCAGCCGATTGACGTCGCGAGAGTCCGTACTTGCGTCGGCATCGGACGGGGCCCCTCCCGCAAATAAAACAAAACGAAGAGACCGCTGGCGCTGGACAGCGGCCTCTTGAACCCGGCCTCCAAAATGGCTTCGAGATGAAATCCCTCGCCCCAGGTCCGCCACTATCAAACTTCGCATTCGCCACCCTGTGAAGTCAAAAGGGGCTCGAAGATCAATGGAACAATTGTGACGTTGCGAGAGCGACACACCTAGAGCGTTCGCCGCGCCTTTTAGCGAGCCGGAATCGGCGGGATCATCGGCAATGCACCGACGCCGCTACCACCAAATGGTCTGGACATTACCCGCACGGGAGCCCCCGCGGAATGGATCGCTAAGGGAGCGTAGCGCATGAGTAAGCTCTCACGCATCGAAGTCGTTCGTAGGCTCGCCATCATGGGGCGGATGAAGGTCGGTGAGTCTTGGCCGGATTTTCTCCAAGATGATCCTCACGAGTGGAATTGGGATCAGCCGCTGGCAGAAGGGAAGGGCGCTCCCATTGCTGTCTCACTTCACTAATTTGATTCGGTACATGAGACAGTGAGACAGCAAACTCTTTTGGATGGGGTAAGCTGCCGATGCTGGCGGCATCCGCGACATTGAGCTGGACTCGATATTCCCGGTCAAGCCATCATCGACGGGGAGGTGGTCGTCATCCATGAAGGCCGGACTAATTTCTCCGAACTGCTGGCTGAACTCGCCGCGGGCAGGCTTCTGTGCGGGGACGGCGACCTTCGGAAGCTCCCGAGGGAAGAGCGCACACCTTGCTGTCTCAATTCCATTCACTGATTTGATTCAGTACATGAGACAGTGAGACAGCCCTCCCTTTGAACAATTCTAACTACGGTGCCCGCGTTTGGAGCTGAGGTGCTCAGTTCGGAAGCGGTAGAGAACCTGTTCCCCACCATTACCGAACCTGTTCCGCCTCAGTGGCCTCCTAGGAGATCGGCAAATGCACTGCCGAATGTCCGCTATTGGGAGAACAGCGGAAAATATATACTCGCACTGAGCTTTTCCGGTTTTGACCCGAATGTATGGTCCGGCCGTGCGTTGCAAGAGGTTTCGTCGATCTGGTGGTAAGCGGTCTTGCATCAATGTATCCGGTCTCTAGTTGGAGCTGTTTTGCTCTGGACCATCATGGATATCAGCGCGCGTGCGTTCTCATTAGGCGACAGGCCTCGATTGGGCCATTTGGGTCACCAGTGTTCGCATGCGCCGGGAAGACCGATCCTCCATCTCGTCTCATCCTCTCGCAGACCTCGGCTGGAAACGGTTGATAGGGTTACGTCATCGCTTGCTCCTCATATCGCGCAGTTCCTTTGTTCGAGCCGAGGGCCGTTCCTTCGTCCCGGCCCGCAGAACGTCGATCGCGTCGCGCGCAGGGGCGGTCAAGGCCGGCCGTCGTGCTGTCCTGACGTCTTGCTCTACCGCTGCCAGGCTGCGCCTTGACGGCCCCGAGCACGGCGCGAGGATCAAGCAGGTCGGGACGCCATCTCATCTGTCTTGACGCACTCGAAGGCGCGCCCCTTGTTGAGAACCGCCCAGGCGATGCGGGCGAGCTTGTTGGCGAGCGCAATCGCCAGCACGTTGTGGTGCAATCGCCTCTTGGCGGCTTCGATCCAGGATTTGAGCCCGTAACGTTCCCAGTCCTTTATCCTGACCAGCACAACCCATGCCGCCTGCACGAACAGAACGCGCAGGTAGCGATTGCCGCGCCTGGAGATTTTGCCGAGGATCGTGCGGTCTCCCGTCGAGATCTGCTTGGGCACCAGTCCGAGCCAGGCGCCGAAGTCGCGGCCTTTGGAGAATACGTCTCCAGTGCCGATCGCGGCCACCATGGCGCTCGAAATGATCGGCCCGATGCCGGGCACCGTCATCAGGCGCGAACATGCCTGATCCTGACGGGCCAGGGCTTCGATCTCGCCGGATAGGCCATCGATGCGCTGATTCAGTCGGCGCCAGTCGCCTGCCAACTCCTCGATGACACGCAACATGCGTGGCGACAGGGCATCGGTGCGCGTCGCAAGGATGGTGGGCAGTTCCGTGCGCAGGAAGCCGATACCCTGGCGCACGGCGATCCCGCGTTCCAGCATGAAGGCGCGAATCTGGTTGGTGATGCCGGTGCGTTGCGACACCAGCCGCTCGCGCACCCGATGCAGCGCCTGCAGATCCAGTTGCTCCGCGGTCTTGGTCGCCACGAACTTCATCGTCGGGCGCTGCACGGCTTCGGCAGCCGCTTCGGCATCATTGAAGTCGTTCTTCTGTCCCTTGCTATAGGGGCGGACATATTTGGCCGGCATCAACCTGGCATCGTGACCAAGCGATGCGAGTTTGCGGCTCAGGTGATGTGCGCCGACGCAGGCTTCCATGCCGATCAGGCAAGGTGGTATATTGGCGAGCCGCGCCTCCACTTGGCCACTCGACCACTTTTGCCGCAGCACGATGGCGCCGCGCGCATCGTGGCCCACGGCGTGGAACGAGTTCTTGCCGATATCGATGCCGATCACGGCGATCGCGGTATTGGGTGTCTGGGACATGGCGTGCTCCTTGTCTTTGGCGCCCCTTGCCGGCTTCGCATGCTGGCGGGGCAGGAGCACGGCCGGACCATCCCATTAGGCGACATCGGAGGGGGTCGCCAGACAATAGCCTTGCTGAGATCACCCTCCTTGACATTTCAGCTTGTCGACGCTGACGCTGCATTGCTCAGCGATCGTCTTGCAGCCTTCGCAGCGTTGGAAAGGTATCACCATGAGGAAGACGTTGTTGGCTCTCGCTGCCGTCGCGACTTTGGTGGCTTCAGCAGCCTCGCCCGCTTATGCTGGTCCGCGCTATGATTACGGCCCCGGCGGCAATCCGTATCCGCGCACTTATCCCGGACCCGGCGGCTATCCGTACTGGTCGGGCTATGTCGATGCCCCGGTTGGAGAGCCGATCCCGCCCTGCCACTGGATAACCCAGCGCTTCTGGCACGGGCATGGCTGGCGCGAGCGCCGCGTGCGCATCTGCGGCTGATCAGGTCGCGGCTGTTTCGGTGCCTCGACCGGCGGACTCCCACGGCGGACGCCTATGGGCCACTGCTTGCCAGCCACGCGGGGCTCTCTTTCAATTTGCGATCCCTGCTCGGCCGTCATGATCAACCGATTGTCTGTTCTTGTCACTTTTGAGACATGCCGAATGACCCTGAGAATGTCTGCTAATTGGGGAAGACCGGAAGTGAGCGGCGCGCGGTCAAAGTGACGCGATTGACCCGGAGCGGACATCACCCCTCCGGCACCCCGGCTAAGCGCATGCCCTCATAGACGCGCTCGCGTCCCGCGAGATACACGGGATGGTTGCTTGGGGTGTTCGCGCGAAAGCGACGGATGCTGAAACTCGGATAGAGCGCAAGGCCCGCCTGCGCTGTAGCCCGCGCCTCATCCAGCTCACCGCCGTGCGCCAAGACAGCCGCCAGATAGAAATGCGTAATGTGATTTCGGTTGGCCTCAAGGCTCCGGCGCAGCCAAACAATAGCTTCGGTGTCGGCGCCCTGCCAAAATTTGGCGAGACCGACAAACAAAGTCCAGATGAAGACGTTGGTATCATGTGGAGAGAGGCGGAGCGCCTGCTCGATATGGGCTTCGGTTTCCCCGCCCCGACCGAGGTAGAACTTCGCAAACCCGATGGTCGCGTGCGCTCTGGCCAAATTCCGATCCAGCGCCAAGGCCCGCTCGCTCTCTGCGATGCCTTGAGCCGCGCGGTTCGTAAAAGTTTGCACGAGGCCCAGGACGAAATGAGCTACGGCATGGTTCGGCGCCAAGGACAGCGCCTTCGTGACCGCCGCCTCGGCTGCGGTGAGTTGTACCATCCGATCGTCGGTCAAAAAGTTCGTGCCAATCCCAAAGTTGGCCAGCGCTGTGCCGACAAGCGCCTCAACATTTCCCGGTTCGAGCGCCAAGGCCCGTTCAAAGAAGCCGCGCGCTTGTGCAATGTGTTCGGGGGTTCGGCCCATGTTGAACCAAGCGGCGCCCTGGAAACACAAGTCAGTCGCGTCAGGATGGGGTAAACGCTCCGCTCGCCGCGCTTCGACCGCAATCAATTGCGCGTTCAGCGTATTGGCGAGCCGCGATACGATTTCGTCCTGCATGTCGAAGAGGTCGGCGACTGGTTTGTCGAAGCGCTCGGCCCACAGGTGATTTCCAGTCTCAGCGTCGATCAGCTGTACGTTCACCCGAAGCCGGTTGCCGCCGCGTTGCACCGAACCCTCAAGAACGTACCGGACGTTCAACTCGCGCCCGATTTGCTTAACGTCAACGGCCTTGCCCTTGAAGGTGAGCGCCGTGTTGTGAGCGATGACGAACGAGCCGCTGATGCGCGACAAGTCCGTAGTCAGGCTCTCGGTCACGCCATCCAGGAAGTACTCCTGCTCGGGATCGCCGCTGATGTTCGCGAATGGTAGAACCACGATGGACAAGCGTGGTGCTGAAGGCGGGCTGGTTGTCGTGCTGCCGCCCTTTGTCGCCAGGCTTGGTTCATCACGGACCAAGGCATAGGCCCGCACCGGGCGGTCGATGTTCTTGAGGTTCTGCTCGCCAAGATCAGCGAACTCGATCCCGACCTTGCCTCGGACTTGATCGTAGGTCGAAGACGAGATGCAGATGCCGCCGGGTTCTGCGATGCCCTCAAGCCTCGCCGCGATGTTGACGCCATCGCCAAAGATGTCGTGGGGCTCGACAATTACGTCGCCGATATTGACGCCCACGCGCAAAGCGATGCGTCTGTCTTCCGCGTCACCAATTGTAAGTTCCTTGATGCGGGTTTGAAACTGCACAGCGGCCCGAACCGCTTGGACCGCGCTCGGAAACTCCGCCAAGAACCCGTCGCCGGTGTTCTTTACGAGGCGGCCGCCGTGTTCGGCAATGGCCGGGGCGACGGCGTCCATCAGAAGCGCGGTCAGTCTGGCATGCGTAGCCTCTTCCTCCGTGTGCATGAGCCGTGAGTAGCCAGCCACGTCGGCGGCCAATATCGCCGACAACCTGCGCTCGACCCGCACTGGTCGCTCTTGCACCATGGCCTGCAATCCAACCCACGAGATATTGTACGACGGATCGGGTGACCGGGCCACACGGCTAATGTCGCCTGTTGGCACTTTTCGGACATCCGCGCCGTTCCGATCCACGTCCGCTTTCGGGGCAATAACCAACATCACGCTCTAGCATTACAGTTGCCGTTTTGTTTTGAAGTGGGCTCGCTGAGCGACCGCCTGATGAGCTCTACGCCAGAGTGACCATGCGATGATGTGTGCGGGTTGTATCCGCTTTCGCGCGAGCCTGACGGCAATGCGTCGGACTTCCTGGATCGACCATCGGATCAACGACGGCGTGGCTATGGTTTGACCCTTGCCGTGGTTCGGCGTTTGGTTTTTTTTGGCGCCGGCGGATTGGCGCGATGGCGGATCACCGCCATCATGGCGAAGGCGAGCATCACCATGGAAACGTGGCGATGCCAGCCGTGCCAGGATCTGCTCTCGTTGTGGTCGAGCCCGAACTCGTTCTTGGCGGTCTCGAAACTGTCCTCGATTGCCCACCGATGGCCTTCGACCCCCACCAGTGTCTCGATCGATGTTGCCGCTGGGCACCAGGTGGTGAAGAAGGCGAGATCGCCATCGGCGATACGACGACGGATCAGCAGACCGCGTGTCCAAAGGCCCGGATTTTCGTCGTTTGGTTCTCCGGCCAGGTCGGCCAATTCGAGATAGCACCAATCATGCAGCCGCGGTCCTTTGGTTCCGGCCCCTGCTGACAGGCGTTTCCAGTCGGACGCACGCCGCGTCAGGGCGATGTCGGCAGCCGTGCCGGCGACCGATCGACGCTTGCCCCAGGATCGAAATACATGCGCGCTGCTGACCCCCAGGACATAGCCTTTGCCCGCGCGACGCAGTTGCTGTTCAATGTCACCGACACCGTAGACCGTATCGCCTGCAACCCACTTGAACGGGACAGGCGCGGCTATGGCGCGTGCGATCATTCTCGTCGCAAGCTTTGGTTTGGTCGCAAAGCCGGTATCGGGGGGCACGTATGCGGCTTTCAGTCGATCTGGATCGTCGGTCCATTCCTTCGGAAGATACAGCGCGCGGTCGATGAAAGCATGACCGTGGCGCGAAACGTAGGCCGCGAAGACGCCGATCTGGCAGTTCGTGATCTTGCCCGCCGAACCAGTGTACTGACGCGCCACGCCGCACGACGCTTTGCCCTGTTTGAGAAAGCCGGTCTCATCGATCACGAGGACCGCGTCATCGTCCGCCAAATGCTCGATGACATAATCGCGGACGATATCGCGCAAGGCATCCGCATCCCAATCCCTGCGACCCAGGATCGCCTGTTGCCGCCATGGGCCAGGATCGCCTGCGGCCTCAGCGCGCATCCAACCAGTCTTGCGTTGCTCATCTCCAAGCAGACCTTCCAGAAACAAGCCAGCATTCTTCGCAACACGCTCTTGCCCAAACAATGGACGTATCCGCTTCTTGATCTCCCGAAGCGACGCCGCCCACAACGCAAGCGTCTCTTCAATCGACGCTGTCCGCGTCCACGATGTTCGAATCATGGTTGCCCATGGATTCAGAAAACCTCACAAAAGGCAACTGTATTGCTAGGCATTCCATTAAATCCGATGTGCGTAATCCTTTGATTTGAAGCATTCAATTGATTAAACCAAACACCTTATGAAGCAGAAACTCCACCAACACGTTCGAGATCAGTTTTTAGATCGATGGCTTGCCCGAGGAGCAGTCGTTATCATTGTCGGACTACAGACGATGATAGTGAACGATCTTTCCTTCGGACCATGGTGGTTGGGTCCGGCTGCTGAACTAGTGCTGCTAGTTCCCTTGTCAATCGGAACTCTATCAACGCAGCGCTCGGCTGCCCGCGCCGGTACCGAGGAAGAGTGGGACCACATCGGCGCAAAGCGGAAATGGGTACGCCGGCTGGCCATCGTGATGACAGCTTTGAGTACGGCGCTAAACTTTGCGGCACTCTTTCTGCTTACTAAAGCAATTTTCCAAGGTCACGCCGGCACAGGGAGGGCGCTACTCCTTGACGCTATCAATATATGGGTGACAAACGTCATCATCTTCGCCCTTTGGTATTGGACCTTGGATCGCGGTAGTCCGTCGAGCCGCGGCCTGGTAATTCCTGATAAACGTGATTTTCTCTTCACTCAGCAGGCACAACCACCGGACACAAATCCGACTTTCGCAGAGTGGTCACCTGGCTTCATAGACTACGTTTTTCTCGCGTACACGAACGCAACTGCGTTTTCGCCCGCCGATACCTTTCCGCTCACGAGCAGGGCAAAGCTCCTGATGATGGCGGAGTCCTTTATTTCGCTAATTACGATTGCGCTCGTGGCATCGCGCGCGGTTGGGATACTAAGCTAGGCTTATGTCCGCTGTGGACTTTTCGGACCTGGCGACTGTGCGAGGCGATGTCCGTTCCTCGGGGCAGACCGGAAGTGGCCCGAAAGGCTGGATTCGGTAGCGATTGGTAGAGTCGAGATGTGGCGCGGTGGCTTTAGGTAGAACATATCTGTTGCCGCCTCTTTCGTCTGGCGGTGCCTTAGTGGTTCAGCCGTGACTCCGTTTCCACATCCCGCTCATCGAACCGGACAGGCAGATCTCCCGCATCCGGCTCTCGGACAAGACTTCACGCCTTCGCTTTCGCGTGCAACGCCGTCTGCAGTTTCTGAACACTCTTCGGAGTTGATAGGTTGCCCAATCTCCAGGTCCTTCGCCACGTATTGCGTCTGTCTTGAACTGAGGTCCACTGGGATAGAAATCGGGCGCGTCCCGCTGTAGGTGAGGGGTTTCCGCTCCTGCTCTTTCGATTGCAGGACGGGTTCACAGTCTCACCATGGCTTACGTTTCCCGAAGCCCCCCTATAATCCCGGACGGCCAGATTTCCCGGGTCCGGTTTGAAACCTTGGCTTTCTTCCGAAGGCCTTCCCAAGTTTGGAGAGGTTTAAACGCTGGTCCGTGTACACCCCCGCCATTCTGGTTTGCCTTCAGCCTCGCCTCCTGAGCTGTCGTGGCGTTCCGCCGGTTTTATCAAGCCGGCCGCCATACGGCCAAGTAAGCCGCCAAGTGTCCTGAGCCCCTTTGCCCAACTTCGGTGCTACCTCCGTTGGGGAGATGTGAGTGCCATCTCCTCCGAGGGCGTTACCCCTCCGTCATCGCTCCTACGGGCTCATGTGCCACTCCCGTTGGGCTCTCTCCTGCTTCGGCATTTAGCCTCGTTCGAAGAGTCCTGGCAGGTTGTACGCAGTCCCTGCTGCCCCCGGGAGCTTCCCGACGTTATCTCTGAGAATCTTTCCTTGGATGCTGGATCCCGTACCCCGGCGGTACACCGTGTGCTCTCACCTGTTTCTTCCACGATGTCATCGGCCTTCCCCAAGGAAAGAATGGGTCGGCTTCCCGCGTTTTGTCCCCACGAATTACGACTTCTCGCAGGTCCGTGTTTCGAGGATGCAGATATTCCTTAATGTTCCGGCCTCCAAGTTTGCTCTCCCCCCAGATCGTTCCTACCGCTGCGATACTGCTGCAGGGCAGCCGGGGATTTTACGTCCGGGCCTATCGTGCTTTGTTGCCTCCACACGCACCGGATATGCTAACCGTCCGAATACAGGTAATTGACGGTACAGGGACTTTCACCCTGTCAGACTCTCAGCCTTGTCGGCTGCTCACTTCCCTCCACCGGAGTTACCCGGCTTCAGCGGTACTACGAACCTCTCCGCCACCCCAAGGCGCCCGGCCTGTCCCTCACGGGCTTCCGGTTGGTCCTCGCTGACCACGCTTTGGGGCTTCCCGTGTTTCGTACGCTTTCCTTGTGTACATGCTGTCGCCACTACCCCGGCGCAGCGTCTGGGCGTACTGCTTCGCTCACTTCACCCAGTCGTATCAGCCTTCCCCGAAAGGGTCGTCGGGTCGGCCTGCGCATTGTCCTTTTCGAGGCTTGCTCGGCGTTCACTCGCGTTACGGCCTACACTCGCGCTGTCACCAATTCGTGACACGCTAATCGAAGGCTTCAGCCACTTCGTTACCTCCATGACTGCTCCGATTGCTTCCGGCTGGAGCGGTTGCCGGGTGGGGCTTGCACCCACTGGAAAGCGCCGCCTTTTCACGGCGCACACCCTTATCGGACATTTGACCGAGATTCGAAAAAAGCGCATTGTGATGCACATTACTTAGGTCGCCTGGAAATCATCGATTTGGAATCTGGGAGCGCCAAGTGCATCGCAGAGCATTCTTGGCTGTCGGTGGCCGCACAGCCGTGGCGACGCTCGCGGCCGCGACCGGCGGTCCGAACCTGCTGTTTGCAGGAGATCGGACGCCATCGTCGGACGCGCTTGAGCAGCGGATCGCAGACGTAATCGCGGCTTTCGATGCCCAAGGAAATCACCGTACGGGGACGCCGGTTGATAATGCATCAGCAGAATGGCTGGCGAGACAGGTACAGCAATTGGGCGCCGAGCCTGAGCTCGAACCCTTCGCGCTCAACCGCGTTGATCCGCAATCGTGTTACTTGCGCATCGCGGATCGGCGCATCGACGGAGTGCCGTTATTCGACGCTACCTTCACCGACGGGGAAGGAGTGCGCGGTGGGCTCGGACCTCTCGGTAGCGATGCTGAGATCGGGTTGGCAGAAACCGTGCCGGTTACGCTCATGGATCCTCTCAAAGGGCAAGCCGCGCTCGCGGAAGCGCGGCGGAGCCGCCACAAGGCGGTCGTCCTGCTCACCCGCGGCAGCCGACCCGGACTCTTCTTGCTCAACGCCGGATCGTTCTCGAAGCCAATCGGCCCGCCCACCGTGCAAGTCTCGAGCATCGAAAGCGAGTGGCTGAAGGAGCAGGCCCAGCAGCGCGCCGAGGCGACGCTCGTTGCTCATGTAAGCCGGACGGCCACGCAAGCCTTCAACGTCGCGGTCAAAATCGCAGGCAGCAACCCGGCGCTGGCACCGCTCGTCCTCATGGCACCGCGCAGTGGCTGGTGGCAATGCGCGAGCGAGCAGGGGAGCCGTCTTGCGTGTTGGCTGGAAGCGATTCGAGTCCTAGCGACTGGCAGGCCGGCGCGCGACTCGTTCTTCGTTGCCCTGAGCGGTCACGAGCTCGGATTTCTAGGCATTGATGCGTATCTCAAACGCCGAGGAGACCTTGTGAAGCGCGCGCACATGTGGATTTTCTTTGGCTCTGACATTGGTGCACCGGGACAGCCGAATCTTATCCACGCATCCGACGACGAGCTCGAACAGTGGGCCGTCCTAGCAATGGAGAAGGAGGGGCTGACTGTGAACGCGAAAGAGCGGCACGGCTCCGCGGCTCGCGGAGAAGCCCGTGCCGTCCAGCAAGGTGGCGGGCGGTTCGTGACGCTCGTGTGTGGCAGTGACCTCTATCACAACGTAACCGACCGCTGGCCGGAGGCGCTCGATGTTGCGGCACTAGCTCGCTATGCCAGCGCGTTTGCGAACGGCGCCTTGGAGGTTGCAAAGCAACAAAGCTGACGGCGCCGAGGGGTGCTCCAACCCATTGAGACACGGGAAGAGAGTCCGCTGTTGGCACAACTCGGACATGTCGCCGTCGTCGCTCTATGTCCGTTGTTGGGGGCAGAGCGGAAAACATATGCTCCTACCCATGAGGTGACCAACGTTGGGTCTGACCGGAGCCAGCTATCCCGCATGTCCGAGCAGGCACGCGCAGCGATTGGTTCCGAGGCCATCGAGGCTGTAGCCGATCGTGGGTACTATAGCGGCGAGGAAATTGTTGCCTGTGAGCAAGCCGGCGTCACTGTCTATCTGCCGAAGCCGATAACGTCGGGCCTCAACGTCAAAGGGCGCTTCGGCAAGCAGGACTTCGTCTACGTCGCGGCGGACGACGTTTATCTTTGTCCCGCCGGTGAGCAGCTAGTCTATCACTACACCAACGAAGAGGATGGCAAGACACTGCGCCGCTATTGGACCAACGCGTGCCAAGGCTGCGCGCTGAAGGGCCAGTGCACGACAGGCAAAGAACGACGGATCTCACGTTGGGAGCACGAAGCCGTCCTTGAGGCCGTGCAAGCGAGGCTCGATCGAAACCCGGCGAAAATGCGCCTTCGCCGCCAGACCGTCGAGCATCCATTCGGTACGATAAAGTCGTCGATGGGATCGACGCACTTCCAGATGAAAACGCTCAAGCACGTCGGTACCGAAATGGCGCAACACGTCCTGGCCTACAACATGAAACGGGTCATGAGCATTCTCGGCGTTGGCGGACTAATAGAAGCGATCCGAGCATAGGCTCGGCTTCATGAGCCAGCCGGCTGCGCCTCAAACCTCAACATCCGCGTTTTTACACAGTCTGGACCCATAAGCGACATCTGCCACTTGCGTAACTACCGCTTCGTCTTGGCAGCCGACATTGACAGTAGTTAAGTTAAAAACAGCGCGTCCGGTGCCTTTTGCCACCAAAAGCGAATATCCTATGGCAGCGTTGGTCGGCGCGTTAGGACGGCGTGTTCACTCATGCACTCATTCCGTACTTCGAGGATTGGTCCGGGGGTGGGCAACTCGGCGTCCGTGGTGGGAGCGAAGGGGCAAGAGCGTTTGATATTGCAGGTTTGTGGCTCGCGCTGAGGGCGGGATAGCATGACGTGCGGCCGCTCGGGGCAACGTCACTGTCGCTTCTCGCCTCTCCAGCATGGCGGCGCCAGCAGAGGCGCTGATCAGCCGCGTTGGCCGCTGCAGGCTGCAATCCCGCGGGGCTGCAGACGCGCCAACTCGACTTGAAAGGTCGAACGGCGCCGATCACGGCCTATGTAATCGGTCGTCATTCAGCCCGTCTTGCGGCCTAGGGCGCGCGAGTATTCGGGTGTTCTTGAACCCAACTGCGACGGAGAAGATTCATGGTGAGTCAGCAGACCGGGAATTTCGGATCATGGATCTCCCCCATCACAGCCGACGCGGCCGTGGCCGAAACCGGGTCACTCTCGGAGCCGCGGATTGACGGCGACAATATCTACTGGATCGAGGGGAGACCCCTCGAGAAGGGCCGCAACGTCGTGGTGGCCAGAGCCGCCGACGGCACGATCAGAGACATTACGCCGTCCCCCTTCAACGTGAGATCGCAGGTCTATAGTTACGGTGGGGGCGCCTATGCCGTCAGCAACAACGTCGTGTATTTCGTCAATTTCGGCGACAATCAAATCTACCAACAGGTCGCGGGCGGCGCGCCGACGAAAATCACGTCTAGTGCGAAAAGCTTGTTTGCAGATATTTGCGTCGACGCCGCACGAAATCGACTGATCGCAATAAGGGAGGAGCATCCGAACGGCGACGTCATCAAAGCGATCCATACGCTGGTCGCCATCGACATCGCTACGGGCCGCGAAGCAACGCTCGATAGCGGATGTGACTTCTACTCGTCGCCGACGCTCAACGTGGATGGGTCAAGACTTGCGTGGCTGAGCTGGCAACATCCAAACATGCCGTGGACTTCCACTTATCTGAATGTAGCAGGTCTCGATCAGGCGGGCACGCTGACAGACAAACAGATCGTCCAAGGCGGTTCCGAATCGTTATTTCAACCCCAATGGTCGCCAGACGGGAGGCTTTACTTCATTTCCGACCGCACGGATTTCTGGAACCTATACCGTTGGAACGCCTCCGGCGTGGAGCGGGTCCTAGCTCGAGACGCGGAATTCGGTGTCCCTCAGTGGCAACTCGGTCTTTCAACCTACGCGTTTATGTCACCAGACATTCTGATCTACTCGTTTGTCCAAAACGGTACATGGCGCCTGGGCTGGTTAGAAATACCGACATTGATCGCTCACGACTATCCGATGGAATTTTCCTCCTTGTCGGGTGTGCATGCGTCGGCAACAACCATAGTGCTGCGTTGTGCCACAATGACCTCGCCGCCGGCAATCGCGACCGTCGATGTGAACACGGGAGCGGTTTCGCCGATCAAGCTTTTGGTTCCATCAGACAGCTTGCAAAAATTCCAAAACTACTTTTCGACGCCGCAACCGATCGAATTTCCGACTAGCAACGGCGACATCGCCCACGCCTTTTATTATCGTCCGTACAATACGGACTGGCGGGCGCCAGCTTCGGAAAGACCTCCCTTGCTCGTGAAGAGCCATGGCGGGCCGACCACCGCGACCGATTCGGCGCTCAATTTTTCGGTACAATTCTGGACCAGTCGGGGATTCGGTGTTCTTGACGTGAATTATCGCGGAAGCACCGGGTATGGAAGGAAATACCGGGAAAAGCTTTACGGTCAGTGGGGTGTTATTGACGTCGTGGATTGCATTTCGGGCGCGAAATTCCTTGCCGCTCGTGGCGATGTCGACGGCGGAAGGTTGGCGGTCACGGGCGGCAGCGCTGGCGGCTATACGACGTTGTGCGGGCTCACTTTTCATGCCGAATTTGCCGTCGGTGCGAGCTACTACGGAATCAGTGATCTGATCGCACTCGCCACCGAGACTCATAAATTCGAGCTGCATTACACCGACTGGCTTATCGAGCCGTTTAGGCCGAACAGCGCACTTTACTACGACCGTTCGCCGATCAATTTCACCGATAGGCTGTCCGCTCCAGTGATATTCCTCCACGGTAAGGACGATCAGGTCGTGCCGATCAATCAGGCTCAAAGGATGTATTCGGCGCTTCAACGCCGAAATATCCCGACCTGTCTGCTTATATTCCAGGACGAGAAGCACGGATTTCGTCAGTCGGCACATCTTCGCCAGGCGCTTGAAGCGGAGCTTCTGTTCTATTCCATGAACCTGACACGGGCTCCGCTTACATCGTGATGTCGCGGCAGAGCACTCGAGCATTCGGCGCGATACCGGCTACACTACCCCCGGTGGCTCCTTCGTCCTTGGTGGCCGAAGTCCGCTGTTCTGGTGATGTCGCGTTCTGGCCCTAATGCGAAGTCCGGGCGGGTTCTGAAATAGTCGGCTTGTCGGGGTAGTCCGGAAGCGGCTGGCCGTCTATCCGACCGGCCCTTTTGACCCAAAACGGTCATGGCGCTCCTTCCAAATTTGTCCCGGAAAAGCCAGAGCAACGAAGGAGCATGCGCTCGAGAAGCATAGGCGTAGGCGAGTTAAACCGAAAGGCTTAAAGTACATTTCGCAGCACATGGCGGATGCCAGTCATCGGGAGGCCTCTATGCCGGAGATCAACACCAGGTTTCTGTTCACGCTCGCTCTCGAAATTCAAGTATCCAGTCTCGGCGATACTCCCTACGGCCGCCGACGCATGTTTCATTTTGATGGCGGCAGCTTCGACGGGCCGAAGCTTAAGGGCAAGGTGTTGCCAGGCGGCGGGGGGTGGTCGCTGATCCGCCGCGACGACGTGATGGAGGTGGACGCGCGGTTGATCCTCGAAACAAACGACAACCATCAAATCTACGCGGCCTGGAAGGGACTTCGCCATGGTCCGAAAGAGGTCATGGATCGCCTTTATCAAGGCGCGATTGTCGACCCGGGGGCCTACTATTTCCGCACCACACCTTACTTCGAGACGAGTTCAGAAAAGTACAGTTGGATGAACCGCATCTGCTCGATCGCCAGCGGCTCGCTTTCTGCGAATGCACGAACGCTAGATGTTTTTCAGGTGTTGTAGTCGATGCATCAAACGTCCGCTGCCGGCCCTTTCGTACGCTTTCCTTGTGTACATGCTGTCGCCACTACCCCGGCGCAGCGTCTGGGCGTACTGCTTCGCTCACTTCACCCAGTCGTATCAGCCTTCCCCGAAAGGGTCGTCGGGTCGGCCTGCGCATTGTCCTTTTCGAGGCTTGCTCGGCGTTCACTCGCGTTACGGCCTGCACACTCGCGCTGTCACCAATTCGTGACACGCTAATCGAAGGCTTCAGCCACTTCGTTACCTCCATGACTGCTCCGATTGCTTCCGGCTGGAGCGGTTGCCGGGTGGGGCTTGCACCCACTGGAAAGCGCCGCCTTTTCACGGCGCACACCCTAAACGGACTTCGGCGAACACTTCACGGGACCGCCCCCAACGTCTTCCAGATGTCGAATTGGGACAAAAACACTGTCCGCCGAGCATGAAGCGACGCAGGTATTTTTGCACCTATCGGCGGCGCGGCGGCCTGGCACAGCCCGTGCGGCGCATTGGCGTGCTTATGAACCTGACTGCAGGGTTGTGACAGTTTTATCTTCGACACTTTAAAAACCGTGGCGCTATTTTGCTCTTTTCCGGAACAGAGCGGAGGACTAGCGTACCAAGGTGATTGGTAGTAATCGGTCGACCCATACACTTCAGCGCGAAGGCAAGCATCAGCAGGATTTTATAGAGGTGAGCTCCCACTAGCATTGGAGGACACGAATGACGTTTCATACAAGAAGTATGTGGTTCGGTCTGTTGGCAGCGGCGACGGTGGCAATCTCGCCCGCAGCTGCGCAGAAGAAGGCCAACGTCGTCATGCTAATGACCGACGACACGGGATGGGCCGACTTCGGTGTCTACCTCGGTGGGGCGGCTCTCGGGCACCCGACGCCGAACATCGATCGCGTCGCCAAGGAAGGAGCGATGTTCACCAATTGGTATGGCCAGGCCAGCTGCACCGCGGGCCGCGCTTCGTTCATAACCGGGCGCATTCCGATCCGCTCTGCGCTTTCGGTCGTTGTCGTTCCCGGGGACCCGAACGGCCTGAAGCCGGAAACGCCCACCATCGCGGAGTTCTACCAGAAGAACGGCTATTCCACTTACTACTCCGGCAAGTGGCATCTCGGCGACGTGGAAAAGTTCTACCCGATCAATCACGGCTTCGACGAGATGAAGGAGTTCGCCGCCTACTATCCTGGCGTCTACGGCTACAGCGACACGGCCCACGACGCTCACCCGTGGTTCCCGAAGGGTAACGCCGAATACTGGAAGATGTACCAGAGCGTCGTGAACCTCTACGAATGGGAAGGCACGGCGGGCAAGCCGGCAGTGAAGGGAAATAACGGTGCGGTGATTACGCTGGAAAATCTCGCCGATTTCGATATGCGGCAGACGGATTCGGCGATCGAATATATCAAGAAGCACGCAAAGGACAGCAAGCCGTTCTTCATGGACGTCAACTTCATGAAGATGCACCAGCCAACCAGCCCGAACAAGATGTTCGCTGGCAAGTCGCACCTTGGCAACTACTCGGTTCGATGCTGGAGCTCGACTACAACATCGGCCGGATCATGGACGTCATCCGCGCCGAAGCGCCCGATACGATCGTCATCATCACAGCCGACAACGGGGCTTGGCAGGACGCGTGGCCCGACGCCGGGACCCATCCGTTCCGCGGCGAAAAGGGTTCACCGTTCGAGGCCGGCTGGCGCGTTCCCGGCATCATGTGGGCGCCGGGCAAAATTCCGGCAGGACTGGTCCTCCACGAGATGATGTCGCACATGGACGTGTGGCCGACGACCGCCGCGATGGTTGGTCTCAAGTCGCCGACCAAGGGCGAGACTTTGGACAACAACGGCAAGCCGATCTACTTCGACGGCATCGACAACAGCGCCTACGTCACGGGCAAAGCCAATCACTCGGCGCGCGACGGGTGGATCTATATCGACGGCGAGAACTTCTCGGGCGTTCGTGCTGACATCGCTCTGGACCCGGAGGCGCCCGACATAAAGATGGCGTGGAAGGCACTGTATTCTTCGAAAGATACCTGGATGGGTGCGACGTTGAGCATGGGCGCCGTCCCTTCGGTTTATAACCTGACCATGGACCCCTACGAGAAATACGACATGATGTTCAACGGTGCGGTCGCGACCCGCAACCCGACCTCGTCGCCGGGTCGCTACTCCGGCATGGACAATGGCTGGGCCCTTTCGCTGATTGATATTCCGCTCGGCGAGTTCAACATGTCGATCATCAAGTATCCAAACATCGAGCGCTTCCCTGGCGGCGCCTCGACTGACATGATCCCGAATCTGCAGAACCCGAAAAACCCATTACCCTACGATCCGATTAAGGTACCGAAGACCGTCGGAATGGGGGGCGGCTAGATACTATCATGACAGCGGGGGGCGCCTTGAATAGAACTGGATCGATCTGGTTCCGTTTCGCGCCCCCTACTACTTAGCGCTTGGAGGACAAGATGTTGATCGGATTTTCAGCGTTCGTTCTCGCTTCTCAATTGTTGGTAACGGTTGCCGACGGTGTGCCCAAATATAACATTCAGCGAGGCTGCCGGGTAGACGACACGAGTACATCCAACCTCAACGTTGGACTGGATGAAACTACAAAATCTTGCATCAAGGACGAGCAAGCGGCGCTGGGTCAGCTGCAAACGCAGTGGTCGCAGTTTGCACCGTCTGACAGGGCTCTTTGCTCCAAGGATGAAACTGATATTAGTGGCATACCACCCAGCTACGTTGAGTTATTAACATGTCTTCAGGGTCAACAGATCGCAAAAAAAAGGAATAACTAATCTGCAGCGCACCAAGCGGGCTATGAGTCATCGAAGGTCCGCTTCTGGCAGAAATAGTTGCAAAAGTATTTTTGGGGTGACGAACGAAAATTCTTAGAGCCGCTGATGCGTTTCGCGCGCGGAACACCCTCTGAACTAAACGATCCGAAGAGCACGTAGGGGTAGTGAAGCAGCACTGTACACGTTTAAGATACCCGCCAGAAACACCTAAACCCTGGTGTCCATCAAACCGGCAGCAGCTCACTTGTCCTTCGCGGAAGGGCCAAGGGCTGCTATCCTAGCGCAAACGTAGGATGCTCTGTCGGCGGGTGGTACATGCGACGGCGCGACCTAATGGCCGTTCTCGGTGGTGCGGTGATCTTGCCGCTCCTGGCGCGCGCAAAGGATCGCGCGTCAATGCCCCTCGTATGCGGCTTGATGCTGCCCCCTCTGTCGACAAGACAGCTTCTTATCGAAGCGCTGCGCTTAGGCTTCAAGCAGAATGGCTTGGTCGTGGGCGAGAACCTAGCGTTTGAAATGCATTCGGCCGACGGACGCCGGGAGCATCTCGTGGAGATCATCTCCGCCGTTCTCGCCGAAAAGCCGGACGTCATCGTGACTTGGGGGACCGAGCCGGTGCAGGCTGTCCTTGCCCAAACGCGCGCGGTTCCCATCGTTATGGCGTCGATTGGCGATCCTGTGGGGGCAGGAGTGGTCTCCAACCTGGCTCGCCCCGGAGGGAATGTTACGGGTTTTAGTCTGGTGCCGGAGAGCACAGGAAAGCGCCTGCAACTCTTGAAGCAAATGTTGCCGCGGCTGCACTCTCTGACTTTCCTCCGGAACCCGGCCAACAAGAGCCTCGAACTTCAATTCGTGGCGATCGAATCCGATGCACAGGCGCTGGGTATCGAGGTTAGGTCGGGCCTTGCGCAACAATCAGATAAAATCGACGAGGTGATAGAGACTGCAGCTCGAGGCGGCTCTGAAGCTATTATTGTATCCGACGACCAACTATTCACTAGCCAACGTGTTCGGATCGTCAATGCCGCCATGCGGTCAAGGGTCCCGGTTGTTTCAAGCCTTCGAGAATTTACTGACGCCGGCGGGCTCTTCACTTATGGTGCCAGCATCACCGACACCTCGCGGCGTGCCGCCGGTTACGTAAATGAGATTCTCCGGTTACGTAAATGAGATTCTAAAGGGAGCGGTGCCGGGAGATTTGCCGGTCCAGCAACCGACAAAGTTCGAACTGGTCATTAATCTCAAGACCGCAAATGTGCTCGGCATCGAAGTGCCGCCGGCAGCGCCAGGGCTCGCGGACGACGTGATCGAATAAGGTTGGCAACTTCCGTTAATGGCACAAATCGGACATGCCGCCGTGGTCGCTCTATGTCCGTTATTGGGGCAGAGCGGAAAACATATGCTCACATTGAGCTTTTCAGCTTTTGACCCTTAGCCGACGTGGCGGCATTGCGCACCATTACGTCCAGCCGGGAGGCGCGGTGGCTCCAAAAGCACTGTCGTCCCAACGCCAGTGCGAATAGAGTTGCCTTGGCCAATGATCGTGCTCGCAACCTGTCTGGCGCAAATGTCCGGTCGCAAACACACTCGATCTTTAATCCGCCCCGCACATAGGACTTGGCGTCAATTGATCAAGCAGGCCGAGAGGACGGTCTTGGCCGACCTTCAAACCCCGCTCAGCATTGCAAAGCTGTGCGGAACGCTGGGCGTGAGCGAACGATACCTGCGAAAGGCTTATCAAATGGTCCACGGTATGCCGCCGCATCAATACCTGCGGATGTTGAAGCTATCCCGAGCACGGCGAGCACTAATGTCGGCCCGTAGTCGGTCCGTGACCGTCACCAAAATCGCTACCCGTCTTGGCTTTCGTGAACTCGGGCGTTTTTCGGTTGAGTATCGAAAAATGTTCGGGGGAAAGCCCCTCGGCAACGCTGCGTCAGGCACTCCGCGAACATGCACGCATGGGGACTAAGGCTTACTCTGGCTAACGAAGAGGGCGGCGCAAATTGCAGATTACCAATTCAAACGCATGCGACTGGATGTTGCGTGACGATGAAATTTACAGTGTACCTTGTCGACGATGACCCCGGTGTGCTCAAGGGGCATGCGCGATTGCTCCGCGCCAAGGAACTATGATGCGAAGCCCTATTTTTCGGCGCAGCTTTAGCCGATCTCGTTCGGATGGTCGGGAAACTCAATCTTACGAAGTAGGGAAACGTACCTAGCTTCGGAAGATTATGCCGCAAACTTCCGGTATTGGCAGATATTTGTTGCAAAAGTCGGTTGGTTGCGACGGGCGGACATGTATTGATCTAAATCAACCCAGAGCTGTTCCGTTCCGCCCATCTGTGTCTCAGCGTCAGAAGGGGAGGAACACGTCATGAACAACGATAAGATTCCGAAGAACTCTCGACCAGCGACGAGCCGACCAGCGCCGGAATGAAACGCCGTGATCTACTATTGAGCGGCAGCTCGTTGGTGGCCGCATCGTTGGCGATAACTGACTAACGGCAGTGGGAGTCCAGAGCATGAAGACCAATCCAAGCTTTCAGATCGGCACAGTCGCGATGTTGGTGGCCGCGTTGTTGACCTCGACGGCTCCGGCGGCCTTCGCCCAGCAGCAGACAACCGGTGCGCCCGGCTCGCCCGCAGCCACCACCACGATCGATGGCCGCTATCTGCCGCCGCCGCCTCCGCCGTTCCAGGGCGAGATCAACCTGAACGCCCTCCAGTCGAAGCCGGCCTGGCCGGCGCGCGTGGTGCCGCCGAAGGGCGCGCCGAACATCCTCTTGATCATGACCGACGACGTCGGTTTCAGCGCCCCCTCAACCTTCGGCGGGGTCATCCCAACGCCGACTTTGGATCGGGTCGCGGCAAACGGGCTGCGCTACACGAATTTCCACACCACGTCGCTGTGCTCGCCGACGCGCGCCGCCCTCATCACCGGCCGCAACCACCACTCGGAAGGCTTTGGCGTGATCTCGGAGCAGGCCACCGGATTCCCCGGCTACAACAGCGTCCTTCCGAAGGACACCGCCACGATCGGCCGGATTTTGCTGGAGAACGGTTACCGCACCTCGTGGTTCGGAAAGGATCACAACACGCCGACCTACCAGACCAGCCAAGCCGGCCCGTTCGACCAATGGCCGACCGGAATGGGATTCGAATACTTCTACGGTTTCATGGGGGGGGACAGCAGCCAATGGACGCCGATGCTGTTCCGCAACACGACGCTGATTGCGCCGTTTACAGGACGTCCGGAGTGGAACCTGATCACCGCCATGGCCGATGAGGCCATCGACTGGGTGAACAGATTGAACTCCATCGATCCGTCGATGCCGTTCCTCCTGTACTACGTTCCGGGCGGCACGCATGCGCCGCATCATCCGACACCGGAATGGATCCAGAAGGCCACCGATCTCCACCTGTTCGACAAGGGCTGGAACGCTCTGCGCGAGCAGATTGTCGCTAACCAGAAGAAACTCGGCGTGATTCCGCAGGACGCCAAGTTGACGGCCTGGCCTGATGATCTGCTGAAGAATTGGGACACGCTGTCAGCCGACGAGAAGAAGCTGTTCATCCGCCAGGCCGATGTTTACGCCGCGTATCTCATGTACACCGACCACGAGATCGGCCGCGTCGTCCAGGCGGTACAGGATATGGGCAAGCTCGACAACACGCTCATCATCTTCATCAGCGGCGACAATGGTGCGAGCGCGGAAGGAACGGTGAACGGCACGTTCGCCGAACTCGTACCGTTTAACGGCATCAATCCGTCGGTCGCCGAAAATCTGAAGTTCTACGACGCCTGGGGGAGCAACGAAACGTACCCGCACTACGCGGTTCCGTGGGCCTGGGCGCTCGACACGCCATTCAAGTGGACGAAGCAGATTCCATCATTCTTTGGCGGCACGCGCAACGGTATGGCGATCTCCTGGCCGGCGCGTATCACCGACAAGGGCGGCATTCGCTGGCAGTTCCACCATGTGATCGACGTGGTGCCGACGATCCTGGAGGCTACGGGCATTCCCGCACCGGTCATGGTCGATGGCATCGCGCAAAAGCCGATCGAGGGCGTCAGTCTTGCCTACACCTTCGACAGGGCGAACGCGGATGCTCCGACGCGGCATCGCACGCAGTACTTCGAGATGATGGGCGTGCAGGGTCTGTACAACGACGGCTGGATGCTGAGCGCGGTTCCGATCCGGACGCCTTGGGATCTGGCCGGCAAGGCGGTCGAGGACCCCGCCAGCGCCTTCAAGTTCGAGCTGTATGATGTGAGCAAGGACTGGTCGCAGACCACCGATGTCGCGGCCGCCAATCCGCGCAAAGTGCAGGAGATGAGGGACCTGATGTTCGGCGAGTTCGCCAAGTATCAGGTGCTGCCGCTCGATGCTTCGGCGGCGACGCGCCTGGCCTCGGCGCGTCCCTCGGTAACAGCGGGACGGAAGGTGTTTAACTACTCGACGCCGATAACCGGCCTGCCCGACAGCGTGGCACCGTCGCTCCTCAATACGTCCTACACCATCACTGCGGAGGTTGAGGTGCCGCAAGGAGGCGGCGACGGGTCGATCGTCACTCAAGGCGGTCGGTTCGGCGGCTATGGGATGTACCTTCTGAAGGGCAAGCCCGTTCTCACTTGGAACCTGCTCGGTCTCGGCCGCGTCCGCTGGGAAGGCCAGCAAGCGCTTTCGCCCGGCAAGCATACCATCACGTTCGACTTCAAGTACGACGGTCTCGGCTTCGCTACGCTTGCCTTCAACAACATGAGCGGCATCGGCCGTGGCGGCACCGGCACTTTGACTGTGGATGGCAAGGCCGTTGCGACGCAGAAAATGGAGCGCACGGTGCCGCTGATTCTGCCAGTCGACGAAACCTTCGACGTAGGCTCGAAAACCGGTACGCCGGTGGATGATCGCGATTATCAAGTCCCGTTCACGTTCACAGGCAAGATCAACAAGCTGACGATCTCTGTAGAGCCACCGAAGCTGACGGCGGTGGACGAGAAGAAGCTGGCCGATGCGTATCGCGCCGCGCAGGACGCGAAGTAACCGGCATGGTCGCGCACGAGCCGAGGGCCGCACAGCCCTCGGCTGGCCATCGAGGGACGGCTTCCCGCTTCCGGTATTGGCACGTTTGAGACATGCCGACGGACGCTGAAAACGTCCGCTTGTAGGGGAGAACCGGAAGTGACAGGCGCACGGTCAAAATGAAGCGTTTGACCCATCCTGGACATCGCCATACGACCGACCGACCATTGGCGAGCAGTCAGTTGGTGCGGGACCGTGGATTTCGACCGTAGCTTTTCAACCCCCGATCGCAAAACGTAATGCAATCAACGCGGTGAGGGGAAGGCGATCTCCGCCAAGCCATCCATCGCGGGACCACTCCCGTCGTTTGAGGAACACCAAGGCTCCGACACCGCGCGGGCCATTGCGCGATTTGGCGCCAGCGGCAAGGTGAATCGGTATGCCTTCGAGATGCCATAACAGTTGCACGGGAAGCCCGCCGGTCGTGCCGGCGGGCCTTATGAATCGAGCGGTGGCGCGTCCAGTTCTTCGATTTCCTGTCCGTGCACACGTGCACATGCGCCATCGCTTGGGCGAGGTCGTGCAGCGGGGATAGCGGCCTAATATCGGCACCACGTTTGCCGCGCGCCTTACAGACGAATTTGGGCTTGCTATATGATCCGACGCAATCCCCCAAAAACTCGGACGGTCGACCCTCAGGTTGCGCGCCCCTGAGGGACTCCCTATTTTGGTTCGAAACCGGAATTCGCACGCAACAGCCAGATCTCGAAGGACCGTTCGATCCCGACTCATTGTCAAGAAAGCTTTGGACGGAAGTCCCGGAGGCGACCCGCAAGGACGTTGAAGAGCATGTGTTAGCTCATTTGCCAGCCGACCTGCTAACGAAGTTGCACGACTTGCACGCCAGCGGAATTTCTATCAGTTCTCACTTTACTTTCTTCCATTTTACCGGCGGCATGGCGGTACGGAACCTTTGTCGAGAACGGCTTAGTGATGACGAACTGGCGGCCTTCTGCCCGTTCGGTGGCGGTTGGGACAACTGTTATATCGGGGTACTCGCAGCTATCGGGGCCAGGCGCCAGTAATCGATACGGTCCGTCTCTACGGTCATATCAGTGACCGGTGCAGCGCCTCGTGACGTCCCGAACGACGCAGTACTGCATCTGGAAATCTTTGTGTCGGGCCGGACAGCCTGGTTGTCACCGAACGCTCCCTACCACGCGCCATGGCGGTGGTCGTGGCTTCAATCGAGCCATCTTGGCAGCAATCCGGGTCATCGTCGAATTGAAATTCTCGCGCTGCAAATTTACGCCAATGATGTGCGCGTCTCATTCGCGCATTTTGACAGCCAAGAATTTCATAAGGGAAACCTGGGCACCGGGTGGTGGCTCTGGAGGGACGTAATCGATTCCGACAACTTCGACCAAAATTCGAAGGCCATCTGACCACCCATGAAGTCTCGCCACATTTACACAGTCTGTGCGGTCGCTTTGCGCCCAACCCTCGTACATGTCGGCCAAGCCCTGCATCTCAAGGGCCGACAATTTGTCGATGGAGGAAAACGTAGGGATCGCGTTGGAGTATCTCAAGATTTCGGCTTCATCTCGGCTAATAGGGCGCGAAATGATTGATCCGTCTTTTTCGATAAGCGCCTTACGGAAGTCGTCAGGATACGGGCGAACTCTTCGCTTGTACTCCCACTCGTATTCGATCAAACCAGATCCCAAAATATAAGAGAGGTTCATTTTCACACGCCGTCTATCATCGTCCGTCGCGGCGATCATGAGCTTCCCAACCATCTCGGCATATCTGCGCGCGCAGAGCAAAACGTAGTATTCAGAAAGAAACGTTTCACGAGCTCTAGTCGGCATAGGTGCCTTCTTCGCAAGCATTGATGATGTTTTCGAGCGAAGAGTCATCTGTGGGCGGCGCAAGCCTTAACAGTTGGGTCTCGATGATTGTCCAGTCGGGTGTAAGCAAGGTGCGGTCAAACCCGTCGGCTTTACCGCGTTTTTTCGCGCGTATTTCGCTACAGCGAGGGGGCTCAGCTGCAAATCGCATAAGGCGCTCCGCAATCTACGTCGATTGCTGACGGACTATGAACAAGTGGACTAGGAAAGCGGTCGCGGCCGAAAGGTCGAGATAAAACCAGGTCGTTCGGTCTAGGAAAATAGGAATGAGCGGATTGAACAAAGTAGCAATGGCAAGGAGCAACGTAGGCCAAACATACGTCGGTGCATGCTCCTTAAAAGAGACAAGCGCAATGAAGGCAGCGGAACCGCATACGACGATACGGACAAAAGTATAATAACCATACGGTAACCGCCAAACAGCGATTACCAATAGGATTGCCGGGATAATCCACAGAGTAGACGGTAGGGATTTCGTTTGCATTTAGGCACCGGGGTGTCGCGAAATCGGCCAATGAGCTACGGCAGAAGTAATCGGGTCAATGAAACCGTAATACGTTCGCACAGCGCCTTCGTTAGGTTGGCAGCGGCTATGCTTGATTCGGCAACGCCAAGGAGGGGAGCCTTTTCAACTTTGCTGTGATCTAACAGCACTCCATAGATTGGTACCGTGGTCGAGTTTTTTCCGTAACCGAACTCTATCGAGCCTCCCATGATGGGGCTGCAGCTCACTTGATATGGGGTATTTCGGGAGAGATACTTCGGCTCATCGGACAAGTCCGTTACTAAAAGCGCCCCGGCCTTCGATTGAATAGCCGCTGCTACTCTACGGTCAACGTATCCAATCCAAGCTTCCTGCGTGCCTAGAGGCAAAACATTCACGGCCTTGTCGAGATCCCGCTTTGCCTGCAAAGCAAGCGTGGATTGCCTCGCATCGTACACGTAATAAATTAGAGCAAAGGTGATGGCGCCACAACTCGCGAACCATTTGATGTAACCGCTCGTCGGCCTCGTCTTGGTTTGTCCGATAGTTTTAGGATGAAACCATTCGTAGCCACAGTGTGGGCAAGTGACTGTCCCCTGCTTGCTGCCCGGAAAACGCAATTGTTGGCTGCAACCGGGGCATGACTGAATAGCCAAAATCCTACTCCATCGCGGCTTTGCTGGGCATGTCGAGAGCGACCACTTCGAGCCGAAAACGGTGCAGCAAATTCTCGAGGCAGGCGCTGGACTAAGCTATCAGACGAATTTCGGTAAGTGCAAGACGAATAGGAACGATCGTTCCTAGAAAGATCGTTCCTGCCGTTGTGCCTTTCCGCCATGGACCTAAAAGAGGCTATGGCGACAAATTTGCGTCGAGAACGCCATGCCAAAGAAATGACGCAAGAAGAGCTGGCCGATCGGGCGGGGTTGAGTTCACGCTATCTGGGTTCAATCGAACGAGGTGCGGTTTCAGCCAGCGTCACCGTATTAGGCCAACTTGCTCAGGCTTTGCGCGTCAGCCCCTGTGAGTTGATAGCTCCGCCACAAGTTCGGAAATTGTCGCGTTCCAGGACGGTGGGTAAGGACTAGTCGACGTCCGCTTTTGGACGCTTAACGGACTCAGCTCGGACATGGCCCAACGTCCGAAAAGTGCCGTGAACGGACTCATGGACCGCAGCAATGGCAGCGCTGCGGGCATTTCCAGAGGTTGATCGTTTTCCGCGGTCCGTTTGTTTCCCGGTTGGGCGCGCCATTCGCTATTCAATAACCCTGTCGAAGAAAGCGATGTCGATTCAGGCGCCGACAAACTGAGCGATCTTGCAGTTTTGAGCGCCTGTTCGAAGCCGTGGGCGCTATCATACGGGAGCCTGCCATGCATGGTGACCCGCAGGGGGTGCGACGGCCTGCGATTTCGCGTTACAGCGTATTCGGCCGAAGGTACTTCGCCGCTGCCAGTTCGCCAATCTGCTGTCCCATGGTTATGCCGACCTCCGTTGAGTTGCGATAATGCACGCCGTCGCAAATGCGCGCGTTCGCCACCTCCTGCACAAAATCTCCGATCTGCGTCCAACTGCGAACCTTGCCTGGCGCCGTGCCGCTGGTGGTGCTCAACTTTGGCATAGGCCCCGTGCCGATCTCCGCCTGAAGGATGGCGCCGACCGTCGCAGCAGTAATGCAGTGCGCGCACGGGTACTCGGGGTGCATTGGGGATCAATGGATGGCACCCAAGAGGCATCACGTTGGTCGCACCGTTGCCGTATGTCACCGTTTCGAATCGCGGTGATGGGCCGCCAGAAATTGTAGTGATCGTCGACGTTTGCTGGCTGAATCAGCTTGATGATGTTATCGTTGGACGCGGCATATCGCTCCTTTGGTGGAGAAGTGGAGGCGTCAAGCACCCCCACGATATGCCGCCTTCCCGATTCCCGCCGTCACCAACTTTCAGCGATAGCTCTCGGGGAGCTATCGCGGCGCAGAACCACAATCCATCGGGCTGAGAACCATGGTCCGTCATTCGGCGATATTGATCGGCGTTGGGCACTCGGGCGCGCGGCTGCCCGGAGTAGTGTTTGAATTGCATGATGCTGGCCTAACAGTGTTAGAATACTTGGATCATCGAAACTTTGGGGGCCGCGAGGATGCAGTTCTCGAAATTCGTCATCGGCTCCGTAGTTCTCGGAATATTCTGAATACCAGCCCATCCGATCAAGAGCGCGGAGGCGTTGCAAAACAGCTCGCGCAAAAGCTCAACGGAGCACCCGAAGGGACCCCATGCAACGGTTCATCGAGCCTGCAACCGTAGGCTCTGAGTCGCATTATCTATCGACCACGAAGAAAACCGCTCAAGGAACGACTGCCCCAAGAGTAGCATGCCTTGAGAGGGGGCTACACTGGCCCTTACATTTTCAACGACGTGGTCGCCCACCTTCAAAGTCCGAATGATGAAAGTGACCGATTGAGATGTCGAGCCGGTCCGCCAACGCGTAGGACTGTTTGCCTATGATGTCGGCGGACTTGACCGTCCCCGTCCTCGTCAATGTTGAAAATACGTCAGCGGGCACGCTGACATCAGAAGCCCCACTGTCGACGGCGAAGTCGAGCGTCAGCGCTCCATTGATTTGGACGGGTACGACGAAAATGCCGCCATCGCGCTTCATAGACACTGAACTTGCCACGGAGCTTTGGATGGACTTTGCTGGGCCCGTTGTTCGCGCCGGTGCGATGTTTAATTTTGCTGCAGCCGCTGGGCCCTCAAGCTGAAGGAGGGTATCGTAAAGCCAGGCTTTTGATGGGGCCGCTGGAATAACGCCGGTAAGTCCTCCGCATCCAGTTTGGTCACCCGGCCCCGTTGACCAAGCCACGACACCCACCAGTGCAACTTTACCGTCTAAGCGAGTCAGAACAGGACCTCCGGAGTCTCCAGTGCAGCCTCCGAGGCCTGCAGACTTGCCCTTGAGAGACGGGTCGACCAGTCTGATCTGACGCTGGCCAGCCGCCCACACTTGAAGCGAGGCGCTCCTGAGAGCAACTTGGCCGACCTCATCGGCACCGTAACCGACTATAACCGATTGGTCCCCAATGTTCGGAATTGGAGCGATCATTGGTGTGTAAACAAAGAGAGGTAAAGGAAACTCGAGCAGCAAAAGGCCCAGATCGACTGTTGCGCGATGCTCTCTCATTGCTGTGGCATCAAAGTCGGGTGAGGCGAAGCCCGATTTCACTCGTATGTTGATCCCCATGGAATCGATTGCGACCACTCGACGAGCGATACCGGGCGCCGCGCAGTGAGCAGTCGTCAATACTACGGATTTCGAGAGAGCGATTCCTGTGCAGGTCTTCCGGGCGTCATCTACGATGGACACAACGTGGTATGCGTCATCGAATGGATTGCCGGGAGGTGCTGGGCCGGTGATGGCATAAGCGGCAGGAGATGCACCAATGCACCCCAATAGAGACGCTGCCAACAGGGCTTTCTTTAACCGCGTGTCCATGATGGTCCCCCCTGCGTCTGAACGCTACCAAGGATTCTGAGTGTCGGCGAGGCCCGGCCACAGCTTGTTGGCACAGCGGTCGCGTGCACGGTTCAAAGCATCGGCCGATTGAGTCATCGAGTTCTGCACGGAAGCACTGGTCCCCGTGGGGGCGGGCGACGCGTCAGATTGATAAGGCAGCTTAGAACCGCTTTCAGTCTTCGTCGGGATCTCTGAGGGTCCGAGGGTCTAACCCACGGCTCCAATCCCGATCCGGCCCTAAACCCCCACCGGGCGCAATAGATAGACCCCCGCCGGGGCCGATGGATTGGCCATCGCCCGGACCAATCGACAGACCGCCACCGGGACCAATGGAAAGTCCACCACCTGGACCAATTGACCGCCCCCCGCCGGGACCTATTGAGTCGCAGCCCCCGGGACCGATCGAACCTTGAATGCAGTTTCTCCACGCTTGAGCGTGCGCGGGTAACGCGGATAAAGCTAAAAGTGCAATCACAGCAAGAGAAGCAAACCAGTTCATCGCCCCACCATTCCTGTTCATTTCTCTTACACTCTAAGGGTCGTATACAATGTCGGCAACTTAGCCTGTCGACAGCAGCGGCTCCAGCAATCGATTTTCGCGGCTCGGGAATAAACCACGGCTACTGCTCGGCGCACGAGAGCAGTGCGCCCCCCGCCGGCCTTTTTGGCCAAGGGGCCCACCTCAAGAAAGGGGACCCGTTTGCGAACGGGTAGTCGCACCCGGCAAGTCACTCAAAGGTGGCTTGGAAGAGGGTTTCAGGGGCCTTGGCGCGATTAAACCGCTTTGCTTCTACCGAGTAACCGTTCTCCAGAACCCTTATAATGTTGTACGAGTTATCTCGCATCTCATCTGACAGACGCGTTGCGCCCGCGCTTCCCGCGGCGAGAATGACTCACCATCCTCAGAGAGCTTTATCTTGCCGTCGACCGGCGAACCGCGATCAATTCGCGCGATGGCAGGCACGTGTTGATGGCCATGCAAGGCCAGCTCAAACCCATTCGACTGCAACCCTTCAACTACCGCGCCCGCATCTAGCGTCACACTTATCGCTGCCTCCTGATAGTTTGGGTCGGTGCGCTCTTCCCGCGAAGCCGGGACGAGGTGGTGATGAAGAACCGCAATTCGGAAATCGTCAGGATTTCTTTCGGTGAGCCGGAGGGCATCATCGTACAAGCGCCACTGGACATAGCCAAACTGGCTCTCAGCCTTGTGCCGCAATCGCACTGAATTCATCGCCAGTAGCTCAACCGTCCGCCCATTATGAAATCGAAATCTCCTTAGCTCCGGACACTTCATGTCGCGTCCGAAAAACTCTTTGGTGAACAAATTGAATGCCGCTTCGTGCGAATAGTCGGTCGGAGCAAAGTTCTGAAGCGAAATGTCATGATTTCCTGGGACGATAACAAAGCATTCCTTTGGGACCTTCAGAGCGTCGGAGAGCGCCCTAAGAAATCGCAGCCCCTCATTTAGAAGGACATTAGCATCCGCCCGACTTGTGATGTCCCCTGAGACGACGATAAGGCCAGGAGGATCATCCCTCAGATCGCGCTCGATAACGTCGAGCAACGGCGTCTCACCGGGCCCAGACCGTTGGGGAAACCCGAAATCTATTCCGAAGTGTATGTCGGACAAATGCAGTATTGATGGTCGGCTCGTTTTGATCGGCTCGGAAGCTCTCGGTGACGCCTGCGAACGCTCTCTCCAAATGGGGTAGAATGTACCATCCCCACTCGGAGGAGGACCAAAGCGCTCTTCAAACGCAGTAGCACTAATTTCTTCTATCGCCGTAAATCGAAACCAAGCTGGGCACCTCTTCTCGGAAGCGTACGAAGGCGTGTGTCGCACATCCGGTGTGGGCACCCGCTCGCTGCCCTTCGTAGCTATGCAGTCGACCATGTTGGCAACAAAAAAGCCCGGAGTAGAATATTCAAACACCCCGACCGTAAGCCCCTCTCTACGAGCCTTTTCCTGCAACTCTTCTATCTCTCGCCAACGATCAGGCTCAGAGAGCTTCTTCCACCATCCCCACCAAACAGAACCAGACGCGCTTATGAGCTGCCGGTGCTCTCGGATGGTGTCATCTTCTTCAATATCACGAAAGCGTAGGACGCAGGTGTCGGGCACGGCTATCTCCGGAGTTGAAAACCTAAGTCTTTTGAAAGCTGGATTGCGGCCTCTAGGTCGGATCGCTCGACCGTCACTTCCGCCGAATTCCCTAGGATCGCAGCGATCCGCTTCGTCCCTCTGACAACCGCCGCGTAACTTCTTGAGGTCCATACTGTGTAAAGCGCCCTCGCTGGATCACGCTGGCTCACTGTTTTGAGGCATGATACAAACTCGCTTGCAACTTGGATTGGCCCGTTGTCATCCGGGATGTCCTGCACGGCAATGACTTGCCCCTCCAAAATGAAGCGTTTCCAGTTATGCGGGCTCCATACAACAGGACGGAAGACCGAAAGCTCCGGTTGCGGATGCAGGGCGATTTTGTAGATGTCGGCGGCGCGCCAGCTGGGCAAATATGGGAGCCCGAGACGGAGCAACACTTCCTGCTCGAACGGAGGAGTTGAATAGACTGCTTCGAATGGCTCGCCACTAACCCGGCCGATTTTTTCAAACCGTTGAAGTAACTGAGCCCGTTCATCCAGGGCTCCCGGCCGAGTGAACTTACGGAACATCACCACGAATACTTCTGCACCCGTGCGCAACAGCGGGAGCGTACGAGCAAGCCATAGGTCGTAAGCGTCCGCATACCAAGGCGGGTCGATTATGGCCGCATCAAACTTGCGACCGACATGCAGGCCCAGATCCTCGTTGGTCGAAATGTCTGCGATGTGATACGTTCCAGATACGAGATTTCTCGCAAGCAGTGGGTTGCGGTCGACCAGAAAACCCTTCCCTCCGAGAGATTGGATTGCACCATAGACCGTTGGCGCACCCACGCAGAGGACTTTACGATTGCTTGGCCCTATCAACGCCTCTGCTAAACGACGCGCGGTCCGCTGATCAAACCGCCAGTCATAGTCAACGGGACTGGGCTCAGGGCCGCAAATGTCGAATTCTGCCCGTTTGGAAGAACTCGTTGCCGCACCGTGTTCAACCACTCCGTTAAGGCTTCTTTGCACCAAGTCGGGAAAAGCGCCCTGCATGTCGCGACAGAGCGCCTGAAACCGCTCCGCTGAGAGAACGGGGAGTTTCCCCAGCGCGTGTGCTGTCACGGAAGCAAGGAGAGCGCCCTCTGGATCGTCCCTTTCGGCTCGGCTCATACGATTTCCAACTTGCTTTCGCGACAACCAGTACCTGCCGATGCTGGTAGAGGCAACTTTTATAAACACGCGCCGACGACCCCTACACTTGAGCGAATCCGATGAGCACTTCCAACGCAGACCACTACGCAAGGCGCGCGAAGAACTCATCAGATCCCCGGGAGGCCATCGAATATTTGGTCAAAGCCATCAATGAACTGGTTACGGCGATTCGCAGCATCGAGGCGCGTGTCAGTCGGATCAAATAGCGCATGATCCAGCTGACTGAGACGATCTCCGTACATTTGGCTGCATCGAGACGAGGAGAGGTGAGGTGGCTCGCAAGTTAATGTTGTTTCTGAATCGATGGAGCTGCTCGCCCGAGAATGCGCTCATAAAATTCGAGACAGTAAGCGTCTGTCATTCCGGCTATATAGTCACAGATTGAGCGTTGCTTCCAAGCCGTGTCGCCAGGGTTAGCCTCTATCAACAGCCGCCAATCTTCCGGCATTAGAAGGTAACCGCCGTCATCCTTCAGCTCACCAAATATCTGCTCGATCACCCACTGGCCGCGGTTTTCAGCTGACTTCAGGCGCGACGACATAATCACAGCTTCGAACGGCAGCGTCTTCAAGACTTCGACAGCAACAAACGCTTCGATAGCTAGCCGTACCTTCGAAAGAACTGGCCTGAATTCGTCAAAATGGCAGACTTCAACGGCCCTAATAAAACGTCCCACCAGCTGAGAGGTAAATTCGGTTCGATAGTAGCCATTGCGACATAGATTTTCCGAAGTACTGGCGGTGACGGATACCACTAAGGCATTGTACTGATCCATATCTAGCCCTTCGGCAGCTAGCGATTCTGGTATTTCAACATTCAAGACGCCGGCAAAGATCCGTCGAAGCGTGGTGTTGTATTCCGCCAAAGTAAACTGCCGATCCTGTACCGGGAGATGTCCGTAATTTGCGTCAATTCGCCTTTTTACTTTTGCAACGATCGGTGATTTTGCCGCATCCGGCATGGCGATTATCGATAGCGGGGTAAGAAACCCGCCCTTAAAGGCATCTTCCAGATCGTATGTTGAGTAAGCGATGTCGTCCGCTATATCCATGATTGAGCATTCGATCGTTTTCATCTCGCCTTCAAAATTCTTGCCGACGACATGTTCTCGTATTTGCACGACCAAATCTCGTTCACTGAAACAGTATCCTTTGACGGCGTGCTTTTCATTCAGCGCGTTCCGCCGGGCGTCCGTATTTCGCGGAATTTCCCGATCGTATTTAAGAATCGAGGCGAGCGACCGATAAGTCAAATTTAGCCCCAATCTATAATCTTGACCGTTGATGAAAGGCTGTGGGATTTCGTTTGTTTGAGGATACGTTGTGGTTTGCTTTTTCTCGAGACGCGACAGAATGCGCAAAGTTTGCGCGTTTCCCTCAAAGCCGCCGTACTCGATCATGTGACGGTCTAATTGCGCTTCGCCATTATGACCAAAAGGCGGATGGCCCACATCGTGGGCTAAGCCAGCAAACTCGATGAGATCAGTATTTATGTTATTGGTTTTGAAATAGTCATGTTCGTCGTTGAGCTTGATCGCGATCGATTTAGCGATCTGGGCGACCTCTAACGAATGCGACATGCGATTTCGAAAGAAGTCGCTTTCCTGGCAGGGAAACAACTGAGCTTTGCCTTGCAGCCTTCGAAACGACGGGCAGTGAATCAGGCGTGCATAATCCCGACGAAACTGGCTTCTGTAGCGCTCAGGTGAAAGTTCGTCCGCTGCTGCCGGCGCGGTGCATCTCGCGACGTCGTCGCTGGAATATAGCGGTGGTAACGCGGGATTTTTTTTAACGGGCAGGCTTGATGCGGACGGTAATCTTCGGCCTTTCGGAGGAGCCATGATCGGTCTTCAACCGGACTGTCGGCGCTGAGGAGACCTTTGATCCATGAGCCGTTAACATGGAGGCGTGCGATTGCGTAGCCTCTTTCCTTGCACCCTTGGTTGCTGCCGAGTCAACTCGATCCAAAAGCTTCGTCATGTGCCGCTCCAAAATTGCTGATGGAATCTTTAGCGCCGCCGACGCGATCTGTCTTGGCTTATCTGATTCCCATTCGCATTCCTTCAGCGAGCGAAAAGATCGGGGATGAAATTGCAATCTCGTTTGCGGCGTTGCCGGCGGGGCTTTTTCACCACGTCAAGGAATGTATATCGGAAAGATGTTGGACATTAGTAGGGGGGGGCATTAACTAATTGAAAACACTGGATTTCCTAACGGAATCGAATCGCTCTCTCTACCCTGACAGAGCGGCTATGCTTATCACACAACCTTGAGTGAGCTAGGGTGTGAACTGACAATTTGGACCCAACCTTGGACCCAGACCAACCGAAACGAGGCGTTACGAGGCGCGACTAGCCGGTCTAAGGAGCGGCGACAACCCGCTGCAAAACTTACAGAACATTACTCAGCGCGAAAGGCCGTGACGGCACCCGTCGTATTTCAAGACCGGTGCCGGCGTTCGCGGGGTACTCCTTGGCGTTACCCGCGGGCCAGGTGTGCACCTCGGCCAACCATTGCTCCCATGTTTCAATGGTGTCGAATGAGCCAGGCTCGCGATCAGGGACCAGCCCGTCTGGCAATGCCGGCGGCTCGTCGTCATTATTCACGCTGGTCGCTCAGTTTTTCTGTCTGTATAAGGGAAATAGTCGCGGTCAACACCACACACCTTGTCGCCCCCAAGGGCTCTGCTGGAGCTGCCACGCTCGGGCCGTGAGCAATCTAGGAGCTGAATAAACCCGTTTTCGGCAGTGCCTTTTGTCCTCTGCTCGGCCGCAAAGGTGCATCCGCACGAGTCTCAAGCTTCTCGCGCAAGCTCGGCGGCTTGTAAAAGTGAAGTAGGCCCTGGCCGATTTCGTCAACGCGGGTCGTGGACTTTGGCAATGTCCGCCGCTCGCATCCAGGAATAACAATCTGTAGGCCGGCCGAGGTGCGTTCGACATCAGACATGTTGCGGCTCCAAGTACTAACGACAGATAAGGGTGACATATCGGTCGGCGCTCACCCATGGCGGATCCGACGAATCCCCAGGAAATAGCACCTGGGCAATCAAGCTTGGGCGGACCGGCCAGGATCGATCGGCGTGGTGCTGTACGGGGTATCCGTTGTGTGTACCGAAAACCTTATTCGAGTTGATGACGTGATGGAATCGCCTAAGCTGGCGGAATGATCGGGCTGCTCTGTTTCGTTCTGGCCGTCCTGGCCTCGCCATTCAGGTCGAAGTTGCGGCTTGAAGCTGAGAATGCGGTGCTTCGACATCAGTTGAATGTCGTGAGGCGCAGGCTGCATGGTCGCGTTCGGCTCACGAACCATGATCGCTGGTTCTTTATCCAGCTGTATCGCTGGTTTCCATCAATCCTGAAAGTTCTCACAATCATCCGGCCCGAGACGCTCGTGCGTTGGCACAGGGCCGGCTTTCGCTGCTACTGGCGTTGGAAGTCGCGCCCACACGGAGGGCGACCGCAGATCGACACGGAGCTGCGCGTATTGATCCAGCGGATGAGCATGGAGAATCCGCTTTGGGGTGCGCCACGTATCCACGGCGAACTGCTCAAGCTCGGGTTTGAGGTCGCGCAGTCGAGCGTCGCCAAGTACATGGTCAAACGACGGGGGCCGCCGTGCCAGGGATGGCGAACCTTTTTGCATAACCACGCGCCGGACATTGCCGCCATGGACTTGTTTGTTGTCCCGACCATTGGCTTCGACCTGCTCTATGCCTTCATCATCGTGCGGCTCGATCGCAGGGAACTCGCGTGGATCAACGTCACAACCAACCCGACAGCGGAGTGGGTTGCACGTCAGTTGACCGAGGCCTTTCCTTGGGACGAGGCTCCGGGTTACATGATCCGAGACCGCGATCGGATCTACGGCACCGTCGTCACACGCCGATTGCGTGCCATGGGCATTCGGGACAAGCCTATTGCACCGGCCTCACCTTGGCAGAATGGCGTTGCCGAACGGCTGATCGGATCGATCCGGCGTGAGTGTTTGGATCACATCATTGTCTTAGGCGAGGCAAATCTGCGCCGGATTCTGAAATCCTACGCTCGCTACTATAATGAGAAGCGCACGCACTTGGCCTTGGAGAAGGATGCGCCCCTATCGCGCACCGTAAAGAGGGCAGGGCGTATTCTTTGCCGCCCAGTCATCGGCGGATTGCATCACGAATATGTCCGGATTTGATTTCCGACAGGCACAGGTAACATTTGCCGCGGTTCCGGCGGACAGCTCGGTCGGAGGAGACCGCCGCATGGCGGTCGCGGCGGCGAAGCCGGGCGTCGGCCGCGATCATGCCCTCAACCTGGTTGAAGGCGATTTCAGCGATTGGCTGCGTCGGCGCGATCAAGAGGAATTCGGCCTTCGGTCGCTCGTTGATCAAAAGCGACGTGAGCATCAGCGCCCCTTGCTGAAATCGCAGAGGCGCCCGATCTGAAAAACCGATCCCTGCGCCGCCGCCGATATCGCGATGATATCTCCCCGCCGGCAGCCTTGCTGAACGGCCGCGAGTTCGGCGTCGCCCGAACCCTGAAATAAAAAGGCGGCGCCGGATCGGCAATAAGCAGACGGCTCTTGCACCGTTGCAGCCCTAGCGGCCGGGGCCAGTGGTGCTGGTTGCGCTTGGCAGTGCGCGGCGGTGGCCGAGAGCACGGCAATCAATGCGGTGGCTGTTCTGATCATGATGTTTCCCCTGCGGCAGAGCCTAGCGCAACCTACGGGCGCGCGAAAGCCGCCCGTGAGGGCTTGGCAATCGTCGCAAATCAGCAGACCGCGCCCAACCTTCCGGGAACAGCTTGTCGGTGGATTTGTCCAAATGCCTCTTGGTGCTTTGAGCGTCTGTCAGGTGTCCAACCAGCTCTCCGGAAAGCTTGTAAATGTTCACGCCTCTGAGGTCATAGATCTTCTGTCCCTTGAGATCGAAGATGGCCGGGCCAAGGACGATCGCTACGTGGACGCCACGGCTGTTGAATATTTTTCCGTCCACGACCTACCTCCTATCGAGGGGCCCCGCGGCAAAGGCTGCGCTTGTTGGGCAGCGATAGCGAGGCAAATCGCACTCGGGCTATTTCCCCTTCGCCTTTAGCCCAGACCGCCGCATTTGCGAGATGCGGTCTCGAATAGTTTTTACAGGACGCTTGAGGTTCGCGGAAATATCCGGCGTAGAACCTCGGCCTTGTCGACCAAACGCGGTGGCTTTGACGCGGTCTCGACAAGCGCAGGACGCTCGGTTGGTGCCGTGCTGCTGGCGGCGAAATTCCTGACGCTATCGCGCGGAGCTTTGGTCTTTCGCGGGATTTTGTTTTGACGAGCCATCGAACTCTCCATCATCTTTGGACAGGAGTTTAGTTCGAATCGGATCGTTGCAACGAGCATCGGCCACAAGGAGACGACGCCCGGTTGAAACGGGACGATTCGGCACTAAGCTCCTGTGGGGGACCCCCTAACCTGAATTTTGCAAGGAGGTTTGTTTAATATTATCAGATATTTAATGCCCGTTTAAATGGCCTTAGCAATACAGTTGCCTTTTGTGAGGTTTTCTGAATCCATGGGCAACCATGATTCGAACATCGTGGACGCGGACAGCGTCGAGTGAAGAGACGCTTGCGTTGTGGGCGGCGTCGCTTCGGGAGATCAAGAAGCGGATACGTCCATTGTTCGGGCAAGAGCGTGTTGCGAAGAATGCTGGCTTGTTTCTGGAAGGTCTGCTTGGAGATGAGCAACGCAAGACTGGTTGGATGCGCGCTGAGGCCGCAGGCGATCCTGGCCCATGGCGGCAACAGGCGATCCTGGGTCGCAGGGATTGGGATGCGGATGCCTTGCGCGATATCGTCCGCGATTATGTCATCGAGCATTTGGCGGACGATGACGCGGTCCTCGTGATCGATGAGACCGGCTTTCTCAAACAGGGCAAAGCGTCGTGCGGCGTGGCGCGTCAGTACACTGGTTCGGCGGGCAAGATCACGAACTGCCAGATCGGCGTCTTCGCGGCCTACGTTTCGTGCCACGGTCATGCTTTCATCGACCGCGCGCTGTATCTTCCGAAGGAATGGACCGACGATCCAGATCGACTGAAAGCCGCATACGTGCCCCCCGATACCGGCTTTGCGACCAAACCAAAGCTTGCGACGAGAATGATCGCACGCGCCATAGCCGCGCCTGTCCCGTTCAAGTGGGTTGCAGGCGATACGGTCTACGGTGTCGGTGACATTGAACAGCAACTGCGTCGCGCAGGCAAAGGCTATGTCCTGGGGGTCAGCAGCGCGCATGTATTTCGATCCTGGGGCAAGCGTCGATCGGTCGCCGGCACGGCTGCCGACATCGCCCTGACGCGGCGTGCGTCCGACTGGAAACGCCTGTCAGCAGGGGCCGGAACCAAAGGACCGCGGCTGCATGATTGGTGCTATCTCGAATTGGCCGACCTGGCCGGAGAACCAAACGACGAAAATCCGGGCCTTTGGACACGCGGTCTGCTGATCCGTCGTCGTATCGCCGATGGCGATCTCGCCTTCTTCACCACCTGGTGCCCAGCGGCAACATCGATCGAGACACTGGTGGGGGTCGAAGGCCATCGGTGGGCAATCGAGGACAGTTTCGAGACCGCCAAGAACGAGTTCGGGCTCGACCACAACGAGAGCAGATCCTGGCACGGCTGGCATTGCCACGTTTCCATGGTGATGCTCGCCTTCGCCATGATGGCGGTGATCCGCCATCGCGCCAATCCGCCGGCGCCAAAAAAAACCAAACGCCGAACCACGGCAAGGGTCAAACCATAGCCACGCCGTCGTTGATCCGATGGTCGATCCAGGAAGTCCGACGCATTGCCGTCAGGCTCGCGCGAAAGCGGATACAACCCGCACACATCATCGCATGGTCACTCTGGCGTAGAGCTCATCAGGCGGTCGCTCAGCGAGCCCACTTCAAAACAAAACGGCAACTGTAATGTTAGGACGGCCACCCAGCAGCGCCAATGGTGGGGCTAGGTCGGGTCGGACCCCATTGCCTTCACCCACTCCAAATCTTCCCGCGATGTGCTCTTGCTGCCTTTATCGGAGCCATAGCGGACGAACACCCGATAATCGTTGAAGGATGTAATGACGCCTTCTTCCAACTTGCCGCCCGGATACCGATTGCCGGTATAGACCACAGCGCGGCCAATATCGTCTTTGGTCGGTTCAATCATTCGGGGCTTTCTTTCCAGTGCGCAAAGTATCAAGCGCTATTGCGTCCGCTTTTCAGCGTTGAACTTATTCATGCGTTCTCGAGTGCTGCATTTATCTTCATCTCTGGCCTTTTCAGGATCGTCGGCATTGGGTCGCCACCATTGGTGCGCGCCGTGGCGGGCGCGGCTGAATCAGTTCTCGCCGTCATTGCCGACCGGGATAATGTCGACCTCGACGCACTGGACCGAACACGCTCTCAAGCTCAAGGTGAAAATCGTAACTGCCCTTGACCGGCTTGGTGTCGAAGCCGCGCGGCTCAACCATCAGCGCGCCCAGCGCCTTGGTGATCTGCTTGGTGCCGTGATAGTCGATGCCAGATTGCATATATTTTCCGGAGCGCCGCTCCAGCCAGCCGAAGGTGACAGCCTCACCAAACTTGCGCCATTCATGTAATATTGCACAATGGATGTCGCGCTGGCCCAGCGCAGTCGGGCGGCAGGTCACATGCACAGTGACTTCATCAAAGCCCGCGTCATCGACGTAACTGATGACGGGACGCCCATCGAGGGTGAATTCAAAAGTGGCCGGCGTTACGGGTTCACACTCTAGCGTGATTAGTTGGTGCGTCAGCGCTTCGTTGACAGCCGCCACCAGCAGGTTCTGCCGGGCCATGGTGCGCGGGCTTGTGTGTTGGGTCATGTTGAGTCCTCCGGGTCGGTATCGTCGTGAACGAGTTTGATGATAGGTATCGGCGCTTGCGCCACCACGTCGATGGCGAAGCGAGACATGGGGACAAGAACCATGACCAATTCCGAGATTCAGGATCGGACGTGCGTTCGACCTTCGTTTCGAAGCCGCGGATGCTGCAGAACCGGCCAACCTCGGCGGCCCGTCGGAGAGCGTCGATCATGGAGACTCCGAGCTGGTCCTAAAGCAGCTTCACACGCTTCGGACCAAGCCCGGCGCTGACGCACTGGCCGCGCCAATCAGCGCTCGATGGTGCCGGTGCGGCGGATCTTCTTCTGCAACAGCATGACCCCGTAGAGCAGCGCCTCCGCGGTCGGCGGGCAGCCGGGAACGTAGATGTCAACCGGCACGATGCGGTCGCAACCCCGCACGACCGAATAGGAATAATGATAGTAACCGCCGCCATTGGCGCAGGAGCCCATGGAGATCACGTAGCGCGGCTCCGGCATCTGGTCATAGACCTTGCGTAAAGCAGGCGCCATCTTGTTGCAGAGCGTGCCGGCCACGATCATCACGTCGGACTGACGAGGTGACGCGCGCGGGGCGAAGCCGAAACGCTCGGCATCGTAGCGCGGCATCGACATCTGCATCATCTCGATCGCACAGCAGGCAAGTCCGAACGTCATCCACATCAGCGAGCCGGTGCGCGCCCAGGTGATCAGTTCGTCCGTCGCGGTAACGAGAAAGCCCTTGTCCGCAAGCTCGTTGTTGAGGGTCCCGAACGAGGGATCGTCGGCACCAATCGGTCGGCCAGTGCGTGGATCGAGGATTCCCTTCGGCGGCGGTGTGACGAGCGGCTGGGTGACGTTTGTCATTTCTTGCGCTCTCCGTACATGCGGAGGTTTTCGAGCGGGAGCCTGAGCAAAACATCAGGCTGCGACTTCCGGTTTTGATGCTGTGGACGGCTCCTCCGAGCGGCACGACAAATTCTCGATAGCTCTTCACGCGCTCGGCAGCCGGCGCGTATTTGCGATCGTGACGGTCGATCTCCCGACCGGAAAACCGGTGCCCACTTTTCCGGATCATGTTCACGCGCCGATCGCGATCTTGGGTTCGGCTGGCTCGCGCGATTTCATTTCGTTGAGCGCGCGGCGGAATTCAACCGGCATCACCTTGCGGAATTTCGGCAGCCAGGTCTTCCAGTCGGCGAGAATAGCTGCCGCGCGCGCCGAGCCCGTCAATTTCGCGTGCAGCGAAATCAGGATGTGCAAACGCTCGACATCGAAGCCGGTCAGGTTGGCGAACACGTTAACCTTGCCGTGCGCTTCGAGGTCGCCGGCGTGATGGAAAGCGTTGGCGTTGACCATCTCTTCCGAGAGCAGCGGCTCCAGCTCGACCATCGCAAGATTGCACAGCTTCGGAAAGCTGCCGTCCTCGTCGAGCACATAGGCGACACCGCCCGACATGCCGGCCGCGAAATTGCGCCCAGTCTTGCCGAGCACGACCACGATGCCGCCGGTCATGTATTCGCAGCAGTGATCGCCGGCGCCTTCGACCACCGCGACGGCGCCGGAGTTGCGCACCGCGAAGCGTTCGCCGGCGATGCCGCGGAAATAGCATTCGCCCTCGATCGCGCCGTACATCACGGTGTTGCCGACGATGATCGATTCCTCCGGCACGATGTCGGAATTTCCAGGAGGCCGCACGATGATGTGGCCGCCGGAGAGACCCTTGCCGACGTAGTCGTTGCCTTCGCCTTCGAGCTCGAAAGTGATGCCGCGCGTGAGCCACGCGCCGAACGCCTGGCCCGCGGTGCCCTTGAAGCTGACGTGGATCGTGTCGTGCGGCAGGCCGGCGTGACCGTAGGTCTTCGCCACGCTGCCCGACAACATCGCGCCGGTGCTGCGGTCGGTGTTGTTGATCTCCATCTCGATCTTGACCGGCGCCCCGCGATCGAGCGCGGGTTGCGCCTTCTCGATCAGCCTGCGGTCGAGCACGGCTTCGAGATGATGGTTCTGCGCCTCGGCGTGATAGATCTTCTGGCCCTTCTCTTCCTTCTGCCGCACGAACAGCTTCGAGAAATCGAGCCCCTTGGCCTTCCAGTGCGCCACCAGCGTCGACTGGTCGAGCATCTGGGTCTGGCCCACCATCTCGTTGAAGGTGCGATAGCCGAGCGAAGCCATGATCTCGCGCACTTCCTCGGCGACGAAGAAGAAGTAGTTGATGACGTGCTCGGGCTGGCCGGTGAAGCGCTTGCGCAGCACCGGGTCCTGTGTCGCCACCCCGACCGGGCAGGTGTTGAGATGGCACTTGCGCATCATGATGCAGCCGGCCGCGATCAAGGGCGCGGTGGCAAAGCCGAATTCGTCGGCCCCCAACAGCGCCCCAATCACGACGTCGCGTCCGGTGCGGAAGCCGCCGTCGACCTGCACCACGATGCGGCTGCGCAGCCGCTCGCGCACCAGGGTCTGGTGGGTTTCGGCGAGGCCGATTTCCCAAGGCGAGCCGGCATGCTTGATCGAGGTCAGGGGGGAGGCGCCGGTGCCACCCTCGAAGCCTGCGATGGTGACATGGTCGGCGCGCGCCTTGGCGACGCCCGCGGCAACCGTGCCGACGCCGATTTCGGAGACGAGCTTCACCGATACCAGGCCGTCGGGGTTGACGTTCTTGAGGTCATAAATCAGCTGCGCCAGATCCTCGATCGAATAGATGTCGTGATGCGGCGGCGGCGAGATCAGGCCAACGCCGGGGGTCGAATGCCTGACCTTGGCGATGGTGGCGTCGACCTTGTGGCCGGGCAATTGGCCGCCTTCGCCGGGCTTGGCGCCCTGCGCCATCTTGATCTGCATCATGTCGGAATTGACGAGATATTCCGTGGTGACGCCGAAGCGGCCGGAGGCGACCTGTTTGATCGCCGAGCGCATGGAATCGCCGTTCGGCATCGGCTTGAAGCGGTCGGATTCCTCACCGCCTTCGCCGGTGTTGGACTTGCCGCCGATCCGGTTCATCGCGATCGCGAGCGTGGTGTGCGCCTCGCGCGAGATCGAGCCGAAGCTCATCGCGCCGGTGGCGAAGCGCCTGACAATATCCTTGGCCGGCTCGACCTGGTCGAGCGGGATCGGCTTGCGCTTCTCGTCCTCGGCGGTCTTGATCTTGAATAGGCCGCGCAAGGTCAGCAGCCGCTCGGATTGCTCGTTGAGGATTTTCGCGAACGCCTGATAGCGCTCCAGCGAATTTCCGCGCACGGCGTGCTGCAGGGTGGACACCGATTCCGTGGTCCATGCGTGGTCCTCGCCGCGGGTGCGATAGGCATATTCGCCACCGATATCGAGCGCGGTCTTGTAAACAGGCGCATCGCCGAACGCGTCGGTGTGGCGGCGTACGGTTTCTTCGGCGATTTCGGCGAGCCCGACGCCCTCGATGCGGGTGTGGGTGCCGACGAAATATTTCGAGACGAAATCGGCCTTCAGTCCGACGGCGTCGAAGATCTGCGCGCCGCAGTAGGACTGATAGGTCGAGATGCCCATCTTCGACATCACCTTCAACAGGCCCTTGCCGATCGACTTGATGTAGCGCTTGACGATTTCGTAATCGTCCAGCGCCGCCGGCAGGCGGTCCTTCATCGCGATGATGGTCTCGAAGGCGAGATAGGGGTTGATCGTTTCGGCACCGTAGCCCGCGAGGCAGGCGAAGTGATGCACCTCGCGCGGCTCGCCGGATTCGACCACGAGGCCGACCGAGGTGCGCAAGCCGGTGCGGATCAGATGATGATGCACGGCGGCGCAGGCGAGCAGCGAGGGAATCGGAATCCGGTCCGAGCCCGCCATGCGGTCGGACAGGATGATGATGTTGACGCCTTCGCGCACCGCGGCCTCGGCGTGCGCACACAATTCGTCGAGCACCTGTTCCAGACCCGCCGCGCCGAACCCGGCGTGGAAGGTCGTGTCCAGCGTGCGCGACTTGAAATGGGTGTCGGCGATGTCCGAGATCGACCGGATCTTTTCCAGATCGGCGTCGGTCAGGATCGGCTGGCGCACTTCCAGGCGCTTGTTGCCCGCCACGCCCTGCAGATCGAACAAGTTCGGGCGCGGCCCGATGATCGAGACCAGGCTCATCACCAGCTCCTCGCGGATCGGATCGATCGGCGGATTGGTGACCTGCGCGAAGTTCTGCTTGAAGTAGGTGAACAGCGGCTTCGGCCGGTCCGACAGCGCCGAGATCGGCGTGTCGTTGCCCATCGAGCCGTTGGCCTCTTCGCCGGTGGACGCCATCGGCGTCATCAGGATGTTGATGTCTTCCTGCGAATAGCCGAACGCCTGCTGCCGGTCGAGCAGCGGCAGGTTGGAGCGTAGGCCCTTGGTCGGTGCGCCCGGCAATTCCTCCAGCACGATCTGGGTGCGGTGGAGCCACTCGCGATAGGGATGGCTCTTCGCCAGCTGGGCCTTGATCTCGTCGTCGGGAATGAGCCGGCCCTGTTCGAGATCGACCAGCAGCATCTTGCCGGGCTGCAGCCGCCACTTGGTGACGATGTGCTCCTCGGGGATTTTCAGCACGCCCATTTCCGAGGCCATGACGATACGGTCATCGCTGGTGACGAGATAGCGCGCCGGGCGCAGGCCGTTGCGGTCAAGCGTGGCGCCGATCTGGCGGCCGTCGGTGAAGGCGATCGCGGCGGGGCCGTCCCACGGCTCCATGATCGCGGCGTGATATTCGTAGAATGAGCGGCGCTGCTCATCCATCAAGGGATTGCCGGCCCAGGCTTCCGGAATCATCATCATGACCGCATGCGGCAGCGAGTAGCCGCCCTGCACCAGGAATTCGAGCGCGTTGTCGAAGCAGGCGGTGTCGGACTGGCCTTCATAGGAGATCGGCCACAGCCGGCTGATGTCCTTGCCGTACAGTTCCGAATGCACCGAGGCCTGCCGCGCCGCCATCCAGTTGACGTTGCCGCGCAGCGTGTTGATCTCGCCGTTATGCGCAATCATCCGATACGGATGCGCCAGCGACCAGGTCGGGAAGGTGTTAGTCGAAAAACGCTGATGGACCAGCGCCAGCGCGCTCTCGAAATCGGCCTCGGCCAGATCGGGATAGTATTTGCCGAACTGATCGGCGAGGAACATGCCCTTGTAGACGATGGTGCGGCAGGACCACGACGCCGGGTAGTAGCCGGCGAGGCCGCGGTCGCGGCGCAGGTAGATCGCCTGCGAAATCGACTTGCGCAGGATGTAGAGCCGGCGTTCGAAATCATCCTCGCTCTTGATATGCGCGCCGCGGCCGATGAACACCTGCATGTTGGCAGGCTCGGTCGGCTTGACGGTTTCGCCGAGCGAGGAATTGTCGGTCGGCACGTCGCGCCAGCCGAGCAGCGTCAATTGTTCGGCCTTGATCTGGTCGGCGATGATGCTCTGGATGACTTTGCGCCAGGCCTTTTCCCTCGGCATGAAAAGCGCGCCCACCGCATAGTAACCGGGCTGCGGCAGCGTGAAGCCGAGATCCTTTGCCTTGCGCGCAAAGAATGCGTGCGGAATCTGCACCAGAATGCCGGCGCCGTCGCCCGCACGCGGATCGGCGCCGACCGCGCCGCGATGCTCGAGATTGCAGAGAATGTTGATCGCGTCGGAGACGATCTGATGCGACTTCTTGCCCTTGATGTTGGCGATGAAGCCGACGCCGCAGGAATCCTTCTCCAGCGACAGGTCATAAAGGCCTTCGGCGGGCGGGCGCCAGGTATGCTCCCGAGGACGCTCACGAGCGGGTTCAAACGGTTTCGAGGCCGGGTCCGCCGACAGCGCATCCGTCACGATGTTTTCGCGCTCGAACTCCGACCCGCTCATCTTCGTCCTCTTGCTGCGCCCGGTTTGGCGCGAAGGCGCCGAACGGCGGCGCTGCTGAAAGATCGCCGCCGGGCTGGTTGCCGTCGCGGGCCGGGTTTGAAGCCGCTGGCATCGCTCGCTTCAAATCTGCCGTTCGACCATTTTCAGCTTGAGTTCGGCGATTCGCCGTGCTCGCGCCAGCGCTTGGCTAGCATGTATTCTTCCTGGCGCTCCAACATCGGGAACCGCCGGATTTCCTCAAGATAATGGGTGAGGCCGGGTTCGGCCGTAAGGATCGGCAGGGCTGCGTTGCGGGCCATGATCAAGCCCTCCAACTAGTTTCGAAACAAAATTATCTGCATCCGATCGGTTGTCAAGTTAATTGCGAAACACTATTATATTTCCGAAGAGGTAATCATGTCAGCGCGCGAAACGGCAGAGCTCCTGCTGCAAGTGGGACGGCTCGTACAAGCTGAGGGCTATGACGGCGAACTCAGTCCGGCCCAATGGATGGCGCTCCGCTTCTTCGCGCGTGCCAACCCGTTCTCGCGGACCCCGTCGGCATTCGCGGAATTTCAAGCGACAACCCGCGGCACTGCAACACAAGCCATTAAGGCGCTTGAAGCGGGTGGGTTGTGTCCGACAGCCATTCAAGACGGACGGGCGAAGCGTAAGTCTGCGACTGACGAGCAAGGGCAAAAAAGCGCTTGCACGCGATCCGTTCGAGGTTCTGGTGCGCGCTGTGGATTCGCTCGACGCGACAGAGCGAACTGCGATGCGTCGCGCCCTGCACCAGGTGCTGTCCACTCTAGCTACGAGTGGGGCCCATCGGCGCTTCGGTGTTTGCCAGGACTGCACGTACTTCGGCAGAGAGATCTGCGGCAACCTGCCGAGCACGGGCCCCTCGGCCGCTGAATGCTTGTTCCTCGGTGTTCCGATTCAGCCAGAGGACGTAGGTCTTCTGTGCGTCCATTTTCAACCAATGAACGAGCACCACGAGGACAGACGGACACCATGAATGAGTTTGCCGCTGCGATCTGCTGAAAGGACACTTAATTGACCTTCGTCGTCAACGAGAGCTGTATTCGCTGCAAGATCATGGACTGCGTCGACGTGTGCCCCGTGGACTGCTTCTACGAGGGCGAGAACATGCTCGTCATCCACCCGGACGAATGCATCGATTGCGGGGTCTGCGTGCCGGAATGCCCGGTCGACGCGATCAAGCCTGACACCGAGCTGGGGCTTGAGAAATGGCTGTCGCTGAATGCGGAATACGCGAAAATCTGGCCAAATATTACGGTCAAAAAAGCGCCCCCGCCCGACTCCAAGGAGTGGGAGGGGAAGCCGGACAAACTCCAATACTTCTCGCCAAATCCCGGCGCGGGTGATTGAGGCGGACAGCGCCCGCGCCGCAACATTCACCTTCGCAGTTTGCGAGCCTTATGCGGGCGAAGGTTGACACGAGGGGCAAGCAACATGACCGAAGCTCTTGCTAGCAAAACCTGTACTCCCTGTCGCGGGGGAATACCCCCACTCACGCGCGAGCACGCTGAGCTCTTTCAGGCACAGGCCCGGCAACTGGCGGAGGAAGCTCACCGCATCGAGCGGAGCTTCCGGTTTCGCAATTTCCGAGAGGCGCTTGCCTTTGTTCAGAAGATTGGTGAACTCGCGGAAGCCGAAGGCCATCACCCGAATATCAGCTTCGGTTGGGGCAATGCGACGGTCTCTCTGCAGACAAAGAAGATCAAGGGACTGCATGAGAACGACTTCATCATGGCCACCAAGATTGACCGCATATTCGCTCGGACGGCCACGGCGTGAACGAGTTCTGGTTGTCCTGCAACTTGCGCCCCTTTTTCGGTGCCGAGCGCGTTCTTCGACGAGCAGCAAACTGATGTAGCGATGCGATAGCCGTTGGAGCCCTGCTGCGATTGGGGTCAAAGCAACCTGCACTTCCGCCTTTGGCAGTCCTATTGAGGTGCGGGAAGACTACCTCCATATATCGTCTTATTAGGGAGTCTTGCCGTGAGGATGGTGCAGGCGACCCTTGTTGCGGCGATTGCTGCCGCTGTCCAGTTTGCCTCTCCCGCGCTCCTGTCAGCGGAGGAGAGCGGCAGACCCGCACTGATGATCGAGATCGACGGGGCAATTGGTCCGGCAACCGCCAGATACGTGAAAGAAGCGCTGACGACGGCGGGCGAACGGCGGGTCGACGTCGTTATCCTGCGTCTGAACACGCCGGGCGGCCTCGCAACTAGCATGCGCGAGATCATCGCCGACGTGCTCGGATCCTCTGTTCCCGTCATTGGCTACGTCGCTCCATCCGGTGCCCATGCGGCGAGCGCGGGCACCTACATTCTCTACGCAACGCATATCGCGGCCATGGTGCCAGGCACCAATCTGGGCGCCACGACGCCCGTGCAGATCGGCGGCCCGCTGCCGGGTCTGCCAGGCAGCGCCCCAGACAAGGACGGCAAGGACAAAAAGGACGATGCGCAGCAGCCTGCGTTGAAGGATGCCATGACGGCGAAAGCGACGAACGACGCGGTTGCGCTGATCCGCAGCCTCGCCGAACTGCGCGGGCGCAACGCCGATTGGGCCGAGAAAGCGGTGCGCGAGGCCGCCAGTCTTTCCGCCAGCGGCGCATTGCAGGCGAATGTCATCGATCTCGTCGCGCGCAACCCGACCGAACTGCTTCAGCTGATCGACGGCCGCACGGTCGAGCTCGCAGGTGGCGATATGCGGCAGTTGGCGACAAAGGGCCTGACGATCGAGCGACTCGATCCCGGCTGGCTGATCCGGCTTCTGTCCGTCATCACCGATCCCAACGTCGCTTTCATTCTGCTGATGGTCGGCATCTACGGTCTGAATCTTCGAGTTCTCCACCCCGGGCGCCATCGCGCCGGGAGTGGTCGGGACGATCTGTCTGCTGCTCGGCCTCTATGCCCTCAACATGCTGCCGATCAACTGCGCTGGCCTGGCCTTGATGCTGCTGGGGATCACGTTCCTGATCGTTGAAACCTTCAACCCGACCGTGGTTCTCGGCCTTGGCGGCGTCAGCGGGAGCTTGTCTCAACCGTCTTGACCGGCACTCAACCTCCCGCTGAACGAGACCTTGATGCCTTCCTCAGTGTGAATGCGCAACTGAACTGACGAGTGCGAGACGACGTAGTTTTTTCCACGCCATTCGAAAACCGCTTTCATTGTGTCTTGCGGCGCACGGTCCCACGCGTCCTGCGCGCGTGCTAGTAATTCGATCCGATCACGCTCAGTTAGTTGGTCGATCATGGTGATATCCGTCATCAGATCGTAATCGCGGCGCATGAGCGAGATAGGCGACGGCTTCGCCGCGCGATTCGATTGCGAACCGCTGCGCCATGGCGCTGAAACCGAGGCCGGCGATCTGCGGAAAGACGAACCACATCCAATGGCTCCGCTTACGGCCCCGCGACAGTTCCTCGACCACCTGCGGGTAGACGGAGGCCTGCGCGTCCACGAAGCGCCGAAGTTCGAACGAATCGCTCATGCGCTGCTCCTTTCTTGGTCCCCAGAACAGCCTTGTCGGCCATGCCGGACTCACCGTAACCAGACCGGACACCATGCCGCCAACGACCACGGATACCGAATGCCCGGCCAAACAGTCGAACTGCCCAAATCCGGTTTCGCCCTCGAAATCGATGGTCGCCTGAAAACCGAGTTCAGCACCAAGGAAGGTGCCGAGCACGGGGCGATCGAATTGAAACGCCGTTTTCCGATGCTTCAGATACGCATCTACGACGCCGCCGCCCAATCGAGACACGATCTGCCCAGTAGTCTTCTGGCTGAGAGTCTTCGACGCTAGATCGTTTGCTGTTCGTGGAGCCGAAGCTATCTCCTTGAGCATCGGCACCTTGATTCTCCTCGCGTCACACCGGAAGTGTCTTTGGGGCGCGCCGCTAACACAGGGCAGGGATTCGGAATCGTCGGAGCCGAACCTTTTCAACGTGTTCCGCGGCCTGTGCACAGAAGCGCTGGGCAGCGACCTCCGCCTTCTCCTTGCCGCGGGTCGCCGAGCTGAGGATCGCGCGAGGTCATTTTGATCTTCCATGTCGTGCGAGAACCGCACTATATCGCCGCCCGGAGGCATGAGCATGTTCGGAAAAAAACGGCGAGAGAAAATACTGCGTGAGCATGAGGCACGGCAGGCGCAGGAGCGATTCGAGCGGAACGAGCGTGCTGGCAAAGAAATTTACGCCCGCATGGCTGAGCTGAAGAATGTACCGCGCGAGAACCTTCCGGACGCGGTTTTTATGCTCTCTATGGCGGCAAAGCACCAGAGCGAGCAGATTCGGCAGTCGATCAAGGACCGTACGCGGTACGACTTTGATTTTGACACGTTGACGGACGGCGATCTTGCGACCTACCTCGCGGAGGACGCGGCATATGCGCTCCGAGATCACGTTACTAACCCGCAGACATTCTTCGAGGCCATGTCTGAGCAATTGCCTGACGTGCACTTCACAATCCAGCAACAGGACGCCGTTTCAATGATGGCTGCGATGATCCGGGAGCAGCGGCTGGAAGGTATCCTAGAAGGCCTGCGTCTTGCCGGCTTATTGAACGAAGCGCCGAAGCGCCGTCGTACCAGCCCGGAGACGGACGGGTTGGGTTAGGGCCTCAGTTCGAGGTCGACTGTTCCCTCGCTGTCTGACCGATCGGCGGCAGCCCTGACGCCTCGTTTAAGCGTCGCAGCGCGCGGAACTTTCTTCTCGGCGCCGCTCAATAAGCGGCTTTGGGAGCCATGACCTGCACGGACCCGCTCATCGGGAAGCTAACCAAACCTGCTAAGCCCCCGCCTATGGCGGGGCGAAAACAGGAAGTTTTACAGCTACGGGAATGAAGTCATGAAGTCTCCTTGGGGAACCGCCAAGAACCCTCAAGGAGACCATGATGGAAGCAGAGTTCAATCATCTTAATCACGCGACCTGGGAGTGCAAGTACCACGTCGTGTTTACGCCGAAGTATCGCAAGAAGCTGCTTTTCGGCAAAATAAAACGGCATCTGGGTCAAGTATTTCACGATCTGGCGCGACGGAAGGAGTGCCGGATCGAAGAAGGACATTTGATGCCGGATCACGTTCACATGTTGATATCGATACCTCCCAAATATTCGGTGGCGCAGATCATCGGATACATGAAAGGGAAGAGTTCGATATGGATGTGTGTCCAGTAAAGGCTAGCATGTTCAGCAGGGGAGGGGACTGGAAACGTGGCGCGGTCGAAAGGCCTGCCGGCGCGCCAGTCCTCGACCCTACCGCGCAGAATGTCGAACGCAAGATGCGGAATTTTCTGGGCCACAAATTCTGGGCGCGCGGATACTTTGTCACGACCGTTGGCCGGGACGAGGAAGTGATCCGGGCCTACATCAGAAACCAAGAACTGGCCGATCGGCAATTGGAGCAGTTTGAGCTGAAGATTTCAGCAGCCCAAAATCCAATCAATCGTCCAAACATCCCTTAAAACCGCCTTTGGCGGTTCCCAATCAAACCTCCAGCTTTGCTGGAGGTTATTGGCTCAAGGGCGAGAGCGAGACGCGCCCTAGCTCCATCGAGATTCGACTTTGAAGGTTGGACCACAGCGCATTGGCGGGCTCTTTTCCATCCGCGCTGTAGGGACAGATTTGCTCGGAAAAGATACGAAACACTTGGACGAGCAACGTTTGTTCGGAATTCGTGAACGTTGGCCAAAGCGGCTTGTCTTTGTATCGACGCACAAAAATGTCGGTAAGCATGACCAAATCCGGAGATTGTAACTCCGTCCTTCTACTTTTTCCGGAAGCAATTGAGTGCGGATTTTGCGATGCGTCGTTTGCTAATCCTCATCGGCTTTTCCGGTCGATCGCGCCTTCTCGTATTTTAGCTTCGAGAGAAGTTCGAACACGCCGGCCAAATAGAGCTTCGAAGGATTTGCTTCACAAAACGCCCGGATAAACTTTAGCTGGTCGTCCTGCCGCACGGCAGTGGGGTCAACTTTCAGGATGGGTTTTTCGGCAGAAGCGTTCCAGCCGCTGATAAAGCCCCGAGCCCATGCGAAAAAAAGGGCGTCTACCCCCGGGCTCGTTTTGCGAAGTCGCGTGATGTCAGCGCACGAGTAGTCATCGAACCGCAACGCGGCGAGCTTAGTTACGTCGTTGGAAGCTGCCGGTGCGAAGGCCGCCGCGTTCCCCGGCTCGTACCCGCTAGCCTTGAGGCAATTGACAAGGACGGTCCAGCGTACCCGCTCGACTACGGCGGGCGTGGTGCTATCTATCGGTGTCTGAGCCGAAACGACCCTGCACTTTGCTTCATCCCTGTTGAATTGAAGGGCGCTGACAGCGTTCGGGATGTGATGCCAAGGGCCGCTCACCATCGCTGAAAGTTCGTCGTACGTTTGGCACAGAGCACCGAATGGAAGCACCATGACCGCGATTGCGGATAAAATCTTCCAACCACGCGGTCGCATACGGACAGATCCTTTTGGTCCAATCACGCGTGGCCCTGACTAGACTGCGCAGATGCGACGCCCAGAACAAACAAAAACGGCGACCCTTGCGAGCCGCCGAATTCGTTACATCAGAGCCTTGATGATCGCAGCAATGCCAAAGAGGCACGCTGCAACATTAACTTTGATGCACAAAGTGACGCGAGTTCTCACACTCATCGTGAAGCCCTCGAGCCACGCCGGCGCAGCCCATAAGGGTTGCGGATAGCGCCTCGTCGAACGAATAAGCCGTCGTTCACAAGTGCATCGGCCCATCGCCAGCGTTTGCAACCGCCTTGAATGGCCCTAGGTGGTAATCCTCACTCGCGAATGGCCGTCGTGTCTGAGACGCCAGCCTGGCTCGGGAAATCGGCCCTAGGTAGTCCAGGTGTCGGGCTGGATAGTGGATTACCAATCCACGTCCTAGGCCGGCCGGACCGTTCTCAAGGTAGTACAACCTAGACGCGTTCGAAAGGTGCGGTGGCGTCGTACCCACTGCCTTTTTAACTTCCGGTCGGGCTTTTCCTCTTGAAACATGTTCTCGTTATGTTCTAATCAGGATATGAGCGATCGACCCGCATCCTGGCGCATGCCGAATCGTGAGCAGATGGAGAAACTGGCCAGGGAGCGAGCCCGCGCGCAGCCGGCCGCTGATCCCGCACCCGACGCGCCGCCGCCTGCGGAAGGGTGGGATTCGGTTCTGTCCGACCCTCGCGCCGCCGGTAAGCCGTGGCTTCCGATTCAACAGCGCCGGCTATCCGAAATCCCGCGGGAGCTGCTTCGGGTCGAGTGCCTACGATGCTCGCGGACGGTCGAGATTCAGCGCCTCGATGCAATCCGGCTCTATGGGCCGCACGCTATATATAAAGACGTCGGCAGCCGGTTGCTCGACGACGGATGCCAGCGCCGAACAGGTCGGCTTGAGGAGGACGGGTGTTGGCCGGATTGGACGCGGTGAGGGCGGCCCGCTATTTCAGCGCCATTTTACTGACAAACTCCACGATGCGTTTTTTGACGACATCGGGTTCAACGCTAACCCCTAGGCTCTTCGAATCAAAGCGAACGCCTGACGGCGTGCCTTCGTGTAGGGCCACTGAGTCTTTTCCTTTTTGTAGCTCGAACGAGAGGCTAGGGCGGTCTCTTGACCCATAGACCACCATATCGCCGCGGAAAGCAGCTACTTTGAATCCGTGAGGCGTCCGTTCAATATCACAAGTCCAGCCAGCGCCCTTTAGCATCGCGGCCAACGGTTCGATTGCGGGGAGAAGCACTTTCTCCACGCGAGAATCCCATTCGATCACAGCTGCCGCAACCGCGGCCTCCTGCTTTCTTTTTTCGCTCGCTTCGGCGTCTCGCAGCTCATTGTCCAGGGCCAGTATCTTGGCCAACTCTCGGTCGATATCGTTGCTCACTTAGCGATCTCCGTCGCCCTCTCGATCGGCTCGCGCAGCCTCTTCATGGTGAATTCGATATTCTGCGATTGCAGATGGCGCCAGCTCTCGACCACGGTCTGGTACCGCTCCTTAAGGAAAGCGCTGAAAATATTCGACGGCCAGCTTTTTGGCGGCCGTGCGCTCCCTAGTGAATTTCTCGCGGACGAATTGGTCTTGAGGCATGGGCGTCAATGTCCGCACAAATTAAAGCAGCAACGAGAGCCAGACCTGGATGGCGTGGTAGAGATCAACAATCCTGTGGGCCACTTCCTCCCATAACGGGGCGGTCAAATCCTTTGTGACCTCGCGTGCACCAATCTTCGCCACTCCTACCCCTGCGTTTATCAACCATTCCCTGATCTGCTCAGATAGCCCCAAGGTCTTTTCGGCTTGCTCGACTATGGGCGCGAGATCGACGGGTGAAGGTCTTGGTCCCTTGTCCAGTAGCAGCGCAAGCAGATGCTTGTCGGCGGCATCCAATTCCCCGATCGTTAACGGTGGTCCTTGGTTGTGACCGGGGCCGATTTCCCGAGCAGCCGGCGATGCTGTGATCGCACCGCGGAGCCGATCGATCGCCGAGGTTAGTTCGGCATGACTACGCAGCACATCCTGGAAACGGGCATTGATTTCGTCACCCCGTGCATCTGCGGGTGGCGGCGGTGGCTCCATGGGAGGCGGCACGAAAGGGGGCTGCGAATCGTAAAGCGCGTTGTTGCGCTGCTGGTACGGCATGTCCCACACCTGATCGGGTACCCATACCGGCTGTTGCCGGGGCGGCGGCCGTGCTGGTTCTTTGTCGTCGTCTGCCATCACGAACTCCAAGCGAATCGGGTGTCGTTCAATATAAGCCTCCGCCGGCTCGGCGCCCGCATGTTGCGCCTCATGTTGCGCCGATTTGCGGGGAGCCCTAGGGGGCCATTGGAAACACTAGGGAATTTGGCGCAACGGGCGCAACATGAAAACGGCGGCAAAACGAAACTAAGACCTTGAAATCATTGGCGATCCCAGCAGGATTCGAACCTGCAACCCACGGAGTAGAAATCCGTTACTCGAACTTGGCCGACCCATCCCTGGGTGCTGGCGGCGGCCCAACGGGATGATAATCAGAACCGCGAGTTTCTCAGCGTACACTGCGCCAAGTTGGTCGGAGCATTTGACGCAACAGGGGTTGCAAACGGTCCCCGGGCTCCCTCGCGCTCCCTGCTGGGAGAAACCGCAAGTCCCTGCCGCCTTAGTGACTGTGACCGGCGCAGCTAGTCTAGTTTCTGTCGCGAAACGCATGAAAGCGCTGCAAATAGCGTGTTTCTTGGCTTTTGTCCGTACGATTTTTCTTGTCATTTACGTGTGCGTATTATCACATGCTAGGCATGAAGCATGTTGATTCGGAATCACCTTCAGATGTCGCGCACTGGCTGCGGAGTGAATCGGCGAATCTTTGGCCTGCGCTTCTGGGTTCGCTGAGCCTGCGGCGGAGCCGGTGCATCCGCGAGAATTGCGCGGCGTGTCAGTCTGGCGAACAGCATCAAAGTTATGTCCTTTACGGTCGCGCGAATGGGCGTCGCATCGCCGTCTACGTACCGGAAGAGCTTGTGCCGGAGGTTCAGCGCAGCCTGGACAATGGGCGGGCTCTGCAGGATCTGCTGCACCAAGCGGCACCACTATATATCAAGGCGCTCAAGCGAGCACGCGCCAGAGCTGCGAAGAGCGACGAGGATTGAGCGGTGTCCCGGATAGCGGAGCGGCAGGTCAGTTTTGCTGATTGGGAGTTGGTGCGTCAGGGCCTGTGCCTTGAGCCGTTGCTGCAGGCGATTTCCGATTTTCTTGACGACCAGGAGGACATAATCGAACAGGTCCGCTGCGATCTGAGGCGGGGTTTGAAGAAGGCCGAGACGGGTCGCAGCGGCCTGACGCCGCAACAGGTGCTGCGCTCGCTGGTTCTGATGCGCGTCAAGAACTGGAACTATCGCGAATTACGTGAGCGGATTGCCGACGGATGCACACTGCGCCAGTTCACGGATTTCTATTGTCTGCCAGTGCCTCGACACGATGCGTTCCACCGCGGCTTCAATCGGCTCACGCCCGAGACGCTCAAGGCGTGATCAATGATCTGGTGGTGCAGGCGGCGGTCGAGCTCGGACTGGAAGACGGCCAAAACCTGCGTGCGGATACCACGGTGGTGCAGACCGACATTCATCATCCGACCGACAACACGCTGTTGTGGGATGTCGTTCGCGTTGTCACGCGCCTGATCGGTCGCCTCGCCACAGCGCTTTCGCGCCGGCGTATCAAGGGGTTCCGAGATCGGACGCGATCGGCGCGGCGCCGGATGCAAGAGATTCAACGAATGACCACAAGGCAGCGCCAGGAGCAGCAGACCGCGACATATCGCGAACTCATTGGCATTGCCGAGGAAGTCATCGAAAGCGCACGAGCGGCGCTCCGGCAAACCCGTAAAGCGCGCGGCAAAGATATGATCACCAATCTGGCGATCGCGGAAACGCGCAAAGAGATCGAGCACTTTTGTGGTCTTGGAGACCGTGTGATTGATCAGTCGCGCCGCCGTGTGCTCAACGGCGAGCAGGTTCCAACTGTCGAGAAGCACTATTCGATTTTTGACCTGTGTGTACCGAAAACCCTATCCGGGTTTATCGAATGATAGAATCGGCTAAGTTGGCGCGATGATCGCGCTGATCTGCTTCGTTCTGGCCGTGCTGGCCTCGCCATTCAAGTCGAACATCCGGCTTGAGGCGGAGAATGCAGTGCTTCGACATCAGCTGATCGTCTTGCGACGCAAGCTGAAAGGCCGGGCTCGCCTCACGAACAACGACCGCTGGTTCGTCGTTCAGCTCTATCGCTGGTTCCCGTCGATCCTTCCGGTTCTCATGATTATTCGACCCGAAACGCTGGTGGGTTGGCATCGGGCCGGCTTTCGCCGCTATTGGCGTTGGAAATCGTGTCGACGGGGAGGGCGACCGCAGATCGAGACAGAATTGCGCGCGCTGATCCGGCAGATGAGCACAGAGAATTTGCTTTGGGGTGCGCCGCGCATCCACGGCGAACTGCTCAAGCTCGGGTTTAGCGTCGCTCAATCAAGTGTCGCCAAGTATATGGTCAAGCGACGCGGGCCTCCAAGTCAGGAATGGCGGGCCTTTCTGCGAAACCACGCGCCGGACATCGCCGCCATGGATTTGTTCGTAGTACCGACCATTGGCTTTAAGCTGCTGTATGGCTTCGTCATCATCCGGCTTGATCGCAGAGATCTCGTCTGGATCGGCGTCACAACCAACCCGGCGGCGGAGTGGGTTGCACGTCAGATCACCGAGGCTTTTCCTTGGGATGGCGCTCCGCGCTATATGATCCGAGATCGAGATCGAATCTACGGCACTGTCGTCACGCGCCGACTGCGTGCCATGGGTATCCGAGACACGCCAATTGCACCGGCCTCGCCTTGGCAGAACTGCTTTGCCGAACGGCTGATCGGATCGATCCGGCGCGAGTGTTTGGACCACATCATTGTTCTGGACGAGGAACATCTGCGTCGGATTCTGAAAAACTATGCGGACTATTACAACGGCGTGAGAACCCATCGGTCATTGAACAAAGATGCGCCTGTCTCTCGCCAGGTTCAGCGATCCGGCGTCATAAATTCGCGCGCCATACTGGGCGGACTTCATCGTCAATACGTTCGGATTTAGATTTTCGGTACACACAGGGGAGTAGCTGGGCATCTCCTGACATAGCCAGCCAGATACTCGTCGGATGCTGTATCGATGCCGAGCCTGGTGCAAACCAAGTAACTGACGGATTCAGCCTCAAATTCGCGAATGGTAAGAGAGAGATTTTGTCTATCTGGCCACCATCGAGCGTTCGGCGTCCCCAGGTGGCCACAATACAAATGCGCCAGTTCATGAACGAGAGTCCCATATCTGGCTTCGGCCGAAAGGACGCTGTTCAACAGGAGCTCGAACCAAACAGGGACCTGCGTCGATCTTGGTAGCGGCTTCTTTGCGATCGCAATTTCCTGACGCTGCCCGGCGGCGGCCCATTGGATGGATCCCGCACTTTGCGAACCCTCGGCCCGTTCGGACACCCGCACGCCATCACGCTTCGCATTGTCGATGGTGAGCGTCAATTGTCCACCGATCTGGCCGTTACGCACCCGGAATGGGTCTTCGACCCGACGGGGCAGGGGACGTCCGTTGGGGAGGGGCGCGGTGTCGCTGACGTCGAATAGAAACAGAACGGGGCCCATGGGTTGCAGGATCACGATAGGCCGGGCGCTGACTTTGATTTCCCGACCATAGTCCCGTTGCCACTTTCGAGCTGTGCAAGCGAACTGCGCACCTGGCATTTGCGTGTGGATCAACATCGCATTGAACGGGGAGTAGAACCGAAATCGACCAACAAACCGCATCAATTCGAGATAATCCTCACTCGAATTGTACTTCCCGGCGAGGGCGAAAAGCTCGTCGAGTGCCGTTTGTACGGATTCCCGATCGAACGGTGCTACGCCGCGCTCAGTCATGTTTGCCTACTGATGTGGGTTGCTAATCGGGCATAGACTGGCACGAGATACGGTTTCGATATTTAGTTCAGGGCTTACCCGGAAACTTTTCATAACAGAGGCGCAGGAGTACACGCATTGCGTCGTTAGACCTCGCGGATCGTGCTGCTTGTTCTTCGCACTCTGACGAGTTGGCGGGATAGAAAAAGTAAAAGGGGTCCCAAGGCCGCCAGAAGACGAGCACCAACACCACAATCGCAGAAGCTACACCGACGGCTTTACGATGCTGGTAGACTTTCCAAGCGAGTGTGATTGCAGGCGGATCGGCAATCTCTTTTTGGCAATTGCCGCACTTTGGTCGCCTATTGGTCGCGTTGCAGTTCGGGCAGTGAACCTCGCGCATCGTCGCTGACCCCAGAGCGTATCGTGGAGCAGCCGGCCCCATCGGACAACGCGCAGGAGTAATTGCGGCTGATCGGACGAATGTAACTTAAAAGCGGTCGCCTTAAAAGCGTTATCGAGCCGAAATCGGCCCCGTGAAAAAGACTCACAAAGGGCCTCTGCGGGACGTTTTGGCGAGGAATATGCGTCGCCTTCGGGCGGAGCGTGGTCTTACCCAAGAGGCGTTGGCCCATGAGTGCGGTATCAATCGGACTTACCTGAGCGGGGTCGAGCGGTCCGAGCGCAACGTCTCGATCGACAATATTGCCCGAATAGCTCGCGGGCTCAAAGTCAAAGCCCACGTTCTCCTGGATGACACTGCCAAACTGTAGATGCGCCTATGCAGCGGGCGAAGGCACTTCGTCCCTAAATGGAAAGCAGTTCGTCCCTAAATAAATGTCTGCTGTTGAGGGAAGAGCGGAAGTCGCGATTGCGTGTCCCAACTTCCGTTTTTGACCCATCTCGGACATCCGACCACTTGGACTTGTACTGAAAATTTGCTTACGCTCGGGTTGAGAGCATCCGGGGGTGGGATTCGAGACCGATGTTGTTGGTCGTCAGCGCATCCTGGATGCGTTGCGCGTCAACACCCCAGCCCGACTGGATCGCATATACTCCGTGCCATCTACGACTTCGTAGGCGACTGGCATTCCCACGATGCCGGAGTTGGTCTTCTGCTCCCAGAGCAGTTCGCCCGTCTTGGCATCGAAGGCCCGGAAGTTGCGGTCGTTGGTCCCGCCGGCGAAGATGAGCTCGCCTGCAGTCGCTGTGACCGAACCAAACAACTGCGATTTTGGGAAATTGTACGACCAGATCTTCGTTCCCGGGTCGGATCCCACGCTTGCACTTCACCATAATGATCGGCGCCCGGGCGCACCTTGAGGCCCAGAGCTTGCCGGGATCCAGCGGCACCTTCGCGCCGCTGAAACCTCTGCAGCAGTTGTCGTTGGCGGGCTCTCGGCGCTCGGACGGTCGCAATGTGAGGCGCAGATCAGTTCTGCGTGACGCCGACGTGACCCGAAAAGGTCGAAGCGACCGTCACGACGCCGTCCTTGAGCTTCAGCCCGAGCGCCGCAAGCGGACGCGGAGCCGGCCCACCGATCACCTCGGCGGCGTTTCGGGGATCGTAGATGGCGCCGTGGCAGGAGCAGACGAACGCGCTGCGCTCATTCGACCACGCGTTCACGGGGCAGCCCTGGTGCGTGCAAATCGCCGAATAGGCAACGACGCCGTCTGCGGCGCGCGTCCGCGTCTCGTCGGTCAGCGCGGCGGGGTCGAACCTCGCCAGGATCACCAGATTGAGGCGGCTGTCGCTGCGCACCGTGCCGTCCGGAGCCATCGGATAGGCCTGCATCTGTGGGCCGCCGAGCGCAAGGTCCTCGGCCCGAACCACCTGTCCCTTCTTCGGACCGGTCAGAAACGCGAAGCGATCGTCCGGCGCCGGCGGCTTGGCAGCCTCGCCCTCCTCGGCCGCGCGCGCCGAACCGGCCAATAGCGCCGCAAGCGCCAGCTCCAGGATCGTTCGACGCTTGTAGCAGCGACAGTGGAGCCAATCATTGCCCGGCATGTGGCCACTCCTTCCATTATTCGGTGCCATTAACGTTCGCGATCAGGCGCAACGAAACCATTGCGAACTCGTCGGTGCCATGGATGTAGCCGACCCTGAAGTAGCCGTTGATCGGGTGTCTGCCGGGTTTCGTGGCCCGCACGCCTATTGCGAAGTCGAGCCCGTCCTCCTGAATGGTGCCCCGCACCACCCGACGCTCGAACGCCACCCCATCGTCAAATGACGATAGCTCGATCACGCGATTGTTGTAGCCTTGGAGAACGCGGTAGCCGTCGCGAATGCGCAACGTGGCGTGCAGCACGGCCGGCTCGCCGACCTTGGCGGACACGTCAGTCACCTCGACCACGTAGGCGGGCGATTCATCGGCCCGCGCCTGTTCGAACCCCAGCGAGGCCGGAGAGGTCGCCAGCGCGCCGAACAGTGCAAAGGCAAAGAAGCGGATCAGCATCGATCCTGCTCGAACATGTTGCATCGTTAGAATCCAAGGCGTAGGCCCGACCAAGTTACAACGAAACCCCACCGGCCGAGCAACCGGCCGCCATTGCTGGCAGCCGGTCGCGAACAAAGATGGACTCACTTGGAGACGGCGAAGACCCAGACGACGCCGCCCTGCGGCACGTCCTTCTGCCAACCTACCAGCTGGCTCATCAGCTCCTGCTGGAACGCCGGGTCGACTCCGTAGCCGGACTGCACCGCCACATACTGCACGCCGTTGACCTCGTAGGTCGAGGGCGGCGCGATGATCCCGGAGTTGGTCTTGAAGTGCCAAAGCTGCTCGCCGGTCTTGGCATCGTAGGCGCGGAACTCACGGTCGTTGGTGCCACCCGTGAAGAGTAGGCCGCCACCGGTGGTGAGAATCGAGCCCCACATCATCGAGCCAGAATACAGGTTGCGCCAAACGCGCTTGCCGCTGTCGACGTCGTACGCCTGGAGCTCGCCGTAGAATCCCGCCTTGGTGTCAACCGTGAAGTGAAAATCCGGGATGGCAACGCCCGTCCACCACTGTCCGGGAACGCGCTCCTCGACCTTGCCTTCCAGGTTGTTGCAGTGGTTCTCGTTGGACGGAATGTAGACCATTCCGGTCCTCGGGTTATAGGCCTCGTACGGCCAGTCCTTGCCGCCCCACAGGCCGGGGCAGAACTGGGCCGCCTTGCCGGTGGCCGGCTTGTGGGCCATGTCGACCTCAGGTCGCCCGGTCTTTGGATCGATGCTCTTGAAGACGTTCTGCGGCACGTAGGCCTCGGAGTTGATGTAGGAGATCCCGCCGTCCGGACTGCGCTTGAGCCAATACAGGTAGCCGTTGCGCGCCGGCTTCAGCAGGCCCTTAGTGGTGGCGCCGTCCTTCCGGAAGTCCACCAGCATCGGGGCATTCATCTCGTCCCAGTCCCACGACTCGTTTTGATGATACTGGAAATAGCCTTTGATCTTGCCGGTATCGCCATCGAGCGCCAGCGTGGAGGAGGTGTAAAGGTTGTCGCCCGGCCGCTGATCGCCGAACCACGGCGAGGCGTTGCCGGTCCCCCAATAGACCGTGTTGGACTCGGCGTCATAGTTGCCGGTCATCCAGGTGGAGGCACCGCCAGTCTTCCAGGTGTCGGGCTTCTGCCAGGTGTCGCTTCCCGGTTCGCCGGGTGCCGGAACCGTGTAAGTCTTCCACACCGACTTGCCGGTCTCAGCGTCGAACGCCTGGACGAAGCCGCGCACGCCGAACTCGCCGCCCGCCACGCCGACCAGAATCTTGTCCTTCACCACCAGAGGCGCCATGGTCATGTAGTAGCCGGTCTTCCAGTCCTCGACCTTCGCGTCCCAGGCGACCTTGCCGGTCTTGGCGTCGAGCGCGTGCAGCACGGCATCGAGCCCAGCCACATAGACCTTATCGCCGTACAGCGACACGCCGCGGTTGGTGTTGTGCAGGGCGCTGAACCCTTCGGGAAGCTTGGGCTTGTAGCGCCAGAGCAGATCGCCCGTGGCCGCATCCAGCGCGATCACCTGGATGTAGGGCGTCGAGATGAACATCACTCCATTATTCACGATCGGAGGCGCTTCATGACCAGAATCCATACCAGTGGAGAAGCTCCACACCGGTACCAGCGACTTCACGTTGTTGGTGTTGATCTGATCAAGCGAACTGTAGCTCCATCCCTTGTAGTTGCCCCGCGTCATCAGCCAGTTCCCCGGCTCTGGATTTTCCAGCCGGGCTGATGTCACCGGACTGTAATTCTCGATCGGACCGGCGACGACAGCGGTTGAGGCAAGGGTTGCAAACGCGACAACGCTCGATAGAAGCCATTGCTTTCTGGTCATAGCCATCTCCCTATGTTCCTCACCCACCCCCATGGTGGGTGGTGCGATCGTTTGGGCGCGGGAATCCATCGCGACCGCGCCCCCTCATCCCGGTTGCGGAGCACCTACCTTTCCAACAAATGTTGCAGCTACTCTTTCTCGTTTGCTCGCCACCTGCCTCGATTGCTCCAAAACCAGCGTTGCCAACGGCCCCTGCGCCATCGCGCCATGGCTTTAGAAGAGCGCAGAGTCATGAGGGTTTTGCATAATCAACACAAACAACCGCTGATCGTTCTGTCGCCTGCCAAACTTATTGTAGCATGCGATGATCCGCCGAGAGCTTAGCACGGCGATCCCCCCGCGGCTCCCAGGCACATGCTCCACGGATCAACGATTCCGACCCCAAGCAGATGCTTGCGATGACGCGCGGCGCGGTATGCTCTCGGCAATGGGAAGACCGAACATCGTCGTTGGAGGCCCGCCAGAGTTCAGAGGCGGGCCGGAATCTGGGCGCCCGAAGAGCTGCCCGTCGGCTCGCTCAATACGTACATGATGCTGACATTCCTCACGCTCGCTCACGCCCGAGGCCTGACCCTGGTCGGATACGAAAGCGAAGCCAAACTCGAGCCTGCTCGCAAAACCATGGAAGGCGTCGAAGCCCAATGCTTCATCGCAAATTCGGTTAAGGCCAGGGTAACGCTGACCCCGGAGTTCGTCGTTGCTTCGCCACCAAAGTGAGAACGTCCTCCGCATCAAGAGAACGCTCAATCGTCTGGAAAACGATCTGAACCGATCGCCCGAAAGCACGTCGGTGCGCATTGGGCATCACATACACGCCAAACACCACGAGACCAGGCGGCGGGGCTGGTAAAAGCAGTCACTCCGCAGAAACGCGGCTGTGAGGACGAATATAAGCGCGACTGAACGCGGCGCGCGACGCGGGCAATCCGCTGCGGTGCACGAGTCCGTTGGTGGCACGAACCGGACCTCCGACGATGTCCGCTATCCGGTCGCTATCGGTGGGAAAGCGGACGTAGCGCGAACCGCCCAATTCGGTCGAGATTGACCACTTCGGAAGTCGGGCAGTTTTTCCGCGCTCGCAGGCCGGCTCTATCGATCTTCGAAGTCGTCGTCATCGCCCTTTGGCTCTACCGTAATCGGACGCTGCAAGAATTGCGGGGCGTTGTGGCGCAGCTCGCGCGGAGCCGGGCGCTCCGACGGATCACGGGCGATCTTCGACTTCAATTCCATGAGGTCGATGAAGACGTCGGTCTGGCGCCGCAACTCGTCGGCGATCATCGGCGGCTGGCTCGAAATCGTCGAGACTACTGTAACCCGCACCCCGCGGCGCTGAATCGCCTCGACTAGCGAACGGAAATCTCCGTCGCCGGAAAAAAGCACGATCTGATCGATGTGCTCCGCGAGTTCCATCGCGTCGACCGCGAGTTCGATATCCATGTTGCCCTTGACCTTGCGGCGACCGCTGGCGTCGATGAATTCCTTGGTCGCCTTGGTGACGACGGTGTAGCCGTTGTAATCCAGCCAGTCGATCAGGGGACGAATTGACGAGAATTCCTGATCTTCGATGATCGCGGTGTAATAGAACGCGCGCAACAGCGTTCCCCGGTTTTCGAATTCCTTCAACAGGCGCTTGTAGTCGATATCGAAACCGAGCGTCTTGGCGGTCGCGTAGAGATTGGCGCCGTCAATGAACAGTGCAATCCTGTTGGAAGAAGATGTCATTCAGGTACTGACCTTTAAAAATAGATACGGAGCAAGTGACCGCTAATTCACTCTTCACTTCGATAGTTAGATCGCTGGTGGGGATTGCTGTGTCGTAAATGTGTAGAGTGGCAGCTAACACGAAATCACGACCATTCCGATCTACATCTAAACATTTTAAGTTTCAAATACTTTTTGCAGAGACAGTTGGCGTAGGGGGTTAGAAAGACTCTAGATTGTGACGACCGACAAGATTCGTTTTCCCGAGTTTTTCTGAAACACCCAGCTACCTTTTTGTAAGGAAACCCGGTAAAGTCCCGGCTGCAATGCCTGATGAATTTCCAGTTTTTGAAGTGGTCTTGAACAAGCGCGGCCGCGCTTGGAGATGGCATGTATGCACGACCGCAGGAGACATTGTCATGCGGGGTTCGGGACTCAGCCAATCCGCAGCCACATACAATGCTTACAGGGCACTCTTTCTGCTGCTGCAGTCAGCGCCATATCAATCGATCCGGCTGAGCAGCCCTGCTGTCAGGGGTCGCAATCCCTCAGGCCGCAGCCGTTCTCGAGCTTATCCTCGAGCGGGGCCCAGATCACGACACGCCGGCAGGGTCATCTAGCTGATTTGGCAGAAGTGGCGGCTCCTCAGCCCAAGGGCCGTTGGATCGTCAAGAGCTGACTGTCCAACCGCGTACCGGCGTCGCTCCGTGGCGTGATCCGGCGGCGGTGCAGTGAAGAAGTGCGTTCCGACCTGGGGAGATCTCGCCTCACGCCTCCGAAAGGACGACGGCGTCGAGCGCACCACAAATTCGCTCATATGCCGATTGCGCACGGGATGTCGCCTGTTGGGCACCGAACGGACCAACCGGGCCGACCTGACGATGTCCGTTGTTCCGGGCAGACCGGAAGTGGCGCTTCGGGGCCGTCAGGGCCGGTTTTGACCCGACTCGGACATCGATGATGCGTGGCACGACAGATGGCAGCCGCAGATTCCAGGCGGGTCGGCCGTATTTCAATCCGCAACGCCCGATCAACGGCAATGGCACTGGTAAGAGGGCAATGAGTACGCGCGTTCGAATGTTCGGCGAGTTCATCGGCGGGATGTTTTCGGGCGGACAGCAGTCGTGTCAGCCCTTACGTAAACGGCCCCTCGCCCCGCACCAATCCGACGCTCGCCCTCGGCTTGTACCTCGGGTGGCGGGCCGCTGCCGAAAGGCGACCGCCCCGCCTTTGTATATGGGGGCTAGGGGGGCGGGGCCGTGCAGGCCACGAGTACGCGAGCGTACAACTGACCCGATAAAGAAACCGGTGGTGCCAGAAGTCGTTCCTTGAACACTTTGGCCGTAACTGAGACTCGGCTAGGTCGAAACTGCGTATCGGCCCATCGCGCTCGAGGCCCTCTGCCAAAGGAACCGAACTGCCCCGATCCAGTTGCCCAGACGGTAGAGGACGTCCTATGGGAGATATCGGTTACGGCGTGCCGTCAGAACCCGTTGCAACAACCGCTTCGCTTGGGCGTCAGCGCTGCCCCAAATGCCGAGCCCTTGCGACCGTCCAGAACGTTGTCCCAATTCGCGCCGGGTTCGAGTACCTGACACTCAGATGCACGAGCTGCAGCCTCGTCTTTGACGCTCAAATCCACACCGATCCGCCGAAGGCAGATGCTCAGGGTTGGACCGACAGCGAGCTGGTGCCGCCGAAGTAAAGCCCGGAAAATTCCGAGGGGAAGCGGCGCTATTCTCATCGCCGAACAGTCACCAATTGTGCGTCTTGCAATGCAAACACCCCGGGCGCATGGCCTGATTTCGGAGGAATCATGCCCACGCCGAAACGCCATGCGTTAACGATCCTTGGCGCGCTTGATGCGGCCCGGTCTGAGCTTGTCGGCAATGCCGTAGTCCTTACGGATGGAAAGGCCGGGACGGTAGAGAACGTTTGGCTTGACGAGGTGCACGGCCTGCGAGTCTCGATCAGGGGCCACATCGGAAAGTGGCCTGTCTCAACGATCAAATTCGCGCAGCCCTGACGGGGCTGAGCCCCCATGTTGTCACCGGATCGCCACGAAAATTTCGAGTTCCGGGAAGATAAGTCCGCCCCCTGATTTGGACTCTCAGGGGGTGTCAGATGGACCTAGCGCCAGAAGACCTTCGTCATCGGCTACATCAGCTACGGTTTCTTGCAACCGAGACCGACGACCCTTTGGCTGAACGGCTTGTAAGGGATTTGATCGTCGAACTTGAAGATCGGCTGACGGCTGTGCCAAGCCCGGTAAAGAATTCTCCCGGTTGGACTTGATTTGGAATGGACGGACCGCCGCTCTGGCGGCAAGCTCACTGTCATGGGAGAGGCAGGGCGACCGACTTGCCCCAAATGCGGGGCCAATCTGACTTTAACACTGCCTGCCGGTGGCACCGGACGGCGGATGTTGCAGTGTTTCGAGTGCGACCGCCCCGATCCTATGAGAACCGATCAAGCGATGGGTTGGATCAAGAGCGGGCTACAGCCACCGAAATAGACGCGCGGGCCCTCGTTGCCTTCAACGACTCAATGCCACGTTGCGCTAACTTGCTTGTGCTCGTGTCTTACGCTTGAATGGCGCGATGCGGGGCAGGGCAATACTCGTTCTCTTGGGGATCACGGCGTTTGGGGCCTATTCGGTAGGCCGCCAGAGCGCGCCCGTGAGCAATGCGCCCGTCACGGCGGCTTCACGCCGTCGCCGGTCGTGGCGCAGCAGGTGACCTTTGTCGGCCCGGCAACGCAGCTTCCCGCACGGGCCCCGGCCTCGGCTCCCTCAGCCGGTTCAATCCATTCCACCACCGTCAGCTTGCCCGACAGGCCCGCTGCGCCGGACGCCAAGCCAGCTCAACCCGAGGTCAAGCGCAAGGTCGAGGGCGCGCTCACAGCCGCCGCTATTGCTATGATCATCGTCCAAGCAAGCCGGGCCCAGTATCACTCGGGAGGGCGGCCCTGCGCTTGCCCGGATGACACCATGCGGAACGGCTGGGCATGCGGAGGCCGAAGTGCCTATTCGCGACCGGGCGGGGCAGCGCCGCTTTGCTATCCGCAAGACGTCACGGCGGCGATGATCGAGACCTACAGGCAAAGGCAGGCATCGCGCTGAGATTGCCCCGGGGACAAATGCGGTAACAAGGAAAGCTCGATGTTTGATCGGTTTGAACGGACCGTCCGGCGAACGCTGCGCAAGCTAGCGAAACAGCGCGTTCGCATGGTGCTCCTGCCCGGCAACTATTGGGTCGTAGAACGGGCAATCGAGCACGACGACGACACGCGGGCAGCATTGTTGACGTGCCAAATGCGGGGCTGGATCGAACCCCTTCTTCATGCCGTGCCAAGCTGGCAGGTCACCCCCGGCGGTGCACTGCCGCCGAACTTCAATTTGAAAAAGGCTGAGCCGTACTATCGTCTCACCTCGGCAGGCTGGTCCGTGATTCACCGGTCTGATCTGGTCGCTGCATGCGCGTTGCTGATTTCGGCGATGTCGCTCGCGTTGGCAGTCTTTGCCAGTGTTCACCGTCCTTAAAAACACCACTTGCGACCGCCAAGGTTCAAGCGACATGGTTCACCTCGCCGCCGGGCGGCCGGATCAGTTAAGGCATCTCGCTCGCGCTGTAGAGCTTGCCCTTCCAGAGCACGGAAAGATTTTCAAAGCGGTCCCGGTATCGGAAGATCGTATCGATGATGACCTGCTCGATTTGGGTCTGCCGAATCCCCCACTCGTCAATGTTCAGATAAACCACAAGCCAGCATGCATTGCGGGCCGCTCCGTACCGGTCCACCTTGTCGCCAATTGCCTTGGCCTTGCGCGAGGTTGAAATCAAGGACTGGTGGCGCGTGGCGCTGCGGGAAATCCCCAATGGACTGGCGCTCGGGGCGATGCTGGGCCTTGTCGGCATCGTCCGCATTTCGCTGTGGCAGTATCTGGGCTTCTACGATTACGGCGAGCACTGGATGCTGATCGCGCTGACGGTCAGCGCCGCCCTTGTCGGCATCGTCATGTTCGGCTCGTTGACCGGATCCATGCTCCCGTTCATCCTGCAACGGACCGGGTTCGATCCGGCCAGCGCTTCTGCACCGTTCGTCGCGACCCTGGTCGACGTCACGGGATTGGTGATCTATTTCACCGTCGCTTCCCTGATCCTTCGGGGAACGCTGCTGTAGGCGGGCAAGCCGCTCTGGTCGAGCGAAGGGTACGGCCCGCTGGCTCAACAATTGCTGTCGGATCAATGCTGTCCGATCGCCTGGTGGACGCGGCGAGGCAACCTTTGCCCTTGCGCGGAGTTGTCAGTTTGGAGCTTGAAATGTCAAAGGACCGCCCAAACCTTGCATTCTTCGCCGTGATCGCCACCAGCCTGTGTGCTGCCGTGGTGCTCGTTGCGCTGTTGATCGCAGGAGATGTTGCAGGTCCAAAGGTAGCAATGAACAATTTGCCGCCACCCTCGCTGGCCGGTGACCGGCAATGATTTACTCAGCTACCCAAAAGCGGACCCTGAGGCGCGCGGCGCGGAGACTTATTGTCGGCATCATAGTGGTAAGCGTTTTTACCTTCGGCCTGACCCTTGTGTTCGGTCATGCGCCGCCAACTTTTGAGATCACTTCAAAGTAAATGAGTACGCGTAGACATCATCCAAGTATTTCGGCTTGGTGTCTTTGATTTACACGATCGCGTTTGAGTTGACGACGTGCCGCGCTGTTTCACGGCCGTGTGCACCGGCTCGCCTTTGCGCTTCTTGTTAAAAACAAGCCGGTAATTGCCGCGGTGCATGAGTCCCTTGTTGGCACGATCCGGACGTCTTGGCATGTCAGCTCAGCGGTCGCTATCGGGAGGAAAGCGGACATGGCGCGAGCGGTCCAATTCAGTCGAGAATGACCCGTTTCGGACATGCGTACCGAGTCCGAACCGCCTTAGCGAACTGCTATCTCGAGCAGCTCAGGATGTGACCCAAGTCCGCGAGCGGGCTCCTGAGTCGTTCACGGCTATCCCTTTGAAGACGCGACAAACGCCAAGATCGTGGCACATCTCGTCGGCTTGTTGCGGCGCATGGTCTAGCCGCTGTTCCTGCTAGAAACATCGTGAAACGAGCCAATAGAGCTGCGGCGTTGGAAGGATGACAGCAATCCTTACTCTTTGCCACGCCCGTTGGTGAGAGATAAGGTGTGCCGACTAGTCTGAGGGTCGCCCTCCGTCAGGCGGGGACGTGCCGAAATCCCCGTTCATTGCGCTAGGCAGGGTTGCTGCCGTCGGCAGGCATGATCTCTCGGGAGACTGCCGTCTCTTTTGGCTCTCCACTCACGTTCATCTTCCCACCTTTGCGTGCCGCTTTCCAAGCGGCCAGCAATCTCTTTTTGAACAACCGGGAAGCCAACAAACGGAGCATGCCATGTCAATCACGTTTAATTCCTCTTCGGAAATCCCCTGGTGGAAGGAGCCAAGCAAAGAGCAATGGAAGGCGTGGATCGCGGCTTGGCTGGGTTGGACGCTCGACGCGTTCGATTTCACGATCTTTCTGCTGATCATGGTGCCGATCGCCAAGGAATTCGACGTTCCCTTAACCGCGGTCACTGTCGTGTTCACCATCACGTTGTGGATGCGCCTGGTGGGCGCGACGGCCGCCGGTTGGATGGCCGACCGGATGGGTCGAAAGACCCCGCTGATGATTTCCATTCTTTGGTACTCGCTCTGCAACTTCATCGCCGGTTTTTCTCCAACCTTTGCGTTTTTGTTCTTTTTCCGCGCGCTGCTTGGCATCGGGATGGGCGCTGAATGGCCGGCCGGTGCGGCGCTTGCCATGGAATCCTGGCCGGCGCGCTCCCGCGGCTTGATGAGCGGCGTGCTGCAGGGCTCGTGGGGGCTTGGCTTCGCGTTATCGGCGCTCGCCTACGGCTTCCTGTTCGACCTGATTGGGTGGCGAGGCCTGCTGTGGATCGGGATACTGCCGGCCCTCGTCGTGGTCTGGATCCGGTTCTACGTGAACGAGCCCGCGGTCTGGGTCGAGAACAGGCGCCAACAGCGGGAAACCAGGACCGAAGTGAACGCGCCTTTGCTTTCCATCTTCAAGCGCGGCTTGTTGTTCAATACGCTGACGGCCTGCTTTTGGATAGCCAGCACTTTCTGCGTTTACTATTCGATCTGGGCCTTGTTCTCGGCATACCTGCAGAAGGAGCTGAATTGGACGCCGCTGATGGTGGCCACGCCGGTGTTCTGGGCCAACATCATCGTCTTTGCCGGCAATAGCCTGTGGGGCTTCGTTTCGGACATATGGGGTCGCAGGCCGGGCATGATCGTTCCGGCGACGATTGCGATCTTCGTGACGCCGTTCTATCTGTGGACCACGGATCCGATCTACATCGTCAGCGCGTTCATCGCGCAAGGCATGTTCGGCGGCTCGATCTACGGGCAAATGCCGAGCTACCTGTGCGAGCGCTTCCCGACCGAGGTGCGGGCGACGGCGTCCGGATTCATCTATCATCAGGGGGCGATTTGGGGCGGCTTGGTAGCGCCGGTGCTGACCTATCTGGCCGTGCAGATGAACTTCGGCTTCGCCATGCCGATTATGATCAGCACGATATTCTTCCTGGTCCTAGTCGTGATCTCCGTGCTGCTCGGGCCGGAAACCAAGCGCAAGACGCTGACGGCCGATCTCGAGGTCATCAAAGTCGTCGCGCAGCCGGCCACCTGATCGTCCCAAGGCCGCGGCGCCTTCTGGACAGGGCGCCGCAGCCGGTCCGATCCAAAGTCACGAAGATGCAGGCGCTGCGCTCACCCTTGCCGCGGTGCATGAGTCTATTCCTGGCACAACTCGGACATGCCGCCGTGGTCGCTCTATGTCCGTTGTTGGGGGCAGAGCGGAAAACATATGCGAAGCGCCGGGAGACCGGCAAGGAGTAGAGAGTGCAAGTCCCTTACGATGAAGGAGTAGCGATCCACATCGGCCCCGAGTCATGCGCAGTGGCCCGCGAGGGTTTCGGCGAAGCGTTGACAGGGGGGCGCATAGGCCAGCCATTGAGCCGCGAAAGATTCCTATTCTGGGTGCCGACGCCGTGCATATGGCGGAAGGCAACACATCCGGGCGCGTCATCGCGAGCGTTCGGACGACCCGGCGTGGTCAGAGACCCTGGCATGTGCAGACGCTCCTTGCGCGGGAACCGGGAGATCTCGCGATCGGCCGTTTGGCAACAGCCGCCGGTCCGCATCGGGAAGGCGAGGAGCCGTAGCCGATGATGCACGGTCGCGAGAAGTCAGACTCCGCCATAGTAGCTGAGAAGCCGACGAACAAGGTGGTTTTCGGCCACTGCGGAGCCGGTGGAGCCAAGGGCGGGGGCCAAGGGGAATGCGAGCCAGCAAAGCACGCTTCGGACACAGTGCCGAAAATGCGTGTCACAGGCGCTGGAGCGCATACGGCAAGTTCGCCGTCACTCACCCAAGGTGGGAGAAGCTATGGGGCGGGCGGCGGAGGTTGTGGCACCTTCATCGTCCATACGAACCAATGGAGGTTGCCCCGTGGCCCAAGTCAATGATCTCAGCCGAAGCCTGACCGCGTTTGATCCGATCTCGACCTTGGTGGTGGTCGTCGAGATGAGCAAGGCGAACTGGCTGGTGAGCGGCGTTGTTCCCGGCGTCGAGCGCCAGCCGTTGAAGAAACTGGAGCCGGATGCGACGGCACTGTTACGATTGATCGAGCGGTGGCGGAACGAGGCGGTGCGTGCTGGCCGGCCGATCAGCCGGGTCGCGCTGGCCTATGAGGCTGGCCGCGACGGCTTCTGGCTGGCGCGCTGGCTTATTGCTCGTGGGATCGAGGCGCACGTCATCCATTCGGCAAGCGTTGCGGTGTCACGCGAGCGCAAGCGAGCGAAGACGGACCGACTGGATGCGGCGATGTTGATGCGCGTATTCCTGGGATGGTTGCGCGGTGAGCGGGGGCACTGCGGGATGGTGGCGATCCCGACGATGGAGGAGGAGGATGCGAGGCGCCCGAGCCGCGAGCGCGAGAGCCTTGTCGACGAGCGCTCTCGCATCACCAACCGCATGAAGAGTGCGCTCGCCCGTCTCGGGATTCGGGGATTCAAGCCGCATCTGCGCAAGGCGCCTGAGCGTCTGGCAGGTCTGCGGACAGCGGAGGGCACGGGCCTGCCGGCAAACATCATCGAGGAGTTCCGGCGCGACATGGCTCGGCTGGCACTGGTCCGTGAGCAGATCAGCTCGATCGAGAAGACACGTGCCGAGCGGCTCGAGCGGGCCCCCGATACAGGGCCGCATGCGATGGTGCGGCTGCTCGCCAGGGTGATCGGTATCGGCATCGAGACGGCGGACATGCTGGTGCAGGAGATCCTGTCGCGGAAGCTTCGAGATCGAAGAGCGGTGGCGCGCTACGCCGGGCTCACGGGATCGCCCGACGAGAGCGGTTTGAAACGCCGAGAGAAGGGCCTGGCCAAGGCCGGCAATGCGCGGGTACGACGTGGGCTGATCCAGTTGGCGTGGCGCTTCCTGATGTTCCAGAAAGACAGTGCGCTGGCGCAGTGGTATCGCACGCGGACCGAGGGGCCGAGCGGCGCGCGCAAGACGACGATGATCGTGGCGCTGGCGCGCAAGCTGCTGATAGCGCTGTGGCGCCTGGTCACGACCGGCGAGGTGCCGGAGGGTGTCGAGCTGCGGCCGGCGGCGTGAGCAACACTCTAGAACGAGAAAGGACAAACAGGGTTCGTCAACCTGACCGCACTTGATGCGCCGGGTTGCCGATGACGATCCGAGGTGGCGGCAATCCGCATTCGGCTATGGCTGCAATGCCGCTGAGAGAATGGACCCGCCGCCTCGGAGCCTTGCCCGCAGAAGCGTATGACTGCTTCATGGTCGGGACCCGATACGGGTTCAACCGAATACAAGCGTGGTTCGCGCGATTGATCGCGGCCAATGGCAGGCTCCCCTCGGATCATCGCACGGCCAACCACCCGATCGCCGGCAGCCTGCCGCCGTGCTCGCGTCCGTCAAGGACAAGCCGTCGGCGGCGCTGAAGAAGCGCCGTCCTTGACCGCCGCTGCGCGCGACGGCGATGGAAATATGCGGTCGGGACGGAAGAATGCTCGCCGCGCGGGTCGAACAAAAAAATGGAATGCAAAGGATGACCAAAACGACATGACGCCCCCTTGACAAAGAAAGCCCCATACAAGCCGTGTGCGGGAATTCTGCACGCACGGATCTGGGCGGGGGGCGGTCAGCAATGACCGTCCCTACCGCACTTCCCATTGAGCTTTTCAGCTTTTGACCCGACTGAGACATTAGCGCAATATGGTTTGATATTAGCAAGGAACGGATCGTGTCCATGCGCAGAGCCGCCGCCGTCATCGGCACCGCCATCTTCTTCGTGTTCGTGCCCTGCGTGCTGGCCGGGGTGGTCCCGTGGTGGATTTCGCGTTGGGAATTTCTGCCGCCATTCTTCGATCTGCAAGCGACGCGCGCTGTCGGGATACTGTTGATCGTCGCGGGTTTACCCGGGCTTGTTGACTCGTTTGCGCGCTTTGCGCTGCAGGGGCTCGGCACGCCGGCGCCGATCGCCCCGCCCCAACACCTCGTCGTTACCGGCCTCTATCGCTGCGTGCGCAATCCCATGTACGTTGCCGTCGTCGCCGTCATTCTGGGCCAAGCGATCCTGTTCGGCGACTCGCGTCTCATGACTTACGGCGGGCTCATGTGGCTCGCCTTCCACGCCTTTGTCCTGACGTACGAGGAGCCGGTGCTTGCTCAGAAGTTTGGGGCCCAGTACGAGGATTTTCGGGCCAACGTTCCGCGGTGGATTCCGCGGCTGTCTCCATGGCGCACCGCCTTGGGATGGCGCTCCGCGCTATATGATCCGAGATCGAGATCGAATCTACGGCACTGTCGTCACGCGCCGACTGCGTGCCATGGGTATCCGAGACAAGCCAATTGCACCGGCCTCGCCTTGGCAGAACTGCTTTGCCGAACGGCTGATCGGATCGATCCGGCGCGAGTGTTTGGACCACATCATTGTCCTGGACGCGGAACATCTGCGTCGGATTCTGAAAAACTATGCGGACTATTACAACGGCGTGAGAACGCATCGGTCATTGAACAAAGATGCGCCTGTCTCTCGCCAGGTTCAGCGATCCGGCGTCATAAATTCGCGCGCCATTCTGGGCGGACTTCATCGTCAATACGTTCGGATTTAGATTTTCGGTACACACAGTGCGTTCTCAAACCTCGTTGTACAACGGCACGCGCACTCACCTGTCATTGAACAAGGACGCGCCGATATCGCGCGCCGCCGAAAACGCGGGACGCATTATCTGTCGTCCGATCCTGGGCGGACTGCACCGTCAATATGGCCGGATGTGATTTACGGTAGAACACCGCGCCTGCGTGCCGGTGAGGAAGATTCAGAAACCGCGGGCGTCGAGACACATCACTGAATATTGCTCGTTATTGATCCCGAGCGGGACTTTCGAGCCTTTGCACCATCTCACGGATGTCCTCTTCCGTCATACCGATCTCTGCCACCGTGTCCCTAATGGCTTCACGCATCATGTCAGGGAAGAATGCACCAACTACAGTGACAAACCTAAGAGGATCCTTAGCAAGTTTTTCCATCGCCTTAGAAAGCGCTTTACCTCCGCCTTCTTCATAGGCTCGGCGCAATTTGTTGATCTCAGCCCAATCAGCGTCGGTCAGTGCCGAGGAATCGACCACTTCGAACGGTTCTTCCGTCATCCATTTCCCTTTCCAGACGCCGCTTTCCGGTCGCGCTGCGTTTGCTACGCAGCCCATTGGGCCGGTGCCGACCGCGCCCGCGCGACGCAAGCTGTTCACCGTAATCAAAGGGGGCCGCGAATAGCGGCCCTCGCTGGCAACTCTCTCAGTCAGAGACAAAATCCGCCAGCGAGCCGGAGTGGAAGCAATTGGAGTTGCCATTTTAAGTTAATTGGCAGTCAACCACATGCTCCATTGGCGTTCCAAGGCGAACCGTTTCCGAGTTCGAACCAATAGAAATTGGGTGTTTTGCCTATGTTAAGGCGCGCGATGCTTTCGGGGACACGAGAACTCTTTTTGAGATGAAAGCATCCCAAGGCATACATGAAGCTATCGACCATTGAATCGCTATACGGCGTTGCAGGCGCATGGTGAATTACAATGCCCGGATATTGCGGATCTGGAATCCCGGCATCGATGTCCACTTTAGGATCGGGCGCTGGCTCGATGATGCATTTTGCAGATGGTTCGCGCTGACACGTCGCAACAATCAATGCATAAAAATCATTCTTGAAGAGTTCGTTTTCAGGAGGGGCGGTTATGACAAACGTCATTCCGGGAATTGCACTAAAAAGCATGGCTAGTTTCGCCGATGTAGCTAGAGCTGCCTTTAGGCTCATCTCATTTCGGTACTGCATCCCCGTCGGTACCGCCGTAGGAAGCGGTGTTGGGTTAGGAATCTCGATTGGCGTTGCGGGCGGCGGCAAAACACTCGGCGCCGTCGCGCGGCGATAAATGTCCGGTGAGACGCCGTAAAGAAAGAAAGCCAAAAGGAGCGCGACCCATACGCGGGCATCGCGCGCCGCATTTGCTACCGACGTCGCTACACGTGGGCTCGCCCATCTGTTTCTCATTGCGGGCCACATAGGACCCCCAATCGCGCAAGTGACCGCGATTGCCAAATAAACCCAATGCAGCGCAGTTATTTTACCGTGATAAAGAGCGTCACCAAACGGGAGTCCGAAAAGAAGAAAAAGCAATTCTGAGTGTCTGTCCGAAAACATGTTGAATCATCGGAATCATTTGTGATTCAAGGGAGGCGGTCCGAATCTGAAGGAGCGCCGATGTGGACGAAAGAGAACCGCGGTCGTTACGACCGCAGCCGGCTACGCTATCCCAGCGATTTGACCGATGAGGAATGGGCGTTGGTGGAGCCGCTGATTGCGTCAGCCAAGCGAGGCGGCAACAAGCGCACGGTGGATGTGCGTGAGGTGGTCAATGGTCTGATGTATGTGCTGAGCAGCGGTTGCCAATGGCGAGCGATCCCGAAGGATCTGCCGCCGCGCAGTACAGTGCACGGTTATTTTGACTTGTGGACTTGGGACGGCACGCTCGATCGCATCCATCACGCGCTCTATGTACAATGTCGGGAGTTGGCCAACCGAGAACCCAGCCCGAGCGCCGCCATCATCGACAGTCAAAGCGTCAAGAGCGCGGAAAAAGGGGGGCGTGGATTGACCCGCATGGCTACGATGCGGGAAAGAAGATCAAGGGCAAGAAGCGCCACATCCTAGTCGATACCCAGGGCTTATTGCTCCACGCCCTTGTACATTCGGCGGACATCCAGGATCGAGACGGCGGGGTGTTGGTGATGGCCACACTGTTTGGCCTGCATCCATTCCTGCTGAAGCTCTATGCCGACGGCGGCTATCAGGGGCCGATCTTTCAGTCCGCCGTTCGCAAAATCCTCCGGCAAATCGACGTGGAAATCGTCAAGCGTTCCGATACAGCAAAGGGCTTTGCGGTCTTGCCCAAGCGATGGATCGTCGAGCGCACCATCGCCTGGCTCAATCGCTGCCGCCGCTTGGCCAAGGATTGGGAGTGCCTCAACCGAAAGGCCTTGGCGTTCTTGCGCCTTGCCTCAATCCGCCTCATGCTCAGAAAGCTCTGTCAAAAAACAGCATGATCCCGGACAGACTCTGAGACCGCAAGAACAGCCCCATCAATTCCACCGTGTGCCGCCCCAGTGGCGTTAGTTTTTCCTTGTGGGCTGGGAGACGGCGGCAGCGGATTGTCCCTGACGTAATCGCGTTCGTCCGACACGCGGGCGGCCCGTTGAATTGACTCGCGCACGCTGCCCAAGGCGAGGGATGGTTCTGCGCTGAACGCGTGTTTAGCAGTCTTATCGATGTCCTCACCGGTACCAGATGGCTTGGGCGCCGGGGTAGTTGATGAGGCGCCGCCCCAATTTGACGCGCTCCGCGAAACTGGAGCAGAGTACGGTCTACCCGGATTTTTAGGTTCTTCGGCCACGGTTGCCCCCCCAGAGAGTCGCCCTCTCTGGTAGATCGACTCGGAACCCAACTCTGGTCAAGGCATACCGCCAGCCAATGGTCCCTTTTATTCATGACCATTGGCCCCTTTTGGGGTCGCGAGGGGGCATAAGGGGCCAGCAATGCCATTGCCCCAAGTGCTGCACCACATCCAAGCCGGTGACTGACGGGGCGAGCACCGGCGCAAACAAAAGACCGCCTGAAGGCAGTCTCTCGCAGCATCAAGTGACTGTGAGAGGTGAAGCGGCTCACATTCGTGCGCCGCGGTTCGAGCTAATTTGTGACTGCCCTCGTTTGGGCATTTCCTCCCTGGACTTGCCGCCGTGATTCTTTGGGGTTGCGGCGGCATTTTCAATCGTGGGGCAACGGCAATGGAAGATGCGCGAAAGCCGCCCGTGAGGGCTTTGCCAGCTTACTGTTTTTGATCCGTTGGAATCGCGCCTGGACCGGGCGGGGTGGTCTCGGCTGTTGGATTGCCTCTAAGTGCCGCCGCGTCGGTGCAGTCCCCGGCCCAAATCTTGGTCCCTTTAACTGTCCCGACGAGCTTGCAGCCCATTGGCTCTTTCGGCGTTGCGTGAGCGAGCGGCGGCGGCTTCTTGGCGCTTTTGGGCGATGGGCTTTGAGCGAATGCGGCCGCTGAAAAGCAGACCGCGGCAAGGATGACCAGCGCCCTCATCGTCATTTTCGAGAGTCCGCTTTATCTCTTCTATCTTGACCCGGTCGCCTATCGAGTCCGGATCGACGTTCGCCAATTAGTTGTTTTTCCTCTGCCGATCGGGTGTCTGTTCCAGACCGTCGTTCTTTCTTCGCTCGCCTGTCTTCGCCCGACCGCTTCTCATCGTTGCCCATCGTGGTCTCCGTGGGTTGCCGAGAATCATGTTGGATCGTGCGTATTATCGCACAAAAGCCGCCCGTGAGGGCTTGGGAATTTCGCTTCAGGATGAAGGGGACTTTTCTCCGTCTAGCCAATCTTGCTCTTCAGCCAGAGCACGCCAGGCAGCTTCCATCCGCTTGAACCGATTCCTGTCCGGTTCATTTTCAGCCGTTTCCGCCATCTGAGCGCAGTTGGCGGCATTCAAACGGTATTGTTCGGCCGTCGTCATTTCTTCGCCTTCAGCCCGATCTCGACTGACGGCGGCGCACCTGGTGGATGTTCGTCATCGATCAACGTCGAACGCCGATTCTTTCGTGGCCGGGAGTCAAGAAGATCCGGCAGCGGTGGCAGTTGGGAACGCGGCTCAGGTCTCGGCTTCCCGTCGGGATCGTCCTGGACCTCCGCCGGTTGCTTGCGGCGGATCACAAGCCCAATTAGGCCGGCAATCACCAGCAATGCGCCCGCTATAATGAGCCAGTGTGGCAGTGCCAGCCAGTCCATGGGCATCCTCCGTTCTGCCGGTAGCGTAGAGAGCTAGCTCGTGGCTAGGCAAGCCCGCCGAGGAGGAAAAATAGCGCGCCGAAGCGCCCCCGAAAGGGGTGGATTTTTAACCAAATCGACCCGCCGCACCGGCATCCAACCTGGTGACTAAGCGGGGAGAGCCCGACTCAAATCGCGGTCCGCTTCAACTATGGAATGGCGATGGCATAGACCGCCGCCAGTCTGCCGCGACTCGGGTTCTGCATCTGTCGGCGCAATACCGCGCTTGATGGAGCGATGCCATGGAGATCGAACGCTTACCTTTCGGCCAATCGCAGGCCGATAAGTGCTGCGATGCGTGGGCCCGATGGGACGGAATCCCCTCGGGCCTCACGCCTGAGCTGGCCAGCAAGTTCATGCTGGGCCTGCACGGCGGCAAGACGGTCAAGCAGATGACCTATACCGGTCCGGATTACATCTGCTCGGCCAGCCGGTTCAGAAAGCACCGCGAACTAAATCCTGAGTGGGGTGCAGAGGCGCTTCGTCTCAGCGAAACCAACGCCGTCAAAAGAATCGCGGATGGCAATTGGAATAGGGCAAAGACGCATTGTGCTCGCGGACACGATCTCGCCCTCCACGGCAAGCTCACTATCCAGAAGGCTGGATGGAAATGGCGACGCTGCACGCTATGCACCAAGGCTTACGGCAAGGGCAGCGGAGTAATTCGCGCAGAGGCGGTTGAGCAAGTCAAAGCGCACCTACTTGCTGGCGCTCGAATATCAGAAATCATGAAGACGGTGATGCGTGCACCAACGCTGAACCTATTGCGAGCAAAAGATCCGTCCATAAACAAACTGATCGAGCGAACCGCACCACTGCGCAAGCGAGGCGTGCCGCGAAAGAAGGTTCGCGCCCCGAGAAGCTATTCCTCCGGCGAAAAACATCGGGAGGCCTGGGCGAAGTGGGTTGGACTGCCGTCTGGTCTGCTGCCCGAACTCGCCAGCAAATTCATGCTCGAACTGCACGGCGGTAGAACGATTAGAGATATGACGGGCTATGGCGAGCACCATTTATGCTCGGCCGAGCGCTTTAGAAAACACTGCGAATTAAATCCTGATTGGGGAAAGGAAGCCCACCGTCTCAGCACCAGCAACTCCAACCGCAAAAAGTCAGTCAACAACTGGAAGGTTGGAAAGGCTTTCGAGTTCTGCATGTCGGGCCGCCACCGCATGGAGGGCGACAACGTGACTATCGGAAAAGCCCACAAACGATCCAATCGATTTTGCCGGGCATGCCGAGACGAGAAGGCCACGAGGCCAATGACGGCCGAGGAAATATTGACGGTCAAGCATGCGGTCAGTGTCGAGAAGCGAACAATCAGGAACATCACTACGGGCGTTCCGGTCGGGGGCGGCTCTCCCAATTACAGCAGGGTCATTGTCTATGCTGGCAGGCTCGCTGCTCAGTTCCAGCGCGATCCTGAATTTGCTTCTTTCGTCAAACTTCACACCACGCAAAACGCAGGCAGATCCCGTCTTATCAGATACTCCCGCGTCCGTGTTGCTGTCGTCCGTCAGCAGAACAACGATTACCACGCCATCCGCAGCATGATTCCCGAGAGCAACCCGCACAGAGACGACATTGTCGCGCGCATCTTCGAGGATTTGCTTGGCGGCTCCCTCAAGCGCCATGAGGTGCCCGCCCGCGTCAAAGTCTACATTTCCGAGCTGAATAAGATGTACCCGACCAAATACGCCAAGTTCGGCGACAGCCCGTTGCTATCGCTGGATGATGTCCTGTTTGAGGACGGCACGGCAACCAGGGGCGATACCGTCAGCCGCGGGCTTTGGGACTAAGCTGCACGGAACGGCCCCGTCCTGCACTAGGGCCGTTCCTCTTGCAAATCGTCTTAGACTGGCGCGAACGGCATGGAGGACAACCAAACTGTTTGGCGGCATTATTCGTGAGGCGCAGGGCCAACCACGTTTGCCAAGTTCGATGCAAGGCAGTTCGATAAACCGCCAAGACAGATACGCGGCGGGCGTCGTCACCATCACGGACAGAACCGTAAATGCAATTGTGGCGACAGACACCGGCAGCCCCGAGAGCGAGATCCCTGCGAGACCTAGAAGCCTACTCGCAAACAGCATCCCCAAGACGTGTAGCAAATAGAAGCTATAGGAAATCTTGCCGTAGAATCTGACCGGGCCGAAATCGAGAGGCCTAAGAGTCTGTCCGGGATCATGCTGTTTTTTGACAGAGCTTTCTGAGCATGAGGCGGATTGAGGCAAGGCGCAAGAACGCCAAGGCCTTTCGGTTGAGGCACTCCCAATCCTTGGCCAAGCGGCGGCAGCGATTGAGCCAGGCGATGGTGCGCTCGACGATCCATCGCTTGGGCAAGACCGCAAAGCCCTTTGCTGTATCGGAACGCTTGACGATTTCCACGTCGATTTGCCGGAGGATTTTGCGAACGGCGGACTGAAAGATCGGCCCCTGATAGCCGCCGTCGGCATAGAGCTTCAGCAGGAATGGATGCAGGCCAAACAGTGTGGCCATCACCAACACCCCGCCGTCTCGATCCTGGATGTCCGCCGAATGTACAAGGGCGTGGAGCAATAAGCCCTGGGTATCGACTAGGATGTGGCGCTTCTTGCCCTTGATCTTCTTTCCCGCATCGTAGCCATGCGGGTCAATCCACGCCCCCCTTTTTCCGCGCTCTTGACGCTTTGACTGTCGATGATGGCGGCGCTCGGGCTGGGTTCTCGGTTGGCCAACTCCCGACATTGTACATAGAGCGCGTGATGGATGCGATCGAGCGTGCCGTCCCAAGTCCACAAGTCAAAATAACCGTGCACTGTACTGCGCGGCGGCAGATCCTTCGGGATCGCTCGCCATTGGCAACCGCTGCTCAGCACATACATCAGACCATTGACCACCTCACGCACATCCACCGTGCGCTTGTTGCCGCCTCGCTTGGCTGACGCAATCAGCGGCTCCACCAACGCCCATTCCTCATCGGTCAAATCGCTGGGATAGCGTAGCCGGCTGCGGTCGTAACGACCGCGGTTCTCTTTCGTCCACATCGGCGCTCCTTCAGATTCGGACCGCCTCCCTTGAATCACAAATGATTCCGATGATTCAACATGTTTTCGGACAGACACTAAAGATCGGGACGGGCCGCCATGCGATCAGCGCGACCAGCCACGCGGCACTAAGGCATTCAAGCAAAAGGATTGGCGCGGTCTGCTTGCGAGTGCCGAAATAACAAAAAACGACAACGGACAATATCGCAATGAGCGTGGCGACGGATGGCCGGATATCGGACAGGCGCCTTCCGTGATGTTGCGCCAATACCCCGACGATGAACGCATAAAGCGGAGCAAGGTTAGTGGAATCGCCCAATGCGTGAACGTATGGGCCCCAAAAGGACAGGCCGAACAAAGCCAAGATGGCGGTCCATAACCACGGCGGCCGTCGCGCTTCACAAGCCACGCACTGAAAAGGATGAGTGGAGTTGCGAAACACTCGACTTTCATTGACCACATAACCGCGTTGATATCGGTTCGGATCATCAGCATATTTAGAAGAACGTTCGCTGGGCTGAAATCGCCCTCATACATCACATAGATTCCAAGCCACTGATGCAGAGCCGTTAGCAGTGCTACGACTGCGACGGCGGCAGGGAATAGGCGAAACACTCGATTGCGGAAGTAGCGGCCGGCTTCGGAGTTGGCTTCAAGCGATCGGGCCAGGACAAAGCCGCTGATGACAAAGAAGCCGACAACGGCCCCAATGCCATTTGAAAGCCCTTGCAGCACATGGAAGGTCGCAGCATCCCAACCAGTGCTAGGCATGTCCGAAAACTGGCCCCAAACATGATAAGCGACCACTGTTAGGGCGGCGACACCGCGTAAGGATTCGAGGCGAGGAATAAAGGCCATGAACACTAACTGGCGGTGGACGACAATGCGACAGACCGCGAGAAGCGGGCCGGCATGGAGATTGTAGATTGCTTGACGGTTGTTGCCAGCAAGGTCCAAAGCGAGAGCATGGCAAGGGGCATCAAATAGTAGGGCGTGAAAATCGGATGGCTCAGAAAGAACGCCAGATTTGTAACCAGGTTCACGGCAACGATGCTGGCGACGGTTCTGTGTTCTCGAAAGACCAGCGAGAGCGCTGCCCACATGATAATTAAAGCGACCAGCGGGCCTTGCATGTCGGCTAACTATTCAAGCGCAATGCTGAAACTGAAATCGGGTGGCAAGGTGTCAACAGAACTATAGGTGGTTTTTAGTATGCTCCCGGCATTGATTGCATTCGCTAGTAGCGTTGGGGCGAGGCCCGCGCGTGGTCGAAGTCAGCAGCGGTGCCGTCCTGATTCTCGCCGGGGTCCATGCCGGGATAGAGGCCGCAACGCCATTCCCATTGGTCGACGTCGACCGGGCAGCCGACACGGCGCGCGATCGTTCCGATCTCGACGTCACCGTAATAGACGCGCCAGCAGTGCGGGCGTTCGGGATAGCGGCGGCGGGTGAGGGGCGGACATGTAACGGGTTGCGGATTGCTGCCCGAGCATCTCTAGGCACGGGGAGCGGGTGGAGTAGAGATAAGCCCGCCGGTTCACACCCGGCCGGCTACTTCAGCAGGCCCTTGGCCTGGTTGCCATCCGCCAGCGTTTCCCGGGCCTTCGGATTCATCCGGCTGAAAAAGAATCGCGGATCCCACTTCGCGGCTTTGAAGATCGCCTCGACAAGCTCATCTACTTCCTCGAGGCAGAGATCGTACCGCTTGCCCTTCGGCAGGGCGTCGATTCGACGATTTATATCAGCGGCAACCCCCGCCGGAAGAATCCCCTCTCGCATCATCTGGAGGTCGGCCATGCCTCGATGAGACGTGATCACGGACTCCATGCCATTCTTCAGTGCATCATCCGGGTAGCGCAAGTCCTCATACCTGTGGAGCCCATCGATTATCGCATCGAACCGGGTAAGGCCCGCATCTCCGACAACCGTCTTGAAGTCTTTCCAGAGCGGCGGCAGCTTGTGTCCGTATTTGTTTTGCAGCCCGCGTAACTCTCTGGTCTTTACGAGCGTTCCCTTCAACATGAACTCGATTGCATGGTGAAGCAGGTTGGCGGCGACTGGATTGAGGCCACCGGGCACCGCGAAGCGCGCTGCGATGTAATACTGGCACCCACGCTCCCAAAAGTGAGTTTCTCGTTGGATGGTGTCCTGCATTGGATACCCTGAACAAAGAACGAACCGCTGTGTTGCGGCCGTGTTGCGTGGAGTGATTTCGGATTCATCGTTGGGCTTCTTACCCCAGTGCGGATTGCGAGGGGGGCCCGCAGAGCTTGTCTCTGAGGTATTGGATCCGAGCTACGCCAACGACGCGCTCGTCGACGTAGGGACTGCGAGGCCTCGGTCCCTATCCGAAGAGCCATGCGAGACTATGAGTCAGCGCGTTGCGTTGGCCGGGGCAGATCCGCTCGGTTTGTGAACAATCCGCCCGGCGATGTTGGTGACCTCCTCGGCTGTGCCTGTCGGAAATCAAACTCCCACATACAGATGATGAAGTCCGCCAAGAAATGGCGTAGGCAAAACGCGACCAACGGAATGTACTGTTCGCGGCGACGGCGCGTCCTTGTTGAGTGAAAGGTGCGTGCGAGCCGCGTTATACAACACGACTACGGAACGCCCACGGGATCGCGGAGTACGAGCTTCTTTATCCGTGGCATCCTTGGGCCGGATGCCTTGTCCATATTCATGAGGTGGTTGAGAAGGCGGACAAAGAGGTCTTCCGTTGCAGCCTCTCTGGTCGGGCGTCCGGGCGATGGCTGGAAGTATGCTTCATGCTCGGACCGAAAATCGGTCAAACGCTGTCAAGGTCTGAAGACGCGGCTCCATGTCCCGGAGATAGATTTCGGTCTTCAGAAACGCGATTTCGTCATCCAGCTTGCTTTCGTCGACGTCGATATACCATGACCTCAACCTACCATCTCTCCCGTCGCTCCATCGGTAGCGGCGCCGCTTGAGCGAGTCCTTGAGATCAAAAGGCGATTGCTCCGCCCACACCCGCATGGTCTTTTTGCGAGCGCGCTCGAGCAAGACGGCAAGCGCCGACGTTCCGGTCGTCGGCAATTCGCACGCGAGAATCTCGAGCAGGGCATGGCAATCGTCGACTGCCCTGTGAGTCTGGTGGAAGAAGCCGGCACCATTCAGGAGGTAGCCGAGGCGCGAGCCTTCGAAGCCGTGTTTCCGCCATTCGACCTCGGTCGCCGAGCACCCCCATGCCTTCCGCTGGAATATCGACCAATAGCGCTCCACGAATTTACGATCGAAGCCCGCGTTGTGGGCAATGACAATCACGGCGTCGTCCACGAACGAGAAGACGGTCGAGTCGTCGATCCGTTGTCCTGCTACCATGTCATCCGTGACGCCGGTGAGCGCGGTGACCTCAAGGGGGATGGGTTCGGACGGCTCGTTGAACGATGTATAGACATCCCTAAGGCTCGCGATGCGACCGTCAGGCAGGTAGTCGAACTTGACCATTCCAAGTTCGATGATCTCATCCTTCTGCTGATCGAGGCCGGTCGTCTCGACGTCGAGCAGGATGCCGGTTTTCGTGTTTTGACCGATGGATGAAGTGAAAATCTCCCGAGGAACCAGGCGCCGGAGGACGCGGTAGTCGGCAGATTTGGCCAACGCCTCCGCCATGGCGGCCAGTGCTGGGTCGTTTTCAAGCATTGGACTGTTGCGATCCTCCGGACACTTCGCCAGCGCATCGGGGTGGCCGAGCCACAAGTTTAGTCTGGTTCAAATCCTGAAATCCAGCTGCGCCTCAGTGTCGTCCTCGCCCTGCAGGGAAGACAACGACACTCCTAACATTACAGTTGCCGTTTTGCTTTGAGGTGCGCACGCTGAGCGATCGCCTGGTGAGCTCTGCGCCAGAGTGACCATGCGATGATGTGTGCGGGTTGGATGCGCTTTCGAGCGAGCCTGATGGCGATGCGCCGAACTTCCTGGATTGACCATCGGATCAATGACGAGGCGGCGTTGGTTTTGTTTTTGCCGTGGTTCGGCGTTGCGTTTTTTTTGGCTGCGGCGGATTGGCATGATGGCGGATCACCGCCATCATGGCAAAGGCGAGCATCACCATAGACACGTGGCGATGCCAGCCATGCCAGGATCGGCTCTCGTTGTGATCGAGGCCGAATTCGTTTTTGGCGGTCTCAAAACTGTCCTCGATCGCCCAGCGATGGCCTTCGTCCGCGACCAGCGTTTCGATGGCCGTTCCTGTTGGGCACCAGGTGGTGAAGAAGGCGAGGTCATCATCGGCGATGCGACGACGGATCAGTAGACCGCGTGTCCACAAACCGTCATTTGCGCTGTTGAACTGCCCGGCATCGAGATCGGCCAATTCGAGATAACACCAATCGTGCAGCCGCGGTCCTTTGGTTCCGGCTCCCGCCGACAAGCGCTTCCAGTCGGATGAGCGCCGCGTCGAGGCGATGTCCGCGGCGGTGCCAGAGACTGATCGCCGCTTGCCCCAGGATCGGAACACATGAGTGCTGCTGACTCCGAGCACATAGCCTTTGCCTGCCTGGCGTAGTTGCTGTTCGATATCTCCGACGCCGTAGACCGTATCGGCAGCAACCCACTTGAATGGCACAGCCGCGACTATGGCGCGTGCGATCATTGCCGTCGCAAGCTTTGGTTTGGTCGCAAAGCCTGTGTCGGCAGGCACATATGTGGCTTCCAGACGATCTGGATCCTCGGTCCATTCTTTCGGAAGATACAACGCGCGGACCGATGAACGCATGGCCATGACGCGAAACGTAAGTAGCGAAGACGCCGATCTGGCAGTTCGTAATCTTGCCTGCCGAACCGGTGTATTGCCGCGCCACACCGCACGACGCCTTGCCCTGCTTGAGAAAGCCGGTCTCGTCGATGACGAGGACCGCATCGTCATCTGCCAAATGCTCGATGACATAGTCGCGCACGATATCGCGCAAGGCATCAGCATCCCAATCCCTGCGACCCAGGATTGCCTGCTGCCGCCATGGACCAGGATCGCCAGCTGCCTCCGCGCGCATCCAACCGGTCTTGCGTTGCTCATCGCCGAGCAGACCTTCCAGAAACAGGCCTGCGTTCCTCGCAACACGTTCCTGCCCGAACAACGGACGTATCCGCTTCTTCACCTCACGAAGCGACGCAGCCCATAACGCAAGCGTTTCTTCAATCGACGCTGCCTGCGTCCACGATCTTCGAATCATGGCTGCCCATGGATTCAGAAATCGTCAGAAAGGGCAACTGTAATGCTAATGCCTTTTTTGCGAGTGTCTCAACTGGGACGATGCCCGGTACGTGGCAAATTTTGCTCGGTTTGTATGGCGCTACCCCAATAAGAGGCTGTCATCTCGTTGGCAGCACGAACTGAAAGGTCGAACCCGGCCCGGTGTTGGCGCTCGCCCACAGGCTGCCGCCATGGGACTCAATAATCCTACGACTGATGGACAGTCCCATACCGGTTCCCTGTGGTTTCGTGGTGAAGAATGCCTCGAAAATGCGTTCGGCTTCGTTCCTAGGAAGCCCAGCCCCCGAGTCGGTTACCGAAATCAGCAATCGACCATCCTCGGTTCTCTTCGACGAAACACGCAATTCGCCGCTCTTTTCCTTCATTGCCTCGATGCCATTAAGCATGAGGTTCATCAACACCTGCTGCAGCTGAACACGATCCGCCATCGTCCTCGGAAGTGCGGGGTCGAGTTCGCCGCGGATTGAAACTAACTCACGGTTCGCCGCGTCCTGCAGGAGAGTGATCATCTCTCGGATGATTTCGTTTAGATCGATTAGCTCCCGTTGTGGAGTTCTTCGACTGTAGAGTGAGTGATTTCGGTCGATGATGTGGGCCGCACGGTTTGCGTTCTTCATAATGTCCGATATGCCCCGGCGAGTCTGCTCGATCTCAGGCGGCTCGCGCTGCAGCCAGTTCGAGCAGGCTCTGGCGCTCATTGTCACACCGGCTATAGGCTGGAGGATCTCATGGGTTAGGGATGCAGCCAGTTCTCCCATTACGCTCAATCGATTGATGCGCGCGAGATCTGCCTCCAGCTGGCGCAATCTCCCGTGCTCCTCTTCAGCCCGTTTGCGTTCGGTAATATCTGTCACAGCGCCTAGGAAGAGCAAAGCTTTCGAATCTTCGCCCACTGCACGATGAGCGACAACTTGAAGAAACTTGACAGAACCATTGGGCATCATAAGGCGATGCTCGACACTAAAGTCACTCCTCTCGATTGAGACACGATCAATGATCTGACTGACACGCATGCGATCGTCTGGATGAGAGCGATCGACCACCATCTGCAGTGTGGGTTTTGTGGTAGGATCGTATTCGAAAATTCGATAGGTTTCATCCGACCAGTAGATTTCCCCGGTCGAAGAATCCCAGCCGAAACTTCCTGTGTGACTTAAGCGCTGTGCCTCCGCTAGATACATCTCGCTAAAGCGCAGTGCCGTCTCAGCTTTCTTGCGTTCGGTCCTTTCTTGAGCTTCGCAGAGCGCCCGCTCGACGGAGGGCGCAAGCTTCGACAGCCGCGTCTTCAGAACATAATCCGTGGCCCCCATTTTGAGCGAATCGATAGCCGCTTCTTCGCCGAGAGTACCGGCAACAAAGATGAAAGGCAGATCAGGACACATACTGTGCGCAAGCTTTAACGCGGTAATGCCGTCGAACGAAGGAAGCGTGTAATCAGCGAGAATGAGATCGAAGCCGACGCTTCTAAGAGCATCCAGGAGCTCATCGCGAGTTTCAACGCGGGTTACGTCACAGACGAAATGGTCCGCTTCAAGGAGATCTTGAATGACCTCCGCATCGCCGGGGTCATCCTCCAGCAGGAGAATGCGCAGAGGAGACGGCATGTCAGCGTTTGATGCTGCCCGGCGGCGGCTCGTTGATGATCGCCCAGAAGACACCGAGTTCCCTCACTGCGTTGGCAAACATGTGAAAATTCATCGGCTTGACGACGTAGGCGTTCGCCCCGGATTTGTAGCTTCGTATTTTGTCCATTTCCTCGTGGGATGACGTAAGTACCACGACAGGAATCATCTTCAGCCGCTCGTCGGACCTGATTTTCTGCAAGACCTGCAATCCATCGACCTTCGGCAGTTTTAGGTCGAGTAGCATTACCGATGGATTGCCGGTAGCGCGCGTGTCGAACTTCCCGCGACAGTAAAGGTAATCCAGAGCTTCTTCGCCATCGAATGTAACCACGACCTCATTGGCCAGCTTGTGTTCTTCCAGTGCCATCAGGGTGAGTTCCACGTCATCCTCATCGTCCTCTGCAAGTAAAATGCGTCCCAATTTGTCCATGAGTTTCGATCCCTGGCTCACACTTGGGGAAGTGAGAAGTAGAAAGTCGCGCCTTGATCCAATACCCCCTCGCACCGAACCTTCCCTCCCTGTCGTTCGATAACGCGCTGAACGGTAGCCAATCCTATGCCGGTACCTTCAAACTCTCGAGACCGATGCAGACGCTGAAACACACCGAAAAGCTTATCGGCATACTGCATGTCGAAGCCTGCGCCGTTGTCCCGTACGAAGACCTCTATTTCATTCTTTCCGTCGGCGCAGCCGATCTCGATCTCGGCTCGCGTTCGCGTCCGTGTGAACTTAACCGCATTTGAAATCAGGTTAGTAAGGACTAGTTTCAGCATGGAACAGTCGCCATGACACACCGGAAGGGTTCCGATTTTCCAGTCAATGTTTCGACCACTCGTCTCCTCCTCGAACTCAGCGACGACTTCGCGAATAAGCTGTCCTAGGTCCACTGTTGTCTTGCAGGTCTCCACGCGCCCGATCCGCGAAAAGGCCAACAGATCGTCGATCAGGTTGCCCATTCTATTTGCCGCTTCCAGAATCCTCTTCATCTGCCGCTGACTTCTATCATCGAACAAAGAAGATGCCGGTTTCTGCAGGAGCTCCGCGTAGCTAATGACATGCCGAAGCGGCGCCCGCAGATCGTGGGATACTGAGTAGGCAAAGGCTTCCAATTCCTTGTTGCTTGCCTCCAGTTCCGCAGCCCGCTTCACAAGCTCTTGGTTCAATCTTTTAACTTCGCGCTCGCGGCGACGCCGAACAGCGACAAACGAAGCAACTACTACCGCCCATGTTACGAAATAGAGCGCGTAAACGGGCCCCGCGAAGAAGTAGCTGAAGCATGCCGTGGACAGTACGACGGCCAGCACGGCGGGTCCAACTCCCGCATACCAAGCGGTGAGAGCGATCGCGAGATTAAAAAGCGGACTTCGCTCAATGAATTTGTAGTATTGCAATGCAAGTGCCAGCCCAAGCGCAGCTGAAACGCAAACGACCGCAAAACCGTAGCGTAGAATCGGTACACTGGGCCCCTCCAATTCCAGATTCCAGCGCGCCAGAATCCGCCTCACTCCGGAATGTGTAGGCCCTTCCGCGAAATCAGTCATTGCAGCACTTTTGTTTCGAGCCGCGCCTTTATCACAGGGTTTCGAAAGTGTATTGAACTGCTTTCAGGGTGTCGACGCCAATAACCAGCGCGGGCGGGCGCATATTGTCTTGAGCGCTGCCAGAGAACCGCACCCGCGGCAAGGGACCAACGACAGGCGGGATGTATTATACGGGATTCATCGTCGGCCCGCCAGTCGATCGGCTGATCGCGCTCGCCGCGTCAAGGGCAAAAAACGCACGCCCGGCCAAGTTTAGTATTGCCACCACGGTTGCCATGCACCGCAGCAAGCAGCGAAGATGCCCTGTAGGCCGAGCTTTGACGAGCTCGCGCTGGTTTCTCCCGCGCGCTCGCACGCGATCAGAGCTCGTCCATTGCAATTTCTGTCCGCGGGATTACCGCATCGCTCGCGTGGTCTGAACCGCTGCATGTCTCGAAACACCCCGACGGCATTTCGATGCCGCAGAGCGGGCGCCGTCCACAGCATTAAAATCCGACTTGCCGGGTAGGGCAGCTTTTGGCGCAAACCGGGACATTCGGCCTGACCCGTACGTCGCAGAAGGGCCAATGACCAACATCAGGATGGGCATGGCGTCAAAACCCGTTGGTCCGTGGTCTGATCCGTCGTGCAGAATATGCAACAGGTTCGATTTCGGGCCATGTTGCAGGGGCGGCCAGTCCGGGTCGAGCGCAGGTTGTCGGCGATATTGGCCGCCGACGTGGCTAGCTACTCACGGCTAATGCACAATGACGAAGAAGCTACGCATTTCAGAGTGACAGCGCTCCTGACGGATGCTGTGGTGCCCGCGATAGCCGAACACGGCGGCTGCCCGACCATGCGCCGATCTGGCAGTTCGTAATCTTGCCTGCCGAACCGGTGTATTGCCGCGCCACACCGCACGACGCCTTGCCCTGCTTGAGAAAGCCGGTCTCGTCGATGACGAGGACCGCATCGTCATCTGCCAAATGCTCGATGACATAGTCGCGCACGATATCGCGCAAGGCATCAGCATCCCAATCCCTGCGACCCAGGATTGCCTGCTGCCGCCGCATGGCTACCCCGATCCGGTCGGCAATGGTCTGGTCGAAAGCCTGCCGCGGCCAGGCGGCAACGTTACCGGTCTGTCGCGTCAACTGACCGATTCCACCGGCAAGCGGCTCGAGGTGCTACGGGAATTTCTTCCGGGTCTTCGCCGGGTGGCGATCCTGTTCAATGCCGCCAATCCGCTCACGGCGCCCGAGCTGAATACGGCGCAGGCCGCCGCCGCCAACCTCGGTCTCGATACCGTAAAGTGCGATATCCGGCGCGCGGAGGACGTTGCGCCTGCGATCGAAGCGCTCAGGGGCCGTGCCGACGCGCTCACGGGTGTTGATGAAGCTGAGCGCTTTGGGAAACCGTGGGATCGGACATGGCGACCAAACCGCTGTGCCGCAGGCGTTTCTTTCCAGATTGGGACAAATCGGAACAAACCGGGACGGAACAGGACCGTTATACTGGCGATCCCAGCAGGATTCGAACCTGCAACCCTCGGAGTAGAAATCCGTTACTCGGATCGCTGGAAAATGTGTGTTTAAGCGGTTCGATAAACCCCAAAGCACTCCTCTAACAGTTAGGTCCTTCATCGTCGGTGCGGGAAGCGCTCAATCCAACTCGACGCCGCGCCGTTGCCGGACGGCGACGCCGACCTCGACCAGTTGGATTTCTCGGGCTTTGCCGTACCGCCTTGCGCATCCTGCGGCGGCGTCCTCAAGCCCGACGTCGCGCTCTTCGGTGAAAACGTCCCGCGCCACCAGGTCGACGCCGCCCAAGCGCATTTGGAAGGCGCGGACGCCATGCTTTGTCGTCGCCTCCTCGCTGATGGCCTATTCCGGGTTCCGCTTCGCACAGGCTGCTGCACGCCGCGGCATCCCGATCGCCGCCGTCAACCTCGGCCGGACGCGCGCCGACGATCTGCTGGCGCTCAAACTCGAAGACCGTTGCGAGGCAGCGCTTTCGTTCCTGCTGTAGACGTCCACCGGACCGACGTTCAATTTCGGTCAAAACGGCACACAGGTGTTCGGATCTTCGGGGCGTTCCGCTCACCATTTGCCATCGTGGACCTCAGGGCTGGGTAGAGCGGAAGCGTTGACCAGACTCAAATAGGGCACGAATGACTCAGATCGAACCCGAAACGACATTCGGTATACACAGCGGCCCCCGGGATTCGCACAACAGGACATCTGCGAAGTCAATAGCTGGCAGACAAGGTGGATGATGGCCGGCCTGAGCGCCCGCGCCCATTCGATGATCAAGGCTACACGCGCCGTGAGAAAAAGCGCCGAAAATCTCGCAGGCGCTACTATCGCCGCCGCAATCTCCGCCGCCCGGGGAAGCCGCTGTTCGCGCGGAAACTCGCCGTCGCCCACCAGAACCCAACGTGGTCGATACCGATCTCCGAAACGCCGCGCGCTTCATCCGGGCTGGAGATCTCGTAGATCTGGGTCAGCATGGAGCAATCCCAAATTCGGCCGACGCGCCGCAAATGCCAAATTTTCACGCGATCGTGTCCCCCGCCGCCAGTTACACCACGCCGGGGGACACGATCCGCAGAAAAGCTGGCGTCGTCTCGATGGCCACAACCAGTTGCCAAAACTCGTTCTCGGTGTGACATTCAACAACGGGATCGAGGTCATCGCTAAACCCGCTGACCGTCAGCCCATAACCGCCGCCGCCTGACCGGCCCGGCCGTCACCAAAATTTGGCGATAGCTCCCCCCTCGGTTTCTCGAGCGCTCAAAACCGGGCGAAAAAAATAGAGGCGAAATTCGTCAGTCGTGTCAGCGGGATGTGAAATCGAGTCGCTCTCAAAGCCAAATCGAGTCGTTCTTTCAGCGTCCGCGTCCGGTGCAGGCATACCGTTGAAGAGTCTCAGGGCCATCTATGCCACGTCGACGTCGTGTAACGCCGATGGTCGCGCCGAACCACTTTTTGGGGACACCAGGACCGTTTCCGTCCACAAGAGAATACGCGAGGCTAGTCTGGAGCCCCGTGCATGGGGTTGACCCTGATGCTGAGGATCGATTGACTATTCAGGAGCCCTTGGCGGCTTAGGGCGAACTTCACACTGAGGCAAAAACCCCGCATTTCTGCGGGATTTTGTATTTTCCCGGACTTATTTTCATGAAAATCGCGGGCTTTCTTTCGTGAAAACTGTGGTGCGTGCGTGCGTGGCGTGCGTTACATCAGCGATAGCTCACGAACACCCCGTCGTGCTTCCACAAGTATCGCACTTCATGCAGGTCCCGTTCCGCACGAGAGTAAAATTGCCGCATTCGCCGCACATCTCGCCTTCGTAGCCTTTGGCTTTCGCCTCGGCCCGGCGCTCGGCCTTGCTCGGTGCGGCCTGGGCGGCGGCACCGGCCTTGCTCCACTGCATCGCTTCCAGCTTTTCCGTCGGCGACAGGTCGTGCTGGGTTTCCTGCTTCAGCGCGACCGCGCCTTCGAGGGTGTCGGCGACACGGGCGCTCGGGCCGTGGGAGGCGATCGCGGTGACGTTGCTGGAGGAGCGTGCGTCGGCGTCGCTGACGCGCATCACCACCAGATTGTCGGTGCGCGAGCGGGTCAGGCCCTTCGACACGTACCGCGTCGAGTGCGACGGATCGGGCGACTTGCCTTCCTCGACGCCCTTGCCGAGCGCGTCAAAGCTCGACTCGGTCGGATCGACATGGGCGAGGTCGAAGCGCGACATGTAGCTGACCGCAAGCTCGCGGAACACATAGTCGAGGATCGAGGTCGCGTACTTGATGCTGTCGTTGCCCTGCACCGGACCCGCGGGCTCGAAGCGGGTGAAGGTGAAGGCGTCGACATATTCTTCCAGCGGCACGCCGTATTGCAGGCCGAGCGAGACCGCGATCGCAAAGTTGTTGATGAAGGAGCGAAGCGCCGCACCTTCCTTGTGCATGTCGATGAAGATCTCGCCGATCCGGCCGTCGTCATATTCGCCGGTGCGCAAGTAGACCTTGTGGCCGCCGACGACCGCCTTCTGGGTGTAACCCTTGCGGCGGTCCGGCATCTTTTCGCGCTCGCGCATCACCACGATGCGCTCGACCAGTTTCTCGACGATCTTTTCCGAGACCTGCGCGGTGCGCGCGGCGAGCGGCTTGTCGTAGAAGGTGTCGATCGCGTCGTCTTCCTCGTCGTCGTCGCTGATCAGCTGCGAGTTGAGGGGTTGCGACAGCTTTGAGCCGTCGCGGTAGAGCGCGTTGGCCTTCAGCGCCAGCTTCCAGGACAGCAGGTAGGCGGATTTGCAATCCTCCACCGTGGCGTCGTTCGGCATGTTGATGGTTTTCGAGATCGCGCCCGAGATGAACGGCTGCGAGGCCGCCATCATCCGGATGTGGCTCTCGACCGAGAGATAGCGTTTGCCGATTTTGCCGCAGGGATTGGCGCAGTCGAACACCGGATAGTGCTCGGCCTTCAAATGCGGCGCGCCTTCCACCGTCATCGCGCCGCAGATGTGCACGTTGGCGGCTTCGATCTCGCGTTTTGTAAATCCGACCGCGGCGAGCAGGTCGAAGCCGGGGGCTGCGATCGCTTCCGGCGCGATGTTGAGGGTGTCGCGCAGAAAATCCTCGCCAAAGGTCCATTTGTTGAAGGCGAACTTGATGTCGAACGCGGTCGGCAGCGCAGCCTCAACCTTGGCCAGCGCTTCGTCGGTGAAGCCTTTTGCCTTGAGGGTGGAGACGTTGATGCCGGGGGCGTTGGAGAGCGAGCCGTGGCCGACGGCATAGGCCTCGATCTCGGCGATATCGCTTTCGCGATAGCCGAGCGTGCGCAGCGCCACCGGGACGGCCTGGTTGATGATCTTCCAGTAGCCGCCGCCGGCGAGCTTCTTGAACTTCACCAGCGCGAAGTCGGGTTCGATACCCGTCGTGTCGCAGTCCATCACGAGGCCGATGGTGCCGGTCGGCGCCACCACGGTGGTCTGCGCATTGCGGTAGCCGTTGAGCTCGCCGAGTTCGAGCGCCTTGTCCCAGGCGGCTTTCGCATGGGTGACGATATCTCCCTGCGGGCAGGAGGCGTGATCGAGCGGCACCGGTGAGACGGCGAGCGCCTCATAGCCGCGGGATTCGCCATGGGCGGCGCGGCGATGGTTGCGGATCACGCGCAGCATGTGCTGGGCGTTCTTCTTGTAGCCGGGGAAGGGGCCGAGTTCTTTCGCCATCTCGGCCGAGGTCGCGTACGCCACGCCGGTCATGATCGCGGTCAGCGCGCCACACAGCGCGCGGCCTTCCTTTGAGTCGTAGGGCAGGCCCATGGTCATCAACAGGCCGCCGATATTGGCAAAGCCGAGGCCCAGCGTGCGGAACTCGTAGGAGAGTTCGGCGATCGCCTTCGACGGGAACTGCGCCATCATGACCGAGATTTCCAGGACGACGGTCCAGAGCCGGCAGAGATGCTCGTAGGACTCGACGTCGAAGCGCTTGGTCGAGGTTGAGTAGAAGGTGATCAGGTTGGCGGACGCCAGATTGCAGGCGGTGTCGTCCAGGAACATGTATTCCGAGCACGGATTGGAGGCGCGGATGTCGCCGGACGCCTTGCAGGTGTGCCAGTCGTTCATGGTGGTGTTGAAGTGCAGGCCGGGATCGGCCGAGGCCCAGGCGGCGTGGCCGATCTTTTCCCAGAGGTCGCGGGCCCTGAGCGTCTTCGTCACCTTCTTGTTGGTGCGGCCGATCAGATCCCAGGTCCCGTCGGTTTCGACCGCGCGGAGGAAGTCATCCTTCAGCGAAACCGAGTTGTTGGAGTTCTGGCCGGAGACGGTGAGATAGGCTTCCGAATCCCAGTCGGTGTCGTAGATCGGGAAGTCGATCTCCTTGTAGCCCTGGCGAGCGAACTGGATCACGCGCTTGATCATGGCGTCGGTGACCAGCGCGCGGCGCGCGAGCTTGATCTCGCGGCGAAGGGCCGGGTTCTTTTCGGGATCGAAGCAGTCGTCGCCCGAGCCTTCGCAATTGACGCAGGCTTTCAGCACGGCCTTCAGATGCTTCTGGTTGAGCTTGGAGCCGGTGACCAGCGCTGCGACCTTCTGCTCCTCCTTCACCTTCCAGTCGATATAGGTCTCGATATCGGGATGGTCGGCATCGACCACGACCATCTTGGCGGCGCGGCGCGTGGTGCCGCCCGACTTGATCGCGCCCGCGGCGCGGTCGCCGATCTTGAGAAAACTCATCAGGCCGGAGGAGCGGCCGCCGCCGGACAGCTTTTCGCCTTCGCCGCGCAAACGCGAGAAGTTGGAGCCGGTGCCGGAGCCGTATTTGAACAGACGCGCTTCACGCACCCAGAGGTCCATGATGCCGCCCTCGTTGACGAGGTCGTCATCGACGCCCTGGATGAAGCAGGCGTGCGGCTGCGGATGCTCGTAGGAGGATTTTGACTTGGTCAGCTTGCCGGTCTTCCAGTCGACGTAATAGTGGCCCTGGCCGGGGCCGTCGATGCCGTAGGCCCAGTGCAGGCCGGTGTTGAACCACTGCGGCGAATTCGGCGCGACCATCTGTTTTGCCAGCATGAAGCGCAGCTCGTCGTAGAAGGCTTGCGCATCTTCTTCGCTCGAGAAGTAGCTGCCCTTCCAGCCCCAATAGGTCCAGCAGCCGGCGAGGCGATCGAACACCTGTTTTGCCGAGAGCTCGCTGACATAGCGCTCGTTCTCGGGCAGGGAAGCCAGCGCCTCGGTGTCGGGCACCGAGCGCCACAGCCAGGAGGGGATGGTCTCTTCCTCGACCTTCTTCAGGCGCGCTGCGACGCCCGCTTTGCGAAAATACTTCTGGGCCAGCACGTCGGAGGCGACCTGCGACCAGAACTGGGGAACCTCGACATTTTCGAGACGGAACACGATCGAGCCATCGGGATTGCGGATCTCCGATGTCGTCAATCTGAAATCAATCCCTGCGTAGGGTGACTGTCCCTGAGTGGTGTTGCGTCGTTCGATTCGCATGGTCGTGCCCCGTCTTCTTTGACCGGACCGCTCGCCGCGGCGCCGGATGTTATTCCTTGAGCGGACTCCCAGACCACGGCTTGCGTGCAACCCTGGTCTCTCTATCCGCAGCTCAACCGGTGAACCCGGCCTCTGTTTCTCTGGCGCCTCATGCAGGTGCCGTTACGCACCAGCGTGAAGTTGCCTTATTCAACGCCCCAACGCGCCGCCTGGGGCACGTCACTCCGACACTCCAGCTGAGCCGATTCCGGCCCATTATTAGCGCCCCAAAGCCCCCAAATTTGGGGGCAGAAAAGCCTCACCCGCTGCCCTCGCTGGCCGACGGAGTGGTCATTTCGGAACCCTTTTGGGAGCGACCGGCGGGGACCCAAACACACTCGCGCCGAACAGGAAGAAAACTAGGCCAACTCCGTTGCGCCCGTCAAGAACTAGTACGAGTTCCTGAATCAAATACTAAATATGGTGGAAAGGTTGGGAAAACAGGGGACATCGCGCCCCTGTGATGTCGTCAAGTATCAGTGAGTCCTCAGGGATTCCCAAGGGAAAAAATTACGCACAGGCTGTGGAGCGATGCAGCACCCGCTGTTCACAGGCGAACTATTTATTCGCGGTTTGGGATTGCACTTCCGAGACTCACGTAAGGCTACGGGGACGTCCGGGCTGGCATGTCCGCAAGCCCGTGGTCGGAGGCCGCGATAACGGCGAAGGTGAGGGAGTGATTCCACCCCATCGCCGGGCTCCATGACAGAATCAAAACCGACGGCGCGGGCGCGCATCGCACCCGCGGGCCTGATGTTCCTCGCCATCACCTCGGTGGGCTGGGGCTTCAACTGGCCAGTAACAAAGTACCTTTTGAGCGAGCTGCCGCCGCTGACCCTGCGCGGCCTGACCGGCGTGATCGGCGCGAGCCTGTTGGCCGCGCTGGCGCTGGCGCGCGGCCAGAGCCTGCAAGTTCCGCGCAGGCTGTGGCCGCGCCTGATGCTGGCGGCGCTGCTCAACGTGACCGGCTGGATGGTGCTGATGGGGCTGGCGCTGCTCTGGCTGCCGGCCAGCGAGGCCGCGCTGATCGCCTACACCATGCCGGTATGGGCCTCGATGCTGGCCTGGCCGGTGCTCGGCGAGCGCCCGACCTGGTTGCGGACATTCGCGCTGCTGACGGCGTTTGCGGGCCTCGCCGCCATCATGGGCGGCAACGGCCTCACCGCGAGTGCCGCCAAGCTGCCGGGGATCATCATGGCGCTCACCGGCGCGATCGGTTTTGCGCTCGGCACGGTGCTCGCCAAGAAACTGCCGCTGCAGCTGGCGCCGATCCCGGCCGCCGCCTGGCAGATCGGGCTCGGCTGTTTTCCGGTGGCGATTGCTGGCCTGCTGATCGAGACCACGCATCTGGACAAGGTCTCAGCGCTCGGCTGGTGGTTGCTGGTCTATTCGATCGTGATCCAGTTCTGCATCGCCTATGTCAGCTGGTTCGCCGCACTCGCACGCCTGCCGGCGTCGGTGGCGGCGATCGGCACCATGGCGGTGCCCGTGATCGGCGTGGTCGCCTCCGCGTTCGCGCTGCACGAGCCGCTCGGGGCGACCCAGATCATCGCGCTGATGTGCACGCTCGCCGGCGTCGTGCTGGCGACGCGCTCCTAAGCCATAGCGTTTTCGAGCGAAGTGGATCCCGGTTCGCGTCAAGAAAACGCGTCAAACAAAAAATTACGCATCGCCCTCGAGCGCCAACCGCACCATCTTCGCCAAGCGCGATTTGCGATAAGGTTTGGTCAGCAGCAGCACGCCGGGGTCGAGGCGGCCGTGATGCACGATCGCGTTGTCGGTATAGCCGGAGGTATAAAGCACCTTAATGCCCGGCCGGCGCTTTGCCGTCTCGTCGGCCAGCTGGCGGCCGGTCATGCCGCCGGGCATGATGACGTCGGTAAACAGCAGGTCGAACGGCTGGCCGTTTTCGACCATGACCATGGCCGCGCGGGCGTCCGCGGCGGTCACGGTCTTGTAGCCGAGAGTGCGCAACTGCGCCGCGACGAACTCGCGCACCAGCGTGTCGTCTTCCACCACCAGGATGGTCTCGGAGCCGCCCGACGACTGCGCGGCGGCGGGAGAAGCGGCCGCGGCCGTCCTGCGGGCCGGCGGCAGATACAGCTTGACCGTGGTGCCGTGGCCTTCCTCGCTATAGATTCTGATGTGGCCGCCCGACTGTTTGACGAAGCCGTAGACCATGCTCATGCCGAGCCCGGAGCCCTTGCCGACTTCCTTGGTGGTGAAGAATGGCTCGAACACGCGCTCCTGCACCGCCTTTGACATCCCGCTGCCGGTGTCGCTGACCGCCAGCATCACATAGGGCCCAGGCAGCACTTCCGGATTGGCAGCCGCATAGGCCTGGTCCAGCACGACGTTCCGGGTCTCCAGCAAGAGCTTGCCGCCATCGTGCATCGCATCGCGGGCGTTGATCGCCAGATTGAGCACCGAATTGGCCAGTTGAGACGGATCGATGTGCGACGTCGTCTCTTCCTGCTCGAGGATCGAGTTGATTTCGATCTGCTCGCCCAGCGTCGGGCGCAGCAGTTTTGCCATGTCGAGAACGGTGCCGTTGATATCGACATTGCGCGGTTGCAGCGGCTGGCGGCGGGCGAAGGCCAGCAGATGCTGGATCAGTTTGGAGCAGCGGTCCGCCGCCTGGTCGATCAGTTCGGCGGTCTTCTGCAGCGTCGGCAAGTTCTGAAGGCCGGCGACCAGCGTCTCGGTGGTGCCGGTGATGACGGTCAGCATGTTGTTGAAGTCGTGCGCGACGCCGCCGGTCAGTTTGCCGATGGCGTCGAGCTTTTGCGACTGCTGCAGCTTGCGCTCGGTTTCGCGCGATGCGGAAATGTCGTGGTAGACCAGCGCCGCGCCGCTGATGGCGCCGGAAGCACTGCGTAGCGGCCGGCCGCTGACGACGAGATGAAGCGCCGCGCGGCCGTCGGTCGGACGGATGACGATCTCCTGCTGCGCGAACGGTTCGCCGCGCAGCACCTGCGCCGACGGCATTTCGTCCGCCGGCAGCCTGGTCACGCCATCGGCGCGGTAGGCGACGCTCAGCTGCCGCAGCTGATGGACCGTCATGCCGTCCCGGTAGCCAAGCATCTGCCGGGCGGCCGCATTGACGAGCAGGACCTCGCCTTTGGCGTTGATCACCAGCACGGCTTCCGCGACGCTGTTGAAGGTGTTTTGCAGCACATCCGCCGAATGGCGCAGCTCCTCATGGGCGGCGACCAGGTGTTCGGTCCGCTCGGCAACGGCCGCTTTGAGGGTTTCGTTGGCGGCCTTGGTCACACTTAGCGAATCCTGCAACTCGCGGCGCGAGCGGCGGCTTTCCAGGGTGAGGGCGGTCGCAAGGATCAGGATCAGCGCCACGCCGGCGAGATCGATCGCCAGCAGCACGCGCCCGGTGAGCTGCGATTCCGCGGACCGCACCGCAAGCAGCCTGTCCTCCTCGGCAGCCAACCTGTCGAAATTGGTGCCGATCGCCGCCGTTGCCGCACGGCCTTCTCCCTTGGCGCGCAGCGCCGCCAATGCCGCGGTGTCGCCCGCCGCGAGCAGCCGCAGCACTTCGTTGCTGACGGCAAGCCGTTGGGCAACCAGTGCTTCGGTGGCCTTGAGCAGTTGCGTCTGGGCGGGATGATCCCTGGTTGCTTCGGCCAGCTCCGCGAACGCCGGCGTGATCCGGTCGCGGGACTCATTGTATTCGTTCAAGAGATTGGGGTCGCCGTTGAGCGTAAAGCCGCGTGCGGCGCTCTCCGCACCACGAACGCGCAAACGCAAATCCAGGATTTTCGTCAGCACCTCGAGCGTATGACTGACCGCAGCAGTGTCGTGCCGCGACTTGACGTCGAGACCGATCGAGGCGGCGCCGATGAGGAGGAGGATTGCGAGGCCGATTCCAAGGATAATACGCTGCGAAGGCATTGAGGCTTTTTATTTTTTGAGGCGAGCGGAGGAGGTCGGCTTGGTGAGGCATTGATTGATGGTGGTCAACAGCGCGTTCGGCGTGAACGGCTTACGCAGGCAGCATGCCGCGCCGAGTTCGATGGTCATGCGCAGGAAATCCGGCGCCCGTTCGGTATTGGCGAAGGCGTAGCCCGACATCGCAACGATCGGAACATCCGGCTTGCGCTCGTGAAACATCCGAATCGATTCGAACCCGCGCATGTGCGGCATGAAGACATCGATCAGCATCACGTCGTATTCGGATGATTCGAGCGCGCGCATTCCCGCTTCACCGCCGTCGGCGACGGTGACCTCGAAACCCTGGCGCTGAAGACAGACCTCGATGGCGACGCATACCATCGGGTCGTCATCGACCACGAGAACGCGCGGCACGATCGATCCTCTTTTTCGGGCGGCGGTCAGGCGACTCGCACGGCTCGTGCCGCGATTAAGGCGGAACGGCGACAGGGCGTCTGTATCGTAGAGTGCATATAACGTTTGCTTAGGAGCAAATTCCGGCACGGTGTGTCGGATTGAATGCAACTGCGGCTTTCGTGTTCGGATCCAGGCGGGTGCGGTCTACGTCGGACCATGCATCGTCCTGACCAAACATTTTCTGTTGGCGACGCCACCATTGTCGCTTCGGCGTGGCGGTGGCATTGCGACCGCCTGACGCAAAAAGGGCGGCGCATCGAACGCGCCGCCCTGAGTTCACCAGGCAGAGATGCCGTTACGGGCAGGGGTGCCGATAACCGTCATTGCCGAGATACGTTCCCGATTGCGGATCGTAGGAACGGTAGGTCTGCATGCAGTAGGCGACCGCATCATCGCCACCGGGCGCCGGCGCCACCGCGACGGCGCCGCCGTCGTCATAATATCCGTTGTCGTAGTAGCCCGGCGCGTAATAGTCCGATCCGCCGTAATAACCCTGCGAGACGATCGCGCCGCCGATCACGGCGCCGGCCACCGCACCCGGAATGAATCCGCCGCCACCGCCGCCGTGACGATAATAGCCACCGCCGCCGCCGCCATAGACGCGGCCACCGCCACCGCCGCTAAATCTCGGACCGGGCGCGCCGCCAGTGAAGCCGCCGCCACCGCCGCCCATGCGTGGCACTCCGCCACCACCGCCACCGCCGCGGATGCCGCCGCCGCCCGTAGCCTTGCTACCCAGATTCTGGGCAAAGCTCTCGCTCGGCACGACCATGGGCAACACCAGCACCATGGCTGCGACGGTACTCAAAACCTTAAGATTGATCATCATTGGCTCCATCTGCGGGACACTTCTCAACCCATGGGGCGGGTGGACGTTCCCGAGCCCGCGCATCGATTGTGCGCAACGCTCAACCTGTCAGATAGGAACTGTATGAGAAATGAACAGATTGCGCCGATTCCGCGACAATTGGCTGCCGAAAGCGGCAGGTTCACACTGTAGCGGTAGCGGGGCAGGGATATCAGGACTTATCTGGACAATTCAGCGCGCCGATGGCATCAGAGCCGAAGCATCTCAAACCGGCCTGAGTTCATGAAACAGTTTCTGCTCAAATTCTTCACGTGGTGGAGCGGCCAGACTTTTGGCACGCAATTGTGGACCTGGCGGTTCGGCGAGAAGGTCGGCCAGGACGAGCAGGGCAATACCTACTACCGCACCAAGGGCCGCAAGATCGATCCGACGCTGGGCTTTGAGCGGCGCTGGGTGGTCTATAACGGATACGCCGAGGCCACCAAGGTGCCGCCGTCATGGCATGGCTGGCTGCACCACACCGTCGATGTCGCGCCGACCGAAGAAAACTATCCGGCGCGCGAGTGGGAAAAACCGCACGTCCCGAACATGACGGGGACGCCTTCGGCCTATCGCCCGTCCGGCTCGACGCTGGCCAGCGGCCGTCGGCCAGCGGCCACCGGCGACTACCAGGCCTGGACGCCGGGAAACTAAACCATCGTCATCGACGATTACGCGGCCGCGAACTCGGATCCGCTGCCTGTTGGACAGATGATGCGTCTGCCTCAGCATGGTACTTCGGGCTCAACGAGTGCGCCAATCCGCCATTTCGAGACCGTTTGCGGAAGCAAGGCGCTGAGAAGAACCGAGCACAGCCGATTATCGTGAGCCTCACCGGGCGTGAGGGCGAGATGGACGGGCGGGCCATTGGCGTCCACCGCGAGAATCTTGCTCGTTAGGCCCCCTCGCGAGCGACCCATATCTTGGTGACTGTTGTCCGCGATGCAGGCTCGGTGTCGGTGCACCCGCACGACCGAGGTATCGATCATCTGCACGGCCGCGTCGTGAAAGGCTACGCCGCCCGGACTGTCGCGAGAAAACTCTCGACCTCTTGCTTCAGGCGCTCGGACTGCATTGCGAGTTCGCCGGCCGAACCGAGAACCATTTCGGCGGCAGTTCCCACCTGACCCGACGCCTGCGTCACGCCGGCAATATTTTGCATGACCCCCTGCGTGCCCTGCGCGGCCTGCTGCACGCTGCGGGCGATTTCCTTGGTCGATCCACCCTGTTCCTCCACCGCGGCGGCGATCGTTGTGGCGATCTCGTCGATCTGCCCGATGGTGGCGCCGATCTCGCGAATTGCCCCGGCCGTTGCCCCGGTAGCATCGCGGATCGCCTGGATCTGATCAGCGATCTCCTCGGTTGCCTTCGCGGTCTGTGTCGACAGCGCCTTCACTTCGCTTGCCACCACGGCAAAGCCCCTGCCGGCCTCGCCGGCCCGTGCGGCCTCGATCGTCGCGTTCAAGGCCAGGAGGTTGGTCTGTCCGGCGATGTTTTGAATGAGCCCCATCACCTCGCCGATCTTCTGGGTCGCCTCCACCAACCCTTCCACCATGGCATTGGTGCGGTCGGCCTGCGCAACGGCGCTTTGCGCTATCGATGCCGAGTGAACGATCTGACGAGAGATTTCCTGGCCCGATGTCGAAAGTTCCTCTGCCGCGGCAGCCACGGTTTGCACATTCGACGTGGTCTGTTGCGCGGCTGCGGCGACGGTGGTGCTCTGCCGCGCCGTCTCCTTCGCAATTGCGGACAGCGATTGCGCCGAGCGCTGCATTTCGGCGGCTGCCGAAGCCGCCCCGGCGACAATGCCGCCGACACTTTTCTCGAACTCGCCCGCGATCCGGTTCATGGCGGATTTCCGTTCCGCCACGGCGCGAGCCGTCGCCTCCTCCCGCTCTGCGCGGAGACGTTCGGCGTCAATCAACCGATCCTTGAAAACGGTCAGGCTGCGCGAGATACGGCCGATCTCGTTACGACGCTCCACGAACGGGACCTCAACGCTCAAGTCACCCTTCGCTAGACCGTCCATAACGCCGCATATCGCGTCGAGCGGACGAACCAGGCCGCGACCGAGAGCGAATGCGGCCAATCCCGCGACGAGCAATCCCGCCAGTCCGCCCACGGCAATCCAGATCGCGCGGTCGAACACCGCTGCGTCGATATCGTCGTTATAGACGCCTGCCTGGATTGCGAGCAGCTTATCGCCCTCACCATATCCGCCGGCATAGGTGAGCTTCGGCAGTTCGGGACCACCCGTCGCTTTCGGCACCTGGTATTCGAGATAACCGCCGCCGGTGCGGGCTTTGCCAACGATGTTTTGAATCAGCAACTGGCCCTGATTGTCTTTGTAATCCCAGCGATTGACATTGATGTATTTCGGGTTGGCGTGCACATAGGTGACGCCGGCATTGGTGCTGCCGGCGCCGTAGATTCCGAGATAGTCAGCGGATTTGCCCCAGCGCATTGCGCCGATCGCATCGAAAGCAAGTTGCCGCGCTTCCTCCGCCGAGATCTTGCCGGCTTTGGCTTTTTCCTCGTAATTCGACAGGATCTTCTTCGCGGCCTCGACCAGATCGAATACCTTGGTCCGACGTTCCTCGATGACGGTGTTGCGGAGCACCGTCACTTGAACGGCTAGCGCGGCGACGAAGACAACGGTCAATACCGCGATGATCATCGCAAAACGATTGTAGACAGTAAGATGCCGCATGATGAGTGCCTTCGTGACGGAAGCGATCGGCACAGTATCTCTTTACCAGTTAAGCTTTTATTGAGAACGACGTACAATCATGCCGGGAGGACAACCCTGACGCTTACGATCAGGCTGTTCTTATGTTCCTCGGCAAGCATTGACGTCAGTGGTTGGCTTCCTCGGCAGTTCGTCGCCTGAGCCATCGGCGCGCGGGCCGTTTGTATCGTCGCTCCGGCAGGGGGGCTGATACGGGATTTGCTTCCGCCCAGGCGCGCGCTCGAAAAGAAATAGGACACTGCCAGGACCCAAAAGGCGCCAGACACCTGTGAATAACGGGAACAGCGGGGACATCGGCCGCCGCGTTCTTGCGTTCGCGGCCGGCTCGCGGCTGAATGCGGACATCTTACGGAGATGGGAGACCATCGCGTACGGTTCGGGCTCCAGTTCGCGACTGCCCCGATATGCAGCGGCACCCGATCAGGATACGGCCGGGAGATAGGCCCCCGGTCTCGAGGTTCTGAAATCGCCCGTCAATGTGGCGCCGCCGTGAGACAGGAAAGGCCGTCTGGGAAACCAGGCGGCCTTTTTCTTGTGTGGAATTCAAACCGCGTTGCGTTACGCCAAACGTGCGGCGGCACGCGCAATCATCTCGCCGCGGCGGGCCTGGCCCGGCGCGATCCGTTCTTTCATGAACGCGAGAACTTCCGCCGGCGCCGTGTCCGGCGAGCCGGCGTTGAACGGCGGCGCCGGGTTGTATTCGATCCGGAGCTGGATCGCCTCCGCGGTCTTGCGGTCGACGAGCTGCGACACCAGCGTCAGCGCGAAGTCGATGCCTGCGGTGACGCCGCCGCCGGTGATGCGGTTACGATCGATGCAGACGCGGGTCTTGGTCGGGATCGCGCCGAACGCCGAGAGAAAATCCATCGCGGTCCAGTGCGTCGCCGCGCGATAACCCCGGAGCAGGCCGGCTGCGCCCAGCACCAGCGATCCCGTGCAGACCGAGGTGATGTACTGCGCCCCCTCCGCCTGCCGGCGCAGGAAGGCCAGCATCTCCTCGTCGTTGACCATGTCATCGGTGCCGAGCCCGCCGGGCACACAGATCACATCGAGTTGCGGGCAATCGGCAAAGCTGACGGTCGGCGTCAGCATCATGACGGAGTCGCTGGCGACCGGCTCGATCCGCTTCCAGATCAAATGCACCTTGGCGCCGGGTATGCTGGAAAACACCTGCAGCGGTCCGGTGAAGTCGAGTTGCGTCACCTTCGGGAACAGCACGAGACCAATCTGAAGCGGTGCCGACATCACGAGCCTCCAAATATTACTTGACCTCGCCATCCTGTCATGATCGCTTCTTGTCCGAAATGCCATATTTCCCTCTTTTCAGGACATCTTCAATTCAAGGATTGGGCTGAAAATCATGATCGGCGTCCTCATCTTTCCCGATTTCCAGTTGCTCGATGCCGCCGGCCCGATCTCGGTGTTCGAGATTGCCGCGCGCTTAGCCAACAATGCGCCCGACATCAGGGTTGTCGCGGTCACGCCGGGGCCGGTACGCAGTTCGTCGGGCGTCGAGATGATGGCGCGCGGTCTCAAACCATCGGGTGCGATCACCACGCTGATCGTGGCCGGCGGAGAAGGCAGCCGCGGGCCGGCGATTTGCCCGAAGACGCTGGCCTTCGTGCGTTCGATCGCCAGACGTGGCGTTCGCGTCGCCAGCGTCTGCTCCGGCGCCTATATCCTCGCCGAAGCCGGTCTGCTCGACGGCCGTCGTGCTACCACCCACTGGCAGCGCACCCGGCATTTTCTCAAAGCCTATCCGAAGGTGAAGCTCGAGCCCGACCAGATCTTCGTCCGAGACGGCAATATCTGGAGTTCGGCCGGCATCACCGCGGGCATCGACCTGTCGCTGGCCATGATCGCGGAAGACTATGGCGACGACATCGCGCAGAAGACTGCGCGCCAGCTCGTGCTCTACCACCGCCGCAGCGGTGGCCAGTCGCAATTCTCCTCGCTTTTGGAGTTGAAGGCGCCGACCGGCCGGTTCGGCCCACTGCTGGCGTGGGCGCGCGAACATCTCGATGCGCCGTTGTCCGTCGAGGACATGGCCGAGCAGGCTGGCATGAGTTCGCGGCACTTTACCCGCGCCTTCATCGCGGAGACCGGCACCACGCCGTCGAAGGCGGTGGAGCGGTTGCGGATCGAGGTGGCGCGGCAGCGCGTGCAATCCTCCTCCGAGGCGATCGAACGCGTCGCCGAAACCACCGGCTTTCGCGATCCGGAGCGGATGCGCCGCGCCTTCATCCGTGCCTTCGGTCAGCCCCCGCAATCGCTGCGCCGCGCGGCGAGGGCGGGGTAGTTTCAATCAATCCGGGATTTGAGCTATCTTAATCAAGCTTATGCAAGGCGTGGGCCGCGCTGGGAATTCTTCTGACATGCTCGGAGCCCACCTAAAGATGGTCCGTGAAGCCGAAGAGATCGCGTGATGATCGGCAGTTCGTTGACCTTCAGCATTCTCTTTCCGTCCAGCTATTCGATCGAGGTCACCAAACTTCGGCAGCAACTCGACGAAGCGCACCTGGCCTGGGCAAAGGAATGGAAGCAACGCCAGGATGATTTCAAGCTCGAGAACATTCGATTCGCCCATGATGTCAGCTGGAACAAACGGTTTTTCAGCCTGCAGGCCGCGCGTGATGGAGGGCACTGGTTCTGGCAAGCCACGCACACGATCGTGGTCTTTGGTGGATTTTCGATCTGAACGAAGTGAACATCAGATCGCAGGATCGCATCTGCAAACCAGCGGCGGGTGAGGTCGCGAAGCCGCAAATCAGCCGCTTTTGACGACTTACAATTTGAAGATGTTATCGCGCTGCAAGGAGGGTCCTTCGATGCGGACACCTGTGCCAGCTATTGCGGTGATAGCGCTGGTCGGATTTTGCAGTCAGGCCAACGCGCAGGCGCAGTGCCCGGAATTGACCCGGCTGCGCAGCGAGGCTGAACGAGCCTTGAAGCGGGTGACGGGTCTTGTTCCACCTTCGGACCGCTGCGAAACGTACATTCGAGTTTCCATGGCGTGGGACGCAGTCGTCCAATACGCCAACGACCATCGTGAGTCGTGTGACATCTCGCTCCCTTCGCTGAGCGAGTTCGAGAAACGCCATCGCGAGGCGGTAAGCGCGCGTGACAATGTCTGCTCCGGCCGTCCTCTGCGCCCATTTCCGCCGGAGGTCATTCGACCGTGAGACGCTCCGGCGGTCGCGCCGTTCCGCGCAGCACCTCAATCCGGGCAGCGGTGGCGGCAGTTTCAAGCCGGGCAAGTCGCCGAACCCCAAATAACAGCGGCGCGCGCTAGCTATTTTTCGTTTTCAGCAGTCCGAGCCTGCGTCCCAGCCATTCCGTGGTCGAGGCCTGGATCAGGATCGTCATCAGGATCGCGATGAAGGTCACCGACGCGATCATCTGCGCGCCGGGCGCTTTCATGCCGAGCAGCAGCCCGGCGAGTGCCGCCGGAATGACGCCGGTCTCGCGGGTCCAGCACATGAACAGCATTTCGGCAAAACTCCAGCGCGCGCGGCGGTCGGGCCACGCGCACAGGAACACCGTCGCGGGGCGGGCGACCAGCATCAGCACCGTGACGACGGCGGTGCCACCGAGCCAGTATTTTTCCATCAGCGTGAAGTCGACCTGCGCGCCCAGCAGGATGAAAATGAACAGGCGCAGGATGAACGCCGTGGTCAGCACGAACTCGTCGAGCTTTTGGGCTTCGCCGGGCTCCATCTTGAAGCCGAAAGCTTCCTTGTTGCCGAGCATGATGCCGAATACGAACACCGCCATGAAGCCCGAGGCGTGCAGGCCATCGGCGGCGAAGTAGGCGGCGATCACGGCGACCAGCGTCACGACCGGCGCGTATTCGGCGAGAAAGGCCATCTTCTCATGCGCGATCAGCAGCGCGGCGAGATAGCCAAGCACGATGCCGGCGACGATGCCGATGACGGATTGTTCGAGCAGGCCGAGCAATGACGCCGTCAAAGAGAACGTGCCGCTTCCCGTTGCCACCGCCAGGATGCTGAAGGTCAGGATCGCGCCCATAGCGTCATTGAACGCGGACTCGCTCATCACGGTCTGCGCCACCCGGTCGCGAATCCGGACCTGGCGGAAGATCGGCACCAGCGTCGCCGGATCGGTCGAGGCCAGCGTCGCGCCGAGCAGCAACGCGACGATCGGGGGAATGCCGAGGATGAAATGCGCGGCGAGGCCGGTGATCCCGGCGGTGATGACGACGCCGATGGTCGCGATCACGACAATGGTGATCCAGACCTGCTTCAGCACCGCAAAGCGCAGCGTCGCGCCGCCGTCGAACAGGATGTAGCTGGCGCCGAACAGCAGGATGATCTGGTTCAGCGCCGTCTCCGCGCCGATATGCACGAGGCCGAGCGCCTGCGGGCCAATCGCGATCCCCGTAATCAGGAACACCGCGACGTCTGGAATCCTGATCTTCTGCGCCAGCAGGCTGGCGAGCGTACCGATCGCCAGGATGAGCCCGCAGGACAGCAGCGTATGTTTTGCAATTTCGATGGAGGAGGACACTTCCAATTCGGTTTTCCAGCAAGAGGATTTCGTTTGTTAAGGCCACTGTTGTCCGGTCAATTCAAGCCTGCTGTTGACATCTGATGTTCGCATCGATAGCATCAAACATCATGAGAACCACGATTGACATTGATGACCCCATTCTACGTGAGGTCAAGGCCATCCACGAAAAGGAAGGCCGATCAATCGGCGCGATCGTATCCGAATTGCTTGCCGAGGCGCTTGCCGGTCGCCGTCCATCGCGCGCCAAGCCACCGTTTCGTTGGACCTCGAAGCCCATGAAGGCTCTCGTCGACCTCGCGGATAAGGAGGCCGTATACGCGGTGCTCGATTCGGGCTCGCCGTGAGTTATTCGCTCGACGTAAACGTTCTGCTATACGCGTCAGACCGATCGAGTGACCGTCACGTTCGCGCCCGTAGTTTCGTCGAAACCTGCGCCCTCGGTCCGGAGATACTCTGTCTGACGTGGCCGACGCTGATGTCGTATATCCGCATTGCCACGCACCCGCGGATCTTTTCTGCACCGCTTTCGCCGAACGAAGCGCTCGGCAACGTCACTGCCCTTCTCACGCTACCTCATGTGCGCGCCGTGTCCGAGTTGAACGGCTTCCTGGATGCCTACAAGAGCATAGCGGGCGAGACGCCGGTTCGCGGAAACCTGGTACCCGATGCCCACGTCGCAGCCATCCTGTTCCAGCATGGCGTTCGTACGATGTACTCGAATGACCGCGATTTCCGGAAATTCGGGTCACTCGACCTGCGCGATCCGTTTGCCTGAGTTCGCTGGTCGCGCTCGTTCAGTTCAGCGCCTTCAGCCATACGCCGATTTCGCCGGCCGCGACATTGGCCTGATTGAGCAGCTTGCCCATGGTGAAGAAGCCGTGGAACTGGCCGGGAAAGTGTTTGTAGGTCACGGGCACGCCGGCTTGCTCGAGCCGGGCGGCATATTCGTCGCCTTCGTCGCGCAGCGGATCGCCGCCGGCGGTCAGCACATAGGCGGGCGGCAATCCGACCAGCGTTTTCGCGCGCGCGGGCGAGGCGCGCCAGTCGTGAATGTCGGCGGCGCCGCTGAGATAATGGTTGCAGAACCATTTGATGACGGAGTGGGTCAAGAGGATGCTGGTCTCGGGCTCGCGATGCGAGGGATGCGTCATCGCAAAGTCGGTTGCGGGATAGATCAGGACCTGGCCGGCGATCGCTGGTCCATCGCCGTCGCGCGCGGCGAGTGCGACCACCGCGGCGAGATTGCCGCCGGCACTGTCGCCGCCGACCATCAATCGCTGAGTGTCGATGCCGAGCGCGTCCGCATTGGCCGCGATCCATTTGGCTGCCGATATGGCGTCGTCGACGGCGGCGGGGAATTTGTGCTCGGGGGCGAGCCGGTAATCGACGGAGATGACGATCAGCTCGCCTTCATGCGCGAGTTTGCGGCAGACCACGTCGTGCGAGTCCAGATCGCCGATCACCCAGCCGCCGCCGTGGTAGAACACCAGGCAGGGCGCTGCGCCATCGGCCTTGCGCAAATTCTTCGGCGTGTAGATGCGCGCCGGGATCGCGCCGTGGGGTGCGGGGATCGAGAGCGGCTTGACCTCGGCCAGTTCGGGTGGCTCGGGATTGGAGACGACGCGGCCCTTCAGATAGAGCTCGCGCGCTTCCGCCGGCGTCCCGTTCTCATAGGGCGGGCGGCCGGCTTCCTGGAATGCTTTGTAGACGGCGGCGGCATCGGGATCGAGCGTAACGGGCATTGTGCGAAAACCTCTGGTGTTTAGAACTTGTCATTCCGGGGCGATGTGCAACATCGAACTATGATGCGCATTTGCGCATCTTAATTCGCATCTTCGATGACGGTTACCCTAGGCGGCGGTGCGGCCGCCGTCGACGGTATAAGCCGAGCCCGAGACGTAACTGGCTTCGTCGGAGGCGAGGAACGCCACGATGGAGGCGACCTCGGAAGCCTGTCCCAGCCGTCGCGCCGGAATCCGCTCCACGATCTTGTCATTGGGCGGCGGTGCGTTGCCGCCATTGCGCCCCTGCATGATCGCACTCAGCATCCGGCTGTCGATCAATCCGGGGCAGACGCAATTGACGCGCACGCCGGTGCCCGTGCATTCCCACGACGCGCTCTTGGTCAGCCCGATCACCGCGTGCTTGCTGGCGCTGTAGACCGCGATGTGCGGCGAGCCCATCAGGCCCGCGATCGAGGCGGTGTTGATGATGCTGCCCTTGTTCTGCTTCAGCATCACCGGCAGCACATGCTTCATGCCGAGGAAGACGCCGACCACGTTGACATCGAGCACCCGGCGGAAGCTCTCCAGCGAATATTCCGGGATCGGCTTGATGTCGCCTTCGATGCCGGCGTTGTTGTAGAACACGTCGATGGTGCCGAACCTGTCGACCGCCGCGCGGACATAGTCGGCGACCTCCTCTTCACGTGTGACGTCGGCGGCAACCGCCAGCGCCTCCGCCGATGCCGGCAGGTCGGCAATCGCGGCCGCAAGATCCGCCTCCCTGCGGTCGACTGCGACAATACGCGCACCGCGTTCGGCCAACAGGTGAATGGTCGCGGTTCCGATGACGCCGGCAGCCCCGGTGACGACGGCGACCTTGCCGTCCAGACGAATTCGATCGGTCATATCAGGGGGATCCTTTGGCTTCTCCGGTTGTCCCGGATTCTTTGATTTCGGCGCTGGGCAGCGCGAACGCTCGACAGGCGCGACTATTTCATTTGTGGCGCGGGCTGACCAGAGTTCGGTTCTTGAAGCAGAACCGAACGCTGTATTGCTGTGTTGACGTGTTTTCTTCACACGAACCGGTACCCGCTTCGCTCGAAAACGCTTTTTGGGCGGCGGGCAGGGCCCGAAACCGCCCTTTCCCCGCCGTATTCGGCGTGTTAACCGGAGGGCACGCGAGCGGCGGATATGTTTGTATGTCGCGAGCCCCGATTCGCCTGTTAAAGCCGCGCGAGATGTTTCGAACCATTGCCCTGACTGGTTTCGCGGCCCTGATCGCCGCCACAACACTCTCGCTTGCGCCTCCGGCGCGCGCGCAGATCGGCAATATCTTTTCCGATCCCGCGCCGCGCCCGCCCGGTGCGATCCCCCGTGCCGGTCAGCCGCAACCGCCCCCCGACGACGACGAGGAAGTGCCGGAATTGCCGCGCGGCCGGCTGTTGCCGACGCCGAACCGGCCGCTGCCGGGGCAGGGCGTGCCGCCGCCGGGAAGCGTCCAGTCGCAGCCGCTGGCGCCACCGCCCGGTACCACCGTGATTCCGCAGAATACCCCGCCGGGCATCGCAGTGGCGCCGCCGCAGCCGGGCGGGCCGGCTGGTCCGGGCGTCGCCAACGCACCGCCATCGGCCAATCCGCTGCCGGGTCTGCCGCCCGGGCAGCGCCAGCCCAAGAGCGTGCCTGGGGCGCCGGCGACCCTGCAGCCGGGCGATGAGGTGGTATCCGAGCCCCCCGCATCGAAGGTCACCAACAAGAAGGCGAGCTTTTCCGGCCTCGACAAGATCACCGGACGCATCATCAATTTCGACGAGGATATCGGCGAGACCGTCCAGTTCGGCGCGCTTCGAGTGAAGACCGACGCCTGCTACACGCGTCCGGCGACCGAGGCCGCCAACACCGACGCCTTCGTCGAGGTCGACGAGATCACGCTGCAGGGCGAGGTGAAGCGGATTTTCTCCGGCTGGATGTATGCCGCGAGCCCCGGCCTGCACGGCGTCGAGCATCCGATCTACGATATCTGGCTGACCGACTGCAAAGTCCCCGACCAGACCATCGTCACCGCAGCACCCGATCCGCCGAAGGCCGTGGCGCCGCCGCCGGTGCAGAAGCGCCCGCCGGCGCCGAAGCAGGCAGCCCCGCGTCCGCCGCCGCAGCCGCAATTCCAGCAGCAACCGCCGCCGCCACCTCCGCCGGCGCAGCGACCCGGCGGGCTGTTCGGTGGGTTGTTCGGGAATTAGGTCGACCATCTCATGCCCCGGATGCTGCGCAGCGCGCCGCGTTTGCGGCGTGGTGCGCTGCTGATCCGGGGTCCACGGTGCTGCTCCTCAGATGGGTCCCGGCTCTGCGGAGCAGCGTTGCACGCTGCACCGCGTCCGGGACACGAGCCTTCAGCCACGCCCCGCAATAATCGCGAGCGCATCGGCGCCCTTGACCGGATGGGTCGCCGGCAATCGCAGGAAATCCGCGGATACGCCCGTGATCGCCTTGTCGAGCAGCGTGCGATAGCGGCGGCGCGAAATTTCCGCGGCGCCAAAACTGCGCAGATGCTCGGTGACGTACTGAGTGTCGAGCAGTTCGAAACCGCCCGCGATCAGGCGCGCCACCAAGTGAACCAGCGCCACTTTCGAGGCGTCGCGGGCGCGGTGAAACATGCTCTCGCCGAAGAAGGCGCGCCCCAGGCTGACGCCGTACAGGCCGCCGGCCAGATCGCCGTTCTGCCAGACCTCCACGCTGTGGCAGTGTCCGAGCTGGTACAGCCCGAGATAGAGGTCGCGGATCCGCGTGTTGATCCAGGTGTCGTCACGGCCGGCCTGCGGCGCCGCGCAGCCGGCGATGACCGCCTTGAAGGCGGTATCGACGGTGACGGTGAAGGCGTCGGAACGCACCGTGCGGGCGAGGCGCGAGGCGACGCGAAAACCGTCGAGCGGGATCACCCCGCGCGTTTCCGGCTCGACCCAGAACAGCGTGGGGTCGTCGGCGCTTTCGGCCATCGGGAAGATGCCGCAGGCATAGGCGCGCAGCAGCACTTCGGGCGTGATTTCGGAAGAGGCGGAGTCGCGCGACGTCATGGGCCCCAGAATAGCAGGACGCCGAGGGCCTGTGCTACGGTCGAAAAAAAGGCGGCGCGGCCGGAACATCGGGTGAAGCCGCCGTGATCGCCGGTCGGGAGCAAGGGGGAATTCGTGAAAATTGCCTGGAAGACCATCGCGCCGCTGGCGATCTGGCTCGCGATCTATCTGGTGCCGGTACCGGCCGGCCTCAATCTCAATCAGTGGCACTATTTTGCGATATTTGCGGCCGTGATCGCCGGCCTGATCCTGGAATCGATGCCGGTCGGCGCGGTCGGCCTGATTGGCCTGACGGTCGCGGGCGTGATGGGGTATGTCGAACCCGATCCCAACAAATCGCTGCGCTGGATGCTGGGCGGGTTTTCCGAAAGCACGGTGTGGCTGATCGTCGGCGCTTTCGTGTTCTCGATCGGCTACCGCAAGAGCGGGCTCGGCCGGCGGCTCGCTCTGATGCTGGTGCGCGCGCTCGGCCGCCGCACCATCGGCCTCGGCTATGCGGTCGCCTTCTCCGACCTCGTGCTGGCGCCGGCGACGCCGTCCAACACCGCGCGCTCGGGCGGCACGATCTATCCGATCGTCAGCAACATTCCCAGGATCTACGGCTCCGAACCCGGGCCGACCGCCGGCCTGATCGGCACCTATGTGATGTGGACGGCGTTTGCGACCACGGCGGTCACGAGTTCGCTGTTCCTGACCGCGCTGGCGCCGAATGCCGCCGCGCTCTCGATCGCCAAAAAAATCGTCAATGTCGACGTCGGCTGGTCGCAATGGTTCTTCGGGTTTGCGCCGCTCGGAATCCTGTTGCTGCTGCTGGTGCCGTTGCTGAGCTACATCGTGTGCCGGCCTGAGGTGAAGGAAAGTCCGGAAATCGTCACCTGGAGCGCCGGCGAAATCGCCGCGATGGGGCCGCCGTCGCGCAGCGAATGGATCATGGCCGCCCTGGTGCTGCTGGCGATGTTTCTGTGGATCTGCGGCTCCAATCCCACCATCAGCCTGCCGCTGCTCGGCGCCAACTTCATCAACCCGACCATGGTGGTGTTCGTCGTGATCTCGCTGATGCTGGTCACGGGTGTGATCGACTTCGACGACATCGTCGCTGAGAAGAGCGCCTGGGAAGTGTTCTTCTATTTCACCTCGCTGCTCACGCTGTCGTCCGGCCTGAACGAGATCGGATTCATCAAATGGGTGGCGGAGGGCTACGCCAGGCCGCTGGCCAACGTGTCGCCGCTGATGGGCATGATCCTGCTGGTGTCGTTCTTCTTCTGGATCCACTATTTCTTTTCCAGCATCACCTCGCACACGGCCGCCGTTTTGCCTGTCGTGCTCGCCGTCGGCACCAGCATTCCCGGCCTGTCGGTGCAAACCTTGATGCTGCTGTGCGTGTATTCGCTGGGCTTGATGGGCGTGATCTCGCCCTATGCCACCGGACCGGCGCCGATGTATTTCGGCAGCGGTTACATCGGCAAGCGCGATTTCTGGAAATTCGGCCTGATTTTTGGGGTGATCTACTTTGCGGGCCTGCTGTTGATCGTACTGCCGTGGCTGCGGTTCATCGGCTTTTAACCGGCGGCCACGTTGCTCGAGGTCGGTGCCGGCGCATTGGCGCGGCGGAACTGCAGCACGATCCGGGTCCCCTGATGGGCGGGATCGCGTTCGACGGTTGCTTCCAGCTTGGAGGCCATCGCCGAGACGATGCGCTGGCCCATGCCGGTGCCGCGCGGATCGGCCTTGGCGTCGAGGCCGATGCCGTCGTCGGCGATCGACAGCACGAGATCGTCGCCCTGCGCCTTGAGGTCGACATGGATGGGGCCGGCGCCGTCGGGGTAGGCGTATTTCACCGCGTTCATCACCAGCTCGTTGACGATGATGCCGATCGCCACCGCGCGGTCGGGGTCGATCTCGATCGGTTCGGCCCTCAGCGTCAGCCGCGACATCCGGTTGCCCTCGGCTGACCGCCTGAGATCTTCCAGCAGGGCCTCCAGATACTGGTTCAGCAGCACGCTCTTCAGGTCGTGCGAGGTGTAGAGCCGGCGGTGGACCTGGGCGACCGCAGCGACGCGTCCCATCGCGTTGGTCAGCGCCTCCTTGACGCCGTCCTGCGTGCTCGAATTCGCCTGCAGGTGCAAAAGCGAAGCGATGATCTGCAAAGAATTGCCGACGCGGTGGTTGACTTCGCGCAACAGCACTTCGCGTTCGGCGGCCAGTGCCGCGTAGCGGTCGCGCGAGGCGTGGACCTCGGCCTCGGCCTCATCGCGGGCTCTTTGAATTTGCGCCTGCCGCATCGCACCGGTGACGGCGACGTGGAGCAGCGGAATGAAATCGCCCTGGGCGTCCTTGACCAGATAGTCCGCCGCACCCGCCTTCAACGCGGTGACCGCGATCGCCGAATCCTGCGACGCGGTGACGAACACCACCGGCGGCGCGTCCGGAATCTTCAGTATCTGCTCGAGCGTCTCCAGGCCGTCGAGCACCGGCATGTACTGGTCGAGGGCGACGACGTCGATGCCGCCTTGCGCCAGCCGATCGAGCCCCTGTTGTCCGTCAGCGGCATGGACGACCCTAAAACCTTGTCGCGTCAGGCCGCGGTCGACCAGCCGGGCAAGCGCCGCGTCGTCGTCGATATACAGCAATGTCGGCGTTGCGGTGTTCATGTGGCGGCGGCTGGTACCTGAATGACGGAAAAGAACAGGCCGAGCTGGCGAATGGCGTTGGCAAAGCTTTCGTAATTCACCGGCTTGGTGATGTAGACGTTGCAGCCGAGTTCGTAGCAGCGCTTGATTTCATGGGAATCGTCGGTCGTGGTCAGAACCACGACCGGCGTCGCCTTCAAATATTTGTTGTCCTTGACCCGCCGCAAGATATCGATGCCGGTCATGTCCGGCAGGTTGAGGTCGAGCAGGATCAGGAGAGCCTCGCCCTTATGATTGAGCCCCGTGCCGTCGCTGCCGAACAAATAGTTCACCGCGTCTGTACCGTTGGTGAACGGCAGGATCTCATTATTGACACCGGAGCGCCGGATATTGCGTTCGATCAGGCGGGCGTGGCCCTCATCGTCCTCGATCATGATGATGGTGACTGGCTTGCTCATGACGCCTTGTTCCGGTTGCTGAATGTCCAGTTGATCGGCAGTGTTATCGTGAATGTGCTGCCGGTGTGAAGTTCCGATGCCACCGACATGGTTCCGCCTAGCCGCCGCACCAGCGCACGGACGTGCGCGAGGCCGATGCCTTGTCCGGGTTTGTCCTGGGTTCCCGCGCGACGGAACAGGTCGAAGATCCGCTGGTGGTCCTTGGGATCGATGCCGCGTCCATTGTCGGAGACATCGAAAATGGCAAAGCCAAGCTTGGTGCGGCCCCGGATCAGGATGTCGCCGGGAACCCCGTCCTTGAGATATTTGAGCGCATTATCGATCAAATTGGAGAAGATCTGCTCCAGCGCAAGACGGTCGCTGACGATGTTCGGCAGCGGCTCGATGCGAATTTGAGCATCGGCTTCCGCGGCCTGATGCGCCACGGTTGCAACGATGCCTTCGATCAGTTCGCGGGTATCGATGCGCACCGGCTGGAATTCGCGCCGTCCCTCGCGGGTGAGGTTGAGAATTGCCGATATCAGCCGGTCCATCTTGCCGATCGAGGATTTGATGAATCCCAGCGCCTCGGTAAATTCCTCCGACAGCTGCTTGTCGGTGCCTTCGAGCACCGGTTCGGCGCTATCGGTCGCGTTGTCCGGCACCAACGGCGTCGAGGTCCCGGCGCGGGCAAGGGCTGCGATCCGCTTGAAGATATCCCCGCGCAATTCCTCGAGTTCGCTGGTGAAGCCCATGATGTTCACCAGCGGCGAGCGCAGATCGTGGCTGACGATGTAAGCGAAACGCTGGATCTCGTCATTGGCCTCGCGCAGATCCGCGGTGCGCTCATCGACGGTGGCCTCGAGATTGATATTGTTGTCGCGCAGCAATGCTTCGGCTTGGTCGCGTGCGCGCGACGAGCGCCGCACCAGAAAAATGGAGATGCCGGCCAGGACGACAACGAGACCCGAACCGATGCCGGTCATCGATGCCGCCAGGGTCTGACTGCGGTCGGCATTGGTCGTGCGCAGGACAAACAGACGATCCTCTTCCGCACGCATCTCGCCCGCCAGATCGTAGATGTGGTTCATGGCGGCGCGGCCAACGTCCTCGCGGACGATCTGCGCGGCGTCGTTCAGGCGCTGGGTCCGCGCCAGTTCGATGGTCTTGCGGAATTCCTCGATGCGCTGATGGCTGAGTGGAATCATCTGGTCCAGAACCCGCTTTTGAGTCGGATTGTCGCTGGTGAGTTCACTCAGCCGTGTTAGTGCCGGCGGAATCTGGGATGCGGCCTCCTCGAAATCGGTTTGAAAATTGGGCTGCAATGTCAGAACGAAGCCGCGCTGAGCGCTTTCGGCCCGGCGCAATTGCAGTTGCGTGAAGGATATCTGATTTTCATTTTCAACGGTGCGAACCACCCAGCGCGCGTCCTCCCGCGCCCTGTTTACCAGATAGACCGAGCCAGCGCTGATAACCGTCAGCACCGCGAGCCCCGCCGCAAGCAGCAGGATCTGGCCAATTGCGCGCCGGCGCATGGCGTCAGGCGTCACAACAGTCTCGCGTCATGAAGCAGTGGAATTCAAGCGATCCCCCCGAACGGGAAGGATTTCCCGGGCCGGGCAAAACGCCTGCTCAGGCAATTGGTTCCATAGGGCGGTGATTGTTTTCGAGGCCGGTTCAACCGACCGGCTGGCCGGCCAGGTACTGCTCCAGCCAATGGATGTGGTAGTCGCCATCGATAATGCCGGGCTCGCGCACCAGGGCGCGAAACAGCGGCAGGGTGGTTTCGATGCCCTCGACCACCATCTCGTCCAGCGCGCGGCGCAGCCGCATCAGGCATTCGCCGCGGGTCTTGCCATGGACGATCAGCTTGCCGACCAGCGAGTCGTAATAGGGCGGGATGACGTAGCCCTGATACACGGCCGAATCGATCCGCACGCCGAGCCCGCCGGGCGGATGGAATTGCGTGATCTTTCCAGGCGACGGCCGGAAGGTCAGCGGATTTTCCGCATTGACCCGGCATTCGATGGCATGACCGATAATCTGGATCTCGTCTTGCGTCGCCGGCAGGTCGCCGCCGGCGGCGATGCGGATCTGCTCGAGCACGAGGTCGATGTCGGTGATCATCTCGGTGACGGGATGTTCGACCTGGATGCGGGTATTCATTTCGATGAAATAGAACTCGCCGTCCTCGAACAGAAATTCGATGGTGCCGACGCCGAGATATTTCATGTCCTGCATCGCCTTGGCGCAGGTCGCCCCGATTTTGGCGCGGGCGGCGGCGGCGAGGACCGGCGAGGGGCCTTCCTCCCAGACTTTCTGGTGACGCCGCTGAAGCGAACAGTCGCGCTCGCCGAGATGGATCGCGCCGCCACGGCCGTCGCCCAGCACCTGGATTTCGATGTGGCGCGGCTTCTGCAGGTATTTCTCCAGATAGACCGAAGCATCGCCGAACGCGGACTTGGCCTCGTTGGATGCGGTCGACAGCGCCATCATCAGATCGTCGGCCGTCTGCGCGACCTTCATGCCGCGCCCGCCGCCCCCGGCGGCAGCCTTTACCAGCACGGGAAAGCCGATCGCCTCCGCAATAGCCATCGCGTCGTCGTCGGATCCGACACCGCCGTCCGAGCCCGGCACCACGGGAATGCCGAGCCTCTTCGCGGTTTTCTTGGCTTCGATCTTGTCGCCCATCAGGCGGATGTGCTCGGCCTTCGGGCCGATGAAATGCAGGTTATGCTCGGCGAGGATTTCGGCGAAGCGGGCATTCTCGGACAGGAAGCCGTAGCCGGGATGTACCGCATCGGCGCCGGTGATCTCGCACGCCGCGAGCAGCGCGGGGATGTTGAGATAGCTGTCCTTTGACGGCGGCGGCCCGATGCAGACGCTTTCGTCGGCAAGCCGCACATGCATCGCATCGGCGTCGGCGGTGGAATGCACGGCAACGGTGGAGATGCCGAGTTCCTTGCACGCGCGCAGCACGCGCAGGGCGATTTCGCCGCGATTGGCTATGAGGATTTTGTCGAACATCGCAGCGCCTGACGTTGACGAATTCTATTCAATGATGACCAGCGGTTCGCCGAATTCGACCGGCTGGCCGTCCTCGACGAGAATTTGCGTCACGGTGCCCGCGCGCGGCGACGGAATCTGGTTCATCGTTTTCATCGCTTCGATGATCAAAAGCGTCTGTCCGGCCGACACCTTGCTGCCGACCTCGATGAACGGCTTGGCGCCGGGTTCGGGCGACCAATAGGCGGTGCCGACCATCGGTGAGGGCACAACGCCGGGGTGTTTTGCCAGGTCGGTGGCCGCCGCCGGCGCCGTGGATGCGGCCGAAGCCGCAGAAGCCGCCGGCTGGTAGTTCGCCGGCATCGAGGCCGCAATGCTGATGTTGCGTGCGACTCGCACCCGAAGGCCGGCGCGTTCGATCTCGATTTCGGTGAGGCTGGTCTCGTCCAGCAGCAAAGCGAGTTCGCGAATGAGCGCGCTGTCGTCGCCTTTGAAATTTGCCGCTGATTTGGTGTCAGGCTTGCTCGCCATGCTGTTGATCCGGAATTCCTGGGTGGTGACGGCTGACGCGTCAGGCTTTGATGTCAGGTTTTTGCTTTGGCGCCGATTTTGGCGGCAAGGCCGTTGACCGCGAGCCGGTAGCCGTCGATGCCGAAGCCGCAAAGCGAAGCGAACGCGGCTTTGGCGGTGAAGGAATGATGCCGGAAACTCTCGCGGGCGTGAATGTTGCTGATGTGCACTTCGACGGTTGGAATTTTCACCGCGACCAGCGCGTCATGCAGCGCGATCGAGGTGTGGGAATAGCCGCCGGCATTGATGATGATGCCCACGGCGTTGCTGGCATGCGCCTCGTGGATGAAATCGATCAACTCGCCTTCGCGATTGGACTGCCGGCAATCGGCCTTGAGGCCGAATTGCGTCGCGGTCTCCGCGCACAGTTTCTCGACATCGGCGAGCTTTGCATGGCCGTAGGTCTCGGGCTCGCGGGTCCCCAGCATGTTGAGGTTCGGACCGTTGAGCACATAAATCGTCGCTGTTGAGGCCTCGGCCATCCAGATTCCAGTAATTGGGGGCGGGTAGGTCGCGGGGTTATAGGTAACAACGGCGGCTAGGGGAAGCCTTCTAGCCCCCTGGAATAGGCCCCAAGAGCTTCATCCGGTTCGTAAAAAGCCGCATGGAACCTACGGAAATCATTCGTTAACCAAAGTTTGAGGATACCCGGCCGCCACGCAAAAGGGGCGGGCATTTCTGCCCGCCCCGAACGCGCCGTGAGCTCAAAAGCTCTTAGCCTTCGATGATGTAGACGATCTCGTGGGTCTGCGGACGCACGATGATGTACCGGCCGTGCACGAAGATCACATCGTAGCCGCGCCACTCCGGATAGATTTCCACGATCCGGGCAGGAAGCGGATGGAAACGAACCGTCGACGGCACCACCGTGCCGACTGCGATGTTGAAGTTGACGTTGGTGGTCTCCTCGATCTTTTCCGACTTGATGGCGGAAACGATCTGGGTGCGCTTTTCAGCCGGGGGGGCTGCGGTCGCCGAAGTGGCGGCGTTGCCTGTCGTCGTCTGCGACCTCGAGTCGGTCGTGCCCTTGGTCTGGGCGTTCATGTTGCCCGTCTTGCTGTCGCGGCTCTCGGCGGCGTTCGTGGTACCGCTCTTGCTGTCGCGGCCCTCGGCCTTCATGTCCTTGCCGCCTTTGGTCTCGTTCTCAGAGCTCATGCCCTTCGACTTCTGACCTGGCATCGCATTGTTGTCTTGCGCGCTCTTGCTGGTGCTCGTTCCCGGCTGCGCCTTTTCGTTGGATTCCGAGGCCTTCATGCCGGAGTTCTCAGAGCCCTTCATTCCCTGGGATTCGGCGCCCTTCATGCCCGTCGATGCGCCCGAGTCTTTCTTCGGTGCTGCGGAAGGCGCAGCGTGTTCCGTTGCAGGAGCACTCTGCTGGGTTGGGGCGGCACTCGGCGCGCTTTCACGACTCGTTCCGGTGCCCTGCGCATTCGCAAAGCCGGTTCCGGCGATCAGAGCCGCCACCGCAGCCGAAATCAAAAAGCGATTAGTCATCGAATATCTCCTCACGTGGATGCATTGCCCGCGTCGACAACGACAGGAGATCGACGATGTTCCTGATTATTTACGGTTCCATCGCTCTTGTTTTATGAATGCGCGGTGAACGGATATTTCAGTGAAACCGCTGAAATGTTCCGGCGGTTCGGTTTCCGCGGCGTTGTGTCCAACAAAAAATCCGGCTGCACCGCAGCCGGATTTTTATCGTCGAACGAAGTGGCCCGTGCGAGGCCGGCGCGTCAGCAGGTCGCCTTGCCGCAGCGGGCGACGCCGATCTTCTCCTTGAGGCTCTCGATGCCGACCGCGCCGATCACGACTTGCTTGCCGATCACGTAGCTCGGCGTGCCGTTCATGCCCATGGCTTCGGCGAGCTTGAAGTTCTCTTCGATCGTCGCCTTCGCTTCCGGGCTCGCCATGTCCTTTTCCAGCTTCGCCATGTCGAGGCCGACTTCCTTGGCCACCGCCATGGCGCGCGCCTTGTCGGCGGCACCGCGACCGCCAAGCAGCTTCTGATGGAAATCGAGATATTTCTTGCCGGTCGGATCCTGCATGCGCACGGCGACCGCGACCTGGGCGGCTTCGACCGAGCCCTGGCTCAGCACCGGGAATTCCTTGAGCACGACCTTCAGCTTGGGATCGGCCTTCATCAGGTCGAGCATGTCGGCCATCGCGCGTTTGCAGTAACCGCAATTGTAATCGAAAAACTCGACGAAGGTGACGTCGCCATCCTTGTTGCCAAGGGTCACGCCACGCGGTGAGTTGAAGATCGCGTCCGCGTTCTTGCTGACACTCGCTTCGTGCTTTTCGGCTTCAGCGGCGGCCTGACGCTTGCTCAGTTCATTCATCGCCTCTTCAAGCACTTCGGGGTGCGAGATCAGGTAGTTCTTGACGATGGTTTCGATGTCGCCGCGCTGGGTATCGGAAAAACTCTGCGCGGAGGCGGACAGCGGCGCCGCACCGAGCGCGAGCGCGAACAGGGCGGGTGCGAGAAAACGGAAAGCAGGCATTGGCAAATCCTTGTGCGGCGGGTTTCGCCCGGCAATTCTTGCGAAGGCCGGCTCTTGGAACAGGTACGTTAATGTTTCGAACAGGTTGTAGTTCAACTCGGTTTATTTCTAGTTGTTTTTCTGGCCCGGCAGCGGCTTGGCGCTCACAATGTCGTCAGCTTTGACCCAGCCGGGCGTGCCAATGGCGAAGCGGGTTTTGGCCCGCGAGGCCAGATCGCGCGCGGTCTTGTTGTCGCCGCGCAGGTAGGCGGCCTGGGCGGAGGCCAGATCGGCCTCGGCGTAGTCTCCCTTGCGGCCATAGGCCATGGCGAGCTGGGTGTAGCCAAGCGGCGCCTCGCTCTCGCGCGCCACTGCGGCACGCAGGATCGAGATCGCTTCCTCGGCATAGGCCTTGTTGTCGGTGGCCACCAGCGCCTGCCCGAGCATCATCTCGATCAGCGGCGCGTTGTTCGAGAGCTGCACCGCCTTGCGCAGCGGCGCGATCGCCTCCGCCGGCTTGCCGCCTTCCAGCAGCGCCTGGCCGCGCAATTCGTAGAAATAGGGATTGGCGGGCTGCAGCTGAATCAAGCCGTCGATCTGGGCGATCGCGCTGCGCAGATCGCCGTGCAGATAGGTCGTGATGGCGTGCGCGTAGCGCGCGGGCAGGCTGGTGTTCGACATCGGATAGCGCCGGTAGACCGTGTCCTGCCGTTCCATGAAGGCGGAGATCTTGGCGCGCACCATGTCGTGGCGCATTTGCAGGGCCGCGTCGTCTTTCTTGTCCCAATAAGGGCTGGAACGCGCCAATTCCTCGAGGGCTGCGACCCGCTCCGCGGGCATCGGATGCGATTGGACATAGGGGTCCGCGCCGTGCGCGGCGAACAGGCTGTCGTTGGTGAAGCGCTTGAAGGTTTCGTACATGCCCCTGGCGGATTGGCCTGTGGCCGTCAAAAACTTCACGCCGGCCTTGTCGGCGTTTTCCTCCTGCTGGCGCACATAGGAGATCAGGGTGCGGCGGATCATTTCCTGCGGCCCGGCGACAGCGGCGGCGCCGGCATTGGCCAGGCCGTTATTGGAATTGCCGCTTCGCACGCCCGCGACCATCGCGCCTGCGCCGAGCAGCATGGCGATGATCATCTGGGTCTGCGCCTGCGCCAGTTGCTCGCGCATTTTGGCGAGATGGCCGCCGGCAAGGTGGCCGGTTTCGTGCGCGAGCACGCCGATGATCTGGTTCGGGGTCTCCGATTGCATGATCGCGCCGTAATTGACGAAGATGCGGCGGCCGTCGGCGACGAAAGCGTTGAAGGCGCTCTCGTTGATGATCACCATCTGGATGTTCTGCTTTTCCAGGCCGGCGGCGCGCAGGATCGGCCGGGTGTATTCGCGCAGCAATTGCTCGGACTCGGTGTCGCGCAGGATCGGCGGGCCCTTGTTCTCCTGTGCCGGCGCGGCCATCGGGGCCACGGCCAGCGCGGCCGCGGTCATCAGCGCGGTCCATTTCGAGGTCTTTTTGCGTAAGCCGATGCGAAGCAACATGTGCGGTCTTTTAAAGATTGGCGGCGCCGATATGCGGTGGGCCGGATCGGTCCTGATGCAGCGAGCTTGTTAGATCAGAATCCGACCCCAGTCTGTTGTTTTGGCGTGTTTTCTTCACGCGAACCGGTATCCACTTCGCTTGAAAACGCTATAAGGAGCCACCGAATGCGGCCAGTCTGGGGCGGTAACCGGTGCAGGACCCGTGAAATCGGCGGCAGCCGTTCAGATAGCAGATATCGATGCTCGAAGCGACACTCAGAGACCGTGCAAAATACCTGCTGACCCCCTCGGCACGGAGCGATGTTCCACCCTTCATGGTGATGGACGTGATGGCGGCGGCGGCCCGCATCGAGGCGGCCGGCGGCCACGTGATTCACATGGAAGTAGGGCAGCCGGCGGCGCCGGCCCCGGGGGTTGCGATCGCGGCCGCCCAGGCCGCACTCCAGGACGGGAGGATCGACTATACGTCCGCGCTCGGCATTCCCTCGCTGCGGGCGCGTATCGCCCGGCACTACCGCGATACTTATGGCTGTCAGGTCGATGCCGAGCGCATCGTCGTCACCACCGGTTCGTCCGGCGGTTTCATCCTGGCGTTTCTTTCGATGTTCGAGCCGGGCGACCGGGTCGCGGTCACCGTGCCCGGCTATCCGCCGTACCGCCATATCCTGACCGCGCTCGGCTGCGAGCCGGTGCTGATCGAGACCTCGAGCGAAACCCGCCATGCGCTGACCGGCGAGGCTCTGCTGGCCGCGCATCGCAGGACGCCGCTGAAAGGTGTGCTGGTCGGCAGCCCCGCCAATCCGACGGGAACCATGATGTCGCGCGAGGCGCTCACGGGCCTGATGGCGGCCGCCGAAGGCGCCGGCATCCGGTTCATTTCCGACGAAATCTATCATGGTCTCGATTATGCATTTCCGGCCGTGACCGCGGCCGAGCTTTCGCCGCAGGCGCTGGTGATCAACTCGTTCTCGAAATATTTCTGCATGACCGGCTGGCGGGTCGGCTGGATGGTGGTGCCGGAGCCGCTGGTGCGGCCGATCGAACGGCTGCAGCAGAATCTCTCGATCTCGGTGCCGACGCTGTCGCAAATCGCGGCCGAAGCCGCGTTCGAAGGCCGCGAAGAGATGGAAGCGATCAAGCGCGGCTATCAGGAGAACCGCCGGATTTTGATCGACGGCCTGCCGAAAGCCGGCCTCACCAAATTCCTGCCGGCCGACGGCGCGTTCTATCTCTATGCCGACGTCTCGGACTTCACGTCCGACAGTTTCGAGTTCGCCAGCCGGATGCTGGAAAAGGCCCACGTCGCGGCCACCCCTGGCGTCGATTTCGATCCGGTCCACGGCCGCAGCTTCATTCGCTTTTCCTACGCGCGCTCGGCCGACGAGATGCGCGAAGCCGTCGCGCGCATCGCGCGCTGGCTCGGCTAGCGCCACCCGCACACGAGAAACCCTTATCCGGAGATATGCTTTGTCCGTCGGAACGATGCCCGCGCCCGTTGTACCCGTGCATTTTCCGCTCGCCGCCTTGCTGTGGCCGCAGCGTGCCGGCGGAATCTCCGATGTGATGCGCCGCGTCATTCTGGTTGCGCTGGGAACCGCGCTGCTGACCTTGTCGGCCAAGGTCAATCTGCTGCCCTCGTGCCGGCGATCAGGCGTGTGCTCGATCGTCGCGGCCAGAACCCCGAGCGCGCGACCAACGCCATTGACACCGCTGGGCCAATGGCTCTTGGCTAAACGGTGTGGGACGACGCCGCGCAAACGCGGCGGAACAAATCAGCGATCCCTGAGGGGGGAGTAACATCATGGCGGCAACGATTGCGAGCGGCGCACCCGTGAGTGCTGCGAAACCGGCAAAGCCCTGGTACAGGGTTCTCTATGTTCAGGTGCTGATCGCCATCGCGCTCGGCGCCCTCGTGGGCTGGCTGTGGCCCGATCTTGCGACCAACGACTGGATCAAGGCGCTCGGCGACGGCTTCATCAAGCTGATCAAGATGGTGATCGCGCCGATCATCTTCTGCACCGTGGTATCCGGCATCGCGCATATTCAGGATGCCAAGAAGGTCGGCCGCATCGGCGTCAAGGCGCTGGTCTATTTCGAAATCGTCTCGACCTTCGCGCTGTTGATCGGCCTGATTGTCGGCAACGTGGTGCGGCCCGGCGCGGGTTTTGGCGGAGCCCTGGCGGACGCCGGCAAGGTCGCCGGTTTCGCCAAGCAGGCCGAAGCCCAGAAGACCGTCGATTTCTTCCTGCACATCATTCCGGACACGGTCGTTGGCGCCTTCGCGACCGGCGAAATCCTCCAGGTGCTGCTGTTCTCGATCCTGTTCGGTTTCTCGATCATGGCCCTTGGCGAGCGCGGCCATACCATCCGTGCCTTTGTCGATGATGCTGCTCACGCGGTGTTCGGTGTCATCGCCATCGTCATGAAGGTGGCGCCTATCGGTGCGTTCGGTGCGATGGCCTTCACCATCGGCAAGTTCGGAACCGGCGCGATTTTGAATCTGATGGGGCTGATCGCGACGTTCTATCTGACTGCGGCGCTGTTCGTGTTCGTCGTGCTCGGCGTCATCGCACGGATCGTCGGCTTCTCGATCATCAAGTTCCTGGCCTATATCAAGGACGAACTGCTGATCGTGCTCGGCACCTCATCGTCGGAGAGCGCGCTACCCTCGCTGATGGAAAAGCTCGAGCGGCTCGGCTGTTCCAAGTCGGTCGTCGGTCTGGTGGTGCCGACCGGCTATTCCTTCAACCTCGACGGCACCAACATCTACATGACGCTGGCAACGCTGTTCATTGCGCAGGCGCTCGGTTTCGATCTCACCCTCGGCCAGCAGATCACGATCCTGCTGGTCGCGATGCTGACTTCGAAAGGCGCGTCCGGCATCACGGGGGCGGGCTTCATCACGCTGGCGGCGACGCTGGCCGTCGTCGATCCGCGCCTGGTGCCCGGCATGGCCATCGTGCTCGGCATCGACAAGTTCATGAGCGAATGCCGGGCGCTGACCAATCTGTGCGGCAATGGTGTTGCCTGCGTAGTGGTGTCGTGGTGGGAGGGCGAACTCGATCGCGACCGACTGCATGCCAATCTCAACAAGCAGGTCGATCCATCGGATATGGAGACCGCAATCACCACCGATTGACGCTCGCATTGAGCCAATAAAAAAACCGCCCGGTTTTTGCCGGGCGGTTTTGTTTTGAGCTGGGTCCTTATTCGCCGCCGCCGAAGCGGCGCGACCACCATCCCGCCTTGCGCGGCTGGGTATCGCTGGTTACCGCCGGAGCGGGGGCGGCGGGAGCTTCCGCAGGGGGCGGCTCGGGCTGACTCTGAACCAGTGGCGCGGGCGCATCGCTCGGGGCGCTGGTCAGGAAGCTGACCTTTTCGCGCACCGTCGAGCGCCGTCGCGCGGCGGCGCGGTCGGCTTCCTGGGCGGTCTCTTCCGCTGCGGGCGCGCTGACGGTTTCCGGCTGGGCCTGCGGCTGCTCGGCAGGCTGCCATTGCGGCGGCTGCGACACCGGTTCGGGGTGCACCAGCGAGGGCGCCGGCTCAGGCGAAACGCCGTCGAAATCGGCAACCGCCGTGGTCGCCTCCGGAGCCGATGTCGGCCCGAGTTCGTCCGCGATCGATCCGACCAGACCGTCTTCCGGTCCGTTGCCACGCCGGCGGCGTCCACCGCGGCGTCCGCGGCGGCGCGGGCGCCGCTCGCCATTGGGCCCTTGTTCGCTGCGCGCAAAGCCGGGCTGTTCGTCGGCTTCTTCCTCGTCGGACTCGCCGTCGTCGGCAACCGCGCCATCGGCGGCCATTTCGGGCACCACGCGCGGGGCCTCGTTCTCGTCACGCGGCGCGCCGCCTTCGCGCGCCTCGCCGGAGCGGCCGCGCCGACGCCGGCGCCGCTTGCGCCGGTGGCCGTCGCCCTCGGCTTCGCCGCCGGTTTCCTCGCCGGCCGCGGAATCCTCCGTCAGCCCTTCGGTTTCTTCGGTCTCGATTTCCGATTCGGTTTCGATATCGAACGATTCCTCGTCGTCATAGGCTTCCTCGACCTGCGGCGGCGAGGCAGCGGCTTGCGCCGCGAGCAATGCCTTGGCCGCTTCCAGCGTGTGCACCTGCTCGCCGCGATCGATGATGAACGACTGCTGGCCGCTCACCGTCGCGTCGGCAACCACCGCAAGCGAAACCTTGAAGGCGTTTTCGAGATCGCGCAGATGGCCGCGCTTGTGATTGAGGACGTAGAGCGCGACGTCGGTCCGGGTGCGCACCACGAGATTGTGGGTAGCGCCCTTCATCAGGATTTCCTCGATGCCGCGCAGCAATTGCAGCGCCACCGACGATACCGAGCGGACATGACCGCTGCCGCCGCATTGCGCGCAGGGCTCGGTCGAACTCTCCAGCACGCTGGCGCGGATGCGCTGGCGCGACATTTCCAGCAGGCCGAAATGCGAGATGCGCCCGACCTGGATGCGCGCGCGGTCCTGCCGCAGGCAGTCGGAGAGCTTGCGCTCGACTGCGCGGTTGTTGCGCTTCTCGTCCATGTCGATGAAGTCGATGACGATCAGGCCCGCGAGATCGCGCAGGCGCAACTGGCGAGCGACTTCTTCCGACGCCTCGAGATTGGTCTTGAGCGCGGTGTCCTCGATGTGATGTTCGCGGGTCGAGCGGCCGGAGTTGACGTCGATCGAGACCAGCGCCTCGGTCTGGTTGATGACGATGTAGCCGCCGGAGCGCAACTGCACGGTCGGCGAGAACATCGCATCGAGCTGGCTCTCGACGCCCATCCGCGAGAACAGCGGCTGGCCGTCGCGATATTGCCGCACCGCCCGCACGTTCGAGGGCATCAGCATCTTCATGAAGTCGCGCGCTTCCTGATAACCGGCTTCGCCGGCGACCTGGATCTCGTCGATTTCCTTGTTGTAGAGGTCGCGCAGCGAGCGCTTGATCAGCGAGCCTTCCTCATAGACGAGGGTGGGGGCCTGCGACTTCAGCGTCATGTCGCGGACGGTTTCCCACATCCGGATCAGGTATTCGAAGTCGCGCTTGATTTCGGGCTTGGTGCGCGAGGCACCGGCGGTGCGCAGGATGATCCCCATGCCCTCGGGCACGTCGAGATCCTGCACCACTTCCTTCAGGCGCGAGCGATCCTGGGCCGAGGTGATCTTGCGGCTGATGCCGCCGCCGCGCGCGGTGTTGGGCATCAGCACCGCGTAGCGGCCGGCCAGCGACAGATAGGTCGTGAGCGCCGCGCCCTTGTTGCCGCGCTCTTCCTTGACGACCTGAACCAGCATCACCTGGCGGCGCTTGATGACTTCCTGGATCTTGTACTGACGGCGCGGACGGAACGCGCGTTCCGGAACTTCTTCGAGCACGTCGTCGCCACCGACGGATTCGACGAGTTCCTCTTCGGCGTCCTCGCCTTCCTCGTCCTCGTCGTCGTGATGTTCCTCGCCATTCGCGGCGGCATGCTCGTCGTGCGGTGCGGCGGCGTGCGCTTCACCGGCATGCTCGTGGTGCTCGGCGCCGCCATCTTCGGCATGCGGCGCGTCGTCGGCGTGAGCCGCGTTTTCGCGCGCATGCTCGTCATGATGCGCGTGCTCTTCTTCCTCTTCTTCGTGAGCTTCCGCCACGGCGGCCTCGACAGCGGCCGTATCGGGCAGGGTTACCGCCGCCAGCGTCTCGCTGGCGTGGGTTTCGGTGCCCAGGTCCTGCGCGTGATCATGCTCATCATGGGCATGCTCATGATCGTGCGTGTGGTCGTGATCATGCTCGTGCGAATGCTCATGACCTTCGTGGTCATGATGTTCGCCGTGCGGCTCCTCGACGTGCAAATGTTCAGCGTGCAGGCCTTCGTGTCCTTGGCCTTCCTGGCCCTCATAGGGTTGAGGGACCTGCGAGAGATCGACGGCGGCGTTCTCCACCACCTCGCTCTGGACGCGGTCGCCATTGCCGCGGCGGCGGGCATTGCGATGGCGCGAACGGCCGCGATGGCGGTTGGAGGAGCGGTTTTCGCTCTCTTCCTCGGCCTCGCGATGGGCGCGCTCGTCGGCTTCGATCAGCGCCTGACGGTCGGCGACCGGGATCTGGTAATAGTCGGGATGGATTTCGCTGAAGGCGAGGAAGCCGTGGCGGTTGCCGCCATATTCGATGAAGGCTGCCTGCAGCGACGGCTCTACCCGCGTGACCTTGGCGAGGTAGATATTGCCGCGCAGTTGTTTGCGCTGGGCGGTCTCGAAATCAAATTCTTCGACGCGATTGCCGCGGACCACGACGACCCGGGTCTCTTCCGGGTGGGTGGCATCGATCAACATCTTGTTGGGCATTTTGGGGCTCTTGACGGCGGCGGGCGCGATGCAAGGCGCGCGCGTGATGCGCGGCCCGGTGACGCGACGGTCCACCTGATTCGGGGGTGAGGGGAAGGCCAAAACGCAAACCTGGGCGCCACGCCGAACGGGGTCCCGGAGCGACACGACGTGCGAGGCTTTCGCCTCGCGGAAGTGCGATCGTTCCGTGGATCTTGGTCGGCAACACAGTCTGGCGCATCAAGCGTCGGCCCGTCTGAACATGTTGGCGGCGAAAGAGTACCGCCTTGTTAATCGCTGAAGGCCCCGGCGCGGCGCCAAAGCGCCCGCCGGCCATCGCATATCGGACCTTTTCGGGGTCCGGATAATCAGTTCTGCCGTGTCTTAAACCGTCCCTGGGGCGAGAGTGTGCCTGGGACCGGACGCCACTCGGGCTCGAAACCGTCACTCCTTGGCAGCCGCGCGCAGCGCTGGCTGTGGAGGGATCGGGAAAGACGCAGGAATCTTCGGCTTCGAAGGTTCCGGCGCTGCACCGGGAGGCTGAACGCGACACAACCGGGAGTATTAGCCGTCAGCCCCCCGTACATACGTGGATTGGGCCGCACGTGCAAGGGAAGCGTCGCAGCCCGGCAACACTCGCACCTTTTCGCCGCCCGCGCGTTAAGGATCAATTAACCCTGCGGTTCTAATCCGGTAATGGGTCTGCTCGGAGGCACGGAATCGTTGGCGAGCCGCGCAAATCAACGTATTTTGCTGGGATGCGGCCTGTTGTGCGTCGCAGCATTGCTGTGCGCGCCGGCGATCGCCCCAAGCGCGGCTGAGGCTCCCGCGCCGAACCCGGCTCCGGCCGGGCCTGCCGTGGCATCGAGTTTTCCCGTCGCCTCGGAGGCCCGCTTGGCCGGCGACAGCAAACGGACCCGTTTTGTCCTTGATCTCGACAAGACCATCCAGTTTCGGGCCTTTACGCTGGCCGATCCGTATCGCGTGGTCGTCGATATCCCGCAGGTCACCTTCCAGCTCGCAGCCGGGACCGGAACCGCGGGCCGGGGGCTGGTCAAGGCGTTCCGCTACGGCCTGGTGATGCCGGGCGGCTCGCGAATCGTTTTCGATCTCACAGGCCCTGCGAAAATCACCGATTCCACCATGCTGGAGGCGGCCAACGACCAGCCGCCGCGGCTGGTGCTGGAACTGGAAGAGGTGGACCGGACCGCCTTCGTCCAGACCCTTGCGCCCCCCGAACTGCGACCTGCAATCGCGGATGCCCATGCCGCTGTGGTCCCACCGGAGGCGACGGCGGCAACGAAGCCCGCCGCCACGCCCGATTCGCGCCCGCTGATCGTGATCGATCCCGGCCATGGCGGCATCGACAACGGCACCCAGTCGAGTGGCGAAAGCGAAAAGAACCTGGTGCTGGGATTTGGCCTGGCGCTGCGCGACCGGATCGAGAAATCAGGCAAATATCGCGTTATCATGACGCGCACCGACGACACGTTCATTCCGCTGAACGACCGCGTCAAGGTTGCGCGCAACCAGTCGGCGGCGCTGTTTGTGTCGATTCACGCCGACGCACTTCCGCGTCGCGAGGGCGACGCACAGGGCGCCACGATCTATACTTTGTCCGACAAAGCCTCCGACGCCGAAGCGGAACGGCTGGCGGAGGCGGAGAACAAATCCGACGCGATCGGCGGGGTGAACCTGTCGGACGAGCCGACCGAAGTCGCCGACATCCTGATCGATCTGGCGCAGCGTGAAACCAAGACCTTCTCGAACCGGTTCGCGCGCACGTTAATGGGCGAAATGAAGAGCACGGTGCGGATGCACAAGCACCCGCTGAAATCCGCAGGCTTCCGGGTCCTGAAGGCTCCCGATGTGCCGTCGGTCCTGGTCGAACTCGGTTATGTCTCGAACAAGGGCGATCTCGAACATCTGGTGTCGGAGAACTGGCGGACCAGGACGGTCGGATCGATGGCCCAGGCGATTGACACATTTTTCGCCAAACCTCTGGCAATCGCTGGACCGGCCAAATGAAATGAAAAGAGAGCGGCCCAATGCCGGAAGCCCTAGTTTGGCCACAGCGGCAACGGTATAGAAAACCACCGCCGGGCCTTCGGAATCGGCCAATATTATTATCCGTCGGCTCATGTATTATCGGCCAGTGCTGCGGTGGGTTGCCGGGCAGGGCTTTCGCGCTAGGGCAGACGCCGCGGAATTGCGGCGCAAGGGTTGGAACGGAACTTCGGTAATGCGCTTGCTCGTGCGGTTCTTGGGTTTCCTGTTCGCGGCCGGAACCGTGGTGTTCCTGGTCGGCGTCGCCGGCGTGGCGGGCGCAATCTGGCATTTTTCCAAGGATTTGCCGGACTATTCGCAGCTTCAGGATTATGAGCCGCCGGTGATGACGCGCGTACATGCGTCGGACGGTGCGCTGCTCGGCGAGTATTCCAAGGAGCGTCGGCTCTATCTGCCGATCCAGGCTGTCCCAAAACTCGTCATCAACGCGTTCCTGGCGGCGGAGGACAAGAACTTCTACGAGCATGGTGGCATCGACTTTTCCGGCATGGCGCGCGCGGCGGTGTTGTACGCGCAGAATTACGGTTCCAACCGCCGGCCGCAGGGTGCCTCCACCATTACCCAGCAGGTCGCCAAGAACTTCCTTTTGACCAACGAGGTGTCGTTCGCCCGCAAGATCAAGGAAGCCCTGCTGGCGATGCGCATCGAGCGTGCGTATTCAAAGGACCGCATCCTCGAACTCTATCTCAACGAAATCTATCTCGGCCTCGGCGCCTACGGCATCGCCGCCGCGTCGCTGGTCTATTTCGACAAGTCGGTCAACGAACTCACGGTCGCGGAGGCGTCCTATCTGGCGGCGCTGCCGAAGGCGCCCGCGGCGCTGCATCCGGTGCGGAACCGCGATCGCGCGATCGAACGCCGCAACTACGTCGTTGATCGTCTGCTGGAAAACGGCTGGATCAAGCAGGCCGACGCCGACAAGGCCCGCAAGGATCCGCTGACGGTGACCAACCGGGCCAACGGCGCTCATATTTTTGCCGGCGAGTATTTTGCCGAGGAAGTCCGCCGCGACATCTTCGAGCGCTACGGCGAGAAGAAACTCTATGAGGGCGGGCTGTCGGTCAGGGCCACGCTCGATCCGAAGATTCAAGTGATGGCGCGCAAGACCATGGCCGCCGGCATCGTCACCTATGACGAGGCGCAGGGTTGGCGCGGTGCGGTCAGCAAACTCGACATTGCAGGCGATTGGGGCGTCAAGCTTGCCGACGTCAAATCGCTCGCGGACATCTCGCCCTGGCGGATGGCGGTGGTTCTGGAAACCAGCGATCAGTCGGCACGGATTGGCTTTCAGCCCGGCCGTGAACTGGGTGGGGCCGTTGCCAAGGGGCGGCAGACCGGCATCATCACCCTCGATGGCGTGCGATGGGCCAAGGCCGCGTCAGGACCTGCGAAGGGCAGGACACCGACGGCGGTGTCGCAAGTGCTTGCGCCGGGCGACGTGATCTATGCCGATCCGCTGTTCGGAAAGGATGGCAATCCGGTCGAAGGACAATACCGGTTGCGGCAATTGCCGGAAGTGTCCGGCGCGATGGTGGTGATGGACCCCTGGACCGGCCGCGTGCTGGCGATGGTCGGCGGGTTCTCGTTCGACCAGAGCCAGTTCAACCGCGCGACCCAGGCCTATCGGCAGCCGGGTTCGTCGTTCAAGCCGATCGTGTATTCGTCGGCGCTCGATAATGGCTACACGCCCTCGACCGTCGTGGTCGACGCGCCGATCGAAATCGACCAGGGGCAGGGCGCCGGCGTCTGGCGCCCGGAGAATTTTTCGTCCGGCAAATACCAGGGCCCGACCACGCTGCGCAATGCGTTGCGATTGTCGCTCAACACCGTCACCGTGCGGCTGGCCCAGGACATCGGCATGCCCCTGATCGGCGAATACGCCAGGCGCTTCGGGGTCTACGACGAACTGCCGAATTATCTATCCTATGCGCTCGGCGCCGGCGAGACCACCGTCATGCGGATGGTCACCGCCTATTCGATGTTCGCCAATGGCGGCCGTCGCGTGAAGCCGACCTTGATCGATCGGATCCAGGACCGTTACGGACACACGATATTCAAGCACGACGCCCGTGAATGCCGTGGCTGCGACGCGCCCGGCGGCTGGAAGAATCAGCCCGAGCCGCAGCTCGTCGACCGCCGCGAGCAGGTGCTCGACCCGATGACCGCCTACCAGATCACCTCGATGCTGGAAGGTGTGGTGCAGGGCGGTACGGCGACGGTGGTGAAGGAGGTCGGCAAGCCGATCGCCGGCAAGACCGGCACCACCAACGAGGCGCGGGATGCCTGGTTCGTCGGGTTCTCGCCGGATATCGTCGTCGGCATCTATCTCGGCTTCGACAAGCCGCGTCCGCTCGGCCACGGCAACGCAGCCACCGGCGGCCATCTGGCCGCGCCGATCGCCCGCGACTTCCTCAAGCTCGCGCTCGCCGACAAGCCGGCGATCCCGTTCAAGGTCCCCGCCGGCATCAAGCTGGTCCGCGTCGATGCCAAGACCGGCATGCGCGCCGGTCCCGGCGACGGCGGCCGGACCATTCTGGAGGCCTTCAAGCCGGGTACGGCGCCGCCGGATAATTACTCCGTCATTGGAGTAGCCGACGCGGATGGCCGCATCCCGGCGGCGCAGACGCCGGATGCCGGCAATATCATGCGTCCCGGAACCGGCGGATTGTATTAGCCGATTGCGCTTTGCGGCTACCGCCGCTACATCCCTCGCACAATCGAACCGGCGGCTTGTGCCGCAGATCAGAGACCACCATGCGCGCCGAAGTCGAACGCCTTGTTGAAGAGATCAAGCAGTCGGTCGGGCTGCTGAGGAGGCATCTTTGACGTCGATGCATCCACGGCGCGTCTGGCCGAGCTGAACAAGCTCGCCGAAGATCCCAATCTCTGGAACGATCCCCAGAAGGCCCAGAAGCTGATGCAGGAGCGCACCTCGCTGGAGGATGCGCTTTCCGGCATCGGCAAGGTCGAGCGCGAGCTCGAGGACAATATCGGGATGATCGAGCTCGGCGAGGCCGAGAACGACGAGGGCGTGGTGGCCGAAGCCGAGGCCGCCCTGAAGGCGCTCAAGAAGGAAGTCGCCCGCCGCGAGCTGGAAGCGCTGCTTGGCGGTGAGGCCGACCGGTTCGATTCCTATCTGGAAGTGCATGCCGGCGCCGGCGGCACCGAAAGCCAGGACTGGGCTTCGATGCTGCTGCGCATGTACACGCGCTGGGCCGAGAAGCACGGCTTCAAGATCGAATATCTGGAGGAAACCCAGGGCGAAGAAGCCGGCATCAAATCCGCCACCATCCAGATCTCGGGCCATAATGCCTATGGCTGGCTGAAGACCGAAGCCGGAGTGCACCGGCTGGTGCGGATATCGCCGTTCGATTCCAACGCGCGCCGGCACACCTCGTTTTCGAGCGTGGCGATCTTTCCGGTGGTCGACAACAGCATCAAGATCGATATCGCCGAGTCCGACGTGCGCACCGACACCATGCGTTCGGGCGGCGCCGGCGGCCAGCACGTCAACAAGACCGAGTCCGCGGTGCGGCTCACGCATATCCCGACCGGCGTCGCGGTGGTCTGCCAGGCCGGCCGCTCGCAGCACAAGAACAGGGCACAGGCCTGGGATATGTTGCGCGCGCGGCTCTATGAGATCGAGCTGAAGAAGCGCGAAGAACAGGCCGCCGCCGATCAGGCGGCCAAAACCGACATCGGCTGGGGTCACCAGATCCGCTCCTACGTGCTGCAGCCCTATCAGATGGTGAAGGATCTGCGCACCGGGGTGCAGACGTCGGATACGTCGGGCGTGCTCGACGGCGACCTCGATGAATTCATGGCCGCGACCCTGGCGCAACGCGCGTTCGGCACCGCGCCCGGCGCGGTCGAGGATGTGGATTAGCGCATGACGCGCGTTGCTTTCATCGGTCTTGGACGCATGGGCCACGGCATGGCCGGCCGTTATCTCGACGCCGGCTTCACCGTCGCGGTGTGGAATCGCAGCAAGGCCAAGGCGGAAGATCTGATCGCCCGCGGCGCGCAATGGGCGACCTCGCCGGAGGACGCCGCAATCGATGCCGACGCCGTCGTGACCATGGTCGCCGATGACGAGGCGTCGCGAGCGGTCTGGCTGACCAGGGACGGCGCGGCCGCGACGATGAAGGCAGGCACGCTCGCGATCGAATGTTCGACCGTGTCGTACCAGCATGCGCTTGATATGGCGCGCGAACTGCGCGGCCGCGGTCTGGTCTATATCGATTGTCCCGTCACGGGCCTGCCGGACGCGGCGGCTACCGGAAAGCTGACGTTGCTCGTCGGCGCTGATACCGCCGATCTCGATTCCGCAAAGCCTTACCTCGCGCCGATCGGCAACGTGATCCGGCACTTCGGCGCCGTGGGCAGCGGGACCGTCTACAAGCTGATCAACAACCTGATGGGCGCGGTGCAGATCGCAAGCCTCGCCGAAGGCATTGCGATGGCCGAGCAGGCCGGGCTCGACATGAAGCTGGTGGCGGAAGCGATGGCAACCGGCGCGGTGGCCAGCCCGCAGGTGATCCGTCACTCCAGGCGCATGGTGGCACGCGATTTTTCGGGCGCGTCGTTCACGGCTGCGCTTCGCCACAAGGACGCGGCCTATGCGGTGAAACTGGCCGAGGCCCTGCTGGCAGAGGCGCCGCTGCTCGGACGTGCTGCCGTCGAAGCCTATGCCCGCGCGAAGGGGCAGATGCCCGACGACGACGAAGGCAGGATGATCGAGATCGTGTCGCGGCCGAAATAGGCGCATCGCGAACGCGTGAATCGGGGGGCGACCGCGCTCGCCTACACCGTGTTTTTCAGATCCTGCGGCGTTCCGGCGCGACCAATGCCATGCTGGTGATGCTGCTGATCGATCGGCGTGTGGTCGCGTTCCTCAAGCTCAGCGCGAATATGCGGTGAACTTCTTGTAGATCCAGCGGCGGCCGTCGAAGCGCCGCCAGACCCGGCCGGTCAGCAATCGTCCGGTGATGGATCGCCGCGGAAAGACGATTTTCCAGAGATGCCAGACCTCGGCCCAGGCAGGCTTCGGACTGAGGTTCAATATTCGGAACTGTTCCTGGCTTTCGGCGTGCATCGCGCGTTCACTTGGCTAAGTTCACTTGGCTAATGCGAGTCCGGATGATGAAAATATCCAGTGGCCTACGATAGCGCGTCGCCGTCACGGCGCAATCGAAGTCGCCGGTTAAGCTAACGCGTCAACCTTACCGGCGATCGTCTCCTCACTTTGGGCGGCTTTTCCATTCCGCGAGCCAGCCGGTAAACCGGCCGCTGTCGCGCTCGCCGCCGTGCCAGGCCGCGTGGACCGCGCCGTTGTCTGCGACCAATAGCACGACATCGAGGCCTTTCGACCGGCGCAGGGTATCAATCGCCTGGTTCGGCGTCTGCGCGATCGGACCCGCGACATTGAAGGAGGTGTTGACCGACATCTCGACGCCGATGTGACGGCCGAGCGCCTTCAAGTAAGCGTGGGTGAGGGCATCGTCATCGGCGCGCACGATCTGGATCCGACCGGTGCCGTCGGCATGAATGACCGCCGGGATTTTGTCGCGCGCATGCGGTTTCGATTGCGCGGTCAGCACCATGTAATTGTAGGCGTTGTAATCGGCGTCCGCGGCGCCCGGCAGCAGATCGAAATAGTGTTGGGCGGCTTCCAGCGTCGCCATCGGCGCCAGCGGCCGGATCGCTTCGCGGTATTTGACCCGCTCGTTGAGCCGCTTGCGCGCATCGGGGTCGCAGGGGTTGGCCAGGATCGAGCGATGGCCGAGCGCGCGCGGGCCGGTCTCGGCCGCGCCCTGATACAGCGCGATCACGCCGCTCTGCGCGACGATGAATGCCATCAGATCGGCGATGTCATCGCGGCCATCTTGCGTCGAGATATCGCCAACGCGTTGCGAGACGATGTCGTCGGCTTTCAGCGCCGCCGTGATGTCCGCCTGCGACGGCGGCAGACCGCAGTAGAAGGCATGCGTCATCGGCGCACCGCGCGGCGCGCCGGCGAGATGCGCAAACAGCCAGGCCGCGCCGATGGTCACGCCGGCATCGCCGGGCACCGGCGGCACCCACAGATGCAGGCGGGCGTCGCGCTGCTGCGCCTCGGCAAACCATGCCTGATCGAAATGCTCGAGCAACCGCATATTGCCGATGGCATTGAGCGCCACGCCGCCGGTCAGCACCAGCCGGTTCGCGCCCGTGATGCGCAACAGGTGATCGACGACATGGATGATCGCGTCTTCAAAGACCAATTGGGTCGCCGCCGCCTTGTCGAGGCGATCCCTGGTGTCGGGACGATGCTGGATGTCTTCGACGCGAAGCATCGCGTCGGGATTCCAGAGCTGTTCGGGTTTGAGCGGTTCGCCGAGAATATCGATCAGCGGCGACTTGTAGGGATTGATGTCGGGTTCGCAGTGCCAGTTCGCCATGGCGCGATTGAGCCTCACCTCGCCGTTGCTGCCGAGATGCAGGACGTCTTTCAGCCGTGCGTAATAGGGATTGCTGGCACGGTTCATGTCGCCCCAAGCTGCGGCACCCATATACCGGCCTTCGCTGGAAAGCCATGTCCAGCCGCCCTGTGTCGACGAGATCACGCTGTAGAACATGCCGAGTGAATCGAACATGCTGTCGTTGCAATAGAGCTGCCGCATCTCGCCCTTCTCGACGACGTAAAGCGAGATTGAGCCGACGTCCCCGGTGCCGTCCAGCACGGCGACGGCAACCGGTTCCCCGTCATCGGCAAACGGCGAGGCCGCAAATGAAAACCAGGCATGATTGCCGTGATGCGGCATGCAGATCAGCGGCAGCGGCTTGGCCAGCCTGAGCTGCCGCGCCAGGATTTTGGGCGAACGCGTCATCTGCTCGAGGCGGCGGCGGTCGAAAGCCGATGCGTCGCTGACGCGCGCCAGGTTGAGGCTTTGCGGTATTTCCTCCACCATCGAGCGCGTCAGGGTGCCTGCAAGCGAGGGATAATCCCAGCTCGTGAGCCACGCGTCGATATCACCGATGTCGCGGCCGGCGGCGCGGAGCGTCGCAACCATCGCCTCGATCGATTGATGCGGATATTCCGTGGTGTGTTTGTTGCCGGAGAAGCGCTCTTCTTCGTTGTTGACGATCAGGCGCGGGCCGTTCGCTTGCGTCACTGCGACCAGCGCCACACCGGAATTGTGCGTGCCTGCAAGCCCAAGGCCGGCAAGGAACACGGTCTCGCCGCGGCGAAGTTTTTCGCGCACGCGCGCCAACCGGTGGTCGGCGAATTTCGAGCCGAGCTGATGAAAACCAGCGGGGCCCATTGTTCGCTGTGCTAGCCAGCGCGCGAAGTGAAACCCGGCAGCTCCGAGCCGGGGATGTCGGGGAACAATTCGACTTTTCAATTCCGACCGCCATGGAATGGTTAGGATTCCCCAGAGCATCAATCACACTTGGCGACGGGCAACAATGCCGTTTCGCCGGGCGAAATAAGTCGATGCTTGCCAGCACCCGCGCGACTTGCGAAACTTGGCGCAAAATAAGTACGAAAAATCGGGAGAGAACGATGCTGGGACGTCCGAGACATTTAGCCGACGTCATCGCTTTCGCGGCCGCCGCGCTGATCGCGACCGCGGCCAGCGCGCAGAAGAAATATGATTCCGGCGCCAGCGACACCGAGATCAGGATCGGCAATATCATGCCCTATAGCGGACCCGCCTCGTCCTACGGCGTGATCGGCAAGACCGAGGAAGCCTTCTTCAAGATGATCAACGCGGAGGGCGGAATAGGCGGCCGCAAGATCAATTTCATCACCTATGACGACGCCTACAGCCCGCCGAAAGCGATCGAGCAGGCGCGCAAACTGGTGGAAAGCGACGAGGTCCTGCTGATCTTCCAACCGCTGGGCACGCCGTCCAATTCGGCGATCATGAAATACATGAACGCCAAGAAGGTGCCGCAACTCTTTGTCGCCTCCGGCGGCACCAAATTCGGCGATCCCAAAAACTTTCCCTGGACCATGGGTTTTCAGCCCAACTACCAGAGCGAGGGGCGGATCTACGCGAAATACATCATCGATCATTTCCCCAACAGCAAGATCGCGGTGTTCTGGCAGAACGACGACGCCGGCAAGGACCAGTTCAAGGGGCTGAAGGACGGGCTCGGCGACAAGATCAACATGATCATCGCCGACAAGTCCTATGAGGTCAGCGATCCCTCGATCGATTCGCAGATCGTCGCGCTGCACGATTCCGGCGCCGATATCTTCTTCTCCTGGGCCGCTCCAAAGGGGTCGGCGCAGGCGATCCGCAAAGTCGGCGAACTCGGCTGGAAGCCGAAATTCTTCCTCGCCAATACCGCGACCTCGGTCGCCTCGGTGTTGAAGCCGGCGGGTCTCGAATACTCCAAGGGAATTATCTCGACGGCCTATCTGAAGGATCCGACCGACCCGACCTGGAATAAAGATCCGGCTGTCCTGAAGTGGCGGGCGTTCATGGATAAATATTATCCCGACGGCGACAAGACCAACGCCAACAACCTCTATGGCTATGTGGAGTCGGAGGCGATGGTGCAGGTTCTCAAGCAGTGCGGCGACAATCTCACGCGCGATAACGTCATGAAGCAGGCGGCGAACCTGAAGAATTTCCATTCCGAGCTGATGCTGCCGGGCATCATGATCAACACCTCGCCGGACGACTACTTTCCGATCGAGCAGATGCAGTTGATGAAATTCAACGGCGAGGCCTGGGAGTTGTTCGGCGACGTGATCACCGGCGAGGTCGGCCACGACGCCACGCGGTAAGCCAGCCCGGCGTTTTCGGATCTAGCCCGCGCTGAGCCGCACGCCGGCGCGCAAAAACTTTTGCGGATCGACCGCGTCGCCGTCGATCCGTGTTTCATAGTGCAGGTGCGGGCCGGTGGAGCGGCCGGTCGAGCCAACCTCGCCGATCACCTGTCCGATCTTGATGAGGTCGCCGACCTTGACGTTGATCTGCGACAGATGGCCGTAGCGGGTCGACAGCCCGTTGCCGTGGTCGATTTCGACCATGCGGCCGTAGCCGCCCGCCCATCCCGACGAGACCACCTTGCCGTTCGCGGTCGCGCGCACGGGATCGCCCATGGCGGCGCGGAAATCGAGGCCGGTGTGCATGGCGGGCCGGCCGAGGAAGGGATCGCTGCGGACGCCGAAGCCGGAGGTGAATTCGACCTCGCCGACGACGGGCTTGCGATAGGGCACGAGCGCCAGCGTCCGGTTGAGGCGATCGACCTGGGCGCGGGTGACGTTGATCTGGTAAAGCTGGCGCTCGAAGGGCCCGGCGTTGGCCGTAAGTTTGACCGGAACGAAGGGACCACCGACGCCGGCGCGCGGCGTTGCGGCCTCCAGCTGCGCCATGTCGAGGCCGAGATCGGTGATGACCCCGCGCATCCGGCGCACTTTCGATTCCATGCCGTCTTCGACCGAGCTCAGCGCTGCGATCTGGCGCCGCTCGACCTGATCAAGCGAGGTCTGCAGGCGGACGAGGACGTTGTCGACGCCGCCCTGAACTTTCGCGAACTGGTTCGGCTGCGGGCTGGCAATCAGCGGCGCGCGGGATTCCAGTCGCGCCTCGCGATCTGGCGGCGCGACGAAGATCACGGTGTCGCTGATCGGGGAGGGCTTTGGCGTCGCCGTCGATGAGGTATCGTTGGTGGCGCCGCGCGCCGACGGCCGGATCGATCCGGTCACCATGGCATCAGGCATGGCGCCCAAGGCGGTGGCGCGGGACTCCAGCGCGGTCTGGCGGCGCATGATCTGGTCGAGCTTCTGGTCGAACTGTTCCTGATCGAGCAATTGCCGGCTGGTGGTGCGGTCGACCTTGGCGCGTAATTCGGCGATCCGGTCTTCGTAGGCGTATTGCATTTCGGCCTGACGGGCGATCAACCGCGTCAAGACGTCGTCGCGAAACGCAAAATAGGTCGCGGTTGCCGCCGACCAAATGCCGAGTACAGTCACCGTGCCGACCACGATCCAGAACACGACCGGGCCGAATCGGACCTGCTTGCCGGCGTGGACGATGGCGTAACCGTTGCGCTCCTGGACCGAGACGGCGGACGCGGCGTGCGCCACCGCGCGGCGAGGGGGCACCCGGCCATGGTCCTGGGGGTGGTGATGGTGCTGGTGATATTCGGAATGATGACCGGAACGGTACGACATCGGCACTCCCGCGCCGGTCGGACAGGAGCTCCGTACGGCTTAATTCTGCACGCCGATTTGACCCCCTCATGGTTAATTTTTCGGAAATGGAACCCTGTGAATTGAAGCGTTTTCAAGTGACGTGGATAACGGCTCACCTCAGGGAACCCGTCCAGGAACACGCCTAAAGGGCTAGGGCCGCCGCCAAAACTTCATCGGCATGGCCGTCGACCCGAACGTTGCGCCAGATCCGGGTAATCCGGCCATCCGCGCCGATCAGAACCGTGGTCCGAAGTATTCCAAGGAAGGTCCTGCCATACATGGATTTTTCGCCCCAAGCACCATAGGCCTCCAGCATTTCATGTTGCTCATCTGAAATGAGCGGAATGGAGAGTTCATGTTTGTTTTTAAAGGACTCTTGTGTCTTGACGGTGTCAGCCGAGACGCCCAGGACCTCAGTCCCGCATTCGGCAAAGGCGCCCTTCAACCGGGTGAAGTCGATCGCCTCCCGGGTACAGCCCGGCGTGTCCGCGCGGGGATAGAAAAACAGCACCAGTTTCTTGCCGGCATAGTCCGCGAGCGAGACATAATCGCCGCCGTCGCGGGGCAAGTGGAAGGCGGGAGCCTTCGCGCCCTCCACGGCCAATTTTGGTGAAGCGGATTGCTCGGATTTTAACGGTTTCGACGCCGGCGTGTGCGAGGCTTTTGCCGAAGCGCTGTTAGCGGGTTTGCGTGATTTCTTTGCCACCGCCGTGCCGGCTTTTGCCGCGGGCTTCTTGGCCGGCGCCTTTGAGCCGCCGCGGCCAGCCTTGGCCGTGGTCGCTTTTTGGGCGGCCTTCCTGGCGATCGTCTTGGACGGTTTCGTGGAGGATTTCTTGCGCGTTTTCTTGGACATACGCCTTCCTTTCGTCGCTTTCCGCGGATCAACCAATAGGGTAATGCGGGTCTCGTCCCGGACGCCCGGATTCGCTCCGATCGCTGGGCACGTTTGATGATCTCGGAGTATGGTTACAAGAAATTCGACGCACCACCCGTCCGCTCGTTGAAGAGGCCCTTGATCGCATCGTTGATTGAGTTCTTGGGCCCGAGGACGAGTAACAGTATTAATCGAGGATTGGCAGCGATGCCGGCACAGGAGCGCTCGAGAGAGATCGACGGGCGCGCCCTTGGCGGCGATCAACCTCTGCGCCAGCACCGAGAGGCAATGGCTAGGAATACTTCGCCCCAAGGGTCGAATCCACGTGCTGAGGGCAATGTCTCCCAATGGGATGACGAGGCCGGCTGGGATCAGGACCACGACGAGGCTGCGTGTCACCGCGCGCGACGGCTATTATCCCGCTCCGATTCAGGCTTGCACCGGTTCGGCGACAGCATCTCGGCGGTGCGGCGACGGATCCGCGGCGAGCGCTGGGTCAAACGCCTGGCGGTCGTGATCGCGGTGTTGGCCGTGATCTTCGGCGGTTGCTTCGGCGGGCTGTGGTGGCGGCTCGGAGCAGGACCCATCAATCTCGACGTGGCGACGCCCTGGCTGGCGGCGGCGATCGAGGAAAATATCGGTCACGGCAATACGGTCGAGGTCGGCGGTACGCAGATCGAGCGTGCGGGCAAAATCCGGATCGCGGTGCGTATCCGCGACATCGTCGTCCGGGACCGTGACCACGCCATCGTCGCGAGCGCGCCAAAAGCCGAAGTGCGACTGTCGGGCACCGCGCTGCTGATGGGACGGCTGCGCGCCGAGAGCCTCAATCTGGTGGATGCCGAACTCGCGGTGCGGATCACGCCGGACGGCCAGGTGACGGTGTCCGCCGGCGACACCGCAAAACCGCTGGCCACCGGCGTCGCCTCAAAGCGGGAGGCGGGAATCGCGCCGACATTCCCGCGCCAGACCCCAGGCTCGCTTGCGCCCGGTGCCGCATCGCCCAATGCGCCGTCCGGCGCGGCGGCCGCCACTCCCGACACCACGCAAAACGGGCTGCTGGCTGGGCTCGATTGGCTCGACAGCCTCAGCCTGACCGGCCTCGACGGACAGAACCTCAACGAAATCGGCTTGAAGAACGGCAACCTTGTCGTCGACGATCAGCAGCGCGGCAACAAATGGACCTTTGACAATATCAGCCTCAGCCTGCGCCGGCCGAGCGGCGGCGGGGTGGCGCTGAGCCTTGGCGAAGAAGGCGCCAGTCCTTGGTCACTGCGGGTGCTGGTGGGGCCCCAGGCCAACGGCGTGCGATCGGTCGATTTGCGCGCCGACAAGCTGCCGAGCGCCAATATCCTGCTGGCGATGCGGCTGAAGGACGTCACCTACAGCGCGGATTTGCCGCTCTCCGGCGAGATGAAGGGCGAACTGGGCCGCGACGGTTTGCCGACCTATTTCCGCGGCAAGATCATTGCGGGCGCGGGCCACATCATCGACAGCGATACGCCCGATTATCCGATGGTGATCGACTCGGCGGAAATGAACGTCGAATGGGATTCCGGACGGCGGGTGCTGGTGGCTCCCTTCAAGATCATTTCCGGTTCGAACCGGATCACGCTGCTCGCCCATCTCGAGCCGCCGAACGACAGCGTCACCGATTGGCAGGCCGGCTTCTCCGGCGGCACCATCGTGCTTGCCGGCAACGACAACGAACAGCCGCTGATCTTCAACCGCATTGCGATCGGGCTGCGCTTCGACACCGACAAGAAGCGCGTGTTGCTGACCCAGGCCGATATCAGCAATGGGGAGATCGGCGTCGCCGGGACCGGCAGTATAGATTATTCGGGCGAGCCGCGCCTGCAGCTTGGGTTTGCGGGAACGCCGATGTCTGCCTCCGCCCTGAAGCGGATGTGGCCGATCCTGATCGTGCCCGAGGTGCGCGAATGGGTGATCGATCGGATCGACCGCGGCACGCTCCAGCGCATCGACGTCGGCGTCAATTCGCCGGTGCGAAACCTTTCGCGCAAAGGTCCCCCGATCCCGGACGACGGTCTCGCCGTCAACATCGTGGCGTCAGGCGTCACGTTGCGGCCGGTCGACGAAATGCCGTCGGTCCGCGATGCCGATTTGAAGGCGCGGGTGACCGGGCGCACCGCGACGGTGACGATCGGGCAGGGCACGGCCGATACGCCGGCCGGGCGCAAGCTGATGATTTCCGATTTCACCTTCGAAGTGCCCGACATGGCGCCGAAGCCCGCACCGGCAAAAGTGAAGTTCAAGATCGACGGCACCGTTCCGGCCGCGGCTGAAATTCTCGCCTCCGACCGCCTCAGCGAATTCTCCGGCACCCTGATCGACCCCAATTCGAGCAAGGGAACGGTTTCCGCAATCGTCACGCTTGGCCTGCCGGTCAAGCGCGAGTTGACCAAGGCCGACACCACCTACACGGTCAGCGCCGATCTCGGCGGGTTTGCCGCCGACAAGCTCGTGATGAACCAGAAGCTCGAGGCCAGCACGTTGAAGGTCCTGGCCAACAACGCCGGCTATCAGGTCAAGGGCGACGTCAAGATCAACGGGCAACCGGCCGCGCTGGATTATCGCAAGCCGAGCGAGGGCGACGCAGATGTCAAACTGCAGGCGACGCTCGACGATGCGAGCCGCGCGCGACTTGGGCTCGACCTCGGGCCGGCCATCAGCGGCGCCATCCCGGTCAAGGTGATCGGCAAGATCAGCGGCAGCAGCGATCACGACAGCAAGCTCGGCGTCGAGGCCGACCTCACCTCGCTGAGGCTCGACAACATCCTGCCGGGTTGGGTCAAGGTGCCCGGCAAGTCGGGGAAAGCGACCTTCAACGTGGTGCAGAAACCGCAATCGACCCTGTTCCAGGATATCGTCATCGATGGCAGCGGCGCCTCGATCAAGGGATCGCTGGAAGTCGACCAGAACGGCGATCTCCTCAATTCGAACTTCCCGACCTATGCGCCCTCGGAAGGCGACAAGACCTCGCTCAAAGCCGAACGTGGCGCCGACGGCGTCGTCAAGGTCATCATGCGCGGTGACGTGTTTGACGGTCGCGGCTTCCTCAAATCGGCGATCTCGGGCAGGGAAGCCGACCCCAAGAGCAAGACCAAAAACATCGACATCGATGTCGATCTCAAGCTTGGTGCGGTCGCCGGCTTCAACGGCGAAGCGCTGCGCAGCGTCGATGCCAAGATGTCGCGGCGCAGCGGCGTGATCAAGAGCTTTACGTTGAACGGCAAGGTCGGGCGCGATACGCCGGTCGGGGCAGACTTGCGCCGGGCGCAAAGACAGGGACGCGATGTGATCGTCCTGGAGACCGACGATGCCGGCGCGTTCCTCCGCTTTACCGACACCTACTCCAAGGTGATCGGTGGGCAGCTCGCGCTTGCGATGGAGCCGCCCACGGTTGAACCCACCGCCAAGGAAGGCGTGATCAATATCAGCAACTTCACGGTCAAGGGCGTGCCCGAACTCGATCGCGTCGCCGCCGGCGGACCGGTGGGCGTAAAGAACGGCGTGGCGTTCTCGGCGTTACGCGCGGGGTTCACCCGGCAAAGCGGGCAGCTCACGATCCGCGACGGCGTCGTCAAGGGGCCGACCATCGGCGCCACCATCGAAGGCAGCATCGACTATGCCGGCAATTCGGTGCGCATGAGCGGCACCTTCGTTCCGATGTACGGGCTGAACAACATGTTCGGTCAGCTTCCGGTCATTGGCCTGTTCCTCGGCGGCGGCAGCAATGAGGGCCTGATCGGCGTGACCTATGAAGTGGTCGGCACCCCCGGCCAGCCGCTGCTGCGCGTCAATCCGATTTCGGCGATGGCGCCCGGCGTGCTCCGGAAGATTTTTGAGTTCAATACCGGCAAGCAGAATAACCCAATCGAGCTGCCACCGAACAATTAGCGCCGCAGCGCCGGCACCACCAGGAACGGGATCAATCCGAGCACCACGTTGATAAGCGCGAATGCAAACAGCGGATTATAGCTGTGGGTCCAGTCGTGGATCAGGCCGCCGCTCCAGGAGCCGAGCCCCGATCCAAGGCCGCTGCCGATCGAAATCGTTCCGAAGATCGTCCCGACCCGCTGGCCGCGAAAGATGTTAAGAGCGGTTGCCGTGATCAGCGGGCCGCGCGAACCGATCATGCTGCCGAAGCAGACGACGAAACCCGTCAGCAGCCAGAAGTTCGGATAATATTGTAACAGCCAGAGCATGATGATTCCGGCGATCGAGACCCCGTAGCTGAACAGCACCGATGGCCTGCGGCCGATGATGCCGTCGAGCGTCGAGACACCGAGCATGCCGAATACCAGCACGACGCCTGAAAAACCCCAGGCCGTCGCGGCCTGCAACGGCGGGAATCCGGCGTCGATCAGATAGGCGACGATTTGCGCCGTGATCGCATACATCGCGACCGCGGTGAAAAAGAACGTGGAGAACAATGCCCAGAAGACGTGGTGGCGCATCGCGCTCTTGAGCGTCCAGCCCGAGTCGACGAAGCCGGCATCGCTCTTGCCGGGGATGTGCGGCGAGCCGGTGGCGAACAGCCGCCACGGCAGCATCAGCAACGGCAACAGCAGCAACAGAGCCACGGTTCCGAACAGCTGATAGGCGTCGCGCCAGCCGATCCGTTCGATCAGCAGTTGCGAGGCCGGCAGCAGGATCAGGATCCCTGCGCCGGTCGCGGAATAAACGACCGCCATCGCGGTCGGCAGCCGCGGGCCGAACCAGCGGGCGAGCAGGATCGAGTTCGGCACGGTGCCGATCAGCGCAATGCCGATCCCGACGCACAGGCCGACGCTGAGCTGGAACTGCCAGAGCGCCTGCGCGTGGGAGGCGACCAGGAACGCGCCGCCGAGCAGCGCCAGCCCGAGCGAATAGACGGTGCGCGGACCCGAGCGGTCGAACAGCCGGCCGACCAGTGGCGCCATCAGTCCGCCCGCGAGCCAGGTCAGCGAGTAGACCGACACCACCTGGGCGCGGTCCCAGCCGAAATTCTCCGAGATCGGTTTTAGAAAAACCGTAAAACTCTCGCCGAGGCCGCGGCCGAGCACGGAGAGAGTGAAGCACAGCGCCAGCACATTGAGCGCCACGCGCGCCGGCTTCAGCGGTTTTGTGAGCGTATCCCCCGGCGGCGTGCTTTTATCCATGCAGGCAGGGAGCGCGTTTCCGCGCGCCCGAGCAAGTGCCTAACGCGAATACGCCTATGCAGGCTTGAGCAGGACGTGACGCTTCTTGCCGAGCGACAGTTTGATCACGCCTTCCGGGGTAAGATTCGCGGGCGTCAGCGCCATCTTCTCGTCGGTGACCGCGGCGTCGTTGACACGAACGCCGCCGCCCTTGATCTGGCGGCGCGCTTCGCCGTTCGATGCGACCAGGCCCGCCTTGACGAAGACGGCAAGCACGCCGATGCCGGCCTCGAGCTCGCCCGTCGAAATCTCGACCGTCGGCAGGTTCTCGGCGATCGCGCCTTCCTCAAAGGTCTGCCGCGCGGTTTCGGAGGCGGCGTTGGCGGCATCGCGGCCATGCAGCAGCGCGGTCGCCTCGGTTGCCAGCACCTTCTTGGCTTCGTTGATCTCGCCGCCTTGCAGCGCCGCCAGCTTTGCGATCTCGCCGATCGGCAGGATCGTGAACAGTTTCAGGAATTTCGCGACGTCGGCGTCTTCAACGTTGCGCCAGTATTGCCAGAAATCGTACGGGCTGAACTGATCCGCGTTGAGCCAGACCGCACCCTTGGCGGTCTTGCCCATCTTGTCGCCAGAGGCCGTCGTCAACAGCGGCGTTGTCAGCGCGAACAATTGCGGCGTGCCCATGCGGCGGCCGAGATCGACGCCATTGACGATGTTGCCCCACTGGTCGGAGCCGCCCATCTGCAAGCGGCAATCGACGCGCCGCGACAGTTCGACGAAGTCGTAAGCCTGGCAGACCATGTAGTTGAACTCGATGAAACTCATCTCCTGCTCGCGTTCGAGCCGCAGGCGCACCGAGTCCATCGTCAGCATGCGGTTGACCGAGAAATGCCGGCCGATGTCGCGCAGCATTTCGATCCAGTTCAGCTTGGTCAGCCATTCGGCATTGTCGAGCATGACCGCATCGCTGGGGCCGGAACCGTAGCGCAGCACCTTGGCGAACACGCCGCGGATCGAGGCCTTGTTGGCTTCGATCTCGGCGACGCTGCGCAGCGCGCGCGATTCGTCCTTGCCGGAGGGGTCACCGACCATGGTGGTGCCGCCGCCCATCAGGGTGATCGGCTTGTTGCCGCTCTCCTGCAGCCAGTGGAGCATCATCATGGTCAAATAGTTGCCGATGTGCAGCGAGGGCGCCGTGCAGTCGTAGCCGACATAGGCGGTGGCCTGGCCTTTCGCGGCCAGTGCGTCCAGCCCCTCGAAATCGGAGCATTGATGGATGAAACCGCGTTCCTGCAGGGTCTTCAGAAAGTCTGATTTAAATGCAGTCATGTGTCGGTGACTCTGATCATTCTTATTTTACGGTAATTGCAACAGGTGGGGGAACTCCAGCGAAACAGGCTGCCGCAGCCGGACGCGCTGTGGCATTATAAGATGTGCTTGTTTGACACAAGCTGGGCGTCGGGGGCAGGCGTCACGAAGGCACTATTGGGATGATGTTGACGGCAATCGGTCTGATGAGCGGCACCTCGCTCGATGGGGTCGATGTCGCTTTGATTGAAACCGACGGCAGGCAGGTGCGGGCGTTCGGCCCGTCCGGATACCGGCCCTATACCGAAACCGAGCGCAACCTGCTGCGCCATGCGCTGTTCGAGGCCAAGGACCTGCCGCAGCGCGATGCGCGGCCGGGCATCCTGCGCGAGGCCGAACGGGCCGTCACGCTGGCGCATGCCGAGGCGGTGGCCGCCTTTACCGCGCAAAACCGGATCTCCTGTTCGGACATCGATATCGTCGGCTTTCACGGCCAGACCGTGCTGCACCGCCCGGAGCGGAAACTGACCGTTCAGATCGGCGACGCCGCCGCACTCGCCAAATCGATCCATATCCCCGTGATGCATGATTTCCGCGCCGCCGACGTCGCCGCGGGCGGGCAGGGCGCGCCGTTCGTGCCGGTCTATCACCGCGCGCTGGCCCAATCGTTGCAGCGCGAAGGGCCGATCGTGGTGGTCAATATCGGCGGCGTTGCCAACATCACTTATATCGATGGGCCGGATACGCTGATCGCCTGCGACACCGGGCCCGGCAACGCGCTGCTCGATGATTTCATGTACCGCGTGATGAACCAGGGTTTTGACACGGAGGGCCGTCTGGCCGCGCAGGGCAGGCCCGACGAGGCCTGGATCGCGCGCGCGCTGGAATTACCATTCTTTGCGCTGCCACCCCCCAAATCGCTCGATCGCAACGATTTCGCGGCGCTCAAACTGCCGGAGATGCGTGCCGACGATGGCGCCGCGACGTTGACGGCCCTCACGGCTGCGGCGATCGCCCGGATCGTGCCCTTGCTGCCGAAGCCGCCGAAAAGCTGGATCGTGGCCGGCGGTGGTGCCCGCAACCTGACCATGCTGCGGATGCTGCGCGAGCGGCTTCAGCCCGCAACCGTCGAGGCTGCCGATGCACTCGGCTGGTCGGCCGACGCCATCGAGGCGCAGGCGTTTGGCTTCCTGGCCGCGCGGGGCCTGAAGGGGCTGCCGCTGAGTTACCCCGCGACCACCGGGGTGCCGATCCCGATGACCGGCGGGATTATCGCCAGGCCCTGACCGGGATCAAGAATTGTTGATGCAATTGCATCGACCTTGACGATTTCATGCAAACGCATCTAATTTGCATGCGAACGCTTGAAGCATGCCTGTGGGCTTGCGTGCCGGAGATCGTCATGACGCCGAAGCTCACGTTGATCAGCCACAAGCTTTGCCCCTATGTGCAACGCGCCGTCATTGCGCTCACCGAGAAGGGCGTTCCGTTCGAGCGGATCGACATCGATCTCGCCAACAAGCCGGACTGGTTTCTGAAGATCTCGCCGCTCGGCAAGGTGCCGGTGCTGCGTGTCGAGACCGGCGACGGCGAGGCGGTGCTGTTCGAAAGCAACGTGATCTGCGAATACATCGAGGACACCCAGGGTGGCGCGAAGCTGCATCCGCAGGATCCGTTGCAGCGTGCGCAGCACCGGGCGTGGATGGAGTTCGGCTCGACTATTCTGAGCGAGTTATGGGGCCTCGAGACCACCGGGGATCCCGCTATCTTCGAAAGCAAACGGGCCGCGGTCGCCGCGAAATTTGCGCGTGTCGAAGACGCCTTGGGATCGGGCCCGTTCTTCGCCGGTGAAAATTTCAGCCTGGTGGACGCCGTGTTCGCGCCGATCTTTCGTTATTTCGACGTGTTCGACACGTTGATCGATCTTTCAATCTTCGCTGACACGCCGAAGGTACGCGCGTGGCGAACCGAACTCGCCAGGCGGCCGAGTGTCCGGTCGGCGGTTGGCGCCGATTATCCGCAATTGCTGCACGCGTTCCTGGTTCGCTATGACGCGCACATGCTGAAACTGGCGGCGTAACGGTTACAAATCGGCGGCCATTTTGGCGAGGGCTGCGACCGTATTGATGTTGCGCGCCGTTCCGGTCCTGGCCGCGGGCACCAACAGCTTCGATTTCGCCATGCCGTCGCCGTAGTGGATGTAGATCTCGCGCGTGCCCAATCCGATCTGCTCGTCCTTGCGTCCGCGGATCGCGGCGAGCGTGTCGGCCGGCGGCGCATGGTCGAGGAACACGGCGACCGTCCGGTTAGCCGGCGCCTTTGGAAACGGGTTATCCCCGAGTACGGCCTGCAGTTCGGCGGCGGATCGCACCAACACGCCGACCGGCTTGCCGGCATAGGCTTCAAGCCGCGCCTGCAGCGCCGACTTCACCGCCGCTTCGGATTTGCGGCTGGTGAACACGACATTGCCGCTGGCGATGTAGGTGCGGACGCCGCCAAATCCCAGCGCCTCGCACATCTCCTTCAGATCGCTCATCGGCAATTTGCCGGTGCCGCCGACATTCACCGCACGCAACAGGGCGACGAAGGCGGTCACGGCAAGACCGGCGGCTAGCGGACGTTGGCGAGCCGCATGTCGAGATAGCCGGTCACCGTCTCCATCAGCGGCTCCATCTTGTCTTCGAAGAAATGGTTGGCGCCGGGAATGGTTTGCTGGTCGATCACGATGCCCTTTTGGGTCTTCAGCTTCTCGACCAGGGTGGTGACGTCTTTCGCAGGCGCCACAATGTCCTTTTCGCCATGGACGATCAGGCCCGACGAGGGGCAGGGCGCCAGGAACGAAAAGTCGTAGCGGTTCGGTTCGGGCGCGATCGAGATAAAACCCTCGACCTCGGGACGGCGCATCAGCAGTTGCATGCCGATCCAGGCGCCGAACGAAAAGCCCGCGACCCAGCAGGCGCGTGCTTCCGGGTTGATAGTCTGCGCCCAATCGAGCGCGGAAGCGGCATCGGACAATTCGCCGGTGCCGTGGTCGAACGATCCCTGGCTGCGGCCGACGCCGCGGAAGTTGAAACGCAGCACGGAAAATCCGCGCGCGGCGAAGGCGTAATAGACCTGATAGACGATCGGATGATTCATGCTGCCGCGAAACTGCGGGTGCGGATGCAGCACCATCGCAATCGGCGCATTCTTCTGCTTGGCCGGATGATAACGGCCTTCGAGGCGGCCCGCGGGGCCGGTGAAAATGACTTCAGGCATCAGTGATCCCTTGATTGATCCCTTCGGCAATCAACCGATTTGTGCTGACTTCATCGGCGGCTCCGCAGACAAAGTGGCTCATGGAAAGGGTGATCAGGCGTCGTCGGGCGATGCGCGAGCGGCGCTCGGTGAACTGGAGGCCGCGTTCTAGCATGAGGCGAGGGGCAAAAAGCAAGCTTCTTGAACATCTCAAAGCGTGTTCAAAGCGTTAGCCTGCGATTGCAGGCGACATCTCGATTCCCCAACTGCGATAAGGCTGCCGATGGGGCGGCTCGGCCATGCTGGAGTTCGAGTTTGGCGACAATAGGTAATATCATACTCTATGCCTGACAGGGTCTATCTTGACTGGAATGCGACCACGCCGCTCCGCCCGGAAGCCAGGGCAGCGATGACGGCCGCGTGGGATATCAGCGGCAACCCGTCCTCGGTGCATGCCGAGGGGCGCAAGGCGCGCCGGCTGGTCGAGGACGCACGGGCTGCGGTCGCCGCGAGCGTCGCGGCCCGGCCCGAGGGCGTGGTGTTTTCCTCAGGCGGGACCGAGGCCAACGCGCTGGCGCTGACGCCGGGCTTGCGGCGGGGGGCAGGGGTTCCGGTGCAGAGGTTGCTGGTCTCGGCCATCGAGCACGCCTCGGTGCTCGCGGGTGGTAGGTTTCCGGCGGAAGCGATCGGGACCATTGCCGTCACACGTTCCGGTGTGCTGGACTTGGGCGATCTTCGTACCAAGCTGGAAGACGGGCCCGCGACGCAGGTATCGGTGATGCTGGCCAACAACGAGACCGGCGCGGTGCAGCCGGTCGCCGAAGCGGCCGAGATCGTCCATGCGGCGGGCGGCCTGCTGCATGTCGATGCGATCCAGGCGCTCGGCAAAATCCCGTTCGATATCGATTCGATGAAGACCGACCTGGTGACGCTGTCGGCGCACAAGATCGGTGGCCCCAAGGGTGTCGGTGCGGTCGTTCTGGCCGATGGCGTGCAGGGGCTGGAGCCGCTGTTGCGCGGCGGCGGGCAGGAACTCGGTCGCCGGGCTGGCACCGAGAATGTCGCGGGCATTTCGGCGTTCGGGGCGGCCACGAGGGCCGCGATGGCGGCGCTCGAAGCGGACGCTGTTCGATTGCGGGGCCTGCGGGACCGCCTCGAAGATGGTCTGCTCCAAACCCCCGGGACAATCGTGTTCTCCGGTGGCGTTCAGCGGTTGCCGAATACCACTCTGTTCACCGTTCCCGGCCTGAAGGCGGAAACCGCCGTGATCGGGTTCGATCTCGACGGAATCGCGGTATCCTCGGGCTCGGCCTGCTCGTCGGGGAAAGTTCAGCCGTCTCACGTTCTGGCGGCCATGGGCCTCAGCCACGAGCTGGCGCAGGGAGCCGTGCGGCTCAGTCTGGGCTGGTCCACATCAGAGACAGACATTGATCTGACGCTTAAGACTTGGCGAAAGCTCGCCAGTACCCTACTTAGAGAGAGACGACGAAACACAGCTTGAACGGTTCTAAGCAGGTGATTTCGTTCCAAAAGCATCGTAATAGACTTTCGGAATTGATCCACCGCGGTCCTTGAAACCGCGAGCGGAGGATAGAATGGCTGCCGTACAAGAGACGGTCGACCGCGTCAGGCGGATCGACGTCGATCAATATCGATATGGATTCGAGACACTTATCGAGTCCGATAAGGCCCCCAAAGGGCTGTCAGAAGACACCGTCCGTTTCATTTCCGCAAAGAAGAGCGAGCCGGCCTGGATGCTGGAATGGCGTCTGGAGGCCTATCGGCGCTGGCTGACCATGACCGAGCCAACCTGGGCGCGGGTCAACTACCCCAAGATCGATTACCAGGATCTCTATTACTACTCGGCGCCAAAGCCGAAGAAGCAGGTCGCCTCGCTCGACGAGATCGATCCGGAAATCCTCAAAACCTACGAAAAGCTCGGCATTCCCCTGCGCGAGGTCGAGGTGCTGGAAGGCGTCGTGCGCCCCGAAGGCGAGCGCAGGATCGCGGTCGACGCGGTGTTCGATTCGGTATCGGTTGCGACCACCTTCCAGAAGGAGCTGAAGCAGGCCGGCGTGATCTTCATGCCGATCTCGGAGGCGATCCGCGAGCACCCTGAGCTGGTGAAGAAATATCTCGGCACGGTCGTGCCGACCTCGGACAATTATTTCGCGACGCTGAATTCGGCGGTGTTTTCCGACGGCTCGTTCGTCTACGTGCCGCCGGGCGTGCGCTGCCCGATGGAGCTGTCGACCTACTTCCGCATCAATGAACGCAACACCGGCCAGTTCGAGCGCACGCTGATCATCGCCGACAAGGGCGCTTACGTCAGCTATCTCGAAGGCTGCACCGCGCCGCAGCGCGACGAGAACCAGCTGCACGCCGCCGTGGTCGAACTGGTCACGCTCGACGACGCCGAGATCAAATATTCGACGGTACAGAACTGGTACCCCGGCAATTCCGAAGGTATCGGCGGCATCTACAATTTCGTCACCAAGCGCGGCGACTGCCGCGGCAACAATTCGAAGATCTCCTGGACCCAGGTCGAGACGGGATCGGCGATCACCTGGAAATATCCGAGCTGCATTCTCCGCGGTGATAATTCCCGCGGCGAGTTCTACTCGATCGCGATTTCGAACGGCCACCAGCAGGTCGATAGCGGCACCAAGATGATTCATCTCGGCAAGAACACGACGAGCCGGATCATCTCCAAGGGCATCGCCGCCGGCGTCTCGCAAAACACCTATCGCGGCCTCGTCACCGCCCACCGCAAGGCGACCGGCGCGCGCAATTTCACCGCCTGCGATTCGCTGCTGATCGGCGACAAATGCGGCGCGCACACCGTGCCCTATGTCGAAGCGAAGAATTCATCCGCGCTGTTCGAGCACGAAGCGACCACGTCGAAGATTTCCGAAGACGTGCTGTTCTACTGCGTGCAGCGCGGGCTCAGCCAGGAAGAGGCCGTCGGCTTGGTCGTCAACGGCTTTGTGAAGGACGTGCTGCAGCAACTGCCGATGGAGTTCGCGGTGGAAGCGCAGAAGCTGATCTCGATCTCGCTGGAGGGATCAGTCGGGTAAGCCAATGATCAGCAACATCCTCTCGTTCGTCCGGTTAGCGCCACTTGCGATCTTTTTGTTTGTTGCGATCGCTGGAGCATTTGCGGCTCTGATCGGCGGCTTGGCGGGATGGGCTGATGTAACCGAGTTCGGCAAATTGGCTGCCGGTGGTGGAGCGCTAGGCTTCTTTGCCTGGCTCTGTCTTCCGATTCTAATTCGGGCGTTTTAGGCCACAAGGAAACAAAATGACTGCGTTGCTTGAAGTCAAAGATCTGAAAGTCCGTGTCGAGGATAACGAAATCCTCCATGGGCTGTCGCTCACGGTGAATCCGGGCGAGATCCACGCGATCATGGGCCCGAACGGCTCCGGCAAATCGACGCTGTCGCACGTCATCGCCGGCAAGCCGGGTTATGAAGTCACCGGCGGCGAGATCCTGTTCAGGGGCGAGGACCTCCTGGAAATGTCGCCGGATGAGCGCGCCGCCAAGGGCGTGTTCCTGGCGTTCCAGTATCCGGTCGAGATTCCCGGCGTCGCCACCATGAATTTCCTGCGCACCGCGCTGAACGCGCAGCGCAAGGCGCGCGGCGAGAGCGAATTCTCCACGCCGGACTTTCTGAAGAAAGTGCGTGAGGTCGCAGCCCGGCTGAACATCCCGCAGGAGATGCTGCGCCGCGGCGTCAATGTCGGCTTTTCCGGCGGCGAGAAGAAGCGCAACGAGATCTTGCAGATGGCGCTGTTCGAACCCGCCGTCTGCATCCTCGACGAGATGGATTCCGGCCTCGACATCGACGCGCTGCGGGTCGCCGCCGACGGCGTCAACGCGCTGCGCTCGCCGGAGCGGGCGATGGTCGTGATCACGCACTACCAGCGGCTGCTCAACTACATCGTGCCCGATTTCGTGCACGTGATGTCGAAGGGCCGCGTCGTCAAAAGCGGCGGCAAGGAACTGGCGCTGGAACTCGAGGCTTCCGGCTACGCCCAGTTCGAAGATGCAGCCTGACGCCAGACGGATTTGATCATGAACGTTGTTGTGGCAAAGACCGAAACCGGACGTGCGATGAGCGATGCTCTCGCGATCGCGCGCGACCGGCTTGCCGGTACCGGCAAGGTCGCCGATTACCGGCGGCAGGCGTTCGACGCCTACGCCCGCGAGGGCCTGCCGCACCGGCGGATCGAAGACTGGAAATATACCGATTTGCGCGCGCTGATGCGCGAGGTGCTGCCGCTCGCGCCGGCACCCGACGCCCCGGCGCTCACCCGCGCCGGTTCCGCATTGAAGCTGCATGCGATCGCGGGCGCGCGGCGGCTGGTGCTGGTGGATGGCGTGTTTGCGCCAAAGTTGTCCGAACTCGGCGATCCCGAAAAGGGACTTGGCATTCGCACCCTGCGCGAGGTGCTGGAAGCCGGCGATGCAGGGCTCCACACGCAACTGTTCGCGCCTGACAATTCCAATCCGATGGTCGCGCTCAACAGCGCGATGATGACGGACGGAATGGTGATCGATGTCGCCGATGGCGCCGTGCTGACGGAGCCGCTGCATATCGTCCATATCGCCAGCGGCGGCACGCCGGCGGCGATGGTTACCCGCTCGATGCTTCGCCTCGGCAAGGATTCCGGCGCCACGCTGGTGGAGAGCTATATCGCTGCCGATGGCGCCAAAGCCTATCAGGCGCATGATTCCCTGATCGTCTCGATCGGCAACCATGCGCGGCTCGACCACGTTCGCCTGGTCGAGGACGGCCGCGACGCCTTCAACATTTCCTCCGCCGTCGTCACGCTCGGCGCACACGCGCACTTCAATACGTTTGGCATGACCTCGGGCGCGAATGTCAGCCGCTATCAGGCGACCATCGCGTTCGCGGGCGAGGGCTCGCGGGTCGAGACCAACGGCGTCAACCTGCTGAACGGCCGCCAGCACGCCGACACCACGCTGTTCCTCGATCATGCGGTGCCGCGTTGCGACAGCCGCGAAGTTTTCCGTGCGGTCGTCGACGATCGCGGCCATTCGGTGTTCCAGGGCCGCATCATCGTGCGCCCGAAGGCGCAGAAGACCGACGCCAAGATGATGACCCGCGCGCTGCTGTTGTCCGACGACGCCGAGGCCGACAACAAGCCCGAGCTGGAAATCTTTGCCGACGACGTCACCTGCGGTCATGGCGCCACCACCGGCGCGCTGGACGAGAGCCTGCTGTTTTACCTGCGCGCACGCGGCCTGTCCGAGAAGGAAGCCCAGGCGCTGCTGATCCAGGCGTTTGTCGGCGAGGCCATCGAGTCCATTGCCAACGACACCTTGCGTGAACTCGCGATCTCGGCGGCGCAGCGCTGGCTGGAGGCGAGGGGGTGACCATGCATCCGGCGGTCCTGAACGGCTCTTATGATGTCGCCCGCGTGCGGGAGGATTTCCCGGCGCTGGCCCTGAAGGTCTATGGCAAGCCGCTGGTCTATCTCGACAACGCCGCATCGGCGCAGAAGCCGACTGCCGTGCTCGATCGCATGACCGAGGCCTACAGAAGCGAATACGCCAACGTGCATCGCGGGCTGCATTACCTCGCCAATGCCGCCACCGAAGCTTACGAAGGCGGCCGCGCCAAGGTGGCAAAATTCCTCAACGCTGGCCGCAGCGAAGAGATCGTCTTCACCCGCAACGCCACCGAGGCCATCAACCTCGTGGCGTCGTCCTGGGGCGAGCCGAACATCGGCGAGGGCGATGAGATCGTCCTCTCGATCATGGAGCACCATTCCAACATCGTGCCCTGGCATTTCCTCCGGGAGCGTCACGGCGCCGTCATCAAATGGGCGCCGGTCGATGACGAAGGTAATTTCCTGATCGAGGAATTCGAAAAGCTGCTCGGCCCGCGAACCAAACTGGTCGCGATCACGCAAATGTCGAACGCGCTCGGCACCATCGTGCCGGTCAAGGATGTGGTAAAGCTCGCGCATGCGCGCGGCATTCCGGTGCTGGTCGACGGCAGCCAGGCCGCCGTGCATCTTGCGATCGACGTGCAGGACATCGACGCCGATTTCTACGTCTTCACCGGCCACAAGCTGTACGGCCCGACCGGCATCGGCGTGCTCTATGCCAAGCACGATCTCCTCGTTGCGATGCGGCCATACAATGGCGGCGGCGAGATGATCCGCGAGGTCGCAAGGGACTGGGTCACCTATGGCGACCCGCCGCACAAATTCGAGGCCGGCACGCCCGCGATCGTGGAATCGATCGGGCTGGGGGCTGCGATCGACTACGTCAATTCGATCGGCAAGGAGCGCATCGCCGCCCACGAGAACGATCTCCTGACCTACGCGCAGGAGCGCCTGCGCGAAATCAATTCGCTGCGCCTGATCGGCACCGCAAAGGGCAAGGGACCGGTGATCTCGTTCGAGATGAAGGGCGCCCATCCCCACGATGTCGCGACCGTGATCGACCGGCAGGGCGTTGCGGTGCGCGCCGGCACCCATTGCGTGATGCCGCTTTTAGAGCGGTTCAATGTCACAGCCACCTGCCGTGCGTCGTTTGGGATGTATAATACAAGAGAAGAAGTCGACCATCTGGCACAGGCGCTGATCAAGGCGCGGGAATTGTTTTCATGACCGACACAGCCGAAATCAAGACCGCCAATATGGAGACCATCTCGGCGCTGCCGCCGGAGGAGACCGAGCGGCTCGGCGGCGAGATCGTGGCCGCGCTGAAGACGGTGTTCGACCCGGAAATTCCCGCCGATATCTACGAGCTCGGCCTGATCTACAAGGTCGACCTCAAGGACGATCGCGGCGTCGACGTCATGATGACGCTGACCACGCCGAACTGTCCGGCGGCCGGCGAATTGCCGACCATGGTGGAGAACGCGATCGCCAGCGTTCCCGGCGTCGGCGTCGTTAATGTCAATCTGGTGTGGGACCCGGCATGGACGCCGGACCGGATGTCCGACGAGGCCCGCCTCGTCCTCAATATGTGGTGAGATGTGAAGCGTTAGGGGATGGAGCATGATCCGGAAAAGTGGAGACCTGTTTTCCCTCGCGACAAACGCGAAGCGTTTGCGCGGTGACCATGCTCAAGCAAAGAGAGACCTTAATCTGTTCGCGAAGACCGGCATTGATTTGCCGCTGGGAATGATCACATGACTGACATGACACCCGCTTCACCCACACCCGCCGCCAAGCCGAAGCCGCGGCCGCGCCCGCAGGTCATGAAACTGACCGAAGCCGCCGCCCAGCGGATCACGGAACTGACCAGGCGCGCCGATTCCGAAATCGTCGGCCTCCGCGTCGGGATCAAGAATGGCGGCTGCGCCGGGCAGTCCTACACCGTGGAATACGCCCACGAGGTGCGCCCCACCGACGAGGTCGTCGAGGACAAGGGCGTCAAGATCCTGGTCGATCCCAAGGCGGTGCTGTTCCTGCTCGGCACCGAGATGGACTACAAGGCCGACAAGATGCAGTCGCAGTTCATCTTCAACAACCCGAACCAGACCGGCGCCTGCGGTTGCGGCGAGTCGGTGCAGTTGACGCCGGCGAAGGTCTGAGATGTTGTCGTCCCGGCCTTGAGCCGGGACCCATAACCACCGGCGGTTGATTTTAGCGCTGGTGTTGACCAATCTGCCCCTGCGCGATGACACGGCGTATGGGTCCCGGCGCAAGGCCGGGACGACGGTGGAAGATGGACCGCGATTTCCTGATCGACCTGTTTGCGGATTTCGGCCCGGTGACCATCAGGAAGATGTTCTCCGGCTTCGGCATCTCCGCCGACGGCACCAATTTCGCGCTGGCGCTGCGCGCCGGACTTTACTTCCGTGCCGACGAACAGAGCATTCCGCAGTTCGAGGCCGAGGGTTCAAAGCCGTTTCAATATCAGACGCGGGTCAAAACCGTCACGGTGAACTCGTACTGGCAATTGCCGGCGCGTCTGTTCGACGATTCCGAAGAACTGGCGGATTGGGCGAGGGCGGCGCTGGCAGCAGCCCAGCGCGCGGCGCTGCGCAAGCGCCCGAAGGCGCGCAAGGCGCCGAAGGTGGCAGCCAGGACGGCTGCGGTGAAGAAGCCTGTGGCCAAGAAACCTGTCGCGAAGAAGAAACCAGTAAAGCGAGGGAGGTCGTCATCCTGAGGTGCCGTCGCACGCCTCACGCCACCTGGCTGCGGTTCTCGGCGGCGTATTCGGGGTCGGCTTCGCAGATCACGCGGTTGCGGCCGTTGCGCTTGGCGGCGTAGAGGCAGGCGTCGGCGCGTTCGATCAGCGAATCCGTATCGTCTCCCGGCTTCAGCATGGAGACGCCGACCGAGATCGTGACCCGGCCCAGGATTTCGCCGGTGGACTTCTTCTTCAATTCCTTCGCCATCACCGCGCGGCGAATGTGATCGGCGACCGTCAGCGCCTGGCGCAGCGCGGTGTTGGGCAGCACGACCGCGAATTCCTCGCCGCCATAGCGCGCGGTGATATCCTGGCCCTTGATCGTCTGCTTCAGCGACATGCCGACCAGCCGCAGCACCTGATCGCCGGTGAGGTGGCCGTAGGAATCGTTGAACGATTTGAAGTGGTCGATATCGAACATCAGAAGCGACAACGGCTCGCCGGTGGCCAGCGCGGTCTGCACCGCCATCTCGATCGAGCGGTCGAAATATTTGCGGTTGCCGAGCCCGGTGAGCGGATCGGTCAGGCTCTCGGCGCGGATGGCCTCGAGACTGTGCTGGAGGTTGCTGATTTCGGTCTTCGACAGCGACAGCCGGTTTTCCAGCGCCTTGTTGGTGTCGCGCATTTCGCGGGTCGACTTCACCAGTTCTTCGATCACCGCCTTGATCTGGTCAGGCTGCTTGGCATCGGAGAGTTTCTGGCTGGCGCCGCTCAGGCTCGCGTCATAGCTCGCCGACATCCCCAGCGCCTCGGTGATGAGATTCATCACGTCGTCGATTTCACCGATCACACGCGCGCCGACCTTGTCGATGCGGTCGGAGGTTTTGATGTGGGAGAGGTAGGTCTCGTAGATCTGTTCGAGGTCGGCTTCGCTCAGCCTGCCGTTGCGCGCCAGCGTCTCGTTGATGATCTTGTTGAGGGGGGCATTGTAGCCGGTGGCGTAGACGTACCAGATTTCATAGTTGCGGGGGACTGCGGTCTGCCGGAGCGATTTGATCTGGCCCAACGCGACTTCGGCGAAGGCCAGCGTGCGTTCGTGTTCGTCCAGCAGCTTCACCACTGATCCGTCCCCAATACGTGCAGCGCCGCCTTGCTGGCAGCAGCAATTACTAAATTATCGGCGGCAGGTTAATTGAGGAGAATGAATGCCGGGTAAACGGGTTCCCCGGCTTTCGCAGTTGCTCACACGCGGGCGCGAACGGGTCTCAGCAGGAATGCGGGAAGATGCGAATGATCCGCGGGCTCCGCATCCGGTTCGCGCTGCGTTCGCCGCGGTTCGGCGCGGCCGATCGAAGGCACGCGCGAGGCCGGAGCGGGGGTGGGAGGCGTGAACGCCTCGACCGGCGCTTCCGGCTGCGGCTTGGGACCACGGCCGCTGCCGCCAGCGCGTCGCGGTTCGCGTTCGCGGCGCGGCTTGTTGCGGCCGCCGCGCGAACCTTCCCGCGAACCCTCTCGCGCTTGCTCTCTGGATCCATCGCGTGATCCTTCTCTTGATCCCTCTCTTGATCCTTCGCGCCCGCGCGATTGGGGGGGCTGCTCGTCGAAGGATTCGGAGCGAACGCTGAAGTCGCCTTCGGCCTTCGGAATGGCCTGGCCGATCAGCTTCTCGATCGCCACGATCGACTTGTGGTCGAGCGAGGTTACCATCGAGATTGCGGTGCCGGCGCGGCCGGCCCGGCCGGTGCGGCCGATGCGGTGGACGTAATCGTCGGCATGATGGGGAACGTCAAAATTGAAGACGTGACTGACGGCCGGAATATCCAGGCCGCGGGCCGCCACGTCGGAGGCGACCAGCAGCGGAATCTCGCCCTTGCGGAACTGGTCGAGTGCCGCGGTGCGGGCGGACTGATCCATGTCGCCATGCAGCGCGCCGACGCTGAAGCCGTGCTTCTGCAGCGATTTGTAAACAACGGCGACTTCCCGCTTGCGATTGCAGAAGATAATCGCGTTGTTGAGATCCTTTGCGTCGCGCAAGAGGCGGCGCAATACGTCACGCTTCTCGTGCGGCTCGCGGCCGACGCTGACCTGGAACTGCGACACCCCGACCGCGGTGGTCGCGGGTCTCGAAACTTCGATCTTTTGCGGGTTGTGCAGGAAGGTTTCGGTGATGCGCGCAATTTCGGGCGGCATCGTCGCGGTGAAGAACAGGGTCTGCCGGGTGAAGGGGACCAGCTTGCAGACCCGTTCGATGTCGGGAATGAAGCCCATGTCCAGCATGCGATCGGCTTCGTCGATGACCAGTAGTTCGACGCCGGTGAGCAGCAATCCGCCGCGCTCGGTATGATCGAGTAGCCGGCCCGGGGTGGCGATCAGCACGTCGACGCCGCGCGTCAATTTGCTATCCTGATCGCCGAACGAGACGCCGCCGATCAACAGCGCAACGTTGAGCTTTTGCCCGGCGCCGTATTTGTCGAATTGTTCCTTGACCTGGGCGGCGAGTTCGCGGGTCGGCTCCAGGATGAGGGTGCGGGGCATTCGGGCCCGGGCGCGGCCCTTTTCCAGCAGCGTGAGCATCGGAAGGACGAAGGCAGCGGTCTTGCCGGTGCCGGTCTGGGCGATGCCGAGAACGTCGCGGCGGGCCAGAACGTGAGGGATCGCCTGTTCCTGAATGGGGGTCGGGGTGGTGTAACCGGTGGCCGCAACTGCGGCGAGCACCTTGTCGGAAAGACCGAGATGGGAAAAAGACATTGAGCCTCTGCTCGACACCGCCGTTCGGAATCGAGGGTAAAAAGCTGTCGCGTTCAACCCCGAAACGGCGCGCTTTGAAAAGCTGGGGGCTCTGACTTACGCAGACGAGCGGCTAACCCAAGGGAATCGCGTTTCGATCCAGGGCCGCGTTGACCCGAAACATAGGCGCGAAACGGCCAAAGTCAATCTTGGAACGCGTCAAATGGCCGAAAAAGCTTAATGTTTTCGTACAAATAACGGCCGGATAACGGCCAGACTGTCATTTCCCGGTCAAATGACGCGGCCTCGCGCGCGCAACCTCCGGTCCTGCGGGATGCCTTGGTCGGCGCGTATGCTGCCACCCGGCGCGGTGAATCTTGCGGAGTTTTGCCCGGCTATGACACAAACGGCGGCGGCTCATTTGGGGGGGGGAGAATCATGTTCGCCAAGGCCCGTCTCGATGCGCTCAGCGATGGAATCTTCGCCGTCGCCATGACGCTGCTTATTCTCGATGTGCGGCTGCCGGATGATTTTCATCCCCATGACGGCGGCGAGTTGCTGCGAGGCGTCGCTGCCCTGTGGCCGAAATTCCTGCCTTACGTCCTGGGTTTCGGGGTGTTGGGGTTGCGCTGGCTTTCGAACATCGAAATCCGCTCGCATGCGGAATATCTCAGCCGCGAATATGTCAACTGGTGGCTGCTGTATCTGCTGCTGATTACCTGCGTGCCGCTCACGACCATCGTGGTCGGCCGCTTCGCGCATTTGGCGCCTGCGATCTGGCTGTATGCCGGTCTCATCCTGCTGATTGCGACCGTCGCCCTTCGCCTTGTCTTCATCACTCCGCATCTCGAACCGGGTGAGTATTTGCGGCGGCGGCAGATGTCCGCGATCCTTCTGATCATCTCTGCGCTGCTCGCGATAGCAGTCAGTTTTGTTGATCCAAATTTGGCGCTGTGGGCGTTCATGCTGAATTTCGCCGGGCCGCTGATCCGGCGATGGAGCCCGCGCCCCGCGGCATCCAATTGAGCCCGCGGCGCGCCTGGCGTCACCGGGAAGACACCAGACGGCTCGTTGGCAATTTGGGCGAGAGGAATGCCGGGAGAGAGCATTGAACCAGCGCCAACGATTTGGAGACTACCGCAGGGGGCGCGGCTCCAGGGCTGGCGGCGAGATTGGCGTGCAAGGCAGGGAATTCGGATGAATTGGCGATCGATAAGGCCGGCATTGTGTTGCGGTCTCGCGGCGATATTCGTGGCGCTTGCAGCACCTGCCCACGCCGAAAAACGTGTCGCGCTGGTGATCGGCAACAACGATTATAAAAACGTCCCCAAATTGCAGAAGGCGGTCAACGATGCCCGCACCATGGGCGATACGCTAAAGCAGCTCGGCTTCAACGTCATGGTGGCGGAGAACCAGAACCGGCAGGCGTTTTCCGAAACGCTGCTGGCGTTCGACAGGGCGGTCGACGCCGGCGACACCGCGTTCTTCTTCTATGCCGGCCACGGCTTTGAAATCGCCGGCCAGAATTTTCTGCTGCCGACCGACGTACCGGCCGCGACCGAGGGCCAGGAAGAACTGGTGCGCGACGCCTCCGTGCTCGCCGACCGCATCATCGAGCGCCTGCAGAACAAGAAGGTGCGCACCGCGATCCTGGTGTTCGACGCCTGCCGCAACAATCCGTTCGAGCGCGCCGGCACCCGCGCGGTCGCCGGCGGCGGCGGGCTGGCGCCGATGACGCAATTGCCGGAGGGCGTCTTCTCGGTGTTTTCGGCGGGACCGCGGCAGACCGCACTCGACCGCCTGTCGAACGACGACGCCAACCCGAATTCGGTGTTCACGCGGACGTTTGCGAAGGAGTTGCTGCAGCCCGGCGAAAACCTCGTTCAGGTCGCGCAGCACACGCGCCGGCTGGTGAGCGAAATGGCTGACACCGTCAAGCACAAGCAGATCCCGGTTTACTTCGACCAGATGGTCGACGACGTGTTCCTAAACGGCGCGGCGGGCAAGGCGCAGCCGGACGTCGCCGCAAAACCGGCCGAGCAACCGCAGAAGCTGGCGGCGCTGCCGCCGGTGTCGGTGCCGCGGCTGCCGAAAGAAGATTCCGTCAACGCCCCAATCGCCGCGTTCTCGCGCCACAATGGCGGCTGGACGGTGACGTTCTCGATCGCCGATCCGACGCTCGGGATTTCCTGGCGGATGGGGGAGGCCGGCGATTTCCGCGAAACCGGCTTCATCGACACACTCGATCCGCGCACCCGCAAGCGGATGCCCAATCCGTCGATCGAACTTGCCGCCGACGCACCCGCCGGCACCATCCAGGTCCGCTATGTCGACACCTCTGGCGATATGCAGGGGCCGTTTCCGATCCGGTTCGACCCTGAGGCTGCGCTGATCCGCGACCAGCGAAAAATCCTCGACATGACGGCGACGAGCTGGCTGTCGTTTCGCGAATTCAACGGGCTGCTGGTCTATTACACGCACCTGATGTCGTATCGCTGCGCGATCCGGGAGGTCCGCGTCGGCATCGACAGCGCGGTGCCGGACAGGGTTTTGAAGATGCCGCCCTGCGATCCCAGGGACCCGCTCGTCATTCCGCGCGACGCGCAGCCTTACCTCAAGCTCGCGCCGCAGACCCAGTCGGTCTCGGTGGAATTGACCTACCGCGACGGCAGCGTGTCGGAGATCAAGAGTTTTAGAAGGTAACGCCACAACGCCGTCGGATTGGCGCTACATTCCCGGTTCAGGGGCGGACCATCGACGAGAGCCGGATCATGGACACAGGCAGTTTTTCCGAACCACCGTCGGGGCGCACGATGCAGGTCCGCTGCTGCATCGTCGGCGGCGGTCCCGCCGGCATGATGCTGGGGTATCTGTTCGGGCGCGCCGGGATCGATGTCGTGGTGCTGGAGAAGCATGCCGACTTCTTTCGCGATTTCCGCGGCGACACCGTGCATCCCTCGACCCTGCAGGTGATGGACGAACTCGGATTGATCGACGGATTTTTGAAACTTCCGCATCAGCAATTGCAGAAGATGGACGGGATGTTCGGCGGCACCTCGGTGCGGATTGCCGATCTCAGCCGCGTCGGCACCAAATACCCGTTCATCGCCTTCATGCCGCAGTGGGATTTCCTCAATTTCCTGCGCGAGGCCGGCCAGCGGTTCGCCTCGCTGAAGGTGATGATGAATGCCGAGGCCACCGACCTCATCCGTGACGGCGAGCAGATCGCGGGCGTCAGGGTCATGACGCCGGAAGGCACGATCGACATCCGGGCCGACCTGACCATCGCCTGCGACGGCCGCCATTCGGTCGTGCGCCAGCGCGCCGGTCTCGAGGTCGAAGAAATCGGCGCGCCGATGGATGTGCTGTGGTTTCGCGCCGGCAAGAAGGCCAACGAAGACGAACGCCTGTTCGCCCGCGTTGAGCCCGGCAAGATGATGGTCACGTTCGACCGCGGCGACTACTGGCAGTGCGCCTATGTCATCGCCAAGGGACAATTCGACGCCGTGAAGGCGAGGGGGCTGCCGGCGCTGCTGGACGACGTCGCGCGGATGGCGCCGATCCTGAAATCCGGCCTTGCCGATGTGAAGGGCTGGGACGATGTCAAGCTTTTGACGGTCGCGATCAATCGCCTGAAGCGCTGGACGCTGCCGGGACTGCTTTGCATCGGCGACGCCGCGCATGCGATGTCGCCGGTCGGCGGCGTCGGCGTCAACCTCGCGGTACAGGACGCGGTGGCGACCGCCAATCTGCTCGCGGCGAAGCTTGCGAGCGGCTGTCCGTCCGAAGATGAACTCGACGCAGTGCGTAGGCGTCGCGAATTTCCGGTGCGGATGACGCAGCGGATGCAAGTCATCGCGCAGAACAACATCGTCAGCGCGGCGCTGAAGCCCGGCAATCAGCCGCTCAAAGTGCCGCTTGTCGTTCGGCTGATTACGGCTGTGCCCTGGCTGCAGGGCATCACGGCACGGCTGGTCGGCCTCGGCATCCGGCCGGAGCATGTGCATTCGCCGGCGCAATCCTGAGCGCGCGCAGCGTTGCGTTGCGTTGATCGGAATTCATTAGGGATAACAGCCCGTTAAAACGGTTCGAGAAAGTTGCGCGACGGCAACAGCGGCGAGAGATTCAACCTCGTCAGCCGACAATTCGACGTCGCCTGCGAAAACGCTTCCGGATTGGTAAGTTCTCTCGTTCAAAGCATGCGCCCAGGGACAACAAGGGGTGCAAGAAAATGATTCACTCAAAACTGATTGCTGCTGCGGCCTTCACTGCCGCGCTCGGAACTGGCGCCGCGTCGGCGGCGGATCTCGCGATGCGGCCTTACACCAAGGCTCCGGCTTTCGTCGACTCCATCTACAACTGGGCTGGCTTCTATATCGGCGGCCACATCGGCGGCGCCACCACGAACGAGGAATGGATCAACACCGCCAACACCACGGTGTTCGGTGATCTCTCGCCCGGTCAGGGTTTTCGCCAGCGCGGCACCGGCGTGTTCGGCGGCGGCCAGATGGGCTACAACTGGCAGGCCAGCAACTACGTGTTCGGTCTCGAGGGCACGATTTCCGGTCTCGACAACAAGGGTACCGTGCTGAACAACGTGTTCGGCGTCGGCCTCGACGATCGGTTCAGCTGGCGTACCGACTGGATGGCGACGATTACGGGCCGCGCCGGCTATGCCGTGGCGAACAATCTGTTCTACGTGAAGGGCGGCTATGCCGGCGTCAACAACCGCTTGTCGGTGACCGACGTGCTTCCGCCGGTCACGGGTTCCGGATCCCAGACCCAATGGCACAATGGCTGGACCATTGGCGCAGGTTGGGAATACGGCATCACCCAGAACTGGATCGTCGGTCTCGAATACGACTATGCCGCGTTCGAGAGAAAGAGCTATCAGCTCGCCGGCGCCTCGCCCGGCACCTACACCTTCGATACAAAACCCCGCGATATTCAATCCGCGGTCGTCCGTCTGAGCTACAAGTTCAACGCTCCGGTTGTCGCACGGTACTGAGCCTTCGCTTCTCGCCAACGATCCAAAGCCCCGGCATGTCCGGGGCTTTTTCGTCGCGAGGGCTGCGACGAAAATCCAGCCGCGGTTTCTCGCGCCTTGCGCTACCCCATGATCGAATACCCGCCATCGACGGGGATGGCGGTACCGGTGACGAAATCGGACGCGGCTGAGGCGAGAAACACCGCGATGCCTCCGAAGTCTCCGATCCCGCCCCAGCGCGCCGCCGGTGTGCGCGCCAGCACCCGGTCGTGCAGGCCGTCGATCTGCTCGCGCGCTTGCTTGGTCAGATCGGTATCGATCCAGCCCGGCAGCACCGCATTGGCCTGGATATTGTCGGCCGCCCAGGCGCAGGCGCAGGAGCGCGTGAACTGCACGATGCCGCCTTTACTGGCGGCATAAGCCGGTGCGAAGCTGGCGCCGAAGATCGACATCATCGAACCGATATTGATGATCTTGCCGCCGCCCGCGGCTTTCATCGCGGGATAGACCGCCTGCGAACACAGGAAGGCGCTGGTGAGGTTGGTCGCAATCACGCTGTTCCATTCGGCGATGTCGAGCGCGTGCGGCGGCTTGCGAATGTTGATGCCGGCATTGTTGACGAGGATGTCGATCCGGCCGAACTCGCGGGCCACGCGTTCGGCCACGGCCGCGACGGCGGCCTTGTCGGTGACGTCGGCGACCACGGAAATGGCCCTGGCGCCGCTTCGTTCAAGTTCGGCGACCGCGGCGGCCGATTTGGCTTCATTGCGGCCGACGATCGCGATCGCAGCACCAGCTTCCGCCAATCCGCGCACCATGCCGAGCCCGATGCCGCCATTGCCACCGGTGACGATCGCCACCTTGCCGCTGAGGTTGAATGGTCCTGATTTCATCGCTGTTGTCCTTTTTTTCTTCGTCATGCCCCGGCTTGTCCCGGGCATCCACGTCTTGCTTCGATTTTATGTTTAAAGGCGTGGATGGCCGGGCATAGGCGAGCGGAAGCGACGCCGTCCTTCGGACGGCTATGCCCGGCCATGACGATACAGACAAATCGGATTATCTTGCTAGCGCTTGCCTTGCCAGATCAGCATCAGGCCGATGGCGCCGAGCAACGCGCCATATCCCGCCCACTGGAGCTGATTGATCATGAAGCTCGATTTCGGCCAGGTAATCGCGCCGGTGCCTTGGCCGATCCAGAGCAGGCCGATGGCAAGCGCGAGAAAGCCAAGGATCAAGAACACTCTGTCCATGGGGGTTCCTCGCGGCCATTGCGCAACGGCAGCCAGAGTGGCGCGCCGGCTCGCCCAGGGCAAGAGCAGGGAAGAGCAGGGTGTCAGTAGCGCGTGATCTGTCGCCTGTTTGTAGCTCGTGAAGTGTCGTGTTTTTGGTGCCCCCAGAACAAAGGGGGCACGATGGGCACGGCATCCATTCACGAGGGTGTACGACGGATGCGGTTTTCGGATTTGCTGGATCGGACGGAGGCGAAGGAGCTGACGCAGGAGGCTGCGTCTGAGCTTCTGGGGATCAACGTGCGGACGTTTCAACGCTGGGCGGAACGCTACGAGGCGGAGGGCGATGACGGGCTGATCGACCGGCGCATGGGCCGGCGATCACCGCGGCGGGCGCCGGAGGAAGAGCTGGAGCGGATGCTGGGGCTGTTCCGGGACAAATACGCGGACTTCACGGTGAAGCACTTCCACGAGCAACTGCAAAAGCGCCATGGCTATGTGCTGGGCTACACCGTGACGAAACTCGCCTTGCACGCGGCGGGCTTGGTGCGGAAGGCGCCGAAGCGTTCGGCGCACCGCAAGAAGCGTCCACGCCGGCCGCTGCCGGGCATGCTGCTACACCAGGACGGGTCGCGCCACGCCTGGATCGAAGGTCTGCCCGCGATGGACCTGATCGTCACGATGGACGATGCGACGAGCGAGATCTACTCGATGCTGCTGGTCGAGGAAGAAGGGACGGCGTCGACGTTCCAGGCCTTGGGCGAAGTGATTGGCGAGCGCGGTCTGTTCTGCGCGCTCTACACCGATCGCGGCAGCCATTACTTCTACACCCCGAAGGCTGGCGAGAAGGTCTCGAAGACGCAACAAACCCAGGTGGGACGGGCTTTATCGCATCTTGGGATCGAGCATATCGCGGCCTATTCGCCGCAGGCGCGCGGGCGCTCCGAGCGGATGTTCGGCACGCTGCAAGGCCGGCTGCCGAAGGAGCTGCGGCTCGCCGGGATCAAGACGGTCGAAGCCGCCAATGCGTGGCTGAAGGCGCATTACATCGCCGAGCATAACGCGGCGTTTGCGATCAAGGCCGAACAGCAAGGCACGGCGTTCGTGGCCGACCGGCACGAGGCGTGGCGCGAGGCGCTGTGCGTGATCGAAGAGCGAACCGTCGGCAACGACAACACGATCGCATGGAGCGGTCGGCGGCTGCAGCTGCCCGAGAGCAGGCTCAGGCCCCACTTCGTCAAGGCCGTGGTCCGCGTTCACGCGTATCCCGATGGCACCGTGAGCGTGTTCCTTGGCCCGCACCGTTTGACGAGGTTTTCCGCCGACGGACAGCAGATCAGCCCCGACGCGCCTCAGCCTGGCAGCGTGCTCGGAGCCGTCAAGGACAAGCCCTTGCGGGCGCGCAAGCGCGCGTCCTTGACCGCTCCTGCGCGCGCCGCCGCCGAGATAGCGCGGGTCGGGGCGGAGAAACGGGCTTCAAGTCGAACAAAGAAACCGACCCGGAGGGCTAACCAGACCGCAATATCCATGGCATGACCAAATCGGCGGACCCGTCCACGCCTTCCGGATCCTCCGAAACTTAACAACGAAGGCGACAGATCACGAGCTACAAAAATACGACAACTTCACCCGCTACGGACAGAGCAGGGAAGAGCAGGGAAGAGCAGGGATCGGATAATACCTCCGAGCCAAGCCATACCGTCATTCGCCGAATGAACACGTAAAAGATCATGCCGAGGCAACAAAAAAGCCCCGGGCGATGCCGGGGCTTTTGAGCTTAAGAGATTTAGCAGAGATCAGTACTTGGCCTGGATCGGCGCGCCACCCCAGTTGAAGCGGTAGACGAGTGAGGTGCTGATGGTCTGCGTCCATGGCTTGAAGGTGACCGCTTCGCCCGTCAGACCTACAGGAGCACCAAAGGCATTACCCGGAACGAACGTCTGGGGCAGTGAGATGCGGTTATAGAAGGCCGAGCGATATTCGGTCTTCATGAACCAGCCTGGCGCTGTGATACCGAAAATGTCCAGGTTGTTCTCAACGCCGCCGCCAATGAACCAGCCATCACGACGGAAGGAGGGCGTGGTGGTCTGCGTAACTGCGGGGGCTGCTGTAACCAAAAATGTCTGAGAAGTGCCTGACCATTCAGAGCCGGAGTAACCAGCGTTAACGTAAGATAGCACATTGGGCGCAACAAGGTAACCGAGTCTAGCGCCGGCTGCGTAGCTGGTACGCAACTTTTCGCGGCCTTCAGTGCCGAGGATGGGATCGCTCAGCGAACCCCGGATATCGCCGAACTGGCCGTCAGCAAAGATACCGGCCACCCACCTGCCGTTGAACTGCCAGTCGTAGCCGGCGCTGACCGTTCCGAACCAGCCGCTGCCGCCGAGCCGCTGATCGCGGGTCAGCGCAGTACCGGCTGGGCCGATGCCGACGATCGCGCTCGTGGTCTGGACGTTGCTGTCTGCATTCCAGAGCCCGCCGCCGCCACCACCGGAGATGTAGAAGCCGGTCCAGTTATAGACGGGCGTAATCGGCGCGGGGGCCTTCGTATAGGGACGGGCCGCGAGATCGGCCGCCGAAGCCGATCCGGTGAATGCCGCAAGAGCGGTGAGAGCCAGCACCAATTTCTTCATTTTCAAATCCTCAATATTGAACTGTCGACTACGACCGCTCGAGAAGTGCGCCTGCACCGATTCCCAAATTCAGTATGGCGACTATACGTGCTTCCGCTCAAAAAGCTGTTGCGGGGAGGAGCACACCCGTCCGAAAACGAACCGGCGGCAAAGTCCGAAAATCGGGCAGATTCGGGCCTTGAGCGGGCTTTTGGGTTGAAATTCCGCCAAAACACCCGCGAGCCCGGATTTTGCAGGCTAGGAGTCCGTCCAGATAGGTGCTGCGACGGGCATTTATTGGCATGTTAGCCGGCTCAGGCAGCCTTTGCGAGGGTGAACAGCTTCAGGAGGTTGTGGGCGGTGCAGATCATGGCCCACTCGGCACGCACTTTTTCGACACCCCGCAACAGGAACTGGCGGAAGCCGCGCGCCTGTTTGATCTGTCCGAAGACCGGTTCGACCACTTGCTTTCTCAATCGGTAGGGCGTTTCGAAGCCGCCATCGTCGATCTTCTTTCGCATCCGTTGGGTCAGCGGTCCGCCGATTTTTCCGTTCGCGGCTGTCGGGTGTTTGGCGCGTCCAGGCGCGACATAGCCGTCAACGCGATGTGCTTCGAGCGCTTCGAGATTGGATTCGCTGCAGTAGCCGGAGTCCGCTGAGGCCTGCTCCGGCGTGCGGCCGAGATTGTTCTCGATGGCCTCGATCAGGGGCACCAGCTGGCCCTGATCGTTGCCGCACTGCGTCAGTTCGTGCGCGACAATGATCTGGGCGCCTGCGTCGACGGCGGCCTGGGCATTATAGGCCTGAACGAAGCCATCCTTCGACTTCATGATGCGGCTTTCCGGATCGGTGAAGTTGCGTTGCGACTTGGGATCAGGCTGGTCCGACGCCGGCGCCGCCGGTTTGCCCGGCTTCTTGCGGCCTTCGGCTTGGCGCTGCTGTTCCTTTTCGGCCTCGATGCGACGCTCTTCCTCCGCGGCCAGCCTGGCGTCGGCCTCCAGCGCCGCCATCGCCTGCTGGATCTTCGCCAGCCGCTTCTCCTTGTCGCCAGCCCAATCCGGCAGCTCGTCGCCGCGTTTGTCTTTGCCGAAAGTCTCGTCCTCCTGAGCATCCGCCGCCTCAGCGGCCGCCAGCATGCGAGCGACCTCGGCTTTCAATTCCGCCTCGCGTTTCTTCATGCGCTCATAACTCATCGCTTTATGTTTCGACGCGTTCGCTTTGATCTTCGTGCCATCCAGCGCGACATGGCCGAGTTTGACCAGCCCTGCCGTCTCGCACAACTTCAGAACCTGCAGGAACAGTGCGCCGAGCGCCTTCAAATGCCGCTTGCGGAAGTCGCTGATCGTGCGAAAATCCGGCGGATCGAGCGCGACAATCATTACAAAATCATTCCGTTCGCGGCAGGCCTTCGCGATCCGCCGCGATGAATACAGCCCACTCGCATAGCCGTGCAGCACAAGCGCCACCATCATGCGCGGGTCGAACGGCGGCTGCCCGAGCCCGCTCACATAGCTGCCCGTGATCTCCTTGAGATCGAGGCTCTCCCGCACCAGTTCAACGATAAACCGCGAGACATGGCCTTTCGGCACGAAGTCCTGCACATTCGGCGGCAGAAGCAGCGTCTGATCGATATTCCAGGGGCGAAAATACTTGCTCATCGCCCAAGGTTGAATCAGACTCGCTCAGAATTGAACAGCCACTATTCGGACAGGCTCCTAGACGTCCAGCAAATCGTCGCTGGCGAACTCGGCCTTGTCGGAGATGAAGGCGAACCGCGCTTCGGCCTTGGTGCCCATCAGCCGCTCGACGGAATCGGCGGTGCCTTCGCGGTCGTCGGCCAGCAGCACGACGCGCAACAGCGTGCGCTTGGCGGGATCCATCGTGGTTTCCTTGAGCTGCGCCGACATCATTTCGCCGAGGCCCTTGAAACGGCTGACGTCGACCTTGGCGTTGGCGTTGAATTCGCTCTTGAGAAGCTGATCCCTGTGGACTTCGTCGCGCGCGTATACCGTCTTGCTGCCATGGGTCAGCTTGTAGAGCGGCGGCACCGCGAGATAGAGATGTCCTTCGTCGATAAGCCGCGGCGTCTGGCGGTAAAAGAAGGTGATAAGAAGCGACGCAATGTGGGCGCCGTCGACGTCCGCGTCGGTCATGATGATGATGCGGGAGTAGCGCAGATCCTCTTCGCGGTAATGCGCGCCGGTACCGCAGCCGATCGCCTGCATCAGGTCAGCGAGCTGGACGTTCGCTGTCAGCTTGTCCTTGCCGGCGGAAGCGACATTGAGGATCTTTCCGCGCAAGGGGAGGATCGCCTGGGTCTGGCGGTTGCGCGCGTGCTTGGCGGTGCCTCCGGCCGAGTCGCCCTCGACGATGAAGAGCTCGGAGCCCTCCTGCGCGCTGTTGGTGCAATCGGTAAGCTTCCCGGGCAGCCGCAGTTTCTTCACCGCGGTCTTGCGCGAAATCTCTTTCTCGGCGCGGCGGCGCAGCCGTTCGTCGGCGCGCTCGATGACGAAATCCAGCAGCTTGTTGGCCTGCAGCGGATTGCCCGACAGCCAGTGGTCGAACGGATCCTTGATCGCCTGCTCGACGATGCGCTGGGCTTCGGCGGTGGCGAGCCGATCCTTGGTCTGGCCCTGGAATTCAGGCTCGCGCACGAACACGCTGAGCATCACAGCAGCCCCGACCATCACGTCTTCGGAGGTGACGGAGGCGGCGCGCTTGCCCTGGCCGATGCGCTCGGCGTGATCCTTCAGGCCGCGCAGCATCGCGCTGCGCATGCCGGATTCATGGGTGCCGCCGTCCGGCGTCGGCACGGTGTTGCAATAGGAGGAGAGGAAGCCGTCGGCGTCCGCCGTCCAGGCGACCGCCCATTCGCAGGCGCCGTGGGCGCCGTTGCGGCCGGATTTGCCGGAGAAGATATCCGGATGCACCAGCGTGTCGGCGTGAACCGCGGCGGCGAGATAATCTTTCAGGCCGCCCGCGAAGTGAAAGGTATCTTCGGCCGGAACGTCCTCGAGGCCCTTCAACAGCTCGGGGTCGCAACGCCAGCGGATTTCGACGCCGCCGAACAGATAGGCTTTCGAGCGCGCCATCTTGAACAGGCGCTGCGGCTTGAACGCCGCCTTGGCGCCGAAAATCTCGGTATCGGGCTTGAAGCGGATGCGGGTGCCGCGGCGGTTGTTGATCTTGCCGAGGTCTTCGATCTTGCCCTTGGGCTGGCCGCGCTCGAAACTCATCCGGTAGAGTTTTTGGCTGCGCGCCACCTCGACTTCGAGCCGTGAGGAGAGGGCGTTGACGACGGAGACGCCGACGCCGTGCAAACCGCCCGAGGTCTCGTAGACCTTGGAGTCGAATTTGCCGCCGGAATGCAGCGTGCACATGATGACTTCGAGCGCAGACTTCTTCGGGAATTTCGGGTGCGGATCGACCGGGATGCCGCGGCCATTGTCGCTGACGGTCAGGAACCCGTCGGCGCCGAGTTCCACCTCGATGAAGGTGGCGTGGCCCGCCAGCGCTTCGTCCATGGAATTGTCGATGACTTCGGCAAACAGGTGATGCAGCGCCTTTTCGTCGGTGCCGCCGATATACATGCCGGGCCGGCGGCGCACCGGCTCGAGCCCTTCGAGCACCTCGATGTCGGCTGCGGTGTAGCCGGCCTCGGCGCTGCCCGAGCGGGCCGCGACCTTGAGCGGGGCGCGCCCCTTGGGTTCCGGGGCCCCGAACAAATCGTTACCTGATTTATTTTTTGCAGCTGATTTCAATGGTTTGGACATGGTTCTTCATGTATTGCGCGCGGCGGGCGCAGCGAATCGGTTGCTTTGACTATGCCACGGATGGGTTGAAAAGGTGACGGCCGGGCTGTGGCGACCAGCGCCGGGCCCGGCCGCTTCAAATAGGGAGCCGGCCTCACGCCCGCGAGGTTCGAAACACAATGGCCACGAACAATGTCATCGCCGCGACCACAATCAGCGATCCCAGGATTGGCGCGGCCTCAAACGACGGCCCCTTGAGCAGCACCACGGCGACGCCTGCAGGGAACAGAATTGCGCCTGCGATATGCAGCCAGCCCTGCACCTTGGCCAGCGCGGTCTTCCCGGCCGCCGGAATCAGGCGATAATACAGCCCAAACAGGAACAAAAGCACGCCGCCGATCAGGTTGAGATGCGCGTGCGCCGGCGCCAGGGTGAAGTTTTGCTGGATGCCCATGGCGATGCCGGCGAGCATTCCGACCAAAAGAACCACGACGCTCACGCACATCATCAACGATCCGATCATCCGAAAATTCCTTGTCCTGTTAAGAGAGTTGCACGCTGGGCGGGTGGGAAAGCCGACTGATATCACGCCCCGTGCCCACCTTTGTGACTTGAAGTCACGCAACGGGCTGGCTTACGTGTGGTTAGGCTCGGAACCCGCAAAAAGGTTCAAGCCCTCAACGGTGCGGGAAGGCTTTGATACGATGGAAGATTTCGCGCACGCTCTGGCCGATTTCGTGCGCGACCACCAGGCTTGGGCCGCCCCGATCGTGCTGGTGCTGGCATTTGGCGAGTCGCTCGCGTTCATATCGCTGCTGATTCCAGCCTGGGGCGCGCTGGTCGCGATCGGCGCCCTGATCGGCGCCAGCGGCATCAGCTTCTGGCCGGTCTGGATCGCCGGCGGCATCGGCGCAGCCCTCGGCGACTGGGTCTCTTACTGGTTCGGTTACAGGTACAAGGAACACGTCGCGCAGATGTGGCCGCTGTCGCGCTACCCGGAGATCCTTCCGCGCGGCGAGGCGTTCGTGAAAAACTGGGGCGTGCCAAGCATTTTCATCGGGCGGTTCTTCGGACCGTTGCGGGCCTCGGTGCCGCTGGCTGCCGGCATTTTCGAGATGTCGTATTGGCCGTTCCAGGTCGCCAATTTCGTCTCGGCGCTGGTCTGGTCGGCGGCGCTGCTGCTGTTTGGCGACGTGATTGCGCAGATCGCCGAGTGGCTTTGGCGCGTGGCGTAAAATCTGCGGCGCCGCGCGGCCGGAATAACCCCATCATGCGGGGGTTAGCCCCCAAACACGGCAAGGAATCCGGGTTAACGGCTGATTTGGAGAACCTGGAGCAGGAAATCGGCGCTCCAACTTGCCCGTTTTCTGCGGGTCTTGATGCTTCCGGTGGTTTTGTGGTTGCGGAGGAGGTCGAGAGCGAAGCGGCGGACGACGGCCATGTTCTTGGCGCCATGGCCTGTCCTGTATCGCGACAGATCATCGCCGAATTCGACGTCGAGCAGCCAGTGCATGCTCTCCACCCCCCAATGGCCGCGACATCCTTTGGCAGTGCGTTCGATGTCGAGCGGCGCGGAGCAGATGTAGGTGCGGGTGTCGAAGGTCGAGCGATCGGCATGTTCGGTCCGGGTGTCGACCTTGACGATGGTCTTGATGTTGGTGAAGCGCGGTTGCCCGGGATAGCTGCGCTCGGACACGATCCAGTCGACCGCCTTCGAGGCGGTGTAGGTGCGGGTCTCGATGCGGCCGTGACCCTTCTCGACGGTTGTTTTGGTAACCAGCTCGCTGGCCTGGGCAGTGCGGAAGTAGTCCACGACATCGGCTTCCAGAGTAGGCTGGTTGCCCTTCAGTGCCAGCAGGTAATCGGCTTTGTGGGCCACGATCTTGTCGGCGATGTCGACCTGACAGCCCATGGCATCGATGGTGACCAGGGCACCTTCGAGCTGGCCGGCTTCGGCGAGCTGGTCGAGAAGCTCGGGAATAGCGGTAATCTCGTTGGTCTTCTCCGGAACCCCGAGCTGCGCCAAGGTCAGTCTTGCGGTGGTGGCATAGGCGCCGAGCGTGTGCAGGGCCTTGAGCCCCTTGCGATGGTCGTGGGTGCGGCGCGCCGTCTTTCCATCGATGGCGATGAAATCGTGCCGATCCGGCCAGATGGCGGCGACCCAGCTATTGAAGCAGCGTTGGAACAGGACCGGATCGATGCGGTTCACCAAGTCGCGCAGCCAGCGCGCACACGGAATGCCATGATGGAAATCGGAAAACCGCCGCAGGAAATCGAGATGATGCTCGCCCCAAGCGACGATGTCGTCGAAATCATCGCAGGAGGCGATGGTCGCGCAGGTCACCAGCAGCAGAACCTCCTTAATCGGATAGAGAATCCGCCACGCTTCCCGGTCGTCGTCGAGTTCGGAAAAGTTCTTCAAAAGAAGCGCCAAACGAGCCCGCGGGCTCTCGTCCTCGACGATCGTGTCCATCTCGATGCTCCAGCCGAATCAAAGCACCGAGGGAATCACCAACCGCCGTCAACGCAAAATCAGCCCTTTCGGCCCGTTAACCCGAGTTCCGAGCCGTGGCCCCCAAAGACAGCGTCATCGCATTACCGTCAAAACGCTGGTAAAACCCCGCCGCACCACAAAGGGCGGGGAATCCCGCATCGCCGTTATCGTCTCACTGGGAGGATACCTTATGGAACTGACTCGACGTCACGCACTCGCCGGCGCCGCCGCAATCGCCACTGCGCCCCTGTTATCAGCCGCTCCCGCGAAGGCCGCAGCCCCGGTCGCGGACAAGCAGGCGCCGAGCTACTACCGCTACAAGGTCGGCGACATCCAGGTCACTGTGGTCTCTGACGGCAAGAACGTCTTCAAGCTGGAAGATTCCTTCATCACCAATGCGAAAAAGGACGAAGTGAATGCGGCACTGGTGAAGGCGTTCATGCCACCCGACATGATGACGATCTATTTCGCGCCGCTGGTCATCAATACCGGCGGCAAGCTGGTCGTGATCGATACCGGCAACGGCGCGGTATCCAAAGCCAGCAGCAAGGGCGCCAACGGCCTGTTCGCCGACAATTTCGTGGCCGCGGGTTTCGATCCCAAAGCCGTCGATATGGTGGTGATCTCGCACTTCCACGGCGACCACGTGAACGGTTTGCTGACCGCCGACGGCACCCCGGCATTCCCGAATGCCGAAGTGCTGGTGCCCGCGACCGAGTGGAAGTTCTGGATGGACGACGAGCCGCGCGCCCGCCGGACGCATGCAAGGCCTGTTCAAGAACAATCGCAATATCTTCGAGGCCGGTTTGAAGAAGAAGGTTACGCCTTACGAGTGGGGCAAGGAAGTCGCGCCCGGCCTGCTGGCGGTCGAGACCGTCGGTCACACGCCCGGCCACACCTCCTATGTGCTGTCGTCGGGCTCCGGCAAGGTCTTCATCCAGTCTGACGTCACCAACAACCCGAACCCGTTCGCGACCAATCCGGGCTGGCACGCGTTCTTCGACCAGGACGGCGATGTCGCCGAGAAAACCCGCCGCCGGGTCTACGACATGGTGGTGGCCGAGAAGCTGCAGGTGCAGGGCTTCCACTATCCATTCCCGGGCCTTGGCAATGTCGAAAAGGACGGCAGTGGCTACCGGGTGGTGCCGGCGCCGTGGAATCCGACGATCTGATCCCCGCGCGCGTCATTCCGGGGCGTGCGCGTAGCGCGCGAACCCGGAATCTCGACGTTGTAGCGCGAGATTCGTAGCGCGAGATTCCGGGTTCGATGCTTCGCATCGCCCCGGAATGACGGCGGTATCTCTTGACGCCAGCGGGGCGCGGCCTTATAGCCGCGCCATGACCAACGCCGCGACCATTCTGTTTGCCCGCCGCCGCCACACCTCTGCGGTTCGGGCGGTCGTCTGCGTTTAGGATTGTCGCCCCTGCCGCCGGATCCTCTCCGCGGCTTTTCCCTTTCAAAAAAACGCGGTTTGATCTGGCGGCTCCTACGTCAAGCAGGAGTTTGAAATGTATACGCCACCTCCGTTCAAATCCGATCGCGCCGCAAGCCTGGCGTTTGCGCAAGCGCGCGGTTTCGCCAACGTCTGCGCGTGGGACGGCAAGAAGCCGATTGCATCCTCGCTGCCGTTTTATCTGACGGCCGCCAACGACGGTACGCCGCAGGCGTTGTTTCATCTTGCCCGTCACAATCCGCTGGTAAGTCTGGCGGACGGGGCCTCGTCCTGGTTGCTGGCCGTCAACGGCGCGGATGCCTATGTATCGCCCGACTGGTACGTCTCGCCGGATCAGGTCCCGACCTGGCTCTATCAGGCCGTGCATCTGACCGGGACGGTGCGAAAATTGTCCGACGACGAACTCGCTGTGCAAGTCGATACGCTCAGCGCCAAATTCGAGAACTGGCTGGCGCCGAAGCAGCCCTGGACCTCGTCGAAGATGACAGCGGGGCGGCTGGATGCGCTGAAGAAGGCGATCGTCGGACTGGTGATGACGGTTGAGGAGGTCGAGGGCAGCTTCAAGCTGAACCAGCATAAATCCGAGACCGACTATGCGGCGATTGCGGGGGCCCTTGCCCTGCAAACCGACGCGGGCGCGCACCGGATTGCGCAGCTGATGCGAGAGGCGCGGCCGCAAGCCTTTGCGGACGAAGCGGCCTTTGCGGACGAAACGAACAAGCTCGAAAGGAGCGTGCCATGACCCTGACCGATACCCATCAGCCGCGGCCCGTCGGCGACACCACCAAACCATCCGTCTTTGTCGATGGCGCATCGGGTACGACGGGCCTCGGCATTCAGGAGCGCCTTCACCAGCAGAACGACGTCGTGGTGAAAAGCATTGCCGAGGAGAAGCGCAAGGACGCAGCCGCCAAGCGGGCGCTGATGGGGGAGGTGGATCTCGTCATCCTCTGCCTGCCGGACGATGCTGCGCGGGAGACCGTTGCGTTGATCGACGGCATGGGCGCTGCGGCTCCCAAGGTGCTCGACGCTTCGACGGCGTTTCGCGTCGCCCCCGACTGGACCTACGGCTTTCCGGAACTTAACCCGGACCAGGCCGACAAGATCAGGGCCGCACGAAAGGTCTCCAATCCCGGCTGCTATCCAACCGGCGCGATCGCATTGCTCCGGCCGCTGGTCGATGCCGCCGTCTTGCCTGCGGATTATCCCGTCACCGTCAATGCGGTCAGCGGCTATTCCGGCGGCGGCAAGTCGATGATCGCAAGCTTCGAAGACGGCTCCGCGCCGGCGTTCGAATTGTACGGCCTCGGTTTCGAGCACAAGCATCTGCCGGAGATGCAGCTTTACTCGAAGCTGACGCGGCGGCCCATCTTCGTGCCCTCGGTCGGGAATTACCGGCAGGGCATGCTGGTCTCCGTGCCGTTGCAGCTCGACATGCTTCCGGGCAAACCCGGCGGATCTGACCTGCATGCCGTGCTGGCCAAGCGTTACGCCGGGAGTACCTACGTCTCGGTGATGCCGTTCGAAAACGCGGCTTCCCGGAGCGGCAAGCTCGAGCCCGAGGGGCTCAACGAGACCAACAAGCTCGAGCTGTACGTCTTTGCCAGCGACAAACACCGCCAGGCGGTTCTGGTCGCGCGGCTTGACAATCTCGGCAAGGGCGCCTCGGGGGCTGCGGTGCAAAACATGCGGCTGATGCTGGGGCTGGCCGAGGGCTAGCGGTGTGGACGACGAAACCCTGCAATTCTACCGCAGCAACGCCCAGTCCTATGCGGCCTGGGCGAAGGCGCCGTCGACGCGGCTTCGGGGTTTTCTCGCGCTGTTGCCGCCGGGCGCCTCGATCCTCGAACTCGGTTGTGGCGCCGGCAATCATTCGGCTGTGATGCTGGAGGCGGGCTTTGCCGTCCGCGCCACCGACGGCTCAACCGAAATGGCCGCGATCGCCGCGCGCCGTCTCGGCCATCCCGTCGAGGCGATGCTGTTCGATGAGCTGAACGCGCAGAAAACCTATGACGGCGTCTGGGCCAGCGCGTGTCTGTTGCATGTGCCGCGAGACGAACTCGGCGGTATTCTGACCCGAATCCACCGCGCGCTAAAACCGTCCGGCGTGTTCTATGCGAGCTTCAAGACCGGCGAGGGCGACGGCCGCGACAATCTCGGCCGTTACTACAATTATCCCTCACTGGGGTGGCTGCAGTCGACCTACGCCGCAGCGGGCGCGTGGAATCCGCTGACGTCGGACACCGGCGTGATCCAGAGTTTCGACCAGACGCCCGCCAACATGCTGCATCTCGTCGTTCGCAAAATCGCGGCTTGATTTGGCTTTCCAACCTTCAGTTGAATGATCGATTTCGACGTGGCACTCTCGGGCGTCGAACGGGGGAAGAACATGTCTCGCCTGGCGATCGTGATCGGCGTGAACAAGCCGAAAGCACCCGCGGCGTTGAAGGGCGCGGTGGAGGACGCGAAGAAATTTGCGGCCTGGATCGGCAAGCAGGGCTTTGAAGTCAAACCCTTCACAGACGACGGTCCGCCGGTAACGTTCGCAAGTATTTTTGATGAAGTCGAGCGCGCCGTCGAAGCGCGGACCTATTCGCAAATCGTGATCTATTTCGCCGGTCACGGCCTGCAAAACGGCGGCTCCGAGATCTGGCTGCTTTCAGGCGCGCCCAACAACCCGAACGAGGCCATCTCGGTGGAGGTCTCGGTGATGGCCGCGCGGGAAAGCGGACTTCAGAGCGTGGTGTTCATCTCGGACGCCTGCCGATCGATCCCTGCGGGAATGCAGTTCAGCCGCGTTGACGGCGGATCGATTTTTCCGAACAAGCCGCTCGACCGGAACACGCGGCCTGAGATCGATCGCGTCTTCGCAACGCTGCCTTCGCTGGTCGCCGTCGAGGCGGCGCTCGCGGACGACAAGGCGCGCCGTGAAGGCATCTTCACGCGGGAGTTCATGCGCAGTTTTCGCGACCCGCCGGCGGCGCTCGTCGAGCAGGTGTCGGAAAACGGTCAGTCGATCGAGGTGGTGACCAACCGCAAGCTGAAGGAACTGCTTCGCGAACTGGTCGAGGATGCGGCGTTCACCGAAATGCCGAAGGCCGGACAGCTTCCGGAGTTCATCCTGGAATCCGTGCAGGCCTATGTCGGGCGCGTGGAGCGCGCGGCCGAAGACCCCGAGATCAAATTCGCCTTGCCGGGCGGTCCCGGGACCACCGAGCTTCTCCGCGGCACCCGGCGGGGACCGTCAGGCCCCCGCCGCCGGCGGTCGGCGCCGTCGGTCGCGGCCGTGGCGCAGCGGGCAATCAACCTGGCGCGCGAGCGACAGGATGGCGCACAAGCCGCGGCTGCCGCGGCACAGGAAATTGATCCGAACCTTGGTCTTGCGGAGACGATCAACTTGTTCTCCGCCGACGTGCCCGTGGAAAAATTCGAAACGCAGACCGGCTTCTCGGTGACGGGCGCCAGGGTCCGAGCCGCAGAGTGCCCGAATTTTCCAGCCGAAACGCTGGATCAGGAATTCGTCCGGCTTTGGCCGAGGGAGGTCATCGCCCCCTCCGCCAGCGTTCTGATTGAATTCGACAACGGCAACGGGACCGTATTGCCGGGCCTGCGCGGCTATATCGGCCATATCTTCGTCGACAAGGGTGCCGTGATCAACGTGAATTACGTCCCGGCGACGAACAGCGAGCGCTGGGGCGGTTACAGGGATGTGCGTGAACAAATAGAGGGACTTCGCGCGGCGGTGGCCGCTGCCGCCGGGCTCGGCGTGTTCCGTATTTCGCGAGACGAAGCGGAATCTTTCGCCAACAAGATTCGTTATCTCAAGGCCTACGACCCCACGCTCGGCCTGTATGCAGCCTACGCCTATGCCAGCGCCGGCCTCGATCAGGAGGTGAAATCGGTGCGGCAATACATGCGCGACGATTTGAAAACCGAATTGTTCGACGTGGCCATGCTGGCGGAACGCGGGGTAAGCCCGCATGAGACGGGACCGCAGACCATCCTGCCGTTTTGCCCGATGCTGCGCCAGGGCTGGTCATTCGTTGCGGTGCGCGATGCGCGGCTGTCCGAGGTGGTGCTTGCGGCGCGCGACTGGCTGCTGCCTGCGTTGTGGACGACGTTCGCGCCCGAGGGCGTAAAGCTATTACGGGACGCCATTGCGAAAGGCGATTTCCGATGAGGCTGCTCCTCGTTCACGGCCGCGCACAGGAAGGCAAGTCGCCGGAGATCATCCAGGACGAATGGATGACCGCGCTGCGCCGCGGATTCACCGTCGCGGGGGTGCGGGAGCCGGCCGACATCACGATCGACGTTCCGTTCTACGGGGACACGCTCGACGAATTGCTGCGCCGTCGCGATCTTCCGGAGGCGGACAGCGTTGCCACCCGCGGCGGCGCCGCCGACGACGGATATGCCGAGTTTCTGCAGGAGGTGGCCGTCCAGGCCAGCGAGGACGGCGTCGTCACCGATCAGGAACTGGACGGTGAGATGGAGCGGGGTCCGCAGGAGCGGGGCCCGGAGAACTGGGCCTGGGTGCAGGCCATCATTAGGGTCGTCGACCGCCGCGCCACCGGCGTTGCCAATTACGGCATCGGCAAACTGCTCAGGGACGTGTTCATCTATGTCAACGACCGGCCGGTGCGTCGCGCCATCAACGCGATCGTCGCTGAAAAGCTGACCGGCGAGCCGACCGTGGTGGTCGGTCATTCCCTCGGCTCGGTGGTCGCCTATGAGGTGCTGCGCGCGCATGCCGGCAATATGGTGCCGCGTTACGTGACGGTCGGATCGCCGCTGGGAATCCGCGCCATCAGCCGGCGGCTGGCAACGCCGCTTGTGATGCCCGCTGGCGCCGCGGACTGGTGCAACGCATTCGATCCCCACGACGTGGTGGCGCTCTATCCGCTTGACGCCGCCAATTTCGCCATCACGCCGCCGATCAAGAACTATCCGCATGTCAATAACCACACCGATAACCGCCACGGCATTGGCGGATATCTCGATGACGCCGACGTTGCCGCGCAGATCGCTGCGGCGCTCCGCAGCAATTGATCCGGGAGTGCCGGCGGCCGTAACCGCCGGCCTCTACCCATGCGGGAGAGGCCGGGATCAGCTCAAACGATCTTGAAAATCGCCAGCGCCAGCACCGCCTGGGCGAGGAAGCCGACGGTGAAGGCCAGCGTGCGGAACACCGGAAGGCCGAGCGCGTAGACGATCAGGTGCGCGACGCGGGCCCAGAAATAAACCGCGCAGGCGAGCACGGTCCATTTCGTCGAATAGTCGATCTCGGCGAGGATCAGCACCAGTGGCGCGAAGATGACGAGGTTCTCGATCGCGTTGTCATGCGCGAACATCAGCCGCGTGGCCCATTCGGCGTGCGGCTTGTCGTTACGCGACGGGTTGGCCATGGTGCCCATGAGGCCGCGAACCTGGCAGCGGTTCAGGATGTAGGGGACCCACAGGATTCCGGTCAAAATCACCGTCAGCGTCAGCCAGAACAATTCGCGCGTCATTGGTTTCCCCCTCGATTGATTTCGAATCCCGTCCCGGCGGGATGGCTGGTTATACCCAAGCGCGGCGGCCTGCGCTACGCGCGGACCCGCACATAGCTGCCGGGCGCGTCCTCGATCGCAGGCAGCACCTCGCCGACCACGCGCGCCGGGCTCATCTCGCCGTCGATGCTTTCCAGCCATTGGCGCCAGTCCGGCCACCACGATCCCTTGTGCTCCTGCGCGTGCTTGAGCCAGTCGGTGAGCGTCACATCCCTGATGTTGTCGTTGGTCCAGTACTGGTATTTGCCCGACGCAGGCGGGTTGACGACGCCGGCGATATGGCCCGACCCGGACAATACATATTTCACCGGGCCGCCGAAGAATTGCGAGCCGTAGAGCACCGAATCCGCCGGCGCGATGTGATCCTCGCGGGTCGCCAGATTGTAGACGGGCACCTTGACCTTCGACAGATCGAGCAGCGTGTTGTCCAGCACCATGCTGCCGGCGGAGAGCCGGTTCTCCAGATAGCAGTTGCGCAGATAATAGGAATGGTTTGCCGCCGGCATCCGCGTCGCGTCGGAATTCCAGTGCAGCAGGTCGAACGAGGTGGGCGGCTGGCCCTTCAGGTAGTTGCTGACGACATAGGACCAGATCAGATCGTTCGAGCGCAGCATGTTGAAGGCCATCGCCATCTTGCTGCCTTCCAGCACGCCGGCGGCTTCCATGTCGCGCTCCAGCGCCGAGATCTGGTCTTCGTCGACGAACACCAGCAAATCGCCGGCATGGGTGAAATCGACCTGCGCCGCAAAGAACGTCGCCGACGTCACCCGCACGCGGCGCTTTTCGGCAAGCCACGCCAGCGTCGAGGCGAGCAGGGTGCCGCCGACGCAATAGCCGGCGGTGTGGACCTTCATTTCGCCCGTCACCTTTTCGATCACGTCCATCGCCGTGAGCGGGCCTTCCTTCATGTAGTCGTCGAAGGTCTTTTTCCCCAGTTCCTTGTCCGGATTGACCCAGGAGATCACGAACACCGTGATGCCCTGATCGACGCACCACTTGATGTAGGATTTCTCCGGCTTGAGATCGAGGATGTAGAATTTGTTGATCCAGGGCGGCACGATCAGGAGCGGCGTGCGCAGCACGGTCTCCGTGGCCGGCGTGTACTGAATCAGCTGCATCAGCTCGTTCTGGAAGATCACCTTGCCGGGCGTCGTCGCCAGGTTGACGCCGACCACGAGGTTGGAAGGATCGGACTGGCGGATGCGCAAGCTGCCGCGGCCGGCCTCGATGTCTTCCGCCAGCATCTTCATGCCGCGGACCAGATTGTCTCCGTTCGACGCCAGCGTCTCGCGCAGCACTTCCGGATTGGTGAGGACGAAATTCGACGGCGAGATCGCGTTGGTGATCTGCTGGACGTAGAACTCGGCCTTCTTGCGGGTGTGCGGGTCGATCCCCTCGGCGTTGCGCACCAGTTCGTGCGCCCATTGCGTGGTCAGCAGATAGAGCTGCATGACGAAATCGAAGAACTGGTTCGATTTCCACTCCGGGTCCTTGAAGCGCTTGTCGCGCGGCGACGGCTCGATCGCGGGTTTTGGCTGCTGCTCGCCGGCCATGCGGCGCATCGCACAGCCGAACAGATCGAGATAGGCCTTGCCCATCCTGGTTTGCAGATCCTCGGCGCGCTCCTTGTCCGAGAGCCAATATTCGGCGACCACGCTGAGCGTCTTGATGACCTCGCCAAGTTCGTTCGGCGGCTTGTCCTTGATCTCGCCGGTCTCGCGCGGCTTGAGATAGGCCGCCAGGGCCTGGCCGCTGCTTTCCATCGCCCGCGCAATGTTCATCGCGAATGCTTCGGCGTTGAAGGTTTTCGCGGACTGGGTTTCGGTGCTAACATCGCTCATGACGGGGACACTATAGCTTCATTTTGGGTTCGTCACCGCGCCGATCGGCGGTGAAATTTTTGGGGTTAATCCTGCTGCACTGCGAGAAAGAATCTTCGTTCTGTCATATTGAGGCCTCAGCGGTCCGATTTGGTGGTCTGGCTTTAATCGTTTCGGGCGACAATGGTTTGAACGGTTGCGGCGAATTTGACGCAGATACGCGATTTGTCGTTGCAAGGCTCGTACCAGCAGAACGGCTGGTACCAGCGACAGGGCGCGTAGGAGCGTGGCTACCGGCAAGTGGGGACTTCCGGACGGATGCGGATGGATCGAACGATCAGGCTGTTGGCAATCGGAGCGCTGTTCGCGTCGGCGCTGGCCGTGGGCGGCTGCTCGACGTCGATCGCGGATCTGCCGGGGGTCGGCCTGCCCAGTGATGCGCCCCAGCGGCCGAAGGAAGCCGGTGCCTATCTCCCGGTTCACGATCTGCCCCCGGACCGCGAAGAAGCGGCGATGAAGCCGGCCGAGCAGGACAAGATCGAGAAAGAGCTGATCGCCGCGCGGGACCGCCAGGCCACCTCGGCGGCCCCAAACCCCGCCGCCAAGTGACTTGTTCCAATTTCAAGTGACCGAACCCAATCTGAAGTGGCCTGATCGGGCCGATAGAAGCTGGCGCCTCCTTGTGACCGTGCTAAAAAGAACCCCAATTCAACCGCATATCGGGTCATCGGCCCCGGATTTTTGCGCCTGAATTCGCTCTAAATCGTTGATTGAGCGCGATTTCTGGACGAAACCCGATTTGGTTTCGCAACGCCCAAGGGTCTGGCGATTCTGTCCTGCCGGTAGTCGGAGCAAAGGTCCCATGGAAGAATTCTACCGTATCCGCCGTCTGCCGCCTTACGTGTTCGAACAGGTCAACCGGGCCAAGGCGGCCGCGCGGAACGCCGGCGCCGATATTATCGACCTCGGCATGGGAAATCCGGATCTGCCGACGCCGCCCCATGTGATCGAGAAGCTGAAGGAAACCCTCGGCAAGCCCCGGACCGATCGCTATTCGGCGTCGCGCGGCATCACCGGTCTGCGCCGGGCCCAGGCTGCCTATTACGACCGGCGGTTCGGCGTCAAACTCAATCCGGAAACCCAGGTTGTGGCGACACTGGGCTCCAAGGAGGGCTTTGCCAATGTGGCGCAGGCGATCACCGCGCCCGGCGATGTCGTGCTGTGCCCCAATCCGAGCTATCCGATCCACGCCTTCGGCTTCCTGATGGCGGGCGGGGTGATCCGCTCGGTGCCGTCGGAGCCGACGCCGCAATTTTTCGAAGCGGTGGAACGCGCGATCATCCATTCGATCCCGAAGCCGCTGGCGCTGGTCGTCTGCTATCCCTCCAATCCGACCGCCTACGTCGCCGACCTCGATTTCTACAAGGATCTGGTCGCGTTCGCGAAGAAGCACGAGATCTTCATCCTGTCGGATCTGGCCTACGCCGAGGTCTATTTCGACGACAAGAATCCGCCGCCGTCGGTGCTGCAGGTTCCCGGCGCGATCGACGTCACCGTCGAATTCACCTCGATGTCGAAGACGTTCTCGATGGCCGGCTGGCGCATGGGATTTGCCGTCGGCAACGAGCGCATCATCGCCGCCTTGGCGCGGGTGAAATCCTATCTCGATTACGGCGCGTTCACGCCGATCCAGGTTGCCGCAACCGCGGCGCTGAACGGGCCGGACGACTGCATCCGCGAGATGCGCGATACCTACCGCAAGCGCCGCGACGCGCTGGTGGAATCGTTTGGCCGCGCGGGCTGGGAGATTCCGCCGCCGCAAGCCTCGATGTTCGCCTGGGCGCCGCTGCCGAAGGCCTTCGAGCAGGTCGGCAGCATGCAGTTCGCGACCCTGATGGTGGAGAAATCCGGCGTGGTGGTCTCGCCCGGCGTCGCCTTCGGCGAGCATGGCGAAGGCTATGTCCGCATCGCCATGGTGGAGAACGAGCAGCGCATCCGGCAGGCTGCGCGCGGTGTGCGCCGCTTCCTTGAAAGCGGCATCGAAACGTTGCACAACGTGGTTCCTCTCGCCAATCGGCGCTAGGCGTGATTCCGAAAATGGTTTCCCGTTTTCGGATCGTGCCTGGTCAAAATTCCTCCGGCAGGTTTTTCAAGTCATGGTCGCACCCCTGAAAGTGGGCATCGCGGGGCTCGGCACTGTCGGCGCCGAAGTCGTGCATCTGATCGAGCAGCAGGGACGCACGCTATCGGCGCGCAGCGGCCGCGGCATACGCGTCACCGCCGTCACCGCGCGCTCGAAAGTGAAGAAGCGCAGTGTCGATCTGCGCGGCATCGAGTGGGCCAAAAGCCCGCTGGCGCTGGCCAATGATCCCAACATCGATTGCTTCGTCGAATTGATGGGCGGTTCCGGCGAACCGGCGCTGTCGGCGATCGAAGCCGCACTGAAGTCCGGCAAGTCGGTGGTGACAGCCAACAAGGCGCTGATCGCCAAGCACGGATTGCGGCTGGCGAAGGCTGCCGAGAAGCACGGCGGCGCGTTGAATTTCGAGGCAGCGGTGGGCGCTGCGATCCCCGTCATCAAGACCCTGCGCGAGGGCCTTGCCGGAACATCCGTCAATCGCGTCTACGGCATCCTCAACGGCACCTGCAATTACATCCTGACCCGGATGGAACAGGACGGCCTGTCATTCGCCGAATGCCTCAGGGATGCGCAGCGTTTGGGCTATGCCGAGGCCAATCCGTCGTTCGACGTCGACGGCCACGACACCGCGCAGAAGCTGGCGATCCTGGCCAGTCTCGCGTTCGGCACGAAGGTTGCACAGAGCGCAGTCTATGTCGAAGGTATCTCATCGATCGCGCCGGAAGATCTGCGCGCCGCGGAGGAACTCGGCTATCGGGTCAAGTTGCTTGGGGTCGCGGTGCGGACGGCGAAGGGGATCGAACAGCGCGTGCATCCGACCATGGTGCCGAAATCGTCATCGATTGCGCAGGTGATGGGCGTCACCAATGCGGTCACGATCGACGGCGAAGGGATTCCGCCGATCACGCTGGTCGGCCCGGGCGCGGGCGGTGCGGCGACCGCGTCGGCCGTCGTTGCCGACATCGCCGATGTCGCGCGCGGCATTCGCGCCAAACCGTTCGGACGGCCGGTGGAGAAATTGCGCGCGACCACCAAGGCGCCGATGGAGCGGCATGAGGGCGGCTATTACATCCGCCTGATGGCGCGCGATCTCGCCGGCACCGCGGCGACCATCGCCACCCGCCTTGCCGAGCAGAAGATTTCGCTGGAATCGATCGTGCAGCGGCATCCCGACGGCGTCGACCCCAACGGATCGGCGAAGAAACCGTCACCGGTTCCGGTTATCCTGATCACCTACGCCACCAGCGAGGACGCGGTCTATCGCGCGCTGGAGGCGGTGCAGCGCGACAAGGTGATCAGCGGCCGGCCGCAGGTGATACGAATCGAGAAAAACTGACGCGTGAGCCGCCCGGCTCATGTGCTAAGCGCAAGAAACGAAGATGCGGGCCGCCAGGTCCGTTGTGAAGGTTCAAAGGAGTGCTTGTGATGTCGACCCATATTTCCGTACCGCCGCAGCTGTTGCTCGAGCGCATTCTGACGCTCGAAATCGTGCGCGTGACGGAGCGCGCCGCGGTTTCGGCGGCGCGGTTGCGCGGCCACGGCCAGGAAAAGGCCGCCGACCAGGCCGCGGTCGACGCGATGCGCCGCGAACTCAACAAGCTGCCGATCGAAGGCACCATCGTGATCGGCGAGGGTGAGCGCGACGAGGCGCCGATGCTGTTCATCGGCGAGAAGGTCGGGCTCAACGCCGGACCGCAGGTCGATATCGCGGTCGATCCGCTCGAAGGCACAACGCTGTGCGCCAAGAACATGCCCGGCGCGATCGCGACCATGGCGATGGCCGACGGCGGCACGCTGCTGCACGCGCCCGACGTCTACATGCAGAAGATCGCGGTCGGTCCCGGCTACAAGAAGGGCGTCGTCGAGCTCGATGCATCGCCGGCCGACAACGTTCGCCGGCTCGCCAAGGCGAAGGGCGTCGACGCTGCCGCGATCACCGTGCTGGTGCTCGATCGCCCGCGCCACGCCGATATCATCTCCGGCGTTCGCAGTACCGGTGCTGCGGTTCGCCTCATCACCGACGGCGACGTCGCCGGCGTGATCCACTGCGCCGATCCCGACAATACCGGCGTCGATATGTATATCGGCACCGGTGGCGCGCCGGAGGGCGTGCTGGCGGCGGCGGCGCTGCGCTGCATCGGCGGCCAGATGCAGTGCCGCCTGATCCTCGACAGCGAAGAGAAGCGCGAGCGCGCCCACAAGATGGGCGTCACCGATCCGCGCATGATCTACGGGATAGAGGACATGGCGCGCGGCGACTGCCTGTTCGCGGCCACCGGCGTCACCACCGGCTCGCTGCTGTCGGGCGTCAAATTCCGCAAGGACGTGATCGAGACCGAGACCGTGGTGATGCGCTCGGTCACCGGCACCGTGCGCTACATCAAGGCCGAGCACCGGCAGCTGGAGAAATTTCACCTCGATTGAGGAGGGCCGTCATTCCGGGGCGCGCGTAGCGCGAACCCGGAATCTAGAGTTGCCGCGCGAGATTCCGGGTCTGGTCCTTCGGACCATCTACGATGCGCAATTGCGCATCGGAGAATGACCAAGAAAAAGAAGAACAGGGGAGGCGACGATGTCCGATATTTCCGCCGTAAAAGCGCTGGTGTTCGACGTCTTCGGCACCGTGGTCGACTGGCGCACCAGCCTGATCGCGGATTTCACCAAATGGTCGGAGACGCGTGGCATCAAGGCGGACTGGACCGCCCTAGTCGACGGCTGGCGCGCGGTCTACGCCGCCTCGATGGACGAGGTGCGCAAGCATCCCGAGCGCGGCTACATGATACTGGACACGCTGCACCGGCAGTCGCTGGAAAAGCTGGTCGCACAGCTCGGGATTTCCGGCCTCACCGACGCCGACCTGCATCACCTGACCATGGGCTGGCACCGCCTGCATCCGTGGTCGGACAGCGTGGCCGGCCTGACGCGGCTGAAGAAGAAATACATCATCTCGCCGCTGTCCAACGGCAACGTCGCGCTGCTGACCAACATGGCGAAGTTCGCAGGCCTGCCCTGGGATCTCGTGATGTCGGCCGAGCTGTTCGAGCACTACAAGCCCGATCCCGAAACCTATCTCGGCGCCGCAAAGCTGCTGTGCCTGCCGCCGGAGCAGGTGATGATGGTGGCCGCGCATAACCATGATCTGAAGGCCGCGCAAAAACTCGGCCTGAAGACCGCCTTCGTCGCAAGGCCGACCGAATACGGACCCTTGCAGAAGTACGATTTCGAGGCCAAGGGCGACTGGGATATCGTGGCGAAGGATTTTGGCGGCATCGCCGACAAGATGGGCTGCTAGGCAAGGCGGCGGATTGCGATAGCGTCCCGATTGCCGGCGCGGCCGGCCTCCCAAAGAGTGCGTGATTGAACCTCGGCGTGCGATCGCAGCACCAAGGGATTGGTGCTGCACGTGCTACGCCCGCAATGGCGCGCTAACGGCACTGTGCCGCCGAAGAGAGGACGCCATGACCATGAACAAACGGGCCGGGACGCCGGGGCTGATCGTCGCTTTCATCCTGGCGTTCGCGGGGTTGCCGGCGATATCCGCGCCGCGCTCACCGGCGTCCGACGATGCGCAGACGGTCGAGCGGATGCGCGCGGTGATTGCCGCCAATGCCGGGAAGCTGCTCGAGACGCAGGGCGGATCCCGCATTGTGTTCAAGGTCGACACCGCCGCCCTGCATGAAGCCGTCGTGACCGAACTGCGCGATGATCTGTACCGGATATTGCGGGAAGGGCGGATCCCGTTTTCCGGTCTGGCGATGCGCGACGGCGGCGTCGAGGTCCGGATTGCGGAGCCCAAGGACCGGCAACGGGTCTTGAGCAAGCTCGTGCCGTCGATGGAAGCCGCGCCGACGGAGGCCGCGGCTGTCGCGATTGCCGACAGCGGCGACGGATTGAGCCGGTTCACGCCGACCGAGGCCGGGTTCGCCGAGCGCTTGCAGCGACTGGTCGGGCAGTCGATCCGGATGATCGAACAGCGCCTGCGCAACGCCGATATCAGGCCGGCGAGCGTGCAGCCCGACGGGTCCGACCGCATTCGCATCCAGCTGCCGGGTATCAGCGATCCCGGACGTGTGGCCGCGATGTTCGCCAAGCAGGCGCGGCTCAGCTTCCGCCTGGTGGATGTATCGATGACGGCCGAGAAGGCGCTGGAAGGTTCACCGCCCGAGGGATCCGAAGTCCTCACCGACTTCAAGACCAAGGCTCCGTATCTGGTTCTGAAGGAAACCGCGATCGAGGGCGGCGATATTATCGATGCCGGTCCGGGCTTCGATCCTGCGACCCACCAGCCGATCGCGTCGTTCCGGTTCAATGCGCATGGCGCAAGGCGCTTCGCGCAAGTCACCCAAGACAATGTGGGAAAGTCATTCGCCATCGTTCTCGACGACCGCGTGCTCTCGGTCTCCGTGATCAGGGAGCCGATCCTGGGCGGCTCGGGGCTGATATCAGCGGGTGACTTCACGCTCGAAGACGCCAACACCATCGCCATGATGCTGCGCTCGGGAACGCTGCCCGGGCGCTTGAGCGTCGTTGAACAGCAGGTCGTGGAACCGGCCGGCAATGCGGGAAAACAACAATAGTCGAGAGATTAGAGCTCGTAGGGCGGATTGCGACGAAGCCGACCAACAGGACAGGAAGCACGCGGGTAAATGCAGTAGCTCGGTCCTGTGTGAGCCAATGGGCGTCGCGCAACGCAACTGTGCAGCCTGATATCAATACTTTTGAAGCTAAATTCCTGACATCAGTCTATCGCGAAGACTGTAGCGGTTGGACATCGGAAGGTAACGCGTCGATTCGTTTCGGCGAACAAATGCCGCTTATCTTGCTCGTCACGCCGATCGATGCGATCGCCACCAAGACGCCCGCCAGGACATCAACCAAATAATGGCCTCCGCCCAGCGGCGTCGCCACCATCATCACGATGTTCCATGGAATGACAACCAGTCTCACCCAGCGCAGCGGCCAACAAGCCCACATGAAGAGAATAGCAGATGCCGCATGAAAGCTGGGAAACGTCAGGACCCCCGACAATTGAGTCAAGCTCAGTTTGTGCAGGCGCCCTTCTCGCACGAGCGGCACGTCGCGCAATGTGTCGTAATAGGCCTGGGGCACGAGTTGGGGGAAATCCGATGCCTGCAATCCTAACGCACCATAGACACCGATGGCCGGGATGAGGGCCGCGATAAGGGTCGTTGCCAAAATAGCGAGCGTGACAGCGCATACCGTCTCCGCGACTCGCCGATAGCATCCAGTCAGAGGAAGCAGGAGTACAATCACGAGCAGCTGCAGGTTGATCGAACTATACGACTGAGCCAGGAGCGGGATCAGTTCGCGATGATGGTTCGTAAAGTCCAGGAAACTCCGGAAGTCAAATCCCAGCGCACGGTCCCAAGCCAGCAACTTGGCATCCTGCAGAGGAAGATTAATGGAAACGGCGACATAGGTCAGTGTCAGTATGACCGGTACGGCCATTACGAGTTGCGCAAGTGCGACAAGGCAGAGAAAAACCTTGGGGTTGGCGTGCGTCGTCGAACGAGCGTTCCGTAGTCCAAACCACCAGTAAAGGCCCGCCAGAGCAAAAGCCACGAGATAGCCCATGGTCTCGACGTAAAATTCTGTTGCGACGAGAACGGCAACGACGACCCCCGCCGCGCTCGCCAGCAGTCGCCAGTTGAACGAGAAAATGTTCCAGGCTGCCTCAACTTCGTCATCGGCCAAGATCAACCGCCCCTGGGTATCCGGCCTGCGCAAGATCGACCGCTTCATGTCAATGGTGCCGTGCACGAGAACATTCTCCACCTGGGCCTTTTCGATGCTTGTTCGGTCGTCGCGACAGACACGGCAGACAATAGTCCGTACGTGAGAGTTCGCGAGGCGGCGTGCTCCTGCCGCAACCGCACTGACGTATCCGTTGATAAGGGTGGATGAATTTCGCGCCCGCCGAAGCTGGGGCGCTACCTGACGTATTTTACAAAGGCGAAATACCCCTCCGGGACAGCTGCGAGAACCTGATTGGACCGGCGAGCCTCATAATTGAAGCCACTCGCTATACCCGGACATAGTCTTATTCCCAGCTCCACTATCTCTAGTAGAAATACAGAGCATAGCCTAAGGTTGAGTAAACGGTGCGACTGCAATTGTGGCACGAGCGCCGAGCAGTCGATCGGCTGAAGTCTTCGGTGCTCGGGTCTCATCAAGATCTCAAGCTGAAGCGAGTTGCCCCTCGGTGTTAACGGTGCGCTTCGATCTAACAACGGCGCGGGTTCCGGAGAGAGCCCTCTTGCAGTCCGCAGGGCGGATTGGAGCCGACCCCGTCCGCCGTCCCTGAAAAGGTTCAATGCAGCGGATCGCTTCGACCGAATTTCCGCGCTCGGTCATTAGCGCCGGTTGCACGTCGGCCGATGAGGTCCGCTCTTGAGAAGCAGACATCGCTTGGCGAGAACGCCATGTCTCGAAAGTGGCCAAAGAGCGGCATCGACTCGATCACGGATGGCGGCTCAGTCAGCAGGGATCGTAAACTGAAAGAGAGCACCCTGCGGTTCGCACCCGGTCGCCCACAGCCGTCCGCCGTGGGCTTCGATGATCGAGCGGCAGATAGATAGGCCAATGCCCATGCCCTCAGGCTTGGTCGTGTAGAATGGCTCGAACAGACGCGAGAGGCTCTCCGGGCTCAGCCCCGGGCCGGTGTCCCGCACCCCGACGCGCACACCACCTTCGGACGGGACGGCATCGATGCTGATCTGCAATTCGCGCGGGCCTTCCCCAATTCCACTCATGGCCTGAATGGCGTTAACGATTAGGTTCAGCATCACTTGTTGCAGTTGGACCCGATCGCATTGGACACGCGGCAAGCCCACCGCAAATTGCGTCCGCACCGACACGCCATTGTTTGCGGCCTCCGTACGGGTGAGACCAATAACCTCGAGGATGGCATCGTCGATCGCTACGGCGTCCTTTCGTGCGGGCACCTTCTTGAAGAGCGCACGAACTCGCTCGACCACCTCGCCCGCGCGATTCCCCTCCTTGACAATCAGAGAGAGCGCATCATCCACCTCGCGAAAATTCGGTGGATCCGCGCTCAGGAAACGCCGAGCGGCTAACGCGTATGTGACTGCCGCTGTGATTGGCTGGTTCACTTCATGAGCAATCGAGGCCGTCAACTGGCCCATCGTCGCGACGCGGTTGGCGCGCGCCAGCGCCATCTGCGCCTCGCGATATTGCCGCTCGAGGCGGGTGCTCTCCAGGGCAATGGTAGCTTGCGCAGCGAAGTCCCTGAATAGGGAAATCTGTTTGTCAGTGAACGGCTGCACCTGTTTGCGGCCCAGACTGATTATCCCGACTATCTCATTGTCTTTGAGCAACGGCACAAACAGGCCCGTTCGAAGACCTGCATTCACCACCGTGAGACAAAAATCATCCCGAAGATCGCCTTCAACTGCCGTGAAGTCGGGGATGTGGGTGGGTAACCTGCTTGCGGCTAATCGATCCGGAAGGCTCCCCTTTTCTGCGAGAACTGGGATTAATGACCACACCTGACTAACCAAAAAGGGGTCCCCTCGCACCGCCACGAGACGAAGGCCGCCTTCTTCGGAGAGACGTAAGGCGCCTGAGTCTGCTCGACAGAGACGTGTGGCGCTGTCGAGGATGGCGTCGAAGATGGGCTGCAAGTCGTGCGGCGAGTTCGCAATGGCGCGCAGCACTTCCGAGATGGCCGTCTGTTGCTCGATGAGTTCGGTCACCCGATCTTGCGGCTCGGAAGCGGTGCTTTCTCCGTGGACATTCTCGTTCATGCAGAGCGTGTTCCTCGGCTTGGACGGTGAGGGCAGTATAACGGCTCCAGCCGCAGTTCGCGATAGCTCTCATGGCCGTCCAAAACGAAGATGCGGCCAAACACCCAACGTTTGCTGGAGGGTCAAAAGCGGACGTGGCCCGGCCTGAACGGCATGTCCGTTCTACCCTAAAGAGCAGACATCGTCCGGCCAACCCGGCATGTCCGTTTCGTGCCAATATCGGAAGTCGCGCTCATTCGATCACCTCGTCGCCAAGGGCGACGTACCTTGGCCGGGATGGTCACTCGGGCAGCCCTGCTTGCCGCAATCCTTCTTCGTATCGCGCGACGTCCTCAGCACGTCGATAAGGGCCAAGCACGTCTTTGAAATTGGAAAGGCGCGTGGGGTTCAGTTCTCGCAGCCGAGCCGCTGCCTTGTGTGCTTGCTCCGGCCGCCCGGCCATTGCGTTGCTTGCGGCGGTGATACGTAGTCCAGGTAGATAGTCCGGACTGCACTGCAATGCCATTGCCGCCCATGATGCCGCTTCGTCATAGCGGCCCAGGAAGAAATGTGCATACGCGGTCCCGGCTCGCATTCCCATCAGCCACGGATCAAGTGGGCTCAGGCGCATGGCACGTGCGAAGCGCTCGATCGCCGTTTCCGGCTCGCCGAGCCAGATTTTTACCCAGCCGCCGAAATTCCATGCCTCGGCCAAATTGGAATTAAGCGCAAGCGCGCGATCGACTAAGCCGGCGCCTACCCCGAGATCCCGAACAACAAATGCTAACGCATTCCCGCCAGCGGCGAGCGCGATCGCGTCATCCTTGCCCAACTCAACCGCCCGTTGGGTGAGCCTCTTCACTTCGGCAATCGCGTTCGCTGTGTCTGAAATCCAGCCATTGATCTTGGCAATGACGTAGCAAAAGGCTGCACGACCGTAGGCGGAGGCAAATTCCGGGTCGAGTTCGATCGCGCTGTTGAACAGGCGCAATGCCTCGTCGTTCGCTTGCCGGTTACCAAACTGATAAAGCCGGGCCAGACCGCGCAAATAGAGGGCATAAGCGTCGAGACTCGCGGTCGGCTTGCGCTTGGCGCGCTCGATCTCGGCTTTTTCCACCGCAGGCGCGATCGCCCCGACAACGCTCTCAGTCACCTGGTCCTGCAGATCGAAGATGTCGCCGAGCCCGCCATCAAACCGATCGGCCCAAAGATGTGCTCCAGTAGCGGTATCGACCAGTTGTCCCGTGATGCGCACTCGGTTTGCCGCCTTGCGAACGCTCCCTTCCAACACGTAGCGCACCCCAAGCTCGCGCCCCACCTGCTTCACGTCGACGGCGCGCGCCTTGTAGGTGAAGCTGGAGTTTCGGGCGATGACAAATAGCGCCTTGAAACGGGACAGCGCCGTGATGATGTCCTCGGCCATTCCATCGGCAAAGTATTCCTGTTCCGGATCGCCGCTCATGTTCTGAAACGGGAGCACGGCGATGGACGGCTTGTCGGGGGGAGGGAGGACCTGAGGTTGGCTCATAGCCAGACCTGATTTTACTGCGGAAGGGGCTTGACCAGTCAGCCGTACCCGCCACGCTCGCATCGGCTCAGCTATATTTCTAAGGGACTGCTGTCCCATATCATCACAGGCGATCTCGACCTTGCCTCGAACCTGCCGATAGGCATCATCGGACATGCAGACCCCGCCCGGTTCGGCGATGCCTTCAAGGCGGGCAGCAATATTGACGCCGTCGCCGAAGATATCATTATCATCAAAAATGATGTCACCGACATGAATGCCGATGCGGAATTCGATCCTTTGATCCTGCGGCACGGCGGTATTTTGCTCGGCCATGCTGCGCTGGATTTCAACCGCATTGTGCACCGCATCGACGGCGCTGGCAAACTCGACCAGCATTCCGTCGCCCGTAGTCTTGACGATGTGGCCGCGATGCGCCGCGATTGCGGGGTCGACAAGCGCTTTTCTAATCGACTTTAACTGGGCTACCGTACCTTCTTCGTTGGCACCCATCAGCCGACTATATCCCGCGATGTCCGCCGCAAGAATAGCCGCCAGTCGCCGTTCCACGCGCTCTTCGCTCAAGACGCACCTCGGCCGAGAAATCAAATAACTATTTAGCAGAAAAATAAGCCGATGTCCGATTGCCCAATGTCCGAGATGGGTAAAAGCTGCCCCTGACGGCCCAAAAGTCCAACTTCCGCTTTACCGCCGAAAGCGGAATCAAGCACGCAGGATGGGTTGAGCCAACGGGTCCGTCCTGCGGCCGGCCCGATGATAAACTCCGCGATACCCATCAGCTCCGCGGGCGCAATTGATTGATGGGTTTCGCGGTCGCTCAACCCAACCTACGGGTTCTAGCCGGCGTTCACCGGGCCATCTCCGCTGTCTCATGCCAGCTATCGAACTTCAGTGTTTCACCGGGGCGGCTCGTGCAGACCCGGCCTGTCTTCCCCGGGTCGACAACGCCTCCGCCCAGCCGCTCGTTTTTGATCGAGCTTATGTAGGTGAAGCTGTATTTGCATCGCGGCAGCGTGTTGGTGTTCAAGGCCAATACGCATACCCCGTCATTCGTTCGTGTTACCTGCCTTTGCGCAGGGCGTGCGCAACGTTCGGCAGCCGGTGGTTTTTTAGTCGAGGGAGCACACGAGCTACCGCCGACACGTGTCGACGTCCAGCCTGCCCACTGGATGTGGTTGGCGTCGACGAGGGTCCCGGTAAACACCCCCGGATTATTCATGGTAATCGTGTCGCCTTCACAGGTCCATGTCTGAAGTGCAACGCACGGCGTCCGCCCGCAATTGGGCCTGGCCGTACCATCCGCGTTTATCGTTGTGTTGCCGGCACTGTGTTCCCAGACGCCAACAAACTTGCACGCACAACTCGCGGGGGGACCCGCCCATGCAGTGTTGGCGAACAGCGCGGAGGAAGCTGCCAGGATGGCAAGCTTGTAATATCGATTCTTCACTTGAATTCCCCCCAGGCCCCACCCGATCCTAGCGGCAGGTCTGCCAGCCAGCAACCGCACAGCCGCTGAGGTCATGTCTCGGTGCCAGGAACAGAACACACGGCCGCTGCCTTGAAGCGTCCACATTAACGATGGACAAGCGGGCAGATATAGCACTGGCTTTGGCGAGCAATGGATATTTTGGGGACGGTGACGCATCGCGCAGTCGGCGGACTGATCGCGGGCTTTTTGCTGCTGGCCGCGCCGGCGTTGGCCGCCGAGTCGCCGGCCGAACTGATCTCCAGCTTCCGCCTCAAGCATGGCGAAGTGCGCGTCGTTCGTGATGCAACGCTCGACCGCATTGCGCTGGATCAGGCGCGAGCAATGGCGGCGAAGGATGACCTCAGTCATGAGGTGCTCGGTCCCTTCAACGGGCGGATCGGGCCGGCGGGTGCGGGGCGCGCCGCCGAGAATATCGCCTACGGCTACGAGAGTTTCGAGAAGACTCTCGGCCAGTGGATCGATTCTTCCGGGCACCGCAAAAACCTGCTGTTGCACAATGCATCCCGCGTCGGGGTTGCGAGCGCCAGGGATGCAAGCGGCAAGCGCACGTACTGGGCCATGGTGATCGCCGGCGATTACGAGCCGAAATCGAAGGGCAAGAGAGACAAAAGAGACAGGGAGCCTCTTGTTGCCGTGGTACGCGAGGCCAAGCCTTCAGGCCGGCCCAAATCCAGCGGCTGCCACATCAAGGTGCTCGGCCTTTGCATTTGAGGCGCAGGATCAGATGACGGATGTAGATGAAAGGCTGTCCAGGGTGACAACTCTTCAAAAGTGTCGTGGTCCTCATTGAGGCAACTCTGTTTGTCGCTGTGGTTGCATTCGTGCTCCTGGCGTGTTGGGCTTGGAATGGGTACTGGGGGCCTAATTGGCTTTTTTTGCTGTTTGCAGTCGTGGCAGCATTTTTTGGAATGGTAGTTGATCTGCTTCGGCGCGTGTTTGCGACGCAACGCACTACACCCTGACATTTGTTTCGTGCCCGCATCCACCTTGCAGTCCGGCCAATTGCTCCGTACCTTGCGACACCACCGGAGCAATGGGAGCTTGATGCCCATGAACGCCTATCGCGTCTTACGCCATGCGTGGATCCTGTTGCTGGTCGCACCCATTCCGGCCTGGGCCAGCATGGCCCGCGTCTATGTCACCAACAGCGCCGGCGACAGCATCCACGTCATCGATCCCGCCACCAACAAGGTGGTGCAGCAGATCAGGGGCATCGAGGGCGCGCACGGGATTGCATTCTCGCCCGACGGTTCCCGCGTCTATGTCAGCGATGAAGTCGACTCGACGCTCGATGTGTTCGACCGCAAGTCCGGCAAGCTGATCAAGAAGGTGGAACTGAGCGCCCACCCCAACAATATCGCGGTGGCCAAGGACGGCCGCATCGTGGTCGGCATCGCCCGCGATCCCGGCGCCCTCGATATCATCGATCCGGCTACGCTAACGCGGACCAAAAGCGTGCCGGTAAACGGCAGGCTGCATAACGTCTATGTAACGCCCGACAGCAAATACGTCGTCACCGGTTCGATCCGAACCGGGATCGTAACGGTGATCGATCTCGCCACCGAGCAACCGGCGTGGGAGGTCAAGCTCGACAAGGGCATTCGCCCGATGGCGATCGAGGCGGGCCCGGATGGCTCGACCAAACGCATCTTCGTGCAATTGTCCGATTTTAATGGATTTGCGGTGGTGGATTTTGTCGCACGCAAGGAGGTGGTGCGGGTCCAGCTGCCGGCAGCCAAGGCCGAGTTCGAGACCGATGGCGATCGCGCCACGGCGCCGTCGCACGGCATCGGCGTCGCGCCCGACGGCAAAAGCCTGTGGGTGACCAGCATCCCCAACAACGCCGTGTATGTTTATTCGCTTGCCGACCTCACGCTGTCGGGCGAAGTAGCACTTCCGTCCCTCAAGCTACGGGGGCATGGATCGATTTCGGCGGTTGCAAATTGGGTCGCCTTCACGCCCGACAGCAAGACGGTCTACATTTCCAACGCAGGCCTGCGCTCGGTCTCGGCGATCGATACCGCATCAATGAAGCTGATCGCTGTGGTCCCGGTCGGCGAGGTGCCCAAGCGCATCAACACGCTTGTTATCCCGGACCGTCCGGGCTCCGCCGCTATTTCTTCTGAGAAGCGAGCGTCGCTCCATTGACCCACGCGGCAAGCGTGCGCCAGGCCGGATCGCGCTTCGACGGGAACTGCCGCCCGCCAGAGTGAAACACATCGCCGCCGGCTTCGGGGCCAAGGGGATGAAGCAGCAACCGGCTTGTATCGGGATCGCCCGGGTTGACGAGTTTTGAGACCATCTCGAAGTTGCGGCGCGATTGTTCCTCGGTCCAGGCGGGCTCCCCCTTTGAAAGCCTCTCGAGGCGGAATGCGTTGTTGCTCTCGACATGACAGACGTAGCAGCGGGCATGTTCAGGCCGTTTGGTCAGAAAGACCGGCTCGACGCGGCTCTTGAAAAACTCGTAGTCAAGTTTCGGCACGGTTTGCGCCGCGGTGATGGCGCTGGAAACGGCCAGCGCCGCCAGAACCGCCGCGGCTGTCAAAGCACGACCCGACATTCAACTCTCCATTCTCGCCGCGGGAGATCGAGTTCGGATCGTACTTCAAATGCGAACTTCGACAAGCCGGATATTGGAATTACGGTGACAGCAAATCAACGGTTTGGGCCGGACGATCGTTAGGGAAGGCAATCGTCACAATCAGTTTTCACCTTGTAGCCGGTGCGATATTATCGCTGCGCGGGGTGCGCGGAAGCGTGTATTGTTACCTGCGAGGATAGTTCTCCGATGATCGAATCCAGCCGCAGCCGCACGGCGCTTGCTACATCGCTCATGCGAGCTTTGCACTCGCGCCGAGACCCATCTCCGCTTCTGGATGATCCATGGGGTGACCGCCTCGTGCCAGAATCTGAGCGGGACAGGTTCGGTCAAAGGATTTTGGCGAGAATGGATTCAGGCGCACGCGCTGCCGCCCTGCGAGCGCCCGGCTCGATATTGGACGATTTCCTGCTGACCAATGTCGCCTACGCGGGCGTCGTAATTCGATCACGCTACACGGAGGACGGGCTAAGGGAAGCAACGAATAGAGGGACCCTGCAGTATGTCCTGATCGGTGCCGGCTTGGACAGCTTTGCGCTGCGCCGCCCAAGCTTTTCAAGGGCCCTCGAAATCTTTGAAATTGACCATCCGGCGACACAGGCCTTCAAGATTCAGCGCATCAAAGACTGCGGTATTTCGCTTCCTGCATCTGTACATTTCGTCTCTGCCGACCTCGCGAACGAAGACCTTGCAACCGCTTTGGCGCGATCCTCGTTTCGAAGAGACGAGCCAGCATTCTTCTCCTGGCTTGGCGTCGCGGTGTACCTTACGCGAGAGGCCAATCTGGCAACACTGCGCGCTGTTGCGAGCGTTGGTGCTGCTGGAAGCGAACTCGTTTTCACATATGTTGATCAAATCGAGTTTGTCTCGGGGGGATCGCGGTCGCTGGGCGACGCGAATGCCAAAGCGGTGGCGATGATGGGAGAGCCTTATGTATCCGGGTTCGATCCGAAGGAGATCGCGAGCGACCTCATGCATGTCGGCCTTGAGTTGATCGAAGATCTCGACGGAACGAAGATGTCCGAACGTTACGGAAGAACTGGGGCAAATGCCCTGCAACCTCCCGTCTGCTTGCACATCGCACGCGCTCGTGTTCAGTCTGACCAGCCCGTGGTAGGTAGGATGGGTAGAGCGAAGCGAAATCCATCAGCCCCGCGCTATTGATGGGTTTCGCGGAGTTTATCATCGGGCCGGCCGAAGGCCGGACCCGTTGGCTCTACCCATCCTACAATTTCTGCCCGACGGGCAAATCAGCGAATTTGCTGTCAAGCCCGACGCGAGAAAATATTCCGCTTGTCGCGTCGGGCAAATCAGTGATTTGACTCCGCCCGTCTCACCCGACAAGAGGGGCGGCTCGCGATCGTCACGAAACGCGCGGTGAGATGCGGTGGACGCGGAAGCTGCGACTGACGAGCGCGGCTGATGCGGACGGCGAAGTCGTGTGGTCCTGACGCCCCGATGCTGGCGTCAAGTTTTTGAGAAGCAAGCTTCTCAGGGATGACGGTGGCAAGAAAGCCGGTCACCGGGGAGAGCGCGCTATAAGCCGTAAAACCATTGCGCAGGGAAGGCCGGATGTTCTCCGCTGAACCTGTATGCTCGTGTGCGTTTTTGCTGTGTGCATTTGCACGCGAGACCGCGGGTGCAGCGCGCACCCGGCTTTCCCTGCGCCCTCTGTGTTTTGGGGGGCAACGCTCATGCAAAACCTCGGGCGCATCGCGCCGCGAGCCGCTAATTCATGTCTGCTTTGCTTTTGACATTGAATCCGGAAGTGCGCAGAGATGGCAGGGCACGTTGGCCCCACAGACTGAAAGCATCATGACGCCTCCCGTAACCGCCTTGCCCGTCGAATTACCGCCGGCATTCCTTGGCGTCGCAAAATCGGCGACCGGAAAATTATGGCGCGACCGGCTCGATGCCCGCGGGGCGGTAAAGGCGCTTGCGATCGTGCAGCGCTATCAGTTGCCGGAAATGCTGGCGCGGGTGATCGCGGGGCGCGATGTCGAACTCGACGCAGTCGAAGATTTCCTCGATCCGACCATCCGCAAATTGATGCCCGACCCGCATACTGTGACGCAGATGGAAACCGCCGCGAAGCGGATTGCCGATGCGGCGACGCGCGGCGAAAAGGTCGCAATCTTCGGCGACTACGATGTCGACGGCGCGACCTCGGCGGCGTTGCTCGCCTGGCATCTGCGCCATTGCGGGCTCGATCCGCTGATCCACATCCCCGACCGCATTTTTGAAGGCTACGGGCCCAACGTGGAAGCCGTGCGCGCACTCGCCGGAAAGGGCGCGACGCTGCTGGTCACCGTCGATTGCGGCACCACCAGCCTGGAGCCGTTCGCCGAAGCGCGCCGGCTCGGCATGTCCATCGTCGTCATCGATCATCATCAAACTGGCGATGACTTGCCCGAGGTCGATGCGCTGGTGAATCCGAACCGGGCCGATGATCTCTCCGGTCTCGGCTATCTCGCCGCCGTCGGCCTCGTGCTGATCACGCTGGTGGCGGTGAACCGGGAATTGCGTCAGCGCGGGTTCTGGACCGGCGAGAGGCCGGAGCCGGATCTGCTGGGCATGCTGCATCACGTCGCGCTCGGCACCGTCGCCGATGTCGCGTCGTTGACCGGCCTCAACCGCGCCTTCGTTGCAAAGGGCCTGATCGCGATGCGACGCCGCGACCATGTCGGCCACACCGCGTTGATGGACGTCTCAAGGTTGAACGGCCCGCCGGAAGCCTGGCATCTCGGCTTCATGCTGGGCCCGCGCATCAATGCCGGCGGCCGGATCGGACGCGCCGATCTCGGCGTGCGGCTGCTGCTGGAAGGCGATGTCTCCGAGGCCGCGCGGATCGCCGCCGAACTCGACCGCCTCAACAGCGAGCGCCGCATCATCGAACAGGCGGCCGAAGCGCAGGCCGAAGCCGAGGCGCTGGCCTCGCTCGGGCTGGAGGACAAGGGTGCTGTGATTGTCACGGCATCCGAAGGCTGGCATCCCGGCGTGGTCGGCCTTGTCGCCTCCCGGCTTAAGGAAAAATTCGCGCGGCCGGCCTTTGCCATCGCACTGGAGCCCGGCGGCATCGGCACCGGATCGGGCCGCTCGATCTCCGGCGTCGATCTCGGCAAGGCGGTGCGGCAGGCGGTCAAGGAAAAATTGCTGATGAAGGGCGGCGGCCACGCCATGGCCGCGGGCGTGACGCTACGCAAGGAGAAGCTCGCGGAGTTTCGCGCCTTCATGGAAAGCGCGCTGGCGGCCGATGTCGCCAACTCGCGCCACGAGAACGAGCTGTTCATCGACGGCGCCGTCAGCGCGCGCGCGGTGACGCCGGAATTCGCGGCGACGCTGAAGCGCGCCGGCCCGTTCGGCGCCGGCAATCCCGAGCCCATCATCGCGCTGCCGTCGCATCAACTGGTCTATGCCGATGAAGTGGGGCAGGCGCATCTGCGCCTGCGGTTCAAATCCGGCGACGGCACCATCGTCAACGGCATCGCGTTCCGTTCGGTCGGGCAGAAGCTCGGCAACGCGCTGACGCAAAATCGCGGCCAGCCCCTGCATGTGGCGGGATCGCTCGCGGTGGATCGCTGGCAGGGCTCGGAACGCGTACAATTGCGCGTGGTCGATGTCGCCGTGCCGGATCAGGGACCGGCGATCATCAGATAGATCAATACCAACGAAGCCGACAACAACAAACGGGAGTGGAAATGACAGGTCAGGTTCAAGGCAAGGTCGCGCTGGTGACCGGCGGAGCATCCGGCATCGGCGAAGCGGTATCCGAACTATTGGCGCGCGAAGGCGCTTCGGTCGCGGTCACCGATGTTGACGACCTCAGGGGCCCCGCGGTGGTCGCCGGCATCAAGAAAGCCGGTGGCGAGGCGATTTTCATCCATCAGGATGTGACCAGCGAAGCACGCTGGATCGAAGTCGTGGCCGAGGTCGAGAAGCGCTACGGCCGGCTGGACATCCTGGTTTCGAACGCGGGCATCGGAATCTCGGTGCCGTCGATCACCGATATGACGCTGGAAGATTGGCGGCGGCAGAACGCAATCAATCTCGACGGCGTCTTTCTCTCGGTGAAGCATTGCCTGCCGGCAATGCGCAAGACCGGCGGCGGTTCGATCGTCATGATGTCGTCGCTGGCGGGCCTGCGCGGCGCGCCCGGCCTGTCCGCCTACAGCGCGACCAAGGGCGGCGTGCGGCTGTTCGCCAAGTCGATCGCAATGGAGTGTGCCGCGGTGGGCGACGGCATCCGGGTCAACTCGGTGCATCCCGGCATCATCGACACCCCGATCTGGGGCAAGATTCCGACGGAAGCCGCGGGACGCGGGCAGAACGCGCCGATCGACCCGGAAGAGCGCGCCAAGCTCGCGACGCCGCTGGCGCGCGCCGGCCATGCCTCGGAGATTGCGCAGGGCGTGCTGTATCTGGCGTCCGATGCGTCGAGCTACGTGACCGGCAGCGAACTCGTGATCGACGGCGGCATGAATGCGGGAGGCGTTCCGCGGAGGGCGTGAGAGTTTGGTTCGTCATTGCGAGGAGCGAAGCGACGAAGCGATCCATTCTTCCTTTCCTCGGAGGGATGGATTGCTTCGCGGAGCCTGTCATGGGCGGCGCTTTGCGCCGACCCGGTGGCTCGCAATGATGGTGAACTAGTTTCCCTGCCTCAACCGCGCCAACACCTTCAGCCCGCCATAGCCGTCCGCCGGCAACAGCCCCATTTTGGTCTGATAGTCCCGCACGGCCTTCATGGTGTCGTTGCCGACGCGGCCGTCATTGCCGCCGGTGTCGAAGCCGGCCTTGGTCAGGCGGGTCTGCATCTCCTGCACCTCGGCCAGCGTCAGCGCGCGCTCGGAGCCGGGGAACGGCTGAATGAAGGGCGGGCTGCCCAGAATGCGGTCGCCGAGATGGCAGATCGCGAGCGCGTAGTTCATCGACGGGTTATAGCTGCGCACCGCGTAGAAATTCGGTCCGAGCAGGAATGCAGGTCCGCCGGCGACCGGCACCCACATCTGCGCGTTCGCATTCGGCTGCGGGAACGGCTGACCGTCCGCGCGCGTCACGCCGACGCTCGACCAAGCCGCATAGGTCCGGCTTCCAGTCGAAGTGGCGCCGGACGCGCGGACCTCATAGCCCCAATGTTCGCCGCGGTGATATTTGCCGCGGTTGACCAGGAAGCGCGCGCTGGAGCCCAGCGCATCGTCGGGCTTGCCGAACGGCGACACCTTGCCGTCGTGATCGTAGTCCATGCCGACATTGAGCCAGACTTCCGGCATCCATTGGGTGTGCCCCATCGCGCCGGCCCAGGATCCCCGCATTTCCTCCGGCGTGCCCCAGCCACGGTCGACGATCTTCAAGGCGTTGATCAGTTCGGTTTCCCAATAGGCTTTTCGGCGCGGCTCGTTCCAGGCGAGCGCCGCGAGCGAGGGAAACACCGGCGTCATGTGGTTCTGCTGCACCAAGGGATCGCCATAGGCGGATTCGACGCCCCACAGCGCCAGCAGCGTGCCGCGCTCAACGCCGAAATCCTGTTCGATCCGGGCGAACAGCGCCTCGTTCTTCTTCAGCGCCTCGCGGCCGTTGATGATGCGCCAGTCCGAGACGCGGCGATTGATGTACTGCCAGATCTGCTCGTTGAATTCCGGCTGCTTCTGCATCTGCTTGAACACGGACATGTCGGGCTCGATGCGGCCCATCACGCGGGTCCAGGTCGCCTCCGAAATGCCTTTGGCCAATGCACGGGCGCGAAAGCCGTCGCGCCATTGGTTGAAGCCCGGGGGTGCCGTGGCAAACGCCGCGAGCGGATGCGCAAGCAACGCGCCGGCACCGATACCGGCTTGCAGCAGAGCGCGCCGTGTCGGGGCGTACGGAGAATCAGGCTGTGTCATCGGGCCAGTGTAGCGGCGGAGCAAGCGTGGACCAAAACCCAGGGATTCGCGAAACTAGCCTTCCTGCTGCAAATCTGTGGCGATTTTGGACAGCCAGCGCCGGACAATAGTCTGCGTTTTGGCGCCAAGCCCGGCAGTCAGCCGCCGCTCCAGCGCCCTGGCGTGACGCCGGCATTTTTCGAGGAGGCGCTCGCCGCGCCGCGTCATGGTCCATTGCAGCACCCGGCCGTGAACCGGGTGCGGGGTCTTCCTGATGGCGCCGTCGCGTTCCAGGTTGCGGATGATGACGCCGACGGTCTGCGGGGTCAGCAGCGCCACCCGCGCGAGATCGGCGCCGGACAGCCCGGGATAGGCCTTCAGCATCGTGAGCACGATGAATTGCGGCGGCGTCACGCCGAGTTCGGCAAGCGCCCGTTCCATCGCAAGCCGCGTCGCGGCCTGGGCCTGCCGCAGCAAATAGGCGAGGTAGCCCCGTTCGCCGCGCTTGCCTTCGCCGGGCGGCGGCGGATGGCCGAAGGCGACCGGAGGATGATCGGCGGATTTTTTCCGGCGCCGGGCAGGTTTTTTCGCAGCCGCGAATTTTCGGGATTTTTTCGATTTTCCGGAAGGCGCTTTTCGCGCCGCGCCCGATTTTGCCTTCGCCAAAATTCCAATCTTGCGCGCCATATAAGGGCTCTTATAATAAATCAGAACACTGATAACACGGGCGATGAAAATGTCACATGCGCGGAAGCAATACGAAGACTTCAGGACGCTGGCGCCCGACGCCTACGAAATCGTACTGGCGCTCGGCAAGGCGGCCGCCAAGGCCGGCCTCGACAAGCAACTGCTCGAGCTCATCAAGTTGCGCGCCTCGCAGATCAACGGCTGCGCGTTCTGCGTGCAGTTTCACATCCTGCATGGCGAGAGCCTCGACATTCCCAGCGACAAGCTCAACTTGGTCGTGGTCTGGCGCGAGGCACCGCAGTTCTCGCCGCGCGAACGTGCGGCGCTGGCCTGGACCGAAGCGCTGACCTTGTTGCCCGGTGGCGTCAGCGACGATGTCTACGCGCAGGCGAGCGCGGAATTCTCCGAGAAGGAGCTGACCTATCTCACCTCTGCGATCGCCTCGATCAATGTCTGGAACAGGTTCGGCGCCGCCTATCGCTGGACCCCGCCGGCGCGAGCAAAAGCCGTCCGCGCGGCGGCGTCGTAGCGTGGGATATCGATGGAATCAGTTCTCGCTGCCTTCCCGTGCGTCGGGACGGATGACATCCTCGGGCAGCGCATGCGCCACCGCGGCGGACGCCGACGGTTCGGGGCCGATCTCGCGGCCGCGGCCGCGGATCAGGCGTTCATAGGCCGAGACCAGCGTGGTGTAGGGGTTGACCCAGAGCCAGCCGTCGCGCGTGAACACCTGGACGTCGAAGTGGAGATGACGCGACGTGCCGTTGGGATGGTCGAGGTAGTTCGAGACCACGCCGATCTTTTCACCCTCGGCGACGCGGCGTCCGTTGAGAAGGCCGTCCGCGTCCATGCTGGACGGGTTCATGTGCATGTAGCGGAAGCGGATGTGCTCGTTGCGGGTGTTGATCTGCAGCGTCGCCGCCTGCTGCTTCGGCGAGCGGATCACGACGCCATCGCGGACGGCAACGACCGCCTGTTGTTTGGGATCGCAGCTTTCAGGGCCTTCCCCGTTGGCCGGACAGGCGCCGGGACGGATGTCCTGACCCTGATGGCCGAAACCGCCGGCGCATTGTCCGACTTCGAAACTGCGGGCCTCGCAAAAATTGTCGCGCCACGGATATCCCGTAGCCTGTTCGTCGGATTTGCGATTGCCGGCGGATTGCGAATGGGCGAAGGCCGGGGCCTTTTCCAGCGGAAACCGGATTTGCGAATAGGCGGCGAGGTCGGTGTGGCCGCCCAGTTTGTGAGCGCCGCTGTTGGCGATGATGTCGCCGCTCGGGCGATAGCTGAAATCGGCCGAGGCCGCGGCCGGCCGTTCGGCAAGATCCGAGGAAATGTCCCTGCGCGGCCGCGACGGCTGACCGCCGGCTATGCGCAATGCCTTCAGGAAACGCTCCGCGACCGGATAGGCCTCGCGGCACGCCAGCCGGCGCGCCCGCGGCGCCGAGTCCAGACACTGGATCGACACCACATAGGGCACGCCGAAGCGCGTGAAGGCATAGCGCACATAGCCTTCGCGGATGAAGCGGCGCATGTCGGGAAATTGCGCCGCCAGCGCCTTGACCGGCTCGCCCTTGCCGCCGAGGGGATCGGCGAGATCGTAGGTCAGGATCGACCCGGTGATCTGCACCTCGACCGGTCTGTCAAACGTCCGCTGCGGCAGGCCGTCGCCGGCGCCGGGCTCGAGCGAGAACATCGCGTCGTACCCGGCGGAACCGGCGTGGAACAGGTCGGCGGGACGGAAGTCGGCCTGGTAGCGCGACACCGAGAGGCTGTCCGGAGCGCCGCTCGCGCGCGCCTCGAGATAGGCTGCGGTATCGAACGGCAGCAGCACCGGCACCGGACTGCGCCCGATGCCGGGGAAGATCGGCGAGGTCACCGCGTTCAGTTGCACCAGCGCCGGCGTCGAACGGGGATCCCAGGCCGGCACCCGGCGCTGGCCGGCGAAGGTGAAGTTTGCGGCGATCGCCGGTTGGGAGCTGATCTCGGAGCGAAGCTGATCGAGAACCGCGCGCCATTCGACGCGCACGGCCGAGATCGAAGGGGTCCTGAACTCGTCGGCCGAAGCGGCAGCCGCGCCGGCGGGCAGCAAACAGGAAGCTGCCAGCCAACAGGTCAGCAAGCGGACGGCTTTCATGTTCAATGCGTCGCCCCCCGGCGCCACAGCGTGGCTTAATCCTTGGCGCGCTCGACGTAGGAGCCGTCTTCGGTCATGACCACGATCCTTGTTCCCGCTCCGACATGCGGCGGCACCGCGGTGCGCACGCCGTTGGAGAGGATCGCAGGTTTGTACGATGACGATGCGGTCTGGCCCTTGGTTACCGGCTCGGTATCCACGACTTCGAGCGTCGCGCGCTGCGGCATCGTGATGGCGACCGGAATCATGTCGTGCAGCGAAAGCTTCACTGACATGTTCTCCTGCAAATAGGGGGCCGCGGAGCCGACGATGTCCTTGGGTACCTGGACTTGGTCGAAGTTCTCGGCGTTCATGAAATGAAAGCCGTCGGCGTCCTCGTACAGATAGTTGAAGTTGTGGTCCTCGATCGTCGCCTTCTCGACCTGGTCGGTGGTCTTGTAGCGTCCCGAAATCTTCACGCCGTCGCCGATTCGGCGCATTTCGATCTGGCTGACCGGGGTTCCCTTGCCGGGATGGATGTTCTCGGCGGTCAGAACCACATAAAGCTTGCCGTCTTGCTCGATGACGTTGCCCTTGCGAATAGAACTGGCGATGACTTTCAAAGCTGTTTTCCTGAATTTCTGGCCTCCGACCAATCCGGACATGGGTGTCCTGGGGCCAATGAGGCGGTTTCGGGCTGCAACATACTGATTTGCCCTGCAGATACCAGCCTTTTGCGGCCCGTTTTGGCAGGTTGCTGGCGGGCGGGATCGGGAGCCTGTCGCGGCTATTTTCGATCCGCGCGAGGGGTTTTGACGGCTTTGGCGTTGTGTTCGGCAAACGCCGGCGGGACTGAAAACGCCGCTGTTTTGAGGTCATAAACGCAGCGCCAGGCCTCGATCCATGGAGCCGGCTTGTCCTCCCCCTGGGCGTCGAAAGAAAGGCTGATCACCAGATAACGGTTGTCCGGCCAATGCTGTCCCAACCACGCGTAATTGTCTTCCAGACCTTTGATCAGGATGGCCTGGACATGATTGAGCGAATCCCGGTCTTTCGGGTCGCGATGCAGCCTTTTGGCGACAGGCAGGCCGAAAAAATAGTCCCAGGCTAGGTCGCCCAGCGGTTTGGGCGTCGCGGATGAAAATTCATTCCCGTTGCGCCAATACAGGAAAAGCGTCTGATAACCCGCTCCCAATGTCTGCATTCGCACCAGCCACTGGCTGTCCGGGCTGAATCGAAAGCCGGCGGGGTAGCCGGCGAGATCGATGCCTTCGCCGGGATTGAGAAGAGAGCCGTGCTGATGCTTGTCGTCGAAGGCCCAGAACTGATGCAGGAAACCTTCATCTCCCATATCTTTGGAATACTGCTCTATCCGCAGCTGATGATCGGGCGAAACCAGCGTGTCATCCGCCCGCAATTTGAATTCGGCCGCAGGCTCGTCTGCGCTGGCCGGCGCCACGGCGGAAAAGCTGGACACCACCAGCGCAAACGACAGCAGAAAGCCCGCGCTTCGTAACCAGTCGCCAAACATGCCCGCATCTCGCTCCATATCCAGTGCATTTGACGACCCAATGGCCGGCGAGGTTCAGCGCGTCCTGGGCTACCGGCACCGGTTGCGCGAATGGACAAGGCGCGTGTCTTTCGACATGAACAGACGCTCCGAAAGGCGGGGGCCGCCCACGGTCTGTAGCCGGTCGCGCCGGCAAGGAGAAAGTCAAATAATGTCAATGGTATCCGCCGATCTCCTGAACCTGTTGATGGCCTCGCTGGACAGCGGTCGGTCGCGGCACGCCGGGGCGGGTTGCTGATGGCTGGGATCGACCAGCCGTCGCCCTGGTGGTCGGCGGCGCGGCACGCCGATCGAAAACCGTTCCTGACGGCCAGGAGCGCGATCACCAAGACCGTCAGGGCCTGGTTCGACGACCAGGGCTTTGCCGAGGTCGAGACCGCAATCCTGCAGGTTTCGCCGGGCAACGAGACCCATTTGCACGCCCCCCGCACCGAGTTGACCCGCGCCGACGGCACCCGCGCGACCCGCTACTTGCGGACCTCGCCGGAATTCGCGGCCAAGAAACTGCTGGCGGCGGGCGAGGCAAAGATCTTCGAGTTCGCCCGGGTATTTCGCGACCGCGAGCGCGGCGACCTGCATTTGCCGGAATTCACCATGCTGGAATGGTACCGCGCCAACGCGCCCTATGACGCGATCATGGCCGACAGCATTGTCGTGATCTCGCAGGCGGCGCAGGCGACCGGCATCGGGCGATTTTCGTTTCGCGGCCGAACGGCCGACCCGTTTGCCGAGCCGGAATTGCTGACGGTGGCGGCGGCGTTCGAGCGTTTTGCCGGTATCGATCTGCTGGCGACGGTCGCGGAGGGCGAAGGTGATCGTGCACAGCTTGCGGCAGCGGCCAAGACGCGGGTACGGATTGCGGATGATGACACCTGGTCGGACATTTTCAGCAAGGTGCTGGTCGAGCATGTCGAACCCAGGCTCGGGCAGGGGCGGTTGACGGTGCTGTTCGAATATCCGACCCCGGAAGCGGCGCTGGCGCGGGCCAAGGCGGCCGATCCGCGCGTCGCCGAACGTTTTGAGGTCTATGCCTGCGGCGTCGAGCTCGCCAACGGCTTTGGCGAGTTGACGGATGCGGCCGAGCAGCGCCATCGTTTTGATTTGGCGATGGATGAAAAGGCGCGGCGTTATGGCGAGCGCTATCCGCTCGACAATGATTTTCTCGATGCGGTGGCGGCAATGCCGGAATCAAGCGGCATAGCACTCGGCTTCGACCGGCTGGTGATGCTGGCCAGCGGCGCGCTGCGGATCGACCAGGTGGTGTGGACGCCGCCGGCAGGTGAGGCATGAACAGGATCGATCCAAAACTGGTTGCGACATTGCGTCAGCCCACCGAACTGGTCGAACGGGGGCTTGCGCCGGCGGCTGATCTTGCCGGTCTCGAACGCGTCGCCGCGCGCTATGCGATCGCGGTGACGCCCGATATCGCCGCGCTGATCGACAGCGAAGATTCCGACGACCCGATCGCGCGCCAATTCATCCCCGACGTCCGGGAACTAATCGAAAAGCCCGGCGAGAGCGCCGATCCGATCGGCGACGATACCCATTCGCCGGTCGCCGGCATCGTCCACCGCTATCCCGACCGGGTGCTGTTCAAGCTGGTTCATGTCTGCGCGGTGTATTGCCGGTTTTGTTTTCGACGCGAAATGGTCGGGCCAGGCAAGGCGACCGCACTTTCGGAGGGTGCCTACCGCGATGCGCTCGACTACATCCGTAACCATTCGGAAGTCTGGGAAGTCATTCTGACCGGCGGCGATCCCCTGATGTTGTCGCCGCGCCGGATCGCCGAAATCATGGTGGATCTCGCCGCCATCGATCACGTCAAGGTCATTCGCATCCACACCCGCGTACCCGTTGCCGATCCCGCGCGGATCAGCCCCGAAATGGTCGCTGCGCTCAAGGTGGAGGGCGCGACCACCTGGCTTGCAATTCATGCCAACCATCCGCGCGAGCTGAGCGACACGGCGCGCGCCGCGGTCGCCCGCCTGGCAGATGCCGGCATTCCGCTGGTGAGCCAGTCGGTCTTGCTGCGTGGCGTCAATGACGATGCGGCAACGCTGGAGGCCCTGATGCGGGCTTTGGTCGAATGCCGGATCAAGCCCTATTACCTGCACCACGGCGATCTGGCGCCCGGCACGGCGCATCTCCGCACCACGATCGAGCACGGACAGGAACTGATGCGGGCCTTGCGGGGACGGGTATCCGGCCTGTGCCAGCCGGACTATGTGCTCGACATTCCCGGCGGCCATGGCAAGGCGCCGGTGGGCCCGAATTATTTGTCGCATGCGAATTCCCGGGAAGGTGAACTATCCTCGGAAACGCGTTATCGTATCGTGGATTATTGCGGTGACGTTCATCTGTATCCTCCGAGGCCGTGATCGACCCGATGACAGACGAGGGCGGGGTGAGCCCGGAGCCGCCGGAAGATGAGCGCCATCGCAACGTCGAAAATGCTGTGATGCTCGGCTTCTTTGCCGTGCTGGTGGCAGCGGGAATCTGGTTACTTGGCACCATGGCCGACCTGCGGAAGGTGCAGGACTGCGCCGCCCAGGGACGCCGGAATTGCGCCGTTATCGACGTTCCCCAGCGGATGCGATAAAGAGAGTTTCGAAAGGGAGAACCAAGATGCGAAAAACAATCCTGTCGATAGCGCTGCTGGTGCTGATCGGCGGTCCCGCCGCGTTTGCGCAGGGCGGAACATCGACGGTCCCGAAAAATTCGGGCGGAGCCGACAAGCCTGTAATACAGGCGCCGGTCGGTCATCGCCAGCCGCGCGCGGGCGATGTGCCAGACGAGAAAAACCTGAGCGATCCGAACGATCCGCTCAGCAAGGAAAACGCCGCTCTCGACAAGAAGATCAAGAGCATCTGCCGCGGCTGCTAGGCGGCGATGGCGCCCCGGCGGCGGGGCGCGAAACATCGCGCCCCGCACGCTGATCGGCTAGGCCGAACGTTCCCGGAAGTTACCCGGCAGCACTTCCCGCCGAGCCGCGACGGCATCGGCCAGCAGGTTCAGTGCTGACGCAGTCGTTTCCCAGTCGATGCAGCCATCCGTTATGCTCTGCCCGTAGGTCAACGCTACGCCCGGCAGCACATCCTGGCGGCCCGCGACCAGATTGCTCTCGATCATGACGCCGACGATGCGCTGCTCGCCGTCGGATATCTGGCGGGCGACATCGGCGACGACCAGCGGCTGGTTCTCCGGCTTCTTGCTCGAATTGGCGTGGCTGGCATCGACCATCATCCGCGGCGTCACGCCTGAACGGGCGAGTTCGGCCGCGGCCGAATCGACGCTGGCTGCGTCATAATTCGGCTTGCTGCCGCCGCGCAGAATGACGTGGCAGTCCTCGTTGCCTGACGTCGCCGCGATCGCGGACCGTCCGCCCTTGGTGACCGCCATGAAATGGTGCGGATGCGATGCCGACTTCACGGCGTCAGCGGCGATGCGCACATTGCCATCAGTGCCGTTCTTGAAGCCGACCGGGCAGGACAGTCCGGACGCAAGCTCACGATGAATTTGGCTCTCCGTTGTACGCGCGCCGATGGCCGCCCACGCCACCAGATCAGCGATGTATTGCGGCGTCGTCATGTCGAGGAACTCGGTCCCCGCCGGCACACCGAGATTGTTCACGGCCGAAAGCACGTTGCGCGCGAGACGCAGCCCCTTGTTGATGTTGAAGCTGCCATCGAGATCCGGATCGTTGATCAACCCCTTCCACCCCACCGTGGTGCGCGGCTTCTCGAAGTAGACGCGCATCACGATCTCGAGGCGATCGGCAAGCCGTTCGCGCAAGGCGGCAAGGCGCTCGGCGTATTCCACAGCTGCAACGGGATCGTGGACCGAGCAGGGCCCGACGACGACCAGAAGGCGGTCGTCGGTACCGCTCAGGATGGCGTGGATGGCGTGGCGCGCGCCCATCACGATGCGCGTCGCGGTCAAGGTGCGCGGTATTTCGCGCATCACCTCTTCGGGCGTACTCAGCTCTTTCAGTTCCTTTATTCGAAGGTCGTCGGTGGTGCTCAACACGGCGGGCTCCTGTGTGTGTTTTAAGGACCTGCCGGCGCAACAAAAAAGCCGCCAGGTCTGGCGGCTGTTCGGACTTCTTGCTGCAATACTTCAGATTGAGCGTGATCCTCCCAGCGCCAGCGAGCTGTCGAAGCTAAAATACCAAAAATAGCTGGTGGCGATGGTGGTCATGGCCGCTCTATAGCGCACGCCTAGTGTCTTGTCATCCCCAAATCGAGGGGGGCGGGTGCCGTCGCCGCCGGTTCAGGAATTGCGCGCGGCGAGCGCCACGCCGATCAGCGTCGCGCCGCCGAACAACAGATTGATGCCGACCAAAAGGCCGATCGCCCAGTCCGCCGAGCCGGGCAGGCCGGCAATGATCAAAAACGCGATCACGATGTCCATCAGTCCGCCGAACAGGAGCCAGGACCAGCGCTCGGACAATTCGCGGCGATGTTCCAGCGCGTACATGATGGTGGCGACGCCTTCCGCGAGAAAATAGGCGCCGACGACGATGGTGAGCGTGAGGATGCCCTGTACCGGCCGCGCCAGCAGGATCATGCCGGCGAGCACGGCGAGCGCTGCTGAAATCAGCGACCACCAGAAGCCTGGCATGTGGCGGGCCCAGTACGTCACGATCAGCCCGCCGATGCCGCTGATCAGGAACATCCAGCCGAGGAAAATGGTGACCGCGAGGCTGGCGAGCGGCGGCACGACGATCGCCGCCAGTCCGAGCGCCGCGAGCAGGATGCCTTCGAACAAGAAGGCCTTCCAATGCGCTTTGACCGCAGCGCTCATGTCGGACTGCAATTTGTTGATGTCGTTGGGAAGGGTCATCGCAAGCTCTCCCGTTACGCGCGAGCCTGATGGCATACTAAAGCGTTTTCGAGCGCGGTGGAAACCGATTGGGGAAAAGAAAACGCGTCAGCCGGAAGGAGGCTTATCCCTGTCCGGGTGCCGACGAAAAGCCTTCCGACGTCGTCCGCATTCGATTGCGACCGAAAACATAGACCGCCGTGGTCGCCACCAGCAGCGCGAAGCCGATCATGATCGATGTCAGGCCGATCGGGATCAGAACCAGCGACGCGTTGCGCTCCGGATTGATGAACCAGTGGTGCAGCGAAGTCAGCAGGAAGGCGACACCTGCGAAGCCCGCGCCGCCGCCGGCGACCAACAGCGCCCACATCCGCCGCAACTGGCTCAGCCGCTCGCGCGCCAGTTCAGTGCGCGGCGCGTGGTGCCGGCCGACCCGGCGCACCAGCCGCACCGCAAATCCGATCGAACTGAAGCCGATCAAAACGCTGGCCGATCCCAGGATCAACCGGGTCGTATCACTGAGGTCGGAATTTTTCTGCAGCGTCAACAGCGGAAAATCGAATCCGGCATGCAGCGCGATCGGCGCGAACAACACCAGAATCAGACTCGAGATGCGTGCCCAGTCGCGGTGGTGCCGGTGTGCGCCGAGCGCTGTGCCGGCGCGCGCGATGGCGAGGTACGCGCCGGCGATGATACCGAGCGCACCGTGGAACGGCACGGTCAGGACGCTGCGCAAGGCGGCCAGCGATTGCCACATGTCGGCGTGCTGCACGAGATAGGCGAGGTTCTCATACGCCGCGAATCCAAGTCCGGCGGCGGCGCCGTAGACGACGGTGTCCATCGGGTCCGCAAAAGTCCGGCGCCGGGCCGACACGGCGACAATCACCAAAACCTTGACGATCTCTTCGGGGGCGGCGACGCCGAAGAGCGAGCGCAGCGCCTGCGTCATCCAGGGATTTCCGGGGATTGCCAACAGCGCGTTGAACGGCGCGCGGGCGATACCCAGCAACGAGATGCTGGCGGCGCCGAGCAGGAAGGCGACCCAGACCCGGGCAGGCGGGCCCGGCCGCTCATCGGCGGCGATCACGAGCCACAGCACCAGCAATGCGGGTGCGATTGCAGCGGCGCCGATGACGGTGGGAAGGGACTCGAGCAACAGCATCTAGCGGAACTTTACCTGTCGGGTCGAAAATGGCCGCAAATTCAGGGCTTTGAAAGAACATCCATGGCCGCATCGGTGCTGGCCGGAACTTCCAAAATTCCGAGGCTTCGGAAGCGGCCAGCATAGCAATTCGCGGTGGCAACCGAAACGGTGCGGATCATCGCCGCACCGTCCGCGGTGACTCTATCAGCGCCAATGTAACCCTCGCGCAACGGCATTATTGCCCATTTCTTCTAAAAATGCTGCCTGTGGAGCATCAACGCAACCCGTCGGCAAAGGGCATTGGTGGGCGTGAACTGCAGGTTCAACTGCCGGTCGTCGCCAAGGATCAATCTGTAAGGATCAATTTGTACTGAGTTTCCTTCCGAGCCAAATCAAAAGCCCCGGTAACGTCCCGGGCTTTTTTGTGCCCAAGAGACGACACAGAATACGCGCCCATTGAAATGGAGACGTCGGCGGGCGGCTCAGCAACCGCGACGGATGCCGTGTAGCTTGGCATTGACCATGGCGTCTTCGTCGCCGATCCCGTCGATATATTTTTTTGCTGTCGACGGTTGAGGCCTGCGGCCGTAGGGGCGGTCGCGCCGCCAGGGCAGCAGTCTTGTCATAGCAAGCAAGCCTCGTGGCGGGATCCGCGATTGATCTGCCCGGTGGTCCAGGAACGTTGCGCGACGTCGGACCGACCGGAGCAGGAAAGTCACGGGAGCGCGACGATCGTGGGGCAGTCCGGCACGCGCACGTGATAGTTTCGATCAGAGCCGGACAGGAGGCATGACCGCGTGCTTTTTCGTGGAGCAGAGACGCATGCGAGATCGGTTCTCAAAGCCATCAGTTGGCGAACGCTGGGAACGCTCGACACATTCGCCATCAGCTGGTTCATGACCGGCAGGGTCGTGATCGCCGGCTCAATCGCCGGCATCGAGGTCGGCACCAAGATCGCCTGGTATTACCTGCACGAGCGCGTCTGGGCCGACATTCAATGGGGGCGGCGCAGGTGAGTTGGCTTTCGGCGCCAGCGCGAACAGAAACAACGCCGGCCTCTCAAGCAGCGCCCGATCTCGGCTAAATCAAGCTCCGGCTAATGCGGTCCTATCGTCTTGTGGGCTGTTGGCGCGCTCCGCTTCCGCTTGGAGGAGGCCACCGTCACGCCAGGGGCGCCGCACTTGGTAGCACTCTCGCCTTGTTCCGCCGGGACATTCATCGCGGAAACCATCTCATCGAGCACCAGTTTGTAATCGCCCGCAGTTTCGTCCGGAAGCGCTTCCGTTTTCCCTGCCGGGCTCTGTTGCAATCCGGCCGGCTCGATCGCCCTGTGATCGAATCTCGCGCGTTCGAACTTGTCCCCTACGAACCAAGCGCAGAGCACGCCGGTGATCTTGTTGTCGTCAAAAATATCCGTGTTGACGGTATCGACGGTCATGGTCGGGCCGCCGGATTTCAGCACAACGAGGTCGCCTGACTTGAAGGTCATCGGCAAAACTCCCAGCGGATTCGCGCGAATCGCGTACGAGTGCGCCGCAACAATAGCAAATTGCCACGGCTTCGGCATCGGCGAAGCGGAGGCGCTCATCCCGCCAGCAGGCGGCGGCAGGCGTCGGTAAAAACCCGCGCGCCAGTGACGATGTCGGCGTCGGCCGTGTTTTCGGTCCAGTGATGACTGATGCCGCCGATCGAGGGCACGAACAGCATGCCCGCCGGCATGATCGTGGCGAGCACCTGGGCATCATGGCCGGCACCGCTGGGCATGTGGACGGACCTGCCGCCGGCAAAGGCGGCACTCGCAGCCTCGATGGTCTGCTGAATGACGCCATCCATCAGTGCCGGCGCGCCGGTACGAAGGCGCTCCACGTTCACGCCGCAGCGGCCTTGCGCGGTGACTTCGGCGGCCATGCTTTGCAATAAACCCTCCAGGCGCTCGATGACGGTAGGGTCGTCGTCGCGCATCTGGAACAGCATCTCGGCGCTGCCCGGGATAATGCTCGGCGCGCCCGGATCGAGCGTGATGCGGCCGGTGGTCCAAACCGTGCGCGGTCCGCAATGCGCGGGAAAGCGATCGTCGATGGCGACGCAAAACCTCGCCAGCGCCACGCCGGCATCCCTGCGAACGGCCATGCGGGTGGTGCCGGCGTGATTTTGCTCGCCCGTAAAGCTGATCCGGTATTGCCAGATCCCGACGATGGAGGTGACGACACCGATCGCAAGCCGGCCGCTTTCGAGCGTCTCGCCTTGCTCGATGTGCGCCTCCAGATAGCCGATGTGCCGCCCGCGTTCGGCCGTCACGCGCGCCCTGCCGGCAAGACCGACATCGCGCAGGGCGTCCCGCATGGTCCGGCCGCTGCTGCGGTCGCGCGCGGCGTCGATTTCGGCCTCGGTGACGGCGCCAACGTAGGACCTGCTGCCGAGGAAGCTTCCGAAATGTCCTTCCTCATCGCACCAGGCGGCGACTTCGACCGCGCCGCGTAACGTCGGATCGGGATTGATGACGCGGGCGGCCTCGAGGGCATAGACGACGCCGAGCGGCCCATCGAGCCAGCCTGCAAAATTCTGGCTTTCGAGATGCGAGCCCGCCAACAGTTTCGGCCCGGATTTCGCAGTGGTGCCTAGCACGTTGCCGATGCCATCGATATCGGCGGTGAGCCCGGCTTCGGGAAGCTTCCCGGCAAGCCATTTGAGCGAGCGCATATGCGGTTCAGAGAAGGTCGGCTTGTGAACGCCGGTCTTGTAGGCGCCGATGCCGCGGAGCGTATTGAGATCCGCAAGCACCCGGACACCGTCGACGGCGGAACAATCGTCAGGCATGAAGCACAACCTCGCAAATGTCCAAACACGCCGTTTGAACAATTCTTAACGTCGATCGGACGACGTCTCAAACACTGGATTAACATGTTTCGACGACAGCGCGCCAAAGAGTCTCATGGAATCAAGATGCGAGGATATCGTGGTAGGCCGGGCGCAGCTGCGGTGCGGGTGCAGGACGTGGTCGGGCTCGGTTGATGATGTGTGGGCGTCGTGCTGGCCGGCCTGTTGCTGGCCGCCGCGCCAGCCGACGCCAAGCGCGTGGCTTGGTCGGAATGAGCAAATACGAGAATCCCGCCGCAGGAGGTTCGTAACTGGAGCCGCGAAACGGCCCGCCGGTTCACGCCCGGGACACTGAGAGCGGTTGCCCCAAATGGTGCACCACAAGCGAGGAGCGAGAGGCCGCTTTATCGCTCACGGCCGCTGCGTTCGCAATCGCCGACCCTCTGCGCTACGACGGTTTCTTTCGTCGATATCTTTCCAATGCTACCCTGATTGATCTCTGTATAAGCGCTGTCATTCTTCACATCGATCTGGGTCTTGATCGGTACACCACTTTCACAGGCTCTCTGGAAAACATAACCACCGTCTGTCTTCCGAACGTCCTTGGTTTTGCAGGCTCCAAAGTGGGACGGTGCGAATTCCGCTTTCAGCGCGGAGGTTGGATCGACACAGCGAGTCATTTCTCGGTCGATTGACAATCCGCTGGTGGGCAGCCGATTGGTCGGCTTACCGTCAGTCTCCAACGTCCTTTCAAACTTCCACAGCCCACTCCGAAAAGTTGGACCGTCATACGCGAGACATGCCGGCATGGCCGCAAACAGCGCGATTGCAGCCGTGTGCTGCTAGCATTCCTGGGCGTCGTACCGAGTTAGATTTATGCTCCCAGCGTGCCAGTTCAGTCATTGCGCTCTCCATATCGAAAGCCCCAACAACGTCTAGGTAATGCCCGCACTCGGATCATCAAGCTTGATAATTCCGCCCAAGCCATACCGCACGATGGCCAGACGTCGGCGCCGCGGCGGCCCGCTAGCGTGACAGGTAAACTTTGGCTCCAGATCGGGCAGCCGCACGTGGTGGGGCCAGCGATCGGCCGAGACCGCGACAGAATGGCCGTCGCGATAGTTGACACAATATAGCAGCAGTCGTCTTTTTCTGGCGCTGCATGGAAGCAATTTCGCCAGGAATCGCGCTCAGTCCGAATACGCCATTCCGGAGATGAACCCGTGCCTGTTAAGGCCAAGGGCGGCGGCGGGATCAGAAGGTGGCAACCGCTCGAAGCACAACTGACTTGGAAAGACCATCAAGATGCGTATCAACGAAGAGGCCGTTAGCTTTTCTGCATTCTCGCTGACGAAGATTCTGGTTGGCGAGTAGTTGTGGAAAGGAATTTTAGATCGGGAAGAGCTCATTTCGGCGATCCGCAAAGAGATAGATGAGCAGCGAACGATCGGTGCGCCGACAAATGAAGATGCGGCAACATTGCTGGCGGTGTATTGCGACGAAATCCAACCGGTGAAATTTCCAGGCAAGGATATGTCAGCTCAATCCGTGCCAAGGTTTCGATGACTACGTGAGGATCTGGTAGGCCTTGGTGGCCTTTTCGGCGTGGCAGGGCGGAGGTCTGGTTTGCCGTGGTTCACAGCGCGCGCAGCGTTGCGACTGCTCAGGGCACGTTCACCGCCGGTAGCGGCTGGGTAGGCAGCGGCTTGAACTGATACTGATGCCCGCGAACCATCACGGAGAGCGCAGCCAGAAATACGAATACAAGCGCGATGGTTCGCATGTCCAAAAATCAGATGCGCATATTGTATCAGGACCATCAAGTACGGTGGTGAGTCGACAAAAGCGCGGATGATCTATCCAATTCACGGCGTGCCGCAACGTATCGCAACCAGCGACTGCTGAAGAATTGCCTCAACCATCTGCTGAGATCGTCTGAACGCCTGAACTCAGCGGATCGCAAAGTCTGGGCGACATCCTCGAAATGAAGCTTTTCTTGCTCGGGCTTCATGACATCATCTCGCGGTGAAGCCGGACCTTGCGCATCTCATCCAAACGGATGCGGCAATATTCGCGGTATAGAAGGTTGATGATTTCCCACATGACCTGACCCCGTTGTTAAGTCACGGAGCCATCCTGGGCCGTTACGGTTGCAGAATTTCTTCGCCGAAGCATGAAAATGGTTTCGCAGCCCGATTCTTGTGTTTCGTCGGCAGGCGGCCACGAAGCGGCTTCACGGGATTGCGAGGTACGGGCTGGAATTTCTATCCGCCGGATCCCACGCCGGCTGGCTCAAAAAGCGGCCGGACGTCGGGCGCCGCGGCGGCGCCAGGCTTTGTAGGAAAACCGCGGCTCCAGATCTGACGGCCGGATATCGTCGGATCATTGACCAGAGTTGAAGACGACCGATATGGCGCTCCCTAGCGGAATCGAACCGCTCTCTCCACCGTGAAAGGGTGGCGTCCTAACCGATAGACGAAGGGAGCAAAAACAACTGGCAAATCAGTACTTTACGCGCTTGGCTTGCCGTGTTGGTCCCGGCCGCGACGAAGGATCAAGGCGGGACGGGCGAACGTATAGTGGCGTTTGGCCGGGCGGGCAAGCCGCCCGAAAAGGCCTTTTGCGGTTCATTCGGGATCGTGTCGGAGGCCCGGAGCCCGCCGAAAGCGCCGGCCAGTCCGCAACGCTTTTTAAAGCCGCAAGGCGTAAGGAATGCCGCCATGGCGATCGGAACCAAAAAGCGCGAGGCGCGCAAATCACTGCGTCAATCCGGCTGGATCACGCTCGAAGGCGGCTTCGCGGCACGCCCATGCGTGGTGCAGGACATGTCGACGACGGGCGCGAAGGTCACGATCGACGATCCCAACACGCTGCCCGCCAAATTGCGGCTGGCATTTTCGCGCGACGCCCGGACCGGGCGAAATTGCGAAGTGGTCTGGCGCCGCGGCAAGTCGGTGGGGGTCAAGTTCGTCCGCTAGCGCAGTTCGGCGCCGCGCGGTAAAAGGCGCGATGCGAAAAATCCTCCTGATCATCATCGTCGCCGGATGGCCGGCCTTCGCGTTGGCGCAGCAACATGGCCACGAGAAGTCCGGCCAAGCTGCGACCGCGGGCAAGCCGATTCCGCTCAACAAGGGAGCCGCCCGCGACAATTCGTGCGCCGAATTTGGTGCGGGCTTCGTCAAGGCCGAGGGCTCCGACACCTGCGTGAAGATCGGCGGATACGTCAGCAGCGGGGCCAGTGGCTATATGGGCGCGCGCTGAGCAACGCTGCGGTTTGTTTGACGCGTCGTTTATGTCATCGGCGGCGCGACGAATTTGATAAACCCCGGCCGCTGCGAGATCTGCGCGAACCAGCGTTCGAGACAGGGCAGCTTCGGCTTGGTGACGCCTTCGACGAACCACCGCCGCGCAAAGGCACCGACCGCGATATCGGCAACCGTGAACTGATCGCCTTCGATGAAGCGCCGGTTCGCCAGCTGCTGCTCCATGATACGCCACACCACGGCTTCGGCGTCGACATCCTTCTGGATCGCGACCATGTCGCGTTTTTCGGGCGGCGTCCGCACCAGCGCCCAGAACACGGGGCGATCAACCGGCTGCAAGGTCGACAGCGTCCAGTCCAACCATCGATCGACGGCTGCGCGCTGCTGTGGCGCTTGCGGATAGATCGGCGAGCCCTGGCCGTACGCGAGGCAGAGATAACGCATCACCGAATTGGATTCCCAGAGCACATAATCGCCGTCGACCAGGGTCGGCACGCGGCCGTTGGGATTCATCGCGAGATAGGCGGCCTCGTTGTTTTTGCCGAACTGCATGCCGGCATCGATCCGCTGATAGCTGATATCGAGTTCGTACAGGCACCACAGCACTTTTTGCACATTGACCGAGTTGGCCCGGCCCCAGATCGTGAGTTGGTTTTGCTTGTCGTTGGCCACGCGCTTTTGCTCCCGCTGATCTGCTTGTCGCAGTTCATATCGGAATTCCCGCCGAAAAGCGCTGATACGATTGCTCCGAGGCCAATAAAAAATCAGACCCCGCCGCGTAACGGCAGGGCCTGATTTCGCGTAAGATACGGCGCCCGTTTGCGCCGCACGTGCGTCAAACAGAGATCTCAAAGAGAGATCAATGGCCGAAGAACAACCAAAGCAGAATGATCACCGGAATCGGCACGCCCAACAACCACAGCAGAATTCCTCTTCCCATCGTCTCCTCCTCGAAATCTTTTGATCGCGAGGACAACGTGCGAGGGAGGGTGGGGTTCCTACTATGACTCTGGAATCTCCGACAGCGATAGTCCGACTCGGAACAGCGAGTAGCCGTTCTGATCGACGGCGTCCCGCACCTCCGCATTGACGTCGTCGGAATGGCGGCCGCGCGTCAGCCGCCATTCGTCTTCGGCGCCGGATGGAAACGGCGCGTCCGCTCTTGTCACCAGCCGGTAGCCGCGATGGCGGACGTGCACATAAAATCTGTACAGGGCTTACCAGTGGCCGGTGTTCGGCATCGAAGCCCACGGCTCCGCCGGCGGCTTCGGGTTGCCCTTCTGCAGCAGTTCGATCGAGTGCAGATCCGGCGAGCGCACGAACGCCATGTTGCCGTCGCGCGGCGGCCGGTTGATGGTGACGCCGAGCTTCATCAGCCGGTCGCAGGTCGCGTAGATGTCGTCGACCTCATAGGCGAGGTGACCGAAATAGCGGTCCTCGCCGTATTTCTCCTCGTCCCAATTATAGGTGAGTTCGATCAGCGGCGCGCCGCGATTCTGGGGCGCTTGCTTGAACAGGCCTTCGTCTTCGGGCGCGCACAGGAACAGCAGCGTGAACCGGCCCTTGTCGTTGTCGACGCGGCGCACTTCCTTCAGCCCCAGCGCGTCCTGATAGAATTTCAGCGCGGCATCGAGATTGCGGACGCGCAGCATGGTGTGGAGATAACGCATGTTTCTTGGCTCCCTCTGGTTTCTTTTAAGAAGGTTTCATTCGATGGGTCGGGGCACTGAATAGCAGCAAAATGCCCGCGAGGGCAGGCCCTTGCGTGCGGGTCAACCCCCCGGTCTTCGCCGGAAAGCTAGGGGATCACTTCGCGGCTTACTTGGCGTAACCCTGAGAGCGGAGCCACGCGATGCGGCGGTCTCCGTTCATCCAGTCGTCCGCGTCGGACTTGCTTTTCAGGCCGGTGATTTGTCGGGGCTCGACGCCCGGATATTCCGCCAGGATATTCCAGTCGTCCTCTGCGTTTCGGACGATTTTGAAGGTCACTTTTGCTTTTGCCATGCGCCATTATGCACGCAATTTCCCCGGAAGAGAACCGCCTTGCGGCGGGCCTGCGTCGTTTCCATCGAACCTGCACTAATTCCGGCAAAAATGGCCGGTCTCGATCGCGTGATCTTCGGCACATATTCGATCCGCGCTCTCCGTCAATCTTGGATCAAACGGAGGGATATCAGATGTATCTGGTCGACGGCCCTGGCGATCGTTTTCTTTTTCATGCTGCCGGTCACCGATGCAAAGGGATGAAATTATCGGTCTTGAGCAGCCTCGGTATGCCATTGGCGACGCTGGTCGTCGTTCCTCATTTGCCGCACTGACGACGCGGTCGGGCCAGTCAACGCACAGCCACGGGCGTTCGTAACATCCTTCAAGGGCCGTACCGTCGAAACCTCGGGGACGAGAATACACCGGGCCGAATCGATCCAGCGATATTGGATCGGCAGGTGATGCTTGCCGTCGCCGGCAGCGTGTCGCCGCTTAGGCGCGAAAGTAGCTTCACAACAATGGGGACTGGATATCGTCCGCGTGAAGAACATGCGGCAGGGGCAAGCCCGGCGCTCCGCTCTGATTCAATCGAAACCGAGGGCGTCAGTGGGCAAGGCGTCAGTGGGTCTGTTCGAGCCGTTCCGCATACAGCCGGAATTCTTCGGCCATCTCGATTAGCTTCTTTGAGGTTTCCGGATCGTTGACGGCCTGGGCCAATCGCTTGGCCCGGTTGGATTGGTCTCGGTAGTGGTCGGCTTGGGTCATGAAAGCACCTTTTCAGGTAAGTCCAGACCGGGCTGAAAAGGTTCGATCGCCGAAAATGAAATACCGGCAAGGTTGGGGGCGTCAGGTCGTCGCACAGGGCGCCGCGCGAGATCGCCGTTGCCGTCATCACGAAGCCGGAAAAAGTAACGGTCTTTTAAGCCGGCAGCGGACGGGAAAACGCGCCCCCTGTTCGTTCCCTGAGAACAAAAGGAGTCCCGCTATTCCCGTCTGACGGAAGCTTTGGCAAGCCGTCGCTGCCGTCGCGCGGCTTCTCAGCTTGCGCCGGCAATTGTATCAATATGTTCGCGCATATTCTCAATCGTCCGGTTGTCATGAAGAACGGTCTTTATTCGATCCACATCCATATGCTCGACGGCGTCAAAGGCCGCGACAGTGGTGTGCTCATCCTTCGTGACGGCATATTGATCGGCGGCGGTCCCTATTTCTGGTCGTCCGGCGCCTACACCGTCGGTGACGGGACATGGAAAGGGCATCTGACCACCAATCAGCACTCGCCGTTCTCGGATCCGTTTGTCCGGCCGTTGTTTGGCGGAGAGGAAGTCACCAGCGGGTTTTCCGGTACCTTTGCCGATGATCGGGCCGAGGTGTTCGGCACGGTTCTGGTCGGGACCCGCAGCCTGAGTTTTCGCGCGACGTTGAAGAAACTGGTGGACGGCTGATGCGCCGAAGCGTCGGCGTCGACGCCGGCTGTGGACGAGTGCGCAGCAAGACGATGGAGGAGCACAGGAAAACGACATTCCCGCCCTGTGGATATGCTGCGGATAATTGTTGGATTTGCTGCGGATGATTGTGGTCCGGGTGGGCCCTTGTCCGGACCGACACTCCGCCGCGAAGGGGGCGGTGTGCGGCGGTCTGCTAACGAACCCTTTCCAGGCAGCCAATAACTCCAGACAACCGATAACCCTATTCAGTTAGGTTAAAACCCAAATCGCGCTGTGCTGATGTGAGGTTGCGATAGGGATGGCTGCCGAGAGAACAGCCATGGTCCCTTCATTTCACAACGCGGACAAGCCGACCCACCGACGCGTAATGGTGGTTGGCCTGCTGTTTTGCGTGGCCTTCGTTGCGATCAGCTTTTCGCTCCGGCCGTTCCCGGGAAGCGGCCAGGTGCTGGTGAAGGCCGACAGGCTGGTGCACACGGCCGGCGAACTGCACAAAGCCAATTAGGAGAGCGCGGGCTCAAGCCCCGTCAGTCCGGCGGGTCCTTGGTGGGGGCGCGGTGGTAGATGGCGATGGCGATAAAGCCGCCATAGGCGATGATGTTGAGCAGGACTTCCATCCACGGCGGCATGGGCTACCCCCTTCGGGATAAGAATCCCGCGTTAATCAAACCATGAAACGCGCGATTGGTTCCTGGACCGGCCGCAGATCAACCCTGGTCCAGGCGCATAGCTCGCGTCACGCGCAACCTCGGCGTTCAGGGCCCGGGCCGGTTCCCTTCGGCCCGACATTCGCTGCAACCATCGCGAAACACCCGCGTTTGTTCATCGGATAGTGCGAGGAGGTGCGAATGAAAAAGACAATCGCAATTCTGGCAACGGTGGCCACAATCGGCGCAACCGCCGTAAGCGCGCCGGCCGAGGCGCATCGGATCGGTTTCGGTCCTGGGTTGGCATTCGGCCTCGCGGCAGGTGCGATTGCAGCGGGCGTCGCGGGCGCCTATGGGCCGTACTATTATGGACCGGGCTACTACGGCTACGGCCCGGGCTATTACGGCTATTACGAACCGGCCTATTACGGTCCGGGACCTTACGCTTATTACGGTGGACCGTATTACCGTCGCCACTACTGGCGTCGTCACTACTGGTAACGAACGTCACAGATCATGAAAAAGCCCGGAGCATCGCTCCGGGCTTTTTGCCGGCTGTCGCGTAAAACTCCGCTAATCCCTGAACGGCGGCCGGGTAAACCCGCTCCACGCATTGCCCAGCGTCGTGGCGTAATATTCCTCACGCTCGCGTGCGAATTTCCGCTGGGTGGCTTTGAAGCTGGCGACGCGCGCAGCGATTTCTTCGCGCTCGCGCGCGATCCGGTCTTCCTGTTCGGTCATTGCCCATCCTGCTTGCTTTGAGTCTTGTCCCGACCCTATTGGCTTCGCGAATGGGGCACGAATTGGGAAACAGCGTCGCAGGATTGTGATCGCCTGCGTTCAAAGCCAAGGCGGTGGATAAGGACGGAACTCGCCTTGTGGCTCGCGCACCTTCCCGCTAGCGAAAAGAAAACGGGAGGCTGTCATGGCAAAGATCGATCTGGATTCGCTGAGCATCGAAGAACTCGCAGCCTTGCGCGATCATTCCACCGACAAGCTGTTTGAAAAGGTCGCCGCGCGCCGCGCCGAGCTCGAAGCGGAACTGGAACGGCTCGCTCAGTACGGCAAGCCGGTGAAAAAAATCGAAGGCGCCCCGGTTGCCAAGGTCAAGAAGAGCGACGAGGCGAGGGAGCCGAAGGAGCCGGTCGCCAAAGCGGCCTAGCAGCGCCGATCCCGCAATTGGGTTGACCGTGCTATAGTTAGTGCAGCCAGTAGTCGGATGGTCGCCAGTGATTGCCAAGGATCTACGTAACGGCGTCGAACAGCTCGGCAATATGATCGCCGAGGCCTCCAGCATCGTTCCCTTTACCGGTGCCGGCATCTCGACCGAATGCGGGATCCCCGATTTTCGCTCCCCCGGCGGGTTGTGGACCCGCAATCGCCCGATCCCGTTCGACGAGTTCGTCGCCAGTCCCGAGGCACGGGACGAGGCATGGCGGCGGCGCTTTGCGATGGAGCCGACCTTTGCCGCCGCGAAACCCGGGCGCGGTCACCGTGCCCTGGCTTCGCTCTACAGGGCCGGCAAGGTTCCCGCGATCATCACCCAGAACATCGACAATCTGCATCAGGTATCGGGTTTCAAGGGCGACGACGTGGTCGAACTCCACGGCAACACCACCTACGCCCGCTGCATCGGCTGCGGACAGGCTTACGATCTGCCGTGGGTCAAAGCGCGTTTCGATGACACCGGCAGCGCGCCCGACTGCACGCTGTGCGACGACCCGGTCAAGACCGCAACGATCTCGTTCGGACAGGCGATGCCGGAGGACGCGATGCGTCGCGCCACGGAACTGGCGCAGCAGTGCGACCTGTTCCTGGCCATCGGATCGTCGCTGGTGGTGTGGCCGGCCGCAGGGTTTCCGCTGATGGCCAAGAACTGCGGCGCCAAACTGGTCATCATCAACAACGAACCGACCGAACAGGATGACATTGCCGATCTGGTGATCCGGCACGACATCGGGGAAACCCTCGGGCCGTTCGTAGGCAATTGATTGCCTGTTTGATTCGCGGCGGTGCAAGACTGTTCATAGTTCCCGGAGGGTTAGTTTTTTAGCTATGCGCGGCAAGCGGGAGTGTTATCTTTTGCCTCGAGAGATTCGCGCGGCGGGCGCGTGTTCCGGCTCAGTCGCAAAACGACGGGCTGCCAATAAGTGTGGGGTCCGGGGTCATGGGGTCGGACAGTTTTGAGTCCAAGAAGCTTGGTGGTCCGCCGTCAGGCGGGGCAGGGCAGAACCGGCTTGGACAGAATACGCTTGGACAGAATACGCTTGGACAGAATACGCTTGGACAGAATACGCTTGGACCAGGTGAATTCTCCGCCGGTGCGGAGCGCGATCCGGCGATGGATGCGCTGTCGGGCCTCGGCGATGCCGCCGCCAACCTCGTTGAAATTTCCGGGGTCATCAAATGGTTCGATGCCTCGAAAGGCTACGGCTTCATTGTACCCGACAATGGTTGGCCGGATGTGCTGCTGCATGTCACCGTGCTCCGGCGTGACGGCTATCAGACGGCTTACGAAGGCGCGCGGCTGGTGGTCGAATGCGTGCAGCGTCAAAAGGGCTATCAGGCGTTCCGGATCGTCTCGATGGATGAGTCCACCGCGATCCATCCGGCACAGATGCTGCCGCCGCGCACCCATGTCAGCGTCACTCCGACCAGCGGTCTGGAGCGGGCGCAGGTCAAATGGTTCAACCGGCTGCGCGGTTTCGGCTTCCTGACCTGTGGGGAGGGGACGCCGGATATCTTCGTCCATATGGAAACGCTGCGCCGCTTCGGCATGACCGAACTGCGCCCCGGCCAGTATGTGCTGGTGCGGTTCGGGCCCGGCTCCAAGGGCATGATGGCCGCCGAGATTCACCCTGAGGGCGGCCCGTCGGCGCTGTCGTCGCACTAGAATTATCCCATACCTAACTGACGGAATCGTGAGCCGGGCCGCATGCGTCCCGGTCGCGGCCTCTGGCATTTGCCGCAATCATCGGGTTAGGGTCGATCGGCAAAAGATCAGGTGTGAGTGTTTTTCCATGAATTTTGATCGGGTTGTCGTCCGGGCTCGCCTGTACGTTTGGCTGATGCTGATCGCAGCGCTTGGCGCGTTGGCGAATTCTGACGCGCGGGCGGCAAGCGTGCAGCCGCTCGAGATCGTGACCAAGTCCGGCGTGCAGGTCTTCTCGGTCGAGATGGCGACAACCGAACAGGAAAAGGAGACGGGCCTGATGTACCGCAAGGAGCTGGCGGACGGCAAAGGCATGCTGTTCGATTTCACGCCGGAACAGGAGGTGTCGATGTGGATGAAAAACACCTACATATCGCTCGACATGATCTTCATCCGGGCCGACGGCCGGATCTTGCGGATCGCCGAAAATACCGAACCGCTGTCCACCCGGATCATCTCCTCGCACGGGCTGGCGAAGGGGGTTCTGGAGGTGATTGCCGGCACGGCGCAAAAATACGGGATCCAGCCCGGCGACCGGGTGGCGCACCCGCTGTTCAACGGCCATTAACATTATGTTTTGACGCGTTTTCTTGACGCGTACCGGTACTCACCCCAGATCAAGTCCGGGGCAGGCTTTTGCTCGAAAACGCTATCGAGCAGCCTTGATGGCGCCGGGTTAAGCGTGTATCGACGCAGCTTCTCAACATGATCGGGGTATAGCGCAGCCTGGTAGCGCGGCAGTTTTGGGTACTGCAGGTCGTTGGTTCGAATCCAGCTGCCCCGACCAAATAGCTCGCAAATTCCACCAGTTTGGCGGTTCGCCTGCGACGGCGAGGCCGGCGCCTGTTGGCTTCATCTCGACGAGGGTGCGTCCGGCGGCTGCTGGGCGGGACCCGTCGGGGCGTTCGGCGGGCTGCTGTTTTCCGGCACCTGCGGCAGCCTGAGTTGCCGGGTCGCCCGTGATGGTCTTCCGAGCTTGGCGTCGTAGCGTTCCGCCAGATCGAGCAGGCGTTTCCTGGTGAAGGGGTCGGCCTTGTCGGCCATCGCCCGGATGCGGTCGGCCTGCTGCTTGAAATAATCGTCGTTCATGACATCCCCCCGGCAATCGACTGGATCAGATTGCACGACGATTTTTCGGATCGCCACCGCGAAATAGAGCTTTCGTTAATCTCGGGATGAGCGAGAAAATCCGGACTCTGTTCGTTCTCCGTGAACAGAAAGAGTCCGGCGCGTCGCTTCAGAAATTCGCTCAGCGGAAAATTTGCGCTGAGGGCGCTTACTGGCATCTCCGCCGAACCGGTTTCTGGTTCGGTCAGGCCTTGACGTCGAGGACAGCTTCTCGTTCGGCCTGGTTCTCCGTGGCCAACACGTCCAGCACGTCCTGGTTGATCGTGCGGGGCGGCGCCTTGATGGTCTGGTCGGCGACGAGCTGGACTCTGGCCTGCGTCACGGCGGCAGGTACGGGATATATATCCATGGAACCCTCCTGTCTAAAAATGGCAAGCGTGCGTTTACGCTTTGTAAAGAGGTTGAGTTAACGCGCCGAATCATTGGGTTAACGCACCCAATCGTCACAGCGAATTGAAGGCCTATTCAGGGGGCACGCTTACCGCTGCGAGGCCTGCCACGCCAGCAGCCGCCGCTCGGCCAGCGACATCGCGACCGAGGTGACATAGCCGGTCACGCCGAGCAGGATCACACCGGCGAACAGATCGGCGGATCGGAAGGCGCGCGCCGACAGCAGCACCCAGTGGCCGAGGCCATCCAGGCCGGCGAGGATTTCGCAGACCACGGAGAGGATCAGCGCCACAGTCAGGCTGAGGCGCATGCCCGCGAGAATATCGGGACTGGCTGACGGCAGTGCGATTTTGAAAATCACCGCCAGCCGCGACATCTGCAGCGACCGCGCCACCTCATAGAGGCGGGGCTCGACCGCGGCAAAACCATGAATGGTCGCCAGCATGATCGGCCAGATCGCGCCGAACGCGATCACGAGCAGCGCCATGCCCTGCGTCAGCCCGAACGCCGCGATGGCGACTGGAATGATCGCGGAGACCGGCAGCGGCCGCAAGAACTCCAGCGACGGCGCCACATAGGTCCGCATCGGGCGCGACGACCCGATCATCGCGCCGATGGCGATGCCGGCGATCGATGCGGCGAGCCAGCCATAGGCCATGTGTTCGAGCGTGCCGATAAGCTTGCTCCAGAGGTCACCGGAGGAAAATCCGCGCAGCAGCGAAGCCCAGGCCCGGTCGGGCCCGGGCAGGAACACCGGCGATACCAGCTTCCAATTGGCGACCAGTTGCCAGAGCGCAATGAATCCGGCGGCAACCGCAAAGCTCGCCACGCGCCAGATGATCGCGCCGCCTTTCACAGGCTGTCTCCGCTCAACGCGGCGCGCCCGAACAGGCGGCGCTGCGCCACGGTCAGCAGCATGTTCAGCGCGTAACCGATGGCGCCGATCCAGACCAGATAGGCCAGCATCAGGTCGGGACGAAGCGCCTGCTGCGCCAGCATGATACCGGCGCCGAGGCCAAGCGGATTGATCGCGATCTCGACGGTGACAGCGACGATCAGCGCAATACCGGCGGAGAGGCGAAACGCCACGAATATTCGCGGCAAGGCCGCGGGGATGATGATTTTGAGGACTCGCTGCGCCGCGGGCAGCCGAAGCACGCGCGATACTTCCATCAGCCGTGGTTCGACGCTACGGACCGCTGCACGGCTCAGGATCAGGATCGGCCAGATGCAGGCAAAGGCCACGATGACGATTTCCATGCGGTAGCCGAACCCGAGCGCGATCAGCGCAATCGGCAACAAGGCGATCGATGGGACAGGCCGGACCGCCTCGACCGTCACTTCCATCAGGCGATCGAGCGTATCGGAAATACCGAACGCGATGCCGAGCGCTAGGCCGATGAAGCTGCCGATCGCAAGGCCCGCAAACGTCGCGAACAGCGTGTCGCGGGTTGCGGCCAGGATCGAGTGGTCGGCCAGGGCGCCCGCCAGCGCCGCGACAATCTCGCTCGGCGGCGCCAGGCTGTCGCTCTGCAGATGCGTCGCGCGCGCCCAGCCCTCGAAAGCCAATAGCGCGCCAATCGGCAGCATCAGCGGCTTGGCGCGGTCGAGCGTCACTGTTCGGTCGCCTTGATGAAGTCGAACAATTGGCGCCGGAGCCGCAGGAACTCCGGATGCTCGCGGGTCGCCAGCTGATCGCGCGGGCGCGGCAGATTGACCGCAAGTTCAATGCCGATCCGTCCGGGATGCGGCAGCAGGCCGACGACGCGGTCGCCGAGATAGATCGCCTCGTCGAGATCGTGGGTCACGAAGATCACGGTGGCGTTGCTGGCCGCGACCAGCGACAGCACCTCGTCCTGCAATCCCTGCCGCGTCATCGCATCCAGCGCGCCGAACGGCTCGTCCATCAGCAGCGCCTTCGGCTCCTGCGCCAGGCAGCGGGCGATCTGCAGGCGCTGCTGCATGCCGCCGGACATTTCCGCCGGATATTTTTCGGCGTGTCCGGGCAGGCCGACCTTGCGCAGCAAAGCGTCGATGCGGGCAGGGCGCTCGGTTACGGAAATCCCGCCCGCCTCGAGCGCGAGCGAGACGTTGCCCGCCGCGGTACGCCACGGCAGCAGCGCCTTGCCATAGTCCTGGAACACGATCGCGATCTCGCGGCGCGGCTGCAGCATCGGCTGGCCGTCGAACGTCACCGCACCGCTGGTTGGCTGATAGAGACCGGCCGCGAGCCGGAGTGCGGTGGTTTTGCCGCAGCCGGACGCGCCGACGATGCAAAGGAATTCGCCGGGACGCACGCCGAGGTTCAAATTCTCGATGATGGTTTTGCCGCCAAGCGCCAGCGTGGCATCCGCAAACGCGAGCTGCGGCGCGGCGAGGGGAGACACGGACGCCTCCTGGCGTTTCGCGGCGATGGCCATGCGTCAGTTTCCGCTATCTGGGGGATAGACGAAGTTGATGGTGGAGCGCAGGTGCTCCGCCAGCATGGCCTGGGCGCCCGGAATGTCGCGCGAGAGAACGCAGTCGGCGAGCAACTGATGCGCACGGACGAATTTCTTGCCGCTGTCGAACTGGCGCATCATCACGCGGCGATAGCGGTACGCCTGGTCATAAAGGTCGGAATGAGCAGCGAGCATGCGCCTGGAGCCACAGGCCCCAAGCAAGGCGGTGTGAAAGCCCTTGTGCAGCCGGTCGAAATCCTCGGCACCTTCGCGGAATTCGTTGCCGGTGCGCTCGATATGCCGGCGCATCTGGTGCAGCGCGCTGAGAATGCCGGCCTCCCAGGCATCGTCGCCCTGGGCGATCGCGAGCCGGATCGCCTCGATCTCGACCGCGGTGCGCATGCAGGTGATGTCGTCCAGATCCTGACGGCTGACTTCGGCGACGCGGAAACCGCGTTGCCCGATCCCGACGATCAAGCCGCGCGAGATCAGCCGCGATAATCCTTCGCGCAAAGGCGTCGCGCCAATCTCGTAGCGCTCGACCAGATCGACGATCCCAAGCCGCGCCCCCGGCGCGAGATGGCCGGCCAAAATATCCTGCTCGACCAGCGTCGCGGCGCGCTCGCTCAAGGTGCCGGCTTCGCTGGCAGGTTGGCCTGGATTGCGCGCGGGAGCCGGCATGACAAAGGCCTCAATTCGGGACCAGTTTGGTGGTGTCGAGCTTCGACTGCAGCATTTTCTGCGACGACATGACGTCGATCCACCACGCCAGTTGCTCGGGCTTCATTACCGGTTCGGACCGGTTCGGCGGCGTTGCCTTGACCAATTCGAGCGGCTGCCTGGTGAACTTTGAAATTGACGTGGACGCCTTCTCGCGGTCGTTGTTGACGATCTCAGCGGATTCGGCGAGCGCTTCGCGGAATTTCTTGATGGTGGCGGCGTTCTTGTCGGCCCATTCGCGCGACGCGGCGTAGAAAATGATGGGATCGGTGCGAGCGAGTTCGACCGCATAGCGCGCGCCAACCGAGCCCAGTCCCGCACTCAGCATGCGCGTCACCAACGGCTCGGCCGTAAGCACGGCATCGACACCGCCGGACTTGATGATATCGGACATGGTCGGGAAGGTGACCTCGACGAAATTGACACTTTTGGGATCGACGCCTTTTTCGACCAGCCATTTGACGAACAGCACGTGCAGGAAGGCGTTCAGGCCGGGGGCGCCGACTTTCTTGCCGACGAAATCCTTCGGTTCCTTGATGGTGATGCCGTTGCGCACGAAGGCGGTGATATTGCCGTTCGACACGGGATTCATGACCGATGCGCCGGCGATGGCGACGAGGTCCAGCCCACCGTCGACGGCCTGCAGGAACACGGTCGAGGTCGGCCCGCCGATCTGGATCGAGTTCGACAGTATTGCCGCGGGAATATTCGAGTTGATGCCGATCGGCGTCATCTCGACGTCAAGCCCGTGCTTTTTGAAGATACCCTCGTCGACCGCGACCATGGCGGAGGCGCAATCCGACGTCGCCGTGCAGCCGACCTGGATCTTCGTCTGCGCGGCAGCAGATCCGGCCAGCGCCAGGCTGAACGCAATGCTTGCAACGATCTTTTTCACCGCGGTTTCCCCGTTTTACATTTTTAAGGCTTGATTATCGATATTTTCTTCGATCATATATTCCGATCAAAAGCAAGGGGTCAGGCCATGAAACTCGCAACATTCAAATCCGGCGGTCAGGAAAAGATTGGGATCGTGCATTCCGGCGACAGCCGGCTATTCGATCTCGCGGCGGCCTCAAGCCGGGACGGAAATGCGAATGCGGCGTTCGCCTCGATGCTGGCCTTGATCGATGCCGGCCCGCGCGCGCTCGAACAGGCGGCGGCGGCGTTCGACAAGTACGGCAAGGACGACGCTCTGTCGGTTGCCGTAGCGGGTGCCGAGATTCTTGCGCCGGTGCCGGAACCGCGGCAGATGCGCGACGGCATGTCGTTCCCGCTGCATATCCTTCAGGCGCCGCGCGGCCAGCTCAAGCTCGCAGCGCGCGCCAAAAACGACATGGCGGAACTGGCGCGGCTCAATGCCGAACCGCTCGGCGAATTGCCGGAGGTCTATCGCAAACAACCGATCTACTACATCACCAACCGCTTCAGCGTGCGCGGCACCAACACGACCGTGAAATGGCCGCGCTACAGCCAGGTGATGGACTACGAACTCGAATTCGGCATCATCTCCAGGAACAAGGGCGCCAATATTTCGGCGGCAAAAGCCCGGGATCACATCTTCGGCTATACGATCTTCAACGATTTCTCGGCGCGCGACGCCCAACGCATCGAAATGGAGGGCCGGCTTGGCCCCGCCAAGGGCAAGAGTTTTGACGGCGGCAATGTCATGGGTCCGTGGATCGTGACTCCAGACGAGATCGGCGATCCCTATCATTTGAAGATGGAAGTCCGCGTCAACGGCAAGATGCGTTCGCAAGGGGTTTCCGACGGCATGCTGTTTTCGTTCGAGGAGATCATCGAGCACGTGACCAAGGATGAGACGTTGATGCCCGGCGAATTCATTGGCTCGGGCACGGTCGGCAATGGCTGTGGACTGGAAATCGGCTGGTATCTGGAACATGGCGATGCGATCGAACTTGAAGTCGAGAAGATCGGCGTCCTGAAAAATCGGGTCGAACGCCAGGACGCGAAGGTCGCTTAAGGCCAAACAAGAAAACACTTAGTGAGGAAACGCCATGGCGCGTAAATTGATCGATATCTCCGTTCCCCTGCAAAACGATGTGCCGGCCGACCCGCCCGGCGGTCACCCGACCATCCAGTACATTGATCACCAGCAGGGCCTGCCGCGCATGCTGCAATTCTTCGAGGGGTTGAAGGCGGAAGACCTGCCGGATGGCCAGGGCTGGGCGGTCGAGCAGGTGCAGCTCTCGACCCACAACGGCACGCATCTGGATGCGCCGTGGCACTTCCATCCGACCATGAACCGCGGCGAGCGCTCATGGACCATCGACGAAGTGCCGCTGGAATGGTGCCTGCAGCCGGGCGTCAAACTCGACTTCCGGCATTTCGCGGATGGCTATGTCGCGACCGCCAACGATGTCGAAACCGAACTCAAGCGCATCGGCCACACGCTGTCGCCGCTGGAGATCGTGGTGGTCAATACCAGCGCGGGAGCCAAATACGGCCGGCAGGACTACGTCACCTCGGGCTGCGGCATGGGTTATGAGGCGACGATGTATCTGCTGGAGCGCGGCGTGCGGCTGACCGGCATCGATGGCTGGAGCTGGGACGCGCCGTTCGTCTACACCGCGAAGAAATATGCCGAGACCAAAGACGCCAGCCTGATCTGGGAAGGCCACAAGGCCGGCCGCCACATCGGCTATTGCCATATCGAGAAGCTGCATAATCTCCAGCAATTGCCGCCGACCGGCTTCATGGTGTCGTGCTTTCCGGTCAAGATCGAGCGCGCTTCCGCCGGCTGGACCCGGGCGGTTGCCATTCTCGACGGTTAAAGTTCTACTGCGCGTTCACGGCAGGCCAGAGCATAAGGTCCGAAGAGCCGACAGGGAGAATGTGATGAAAGACCAAACCCGCTGGTCGTATCGGGGATGCGCGTGCTGCGATGGAAGTACGCTCTCGCTGTCGGGCGCAAAACTCAGCCGGCGCCATTTCGTGCAGGGAATGACGGGTGCTGCGGCGCTGGCTGCGGTCGGTCTCGGTCAGTCGCCGGACGCGGTGGCGCAGAGCGCGGATAGCGCAAGGCCGTTTCGCATCGATGTTCACCATCATCTGTCGCCGCCGACCTATATCGCCGCCTCCAACGTCAGCAATTTCGGCGATCCCCTGATGAAGAACTGGACGCCGGCGAAATCTCTCGACGATATGGACAAGGCCGGCGTCGCCGTGGCCATGCTCTCGGTGACGACGCCGGCCCTCAATTTCGCGTCGGGGGAGGCCGCGCGCAAGCTGGCGCGCGAGTGCAACGATTATGCAGCGAAGCTGATTGCGGACCATCCGGCACGCTTTGGAAGTTTTGCCGTGGTTCCGCTGACGGACACAGAAGGCAGCCTGCGGGAGATTGCCTACGCGCTCGACACGCTCAAGGCCGACGGAATCGGCCTGATGACGAGCTACGGCGACAAATGGCTCGGCGATCCCGCGTTTTTGCCTGTGATGGAAGAACTTAACCGGCGCAAGGCAGTCGTCTACACCCACCCAACCGCGGCCAATTGTTGCGTCAATCTGGTCCGCACCCAGCAGCCGGTCATGATCGAATTCGGCACCGATACGACCCGTACCATCGCCGACATCATCTTCAGCGGTAACGCGCAGAAGTTTCGCGACATCAGCTGGATATTTTCGCACGCGGGCGGAACGATGCCGTTCCTGATCGAGCGCTTCGTCCGCAATGCATTTCTGGATCCGAAGGCCAAGGCAACCGTGCCGGACGGCACTTTGGCCGAACTCAGGCGCTTTTACTACGACACGGCGCAGACGTCGAACAAGGGTTCGATGGCGGCGCTCGCGGCCATCATTCCGGTGTCGCAGATCCTGTTCGGCACCGACTATCCCTATCGGACCAGCATCGACCACGTGAAGGGTTTGCGCGAGGCGGGGGTGTTCACCGAGGAGCAGCTCGCTGCCATCGAGCGTGGCAACGCGCAGAAATTGCTGCCCCGGCTGGCAAGCTAGTCCGCGGCATCGGATTTGATGCCGCGTCCAAGCGCGAATTGGCCGACCGGGCCTTCGACGTGGAAATCGATGCCCGTCATCCTGGCGAACAGATCGATGTTGGTGGTGCCGATGGCGCAGCCACCAAGGCCCATGTCGGTCGCCGTCAGGTAGAGCGTCTGGAGCAGTACGCCGACATCCTTCAGGATCAGCGAATAGGCGATCGAGCTGTACTTCCATGAAATCCGGTTAAAGCGCGCGGCGATCGTGATCAGGACCTGGGTCGAGGAGGGCGCGTCCATCGCGAATTCAGCCGACCCCAATTGCGCATCGAGCTCTTGCTCGTGCGCATCGATCTTCACCAACGCGTGACGATCGGCGTCATAGTGATAGAAGCCGCGCTCCAGCCCGTCGCAATTGGCGACGTTCAGATAGAGTTCGAGTTCGTACGCGCTGCCGGCGGCGGGATACGGCCGCGTGGTATAGGCGATATCGGGACTGTCGCCCCCAAAATCGAGCTTGCCGGTCCACTTCGACTGCACGCGCGCGGTGCTTTCGAGAAATTGCGCGAGCTCGGCGAGCGTGATCGGCCGCTGGTCGTCGAAGTCGCGCGTCGAATGGCGCTCGCCCAGCAGCTTTGCGTATGGCGAGGGCGTTTCATGGGCCGCGGCCGAAAGCGGTTGCAGATCGATCGCCGCACCGGGCCAGGGCGATCGCACCGCCGGTGGTGGCGCGATGACACCGGCGTAGGGGTAGAGTCCTCCGAGTGGATTGGCCTGGCGGCCCTCGGTGCTGTGGGTGTGAAACAGCAGATCGTGAAAATCCCAGAGCACGAGGTTTTCGTCGCCCTCATTTGCCCGGCGGCCATCGCCGCCCTTGGCGTCGATCTTGAAGAGGATTTTGCAATCCAGCAGCAATCCGAGCAGCTCGAGGCCGGGAAATCCTGCCTGCCGTCGCATCTGGCCGATCTTCTGCGGCGCGGACAGCGTGGCAATGGTAGCTGCGACCTTCGGATCGCTGATTCTGAACAACGCGCCGGCGCGCGGCGATTCCAGCACCATGTCACCGCCGCGCCGTCGCATGTAGGCGAAACGCGACAATACGATCGTCTCGGAGGCGCGAAGCTTCGGCGTTTGCGGCCAATAACCGGGCATTTGTGGTTCGATGACGACGAGGTCGGCATTGCCGCGCGCGCGCCCGAGGCGGTATTCCAACAGCCCGCGTTCGGCCAAGCGCCGGACCAGGAGATCGATTTCGCGGTCGATCACCTTTGCAGGACGCGAAAACGAAGCGAGCGGCAGACCGGTGCGCAAGCCGAGCGCGCGATCGATCGCTTCGGCGCTGAACTTTCCAAGGCCCGCTGCGTACCCGTCGAAGCGGGCGGCGACGTTTCCGTCCGCCTGTGCTTCGAGCGAGACGCGCGCGTTCAGCCGGGCCGCGATGGCGGGTGCGATTTTTCGCCCTCGCTTTTTTGCAGGCGCGCGCAAGACCGTCCCCCTTCAGGTGTGCGGAAGGAACGGCGTCAGTTCGTTTTCCGATAACGGTCGTTCGAGCAGACCGAGCTTGACCGGAACGTCGTACAGCCGGCCGGGTGCGAAGCGGCGATAGAAATGCCGCAGCCCGGGAACGATCACCCGGGCCACCGAGACTTCGACGTCGGGGCGGGTCTGATCGAGGACGAGGAAATCATACCCGGCGCGCCGGGCGATCTCGACGCAGGCTTCCACCTGCTCGCGCGCGCTGTCGAGCGGGACATTGATGCCGAGTTCCGGCACTACGACCAGACGGCTTGCCGGGATCAGGAACGGATAATTCTCCAGGCGCAACGGTGTGATGCCGTCGAGGCTCGACTTGTCGCCGCTGCCGCCGCCCATCAGGCCGATCGACAGGAACTGGCTCAGTTCCGTCAGCGAACGCAGCAGCGCAATGCGGCGATCGAAATGCGCGCCGGAGCCAAACTCGATATTCTCCTGGCCGTCCTTGATCCAGTGCATGACCGCGACATAGGTGGGAACGCCGAGATCGTTGGTGACGTCGAGCACCCACAGTTTGCGTCCGGCGTCGGTAAATTGAGTCTTGATATCGCGGATGTAGGAATCGTCGAACTCGCTGAGATCGACCTCCGACCGCTGTGACCGGTTGTACCACCAGATCGCGTAGGCATCGCGCTCCACCAGTTCGAGGAAGCCCTGGACGATGGCCTCCTGCAGCGTGTTGCCGGCGGCACAGCCGTTGGAATCGGTATGGGCGTCGCGGTAGAAGAAGTACATCAGGCCGGTCGGAAAATATCGAAAACGCTGGTCGCGCAACGACCAGGCCGGCGACCACTCGATCTTGGCCGTGGGATCGATCGGCTCCGGGATCGGATGTGAATCGTCGCCTGCAGGTTCGTGCCGCGCCGCAAACTGCGCTTCGCTGAACAGCTGGACATCGTTGGCCAGGATGGCATCGCCCGGTGCGAAATCGGCAAAGCGCCGCTTCATCCGGATTTCGTCGCCCTGGAAAATTCCGGAATAGCGCTCGATCGCTTCCATCAGCGCGCTGGCTTCGGCCTGCTCAGCGGTCGAGCCCTTGCCGAAGCTGCCGCCACTCAGTCCCGACCTCAGCTGATCGACGCTCATGGCCGGCGCGGAAAAATTATGCTGCGCGAAAAAGTTGGTGTTCATCGGCAGGTCGGCTTCGATCCGCTCCAGCCGCTTCACGACGCCGGTGAGGGGACTGACGTGCTTTCGGTAGCGTGCAACCGTGACACGCGACGACACCGTGCGATATCCGCCGCTGGTCATGATCAGCTTGGCGCCGGGGCCGTTCACGATCGGCTGCGGTGCACGGCGCGGGTTCTGCAATTTCCTCGCGCCGCAGGTCGGACATTGCGGGCGGTGCGCGACATAGTGCTTTGCGATCGTTGCGCCCATCAGGTCGAAGCTCGCAATATGATCGCGCAGGTCGGTGCGAAATCCGGAGGCGATCGCCTTGGCAATCTCGACGGCTGCGAACTGGATCGCGCTTTGCCCGAAAGTGTTGCGGACCAGTGGCGAAACCGCGACGGGCTGCGCCCCTCCGCGATCGAGGAATCCCTTGATCTCGCGATTGCGGATCATGCGGTCGAACAAGCAGGTCCAGCAGGCGCTCTCGCCGGGTTTGAACACCGGGCCCACCAGCGGAAAAACCCCGGAGGGCTGCACCAGCAGCCAGGGCGTCTTGTCCGACACCCGCTGCCGGTTCAGCTGGGCCAGTTGTCGTTCCAGATAATCGCTCACCAGCGTTATCGTCAGGTCGGGAGACCCTTTGACGACGCGAACGCCGAGCTTGCCCAGCGCGGCGCCGAGTTCGGTTGCGCCCTTGACGTCGATCGCTTCAATGCGCACGCGGCAATTTTTGAGATTGCTTTCCGCAACCTCCGACGGCAGGCCGAGACTAGCCCAATAGCCGGCGACCGTACCGTCGGCGGCAGGCGAGGCCGGCACGATATAGCGACGGTCACCTAGCCGCTTGAGGGCTTCATTGATTTGGTCGGACGGAAACTTGCGTTCCAGCTCGCCGACGAGCCGGCCAAGGCTTTTTCCGGTCTTTCCGATCGCCTCGGCCAGCGCGACATAGAGTTCGCCGTGCAGAAAGAATTTCCGGTCCTCGGAATAGAGGCTCACGACATCGGGGGGAAGCACGTAGACGGTGAAATTCGGCGCGAATTGCACAACGTCTTTGCCAGTTTGACGCGTGGCGCGGGTCTTGCGATGGCCTGTCATGAGTTTCGTACGCGTACCTTGCTTGTCACTGCGGATCGCCATTGTGAGGCGTGCTCTCCGGCAACATCAGACACAAAATGGCCGGGTCGACCTTGTCGAACCCGGCCATGACGCCTTGCGTTTGTCAACGTGTTCGAAAGCTGCGCTGGATCAGCAGAGGCGGCAGATGCCCCATGATGCACAGCAAGAACCGCAGCCCGCGCAGCCGCCGCAACGGCAGGCTCTGCACCCGCCGCAGCCTCGGCAGCCTCTGCAGCCGCCGCATCGGCAACCCCAGGCCATCTGTACGGCGCCGCTGGCCGCGCCGGTGTTCTCCTTGTCGAACAAATGGAACGTGGCGAGACTGACGTCGGCGATCTCTTCTTCGCCGAGCGTGAGCGCTTGAGTCGGCACATAGTTCGGCGTCTGCTGCACGTCCGCTGTCGGTACGGCCGCCGCGGATGCGCCCCCCACTAGCGAGAAAGTCAGACCGGCGGCACCCAATGCGGGTACGGCGGCTTTGGTCACACGCTTCGACTTCGAAGCTTGCTTCACCCGTGGCATCGTCGCATCCTCCATTACCTGGTAATATCTGTTTCGAGTCCAGCCATGCGATTGTACGCTTGGCAAAAGCGCGCTGCAAGACTGGTTGCGCCTCACTGTGTTTGTCGATTTTGCATCTATTCGGTTCATCTTGATGAACAAAATCGGCATGATCTATCAAATCACGACTCCCATGAACCGGGTGTGAACGGTAACCATGATCCGCTGGCGATCGACCACTACAACGTGAAAGTGATCACGGGCCGCTGGCGCGAGTCGCTCTTCGCGCGCTCATGAAATGACTCTTAGACTAATATCCGGAACCACAATGTTGCAGCGCGGTGGCTTGCGGCTGGAACGGGAGATTTCGCGTTGACCGATCATCACGGACGCTTCGTCTGGTACGAGCTTTTGACGACGGACATTGCCGCCGCGAGGGCCTTTTATGGCAGTGTCGTGGGCTGGGGTGAACAGGATGCTTCGACGCCCGAGTTCGCCTACACGTTGTTCACCGCCGGACAGGCTCCGGTCGGGGCATTCATGGACCTGCCGCCCGAGGCGCGGAAAATGGGCGCGACGCCGCGGTGGGTGGGGTATGTCGCCGTCGACGACGTGGATAAAACCGCTGGCCTGATCGGGCGCCTCGGCGGCGCCGTGTATGTCCCGCCCACGGACACCAACATCGGCCGCATTTCTGTCGTAGCGGACCCGCAAACGGCAACGCTTGCGCTGGTCAAAGGGTTGAAGCCCGGTCGGCCGGAGCGGGCCGGGCTGGGCGAGCCGGGACATGTCGGCTGGCATGAGCTGCTCGCCGCTGATTGCAAGACGGCATTCGCCTTCTACCGCGAACTGTTTGATTGGCAGCAAGCCGAGACCGAAATCGGTCTGATGGAGTCGTATCGGCTGATCTCGTCCGGCGGGCAAACCCTCGGCGGCATCTTCACCAAACTTCCGCGGGCACCAGTGCCGTTCTGGCTCTATTATTTCAATGTCGGCGACATCGACCTGGCAGCCGAGCGCGTGAAGGCCGGTGGTGGCCGGATCGCGCAGGGCCCGGTCGAGTTGCCGGAAGGCAGCTGGATCGTCCGATGCATCGACCCCCAGGGCGCCATGTTCGCGTTGCAGGGAACGCGTCGCCAGGCCGCCATCGCGCAGGATGCGGCGCCAGAACTCACCTGGACCGCCGAATGGGGCGGGATCTCATCGAGAGGCAAGGTCGTCAGCAAGCCCAAGCGTTAGGCTGCGAATGCAACCGATCCCGACCTGACCCGATCAACCCGCCTTGGCGGTCGCCGGAGTCTTGGGCAACGGCTTGTCCTGGCGTTTCGACCAGGAGATGTAGTAGGCGACGATGGTCATGATCGCGATGCCGGTCACGCTGACGAAGATCTGCGCGAACAGCGAGCCCGAGCTCATCATCAGCTCAAAATGTCCGACAAAGGACAGGAACACGCCGACGCAGAACACCGCCAGCGATTGCTGACCGCAGACGATGAGCGGATCGAACACTTTCCATTCCAGCGCCTTCCAGTCCTTCGGCACGAAGCGGATCACCAAAATCACGATCACCACGAAATGCAGGAAGCGATAGGGCGCCAGATTGGTCTTGTCGTTGGGATTGAAGGTTGAATAGAGCCAGTGCGGAAACAGCGCGCCGAAATCCGGAAACTTGCCGGCCATGGTCATGACCAGCCCGAGGAGCAGATAGAAGATACAGAAATACAGCGTGATCGGCGAATTGATGGCGCCCATGTTCTTGCGGGCGCCGCCGAGCGCGCACCACGAACCGAACACGAACAGCACCTGCCAGCAGAACGGATTGAAGTACCAGGTCCCGCCGGGATAGGCGGACAGATTCCAGCCGGCCTGCCGGGCCACCAGCCACAGCGCGATCGAGGCCAGCATCGTCCAGTTGGGCTGGCGCAGCATCATCCACAGCACGGGCGGAAACAGCCCCATCAGCACGATGTAGAGCGGAAGCACATCGAGATTGACCGGCTTGAACTTCAGGAACAGGCCCTGCCGCAGCGTTTCGGTCGCATTATCGACCAGGCCCGCCACGTTGAACTCGTTGATGATTTCGGAATCGCCGAAACGCAGCGCCAGATAGCTGATCGCGGCGATGTAGATCACGAACAGGATGATGTGGGCGACATAGAGCTGCCAGACGCGCTTGGTCAGCCGCGTGGCGCCGACGATGAAGCCGCGGTCGAGCATCATCCGGGCATAGACGAAGGAGGCGGTATATCCGGAAATGAAGACGAACAGGTCGGCGGCGTCGCTGAAGCCGTAGTTTCGAGTGGTGATCCAGTTCACGACATTGTCTGGAATATGATCCAGAAAGATCGCCCAGTTCGCGACCCCGCGAAACAGGTCGAGCCGGAGGTCACGTCCTTTTTCGGGCAGGGTGGCGTTGATTTTCATGGGTGCCGTTTCGAACTGATGCTTTCGACAAGATCGTGTCGCAGGACTTGGCCCCGGCGCCCGGGCGACCCAAGATTGTCACAGTGCAGCATAATGACTATACCGGTCCGGAACTGTAACATCCGGGGGCGATGGAATCACCGATCAAATCCCTGAAAGGTGTCTCTATACTATCCCGGCCGTTTCCGCCAAACGCTACCATGTCGCATATCTCATGAGGTCCGACCATCCATGACCGCACGCATTTTTAAGCCCGCCAAAAACGCGATGCAATCGGGCAGGGCCAAAACCAGGGAATGGCAACTGGATTACGAACCCGAGCAACCCCGGGCGATCGAACCCTTGATGGGTTGGACCTCGTCCGGCGACATGAAACAGCAGCTCACGCTTCACTTCGATACCAGGGAAGACGCGGTGGCCTATTGCGAGCGCAAGGGCATCCCGTATCAGGTGATCGAACCCAAGGCGTCCGCGCCCCGCCAAATCGCCTATGCCGACAATTTCGCATTCCGGCGCGGCGAACCCTGGACCCACTAGGGATTTGGACCCACCGGGGGTCGGCCCGGGCTATTTATGCTGCCGGATATCCCGGTATCGGCAGTGGCGCATCCTTCGATACGCCAAGCACCGGGGAACTTCTGATGTTTCGGACCTCCGGCATGGCCGCAAACTGCAGAAGCTGCTGGTGCATCCCCTCGACGCTGGTCGCGACGCATTTCAGCAAAAAGTCCGCTTCTCCCGAAATGCGCCAGCACTGCAGGACGAGGGGTAGCGCCATGATCGAAGTTTCGAACGCCTGCAGCGTCGCCTGGGTCTGGCTCACAAGTTGAATCGATACGAATGACGCCACCTCGTAGCCGAGGTGCCGCTCGTCGAGGGTGGCGCGGATCGCCCTGATCACGCCTCGGCCGCGCAACGACCGGACGCGCCGCAGGCAGGGAGGCTCGGAAACGCCGACGCGGTTTGCCAGTTCGTTATTTCGGATGCGCCCATCCTTCTGAAGCTCGGACAGTATCCTCAGGTCGATTTCGTCGAGCTCTTGCGGGTCTGTCATGGGTGCCTCGTCTGCGCTCCAAAGATCGTCACCGCTACACGGACGCAATGCGCCGCGGATGCTTGCGGACACTTCGGGCGGAAATCGCGGCCTGAGGCGAAACGCCGGACAGCACCAGCTTTTCGTGGGCGGTGACGATTGCTTCCTTGGTCAGGCGTCCTCCCGGCCGGTACCAGGCGCAGAGGCCGGTCAGAAGGGCCAGGATCGCAAATGTCGCCACCTGGACATCGACGACTTCGAAGACGCCTTCGGAAACTCCCTCCGCGAGGATTCCCGCCAGCCGTTGCTCATAGGCGCTGCGCAGTTCGACAATTGCTTCGTAGTTCTTCGGCTCGAGGCAGCGCAGTTCGGAATTGGCGATGAAGACCTCGCGCTTCCGGCTCATGTGGTAGGTGACGTGGAATGCGACGAAGGCGCGGAGCTTTTCCACCGGCCCTTGCTTCCCTTCCAGCGCGAGATCGAGCTGACGAAGCAACTCGTTGATGTGGTCCTGCACCAGGCCGAACAGTAGCTCCTGCTTGGTACTGATGTGATTGTATAACGACCCCACCTGGATTCCGACCTCTGCCGCGAGGTGGCGCAGGCTCATCGCCCCGTAGCCATGTTCGAAGATCAGGCGCAGCCCGGCCTTCCGGATCGCCTCCAGCGTCTTCGGGCCGTATGAGCCGATCGTGCGTGCCATCTGGTCCTCAAGGGGAGCTTGTCGATCGAGCCGCTTTACGGAACTCACCTAAACATACAAGCGATCGTATGATTATTACACGAGATACTAGGAATTTCAACGGCATAACGGCTGAATTCAGCGAATATTGCCAAAATGCAGCGCCCTCTTGCGGATCAATTAAAAAAACGTATGATCGTTTTTAATCGGATGGCCGGTCGCGCAACCTCGCGAGATGGCCTATTACAACTGACCTGAAGGCAACATTTCAACAGCCAGCCAATCAAAGAAACGCGGACCATGCCGCTTCACTCCACGATCGACCCCAAATCCACCGAGTTCGCCCGCAACGCCGACGTGATGCGCAGCCTGGTCGCAGAGCTTCGCGAAAAGCTCAATCAGGTTGCCGGCGGCGGCGGCAAGGTTTCGCGCACGAGGCATGTTTCGCGCGGCAAAATGCTGGCGCGTCAGCGCGTCGATCTCCTGGTCGATCCCGGCACCGCGTTCCTTGAATTGTCGCCGCTGGCCGCCCATGGCCTCTATGGCGGCGACGTCCATTCCGCCAGCGTCATCACCGGTGTCGGCCGTATCTCGGGCCGCGAATGCGTCATCGTTGCCAACGATGCCACCATCAAGGGCGGCACCTATTATCCGATGACCGTGAAGAAGCATCTGCGCGCGCAGGATATCGCCCGCCAGAACAATCTGCCCTGCGTCTACATGGTCGATTCCGGCGGCGCCTTCCTGCCGATGCAGGACGAAATCTTTCCCGACGAACGGCATTTCGGCCGCATCTTCTACAACCAGGCGCAGATGTCCGCCCAGGGCATTCCGCAGATTGCCATCGTGATGGGTTCGTGCACCGCCGGCGGCGCCTATGTGCCGGCGATGTCCGACGAGAGCATTATCGTGCGCAATCAGGGTACGATCTTTCTCGGCGGTCCGCCGCTGGTGAAGGCCGCGACCGGCGAGGTGGTCACCGCGGAAGAACTCGGCGGCGCCGACGTGCATTCGCGGCAGTCCGGCGTCACCGATCACTACGCCCAGAACGACGCCCACGCGATCGGGATCGCGCGGCGCATCGTCGCGACGCTGAAACAGTCGACGCGCGCGGTGCTGAATATGCGCGAGCCGAGGGAGCCGCTGTTTCCCGCCGAAGAGATCTACGGCGTGGTCCCCGCCGACGGCCGAAAGCCGTTCGACGTCCATGACATCATCGCGCGCCTTGTCGATGGCTCCGAATTCGACGAATTCAAGAAGCTGTACGGCCAGACGCTGATTTGCGGTTTCGCCCATATCTGGGGCTATCCGGTCGGCATCATCGCCAATAACGGCATCCTGTTCAGCGAGAGTTCGCTGAAGGGCGCGCATTTCATTGAGCTGTGCTGCCAGCGCAATATTCCGCTGGTGTTCCTGCAGAACATCACCGGCTTCATGGTCGGAAAGAAATACGAGGCCGGCGGTATCGCGCGCGACGGCGCCAAACTGGTGACGGCGGTGGCAACCGCCGGTGTGCCGAAATTCACGGTCGTGATCGGCGGCTCCTACGGCGCCGGCAATTACGGCATGTCCGGGCGCGCCTACAGCCCGCGATTCCTCTGGATGTGGCCGAATGCCCGCATCTCCGTGATGGGAGGCGAGCAGGCCTCGATGGTGCTTAGCCAGGTCCGCCGCGACAACATCGAGGCCAAGGGCGACACCTGGTCGGCGGAAGAGGAAGACAAATTCCGCAGTCCGATCCGCGCCCAATATGAGAGCCAGGGCAATCCCTACTACGCTACAGCAAGGCTATGGGATGACGGCGTGATCGATCCCGCCGATACGCGGCTGGTGCTGGGCCTTGGGTTGTCGGCGGCATCGAATGCGCCGATCGAGCCGACGAAATTCGGCCTGTTCAGGATGTGACGATGGATCGCTCAAAATTATACCGGCGTTTCCGTACGCTCCTTATCGCCAACCGCGGCGAGATCGCCTGCCGGGTGATCCGCACCGCCAGGGCCATGGGCCTGCGCACGGTTGCGGTTTATTCCGAGGCCGACCGCGACGCCCTGCATGTCGCTGAGGCCGATGAGGCCGTGCTGCTTGGGCCGGCGCGGGCGCGCGACAGCTATCTCAACATCGCGCGCGTGATCGAAGCGGCGCACCAGAGCGGGGCCGAGGCGGTGCATCCCGGTTACGGGTTCCTGTCGGAGAACGCCGAATTCGCACAAGCCTGCCTCGATGCCGGCCTGGTGTTCGTCGGTCCTACCGCCGCCATGATGACGGCGATGGGCTCGAAATCAGGCTCGAAATTCCTGATGGAGCAGGCCGGCGTGCCGCTGGTGCCCGGCTATCACGGCGAGGCCCAGGACGACACGGTTTTGGCGAAGGCCGCCGACGAGATCGGCTTCCCGGTATTGGTGAAAGCGTCCGCCGGCGGCGGCGGTCGCGGCATGCGCGTTGTCAACTCGGCGGGCGAGCTTTCCGCCGCCATCGTCAGCGCCAGGCGCGAGGCCAAGGCGGCATTCGGCGACGACCGCATGCTGATCGAAAAATACGTCCAGAATCCGCGCCACATCGAGGTGCAGATCATTGGCGACAGCCACGGCAATCTGCTGTCGCTGTTCGAACGCGAATGCACGCTGCAGCGGCGGCACCAGAAGGTGATCGAGGAAGCGCCGTCGCCGACACTCAATGCCTCACAGCGCGAGGCGGTCTGCGCCGCGGCGCGCAAGGCGGCGGGCGCGGTCAATTATGTCGGCGCCGGCACCATCGAATTCGTATCCGACGGCAAGGATGTGTTCTTCATCGAGATGAACACGCGGTTGCAGGTCGAGCATCCCGTGACCGAACTGATCACCGGCGTCGATCTGGTCGAATGGCAATTGCGGGTGGCTTTCGGCGAAAAGCTGCCGCTCAAGCAGGACGAAATCAAACTGAACGGTCACGCCATCGAGGCGCGGGTCTATGCGGAAAATCCGCAGAAGAATTTCATGCCTTCGGTCGGCCGCCTCAAGACCTGGCGGACGCCCGACGCCACCGACGGCCTGCGCATCGATGCGGGCTATCGCGCCGGCGATGCGGTGTCGCCGTATTACGACGCGATGCTGGCCAAGGTGATCGCGTGGGCCCCGACCCGGGCGGCCGCGATCGAGCGGCTCAATCGCGGGCTGGAGGAGACCGACGTCCGCGGCATCGTCACCAACATCCCGTTCCTGTCGGCGCTGGTGACACACCGCGACGTGCGGGCGAATACGATCGATACCGGATTCATCGAGCGCGAATTGAAAGGCTTGACGGCGGCGTCGAGCACGTTCGGCGATCTCGAACTCTGCGCCGCGGTAGCGGCCATTACCGGCGAGGAGCAGAAGGCGGCGCGCAAGGAGGCGCACTCACCGTGGCAGACTTCTGGCTGGATGCCGGTCGGCCGGCGGCAGCGCGTGTTCGCGTTCCGCCAGGGGCAGGGCGCCGAGCAGAAGGTCACCCTGCACTACGGCTGCGGGCCGTCGACGCTGTCGATCGGCGAGCGCGAATTCGGTTTTGCCGCGTCGTCGGTTGAGGACGGCGGTTTCGATCTGACGCTCGACGGGATGAAATCGCGCGTCGTCGCCGTGATCGAGGGCCATGAACTCTATCTGCGCACCCGCAACGGCCGTTTCGACCTGCACTGGGTCGATCCGTTCGGCGGCGAGACCGAGGAACAGGTCGGCGAGGACAAGATCGTGGCGCCGTTGCCGGGGACGGTGGTGGCGTTGCTGGCCGAGGAAGGAGCGACGCTCGAGAAGGGCGCGGCGATCCTGACGCTGGAGGTCATGAAGATGGAGCAGACCCTGCGCGCGCCCTTTGCCGGCCTGCTGAAGAAGATCAAATGCAAGGTCGGCGATATCGTCGGTGAGGGCGTCGAACTCGCCGAAATTGAGCCGGCGGCGGCCTGATGAGCGACACGGTCCGCATCGTCGAAGTCGGTCCGCGCGACGGCCTGCAGAACGAGAAGACTCCGATCAGCGTTGCCGATCGCATCGCCTTTATCGAGGCGCTGATCGGCGCCGGGCTGCATACTGTTGAAGTCGGCGCTTTCGTATCGCCTAAGGCGATCCCGCAGATGGTCAATTCCGACCAGGTGCTGCGCGGCGTCAGCCATATCGCGGGCGCCGAATTCCACGTGCTGGTGCCGAACGAAAAGGGCTACGAGGCTTCGCAAGCGGCCGGCGCCAAGGTAATCGCGGTATTCGCTTCGGCCTCGGAAGGGTTTTCGCGCGCCAACATCAATTGCTCGGTCAAGGAATCGATCGAGCGCTTCAAGCCGGTGCTGGCCCGCGCCAAGGCCGATGGCATCAAGGTGCGCGGCTATATCTCCTGCGTGCTCGGCTGTCCCTTTGACGGCGAGATCAAGCCGCAGGCGGTCGTCGACGTCGCCAAAACCTTGTGGGACCTCGGCTGCTACGAAGTCTCGCTCGGCGACACCATCGGCGTCGGCACGCCGCTGAAGGCGCGGCAGCTGTTGCGGGCGGTTGCCGGCACCGTGCCGATGGCTAACCTAGCAATGCATTTCCACGACACCTACGGCCAGGCGCTGGCCAATCTCTATGCCGGCATGGAGGAGGGCGCGCGCGTGATCGACTCCGCCGCCGGCGGCCTTGGCGGCTGCCCCTACGCGCCCGGTGCCACCGGCAATGTCGCGACCGAGGACGTGGTCTACATGCTGGAGGGCATGGGGATTGCGACCGGCATCGACATGGCAAAACTGCTGGCGGCGACCAATGAGGTCAGCAAGCTGATCGGGCGTCCGCCGGTGAGCCGCGTTGCTGCGGCGTTGAATGCCAAGGGGCGGGTGGCGAACTAACCGTCGTCATTGCGAGCGAAGCGAAGCAATCCATTTCGCCGCGCAAAAAAGAATGGATCGCTTCGTCGCGGAGCCTGTCATCGGGCGCGCATTCGCGCGACCCGTTGGCTCCTCGCAATGACGAGTTCGCTACCTTCCCCCGTCCGGCCCCATCACCAGATCGGGCAGGGACGTCGATATCCCCGGGAAGAAGCACAGCAGCAGCACCGCCAGCATCATCAGCAGCACGAACGGCAGCGTGCCCCAGATCACTTCGCTCAAGGGAATATCCGGCGCGACATTGCGGATGACGAAGATGTTAAGGCCGACCGGCGGGTGGATCAGGCCCATCTCCATCACGATGGTCATGACGACGCCGAACCAGATGATGTCGAAATTGGCGGCGCGCAACGGCGGCAGGATGATCGGCGCGGTCATCAGGATGATCGAAACCGGCGGCAGGAAGAAGCCGAGCACGACGACCATGACCAGGATCGCGAACAGCAATTCCCAGCGCGGCAGATGCATCGCGACGATCGATTCGGCGACCGATTGCGAGATGTGCAGATAGCTCATCACGTAGGAATAGAGCAGCGACATGCCGATGATCATCATCAGCATGGTGGATTCCCGGATGGTGGATTTGAGGATCGGCTCCAGGTCGGAAGGCCGCCAGACGCTGTAGATCAGCCCGATCAGCACCAGCGCCAGCAAGCCGCCGAGCCCTGCGGTTTCCGACGGCGTCGCGTAGCCGCCATAGAGCGCGATCATGACCCCGGTCAAAAGCAGCACGAACGGCAGCACGCGCGGCAGCACGTTGAACCGCTCGGCCATGGTAAAATCGTCGCGCTTGAGGATCGCCGAGTCCGTGCCGGTCGCGGTGTAGAGCGCGTGCGCGGTGGCGTACTCCTTGCGGAAACGCATCACGGCATAGATGCCGAACAGCGTTACCAGCAGCAACCCGGGCCCGATGCCGGCGAGGAACAGCCGGCCGAGCGATTTTTCCGCGGCCACCGCGAACAGAATCATGGTGATGGACGGCGGCAGCAGAATGCCGAGGGTGCCGCCAGCGGCGATGATGCCAGCGGCGAAACCGCCGGAATAGCCGCGCTTGCGCATCTCTGGAATGCCTGCCGAGCCGATCGCCGAGCAGGTCGCAGGCGAGGAGCCTGCCATCGCCGCGAACAGCGCGCAGGCGAACACGTTGGCGACGCCGAGGCCACCCGGCACGCGATGCAGCCACGCGTGCAGCGCCGAATAGAGATCCTGACCGGCGCGGGATTTGCCGATCGCGGCACCCTTGAGGATGAACAGCGGGATCGACAGCAGCGTGATCGAGGCCATTTCCTCGTAGACGTTCTGCGTCACGGTATCGAGCGACGCGTGTGGCATATAGATGCCCATGAACACGACCGCGACCGCGCCGAGTGCGAACGCGATCGGCATGCCCGAAAACATCGCAAGCAGGGTCGCAAGACCGTAGCTGATCCCAATTCCGAGCACGGTCATCGGCGCGCCGCACCGCTGAGCGGGATCACGATCTGCAGCAGGATCTGCACGCACAACAGCGTCATGCCCGCGGCCATCAGCCCGTAGGGGATCGCGAGCGGCGGCGACCACATCGAATTCGACACCTGACCGTCGACCCAGGCCTCATGCGCCAGCGTCCAGGATTTCCAGGCAAAGAACGCGCAGAACAGCAAGCTTGCGACATCGACCAGCCAGAGCCGGATGCGGTTTGCCATCGGCGACAGCAATCCGACGAACGCCTCGATGCCGATATGGCCGCGCTGTTGCTGCACATAGGCCGACGTCATGAAGGTGGCGCCGACCAGCAGGAACACCGCCGCCTCGTCCTGCCAGTAATTGGCGCTGTGGAACAAGGCGCGGCCGAGCACGCTGTAGCTCAGGATGACGCAGGCCGCGATCAGCGCAAGTGCTGCGAAGACGACGATGACATTGTTGCAAAAGGAAAGCGCACGTTCGAGCGCCGCCACCGGCGATTGGCCGGTGGCGGTGCCGGAAACCTCGGCTTGATCCGCAATCGGACCGTGCATCATGCGGAGACGTCGCTGGCGAGCTTCAAGAGATTGGCTGCGGTCGTCGTCTTGGCACTATAGTCCTTCCACGCGGTATCGCGCGCAATGTCGCGCCACTTGCCGACCGTCGCTACATCAAGCGCGCTGACCTTGGCGCCGGCCTTTTCATAGACCTTGGCGACCTCGACATCGTCGTCCTGCGCGCCCTTGCGGCCGAACGCTTCCAGTTCGCTGCCGACCGCGAGGATGATGTCCTGCTGGTTCTTCGGCAGGCCATCGAAGATCGATTTCGACATCATCAGCGGTTCCAGCATGAACCAGTAGGAGGCGCCGGCGCCTGAAGTCAGCGACTTCGCGACCTCCTCGAGCCGGAACGAGATCAGGCTGGTGGAGGAGGTGATGCCGGCGTCGCAGGCGCCGGTCTGCATCGCCGCATAGATTTCGTTCGACGGCACCGACAGCACGGCGGCGCCGGCGGTCTGCAGCACCATGTCCATTTCGCGCGAACCGCCGCGAACCTTGAGCCCCTTGGCGTCTTCCGGCGCCACGAGCGGACGGGAGCGGCTGGCGACGCCGCCGGCCTGCCAGACCCAGCTGAGCAGGATGATGCCCTTGTCGGCCAGGAAATCGGTCAGCGCCTTGCCGACCGCCTCTTTCTTCCAGCGCATGCCCTGATCGTAGGTCGCAACCAGGCCCGGCATCAGGCCGATATTGGTCTCCGGCAATTCGCCGCCGGCATAGGGCATCGGATAGAGGCTGATATCCAGCGCGCCTTTGCGCATCGCCGAGAATTGCGCGTTGGTCTTGATCAGCGAGGAGTTCGGATAGACTTCGGCCTTGATGTCGCCATTGCTGCGCTTGGCCACTTCGGCGACGAACATCCGGCACAGGCGGTCGCGGAAATCGCCCTTGTCGACGGTGCCGCCGGGAAACTGGTGCGAGATTTTCAGCGTCGTTGCGGCGTGCGCGGTCCCGGTGCCGAAGCGCAGGATGGCGGGCGCGGCAAGCGCGGTGGCGATTACGTGGCGGCGTGTGAGCATGTGTCTCCCCTGTTGCTGTTCTTGTTGGGCGCGTTCTGCGCCGGCGTTGCGTGCATGTTAGCCGGTATCGGGCCGAAGTTTCTCTAGTCTGATAGTTCGAGGTCGAGCGCGGCGGCAAGTCCCGAAATTGCTGCGGTGCACCCTCGATCGGTTTCCTGGGCGGGTATTTGGACGAGAGGATTTCTCACGCCGACTCCGCCAACAATACGTCCAATCCCTGTTAGCGCAGGATCGTTCTCGCGGCCATCGCGAAGGCCTGGTTCAACTATCCGTTACAACGCCAGTACCTTGGGGCCGGCGCGTAACAAAAGATATCCCGGGATCGTCGTGGGGAGAGCGGCAAGAAGTCGCTTTCGAACATCGCCTCCAACTCCAACAAGGATCACCAACCCATGACGATCAGCACCCGTTTCGCCCTCGGCCTCTCCGCTGCCGTTCTCTCGCTCAGCCTCGCGCTTGCGCCCGCCTCCTTTGCCCAGGACAAGATGGGCAAGGATGACGGCATGAAGAAGGACTCGATGTCCAAGGATGCCATGAAGAAGGACGATGGCATGAAAAAGGACGCGATGAAGAAAGACGACGGGATGATGAAGGACGGCATGAAGAAAGACGACGGGATGGCGAAGGACGGCATGAAGAAGAACTGATCGCGCTTCGCCGTCTCACAGGCTCGCCTTGCCCCCCGGGGCGGGCCTGTGTCGTCTGCGGCGGTACCGCCCGAACGTATCGGTTACTTCTTCTTGCCTTTGCCGCCGCCCTTGCGGGCAGCGTAGCGGGCGTCACGCTTGGCCTTCTGCTCGGCCTCGAGCGCGGCAAGCCGCGCGGCTTCCTCTTCCTTTTCACGGGCGAGAAGGGCAGCGGCCGCAGCGGCCGCTTCCTCCTCAAGACGTTTCTGCTCAGCCTTGGCGGCCTCGCGGGCTTCCCTGACCTTGGCGCGCGCGGCGGCCTGCGCCTCACGCTCGGCCTGACGCTGCCTGACCTCGGGATCGTCAGGTCCCGGCTTGGCGCGGAATTTATTCAAAATGTCCTGCCGCGCCTGCTGCGCCGCCTTTTGGCGGTCGGCAAAACTTGGTTCCTTGAATCCACTCATAGAGGAGGCCTTGTCGCTTTCAGTATCGGTTGTGGGACGCGGGATGATTGGCTTGGCGCTCGGCTTAAGTGAACCCGGGGCAAAATACCAGCGTCCAACGGGCACAGACAGGGAGATTTCCGTGAACAGCAAGTGGCCGAAACTGATGCTGATGCTGGGGCGACCTCGGCCTGGTTGATCTACGACATGACGACCGCGACCGAAGCCCCGCGGCAGGCGTTTGCGGTATTGCAATATGGGCTGCTGGCCTGTGCCTTGTTAGGGCTGGTCGGCTGCCGCCGCCAGCGGCGGGGTGGTCCCGCAAATCGCGTTTCCTTGGGTCTCGGCGTGGGCTAGCCGACCTTGAAATTGTCGCGGCGCCCGGACGGACCAAGGATTTTGGCGACCGTTATCGTCGTCATTGCGACCCGGTCGGATGTCCGCTGGGCTTCCAGCCTGTCGCGGGCCTTTTCCTGGATCAGGAGGTCGATCAGCTCAAGCCGCTTGCTGTCGTCGACCGCTTCCGCCAGCAATTTCCGGTAACGATGATAGTCGTAGCCCGTTTCCTGTTTACTCATGGCACGCCCCGCACACGCGCTTTCCCCGAGCCAACAGTGTTTCTCAACGTCCGCGCGAGCGCAACGGATTTGCGACACTTATACCCGTCTCGTATGTTTAATCCGGCCGGTGTTGCAGAATTGATCAGCCGAACTCTGGCGTGACGATGCTGGGTGGCACAAGCTCGTGGCCAATAAAGGTAGCGAGCGTTTTGGAACCAACGCGATCATGACCGATCCCGAAGAAAGCCCGAACCGGCGCGGCGCGATTGCCGGATTGTTGATCGCGGTCGCGATGCTGGCGGTCGGCCTGTGGCTGGCGCACGACCTGACGGCGGCCAGCAAGATGCAGGATTGCCTGATGTCGGGCCGGACCAACTGCAACGTGATTCAGCCCGCGCAGTGAAGACGACCCGCTATTTCGGGTTGTGCCGACCTGCGACAAATCGAGCGGCCGAAAAGCCGAAAACCTGTGATCTCGCTCACACAGGGGAGGCTGGCGCAATCCTATTCTCCCGCCGTGAACAGGACAGCGCCCGTGAACAGGACAGCCGCCATGTTGCGCAATCTGTGGACCCGCAAGAATATCGTTCTCGTCGCTGCCATCGTGTCGCTTGGCTGCGTCGCGGCGGTGCTTGCGATTGGCCTGGCCTCTCCGGAACCGGTTTCCGGTGCGGCGCTTGGCCCGAATTGGGAATGCAGCCGGATCGCGTACGTCTGGACGACCTGCACCAGGGGGCAGCACACGGCGTCCGCGTCAGTCGGCAAGGTTAAGGAGCCGTGCACGCGACCGCGGAGTTAAGGACACCGACCAAATTAACCGCTCCGATTAGCGGCTGATCGCGGGCGGATTGTGTAGTTCCATTCGGGATGGAATTCATCGCCCTGGATGTCGAGCGTCTTCATCTCGGCATCGCTGACTTTGATGCCCTTTTCGTAGGTCGCGGTATCGAGCGCGCTCTCAACTTTCAGGCCGGCTTTGGTCGTCGTCGCGGCAATCAGTTCGACTACGGCCATGCGATCGACGAGTGGTCGCCCGCGCCAGGTCTGCGTGATGTGGCAGAACAGGCGGTGTTCGATCTTATTCCACTTCGACGTGCCCGGCGGATAGTGATGGACGTGGAGCATGAGGCCGGTCTCGTCGGCGAGCTTTTGCAACTCGACCTTCCACAGCCGGACACGCGTTCCATTCGAGCCGCCGCCATCGGCCGTGATCGTCAACTCGCGGGCTTTCGGGTAGCGCTCGCGCCCCATCGCGTCGAGCCAGCGGCGGATGGAGGCGACGGCAAACTGAGCCGTGTCGCTTGTGATTCCGACGCTCACCCACCCTGCATTGGCACCAACGTCGTACACGCCATAAGGTACGACCTTGCCGAGTTCCTTGTCCTCGAAGTCGTGCACCTTCACGCGCCGCGGATCGCCTTTCGGGCGATAGTCGGTGCCGCCGTTCTTGTAGTTGCCGATCAGCTCTTTCTTCTTGGTATCGACCGAGATGACGGGCTGCCCCGCGGTCTGCGCCGCAACCGCCTTGGCGTTGATGTGCTCGAATTGCGCATTGCGGTCGGGATGCTTCGAGCCCTCGTCGGCCTTGCGGTTCGACTGCCGGCTGTAGCCGAGCATCGGCAACAGTCTCTTCACGCTGCTGGCGCTGATCTCATGGCCCTGCTTCTGCAACGCGACAGCCACCTTGTCGTGGCTTTTCGATACCCACAACAGCGGGCGCATGGGATCTCCGAGCGTGGCCGGCTCAATGACGCCGCGCAGGTCCTCGATCAGCGTGGCGTCCCGGCTCGACAGATGCCGCCGGCCGCCCCCCTTGCGGCGCTCCCGGCCTTTCGGCAGGGGCGCCGCGTCGAGATCTTTCAGTCCCCGACCGATGGTCGAGCGCGCGAGCCCCGTGATCTCGGAAACCGCCTCGAGACCGCCCCATCCTGCCGCCCGGACCTCGCCGGCTGCAAACACCCGCCGCCCGCGCTCATCGAGCTTCGAGCCGACGGACTCCCATCTTTGCCGAATCGCTTGCGTGTCGATCATGCCGACCCGCATACTGCCGAACCGCCATCCAAGGAATCCCGCCGCCCTGAGTCACATCACCACATGGCGCCCGGGCGCAATCCGATTCATTTATTGTGACGGATGTCCTAACCTTCAGGGGCACCGCGGTCGTGAATCGCCCGAGCTGTGCGTCACTTTTCGTCCTCTTGATCGACAGAGGTCGCAGGGAAGACCGGGTGCCGGCTGGCACCCGGTCCGCGTAGGTGTTGGCGACCGCGCGGGCTCAGCTACCTAATCTTAGCCAAGCACTCCTTCAGGCGCTCAAGCTCCAAACGAATTTGCGACTCCATGGCGTCTTGTAATGCGAGCGTGCCCCTGCTGGACAATTCTGCGGAGGCCTTCCTGTCCAGATTCTGCTTCCAATCCCGGATTGCCTGCTTAGTGGCGCTTTGGGCCTCCGACGTAGCCTTAAGGTACGCCTTTATGCAGGCGTCGGCCATTGAGCACGTCTGGCACTCTTCAGCGGCGGCAGCACTTGAAACAAGCAAGGTAAGTGTCGCAACAAAGACCTTCATTGCTTTTCCCCGGTATTGGCCCGGCGGATGTTCTGCTTGGTTGGGCTTGTTTGCAACGGCGGGTATGCGCCATTGGAACTCGCCGCGAGCGGGCAGGCAAATCGCTCTACACGTTGGGTCCGAAACAGACCCGAGCCCCCGCCGATTGCGGGTATCGACGGCGGGCCGCCATGGGGTGATCAAATTAACAATCCCTTTAGATCTGCGGCATGATCGACGATAAGGTCAGGATCAAATGCACGAAGTGTTCCCAGGTATTTAGGGAGCGGGCTCAGAAAGTCAGACCTAATTTCCAGACCAACTGCGCGCACTGCAACAGGCTCATTACGTTCGAATTTGGTTCGGAAGATCCAAACATCAGGCGGGCACTCTGTAGCGCAAAGGAAATCAGGATTGTGCTTGAGGCGGAACAAAAAGCCCGGGCTGCCGCTGAAGCTCGTCAGCGAGCCTGAACAACGGTCATTCCTCTCTCTTCAGCTTTCGGAATTGCGGTGACAGCGCATTTAATGCTGCTCGCGAACGGTTCACCGTAAAGTTTCTATTGAGTGCACGGTCACCGTAATTCCGAAAGCAGCGCTGAGGGAACTTCGAGCCTCTGCTGGGTGTTGCTATCGACCAAAAGAAGGAGAGCGGTATGAGAACCTTTTTGATCGCGGCTCTTTTCGCCATCGTTGCCAGCATTGGCCCCGCTAACGCCGCCGACGGATGCGGGCCCGGTTGCCATAGTACGCCCGGTGGCGCATGCGTCGTCGACGGCTGGGGTACCGGCGCCCGCATATGGAACGAGTGCCCCGCCGGGGTTCAGCCTCGCCCCCCGTGTGGTGGTTATGGGTACGTCTGGCGCCGGAGCAAGCGAGCCTGTTTCCCGGCGGAGTGAGGCAGGTCCTGTCGAGCAGGGAGGGCGAGCCGTGCAGCGGCTGAGACCGGCCGGTTCACCGCAATTTTTCTATTGAGTGCCCCGTCACCCTAATTGTTGTCCGCGGTGGGTGCCTGCGGGGCCTTCTCTTTTGTAGGTCGCAGCGTCGTGCAGCGTAACGAGAGTGCGCCCGTCCGGTAACTCGATTGGGTCGTCAAATTCACGGCCACATCTTCCTTGCGCCAGGGACATCAAACAGGACCCGGAGGAACTGCGCAACGGTTGCCGCTTTATCCCGAGATTGGTCCAAATACAAATTCATGGAGATGATCGATGCGCCAACTAATGCTCGCCGCCATCGCGTTTTTGATCGGAGCGTCATCGTCATTGGCTCAGGGCCATATGGGCACCCCGCAGGAGCAACAGGCGTGCACGCGAGACGCACAGCGATTTTGCCGGAAGCAGTTGGGCGACGACAACGCGGTTCAGCAATGTTTGCAGCAAAATCGCACGAAGCTGAGCAAGGGTTGCCAGAATGTATTCCAGAGCCACGGAAGGTAACTGGAGAGTGGCGGCGTAGGTTGCCGCAGCGCGCCAGCGGAATCACCTGGCAGACCGGGAATATCTTTGATTTAATACGGCCGCGTTCTGTAGCGTGGAGTATTTGATTATGCCCAAGGCCATAGAGCATATAGTTGCCGGCTACGTCACTCTCAAAAATCGCCAGGCGTTGCAGGAAATCCGCGACCATCGGCGGCGTCTGTTGCATGAAAGTCGAATGCACGCCGGGAGTTGGGTCAGCGTGGAAAGCCTGACTTCCGCGCTCCAGGAAGAAATCAACATTGTCGATGCAGCGCTGGAAAGACTTGAGGACGGCGCAAGCTCGATCAACTGACCAGGCTGCAACTGATCAGGCTGCAACTGATCAGGATGGCCTTTGAACCGCACGGGGCGGGTCATTTTGCGCCTTGTAGGCGACGGCAAGCTTGACGCTGCAGATCCCGAGAGAAATTGATGCGGCGACGCATATCGCCACGAAGATCCAGTCTCGCTTTTTCAGGTCTTTAAGAATTGCTCAGTCCTTCGCGGGAAAAACAAAGCCGCCAGGCGGAGTATGATCGCCTAACGGCTTTGCCGGTGTGGGCCCGAACGCATCTTGGGGAAATTGTTCGGTAACGAAATCAATACTCGGGCAGCGCCGCTTCGCAACAAACGTCGCTCGTTAAGCTAACCGCTCAACCTTAATCGCCGACGGCACATCAGGGGCGAGCATTCCAATCTTTGCTGAACGGCAGCCCATGCCCAATCCGCTCATGCCAATTGGGGACGGGCTTCTTGCGCGGCCGAACCGTGCCTCGCGGCGTCAGGACAGCGATCGGCATGCGACCGAGTTGGACGGTGCATCGCCATTGGAGCGTGCCGCATCAAAGCGCGGGGCCGCTCGACATCGGCAAGCCGCTTTACGCGTGCTTCCAACCCTTGTGAACCAGTGCTTTCACAATTTGGGCGAGGGGTATCGATCCGCCCACCATGGATGAGTATCTGAGTACGGGTTCAGCATAGGCTTTAACGTTGTTCTTGATGCGTTCCGCCTGAGGTACGGTTGCGATCGCGATGCCCGTTGCAGGTATGAGGATCATCAGGCAGACGATCATGATACGCCGGCTGAGTATTTTCGCAGATAGTTGCGTCATGGCTTGAGCCCTCCGTAAGCCGGCAGTTTGCAGCGGGGGAAGGAAGACGCCTGTGACTTGGCTCACAAAGGTGGGACGCTTCGGCCAAATGAACTTGCCGATTTCACTCGACGCCATCCGCCGGCCGGAAGCATCGCCGGAATGCCGGTCATGCCAGATAGGCCGGCCGCTGCACGCCACCGGAATAATTACGGCTCGATACAAAGCAGCCTGTTCACGAAAAATTCCAGCGTGGGGTTCATTCCAGCCAGGCGTTGGAAACGTCGATCACTCCGCTATGGAGCTTTGCAAGGCCCTTCAGCCTGCTCGTTGAAATAGCGTAGTAGGTGTTCTGGAAAGTCCAGAACCAAATCGCCTCCTTGTTGATCAGCCGGCTGATCGCACAATAGTCCTCGGTACTCGCTTGCAACTCGGCCGTGGACCGTGCGTGTTCGAGCAATCGGTCGAGTTCGGGATCGGAATAATTCGCGAGCGCGACCGGGCTGCCGGTGTGGAAATTCGCATACATTTGCGGACTTGGATCGGGGAAATCAATGATGCGCCATGGCGTCAACTGGAACTGGCGCATGAAAGCGCGCGGCGGGATGGTGGCCTGGTCGACCTGCTCAATCTCGACATTGGCGCCAACCTGCTTCCAGAACTGCTGCAGCACCTGCCCATTGGTGCGGCCGCGCGGAGTTGTGGTGACTATCATTTTGAAGTCGACCGGCTTGCCATAGTCCTTGATCAACGCCTTCGCCTTCTCGACGTCGTAAGGCAATGCACCGTCATCCTTGCACTTGACCCAGGAGCCGTCGCCGTAGGGATTGGTCGCCGGTCGGCTAAGACCACTGGTCGCCGCCTGCGACCACTTCTTGCGGTCGAGTGCCATGACGAGTGCCTGTCGCACGCGCGCGTCGTCGAACGGCGCGACCTTGGTGTTGAAGGCCCACACCTGCGCACCGGACCCGGTATAGGTGTGCACGGTCAGCTTGGGATCTTTCTGCGCTTTCAGGATATTGTCGGCATCGTACTCGTCATCCCAGATGATATCGGCTTCGCCCGACTGCAGGCTGGCAAAGCGCGACTGCCCATCGGGTAGGGGTTTCATGGCGATGCGGTCGAAATAGGGATGGCCCTTGTTCCAGTAGTCCGGGTTCTTTTCGAGCACGATGCGGTCGCCAGCAGTCCACGATTTCAGGATGTAGGGACCGGTGCCGACGGGATTGCGGTTATAGTCATCGCCCTTGGTCTTGAAGGCAGTCGGCGAATGGGTGACGTTGGTGGGGCCTGGAAAGCTGAAATTGGCTGGCATGTTCACCGCCGGATTATTCAGATTGAAGACGACCGTCAGTTCATCGGGCGCCCGCACGTCGTGGATGCCGGAAATGTAGAATGCGCAGCGGCATTTGTTGGCGGGATCCATCCAGCGGTCGTAATTGTCCTTCACCGCTTGCGCATTGAACGGCGTGCCGTCATGGAATTTCACGCCCGGCCGGAGCTTGAAAGTCCACGTCTTGAAATCCTCTGAATGGGTCCACGACAGCGCAAGCTTCGGTTGCGGCTCGCCCTTATCGTCGAGGTAGGTTAGCGTATCGTAGATCAACGCCGCCGCGGATTGCGCGGATGTATCGTACACGCCGACCTTCAAGGGATCGAAACCGGGAATATCCAATTCCTGGCCTACCGTAATGCTGCCGCCCTGCTTCTGTGCGTCAGCGGTTCCCGCCGCTATTAGCAAGCTCGCTCCGGCAGCAACCAGGGTCTGCGCAATTGAGATCAAACATGTTCGCTTTTTCACGGATGGTCCTCCCGGAGCAAGGGTGCCTGAGCGCGCTGCCTCGGCTCCTCTTGCGGCAGGCGCTTGCCTGAGTGCAAAAGGACTCCGAAAAAAGGAGGGGTCCGAAAAAGATAGTGAAGATCGAAGCGCGGTCGCCTGAGAGGCGGCTCCGTCTCTTGTCCCCGCGAGGCTTCGGGTGCCGCGAGGGAACGAAAAAGCTACCTCAATCCAGGGACGAAGTCACGAAAAACGCGGGCCCGGACGAAGTCCTCGATGTCCAAGAAACCCTTATATATTTGGGCATTTCTGTTTGATTGGTGGCAATCCCAGCAGAAGTGCCAGAAGCCGCGACACGCAAAAGTGCAGATTTTATGCGGGTTTCCCGTGTCGCAAATCCAGGAAAGCAGCCATTTATCGGCACAACAGCGTGCCGCAACCCTATGGCGTCAGTACTGCGGACGGGTTGGGACATTGCCGGATATCCCAGGCGGGGAAACCGGGACCGGCGTCAGTACTAAGTTGCGAGTTGGGCCGGACTTGCCAAAATCGTGATACCTTGTGGCCGTCCTTGCCTTCTTTTGGGCACCTATGAGGGGGACGCTTTTTGGAATGGTCTTAGGAAGGATGCCGATTTCCCCAGGGCTGGCGGCCGATGCAGGGGGCTGCAAATGACGGATCAATCCCGTGAAATCCCGCAGGATGCGGACCTCCGCAACCTTGCCCGCCTCGTTTCAGCCTGTACGTTGGGGCTGTGGGCCTTTGCGGCGGGTCTGCTGATCGGGACCTTTTTGTTTTCGTAATGCTGCGCCTATGCACGGTCACGGCCACAGCTTTTTTCGCCTGACCGTCCAACGCTCACGCCGGAGTGATCGCGCCGAGCGGATGGCGCCCTTCTCTTGAGTGTATTCTCCGAGCATCTGGTGCGCGTTTTTCGCGCGGTGGGAGGAAGCACAATGTTCATCCTCAAGCAACTCGGCGCTGCAGCAGTGCTGACCGCGATGAGCTTCACGCCGGCTCCGGCACAACAGGTGATGTCAGAGCCCGCTTATTGCGCGTTCTTTTATCCAAATGCCAATTGCCAGAACAAGGGTCCGGGCAACCCCTATACCGATCCTAATTACCGGCGCAACGGGGGCCAGAGCTCAGGCCAGTGGCCCGGCGGTGAGACGGTCGGCGTCGCGCCGAAGCGGCCGCGGTCCGCCAGGACAACGTACCGGTACTGACACCGCGCTACCCCAACACGCGCACGCTCGCCTGCGATTTTTTTAGCAGCCAGCTGGCCCCGCGTGCGGTCGGCGGTGACCAGCGGGTTTCGCTACGGGACGCGTTGGATAGCATGGCGAAAGCCTCTGTAAGCCTGCACGGCTCCGGTGGTGACAATGAGGTTTTTCAAATGCCGGGCAGTGACGCAAACTTGCTGGATTTCAGCATATTCGACATCGAGAAGAGGGTTAAGGTCCTGAAGGCAGCACTCGACCCTCACACAATCAAGGCCCGCCGGTTCACGCCCAGCGGCTGGCGTCTCTAGCGACCCGCATTAGTAGACGCGGCGGCGATGCCACCGATAACCCGAGGGCTCTTCCGCGCCCGCGAAATATGGATTGATGAAGCACTGGGCGGCGCGGCCCGATGCCGACGCGTTGCACTGAGGCAGCGACGTGTAGCGGCATTCGTAGTAGTGGGCGTGGACCCGCAGGCAGACCGGGTAAGCCGGATCATACGTCTGGGCCGCCACCGGTTCTATTGATACCGTCCCGATCGCCAAAATCGCCAAGGCCAGAATGCGCATCTGAACCCCCTTAGGAATTGGCGGCTACGATTAGACTTGCAGTTCCGCTTTGGCGCTCAAATAGGTATTCTCCGCGGAATAGGGAAGCGGTTGTCGACCGCAGGCGGGCCGTAGTTTTTACGGGGCTGGTTTGTCATCCAGAATTAATACGCGCTGCCTCTAATGGCAGCGTTTCATCACCTAGGCTTACTTCGATCGCCGGGCCGGTTGCCGGGCTTTTCGCTGTCTGAAAAGTCTCTCCTCTCTCAATTGCTAAGAGCAAGGATGCTTCGTAACCTCCATCTGTTCCAACCAAGGAGGATTTTCATGAGAGCTATTACCATACTCGCTTTAACGGCCTTCCTTAGCTTGACCATTGCCGAGTCGTTCACGCCCGCCTATGCGGCTGCAGGGGGTGCAATGAGTGGCAAGGGTGACTATGCCACTAGCAGCCTGTCGGACTGAGGTGTCGATCTTGGCATGTGCAGACGATGGCGTGCCGCACCTGGGTGACGGACGGATTCAATAGTCCCTGAGGGACGAATGCGACGTCAGCGAGCATTCCGGTACCGAGCGGAACGCCGCGTAGGGACGGCGGGCGCTTCAAGCGGCCGCCAGGGCGAACATTCGCTTCATATTCCACGCCATGGTGACGAGGCTCCACTCACCTTGCACCTTCTCAAGGCCGCGCAACAGGAACTGGCGGAAGCCCATCACCGATTTGATGATCCCGAACACCGGTTCCGGGGTCTGCTTGCGCAGGGCATAGAGCTTCTTGCCTTCGGGCGTCTGCAGACGGTAGCTCATGGCATCGAGCGCCGTTGGGTTCTGCGGCGCCGGCGGTGCTTTTGCAAAGCGCTCCGACAGGGGCGGATAATGCGATTGCCGGCCCTGCGCGATCATCGGGTCGATCGGCGCCGCCGCGCACAGCATGACGTTGGCTTCACTGAAGTAGCCGGTGTCCGCCAACAAAGTGGTCGGCTTTCCCAGCTCCGCCGGCAAGGCCTCGATCCGCTTCAGCAACGGCTCGATCTGCTGCTTGTCGTTGGGCGCCTGAACCACCTGCGCGGCGATCACCAGGAGGCTGTTCGCCGCCACCACCGCCTGGGCGTTGTAGCACTGCTCGAAGCCACCGCCTGCCACCGGCATGATGCGCGACTCTTCGTCGGTCAGATTGATCTGATCGGTTGGCAGCGCACCTTCGGTAGGGGGCTGGGGCGGCTTGCCTCCGGACTTCTTGCCGGTGGCCTTGGCCTTTGCCGCACGCGCCGCCAGCTTGGCCTCATGCTCGGCCTTCTCCCGTTCATACCGCTCTTTGGCGCGGGCTTCGATCTTGGCGCGGGCCTCGGCAAGCTTCGCCAAGCGCTTCTCGCGGCGTGCCAATTCCTCAGGAATTGACATGCCGTCGGGCACATCCGCTTTGTCCGCGGCTTCCGCCCGCGCCAGCAGATCGGCCACTTCCGCCTTCAATTGCGCCTCAATCTTGCCGGCGTGCTCATACGACAGCGCGCTGTGCCGGCTGGCGTTGGCGTGGATCTTCGTGCCGTCGAGCGCAACGGTGCCGATCTTGAGCATCCCCATCTCGCGCGCCAGCTCCAGCAGCCGCACGAACAGCCCCTCGATCTCCTTGAGAAAGCGCCGCCGAAATGTCGCGATCGTGTCGTGATCGGGATGGTCGTTCGCCGCAATGAAGCGGAACGCCACCGAATCGTACGTCGCCCGCTCCAGCTTCCGGCTCGAGAACACGCCCGTCGCATATCCGTATACGAGCAGGCCCAGCAGCAGCGCGGGATGGTACGAAGCCGATCCCGCTCCCCGGTAGCTGTTGCTCATCGCCGAAAGATCCAGCCCATCAATGACCTCGACAACGAAGCGCGCCAAGTGCCTCTCAGGAAGCCACTCGTCCACCGACGGCGGCAGAAGGTATCCGGTCTCGCGATCGATCGTACGGAAATTGCTCAACGGCGCCCCACCCAGTCGAAGAAAGGCCGAATCAAAGCATCGATTCTACCTAACCCCGCTCGCTCCGCTAAGTCCGACAGGCTGCTAGTACTACTGAGTCAGAAAAGTGTCTGATTCAAAAGGTCGCGGGCGAGGTCCTGTGAGAATCAGTTACCGGTTGAGATTCAGGCATCGGTAACGGGGGCTGATATGGATCTCCGGAGATCAGACGGCAGTGAATCGCGATTTTCGGCTTTTGTCGAGAAACTTGTGAGTGTGATCGGACATGCGGACCGGGCCCGGCCGTTGTTTGATTATTGCATCGGCTTAATCATGCCGGGGGAGCGTAAAAGCGTTGAGCCTATGGCCGCGGTAACGGCACCTGATCGGACGGCGGCGCAGCATCAGTCGCTGCTTCACTTCGTCGGCCAATCGCCTTGGTCTGACGAGGGTGTTTTGGCCAAAGTGGGTGAGATGGTACTGCCGGCGATAGAGCGCCATGGACCGATCGAAGCGTGGATCATCGATGACACCGGTTTTCCCAAGAAGGGAGCGCACTCGGTCGGTGTGGCGCGTCAATATTGCGGGCAGCTCGGCAAGCAGGATAACTGCCAAGTCGCGGTGTCCCTGTCGCTTGCCAATCACCACGCCAGTCTGCCGGCAATGTATCGTCTCTATCTGCCGCAGGAATGGGCGGCAGATAAGAAACGTCGGCGCAAAGCGGGCGTGCCCAAGGAGATCAGCTTTAAGACCAAGCCAGAGATCGCGCTTGAGCAGATCGAAGCAGCCTGCAGAGCCGGGCTTCCTCGCGGCGTGGTGCTGATGGATGCCGGATATGGCTGCAACACGGACCTGCGGACCAGCATCAGCGCGTTGGCGTTGACCTATGTGGCCGGTATCTTGCCAAACACCACGGTGTGGACATCCGACACGGCGCCGCTACCGCCGAAAAAATGGTCGGGCAAAGGGCGACCACCAAAGCTGCTGCGCCGCGACCACAAGCATCAACCGATTTCGGTCAAGGAGCTTGCTCTTTGCCTTCCTAAGCGGGTCTGGCGCACGATCAAGTGGCGAGAGGGTGCGGCCGAGCGGCTATCATCGCGCTTCGCTCGCGCGCGCGTTTGCGTCGCGCATCGAGATTACCAACTCACCGAAAGCCGACCGGAAGAATGGCTTTTGATCGAATGGCCAGAAGGTGAGGACGAGCCGACCAAATACTGGCTTTCAACGTTGCCGGAAACGACCACTTTCGGAAGGCTAGTCGATCTAACCAAGCTGCGCTGGCGCATCGAGCGCGATTATCAGGATCTCAAACAAGAGGTCGGGCTCGGGCATTTCGAAGGGCGAGGTTGGCGTGGCTTCCACCACCACGCTACGCTGTGCATCGCAGCCTACGGATTCCTGGTCTCCGAGAGGGAGACGATTCCCCCCTCGGGATCTCGTTCCACCAGGCCGTTCAAGAGACTTGCGATTTCCAACGGTTACCGACCCAGAGGCTCCGCTGCTGCGACCCGAACGTCACATCCCGAACTCGATTGCGACGATGCGGCGAAGACTGATCGTTGCCATCGTCCGGAACCTCTCACGCTGTCCCTGTTGCATTCGCCCGATCAAACAGACGAAGCGTCTTCTTTTGTGACGCAGTAAGACTAGAGGCTACAAACAAACCGCCAAAGAAAAGAAAGTGAAGGGCGCAAAGATGGTGAAGCCGAAACCGCAATGAGTTTCGCCTGCTCAATCCTGATTAGCCGAATAATCAAAGCCCGCCGGTTCACGCCGGCGGGTTTTTCATTACCCGTTTCAGCTTCCGTTTTCCCCAATGCGTGTCTTTGCGGTCGGGGTTGAACTCGCGAACGTGGCCGCGGTTCAATGCCCGCATGACGCCAGCCCGCGCGAACATCGTCGGTCCGCCGTGCTCGACTACCAGCATCGGCGCCTCGATAGCGGCCTGCCATTACGAACCGAAGGACAAGCCGACTCGCACCGACCAAGCCCGGCAAGTCGCCGAAGAATACGCCGACGACCAGCGCGAGATCATTAAGAAGCTACGCAAGCACGCTCAACCGAAAAGGCCGCCTCAGTTGGCGGCCTCAACCGGAGGCCGAGCGCAAGCAAATCTCCCCGAAAGGGGAGGGATTTTTAAGTGTCACCGAACGCGCTCCAGACGCCGATCGCTATGGGGATCAGAGCGACGCAAATCCATAAAGCGGGCGCGCTGGAGTTTAGGCCGGCAATAAGGACCCAAACACCGAAACCGGCGATTAAGGCTGAGATCGCATAGGCGGCCGCTTTGTCCATGATCGATCCAAAAGCGAAACTGGGATCGATTACCACTGTTACTACCAGCGTAGGCCCCCCTACGATTACCACTGTTACTACCAGCGTAGGCCCCCCTATTGGGGACGCTTCCGCCAACTATATGCCAACTATATTATGCGTTAACTTTACCCCTCGCGCTGACGGGAGTCCGGATCATGACGAAGAAATTCGCTCTCTTGATTGTCGCTGCCATGGGCTTGGTTGCGCCATCCTATGCCCAAGTCAGAGTCATCACTGGCGACGTCGAACACATCTACGGGCCAGGAGGGGAGTTACTCGACAGTCCGGAGCTCAGGGCAAAGAACCAGCGTGCAAAACGCCAAATGCGCAGTGAGGAGAGGGGCGCTGGTCCCGTCGAGCAACAAAGTCTGTCCGTCCAGCAGAGCGGTCCACTTCAAGCGCCAGATAGTTGGTGGAACAACGACGTTGCGCGACGCCAGGCGCCAAAGAGCTGGTGGAACTACAACGGTTATGAACCGCCCAAGAGCGCGTGGAGCGGCCAGTGAACTCGGCAGGCGAACCGAGGCTGTGTGTGAGTTGGCTGGCGGGAATTGCTCAAGCTGCCGCGGCGGACCGCAGCTTCAATATTGCGCCAGCCGCAACCCGCTCGCCGGCCGCGAGTCTGCACTCGATCTCAGGCCGCGCGCTCGCCCGCGGCGACGGCGTTGTCGACCGCAAACGAGGGTCGAACATCCGCGCCGCCGTGCCCACAGGCACAGGTGAGGTGAACTTCGGCTCGAGATCGGATAACGGTGCTGTCCTAATTAGGACACTCACTCTTCCGAATTAGGACATTGGACCGGCCATATTGAATGGTGAATTCCTGGGCGTCGTGTCCTTTCTCGGAAAGGGGCGCGATGGGAATGCGGCCCCAGCCAAGGCCCGGCTGGGGTCGTCTCTTTGGGCCTCACGGCGGGGAATTAGGACACCCAAAACAAAGCGGGGTCACTTGCACCAAAGGACAACTGAGGCGCCTTACTTCGGCGGATGTAGCTCGCCCGTGAACCAGCAAGTTGCATCTGATTTCATCGGATCCGACGGTATGGCGATTTCTTCGACGTGATCGCATTCGGAGCAGTTGAGCCTGCGAAGTTCATATCCTGTAGGCCCCGGCGAGGTGCGCGCAAGCTTCATGCGCGCTCGGCATTTCGGGCAGCGGAGTTGCGGAATTGCGAATAGTGGGATTGCGGCTGGGTAATCTATCATGGCATTCCCCCTTGCTTCAGGCGGGAACTGAAGTTGGAAACAGGCCCGTACCTAAGTTACGTGCCGCTGACTGGCGGTTCACGCGACTCGATCTCGCGCTCGACTACCGACGCCAGCAAACTGAAATGCTCGGCTAATCTAGAGAATAACTCTCGTTTCGGAATATCCGTCGCTAGATCACGGATAACGGCCATTCTGCGGCGTCGCAGCGGAGCTTCTCCAGATACGCCCGCATGTCCTTCATTTTCGTCCCTTCTCCCGACGCTACTCCCCTCCCTGGAATTAGAAAACTTAAATTTGTATGCCGGAAAGCGTCGCGCTCGGCATCCAGCACAGCCTCAAGAACCACGAGGGGAAGGGCGTCCAGATAGTCGGGGAAGCGAGGCCAACAAGAAACCGAGGTACTCCGAACTAGTTCGGAGCGATCAACTGGGTTGCGGTAGTTTGGCTGGCCGTTGGCCCCTCGTTTCCGCGTTGCCGCCGGCTGCAATGGGCGGCCCCAGATTAGCCACAAGCCCCGCTGGGGCCGCCCGGTGGGCCGCTGAGGGTAGGGCGTAGATTGGGCGCACAATGGTCAAGGTCGATCCTTACAGCATCGTCTTCCTGGCGATGGCAGTCTTTTTCTTCCTAGTGCGCAGTGTCCTCAGACTCCGCACTGGGAGCGAACGGTCGCCAGTGACCGACGCCTTCTTCTATCGCCTCTCCATGATCGCAGCCGTTTTAGGCGCGATGCTTTACGTCGCCGACAAAGCCCAGTGGCATTCGCGGCTCGAGGCTGCCTTAACCCCTGTCGCCGCACCTACTATCGCCGCAACTACTGAATCGGCTCGGGTAGCGGACAGCGTGCCGATCTATCCAACTAACAATGGCACGTCGGCAATGATTGATGTGGTATTGGGCGTCCAGCCGCTTAGGATGCTGTTGGATACTGGCGCGACAACGTGCCTGGTATCAGAGGCTATCGCTGCCAGAATTGTACGCGATGGTTATGGGGTTCGGCAGGAAGCTGTTCGCTTCAAGATGGCCGATGGCACGATCCGCACCCTGCCAACCCTTCTCATCAGGGAGGTGCAGATTGGTCGGCATACTGTCCGCAATGTGTGGGCCGGGGTTTCATCTACAGGTGAGATGCTACTAGCCTTCCCGGTCGTCAACGCCATCGCTCCATTCACAATCGACACGCGAGCGAGGTTGTTGATTTTTCATACTTCCTCCAACTCGATAGGCGGCGCTCACTTTGCTGCATCCACGACTGCTGGGAAGCGGAACGACTCATTCAAGTTACCCGCCTAAACTGAGGTGGCCCCGGTGGGGGGCATCGATCGAACAGCCCGCCGGTTCACGCCGGCGGGCTGGCGTCTCTTGCGACCCGCCTTAGTAGATGCGGCGACGATGCCGCCGATAACCCGCGGGTTCTTCCGCGCCCGCGAAATATGGATTGATGACGCACTGTGCTGCGCGGCCCGATGCCGACGCGTTGCACTGAGGCAGCGACGTGTAGCGGCATTCGTAATAGTTGGCCCCCAGGGTGTAGACGTGCAGGCAAACCGGGTAAGCCGGATCATACGTCTGGGCCGCCACCGGCTCTATTGACACCGTCCCGATTGCCAAAATCGCCAAGGCTAGAATGCGGTCCCCGGGGCGTTTGGGATGCTTGTCTGTCATTCGCCTTCCGCAATCCTGTGCCTGCCAGCGTTCGTTAGTCGAAGTTCGCCCGGCAATTCCAGGATGTATCCTAGTTGGATCAGTCGGTCTTTGTGTTCGGGCGGGATTGTGCGGTGCATCGGACCCTTGGCGCAGTGCTGCAAAGAGGCGAATTCTTCGCGGGTTAATGGTGGTGCAGATGAGCCTTGTGCCATCCCGCGAACATGCGCTCCGGACTGTCCGTTTTCCAGTGAGTAAGCCTGCCACAATCAAACTGAACCCACTACCAGGGCTCGGCAACCGGACGATGAGGGGTGAGGCCGCCGGTTCGCGCCGGCGGGCTTTTCATTGGTCCCGCTTCAGCTTCCGCTTTCCCCAATGCGTATCTTTGCGATCGGGGTTGAACTCGCGAACGTGGCCGCGGTTCAATGCCTGCCCCGAGCGTAATCTTCTGGCGGGTGAGTTCGGGCATGCGCCATCAAAGCGCGCCGCCAGTGGGCAGGCAACCGGCTATCAAAATCGCGAACGAAAAACGAACCGCAGTGGGACTAAACGGGAAAGGCTGATATTAAAGGGTTTTCCTCGTTACAGCCCGCAACACGGATTTAACGAGAACAGAACGCGCATCGCATTGAAAATACTGGCGATCCCAGCAGGATTCGAACCTGCAACCCACGGAGTAGAAATCCGTTACTCTATCCAGTTGAGCTATGGGACCGTCGGGGGTCTTCTAGCACTGCCAATATGAAAAATCCGCTTCCGCGCCAAGCCCGTTCTGAACCGATTTCTGCAAGCCAGCGACAAAGCCAGACGCCGGACCATTGCGTCCGGTCCGCCCTTGACCCAAAGCTCTGCTGGTAGCCCGCCGGCGCGCGCCAGGGACGGTTGCGACCAAGGATTGTTCAGCAATGTCGCATGCGACTTTTTCGCGCGCCGGTTCCCCCGCCATCAGTCCGTCACCTTTTCACGCATTTTTCTCAACTCACGCGGCGGTCGTCCGCGCAGGGAGCTCCATCATGATCGGTTTGGTTCGCGCCGCAGCATTTTGCGCCACGCTGGCGCTTGGTCTGGTCGCGGCACAGGCGGCGGACAAGGCCTTCAAACGCGACGATCTCGCCGATTCCGCGATCAAGCTGGAAGCCCAGATCAAGAGCGAGGCGGGCCCGGTCGCCAAATCCACCGCGAGCTTGCGGACCGACGCTGACGCCGCCTTCAAGCGGTTCGACTTCCGGACCGGCCTGCAGATCCTCGGCCAGATCGCCGCCACCACGCCGGAAGACAGCGGCAACTGGCTGCGGCTGGCCAAGACGATCTTCCAGATCCGCTCCGCCAGTTCCAGCGAGCAGACTTTCCTGCTGGAGCGCGCCTCGACGGCGGCCTACATCGCCTACCAGCGTGCCGGCAACCCGGCCGAGGAGGCCGACGCGCTGGCGGTGCTCGGCCGGGCGATGTCCGACCGGAAATTGTGGCGGCCGGCGCTGGATAGCCTAAGGCTGTCGCTGGACATGAGCGAGGTCGCCGATGTCCGCGGCCAATACGAGAAGATGCGCGACGAGCACGGCTTCCGGCTGTTGGATTACACCGTCGATTCCGACGGGGCGTCGCCGCGGGCCTGCTTCCAGTTCTCCGAGGATTTGGCAAAGCGGGTCGATTTCGCGCCATTCCTGGCGCTGGCCGGCACCGACAAGCCGGCGCTGACGGCCGAGGGCAAGCAGCTCTGTGTCGACGGTCTGAAGCATGGCGAGCGCTACAACATCAACCTGCGCGCCGGCCTGCCGTCCACGGTCAAGGAGAGCCTGCCGAAATCGGCTGAATTCAACATCTATGTCCGCGACCGCAAGCCGTTCGTGCGCTTCACCGGGCGGGCCTATGTGCTGCCGCGCACCGGCCAGCGCGGCATCCCGCTGGTCAGCGTCAATACGCCCGCGGTGAACGTGAGTGTGTTCCGGATCGGCGACCGCAATCTGATCAACACCGTGATCGACAGCGACTTCCAGAAGACGCTGAGCCGCTACCAGCTCAACGACCTCGGTGACGAGCGGGGCGTCAAGGTCTGGTCCGGCGAACTCGCGACCGCCACCACGCTCAACCAGGACGTCATCACCGCGTTCCCGGTCGACCAGGCGCTCGGCGACCTGCAGCCGGGCGTCTATGTCATGACGGCTGCTCCCAAGAGCCCCGGCAGCGACGATGACGGCACGCTGGCGACGCAATGGTTCATCGTCTCGGACATGGGCCTCACAGCGTTCTCGGGCAATGACGGCATCCATGTCTTCGTCAATTCGCTGGCGTCGACGGACGCGGTCGCCAGGGCCGAGGTGAAGCTAGTCGCGCGCAACAACGAGATTTTGGCGACCCGCAAGACCGATGAATCCGGCCACGTGCTGTTCGAGGCGGGGCTCGCGCGCGGCGAGGGCGGCCTGTCGCCGGCGATGCTGACGGTGATGAGCGAGAAGGCCGACTACGCCTTCCTCAGCCTGAAAACCAGCGCGTTCGATCTGACCGACCGGGGCGTCGCCGGGCGGGCGGTTCCGGCCGGCGCCGATGCCTTCGTCTATGCCGAGCGCGGCGTCTACCGCTCCAACGAGACCGTCTATCTCACAGCACTCTTACGCGACGGGCAGGGCAACGCCATGACCGGCGGCCCACTGACGCTGGTGATCGAGCGGCCTGACGGCGTCGAGTTCCGCCGTGCGGTGTTGGCGGATCAGGGCGCGGGCGGCCGCACTTTTGCCGTGCCGCTCAACTCGGCGGTCCCGACCGGGACCTGGCGGGTGCGCGCCTTCACCGACCCCAAGGGGGCGTCGGTCGGAGAGACCACCTTCATGGTCGAGGATTACATCCCGGAGCGGATCGAGTTCGATCTCACGGCCAAGGAGAAGCTGATCAAAGCTGAAGTTCCAGTAGAACTTAAGGTCGACGGGCATTTCCTTTATGGCGCACCGGCTTCCGGGCTGCAGCTCGAGGGCGACATGCTGGTCGCGCCGGCGTCGGCACGGCCCGGCTACCCCGGCTACCAGTTTGGCGTTGCCGACGAAGAGACCGCCAGCAACGAGCGCACGCCGATCGAAAACCTGCCCGAAGCCGACGCCAACGGCATCGCGACCTTCCCGGTCTCATTGGCGAAACCGCCGTCATCGACCCGGCCGCAGGAGGCCCAGATATTCATCCGCATGGCGGAGACCGGCGGCCGCGCCGTCGAGCGCAAGCTGGTGCTGCCGGTGGCGCCCGCCACCAACCTGATCGGCGTCAAACCGCTGTTCGGCGACAAGAGCGTCGCCGAAGGCGACAAGGCCGAATTCGAGGTGGTGTTCGTCGCCCCCGACGGCAAGCAATTGCCGCGCGACGGCCTGCGCTACGAACTGCTCAAGATGGAATCCCGCTATCAATGGTACCGCCAGAACTCATCCTGGGAATATGAGCCGGTCAAATCGACCAGCCGCGTTGCCGATGGCGATCTGAAGCTGGCGGCCGACAAGCCGTCGCGCGTCACGCTGGCGCCGCAGCCCGGCCGCTACCGCCTCGACGTCAAATCATCAGATGCGGACGGGCCGGTGACCTCGGTGCAGTTCGATGTCGGCTGGTATTCCGACGGCAGCGCCGACACGCCGGACCTGCTGGAGACCTCGATCGACAAGCCGGAATACGCGTCCGGCGACACCATGGTGGTGTCGGTCAATGCCCGCTCGGCCGGCAAGCTCACCATCAACGTGCTCGGCGACCGCCTGCTGACGACGCAGACCACCGACGTCAAGGAAGGCACCCAGCAGGTCAAGATTGCCGTCGGAAAGGATTGGGGGGCCGGCGCCTATGTGCTGGCGACCTTGCGCCGGCCGCTCGATGCCGCGGCGCTGCGGATGCCCGGAAGGGCCATCGGCTTGAAATGGTTCGGCATCGACAAGAAGACCCGCACGCTGCAGGTCGATCTGTCGCCGCCGGCGCTCGTACGCCCGGGCACCGCGCTTAAGATTCCCGTCAAGCTCGGCGGGCTCAACCCCGGCGAGGACGCCAAGATCGTGGTCGCCGCGGTCGATGTCGGCATTCTCAATCTGACCAATTACAAGCCGCCGGCGCCGGACGACTATTATCTCGGCCAGCGCCGCCTGACCTCTGAGATCCGCGACCTCTACGGGCAATTGATCGACGGCATGCAGGGCACGCGCGGCCAGCTCAAGACCGGTGGCGATTCCGGCGGCGCCGAGCTGCAGGGCAATCCGCCCACGCAAAAGCCGCTGGCGCTGTACTCCGGCATTGTCACGGTTGGGCCTGACGGGTCAGCCGAGATCAGTTTCGACATTCCGGAATTCGCCGGCACCGCGCGGCTAATGGCGGTGGCGTGGAGTTCGACCAAGGTCGGCCGGGCCACCACCGATGTCATCGTGCGCGATCCCGTGGTGCTGACGGCGACGTTGCCGCGCTTCCTGCTCAATGGCGACCACGGCACCATGAGCATCGACCTCGACAATGTCGAAGGCGCACCCGGCGATTACGCGATCAACGTCAGGACATCGGGCCCGGTGAAGGTGACGGGCAATCCGACCACGACTGCAAAACTCGCGGCCAGGCAGCGGACCTCGATGGCGCTGGCGCTCGATGCCGGCGGTGCCGGCACCGCCAATATCGACGTCGACATCACAGGGCCGAACGGGTTGGCGCTGGCGCGGCATTATGCGCTCGACGTCAAGGCGGCGACGCAGATCCTGGCGCGGCGCTCGATCCGGACTCTTGCAAAAGGCGAAAGCCTGACGCTGACGTCGGACATGTTCTCCGATCTGGTCCCGGGCACCGGCAGCGTCTCGCTGTCGGCGAGCCTGTCCACCGCGCTCGATGCCGCGACCATCCTGAAGGCGCTCGATCGCTATCCGCACGGCTGTTCCGAGCAGATCACCAGCCGCGCGCTGCCGCTATTGTACGTCAATGATCTCGCGGCCGGCGCCCATCTGGCGATGGACACAGCGGTCGATGAGCGCATCAAGGACGCCATCGACCGGCTGCTGGCGCGGCAGGGCTCGAACGGCTCGTTCGGGCTGTGGTCGGCCGGCGGCGATGACGCCTGGCTCGATGCCTACGTCACCGACTTCCTGACCCGCGCCCGTGAAAAGGGCTTTGCGGTGCCGGACGTGCTGTTCAAGAACGCGCTCGACCGCATCCGCAACGCCGTGGTCAACGCCAACGAGCCGGAAAAGGACGGCGGCCGCGATCTGGCCTACGGCCTCTATGTGCTCGCCCGCAACGGCGCCGCCCCGATCGGCGACCTCCGCTATCTCGCCGACACCAAGCTCGGCAATCTGGCGACGCCGATTGCAAAATCGCAACTGGCGGCGGCGCTGGCCTTGGTCGGCGACAAGGCGAGGGCGGAACGGGTCTATGGCGCCGCGCTCGAGGCGCTGGCGCCAAAGCCCGTGATCGAGTTCGGCCGGGTTGACTACGGCTCGGCGCTGCGCGATGCCGCGGCACTGGTTTCGCTCGCCAGCGAAGGCAACGCCCCGCGGGCGACGCTGACGCAGGCGGTTTTGCGGGTCGAAGCGGCGCGGGGGCTTACGCCTTACACCTCGACGCAGGAAAATGCGTGGATGGTGCTGGCAGCGCGCGCGCTGGCGAAGGAGACGCTGAGCCTCGACGTCGACGGGCAGCCGATCAAGACCGCGCTCTATCGCAGCTACAAGGCGGAAGCGATGGCGGGAAAGCCGGTCAAGATCACCAACACCGGCGATGCGCCGGTACAGGCGGTGGTCTCGGTGTCGGGTTCGCCGGTCACGCCGGAGCCCGCGGCATCGAACGGCTTCAAGATCGAGCGCAGTTATTTCACGCTCGACGGCAAGCCGGCCGATGTCACCAAGGCTAGGCAGAACGATCGCTTCGCGGTGGTCTTGAAGGTCACCGAGGCCAAGCCGGAATTCGGGCACATCATGGTGTCCGATTATCTGCCGGCCGGTCTCGAGATCGACAACCCGCATCTGGTGTCGTCCGGCGACTCCGGCACGCTCGACTGGATCGAGGATGGCGAGGAGCCGGAAAATACCGAGTTCCGTGATGACCGCTTCACCGCGGCGATCGACCGCGCCAGCGACGACAAGGCGGTGTTCACCGTCGCCTATGTGGTGCGCGCGGTATCGCCCGGCAAATACGTGCTGCCGCAGGCCTATGTCGAGGACATGTACAATCCCTCGCGCTACGGCCGGTCCGGCACCGGCACAGTCGAGGTGCGGCCGGCGAAATGAGTGAGGAGCGGAGCCAACAACAATCTTCGTCATGCCCGGGCGAAAGGCGCGAAGCGCCGTCTTCGCGCCAGATGACCCGGGCATCCACGACTTTGGGTCCCAATCGGGAAGACGTGGATGGCCGGGTCAAGCCCGGCCATGACGGTGTTCTTAAACGGCGCGCTTTTCGTATCGCTGCCTTCTCTTTTGCAATTGTTTGCGTCGCCGCGGTCGCCTTCGCCGCCTGGGTCTACTCACTCGGCCCGCTGCCGCTCGATCAGGCCAGGCAAGTCTCCACCACCATCGTCGACCGCAACGGCAAACTGTTGCGCGCCTACGCCATGGCGGACGGCCGCTGGCGGCTGCCGGTCGATGCCCAAACCGCGATCGATCCCGGATATCTGAAACTGCTGTTCGCTTACGAGGACCGGCGCTTCTATTCGCATGGCGGCGTCGATCCGCTGGCGCTCGGCCGCGCGGCATTTCAACTCGTGACCAGCGGCCACATCGTTTCCGGCGGCTCGACGATCACGATGCAATTGGCGCGGCTGATGGAGCCGCGGCGCGAACGCTCGGTTTACGCCAAGCTGCGCCAGGTCGTGCGCGCGTTCCAGATCGAGCGGCAATTGAACAAGGACGAGATCCTTGATCTCTATCTGGCGCTGGCGCCGTTCGGCGGCAATCTCGAGGGCGTGCGCGCCGCCTCGATCGCCTATTTCGGCAAGGAGCCGAAACGGCTGTCGCTGGCGGAGTCCGCGCTATTGGTCGCGCTGCCGCAATCGCCGGAAACGCGGCGGCTGGACCGTTATCCCGATCGCGCGCGCGCAGCGCGGGATCGCGTGCTCGACCGCATGGTGGAAGACCAGATCATCTCGGCGGACGATGCGGTTCAAGCCAGGGCGGTGCCGGTGCCACGGCTGCGGAAACAGATGCCGATCCTGGCGCCGCATTCCTCCGATGCGGCGATCGCGACGATGAAGGATACGCCGGTCATCCGGCTGACGCTGGATTCGAGCCTGCAGAAAACGCTGGAGGCCTTGGCGCGCGATCGTGCGATTGCGCAGGGGCCGAATATTTCGGTAGCGTTAATCGCGGTCGACAATGATAGCGGCGATGTGCTGGCGCGGGTCGGCTCGCCGAATTATTTCGACGAACGGCGGGCCGGGCAGGTCGACATGACCCGCGCGCTGCGCTCGCCCGGATCGACGCTGAAACCGTTCATCTATGGCCTCGCGTTCGAAGACGGTTTTGTGCACCCGGAAAGCCTGATCGACGACCGACCGATCCGCTTCGGCTCCTACGCGCCGGAAAATTTCGACATGACCTTTCAGGGCACGGTGCCGGTGCGCAAGGCGTTGCAGCTTTCCCTGAACGTGCCCGCGATTGCGCTGCTCGACCGCGTCGGCGCCAGCCGGCTGTCGTCGCGTCTGAAGCAGGCGGGCGGTAATCTGGTGCTTCCGAAAGACGAGGCGCCGGGGCTGGCCATGGGACTCGGCGGCGTCGGCGTCACCCTGCAGGATCTGGCGCAGCTCTATTCCGGGCTGGCGCGGCTTGGCACCACGCGGCCGCTGCGTGAGATCATGCTGGCCAAGGACGAGCGCGATCCCCTGCGCCTGATGGATCAGGCCGCAGCCTGGCAGGTCGGCAACGTCCTGATCGGCACCCCGCCGCCGGAAAACGGCGTGCACAACCGGATCGCGTTCAAGACCGGCACCAGTTACGGCTATCGCGACGCCTGGTCGGTCGGCTTCGATGGCCGCATCACCATCGGCGTCTGGGTCGGGCGTCCCGATGGCGCGCCGGTGCCGGGGCTGATCGGCCGCACCGCCGCGGCGCCGATCCTGTTCGATGCGTTTGCGCGCACCGGCAAAATCCCCGCCGCATTGCCGAAGCCGCCGAAGGGCGTGCTGGTTGCGAGCAACGCCAAACTACTGCTGCCGCTGCGGCGGTTCCGCGCCGTCGGAGAACTGGTGCGGACCGGCAGCGATCAGGCGCCGCACATCCAGTTTCCGCTGAATGGCTCGCGGATCGACGTCGATCGTTCCGATGACGGTCGGTTCGCGGCGATGCCGGTCAAGATTGCCGGCGGCGTGCTGCCGCTGACCATGATGGTGAACGGCGTTTCCGTCGGCGATATCGACAGCCGCCGCCAGCGCCTGATCGATCCGCCCGGACCGGGTTTTGCCCGGTTGACCGTGATCGATGCGACGGGTGCCGCGGATACGGTCGTGATCCGCGTGCAGTGAGTTATCCGCGGCTCAGCGAATGAACGACCAGTTCTTGTAGAAAACCGTCTTGAACGAGGATGCGACCAGTGCCGCACCGGCGACGGCGGCGTCGAATACGGGCTGCAGATGGTTCGGCCGCACGATGTCCATGAACAGGCAGTAGCGCGCCTGGTCGACGTCGTTCACGGAGCGATGGAACAACGTGTCGTCGAATACGAACAGCGGCTGCTTGTTCCAGAAGTGGGTCTTGTCGTCGACATTGATGAAGACCTGATCGCTGTCGACCGGATCGAGGTTGTAGAGCACGCGGAAGGTCAGGCGCAGCGGCCCGAAATGCCATGAGGTTTTTTCGCGGGTGTTGAACACCGACACCGCAATGGTCTTGATGTGGCGATATTCCTGCTCGAAGGCGGGAATCCGCACCGTGATGTCCTGCTGTTTGGCGTACCATTTGAACGTCAGCATGCCGCGCTTCTTGTCGCCGAGCACTTCGGAGACGCGGGCCTTGATCAGGTCGCCATTGTCGACGAAAGCCTTCACGCAGGCCTCGATCTCCGCACGGTGCTCCGCCGGCAGATCCTCCAGCCGGTACATGCCGAGGTTGCGCGCCGACAGCATGTCGGCGAACAGGTTGATCGGGGACAGCAGCCAGGTCGGGATACCATTGCCGAGAAAATACTTCTCGGCCATGTCGGGCGTGACCTTGAAATGGCGGCTGATATCGAGCGCGCCGCAGGCAATGAAGAACAGCGTGACATAGGGCGCAAAATACAGCGCCGGAACCAGCACGATCAGGGCGATTGCGAAACGCCGTGCGCGCTTGCGGCTGATGTAGTCACCGATTGCCATCTTATTAGCGCCACGTTTGAGGGGTCGGGCGCCTGTCGCCCTTTACGCTCTCTTAAAACTTCCCCGGCGGCCGGACAAGGTCGGGGAGACCGCAGATTAGATGGAACTGTGGTGTTGTTTGCAGTGCGGTTTCATCGTATGCGAACAAGATGGTTGAACCCGTTCAGGTCAGGCGTTTTGGAGCAGGCCAACAGTCTGTGAAACCTGCGAATTCCAGCCGCAGGCTGCTCGCTGCGTTCGACTTTGCCACGGCCAGTCATCTGCGCGCGATGGTGTTCCTGACGCTGGTCGGGCTGGTGTTTTTCCTGCCCGGCTTTTTCACCATTCCGCCGATCGACCGGGATGAGGCGCGGTTCGCGCAGGCGACCAAACAGATGGTCGAAACCGGCGATTTCGTCGATATCCGCTTTCAGGACGATGTCCGCTACAAGAAGCCGGTCGGGATCTACTGGCTGCAATCGGCCGCGGTCGAGACCGCATCCCAGCTGGGCCTGCCGCGGGCACAGCTGCGCATCTGGCTTTACCGGGTGCCGTCCCTGATCGGCGCGATCGGCGCTGTCTTGCTGACCTACTGGGCCGCGCTCACCTTCGTGACACGGCGCGGGGCGGCCTTGGCCGCCCTGATGATATGCAGCTGCGTTCTGCTCGGCGGCGAAGCGCGGTTGGCGAAGACCGATGCAATGCTGCTGCTCACCGTCGTCGCCGCAATGGGCGCGATGGCGCGGGTGTATCTGTCCTGGCAACGCGGCGAGGATCCGGCACGTCCGCCATGGAGCTCGCCGGCGATATTCTGGACCGCGCTGGCCGGAGGCATTCTGCTCAAGGGGCCGCTGATCCTGATGTTCGTCGGGCTGACCATCGCCGCGCTCGCGATCCTTGACCGCTCGGCGGTCTGGTTGTGGCGCATGCGCCCGGTATGGGGCCTGACGTGGCTGCTGGTTCTCGTGCTGCCGTGGTTCGTCGCGATCTTCTGGCGCGCGGGCGACGCATTTTTCGCCGATTCGATCGGCGGCGACATGTTGAGCAAGCTCGCCGCGCAGGAATCCCATGGCGCGCCGCCCGGACTGTATCTGCTGCTGTTCTGGGTGACGTTCTGGCCGGGCGCGCCGCTCGCCGGGATGGCGGCGCCGGCGGTCTGGCGGGCGCGGCGGGAGCCCGGCGCGCAATTTCTGCTGGCATGGCTGATCCCATCCTGGATCGTCTTCGAAGCCGTGCTGACCAAGCTGCCGCATTACGTCCTGCCGCTCTATCCGGCGATTGCGATCCTGACCGTCGGCGCGCTGGAACGGCGGGTGCTGTCGCGATCCTGGCTGATCCGCGGCGCGGCCTGGTGGTTCGCGATCCCGGCGATCGCCGCGGTGATTGCCATCGTCGCCGCCATCAAGCTGACGCATCAGCCGGTGTTTCCGGCATGGCCGCTGCTGGCCGTGGCGATGATCTTCGGCCTGGTCGCCTGGTGGCTGTTCGAAGAAAGCCGCGCCGAGCGGTCGCTGTTGAATGCCGTTATTGCTGCGGCGCTGCTGGCGGCGGGAGTCTATGGCGTGGTGATACCGTCGCTGACGACGCTGTTTCCGAGCGCCGAAGTGGCGCGCGCGCTGCGCAATGTGGTCTGCGTCGGACCCAAAGCCGCGGCGGCGGGCTTTCAGGAGCCGAGTCTGGTCTTCATGACCGGCACCGACACCCTGCTGACCGATGGGTCCGGTGCGGCGGATTTTCTGGCGCAGGGCAGTTGCCGATTCGGACTGGTGGAATCGCGCTCCGAACGCAGTTTTATCCAGCGCGCCGAAGCCATCGGGCTGCGCTACAACGCGCCGACCCGCATCGATGGCTATAACATTTCACAGGGCCGGGCGGTTTCGATCGCCATCTTCCGTTCCGAGGGCACGGAATAGGATGTCCGAGCTTTCGACCACCGGCGAACACGCAAATTATTTTTCGCGCCTCGGCACGCTTGCATGGCTGTCGCTTGCCCAGATCGTGCGCGCGCCGTCGCATTCGCGCCGTGCGGAAGCCGCACGCCGGTCCGCGCGTCATGCGGTGCTGCTGATGGCCATCGTCGGCGTCGCCATCGTCGCGCTGATGTATGCGCTTGACGTGCGCGAGATCGGGTTGATGCCGCCGCGCGGCACCCCCGGGCTTTGGCCGGTTCGGATCCTGACCGACTTCGGCAAGGATATTTACGTGCTGGGGGCGCTGGGCGGGCTGCTGATCGCGGTCGCGGTCGTTGCACCCGGCCTGCGGGGAATCCAGCGATCGCTGTTGCTGGGTTTGGGGACCCGTCTGCAATTCGTGTTTTTTGCGGTGCTGGTGTCGGTTCTGGCGGGCGAATTGATCAAATGGGTCGTCGGCCGCGGTCGGCCGTTCGTCGGGGGCCACGCCAATGCTTTCAACTTTTCGCACTTCGCCGGCACCGAAGCCTATTCCAGCTTTCCCTCCGGGCATGCGACGACGGCCTTCGCGTTGGCCTTCGCCGTTGCCGCAATCTGGCCGCGGGCGCGGATCGCGATGATCGCCTACGCGCTTGTGATCGCGGCAACCCGCCTTGTCCTGCTGGCCCATCACCCAAGCGATGTCGTTGCCGGGGCACTGGTCGGCATCACCGGCGCGATGGCCGTGCGGTACTGGTTTGCGGCCCGCCGGCTGGGCTTTTCGATCCATCGGGACGGCAGCATCGTGGCGCTGACCGGACCCTCCCCAGGGCGCCTCAAAAGGGTTGCCCGGGGCGCTTTCGCCCCATAATAAGCGGACGCCGCGACCGGCCGGACCAGGCGGTTCCAGCCGGATTCAAACCCAACTCAAGCAAAAACCAAGCCGAGAGTGCCGATTTGCCTGCTTCCGACACCGCTCCGGTGACCGTTTCCATCGTTGTGCCCGTGCGCAACGAAGCGGATAATGTCGCGCCGCTGATTGCCGAAATCACAGGCGCGCTCGACGGCCGCTGGGCCTACGAGATCATCTACGTCAATGACGGTTCGACCGATGCGACTGCCGAGCGGCTTGCCGCGATCATGCAGCAGCGCCCAAATCTCAGGCAGCTTCGGCATGCCAATTCGACCGGACAATCGGCGGCGGTGCGCAGCGGCGTTCGCGCCGCGCGCGGCGCCATCGTGGCGACGCTCGACGGCGACGGGCAAAACAATCCTGCATTCCTGCCTGATTTGATCTTGGCGATCGAGAATGGCGGCGGCCGCGTCGGTCTTGCCGCCGGCCAGCGCGTAGGGCGCAAGGATACCGGCTTCAAGAAAATGCAGTCGCGGATCGCCAACGCCGTGCGCAGCGCGATCCTGAGCGACGGCACCCGTGATACCGGCTGCGGGCTGAAGGCCTTTCCGCGCGAAGCGTTCCTGTCGATGCCTTATTTCGACGGACTGCATCGCTTCCTGCCGGCGCTGATGCGCCGCGAAGGTTTCGATATCGCCTATGTCGACGTGATCGACCGCCCGCGCCATTCCGGCGTGTCAAATTACGGCTTCTTCGACCGGCTATGGATCGGGATCATGGATCTTGCCGGTGTATGGTGGCTGATCCGCCGCAAGAAGCCGACGCCCGTTGCGACCGAGGTGACGCCTCATGACTGATCTGCTCAACTATCTGCACGATGTTTTCGTCATCAAGTTCGACGCCTGGGTCGTGCTCGGATTCGTCGCGCAGGGTTTTTTCACCATGCGCTTCGTGGTGCAGTGGATTGCGTCCGAACGCGCGCGCAGGAGCGTGATCCCGGTGGCATTCTGGTTCTTCTCGATCGGCGGCGGCGCGTTGCTGCTGGTCTATGCGCTGTATCGCCGGGACCCCGTCTTCATCGCGGGCCAGGCGCTGGGATTGGTGGTCTACGTTCGCAACCTGTATTTCATCATCGTCAACCGACGGCAGGCTGCGGCCGAACCCTAGGCGTTGCGGGCCGTCAGTGCTATCGGCGCGGCATGAGTCACCGTCCTGACGCGCTTGTGCTTGATTTCGTGGAGTGGATCGCGGCCAGCCCGCGACGCTATTCCGAGGTCATGGAGGCGTGGAAGACCAGCTGTCCGCGCCTGACCGTCTGGGAAGACGCCATCGACCAGGGGCTGGTACAGCGCTGCCGGATCGGCGGCCAACTATCGATCGAAACCACCGACGCCGGCCGCGATCTGCTGGCAAAGACGCGGCAGCGGTTTCAGCGCCCGCCCGCCGCGATGGCGGTATCCGCCGGCGATTGATTATCGGGCCGCGTTGAACGCCGCAAAGCCGCGGTCGAGATCGGCCTTCAGATCCTCGACATTCTCAAGCCCGATGTGCAGCCGCAGCGTCGGGCCGCCCGGCGCCCATTTGGTGGCCGTGCGATAGAGGTCGCAGTCGAAGGGAATGACGAGGCTTTCGAAGCCGCCCCAGGAAAAGCCCATCCCGAACAGTTTGACGGTATCGAGCATGGCATCGACCGCGTGCTGCGGCGCCGGTTTCAGGACGATGCTGAACAGGCCGGATGCGCCGGTGAAGTCGCGCTTCCAGATGCCGTGGCCGGGGTCGGTTTCGAGGGCAGGGTGCAAAACCCGCATCACCTCCGGCCGCGTCGCGAGCCAGCGCGCCATCTCCAGGCCGGACTTGTGATGCTGCGCCAGCCGCACCGAAAGCGTGCGGATGCCGCGCAGCGCCAGGAACACATCGTCCGGCCCGGCACAGACGCCGAGCAGCCGGATGCCTTCGGCCAGCTGCGGCCAGGCTTTCGCATTGGCCGAAATCGTGCCGAACATGATGTCGGAGTGGCCGCCGATATATTTGGTCGCGGCCATCATGCTGATGTCGACGCCCTGATCGAGCGAGCGATGATAGAGCGGCGTCGCCCAGGTATTGTCGTCGATGACGAGCGCGCCGCGTGCATGCGCCACAGCGACGATGGCGGGGATGTCGGGCATCTCCAGGGATTGCGAGCCGGGCGCTTCGACCAGCACCGCTTTGGTATTCGGCTTGAACAATTTTTCGATGCCAGCGCCGACCAAGGGATCGAAATAGGTCGTCTCGACGCCATAGCGGGCGAGCATGCCGTTGCAGAAATTCCGCGAGGGCCGATAGACGTTGTCACACACCAGGAGATGGTCGCCGGAGTTGAGCACCGAAAGCAGCGTCGTGGCGATCGCAGCCAGCCCGGACGGCGCCAGGCCGACGCCGGCGCATTGCGGGCCCTCCAGCGCCATCAGCACGTCCTGCAGCGCCCGGGTAGTCGGCGTGCCGTGGCGCCCGTACTGGAACTCGCCGCGATGGGCGTGCAGGTCCTCCGCGGTCGGATACAGCACGGTGGAGCCATGGAAGACCGCGGGATTGACAAACCCCTTCTGGGCCTTGGTATCCCGGCCCGCCGTCACCAGACGGGTTTCGGCCTTTTGCGGGTTGGACTGTCCGTCGTTCGAAAAACTCATGCGTTTGCGTTACCCAAAGACGTTTTGCCGCAGCCGCTACGTGTCTCTCATAGGCCGCCTGGCGGCGGGGCCCGGCCGGTTTTGTTAATAACAAGACACAGAAGTCAGCCGTCAACCCCTTGACCCGGATCGCCAGTCGTTCTGTGATGCGTCGCAACTATCCAGTCGCGCACGTTGAGGGGCCTGCCGCGACCTTTGATCCATTGCTTGACCGAATCGCTTGACCGAATCGCACGTCAAACTGCCGGTCAAATCTGCGTTTTCAGCAAGGGATCATGGGGTTGGCCCAATAGCGTCAGGCGAAAATTAACAAACGTTCCCGGACGACCCTTGAAAGGCCTTGCCCATGAAACGCGTATCTCTGGTTGTTACCCTTGCCATCGCCGCCGGCCTTTCGGCCCAGGCTGCCTCGGCGCAAACCCTCAAGACGGTCAAGGACCGGGGCATGCTTTCCTGCGGCGTGAGCCAGGGATTGCCGGGTTTCTCGTCCCCCGACGACAAGGGCAACTGGACCGGGCTCGACGTCGATGTCTGCCGGGCGATTGCGGCGGCGGTCTTCAATGACGCGACCAAGGTCAAATTCGTGCCGTTGTCGGCCAAGGACCGTTTCACGGCGCTGCAGTCGGGTGAAATCGACGTACTCTCGCGCAACACCACCTGGACGCTGTCGCGCGATACCTCGCTCGGCGCCAACTTCACCGGCGTGACCTACTATGACGGCCAGGGCTTTCTGGTGAAGAAGTCGCTGAAGGTGAATTCTGCGCTGGAATTGAACAGCGCATCGGTCTGTGTGCAGACTGGCACCACCACGGAACAGAATCTCGCCGACTACTTCAAGGGCAACAACATGAAGTATGAGGTGATCGCCTTCGGCACCGCCGACGAAACCGTCAAGGCCTATGAATCCGGACGTTGCGACGTTTTCACCTCCGATGTCTCGCAGCTTTATGCCGAACGCCTGAAGCTCGCCAATCCGGCCGACCACGCCGTGTTGCCCGAGGTGATCTCGAAGGAGCCGCTCGGGCCGATGGTCCGCCATGGCGACGATCAGTGGTTCGACATCGTGAAGTGGACGCTGTTTGCGATGATCAACGCCGAAGAGCTCGGCGTAACCCAGAAGAACGTCGATGAAATGGCCAAATCCGACAAGCCGGATCTGAAGCGCGCCTTCGGCACCGACGGCAATCTCGGCGAACAGCTCGGGCTGACCAAGGACTGGGTGTCGCGCATCGTCAAGGCGGTCGGCAATTACGGCGAATCCTTCGATCGCAACGTCGGCGCCGGCTCCAAGCTCGGGATCGCCCGCGGTCTCAACCAACTCTGGAACAAGGGCGGCATTCAGTACGCGCCGCCGATCCGCTGATCGCACCGCGCGAGCCGCGCGATGGCCATCGAACCCCGAAAACCGCCGCCGCAGTTTGTAGCCAAACTGCAGCGCGCGCTTGGGGGGCGGGCGGGGTGGGGCGGCTTCGTCGTCCAGATCCTGTTCGTGGCGGTGCTGGCCTGGATCGCCTACGAAATCGTCGCCAATGCCCGCGCCAATCTGCAGGCGCAGCGGATCACCGCGGGCTTTGGCTTCCTGGCCAACACGGCCGGATTTGACGTCAGTCAGAACCTGATCCCGTATTCCGGATCGGATACCTACACGCGGGTTTTTCTGGTCGGTCTGCTCAACACGCTGCTGGTCTCGGTGATCGGCATTTTCTTCGCCACCGTGATCGGATTTATCGTCGCGCTCGGCCGGCTGTCGCCGAACTGGCTGCTGGCACGCATCGCCGGCGGCTATGTCGAACTGGTGCGCAATCTGCCGCCCCTGTTCCAGATACTGTTCTGGTATCTGGCGGTGCTCGCAGCCCTGCCCAATCCGCGGCAGAGCATCTCGATATTCGGCAGTTTCTTTCTCTCCAATCGTGGATTGGTGATTCCGAAACCGATCGGCAATCCCGGCTTCGAACCCTTCGTCATTGCCACGGTGATTGCGATCGTGGCGGCGATTGCGTTGTGGCGCTATTCCCGCCGCGCGCTGTTCGAAAGCGGCAGGGTGATCAAGGTTTGGCCCTATGCGCTGGGCTTGTTGATCGGCCTGCCGCTGCTGACCGCGCTGATCTTTGGCGCACCAGTATCGTTTGAGGTACCTGTCCTCAAGGGGTTCAATTTTGCCGGCGGCTCGCGCGTCATTCCGGAATTCGTGGCGCTGACGCTGGCGCTGTCGACCTATACCGCGGCTTTCATCGCCGAGATCGTGCGCGCCGGCATCCAGTCCGTCCACAAGGGCCAGATGGAAGCCGGCTCTTCGCTGGGGCTGCAGCGCGGCTCGGTGCTGCGGCTGATCGTGATCCCGCAGGCCATGCGCGTGATCCTGCCGCCGCTCACCAACCAGTATCTCAACCTCACCAAGAACTCGTCGCTGGCGGTCGCGATCGGCTATCCCGACCTGGTCTCAGTATTCGCAGGAACGACGCTGAGCCAGACCGGGCAGGCGATTGAAATCATCGGCATCACCATGGGCGTCTATCTTTTGATCTCGCTCATCACCAGCGCGATCATGAGCTTCTATGGCTGGCGGCTCGGCCGGAGCCTTGCGCCATGAGCGATATCATCGCGCCATCATTCGTCCGCCAGGACCTCGTTCCCGAACGCCCGGCACCGGTGAAGACCACCGGCTTTGTCGGTTTCCTGCGCACGCGCCTGTTCAATTCGCCGACCAACATCCTGATCACGGTCGTGAGCGTGCTTCTGCTCTGGTTCGTCGTCGTCCCCGCGCTGAGATTCCTGCTGATCGACGCGGTCTGGAGCGGGACGGATCGCAATGCTTGTCTCGCCGAAAATGCCGGACACGCGGTCGGCGCGTGCTGGCCGTTCGTGCAGGCAAAAATCGGCCAGTTCATCTACGGATTCTATCCGGAGCCGGAGCGCTGGCGGGTCAATTTGACCTTCATCTTGGCCGCGATCTTGCTGCTGCCGATGTTGATCCCGCGGCTGCCGGCCAAGGGCCTTAACGCATGCCTGTTTTTCCTCGCCTTTCCGGTCGTCGGCTTCTTCCTGCTGCATGGCGGCGGCCTCGACGGTCTTGGCGTGAGCTGGACCGCCGGCCTTCTGTCCGGGTTCACCGACAGTATCGGTGAAGGCGGCAGGAAGCTCGCCGCTGCCGGCGAGGCGACCGCCGTGATCGGACCGTTGCTGTGGCTGCTCGGCAAACTGATCGTGCTGATCAGCACCATGATTTCCTGGCTGATTTGGCCACTGACCTGGCTGCGCGACCAGATCCAGATGGCCGGCCGGCCGGTCTGGGCTGACTTTGCCGCCACCGCCATCATTGTTTCGACCGTGCTGTTTCTCCTCAGCGGCGGCGTTCGCAGCGGTTGGCGCGCGCTCATCGTCAGCCTTGCGATCTTTGCCGGCCTCGGAATCGTGATCGCGGTGATGGGCCTCGACCATGGCGGCCTGGCTGTCGTCGATACGCGGTTGTGGGGGGGGCTGCTGGTGACGCTGGTGGTCTCGGTGACCGGCATCGTCACGTCGATGCCGGTCGGCATCGCGTTGGCGCTCGGCCGGCGTTCGAGCATCCCGCTGATCCGGATCTTTTCGATCGCCTTCATCGAATTCTGGCGCGGGGTGCCGCTGATCACGGTGCTGTTCTTTGCGACCTATATGCTGCCGCTGTTCGTGCCGACCGGCTTTACCATCGACGGATTGATGCGCGCCCTGATCGGGATCGCGCTGTTCGCCGGCGCCTACCAGGCCGAGGTGATCCGCGGCGGCCTGCAGGCGATCCCGCGCGGGCAGGGCGAGGCGGCGAGCGCGCTCGGTCTGTCCTGGTGGAAGACCACGGCACTGATCGTGATGCCGCAGGCGCTGCGCCATGTCATCCCCGGCCTCGTCAACAGCTTCATCGCGCTGTTCAAGGACACCTCGCTGGTCTCGATCGTGGCGCTGTTCGACCTGCTCGGATCGCTCCGGGCTTCCTTCAGTGATCCCGTCTGGTCGACGCCGACGACGCTGTTCACCGGTTTTGCCTTCACCGGACTGATCTATTTTACCTTCTGCTTTGGCATGTCGCGTTACTCGCTGTTCGTCGAGAACCGGCTGAACGCACACCGGCGCAACTGAGTACATCACCATGACCGAGACCCCGATCGTCAGCATCAATGGCCTCAACAAGTGGTACGGCGATTTTCACGTGCTGCGCGACATCAACCTCGACGTCGGCAAGGGCGAGCGCATCGTGATCTGCGGGCCCTCGGGTTCGGGCAAATCGACGCTGATCCGCTGCATCAATGCGCTGGAGGAATTCCAGGAAGGCAAGATCGTTGTCGACGGCATCGATCTCGGGCCTAATCTGCGCCGGGTCGACGAAGTCCGGCGCGAGGTCGGCATGGTGTTCCAGAGCTTCAACCTGTTTCCGCATTTGACCGTGCTCGACAACTGCACGCTGGCGCCGATCTGGGTGCGCAACATCCCGAAGAAGGATGCCGAAGCCGCCGCGATGAAATACCTGGAGCGGGTCAAGATTCCGCACCAGGCCAACAAGTTTCCCGGCCAGATGTCGGGCGGCCAGCAGCAGCGCGTGGCGATTGCGCGCGCGCTGACCATGAACCCGAAGGTGATGCTGTTCGACGAACCGACGTCGGCGCTCGACCCTGAAATGGTCAAGGAAGTGCTCGACACCATGGTCGACCTCGCGAAGGAAGGCATGACCATGCTGGTCGTGACCCACGAAATGGGATTTGCGCGGGAAGTCGCCAACCGCATCGTGTTCATGGATGCCGGGCAGATCATCGAATCGAACACGCCCGGAAATTTCTTCGCCAATCCGCAGCACGAGCGGACCAAGCTGTTCCTCAGCCAGATATTGCGTTGACTATTCGTCGCCCGCAGCCCGGATGGAGCGACGCGCAATCCGGGGACGGAATCACACCTTCTCGAACGGCACCTCGATCTTGCTGTGCTTCTCCAGCCATTGCGGCACCGGCAGGTTCTTCGCGCGCATGAATTCCGGATTGAACAGTTTTGTCTGATAGCGGTTGCCGGAATCGGCGAGGATGGTGACGATGGTCTTGCCGGGTCCGAGCTGCTTGGCGAGCCGGATCGCGCCTGCGACATTGATGCCGGTGGAGCCGCCGAGGCACAGGCCTTCGTGTTCGAGCAGGTCGAAAATGACCGGCACGGCTTCCTCGTCCGGGATCAGGAAGGCGTCATCGACCTCAGCGGTCTCGATCACCGGCGTGACGCGGTTGAGTCCGATGCCTTCCGTGATCGATCCGCCCGGTGTCACCTTGAGCTGGCCGTGCTTGAACAGTTCATACATCCCGGCGCCGTGCGGATCGGCGCAGGCGACGACGATGCCCTTGTTCTTTTCCTTCAGGTAACGGCTGACGCCGGCGAGCGTGCCGCCGGTGCCGACCGAGCAGATGAAGCCGTCGAGTTTGCCGTTGGTCTGGTTCCAGATTTCCGGACCGGTCGATTCGTAGTGCGCCTTGGCGTTATCGAGATTGTTCCACTGGTCGGCGAACAGCACGCCGTTCGGCTCGCTCTTGCGCAAGCGGTCGGCCAGTCGCTTCCCTACATGCTGGTAAGAGTTGGGATTGGCGTAAGGCAGCGCCGGCACTTCGACCAGTTCGGCGCCGCACAGCCGCAGCATGTCCTTCTTTTCCTGGCTCTGGGTTTCCGGAATGACGATCAAGGTCCGGTAACCCCGTGCGCTGGCGACCACGGCCAGACCAATTCCGGTATTGCCCGCCGTCGATTCGACCACTAGGCCGCCGGGCTTGAGGTCACCGCGCTTCTCGGCTTCCAGGATCATCCATTTGCCGGCACGGTCCTTCACCGACTGGCCGGGATTCATGAATTCAGCCTTGCCGAGAATCGTGCAACCGGTCAGTTCGGATGCGCGCTTCAACTTGATCAACGGCGTGTTGCCGATCGCCTCGACGACGTCTTTATTGAAGGTCATGTCAGGGGAATCTTTGCCAGTCTGTGAAAGTCTGGGGCGACCCTAAAGCGCGATCCGCAAAAGTGGAAGCCTTTTGCGGTGCGGCGAAATCAACTCGATTTTGCGAACACGACCTGGCGCACGTCGATATTCCCGGACAGGAAGCCGGCCTCGCAATACGCGAGGTAATATTCCCACAGCCTGCGAAACCGGTCGTCAAAACCTGACGGCATCAGATGCGGCCAGGCTGCGCGGAAATTGCTTCGCCAGATCGCGAGCGTCTTGGCATAATCTTGCCCGAAAATGCGCTCGCGTATGACGGGAACGCCGAACCGCTCGCCGAGCGACTTCAGGATTTGCGGCGAGGGCAGCATGCCGCCAGGAAAAACGTAGCGCTGGATGAAGTCGACTTCGCGCCGATAGGTCTGAAACAGACTGTCCTGAATCGTGATGGCCTGAATGCCGGCGAGACCGCCGGGCAGCAGGCGGTCGCGCAACTGTGAAAAATATTTCGGCCAGAACTGCTCGCCGACCGCCTCGATCATCTCGATCGAGGCGATCCGGTCGTAGCGGTGGCGCTCGTCGCGATAGTCCTGCAGGCGGATCTCGACCTGGTCGTTGAGACCGGCTTTCTGAATGCGCGCTTGCGCAAAATCGCGCTGCTCCCGGCTGATCGTCAATCCCACCACCTTCGCGCCAAACGTCTTGGCGGCGAACTCGGCGAACCCGCCCCATCCGCAGCCGATCTCCAGGAGTTTTTGGCCGGGCTGCAGGTCGATCGCTTCGGCAAGCCGGCGATATTTGTTGTTTTGCGCTGCCGTCAAATCCGCGGTGCCGTCCTCGAACAGGGCCGAGGAATAGGTCATGCTCGGATCGAGCCACGCCGAATAGAAGGCGTTGCCGATGTCGTAATGGGCATAGATGTTACGCCGCGCCTGCCGCCTGGTGTTGCGGTTGAACCAGTGCCGGATGGTCTGCAGGGTGCGCACCAGCGGCTTGCTGACCAGCATCGTCTGCATCCAGTCCTGGTTGACGCAGAAGAGATAGAGAAACTGCGTCAGGTCGGGCGTGTCCCATTCGCCGCGCAGATAGGCTTCCGCAATGCCGATGTCGCCGCTGCGCAGCAGCCGCGACGCAAAGCCGAAATCGTAGACCTTCATGGCGGCCGCCGGTCCCGGCCCGTTGCCGCCCAGTCTGACGGTGCGCCCGTCGGGCAGGGTCACCTCGAGGGTGCCGTGCCGCAGCTTCGCTCCAAAGCCAAGTGCCAGCCGGACCACGCGGGGCAACTCGGGGAGCAGCGCGTCTACAGTTTCCGATGTGACCGAAATCAACTCGGGCATGGGCAATCCATCGAATGGCGGTTGCCCGGGCTTGCCACGGTCGATTGACCTGACTTCACTTCTTGCCGCGGGCGGACAACACCGGCGAAGTATAATGGTTGCTGTTGCCGATCGCCAAGCGGGTATTGGAGGCAGCGTTGTGACGCGGCAGCAGCCGCGCGCCCTTGAGCCAGAGCCGCAGCGCTTCCCAATGGATCGCGGCCACGATCTTCAGCGTCACCAGCGGCAGCGCGAACACTGATCGCAGCAACTCCCCCGTGTTCAGGGCGCGGCGGCGGCCATTGAAAAGTTGCAGCGTGCACGGGGCCGTCGCGGTCGGTTTCCAGGATCCGCAACCGGATGCTGTCCCCTGGCGGCAAGACACGGAAATGGTAGCGCATCGCCATCTCGATGAAGGGCGAGGCGTAGAACAGCTTTTCCTGGCTTTGACGCACGCCGGCGTTACTGCACGCGCCTTCGTTCACGGGAAGCACGCAAGCGTGGAGTTCGCCGAAGGTGTCGCGCACCTCGTAGATCAGCAGCGCCAGTTCGCCGTCGGCACGGTAGCAGAAATACACCGACAACGGATTGAAGGTGTAACCGAGCAGCCGACGGTGACCGGATAGCATTTCGACAAGGTCCAGGCCGCGGCATTGCCGGCAATTCCCGTCCCAATAACCGCGACTCGCATTTCGCCCCTCCGATGTGCCTCAAGTTACGATCCGGGGTCCCCGGAGTTTCAAATCGGCCGCTGGCACGATTTCGCCTGGGAGGGACGGATTTCGACCACCGGAATAGGGGAAAACCCCCATGAAATCTTCGTAAGATTCCGCTGCGTGCGGACGTCCCCACCTCGCTCCAAGGCCTGTGAAATAAGGGAAACTGAGCTTTTTTCGTCGAGATGTCGGTTTTGTCTGAACATTGCTGAAGGCTGGACGGGGCTGTCCGCGCCCTGATCCCACGGGTAGTATGACAGTTCGGTTCCAACGGAAGCATCACCCCCGTGAACGGGTCGCAGGCCATCGAAACAAGCGTTCATCGCATGCCGCGTCGGGATTTGCCCGGTGGAGAACGGGTGTGAGCAAGGCCATTCCGGGTGCTGCGGTCAACCGTTGGCTTGCCCGCATTCCCTGCGGCAACAGCCTGGTGCGATCGCTTGCGGTCCTTGGCCTTGTCGCCAGTTCCGCGGGCTGCATCCTGACCCAGGATATTCCCGATCCGGCGCTCGACGTTCCCGGCGGCTACAAGGCGGCCCGGCTGACGGCTGCCACCGATGCACTGCCGACGCTGGACTGGTGGCGCGGCTTTCGTTCGCCTGAACTGACCCAGTTGATGGAGGAAGCCCAGACGGTCAATCTGGATATCGCGGCCGCCACCGCGCGATTCGTCCAGGCCGATGCGCAAGCACGGATCGCGGGCGCCGCCCTGTTGCCAAGCCTGTCGGGCGGCGGTTCGGAATCCTACAGCCGCATCTCTGGCTCCAGCGCCAGCGGCTTGACCAATGGCGGCCGCGAGACCGTCAACTATTCGGCCTCGCTCAGCGCCAGTTATCAGCTGGATTTCTGGGGCCAGAACCGCGACGCCGCCCAGGCCGCTGAAGAGACCTCGGTCGCCAACCGCTTCGATCGCGACGTGGTGGCGCTGACCACGTTGACGACGGTTGCCAATGCCTATTTCCAGGTGCTGGCCGCCCAGGACCGGATTCGAACCGCCGAACGCAATATCGCCAGTGCCACGCGCATTCTCAATGCCATCAAGGATCGGCTGAAAGCGGGGACGGGCACCGACCTCGATGTCGCGCAGCAGGAGGCCGTGCTCGCCAATCAGCGCGCGTCGGTGCCGCCGCTGCGGCAAACGCTCGACCAGAATATCAACGCGTTGGCGACGCTGGTGTCACGGCCTCCTGAAGCCGTGCGCGTCACCGGCGGTACGCTCAACCAGATCGCCATCCCCCGGGTCACGCCGGGCCTGCCGTCGGAATTGCTGACGCAACGGCCGGATATAAGGCGGCAGGAAGCGCAACTTGCCTCCGCGACCGCCAATGTCGGCAGCGCGCGCGCGCAATTTTTCCCGAGCATTCAGCTGACCGGGCAGGGCGGCTATCAAAGCTCGGCGTTGTCGGCGCTGTTTCAGCCGCACGCGGCGTTCTTCAACCTGGTCGGCAGCGCGACCCAGCCGATCTTCGACGGCGGAAGGATCCTCGGCAATTTTGAATTCAACAAGGCGAGGCAGGATGAGCTGCTGCAGACCTATCGCAAGACCGTGGTCCAGTCTTTCGCCGACGTCGACACTGCGCTGATGTCGATCCGCCAGACCACCATCAAGCTGCGGCTGCAACGCGACGTACTGGCGGCCTCGAAGCGGGCCTTTGAATTGTCCGAGCAGCAGTTACGGGCCGGAACCGCGGACATCGTAACTGTGCTAAATACGCAACTGACGTTATTCCAGGCGGAGGATGTCCTGTGGCAGGCCCAATTGGCCCGGCTGCTCGCGATCGTCAGCCTGTATCAGGCGCTGGGGGGCGGCTGGGAGCCGAGAATGGAGAAGCCGGTCAATGCTCTTTAAGCCGGAACAAAAGGACGACACGAAAATCGGCGGTACGCGCAAGCCGGGTTTGGTGTCGCACGTTCTCAAGCGCATGGTGTCGCTGACCGTGACCCTCGTGATCCTCGGCGGGCTCGGCTATATCGGCTGGCTCGCATTCCAGCAGAAAAAGCCGGCCGCCAACGGGCCAGGAGCTCGCCCCGATCTCCCGGTGCCGGTGCTGGCCGCGACGCCGCGCATCCAGGACGTCCCGGTTTATATCGACGGCGTCGGTTCGGTACGTGCGCTGAACAACGTGATCGTGCGCGCCCAGGTCGACGGCAAACTGATCGCGGTAAACTTTGTCGAGGGGCAGGACGTCAAGAAGGGCGACGTACTCGGCGAGATCGATCCCGTGATCTACCAGGCGCAATTAGATCAGGCGGTCGCCAAGAAGGCGCAGGACGAAGCGCTGCTCGCCAACCAGCGGATCGATCTGGCGCGCTATCAGCAACTCGCTGCGTCGAACGCGGGGTCGAAGCAGCAGGCCGATACGCAGAAGGCGGTCGTCGCGCAGCAGGAAGCGCTGGTGAGATCCGACCAGGCTGTGATCGACAATGCGACGGCTACGCTCGGCTATACCAAGATCGTCGCGCCGCTGTCGGGCCGCGCCGGTCTGCGTCAGGTGGACCAGGGCAATATCATCCACGCCGCCGACGCGACCGGTCTCGTCATCATCACGCAGTTGCAGCCGATCGCGGTGTGGTTCAGCCTGCCGCAGCAACAGATCGTGCGGGTCAACGCCGCCTCCGCCAAGGGCGCGCTCGCGGTCGATGTGTTCGGCAATGACGGCGTGACCGTGGTCGATACAGGCAAATTGACCGGCATCGACAACCAGGTCGATCCCACGACGGGTACCCTCAGGCTCAAGGCCGAATTCCCCAACGGCAATTTCCAGCTCTGGCCGGGGCAATTCGTCAATGTCCGTCTCAAGGTCGAGACGCTGCCAAAGGCGGTCGTGGTGCCGACGTCGGCGGTGCAGCGCGGCCCGGCGGGAACCTTCAGCTACGTGATCGGCGGGGACAATATCGTCACGGCGAAACCGGTCGTGGTGACGCAGCAGAACGAAACCGACGCCGTGATCGCGAGCGGGCTTTCGACCGCCGACCGCGTGGTGACGACCGGCTTTGCCAATCTGTCCGATGGCGCCAAGGTCATCATCGGCAAGGACGAGCAGGCGCCGGCCGCCGATCTCGCGCCGCGCAAGAAACGCAGCAGCCGGGACGTCCAGGCCAAGGATGGCCAGGCCAAAGACGGCCAAGCCAAGGATGGTCAAAAGGATGGTCAAGGCGAGCGCCGCGGCAAGAAGGGCGAGGGCGATCAAAAAGCACAGACCGGGGCGGCATCATCGGGGAGCGAGCCGCCGGGCGGCGCAGCGAAGTCGCAGTGACCGAAGCGTTCGCCGCCTGACAATCTGACCCTGCAGCCATGAGTACGCAAACATGAGCGTCTCTGAACCGTTCATCCGCCGGCCGATCGCGACCTCGCTCCTGGGGATCGCGCTGTTGATCGGTGGCGCGCTCGGCTACTGGGCGTTGCCGGTGTCGGCGCTGCCACAGGTCGATTTTCCGACCGTGCAGGTGACGACGCAACTGCCGGGGGCCAGCCCCGACGTCATTGCGTCGCTGATCACAGCACCGCTGGAACGCCAGCTCGGACAGATACCGTCGCTGTCGACGATGCAGTCGACGAGTTCGTTCGGCGTCAGCCAGATTTCGCTGCAGTTCGATCTCAACCGCGACATCGATGGCGCCACCCAGGACGTGCAGGCCGCGATCAATGCCGCTGCCGGAATCCTGCCGAGAACCCTGCCGTACCCGCCGACCTACGCCAAGGTGAATCCGGCGGATGCTCCGGTGCTGACATTGGCGCTGACGTCGGACACGATCTCGCTGCGCGCCATGAGCGATATCGCCGACACGATCCTGGGCCAGCGTCTCAGCCAGATTTCCGGCGTCGGCCGCGTCGCGATATTGGGCGGTTTGAAGCCCGCGGTGCGGGTGCAGGCCGACCTGGCGCGGCTCGCGGCCTATGGGATCGCGATGGAGGACCTTCGCAACGCCATCGCCGGCGCCAATGTGTCGGGGCCGAAGGGCTCGCTCGACGGCGCGCAACAGGCCTACACCATTGCCGCCAACGACCAGATCGCCGCCGCCGAGGCCTACAAGCCGGTCATCATCGCCTATCGCAACGGCGCCCCCGTCACCATCGGCGACGTCGCCGTCATCGTCGACGGGCTGGAGAACGACCGCACCGGCGGCTGGTACCAGGGCACGCCGGCCGTGATCATCGATATCCAGCGGCAGCCGGGCGCCAATGTGATCGAGGTGGTCCGTCAGATCCTCGCCGAAATTCCCAAGGTGCAGCGCGCGATCCCGGCCGGCGTCAATCTGACCGTGGTCTCCGACCGCACCGTCACCATTCGCGCCTCCGTGCATGACGTGCAGTTCACGCTGATTCTCAGCGTGGTGCTGGTGACGCTGGTGGTGCTGTTGTTCCTCCGCTCGCTGCGCGCCACCCTGATCGCCGGCGTGGCGCTGCCCCTGTCGCTGATCACGAGCTTCGGCATCATGTATTTCTCGGGCTTCAGCCTCGACAATCTGTCGTTGATGGCGCTGACGATCGGCACCGGTTTCGTGGTCGACGACGCGATCGTGATGATCGAGAACATCGTGCGCCATATGGAAGGCGGCGAATCCGTCATGGAGGCCTCGCTCAAGGGCGCCAGTGAAATCGGCTTTACCGTGATCTCGCTGACGGTGTCGCTGATCGCGGTTTTCATCCCGCTGTTGTTCATGTCCGGGCTGGTCGGACGCATGTTCCGCGAATTCGCGCTGACCCTGACCATCGCGGTGGTGACTTCGGCGATCGTCTCGCTGACGCTGACGCCGATGATGTGCTCGCGGCTGCTGAAACATGTCGGCGAGGAGATGACGGTTCCCGGACTGGCGGCCGTCAGCCGCGGCATCGATCGCATGATCGCGTTCTACCATCGCACGCTGCTCGTGGTGCTCCGGCACCAGCGCATGACCTTGCTGGTGACGTTCGCCACCATTGCCGCAACCCTGCTGATGTATGTGATTGCGCCGAAGGGTTTCCTGCCGCTGCAGGATACCGCGTCCATCACCGCGGTGACCGAGGCCGGTCCCGACGTTTCCTTCGCGGAGATGCAAAGCCGGCAGACCACCGCCGCGGCCGCCATCCAGTCCGATCCCGACGTCATCGGCGTCGTTTCCGTGATCGGCGCGGGGTCGGTCAACCCGACCACCAATGTCGGCCGCCTGGTCATGACGCTGCGACCGCGGGGCGAGCGGCGCGACGATGTTTCGGCCGTGATCGCGCGGCTGAGGCAAAAGACGGCATCGATTCCCGGCATGACCATCTATTTCCAGCCGGTGCAGGACGTGCAGATCTCGACCCAGTCCAGCCGCTCGCAATATCAGTATACGCTGACCGCGACCGACGCCGCCGAAGTGACGCTGTGGTCCAACAGACTGGTTGCCGAAATGCGCCGGGATCCGCTGTTCCGCGACGTCTCGTCGGAGGGCCAGGAGGGCGGCCTGCGCGCAGCGCTCGACATCAATCGCCAGCGCGCCGGACAGCTTGGCGTCAACCTCCAGGGCGTCACCGACACCTTGAACGATGCGTTCGCGCAGCGGCAGATTTCGACCATCTACGGCCAGGCCAACCAGTATCGCGTGGTGCTCGAGGCCTTGCCGATGTACCAGCGCGACCCCACCGTGCTGTCAAAGCTGTATCTGCCCGGTGCGGCCGGCGCCCAGGTGCCGCTGTCGGCGGTAGCGACCTTGACGCGGACCACCGCGCCGCTGGCGATTTCGCATCAGGCGCAGTTTCCGGCCGTCTCGCTCAGTTTCAATCTTGCGCCCGGCGAGTCATTGGGCGACGCGGTCGAAACCATGAAGTCGATCGAGTCCCGGATCGGCATGCCCAACAGCATCGTCGGAGTCTATGCCGGCGACGCGGCCGAGTTCTCGAAGTCGCTGGCCGGACAGCCGTGGCTGATTCTGGCCGCGATCGTCACCATCTATATCGTGCTCGGTGTGCTCTATGAGAGCTACATTCACCCGATCACCATTCTCTCGACGCTGCCATCGGCCGGTGTCGGCGCCATTCTCGCGTTGATGCTGTTCGGCCAGGATCTCTCGGTGATCGGCCTGATCGGCATCATTCTTCTGATGGGCATCGTCAAGAAGAACGCGATCATGATGATCGACTTCGCGCTCGAAGCCGAACGGCACAAGGGCATGTCCGCGACGGACGCAATCGTGCAGGCCTGCCTCTTGCGCTTCCGCCCGATCATGATGACGACGCTGGCCGCCTTGTTCGGCGCGCTGCCGCTGGCGGTCGAGAGCGGCACCGGCGCCGAGCTGCGCTTCCCGCTGGGCATTTCCATCATCGGCGGGTTGCTGCTGAGCCAGTTGCTGACGCTCTACACAACGCCCGTAATCTATCTGGCGCTCGATCGCATCAACCGCCGCATCGAGAAGGCGGTGCCCGAGCCGGGGCCCCAGGGGCCGCCCGTGGCGGGAGCCACCGAGGGGATGCAGTAATGGCATCGATCTCGGAGCCCTTCATTCGCCGGCCGGTAGGCACCACGCTGCTGGCGATCGGGCTCTTTCTGGTCGGCATCGTCGCCTACATCTTCCTGCCGGTCTCGGCGGTTCCCAATGTCGATTTTCCGATGATCCGGGTGTCCGCGACGCGCCCGGGCGCGGACCCTTCGGTGATGGCGTCGACGGTCGCGGCCCCGCTGGAGCGGCGGCTCGGCCAGATCGCCGGCATCGACCAGATCACCTCGACAAGTTCGCTCGGTAACACCAGCATCCAGTTGCAATTCGGGATCGGCCGCAACATCGACCGTGCCGCGCGCGACGTGCAGGCCGCGATCAACGCCTCGTTGGCCGATTTGCCGAGCGATCTGCCGTCGTTGCCGAAATTCCGCAAGGCCAACCCGGCGGCGGCGCCGGTTTTCGTGCTGGCGCTGACCTCGAAGACGCTGACGACGAGCGCGATGTATGACGCAGCCGACACGGTGATCGCGCAGCGTATCTCGCAGGTTCCGGGCGTCGGCGAAGTCACCGTCAGCGGTGCGGACCAGCCGGCGGTACGCATCGCGCTCAATCCGGTGGCGCTGTCGAATGCGGGGATCGCGACCGACGACGTCCGGCTCGCGATCATCAATGCCAATCCGCTGGGGCCGGTGGGCATCTTCAATGGCGGGCGCCAGAGCGAGACGCTGTCGATCAACAAGCAGATGCGCACGGCGGCCGAATTTCGCGACATCATCGTCAAGAGTTCGGGCGGCAACTTCGTCCGGCTTTCCGACGTGGCGGAAGTGGAAGACGCGGTGCGCAACAGCCGCTCGATCGCCTGGTTCAACAGGCAGCCGGCGGTGCTGATCCAGATCACCAAGCAGGGCGACGCCAACGTCATCGAAACCGTCGACCGCGTCCGCGCCTTGATCCCCGAGCTGAAGGAATGGCTTCCCGGGGGCGTGGAGATCTCGACGCTGGTCGATCGCACCGGAACCATCCGCGCCAGCGTCCAGGACATGCAGCTGACGCTGCTGGCGACCGCGTTCCTGGTGATGGTCGTGGTGTTCGCCTTCCTGCGCCGGCTGACGCCGACCATTGCGGCCGGCGTCTCGGTGCCGCTGGCGCTGGCCGGCACCTGCGCCGGCATGTGGCTGGCCGGTTTCTCGATCGACAATCTGTCGCTGATGGCGCTGGCGATCTCCGTCGGCTTCGTGGTCGACGACGCCATCGTGATGATCGAGAACATGTACCGCAACCTCGAGCACGGCATGACGCCGTTTGCGGCGGCGCTGGAAGGCGCCAAGCAGATCGGCTTCACCGTGCTGTCGATCAGCCTGTCGCTGATCGCCGCGTTCACGCCGCTGATCTTCATGGACGGGATCGTCGGCCGGCTGTTGCGCGAATTCTCGCTGACCCTGACCTTTGCGATCGTGGTCTCGACCGTGGTGTCGCTCACGATCACGCCGATGATCTGCGCCCATTACATCAAGGAGGCGACCTCCGACCACGCGACCTGGTTCGACCGGGTTGTCGAGGGCACGTTGTCGCGCATCGTCGCATTCTACGCGCGGACACTCCGGGTGGTGCTGGGCTTTCCGTTGCTGACCCTGGTCGTGTTCTTTGCGACCATCGCGCTGACGGTGACGCTCTATATCAAGACCCCAAAGGGTTATTTCCCGGTCGACGACAGCGGTTTCGTGATCGGGGCGACGCGCGCCTCCGCCGACATCTCGTTCCAGTCGATGCTGGGGCTGCAGCAGCAATTGGCCGACATCGTGATGGCGGATCCTGCGGTCGCCGGCGTCGGCTCCTCGCTCGGCAATGGCGGCGGCCCGGGCGGCAGCGGCTCCAACCGCGGCGTGATGTTCATCAGCCTCAAGCCGCCGGAGGAGCGGGGCGGGCTGTCGACCCAGCTCGTAATCGATCGCCTGCGCAAGAACCTGTTCATGGTTCCGGGGATCCGGCTGTTCATGTTCGCGGCGCAGGATATCCGGGCCGGCGGACGGCAAAGCGATTCCGACTATCAATATACGCTGTCGAGCACCGACCTCGATCTCTTGCAGAAGTGGGCGCCGATCGTCAGCAAGCGGATGGAGACGGTCGAGGGCATCACCGACGTTTCCTCTGACCGCGATCCCGGCGGGCTGCAGCTCAATCTGGTGATCGACCGCAACACCGCTTCAAGTCTCGGCGTACGCGTGCAGGATATCGACAACGCCTTGAACAACGCGTTCTCGCAGCGGCAGATTTCGATCGTCTATACCCAGCGCAACCAGTACATGGTGATCCTGGAGATCGACCCGAAATTCCAGAACGATCCATCCAACCTGGACCGTATCTACGTCGCCGGCGCCAACGACGTCCAGGTGCCGCTATCGGCCGTGGTTCACACCCTGCGCGGGCTGTCGGCGCTGGCGGTGTTTCATTCGCAATCGTTTCCATCGACCACGGTGTCGTTCAACCTGTTGCCCAACGTGCCGCTGGAGGTCGCGACGTCGAATATCCAGCGCGCGGTCGAAGAGCTGCATATGCCCGAAGGTATTCGCGGCAGCTTTGACGGCAACGCCGGCGATTTCAACAAATCCAGCGGCAACATGCCGCTGCTGATCCTCGGCGCACTGGTGGCGATGTATATCGTGCTCGGGGTGCTCTATGAGAGCCTGGCCCATCCCCTGACCATCATCTCGACGCTGCCGTCGGCCGGCCTTGGCGCGCTGCTGGCGCTGCAGGTGACCAACACGCCGCTGACCATCATCGCCTTTGTCGGCATCATCCTCTTGATCGGCATCGTCAAGAAGAACGGCATCATGATCGTGGATTTTGCGCTCGATGCCGAGCGCCACCGCAATCTGTCGTCGGCGGACGCCATCTTCGAGGCCTGCAGCGCCCGGTTCCGGCCGATCCTGATGACGACCATGGCGGCGCTGTTTGCCGGCATTCCGCTGGCGATCGCCACCGGCCCCGGCACCGAGCTGCGCCGGCCGCTCGGCATCACCATCATCGGCGGCTTGTTCGTCTCGCAGATCCTGACGCTGTACACGACGCCTGTGATCTATCTCCTGATCGACCGCCTAAGGCGGCGATCCGAACCCGCGGCGCTGGCGGCGCCGGCGGAATAAGGCGGCTCTAGTTGAATTGTTGGCCCCAAGGCGTATAGCGGGCGGATGTCAAAACAACCCGAATCCAACGCTGGGACCGCCGAAGAGGTGGTGCCGGAGTGCCCAGATTGCGGCAAGCCGCTGCCGCTGTGTATCTGCGACAGCATTGAGCCGATCGAGAGCCGCATTTCGCTCCTGATCCTGCAGCATCCGCAGGAGCAGGACAGGGCGCTCGGCACCGCGCGGCTGACTGCGCTCCATTTCAAGGATGCGGTCGTCAAGATCGGCTTGTCCTGGCCGAGCCTGTCCAAGGCGCTGGGACGGCCCGTGCACGACCCCTCGCGCTGGGCCGTGCTCTATCTCGGCTCGGCCAAGGTCAGCGAGCTTGAGACCGACCGCGACATCGTCGCCATCAACCGCAAGGGCGAAGTCGAACCCAACCAGCGTGCCATCCTCGGCGATATCGAGGGAATCGTGCTGCTGGATGGCACCTGGAGCCAGGCCAAGGCGCTGTGGTGGCGCAATGCGTGGATGCTGAAGTGCCAGCGGGTCATCCTCGGCCCCGAGCGCCCGTCGCGCTACGGCAAGCTCCGCAAGGAGCCGCGTCGCGACGGCCTGTCCACCATCGAGGCGGCGGGCATGCTGCTGGCCGGCCTGGAGAAGCGGCCGGATATCGCGGAGACCCTGAACCGCAGTTTTGAGCGGCTGCTGGCGAGGTACCTGGAGGTGCAGGCCGAAATGCCGGAACTGGCGCCGAAACCGAAGAAGAAGGACTACCGGCGCCGCAAGCGGGCCTGATCGAAGCGTTTTCGAGCGAAAGCCTGCCCCGGACTTGATCCGGGGGGACACCGGTTCGCGTCAAGAAAACACGTCAAATAAGGAACGAGCCTTAGGTCCGGACCCAGGGCTCGGTCAATTGGTTGCCTATCGGGGAGAGGCCGTATATGAGTGCGCCCCGTTGGGGCCACGTGGCGGAGTGGTTACGCAACGGTCTGCAAAACCGTGTACACCAGTTCAATTCTGGTCGTGGCCTCCAACAATTTCAAATACTTAGGCCATGGCCTTAAATCGACTGCCACCGGACTGCCACCGGCCGTGCCGCGTACCTTGGCGAACGTCGCTTCCATGATATCGGCCGCTCGGCTGTCGGTGTTCGAGAACATATGGCTGTAGACCTTCACGGTGATCGCTGGTGGGGCGTGCCCGATTCGGCGCATGCGCTCAGGAGCCATGAAGCCGCCTGGGGCACACTTCAGGACATGATGGCGACGCGGCATTGAGTCCAGAAGTCCGCCGGTTGCCCGACGGGCTTTAACGTCCGCCCATCACATTCCAGATGATCACCAGCGCGACGATTAGCAGCATGGCGAAGATTGTGCGCCGGTCGATGTGGTTCACTCAAGAACCTCGTATTCGAACGCGACGCCCTCGGGGTCGTTCTCCTGCAGCCACGTTTCCGCGGCGTCATCGCTTGCAAAGACTTTCAGGTGATCTTTGTCGCCAACCTGCTTGCTTGTGTCGACGTAAATCCAGACCGTCATAGCTGATCTCGTTTCAGCTTCCGGCGCCCCCAATGGGGATGCTTCCGTGATGAATTGAACTCCCGAACGTATTGCCGGTTCAATGCCTTCATGAAGCCAATGCGATGTCGGTCCCATTACGGTCAACTGCCAGCATGAGTTCGAAGATTGCAGCCTGCCATTCCGGCTCGGCGGCTTCCTTCTTCGGCAACTTGGTGATGTAGGTCGCGGCATCCTCGAGCGTGACGAGATGCCCGCGAACGTGCAGGGTGATCGGATCGTCAAACCGGCGTTGCCAGCTCAACTCACTCACGCCGCAGCCTTGTCTTCTTTGTCCGCGCCACGCGCAACGATCTTGAGCATTTCGTCGAGAAGCGGCCGCCGCCGCGGAATGCCGAAGCGACTCTACTTCTGGACGACGCTTCGGCTTTGTTCACGAATGAGCGCGTTGTATCGGTCGATCTGGCCGGCAAGTCTCGACCAGCTAGATGCGAGATTTCTCAGAACCTGGGCTTGCGCTTCACTGTGCGCCAGGCCGATCAAGCGAATACATTCGGCCGACTGATCTCGGCAATGCTGCGGGCTGTCCATGAATTAAATTCCTCATCCGCGAGCCAATATCAAAAAGTCAATATTCCAACCGGCGACGCCCAGAGGATAAGCCCCGCGGACGGTATATCATTAGGGGTACCCCTAAGCCCTTGCCGGGTAGGCTATACGGGGAACGCGCTGCGGCAAATTCACGGCGAGGTGAACAACAAAATTTGGGCACGCTAAATTCAGCTTGGGGCACTGGGGCTTAAAATGCGGACACCATCTGTTCCCCGCAGGAGAACAAACAGCGGCACGATCAAACGACGTTTACCTCAGACTTGGCCCCGCGGCTTTTAGGCCAATTGGCGCAGGACAAAACGACACAGGGCCATGGACACGGCAGGCAGTATCGGATCGTCGAAGGGCCTCGACCACGGCACTAGTGATAGCCCATCGTCGCGACGGGCGACTTGTTCCTGTGTGAAAGCCTGGCTGGACGTGTTGGCGCTGTACTTTCACCGCTGCCACCGTGATTGCCACCGGACCGCTTGGTACAATGAGTAATCAGGTGGTACGAAGGACAGGGGTGCGGGCTCAAAAGCCCAACAAAATCATACTCTAATCATACTCTATTGTATGGGACGGTATGGGCTGGGACCAACCAGGTAGAACTGCAAAACCGTGTACACCAGTTCAATTCTGGTCGCGGCCCCCATCCATATAATCAACGGCTTGCGCCTGATATATCAGAGGCCGGACGAAGCCTCCGGCCTCAGCAGGCGGCGTACCAACCGGCGGGAAACGGAACCAGCGGCCAAGGCGACCGATTGTCGTTGGCGGCGCGCGGCGGTTTGTTGAGGGGCAGGCTGACGCTGACGGGCGAGGTCTGAGGCAAAAAATCCTCCTCCGGTACGGGCGCGATGGCCGTCTTCACGGCATCCAGCAAAAGGTCGAATTCAACTTCACTCATCGCGCTCTCCGGGTTCGAGAGCGCATCGTCCCAAAACTGTTTTGTTTCCGGATTGAACCGATCGATCGAATTTTATCGATCAGGCCATCACGGCAAATATGGTTACCGACGTCTTCATTTCCCCTCGGCGCAACCTAGACCGGGGCTGCCAAAACCAAATGTGAGAAAAATCACATTTGGAAAAATCTATTTCACGTAATTGCCCCGATGACGCCGGCGCGACCTTGGCGCCGACCGAAACGGGGAGAGACAGTTATGAACGCCAGTTTCACACGATTTGCGGTCCGCGCCAATCCAGCCTTCGCGCTCGCGCTCTTGCTGACGCTCTTCGCGGCCGGCTCGGCGCATGCGATCGGCACGCCCGAACAGCGCAAGGCGTGCACGCCGGATGTCTATCGCCTCTGCCCCGGCGAAATCCCGAACGTGCGTGCCATCACCGCCTGCCTGCGCCGGCAGAAGGCCAGTCTCAGTGAGGCATGCCGGGCGTATTTTGAGCAATGAGGCGATGCCGCGCGGCTTGGCCGTAGACTCATAAGCGCGCAGCCACAGCCGCATTGAGGCGAGCTGGACCATGGCGAGGAAGTTGGCGGCGAGCTTGTGAAGATACTGTTCAACACGCGGCGGTCATCGACGCGCGATACGCCTCGCGTCTTGTTGGGCAGCAACGGCTCGATCACGCGCCACTCGAAGTCGGTCAGGTCGTATCGGCTCATGCCGATGCTGAATCAGAGTTTAGCGGGGTGGGAAAGCCGCCAGTCGGCAAGCGCCCGTTGCGGTCATTCCGCGAATGCCGATGCTCGCCTGTAAGCGGTCGTGGGGAGTTTCCGGTTGATCCGCCCCAAAACCGCTAGATCGGTCGAGCACGTTACGGCTATCAGCGGCTAACTGGTGCCGCCACGGAGGAAGGGACGATGAAGGCGGCGCTTCAAAACTATCAGGCCCGGATGCGGCGACGCTCGGCGCCACGATCCAGCGGTTCATCGCGTGGCGCACGGCGGCTGGCCTGCACCCCAAGACAAGTCCGACCTTCAATGTCTGGCGTTCCGAGCGACGCCCTGCGTCGCCTGCCGATTATAGCGTGGACCTTTGTGTCGGGACCGACCAACCGATCGAGGCGAACGGCGAGCAGATCAAGGCCGGCGAGATCCCTGGCGGACGCTACGCGGTGCTGCGCTTCGTCGGCAACACCGACAATCTGGAGCCCGCCGCGCTACACCTTTATCGCGACTGGCTTCCGGCCAGCGGCGAGGAAGCACGCGACTTCCCGATTTATTGCCAGCGGCTGAGCTTCTTCCCGGAGGTGCAGGAGCATGAGACGGTCGCGGAACTTTTTCTGCCGCTGAAATAGCGCCTTCCGACGGCGGCCTGTCCCTTCCGATCGCAAGAAAGCGTGAGCAACGCGAGTGAACCGGAGCGCGGTTTGCCACCACTCCCAGGTGACGCCGATGACGGGTGCGCAGATTCGTAAACCGGGGAACGGGCGAAGATGAGCCAAGCCGTATTCGCGCGCGGGCTCCACCTGACTGTGGGGTACATCTCGCGGCCCACCGGACCGGCGCTCGCGCTCTCGAATCTCATCGAGCGCAAGGGCATCAATGCCATTCTTTAAGCCACTCACCGGATCGCAACGTTCGAATCCGCTAATGGGATGGTCCGGCCGTGCTCCTGCCCCGCCAGCAAGCGAAGCTGGCAAGGGGCGCCAAAGACAAGGAGCACGCCATGTCTCAGATACCCAATACCGCGATCGCCGTGATCGGCATCGATATCGGCAAGAACTCGTTCCACGTCGTGGGCCACGATGCGCGCGGCGCCATCGTGCTGCGGCAAAAGTGGTCGCGTGGCCAAGTGGAAGCGCGGCTCGCCAATATACCGCCTTGCCTGATCGGCATGGAAGCCTGCGTCGGCGCCCATCACCTGAGCCGCAAACTCGCATCGCTTGGCCACGACGCCAGGTTGATGCCGGCCAAATATGTCCGCCCCTATAGCAAGGGACAGAAGAACGACTTCAATGATGCCGAAGCGATTGCCGAAGCCGTGCAGCGCCCGACGATGAAGTTCGTGGCGACCAAGACCGCGGAGCAACTGGATCTGCAGGCACTGCATCGGGTGCGCGAGCGGCTGGTCTCGCAACGCACCGGTATCATCAATCAGATTCGCGCCTTCATGCTGGAACGCGGGATCGCCGTGCGTCAGGGGATCGGCTTCCTGCGCACGGAACTGCCCACCATCCTTGCAACGCGCACCGATGCCCTGTCGCCCCGCATGTTGCATGTCATCGAGGAGTTGGCAGGCGACTGGCGCCGGCTGGATCAGCGTATCGATGGCCTCTCCGGCGAGATCGAAGCACTGGCCCGTCAAGATCAGGCATGTTCGCGCCTGATGACGGTGCCCGGCATCGGGCCGATCATTTCGAGCGCCATGGTGGCCGCGATCGGCACTGGAGACGTATTCTCCAAAGGCCGCGACTTCGGCGCCTGGCTCGGACTGGTGCCCAAGCAGATCTCGACGGGAGACCGCACGATCCTCGGAAAAATCTCGAGGCGCGGCAATCGCTACCTGCGCGTTCTGTTCGTGCAGGCGGCATGGGTTGTGCTGGTCAGGATAAAGGACTGGGAACGTTACGGGCTCAAATCCTGGATCGAAGCCGCCAAGAGGCGGTTGCACCACAACGTGCTGGCGATCGCGCTCGCCAACAAGCTTGCCCGGATCGCCTGGGCGGTGCTGGCCAAAGGACGCGCCTTCGAGCTGACGAGGACCGATGATGCAGGCGTCCGACCCGCGTGATCCTCGCGCCGTGCTCGGCGCGGTCAAGGCGCAGCCTGGCAACGCCGGCGCCCGCCGCAAGCCAAGCGCGACGGCCGGCCTTGACCGCCCCTGCGCGCGACGCGATCGACGCTCTGCGGGCCGGGACGAAGGAACGGCCCTTGGCTCGAACAAAGGAACTACGCGACATGAGGAGCAAGCGATGACGTAACCCTATCAACAATTTCCAGCCGAGGTCTGCGAGAGGATGAGACGAGATGGAGGTTCGGTCTTCCGAGCGCGTGCGAACACTGGTGACCCAAATGGCCCAATCGAGGCCTGTCCGCTAATTAGAACGCACGCGCGCTGATATCCATGATGGCCCGGAGCACCACATGCTCCAATCAGAGGCCGGATACATTGATGCAAGACCGCCGCCGCCAATTCGACGAAATCTTCTTGCAACGCGCGGCCGGACCATACATGCGGGGTCAAATTTTACATTATTGATTTGATTCAGAGAATTGCTGGCTCCCCGGGCTGGATCACAGAAATTCAAGTTGCGCCGATTTTCCAAGGGTTTCTGCCACCGTAAGCTCGCGTACCATCAATTATCCACAGCTATTTGATTCGCGTTCAATACCCACATCGGCGGTGTCGTAGTCGGTGCTCGTCGGTCGCGACGCCTAGAACACCAGCGGCGGCGTCGCCGATATCCATCGTCGGCGCGCGCTGTTGTCGTCCGCAATTGTCCAAAACTGTTTTACGTTCGCGCCGATGAGATCGAGTAGCGTAAGAAACGCTTACAGCGCAGGGATAACTTGAATATCGGCAAGTAGTTTGGTATTGTCCATTGTTGCCTCGGTGAGGCGATTTGCGCCAGCGGTTGCTCCCCAATTGATTGGGTCTACGCGCGGTTGATCGCAATGACGCGGACCGGACTTCCTCGGACTGGGAGGATCAAAAGTCGGTCGCGCAGGATGACCTCGGCAATTGTTGCCCTGGCGTCCATGTCATTGTGGAGCGCACATGAAATCCGTCGAAAGAGTTCTTCAGGAGCCGGTTAACCTCGGCATCGTCGTCCAGATCGCCGGGCAGGGCGGCAAAGCCGCGTTTCTCGACGTTTTCCGGCAGCATGAATCCGAGATTAAGCATCAAGGCAACCTGACGGCGCGCAGCCGCAGGATGGAGGATGCCGGGATCATTGCCATTGAGAAGGTGTTCGTCGACCGCAGGCCGCGAACTTGGTTGATTCTGACCGATGCGGGCTGGAAGGCGCTGGCGAAATACAAGCGCACGCTGACCAACACGATCGAGGCGCTGACGGGAGCTGGTGCATGAAACCTCCGTCGCGCACCACCGCGACGGGGGTTCTGACTTCATCGGGTAACACCACCAACAACTACAACGTACCCGATCAAGCTGCCCTCGCGCAAGCATCTGCGCCGGATCAAGCCGGCAATGCCAACATCCTTAGCGAACCGATCACCGTTGCGCGTTTCTGGCGCAATCGTCGCCGCGACGAAATGATCGCCGTGCGCCTCAAGGAGTACAAGGGGCATCCGCTAGTCGACGTCCGGACATACTTCACCGACCGGAACGGCTGCATGCAGCCGACCACGAAAGGCATCGTGCTCGGCGTGTCGCGATTGCCGGAATTGGCATCTGCCATCGTCAAGGCCGAGGCTAAGGCACGATCGCTTGGCCTACTCATCGGATCATCCGATGAAGGCGGTGTGCCATGAGCAAGTGGACACCCAAAGGCACGAGCGACTGGCTGGCGATGTGCTCGCCGAAGCTAAAGCCGGCGCAGTTCCAGGTTTTGTTTCACATCGCGCGGTATGCCGACAGCGAAACCGGCGAATGCTTCCCGTCGCTTGCGGTGCTTGCCAAAGACGCTGGCACAGCCAAGAGCTACGTTATCACCATTGTCGAGGAGTTGGTCCACGCCGGCTGTATTCGCAAGGTGCCCGGCAGCCAAGGGAGCGGGCACTCGAACCAGTATCAACTCATCGACAATCCCGAGGCCTTGGAGCAGTTTACGGCCGAGGTGAAGGCCAGACGCAAGGCGCGCCGCGAGAAGAGCGAAGCGGAGCGGGAGCGGTATCGCAACCGGCCGAGAGTGACGAAGGCGACGCCAGTGCAGCCGACCGTCAGCGGAGATCGATATCCGCAAGGGCAGAACGGCCACGCCGATCCGGCCCTCGCCGATCTCTACCAGAGAGGCCGGGCTGTGCTCGGCATCGCCAAGGCCGATAACCTGATCACCGGCCTGCTCAAGACCACTGGCGACGATGCCGAGGAGGTGGATTCCATCCTCAATGAGGCGGGAGGGGAACTTGATCCCTGCCAGTTCATCGCCGAATTCATCGCATCCAGGAGGCCATAGAAAAGGTCACTATGGCGACCTTTTACCGTATTCGGGAAAGGTCGCTGGGGCGACCTTTTGTGGTGCGGATAAAAGGTCGGAAAAAAGGTCAGAAAAAGGTCGCTGGGGCGACCTGAACTAAGAACTAAGAAGAGAGCGCGCTTTAGCGCGCGCTCTCTGAGTATGTTGATAGAGAGAAAATTCTCACCGTGTCACAGACAGAAAAAGTAAGCCGGAACTTACGTTGAAGAGAGCTGTGACATCCGCGTCGTCAAGCGACGCTACTGTCACAGCTCACCGAGGTCGTAACAGGAAACAGCCGAGAGAAATTTGCCTTGGCAGCTACTTGAATCCCGGGTGCGCGTTTGTCACGGCGTCACGGGGGCCTTGCGATCTCTGGCGGCGTCGCTGTAGGTTGGCTCAAGAGGTTTGATCAATGCCGGCATTGAAAAATGTAAAACACGAGCAATTCGTGCAATTGATCGGCCGCTCCGCTCGACACGGGTGGACACAAGGCGAGTGCTACCAGCGCGCCGGCTTCCGATCGGGCGGACATGGTGCCGAAGTCAATGCGAGCAAATTGCTGAAAAGGACTGACATACGGGCACGGCTCGGCGAACTCTCCGCGCCCGCGTTCAAGAAAAGCCAAATCACCGTGGAAAGTTTGCTTGCCGAGCTAGAGGCCAACATCGTCGGCGCAACCGTCTCAGGGCAGCATGGAGCGGTCAACGGCGCGGTTGCGCTTATGGGAAAATTGCGCGGTCTGTTGATTGATCGCGTTGAGGTTGGCGGCGTCGACGAGTTCGCCAACCTTGGCAGCGTGGCGGATGTTGCCGAGCGCTTGCTCGGCGAGACTGAGCCAGGAAAACTGATCGAGCTGCTCGACGACCTTCGCGACGAGGTCATGCGGCAGGCGGCCGACCGCGCGACGCGCGTGGACGAGACGCCGCCGCTGGCACCGCGCCTCGGTGACGAGTTCGAGCGCTCCCTGGCGTTGTTCAGGGCGGAGAAGGGCAAGCGCAGCCGGTGAGCCATCGTGGTTCATGGCCGGGAGTCTGTCCATGCATCGTGCCGGAATAGAAGATGTTATCCGGCGGTCAACGCGACGACGACATGATCTATGGGCATGCGGTCGATCGCCGTCGAAGTTCGCACCGAGGAAGATCACCTGCCAGCCCGCTTGAAGCGCCGATCCTGCCAGCAAAACATCAGGATGATCTTGGGATGGCGGACGCCATCGTTTTGTCGCCGAGGATGTGGATCAGCCGCGCCGGTTTCCTTGTAGGGCATCGGCATGAACGCAAGCGCAGGCGATAGCAGATCACATGGTTCAATTAGGGTATACCCCAAGAGACCAGCAAAAAGGTCGGTTCAATAATACGGTTTGACAAACCAAATTGAACCACTAAAATGTAAACCATCCAAACCAGACTCACGGGGTTTACATGTTCGTCCGGAGCTATCTCAGAGCCAGCACCACCGACCAGGACGCCACCCGCGCCCGCGACCAGCTCAAGGCCTTTGCCGCCGAGCGCGGCCTCAAGGTCGCCGCCTGGTACACCGAGAACGAGAGCGGCGCGAAGCTGGCGCGGCCCGAGCTGTTCCGGCTGCTCGCCGACTGCGCACCCGGCGATATCCTGCTGGTCGAGCAGGTCGATCGGCTATCGCGCCTCACGGCTGCTGACTGGGAGAAGCTGAAGGCCGAGATTGCCGCGCGTCACGTCCGCGTCGTGGCGCTCGACCTGCCGACCTCGTGGATGATGGCGACCGCCAACGCCGACCCGTTCACGAGCCGCATGTTCGAGGCGATCAACGGCATGCTGCTCGACATGCTCGCCGCGATCGGCCGGAAAGACTATGACGATCGCCGCCGGCGGCAGGCTCAGGGCCAGGCCAGGGCGAAGGCCGAGGGTGTCTACAGAGGCCGCAAGGAAGACGTCAAGCGCAACGCTGGCATCGTCACCATGCTCGCCGATGGCAAGAGCTGGAGCGCGATCCAGGACGTCACCGGCTGCAGCCGCGCGACAATCGCGAAGCTCGCCAAGCGAGCGGCAGCATAGCGCGCCGACCTGCCTGCCGCTGCCGCGACCTATGGCGCAATGCGCGATCTCGATCGCCGCCGCCCATCTGGCAGGGGAGCCGTCCCCCTCCCGGGGCCGAACTGCTCGACGCCGCCTGTTTTAATTCTATTCAGGCCTCGCCTCAAACCTCTCCCGCTTTCCCAAATCCGAAACCCAATTTTATATTCCGGGAAATTTCCAGGGGACCCACTCGCAGCGCCTTGGTCCCATCCGCGCCGGGCAGGCCCGCACCTTCGCGCGCGTGGCGCTGCGTGCGTTGACCCGGCTTGTCCGCTGTTCCGACACCGGCCGGACACCAGAACGCACAGGCGGGCTTGCTGCGGGCTCGGCGAAGTTCAACACCGAAGTCAACACCCTTGGCCGTAGGTCAACACTGTTGTGGCGGTGCGCCGGTTGACCTCACGCCAGTTGCTTGTTTGCTTTGCCTCCGAACTGTACCTGCGCCTTTCCTCGGCACAGGCCATCCGACGTGACCTTCACACTTTAAGAGGTCGGGAAATGAACCGCGCGGTCGCTGTAGTGTCGGAGAACGGCTGGCAGGTTCACGCCAGCAAGATCAGCGCCGCGTGGCAGAAGGGCACCGACAGCATCATCGAGGTCGGTCGGCTTCTGATCGAAGCCAAGAAGGACCCCAAGCTCCAGCATGGCAGCTTCGAAGTCATGGTGCGGACCAGGCTGCCGTTCAATGAACAAACCGCGCAAAAACTGATGAAGATCGCCAACAATCCTGTCATTTCAAAAGCCGCACATGTGCGGCTTTTGCCTCCGTCATGGGGCACGCTTTACGAGCTGACCAAGGTGCCGGAGCCGAGGCTTATTGCCGCCATCGAGGACGGCACGATCAACCCCAAGACACAGCGCAAGGACGTCAAGCCGCTGCTAGATGTCAAGCCGAAGGCGACGAGGGAAGCCGTCGTCGCTGCGACGCCGCCGGAGCTGACGCTGCTTGACAACCCCCATCTCGTGGAGATCGGCGATTGCGTAAACGGCCTGCGTGATCAGTTGCGTGGGACGGTGTCGAAGTTCAACGCCGAGGAGCGCGCCGAGCTGTTCCTGCGGCTCAAGCACCTCATCGAGCAATGGGAGAAGATCGGCAATGAACATTGAGCCCGACACCCATATCCTTGAGTCTCTGCGAGCCGAACGTCCGCGATGGGAGTTGTTGTTTGCCGAAGCTGTCGAACCGCGCAATCGCGAAGGTGCTGGGGGTCGATGAAAGCACGCTGCGCGCCGACGCTGCGGGAAATCCCGCATCCGACAAGAAAAAGAGCAATGAAGCCAAGGGCGGATCGGTGCCGCCTGCGGGAAATCCCGCACCCGGTCTCAGCGGTGCAGCCGCTGCGGCGGCTGTCGCGAGCAAGGAGAACAAGGACGAGCGCCAGGCGGCGAAAGACCAGAAGCGTGTCGAGGACGACTTCTCCGCGTTCTCGCCGATCGCAAGTGGTGAGAGATATCTCACTTCTCCCGCAGGTCGGCGGATGGGGGGGAGCTGCTGAAGGAGTTCGATGCGCAAGGTCGGCGCAGAGACTGATGGCGGTCGCAAGGAATCCCGTGCTCTCAAAAGCGAACCATGGTTCGCTTTTGCCCCCCTCATGGCGCACGATTTACGAGCTGACCAAGGTGCCGGAGCCGAGACCGATGCCAAGGCAGCACCGCGCCACCGGAGCGCCGCGCGGTCGACCGAATGGCGGCGTCAGCGATGCCGCGCGCAAGGCGGGGGTGCCGAAGTCGACGGCGCAAGATCACCTCAAAAAAGGCATGGCGGACCGCGCCTTCCAGCGCCGCGCGGGCGAGGACGAAGAGGTCAGACGACCATGCCAACGTCACCAACGCCGGCAACGCCAGGGGCCGCGCCGCCTCGGTGCCGCCCATTGTTACTCGACCTTGCCACGGCCGATCTTGCGCTAGCCGGATTCTGTAACGGAACCGTACTCCCCATCGGGACCGGACTGCTCGGCCCGCCGTTGATTTAATCTGATCCGATCTCTCCCCATCTCGCTCAGCTTTTTCGTTTGGGTCCCCTGCGTATCTTTCTGGGTCCCCTTTTTCCGATTCCCAAAATTTTTTTGTAAATTTTTGTCCAGAACCGTCCCACGTTGTATCCGTCAACACCCGCGTGATGGTGCCCTAGTTGTCTTTGGCTAGCCATTGGCTTTGATGCCGCCATGGCGTTCCCGATGTCTCATGCTGACCTGAAAGAGCTTTCGCTGCGGCTGCGGCGACGCATAAAGACGCTGTACACCCTTGGCGAGCCCAACGATCCGTTCCTGGCCGGACAGCCGAGCCGGACAAAGCGCGCCAACTGGATCACGGACCTTCTTGAGGGCATGGACCTGCCGCAGCGGGTTCACGATCGCCTGGTTCACTACAAGCTGATCTCGCAGGACGCGCCGGTCCTGCAGGCCGACGATGCGCCATACGTCAACAGCGTCGAATGCTTTGATACGTTGTGCGAATCCGTTCGGGACGCTCGCTATCTCGGCCTGATCCCGGCGGACATGATCGTCGATCGCCGCAACCCCGCGCCAACCATCAATCGCGTGAACCGTGACGACGACGATGGCGAAGTGACGATCAACGACGGCGAGGTCGAGCGCCATACCTTTGACAGGGGGTACAAGCCGCCTGAGATCGAGCTGCCCTCGACTTCGCTGTGGCAAAAGCCAACAGTCGGCCAGCGCTACCATCTCGAAATCTGGATCGAGAAGAGCACCGCCAACGATATCCTGCTGCCTCTCGGCAGGGAGTACGGAATCAACATCGCGACCTTCATCGGCGAAGTCTCGGCGACGGCATGCAAGAATCTGGTCGATCGGGCCATCGCCAGCAACCGGCCCGTCCGCATCCTCTATGTGAGCGACTTTGACCCCGCTGGCCGCGACATGCCGATCTCAGCCAGCGTCAAAATCGACTACTTCGCCAGAAAATCCGGCGTTGATCTCGATATCCGACTCGAGACTGTGGCGCTCACCTTGGAGCAGTGCATCGAATACAAATTGCCCCGGACGCCGATCAAGGACACCGAAAAGAGGGCGGATGCCTTCGAGGCGCGGTTCGGCGCAGGCGCAACCGAGCTGGACGCGCTGGAAGCGCTGCACCCCGGCGCACTGCGGGAAATCCTGCTCCACCATATCCTCCGATTCCATGATCCGGACCTCGCTGACGAGGTGAGCGCTGCGGTCCAGGAATACGAAGACGACCTCGAAAGCGCCGAGGAAGCGATCGAGGAGCAGTTTGCCGAGGAGATCAAGAAGCTCAACGAGCAGCGCGATAGGATCGCAGCGGCGTTTGACCGGGTCCATGGTCCGGCAAAGGCCGCGTATGACCGCATCGTCCGCTTGGCCGGTGCGCGCTACGACCGGGCTCTCGAGTCGGTGCGCGAGGAAGTCGACCAGATGGAGAACCGCTTGGTCGCGGAGGCGGAGCCGGTTCTCGCGCAGATGAAGGATGCACTCTCCGAAAACCTGCCGGCCCCGGACCTGCCGGAACCTGCCGAAGGTGACGAAGACGATGACGCGCTCTACGACTCGACGCGCGACTATGTCGCGCAAGTCGATATCTTCCGCGCTCACAAGGGTAGGGACGACAATATCGTCCTAGCCAGACACAGGCCGAGGAACGGTGTCTGCAAGTTCTGCGGCAAAAGTTTTATCGCTTTCAGCCACCGCAAAATGTTCTGCGACGAGAACTGCGGCCGAAAATATGTGCGGCGTGATCGCGATCCACCGCAAGCAGCATAGCAGAACGACACCATCGGCCGGTTTTAGGCTGGGCTGAGTTCGCGCGATGACGTCGCCTTGATCGACGCCATCGGCGGCTTCGGTTCAAGCAATTCGAGGAGATCGATCTCGGACCGGATCGCACCCTGAAGCGCCACGCGCGCCAGCGTGAGCAAGTCAGAGCTGCGGGAATCCAGCATCGCGGTGTGCGCCCGGCGCAGCGCCTCTTGGCTCCAATAAACCGGCTTGCCCCGTCGCGCTCGCTCGGCAGCGGCGGTCACACGATCATGGAGCGATATGTCCTCAACGTCGCTCCGCCGACGCAGCGGCGCGGGCGGTTTGATCGACCGCCGCCAATGCTGCCAGACCCCGGAGGGATGGTTCAGCTTTCGCCGCTGTGCGTCACCTAGGCCGGCGCGCCAGGCTTCAAATGGGTCCAGGTTTTCGAGGCAGAGGATGGCGCGATAGCGCTCCTGGCTGGCGATCTCGTCGAGTTCGTTCTCGCGGAGCCATTGGCCCATGGCGCGGTTGTAGCGCGAGCCAACCGGCTTGTTCGCCTTCGCGATCTGCAGACATGCGGCTCGGCCGATGAGCAGAGCGTGGCCGACCGAAGCCAGTCCTGCCACGTCGCGCGCTCGCGATCTCGGAGCCGCGTCCAGGCTTCGCGTCCGGCGGTGACGGTGTCGTAACCCAGATGATGGCCTGCGCCTTGTTCCTATGCGGGGCTGATACCGCGTCAGTCCTTGACCTTGCCACGGCCGACAATGCGCTGGCCGGACCCTGTAACGGACCCTGTACTCCCCGCGTAGGCCAGACTGCTCGGGCCGCCACTTGAAATCGATGCCGATCTCCCCGCAAAGGGACCCATCTCCTCGCGCGGTAATTATTTCCGTGCCAAGATATGGAGGGACCCCACATTTGCCGGCAAGTTTTCCGCAGAGGGACCCATCGCCTGCGTCCCGGGAGGTTTCGCAAATGATCTATGATCCGGAACACCTGCAGCGCTGGACCTTGCCTGCGAATTACGTCGGGGCCGAGTGGCCGGACTACTTCAGCTCCGGCGTCGGCCAGTCCAGGGACAGCGATGCATTGGAGCGCAGCAACTTCGCCTGCATGCTGCGCGAACTGGGCGGCGAGACCGAGACCGTCATCGTCGTGCGCGAAACCCATTGGGCTGTCGGCTGGGTCGAATGGATTGCGATCCACCAGGATGACGAGAAAGCCTTGAAGATCGCGGACGACATCACGGGCAAGCTCAAGCGGTCGACGTCGAGCAAGAAGAAGCCGACCCAGCCTGGAAGAACTGCTACGACCCGAAAGAGCGGATCAAATACTCCGGCAGACGCGGCGCGCGGGCCGCTGGTGAGCGGGCGCGATCCCGTGGCGGAATCGTAGCGGCGAGGCGGCCCAACGCATCGGTGGGCTTCCTTAGCCGCGCGCGGTGGCTTTCGGACCTCATAGGCTTGGCCGATGATGTCCGTTATTGAGGGTGAAGCCGACCTCCGGGTTGAGCATCCGGACTTCTGAGTTTGACCCATTAGCCGACTTCACTTCGATAGACACTGCGCCGCCATGAGGGTCGTCCGCGCCGAAACCTGTCTTACTGGTGCGACGCGGCGGGCTCGTTTAAAACGGCTAGGGAGCATATCAACAATTGCCAAGGTCGAAGGTGTCAGAAGTGAAGAGAGCCGCTGAGCTCGAAGCTATCCGCCGAAAGCTGATTTCACTGACAGCGTACCGTCAGCTGCTCAACGGCCCCGAGCAGGTGTCGGATTGGCTGCTGGTCGATCAGTCGATGATCGACACGTTCGCCGATGCCACCCACGATCACCAATTCATCCATATCGACCGCCAACGAGCCGAAAGCGAAACGCCCTTCGGCGGAACCATTGCACATGGATTTCTGACCCTATCACTGCTTTCGGCGCTCGCTTTCGATGCGATGCCCGGTGTCGAGCGGACACGAATGGGTGTCAACTACGGGTTCGAGCGTGTTCGTTTCTTGAGCCCGGTGAAGTCTGGAGCCAGGGTGCGTGGCAAATTCCGTCTCGTTGGACTAACCGAGCGCGCGGTGTCCATCCAGTCGGCCTGGGACACGGTAGTGGAGGTTGAAGGTATCGCCAAGCCAGCCATCGAGGCCCGCTGGATCATCTTGGCGCTGATTGATCCAGATGGGCCGCCCGTAGATTCAAAGTGAGCGACTAAAAAGTTGTGCGCTATTGCTTCAATAAGCTCTGGCGCGCTGCCGCCGGTGGCTTCCGCTGTTGGCACTTTTGAGACATGCCGACCGGCTCTGACGATGTCCGTTCCCCGGAGTAGACCGGAAGTCATCGGCGGACGGTCAAAACGACGCGATTGACCCAAAGCGGCCGTTCGAGATCTCATCCCAGCGCGGCGTGGGCGCAATAACTGTTTTGTCGATTACGATGGCTTCTCGTTTCGAGCGTGCCACTCACGGGAGCGGCGCGAAGTGCTACACTATTTTCAATATCAACACTGGTGCCGTGAGCTTGCCGTTGTGAGGGGAACAAAGATATCCGAACGCGGCAATGCGTTTTGCGCGTGAGCAAGGGGGCGGCAAACTCTGAAAGGAGACCCTCCATGGCTCTTTATGTCTTGCAGACGGCTTACGCCCCTGTCGGGTGGGCAGCCCTGCTCAAAGATCCTCAGAACCGCATGGAGGCCGTCAAACCCGTTGTTCAACGGCTCGGCGGCAGTGTCGTCGACGGCTGGCTGACGTTCGGCGATTACGACGTGCTGGTGATCTGTCAGCTGCCGGACAATGTGAGCGCCACGGCGCTGTCGATGGCGATCTCAGCTGGTGGGGCGGTTAAGAGCGTCAAGACCACGCCGCTCGTGACCTTCGACGAAGGGCTTGAGGCTCTCAAGAAGGCCAAGGACGCAGGATACACGCCGCCGCCTAGCGAAGTCCCGTACTTTGGCGTGTATCGCGGCGCGTGACGTCTCGACGAGTAGTGCTGCAACTTAAATAAAGGGATAGCTTTAAGAGCGAGGAGGCATCTTATGGTGACGCCGCTCGATGATTCCGCGCTTGATACGATCTTTCGTAAGGCGCGTACCCAAAACAAGTGGTTCGATAAGCCGGTTTCGCGTGAGCAACTCGCTGCCGTGTACGATCTGATGCGCTGGGGTCCGACCAGCGCGAACTGCTTCCCCGTGCGCATCGTGTTCGTGATGACCTTGGCGGCGAAGGAGCGACTAAAGCCCCTCGTCCTCGAGGGTAACCGGCAAAAGGTGACAGACGCGCCGGTGACGGCGATCCTCGGTTACGACACCAGGTTGTACGACTGGCTGCCGCGCCTGTTTCCACACGCTGATGCCAGATCCTGGTTTATCGACAAGCCCGGTTTTGCCGAAACAACAGCCTTCCGCAACAGCAGCCTGCAGGGCGCTTACTTTATCATGGCGGCGCGGGCCATCGGGCTCGACTGCGGACCGATGTCTGGGTTCGACAATGAGGCTGTCGATCGGGAATTCTTCCCCGGTGGCCAGATCAAATCAAACTTTATCTGTGCCATCGGCTATGGCGATCCGGCGGGCTCGTTTGAGCGTCTGCCGCGTCCGGATATCAACGAGGTGTGCTTGTTCGTGTAACTGATGTGTGCAGCGTGCGCGGTCGCCATGCTGGCTTGTTCGAGTGTCAATCGGCGTTGGATTGGGACCCTGTGTCGGCGCCCAAAAGGGCCTCCTTTGAGCGGGGAGTTTTGGCGCTGAGCTTAAAGAGCGGTCTATCGAACTTGCTTGATGAAGCACCATGGCCCGCAGATAGTAAGTCCGCGGGAACGCGGTCTCGACTGGGCGAACCAGGGAGAGGCTGAGAGCGGCGACGGAGCAGGTGCATATGACCGCTCTTGACCCAACTCGGACATTGCGCGCTGTCCGCCCGAGGGCTACTGGTGGTCCGATTCTAACATTCCCGTCGCTTCATAGGTCCTTGGAGCTTCAAGGGACTCGCATGGCATACGATTATGTCCTCGCAGGCGGCGGCTCCGCCGGCGCGACCCTCGCGGCTCGCCTTTCGGAAGATCCCAAGATCACCGTCTGCCTGATCGAGGCCGGCGGCGAGGGTAGAGGTGTTGTCGTCAGGGCGCCGATCGGCGTGGCGGCAATGCTGTCGGGCAAGCCGAAAATCAACAACTGGGCCTTCGAGACAGTGCCGCAGCCTGGGCTCAACGGACGCCGCGGCTACCAGCCGCGCGGCAAGGCGCTGGGCGGATCGAGTGCGATCAACGGCATGATCTATATCCGCGGCCATCACACCGACTATGACGACTGGGCAGCGCTTGGATGCGAGGGCTGGTCGTGGAAGGAGGTCCTGCCTTACTTCAAACGCGCGGAAGGTAACGAGCGCGGCGCCGATGATTTTCATGGCGGTGACGGCCCGCTGCGCGTCGCCAACCAGCGCAGCCCGCGGCCGATCGCGTCAGCTTTTGTCGAAGCCTGCGCGGAAAACCAGATCCGTCGCAATAACGATTTCAATGGACCGGAACAGGAGGGTGCTGGGCTCTATCAGGTCACCCAGTTCTGGGGCGACGACAGGAACGGCGAACGCTGCTCGACGGCAGCCGCCTATCTGCATCCCGTGATGAACCGTCCGAACCTCACGGTCATTACGAACGCGCAGGTAACCGGGATCGTGTTCGACGGCAAGCGCGCGACCGGCCTGCGCTACCGCCGCGACGGGCGCGATAAGGCCGCCGAGGCCTCGCGCGAGGTGATCCTTTGCGGCGGGACATTCGGCTCGCCACAGCTTCTGCTGCTCTCCGGTGTCGGTCCCGCGGATGAACTCAGGCGGCACGGAATCAGCGTCGTGCACCAGCTCAAGGGGGTCGGCAAGAACCTGCGGGATCATCTCGATTGCATCACATGCTATTCATCGAAAGAGACCGACCTGTTCGGTCTCAGCCCGGGCGGCGTGATCAAGCTGGCTCGCAGCATGTTTCAATGGCGCAGGGACGGAACCGGCCTTTTCTCCTCGCCCGGTTCGGAAGGCGGAGCCTTCCTGAAATCAGATCCCGGCCTCGATCGACCCGATCTTCAGTTGCATTTCATCATCGCCAAACTCGAGGACCATATGCGCAAGGTGCATTTTGGCTATGGCTTCTCCTGCCGCGTCTGCCAACTGAGGCCCTATTCGCGCGGCGAGGTCGGTTTGACCAGCAGCGATCCCCTGGCGCCGCCGCGCATTGATCCGCGCTTTCTGTCCGACGAGCGCGACGCCGAGATCATGCTGAAGGGCGTCAAGCTCGTGCGGCGGATCGTGCAGGCGCCGGCATTGGCGAAATACCGCGACAAGGATCTCTTCGCCGCCGGGATCACCTCTGACGAGGCGCTGATGAACCACATCCGCAACAAGGCCGATACGATCTATCACCCTGTGGGCACCTGCAAGATGGGTGTCGATGACACGGCCGTGGTGGACCCGAAGCTGCGCGTGCGCGGACTGCAGGGACTTCGGATCGTCGACGCCTCGGTCATGCCGACGCTGGTCGGCGGCAACACCAATGCGCCGACCATCATGATTGCCGAGAAGGCGGCGGACTTGATCAAGGCGGCGTAGCCGCGCTTTTGGTTTTCGAGCGGAACTGCCGTCCGCGCTGGAAGGGCCGCGCGCGGTTTGTACGAAATGCGCTCGATGTGCGCGCGGCGCGTGCTCTTGCACCGTACCTCGGGTGCCGGGCCAAATACCCTAAAAGTTCAATCGTTTATCGGCACCGAATACCGCCGATCAGACTCAGCTTGACGGTTCGAAGCCCGGTGGCTTACATCGATGGACTAGCGGCGGTCATCGGCACCGAATTCAAAGAAGAATTTGCCTTGCAGACTGCTATTCCAACGAGCGGGCCTCGCACCCAGGAGGTCGTCTCCTTCGGGCCGTTTCGGTTGTTTCCCTCAGAGCGCGTTCTCAAGAAGGCCGATGAGACGATCAAGCTTGGCAGCCGTGCGTTCGATATCCTGCTCGTTCTAGCGCAGCATGCGGGCGAAGTGGTCGGCCAAAGGGAGCTGATCGCCAAGGTTTGGCCCGGGATTTTCGTCGAAGGGGTCGCCCTTCGGGTCCATATCACGGCGTTGCGCAAGGCCCTCGACACCGGCGAAGGCGGCGAGCGCTATCTCGCGAATGTGAAAGCCCCGCTGCATCGCATTCGGAGGATTGCGTGTCGACGACGCCATCGAGGAAGCTCTTCTGCGGGTTGTCGAACCGGCAGCGAAAGCTGCGGCCGTCGAGGCCGAAGCCCAAGCAGCCAGCCGCCGCGATCAGGTTCGTGAGGCGCTGGTGCGCGACCTCGAGGCGGCGCGCTACCGCGCCGATCGGGCATTCCGCCAGTACGACGCCATCGATCCGCAAAACCGGCTGATCGCGGCGGAACTGGAGTTGCGATGGAACAGCGCGCTCACACGTGTAGGCGAGATCGAGACCAGGATTGCCGCACATGATGCCTCGACATCGCAACCATCATTGTCGCCAGTCCACGTCGCCGCGCTGGCCGCTGATCTCAAGGCTGTCTGGTCGGCGCCGTCGACCGACGCGAGGCTCAAGAAGCGAATCGTGCGCACCGTCATCCACGAGGTGGTCGCCGATATCGATGACGAAGCGTCAGAGATCGTTCTCCTGACCCATTGGATTGGCGGCGTTCATACCGAACTGCGCCTGCCGAGGCGTCGCCGCGGACAGCGCAACAGTATCTCCGCCGACATTCTCGCCGCCGTCCGCCAATTGGTTCTCACCGCCAATGATGATCTCATCGCAGGCATCCTCAACCGGAACGGCCTGGTGACCGGCCACGGCAATCGCTGGACACGGGAGCGGGTCAGCGCGCTCAGGTCGCATCATAAGATCCCGGTCTTTCGGCCGGCGCCAGATGGGAACGAGCCATGGCTTAATCTGAACAAGGCGGCGGGTTTGCTCGGCATTGCACCGAAGACGCTTAGGCTCGCCGCCGAAGCGGGCGAAATCGAAGCGGGTCATCCTCTGCCGGATGGTCCGTGGATCTTCCGCCGATCAACGCTCGGCGAACCGGCGGCTCAGCGCGTCGTTCATCGCGCGAGGCAGAACCCAAATCACCCCGCGGGATCGCATCCAGATCAGCAAAACCTCTTCTCTCCAATCACATAGACAGATGGGTGTTATGAAACAGGATTGTAATATTTCATGTACGACAGCAGTAGGTGACGGAGTGGCGCTCGCTGAACACAACAACGTGGTCAAGGTATTCCCTGCGGATCGAACCGATCAGCCTTTCAGCATATCCATTTTGCCAAGGGGAGCGCGGAGAGGTCGGCTGATCGCGAATGCCCATTGATCGAAGTCGTCGGATGAAAGCTTCACCATGCGCTCCATCGCGATTGGATCAGATAGTGGGGGGCCTGGTCCCAACCGCAGGCTTCCGTTATCTGGTTTGCGATCCATTCCGCGGTCGGATGCGTTGTTACTCCGAACCATGTGACCTGTCGTGTGCCATGCCCCATGATCAACAAACCATAAAGCAGACGGAACGAGATTGTCGGCACGACGAACAGATCCTTCGCGGCGATGCCGTCGGCGTGATTGCGGAGGAACGTCTTCCACCCTTGGGACGGCGGACCTCTTCGCTTGGCCAAAGAAGCGCGACCTGGCACCGATAGGCTCGGCGAGGGCCGTCTGTCTCGCTCCGCCAGATCTCTCGCCACGCTCCCGGACGGATCAGTCCTTGCGGACGATCGTGCCGACATGCTCGCCGCGCAGCGCCCGGTCCAGAAGCTCAGGCCGCAGCCCGTTGATGATCTGGAATTGTTTCAGCTGCCGCGCGTTGGCCAGGAGGTCGATCATGACCCGGTCGAACGGAAGCGTCTGCAGGTTGCGCGCCCTCAGCTCGGACACGGTGATCTCCTTGATGAACTCGGCGTTGGAGTTGACCTTCGGGTCGGCGTCGTAGAGCCCGTCCACGTCCTTGATCAGGGTGTGGGTGGCGCAACCGTAGCACTCGGCGAGCAGGAAGGTGCCGGCGTCGGTGCGGTGGGGCGGGATGCGCCCAAAGCGGGGCGTATGCTCCCAAATCGAGAACGGCGGGTCGCCGTTGCAGATCACACCCGGTGCCGACTTGATGAAGAAGGGCAGCATGTGCCCGAGAATCTCCGGCGGAATGGCAACCACGCCTTGCGGCGCCAGCAGTGTGCCGAGGAGGTGGGCGTTGCCGAGGGCATCGATGATGCACAGCTGAGCCAGCACGCCGGTCGGCATGCCGAGATCAATACCGATAGAGGTCACGTGGCGGCTGCGCATCCCTCCGCCGGTTCCGATCACCAGCTTGAAATTGCCGAGCGCGTCTCTGATCGCGTCGACGAGCGGGTAGACGGCCTTCTTGCCATGGTCGATGATTGAGCGCCCGCCGATCTTCACGACGTGGCAGAATCGCAGCATTGGGACGACGGGGGTTTCGGTGGACGACATGACCTGCTTGTCGAGCAGGCTCTCACGCATCAGCATCGACTCGACGTGGTGGCGCTTGTCGACCGGGATTTCGCGGGCTGCGGGAGCTTGTTCGTTCATGGCGACCTCGTTCAAGCGGTGATCACGGTGCCGACCGGCTCGCCGTTGAGCGCGCGGGTCAGGTTGCCCTTCTTCAGGCCGTTGATGACTTGCACCGAGCGACGGTTCTTGGCGTTCTTCATGAGCTGGAACACCGTCCGCTCCAGCACCACGTCGGCCAAGTCGAGTTCCAGGAGCTCGTCGACGGTGATCTTGGGGATGAACTTGGCCTTCGGGTCCTTTTTTGGGTCTGCCGTGTAGAGGCCCTCTTCGTCCTTGACGTAGATCATCGAGCGGGCGCCCAAGGTCTCGCTGATAACGTAGCAGCCCGCGTCTGTCCGATGTGGGGGGATGCGGCCGATCTCCGGGTTCGGCTGCCAATATGCGTAAGGGGGCATGCCTACGCAAACACACGCGTGGCGCTCGGCGAGGTAGAGCGGCATCTGGGCGAATTGCGCCGGCTCGATGAGGGGGATCCCATGCTTGGCCAACAGATAGTGTATCATTTTGGCGTTTTGGATGCTGACGAAGAAGCCGAGCACGCTCAGGACGCCGGTCGGCATGCCAAGGTCGAGCCCCACGCTATAGGCATGGCGGGCGCGGGTGCCGGCCCCGGTCCCGATGATCATCTTGTGCTTGGGCAGGTTCTCGACGATCTCGTCGATCAGCGGAAACACCGCCTCGCGCCCGCGATCGATGAAGCTCTGCCCCCCGACCTTGATCACATTGGCATCCGGCAGGATCTGGATCACCGGCTGTGTGTCGAGCCGGGCCATTTCCTGCTCGTCAGTGGCGCTGCCGCTCATCAGCGACCAGGTCATGCGATCGAGACCTTCGTTAGCCATCAAGCTCTCCTGCTCATCCGTGGATACCGGCCCTATTGCTGCCCGGTGCTGCCCACAAGAGGTGTGGGAGCGCCTTTCGGCGTATCCCAAAGCTTTACGGTGCCGTCCATGCCGGCGGTCGCCACCATCGTCCCGTCATGGGAGAAGGTCACAAAATGTATGCGGCGCAGGTGTCCCTTGAGCGCGGCCGTCTGCCTGCGGGTGGCCACGTCCCAGAGGCGCACCGTGCTGTCGAGGCCAACCGATGCTAGCGTCTTTCCGTCAGGCGAGAAAGCGCAGAAGCGGACCCAGGCAATGTGGCCTTTGAACGGCTCCAACTCCTTGCGTGTGTTGGCGTCGAAGAGCTGCACGTCCTTGGCGGCACCGGCGGATGCCAGCATCGTGCCGTCGGGCGAGAACGCCACCGAGTGAACCGGCCCAGTATGTACGTCGATGGTGGCGACCTCTCTGGTCGAGGGCACGTCCCAAAGCTTGATAGTGCCGTCTATGCTACCGGAGGCAACAAGCCGGCTGTCGGGCGAGTAGGCCAGCGCCTTCACGCCGCCCGTATGGCCCCTTAGAGTGGCGATCTCCCGATTGCCGGCCATGTCCCAGAGCTTGATCGTTTCATCGTACCCCCCCGAGACCGCCCTCTTGCCGTCCGGCGCGTAAGCCACGGCGCGGATGATGTTGGTATGCCCCCGCAGCGTTGCGATCTCCTTGCCGGACTGGACCTCCCAGAGCCTCGCTGTACGATCGTAGGAGCCCGTCATCAGAGTCTTGCCGTCGGGCGAGAAGGTGATGGTGACGATAGCGCCCTGGTGGCCGGCCAGGGTCATCAGCTCCTTGCCGCTCGCAACATCCCATAGCTTGGCAGTCTTGTCATGGCTTGCCGAGGCCAAGATCTTGTCATCGGGCGTAAACGCCACGGCGGTGACAAATGATTTGTGTCCCCTGAGCGAGACCCGTTCCTCGCCCTTGCCCGCGGCATCTTCCGGGGCGGGCTCGACGCCGTCTTTCCGGAGTTGGTCGATGTCCCAAAGCTTGGCAAGATAATCCATCGTCGCTATGGCCAAGGTCTTGCCGTCGGGCGAGAAGGCGATGCCGCGGACCCGGTCCCCGACCCCGCTCCATCGTACGACAACCTCTTCACCGGTCGCGATGTCCCAGATCCTCAGAGAGTTGTCGACGCTCCCGGCCGCCACCAGCTTGCCGTCGGGCGAAACGGCGACGCAGAGGATCTCGCTTGCGGTGCCCTCAAGAGTGGCCTTCTCTTTCCGCTCGGCCACGTCCCAGAGCCGCACGGTCGTATCCATGCTGCCGGTGACAAGCATCTTGTCATCCGGCGAGAACGCGATGCCGCGGATGCCATGCTCGTGGCCTCGCAGCGTGGCGAGTTCATGACCCGTGGCAACGTCCCACAATTTTGCGGTGTAATCATTGCTGCCGGAGGCGAGAATCTTGCTGTCATGGCTGAACGCCAGGGACCGCACGGCCCCGTCATGCCTCAGAGTGGCGCGCTCCTTGCGAGAGGCCACGTCCCACAACTTGATGGTGTTGTCGTGGCTGCCGGACGCGATCGTTTTCCCGTCGGGGGCGAAGGCCAGGGAGCGAATCATATTGGCATGGCCGCTGAGTACGGCCAGCTCGTGCCCTGAAACCCAGTCCCAAAGTCGCACCGTTCCGTCATAGCTGCCCGTCGCCAGGATTTTGCCATCGGGTGAGAAACGAACCGCCTCGACCGTCCCCTGGTGACCGCGCAGGGTGGCAACCTCGGTGCCGGTGGCCGCATCCCAGATCTTCGCGGTCCTGTCGTAGCTTCCCGTCGCGAGGTAGTGGCCGTCGGGTGAATAGTCGACGGAGGCGAGGGCCAGTGTGTGGCCTTTCAGTGTGGCGCGGACCTGTGTAGCGGCGGGGAGGGCAGTCAGAGTCGCCAGCGCGAATACCAATGTCGCCGCCAGTGCGCTCCGAAAGCCAGGTGTGGACATCGGTTCGCCTTCCTCATGGCGCTACTCGCGACGCCATGCTGCGTGTCAGCCGGGGAACGCTTCCGCTGAAATTCCAACCACACGAACAGGGCAATACGAAGGCTCGTCCGCCATGACAGCGGAGTGTGCATGGTGGCATCCACGGCCGTTGCCGCGCCAGCGGCGGCTCTCAGTTTCATGAGTTGTCCAGTCCACACTTGGCAATAGAATCTGTCATCCGGTGGGTCGGATGGCCAAGCACTGACCGCCCATCGTCCGGTTCTTCAAATTGGAACGGTCGTGATGTCGGCCGCGTTCGGCCGGCGATACGCGGCACCGAGCGTCTGGCGATCAAAGCCGACGGTTTTGATCACTGCGTAGACCGGCGTCCCCTCGGCAAGACCCAGGGTTTCCACGGACCGCCGAGTCAGACGCGCCAGGATGGCCTCGCCACCGCAGTCGAGGCGCAGGTCCAGGATGGGCCCGTCGCAAGGACCGAGTTCGGCCACCACGCCGCGCAACACGTTGAGCGCGCTGAGACCCTCAGGTGCCCGCGTGCTGATCATCACGTCTCGCGCGCGGATATGAACACGTACCTTGGTGCCGAGTTGGCGCTCGTCGAGCCGGGGCACGCGGAGCTCGCCCCCGCCGAGGCGCAGCGTCGTGAGGCCGAATGACTCGTCGTGGCTTAGGATCTCCGCTTCGAGGACCGCGCCAGCTTCGAGGTCGGCGAACGGCGTCAGATCCAGGCGCGCCATGACCTCAGAGGTGGGGCCCGCCGCTGCGATACGGCCATTCACCATCACGACAATGGTGGTCGCGAGACGCGTGACCTCCGGGACCGAATGGCTGACGTAGATGATGGGCACCCTGATCTCGTCGCGGAGACGTTCCAGATAAGGCAGGATCTCGTCCTTGCGCGCATCGTCGAGGGACGCAAGCGGCTCATCCATTAGCAACAGTTTGGGCGAGGCCAGCAGCGCCCGGCCTATGGCCACTCGTTGCTTCTCGCCGCCAGAGAGAAGGCCCGGACGGCGGCCGAGCAGATGTCCGATACCGAGCAGTTCGACCACTTGGTCCACATCGCCGAAGCGCTTGGCAGCGGGCGTGAACCACCAACCATAGAGCAGGTTCTGGCGCACGGTGAGATGCGGGAAGAGGCGTCCTTCCTGAAAGATGTAACCGATGCGGCGGCGATGCTTCGGTACGAAGATGCGCTGCTTGGTGTCGACGAGGATGTCGCCGTCAAGCGAGATGTGAGCCCGGTCAGGACGGATGAGGCCGCAGATGATGTTGACGAGCGATGTCTTGCCCGCCCCGGATCGTCCGAACAGCGCCGTGACGCCCCCGTCGCTGACGAATTGGGCTTCGAGCTCGATCGACCCGAGCCGATGCTGCACATCGACCGTGATCATGCCTCGACTCCGATCCGGCGCCCAACCACGCGCCCGATTGCTTCCGAAACGAGGAGGGCGAACATGGAGACGGCGACCGCAATCGCAGTGAGCCGAAACGCCGCCGGTTCGCCTCCGGGTATCTGCGTGAATGTGTAGATGGCAGAAGGAAGCGTCTGGGTTTCACCCGGGATGTTGGACACGAAGGTGATGGTCGCGCCGAACTCTCCCATGGCGCGCGCGAACGAGAGGATGGTGCCGGCGATGATGCCCGGCAACATGAGCGGCAGCGTGACTGTCAGGAAAACCCAAACGGGATGGGCACCGAGTGTGCTCGCCGCGTCCTCGAGTCCACGGTCGACCGCATCGATGGACAGCTGCATCGCGCGCACCAGGAGCGGGAATCCCATCACGGCGCTGGCGAGGGCCGCGCCGGTCCACCGGAACGCGAACACGATCCCGAACGTGTCAGCCAGGAAGGCGCCGATCGGCCCGCGGCGGCCGAACAGGAGGAGTAGGATGAATCCGGTAACGACGGGCGGGAGCACCAGCGGCAGGAACACTATGCCATTTAGGATCGACCTGCCCCAGAACTTGGCCCGGGACAGCAGCATGGCGATGAGCAGCCCTGGCGCCAGGCTCGCGACTGTAGCCCAGAGCGCGACCCTTAAGCTCAGTCTGACCGCAGTCATTTCCTCAGGTGTCAAGGTGGGCACGGGCGCCTCAGTTCAGCATCGTGAAGCCCTGTTTCTCAAAAATAGTGCGCGCTTGCGGCGATTTGAGCTCGTCGAGGAAACTTCTCGCGTCCGGGCTTGTCGAGCCGCTTGTCTCTGCGATGGGGTAGATAATGCGGGGGTGCGTTGCCTCGGGCAATGTCCCGACCGTCACAACGCTCGGGTCGGCGACCGCATCCGACTCGTAAACGATGCCGAGCGGCGCTTCGCCTCGGGAGACCAGCAGGAGTGCGGTGCGCACGTTTTCGGCTTGTGCAATGCGACCCTTGACCTGCTCCCAAACGCCGAGCGCGTTGAGTGCCGCCTTGGCGTATTTTCCAGCCGGGACCGCGTCCGTGTTAGCCAATGCGAGATGACCCTGTCCAAGAAGGGAGGCGAGCGGGAACCCTTGTTTTATTTCGACCCGCAGATTAGCTCCCTTTGGAGCGATGAGTACCAAGCGGTTGGAAAGGAGGTCTGACCGCGTTTCCGGCCTGACGAGTTTGCGCTCGGCCAGATATTGCATCCAGTCGAGATCCGCGGAGATGAAGATGTCAGCTGGCGCTCCCTGCTCGATCTGCTTGGCGAGCGCCGAACTCGCCGCATATGAGACCGTAGCGCGCTTACCGGTCCGCCCTTGCCACTGGGCATTGATCTCATCGAGGGCGGTCTTGAGACTCGCGGCTGCGAAGACAAGGATTTTGCCGTTTTGTGCCTGAGGCGCGTTGCCAAGCGTCGAGAGGACCAGCACGAACAGGGCGGCACACAACCTCAACGTGTTGGCTTTGAGGCTGCGCCAGGTTGAGGATTCAGGAGCAAAATCTGACGCAACACCGTCGAATACGTGTTCCATCGCTGATCTCGCCGCGAATATTTTTGAACATCATGCCGCTTAACTTTGGCTAAAGCTAGCGCGCATTCCACTCGCCGGAAAATGCTCTCGGCGTCACAATGCGCGGCGCTGCTCCCGAATGTATCTGGCGAGTGGGCAATTCTTGCGAGTGGAAGAGAAGCCGTGGCGATCGCCCGTTTCGAGCAAGAGGCAGGAGCCTCCTATCGTGTGATCGGCCCCGACGGGGTCGAGCGGAACGTTATTGGTATCGCCGATTGGATCGCGGCGATCCGATCGGCAGCGATCGATGATAGGTGCTTGTTCTTCGACGCACAGGCCCAGCGCTGGCGGCCGGTGCCGACCTTGGAGATCTATACCCAAGCCAAGGAGGCGATCGCCACCGGCGCGAGCGGGAGCGCAGTGGTCGACAGCGGCAACTCCCGCGCGGCAAGGGGACGGTACGCCGTGGTCGGTGGGCTTTTGGCGGTCCTCGTACTCCTCGCCCTGGCGGCTTGGGCGGCAGGCGACCAAGTAGACGTGCAATCTCTCGTCCAACGCATTCCAAGACCGGCACTTTTCGGAGGTGCGGGCTTGGCCGTGGTCCTCTTGGCGGAGGAATTCTACTGGTTGGCCCTGCGCTTCACTGGCACCGGATTGGGCGGCACCCGCCCGGGCGCACGGTTCGGCGTGCAGGTTCTGTCGCTCTCGACTACCGCGCTCGCGGTCTACGCCGGCATGGCGATCTCGAAGGGCGACCCCGACACGCCCGTCTCATTCCTCGTCAGGAATGCCGTGCCCATTGGCGTCGGATACGCCGTCGTGGTCTTCCTGTGGTCGATCCCGCTGGTGCGGCCGTCGGGCGCTTCACCCGCCAAGAAGGCGCTCGCCAGCGTTCTCGCGTCCGCGATGCTTTTCGGGACGCTCTACATGGCGTTCACGCCGTCGGCTCGGCATTCGGCGGCAACGGAGCTCTCCCCGCCGCAGGGGCGTCGGTGACTCGCGAAGCGCCCGTGTCAGTCCCAGCGCCAACCCGGACCGCGCTCGGATATTGGACCTGCGTGTTGACCGCGCTCGGCGTTGCAGGCCGCTCGGACTGCAAGCGGCCTCGATGCGCCGAGGCCGAACTGCAGGAACAGCACTCCTGATCCTATCCTGCCATGCTGCAGAAACGACGCATGGGAGACCTCCTTAATGAGAAAGTCCGCCTTTCTGGCACGCTAAAGAAAACGCCTTCGCGCGAAGCGGTTTATTGTCAACCTTCTCAGCGCCGAGTATCATAGCTCAGATTGGTGAACGCCATGCTGGACGCAGTCCGTGCAGGGGGCATCGTGCTGATCATGGCCGCGTCGGCCGGGTGGTACGCGTATGACCTGGCGGGGGCTTCCCAATCACGCGATGACGATGTGTCCGTATACCAAAGGGGCGGCGGAGGCGGGACCGGGGGCGGCGGTGGACGGGGGCGTCATCGCCTCAATGGCCCGGTAGCGGTCATTACGGCCCCGGTTGTCCGGAAGGACGTGCCAGTCCATGTGGACGGCATCGGGACCGTCCAAGCCTTCAATACCGTGACCGTGCGGGCCCAGGTCGACGGTCAGCTCGAGAAGGTTACGTTTACGGAAGGGCAGGACGTCAAGGCCGGCGACGTACTGGCCCAGATCGATCAGCGCCGCTACCAGGCCAAGCTCACGCAAGCGCAAGGCATGAAGGCCAAGGACGAGGCGCAGCTTGCCAACGTCAAGCTCGATCTGGAGCGCTTCGTTAGGCTTGGCCAATTTGCGACCCAGCAGAGCGTCGACACTCAGCGGGCGCTGGTGCGTCAGTTGGAAGCGGCTCTGCAGGTCGATCAGGCCAACATCGATGCCGCCGCCCTGGAACTCGACTACACCACCATCAGGTCCCCGATTTCCGGGCGCACCAGCGTTCGCCTGATCGACGCGGGGAATTATGTTCGCGCAGGCGAGGCAAGCGGCATTGTCGTGGTCACGCAGCTGCAGCCCATCTCGGTGGCCTTCTCGCTGCCGCAGCAACATCTCGTGACGGTCAACCAGGCGATGGCCAAAGGCGAGGTCCAGGTGGCCGCGCTCGATGCGGACGGGAAGACGGTGTGGGAAGAGGGCTCGCTCTCGGTCGTGGACAACCGCATCGACGTCCAGACCGGCACTATCAGGCTTAAGGCTACCTTCGCCAATCCCGAGCGCAAGCTGTGGCCGGGGCAATTCGTCAACGTTCGCGTCCGCCATGATACTTACAGGGACGGAAACATCGTGCCGGCTGCGGCCATCCAGCGGAACGGCAGCGGGACCTTCGCCTATGTGGTGGATCCGGAAGACAGGGTCGAATTGCGCCCGGTCCGGGTCGGCCAGATCGACGGCGGTATCGCGCTTGTCGAAACCGGCCTCGAACCGGGGCAGAGGGTCGTGGTCACGAGCCAGGAGCAACTCCGGCCCGGAGCGAGCGTGATCCCGACGGAGGCCGTGTCAGAGCCCGGCGCCGACGTCTCGCAGATCCCCTCGACCATAGGCCTGTCGGCTGGAACTCCGCCCGCGCCGGGGCAGCGTCAACGGCCATGAGCGTATCCGCACCGTTTATCAGCCGTCCCGTCGCCACCTCGCTGCTCAGCATCGCCGTGCTCCTAGTGGGTTGGCTTGGTTTCCGCCTGCTCCCGGTCTCCTCGCTGCCCGAGATCGACTTCCCGAGCATCCAGGTCTCCACGCAACTTCCGGGCGCAGGACCGGACACTATGGCCTCGCTCGTTACGACGCCGCTGGAGCAGCAGCTCGGACAGATCGCGGGCCTCACGCTCATGACCTCAACGAGTTCGTTCGGCATGAGCGTGATCACGATGCAATTCGTCCTCGATCGAGATATCGACTCGGTCGGGCAGGACGTGCAGGCAGCCATCAACGCGGCTGGGGCCTCTCTGCCCACCAACCTTCCTTATCCGCCGATCTACAAAAAGGTGAACCCGGCGGATCAGCCGATCCTGATTCTCGCCCTTACGTCCGACGCGCTCCCGATCACCAACGTCAACGACGTCGCCGACACCGTTCTGGCGCAGAAGCTCAGCGAGGTGACCGGGGTCGGGGCCGTGATGGTCCAGGGTAGGCAGAAGCCGGCGGTGCGAATCCAGCTCAACCCCATCCAGCTCGCGGCCTACGGGCTGAGCCTGGAAGAGGCTCGCACGGTCTTGGCGCGCACCAATGTCGATCAGCCGAAGGGTAGCTTCGACGGGCCGCATCAGGCATTCATGATCGGCGCCAACGACCAGATTCTGGCGCCGGAAGCTTATGCGAACGTGATTCTCGCCTATCGTAACGGCGCCCCGGTCCGGGTCCGCGACGTCGGCACCGCCGTGGGGGGTGCCGAGAACGCGAAAGTCGGCGCCTGGTTCAACGGCCGGCCTGCCGTCATCCTCGATGTCCAGCGCCAGCCCGGGGCCAACATCATCGAGACGGTCGATCGGGTTCTGGAACTGCTGCCGCGGCTGCGGGCGGCCCTGCCGTCGGATATCCGGCTCTCGATCCTGAGCGATCGCACGGAGACCATCCGGGCCAGCATCGCCGACGTCGAGTTCACGCTGGTGCTCACTGTGGGGCTCGTCGTCCTTGTGATCTTCCTGTTCCTTCGTCGTTTCTGGGCGACGGTGATCCCGAGCGTCGCGATGCCGTTATCGATCATTGGCACCTTCGGCGTCATGTACCTGGCGGGGTTCAGCTTCGACAACCTGTCCCTGATGGCGCTCACTATCGCGACCGGGTTTCTAGTGGACGACGCTATTGTCATGATCGAGAACATCGTGCGCCATATCGAGGCTGGCGATGCGCCGCTGGAAGCCGCCTACAAGGGCGCCCGCCAGATCGGGTTCACCATCGTCTCGCTCACAGTATCGCTGATCGCGGTGTTCATCCCGCTCCTGTTCATGCACGGCATCGTTGGGCGACTTTTCCGGGAATTCTCGCTGACGCTGTCAGTTGCCATCGTGGTCTCGGCCATCGTGTCGCTGACCCTGACGCCGATGATGTGCGCACACCTCCTGCGCCCGGAGCGGGAGCAGCGCAGCAACCCCTTACTCGACTCCTGCGAGCGGGCGTTCGCGGCGAGCCTCGCGCTCTACGAGCGCAGCCTCGTCTGGGTAATGCGCCGGGAGGTCGCAACGCTTGCGGTCGCATTGGCTACGCTGGTTGCGACCATCGCCCTGTACCTGATCGTGCCGAAGGGCTTCCTGCCTATTCAGGATACGGGCGTGATCGTCGTGACCACTGACGCGGAGCCCTGGATCTCGTTCCACCGGATGGTGCGGCTGCAGGCCAGGGCCGCCGAGATCGCCCTCGGCGACCCGGACGTGGCCGGCGTCGATTCCTTCGTCGGCGTCGGGCTGGTCAACTCGACGCCGAACACCGGTCGCATGACCATCGTGCTCAAACGCCGCGCCCAGCGGACCGCCACGGCTGCCGAGATCGCGCGGCGGCTGCGTGCGGCCATGGCTGTTGTGCGCGGGCTCGCGGTTTACCTGCAGCCTGCGCCCGAGATCCAGATCGGCACGCGCGCAAGCCGCACGCAATATCAATACATCCTAGTCGATGCGAATCCGGCGGAGCTCGCCGAATGGGCGCCCCGGCTGCTAGAACGATTGCGCGCGACGCCGGCGCTCCAGAACGTCGCGAGCGACCAACAGACCGGCGGCCTCTCGGCCGACGTGCTCGTCGACCGCGACAAGGCCGGGCGCCTCGGGGTACTTCCCCAGACCATCGACGACACGCTGTACGACGCCTTCGGACAGCGGCAAGTCTCGACTATCTACACACAACAAAATCAGTACCACGTGGTCCTGGAGGTGGCGCCGGAGTTCCAGCTCGACCCCGCGGACCTGGGACGCCTCTATGTGCCGTCGACCCACGACGCCCAAGTGCCGCTCGAAAGCTTCGCCACCGTCCGGCTCGGGAACGCCCCGCTCGCCATCACACACCAAGGTTTGTTCCCGTCCGTGACGCTTTCATTTGATTCCGCCCCAGGCGTCTCGCTCGGCTGGGCGGTGCAAGCGGTGCGCGAGGCCGAGCAGGCCATCGGCATGCCCGAATCCGTGATCGGATCGTTCGCCGGCGAGGCCGCCGAGTTCCAAGCCTCTCTCTCTAGCGAGGCTTGGCTGATCCTGGCGGCGGTGGTCGCGGTCTACATCGTGCTGGGGGTGCTCTATGAGAGCACCATTCATCCGATCACGATTCTGTCGACCTTGCCGTCGGCTGGCATCGGGGCGCTGATCGCGCTCATGGTCACCGGCAACGACCTGTCGCTGATGGGGGTGGTCGCCATCATCCTGCTCATCGGCATCGTCAAGAAGAACGCCATCATGATGATCGACTTCGCGCTTGATGCCGAGCGGACCCAGGGGATGCGGCCCGGACAAGCGATCTTCGATGCCTCGCTCAAGCGCTTCCGCCCGATCATGATGACGACGATGGCGGCTTTGCTCGGGGCGATCCCGCTTGCGCTCGGCAGCGGGCCCGGGTCGGAGCTGCGCCGTCCACTCGGGATCGCCATCGTCGGCGGCCTGCTTCTCAGCCAGTTCCTGACGCTCTACACGACGCCAGTGATCTACGTAATGCTCGACCGGGTGCAGGCGCAGCTTCGTCGTTGGATAAGGCCGACCCTGAAGGAGGCGGAGTGAAGGCGGAAATTTGACCGGGAGTTCGTCGTGGGCTTCTTTGCGACGTGCCTGAAGCGTCCAGTCGGCGTCAGCCTGCTGATGCTCGCGCTGTTCCTGTGCGGCGCGCTCGCGTTCCGTTTTCTCCCGGTCGCGTCCCTGCCGCGGGTCGAATACCCGACAATCATGGTCACGGCGGCTCTTCCGGGCGCCGAGCCCCAAACAATGGCCACGGCGGTCGCCGCGCCGCTGGAGCGGCGCATCGGACAGATCGCCAGCGTCACCGAGCTCACCAGCACGAGCCTCCTCGGTCTCACCACTATCGTCGCCCAGTTCGACCTGAGCCGCCCGATCGACGCCGCCGCGCGTGACGTGCAGGCTGCCATCAACGCGGCGTCGGCCGATCTTCCGGCGGGCATGTCGCGCCCCCCGACGTGGCGCAAGAACAACCCGTCAGCGGCGCCGGTCCTGATCCTGGCGCTCACCTCGACGGCGCTTCCGCCTGGTAAGGTTTACGAGGCGGCGGAGACGATCCTGGCGCAGCAGCTCTCGCAGGTGAAAGGCGTCGCGCAGGTCACCGTCAATGGCTCCGAAAAGCCGGCGGTGCGGGTGAGGGTCAATCCGGCGGCCCTAGCGTCCATGGGACTGGGTCTTGAGGACGTGCGGGCGGCATTGAGTGCCGCCAACGCCGCGGGTCCGAAAGGGCGGATCGATGCGCCCGATGAATCTTATGTGATCCGCGTCAATGACCAAATGTACAAGGCAGACGAATACAAGTCCGTCACCGTCGCCACCCGCCACGGAACGCCGATCCGGCTCGATGCGGTCGCCTCGATCGTCGACAGCGTCGAGGACGTCCGCACGGCGGGTTGGTTCAACAACCAGCGGGCGGTGTTGGTATTCGTATTCAAGGAGGCCGACGGCAACGTCATCGAAACGGTGGACCGCATCCATGCGCTGATGCCGACGCTGCGGGCTTGGCTGCCGCCGGCCATCGACCTGTCCGTACTAACCGATCGGACCGAGACGATCCGCGCCAGCGTGCGTGAGGTCGAACTCGCCCTCATGATCAGCATGGGGCTCATCGTGGCAATGGTGTTCGTCTTCCTGCGGCGGCTCTGGGCTACCTTCGCGGCCGCCGTCACGGTTCCGCTCTCCATTGTCGGCACGTTCGGGGCGATGTATCTGCTCGGGTACAGTCTCGACAACCTGTCGCTCATGGCACTGACCATCGCAACCGGGTTTATTGTCGACGACGCTATCGTGGTGGTGGAAGCGATCAGCCGCCGCATGGGGGAGGGCGAGCCGCCGCTCCGGGCGGCACACGAGGCCGCGCGTCAGATCGGTTTCACGGTGGTGTCAATCAGTGTCTCGCTCATCGCGGCCTTGATTCCCCTCCTGTTCATGGGCGGCATAATCGGGCGACTGTTTCGGGAGTTCGCCGTCACTGTGGCGCTTGCCATCGCCGTCTCCGCCGTCGTCTCGCTCACCTTGATCCCCGTCGTGGGAGCGCATCTCGGCCGTGGTGAGCGTGGGACGGAGAAGCCCTTCCTCGGAGATCGTCTGTTCCGAAAACTACTCGCCGCCTATGAAACCGCACTTCTGGCCGTGCTGCGCCATCGTGGTCTCACGCTCGGGGTGATGGTCGCGACCATCGTCGCGACCGCCGTCCTCTGGATCGAAGTGCCGAAGGGGTTTTTCCCCCAACAGGATACTGGCACCATCGTCGCCATCGCCGAAGCGCCCACCACCGTTTCGTTCCAAGCCATGAGCCAGCGCGTGCAGGACCTCATGCGCGTACTGCTCAAGGATCCTGCCGTGGCCAGGGTGGGCAGCTTCACGGGCCAATCCGGGGGTGCTCCCAACCAAGCGCGCCTCTTCATCGCCTTGAAGCCACTGGCCGAGCGAAAGCTCGACATGGACCAGGTCATCGCTCGCCTGCGCCGGGCGACCCGCGAAGTGCAAGGGGTCGCCCTCTACATGGTCCCGGTCCAGGAGCTGCGCGTGGGCGGCCGTATCTCCAAGGCGCAGTATCAGTACACCCTCACCGGATCCGATCTCGGCGAGCTGGAGACGTGGGCCGGACGGCTTGTGGAAAACCTGAAACGGTCCCCAGAGCTCCGTGACGTGACCACCGACCTCGAAAGCGGCGCACTGCAGACCACGCTGGTCATCGATCGCGACGCGGCCGCGCGTCTGCGGGTGGCGCCGCACGACATCGACCAGACCCTGTACGATGCTTTCGGGCAGCGTCTGGTGTCGCCCATCTACGGTTCCACCTACACCTACCACGTCGTTCTGGAGGCCGACCCGGGACTCCAGGAGGATCCCTCTTCGTTGTCCAAAGTGTTTGTTGCCGGGCCGGGCGGACAGCAAGTTCCGTTGGCGAGTGTGACGCGTGTCGAGCACGGCGTTCAGATCAGCGCGGTCGCTCATCAGGGCCAGGCGCCGGCCGTAACGCTGAGCTTCTCGATGCGCCCGGGACTTCCCATCCAGCGTGGGACGGAGATCGTCGGGCAGGCCATGCGCGAACTCGGCGTGCCCAGCAACATACAGGGGAGCTTCCAGGGCAACGCGCGCGCGTTCGCGGACTCGCTTGCAAGCCAGCCCGTGCTGGTCGCAGTGGCGCTCGTCGCGGTCTACATCATCCTCGGGGTTCTCTACGAGAGCACAATCCATCCGATCACGATCCTGTCGACTCTCCCGTCCGCGGGGATTGGAGCGATTCTCGCCCTTTGGGCGGCGGGGCGCCCCTTGGATCTGATCGGGGTAGTCGGGGTCATCCTGCTCATCGGCATCGTCAAGAAGAACGCCATCATGATGATCGACTACGCACTCGTCGCCGAGCGCGAGCGCGGCCGCTCGCCTGAGCAGGCGATCTTCGAGGCCTGCCAGCTGCGGTTCCGGCCTATCATGATGACGACCTTCACCGCGATTCTCGGAGCGGTGCCGCTGGCCGTCGGGACCGGTGTCGGGGCAGAGCTGCGCCAGCCGCTCGGCATCTCAATCATCGGCGGGCTCGTGGCGAGTCAGCTCCTGACCCTGTTCACAACCCCGGTCGTGTACTTGGCGCTCGACCGGCTGCGGCCCGGGGCCGCCAAACGGAGCCGCTTCGCATGGGCGACCTCGGACACGCCTGTGCCTGCAACCGGAGAGGGTGCAGTCCCAGACAAGTGAGATGTGAGATGGCGCTCGCAGCCGGCGCGCTATACCCTCGCGAGCGCTGGAGAATTAAGTTAGGGCAATCCTCGCCACCCCAATCTCTGTGGAGTGAGCCAATTGAGTGATCCGCACGAGAAGAATGCCAAGGTCGCCGTGCTGAAGGTGTCCTACCTTCTCGCGGTGACGGTGCTCGTGTTCGCGATGCCGGCCCTCTCGCTGACCCATCCGGTTCGGTGGTTCGTGATTCCCACGCTGCTGGGAATACAGGTGATCACGCTCCTGGTCTGTCGTGTCGGTCTCCGGGACGCTCTATGGTCCGCGTCGAAATTAAAGTGGCTGTTCGTTTTCCTGCTCGGAATGTACGCCCTAATGCCGTCCGGGTCCCCTTCAGGGAATGATGTGCTTCTGGACCGGCATGTTCCAGGCTTTGGATGGTCTGTTTCGATCAATCTGAGCGGACTTGAAGAGGCCGGCCTGATGTGTCTGCAGATCGTTACCGTGCTGCTGGCGTCGGCGGTGGTGCGCCTGACCGGGTCGGGCCGCGATCTGGTCGACGGGCTGCATGCCTTCCGTCTGCCACCCCTGTTCGTGCATGCGCTCGATCGCACGATCGAGCTTCTCGCAGGTACGCGGGGAGGGGACGGGGGCCGCGGACGCAACCGGGCGCCCCGAGCCGGATTGTTCGCCTTGGCGAAGCAGCTTTTGCGCGGTGACGTCAGTACCTTTGCCGAGACCATTCGAACGAATATTGCCCGGGCGGAGAGCCAATCGGGGACAGCAGTCGACCCACGGACAGGGAGCCAACTCCACCATGACGCGGCCGTCGTTGCCGGCATCGCCTTGTGTATGGCCTCGCTCAAAATGCTCAAGATTCTGCCGGGCTTGCCCTTTGCGTCGGGGTACAAGACGTTCCTGCTCTTCCCGCTCTACGTTCTCGCCGCGCGCTTGACCCGCTCCCGATGGGGCGCAACGGCGGCCGGTTCGATCATGGGCGTCATCGGCTTCCTCCAGGGAGACGGCCGGTTTGGGCCGCTGGAGATCCTCAAGCACATTGCGCCCGGGCTCGTCATCGACTTGGGCGAACCGCTGGTGCGTCGATTGCCGCCATGGGCGCTCGGCTATTGCGTGCTCGGGTTCTTCGCGGCCATCGCACGCACCGCGACCGAATTCGTAGTGGTGCTGCTGCTCGGCGCGCGGGCTGAGATCTATCTTTTCCCCGCCGTGAAGTTGGTGCCGAACCTCATCGCTGGGATGCTCAGCGGGTTCGTGACGGTGTTCGTCCTGCGTGTGCTGGCGGAACCCGCGCAGCCCGGCGTCACGCCGGCAATCGAGTCCGCGCGAAGTCCGGAGGCCCTTGGCCAATCCGCTGTTTCGCCGAACAGCGAGGATTCAGATCAGCAACCGCCTGGGGGGCAGTGCCGCGCGGGCGAGCCGGATCCGGCAGCGTTGTCACCGCAGCCATGGCAGCCCGGCTCTGGGCGGGGCACCGGTTTGGGCCGCGGCCACGGGCCCCAGCGTGGTGAGAGGGGCCCGTCGCGGAGTTGAGGGAATGCCTTTGAAACTCGCAGATCCGGCAGGTCGTGGCGCGGGGGGCACCTTTCGGTCGGGTCCGCCGTCATCGATTTCAGTGTCGCAGGTTATTGGGAACGTCCACCGACGTCGCCGCCGAACTCGGCGGCTGCATTTCCTTTCGTTAGCCTTGCTTGCTCGCTTCGCATGCACCCGTCCCACTGCGGGAGCGGCCTGAGGGGGGCGTCCACGACATCCGTGTGCGAGACTTGGGTTACCGTGAACCCCGGTTAGCCAAGGCGCCCTTGCATGCCTCCGACAGCTGGTCCGAGCTGTGGCTCCGCAAGCAACGGCCCGCATTCTTTTCTCCGGGGCAGAACCTCTCGATCTCGGATTGGCATGCCGTCCGAACAGGTCCTTGGCCCCGCGTCTCCTCTCCGGAATCTTTGCTTCCTTGTTGCCCCCGAGTCCCCCCACCGGCCTGATTGTTGCCTTGATCTTGACCGCGAGCCTCGCTTACGAACCCACTGCTGCCTTGATCCTTACAGGCGGCGATCGAGAGGCAACCGACCACCATCAGTGTGATCGGGAGGATTCGCCTCACGCCATGCTCGATGATCGGGAGGGTCTGTCTCACGCCATGCTCAAGGTTGGGAATGCCACTTGGATAGTGGAGCATTTTGGCGCTTTCGTCGAGCCAACATCCGCGTGCGGCGGGTCTGGAAAGGTTGAATGTGCGCCGCCCGCGCCTGCGCATCGTCGATATTCCCGCGTCATCAGGCCATACGATAACGGCACGGCTGATTTCGGAAAACGCCGGCGCGGCCGGTGCCAGCGTTATCTGCACCGAGGCCACGGGGCGCGATGGGGCATCGATCGCAAGGGCATTCGATACCGGCGCGTGCGATGTGCTTGTGACCGTCGGTGGTAGAGGCGTGGGCCGCACCGATGCGACGATCGCAGCGTTGGCCCCATGCGGCGAGGTGGCCGCGCATGGCATCGCGCTGCAGCCCGGCCGGACCGCTGCGGTCGGCAGGATCGAAAAAATCCCCGTCATAGCGCTGCCCGGCGCGCCGGATCAGGCACTCGCGGCGTGGTGGGCTCTTGCCCTTACCGTGCTGGACCGGTTGTCCGGCCTTTGGCCGCGAGAGAGGGTCACCCTGCCGTTGGCGCGCAAGATTGCCTCAAGCGTCGGCATCGCCGAAATCGTCCTGCTCGAACAAATTAAAGACGTCTGGATGCCGCTGGCCGTCGGCGACCCATCGCTCGAGACAATCGCCCGCGCCGATGTGTGGCTCGCGGTATCAGGCGGGGCTGAGGGTTTTGCTGCGGGTACGGCCGTCGATACCTATATATTGCGGAACTGACATGGGTTCCGACATGATCAATGCGCGTTCCTCCAAAAGCCGCGACAGCGTGGATCAGGATCAGTTCCTGACGATACTGTCGCGCGAGGATGCGCTAAAGCGTTTCGAGGCCGCGCTGTTTCCGCGCGCGGTTCCGAGCGAGCAGCGGCGGCTTTCCGACGCTCTCGGCAGCGCGCTCGCCGAGGATATCGTGGCGCCGACCGACGTGCCGCCATTTGATCGCTCCAATGTCGACGGTTTTGCGGTGCGCTCCGCCGACCTCCCCTCTGCCAGCGAAGCTACTCCCGTTCGCGTCATGCTGAACGATGAAGTCATCGCCTGCGGCACCGCGCCGACGCGGCTGGTATTGTCGAGCACGGCCACTTCCATTGCGACCGGCGGTCCGGTGCCGCGCGGAGCGGACGCCATCGTCATGGTCGAACATACGCAGCCTGCAGATCTTCGCGCGATCAAAATCCGCCGCGCCGCCTCGCCGGGACAATTCGTTTCCTATGCCGGTTCCGACATCGCGCGCGGCGAAGCGTTATTGCGCGCCGGCACCATGATCGGCTCGCGCGAGATCGGCATGTGTGCGGCTTGCGGGATCGCGCAGGTTTCCGTCGCGCGCCGGCCGCGCGTGGCGGTCATCTCCACCGGCGACGAACTGGTGCAGCCGGGCGAGCCGCTTCCTCACGCCGCGATCTACGACACCAATGGCGCGATCGTCACGGCGGCGGTGAGTGAGAACGGCGGCGAAGCGGTTATTCTCGGCGCCATTGCCGACGACGAAGAAAGGCTCGAAGCCGCGATGCGCAAGGCGCTTGAGACTTGCGACATGCTGGTACTTGTTAATCGGCGTGGGGTCCCGACGCCGATCGGCGCGCTAAGTTATTGATTCGCCAAGCGGTGAAGGGGTCATTTTTGGACGCTTTTTCACAACCAGCGATCAGTAGCCAGAAGCCCGCATGAGCGGCGACATGCGGGACCTCTGCGAAACCCGGATGTCGCTGCGCTCATCCGGGCTACGCTTTCTCATGGTTGCGATAACCGATATGAAATCGCGCCATAGGTAGCGACGGCGTATGGCACAAAATACGTGAGTATAATTTTTGTCCAATTGATCGGTGAAGCTCCGAACAATGCGTCGCCTTGATTAATGAGATTAAGAATCGTGCCGACCACTATCGCAACATAAAACGAGCGCCTGGGGATTCCGCCTGAGACGGCGTAGCGACAGACGAGTCCAAATGTCGACGGCATCAGTTCCCTCCCAGGTCTGGGCATCGAGGGCGCGCCGTGGAGCCCCGCGGCCCAGACCGAGAACCTTATCGCGCGGGGCAATGCAATTCTCGCACGGCGGCGCTATCTCATTCGGGTCGAGCGATCAATTGATGGTGTGCCTCTATTCCGATCTTGCCTCGATCCAATCCATGAGGCTGACCCTCGCTGTTGTAGATGAGGAGCACGGCGTTTGCATGTGTGGGAAAATCCGGCAGCGTTACGGAAATCCTGGCGGCTCCGTCGGGTTGCGCAACGAAGTTGCTGGTTTTTCCCATCCCGTCCATGGCGGTAAACGTCACCGGCGTGTGGTCAAAATGGTTCTCGAACAGGCTGTAACTGCCGTTCGGCCTTAAGGCCTCTAAAGGTCGCCTCCAGCAGTATCTTCCCGTTCTCTTCGGTAATCGTGACAGTTCCGGATGGCGAGAGCCATGTCTGCAAGTCGAACCCTAGCGGCTTTCCGTCGGCATTGTAGAGGGGGGACGATTTGGCATCTTGCTCGATAAGAGGGGGCCGAACACCGGCGGCGTGCTTGATACCTTGTGGACCGGTTGCGGCTTCCGCTGCCGGGTCTTGGACAAAGACCTGAGGATCGAGCGTTTTGGGCTGCTTCGATTCCGCGGAAAAGAACGAGGCGTGCGTGACGAAGTTCATCGTCAGCGGCGACGCAGCAAAGCTGCCGTCTGCGAATGCGAACTGCAGGCCAGCAGCCGCGAGGATTAACAGGAATAGTCTCTTGGGAGGGGTCATCTGGTATACCATTTGCTCGAAGGAGGCTGGCGTCCTTTCCGATGGACGTGAGTTAAGGTTCGCTGGCCCGAACGCAAATGTTACACCTATGGCGTAATTCCACCCGTTCGCGACAAATAGCAAAAACGGCGACGCACCGATCGGCTCCGATAATTTGCTCTTATCGAGATGACCGGAGGCTATACGGCGCTGTCAGAACGCAGGCCTTGGCTGTCAGCGGGCTTCGTCCGCGTGCCGAGCATTGCGCCTCTCTCCGATGGTTTCGACCAGTCCCATCAGCCAGCACATCGGGCAACCTCGCATCAGCACAACGGCGCCGATCAGCAGAGGCGGCAACAGCCAAGGATGCGCCTCGCCGTAGATAACGGCAAGCGCCACCAGGACAACGGCACCAAGGCCGCGCGACAGGGGGCCGGATATCGAGCGGCTGCAATACATTGGTCACCTCTCCGATTACCGCGCTGACGCGAGGTAGCCGCCGGCCAGTAGATTGTCGCGCACCATCGCGCGCGCCCGATGTAGCCGGCTCTTGACGGCGTCGATCGAGATGCCGAGCTGCTCGGACGCCTCCGAGGCGGTAAGCTCGTCGATATCGCGCAGGATCAATATCTGGCGGTACGGCTCCGGCAACGTCGCGATGGCGGCAACCAGATCCTTGCGCAAGGCCAGCGGCAGCGGCTCCCGACGGAGCGCGGCGTCAAGCGATGCATCCAATGCGACCAGCCTCTCCCGCGCACGAAACAGCCGGTAGCATTCCCGCTCGACGATCCGGAACAGCCAGGAACCGAAGGTTGCCGCGGCGCGCAGCGCGCCGATCTTGCGGTAGAGCTGCCATAACGCGATCTGGACCGCGTCTTCCGCATCTTCGCTAGTCGAGCAGGCCCGTCGCGCGTACCGGCGCAAATCCGGCTGGCAGACGACGAGCAATTGCTCGAGGGCGGTTGCGTCACCGTCGCAGGCTGCCTCGACCAGTTGAGGTTCGGCGATCATTGCTTGCCGGCCTCAATTGACCTGCGGCCTACCATGGCGCACATCGGGCAGAAACCGATGAAGCCCGTGCCGGCGATCATGACGCCCATGGCGATGCCGACCCGGCTCAACAGGAGCGTTGGAGCGTAAAGGGACGCCAGGCCGACAATCGTGACACCCATGGCGATGCGGATTGCGCGCTCCCAGCCGGGAAGGTTGGTCTTGAAGTACATCATTGGTTTGCCCTCTGTTTGAGTGAGTTCGAACATCCAGAGGCGCCAAATCCGAAAAAGGGTTCGCTGGCCAAAAAAAATTTCTATCGTCAACCTGAAAGTTGCAGCGGGAGCGACGGCATGACGCGCGCGGCAACCCATTTCAGGCTGGTTCGTCCGAACGCGCTGGCGAGAGCCGCGATCAAGGCCGCCATGCCGAGATTCCAGATCAGGATCATGATTGTCGCGTCGAGGTCATGGATGAGCGCCAGCGCGAACGACGTCATGGCGGCGATGGCCAGCCCGCCGGCCGCGCTCACGGCCGTCGGCCGCAGTGGCGCGGCGTGGCGGAGCATGATCAGCATCGCGATCGAAAGCGGCACACTGGTCAGCAGCAGGGTGGCGAAGCATCGCGCGGCCTCGCCCATCCGCATGCCATCAGGGCTCATGCTGACCCAATCAGTCAGACATCCGTAGCCGATCGTCGACACCCATACCGCAAGCGCCGGGAGCGGCAACAACAGCCACCAACGCGGAGCGTCCGGCAGGCTTAACTTGAACGATGCCAGTGCCGCCAGGACTGCGGTCGCGAGGGCGCCGAGCATGCTGACGACGAACACTGGCTGTTGCAGTCGCGCGGCAATGTCCGGCCGCAGGCCGTGAGCGACACAGAGCAGCCCCAGTACGGTGGCGGCCAGCGCAAGCCAGATGGCCGCGCGCACCAGCGGAGGGTGCAGGCGTCGGACGGGGACCGCGGCGTCGACGAGCGCATCGATGACGTCGGACGTCTTCACGAGGGTTCGCCTTTCAGCAGTTTGCGCAGGTTCTTGACGGCGCGGTGGGTTGCGACCTTCAACGCCGCGATCGATCGGCCGCTGGCCCGGGACGCCTCCTGTAGCGACATTTCCTTGAGTTTCAGCATTCTGATCGCGTCGCGTTGATCCGGCGGCAGCTTGTCGATCGCGCCCACCAGGGCATGCTCAGCCGACTTCTCGGTGAAGAGGTTCGCCGGAGCCTCGGCAAAGGTTTCATGCTCGTTCGACAATTCAACCTCCCGGGTCTTGTGCCGGGTATGACGGCGCAGCTGGTCGATGATGCGGCGATGGGCGATGGCGACCAGCCAGGGGCCGAACGGCCGCGTCGGATCATAGGTTTGCCGGATCGAATGAACGGTCATCAGGACATCCTGGACCGCGTCGTCCACCTCCGCGGATCGACCGAGATATTTGATAGCGATCGATCGGATGTAGGGTTCGACTTCGGTGAGCAAGGCTCGATAGGCTTCGCGGTCGCCATCTTGGGCGCGCGCCATCAGCGCCGACCAGTCCGACTGGCCGCGGGAGGCCCGCTGGATGCTGGGCGTGGAACTGACCAGCGTCAGTTTCGGCGCTTCCGGGTAGGGAGGATTTTCCTTGCTGCAACTCGGCATTCGCGCTGCCTGTGTCCCGGCCCGGTTTCATGGGCTGCATACACCGGCTCCGGAAGCCGCGATAGGAAGGAATTTTTCGCAAGGCCGCTAACCTTTTCCGAAGCTCGAACGAAGCTGACCGGACGAACCGGAGAACAGGGCCGGCTGCGATTGCCCGCGCGCGGCCCGTAACATTTACAGTCCTTGCAACGAAACTCTCAGAAACTGGAAAAGGAGAATACCGTGGTGAATCGCCGTTCCATCCTGATTGCCTCGCTCGCCGCCGCCTCTCTGGCAGTCTCGCCGGCATTGGCCGCGACCGGTCCGGCCTTCGACGCCAACGCATTTGCCGACGCACAGAAAGCCGGCAGGCCGATCCTGATCGCGATTCACGCCTCCTGGTGTCCGACCTGCAAGGCGCAGGCGCCCATCGTGAGCGAACTGAGGGCCGATCCGAGATTCAAGAATCTCGCTTATTTCGAGATCGATTTCGACAGCCAGAAGGACCTGGTCAACCGCTTCGGCGCTCGCATGCAGTCGACCCTGATCGTATTCAAGGGCGACAAGGAGGAGGGGCGCTCGGTCGGCGATACCAATCGGGATTCCATCTATGCCCTGGTCTCGAAGACCATCTAGAGCGCCGCTTCTCGAGACCGGAAACCCACCACCGTGAATGGAGACAGCAAAGGGGCGGGGAGGATGAGACCTGGATTGCCGTCACGGCGGGGCGCCCTCATCGGAGGGCTCGCCGCTGCTGCGGTTTGGTTCGATCCGGCCGCCGCGGCGACATCGCCTCCGGCTTTCAGTTCTGGACGATACCAATTCACGTTGCTTGCTCCGCAACGCATGTTGCCGTCAATCCGTCTCTTCAGGCTGGCCGGAGGCTCGTTCGACCTGGCCGCGCTTCGCGGCCGGCCGATCCTTTTGAATTTCTGGGCGTCGTGGTGTGCCGCCTGTCGGGTCGAATTGCCTGTCCTCGACAGGCTGAGCCAGCAAACGACCAACCGGGATCTGCGCGTGATCGCCGTATCGGAGGATCGCGGCAGCCGCGATCAGGTCAGCCGTTTCATCCAATCGCTGGCGATCCCAAACCTTGCCGTCTGCCTGGATCCGAATGGCTATGTCGCCCACACGGATCCGGACAGGACAGGTGCGCCATTCGCCCTTTACGGAATGCCGATCACCTACCTGATCGCGCGTTCGGGAGGGATCGTCGGTTACATGCCTGGCGCAGCGGATTGGACTGATCCTGCCGCAGAGGCGCTCATTGCATATCTGCAAACCGCGTAGCGTCCGACCATGGGCTTTCTTTCAAGAAGGCGAAGCGAGACGCGCCGATCGTGGTGGCTGTCGCCATCAGTCCGAGTGCGATACGCCGATTGATCATCAAACTTTCTCCCTTTGGAAATCAGCAATGATTTTGCGCCTGCAACGTCGTCAGGAATTCCTGCAGCCGTTGTGAGCAATTCAGCTTCGGTCATTTGGACTGAACCAGTGGTGAACGGGCCGGCCACAGATAAGCTCCAAAGCTCCCCAATTGCCGACATATCCCGCTCCCGCGATGCAGCGCCCGACGATCCCGCATCGCAGGGCATAGAGAACGCATCCTGATACAACGAAGAACACCGCCGTATGAGCAGAGGTTCGTCAGCGCGGCCAAATGCGGATCGATGCGAGCTTGATGAAGCCGGATAGTTGGCCGCGAGCTTGCCAAAACCGATGCTTTCAACCGGCAAAGCCGGGAAACGGGCACTTCCGAGATTGCCCCCTTACCGGACATGACACGGACAGGCCAAAATCGCCGCGAATGACCCTGGCTGTGTGAAAACGTGAAATCTTGCGAACGCTGGAGAATCTACTTCTCAGATCACGCGGCACTGGAGCTCAGTATGCTCTCCGTAGTCTCAGAAGCGGCGTCAGAAGGAATGCTTTTCTCTGCAATTTGCGCGCCGTCGCGTTTTCACACAGCCAAGACCCAAAGCGGACTTATGTACTGGTTGCTCGACCTCGCAAAAGGCGCGCTAATAATTCAGAATAAATGTTGCCGATGCCCGTACACTGCGGTCAGTTCAGCTGGTCACTTTGACGTTGAGTTACGTGAGATCGGGCATGAAGAGATCTATATCAAACGACGATAACAGACGGCAGAAGGCGAACCCAGCACAGCTGCAAGCCACTCTAAATGTGATTCCCGCGTATACCTGGTACGCGGCTCCGTCCGGCGGGCTCACCTTCGTGAATAAACGAACCGCGGATTACGTTGGTCTTCCGGAAGATCATCCCCTGCGTTTCGGCATCGACATTGGCGCACAGTGGGACGCCCATATCGCGTTGTTGCATCCGGACGACCACGAAGAATCACGCAAAGTCTGGTCAACCTGTCTGCGCACGGGCGAGGCCGGAGAGGTAAGTTTTCGAGTTCGTGACGCTCAAGGAGGTTACCGCTGGTTTCTCAGTCGCGCCGAACCGCTCCGGGCGAGCGATGGAACCCTACTGCAGTGGGTCGGGGTGAATCTGGATATTGAAGAGCTCAAGCGCGCTGAGCAAGCCCTTCGGGAAAACGAGCGGCGCTACCGTGAGGCGCAACTGGAGCTAGCGCACGCCAACCGCGTCGCGGCGATGGGCCAGTTGACGGCTTCGATCGCCCATGAAGTGAACCAGCCGATCACAGCGGCGGTCACATACGCGTTAGCCGCTCGGCGTTTCCTAAGCGCTGAGCCACCGAATTTTCGCGAGGTGGATGACGCGCTCTCTCTGATTGTCAAGGAGGGGAATCGCGCAGGCGAGGTCATCGAGCGAATCCGTGCGCTCATTAAGAAGGTGCCCGCACGAAAGGACGCCGTAGCGATCGACGATGCCATGCTTGAGGTTATTGCTCTCACCCGTACGGAGCTCGTAAACAATAGCGTGTCGGTGCAGACGCAATTTGCGGAGGGCTTGCCGCGTGTCCAAGGCGATCGGGTCCAACTGCAACAAGTGATGCTGAACCTGATCGTTAACGCCATTCAGGCCATGAGTGGTATTGGGGAAGGCGCGCGCGAATTACAGATCAGCATCGATGCCGTCCCGTCCGAAGGTGGCGTGCGCGTCGGGGTGCGGGACACCGGCCCGGGGCTGAGCCCGGAGAGCCTCTCGCGTCCGTTCGAGCCGTTCTACACGACCAAGCCCGAGGGCATGGGCATGGGCCTGTCTATCTGCCGCTCGATCATCGAAGCCCACGGGGGACGGCTGTGGGCGATCCCGTGCGAACCGCAGGGTGCTCTCTTTCAGTTTACGATCCCTGCCACCTGAGCGGACGGATCGTGATCGAGTCGATGTCGCTCTTTGGCACGAAACGGACCTCCAGCGGTGTCCGACTTGAGTCCGCTTTCGGGGGTAAAGCTGAAGTCGGACTTCGGGGCCGTCAGGGCAGCTTTTGACCCATTTGAGACATCGGCCGATCGCAGTCGACGTCCAGTTGGCACGACGTTTATTTCACAACCAGATGCTTCGTGGGCGCTATGGCGGCAGGCGCGGACGGGGAAATGGTGAACGTCAGCCAGGTATTCCATCCCGACGGACGGTTGGCTGCACCGAATTCGCCGTATCCCCTCAGACTAAGGGAGCCCTGCATGTCTCCGACCGGGAAGCTGTACCCGATTTGCGGACCGACACCGAAAACGCGTGACCTGAAGCCACCGAGGATCGGGTTCTGGCCGGAATCGTCGGTGATTTGCTGGTAGGCGTATCCGGCAATGCCGACAAAAAGCTGCTTGGTGAGGTAGTGCGATGCGCCCCAGTCGAAGTGGAAATCGATGCCGCTCCGGTACTGGGTGTCGGGATTGCTGAAATTGTAGGTAAAGCCGGCGACGCCCGAGAATTCGTTCCCTGTCGCCTGGTTGAGATAGGTATAGGCGCCTCCAACGTCGATCGCGCCGTGCCCGAGCCCGATATTGGGAATCCGCGTCGGATCATAGTCGCCAACGGGAATATTGCCTGTGACGTAGGCCATGTAATTGTTGACGCCTTGGTTCCATAGCAGTTCCGCGAATGGTGCGAGGTCGCCGTAGGAGGTAAGCGAGCCTTCGAGCATTCCGGTGCGCGTCACCACAATCGGTCCGGCTATCGCTGTCAGTGTTCCGGCGATACTGGCGGCGGCGCTGCCGTACTGGCCGGACATGCCTACGACCAACTGACCGCCAAGCACCGGCGTCGCAAAAGTATACGATGGCGCGAGGCCGACCAGATCGGCCCGCCCGCTCAGACCCAGATTCAAATTGACGTTGACGGTCGCGGGAATTCTGCCGGCCAGGATCTCTCTGGCCGCCGCAGCGCTCCCCGCTGCCGCGACGCTGGAATGGTAATCGATGACACTGAGCGCCCAGCCTGGTGTCTGCTGCACGGCGGCGAGACTCGCAAACTGACCCGGAAACCAGAATGAGCTACCGCCCTGGTCGGCATGCGAAACTTCAGAGCAAAGTACGAGAGCCGCAGCCGCTGCCGCATAGTTGATGACGCGGATTCCTGGCTTGTTTGATCCCATTGCAAACCTCTGGGCGGTATTTGCAACCAGTGGCGGCTAGTGCAAAGCGGCCCGCGAACTGCGAGGCCTTAAGTTACGACGGGCATTCAATACTAGGGCACAAGCAGGCCCAAAATCAGTGACAGAATGGTAACAGCTGGGGGATATTTTTATTTCGGCTGTGGCACAGGCCCGGCCCGATCGAGAGTTGGTTGCACTGGAGATGTTCGGTTCTTTGCCCTCGGCAACTCTGCTCCTGGCACGGACCTCACGGGCCGACCTGATGATGTCCGTTCCTCGGGGTAACCCGCAAGTGGCGTTACGGCGGGGCCGATCAATCATTAGTTGCGTTGATCTATGTCAACCCGTGGATGGAGCAGGCACTTTTGTTTGTGGTGTTTGCGCAGCATCCGAACCAGAGTGATCTCAAGGAGGCGGTCATGCAACGTCGTCAGGCACTGAAGCTTTTCGCCGGTTTGGCGCTGTGTCCCCTGTGTGCCCCGACTGGTTTTGCGTCAGAGAGCCATTGGAGCTACGAGGGAGCAACGGGACCCGAAAAATGGGGTGGTCTCGATGCAGCGGATGCGGCGTGCTCGGCAGGCGGCCAGCAGTCTCCTATCGACATCACCGCTCCGATCAGCGCCAGGCAGCCGCCGCTCAGGATCAGCTGGAGCAAGCGGCCTGACACGATCGTCAATAACGGCCACACCATTCAGCTTGACTTCGCGGAAGGCGACACGCTCCACATGGGCGACCGCAGATACGCGCTAAAGCAGTTCCACTTCCATCATCCGAGCGAGCACCTTATCGAGGGCAAGCGGTTTGCAATGGAAGCGCATTTCGTTCACGCCGGGACTGACGGGCTGGCCGTCATCGGCGTGCTTATGGTTGCCGGCGAGCCGAACGCAATGTTCAAAAAGATTGTCTCGACAATGCCACGGGAAGAAGGCTCACCCGTCCCGGCCGATCCTGCCATCGATCCCGGAGGCTTATTGCCGACCCAGCGTGCGTATTGCCACTACGAGGGATCGCTCACGACACCGCCTTGCAGTGAGACAGTCGACTGGATCGTACTTACTCACCCGATCGAGGTGGACGAAGACGATATCGCACGCTTCGCCAAGCTGTACCCAATGAATGCACGTCCGGTGCAGAACCGCGACCGGCGCTTCATTCTCAGGTCTGGCCCACGTTGAAGATGACGCGGTTGAACTCTCTCACCTCCGACGACGGTTGACCCACCTTTCGGACCCGTGGCCGACGGTCCGGCATGTCCGCAGTCAGATGATGAACAGACCAATCTTAGGCGCGGTCCAAGGTCTCAGTTTGACCCGGACCGGACATCTCTGATCAAGACGAAGTTCTTTGTCGGCGCGATAGGCCGAGACCTTGCCGATCCTCCTGGCGCGCCGTTTCCTGATCATCCGCAGTGAGATCTGAGCGATCGACAGTCAGATCGAGTTGCTTGAGATATTGCTGCACCGCCCCGATCCGCGTGTCGGCCGTCACCGAATCGGCCAACCCCACGAGCGCCGACCTCAGGCGGCGCATCACCTGCACTGAATCCGCACCGTAGTGGCGAATCTCATCGAATGCCAACACCAGATAGTCCTCCCATGTAGGCATCGGGAAAATGAGACGCAAAACGCCCTCCGCATCGCGGGCATATCCGGCATCCAAATCGTGCCCTCCCAGCCGACGCAACAAATCCTCGATCTGGTCGATCGCCTGGACCGCCGTAGTCGGATCGTTGATTGCCGGCGACAGCGCCTTGATGGCAATATCAACCAGTAGCCGAATGGGATACTTCGGGTCCTGTTCGGATGTCCGTTCAAACCCAGAGTGGATGGTCCGCATAAGATCGCTTTCGGGCAGCGCAGTTTTAGCCCCATGAACCTGCAATAGCAGTGTATTTTCGACAAGGGTATCGCCGACCCCGCATACCATCACGATGACGGCTGCTGCCTTTTGAGCCTGCAGAACCAAGTCGTCGATATCGAACTTAACAATCGTGCGCGGCGCGGCGAAATACCTCAACGTTTGGACAACCGGCCCCAAGTCAGAGACATTGTACGTCTCTTGTCCGCGCTTCGATTGATCTTTCGTTTTCTCATCGAGGCGCTGAAACATCTCGCGTATGCCTTCGCGACCTTTGTCGCCGATGACGTGAAGCACGTTAGTGATCTGGAGGTCGCTCAAGCCCTTCATCAGCGCGGAAAACAGAAGCATGCTGAGCAAAAGCAATCCGGCGACCGCGAAGCCGGAGAGCAGCGGCACCACCTCGGACCCATTGCGATCGACATGGAGCAGAACCGAAAGAGAATAAGTGAACGTGGCGATGAATACACCTAGCGAATGAAATAGCCTTGGGTCGCGAGCTAAAAGGAGAACGAGCCTCGGTGAGTATGCAATGGCACTGAACTGCACCATGACCAGGCCGACGGTAAACACGATGCCGGTGAGCGTGATCATGCCGGAAGCGACAGCCGAAAGAAATGCCTGAGCCGAGGCAACGGAAATGCCGGAATTGTATGGAAAGTATGCCTGCTCAAGTCGCGGCAGTGTAATCCCAATGAAGAAACTCACAGCAGCGTATATCATTGGGACCAACCAGAGAGGCATCAGACAGCACGCCTTCAATTTGCCTGCGGTTGGACCGATTTTGTCCCGCAGCCCCTCGGAAGCATAACGCGGCATCGCTCACATTTTCAAGCCGGCCTATGGTAATTTGGGTCTTCTACCAACTTACCAAGGTGGTGTTAGTCATGCTGATCCAATTTCTGATAGGCGGCATCGTCAGTGTTTGTAACATTACAATCCATGCGATGGTGATGACCGCGGTAGTGAGCGCAGCACGAGCATCGGCTACAAAAAGTCCCCATCCGTCGCTGCTCCTGGTCTTCACTATGATTGCAACCGTTTCAGTCTTAATGGCGGCGCATGTTCTCGAAGTGTATGTTTGGTCGCTGGCCTACGCGATTGTGGACGCCGCGCCGGCCGGCACAAACCTCGTGTATTTCGCATTCGTAAATTACGCGACACTTGGTTATGGTGACGTGACACCGGTGGAGGACTGGAAGCTGCTTGGTCCCATAACGGCGATGAATGGTGCTCTAATGTTTGGGTGGTCGACGGCGGTCATTTTTGAAGTCCTGCAAAAAACAATGAAAATTAGTTCCGACATCGCGGACTCTGGATAGCGCATTTCAGGTGAACTGACCATCCGATGTCTGTTCATGGCCAGGGCAATCGGGTGAAGATATCCGTGACAAAAGGCTGAAGTGCTGAATCTGTTGTCGTCCAGTGCGCCGCAGGAGGGGGACGATGATGGATACCGAGGGGACACCGTTTGCAGAGGTTTCGGAGACGACGAGTTTTCTTCACCATTTCAGCGGGTTGCCGGATCATCGTCAGGCCGGCAAAGTGGATTATCCGCTCCCGGAAGTGCTGCTCCTGATTCTTCTGGCGGTTCTTGCGGGGGCGGAGGCGTTCACCGACATCGCGCGATTTGGCGAGCGGAAGATCGAGCTGCTGCGGCGGTTTCGGCCCTATGTGAACGGCACACCCTCGCATGATCATCTCGGCGATATCTTTGCCACGCTCGACGCCCGCGCCTTCCAGCTTTGCTTCGTGGCTTGGGTGGCGGCGCTGACGAACACACCCGCCGAGGTCATCGCGATCGATGGCAAGACGTCGCGGCGCTCGTATCAGACCAAGGGCTCGAAAGAGGCGATCCACATGGTCTCTGCCTTCGCCGCGCGGCAACGCATCGTTCTGGGCCAGGTGAAGGTGAACGAGAAGTCGAACGAGATCGTCGCCATCCCGGCGCTGCTCGACATGATGTCGATCGAGGGCGCAGTTGTGACGATCGATGCGATGGGCTGCCAACGCGACATCGCCACCAAAATCGTCGAGAAAAAGGCCGATTACATTGTCGCGCTGAAGGGCAATCAGGGAACCCTGCGCGAGGATGTCGAGGTTTTCGTCGATGAGCAGAAAGCCTTGAAATACAGGGATGCCACGATCAGCACGCACGAAACGGTCGATGCGGATCACGGCCGTATCGAGACCCGAAACTACACGGTGATCCACGATGTCGACTGGCTGCAGGCGCGCCACCAATGGCCGGGCCTGAACGCGGTTGTCGTGGTCGAAAGCCGGCGCGAAATCAACGGCAAGATCACCGACGAGACGCGCTTCTACATCACCTCGCTGGTGATGCCGGCCACCGCGGTCGGCCCGATGATCCGCGCGCACTGGGCCATCGAGAACTCCTTGCACTGGATCATGGACATGGTCTTTCGCGACGACGAATGCCGCGTCAGAACAGACAACGCCCCAGCCAACTTCGCAACCTGCCGGCACATCGCCTACAATCTCACCCGAAAGGCCCCAGGCAAGGATTCCATCCGCCTCCGGCGCAAAACCGCAGGATGGGACGACGAGTATCTCGCCAGCCTCATCGCCGCATGAAATCCTTCACCCGATTCCCCTGTGTTCATGGCACTTTTCGGACCTCCCGCGATGTCCGCTGTGCGGTCGCTATCGGGAGGAAACCGGACATGGCGCGGGCAGCCCAATTCGGTAGCGATTGACCCATTGCGGTCGTGGAACGTCCCGCTACTCGATCACCTCGTTAGCGAGCGTGAGAAGTGTCGCCGGCAATTCGAGGCCGAGCGCCTTGGCAGCCCTGAGATTGATGACCAGCTCGAATTTGGTCGACTGCACCACCGGCAGGTCGGCAGGCTTGGCGCCCTTGAGAATGCGGCCCGTGTAGATGCCTGCCTGCCGATTCACCTCCCTGAAGTCGGGCCCATAGCTCATTAGCCCACCGGCTGTCGGGAATGCACGCTCAAAGTAAAGTGCGGGAATGGCATAGCGCGCGGCTAGCGCGATTAGTTGATTGCGCCGGCTGAACAAGAATGGTTCGGGTTGAACAACAAGTGCGGCGGCATGCTGCTGCACGAGGTCTGAAAACGCCCTGTCGATTTCGCGTTCATCGCGGGCGTAGACAATAATTAGCTGCTGTCCGAGTCCACTCGCTGCTAGCTGCATGTCAGCCAAATCGAACGCAGTATTCGGACTGCCTGGGTTCATGAGAAAGCCGATCGCAACCGCCTTGGGCAACAAGTCGCGCAGCAATTCCAGGCGCTTCTGCCCTAGCTCCACTGCAATGGTACTAACACCGGTGATGTTGCCGCCCGGACGGTTGAGACTAGCGACGAGACCGAGCTTTACCGGGTCGCTGCCGAACGCGAACACGATCGGAATAGTTGAGGTCGCGTCCTTTGCGGCGAGCGCGGTGACCCCGCCGCCGCCAACCGCGATAATGGCTACTTGACGTCGAACAAGGTCGGCCGCCAGCGCTGGCAACCGATCAAATTGACCCTCCGCCCAGCGGTACTCAATCGTCACGTTCTGGCCTGCGACAAAGCCAGTTTCTTTCAGTCCCTGCTGGAATGCGGCCACGAAGGGCGCGTAGGGTCCGGACGACGTGCTGCTCAAATACCCGATCACCGGCAACGTCGGCTGCTGTGCGCGCACCGTAAACGGCCACTCGGCGGCTGCGCCACCGACAAGCGTCAGGAAGTATCGTCGCCTGATCATGCTCGACCGCTTCCGGCCCTGCATTGATGCAGATTAGCACAGTTCCGTCGCCGTGTGCCTCGGGGGAGCGCCCGCCCGCTGGCCCGCAGTCAGGTTTTGGCCCGTTTGAGACCTGCCCATCGGTTCGGCGATTGTCCGCATATCGGGGGAGATCGGAAGTGCCCGCCGTACGGTCAAACGACGCTTTTGACCCAAGGCGGAAGTCGCAGCTCTGGCGATTCGCGCAAAACAAGGATGAAATATATGCCGGATTGGACAACGTCGGCACGGTGCACTTTGCGCGCTTCGTGATCGTCGACGACAATATATTTGTATGTTCTCCGTCTACGACGGCGATTTCACGAAATACATCCGCGACTTTATCGCCACGATCGGCGGCGCGTTCAACGGCGTGGCGGCGCTTGCCGAAGGGGAGATGCCGTGTCCGTCTTGCTCAGCCGGTGCCCATGCCTCGCCAAGCGTCGATGATGTACGTGCGGGCCTCCGCGAGGTTAAACCGCGACCCGCGGGCTGCCGCCAACTCGAATACACTGTCACCCAGCCTGGCCCTGCTTTTCTCGACAGCGTACCGAGCCACTTTATCAAGCTTTAGCGGCGAAACCCTGAGCGCCCCGGCCAGCACAGCAAGGTGTTCATCGGCTTCGAGCTGAACGAGCGGCAAAATCAGGGAGCGTATCGTAAGCCAGTTGTAGAATGCTGCCCCGTGGCTCGGAAGATCAATCAGCGTGCGTACATGAATAGCCAGAGCTTCGATCGGCGCAGCCTGCGCGGCTTGCAGATCAGCGATCAGTTGTTTGACCCGAAGGGCCCCTAAGTGGTTGCCTGCCATATTCGCCCATTCGACTGATGTTTGGTACTCATCGATCGCTTGGTTGGAGTTCTGGGCTACACCACCGCGTGCGTAATGAATGTACCCCATCAAAGTGGGCTGCATGGCCTTCTGCCCGGTCTGGGTGGCTTCCTCGACCAGTTCTCGGGCGCCATCCAGATCTCCCATCCGCGCCTTGACGAAGGCGGCCATGCACAGGGACATCACCTCGCAGTGGCTATTTCCTGCGCTGCGTCCTTGCTTCACCGCCGTCGCGTGATGCTCGATGCACGCGGCCGTGTCTCCGAACCATTGGGCCATCTGGCCGGCGACGTGGGAAAGCCAGCCTTGGCTCGATTGGGAGCCGGCGGCTTCAGCCCTAAAACCCCGTTCCATGAAAGCGGCAGCTTTCTGCTGATCACCTTCATCGTGGAAGGCGTGGCCGGCGGCCCCGGCGAAGAACATAGGTGCATGTTCGAGCTCATCAGCTCCCGGCCTTGCCATGATCCGTTCGTACCAATTGCCCGTCTCTGCCCCTCGATGTGAGTAGTTGAACAGGAACAGAGGAGCCGCCAGGTCCGCCGCCAGTTTCAGATCGCGCGTGATCGCGCGCTCGAAGGCTGTACGGAGATTGGACAGCTCATCGTAAATCGCATTAGCCGCCTTGGCTTCGTTGACGCCCGCGAACTGTTGGCCGAGCTGCCCGCATCGGGCCGCATAGACTTCACTATGCCGGGTTTCCACCGTCTGCAGCAAACTGGTTTGGTCGAGCATTTCGCGTGCAAAGGCCTGGACTGTGTGCAGCATTCTTAGGAGGTGACGGCCGCCGATGTCCCGGGACAGAAGCGAGGTTTCGACCAATTCGTCGATCCCCCTGAGCACGTCGGATTCGTTGGGTATGTCCCCGGCACAGACAGCGAGGGCCTGTTCTTCGTGGAAGGAGCCGGAGAATACAGATAGCCGCTGCAGAACCTGGCGGCTGTTCGGATCGAGAAGGTCGTATGACCATTCCAGCGCCTGCCGAAGCGTTTGATGGCGGCCGGCCCGGCGCCGGAAAATGCTGGATTGCAGATCGAGCGGTTTTGTCACCCCGCTTTCAATGCTCTCTAGCGTATGTCGGCGCAGCTGGGCAGCTGCAATCTCGATGGCGAGCGGAATGCAATCGAGATTGGTACAAATCCTCTCGATGACGGCAAGCTGATCCGATGTTGGTTGAAACCGTCGATTGGCCAGTCGGGCCCGTTCTACGAGCAGACAAACTGCCGCGGGATGCCCAGACCCATCGTGCGAACGGGAATCCAGCGAGGAGACTTCGTAGACCGCCTCGCCCTCCACCCCAAGCGCGCGCCGGCTGGTATTGATCAGGAACAACTCGCCACAGGTCGAACCGAGTTCGGTGACTGCATCCGCAATCGGATCGAGCACGTGCTCACAGTTGTCCATGAGCAGGATCGCACGAGCGTGGTGCAGACGTTCGAGCACCTGGATTCGTGGCTCGGCGCCGGGCACGGGCAGAATCAGCAGGGCCTCAGCGATGGCCGGCCAAACCCCGCTGTCCCGCTCTAGTGCTGAGAGATCAACAAGCCACGCGCCATCGGGGAAGGTGGCTTCTATGGATCGGGTAAATTCTATCGCTAGCCTCGTTTTGCCGATTCCGCCGGGACCGACAAGGGTCAGCAACCTCGATTCAATCGCCATTTCGGCAAGTTCGTCCAGCTCCCGCTCGCGGCCAAGGAACGAGCTCAGATTTGCAGGCAGATTGCCGCTGGCCGTTTCCCGCTTTCCCCCTATCGGCGGGAACGCATTCGGCAGATCCGACGCACTCACCTGGTGGACGCGGATCGGTTCGATGCCCTTGAAATGGTGTTCGCCGAGGTCGGACAGTTGGAATGGTGTCTTCAGGAGGTCCGTCGTCAGCCGCTGCACTGTGACACCCGAGAGCAGGATTTGATCGGCATTGGCCGCGCTCTGCAATCGCGTGGCCGTTGGCAAAGCAGGGCCAAAGAAGTCGTGGTCGCCCCGCGCGCGCGTCAGGCCCGTATGGATGCCATATCGTATCTGAAGCCGTCCAGTGGGGCCCCAGGCAATGCGGCGCATCTCACGCTGCGCTTCGATCGCGGCCATCACGGCGTCCAGCGGCCGGTCGAAAATCGCCAGCACACCGTCGCCAGTGCTTCTAAAGGGGTCGCCGGAATGGTGGCGGATGGCCGCGTGAAGGATCTGGTCGTGCAGATCCATGGCGCCCATCATGTCGTTGGGATAGCGGCGCAGGAGAGCGGTGCTGCCGACCACATCGGTTGTGAGAATCGTCCTTTCCCGGCTGTCCGCCGACGATTCCAACGATTCGGTCCCGGTCATTGATGGGTACTCCTCAGCAGCGTTGCGGCCGCGATCATCGCCACGATGCCACCGAGACTTAGGGCTATCTGCATCGCAAGCCCGTCCGAGATGTGGAGCAGCGTCGTGTGGCTGGCGAACGCCAACAGAACGCCGAGGCAATAGATTGGCAGCGAGTTCTGGCCACAGCGGATCGCGCCGCGCATCACCGGCGTCGTCAGCCATGGCCAATTGCGAGGCACGAACCACGCCGCCAAAACCGCTATGGCCAAAAAATGCAGCAGTCGCAATGGATCGAGATTCGATTTGTCCAATGGGTAAAGCAGGTTCGCCAGCGCCTGCGGGATCAGTGCTTCCAGCGGTTTGATGCGCCAGCTCAATGCGATTACCAAGCTGAAGAGCAGATACAGGACGGCAAGCACAAGCGCCGTGCGCGACGTCACCCACGTCCGGACTTTCTTGTCCTCGATCATCCACCACGCGCCAAGCACGACCAGTAGCTGCCAGGCCAGCGGATTGAAGGCCCAGTGGCTGTTTGGCCATGCCGGGACGGTCCAGCCAAAGACACGCACCAGCGCATAAAGCGCGAGCGAGGCGCCAAGGGTCACGTTCGGCACTCGCAGCAGCAGCCACAGCAGTGGCGCGAACAAGAGATGAAGCAGTACGAAGATCGGCAACACGTCGGTATTGACCGGACGGTATTGCAAGATCGCCGCGTGCGCGAGCGTCGCGCCCGGATAGTCCAACAGAATGCGCGTATTGCTCTCGTCAGCAAGACGGCCGCCGCCTGCGAGGTGAACCAAGATGGCGCAGGCGAGCGTGAGCAGCAGAAATGCGACATAAATGTCCCAGCTTCGCCGCAGCGTCCGGCGGATCACCCCGGTCCAGCCCTCGAAGCGCAATGCCTTGCCGTAGGCCAGCGCGCAGGTTACGCCCGAGACGAACATGAATACTTCCGCGGCATCGCTAAAGCCGTAGTTCCGCAGCGTCAGCCAACTTCCGATGTTGTTGGGGACATGGTCAAGAAATATCCACCACAGCGCGATGCCTCGGCAGGCGTCTATTCGCAGGTCGCGGGCGTGGCCTTTCAGCTCCGGAAGCTCGCCGACCATTAGGTTGAGGGTGGCGATTCGATCGTGCATCTGGGTTACCCCAAGCTGGCAAATTGGACCTGCCGCTGGAGGTTCTGGTGTGAGCTGGTTCACCTTCAAAGACTTATTTTTGCGCTGTCACTTGAGACCAATCTGCGCGCCAGCGTTGAGCTTTGCCGGCTTCGCACGTGATCAGTTGAGCCACGCAATTACAGCCGCCCGTCTTCGGCGCTTGACGAGGTCTCCCCTACGTCGGCTGTTGGAGAAGAGGCGGACCTGGTTCGCGTGGTCCGAAGCACCGTACCCGTCTATGGGCCCGGGGCTCGTTACAAGACAGTATGGCTATCCAATTGAAGGCACGTCGCCCAGGCGATAGGCCTCGATCGCGTGCTACGGCCGTCACGTCGGCTGTTGGCACAAAGCGGAAATCGCGGTCATGCCGGCGAATGTCCGCTCTCGGGGTGCAAAGCAGACATCGCGCCGGCAACGACGACATCGTCGGCGACGACGGCCATCACCCGATCCCGGCCTGCAACGAAACCGGCGTCACCCTGGCCCCAACGCTCGATGGCGCGTTCAGCGTGATCCGGTAGGCGGCAATCGGCACCGAACCGGTGCAGAGCGCGGTGAACTGGATGCGGCGCTACCCTGAGCAGCGTGAACGCGGTCGGCGAAGACGAGATCGGCGCCGAGTAGATGTCGTTCGGGCTACCGTAGGACTACGGACGAATAATCCGCTTGATTGTGTTCACTGCCGACCCATAAGCTGCGACGCATGATGGATCGTGAACCTCTTACCATCGAAGTTCTGGGCGGGAGCAACGGAACCCAACCTGCCATTCTTGATCGCGTGATCGGCGGGACTGTTGATCTGAATGAGGCAAAACGGATCGGCCACCACTAGGTTTCGATCACCGAAGGGACGCCGAAGGCTTTCCGTGTCCTAAGCCAAGCTCACCAACTACTCTACGAATGGCACGTCGCGCATGAGCCAAAGCACTGAGACGAATAGCGCGGCGATCAATGAGCTTTCAGAGCTGATCGCGGCCTTGTTGACCACTGTTCGCAAATTGCCTCCGGGACCAGAGCGCCACGCAGCCCTTAGGCAAGTCGGATTATTTCAAGTGCGGCTGGATACGCTTGCGGCGCATATCCCTGGTCGCGAGCCTGGAGCATGCCGCGCCCGGCGCGGTCGCTTGTCGGGGTGGGCTGGGGTAGCGGCCCCTTCGGAATGACGAATGCTGGGGCGGAGCCATGGGAACGGAGCCTCCATCGCCTGAACCTGGAGCTGGGACCGTCGTCGACTGTGGCCGACGACGACGTCCACGTTCTCGCCCGCCCGCATTCAGGCTCGGCCCAATCTACCCGATGGTCAGTAATTCTACGGCCACTTAAGGTTAAACCGAAACGCAAGTAGCACCGCAGTTGTATCCCTCTATGTTGCCCGACGAGAGAGGGGTTATGGCGATTAACGAAGAGCTTGAGACGTTGAGGCTGCTTCGAGCGTTTGCGAAAATTAAGGACCGAGTGAAGCGCCGCGAAGTAATCGAGTTGGTCGAAGATCTTGCGCCGCCAGAAGCTGCCCTGGACGATGAACAGTCGAAGGCACCTCGTTGACAAGCAATCCGCCTGCGTGACCTCGGGGATCAGAGTGTGGGAGCAGCAATGGACGGCCCTCTCGGGGCGAGCTTGCCCGCCGTGCAGCATTATCCCATAAGGTTCCATGGCGCGCGGGACCAAAGCCAATTATATCTGATCATGGGGTTCGCCCACCGGGGGCGAATAAAATCTAACGTCATGTTAATGCTGCATATTTCGGACATTCACTTCAGGCACGGGGAGGTCGGGGAGCCGGACGATCCAAACCGCGGGTTGCGGGACGATGTGATCCAGGACGTGAAGCATATGCGGGACCGGTTGGGCCCGCCCGGTATGATCCTGTTATCGGGCGACATCGCCTACGCAGGCCGCAAGGTCGAGTACGACTTTGCCTACAGTTGGCTCGAAAAGGAACTTTGCCCAGCGGCGCAGTGCCCCATCGAGAACGTGTTCGTCATACCAGGAAATCACGACGTTGATCTGAAAGCCGAGGACGGACCGGGTTTCAAGGCGGCAAGGAGGGATCTGCGCGCGACCGCTGCGGGCCAGATCGACAATGAACTCCGGAAGTGGCTGCGCGACCCTTCCTCGTCCGGAATCCTTTTCAGCCCGCTCGAAAACTACAACCGGCATTTCGCGGCAAAGCTGCTGTGCGCGATCGGGCCCTACAACGTGAAAGGCCCTGATGGGGAGATCGTTCCGAACGTCTCCAAGCCGTTCGTGACGCGCGACATCGAACTCAACGACGGGTCGATCCTGCGACTTTCCGGCTTCAATTCGGTTCTTGTCTCGGATCTGAGCGACGCGGAGAACTCGATGCTGGTGGATCCGGCCGCAGCCCAGATCACGCGCGACGACGGCGTCGCGCACCTTGTCATGTGCCATCATCCATTCGGCTGGATCAAGAACCGAGGCCCGTTCGAAGATCGGATGAATGGCGTCGTCCAGCTTCAGCTTTTCGGGCACGAACACACCGAACGCGTCGAGGAGAACAAATATTTCGTCCGCATCCGCGCCGGCGCTCTGCAGCCCGAACGTGATGCACCAAACTGGAAGCCCGGTTATAACTGGATCGACGTGTCCACCACCGAGACCGACGGACACCGCAAGTTGGTCGTCAAGGTCTGGGTGCGGGGCCACGAGGTCGACCACTTCATCGCGATCACCGACCGCAACCATAACGAAGTGCGGGAGAACACGTTCGATCTGCCGCCTTGGCGGCGCCCCGAACCGGCCGCGGCGATCGGACAGAACGAACGGGAGGATGTAGTATTGGAAGTCGTTCCCCAAGTTTTGGAGTTGCCGATGGTCGAGCCTGCAAAGCCCGCAACCGTCAGAAGCGTAACGACCAAGATATTCCGGCTCAAGGAGCACGAACAACGACGCCTGATCACCAAGCTGAAGCTCGACGAGACGGGTGACAACGAACTCAAGGACTACGAAGCCGTCGTCGCCGCGGTCCGTCGCTCGGCGGAGCGCGGGCAACTTCAAACATTGGACAATGAGATCGACACGATATTGGCGGCGGACGGGGGACGATGATGCCGGAATTGAATTTTATCGAAGCTTACAAGCGCCTGCAGCCGACCGCAGAACGCGGGGTAATCGAAGCCCGGAATAAGGCGCTCACGGAAATCGTCGGCAAATTGGACATGTCGCAGATGGTCCACTTGTGCCGCCTGGCGTTTAATTTGCCTTACGATCCATCGGTCTACACCGATTGGTTCCAGAGCCCTTTAAATCAACCGGATCCTCAGTTCTTCGTGGCACAGGACGCAGCGGAGGCGGGGCGGGTTGCGACACTTGCTCTCCGCCATTTCGTTTCCGCAAGCAACACTCGCGTCGCATTAACTGTCCTGTCCGCATCGTACGCTGGTAAGCGGTCGGCCCTCGACAATGGCGAACTCGTCGCCCAATCGCGGGACGTGATCACAGCGTCCGCAAAGAAAGGGGGCATGAAGGCTCCGTCGGACAAGATCGGCCTTCGGAAGGCCAGCGATGTCTCCAAGCAAAGGACCGATATGACGAACGGGTTCGATGCGGGCCACACGGGCGCGTTTGTCGATGCGGTGGTACAGGATCTGCAGGGCGGGACCGACGCGGCGGTGACCGCACTGAGTAACGCTTATCAGGCGTTGAGACGCGACAATCTGCGTCTCGCTGAAGAGACGGATATGCTTTGGTGGCACGTCGGCGACTGGAGCAATATCCTCGACACTCCGAGGACGAGCATCCCGAAGAAAAGCGTCGGTCTCGTTTCGGGCCTCGATCTAGGGGCGATGGTCTCGGTCTCGCCTGGCCCGTATGGGGCATATGGCATTCTCAAGCAGGCCTTGGGCTCCGCCGGCGATGAAGTGGCTTCGCTAACCGACGCGGTAAGCGGACTAGAGGCAGAACAGATCGCCCAGCTTGCGCTACCGAAGGCTCCCGACGTGTTTCCGGTGCTCACGGCGTTGCGGCTTGCCGCTGCCGGCGGGGGCTGGGTCGATGCGTTCAACGCCCAGGTTCGTGATGCCGCGGGTGTAAAGCTGACGCATCTCGAACTGGCTACGCAGGCGTTTCGCGAACGTGTGTCCTTGACGGACATCGGATGGGCTAAATGAGCGCGGCGCCGCTTCCGTGCCTCCGCCCCGAGTGCAAGGTCGCGCAGACGGGAAAGTGCGACCTGAAGCACGACCCGGTCGAGCTCTGCCCTAATTACGGGAAGACGGCGCAGCCATCCCCGGCTGCGTCCGGCGAGGAACAACCGACGCCTCGACGTACAGCCCCCGCTGCGGTAGGGATTTCCTCAGGCGACACGATGGAGTGGGAAGACCTCGAAGCCTTTTCCCGCGGCCATCGCATGCGGACGGTGAGCCTCATCGGAGAACCGCGCAGCGGCAAGACCACCCTGATCGCGGCCATTTACGCGTCGCTCTGCAAGGGCGCCATCGGAAACCGCGTCTTCGTCGGGAGCCGTACGTTGGTGGGTTTCGCGAAGCGGCATCATCTGGCGCTGCTCAATTCCGAGCGCCGTTCGCCGAAGACGCCCCGCACCAGCAGCGACGACCCGACGGCGTTCTTTCACTTGGCCCTTCGACCGAACGATGGAGGACCGATCTCCCAGCTGATCGTTTCCGACAGATCCGGCGAAGCCTATCAAGCCGCGAGGCAAGATACCGCGTTAGTGAAGAACCTGACAGAGCTTCGGTTAGCCGAACGCGCCTGCTTCGTGCTCAACGCCGCGAAGCTCACGAATCCGGAGCGGCATGCCGCGTACAGCAGGCAATTCAAGCAGATGATCTATGCCTTCCGCGACAACGGCGCATTCCGGGACAACGTCGCGATCGAGGTGCTGGCGACCAAAATCGACACCACGAAGAAGCCGGACCGCGCCGCGGAGAGCGCGGCGATCCTCGACGAATACGAAGCCCAGATCGTCGACGAGTTCCAAGTGGCCGGCATCGAATTTGGCTTCCACCGCGTTTGCGCACTGCCGAAATCACATCTGGAAACCGGCTATCTCGGCCTAGCCGAGACCGTTGCGAGGTGGACGACCCCGCAACAGCTTCCCGACGTCGTGCAACCCGCTGTCGGCGATGCATTCCGGCAGATCGATCGATTGCTTGCGAAGTGGTGACGTCATGAGCGAGCAAAGCTCCAAGCACTATCTGGTGTTCGGCCTGTCTGGAGCCGGCAAGTCGACCTTTGCCGCCGCACTTTGGCATCTTCTGGATAGCCGTGAGGTCCCAACCGTGTTGGCGAAGGGCAAACACTCCGGCAATTTCCGTTATCTAGAGAAGATCGCCCAACGATGGTGCGACGGCTGGAGACTTGAGCGCACCAAGTCCGAGGAGGTCGAAGACGTCAGGATAAACCTCCGTCATGAGCAGAGCAGGGCCGAGTTCTCGCTGGAATTCAGGGATATAGCGGGCGAAAGCCTCGAAACAGCTTTCACGACGCGTTATTGCGACCCGGAATTCGTCGAACTGGTGAAACAAGCCGATGGTATGCTGCTTTTCGCGAGCGCGGACCGAAAAATGGATGATGTGACGATCCTCGACGTTCGGGCCCAGATGGGGGACGACGAGGAGCAAGCCGACGAGGATGACGACGAAGACGAGGATGATGACGAGAACGGTGACGCCGAAGGTTCCGAAGCGGCTCAGGAAGGCGGGCAGGATGTTACCGCTACGCCCGAAGACCAGCCGTTCGATCCGGGGAAGACGCCGCTCCAGGTTCGCCTGGTCGATCTTCTCCAGTCCCTGAGTCTCAACCCGTTCGACAAAAAGCCGTTCAGAATTGCAGTCATCGTGTCCGCGTGGGATCTGGCGGGAGAGGCGTCGGGCGATGAGTGGCTGGCCAAGAAACTTCCTCTCCTGGATCAGTTTCTCCGGGGGGGCGAGATCGCAGATGCTGTGCGCGTATACGGAGTTTCCGCCCAAGGCGGCATGTTCGCCAAAAAGGGGGATAAGGACGACGAAAATCGCAAGCAGATCATGTCGATTCGGCCGGCCAGCAAGCGGATCCGCGTCGTCGGACATGGTGCAGAGGCACACGATCTTACTCACCCGGTGAGGTGGCTGAGCGGTTTGGAGGGCAAGGATTGACGCTAGAAGCGCCCAGGAAGATCGATCACGCGCTCTTCGGCTATGCCGAAGGCCATAGACAGCTTGCGTCGACCGTCCGCCTGCCGTCGCAGGATATGTACCATCTCGGTGCAGCGAGCGACCTTGCCAGCGACGTGAGACTCGATCCCGCAAAGAGTTATCTGACCGGGCTCCCGTTGGTCGAGTCGCAGCGGTACGCGTTGATCCGGACGTGGGCCGCCCCTGAAATGCCACGACCGGGTTGCGTGTGGAGCCATGTCCTTCTGTTGGACGAAGAAATTCTGTCGACGCAACTCGACATGTCGATCTTCCTCTCCTTGTTTCGAAATCCAAAGCAGATGGACCGCGGCTTCTATTCCGAATCGCTGTTATTGGACGCCGATGGTCCAGCCTCGCTGCCGTCGCACGCCCCTCGGGCAGACCTGATCTCCGAAATCATCGGTCCGTACTACTCGCATCAGCCGACCTTCTTGAGGTCTAGCGCCGGCGCCGATGCGCTCGAGGCGGCGATCGCGGCGGTCTGGTCGCAGCAATGGCCGCGCTTGCGGATGGAGTTTTCTTTCAGGACCGCGCAGCTTGGATCTCGCCGCCGCCGCAGCAGCAGATATGACGTCCAAGTGGCGCTTTCCGACGCATCCGACGAAATCATCGGATCGGATTGGGTCGATGCCGCGACCGCCGACGCCAGTAGCGGAAAGGTCACTCCTCTGCGCCGATTCCTGTGGAGATACGGTCGTGACGTAAAGGATCCACGCAGCCGTTTCCGGCTGCTCGTCGAAACCTATCTCGCCTCCTTCGAGAGGCGGCCGCTTCCGATGGCCGCGGCCACCAGGGTGTTCGACGAACTGAACGAGGAAGACGACGGCTCCATTCTGAAACAGGATATCCTAGGTTTCGACACGACAACGCTTTCGATCTGTCCCCCGGTGTCGTTTCTCGACATGCTTCGTCTACTCGATAGGCACGGCGCGGAGGATGCGGTTGATATTGAGGAGATTGGTCGGCGGTTCGGGAAGCTGTCGAGCACGGAGATGGTGGAGGTCCTGAATTTCGCTTCGGCGGAAGGAAATCGACTCGACCGATTGCGCGAACCGATCTTCGAATGGTCGGTCCGCCAGGCGAACGATGAACTCGTCAATGCGGAGATGCCTTCGGATCTTCGGACCCGCATTCTGATACGACGGTCCGATCTCATAACTCCGCATGCCCTTTCCGGCCTGCGGGGCGAAGAACTCTCCCACCTGTTCGGCAGTTGCGAAGGCATCGAAGCGAAAATGGTCGTCCTCGATGCCGCGGTGCGACGCGATTTGGGCGAGGCAGCCTCCGACTTGTTGAACCGGGCACCGGCACTGGTCGCCGAGTCGGCGATCGCCGCGGCACGGGGAGGGGAGCTTCATGCCGCGTGGCTCCAACCGATCGTCTCATCCCGAGACAAGCTTCTGAGCACCGATCTGCTTCAATACGCTAAAAGCTTGGCCGATGTAATGACGATCGCGAGGCTCACGAACCTTACACGGAACGTCTTCTCGATCGGAAAGACGTCGGCCAACTGGGCCTCCCGATGGCGCGGGCTTGAACGCGATGTTCCCGAACAGGACGTTTTCGATATCGAAGCTGACCTTCTCTCGTCCGCGTTGAGCGAGGCAAGTTCAGGCAGCTGGGATCTGATCGCGGCGATCCTTCCCGAACTGCGCGGGACGATCAACAGCAGGCCGCTCACTGGTGACGCGCGGCGAATACTCGACCGGTCATTGCCGGGTCTGGGCTACGACAACTGGGATCTCAATAGGCGGATTCTGCTCGCCCTTCATTCTCTTCAGAAACGCGTTTCGGTTTCGGGACTCGCATTGTCGACCGCCGGACTGTCCGAGGTCGAAAGCGACTTCGTGATGACCGGCCCAAAGGAGGAGCCCAAACGGAAGGTGGACCTCTTCTGGTGGCTATAACTACTGTTTCTTTTTCTTTGGCTACCCCCATTGTGCGAGCCTGCGGCTGGTTCTGAGGGCCAGTCCAGGATGCTACCTGCGGGGTTTTGCGGACCGGTACTGAGCCAAATCCCCGAACATAAAAACAGCGAGTGCCAGAATTCAATCTGGCACCCGCAAACGCCTTCGCCTGTGCCTGCCGCTGACGAGAATCCACTGATGCGGGCGGTCCGCCGAACTTCGGCGGCGGCGGCATGCCCCAGCGCATCGTGGTCAGTTCGCTCCCGGTGTCGATGTTGCGCACGACCGGGGCCGGATAGTCGGGGAACACGCCCGGCATCGGCGGAAGGTTGCCGACGTAGCGGTTCACGACGCGGTGATGCTGTAGAGGTTGCACATCGGTAGGTATCCTACGCAAACAGTTCCGCGCCAGCCTGGGTGAACCGCACGAAGGTCCCGGACTCATGCAGCCAGAGCCAGCCGTTGGCGATGGCGAGGTCGAGGCCCGGCTTTGTACTCGGCGGGGCTGCCGCCTTCCTTCAGGAATGGCGCGTTGATCTTCTCGATGTGCAGGCGGCCGTCCTGAACCGGCTCGACCGTGCTGGCGATCTCCAGGAGCCGGCGGGCGGCCTTCGCGGGGTCGGCGAACGGTCGGTCGCTGGCATACTTCATCATTGAGGCTCAGCTCTTCCAGCCCTTGGAGAATGGCACGGCGTGGCCCTCCCGGTCATGCCAGTTCGGCACGATGTTAACAGCACCGGGCGCGCCGCACTCCGTGCAGAGCAGGTTGGGGCCGACCCGCGACCACGGGGGGCATGGTATCTAGCCTGACATCCGTCTGATGCTTGCAGTCGCCGTTGAAGGATCGAACAGGTGACGTGGCCCTCGGCGAGCCATTCCGCAGGGCTGTGCGGCGGGTAATGACCTGACCACCGTCTGGGTGTCTTGCGCGTGCGGATCGTGCCGCGCGTCGTCAGCACCGCTATCGGCATGCGACGGAGTTCGACGGGGCCTCGCCAATGGAGCATGGCTCATCAAAGCGCGTCCGCGCCGATATCGGCAAGCCGCTATAGATTGCGGGTTGACGGTGGGATCCCCGCTAGAGCCGTCATGCGAATACAATGAAGCGGCCCCGGGCTGTTACATAAGGCCGTCCCTGAGGTCGGCGAGGGTGTTTTCGTCGATCAATGTACGCGAAACAGGTATCTTCGAGACATAGTACGGTGGATCAGCCCGACCAACGACGGCAGCGTTCGGTTCGGTCGGATGCTGAAAGTACCCCGCAGTCAGCGTGAAAATTGCATAAGCGAGAGAATCGGCCATCGCCAGCGGCAAACAGTTTTTCTTCGATACGAAATCGAGTGTACCCAGCGATGACGCATATTCAGGACGTAAGCTGTCACGGAATTCGCCGAAAACTCGGATCGCATCGCCAGCATTCTTGTGGCCGTTTTCGAGGACCACATTGAGTGGCCAGTCCGCCGACCGATCTTTCAACAACACGGCTGATTTCCAAAGCGCCGTTCGGAAGCATAGACCATACTGGGTGTCGGGCCTCGCTCGGCGAGGGAACTCACGCAATCGATAAATTTTTGCGTAATCGTCTGACTGCAAAATCATCGATAGTCCATAGGACAGATGGTCATCCGCGAGTTTCAAAAAACGCGAGTTGAATTTCGCGCGTTTGGGCATAGCCCATCCCTTGAAGGCTCCTTTGCGCGTCCGGAATTCTATGGCGTGAAACACCTTCACCTCGTATTCCGTCAGCAATTGGGACAGGTCGCCCTCGTAAAAGTTCCACTGATCCGGGCTCGCAATAAATCCTGCAATTGTTACGACCGGCGACTCCTTGCCATGCGTTCCACTCTCGTCGAGATAGGCCGTCATGACCATTGGATGGCACTTTCAGTAAACCGGTTTGTCAGGCGGCGGCGACGACCAGATGCAGTTTGCGGGCGGGTGCGCCGCGCAGTTCGTCGATGCGATCCGCCCACACCTGCATCAACTCGACACGGTCTTCCCACCGACCACCGCGATTGTAGATCGCGCGTGTCGAGTCATCCTCATGGTCGAGTTGGACCTCGATCAGCGCCGCCTGTTCGGGCCAGCGCAGCACCTTCCGGCCTTCGACGGTGATCCGCTCTTCATTGAGAAGGGTGGAGGCGCTCGACCGGAAACCGTGCGGGCAGTGGATGTCTTTATATCCGAGCGAGATCAGCGCATCGCGCATGGTGTTCTCGCTCATGGTGCGCGCCTTCTGCCGGCCCGGGAACAGGTACTTGCTGTGGCCGGTCAGGCGCTGCAGCCTGCGCAGCAGGGCGACGGTCTGGCGGGACAACGGCACCTCATGCGGCTTGCCCGCGCGCTCGCTCTTATTCTTCTTGCGCAGTGTCCGCATCTTGGCCTGGTCCGGCGGAACCGACCATTTGGCCAACATCGGATTATCGGACAGATTGAAGTGAGCCCACTCGGCCTTGGCGACGTCGCCGGGGCGGACGAAGGTCAGCGCCAAAAGATCGAGGGCCATGCCGGTCATGTTGTCGTCGCGCCCCTCGAACAGATCGACCTTGCGCAGCAGATGACCGAATGCCTCCGGCGCTGTGATCGCGGGGCGTGGCTCTTCTGCCGGAGCGGTGAAGGCGGCGGTGTAATTGACGCCGACGAACGGGTTCACCTTGACGTAGCCGCGACCGACCGCGAAGCCCATGATCGCAATCGCCGCACCCTGCACCCGGACCCGAGTCTCGAATTTGCCGGCCTCTTCATATTGGACCAGAACGTCGGACAGGTGGCGCACCTCCAGATCGACGACGGCGAGGTCGCCGATCTCGGCATTAAGGTAGCGAACCATGCGCTTGTCCCGGGCGGCGGTTTTCTCCGACCGCTTTTCCTCGGGGACCATCGTGGTCAGCCATTGTTCTGCAACTTCGCGAAAGGTGGTCTGACCTTTTTGCTCCTCCTTGGCTTCCCGCCTTTCCGCCGCCGGATCGACGCCAGTCTGTAGGTCAAGGGCCGCCTTCATATGCCGCTGCCGCGCCACCTTCAGGGGCATGATGGGGTAGGTGCCGATGGCCAGCGTCTTCTGCACGCCCTCGAACCGGTAATTATAGCGCCAGTACATGCCACCTTTTGGCATGACCTGGAGGTAAAGGCCGCCGCCGTCGCTGAGACGGTACATCTTCTCCTGCGCCTTGGCGGCCTTGATGGTCGCGTCGGTAAGCGCGTGATGGAACTTCATCTGGATACCCCTTCCTTGGACGGCGGAATCTGATGGTATCAAACGCCAGTCTGATGCATCAGCAAGCTCGGTACCACCAAAATACCATCAGATTCTGATGGTATGGACGGAATCAGGTGGAACGATACGGGACGGATAAACAGACCGAGAACGGCAAAAAGCCCCTGTCCTGCAAGGGCTTTTGCGATAGTTCTGGATGGATTGGGACGGTGTGGGATGTTTTGGGATGGATTGGAACGGAGCCGCTGGCTCCCCGGGCTGGATTCGAACCAGCGACCATTCGATTAACAGTCGAATGCTCTACCGCTGAGCTACCGAGGAACAGGCGAAACAATTGTTCGCGAGCGGGGAGCGTATAACAAAGCCTTCCGGGCTTGCAAAGGACCAAATGGCGGACTCCGGCATCGGCTCGTCCGGGCCGGAAAATCGCTGCAACACAACGGTTTGCGAGCAGTTTTGCCCCGGCGGCAGACACAATTGGCAACCTGCCGGCGCAATCCGACCGTCCGTCCGCGGCATGGCCCGGCCGCCAAATCGACTTATTCGGCCAAGAGGCTGGGCTTGCCGGGTTAACGGAGGCGATTCCATGCCAGCTATAGCGACCGATCTGATGAAGGCGGTGCCCTCGATCGTGCCGAGCGACATCCCGACCCTGAGCGACGACGAATGTTTGCGCCGGCTCGCGCAGGCCGTTGAAGCCCATGATTCCGAGCATCTGGACGAGGTGGCGCTGCTGATCGGCCGGCTCGCCGTCACGATCGAGTAACCGGATTCCCGACTGGCCGGCTTGCTTTCCGCAGCGCCATCGGCGTGTTGCGTTTTGGCGGAGCTTGTACCAAAAGATGACCCGGTTCTAGCTCTTGCGGCGGCAATGCCGCTCGCCATCAGCGTCACGTTATCAGGGTCTTGCCAATGTCCGGTTTTTCGACCGCGCGCCAGAAGATGGTCGATGGTCAGGTGCGTCCGAGCGACGTCACCGATATCCGAATCATCGATGCCATGCTGGCGGTGCCGCGCGAGGCCTTTGTGCCCGAAAACAAGCGCGCCTTGGCCTATCTCGATCTCGACCTCGATGTCAGCGAGGGCGGCTGCGCGAAGCGGTGCCTGATCAAGCCCGCGGTGCTGGCGAAAATGCTGCAGGCGGCCGAGATCAAGCAGAACGACCGGGTTCTGGTGGTGGGCTGCGCCAGCGGTTATGCGGCCGCCGTGATCGCGCAATTTGCCGGGCAGGTGACCGCGACCGAGAGCGAACCGGGGCTGGCCGCGAAGGCCCGGGACATCCTTTCCCGCAACGGCTGTGGAAATGTCGTGGTCGGTACCGGGGCGGCAGCCGAGGGCGATTCGGCGAATGCTCCGTTTGACGTCATCGTCGTCAACGGCGCCACCGAGATCGTGCCGGAGCAACTCTACGGGCAGCTCCGGAATGGCGGCCGGCTGGTCGGCGTGTTCGCGATGTCGTCGCCCGCACGGGCTACCATCGTGACGCGTTCCCATGGCGATTTCGGGAACCGGGCGCTGTTTGACGCCGCGGCGCCGGTCCTGCCCGGCCTGGAACGGCTTCCCGCCTTCGTTTTCTAGCCATTGTCGCCCTGCAACGGCCGTTAAAATCCCGTTCTGAATCAGAAGTGTGGCCAGATTGCCCCACGTAAAGAGTTTCCACCGGGTTCCGTTGCTGGGTGGTTCCGTCCGGCCTATGTGCGGACTAAGGTGAGCCGGGACTCACTTGGGTGAAGCGACGGCCCGGTTCATGTGCGCGGACCGGCGAACGAAAATGAATGGATTACTTGGGATGCGTGGGGTGAAGGTCGTTACCGGCGCTGCGGCTGCGGTACTCCTGCTAGCTTATATGGGCCCATTGCCCGCTTTGGCCGACACGATCGAGGCCGCGTTGGTGCGCGCCTACCAGACCAATCCTCAGCTCAATTCACAGCGCGCCCAGGTGCGCTTCACCGACGAAAACGTGCCGCAGGCGTTGTCGGGCTATCGCCCCAAGGTCGCGATCACCGGCAGTGCCGGTTACCAATATACCGACACCAACACCACCCAGGGCGGCAGCCCGACCGCGATCGTGCGGACCGAAATTCACGGCGCCAACGCGCCGCGCAGCGTCGGCGCCACCGTGACGCAGACGCTGTTCAACGGTCAACAGACCGCCAACAAGACTCGCGCCGCGGAGAGTCAAGTCTCTGGCGCGCGCGAAGCCTTGCGGGTTCTCGATCAAACCGTTCTGCTCTCAGCCGCCACGATCTACATGGACTTTCTGCGCGACTCGGCGATCGTCGAGGTTCAGCAAAGCAACGTGCGTGTTCTCGAGCAGACGTTGAAGCAGACCAAGGATCGATTCAATGTCGGCGAAGTCACGCGCACCGACGTCGCGCAATCGGAGGCGCAACTTGCCGCGGGCAAGACGCAGCTGTTGACGGCCGAAGCCAATTTGGTCACGACGCGTTCGAACTTCCGCCGCATCATCGGTAACGAGCCCGTTGGGCTTGCGCCGGGCTCGCCGGTGGATCGCTTCTTGCCGCCAACGTTACCGAGCGCGGTCGAACTCGGATTGATCGAAAATCCGAACGTTACGGCACAGATGTACGGCATCGACGTCAGCTATCTCCAGGTCAAGGTCAACGAAGGCGCGCTGTTGCCGACCGTGACGTTGCAAGCCGCGGTGCAACAGTCCTACGAACAGACCTTGACGGTTTTCAGGTCGTTCGGCGCATCGGCGATCGCGCAGGTCGCGGTCCCGATCTATCAGGGTGGCGCCGAATACTCGCTGATCCGCCAATCGAAGGAGACGCTGGCGCAGCAGCGCCTCGCGCTCGAACAGGTGCGCGACCAGACCCGCGCCAACGTCGTCACGGCATGGGGGCAACTGGTCGCCGGCAAGGCCCAGGTGTCGTCGGCGCAGGCGCAGGTGACGGCATCCGAAATCGCGCTCAACGGCGTGCGGGAAGAAGCGAAGGCCGGGCAGCGCACCACGCTCGACGTGTTGAACGCCCAGCAGGCGCTGGTCAACGCGCGCGTAGCGCTGGTGACCGCCCAGCATGATCGCGTGGTTGCGTCCTATGGCGTGCTGAACGCGGTCGGACGGCTGTCGCCGCAGGTACTGAAATTGCCGACGGAGACCTACGATCCCAGCGTGCATTACCATCAGGTACGTGACAGCTGGATCGGCATTCGCACACCCGACGGCCGCTGATCCCGACACCATCGCCGCCCCGCGCGGGATGACCTCCGGGCGCGGTTGCGCCCGGTCTCTTTTGACGCGTTTTCTATCGCCGATTAAGTCTACACAATCTGCGTGGACTTGATTGCGATGCGAGCCGGATCGATGCCGCAGCGAGTGCGGGACAGGCCTCGCTCGAAAACGCGATGAGTGCATTGCTTGCAATCAAATCTTGCCGTGACATACCTTTGCCGTAGGCAACAGAGCGATTCGCGCCGCGTATTTTCGTTCTTGGCGGCGATGTTCCGGTGCCAAAGGGGGAGCTGGACCTCGCGCGATGCATCGGGCGGGCTTGATCTGGGGACAAGTCAGGCCTGTGCGATGAAAATCCCGGCCTGCATATCCGGAACCGGCAAATCCTTTGCGGCTTGGTGTAAAATGCTTTCGATGTGGAGTCGGAAATGACGCAACCTGCAAAGGTCCAAGAGCCCTCGATGGAGGAGATTCTGGCGTCGATCCGTCGCATCATTGCCGACGACGAAGCAAAGCCGGCGGCCGCGGAGAAGCCCGCCAGTCCGCCACCCGCACCCGCCAAGCCGGACGCCCCGGCTGCGGCGTCGGCCGCCAAGGCGCCGGCGATGAAGGATATTCCGCCGTCGGCGATCGCGCCGGCTGCCAAGCCGGCCGCGCCCAAGCCTGCACCGCCTCCGCCCGCCGCAGCCCCAGAGCCGGCTGTATCCAACAGCCAGGACGACATCGATGCGATGCTGGCGAGCCTCGACGCGGCGACGCCCGAGGCCGAGATCAGACCGCCGCAGCCCGACGGCGAGGTGTTCGAACTCACCGACGAGATGGCGCTGCCGGATCCGGCACCGCCGCCCGCCGCACTGTCGGCATCCTCGTTCCACAAGATCGACCCTCAGGACGATATCGAATTCACCGAGAGCGCGTCCGCCAGGGCGCTTCGGCCGCCGGCTTACGAGCCGCCGCCGTTCGAGAGCGCCGCAGCTCCGGCGCAGCAGCAGATCCTGTCGCGCACGACCGTGTCGGCGGTAGAATCCGCCTTCAATTCGCTCGCCAACACCGTGCTCAGCAACAACGCGCGGACGCTGGAAGATCTGGTCAAGGAAATGCTGCGCCCGATGCTGAAATCCTGGCTCGACGACAATCTGCCGGGATTGGTCGAGCGCATCGTCAAGGCCGAAATCGAGCGGGTTTCGCGCGGGCGGTAGTCCCTTTTAGCCCTCATTCAGCCACCACAACCGGCTTTTATCGCGTTTTCAGCGCTCCAGCGCGGTTGACTTGGTGCTATCAGGCGGCTTTCTAGCCGTTCCCATACCTCCGACTGCATTGTCATGATCGAGAAAAACTATCAGCCCGCCGATATCGAAAGCCGCATGTCCCGCCTCTGGGAGGACAGCGGCGCGTTCAGGGCCGGACGCCCCGAGCGCAAGGACGCAGCACCGTTCACCATCGTGATCCCGCCGCCGAACGTGACGGGCTCGCTGCATATGGGCCACGCCCTGAACAATACGCTGCAGGACATTCTCTGCCGCTTCGAGCGGATGCGCGGGCGCGATGTATTGTGGCAGCCCGGCACCGATCACGCCGGCATTGCGACCCAGATGGTGGTCGAGCGGCAATTGATGGAACGGCAGGAGCCGGGCCGCCGCGAGATGGGCCGCGCCAAATTCCTCGAACGCGTCTGGCAGTGGAAGGCCGAGAGCGGCGGCGTCATCGTCAATCAGCTGAAGCGCCTCGGCGCGTCCTGCGACTGGTCGCGCGAACGCTTTACAATGGACGAGGGCCTGTCGCGCGCCGTTGTCAAGGTGTTCGTCGAACTGCACCGCGAAGGCCTGATCTACAAAGACAAGCGGCTGGTGAACTGGGACACGAAACTGCTCACCGCGATCTCCGATCTCGAGGTGCAGCAGGTCGAGGTCAAGGGCAGCCTGTGGTATCTGCGCTATCCGATCGAGGGCAAGAGCTTCAATCCCGAGGACGCCTCGACCTTCATCGTGGTCGCGACCACGCGTCCCGAAACCATGCTCGGCGACACCGCGGTCGCGGTGCATCCGGAGAACGAGCGGCTGGGGCATCTCGTCGGCCAGCACGTCGTTCTGCCGCTGGTCGGCCGCCGCATTCCGATCATTGGCGACGACTATGCCGATCCCGAAAAAGGCTCCGGCGCGGTCAAGATCACGCCGGCGCATGATTTCAACGACTTCGAAGTCGCCAAGCGGCACGGCCTGCCGCGGATCAGCGTGCTCGATCAGGAGGGCTGCCTCGCCCTTGTCGGCAACGAGGATTATTTGCGCGGCTTGCCGGAAGGGGCGATGCAATTCGCGGAGGAGTTCAACGGTGTCGAACGCTTCGCCGCACGCAAGCGGATCGTCGCGCGCCTCCAGGATTTCGGTTTTCTCGAGAAGATCGAGCCGAACACCCATACGGTGCCGCATGGCGACCGCTCCGGCACCGTGCTGGAGCCCTATCTGACCGACCAGTGGTATGTCGACGCCAAGACGATGGCGCAGCCCGCGATCGCGGCGGTGCGCTCGGGTGCGACGACATTCGTGCCGAAGAACTGGGAAAAGACCTATTTCGAGTGGATGGAGAACATCCAGCCCTGGTGCATCTCGCGCCAGCTCTGGTGGGGCCATCAGATTCCGGCCTGGTACGGGCCGGACGGCAAGGTATTCGTCGCCGAAACCGAGGAAGAAGCCGTCGGCAACGCGCTCGGCTATTACGTCGAGCAGGAAGTCATCACGGCCGAGCAGGGGCAGGCGATGGCGGAGGACCCGGCCAAACGCGAAAATTTCATCACCCGCGATGAAGACGTGCTCGACACCTGGTTCTCCTCGGGGCTGTGGCCGTTCTCGACGCTCGGCTGGCCCGATGCGACGCCGGAAGTGCAGCGCTATTACCCGACCGACGCGCTGGTGACGGGCTGGGACATCATCTTCTTCTGGGTCGCGCGGATGATGATGATGGGCCTTCATTTCATGAAGGAGGTGCCGTTCTCGACCGTCTACATCCACCGCCTGGTCCGTGACGAGAAGGGCGCGAAGATGTCGAAGTCGAAAGGCAACGTCATCGACCCCTTAGGCGTCATCGACGACTTCGGCGCCGACGCGCTGCGCTTTGCGCTGGCGCGTGGCGCGGCGCACAGCCACGACATCAAGCTGTCGCCGCAGCTCGTCGAAACCAACCGCAATTTCGCGACCAAGCTCTGGAATGCCTGCCGCTTCGCCGAGATGAACGGCTGCGCGATGCCGGCGGGATTCGATCCGGCGAGCGCCAGGGAAACGCTGAACCGCTGGATCGCGCACGAGACGTCGCGCGCGACGCGTGAGGTCACCGAGGCGATCGAAGCCTATCGCTTCAACGATGCCGCCAACGCGATGTATCGCTTCGTCTGGAACGTCTATTGCGACTGGTATGTCGAACTCGCCAAGCCGGTGTTGCTGGGCGAGGAGGGCGCTGCAAAGGCCGAGACCCGCGCCATGACCGCATGGGCGCGTGACGAAATCCTCAAATTGCTGCATCCGTTCATGCCCTTCATCACCGAGGAGCTCTGGGCGGTGACGGCCAAGCGCGACGGCCTTTTGGTGCTGGCGGCGTGGCCCCGCAAGGCCGAGGCGACGGCGGAACAGACGGCGTCGATGGCGATGGGGGGGCCCAACGATTCGCTGATCCCGCCGGTCATTCTTGCGCTCGATGCCGGTGACTTCAGCGATCCCGCCGCCGAAGCCGAGATCGGCTGGGTGGTCGACCTCGTCACCGCGATCCGTTCGGTTCGCGCGGAAATGAACATCGCGCCGGCGACATTGACGCCGCTGGTGCTCGCGGGCGCATCCGCCGAGACGAAAGACCGCGCGCAGCGCTGGAGCGATGTCGTAAAACGCATGGCCCGGCTGGCCGAGATTTCGGTCGCCGATCGCGCGCCGGAAGGCGCGGTGCAATTGCTGGTGCGCGGCGAGACCGTCGCGCTGCCGCTCGAGGGTGTGATCGATCTGGCGGCGGAACGAACCCGGCTCGACAAGGAAATCGCCAAGGCCGACGCCGATATCAAGCGCGTCGACGCCAAGCTCGGCAACGAGAAATTCGTCGCCAATGCACCCGAAGAGATCGTCGAGGAAGAAAAGGAAAAGCGCGAAGCGGCAGTGGCGCGGAAGGCCAAGATCATGGAAGCGCTGCAGCGACTGCAGAACGTCAATGCTTGACCACGTCTCCATCACGGTGTCCGACATTCCCGCCGCCGAGCGGTTCTACGACGCCATCATGAAGGCGCTCGATGTCGTCAAGGTCGGCCGCCGCGATGACTGGCTCGGCTATGGCGAGCGGGCGCGGGCGGCATATCCGGATCGCGTCTATCTCACCATCCGCAAGGGCCCCAAGTCAGAGGAGGCCTTTGGCCGCCACTGGTGCTTCAAGGCGAAGTGGCGCACGCAGGTCGACGCGTGCTGGGACGCCGGCATCGCCGCCGGCGGCACCGACGACGGCGCGCCGGGCCTGCGCGATTATCACGCGTCCTATTACGGCGCGTTCCTCAGGGATCCCGATGGCAACCGCATCGAGGCCGTGTGCCATCACGCGGTGTGAGCGGCGATCCAGAAAGTGCCCGACGGGCAAATCACTTGCCGATGGTCAAAATCCCTTGTCCAGCCCCTTTTGCAAAAATATTTCGCTTCACCCCGACGGGCAAATCAAGGGCATAACTCCGCGCGTCTCACCCAAGAGAGGGGCGGCTCGCGATCGTCACGAAACGCGCGGTGGGATGCGGTGGACGCGGCAGCGTCGGGCGCGATCGTCGTCGCAGGGCGGGTCCTTTGGACTCGTGAGCGAAGAGGCGTCGCATCAGACGAACGGCGCTGAGGCGTACGGCGAAATCGTGTGGTCCTGGCACCCGTTGCTGGTGCTAAATCGGCGGAGGTTTTGTCGGCCCGACCGGGTCCGGCAAAACCTTCAATCCGTCGATGACGGTGGCAAATGGAATTCGTCGCCGGGGAGAGCGCGCTATAAGCCGTAAGACCATCGCGCAGGGAATGCCGGATTGCCTCCGCTGAACCTGTATGCTCGTGTGCGTTTCTTTGCACAATTTTGCACACGAGACCGCGGGTGCAGCGTGCATCCGGCATTCCCCGCGCCCTCTTTTCTTGTGGCGCGAAACCAAGGGCATCACCCGGGCGAATTGCGCCGCGGGATCGCGAAGGTGTGTGTGTGTGTGTGTGTGTGTGTGTGTGTGCAACTATAGCCGTCATTGCGAGGAGCGAAGCGACGACGCAATCCATCGTGCCGCGCAAAGAAAGAATGGATTGCTTCGTCGCGGAGTTCCTCGCAATGACGGTCTCATCCACTCGTCAAAACCGTTTGCTCAAAAACTTCGAATCCTTCAGCCCATACCGCCAGGGCAACTCGACCGCCTTGGTGAGCCCGATCCGAATGCCTTTGACGATCTCCGGCTGGCCGGTGCGCGCATGAAGCGCGATCGGCGGTTGATCGAGCGGCAGTTCGCTATGCTTGATGGTGATACCGAGGGCTTCGCACAGCTTGCCGGGCCCCGAGCACAGCGCGCGTTCGTCGTGCAAGCCGCGGCGCCGGCGCATCGCCGGGATGCCGTGGGTCGGCTGCAGCGCGCGGATCAGCACCGCGCTGGCCGAGCCTGCTTCCTCACAGACGAAATTCACACACCAATGGATGCCGTAGGAGCGATAGACGTAGGAAAAGCCGGGCGGGCCGAACATCACCCTGTTCCGCGCCGTCGGCCCGCGGAACGAATGCGCGGCCGGATCGGTGTGATGATAGGCCTCGACCTCGACGATGATACCGCCGACGCCGTCGACCAGCAGCGTCGTCCCGATCAGGTCGGGGGCGACCTCATGCACGCTGCGGTCGAAAAACCGGCGCTTGATGGACTTGCCGAGGCGCGGAGGGTGATCCGCGGCGGATTTGGAGCCTTGAGCCATTCTGATGAGAATCGGTGCGGAACTAACGGGAAAGCTGCCAATATCTTGCATGTTTCTGCAAGCTTCGGCGAGCCCGCCGCGTCGCTTCGCTGGACGCAGCGGGTTGCAGGCCAGGGCGACACGGACTAGTTAGAGTGTCTCGCAACTTCCGGACTTAACATGGTCGTCCTCGTCGATACTGTCTCAACCAATCCGGTGCGCCCGCGTCACCCCGAAAAGGTGAACCGGCCGGATGCGCTGTCGCCGCCGAAGCCGGACTGGATCCGGGTCCGCGCGCCGAATACGCGCGGCTATGCCGACACCCGCAAAATCGTCAAAGAGAACGGCCTCGTCACGGTGTGCGAGGAGGCGGGCTGCCCCAATATCGGCGAGTGCTGGGACAAGAAGCACGCCACCTTCATGATCATGGGCGACACCTGCACCCGCGCCTGTGCGTTCTGCAACGTCAAGACCGGCATGCCCGGCGCGCTCGATGCTTCCGAGCCGGAGCACGTTGCGGAAGCCACGTTCAAGCTCGGGCTCGCCCATATCGTGGTGACCTCGGTCGACCGCGACGATCTCGGCGATGGCGGCGCCGAGCATTTCGCGCAAACCATTCGCGCGATCCGGGCGCGCTGCCCGACCACCACGATCGAAATTCTGACGCCGGACTTTTTGCGCAAGGAAGGCGCGCTGGAGGTCGTGGCCGCCGCAAAACCCGACGTGTTCAACCACAATCTGGAAACGGTGCCGTCGCGTTACCTCACCGTGCGTCCCGGCGCGCGCTATTTCCATTCGATCCGGCTGTTGCAGCGGGTCAAGGAAATCGACCCGACCATCTTCACCAAATCCGGCATCATGGTGGGTCTCGGCGAGGAGCGGCACGAGGTGCTGCAGGTGATGGACGATCTGCGCTCGGCCGACGTCGATTTCCTCACCATCGGGCAATATCTGCAGCCGACCCGCAAGCATCACGCCGTCATGCGCTATGTGACGCCGGACGAGTTCGCGGGCTACGAGAAGGTCGCCTATACCAAAGGCTTTCTGATGGTGTCGGCGAGCCCGTTGACCCGCTCGTCCCATCATGCCGGCGAGGATTTCGCAAAACTCCAGGCGGCGCGGGCTGCATTATCCCGCTGAGCATAGTCGATGCCGAAATTTTCAAGCAAGCGCCGTGTCCACCACACCGCGGCGCAAATGTTCGATCTGGTCGCCGACGTCGAGCGATATCCCGAATTCGTGCCGCTGTGCCATTCGCTGAAGATCCGCCAGCGCACGCCGAAGGAGGACGGCACCGAAATCGTCGTCGCCGACATGACGGTGTCGTTCAAGCTGGTGCGGGAAACCTTCACCAGCCGGGTGACGCTGGACCGTCCCAACCTGAAAATCCTGGTCGAATATTTGCGGGGGCCGTTCAGCAATATGGAAAACCGCTGGAGCTTTGAGCCGAGAGGCGAAACCGACTGCGACGTCGGCTTTTTCCTCTCTTACGAATTCAAGAGCCGGATGCTGGCGATGCTGATGGGCACGATGTTCGACACCGCGTTCCAGCGCTTTGCGGCCGCGTTCGAGAGGCGCGCGGACGTGGTTTATGGGAAAGCTGGTGTCAGCCGACTGTCATGAGGACTTTCACCGTCATTGCGGGGAGCGAAGCGAAGCAATCCATACTTTTCTCCGCTGAGCGATGGATTGCTTCGCGGAGCCTGTCATCGGGCGCGCATTCGCGCGACCCGGTGGCTCGCAATGACGTGGAGAGGTCGCACTACGCCCGCGGCGGCCGGCGCCGCTTGACCGCGCCGCCGCGTGGCGTTCGGGCAACGCGCGGGCGCAACCGGCTCGCGGCCTCGCGTCGCGGTTTCGCCGGCGCCTGCGGCCCGCGGGCGAGCTCCATCAGCATGCGCAGCGCTTCCACCACGGAGCGTTGGCGCACCGTGGTGCGGCCGATCGCACCGAAGCGGCATTCGCGGTGCAGGATTCTGCCGTCGCGCGCGGCCACCGCGAAATGCACGAGGCCGACCGGCTTGCCGGGCGTCGCACCGCCGGGGCCGGCAATGCCGGTGATCGAGACGGCGAGATCGACGCCGGCTTTCTCCAGCGCGCCGATCGCCATCGCGGTTGCGGTTTCCTTGCTGACCGCGCCGAAGGTCGCGAGCGTGGTCACCTTGACGCCGAGCATCGCGCGCTTGGCGTCGTTGGAATAGGTGACGAAGCCGCGGTCGATGACGTCGGAGGAGCCGGGAATGTCGGTCAGGGCGCCTGCCACCAGGCCGCCGGTGCAGGATTCGGCGGTCGCAATCGTCAGCTTGCGCATCCGGCACAAATCGAGCAGCGAGCGGGAGAGGGCGCGGGCGTCGCTGCCGCTCATCTTATTCGCTCCAACCTTTATCATTCCACGGAAGGCGGATGGTGGCGCTCGCGGTCGCGGCGATGCCTTCCTCGCGCCCGGTGAAGCCGAGCCGCTCGCTGGTCGTGGCCTTCACGGCGATCCGGGAGATACTGATGCCGGTGATTTCGGCGATGCGCGCGCGCATGGTGTCGCGCAGCGGTCCGATCTTCGGACGTTCGCAGATCATCGTGACTTCGAGATTGGCGATACGGCCGCCGCGCGCGGTGACGCGGTCGACGGCGTATCTGAGGAACTGGTCGGAGGAGGCGCCCTTCCATTTGAGGTCGCTCGGCGGAAAATGCGAGCCGATATCGCCGTCGGCCAGCGCGCCCAGGATGGCGTCGACCAGCGCATGCAGGCCGACGTCACCGTCGGAATGGGCGAGGAAGCCGCGCGTATGCGGCACCCGCACGCCGCAGATCATCAGATGATCGCCATCGCCGAACGCGTGCACGTCATAGCCGGTGCCGGTCCTGATATCGCCGAGCATGGCGCCGAGGCGGGCTTCTTCGCGGACGAAATCTTCAGGGGTCGTCAGTTTCATGTTTGCAGGATCGCCTTCAAAGGTCGCCACCGTCAATCCCGCCCATTCCGCGAGCGCGGCATCGTCGGTGAAATCGCTGCGGCCATCGCGCGCGGCGCGGCGATGGGCCTCAAGGATGATGTCGAATCGAAACGCCTGCGGCGTTTGCGCGATTCGCAGCCGCGCGCGGTCTGGCGTGGCCTCGACGTTGCCGGTGTCGCCGACCAGCTTGATCGTATCGGTGACGGCGATGGCCGGAATAGCGGCGCCGGTGCGGCCCGCCGCGTCGATCGCCCGCGAAATCACCGCGGCCGTGACGAAAGGCCGCGCTGCATCGTGGATCAGCACGATGTCGGGCTTCTCGCTCGCCAGCGCTTCGAGTCCTGCATGCACGGAAGCCTGCCGCGTCGCACCGCCGCTGGTTGGCGGCGCATGGCGCAAGCCGCTGACGGCGTCGTTGAACACCGCCGCGTCGTCGGGATTCACGACCGGCTGCACGGCGAAGACATCCGGATGGCGGCAGAACGCCTCCATCGCCCGGAAGATCACGGTTTGCCCGCCGATCGTACGATATTGCTTTGGCCCGCCGGCGCCGGCGCGAAGCCCACGCCCGGCTGCGACGAGGATAGCTGCTGTGCGCTCAGATCTGGACATTTGACCTAATGGGAGACGAATCCGGGTTCAGGAAAGGTGGGAAGAGCTCGCTGGCGACAGCCCTTACCATGCTGCATGCGCAAAAACAGAGCGATTGCCAATAGCTGTGGGAAAAGCAGTTCTTGTTGCAGTGCACTTGCACAAATGATAGAACTGTCTAAAGTGTAGGCATGAAGCTTGACTGCACAAGATTTGTGCTCACAATATGCGCCGGCGGTTGCAATGACGCGGCTGCCAGAACGACGAGAAACCCGTGACCGGCCTGGAACATCCACGTCCTAAGCCTTTGAAAATAGGCGAGATTGCGGTCGCCAACCGGGTTCTCCTCGCGCCGATGTCAGGCATTACCGACGCCCCCTTTCGACGCCTCACTGCGACCCTCGGTGCGGGATTGGTCGTGTCCGAGATGACCGCCAGCGATGATCTCGCAAACGGCAGGCCGATGTCGGTTCTGCGCTGCGAGGCGACCGGCGTAGGTCCGCACGTCGTTCAGCTCGCCGGCTGTCAGACCCGTTGGATGGCGGAGGGCGCCCGGATCGCGGAAGCTGCCGGTGCCGACATCATCGATATCAATATGGGCTGTCCGGCTCGTCATGTGACCGGCGGCCAGTCCGGTTCGGCGTTGATGCGCGATCTCGACCACGCGCTGCGGCTGATTGAAGCGACGATCGCGGCCGTGAAAGTGCCGGTGACGCTCAAGATGCGGCTCGGCTGGGACGATCGCACGCTCAACGCGCCGGAGCTTGCGCGCCGCGCAGAGGCTGCCGGCGTGCAGATGATCACGGTGCACGGGCGCACACGTTGTCAGTTCTACAAGGGCGAAGCGGATTGGAGCGCGGTGCGCGCGGTCCGCGGCGCGATCTCCTTACCTCTCATCGTCAACGGCGATATCACGTCGTACGAGAAGGCCGTGGACGCGCTGGAAATGTCGGGCGCCGACGCCGTGATGATCGGGCGCGGCGCGCAGGGCCAGCCCTGGTTGCCGGGCCAGATCGGGCGCCAGCTTGAAACGGGAACGGCCGAATCGGCGCCGCCGCTTGCCGAGCAGCTGAAACATATCCGCGGGCTCTATGACGAAATCTGCAGCCATTACGGACTGCGCATCGGGCTCAAGCACGCGCGCAAGCATCTCGGCTGGGCGCTGGAGATCGCGGCGCAATGCAGCCGCACGCCGGCGGCGACGCTCAGGAATTGGCGGCAGAAGATTCTGACCGCGGAAGAGCCTTCCAGCGTGCATCGTTCACTCGAAGACGCATTCGACGATTTTGCATGGAGTGCTGCTGCATGACTTCAGCCGCAGAACATCGCCGGCGGCTGCCCACCGACGGCGAGGCGATCCTCAACGCGCTGCCCAACCCGGTGCTGCTGATCGCGCCCGACGGCCGTATCGTCGACGCCAATATCGCCGCGGAATCCTTCTTCGAGATATCGACCCAATTCCTGCAGCGGCAGTCGCTCAAGGAGCTGGTGCCGTTCGGCAGTCCGTTGCTGGCGCTGATCGACCAGGTGCGGTCGAGTGGTTCGCCGGTCAACGAATACAAGGTCGATCTCGGCACGCCGCGGATCGGCGGCGATCGGCAGGTGGATCTCCACGTCGCCCCGCTGACGGAGCGGCCCGGCCACATCGTCGTGATGCTGCAGGAGCGCACCATCGCCGACAAGATGGACCGGCAACTGACGCATCGAAGCGCGGCGCGTTCGGTGATCGCGCTGGCTGCGATGCTGGCGCATGAAATCAAGAACCCGCTGTCCGGCATCCGCGGCGCGGCGCAATTGCTGGAGCAGGCGGCGTCATCCGAAGACCGCATGCTGACGCGGCTGATCTGCGACGAGGCCGACCGCATCGTTACCCTGGTCGACCGCATGGAAGTGTTCGGCGACGACCGGCCGGTGGCGCGCGGCCCGGTCAACATCCATTCGGTGCTCGACCACGTCAAGCGGCTGGCGCAATCCGGCTTTGCCCGCAACATCCGCTTCGTCGAGGAATACGACCCGTCGCTGCCGCCGGTGCTGGCCAACCAGGACCAGTTGATCCAGGTGTTCCTCAATCTGGTGAAGAATGCCGCCGAGGCAGTCGCCGATCTCGGCTCGGACGCGGAAATCCAGCTCACCACCGCATTCCGTCCGGGTGTCCGGCTCTCGGTGCCGGGCAAAAAATCGCGGGTGTCGCTGCCGCTCGAATTCTGCGTCAAGGATAATGGCTCCGGCGTGCCGGAAGACCTGCTTCCAAACCTGTTCGATCCGTTCGTGACGACCAAGCAAACCGGCAGCGGGCTCGGCCTCGCGCTGGTGGCAAAAATCGTCGGCGATCACGGCGGCATCATCGAATGTGAATCCCAACCGCGGAAGACCACCTTCCGCGTGCTGCTGCCGATGTTCAACGCCGCCAAGCATTTTGACCAAAGCAATCGCGATGACGTTTCGGGTACGCCGTCGCATGCCTCACAGGATGCAAGATGAGGAAAATCGATGCCCGCAGGTAGCATACTAGTCGCCGATGACGACACCGCCATCCGCACGGTTCTGAACCAGGCTCTCTCCCGCGCCGGCTACGAGGTGCGGCTGACCGGGAACGCGGCGACGCTGTGGCGCTGGGTGAGCCAGGGCGAGGGCGATCTCGTCATCACCGACGTGGTGATGCCGGACGAGAACGCGTTTGACCTGCTGCCGCGGATCAAGAAGATGCGGCCGAATCTTCCGGTCATCGTCATGAGCGCCCAAAACACCTTCATGACGGCGATCCGGGCCTCGGAGCGCGGCGCCTATGAATATCTGCCAAAGCCCTTCGATCTGAAGGAGCTGATCACCATCGTCGGCCGCGCCCTGGCGGAGCCGAAGGAGAGGGTGGCCAATGCGCCGGACGAGGGCGAGTTCGATTCGATCCCGCTGGTCGGCCGCTCGCCGGCGATGCAGGAAATCTACCGGGTGCTGGCGCGGCTGATGCAGACCGACCTCACCGTGATGATCTCGGGAGAGTCCGGCACCGGCAAGGAGCTGGTCGCCCGTGCCCTGCACGACTACGGCAAGCGCCGTAACGGCCCCTTCGTCGCCGTCAACATGGCGGCGATTCCGCGCGACCTCATCGAATCCGAATTGTTCGGCCATGAACGCGGTGCGTTCACGGGTGCCAATACCCGCGCCTCGGGCCGGTTCGAACAGGCCGAAGGCGGCACGCTGTTCCTCGACGAAATCGGTGACATGCCGATGGAAGCCCAAACGCGGTTGCTGCGGGTGCTGCAGCAGGGTGAATATACCACCGTGGGTGGCCGCACGCCGATCAAGACCGACGTGCGTATCGTCGCCGCCAGCAACAAGGACCTGCGCATCCTCATCCAGCAGGGCCTGTTCCGCGAAGATCTGTTCTTCCGCCTCAACGTGGTGCCGCTGCGCCTGCCGCCGTTGCGCGAACGGATCGAGGATTTGCCCGATCTGATCCGGCATTTCTTCTCGCTGGCGGAGAAGGACGGTTTGCCGCCGAAGAAGCTGGATGCGCTGGCGCTGGAACGCCTCAAGCAGCACCGCTGGCCCGGCAACGTGCGCGAACTCGAAAACCTCGCCCGCCGGCTGGCGGCGCTTTATCCGCAGGACGTGATCACGGGCTCCGTCATCGACGGCGAACTGGCGCCGCCGGCGGTCGCATCCGGCGGCAGCGCCCCGCTCGGCGTCGACAATCTCGGCGGCGCGGTCGAGGCCTATTTGTCTTCGCACTTCTCGGGCTTCCCGAACGGCGTGCCGCCGCCCGGCCTCTATCACCGCATCCTCAAGGAAATCGAGGTGCCGCTCTTGACCGCGGCGCTGGCGGCGACCCGCGGCAATCAAATCCGCGCCGCCGACCTGCTCGGCCTCAACCGCAACACGCTGCGGAAGAAAATCCGCGATCTGGACATCCAAGTCTACCGCAGCGGGGGCTAGGCGGCTTAGCCGCCGGCTCCATCGCGCCATGAGGCGGAAAGCCGCTGGGGACCGATCACTTTCGTGGTCGGCACCGCCGCGGAATTGTCGCAATTCGGCAACATTGTGATATGAATGCATCAGTCCGCGGCAGGCGGACATAAGTCTTTCAGCTCATCCATTGCTCACCCATTGCCGGTATGACCAGCGCAGAGACCTCGGCTCCATCGTTTGACGCGTCGCTTGCCGAACCGAAGGGATCGCCCCTGCGGAAGTGGCTGGCGCCGGTTTCCGTCGCGATCGCGCTGCTCTCGGCGTTCCTGACCTTTGTCGTACTTTCCGGCCTGACCCCGATCGAGCCGACCAAACAGGTCGTCTACTCCTTCCTGCTGATCAACGCGTGCAGCATCCTGCTCCTGGTCGGCATTATCGTCCGCGAAGTCTGGCAGGTGGTTCAGGCCCGGCGCCGAGGCAGGGCGGCGGCCAGGCTCCATATCCAGATCGTCAGTCTGTTTTCGGTCATCGCGGTGTTGCCGGCGGTTTTGGTCGCCATCGTCGCCAACGTCACCATCGATCGTGGCCTCGACAGGCTGTTCTCGGGTCCGACGCGCGAAGTGATCCAGAACTCGCTGATCATTGCCCGCGCTTACACCTACGAACACGCGCAGCTCATTCGCGGCGATATTCTCGGAATGGCGAACGACATTTCCCACGCCCGGCCATTGTTCGACCAGGACCGCAGGTCGTTTCGCGAATTGCTGACGGCAAGTGCCGCCTCGCGCAATTTGCCCGGCGCCATGCTGATCGACAAGGACCGCAACGTCCTGGAATCGGCGCAAACCGGCATTCAGCAGAGTTTTACGACGCCGCCGCAGGATTTTCTCGGCAACGTCGATGAGACCGAGCCGCAGATCGCGGTATTTCCCGAAGCAAACTACGTCGCGGCCGTCATTCGCCTGCGCGCGTTCAACGATACCTTCCTTTACGTCGCGCGCCTGCTCGATCCGCGCGTGATCAGCCAGTTGAAGCAGACCGAGGCCAGCGTCGCCGAATACGCGCAGATCGAATCCCGCAGGCTCGGCATTCAGGTTGCCTTTGCGCTGATGTTCGCGGTGATCGCGCTGACGATCCTGATGGCTTCCGTGCTGATCGGGCTGAACTTCGCCAATTGGCTGGTGGCGCCGATTCGCAACCTGATGAGTGCGGCCAATATCGTTTCAACGGGCGATTTGCATGTCCAGGTGCCGGTCCACAAGTCGGAAGGCGATCTGGCCCAGCTCGGCGAGACCTTCAACAAGATGACTCAGGAACTGCGCACCCAGCGCGACGAACTGGTCAGCGCCAGCGACCTGATCGACAGCCGCCGCCGCTTCATCGAGGCGGTGCTGTCGTCGGCCAGCGCCGGCATCATCGGCGTCGATGCCTCCGGCAGCGTCGGGATTCTCAATCGCTCCGCCGAAAAGCTGATCGGCCACGCCGAATCCGAGACGCTGGACCATCCGCTGTCGGATGTGCTGCCCGAGCTCGACGAGATGATGAAAACCGCGCGCGAGGGCACGCAGCGGCTGGTGCAGGGCCAGGTCACCATCACCCGCGATGGCCACGAGCGAAATCTGTCGGTTCGCATCAGCGCCGAGCAGACCAGCCAGTCCCGCGACAGCTACATCATTACGCTGGACGACATCACCGAACTGGTTTCCGCGCAGCGCACCTCGGCCTGGGGCGATGTCGCACGCCGCATCGCCCACGAAATCAAGAATCCGCTGACCCCGATCCAGCTTTCCGCCGAACGTATCAGGCGCAAGTTCGGCAAGGTCATCGTCGAGGACAAGGGCATCTTCGAGCAGTGCACGGACACCATCGTGCGGCAGGTCGACGACATCAGGCGGATGGTCGACGAATTCTCGCGCTTTGCGCGGATGCCGAAGCCCGTGATGGAGGGGGAGGACGTCGCCGATACCGTGCGCCAGGCGGTGTTTCTGATGAAGGTCGGGCATGCCGACATCGAGATCGAAACCGTCATCAAGCAGGACCCGATGCGGGCCCAGTTCGACCGCCGGCTGATTTCGCAGGCGCTGACCAACATCATCAAGAACGCGACCGAGGCGATCGAGCAGGTTCCGCCGGAAGAACTCGGCAGGGGCCGTATCGACGTCATCGCGGGGCGCGAGAACGACGACATCGTGATCGATGTGATCGACAACGGCATTGGCCTGCCGAAGGTCGCCCGCGCCCGCTTGCTGGAGCCCTACGTGACGACGCGCCAGAAGGGCACCGGGCTTGGGCTGGCGATCGTCGGCCGCGTGCTCGAAGACCATGGTGGCCGTATCGAACTCAAGGATGCTTCCGACTTCCGGCCAGGCCAGCGTGGGGCTTGGATGCGGCTGCGGTTCGCCGTATCCGGCCAACCACCAAAGGCCGACGCAAAGGAGCAGCCTCCGGAGACAAATCAGCAGAGCGCCGAAACAAATACGCCGGTTTCTGAAACCATTGAGCCGGCATCTACGACCAATGATGACACAAAAATCAAAGCCGCGACCGGCAACTGACAAGACAGGTGTAACCCATGGCCAGTGACATTCTGATTGTCGACGACGAAGCAGATATTCGGGACCTCGTTGCAGGCATCCTGGAGGACGAAGGCTTCATTACCCGCACCGCGCGCGACAGCGATTCGGCGCTGGCGGAGATCGCAAACCGCCGTCCGCATCTGGTGTTCCTCGACATCTGGCTGCAGGGCTCCAAGCTCGACGGTTTGCAGCTGCTCGAGCAGATCAAGAAGGATCATGCCGACGTGCCTGTCGTCATGATCTCCGGCCATGGCAACATTGAAACCGCGGTCGCAGCGATCAAGCGCGGCGCCTATGACTTCATCGAAAAGCCCTTCAAATCGGACCGGCTGATTCTGGTGGCGACCCGGGCGCTGGAGACATCACGGCTCAAGCGCGAAGTGAAGGAACTCAAGCAACTGGCTCCCGCAGCTAGCGTTCTGACCGGGCGCTCGGCCTGCATGAACCAGCTGCGCCAAACCATCGACCGGGCTGCCAAGGCCAACAGCCGCATCCTGATCGTCGGTCCCTCCGGTTCGGGCAAGGAGCTGGCGGCGCGCACGCTGCATCACGCTTCGAGCCGCGCCGAAGGGCCGTTCGTTGTCATCAACGCCGCGGCGATTACGCCGGAGCGGATGGAAGTCGAACTGTTCGGGATCGAGCAGTCCAATGGCGAGCATCAACGCAAAGCCGGCGCGCTGGAAGAAGCCCATGGCGGCACGCTGTTCATTGACGAAATCGCCGACATGCCCCGCGAAACCCAGAACAAGATCCTGCGCGTGCTGGTCGATCAGACCTTTCTGCGCTCCGGCGGCACCGCCAAGGTCCATGTCGACGTTCGCATCATCTCCTCGACCGCGCGCAATCTGGAAGAGGAAATTGCGGAGGGGCGATTCCGCGAGGATCTCTATCACAGGCTCTCGGTGGTGCCGATCCGGGTGCCGCCATTGTCCGAGCGCCGCGAGGACATTCCCGAACTGATCGACTACTTCATGGATCAGATTTCGATTGCGACGGGCTTGCCGAAGCGCCAGATCGGCCAGGATGCTATGGCGGTTTTGCAGTCCCATGTCTGGCCTGGCAACGTCCGGCAACTCCGCAACAATGTCGAGCGCGTCATGATTCTGGCCGGCGGCGGTCCGGAGGCGATCATCACGGCCGACATGCTGCCGCAGGACGTCGGTTCGATGGTGCCGGCAATGCCGACCAGCAACAATGGCGAGCACATAATGGGGCTGCCGCTGCGTGAGGCGCGGGAAGTGTTCGAGCGCGACTATCTGATTGCCCAGATCAGCCGCTTCTCCGGCAACATCTCGCGCACGGCCGAATTCGTCGGCATGGAGCGCTCGGCCCTGCATCGCAAGCTCAAGGCGCTCGGGGTCGGTTGACCCGATCGGTTCTGATTGATCAGAACCGAGACTGTGGTTTGTTGTTTTGACACGCACACGGTATCCGCAATACCCGAAAAGGCTTTTCTGGCGCTGGTTCATGCACTTGCTTTGGAATATTCATCTCTTTTCCAACGCTTTTGGAGATTTGACACCGGGTTCTTACGGGGTGGCGCGCGAACTGGCTTGCCTAAAAACCGCACGTGCCTTCTAATCGTACGGCCGCGCCTACCGGAGGGGGATCTCAGGGTAGGCTGGCGACCGGGGAGGCTCCGTTAGAGAGCAGCAACCGGTTTAAGAAAAAGAAGCACAAGACGGCGGGATAAAAACAATGGCGGCAGACCGCGCACAAAACCTACAAGACACCTTCCTAAATCACGTTCGTAAAACCAAAACGCCACTGACGATCTTTCTGGTCAATGGAGTGAAGCTGCAGGGGATTGTCACCTGGTTCGACAATTTCTGCCTGTTGCTGCGTCGCGACGGTCATTCGCAGCTTGTTTACAAGCATGCGATTTCGACCATCATGCCGGGCGCTCCGATCCAGTTGTTCGAAGGCGGCGAGGATGCTCCGGCTTGAAAGTGACCTGATTGGAACCCCTAAATCTTAAAGGGGGCGCCGACCGCCCGCGGTCGGCGGAGGGCAGAGAAACCGGGCGGGTGATCGTCATCGGCCCTTACTTGCGTATGCGCCGCGGCGACCCCGACGCGCAAACGAACGATGCTGTCCGCGATTCCGAGGCGCGGCTGGAGGAGGCGGCGGGTCTGGCGCGCGCCATCGATCTCACGATCGCGGATACACTGATCGCGCCGATCAGCCAGATCCGTCCTGCGACCTATCTCGGCAAGGGCAAGGTCGAGGAGATCACGGGTCTCATCACCGGGCATGACATCGAACTTGTGGTGATGGATTGCGCACTGTCGCCGATCCAGCAGCGCAATCTCGAGAAGGCCTGGAACACCAAGGTTCTCGACCGTACCGGACTGATCCTGGAAATCTTCGGCCGCCGCGCCAAGACCAAGGAAGGCGCGCTGCAGGTCGAACTCGCGCATCTCAATTATCAGCGCTCGCGCCTGGTTCGCTCATGGACCCATCTGGAACGCCAGCGCGGCGGCTTTGGCTTCATGGGCGGTCCCGGCGAAACCCAGATCGAAGCCGACCGCCGCCTGATCGGCGACCGCATCATCCGGCTCGAGAATGAACTGAAGAAGGTTCAGGCGACGCGGAGGCTGCATCGCGCCGGCCGGCAGCGGGTGCCGTACCGCGTGGTGGCGCTGGTCGGCTACACCAACGCCGGAAAGTCGACGCTGTTCAATCGCCTGACCCGCGCCGAAGTGCAGGCCGCCGACATGCTGTTTGCGACACTGGACCCCACACTACGCGCGCTGACGCTGCCGCATGGCGGCAAGGCGATGCTGTCGGACACGGTCGGTTTCATTTCCAACCTGCCGACGCAGCTGGTCGCCGCGTTCCGCGCGACGCTGGAAGAGGTGCTGGAGGCGGACATCATCCTCCATGTCCGCGATATGTCCCATGAAGACGCGGAAGCGCAGGAGCGCGACGTCGATGCCGTGCTGCGCAAGCTGGGCATCGATCCCGATGCCGGGCAGCGCGTTCTCGAAGTCTGGAACAAGATCGATCGCTTCGACGCGGAAGAGCGCGAAAACCTGCGCAACATCGCCGCGCGCCGCCCGCCGGAACGGCCGTGCTTCCTGGTTTCCGCCGCGACCGGCGAGCGGGTCGAAGCGCTACTGGCCGCAATCGAGGATCGATTGGCGGCTTTTCGGATGACGCTGGACCTCTCCGTCGACGCCGCCGATGGCGCCGGCATCAGCTGGCTGCATCGCAATTCCGAAGTGCTGAACAAGCAGCTTCACGACGGGCGATTCGATATGACCGTGCGCGTCGACGCGACCAAGCGCGACATCGTGGTGTCGCGTTTCGATGCCGTGCCGCACGTGGCGTGATCTAAAGAACTCATCCGCGACCCAGCGCCTTCACCGCCGCAGGCGGCGCGGGCTGCTCTTCGCCCTTGGCTTCATTCCACAACGCGTCCATCTCGGCGAGCGTGGCGCTTTCGAGTGAACGGCCCTTGGCCGCCAGAGCGCGCTCGATATAGCCAAAGCGGCGCTCGAATTTGGCGTTGGTGCCGCGCAACGCGGTTTCGGGATCGGCGCCGACGTGTCGCGCCAGATTGACCAGTGCGAACAGCAGATCGCCGGTTTCCGCGGCGAGTTCGCCGGCGTCGCCGCGGTCGAGCGCGGCCTCGATCTCGTCGGCTTCCTCGCGGATCTTGTGCAGCACCGCGCGCGGGTCGTTCCAGTCAAAACCGACCGTCGACGCCTTGCGCTGTAAATCCATCGCGCGCGTCAGCGCCGGCTGCCCTGCCTTGACGCTCGACAGCAGTGATTTGTGCTCGGCCTGTTCCGGTGGCCGGCCCGCGGCGCGCTCGGCTTTCTCTTCCGCCTTGATGCGATCCCAGTTGCCCTTCACATGGGTCGCGGTCAGCCGTACGTGCTGGTCGGCGAATACGTGCGGATGCCGTCGGATCATTTTTCGCGTGACCGCCTCGACCACGTCGCCGAATGCGAAGGCGTTTTGCTCCTCCGCCATGCGCGAGTGGAACACGACCTGCAGCAGGAGATCGCCGAGTTCGTCGCGGAGATCGTCGAGATCGCCGCGTGTGATGGCGTCGACGACCTCATAGGCCTCCTCGATGGTGTATTGCGCGATCGATGCAAAGTCCTGTTCGAGGTCCCAGGGGCACCCGGTCACGGGCGTGCGCAGCGCCGCCATGATCTCGAGCAAACGTGAAATGTCGCGGGAAGGGTTCATCGGGCACCGGAGTTTTTTGGGTTTTGGCTTTATGCCGCAAGCGGCCGCTCGATCCCAGCGGAACGGGCCGAAACAGCCGATATTTCCACCGATTGGCCCAAACAAAAGGTGGGCAATTGGCCAACGCATGGGTGGGTGCTAAAGGCCAATGAATGAACAATCAATCCCCATCCGATACCGCGCTGGTGCTGTTTTCCGGCGGACAGGATTCCACCACCTGCCTTGCCTGGGCGCTGCAGCGCTTCGCCCATGTCGAAATGATCGGCTTTAGCTACGGGCAGCGTCACGCCATCGAGCTTGCGTGCCGCGACCGTTTGCTTACGGGCATGAAGGCCTTGCGGCCGGATTGGGCGGCAAAACTCGGCGAGAGCCACACGCTGGAGGTTCCGACGCTGGCCGAGATCTCCGACACTGCGCTGACACGCGATGTCGCGATTGAAATGGGCGCCGACGGCCTGCCCAATACGTTCGTGCCGGGCCGCAATCTGGTGTTTCTCACCTTTGCCGCCGCGCTGGCCTATCGGCGTGGCATCCGGCACATCATCGGCGGCATGTGCGAGACCGATTATTCCGGCTATCCGGATTGCCGCGACGAAACCATCAAGGCGTTGAACGCCGCGCTCAGTCTCGGCATGGCTAAATCCTTCGAACTGCATACGCCGCTGATGTGGCTCGACAAGGCCGCGACCTGGAAACTCGCGCACGATCTTGGCGGGGCAGGGCTGGTCGATCTGATCCGCGAGCATTCCCACACTTGTTATCTCGGCGAGCGCGGCGCGCCGCATGAATGGGGGTATGGCTGCGGCGAGTGCCCGGCCTGCGCGTTGCGGGCAAGGGGATGGCGAGAATATTCGGGAAGGTGAGAATGCAATGATGGCTTCGTTCAGCGATTCAGCTTTCATGGAGTCACTACCGTCATTGCGAGGAGCCAACGGGTCGCGCGAACACGCGCCCGATGACAGGCTCCGCGACGAAGCAATCCATTCTTTGAGATGGATTGCTTCGCTTCGCTCGCAATGACGGTGCTCTGACTGCAGACATGAGCCTACCTTCTCGCGGCGCTGATCACCCGAGCTTTGCAAAAACATTCTCCCCTTGAGAGGGAGCAGGGAATGCCGGGTGCACGCTGCACCCGCGGTCTCGTGTGCAATGTGCACAAAAAAATGCGCACACGAGCATACAGGTGAAGCGGAGGCATCCGGCATCCCCTGCGCAATGGCTTTACGGCTTATGGCGCGCTCTCCCCGGCGACGAATTCGTCTTGTCACCGTCGTCGGCGGATCTGCGATTTTGCGAAACCCGGTTGGGCCCGCAAAATCTCCACCGGCTTGACACCAGCAACGGGTGCCAGGACCACACGCTTTTGCCGTACGCAGCAACCCGTCTTAGCCGTGAGGCTTCGCCGGATATTGGCGCCGTCGTCTTGCGCGGACGATATCGCTCACGGGAAATCCCGCCCTGCAATTCCGTCTCGCGCCGACGCTGCCGCGTCCACCGCATTCCCGGCCCACGTTCCGTGACGATGGCCAACGCCCCTCTCCTCGGGCCGGGTTGGGGCGAGCTTGTACCGCTGATTTGCCCGACGGCGCAAGCGATATTTCGGATTTTCCGAATTATACGCCGGTCCTGCGTCCCGGCGGGGGTTGAATTCGTTTCCAGCGATTGCGCAGGCGGCATTTCCGTCGCCTTCGGTGCCGCACGGCGACGCCGCTTTCTCGCACGCCTCGCGCGATTGACCGGCGCACGCTCGAGCCGGCAAGCGTAGGCCAAAACCACCTGACACAACCGTGATCAACACCCTGTCACAGAAATTGCCGTGTCTCACTTATGGGGTGCAGTCCAGCACTGTCACCGAAATAGAAAATCATACTTGCTATCTCGGCGAGCGCGGCGCGCAGCACGATTGGGGTTTTGGCTGCGGCGAGTGCCCGGCCTGTGCGTTGCGGGCAAGGGGATGGCGAGAATATTCGGGAGGCGCGGCTTAGCCGTTCGGTTGTCGGTGGGGCAAGACCTAAACGTTTGCCGGCTGATCCGCTCCGTCGGTCTGGCGCAAGCGGCCCTTGGCGCTCCTGAGCGATCCCTCGGCCGGCACATGCGCGCCTGCGGCGGCCAATCCCCAGATTGGCATGTTGTTGTAGACGCTCTCGTGCGCGCCGTCCTTCACAAGGTAGGTCTCATGCCAAATCCCGACGTCGCCGTTCGAAGCTATCTTGCGGTTGAAGTCGCGCCATGCCGGTAAATGAGCCAGCGATCGGTCGGACGCATAGGCGTGCAATTGCTCGAAGCTGCGCCAATACTGAATGACAAGCAGATTGGGAAATCCAAACACCGTGCGGGCATGCAAGAGCCCGAGTTCCGGCCGTTCGGCAAGCTCGGTCAGCATACGCGGCATCGCAGTCGCCACCGGTCCCCATTTCCAAAACTTCCACCATTTGTTCACGCGCATCCCGATCAGGAATACGACGAAATCGCCATCAAGCCGGGCGGTCATGCGCGCCGGGAATAATTTGGTCATGAGCTTGTTCTCGCGCTGGAGTGAACGGTGCCTTTCCGACAAGCGACCACGGGTCGAGGCTGGCTAAAATGTCACTTCCGGCAGTGCTAGCCGAAATCCGCCGGCGTCAGCTCGATTGGCTGGCCATGCGGCGTGCGGTCGGCGGCGTGGTCCCAGGCCTCGCGGTAGCGGTGCTGGGTATCGGAGCTCGCGACGCCTTTCTCGGCGACCAGATTTTCCAGCGTCGCCAGCCAATGCCGGTAGTAGGTCTCGCCGGTGTCGGGATCGCCGGCCGCCTGCGCCCGCTTGATCTCGCGGGCGAGGGCGGCAGCCCATTCGTTCCAGGTGAACAGTCCACGCGCATGCAGCGCGAGCGCCATCGCGAAGGCCTGCGCTTCCCAGGGCTCGCGGAACACCGGGCCGTCCTCATCACGGGGAATGCCGGGCAGGGCCGCCGTCGCGCGCACGCTCGCTTCGTCCATCACAGCGGCTCCAGATAGGGCTCGAACGCGTCGATGGACACCTTGACCGTCGGGTCGGCATCCGGGCCCCAGAGCTCAGCGCCGTCGAACACGACGGTGTAGAGCCATTGCGGGTTCTCGCCGGATTCCGTCGCCGCTGAATCCGGAAACACCTGGCAGCCGTGATCGCGCTCGACCACGCCGACATGGCCGCGCACGTAGCGCGGCAGCCGTGTGTGGGTCAGGGGGTGAATGTTTTTCGCGCGCACCCGATCACCAGCCTTGAATTTCGCCGGCGCGGACGCGACGCGGGCGAATTTACCGCGCACCATGATGCGTTCGACATCATCGAGGCCAAACTTGCCGCGCTTGAGCCGTTTCGGCGGCTGCACGGCGTGTCCGGCGGCGACGTCTTCGGCTGCGATGAATCCCTTGTCGATCAAGAGGTCTTCGAGCCCCAGAAACCATTTCTTGTAATAGGAACTCGACAGATAGACGTGTGGCGGCAAGGCCTCCCGATAGAACCGCGACGTATCGATGTTGAAGGCTCCGGCAGCCCCCATCGCACGCACCATCGCCAGCACGCGCGCTTCCCATTCGCTATGAAACATCGGCTCGTTCGGCTCGGGTTCAACCTTGCCAAAACCGTCCATGCCGCCCATGTCGTGCACGCCGTTCATGATGGCGCGCCCGGCGTCTTCGGAAATCCGGTGCCGATCATGGAGTCGCGCGTCACGAGCTCGGCGAGCTGCTGCTCGCTCCAGCCCTCGGTACCCTCTGGCCGCATCGGCAGCACCAGAAAGCGCGTCTCGGCGGTCGAATCCCAGACGCGGATCTCGGTTTCCTTCGGCAGGCTGACGCCGAAGTCGGCGAGCACGCCGCGGGGGTCCTTGACGGCGCGCGAGCGATAGGGTGCGGCCTTGTACCAGACCGGCGGCAACCCCAGCATTTCCCAGGGATAACAAGAGCACAGCGTGCACACGACCATGTTATGGCGCTGCGGTGTATTCTCGACGGCGACGAGATGGTCGCCGACCCGGCTGACATGACCGAGCGTGCTCACCGCCTTGGTGGCGTCATCGAGCAGGGCCTGCTTGAAAGCGGGATCGGTCCAGGCTTTTGCGACAACCTGGGCGCCATTGTGCGGCCCGATCCTGGTCTCATAGGCCTGGATGATGGCATCGAGCGCGGCCGGTTCGACATAGCCTTTTTCGGTCAAAATCGTCTCGAGCGCGCGGACGCGCAGCTCGGTCTCCGACAATTCCGAATGGTCGTGATCGTGGTGATGATGGTCGTGATCATGATCGGTCATGGGTCCAAGATAGGCGCAAAATCCGGGCTATGTCGAGGTGCAGACTCTGCTAGCCTTGTACCCAGGGGTTTCAGGCGCTCCGGGCATTTGTAAGCTATCGTCAAATCAAGAAACGAGAGCAGGGGAGACGCCGCGTTGACGAAGTTTGTCACCATCGAGAAGGGCCACGGCCCCGAGGGCCGCATTGCCGTGGTGCGCTTCGACCGCGGCGACGGCATCAATGCACTGTCGCCGGAGGCGCTGCGCCAGCTCACCGATGCCGCCCGCAGCTTTGAGGATGATGCCGAAACCTCGGTCGTCGTGCTTACCGGCGGCATCAAAGCGTTCAGTGCCGGCTTCGACCTCAGGGATCCCGAGGGCCGGTCGCGCAAGACCATGGATCTCGGCGCGCTGCGCCGTCACCTGAAACTCGGACCGCGGCTGACGCGGGCCTGGCAGGAGATGGAGCAGATCACGATCGGCGCCATCGAGGGCTTTTGCGTCGGCGGTGGCGTGGCGCTGGCCGTGGCGTTGGATTTCCGGGTCATGGCCAGCGATGCCCATCTGCGCGTGCCCGAGATCGGGCTCGGCATGAACATGAGCTGGCAGAGCGTGCCGCGGATGCTGCATCTGATGGGACCGGCGCGCACCAAGCAGGCGGTGATCCTGGCCGATCAACGCATCTCGGCGGCCGAGGCCTATGAATGGCGTCTGGTGGAGCAGGTGGCCGATCCCGGCAAGGCATTCGACGCCGCGATGGAACTCGCCGCCAAGGTCGCCGCGCAACCGCCGCTGTCAGTCGCCATGACCAAGCTGACCGTTAACCGCCTCGCACACGCGCTGGACGATCTCGCGAGCCATATGGACGTCGACCAGTTCGCGCTGACGAGCCTGACCGAGGACCACAAGGAAGGCGTCGAGGCGTTCCTGGGCCGGCGCAAGCCACGATTCAGAGGACGCTGAGAGCACCGAAACTGGTGTCGCACGACTTCGCCAAGATGGATTTTGGCGGGGGCCTATGCTTTGCCTCCGAGATTGCACTGTGTCTAAATCGCAGCCGTGACGAGCGACCTCTCAATTGCGGGCGGCGCGCACGTCGGCCGAGGTGACGCTGCCTTGCTTCCCGCCGAAATGCCCTATGACATAGTTACTGACGGAAGCGATCTCAGCGTCGGAATAGGCAGCAGCGAACGAAGGCATCAGGTTATCGCCCTTGGGCGACCCGATCTTGACCCCTTCAAGCACAGCGCGGACGAGATTGACGCCCGACGGGTCGTTCACCGCGGGTGAGCCGAGAAATTCTGCATGGTCGGTCTGCTGACCGGTCCCGTCCCAGCCGTGGCAGCTGGCGCAAGCCGACGCGAAAATCTGGAACCCGATACTCTCGTTGCGATTCGGTCCCGGCGATCAGGCCGTGGCACCCTTCAACGTGGCCGGATGATGATCGATGTGGGCGGCGAGTTCCGATCGTTGTGCCGGAATGGTGCTCAGATATCGGGTCAGCGCTGCGATGTCTTCGGAGGAGAGATGACGAAGACTGAGATCGATCGCTTCTCCCATGCCACCTCCAGCGCTGCCGTGCGCGGGCGCATGCCCGGAAGACAGATACTGTTCTATTTCGGCGTCGGACCATGCGCCTATGCCGGTCTCGCTGTCAGAAGTGATGTTGTAGGCCTTCCAACCGTCAACGACCGCTCCGGCGTATTTCCTGCTACTCTTCGTCGCGAACATCAGATTGCGGGGGGTGTGGCAATCGCCGCAGTGCGCGAGTGCTTCGGCGAGATACGATCCGCGATTCCATGCCGCGTCGTGGGCCGCAGAAGGCTCCCATTGCCTGGTCGGCATGAACAGGAGCTTCCAGGCTCTCAGCACGTACCGCTGGTTGAAGGGGAAGACGAGCGTGTTATCGGCGTTCGGCGAGGTCACCGGCTGCAACGTCGAAAGATAGGCACGGATGGCAAGAACGTCGTCGGTCAACAGAAGCGCATAAGCCGTATACGGAAAGGCGGGATAGAGATCCTCTCCATTTCTGCCGATTCCCCGATGTAGCGCTCTCACGAATTGCGCATCGCTCCACCGGCCGATCCCCGTTTCCTGATCGGGCGTGATGTTGGTCGAATACGATCGTACCGAACGGAAGTTTGAAAGCACGCCCGCCCGCGAATGGTTCGCCGCCGGGAACCGTATGGCAGGCGGCGCAATCGGCCGCTTTGGTCAGATACTCGCCTTTCGCGACCAGTGCGGTTCCGGTTGGTTGCGCGTGCGTGGCCTGGACCGCTTCGATAGAGGCAGGCCAAAAGAAGAAGCATGCGGCCGAAATCGCACCGACGACACCTAGAGCGCCTACGGCGATGAGCGTGCGCCGCCGATTCATGAGCTTTCCCGCTTTGAAAGTAGCTTCCGATCGATCGGCAGGCGGCGGATGCGGACGCCGGTCGCCGCGAAGATTGCGTTCCCGAGCGCCGGGGCCGCAGACACCGTTCCCACTTCGCCGAGGCCGCCGGGCCTCTCGCCGCTATTCAAAAGATGGACCTCAATCGGCGGTGTCTCGTTGATGCGAAGTTGTCTATAGTCGTTGAAGTTGCCCTGTTGTACGCGGCCCTCATCGAAAGTTATGCCGTTGAACAGAGCGGCTGATAGTCCGAACAGAACGCCGCCCTCGATCTGCGCGCGGACGATGTCCGGATTGATCTGGATACCACAGTCGACGGCCGCCACGATCTTCTTCAGTGAGATCTCGCCCGAGGGGGCCACCGCGACTTCGACGACCAGAGCAGCGTAGGTTCCGAAGTTCTGATGTAGCGACACCCCACGCCCTGTCCTCGGCTCCGACGGCATGTTCCAGCCGGCGGCGTCGGCAACCTTGTCCAGCACGGCCCTTGCGCGCGGATTGGCGTCGAGCAATGACCGCCTATAGGTGATCGGATCCTGTCCTGCCGTATGCGCCAACTCGTCCAGGAAGCTCTCGACGACGAAGACGTTGTGCGTAGGGCCGACGCCGCGCCACCAGTTCAGCTTGACCGGCGGATCATGCCTGATCCAATCGACGCGAATAGCAGGAAATGCATAGGGGCTGTCCCAGGCCCCATCGACAGCATCCTTGTCGAGCTTTCCGTCCGGCCAACCGTCTTCGTCGAAGTAGCGTCTGACCGTTCCCGACGTGGTGCGGTGGGTCCAGACCGAGGGCCTGCCTTGCTCGTCCAGACCCGCTGCAAGTCTGTCGAGATAGCAGGGGCGGAAGCGATCGTGCCGGATATCCTGCTCCCGTGTCCAAATGATCTTCAGAGGGTAGGGGACCTGCTTGGCAAAACGAACGGCCTGCTCGATCGTATCCGCCTGAAGCCTGCGCCCGAATCCTCCTCCGATGAGATGATTGTGCAAGGTCACCTTATCGACCGGAAGTCCCGTGATCCTGGCCGCGTGTTTCTGAGCCACCACGGGTGTCTGAGTTCCGACCCAGATGTCGCAGCCATCGGGGCGAACGTGAACAGTCGTATTGATCGGCTCCATCGTCGCGTGAGCCAGAAATGGAAGTTCGTATTCGGCTGTTAGCCGCTTAGCGGCACTCCTGAGCCTGGCCTCGACGTCGCCGTGTTCGAGCGCCTTGAGCGGTGTCCCCTCATCGGCCGCTTTCGCGACCTCGGCCCGGATCGACGCAGTGGTCAGCTTCGCGTTCGGTCCCAGATCCCAATCGACATTCAGTGCTTCGACGCCGGCGCGGGCGGCCCAATAGTGTTCGCCGACGACTGCGACCGCGTCGCCGATGTGCAGGACGTCGATTACGCCCGGGATCTTTCGCGCATCGGTTTCGTCGACCGATTTTACCTTGCCTCCGTCCACGGGGCTAATCACCACAGCCGCGGTCTTCATTCCGTCAACCGCCACGTCGATCCCGTAGACGGCGCTTCCGTTCACCTTCACCGGCGTATCGATGCGACGTTGGGATTTGCCGATGATTCTGAAATCTCCGGGCGACTTGAGCTTCGGATGTTCTGACATCGGCAGGGTCGCAGCCAATTCAGCGACCTCTCCGTATCTTAGCACGCGGCCCGTCGATGAATGCAGGACCGTGCCGTCCTTCGTGGAGCATTCGTCCGGATGCACTCCCCAAGCCTGCGCCGCCGCAGCAACGAGCATGGATCGCGCAGCGGCTCCAGCCTGCCGAAGAGGGGTCCAAAATCCTCGGATCGAGGTGGACCCGCCGGTCATCTGGGCCTTGAAGAGAGGCTGCGCGTAAAGCGATGCGTCGGGCGGAGCGGCAATCGCCGCGATCTGATCGAGACGTACGTCGAGTTCCTCGGCCAGTAAAGCCGCTTCCGCGGTGTAGACACCCTGACCCATCTCGACGCTTGGCATCACCAGCGATATGCCTCCCTCCTGCGAGATACGGACGAAACCGCCGATTGTGCTAGGGCCTGTCGCTTTGGACGTTGCGGATCTTGCTCGGGTGCTACAGGCGAAGGCGACCATGAGGCCGCCGACGATCAACTTGCGACGGGAAATCGACAGGTGCCCGGTCATGTGCGGGAGGCCGACTTGATCGCGGCGCGTATCCGGGCGTAGGTCGCGCAACGGCAGATGTTTCCGGCCATTGCCGCATCGATTTCAGCATCATCGGGAGAGGGATTGCGCTCGACAAGGGCCGCCGCGCTCATGATCTGACCCGACTGGCAGTAGCCGCATTGTACGACCTCGAGATCGAGCCACGCTTGCTGAATCCTGCGCCCGCTCTCCTTTTGCCCGATGGCTTCGATCGTCGTAACTTCGCGAGAGCCGACGTTCGCCGCCGACAACATGCAGGATCGAACGGGCCGGCCGTCCACATGTACGGTACATGCGCCGCATTGCGCGATTCCGCATCCGAATTTGGTGCCCTTTAGGTTCAGAAGGTCGCGCAGGACCCAGAGTAATGGCATGTCGTCGGGAGCCTGTACCGAGTAGGTGCGCCCGTTGATTTTGAGCGATATCATCTGTCGTCCCAATCCGTTCTACGGTTTCAACCGTTCCAACCTCTGAGGAAGTCGAGAAGCAGCTTGTTAACGACTACCGGCTGTTCTTCCTGCGGGAGATGGCCGCAATTTCTGATTGGGGCCACGGAGAGATTTTCCGCCATCTCGCTCCAGATCGCCTTCATGTCGAACAGACGTCCAACGGCCTCGAAGTCTTCTCCCCAAAGCGAAAGGACGGGGCACCCGATTTTCCGATCGGCGTCTTCGAGATCGTGCGTTATGTCTTCTCCGCTGGCGCGATAGTCCGACATCGCGCCCCGTACGGCGCCGGGTGCGCTGTAGGCCTTCACGTAAGTCTCGAAAGCCTCGCCGGAGATCGTCGTCGGATCGTGGCACCAATCGGAAAAGAAGTGACGAAGCCAAATGTCCTCGCGGCCCCTGATCAGTGCCTCCGGCAAATCGGAAATCTGATGAAACATGAAGAACCAATATTCGCGTGCGACCTTCGCGTTCATTTCGCGCGCGACAATACGGGTCGGAACGTTGTCCATGACGACGAGGCGGTCGACTAGTTCGGGGTGATCCTTGACCAGACGGGTCGCGACCCGCGCGCCGCGGTCGTGTCCGACCAATGCGACCCGCCCGACGCCGAGCGTCTCCAGGAGCGCGACGACATCGTTCGCCATCGTCCTCTTGTCGTAGCCCTTCGACGGCTTGTCGGTCTCGCCGTATCCGCGCAAGTCCGGAGCTATCACTCGATAGTGAGGGGCAATCGCTGGAATCTGGAAGCGCCAAGCGAAGCTGGTCTCGGGAAACCCGTGTAACAAGATGACTGGCGGGCCGGCCCCGGCCTCAAGGTAGAATTGTCTGATGCCATTGGCCCGGCAAGTGGTTCTCCGAATTGAGAAAGCCGCTTTTGCAACTTGCGGGTCTTCCTGCGGTAACGCTTCGGCCAGAACTGAAGTCATGTAGAGTTTCGGGTATCCGTCGGGCAAGCTGCCCGTCTGGTATGAGGATAAAGCGGGGCCAACGGTTAATCTTGAATGCCGCTGCGATGCATTGAACGTCCATGCCGCTTTGCCTCTACCAGGAAACAGATTAGGCACGCTCGGGCCCACTATGCCACAGAGGGCGCCCAAAAGGCGGCCATAGCAGCATGTCGCAGATGGGGCTAAAAGCGTCGGCTTGAGCCTCTGGGATTCCTGCATCCACGTGATCGGATTATGAAACAGCCAAAAAAGGCGCGAACTAACTAGATATTCGCCTCGGTCGAGACAAATTGAATTTAGCTCGCGCCGTGCCCTCTCGACTGGTTGATCTCAAAGCCAGAGTGTCTTTGTGGGGCATGCTGCTCAGGGGCGCCATAGATCCACATAGGTTCACCGCAGTAGCTCGGACCATGATCGGTCATGCAGGCGGCACTCCACGGTGGCTCCGCGATCTGGCGACCCTGACCGCCGAATGCCGGCGGAAGAGCCAGGCTTAACATTGACAGGAAGACCAACGCGCCGAGCAGTTTGAATCTAATCATGTGATTTCTCCACGCGGATGTTCTTTCTCTGAGAGCAAGACCTCCGCTTGGGGCACGGCATTCCCGTGTGTGAGCGCCATCTTCGAATGCAGGGATCACCGTTGTGCGATCGGGATTTCGAGATCGAACAGCGCGATCAATGCTGGGGTGCGGGATGCCGATTACGAGCCTTTTCACTGCTTGCCAGGAGCTGATCGTACAATCGATCGATCTCGCTCGCCTGATCGGGTGTGACATCATCCAAATGCAAGGCTCTCAGCTCATGCTCGGTTGGCTGGTAATTGCGACCATTGCGAATGGGCCATGGTCCCTTGTGAGGTGGCGGGGCGTTCTCTGCAGATCCGATCTTTGCGAGCAATAGCGACGCCAGAGCTAGTGTGACCCCAAAGATAACCTTGCGTCGTGATTTGTCAGCCATCATTGCGAATCCCCGTGCAGAGGGTACGGCGAACGACGGAGTGGACTCCGAGTAGATTCTCAAGGCAGTCGGGCTGGCGTGGTCTGCCAGCCCGAACTCTTCGTCGCTATTGGAACGTATCAATAGCGGTGTTGGGCATGCACGGGGGCACAGTATAGGGATCCGAGGCAAACGCGCCGACGTTTGGAGCCCGCACACAGTCCGTAGCGCTCGTATGGGCCTTGGTCGCGGCGTGCCGTGCCGCGACATCGTTGCGAGCAGCCATAGCCTGACTTGTGAATACGGCTGCGGCGATCAGCGCGGCCGACACGAAGGTCACTTTGGTCATTTGTTTCTCCATATGGTGGCAGAAGCCAAGAAAGCGTTCGACTCCTTGTTGTGGAGAGCGGCCAGCCTTGGGAAACATTCCATCACGCGCTTTCAACGAAGCGTGAGCTTCTGCGGTCACATCCGGTGATGACGACGGCCATGATGGCGGGACAATGCGGCAGGCGCGAAATCGTAAGAGCCGTAGCGGTCGCCGCAATAAGCAACGCCCGCGCCGATCGCCGCACACGCTCCCCTCAACGCGGGCCAGTCGCGAGACAACCTGGCAGCAGGAGTTGGCGCCCCTCCATTCAGAACGTCCAGATTGGGATAATAGAACGCGAAAAGGCCCGGCTCCTGGATGGCAGCTTGCGCAAATGCTGGCGCCGCCGTTGTCGCTGACAGGAGCACAGCCGCTGCGAGAGTTTTGAATGAAACCATTGTCATTTCTCCCGTCTCGATCGGGTGCGTGCCCGCGTGGGGACACAAGACGATGTGATCACGCTCGTGAGGCGAGGGTGCTGTTCGAAGGCGAGCTATCGGCTTGCAACATCCAATGCAGATGCCTTCGCTTTCTGTAGGGAGAGATCGCGCCTGTTTCACTAAATTCCGCGTGGGAAACTCAACTCTGCTTGAAACGCGCGTTACAGATTCAAATTGCCAGGTGACCAGCCGGCTGGGGAGCAACGGGACGTTGACGACCGGACGTTCGTGGCGTTCGGCCAGGCCGGAGCAACCGATACGCTAAGCGTGGCCCGGCCCCGTTTTCAGACCGGCGATCCGGTCAGGCCTTGACGCGCGCTGCGAGCGGACGTGCTCGATGGGCTGGCTCCGAAGCGTCCCCTGAAAACGTGCCGTCTCTTGGCGCCGTGCGGTCCAGGACGGCATGCATTCGCTCGTGATCCAGCTCTCCCTCCCACTTTGCCATCACGACGGCGGCGACCCCGTTTCCGATCATGTTCACCAGTGCGCGGGCCTCGCTCATGAACCGGTCGATGCCAAGGATCAGCGCCATTGCGGCAACCGGGATCGTCGGGACGACCGAGAGCGTTCCGACCAGCGCGATAAAGGAAGCGCCGGTGACGCCTGACGCCCCCTTGGAGGTCAGCATTGCCACGCCGAATATCGCGAGTTCCTGCATAAACGTCAGATCGGTGTTGGTCGCCTGCGCCACGAACAATGCCGCGAGCGTCATGTAGATCGAACTGCCATCGGTATTGAAGACGTATCCGGTAGGCACGACGAGACCGACCACGGGCCTGGAACATCCAAGCTGCTCGAGCTTGTCCATCAGGCCGGGCAGCGCGGGGTCGGAGGAGGACGTGCCGAGAACGATCAGGATCTCCTCCCTGATATAGCGAAGAAATTTGAAAATGTTGAACCCGGCCCACCACGCGATCATGCCGAGAATTCCGAAGACGAAGATGGCGCTGGTCAAATAGAAAGTGCCGACCAGTTTCGCGAGCGGCCCGAGCGAGCCGACACCGAAGCGGCCGACGGTGAAAGCCATCGCGCCGAACGCGCCGAGCGGCGCGAGCCGCATCAGTACATTCGTGGCACCGAATACCAGGCTTGCTCCAGCATCGATCAAATCCTTGAGGGGCATGCCGCGCTCGCCAAGGCGGGAAAGTACATATCCGAACAGAACCGAGATGAGCACCACCGGCAGGATGTCGCCGCGGGCAAATGCATCCATGACCGTATTCGGGATGATGTTCAGCACGAAATCGGTAATGGTCTGATCCTTGGCCTTGCCGGCATAAGCCGCAACCGCCTTGACGTCGAGCGTCGCTGGATCGGCGTTGAATCCCGCCCCCGGCTTGATGAGTGTCGCGACCACCAGCCCGATCAGAAGCGCAACGGTCGAGACGGCTTCGAAATAGAGCAGCGCCATGCCGCCGACCCGGCCGACTTTCTTCATGTTCTCCATGCCGGAGATGCCTGAGACGACGGTGCAGAAGATGACCAATGCGATGACCATCTTAATGAGCTTGATGAAGCCGTCCCCGAGGGGCTTCACTTCGACGGCGGTCGCCGGCCAGAAATGTCCAAGCGCGATCCCGAGCGCGATGGCGAGGAGGACCTGGACGTACAAAATCCGGTACCAGGGATTTCGGCCTTCCGAAGCGATGAAGTTTGGCATTTCTTCTCCTTCTCAGCCGCGTGGTCGTCGGCACGAACCTGCTGCGTATGGCGGCATCTTGAAATTCGGGTTGAGCTCCAACTGGCTTACGCCGACGGTTTGAGAATGACGCGATCGCGCGAGGAGCCAATCACGGCGCGATAAGCCGCCTTGGCGTCGGCCAGCGGATAGATCGCGTTGCCTGCAATCGGGTAGGGCTTGAGGTGACCGCTCGCAAAGCCAGGCAAGGCGTCTCGTAGAACGTCGCCGCTCGCGATTGACGAGAACGCCAGCGTGTCGATGCCCACATAGGTATGGCGGCCGCGGTAGAATTCGAGAATGTTGAATTGTACGATCTTGTCGACGGCAGCGATCAGGATTTGCCGGCCGCCTCTCGCGAGAGACTTATTGGCCGCCCCAAAATAAGGATCGCCTACCGTGTTGAAGACGATGTCGGCGCCGTTGCCATCGGTGAGATCCCGGACCCGGGCCGCGACATCGGCGGTGCCGGCATTGATGATTTCGACCGGCCCGTTGGCATGACCCTCGAAGGGTTCGTCCCTGCGAACGACGCCAATCACCTTGGCTCCGCGCCAGGTGGCGAACTGGGTTGCGGCTTGGCCGACCTTGCCGTTCAGCCCCATCACCAGAACGGTTCCGCGCGGTGTCGGCATCCCAGCCCGACGGAAACCTTCGATAGCGGTGACGAACGGCACGCCGAGCCCCGCGGCCTCATCCATCGAGATATGGCCCGGCTTCTCCACCAGCGCAGCCGCCTCGACGGCAAGATGCGTCGCATGGGTGCCGTCGCGGCGGATGCCGAGGTCGCCGGACGATCCGAACACCTCGCGTCCCAACCATTCGGGCGGACCGTCGACAACGATGCCGGCAAAGTCGCGGCCCGGCGTTCGCGGGAAGACCGCATAGGGCATCAGGCCGGTGGCCGCCTTGACGTCTGAAGGATTGACGCCCGCGGCCTGGATTTCCACGATGACGTCTTGCGGGCCGCGTGTCAGCGACTGCCGTTCAATTACCGGCGCCAGCGACGCGGCATCGACAGCCTTCGCTTTCAGCCGAAGCGACGTTGCGCGGAAGGCGCCGGCCGCCGATTTCGCGTTCGCTGTTGCTGTCGTCATCTCCGATGTCCTCAAGCCACGCGCGACGCGCAGGTGAGGCGTGTCGGCAATCCGATGATGTCTCTGGCTTCGCGAGGCGTTGCGATCTGCCCGCCAAGGTCTTCAACAATGCGGCGCGCCTTCTCGACCATGGCGGCGTTGGATGGCGCAAGCTGACCGCGCGACAGATAGACCGAGTCTTCCAATCCGACCCGGACATGCCCCCCGGCCAGATAGGACTACTGCGCAACGGCGGTGAACGCCGCCTTGCCGATGCCGATCGCCGTAAACTCGGCATCGGCGGGCAGCAGACCGCGCGCATAAAGCACCGTTTCCGGGCTCGCCTGAAATCCGTAGCGGACACCCATGACAAACGAGCACAGTGGAGGGCTTTCCAGGGTTTCGTCCTTCAGCAGATCGTGCATCAGGGCGATGTCGCCGGAATCGAACAGCTCCACCTCCGGCTTGGCGCCGGCTTCGCGCATCACCTTCGCCATGCGCCGCACGTTGCCGGGCGTGTTGATCACGACCTCCTTGCCCGAATTCATCGTGTTCAGGTCGATCGTGCAGATTTCTGGACGCAGCACCGCGATGTGTTCGACACGCTGTTCCGGGACCATCAGCGTGGTGCCCGGCGCCGCGATGCGCGGTTCGTCCGGCAAGGGGACGAAACGTCCGCCCGGCCCGGTGGTGATGTTGAGGATCAGCTGGGTGTTTCTGGCGCGGATGCGCTCAACCACGTCGCGGTAATATCCGAGCTCCATTGATGGCTTGCCGCTGCCGGGTTCGCGCACGTGAATATGCACGATGGCCGCGCCAGCATCAGCCGCGCCGAGGCAGGCGTCGGCGATCTGTTCCGGCGTGATCGGCAGGTGCGGCGTTTGATCCGGCGTGGTCAGGTTGCCGGTGACGGCGCAGGTGATGAAAATCTTGTCGCGGGGTTGACGCATGATAAAGCCTTTAGAGCGATCGGCCGCCATCGACAGTGATGGTCATGCCGGTTGAGAAGCCGAGGTGAGTGGCGCAGGAGAGAATGGCGGCGGCAACGTCGTCGGCCGTCGCCACCCGCTTCAAGGGAGTCGTGGCGGAGCTTTTTTCATTGAAATCGGCGCCGCGTCCGGGAACGAAACCGGTATCGACGACACCCGGCGCCACACCGAGCACGCGAACCTGCGGCGCCAAGGCGCGCGCGAGCGATTTGGTCATGACGTCGATGCCGGCCTTGGTTGCGCAATACGCGATCGACGATCCCAATCCTGTGGTCCCCGCAATCGAAGAAACGGACACGATCAGGCCGTCGCCGGACGCCCGTAGCAGCGGCGCAAAGGTGCGAATCGTCGCGAATTGGCCGCGCCAGTTCACTTCAAACATCCGGTCGATGAGATCGTCGTCCAGCGCCTCGAGATCGGAATGCGGAACGGGCTTGGTAAATCCAGCCGTGTTGACCAGGATGTCGATCCGTCCGTAGCGCGCCACGACAGCCTCGCGCAGCGTGATCAATGTTGCGGTCTCGGCAACATCGGCGGCGAAGGCCGCGTGTTCGCGACCTCGGAATGTCGTCAGCAGCGCGTTGGCGGCGGCCGCCTTGTCGGGGCCGGCGCGATGCGTAATCGCGACGCGCGCGCCACCGTCGGCGAATTGCCGCGCCGTAGCGGCCCCGATGCCGCCGGCGCCGCCGACGATCAGCGCAACCTTGTCTTTCAGTGAAATCGGGTAGGCCATTTCAATTCACTTGATCGGGGGGACCGGAAGCTTGGCGTCGCCGGCTTCCATGACGAACGTGTAGTCGAGCGTGTACCAGGGCGCTCTCACGTCCGGCGCCGGCGGCGTGCCGGAATCGTGGCGCCGGTAATCGCCGATCAGCGCGCGGGTCACGCCAAACACGGCGTCGCTGGTAAGGTGCTGGTCGTCGTCGACAAAGACCTGTGTAATCAGCGTCTTGAATCCCGGCTTGAAGCCGAGAAAATGAATATGCGCCGGCCGATACGGATGCCGGGACTGGGCGCGAAGCATATCGCCCACGGGACCGTCGGTCGGGACCGGGTATCCCGCCGGCTTGACCGACCGGAAGCCGAGATGGCCTTGCGCATCGGTCAAGAACTTGCCGCGCAGGTTCATGTCCGCCTGGCTGTCGTCCTGATTTTCGTAAAGCCCGACCGGCGATGATTGCCAGACATCGACCTCTACGCCTTCGACCGGTTTGCCGGCTGCGTCGACCACCTGGCACGACACGAACAGTTCCGCCCCCGGCGTCGGGGAACGAACGATCGAACCGCCATTGGCGGTGTGCGGCGAGTTCATTCGCCAAAATGGACCAAGCAGCGCTGATGCCGTTTCGGTGGCGCCGGCGTTGCCATTGTTCAAGAGACACACCAGCGTCGAGAGCCCGATGGCGTCGGCAAACAGAATGCCCTCGTTGTGCCGGTCGTTGGTCGCCTGACCGATCCGGTTCAGCAGATCGATGCCGGTGTCGTATTCATCCTCGGTCAGTTTCACCTCACGCGCGAAGGCGTGGATGTGCCGGACAAAGGAGGCCGCGATCTCGCGGAGGCGGGCATTTGGCGTTTGCGCCATAGCGGCCAGAACCACCGGCGTCACGTCTTCCTGGGACTCGATAATGCTGTCGAATTCTTCCTGGCCGCTGCGTCGCGCGGATACGGAATTCATGGACGTTCTCCGCTTTGAAATTACTTGCAATCGATTGCATGTATATTGCAATCGATTGCAAAAAGTCAAGTGGTCTGCGATAATGCGACCGACTCAAGGTCTAAGCTCTGGAAAGGCCTCATGAATCGCGTGGGACTGACGACCCTCAAACAGATTGCGGCGGCGACCGGTGTGCACACCTCGACGGTGTCCCGTGCACTGGATCCGCAGAAGCGCCACCTCGTGGCGAACGATGTTGCCGAGCGGATCGCCCATGTCGCGCAGTCGCTGGGCTACCAGCCGAACCGCGTCGCCACGAGCCTGCGTACCGGACGATCGCAACTCGTCGGCGTTCTGTTGCCGGATATCGCCAACCCGGTGTTCGCGCCGATTCTCAGCGGCATTGCCGAGGCGCTGGCAACGGAAGGCTATTCGCCAATCGTTGCTGATGCCGGCAACGAGTCCGCGCAGCAGATCGCGTTCGTCGACAATCTTCTCAACCAGCGCGTCGACGGAATGATCCTCGCGACGGTGTCCCGCGACGACGACGTGGTCGGACATTGCCTCGACCGCGGCCTGCCGGTCGTTCTCGTCAACCGCTTTGAATTTCGCGACCGGGTATCATCGATCGTGTCGGACGACGAACTGGGCATGCGGCTCGCCGTCGACCATCTTGTGTCGAACGGCCATCGCCGTATCGGCCATGTTTCGGGGCCGCTCGACACATCGACGGGGTTGTTGCGGCGCGACGGATTTTCGCGCGCGATGGCTCATCACGCCTTGCCGGCCCATATCGAGGAGGCGTCCCATTTCACGCGTGAGGGCGGCGTCGCGCCCGCGCGCGCGCTAATTGGTGCGAACGCCGCTCTCACCGCCATCGTGGCGGCCAACGATCTGCTCGCACTCGGAACATTCGACGCAATGCGGATGCTCGGCCTGCGTTGTCCCGATGATATTTCAGTGGTCGGTCACAACGACATGCCCCTGGTCGATCTCATTTCGCCGCCGCTGACCACGATCCGGATCGGGCATCGCGAAATGGGGCAGGGGGCGGCGAGGCTGCTGCTGAAGGAAATCGAAGCGCGCGACGGTCGTGTGCAGCATGTGATCCTCCAACCGGAGCTAATTGTCAGAGGCTCAACAGCGCCGTGGCGAACGCCGGACCCTCCGTAATGCGTGCAATGGGCCAAGCACCGGCAAGGCGCCCAGCGTCACGAAGCGGGCGTTCGAGTTCGCTCGCCAGGGGCTTCTCTACCTGATCGATCGGATCGGTGGCCTGACCATCCTCGAACGAACTTGAAAAATGGTCTGCAGATGCATCAGGCGGCTGGCGGCATCGTCGAGTTAGACGAGCAGGGTGCATTCCGGCCCGCGACCCTCGAACCAACAGTGTTCAGATCCGTCGATCTGGATCAACTCACCCACGCAATCCCGGCGATACCGTGGTTGATGCACAGGCTTCAAGCGTGCCCGGGCGATTGCCGAACCGTCTCGCGCGCAAGGTCGGGCCGAAGCGGCTTCATCGTTGGTCGCCGGACAGGGCGGTCGGATATCTTTTTCCTGAGGCGAGGTAGGCTGGTATCAAACATAGCAAATGCCCGCCTCTGAAATCCTCGACCAAGGCCGCAACTCGGCACCGTTACTCGGCAGCTTTGCGCAAAACAGCTTCGAGAGTGGCGTCGAGATATCGACCCACCTCTGTCACCCCCTCATCGCCATACTGGCTAAAGAACGAGCCGAACGGTTGATCGGATCGATCCGGTGTGAGTGTTTGGATCACATGATTGTCTTAGGCGAGGCACATCTGCGCCGGATTCTGAAATCCTACGCTTGCTACTATAATGAGACGCGCACGCACTTGGCCTTGGAGAAGGATGCGCCCCTATTGCGCCCCGTAAAGAGGGCAGGGCGTATTCTTTGCCGCCCAGTCATCGGCGGATTGCATCACGAATATGTCCGGATTTGATTTCCGACAGGCACAGGGGAGGTCACCCGGCGTTCAAATGATACGACGCTCGGAAAACTCCAGTTGATGCGCTAGATATTCCTTCAGCTCGCAGCCGCCATGGCCTGCTGTTTCCCTTGGCGGTCGAGCGATGCAAAATCTTCATCCGAAAGCTTGATGTTCGCGGCCGCAACGTTCTCCTCAAGGTGCTTCACCTTCGACGTACCTGGAATCGGCAACATCACGGGGCTGCGCTTGAGAACCCATGCAAGCGCGATCTGACTTGGCGCGGCGCCGTGGCGCTTCGCGACCTTGTCCAGCAGCGATTCAGGTCTGGCTAGATCGCCGGCCGCGAGCGGATACCACGGGATGAATCCGATCCCGCGCCGTTCGCAGTATTCGAGCACGTCTTCGCTCGCGCGATCGACGAGGTTGTAACGGTTCTGCACCGTCGCGACCTTAAACACCCTGGATGCCGCTTCGATCTCCGGAACCGACACTTCACTCAAGCCCGCATTGCGAATGACCCCGAGATCGAGCAGCGTCTTGATCGCGCCGAATTGTTCATCGCGCGGCACTTTCGGATCGATGCGATGAAGTTGCCAAAGGTCGATCGATTCGACGCCAAGACGACGGCGGCTCTTGTAGGCCTCCTGAATGAGATATTCCGGCCGTCCTAAGGGAGTCCACACGTCGGGACCGGTCCGGGTTAGGCCACCCTTGGTGGCAATGAGCATGCCTCGATAGGGATGCAATGCTTCGCGAATGAGTTCTTCCGAAACATCGGGGCCGTAGGCGTCTGATGTATCGACGAAGTTAACGTCCAGTTCGGGCAGCCGCTTCAACGTTCGCAACGCTTCGGGCCGATCGGCCGGCTCGCCCCAGATGCCCGGGCCTGTGATTCTCATCGCGCCAAAACCAAGGCGGTTGATCTGAATATCGCCGCCGATTTTGAAGGTACCGGATTGGGCCGAACTAATGCTCGTCATGGTCGCGTCTCCTGATCGAACGCCAACAGGTCGATCTCTTGTGCGGCTGACATAGGAATGCATTTCGCTAACACCACTTAATTTCATGTTAGAAAGGCGGCTAATCCTTCAAGCGGGCGTGAGCGGATAGAATGAAATCAAACACCGCTTCGGAATCACGACCCCGCGGCCCTGCCTTCCGCTTTCAAGGCGACGGTGTGGCCTCCATCAATATGTTGTCGATCGGGGCTTTGTCGGATTTCTTCGATACCAGCGGCCCAGTCGATGGATGAGTCCGCTTCTGGCGCGAAGCGGCCGTTCGTCGAGTATGCGATCTACGTGGTTCACGGAACGAAGCAGCGGCGACCAATCGTCCGGCACGTCATCGGAGGCGCGCTTCATACCTCGCGCAAGCGATCGCGAGAGAACCTTCAAGGGTCGCCGCGACATTGCCGCCATTCTGGCAACGTCATTCCATGCTCACATCGCATCGCGACGATTTCGGCGTAGTTCGTTCCGTTCATCGGCGACTGACGCATACGCAACTCCATGAACCCGACTGGGGCGAGCGCCATGAACCTTCGTATCGGTTCGTGACCCCTTTGGATGTCCTACGTTTACCCACGTTCAATTGAGCCGCTGATCGCGATCGTCTTAGATAGGGTGTGCGGTAGCTCTCCCGCTATCGCTGCCCTCCTTGGGCGTTTCCTCCCTAGACTTGGGCCGCTTGCGGCAAACGTAGGCGGCCCTTCTTTCTAGCGCTGACGACCAAGGCCAATCTCGAGCGCAGGATGACATGATGTTGCTTTTTATTTATTGGTCCGTAGTGTTGGACCCTGCAACCTGGTTGCCGAATAGCGTGCCGTTGCAGCGTGATCAGGATTAAGTCCAAGGCGGGCGTATACATCGGACAGACAACCTGCGTTCTTCCATTCGGAAGAATCTGGGATGGGTAAGTTTGGCCCGTTGGTTTGGATTTTGCACATCGTCGGCACTTACTTCGTGTGACCGACATCGGCAGGCGTGCTCAATGCGGCGTGAACACGCGGATTGCCGGCTCATCCGGGTCGCGTCATTGGGTGGGCTGGCACTGTAACACATCCATTTGACGCTAATTCCGGCCGTTGGCAGCAAGGCGCTGAAACTGCCGCTTCATCGCATTGACCCTGGCGAGATATGCCGCGACGAGATGATCGCCGCAGCGCTCGCCGGCCATCATCTGAAAACCACGGTGCACGAAGGCCGAGGCGGGACCTGCGCCGCAGAGATGGATGAATGCGGCGAGATCCTGCTTCTGCTGCGGGCTTGCCGCTGCGTCTCGCGCGCGGGTAAGAACGGCCGCGACATTGTGGTCCAGGTACACCGCCGCGAGTTCGACGGCATGGCTCGGGACCGCGCGGGTATAGAGACCAGTGAACCCGCAGTCGGTATCTGCGACAGCGTTCCCTCGGATACAGTAGCGTGCCGCCTCGGCGTAAGCTGCATCGGTCATCTGGTACATGCCCACAGCGCTGGAGGCGGGCTTGTACACCGCGAAGGGGTTCCAGGTGAGCTGCCAGCGCCAGTAGGTGCGCGCCACCGGATTGCCGGTGCTTTCGACCTGCGCCAACGCTGCCAGCAGCTCGGGCGTGATCGTGCTGGTGGAATACGTGTGGAAGAGCGGTTCGTACCGCCGCCACGTTTCGATCGGTTCCTTGTCGAGCGCCCCGCCGACGAAAAAGAGCAGCTCGCTCGGCTTGCGGACAACGTGATAGACGAGGTTTGTCAGCGAGAATGCCGCGAGGACGAGCGCCGCGATGCAAGCGATCCGAACCGCCCGCGGTGCTGCGATCAGCGTCCGTCGCACCAAGCGCGCGCCTCGCCAGCGGCTGACGCGGCGGAGCAAGGTGTTCCAGCTTTGCCTGACGCGCGTCTTGCGAGAGCGGGACTTGGCAGTGCGCAGCGAGGACACGCGGATGTTTGGCCTGTTGTGCGCCGGCATGCGACAGCCGGCTGGCGTGGTGTGATAGGGAGTGGTGTTCAGACTGGTTCAGCGCCGGACGATGTCGCACAGCGACATGGGCATCGTAGGCGCGACGACCGACACCTTCATTCTCTTCGAGAACGGTGTCAGGCGCAACTGTCCCTGTCGGAAACCTTATCTGGCTGGCGGTTGACCGCGGCGATGCGGTTTGTTCAATGAGGGATCTCTTCAGGTTCATTGGTTGGGCGGTTAGCGTACCGAAGATGGGCCCCTGGAGTGCCGAGCTTGACCGGTTGCTGGCGGCGAACGAGAACAAGGCGGCGCGGGAATGGCTGACGCTGATCCGGTTGTTCGAAGAGCTTCGCTGCTTGGGCTATGCTGGCGGTTATGATGCGGTCCGCCGCTATGCGCGGCGCTGGGGCCGGGAGCGTGGCGCCTCGACAGCTTCAGCCTCTGTGCCCGCTGAGCTTTGCTCCCGGAGAAGCCTACCAGTTTGACTGGAGCCACGAAGTAGTCCTGCTGAGCAGGGTTACGGTAATCGTGAAGGCTGCTCACGTCCGGCTCTGCCACAGCCGGATGCTGTTCGTGCGGGCCTATCCGCAGGAGACGCAGGAGATGGTATATGACGCCCACGATCGGGCGTTCGCGCTGTTCAAGGGGATCTGCAGGCGCGGCACTGGAATAGCGGGCCGAACCGAACTAAATGCCGTCGGCATGGAAAATTCTGCGCTCGCGACCTTTGTCGAAAGGCATCAACGGCTCTTTGTCCTGACTGGAGCCGGCTGCAGCACGAATTCGGGCATTCCCGACTATCGTGATCGCAACGGCGATTGGAAACGAACGCAGCCGGTTCGCTTCCAGGCGTTCATTGCTGAGGAACAGACGCGCCAACGGTATTGGGCGCGAAGCATGGTCGGCTGGCGACGCTTCGGGCGGGCCCAGCCCAACGATGCGCATCATGCCCTGGCCCGGCTAGAGGCCAAAGGCCGGTGCCAGCTACTCCTCACCCAAAACGTCGACCGTTTGCACCAGGCTGCCGGGAGTAGGGCGGTGATCGACCTTCACGGGCGCCTTGATCTGGTCCGGTGCACTGCGTGCTCAGCGACGAACCGGCGCGCGGATTTCCAGGACGAGCTCGTCCGCCTCAACCCGGCTTGGGCTCAGGTAGACGCCCCGGCACTACCGGACGGTGACGCCGACCTCAGCCAGATGGATTTCGAGGCGTTCGCCATACCGCCATGTGCCTCCTGCGGCGGTGTCCTCAAGCCCGACGTCGTGTTCTATGGCGAAAACGTGCCGCGCGATCAGGTCGCCGTTGCACAAACGGCCCTTGAAGACGCCGACGCCATGCTCGTCGTCGGCTCATCGCTGATGGTCTATTCCGGCTTCCGCTTCGCACAGATGGCGGCGCGTCGCGGCATCCCAATCGCCGCGATCAATCTTGGCCGGACCCGCGCCGACGATCTATTGGCGCTTAAGGTCGAGGAGAGCTGCGAGATGGCTCTGTCGTTCCTGTTGTAGGCCGGCCGTCGTTAGGCCCGCCCCATTTGGAGCGCCGCCGACCGTGTTTGAGTGCAATTCGAGAACCAAATTACCATCGAAAATCCGTCGATACAGGTGCTCGGGCGGCGATTCCGGAAGGTCTTCCAGCATCTTGCGGAACGCGCAAATTCGGTTGGACGACGCGCAGATTCTATTGAATTACGCACACCGTGAAACGTCTCACCTGAATTGAGTCCGACTAACGGTAAAAAGCGAGCAAATTCAATCGTTACCGTATCTTCAATGTTGAGTCCGAGAACCGGGCGGCGCATTGTGGCCGCTGTAGCCCTTGTCGGCGAGAATGCGCGTGATGGTGCTGCCGACCAGCTCCTCCATGTCCGGAATCACCGTTGCCAGCGTGTGGCCGTCATATGGATTGCCGGGCAACGCCTTCACATGGGTGACGAACTGGCGCCCCGACCCGTGTGCCGGTTCAAATGATCAAACGACGGGGCGTCCAGCCAGGGTTGGCGAACCTTCTTGCGTAACCACTGAGCGGATCGTGCATCCATCAAGGGGCCAGCAAGTTCGTCTCGCTGGCCCCTTTGTCTTTCCACCCTTATTTCTCCGAGGGCAGCGGCGGCGCGCTCTCGGGCGAGCGGCGGAAATGCGTCGCCTGCTCGAACGAATAGGCCAGCGACAGCAGTTTTGCCTCGCTCCATGGCTTGCCGAGGATGTCCATCCCGACGGGGACGCCAAGCGGGGCGGTATCGGTCGGCGCGGAGAACCCGGCTGGAACCGTGATCGCCGGGAAGCCGGTCACCGATGCCAGGATGCCGTTCCGGTCCGCCTGGTTGAGTTCGGTGACAGGCACCACGAGCCGCTTCTGCAAGGGATAGACGACGGCATCGAGGTGGATGTCGTCCATCACCTTGTCGAGGAGGGCGCGGGTCTTGGCGTCGCGATCGAGCCGGACCTGGTAGTCGGCCTCGGACAGGCCGTCCTTGAAGGACACGGCGGATTTTAGGAAGCCTTCGAGGGTCGGATGGTTGTAGCGTCCGCCCGCATAGATGGCGTCAACGGTCTTGGCAGGCGCGTTGGGGATGGTGGCGAGATAGCGGTCCATCACCGCCTTGAACTCGTACTTCTGCACGTCGTTCTGGGCGATGAGCTGGTCCGCGCCCAGCTCCGGCGCGTCAATGTCGATGAGGACGGCGCCAGCCTGCCTCATGGCCGAGATGGCCCGCTCCATCACCACGTCGACTTCACTGTGCTCAGGCTTCGATCCGAACATCACGCGCAGCACGCCGATCCGCTTGCCTTTAAGCGCGTCAACATCAAGCGCGGCAGTGTAGTCCGGGTGCGGATGGCCCGCGGTCTCCGGATCGGCTGGATCGGTTGCCGCCATCGCCTGCAACATGGCGGCGGCGTCGACGACGTGGCGGGCAAGCGGCCCGATGGCGTCCTGCGTGCTGGAGACCGGCATGATGCCGTTGAGGCTGAGGAGCCCGTGGGTTGGCCGCACACCGACCAGCGCGCTGGCCGAGGCGGGCGAGCGGATGGAGTTGACCGTGTCGGAGCCGGTCCCGGCCATCGCCAGGTTGCTGGTCACAGCCACGGCAGTGCCGCCGCTTGAGCCGCCCGGGGTGCGCGTCAGGTCGTAGGGGTTCAGCGTCTGGCCGCCGAGCGAACTCACCGTGGTGCCCGAAAGCGCGAACTCGTGCATGTTGGTTTTGGCCAGGATGATGGCGCCAGCCGAGCGCAGTTGCGTGACGACGAACGCGTCCTTGCCAGGCTGCGCGCCCTCCAGCGACAGCGAGCCGCCGGTGGTCGGAAGGTCGATGGTATTGTAGTTGTCCTTGAGAACGACGGGCACGCAGTGCAGCGCGCCGAGCTTTCCGCCATGGGCGACGCTGGTATCCAGGAGGTCGGCCGCGGCCAGCGCACTTCCGTTCAGGGTCAGGATGGCATTGAGCTTCGGTCCCTGCTTGTCATAGGCCGCGACGCGGTCGAGGTAAGTCTGGACGAGTTGGTGGCAGGTCAGACGGTGATCGCGGAACGCCTGCTCGATCTCCGGAATCGTCGTCTCCTCAACCTTGAAGTCGGTGGCGAGGACGGGCGTGGCCACGGCTGCAAGGCAAGCGGCCATGGCAAGGATGTGCTTTTTCATCATGTGTCTTTCGTAGAAAGCCTAACGGCACGACCGGAAAGGAGATCCGGTGCCTCCCGAATGGGTCTGGACGACGTGTCGGCATATGCAATCGCCGGGTGAACTGCAACAGTCAGTGAAGCCGCTACGGATGGTGTGTTCCCGGCGTCGCGTGGGAGAGTGGAAGGGGGCGGACGCGGCCGCTTGCGCCCGCGCTCAGCGTCGACGAGGATGTTTCCGCGAGAACAGGCAAGGGTGGTCTGGTGGCCCCGTGCACGGTTGACCCTTGCTGACGATCGATTGACTGTTCGGGAGCGCCAGGCGGTATCGCAATGAGAACAAGCCGCTCAGTGCTAAAGTCGAGTCCAGCCAGTGCCAAAATCCAGCGTGGAGCACATCATGGTGACATTGAGCCCTAAGTTGAATTACGAGTCTGGCGAGGGCTAAAAGTTCAACGATAGTAATGCTATAAGCAAATCTTATTATGAGTCCGGTTTAAGTCAGCTTTGAGTCCCGGGCATATATGCCTATCGAGATCCGAGTCCCGTCGGTAGCTCAGCGGCTTCATGATCTTCGACCAACTCATGGCCAAGCGACGCGTCCGTCGAAGGAGACGGCGAAGAGAATGTCTTCGATGACGTCTGTGGTGAACTGCGGCTCTGCCGCGGCCGTGAACCGGAGCCGCTAGTCACCCGAAGGGGCGGCTCCGGCCGGGCCGTTAACGATCCCGAGCCAACTGCTCCCGTTCGCCCGCCGTGTGCTGGCGACGCTGTCGGCGTCGAGATGGGCTCCGCCGCCGTCAAGGGCGGCCCCCCCCCCGACGCAGGCGTGAAGGAAAGAGCCTCGATGTCGATCGGCGCAATCGCGCCTTTGAAGCGCACCTGCAGGACGAGATTTGTCATGTGAATGTCGTCCAGATTCGGCGGAAGAATCGGGATCTTGGGCCGGCTGGACAGTCGGAGGCTCTGGCGCTTTGGCCCTCGTCTTGTTTTTTGCGTTGGAACACTTTCAAGCGTTCGAAGTCGACCCCTCAACGGCTAGATGGATCAATAGCTTGGCGTGCCGATCGGCGTCGGGACCCCACGCCGATTCACACTCAGCCACGTCGATGACAGGGCCGAGCGGTTGAACGAAGCTCTGCGGAACGCCGTGTTTCTCGTACAGGCTTTCAACGAAGCGCTCGACTTCGTGGTCCGGCGGCGACTCCTGCCCGTCCAGCCGCTGACAGGCTTGGATCCGGTCCCCCTCTCGTTGCCGGAAGCCTCGCACTCCGTTCAACCCAAGTAGGCGCAGGTCAAATGCCGGCAGGCGATTACTGACAATTCAACACGAAAATCCGAATAGCCCATTTTTGGAATCAGGTCGCCGGCGACGATCAGGACGTCGAAATCCGGGCGCGCGCCGCCCGCCGGCAGGTCCCAGCCGCGGGTCAGTTCGAGATGGAGATCGGAAAGGATCGAGAGCCGCACGTCAGTCCTCGTTCTTCTCGTTGCCTTCTTCGGCCAGCCGCCTCATGGCTTCGATAAGCGGGTGATCATCCGGGATCTCTTCGACGCCGAGCGCAAATTGCACAGCCGCCGAACCGCAGTTCGGGCACGTGTGGCGCCCGTCGTAGACGAAGCTGTCCTCCTTGCCGCAAGCGCGGCACCGAAATCTGGCCATTGCTACTGATCCTTCCCCTTTTTCTCTTCCTCTTCGGCGAGGCGCTTCATCTGCTGAACCACCGGATCGTTGTGTGTACCGAAAACCTTATCCGAGTTGATGACGTGATGGAATCGCTTAAGCTGGCGGAATGATCGGGCTGCTCTGTTTCGCTCTGGCCGTCCTGGCCTCGCCATTCAAGTCGAATGGTACGGCTTGAAGCTGAGAACGCGGTGCTTCGACATCAGTTGCATGTCTTGAGGCGCAGGTTGCATGGTCGCGTCCGGCTCACGAACCATGATCGCTGGTTCTTTATCCAGCTGTATCGCTGGTTTCCAGCAATCCTGAAGGTTCTCACAATCATCCGGCCCGAGACGCTCGTGCGTTGGCACAGGGCCGGCTTTCGCTGCTACTGGCGTTGGAAGTCGCGCCCACACGGAGGGCGACCGCAGATCGACACGGAGCTGCGCGTATTGATCCAGCGGATCAGCATGGAGAATCCGCTTTGGGGTGCGCCACGTATTCACGGCGAACTGCTCAAACTCGGGTTTGAGGTCGCGCAGTCGAGCGTCGCCAAGTACATGGTCAAACGACGGGGGCCGCCGTGCCAGGGATGGCGAACCTTCTTGCATAACCACGCGCCAGATATTGCGGCTACGGACCTGTTCGTTGTCCCGACCATTGGCTTCGACCTGCTCTATGCCTACATCATAGTGCGACTAGATCGCCGAGAGCTGGTCTGGATCAACGTCACGGCACATCCAACCGCCGAATGGGTCGCGCGTCAAATAGCGGAGGCATTCCCCTGGAACGAGGCTCCGCGCTACATGATCCGGGACCGTGATCGCATCTACGGTGCGGTCGTCACACGCCGACTGCGTGCCATGGGCATTCGGGACAAGCCTATTGCGCCGGCCTCACCCTGGCAGAACGGCTTTGCCGAACGGCTGATCGGATCGGTCCGGCGTGAGTGTTTGGACCATATCATTGTCTTAGGCGAGGCACATCTGCGCCGGATTCTGAAAGCTTACGCTCGCTACTATAATGAGACGCGCACGCACTTGGCCTTGGATAAGGACGCGCCCCTATCGCGCACCGTGAAGAGGGCAGGGCGTATTCTTTGCCGCCCAATCCTCGGCGGATTGCACCACGAATATGTTCGGATTTGATTTTCGACAGGCACAGGTCTTTTTATTGGACTCTCCTCGCGCGGAATGAGGTGCCCGAAACCGTTACGCGGCCTTATCCTCTTTCGCGTTGCCACGCATCACGATCCTCAGCGCGTCATCCGGCAACGGCCGCTGCAGCGCCTTGGCCTCATCCCACGGCGCGCGCATCCAGACACGTCGCGCTCCTCATCGGTCGTCAGGATCACCGGCATGGCCTTCGGATGGATCGGCGCGACCATCGCGTTCGTCTCGGTCAGACTGGCTCTGGAGCGATCAGCGCTCACATCAAGACCTATGTGAACCCGAACCGAAAGTATTCGCAATCAACCGCGCCTCCGCTACTGCAGAGACGCAAAATTTAGTTCTGAGTCATAATCATAATGACTCCGACGCAAAAATAAAAAATAGGGTGGGAAAACGACGGGGAGGATGGGAATGGAAACGGTACGCCGCTTGCGCGCGATGGCGTCATTGTGTCGGCAGAGCGCCGCATACCATCCTGACAGACGCTGGAAGCTGCTCGCCGAGGCAGAGTATTGGGAGCACCTGGCCAACGCCGCGCTCCTTGAGCACTTCGAAGATTGCACCGCCAGCTTGAGTGACCAGACGCAACCACAACCAACGGCAAACGCGATAACAAGCGATGAAAGGCCGTTGCCGGTTGCCTTTGCCTGAGTACTCTCCTGCGAACAGCTGGCTTCCGTAGCAGATGCGGCGTTCCTACGAATAATCTTCTTCATTGACACACGGAACAGCAAACCGAAAGGAACATCGCGGTAGCTGCCACGAAACCATTTTCGTAGGCCACGAAATGATCCTGAAACACAGGCCGTTAACAATCCGAGTTTTCGATAATGGCTTATTGCGGAGCTAAACCACGAACCGGGAAACAGATGGAATTGCAGTCGGGACCCGCTTTAAGATCAGCCAATTTGGAGCGGTTCGGTGCCCAAATCTGGTTGACAAGATTGGCATCGTTGTCGGCTTGAGCCGTCACAACACCGGTATCACCGTGCTGTTCGATGGCGACAGAAGACCGACCTGCTTGCACAGGGGCTATATATCTTCAACATCTGAACAGTACTAAGGCCGCCTTATCACGGATGCGCGTTCGGCTCATCCCGTCGCGCGCACGGTCGAAATCAGGCCGGACCTCACTTTAGAGAAGATTAAGAAATTGCGAGCATCCTCCCTACGATGAGTTGTGATGTGAGACTGCTGCTCTCATCGTGCTCGATTTTATATTGTTTCCACGTTTAGGGCGCGCCCGATATGCGAGCGCGGCGATTGATTTTACGCCCGCATCTCGCGCGTTCATTCTCGGGCTGGCGTCACTAAGCTGTATGAGCCTCGGAAGGGCTATCGTGTGGTTGAGACACGAATTGCGCCACGTCATCGGGTCAGGAAGTCGGCGGAGGTCGATTTCGGCGGCGACAAGATCCCTTGCATGATCCACGACATATCGATGACGGGGGCGGCACTAGAGTTCGCCTATTCGACCAAGACGATCCCCGCCGCATTCACGTTGCTCGTACCAGAAAACCGTCTGAAGCTGTTTTGTCGTGTGGTCTGGCGAAACGATTTTCGGGTCGGTGTTGCGTTCCAATGAGGGGGGTGAATGAGAGATGATCCCAAGCCCAACCAATGAACAATTAGCCCTCTTTGCGAAACGCGTCAGGCGCGCGATCAGCAATGAAAGGACCCGCCACCATTTCGGAGTTTCGTCGGAGGAATATGTATTTACGCTGTTTCCCGACGTGGTGAGAACTCTTGAATGGATCGAGGCTGGAGGTGAGGCCGAAAATTGGTCACCGCAAGGGCAACCACAGCGACCGACATTGCGGAAGAAAGTCGGAGGTCAATAAGACATGCAAGCAGCCAATCTGCATCTTAGCGCTGCAAGGTAGCTGGGGCGCTCATCACATCGCGATGCAGGTCGTCTAACTCCGTATCGTTCCGTTCATTGACTCTCAATCGCTGGAAGCGCGCGAGGGCCGGGAGGTTCTGCTTCGCGACAGCAGCGGCTTTCATCTCTATCTGACGGATGGTGATCCCACATCTGCTGCCGAGGAGCGGATCATAAGCCTTGAACTGCGGGAGGCGCTCATTTGGTTGAATGAGGCGCGAGAAGATCAGGGATCATTCTGGAGTTGACTCCGGCGCTGCGTTTCGTAGGCCCTGCTATCGAAACGAGTGCTGGATTTGGCTCAGCATGGCGATGCCCCCGTCGGCATAGAGACCGTGACAATACTGCTGATCCGCTGCCACGGCGGTATTAAGCACCAATAGTTCGATTGGGGCCGGAGTTCGCCAGCCGGAACTTGTTTGCTCACCATTAAGCGACCGACACGATAGTCGCGCCTCTTTACTATTTCTTGAATTCTGCAACGGCTTAATTCCGCGATGGGAGAAGCAATTTGCCCCCGCTTGCTCAATCGGGCCCACCAGATGGCTGAAGCGACCGCATTTCTTACCGAACTTGAGGACGCGGTTTCCAGAGGGACCGCCAAAAGCCGCCTTCGGGCGCTGTGGCATGCGACCGATTGTTTAATTTCCGGTAGCTATTCAGAAGAGCAAACTTGGGCCTTCGGCGAGATAATTGGCAGGCTTGCTCAGGAGATTGAAGTTGGCGCCCGAGTTCGACTTGCAAACGAGCTGGCTCCCAGCAAAAACGCGCCGATCGACGTGGTCAACGCTCTTTCCCTCGATGACTCAATCGATGTTGCGGGTCCCATTCTTCGGCATTCCGAGCGGCTAGATCCCAATATCTTGATGAGCTGCGCCCGAGACAAGGGTCAGCAGCACTTGCTCGCCATTTCCAAGCGGAAAACAGTATCCAATGCTATTACTGACGTTCTGTTGGCGCGTGGTTCACAGGCGGTCGTCACTTCAGTTGCGGGAAATAGCGGCGCTCATTTTTCCCACTCAGGGTTCCTTCAACTCCTGCGACGCTCGGAGGATGATTCTATCCTTGCCGAGTGTGTAGGACATCGCAAAGACATCCCGCGGCACCTATTCCATCAATTGATTTCCAAGGCTTCAGACGAGGTCAAAGAAAAGCTGAGGCGAGAACGCCCTGACATGCAAGGCCATGTCGAGAGCATAGTCACAGACGTAGAGGGTGCCATCCACTCAAGATTTGGTCCTGCATCGAAGGACTATTTCACCGCAAAGCGGACAGTCGCAAAATTACATCAATTGGGAGAGCTAGCTGAGGATAAAATTTTTGAGTTTGCTCATTCGCTCAAGTTCAATGAGACGGTTGCGGCACTTGCTTTGTTGAGCTCTATGCCCGCTGACATCGTAGAGCGCGCTTTGATCGACCAAAAACGGCAATCAACTCTCATACTAGCCAAGGCTTTGAGATTGTCATGGACCACCGCCATGTCGCTTCTTTTTCTGGGAGCGCTGAACTACCGAATAACGGCTGGCGAGTTGGATCGAATGAGGGCTGACTACAGCGCGTTGAATGCTGAGACATGTCTGCGCGTGCTGGACGCGTATCGCTCTCGCAAGCAAACGGCATGGCAGCATGCATCCCATTGACATTGCCATATGCTCCTAGCCCGCTCCCGTATCACCATCTTTAGCACGTCATGCCCTCGTCTCATCCCACGGCGCGCGCATCCACACGTCGCGCTGCTCATCGGTCGTTAGGATCACCGGCATCGCCTTTGGATGGATCGGCTCGACGATAGCGTTCGAGGCTGTCGTCAAAAACCCGTATACGAGGTGAGGCCCAGGGATCGGCTTAGACTTTGTGCCTCGGTCGCCTTTGAACTCGGTCCAGAGTCCGTCGAAAGCGAATAGGGGCCGGTCGTCGTTCAAGGCGAACCACACCACATCCTTCTTTTTGGTCTCCGGGTTCGGCTCCGGCGCATATTCGGCGAAGCTGTTGGCCGGGACCAAACATCGGTTCTCTGGTTTCAACCAGCCTCGCCAGTGCGGAGACGAGGTGTTGCGGATATTGGTGACAGGCGGACCGCCCGCACGTGGCGGCGGTGGCATGCCCCATCGCATCATGGTCAGCTCTCGCTCGGAACCAGCATTCCGAATGACGGGCGCGGGATAGTCGGGAAACACGCCGGGCATTGGCGGCAGGTTGCCGACGTAGCTGTTCATCACCCGGAACAGGGCGCGGATGGCCTCTTGGTTCGTGATGATCGAATAAAGATTGCACACACCATCGTTTCCCGTGTGGCCTTGACCCGAATTAACTTGCGGGGCTGCGCCACAAAGCGCACTGTCTCAGCATCACCGCCCAGACCCCTTGGCTGCCGTCGGTGACTGAGAGTGTTGCGCTCCCGGCCCTACAAAGGGGGTGCGTCATGTCCGAGATTCCAAAACCTATATTGCCGCAGCGCCGAACCATGAGGCGCCGTTGCTTGGTATGCCGATCGCCAATGGAGGTCCAACGTATTGCGGCGGCTCGCGCGGGCCTTGAGCACTGGACACTCCGCTGCATAAGCTGCGGTCGCATCGACCAAATGCAGGTGAGCGCTGACCCGTTGGTATCCGAGGCGCTGGGCTGGATTGAAGGCGAACTGAGGCCACCGCACTAAAATCGCGATGCCCGAGTATGAAAGGCCGTAGGAGCGAGTTGCTGACCGCAGCGACGCTCCAAGGAGGAATTATGAAAAAACCTCTGACAATACCTGCGGAGGCGCAACCCCGAAGCACCACTCGCGCTGATCTTGCCCCGACCGAAGGGTTTGGCCTGGAAGTAGACGGCCGGATGAAGATGGTATTTCCAACGCTTCAAGCGGCTCTGAAGCGCGCACACGATCTCAAAGCCGAGTTTCCGATGCTCCAAATAAAAGTGTATGATGCTGCGGAGAAGACGAGCAGGCTGTTGGAGTCGTCGGCCTGAGCTCAGTCAGCCGCGTCAGGCCCTGGGTACTTCATCGCTCGCCCGGCCACCACGTTGAGTGCGGATCACTCGCCGAAATCTTGTTCGGCCGCAGCGCCACCAGATGGCTGCGCTTGTAGGGATGGCCCCGCACGTCTGAGCAGTCTTTGCAGCACATGTAGCGTTCCAGCTCATGGATTGGCGTCGTCTTCGGTCGCCGCACAATGTCGAGCGCGACCGTCTGATGCGTGTCGCAGCCCAGGCATTTGACTTCGAGATAAGCATAGCCAGCGTTGAGAGCATCGCCGAGTGCCGGGGACGGCTGCGCAGATCCCTGAAAGCCGAGCCTGCGCTTATTCCACGCTTAGCAGGCGAGCCGATCCGCCTCCTTGCGCGCCTCAGCGGCCCGCTCGGCTGACGCTCGGACCGAGCCGCCGTAGATGGTCTCTCGTGATTTGGTGCCCATTTGCTTATGAAAGCGCGGCGTCGGCTAACACGCAAATTATCAATCCGTTGGGGATCGATCCGGGGGCGGGCTACTGGGCGTCGTGGGTGTGGATAGGTCCGCTGTTAAGGGTAGGTCGGACCTAAGGCCGCGCGCGTTGGGTCGCCCGCCACTCAAAGCGGACATTGGCAGTATCTCATGTTGAAGACGGTGCAATGGCCTCGACTAGTACGGACCTCGTTCCAGAACGCGCGACAAGCTGACGCCGAATGGTGCGGAATGAAGCACAGTCTCTTAGGATTTTTTCTTTTTTTCGACCGGTTTGAGGAAGTGGACGCCAATCTGATTGCCATTGACCCAAGCGAGTTGGCAGCGCCGATATGCTTTTCCCATGGTCGAAAGCACCAGGAAAAACTCCTTCATGGCAAGACCCTGAACCGAACCGTCGACTGTAAGTCTAGCGCCGGTATTCGACACATCCTCCATTGTGCAGGGCCGCCGCCAAGTACCGTCGATCGCCATCATGTTGGCAGGAAATCCCCGCTCAAATACGATACGATGTGCCTTACGTTGTTCCATCTAAATCAATCGTCGAATTGAAAATGAGAAACAATTGGAAAATCGTCAGATCTGCGGCGGTTTCCTTACGAATTACCCTCCCGGAAATTTTGGGAGCACGACGGCGATTGTGGAAATCGTAACATTCGGTGGTTAAGGAATTCCGCAAGACCGGTCGGCCTACTTCAAACGCGTCGTAAGGTTGAGACCGGTTTACAAACCGTTAGCGACTGTGATGTATTTTTGAGCGAAAGAATGGCCCCCGACGTGCAATATCGTCGGGGCCATTTTCTTGGTAGCTGGCTCTCAGTTAGCGCTGATGACCTAAACCAATGCCCAGCGTGCGAGCCTTCTGCCTCAACGAACCTTCGGATCTCTTCATCAGCTTCGAAAGTTTGACGACGGGCGTGCGGGCTTTGGAATGTGCCTTTAGCAGCTTCACATCGTCCTTCGTATACTCTTTGCGCTTGCTCCTCGTCTTCTTCGCCACTTCATGCTCTCCCGAGTGAATGTAAGGCCGCGTAGTAGCACGCCGAACTCGTTGATCAAGCGAACGGCTGTGAACAATACGATATGCAGCCGAACAGGCGCGCCGTCGTTGCCCGGTTATCGCCGTAAGGGTCGGACCCGGTTCTCAAGGGCCGCACTGAGAGCGGTCCCGGTATCTAAACCGGAGCTAATGAGCTAGGATGCAGCTTGGGGGCGTTGAAGACGGAGGTCGGTCAATGAGTATGATTTACCCACATCCCGTTTTGGACCCGAACGCGCAGGCCAAGTCAATGATCGACGCAGTGACAGGTCATCAGCCGAGCCCGTTGGACAGCGAATACTTATCGGAAACGCCAACAACGCCGAAACAGAAAACCGGCGAGAAAAACGTCAAATCTCGTCGGATGGAAAACGAGTAGTCACGCGCGCGGGCAAGCAAGTGGCTAGCGATTTCGCGAAAGGCACGCCTCAAGGGGCGTGCTCGCACGCGCTTTGATCGATCACCCGGAGCTGACCCTAAACGTCTCCCAGCCCGACCCACTTCCGATACTGGGGCCGGAGCGGACATGGTCGATTTGAGCAGGAATGTCGCAGTCTGACCCACATGTATGGTCCGGCCGCGCGTTGCAAGAAGATTTCGTCGAATTGGCGGCGGCGGTCTTGCATCAATGTATCCGGCCTCTGATTGGAGCATGTGGTGCTCCGGGCCATCATGGATATCAGCGCGCGTGCGTTCTAATTAGCGGACAGGCCTCGATTGGGCCATTTGGGTCACCAGTGTTCGCACGCGCTCGGAAGACCGAACCTCCATCTCGTCTCATCCTCTCGCAGACCTCGGCTGGAAATTGTTGATAGGGTTACGTCATCGCTTGCTCCTGGTATCGCGTAGTTCCTTTGTTCGAGCCAAGGGTCGTTCCTTCGTCCCGGCCCGCAGAGCGTCGATCGCGTCGCGCGCAGGGGCGGTCAAGGCCGGCCGTCGCGCTTGGCTTGCGGCGGGCGCCGGCGTTGCCAGGCTGCGCCTTGACCGCGCCGAGCACGGCGCGAGGATCAAGCGGATCGGACGCTTGCATCGTCGGTCCTCGTCAGCTCGAAGGCGCGTCCTTTGGCCAGCACCGCCCAGGCGATCCGGGCAAGCTTGTTGGCGAGCGCGATCGCCAGCACGTTGTGGTGCAATCGCCTCTTGGCGGCTTCGATCCAGGATTTGAGCCCGTAACGTTCCCAGTCCTTTATCCTGACCAGCACAACCCATGCCGCCTGCACGAACAGAACGCGCAGGTAGCGATTGCCGCGCCTCGAGATTTTGCCGAGGATCGTGCGGTCTCCCGTCGAGATCTGCTTGGGCACCAGTCCGAGCCAGGCGCCGAAGTCGCGGCCTTTGGAGAATACGTCTCCAGTGCCGATCGCGGCCACCATGGCGCTCGAAATGATCGGCCCGATGCCGGGCACCGTCATCAGGCGCGAACATGCCTGATCCTGACGGGCCAGTGCTTCGATCTCGCCGGATAGGCCATCGATGCGCTGATCCAGCCGGCGGCGCCAGTCGCCTGCCAACTCCTCGATGACATGCAACATGCGGGGCGACAGGGCATCGGTGCGCGTTGCAAGGATGGTGGGCAGTTCCGTGCGCAGGAAGCCGATCCCCTGACGCACGGCGATCCCGCGTTCCAGCATGAAGGCGCGAATCTGATTGATGATACCGGTGCGTTGCGAGACCAGCCGCTCGCGCACCCGATGCAGCGCTTGCAGATCCAGTTGCTCCGCGGTCTTGGTCGCCACGAACTTCATCGTCGGGCGCTGCACGGCTTCGGCAATCGCTTCGGCATCATTGAAGTCGTTCTTCTGTCCCTTGCTATAGGGGCGGACATATTTGGCCGGCATCAACCTGGCGTCGTGGCCAAGCGATGCGAGTTTGCGGCTCAGGTGATGGGCGCCGACGCAGGCTTCCATGCCGATCAGGCAAGGCGGTATATTGGCGAGCCGCGCTCCCACTTGGCCACGCGACCACTTTTGCCGCAGCACGATGGCGCCGCGCGCATCGTGGCCCACGACGTGGAACGAGTTCTTGCCGATATCGATGCCGATCACGGCGATCGCGGTATTGGGTATCTGAGACATGGCGTGCTCCTTGTCTTTGGCGCCCCTTGCCAGCTTCGCTTGCTGGCGGGGCAGGAGCACGGCCGGACCATCCCATTAACGGAAGTCGTTCCATTGGAGGGCGGTCGCGGTCATGTCGCAGAATATTGGGGTCGCAAAACATATATTGCGCTAAACCGCTGCGCGGTAGGGGGCCGCGTGGGTGGTGGCTCTTCAAGGAAGCAGACTCCGTTGGAGAAATCGTACGGCATCTGACGTGGATTTCGCCCGAACTGTCGCATCATAAGCCATAGAGTAACCTCGGCCTTCCCCCATGCATGTTCTTAGAATACTCAAATCAAATGCTGTTGCGTGACCTTCCATGAGAAGTGAGGGTCCACTTGCCCCGAGCAAAACCAGCGGGCATTTTCGCATGCTGCCATATTGAGGGTAAAAGCGCAGCGCCCCCAGACTTGATACCGTCCATGCATGGTGCGCTTCAGGATAGATCATGACCTCAATCGGCGCAGCACTGCCTGCAACTTTGGCGTAGTTCAAATACTCTTCAATTTTTGCAATCGGTAGATTGTCATCGTTTTCGCCAAGCAGCATCAAGACTGGGGCTGTCGTATACGCGCCTTGGCCAGCAACGGTTCCGTACACGCCAGCAGGATAGTACGCAACGTGAGCGGCGAAACGCAGTTGCTCCAACCCAAACATTGAACGAAGCCGTTCAAGCGCCGTCAGATGTGCAATCTCGCCACCGAAAGAGAATCCGACTATTGCAATTCGACTAGGATCGATTTTCGGATGACGGGCCAGAAAACGTAAGGCCGCAAAGGCATCTGCGACGGCAGACACGAAAGGCGGTCCGAAGCGAGAGTCTACGACGTCGCTCTCGCTCATCCCGCGCGCAGAAAAACTGTCATACGTCAACGTGGCAAAGCCTGCCTTCCGAAGTTCTGCGGCATGCCAACCTTCATTGGATTCCTGATAGCCACCGATTGTGTGAATGATGACGACAGCAGGATACCGTTCCTTTGCTTGGGCAGGGAAGCTCAAGTTGGCGGACACCGTAACGGCCGACGTTGGAGATTCTTGCGCAAGAAGTTGGCGAAAATCCCCATAAGAAGCTGATTGGAATTTGACATCTCGGTGCCATCCGGCGCTTGGCCAAGCGCAGCCGGGGGAAATACTGCGTCAAAGGGAAATATGGCTCAGTAGAGCCGTTCTAGCAGCCTGTCGGACTTAGCGGAGCGAGCGGGGTTAGGTAGAATCGATGCATTGATTCGGCCTTTCTTCGACTGGGTGGGGCGCCGTTGAGCAATTTCCGTACGATCGATCGCGAGACCGGATACCTTCTGCCGCCGTCGGTGGACGAGTGGCTTCCTGAGAGGCACTTGGCGCGCTTCGTTGTCGAGGTCATTGATGGGCTGGATCTTTCGGCGATGAGCAACAGCTACCGGGGAGCGGGATCGGCTTCGTACCATCCCACGCTGCTGCTGGGCCTGCTCGTATACGGATATGCGACGGGCGTGTTCTCGAGCCGGAAGCTGGAGCGGGCGACGTACGATTCGGTGGCGTTCCGCTTCATTGCGGCGAACGACCATCCCGATCACGACACGATCGCGACATTTCGGCGACGCTTTCTCAAGGAGATCGAGGGGCTGTTCGTGCGGCTGCTGGAGCTGGCGCGCGAGATGGGGATGCTCAAGATCGGCACCGTTGCGCTCGACGGCACGAAGATCCACGCCAACGCCAGCCGGCACAGCGCGCTGTCGTATGAGCACGCCGGCAAGATTGAGGCGCAATTGAAGGCGGAAGTGGCCGATCTGCTGGCGCGGGCGGAAGCCGCGGACAAAGCGGATGTGCCCGACGGCATGTCAATTCCTGAGGAATTGGCACGCCGCGAGAAGCGCTTGGCGAAGCTTGCCGAGGCCCGCGCCAAGATCGAAGCCCGCGCCAAAGAGCGGTATGAACGGGAGAAGGCCGAGCATGAGGCCAAGCTGGCGGCGCGTGCGGCAAAGGCCAAGGCCACCGGCAAGAAGTCCGGAGGCAAGCCGCCCCAGCCCCCTACCGAAGGTGCGCTGCCAACCGATCAGATCAATCTGACCGACGAAGAGTCGCGCATCATGCCGGTGGCAGGCGGTGGCTTCGAGCAGTGCTACAACGCCCAGGCGGTGGTGGCGGCGAACAGCCTCCTGGTGATCGCCGCGCAGGTGGTTCAGGCGCCCAACGACAAGCAGCAGATCGAGCCGTTGCTGAAGCGGATCGAGGCCTTGCCGGCGGAGCTGGGAAAGCCGACCACTTTGTTGGCGGACACCGGCTACTTCAGTGAAGCCAACGTCATGCTGTGCGCGGCGGCGCCGATCGACCCGATGATCGCGCAGGGCCGGCAATCGCATTATCCGCCCCTGTCGGAGCGCTTTGCAAAAGCACCGCCGGCGCCGCAGAACCCAACGGCGCTCGATGCCATGAGCTACCGTCTGCAGACGCCCGAAGGCAAGAAGCTCTATGCCCTGCGCAAGCAGACCCCGGAACCGGTGTTCGGGATCATCAAATCGGTGATGGGCTTCCGCCAGTTCCTGTTGCGCGGCCTTGAGAAGGTGCAAGGTGAGTGGAGCCTCGTCACCATGGCGTGGAATATGAAGCGAATGTTCGCCCTGGCGGCCGCTTGAAGCGCCCGCCGTCCCTACGCGGCGTTCCGCTCGGCACCGGAATGCTCGCTGACGTCGCATTCGTCCCTCAGGGACTATTGAATCCGTCCGTCACCCAGGTGCAGCACGCCATCGTCTGCACATGCCAAGATCGACACCTCAGTCCGACAGGCTGCTAGATGCGTCGCACAATCATCGTTTTCGCGACACCGCGGGGGCTGGAGCCGGATCACTTCCGAAGTTGGCACTTAGCGATCCTGACAGGTTCGGTCGACCATGTCAGTTCTTGGGGGCAAAGCTGACTTGGCGCTTGCGAGCCCGGAACTTCTGAGTTTGACCAACTCGGACATCGAGAGCAGCCGACCTTCTGATGGCCTCCGCCCATTTACAACCTCAAGGCGTAGTGTTAGCATTTTTCGAACATGGCTAAATTTGAGCTAACACGGAGGCGGTCATGCATACGATGCTCGTTTCGACAGCCTTCGCCTTGTTATTGGCAAGCGGCTCCTCCAACGCCCAGACCGTGCTTAAAGCAGAGCCGATGATGATGAATAGAGGCGCCGTCGTACTTGTCGACGACGGAACCTGCCCCAAGGGCCAACTCAAACAGATCTCTACGGTACTTGCCACAGGCGTCGTGACGGCCCCTTACGGTGCAGTGACGAAAAAATGCATCCAAGCCGCTTCAACGAAGCAATAGTCGATATGGGAGGGCACATGAGAATGCTTTTTACTGGCTTGATAGCGTTCGCTGTTGCACTTGCTGTGGGCGGCACTTGCAGCGCCCAAGTAATTGTCAAAACAGAACCGATGGAAGGCCAACTCAGAACCGGGGTGACGGTCTTGGTGGACGACGGAACATGCGGCAGGGGAAAGATTAAGCTGATAACCGCAACCGGAGGTAATGAGATGAACGGGCGTCCTCCGCGCTCCAGAACTTGCGTTTCACGTCAGGCCGATCTTCGTTGAGTTGGACAGCCACTTTTTGAAGTTGTGACAGCCTAATTGGTGAACCGGCGCACCGTGTACCTTCAATGAATATGAAAATGTTCATGGCGAGACTAGTAGCATTCATTTTATTTGCCGCCGCGAGTGGTGCCTGCAGCGCCCAGATCGTTGTCAAAAAAGAACCGATGGACTTGAGAAATGGGACCTCGGTCATGGTCGATGATGGTACTTGCGGGAAAGGCAAGATCAAACTGGTAACCGTAACACACGGCAATCCGCTGCCTGGCGTCCCTCAGCGCGATACAAAATGCGTTCCAAGATGAGGTTGATACTGCGAGCGCAACCAAGAACTCCGCAGACCCCAACGTTCGCGCTTCAATTGAATTGGGAGAATGTCATGAAAGCCATTATCGCATCAGCCGGTGTGGCCCTGCTCTTCGTGTTAAGCGGTTCCGGCATTGCTCAGACGGTGCTCAAAAAAGAACCGATGATGATGAATAGAGGAACGGTCGTGCTTGTCGACGATGGAAGCTGTCCCAAGGGCCACATCAAACAAGTTACCGCGCAAGGCGCCACCGGCAGTATTGACTCCCCTTACGGTGCAGTCACGAAAAAATGCATCCAAGCCGCTTCAACGAAGCAATAGTCGAAAGACAGGCTTCGGGTTGTTTGACCGCCATTGGCACAACTCGGACATGCCGCCGTGGTCGCTCTATGTCCGTTGTCGGGGGCAGAGCGGAAAACATATGCTCGCGTTGAGCTTTTCAGCTTTTGGCACCTTTTCGGAAGTGACGTTAGGCGTTCGGCGATGTCGGTTCATAGGGTCAAGGCGGACATCGCAAATCACCGCGCTCAATTCCGAGTTTGACGCGACTCGGACATTGGGTCACTGGTTTTGACCGAATTGTTCGTTCCGCGCCCCGGCCAATACGAGCCCTCTTTTGGATGGGCGTGCGATCATATAGTCTTCTTTAGAGCTGCCATTCGGGACGGGACGTGCCGATGTCTCCGTTCGAGGCGAATGGGCAGCAGGGGATGCCGTCGGCGGGCATCGCACTCTCGATAAAACCGACAGTCCTTTTGTGCCGGGCTCTCACTGAGCACTCGCCGTGTGCCCGCGCGCACGGCGACGATTGCGCGAAACTGCTACTTCGACCGCAAACGAGGGAACGCCATGAAACCAAATTTGGGAACATTCGTCACAACGCTTTTGGCAGGCACGTTCGCCACGGCGGCCTGGTCGCAAGGACTCGGCCGCGTGCACTTCGACACCTCGTGCACGCCACAGGCGCAGGAGAAGTTCGACCGCGGCTTGGCGATGGTGCATTCGTTCTATTATCCGGACAGCATCCAGGCATTTACCGAAGCCGCTGCGGCCGATCCGCAATGCGCCATCGCCTACTGGGGCGTTGCGATCAGCCAGCGTCCCAACCCACTGATCCTGCCGCTGACCCCCACCATTTTGAAGAACGGACTGGAGGCGGTGGAGAAGGGCAAAGCGATCGGTGCAAAGACCGAGCGCGAGCGCGACTGGCTCGCGGCGATCGAACTTTACTACAAGGACTACGACAAAGTTGATCAAACCGAGCGTGGACTTGCCTACGAAAAGGCGATGGAAACGCTGATGCAGAAATATCCCGATGATTCGGAGGCGGCCATTTTCCACGCGCTCGCTCTCAATGAGACGGCGCTGCACAGCGACAAGACCTATGCCAATCAGCTCAAGGCCGGGGCCATCCTCGAAAAGATCGAGGCGAAACTGCCGGACCATCCGGGCGTACTGCACTATCTGATCCACACGTACGATTACCCGCCGCTTGCGCAACGCGCGCTTGATGCCGCCAATAGATATGCCGGGGTCGCCCCGGCGGCGCAGCACGCTCAGCACATGCCCTCGCACACCTATTCCATGCTCGGGCTGTGGGCGCAGTCCGTCGCATCGAACACTAAATCGCGGGCAATCGCCCAGGGGCAAGCGGCCAGGCTTTGGCCCGGCGCGGCATCTCCCGGCGAGCCGCATTATCTGGACTTTATGGAATACGCCCTGTTGCAAATGGGACAGGAGGGAGCTGCGAAGCAGCTGCGCGACGACAGCAACGCTATAAAAAAACTTGGGTTTGAAGCCGTCTACGGCTACACCGCGCTTGCGGCGGTGCCGGCGCGCTTTGCATTGGAGCGTCAGGCGTGGAAGGAAGCAGCCGCGCTCGAGCCGAGGGGCAGCCAGTTTCCACAGGCCGAGGCTATTACCTATTTTGCCCGCGCCATGGGATCGGCCCGCGGCGGCGACCTTGCCGCTGCCGGGCGCGAGGTCGACAAACTCAAGGAGCTTCGCGCCGCGCTGGAAAGCGCAAGTCAGTCCTATTGGGCCGCGCAAGTCGAAGTCCAGATGTTGGCTGCATCGGCCTGGATTGCGCAAGGAAAGGGCGACAAGGAGATGGCGCTGAAGCTCATGCGCGCGGCGGCGGATCTGGAGGACAGTAGCCAAAAGCACATCGCGATGGAGAACAGGCTCTACCCGATGCGCGAACTGTTGGGCGATCTGCTGCTTGAACAGGAGCAGCCGGGACTAGCGCTGACGGAATACGAGACCTCGCTGGTGTCGACGCCCAACCGGCTGCGCGGCTTGTATGGTGCCGCCAAGGCCGCAAAGGCCGCAAATCAGCCCGAGAAGGCCACGGCGTATTTCCGGAAGCTTGGCGAGATGACCAAGGACGCCGATGCCGATCGGGTGGAAATCAGCGAGGCCAGGGCCTCATTGATGCAGCAGTAAACTGTCGAGGTAGAGGATGAGAAGAGCGGTTGCCGGGCGCACCTGTCCAGCAGCCGCCTACCGACACAACGCTCATGATGCGTTCGATGCTAATCGCCGCCGTGCTGGGTGTGTTGGCCGCAGTGCCGACATCGTACTTTTTGACCGCGCCTGCCCGCCAAGACCGGGCTGCAACGCCGGCCCGCGCAGACAATGCTGTTTCTGGAACCGTTGCCTCTGCCGAAGCGTGGCCGATCTGCTCGACCATGGGATCGATGGTGGAAACGCCGGATTGGGCGGCGCTCGATCCGGATTTCGCGGCGGGCAAGCGAGCGATCGGCTCCAGCGACTGGGAAACTGCCATCAGGGCGCTCACCAGCGCAGGCCTTCGCGACGCCCGCAATCCCGATATCCAGAACTTTCTCGGCTACGCCTATCGCCGTTTGCGGCAGTTTGGTCCGGCAGTACGACACTATCAGCAGGCTCTGACCCTCAATCCCCGGCACCGCAGCGCGCACGAACACCTCGGTGAAGCCTACCTGGCGCAGCGCGATCTGGCGAAAGCCAAAGAGCATCTCACGGCGCTCGAGCAAATCTGTCTCATCCCCTGCGATGAATACGACGATCTGAGGCGCGCAATTGCAGAGTACAACAAACTCGCGAACCGCTGATCGGCTCCGAGTTTTTCAGGGTCAGTCGGCCCACGAGTGAAAATAGCGGGACTGCAGGCAATCGATAGTCAAATTTAGACCGGATGACGGGTCCAGGCCCTGGATTTTCTGGGTGTCGAAATAGAACGACAATGTCGGCTGTTGGCACAACTCGGACATGCCGCCGTGGTCGCTCTATGTCCGTTGTTGGGGGCAGAGCGGAAAACATATGCTCCCATTGAGCTTTTCAGCTTTTGACCCCACTCCGGAAGTCGTCCCTAGTTTAGCAGCGGCGTGATATGCTTTCATGCGTCGGGAACCAATCTTAGGGGCTCTCTTTGACCGCCGAGCGCTTGGAACGACGACTGGCAGCGGTGCTGGCGGCGGATGTCGCCGGGTACAGCCGTTTGATGGGCGTTGACGAGGAAGGCACGCTGGCTCGGCTCAAGGCTGTCAGGAAGGCCCTCGTCGATTCCACCATCGCCAACTATCGCGGGCGGATCGTCAAGACCACGGGCGATGGCATGCTCGTCGAGTTTGCCAGTGCCGTGGATGCGGTGCGCGGTGCCGTTGAAGTCCAGCGCGCCATGGGCGAACAAAATGCGTCTATGCCGCAGGTCGGCAGGATCGAATTCCGGATCGGCATCCACGTCGGGGACATCATCATTGATGACGGCGATATCTTCGGGGATGGTGTCAACGTTGCTGCCCGCCTTGAGGGCATCGCCGAACCGGGCGGGGTGTGCATGTCCAATGACGCCTATCGGCAGGTCCGGGGCAAGGTTGAGATAGTCTGTGATGATATGGGGCCACAACACCTCAAGAATATCGCCGAGCCCATACAGGCGTGGCGGGTCCGGCTGACGGATCAAATCTCTTCCGCAGTACAATCAGCCTCGACCGTGAGTGAACCTCATCAGGCGCTCCCGCTTCCCGACAAGCCGTCAATCGCAGTCCTGCCATTCCAGAACATGTCCGGTGATCCGGAACAGGAGTATTTTGCGGACGGGATGGTCGAGGACATCATCACGGCGCTCTCGCGGTTCAAATGGTTGTTCGTGATCGCTCGCAATTCGAGCTTTACGTTCAAGGGCAAAGCCGTCGATATAAAGGAGGTCGGACGCAGGCTCGGGGTGCGCTACGTCCTCGAGGGGTCTGTGCGCAAGGCGGCAGGGAAGGTTCGGATCGCCGGGCAGTTGATTGATGCGGTGACAGGGGCGCACCTTTGGGCGGACAGGTTCGAGCGTGATTTGACAGATGTTTTTGTTCTCCAGGACGAAGTAACGGTCGCCGTTGTCTCGGCCGTTCAGCCCAAGCTACTTGAAACAGAAATCGAAATGACCACCCGCCGCCGACCGGAAGACCTCACCGCCTATGATTTTTCTCTCCGCGCTAGGCAGCAGTTCTACCTATCGACCCGCGAGAGTTTGGCCGAGGCAATAAGACTGGCTCATCGGGCTTTGGAGCTAGACCCTCGCTCTATTGTGGCCGCCGCATTGGCGGCTCTTATCCACTTGAACAACGTTTCTCTGGGCTTCACTATCGATCCTCAATTCGACCGCAACGAAGCAGTTCGGCTCTCTCGCTTGGCATTAAGCCTTGACGAGAATGACGAGGCAGCACTGAGCATAGCGGCGTGGGTTACGGCCTTCTTTATCGGTGATTACGAAACCGCCATCGAGTTTGCTGATCGTGCGGTCGCGTCCAATCCAAATGATGCTAGTGCATGGCGACGAAGAGGCTGGACACACAGAAATGCTGGCCAGTACGAGGAAGCAACTCGGAGTTTTGAACGCGGTATTCGCTTGAGCCCGTTGGACCCCGCGCTTTATGCTACGCTGGCTGGTATCGGCCAGTCATTGATCGAGCTTCGCCGTTTCGACGAGGCTGTCGCGATTACCAAGAAGGCTCTTCGTCAGAACCAATCTTTTTCGGGAACCTATCGCGGTTTGGCGTCCGCTTTGGCGCATCTTGGACGGGATGCCGAGGCGCGTGAGGTGGCGGTTCGTCTGCTTGAGGTCGATCCCACCTTTACGATATCTGGATTTATCGCTCGAGGGGGACAATCAAACTCGCCTCTGTTGATTGAGGGCCTTCGGAAAGCGGGGTTGCCCGAATGAGTACGTGCCGCCTTGCTCGCCCATGTCCGTTGTTGGCACATCAACAGGCAGGTGAAGACCATCGGCAAGCGGGGGCTAAGCTGCCGTGGCCTGCGCATTTCCACATGCTGCGGCATAGTTGCGGCTACGCATTGGCAAATGCAGGCGCTGACACCCGAGCAATTCAAGACTGGCTCGGGCACCAGAGCATCCAGCACACCGTGCGTTATACGGAGCTGAGCGCCGCCCGGTTCAAGGACTTCTGGCGGGATTGACGGACGTCGCTGCCGTCGCCACGAGAGGTGCAGCGCGCCGCGCACCGTAGCGACATGCGCGGCACCCAGGTCGAACCCCGTGCCTCGCCCCAGGGGAGCCGTCCCGGCCACCGGTCCGGACTGCTCGGCCGCCGTCGATAATCTCTAATCCGATCACCTCCGGCTTTCCCAAAAACAATTTCCAATTTTTATTTTTGGGAAAAATTCGTCCCAGGCCGTCCCATTTTGTTTCGTTTTTGCTTCGTTAACACCCATGAAGCCTCGGCCCCATTGCCATTACCGGACAACCGGCTTTGATGCCGTTGATGAGCAACCGCCCAAACTTTCAATTTTCCAACGACCGTTCAGCAAGCCAACCGGCGACTGAAATGTTAAAATTTGAGCGGGCTGACTGGACCAGCTTCCGCACCATCGAGGGGCTGCAGCAAAAGGCTGGCGTGGCGCAGAACAAGTTGCGCCGCCTGGTTTTGAAAGAACTGGCCGACAACGCGCTCGACACCGGAGCCCGAGTCCGCATCGGGCAACTGCCCGGTGGCGGCTACTTCGTCGAGGACAGCGGCGGTGGGATCGAAGGTGAGCCTGAAGAGATCGCCCGGCTGTTCAGCATCGCACGGCCCATGGTCTCGACCAAGCTGCTGCGGCTGCGAACTCGCGGCGCGCTCGGCAACGGTTTGCGGGTCGTGGCAGGGGCCGTCCTCGCATCCGAAGGCTTTCTCATCGTAACTACCCGCAATCGCCGGATCGAACTCCACCCCGAGCGCGACTGTGCGACGACGGTCGTCGCTGTGACGCCGGTCGACTTCCCGGTCGGCACCCGCGTCGAGATCGGATTGGGCTCGGCTATCCCGGACGATGCGGATGCGCTGCGCTGGGCGGTGGTCGCGACCGAGATGGCTGAAGGGCAGTCTTACCAGGGCAAGTCGTCGCCGTGGTGGTACGACGCCGCCCAGTTTCACGAGCTGTTATCGGCTAGCGGCGCTGCACCCGTCCGCGATCTGGTCGCACGCCTCGATGGCTGTACTGGCGGGCGGGCAGGCGAGATCGTTGCCGAGGCCGGGCTGGTCCGCATGGTCTGCAGTGCGCTTAGCCGCGAGCAAGCCGCAAGGCTCCTGGAAGTTGCGCGGAATAATGCGCGACAGGTCAAGCCTGGGCGGCTCGGCCCGCTCGGTCCTGCACTATTTCCCGACCAGGCCTATGGCATGTCGAGCGGCGTCGCGCCGTTCGGCGCAGCCAGACCGCAAGCCGAAATTCCCTTCGTGGTCGAGGCTTGGACGGCAGAGAGCCAGGACATGCGGCTCCTCGTCTGCGTCAATCGCACACCGGTCACTGGCAATATCCGTGCGGCCCGCGACAAGCGGGAGATCAGCTTCTTTGGATGCGGACTAGCGTACACCGTCGCCGAAGCGCCGAAGGATTCGAACTTCTTCATCGTGCTGAACGTCATGACGCCCTACATGCCGATCATGTCGGATGGCAAGGAGCCGGACCTCAGCCCCTTTCTGGACGAGATCAAGAACGCCGTGGCGAAGGCGGTGCGCAGGGCGCGACGCCCCGACGCCAAAGGCAAGGGCACGTCGCAGAAGGACATCGTCCTGGACAATCTTGACGGTGTCATCGCCGCTGTCAGTGGCGAAGAAGGCTACCGGTTCAACGAGCGACAACTGTTCTATGCCTTGCGGCCTATCGTCATGAACGAGACCGGCAAGGAACTGAAGATTGGGAATTTCAAGGACATCATAACCGACTACGAAAATGAGAACGGCGAAATCTCGCTGATGTACCGCGAGCCGCGCGGCAGCATCACCCATCCGCACCGCAACGAGACCTTCACTCTCGGCACCCTGATGGTCGAGGAGTACGAACGCCCGGCGTGGAATTTCAACAAACTCGTCTACATCGAAAAGGAAGGCGCGCAGGAGGCGCTCAAGCAGAACCGCTGGTGTGAGCGGCATGATTGCGCCGTGATGTCGTCGAAAGGCTTCTCGACACAGGCCGCACGTGATCTGATCGACAAGCTGGTCGAACACGACGAACCGGTCGAGGTGTTCTGCGTACATGATGCCGACGCATCCGGCACCATGATCTATCAGACCCTGCAGCAGGAAACGAAGGCGCGCGGCGCGCGCAGGATCAAGATCATCAATCTCGGTTTGGAGCCCTGGGAAGCGGTCGCGATGGGGCTTGAGGTCGAGACCGTGGAGAAGACGGAGCGCCTGAAGCCTGTTGCCGACTACATCCGCGAGCGGGAAGATGGCGACTATTGGGAAAACTGGCTCCAGACCAATCGCATCGAATTAAATGCGATGACGACTCCGCAATTGATCGGGTGGCTTGATGAGAAGCTGGCCACGTTCGGGAGCGGCAAATTAATTCCGCCGCAACGCGTGCTTGAGCAGCATTTGGCCGACCGGATCGAGAGCAAGGTCCGCGCGGCGATCACCGACCGCGTCCTGCGCGAGGCCAAGATCGGCGACCAGGTCGCCGCCGCCATCGCAGCGTTGCTCGGAGAAGTGCAGTGCCCGGCAAACAACCCAAATTGATCTGAGAGTGTCATGGTTGGCCTATATCTAGGCATCGCCATCACTGGCGTGGAAGCTCTGGTCGCGATGGGGTTAGTTATCGCGTTCATGTAAAGGGCCGCCTCAGTTGGCGGCCTCTATCATGTCGAACCAATGGTGCCACGGCATCAGTCTGCTTGCACGTCTTCCTTGTCCGTGCCGCGTGCGACGATCTTGAGCGCATCATCCAGCATTGGCCGCTGCAGCGCCTTGGCCTCATCCCAGGATGCTCGTATCCAGACGTCGCGCTCTTCGTCGGTCATCAGGATCACCGGCATCGCCTTCGGATGGATCGGCTCGACCACGGCGTTCGGCGTCGTCGTCAAGAAGCCGTAGACCAGATGAGGGCCGGGGACCGGCTTGGACCCCTGAACTCAGTCCAGATGCCGCCGAAGGCCGCCAGCGGCCAGTACATCCTTTTTCTTGGTCTCAGGGTTCGGCTCTGGGGCTCGCTTGCGGCGTGGCGCAACCACCGGGACCGGTTTGTCGTGGTTCGTTCCTGAAACGGCTTTGGTGCCGATTTGTTCTTATAGGCTCGCGGGTGCTGGCCTGTTTTAACGCCTTGTGGCCTAATGTGATTTTGGCAGTGGCCTAATTTGGCTATCAACTCGCCCTGAAGTTGCCGCACCACGTTCATGCCCATTGGGATTATACCTTTGGGTAGTGTCTCGAACCTTTGTGCTTGCGGGGTCGACCAAGTACAGACGCCGCTCGGTCGGGGCTTTCGCTTTCGTCGGAGCGGCCAACTGAGGCGGCCTTTACTTTTGGACGACGCGGCGGCCTCGGTCGCGCACGAGCGCGTTGTATCGGTCGATTTGGCCGGCGAGTCTCGTCCAGCTACAAGAGAGGTTTTTCAGAACCTCGGCTTCAGCTTCGCTCTGCGTTAATTTCATCAAGCGAAGACATTCTGCCGACTGATCTTGGCAATGCTGTGGGCTATCCATGAGTTGATTGATTCCGCAAGTAATTCACAAGCGCAACTATGCCGGGCGAACGCTAGTATACTCTATAGAAGGAAAGTGAAGCTTTGACGCAATGCCAAACAGCCGTCTATCCGGAGCAATACCGTCAGCTTATCTGACAGAAAAGTCCGCCTCAGTTGGCGGCCTCTTTCATTTTAAAATTCCCGTCATGGATATGCGGCCAGCACCATGCATTCACCGCCGGCCCGGCCCCTCGCGCCGTCGAAGTCGGGCCTGACGTCGCCGCCACGATGGCCGCAGACCTTGCAGGTGAAGCGCGGCTCAAGGTCGGACAGCCGCACATCGTCGGTCCAGGCGTCGGCGGAGATCGCCGTCCAGTGGCTGCAGCGGTAGTCTGAGCAATAGACCAGGAGACCGCGAACGCCAGCGGCGCACAGCTCGGCGAAGGTGATCTTCTCGTGGCGGGTGTCTCTCTATGTCAGCATTCGACACCAAGACCAAACTGGAGGCGCTGTATACCCTCTCATGGGATTTCCGAATTTGGCCCGCTGTGTGTACCGAAAACCCTATCCGGGTTTATCGAATGATAGAATCGGCTAAGTTGGCGCGATGATCGCGCTGATCTGCTTCGTTCTGGCCGTGCTGGCCTCGCCATTCAACTCGAACATCCGGCTTGAGGCGGAGAATGCTGTGCTTCGACATCAGCTGATCGTCTTGCGACGCAAGCTGAAAGGCCGGGCTCGCCTCACGAACAACGACCGCTGGTTCTTCGTTCATCTCCGGACGCTATCCCGACGAAGAGATCCTGGCGGAAGCGGTGAAAATTTTCCCCAACTCCCGAGTGGCGGCCGACCTCGATCGACTGGCGGTCTGAAGCGTTGCCGATGATGTCCACGAAAGAACATGTCGAATGGCTAAGAAGCTAAAGACCTACAAAACTTCGCTGGGATTCTTCGACCTGGCGATAGCGGCGCCCTCGATGAAGGCCGCCTTGGAAGCCTGGGGCGCGGACAGCAATCTCTTTCAGCAGGGCGCGGCCAAGCAGAGCGAGGATCCGGACGTCGTGGCGGCGACCATGGCGAGGCCGGGCGTCGTGCTGAAGCGTCCTGTGGGTTCGAATGGCCTCTTCAAGGAACATGCCGAGCTACCGACGAACCTGGGTGACGCCACCGCACGACCATCTAAAGCCGCCCGCAAGCCGGCCGGCCGCAAACCGAAGAAGACATCCTCCCGGCCGGCCGACAAGGCGCCGGCGCAGAAGGCCGCTGTCGCCTACGAACGGGAGCAGAAGCGCCGCGATCGCGAGCGGGCGAGGGAAGAGGCCGCCCGGCAGAAAGAGCGCGAACACCGGCAGCAGGCCGTCGACAAGGCGCAATCTGCATTGGACAAAGGCTGAACGGGAGCATGCGGAGAGAGCCGGAGCCATCCAGGCCGAGGCGGACGCTGTCGAGAAGAGAGCGGAAGCCGAAAATGCGCGCTGGAAAAAGGAGAAAGAGCGCTTGGATGCGGCGCTGCTGCGCGCGCGGGGCTAGAGTTCCTAGTGCTGACGCTTCCGCTCAAAGCTTTCCTGCGATCAGGTCATATTCGGAGCGAATCCTCTCCTTGCCATAGAGCCGTTCGAGGCGGCGCACCGTAAAATGACCGCGGGCGACATCCTGGAAATGCTCGATGAACGCGTAGTTCACCGCTGCACCGGCGAGGGCGCCGACGAGGGGCAGGGCTTGCGCGGCAACCTTCTGCGTGACCACCAATCCGAAGCGTGCAGCGACCTGGGTGACGAACTTCAGCAGGATGGGCGCACCTTCCTTGAGGACGCCGCGTTCGGCGACGAACCGGGCGGCTTCCGTCACCGTCTTCGCAAGCATGCCTCGAACGGCGAAGTATCCGCTCTCCGATGCGTCGGCCGATCCAGCCCGCCCGCCCAATGCGAAGACCTCGACGCAGGCGAGGGCGGTCTCCGGATCGGACAGGTCCTCGCCCTCGCTGCGTGCGATGTCCGCGATCGACCGCAGCATGATGGTAGTCGAAACCGGCAGTTCGACCGGAAGCGCGGCCAGTCCGAACGTTCCTCCCGCAGCGCCCGATGCCGTCGCGAGCGCCCGATGCAGAAATTGCGAATTGGTCGGGGGTGAAGACCGGAGCGTGCGCAATGCTACCTTGAGCGCCGCTTCGAGCCCCTTCGAGGTGGCGGAAGCGATGGCTTTGGAAGCGAAGGAGGGAAGCGCGTAACCTATAAGTTCGACGGGCTTGCCGACGAGGTTCGTGAGCCGGCCGGCGAGGCTGGGATGCTCAAGCGACTTGACCGCCCTGCGCAGGGCTTCGCGGTCCTCGATGGTGATTTCTGAGGCTTCTTGCAGCGACAATTTTCATCCGGTTCGTTTGGGCGCGTCTGAAAGAACAAGTAAGCTGGGGCCGAGTTCCCTGTCTCCGGAGTGCAATCACGATAGGCGTCGGCTCGTTTCCAGAATTTCCAAAGTCGCACGGTCCTTCCCGTCTGGATAGAACGCGGCGATGGCTTCCGCAAAGATTTCCTGCTTCGAGACGGCGTCGAACAGCGTCATGCACGACCGGAATTTCATGTCATCCGGAGAGCCAAGAATATCGGTTACGGGCTTTTCGCTTGCAGCCATGACGAGGCGCGTGCATTCGACCAAGCGAGGCCCGAGCAGGTCATGCTCCAGGTAAGCGACGGCCTCAGCATGCGAGCCTATCGCGAAGCGTTGAGCCATCGCGCTGAAGCCGAGACCGGCGATCTGCGGAAAGATGAACCACATCCAGTGTGTCTGTTTTCGTCCGCGCGACAGTTCCTCGACGACCTGCCGGTAGATCGAAGCTTGCGCGTCCACGAAGCGCTGGAGGTCGAACGAATCGCTCACGGAGCTACTCCTTCCACGGTCTTCAGAACAGGCTTGTCGGCCGTGCCGGACTCACCGTAACCAGATGCACACGCTGCCGCCAATCACTATGGATTCCGAATGCTCGGCCGAACGATCGAACTGCCTAAATCCGGTTTTGCCCTCGAAATCGATGGACGACTTAAGACCGAGTTCAGCACCAAAGAAGGCGCAGAGCACGGCGCGATCGAATTGAAGCGCCGTTTTCCGATGCTTCAGATACGCATCTACGACGTCGATACCCAATCACGACTGGATCTGCCGACTTAGCGCTGACCTTTCGCGCCGAGCATGGTAACAGTGCCGGAACCGCGACTGCCTACATCCAAATATTCATTCTAAAGAGCGGCAGCGTCCGCCAGCGTCTCATGCGCAGCGCGGACCACCACGTCGGCGTTGATATCGAACTTTTTGTAGACGTCGGCGATCTTTCCGGAAGCGCCGAAGCTGTGCATGCCTACAAAGCGGCCTTCGAATCCTATGTATCGCTCCCAGCCCAGTTCGACGCCTCCGATCGACACCTTCGACCTCGAGCGACGGCCTCTGCGAGCGTTGGAAATGGTCGAGGAGAGGGGCCGGCACCGGCCTTCCAGGCCAACGGCGGCGATTAGCGCCGGCGATCCGAAGCGAACAGGCGGCGAAGAATCCTGTCCAATTTGGCGGGATCCTTCGCCTGGCACTCCCAGATGACCACGCATCGCCAGCCGGACTTCTTCAGGAGCCTGATGGTCTCCTTGTCCGGGACCGTGTTCCGCTGAAGCTTCTTCGTCCAGTAATCGACGTTGGTTTTCGGAAGTCGCGCTCTGTCGCAGTGGTGCGAATGTCAGAAGCAGCCGTTCACGAAAAGCGCGGTGCGCCACCGGCAGAAGAGGAGGTCGGGTTTTCCGGGCAAGTCGGCGCCATGAGGCCGAAAGCGCAGCCCCAGCGCGTGCGTCGCCCGCCTGACGTTCATTTCGGGGGTGGTGTTCTTCGACCTGATCTGCGCCATCGTCCATGAGCGATGGGAGGGATAGCCGACCCCTCGAATAGCGATAATTCCATACTGGAATAATTGCTATTCCATCAGGCCCCCGCTCTGCTGACACGACGGTGGCGGCAGGGCGCCGCTAGGCTGCGGTCTTCAAGGGAACGGCTCGCGCCGCGCCCGACTCCAGCGATTGAGGAAGCAACGATGTCGAGACTACAGAACAAGGTCGCCGTGATTACCGGCGGCACCAGCGGGATTGGACTGGCAGCGGCACAGCGGTTCGTCGCCGAAGGGGCGTTCGTCTATATCTTCGCCCGCCGCCAAGAAGAACTGGACAAAACGGTCGCCTCGATCGGCCGGAACGTCACCGGCGTGCAGGGCGACGTCCGCAAGCTCGAGGACCTCGACCGGCTCTACGCCAAGGTCGTATCCGATGGCCGCAAGCTCGACGTGGTGGTCGCCAATATCGGCGCCGTCGACAGTGTGAAGCTCGCCGATGTCACCATCGAGAGCTTCAACCACAATTTCGACGTCAACGCCCGGGGCGTGCTGTTCACGGTGCAGAAGTCGCTGCCGCTCCTGAACAACGGTGCATCGGTCATCCTGACCAGCACGATCGCCTCCCTGCGCGGCTTCCCCGGTCGCAGCGCCTACGCCGCCTCCAAGACAGCACTGCGCTCCTATGCCCGGACCTGGACGATGGAGCTCAAGGACCGCGGCGTCCGGGTCAATACGATCACGCCGGGTCCTTGCGACACGCCGCTGATCGACGCCCAGGTCAGTTCGCCCGCGGAGGCGGCCGCGGTCCGCGCCAAGCATGCAGCGAGCATCCCGCTCGGCCGCATGGCGCGGCCGGAAGAGATCGCGGCCGCGATGCTGTTCCTGGCGTCTGAGGACAGCAGCTTCGTCGCCGGCAGCGAACTGCTGGTCGACGGCGGCATGTGCTCCGTCTGAGTCAGCCCAGGCGATCGTTTCCCGAGCGCTCCAACCGTCCGGCGCGCCGTTTTCCCGACCGGCCCAAGCGGGGCGGTTCCCCATCTTGCAAAGAGGATTTCAATGCCAAAGCTCCAAGGAAAAGTTGCCCTCGTCACTGGTGGCAGCAGCGGAATAGGTCTCGCCACCGCCAAGCGCTTCGTAGATGAAGGCGCGTTCGTCTACATCACCGGGCGCCGCCAGACGGAACTGGACAAGGCGGTATCGGTGATCGGCCGCAGCGTCGCTACTGTGCGGGGTGACGTGTCCAACCTCGCCGATCTCGACCGGCTCTACACCAGGATTGCCAGCGAGAAGGGCAAGATCGATATCCTCTTTGCCGGGGCGGGCATCGTCGATCCTCAGCCGCTCGCCGAGATGACGGAGGAAAGCTTCGACAAGCTCTTTGCGATTAACACGCGGGCTTTGGCCTTCACGGTGAAGAAGGCCCTGCCGCTTCTGAATGACGGCGGGGCGATCGTTGTGATCACCTCGATCGCCGAGAACAAGGGCATCCCCGGCTTCACCGCTTACAGCGCCACCAAGGCGGCAGTCCGCTCCTTCGTCCGCACGTGGACGGCGGAGTTGAAGGATCGCCGCATCCGGGTCAATGCGATCAGCCCGGGCCCGATCGACACGCCGATCTTCGAGCAGCAGGCGCCGACCAAGGAGGGGGCCGACCAAGCCCGCGCCCAGTTCGCCGCGGCCGTCCCGTTCGGGCGGCTCGGCCGCCCGGAGGAGATCGCGTCGACCGCCTTGTTCCTCGCTTCTGACGAAGCAAGCTTCATCGCAGGCGTGGACCTCCCAGTCGACGGCGGCATGTCCGCGATTTGAAACTGTCGGCCCATCGCCCTCGAGGATACCCTGGTCGAGGGCGACGCGCGCGACTCCGATCGATAGGCATTCGCGACCGGCCAACATCGCCGCGTTCCCCGTGGCAGAACGCATATGCCGAAAGGCTGATCGGTTCGATCCGACGAGAATGCGTTGACCACGTCATTGTATTCAGCGAACGCCACCTCCGTCACCTACTGCTCTGTTACATGAAATATTACAATGGGTCTCGCACGCATCTATCCCTGAGAAAGATGCACCGGTCTCACCCGCCGTCGATCGCGCCGGGCACATTCTTTGTCGCCCAATCTTAGGCGGGCTCCACCACCGATACTCCCGGATTTAATTTACGACAGGGGTCCAGGATCAAGGTCAACCAAGGGAGAAAGGCATGCGCAACAGGAGAGCGGCGGAAGTAAATGCCGATGTTGAGGCGCGGATAGCTCAAATCGAGCAGATGACGTTAGACCAGATCGCAGTGTTTCAGTGCAGAATACTGACCGACATCACCACGGGAAGAATCTCGCCAAGAGAAGCCAGCGCCATAGATCGCGCTCTCAGGAACAGGCTGAAAGCGATTGAGCAGGAACTGCGCGAGGCCGGCTGAGGCGAAAGGGCGCGAGGCTTCGGCCGCAGCGATAGGTTGGAAATTAGCCGGGCAAGGCTAACGACCACGGGGGGAGTCGCGCCCGTCCGCTCATAATGGCGTCGTCCGGTCCTGCGCGACGTAACTCGCATGACTACGCAGCGCGAGTTTTGGTTTTTTCTGACCGCATGACCCTTGCCCTTTTAGCAGGTTTCGTCGCTACCGTGTCAGCTGCGGCAGCGGGGCTGGCCAAGCTTTCGACTGATGCCGTAAGAATTTCGTGTTGAGCATTCAGCCAATAGATGTCCGCCTTGCCCTCGGGCTGACCATCGGCGATCCAGAGGTGGTAGGCACGTTCGCGAATTGCATCTTCCAGATTTGGCATGGGATTGTCCTTGCTAGTGCCCAGCCCCGGCAAAGTCTCGCTTCCGCAAGGTTAATGAAATCTTAAGGAGCGGGACGTGCACCGAGAGCAGGAGAAGGGCGAGGGCGGCCCGAGCGCGTTGTCAGATTGCGTGACGGCGCGGCGAGAGAATTGACCGGTCGGGCGTCGGGGCAGGAGTAGAGAGGCCCGATGCCTTACCGGATGAGCGGTGAGTTGAACGTCTAGACCCAATCTCGGGATAAAGTGGCAACCTGTTGCGCGGTTCCTCCGGTTCCGGTTTGATATCCCTGGGGTGAGGGATGTCAAAGCGTACAGTCTGGAGCCGTGAGTTCGGCGAGCCGATCGTGTTGCCGGACGGCCGGCAGCTCGTCAGGCTGCGCGACGCGGCAACCTATGTGACTGCGCTACCGAAAAAAGAAGCGACCCTCCCGGAATGGCAGGCCGCCGTCGAAGCGATAATGCTGGTGGTCGAGCACGGCGGCCCCGCGATGTTTGCCCAGATTGGCGTCATGCGAGCGCTCAATCGCAACGTCGAGCGCGAGTTCCAGATCGCAAGGACCATCACTGGGGCCGGCGTAAGCTGAAACGCGATCCAGTAAGCCTGGCCTTGTAGTATTCCTGAGTGCCGTTGGATCGATTAACTGTTGAACCGCGTTCCTGAGGGTCTCAGGTGTCCTCAGGAACGCGGTAGGTGCGCATCTGTTCTCCTTGGAACGAAACTGCCCATTTCTGGAAAGTCACTTCAGTTTCATTTGCCAGTTTTTTTTCCAAAGTTTCGGATGCCTTCCACGTTCTCTTCGATCCTCTTGCGAACCACATCGAAGGCCTCTTTCTGAGATTTGGTGGCCATTTCCGCTAGTTCTCGCATGTCAGCCAGGGCCTTTTCGAAACCCTCTTTGGCGAGATCCGCGCGCTTCTTGGCGGCTTCCTGGCCAGCATCGACAACCACTTTCTTCATCGTTTCCTGGAAGATTTCTGCTTGCCGACGAACGAGGCGCTGCCAGCCCTCAAATGCGATCCTATTCGCTTTGGCGAGAGCTTCGATGTTCTTCCGTTCACGGTCCACAAGCGCCGCGAAGTCGACGCCTGGAAGTCGGAACTGGCTCATAAGTTTGGTGAAGTCTAAAAACGGCGTCTCGCCAGCGGCGGCCTTTTCAGTCGGTTTGATGTCGTTGGACACGGCGCCTATTTCAGTAGGTTCGCTCTCATTGGAGACGGCGCCCTTTTTCGTCGGTTTGCTGTCCTCGGACACGGTGCCCTTTTCAGTCGATTTGTTGTTGTGGGACACGGTGCCCTTTTTCGTCGGTTTGCTGTCCTTGGACATGATGTTTCCCCTTTTCGGGTTGGTCGAACGTCCTCGCGAGTTAGTCGCGGCAAACAAGCTTTCTCGATTGGGTCCGCCAGAGGTAGCCCCAGTGCATCCGGTTTTTGTGGGGGAGTTTGATACGGCGAAGCTGACGGGGTCAACCGCGTTCGGGGGAAGTACCGAGCCGCTCTTGATCACGCTGCAGCGCACTCTGATTGAGTTGAATGTTATTCGGCGTGGGGTCTGACGCTCGATCGGCGTCCACGTCTGACCCCAGTCGACGCGCAGCAACGCATTGTATCGACGAATTAATTGGGCGTCCGACTAGGGTCACGGTTGGGAGCCGATTGGATGTCAAATCGCAAGCCGATTAACACGCGGTGGCAGCGGCCTGAGCCGAGACGCCTGGCGGCGGATCCTGGCGGGCCATGACGAAGGCCCGCTCGCGGGCGTGCGGATCAGCGCGGTCCTGTATCCAGCCGTGCTCCTCGCATTCGCGGATGGCGCCGGCTTCCTGCAGGACCGAGATCGCCCAGCCGCGCAGCGTCCGGATCGCGGGACGTCGTTCCTTCGTCATCAGCATCGAGGTGGCTCCTGCCCGGGACGAATCCTTGCGCCCGTCGTTCGTTCCGGCAGCTAACACAAGCCTGGGATTCGCAATCGTGGGGTCTCCCGCTTTTCCACCTGTTCCGCCGCCCTTTGCACAGCGGCGAACCCCAATTTGGCAACAGCCCGTTGCCAAATTGCCTTTCACGCGGCCACCTTGTCCTCCTTGTCGGCGCCCCGCATCACGATCTTGAGGGCCTCGTCCGGCAGCGGCCGCTGCAGCGCCTTGGCCTCGTCCCACGGCGCGCGCATCCAGACGTCGCGCTCTTCCTCGGTGGTCAGGATCACCGGCATCGCCTTCGGATGGATCGGCTCGACGACCGCGTTCGGCGACGTCGTCAGGAAGCCGTAGATCAACTTCTTGTTCCGGACGACTTGCCGCAGGCACTTCATCGCGGAGTATACCGAGGGCCCGACGCAATGACGAATGCGGTCAGCACACGCCTTGTAGGCGCCGACGTTACCGATCGTGTTTAGATCCGCAGGGATCCGAGCTCCATCGACGTGCGAGTGTCCGTTAGGCTTCAACCGCAACCTTCAATGCCTCGGCACGGATCTCTTCGACCAGTCGTTCCTTCAGGTGGACGAATTCGGGCGCGGTCTTGATCTTGTAGGATCGCGGGTGCGGCAGATCGATCGCGATCTCGGCCTTGATGCGGCCGGGGCGGGCGCTCATGACGATGACGCGGCTGCCGAGGAAGATGGCCTCCTCGATATCGTGGGTGACGAACAACACGGTTTTCTGGTCACGTTCCCAGATGCCGAGCAGCATTTCCTGCATCAGCACGCGGGTCTGATTGTCCAGCGCACCGAACGGCTCGTCGAGCAGCAGGATCTTGGGATCGTTGGCAAGCGCACGGGCGATAGCCGTGCGTTGTTGCATGCCGCCGGAAAGCTGCTTCGGCCAGTGTTTCTCAAAGCCCGACAGGCCGACCCGTTGGATGAACCCATTGGCGATCGTGCCGCGCTCAGCTTCGGAGATCCCGCGCTCCCGCAGGCCGAACGCGATGTTTTCGCGCACCGTCAGCCACGGGAACAGGGTGTACGACTGAAACACCATACCGCGATCCGCGCCGGGTCTCGATACCTCGCGCCCGTCCAGAATGACGCGGCCGCTCGTCGGCCGGTCGAGCCCGGCGACGATACGAAGCAGCGTGGATTTTCCGCAGCCCGATGGGCCCAGGATGGTGACGAAGTCGTTGTTACCGACGCTGAGATCGGTCGGTTCCAGCGCCCGCGTGGGTGCATTGCCCTGGCGTGCCGGGAAGGTGCGCGAGACCTGATCGATCTTGAGCATGGTCATGCCAATTTCCATGGAAACAGCCAGGCGTTGAAAGCCTTGAACAGGAAATCCGACACGAGGCCTATCAACCCGATGACGATGATGCCGAAGATGATCTGGCCAGTATTCAGCAGCGCCTGGCTGTCGGTGATCATATGGCCGATGCCCGACGATGAACCGATCAGTTCGGCGACGATGACGTAGGTCCATGCCCAACCCAGAACAAGCCGAAGGATTTCCGCGATTTCGGGGGCGGACGAGGGCAGCAACACGCGGCGGATGATGCCGCCGTCGCCGGCGCCCAGCGTGTACGCTGCTTCAACAAGATCTCGTCTTGTGTTGCCGACGTTCACCGCGATCATCAGGATAATCTGGAACACCGAGCCGATAAAAATGACCAGCAGCTTCTGCAGTTCGCCGATGCCTGCCCACAGGATCAATAGCGGGATGAAGGCAGAGGCGGGCAGGTATCGGGCAAACGAAACGAACGGCTCCAGCAAGGCTTCGATCGGTTTGTAAGCCCCCATCAGAACGCCGATCGGCACGGCGATGATGGCCGCCAGTACAAAGCCGCCGATGACCCGCCAGATCGTCATGCCGATGTCGAACAGGAAGCCGTGCTTTGTCAGCAGTTCCCAGCCTTCCTGCAGCATGGTTAGCGGGTTGGCGAGAAATGTCTTCGAGACGTAGCCGCCGAAGGTTGCCCATGCCCACAGGGCAACGAACAGGACGAAGAACGCGAAGCCGTAGGCCGCGCGCTGCTTCGACGAAACAGGGTCCAGGGGACGCATCACCGGGCATGTCCTCAAAGCGGCGTTCCGATCGTGCGAGGTCCCGCTTTCACGTCTTTGAGAAAGCGGGACCCGCGCATGGCCGAGCAGGGTCTACTTGATGAAGCTCGCGTCAAAGAGGTCGTCGATCTTCGGAACCGACTTGATGATGCCGATTTCGAGCAACAGATCTGCGGCTTCCTTGTTGAAGGCGAGGAACTCGCCCGCGAAGAATTTCTGGTTCGCAGCCTTGTCCTGCCAGCGCAGATATTTCGCCGAGTTGCCGAACTGTTCGCCGGACTGCTTCACATCGGCGCCCATGATCTCGTAAGACTTGGCCTGGTCTTTTTCGATCATGGCGGCCGCCTCGAAATAGCTGTCGGCCAGCGCTTGCGCAGCTTTCGGATTGTCGGTCAGGAATTTCGGCGTGCAGCCGAACGTATCCATTACCATCGGATAATCGAGCGTGGTGGCGATGATCTTGCCCTTGTCCGGCGCAGCTCGCACCGTCGAGAGATAAGGCTCATAGGTCATGGCCGCATCGTTCTGGCCAGACACGAATGCCTGCGCGGCCGCGGCCGGCTCCAGGTTCACGACCGTAACGTCCTTGATCGAAAGGCCGTTCTTCTTAAGCATCCAGGCCAGGGCGAAATAGGGTGACGTGCCGGGTGCGGATGCCGCGATCGTCTTGCCCTTCAGGTCTTTGATCGCAGCGACATCGTTTCGCGTTGCCATGCCGTCGGCGCCGTAGCTCCTGTCGAGTTGAAAGATCTGCTTGGTTGCAACACCATTGGCATTCCAGGATATCCAGGTTTCGACGGTGGTCGCCGCGCACTGGACGTCGCCCGACGCAATAGCCAGATGCCGGTCCTTCTGTGGGATCTTCTTGATCGTCACGTCGAGGCCGTTCTTCTTGAAGATGCCCGCCTGGCTTGCAAGCGTAAGCGGGGCAAAGCCGGTCCATCCCGAGATCCCGATGCCGACCTTCACGTCGTCGGCGAGCGCTGGTGCGGACACCAGGAGAGCGGCGGTTGCGGCGAATATTCCAAGACTACGCATGGCTGTACCCCTTTTGTTGGTTGATGGATTCCGTTCGGTTCGTTCAAACCCGTGCGGGCGATGCTGCCGCGTGTTGCTATTGCCTATTGCAATCATTGTGTTGCAATCATTGTGCCGGACCCACATGCGCCTTGAGATTCCTTTCAGCCGCCTTTGAAGCGGGCAACCAGTTTGTGCGACTCGCCTGGATAGATGAGACGCACGGCCGTCAGCGTCCGTGCGCTGCGCCAGGTGTGGCGGTCGATCACGAGGCAGGGCGCACCGATCGCAATGTCCAGCGCCGCCGCGGCCCGGTCGTCGGCCACGATAGCGCTGATCGAGTGCTCGGCTTCCGTCCATGGGACATGGTGAAGCAGCCACGTGCCGGGCGGTTCGATGGCAAAATCCGCCGTGGCAGCTTCAGGCACCGCGTCGAGATCGATTAATCTGTCCTCGATAGCGAATGGCACGTCATCGGCACTGTGGCGGCATGCAATCGCGATCACTTTGCCGGTTTTCCGTACTCCAAGACGCGCGCGGTCGGCGGCATTGGCGGCGCGGCGCGAGCACTGGATCAACTGATAGCCGTAGCTGCGGCCGAGAGCGGTGATCTCCGCGCGGATGTCGGCGATCTGGAGGACCGCCGACAGGAATTGGGGGCGACGCACAAATGTGCCAGCCCGCCGCCGCCGCTCGATAAGATCAGCTTGCGCCAGTTCCGACAGCGCCTTGCTCACCGTCATTCGCGCGCAGCCATAGCGCGCCATCAGTTCGTGTTCGAACGGGATGCGGTGACCCGGCGGCCATTCACCGGTCAGGATTCGGCGCTCGATGTCGAGCCGGATCTGCTTGTACAGCGTCGGCTTGTCGGCGGCCTGGCGTTTGTCGCGATCTATGGAGAGGCTCATGCCACGAGCCTCCGCACGGCTGCATTGAATGTGTCGCGCGCCTTCTCGCGGAGCCGGTGGCGCCCACCCTCGACGACCTTGTTGCCGCCCGCCCAGACACAAGCGACGGCACCCGCGCCGCTTGCGAAAATCCAGCCGTCGAGGACGGCATCCCTGCGACGCCCGGCGAGTGAGGGGTGTGTGGTGTCGAGGGTCACGATATCAGCGCGGGCACCAGGCTGGAGTCCGATGGTCGGTTGCGCAAGCGCCTGGGCGCCGCCAGCGAGGGCTGCGTCGAACAGCGCGCGGCCGGTCGAGACGCCGGGGCCGCCGGACAACACATTGCGCTCGTGGTGCATTAACCGCTGGCCATATTCGAGCTGACGCAGTTCGTCGGCGACGCCGACCAGGATATTGGAATCGGTGCCGACGCCGAACCGGCCGCCGGCGTCTAGGAATTCGCGGGTCGGAAAAATGCCGTCGCCGAGGCTCGCTTCGGTAATCGGGCAGAGCCCGGCGACCGCGCCGCTCCTGGCAAGCGCGGCGATCTCTGTCGCAGTTGTATGGGTCGCGTGGATGAGACACCAGCGCCGATCGATGGCCGCATGTTCGAGCAGCCACTCAACCGGCCGTCGGCCCGACCAGGCGATGCATTCCTCGACTTCCTTGATCTGTTCGGCGGCGTGGATATGAACCGGCCCGGCTTCGGCCAGTTGCACAATGGCCGCCAATTCGTCCGGCGTGACGGCCCGCAGGCTGTGCGGAGCGACGCCGACATTAGCCCCGGGCAACCCGCGGACCGCCAGCTGCGTGGCGGCTGTCAGCTTGGCAAACTGGTCGATCGAGCAGATGAACCGGCGCTGGCCGGCATGTGGTGCGGCGCCACCAAAGGAGCTGTGGGCGTAGAAACACGGCAGCAGCGTGAGCCCGATGCCGGTGATCTCGGCGGCTCGCGCAATTTGCGTTGCCATCTCTGCCGGATTGGCATAGGGCGCGCCGTCGTGGTCGTGATGGAGATAGTGGAATTCGCCGACGCGCGTATACCCTTGCTCGAGCATCTCGACATAGAGCAACGTTGCGACGGCTTCGGTGTCTTCGGGAGTCATGTCCAGCGCGAAGCGATACATTGTCTCGCGCCATGTCCAGAACGTATCCGCGGTATTGCCGCGCGTTTCGGCAAGCCCTGCCATTCCACGCTGGAACGCGTGGCTATGCAAGCTCGCTACTCCCGGGATCGCCAGAGCGTGGCGTTCATCGCCGGTTCCCGGCGCCGTGCCGACCCTAACCTTCGTGATGGTCCCATCCGTCACAACCACCTTCACATCATCAGCCCACCCAGAGGGCAGCAGCGCTGATCCGAAATGCAGCGTGAACATGTTTCCAAACCGGGTGGACAGAACACCAACACGATTATATGTATAGACATATCGATACCCCCGTCAAGCTTTTGCCGTTGAGGGATGCAGCATGGCCGAGCGCTTCGATCGTATCTGGCACAATGCCCGACTCGCCACGGTCAGGGGGGATCTGCCCGAGCTCGGCGTGATCGATCACGGCGTGATCGCCGCGCGGGATGGCCGCATCGTCTTCGCGGGCAGTCGTTCAGACTTTCCATCTGACGCCGATGCGGCCGAACGGATCAACTGCGCGGGGCGGTGGATCACGCCCGGGCTGATCGATTGCCATACCCACCTGGTGTTTGGCGGCAACCGCGCCCACGAGTTCCAACTCCGGCTGCAGGGCGCAAGTTACGAAGAGATCGCGCGCGCCGGCGGCGGCATCGTCTCGACGGTTGCGGCAACGCGGGCGTCGAGTAAGGCCGAACTTGTTGCCACCGCGCTGCTGAGGCTCGACGCTCTGATCGGCGAGGGCGTCACGACGCTGGAGATCAAATCCGGCTATGGACTCGATACGGAAACCGAGATGCGACAGCTGTCAGCTGCCCGCACGCTGGGCGCCAGCCGGCCGGTCGCCATCCGGACGACGTTTCTTGGCGCCCACGCGCTGCCTCCCGAAGCTGACGGGGACAAGGATCGATATATCGACGTGGTTTGCCGCGAGATGCTGCCGGCGGTGGCACAGGCCAGATTGGCCGACGCAGTTGATGCCTTCATGGAAGGCATAGCCTTCTCAGGTGAGCAAACAGCGCGGGTGTTCCGTGCGGCAAAGGCGCTCGGATTGCCGGTCAAGTTGCATGCGGATCAGTTGTCGAACCTCGGCGGCGCCGCGCTTGCTTCGGAATTTTCCGCTTTGTCCGCCGATCATCTGGAGCACACGGATCACGCCGGCGTCGCGGCCATGGCGCGGGCAAATACGGTCGCCGTGCTCCTACCAGGCGCGTACTATTTCATTCGCGAGACGACGAAGCCACCGGTCGAACTGTTCCGCGCCCACGGCGTGAACATGGCGCTGGCGACCGACTGCAATCCCGGCAGTTCGCCGCTTACGTCGCTTCTGCTGGCCATGAACATGGGCGCGACGCTGTTCCGGATGACGGTTGCCGAATGCCTCGCTGGTGTGACTCGGGAAGGCGCGCGCGCGCTGGGCGTGCTCGGTGCGACCGGTACGCTCGAGGCCGGCAAATGGTGTGATCTCGCGATCTGGGATATCGACCGGCCTGCCGAGCTCGTCTACAGGATCGGCTTCAATCCGCTGCACCGCCGGGTGTGGAGGGGACAGTGAGCGACCGGGCCACATCGATTTTCGTTTCGCCTGGAAGGGTCAGCCTCGACGATCTGGCGCAGGTGCTGGCAGGCGCGGCCGTCGTGCTCGATCCATCATTCTGGCCGCGCGTCGAGGCGGCATCGGCCGTTGTTGCGGAGGCGGCGGGTGCGGAAGCTCCGGCTTACGGCATCAATACGGGGTTCGGAAAACTGGCGTCGAAACGGATTCCGCCCGGCCAAACGGCGCTGCTGCAGCGGAACCTCATTGTGTCGCACTGCTGCGGGGTAGGGCCGCCTACGCCCGAACCGATCGTGCGCCTGATGATGGCGCTGAAGGTCGTCTCGTTGGGGCGCGGCGCTTCGGGCGTTCGCCGCGAAATCATCGAACAACTCCAGGCCATGCTGGCGAAAGGTATTTATCCGCTGGTGCCGCGGCAGGGATCGGTGGGAGCGTCCGGTGATCTGGCTCCCCTTGCGCATATGACAGCCGTCATGATCGGCGAGGGTCAGGCGCTTGTCGACGGCAAGGTCGTACCGGGCCTTGAGGCGCTGGCCGCAGCCGAACTCGCGCCGGTAACGCTCGGACCGAAGGAAGGCCTCGCGCTGATCAACGGTACGCAGTTTTCGACGGCCTACGCCATTTCCGGATTGTTGCGCGCCCATAGCCTTCTCTGCGCGACGCTGGTGACCGGTGCCTTGTCGGTCGATGCGGCCATGGCTTCGACGGCGCCATTTCGCTCCGAGATCCAGCAACTGCGGGGGCACGCCGGGCAAATCGCAGCCGGGGCGACCCTGACAGCGTTGCTGGAAGGCAGCGATATTCGCAACTCGCATCTTCAGGGCGACGAGCGCGTGCAGGATCCCTATTGCCTGCGCTGCCAGCCGCAGGTCGCCGGCGCAGCACTTGACCTCTTGATACAAGCCGCCCGCACGTTGACGATCGAAGCCAACGCCGTCACCGACAATCCGCTGGTGCTGGTCGAGACCGGAGAGATCATCTCGGGTGGAAATTTTCACGCCGAGCCGGTCGCCTTTGCCGCCGACCAGGTCGCGCTGGCCTTGTCCGAGATCGGCGCGATCAGCGAGCGGCGCATCGCTACCCTCGTCGATCCCGCGCTGAACTTCGGCCTGCCGCCATTTCTGACGCCGGAGCCGGGTCTCAACTCCGGCTTCATGATTGCCGAAGTGACGGCGGCGGCGCTCTATGCCGAGAACAAGCAACGCGCCGCAGCCTGCTCGATCGATTCGACACCGACCAGTGCCAACCAGGAAGACCACGTGTCGATGGCCGCGCACGCTGCGCGCCGGTTGTCGGATATGGCGGATAATCTTGCCACCATTCTCGGCATTGAACTGCTGGTCGCGGCGCAAGGCATCGGGCTGCGTTCGCCACATACGACTAGTCCTGCACTTGCGGCGGTTATTGCCGTGTTGCGCGAGCGGGTGCCGGCGCTTGGTGCCGATCGCTACATGGCCGACGATCTCGCCAAGGCAACGGCGCTGATCGAAGCCGGCGCGTTGCCGGCCGCCACGATTTCAGTGCTCAGAAACAACCCGTTTCCAATATTTGCCGAGAAGGGTCCTTTGTCATGAACCGCCGACTGGACAATGACCGTACGATTCGATCGCCGCACGGGCCCGAGATCAGCGCCAAGAGCTGGCTAACGGAAGCGCCGCTCCGAATGCTGATGAACAATCTCGACCCGGATGTTGCCGAACGGCCGAGCGAACTTGTCGTCTATGGCGGAATTGGTCGTGCAGCCCGCGACTGGGACAGTTTTGACCGGATCGTTGCCGCACTGCGCAAGCTCGAAGCCGACCAGACGCTGGTCGTCCAGTCGGGCAAGCCGGTCGGAATTTTCCGCACCCATCCCGATGCGCCGCGCGTGCTGATCGCGAACTCAAACCTGGTGCCGCACTGGGCGACACTGGATCATTTCAATGAACTGGACAAGCTCGGGCTGATGATGTTCGGGCAGATGACGGCCGGATCGTGGATCTACATCGGCAGCCAGGGCATCGTGCAGGGTACGTATGAAACCTTCGTCGAAGTGGGGCGACGTCATTACGGCGGCAGCCTCGCGGGCAAGTGGATATTGACGGCAGGCCTCGGCGGCATGGGCGGCGCCCAGCCGCTTGCGGCGACGATGGCAGGCGCATCGATGCTCGCGATCGAATGCCAACCGAGCCGCATCGAGATGCGCTTGCGCACGGGTTACCTCGACCGGCAGGCAGGCACGCTTGAGGAGGCGCTGGCGATCATGGCGGAGGCGGCGCAGAGCAAGCAACCGGTGTCGGTCGGTTTGCTCGGCAATGCCGCCGATATTTTTCCCGAACTGGTGCGCCGCAGCGTAAGGCCAGACATCGTCACCGATCAGACCAGCGCGCACGACCCGATCAACGGCTACCTGCCGAAGGGATGGACATTGGCCGAGTGGGAGTTGAGGCGCAACGCCGATCCGAAAGCGGTTGAAGCGGCGGCCAAGACCTCCATGGTCGGCCACGTCCAGGCCATGCTGGATTTCCACGCCCAGGGCATTCCCACGCTCGACTACGGCAACAACATCCGCCAGATGGCGAAGGATATGGGATTGAACAATGCGTTCGATTTCCCCGGCTTCGTTCCGGCCTATATCCGTCCACTGTTCTGCCGCGGCATCGGGCCATTCCGGTGGGCGGCGCTATCGGGGGATCCCGAAGACATCTTCCGCACCGATGCCAAGGTCAAGGAGTTGATGCCGAACGACAAGCATCTTCACAACTGGCTCGATATGGCCCGAGCACGGATCAAATTCCAGGGGTTGCCAGCGCGGATCTGCTGGGTCGGTCTTGGCGATCGCCACCGGCTAGGGATGGCGTTCAATGAAATGGTGGCGAGCGGCGAACTGAAGGCGCCGATCGTCATTGGCCGCGATCATCTCGACAGCGGCTCGGTGGCGAGCCCGAACCGCGAAACCGAGGCGATGCGCGATGGCTCGGATGCGGTGTCCGATTGGCCGCTGCTCAATGCGCTTCTCAACTGCGCCAGCGGGGCCACGTGGGTCTCGCTGCATCACGGCGGGGGCGTCGGCATTGGTTATTCGCAGCACGCCGGCATGGTGATTGTCGCCGACGGAACGCGAGAGGCTGCGCGCCGCATCGAGCGGGTGCTTTGGAATGATCCCGCGTCGGGGGTCATGCGTCATGCCGACGCGGGTTATGAAAGTGCGATTGTATGTGCCCGTGCTAACGGTCTCGACCTGCCTAGTCTGACCTTGTAGCGCACCGTAGCTGCTTTGCTCTCGAAAAAACACGGGTGCTGGCGCGTCCCGCAGTCACGGATTGCTGTGAAACTCCGATCCCGCAAACAGACGTTTGATTTCGCCGGGATCGGGTGTTGCGGCTCCCCGATTTGACCCTGTCGCCGTCTTCTCATGGCTCGAGCAATAATTTTGCATGACCTCGTTCGATGACATTTCCTTAAGCTAGCTCAAACTTGCCCATGATGGATTGGAACGAGAGTTTAGTTTAGAGGGTGACGTGTGCACGATGTGTGCACCGGGAGATCAAAGAAAATCTAGAGGCGACCAACGTGAGCAGGCTGAACTGATCACGCTGCAGTCAGCGGCGGGCAGATACTTCGGGAGGGGAACGATCTCGATCGGCAAGCCGCGATGGTTGTTACGTGAATCCGTTGGTCTTGCATTGCAATCCTATCCGTAGACCTCGACGATAAAGTCAATAAATGCGCGAAGTTTTGGAGTCACTTTTCGATTCTGCAACCATACAATGTGCCGCGGGCGAGATTGGGCCTTGTAGTCTGTGAGCAACGCCAGCAGACGCCCCGCCGCGACGTCCTCGGCGACGAGCTCAGCGCGTTGCATCACAATGCCTGCGCCTGCCAGCAGACATCGCCCAAGCCAGGCTGGATCGGCGCTTTTGACCTGCAACAGACATTCATCTCAGTTGATCGAAAGGTAGGGAGGAAATACGGTTACCCTTTAAGGTGATATCCCTGCGCGCAGACTACTGCGGTTGAAGGAAGGGCTCCATGGCATCGCCAAGGGTACTCGGTCCGCATGATGGCCACCTCGCAATTCTAGGAGGCACCGGCGCCCGGTTTATCATTGAAGGGGACGACGCTGGCAAGCGCTTCGCGCTTGTAGAACATCCGATGCAGCCGCGCGCCTTGGCGGCTCCCATGCACCGGCACCATCGCGAGGACGAATATAGCTTCGTCCTCGAGGGCAGCATCGGGGCGCTGCTCGGAGATTCCGTGGTGATTGGCAATCCGGGCGACCTGATCTTCAAGCCGCGCGAAGAATGGCACACGTTCTGGAACGCCGGCGACGCGCCCGCCCGGGTATTGGAAATCATATCGCCGGCAGGGTTCGAGAACTATTTCCGGGAGCTAGGAGCGGAGTTGATCAGCGGCCCCCCTGATCCGCAGCGGCTCGCGGCGCTCTGCGCGCGCTACGCGCTCGACATGGACATGAGCAGCGTTCCCAACCTTATCCAACGCTTCGGGGTTCGCTTTCCGGGAGCACCGCCGCCAGCGCCGCATTGATTTGGCATTTGTGAGTGGCGATATTGCCCTGTGGTTGCTTAGCTGCCAGAAAGCGCGCGACGACTTCCGCCTTTGTTGAGGGTTTCGGATGCCGTCCGATCGCGGCGATGCGGCTTGCACCGTGGCCGGCGTCCGAAAGCCTTCAATGAAGGAACCCGCGGGAAATGGCAGGCGGTGGCGCCGCGAGCGCCGAGCGCTATGGAGGTTTGCGCACGAGGGAAGTGTGTGAGGGCAACCGACGCTGATGAGTGTGTTGGCTGACGACGTTGCGGCGCATGATTGGTCGCTCGCAGGTGCGGGAATCTGCGGTAAGCCAGCAAGATCGATGGCGAGGTTGACGCGGTAAATGCAGATTTGCACGAGCGTCGCCGTGGCGGATCGAGGGCCGGCGAGTAAGAACGGGATTTTTAATCTGTGAAATGGGGACCGTGATCATGACGTATCGATCCTGATCACGGTTGGCGGTGGGGGTCTATATTGCGGTGTCGAGCCGCGGTTGAAGGTCTCGATGATGTTCATGCGACCGCCGCAACACGGGCACGGGTGGGTCGCCTGGTCGGTTGCCGGGGCACTATCGGGAGGCTGCGGCTGGTGCGCGGTTTGCACAGGTGCCACAGAAGCGATCAGCTCACGGATCCGCGCGATGGTCTCGGTCTTGGTGCCGCTGGCTAGCAGACCGCAGTGCCTTATCCGGTGGAATCCGTTAGGCAGGACATGCGTCAGGAACCGTCTAATGAACTCGTCCGGCTTGAGCGTCATGGTCTTGTAGCGGCCGGGTCCCTCGATCCGGTAGTCCTTGTAGCTGAACGTTACACCGGTCGCGTCGGCGGCGATGAGGCGGCGGTTGGAGATCGCGACGCGGTGGGTGTAGCGGGACAGATAGGCCAGCACCTGCTCGGGCCCGGCGAGCGGCCTCTTGCTGTAGACGAACCACTTGGTCCGATGCAGCGGCGCGAGATAGGCGTTGAACGCGGCCTTGCCGGCGAGGTGGGCGTGGTCGCCGAAGAACTGCAGGCGACCGGCGTCGTGTGCGGCGAGCAGCATCTCCAGCATCAGGCGGCGGAACAGCCGCGACAGCACCTTCACCGGCAAGAGATAGTTTGGACGGCAGCCGATCCAGCGCGTGCCGTCGAGCGATATCCCACCACCCGGCACGATCATGTGGACGTGTGGATGATGGCTCATCGCGGAGCCCCAGGTGTGGAGCACCGAGGTGAAGCCGATCTTGACGCCGAGGCGCCTGGGATCGGCCGCAATCGTGCGCATGGTCTGCGAGGAAGCCTTGAACAAGAGATCGTAGACGACGGCCTTGTTCTGGTAGGCGATGGCGGCAATCCGCGCCGGCAGCGTGAAAACGACGTGGAAGTAAGGGACGTCCAGCAGTTCTGACTTGCGCTGCTTCATCCATGCCAGCGCCTGCGAGCTCTGGCACTTGGGCAATGCCTATTACGGCAGCTGTTGTAGGCGATCTGCGTGTGCAAGCAGTCCTCGCAGCGCATGACATGCCCGCCGAGAGCTGCCGTGCGGCAGCTCTCGATCGCCGACATCACCTTCAACTGGCCGAGGCTGACGTGACCATCATTAGCTTTACGCCAGGCGGGCCCGTGGTCGCGGAAGATATCCGCGATCTCCAGGGCGGGACGAGCCATGATCGGCGTGGCTTATGCCGGCGGCTTCTTCTCCGATGTCAGCGGCGTGAGCCGATCCAACGGGCTCATGACCGCGCGGATCACGTTGGTGGCCACCTGCGCATAGAGCGCGGTCGTATCGAGCCTGGCATGTCCGAGCAAAACCTGGATCAAACGCACATCGGTTTTCTCTTCGAGCAGGTGGGTGGCAAAGCTGTGGCGCAATGTGTGAGGCGTCACTCGCTTCTTGATCACCGCCCTGTCGGCAGCGGCATGAACGGCGCGATTGAATTGCCGCGTCGTCAGCGGCAGCAGCGGATCACGGCCCGGGAACAGCCAGACCGCGGGCCGGGCGATGCGATACCAATCGCGCAGAAACTCCAACAGCCGCGGGGAAAGCATTGCAAAGCGATCCTTGCGCCCCTTGCCCTGCTCGATGCGCAGCAGCATGCGCTCGGAATCGATGTCCGACACCTTCAGCGCCACGACTTCGGAGACCCGCAGTCCGGCGCCATAGGCGGCGCTCAGCGCGGCCTTGTACTTCGGCCCAGGGGCCGCCTCCAGCAGCCGTGCGATCTCCTCCAGGCTCAAGACCACCGGGATCCTGCGCGGCTCCCGCACGAAAGTGAGGTGCCTTGCCATCTCGGGGGCGGTCGAGCGTCACGGTGAAGAAGAAACGCAGCGCCGCAACCGAGCCATTGATGCTCGGCGCACGCACCCCGATCTGCGTCTGATGCAGCTGGAAAAGGCGAAGATCCTCAGGCGCGGCCGTATCCGGCGCGCGGCCGAGAAAGGCTGTAAATGTCCTGACGTGCCGGATATAGTCGTTGTGCGTCTTCTCGACGAAGTTGCGCACCGTCATGTCTTCGATCATGCGCCGGCGCAGCGGGCTGATGGGTTTATCACTCATCGGGGTGCTCCTGTCTTGAGGTGGAGGTTGATTGACCCCTCGATTCTCAAGACAGGACGCCCGGCTTGTCACCGTCTCCCGCTTACCTCACCTCGTCACTCCATCGGTGCCACTGGCTCCGCTCCGCGCGCAGCGCGCTCCCGCAAAGCGGGTTCGTTCATTGGGGATAAGCGGAAGTGACCGGCACTCTGTCAAAGCGACGCGATTGATCCATCTCGGACATGGCGGCCTTGCCTGTCATCCCGGCGTCACCTCAATGTTTGAAGTGTCCTGACACTTCATCCCGCGATAGGCTGCGAGCCGGAACAGGGGAGCGTATCTTGGCCAAACCTATCGACGCAGAGCGCAGGCTGGTCGCGATTTTTGCGGCTGATGTCGAGGGATATAGCCGCCTGATGGGGGCTGACGAGGTCGGCACCCTCAGGGATTTGACAGAGCGGCGCGCCATTCTCGACGAGTTGATTGCTTCCCATCGCGGCCGGATCGCCAACACCGCAGGCGACAGCGTGCTGGCCGAGTTCAGCAGCGCCGTCGACGCCGTCCAATGTGCGGTCGAGGCGCAGGCGGCTCTGGCCGGAGCCAATGCCGGCCTGTCACCTGAGCGTCACATCAATTTCCGGATCGGAATCCATGTCGGCGATGTCATGGTCAAAGGAGGTGACCTCTTTGGCGATGGCGTCAACATCGCCGCGCGGCTGCAAGCTCTCGCCAGCGCCGGCGGCACCTGCATCTCCAGCGTTGCCTACGATCAGGTCAGAAAAATTCTACCCCTGGCGTTCACCGACCTTGGCGCCCAACAGGTCAAGAACATCGAGGAACCGGTCAGGGCTTATGCCGTCACCTCGAAGGGCGCGGCGACAGCGGACACAGCGAGTTTCGCGGCAGCGCCCAGCAGCAACAGCCCGCTACCGCTCCCGGACAGACCCTCCATCGCCGTCCTGCCGTTTCAGAACATGAGCGGCGATCCGGAGCAGGAATATTTCGCGGACGGAATCGTCGAGGACATCATCACTGCTCTGTCGCGTTTCAAGTCGCTGTTCGTCATCGCGCGCAACTCGAGCTTCACCTTCAAGGGCAAAGCGGTCGACATCAAGAAGGTCGGCCAGGAGCTGGGCGTTCGTTATGTGCTCGAAGGCAGCATCCGCAAGGCGGGAGGAAGGGTCAGGATAACCGGGCAGTTGATCGATGCCGCGAGCGGCGCGCATCTGTGGGCCGACAAGTTCGACGGATCGCTTGAAGATGTGTTCAATCTTCAGGACAGGATCACCATGAGCGTGGTTGCCGCGATTGCACCCAAGCTCGACCAGGCCGAGATCGAACGCTCCAAACGAAAGCCGACCGAAAAGCTGGATGCCTATGATTACTATCTTCGCGGGCTGGCGGTCGTCGAAGGCGCAACCAAGGACGAGAACGAGGAAGCGCTTCGGCTCTTCTACAAAGCCATCGAGATCGACGCCAATTTTGCGCTGGCACATGCGATGGTGGCGCGGTGCTTTACCTTACGAAAAGCAAACGGCTGGATGGCCGATGTTGCAAAGGAATCGGCCGAGACCGCCAAGCTGGCCCGGCGGGCCGCGGAACTGGGGAGAGACGACGCGGCAGTTCTGTCACGGGCCGGGTACGCTCTCGCGCGGGTAGTGTTCGAACCGGAGGAAGGCGCTGACCTGATCGAACGGGCGCTTGCGCTCAATCCGCATCTCTCCTCCGCGTGGCAATTCGGCGGCCTGCTCAAGGCATTCCGCGGAGAGGCGGAAACGGCGATCGAGCATTTGGCTCAGGCCATGCGGCTGAGCCCCCTCGACCCCAGCCTCTACTCGATGCAGACGGCCACGGCGCTCGCCCATTTTGTTGCCGGCCGATATGACGAGTCGGTCTTGTGGGCTGAGAAAGCCTCGCGGGAAGATCCGAACTTCTTGCCCGCCATCAGAATTATCGCGACCAGCGCCGGAAATTCCGGTCAACTGGAGCGAGCCCAGAAAGCGGCGAAGCGAATGCTGGAAATCGATCCAGCGTTCAGAGTGTCCAGATTGACCGATCACGTACCGCTGCGCCGCCCCGACGATCTTGCTAGATACGCGGAAGGCCTGCGACGCGCAGGATTGCCGGAATAGTCACGCGCCGGATACGTTTTTGGGTGTCTCGACATCAGTACGACAGTAGGCGAGCCTCGTCCGCTGTTGGCACTTTTGAGACATGCCGGGCCGGTCTGACGATGTCCGTTGTTCGGGGTAGACCGGAGTGCGCCGGGAGACCGGCAAGGAGTAGATGGTGCAAGTCCATCACGATGAAGGAGTAGCGAACCGCATCGACCCCGAGTCATGCGCCAGTACCCGTGAGGGTATTGGCGAAGCGTTGACAGGGGAGCGCATAGGCCAGCCATTGAGCCGCGAAAGTACCCTCATCCTGGGTGCCGACGTCGTTCCGGTGACGGAAGGCAACACGGATGGGCGCGATAACGCGAGCGCCCAGACGGCCCGGCGTGGTCTTAGACACTGGCATGTGCGCACGCTCTTTGCTCGGGAACCGGGAGATCTCATGGTCGGCCAGCGCCACATGCGTGTAGCACTGGTCCGTGTCGGGAAGGCGAGCAGCCGTATCCGAGCTGGCTTCAATGCAAAGGGCGGCGCCGCCGTGATGCGCCCGAGTCTCGTTTGAATCCGCTGGTCAGGAGCAAAGCGGATATCCCTCGACGTCTACGCCAGCTGCATGACGCGCGTCGGATATAGGTGGCCCGGCGGGTAATCGGGCGTATGGCCGAATGCTCAAGGCCTCGCTTGTGTTAGAGGCTGGCATGCCTGGAAAACGCTATCTCCTACGGCGAGGATCGCGGCGAGCCGATGGGCCGCGCTCATCCCTCCGGCAGCCCGGCTTGCGCATCACCGGCATTGCCTTCTGGTTGATAGGCTCGACGACCGCGTTCGGCGACGTGGTCAGGAAGCGGTAGACGAGGTGAGGGCCGGGGATCGGTTTTGATTTGGTGCCACGATCGCCCCTGAACTCGGTCCAGATGCCAGCGAACGCGAACAGCGGCCGATCCTCATTGAGCGCGAACCACACCGCGTCTTTCTTTTTGGTCTCCGGGGTCGGCTCCGGCGCGTACTCAGCGAAGCTGTTCGCCGGCACGAAGCACCGGCACTCCGGCTTTAGCCATCCGCGCCAGTGCGGCGACGACGTGTTACGGATATTGGTGACTGGCGACCCGCCTGCGCGTGGCGGTGGCGGCATGCCCCACCGCATCAGGAGCATCTCCCGTTCGGTGTCGGCGTTGCGGACGACAGGCGCCGGATAATCCGGAAAGACGCCAGGCATCTGGCGTTCGCCGGGACGACGGCAGAGGTCTATTCAAACGAAAGGCCCGGGGGCGAGCGGCCCGGGCCTCGCAACAATGGGGCGGCCGGTCGATCAGGCGGCGAGCTTGTAGTATTTCGACGCGCTGGTCTTGATCGGCTCGACGGTCTCGGTCGCGACCTTCTGGCCGAGCTCGGCGAGCTCCTTGGCCTGGGCGCTGAACGTCTCGAAACTCTTGCGGCTATGCGAGGTCCACAGCTCCATCGCCTCGGCGGGGGTCTTCACCCCGAACAGCTCTTGGGCGAAGTCAAGCGTCGAGGTGGTGTTCGCCTTGAGGAACTCCATCAGCTTTGCGGTATATTCGCTGGCGCCCTTGCTCGCGGTCGTGAACACCGCTTCCATGGTGCCGTTATGGGTCTCGGCAGCGTCCTTGAACTTGGCGTAGTTGTCACGGGCCTGCGAAACGCCCTTTTCCGCAAAGGCGCGCATTTGCTCGGGAACTTCAAATGGGGTAATGGAAGCAGAGAACCGATCGGTCGAACTGGTCATTAGTGCATCCTTCGCAACGGGTGAAACGATGCGACCCCATTGCGAACGTCGCCGGCAGCAAAGGCCAGAAAACGCCGAATTGGATCACGCTGCCTAAGTTCACGGAAATGCCCTTGTCCCTGGGCGAGACAAGTAGACACCCGTATCGTGTCAGTTTTATGTTGCAACGCAATTTCATTGCAATGTCACATTGTGACCCCGGACTGGCTGCATGTTAGAGCCGGATTTCTCCCAGGTTGAGTGCCCGGCAGGCGCAAGGCTCACGGTTTCGGCTTGATCGCGTCCATGGCGGCGCGGCCTCCGGCGCCGACTTTTTGTATCCATGGTTGCAATTGAAAAAGACTCAACCGTGCGCCTCAAACTTGACGTGCACCTTAAGGTTGATTTAAAATTCCAGTCTGATTGCGTGGGTCCCACGCAAAGCAGGATCATCCTAGACGGAGGCCTGCCATGACTCTCCAGGACGCTTTAGCGATCTACCTGTATGTATGGACGACGGACAAATCTCTCGATGATCGCGACGAGCGGTTAGTCGAAGCGGCAGTGGAAATCATTGAGCGGGAAGGGCGAAAAGCTCTGGCGGCGCATTCGCGAAGCAATCAGCCGCAGTGGCCAAATGCAGCCCCGGACCAACGCTGCTGATGCGTCGCAAAGAGCGAGGCGCACCGCGCAGCGTTGTCGCCCTTCTCAGCCACGTGACTAAGATGCCTCTTGCCCATCTGGAGAGGCGAGCGGTGGCTGCCACGTGGCAGCCGATCCAACACCACATAGTGTCGGATTTGCCTGGCATCTTCTCACCTGCGCACACAACAAAAGTGTGAGAACGTATGAGCTGCTGACATCGGGTGACACACTAGGCCCGCAGATCGCGTGGCAGACTAGTCGCCCGCTTCAATCAATTTGCAAGGACATGAATTTTGTGATTCGCTTTGGTCGCATCGGATGCGGCGGAGGCAATCATGGCTGCGAAGGACATTTCGGTAAAGAAGTATGTTGTGCGGCTGAGCGGTGAGGAACGTGAGCAACTCGAAGCGCTGATACGCAAAGGCAAGAGCGCGGCGCAGCGGCTGCTGAAGGCGCGGATATTGTTGAAGGCCGATGTGTCGGAAGCGGGTGAAGGCTGGAGTGACAACCGGATTATCAAGGCGCTGGAGACCAGCGCCTCGATGGTTTACCGGGTCCGGAAGCAACTGGTGGAAGAAGGCTTCGAGGCTGTGTTGAGCCGCAAGCCACGGGCGACACCGGCGGTTGCACGGATTTTTGACGGCGAGAAAGAAGCCAAATTGATTGCACTGGCTTGTTCCAAACCTCCCAAGGGACGCGCGCGCTGGACCTTGCGGCTGTTGGAGAAAAAGGTCGTGGAACTGCAAATTGTCGATCGCGCCAGCGACTCGACGATTGGGCGGGCACTAAAAAAAACATTCTCCAGCCCCATCGCCAGCAGTGCTGGGTCATCCCGCCGAAGGCCAATGGCGCGTTCGTAGCCGCCATGGAAGATGTGCTGGCGGTCTACACGCGGCCACGCGATCCCGATTACCCGCTGGTGTGCCTGGACGAGACCTCCAAGCAGTTCCTTGCCGAGACGCGCCTGCCGATCCCGATGAAGCGGGGACGCCCGGCCCGCTGCGATTACGAGTACGAGCGCAACGGCACCGCCAACATCTTCATGATGTTTGCACCGCTCGAAGGCTGGCGCCACGTCAAGGTCACCGATCGCCATACCGCCGTGGACTACGCTCACGTCTTGAAAGAATTGGCCGATCGCTACTTCGCCAACGCCAAGACCGTCGTACTGGTCCAGGACAATCTCAACATCCACGGCAAGGGGTCACTCTACGAAGCGTTTCCAGCCGCCGAGGCCAGGCGACTGGTCGAGCGCTTCGAATGGCACTACACTCCAAAGCACGGTAGTTGGCTTGATCTGGCAGAGTCCGAACTCGGCGTCCTCACGTCCCAGTGCCTCGACCGTCGGATTGCCGATAAACAGACCCTCGTCGAGGAAATCGCCGCATGGGAGCGCGACCGCAATGCCAACCACACCAAGGCCAATTGGCAATTCTCAACCCCCAATGCCCGTATCAAACTCAAGCACCTCTACCCTGCAATCTGAATGAATCGGGCGACTAGCTGGTGCGTTAGAGTGCGTCTCCGCTGTTGGGGTACCTGCCGGCTCTCTTGACTGGCTCTATCGGCGACTCTGGGCTGCAGGACGCGCTGTCCAAGACGCCAACTCGCTCGGCAAGGGAAACAAGTTCAACCAGCGACCGAACTTGCATTTTCTCCATCACCCTGTGGCGATGGGCCTTGATCGTGCGCTCGGTCGCGCCCAAGGCGTTGGCGACCTGCTTGTTGGTTTTGCCGCGAATGACAAGTTCAAAGACTTGCCGCTCACGCGGCGTCAATGCCGCGATACGAGCGCGAACCATGTCCAACTTGCCCTTGCGGCCACGTGTCACTTCATGACGCGCAATCGCCCGCTCAACTGCCTGAAGAAGTTCATCCGATGATACAGGCTTGGTCAGAAAATCATCTGCACCCGCCTTGATGGCCTGCACCGTGGTCGGAATATCGGGATATCCAGTGAGGAATATGATAGGCAGCGTCGAACCGAGTTCGCTGAGGCGCTGTTGCAGTTCCGGACCGCTCAGTCCCGGTATCCGCACGTCGAGGAGGATGCAGCCCGGCACACTTTCGCTCGGCAATCGGTCCAGCAAATGCTGCGCTGAAGGATAGGTCGCGACCTCGTAACCGGCGAGTTTCAACCGACGCTCCATCGCTGTCCGGAAGGAAGCATCGTCGTCGACAATATGTACGCGCCCCTGCACAGCTCTCTCCCCAGAGAACGGTCTCAGGGTATCAAGCAATCGCAACCTGAGCGAGTTAATCTTTGTGCGTTCGTGTCGCGCTGGTTGACCCGAATTTGTGGGGGCCAGAAAGCAGGACCCCGTACGGCATCAGGAGCGCGGCGGCGCTGCGACGTTAGTGCCCTAACGATGGCCGATTTTTCCAGAAAAACGTTCTGCGCGCGGCTCGGCTTGTCCGAGCTGCGGACGTTTCGCGGACGTTCGCCGTCGCATCTCAAGTATATTTATGACCGCCCCAAATCGATGCACGTCGCACATGGCCATCGTGACGCTGCGCGGCACCATTACCCAGCACGGACATCCGCTTGCGACTGACGATGCCAAGCGGCGATTGATCGGGCCAGCGCCGGAAAAATTGAAATTCCATATTGCGACGTAGCTTCCGACCACAGGCCGCGTTCGTTACGGCGTGCTTGGGATGCTCCCACATTGTTCGGGATAACTGCGGCCTTGATCACCGATCCGCGCGCGATGCCTTCGCGCCGCCTCAAATCTCTGTTTTCGGTTGATCTTGGGCCGAAGCGTCAGGGTTATAAGATGGAAGAATATCATCGCGCTCGAAGGGTGCGGGCCGGGCAAATCGTGCTCGAAGGGTCGGCGCAGCGTTGCAAGGTCAGGTATCTCACGGCGAAGGGCGCAATGATCACAGCGATCGATCCGATCGCGATTCCCGAAAACTTCGACCTTCGCATCCAATCGGAGGGTTTGGCCTTGCGTTGCCGAGTCGTGTGGCGGGATTCGAAGCGGCTCGGCGTCGCGTTTTCCGCCTCGCTCAATTCTTCAAATCCGGTCACCATGCAGACGACCGTGTGACCTGCCAAGCTTTGCGTCCGGCCGTCGCGCACCGCTTTCGCCGAATGGTACACGCCGGAGGAATATCGCGACTGCGCGCCCAAGGCAATCGCCGAAGCCCGCCGGATCGACGAGGTCAAGGATAACGGCGAGTGCCATCGCAGTCATGCTGCCGCCGCGCGATCCTCTTTGTCGGCCCCGCGCATGACGATCCTGAGCGCATTGTCAGGCAGCGGCCGTTGTAATGCCTTGGCCTCATCCCACGGTGCGCGCGTCCACACGTCCCGCTCCTCGTCGGTGGTCAGGATCGCAGGCATCGCCTTCGGATGGATCGGCTCGACCACCGCGTTCGGCGATGTCGTGAGAAAACCATAGACCTGATGCGGCCCCGGCACCGGCCTCGACTTCGTGCCGCGATCCCCATTGAACGTCGTCCAGATGCCTGCGAAGGCGAACAGCGGCCGGTCATCGTTGAGCGCGAACCACACCACGTCTTTTTTCTTCGGCTCCGGCGCGTACTCGGCAAAGCTGTTGGCGGGGACAAGGCAGCGGTTCTCCGGCTTGAGCCAGCCGCGCCAGTGCGGCGATGAGGTGTTGCGGATGTTGGTAACCGGCGGCCCGCCTGTGCGCGGCGGTGGCGGCATGCCCCAGCGCATCAGGGTCATCTCGGTCCCGGTGTTGCTGTTGCGGATCACTGGAGCCGGATAATCCGGAAACACGCCCGGCATCAGCGCGAGGTTGCCGACATAGCGGTTCATCACGCGGAACAGCGCAGCGATGGCCGCTTGGTTCGTCGTGATGCTGTAAAGGTTGCACATTCGTCCAGTTCACCGCTCGCCCGGCCACCACGTCGAGGGCGGATCGCTCCCCGTGCGCAGCGCGACCAGATGGCTCCGCTTGTAGATTCCATGGGGCGGTGAGCGTGGCCTTTCCGATAGGTTTGGGTTTCCTCACTCGAACCATCGGAGAGTCAGATGCAAGCATCGACCGTAGACACGCCCACCGCCGGCCATTGTGGCACGATTTTCGTTGCGCTTGAACTGAGCCAGAAGACCTGGCTGGTGACGCTGCACAGCCCGGATCGAGACCGGATTTCGCGTCACAAGCTCGAGGGCGGCGATCATGCCGGGTTGCTGGCATTGCTGGAGAGTGTCCGGACGCGGGCGGCCGGCAAGCTGGGGACGGCCCCCAAGGTCGTGACCTGTTACGAAGCCGGCTATGACGGTTTTTGGCTGCACCGGCTGCTGACGGCGGCGGGGATCACCAACTTCGTCTTCGATCCCGCGAGCATTGCGGTGGAGCAGCGGTCGCGGCGGGCGAAGACGGACCGCATCGATGGTGAGCTTCTGCTGCGCACGTTGATGGCCTATTTGCGCGGCGAGCCGCGGGTGGTTCGGATCGTTCGGGTGCCGAGCGTGGAGCAGGAGGACGCCCGTCGCGCCAGCCGCGAACGCGATCGGCTTGTGAAGGAACAGACGGGGCATACCAACCGGATCAAGGCACTCCTGCGGCTGGTGGGAATGGCGACCGGGAACCCGCGCCGAGGTGACTGGCTGGGCTGGTTGGCGCGTCAGCGGGACCGGCAAGGCGATCCGATGCCGCCCGGTCTTTTGTCCGAAGTTAAGCGTGAACACGCGCGGCTGATGCTGGCGCTTGAACAGCTCGCGGCGCTGGAGCAGGCGCCTGTCGCGGCAGCAACACCTGCCACGGCGCAGATGGCGGAGCGGCGGGATCTGTTGCTGCGGCTCAAAGGATTGGGCCCGGTCTTCGCCGCAACGCTTGCCCATGAGGTGTTCTACAAGGACTTCCATAATCGACGCGAGGTCGCCGGCTATTGCGGGCTGGCACCAAGCCCATGGCGCAGCGGCGCATCGATCGCGAGCAAGGGATCAGCAAGGCAGGCAATCCGCGCGCCCGCCTCAAGGCTGTTGAACTCGCTTGGCTGTGGCGGCGGCATCAGCCGGACAGCGCGCTCAGCCGGTGGTTCGCCGCGCGCACCGCCAACGCCGGCAAACGGGCCAAGCGCATCGCCATCATCGCCCTGGCGCGCAAACTGGTCGTGGCGCTGTGGCGCTATCTCACCACCGGTCTGGTTCCCGAACAGGCCGTGATGAAGGCATAACAACATGATGTAACGACGCGCCGGCGCTGCGGCTCGTCGCCGCGGCCAGTGCGGAAGGGATGATGACCGTGCCACCCATGGGCCGAACAAACAGCCGTCTTGTAGATGGGTCTCATCCTCGTGGCTTCCTCGCCGCAAGCATGCGGAATGTGGGTACGGATCAACGATCCGACCGGATATGAGGTGATGCAGTGAGCTGCAGAAAACTTCGGAAGCCTGTCCTCGCTCGGATACCGCTCGGCGCGCTGCGCTTGAGCACTGGCGGCAGCGAATGTAGCGTTCGAGTTCATGGACCGGCGTTGTCTTCGGTTGCCGCACGATGTCGAGGGCAGCATCGGCTTCGGGCACTATAGGCCAACGGCGTCGCGCCGCTCAGTACGGATAGTCGCCGTTCGGGCAAACCCAGTTGCCGTAGGCGTCGTAGCCGCAGCCGCCGCGATAGTAGGCCCCCGCCGCAGCGGCGCCCACCGCAGCGGCGCCCACCGCCGCCGCACCGACACCGTAGCCGCGATAGCCGTAGCTCCCGCCGCGCACAGCGACAGCGCCGCCCCGGTATCCCCGAACTGCGACAGCGCCGCCCTGGTATCCCCGAGCTGCGACCGCGCCGCCCCGGTAGCCTCCAGCGCGCGCACCGCCGCGGGCAAATGCGTCATCGGGGAAGGTGGTGACCAGCAGCATGGCTGCGGCTAGAGATATGCGCAGAGATTTGCGCTATCTTCGCGCGGGTTAGTCGGTTGGAATTGTTGACCCGACATTCTAGCCCTGTTTCTTGGAGATATTCTCGACATGTCGACGCTCACCCCGCAGGGCGCGTGCCTTCTGTGGAAGCCGGAATTGATCTGGTTGAATGCCGTTTCCGACGCCATGGTTGCCGGCGCCTTCTTTGCTACCGCGTTCGTCCTCGGGTTCTTCGTGTGGCGGCGCCGCGATGTCATGTTCCGCGGCGTATTCTGGGCATTCGCCATCTTCGCTGCGGTCTGCGGGGTGACCCGCTTGCTGTCGATCCTCACTTTGTGGGTGCCGGCCTACGACATCTTACCAAAGGCTTCCTGGCGCTGATCTCGGTCGGGATCACGGCGGCACTGCTGCTGCTGCTGCCGCGGATCCTGGTGCTGCCGACACGCAACCAACTTCAGCAAGCCTATGCGGCACTTCAGGAGGAAATCAAACAACGGCGCGAGGCCGAGGCCATGGTCAAACGTTTTCAGGAGATAGAGGCCAACGAAGCCCAGGTCCGGCAAGCGCAGAAGATGGAAGCCATCGGCCACCTCACCGGTGGCGTCGCGCACGACTTCAACAACATTCTGACCGTGATCACCGGAACCATCGAAATCCTCGAAGATGCGGTCAAGGACCGTCCGCATCTCGCCCTAATCACCGATATGATTAGCGCCGCCGCATCAAGGGGGGCCGATCTGACCAAGCATCTGCTGGCCTTTGCCCGTCAACAGCCGCTGCAGCCGCGCAGCACTGACGTCAACGCCCTGGTCATCGATGACGCGCGGTTGCTACGATCGACCCTCGGCGAACAGATCGAAATCGATTCGATGCTGGCGCACGATGCCGCGCGGGCTCTGATCGATCCCAGTCAGCTCTCGACCGCGATCCTGAACCTCGCCCTGAATGCGCGTGACGCCATGCCGAACGGCGGCAAGCTGACGCTCGAAACCAAGAATGTCGTGCTCGACGAGAACTACGCCAGCACGAATAGCGAGGTTCAGCCGGGCAACTACGTCATGATCGCGGTGAGCGACACAGGAGAGGGAATCCCCGCCAGCCTGCTCGACAAGGTGTTTGAACCGTTCTTCACCACCAAGGATGTCGGAAAGGGATCGGGGCTTGGCCTCAGCATGGTCTACGGATTCGTCAAACAGTCGAACGGACATATCAAGATCTACAGCGAAGAGGGCCACGGCACTACCGTGAAGCTTTACTTGCCGCAGGCCGCCGGTGTCGCGGACGCCCCGGCCACCGAAACTGGCATCTCCGGGGGCGAACATGGCGACGAATCCATCCTGATTGTCGAGGACGATGCGCTCGTCCGCGAATACGTCGCGACGCAGATCAGCCGTTTCGGGTACCACACGCTGGCCGCCAGCAACGCCGCCGAAGGGCTGGCGATCATCAATGGTGCTGAACGCATCGATCTGCTGTTCACCGACGTAATCATGCCGGGGGCATGAACGGTCGTCAGTTCGCGACCGAGGCGCTGAGGCGACGCCCAGGGCTCAAGGTGCTTTATACGTCTGGTTATACTGACAACGCCATCGTGCATCATGGCCGGCTCGACGCTGGCGTGCTGCTGCTGCCGAAGCCTTACCTCAGTTCCGATCTCGCGCGGATGATTCGGACCGCGCTGACATCGTGAATTCGTCCGGATCGGCAGGCGCTCCCTTGACCTGAGGAGTGGCGTAGGGCGAGTCCCAACGGATCGGCATCAGCCGATGAGGTTGGTCGGCTAATGGATCAAACCCGGATTTTTCCTTGGGGGCCGCACGTCCGCTTCCGCCGAGTGCAGACATTGGTCCGGGAGGGCAGTCCGTTGGTCAATCTGCGCAATTCTGCTTAGTCGCGGCTTAAATCCCTTTAACCGGTACCCATCCGCGCGCTCGAAAACTTCGGCCGCACTTCCGCGCCGCGCTTCCCGCAGGCACTGCAGACGAAGTTCGGCTCAATATCCGACAATCTCACCTCGTCAGCCCAGCGATCGGCCATGAGCGCAATCGAGTGGCTGCAGCGGTAGTCCGCACAATAAACCAACACGCCGCGCACTCCCATCGAGCGCATGTCGCCGAAGGTGATCTTTTGAGGGAGCGCCATGGCCCATGATCGCGCCAATCGCCCATGCTGAAAAGTCGCTAGGTGTCGGGTGACCCGCCCGCGATAGGCCTATTGGTCAATCTTCGTCTTCATCGTCGAGGGCGACGACGGGCTCATCTCGAAGAGCCTTCGCAAAAATCAATTCGTCCATCTTTGCTTTGATCAGGTTGACGCACTCGAACGCTTTGTCGCGGTAGCACTCCTCGTTGTTCGCCCCCTCCGTCCAGTTCGAGAGCTTCCGACAGTCTTTCGCAATCACCGCGGGAGCGGTGGAATGATTCGAATTCGATCCTACGACGACAAGTACGGCACCCCATGGGGGCGCTTGTGCGATCGAGCATCAGCAGTTGCGGGCGCGCCGCCCGCATCGGAGCGGAAGCGCTCGCCGAAGCGCGCAAGCGCCACGTCGCCCTCATGACTTTCCTGCGCCAAAGGCCGTAACAGGCGTCACCCATGCGCGTCCGGAGGTGGCTCGGGGCCGGTCGGCGCGAGTGGCGCATGGGCAGGGCGCGCTGGGGGCGCGCGCTCATAGTGCGCGGGCGTTTCTGAGGAGGCAGGGGGGATGAGACCCCACAGCGTGGGGTGCGTCCCGACGTACTCCGCTGGCCGGGAATCAATCGCAGTGCGACCGGCGGCAGTTACGGTGATCAGGAGGTTTTTGATACTGACGGGGTGCTCTTCGATAAGGCCGAGCTTCAGGAGACGATGGTGGCCGGGGCTACGCTGCGCCCCGGGGATGATGCGTTTACACTGGGTGTAATGCTGCAGCAGCTCGGCGTCGGTCATTGGCGTCTCGGAATTTGCATGTCTCCGGCCCCCTATTTTGTGAGCTTATGGTGAACGATTCGTTAAAGATCGAGCGCAACGTCTGCCGCAGCGAACGCTCCGGCCAGCCGCGGCGAGCCGGCTGCATGGGCAGGCACGCCGGCTCCGTCAACCGGGCTCAGATCGGCCGCCGGATTCCCAACGCGCGTCGGCCGTGCGTTATTCTGCCGGCAGGGCTGGTCGGGTACCCGTTTCGACAGTTCCCGGCTTCGACAGTTTCGGCGTCAAGATGCAGGTGCCCGGCAGGGTGACCGACGATCTGGTGGAGGTCTGGATCAGCCGCCCGTCGGGTGAACGTCGGACCCATGTGCTGATCTGCAATGGCCTTGAGGAGGTCGCAGAACATTTGATTGACGACTAGCCGGAAACCGCTGATGGGGTGTCTGATGATTGCAGCGGACACCCCTGCTTTCCGACGGCGCGCTCTACTGATTGCACGGTGAAATATGATCCCCAAAAATCTCTTTGAAGAGTTCCGCCCGGCGATCGAGGCGCTGCCAGATATCGGGCCCGGGCAGAAATACACCCGCGCCGACCTGATCGCTCCGCAATTCCAGCTGTTCGCCGAGGGCAAGCTCGCCGGCTATTACGCCCCGTTCCATAACAGCGCGCCGCGCGCTCGAGTTGCGATAGTTGGTCTAACCCCGGGCTTCACTCAAATGGAGGGAGCTTTCCGGGCATGCAAAGCCGGCCTGCGCAAAGGCCTGCGCGGCGCGGCGTTATTCGATCATATCGACCGCTCCGGGAGCTTCTCCGGGCAGATGCGGCCGATCCTGATCGATCGGCTCAACGGCATAGGCTTCGGCGACCGGATCGGCGGAACGGGCGCGGCCCAGCTATTCGACACCCCCGGGCTGGCCCATTTCACTTCAGCAGTATCGGCCCCGATCTTCAAGGGCGATGGCAACTGCCGGGTCGGTGGTCCGCCCTCCAAAACTGCGGGAGTGGGTTCTTGAGGTCCTCGCCGACGAGCTTGCCACCTTGTCGCCGGAGACGATTATAGTCCCGCTCGGGGTCGAGGCGGGCCGCGCGGTGGATCTAGTCGCTAACGGCGGGCGGATAGATCCTCGGCGTTGCCTGATCGGCATGCCGCACCCGTCTACGGGCCCCGGACATGCCGACCGCGTCCTCGCCTACAATGCCCGACGTTCGGCGATGGCCGAGCAGTTGGCCGATCTCTGACGCGGCGGCCACCGGAATGCTTGGCGGGTACCCGAGATCCCTGGTGAGTCTGATCGGCTTCAGCGGCGCACGATGAGCTATCGCTGAAAGTTGGTGACGGCGGGAATCGGGAAGGCGGCATATCGTGGGGGTGCTTGACGCCTCCACTTCTCCACCAAAGGAGCGATATGCCGTGTCCAACGATAACATCATCAAGCTGATTCAGCCAGCAAACGTCGACGATCGCCTTCTTTGACCTTCCGTACCGACGTCCAGGTGGTCCAGATGCCGGCGAAGGAGGCGAGGGGACGGGAATCATCGAAGGCGAACCAGATGTCACCACCCTCGGCCTTGTTGAACTCGCTAAAGGAGTTGAACGGCACCACGCAACGGTTCTCGGCTCCCAGCCATCGCGTCCAGTGTTTGCTTTTCACGTTGCGGATGTTCGTCGTGCCGCCGGCCGGCTCCATCCCGAGCAATTGTTTGAAGTCGACCGGTTTCTCATTGGCTTCCAGTTTCGCGGCCCGCTTCTTGGTCGCCTCCATCAGGGCATGCTGCGAGCACGGCATTCCCCACCGCGCCGTGGCGAGTTCGCGGCCCTCGGCTCCGTTGCGCACGATCAGCGCCTGGTAGTCGGGAAATACGCCGGGCATCGGAGCGAGGTTGCCAACATATCGGTTCACGACACGAAACAGCGCGATGATGGCGGCCTGGTTTGTCGTGATCGAGTAGAGATTGCACATCGGTCAAGCTTCGGTTCGAGGATGGCGCGGCTGCCAGGCCAATTGTAGCAGGGTCGCCGACGGACGCCGCCCTGCCTTGGCACATTTGCGGCAGCGCAGCCGGCTGGCGAGGTCGTGCACGAAAGTGGTCGGCGGGTGCTTCATCGCCGCGAGATCGACGTCGCTCGGTGTCTTGCATCGTGCGCACTGGATCTCAAGCCTGGGAAAGCCACCGTTGACGGCCTGGTCGATCGTTGGTGACGGATCAATCGGTTCGCCATCGGACCACATCCGCTCGTTCCAACTCTCGCAGAGCAGCCTGTCGGCCTGTTGGATCAGCGCTTCGCCCTTGGCCCGCATCTCCACCGACTGCGAGGCGAGGATGCTGGCCATGGCGCGCGCCTTGCCGAGCTCCTTCGTCAGAGCCTTGCGGCCGCCGCCCGACAGAGGCGTGGGGTGGTATTTCGGGGCCATCCGGACATCCAAGCGCAGAGAAATCGGATCGGCAATCCGGAGCGGGCTATGGCGTCTCGAATGCCGGCCAGCACCCGTCTTCTTCGTGTCTTCCGGTGCGCTGTTGGCAGGTGTTGTTGAGCAGCCGTTGCGCCACGTCCTTCCAGACCGCGTTGCCGCCACACAATCGGACTGCATCGGCGGTCTGGATTTCCACGGTCCGCTCGCAACGGCTGCAGGAGACGCGCAGCACGTGGCGCTGAATCTCCGAGAGCCGTCGTTGCCGCATCTGGGCGCCGGTCGCGCCGGCGCGGGGATCCTTGAGCAACGAATCCCAATATTCCGGCGGCAGGGGTCCGTCCGGCGCCGCAGCGGGAAGGGCCCTTTTCCGGACGGCCTCGTCGGCCAGCTTTGCCATCTGTTTGGGTGTTGGCATGCGCCAGCTCGCGGGTCGGTCGGTCATTCTGGGATTAGAACATAACCAGAACAAAGTCGAGTCCGCTCGGGTTGGGTCCGAGAAAAATGATCCTGTTGGGAAGGCCACACCATCGGAACCAAGGCGTGCAGTCGCTCTTAGATCCGTCCGACAGCGTCTTGTGAGAGCGGCGGGCATCGAGAACCAATACAGCTGGCATACAAGGCGGCTCGGTCCCAGATCTTGAATGACGCGGTCATCCTAGCGCCGCCTGGCTTCAATCGCTGTGAGCGCTGCCGGAAAGGGTTCAGTCGCCTCGATGAGGGGCCCGAATGCCCGGATTTGGATCGCGAAGCCGTTCAAGGCGTAGTCCGAGCTTGACCACCGGAACGTCGGCGCCGGCGCGAGCCGCAGGGTCGCCATCAGCGTGGGTACCGGACTCCGTTCAGGCTTAAACAGACTCGATTCGGTGCCGTCCGGAATGTGGTTGGGATTCGCTGAGGCGCATTCTCCGGGTAACATGAAAGTATCGGTTCAGGCGGCGAGGTCAATCGGTTGATCGCTGGGTTTTGTGGCGAGGGTCTGCCAGCCATCGACCTTTCGCATACTGATCTGTCCCGAGGCGAGCAGCGCCCAGAACATCATCGCGGCGGTGTCTGCTGACGGCAGCACGGTTTGGGTTTTGATCCGCCGCTTGAATTCTTCGTGCAGGCGCTCGATCGCATTGGTCGTGCGGAGGCTGCGCCATTGGCTCGGCGGCAGGCGCGCGAAGGTGAACAAACGATCTGCCGCTTCCTCCAGGCTGTCGGCAACGGCGCGATGCTTCAACCGCCATTTGCGGATGAAGGCCTTGCGGCGAGTTGCGATCTCCTCGGGGGTCGTCGCATAGATCATGTCGTTGTAGTCGGCGGTGATCTCCTCATGCAGGCGCTCTGGGGCATGGGCGAGCAGGTTTCTGTGCTTGTGGACGGTGCAGCGCTGCACCAGCACTCCGTCCCAGACCGCGGCAATGGCCTTGTCGAGCCCCGGCGCGCCATCGACGATGAGAAACTCGGGACGCCTGAGCCCGCGCTTGATGAGATCGCCGAGCACCGTGCGCCAGGCTTCGGCGCTCTCGCCGCCCATGCTCCTGATCGCGAGCAGCACTTTCTGGCCATCGGCGCGCACGCCAAGCACCACGAGCAGCGAGATCGAGGTCGCCTTGCGGTCGAGCCGGACGCGCACGACGGTGCCGTCGAGGATCAGTCGTACGATCGGCTCGTCGGCCAGCGAACGGCTGTTCCAGGCGTCCCAGTCGCTCTTCACCTTGCGCCAGGTCCGGCTCACCGTGTCCTTGCCGACCGTCCCGCCGAACAGGGCCGCCAGCGCGCGACGCACCCGCCGCGTATTGGTGCCGGCCAGATAGCTGCCCGCGATCAGCGCGTCGGCGGCAAGCGTGCGCCGCTGATACGCCCGCAGTGCTTGGCTCTTCCATTCCGCAGTCCCGCCCTCGGACGTGGTCAGCCGGGCCCGCGGCACCGCGATCTCGATCGGCCCGAACGTGCCCGTCAGCGACCGCTTCCGGCTGCCGTGGCGATGGCCCGTGACGCCAGCTTTTGCTTCATTGCCGGCCATCTGGCTGCGTCCGTAACGCGGCCGTGACAGCGCAGCATCGAGTTCGCTCCGGATCAGTTCTTCGATGAACTGCCGCGATCGAGCCCGCACCTCGGTCTCGATCGGGTCAAACCAGTTGTCGAAAAGATCAACAGCCAGCTCGGTCGCAGGCTGCAAGGATTCAGGCGTCGTGATAGACTTGTTCATGGCGTGGTCTCCAGTCCGGCGCTTCAACGCCGGATGATTCGAGGTTCATCACCCCGGAGACTACGCCAACCCTAATTCCTACCAACTCCGCGACGGCGCCCTCGATTCAGCCTTTAGGGCACAGACCATTGAGCCCTAAGTTGAATTACGAGTCTGGCGAGGGCTAAAAGTTCAACGATAGCAATGCTATAAGCAAATCTTATTATGAGTCCGGTTTAGGTCAGCTTTGAGTCCCGGGCATATATGCCTATCGAGATCCGAGTCCCGTCGGTAGCTCAGCGGCTTCATGATCTTCGACCAACTCATGGCCAAGCGGGGACGCGTCCGTCGAAGGAGACGGCGAAGAGAATGTCCTCGATGACGTCTGTGGTGAACTGCGGCTCTGCCGCGGCCGTGAACCGGAGCCGCCAGTCACCCGAAGGGGCGGCTCCGGCCGGGCCGTTAACGATCCCGAGCCAACTGCTCCCGTTCGCCCACCGTGTGATGGCGACGCCGTCGGCGTCGAGATGGGCTCCGCCGCCGTCGAGGGCGGCCCCCCGACGCAGGCGTGAAGGAGAGAGCCTCGATGTCGATCGGCGCAATCGCGCCTTTGAAGCGCACCTGCAGGACGAGATTTGTCATGTGAATGTCGTCCAGATTCGGCGGAAGAATCGGGATCTTGGGCCGGCTGGACAGTCGGAGGCTCTGGCGCTTTGGCCCTCGTCTTGTTTTTTGCGTTGGAACACTTTCAGTGTGAATAAGCGTTCGAAGTTGACCCCTCAACGGCTAGGTGGATCAATAGCTTGGCGTGCCGATCGGCGTCGGGACCCCACGCCGATTCACAGCAAGGCTGTAAGCACTGTTTCCACGATATCGACCGCGCGCATCGCGCGAAGCTTGCTATAGGGCGCCCGAGTATCCATATGAGCGATAGCATCACCGGCTTCCTGCAAGAAGGCGTGTCCGGGGACGCGACGCCTTAGCCACATAAATCGTAATCGACGAGATCGAGCAACGGCACGTCGCTCCGGCGTGCGCGTCACGCGTCAGGACAACCTATGCCCATCGAACACGCCTCCGTGCGGGCCATGCACAAGCCCTGGGGCGTCAGCGATCTCCAACCATGGAGCAGCATCGACGGTACAGGTGACGCCGTAGGAGAGCTGTGGTTCGAGCGGGCCGACGCAGAAAATGCTCCGGTGCCGGCCTTGCTAATGAAGCTGCTGTTCACCAGCGAGCCATTGTCGATTCAGGTCCATCCGGACGATACGTTCGCGCGCGCGATGGGAATGCCGAACGGCAAGAGCGAGGCATGGTACATCATCTCGGCGAAACCGGGCGCGCAGATCGGCATTGGTTTGAAGCGCCGGGTAACGCCACAGGAATTGCGGGCGTCGATCACGAACGGCTCGATCGTCGAACTGGTTCAATGGCGTCCAGTTGCGAAAGGCGATGTCATCTTCGTCCCGGCCGGCACCATCCACGCTCTCGGCGCCGGCATCGTGCTGGCCGAAATTCCGCAGCGCAGCGACACCACGTTCCGCCTGTTCGACTATGGCAGAGCGCGTGAATTGCACATCGACAATGGCGTAGCCGTTGCCAACGCGTGGCCGCTTCGATCTCCAGTCAAACCGACCCGCCTCACGGATGAACGGACGGTCCTCGTCGCGAGCCGGCATTTTGTGCTCGAGCGCGTTGACCTGGAGGAGGCTTCAAGCTGGGCGCTGGTTGCGGAACCCGAGACGTGGGTTCTTGTTCTCGACGGCTATGCGGCGATCGGATTGGCCACGGTATCGATCGGGCAGGCGATGTTCGTTGGCGGTGGCCGTGGCAGCATCGAGGTTGGCACCAATGGCTTGACCGCCCTGATTGCGTATCCGGCGGCCCGGCCAATCGATTCGCTTTTGCAGCGGCTCTGCGAGCCTTTGACTCGACTCATTCAACCAGCCGCGCCCGATGATCCGAAATGGACAGCCCTGGCAGAGGCGCGTACGTGACGCCGCCCCGCAGGATTGCGCTGATCGGCAATTCGTTGCCTCGTCGCTGCGGCATCGCAACATTCACGACCGACCTGCAACGCGCGATCTCGAATTCAGGACCAAACCTGCAGACCAGCGTCGTGGCGATGACCGACCGCGATCAGACCTATGACTATCCTGCTTCGGTCGCCCTGCAGATCAAGGATGACACCCTTGAAGAGTATGTTGGCGCCGCCGCGTTTCTGAACGCCGGCCGGTTCGACATCGTCTGCCTGCAGCACGAATTCGGAATTTTCGGCGGCGAAGCCGGGGCCCATATCCTCGAGCTACTGTCCCGGCTTACGATGCCGATTGTCACGACGCTGCACACCGTGCTGGAAAAGCCCACGCCGATCCAGCGCACGATGATGGAGCGTATCGTCGAGGCGTCCGCGAAGGTCGTCGTGATGGCCGACAAGGCCCGTGAGCTGCTGCACAGTGTCTATCGGGTGCCGCACGAGAAGATCGAGGTCATTGCCCATGGCATCCCCGACTTTCCATTTGTCGCCCCGGACGCAGCAAAGGCAAGATTAGGATTCAGCGGCCGCTCCGTCATTCTGACATTCGGGCTGTTGTCGCCCAGCAAGGGCATCGAGGTCATGATCGACGCCATGCCTACGATCCTGAAACGACGACTGGATGCGGTCTATGTCGTGCTCGGCGCGACGCATCCAAATCTGGTCCGCGATCAGGGCGAAGCCTATCGCGAGAGCCTGACGGCACGCGTGCACGAACTCGGCGTCGAAGATCACGTCGTATTTCTCGACCAGTTCGTTGATCAGGCCACGCTGCTCGAGTTCATTTCAATGTGCGACGTTTACGTCACGCCCTATCTCAACGAAGCGCAGATGACCTCGGGTACGCTGGCCTACAGCTTCGGCCTCGGCAAACCGGTCGTCTCGACGCCCTATTGGCATGCGCGTGAGTTGCTGGCCGATGGGCGCGGCGTTCTCGTTTCCTTTGGCGACGCGCCGGGGATCGGCAACGCAATCGCGGAATTGCTCACCGACGACCCCCGCCGGCAGCTGATGCGCGAGCGGGCCTATGCCGCCAGCCGGTCGATGACATGGGAGCGCACCGCCGAGCGTTACATGACCGTATTCGAGCATGCGGGGCAGGGCCACCGGCTGAAGCTGATCGCGCGCGCCGCGCCGGACACGATCGCGCCGCGCAGTCCTGCGGCGGCGCCCGACATGCGGTTGGAGCACTTTCTGTCGATGTGCGACGATACCGGCCTGTTCCAGCACGCCGTGCATTCGGTACCCGATCGCGCGCACGGCTATTGCGTGGATGACAATGCCCGCGCCTTGCTATTGGCTTGCGCGCTCAATGAACCGGGCGAGCGGCCCATTTCGGACGCGCTGACTGCGCGCTTTGCCGCTTTTGTGCAGCACGCGTGGAATCCCGATACGGGAAGATTTCGCAACTTCATGGGTTTTAACCGGACTTGGCTTGAAGACAGCGGCTCCGCAGACAGCCACGGCCGAACGTTGTGGGCGCTGGGCGAGTGCACGCGGAATGATGCCAGCCCGTCGCGGCGTCGATGGGCGCGCACCTTGTTCGCCCAGGCGCTGCCTGCCGTGGAGAGCTTTCGTTCCCCCCGCGCATCGGCCTTCACCCTGCTGGGTCTCGACGCCTACTGCGCAGTGGTTCCCGGTGATCGCCGCGCCCAGCATATCCGTCGGGTTCTTGCCGAAAGGCTCCTGTCCGGCCTGGCATCGGTCGAAACACCGGACTGGCAGTGGTTCGAGGAAGGCCTCGCCTACGATAATGCGCGCTTGCCGCAGGCCTTGATCGTCACAGGTTTGGCGACGCAAACACCCGTCTATGTCGACGCCGGGCTGAGATCCCTGCGTTGGTTGATGACACAACAAACGACTTCGGCGGGCCATTTCCGTCCCGTCGGCACGGCCGGTTTCGGCGAACTGCGGAAGCCTCCTCACGCCTTTGATCAACAGCCTCTGGAAGCCACCGCGACAATTGCGGCCTGTTTGGCCGCGCGCCGCGCGGACCACGATGCCGGATGGAAGACGACCGCGGCCAGGGTTTTCTCCTGGTTTCTCGGCAGCAACGACCTGTCGGTTGCGCTCGCCGATCCCGAGACCGGCAGTTGCCGCGATGGATTGCATCCCGATCGTGCTAATGAGAATTGCGGGGGCGAGTCGGTGGTGTCCTATCTGCTGGCGCTGGCTGAGATCCGTCAGCTTGCGCGCGTCAATGTCAACCCGACAAATCCCGTGGCGCTTCGCGCCATCGGCGCTTGATCCAGCATTCGCTCAGGCGAACAAAGGGCACCTCGTTGCAAGTCACTTTTCTCAATCGACAGGCTCTCTATCTGCGTCCCGATCCCGCCCGCGTGATCGTGCGCCCGTTCAAGCCGGCGACTGAACCGCGCGATCTCAACCCGACCGACAAGACGCGCGCCAACCATATCGTCGAGCGCGTGCTCGCGCTCGATACGAAGGCAGCGGCCGCCCAACTGGCGGACGTACTGGAAAATTTCGAGGGCCGGCATCGAAATCTACTGGAGACGTTCGAACTCCGCGCCGACGAAATGGAGGAGGCGCTCGCGGCGCACGGTACTTTCTCCGAAATCCAGCGCCAGCTCATCGGCGCCTATTTCATGCACGAGTATTCGTTCGAAGCATCAGCGCTGTTCAATCCCAGCATCGTTCCGCACCCCGACCAGTCGGGGGCCCCGCCAAGCGGCCTGCGCTTCATTCTCAGCCTCCGTGCCGTCGGCGAAGGACATGTTTCGTCGCTGACGTTTCGCGCCGGCACCGTCGCGGCCGGCGGCAGCATTGCGGTCGATCCGACGGCTCGGCTCGCCTCGAGTCCCCGGATCGGATATCGGGCACCCGGACCGATCGGCGACGAAGTCGAGGTCATCTTCAGGTCGGAGCAGGATATCAGCGAACGCGTTATCTTTCCGGTCACGGAATCCCAGTCCAACGGCATCGAAGACGCCCGCTTCGTCGAATTCAGCGATGGCGGACGGACGACCTATTATGCAACCTATACCGCCTACAAGGGCACGGCGATTCGATCGGAATTGATCGAGACGAGCGACTTCCTATCATTTCGAATGTCGCCCCTGCGTGGAGCCGCCGCCCGCAACAAGGGCATGGCGCTGTTCCCGCGCAGGATCGACGGCAAGTACGCCATGATCGCGCGACAGGACAACGAGAACCTCTATCTGGTCTATTCGGACGACCTGTACAGGTGGGAAGGCGGTCAGGCGATCCTGAAGCCGCAATTTCCCTGGGAGTTCGTGCAGATCGGCAACTGCGGATCACCGATCGAACTGGACGAAGGCTGGCTGCTGCTGACGCACGGCGTCGGCCCGGTCCGGAAATATTCGATCGGCGCCGTGCTGCTCGACAAGCGCGACCCGTCCAGGGTGCTGGCGCGTTCGAGCGAACCCTTGTTGCGGCCCGAGCCAGGCGAACGCGAAGGATACGTTCCCAACGTGGTCTACACCTGTGGGGCGATGACGCACAACGATCAGCTCATTTTGCCGTACGCCGTATCGGACACCTTCTCCAATTTCGCGACCATCAAGGTTTCAGCGCTGCTGCAGTCGATGTCCTGAATCGGAACCTCCCGGCGTGACCTGCACGCTCAAGGGAGAGGCCCCGACGGGAGGCCCAAGGAGAAGCCCATGGCTCGCGAAACAAGCTACTTCGTCCAGGCCTTCATCGCCGGCTGGGGAGGAAGCCTGAAAGCCGATGTTCCGATCGCCTGCAAAACGGCAACGGGCGCCCTTCGAACGGCAGAGAGACTGGCATTGAGCAAGCTGGGCGTCATCGCCTTCTCATCCACCGGCGATCCCGAAATGGGTGACTATGACGACGAGCCGGCCGTCATCTTTCGTAAGGGCGAGCTTCCATCCGCATTCGACTGAGGTTGATCGCGCACCGAAAAGCTGGTGACTTGGGCTGCCGCGCGTGCTCGAGGCACAGCTACCGATGGCTGTGGAGGCTCAAGAGTCCGGAATTAGGACGCTCCAGAACGCACAGCGCCGCCAGGCCGAATAATGCCTGGCGGCGTTGTATCAGATCCGGACATTGCAATCCTCCGGTAGCTATCTGTCGGCACAGAGCGTGCCAAGGTTCATCTCGTCCTCGACGATGAGAACGACGACTGGAACGCATGAACGATAACGGTCGATCGGGAAGGAAGTCACGCTGAACGGCCGTCATTGGGCTGGCGCGCCGCTCTTGCTGAAGAAATGCTCGTGCATTTCAGCGGCATTTCGCAGGATCATTGCCTTGTTCATCGCCTCCGTGCGCTGATCTCCCGGCGGTATCCCGCGAACTTCATCCAGGGCGGCCACTGCTCTGGCGTCCAGCTCCTTAGCCAACGATGGCCGGGTTCGTTTCGTCGGGGCGAACGAGCTGTTTGCGTGAGCCGGCTGCGCCTGTCCGCCGAGGTGGACTACCATTGAATGAGCATCGCGGCGGCGATCAGCAGCACAAAAAAGATCGGCAGCAATACCGGCGGTACGAACCACTCGCGAACACTGAATTTGTGGATATTGGACATATCGGCCGCCTTTTGGTCGCGGCGGGAGCGCAATGCTCTCAGTCACCGATGACAGCCGGGGAAGCGCGCGGTGATTTGGAATAGATAGTGACGCTTCGCCGAATAACGAGGCTGGTTGCAACTTATTTGTCGGGGCTGGCTGGGCGGGAGCACGGCCGGACCATCCCATTAACGGACATGCGACCACCGGCGTCTCGCTCGTCAAGTGTGCGTTCGGGCGGCGCTTCGTCTTAGCCGAGGTTGGGATCATTGCCACGCGGCCATAGCGGACGCCACGCTCGACGATAATACGATCGGCGAAGTGCTGCACGTCTCCGCTCGATCCCTTGAGAGCGGTCACCTCCATGCAGCTATCGTCGTCGAGATGGACGTGTAGCTAATGCAGAAAGGCTCGGCATCGCTGCCGGGCCTTTCTTATTGTTGTGCTCTGAATGGTTGGACTTAGAAGTCCATGCCACCCATGCCGCCCATGCCGCCGCCACCCGCAGGCATGCCGGCGCCGGCGTTCCTCTTCGGCACTTCGGCCACCATGGCTTCGGTGGTGATCAGCAGCGCCGCAACGGAAGCCGCGTTCTGGATCGCGACGCGAACCACCTTGGTCGGGTCGATGATGCCCTTGGTGACCAGGTTGCCGTATTCGCCGGTCTGCGAGTCGAAGCCGTAGGCGTACTGCTCCTTTTCGAGGATCTTGCCGACGATGACGGAGCCGTCTTCGCCGGCGTTGACCGCGATCTGGCGGGCCGGCGCGGACAGCGCCTTGCGGACGATATCGACGCCGGTCTTCTGGTCATCGTTCCTGGTACGCAGCCCCTTGAGATGCAGGGAGGCACGCAGCAGGGCGACGCCGCCGCCCGGCACGATGCCTTCCTCGACCGCGGCGCGGGTCGCATGCATCGCGTCATCCACGCGGTCCTTGCGCTCCTTCACCTCGACCTCGGTCGCGCCGCCGACGCGGATCACCGCGACGCCGCCGGCGAGCTTGGCCAGACGCTCCTGCAGCTTCTCACGGTCGTAGTCCGAGGTGGTTTCCTCGATCTGCGCCTTGATCTGGGTAACGCGGGCCTCGATGTCGGCCTTCTTGCCGGCGCCGTTGACGATGGTGGTGTTCTCCTTGTCGATCATCACCTTCTTGGCGCGGCCGAGCATCTGCAGCGTGACGTTCTCGAGCTTGATGCCGAGATCTTCCGAGATCGCCTGACCGCCGGTCAGAACCGCGATGTCCTGCAGCATGGCCTTGCGGCGATCGCCGAAGCCCGGAGCCTTGACGGCGGCAACCTTCAGACCACCGCGGAGACGGTTCACAACGAGCGTGGCCAAGGCCTCGCCTTCGACGTCTTCGGCGACGATGACCAGCGGCTTGCCGGTCTGCACGATCGCTTCCAGGAGCGGAAGCAGTTCGTTCAGGCTGGAGAGCTTCTTCTCGTAGACCAGGATGTAGGCATCGTCCATTTCAACGCGCATCTTGTCGGCGTTGGTGACGAAGTAGGGCGAGATGTAGCCGCGGTCGAACTGCATGCCTTCGACGACCTCGAGTTCGGTCTCGAGCGACTTGGCTTCTTCCACCGTGATGACGCCCTCGTTACCGACCTTCTTCATGGCGTCGGAGAGGAACTTGCCGATCTCCGCGTCACCGTTGGCCGAGATGGTGCCGACCTGGGCGATCTCCTCGTTGGAGGTGACCTTCTTGGAGTTCTTGACGAGGTCGGCGACCACGGCGTCCACCGCCAGGTCGATACCGCGTTTCAGATCCATCGGATTCATGCCGGCGGCAACCGCCTTGGCGCCTTCGCGCACAATGGCCGCGGCCAGCACGGTCGCGGTGGTGGTGCCGTCGCCGGCAGCATCGGCCGCCTTGGAGGCGACTTCGCGCACCATCTGTGCGCCCATGTTCTCGAACTTTTCTTCAAGCTCGATTTCCTTGGCGACGGTGACGCCGTCCTTGGTGATGCGGGGGGCGCCGAACGACTTGTCGAGCACGACGTTGCGGCCCTTCGGACCGAGCGTGACCTTCACCGCGTTGTTGAGAATTTCGACGCCGCGCAGCATCCTGTCGCGGGCGTCGACGCCGAATTTGACTTCTTTGGCTGACATAATGATCTCCGTATTCCCAGATCCCGAGGTCCGCGCGACTGGGCGGATTCCTGAGGGATGAGATTTGGATTGCAGGCCTCTTCCTTCGAGACGCCGGCTGCGCCGGCTCCTCAGGATGAGGGAACGGGCTAAAGCGCTTAAGCGGCCTTCTTCTTGGCGGCGGGAACGTCGGTGAGGACGCCCATGATGTCGCTTTCCTTCATGATCAGCAGTTCCTGACCATCGAGCTTGACCTCGGTGCCGGACCATTTGCCGAACAGCACGCGGTCGCCAACCTTGAGATCGATCGGGATCAGCTTGCCGGCTTCGTCACGGCCACCCGGGCCGACGGCGACGATTTCGCCCTGCGAGGGCTTTTCCTTGGCACTGTCCGGAATGATGATGCCGCCTGCGGTTTTGTCTTCGGCATCGATGCGTTTGACCACGACGCGGTCGTGGAGCGGACGGAATTTCATGCGATCCTCCTTGGCTTTTGTGATTATTTCTGGATTGGCAGTCGCGATGAACGAGTGCTAGGCGCTCTTCACATAAGCCTGTGGCGCGGGGGCGCAAGGGCTTCGGCCCACGATGTTTGACTGCGACTTGAGTTTCTAGAAGAGGGGCGATCGGGGGCGCTTGCTAGCAGGCGAAGTAACATGCTGCTAGCGCGTTGATTACTATGACCTATTGAACGTTTTCATTTTTGGCGCGAGAATCATGCATTGCTTTTTCAGCTTGGGCTGGAGGTTGCAATGGTCGAGAAAGATGCGGTTTCCAAGGATTTCAGGAAGCGGGTCTTGGGCTACGGACTGACGACAGCGGAAATCGTTTATCGCCGTCCGGATCGTCGCTGGTTGCTGCAAACTTACGTCTGGCAGGACTACGATATGTTTCCAAATTTCCCGGCGCTAAAGGATTTCCTCGCGTTCTGGGAAACAAAGCTCGAAGGACCCCTGTTCGCAGTTACCGTTGCGCACTCGAAACTCATCAAGCCTGCCGAGCTGCACGCTATCGACGGCGTGTTCCGGTTGCACTAATTCAACTGAAGCAATTGCGGCGGGAGCGCGCCTGAGCACATTCTGGGGCTCGGCGACTTGACTGCGCGGCGCGTAAGACGAGTCGAAGCTCGGGCTATCGCCCAAAACCTGCGCTCCATCGCTCGATGAATCGGCAAGCGTTCGTGTCGCGCGCAGCTGGTGGCGGCGTCGCGACCAATTTGGACAGCGTTCCTAACAGGCTTACTGCGTGAGATAGTTGCCCAAGCCCGGTTTTCAGCCTCTAAATAATCCGGATGACGGCGGGACGATCACACACGAGACCCGGCTAGGCGCGAGAGGTGAACGCGGCGATGCTGGGTTGGCTAAGGAAAAACGAAGTTCCCGCCCTGGACCGCAACGGATATCGGTCAACTAAAGTTTCTAGCAACGCAAAAAGCCGGCGCTACGGAAATCGCAAAGGCATTGAATCGCACTCCGGGTGCGACAACAGTAAAAGCGCATATGCATATGTTGGACGTGTCGCTTAGCACGAGGGGGTAACTGAAGGCAAAGGTCGCGATAATTAGCACGTGGTCTGCCACATTTGAATTGATGGGCTTTCTTTTTGATTTGCCGGAACGAACCTCCGTATGCTCGGTTGTCATATGTTCCCGACCATTAGGGAGACGGGATGACAAACAGAATGATCCCAACAAGTATGGTCAGCAAAATCGACAGGGCGATTAGTCCGCTAAGTCCGGCCAGAACCCGAATCAGACGCCTGACCAACAGGCGCAAAATCCAAACCAGAGCGGCGAGCAGAGCGGCGGCTAACAAAGAGATCCGCAACGCTAATGAAAACGAACTGCTCGCCTCGACGTGAATGGCATGAAAAGTCTCCTGTCCGTGCTCGACGTAGAGGCTGACCGTATTTACAACGCCGTAAGCGCCGGCAAGCGGCATCCCGGCTTGTGCCCGTCGTAATGACTGCTTGCCGCCCAACTAACCGCTTGAGCGATGTCAGTGCCATGTTGGTGACGGCTTGCCCCAGCTTGTCGTCGTCTTCCTCGATCGTTCCGGCAGACATACGTGCTCGACACGTCCCATCCTCCATTCTTAAGCGCACGATGCGCTTCGGTCCATGCCCTCAGAGGAGGTAGCTATGGAACATCAATTTTTCATTCGCCGGCAAAACCTTAAGCTCTATCGCAGTCTCGTTGCTGCATCGGAAGCAGCGGCAGCGAAAGCTGACGCGCGGCAGGAGAAGCTTTTAAAGCTACTGGCAGAGGAAGTAGAGAACGAACCGCCGCCCAGAAAGAACTAAGGCGCTTGATGCCGACATGAGTGGCCTAACCTGTCAACAGATTGTATTCGTGACGAAACTTGTGCTTGGCCTAAATCGCAGCGCGGTTTGTGCCTTGGGGTCAACGCCTTCGCCGCTTACGACTTGGACAGACCAATTGCTTTCGACCACCTCATCTGTGACGGGATAAATGCCGACGGCGGATACACCCTCGCATCCAGGGTAAGTGCGGATTTCCCTGAGAGCGACTTGCTTCAGTTCTTAGTTCTTCTATCGATATCCGCGTCTTGTTCATACGGCTTCTCCGTTTTCACGTCATCGCCGCTCAACAGCTAGTGGCCACGTCGTCGCTTGCGCAAGCGAGGGCGTCGAACAGCCAGCCTGCATCAAGGGTTCAGATCCTCAGTGGTCACTACAACACCGCGGTCAGAGTGCCCCTCCCGCTGCAACTTCGCGAGAGCGAGATGTTCGATCTCGGCTCGGTGCCTTACAAAGATAGCGATCAGCTGTACATGGCCTGCGTCCTTTCTGCTCATACGCTCTCTGTTCAGAAGGGCAGTCTCCGTTACCCGGCACTTTTCGATTTTGCCGCCGTACTCCACAACGAAATGGACGTAATCGCCGCCAGCAACAACCATGAGAATGGTCCTCAGACGGGGGTGAGACTAACATATGGTGGTTTATCCGGCCCCCTACAAGCGAGGGCTGCATGAGCGCACTAATCTACCAGCGCCCATCTTCCATAGACCGACGCGATAAGCGTTTGGGCAATGGCCACGCCCGCGCGCGTCGGCATCGGAATCGGGATATCGACCTCACGGACCCGGTCATTCGATCACCGCGTTGGCGTGGGCGAGCGCAGCGTCGGCGAGGTGATCGAATGAGGCGGAGGTTGCCGCCCAGTGCTCGGTCATCAGTGATGTCGGCAGCCACTTCGAGAAAGGCTCTAAGGGACGACCACCCCTGTTGCGCCGGCCGTCCCGCGGGTGTTTGCTTGTTCCATGCAGGCGGAGCAGTCAATCGTCGTTGACCCAAAAAGTCCTGGCGGCATCAACTCGCCGCACGGCCTGATCCTGTTCGACGGCGTATGCGTCCTATGCTCTCGCGGCTGCCGCTTCGTGAGCAAACGTGATCGCCACGGCTATTTTCGCTTCGTTCCGATCCAGTTGGCCGAGGGACGTCCGCTCGCTGAGCAGATCGGCATCGATCCTGATCACCCGGATTCCTTTGCCTTCTTGGCGAGCGGCCAGGCCTATGTAGAATCCGAAGCCGTGCTGCGCATTGCGCGCGAGCTTCCGCGCTGGCAGTGGACATGGATCTTCCAATTCATCCCACGTGTGATCCGCGACGCGATCTATGACTTGGTCGCGCGCAACCGCTATCGCTGGTTTGGCCGTCGCGACGCTTGCATCCTGCCGAATTCGGATCGTTCGTGGCCATCATGAACCGCGCCGAGACTGCGGGACGATGGCGCCTGGCGCTGGTTGGCTGCGGCCGGCATGACGAAGGAACCAGCGTTTGCTGCTTTTCAACTCAGTCCCTATTACCGTAAGCACAATCTGCCGGATCAGCTTCGTATGCGCCCAAGCTCGGATCGAAGCGGAATAGCGTAGAGCAATAGGGGCAGACGATCTCACTGGCATGGACCATCTTGAGGTAGATGTGTGGGTGATCTTGCGGCGGTTTATCCCCGATGCACTTGAACTCGCGGCAGCCAATGCGCACGATCGGCACCCCGACTTCATTATGAAACGTCGGATAACGTTCCATCTGCAGCGCGTGGCTTAGGCGCCCGATCGATGACACAAAGTGCCGTGCATGGATCGTCGAGCGAGGGCTCGATCAGCACCCGGTGAGCGGCGCCCCTCTCGCGTCGTTCGGTTGTCGTAAAACGTACCCATAGCGACACGTCCACCGTCAGTTTCTCCCGCCACGGGAGAGGGTTGGAAGCTAACGCACCTGCAGAGGCGCCGGGGTTGCCACCGCCGCGACGCGGTGCTTCACTGCGTTCTGCACCTTCGCGAAGGCGCTCACCTCGATCTGGCGCACGCGCTCGCGCGAGACGCCAAATTCCTCAGCCAGCTCCACGAGCGTGATCTGTTCCTCGGCGAGCCGACGCGTCTCGAAGATGCGCCGCTCGCGCTTGTTGAGCACGGTGAGCGCATCGGACAGCGTCTTGCGGCGGTTATCGAACTCCTCGCTCGCGGCGAGCGTCGTCTCCTGGTCCGGGGAGTCGTCCACCAGCCGGTCTTGCCACTCGCCGGAATCGCCGTCCTCGCGGATCGCGGCGTTGAGCGAGGCGTCGCCGCCGAGCCGCCGGTTCATGTAAATCACGTCCGTTTCGGTGACGCCGATCCGCCGGGCGATGATCTTCACCTGGTCCGGCCGCATATCGCCATCGTTGAATACGGAGATTTTGCTCTGGGCCTTGCGCAGGTTGAAGAACACCTTCTTCTGGTTGGCCGAGGTACCCATCTTCACCAGCGACCACGAGCGCAGGATATATTGCTGGATCGCCGCCTTGATCCACCACACGGCGTAGGTGGCGAACCGGAAGCCCTTCTCGGGCTCGAAGCGCTCGACCGCCTGCATCAGGCCGACATTGCCCTCGGAGATCGCCTCGGAGATCGGCAGGCCGTAGCCGCGATAGTCCCTGGCGATCTTGGTCACGAGCCGCAGATGGCTGGTGACCAGCTTGTGCGCCGCGTCGCGATCGCCGTGCTCGCGCCAGCGCTTGGCTAGCATGTATTCTTCCTGGGGCTCCAACATCGGGAACCGCCGGATTTCCTCAAGAAAATGGGTGAGGCCGGGTTCGGCCGTAAGGATCGGCAGGGCCGCGTTGCGGGCCATGATCAAGCCCTCAAACTAGTTTCGAAACAAAATTATCTGCACCCGATCAGTTAGTTGTCAAGTTAATTTCGAAACGCTATTATATCTCGAAGAGGCAAGCATGTCAGCGCGCGAAACGGCAGAGCTCCTGCTGCAGGTGGGACGGCTCGTACAAGCTGAGGGCTATGACGGCGAGCTCAGTCCGGCCCAATGGATGGCGCTCCGCTTCTTCGCCCGTGCCAACCCGTTCTCGCGGACCCCGTCGGCCTTCGCGGAATTTCAAGCGACAACCCGTGGCACCGCAACACAAGCCATTAAGGCGCTTGAAGCGGGTGGGTACTTGGTCCGACAGCCATTCAAGACGGACGGGCGAAGCGTAAGTCTGCGACTGACGAGCAAGGGCAAAAAAGCGCTAGCACGCGATCCGTTCGAGGTTCTGGTGCGCGCTGTGGATTCGCTCGACGCGACAGAGCGAACTGCGATGCGTCGCGCCCTGCACCAGGTGCTGTCCACTCTAGCTACGAGTGGGGCCCATCGGCGCTTCGGTGTTTGCCCGGACTGCACGTACTTCGGCAGAGAGATGTGCGGCAACCTGCCGAGCACGGGCCCGTCGGCCGCTGAATGCCTGCTCCTCGCTGTTCCGATTCGGCCAGCGGACGTAGATCTTCTGTGCGTCCATTTTCAACCGATGAACAAGCACCGCGAGGACGGACGGACACCGTGAATGAGTTCACCGCTGCGGCCTGCTGAAAGGACGCTTAATTGACCTTCGTTGTCAACGAGAGCTGTATTCGCTGCAAAATCGTGTGCCCCGTGGACTGCTGCTAGGAGGGCGAGAACATGCTCGTCAGAGTTACATCGCAGCGTGAAATTGAGAACCTGGTGCGTAGCGGAGAGGTGAAGGGTGGCAAGCTCAAACTGCGAATGCCCCTGTCCGCTGAGGTGACGCCACTGAAACATGTAGTCGAGGAAACGGTCGCACTCTGACGATTATCCCGGCTGCCCCGGCAGGGCTGCCCTCTTGGTGGAGGACTCATCCTGCTCATTTCCAATTTGGCCCTTGGTGTCGATTCGACAACGTCCGTGATAGTGTCTCCAGGGAGAACGGACTTTACTCAAAACCGGGGGTGTTTTAGGGGAGTAGATCACAATATATGCTGAATTGGCTCCTTACGCTGGAGGAAGCGGAAGGCAAGCCGATGGTTATTCGACCTGACGACGCCGGTCCCGCGGGAAAGAGATAGCTAATCGGGCTGAAAGAGCGCACGCTGAATGCGTGCACAACTAGAGCACCGGCGTAGAACGGTTTGCGAAAAGACAGCCGGGCATGACCATGCGCTCGCGGCGGGAAACCATCACCTTCAAACACCCTTTCCGGATCAAGGGCATCGATCGCTTGCTGCCTGCGGGCGCCTACGAGGTCATCACCGATGAGGAGATGATCGAAGGATTGTCATTCGCCGTGTTCCGCCGTGTTGCCACCATGATCATGGTGCCGGCGGCAGCGCCGCGCAGTTCAACGATGGAGATGGTTTCCATCAGTCCGATCGATCTATCCGATGCCCAGCGCATTGACGCGAACGCGCTGTGTGTACCGAAAACCTAATCCGAGTTGATGGTGATGGAATCGCTTAAGCTGGCGGAATGATCGGGCTGTTCTGTTTCGTTCTGGCCGTCCTGGCCTCGCCATTCAAGTCGAAGTTGCAGCTTGAAGCTGAGAACGCGGTGCTTCGACATCAGTTGATTGTCTTGAAGCGCAGGCCGCATGGTCGCGTCCGGCTCACGAACCATGATCGCTGGTTCTTTATCCAGCTGTATCGCTGGTTTCCAGCAATCCTGAAGGTTCTCACAATCGTCCGGGCCGAGACGCTCGTGTGTTGGCACCGGGGCGGCTTTCAGCGCTACTGGCGTTGGAAGTCTCGTCCACGGGGAGGGCGGCCACAAATCGAGACGGAGCTGCGCGCGCTGATCCGGCGGATGAGCGTCGAAAATCAGCTTTGGGGAGCACCGCGTATTCATGGCGAACTGCTCAAGCTTGGGTTTGAGGTCGCGCAGTCGAGCGTTGACAAGTACATGATCAAACGGCGAGGGCCACCCAGCCAGGGATGGCGGACCTTCTTGCATAACCACGCGCCGGACATTGCCGCCATGGACCTGTTAGTTGTTTCGACCATCGGTTTCGACCTGCTCTATGCTTTCGTCATCGTCCGGCTCGGCCGCAGAGAGCTCATCTGGATCAACGTCACGGCACATCCAACCGCCGAATGGGTCGCGCGTCAAATCACGGAGGCATTCCCCTGGAACGAGGCTCCGCGCTACATGATCCGGGACCGTGATCGCATCTACGGTGCGGTCGTCAGACGCCGACTGCGTGCCATGGGCACCCGGACCCGCACCTCGCCCGGACCAGCCGTCGGTAGGCGAGCGTCGACGACCTCCAGCTCCTCGGGACCGCCGTAGCGCCGGAGTTGAACAACGCGGTTGCGCGGTTCGATCACATGCCGATCCTTGCAATCTCACATTCCAAAGGCGCAGCAGGAGGGTCTGCTAACTAAGCATGCCAGAGACACTGAGCTGGAAGGTTGATGCGGATCAATTCCGCTCCTGTGCAGGTTTGAGACATGCCGACGGACGCTGAAAACGTCCGCTTGTAGGGGCGAACCGGAAGTGACAGGCGCACCGTCAAAATGAAGCGTTTGACCCATCCTGGACATCGCCATACGACCGACCAACCATTGGCGAGCAGTCAGTTGGTGCGGGACCGTGGATTTCGACCGTAGCTTTTCAAAGCTCGACCGCAAAACGAAATGCAATCAACGCGGTGAGGGGGAGGCGATCTCCGCCAAGCTATCCATCGCGGGACCACTCCGGTCGTTTGAGGAACGCCAAGGCTCCGACACCGCGCGGGCCATTGCGCGATTTGGCGGCAGCGGCAAGGTGAATCGGTATGCCTTCGAGATGCCATAACAGTTGCACGGGAAGCCCGCCGGTCGTGCCGGCGGGCCTTATGAATCGAACGGTGGCGCGTCCAGTTCTTCGATTTCCTGTCCGTGCACACGTGCACATGCGCCATCACTTGGGCGAGGTCGCGCAGCGGGGATAAACGAACGACCACGTGAGACCTTGCAATTTGAAACCCCAGCAGAGAGATTTAACGCTTGTGTTGCGTCGACCGGTTGAGCCGGCAGTCCGTTATGCGCGCAGAAGCGGACATGGATTATCAGCCGGGGTTTAATTTCCTCTCCGGCATCCCCACATACTGTCTATGACCCAATGGCAAAAAACCTTTACGCGAGAGCCGCCGAAGACGAAGGCTGAACTGCGCGAGATGCTAGCTGAAGCTGTCCGCAATACGCAGCCCGAGCCTGAGCGTCGGCCGCAGGCCAAGAGGGATCGCAGCGAAAAGGCGGCCTAACCAAACCTGGTAAGCCCCCGCCTATGGCGGGGCGAAAACAGGAAGTTTTACAGCTACGGGAATGAAGTCATGAAGTCTCCTTGGGGAACCGCCAAGAACCCTCAAGGAGACCATGATGGAAGCAGAGTTCAATCATCTTAATCACGCGACCTGGGAGTGCAAGTACCACGTCGTGTTTACACCGAAGTACCGCAAGAAGCTTCTTTTCGGCAAGATAAAGCGGCACCTGGGGCAAGTGTTTCACGATCTGGCGCGACGGAAGGAGTGCCGGATCGAGGAAGGACATTTGATGCCGGATCACGTTCACATGTTGATATCGATACCTCCCAAATATTCGGTGGCGCAGATCATCGGATACATGAAAGGGAAGAGTTCGATATGGATGTGTGTCCAGTAAAGGCTAGCATGTTCAGCAGGGGACAGTCCTGCCGGGGTAGAAGTTAGAGCCCCGTAGTTCGGATAGCGGAGGAAATGGAAACAGAACCTACGAAGCCTATCGACAAAATCTCCCTGGGGGAGATTAACGAGTCACCGGGCCGTAATAACAGTGAACGCGTTGTGGCCTCGAAAAGAAGTAAGTCCGAGGGCCGAGCCCGCATCCATAGGGCGAAGGCAGCATGAACAGCCGAACACTAACCGACACGACTGTTCATCTCGGCGGGGTGGAAGCGACGGCACGGTGACAAGGACATGCCAAGCAACTGGAGAAGCCTTCCTCGTCCCGGGGAGAAATCGCCGGAGCAAGGTAGGCCGTATAACCGGCGACACCGGGAAGGCGGCCGAAGACGAGAAGGTGGCGGCCGGGTCCGTAGTAGCGACGAAGCGGAGTAATGTCCGTGGAGCCAAGGGGCCCTGCCATTTGCGATGTCTCCAACATAAGGAAGGCAAGGACGAGATGACAAAGGCGTCCATCGATTTGCAAGACCTGAGGCGGAGACTATACGTCAAGGCGAAGGCTGAACCGTCCTGGCGTTTTTGGGGACTGTACGTCCACGTTTGCAAGATGGAGACGCTGCGCGCTGCGTACGAGATGGCCAAAAAGAACGATGGAGCACCGGGAATAGACGGGGTCACGTTCGAGGCCATCGAGGCGCAAGGCGTGGAGGCTCTGCTCGAGCAACTACGGGACGAACTGACCGGGCGTACCTATCAGCCACTCCCCGCGCGGAGGCAGGAGATACCGAAGGACGGGGGCAAAGTCCGTGTCCTCTCGATTCCGGCGATCCGCGACAGAGTGGTGCAAGGTGCGCTCAAGCTCATCCTCGAGCCTGTGTTCGAGGCTGACTTCCAACCGGGATCGTTTGGATATCGTCCCAAGCGGACAGCACATGATGCGATCAAGCGAGTGGCTGAAGCAATAGTCCAACGGAAGGTACGGGTTCTCGACTTTGACCTGCGGGCCTACTTTGACAATGTCCGGCATGACCGGCTGTTGGCGAAAGTGGCGCAGCGGGTTGATGACGCGGACATCATGCATCTGCTGAAGATTATGCTGAAAGCCGCTGGCAAGAAGGGCGTTCCGCAGGGCGGTGTGATCTCGCCCTTGCTCAGTAATCTCTACCTCAATGAGGTGGACAAGATGCTGGAGCGAGCGCGGGAAGTCACCCGCAACGGCAAGTACACCCACGTCGAATACGCGCGATTCGCTGACGACCTGGTGGTCTTGATCGACGCCTACAAACGTCATGACTGGCTGATTGGAGCCGTGACCAAACGACTTCGGGAGGAGTTCGCCAAGCTGCAGGTGGAAATCAATGATGAAAAGAGCCGAACAGTAAACCTGGAACGAGGCGAAAGCTTCAGTTTCTTGGGGTTCGACTTCCGCTACCTCCGCAGCCTACGCGGAGCGATGCGGCCGCATTACACGCCCAAGCTCAAAAAGCGGACGGCGCTTCTGCGTGAGCTTAAAGAGGTGTTTCGCCGACACCGGTCGCAGCCGATTGGCAGGGTAATAAGCCTGCTCAATCCGAAGCTCCGGGGGTGGGTGAACTACTTCGCGGTTGGACACTCCAGTGAGTGCTTCAGCTACATCAAAGATTGGGTGGAGAAGAAGGTCAGGCGCCAACTGGCGCAAGCTCAGAAACGAAAGGGCTTCTGCTGGAAGCGGTGGAATAGGGCGTGGCTGTACGACACTCTCGGGCTGTTCAACGGCTATCGAGTGCGACACGACGGACCGAAAGCTGCCCCAGCCGGATAGGTCCCATAAGCCTTGGCGTGAAGTAAATGGGGGCGCGCAGTGCGGGAAATCCGCATGCTGCGTGCGACGCGGAGGGGACTGGAAACGTGGCGCGGTCGAAAGGCCTGCCGGCGCGCCAGTCCTCGACCCTACCGCGCAGAATGTCGAACGCAAGATGCGGAATTTTCTGGGCCACAAATTCTGGGCGCGCGGGTACTTTGTCACGACCGTTGGCCGGGACGAGGAAGTGATCCGAGCCTACATCAGAAACCAAGAACTGGCCGATCGGCAATTGGAGCAGTTTGAGCTGAAGATTTCAGCAGCCCAAAATCCAATCAATCGTCCAAACATCCTTAAAACCGCCTTTGGCGGTTCCCAATCAAACCTCCAGCTTTGCTGGAGGTTATTGGCTAGAGGAATTGAGAAAGCATTCAAGGAGCGGAGACTGGAGCTAGTTCAGCATTTGAAATGACAGTGCGTTCACGAAGCAACTCTGATCGACCGCGGTCGTAGGCTATTCGCCGTGCGAATTGCTCAGCCCGCAATTGGGTTCGGATTTTTGCGACCCTTAATTAGCGTAAAGTCAGCGGCTGCGTTGGACCATGTTCAGTCGGAATGACAAGGTTTAGGAGACGGTCATGGCTATAGTAGTGCAACTGCATAACGCGGATTTGGACGATCTATTCGTGAGCGTGCGGGATCTGAATCTTGCCGGACAGCCGTTCATCGTCGACGGACTGCGTCTGCCAGAAGATCAGCTTTTTGCGATCGCGGTACAGGAAAATACCAGCGGCTCCTCCGGCAACATTTTGTGGCGCGTCGCGCGTGTCAGCGACCCGGACACGACGTCCGAGCGGTCGGTTGAAGTGGAGGCGGCCACGACCGTCGACCTGTCGGCCAACTTTGAATAATTTGACGTCAAACGCCGGAACAACGGCCTTGTGCCCGCCTGGCCTAAGTAAATTCGCGAATGCGAAGGCCCGAATTCTCGCATGACGAAGGAAAGTACTGGAACGCTCTGCAAGAACGCTCGAAAAGGATTCTGAAGTTCCACATTAGTTCAGGGTTTGAACTTTCCGCTCAATACGCTGTCAGCTGCTGGAGATTAGTATGGGTTCTGTATCAGTTGAAGGTCTCAATCTTTCTGCATCCTGCCCAAGCGGTGTCGTGGTTGGTTCGAACGCGCGGTTCCAAGGCTCCATCGACTACAGCCTAGTAAATACCGGCGATGCCGAAGCGCTTGTCAATTCCCTGGCTGAACTGATTGATAGCCAAGGGCTTTCAACGACCGATTCCCAAACATTCATTGTCGTTAGCGCAGGTAGTAGCTTGCGCATCGAGCACGCCATGGCGCTTGTTGCCAGCTATGACCAGCCTGGCCAGCAGGCGCGCTGAGTTTGTCAGATTCTACATTTTGCACGTTCATCGTGAATGAATGAGGCGCAGTTGAGAGCCGAACTCAACAGCCTCGTGCCGGGCTCCACCGCGAAGCGCTGGTTTTGAACTCTTAATCAGCGGCTCGAGTAGCGGACATTTGTACTGAGCACCCTTTTAAGAAATCGAGGACCAGCCGCGCCGAATTGCCGCAAACAAGACGTGCCATCCGGGAAATATTGGGATATTTTTTTGTTACCGTGGTCCAAAATTAGGCTGGCCGCCAACCAGACAGTCGGTGGTGCCAATGCAACAGATTGCGGACTGGCTCGAGAAGCTTGGGCTTGGGCAATACGCGCTGCGTTTTGCCGAGAACGGGATCGATCTTGGTGTCCTTGCCGAACTGACTGACCAGGACTTCGATAGGCTCGGGGTCCTGCTCGGCCATCGACGTAAAATGCTGCGCGTGATCTCTGAACTCAATCAAGCAGAACTGGTTGCCGAGCCGGCTCCGCGGCATGATGCCGAGCGACGCCACCTCACTGTAATGTTCTGTGATCTTGTGGGCTCGACCGCGCTTTCGGCGCGCCTCGATCCCGAGGACATGTGGGAGGTGATCCGTTCCTATCGGACCGCGTGCGCGAGGGTCATTGCCACTTATGACGGCATTATCGCCAGGTTTCTGGGCGACGGAATACTCGCCTATTTCGGCTATCCCCGCGCACATGCTGTCCAAAACCTCAATCGTTCATGCTCGCAAATGTTCGATGAGCCTGACAACCGTGGGCTTCGCATCCGTGGGGGTTATCCGGAATGACTTGCCGGGGCGGGCGAGGGATGACCGTACGCGCGGCCGACGAGGATCGAAGCTCCTCCCTGGACTATGCTATCTTTGCCAAACCCGGCAGTTCACACCCCTTGGGTAGCCGAGCATATTGGCTGAATCCGGAAGGAGAAGCCAAACGTGGCGCTCATCGGCGTTCGACCGTCGCCAGAGCGCCAGGCGACCGGTAGGGCCCAGCCCTGAGAATGCCGACCGCGGACGCTTGCGCAGCAGGACCGGCCGTCCGGATCGCCCAGCAGTGCAGGAATGGTGTGAACGGAATGCAGGAATGTGGTGAGCGCGACACACAACCATTGTGCCGTTCGATGCAATCTGAGTCTGAAAGCAAGAAACAGACAACAATTTCAATGCTCTGCTGCCGGTGATCTTGAGTCCATAGCAGCCCAACTCTGAGTCTGCGGAATGGGCTATTACTTGAATTCTGAGTCTACGGACCCGCAGAAAAATCATTGAATCCGTTACGAAATCTGGCGCAATGAAACCGGTGAAGCCTTCGCGCCCTCGCTGACTACTCGCAAGGCGGCAACAAAGGCTAGGGAGGGAAAGGCTTTCCAAATCCTTCTGCGTCCTTCTTTTCTGAGTCGAAAGCCGCGTTGTGCTGACACTTGAAGCAATTCTGGCAACCAAACGGAGCGGCGAGCCAGAGCAAAGCGGCGCTAAGGACTCAACCTGAGGGCTCACAAGGGCGCCGTCGCCCCAGGCGGTGGCCTAGGTCGGCTTTCCTGCGGGCATGTGCGATATCGGCCCGATTCTTGGAAGGCGGCGGATTTTGATTCCGCCATTCGGAGGTTCGATCCCTCCCGCCCCAGCCAGGCATTCCGCGTTTCAGAGAATTTCCTTCTTTGGATGAGAAAGGCCCGCCAAACGCGGGCTTTTCTCGTCGCCAATAGTCTCTGGAGACCGACATTCGAACTTTTTGGGTCGAGAATTCCCAAAAGTCTCCAGCCGAATCCAAGAAAACTCCCGTTTTCTGGAGACTCGCCCTGGAGACCCTAGAATAAATTCACTGCGTGGTAGGAGTGGCAGTGTGATTGCCACCCTAGGAGCCTGTCCGAATAGTGGCTGTTCAATTCTGAGCGAGTCTGATTCAACCTTGGGCGATGAGCAAGTATTTTCGCCCCTGGAATATCGATCAGACGCTGCTTCTGCCGCCGAATGTGCAGGACTTCGTGCCGAAAGGCCATGTCTCGCGGTTTATCGTTGAACTGGTGCGGGAGAGCCTCGATCTCAAGGAGATCACGGGCAGCTATGTGAGCGGGCTCGGGCAGCCGCCGTTCGACCCGCGCATGATGGTGGCGCTTCTGCTGCACGGCTATGCGAGTGGGCTGTATTCATCGCGGCGGATCGCGAAGGCCTGCCGCGAACGGAATGATTTTGTAATGATTGTCGCGCTCGATCCGCCGGATTTTCGCACGATCAGCGACTTCCGCAAGCGGCATTTGAAGGCGCTCGGCGCACTGTTCCTGCAGGTTCTGAAGTTGTGCGAGACGGCAGGGCTGGTCAAACTCGGCCATGTCGCGCTTGATGGCACGAAGATCAAAGCGAACGCGTCGAAACATAAAGCGATGAGTTATGAGCGCATGAAGAAACGCGAGGCGGAATTGAAAGCCGAGGTCGCTCGCATGCTGGCGGCCGCTGAGGCGGCGGATGCTCAGGAGGACGAGACTTTCGGCAAAGACAAACGCGGCGACGAGCTGCCGGATTGGGCTGGCGACAAGGAGAAGCGGCTGGCGAAGATCCAGCAGGCGATGGCGGCGCTGGAGGCCGACGCCAGGCTGGCCGCGGAGGAAGAGCGTCGCATCGAGGCCGAAAAGGAACAGCAGCGCCAAGCCGAAGGCCGCAAGAAGCCGGGCAAACCGGCGGCGCCGGCATCGGACCAGCCTGATCCCAAGTCGCAACGCAACTTCACCGATCCGGAAAGCCGCATCATGAAGTCGAAGGATGGCTTCGTTCAGGCCTATAATGCACAGGCCGCCGTCGACGCAGGCGCCCAGATCATTGTCGCGCACGAACTGACGCAGTGCGGCAACGATCAGGGCCAGCTGGTGCCCCTGATCGAGGCCATCGAGAACAATCTCGGCCGCAAGCCGGAGCAGGCCTCAGCGGACTCCGGCTACTGCAGCGAATCCAATCTCGAAGCGCTCGAAGCACATCGCGTTGACGGCTATGTCGCGCCTGGACGCGCCAAGCACCCGACAGCCGCGAACGGAAAAATCGGCGGACCGCTGACCCAACGGATGCGAAAGAAGATCGACGATGGCGGCTTCGAAACGCCCTACCGATTGAGAAAGCAAGTGGTCGAACCGGTCTTCGGACAGATCAAACAGGCACGCGGCTTCCGCCAGTTCCTGTTAAGGGGTGTCGAAAAAGTGCGTGCCGAGTGGGCCATGATCTGCACCGCCCACAACCTCCTGAAGCTGTTCACCCTCGCAAAGGCTGCCTGAGCCGGCTAACATGCCAATAAATGCCCGTCGCAGCACCTATCTGGACGGACTCCTAGGGGTGGCCGTTGGGCTGTTCACAGGACTAGGCTCGGCCCCCTCGAGAGCTTGGCGCGGTGATGTGTTGATGGTCGCAGCCGCGCTCTGTATGGCTTTGCATCCTCAACGTCGAAGGAGACGACGTCCGGATGGGGTGACCAATCAGAACGTCCGGCTCATGCGCCTGAATCAGGTGACAAATCTCAGCGGGGCGCACTCTACATATTGTACATATTGTCGATCGAACAAGCCGCTCGCTTGAAAGGAACTCGCCGTGACAAAATCGAAAGTCGTAATCATAGACCGCCATCCGGGACGCACGGCCCAAACCATCGGGGTTGCGCGAGAACTTGGCACCGATCAGGATCTGATCCATGAGCCGTCGGTTGGCGTGGTCGGCACCAAGGGCGACAGCCAGTGCTATATGGGTGTTGCGGCGAAGGTCGATGCGATCCACGCCAGCCTCAAGAGCCGCATCGGCAAAGGCGCGGGCCAGCTGAAGCTGCGCCTCGTCCAGCCGGAATACACCATCGCGACGTCGGACGGCATCCGCAACGGCACGCGCGAAATGCGCTATTCGCTGATCGGGCGTGAAGTTACTCACGATGCGCTCTGCGAACATCTGAGCGCCACGGGGCTCGCAGGCACCATCGCCGTAGTTGCCTGCGACAAGCCGCCAGTTGGCACGTTGGCCGCCTTGCTCGAGCACAATCAACCCGCGATCATCATGTCGGACGGACCGATCCATCCTGGCACTGACCCGAACACCGGCGAGAAGCTCGACATTGTCAGCGCGTATCAGGTCGCCGGCAACGCCGACGCCGAATACCGCCATCACATCGCCTGCCATGCTTGCCCCGGTTACGGCAGCTGCGGCGGCATGTTCACCTACAATACGATGCAGACCTTCATCGGCGTCGTCGGCATGCAGCCGCTGCACATGGTGGCCCCGCCGTCCGACGATCCCCGCCGCCTCAATGAATTCCCGCAGCAGCTGGTCGCGTACCTCGCGCAGTTGATCGCGAAGGACCTGAGGCCACGCGACATCGTCGTGCGCGATTCGATCCGCAACGCCGTCATCGTCGCGATGGCGATCGGCGGCTCGACCAATGTCACGCTGCATGCGCCGGAGATCGCGCGCGCCGCCGGGTTCGCGGACTTCTGGAAAGAGGTCATGACGCCGGCTGAATTCAACCATCTGTCGCAGTACGTCGTTCCGGTCCTCACTGACGCCCGCCCTTATGGCAAGTATTCGATGGTCGACATCGACCGTGTTGGCGGTGTGCAGGTGATCGTCCGTGAATTGTTGGAGGCCGGACTGCTCAATGGCGACGTGATGACCTGCACCGGCGAAACGCTGGCCCAGCAGGTTGAACGCCTCGGCTCCAAGACCGCCGATGGCAAGGTAATCTATTCCGTCGCCAAGCCCTACAAGCCGACCGGTGGCCTGCGCGTTCTCGGCGGCAATTTGTCGCCGGAATTCTCGGCAATCTTGAAGCTTGCTGGCGTCGAAGGCGGGCTGGAAAACAATCTGTTCCGCGGCAAAGCGTGCGTGTTTGAAGGCGAGCAGGACCTGCTTGCGGCGCTCGACAAGACACCCGGGCGGTTCCAGAACAACGACATGATCATCGTGCGTTACGAGGGTCCGAGCGGCGCGCCGGGTATGCCGGAGATGCTCGACCCAACCTCGCGCATTACCACGCTGTGCCGTGAGCGGGGAATCGTTGTGGCGCTGATGACCGACGCGCGGTTCTCTGGCGGATCGGTCGGCCTCGTGATCGGCCACGTCGGCCCTGAAGCCGGCCTTGGCGGACCTATCGCCTTCGTTCAGGACGGGGACGAGATCGTCGCGGATCTGGATAAGAACGAGCTCAACTGCACGGCGCTGGCAGATCCCGCCATTCTCAAGCAGCGCAAGGCGGCCTGGGACAAGGTGGTGGCGGCTAACGGCGGCATCCACCCGAACTGCGGCGAAGCCGACACCCGCCTGTTGCACCGCGCGCGGCTCACCGCCGTTCCTGCCACCCGCGGTGCCGGTTTGCACCCGAATCGCGAGGTCTGGGTGCGCCAGTCTCGCGAAGCAACTCGGTCGGGCTTCGTGCCGACGAACAAGCACCGGCCGGAGACGAAAAAGGTCTTTTAGAAAGCTGTCGATTAGCGCGGGTGGGGCCGGGTTCGCGGCCATCTCGTCCGAGAAGATAGTACCCCGAGCGTGCCATTCAGGGCGCGCAGGATGTGATATTGAATAGTCCGTTTTCACTTAGCGGACGCAAGAGGCCCAGCTAACGATGCCCGCTTTTTGAGGCAAATCCGCCTTGTCGGCGTCGTCCATCGCGAGCCCAAGGTACAATTCTGTGATTTCTTCGGGATGAAACTTTAGCGTCTCGTACGGCTGTTCGCCTTGCCCCAGAGGGATGGCTAGCCTGTATTCACTCTCATGCTCCTACTGCCGGGTCTTCGAGTAGATTATCTTGTCCATCATCGCTCGTTTTGAGGTTTCTTGATCGGCGAACAAGCTCGATGACAGGTAGTTTAGCCCACCATCGTATAGCGGCGGGCGCTTCTCGCGGTACGTCACCGACTTGCACAGCTGAAACTTGGAATCCTTGTCGACGTTTCCCTCGATACGCAGGGCAATGCCTTTGTGGTCCCTGGCATGTGCAGACGCTCCTTGCACGGGAACCGGGAGATCTCGCGATCGACCGCTCGGCAACAGCCGTCGGTCCGCATCGGGAAGGCGAGGAGCCGTAGCCGATGATGCACGGTCGCGAGAAGTCAGACTCTGCCATAGTAGCTGTGAAGCCGACGAACAAAGCGGTCCCGACCGCAGCGGAGCCGGTGGAGCCAAGGGCGGGGGCCAATGGGAACGCGCGCCAGCAAAGCACGCACCGGACACAGGGACGGGAGCGCGTGGCACAGGCGCTGGAGCGCGTACGGCAAGCCGCAAGGCAACGGAAGAAGGAGAGGTTCACTGCACTCCTCCACCACATCAGCATCGACTGCCTGCGGATGGCGTTCTTCGCGCTCAAACGCGATGCCGCCTCCGGGGTGGATGGACTGACGTGGCCGACCTACCGAAACCTCACTGATCTGCACGAGCGGGTTCATCGGGGAGCATGCCGGGCACTGCCATCACGCCGGACGTACATACCCAAGGCTGATGGAAAACAGATTGTCCAGAGAGCGACCGCGGCTGTGCTGAACGCCATCTACGAGGAAGACTTCCTCGGGTTCAGCTACGGGTTCCGACCCAAGCGAGGTCAGCACAATGCGCTGGATGCGCTGGTCGTCGGGATCACGAGCAGGCGAGTGAACTTCATTTTTGACGCAGATGTGGCCTCCTTTTTCGACTCAGTCAGCAAAGACTGGCTACGGCATGAGGCCACGGGCGATATGATCCTCATGCGTTATGCTGATGACATTGTCGTCGGCTTCGAGCACGAGGCGGACGCCCGGCGCTTCTGGGACGATATGCGCAAGCGGTTCGAGGAGTTCTCGCTGTCGCTCAATCCGGACAAGACCCGCCTGATTGTAAATAAGCGTCCAAGATTGCCCCCTCAATCGCTTGGTAGATCAATAGCTCGGCCCGCCGATCGGCGTCGGGACCCCATGCCGATTAACACCTTGATCCGGCGGATGAGCGTCGAAAATCCGCTCTGGGGCGCGCCACGCATCCACGGCGAACTGCGCTGGCTGTTTCGCCGTACCGAGATCGTGAACGCGCTTGAGAAGACGATCGAGCGGCGGTCCCAGACGCGCGAGTTGGGCGCGGCTTTGTTTTTGTCGATCGAGGGTTTCGTGCAACCACTTTCGCTCGGCCAGTTCCAGAATCTGACGGTGTTTTTTCGATTCCAGCGCCCGGATGTCCTCCGACATGTTGAGGGATTCGGACAGGATGGCTATGCCCTCGCGGTACTGGTCGAGGAGCGTTTCCCGAGCGTGCTGGTCGTCGATCGAACCTTCGTCATGCATGCGAAAACGGATGTCCGTGATTGTCGCGAGCGATCGTGCGTAGAGGACGGCGTCGCGGGGGTTGTCCGCGGGAAGCCGGAGACGCAGCGGCGAGGGGCCGAACGTCGTCCGCAGCCTGAGCGGCACGCGGCATTGAAACCAGAAATGTAGTCCCCGACGGGTTAAGAAAGAAGGTTGCTTCATTCGGGATACTTTCCTGGCTACAGCGCCGGAAAACATCCGAAAAAATCATAAAAAAATCAATTGAATCAATGACATGAGAGGAAGTTGGGCTGGCGGGGGAAGTGGGACAAATCCGCGAACTCCATAAGCCATTGGCAAATCGAGATAATCCTAGGAGTCCGTCCAGATAGGTGCTGCGACGGGCATTTATTGGCATGTTAGCCGGCTCAGGCAGCCTTTGCGAGGGTGAACAGCTTCAGGAGGTTGTGGGCGGTGCAGATCATGGCCCACTCGGCACGCACTTTTTCGACGCCCCGCAGCAGGAACTGGCGGAAGCCGCGTGCCTGTTTGATCTGTCCGAAGACCGGTTCGACCACCTGCTTTCTCAATCGGTAGGGCGTTTCGAAGCCGCCATCGTCGATCTTCTTTCGCATCCGTTGGGTCAGCGGTCCGCCGATTTTTCCGTTCGCGGCTGTCGGGTGCTTGGCGCGTCCAGGCGCGACATAGCCGTCAACGCGATGTGCTTCGAGCGCTTCGAGATTGGATTCGCTGCAGTAGCCGGAGTCCGCTGAGGCCTGCTCCGGCGTGCGGCCAAGATTGTTCTCGATGGCCTCGATCAGGGGCACCAGCTGGCCCTGATCGTTGCCGCACTGCGTCAGTTCGTGCGCGACAATGATCTGGGCGCCTGCGTCGACGGCGGCCTGTGCATTATAGGCCTGAACGAAGCCATCCTTCGACTTCATGATGCGGCTTTCCGGATCGGTGAAGTTGCGTTGCGACTTGGGATCAGGCTGGTCCGACGCCGGCGCCGCCGGTTTGCCCGGCTTCTTGCGGCCTTCGGCTTGGCGCTGCTGTTCCTTTTCGGCCTCGATGCGACGCTCTTCCTCCGCGGCCAGCCTGGCGTCGGCCTCCAGCGCCGCCATCGCCTGCTGGATCTTCGCCAGCCGCTTCTCCTTGTCGCCAGCCCAATCCGGCAGCTCGTCGCCGCGTTTGTCTTTGCCGAAAGTCTCGTCCTCCTGAGCATCCGCCGCCTCAGCGGCCGCCAGCATGCGAGCGACCTCGGCTTTCAATTCCGCCTCGCGTTTCTTCATGCGCTCATAACTCATCGCTTTATGTTTCGACGCGTTCGCTTTGATCTTCGTGCCATCAAGCGCGACATGGCCGAGTTTGACCAGCCCTGCCGTCTCGCACAACTTCAGAACCTGCAGGAACAGTGCGCCGAGCGCCTTCAAATGCCGCTTGCGGAAGTCGCTGATCGTGCGAAAATCCGGCGGATCGAGCGCGACAATCATTACAAAATCATTCCGTTCGCGGCAGGCCTTCGCGATCCGCCGCGATGAATACAGCCCACTCGCATAGCCGTGCAGCACAGGCGCCACCATGCGCGGGTCGAACGGCGGCTGCCCGAGCCCGCTCACATAGCTGCCCGTGATCTCCTTGAGATCGAGGCTCTCCCGCACCAGTTCAACGATAAACCGCGAGACATGGCCTTTCGGCACGAAGTCCTGCACATTCGGCGGCAGAAGCAGCGTCTGATCGATATTCCAGGGGCGAAAATACTTGCTCATCGCCCAAGGTTGAATCAGACTCGCTCAGAATTGAACAGCCACTATTCGGACAGGCTCCTAGTACTACTGAGTCAGAAAAGTGTCTGATTCAAAAGGTCGCGGGCGAGGTCCTGTGAGAATCAGTTACCGGTTGAGATTCAGGCATCGGTAACGGGGGCTGATATGGATCTCCGGAGATCAGACGGCAGTGAATCGCGATTTTCGGCTTTTGTCGAGAAACTTGTGAGTGTGATCGGACATGCGGACCGGGCCCGGCCGTTGTTTGATTATTGCATCGGCTTAATCATGCCGGGGGAGCGTAAAAGCGTTGAGCCTATGGCCGCGGTAACGGCACCTGATCGGACGGCGGCGCAGCATCAGTCGCTGCTTCACTTCGTCGGCCAATCGCCTTGGTCTGACGAGGGTGTTTTGGCCAAAGTGGGTGAGATGGTACTGCCGGCGATAGAGCGCCATGGACCGATCGAAGCGTGGATCATCGATGACACCGGTTTTCCCAAGAAGGGAGCGCACTCGGTCGGTGTGGCGCGTCAATATTGCGGGCAGCTCGGCAAGCAGGATAACTGCCAAGTCGCGGTGTCCCTGTCGCTTGCCAATCACCACGCCAGTCTGCCGGCAATGTATCGTCTCTATCTGCCGCAGGAATGGGCGGCAGATAAGAAACGTCGGCGCAAAGCGGGCGTGCCCAAGGAGATCAGCTTTAAGACCAAGCCAGAGATCGCGCTTGAGCAGATCGAAGCAGCCTGCAGAGCCGGGCTTCCTCGCGGCGTGGTGCTGATGGATGCCGGATATGGCTGCAACACGGACCTGCGGACCAGCATCAGCGCGTTGGCGTTGACCTATGTGGCCGGTATCTTGCCAAACACCACGGTGTGGACATCCGACACGGCGCCGCTACCGCCGAAAAAATGGTCGGGCAAAGGGCGACCACCAAAGCTGCTGCGCCGCGACCACAAGCATCAACCGATTTCGGTCAAGGAGCTTGCTCTTTGCCTTCCTAAGCGGGTCTGGCGCACGATCAAGTGGCGAGAGGGTGCGGCCGAGCGGCTATCATCGCGCTTCGCTCGCGCGCGCGTTTGCGTCGCGCATCGAGATTACCAACTCACCGAAAGCCGACCGGAAGAATGGCTTTTGATCGAATGGCCAGAAGGTGAGGACGAGCCGACCAAATACTGGCTTTCAACGTTGCCGGAAACGACCACTTTTGGAAGGCTAGTCGATCTAACCAAGCTGCGCTGGCGCATCGAGCGCGATTATCAGGATCTCAAACAAGAGGTCGGGCTCGGGCATTTCGAAGGGCGAGGTTGGCGTGGCTTCCACCACCACGCTACGCTGTGCATCGCAGCCTACGGATTCCTGGTCTCCGAGAGGGAGACGATTCCCCCCTCGGGATCTCGTTCCACCAGGCCGTTCAAGAGACTTGCGATTTCCAACGGTTACCGACCCAGAGGCTCCGCTGCTGCGACCCGAACGTCACATCCCGAACTCGATTGCCACGATGCGGCGAAGACTGATCGTTGCCATCGTCCGGAACCTCTCACGCTGTCCCTGTTGCATTCGCCCGATCAAACAGACGAAGCGTCTTCTTTTGTGACGCAGTAAGACTAGCAGGGGCTGCCAAGCCAGTTTGTCCTGTCGTTGCTCTCCTTCCATGCTGTCACTCATGACGCCGGCCGCAATACGACGCCCTGCGGAACCTCGCCCTTCGTAACGAGACGCCAGAGGGCGATGAGCAGCTTACGCGCCAGCGCCACGATCATCGTCTTGCGTGTGCTGGCGCGTCCGTCGGCAGTTCGCGCCGCGAACCATTGGGCCAGGGCGCTGTTCTTTTGGAACCTGACAAAACGCCAAGCCAGCTGGATCATGCCGCTGCGGACGCGGACATTGCCGGCGCGCGCAAGACCCCGTTCGCGTCGACGGCTACCGCTCTCGCCGGGCGAGCCGGTAAGGCCGGCGTAGCGGGCGACGGCCTTGCGATCGCGCCAATGGCGCGAGAAGATCTCGTTGACCAGCATGTCCGCCGTTTCGACACCAACGCCAAGGACGCGGGCAATCAGGCGAACCATCGCGTGCGGGCCTTTCTTCTCCGCAGCAGGAGCCACCGCGAGCTTGCGCAGGCGTTCCTGTTCGACCGCGCGGATCTGGCCGCGTACGACGCGTAGCCGCGCGAGATGGCGGCGTAGTTCTGCAAGCGTGTTCTGTGGCAACGGCGTGCCTTCCGCCGTGCGTAGATCTTCGAGGTTTTCCGCAACCTTGCGCATGGTCGGCCGTAAAGAGCGAATGCCGAAGCGGGTAAATATCGCCTTCGTCTGGTTGATAATCCGCGTTTGCTCAGTGACCAGATTCTGGCGCTCGCGGTTCGGCCGCCTCGCGTCCTCCTCCTCGATCGTCGGGATCGCAGCCATGCTGCAATGCCGCCTCTCGCCGCGCAGCCAGCCGAGAAAGACGCGCATCAGAAGTTCCGTATCGAGACGATCGGTCTTCGCGCGCCGGTGTTCGCGCGACACGGCGATGCTGGTCGGATGGATGACGTAAACCTCGATATCGCGCGCCCGCAGTCAGCGCGCGAGCCAGAACCCGTCGCGCCCAGCCTCAAAGGCAACGACGATACGCTTGATGTTGCGCCCAGCCTGGCCGGCTTCGTGGCGCCAACGATGCAAGAGCTTCAGCAGCGTTTCCTCGTGCGCATCGAACTTCTTAAGAGGTTGGCGTTCGACACCCGGAACGAGCGCCGCAACCAGCCACTTCGTTTGGCTCATCTCTATCACGGCGATGATTGTGCTATCTTGCTCGAGAGCGGTGAGCGACCTGCTTGCGTCAAAACGAAAATGTTGCGACATGGGGGAGCTCCGTCGGTAGCCGTTGAACAGCGCCCATGGTGCCATGTCCTCGCCGCTCGCCCCATAGCATCTGCACACAACCGGACTGGAACGCCCGCAAACTTAAAAAGAGGGCGTCGAGCCGACGCCCTGACATTCTCGGCTCTTTTGGCCACCACAGCCGAGAGGATCGAATAGCTGATCCCAGCGGCCGATGGCCACAAACGACCGTCACCTTACGACGGTCAGGCGAACGTCCTGCGGCGGTCCAAGGGGCGGGGACTCGGTGTCCGAAATTGGCTGCGGAGCTGCCGCGAAGAAGCCGAAAGCGGGCGTCACCATCTCGAGTTCTCGGCGGTAAGCTTCGTAGTCGGGCGCGCCGGGCCGAATGAAACCAAGTTGAGGCGTTTGGTCGACCGCACGTCTGAGTACGATCGGAGCGCTCGCCGGTGTAAAATGTGCGCCGCCCGGATTCGACAACGTTATGATCAAACCGCGTGCAGACTCGTTGCTTTCGGGGCGGGATACCATGATCAGGCGGATCGCCCCCTTTTCGACTGTAACGAAGCTCATGAATGGGCGCCCGTCCGGGATGTAGACTCGACCCTTTTGCGTGTGTCCGGCATCGACACGTTCTCGTTCCTCGAACATGAGGCAGCATGCGGTTTCGTCCCAATGAACGGACATAAGGTAAGCATTAATAACGTCGGCGGACGAGAAGGCCGGCCGGAAGCATACATAACGTCCCTCCAATGCTTCGACGCTTGCGCGAGTGTAGCAGCCGAGATCATGGGCGGCCTCAGATCTGGGCGGCAATGGAACTTCGAGGTCCTCAGCAAGCGAGGGCGCGTAGTGGAAGGGAATATCTGTGTGCGGGATCTCGGCTGCACGCTCGGCGATATCCTTGCGTACGCGCTCGGACTTATTGAACATTGCTAGAACCAGGGCACCGACCATGAAGCCGGTTAACCCTGTGTTCAGCGCGATGGTCCGAACCGCGTTTTCGGGATGCAGGTAGAACTGAGCCAGCACAGTGTCGCCGAGGAGGGATCCGACTACCCACCCCGCGCCCATGAGTGTGAGCCCGTTCCCGAGCGCTCCAACGCCCAACACGCGGTACCATCTCCAGTCCACGGATCCAAGATAGGAACACAGAAGCCCGAGGGAGATCGTGCAAGTGAAGGGAGTGATAGTTCCGGGCAACCGTTCAACAAACTGATTGAGGACGTCCTGAAATCCCTGGCCTTGGATCAAGGCGGGCACGAGCAGAATACCGAGCCGCAGGGCGATCGACAGTCCCACAACGATGAGGGCCGCGAGTATCAACTCGGCGATTGGCGGAAATGCCGGCCTGTCTCCCTCGTAGCGTTCAATGAAACGTTGTGCGACCACGATTGCGCCCAAGACTGCGAATCCGATCGAGACGCCGAAGGTGATCGCAATGGTTAGGACTTCGCCTGCTGCGATCGGACGCGTCCCTGGCGTGAGCACCATCATGGCGACGCTCAGGAGGGTGACCAGGAGAATCGTCGTCGCCCACTGGTCCGGTCCGAACGTCGGTGTTGGGCGGGCATCGAAACCCATACCCGCGAGACGCTGGAGCCGCCCGTTGCGGGTCCTTTCGCAAAAAAGCACGTAACGCGCAACGAGGCTGCAAGTGAGATTTGAAACTTCCGTAATATTGCAATTCAGCGCTTCTTTCAATTCCCGGGTGGGTTGCGAAGACGTGAAAAAGGCAAGGCCCGTGTGCATCAGTTCTTCATAACGGGCATCTGCGCGAGCAGCCACCGCTTCACCGTGTTGCATGATCCTGGCGTAGGCGGATCGGCTACATCCGTTCCCAGCAAACTCAAGTGCCGTACCGTTATTCCTGGGCCCAACGAACAGGCTGTACAACGCGACCGCCCTCGTGAAGCGGGCGGAAAGCGTGCCATCCCTGCTGAAGTTCAGCGCCTGCGGGCTCATATTCTCGGAAACGATTTTGGTGACTTGCCTTCGAAGCTTCTCCGTCGGTTCAAAATCAGCGCCTTGCGCGAGTTCGACTGTGAGCCGATCGGCTTCGCGCGGAATCGCCGCGAGCTTGAAACAGAATGTCCGCGCCGCCAAATCGATCCGCGACACCTGCCGGAATTGCGAAGCAACGACGATGACGAGCGCTGCCACGATCGGAGCGTATTGAGCAAGTTCGATTTGCACCTCGGGATTCACCGTTGTCAGTGCTTTGAGAATCCAGTCGAAGCCGATGCTACCCTGGACAAGCCCGATCATGACCAGAAGCCAGAGCGCCACGATCAAGGCGTAATAAAATATCACGCCGAAGAAGAACAGCACGAAGGTCGTACCGGAACGATTAGTTGGTGGCGAGTTGAAGCGCGTCCAGGCGACCACGTAAAGCGCCAGGACCGCAATAATCCATTCGCTCTTCGTAACGATCTCTCGCAAAATGGTCATGTCACGCGCTCCCTAACAAGAGGCGACCCTTTGACGATTTGCGCTGCCCTCGCTGAGGCAGTGCAAACTGAATGAGGGTATGCGTGATCGAGACGTTCGCTGCGCATCGCGCACGCGTGCCCCATGCAAGTCCGCAAAATAGACCGAGCGACAAAGACATAATGTGAAGTAGCACACAGTTATGGCCGAAAGTTCATCATATACCCGCTATCGTCGCAGGGAGCGACGCGCCCTGGCCACCTTCGATCGTCCGCATTGCGTAGGACGGAATGAACCCAGAACTGCCATTTCCAGTCGTCCGTATCCTTGTTCAGGTATTGCTCGATCGTTATCGCGCCGTCCGGCGATTTCTGGGTGTATTTCTCTTCGATCTTGTAACCCGCGGGCGGAGCCGCCGGCTGCGCGGCGGCCGCCCCACTGCAGACGCCGATACTGCAGGCAATTCAACGCCGCCAGCTACGCAGACCACGCCAATTGCAGAGCCGCCGGTTCGCTTGTCCAATCCGGACGAGTGCTCATCGGAATCCTGGAACACCGATTTGAGTAATGAGACATCGAAACACAAGTTCGAAGATTATGGGGATGCTGCTATAGCGACGGGGCCCTGGCCTTAGTGTTTCAATTCAAAGTCACGTTTCGGACGGCCGCATTCGTTCCTATGATAGTGGGCCCCTGTGTGAACCGAAGCGCGCCCCAACAAATGCGCCCTCTAAAGCGCCCAGACGTCGCAGCGTCTACGTTGTACGTACGGGCCCCGGCGCGCGTATTTCACATGGGCTTGGACTCACTCAACGGGTTCCTATCACCGGCGCCGTTCGCGCAAACAGCAGCGACCTGCGTGCGGTTCATCACTCCGAACTTGCGCAGGATCTGCTGAACATGAACTTTGACGGTTCCTTCCCTGATCCCCAGCCGGCGCGCAATGGCCTTGTTGGAGTCGCCACGGCTCACGAGTTCGAGGACCGCGTTCTGCCTCGCTGTTAGATTGCGATTTCTCGAACCCGCGTCTTCCAAATCTTCTGCGCCGTCGTTGCCACCTCCGCCGTTGCCACCTCCGATGCCGCAAGAGGGGGCGGGGTCGTAATCGACCACCGGATGCCGCTGCGCCGCATCAGTCCGCTTTGGCCGCATCGCCGACGGAAAATATGATCCGCCGTTGAGGATAACCGAGAAGGCCTGCAGCGCTAGCTCAGCGTTCGTTCCTGCATAGAGGACCCCTTGCGCGCCAACATTCAATGCTGAGATGATCTCTTCACGACTTTCCCTCTCGGAAAAGATCACCAGAGGCACGTCCGGAGCGAGCGCCCTGAGGACCTTGATCCGTTGCAAATTAGCGCGATCTGCAATGGAAATACCGCCAGCATTGTAAATCAGCATTTCGCAGTCCGCGTCCGCATCGATCCACTGCTCCGCTTGGTCCGGAGTAAGTACGATGAGCCGAAACTTGCTGGGGGCGGACGAACGATCCAAACGACCAAGGATGCTGCTAAGGCCCATACTTCGCAGCGGGAGAGCGTCGACGATCAAAATGCCAGGTTCGGCGCTCGGAACTGTCATTTTGCCCTCCATGAATCCACCAGCGCTTAGGCGCTGAATTTGATGCTCTGAGGCACACAGCGGGGGCTGCCGTTAGGGTCAACCGAAGGCATGCTAGGATACGTCAGACCCATGACAACTTCAAGTGCTAAGACATCTTGCCACACGGCTCGGAACTCGGGTTAACGGGCCGAAAGGGCTGATTTTGCGTTGACGGCGGTTGGTGATTCCCTCGGTGCTTTGATTCGGCTGGAGCATCGAGATGGACACGATCGTCGAGGACGAGAGCCCGCGGGCTCGTTTGGCGCTTCTTTTGAAGAACTTTTCCGAACTCGACGACGACCGGGAAGCGTGGCGGATTCTCTATCCGATTAAGGAGGTTCTGCTGCTGGTGACCTGCGCGACCATCGCCTCCTGCGATGATTTCGACGACATCGTCGCTTGGGGCGAGCATCATCTCGATTTCCTGCGGCGGTTTTCCGATTTCCATCATGGCATTCCGTGTGCGCGCTGGCTGCGCGACTTGGTGAACCGCATCGATCCGGTCCTGTTCCAACGCTGCTTCAATAGCTGGGTCGCCGCCATCTGGCCGGATCGGCACGATTTCATCGCCATCGATGGAAAGACGGCGCGCCGCACCCACGACCATCGCAAGGGGCTCAAGGCCCTGCACACGCTCGGCGCCTATGCCACCACCGCAAGACTGACCTTGGCGCAGCTCGGGGTTCCGGAGAAGACCAACGAGATTACCGCTATTCCCGAGCTTCTCGACCAGCTCGCCGAAGCCGGCCAGCTCGAAGGTGCCCTGGTCACCATCGATGCCATGGGCTGTCAGGTCGACATCGCCGACAAGATCGTGGCCCACAAAGCCGATTACCTGCTGGCACTGAAGGGCAACCAGCCTACTCTGGAAGCCGATGTCGTGGACTACTTCCGCACTGCCCAGGCCAGCGAGCTGGTTACCAAAACAACCGTCGAGAAGGGTCACGGCCGCATCGAGACCCGCACCTACACCGCCTCGAAGGCGGTCGACTGGATCGTGTCCGAGCGCAGCTATCCCGGGCAACCGCGCTTCACCAACATCAAGACCATCGTCAAGGTCGACACCCGGACCGAACATGCCGATCGCTCGACCTTCGACACCCGCACCTACATCTGCTCCGCGCCGCTCGACATCGAACGCACTGCCAAAGGATGTCGCGGCCATTTGGGGGTGGAGAGCATGCACTGGCTGCTCGACGTCGAATTCGGCGATGATCTGTCGCGATACAGGACAGGCCATGGCGCCAAGAACATGGCCGTCGTCCGCCGCTTCGCTCTCGACCTCCTCCGCAACCACAAAACCACCGGAAGCATCAAGACCCGCAGAAAACGGGCAAGTTGGAGCGCCGATTTCCTGCTCCAGGTTCTCCAAATCAGCCGTTAACCCGGATTCCTTGCCGTGCATCTTGCCAGGGTGGTCGGCTATCGCCAGTGAACTTGTATCTACACGGTTTCACCGATCCGCACCTTTACGAATACGACACGCTGACCTCAGAGGAAGAGCTATCGCTGAAAGTTGGTGACGGCGGGAATCGGGAAGGCGGCATATCATGGGGGTGCTTGACGCCTCCACTTCTCCACCAAAGGAGCGATATGCCGTGTCCAAAGATAACATCATCAAGCTGATTCAGCCAGCAAACGTCGACGATCAACTCACGGAAATCTTGCGTACTGGGGCCCGTGTTCTGTTGGCCCAGGCGGTCGAGGCCGAGGTCGCGGACTTTCTCGGCAAGCATGCCGATTTGAAGACCGCAGACGGCCACCAGCGGGTCGTGCGCCACGGTCACCTGCCGGAGCGCGAGGTGATGACCGGTATCGGTCCGGTCGCCGTCCGCCAGCCGCGTGTGCGCGATCGCGAGGCGGACGCTACCGACCCCGACCGCATCCGGTTCTCGCCCTCGATCCTGCCGCCCTATATGCGCCGCTCTAAATCGATCGAGACGCTGCTGCCTATCCTTTATCTGAAGGGTATCTCGACCGGCGACTTCTCCGAGGCGCTGGCAGCACTGCTCGGCAAGGATGCTGCCGGATTGTCGGCATCCGCCATCGGCCGCCTGAAGGACGGCTGGCTTGACGAACACACCGCGTGGCAGAGGCGCGATCTGTCGGCGAAACGTTACGTCTACATCTGGGCCGATGGCATCCATCTCCAGGCACGCCTCGAAGACGAAAAGCAGTGCATCCTGGTGCTGATCGGCGCGACGCCGGAAGGCCGCAAGGAACTGGTCGGCTTCACCGATGGCGCCCGCGAGAGCGCGCAGGACTGGCGCGATCTGCTGCTCGATCTGAAGCGGCGGGGGCTCGACGTGCCGCCGCGGCTTACCATCGCCGATGGCGCGCTCGGGTTCTGGAAGGCCGCCGGTGAGGTCTGGCCGAAAACGCGCGAGCAGCGCTGCTGGGTGCACAAGACCGCTAACGTACTCGCCAAGTTGCCGAAGAGCCAGCAGCCGAAGGCCAAACGCGCGTTGCAGGAAATCTGGATGGCCGAAACCAAGGCCGCCGCCGAACTGGCGTTCGACGCCTTCATCGAGAGCTACACGCCCAAATACGAGAAGGCGGCCGACTGCCTGAGCAAGGATCGGGACACGCTGCTGGCTTTCTACGACTTCCCGGCCGAGCACTGGAAACACCTGCGAACGACCAATCCCATTGAAAGCACCTTCGCTACCGTGCGCCACCGCACGATCCGATCGAAGGGATGCCTGTCCAACAGGACGGCGCTCGCGATGGTCTTCAAGCTGCTCGAGGCCGCGCAGAAAAGCTGGCGTCGTCTCGATGGCCACAACCAGTTGCCAAAACTCGTTCTCGGTGTGACATTCAACAACGGGATCGAGGTCATCGCTAAACCCGCCGACCGTCAGCCCATAACCGCCGCCGCCTGACCGGGCCGGCCGTCACCAAAATTTGGCGATAGCTCTCAGAGGAACGCTGGAACGATTTTGCGTTAACGCCGAGAAGATCTCGTCACAACTGTCATTGTCGGACAGGATCACCAGTTGCGCTTCTGCTGCGCGCGCTCTCAGCCCTTGATCCATTTCAGATGCTTGGGGTCGGCGACCGACGCGCCACCGACATTGTAGATGATCATGCTGCAATTGGCGTCCGCATCGATCCATCGTTCCGCGTCGTCCGGCGTAAGCGACGCGAGGCGAAACTTTGTGCCCCGGACAGGCGGTCGAGAGCGGCGATGAGACCCAAATTTCGTAAAGGCGATGGGTCAACGATCAGAGGTAGATTTGTCGGGCGAGAGTGACGTTGGTCCCCAACTCCCGATTGATGAGAGTATCTTGTACTCAAAACCTGTGTCTCGATTAAACGAACGGAGCCCTTTGATCATTGGCGCGCATATCCGCGGTTCGCGCATATCCGCGGTTTATGGGCCTTCGCCGGCTTATCTCTTTGGAGATACCACCTTCGGCCACCACTTGAACACAGCTCGTCCTGCCGGTGCCGCAAGGCTGTAGGCCATGAGGCTACTGGTCGCGGCGGTGGCTGCACTTCTACTATGAGGACTTCGAATATCGATCAGGACTGGCGGCATGAATACCGAAGCGAACGCCAAGGCTTCTGCCCGCGGCTGCCATCATGGCCCACAGGAGACGTTCGATCGTCATGATGGCAATGACGATCTCGGTCCGCTTGGGGGTTTAGAGTATGACGACGGTGCGCCGGCAGTCACGACCCCAGCGCCAGTCGATTATCGTGGCGTGGAGCTGTTCGATCATCACCCTGTCTGGGGCGAGCGCGGTGCCTGGCATCAAGATCACCAAAGCCCGAATGACCTGCTCGCCGTGATCGGCGGGAGCGCGATGGCCGCGGGCGAGGCCTCTGACGTCACCGGTTTCGTCGACAACTTTGCCGAGGACAGGGGCGACTATTCGATCGCAATGGGCAAGGCGATCTTCGAGTCGTCGGCCCACGCGTCCACGCCGGGCAGCGCTCTCGCCGCCGCCGACACCTTTCTCGATGTGTCGGGTGCCGATTTCATCTTCGAGCACGAAATCGGCCAATCGGAGCGTGGACCCTATGATGCCCGGGCGCGTTCGGAACTCGACTACTTCTCGATAGATGTTCATGGATGGACGCCGCCGCACGGGACGATCGTCATCGACGTTGATCACCTCTTCGGCCATGGTCTGCCGATCGGGCAGGACCCGTTCTATGGCAACCTCGCGCAAGTGTTCGCACTGGCCGAGGCGCACGGCGCCGACACCTTGTCCGCCACCTTTACCAATGCACTTAGCATCGAAAACCACTTCTCATTCGTGAATGCGGTGGGAATCGTGGCGCTCTAGCCGCGCGCCCATCCGTATAGGATCGGTTCCTGGCACACATGGAGATTGGCGATGGCCGGAAGCATCGATAAGTTCCTCGTTGACGTCTCCAGCACGGCCCTCGCGCTGGGCGATCGGACGATGACCGATACGACAGCCACCACGGCAGCGTGGCCCGGCGGCGCGATCGGCGTCGCGGCGGCTGTCGCGGTGGCCCAGGACACCGCCCCCGGCACGCCAGAGACAAGCGCCACAACGGACGTCATCGCGACCGGCGGATCCATGACGAGCTCGAGCAGCCACTGGTCGGTTGATTTTCCTTATGGTCCGACGCCCACCTCTGTTGATGTCTCCCTGACGTGGGTCTCGGTTCATGGCGGCGGCGATGCCTTCTCCGGGTATGACCTGGTGAGTTCGTCGCTGCATGGGCTGTTATAACCGCAGCCATCCAATCTGTATTTCGCCCGCAGCGCTGAAGTCGCGCGAGGTGAGTTCTTGCGTTGAACTCGGCAATGCAGTCCGCCATCGGCCGTCCCGTAGTCCCAAAGATGATGTCCCCGCGGTCATAGGCTACGCCAAAAGACGTATCGGTCGAATGAACCTTTGATACCGCAAATCGCGGTCTGTAGCCTTCAGCGTTCGCATTTGCGAATGGCCGCAGTCATTGCGTCTGCGGCTGATCAACACGAAACCAACACGAACAGGAGAGCTATATGCCAGCCTCTATGATTGACTTCACCAAAGCGGTGTCTATCCACGACACGGCCAGCATCGATAAGTCGATCGACGTCCAGTCGTTCGCCCTTTTCAACTCCGCCATTGGCAATGCGACCGCTGATGCGATGGGCGCCTGGACGCACACCGAGACCTTGACCCAAACGTTAGCCGTCCAGGGGGTGGGCTCCAGTTCCGCTTCGGAGTCGTTGTCCCAGGCCAACCCGGTGGATTTTGCCTTCGTAGTTTAATGGGCGGGTGATCGCTTTGAGGGAGCCGGCAGCAGTCGATCTGCTGCCGGCGCTCAGCGCCGACCCCGGTCGACGTATGCAAACGGCGCACGGCTCGGCAACTCCAACGCAGCTAACTAGAGCTTCGTAATGCGCACGCGTTATCAAGTTGGTGGCCGGATAGTTCATTTCGAAGTCGACGACGGTTCGGAGTCAATCATCATCGAGCTGTCGCGAGCCAGCCTATGTAGCAATCCCGATTTGATCATCCGCGATAGTCGCGCGCGCGCCATCGCCGCGGGATCGGGACGGTCCTCGAGTTCGTCGAGAGCGGAGACTGGTGGTCCAGCTGGAGCTGGTGAGGCTGAGGCCACGGCAGCTGCCAGCCGCCGGTACTGCTTCAAGCTGTCCGAGTAGGTCGCCCAGGGACGGCCGATCTGCCGCTTTCGCGTAACTTTTCATTCAAGCCGGGCGGAGATGAAACATGCGGCAAAGATCGTCCGACGAAACTTACTCATCGGGTCGCGTATCGAGCGGCCCGACTGACCTTCAACGTGCCGTCAGAGCCTGCCGTTCGGCCTTCCGCACTTGCGCGCTCTTCAGCCTCATCATCAACGTGCTGATGCTTGCGCCGCCGGTCTACATGCTTCAGGTCTACGACCGCGTGTTGACCACCGGCCGGATCGAGACCCTTGTGATGCTCACCCTGATGGCGATGATCGCGATTGCGGTGATGTGCGCGCTCGATGCCTTGCGGACTTGCGTCACGACTCGCGTCGGTTGCTGGCTGAACGAGGAACTCGGTCCAGCTTACCTGGCTTGCGCCGTGCGCGGCAGACTGAATGGGGATCCCTCCGGCCTCGAGCACCTGCGCGACATCTCCCAGATCCAGAACTTCATCGCGACGCAGGGTTTGTCAGCCTTCTTTGACGCGCCGTGGGTCCCGATCTTCGTCGGCCTGATCTGGATCCTCCATCCCATGCTCGGAGGCGTAGCGATCTTCTCGGCGGTGGTGCTGTTCCTGTTGAGCATCGCCAACGAGGTCGCCACCCGGAAGTCGACCGCGACGGCGAACAAGAAGCAGATCGAGGCGACGCTAATGGCGGAGGCGACCATCCGCAACGCCGAAATCGTGCAAGCCATGCACATGCTTCCTGCGATGACCCAGCGTTGGGCCAGGATCAATTCGACGGTCGTCGACAGCCTGCGCAGGTCAGGCGACGTTGGCGGCTTCGTGCTGGCCACCACCAAGTTCGTCCGTTTATTTGTTCAGGTGGCCATCCTCGGCGTCGGCGCCTGGCTGGTGGTCGAGTCGAAACTGAGTGCCGGCGTGATGATCGCCGCTTCCATCCTGCTCGGACGCGCGCTCGCGCCGGTGGAGCTTGTCATCTCCATGTGGCGCAACTTCATGGGCGCCCGCTTTTCCTATCACCGCCTGAAGAAAGCCATCGAAGAAAATCCGGCGCCCCCGCGCCGGACGGTGCTTCCAACCCCCAGCGGCAAGGTAGTGGTCGAAGACCTAAGCTACATCGCGCGCAACACCGGGCAGCTTATACTCAGCAAGGTGTCATGCGCTGTCGAGCCGGGCGAGGCGTTGGCGATCATTGGTCCCTCCGGCGCGGGCAAGAGCACGCTGTGCCGGCTGATGGTCGGGCTGGCAATCCCCAACGTCGGAGAGATCCGGCTCGACGGCTCCCCGGTCCACCACTGGGACAGTGAGCAGATCGGGCAACACATCGGCTTCCTGCCGCAGGATGTCGAGCTGTTCACCGGCACGGTTCGCGACAACATTGCCCGCATGCAGGTGGCGAACGACAAGGCGATCTTGAAAGCGTCACGGCTTGCCCATGCCCACGAGATGATCCAGCATCTCCCGCAAGGCTATGACACACACATCGGCGATGGCGGCGTGCGGCTGTCGGGTGGTCAGCGCCAGCGAGTCGGACTGGCCCGTGCCGTATTTGGCGATCCGCGATTCATTGTCCTCGACGAGCCCAACGCCAATCTCGACCAGGCGGGAGAGACCGCACTGGTTGAGGCGATAGAAAACCTCAAGCGTTCCGGCTTCGCTCTGGTCCTGGTGGGACACCGGCCGTCCACGCTGTCGGTCGCGGACAAAGTCCTCTTTCTGAAGGAAGGCCACGTCGTGATGTTCGGCGAGCGCGATGAGGTGCTTGAGGAACTACAGGCGCGGGCAAGCGAGTCCATCCCTCAAGGTGGCGATCACAAATGGCCACGCCGGCTTTCGCCCGGTCGCAGCCCGGCAAACGGTAGCGACCAAAACGCCAAGGCCATAACGGGTGTCTCATGACCTACCACGTCGAAAGGATTGCGCCGCCGTATACGCGGCTTTCCCCGGTCAGCGTGACGTTCGGTCCGCTTAAGCCCGACATCCGGCGTCCCGCCCGCTACGGCAAGATTCTGATCCTGATTTTCGTCGTCATCTTCGTGGGATGGGGTGGCTTGGTCTATCTCGATGGCGGTGCGGTCGCGCCCGGCGTGATTAACCCGGACAGCGGCAAGAAGACCATCCAGCATCTGGAGGGCGGTATTATCGCCGAGTTGCCCGTCCGTGAGGGGCAGGCGGTCAAGATGGGCCAGCCGCTCGTCGTCCTCGAGGGCACCCAAGCGCGCGCTACGCACGAAGCGCTGATGCAGCAACGGCTGTCCCTGCTCGCCAGGCGGGCGCGACTGGACGCCGAAAGGGCAGGAGAGAGCCGCATAGAGTGGCCCCCGGAGCTAGGCTCATCGGATCAGCAGATCAGGGATATCGTCGTGGCACAGCAGGAGGTCTTCGACGCTCGACGCTCGACTCACGCAACGCGACGGGATATCCTTGCCCAGCGCATCGAGCAGCTGCTGCAACAGATCCAAGGCTCCGAAGCACAGGTCGAAAGCGCGTCCCGGCAAATCGACTTCATTGGCGAGGAGCTGAAGGCGAAGGAATATCTGGTCGAACGCGGGATGATGCCCAAGCCGGAGGCCCTGCGGCTAAAGCGCGCCGAGGCCGAGATCGTCGGAAGACGCGGCGAGCACGTCGCAGAGATCGCACGGGCCCGCCAGAAGATCGGCGAAACCAAAATCCAAATCCTCTCGGTCGACGCGGAACGAGCAGATCAGATCGCAGCCGAGCAGGACAAGGTCCGCGCCGAGCTCGCGGAGGTGAACGAGAAGCTGCAGGCCAGTGCTGACGTAGTCAAGCGTACCGTGGTGATCGCTCCCGTGAACGGTACCGTGGTCGATATCAAGATCAGGACGATCGGCGGAGTGGTTCAGCGAGGCGAGCCCATCATGAGCATCGTGCCCGAAGGTGATGAAATGATCATTGAGGCGCGATTGCAGCCGAGGGACGTCAAGGCGGTGCATAGCGGCCTCGAGGCCAAGGTCCGGTTCACGGCCTATTCGAGCCGCCGCGTGCCTAACGTTCCAGGCACGGTCCGGACGGTCTCGGCTGACCGCCTCATGGATGAAACCAAGCATCAACCCTACTATCTTGTGCGCGTCGCGGTCGACCGAGAACTGGTGAAGACGCTGGCACCGAGCGTCGATCTCATTCCGGGCATGCCCGTGGAAGTGCTGGTCGTAACCGAAAGGCGGACGATGCTGGACTACCTCGCCAAGCCGTTCCGTGACGCGCTTTGGCGGAGCTTCCGCGAGATTTGACGAGGGCTTGATACGAACATGACTGGGCGAAACCATGAGGGGGCGGAACCGACGCGTCCCCTCCTTGCCCGGGCGGTTGCCCTAGTGGACGAAGCGCATGCCCTGAGCTACGCCCTGATCCGGGTGTTGGCATCTTCGCCGCGCGAGGAGCTTTCGCGAGAAGACATAGATGCGCTGTGCCAGTTGGCCTATGAGCTGCTGAACAAGCTTGCCCAGGCGCAGGAGTTGTTCCAGCAGATTGACAGAGGCTCTGACACCTGAACGAGGCGGTATTTCTTTTCGCTTGGGCGCGCGCTAGTGGAATTGCTACTGAACGCCTTGGGACGCGCCCTTGACCCTGGCGGCAGCGAAGGTGAAGCCGGCCTCGACGGATGATCTTGATTCTTGGGAACGGAAAATAGAGCAGGGTGTAGCGACAGATCCCTCGAGAACATCATTCTCGTCGCGCTTCGAGTTTTTGAGTTTTCACACAACTTGGCCAATTGCGGACATCGGATGGCAACTGAACCAATAGCAGAGAATCCGATAGTTCGCTGTGTGAGCGCCGGCAGTCCATGGGCAGATCGCGAGGCGGGCTGACCAGTAAGGAGGCGGAGGCGCGACAACAGTGCCGCGGGGCTTGTGGCCCGCGCTCGCACCGCGGTAATGGTCTCGATGATACAATCTGAAATGCATTATAGAAGATCGGGTTACCGCAGACAAAAATTGCACTGAGCGGCGCTGTGACGCACAGGAAGGTGAACCACTTCACCTTCGCGAGCCCTTTCCTCAACTAAGAATCCTGCAAACGCCGTGGCAAATGGGATCTCGGCACGCGCCAGAGCAAATGCGCCTCGGCGACAACGAGCTCAGAGGACTCATGGAGGACACTATGAGTGCTTCGATAGCTTACCAAAAGGATCGGTGGTGTCGCACACCGCACGTCCATTTTGCTAGTTTGGGGTGACTAGATGCACGATCGAATCGCCGCCCGCAAGGAATTGGTCGGTGAGCTGCCGGAGCTGAAAGGCCAGGGCCGCGACCTGCGAATAGATGCCTGCCGAGGCATCGCGTTGTGGTGCATCTTTCTCGACCATATTCCTAACAACATCGGAAGTTGGCTCACGCTGCGGAACTACGGCTTCAGCGATGCCGCGGAAGTATTCATGTTCGTCTCGGGTGTAGGGGCGTACGTATTTCGCGGGCATCAGTCGGGCGTCGTGGCCGAGCATTTGGAGCTTGCGACTGAGATGATGCGCGCCGACGCAGGCCTCCATACCGATCAAGCACGGTGGCAGGTTGGCGAGCCGTGCTTCTACCTGGCCGCGTGACCACTTCTGCCGCAGCACGATTGCGCCGCGCTGATCGTGGCCCACGATGTGGAACGAGTTCTTGCCGATATCGATGCCTATCACGGCGATCGCTGAGCTGAGTTTCTGGGACATGGCGTGCTCCTTGTCTTGGGCACCCCTTGCCAGCTTGTCGTGCTGGCAGGGCCGGAGCACGGCCGGACCATTCCATTCTGATGTCCCCAGTCAAGCACACAGCGCACGGTTTCCCATCTCCACGAGGACTCATCGTGAAGTCCTTGCACCGATGGATCGTGCAGAGGAGAAGGCGGGACTCAAAGACGTCGGTGAACAGGCTCTGATGCGCGGGTTGGATACCGCATTTCCGTTTTTTCGTCTGGGGCTGTCCCTGGTCTAGCGTCGGGCGTCGATCGGATGATCGGCCACATAATGGATTTCAGGATTTCCCCTGCCGTGGTCCCACCTTCACCTCTGCACGATTAATGTCTGCACTGCCCCCCTGATCTTGATTGCAACAAAGGGGGCTGTGGGCCGGTCGAGCGCACCTCACGACTCGAGCGGTCCACAGCCCCAACGATGTCACGCCTGTCGAGGTGGCATGAGCTCGCGATTGATCGCCCAAATGAAGGCGGATAGCTCTCGGGCAATCGCCGTGACGATTACGGTTCGCCGCTTGCCCTTCCGCTCGAGTGAGCGGAAGCGTCCGCACAATCTGGTTTGCGCTTTCCACGCAATCTCGCGCGCGACTCTCGGTGCGGCCTCCACCTTTGGCTGCTTGTCTCGGCTCACGCGCGGCGGATATCGATAGCTCCAGGCCGCCTCCACAAGAATACGTCGCGCCCGCCCATTACCGGCTTTGGTGATGCCGCCTCGCTTGACCTGGTCGCCAGTCGAGTTTTCTGTGGGCACCAGACCCAGATAGCCCATCAGCTCGCGCGGATTTTGAAAGCGGGATAGATCACCGATCTCGGCCAGCACCCCCACAGCCGCAATGAGATCAATCCCACGCACCGCCTGCAGGGCCGACACAACCTCGGCGAGCGACCACTCGGGTACTACCTCGCGGATGGCATCTTCCAAACGCTCCATCCGCTCACTTTCCTGGCGTATCCCCTCAAGTAACTCTTCGAATACGATGCGCTGCTCACGATGCTCGAGCTTCTGCGACATGAGCCATCTCATGTGGGCTGGTCCCCACGTTGTCTTGCCCGGATAGATGCGTCCCAGCCGCAGCATCAATGACGAGATCTGTTGACGCTTGCCCTGGAGGTCCTTCTTCACTGCCTGACGGGCGCGCGAGAGATCGCGCATGGCCTCATGGCGCTCGTCCGGCACCAACACCGCCGTAAGCTCGTCCGCGCGCGACAGCTTGGCGAGGCTTACCGCATCGCGCCGGTTCGTCTTCACTCGATCGCCGGCCTTCTTCGGAACGAGCGAGGGGGCCACCACCAGGCAGTCATGGCCGAGGCTCTTGAGCAGTCTGTAGAGACCATATCCTGTTGGCCCTGCTTCGTAGCAAAACGTCAACTGACAGCATTTCGCTGCAAGCTTTGCCACCAGCTTTCGGATCGCTGCCTCCGTGGCAGGAAACTCCCCGAGATATCGGACCTCGCCGCCACGGCCGCCATCGGCAATGGCTATAGCATTGCGCGATTTTGACGTATCGATTCCGACAAAGACCTCGGTATGATGACCCATGACTCGCCCTCCTTGTTTGAGGCTCTGCCCGGTCCATCCGGGCAACCCTCGTCGCAACATCGAGGGTGAGTCGCCTCATTTTGTGGGGGGACATACAGTCTAGCCGAAGATCGCGAGCACAAGATCGTGCGGTCGGTCCTCCCGGTGGTCAAAATGACGACACCAGATGGTGGACGTTTGCGTTTTGGGCCCATCGAAAAGCTTTCTCCAGGAAGCGCTCGTGAGGGATCTGGACCCGCGTATGCATCAAGGCGGTGACGACGTCGTGTTCGATTTCTCCATACGGGTGCGTTACGCCGCCACGTTGTATGGCGTCGAGGATGTTTCGCGGTGGTGGACCCGTCCTCAAGAGAGAATAGTGCGGCATCGCCATTCCAACGTAGAGTTTACTGACGCAAAATCAGCTGTACGACTGCGAGCACATGGTGTTCAATCCTTGGAACTGCCTGCCCGAGCAAAGGCTGCTTGGCAGCGTCAGCCGATGCGCCTTGCGGTCTATCTTGCCTCGCGGCAGGCGGCGGAAACTGAGCATGGTGGCGTCATGAACAGCCAGCCGAATCCGGATCAGTCGGGCGGACTTCAGTTGACGCGGTCGCCGCCGAGCGTCGGGGGCGAGGCTCTGCACGCCGAACGCCGGCAGCTTACCGTGGCATTTGTCGACATCGTCGGCTCGACACCCCTGAGTGAGCGCATCGATCCCGAAGAATTCTTCGCGGTTATCAGAACCTACCGCGATATCTGCGACGAGGAGATTCGCCGCTACGGCGGTCACATCGCCAGACTAATAGGCGACGGATTGTTGGCATATTTTGGCGTGCCACAAGCCCATGAAAATGATCCCGAACGCGCGGTGCGCGCTTCGCTGGCGGTCGCCGCGGCGATCAAGGGACATCAGTTTCTGCTGTCGGATGGCAGCTTCGTCCGCCTTGGTGTGCGCATCGGGGTGAACACCGGGGTGGTCGTCGTCGGCAGCGTGCCCGGCGAGCCCCCCGATCGGCGGGAAGTCTTTGGCAGCTCCGCACATGTCGCTGCCCGCCTGCAAGGACTCGCCAGTGAGAATGGTGTCGTGGTCGGTTCGAGCACTTACGAGCTGACACGCGGAACGTTCAGTTACGCGCCGCTTGGCAGACGACCGCTCAGGGGGGTGGAGGAGCCGGTCGAAGCCTGGCATGTTGAAGCTCTTGCTTCCAGCGAGAGCAGGTTCGACAGGGCGCAGAGGTCACCTCTTGCCCCGATGATTGACCGCACCGGCGAAAGCGCATTGCTTGCCGAGATGTGGCAGCAGACTGTAGCGGGTTCAGGACAGATTGGCATCATTTCCGGCGAACCTGGCATAGGAAAGTCGCGCCTGATCCGCCAATTCCGCAGTGAGCTCAACGCGCCCTCGCACGATGTCCTGTCGCTGCAGTGCTCGCCTTTCCACGTCAACACGCCGCTTGGGCCGGAAATCGAGCGGCTCAGGCGCGTGACCGGCATCCAGGAAACCGACGACGCGGAACTCGCGTTGGCGAAATTGCGCTCGCTGCTGGCAAGAGAAGCTCCAGACCTCGCCTACGCACTCCGCTACTACGGGGCGATTCTTTCGATACCCGCCTGTTCGGATTACGAACCAGTGGATCTTGGATCCCCCTTCGAGCGAGACCGCGCTTTTCAGGCATTTATCGATGTTCTGGTCGCGGCCTCGCGCAAACGACCCATTCTGATTATCGCCGAAGACGTCCAGTGGGTGGACCCGACCAGCATTGACCTGGTGCTACGGATCATAGCTCGCTGTTCCAGCGAGCGGGTCATGATCCTGATCACGCATCGCGATGACTACCAGCCGGATTGGTTATCGGGTCCGGCAGTTCGACCGATTGTCCTGCAAAAACTGGCGCCGCACGAATGCGAGCAGATTGTCGCAGCCGTCGCAGGCAGTGATGTCGTACCGCGCCGGATTACCAGCCAGATCGTGGAGCGAACCGACGGCGTACCGCTTTTCGTCGAGGAGTATACGCGGGCCGTGATCGATTCCCGCGCCATCGAGCGCACCGATGACGATCTGGCGCTGAGCAACAAACTGTCAGAACCGTTGGTGCCATCAAGTATTCACGACTCACTGATGGAACGCCTTGATCGCCTCGGCCCCGCCAAGCGCGTCGCCCAAATCGCTTCCGTGTTTGGAAGGCAGTTCACTTATGACGGCATTCTCAATGTGCTTCCAGGCAAGGGAGAACTGCTGAAGCATGCGTTGCAGGCGCTGGAGAGCGCCGGCATCGTGTACCGGATCGAGGAGCCTCAGGCCGCCCTTTTCACTTTCAAGCACGCGATGATACAGGACGCTGCCTACTCCTCGCTGCTCAAGGAGGAAAGGCGCGAACTCCATGCGCGCGTCGCATCGTGGCTGCTTCAGGAGGCGGCGATCAGAGAGAGCAGTCGGCCCGCCATACTCGGCTATCACTATGCGCGTGCTGGCAACATTCCGGAAGCGATCGAGGCCTGGCTTCAGGCGGGTAAATCCGCGCTCCGCCGATCGGCCACCAAGGAGGCCGTGGCCCATCTTCGCGAGGGCCTCTCACTGATACCGAAGCTGCCCGCGTCACCACAGCGTTACGAAGCCGAAATCGCCCTGCAATCCAACCTGGCGATGGCATACACTGCCAACGCGGGATGGTCCGATCCGCACGTCTACGGACCCTATAGTCGCGCACTCAAACTTTGCGAGAGCCATGGCACCATTCGCGAGAAGGTGACGGTCCTGTGGGGAAGCACCATCGCCAAACTGGTCAACTGCGAGCTCACCAAGGGCCTCAAGCATGCGCAGGATTTCGTCCGGCGGGCCGAGGAGTGGTGCGACGACGAGGCCGTCCTCATGGCGCACACCGCTGCCTTAATCGCCAATTTTTTTCTCGGTCGTCTGGAGCAAGCGAGTGAGCTCGCGGCACTGATCAGCGCCCGCTACAATCCCCGCGAGCATGGCAAGCTGGTCCAGACCTATCAGCATGATCCATTGATCGTGTCACTCGTCTATTCCGGACACATCGAATGGCTGTTGGGCCGGCCCGGCCGGGCCAGAGAATGCTGTGAGACGGCGCGGCAACTCGCGAACGAGATCGGGCATCCTTTCATGCTTGCATTCGCCTCCATTCTAGGCGTGGCCGACCACTGGTATGAAGGCGATCTTGCGGCCAACCTTGCGAGCGTTGAGCGCGGCCTGAAGGTCGCCGACGAGTTTGGCTATCCGATGTACCGGGTCATCGGGCCGTTGTGGGCGACTGCGGCGTTGGCCGCACGAGGCCCGGCGCCAAAGGTGCTTGAACAACTATGCGGCCTGCTCGGCAAACTACCCGCCGAGAATCGGTGCATTCAGATGCCGCTTTATCGAATTCTGCTCGCCACCGAATTCGGACGGATCGGGCAGATAGAAAGGGCTCGAAGCTTCGCTGCTTCGGCTGAGTCCCTGGTGAAGCAAACCGGCGAGCGCTGGGCTGCTCCCGAGATTTATCGGATCCACGGCTCGCTGCTGTGTCGCGAACCATTGCGAGACGACCGGGCTGCCATGCGCTTGTTCAAACGCTCGCTTGCCTCCGCCAGGAAGCTCGGGGCGGTCGGTTGGGAATTGCGCACAGCGATCAGTATCGCGCGCTTAATCAGCGCCGGCGAGAGCGCATCCGGACGCGTCGAAGCACGAGACCTGGTGATATCCACCCGGGCGAAATTTGCATCCGCGGAAACTTCCCGCGATCTGCGCGAGGCTGATGACCTGGTGGCCAGCCTGATGATGTAGACCAGAATTCATATTTTAAGGTCGCGATGACCGTTTTTGACCCAAATGCGAAACTCGCCTGCAAGGGCCGCCGAATGATCCCTGGCCCGTTTGGGCGTCTCACATCACAGCGATCCCAGATAACGGATCGCCGAGAGGCTCGGCAGGAACGTATAGGCTCCGCCCCGCGTGGAGACGAATTCCGGCAATCCCCGCAGCCTGATCGTGCTGCCGGATTTGAGCGGCAAGTCGAACCAGCTCGTGTCGGGATCGTTGGTGCCCGTGATCGGATCGTTGGAGCGGGTGATGCGCGGATCCTGCAGGCCAAGGTTCAGCCAGTCGCAGGACATGGCCTCGAACTGGGCGCCGAGGCTGGCTCCTATGAAGTTGCCCAGGAGGCCCCGTTCCGGCTCGGGTCTGCTCTTATCACCGGGCTGCGTCCCGTTATAGGGTGGTCCATAAGGTACGCCCCGCCGGACAAGACGCCGGCTGTTGTTCGCCACCCGTTGCACGATCTGTCCGCCCCGCGGGTTGCATCGGCGGATATGGGCTCCGTAGGGACAGCGCGAGTTGCCATCATAGTCAAATTTCGCCTGATCCACTTTGGGATCAGGCGTGTCCGCCGAGAGGGCCAGCGGCGTGCCATCGCGCCATCGGCCGCACAGGTTGGCGGCGACGACCTCGCGCAAGGCTCCATGACGCGACGGGGGTGCAATAGAGAGGACCTGGCAGATTTTCACCTCGGCCCCGGGCGGTAGCACTTCGTCGACCTGCGGGTGCTTGAGCAAATCGGACGCGGCTTGATCAAGATACTTCTCGAAGCCCGCCACGTCCTGCTTCAGCACGCGAAAGGCGTTGAAGGTGCCGTTGCGTCCCAAGGCTTCGGGCTGAGGAACCCGCCACATCAAACCTTCCAGGTTGGTCGGATGTCCGAGCAACACGGTGCCGAGCGGAGCCCTGGGTTGTCCATCGGCATGGCGCTGCGGGTCGTGAACGCCCTCGAACCTTGGTTGCATGATGTTATCGCGGTACCCGAAGTGAACGATGTCGTCAGGGAAGCTGCAGCCCTCGCGCGTGCCGAGCAATCTCCAGGCCTTTCCGTCGGCGAGCGCGCGCCGCTGGACGTCGTCGAGTTGCTCGACCTCCGTGGCGTAGATCGTCGCAATGAGATGGATCCGCGCGGGCTCGTTGAAGGGAGCCGGCCAGGTTTGCGGCGCACTGCGCCCGACATCTCCGAGCTTCAAGGCGCGGGCGTTCATGCCTTCGATGAATTCGTTCGGGAACATCGCAAGCGAAGAACCCGGTGTGCCGAGGGCGCGCAGTCCCTCGTAGGTCAGGCCAATGTTGAAGCAGGTGTCCGGCTTGTTCGCCCCCCAATGCCCTGGTGTGATCTGCGGAACGCCGCCGCCACGGCCCGATGTCGAAGCGGCGAGCCAGCGCCTGGCTGCGCTACGATCGGCGACTTCAAGGATGAGGTACCGCACGCGAGGCATGCGGTAGCCACGCAAGATATTGCCCTGCACATCGGCGAAGTCGGTCATGGCGCTCACCAGCCTAACCCCAGTTGTTTGCGGACCTGAGCCACCGAAAATCCGGGATAGGCCCGGTAGCCGTTGCCGAGCGAAACGTTCGCGTTGGCGCGAAGCTGCAGCACCAGTTTGCGCGGAAGCAGAGTCAGATCGTCATTGACGGGTGATACGGCCCTGTCTCCATTCAGGGCTTCCTGGTCTCGCAGAAAATCGGTGGCAGTGTCCGGCACCTGGTACAGGTCGCGCTCGTGCACCCACTGGATGAAGGCCTCGACATTCTTCTCGCAGGGGGTCACTTTTTCTCCGCCTTCGACGAGTTCGACCACGGCGTTGAACACGCTGCCGATCGTCGCGATGAAATCACGAATGTAATTGGTAAAATCCCCGTCATAAACGGAGAACATGCAAATATTGTCGCCGACGATGACGAAGCGCGCGAAGTGCACCGTGCCGACATTGTTCAATCCGGCGTAGATCGCATCCTTGTTTTGTGCGATCGCCAGCGCGGCCAGCGCTCGTCCGACCGGTGACTTGTCCTTGAGCGGCATGATCAGATTCATCATGCACTGGACATTGTCACCGTGCTGGAACGATGGGTGGGGACCACCGGGCAGAGGCTTCACCGGCGTCAATCGCGCCCACAAAGGCACCAGAATCCATGACGCCAGGAGCTTGAACAAGCGAGTCTCGGGCAACCGGTCCACAAAGCGATCGAGTGGCCCTTCGTCACTTGGAATCGGCATTGTCCGGCCTCCACCTGAAGGGACATCCACCGCGCAATTCACGCGAGACTTCGTAGGCACCCCGGCGGGCCTCGAGGATGGGATCGTTGGAGGCTTCGATGCCGGGCGCGAGACGGCAAGGATTGAAACTGATGCGTTCGCCAGCCGCTTCCTGATCCTCGGGGACCTCGGTGAGTGTAAGGGTACCCATGGCGATCCGGATCCGTGTACCTGGCCAGGGCTTCGTGGGATCGTCGAGCGCATCGCCCTCTTCGCCGATGGTCATCATCAGCATGAATCGGGCCGGCCACCGCTTCAGGCGGTCTTCGATTTCCTTGAACAGATATTTGTCGCGCGACACGTCCTCAGCACCGATGTTGCGAACGCCGGCGACCGGCTGCCAGGAAAAGCGAACCGGGCGGCGAACGCCATCGGGCGCCGTCACCCAGAAGGTATGGACGGCGTGATAGCTCGCGCGGGCATAGCTCTCCGGTGCGCCGATCAGACCGACCTGGAATATGCCCAACTGGGAGAACCGGTGCCGGTCGGCATAACGGAGTGCTCCCGCATCGACGTTCACGGTTTCGTTCGGGTACGGGTTGCGGGGAGGTATCTTGAGCCGCAGAAAATCTCCAATCTTCAGCAGCCAGTATCGTCTTCGATATGGCTCGAGCTTCGCGACCTTGGCGAATTCGAAAAAGTCCGCGACATTGCGGACGAAGAATTCACCAAGCGTTGTCGCAATCAGGTCGCTTGCCGTCCCGTCCGGCAGGTGGAAGCGTACCGCCATGCCCCGGACATCGGACCATCCATCATGCTGCTCGAGGCCACCCAGCCCGTTGGAGAAGCGCATCGATACCGGGATGGGCGGTCCCTTGAAATGCTCTGCGATGCAGTAGGTGCGCGCCACGTCCGACGCCACGAATTCGCCCTTCACGCCCACGCCGATCGTGTGAACCGGCCGCCTCCCGTGCACAGGAGCCGGCAAATTGTCGATGATGGCCTGGACGAGTTGCTTTGCTACTGATGCATCGACCATGTCCCCCTCCATTATGGACGGACCGCTGAGGGTGCCGTTGGTGCGCCCGTTTTAGCGATGTCGATTTAATTCAGCCTGTGCCCTTCCTCCAAACGTTACATTCGATCGCCGGTCGGATATGTGATCTCGTTCACAAAGTTGGCCGAATGCGCAATTCGAATAGAATAGGTTCGACACCCCTGATGGTGCTCGCGCGGACCGATAAAGTGATCGGCGGAGTGCGTGTCTTGTTGCGGTGCAAGAGTCCGAATTTGGCACGTTTGAGACATGCCGACGGACGCTGAAAACGTCCGCTTGTAGGGGCGAACCGGAAGTGACAGGCGCACGGTCAAAATGAAGCGTTTGACCCATCCTGGACATCGCCATACGACCGACCAGCCATTGGCGAGCAGTCAGTTGGTGCGGGACCGTGGGTTTCGACCGTGGCTTTTCAAACTTCGACCGCAAAACGTAATGCAATCAACGCGGTGAGGGGGAGGCGATCTCCGCCAAGCTATCCATCGCGGGACCACTCCGGTCGTTTGTGGAACACCAAGGCTCCGACACCGCGCGGGCCATTGCGCGATTTGGCGGCAGTGGCAAGGTGAATCGGTATGCCTTCGAGATGCCATAACAGTTGCACGGGAAGCCCGCCGGTCGTGCCGGCGGGCCTTATGAATCGAACGGTGGCGCGTCCAGTTCTTCGATTTCCTGTCCGTTCCGTCGTTCCGTCCACTTCGGCAACGCGGTGATCTGACTTCGTTGTCGAAGCTTAACGTCGACCTGCTCGGGCGCGGAACAGGCGCTCCTGAGCCGCCTTCAGGGCTTGGGCGGTGATCCGTCGGAGTGGGTACCCGCGACCATGGGGGCGATAAGGTCGATGAGCCGGCAGGATCGTGCCGATTTGCTCCGGAGCATGGCGCCATGGATGACCGCCGAAGCCCAGACGCCGGTCTTGGAGGCCGCACTGGACGGCGTCAAGGGCGACGACCTTGCGGAGTTCGCTGTCGCGGTTGGGCAGCACACGGAGTTCGGGATCGCTGCGTTCAACGAACCGATCGCGAACGCGGCGAGGAATGCGGAGTCTCTGAATGGACTCCGGGCTTCCATCTTATCCAATTTCGACGGCGCGGGCTCCGATCGGTTTCTGCTTTCTACTCTCGATCTAACCGCTGCGGACATCGCGTGGCTCGATGGTGAGGTGGAAAGGGCGAGGGCGGTCAGGTTGCTGCGCCGACTTGTCGACGATGCGTCTCCACGGGCCCTCGTCTCGGTGCAGCGGGATTCGACGAGCCGGGACCGTATCCTAGGGCTGCTGATGGATGACATCGCCGGATCCGCGGGGCAGTTGATTCGCGTCGCAAGCTCGAGCGACCTGCCGATCGGCCGCCTTCTCGACGTCGGGCGAGCCCCGCTTCCTTTCTTGGCTCGGGAGCAGCGCGACAAGTTCGTCACCGAATTGCTGGGCAGGGCGTTGGCAGAAGCGGACCTCGACGATGCGCGCGTACCCCCCTGTTGGAGGACACGAGCGGTTCGCTTTCGCCCCGTCAGTTGGTCCATATGGCCACACCGACGGGGGCGCCGACGCAGCGGGTCGTAGCCAATCTGGTCTTGTTGAGCCAAGGATCGGACCGCGTCCGCGAGACCGCCGCCGCGGCAATTGAGGACCTGTGCGAGCGGCTCATTCACAGGTTCGGGGAGAATTTGGGCGAGGCCGGCTATAAGGCGTGGGCGTCTCTTTTGAACGAGGCGAGGAACCGTTCCCCCGACATCCATCTTCGTGCGTCGCTGCCGACCCTTCCATTCGCCATGGGAAAGCGAGATTTTCCGATCAGTCCGCTTATTGCCGCTGCCTTTCCTTCGGTCTATTTCGAACTTCTCCGATCGACCGGAGAGGAGGATTTCAAGCGACTACCGGCACTTCTGGCGCTGCCGCTTAGCATTTTCATCGACTGGGACAGAGCGAAGTCGGCGAGGCACGAATTGGTCGACGCCTACCTCTACTCGTCCTGGCCCCCCGCGGACTTGCTTCTCACGTCGATCGCGGCTGGCATCCAAGGTGAAACGCTACACCGCCTCGCCAATACTCACCGCGGGCGTGACTACCTCGCGGCGATCGGCCGCGATAGCCACAGATTGGAGCCGGCCGAGTTCGCGCAGATCCAAGATTGCCTGAAACGGGTTGGGCATCGATATTGAAATCCGTAAGGACCTATTCGTCGTTTCACCCAGCCCGTCTTCGTTGCGCTGCGGACCGGACCTGCGGAAGATCGGTTGTACGCCTGAAAGCCCCCAATGGCGCTCGTTAGAATGCGCGTCCGCGGAGCTCCAGATTTTCGCATCTAAAAAGTCGACCGACCGCACCGGGCTGCCGGGAGCAGGGCGGTGATTGCTACGGGTCTGGAATTCGGATCGCACGGTAACTACCCGCGAGATGCAGTGCGATAGCTACCTGGAGGAATTAGCCTCCCAACCGCGTTGCCTCGATCCCGAACGACCTTCGATCTGGTTTGCGGCGCCGCTCCAGCTAAACTGACGAAGACGAACTTCTGCCGCGCGCCGGGCGGTTCTATTTTGGGAGGGCTCGCAGATGTCAGCGGAATGGAGAAAGAGCGCGGCCGGCTCTCTCAATGCGCTGGCACCGATCGACCGGAATGGACAGCCTGCGGCCCCCGACGCGCACCAGCGGCCTTCCTAGAGTCACGGCGCGCCCGTTTTGCGGCTGGTCTATGCAGCGCTGGCCGATCGTCGGCTCAGCCCGCGGGTCGCCAAGCGAGGGCATCGCCGGGGCACCGGCCCACATAATCGCGTTCCAACCTTCGCACATGCAGCCGATCGGCCTCACGGATTTTCGCCTCGGTGCTGGCTGGCGTGGTGATCATCGAACTCGCAAGACCGTTTTCGGGTTAGGGCGCCGTTCGTCAGAAATGGCCGGGCCGACCCAGCCGTCCGGGGACCCGAACGCGATTCCGGACTGCGGACCAACACGCCCTCAAGGTAAGGTTTTGCTCCGATCCGGGTAAATTTACGGCCTCGGATGCTCTCTTGGAAGAGCAGGAACTGGAAGTGCAGGAACCCTCAGCAGACTCAAATAGAGCACGAATGACTCAGATCGAACCCGAAACGACAATCTCCATCTGGCGTCTACATCCGCAATTCGCATAAGGTATATTATGGAATATTTATATCTACAATTAGATCAGATGTTTAGGCGGAATTTCTGCCAAATCAAATCAGTTTGGCCAACAACCTGACCATCGCGCCGAGATGCCATCGGCCAGCTGGTTCGTCTCCAAACGCGCGGCCGGCGCTGACGCTTCGCCGTCTGTCCGCTTGCCCGAAAGCCGATATTGCCGCGGGCGGCGGACGCTGCAATAAGCCCCAAGTGTGCGGCCGCTTACGAGATCGCTGATGACCGCGTGGCGTCAGGTCCGTATAGGATTGCATCTCACAAGAACAACAAGCCTCAATGGAGACCAAGGATGAGCTTTTCACGACGCACGCTTCTGAAGGCGTCCGCTGCGTCAGCGGTTTTGGGCGGCATCGGCGCGCCGCTTGTCGCGCGGGCCCAGACAGCCGAATTCACCTATAAATACGCCAACAACGCGCCGGACTCGCATCCGATGAACGTGCGCGCCAAGGAAATGTCGGCAGCTATCAAGGCTGAGACCAATGGCCGGTTCGACCTGCAGATTTTCCCGAATAACCAGCTCGGTTCCGACACCGACATGCTGAGCCAGATCCGCTCCGGCGGCCTCGAATTCTTCACGCTGTCCGGCTTGATCCTGGCAACCCTGGTTCCGGCGGCCTCGATCAACGGCATCGGCTTTGCTTTCCCGGACTATGACACGGTCTGGAAGGCGATGGACGGTGATCTCGGCGCTTATGTGCGCGGCGAAATCGGCAAGGCCGGTCTCGTGCCCATGGACAAGATCTGGGACAATGGGTTCCGTCAGACCACGTCATCGACCAAGCCGATCACGAGCCCAGACGATTACAAGGGCTTCAAAATCCGCGTGCCGATCTCGCCGCTCTGGACCTCGATGTTCAAGGCGTTCGACGCCTCGCCCGCCTCGATCAATTTCAGCGAGGTCTATTCGGCGCTGCAGACCAAGATCGTCGAAGGTCAGGAAAATCCGCTGGCGCTGATCTCGACGGCGAAACTGTACGAGGTGCAGAAATACTGCTCGCTCACCAACCACATGTGGGACGGCTTCTGGTTCCTCGCCAATCGCCGCGCCTGGGAGAAAATTCCCGAAGACGTCCGCGCCATTGTCGCCAAGAATATCAACGCGGCGGCGGTCAACGAGCGCGGCGATACGGCCAAGTTGAATGCCAATTTGCGTGGCGAACTCGAGTCCAAGGGTCTGGTGTTCAACCAGCCGGATGTCGCGCCGTTCCGTGAAAAGCTTCGTTCCGCCGGATTCTATGCGGAATGGAAGGGCAAATACGGCGACCAGGCCTGGGCGTTACTCGAAAAATCCGTCGGCAAGCTGTCGTAACGCGTAGCCTTTGGGGGCCGTCATGGCTCATGCCGAACTGAGTGAAATCATGGCCGGCGAGGTGGATCAGCCCCCTCGCCGCCGATCGGGTTTGGCGTCGGTCGAACATGCGCTGGGAATGCTGGTCGAGATTCCGGCGGCGCTGCTGGTCATAGCCGAGATCGTGATCCTGTTCGCCGGCGTGGTATCGCGCTACGGGCTGCACAGTCCGCTGATCTGGTCTGACGAACTGGCTTCGATCCTGTTCCTGTGGCTGGCGATGCTGGGCGCCGCGGTCGCGTTCCGCCGCGCCGAGCACATGCGGATGACCGCGATCGTCGCCAACGCCAGACCTGCGATGCGGGCCTATCTTGATCTGATCGCGACCTGCGCCGCGCTGGCGTTCCTGTTGATGATCGCCTGGCCGTCTTACGAATACGCTTACGAAGAGAGCTATATAACCACGCCGGCGCTGCAGATTCTCAACAGCTGGCGCGCGGCCGCATTGCCGGTCGGTATCTGCCTGATGGCGCTGTTTGCGTTCCTGCGGCTGGCCCGCGCCAGTAATTTTCGCACCGTGTTCGCTGCGATCCTGTCGGTCGCCCTGGTGATTGCGGTGTTCTGGCTCTTGAAGGGCTGGCTGAAGCCGCTCGGCAATATCAACCTGATCATCTTCTTTGTCGGCGTAGCCGGGTTTTGCGTCTTCGCCGGCGTGCCGATCGCGTTCGGATTTGGGCTCGCCACCTACGGCTATCTGGCGCTGACCACGAATACGCCGCTGATGGTGCTGGTGGGCCGCATGGACGAGGGCATGAGCCATCTGATCCTGCTGTCGGTGCCGCTGTTCGTGTTCTTAGGGCTCCTGATCGAGATGACCGGCATGGCGCGGGCGATGGTGGCGTTCCTGGCCAGCCTATTAGGCCATGTCCGCGGCGGGCTGCATTATGTGCTGGTCGGCGCGATGTATCTGGTCTCGGGCATCTCGGGCTCGAAGGCCGCCGACATGGCCGCCGTGGCGCCCGTGCTGTTTCCGGAAATGAAGGCGCGCGGCGCCAGGCCGGGCGATCTCGTCGCCCTGCTCGCCGCGACCGGCGCGCAGACCGAGACCATCCCGCCGAGCCTCGTGCTGATCACGATCGGCTCGGTCACGGGGGTATCGATCGCGGCGCTGTTCACCGGCGGATTGCTGCCGGGCGTGGTGCTGGCGATCACGCTGTCGGCACTGGTGTGGTGGCGCTACCGCGGCGAGGATTTGCAGCATGTCACCCGGGCCAGCGGCGGCGAGATCGCCCGCGCGCTCGTCATCGCCCTGCCCGCATTGGCGTTGCCGTTCGTGATCCGCTACGCCGTGGTCGAGGGCATCGCGACCGCGACCGAAGTCTCCACCATCGGCATCGTCTACGCGTTCCTGGTCGGGTTTTTGATTTACGGCCTTTTGATCTACCGCAATTTCGACTGGCGGCGGATTGTGCCAATGCTGGTCGAGACGGCCTGCCTGTCGGGCGCGATCCTGTTGATCATCGGCTGCGCGACCGGCATGGCCTGGGGCCTGACGCAATCAGGGTTTTCGCGCGCGCTGGCCGCCGCCATGACCGGCCTGCCCGGCGGTTCGGCGTCGTTCATTGCGGTGTCGATCCTGGCGTTCACGGTCCTCGGCAGCGTGCTCGAGGGCATTCCGGCGATCGTGCTGTTCGGGCCGCTGCTGTTTCCGATCGCCCGTGCCGTCGGCGTCCACGAGGTGCACTATGCGATGATCATCATCCTCGCGATGGGCATCGGATTGTTCGCGCCGCCGTTTGGAGTGGGCTATTATGCCGCCTGCGCCATTGGGAAGGTCGATCCGGCCGATGGCATCAGGCCGATCTGGGGCTATCTGCTGGCGCTGATGATCGGCCTCGTCATCGTGGCGATCTTCCCGTGGATTTCGATCGGGTTCTTGTAAAATTCACTTCGTGAGATGGGACAAAGCCGATGAGCGCAGCCCAAAACCAATACAGCATCGGACTGGACAAGACGCGGGCGAACTATGTGCCGCTGACGCCGCTGAGCTTCCTCGCGCGCTCGGCCGCGGTCTATCCCGATCACGTCAGCACGGTCTATGAGGGCCGCAGTTTTACCTGGTCGGAAACCTATACGCGCTGCCGGCGCTTTGCGTCATATCTCGCCGGCCACGGCATCGGCCATGGCGATACCGTGGCGGCGATGCTGCCGAATATCCCCGCGATGAACGAGTTGCATTTTGCCGTACCGATGGCGGGAGCCGTGCTGAACGCGCTCAACATCCGGCTCGACGCGCCCTCGATTGCATTCCAGCTCGATCATGGCGGCGCCAGGATCATTCTGGTCGATCCGGAATTCGCGAGCGTGATTGCGGAAGCGCTGACGCTGATGAAGGGTCCAAAACCCTTTGTGATCGACGTCGACGATGCCTCCTATGTCAGCGGCAAGCGAATCGGCGAACTCGAATACGAGGTGGCGGTAGCGCAGGGCGATCCGGGTTTCGTTGCAAAGCTTCCGGACGACGAATGGGACGCGATTGCGCTGAGTTACACCTCGGGCACCACGGGCAACCCCAAGGGCGTGGTGACCCATCACCGCGGCGCGTATCTCAACGCCGTCAGCAACATCCTGGCGGGCAATCTCGGCCAGCATCCGGTCTACCTCTGGACGCTGCCGATGTTCCACTGCAATGGCTGGTGCTTTCCCTGGACCGTCGCCGCCGCCGCCGGCGTAAATGTCTGCCTGCGTAAGGTCGATCCCGCCAAGATCTTCGAGCTGATTCCGAAGCACGGCGTCACCCACATGTGCGGCGCGCCGATCGTCTACAACACGCTGATCAACGCGCCCGGCGCCCCGACAGGCGATGCCGCGCGGCCGGTGGTCGGGCTGATCGCCGGCGCAGCCCCGCCGGTCGCCGTGCTCGAAGGGGCTGAGCGCATCGGCGTCAAGCTGACGCATGTCTACGGTCTCACCGAAGTCTATGGCCCCGCTTCCGTCTGCGCCGAGCAGCCGGGCTGGGATGAACTGGCCGCCGATCAGCGCGCCCAGCTCAAGCGGCGCCAGGGCGTGCCCTACCCGCTGCAGGAAGGCGTCACCGTACTCGATCCCGAAACCATGCAGCCCGTACCGCGTGACGGCGAGACCATCGGCGAAGTGATGTTCCGCGGCAATATCGTGATGAAGGGCTATTTGAAGAACGAGAAGGCCACGCGCGAAGCTTTTGCCGGTGGCTGGTTCCACACCGGCGATCTCGGCGTGCTCGACGAACATGGCTATGTCATCATCAAGGACCGCTCCAAGGACATCATCATCTCCGGCGGCGAGAACATCTCCTCCGTCGAGGTCGAGGATATCCTCTACAAGCACCCTGCGGTGCTGTTCGCGGCCGTGGTCGCAAAACCCGACCCGAAATGGGGCGAAGTGCCCTGCGCCTTCGTCGAGCTGAAGGACGGCGCCCGCGCGACCGAAGCCGAGATCATCGCCTTCTGCCGCGGCCACATGTCCGGCTTCAAGACGCCGAAGGCAGTCGTATTCGGATCGATCCCGAAGACATCGACCGGCAAAATTCAAAAATTCATGCTGCGCAATCAGGTGGATTCGGCAAAGGCGATTTCGGCGTAAGCACACCAACCGCGCATCGTCCCGGCGAACGACGGGCTGAAATTAGCCGTGCTCCAGCACAAGCCGCATGCCGTCATAGGCCGGAATCACCCCGGCCGGCAGGCTCTTGCGCAGCACCTCATAGTCGAGGTCGGAATGCATGTTGGTGATGACGGCGCGCTTCGGCTTGAAGCGGTCGATCCAGGACAGCGCATCGCTGACGCTGAAATGGCTGGGATGTCCGGCATAACGCAGCCCGTCGACGATCCAGAGATCGAGGTTTTCGAGGTGCGGCCAGCTCTCTTCGGGGATGTCGTGGAGATCGGGCGTGTAGGCGGCATCGCCGATGCGATAGCCGAGCGCCGGGATGTGGCCGTGCTGAACCACAAAGGCGGACAGGGTCAGCGGGCCACCCTTCCCTTCGACGGTACGGCTCTCGCCGGTTTCGATCGAGTGACGGGTCAGGATCGGCGGATAGTCGCTGCCCTCGGGCGCGATGAAGCAATAGGAAAACCGCGCCATGATATCCTTGGCGGTCGACTGATTGAAATAAACCGGAATGCGGCGGCGTTGGTGCAGCACGACCGAACGGAGATCATCGATGCCGTGGGTCTGGTCGGCGTGCTCGTGGGTCAGGAACACCGCGTCGATGTGATCGACATGGGTGTCGATCAATTGCTCGCGCAGGTCGGGCGAGGTATCGATCACGACCCGCGTGGTGCCGTGATCGGATCTGCGCTCGGCGAGCAGTGAGCAGCGCCGGCGACGGTTCCTGGGATTGTTGGGATCGCAGGCGCCCCAGCCGAGCGCCGGACGCGGTACACCGGCCGAAGAACCACAACCGAGGATCGTCAGCGTCAGCGTCATGCCACGGCTTTCGGCGCGGGCACCTTTGAGAATAGGCGGAAGAAGTTTTCGCTGGTCTGGCGCGAAATCTCCTCCAGCGACACCCCGCGCGTCTCGGCGAGCACTTTTGCGACCTCCACCACGTAAGACGGCTCGTTGCGCTTGCCGCGGAACTTGCCGGGCGCCAGATATGGCGAGTCGGTTTCGACCATGATGCGGTCGGGCGGAAGCTCGGCCGCGAGCAAGCGCAAGCTCTCCGACTTTTTGAACGTCAGAATGCCCGTGAATGAAATCGAGAGCCCCAGCGAGATCGCTTTCATCGCAAGGTCCCGCCCGCCGGTGTAGCAATGCAGCACAGCCTTGAACGGCCCCTTGCCGATCTCGTCTTCGAGGATGCGGCTGCAATCCTCATCGGCTTCGCGGGTGTGGATCACCAGCGGCAGGCCGGTGGCGCGGGCAGCGGCAATATGCGCGCGAAAACCGCGCTCCTGGGCCTCGCGCGAGCCGTGCTGGTAGAAATAATCCAGCCCCGCCTCGCCCAGCGCCACGACTTTTGGATGCTTTGTCAGCTCGATCAGCTCGCTTGCGGGAATGCCGTCTTCCTCATCGGCCTGATGCGGATGGGTGCCGACCGAACAATAGACGTTAGGAAACCGTTCGGCGATCGCCAGCAGCGCGGCGAGGCGTTTCACCCGGGTCGAGATTGTGACGATGCGCCCGATGCCGGCGGTCTCGGCGCGCGCGACGATGGCGTCGAGATCCTCGGCAAAATCGGGAAAGTCGAGATGGCAGTGACTGTCGACCAGCATGGCGTCCGAACCGCTCAATCCGCTTTTGGTTCGACATAGCGCGGGAACACGCCGACCGGCGCCGGCAAGGCCGTCCCCGCTGCAATGCGCGTTGCGCCGCCAAGGGCGGCGAAGTTGCGCGCGTCGTGGGGGACGCCGAGACTATCCAGCAGCTTCGCGGATGCTTCCGGCATCGCCGCCTGCGCCAGGATCGCGATCTGGCGCACGACCTCGGCGGTCACATACAGCACGGTCTTCTGCCGCGCCGGATCGGTCTTCGCCAGCGCCCACGGCGCCTCGCCCGCGAAATAACGGTTGGCTTCCGCCACCACGGCCCAGACCGCGTTCAGCCATTGATGGATCTGCTGCGTCGCCATCGCGGTCCGCGACAGTCCGAGCATGCCATCGGCCTGCGCCAGGATCGCCTTGTCGTTGTCGCTGAATTCGCCCGGCTCCGGCAGGATGCCGCCGAGTTGCCTTGCGATCATCGACAGCGAACGCTGCGCCAGATTGCCGAGATCGTTGGCCAGATCGGCATTGATCCGCGCGACGATGGCCTCGTGGTTATAGTTGCCGTCCTGTCCGAACGGCACCTCGCGCAGGAAGAAATAGCGCATCTGGTCGACGCCGTATTGATCGGCGAGATTGAAGGGATCGACGACGTTGCCGACCGACTTCGACATCTTCTCGCCCCTGTTGAACAGGAAGCCGTGCGCATAGACGCGCTTCTGCACCGGAATCCCCGCCGACATCAGGAAGGCCGGCCAGTACACCGCGTGGAAGCGGATGATGTCCTTGCCGATGATGTGCACGTCGGCCGGCCAGTAGCGCCAGTTCTCGCTGCTCTCGTCGGGAAAGCCGACGCCGGTGATGTAGTTGGTCAGCGCGTCGACCCAGACATACATCACGTGTTCGGGGTCGGTCGGCACCTTGACGCCCCAATCGAACGTGGTGCGCGAGATCGACAGGTCCTTCAGGCCCCCCTTCACGAAGCTGATGACCTCGTTGCGGCGCGAATCCGGTCCGATGAAATCGGGCTGGTTCTCGTACAGCGCCAGCAGTCGGTCCTGATAGGCGGACAGTTTGAAGAAGTAGCTCTTCTCCTCGACCCACTCCACCGGCGAGCCCTGCGGGCCGCGGCGCACATTATCCTCGCCGACAACGGTCTCCTCTTCGGCGTAATAGGCTTCATCGCGCACCGAATACCAGCCGGAATAGGTGTCGATATAGATGTCGCCGTTCTGCTGCATGCGATTCCAGACCACCTGAACCGAACGATGATGCTCGGGCTCCGTGGTGCGGATGAAGCGATCGAAAGAGACGTTCAGGCGCTCGTCCATCTGCTTGAATAGGAGCGCATTGCGGGTCGCGACTTCCATCGTCGGCAGCTTTTCGGCCGCGGCCGTCTGGACCATTTTCAGGCCGTGCTCGTCGGTCCCGGTCAGGAAAAATACATCCTTGCCGTCGAGCCGCTGGAACCGCGCCAGCGCATCGGTCGCGATCGCTTCATAGGCGTGGCCGATATGCGGCACGCCGTTTGGATAGGCGATCGCGGTCGTGATGTAGAAGATGTTTTCGCGCGACGCGGCAGGCGCGGGCCTCGCTGCCGGAACGGGCTTTGCGCCGGGAGCGGTCGCGCTGGCGGGCGCCACGGCTTTCGGCTTCCGGATTTTGGGCGGCGCACTGGTTTGCTGGGGGGCGGAGCCTGGCGGTTTCGCCGCCGCCTTCTTCTTCGGGGCCGCCTTCTTCGCAGACTTCGTCTTCGCGGATTTACTGACCGATTTCTTGGCCGTCTTTTTCGCGGCAGGCTTCCCGGCAGCCTTCTTCGATTTCCTGGTCGTTTTCTTGCTGGTTTTCTTGCTAGTTTTCTTGGCCGCCTTCTTGGCAGTTTTCTTCGTCGCGGCTGTGCTTTTCTTCACGCGCTTTTTCGGCGCGGCCTTGGCGGCGCGCGGCGATACCTTCTTCGCTTTCTTCTTTTTGGAAGGTTTTTTCCTAGCAGCCACCACGAATTCCTTTAAGTGTTCAAACAGGCTTGTCGGGATTGATATCAGGCGGAGCGCCTACCGCGTCGCTTCCGCGAGCATCGAGAATACCGAGAAAACCAGCGGTTTTCGTTCCAGATTGTACGATTCGGTGTCGCGCGCGGCGCGGACGATCTTTTCCCATACCTCCGCCAGCCGTGCAAGGCGCGGCAGATTCGCGTTGGCGTCGTCGACACGCAGTTTTTCCGAGATCCAGCGATCGATGCCGTCGATGAAGGCCGCCAGCGCGACGCGGTCGCTGGTGCCTAGCGCATCGCCCAGCGCATGCAGTTCGCGCGGATCGACCCGCGGCAGCGTCGCCAGCAGCGCCGCGGTCCGCTGCTGCAGTTTCAACGCATCGCCGCCGAGCAGGTTCAGCGCGCGCCCGACGCTTCCCTCCGATGCCGCGGCCGCCTCGGCAAGTGCGGGATCGTCAGATGCGATCTCCGTGGCACCGGCGGCCGCACGCACGACGTCGTCAACGGCCAGCGGCCGCAGCGGCAATTTACGGCAGCGCGACAGGATGGTCGGCAACACCCGCGACGGCGCGTGACTGACCAGAAGAAACAGCGATTGCTGCGGCGGCTCCTCCAGGATTTTGAGCAGCGCGTTCGCCGCATTCGGATTGAGCTCGTCGACGGTATCGACAATGCAGACCCGCCAGCCGTCGACGGCCGCGGTCGAGCCGAAGAACGAAATCGTCTCCCGCGTCTCATCCACGGTGATGACGGTGCGCAGCACGCCGCGGTCATTGAGGCCGCGCTCGAGCACGAGCAACCCGCCATGGGCGCAAGCCGCGATCTGCCGCGCAACCGAATCCGATGGATCGACCGCGAGCGTCTCGGCCCGTTGCACGGAGGCGGCCTGTGGACTGCGATGGGTGAGCACGAACCGGGCCATGCGATAGGCCAGCGTCGCCTTGCCGATCCCCTGCGCGCCCCCGATCAGCCAGGCATGCGGAATCCGGCCGCTCCGGTAGGCGTTCAGCAAGGCGGTCTCCGCCTCGCGATGCCCGAACAGGTCCGGCGTTTCGCGCGGGTGCCGGACCGCGATCTCCTGCTCGGTCTTGCGGGCGCTCATGCGGTGCTGGCCGCGTTAGGGATCGCGAACAGATGATCGCGCAAGGCGGTCCAGACCTTGGCGGCGACCGTATCGGCATCGGCATTGGCGTCGATCAGCACGCAGCGCTGCGGATCGTCGGCGGCAATCTGCCGGTAGGCGTCGCGCAGGTCCTGATGGAATTTGATGTCTTCGGCCTCGAACCGGTCAGGCGCCCCGCTGCCGCGGCGGGCGGCGGCGCGCTGCAGGCCGACTTCGACGGGGACGTCGAGGATGATGGTCAGGTCCGGCTTGAGGTCGCCGATGGTGACCCGCTGCATCGCGTTGAGCACGCCGGGAGCGACCTGCCCCAGCCTGCCCTGATAGGCCCGCGTCGAATCGAAGAAGCGGTCGCACAGCACCCATGTACCCTGGGTGAGCGCTGGCTGGATCACCGTGCGCACATGGTCGTCGCGCGCGGCGGCAAACAGCAGCGTCTCGGCGTCGGGACCGAGCAGCTTGCCCATTCCGGACAGCAACAAATGCCGGATGACTTCGGCGCCCGGCGATCCGCCGGGCTCGCGGGTCACGATGGCCCGCAGCTTCGCCGCATCGAGGCGCGCGGCGAGCTTCTTGATCTGGGTGGACTTTCCCGAGCCCTCGCCGCCCTCAAATGAAATGAACTTTCCGCGCCCGGAAGTCCGCTTGACCGCTGCCTCGGCCATGGTCAGAGCTTCTCTGCGCTCGCGCGAAACATGCCGATGACGAGTTCGCTGGCTCCGTCGATCGCGCGGCGCATCGTCGAACCTGTAGCGACCGCTTCCGCCGCGTAAACCGGGGCTTCCATCGCCATATTGGCGCCGCGCCATACCCTCACCACGCCGACCTGCTGGCCGGACTGGACCGGCGCGCGCACCGGCCCGCTATAGACGATGCGGGCAATCAATTTCTCATTGCCGTTCTTTGAAACCATCACCTTGATCGGTTCGGGGCTGGCGAGCTTCACCGAGCGGCTGTCGCCGCCGAACACCTTGGCGTAGCCGATCTGCTGGTTTGCCGCGAACAATGTCCGCGTCTCGAAACTGCGAAAACCCCATTCCAGCATCTTCTTGGCTTCGGTGGCGCGGTCTTCGGGATCCTCGAGGCCGTTGACCACGACGATCAGCCGGGTGTCGTTCTGGACCGCCGAGCCGACCATGCCGTAGCCGCCTTCCTTGGTGTAGCCGGTCTTCAGCCCGTCGGCGCCGGTGAGCGAGTTCAACAGCGGATTGCGGTTCTGCTGTCGGATCTTGTTCCAGGTGAACTCCTTCTCGCCGAACAGTTTGTAGAACTCGGGGTAAGTCTGGATGACATAACGCGCGAGTTTTGAGAGTTCCCGCACCGTCATCTTGTTGGCGGGATCGGGCAGTCCGTTGGAATTGCCAAAGGTCGACTTGGTCATGCCAAGCTCGCGGGCGCGCTTGGTCATGAAGTCGGTTGCAAAGGTCCGCTCGTTGCCGGCGATGCCCTCGGCGAGCGCGATGCAGGCGTCGTTGCCGCTTGGGATAATCGCGCCGTGCAGGAGATCGTCGACCGAGACCTTGCTGTTGATGGCCGCGAACATCGTCGAAGTGCCGGAGGGCGCGCCGCCCCGTCGCCAGGCGTTTTCGCTGACCCGGTACTCGTCGGTGAGTTTGACGTCGCCTTTCTTGATGGCGTTGAACACCACCTCGGCCGTCATCAGCTTCATCATGCTGGAGGGCGCCCGCAGTTCATCGGCGTTCTTCTCGAACAGCACGCTGCCGCTGGACGCCTCGATCAGGATCGCGGTCGGCGCGTCGCCGTCAAATCCATTCTCTTCCTTCTTGGCGCCCTGCACGCTGTTGTTGGCGGCGAAGACAATCCCGCCCCACCCCACCGCGAGCGCGAGTACTGCCGCCATCAGGCCGCGCAAGGGCCGTCCGGCCGCGGCGCCAGATTTGCGGGAAGTTGCTGTCTCGGTTGCCATCGGCGATGTCCTGAATGGCAGGCGTTCTAACAGTTGGAAGTATCGCAAACAACTGAGGTTTTGGGACTTCCCCCGACCTGATCAGATTGCCGCGCGGGACAAAGGAACCTATCCTGTGCACCAAACCGTTGCTCAACAAAATCCGGCAAACAAGGCGGAAACGCGATGCCCTCCTCACGCACCCTTTCCGCCAACGGAATTGAGCAGTTCATCCTCGAACAGGGTGAGGGTCCGCTGGTGGTGCTTTGCCACGGCTGGCCCGAACTGTCTTACTCCTGGCGGCACCAGATCCCCGCCCTCGCCGAGGCCGGCTTCCATGTCGTGGCGCCCGACATGCGAGGGTTTGGCCGGACCAGCGCGCCGGCCGATACCGGCGCCTACAGCATCTTCGACACGGTCGGCGACATGGTCGCGCTGGTCGCCGCCCTCGACGAGAAACAGGCCGTCATCATCGGCCATGACTGGGGCGCGCCGGTTGCCTGGCACGCGGCGATGTTCAGGCCCGAGATATTCACCAAGGTGGTGGGCCTCAGCGTGCCGCCCCCTCTTCGTGGCCGCGGCCGGCCGCTCGACAGCCTGCGTGAAGGCGGCATTACCAATTTCTACTGGCAGTATTTCCAGGCGCCGGGTGTTGCCGAAGCCGAGTTCGAGCGCGATATCGCGCAGACCATGCGGATGCTCTTGGGACGCGGCGTGTCCGATCCCAATTCGCTCTTCATCGACGAAGGCAAGGGATTCCTGGACAATCTACGCGCCGACCTGCCCCTGCCGCATTGGCTTGATGAAAGCGACATCGCCTATTTTGCCGAGGCCTACACAAAGTCCGGCTTTCGCGGCGGGCTCAACTGGTATCGCAACCTTGACCGCAACTGGGAACTGACCGCGCCTTGGCAGGGCGCGCAGATCCATCAGCCCTCATTGTTCGTTGCGGGATCGAGGGACTCCGTCATCACCGGCCTGATCGGCGCCAAGCGTATCGGCGATATGGAACGGGTGCTGCCCAACCTGCGGCAAAAGCTGATCATTGAGGGCGCCGGTCACTGGGTCCAGCAGGAGCGCGCCGACGAGGTCAATGCCGCCCTGATCGCGTTTTTGAAAACTCAGTAGAGCCCGCGCCCGCTCAGCACTTCGGCGGGGCCGCGCGGATCGATCGGCACATAGCTCGGTCCGGCTGCATAGCGATCGTCGCTCTCGTAGGACACCGCGCGGCGATTCTCCGGCACCCGGCCGCGGGAGCGGCTGGAGGCCGACATTTCCGAGGTGGCATTGATCGAAGCGTAATCGGCGGAGGTATTGCCAAGGCTGTAGGGCCGCCCTTCCGGCATTGGAACCTCGCCCCGGATCCGGCCGGCGGATGACGAAAGTTCCGGCACGAACGGGCGGGCGGACGCGATTCGGACCGTGGACGGCGATGGCGCGGGAACGCCGGTGCGCAAGGTCGCAATCAACTGGCGGTCGTCGGAGCCTTCGAGCGGTGCGCGACCGACATATTCGACGCGAACGTGGGCGACACCGTTGCCTTTGAATTCAAGAAGTTCCGCGGCTTTGTTCGACACATCTATAAGGCGATTGCCGTGGTAGGGTCCGCGGTCATTGACGCGGACGATCAGCGATTTGCCATTCCGGAGATTGGTGACGCGCGCGTAGCTCGGCATCGGCAGGGTGGGATGGGCGGCGGTCAGCGAGCCCATGTCGAACACTTCGCCATTGGCGGTCAGCCGGCCATGGAAATCATCGCCGTACCAGGAGGCCATGCCCTCCTCATGATACTCGGTATCTTCTTCGGGCACATAGACCCGTCCCCCGACAGTATAGGGCTTGCCGACCCGGTAGGTGCCGCCGCCCTTCGGCACAGGTTCCCCGAAGGCAACGACGCGGGGGCTGCTGGAAACGCCGTATCTGGGATCAACGCGGCTGGCGAACTTGTTCGACGAGGCGCAGTTGGCGAGCACAAGGCAGGTTGCCACCGCGGCAACGCCACGCGCTACCAGGACGATCGAATTTGGCCGTCGAATCCCCATCGCCCCACTTACCATTCCACCGGCCGCACGCCTACTCGGAGGCTTGAACGGCCATATACCACGATGCGGCCCACCTCCGCACCAAGGCGTGAAGATATCGCAACCGGAACACGGCGGAAATGGGGTCAGCCCCCGCGTGGTGAATCAATGGTTTCAGCGGCGGCCCGCGAAATTGTGGCCCCCGGACCGCCGATCACCGGCTAATCGCGGCCGCCGCTCTGTCCCGCTTTCAGACAACGTGTTGCAACAAATCATCACTCGGCCGGATCTTCGATCCAGACAAATGAATCTTTTTGACTGTGCAAGGCGGCAGTCGTTTGGTGCGTGCCGGGGCGCAAAGGAAGTTCGTGATGATTGGGACGGTTACAGCGGTGATGGGCCTGGTGAGCGCCGGGATTTTCCTCGCTCATGCATTCGAAGGTTTTCGCTCAAGAGCGTGAGCCCAGGCGAAGAGACGCATCACCTCTGGCAGACCGACGATTCCGAAAGTTTTAAGAAATTCGGACGAGCATCGAGAGTGGCAGGTGTACCATGCGCAACCACGACATTGTCTCCGACGGGTTCCTCGCACTGACCACGGCCAGCCTCTTGCTGCTGTGCTCGAGCCTGATCGCTTTCGCGTTCAGCTAGGCCGAAAGAGCGGGTGCCGGAACGCTGCCTCCACGCGCGTGCGCAAATTAACGATCTTCGAGCGGTTGCTATTGATCTCACCCTTCGGTTGCGGTTGGATGCCCTTGGGGATTGGGGGATCAATAGATGCGCAATTGGGGAATCGTGGCGCTTGGCCTCGCGCTAGCAGGCTGCGCCGGGCGCGCGCCAGCGCCCGTGGCCGTCGTCCAGCCGACCGATCGTTACATGGATTGCACTGCCATTTTGGCCGAGGTCGGCGCAAACAATGAGCGCGTGAAGCAACTAGCGGCCGACAAAGGCTTGAAGACGACGCAGAACGTTGCGGCCGGCGTCGCGGGCTTCTTGATCCCCGTATTGTGGTTCGGCATGGACTTCCAGGGGACGGCGGATACAGAAATCACCGCCCTGCAAAGCCGCCAGCAATATCTATCTATGATGGCCGATCAAAAGCGCTGCGGCGCCGAGCCTGAGCCACAGCCGGCGGCGCCCGCGAGAGCAAAGCGAGTTGGAAAACCGAAGACCGCCGCGGCGCCGCCGGTTGCGCAGCCAACAGAAGATGCTCCCGCGAAACAATAGAAGCCGAGTACTCGCGGGCGCCTTTTCTCTTGCGCTCGCCCTCCGGTTGCTGAAGTCTTCCAGGGAACCGACTCGGGGGGTATGAGAGGTGCTGGTTCCGCCTAGGATCAAATGGTGCGATCCGACAGGGTTGGCCACGCCGGAATTTGCCGGACGCTGCGGCGGCTGGATCTCAGTAGCCGCAGGAATTGCAGCGCGGCGGCACCGTTACGTAATATTCGCGCGCGGGCGCGACCATCTCGACGCGCTGGCGCGTCGCATATTGCGGCGGAACCTGCTCGTTGCACGCCTTCAGGTGCAACCATGACGGTTTTGGCGCGGGATCGTCGACGACAGACGGAAATATCGCTTTAAGGGAAATCATTAACAGAGCGTTTCGGAGAATTCGCTCCGCCACGCCCCGCGGGAAATGCCTTATCGGCGACAGTTGCCCCTTTCGCGGCCCTGCCCGCTTTGCTAAGCCGCTGACTTCCAAAGACGGAAGGGTGGCCGAGTGGTTTAAGGCACCGGTCTTGAAATACGAAAGGGGCTCATATCATCTCATGATATTGAGCCCTTTTTCGTGCTATTTTTCAGCGCGTTATAGGGTCGCTCTAATCTGTTTCGTTATAGGGCGGTATCGTTCAATTATAGCCCATTATTCGCAACATTGCCCCAAACATTGCCCCAGGAATTGATTGCCATGTCCGCCCCCGGTGCCGAATTCATCTTGGCCCATGCCCACCGGCTCATCACGGTGGCGACCCGATGCGCGTGGTCGTTCGGGTCAGCCGATGGACTGAATGATCTATTGTTGACGCCGGATGACCCGCATGGCGATTGGCGTCAACCTGTCTCGGTCCTTCATCGTGACGCGCTCATGATGGTTGCTCTGCGGGTGTCGATGCTGCTCGACCGCGATGACTTGAGCTTTCAAGCGGTTCATCGCCTCTTGAAGGACCCCGAGGTGGTGGCGACGCTTTTTCAGGCGCTGGAAGATTGGCACGGACCAGACGTCCTTGAACCGTCACGAACCGAGCTGATCGAAGAGTTCCGGCAAATCTACGGCGAGATTGACTGGAAGGTACACGGGCGACTTGTGCATCTGCGCAACCTGGGAATTGCGCACCTCACGCCGGAGGAGATGACGAAGTCGATTTCGTTTGCCGAACGCCGGACCCTGGTTGGAATCGTTGGTCGGCTCGCGGCCACCCTGCAGCACCTCTGCCAGACCCAAACGGCATTTAGGACTGACATGTTGGATGAATACCGGGACATCGCACGCAAGACGATGATGCCGGGGTAATCGAGGAACGGATATTCTGTCCGCTGCAGCGTTTTTAGCGACCTACTGAAAGAGCCGCCCAATGGTCATGACGGCCTATCTCGACGAAAGTGGAACGCACGGCAAGGAGTCGCCGGTCGTAACAATTGCAGGATTTATTGCGAGCCCGGATCAGTGGAACTTCTACGAGGGCGACCTGTCCGAATTGCTGGCGGAATACGAGGTGAAGGTGTTTCACGCCATAGAATTCCGGACACGCAAAGGAGCCTTCAAGGGCTGGGCTATGCCCAAACGCGCGAAATTCAACTCGCGCTTTTTGAAACTGGCGGATGACCATCTGTCCTATGGACTATCGACGATCTTGCAGTCAGACGATTACGCAAAAATCTATCGATTGCGAGAGTTCCCTCGCCGAGCGAGGCCCGACACCCAGTACGGTCTGTGCTTCCGAACGGCGCTTTGGAAATCAGCCGTGTTGCTGAAAGATCGGCCGGCAGACTGGCCACTCAATGTGGTCCTCGAGAACGGCCACAAGAATGCTGGCGATGCGATCCGAGTTTTCGGCGAATTCCGTGACAGCTTACGTCCTGAATATGCGTCATCGCTGGGTACACTCGATTTCGCATCGAAGAAAAACTGTTTGCCGCTGGCGATGGCCGATTCTCTCGCTTATGCGATTTTCAGGCTGACTGCAGGGTACTCTCAGCATCCGACCGAACCGAGCGCTGCCGTCGTTGGCCCGGCTGATCCACCGTACTATGTATCGAAGATACCTGTTTCGCGTACTTTGATCGACGAAAACACCCTCGCCGACCTCAGGGACGGCCTTATGTAATAGCCCGGGGCCGCTTCATTGTATTCGCATGACGGCTCTAGCGCCGATCCCACCGTCAACCCGCAATCTATAGCGGCTTGCCGATATCGGCGCGGACGCGCTTTGATGAGCCATGCTTCATTGGCGCGGTCCTCTGGAACTCCAGCGGCTGCCGATCGCGGTACTGACGCCGCGCGGCACGATCCGCACGCGCAAGACACCCAGACGCTGGTCAGGTCATTGCCCGCCGCGCAGCCCTGCGGAATGGCTCGCCGAGGGCCACCTGTTCGATCCAGTGCCTCAACGGCGACTGCAAGCATCAGGCGGATGTTTGGTTGGACACCCTGCCCCAGGATCAGCCGTGGTCGCGGGTCGGCCGCAACCTGATCTGTGTCGAATGCGGCGCGCCCGGTGCGGTGAATATCGTGCCCAACTGGCACGACAGGCAGGGCCACGCCGTGCCATTCTCCAAGGACTGGAATGATCCTCGCCGATGAAATACGCTAACGACCGACCATTCGCCGATCCCGAGAAGGCCGCACGCCGGCTCCTGGAGATCACGAGCACGGTCGAGCCGGTTCAAGACGGCAGATCAACCTGCCCTTCCTCCGAGTACAAGGCCGGCCTCGATCTCGCCATCGCCAGCGGCTGGCTCTGGCGTCATGAAAGCGGGACCTTCGTGCGGTTCACCCAAGCTGGCGCGGAACTGTTCGCGTAGGATAGGGCATTGGAATCAGGTCAGCTTTCAGGCTACTGCGGACTTCGCGTCCGGTTCGGCGGCGAGCCACGGGTAGCGTTTGACTCATTTCGGAACTCGCAACTTCTTGGGTGAAGTCCGGTCAGACCGCGGACCACTCTTAGGTTTGATATTGACTCACATCAAAAATAGCTTGGCGCGGCGTGTTAACCGGCAACATGGGGCGGCACCATTCGACATTCATGGAGACGAGCAAATGGTTACGCAAAGCAATATCCACTTCTTTACAAATTGGGCCAAGGAGCGTCTCGACGAAATGGACGCAACGGTGACATCGCTTGAGGGCAAGGCTGCCGAGGTGCAGGCCGATGTCCGGGACAAGGCTAAAAAGGCTCTTGCTGACCTGCGTAAGCAGCGTGATGACTTTCGCGACACCATGAAGAAGCAGTCGGAAGCTAACGAGGCCGCCTGGATCCAGGCAAAAGCAAAACTAGATGCTGACTGGCGCTTGTTCGAGGCCGAGGTCAAGAAATATGTCGAAGGCTTCGGCAAGCAAATCGAGCACCAGCAGGCGACGTTCAAGCTTCAAGCCAATGCCCAATTGAAAGCGTGGCGCGAAGCGGCCGACAAACTTGGCAGCGATGCCAAAAAATTCGCTTCTGAGCGTCGGGGCGATATCGACGCCGCCGTGAAGCGTATGACCGCCGATGCAGTCGAGGCGGAGAAAAAACTCGAGAAGTTGAACCAGGCGGGGACCCAGTCATGGTCCGCACTTATGGCAGCTTTGACGGAAACGCGCGCTGCCTTCGATCGCGCCAATGAGGCGGCACGGGAAGCGTTCAAGCGAGCTGCTTGATCAAAGCTCTGGTTGGACCCGGAGAGACCGCCGCGAGGCGGTCTTTCTTTGGTGCTCTACGAGGATCAAGAAATGACATTTGGCGGACTTCCGAAATTGGCGTGCGCCGTGCAAAGGCGGCGCTTTCCAGTGGGTGCAAGCCCCACCCGGCAACCGCTCCAGCCGGAAGCAATCGGAGCAGTCATGGAGGTAACGAAGTGGCTGAAGCCTTCGATTAGCGTGTCACGAATTGGTGACAGCGCGAGTGTGCAGGCCGCAACGCGAGTGAACGTCGAGCAAGCCTCGAAAAGGAAGATGTGTAGGCCGATCCGACTGCCATATCGGGGAAGGCTGAAACAGCTGGGCGAGTTGAGCGAAGAGTACGGCCAGTTGCGACACCGGGGTATTGGCGGCGGCATGTAACCGGCAGCACATGCTTCTCGTCTTCTGCAACCGAGGAGTATGACCATGCAGGACAAATTGAACGCGAATCCGAAGCCCTGTAAGCGGGTGCCCTGGAATAAGGGCAAGGTGACCCGGAGCGAAGCCCCCGTTGCGACCCAAGCACGTCTGGTCGATCCGGACGAAACTCCAGATCGGAGGCCGTGCTCGGGACTCCTTCATCGTGATGGACTTGCACCATCTACTCCTTGCCGGTCTCCCGGCGCACTCCGGTCTACCCCGAACAACGGCCATCACGCGTCAGAGCGGTCACTTCCGAAAAGTGCCATCGCCGGAAGTCGGTTGATTTCTCGATCACTTCGTCGGTGCATTCTTCCTTGCCCAAGCATCTCGGCTCTATAAGCAAGAGGCCCGCGAGGTTCTCGTCTAGCCACAATATGGCACCGATCGCATTTTTGGGTGCCTGTTTTTGGGTTGACGGGTAAGAGCAAACGTAACCTAATCAATGCCTTAAAGTAGTCCTCCTGCCGGGAGGCCTTCATGAACGAGCTCTCGGGCTACGTATTCTCGTCGCTGCGGGAGGGCGACATCGCTCTATACCGGGGCTCTGGCAACGGCTTGACGCCGATCCTGCTTGTTGCCGCAGAAGAAAGCTCGCCCGGTTGCGTCGAGCGACTTGAACACGAATATGCGCTCAAGTCCGCATTTCCTGCGCATCGCGATCCCGCTCGCGGGCACGCTCCGCCATGTGCATGAGCGTGGCCTCATTCATAAGGACATCAAGCCGGCAAATATCCTGGTGGAATCGGCAAGCAGCGGGGTGTGGCTGACGGGGTTCGGCATCGCTTCGCGTCTGCCGCGCGAGCGCCAAGCCCCCGCCCCGCCAGAGGTGATCGCCGGCACGCTCGCCTACATGGCGCCGGAACAGACCGGCAGGATGAACCGCTCGGTGGACTCCCGCAGCGATCTCTACGCCCTGGGTGTCACCCTCTACGAGATGTTGGCGGGGACACTGCCCTTCACGGCTGCCGATCCGATTGAGTGGGTGCACTGCCATATCGCGCGGCAACCGATGCCGCCGGATGAGCGGGTCGCGGGCGTCCCCGAGCCGCTCTCGGCAATCGTGATGAAGCTTCTCGCCAAGACCGGCGAGGAGCGCTACCAGACTGCCGCCGGTGTCGAGGCCGATCTTCGGCGCTGCCTGGCGGAGTGGGAGTCGCATGGCCGGATCGAGCCCTTCTCGCTCGGCGGTTGCGACGTATCGGACCGGCTGCTGATCCCGGAGAAGCTCTACGGCCGGGAGCGCGAGATCGACACTCTGCTCGCTTCCTTCGACCGGGTCGTGGCGAACGGCACGCCGGAACTCGTGCTCGTGTCCGGCTATGCCGGCATCGGCAAGTCCTCTGTGGTGAACGATCTGCACAAGGTGATGGTGCCGCCGCGTGGCCTGTTTGCGTCCGGCAAGTTCGACCAGTACAAGCGCGACATCCCATACGCGACGGTGGGCCAAGCCTTCCAGAGCCTTGTCCGCTCGCTCCTCACCCAGAGCGAGGAGGCGCTCGGCCGGTGGCGGGACTGCTTGCTCGAGGCACTGGGCCCGAATGGTCAGCTCATCGTCAACCTCGTTCCCGAGCTGGAGCTCGTGATCGGGAAACAGCCGCCGGTCGCCGACCTGCCGCCGCAGGATGCGCAGAACCGCTTCCGGATGGTGTTCCGGCGCTTCCTCGGGGTGTTCGCGCGCAGGGAGCATCCGCTCGCGCTGTTCCTCGATGATTTGCAATGGCTGGATGCAGCAACGCTCGACCTCATCGAGCATCTGGTCACGCACCCGGAGGTGCGGCACCTGCTCCTGGCCGGCGCCTACCGGGACAACGAGGTTGGCCCCGCGCACCCGCTCCTGCGGACTCTCGATGCGATTCGCGATGCCGATGTGAGAGTGCGTGAGATCGTGCTGGCACCCCTCGGGCTCGATGACGTCAACCGGCTCGTCGCCGACGCGCTCCACTGCGAGCCGGAGCGCGCGCGGCCCTTAGCGCAACTGGTGCAGGAGAAGACCGGCGGAAATCCGTTCTTCGCGATCCAGTTCTTCACCGCGTTGGCCGACGAGGGGCTGCTTGCGTTCGACCCGGTAGTGCCAGCTTGGCGATGGGACATAGAGCGCATCCGCGCCAAGAGCTACACCGATAACGTGGTGGATCTCATGGCCGGGAAGCTGAGGCGGTTCTCAGCCACTACCCAGGAAGCCCTGAACCTGCCTGGGCAACGGCGCCGAGATCGCCACTCTGTCCCTGGTTCACGGGGAAACAGAGGAGGCGATGCAAGCGGCACTCTGGGAAGCTGTCCGCGCCGGGCTCGTGTTTCGCGAGGACAGCGCCTACAAATTCCTGCACGACCGGATCCAGCAGGCGGCCTATTCACTGATTCCCGACGAGCACCGTGCCGACATCCACCTGCGCATCGGCCGCGAACTGCTCGCGAACATGACGCAGGACGATCTTGCCGAGCATCTGTTCGATATCGCGAACCAGCTTAATCGGGGCGCCGCACGGCTGATCGACCGGGACGAGAAAGCACAGGTGGCAGCGATCGATCTGCGTGCCGGGCGAAAGGCCAAGGCGTCGGCGGCCTATGAGTCGGCGTGCATACATTTCGCAGCCGGCATGGGGCTGTTGGACGAAAAAGACTGGAGCAGCCAGTACGAATTAATGTTCAGCCTATGGCTCCAACGTGCGGAGTGCGAGTTTCTGACCGACAACTTCGAGAAAGCCGAGCAACTGATTGTGGAGTTGCTGCAGCGCGGCGCGTCAAAAGTCGACCAGGCGGCGGTCTACCACCTGAAGGTCCAGTTGCACCTTCTGAGGTCGGAAGACGAGCAAGCTGTGGCCACCGCGCTCACATGCCTGCGCCTGTTCGGCATTGACCTCCCGGCACACCCGACCTGGGAGCAGGTCCAGGCCGAATACGAGACGGTGGGGCGCAACCTCGGGGCGCGCCCGATCGAGCACTTGATCGATCTGCCGCTGGGAACCGATCCGGAACTGCGGGCGGCGATGGATATGCTCTCGGTCCTGATCACTCCCGCCTACTTTACCGACTTCCATTTTTATTGCTTGCTCGTGTGCCGCATGGTGAACCTCAGCATGCAGCACGGAACGAGCGGCGCTTCCGCGCATGCCTATGCCCGGCTTGGGACTATCTTTGGCCCGGCGTTCCACCGTTATCGGGAGGGTTATCGTTTCGCACAGCTCGCATGCGATCTTGTCGAGAAACACCGCTTCATCGCTTACCAAGCAAAGGTTCACCACGCGATGGGATGGCTTGCCCTCTGGACGCAGCCGATTGCGACGGCCATCGATTTCAATCGGGCGGGCTTTCGCGCCGCAAGCGAGAGAGGGGATCTGAGCTACGCCTGCCTGAGCATCTTCCAATCCCTCATAGGCCTTCTCCTCCGCAACGATCCGCTCGACGCGGCGTGGCGCGAGTCGGAGAAGAGCCTGGACTTCGCCCGCAAAGCCAAGTTCCGCCGCGCTGTAAACTTCACCGTGAGCCAGCAACGCTTTATCGCCACGATGCTGGGCCGGACCACGACCTTCTCCACCTTCAGCGACGCGCAGTTCGACGAGGCAACGTTCGAGGCGCAGCTGACTGGGGAGGCGATGAGCTTCGCCTGGCACTGGATCCTGAAACTCAAGGCGCGATTCCTGGCAGGCGACTACGCCGAGGCGCTCGCGGCAGTTGACAAGGCGAAGACGGTCCTTTGGGCTTCGCCCGCCCATATCCAGTTGCTCGACTACTTTTACTACACCGCGCTGACGGTGGCGGCACTCTACGAGAACGCTACTGATGACGAGCAGAGCAGATGGCGCGAACTCCTGACGGCGCACCGAGAACGACTGCGCGAGTGGGCCGACACCTATCCACCGACGTTCGCCGACAAGCACGCGCTGGTGGCGGCCGAGATCGCTCGCCTCGAAGGGCGAGACGCCGACGCAATGCGTCTCTACGAGCAGGCCATTCAGTCGGCTCGCGAGCACAGCTTCGTCCAGAACGAAGGAGTCGCCCACGAACTTGCTGCAGGGTTTTACCTTGGCCGCGGGTCCACGACCGCCGCACGCGCCCATCTGGTGGATGCGCGTAGTTGCTTTGCGCGCTGGGGGGCGCTCGGCAAGGTGCAACAACTCGACCAGCGCTACCCGTGGCTGCGCGAGAAAGCGGCGCCGTCTCTGCCGCCGGCGACGATCGGCACGCCCGTCGAGCAACTGGATGTCGCGACGCTGGTCAAGGCTTCGCAGGCGGTGTCCGGCGAGATCGTCCTCGGTGAGCTCATCAAGACGCTGCTGCGGATCGCGGTCGAGCATGCCGGAGCCGAGCGTGGCCTGCTCATCCTGTTCTCGGGCGAGGAGGCAAGGATCACGGCGGAAGCGACGACCGGCCGCGGCCAGGTTGAGGTCATGCTGCGCCAGACGGGCGCCTCACCGGCCGAGCTTCCCGAATCCATGCTCCATTACGTGATCCGGACGCGGGAAAGCGTGATCCTTGATGACGCCTTGGCGCAGAATCCGTTTCCGGCTGATGAGTACTTCTGTCAGAAGCACACTCGGTCCGTCCTCTGCCTGCCCCTGGTGAAGCAGGCCAAGTTGATCGGGGTGCTCTATCTCGAGAACAAGCTGGCATCGCACGTATTCACGCCTGCCCGGATTTCGCTACTGGAGCTCTTGGCATCACAGGCGGCGATTTCGCTCGAAAACGCCCGTCTGTACAGCGATCTCCAGGACCGGGAGGCCAGGATCCGCCGCCTGGTTGACGCCAACATCATCGGGATCATCATCTGGGAGCGTGGAGGCCGGATTCTGGAGGCCAATGACGAGTTTCTCCGCATCGTGGGATACGACCGGGCGGATCTCGTTTCAGGCCGCCTGCGCTGGACCGACCTCACACCGTCGGAATGGCTCGACCGACATGAGCGATGGTGGATTCCGGAGCTGAAGATGATGGGGAGCGTGCAGCCGTTCGAGAAGGAGTACCTCCGGAAAGATGGCAGCCGTGTGCCCGTGCTGATCGGTGTAGCGAGCTTCGAAGAAAGTAAGAATCATGGGATCTCTTTCGTCCTCGATCTCACGGACCGCAAACAGGCTGAACTAGGTTTGCGCGAGAGCGAGGAGCGCTTTCGCACGCTCGTACAATTCTCCTTCGACGTGTACTGGGAATCCGATGCGCAGCATCGCTTCATCCGTCAGGATTTCGCCGAAGGCCTTGCAGACCCGCCGGCGCCGGGCTCTGAAATCGGCAAGACAAGGTGGGAAGTGCCCTACCTGGAGCCTGACGCGGAGGCCTGGCGCAAGCACCGGGAGACCCTCGAGGCCCACCTGCCTTTCCGTGACTTTGAGCTCGCGCGACCCGCCGCCGACGGCGGCAAGCGCTACATATCTGTTTCGGGCCTGCCGGTGTTTGATAAGGCGGGGCGCTTCATCGGCTACCGAGGCGTCGCGCGGCACATCACCGAGCGCAAGCGGGCAGAAGAGGCGCTGCGGCACATGCAGATGGAGCTGGCGCACGCGAACCGCGTCGCCACCATGGGTCAGCTCTCGGCCTCGATCACCCATGAAGTGAACCAGCCGGTTACAGCGGCAGTCACGTACGCGTTAGCCGCTCGGCGCTACTTAAGCGCGGAGCCGCCAAATTTTCATGAGGCGGATGACGCGCTCTCTCTTATTGTCAAGGAGGGGAATCGCGCAGGCGAGGTCGTCGCGCGAATCCGCGCGCTCATTAAGAAGGCGCCCGCACGAAAGGACGCCGTAGCGATCAACGACGCCATCCTCGAGGTTATTGCTCTCACCCGTGCGGAGGCCGCAAACAATAGCGTCTCGGTGCGGACGCAGCTAGCGGAGGGCTTGCCGCGTGTCCAGGGAGATCGGGTCCAACTGCAACAGGTACTACTTAACTTGATCATCAACGCCATCGAAGCGATGCGCGACGTCGGCGAAGAGGAGCGGGAATTGCTCATCAGCACCCGTAACGAACCGGATGGCGTGTCAGTCGAGGTGCGAGATTCAGGTCCAGGCTTCGCGCCGGAGACTCTCGAGCACGTTTTCGAGGCCTTCTATACGACGAAGCCTGGCGGTTTGGGGATGGGCCTGTCGATCTGCCGTTCGATCATCGAAGCGCACAGCGGCCGATTGTGGGCGAGCGCGAACCTGCCCCGCGGCGCCAGCTTTCAATTCGCCCTGCCGGCGATCGCAAACACTGCGTCGTGATGCTGCACTCGTGAGCCGTCCTAAAGAACAGGCAACCCGACCGCGAGTTCTGCTGTGGGTCTTGGCTGTGTGAAAACGCGACGGCGCGCAAATTGCGGAGAAAAGCATTCCTTCTGACGCCGCTTCTGAGACTACGGAGAGCATACTGAGCTCCAGTGCCGCGTGATCTCAGAAGTAGATTCTCCAGCGTTCGCAAGATTTCACACGCAGTTCATCATCGACGCTGTCCCCGGGGCGCGGGTTGGGGTTTTCGGTGGAAGCACCCGAGGGCATGAGATTTCTGACACGTAGCCGTGTCTTTGCCGACGATGAAGTCGCCGCACTCAAGGCCGCGGGACCGCCGGCACGAGCGGCCTGACCTCCTTACGGGAGAGCCAGGCCGTCCGTGCGCAAACGTCTCCGTCAGACGTTGAGCTTCATCCAGACCGCTTTGGGCTTGGTGAACTTTTCGATCGCGGCCGAGCCGTTGGGGGATACAATTCCGGCTGGTGTTCGATCAAGAGCCGCGCTGAGATGTTTGTAGACTTCTGGCAAGCGATCCTGTTTCAGCAACAACCGCAGACTGACGTTTCACCCAGTCGATCGATGACAGCAAACTCTGTTCTGCCTCGGCATGATCTTCAATCGATCGAGAGGCGAGCACGAGCCCTAGCAGACACCGTGCCATACCGACCAGCGAGAAGCTAGTCACGTGAATCTAAAGTTCGCTACATAAAGTTTGCTGAGCTTTGTGACAGAAGCGTTTGACCGAAGCCAAACTCTGGTCGGCCGACTTGGTCCATTTGAAGGGCTTTGCCGGTTGGGATGTCATTCGGGCAGCCCGGCTTTCCGCAATCCCTCCTCGTATCGCGCCAGGTCTTCAACACGTCGATAAGGGCCAAGCACGTGTTTGAGATTCGAAACACGCAGCGCGGGATTCAGCCGCTGCAGCCGGACCACCGTCTCATGTGCTTCCCCGGTCCTGCCGGCAATCGCATTGCTTGCGGCGCTGATACGTACTCCAGCTTGGAAGTCCGGATTGTCCTGCAATGCCATTGCGGCCCACGATGCCGCTTCGTCATAGCGGCCCAGGAAAAAATGTGGATGCGCGATCCCGCTTTGAATGTCTACCAGCCACCGACCAAGGGGACTTAGGCGCATGGCATGTGCAAAATGCTCGATGGCCAGTTTCGGATCTCCGAGCCAGTTTTTCATCCAGCCACTGCAACGCCACGCCTCGGCCAAATTGGAATTGAGCATAAGGGCGCGATCGACCAGGCCTGTGCCAACGCCGAGGTCACGAACAACAAACGCCAACGCCCATCCGCTGCCGCAGAGCACGCTTGCGTCATCTTTGCCGAGTTCAAGCGCCCGCTGAGCTAACCTCGACGCTTCAGCAATCTCGTTCGCTGTGCCTGAAAACCAGCCGTTGGTTTTGGCATGGGCGTAGCAGTGACTGGCATGACTGTAGGCTAGCGCAAAATCCGGATCGAGTTCGATCGCGCTGTTGAACACGCGCAGCGCCTCAGTCGTGGCCAGCCGATTGCCGTACTGATAAAACTTGGCCAGCCCCCGTAAGTAGATGGCATAGGCATCGAGGCTCTCCGTCGGCTTGTACTTGGCACGTTCAATTTCGGCTATTTCAACCGCCGGGGCGATCGCCCCGACCACCCTCTCGGTCACTTGATCCTGCAGATCGAAGATGTCGCCGAGCCCGCCGTCAAACCGGTCGGCCCAAAGGTGTGCACCAGTGGCGGCATCGATGAGTTGTCCCGTGATACGGACTCGGTTGGCCGCCTTGCGAACGCTCCCTTCCAGTACGTAGCGCACCCCAAGCTCACGTCCGACCTGCTTCACTTCGACCGCGCGCCCCTTGTAGGTGAAGCTCGAGTTGCGGGCGATGACGAACAGTGCTTTGAAACGGGACAGTGCAGTGGTGATTTCTTCCACCATGCCGTCGGCGAAGTATTCCTGCTCCGGATCGCTGCTCAGGTTCTGGAACGGCAGTACGGCTATGGAAGGCTTGTTCGGGAGTGAAAGGGGCGCACCCAACTTGTTGATCGGCGCGCTATGCGCTCCAGCGCCTACCACCGCGTACGCACGGACCGGCTTGGAGATGTTCTTGAGCTGCTGCTCGCCGCGATCCTCGAAACCAACGTCCAACTTGCCTTCGACTTCGCTGTACACCTTGTCGGAAATCATGATGCCACCCGGATCGGTGATCCCCTCCAGCCGGACAGCAATGGTGATCCCGTCGCCGTAGAGATCGCCGTCCTGCCCAACGATAACGTCACCAAGGTTGAGCCCGACGCGCAACCTTAGGCCGAGGGGACCACCTCCCGAGGCGAGATGATCCTGTATCTCAACGGCGCATCTCATGGCGGCCAAGGGACTCGCGAACTCGACGAGCGCGCCGTCACCCGTAGTCTTGATAAGTCGCCCTTCGTGGCGGGAGAGGCTAGGCGCAATCAATTCTCGCTTGAGCCGCTCGAACTCGGCGTAGGTGGCTTCCTCAGCGCGTTGCAATAACGCAGAGTAACCGACCACGTCAGCGGCCAGGATCACCGCAAGTCGCCTTTGAACCCGCTGCTCGGTCACGTCACCCTGTAAACCACCAGACTAACCACGCCGCCAGGAACCTTGCTCCGTTTCGCCCACGATCGCGACATGATATTGACATTTATCGAGACCATGCCGCTCGGCGACATCGGCGTGGACCGTATCGACCAGTACCTTCCACTCGACAAATTGCGCAACCCGAACTCGGTTGCAATCTTCGCAGAAATTATGCGTGAGCGGAGTAATGAAGCCGATCGTGCCCCCGGTTTCGGCAACGCGAGCATAACGGGCCGGCCCCCTGTCCGAAATGGAAGTTGAGTCAACGTCCAGCGGCTTCAATCTGCCTTTACGGATCTGCGGCGCCAGAGTCGCAAATAGTTTCATGATGTCCTTGCGAACCAGGGGTTCGCCGCCGGTGATACGGACCTTGCTGACACCGCAGCGGATGAACGCGCAAGCGAGGCGCTCGATCTCCTCCAACTCGAGAAGGTCCTTGCGAGGCATGACGGCCATGTGCTCCGACATACCGTAGACGCAGCGCAGATCGCAGCGATCCGTCACGGAGAGACGCAAATATCCCACCTGCCGGCCAAGCAAGTCGATCAGTCCGCATGAGCTGCCGTGCCCATCGGGGTTCAACATCCAACGCCTCCGTCGGCTGCTGCAAACATGTCGTCGAAAGCGACGAGTTTCTCACGGGGCTTGCCTGCAGCCCTCCCCCGCAAAACCTCTTCCGTGTCGATGCGTCCACAAGCGGGATAGTCGATGTACCGCAGGATGTCGTCGGACACCACGGCGCCTCGTTGATCGTTTGCCGGACACTCTTCAAAGACACTTGGCCGCCTGGTGCTCGCGCGCCGCGACAATCTCCTTGAGCCATCGTCGTATCGATTTGAGGTCGTCGGTCCCGAAGGCTGACCGCGAACATTAGGGACCGATTTTCTGGGCAAGGCGCTCATCACGTGTATCCTGGATGCGGTGACAATGTGTAAACGCTTCGAACTCGTTTCCGCGGGCGATGGCAACGAGCGTTATGCCTGCATCGTCAGCTGTCCTGACCGCCAGAGCAGTCGGAGCAGAGATTGAAGCAACCAACGCAATGTCCGCGGCAGCGGCTTTTTGAATGATCTCCACTGACAGCCGGCTCGACAGCAGCAGCATGCAATCCTGTGGGGAGACCTGGGTTCGGAGCAGAAAGCCTGACAGCTTATCGACGGCGTTGTGACGTCCGACGTCCTCGCGTATCGCGACCATGCCTTGAGATGGGTGCCAACATGCTGCTGCATGAACCGCGCGGGTTTCACGGTTTAGCGTTTGAAAGGATGAAAGCTGCCCCATGGCAGTGACGATGTCGAGCCACGAGAAGCGGTTTCCGCGTCCGACCGGTGGATAGCGCTTTGTCGCTTCCGCAATCGATTCGATCCCGCAGAGGCCGCAGCCTGTCGCGCCAACGATCTTCCGCCTTCGCGCGGCCAATCTCGCGGAGCGCGCCTCGGACAGCCACATTCGCAGCTCGAGGCCATCATCGAAGGAAACAATGTCGAGGGACTCAATGTCACCGGGCGAATCGATAATTCCTTCCGAGCGGCTGAAGCCGAGCGCAAAGTCGTCGAGATCTTGCGGCGTCCCCATCATGACTGCGTGGGTCCCCCCATTGTACGTCATGGCTATTGGCGCTTCTTCGGGAATAGTACGGGTACCTTGCCGCACCTGTCCGCTGCGCCAGATCTGGGGAGAAACGACAAGGGTCGGAGTCCACATATACGACTCCCTCACGTGTTCACTTCCGGCGCAGGCATTTTGCCTCTGAACGTCCAGTAGCTGAAGGCAGTATAGGCCAGGATGACCGGCACGATTCCGAGCAAAGCTCCGGAGAGAACGACTTGCGTCCGGTGTGCTGACGATGCTTCCCAAATGGTCATCACACCTGGAACCGCCTGCGGCCATATGCTCGCGCCAAGCCCGCCAAGGGAGGCGAGAAAAAGCAGGATCGCGCACAAGAACGGCACCCAGTCGCGTGGCCCCCAGAGCGAACGGAGCACACCAATCCAGGCTGCCAGCGCAATGAGAGGCAGCGGCGCCAACAAAAATAGATTGGGAAGCGTAAACCAGCGCTCAGCGATTTGAGGCACGCTGAAGGCGGTCCACAGGCTGACCACGACAATCGCGGCACCGGTACACAGCAGCGTCGTGAATGCCAATTCGCGAGCGAAGATCTGCGTGTCATCTTCGGTCTTCCATATCAGCCAACACGCCCCCAGCAGCCCATAACCGGCAATTACCCCTAAGCCGGTTATAATCGAGAACAGGCTCAGCCAATCGAACGGGCCGCCGGCGAAGCGTCCTCCAACGACTTGAAGACCGCCGCCGACGAAAGATCCAAGAATGGCCCCCTGACAAAAGGCCGCCAACGCCGAGCCGCCGGCGAACGCGACCGTCCAGACGACTTGCAAAGGACCTCCTTGCGCGCGGAACTCGAAGGAAATCCCTCGCAAAACGAGGGCGAACAGCATTAACGCCAATGGAACGTAGTAGGCTGGAAGAAGGATCGCGAATGCGCCCGGGAATGCCCCCAATAGCACCATGCCTCCCAGGACGAGCCAGGTCTCATTGCCGTCCCAGACCGGCGCCAATGTCTCGATCATCAAATCACGCTCCGCTGGTCGTGGCGCAAACGGAAAAAGGATACCGACGCCGAGGTCGAAGCCGTCGAGCACGACGTAGAGCGCGATGATGAAGGCCTCAGCTACCGCGAATGCGACCGAAAAATCGAAGTTAGACAACGAGTTCATTGATCGTCTTCTTTGCTGCAGGGGCCATGCCGACGACGCCCGCCGGCCGAGCAACGGGAGATATCGGCGTCAGCGACTGGATCCCGCGCCACACAAGTCGGCCGCCATAGAAAAAGAAGCTGAGCAGAAGCAGATTGTAGAGCACCAATGCTACAGCGAGCGATCCGAAGACGGCGCCACCGGCGATCGGTGAAACCGCATCGGCGGTGCGCAACAGGCCGTAGATGACGAACGGCTGCCGTCCGACCTCGGTGACCGTCCATCCCGCGAGCGTCGCGATGAAGCCGAGGGGCATACAGACGACACAGGCGTAGTGATACCAGCGCGCCCGGAAAAGAGTGCCTCGCCAACGAAGATAAAGGCCGGCAAATGCAATACCCAATAGCACGACGCCGCATCCAACCATGACGCGGAAGGCCAAGAACACCGGCAGGACGGGCGGACGTTCGGTCGCCGGCACCTCCTTGAGACCCTTTACCTCTCCGTCCAGAGAGTGAGCGAGGATGATGCTTCCCAGCAGCGGAATCTCAATTGCATAGTCGTTGCGCTCGGCATCCGGGTTCGGCCATGCGATGACGGTAATTGGTACGCGCTTCGCCGTATCCCAGCGCGCCTCGATCGCAGCCAACTTCATCGGCTGGTACTTGCGGGTATTGAGGCCGTGCTGGTCTCCGGCGAAAATTTGCAACGGGACCAAAATCGCCACAAGCCACAGGCTCAGCGAGAAGGCTGCGCGCGCGGCGCTTTGGTCACCCTCCCGTCCGCGCACAATCCAGAATGCGGAGACGCCGATGACGACGAAGGCGCCGGTGATGAAGCTGGCAAGGACCATATGGGCCAGCCGGTAGGGCATCGAAGGATTGAAAACGACACCCCAGAAATCCGTGGCGACAAGGTGGCCGCCGGCGGCCGTAAACGCCACTGGGGTTTGCATCCACGAGTTTGCGGAGACAATCCAGAATGCGGAAATGAGCGTTCCGATCGCTACGATCATGCAGGCGGCGAAATGAAGCCTTTCGCCGACGCGACGCTCGCCAAACAGCATGATACCAATGAAGCCGGCCTCCAGGAAAAACGCCGTGAGAACTTCCAGCGTCAATAACGGGCCGATAACGTCTACTGATGCGTGGGCGTAGCCTGACCAGTTCAGCCCAATCTCGTAAGAGATCACTACGCCGGTGACGACGCCCATCGCGAATGCCAGTGCAAAAATCCGGATCCAGAAGCGGGCGAGATCTCGGTAAACGGTTTTCCGCGTGGTCAGCCAGATGGCGTTCAATATGACGATGAACCAGGCGATCCCAATCGTGAAAGCCGGCCAGAGAATGTGGTATCCGATTGTGAACGCGAACTGCAGCCGCGACAGAAGTACGGGGTCCATCCGTCCTACTCCGGCTGCATTGGCTGATTGGTTGAGGAACCAACGATCGGTGGGCGCCCGACAACTCCCTCGTGAGACACCGACGTGTCCGCTTCGGAAGTGGAAGCTGCAACGCGAATTCGCACCGGTATCGATTTGTAGGATGGCGTAAGGCATTGCTTATCACAGTGCTCGAGTGCCACCAACGGCTGGCTTTCCGGATAGTAACAGCCGCAACATCCGGCCGGTATGTTGTAGCTGACAAGCGTCAGGCCCTTAACGACGCGGTCGGGGCGTTCATGTTCCAGCGCGGTAGCGACGTCCACAACGTCGCCTTCGGAAAATCCGAGGCGCTCGATGTCTGCAGGATTGGCGAACAGGATGTCTCGTCGACCGAACACACCGCGATAACGATCGTTCAGACCATAGATCGTGGTGTTGTACTGATCATGCGCCCGAAGCGACATCAGGCGCAGCACCTCCGAATCGCCGGTGGTGACATCTTCCTCGAGACCCGAGAAGATGAAGAAATTGGCTTTCCGCGTCTCCGTATTCCAGACCCTCATGGCTGCGGAGTTCGGAAGGCGAAAGCCGCCGGGCTTCCGAATGCGGTCATTGTAAGATTCAAAGTCGGGAATTGCGGCCTCGATCGCATCGCGGATCAGGTCATAGTCGCTTATCAGCCGCTCCCAATCGACGGCCGATTTCGGCCCGAGAGTCGCTTTGGCTATTCCCGCAATGATCGCCGGTTCCGATTTCAATTGATCGCTCGGAGGTTTGAGAAAGCCGCGGGATGCGTGAACCATCGACATCGAGTCTTCGACCGTGATGGCTTGGCGGCCGGCGGCCTGGACATCGAGATCCGTGCGGCCGAGGCAGGGAAAGATGTAGCTCGTTTTCCTGGTAAGGAGGTGCGTACGATTGAGTTTGGTGGCGATGTGAACGGCAAGGTCGAGTTGACGAAAGCCGGCAAACGCGCTCTGGCTATCGGCGGTCGCCATCGCAAGATTGCCGCCCAGGCACAGGATGGCCTTTGATTTTCCATCCCGCATCGCGGCGATGCTCTCGATGACCGAATGGCCGTGCTCACGCGGCGGGTCAAAACGAAAGACGGACCCGAGCCTGTCGAGGAACGCTTTGGGCGGCCTTTCCGTAATGCCGACCGTACGATTGCCCTGAACGTTGGAATGGCCACGGAGCGGACAGATGCCGGCACCTTGCTTTCCAATATTGCCTTTCAACAGCAGCAAGTTCACAATCTGCTGAACATTTGCGGTGCCGGTACGATGCTGGGTGATGCCCATCCCGTAACAAACGATGGTTGCCGAAGATGCTGCGTAAGCCTCGGCAATCTTCAGCAGGTTCGTTCTCGGTAAACCGCTTGCTTTTTCGATATCGCCCCACTCGGTTGCCCTGAGATCCGCGGCGAACGCATCAAATCCGCTTGTGTGCCCGGCAATGAAAGGGTGATCCAGAGTCGGCGCAAGATCGGCCGCGCGAGCGCTGTCGTCCATTTCCACCAATGCTTTGCATATTCCCTTCAGTGCGGCGGCGTCACCTCCGCACTTGACCTGAAAATAATTGGTGGCGATCGGTGTGGAGGAGAAGGTCGCCATCTCGATGGGAGCTTGCGGCGCTTCGAATCTCTCCAGCGCGCGTTCGCGCAAGGGATTGAGCACGATGATCCGTGCGCCGCGTCGCGACGCATCGTGCAGCGGCGTCATCATGCGCGGGTGGTTGGTCCCGGGATTGTGGCCAATGCAGATGAGGAGTTCGGCATCGTCGAACTCCTCGAGCGTCACGGTGCCTTTGCCGACCCCGATGGCGCTTCGCGGTTGGCATTGGTTGTATCCGAAACAGGCGCAGGCGTTCGGGGAGGGTGTCTAGGCGGAAAGCTGCGCCGGGTATGAGGCGAACGCTAGGGCCGTTTGCTACCTCATGCGGCCGGCGACTCGCTGTACCCGCGATCACCGAGCCCAGCGGGTAGGCAACCGGAGAAATAGCGCCCAGTTGCCCCTGTACTTGGCTGCTGGTCGGGTGCTTTCAAACCCCGCCCATACGGTCCCGTAGCAGTCACAGACCCGCCATCCCCACTTAGTCGGCCTTAGCTCGGTAATCAACACTTCCAACACGCCCGGCCGCATCCCCAGTTGCGTACCATCCAGATACGTGCCCAGCGCCGTCTGTTTCAAGCGGAAATGCGTGGTGGGGAACTCTCCGTGTCGGTGCCCGTTGCACCTCTAAATCAAGCCCAAGGAGGGTCTCCATATGATGAAGATCACTCTTGCCGTGGCGGCAGCCGCAGTGGTGCTGACGACTGCCCCGCTCGTCACTCCGGCCAAGGCCGAAGGCGTCAAGATGGCCCAAGTCGATATGCAGACCGGGCGGCACCTCGACGACCGCGACCCCGGCTACTATGGGGAACGTCGGGGGTATGATTCCAACGCCACTGTTGGCGTCGGTCGAGGCGGTGTCGCCGTCGGCCCACGACAGCGCTGCCGCATGGAGACTACCACGATTGAACGGGACGACGGCCGCAGGATCACGCGCCGTGAGCGCCGCTGCGACTAGACGGCGAGCAACAACGAAATATCGCCGATCCGCTGCCGCGCGGGGAGCCCCAACCCGGTGACTTCACCGGGAAACTGGTTTGCGTGTCGAACAGGGCCAGATGGTAGGCAGCCTTTTAGTGACGTCCGCGCGATGGCTGTCAATGCTTCGTCTGCCTCGCGCCGTGCAATTGCCTCGCGCTGTTGATCGCTCGTAGCGCGCCGGCGGCCTGGCCTAAGCCTGCAACGACACGCTGTCGGAGGCGGCGATCACGCACATCATGGGTCCGAGGCTATCGGCTGCCCTTGCATCTTCGGCCGAAACATCTCGATCGTCCGGGCTACTTACTTCGTAGCTTGGTAGCTGCGCCGTCGTCGCCGACTACTCCGTGATGGTGACCTGGTTGCAGAACCCGCTCCAGCACCGGCACCGGCCTGCTCGGGATCGTCGCCGTGGAACGTGGCGATCATCACGAGTGGCAAAGCCTGGAGAAGGCCCGAACATCCATAGAATACCGACCGAGTAATAGAACACCGCGCCGTCAATTCTTTGGCCTCTGGCGGAGATGGTGAGTTCTGTCTAATCGCGATGGTGGAGCGCCGCGTTGAACCGCCATTGATCGGCAGATCGAAGCGCCCTCGACCAACAATGACGACCCCAGCGCAGGCGGCAAGGTGACGGTGACGATCCTGCAGGCCGGGATCGGGCGACGGCCAGCACGGACGATACGATCTCAACCAGCCGCGATGGACGGGTGAGGCTCGACAACCGCGAGCGCGCCTTTACCGGAGGTGTGGTCGTTAATTCGCTGTTTCAGAATGGCCGACGGCTTGAACACCATCACCCGACGCGGAGAAATGGGCACCTTCGTGCCGGTCTTGGGATTGCGGCCGATGCGCTGACCCTTTTTACGTACCATGAAGGAGCCGAACGACGAAAGTTTCACCGTCTCGCCCTTCTCCAGGCAGTCGGTGATTTCCTTCAGGACCAGTTCGACGAAGGATGATGATTCCGTGCGCGATAGCCCCACCTTCTGGTAGACCGCTTCGTACAAATCGACGCGCGTGACTGTCTTTCCGGTTCTCGTCATTGCCTGCCCCCCACTCTCAGGGAACATTAAAGATTAACGCACCACGGTCAACGGCGCTCATCAATGTCTAGCATGCGTGGCGCTGCACGGCCGATCTCTCTGCTGCGTCGATCGCGTCCCACTGATTGGATCGAAGCCGCGCCTGGGGTGGAGGCTGCCAACCGACGCGGTACGCTTCACCTGGAGTACGGTCCACTCGCCCTCGCCTCGCGCGGACGGAATGCCCTTGGCGTTGAGGCCGGCCGCGATCTGTCTCAATGACGTTGCGCCGGCCGGCGATCGTCGAGGCAATGTCCGCCGCCCTCGCCGACGCACGCACATAAATGCCGCGAGGCCCCATCAAGCCTCGCCCTTCAAAACAATTGGGCCGGAAACGGCTCGCCGATGCGCTGGCCCGCCGCCGCACCGCTTCCCCTTCCCACACTGGCCTCAGCGCTGCTGCGCGGCGTGCTCGAAGGCTTTCATAGTTCCTCGTCGATGCGCAGATACCCAAGACACCAGAAATGGCCGCTCGTGAACCGGACCGCTCCCCGCTGTTCACCCGCGACCAATGAGCGCCGAGGAACACAGGATACCTCGCGCATCGATCTGGCGGGTCCCTCCGGCGGATGGTGCCAATCCGGACAGGTTCGGGTCCCCTCTAAACAATCCACTCACGTTTGAGCATTGCGGGAAGCGGAATTTGGAGTCCCAGTTTAATAGGCGGGTGGGTGGTGCCATTACGGGTCCGTTTAGAAATCGGCCGGTCGATCTCTGCGACTCGCTGCCCGTCGTCGCCGGCTGCTCCATGATCGTGGCCTAGTTGCCGACCCGCTCCATCACCGGCGCGGCCTCCTCGGGATCGTCGCCGTGGAAGGTGGCGAAACTGGCGCGCGGGGCCGCAGCAGATCGCCTTCGCCGTGCTGTCGACCGGACGCTCGTCCTGGGCCATCGCGGTGACCTACCCGAGCGGCGTCCATCCGTCGCCGAACAGCTCGGCACCGACCGGCTTCACGGCTTCACGCTGCTCGCCGGCAGCAGCAACCAGTTCATTACGCTCGGCACCAGCGCAGCGCCGATTGCCGCCTACCGGATCACGCTGAACGTGCCGTCCAGCGCAGGCGGCAAGCCGAGCGACACATCGCCAGCGTTCGCCGCTATATTGAGAGCCAAGAGCAGATCATTGCTGACCTAGAGCGTGACGGGTGCGACATCACCATTGCATTGGACCTGCTTACGACCTTTCGGCTGATGATGCGCCGGGCGACTAGAGCCACGCTCAAAATGACAGGCCGCTTCGAAAGGGCAGCGCTTGTTCGCCGTGAGACTAAGTCAAATCCAAGGGGATTAGCCAGTTCGCGGGCCAAGGCTCGGGATCGATCCCGCCTTCTTTACCCGTGGTGACGGTGACGCTGATGGCGGTGGTAGCGATGATACACCCGGGCAGAACTGCCCTGCCAATCATTCCGGAAGAGTCCGTTGGGATAGAGCGGGTTGCCGGGTCCGTAGTTCTGGCAGTTCGCGGTCGGATAATATTGCGCGCAGTACCCGGGCTCCTCGACGACGGCCTGCGCTCTCGCTGGACCTGCGAGCGTCGTTGCTAGCAACGCTGCGCCAAGTACCCCTGCGCCAAGGATTCCAAATTTTGTCATGAACGGCCTCGAAAGGTTGGGTTTTTAGGTAGAACACCGCGCCTGCGTGCCTGTTCCCCCACCTATTCGCCGGTGCCTTCACGTCCGATCAATTCGGCGTGCGGCGACGTTCCCGGTGACGGGTTGGCGCGCGGTTGGTTGACGAGTTGGAGGCCAAGCACCGCTTGCGCTGTCGTGTCGCTGCGGAAGTCGATCACCTCGCCCTTGGCTTCGGCGGCCCAGAACAGCGCACACTCGTCAACCGGCCGCGATGACGCAATCGCCGGGGATGCCGCCGCGCAAGAGCCAGTCGCTTACTGCACCTCGCAACTGCGCGTAGGTATTCCAGCGCGCGCCCCGGACCTCATACAACGCCTGCCGCCGATCGCGTTCAGCCGTCGAGCGCTATAGGGTCAATCGCGTCGTTTTGACTGCTCGCCGATCACTTCCGGTCCACCCCGCAGAACGGACATCGTCAGAGCCGGTCGGCATGTCTCAAAAGTGCCAACAGGCGACATGGCACACCATAGCAAAAAATCCCGGCACTTGGCCGGGATCGATATTTCACATCTTGTTCGTAAACCAAATCGTTGGAGCTCCCGCCACTCCCGCATTCTTCATGGCATTCTTCAATTCAGCACTTTCCGCGAAGGCTCGCGCAGCTTCAATCGTGGCAAACTCGTGAGTTACTGTGATGTCATTGGGATTTTCGACTGCTCGGTAGACAGCCTCGGCTGTTACGCCCTTCGCTTTCTGGACCGGAGCAAAATCGTCGTAAGCCTTCCGCCAGGTCTTGTAGTCGGAAACCGTGTGTCTAACAAACATAGTCGTCATCAGATGTTCCTCCCTGACCGGTCGTAACAATCCTTCCACGAATGCTTGAAGCAGCACGTCCAGTAGCACCAGTATAATACTGGCCACCGCTTGGAGCTATTTTATTCCCGGGTTGCACTTATGCCATCGGTCGTTTGCCCCTTGTCCGATAGAACGGCCTCATCAGTCGGGTGTCCGCAGCGGGTCAAACTCAGAAGTCCGGATGTTCAACTCGGAGGTCGGCTTCACCCTCAATAACGGACATCGTCAGCCAAGCGTGTCAGGTCCGAAAAGTGCCAAAGAACGAACCCGCTTTGCGGGAGCGCGCTGCGCGCGGAGCGGAGCCAGTGGCACCGATGGAGTGACGAGGTGAGGTAAGCGGGAGACGGTGACAAGCCGGGCGTCCTGTCTTGAGAATCGAGGGGTCAATCAACCTCCACCTCAAGACAGGAGCACCCCGATGAGTGATAAACCCATCAGCCCGCTGCGCCGGCGCATGATCGAAGACATGACGGTGCGCAACTTCGTCGAGAAGACGCACAACGACTATATCCGGCACGTCAGGACATTTACAGCCTTTCTCGGCCGCGCGCCGGATACGGCCGCGCCTGAGGATCTTCGCCTTTTCCAGCTGCATCAGACGCAGATCGGGGTGCGTGCGCCGAGCATCAATGGCTCGGTTGCGGCGCTGCGTTTCCTCTTCACCGTGACGCTCGACCGCCCCGAGATGGCAAGGCACCTCACTTTCGTGCGGGAGCCGCGCAGGATCCCGGTGGTCTTGAGCCTGGAGGAGATCGCACGGCTGCTGGAGGCGGCCCCTGGGCCGAAGTACAAGGCCGCGCTGGGCGCCGCCTATGGCGCCGGACTGCGGGTCTCCGAAGTCGTGGCGCTGAAGGTGTCGGACATCGATTCCGAGCGCATGCTGCTGCGCATCGAGCAGGGCAAGGGGCGCAAGGATCGCTTTGCAATGCTTTCCCCGCGGCTGTTGGAGTTGCTGCGCGATTGGTATCGCATCGCCCGGCCCGCGGTCTGGCTGTTCCCGGGCCGTGATCCGCTGCTGCCGCTGACGACGCGGCAATTCAATCGCGCCGTTCATGCCGCTGCCGACAGGGCGGTGATCAAGAAGCGAGTGACGCCTCACACATTGCGCCACAGCTTTGCCACCCACCTGCTCGAAGAGAAAACCGATGTGCGTTTGATCCAGGTTTTGCTCGGACATGCCAGGCTCGATACGACCGCGCTCTATGCGCAGGTGGCCACCAACGTGATCCGCGCGGTCATGAGCCCGTTGGATCGGCTCACGCCGCTGACATCGGAGAAGAAGCCGCCGGCATAAGCCACGCCGATCATGGCTCGTCCCGCCCTGGAGATCGCGGATATCTTCCGCGACCACGGGCCCGCCTGGCGTAAGGCTAATGATGGTCACGTCAGCCTCGGCCAGTTGAAGGTGATGTCGGCGATCGAGAGCTGCCGCACGGCAGCTCTCGGCGGGCATGTCATGCGCTGCGAGGACTGCTTGCACACGCAGATCGCCTACAACAGCTGCCGTAATAGGCATTGCCCCAAGTGCCAGAGCTCGCAGGCGCTGGCATGGATGAAGCAGCGCAAGTCAGAACTGCTGGACGTCCCTTACTTCCACGTCGTTTTCACGCTGCCGGCGCGGATTGCCGCCATCGCCTACCAGAACAAGGCCGTCGTCTACGATCTCTTGTTCAAGGCTTCCTCGCAGACCATGCGCACGATTGCGGCCGATCCCAGGCGCCTCGGCGTCAAGATCGGCTTCACCTCGGTGCTCCACACCTGGGGCTCCGCGATGAGCCAGAACCCTCACTCAAGATACCGGGCATTATCATCTCCTTGATTTTCAGTGAACAACGCAAGCTGGTCTTCCGCGCAACCCCCCTGCAGAACTAGCTTGCCGGTGCGGTGGAGGCGCTCAATAACGCTGCGAATGAGTTCAGCATCCAAATCATGGCGGCTGACCTCCCAAGGTGCACGAGGAGTTATTTGTTCGCGCTTCAACAGGCCGGCTTCAACCAGCCTTTGGATGGTGTGGTGACTGACGCCGCATATTCGCGCAGCTTCGCTCAAACTCACTCTCTCCGGATCGTGCAGAGCTCGCTTTTGACCGGCAATCGAATGGTTACGCCGGGCTGTCGCTACACGGGTCTGATTCCACCGCTTCCCTTTGCCCGTGGAATAGCCGCGTCGGTTCAACACAGAGGCAATCTGGTCGTCGCCGTATCGAACAGCCATGCGACGAATGATCTCCAGCGCCTCCATGGGCGTGGCCGTTTCCGCTGCGGAACGCGGTCGTTCCATCGCGAGCTGCGTATGCGCACCTCCCTTCCAGTGAATCACCAACTCGATGGTTTTTTTATCCTGGTCAGTGCGCACAATGATCTCTTCGATGGCGGTGCGGAAGATCATCTTCTTAAGTGTCGGGGGACAGTGGTTGCTCTGCCAGACTCCAGCAAAGTGATCGCCCATCGAACGTATTCTGATTTCCTCTTCAGGCGATAAGGAGTAGCGCTCGGTTTCGAGACTGGAAAGCCGCTGCTTGACTGCCTCGATCTCTTCCAGCTTTGCGTTCCACCGCTGTTCCAACTCGCTGGCTGCAAGTCGATTCCGGGCATCCACCGCGTCGTACTGTTCGAAGGCCTTCCTCGCCTCATACACCAGTTGCTCGAGCTTGCGGGATAGGGCGGCACGTTGAGCGGTGCCGCCGGCACTCAGCTCTTCGAGAGCTCGCAGACTGGCTTCCACCCCCAATGGCGCGATCGCCTTTAATAGTTCTTGTCCTACGCACCGGTCTACCGAACTGCCGCCGAACCCGATGCAATACTGCCCGCCATCATCGTAGTCGCCTTTGCAAAGGTAGCGCGCATGGGTGCCGCGGCCGCCCCAATACCGTACATGCAGCTTGCGTCCACAATGTCCGCAGCGCAGGAGTCCGACCAGAAGACCCTGGCCAGCGCGAATCGCCGGCATCGATTCGTCCCCCTCCCAGTTCACCGAATTGCGCCGTATCATTCGCTGATTCTCTTCGTAGGTTGCCCAGTCAATATAACCTACATGATGATCGCGGATGAAGACGCGGCACTCTTCGGCGCGGCGCATCGCGCTCTGACGTTTCTCGAGCCGGCCTCCTACCAGCAAGGTCGTTACTGGACGCCGTCCCCAAACATAGGCACCGGCGTAGAAGGGATTGCGTAAAATGTCGCGGACTAGGCTCTGCGAAGGAACCTTCCAGATCAGCCGCGTTCCCTGTATGGGATTGACCGGTAGCTCCAGGTCGTGATCACGGAACCATTGGAATGTCTGACGCACGCTCCACAGTTCTCGAAACTTGGCGAACACAAGCTGTATCGCTTCGCAGACCCGTCGGTCGGGATGAAACATGATCTTACCCACGGGGTCGCGAGCATACCCAATCGGAAGCCTTTTGAACAGTTCGCCGCGGCGCGCTTTGGTCTCCTGTCCTGCCAGCATTCGTTGGCGTATAACCTTGAGCTCGACGACGCTGAGTGTCCCTTTGATACCCAACACCAACTGATCGTCGAGATTATTCAGATCGTAGACCTGTTGCTCGTCAGCGATTAGCGTTCCAAAGATCTGGCATACCTCCAACAGCCGACACCAATCTTTGTCCGTTCGGGATAGCCGTGATACCTCTCGGCTGCCGACGATTCCGACCTCTCCCAGAGCTACCGAGCTGAGGACGCGCTCAAAGCCTTCCCGCTGGGCGGCGGCAAGGCCCGCGCTCGATCCCAGGTCATTGTTGATGATCTCGACCTCCTGCCAGCCCAGCGCACGCACCCGTTCAGCCATCGCATACTGGAGGAGCTGACTTTCCTTATTCTGTCGTACTTGCTTTTCGCTGGATTGCCGAAGGTAGACGATCGCCTTGCGAGCCAGATGCTCCGGTTTGATTTTGGGATTGTGCAAGAGCTCTGTCATTTCCCCTTCTCCTCTCCTCGTGAAATACCGCTGCTATAACGCGGGCTATGAGATCGATCAGATCGGCGCGTGTCGCTGCGTCCATTGGCACGGCGCCGCATTCCCTGATCATCAAATCTAAAAGTTGAAGTTGCACCACGACGACCTCCCTCACTTCCGCTAACGCGCGGTCGCCGAAGGTTATCGTGGACAGGGTGAGTCGAGTTGTGAGGCGATCAATGAAGCGAGAGACAGGAGGGCTTGCTTACCGAGGCGCGGTCGTTGCGAGATCGTGATCTCGGCACAGTCCGGCAACAGCATCCAGATGGGAATCTTCAGTCGTCTCCCGGTTGGATCCATGACACAGACCGCCCCATCTCCTCGCTTTGGTCTGCGAAGAATCCGCAGGGTAAGACCATGAAGCGAGTGAAAGGGGTAGAAGACCTGAACATCTATACTATCGGCACTCAGGGTATTGTGGGCGTGGGTGCCATCATCCACACGTCCACATGATCGTGCCGGGTGGTGGGATATCGCTCGACGGCACGCGCTGGATCGGCTGCCGTCCAAACTATCTCTTGCCGGTGAAGGTGCTGTCGCGGCTGTTCCGCCGCCTGATGCTGGAGATGCTGCTCGCCGCGCACGACGCCGGCCGCCTGCAGTTCTTCGGCGACCACGCCCACCTCGCCGGCAAGGCCGCGTTCAACGCCTATCTCGCGCCGCTGCATCGCACCAAGTGGTTCGTCTACAGCAAGCGGCCGTTCGCCGGGCCCGAGCAGGTGCTGGCCTATCTGTCCCGCTACACCCACCGCGTCGCGATCTCCAACAGCCGCCTCATCGCCGCCGACGCGACCGGCGTCACGTTCAGCTACAAGGACTACCGGATCGAGGGACCCGGCCGCTACAAGACCATGACGCTCAAGCCGGACGAGTTCATGAGGCGGTTCCTGATGCATGTCCTGCCTAACGGATTCCACCGGATAAGGCACTGCGGTCTGCTAGCCGGCGGCACCAAGACCGAGACCCTCGCGCGGATCCGTGAGCTGATCGCTTCTGTGGCACCTGTGCAAACCGCGCACCAGCCGCAGCCTCCCGATCGTGCCCCGGCAACCGACCAGGCGACCCACCCGTGCCCGTGTTGCGGCGGTCGCATGAACATCATCGAGACCTTCAACCGCGGCTCGACACCGCAATATAGACCCCCACCGCCAACCGTGATCAGGATCGATGCGTCATGATCACGGTCCCCATTTCACAGATTAAAAATCCCGTTTTTACTCGCCGGCCCTCGATCCGCCACGGCGACGCTCGTGCAAATCTGCATTTACCGCGTCAACCTCGCCATCGATCTTGCTGGCTTACCGCAGATTCCCGCACCTGCGAGCGACCAATCATGCGCCGCAACGTCGTCAGCCAACACACTCATCAGCGTCGGTTGCCCTCACACACTTCCCTCGTGCGCAAACCTCCATAGCGCTCGGCGCTCGCGGCGCCACCGCCTGCCATTTCCCGCGGGTTCCTTCATTGAAGGCTTTCGGACGCCGGCCACGGTGCAAGCCGCATCGCCGCGATCGGCCGGCATCCGAAACCCTCAACAACTGCGGACTCATACGCTGCGGCACGGAAAGCGGCGGCAGTCCCATCAGTCATTGGGATACCCCCTAAGTTTGCCAGACATCTGGCCCTTTTCCTTCAGCCATTTCGGCCAGTTTCCCGGCGGCGGCGTTACTCGATCATCTGTCAATTGAAGGATGACGCGTTTGAGTGCGACACCGGGTCCAAAGCTCGCAGAAAGATTGTTAAGTGAGATCGGCGTAAGCGAAAGCGATTCGTTGATATCTCGGAACCGAGCTAGCTCGGGCAACATGGCAAAAGGCACGTCGCGCGGCCCGCTTTGGCGAAGCAACTCGTCAAGCGCGGCCTTCTGTTCACTGAACTGAGTGCCAGTGGCTACGCCCGTGCCGGGTTTGCCATAGGCCGCGAAGGGCAAGCACCAGATATCGTCATTTGCGCAGAAAAACTGCCTATTTCGCGCCCGAATATTGTCAGGGGTTCGCGTTACGCTCTCGAACGTCAGGAAGAGCATCCCCTTTTCACCCAGGTCGACGGTTGGCGCATATCCGGTCAAACTGCTAAGGCCAGCGCCAGGGCCGCTCCATGACCAATCGGGTTGTACGCTGTAGGACGCGTCGATGACGCTCGATCCGGTCTTGATCTGATCGCCGTCCTGTACTTCGACGGTCAGCCGATAGCGCACATGAACATCGTGAAAACTGAGCCAGAAGAAACCGATCACAAGGATCACCAGGACCACCGGTGTTCCGAGCACGGCGAGACACCCTTTTATCGAGATGTCCTTCATTTTCGGAGTTTTCCCAAACGCGGCTTCCATGTTGAGCCGCCCAAGCGTCACTAGGTTGTGAAAGCTAGTTTCGTCAACTTTTTGCCCGCAGAATGCTCAATTTTGAATGAAGCGGGCGACTTCCGCTAATGGGATGGTCCGGCCGTGCTCCTGCCCCGCCAGCAAGCGAAGCTGGCAAGGGGCGCCAAAGACAAGGAGCACGCCATGTCTCAGATACCCAATACCGCGATCGCCGTGATCGGCATCGATATCGGCAAGAACTCGTTCCACGTCGTGGGCCACGATGCGCGCGGCGCCATCGTGCTGCGGCAAAAGTGGTCGCGTGGCCAAGTGGAAGCGCGGCTCGCCAATATACCGCCTTGCCTGATCGGCATGGAAGCCTGCGTCGGCGCCCATCACCTGAGCCGCAAACTCGCATCGCTTGGCCACGACGCCAGGTTGATGCCGGCCAAATATGTCCGCCCCTATAGCAAGGGACAGAAGAACGACTTCAATGATGCCGAAGCGATTGCCGAAGCCGTGCAGCGCCCGACGATGAAGTTCGTGGCGACCAAGACCGCGGAGCAACTGGATCTGCAGGCACTGCATCGGGTGCGCGAGCGGCTGGTGTCGCAACGCACCGGTATCATCAACCAGATTCGCGCCTTCATGCTGGAACGCGGGATCGCCGTGCGCCAGGGGATCGGCTTCCTGCGCAAGGAGCTCCCCACCATCCTTGCAACGCGCACCGATGTCCTGTCGCCCCGCATGTTGCGCGTCATCGAGGAGTTGGCAGGCGACTGGCGCCGGCTGGATCAGCGTATCGATGGCCTCTCCGGCGAGATCGAAGCACTGGCCCGTCAAGATCAGGCATGTTCGCGCCTGATGACGGTGCCCGGCATCGGGCCGATCATTTCGAGCGCCATGGTGGCCGCGATCGGCACTGGAGACGTATTCTCCAAAGGCCGCGACTTCGGCGCCTGGCTCGGACTGGTGCCCAAGCAGATCTCGACGGGAGACCGCACGATCCTCGGCAAAATCTCGAGGCGCGGCAATCGCTACCTGCGCGTTCTGTTCGTGCAGGCGGCATGGGTTGTGCTGGTCAGGATAAAGGACTGGGAACGTTACGGGCTCAAATCCTGGATCGAAGCCGCCAAGAGGCGGTTGCACCACAACGTGCTGGCGATCGCGCTCGCCAACAAGCTTGCCCGGATCGCCTGGGCGGTGCTGGCCAAAGGACGCGCCTTCGAGCTGACGAGGACCGATGATGCAGGCGTCCGACCCGCGTGATCCTCGCGCCGTGCTCGGCGCGGTCAAGGCGCGGCCTGGCAACGCCGGCGCCCGCCGCAAGCCAAGCGCGACGGCCGGCCTTGACCGCCCCTGCGCGCCGGAACTGCGCGACATGAGGAGCAAGCGATGACGTAACCCTATCAACAGTTTCCAGCCGAGGTCTGCGAGAGGATGAGACGAGATGGAGGTTCGGTCTTCCGAGCGCGTGCGAACACTGGTGACCCAAATGGCCCAATCGAGGCCTGTCCGCTAATTAGAACGCACGCGCGCTGATATCCATGATGGCCCGGAGCACCACATGCTCCAATCAGAGGCCGGATACATTGATGCAAGACCGCCGCCGCCAATTCGACGAAATCTTCTTGCAACGCGCGGCCGGACCATACATCTGGGTCAAAATGCGAAATACTCAACCAGAGCAGATGTTTTCCGGTCTTCCACCGGAAGCGGACATTCATCGTGGCGGTCGGCATGTCTCAAACGTGCCATATGCGGAAGTGGCATAGGTCGAGAAACGGCATTGTGCGACCCGTGAACGGCTCCACTAAGCCATGTATGCGCGAAAATCCGTTGCGGTGGAGGTCACTTTGAATTCCGCCGCTCAATCCTGGCACGCGGCGGATAGCTCCGCGCTGTCCCAGCTTGTGTAGGCTGCGCTGAAACGTGATAATCGCCTTCACTGAAAGACGATCCGCCAGCCTGCGTAGCGTTGGGACATTCCCGAACCACACTCGGCTCTGACGGCCTCAAGGCATTACCTTTGTTTTTTGAGTGAGGACAATCACGCTGATGCCAATCTCGCTGAATGGCTGCGCCCAAGCAGCTTCTCATCGCGACTCGGCAATAACCCGCGCTCATAAGCAAGCTTGTAGGCGTATGCGGCCGATAGTCCGTTGCTCATCGCAAGTTCGGTTCCTTTGATGGGATCGCCTAGATAAGCATACAGGATTTGCTCGCGAGTTTCTTTGGTGATCCTGTTGCGGCTATTCCATCTTCCAGTTGTCATTTGGTGCCTCCTTATGCGAAGCAATACACGGCATCGGACGAGCTGGAGCTAGTGGGCGGGAGCTGCTGATCGCCTTGCGCTCGCGGTCAACCCATGCTTCCCGGCAGGAAGCATCTGACGCCAACCAAAGCGCCGTTCAGATAGTAGGGCCAGACCATCGTGCGGCCAGCGCGGTTCGGTCCATCCACGACAGCGTCGTTCGGAACATCAACCCACTCGCCATCAATGCGCACGCGATAGTGACCGTCCTTAGTTTCCCAATCGGCGTCATCAACGCGCTCCGCATCACTGCCATCGCAGCAGGGCCCTTTGCCACTGTACAAGCTCTCATACCAACTGTTCAACTCAGGGCGCTGATGATCGTGGGCGCGAGCGTGACCGACTGTAGAAATCGGCAGCATGACGGTGAATAGAGCAAGCGTTGCATGCCAAAAGTGATTGTTCATCTCGCACCCAATCCCGGAATCCCTCTGTGCAGTCAGGAAATTCATCCATCCGCATCAACATGCGAAGCTTTCTCAGCTCGCCGCTGGTAGTCGTCGGCAAGGGCCTTAAGCTGACCCGCAACGTGTTGGTCGGTCATGGTTTTGGCAGCGCGGAGCAAAGTCTGCTCTGTTTCTAAGTATTCCTTGCCTCGTTGTGAGATCCGGACCGTCATAAGGCCCTCGCGCGGTACTCGGGCAGCTGGTCGAAGGCGATTTGGAGCCAGCCTACCCAATTGCGGTCACTTGCCCGGCGAGCTCTGAAGCGATCAACGCACTTCTTGGAACAAAGCGGGGTTCGCCACGAGTAATGCCGGACGAGACCAAACTTGCCATCACAAACTGCGCATCGCGCGGCTCTGCCAGATCTAAGACTTTCGGAGCAGTCGGGCATTGGAGTTTCCTCTTGGTACTATCCTCGCTGTTCGTCGATCGTCCTTTTTTCACCGTCGCACTTCATAAGAGTCTGTGCGCTTTTCCAACGCATGCAGCCTAAGACGATCGCTTCAGCGGATCAATTGAACGTAGGTAATCGTCCGGCATGTAAAGGGGTAACGGAACCCATACGAAGGTTTATGGGGCTCGCCGTTAAAGCCGACGACTTCCGCAACGGGTCAAAAACGGTCTTCGCGGCTCTGACAAGCGACTTCCGCTATACCGCCGGAAGCGGACCTGGGCGCTCAAGCACCATGCGCCGCTTCGCGCCCTCGCGGATGGCGTACTTTTTGGCAATCGCACGCATCACATCGGCGCAAGCCGACAAGTTTTTGCACGACAGTTCTTCCGGGTCGACCCAAAAATCGCTGCTGACATCTGCAATCAGACGCTCGGCCCATTCCTCGGGCGAAGCTCCCCGGGGGAAGATCGCGTCGAAGATCGATCGAAGAACCCGGGTCGCGGTTTCTTGCTGCCGGCGCGCTTCGGTGATCCGGCTATCCAGCGTCAGGATCGCCTCCGTCAGCTTCAGCCTTTCTTCAACGACGAGATCAGCGAGGTCCGGTGCCTCGGCGCGGAGCCTCGCGATGCTGGCTTCGGTGTTTTCGATTGCCTTCTGTTCTTCTTGGACCCGCGCCAACGCATCGTCGAGGCGAACAGTGCCGTCTCGAACGGCCAGCGCGAGATCAGGCGCGTGCTTGAGAACTTGGCGGGCTTCTTGAATGCGCCGATGAGAAACCCCTGCGGTTTCCGCAGCCCTTTTTGATTGCGATCCCTTTTTGCCGCGCCCGCCGGTCTCCATCTCGGCGGGATACAGCAGCGCCAGCGACATCGCTCGCTCGCCCTTGGTGAGATCACGCCGCTCGCCGCGCGACTTGACGAAGGCGCGCACGGCGTCGTCACTCTCGAATTGCCGCCGCTCCAACTTCGGTTCGACGCCGGCGATCTTGCACGCTTTGAGGCGATTGCGCCCATCAACAACGAACTCGACGCCGGAGCCGTTGACCTGACCGACAATGATTGGGTCGGTCTGTCCGTTCTCGGAGATGTCCGCCGCAAGGGCGGCCAGTTCCTCTTCGTTCATAAGCCGAAAACATTCGGTGGCTGGATGGATCAAAATATCGGCTGCCATGTCTCACCTCCATTGAACATGCCGGGCGTGCTCCGCCACGACTTCGACTCCGAACTTATCGCTGCCGATCATCTCCTGTCACCGGCTGGACCCCATCAAGCGTGTTGAAGAACGCCTACTTCAACACGCACTTCAACACGCTTGATGGCCTCGACCCCTTGCCCGACCAGGTGAACGGTGGGACTAAGCCGCGATTGCCCCACTGCAGGAGACCAACGCCAATGCTGAACGAAAAACAAATTGACGCGATGGATCGTCGACTAGCCGCAATTCACGAGGCGGGGCACGTCATTGTCGCCATGCACCTTGGTCTGCTTAGCGGGTATGCCTGGATCACTCCAAACGAGGCTCGCAGCGATGAGAAACGATTCTGGATAGGTAGCGCGCGATTTCCTGGGGCTATTTGTTTGAACGAGATGGAGCGCCCGATGCTTGCATGCTCAGGAGTGGCAGAAGTCTGCTGGGAACGCGCATCAGTCGACTCACTTTAATGGGTCGATCCGGACTTCATGTCGCTGTCCGACTGGCGTCTTGCCGGTTGCGAGCCGGGTGAACCTGACCCTCTGTGCGAAAGGGCCATTCAGCATCTCGAACCCCTACTGTCAGAGGACGGCATTTTGTGGAGCAGCTTGTTACGAGTGGCACGGCGACTGATCGTTAAGAGATGGGTGTCAATCGAAACGCTCTGGAAGGCCGGCGGCGTGCCACCGAGCACTGAAATCTATTGCGAGCCGCAAATCTATCGCGAGCCGCGGGGGCACTCCGTTTAGTCTCCATGCCGCCGCTGCCGAACAACCGCACGGCCCATCGCCAGCTTCGTCGAAGGCCAGGCAAGCCCGCTGATGGGTTTGCCGGCTCCGCCACTGTCGAGCGCCGGGGGATCACGCAGGCTCAGCCCACGGTCCGCGCGCGGCTCTGCGATGGGACAAATGCGAGTGGCCTGCCTGGATGTCGTCTGCGATCTTCAGCGCCTTGTCGTCGCTCTCATGGATTGCGATCCATTCGACCCAGCCGAAACGCCAATGTGCTTCACGCACGACGATCACTGTCTCGCTCTCGCCGCCGAGCGCCCTGCGCAGGCTAGTGAAATTCGAACGCTCCAAGGCATCGCTATCGCGCGACTGGCCGACGCCGGTGCTGAAATAGTCCGGCCACTCGGCCCCGTAGTAATTGTCGGGCAAGGTCCAGCGCTTCAGGTGTTCCGGATCATAGGTCATTGCGAAACCTCCGACGCAGGCGATGGGTCCCTCTGCGGAGAATTTCCTGGCAAAATATGGGTCCCTCCACATCCTGACACAGCGAAAAAAAACCGCGCCAGGAATATGGGACCCTTTGCGGGGAGATCGGATCAATATTTCCAACGGCGGCCCGAGCAGTCTGGCCCCCCTTGGCCGGACGGCTCCCCTTGGGGTCGAGGCGTGGGTCGGGTCTGGTGCCGCGACTGGCGCGATGGAGCGCGGCGCGCTGCACCTCGGCGGCATCCGGTTGAACGCCGCAGCGAAATCGAGCGCAGCATTGACGATGCATATCCTGCAGGGCATCGGCCAATGAGTGACTGCACTGTCACCGCGACGCCGGGCTTTGCCGGCACGATGTCAGCTTTGCGTCGGTAAGCCGACATCATCAGCGCGGCCGGCTATGTCCGAGATGTGTACTGTTCAACGTCCTCTCCGGGCCCCGCCCCACCAATCAGGAATATATTATTTCTGTATCAAGGAGCGCCGAAGTCAGACTCGAATTCCTATCCCCCGTGCGCCAAACCCCCTGGGAGCGCGGGGGGTTATGACACAACAGGAAATAGAGCCATGACGACGAAAAATCTCGCTTTAGCCGCATCGATCATGATGCTGGCTACGATCTCAGGACCGGCGCTTGCGGGCACGGCCGCACCGAAAGCGCAATATTGGCGCGCAGCGACCAGCCGCTCAGACCATCAGGCGGTACGCGCTTTCAATGCTATCGATCCGCCGATGGCGACGCAGACGATCGAGCCCAATGCGCACCGTTATCATGGCGGACCGAAATACAACGATTGATCCAGCCAATTTCTTTGAGGGTTAGGTCTACCGGTCCTGCTTTGGCACCGGTAGAATTGACTAACATCCACAACGGACGGCGTTTCATCCGGCTTGTCCATTATGGCTACGCCGGATGTGACACTCCGCCACCCTCCGAATTACGGACTCACGCCCTCGATAGCCATGTCGCGAAACTTGGCGTACTGCTCACCCTTCTTGTGGGCCGCCTGCCACTCAGGGCTATTCCACCATTTCTGCAGCTGGTCCATGTTCTCGAACTGAACAATGACCAGGCGTCCCCTCGGCGGTTCACCGGACAGCGAAACGGCCTTGCCCCGCGCGAGGAAGCGTCCGCCCGCCTCTGCGGTAGTCTTTTCGGCGACGGGCGCGACCACTTTCATGTAGTTGTCTTGATCGTTGACCTGATTATCGGCGACGACATAGGCCGGCGGCCGTTTCTGTGCGTCAACCGTGTGAACGCTGAATGCTCCGATGGCAATGCCGGCGAGCAATGCCGATGCTGTTGCCCACGCTGCTTTCATGATCTCCTCCCTTGGATTTTTTTCATGGTCTCCACCCTACGGCGAGACCTGTGCTGCGCTCCCAGCTGTTCCATGATAGCACCGAATCCCGTTCGATTGCGGACTCGAATTGATCCTGCGGGATGTTGGCGACGCGGATGGCTTGGCGCATCTGATGTTTAGAAACGCCGTGATCTGCAGCAATGCTCTTTGAACTAGTGGATCAAATCTGACATTTGAATCCCCCGAGGGATTCCCGAGGAGCCGATTGCATGCGAATCTGGCGCATGCGAACGGGTATTTCGATCATCGTTACTCCTTCCGACCGTTTCCGTTTGGAGGCGCTCGTGCGGGATCGCAACGTGCCGCAGAAGCAGGTGTGGCGGGCTGAGATCGTCTTGTTGAGTGCAGACGGGCTCGGCACCAATGAGATCATGCACCAGACCGGCAAGTCCAAGACCTGCGTCTGGCGCTGGCAGGAACGCTTTATGCAAGAGGGCTTCGAGGGTCTGCTGCGCGACAAGACACGCCCCGCGCGCATTCCGCCGCTCGGAGCGGACGTTGCAGCACGCGTGGTGGCACTCACGCAGACCGATCCGCCAGGAGAGGCCACGCACTGGACCGCAACCATGATGGCGAAGGAGGCCGGCATCAGCGCCAGCTCGGTTCAGCGCATCTGGCGAGCGCACGGGCTGCAGCCGCATCGCGTCCGGCAATTCAAGCTCTCGAACGACCCCAACTTCGTCGAGAAGCTGCATGACGTGGTGGGGCTTTACGTCAATCCACCCGAGCATGCCATCGTGCTCTCGGTCGACGAGAAGAGCCAAATCCAGGCGCTCGATCGCACCCAACCGGGCCTGCCCCTCAAGAAGGGGCGCGCCGCCACTATGACACACGACTACAAACGCAACGGCACCACTACCCTGTTTGCCGCCTTCGACGTGCTCGAAGGCAAGGTCATCGGACGCTGCATGCAGAAGCATCGGCATCAGGAGTTCATCCGCTTTCTCAACCAGATCGAGGCTCAAGTCCCAGCCAAAAAAGCGGTCCATGTCATCCTCGACAACTATGCGACCCATAAACACCCGAAGGTGCGCAAATGGCTCGATCGCCATCCGCGGTTCACCTTCCATTTCACGCCCACCTCGTCATCGTGGCTCAACGCCGTCGAAGGCTTCTTTGCCAAACTCTCCAAACGGCGCCTCAAACGCGGTGTCTTCCGGTCGGTCCGTGAACTCAAGGCCGCCATCAACCGCTTCCTCGACCAAACCAACAATGATCCCAAGCCCTTCACTTGGACCGCAGATCCCGACAAAATCGTCGCCGCCGTCAAACGAGGGCACCAACTGTTAGATTCGATCCACTAGGCAGGTCCCCTGTCCTTGATTGCTGGCTGGCCCTAAGCCCAGGGGCGCTGCCGACCTCCGCCTTAGAAGGGGCCGCAGGTCCCTCTTTTAGAAGATGCGCGCCGCAATCGCAGGAGGCGTTCGCGGATGCGCCGCAATCCATAAGCAAAGCAGTAACTATTTGGGTCGCAACCTGCGCGCTTTCGCATTGGCAGGAGGTACCCTTGTCCATCAATGATTATGCCGACGACCTTGAATCCGCAGCGCGTCTTGCACTGGCAAAGGCGAACGCAATCGAAGTGTGCCAATTTCACTCGGATGCAACGATCCGGCTGCTTGATGATGACGCGGAGCGGCGCGCCTACGCCATCGGCACGAACATGATGAAACGCGATGGGACGCCGTTCATGCGCGAAGACCTGATGGCTGAAATTCAGCGTCAGCTAGAGGAGGCTGATGAGCAGTGTAACCAGTGCGCCAATGCGCCGGATTGATATCCCCGCGCCGGCCAGGGAACGCTGACTGAAAAGTAATTCTTTTCCGCGCAAGGTAGGAGATCACCTCGCAATGGTTGCGAGATTTCACCTTCCATCGTGAGGCACCATGACGCTAACAGGCACGAACGAACTTCCGCTCCGATCATCATCCCGCTTTGGCTGGGCGCTCCCGATGCGGACCGAAGATGGGACGGTCGTTCGAGTCGAAGTCGCAGACTGTGCGTTATTTGCTTTGGGGTCACCGCGCTGTGTGGATCGCATTCCCCAGCTCGAAGGTGAGTACCGTTCGAGAATTGAAACGATCGCGTCAACCAAACACGACGGCGGTTTGATAGAGCAAGATGGGTCTGTTCTTATCACGCAGGCCGACATTTATTAGGGGAAAAACTTGGGCAACGATGCAGCCAACCTGGCGCTCGCCCTGCTGGCGCGCTCCGCTGCCGAGGAGGCGACCGAGATCGCCTTGGCCGAGGCGACCACTGGTAAGGTCCTTACCAGTGGTCCTGCGCCAGGCGAGGCGCATGGCGTCTTGGACACGAGACGCCGGCTCCGTTTTGGAGCCCCGGGGCTCCGTTTTGGAGCCCCGACATCGACACCGAGGGTCTGATGACGGAGCAGACGCAAGCGCCGCCGCCGGACCCGCGCATGGCCGCGATCCAGTCCAAGGCGCAGGCCGAGCAGATCAAGGCGCAGATCGACCAGGCGCGGGTGATGCGTGCGCGCTTGATGCGCGAGATTCTTGTCGATGCCTTGGGAAGCCAAGGTGGGGCGATCATCCTTCACTGGGTTATTCTCCAACCCAGTGACGGTAGACCCCACCAACCCTCGGTTCAATCCAACCGTCTCCTTCTGCGCCACGCGAAGCTGGTCCAGCCTCCGCGTGGCGCGCATCCTGATCTCGACCGAGAACCGCATGCGTGCTGCCAGCGGGAGGATTGCGACTTGGTGATGCCGAGATCGGAGAGGGTTGGGACAACGGGAGTAGCGGGCGGCGACCCCCGGAGATTTTGAGGGTTTGACCCCTCGTGCCGCTGCCCCTCCTTCTTCATCTCCGCCAGCAACTGGCCCGCCCTGGCCTCCGCCCGAATCCGGATCGCGGTCGCCTGGTCAATCAGATCGCAATCCCTTCGCCTTCTTCGCGCTCGGAGACATTGAGCATCGTGGCGGCGGAGGCGCGAGTAGCGGGAGCAAGATGCAAATTTGCATCTTGCTTCGTTCGATCTCCACCATGCAGCCTGCCCGTCAGAAATACCGCCAATTGGCGCGCTCCACGGATTTCGGGCTGACGTTGAGCAGCGACGAGGCTCCGTCAATTGACGTACCCTCGCTATGCTGGTTTCCGCCGCGTCCGAGGTAGCGCCAATTGGCGCGTGCTGGTTACACTCGGACAATGGATCGTCGATTGGCTCAACTCCGGCGCGCCGGGCCGACGCCAGGAAGCAGTCAGTCAGCGGACTTTGGAACGCTACGAACAATTGCTCAATACCCACGTTAAGCCGGTCCTCGGCGACCGGCCCCAGCAGCAATTGAAGTCGACCGAGATCGACAAGCTCTATGAAGATATCGCGGCGGCGGGCGAGATCGCACCGAGGACGATGCATCACGTTCATGTTGTTTTCAAAAGCTCGATGGGTACGGCCTTCCGGACCGGACTGATCGCCACCAACCCGATGCTACGTCTCAAAAAGAAGCTCAGCGCCAAGGTTCTCATTCCGGAGGACGATGCCGAGATCGAGGCCGATGATATCGGCGAAGGCCTCGACGAGGCGCAGCTTGCGGCGCTGGTGGGCGGGTTTAAGTCGTCGTCGCTCTGTCCCATCGTTGCGCTGGCCGCCGCGACCGGCGCGCGCCGTAACGAGCTGTTGGCCTTGCGCTGGATTGATTTCGACACGGACAAGAAGGCGCTCCGGATCGAGTGGGCGCTGGAGCAAACGAAGCTGCACGGCATTAGGCGCAAGAGGCCAAAGTCCGCACGCGGCATCCGGACAATCTCGCTGGATGACGCCACCGTCCGGATGCTTGTTGCCGAGCGCGAGCGGCACCTTCGCACCTCCGCAGGCATCCCCGACGGCGTCGACGTCGATCTGAGCTTGATCCGCCTGCCGAAGAACACCTTGATGTTCCCGGCGTTGCCGGAGAAGGGCAAGGATTTCGACTTCACAAAGTCCCGCGATCCGCGCAATTTTTCCAAAGAATTTGCGCGCCGGGCTAGGGTGATCGGCTTCGGCAGCACTCGCTTTCACGATTTGCGAGGCACCCACGCGACCGCCCTCCTCGACGCTGGAATCCCGGTCCACACCGTCGCGCAGCGCATCGGCGACGATCCAGCAACTCTGCTGCGCTGGTACGCCAAGCGGAAACGGACCAAGGCAGCCGACGTCAATCTGGCGAACGCAATCGGAACATTCGCGGCCGGTTTCCTCAGCAATTCCTAATGCAATTGCCCCAAGATTGCCCCAAGACCATCTTTGTTCTCATCCGGCCTTGCGTTTTCACTCTCTAACTGATTGATAACGCAGCGTTGGAAGGGTGGCCGAGTGGTTTAAGGCACCGGTCTTGAAAACCGGCGTGCCTGCAAGGGTACCGTGGGTTCGAATCCCACCCCTTCCGCCAACTATGTGTCTTTACCCGTCCACCCACGTCTCTAGACGTTACAGAAGCCTCGTAGAATTCGGGGCTTTCTTTCTTTCGGTGTCTACCGGTGTCCGCCGAAATGTGCCAGCATCCACGCTTCTGACGTGGGTTGGCCCGTGGGATTAGGCGGACACTTCTTATGGCTTTGACAGCATTGCGGGTGAAGAATGCGAAGCCTGGTGAAAAGCTGAGCGACGGCGGCGGCCTGCGGCTCGACGTCGATAAAAACGGCAACCGGAGCTGGGTTTTTCGCTTTACCAGTCCGGTCACCAGCAAAGAGCGCTACGCTGGATTGGGCTCTGCCAGCGACGTGACGTTGGCACAGGCTCGCGACGCCGCGCAGGCAGCCCGCGCCCTCCTTCGCGACGGCATTGATCCGATTGAGCACCGGAACACAAAGCGCACCGAGGCCAAGGTAGACGCTTCCCGTGCCGTCACTTTCAAAGCCTATACGGAAGGATTCATTTTCGGTCGCGAGGCTGGCTGGAAAAACGACAAGCACCGCCAGCAATGGCGCAACAGCCTTCGCGATTACGCGCATCCCCACATTGGCCATCTGGCCGTCGCTGACGTGAACACGGAAGCCGTGCTCAAGGTGCTGCGCCCGATCTGGACCGACAAAAAGGAAACGGCTCGGCGCGTCCGAGGGAGGATTGAAGCGATCTTGAACGCTGCCAAGGCCGAAGGTCTGCGCACGGGCGAAAATCCGGCGCTTTGGCGCGGCCATCTCGACCAGGTGCTTGCCCGGCGCAAGAAATCGGACGTGCAGCACCACGCCGCACTGCCCTATGCCGAGTTGCCGGCGTTCATGGCCTCGCTCGCTGCAGACACGTCCGACGCGGCGCGCATGCTGCGGTTCATCATCGCTACCGTCTGCCGTTACAATGAAGCGGCGGAGATGGATCCGGCAGAGGTGTCCCGCGATTTGTGGACGATCCCGGCAATTCGCATGAAGGCGGAGCGACCGCATATCGTGCCGCTCACACCCGCGGTGCTCCAGGAATTGCCTTTCCGTCCGGTCTCGGACGTGACACTGGCCAATTGCATCGCCCGCCACACCAAGACGCCGGCCACGACGCACGGCTTCCGATCGACGTTCCGGGATTGGTGCGGGGACTGCACGCCGTTCCCCCGCGAAGTCGCAGAGGCCGCACTGGCGCACGCCCTCAAGGACGACACTGAGGCTGCGTACAGGCGCGGCAGTGCACTGGAAAAGCGTCGCGCCCTGATGACGGCTTGGGCGAATTACTGCAACGGGGCGATCTGAGTCCTGCCAACTCGGTGCCGATTAGTCGACCCTGCCCCGGATCCCCGGCCCGTGTGCATTGGCCGGCAGGAACTTGATTCCAGCCTTTTCCAGCGCGGCGACAATCTTGGCTAGTGCCTCGGAGCGCGCGGCAGCACGGTATTCGAGAGTTTGGTCGACGCCACCGCCGCGTATTACGGGCTCCCCATCGCTGCTCTCTATCGATCGTATCGTGGAATCGCCGACGTCTGCTGTTTTTGCCAGATCGGCGAGGGTCCATTTTAGAGCTGCGCGCGCTGCTCTGATCTGCATGCCTGTGATTGTCATTTTTACGCACTCCTGACATGTCCAATGTGAACATAAAAAGGAGCGATAATCTAGCATATTTTCGTTGACACAGAGTTATAGTTAATCTAGCGTATTTTCGTTGACATAACGTCGCGGGATGGCCCGCCGCATTGCAACAGGAGCACCCCAAATGACGAGCCGAACCGCCCGCAAGTCCCCCGCCCTCCCCATCAAGGAAAGCGCCGCCGCTCTCTCCATCAACTACGTCCGCGAACTGCCCGGCGCGGTGTTCTTCGGTCCTGTCGACCCTGAATCCCTTACCTACGCCGCTCGTTTACAGCAGATCCGCAGCGAATACGAAAACGACGATTGCCAGGAGATGCTTTGGGCCGATCTGTCGGCGATGGGCTTTGATTCGAGCGAAATCCGCAGGTTTGTGGCCAATCCGGCCGCGATCACCAATTGCGGGTACGGAATGCCCACGGTCGCGCTGCGGTGACCGGCCGCCCTTCGCGGCGCGGCGAAAGCAATATCAACGCGACGGGCCGCCTTCGGGCGGCCTTTTCTTTGCTTTCCACCGGCCGCGACCCACTTCGACCATGTGGCCGGCGTCACGCAGCAAATACGCCGCCGCGTCGGCGCCTGACATGAGGCGGAGTTCGATCATCGGGCGGGGCGCGGCGATCTCGGCGCACCCTTTGCGCGTCCCTCATTGCGAAGTCGCTTAGCTTCCTTCGCCGGCCGACGTAAATCCTCCAACGCTTGATCAAGCGCTAGTTTCGACAGATCCATTTCCGTGAGCCCAAGCGAATTTGGCACTGCTGACGTCGATCGTCGCTGCGGCTTTACCACGCGACAAAGTTTCCGCATGTGCGCGATTGACTGCATAGTGGTGTAGTCTTTGCCGGCAATGCGTTCGACGATCAGACGCCCGCGTTCCGCTTCCCTCCGGAGTCCGCTCGCTGTCATGCCCCCATCCGGAAAGGCCCGCTCCGCGGCGATCTTGAGCCGCAGCGGTGTCGTGTCTGTCCAGTCAATCGAATTGGCCATACACTCAAGATAGCCGCCCTATGCGTGGCGCGCTTAACTTTGACATTTCACATTAAGGCCTCGCCGCGGGGCGATAAGGCCCTTTGATAACGTTGCGGTATTGCCGGGCAGCGCAAACCAGGCGAAATAGCTCCTTGCTCTCCACCCATGGTTGAGCCTAGAAATCAGGCAGATTGATTTGGAGGGCGGTGAATGCCTACGATTTGGCCGGGCCTGATGGGATGGCTTCTGGAGTTTAGCTTTCTTCAACGGTTGATCTCCGGCGCTATTATCGCTGGGGTAATCGCCGGGGTAATCGGCGGGCCGTTGCTCGCCTATGTTCCACAGTGGTGGAAGGCGGGAAATCCAGAGAAGAAGACATCCGATGCAAGACCCAGCGGAATGACCATGTTCGGCATTAAGGGCGATGTGGAAGACTTTGAGTTTAAGAACAACGTCCTGAAGGGCGAAGGAAAGTTGTTGGATATTGGAGGGAATGCCAAGGGGGTTCAAATCGAAGGAAACAAGCAAACCAAACCGAAATAGCGTCGGCAGCCCCACTGACCGCCGCAACGATTTATTAACTATCCGCTCGGCAGGCTATAGTCATGCACATGCGCAACGCCATTTGCCTCTCGATCCTGGCCGCCTTCGTGGCGGCGCTAGGCTATGGCCTTCGCCAGCTCTCCCACGCGATGGATTTTTCCAGCTTCATGCTGTTCGGCGTCGTGACGATCGCCGTTATGGTTGGCCTTGGTTTCGCTTGGGACCGCCACGTAGCGCGGCGTTCGCAGCAATAGCACCGAGCAGCGCCGTCCGGTCGCCGGCAGCCCCACTGACCGCCGCATTGCCCCGGCGCCTGTCCAGCGCGTCAATGATGGCCGTGAGCCGCGCATCCCGCGCCGAGCCCTGTTCGGTCAGCGCCCGCGCCACTTCCCCGTAATGACGAGTCGGATCGGAGCGCGTCAGCGCATTGATGATGCTTTGAACGCTCTTCTTGGCCGCCGTGACACCCATACCAGCAATGGTCGAATTGGGATTAAAAAGCGGCGTATCCGTTGATGGATCCGGCTTCATTTCCTTCGCGGCGGCGTTGCGCTGCGCCGTCTGGCTGTTCTCCACGACCTTGTTATGGGTGTCGCGGAATTTGAGATTCCTATCCACCGACGAAACCAACTCGTCGGCGCCGGCCTGGCCGTGCACCGTAGCGATCTTGGCGGTATTCCAACCGCCCTCGCCTTGCAGTTCGCCGCGGAGCGCCTGCAGATCATTGGCCTTGGTGCCGAGGATGCGGTCAACATTGCCGCGGCTGCCCTTGGCGAAGGCGATCTTTTCACCCAGCGACAGGGGATCGAACGCGGCGGCGAAGCGCTCGGGCGACGCCGTTGTTTTGCCGTTGCCGAGATACTGCGTTCCAAGTTCGACAGCATCACCACGGCGCGCAAGGGCCGCGGAAACGCGATTGGCATTCGCGTAGCCGGGAACCTGCTTTTCCAGCGCGTCATTGATCGCACCGCGCATCTGCTTCAGAGCGCCTTGCTGCCTGGTCAATGCGCCGGCCGGTACGCCGAGCCCCGGAGCGTCATATTCGATGATGTTGTCCAGCTCGCCTTTGACCTTGTGGAGGATATTGGCGTCATCGTGCGAGTAAGGAACATCGTTGAATCGCTCGTTGCCGTGTTTGTCGTAAACCTGATATCCGCCAGCATCGAGCATCGGTTCTTTTTCGGTCTTCGTGAGCATCTTCTGCAAGTTGGTAAGCGCTTTGTGCTCCATACCGCCGACGGGCGTTTGATCGATCCGATCGAATAAATCGCGCATGATTGGGGCCGTTTTCACAGCGGGCGCATTGTCCAGGGCTGCCGGATAGTTGACGTTATCGACCGCCGTACGGTGCGCCTTGATGAAATTCGTTACCGTCTGCGGATCTTCGGCGGGGCCAAGCGCCCGGTTGACGTCGCCCATGATGCGGGCATTGGTGCCTTCGTTGCGCGTGGTCAACGCACCCTGCAGGACCGAGCGGCCTTCGTCACTATTGAGCGAAGCACCCTGCGCCTTACCAAGCAGCGCCGGACCAGCGTCCGCCAACATGGCGTCCGGTCCCAATTCAGTAAGGCGCTGCCGGACAGCAGCGGGACCGTCGGCCTCGATGGCCTTAATCAAATGACCGCCTGCGGCACGCGACATACCGTCAACGCGTCCGCGCGCGGCATTGGCCGCCGCATTGAATCCCGCCCCGATCGCCTGGCCGGCCACCGGAATGGCACCGCCGACAATGCCGTTTATCACGGCGCCGGTCCCCGCATCCCAGCCGACTTGCGGCAGATTGGTCCAATCCTTCGAACCAAGCGCACCCTGGACACCACCGATCCCGAAGCCGGCACCAGCGCCATAGGCCATTTTCGCCCCAAGCCCAACGCCCTTGCTGGCCGCAGCGATAGCGCCGATAGGAGCAACCGCACCGCCGACGCCCTCAAGGACTGGCGCTGCAATGGGATGATCTTTCTGGAACTGTTCGGTTTCGGCCTGTTCGTTTTTGAGGTTCGCCCCATAGGAGCCGTCGTCACCCGTAATTAAACCAGAGAGTGAACGAGGCCTAGCAAGAGCAGTATCGATCACGGCGCGAGCACGATCACCGAGTCCGAGAAAGACACCATTTTCCAGGAGGCGGGTCGGAGCGTGAACCGCTTCGCGGATCGTCTGCAGCGTGCTCTTGGGCTCGGCGGCGGGCGGCGGGTAAGCCCTCCTCATCGCGGCATTGATCGTTTCGTCGTTCGTCCCCGCCGGAAACTGGACAATCGACCCGTCAGGCGCGCCGATATGAATCGGATCGCCGCCGCCTGCCGCGGAAGGCTTGGCAAATTCTGCAAACGGGTTCGTGGGCTTTTGCCGAAATTCCTCGAATGGATTTCCCGCGCGCGCTGGCTCCGGTCCGTTCAGTTTTGCCAACAGTGCGGGATCCGTCACCCTTCGTTTCGAGTCGGGTGCATTGAGTTGTGCCAGAAGCGCCGGGTCAGTGACTGGCGACGCTGAACGGGGCGCCGTCGCCTGTTTCAACGCAGCGAGCGCACCCTCCATGTTATCGCCTTCGACATGATAAACTTTGCCGTCGGGAGTGGTCATTTCAAACGTTGGCATTGTCTAGTCTCCTATTGAGGCGGTCCGCCACTGCCGATAACTGGAATTCCGCCCGAAGTAACGATCGTCACGGGCACACCACGACCGTTCGCGGCAACGATTACGGGCAAACCATATGCGCTGCCGCCGGTGACTTCCTGAACTGGAAGGCCTCCGCTCGCAACTATTACGACTATCAATGCCATTGGCGTTCCAGTTCACAATTAGAGCCCTGCGATGGGCACCGTGTCAGTTCAGTTCTCAGAGCGTCGCTGCTTGAATAAATAGCGCGTCGATCTGTGTCGGCGTCAGACCGAGAGATGCGCCAAGCGTTGCGATTAAAGGAGAGTTGCGATCAATTTGTGTTGCGAATTCCCAGGTGATCTGTGTTGCTTGGTCTGCGCTTGCTACTGTCGATGTAACCCTATCCAGCAACCCCGCTGCGCTAAGCGCTAAGCGCGCTTGCCGTGGTGACACGCTCAGCGGAATAAACGGATCTGGCGTATTACCAGCCGCAAGCCAAGCCACGTAGGCGATACGGTCGGGAGCCATCGGATCATCAGAAACGCAACTAAAATCAGAGGCGTCCAGTATAAATTGCGTCGCACTTTGGCGGTATTTAGCCATGATTATGCAGCCTCATAAGTCCCGTTGAACTGAACGCGAGTGCCATTGCCGCCTGCGGCTAGGCTGGTGTTGTCATATTTCAGGACGGTACAGGTGGTCGCTGGACTGCCCACAGCCTGAATGGCGAGCAGCACGCCCAAAGTTATAACTTCTTTTCCGGAAGCTCCGATGATCGGGTTCGAAGCACTTGACGCCGTGGGTAATCCAATAACCCATGAGCCCGTGCCGGTTCCTACAGTCGTCACCGTCGCGTCTACTGAGAAGTGAACAGTCTTGCCTATTTGTTTCCATCGGCCTGCGGCCGTCGCCATGACCGAAGTACCGGGAGTCGCGAAAGCTGACGAAGGGGTGTAGGCAGTCCAAGCCAGATTATCGAGCGCTGCACCGTTTAATGTGGTTGCGGTGAGGGCACCAAACGCTTGCGTTCCCGTGAACGTCTGCCCGGCATCGGTCCTCGCGACGCTCGCCGAGGTGGTCGGGAACGTCATCGTCGTGCCGTCGGTCCCTGCCAGCGTCAGGCTGTTGTTGACTGTGACGACCTTGCCAGGGAGTACACTCGGAACGGCAGTTGCCGCAAGAGCGCGAACCCCCGTTGCACCGTCGATCAGGAATGTGTCGCCAGCGGCTACGGCAGTTGCAGCGGGTGCGTCTTTCGGTCGACGAATTGTCATTTAGTTTGAATCCTTCTTGGTGCGATCGACCAGCGCCGTCCTAGACGAAACAATGATATTGTCCTTTTCATTGACAAGCTGTCGGCCGTGTTCATCGACGAAGAAAACGTCAATGGTGGGCTCGTCTTCCGGCTGCTCGATTGCCATTTAAATTCAACTCCTAACTACTTGTTGTAATCTCGCCGCCGTTACTTCCGCGGTCGGCGAAAATTAGGCCACTGCCTCGGGTTCATCGGGCCACAGGACATCGGCCGCCCACGCCTTCAGGTCGATTCCGACTTTCTTGGCTAACAGTTCAAACCCTTTGATTTGACCGGCGCGGAGCAACTGTTCTATCGCGATGTACTCGCGCAACACGGCATCAAGGGTCTTACCGCTCAGCTTTGCCATTTCGCGAAAATCGGCCAAGTCATCGGGTGCATTCAGCAACGCCTCATCCGGCGCGAGCAGTTCGCGCAACTGCTCTGCCTTGGCGATCAAGTCGCCTTTATCGGGCCTGCGCCAAATCTCCATGTCCAACAAGTGCAGCGCGTAAAAGCTATCTGCAGGCGCCCTTCGCCGTCGACCGCAACGCCGATCCTTCTGAATTGCGATGCCCGCGGATAACTCGCGCCACGCGCGGACTATCTCGGTTTGCACGACTTCCGAGGTATCCCGCCACACTTCGGGTGAGATTTTTCCGACGAGCGGCGTGGGTATTGGAAACAGCTCAATCACGTTCACCTCCTCAAGCCCCCATTGCTCGGCTTACCGCAGCGCCTACGGCCGTTCGCGGTCGTGGCCGGGTTGCCGAAGGCGCGGATTCCCGCATGCCGCCGCTCGGTGCGCCGCTGATACTTTTCGAACCAGCGTCGCTGTTTGCGCGCCGGCTCTTCTTGCCCGTGGTCCACACGTGGCCGGGATGCGTTGCAATTGCCGCCGCGCGCCGGAGTGAGTCCAGGACGTCGGTGGGGTGGCGCTGAAACTGCGGGTTCAGCAGCACCTCTGCAATTTCGTGAAGCGTCTCTTCATCGCCCGGAATCAGACCGTGCTGAATCGCCATCTGAATGCCTTTGCACCTGTTATGGAACGCCTGCTGATGCGCCTTGGCGGCCTGCTTCTGCGCCTGCGCTTGCTGGTACGGCGCAATCTCCGCTTCAACCGAGGGCGCCCCGTACGCGGCAGAAAGACGAGCGCTGGTATGTGCGGCGTCCGTGATCATTCCCCGATCGAACGCTTCGATTTGCTTTAGGATTTGATTGAGGCCCGCGCCATACTTAGCGCTCGCCGCAGCAAGATCCTCCGCGTCTGCCTGGTCCTGCTGCGCGCGCTGGATGCTGCCGCGCGAGCCATCGGCGTACTTGGGCGCTTTGAACGTAGGAAGGTTTTCAAAAGGCATCTTAAGGTAACTGGCCATGATCGCAGATCGGGCCGCGACCGGATCATCGAGAAAGCTTTTTTCCGTCTCTTCCGCCGTCGCGATCATCGCCGACAGCTTGCGGCCTGGATATCTCTGGCGCAAAACTTCACGCACAGCGCGCGCATCCGATTCGCTGATTTCCGCGTCGCTCGGGATTCCAGAGACCTTTTCCATGGCCCGCTGGACGGCGGATTTCACGGCATTCCTTTCCTTCGGACTGCCGGTGTCACGCGTGCCCTTGGATGCAGCCGCCGCAAGCCGCTCTTGCTTGGTCAATTGACCCGGCCGCGACCAGCCCGCCTCTACACTGTGGCGTGCGCGCTCCACCGCGCTGCGTCGTTCCTGGCGAACCTTGGCCTCTCCAGCGCGGCGGACTGCGGACCAGTCATTGCTGATGCGAGCGCCGAGACCCGGCCCTGCAGACGCTGATGCAGCCGCCGCAGACGGGGCGAGCGATGCGGGCGCAAGAGGCGCCAGCGTGAACGGCTCGGCAAAAATATTTGTCATTTTACAGGCCTTTGTATGGTCAACGATGCGTTGATTATTTTAACCAGCTCGCGGCTCGTACTCTCGGACCAGCCGTCGTTCATGAGCGTCGTGATGCAAGCATAGCGACCGCTCACAGCTTGCTCGCACAACGTATGCAGCATCGACATCGCGCTCATGCCGTCCATGCCGTCGGGCTTCGGCGCCGGAGCGGCCGGCATCGGCTTAGGCGAGGCTGCCGGCATCGGCTTCGCTAAAGCCAGAGCCGCGGCCCTGCGGGCATGATGGGCGCTGATGGCCTGGCAGATTGAAATTGCCGTTTCCAGCGGTAAGCCGTGGTCCTTGAGCGCCGCCATGTCTGGCTGGCCGCTCTTGATGAACCGAACCAAGGTGGCTGCGGTTTCCCAATCAATGCCCTTGCTTTCTAGCACCGCGGCGCTTGGGTTGAGCGTCTCGATCTGCTCGGCGAGCGCGGCATGGGCGTCAGCGGAAAGCGGCATTACCGTTCCCCTTGCTCTTCAGGCCCGGCATGACAGCCACGGGCGAGATACGCCGCGCAATCGCATCATCCACAGCGATGCCTATCGCCCGCGCGACTTGCGCCGACAGCCCGAAACTCTGCAGGAGGGCAGGATTGCCGCCGCCCACTATCTGGCGCGTAATTTCGATGGCGAGACTCCAACCGATCCCGGTAGCGACCAGATATTGGGCGTTGGGTTCGGCCTCGTTGATTTGGCGAGCAAGCTCGGCACGCGCAGCGGGCAGAAGGGGCTTGAATGCATCGGGGTTGACCATCATCTTGCTCCCGCTCGGCGCTTGATTTCCGCCATGCGAAGCGCGTGTTTTTCCTGGATCGCGTCTATGGCGCGCGCGTACCTTTCGTTTATCTGCCGCGCAGCCTCGCGCGGAATCATATGGCCAGCGCAGGGCACCAAATCTGCCCTCGACGCCGCCAACCTGACGGACTCGCGAACCGTGCGCATCAGTGAGCACCCTTAGATGTGCGAAAGATTGGGACAGCCTTTTTGTTCAGCGCGGATGCCTTGCGGGCACGACTACTTTTCTCGACGATGTTCCGCTGCGTACGCTGCTCATCCTCGCGGGCTTGCCGTTGCAGTTCGATATAAGCAAGGTCGCGGGGCTCATAGTACGCCGTCATCAGTGCGCTCCCCGCACATTCGAAGCGGCAACGATCGCAGCGGCATCGCTCGCACTGAACCCGAGCCTATGCAACGCTTCAATCTCCTTGGCGCCGCCCGATCCCGCAGCGATGATTGCGGCGAGCGCAATCGCAGTCGGATAGGGAAAGCCTGATCTGCATAAGACGTCCGCGGAAACGGTGCCGTCGACTTGCGCCGCGATGGCGACAGCCTTTGGCCCGGCGATATGCCGGAATTTGCTGTGGTCAGTCGGCATTACGCAACCTCTCGCTGGGACGCGCGATCGAGCAGCGTCTCCAGGTCTGAACGGCGAATAGCCAAAACGCGGCTGTTGATCGCCAACCATTGAACGCCAAAGCGCTCGCATGCTTTCTTGATTCCGCGATTTTCAAGGCCGGTCTGCCGGCGAATTTCAGGGAATCTCACCAAATCGGTGGTGGACATGGACATTCCTTTCGAGGGCGCAGCGCGCCTATGAAGCGCGCCGCTGCCGAAAGTTCGATAATCTTGGGGGATCGCAGCCTGTCTGAGAGGCTCGCTACCCGGCGCCGTATGAGGGGCCGTCGTCTGTGCGGTTTGAGCGCCGGTTCGTCACTCTCAGCGGATCGCTTGCAATCGACCGCAGGCTCGCCGTCGCGAGCAGACTGTTCCGCTGACAAGCATGACACGCCTTCGCTAAAGGATCGTCAACAGTTTCGGGAAGTTGCTGAACGATTCGGGAAGTTCATGAAAGTTGCTGTAAAGCGTCGAATGGGCGGACGGCGCTGCAGGACGGGGCGCTTAGGGCATTCGGACGATCTCAACCGGAATGTGTGTGAACGAGCACTGATGGCTCGCCTGCTGGCGGTGATAGCCGTCTAAGAGGTGATAAACCTCCCCCTCCTTGCGGACCTGCACCGGCGGAAATTCTTGCCCTTCCCTCATGGATTCGGCGAAACGCTTTACTTTTGCATGTTCCAAAAGAAGTAGCGACTGCCCATGCAACCGCAGGGCCGCGAGGGGTACCAGTATTCCTGCTTTGCTGCTGTACGCGCTCATCATCCCTCCCCTTGATCTGAGCCCGCTTGAGTATGCTGCGCCATGGGGCATTTTCCAGGAAGCAAGAAAACAAGGAAGCAAGGAAGGGGTGCGGCCTCGCGCGCACGCGCGTATTGGTCCCGAAACTCTACTCATTCCCTGTATGCGCCGCTCATTGACCACCGCTTACAGACTTACGCCTTACGCCTATAGGGATAGGGCTGTAAGTACGGACCATCGGAGGGGACTAAAAGTCCCCCCTCTCCGACTATGGTTTCACTTACAACCTTGGAAAATGTCATGTGATTGAACCGACATTGCTTTTGGCGATTTTCTTACAGACTTACAGGCTGTTTCTTACACGTAAGTTTTTTGTAAGTTTGAACCAGAAATCGCGCTTCGGACTTACAGGCCGTTTTCGACCCTGTAAGTCGCCAGATTCAACATATAAGTTGGCGGAGAGCACACAAAATCGCACTACTTAGCGCGGCGGCAACGGTTTCGGTATTGTGGCCTTTGCCGCATCGATCGCATTGAGTTCGCGCTGCCCGGCCTCTGTCGCGCGCCATTTGCCCATCACCTCCCGAACCAGCTTGTCTTTCGCAAGCCGATCCAGATTGCGCCTTACCCGATTCACGTGGGGCTCCGACTTCGCGCCGTATGTCCACCCGAGCATGCGCGCCAGGTCGGACGGCGTGGCGCTGGGGGTGCGATCCACGGCACTGAGCACCAATTGCATGTCGGCATCGGTGCGCTTCTCCATGATGGCGGCAACGCCGTCGCCAACCGGACGGGCAACAACGGAATTCATCTGACGGCCGCGCGCGTCTTTGAGTTTCGGGTGATCCTTAACCACGTCGATTTCAAAGCGCTGCTGCCATGACATATCGCCGCGGTACTTGCCGAAGGGCGCCACTTTGAGCAACGAGTCGTCCAACACGACAGCCATGTTACCATCAACTTCAGCAAGGAAGGCGCCGCCGCCGCGGGGCATTAGATCATCGTTGCCCGCGCGCTTAGTCGGATGGCATAGCGCGACGACGCACGGTCCGCCGGGAAGGTTGGTCAGGCTGCGAAGCTGGCGCGCATAGTTGCCGGCTTGGGTATTGCTGTTTTCATCATCGCCGACATTGTAAGCGGCGGCGGTATCGATCACGACATAGGCAAGATTCAATCCCTTTCGCGCGACCTCGCCGCTGATCTGTGTCGCCGTAGCATTCAAATCCTTGGCGCCGACGATCCAGGTTATCTTGTCGGTGTTCGGGTCGATCCCCATTTCCCGCGAGAGCACTAGCCACCGCGCGCGAACGTCGTCGGGGTTTTCACCCGCGAAATAAAGCGCGGATCCTTGCTGCACTTCCCTGTCACCGATCGGCTTCCCGCTGACAACGTGAGCCATCCACCGCATGGCAATCGCCGTCTTACCGACACCCGTCTGAGCGGTCATTGAGTAGAAATACCGCCGCTGCACAATCCCATCGATAAGGAATTCGGCCGGCACGAACGCTCCGATGAATTCGGCGGACGACGTGAGCATATCCGGCAGCGGCGCGGCGGGCATTGGCGTTCCTGGCATTTGTTGCATGCGGTGTGCTTCATATCGGGCGAGCTGTGCTTCCTCGGTCGCGTCCCTCGCTTTCCAGCGGGAGAACTTGAGCGCGCGCCCGTCGGGTTTGCCGTCATCGAGCCAATCGCCGTATGCGGCCTCGTCCAGAGCAAGGAAGCGGTCGGAACGAGCGAACACAGTAGCATCGCGCGCTTTGTCGACGGCTTTGCGCTGCGCCGTTCGCGCCGCCCGCATGTCGCGCAGCGTTTCGATTGCCGCGGCTATCTCGGGCGGTGCTTCCCAGCCGTAATGAACAGCCTCGTCCATACCGTCGACCAGGAGGCAATCAGAAGGAGCGCGGGGCCGATTGAACGAGGCCCATATCTCGTCGCTACAGCGCCTGCCGCCTGCCGCCATCGCCGTATCGAACATGTCGCGCCCCGCACCGTCTGGGCCGCCGTACAAGCGGTGGAAGTCCCAGCCTATGTGCTCGGGATCGCAGTAAAAATGCTCTTCCTGAAAATCTACAAACGAGTAAGCAGCCTCCTCCGATGGCGCCACCGCGAGGCGGTATTCAATCGGCGGCTCGTCTCTCGCTGCGTCGGCAATGTACTTTGACCAGCCGAGGAATTTGGGGCTGTTTATGGTGGCAAGTTGCATGGTTCAGACTCCGGTTATGGGGGAGCCCGAGCGAAAGCGCTTACAAATAATTAAGGCGGATTAGAGTATCTAGATGCTTGCAATATATTCAGATACCTATCCGCCCTCGGGAGCGCCAACTCTCGGGGGCTTTTTTCTTTTGGGCTTAGGCGGCAAGCGCTTCGCGTGCGGCACGCCATGCTAGGTATGCGGCGGGGCCGATGCGCCGCGTACGACCGACAGGGTAAGTTTTTGGCGCGTCGCCCTGCGCTTCAAGCTTGTAGAAAAAACTGCGCGAGATTTTCTCGTTGGCGCAAAATTCGTCGATAGTGAATGACTCGTCGATCATGGTGACCTCTATCATGGGCGAGCCGCGCAAAGGCACGCACTCGCGAATTGAATTGGCCGATTAGGGGAGGTCAGGGACAATGACGGTCTGAGCGTTCATAGTCGGCGGGTTTGAGCCGCAACAAGCTGACGTACACAGGTATATACGAGTGCCCGTAAAAGATTCGTTTATGGCCTTCGTCGGACGCCGAAGCGCGGCGCCAGCCGTGCGGCGCATGAACGTGGAATAGCTCGTGGGTTAACTCCGAAAAATAGAAAATATCATAACTATATCAATGTCACACGGGTGACACCCCTTCCGCCAAACTTGCGGTGTAAGGCACGACGTTGCGACCCGTATCGAGAAAATCCGCCGGCTGGTCGAGCTTGGGCTGAAAACGAAATCCAAGACCTCATTTGCCGATTACCCGTTGGGAAAAGCTTTCGCGCGCGGCCGCGCTTGGTTACGCTGACCCATGCAAGCATCCATCTGGATAGGGATTTTTATTGGCTCTACGATCGGCGGGCTTATTCCCGAACTCTGGGGTGGCGACATGATCTCCTATTCGGGAGTGCTGCTCAGTGGGGTCGGCGCCTTCGTGGGGCTGTGGCTCGGATCGCGAGCGTCAAGATGACAGAGACAAACATCCCAGCCGCCTGCTGGCCCCTCGGGACGGCAAGCGAAAGCAGGCGACGAACTTCCTGAGCTTTTCCGGTGGCCCGTTGGTGCCGGCAGCGGTCGCGCAGTTCGACTGCAAGGCTTGCGGACATCGAGGTGCCGATGTCCGGCCGGATTTCAGCGCGGCTAAGAAGCGGCCCGGCGCGCGGTGTGAGTTCTCGAAGACACGCGTCGGGCCCTGACCATCCCCTTGGCCCGCTAGGCATGGCCAAAATCGAACGTGGGGGCGATTCGTGGCAAAAACCCGCCTGCGCACGCTTTGTACACAGGCGGGGAATGTCTCGGAGACCGCGTGGCTGCCCCAAGTCGGCGCCACGACGTACGCGCGTTGGCCGCTTCAATTTCAACGATAGATTCGGAGCGCGCGAAGGATCCGCACTGGGGCCGGCGTAAGCTGGAGCGCGATCAATAGGTTTGGCGGCTGACGCGCCCGTGCTCGCTACAGCGCCCAAAATGCGCCCATGATGACTGCTCCGAGCATCAGGATGATCAGGTCGGTCGCTATGCGCTGCTTCGCGGATGGTTGGGTCATGGCTGAATCCCTCCACAATCCCCACTCTCGGACCGACCGCGGCCGGCGGTTGTGATCCAGTTCACTGGAACTCGGAGGAAAAGTGGCAACTAAGGATTACAACGATTGATATACTCGGCGATCGTCGGCCAGGCGTCAGGCCAGTTTGGGATAGGTCGCCTTGTCGAAGAAGTTCGAGCCGGCGACGTACTTTCGTCCCGCCGACATATCCGGCTTCTGGTCGCCCTCGCCGCCGCATTCAAACGTCAGTTCCAGCTGAACGCCGCTCGGATCATAGACGAACAGTTGCCAGAGCGACGTGCCGGGCACGATGAACTCACGCCAGTCCAGCCCGGCCGCCTTGAACCGCGCAACGTAGGAGCGATAGCCCGAGCACGACAGCGAGACGTGATCGATGGCCGCGGTGCCTGCGGGCGCCTTGCCTTCCGGTCCAAGCGCCGGTCCGCCGGCATAGACGTGGAGGATTGCAAGCCCGCCCGGTTGCGTGCAGCCCAGCCAGGCCCCCGGATATCCGAAATCCGGCCGCTGGAAGTCGCGCAATCCGATGATGTCGGTATAGAATTTCCGTGTCGCCGCCAGATCCTCGGTCTTGATCGCGATGTGATAAAGCCCATGGACCGTTGCGAGCGGCAGTTCGGTGGCTGCGGTCATTGCGCGTGTCTCCTCAATTCGACGCTTCCATCCAGGGGCAGTCCGACGTCCCGATATAGCGCCTTCAACCGGTTCTGGAACGATGCTTCATTCTTGTGCGCGGTTCCCTTCACGGGATCGGCGCCTTGCAGCATCGTATCGGTGGCATCGAGCGAAAACTCCATGACGAAACGCATGCGGTCCTTCCGGAGCGCTTCGACATCGGCGAGCCAGCTTTCGACGTCACGGCTTCCGTCATTGTAGCGCTGCATGATCAGCATTGCCGCATTCGCGGCATCTTCGAGCGCCTGGGTTGCGCCCTGCCCCAGCGTCGGCACCATGCCGTGCGCGGCATCGCCGAGATAGAGCACGTTGCAGCCGGCGGCGCGGTAGAGCAGTTCGTGTTCCTGCATCCGCGCCCAATGCGTCTCGGCCGCGTTCGCGCTGATCGTGTCAATCAGCCAGCGTGCCTGGGCACTCGGTGGCGCGCTGCGCGGCGTATAGACCGCGCGCAACGCATCAGGTGTTTTCGAACGCTCGGCGATCTGCTCATCCGGCAGAATCGGAAACGTGCCGGCGATATAAATGTGCCCCGGTGGCACCCGGAACGACAGCAGCCGGTTGGGTCCGTTGAACCATTGCTCGTAATCGTCGATCAGGCCGTTCGACGTATCCGGCACCAGCAGGCGAAAGATCGCAACGCCGGTCTGCCGCACCGCCGGTTCGCCCGATATCGCACGCCGTATCCGCGAGTATCGTCCATCGGCCGCGATCAGCAGATCGATCCCGTCCAGCCGATGCGCCTTGCCATCCCGGCTCCACGAAATCGAGGTCTTGGCGGGGTCGCCCGCATCGCGGCTGATCTCGGTGATCTCGCAGCCATACGACACGCAGTCGCCGGCGGCCTCACGCAGCACCCGATAAAGCTCCGACCAGCGGATCCGCCAGCCCGGTCCGTCCGCCACGTTGGCCAGCGGAAGATCGAACAGCACGGTGCCGTCGGTCAGCGATATCCGCCAGTTGCGCCAGATATAGCTGGCCTCGGTAATGCGCGCGGCCAATTCCGGATCGATCGCATCAAGCGCCTTGACGGCGTTCGGACCGACATTGAGCCCGGTGCCGGCTTCGGAATGGTCGTCGCGCGAAACCCGCTCGAGGCAGACCACTTCGACATCCCCGAGCAGCGAGAGCCTGCGCGCCATCACGCATCCCGCCACGCCTGCCCCCACGATGACGATCCGCATCAGGCTCCGCCGTTTTTCTGGTGGGCGATGACGGCAATCAGGCCGCCGCCGTCGGGTCCCTGATGTTCGGCGCCGCCGGACACGAAAATCCGTCCGTCGCCGATCACGCCGGCAACCAGGCCTGCGACCGCGCCGCGGATATGGCGCTGCGCGTTGATGTCGGTGTCATCGAGCATGGTGTGGCGGTTGCCGCGGATCCGGCCGCGCCGGTCCGGCTCGCATTTGACCAGCACGGTCGCGATCCGCGCGGCATCGTCGGCAGAAACCTGTGGGTTCGCTGCTATGCGGAGGTCGGCCAGCACATCGACGATCGCGCCGATGTCGAGCGCGTCGGCCATCGGCCGGTGCGCGATGCGCAGCGGGCCTGACCAGTGCGGGCTGTTGCCGAGCACGATGACCTCGTTGCTCTCGACTTCGACGCCCGACGAAATGCTGGCGCGCGGCGACTGGATCGAAAAATCGCTGAGCAGCGACGCATCCTCAAAGCCGGAAAGCTTTAGCTCGTCGAGCGCGACGGCAACCCCGAAGGCGCCGGCCGCGCGCGCATAGGCCATCGATTTGTTGGGATCATTGGTGAGCAGCGTCTTGCCCGCGGCAATCGCCGCCGCTGCACGGGCGACCGTGACGCAGGGGCATTTGACCTGCACGAAATGCACGTCGTCGAGCCGCTCAATCCCGGCATTGGCGATCGCCGCACGAACCGCATTGGCGACGCTGTCGACATGGGCGCGCCGGCCGACATTTTCGGCCGGAACCGGTTCGCTGAGTGCGGTGCCGATCGCGAGCGACGATCCTGCGCCCGGCGCCGCATCGGCTTCGCCGGCACAAAACACGCTGTAATGCGGGCTCATGACGCCTTCCGTGCCGCCGGACAGCGCGCAGGGAATTTCGTGGATCAATTGCTCCGCGGGCTTTTTCAGATGCTTTGACAGCAGCGCCATCAGGGTCTGTGTGAAGTAGCCGCGGGTGAAATCGTTGACGCCACCATTGCCCTCGGTCTTGCCGATAATGGCTGCTACTTCGGCCGCACGGACCGTTCCGCCGGTGATCAACCGATCCAGTTCGGAGAGATCTCCGGGATGCGCCATCGACAGTCTGAAAACCTGCGCCGACCTCACGGGAGCCTCGCGCTTTGCGTCAATTCGAACAACCGGCTCGGGCTCAGCGGGATCTCCAGCAGTTCGACCTTCTGGCGCCTGAGATGCAGCGCATCCTCGATCGCTTGCGCGAACAAAGGACCGACCGGGATCGCACCGGCCTCTCCGGCCCCTTTGATTCCCAGCGGGTTGAGCGGGGACGGCGTCGTCGTATGGTCAAGCTCCATGCGCGGAACCTCCAGCGCGGTCGGCAGCAAATAGTCCGCCAGCGACGCGTTGAGGAGCTGGCCCTGGTCGTCGAACGACAGCTTTTCGTAGAACGCGTTGCCAATGCCCTGGGCCACGCCGCCATGGATCTGGCCGGTCAGGATCATTGGATTGATCACGGTCCCGCAATCGTGGACCACGACGTATTTCAGAATTTTCAGGTCGAACGTCTGCGGGTCCAGCTCGACGATCATCGCGTGGACGCCGTTGGCGGTCGCGCCGCTGGGCGGCCCGAAATACTGAGTCGACTCCAGGCCCGGCTCGGTGCCGGGCTTGACCGCGCCGCGCATCGGATTGGCGCGCTGGGCCAGTTCGCCAAGCCTGATGAATTTTTCGGGGATACCGACGATCGAAACCTTGCCGCCTTCGAGAACGAGATCATCCTCCGAGCATTCGAACAGGTCGCCGGCGAGCTTCAGGGCCTTCTGCCGCACCACGCGCGAGGCTTCGTTGACCGCGTTGCCGGCGACGACCGCGCCGCGGCTGGCGAATGTCCCCGCTCCCCAATAGAACCGGTCGGTGTCGCCGGTGACGATATCGACTTCGGTGACATCGACGCCGAGTTGGTCGGCGACGATTTGCGCAAAGCTGGTAAAGTGCCCCTGCCCCTGGGTGCCGATTCCGGTCGCGACATTGACCTTGCCGTTGGCCTGCACCTGGACTTTTGCGCCTTCGTAGGGACCGATGCCGGTGCCCTCGACGTAACAGGCGACGCCGATGCCGACATGACGACCTTGCGCGCGTAGCTTTGGCTGTTCGTGCTTCAGGAAGTCGGCATATCCGATCGCTTCGAGCGCCTTGTCGAGCACCGGCTCGTAATTGCCGCTGTCATATTCCAGCGGCTGAAAATCCTGGAAGATGATCTCGTTCTTGTACGGAAACGCGTCCGACGGAATGAGATTGCGGCGCCTGATTTCTGCCGGATCGATCTTGAGCTCGTGCGCAGCCAGATCAAGCAGCCGCTCCATCACGAACACGCCGTGCTGACGCCCGGCGCCGCGATACGGCGTCACGATCGGCAGATTGGTGAACACCGCCGTGAATGTGCTGTCATAGGCCGGCACCACATAGGGACCGAGCAGCGTGCACTGGCTGTTGATCGGCACGGTCAGCCCATAGGGATCATACGCACCGGTGTCATGCAGGAAGACGTCCTTGATGCCGAGGATGCGGCCGTCACGCGCGACCGCGATCTCCGCATCATGAATCTGGCCCCGCTCGTGCGTGGTCGCAAAAAAATGCTCCAGCCGGTCCTCGATCCATTTCACCGGTCGGTTGAGCCGCATCGAGATCCACGGCAGCACGACCTCTTCCGGGTAGAACATCATGATCTTCGGGCCAAAGCCGCCGCCGACAAAGGGCGCGATGACGCGCACCTGCTGTTCGCCGAGACCGAGCATCGCAGCGAGACCGTTACGAACGAAAACCGGCGCCTGGGTGGTGTCCCAGATCGTCATCTGGCTGCTGCGGGCGTTCCATTGCGCCACCACGCCGCGCGTTTCGATCGGCGAGGAAATGCCGTGCTCATAGCGAAACCGGCGTTTGAGGATCAGATCGGCTTTGGCGGCCGCGTTGCGGTAATCGCCCTTGGTCTGCCGGACATGCGCTGCGACGTTGGACTCGAGATCGTCGTGAACACGGGGTGCTGCGGCATCGAGCCCCTTTTCGATATCGACGACCGCCGGCAGGATTTCGAGATCGACGTCGATATCGTCGAGCGCATCTTCGGCGATGTAACGGCTTTCGGCAACGATGACGGCCAAAGGCTCACCGACGTGGCGAACCTTTTCTTTGGCCAGCGGCACCTGGGTTCGCGCGTTGAAGACAATTCCCGCGATCGGCGGTGGCGGGACCAGCAACGGTCCGGGCTGCCAGTAGGCGCCGAGATCATCGGCGGTATAGACCGCCACCACGCCGGGACGTTTCAGCGCCCGGGATACATCGATCTTTTTGATTCGAGCATGCGCCACCTGGCTGCGCAGGAAGGCCGCGTGCAACATGCCCGGCAGTTCGACGTCGTCGATGAACAGCCCCTGTCCAGTCAAAAGCTTGCGGTCTTCGTTGCGTTTGACCGGTGCGCCGAAAAAGCGGGTTGTCATGGCCGGGCCGCCCGCATCGCCTGCGCGGCCGCCAGCATCGCGTCGACGATATTCTGGTAACCCGTGCAGCGGCACAGATTGCCGGACAGCGCTTCGCGCACCTCATCTTCCGACGGCTGTGTATTTTCCTTCAGGAACGCCGTCATCGTCATCAAAATGCCCGGCGTGCAGTAGCCGCATTGCAGGCCGTGATGATCGTGCATCGCCTGTTGCACGGGATGCAATTCGCCCGCAGGTGTCGCAAGACCTTCGACGGTCGAGAGTTCATGCCCATTGGCCTGCACCGCAAACATCAGGCAGGAGCGGACCGGCGCGCCATCGAGCAGGACCGTGCACGCGCCGCACACCCCGTGTTCGCAGCCGACATGGGTGCCGGCGAGCAGCAAGTCATGGCGGAGGAAATCGCTCAGCAGCGTACGCGACTCGACGCCGCGCCGGTACGATACCCCGTTGACCGAAAGTTCGATATCGTGCCGGTCAGGCGCCATGACTGGCCCGCTGATGCGCGATGGTGAGGGCGCGCTGCGTCAAGACTCCAGCGATGTGCCGTTGGTAGTCGGCGGTGCCGTGGACATTGCCGGAGGGCGCGATCATCTTCTGGACCTCCGCAGCAGCGGTTTCGATGGCGCCGTCCGTGCAGCGCTGCCCGACAAACGACGACAAGGCTTCGCTGGCATCCACCGGGGTTTCGCCGACGCCGCAAAGCGCCAGCCGCGCTCTTGCGCATCGCCCTTCTGCGTCGAGGGTCAGGATGGCCGCGACGCCGGCGAGGGCGAAATCGCCGCGCCGGCGGGCCACTTCCATGAAGCATGTGCCGGTGCGGGGCGCCGGCTCGGGAAAAGCGATCTCCACCAGCATCTCATCGACCCCGAGATCGGTGGTGAGCAATCCCTGGAAAAACTCCGATGCCGCAACCTCCCGCTCACCGGCGGAAGATTTGAGTCGCATTCGCCCCTCCATTGCGATCGCGAGCGCCGGAAGTTCGGAAGCTGGGTCCGCATGCGACAGGTTCCCGCCGATGGTCCCCCGGTTTCGGATTTGCGGATGGGCAATGTGCGGAAGCGCGTCGGCAAATAGCGGACAGGATGCCAGAAAGCGGCTATCCCGTTCGAGGTCGCGGTAGCGCGTCAGCGCGCCGACCCGGACGCCCTCGCCACTGGTCTGATCGACGCCGGCTACGTCCTTCAGGCCGTTGATGTCGATCAGCACGGAAGGCCGCGCCAGGCGGAAGTTCATGGCCGGAATCAGGCTTTGGCCGCCGGCGAGAAACCGGGCTTCGTCACCATATTCGGCCTTGAGCGACAGCGCGTGATCCAGCGAAGAAGCCGCAATGTATTTAAATGGAGCAGGCTTCATAACGCTCGCTCGGAGACGGCATCCGCTTTGGCTTGAAAAGACACCATAAAAGTATCTGCCGACCGACGTTGCCTGTCAAAAGCCGCCAAGCCAAAACTCCACAAGAACTGCATGGAAATGCAGCGAATTCCTGCTTATTATTCTGTCCGCGTGCATAAACAATGGGCGCGCCTCTTTTAGCAGCTTTTGCCACTATCCCTGACATGGCATCGCGTCAGCCGAGCATGTCAATTGTCAGTGAACCGACGATCAGGCATCGCCCGGACGAGAACGTGTCATCCTTTTCTCCTGTGACTTCAGCTCCTTCGCCCGCCCCCTCGCCGGGACGACTGGTCGTCGATGCGCAAAACATCTCGCTGACATTCGAGACCGCCGACGGCCGGGTCGACGCGCTTTCCGGCGTCAGCCTGCAGATCGCCGAGGGCGAGTTCGTTTCCTTTATCGGCCCGTCCGGGTGCGGCAAGACCACGATGTTGCGCGTGATCGCCGATCTCCAGCAGCCCTCTTCCGGCTCGCTTCTGGTCAACGGCATGAGCGCGGAGAATGCGCGGCTGGCGCGCAGTTACGGCTATGTGTTCCAGGCGCCGGCGCTATTCCCGTGGCGTACCATCGAAAAGAACCTGAAGCTGCCGCTGGAAATCATGGGATTTTCGGAGGCCGACCAGCAGCAGCGGGTGGAACGCTACCTCGCGCTGGTCAATTTGACCGGTTTCGAGCGCAAATTTCCCTGGCAACTGTCGGGCGGCATGCAGCAGCGGGTCTCGATCGCGCGTGCGCTGTCGTTCGATCCGGCGATGTTGCTGATGGACGAACCATTCGGCGCGCTCGACGAGATCGTGCGCGACCATCTCAACGAGCAGCTGCTGCAATTGTGGAAATCGACCGAAAAGACGGTGCTGTTCGTCACCCATTCGATTCCGGAAGCGGTTTTCCTGTCGACCAGGATCGTGGTGATGTCGCCGCGTCCCGGCCGCATCATCGATATCATCGATTGCGATTTTCCGCCCGACCGCTCGCTCGAGATCCGCGAGACGCCGGAGTTTCTCAAAATCGCCCAGCGCGTTCGTTCCGGCCTGCGCGCAGGACATTCCTATGACGAGTAGTTCGCTCGCATTGCCGGTACGGACGACGGCAACGCTTGCCCGCCATCCGCTGACCGAGCGCTATGCGCCGCTGGCGACGACGATCCTGGCACTCATTGCGATCTGGTATGTCGCGGCGCTGGCCATGAACTGGACGCTGGTCCGCGACGGCTTTGAGCGAGAGGAGACGCCCTACACGGTCACGGACGTTCTGTCCGGCACGATGAGCGCCGAGCGTCCGCTGTTGCCGGCACCGCACCAGGTCGTGGCCGCGTTCATCGACGGCGTCTTTGGTTATCCGCCGCTCGCGCCGCGCAGCCTGGTCTATCATTCGCTGGTCACCCTGTCGGCGACGCTGCTGGGTTTTGTGCTTGGCGCGCTGTTCGGCATCCTGCTCGCTTTGCTGATCGTGCACAGCCGGGTGCTGGAACGCAGCCTGTTGCCCTGGATCATCTGCTCGCAAATGGTGCCGGTGCTGGCGCTGGCGCCGATTTTCGTCGTGGTGCTCGGCGCGCTCGGACTGCACGGGTTGCTGCCGAAATCGATCATTTCCGCCTATCTCTGCTTTTTTCCGATCGCCATCGGAATGGTGAAAGGCTTCACCTCGCCCGACCCGCTGCAGATCGAGCTGATGCGGACCTGGTCGGCGACGCCGCGCCAGATGCTGTGGAAACTGCGCTGGCCCGCGGCGATCCCCTATCTCTTCACCAGCCTCAAGGTTGCCATCACGATTTCGCTTGTCGGCGCCATCGTCGCCGAGTTGCCGACGGGCGCGGAAGCAGGCATCGGCGCGCGGCTGTTGGCCGGCTCCTATTACGGGCAGACCGTCCAGCTCTGGGCGGCGCTGGTGGCATCCGCGGTGCTCTCGTCCGGTCTGATTGGCCTGGTCGGCCTGGTCGAGCGCGGCGTTGCCCGGCGCATGGGAGCGCATTGATGGACCCGCGCAAGCTCCGGCTCGGCCTTCTCGCGTCCGCGGGCGCCATTCTGGCGGCCTTTCTGTTTCCGCTGGCGCCGCTGGCAAAGCCGCTGCTGTCACATCCGATATGGCAGGCCGCCGCCGGCGCGGGGGTGCTGTTCGTGCTGGCGGCCTGGATGGCCGATGACCGCGCCGCGGCGGTCGGCATCGGCGGGGTGGTTCTGGCCGGCACGACGTCGCTGGTCTTGCTGCACGATCTTGAGATCGCGGGCTCGGCGCGAATCGGCTTCTGGCTGATCGTGATTGCGGCCTGGCTCGCGGCCGCCACGTGCGTAATCAACCTCGCCGCCCAGCGTCCGATCCGGACCGAGCGGCGGAAACTGCTTGATCTCCTGGTGCCGTTGCTGTTCGGGGCAACGGTTTTCTATCTCTGGGAAGTCGGCGTGCGCGGCTTTGGCGTGCCACCGGTGCTGTTGCCGTCGCCGAGTGCAGCAGCGGTCAGATTTGCGGCATCGCTGCCGACGCTGAGGGAGGATTTCGTCCAGACCTTCATTCGCGGCGTTCTCGTTGGTTACGCGATCGGCTGCGGCGCCGGGCTGTTGGTCGCCATCCTGGCGCACCGGTTCGCGTTTCTCGGCCGCGGGCTATTGCCGCTTGGCAATTTCTTCTCGGCGCTGCCGCTGGTCGGAATCGCCCCGATCATGGTGATGTGGTTCGGCTTCGACTGGCCGTCCAAGGCCGCCGTGGTGGCGCTGGTGACCTTCTTCCCGATGCTGGTGAACGCGCTGGCGGGCCTGTCGGCGTCCGGACATATCGAGCGCGACCTGATGCGCTCCTATGCGGCGACCTACCCGCAGAGCCTGACCAGACTGTATCTCCCGGCGGCGCTGCCATTCATTTTCAACGCGCTGAAGATCAACGCCACCCTGGCCCTGATTGGCGCGATCGTTGCAGAGTTCTTCGGGACACCGACGCAGGGCATCGGGTTTCGCATCTCCACCGAGGCGGGACGCATGGCCATCGACATGGTCTGGGCGGAAATCGCCCTCGCTGCCCTCGCCGGAATGGCTTTCTACGGACTTGTCACGCTGGCCGAACGCGCGACAACGTTTTGGCACCCGTCGTATCGGACCTAGGTCGGCAAGGTCTTAGGATTTGGAGTTTTTTATGAAGCACAGTTTGGCATTGGCCACAGGCCTCACGTTTGGTCTGGCGCTTTCGAGCGCACAGGCCGCCGATCCCGTCACCATCCAGCTGAAATGGGTTTCCCAAGCTCAGTTCGCCGGCTACCTCGTCGCCAAGGACAAGGGATTCTACAAGGAAGCCGGACTGGACGTCACGATCAAGCCGGGCGGCCCGGATGTCGCCCCGCCGCAGGTGATCGCCGGCGGCGGCGCCGATGTCGTCGTCGACTGGATGCCGTCGGCGCTGGCGTCGCGCGAAAAGGGCGTGCCGCTGGTCAACATCTCCCAGACCTTCAAGAAATCCGGACTCGAACTGACCTGCCGCGCCGACACCGGCATCAAGAAGCCGGTCGACCTCAAGGACAAGACCGTCGGCATCTGGTACGGCGGCAACGAGTATCCGTTTCTGTCCTGGATGTCGAAGCTCGGCTACAAGCCCGACGGCTCCAAGGGCGGCGTCAAGGTGATCAAGCAGGGTTTTAACGTCGATCCGATCCTGCAGAAGCAGGCGGATTGCGTCTCCACCATGACCTATAACGAGTACTGGCAGGTGATCGATGGCGGCTACAAGCCGAGCCAACTCGTGGTCTTCAAATATGAGGACGAAGGCGTCGCCACGCTGGAAGACGGCCTCTGGGTACTGGAGAAGAACCTGAAGGATCCGGTCTTCGTCGCCAAGATGGCAAAGTTCGTCAAGGCGTCGATGAAGGGCTGGGAGTACGCCAAGACCCATCCCGACGAAGCCGTGAAGATCATCCTCGCCGGCGATTCCACCGGCGCCAAGACCGAGAAGGATCAGAAGCGGATGATGGGCGAAATCGCCAAGCTGCTCGGCGACGGCGACGGCAAGCTCGACGTCAAGGACTACGAGCGCACGGTCGCGACCCTGATGGCTGGCGGCTCCGATCCCGTGATCACCAGGAAGCCGGAAGGCGCTTATTCCTTCGCGGTCTATGACGCGATGAAGAAGTGATCCTGAGCGAACCAAAGGGCGGGGGCTTCGGCACCGCCCTCTTTTTCAAAGCGCCGACCGGCGCCTGGCTGTTCACCTGTTTTGTTTAGAGAGATCGTGAACATGAAATGGCTGACGAGAACCGCCGCGCTGATTGGCTTGCTCGCGGGCCTTGCAGCGCTGCCCGGACAATCCCTGGCGCAAGACAAGGTTTCCGTCGGCGTATTCCCGGTGAGTTCTTCCCTGCCCTACTTCGTGGCGCTGGACCTTGGATTCTTCAAGGAGCAGAACATCGAGCCCGAGATGACCAAACTCATGGGCGGACCCTCGAACGTCGCCGCCATGTTGACCAACCAGATCGAAGTATCCGTGGTCCTCGTGATGCTCGAAGGACTTAACGCCAACGTCAAGAAGCCCGGCGTCGCCATGTATATCGGCCTCAACAGCCAGACCAAGGTCTGGAAGATGGAGCAGTTCGTGGTCCGCAACGGCTTCCCGGCAAAATCGATCGCCGATCTCAAGGGCGCCAAACTGATGTCGGCGCCGGGGCCGGCCAATCTCAATACCGCCAAGGCCATCCTCGCCAAAAATGGCCTCAAGGAAGGCGACTACACCATCGATCAGCTCGACATGGGCCAGCATGTCAACGCGATGACGGCGGGCACTTTCGACGGCGGCTATACGCTGGAACCCAACGCGTCGATGATGATCAAGGCCGGTGTCGCGCGCTCGCTCGAGGCCGGCGTGATATCGAAATATATTCTGGGCAGCGAAACCGCTGATGCCTATGCCGCGGGCTGCGCCATGACCTCCGACTTCATCCAGAAGCGGCCGGAGGTGGCGAGGCGTTTCGCGGCCGCCTGGGCCAAGGCCATCGCGTTCATCAATGCGAATCCTGACGAGGCCCGCAAACACCTCGCCAAAAACACCTTCACGCCGGACAATGTGGTCGACATGGTGTCGATGCTTGGCTACGTCATGGCTGGTGACATGAGCCGGAAGCAGCTTGCGGATTTTCAGGCGTTCGCCGATTTCGGCACCTCGATCGGCGTGGTGCCCGAAAAGGTCGACGTGACAAAATTCCTCCAGAAGTTTTGAGGGCGCGCGTGGCAAACCGTGCCCTGAGTGTCGCGACCGGTCCGGCCAGCGTCCCTGACGAGTCCCATCGGACCGCGCCGCACGTCACCATCCGGGGACTATCCAAGCACTACGCCGACGCCACGATCTACGATCGCTTCGACTTCGACATTCCCCGCGGCAAGCTGATTTCGGTGTTCGGCCCAAACGGCTGCGGCAAGAGCACCCTCATCAACATGATCGCGGGCCTTGTCCCGGCTGACGCGGGCGAAGTGCTGTTCGACGGCCGTCCCTTGAGCGGCATCCGGTTCGGCTACGTGTTCCAGAACTATCGCGAGGCCTTGTTCCCCTGGCTGCGCGCGTTCGACAACATCGCCTATCCCCTGAAGCTGATGGGCATCCCGACGACCGAGCGCAACCAGCGCGTCGAACGGCTCATTTCCCATCTCGGCGTCAAGATCGACCTCGCGCTGTACCCCTATCAGCTCTCCGGAGGCCAGCAGCAGCTGGTCTCGATCATGCGGGCGTTGATCATCGAACCGGAAATCCTGTTTCTCGACGAGCCGTTTTCCGCGCTCGACTACGAGATGACGCTGTTCATGCGCGACCAGCTGCAACGCGTTTTCATCGAGACCAAAACGACCACGGTGCTGGTGTCGCATGATCTCGAGGAAGCGGTGTATCTTTCGGACTATGTCCTGCTGCTGTCGCGGCATCCCGCGCGCGTGGTCGAGTTCGTGCCCTATGACGCGCCGCGGCCGCGAACCGACAGGACCATGTCGGAGGCGGGCTTCATCGACACCAAGGCGCATTGCCTGAAACTGTTCCAGCGCGAGGTGCATCGCGCATGAGCAAAGCCAAGGCCCTGCTGCCGCTGGTCGGCGTCGCCATCCTTCTTGCGATCTGGACAATCGTGACCTGGCTGAAGCTGGTCGATCCGGTATTGCTGCCGTCGCCGCTGGCGACGTTCCGGACGCTGTGGGAGGGGATGGTCAACGGCAAGCTCGGTGTCGACTTCCTCAAGACGGTGATGCGAACGATCTATTCGACCGCGATCGCCGCCGTGATCGCGATCCCGCTCGGGATCCTGCTCGGCTCATCGGAAAAACTCTATCGCTCGGTGGAATTTCTGATCGACTTCTTCCGTTCGACGCCGGCGTCCGCGATGTTTCCGCTGTTCCTGGTGCTGTTCGGCGTCGGCGACCGGACCAAGATTTCGGTGGCCGCGTTCGGCGCCGCCCTGGTGATCCTGTTCAACGTCGCCTACGGCGTCATGAATGCGCGAAAGACGCGGCTGCTCGCCGCCAAAGTGATGGGCGCTTCCCGGCTGCGCGTGCTGTTTGACGTGATGCTGAAGGAATCGCTGCCACAGACCTTCGTCGGCCTGCGCAACGGCGTCTCGCTGGCGCTGGTCATCATCGTGGTGGCGGAGATGTTCATCGGCTCGACCGACGGGCTCGGCCAGCGGGTATTTGAAGCCCAGCAACTGTTCGATATGCCCGGCATGTATGCCGCGATCTTCGCGGCCGGGGCGCTCGGCTATACGCTCAATTTATTGTTTCTGGTGATCGAGCGCCGTTTTGTGCACTGGGCTGGGCGATAGTCGCCTCACGCAACCTCGTGATCGCGCTGCCATTCTTCGGTGTCGGCGAGCCGCGTCCAATATTGCGCGAAGCTCTGCAGGCGCCGCGCTTCGTTGGCATCCTTCTCGATCCTGGCCTGTTGAGCGGCCTCGGCTGCCCATTTTCGGAGCTCTGATTGATCTGACATATCCGCCTCGTCCATCCCGCCACGCTGGTTGGTGCAGAGGTAACCAGCCAAGTTCATCGTTTTTGAGGCCGAACACGTCCTTGTGTTCGAACAATCCTGTGTTCGGACGATCCTCCATTCGCCAGGCCGATCAGTGGCTGACCCGCCAGATCGTTCCGTTGCCGTCTTCCGAGACAAGCAATGCGCCGTCATGCGCCACCGCAATGCCGACGGGGCGACCCCAGACCTCGGAATTATTGATGACGAAGCCGGTGACGAAATCTTCGTACTCGCCGGTCGGGACGCCCTCCTTCAGCCTGATACGAACGACCTTGTAGCCCGTTCGTTTGGCCCGGTTCCACGATCCGTGCTCGGCTGCGAAGGCATCGCCACGATACTCCGGCGGAAAGCTGCTCCCGCCATAGAAGCTCAGGCCGAGCGACGCGGAGTGGGCCTGCAGCAGGACGTCGGGGACCGTGACCTTGTCCTTCAGGTCGGGGCGCTCCCCGGCGTGCCTTGGGTCTTCGTTGCCGCCTATGTAGAACCACGGCCATCCATAAAAGGCATTTTCGCGAACCCGGGTCACATAGTCCGGCACAAGGTTGTCGCCGAACCCGTCGCGCTCGTTGGTCGAGCACCACGGCGTGCCGGTCTGTGGCTGGATCGCCAGGCCCACGCAGTTACGGATGCCGGTGGCAAATATCTTCTGGTTCTTGCCGTCGGGATCGAAAGCCAGCACCGCCGCGCGATCGGTCTCGGCGCCCCAGGCTGCGCCAAGCGCATGCGCGCGGCTCCAGGTTTTGAGGCCGCCCGGGGGCCGGCCCATGCCTTCGCCGTCATTGCCTTCCGAGCCGACCGAAACCAGCATGCGCGTGCCGTCCGGCGTGAAGGCTATATCACGTGTCGAATGACCGCCATTCGGCAGCCTGGCCACTACCGTTTCGGGTTTGCCGGATGCCGTCAAATCGCCGGACCGGTAGGGAAATCGAACGACGCTGTCGGTATTGGCGACATACACCCAGTGCGGATCGTCGCCATCAGGGAAGAACGCGATTCCGAAGGGGTGACTGAGGCCGCTGGCATAGACCTTGCTGATCTGAGGTTTCGGAGCGCCATCCGCCGCGCGCAAAATTCGGATGCGGCCCGCCCGCGTTTCGGCGACAAACAGGTCGCCGTTCGGCGCGGTCCGGATGACGCGTGGACCGCTCAGCCCATCGGCGAACAGTTCCACTTTGAATCCCGGCGGAACTTGCGGCTTGGTCGAGGCTGGCCTGGCCACGACGCGGGACATGTTGGCGGCAGAGGGCGTTGCGCCCGGCTTCGGCAGGTCTTCCGGTTTGATCAGACGAACGGTGCCGGGCTTGTCGCGCTGCCAGTCGCCGAAGGCGTCCTGCCCCCGCAGTGTAGCCGGCTGGGCATTCAACGGACCATTCATGGAAAGTATTGATGCCAACGCCGCGGCGGCTGCACAAGTTTGTCGTGTTGTGGTCATTCCATTCCTTGAGTGGTCAACACGGTCAAAATAGTGAAAACAACGCCAGCCATCCTAGAACGTCCATTCGCCGGCCCGTGATCACGTTGTCTTCACGAGATTGCCCGAGGCGGTTCTCCGGACGATCACCATTTTACCTTTTCGGCCCGTGGATTCGGCACGCCGGAAGTTGTAATCAATTTCGATGATGTCGATTGGATATTCCTTCGCAGACATCGTTTCGGAGCAGGCCCTTTGAATATTCTCTGCCGCGTCCTCGCCGTTACATTCCTCGCCCTGGCCCCGCCGCTCACCAGCGCAGCGATGGCGCAAAGCGCGATCGCCGCCGCTGTGGCAAAGCCTGTGTCGCTGCCGGATATCGCGATCGGCTCGCCGAAGGCGCCGATCACCATCACCGAATACGCCTCGATGAGCTGCCCGCATTGCGCGGCGTTCGGCGAGAACGTGTTCCCGATGCTGCGGTCGAAATATATCGACACCGGCAAGGTGCGGTTCGTGTTCCGTGAATTTCCGCTCGACATCAAGGCCGCGGCGGCCTCGATGCTGGCGCGCTGCATCGCCAAGGACGATTCCGAAAAATACCTCGGCGCCGTCGATATCCTGTTCAAGCAGCAGGACCGCTTGATGGATCAGACCAAGGACACGCTGAAATTCATCGGCAAGCTGAACGGGATGAGCGAACAGGAGGTCGAGACCTGCGAGAAGGACCAGGCGCTGCTCGACAAGCTCGCCGCCGACCAGAAATATGCGCTGGATACCTTGAAGGTCGATTCGACTCCGACCTTCTTCGTCAATGGCGAGCGGCTCAAGGGCAGCATGTCGTTCGAGGAATTGGAAGAGCGGATCAAACCGCTATTGAAGAAATAACGACGGCACGCCGTCGGCCTCTCCCCTTGTTCTGCACGCCGCTCTCGCCGATGATGGCGCCAACAAACATATTGGGGGAGGCGCCATGGGGGCCATTTTGCGAATATTGTTCGCAGCCGTGTTGTTGCTGTGCGGTGTCCCGCCAGCCTCGGCGCAAAGCTATCCAAACCGGCCGGTGCGCGTGGTGGTCGGGTTTCCGGCCGGCGGGCCGACCGACGCCATCGCGCGCATGGTGTCACAGAAACTCTCCGATGCGCTCGGCCAGCAGTTCTTTGTGGAGAATGTCGGCGGCGCGGGCGGAAACACCGCAGCCGGCCAGGTCGCGCGCGCGACCCCGGACGGTTACACCATCATGGCGATCAGCACCGGATTCATGGTCAATCCGAGCCTCTACGCCAGGGTGCCGTACGATGCGGTGAAGGATTTTACCCCGGTGACGCTGGTCGCAGCGTCTCCGAATGTAGTCGTGGTCAACCCGCTGGTGCCGGCCAAATCGCTGCCGGAACTGGTGCAACTCGTTCGAGACAATCCCGGCAAATACAGCTTTGCGGGTCCTGGCGTCGGCTCGACGCCGCATCTCGGCGGCGAATTGTTTCGGCTGGCATTCAATCTCGACCTTGTGCATGTGCCGTTTACAGGTGCTGCTCCGGCGGTCCAGGCCACGGTCGGTGGGCATACACCGATCGCCTTCACCGCCCTGCCGTCGTCGCTCTCGGCGATCCAGTCCGGGCAAGTCCGCGCGCTCGGGGTTGCGGCAAACGAGCGCGCGGGCGGAATACCCGACGTGCCGACCTTCGCCGAACAAGGCATCAGGGATCAGGACGCCGACACCCTCACCGGCATCGTTGCGCCGGCGGGGACCCCGAAGGAGATCGTTGACTTGCTTTATCGCGAGATCGCCAAGGCCGTCGGGCAGCCGGACCTGACCGAGCGCCTCGCTGTGCTCGGGTTCAAGCCGGTGGCGGACACACCGGACGAATTCGCCGCTCGGATCAAGCTGGAAATGGAGAAGTGGGGCAAGGTCGTGCACGATGCGAAGCTGAGGATCGAGTAAGCTTCCCCGCGCTCAGCGCCATCAGTTCGATTGCGGTGCTTTCGGGACGTCGATGAAGGTCAGGCCGATCCGGTTTTTCTGGATCCAGGCGATGCGGCATTCACGCACGATCGAGGAGTCCTTCGCCATCACGAGGCGAAAGCACTGCGGAACAAAGGCCGGATTCGCGACGTCAATCGCCGCCCCCTCGACCGAAATGTTGCGCACCACGCAACGCATCACGGAACCGCCCGACGAGACATAGGCAGATTCGTCGATTTCGGTTCGCGGATGCTTTCGTTTCTCTTCCATCCACTTCGGCCCTGGATATCGCTTAGACGGCAGGCTAGCGGCAAAACATTAAACAAATGGAGAGCGCCGCCATGCCCGGTGCGTGGCACTCTCGGCCGAATTTGTGCAAAGCGGTATGACGTCCCGCTGCCGTTGCCGCGCAGATGTGATCCGCGTCTGCGCGGGCTTGCTGTTCGCGGCATCGGCGGGATAGCCTTCGCCGATAGCGGTGCGCAGGCGCGACGCCCGCTTAAAAATGAACATGCGCCAGGGGGGAACGCCATGTTCGAGATACTCGATCGCCGGACGAGTCTGACCGGCAACCAGATCAAGATCCTCACCGCCGCCATCATCGGCGACGCGCTCGAGTTCTTCGACTACTTCCTGATCGGCTTCGTGCTCGCTTTCCTGATCGGGCCGTGGAAGCTCACCTTCGGTCAGTCGGCGACGGTGCTGATGAGTTCCGGCATCGGCGCCATCATCGGCGCCTATCTCTGGGGTTGGCTTGCCGATCGCGTCGGCCGCCGCGTGGTGTTCATCGGCACCGTCCTGAACTTCTCCATTGCGACCGGTCTGCTCTATTTCACGCCCGATAATGGCTGGATCTATCTGACGATCATGCGTTTCTTCGTCGGCACCGGGGTCGGCGGGCTGTATTGCGTGGACCTGCCGCTGGTGCAGGAATTCATGCCCTCTTCCAAGCGCGGCTGGGTCGGCGGGCTGGTGACGTGCGTCATCCCGCTGGGTGTCGGTCTTGGCGCCGTGATGGGCGGTTTCATGGGAAGCGACCAGTGGCGGCTGCTGTTTGCCATCGGCGTGCTCCCGGCGCTGCTGGTCCTGCTGGTCCGCCTCTGGGTTCCGGAATCGCCGCGCTGGCTGTGCCGCCAGGGTCGCTACGAAGAAGCCCGCAAGTCGCTCGCCTGGGCGCTGCAGATGGAACCATCTACCCTGCCGTTGCCGACCGCCGCTGACGCCGGCCCGATCGTCAAGTCGAACTGGCTCGACCTGTTCAAATATCCGCGCAGCCTGCTGGTCTCCTGGCTAGGCAATGCCGGCGCCCAGACCGGCGTCTACGGCATCACGCTCTGGGCGCCGTCGCTGTTCGTGCTGCTGTTGAAGGTGACGCCCCAGGAAGCCGCCAAGATGATGATCCTGCTCAGCGTGAGCGGCTTCATCGGCCGTGTCTCCTTCTCCTACTTCTCGGAGGCGTTGGGACGGCGCACCGCCGGCGGGCTGCTCGGCCTCGGCGCCGGGGCGCTGACCATCGTCGCCGGCTACCATTACGATGCGACTCTGTTTGGCCTGTCGGCGTTCTGGCTGATCCTGGCCGCAGCCTTCTTCTTCGCCGATGGCGGCTTTGCCATCGTCGGGCCCTATGCGGCCGAGGTCTGGCCGTCGCATCTGAGAACCAGCGGCATGGGCTCGGCCTATGGCTTCGGCGGCATCGGCAAGATCATCGGACCGGTCGGCCTCGCGTTGATCGTGGGTTCCAACAATTATCTCAAGCCCGATGTGCCGCTGACCCAAATCCCGACGGCCTTTGTCTATCTCGGCTGCTGGTTCCTGATGGCCGGCGCCGTGTATTATTTCCTCGGCATCGAGACCAGGGGCAAGTCGATCGAACAGATCGACAAGGATCTGGCCGACGGGCTCGATTTGTCGACGGCCAGCGTCCGGCAGGCATAGCCTTGGACATGCCGATCGCCACTTTTGCCGATCTAGCGGGCGACCAGCGTGTGATCGCCCGCGCCGAAGGCGTCCGTCCCGCGGTCGCCGCGGCCTCCAACGAGGTCGAGGCGACGCGGCGGCTGCCGCCGGCGCTGCTCGACAAGCTTCACGACGCGGGGCTGTTTCGTCTACTGCTGCCGCGTTCGTCCAACGGCATCGAAACCGATCCGGTCACCTTCTTCCACGTCATCGAGACCATCGCCCGCGCCGACGCCTCTACGGCATGGTGCCTGAGCCAGGCCGGCGGCTGCGCGATGTCGGCGGCCTATCTCGACCTGCCGGTGGCGCAGGCGATCTTTGGCGATCCGAAGGCCGTACTGGCCTGGGGCCCCGGCCCCAGGGTCAAGGCGGTCGAATGCGACGGCGGCTATCGGGTCACCGGCGTGTGGTCGTTCGCCTCCGGCGGCCGGCATGCGACCTGGCTCGGCGCCCACTGTCCGATCTATGCGGCCGACGGCTCGCCGAAGCGCGAAGCCAATGGCGAACCGCTGGAGCGCACCATGCTGGTACGCAGCCAGGATGTGGAATGGACCGACATCTGGAACACGGTCGGGCTGCGCGGCACCGCCAGCGACCAGTTCGCGCTGAATGACTTTTTCGTCCGGTCGGATCATTCGATCACCCGCGAATTCGACCGGGAATGCCGCGAAACCGGACCGCTCTACCGCATGAGCGCCCATACTTGCTACCAGGTCGGCTTTGCCGGCGTGGCCTGCGGAATTGCCCGCGGCGCGCTCGACAATTTCGTCGATGTGGCGCGCAACAAGGTGCCGCGCGGCATGAAGTCGCCGCTGCGCGATAACGCAGTGGTGCAGTCCGGCCTCGCCCAGGCCGAGGTCAATTTGCGCGCCGCACGCGCTTTCCTGCTGCAATCGATGGCCGACATCTGGAAGGATCTGGTGGCCGGGACCAGCATCACGGTCGAACAGCGCGTCATCATCCGGATGGCCGCCACCCACGCCATCCACAAGGGGCGCGAGGCGGTCGATTTCGCCTATAACGCCGCCGGAGCCACCGCGATCTTCGAGGGGCATCCGCTGGAGCGTCGCTTCCGCGACATCCACACCGTGACCCAGCAATTGCAGGGCCGGCTCAGCCATTTCGAAACCGTCGGCGCCTGGATGCTGGGCGTCGAGGCCGACCTCACCTTCGTCTAACCCCACTTTCGTCCAGGGAGAACAACCATGCCACTTGGCGGACTGCAGCACTACACCATCGAACCCCAGGACCTCGAGCGCACCAAGAACTTCTATTGTGAAGTGCTGGGCCTGGAGAACGGCGATCGCCCGCCGCTCGATTTTCCCGGCTATTGGCTCTATTCCGGCGGCGTCGCCACGGTGCATCTGATGGGCACGCGCAAGCCGCGCGAAGGCATCGTGGTGCGCGGCACCGAGAAGAAATACGAGGACACCGGCCGTCTCGATCACATCGCCTTTTCCGCCACCGATGTCGACGGCGTGCGCAAGCGCCTGCAGCAGCACAACGTCAAATTCCGCGAAAGCATCGTGCCGCGTACCGGCGATACGCAGTTCTTCATGTACGACCCCGATGGCGTCGGCGTGGAACTGAATTTCCCGAAGGCGTAGAGCATTTTTCGCGCCCGGTCTTGCCGCGAGTTTGACATCAATTCGGCCGGCCCTGCGCTGGCCGGATTCGCCTTGCGATATTCCTGGGCCAAAGGCTTCCTGGGCCAAAGGCTTCTTGGGTCAAAGGCTTCCTGGGCCAAAGCGCGCATGATGTTCCGGCGCAACACTCAACGGTGAAAGATCGACGTTCCCGACAAGGCCGCGAGTCGGCCATCACTCGGGCGCGAGTCGGACAGGGTTTCTTCACCATTGCATGACGAATAGACGGGCCGCGCCGCTGCGGCAGGATAGCCGGGTGCCGTGCCTTTAACCTACCCCAGGGCTACGTGCCCGGCTATTCGTCGCGGCCCGCCGTAGCCCTGATGGTGCGTTAATCCAGCCCGCGTTCGTGGCTCAGATTGACCATTTCCTGAATGAAAATCTGCTTCTGCTTGTCGTCCAGGCTCGCAAACAGCGGCTCGGCCGCATCGGCCACATTGCGCTGATCGACCGCGCGATCGTTGAGGAACTGGGCTTCGTTGCGCATCTGCTCGATGATGTCGTCGGGCGGATCGCGCTTGGCGCGCGCGATACGCAGATTAAGGCGGTCGGCGCCGTTGTGGCCGAGATAGTGCATCGCACTGTTGAACCCGGCCCAGTTCTTCTCCTGCTCCGGCGTCAGATTCAATTCCTTCTTGATCCGTTCGATATTGGTGTCGCTGTTGGCGACGATCTGTTCGGCCGTGATCTGCGGTGCACCTTCCTGGGTCAGGACTGCCGGCTGCCTGGTCCCCTTGGCGCCCTTGGCCGCCTTGGCGGTTTTCGCAGTCTCGCCCTGCTTGCCATCTTTCGCGGCCGGCGCCTGTCCATTCGGCGCCTGGCCGTTTGGCGCCTGGCCATTCCTGCCGCCGGTCAGGACCCCGGTGACTCCGGTGACGACGCCGACCACGCCGCCGATCGCGCCGCCGAGAACGCCGCCAACCGGTCCGGCGGCCTTGTTGCCCTCGCGGGCGCCCTTTTCAACGCCTTGAACCACCTGCGCATCGGCCATCCACGGCGCACCAAGAAGCATGATGGCGGCCACCCCAAGCGCGACGCATAGCTTCCACCGCGAACGAAGCGTCGTTACCGGGTCGGTCATTCGTTCATCTCCCTTTGTTCTAAAAACTGTCGGCTTTGCGTTCTCTACGGCGGAGGGCCCGCCGCCGAATCCGGATTTTATCGTTTTCGCGTTGCGCAAGTCTACCTGCCGCGCGCCGTCATCCAGATGACGAAACGTTCGCCGCAAAACGGGGGCGGCCGGTGGCAAGAAACCTGCGGCGCAATCGCACACCCCCTGCCCCGGGGGCGCCAATATAGCCCGTGTGCGGCGCAATATCTTCGAGGCGTAAACCGCAAAGAGCTTGTAACGCAGACCTCACGATTCCCTCTGCCTGCAATTTACACACAACGTTAGTTCTAGAGCAGCGAGCGCCTGATTTCTCGACAGACGCCGGCAATTCTGCTCTGATTGCTTTCAACGAAATCTCCGCGACGACTGAATCGCCGCGAGCAGAACAACAAAAACGAGGTTTCTCTTCAGATCCGATTGGCTCACCAGGGAGGTAACGCCATGTCACGGAAGAAGCTTACTCGTCGGCAATTTGTTGCTGCTACCGCGCTGTCATCGGCAGCGTTGATCACCGCCCCCTACATTCGCGGCGCGTACGCTGCCGGCAAGCTGACGATGGGTTTCTGGGATCACTGGGTCCCCGGCGCCAACAAGGCCTCCACCGATCTTGTCAACGAGTGGGCCGAAAAAGAGAGGGTCGAGGTATCGATCGACTACATCACCAGCAACGGCCGGAAGAACGAGATCACGATCGCGGCCGAAGCCCAGGCGAAGTCAGGACACGATATCCTCGCGATGGCGACGTGGTGGCCGCATTCGCAGGCCGATCTGCTCGAGCCGATGAACGACGTTGTCGAACCGCTGATCGCGCAAAACGGCGCCGTCAATGGCACCGTGCAATACCTCGGCAGGGCCGGCGACAAATGGCTCGCCGTGCCCACCTGCATCGGCAGCCAGATCAAGGGGCCCTGCTCGCGCATCGACCTGATGAAGAAGTACGCCGGCATCGACGTGCAGGAGATGTATCCGGCAGGCAGCCCGCCCAAGGCGGACAACTGGACCACGGACACCTTCCTCAAGGCGGCCGAGGCCTGCCACAAGGGCGGCTTCCCGTTCGGGATCGGCCTTGGTGAGACCAGCGACTCCGTCGATACCGTGGGCGCGATCTTCCTGTCGTTCGGCGCCGAAGTCGTCGATGCCCAAAGCAACGTCGTCGTCAAGAACGACAACGTGCGGCAGGCGCTCGAGTACTACAAGAAGCTGATGGCGTTCCTGCCGCCCGACGCGCCGGCATGGGACGATGCCTCCAACAACCGGTGGCTGATCTCGGGCAGGGGCGCGCTGATCATGAACCCGCCGAGTGCCTGGGCGGTGGCCAAGCGCGACGCGCCCGATATTGCCGCCCAGTGCTGGACTCACGGCTTCCCGGCGGGGCCGAAGGGCCGCTTCGCGCCGTTCCTGCCTTATTTCTGGAGCGTTTGGAATTTCGGCAAGAACAAGCAGGCGGCGAAGAGCCTGCTGACCTACATGTCGCAGCCGGCGGCAGTCGAGAAACTGGTCGCGGCGAGCGGTGGTTATGATCTGCCTGCGTTCGAGAAACTCACCACTCTAAAGACATGGGCCGAGGAAGGGCCGCCGAAGGGCACGCTCTACCACTACCCCAATCCGTACAACCATCAGAAGCTCTCGATCGCGGCATCGCCTGCGCCGCCGAAGGTGGCCCAGCAGATCTACGTCCAGGCAACGCTGACCAAGATGTGCGTGCGCTTCTACCAGGGCGAATCCATGGAGAAGACGCTGGCATGGGCGGAAGGCGAACTCGAAGGCTTCATGCGGAGCTGAAGGCACGAACGAGCTGTACCGGCCGCGCCGAGCGCGTGGCCGTTGCGGCAAATGTTCGCCCCCGACGCTTCTTGTCGACGTGACAGGTGGCCGGCCGCGGCTCGCGAGCGGCTTCCCATCAACTGACGAGGAAGATGCATCATGGCGGATGTCGCAATTCAATCGAACCCCGTCGTCGGTAGCGGAACGCGAAAACGCGGCGGTCTTCAGAGGGCGCTGAAGCGGAAATCGACCGCGGCCTTTCTCATGACCCTGCCGCTGATCCTTCTGATCGCCATCCTCGTGATCTACCCCGCTTTCTACTCCCTGCATCTGGCAACCCTGAACAAGTCGATGCAGCGCTTCATCGGCTTCGGCAATTTCGAGTTCCTGTTCAAGCGTGAAACCTTCTGGCTGGTGGTCAAACAGTCCTGCATCTTCGCCATCACTGCCGTCGTCTTCAAAGCGCTGATCGGCTTCATCGTCGCCCATTTCGTTCACAACATTCCGGCCAAGGGGCAGCGTAAATGGCGCGGGATGCTGCTGGTGCCGTGGGTTATTCCGCCAGCGATGAGCACGCTGGCCTGGCTGTGGCTGTTCGACCCTTCCTATAGCGCGTTCAACTATACGCTTTCCTATTTTGGTATCGGGCCGATCTCGTGGACCGGCGACGCCTATTGGGCGCGGTTCTCGGTCATTCTTGTCAACATCTGGTTTGGCGCCCCGTTCTTCATGATCATGTATCTGGCGGCGCTGAAATCGGTGCCCGAGCAACTCTATGAAGCCGCCGCCATCGACGGCGCCAACTGGTGGCAGCGCATCTGGTACGTCACGCTGCCGATGATGCGCAACATCATCGCGATCACCACGCTGTTCTCGCTGATCGTGACCTTCGCCAATTTCGACATCGTCAGGATCCTGACCGCAGGCGGTCCGCTGGATCACACGCATATCTTCGCGACCTGGGCGTTCCGCGTCGGCATCGAGGGTGGCGACATCCCGCTCGGCGCCAGCGTATCGCTGTTCATGTTCCCGATACTCGCGGTCGCGGCGATCTTCATCCTGCGCGATATCAACAAACGCGGGAATGAATCCTGATGAGCACGCTCGCAATCGACAAGGCCGGCCCGACCCGCAAGACCAAATATGGCAGCATGAGCCGCGATCGCACCTGGGCGCTGCGGTGGTCCTACTTCTTCCTGATCCTGTTTGCGATCTTCTCGCTGGTGCCGCCGATCTACATGCTCATCACTTCATTGAAGAGCAGTGCTGAGATCTCTGCGGCCACCAATCCCTGGTGGGTATATCATCCGACGCTGTCGAACTACGTTGAACTGCTGACATCGAACCAGTTCCTGACGTTCTTCCGCAACTCCGCCTTCGTCTCGGTGTTCGTGGTCACCATCACCATGCTGATCAGCGTGCCCGCGGCCTTCGCTCTGTCGCGGATGCGGTTCTGGGGCTCGGCGACGCTCGCGACCGGGGTGTTTTTGACCTACCTCATCCCGGACACACTGCTGTTTCTGCCGCTGTTCAAGATGTTCGCGGTATTCGGCGACTGGACCGGCATCCAGCTCATCAACAGATGGTACGTGCTGCTGCTGCTCTATCCGACGCTCACGGTCCCGTTCGCGACCTGGATCATGATCGGCTATTTCGCGTCGATCCCGAAGGAACTCGACGAAGCCGCGATCATCGACGGTGCCTCGTGGTTCCAGACGCTGACGCGGATCTTCATTCCGGTGGCGATGCCGGGGATTATCGCCGCGACCATCTTCGCCTTCACCGTCTCCTGGGCGCAGTTCCTGTATCCGCTGGTGTTCACGACCTCGACCGATCAACTGGTGCTGCCGGTCGGCATCATCACATCCCTGATCAAGGGCGACGTGTTCAACTGGGGCCAGATCATGACCGGCGCCCTGCTCGGCGCCGCGCCGCCGCTGATCATCTACGCATTCCTGATGGACTATTACATCGCCGGCCTGACCGCCGGCGCGACAAAGGGTTGAACTAGAGGGCTGAACTCATGGCTGACGTGACGTTGCGTAAGGTGATCAAGCGTTACGACGACGTCGAGGCGGTGCGCGGCATCGATCTCGACATCGCCGACCACGAGTTCGTGGTGCTGGTGGGACCGTCGGGCTGCGGCAAGTCGACCACGCTGCGGATGATCGCGGGGCTGGAGGACATCACCGACGGCGACATCATGATCGGCGGCGACGTCGTCAACGACGTGCCGCCAAAGGACCGCGACATCGCGATGGTGTTCCAGAACTACGCGCTCTACCCGCACATGACGGTCGCCGAGAACATGTCGTTCGGGCTGCGCCTGAAACGTTATCCGAAGGCCGAGATCAAGACCCGGATCGACGAGGCCGCGCGCATGCTCGACATCGTCGAACTGGTCGATCGCAAGCCCAAGCAACTATCCGGCGGCCAGCGCCAGCGTGTCGCGATGGGCCGCGCCATCGTGCGTAACCCAAAAGTGTTCCTGTTCGACGAACCGCTGTCCAACCTCGACGCCAAGCTTCGCGTCCAGATGCGGATCGAAATCAAGAAGGTGCACCAGAAAGTCCGCACCACCACGGTTTACGTCACCCACGATCAGGTCGAGGCGATGACGCTGGCCGACCGGGTCGTGGTGATGAACCACGGCCGCATCGAACAGATCGGCACGCCGAACGAACTCTACCACAAGCCGGCGACGCGCTTTGTCGCCAGCTTCATCGGCTCGCCGGCGATGAACTTCATCCCCTGCCGGCTCGAGGATGTCGGCGGCAAGCTCAACATCCGGATCACCGACCGGATCGCCTTCCCGCTGCCGCCCGCCCGCGCCGCCCGATATCAGGGTGTCTCGCGGACCGACAAATTGCTGTTGGGGGTCCGGCCCGAACACATCACCGAAGCAAAGCCGCATTCGGAGCCGGGCATCGAGCCCTTCGATGCGGTGCTCGATGTTACCGAGCCGATGGGAATGGAGACCCTGATCTATTTCACGCTCGAGGGCGCCCAGATCTGCGGCCGGGTCAATCCCAACGCCGGGGCGCGCGATGGCAGCCCGCTCCGATTGGCAGTGGACCTCAACAATATGCACCTGCTAAACGAGGTGACCGGCGTCGTCCTTTGACGGCGCACAAACAAAAATGAGGCCAAGGGGCTGGAAATGGCGACCAACAAGAAGAAAATTTTCGTAACCGAATCGATGTCGCAGCAGGGACGAGCGTTGCTCCACGCGCGGGACGATATCGAACTCGTCGAATTCCCCAACATGATCTCCGCCCGGGATTTCGAGGCCATGCTGAAGGCACAGGCGCCGGTCCACGGCGTGGCGCTCGGCGCCACCCGGTTCGGCGAACCCGAACTCGATGCGTCCGGCGACATGAAGGTGGTGACGCGGATCGGGGTCGGTTTCGACGCCGTCGATGTCCCGGCGCTGAGCCGCCGCAAGGTGCCGCTGATGGTCGCGGGCACCGCCAACTCGCCGTCGGTCGCCGAACAGGCGCTGTTCATGATGCTGACATTGGCGAAGCGCGCGGTGGAAATGCATTCGATCGTCAAGGACGGCAAATGGGCGGCGCGCCTCGGCATGCTGCCTTACGATCTCTACGGCAAGACCGTCCTGATCGTCGGTTTCGGCCGCATCGGCACCCGCACCGCCAAGCGTTGCCTGGCGATGGAAATGAACGTTCTGATCTACGATCCCTACAAACCCGCGGCCGACATCAAGGCAGCCGGCTGCGAACCGGTTGCCGATCTCGATGCGGCGTTGCCGCGCGCTGACTTCGTCAGCATTCACTGCCCGAAAAATCCGGAAACCGTCGGCATGTTCAATGCCGCACGGCTGCAGCGGATGAAGCCGACGGCGTACCTCATCAACACCGCGCGCGGCGGTATCGTCGACGAACCGGCGCTACATGCGGCCCTGGTTTCAGGCACGATTGCGGGCGCGGGCCTCGACGTTTTCGAACAGGAGCCACCGCCCGCCGGCCACTCGCTGTTCGCACTTCCCAACGTCATCATGGCGCCGCATGTCGCCGGCGTGACGCGGGAGGCCGTGGACCGCATGAGCGAGCAAACCGCACGCAATATCCTGAGCGTGCTCGACGGCGATCCGTTGCGCCAAAACGTGATCAATCAGGACGTCTTCGGCTGATCGCCCAGGGATCTCCGTTCTTGCACCGGCCGATCCATCGATCGGCCTGGTCAACGAGGTATGCACATGGCATTCAGGGAATACGGCAATTTTGACGCGGTCGGCCTTGCCGGGCTGGTCCGCAACAAACAGGTCACGGCGCGCGAACTGCTCGACGAGGCCGTGGCCCGCACCGCGAAAGTCGATCCGCAAATCAACGCGGTCGTCGTCAAGCATTACGATTATGCCGAGCGCCAGATCGAGCGAGGACTTCCCGACGGTCCGTTCGCCGGCGTGCCGTTTCTCTTGAAGGACCTCGATCTGCTGGAGGGCACGCGCACGACGTCCGGCGCGACTTTGCTGAAGGATTTTGTCGCCGATCACAGCGGCACCCTCGCGCGGCGCTTTCTCGCGACTGGCGTCTCGATTTTCGGAAAAAGCGCCAGTCCCGAATTCGGCCTGATGCCGACCACCGAGTCCAGGCTGCACGGACCAACCAGAAATCCCTGGAATCTGGCGCACTCCTCCGGCGGCTCGTCCGGCGGCGCCGCGGCGGCGGTCGCCGCGCGCATCGTGCCCGTGGCGCACGCCAGCGACGGCGGCGGCTCGATCCGCATCCCCGCCTCCGCCTGCGGCGTGTTCGGAATGAAGCCGACCCGTGCGCGCAATCCGCTCGGTCCGGATCGCGGCGAAGGCTGGGGCGGGTTTTCCTGCGGCCATGTGGTGAGCATCAGCGTGCGCGACAGCGCTGCGATGATGGACGCCATCCACGGGCCGGAAGCGTCGAGCCCCTATGTCGCGCCAGCTCCGGAGCGGCCGTTTGCGCAGGAGGTCGGCCGCGATCCCGGCAAGCTCCGCATCAGCTTCACCGACAAATCGCCCTATGGCGATGCCATCGATCCCGAGATCGCGGCTGCGGTTCGTGACGTCGCCGGCCTGCTCGCTGACCTCGGCCACCACGTCGAGGAGCGCGCGCCGCCGCTCGCCGCCGATCCGGCGGCCGTGATGACCACCATCGTCGGTGGTAACACCGCGCTGACGGTACGGCTGATCGAGCAGCGGCTCGGTCGCGCGGCGACCGAGAATGATTTCGAGATCCTGACGCTGGCGTCGGCCCGCAACGCGCAAAATACCTCGGCGACCGACTATGTCGCCGCCCAACTTGCCGCCTTCCAGATTTCGCGCGGGCTCGCGACCTTCTTCGAGAATCGCGACGTCTTCCTGTGCCCCACGCTGTGTTCGCCGCCGCTGCGGCTTGGCGAGCTCGACACCATGTCGAAGGATCTGTCGCACATCGCACCGATCCTGCGGCGCTATATGCCGGCGACCGCGATGTTCAACATGTCCGGCCAGCCCGCAATGTCGGTGCCGCTGGCATGGAATAAGGCCGGATTGCCGCTCGGCATGATGTTTTCGGCCAAATTCGGCGATGAGGCCACCCTGTTCCGCCTGGCAGCCCAATTGGAGCAGGCGCGACCCTGGAATAACCGGTTGCCGCCGGTATGCGCGTAGGCTGACAAAACTCAGCCTTAATCCGGAGTGAGGAAGGAGTAGTATTAGCGCTGGTGGCGGAGCCCGGCTTCCGTTAACCACGCCCTATTTCCGGGGATTAAAATTTTGAGCCAGAGCGACCCAACCGATAATGCACTTGCGGCCATCGCCAGCATCCTCGACCAGCCCGAATCCCACCGCGAGCCGGAAAAGGTCGCGGTTGAAGAACCGCCTGCGCCGCCCCCCGCGATCGAGGCGGCCGGCTACTCCAAACTCGGTCCCGGACCGATGGCCGCGATCCGCTTCAAATGGACGGTGCGCGAGGATGATGGCGCATATTATGTCGACGAAACGATCGGCGAGAATTCGACCCCGCTCGTGACGGGGCCGATGACGAAGGAGGCCGCGATCAAGTTCGTGGACGATCGCGAAAGCGACGCGCGGCTGCGCTTCGAGCAGCTGAAAAGCGAAATGACCGGACGCAGCACCGTCGCCAATCTGGTGCGCAAGGACAGCGGCGAGATCTAACGCTTCAGTCTCGTTCTAAGGCCTGTCGTCAAACTTGCCTTGGCGGACCCAGAAAATCCTTCTTGGCGAGATCGACGCCGGCGTGGCGCAGAATGTCATAGGCCGTCGTGACGTGGAAAAAGAACTGCGGCACGCTGAACGTCAGCAGCAGCGATCGCCCGGTGAATTTTCGTTCCGCGCCGTTCCTGAACCTGAACGCGACCTCCTTGTCCGCGGCGCCATCGATCGCGCTGCGCGGCATCGCCTGGACGAAATCGATCGCGGTGGCGATCCGCGATTTCAGCTCAATGATATCGGGCTCGGCATCTTCGAACGTGTGAGGTTCGCGGCCGGCCAACAGCGCGCAGGCAATGACCGCGTGACGGTTGGCTTCCCCGACCTGCTGACGGAGGCTGTACATGTTGGGTAGAGCCGCATGTTGAGCAGGATCGCGGGATCGATGTTGCGCGCGCTCGCATAGGCCGATCCATGGTCTAGAAGCGCGGACAGATTGCCGAGATACGGCACGAAAACACCGACGGACGCTTCGTATAATGAGATGGTCACGATTCTGGCTTCTCCGGCTGGCTCCACGCTGCCATCTGGTCTAGATCCTTGCGCCAGCACAAGTGCATGTCATCAGATTTGGCGGCGGAGAAGACACCATGTTTCGAATTCTGGCGGGCTTGGCAATCGCTGTCCTGGTGGCGGTTTCCGCCCACGCCCAGCAGCCCGCGGCATCTTCCCGCCTCGACGACATCATCAAACGCGGCACGCTGCGCGTCGGCATGACCGGTGACTATCTGCCGTTCACCTATCTCGACAAAACCAATTCGACATTCCGCGGCTTCGACGTCGACATGGCCGAAGCGTTGGGCAAGGCGCTCGGCGTCAAGGTCGAATATGTCGCGACCGCCTGGCCGCAACTGATGAAGGACTTTGAGGCCGACAATTTCGACATCGCGATGGGCGGGATCTCGATCACGCTCGACCGGCAGAAGAAGGGAATGTTCTCCACGCCGATCATGCGCGAGGGCAAGACCCCGATCGCGCGCTGCGCCGATGCGGGCAAATACCAGACCATTGCGGATATCGACAAGTCAGGCACGCGCGTGATCGTCAATCCCGGCGGCACCAACGAACGGTTCGCCCGGGCCAACGTGAAGAATGCCGAGATCCGGGTTTTCGGCGACAACGTCACAATCTTCGACGAGATCGCCAAGGGCAATGCCGACCTGATGATGACCGACTCGTCGGAGACGCGGTACCAGCAGAAGCTGCATGCCGGCGTGCTCTGCGCGGTGCATCCGGAGAAACCGTTCGACTTCGCCGAGAAGGCCTACTGGCTGCAGCGCGATGTCGCGTTGAAGGCCTTCGTCGATCAGTGGCTGCACATCGCCATGGAAGATGGCAGTTTCAAGCGGATCTATGCCGCCTGGTTTGAATAATCCGCATGGAAAATACGGCGCAAAACGCAGCGGAAATTGACCACCCATCCAGCCCTAACTAGACTGGCCGCCGGCCCCTTTGAACCAAAGCCGCTACACGACGACTCATGATTTAAATGTGATCCAGGTCACGTTTCGTGACCCTGCTGCAGCATAGCTTCACACGCTGGGATTCCCTGCTCAGGAGGTCATCATGAAGAAGCTTCTCGCTATCGCCGCGCTGTTGCTGGCGAGCACCGCCGCGCAGGCCCAGTACACCTTCGAATATGGCGGCCGCACCATTCGCGTCGATCCCGATCGCGGCACCGTTTCGATTCCCGGCGTCTACGATAATTCCGGCCGGCGCCCGAAGCGTTCGCGCAACGAGGATAGCGACCGTCCGCGCAAACAGGCGCCGCAGCAGGCGAAGACCGACCCGCAGGCGCCGCCGGCCGAAGCCGCAGTGCCGCCACCCGCACCGGCCGAGCAGACGACCCCCGCTCCCGCCGTCGCCGCTCCCGTGCCCGTTCCCCCGGCGAGCGAACCCGCGACCACGACCGCCACCGTTGCGCCGGCCGATACCGCGGTGGTTCCGCCACCGTCTCCACCTGCGGCCAGCGCACCCGAGCCGCAAGTTCAACAGGAACCCGCTCCTGCTCCAAAGCCCCTACCGGCGCCGGCCGTTGCCGCGGTGACGCCACCGCCGGCACCGCCGCCGGCTGCTCCGCAAGCCGCGAATTCGCCGCTCGGCGTCTGGTTGACGGAAGAGAAGGAAGGCAAGGTCCGGATCGAACAATGCGGTGCCAATCTCTGCGGATATTCCGTCGACAAGAGGTCGAACCAGAATGGCGAACAGGTTCTGATCAACATGAAGCCCGGCAAGGATAAATGGAGCGGCCGGATTCTCGATCCGAATACCGGCAGCACCTATGATTCCACCATTGCGCTGAAGGGCACCGACACCCTGCGCGTCCAGGGCTGCGCCTTTGGCGGTGTGTTCTGTGGCGGCCAGACCTGGACAAGGGTCAACTAAGGACTCGCTTCCGGTTCGATCAGAACCGACCAGGCTTAAGGCCGATCAGGAAACCTATGCCGCCTTGTTGTCTAACGCAGTTTTGCGGCGGAACGTCTCGGTATCGCGCTTCAGCGCAATGGTGTCCTGTCCGGCCTCGAAGATGGCAAATCCGCCCGCCTCCAGTCTTTGCGTGAGGTCGGCGGCGTCCCTTTCCGCCATGCTTTCGGTTTCGTAGATCACGAGCTTGGTCGAAAGTTTTGCAAAGTCGAATTGGGAAAGGATGACGTGGTCAAATCCCTCTGCGTCGACCACGATGATGTCGGGGTCGCGATGTGCGGCGCGATCGAGCAGATCGGCAACCGTGACGCACTGAACTTCGCTGGCGCGGATACAGGCGTCGATATTGGCGATCTGGTCGCCGAATTTCTCGATCTGCTCGCGTGACAGCGTGCCCACGCCGTGCGCCCAGCCGGGCAGCCGGCCGCTGCTGCAGTCGAGCGTGTACATGGTCATTGCGCCGTTGTTCTCGGCCACGGCGTATTGCAGGAACACCATGCCGGGGAAGTCGCGATAGGTGCGTTGCAGCTCGCGATAATAGTTCGCCTGCGGCTCGACGAATGTGCCCGTCAGCTTGTGGCGGAAGATTGCCAGATTCAGCGGATCCGAGAGATAGCCGTCATTGGCGCCGATTTGCAGAAAGGTCCGCGCGTTGTCCTGCAGGACGACGTCTTCCACCAGAACCTCGACCGGCCGCCTGATATAGCCGCCCAGCCGGTAAGCGATGTTGCGAATGTTCGATTTCTGGCGTGCCGATAAATTGCGTGCCGCGAGCGCTCTGATCATCGGTCGTATCCTTTTGGGCAAGGGCTGTGTCATCGCGAGACAGCCGGCGTCCTCAAGGACAGAGGATTGCGAAGAGCGTGCCACCGATCGTCCGGTGACGGTTCCGGTGGCCGGTTCGCGTGTCCCGGACGCGACGCAGTGCCTTTTGCGCTGCTCTAAGGAGCCGGGACCCACCCCGGATCAGGCCCGGGGCAGGCTTTCACTCGAAACGCACTAACCAAGCTTTGCGGAAAATTCCGCGTCGGTGACGTGCTCCATCCAGGTCACGTGACTGCCGTCCAGCGACTCCTGCATCGCGATATGGGTCATGCCGTTGGTCGGCGACGCGCCGTGCCAATGTTTCTCACCCGGCGGAATCCAGACCACGTCACCGGGCCGGATCTCGTGAATCGGTCCACCCTTGGTCTGAACCCGTCCAACACCTGAGATCACGTACAGCGTCTGCCCGAGCGGATGCGTGTGCCAGGCCGTCCTCGCGCCGGGCTCGAAGGCGACCAGGTTCGAGACCAGCCGTGCCGGCGCCGCGGTTGCGACGATCGGATCCTGCAGCACCGTGCCGGTAAAGTATTCCGGCGGCGCGCGGCGGGTTGGCCGCGAGCCCGAGACGTGAATATCCATGGGGTTACCTCGCTTTGTTGATGTTATTTCTTGGATGCCGCATAGCGCGCCTTGGTCTCGGCGTTCATGGGATAGAGGCCGGGCAAGACCGCACCCTTGTTCACTTCATTGACGATCCAGGCTTCCATCCGCTCCTGCTCGGCGCCTTCGGCCAGAATGAGGTCGAGGAATGCTTGCGGGATCAGCACCGCGCCGTCCTGGTCGGCGACGACGATATCGTTCGGAAACACCGCGACGCCGCCGCAGCCGATCGGTTCGCCCCAGCCGACGAAGGTCAGCCCGGCGACCGAAGGCGGCGCGGCATAACCGTCGCACCAGACCGGCAGGCCGGTACCCAATACGCCTTCGACGTCGCGCACGACGCCGTCGGTGATCAGCGCCGCGACGCCGCGTTTCATCATGCGCGCGCACAGAATATCGCCGAAGATGCCGGCATCCTTGACGCCCATGGCATCGACCACGGCAATACAGCCCGCAGGCATCGCCTCAATCGCGGTGCGCGTCGAAATCGGCGACGACCACGATTCCGGCGTTGCCAGATCTTCGCGCGCGGGCACGAAGCGCAGCGTGAAAGCAGGTCCCACCAGCCTCGGCAGCCCAGGCCGCAGCGGTTTGGTGCCGCGCATCCAGACGTTTCGCAGGCCCTTCTTGAGCAGGACCGTGGTGATGGTGGCGGTGGACACGCGCGACAGCGTCGCGTTCGCTTCGGGGGTCAGGGACATCTGGAAGGCTGGCTCCGGTGGGGATGAATTGCGCGCGCATCTTGCGGGGTGCGGCCATCGCGTCAAGGCCTGCTTGGCGAGATGCGATCACAACATCTTATCACGGGCATGCAGATTAATTTATTGAAGTTGCTGGTTCTTTTTGCACGAAGCGAATTCCCCTGCGACCCAAAACAGGCTAGAGCGTGATATCCGGACGAGTCACGAGGCCATGGCCGCACCCTTAAGCCCACCCCGCCTTTTGCCGAGTGGCGACAGCGCCATCACGGTGGAATTCAGCCGCAATATCGACGATGACGCCAACCGGCGGGTGCTGGCGCTCGACCGCGCGATGGCTGGCGCGCCCATTACCGGCGTCACCGAGACCGTGCCGACCTATCGGTCGCTGCTGGTGCATTATGATCCCGTGCAGATCGGTTTTGCCGAGCTCGGCGAGCAGCTTCTCGCTCTGGCGCAACAGCCAATTTCCGCCGCGGCAAAGACCCGGCGCTGGCGCATTCCCGTGGTCTATGGCGGCGAGCATGGAATCGACCTCGAGGACGTCGCGAAAGCGCTCGACACCACGCCGGACGACATCGTGGCACGGCACGTCGCCGGCGACTACCGCGTCGCCATGATCGGCTTCACCCCGGGCTGGTCCTACCTCAGCGGGCTCGCGCCCTCGTTGCAGATGCCGCGGCGGCAAAATCCGCGCCTGCTGACGCCGGCCGGGACGATCTCGATCGGTGGCGTCCAAACCGGCGTGCAGTGCCTGGCCGGCCCGAGCGGTTGGCACCTGTTGGGACAAACAGCCGTGAGAACCTACCAACTCCACCGCGAACCGACTTTTCTGCTGGAGCCCGGTGATCAAATCACCTTCACGCCAGTCGATGCCAAGACCTTTAAGGAACAGGATCGTGCCGCGGAAGCCGGCGAATTCGTCGCCGAGTTGGTGGCGTCATGAGCAAGCTCGTCATCCCATCCATCGGTCCGGCAAGTTCGGTGCAGGACGGCGGACGGCCCGGCGCCCAGCGCTACGGCCTGACCCCGGGCGGCGCGATCGACCGCCTGGCGCTGGCGGCAGCGAACACGCTGGTTGGAAACGACCTGTTTACCGCAGCCGTCGAGATCGGCCCGTTCGGCGCCAAATTCACGGCGCGCGGCGGCGCCGTCCGCGTCGCGCTGTCGGGCGCGCCACGCAATGCCGACATCGCCGGACGCGCGGTTGCCTCGGATACATCGATGACGCTGGCCGACGGCGAGACATTGACGCTCGGCTTTGCCCGCGGCGGGTCGTTCAGCTACCTAGGGATCGAAGGCGGCGTGCAGGGCGAGCCGATGTTCGGCAGTCTGGCCGTGAACGCGCGCGCCGGGCTCGGCAGCCCCTACCCCCGCCCGCTGCAGGCCGGTGACGAGTTGCAGACCGCGCCCGCCAGCGGCGCGGCCGAGCGACGGATCGACCTTCCGGCGACGTCGGAGGCGCCGATCCGTATCGTGTTCGGTCCGCAGGACGATGAATTCACCGCCGAAACAAAAAAGCTGTTTCTCGACAGCGAATGGAAGATTTCGGCGACCAGCGACCGCATGGGCTACCGGCTCGAGGGGCCCTTCATCCAGCATATCGACGGCCACAACATCGTGTCCGACGGCACCGTCAACGGCAGCATCCAGATCCCCGGCAACGGCCAGCCCATCGTGCTGATGCCGGACCGCGGCACCAGCGGCGGCTATCCAAAGATCGCAGCCGTGATATCGGCCGACCTCGGCCGGTTCGCGCAGATCCCCGCCGGCCGCGCGTTTCGCTTCAAGGCGATCAGCATGACCGAGGCGCAGGCCGAGTTGCGGAAATTCCGGGAATTGCTGCGCACCCTGCCCGACCGGCTGCGCGACATCGAAAGCTTTGATCTCAACATCGAGGCGCTGCATGATGCCAATGTCGCCGGCCACGCCGTCAGTGCCGTCGACGCCGGGACGTGGCACGTCGCATCGCCAGCGGACATATTGGGGCCGGACTGACCAATCCCGAAAAATACAACGACACGATTCACTCACAAGCGGACCGATCATCATGACAACCATCGATCTCAACTGCGATCTCGGCGAAAGCTTTGGCCCGTGGGAAATGGGCAATGACGCGGCCATGATCGAGCTTGCGACCTCGGTGAACGTCGCCTGCGGCTTCCATGCCGGCGACGCCGACATCATGCGCCACACCGTGGAACTGGCGAAAGCGCGCGGCGTCAGCATCGGCGCACACCCCGGCTACCGCGACCTGCACGGTTTCGGCCGCCGGCCGGTGCCCGGCATGAAATCGTCGGAGATCGAGAACCTGGTCGCCTACCAGATCGGCGCGCTGCAGGCGATCGCGACCGCGGCCGGTCATAAGGTCACGCACGTCAAGGCGCACGGCGCGCTGTCGAACGTCGCCTGCGAGGACGACATGACGGCGAAAGCGATCGCCAGCGCCATTAGGGCAGTCGACCCCAATCTGATCTTTGTGGTGCTCGCCAATTCGAAGCTGGTGCAAGCCGGCGAAGCGGCCAATTTGCCGATGGTGCACGAGGTGTTCGCCGACCGCGCCTACGAAGACACGGGATCGCTGGTGTCACGCAAGAAGCCGGGCGCGGTGTTGCATGATGCGAAGCAGATCGCGGACCGCGTGGTGCGGATGGTGCAGGACGGCGCGGTGGTCTCGGTGACCGGCAAGGTCATCAAGATGCGCACCGATACGGTGTGCATTCACGGCGACACGCCCGGCGCAGTCGATATCGCCCGCGGCGTTCGGCAGGCGCTGAAGGACGCAGGGATCGCAGTGGCGCCGTTCAAGACGGCGCATTGATATGTCGATGGATGGTGGGCACGGCGCTAGCACGCCTTTACCTACCCTACGAATTCAGCAAAATCAGAACGGGTGAACCGACAGCGTGCCGAACACGACGGCTGCGATGACCGCGAGCGCGCTGTAGAGCGCGGCGGTGTGGATTCCGGTTCCGGTCCGGCGGGACAGGGAGCGCGCGTAAAGGTGCAGGCGGGCTTCCGCCGATAGTTCGCGCATGGTGGATCTCCAACGCCCCATTTCCCGATAGTGGAATATCGTTCGTGGCGCGACGCAAGATGACCGGCGAAATAGCGATGCGATGCTTCGGCGGACTCTGTTTTAGGTGAAAAATTCTCTCAAACGGATTCTCGCGAGAATTTTATTCGGTCTAATTTGAGCTAGTCGGAACTCCGGTTAATAGACGTCCTGTTGGAACCGGCCCTTCTTCTTGAGTTCCGCAACAAAGGCGATTGCCTCGTCTGTGGTGCGGGCGCCGAACTGGGCGACGATATCGACCAGCGCGCGCTCGACGTCCTTGGCCATCCGCTTGGCGTCGCCGCAGATGTAGATGTTGGCGCCTTCGGCCATCCACGTCCACAGTTCGCGGCCGAGTTCACGCATACGGTCCTGCACGTAAAATTTCTTGTCGCCGTCGCGCGACCACGCCAGCGACAATCGCGTCAACAGGCTCGACGTCTTCATGGCGTTGAGTTATGGCGTTGAGTTCATCGGCAAATCCGAAGAACAGCCAGTTCTTGCCGGGCGCGCCGGTGGCGAAAAATTAGCCAGCCGGGGAAGATGCCCAATACTGCGTCAAGAGATGGCGTTCAGGGCTTCCAATGGCCAATCCTGAATGCCGCCAAATGCCCGGCGATGTCGTCCGGATCGAAGGCCGGACCGGCGAAGGCGCCGATGGCGGCGGAGGCACCGGCCGCCTTGCCCTGATGCCCGACAGCCGCGTCATAAAGGTCGGGCCTGAACACCCCCATGGCGGTCCTCAGCGCGTCCTGTTTCATCACGGTCTGTCCCCATCGCACCATCTGCGCGTACAGCCAGGCGGCCTGCGCGGGATCGGGCCGGGCCGCGCCCTCGCGCCCGACCAGCAAATAGCGCCCGCTTTCGCGCAAGCCACCATCGGGCGAGATCTTCAGACGGCCATCAAGGGTGCGCTGGATCACCTCGGCGTCGACGCCGATCCGCTCCGGGGCGCTGAGGATTCGCGCCACCTCCGCGCGGTTCTGCGGCTGCTCGATGAATTCGGCGGCGCGGACATGGGCCCGGACCAGCGCGGCCACCACATCCGGATATTTCTGCGACCAGTCCTGCCTGACAGCCAGCACCTTTTCGGCCGCGCTCACCAGGATGTCCGTGACGAAATGCAGGATGTGTCCGACGCCGAGATCGACCGCGACCGAATTCCAGGGCGCGCCGACGCAGAAAGCGTCGACGTGCCCGCTGGCCAGACTGTCGACCATGTAGGGCGGCGGCAGCACGACCAGCCGGACATCCTCGTCGGGATCGACCCCGCCGGCCGCCATCCAGAACCGCAATTGATAATTGTGGGTCGAGAACGGAAACGTCATGCCGAAGGTCAACGGTTCGGCGCCGCTGCAGCGGCGTTTGGCGACGACACGCGCCAGCGCCAGCGCGGTCGCCATCGGGTCGAAGCGGTCGCCTTCGATCTCGCCCATGATTGCGGTATGCAGCGCCGGCGACACCGTGATGGCATTGCCATTGAGCCCGAGATTGAACGGCGCCACGATCGGCACCTTGACGTGACCGAGCCCGAGGCTGGAGGCGATCGCGACGGGTGCCAGGAGATGCGCGGCGTCGAACAAGCCGATATTGAGCTTGTCGCGGACATTCGACCACGAGACTTCCCGCACCAGCGAAACGTCGAGGCCTTCGGCCGCGGTAAAGCCGTTGTCGACGGCGACGATCAGGGCCGCGGCATCGACCAGCGGAATGAAACCAATGCGAAGCGGTCCGGTCATTTCAGCAACTCCGACGCGGTCAGGATCGACTGGGCGATCTCGCCGATCTTCTTTTTCTCGCGCATCGCAGTCGAGCGCATCAGCACATAGGCCTCGTCTTCGGTGAGTCCTTTCAACTTCATCAAAATGCCCTTGGCGCGGTCGATGACCTTGCGTTCCTCGAGCGCAGATTTGGTCCGGTCGAGTTCGTCCTGCAGTTTCGCGAAGGCATTGAAGCGCGAGACGCAGAGGTCGAGGATCGGCTTGATGCGTTCCTTCTTCAGCCCGTCGACGATATAGGCGGATACGCCGGCATCGACGGAAGCCTGGATCGACGCCGCGTCGCTCTGGTCGACGAACATGGCGATCGGCCGGCGCACCGCCCGGCTGACCTGGAACATTTGTTCCAGCACGTCGCGGCTGGGGTTTTCCAGGTCGATCAGGATGATATCGGGGTCGAGCGCATAGATCCGCGCCAGCAGGCTCTGCATTTCGCTGATATGGACGACGCCGGTAAAGCCCGCCTCCCGCAATCCCTCTTCCAGGATCGCGGCGCGGATCGGGCTTTCGTCGACTATGACGATTTTAGGAGACGACTCAGCGCTCATCGACCACTCACAACCCGGCAAACGCATCCATAGCACGCCGATAGCCGGCGCAAAGGGTTGTAATTATGGGCAATTCGGACTAGCTCCTGCGGATCAATCAGGCAGATCCAGATATGCAACAGGCCGGAGCGCCGAAAGTCAGCTTTGTCTCCTTGGGATGCCCCAAGGCGCTGGTGGATTCCGAGCGCATCATCACGCGGCTGCGCGCGGAAGGCTATGAGCTGGCGCGCAAGCATGACGGCGCCGATATCGTCATCGTCAACACCTGCGGCTTCCTCGACAGCGCCAAACAGGAATCGCTTGGCGCCATCGGCGAGGCAATGGCCGAGAACGGCAGGGTCATAGTCACCGGCTGCATGGGCGCAGAACCCGAGCAGATCGAGGCGGCCTATCCCGGCGTGCTCTCCATCACCGGCCCGCAGCAATATGAGAGCGTGCTGGACGCGGTGCACCGCGCGCTGCCGCCGGTCCACAATCCGCACCTCGACCTGGTGCCGCCGCAGGGCATCAAGCTGACGCCGCGCCACTACGCCTACTTGAAGATTTCCGAAGGCTGCAACAACCGCTGCAGCTTCTGCATCATTCCGAAATTGCGCGGCGATCTGGTGTCGCGCCCGGCGGGTGACGTGTTGCGCGAAGCGGAAAAGCTGGTCAGCGCCGGCGTCAAGGAATTGCTCGTCATCTCGCAGGACACCTCGGCCTATGGCGTCGACCTGAAATATGCCGAAAGCCCGTGGAAGGACCGCGAGGTCCGCGCGAAATTTTTCGATCTGGCCAAAGAGCTCGGCGAACTCGGCGCCTGGGTCCGGCTGCAATATGTCTACCCCTACCCGCATGTCGACGAAGTCATCGGCCTGATGACCGACGGCAAGGTGTTGCCTTATCTCGATATCCCCTTCCAGCATGCGAGCGCGGAAATCCTCAAAGCCATGAAGCGCCCGGCCGCGCAGGAGAAGACGCTGGCGCGGATCCGGAAGTGGCGCGAGCAATGCCCTGATCTGACGCTGCGCTCGACCTTCATCGTCGGCTTCCCCGGCGAGACCGATTCCGACTTTGCGTATTTGCTCGACTGGCTCGAGGAGGCCGAGATCGATCGCCTCGGCTGTTTCAAGTACGAGCCCGTTGCCGGTGCTGCGTCGAACGCGATCGGCCATGCCGTTCCCGCCGAGATCAAGCAGGAGCGCTGGGATGCGCTGATGGCCCGCCAGCAGAAGATTTCGGCGCGGCGCTTAAAGCGCAAGGTCGGCACGCGGCAGCAGATCATCATCGACGAAGTCGGCCCCACCGTCTCGAAGGGCCGCTCCAAGGCCGACGCGCCCGAGATCGACGGCGCGGTCTATCTGTCGAGCCGGCGTCCCCTACGTGTCGGCGAAATCGTCACGGCAAAGATCGAGCGCGCAGATCAATACGACCTCCACGGCAGCGTCGCGGGCTTCTAACGCGCTTGACACCGCCCGCCCTCAGGCTGTATGGCCCTGCGCCATGATCCAGAACCGGACCAACCGCCGCGCTGCTTTCCGTCGTCGCTCCTGCGACGCCGATGGGTTGCGCCGTGTCCGACGACAACGCTGATTAACTAGATCAGCAACGTTTTCGAGGAGGCCGCACCCAAAAGGTGCGGCCTTCTTGCGTTTCGGCCCGCCTTCCAACCCAAACCGCAGGAGTTAGACATGACCAACGCCACCCATCCGTATCATGCGCTGATGGACATCACCGCGCGCCCGCAGACCGTCTTCGTCAAGGGCGAAGGCGCCTATCTGTGGGACGACAAGGGCAAGCGCTATCTCGATTTCATGCAGGGCTGGGCGGTCAACTGCCTCGGCCATTCGCCCGCGATCGTCGCCGACGCGCTCGCGGCGCAGGCAAAGCTGCTGCTGACGCCAAGCCCGGCGTTCTACAACGGACCGAGTCTGAAACTGGCAAAAGCGCTGGTCGCAAACAGCTGCTTCGACCAGGTGTTCTTTGCGAATTCGGGTGCGGAAGCCAATGAGGGCGCGATCAAGCTCGCGCGCAAATACGGCGCGCTGCACAGAGGCGGCGCGCACGAGATCATCACCTTCGTCGGCGGCTTTCACGGCCGCACGCTGGCGACCATGTCGGCATCGGGCAAGAAAGCTTTTGAGCCATTGTTCGAGCCCAAGGTGACGGGCTTTCCCAAGGCGCAGCTCAACGACCTTGATTCCGTCAAGCGGCTGATCTCCGACAAAACCGTCGCCGTGATGCTGGAGCCGATCCAGGGCGAAGCCGGCGTCTGGCCTGCGACCGATCAATTCCTGAAGGCGTTGCGGGCGCTGACCAAAGAGCACGGTCTTTTGCTGATCGTCGATGAAATCCAGACCGGCATGGGCCGCACCGGAAAGCTGTTCCATTACGAACATGCCGGCATCGAGCCCGACATCATGACGCTCGGCAAAGGCATCGGCGGCGGCGTGCCGCTCGCAGCATTGCTGGCGACCGAACATGCCTCGTGCTTCGAGCACGGCGACCAGGGTGGCACGTTCAACGGCAATCCGCTGATGTGTGCCGCGGGGCTCGCGGTTCTCGATCACGTCAGCAAACCGGAATTCCTGAAATCGGCAGTCGATGCCGGCCTGTTCCTGGAAAGCGAGTTGCAGCGGCTGTCGGCGCGGCACGGTCTCGGCGAAGTTCGCGGCCGGGGCCTGCTGCTGGCGCTCGATCTCAAACTGCCGATCGGCGCCTCGATCGTGGCGCAGGCTTTCGCCGACGGCGTATTGCTCAATTCGCCCCAGCCGGACGCGCTGCGCTTCATGCCGGCGCTCAACGTGACGCGGGACGAGATCGCGGAGATGGTCGAATGCCTTGATGCGATATTGACCAAGGCAGGTGCGGCGAGACGCGTGGCGTAGCCTCAAGCGTCATTGCGAGGAGCGTAGCGACGAAGCAATCCATTCTTTCTTTGGGCGGCGCGATGGATTGCTTCGCGGAGCCTGTCATCGGGCGCGCATTCGCGCGACCCGTTGGCTCGCAATGACGGCCAGAACTACGGTCGCAGAATCGCCGCGCCCGTCGTCGCCCTGCTCTCGAGCTCGATATGCGCCTTGGCGGCATCCTTCAGCGCGTAGGCGTGATTGATCGGCACGTGCAGCTTGCCGTTGATGACGGCGGCGAACAGCGTGTCGGCGCCCTCGAGCAGTTCCTTGCGGGTGCCGACGTAATCGTTGAGCTTTGGCCGGGTCGCAAACAGCGAGCCGTGATTGTTGAGTTCGGCGAGCGCGAACGACGGCACCGGGCCGGAGGCGTTGCCAAAACTCACGAACAGGCCGCGCGGCCGCAGGCACGACAGCGAGCCCGGGAACGTGGTCTTGCCGACGCCGTCATAGACGACGTCGCAGAGTTCGTTGCGGCTGATCTGCTTCACCCGCGCGACAAAGTCTTCCTCATTGTACAGAATGACGTGGTCGCAGCCATTGGCGAGCGCGAGATCGGCTTTGGCCTTGGTGCCGACGGTGCCGATGACATGGGCGCCGAGCGCTTTGGCCCATTGGCTGGCGAGCAAACCGATGCCGCCGGCGGCGGCGTGGATCAGCACGCGATGTCCGGGCTCGACCTTGAAGGTCTTGTGCAGGAGATACCAGACCGTGAGCCCCTTGAGCATCAGCACCGCGCCCTGCTCGTAGGTGATGTGGTCGGGCAGCTTGACCAGCTTGTCCGCCGGGATGACGCGTTCGCTCGCATAGCCGCCGAGATTGAAATAATAGGCGACGCGATCGCCGGGATGAAAATTGGTGACGCCGGTCCCGACTGCGACAACCTCGCCCGCGGCCTCGTTGCCGGCGATGAACGGCAAGCCCGGCGCCTTGTAGAGGCCGGTGCGGAAATACACATCGATGAAGTTGAGACCGACGGCGTGCTGGCGGATGCGAACCTCGCCGGGTCCGGGTGCGGCCACGTCAACGTCCTCATAAACCAGGGCTTCCGGGCCCCCCACCTTGTGCACGCGCACGGCCTTGGTCATGACAGGTTTCTCCCTTGGTATTTCCGCGAATCCGAACCGAAAGCCATCGCCGTCGCGTTGTCAACTGACTGGCTGAAACCGGCTAGGCATGATCCGGAAAGGTCGGAACCGGTTTTCCTCGGGACAAACGCGAAGCGTTTGCCCGGAGATCATGCTCAAACAAGGAGAAAGATCATGATCCGATTCAATCGGATCATGATCTGACGGCCCTTTTGCGGTTGCGCTTGGCGAGCACGTTGAACAGCTCCACCGCGGCCGAAAACGCGATGGCAAAATAGATGTAGCCGCGCGGGATGTGGAATTTGAATCCGTCCGCCACCAGCGCGACGCCGATCAGCACCAGGAATGCCAGCGCCAGCATCTTGGTGGTCGGATGATTCGCCACAAATCGCGCGACCGGTCCCGATGAGGCGTACATGACGACGCAGGCGATCACGACGGCCGCGATCATGATTTCGAGCTGCTGCGACATGCCGATCGCGGTGATGATCGAATCCAGCGAGAACACCATGTCGATGACGATGATCTGGACGATCACCCAGAAGAATGCGCTGGCTTTCGGCGCCGCATCGGACTCCACCTCTTGCGCTTCGACCTCGGCATGAATTTCGTGGGTCGCCTTCGCGATCAGGAACAGGCCACCGCCGATCAGGATGATGTCGCGCCATGACAGTGCAACGCTTTTCACGGTGAATACCGGCTCGGTCAGCCCGATCAGCCATACCAGCAGGCTGAGCAGGATGATGCGGAATACCAGCGCCAGAAAGAGACCGATCTGGCGCGCCCGCTTGGCCTGCGCCGGCGGAATGCGCGAGACGATCACCGACAGGAAGATGACGTTGTCGATCCCGAGCACGATTTCGAGCGCCGTCAGGGTGAGCAGCGCCGCCCAGGCTTCCGCGCTGGTGAATAATTCCATCATGCCCGCAACGATTTTATTTGCCGGATGACCGCATCGCTGCCGACCATATAGGCGGCGATGGCGCAGAGCCCGGCGACGACGGGGGCGCCGACATCGAAATCGCAGGCCAGCGTGTAGATGGCAAGCACGGCCCAGGCGGCCAGCAACAACAAGGTCAGCCAGCGCAGGCGCACCACGCGGATCGGATGCAGCACGTGAACCGGCACGAAGGTCAGCACGATCAGAATGGCGATGGCGAGGCTGGAAATCGACGGCCGAAACTGCAGCAAAAACAGATAAAATGCCACCGCGTTCCACAGCGCCGGAAATCCGCGAAAATGGTTATCGGCGGCCTTCATGCGGCGATCGGCGAAATAGAGCGCGCTCGACACCACGATGCCGATACCCAATAGCGGCGCCGCCAGCGGCAGCAACAGCCCGCTCGCGGTGATCGCGTAGGCGGGAACGAAAACGTAGGTGACGAAGTCGACGACGAGGTCGAGCACATCCCCTGACCAGTCCGGCTGCAGCCGCACGACATCCAGCTTCCGCGCGATCGGGCCGTCGATCGCATCGATCACCAGCGCCACGCCGAGCCAGCCGAACATACTGGCCCAGTGTTCGCGCACGGCTTCCAGCATCGCGAGCAGCGCAACACCAGCTCCCATCGCCGTGAAGATGTGCACGGAGAAAGCCGCCGCGCGCATTCCGCTCGACGCCGGGGATGAAACTGGCTGGCTGGTCTGGTCCATTGCCGGCAGTGCTATCAGGAATCGGTCCGATTTGCATATCCACGCTTGCGGCGTTCCGCCGCGTAAACCGGTGAAATTAATTCCGCCGGTTACTGGCTTGAAAATGGCGCCGGGAACGTCAATTGTCCCGATATGACCGATGCACCGCAAGTTTATGACACAGCCGTGATTGGCGGCGGGCCGGCCGGACTGACCGCCGCCATTGCGCTGGCGGAGACCGGGGCGAAAACCGCCCTGCTCGCCCGCCGCGCGCCCTATGCCGACAATCGCACCACCGCACTGCTCGGCGCCTCCACCGACCTGCTCGAACGCCTGGACGTCTGGCGGCGCTGCAAGGATCAAGCCGCGGCGTTGCAGACCATGCGCCTCGTCGACGACACCGGCCGGCTGATCCGTGCGCCGGAGGTGCGGTTTTCAGCCGGTGAAATCGGCCTCGACCAGTTCGGCTTCAACATCGACAACCGCTCGCTGATGGCAGCGCTGGAGCAGCGCGCGGCCGAGCTTTCCGGCCTGACGCGGTTTGACGATGAGGCGGAAACCATCCATCCGGAACACGCCGATGTTTCGATCCGGACCGGCCGGGGAGAATCGCTCGCCGCGCGGCTTGTGATCGGTGCGGACGGGCGGCAGTCGCTTTCCCGCGAGGCCGCCGGTATCGCGGTCAGGCGCCGCGACCTCCATCAGTCGGCGCTCACCTTCAATATCGGTCATACCCATCCGCACAAGAACATATCGACCGAGTTTCACACGCCGCACGGACCGTGCGTGTTCGTGCCCCTGCCCGGCAATCGCAGCAGCGTGGTTTGGGTTTCGGCGCCGAAGCAAGCCGAACGGCTGATGGCGCTCGGCGACGACGAATTATCTGACGCCGCCGAGAAGCAATCGCATTCCATTCTCGGCCGCGTTCAGGTCGAGCCCGGGCGGCATGTCTTTCCGCTTGCGATCGAGAGCCCCCGGCAATTCGCGAAAGATCGCGTCGCGCTGGTCGGTGAATCCGCCCATGTGCTGCCGCCGATCGGCGCGCAGGGCCTGAACATGGGACTGCGCGACGCCGCCGACATCGCCGATATCGTGGGCCACGCGATGTCGATCGGAGAGGATCCCGGTTCGCCGCAGGTACTGGCGCGCTACCAGTCCGCGCGTCGAACCGACGTGTTGAGCCGGACGTTTACGATCGATATTGCCAACCGCTCCTTGCTCAGCGATTTCCTTCCCATACAATCGCTGCGCGCCGCGGGCCTGCACCTGATCGGCTCGATCGGCCCGCTGCGGCGGCTTGCCATGCGCGAGGGGCTTGCGCCCTCATGGCGGCGCGTCAGCTAGATCTTCGGCGGTTCTCAAGGAAACACCAGCCGTCCGCTCTGAATGAACCACATCACGCTGGTCAGCGTGACCACGGACGCAAACGTCCCGATCAGCACGGCCACCGACGCCGGCTCGACCCAGGTCTCGTTCTGCCGGGCGATCACGAACACGTTCAACGCCGGCGGCAACGAGGCCATCAGGACGGCGGTCGCCGCCCAAGGTTGCGGGAACGGACCGAGCAGCAGCATCAGTCCGAACACAACGAGCGGATGGATCAGCAGCTTGATCGCGATCACGCCGGGCACTTCCCAGGGCACGCGATTGAACGGGCGCAACGCCACCGTGACGCCGAGCACGAACAGCGCCGTCGGCGCCGCGGCGTTTTGCAGAAACAACAGCGTTTTGTCGACCGCAACCGGGAATTGAAGGTGCAGCGCCGCAGCCAGCGCGCCGGCGCAGGCCGACATGATCAGCGGATTGAGCGCAATCTGCCGCGCCACGACGCCGAATGCGTGCAACAGCGAGGGATGCTCGCGGTTGGTCAACTCGATCAGCAGCGGCACGATCGAAAACAGGAAGATGCTGTCGCAGCAGAAAATCAGCGCGGTTGGCGCCGCCGCCTTGGCACCGAGCACGGCCAGCGCCAGGCCCGGGCCCATATAGCCGATATTGCCGTAGGCGCCCGAAAGCCCCGCGATGGTGGCCTTGCGCAGCGACAGTTCTCCGACGACCCGGCCGAGGACCATGGCCAGCACGAAGGCGCTCATGGTTCCGAGCGTGGTCGCGATCAGGAACGGCGGGTTGTTGAGTTCCGCGAACGGGGTCTTCGACATGATGCCGAACAGGAGCGCGGGCAGCGAAACATACAGCAGGAAGAAGTTCATCCAGGCGAGGCCCCATTCAGGCAGCCCTTTGGACTTGCCGCAGGCAAAACCGATGAAGATCAATCCGAAATAGGGCAGCGCCAGATTGAGAATGTCAGCCATGCGGAAATCGTCTTTTCTTCAGCGTTTTCTAAGCTGTGGCGCCAGATGTGATGGCCAAAGCGGTGGGTTAATTCGACCTTTTGCCCCTAGCATCGGCCACAATCATGGTCTATCTGACGAGGCATGATTAGAGCGCGCACCGCCAAATTTCAGATCGGTCAGATCGTCCGCCACCGGGTGTTTTCGTTCCGGGGCGTGATTTTCGACATCGATCCGGAATTCAACAATACCGAGGAATGGTGGTTGTCGATCCCCGAGGATGTCCGGCCGCACAAGGATCAGCCGTTCTATCATCTGCTCGCGGAGAATTCGGAATCGGAATACGTCGCCTACGTCTCCGAACAGAATCTGCTGCCCGACGATTCCGGCGAGCCGATCCGGCATTCGCAGGTCGCCGAGATATTTGTGAAGGACAAATCGGGCAGCTACCGGCCACGCAATCCGTCATTGAATTGATTTGGCTCCGGGGCGACACTTTCCCTGAACGAAAAAGGCGCCCGGTCCGGGCGCCTTTGTTTGTCGACAAGCCTTACGCTTACTTCGCGGCCGGATTGGCCGGAGCGCCGGCCGCAGGCTGGGCAGCCTCGAGCTTCTTGCGCTGTTCTTCCGCCCGCTTCTGCAACTCTTCCTGCAGCTTCTTCTGGGTTTCCTCGAACACCTTCGGGTCGGTCGGCGGGCCATCATAGGCCTTGGCGAACTCGGCCAGCGGCAGCGGCAGCGTCAGCGGCGCGCCGTTGGAGTTGATGGCCTGAACCACGAGATTCTGGCCCTTCTTCATGTTGGCCAGCAATTCCGGGGTCACTTCGTAGTCCGACATGCAGCCGTTGGCGAAGCAGATCACATAGGGGCTCTGCGCCGGCGGATTGTTGTCGACGATCACGCGGGTACCATGAACGAGCTGCATGCCGAGCGGCAGCGTCACGCGCAGGATCTTCTTCGGCTCGCCTTCCGGCTCGATGATGACGGCGGCGATGACCGGCTGCCCGGACTCGATCCGGCCATCCTTGCCGGTGAAGCAGACCTGCTTGGCGCCGGCGTCCTGGCCCTTGAGGCAGAACTTGGTCCAGGGCGCGTAGATCAACTGAACCTGCTGGTCCTGGGGCTGCTGGCCGGCTGCGGGGGGCGCGCCAGCGGCTGCCGGCGGCGGAGCGGCTTGGGCAGCCGGTGCGGGCGCCTGGGCCGGAGCGGCCTTGGGTGCAGCTTTGGGAGCTGCCTTGGCCTTCGGCGCAGCCGCGGGCGCCGGAGTTTGGGCCTGCGCCGCTGCGCCGAGCAAAGTTGCGGACATTGCAGTCGCCGCCAACAAGGCGAAAACTCGCCCATGCGGCCGAATCGGCGCGGCCAAGATACGGAAATTCATTGCGGAAAACCCTTTCTGAACGGGAGCGCCCGAAACCGCTGCAGGCGCCGACACCTAGCCGTTTGGGCGGCTGTCTCCAAGTCAATTGAGGCGGATACGTGACAGGCGCTGCCGCCTTGGTCAATTGCACGCCTTCAATACAACGGCGCGCGAAAAGATCAATGCCGACAAGCATCTTTGAGCCGGCGTTACGGCGGATGCCGAGGCCTATGGTAAAGCTTGGTTGTGTGCAATTTCGAATCAAATCCACGCGTACCGATGTTCGCCTTTGGACGTATCCGCCTTCGAGCCATCGCCTGCCTCGCGGTCGCGCTCGGCTTGTCGCCGGTGCCGGGCGCCCCCCAGACCCAGGCCACCGAAAGTTATGCGATCGCCATGCATGGCGTCCCGGCGGTTCCGGCCGATTTCACCCATATGCCCTATGCCAATCCCGACGCGCCGAAGGGCGGCCGGCTGGTCTGGGGCGCCCTCGGCACTTTTGACAGCCTCAACCCGCTTATTGTCCGGGGCCTCGCGGTGCAGGAGATCCGGGGGTTCGTCGTCGAAAGCCTGATGACGCGCGGCAATGACGAGGCTTTCACCCTCTACGGATTGTTGGCGAAAAGCGTCGAGACCGACGACGCCAGAAGCTACGTCACGTTTCATCTCGACCCCCGCGCTCGCTTCTCGGATGGCAAGCCAGTAGCGGCCGAGGACGTGCTGTTCTCATGGGCCTTGCTGCGCGACAAGGGCCGCCCCAACCATCGCCAGTATTATTCCAAGGTCGCAAAGGCCGAGACGCCTGATCCGCTCACGGTGCGCTTTGATCTCACTGACGCCAATGACCGCGAACTGCCGCTCATCCTCGCTTTGATGCCTGTGCTGCCGAAACATGCGGTAAATCCCGCCACCTTTGAGGAAACCACGATGACCGGACCGGTCGGCTCCGGACCCTATCGCGTCACCGCGGTGAAACCGGGCGCGAGCGTCACGCTGACGCGCAATTCCGACTATTGGGCGCGCGACCTGCCGGTGAACCGGGGCCTGTATAATTTCGACGAGATCAGGCTCGACTTCTACCGCGAGGCCAACGGCGAGTTCGAGGCGTTCAAGCGCGGCCTCTACGACTTCCGCGTCGAGGGCGAGCCGCTGCGCTGGCACGACGGCTATGATTTTCCTGCCGCGCGCAGCGGCGAGGTGATCCGCGATGTCATCAAGACCGGGATGCCGCAGCCGTCGGAATTCCTGGTATTCAACACCCGCCGGCCGGTGTTTGCCGACATCCGCGTGCGCCAGGCGCTAACGCTGCTGTTCGATTTCGAATGGATCAACCGCAACTACTTCTTCGGCCTCTATGCACGCAGCGCCGGCTTCTTCGCAGGCTCTGAGCTGTCGGCCTATGGTCGCCCCGCTGACGAGCGTGAGCGCCAGTTCCTCAAACAGGCTGGCGCGCATATCCCGCCTGATATTCTCGACGGCAGCTATCACCTGCCGGTAAGCGACGGCTCGGGCCGTGATCGCACGACGCTTCGCAAAGCGCTCGCCCTGCTGTCGGAGGCCGGCTACGACCTCAACGGCACGGTGCTGCGCCAGCGCGCGACCAAGGCGCCCCTCACCTTTGAAATCCTGGTGACGACGCGCGATCAGGAACGGATTGCGCTGGCCTATCAGCGCGACCTCAAGCGCGCCGGCATCGAAGTCAGCGTGCGCGCGGTCGACCCCGTCCAGTTCGATCAGCGCCGGCTCGGCTACGAATTCGACATGATCCAGAACCGCTGGGACCAGTCGCTGTCGCCCGGCAACGAGCAGTCGTTCTATTGGGGCAGCCAGGCCGCCGATATCCCGGGCACCCGGAATTACATGGGCGCCAAGGACCCCGCGATCGACGCCCTGATCGCGGTCCTGTTGGAAGCGCGCGAGCGGCCGGCCTTCGTTGCGACGGTACGGGCGCTGGACCGGGCGCTGATATCGGGCTTCTACGCTATCCCGCTATTTAACGTGCAAGAGCAATGGCTCGCGCGTTGGAATCGGATAGAACGGCCTGCAACCACGGCGTTGACGGGCTACCTGCCGGAAACGTGGTGGCAGAAGCCGGACCCGCAGCCGAAATGATGCAACCGAAGTTGACGCCGTGACCCAACCCACCGCTTCGCCAACGCTCGACGGATTGTTCAAACGCATTTTGGCGCGGCAGCCGGACGCGATCGCGCTGGTCGATCCGCCGAACAAGCAACGCATCACCGGCCAGAGCCCGAAGCGCCTCACCTTTGCGCAAGCCGATCGCGCGATCTCGGCGCTGGCGGCGCATTTCATCGAATCCGGATTGCCGGCCAATTCCGTGATCGCGGTTCAACTGCCGAACACGATCGAATTCGCGCTCACGGTGCTGGCCGCGTACCGCGCCGGATTGGTGGTCGCCGTGCTTCCGCTGCTGTGGCGGCAGGCGGAATTGACCATGGCGCTCAACCGCACCGCGGCGCGCGCGATTGTGACCACCAGCAAGGTCGACGGCATTGTGTATGCCGACCTCGCGATGAACGCCGCCGCCGAAGCGTTTTCGATCCGCCATGTCTGCGGCTTCGGCACCGATTTGCCCGAAGGCATGGCTTCGCTCGACAATGCCATCCTGAGAGAATCCCCTGCGACGCGCGCAGTGATCCAGGACGGCCGCAAGGCGGCGCTGATCTCCTTCGACGTCACCGCCGACGGTTATCGTCCCGTGCCCCGCGTCCATCTCAACCTGATCGCCGGCGGACTGGCGCTTTCGCTCGAAAGCGACGTGCCGCAGGGTGCAACCGTGCTGTCGGCGTTTTCGCCGATGTCGTTTGCCGGCCTCGCCTGCTCGCTCGTGGTCTGGCTGTTGTCGGGCGGCACGCTGGTGCTGCACCATCCGTTCGACGAGGAGGCGCTGGAGCGGCAGATCAACGAACATCGCTGCGATACGCTGATTGCGCCGGCGCAACTGGCGCTCCGGCTGGATGAACTCGACCTCGCCCACCGCCTGCCGGGCTTGCGCAATGTCATCGGTGTGTGGCGCACGCCGGAACAGGTCGCCTCCAGCGCGTGCTGGGCTGCGCAACAGGCGACGCTGACCGACGTCTATCTGTTCGGCGAAGCCGGATTGTTCAGCGCGCGCCGGAACGCCGAAGATGGCGCGCCGGCCCTGATCAAGCCGGGACCGCACGGCGCGCCGCGCGAATTGCCGGGGTCGTCGATATCAGGAGAAATCCTGCTGACGCCGCGCGGCACATTGGGATTGCGCGGGCCGATGGTTCCCGTCGCCGCCTATGCGGCGGCGCCGCCGCCCGGCGACTCCCTGATTGCGCCGCCGCCGCGTGATTTCGTCGATACCGACTATGCCGCAAGGCTCGATCGCGCGACCGGCGCGATCAACATCACCGCGCCGCCTTCCGGCATCATGGCGGTCGGCGGCTACCGTTTTCTGGCGCAGGACCTGCAGGAATGGGCAAGACGGCTGGGCCAGGGCGCGCTGCTGACGGCATTGCCCGATCGTTTGAGCGGCCACCGGCTGGCCGGGCGCGCCCAGGACAATGCCCGCGCCCGCGAAGCCCTGTCAGGACTTGGACTTAACCCATTGATGGTGGAAGCGTTTCGCGATCGGACGCCCTCGACCTGAAAGCCTGACCCGCTAGTGGCGTTGACGCCGCATTAAGCCCGGCAAACTAGGATCGCAGGCTCCGTCCTGCGTTGATCCGAGTTGTCAGATGTCCCAGCAAGGCCCGATCCTCGTCGTCTCGGCTGCAGCAACGCCGTCGTTTGCGTCCGCGCTCGATGACGCAAAACTGTTTCCGGTCGTGGAGACCGAATGGGCGGACGCAGCCCGGGCGGTCGAACAGGTGCAGCCGGCGGCAATCCTCGCCGCGACATCCGCAATCGATGGACCGAGATTCGCGGCGCTGGCGAAGCAGATCGCGGCGCGGCAACCCTACCTGCCGTTGATCGCGGTCGATCCGCTGATCGGGCTGCCCGAGAACGCCATTCCGTTCTTCCAGGCGCAAGGCCATTTCGATCGCCTGGTCGCGCGCCTGAGTGCTGCGCTGCGAATCCGTTCGCTGCATGCCACCGTGATGCGCCGGCAGGCCTTGCGGATCGCCCTGTCCGATATCGATACGGTTAGCGAGGCCACCGTGCTGCTGGTCGGCCGCGGCGCCGCCTACCCCGCGCTTTCGGTATCGCTCGGCGAGCGAACCGGCGTGGTCGGGGCGCTCAGCATCGAGGCCGCGGCAAGGCATCTGAACAACCGCGACATCGACGGCATCGTCCTCGGCGAAGGCTTTAGCGCGCGCGTAATCGATGCGTTCCTCACCGTGCTGACCGAGGACTCCCGCTTCCGCAACCTGCCGGTCGTGGTGGCGTCGAACGATCTCGCGCCGGCCTACGATCTGCCCAACCTCGAGATGATCTCCGGCGATCCTGAGCGGATCGCCGATATCGCATTGCCGATGATCCGCCAGCACGCTTTCGAAGCCCATTTGAGCCGGACGCTGCGGGCGATCGATGCCGAGGGCTTGATCGACGCGCGGACCGGCCTGCTGACTCCAGCGGCGTTCGATCGCGACTTCGCAACGGCGGTCTATCAAACCGAGCAGCGCGGCGGCGGCTTGTCGGTGGCGCGCTTCGCCTTCGATCCGGCACACCCGCGTGCCCAGTTCGATGGCGCGCGGATCATCGGCCGTCTGATGCGGCAGATGGATTTCGGCGCCGTCTTCGACGATGGATCTGTCGTCGTCGCCTTCGCCGAGACCGACCTCAGGAACGCCCATGCGATTGCGCGACGCCTCTCCAGCGTCATGCGCCACACCAGCCACGGCAAACGCGACGCGCGTGCGGAGCCCGTCGTCAGCGTCGCGACGCTGCTACCGAACGATTCGGCGAAGTCGCTGCTGGCACGGCTCGACGAGGAAGCGCGTCGCGTGGCGTCGTAATTGTTCCAAAATTAAATTGAGGAACGTTCGTTCCGTCCTCGCATTGTAGATCGGCAATTCTGCACTGGAGGACATTATGAAAAAAATCGCACTTATCACTGCTTCCCTCGCCATGCTCGCTGCGCCGGCTTTCGCCGAGGACGCCAAGACCACCGGCACCGCCCCCGCCGAAGCGAAGTTCTCGACGGTACAAAAGGACGAGATGTTCTCTTCGAAACTGAAGGGCCTCAACGTCTATAACCAGAAGGATGAATCGGTCGGCGAGATCACCGATCTCGCGATCAAGAACCACGAGGTCGACGCGCTGATCCTGTCGGTCGGCGGCTTCCTCGGCATGGGTGAGCGCTATGTCGCGGTGTCGCCGTCGTCGGTCAACCTCCGCTACGACGCCAAGAACGACAAATGGCTGGCGTCGATGAACACAACGAAGGAGGCGCTGAAGGCCGCGCCGGAATTCAAATATCCGAAGTAAGCGCGACGCACTTCGTAGGGTGGGCAAAGGCGCACTTCGCGCCGTGCCCACCTTCTATCTTTGAGCGATCGGTGGGCACGCTTCGCTTTGCCCACCCTACGGTTCTCTCCGTCGTCATTGCGAGGAGCCAACGGGTCGCGCGAACGCGCGCCCGATGACCAAGCAATCCACTCTTCCTTTTTCGCGTCGAGATGGATTGCTTCGCTTCGCTCGCAATGACGCTGATAGGTCGGAACTACGCCGCCTTCTTGCTTTCCGCCAAATTGGCCAACTGGCGCAAAATCTCCGTCGTGCCCAGCAGCCGCTCTTCCGGAGTCCTCCATTCCTGGAAGAACACCACCTTCATGTCCGGCCGCACCTTTGCGGCCTGGCCGTGCTGGCGGATAAAGAACACCAGGCGATCCGGCTGCGCGAATTTGTTGTCGCGGAAGGTGACGACCGCGCCCTTCGGCCCGGCATCGACCTTCTCGACATTGGCCCTGCGGCAATAGGCCTTGATCGCGGCGACCTTGAACAGATAACGGACTTCGTCCGGCAATACGCCAAAGCGGTCGCGCATTTCGGCGGCGAAATTCTCGATCTCCTCGTCGGTGTCGAGATCGGCAAGGCGCCTATACAGCGACAGCCGCACCGCGAGATCGTTGACGTATTCCTCGGGGATCAGCACCGGCATGCCGATGGTGATCTGCGGCGACCAGCGGTCGGCGGCGGGCTCTGCCACGCCGGCCTTGAGGTTGAGGATCGCTTCCTCCAGCATCGATTGATAGAGCTCGAAGCCGACTTCCTTGATGTGGCCGGACTGTTCCTCACCGAGCAGATTGCCGGCGCCGCGGATATCGAGGTCGTGCGAGGCAAGCTGGAAGCCCGCGCCCAGCGTCTCCAGCGACTGCAGCACTTTCAGCCGCCGCTCGGCCTGGGCGGTGATCTTCTGCTGCGCCGGCAGCGTGAACAGCGCATAGGCGCGCAGCTTCGAACGACCCACCCGCCCGCGCAGCTGGTAAAGCTGCGCCAGCCCGAACATATCGGCGCGGTGCACGATCAGCGTATTCGCAGTCGGGATATCAAGGCCGGATTCGATGATCGTGGTCGAGAGCAGGATGTCGTATTTGCCGTCATAGAACGCCGACATGATGTCTTCGATCACGGTCGGCGGCATCTGGCCATGCGCGACCGCAACCTTCATCTCCGGCACGTTCTTGTCGAGGAAATCCTTCACGCCGGCGAGATCCTCGATCCGTGGCACCACGTAAAACGCCTGGCCGCCGCGATAGCGCTCGCGCAGCAGCGCCTCGCGGATCATCAAAGGATCGTGGGGCGCCACGAAGGTGCGGACCGCGAGGCGGTCGACCGGCGGCGAAGCGATGATCGAGAGATCGCGCACGCCGGTGAGCGCCAGCTGCAGCGTGCGCGGGATCGGCGTGGCGCTCAGCGTCAGCACGTGGACCTGCGCGCGCAACTGCTTCAGCCGTTCCTTGTGGCTGACGCCAAAATGCTGCTCCTCGTCGACGATCAGCAGTCCGAGATCCCTGAACTTGATCGCCTTGCCGAGCAGCGCGTGGGTGCCGACCACGATATCGACATTGCCGTCGGTCAGGCCCTTCTTGACCTGTGTCAGTTCCTTGGCCGGGATCAGGCGCGAGGCCTGCGCGACATTGACGGGAAAGCCGCGGAAACGCTCGGCGAAATTCCCGCTGTGCTGCCGCGCCAGCAGCGTGGTCGGCACCACCACGGCGACCTGCTTGCCGTCGAGCGCGACCGCGAATGCCGCGCGCAGCGCCACTTCGGTCTTGCCGAACCCGACGTCACCGCAGATCAGGCGGTCCATCGGCCGGCCGCTTTCGAGGTCCTTCAGCGTGGAGGTGATGGCGTCAAGCTGGTCCTCGGTCTCCTCATAGGGGAAGCGCGCGCAGAACTCGTCATAGACATGCGGCTGCACCGGCATTTTCGGCGCTTCATGCAGATGACGCTCGGCGGCGATCTTGATCAGTTCGCCGGCGATCTCGCGGATACGGTTCTTCAGTTTGGCCTTGCGCGCCTGCCAGCCGCTGCCGCCCAACCGGTCCAGTTCGACATTGGCGTGGTCGGAGCCGTAGCGCGACAGCAGTTCGATGTTCTCGACCGGCAGGAACAGCTTTGTCTCGGCGGCGTAATGCAGTTCGAGGCAGTCATGCGGCGCGCCGGAGACTTCCAGCGTCTGCAGGCCGATGAAGCGGCCGATGCCGTGCTCGACGTGAACCACGAGATCGCCGGCCGCAAGGCTCGTGACTTCCGAGATGAAGTTATCGAGCTTGCGGCTCGCCTTGCGCGGCCGCACCAGGCGGTCGCCAAGGATGTCCTGCTCGCTGATGATTGCGACGTCGTCGGTCTCGAAGCCGGATTCCATGCCGACCACCGCCAGCATGGCCTCGTTGCGCGGCGTCGCCTGCACCGTGCGCCAGGTGTTGACGCTGGTGAGGTTGTTGAGCTTGTGATCCCGCAGCATGCTGCCCATGCGGTCGCGCGAGCCCTCGCTCCAGAGCGCGATCACCACTTTCTTGCGCTGCCCCTGCAATGCCCCGACATGGGCGACGACGGATTCGAACACGTTGATCGTACTGTCGGCCCGCTCCGGCGTGAAATTCCGTCCCAGCCGCGCGCCGGCATCGAACACGTCGGCGGCGCCGTCCGGCACCGCGAACGGCGTCAGCCGCGCCAGTGCGGCTTCGCCGAGCCGTTCGGTCCATTCGCCTTCCGTCAGATAGAGCCGGTCGGGCGGCAATGGCTTGTAGATGGCGCCGCCGCCGGGATGCTCCAGCGCCTCGCGCCGGGCCTCGTAGTAATCCGCGATCTGCTTGAAGCGCTCGCGCGCGGCATCCTCGCTCTGCGGCTCGATCGCGACGACTGCGCCGTCGAGATAATCGAACAGCGTGTCCATCCGCTCCTGGAACAGCGGCAACCAGTGTTCCATGCCGGGATGACGGCGGCCTTCGCTGACGGCTTCGTACAGCAGATCGTCGCGCACCGGCGCACCGAAGGTCGCGACATAGCCCATGCGGAAGCGGCGGATGGTCTCGGTGACCAGTTGGAATTCCGAGATCGGCACCAGGTCGAGCGCGCGCATATCCAGCAATGTGCGCTGGGTCTCGGCGTCAAAGGTGCGGATCGATTCCAGCGAATCGCCGAAGAAATCGAACCGCACGGGCTGATCGAGCCCGGCCGGAAACAAATCGAGGATGCCGCCGCGCACCGCATATTCGCCGGGCTCGCGCACCGTCGAAGAGCGGTTGTAGCCATTGTGCTCCAGCCAGGCGACGATGGAATCCATCGGCACGACATGGCCGGGCGCGACCGACAGCGCCTGCGCCGCCACGGTTTCGCGTGCGGGCACGCGCTGCACGATGGCGTTGACCGTGGTCAGCACGATCAGCGGCTTGTCGCTGCCGGCAAGGCGCGACAGCCGCGCCAGCGTGGTCAGGCGCTGCGCCAGGATGCCACCATGCGGCGATACCCGGTCGTAGGGCTGGCAATCCCAGGCCGGGAACTGCATGACCGGCAAATCGGGGGCGAAGAATTCCAACGCCCGCGCCAATTGCTGCATGCGCGGACCGTCGCGGCAGACCACGGCCAGACTGACCGCCGGTGGCTTCGGCCTGGCGGCGACCGCGCGCGCGAGGTCCGAAACGACGAGGCCTTCGGCGCCCTCGGCGACATTGGCGAAGGTCAGCGCGCGGCCGGGGGCCAACAACGCGGCGGGCGATTTAACCGGAGACTTCATGCGTCGTGGTCCACGGCGCGGAACGCCTTGATGCGGTCGAACAATGCGCTGCCATGTTGGGGATCGAGCGGCTTGTCGCCCGTCAGCGCGGCATAGAGATCGGGATCGGGAACCTCGATCAGGCCCTCGAGCAAGGCCAATTCGCGGTCGGACAGGCCCGCGATCTCCGCATCGGCAAATCGCCCGAGGATCAGGTCCATCTCGCGGGTGCCGCGATGCCAGCAGCGAAACAACAGCCGCTTGCGGCGGTCGTCAAGGCCGCCGCTCGATCGTGTCGATCCCGTCATTTCAAGAATCCCATCCGAACGCCAAAAGCCCGGACGTGCTGCCGGGCGGGGTTGATATAGCGATGGAGAGGGCCGATGTCAGCCCTAGTTCTCCGCGTAGCACCTAGGCAGATCCGGCCAGTCATAAAAAGATCGTCATGGCCGGGCGTAGCCGTCCAAAGGACGGCGTTGCTTCCGCGCGCCTATGACCCGGCCATCCACGGCCTGGCCACAAAAAAAGACGTGGATGCCCGACACAAGGCCGGGCATGACGGTGAGGAACGCGCTTAGGTACCCGTGATGCGCCCTGCTCTGCTCAATCCGCTGTTTGCACCGGTCACGACCCTTCCCGGCGTCGGGCCGAAGCAGGACAAATTGCTGCGCTATCTGCTCGGCCGCGATGAGACGCCGCGGCTGGTCGATCTGCTGCTGCATCTGCCGGCCAGCGTGATCGACCGCCGGGCGCGGCCAAAAATCCGCGATGCGGCTGTGGGAACGATGGTGACGCTGGAGGTCACCGTCGATCGCCACCGCCCGCCCCCGCCGCGCAATGCCCGCGCGCCGCATCTGGTCTATGCCAGCGACGAGACCGGCGATGTGGTGCTGACCTATTTTCGCGCCAAACCCGGTTATGTCGACAAACTGCTGCCGGTCGGCGCCAAGCGCTACGTCTCGGGCACGCTGCAAATGTATGACGGCATCCCGCAGATCGTGCATCCCGACCGCGTCATCGACGAGGAAGGCTTTGCAAAGCTCACGGGCATCGATCCCGTCTATCCCCTGACCGAAGGCCTGGCGCTCGGCTCGCTGCGCCGCGCGATCGCGCAGGCGCTGCAAAAACTGCCGGAGCTGCCCGAGTGGATCAGCCCGGACGTGGTCCGCCGCTGCAAATTTCCGCCCATCAAGGAAGCGCTGAACCGCGTCCATGTGCCGGTTGAACTGACGGACATCCTGCCCGACGGCCCGTTCTGGTCGCGCCTTGCGTTCGATGAATTGCTGGCCGGGCAACTGGCGCTGGCGCTGATCCGCGCGCAGCTGCGGCGCCCGGCAGGCGACCGCCATACCGGCGACGGCCATCTGCGCCGAAAGATCATCGATGCGTTGCCGTACGCGTTGACCGGTTCGCAGCGCGAGGCGGTAGCCGCCATCACCGAGGATCTGCGCCAGCCGGTGCGGATGTTGCGGCTGCTGCAGGGCGATGTCGGATCCGGCAAGACGGTGGTGGCGCTGCTGGCGGCGGCCGCGGTGACCGAGGCCGGCAAGCAGGCCGCCCTGATGGCGCCGACGGAAATTCTGGCGCGCCAGCACATCAAGACCATCACGCCGCTCGCCGAGCGCGCCGGCTTGCGGGTTGCGATCCTCACCGGCCGCGAAAAGGGCAAGGAGCGGAAGGAGATTTTGGCGCGTCTGGAAGCCGGCGAGATCGATTTGCTGGTCGGGACGCACGCGCTGATCCAGGACGACGTGATTTTCAAAGCGCTCGCACTGGCGGTCGTCGACGAGCAGCATCGTTTCGGCGTTCGCGAGCGGCTGGCGCTGACCTCGAAGGGCGAAGCCGTCGATGTGCTGGTGCTCAGCGCAACCCCGATCCCGCGCACCCTGGTGCTGACCTATTTCGGCGACATGGACGTCTCCGAATTGCGCGAAAAGCCGGCAGGCCGGCAAGCGATCGATACCCGCACGATCCCGGCCAGCCGCATTGACGAGGTGATCGAGGGTGTCGGCCGCGCGCTGAAGGCGGGCAAGCTGGTGTACTGGATCTGTCCGCTGGTGGAAGAATCCGAAGCTGAAGGCACCGAACATCTCACCAACGCCACCGAGCGGTTCGAGTCGCTGCAGAAGCGGTTCGGCGAGCAGGTCGGCCTCGTCCATGGCCAGATGAAGGGCGCCGAGAAGGACCGCGTGATGGCGCAGTTCGCCGCGCACGAGATCGGTCTTTTGGTCGCAACGACCGTGGTCGAGGTCGGCGTCGACGTTCCCGCCGCGACCATCATGGTGATCGAGAACGCCGAGCGCTTTGGATTGGCGCAGCTGCACCAATTGCGCGGCCGGATCGGCCGCGGCTCGGAGGCCTCGACCTGCTTGTTGCTCTACAAGGAGCCCCTTGGTGAAATGTCCACCGCGCGGCTGAAAGTGATCCGCGAAACCACCGACGGATTTCGGATCGCCGAGGAGGACCTGAAACTGCGGGGCGAAGGCGATGTGCTCGGTATCCGGCAAAGCGGCCTGCCCGGCTACCGCATCGCGCGCTCCGAGGTGCATGGCCAGTTCATCACCCAGGCGCGCGACGAAGCGCTGCGCATCATGAAGGACAATCCGAAGCTGAAAGGCGCGCAAGGCGACGCGTTGCGGTGCCTGCTCTATCTGTACGAACGCGACGAGGCGATACCGCTGATTGGCGCGGGGTGACCGATGCCCCTCGCCGTCATTGCGAGCGCAGCGAAGCAATCCATCGCGCGGCGAAAATGAAAGAATGGATTGCTTCGTCGCGTAGCCTGTCATCGGGCGCGCATTCGCGCGACCCGTTGGCTCCTCGCAATGACGAGGAGGAAAGACGAAGACCTACTCCACCTTCATCGGCGCCGGCTGCAACGTGGCCGCATTTGCCACCCGCGCCGCGTTGGCCATGCCGGCCAGTGCGGCGGCCTTCTTCTGCGGATCGGAGCCGGGCTGCACCACGCCCGCGGACATGATCAGGGTCGCGGCGTCTTCGGCGCTCATGTCGATCTCGATGATCTTGCTCTTCGGCACGTAGAAGAAGAAGCCCGTGGTCGGGTTCGGCGCACAGGGCAGGAACACCGAGATGTGCTCCTCCTGCCCGGGGAGACTGTTGGCGATCTCGACGCTCGGCGCTTGCGAGATCAGCACGATCGACCACATCCCCGGCGAGGGAAACTCGACGATGCCGACGCGGCGGAAGCTCGATCCGTTGCCGGAGAACAGCGTCTCGAACACCTGCTTCAGCCCGCGATAGATCGCGCGCACCGCCGGGATGCGGCCGAGCAGCCGTTCGCCGAGATCGACCAGCGTCCGCCCGATCAAATTGGCGGTGAGGAAACCCAATAGCGTCAGCGCGATCACGGCGACGATCAGCCCCGAACCGGGCAGCCCGAACGGCAGATAGGTCTCCGGCCGGTAGGCGATCGGCACGAACGGCCGCACCAGACCGTCGACCCAGGTCACGAACCACCAGGTCAGGTAAAAGGTGATGGCGATCGGCCCGGCGACCACCAGCCCGGTCAGGAAATAGTTGCGGAAACGGGCCATCAGCCCGCGCGGGGCGTCTGGATGTGACTCGCTCGGGGGCACGGTCGGCGGCGGTTCTTGGCGGTTCATTACGGTTCCAGGTCGGTCGAGGCGGCCGGCTAACTCCCAGCTAAGCTATCCTAGCAGGTTTTTGAAGACCTGCAGTGACGCGCGCGCGCGCTTTGCGACTATTCGACCGTAACCGATTTCGCCAGATTTCGCGGCTGATCGACGTCGGTGCCCATCACCACGGCGGTATGATAGGCCAGCAATTGTACCGGGATGGCATAGACCATCGGCGTAAAGGTCGCGGCCATGTCGGGCAGCACGATCGTCACCAGGGATTCGATCGTGGCCTCGGCCGCCCCCTTGGCGTCCGTCATCAGGATGATACCGCCGCCGCGGGCCGCAACCTCCTGCATGTTGGAGACGGTCTTTTCGAACACCCGGTCGTGGGGCGCGATCACCACCACCGGCATGTTTTCGTCGATCAGTGCGATCGGCCCGTGCTTGAGTTCGCCGGCGGCGTAGCCTTCGGCATGGATGTAGGAGATTTCCTTCAGCTTCAGCGCGCCCTCCAGCGCCAGCGGATAGCTGGTGCCGCGGCCGAGATAGAGCACATCCTTCGACTTCGCGATCTCGCGCGCCAGTTTTTCGATCTGCGGCTCGATCGTCAGGGCCTCCGCCATCAGCCGCGGGATTTCAACGAGGCCATGGACCAGCTTGGTTTCGTCCTCATCCGACAATTCGCCCCTCGCCTTGCCCGCGGCAACCGCAAGCGCGGCGAGCACCATCAACTGGCAAGTGAACGCCTTGGTCGAGGCAACGCCGATCTCCGGACCGGCCAATGTCTGCAGCACGGTCTCGCTCTCGCGCGCAATCGTCGAGGTCGCCACGTTCACGACCGAGAGCGTGTGGACGCCCTGCGATTTGGCGTAGCGCAACGCCGCCAGCGTGTCGGCGGTCTCGCCGGATTGCGAAATGAAGATCGCGAGATCGCCCTTGCGCAGCGGCGCCTCGCGGTAGCGGAATTCCGAGGCGACATCGAGCTCGACCGGCACCCGGGCCAGCCGCTCGAACCAGTATTTGGCGACGTAGCCGGCATAGCTTGCGGTGCCGCAGGCGGTGATCGAGATCCGCTGGATATCCTTGAAGTCGAACGGCAGCTTGACCGGCAGCAGCACGCGGTCGGTCGCCATGTCGACGTAGCGGGCCAAGGTATGGCCGACCACTTCCGGCTGCTCGTGAATTTCCTTGGCCATGAAATGGCGATAATTCGCCTTGTCGACCAGCGACGTCGCCGCGCTGTGCTTGATCGCGTCGCGGTGAACGATCGCATTGTCCTTGTCGTAGATGGTGGCGCCCTTGCGCGTCAGCACGACCCAGTCGCCGTCCTCCAGATAGCTGATGGTGTCGGTGAACGGCCCGAGCGCAATCGCGTCGGATCCCAGATACATTTCGCCGTCGCCATGACCGATCGCGAGCGGCGGGCCGTTGCGGGCGCCGATCATCAGATCGTCCTGACCTGCGAAAATGAAGCCGAGCGCGAACGCGCCGCGAAGCTGCGACAGCGCAGCCTTCACCGCTTCGACGGGATTGATACCCTTGCTCAGGAAACTGTCGACCAGATGCAGCACGATCTCGGTATCGGTCTCGGTCTCGAACACCGCGCCTTGCTTCTCCAGCGCCTCGCGCAATTCGCGAAAATTCTCGATGATGCCGTTATGGACCACGGCGACCCGATCGGTGGCGTGCGGATGCGCGTTGTTCTCGGTCGGCCGGCCGTGGGTGGCCCAGCGGGTATGTCCGATGCCGGTGTGGCCCGCGAGCGGTTCGGCCTGCAGCCGCTTTTCGAGATTCTTGAGTTTGCCCTCGGCGCGGCGGCGCGCGAGGTGGTCGCCTTCCAGCGTGGCGACGCCTGCGGAATCGTAGCCGCGATATTCAAGGCGTTTAAGCGAATCCACCAACTGCTCCGCGACCGGAGCGCGTCCGAGAATGCCGACAATGCCGCACATGCGGTTTGATATCCCCAAATCGTCGTAAATTTGCCCAAGCAGCGCCACCTTCCCTTAACGGGATTCGGCGGTGCCAACCTACTCAATAATTATTGCGGATTGAGACAGTATTAAGCGGAAAGCTTAATAGGACCGCTGGTTGACCGCCTTTTTTGACACTTTCGCCTTCGTCTTCAGCTCATGATAGCGCTTGGCGCCGCCGGACGTCACGCCGATGCTGGCTCGTGGCAGCAGACACATATCTTGTTGCCGTCCGGATCGCGAAAATATGCCCCGTAGTAGTTGGGGTGATAGTGCGGCCGGAGCCCAGGCATCCCTTCACATCGGCCACCCATTCCGAGTGCGACCGCATGACAGCGATCAACTACCTCACGAGTCGAGGCGAGGAAGGCCGTCATGCCTCCGTTGCCCGCATTTGCCGGCTGACGATCGTACGGAAGCCCAATGAGGAATAATGGCCGCTCCTTTCCGGGAGCGATCCACCCGGCCCACGACTGTTCCGGCCTGCAGAACTTGAGCTCGAACCCCAGTTCGTTCATGACGGCCGAGTAGAAAGCGTACGATCGCTCAAAATTCGTGATACCGACATGGACATGAGAAAACATTGCAGTTCGTCCACGCGCGCCATGGTGGTTCGTCGGCAAACATCGTGAGTCGGTCCGTGAGGGCCAAAGCACGTGTCATGATGCAGTACGCGCTCAACGTTCACAACGGGTGGTCAGACGCGTCGTTTGGCCGCCCCTCCACCATTTCTGGTCCACCCCTAACAGCCGACATGTGGACGAACGCTGGTTTTTGTCGGTAAGAGCCAAAATCGGACTCTCGCATTTTGTGACAAGAGAAGCCTATTCGATCACTGCGTCGGCACGGCCGAGCAATGCCCCGCGATGGCACGGCTGGTCAACTTCTGCGCAAAGCGTCAGTCGTACTCGACGCCAGAGGCACGCCGGACGACTTCATTGATCTCGGAGGCGTAATATCCTGGATAAAATCTCTTAGGGCCTCGGTATCGAACGGCTTACGTAGTATTCTTAAATTTGTGGGAACTGCTTTTGCCGCATCGCTGTAACCGGTCGTAAGGGCTATGGGCAAATTGGGATACCGCGACCGAATTTCTCTCGCAAGCCCGACGCCATCGATGGTCCCTGGCATGACGATATCGCTGAAGACGAGATCGATCTTTGTACCGGATTCGAGCAGTTTTAATGCCGCTTCGGCCGAATCTCGATAGATGGTCTCATAGCCCAGATGCTCGAACAGCGAGGATGTCACATCCGCCACATCAGCGCTGTCGTCGACAACAAGAACCGTCTGCCGTTGCGATTGCCGTGTTTTTGTTCTGGCGGCGGAGAGCTCTTTGCTGGCGATTTGCTCGTCTGCACAAGACGGTAAATAGACTGTAATCGTTGTTCCTTGTCCGACCTTGCTGTCTGCCGTCACCGTTCCGCCGGCTTGGTGCGCAAAACCATAAACCTGGGACAAACCGAGCCCGGTCCCTTTGCCGACCTCTTTGGTAGTGAAAAATGGATCGAACATCTTGGACAGAAGATTTGGCGGAATACCAGTGCCCGTATCGCTAAACGCTATCGCAAAGAAGGCTTCCCCGAGGCGATTGTCGCCAATTTCCTGATCTGCGGTCACGGCGTTGACGGATAACGTGAACGTGCCGCCGTTTGGCATTGCGTCGCGGGCATTAACGGCGATGTTGACAATCGCAAGTTCTAGTTCGGCGAGGTCCACCTTAACCGGCGAAACACCGTCGGCAATGTTTTCATTGTACACAATGTTCCCGCGCAGTGAGCTCTCAATCATTGTCCGCATGTTCTTTATGGACGCATTCAAATCGACGACCGTCGGGCTAAGATGCTGATGACGAGAGAATGTCAACAATTGGCGCGTGAGACTTTCGCCGCGTTTGGCCGCGGTCTGTATGGCTTCGATTGCTCTTGGCAGTTTTGGATCAAGTAGGCGTGCAAAGATCTGAGCACTACCTCCAATGATCATCAATAGATTATTGAAGTCGTGCGCAATCCCGCCGGTCAGTTTGCCGATTGCCTCCATTTTCTGCGATATCGCGAGCTGTTCGCGTGCCTGGACCAGTTTCTCCTCCGCGTCACGTCGCTCGGTTGCGTCCCGGAGTATGTTGATAAAACCGATCAGATTTCCTGCGTCATCACGGCTCGAAGAGACCGAGCCAGTAATGAAAAACGGCGTGCCATTTTTTCTGATGCGCCAACCCTCAACTTCGTGCTTGCCTCTTTGGATTGCCGACTCCAATGCGCGGGTTGGTGAGCCCGCGCGGCGTTCATCCGGTCGATAAAGTATCCCAAAATGCTTGCCGATAATTTCTTCCGGGGTGTAGCCGATGATTTTTTGTGCGGTGCTATTCCAACTTGTAACGTGCCCTTCTTTATCAAGGGCAAAAATTGCATAGTCGACAACGCCCTCGATAAGAATCTGGAAGTGGCGTCTAACGCTGTCGAGCGCCAAATGTTTCCGTTCAATCTGACGGTTCAGTTGGTCCTGAACAGAAAGCAAATGAGCTTCGGTGTTTTGACGTGTCGCAATTGCCGCAGCTAAAGCAAGAGGCGGCACCGATACGCTGATCGAAAGCACGAGTAACAATAACAGGGCTCCATTCAGATCCGTTTTCGGAAATGGATCGTTACCCACCGAGAACCCCCACACGGCCATTCCGAAGAAAATGAGCGCGGCCGTAGCGACGTTGCGTCGATTACCGCGCAAACAAGCCCACATCATGGGCAGTAAAACAAGAAAGCCCAGAAGGCTCCGATATGGCAGCAGCACGTTGAGGTCGTTGCTGATGATGTCACTGCCGATGATCGGGCTGTAAGCAACGATCCCGATGATGCTCACGAGAGCAGCGACTGCGATCGATTCCAATAAATCCTTCCATTTGGAAGAACTACGTATAGGCATCATCGTCCAGAGCACGACGACCGGAGCAATCACCAAGGTCCCAGCCGCGTCTGCAAGCCACCAGGTTAACCAGGTGACGACAGAATCGGAAAGACCTGGATTGTTGGCGAGAATGAATCCTGCCAAGACGATGGCTGAACTAATCATCGTGGTCGGCGCAAAGGAAATGATAGCAAATTTTGCGATACCAGAGGGCGTACCAAACGTCTGGTGACCGTTCGACCATCGACTAATCAGCCATGCCCCGGCAAACGCAGCGAGGAGAGTACTGATCCCGACGGAGCCAACCTCTAAGAGCGATCGGCCGGCCACGAGGTAAGGAGAAACGGCCCCCACTAAAATCGCGGGCCAAATCCGGTAGCCGCCCAGCAGGACCAGCGCGAGCGCAAACCCGGTTGGTGGCCACAGCGGTGTCGCGGCCGGATTTATTGCGGGTAGTAATTGCGCGGAATCGGCAAGGCTAATGTAAATCGCGGCGACTATTAGAAGTTCGACCAAGTAAGTCGCAGCACTTCGCGCGCTGCCAAAAGCGAAAATCTTGGCCTTACCAAACCTTGCCCTTTCCATCACAAGCCTTTGCGGTGGGCACCTCAAAATTGCGGTGGGGCGACCTAGCCCGCCGTCCAAGGTCACCCGCAGGAGGGCGGTCGCATTTCCACGACGTCGACGACCCCCGCCAAACACTCAATGCAGTTTCGACCAAAGCATGGCCGCACGATGGTGAGTGGAGGGCCGCTCGGCAACTTTCGGAACTCGGGGCCCTCGGGCAGCACCATTATCTTATAGCGGGGGTGACAGCTTTGGGGTCAATCTCGACCGAAATGGGCCTTTCGGGCCATTTCCGGTCCTCCCCGAACAACGGACAAGCCGTGATTGCCTGCGACAAACGCGAAGCGTTTGCGCAAGGGAGCGACAGCGACGAAGCAATCCATGCCTTCCTCGCGGCCCGATGGATTGCTTCGCGGAGCCTGTCATCGGGCGGCGCTTTGCGCCGACCCGTTGGCTCGCAATGACGATCGACCAGCTACGCCGTCAACTCTCTTTCGGCTTCTCGCCCCGCATGTTCATCTCGCGGTAGCGCTCGACGGCCATCGCATCGTCGGGCACCTCCTGCAGCCCATCACCAAAAAACGATTTTTCCTAGCAATTCCAACGTGATTTGGGTTGTCCAGTCCTGCTGCGAAAAATATATCGCTTTCGACGTCGGGCAAATCAGTGGTTTCTCTCCGCCCGTCTCACCCGACAAGAGGGGCGGCTCGCGATCGTCACGAACGCGCGGTGGGATGCGGTGGACGCGAAAGTCACGAAGACGAACGTGGCGGAAGCGGACGGCGAAGTCGTGTGGTTCTGGCGCCCGACGCTGGCGCCAAGTTCGCGAGAGCCAGGCTTCTCGCGGGCGATGGTGGCAAAAGAGCACGCCTCACCAGGGAGAGCACGAAGTAAGCCGTAAAACCATTGCGCAGGGAAGGCCGGATGTTCTCCGCTGAACCTGTATGCTCGTGTGCGCTTTCTATTGTGCAAATTGCACGCGAGACCGCGGGTGCAGCGCGCACCCGGCTTTCCCTGCGCCCTCTGTTCTCGAAGAGGGTGGAAGATATATGCAAACCTCGGGCACTTCACGCCGCGAGAACGCGGACACATGTTGGCATGCCGTCATTGCGAGCGCAGCGAAGCAATCCATACATCCGCGCAGGAAGCATGGATTGGCTTCGTCGCTATCGCTCCTCACAATGACGACCCCTCTCGCCATCGTATGCTTACGCCGTCAACTCTCCTTCGGCTTCTTGCCCCGCATCTTCATCTCGCGGTAGCGCTTGGCGCCGCCTTCGCGGTTGTTCTGCGGGCTGCGCTCGACGGCCATCGCATCGTCGGGCACGTCCTTGGTGATCACCGAGCCCGAACCGATATACGCGCCGTTGCCGATCTTCACCGGCGCCACCAGCGAGGAGTTGGTGCCGACGAAGGCGCCCTCGCCGATCATGGTCTGGTGCTTGGAGAAGCCGTCATAGTTGCAGGTGATGGTGCCGGCGCCGAGATTGGAGTTGGCGCCGACATGGGCGTCGCCGACGTAGGAGAGATGATTGACCTTGACGCCGGCTTCCAGCGTCGCGGCCTTGGTCTCGACGAAATTGCCGATGCGCGAACCTTCGCCCAGCGACGTCCCGGGCCGCAACCGCGCATAGGGCCCGACGGAGGCGCGTCTGCCGATCGAGGCCTGCACGATGTGCGAGAAGGAATGGATCACCGCGCCGTCGCCGATGCTGACGCCGGGGCCGATCACGACGAACGGCTCGATCGTAACGTCGCTGCCGAATGTGGTATCGGCGGCGAGATACACGGTTTCCGGCGCGATGAGCGTCACGCCGGCATCGAGTGCGGCCTTGCGCAACCGCGCCTGCATCACCGCTTCGGCTTCGGCGAGCTGAGCCTTTGTGTTGATGCCGCGCACTTCATCCTCGCTGGTTTCAATCACCACGGCCTCCCATCCAAAATCCCTGACGATGCCGACGGCATCGGGCAGATAATACTCGCCCTTGCTGTTGGCGTTGCCGATCCTGTCGATGATCTCGAGCGCCTTGCTTCCGTCAAACGCCATCACGCCGGCGTTGCACAGCGTCACCTTGCGTTCTTCAGGCGTCGCGTCGGCATGCTCACGGATCGCCACCAGATGGTCGCCTTCGGCCAGCAGCCGGCCGTAGCCGGTCGGGTCGGCGGCGCGAAAGCCGAGCACGGCAAGTGCGGCGCCATTTTTCAGCGGCGCGCGCAGCCGCGCAAAGGTTTCGGCCGAAATCAGCGGCGTATCGCCGAACACGACCAGCAGATCGTCGGCGCCCCGGGCGATGGCCTCGCGGGCGGCCAGCACCGCATGCGCGGTGCCGAGGCGCTCGCGCTGGACGAAGGTTTTGGCATCCGGGCGCACCCGCGCCACCTCGTCGGCGACCGCCTTGTGGTCCGGCCCGACCACAACCGCGAGTGCTGCGCCTGCCCCGTGAGGCGCCGCGTCCAGCACATGCGAAAGCAGCGACTGGCCGGCCACGGGATGCAGGACCTTCGGCAGCGCGGAGCGCATCCGTGTGCCCTCACCGGCCGCGAGCACCACCGTCAGGCTGGATCGATCCGTCATTCAAATCCCTTCGCAAATCCCTTGTTCAGAGTCCCTGGCATCGGGCCAATCGGGCCCGGCGCCGTCTTTAATTGTTTTCCCCGGGAGAGGAAACCGATTCGCGGCGCCGTGGACGCCCGGATTCAAGTGCGGGGCGCAATTCCTGTTAATGTTTGTTCCGTGATTCGGCAGGCCTCGAGGAGGGCCACAGACGTTTTGGCCAAAGACCCCGACAATCTGGCTGGCAGCTTCGACACCGAAAACACCGGCGGCTTGCTGAGCGGTTTTCTGGCCGAGGAAGACGAACTCGACCGCCGCGCGCTGTGGCGGATCGGATCCTGGGGCGTTGCCGCGGTGGGCGCCGTGATCATTGCGGTGCTGGCCAACCAGTCCTCGATCGGGTGGCGGCGCGAGCAGATCGCAGCCGTCGACCTGACACGGCAGGCGCAGCAAATCCAGATGGTCGCCAGGGAAAGCCAGAGCGAGACGCGGCGGCTGGCCTCCGCGATCGATACGCTCAGCGGCGACCGCGACCGGCTGTATTCGCGCGTCACCTCGCTGGAACAGGGGCTGGACTCCGTGACCGGCGCGATCGCGCGGCAAGGTTCGGTTGCGACCTCGCAGGCGGTCCCTGCAACCTCTTCCACCCCGGCCGAGCCGCCATCGGCGGCGCCAAGCCCGGCTCCGGCGGTGGCGCCGGTCGCATCAACCCAGCCCGCCGCCGCACCAGCCGACAAGCCCGCCACGGTCGAAAAGCCGCTGGCCGCCGACACGGGCGGGGCGATGGTTTCATCGGTTGCCAAGGACCCGCCGAAGAAGACTGACACCGCCAAATCCGATCCTGCCAAGTCCGATCTTGCCAAGTCCGATCCTGCCAAGGTCGCTCCTGTGAAGATCGCCGCAGCTAAGACCGACACGCCGAAGGCCGACAGCGTCAATACGGAAGCCGCCAAGACCGATACCGTCAACGCCGATACCGCAAAGACCGATACTGCAAAGCCTCCGGCGGCGACGCCGTCGACGCCGCTGGTGGCGTCGAAATCGATCATGGCGCCGCCCGACCCCTCGGCCACAAAACTGATCGAACCCATGCAACCGCCGAGCGTGGTGACGGCGGCGCCGATTCCGGAGGTGGTCGCTTCAGCGCCGCCGGCCGACGATGCCGAACCGGACGAGGCCACAGTTCCGAAGGCCGCGCTCCATCGCACCGAGTTCGGGGTCGATCTCGGCAACGCCAATTCGCTTCCCGGGCTACGCGCGCTGTGGCGCGGGCTTTTGAAATCGAGATCCAATGCGCCGCTGGCCGCCTTGCGCCCGATCATCGTGATCAAGGAAGGCACCAGCGGCCTCGGGATGCAGCTTCGGCTGGTGGCCGGACCGCTGAACGACGCCGGCGCGGCGGCCAGGATCTGCGCGGTTCTGACCGAAAACAAGCGCAGCTGCGAGACCGCGATCTTCGACGGACAGCGGCTCTCCCTGAACGGCGACGATCCGGCGCCGGCTTCGATCACCAAGCCCGCGCCACGCCGTCATGGTGCTAGTGGTGGCGGCAAGCATGCCGCCGCGGCCGTGGTCGAGGAGCCGCCGAAAAAACCGGAACCGGCCGCCACATCCACGATCTCGTCATGGTTCGGTAAAAAGGGACAATGATATTTGGCTGCAAGGCATTACAGCCGAATTCTCACCTGTTTTCACGCGCCTGTTGCGAGCTTCGGCTTGTCCTGCCCGCTATTCCCGACCATATTCGCCGATCATTGGTTGGACGCATTTTCGTGCGGCCGACCGGAACCCACTCCGGGAAAATGCGCACGTGAAGAAAACTCCGTTCCGGCTGACGCCCTACCAGGTCCAGTTTCTGTTGATCGTCGGCTTCGTCACCGTCGGCTATGCGCTGTACCTGCGCTATCTCGCGGTCGAGTACTCGCCCGTCGCGCTGGCCTGCGACGCCGGCCTGCAATCCCTGCTGTGCAAGGCGCGGGTGCTGGCGACCTATCTGTTCAAGAATTCGGTGTTCGGCATTGTCGCGCTGGTCATCGCGACGCTGCATGTGATGCGGCCCTCGATCGTGCTTTTGACCGGCGGCTTGATCGCCGCAGGGCTCGGAATCGTGCTCTACAATATCGCGCTGTCGGGAATTGCGATCGGCCTGCTTATTTTGGGCTTTGCGCGACCCGCGCCCGCCACAGCGTAAGCGCCAGCAGCAGGTAGATTGCGCAAGTCCACATCGACTGCCAGTTGGCGGCGCCCTCGTTGAGGCCGATGTACAGCGTGGTCACGACCAGCAATCCGGCAAAGGCGGATTCCGCGATCGGCCGCACCCCCGCCTGGGGGCGGTTGAGCAGCATCAGGCCCGCGAACGGCAGCACCGCCATCGTCAGCGAGGCGAACGGAAAATCGCGGTAGCGCGGATCGAAGGTGAAGCCGAGCGCGGTTTCGGCGGCGATCAGCGTGGTGACGGCGAGCGCGATCGCCAGCAACGCCGTCGGGAAAGATCCGCCCCTGAACTCGCGCGGGCCGAGCAGTTCCAAAAATGTCGGCAGCGATCGGCCCGACATCGCGGCATGGGTACAGAGCAAGGGCGAGGCGATCGCCGCCGCCAGCAACGCCCCCCATTGCAGCCAGCCGCCGACGCCGTAGCTCTCATAAAACATCTTGTCGGCGGCGATCCCGAACAGGATCCCAGCCGTCGTCGCCCATAGGCCGACCGCGATCCAGGACGTCGGCCGCGGCGTCCATGGCCGCCGCCGCAGCGTCAGCCACGCCGCCAGGAACACGGCCACGCTGAGCGTCATGCCGCCGCCCATCTGCCACTTCCACAGCGGATAATTGCTGATGGCCTGGCCCGGCGGATATTTCACCACCCGCTTGGCGGCATCGAACAGGCCCCAATAGCCGCCGACGGTGCCCTCGAGCTGGCGCTTCCAAGGTTGGTCGTAGGCCTCGATCAGGTTGACACGAAAGCCTTCGCGCTTGGCCAGATCGAGGATATCGGAGACGATACGCGCCTGATTGGTCCGCGACGGCAGCGCGCCCTCGCGCATCCGCCCGGCACTCGGCCAGCCGGTCTCGCCGATCAGGATCTCCTTGCCCGGAAACGCCACCGCCATCCGCTTGCGGATCTCATCGACATGGGACGCCGCGAATTTCGCCTTGACCGGAATGTCCTCCCAGTAAGGCAGGATATGAATGGTGACGAAATCGACCGCGTCATAGATCTCGCGATTCCTCAGCCAGAATTCCCAGACATCGGCATAGGTGACGGGGACGGTCACCTGCGCCTTGACCGAGCGGATATTGGCCGCGAGGTCGGCGGTGGTCATCTCGCCGCGCAGCAGCACCTCGTTGCCGACCACCAACGCCGTAATGACCTCGGGATATTGCTTGGTCAGGCCGACCGCGATCGAAATCTGCGCCAGATTCTTCAGCCGGTTGCTGCCGAGCCAGATGCCCTGGATTACCTTCAGCCCGACCTTTGCGGCGAGACCGGGAACCTGGTCGAGGCCGTTCTCGATCGAATAGGTGCGCACGCAATCGGTGATCCTGGCGAGGTCCGCCAGATCCCGTTCGATCTGCTCGGGCCCGATATGCGTGGTCGGTTGCAGCGGCGTCTGCGCGCCACGAAACGGCGCGTAGGACACGCATTGCAACTTGGCATCGGGATCGATCGGCGCGCGCACGAGCGTGATCGGCGTGGCGAGCCACCACCACACGGCTGCGATCGCACATAAGGATGTCAGGAGAAGCGCCAGCGGCGTACGAAGAGAAATCGGTTCCATCCTCCGGGCGGGGCCCGTCGATTAGCCGGTCGGCGCGCGTCTGCCAAGAGCGGGATGGGTGCAATACCGGCTTTGTCCTGCGGCAGTTTTACCACGCCGCGATAAAGTTGTGACTTTGCTGGACAAAATCCGAAATAACCGTCATGGGAATTGCTTAAGTCTCCGCCGCATTGGGGACCCATTTGGACGGCATCAAGCCAAGCCACGGACCGTCCAAAATTGTCTCTCAGGCAGGAAACATATCGGGGAACGTATGCGTCGACGGGTGCTTGATCCAAGAGTTGCGGTTTTGCGCCATGTTGCCGTTGCAGGCCTCGCGCTCCTGATCGGATCCGGCAGCGTTTTCGCCCAGAGCGGCACCCCCGCCCCCGATCAATCCGGCAAGCCCCCGGCCGCCAATGCCGCCGACGCCACCAAGGACAACCAGCGCAAGACCGATGAATTCGTCGAGGCCGCCCAGGTCATTAACGGCCCGGCCGGCAACCCGGAATGCGTCTGGCTCGGCCGCCGGGTGGTGAGCCTGATGTGGCGGGACGATCTCGACACCGCTTTCCGGCACCTCGATCTCTACGACCGGTTCGGCTGCCCCGGCGGGCACGTCCAGGCGGCGTTCCGCTGCCTGACCCGTTTCGGCGGGCAGATCGATCCCAAGGTCGCGGAGACCCTGAGCAGCCGCGTCCATGCCTGCTGGGTCAATCCGGGTGCGCAACCCCAGGCGGCCGCGGCGGCAACGCCAGCTGCTGCGTCGACTACCGCCGGCAATGCCGCACCGGCGCCGGCCGCGACCCCCGCGCCGGCCGCCTCACCGGCCCCGCCGGCGAAGTAATCGCCGGGCTGTCGGAACGATCCGAATTTTTCGCCGTTTGAATCGCTGAGCGCCCTTAAAACGCCATCGCGGGATACCAGTTGTGAAATTGCGCGGCAGTATTATCGTGAAGTTGCCGCCGTGTCGGTCGAACCTAGGGGACGGGTTCGCTTTCCCCTCAAGTAGGCCCCGTATGGTTTAGTCGCCGATGCGCGCCGTCGTCGCCGTTCTGCTGTTTGTGACCGCGGCCCACGCTGCGCTGTGGGGTCTGTTTCAGGAAAAGCAGGCGGCACCGGATTTCCGTGGCATCCTGCCAAGCGCTTCCTACGCGCCGTTTGAACCGGGTCACACCGTCGCCGACAGCATCGCCGATTCCGAGAAGGTTCGCGCCGATCTGAAGAAACTCTCCACCCTGACCCGAGCGGTTCGCCTCTACTCTTCGACCGAAGGCAACGAACTGGTGCCGCCGATTGCCGCGGAATTCGGCATGAAGGTCACGGTCGGCGCCTGGATCGACAAGGATGGCGATCGCAACAAGCGAGAGATCGAGGCCGCGATCAACCTCGCCAAGCATAACAGCAATGTCATCGGCGTCGTCGTCGGCAACGAGACCATCTTCCGCGGCGAGCAGAAGGTCGAAGACCTGATCACGTTGATCAAGCGGGTCAAGCAATCGGTCAACGTGCCCGTCACGACGGGTGAAATCTGGAACATCTGGCGCGACAATCCGGAACTTGCCTCAACGGTCGAATTCATCGCCGCCCACGTCCTGCCCTATTGGGAAAATTTCACCGACAAGCAGGCGGTCGATCAGGCGGTCGAGCGCTACCAGTTGCTGCATGACACGTTTCCCGGCAAGCGCATCGTGATCGCCGAATTCGGCTGGCCGAGCGCCGGCTATAATCTTCGGAATGCCGAACCCGGTTCGTTCGAGCAGGCCTCGGTGCTGCGCAACTTCGTCACCCGCGCCGAAGCCCTCGGCATGGACTACAACATCGTCGAGGCGATCGATCAGCCCTGGAAATTCTTCGAAGGCGGCGTCGGCCCCTATTGGGGAATCCTCGACGCCTCCCGCGAACCAAAGTTCGCCTGGACCGGGCCGATCGTGAACGAGAATTACTGGAAGCTCGCAACGATCGCCGTCCTCGTCGGCCTGTTCATGTCGCTGCCGATCCTGCAGCTCGCCGAGCCGACAATGATGCAGGCGCTGGTCCTGTCGGCCGCGGCGAACGGCGTCGGCGCCTGGGTCGCCACCGTGTTCGCCTACTGGGCCGGGCATTATTTCGTCTTCGGCTCCGCGTTTGCGATGGTGCTCGGCCTGATTCTTCTGGTGCCATTGGTGCTGATCGCGATGGCGCGGATCGAGGAAATAGCTGCGATCGCATTCGGGGGGGCGCCGCGCCGGCTGATCGTCAAGGGCGCGACGGTGGCGCCCGCCACCATGGGCGGGACCATCAGCTTCCCCAAGGTGTCGATCCACATCCCCGCTTATTTCGAGCCGGTGGAGATGCTGAAGCAGACCCTCGATGCCGTGTCGCGGCTGGATTATCCGAATTTCGAATGCGTTGTGATCATCAACAACACGCCCGACCCGGAATTCTGGCAGCCGATTCAGGACCACTGCCGCACGCTCGGCGAGCGCTTCAAGTTCATCAACGCCGAGAAGGTCAAGGGCTTCAAGGCCGGCGCCCTGAAGATCGCCATGGACCGTACCGCGGTCGATGCCGAGATCATCGGCATCATCGATGCCGACTACGTGGTGCGGCCGGACTGGCTGAAGGACCTGGTGCCGGTGTTCGCCGACCCCCGCGTCGGCCTGGTGCAGGCGCCGCAGGAGCATCGCGACGGCGACCGTTCGCTGATGCACTACATCATGAACGGCGAATATGCCGGGTTCTTCGACATCGGCATGGTCCAGCGCAACGAGGCCAACGCCATCATCGTTCACGGCACCATGTGCCTGATCCGCCGCGCGGCGATGGATATGGCCGGCGGCTGGGCCGGCGACACCATCTGCGAGGATACCGATCTTGGCCTCGCCATCATCGAGCACGGCTGGCTGACGCATTACACCAATGAACGCTACGGCCACGGGCTATTGCCGGACACTTATGAGGCCTTCAAGAAGCAACGCCACCGCTGGGCCTATGGCGGCTTCCAGATCGTCAAAAAGCACTGGCGAAAATTCCTGCCCGGCGCCAGCCGGCTGACGCCGGATCAGCGCCGCGAATTCTCGCTGGGATGGCTGAACTGGCTCGGCGCCGAGAGCCTCGGCGTGGTGGTCGCGATCCTCAATCTGATCTGGGTGCCGATCGTCGTCTTTGCCGACATCGCCATCCCCGACAAGATTCTGACCCTGCCGATCATCGCCTCCTTCATCGTCTCGCTTGTGCATTTCCTAGCGCTGTACCGGCTGCGCGTGCATATCAAAGTCGGCCAGATGCTGGGCGCCATGATCGCGGCGATGTCGGTACAATGGACAGTATCGCGCGCGGTCGCCCAAGGCCTGATCACCGAGCATCTACCGTTCGCCCGCACCTCCAAGGGCGGGTTGTCGGTGATGTCGATCGAATTCCAGGCGTTCTGGGAAGCGGTCATCGGCGTGCTGCTTTTGGTCGGCGCCGCGGTGCTGATCGTGAACAACGACTCCACGCTGATCAAGATCACCGGCAATAAACAGGTGCGCGAAATCTATATTTTTGCGGCGGTCCTGGTGCTGGAAAGCCTGCCCTTCCTCTCGGCGGTGGCGATCGCGATCCTGGAGAACTCCCGGATCAACTCTTTCGCCTTTTGGCGCAACAGCGCGGTGCGGACCGCCGAACTGATCGGGCTCCGCCCGGTGACGATGCCGACGGTCGCCAGCCCCTCGCAGCCGGTGGCATCCGAGATTCACCGGGACAGCTGACCAAAACCGGCGGCAACACGGTGGATGAATTGGGCAGGGCCGGCTTGAAGAGGCTGGGCTAACTATAAGCTGTGCAATGGGAATTTGGGACCGGTGATCGGTCTGTTTGCGGCGGTTTGCGCTATTGACCGCCAAGGCCCCGCCCCCTACACAGCGCGGGCCGAGCACGATCCGGAAAAACCCTGCCCCGCACGTGGATAGCGAGGTGGACCGGTCTTCCGAAAAGGTCATGCTCAAGCAATAGAGTGAGCGCGTAGCTCAGGCGGTAGAGCACGTGACTTTTAATCATGGGGTCGAGGGTTCGAGTCCCTCCGCGCTCACCAAACACCTGTCACGCCGTTTGCGGTCGAAAGGCCATCGTCCGGGTACCCCGTCCGCACGGTGCCGTTCAGCTAGGGCTGGAGTTCGCGATGAGCGGTCGCCTCAAGGTCGCAGGGAACAATCGGCTCGGCAAAACGTCTTATTCGACGCTTCCAGCCGAAAGGTGCCCCCCCGACTGCTGGAGGAAAACCCGTATCGGGTTGGCGGCCCTCGGTTGGGGCCGTTTAAATTGAGCGGGACGAGTGGGTCGCCGACAGCCTTCGACAGGCGTGGCTGGCGTCACGGATGGCCGGCAAAGGCTGACAGCGCGAGTTTGAGGGATCCCCGTTGGGGCGCCGGAAGCTGAAACGAGATCAGCAATGACGGTCTGGATTTCCCTCGACACCAGCAAGCAGGTTGGCGACCTCGATCATCTCAAGGTCTTTGCGACCGAGGACGCGGCGGAAACCTGGCTGCAGGAAAACGATCCGGAAGGTGTAGCGTTCGAATATGAGGTTCTGGAATGAACCGCTCGGCCGGCGCACAATCTTTGCGATGGTTCTGATTGTCGCGGTGGTGGTGATTTGGGCCCTGTTGGGCGGCCGGTTGGTGGCTTGGTCGGGAGAGCGCGGCTTCAAAGAGCCGGCCCCAGCAGGGGGGGCCGAAGGCTGGGGCCGCAGAGATGCGTCGATGCCGAGAAACAGGTTCGGCACATCCGCTTGGTAGCACGCAGATAGGCTCTTCGTCGTTCGCTCTTTCGAGGTGCCCCATTTGAGCCGTCGTGCTCGCCTGCGCACCGCCGTAGGGTTGGCGTCGTCAATCACCGCGCCCTCGCGCGGCAGGCGCCGCGCGTGCGGAGATACTCAAGGAGCCAGAACCTGCGAGAGAGCTGGGAATGCTTCAATGGATTATCCACTTCAAATGGAATATCCACATTGGCTGATCATAGCCGGCGCCGTCCTGTTGGCGATTGGATTTATCGGGCTCGCATTCCACCGAAAGAGGGACGTTGAGCCCAATGATGAGCCGACGCAAATGAAGGCAAATGGGGAGCAAGACAAGCGAGAGTCGAACGTCGCCACCCTTCCTCCTTGGCCATGGCGCCCGCCACCTGAAGCGCGCTAAAATCCCCTGGCTCTCCAGTCGCCGCCTTGGGTCGATCAAATTTCAGCACAAAGGCATTTGCTAATCTGTGTCATGGCGCGCAACGCAATCTAAAATTTCCTACTACCAAATCGGGGCCTGAGATGAAGAACGCAGCACGTTTGCTTTGCACAGTACTGGCGCTCGGCACGATCTTGTTTGCCGCACCTGCACGGGCTCAGACCTACGATCCAAACTACCCGGTTTGCCTGCAGATCTACGACGACATGGTGCACTTCTATTTCGAGTGTCGCTACACCTCGATGGCGCAGTGTGCGGCGTCGGCGTCGGGCCGATCCGCCCAGTGTGTGGTCAATCCATATTATGCCAAACCCGGCCCGCGCAAAAAGCGGTCCCGAAAATAACGGCAAGCCTCACGCCTCACCGTAGTCCGCACGCGATCCAATCCCGCCGACGTACGGCCGGGCATTGGAGACGCCGCGCGCGATGCTTCGGGTGGCCCGCGCCGAACCGTCAGATCACGAGGATCTGGCGCAGGCGCCTGATATGGATGGCGCACCTGACCCCCAGTGCAATTCCGTCCAGCGTCCCGGTCAGCACCTCCGCGATATTATTGTTGAAGCGATGCGGCGAGTGTTCGGCCGTATAGAGCCATGCCCTGTGGGATTTTCCCGCCAGTTCGAATTCGATCGCGGTTATGCCGAACCTCTCGCCATCGGGAAAGGTCGCTGGATTCCAATCGAGCGGCGGGGTCACGATATCGGGCAGCCTGACCTGCAGCGGACGATCCAGCTGCAAATTGATGGTGCCGTTGTGACAATGGATTATCTCGGGAAAATAGCTCCGCATCAGCGGCTTCTGGAGTTCGATGGTCCCGGGACCGCCGTTCGGGTTGGTTCTGCCGCTCGCCCAGCCACCGCCCTCGGTGACCACCGCCTCTATCCGCATGTCAATTCCTGCCGGGTTTGCCGAACCTGCTTCAGCACAGACTAATCGATACTTGGAGATGGGGCCGGACCACCGGCCCCAATGGATTCAGTAAGCGCCGCGATGACGCCGGTAATTTGCTCCCGCGGGGGCGCGAGCGCCTGCAAAATAGGGATTGACGATGCACTGGGCGGAACGCCCCGATGCCGACTGCGCGCATTGCGCCAGCGAGGTATAGCCGCATCCGATGCTGTCTCCCCCGATGCCGTAGGTCTGCAGGCAGACGGGATAGTCCGGATCATACCTTTGGGCCCGGGCCGGCTCCGCCGTCAAAAGCAACACAATCGTCAAAATCCCCAAAGCCGGGATGCGCATCGGAGCCTCCTTTGGGATGGGCGGGTGATAGCATTCTCTCCCGCGGAATGTGACCTCCTTCATACGCGCCGCCCGCTGGCGGAGCTACCAACCGGTGACCCCTTCCGGTCGGCCCCAGGAGCGGCTTGCCATGCGTTCGTTTCGATATTTGATTTTTTCTGCGGCGATCCTGTTTGCCGAGCCGGGCGTTGCCCAAAAGCTGGTAGACCCAAATTCCGTCGCCCCCGAATTTCGCGAAGCCGCGGAAAAACGGCGCGCCGAACAGGTCAAAATGGTGGAATGCCAGCATAAGGCCGATGAGGCCAAGGTGCTACCGAGGGACCGGGCCGTGCACATCAATCACTGCCTGGAAGCTGCCGCAGGCAAATAGGCTCGGCCCGTGGCTGCGCGCCCCCCTCAGTCCTAGCCGCTAATGTCGGGGAATTCGGAGCCGTCATCGTTGCCGAAGAACTCTGACAAAATCATCACCATGAGCACGATACCGCCGGCGATAAAGGGCCACGGCTCGGCTGTGATGGTGTCGATCAGGGCCTGCATGCTCCCTCCCAGCAGGAGGGTGCGAAACATTGGTTACCGTCGGTAGAGTTGCGGCTGACAAGTCGCCGAACCCGCCCTGCGTGTCATCAAGACGTGCTGTAGCTGTAGAACCCCCTGCCGGTCTTGCGGCCGAGGTGGCCGGCATCGACCATCTCCTTCAGGAGCGGGGCCGGACGATATTTGGGATCGTTGAATCCCTTGTAGAACACGTCCATCACCGACAGCATCGTATCGAGGCCGATCAGGTCGGCCAGCGCCAGCGGGCCGATCGGGTGATTGCAGCCGAGCTTCATGCCGGCGTCGATCTCCTCCGCCGTCGCGATCCCTTCCTGCAGCGCGAAGATGGCTTCGTTGATCATCGGGCACAGGATGCGATTGACCGCGAAGCCTGGGCTGTTCCGGGCGGTTATCGAAACCTTGCCGATCCGTTTTGCAAACGCTTCGGCCTTGGCGACGGTGTCGTCGGAGGTTTGCAGGCCCCGGATCAGTTCCAACAGCGCCATCACGGGCACCGGGTTGAAGAAGTGCATGCCGATGAAGCGGTCGGCCCGGTCGGTCGCGGCGGCGAGTTTGGTGATCGAGATCGAAGAGGTGTTGGTGGCGATCAGTCCCCGCGGGTTCAGCGTCGCGCAAATATCCTTCAGGATCTTGACCTTCAGGTCCTCGTTCTCGGTCGCGGCCTCGATCACGAGGTCGCAAGGCGCGAGCTTCGCCTTGTCCGTCGTCGCGACGATGCGCGACAGCGTGGCCTCCTTCTCGGCGGCGGAGATCTTTTCTTTCTTGACCAGGCGGTCGAGGCTCGTGCCCACCGTGGCCAGACCGCGCGCGACGGCGGCGTCCGAGATATCGACCATGGTCACGCCAAGCCCTGCGGCCGCGCAAACCTGGGCGATGCCGTTGCCCATGGTGCCGGCCCCGATGATGCCAACCTGTTCGATCATTGCTTTGGTCCTTTTTCGTTGCCCGAGCGGCCCGACGGCGGCTCACATCGGTTTGACGTGCGGACGCGCCATGCCCGCCATGATGCATGCATACCAACACGCCGCGGCGGGCGAAACCGGTAGCGCGCGGAATTGGGGCCCGTTCGGGCGTTGCATAGATTGCTCAGACGAGAAACCGAGTCGCCTCAAGCGATGAAATCGGATATTCCCGGACGCATTATCGGTGAATTGAACCGCCGCCGTCATACGCAATTACGTCATACGCAATTAATTGAAGTGTTTTTCAATGGAATATCGCGGCAAGCAATATCTGATATTCGAAGGTGACGAGCCGAATTCATGGCGATGGGCCGTGACCCTCGACGACCTCACCACCAAGACCGGTGAAACGAAGAGCCGGGGTGAGGCGATCACGCAGGTCGTGCTTCTGATCGATGGTGCACTTTCGGGGGCAACCAAGCATCTGGGGCGAACCAACGACGCGTGATCCGTTGTTTAATTAATTATCCGTTGTTTAACCCGTCCGGAACAACCAGTCTGGGGCTGTGAACGTTATCGGGCTCACCGAGTTCGTTGACGTACCAGCGGCTGCGAATAAAAAGACTTTCCACCAGGAACGGGAACTTTGCGGAGCTATGCCCGGCAGGCGGTTCGATGACTCGTGCGGCAATTCCAGGGAATTCGAGCCGGTAAATCCTGCCAATTTTCAATTTGCCCATGCCACGATCCATCAAGGCAAAATCTTCGATTCACGATCGTTTGTAAACAGCCTTAAATCAGCACTTGGTTGTATCATTCTCTAACGGCACCCACGCCGGTCCGGTACAGCGTGCTCAAAAAAACGACTGCGGCGACTCGGTTGCCCGCATCGGTAGATCGAAACGATGACTGCCTCATGAAGCGTCACCAGTTCCGGCCGCCGAGTGCCCTGCGCTTCACCGGTTCCAGTTCCTTCTTGAGCCGGTCGCGTTCGGTGCACAGCTCGTCGACCCTGTTGAGCATTCGCTCCAGCAGCGACTCGGCCGCGGACGTCGAAATCCCTGCCCGCTGAAGCTGGCGGATTTCCCCGCGCTGCCGGTTCACTTGCGCGCGCATCCGTTCGATTTCGGACCTGACATCATCAAGCTGCATGAGGTTCCCGTTCGGCCAGGGATCTTTCAATCAAGCCTCTTTCAATCAGGGCTCTTTCGATCTGGCGGCGAATGGCTGCGGTCGCGCGGCCTTCCCGCTCGAGAAGGCGCAGCCGGTTCCACAGACGGATGATTTCACGTTCTTTTTCGGCGTCCATGACGTTCACTCGCGGTTTTGCTCAATGTGAACGAAAAGAGAACAAATCGCAAGCCGCTAGGAATAGCGTCCCCGGCCTTGGCAGCACCATATCGCGGCCTTGGCCGGCGCGGTCCGAAAGGCGTGCACACGAGCTGGCAGTGGCGCTTGGGCGCCTTGACCGCAACTTGCCGCCGGATGAAGCTCGGGTCATCAGCTGGGGAAACGTAAAATATGTTCGCGAGCCTTGCCGCCGCCGCGCTCATTGCTCAACTGGGCAGCCCCGTCCACACGCCGAGCCAGGGCGAAGCCTTCGTGCTTCAAACGCAATACCGGGTCTATGCGCATCCGCCGCCGTGCGGGGACGGTTTCGATCTCAGTGCCCGTGACGGGCTCTGCTACCCGAACGGTTATCTCGCTCCGCAAGATCAGGCAGCCCTGCGATATCCGGGGCCCGTGTATCGCGGTGGCAGATACCCGGTACCATGCGGCAACGGCGCCGACGTCGATGTTCGGGATGGCCAATGTTACCCCAACGGCGCCGTGCCACCGCAATTTCAACAGGGCCGGATCTATCGCGGCCCGCAATATGACGAAGACGATTATTACGAACGTCGTCCGAGGCGTCGCTACTATTAAGCACCGCGGGGTGAATACGTTGACGGGATGATGACAACATCGCGCGCACGGTCCCGATACGCAGACCCCCACATTGCGGTCGCCGCATTGTACGCAATCATCCGGAATTGATGACTGGACAGGCACCCCGCTTGGGCCCGGCCATCGGCGGCCTCACGGGTGATTCCCATCGGTGGGGCCGTTTTGTTTTCGAGAAGGCCGTCCTGATCCGGATACCCGTCCTGGACGCTGGCAAATTCGGCTTGGGACACTGAGTCAAATACAGGCAGAGTCAGTGTCCGCCTCTTGCGAACAAAACGAGAAATGGCGAGTCTCCTGCGCCCATGTCAGGAATGATTCGACGGTGCCCGTAACCTACCTTTCAAGCCTCAATCCCGAACAACGGCGCGCGGTGGAGCATGGCGTGGGAACGGATGCCTCGGCAGGATCGCCGCTTCTCGTCATCGCCGGCGCCGGATCGGGCAAGACCAACACCCTCGCCCACCGCGTCGCGCATCTGATCATCCGTGGCGCGGATCCGCGGCGGATCCTCCTGATGACATTCTCGCGCCGGGCGGCCGCCGAAATGGCCACGCGCGTTGAACGCATCGCCCGCAAAGTGCTCGGCGACAATGCCGGGGTCATGACCGACGCGCTGAACTGGGCCGGCACGTTTCACGGCATCGGCGCGCGCCTGCTGCGCGAATATGCCGAGCGGATCGGTCTCGATCCCGCCTTTACGATCCACGACCGCGAGGATTCCGCCGATCTGATGAACCTGGTCCGGCATGAGCAGGGACGATCGAAAACCGAGAAGCGCTTTCCCACCAAGGGTACCTGCCTTGCGATCTATTCGCGTTGCGTCAATGCGGAAATCCCGATCGAACAAATATTGGGGCAGTTCTTTCCGTGGTGCGCCGGCTGGTCGGCCGAGTTGAAGCAATTGTTCGCGGCCTATGTCGAGGCGAAGCAGAATCAGAACGTGCTCGATTATGACGATCTGTTGCTCTACTGGGCGCAGACGATGGCGGAGCCTGCGCTGGCGGAAGAGATCGGCTCGCGGTTCGATCACGTGATGGTCGACGAATATCAGGACACCAACCGTCTGCAATCGTCGATCCTGCTGGCGCTCAAGCCCGGCGGACGCGGACTGACGGTTGTCGGCGACGACGCGCAATCGATCTATTCGTTTCGCGCCGCGACGGTGCGCAACATTCTGGATTTTCCCCGGCAGTTCAGCCCGCAGGCAGAGATCGTCACCCTCGATCGCAACTACCGATCGACGCAACCGATCCTGTCCGCCGCCAACGGTGTCATTGGGCTGGCCAGGGAGCGCTTCACCAAAAACCTCTGGACCGATCGCGCCTCGACGCGAAAGCCGCAACTGGTCGCGGTGCGCGATGAGGCCGACCAGGCGCGCTACATTGTCGAACGCGTGCTTGAAAATCGCGAGGAAGGATCGCTGCTGAAGCAGCAGGCCGTGCTGTTCCGCACCTCTTCCCACAGCGGTCCGCTGGAGATCGAGTTGACCCGCCGCAACATTCCCTTCGTGAAATTCGGCGGGCTGAAATTTCTCGACGCCGCCCACGTCAAGGACGTGCTGGCTCTGCTCCGCTTCGTGGAAAATCCCCGCGACCGTGTCGCCGGCTTCCGTATCCTGCATCTGTTGCCGGGCGTGGGACCGGCGTCGGCGCAGCGCGTGCTCGACCACATGAGCGAGGCCGCCGATCCGCTTGCGGCGCTGTGCGGCCTGCCGTCGCCGCCCCGCGCCGGCGCGGACTGGCGCGAATTCATCGAAACGGTCGGAAATCTGCGCTATGGCGAATGGCCCGCTGATCTCGAGCGCGCGAGACTCTGGTACGAGCCGCATCTGGATCGCATTCACGAAGACGCCGAGGTTCGCCGCGCCGATCTGATCCAGCTCGAGCAGATCGCGGCCGGCTATCCCTCGCGCGAACGGTTCCTGACCGAACTCACGCTCGATCCGCCGGACGCCACCAGCGACCAGGCCGGCGTCCCCCTGCTCGACGAGGATTATCTGATCCTGTCGACGATCCATTCGGCCAAAGGTCAGGAGTGGAAGTCGGTGTTCGTGATGAACGTGGTCGACGGCTGCATGCCGTCCGATCTGGGCGCGGGCACTTCGGCGGAACTGGAGGAGGAACGGCGATTGCTTTATGTCGCCATGACCCGCGCCAAGGACGATCTGCACCTCTCCGTGCCGCAACGCTTCTTCACCCACGGCCAGAATTCACTGGGCGACCGCCACGTCTACGCCTCACGGTCGCGCTTCATTCCAGAATCCCTGCTGCAGATGTTCGAGCGGACAAATTGGCCGCCGGCTTCCGCGGCCACAGCCCGCGCGGCCAACCAGGGACCGCGCATCGATATCGGCGCCCGCATGCGCGGCATGTGGCGCTAGCCGAGCGGGAGCCCGTCAGCCTTGGCCGTCCTCGAGGCCGTATTCGCGATAGATGGTCAGCGGATCCTTGTCCGGAAACAGCCTGCATTTTGCCTGCGCCAGATGCAGCGGCATCGCGCCGGGCTGGCAACCCGCCACCAAAAGCTTCTTGATGTCCTCCATATGGGGGCGCGGCTGGTGTTTCGGTGGAAGCTGCTCCAGCGCGACCAGTGCCGTCGCCAAAGCCTCCGTGACCACCCATTCGTCGTGGCCTGTGATGCCCTTTTTTGACAATGCACGACCCTCCCCACGTTCAAGTCGCCCTTCCCAGGCGCCACCGGTGCTCGACGTTGCCGCACGACATTACATCAGGCTCGGCCACATCATGAGATGCCGCCCGGAATGGCACGATCAAACTGAGCGAACTTTTTGGCGAAAATTCACCCAGCGGAACATCGGACATCGCATGTTGAGTCAGACTCTCGGCGCCCCAAAGCTCTAACACCCCCGGCAGATGCCCGTGAACTTGCTGACTTGCGCTTGGTCACGGCCGCGACCGCGGCCGCGGAACGGCCTCCTGCGTGAGTCCGTCTGAACCGGGATGATTATCCGCTGTGACGCACCCACGACCGGCGTTGTGGTGGGCCGGGGCGATGCGATTGCGGGTGCGGGAATGATGGGCGCCGGGGTATTGGTACCGAGCGGCGGGAGCCTCGACGCATTGCCGATCCCGCTGGGGTCGCTGAGCACGCTGGGATTGGCCGGCCCGAACGGCACGCCGCTGATGGGTGAATTGCCTGCACCGGCCGAACCCGCCGGCGGCGTCAGCTGCGCCAGCGTCACGCCTTGCGCCAAGGTTTTGGGGGATGCGATCAAGCTGCCAAGCAACAGGGTGAGAACGATCGCCGAATTGCTGGACATTGAAACGCTCCTAACCGCAAGCCCAACAATCATGTAGGGCGCTTGTTCCCGTTTTGAAGCCCGCAATCTTCCGGGGATGGGCATCGGATCGAGAATCAGCATTAATCCCGACGCGATCACGCTTTGAGATTCCACCGGAATGACAGAGCCCGACATCTTCGATCAGGAGATACACGCGCTGCAGCAGCGGTTACGGGCGGCATGGCAGCAACTGGGCGATCCAACCCTCACCGCCTTTACCCGTCGCGAATTGCGCAACCAGATGAAGCAGTGCAGCGCCGACCTGCGATCCTATCTGCAAAAGGCCGCGGAGCGCCGGTCCCAGCCGGTCAACCGTTCCGGCCGCACCTTCAGCAAACCCGATCTTCGTATTCTCGCCTGAACGGCTGGCGCGGTCGCGGCTGCCGATCCGGCTACGGATCAAGGGCAGCAACACAGTTTTGCCACAGTCAGAAAGCCTGCGGCCGCCGCATATTTTCATGGCCAACCGGGGGCGGCGGTCTGGATCGCCCCCAACATGTCGGCTAGGCGTTGCCGGCCCGGCGCGTTCAGCCCGGCCGGTGCCCGCTGTTGATAACCCGCTGTGCGGCGGGCCGGCAGCGTGACAGATGCAGGCGACGTGTTATCGACGGGCACCAAGTTTCGATCATAACGGACAGCACAACATGCGGATTACCCTGGTCGGCTCCCGCCATTTCGGCGTGACGACACTGAACACGCTGCGGCAACGCGGCGTCGACATCGTCAGGGTTGTCGTTCACGACGGGGAAGACCGGTTGGCGGCGTCAGCCAAAGCCGCCGGGATCGAGGTCGTTGTTCAGGCCAATCCCAAATTCGTCGCCGCCTCCGAGATCGCTCCCGATACCGACCTGATCGTGACCGCGCACAGTCACGCCCGGGTCACCCGGGAGGCGCTGGCCGCCGCCAAACTCGGCGGCATCGGCTATCACCCCTCGCTGCTGCCCCGCCATCGCGGCATCGCCGCGATCGAATGGACCATCAAGGAAGGCGATCCGATCGCCGGCGGCAGCGTCTACCACCTTGCCGACCGGATGGATGCCGGCGCGATCGCGGCCCAGGAGTGGGTCTTCGTCAAGAAGGGCGAGACCGCCCGCGAATTATGGGAGCGCGCGCTGGCGCCGCTCGGCCAAAAACTGCTCGGCGACGTCATCGACTACGCCAAAACCCACAAAACCCTGCCGGCCAAGCCGCAGGACGAGCAGTTTGCGACCAACGCCCCAAGCCTGGGCGATAGCAAACACTAGGCTTTTCGACGCCAGTGCCCTGAATTTTCGCGAATCCTTCGCCGGCGACGATTTTTCTGTTCCCGGCCCGGAACCAGATTCACCTTGATGTGTTTGAGTTCACAGGAACTTTCCTCGTTGCTGCGGCGCACCAAAGTTTGAACACATTGTGCCCGGATAAGGCGCCTCATCACACACATTCGTCAGGGATTTGATCCATGCGCCACAATCGCATTAGCGACCTGTTTTTTGCCTCGTTCCTCGCCTCAGCGGCAGCCCTTGCGGCGGCTCCGGCTTCCGCCCAGCAGCCCTATGATGGCCTTTGGCAGGTCACGGTCGTTACCAAGACCGGCAGCTGCGATGCGAAAACCACTTCAACCCTGACCGTCACCGATGGCAAGGTTTCGGCCTCCGGCGCCCCGGTCTCCGGTAGTGTCGGAACCGGGGGACTTGTGCGAGTCTCGATCAATGGTGCATATGCGAATGGTCAACTCAGTGGCAACTCCGGATCGGGGAAATGGAATGGGGCATCAGCTGGTGTACCTTGTAGCGGTCGGTGGGAAGCGTCCCGCCAGTAAGACAAGCCGAACGTCGGAACTCTTCGCCCATGCGCGGCGACTGACATTGACAGCCGTCGCGTTTTGCATGTTGGCCTTCACAGCCTCAACCGGCCACGCCCAGTCCAACCCGTTCGCGGGCATGGCCGGCACCTGGTCCGGCGGCGGCACCGTCACCCTGGACGATGGTTCGAGCGAGCGCATCCGTTGCCGCGCGACCTATCGGGTCAGCGGGCCCAGCATGGATATGACCCTCACCTGCGCCAGCGATGCCTACAAGTTCGCGCTGCAGGCCAACGTCGTCGACCAGGGCGGCGCGATATCCGGCAACTGGGCCGAGACCAGCCGCAATATCGGCGGCAGCCTGCAGGGGCGTGGCGGCGGCGGCAATTTCCAGGTCGTGGCTAACGCAGCCGGCTTCAATTCCAGGATCTCGCTGCGAACGGCGGGCAACAAGCAGACGGTCGACATGAGTGCCGACAGTGTGTTCCGATCCGTCCATATGGCGCTTTCGAGATAAGGCGCCCGCCAATCGCGCCCACGGGCAAAGCCCGGGGCGCGATTCGGTCGATTGGTCACTAGCTCGTCGTTAGCCCGTCGTTAGCTCGTCCTGGGTTTCGCCAGCTTCGCCGCGGTTTCCTTGATGGTTCTCGCGATCAACAGGGCCTGTTCCTTGTTGAACGCAAAGTCCTGCACGCCTTTGTGCGTGGTCAGCGAAAGCACCATGATATCCGGTTGGTTCTCGGGCCAGCCGGTGGCGAAGGCCGTGACGAAATCCGCAGCGGTGGATCGATTGGTCATTGATGAAACTCTCTCTGGCTCTTCCTAGGCCTTCTATGCTTTGGGCACGTAAGCGGTGACTTCGATTTCGACCTTGGCCCTGACATCGACGAGCCCGTCGATGTAGAGCAGCGTCGATGGCGGGAAGTTGCGCCCGAGCGTCTCCTTCCAGGCTGCGCCGATGCCGGCGCCGGCCGCTTCGTATTCGCTGCGGCTGGTCAAATACCAGGTCAGGCGGACGATGTGTTCGGGTCCTGCGCCGGCCTCGCCGAGCAGCTTGATGATCCGCCTCAGCGCGGTGCCGACCTGGGCCGCCATGTCAGGCGGATAGTCGCCTTTCTCGTCGCCGCCGGTCTGGCCCGCGAGCACGACCCATTTACCGGGACCGTCGACCTCGACGCCGTGCGAAAAGCCGCGGGGTTTCGACCACTCGGCCGGCTGCAAGATACGCATGTGCGAAGTCCTCCCAGGATATCATCGTCATTCCGGGTTCGCTGCGCGCCCCGGAATGACCAAGTAAAATCAGCCGATGCTTAGCATCAATCGAACGGCCAATCCCACCGCGAAATCGGGCAGTCCATTGTTTGAACGTGTTTTCCGGACGCGGACCGGAATCCATTTTGCTCGAAAACCCATTGCAACACTGCTTCGGCACATTTGCGCGTTGCAAATCGGCCTCAACTCGCCGATACCGGCCTCCCCTCGTTGACCAGCCGGTATTTCCTCCACCGATGGACCGCACACAATCCCAATCAATGGCCGCGCTGTGGATGGCGGGCTGGCTCGCTCTGATGCTGATCGTGGCGGTCGCGGGCCGCGAGGGTATGCGTGAACTCAACGTGTTTCAGCTGATGGAGATGCGCTCGATCCTCGGTCTCTTGATGCTGTATCCCCTGATCCGGATCAACGGCGGATTCTCGCTGGTGAAGACGGCACGGGTCCACGTGCATATCGCGCGCAACTTGCTCCATTACGCCTCGCAGCTCGGCTGGTTCTTCGCGCTGACACTGATCCCGATGGGCCAGGTCGTGGCAATCGAATTCACCATGCCGATCTGGACCGCGATCCTGGCCGCATTTTTTCTCGGCGAACGCATGACGGGCTGGAAGATCGTGGCGATCGCGCTCGGCCTGGTCGGCGTGATCGTGATCGTCCGTCCCGCCACCGGCGAGATCAACCCGGGCCAGTTGATCGCGCTCGCCGCGGCCGTCGGCTTCGGTATCTCGATCGCCGTGGTCAAGTCGCTGACCCGAACCGAACAGACGCTGGCGATCATCTTCTGGATGCTGGTGGTGCAGACGGCGGCGGGATTTTTCCCCGCGCTCTATGTCTGGACCTGGCCGCCGGTCTACATCTGGGGTTGGGTCGTCGTGATCGCGTTTTGCGGCACTTTCTCCCACTACTGCATGGCGCGCGCGATGCTGCATGCCGATGCGACGGTGGTGATCCCGATGGATTTCCTGCGGGTCCCGCTGACCGCAACCGTGGGCTGGCTGATCTATTCGGAACGGCTCGACCTGTTCACGGTGCTTGGTGCCGCGCTGATCCTGACCGGCAATCTCTTGAACCTGAAACCGAATAGTCAGGTTCCGGCGCGGGCCGGCGCCTGATCCTTCCCGCGACCGTCGCCGAATATTGTGATGCAGATCACGCGCGCACGCGCGTGCCGGCGGTTACCGTCGGAAGCGCCGGGCGCGCGTCTCCAAATTCTGGGCAAGTCCCCATTTTTGGGGGCGCGAAGTGTGGCTTTTTCGTGTAATATGCGATCAGCGTTGTAGCCAAAGTTTTTTTCGATTCTGCCTGGGGATTTCAGATGCGCACCCTCACCCTCATTGCTTCCCTGATCTGCATCACGTTCACCGCAAGTGCTGCCAACGCCGAGAAGCGTGTCGCCTTCGTCGTCGGCAACGGCGCTTACAAGAACGTCGCCCAGCTTCCGAACCCGCCGGTCGACGCCAAGGCGATGGCCGGTGTGCTGCGCAATGTCGGCTTCGAAGTCGTCGAAGGCACCAACCTCACCCGCGACAGGATGACGGAAAAGCTGCTCGACTTCGGCAAGAAAGCCCAGGGCGCCGATGTGGCCGTGTTTTTCTATGCCGGTCACGGCATCGCCATCAGCGGCACCAACTATTTGTTGCCGGTTGACGCCGACATCAAATCGGAAATGGACGTCAAGTTAGGGGCCGCGATCAATATCGATCTCACGCTCGACCAGACCATGAGCGACGCCAAGGTCAAGCTGGTGTTCCTCGACGCCTGCCGCGACAATCCGTTCGCCGCCAAGATCAAGTCGAACTCGGCCACCCGCAGCGTGTCGGTGCAGACCGGCCTTGCCGAAATGAAATCCGGCGAAGGTACCCTGATCGCATTCGCGACCGGCCCGGGGCAAACCGCGCTCGACGGCCAGGAAGGCACCAACAGCCCGTTCACGCGCGCCCTGATCGCCAACATCGCAACCCCCGGCGTCGAGATCCAGCAGGCGATGACCAAGGTCCGCGCCCAGGTCAACGAAGAGACCAACAAGGGCCAACTGCCCTGGGGCCACACCAACCTGATCGGTTCGGTCTATCTGAACCCGGTCGCAGCACCTGCGGCCAATACGGCGGCGGCGACGTCCGCCCCGGTTGCCGTAGCCACCGCTCCGAGTTCGGATATCGAGCTCGAGTTCTGGCGCTCGATCAAGGATTCCAACAAGCCGGAAGAGCTCAACGCCTACTTGAGCAACTATCCCAACGGCCAGTTCAAGTCGCTGGCGCTGTCGCGGATCGCAGCCCTCGAGAACGGCCCGAGCACCACGACCCGCAACCTGACCACCGGCGTCGATCCCGCGACCTTCAATGAGGAAGCGAACCAGACCACCGAGGACCAGATCGGCCTCGACAAGGGCCAGCGCCGCGACGTGCAGCGCCGGCTGACCGGGCTCGGCTTCGACACCAAGGTGACCGGCAAGTTCGATGAACCGACCCGCGCCGTGATCACCCGCTGGCAGGCCGCCCGCGGCTATCCCAAGAGCGGCTACCTCAACAAGTTGCAGCATAAGGCCTTGCTGACCGAGATCGTATCGGCCACGACATCCGCCAGTCCCGGCGATGACGAAGATCGCCCGGCCCGCCGCCATAGCGGCGGCGGTGGCGGTGGCGGCCGTCACTATCGCGGTGGTGGTGGTGGCGGCGGCCCGAACCCCGGCGCCTTCATCGGCAGCGTGGTCGGCGGAATGTTCCGCTAGGTCGAAGCCACATCAAAGGGAAAAGCCCGGGAGCGCCCGGGCTTTTTTCGTTTAAGGGCGGCTTTTTTCATTCCGGCGCCGATAGCTGCGAGCACTCTGCATGGCCTTCGGTCAGCTTGATGAATTTGTCGCCGCCCGACGTCAGCCGGCACATCTCAACCTCCAGGTTCACGCGAACCGGCGTCCACCCCGGATCAAGTCCGGGACAACGCGACCCGCCTACTTGCCCGCGGCCTTTCGCAGCGCCTCGTTGATGCGGTCCTGCCAGCCCGCACCACCTTCCTGAAAGTATTCCAGCACGTCCTGGTCGATACGCAGCGAGACCAGTTCCTTGACGCCGGGAATGGCTACCGTCTTCGACGGCGCCTCCGCCACTTTGGTGGTGGTGCGCTTGAACGCCGCTTCGGCCTCGGAGCGCGCATCGTTCAGGGTTCTCGGTCGCCTCGGTTGATCGGCCATTATCAAATTCCTTCAAACAGCGCCGTCGACAGATAGCGCTCGGAGAACGACGGTACGATGGCGAGGATGGTCTTGCCGGCGCTCTCCGGCCGCTTGCCGATCTGCAGCGCCGCCGCGATCGCGGCACCGGAGGAGATGCCGCCGGGTATCCCCTCATTGCGGGCGAGCGCGCGCGAGATTTCGATCGAGGTCGATGAGTTGATCTTGATGATCTCGTCGATCACGGAGCGATCCAGAATGTCGGGAATGAATCCGGCGCCGATGCCCTGGATCTTGTGCGGCGAATGCTGGCCGCCCGACAGCACCGGGCTTTCCTCGGGCTCGACGGCGACCACGCGCAGCGAAGGCTTGCGCGGCTTCAGCACCTGTCCGACGCCGGTGATGGTGCCGCCGGTGCCGACGCCGGCGACAAAGAAATCGATATTGCCGCCGGTGTCGTTCCAGATTTCTTCCGCCGTGGTGCGGCGGTGAATTTCCGGATTGGCGAGGTTCTTGAACTGCTGCGGCATTACCGAGTTCGGTGTGGTGCGGATCAATTCCTCGGCGGTTGCGATCGCGCCCTTCATGCCCTGCGCTGCCGGCGTCAGCACGATCTCGGCGCCCAGGAACGCCAGCATCTTGCGCCGCTCGATCGACATCGATTCCGGCATCACGAGCTTCAACCGGTAGCCGCGCGAGGCCGCGACGAACGCCAGCGCAATCCCGGTATTTCCCGAGGTCGGTTCGATCAGCACGGTGTCGGCATTGATCACGCCGGCCTTCTCCATCGCGATCACCATCGCAGCACCGATGCGGTCCTTCACGCTCGCGGCCGGGCTGAAATATTCGAGCTTGGCGAGGATGGTGGCGTGCACGCCGTGGGCTTGCGGCAGTCTACGCAACCGGACGATCGGCGTGTCGCCGACCGCGTCGACGATGGAGTCGAAAACGCGGCCCCGCCCGGGACGCTGCACTGCACTCGTTGCCGTTGGCGCGTTCATCAAATACTCCCTGGCGAGAATGTGCGCGGAATTTGCGCTGTTCCTAGGTTAGGTGCAGTGCACGCCGGCGTGCAAGCCAGAAACACCGGAGACAAAACTTCGCTGCATTGCAAAATGTTAGCGGCGTCAAATAACGTCAAACCTACGCATTTGTGTTGCGACAACGTCAAATAAATCGGTGTATGGTTTGCGTGTCAGATGAGTTCAGGTTCAGAGCGCAAGGAGGTCACGATGCCGGCACTTGCTGAAATCCTGTCGACCGCGGCGTCCAGGCCCAACCCGCGCGGATGTGATTTACCGACCTGCCCGGTATGCGCCGACTCCATGGTCGCCGCGGAAGCGTCTGCCTATCTGCACGACGAATTGATCAGCTATCTCTGGACCTGCGACACCTGTGGTTACGGTTTCGTGACCAAACATTCGGTCAAGAGGTTCGCCTGTAACTGATTCATCTCGGAGCAATGTCGCCGCGCGCCCAATCGGCGCGCGTTTGTTTTCGGAAATCCTCAAACGTCCCGCCTGCGATCGCGTCGCGAATGCCCTGCATCAACTCTTGGTAATAGGCGACGTTGATTTCCGACAGCAACATGGCGCCGAGCGTCTCGCCTGCCCTGACCAGATGATGCAGATAGGCGCGCGAATAATTGCGCGTTGACGGCCACGGGCTCGCTTCATCGAGCGGCCGGGGATCGTCGATATGGCGGGCGTTGCGCAGGTTGATCTGGCCGAACCTCGTGAACGCCATGCCGTGACGTCCGTTCCGCGTCGGCATCACGCAGTCGAACATGTCGATGCCGCGCGCCACCGCCTCCAGAATGTCCTCGGGCGTGCCGACGCCCATCAGATAGCGCGGCCGATCCGCCGGCAGCCGGGGCGCGGTCTCCTCGATCATGGCAAGCATCACCGCCTGCGGCTCGCCAACCGCAAGCCCGCCGATCGCGTAACCGTGAAAGCCGATCTCGACAAGCCCGCGCGCGCTGGCGTGACGCAGTTCGGGCACGTCGCCGCCCTGAACGATGCCGAACAGCATGTAGCCTTCCGGTGCGGTCTCGAACGCGCGCTTGCTGCGCGCCGCCCAGCGCAGCGAGAGCTGCATCGCGCGCTCGATATCGCCGCGCTCGGCCGGCAGCCGCACGCATTCATCCATCTGCATGGCGATATCGGAGCCGAGCAGCCGCTGCACCTCGATCGAACGCTCCGGCGACAGTTCGACCTTGGCGCCGTCGATATGCGAGCGAAACGTCACGGCGTTTTCCGTTACCTTGCGCAGCTCCGACAGCGACATCACCTGGAAGCCGCCGGAGTCGGTCAACATCGGCCCACCCCATCCGGTGAATCGCTGCAGGCCGCCGAGGCCGGCGATCCGCTCGGCCCCCGGGCGCAGCATCAGATGATAGGTATTGCCGAGCACGATGTCGGCGCCGGCCTCGCGCACCTCGCGCCAGTGCATGCCTTTCATCGCGCCCGCGGTGCCGACCGGCATGAAGCCCGGTGTCCGCACCAGGCCATGCGGGGTGGTCAGGCGGCCGGTGCGCGCGGCGCCGTCGGTGGCAAGGAGATCGAAATGATTGGCAGGATGATCGGGAAGGCTCATGCGTCAGCTTATGGCGTGACAACGCTCCCCTGTTCAACCTCGTTGATGCCGATTTTCGGCCCAAAAGCCGTTGACGCCGGTCAAACTTTTCAGCATAAGTCCGCGCCATGATCACGACCACCAAACGTACCGCGAAAACCAAAGCACCCTCCGGGGGCTCGGGAGCCGTGCGCGCGTAGTCGTAACGATCGCATCATCTGAACCGAAGCCCCGCCTGAAAAGGACCGGGGCTTTTTTATTGCCTGATGGAGACCAAAGTGAAGAACGATCCCGTTGTTGCCATTGCCGGCGTGACCGGCGCCGTCGGTGCCGAATTCATCGCCACCATGGACAGGCGTGCCTTTCCGGTCCGCAAGCTCAAGGCGCTGGCGAGCGCGCGCTCGGCCGGCAAGACCATCGATTTTCGCGGCGAGAACGTCATGATCGAAGAACTGACCGAGCGCTCGTTCGATGGCGTCGATATCGCGCTGTTCTCGGCCGGCGGCGGCATTTCCCGAAAGTTCGCGCCGATCGCGGTGAAGGCCGGTGCCGTCGTGATCGACAATTCCTCCGCCTTCCGGATGGATCCGAACGTGCCGCTGGTGATCCCCGAGATCAACGCGGGCCGCATCCGGGATCACAAGGGCATCATCGCCAATCCGAACTGCGCGGCGATCACGGCGCTGGTGCCGTTGTGGCCGATCCACCGCAACAACCGCATCAAGCGCCTGATCCTGTCGACCTATCAGGCGGCCAGCGGCGCCGGCGCCGCGGCGATGGAGGAACTGGTGGAATCGACCCGCGCCTATCTCAATGGCGAGGCCTATGCGCCGAAGGTGATGCCACACCCCTACGCGTTCAACCTGTTCAACCACAACACGGCGATCGATCCCGCGACCGGTTACAACGACGAAGAGACCAAGGTCATCAAGGAGACGAGGAAGATCTTTGAGGACGACAAGATCGCGGTCGGCGTGACCTGCGTCCGCGTGCCGGTGCTGCGCGCGCATTGCGAGGCGATCACGTTCGAATGCGAACGGCCGATCAGCGAAGACGAGGTCCGCGCGATCCTGGCGAGCGCGCCGGGCGTGCGAATCGTGGACGACCGGGCCAAAAATTATTTCCCGATGCCGATCGATGCATCAGGCCAGGATGATGTGCTGGTCGGCCGCATCCGCAAGGATCTCAGCGACCCCTCCGGCCACTCGATCTCGATGTTCGTCGCCGCAGACCAGCTGTTGAAGGGCGCCGCGCTCAACGCGGTGCAGATCGCAGAGCTGTTGCCGGAGCGCGTAATGGCGTGAGGTGATCGCGGGACCGACGCGGCGCCGGCGCCCGCCCCGCATCCCCTAAAATCCCTTGAGCGCCTGCTTCATCCAGCGCCTGGCTGGAATATCGATGAAAACGGTGGCTGCGTATGCGATCGCAGCGACCACCGGCATCGCGCAAAGCCCGATCCAGACCGATTGGATCCCGAGATGCCGGGCGCAGAACTCCACCGCATAGAACATCCCCCCCTGCAAAACATACAACCCGTAGGAAAGCAGTCCGAGGGTCTGCATGGTGTTTTTCAAAACGCCTTTCGGCGGCTCGAAACGCGCGCAGGTCATGATCGCAAGCGGGAAGATGACGATCACGGAAAACAGGGTCGCCGCGAGATCGGAAGCCGCGGAAAACCCCGGCGCGAGAATCCCGGTGACGATGGCAAATGCGGCGATCGCGGAGCCAAGGCTTGCCGGCGGCAGCCGCATCCTGTCGTAGAAGCGGTAGATCAGGACGCCTGCGAAGAACGAGAAGCCGACCCGCAGCACGCCGGCGCCAAACGTTTCCCAGCTCGGTCCGCCGCCCAGCACGCCGCGCGTGTCGCTTTCAACGCCGAACCCAAGCCATCCTGCGGTGGCGCATACGGCAAGTGCAATGGCGAACCCGCCGACGAACCAGATCAGGAATTTCGTGTCCAGCCGCCTGCCGAAAGCCGCGAACAGCAAGTTTGCCGACAGTTCGAAGAACAGCGACCAGGCCGCGAAGTTGAGCGGGTACAGATCCGCCTTGGCGTAGGCAAAATTCGGGGTCGGCAGCATCAGCGCGCCGCAAAGGAACTCGATGACGGCTTGCGCCGGGTCCAACACTCCCTCGCCAAGCTGACCGACCAGGAATGGCAGCGCCAGGATGAAGGCCAGGGCGTATAACGGGTAGAGTCGCTGCAGTCTGGCGAGCATGAATGACCGCGGCGACATTCCTTCGCGAAAGCGTCTTCCGTACGCGTGCTCGAGCACGAAGCCCGACAGAACGAAGAACAGGTCAACGGCAAGATAACTGTTCTTCATCCATCCCGTCGGTGTGGCCGGGATGGCCCAGAGAAACGGAGCGTGGCGCAGGGCAACCATGATGGCTGCGACGCCGCGCAATCCGTCGAGCGCGACGAACGTCCGTTCGGTGAGCGGCGCCTCTACGGTCTGCTCTGCCGGAGCCAGCAAATTTGCGGTTCCTCAACTGATCGCTGAACCGGATCGGCGAGCCTTGGCCGCCCCGGCAACTGCCCGCACTACCAGGAGAGGCAGGCGCCCCATCGCGCATCGAATCAATGGCACCACAAGGTTACGCTTCAATTACCTGCGGAACAGCAAAGTCGCGTCGCCATAGGAATAGAAGCGATAACCGCGGGCAATCGCGTGGGCATAGGCGTGTTTCATGGTCTCGAGGCCGGCGAAGGCCGACACCAGCATGAACAGCGTCGAGCGCGGCAGATGGAAGTTGGTCAAGAGAATATCGACCGCACGGAAGCGGTAGCCCGGGGTGATGAAGATCGAGGTCTCCCCGCCGAACGGCTGGATGGTGCCGTCCTCGGCGGTAGCGCTCTCCAACAGCCGCAACGACGTGGTTCCGACCGCGACGATGCGGCCGCCTTTGGCGCGCGCCGCGTTCAATGCCGCTGCGGTTTCGAGGGAGATGCAGCCCCATTCGGCGTGCATCTTGTGCTCGGATGTCTCCTCGACCTTGACCGGCAGAAACGTCCCTGCCCCGACATGCAGCGTCAGCCGATGCAGTTCGACGCCGCGGCCGCGCAAGGCTGCTTCCAGCGCCGGCGTGAAGTGCAGTCCGGCCGTGGGGGCGGCGACTGCGCCCTCATTGGCCGCGAACATGGTCTGGTAGTCGGCAGCGTCCTGATCGTCGGGCGTGCGTTTGGAGGCGATGTAAGGCGGCAGCGGCGGCGCGCCGAGATCGGCGATGGCTTGGTCGAGCGTCGGCCCGTGAAACGAAAACGACAGCGTGATCTCGCCGTCTTCACCCTTGGCCTCGACCTCGGCGTCGAGGTGACCGAGCAGGCAGACTTTTCCTTCATTGCCGAAGCGCACCACATCACCCGGGACGAGCTTCTTTGCCGGCTTGACCAGCGCCTGCCAGCGCGAGCCGTCGAGCCGCTTGATCAGGGTTGCCTCGATCTTCGGCTCGGTGTCGCGGCCGATGCGGCGGCCCTTGAGCTGGGCCGAGATCACCTTGGTGTCGTTGACGACCAGCTGGTCGCCGGGCTCCAGCCATTGCGGCAGCTCGGCGACGGTGCGGTCGCGCAAAACGCCGTCGCCCTGCACCACCAGCATCCGCGCGGAATCGCGCGGGCTCGCCGGCCGCAGCGCGATGCTTTCGGGTGGAAGTTCGAAGTCGAAGATATCTGTGCGCATGGCGCAATGCGCTCCAGCGTGGCCGTTGGCGTCGTTCCGGGGCGCATCGAAGATGCGAACCCGGAATCTCGAGATTCTCAGATGCGCAATTGCGCATCATAGTTCACGCTGACGCGTGCCCCGGAATGACGGCGCGAGGTTAAGCCGCGTCGGCGGCCATGTGCGCCTTGACGATCTTGTCGGGATTCTTCACCGGCTCGCCGCGCTTGATCTTGTCGACGTTCTCCATGCCTTCGGTCACCTTGCCCCAGACCGTGTACTGGCCGTTGAGGAAGGAGGCGTCGTCGAAGCAGATGAAGAACTGGCTGTCGCCGGAATCCGGGCTCGCCGCGCGCGCCATCGAGGTGGTGCCGCGCACATGCGGTTCCTTGTTGAATTCGGCCTTGAGCTTCTTGCCGGAGCCGCCGGTGCCGGTGCCGTGGGGGCAGCCCGTCTGCGCCATAAAGCCCTCGATCACGCGATGGAACACGATGCCGTCGTAAAATCCCTCGCGCACCAGTTCCTTGATCCGCGCGACATGGCCCGGCGCAAGATCGGGCCTCATTTCGATGGTGACGGGACCCTGGGTGGTTTCGAGGATCAAAGTATTTTCGGTGACAGCCATGCTCTTTTCTCTTCGGTTCTGGGTGGGGATTTACGGGTTCTGAAAGGGATCGCGAACGGTCGGCCGGCAACGGCACCGCCCAGTCCCTCGGTAAATGGCAACGGCGTGCAGCGTTGCAATGTCTCCATCACCGCGATCCGGTACTGCACCCGGTCGTTGTCGCTGGCCTGCTCGGATTCATAGCTGATCCGGGGATGGCCGAGAATGACGCCCTCGCGGTTGAAACTGACGACGACCGTGATGTCAATCGGGTTGGCGAGCGACAGCGGCGGCGGCTTCCAGCAGCGATGCAGCCTGACGACGACGTCCCTGATGGTGTCTAGCCGCTCCGGTTCAGCCCGCGCCGGCGCCGACAATGCGAGCAGCAACAGCGCTGCGGCAAACCAGGGAAATGGCTGGCTGCGCGGCGCCGCCATGGTTCAGCCTTGCCTCACTTGATGTCAGATGCGACTTGCACCTTCACCATCTTGTCGGGATCGGTGACTTGGCCGCTCGACGATCCCGGCGGCGACTTCTTCAGCTTGTCGACCACATCCATTCCCGAGACGACCTCCCCGATCACAGTGTACTGGCCGTTCAGGCTGGAGCCGTCCGCGAACATGATGAAGAACTGCGAGTTGGCGGAATCGTTGCTGTCGCCGCGGCGGGCCATGCCGACGATGCCGCGCTTGAACGGCACGTTGGAGAACTCGGCCTTCAGGTTCGGATATTTCGAACCGCCGGTGCCGTTGAAATTCTGGCCATCGCCAGTCTGCGCCATGAAGCCGTCCATCACCCGGTGGAACGGCACGTTGTTGTAGTAGCCCTCGCGCGCAAGCTGCTTGAGCCGCTCGGCGTGCCCCGGCGCGATGTCGGTTCTGAGCTTGATAACGATGCGGCCTTTGGTGGTGTCGATCACGATCGCATTCGCCTTGTCGAGATTGGCCGGCAACGGCTGGGCGATCGCGGGAGCCACGCAAACCAGCGCAGCGAGAATGGCGAAAATTCGGATCATGAAAACTCCGGAGTCGAGAGGTCGGATATCGGGGCGCGGAACGCCGCTAGCTGGCGAATTTGGTCTTGAGCTGAGCAGCGACCGATGACGGCACGAAGGCGGACACGTTGCCGCCCATCTGCGCGATTTGGCGTACCAGTGTGGCGGTGATCGGGCGGACGGCGACCGAGGCCGGAACAAACACGGTGTGCACCTCGGGCGCCATGGTTTCGTTCATGCCTGCGATCTGCATTTCGTAGTCGAGGTCGGTGCCGTCGCGCAGGCCCCGAATCATGATGGTCGCGCCCGCCTTCTGGGCGGCCGTGACCGTGAGATTGTCATAGGTGGTGCAGTCGAAGGCACAGCCGACCGCCTTCGCGATCGGACCGAATACCGCCCGGACCATGTCCAGGCGCTCTTCGGTCGAAAACAGCGGCTTTTTGCCGGGATGGACCCCGATGGCGACGATCAGCCGGTCACACAGCAGGACGGCGTGCTTGACGACGTCCAGATGGCCGTTGGTGACGGGGTCAAAAGAGCCTGGATAAAGTGCGATACGGGGCATAGCCCCCTCTAACCCGCCCCGGGCGGCCCGGCAAGCCAGCCTGGTTCCTCCGCCGGCAGGGTTTCTATTTGGCGTCGGTCAATGAACCAGTTCCGGGGTCCCGGCGTCTCCTCAGCGAACCGACAATGTTTCGTCCGCCAATGGACGACGAAACATAACTCAGGCGGGACGAAACCATTTTCGGACTTGGCGAAGACGGCCGGAAACCTGGGCTGGTTAGTAAGGTCACAACGAAACGACGGGCCGCGAAGGCCCAATGACAGGGGACCGTCATGATCAAGGCACTTTCTGCCATTGTCGTTGCTGCGCTCGTCGCTACCGCGCTCACCATTCTCCCCGGCTTCGCCCCGCAGGTGGAAGCCAGCGTACCCCAGGCCCTCGCCAAGGCTGACCGTCTGGACGTCCGCGCGGTCGGCAGGGACTGCTCGCAGCAGGCCTGGCCGAATTTCGAGGCTTCCTGCCTTCGCGTTGCCGGCACCAAGGCGGCGCCGATCCGCGAAGCGCGCCTGGTTACCGCTGACCGCACCCCATAAGGGCCGTCCACCCCACAGTCACAAAACACCCCATGGTAATTTGCGGCGTGTCGTCGCAAACTGAGGCTTGATCGCGCCCTTCGGATGATCCGGCGGGCGCGATGCTACGTCCTTGGGGGTCTTGCCAGTGACCAGTACGCCCGCCATCGCCGCCGGCCATCCAAGCCCACTCCCCCTCGCAGCAACGCTCGGCGCCCTCGGCGTCGTCTATGGCGACATCGGCACCAGCCCTCTCTATGCGCTCAAGGAAGCCGCCAAGGCCGCCGCCCATGGCGGAGCGGTTACCCAGGAGGACATCCTCGGCGTGGTGTCCCTGATCCTGTGGGCGCTGATCCTGATCATTTCACTGAAATACGCGCTCTTGATCCTGCGCGCCGACAACCGCGGCGAAGGCGGCATCGTCGCGCTGCTCGCGCTGCTCCACGCGCGCAATGCCCGGCCGGGGACGTGGCGCGCGCAGCTTCTGGTCGTCGGCCTCGTCGGCGCCGCGCTGCTTTACGGCGACGGCGCCATCACGCCGGCGATTTCGGTGCTGAGCGCGATCGAAGGACTGAAGGTGGACGAGCCGTCGCTGGCGCCCGCCGTGGTGCCGATCACGATCGTCATTCTGATCGGTCTGTTCATCATGCAGAAGCAAGGCACCGGTTTCATCGGCCGGATCTTCGGCCCCGTGATGCTCGCATGGTTCATCGTTCTTGCGGCGCTCGGCATTCATGGCATCGTGAAAGCGCCGGCGGTGCTGGAAGCGCTGAGCCCGCTCTATGCGTTCGAATTCCTGATCCACCAGGATTTCCACATCAGCTTCGCCATCCTCGGCGCCGCATTCCTCGCCGTTACCGGCGGCGAAGCGATGTATGCCGACATGGGGCATTTCGGCCGCTTCCCGATCCGGCTCGCCTGGTTCGCGGTCTGCCTGCCCGCGCTGCTGCTGAACTACTTTGGCCAGGCCGGCCTGCTCGTCTCCGATCCGACCGCGATCGATAATCCGTTCTTCCAGCTCGCACCCGATTGGCTGCACTACCCGCTGGTCGCGTTCTCGGCGCTCGCCACCGTGATCGCCTCGCAGGCGATCATTTCCGGCGTGTTCTCGCTGACCCAGCAATCGATCCAGCTCGGCTTCCTGCCGCGGATGCTGATCCGGCACACCACGGGGGATGCGATCGGCCAGATCTACGTGCCGCTGGTGAACTGGCTCCTGGCCGCCGCGACCTTGGGCGCCGTGCTGAGCTTCGGCACCTCGGACGCGCTCGCCGGCGCCTATGGCATCGCGGTGTCGCTATTGATGGCGATCACTACGTTGCTCGCGGCTTTGGTTGCGATCCAGTGGGGCTATTCGCCGTTCATCGTGATCGCGGTCAACGGCTTCTTCTTCGTTATCGATGTGATCTTCTTTGCCGCCAACTCGGTCAAACTGTTCGAGGGCGGCTGGTTTCCGCTGCTGCTCGCAGCCTTCGTCGCGTTCCTGATGCTGACCTGGCGCAGCGGCGTCAGACTGGTCGAGCGGGCCCGCGGCGCCCTGCGTCAGCCCGAAGAGGACCTGATCGAGACCGCCATCAACAAGTGCCATGCCAGGCTCTCGGGCACCGCCGTGTTCCTGGCGTCGTCACCCAAGGGCGTGCCGCTGGCGCTGACGCAATTCGTCAAGCACAACCACGTCCTGCACCAGCGCGTGGTGCTGGTCACGGTGCAGATCGAGGAATCCCCGCGCATCTCCGACGAGGAGCGCGCCGAGGTGATCGAGGTGATCCCGGGCATCACGCGGGTCATCCTGCATTACGGCTTCATGCAGTACCCGACCATCTATGATGGGCTGATCCTGGCCTGCAAACAGGGCAAGCTGCCCGGCATCGACCTCACCGACATCACCTATTACATCGGCCGCGAAACCATCATCCCGCGCGAGGATGTTCCGGGCATGTGGGTATGGCGGGAGTCGGTGTTCGCGTTCCTGCAGCGCAACGCCGAACGCTCGGCGGCGTTCTTCGGCGTGCCGACCAAGCAGGTGGTGGAGTTCGGGACCGAGATCGAGATTTGAGGGGCGGTCATTCCGGGATGGTGCGCAGGACCGGACACCGGCTACCCAATCGCGCAAGAAATCGGAACTGCCGCGGGCAGCCGCAGGTTGCACTGGACGCAAAAACAATTGACGGACCGTGACCGGCGCGTCAACTTGGCCCGATCCTGTTTATTTGCGTGTCGGCTGCAACCCGCCCGGCGCAAGGACGCGGCCGGCAATAGCGGCAGTTGCCGCACCATCTTTGAGGGATGCCATCGCCGATGCGCAGTTCTTCAAGGCCTCAAAGCGTCTCGCAGCCAGCCGAACTGACGTGCGCCACTTGCAACCTGTCCTTTCGGGCAGAACCCTGGATCATCATTGATGGCGAGGCCGATCCTCCATTGATCTCGCCGGCCAGGCTGACGACGCTTCGGCGTTTTGCCTGTCCAAATGGACACCAGGCAAGGATCAACCTGCCTCTGCTCGTCTACAGACCCGCTCTCCAGCCCGAGCTTGTGTTCTTCTGCGGTTACGGCGCGACTAGAGGCGACGCTGCCAACCAACTGAACGCGCCCATCAGCGCGTTGGCCGCTCAGCACAAAGAACATTTTCCAGACGTCCAGGCTTCCTACGAGGAGGCCTGCATCATCCCCCTGGAGAACATCGACGATTTCGCCAAGCTCGACGGCGGCGCTACCCTGCCGGGGTCCACGTTGCGGTTCTACGAGCTTTTTCAGGAAGCGGTCTCGGCGTCCGATGGCGACGACGATCAAAAGATCGCGGCATGGCAAGCCATCGTCCAGCATCCGGACTTCGGCGATGCTCCGGGATGGTTCAGGCAACGGGCCTTCGCCGAAGCAGCGGCGCAGCATTTCCGTCGATGCAGCAAGAGGTCGACCATCGGCGACGCCAACCGCGCGTTCGAGCTGTTTTCCGCAGCACTTCGGATTGTCGCATCGGCGCAGGGGCATTGCGCCGAACTGGATTACAATCTCGGCACGGCGATGATGCTCCGATTTGACCTTTCCCGGTCGCCCGATGATGCGGACAACGGCATTCCGCTTCTCGAGGCCGGCCTTTCGGACCGGAACAACGTGGTCCGGACATGGCAGAAGCGTCACACCGCGTTGGCGTATCTTCGGCGGTTCGAGGCGTTCGCACGGCCGACTGACGTTGAGCGGGCTCTCGCGCATTTGCTCGACCCCGCCAACGATCCGGCTATTGTGACCGAATACGATTTCGTGACGCTAATCGCCAACGCATTCCGCGCGGAGGCACGCTTGACTTCGGATCCGGAATTCTTCGCCACGGCAGCCGAACGTCTCCGCAGCGCTGTCAATAGGCCCGAACTGTCCGACGGCATTCGCGCCAAACTCATGGACGAGATCGGTCTATGCCATCATCAGTGCTACGAAATGACGGGCAACGATCGCGAGCTTGACGAGGCGATCCGAATTCGCACGCGCGCGATAGAACTCGCCGGTAACGGCGAGCTTCCCGTGATCTTGAACAATTTGGCCGACTCGCTGCGCCGCCGCTTCGAGCGATCGGGCATCATCGCCGATCTGGAGGCCGCGTCCCGGCATGTCCGTCGAGCGCTGGTCTTGGCCGCTCCCTCGGGACCGGTGGCGGCTGAACTTCTTAACGCCTGGGGCGGGATCGCCCGCGAGTTTTTCTTTCGCGACGGTCAAACAGCCTGGTTGGACAAGGCGATTGAAGCTTTCGAACAATCGATCGCCATGCAGGAGGACCGGGAACCTACAAAAGCGCTCGCGCTGACAAACCTGGGCCTAACGCTTGCCGACCGGGCGGCCGAAACCGGGTCGCCGGCCGAAATCGGCGTCGCGATCAGGCATCTCGAACTGGCTGTGCGGCTTACCGCGCGCACCGACATCGAAATGGTGAGCCGGTTATTGAACCTTTCCGCCGCGCACCTGAAAAGCTACGATTTTTCTCGCTCGCTCGCTGACCTGGAGCCGGCGCTCGACGTTCTTGCGACGGCACGGTCGATGGCGGCTCCGGGAAGCTATGGTGAAGCCGTCGTGCTCGGCAACTACGCCGCCGCGAAGAGGCGACGTTTCGACGCCACGGGTCTCGATTCAGACGCTCTGGATGCGACAAATGCGTATCGAAGCTGCTGCGCTCTGGCCCGCCGGCTCGGCCGGCCGGTTGCATTGACGATCGGATTGGACTGGGGCGGTTGGGCCTCGGACCGAAATCGATGGGAGGAAGCGGCCGAGGCGTTCGAATTTTCCTTCGAAGCCCTCGACGGTCTGACGTCGTCTCAGTCGGATTTTTTCGGGCAGCAGAGCTGGATCGGCGACGCCCAAACCCTGGGAGCGCGGGCATGCTACGCCTACGCGAAAGCCGGCGATGTAAAGAAAGCCGCATTGAGCATCGAACGGGCTCGGGCGCGCCTGTTGGGTGCGCATTTGCGTCGCCAGGACGTGCGCCTGGAAACATTGAGGACGTCGGGCCACGGCGATCTGCTGGACAAATACCAGGCGCTGGTAACGGACATTCAACAGCCGGCAGGCCGGCGAACGATTGATCGCCTCGATTGCCTATAAGACCACCGGGGAACGGTTTCACCGATCTTCACGAGGGCTGAGTAATACGAAGGACCCGACCGGTTACAACATGGCGGACCTCTTCGCGGGAAAGATCGCGGAAAACCAAATGCGGCTCGGGGAATGCATCGCTGAAATTCGTGCTCTACCCGGGTTTGAGTCGTTCATGGGTCCGCCGAATTGGGACGATGTCGCAACGGTCCTCGATCGCGACAGTGCGACCGAACCGGCTGCGGACGTCTTGTTGTACCTTGCTGTCACGGCCTCAGGCGGGGTCGCGCTGATCATCAGCGAACGCGTCCAGCAAGCCGTCTTCCTGGATCGGCTCGATATGGAAATGCTTTCCCGGATATTTTCGAAGCATGGCTATGCCGCCGTGCAACGGGACGACAACGACGCCATCGCCGCGTTGTCGCGGACGATGGGTTGGCTTTGCGAAGCCGTCATGGATCCGATCAGACCCGCGCTCTCGGCGCTGTTCGACGCGCAAGACAAGGCCGTTCCACGTCGCATGTTGTTGATTCCGTCGGGCCCCCTTTCGATACTGCCTCTGCACGCGTGCCAGCTTTCGCCCGGCGGTGAAGGCGACACCTTGCTCGAGCGATTTGTGGTGCAATACGGCCTTTCGGCGATCACGTGGCGGCATTGCAGGCGGATCGCTTCCGATCGTCGCGATGCATCGCCGTCGGTCCTTGCGGTCGGTAATCCGCATCCGCTCCATGACGGATACGACGATTTATTGGGCGCGGAGGCCGAAGCGGAAGCCGTCGCTCTCAAATTCGGCGAGGCTGCGATCCTGCTCTGCGGGCGGGCGGCGACCAACGAAGCCGTCGAGGAACAACTCGCCAGGTTTTCCTATCTGCATTTTGCCTGCCATGGCACGTTCGATATCGAGCATCCCAGTGAATCAAGTCTGCTGCTCGGCAATGGCGAGCTCTCGCTGATCCACCTGATCGTACGAGGCGAACGAATTCCGGCTCGCCTTGTGGTGATGTCCGCCTGTCAGACGGCGCTCGTCGACCTGCAACGTTACCCCGAGGAGCCGGTTGGGCTGCCGGCCGGCTTTGTCGAAGCAGGATCACCGGCGGCCATCGGGACGTTTTGGTCGATCGACGATGTGCCGACGGCGCTTCTCGTGGACCACCTCTACAATCTGCTTCTGGAGCCGCAACAGCCGGAATTGAGACCGACGCCGGCCGAGGCGTTGAGGCGCGCACAGATCTGGCTGCGCGGGGTCACGCGGCAAGAAGTCGAACAATATCTGCGGGAATCCGTCATCGGCCAACGACTTGCCGCCAAAATTCCCGACATTCGAATCCGGGGCGCGCCGTTCGAACGGCCGTTTGAGCATCCTATCTACTGGGCGCCCTTCAGCTTTCACGGAGCGTGAACGTGAGCGACAATATTGCCGGTGACAGCCCATATGCGCGACTGGCCACGGCCCTGGACCGCTTTGTTCGAGACGACGACACCAGCCTGCTCGGCGAGGCCGCCCATGGGGTCTTCGTGGCGGAAGGGTTCGACCTTGCCGATATGGCGCGCGAGCAACCGGATGTGCCGACCGAGTTTCTGGAACGGCTGGTGTATGCGCAAGCCAGCTTTGATTCCGACTGGAAGATATCGACCGCGATGCTCTCGTCCATCGTTCGAGAGCGTGGTTTTGAAATTCAGCCGCCGAAATTTCGCGCACAAATCTGGGAGTCGCTGGCGGGCGCCCGACGAAAGCAATACGAAACGACGAAAAGTGCGCAAGCCATCGACCAAACCGTGGATGCCTTCCAACGGGCCGCCGACGCGGCGGATCCCACCGGCAATCCGCGATTGACGATCTATCTCTACCGCCTCGGCACCTGTCTCGTGACGCGTGGTATCGTGCGATCCGACCGCGACGATTTTTCCCGGGGGCGCGTTGCAATTCAGAGGGCCCTGGACCTTTGCGCGAGCGACAAACGCATGAAGATGATTTGCCTCGTCGCGCTTGAGGAATTGGGCAAACTCGGCACGCGCGACGACGACCTTGCGGCGATTCTGGTGACCCTGCAGCTCGCGTCGCGCGACGCCGCGCTCGACCCGCAAACACAAAACGAGATTCGATTGAAACTGAGCAAGCTGGCCCTTGAACGGACGCTCGCCGCCCGTTCGCTTCAGCTTATCGACAGGGTTGAAAGCATACTTCTTGCGGCATCCGAAAATCTTCCGAATTTGGACCCGTACAACCAGGTCTTGCTCGACGACATCGCACGGATGAGAGGTTGGCGAGAGTCGATTGGCGCCCTTGCGGAAAGCGATCAAGCCCGTCCGCCGCCGGATCGATCCGCCGAACGAACGTCGGCTGCATCTTGAACAGGCTGAACAGGCAGGCCCCCGCGCCCGAGCGGGCACGATAACCGGTTTGGACGCGGCGCGGACGCGCGCCGCCCCGGAATGACATCAATGCCCGTTGCCGTTCTCGCCGCTCTCCCCGTCATCGCCGATATGCTCGACAGACACCACATGCTCGTCCTCGGCGGTATCGAACACGATGACGCCCTGGGTCGAACGGCCGGCGATCCGGATGCCCTCGACCGGGCAGCGGATCAATTGACCCTTGTCGGTCACCAGCATGATCTGGTCGGAATCCTCGACCGGGAATGACGCCACCAGCTTGCCGTTGCGGTTGTTGACGGACATCGCGACGATGCCTTTGCCGCCGCGGCCGGTGGTGCGGTATTCGAACGACGAGGTGCGCTTGCCGTAGCCGTTGACGGAGACGGTCAGCACGACCTGCTCCTGCGCCGACATGTCCGCATAGCGTTCCTGGGAGAGTTGGAGCGAACCTGACGTCTCCTCGGCTTCGGCGTCCGCCGGCTCTTCGGCGCCGACCTCGCCGGCCACGGCGCGGCGCATTTTCAGGTAAGCCGACCGCTCATCCGAGGTCGCCTCGACATGGCGCAGGATCGACAGCGAGATCAGCGTGTCGCCGTCTGCCAGCGCGATGCCGCGCACGCCCATCGAGGTGCGGCCGGTGAAGACGCGCACATCGGCGACGGGGAAACGGATGCACTGGCCGCCGGCAGCGGTCAGAAGCACGTCGTCGCGCTCGGTGCAGATCTGCACGTCGACGATCGCCTCCCCCTCACCGAGCTTCATGGCGATGATGCCGGAGCGGCGGACATCGACGAAGTCGGACAGCTTGTTGCGGCGGACGGTGCCGCCGGTGGTGGCAAACATCACGTCGAGATTGGCCCAGGAGGATTCATCCTCGGGCAGCGGCATGATGGTGGTAATGCGTTCGCCCTGCTCGAGCGGCAGGATATTGATCAGCGCCTTGCCGCGCGCATTGGGCGCCGCCATCGGCAGCCGCCAGACCTTTTCCTTGTAGACCTGGCCGCGCGAGGAGAAGAACAGCACCGGCGTATGCGTGGAGGCCACGAACAGGCGCGAGACAAAATCCTCGTCGCGGGTCTGCATGCCGGCGCGGCCCTTGCCGCCGCGGCGCTGCGCCCGGTAGGCCGAGAGCGGCACGCGCTTGACGTAGCCGGCATGCGAGACCGTGACCACCATGTCCTCGCGCTGGATCAGGTCCTCGTCCTCGACCTCGCCCTCCTGCTCGATGATGACGGTTTTGCGCGGGGTGGCGAACTCGTTCTTCACTTCGGCGAGTTCGGTCTTGATGATCGCCTGGACACGCGCGCGCGAGCGCAGGATGTCGAGATAATCGGCGATTTCGATCGCCAGCTTGTCGAGCTCTTCGGAGATTTCCTCGCGGCCGAGCGCGGTCAAGCGCTGCAGGCGCAAATCGAGGATGGCCTTGGCCTGCTCCATCGACAGCCGAGCGGTACCATCAGCGGCCATCCGGTGCCGGGGATCGTCGATCAGCGTGATCATCGCCTCGACATCGCGGGCCGGCCAGTCGCGCGACATCAGGGTATCGCGCGCGGTGGACGGATCGGGCGAGGTGCGGATCACGCGAATGATCTCGTCGATATTGGCCACTGCAATGGCGAGGCCGACCAGGATATGGGCGCGGTCGCGAGCCTTGTTGAGCAGGAATTTGGTGCGGCGCGTCACCACCTGCTCGCGGAACGCGATGAACAGCGTCAGCAAATCCTTCAGGTTCATCGTCTGCGGGCGGCCCTGATCCAGCGCCAGGATATTGGCCGGAAAATTGGTCTGCAGCGGCGTGAACCGATAGAGCTGGTTCAGCACCACATCGGCCATCGCCTCGCGCTTCAGTTCGACCACGACGCGAAACCCGTCGCGGTCGGACTCGTCGCGCAGATCCGCGATGCCCTCGATCTTCTTCTCTTTCACCAGTTCGGCGATGCGCTCGACCATGGTGGCCTTGTTCACCTGATACGGGATCTCGGTGATGATGATCGCTTCGCGATCCTTGCGGATCGTGTCGATCGTGACCTTGCCGCGCATCACGATCGAGCCGCGGCCGAGATGATAGGCCGAACGGATGCCCTGGCGCCCCAGGATGATGCCGCCGGTCGGGAAATCCGGGCCGGGAATGATGTTGATGAGGTCGTCGATGCCAAGTGCGGGATCATCGATCAGCGCCACGCAGGCGTCGATCACTTCGCCGAGATTATGCGGCGGGATGTTGGTCGCCATGCCGACCGCGATGCCGCCGGCACCATTGACCAGAAGATTTGGGAACTTCGCCGGCAGGACCGATGGCTCATTTTCCGAACCGTCATAGTTCGGCTGAAAATCGACGGTGTCCTTGTCGATATCGCCGAGTACCGCGAGCGCCGATTTGGTCAGACGCGCCTCGGTGTATCGATAGGCCGCCGGGGGATCGCCGTCGACCGAGCCGAAATTGCCCTGCCCGTCGATCAACGGCACGCGCATGGAGAAGTCCTGCGCCATCCGGACCATCGCGTCGTAGATCGACTGGTCGCCGTGCGGATGATATTTACCGATCACGTCACCGACGACGCGCGCCGACTTGACGTATTTCTTGTCCGGCGTGTGCCCCTGCTCGTACATCGAGTAGAGGATGCGGCGATGCACTGGCTTGAGCCCGTCGCGCGCATCCGGCAGCGCCCGCGCCACGATCACGCTCATGGCGTAATCGAGGTAGGAGCGCTTCATCTCGTCGAGAATGGAAACGGGACGAATATCGGAGGACGCCGGCGGCTCGCCGGGCTGGGTATCTTCAGGGTCAGACAAAGGGGGAATCCGGTCAATTCGATTTCAAAGAATCATATAGCGTATCGAGGCTCCGATAACCACCCCAAGACGGTTCCGCAGCGCTGTTTTTCCCTTCGTTTTTTCAGAGACTTACCGGGTTGGCGAGGTTCGCCGCCAAGCCCGCGGAACCGGCCATTTCGGCGCGTGGAAATGCGCGGGAAAGACCGCCTGTCCCGGGCACCTGCTAATGGCCAAAAACCACCGCGTGCATGATCCGTCCGGGCACAAAGTGAACAGCCCCGCGACCACCAGCGCACCGGCGAAAATGAAGATCATGATGCGGCGGTGAGCGTTGACGTCATGATGATGCGCCCGCCATACCGCGATCGGGAGCACGATCAGGGTGAAGATCGACAGCAGATGGATCGGGCCCCAGGGGCCGAGCAGCCGTATCTGGTGGATCCAGAACGAGCTGATCGCCACCATGGCCATCAGGCCAACCCAGATCCAGCCGATCGTCCGATGCGGCAGCGTTCCCTTCGGTGCGGCGAACTGGACGAGGCCGAGTGCAAACGCGGTCATCGCCGCGAAGGCATGAACGGGGATCGCGGGGGCGGCATCAAGCAGCGGCGCGAGGCTCATGGGGCGCGATCCAGAAATCCTATTGGGAATGAAAATGACCGAAAGTGCTCGATCGATTCCCTCGTGTTAATGCCATTAACATCATGTTAATATCATTAACATCGAGCCAAGTCAAAGCCAGCCGATACGCAGCGACGCAACCACGATTTTTATTTAAAATCAGGCTATTGGACGGGATGTCTAAAGTAGAGCGCAATTAAAAACCGCCGTGCCCGCTCAGGCAAACCCCAATTCGGACGCGGCCGCCCCCTTTGCGATCAGAACGGGATATCGTCGTCCATATCGCTGTTGCGTGCGCCGGCACCGGCCGCCACAGCCCGGCGCGGCGCGGAACTCGATGGCCCGCCCGCACCAAAATCGCCGCCCGACTCATCCGGCCCGAAACTGCCGCCACCGCCGCCGCTGCGGCCATCGAGCATGGTCAGCGTCGAGTTGAAGCCCTGCAGCACCACCTCGGTCGAGTATTTCTCGACGCCGCTCTGGTCGGTCCATTTGCGGGTCTGCAGCGCGCCCTCGATGTAAACCTTGGCGCCCTTTTTCAGATACTGCTCGACAATCTTGCACAGCGGTTCGGAAAAAATCACGACGCGATGCCACTCGGTCTTTTCCTTGCGTTCGCCGGTCGCCTTGTCACGCCAGGTTTCCGACGTCGCGATGCTCAGATTGGCGATCGGCCGGCCATCCTGGGTCCGCCGGATTTCCGGATCCTTGCCGAGGTTACCGACCAGAATCACCTTGTTTACGCTTCCCGCCATCGCTGCTCTCCACTCAAAATTACCGGACTGGCCGAACACCGGCCGTCGCTTCGGACTTCGCTATCTGCCTTGGGATATTTGAAAGCGACCCTATACGCTCGCAGCCACGGCACGCTTGGCGATCCCGCGGCAATCCCCCGGTTATCCACATATAGCATCACCCGGCAGAATGTTCCAGTTTTGTTCCTTGCAATCCGCAGAAGTCGGGAACTGGCGGTATTTCGGCACCCGGGAACCCAAAATAGAACCCGGTTGCGTCGGGCCCGGCCCGAATACCCTAAACAATTCACTAACTTGCGGAGCCTTCACTTCGTCGGCGAGTGTTGCATTTCGGAGACGGCATTTCCGGCTGAATCGGGGTATGACCTGAGCACAGACGAGGCGCTCGCGTCACAAATTGAAACGCTTCGGGACCAACGATAAGCGATCCAAGAGCTGGAGATTATGCAATGAAAAAGTTTTTGCTTGGTACGGTTGCTCTGATGGCGCTGGCTGCTCCCGCAGCCGCTGCTGACCTTGCCGCACGTCCTTACACCAAGGCGCCGCCGGCGCCGATCGCTCTGGTATATGACTGGAGCGGTTTCTACATCGGTGCCAACGGTGGTTGGGGTTCGAGCCACAAGTGCTGGGACTTCACGACGCCCGGTGGCACGTTCCTCGCCGCCGAAGGTTGCCATGACGCGACCGGCGGCACCGCCGGCGGTCAGATCGGTTATCGCTGGCAGGCCGGCACCTGGGTGTTCGGCGTTGAAGCGCAGGGCAACTGGGCCGACTTCAAGGGCAGCAATGTCAGCCTGGCCTTCCCGCTCTTCAGAAACGAGTCGCGGATCGACGCGTTCGGCCTGTTCACCGGTCAGGTCGGTTACGCCGCCAACAACGCGCTGTTCTACCTGAAGGGCGGCGCTGCCGTGACTTCGGATCGTTTCCGTTCGTTCGCAACCGGCACCAACCTACTGGTATCCGACGCCAACGACCAAACCCGCTGGGGTGGCACGGTCGGCGTCGGCGTTGAATACGGCTTTGCTCCGAACTGGTCGGCTGCGTTCGAATACGATCATTTGTTCATGCAGGACAAGACCACCACCTTCCTCAACAACGGCGTCGCCGGTGTTGCTGGCACCCTGTTCAGCACCGACCGCATCCGTCAGGACGTCGATCTCGTCACCGTCCGCGTCAACTACCGCTGGGGTGGCCCGGTCGTCGCGAAGTACTGATCTTCGCAACGCGCCAGAATTCGAGACGAGAAGGCCGGCCTAGCGCCGGCCTTTTTGTTTGCGTGACTGGTTGTTTGTACGCATCGTTGTTTGTACGCACCGTTGTTTGCACGCCTCGTGCTTCGATCGAACTTCGACAGCGCGCAGATGTGGCGTACGCTTGTCCCGAATGAGGCGTTTTGCCACGGATGTGGTTTTTCGGTGACGGCCTTTTCGCACCCGTTGAGCTAGAATTTTTCGATCTCACGCGTTCGCTTGGCGATGCGCTGGGACCAAAAGACGCGAACGGGAATCGCAGGGGAATGAAAATGATACGAAACGTTCTGGTGGCGGGGTTCGGCTTGGCGACATTGGCAGCGGCGCCCGCGCTCGCGGCAGATCTGGCTGCGCGGCCCTATGTCAAAGCGCCCGCGATGATCCCCGCGGCGTATGACTGGAGCGGCCTTTACATTGGCCTCAACGGCGGCGGCGCATCGAGCCGCGACTGCCTGACCATCACCAGCGTTGCAGGCGCTGCGGTGACCCCGAATTCCGAGGGCTGTCACAGCGCGACGGGCGGCCTTGCCGGCGGCCAGATTGGTTATCGCTGGCAATCGGCCGGCTGGGTGTTCGGCGTCGAAGCCCAGGGCGATTGGGCCGACCTGAAGGGATCGAGCGCAAGCCTGACGGCGGTGATCCCCTACACCAACCAGACCAAGGTCGACGCCATCGGCCTGTTCACCGGCCAGGTCGGCTACGCCTGGAACAACGTGCTCTGGTACCTGAAGGGCGGCGCTGCGGTGACCGACAACAAATACACCAGCGCCTTCACGGCAACCGGTGTCGTGTTCAATCAGACCACCGAAACCCGTTGGGGTGGTGCGATCGGAACCGGGATTGAATTCAGCTTCGCACCGGACTGGTCCGTTGGCTTTGAATACGACCATCTGTTCATGGGCAACCGCAACGTTACGTTCCCGGTCACGGCCATTGCCGTCACCCGCAGCGACAACATCCGCCAGGACGTCGACATGGGCACGGTCCGGGTCAGCTACCGCTTTGGCGGTCCGGTCATCGCCAAATACTGATCGTCGCAGCCAGCGGGCCTTGCGACTGGAAAAGGCCGGCCTCGCGCCGGCCTTTTTGTTTTGATGCCGCCGAACTGCTGCCACGTGCCGCCACTGCAACCCGCTTCGCAACAAACCGTTGATGATTCGCCGAGAGTACTGGAAATCACCCGGCGTTCTTCCTACGTTCCCAGCATCACCCCATCGGCGCTTGTTGGCGGATTTCCCGCGATGCGCGCCCTAAAGCGGCGCCCGACGCGCGCCTGGAATTGCCGATATGGATGAAGTGCTCAGGGCGAAGCGCCAACAAAACGCCTCCTCGACGCGCGCGATCACGATCCGCGGCGCGCGCGAACACAATCTCAAGAACATTGATGTCGAGATCCCCCGCGACAAGCTCGTGGTGTTCACCGGGCTGTCCGGCTCCGGCAAATCCTCGCTCGCCTTCGACACCATCTATGCCGAGGGCCAGCGGCGCTACGTCGAGTCGCTCTCCGCCTATGCGCGCCAGTTCCTGGAGATGATGCAGAAGCCCGACGTCGACCAGATCGACGGCTTGTCTCCGGCAATCTCGATCGAGCAGAAAACCACCTCGAAAAACCCGCGCTCCACCGTCGGCACCGTCACCGAGATCTACGACTACATGCGCCTGCTGTGGGCGCGCGTCGGCGTGCCCTACTCGCCCGCGACGGGGCTGCCGATCGAAAGCCAGATCGTCTCGCAGATGGTCGACCGCGTGCTGGCGCTGCCCGAAGGCACCAGACTCTATCTGCTGGCCCCGGTCGTGCGCGGCCGCAAGGGCGAGTACAAGAAGGAGCTCGCCGAGTATCTCAAGAAGGGGTTTCAGCGGGTCAAGATCGACGGCACGTTCTACGAACTCGCCGAAGCGCCTGTTCTCGACAAGAAGTTTCCGCATGACATCGACGTCGTCGTCGACCGCATCGTGGTGCGGCCGGACATCGGCCAGCGCCTGGCGGAAAGTTTTGAGACCGCGCTAAAACTCGCGGAAGGGCTGGCGGTGATCGAATACGCCGACGTGCCCGCGGCCGCGGCCGACGAGAAGAAATCCGACAAGAAGACCGCCAAGATTCACGACAAGAGCGGGCCGGAGCGGATTTTGTTTTCGGAAAAATTCGCCTGCCCGGTTTCCGGCTTCACGATTCCCGAGATCGAGCCCAGACTCTTTTCCTTCAACAATCCCTATGGCGCCTGCCCCGCCTGCGGCGGGCTCGGCGTCGAGCAGCATATCGACGAGGATTTGGTCATCCCCGACAAGGAGATGACCTTGCGCAAGGGCGCCATCGCGCCCTGGGCCAAATCGTCCTCGCCCTATTACATCCAGACGCTGACCGCGCTCGGCAAATTCTACAAGTTCACGCTCGACACCAAGTGGAAGGACCTGCCGAAGAAGACGCAGGCAGCCCTGCTGCACGGCTCCGGCGACGACGAGATCAAGTTCTCCTATGAGGACGGGGTGCGTTCCTACGACACCAAAAAGCCGTTCGAAGGCGTCATCACCAATCTCAACCGCCGCTACCGCGAGACCGAAAGCGAATGGGCGCGCGAGGAGCTGGCAAAGTATTTCTCCGACGTTCCCTGCGAGGCCTGCCACGGCCACCGGCTGAAGCCGGAGGCGTTGTGCGTCAAGATCGGCGCAAAACATATCGGCGAAATCTCCGAATTGTCGGTGCGCCGCGCCGGCGAGTGGTTCGAGAACGTGCCGGCCTCGCTCAACGCGCAACAGAACGAGATCGCAGCCCGCGTCCTGAAGGAGATCCGCGAGCGGCTGTCGTTCCTGCTCGACGTCGGCCTGAACTACCTGACGCTGTCGCGCGCCTCGGGCACATTGAGCGGCGGCGAAAGCCAGCGCATCCGCCTGGCGTCCCAGATCGGCTCGGGGCTGACCGGCGTGCTCTATGTGCTGGACGAGCCCTCGATCGGCCTGCACCAGCGCGACAACGCGCGGCTGCTGGAAACGCTGAAGCGGCTGCGCGACCTCGGCAATACCGTGATCGTGGTCGAGCATGACGAGGACGCCATCCGCCTCGCCGACCATGTGCTCGACATCGGCCCCGGCGCCGGCATGCATGGCGGCCATATCATCGCGCAGGGCACGCCCGCCGAGATCATGAACCATCCGAAATCGCTGACCGGCAAATATCTCACCGGCGAGCTGTCGGTCGCGATCCCCGAGCGCAAGCCGCCGAACCACCGCCGCACCATCAAGGTCATCAATGCGCGCGGCAACAACCTGAAAAACGTCTCGGCGGAAATTCCGCTCGGGCTGTTCACCTGCGTCACCGGCGTCTCCGGCGGCGGCAAGTCGACGCTGCTGATCGATACGCTCTACAAGGCCATCGCGCGCAAGCTCAACAACGCCAGCGAGGGCGCCGCGCCCCACGACCGCATCGAGGGGCTGGAGCATATCGACAAGATCATCGACATCGACCAGTCGCCGATCGGACGCACCCCGCGCTCCAATCCCGCAACCTATACCGGCGCGTTCACGCCGATCCGCGAATGGTTCGCCGGCTTGCCCGAAGCCAAGGCGCGCGGCTACGAGCCCGGCCGGTTCTCGTTCAACGTTAAGGGCGGCCGCTGCGAGGCCTGCCAGGGCGACGGCGTCATCAAGATCGAAATGCACTTTCTGCCCGACGTCTACGTCACCTGCGACACCTGCAAGGGCAAACGATACAACCGCGAGACGCTCGAAGTCCTGTTCAAGGGCAAGAGCATCGCCGACGTGCTCGACATGACCGTGGAGGAAGCCGCCGACTTCTTCAAGGCGGTGCCGCGCGTCCGCGAAACGTTCAAGACGCTGCACCGCGTCGGCCTGGATTACATCCATGTCGGCCAGCAGGCCACGACCTTGTCCGGCGGCGAAGCCCAGCGCGTCAAGCTGGCCAAGGAATTGTCAAAGCGCGCCACCGGTCGCACGCTCTACATCCTCGACGAGCCGACCACCGGACTGCATTTTCACGACGTCGCCAAACTGCTGGAAGTGCTGCACGAGCTGGTGTCGCAGGGCAACACGGTGGTGGTGATCGAGCACAATCTCGAGGTCATCAAGACCGCCGACTGGGTGATCGACCTCGGCCCCGAAGGCGGCGACGGCGGCGGCGAAATCGTCGCCTGGGGCCCGCCGGAGGACATCGTCAAGGCACCGCGGAGTTATACGGGGAAATTTCTGGCGCCAGTGCTGAAGAAGGCGGCCGGGAAGCCGCGGAAGAGTGCGGGCGCGAGTGAGGCGGCGGAGTAAGGGGCTTTCAATTAGTATGAGACCACCTCTTGAGAGATGGACTAGCTATTGGCGTATGAGATGGAGCGCTTTTGATTATAACTAACTATGGCTGGTCAGACTACCTCTACTTGTTTGATGGATGGGTTGCCAAATGTGCAATGGCGATACCTATTGTTGGCTACCTAATTTTGTTCAACGACACCGTTTCACAGCATCTTTCGTTCAATAGACTAGCCGACGAAAATATCCTCGGTTTTGGATTATCTCCCGTTGCACGGCTGAAGCTCATTTACTTCGGACTGATTTTCTTAGGATCAGCCAATATTCTATATAGAATTCGTCGGCCGTTCGTTTTCAAAATCGGCACCGACCAATTCGATTACGTCGAGAATGCTCTAAAGCATTTCACGGTATCAGCTTATATCGATATTCATGGTCTTATTAGGCATGAAGGACACCATACTTTGCATGGAAAATATTACGATGCTGAGTATGACGCATTTCTCAATTTGGCGCTGGGCCACAAAGGTGACCGTTCGCAAAGAGACGAGACCACTGCCGATTGGACGCAGGCGAAAAGCCGATACGAGGGATTATTACGGTCGATGCTCATAGAGAATTTCTTCCGCAATAATGTCAAACGACGCTTGTGGCTAAGCGGCTGCATTTTACTTTCGCTGCTAGGCTACATGCTGTTGTTCATACCGAGCTTGGACTTATTCGTAAAAGTATTGAACATTAGCTTGCTTAGAGCGCTGTAGCTCGTGGGGCGGAATAGCGCGGCGTATTGCGCCTCTTTCGTTCACACCGACAGACTGATCCATTACGATGGTCCCCGGACTTTTTGAACGCAGGACGCCATGACACGACCATCGAAAGAATTCATCCACGAAGGCAAATATGCGGCCGAGGTGCCTGTCGAATTGATCGACGACGACACGGCTTGGTCGCCTTACCTTTCACCTGCAGATGTCAGCAAGCTCGACTCGGTACGGCTTGCCCTCCGCCGCGGCGACCTCGCCGAAGCGGCAAAATACGGCCGTGTCTTCGAGCTAACGCCAGTTGCTGCGAAATAGGCTGGAGCTGCTGCACGAGCCGGTGTCGCAGTTCGTAGGGCGGAATAGCGGAGCGTATTCCGCCTCTTTCGTCGTCGTCACGTTCGGCGCAATAGGCTGCGGTATTGCGCCCAGCGGCCCTAAACCGTCCAGTAGTGCGGGTGCGGGCGCGAGCGGTCGCCCCAGTCGAAGGTGTCGTCATCGAGTTCGCATGGGCCTTCGCGCAAATCCTCCAACGTCAGGTCGGTTTGGTAGCCCTGACACGCGGGATCGAACCTCAGTCCGTCCCACCGCACCGGATAATGGTGGTGGCTAGCGAGCAGCCCGCCGGTCTTTATCACGGCGTAGGCGACCGTTCCTTTCACCTTGTCGAGCATCAGGCGCTCGATCGTACCGAGCTTTGTGCCGTCTCGCCCGTAGACGTTCGCGTGCTCGACGCGATCGCTGGGCACCAGGGTATGATGCATGGCGTCCTCCCTGTGTTTCTCTTGTCCCCTGACATTATAGCACGTGCGGCGCAATACACTACGCTATTGCGCCCTACGGCCCTCACGCAGCGATTGCGGCTACGCTTCGTTCAAGGCCTGCGCGATATCCGCGATCAGATCGGACGGGTGTTCGATGCCGATCGATAGCCGGATCGTGGAGTCGAGAATTCCTATTTTGTGGCGGATGTCAGCCGGAACGCCGGAATGGGTCATGCTTGCGGGCAGGCTGGCCAGCGACTCGGTGCCGCCCAGGCTCACCGCCAGCTTGAAAATTTGCAGCGCGTTCAGGAATTTGAAGGCGGCGGCCTGGCCGCCGACAATGTCGAACGAGAATGTGGAGCCCGCGCCGGTGCACTGCCGCGCGAACAGCCGGCCGGCGGGCGAAGCCGCGTCGTGGTGAGGAAGATAGTGAACCTTGGCCACTTTGGCGTGGTCGCGCAAATAATCCGCCACCAGCCGCGCATTTGTGTCGGCTTTTTCCATGCGGATGCTCAGGGTTTCGAGCGAGCGGCTGATCATCCAGCAGGAATGGGGATCCAGTTGGGTGCCGATGGCGCCTCGCAGCGCCTTGATATCCTTCATGATGGCCTTTGAGCCGAGCGCTGCGCCCGCGATCAGGTCGGAATGACCGCCGATATATTTGGTCAGCGAGTACAAGGAAAGATCCGCGCCGTGTTCGATGGGCCGCTGAAACACCGGCCCGAGCAAGGTATTGTCGCAGGCGACAATCGGCCTGTGCCCCTGCGCCTTGCCGATCGTCTCGGCCACCCGGCGGACCATCGCGATGTCGACCAGACCATTGGTGGGATTTGCGGGGGTTTCGATGAAAATCATCGCAACCCGGCCCTTACGCATGGCGTCCTCCGTCGCCAGCGTGACGGCGGCCTCATCGATGCCGTCGGCGAAGCCCACGGCGCCGATGGAAAGGCCCGCAAGCGTCTTCGCCAACAGGGTTTCCGTCCCGCCATAGAGCGGTTGAGAGTGCAGAATGACGTCGCCAGGGCGAACGAAGGCGAGGATCGTGGTCGCAATCGCCGCCATGCCGGACGAGAACAGCGCGCATTTCTCCGTGCGCTCGTAGACGGCGAGCCTGTCCTCGACGATCTCGCTGTTGGGGTGATTGAACCGCGAGTAAACCAGGCCCGCGCCCATTCCCTCGGGAGGCTCGCGCCGACCCGAGACATAGTCGAAAAAGTCCTGTCCGTCTTCGGCGGTCCTGAACACAAAGGTCGATGTCAGGAACACTGGTGCTTTGACGGCCCCTTCCGACAGTTGCGGATCGTAGCCATAGTTCAGCATCAGCGTTTCGGGATGCAGCAGGTGGTTGCCGATGTGGGTCTTCGACGGAAATGGTTTGACCATGGCCAGCCTCACTCTCTGGATTAGGAATGCGCCAACGATAACCGGTTTTGCTATTGCAAGGGCGGAATAGCGGAGCGTGTTCCGCCTCTTTCGCTCGGCCGCGCGGTCGTCACACGCTTCGCTGTTGTCGCCCTGCGGCCTAGCAATACAGTTGCCTTTTGTGAGGTTTTCTGAATCCATGGGCAACCATGATTCGAACATCGTGGACGCGGACAGCGTCGATTGAAGAGACGCTTGCGTTGTGGGCGGCGTCGCTTCGGGAGATCAAGAAGCGGATACGTCCATTGTTCGGGCAAGAGCGTGTTGCGAAGAATGCTGGCTTGTTTCTGGAAGGTCTGCTTGGAGATGAGCAACGCAAGACTGGTTGGATGCGCGCGGAGGCGGCTGGCGATCCTGGCCCATGGCGGCAACAGGCGATCCTGGGTCGCAGGGATTGGGATGCGGATGCCTTGCGCGATATCGTCCGCGATTATGTTATCGAGCATTTGGCGGACGATGACGCGGTCCTCGTGATCGATGAGACCGGCTTTCTCAAACAGGGCAAAGCGTCGTGCGGCGTGGCGCGTCAGTACACTGGTTCGGCGGGCAAGATCACGAACTGCCAGATCGGCGTCTTCGCGGCCTACGTTTCGTGCCACGGTCATGCGTTCATCGACCGCGCGCTGTATCTTCCGAAGGAATGGACCGACGATTCAGATCGACTGAAAGCCGCATACGTGCCCCCCGATACCGGCTTTGCGACCAAACCAAAGCTTGCGACGAGAATGATCGCACGCGCCATAGCCGCGCCTGTCCCGTTCAAGTGGGTTGCAGGCGATACGGTCTACGGTGTCGGTGACATTGAACAGCAACTGCGTCGCGCAGGCAAAGGCTATGTCCTGGGGGTCAGCAGCGCGCATGTATTTCGATCCTGGGGCAAGCGTCGATCGGTCGCCGGCACGGCTGCCGACATCGCCCTGACGCGGCGTGCGTCCGACTGGAAACGCCTGTCAGCAGGGGCCGGAACCAAAGGACCGCGGCTGCATGATTGGTGCTATCTCGAATTGGCCGACCTGGCCGGAGAACCAAACGACGAAAATCCGGGCCTTTGGACACGCGGTCTGCTGATCCGTCGTCGTATCGCCGATGGCGATCTCGCCTTCTTCACCACCTGGTGCCCAGCGGCAACATCGATCGAAACACTGGTGGGGGTCGAAGGCCATCGGTGGGCAATCGAGGACAGTTTCGAGACCGCCAAGAACGAGTTCGGGCTCGACCACAACGAGAGCAGATCCTGGCACGGCTGGCATCGCCACGTTTCCATGGTGATGCTCGCCTTCGCCATGATGGCGGTGATCCGCCATCGCGCCAATCCGCCGGCGCCAAAAAAAACCAAACGCCGAACCACGGCAAGGGTCAAACCATAGCCACGCCGTCGTTGATCCGATGGTCGATCCAGGAAGTCCGACGCATTGCCGTCAGGCTCGCGCGAAAGCGGATACAACCCGCACACATCATCGCATGGTCACTCTGGCGTAGAGCTCATCAGGCGGTCGCTCAGCGAGCCCACTTCAAAGCAAAACGGCAACTGTAATGCTAGAGTCCGACGAGCTCAATAACCGTTTCACCTCGTTCGACGGCAGCGGTAATTGCCGGCAAGGAGCGCAATATCTTCGCGATCAAGCTTCGGTTATCCGTGTTGCCGACCCTAATCCACAAGATCGCAGGACCGTCGCTCTTCGCCGCGCGGAGAAGCGAGAAATCCCGATCTTTGGTCACCAGGACGGCTGAGCGCGAAACGGCTTCATCCCAAACCTCCCGGTCAGTCGCGGTCACAAGGTCGGTGTCGGCAACGTGCACGGCCGCACAGCCGGCGCCGCTCAGAGCCTCTGCCAGCGAGGGCGGAAGCTGAGCGTCGACGAGAAAGAGCAAGACCTATTCCGCCGCAATGATGGGATGGTCTGCCTAGCGGGCAGCAAAGGCCAAGGCTGCGTCGATATCCTCGCTCTCGAGATATGGGTACTCTCGCAGGATCGCCTCTCGCGACTGGCCAACCGACAGCAAGCCCAGAATATCCGCAACGGTAATACGCAGGCCGCGAATGCATGGCCGGCCATGCATGCGGTCAGGGTCTATCGTAATTCGTGTCAGGAGATCGGACATTCGGCACCTTCGATCCCAAGATATCAGATGAAATGAGACTTGTCAGCGATCGCCAGGTGATCACTCCTCGATCGCCGCCTCCACAAACCCCGCCTGATCATCGCAGAACTCACGCATGACCTTGTAGTGGTCGGTCTCCTTGACGGTCACCGGCTCAAGCCCATACTTCGACAGCCGCAACAGCCGCGCGTTGGGATAGGCCATCAGCATTGGCGAATGCGTGGCCATGATGATCTGGCAATGGCCGATGTTGTCCATCCGCCGCATCAATTTAAGAAACGCCATCTGGCGCGAGGGCGACAGCGCGGATTCCGGTTCGTCGAAGATGAAGATGCCCTGCCGCTGGCAGCGCTCCTCGAAGAAACGCAAAAAACCTTCGCCGTGCGAATGCGAGAGGAAGTCAGGACCTCGCTCACCGACTTCGCGCGCCGCCACGTCCAGATATCTCGCGACGGAAAAGAAGCTCTCGGCGAGGAAGAACCAGCCGTTGGTAATCTTCGGCAGCCAGCTTGCACGGAGTGCATTCGAAAGCCGGCCGCCCATTACCTCGGTCGCCTGGGAATGGTCGACCGGCATATAACCCTTGCCGCCGCCGGCTTCATCATAGCCGGCGAGCACCGCGATCCCTTCGAGCAAGGTGGATTTGCCCGTGCCGTTTTCACCGACGATGATCGTGATCGCCCGGTCGAAACTCAGTTCGAAATCGTCGCGCAGCAACGGCAAACAAAACGGATAGGCTTCGCGGTCGGTGACGCGCGACGGTTCGAGCCAGATGCGCTTGAGGTACGGCGCCGGCAGATTGATCGTTCGGCTTCGTCTCGCCATGCGCGTTCGTCAATCACCAGGACCGGGTCACTCAACCACTAGCCGAAACGCGACGCAGCTAAAGAACAAATCAAGAACTTGTCAATCCCTGAAAGCCGGAAACGGCTGATTTTTCTGCCCGACGGGCAAATCAGCCAACATTGGCACAATTTGCCTGTCCAGCCCTTCTGACAAAATATTCCGCTTAACGTGTCGGGCAAATCAGTGGTTTAGCTCGGCGCGTCTCACCCACGGAGGGGCGGATCGCGAGTCGTCACGAACGCGCGGTGAGATGCGGTGGACGCGGAAGCTGCGACTGACGAGCGTGGCCGAGGCGGACGGCGAAGTCGTGTGGTCCTGGCGCCCCGATGCTGGCGTCAAGCTTGTGGAGCGATCCGCAAGTGACGGTGGCAAGAAAGCCGGTCACCGGGGAGAGCGCGAAGTAAGCCGTAAAACCATTGCGCGGGGAAGGCCGGAGTGTTTCCGCTGAACCTGTATGCTCGTGTGCGCATTTCTTTGTGCAACCTTGCACACGAGACCGCGGGTGCAGCGCGCACCCGGTCTTCCCTGCGCCCTCTGTTCTCTAGGAGGGTCATCGAAGATGCAAAGCTCGGGCGCATCGCGCCACGAGAACGCGGACTCACATTTGCAATTTGGGCACCGTCATTGCGAGCGAATCGAAGCAATCCATAGCGCCGCGCAACGAAAAAATGGATTGCTTCGTCGCTTACGCTCCTCGCAATGACGACCCTTCTACTACGCTCCCTCCTCGCCCGGCACTTCCAGCACCAATTCCATCGTCATCAGCACCGGATTGTCGCCGCGTATCAGTTTTCCCTCGGCTATGCCGCCGAGGTAATCGACCAGCGCGATGTCAAGATCGGCGTGCAGCGTGCCGTCGGGCCCCGGCGCGACGCTGCCCGATCGGATCGCAAGCTCGGTCGCGAACGGCACGACGGTGTGGCCATCGGTGAAGCAGGCGCCGATGGTCGAGCCGACCCCGCCATGTAGCCGGGCGTGGATGATGCCGTGCCGGCGGCAAAACGTTTCCAGGCTGCAGGCAAAGTCCTGGTTCGGGCGCAGCCGCAGCGCGAAGGCGCGGCTGGTGGTTTTCGCATCTGTGAGCGGGCTCGGCACCGGCCCGAACAATTTGAAGTTGGTCTCGGCATCGGGCTCAGCGGTGAAGACCGCGCCGTCGAGACCGAAGGCGTTCACCTCGAACGGCTCGGCGACAAAGGTCTCCTCGGGCAGCATGTGCCCGCCATTGACGCGCCCATCGGCTTCCGTCCACAGCCCGTGGCAATGGAAGAACGGCGCGCCGTCGCGTTGGCCAAGCGTCATCGCTGCGAGCTTCAGCCGGGTGACGCCGTCGGGGCGGAACGTGTCGCTGTAGAACGCCGCGTTGGCGCCGTCCTTGGACAATGCCGGCATCACATAGGCAAACGGGCCGAGCGCCCCACCTCTCGCATCCAGCACGCCGCCGCCAAATCCATTCGCCGCAAAGCCGCGGCGCGCGGCTTCCAGCAACGGGATGCCGGCTTCAAGCGTGAAGGAGAAAGCGCGGCCGCGCGCCTCGACCCACTGGATGCGCTCGGCCGCGGGCGGCCCGGGCTGGGCGATGCTGCGCATCGCTCACGTGCCTGTCGATTTGGCGACGACATCCAAAAGCCCGCGCGCTTCCAGCTCGTCGCGGATCAGGCGTTTCGGCACCTTGCCGTAACCGGATTTCGGCAATGCGTCCCAGAAGAAGAAGCGCTTCGGCATCTTGTAGCGCGGCACCTTTGGCGACAGGAACGCCGCCAGTTCGGCTTCGCTCACCGGACTTGCCCCCTCGCGCGCGACGCAAACGGCGACGCCGACCTCACCCCAGAACGGATCGGGCACGCCGAGCACCGCCACCTCGCCGACCGCAGGATGGGTCAATATCTTCTCCTCGACCTCGCGCGGATAGATGTTGGATCCGCCGGAAATGTACATGTCGGAGGCACGTCCGGTGATGTAGACAAAGCCCTCGTCGTCCATGTGGCCGAGATCGCCGGTGCGGAACCAGCCGTCGCGGAACGCTTTTGCGTTGGCCTCGGGGTTATCATAGTAGCCGGCGAACACGGCTGGACCGATCACGCAGATTTCGCCGGTCTCGAACGGCTTCAGTTCGCGGCCGTCGTCGCCCTGGATCGAGACCTGCATGCCCGTGCGCTCGAAGCCGCAGGTGCCGATCCGCGCATGCGGGCCGTCCTCGGGATCGTGCAAGCCGGGAGGCAGCACCGTGATATTGCCGGTGACTTCGCCAAGGCCGAAATATTGCACCAGCACCGCGCCGAGCTTGTTCAGCGCGGCCTTCTGGTCCTCTCGGTACATCGGCGCGCCGGCATAGATGATGAAGCGCAGCGAGGAGTGATCGTATTTGTCAACCGCGGGATGCTCGACCATCATCTTCAAAATCGTCGGCACCGTAAAAATGTTGCTGACGCGGTGTTTCTCGATCAGCCGGAACGCCTCGGCGATATCGAATTTTTCCGATGGCAGCAGAATGGTCGGCACGCCGCGCGCGGCCTGCACGAGCTGATGCACGCCGGCGCCATGCGACAGCGGCGCCACCACCAGCGACGCATCCTGCTCGGTGGTGCCCGGCATCAGGTCGGCGAGATGGTTGGTGACGACGAAGGCCATCTGGCCGTGGGTCAGCACCGCCGCCTTGGAGCGCCCGGTGGTGCCCGATGTGAAGAAGAACCAGCAGGGATCGTCGCAGTCGACCGCGGTGTTTTCAGCCTTGGCGCCCGCGTACGCCGCGATGGCGTCGCTGACGGATTGCTCGCCGAAGGCGCCCTCGCCGATCCGCCAGATGAATTCGAGCGCGGGGTTGGCGACCCCTGCAGCGTGATCGGGAAAATCGCCATGGCACAAAAACGCCTTGGCACCGGAGACGGTAGCGAGATAGGCGACCTCGTCGGGCATCAGACGGAAATTGGTCGGCACCCAGACCGCGCCGAGCCGGAACGCCGCGAACATCGACCAGAACATCTCGTCGCAATTCCTGGAATGAACCAGGATGCGGTCACCCTTGACGATACCGCGCGCCGCCAGCGCCGCCGCCAGCGCCGAAACCAGACTGTCGATCTCGCGCCAGGTCCAGGATCGCTCGCCCCAGACGAAGCCAATGCGGTCGCCATGCCGTCGCGCGTTTTGCGTCACGAGATACGCGAGATTCATCACCCGGCGCGACATCCGCGCCAGGCCGCCGCGCGGCGCCGCCGCGGTGACGGCTGGCCCGCCGCTCATTTGCGTCCCATCCAGACGCCGGCCGCCAGCAGCACCAGGCCGGCGATTCCAGCGACAATCCCGTGCTTGGTGTGCATCCGCGTCACGCCCGCCTCATGGCCGGGAAAGAAGCTCGGCAACTGGTCGGCAGGCAGCACGAAATAGACCGCGGCCACAACAAGCAGGACGACGCCGAGCAAGGTCAGCACGAGTTTCATGGATGTTTCCTCTTCTCAAACGGGGCTTGTTGAAATCGCCCAAACCGGGTTTTCCGGCTCTGGTTTATCGTCATCGCGCCGGGTTCGGCAAGGGCCGCCGGAACCCCGGTTCGCTGCGGCATTTCGCACGCGAATGGCGTCGCCGGGATGCGCGCATGCGCGGTCACTGTCGAAGTAGTGCCCGCGCCACCACAACCATTTTCAGTTGTGCTTCCGGGATCGGCGCATTAGCCTTGTCCACAACCGGCGACAGGGAGGCATCCATGGCATCGCTCGACCACATCATCGTTTTGATGCTGGAGAACAACTCCTTCGACCGGATGCTCGGCGCGTTATTTCCGGAACGGATTGGCGGCGGCGGCATCAAGGGCACCGCGGCCAATCACTGGAACGACGATACCAGTCCGACAACGAAGCCGCCGATCCGGCACGTCATGCAGCCGACGATCGCGCGCACCGTTACGCCCGATCCGATGCACGAGTACCCGAATGTGGCCAACCAGCAGCAGGGTCCTAACCTCGGCTTCGTAGCCGATTTCGCCACCACCTATCCCGCGACGGACTGGATGCAGCGCCAGGAGATCATGGGCTACTACGACGACGGCGTACTTCCCAATCTGCATACGCTGGCCAAGCAGTACACGGTTTGCGACCGCTGGTTTTCGTCGATGCCGGGGCCGACATGGCCCAATCGCGTCTTCGTGCACACCGGGACCTCGCTCGGCTACACCACCAACAGCATCGGCAATAATTGGGACCAGTGGACGCTGTATGATCTGCTCGGCGACAACGGCATCTCCTGGAAGATCTATTACGGCGACGGCGATGTGTCCCAGACGCTTGTTCTGAAGCACGCGCCCTGGGTCGACCCGATGCGGTATTTCTATCTCGCCGCTCAGGGCGCCGAGGCGGATTTCCCGCAATACTGCTTCATCGAGCCGAACTACGGGACGTTTCCGTGGGACAAGGTCTCGCAAAACGATCAGCACCCGCTGTCAGATATGTTTCGCGGCGAGCAACTGATCTTTGACGTGTACAATGCGCTGCGCGGCAACGATGCGCTGTGGCAGCGCTCGCTGCTGGTCATCACCTACGATGAGCATGGCGGCTTCTACGACCACGTCGATCCGCCGGCCGCGATACGCCCCGACAACCGGACCGATGCAACCGGATTCAAGTTCGACAGGCTCGGCCTGCGGGTGCCCACCATCCTGCTGTCGCCGTGGCTGGATCAGGGCGTCATCAACGATACCTTCGATCACACCAGCCTGCTGAAATTCCTGCTCGACAAGTGGAACCTGACCAATCTGCTCGGCGATCGCGTTGGTTCGGCCAGCACGAATACGTTCGCCAAATATCTGCGCAAGACGCCGCGGCAGACCTACAATCTGTTGCCGAAATCGAACATCCCGACGCTGCACGCGACGCCGGAAAGCACCGAGCTATCGGACAATCAGAGATCGATGATCGAGCTCGGGCATCATCTTGCAGCGCAAATCAGCGAGCCGAGCGTCCGCACTGCAATGATGACGCGGTCGGCGGCGCGCACCCCGAGGGATGAAGCGCAGCTTGCGGTAGAGCAGTTCCGCTCGTTCATGATCGACCGGGCGAAGCACCCGACCAAACCGAAGCCGTTGCCGAAGAAGAAAAAGGCGCCAACCAGGAAAGCGAGGAAAACCGCGAAAGCCGGAAAAACAGCGAAGCGCCGGGCGAAGAAGTAGCGCCCGCAGGACCTCGCCGGACAGCGCCTAGCGCAGCCCGGTTCCTTTGCAGCGCTGGCACTTCACCACCTTGTCGCCCTTCTTCAGGAGGCCCTTGCCCTCGCAATTCTTGCATTTCTGCTTCTTCTTGATGTTGGGGCCCTTTTCATTGGCCATGGCAGCCTCCCGGCGACGGATTCGCCGCTATCACCATGATGCAGGCACGCATCCCCGTCTATAAGCACGCACCCGATTTGAGGACTTCCATGGTTAGCCGTCGACAACTGATTTTCACCGCGACCGCCGGGCTATTCGCCAACGTTTCGTCACGCCGGGCATTGGCGGCACCGCCCACCGCGAGCGATCCCGTTGCCATCGTCACCGCGATCTACACCCTCGCCGCCAAGGGCAAAGGCGATGGCGGCGGTGCCTTCGTGATCGAGAACAAGGCGGCAAAGGCAAAATATTTGTCGAAATCACTGGTCGCGTTATGGGCCAAGGCCGATGCCCACACGCCGAAGGGCGACGTCGGCCCCGTTGACTTTGATCCCGTCACCAACTCGCAGGAGCCGGACGTCAAATCGTTCAAGGTGGTGGCTACGAGCCGGAAGGCGGAAAAGGCAGTCATCGCCGTCACCATCACCGGCCGCAACGCGCCGCCGCGCAAGCCCGCCGATCAGACCGTGCGCTACGATTTCGTGCGCGACGCCGGCGACTGGAAGATCGACGATATCAAGGGTGCCAGCGACGGCGAGCCATGGTCAATCCGCGGCATGCTGGCGGGGTCGCTCAAGAACTAGAGGATGGCCGGTCAACGGATGACCTGCCGGCCAACAGCAAACCGGCAGGTCCAGTCGCAAGGAGCTACTGCGAATGCTCGGCGAGTTCCCGATCGCTCAGGCGCCAGTCCTGCCATAGCTGTAGCGCACCCAGCAAAACCACCAATCCGCCGAGGGTCGCGTGCCAAAACCGGAGCATGGTGTCGGCGGAATAGCCGAAGATGAAGGGTGAAGCGATCAGCCACAGACCTAGCACGATAGCCGCCGCCTCCTCCCATCGCTGCAGTGCGACATATTCGAGTTGAGCGACACCAAAGACCAGCATGCCGACCACAAACGCATTGAGGATCATGTGGCTACGTTCGGCATCGACGATCTCTTGGCTGGCCTGCATCGGAAACCATGGCGAGATCAGGATCAGCACGCCAAGCAGCATGCCGAACCAGTCCTCCCACGGTCGATGCGTACTGAAGAAGCGAAAATCCGACATGGTAGACCTCCGTTTGAAAAGAGGCATACGTCAGCGGCCGGCGATCATGACACTCCGATATCAAACGACCATTCGGCCGCTTCGGGGGCGTATGTCTTGCAGAAGACGTAGGTAAAGTGTGACCGCTTGCAAGGCCCGCCGGCCGCGATTTTGCCGTCTATTGCGCGGCGCCGAGCTGCTGCAGCCCATCGCGCGTGGGCCGGGATTGATCTCCAGCGCTTTGTTGCCCGGGCGGGTTCGAAAGCCTAGATGGATGAAGAAGACCTCTCACCGAAAGCAAGGGCATGGCGACCGAATCTGTCCGCGACAACAAGACCCAAAACCGCTTCGAACTCGATGTCGAAGGCACCGTGGCATTTGCGAATTACCGCCTGACGCCGGCAGCCGTCATCATCACCCATACCGAAACCCCGCGCGCGCTGCGCGGCCGCGGCATCGCCTCGGAACTGGTCAAGGGCGCGCTGGAATTGATCCGCGCCGACGGGCGCAAGGTGATCGCCGGCTGCGGCTTCGTGGTGGATTATCTGCGCAAGCATCCGGAGTTTGCGGATCTGACCGCGTAATCGATCTTACCCGCCGTCATTCCGGGGCGCGCAGCAGCACGGACCCGGAATGATGCTGAGGTACTTACGTAATCCTGATCGACATGTCCGGCAGGCCTTCGAGCTTGCACAACAGCACATCGCCCTTCACGACCGGACCGACATTTTCCGGCGTGCCGGAATAGATGATGTCTCCGGCCTTCAGCTCGAATGCTTCGGACAATTTGGCGATCTGCTCGGCCACGCTCCAGATCATGTTCTGCAGGTCCGAGCTCTGCTTGACGGTGCCGTTGATCGCAAGCGAGATCGCGCCCTTGGTGAAATGGCCGGTCCTGGTCGCGGGGTGGATCGGGCCGATCACGGCGGCATGGTCAAAACTCTTGCCGATTTCCCACGGCTTCTTTTCCGCCGCCATGCCGTTTTGCAGGTCGCGCCGGGTCATATCGAGACCGAGCGCGTAGCCATAGACATGCTCAAGCGCCTTCTCGGCTGGAATATTGGCGCCGCCCGATTTCAGCGCGGCCACCAGCTCGACCTCATGGTGATAGTTCTTGGTCAGCGATGGATAGGGATGATCGGCGACAGTGCCGACCGCCACGTTCTGGATCGCGTCGGTTGGCTTCTGGAAGAAGAACGGCGGCTCGCGGGTCGGATCGGAGCCGCGCTCGATCGCGTGCGCGGCATAATTGCGCCCGATGCAATAGATGCGACGGACCTGAAACACATCGGTCTCGCCGACAATCGGGATAGTCGTCGCCGGAACCGGAAACATCGCCTTCGGGCCGGCTTGCGCCTTTGCAGGTGCGCTTTGCGTTGCGGCACCTGCCAGCGCCAGCACGCCGGTCGCCAAAACCGCCCTTCGGTCTACTGTATTCACGAGCATTCTCCTTGTTCATTATTCTTGATTCTTGCGCGAGTTCCTGTTGAGCGGTTTAGCAACGAAAAAGGCCCGCGACAACGCGGGCCCTCGTTCGACTTTGGAGCAATCAGATCAATGCTTGATTTCCGGCGGCAGCTTGCCGCCGTTTGCGGCGAGCTTCGTCATCACCTGCTTGTGCAGCCAGATGTTCATGCTCGCCGAATCGTTGCTGTCGCCGGTATAGCCGAGCTCCTTGGCCAGCTCCTTGCGCGCGGCAAAGCTCGAATCGATGTCAAGCGCCTTCATCAGGTCGACGATCGAGGTGCGCCATTCCAGCTTCTCGCCCTTGGCGGCGACCGCCTTGTCCAGGATGGGAGCAACGTCGACGGTTTGTGCAGGTGCTGCAGCTGGTTCCGCGGACGGCGATCCTCCGGTGGATCCGCCAGCAGGTGCTGCCGCCGCACCGCCGCCACCGGGCGCTGCGGTAGCCGCGCTGCCAAAGATCGCGCTCATGATTTTTCCGAAAATGCTCATCGTTCGCCCCCGGTGGACTTGAAGATGGGGTGATTCTCGTGCGGCACTTTTTTTACCGGCAGCCTGACCGGGATCGCGTTTCGAGTTTACCTACCGCTTCGAGACTTGCCAATGCGACATTCACCGAAGCGTGAGTGCTTCTGTCCCGGTTTGGGAGTACGCTGCTCACTCAGTTCGCGACATGGCCCGTTCCACTTTCCTGTCTTCGCGCCTGGCCTGATCGTGATCAATTCGAGAAACGGCACGTTTGTGCGCCTCTCGCGCGTGCAAAATGCGGCCGCCGAAGGGAGACGACGACCATGGCCACTCAAATTCAAGGCAATGTCACATCACTGACGCAGACCGGACAAGATGCCGCGGCTGCGCCGGTCATCCGAACCATCGGCCTTTCCGACCTGCACCGCGCCCTACAACTCGGCTGGGAGGATTTCCAGGCGGTGCCAAGCCACGCCGTCATCCTGTGCGTGATCTACCCCGTGCTCGGATTGGTGATCGCGCGCACGGTACTCGGTTATGCCGTGCTGCCGCTGCTTTTTCCGCTGGCCGCCGGATTCGCCCTGCTCGGCCCGTTCGCAGCACTCGGCCTTTATGAATTGAGCCGCCGTCGCGAGAACGGAGAAGAAGCGTCCGCGTGGAACGCGATCGACGTGTTCCGGTCACCCTCATTCGGCGCAATGCTCGGGCTCGGCGTGCTCTTGTTTGCCCTGTTCGTGACCTGGATCGCTACCGCCCAAGCCATTTACATCGCCGCATTCGGTTACGAGACCGCGGCGGGAATTCCGGATTTTGCAGAGCGCGTGCTCACCACGCCGCAAGGCTGGTGGCTGATCGTGGCGGGCTGCGGCGTCGGCTTCCTGTTCGCGCTGGTCGCGCTTTGTATCAGCGTCGTTTCGTTCCCGCTGATGCTCGATCGACATGCCGGCGCGGGCGATGCCATGGTGACGTCGATGCGCGCGGTCGCCAAAAATCCATGGCCGATGACCGTCTGGGGGCTGATCGTCGCGGTGCTGCTGGTTGCGGGATCGCTGCCGTTCTTCCTTGGCCTTGCGATCGTGATTCCGCTGCTCGGCCACGCCACCTGGCATCTCTATCGGGAAGTGATTGAGCCCGAACTCAATCCGCAGCCGCTGCCGCCGCGCCCGCCGCGGGAACGTAAGCCGGCCGCAGACTTCCCGGCCAACCTGTTTCCGTGGCGGCGCAGAGGTGGGGCATAAGCCTTAGGCGCGCGCTCTCAGTCAGACTGCCGGTTGATTGCGAACCGGCGGTTTGGCATGCGCCGATCCTGATCCCATCAGGCTGCCCACGAATTGGGCGTCGATGCTGCGGCGCATTCGCGGCGTTGAGGTGGAACTAGAAGCCTTGTTTTGGCCGCGGTTGCCGCGAACATTTGGTCTGGTTCCGGTATTAACGTCGATAGCGAATCGACTTCGGAGTGAACGACCAAATGACCTCTCGCTTTTCCCTCGGCGCTTTTGCGCTGGGTGCGTTGCTTGCGGCCTCGGCGGCGCCGGCGCTTGCGGCGCCCTGCGGCACCGGCACATTCGAAGCCTGGCTCGAGGACTTCAAGAAGGAAGCCGCATCCAAGGGAATATCGCAGCCCGCGATTCAAGCCGGACTGACCGGCGTCACCCTCGACAAGGCCATCCTTGCGCGCGACCATTCACAGGCTGTGTTCAATCAGACCTTCGAACAGTTTTCCGGCCGCATGGTCCCGCCCCGGCTTACCCGCGGGTCCAACATGCTCAAGCAGTATGGCTCGGTGCTTGTGCGCATCGAAGAGAGTTATGGCGTGCCCGCCGAAGTGCTGGTGGCGATCTGGGGCCTGGAAACCGATTTCGGCGCCAACACCGGGAAATTCCCGACCCTGCGTTCGCTGGCGACGTTGGCTTATGACTGCCGGCGTTCCGACATGTTCAAGGCCGAATTGATGGACGCCTTGCGTATTGTCGAACGCGGCGATCTCGCGCCGCAGGAAATGCGCGGCGCATGGGCCGGTGAAATCGGCCAGACCCAGTTCATGCCCTCGTCCTACATGAAATATGCAGTCGATTTCGACGGCAATGGCCGCCGCGATTTGCTGCGGAGTGCGTCCGATGTGCTGGCATCGACCGCGAATTTTCTCGCCAGCTACGGCTGGCAGCGCGGCAAGAACTGGGAGCCCGGAAGTGCCAATTTTGCGGTGATCCAGCAATGGAACAAGAGCGAGGTCTATGCCAGGACCATCGGCTATTTCGCGACCCAGCTCGCGCACGCGCCCTAGACAATCAGACCAATGAGAGGGCCGATCGCAAAGCAACCGGCCCCTTCGCGTGCGACGGATTACTTCGCAATGCCGGCGTGCATCGCCTTGTTCAGGTGCATGCCGCATGCACCCATCTTGCCGCTGAGCATCGCGTCCTGAGCCATCGCGATTTCCTTCTGGGCCATGATCTTGCCTTCACCATCAGCCATGGTGTCGATCATGGATTCGGTTTTGGCGAGGTTCGGTCCGCTGCAGCCGCCACCCATCTTGGCGGCGTTGGCGGGGACAACTGCGTAAGCAGCGGCGACCATTGCGGCCGCTCCGAGCAATTTATTGAGCATGTTACTTTCCATTTTCTGTTTTTCTTGAACAAACGCCGGCGTCATTGCCGGAATCTGCGAAATCATTTTTCGCTGATCACGGCACCGTTCCGGAATGAATTTCATGCGATAGAAATGTGATCGGCGCCGCGCGCAAAGCCGCATGCGCAACGGCGCTTTTTCATTACGCGTTGGTAAGGAATCGCGGGCGTCGCGAGTCGCACGTCGATCGCACCCACTGATAGATCGGCTTCCCTTGCAGAGCGCGCGCTGTTCATGCGCTTCGCGTGCGCACAAAAAGATTATCGGCACATCACGCGCGTCGCGGCGACCAACGACCGAAGCGCCGCGACCGCCGCAACGCCGCCGGCGCTCCAATACAACCATCAGCGACGACGACGCTTGTCGAAAATATCTCTGCGGTTGCGATGGTCCGCTGGGATGAGAAAATGGCGGAGATACGCGCGGAACCAAAGGCGTGGCCGCACTGATGCTCCTGAGCAGGCCATCGATAAAGTAATGATCAATGATTCACTTATATAACGACAATCGCATGCGAATCACGCATGCAGATTCCGTCAGAACTGCTCGCTTGCACCGGCAGCCGACTGGATCGATCTTGATTTTCGGCTATCGAATAATCACTTGTCCGTTCGGTAATCGTTGTCTCGCGATTGCAACAATACCGTGATTCTACGGGCTTTTTCGTCTCTCCGGAGCAGAGATCAGCCCCTTGAGCCGATCAATCGGGCAGCCATGCCGAAAGGTTAATCGATCCTCACCAGCGCTATGCGTTTCGGACTTAGCTGCATCGCAACATTGGAACTTCTGCAGTGCGGTATGCCGCCCTATATTCATTTCAACGATGAGGCTTTCCTCCAAAGGCTGAATCAGAACTACAAGGAGACTACCATGTTGCTCTCGCTCATCCGCATGATCCAGGCGTTCCGGGACTATCAGCGCAATGTCAGCGAATTGTCCCAGCTCAGCGATCGCGAATTGGCCGATATCGGCCTCGATCGCTCGGACATTCCGCGCGTTGCAGCCGGGAACTATAACGGCTGATCGCTCGTCAGCTGCCTGTTGACGGATAACGCCCGCCTCGCTGCGGGCGTTGTCGCATCCAGGGTGTGGCGTTTTCCAGCGAAGGCCTGCCCCGGACTTGATCCAGGGTGAGCACCGGTTCGTGTAAAAGAAAACGCGTCAGAAAGAATAAGCTTCGCGGCGGTTGGCGCAGGTGCACTTGGCGAGAAAACGCGCTAACCCTCCGCCCATGACTGCTCAGAAATCGCCAACCGAAACCGTGCACGTGATCGGCGCTGGCCTCGCCGGCTCGGAAGCCGCCTGGCAGATCGCCAATGCCGGCATTGCCGTGGTCCTGCACGAGATGCGTCCGCACCGGATGACCGAGGCGCATCGCACCGAGGGCCTTGCCGAACTCGTCTGCTCCAATTCGTTCCGCTCCGATGATGCCGCCAACAATGCGGTTGGCCTGCTGCACGCCGAAATGCGCCGGCTGGGCTCGCTGATCATGCGCGCCGCTGACGCCAACCAGGTGCCGGCCGGCGGGGCGCTGGCGGTCGACCGCGACGGATTTTCCTCGGCCGTCACCAAGGCGCTCGCGGATCATCCCCTGATCGAGATCGACCGCGCCGAAATCGCCGGCCTGCCGCCTGCCGAATGGGGCAATGTCATCGTCGCCACCGGCCCCCTCACCTCGGCGCCACTGGCGGACGCGGTCCGCCAGCTCACCGACGAGAGCGCGCTGGCGTTCTTCGATGCGATTGCGCCGATCGTGCACAAGGAATCCATCGACATGTCGGTGGCGTGGTTTCAGTCGCGCTACGACAAGGTCGGGCCCGGCGGCTCCGGCGCCGATTACATCAACTGCCCGATGACGAAAGAGCAATACGACGCTTTCGTCGACGCGCTGCTGGCCGGCGAGAAGGTCGATTTCAAGGACTGGGAGACCAGTACGCCCTATTTCGACGGCTGCCTGCCGGTCGAGGTGATGGCCGAACGCGGGCGCGAGACGCTGCGGCACGGGCCGATGAAGCCGGTCGGGCTGACCAATCCGAGAGATCCGACCATAAAACCCTACGCCATCGTGCAGCTGCGCCAGGACAACAAGCTCGGCACCCTCTACAACATCGTCGGCTTCCAGACCAAGCTGAAGCACGGCGCGCAGCAGCGCGTATTCCGCACCATTCCAGGCCTCGAGAACGCCGAATTCGCCCGGCTCGGCGGCCTGCATCGCAACACTTTTCTGAATTCGCCGAAGCTTTTAGATCAGCAATTGCGCCTTCGCGCGCAGCCGCGGCTGCGGTTTGCCGGACAGATGACCGGCTGCGAAGGCTATGTGGAATCCGCCAGCATTGGATTGATCGCCGGCCTCTACGCCGCGGCCAACGCCCGCGCGCAGCAGCTGGCGCCGCCGCCATCAACCACGGCATTGGGCTCGCTGCTCGGCCACATCACCGGTGGTCACATCGAAACCGTCGACGCCGGGCCGCGCTCGTTCCAGCCGATGAACATCAACTTCGGCCTGTTTCCGCCGCTCGCCACGCCGCCGACCAAAAAGCCCGACGGCACGCGGCTGCGGGGCAACGAGAAGACGGTCGCCAAGAAGCAGGCGATGAGCGCCCGCGCGCTTGCCGATCTCGATCGCTGGATCGCCGATCACTTGCGCGTAGCGGCGGCGGCGTAACATCATGAGCTTACCCCGGGATGACGCCGCGGTATTGTCGGCGCGATGGACCGAAGGCGTATTGCTGAAGCGCGACGTGTTTTCGACCGTCGAGCGCGGCCGTTTTCGCGATGGTGACGGCGAAGTCGATGCGGTGCTGCGCCGGCTCGACCAGGTGCCGCCATGGTCCTTTGCGCTGGCGCTTCACCTGTTTGCGCGCGAACGCCGCGCGCTGGCGCTGGCGCGCGACCTCGATGTCGGTCCAAGGCTGCTATGGGCGGGAAAGCGCGCGCTGGTGCGCGGCTTCATCGACGGCGTCGCACTTCATTTGGCGAAACCGCACGGCGACGTCGCCTATTTCCGCTCCGCCAAAGCGGCGCTGCGCCGGCTGCACCGCGCCGGCATCTGCCATAACGATCTCGCCAAGGAACAGAACTGGCTGCGCGGCACCGACGGCCGCGCCTACGTCACCGATTTCCAACTCGCCGCCTGCTTCAAGAGCCGCAGCCGGCTGTTTCGGATCGCGGCCTACGAGGATCTGCGGCATCTCCTGAAACACAAGCGCAGCTACGCGCCGGAAGCACTGACGCCGAGCGAGCGCAAGGTTCTTGCGAAAAAGTCGGCGGTCGCCAGCGTCTGGCTCAAGACCGGCAAGAAAATCTACCAGGCGGTCACTCGCGGCCTGTTCAACTTCACCGACCGTGAAGGCGGCGGCCGGCGGCTGGTCAACGACGCGCCGGTCCTGATCGACCTGATCCGGAAAAACCCGGATGTACGCGATACCGCCATTGTCGCCTTCGCCGACCGGCGCGTCGGTGTCGGGTTGTATGCGTTCGTGGAAGCCGACCGGACCTCGCTCGAAAAGCAATTGCGCAGCGAGTTGTCGTCGGCCAAGGGCGTCAAGCCGCCGGAACATATCCAGGTTGTGCACGCGTTGCCGCGCGACAGCGCGGGCAAACCCCGTACCGAAATCCTGCAACTGGTGGCGATGAACCAGATCGACCTGATCGAGCCGATGATGCGCAGCGATGCCGACCGTGAATTCCTGAAGGATATTCTGGAACAGCGAAAAAATCTGCGGGATCGGTTCAATTTCGAGACGGCGGACATGGATACGCCGTCTTCGCACGCTCCGGATGTCATCACCCGCGAACGCGGGTGATCCATTATTTGCGGACCCGTTGGGGCTGGATCGAGAGGGCGCGGCGCATCGGACGCTCCGCTTTCGGAGCATCACGGCCTTCTCTGAGGTTCAACGCTTCCGTCTCGACAATGCTGCCATGACGAAGCGCGCTTCGAGGCAGCGCCAAGGGGAACTTTCGATGCCGCTGACGCGTGGCAAAATTGTCGGATATGACACCGAACGGTTGGCGTTCGGATTTACGATGCAAAACGGCGACGACACCGTCGAATGCCAGATCAGCGACGCGGCGATGGACGAGCTTGCGGGCGAAAGGGGAACGCCGAGCATCGCGCGGCAGGCGCAATTCGTGGCGCTACGCGATGCCGTCGAGCGCATCGCATCCGATTTGTTCGACGCCGGCCCGACCGTCAAAGGCTCGGTGATCAGGATATTCACCAAGCATATCCACAAACAGTCCTGAGGCGTTCGCTGGCCTTACGAAAACTCCGGCGAGCGCGACGCCCGCCACAAGGTCCACAGCGTGCGGAACCGCGAGGTGGCGTACGGCACGAACGGATCGTTGTCCGCGCGCGACATCCGTTTCAGGTCGCGCCTGACCAGCGCCAGCGGCAGGAAGATCGGCCTCACCTCCGGCGGCACGCCGACGAGCAGTTCAAACGCCGTATCGAGATGGCCGCGCGCCTCGCCGATCAATTGATCGATCGCCGCGCGTACGGGCGGCGTCTGCCTGCCGGAAAACACTTGCTCCATCCCGCTGCCGTGGCTTTCCAGCAATTGCAGCGGCACGAACAATTGACGTCGCGCGGCATCCAGCGGCAGCGCCGCGACCACCTGTGCGATGCCCTGCGCGAGACCCGCATGGCGCGCGAGATGCTCGATCTCCTCCGACGGCCGGGCGGCGACGCACGCCGCCAGCGCAAACAGCGCCGACGAGGTGTCGTTGACATATCCTTCCAGCGCCGCCATCGACGGCATCGGATCGTTGTAGAGGTCGAACTGATGTTCATCGATCAGCCGGGACAGCGGCTCGACCGGCAGCCGGAATTCGCGGACCGCAAGCAGCAGCTCCGAGGCGACCGGATTGCCCTCGACGCCGCCATGGCCGGCGCCCGCCAGCATGTCGGTCCACCATTGCAGCCGCATTTCGCCCGGCAGCGGCTGGCTGACATGGTCCCGCACCCGGGAAATCTCGGCATTGAAGGCGTAGATCGCAAGCAGCGCGCGACGTTGGGCCGTCGGGGCGAACAGCGTCGATGCGTAGCGGACGAAATCGTGGGTGCGTACCAGATCGGCACAGAAACCGGCGGAATCCGCATGCGCCTCGGTGCCGCTCATGGCACCGCAATCAGCGCCGCCGCGACACGCCGGCGCTCGCCCATCATGATGTTGTAGGTGCGGATCGCGGGTCCGGTCTGCATCGGGTCCAACACCACTTTTACCGCGCGCAACGCCTCGCGAAGGCCTCGGGGCGGGATCCAGACTTCCGTACCAGTACCGATGATCAGGGTGTCGATGCTGTTGGCCGCCTTGAATACGCGCGCCAGCGAAACCTCGTCGATCTCCTCCACCTTCGTCACCGGCCAAGCCCAGATTGCATCCGGCAGGCACAGCAGCGAGCCCCGATGCGACATGTCGGCGAAGGCAAAGCCGCCCTTGCCATAGGCCTCGATCGGCGCCGATCTCGGAAGATGCGGAGCGTCCGAGGGATTTGTTGTTTGCTTGGGCATGATCTTGTCCGAAAACCGGTTCCCACTTTGCGCTCACGCGGCCCGTCGGGTCGGGATCATGCCCGTGCTACTTCTTCTTCGGTGGTGGTTCCGGCGCGTCGCGATGCGTGCCGACGCCGAGATAGATCAGGATCGGCGCCGCGATGAAGATCGAGGTGTAGGTGCCGACCAGCACCACGCCGAACATCATCACCGCGGTGAAGCTGTGGATCGCGTGGCCGCCGAACAGCAATAGCGCCAGCAAGGCCAGCGTCACCGTGACGTGGGTGATGATGGAGCGCGACAGGGTCGAATTGATGGATTCGTTGAGCAGTTGCGGCATCGGCATTTTCTTGTAGCGCCGCAGCATTTCGCGGATTCGGTCATAGATCACGACCGTATCGTTGAGGGAGTAGCCGAGGATGGTCAGCAGCGCCGCGATGCTGGTGAGGTCGAAATCGACCTGCGAGATCGACATGAAGCCGATCGTCAGCACGATGTCGTGGACGTTGGCGATCATGGCGCCCAGCGCGAACTGCCATTCGAACCGGAACCAGAGATAGATCAGGATCGCGAAGATCGCGAGCATCAGCCCGATCATGCCGTAGGCCAGCAATTCGCCGGAGACGCGCGGCCCCACCACTTCGACGCGGCGATAATCCACGGCCTCGCCAAGCGCGCCACGGACCTTTTGCACCGCTTCCTGCTGCGCGGCGTCGCCGCCGGGCTGTTCGGCAACCCGGATCAGCACGTCGGCCGGCCCGCCGAACTGCTGCAACTGGACGTCGCCCAGCCCAAGGGTGCTCAGCGTCGCCCGCATCGAGGCAATGTCGGCGGTGCCGGACTTGGCCTGCACTTCCAGGAGCGTGCCGCCCTTGAAGTCGATGCCGAAATTCAGCCCGTGGGTGAAGAACAGCGTGATCGCGAAGATCGACAGCAGCGCCGAGATCGGAAAGCTGATGCGCCGAAAGCGCGTGAAATCAAAATGGGTGTTGTCGGGGACGATCCGCAGCGACGGCAGCAGGCCGAGCGCGCTGACCACGGTCAGCACGGCAATCAGGATGCCCAGCGAGATAAGCACGAAATGAGTCAAAGCCGCATTCCCTTAGATCGGCACGCTTTGCGGCCGCTTCCACCGCACCCACCACGCGACGATCAACCGGGTGAGTGTAAAGGCGGTGAAAACCGTGGTGATGATGCCGATGCCGAGCGTGACGGCAAAACCGCGCACCGGACCGGTGCCGATATAGAACAGCACCGCGGCGGCGATGAAGGTGGTGATGTTGGAGTCCAGAATCGTCGACAGCGCGCGCTTGAAGCCGGCGTCGATCGCCGAAATCGCGTTGCGTCCGCCGCGCAGTTCCTCGCGGATGCGCTCATAGATCAGCACGTTGGAATCGACCGCGATACCGACCGTCAGCACGATGCCGGCGATGCCGGGCAGCGTCAGCGTCGCGTTCAGCAGCGACAACATACCGAAGATCATGGCGACGTTGATGGCGACCGCGACGTTGGCGAACACGCCGAACAGCCGGTAGGTCACCAGCATGAACACAATGACCATGATCGAGCCGACATAGGCCGCCAGTTCACCCTTTTCGATCGAATCCTGACCGAGGCCCGGACCGACCGTGCGCTCCTCGATGATGGTCAGCGGGGCCGGCAGCGCACCGGCGCGCAACAGAATCGCCAGATCATTGGCTTGCTGCACGGTAAAGCTGCCGGATATCTGTCCGGAGCCCGCAGTGATCGGTTCCTGGATCACCGGCGCCGAGATCACCTTGCCATCCAGCACGATGGCGAACGGTTCCTTGACGTGTTCCGTCGTCGCCAACGCGAACTTCCGTGATCCGGAGCTGTTGAACTTGAACGAAACGATCGGCTGGTTGGTGCGCTGGTCGAAGCCCGGCTGGGCATCGATCAAGTCGCCGCCCGAGACCAGCACCTGCTTCTTGATCACATAGGGCTGGGGATTCGAGGGGTCAGCGCTGGGCAGCAACTCCGAATCCGGCGGCGCGCCCCCCCGTTGCGCCTGATCCGGCGGCACCGTGAGATCGACCATCCGGAATTCCATCTTGGCGGTCTTGCCAAGCAATTCCTTCAGCCGGGTCGGATCTTGCAAGCCCGGCACCTGCACCAGGATGCGATCGTCACCCTGACGCTGGATCAAGGGCTCCACTGTTCCGAGTTCGTTGACGCGGCGCTCGACGATCTGGATCGACTGTTCAACCGATTGCCGAATACGGTCGGTGATCGCTGCCGGAGGGATCGTCAGCCGGATCGCCCCACCGCCGCTGTCAGCAACTTCAAGGCTGCGCTGGCCGCTGGACCCAAGCAAGCCGCCAAGCGGCTGCGACAGTTCACGCAGTTTGCTCAGCGCCGTCGCCAGATCGGTGTCTTTGGTGATGCGCACCTCGACAACATCGTTGCGGACATTGAGGCCGGTATACTGGATCTTGGCGTCACGCAGCACCCGGCGGGCGTCATCGCGCACCTGATCGAGCTTTTCCTTCCTGACGTAATTGGAGTCGACTTCCAGCAGCAGCGACGAGCCGCCCTGCAGGTCGAGGCCGAGCACGATGTGGCGCTGCGCCCAAACCGGCCAGGTCTTTACCTTCGCCTCGGGGAAGAAATTCGGCACCGCGCAAAGGCACACGACCAGCGCTGTCAGGATAATCCCCAGCGCCTTCCACCGCGTGAAATACAACATCGAGTTAACCTGTCAGATTCAGGAGAATGCGGGCTGCGGAAAAGATCAGCTCGCGGACGTCTCGTCCTTGGCCTCGGCCTTCTCCTTGGCGGGCTCGCCCTTGGCACGCACCCCCGAAATCATCTGCCGCATCTGCCGCACGCGGACGCCGTCGGAGATTTCGAACTCGATCTGGTCGTCGTCGACGACCTTGGTCACCTTTCCGACCAGGCCGCCCGTGGTCACGACGGTGTCGCCACGGCGGATATTCTTCACCAGTTCGGCGTGGTCCTTCACCTTCTTCTGCTGCGGGCGCAGAATCAGGAAATACATGATGACGAAGATCAGCGCGAACGGCAGCAGCGACATCAACATGCTGTTGGCATCGCCACCGGCAGCAGCCTGGGCGTACGCAGGGGTAATCAGCATTCGAACAATCCTCGTGAGACGGGGGACAACCGGCAGCGCATGGGCGTCTGGCCGGTCCGGGCAAATTCGCGCGGACTATAGCGGCCGCGGTCCCAATTGCAACGCTGCCAGCCCCCTCATTTAGGGCGCTTGCGGGACCTTCCAAGGCCCGATAAGGCTGCGCGGTCAGGAACTGCGAAAATGTCGAAAAAAGCCAAGAAAACAACGTCTCGCGCCACGCCCATGGCGGCCAAGCAAAGCACGGCAAAAGCCGCGACAAAACGCCCGTCCGGCCCGCCCAAAGACGCGACCGCAGAGCGGATCGCACGGGCGCTGGAGGCCATCGCCGGCCACCTTTCCGTCGCCTCCTTGGCAGCCGAGGGCCTTGAGTCGTTTACCACCGCCGACGCCTTCGTCTGGCACCCGGATGGGCGGCTGGCGCCGGTCCCGCGCGTCAGCCGCGTCGACCTCGGGCTGCTCAAGGGCATCGACCGGATGCGCGACATCCTGATCGAAAACACCGAACGCTTCGCCGACGGCCTGCCCGCCAACAACGCGCTGTTGTGGGGCGCGCGCGGCATGGGCAAGTCGTCGCTGGTCAAGGCCACGCATGCAAATATCAACCTCAACCGCAAGCCGGCCGACCGGCTCAAGCTGATCGAGATCCACCGCGAGGACATCGAGAGCCTGCCCGGCCTTATGGACCTGCTGCGCGCGTCCGATTTCCGCTTCATCGTGTTCTGCGACGACCTTTCCTTCGACGGCAACGATGCCTCCTACAAATCGCTGAAGGCGGTGCTGGAGGGCGGCATCGAGGGACGCCCGGACAATGTGATCCTGTACGCGACATCGAACCGCCGGCATCTCCTGGCGCGCGAGATGATCGAGAACGAACGCTCGACTGCGATCAATCCCGGCGAAGCGGTCGAGGAGAAGGTCTCGCTGTCGGACCGCTTCGGCCTGTGGCTCGGCTTTCACCGCTGCAGCCAGGATGAATATCTGGCGATGGTCAGGGGCTATTGCGCGCATTACGGCATCAGGCTCGCGGACGACGAGCTGGAACGCGAGGCGCTGGAATGGTCGACCACGCGCGGGTCGCGCTCCGGCCGCGTCGCCTGGCAGTTCACGCAGGAACTGGCGGGACGCCTGGGCGTGCGGCTGAAGGCGAACTAGACCCTTTTCGGCTTTGATTGAGGTAATCCATGATCAGGCGCCGAGCAGTCCTTGCGGGAATTGCCGGAACGCTGGCATCGCGTCCGCTCGCCGCGCAGCCGCGCGAGGGCATGCGCCGCCTCGGCGTGCTGATGGCAAATCGCGCCGGCGATTCCGTCGCCAAAGCCTATGTCGCAGCCCTGACCAAAGGCCTTCACGCGCTCGATTGGCGCGAGGGCGGCAATCTGCGAATCGACTGGCGCTGGACCGGCGGCGACCCCGCGCTGTTCGACCGCGACGCCGCGGAGCTGGTGGCATTGGGTCCAGACGTACTGCTGGCGCAGGGCAGCCCATCCGTCGTGGCCCTCCGGCGGAAAACCAGCACGATCCCGATCGTGTTCACGATGGTCTCCGATCCGATCGGCCAGAATTTTGTCGAGAGCCTGGCGCATCCCGGCGGCAACGTCACCGGCTTTAGCGACTTCAATCCGCTGATGGCGGGCAAATGGCTGGAGATCCTGACGCAGATGACGCCGCCTGTCGCGCGGGTGGCGGTGCTGTATAATCCCGCGACCGCGCCCTATGCCGGCGAGATGATGCGCGCCATCGAGGACGCCGCCCCCTCTTTCGCCGTCGCGGTACGCGCAGCGCCGTGCCGTGACGATGCCGAGATCGAAGCCATGGCGGCGGAGCTTGCGCACGAAGGACGCGGCGGGCTGCTGGTCCTCACCGACCTCTTCAACATCGTGCATCGCGACGTCATCCTTCGCGCCGCCGCGTTGCACCGCCTGCCCGCGATCTACTTCGCGCGCTCGTTTGCATTGGCAGGCGGATTGATATCGTACGGCATCGACTACCCCGAGCTGTTCCTGCACGCGGCCGTCTATCTCGATCGCGTCCTGAAAGGCACCAGCCCGCGCGACCTGCCGGTCCAGCAGCCCAACAAGTTCGAGCTTGTGATCAATTTCAAAACCGCAAAAGCAAGCGACATCACCATCGCGACCGCGCTGCTCGCAACGGCCGATGAGGTGATTGAGTGAAGCAGTTGTAGCAAACACGGTTGATCGTCATCCCCGCGAAAGCGGGGACCCAGTACGCCGCGGCCTCTCGGCTTAAACGCGAACGCCTCTGGAATACTGGTTTGCCCGGTCACTTGATGCGAAAGACGCGCTTCGCGCTTTTGATACGAAAGACGCGCTTCGCGCTTTCGCCGGGCGATGACAGTTGGGCATGCAGTGGCGTCGCGACGCCTGGTGAGGCAATCGCCTCACGCCCCGTTGAGGAATTGAAGCGGGTCAACCGGGGAAGATCCCTTGCGGATCTCGAAGTGGAGTTGCGGCGACCCCACCTCACCCGATTGACCCGACTTGGCAATGATTTGACCGCGCTTGATGGTGTCGCCGCGCTTCACCAGCAGTTCACTCGCATGGGCATATGCGGTGACGTAACCGTTGGCGTGCCGAACCAGAACCAGATTGCCGTAACCCTTGAGCTCGTTGCCGGAATACGCCACGACGCCGTCTTCCGCCGCCTTCACGGGCGTCCCCTCCGGCACCGCCAGATTGATGCCGTCATTCGACTTGCCGTTGGTCTTGGCGCCGTAGGTCGTGATCACCTTGCCGCGCACCGGCCAGCGGAAGGTCGGCAGCGCGCCGGTGGCCTCGCTGGGCTTGACTGCCGGAGCTTCCGCAGCGGCCGGTTCTTCCACATTACCCGTCGCCTGCGCCATCCGGACGCTTTGCTGCGGCGCCGCCGCGGCCATTTTGCCGGCGGGCGGGGCCACAGCGGCAGGAACGGTCGCAACCGCCGGCGCGGCAGATGCTGCAGCCGCGGTCTTCGCGGTCTTCGCGCCGGGTACGTTGAGCTTCATGCCAAGGCTGAGCTTGGCGGACTGGTCGAGATTATTGGCCTTGGCGAGTTCGGCCACCGATACATGGTTGCGATGCGCGATGCTGCGCAAAGTGTCGCCGTGATTGACGACATGGACGGTCGGCGGCGCCGTCACGGCGGCCACGGGCTTGCTGACCGGCGGCGCCACGGCCGGCGCAGGCGTCGCGGCGACGGTCGACTGGCGCGGAATGATCAGTTGCTGACCGGGCGACAATGCGCGCGGGCCCTTGTAGCCATTGGCCTGCAGGATCGCAGCCGACGAAACATTGTAGCGTTTGGCCAGGATATCGAGCGTGTCGCTGGTGCCGACGATGATCGTGGTGCCGCTTGACGCAGGGTTGTGGGCGGCCGCCACCGAACGCGGCGCCACCGTGCCGGTGGTCTCAAGCCTCGGCTGCGCCGGTGGCGGGGCATAGGACGCAAGCCCGCGGCCTCCGCCCGACACGCCGTTGCTGGCGGCCGGATAGGATTGCGGCGCAGCAACTGCCGGCGGCGGCAAGGCGGAGGACTGGTACTGCGGCTGAGATTGCGGCCGCGAATATTGCGGCAATTCGCGACGCTCGACCGGGGCCGGCGGCACCGAGCCGGTCGCTTCGGGCTGATAGTTAAAGGGATTGGAGAGCGTGTCTTGCGAAAAGCGCGTCGACATATCGGCGCTGCAGCCGGCAAAACCGACGGACATCAGCGCCAGTACCGCTACCTGCGGCACGCGACGCGAGCGAAGCAACTCGGCGACAAGGGACATGGTTACTCACTCGTACGCAACAAAATACTGTTTTGAGTAAACACGTCGGGAGTAAATAAGCGCTTAACCCTCCGAATAAGATGTTGGCGGGAACCGCCAATCCGGGATTCTACAGTTCGCGGGCGATCCCGGGCAGCGCCGGCACGAAACGCACGTCGACCAGATCCTTGCGGTCGAAGCCGGTATCGGACCTGGTGACCCGAACCAGCGTCTGGGTGCCCCGATGCGGGCCGACCGGCGCGACCAGGACGCCGCCGGGCTTGAGCCGCCCGAGCAGGTTGTCCGGAATCTGCTCCATCGCCGCAGTCACGATGATGCGGTCGAAATCCCCGGCGCCGGGCGGGATATCGAAGCCGTCGCCGAACAACACCTCGATATTGTCGTAACCGAGCTTTTCGAGCCGGGCGCGGGCGCTGTCGGCTAACGTCCGGTAGCGCTCGATCGTCAGCACATGCTTGCATAGCCGCGACAGGATCGCGGCCTGATAGCCCGAGCCGGTGCCGATCTCGAGCACATTTTGATGCTTTTGCAGCTGCAATTGCTCGGTCATGTAGGCCACCACGAAGGGCTGGCTAATGGTCTGCCCGCAGGCGATGCCGAGCGCGCTGTCCCGGTAGGCGTGACCGCGATCGGCCGCCGTCACGAAAAACTCGCGCGGCACCTCTTCCATGGTGCGCAGGATGGTCTGATCGCTGATCCCGCGCCGCCGCAGGCTCAGCTGAAACATCATCTTTTCGGGCGGATCTGAAGTTGGCACCATATCGTTCTCGTCAGGCCTTGGCAGGGGCAGTCTAGCGCGCAACCGGCCAGACGGCTGGGTGCCATCTGAACTGCCGGTCCAAAGAAATTCCGTCTCTTCCCCGTTCCCAATATGGAACCGGGGCGTTGCTTTGGCGTTAAGCGCGGGGTCTCGGACTCCCCAGATGACCGGCAGCGCCGCGCGGTCCCGGCCCGGCAGGCTGCATATTTCCTAATGATTACATTGCACCAGCGGGCGTAATTTGCGAATTTGAGTCGTGGGAAGGGCAAGGATTCCATCATGACAGCGACGCGGCCTGAGGGCTGTTCTGTGTTCCTCGTTGAAGACGAGGTCATGATCCGGATGATGGTCGCCGACATGCTGGAAGAATTGGGCTTCAGCGTCGCCGCCGAGGCCGGCGAAATCTCGGAGGCCGTCAGGCTCGCCCAATCGACCGTGTTCGATCTCGCCATTCTCGACGTCAACGTCAACGGCAAGGTGATTACGCCGGTCGCCGAATTGATCAAGGCGCGCAATCTCCCGTTTATTTTCGCGACCGGCTACGGCTCCTCCGGCCTGCCCGAGGATTATCGCGATCGCCCGGCGCTGCAGAAGCCGTTCCAGCTGGAGACGCTGGCCCAGATGATCAACAGCACGCTGAAGAGTGCGACGGTTTAACGCAATTCTATCCGCCCATCCTACCCGTCATCATCCGCGAAAGCGGATGATCCAGTATTCCAGAGACCGTCGATTGAATCGAGAAGCCGCGGCGTACTGGATACCCGCCTTCGCGGGTATGACAGTCGAGCGCGAGGCGGCACGGTGCGCGCCCTACTTCAGCGTCGCCGTCAGCGCGTCCGAAAATGCCTCGTCGGTGCGGTCGAGCCGCAACGGCGTCACCGAGACGTAGCGCGCGGCCAATGCCGCGAGATCGGTGCCTTCCGCGGGTGCGTCCATCATCGCGGCGCGCTCAAAGCCGATCCAGAAATAGGGATTGCCGCGGCCGTCATGGCGCTTGTCGACTTTGAGAAAACCGAGATTGCGCTTGCCCTGCCGCGTCACGCGGATGCCCTTGACCAGGTCAGGCGTGCAGGCGGGAAAGTTGACGTTGATCACGGTGTTCTTGGGGATGCCGGCATCGATCACCTTGCGCAGGATATCAGGTCCGAATTTCAGCGCCGTATCCCACAGCGGCGCGTGACGCGTCTCGATCGAAAATTCCTGCGACAGCGCGAACGAGGGAATGCCAAGGATCGTGCCTTCCAGGGCGCCGGCGATGGTGCCGGAATAGACCACGTCTTCGGCGACGTTGCGGCCCTTGTTGACGCCGGACAACACGAGGTCCGGCAGCTTCTCGCCGAGGATGTGGCGCGCGCCCATGATCACGCAATCGGTCGGGGTGCCACGGACCGCGAAATGGCGCGGGCCGACCTCGCGCAGGCGCAAGGGATCGTTCAGCGACAGCGAATGCGAGACGCCGGACTGATCGAGTTCCGGCGCCACGATCCAGACATCGTCGGACAGCGCCCGCGCAATCTCCTCGACGATCTTCAAGCCGGGGGCATGGATGCCGTCGTCATTGGTGCAGAGAATTCGCATCCGTCAAAACGCCCTTTATTTCGATTCGAAGCCGGCTTTTGCCTGATAGCGCCGTCTTATCCCGCTCACGCGGCAGAGGCAAACTTGGCCAAAGACGCGTCTCATCGTTTAACCAGGACACGCCAGTGACGCACGAACCTCGCGCTGCCGAGGAATTGCATCTGAAATTTCGGAGCCAGCGCTTCCGGCGGTTCGGCGGGTTCGCGCGCGAGCGGTTCAGGTGTCCTGATTTCCGCGATCTTCGGGATCGACGCGATGGGATCAACCGCTCGAGCTTTGGGCTCTTCGGATTGGAGAGCTTGTGCAGGCGGCGCCGCTGGCGCGATGACCAGCGCCGCAACGATATTTTCTTCCGGCGACGGTGTCACGTTTCTCGGCGATTCCGGGTAGCGCGCCCGCGCGATTTCCAGCCCCTTGTCGAAGTCCGCGATGTTGAGCCATTCCTTGGCGCGCATGGTTTCGATCAGGCCATCGTCCCACAACCTGACGGCCTCGATGTCGAAGAAGCCTTTCAGCTTCTGGTCGATGAGTTGCATCCCGTGGCCAGTGACAGCCCATTGCCTGCCGATCCAGTGGATCTCGCGATGCAACGCCATGTCACACTTTTGCTATTTGTCGTGCTCGATCACTTTGAGGCCACCCATGTAGGGTTGCAAGACATCAGGCACGGCAATCGAGCCGTCCTGCTGCTGATAGGTTTCCATCACTGCGATCAGCGCGCGGCCGACCGCGGTGCCGGAGCCGTTCAGGGTATGCACGAAACGCGGCTTGCCGTCCGGCCCGCGATAGCGCGCATCCATCCGCCGCGCCTGGAAATCGCCGCACACCGAGCAACTCGAAATCTCGCGATAGGCGCCGCCGTCACCCTGCCCCGGCATCCAGACCTCGATGTCGTAAGTCTTCTGCGCCGAAAAGCCCATGTCGCCGGCGCACAAAGTCATCACGCGGTAATGCAGTCCGAGCCGCCGCAGCACTTCTTCCGCACAGGCCAGCATGCGTTCGTGCTCGTCCCTGCTGTTTTCCGGCGAAGTGATCGAGACTAGTTCGACTTTGGTGAATTGATGCTGGCGGATCATGCCACGGGTGTCGCGTCCCGCAGCGCCCGCCTCCGCGCGAAAGCACGGCGTCAGCGCGGTCAGCCGCATCGGCAGTTCTTTTTCATCGAGGATAGATTCACGAACCAGGTTGGTCAGCGACACTTCGGCGGTCGGAATGAGGCCGAGGCGTTCGCTTCTCAATAGCGCACCGTCGGCAGCGGCGAGCAATTCACCCTTGATGGCCCAAAACTGGTCATCCTCGAATTTCGGCAATTGCCCGGTCCCGAACATCACGGCGTCGCGCACCAAGAGCGGCGGGTTGATTTCGGTGTAGCCGTGCTCGTTGGTATGCAGATCGAGCATGAACTGCCCGATCGCGCGCTCCAGCCGTGCCAGGCCTTTCTTCAGCACCACAAAGCGCGCGCCGGATAGTTTCGCAGCAGCTTCAAAGTCCATGTAGCCGAGCGCGCTGCCGAGATCGTCATGCGGTTTTGGCGCAAAGCCGTATTCGCGCTTCTTGCCGAACACATGACGCTGCGCATTGCCGTGCTCGTCGACGCCGTCGGGCACCTCGTCCAGCGGCAGATTGGGAATCGCGGCCAATTCCTTGGCCAGCTCCTCGTCGGCCGTCTTTGCCGTTAGCTCGAGCTCCGGCATCGTGGTCTTGAGCTCGGCGACCTCGGCCATCAGTTTCGCGGCCCGCGCCTCATCCTTGACCTTCTTGGCGTCGCCGATTTCCTTCGATGCGGAATTGCGCCGGGCCTGCGCCTGCTCGGAGGCCCGGATCGCCGCACGGCGCCGTTCATCGATCGCAAGCAGCGACGGCGACAGCGGCGCCAGTCCGCGCCGTTTCAGTCCGGCGTCGAAGGCTGTCGGGTTGTCGCGGATTGCTTTGATGTCGTGCATGGCGGGTCAATCCTGGGCAGTGCCGGCAAAGGCGCGCATCCAGTACCCCGAATAGGCCGGTTTTGGAACAGCGAAGGCGGCCCCTACTCCGCCGGATTGGCGGTCGGGGGGACCCCCTTGGCGGCCTGCGCGGCGGCGGCCTTCTTTTCCACTATGCGCACGGCGATAATCGAGCCTTCATAGAGCGCCAGCAGGGGGATCGCCAGCGAGGCCTGGCTCAGCACGTCCGGCGGGGTCAGCACGGCCGCGATGATGAAGGCGACCACGATGAAATAGCGGCGCTTATCGCGCAGCTGCTTTGAGGTGATGATGCCGATCCGGCCGAGCAGCGTCAGGATCACCGGCAGCTGGAACGCGATGCCGAAGGCAAAGATCAGCGACATCATCAGCGACAGATATTCGCCGACCTTCGGCAACAACTGGATCTGCGCGGTCTCCGCACCGCCCACCTGCTGCATGCCGAGCGAGAACCGCACCAGCATCGGCAACACGACGAAATAGACCAGCATCGATCCCAGCACGAAGAAAAATGGCGTCGCGATCAGGTACGGCAGGAACGCGCCGCGCTCGTGCTTGTAGAGGCCGGGCGCCACGAATTTGTAGATCTGCGTCGCCACGATCGGGAAAGAAATGAAGCCGGCGCCGAACAGCGCGAGCTTCAACTGCGTCAGGAAATATTCAAGCAGCGCGGTGTAGATGAATTTCGAATTTTCAGCGCCGGCGATCCAGACGAACGGCCAGACCAGCACGTTGTAGATCTGCTTGGCGAAGAAGAAGCAGAAGATGAAGGCTACGCCGAAGCCGAGCAGTGCCTTGATCAGCCGCGAGCGCAGCTCGATCAGGTGATCCATCAGCGGCGCTTTGCTGGCCTCGATGTCTTCGGCGCTCATGACGCTTTGGCGTCCCTGAGCACGTCAGGCGCCGGCGGCGTGATGTCCTGCGGCGCGGGCTGAGACTGGACCTCGCGGCTGATCGCCAGCGGCTCGGAGGCAGCGTGGGCCTCGGCTTCAACAAAGGTTTCGGGAGTCGGCACCGCCGGTGTGGTCGGGGTCGCCGACGCATCGCTCACCGCAGCATCGTTTGGCGTTACCACCGGTTCGCCGATCGCGGACGCCACTTGCGCATCCACGGGCTTGTCGATATCGGCGATTTGCAGGGCGTCGCCGACGTCCTTTTGCAGCGAGGTCATGATATTGCCGCTGGTGAAGCCGGTGGCCGCTTCCTTGACCTCGTCAAAACTCTTCTTGAGGTCGGCCATTTCGGCCTCGCGCATGGCTTCCTGAAACTGGCCCTGGAATTCGGCGGCCATCTTGCGCGCCTTGCCCATCCATTGCCCGACCATGCGCAGCACGCCCGGCAGCTCTTTCGGGCCGATGGCGATCAGCGCGACAACCGCGATGACGATCAGTTCACCTCCACCGATATCGAACATGAATCTTTCCGCTCACGCGAGATGCCCGCGCCCCGATCCTTCTAGCAAGATTTGTCTTCTAGCAAGATTTGGGGCTATCAGCGGCTTTTCTCAACGGCGTCTGGATTAGACAGCCTTGCTGCCGACATCCGACCGCGCCGCCGAGGGCGCCGCGTTGTGGTCGATCGTCTTTACGGGCTCGGCAGGCTTTTCCGCCACCTTGTCGTCATCCTGCATGCCCTTCTTGAAAGCCTTGATGCCCTGCGCGACGTCGCCCATCAGATCCGAAATCTTGCCGCGGCCGAACAACAGCAGGACCACTGCGATCACGACGATCCAGTGCCAAATGCTAAGCGAACCCATCCTGCAACCCTCCAAACACGCGAGCCCGCGGCCCGGCTCAAGCTTTCCCGGAAGGTAGGCCCGCAGGCTCTCAAAAACAAGGACTTCAGCCGCGGCAAATCGCTGTCGCAGCTACGTAATATTGCTACCGTTAACCGGGAATATTTCGGCGACGGAACTAATTGCCGTCACCGCCCTCGGGCTCCGGGTCGGCGGCAGGTGCGAGCAGCAGTTCCAGATTATCGCCGATCTCCAGTGGATCCTCGTCCTCGCGCAACGCCACGTCGTCCGAGGGCGTGGGAACGCTGAAGCCGGAAGGCAGCCGCGAATCCAGCAGTCCCGTTCCCTTCAGTTCCTCCAGCCCAGGGAGATCGCCGAGCGCCTCCAGGCTGAACTGCGACAGGAACGCTTCTGTCGTGCCAAAGGTGAGCGGACGGCCCGGGGTCTTGCGGCGGCCGCGGGGACGGATCCAGCCAGTCTCCAGCAACACGTCCAGCGTGCCCTTGGAGGTGATCACGCCACGGATTTCCTCGATCTCGGCCCGCGTCACCGGCTGATGATAGGCGATGATCGCGAGCACCTCGATCGCCGCCCGCGACAGCCGCCGTGTCTCCGTGCTCTCCCGCGTCATCAGCCACGACAAATCGCCGGCGGTGCGGAACGTCCATTTGTTTGCGACCCGAACCAGATTGACGCCACGCGAGGCGTATTCCGCCTGCAGCTGCGCCAATGCCACCTTGATATCGACGCCATCGGGCATCCGCTTGGCCAGCGCCGCCTGATCGATCGGCTCGGCGGAGGCGAACAGCAGCGCTTCCAGGAGCCGCAACTCCTCGGGCCGCGCCTGCGCGTCGACGGGAGTTTCCTCGGCATCTTCCATGCGTTTTTCCGCCAGACTTGCCATGGCTAGGTCTCCTTGTTCCACTTACTCGACCGACAAATCCGGCGCGGACATCGCACCGGACGCTTGCGGCTGACGCTTACGAAAATAGATCGGCGCAAACGCCTCTTTCTGATTAATTTCCATCTCGCCTTCCCGCACCAGTTCAAGGGCTGCGGCAAAGCTCGAGGCAAACACGGTCGCCTTTTGCGTCGGATCGACGACGTAACTGAGCAGGTATTCGTCGAGGCAGCTCCAGTCGTCGGCCATGCCGACGAGGCGCTCCAGCGACGCGCGGGCCTCCGCCAGCGACCACACCGTACGCTTGGCCAGATGCACGGTCGCCAGTACGCGCCGCTGGCGCTGTGCGGCATAGGCAGTGAGCAGGTCGAACAGGGTCGCGGTGAATTTGGGATGACGGATTTCCGCGATCGATTCCGGATTGCCGCGCGGGAAGATATCGCGCTGGAACTGCGGCCGATTCATCAGCCGGTTGGCGGCCTCGCGGATCGCCTCGAGCCGGCGCAGCCGGTTGGCCAAAGCTGTGGCCATCTCCTCGGCGCTCGGACCGTCCGGCGTGGCCGGTTCGGGCAGTAGCAGGCGGGATTTCAGGAACGCCAGCCACGCCGCCATCACCAGATAGTCGGCTGCCAGCTCAAGGCGAATCTTGCGTGCCGCCTCGATGAAGATCAAATACTGGTCGGCCAGCGCCAGGATCGAAATCTTGGCAAGATCGACCTTTTGCTGCCGCGCCAGCGTCAGCAGCAGATCGAGCGGCCCCTCATAGCCCTCGACATCGACCACCAGCGCGGGCTCGCCGTCTGCGATCTCGGCGGGCCGTCCGGTCTCAAACGATAGAATTTCAGCGGTCATGCCGTCCCTACCCGATCAATCAACGCATCCAGTTCAGCCTGTACCGCCCGCCGATCGAGCGGCAGCGGTCCCTTTCGCGAGGCCAGCGCCCGTTTGGCGCGTTGCAGCGGCTCACCCGCCAGTTCCGGCGTCTCGCGCGCGACGTCGCGCATTTCCTCGAACTTGCCGTTGCAATGCAGGACCATGTCGCAGCCGGCGTTGACGATGGCTCGGGTCCGCTCGGCGATCGTTCCCGCCAACGCGTTCATGGACACATCATCACTCATCAACAAACCCTGGAACCCAATCACGCCGCGAATCACTTGTCGGATGATTGTCGCAGAAGTCGTCGCCGGATGGGCGGGGTCTAACGCGCTAAACACAACATGTGCGGTCATCGCCATCGGCAGGTCCGCCAGCGGTTGGAAGGCGGCAAAATCGGTCCGTTCCAGCTCTTTCCTCGATGTATCCACCGTCGGCAGCCGATGGTGGCTGTCCGCCGTGGCCCTGCCGTGGCCGGGAATGTGCTTGAGCACCGGCAAAACGCCGCCCTGCTCCAGTCCTTCCGTGACCGCCCGCGCGATCGCCGCCACCTTGCCCGGCTCGGTTCCATAGGCCCGGTTCCCGATCACGGCGTCGCTGCCCTCGACCGGAACGTCTGCCAGCGGCAGGCAATCGACGGTAATACCAAGCGCAATCAGGTCCGCGGCGATCAACCGGGCGCTGAACCGGGCAGCGGTCAGACCGAGCGCGGGCTCGATATCGTACAGCGCGCCGAAGCTGGCTCCGGGCGGATAGACCGGCCAATTCGGCGGACCAAGCCGCTGCACCCGGCCGCCTTCCTGGTCGATCAGGACCGGCGCATCCGTGTCATCGACCAAATTACGCAATTCAGCTACAAGCTTAGATACTTGATCCGGCTTTTCAATGTTACGCTTGAATAGAATGAAGCCCCACGGCCGCTCCGTGCGGATGAATTCGCGCTCGGCGCGGCTCAGTTCCGTTGCGGATACGCCCGTGATGAATGCGCGGCTGCTCATGGGGCCGATTAGCCTCCGCGCAGCTCCGGGGTCAAGGAAACGGCCGTTAATTCCTTTGGACGACGCACTGTCCGCCGGCGGTTTTCAGGTTGCCGCAGAACTGGCTGGCTTCGTCCTGGGAGCCGAACGGACCGACCATCGCCCGGTAAAACACGCCCTTTTCTCCGAGGTCAGCCCGCTTGATCAAAGGCGACCGCGAGCCCAGCACAGCCGGGAACTTACCCTGCAGTGCCCGGTACGAGGCGTGCGCGTCCGCCTCGTTCTTCTGCGAGGAGACCTGGACCACGTATCCGCCGCCGGCCGCAGGCGCGGCTTGCACGGGAGCGACATTGGCAACGCGGCTTGGGGCGGGTTCCGGCTGCGGCGCCCCCTGCGGCGACAATGACAGCGGCGTGTTGGCGCTCGCATTGGCCAACGAGGGATTGTGCGAGGCCGCCGTTCGGGCCGCCGGCGCTGGTTTGGCCGCAGCCGCTGGCGGGGCCACCGCAACAGGCGCCCCACCGTTCTCGGCCGGGTCGCCCTTGACGGACAGGGTCTTGATCTTGCGCGGCTCGCCGTTCGACAGCGTGCCGTTGGCGGCCGCTGCCGGCGGCGGCGCAGATGGTGCTACGCTGGCGACCGGCGGCGGATTGCCGTTCTGGTTCAACGCTGGATACGCGACGCGCATCCCGGACTTGGCGTTAACGTCGACCGGAGTTTCTTCGCGCGAAACGATCTTCTCGCCGCCATCGCCCGGCACCATGCGGTCGGGCGTCTTGGCGGTTCCGGTATCGGCGGGCGCCGGCATGACCTTGGTCGGACTGTTGTCGGCCTTGATGATCGGCGGCTCCCCGGTACGCGGCGAACCGACATAGGTGCGGTAGGCAAACGCTGCCCCCGTGCCTACCACGGCCAGCGCCAGCACCGCGGCTACGGTTACGAGGCCACTGCTGCGCTTGCGCGGCTCGGGCTCTTCCTCATAGCCGCTCTCATAAGCGTAGGGATCATCCGGATAGGCCGGATCGCGCTGAAAGTCCTGCTCGCCGGACTCGATCTGGCCGTACAGCGCGTCGTCATAACGTGCCGGATCCGGCTGCGGCTCGGGGTCGGCGTATTGCGGCGCCTCCTCCTGATAATCCTGCGCGGGCGCAGCGTGGTGCTGGGCCGCGTAGCGATGCAAGGGATGCACGGGGCTCGGCTGGTATTCGGGCTCCTCAGGCTCCGGCTCGGGCGCGACCGCGCGGTTCGCGCGCTGCATCCAGGGCGGAGGGCCGGCGGGCCGGCCGCCATCTTCCTCTGCGGGAGGCTGGTAATGGGGCTGCACATTGGCCCGCGACTGCAGCGGATGCGGGGTCTTTGGGGCGGCGCCGAACGGATCGGTCTGGCCGATCAGCCGTGCCAGTTCGGCCAGCGGATCGCTCTCAGCCCGGTGCGCGCCGGGACCATAATCGCGGTCGTCGTCTTCGTGGGTAGCAAAAGGTCGGTCCTGATATCGATCAGCCATCGTGATGATGCATCCCCTTCGGGGCAGCGCCAAACCGTTATGACAAACGAATTTGGACCTGCCAGATACCCTCACAAATCCCCATTTGTGAGGGCCTTCGCCCCTGCCTACCGCATCTCGGTTGGAGCATGGACGCCGAGAACGGCTAAGCCCGATGCCAGAACCGAGACGACGCCCTGGACCATTGCCAATCGCGCCTTCGTGATTTCTGCATCATTGTTGATAATGAAGCGTAAATAGGGCAAATCGCGCCCCCTGGTCCAAAGCGCATGAAATTCGCTGGCCAAATCATACAGATAAAAAGCGATTCGGTGTGGCTCGTGTGCGACCGCCGCTGCCTCGACCATCCGGGGATAGAGCGCCAGTAGCTTGAGCAGGCTGAGTTCCACAGGATCAGTCAGCCGTTCCACCGCGGCGGTGCCGAGGTAGGCCGCCCGGGCGGAGGCGTCCTCCGGCAGGTCGGGGACCACCTCCCGGGCGTTCTTGAAGATCGAATGGCCGCGGGCGTGCCCGTACTGCACGTAGAACACCGCGTTGTCCTTGGACTGCTCGATCACCTTGGCGAGGTCGAAATCCAGCACGGCGTCGTTCTTGCGGAACAGCATCATGAATCGCACCGCGTCCGAGCCGACCTCGTCGACGACTTCGCGCAAGGTAACGAACTCGCCAGAGCGTTTCGACATTTTTACCGGCTCGCCGTCGCGCAGCAGCTTGACGAGCTGCACGATCTTGACGTCCAGCGCGGCCTTGCCCGCAGTCACGGCCTTCACCGCCGCCTGCATGCGCTTGATGTAGCCGCCATGATCGGCGCCGAACACATCGATCAGATTGGTGAAGCCGCGATCGAACTTGTTCTTGTGGTTGGCGATGTCGGAGGCGAAATAGGTGTAAGAGCCGTCGGACTTCATCAGCGGACGGTCGACGTCGTCGCCGTAATTGGTCGCCCGGAACAGCGTCTGTTCGCGATCCTCGTAGTCCTCGACCGGGCCGCCCTTCGGCGGCGGCAGGCGGCCTTCGTAGACGTCACCTTTGGCGCGCAGGAAATCGATGGTCTCGGTGACCTTGTTTTTGCCGGTATCGATCAGCGAGCGTTCCGAGAAGAACACATCATGCTTGATGTGGAGCGCGGCGAGATCGCCCTTGATCATCTCCATCATCATCGAAATGGCTTTGCTGCGAACGATCGGAAGCCAGGCGTTTTCCGACACCGCTTTCAGCTTGTCGCCATATTCGGCGGCGAGCACCTGCCCGACCGGGACCAGGTAGTCGCCGGGATAGAGCCCCTCCGGAATCGCGCCGATGTCCTCGCCCAGCGCCTCAAGGTAGCGCAGATAGGCCGATCGTCCGAGCACATCGACCTGCGCGCCGGCATCGTTGATGTAATATTCGCGGGTCACATCATAGCCCGCGAACTGGAGCAGGCTGCACAGCGCATCGCCAAACACTGCGCCCCGGCAATGGCCGACATGCATCGGCCCGGTCGGATTGGCCGAGACATATTCGACATTGACCTTCTCGGCCTTGCCGACCGCGCTTCGCCCGTACGCCTCGCCTTCCCGCACGACGGTGCGCAGTGCGTCCGCCCAGACCTTTGGCTTCAGCGTGAGATTGATGAAGCCGGGGCCGGCGACGTCGACGGAAGCGACCAGAGCGTCTGCCCGCAGCCCTTCGGCGATCTTCTCGGCCAGATCGCGCGGTTTTGTTTTCGCCTCCTTGGCGAGCACCATCGCGGCGTTGGTGGCCATGTCGCCATGGCTGGCATCGCGCGGCGGCTCGACCACGACGCGCGAAAAATCGACGCCGTCAGGCCAATTGCCCTCGGTCGCAAGTGCGGCGCAGATCGCGTGCACGCGCGCGAGCACATCGGCAAAAAGATGCGGAGAAGAGGGTTTGTCGGCCATTTGCTAAAGTCCTGGGCCGCCGCCTAACGCAAATCCGGGGTCGAGTCAAAAAGCCTTTGATGCTCGATCAACGCAAAACGGTCGGTCATCCCGGCGATGAAATTGCCGATCCGCCGCGCGCGCTCGGTTTCGGTCTCGCGCTCCGTGCCCTCGACCCATTCGGCCGGCAGATCGCCCGGCGATTGCTGATAGCGCGCGAACAGATCGAACAGGATCTGTTCCGCATCCCCCATCACCCGCATCACGCGGGCGTGGCGGTACATCCTGCGTTTCAGGAACGCCTTGATCTCGGCCTCCTCCTGCGCCACGTGAGGCGGAAACGCGATGAGCGGCTGGTTATGATGGCGGACGTCGTGGGCCGATTGCGGTTTTGCAGCCTCCAGACGCCTGCCCGCCTCTGACATCACGGCCCCGATCAGATATGAAATCAGCTCGCGCACCAGTTCGGCGCCGCGCCTGATGTCGTCGAGGCCAGGATAATGCTTGCCTATTTCCGCGATGATATCGGCGGTGAGCGGCATCACCTTGAGATCGTCGACCGCAAACAAACCGGCCCGCAGCCCGTCATCGATGTCGTGCGCGTCATAGGCGATATCATCGGCAAAGGCTGCGACCTGCGCCTCCAGCGAGGCGAAGCTCCAGAGCTCCAGATCGTATTTCCGGTTGAAATCGGATATCCCGACGGGAATGCCGCTTTCGCCGTACCGTCCGGCCGGGTCCCCGCCCCGCCCGGTCAGCGGACCGTTGTGCTTGACGATGCCTTCCAGCGATTCCCAGGTCAAATTGAGCCCGTCGAACCCGGGATAGCGATGCTCCAGCGAGGTCACGACCCGGAGCGTCTGGGCGTTGTGATCGAAACCGCCATGGGCGTGCAGGCATTTGTCCAGCGCCCGCTCACCGGCATGGCCGAACGGCGGATGGCCGAGGTCGTGGGCCAGCGCCAGGGTTTCGGTCAAATCCTCGTCAAGGCCGAGTTGCCGGGCCAAGGCCCGGGCGATCTGGGCCACTTCAAGCGAATGGGTCAGCCTTGTGCGGTAATGATCGCCCTCGTGGAACACGAAAACCTGGGTTTTGTGCTTGAGGCGGCGAAACGCGGTGGAATGGATCACCCGGTCGCAATCCCTGCGGAACGGGCTGCGGGTCTTGCTCGGCGGCTCGGCGAACAGCCTGCCGCGGCTGCGGTCGGGGTCGCAGGCATAAGGAGCGCGAGGGGCTGCCATTCCGACCGACACTGTTTATTAGTCCTTATCCATTTGATTCCGCTGGTCTCCGCACTTAACTATGTCGGGTGCGGGATACCAAATGAATTGGGTATGACGCCGGCACCCGGAGACTTACCATGACCACTGCCATCACCGTCAGCGAGCGGGCTGCCCGCCGCATCGGCGAAATCCTGAAAGCCGAGGGCGAAGGTGCGAAGCTGCGCATCTCGGTCGAAGGCGGCGGTTGCTCCGGTTTCCAGTACAAATTCGATGTCGAGCACGCCCAGGCTGACGACGATCTGGTGATCGCCCGCGAGGGCGCCGTGGTGCTGGTCGATCCGGCCTCGGTGCCGTTCCTGGCCGGCTCCGAAGTCGACTTCGTCGACGATTTGATCGGCGCGTCGTTCCGGGTGGTCAATCCCAACGCCACCGCCTCCTGCGGCTGCGGCACCAGCTTTTCGATCTGAAAATTACGCCTATTTGAACCTAGACGGATGTCCCGTAGGGCGGTACATTAACTCACGCTTGGAGTGAGGGAATGATCGTCGATTTCCGGGACGATTTGGCTGCGCGCCTTCTTCGTGGACGACATCCAGTCAAGGAACATCCCGTCCGACCTGGAAAGCCGGTTGTTCCGCAAGATCCAGATGATCGACGACGCTACGACTGACCAGGATTTGCGCGTGCCACCGAGCAATCATTTTGAAAAATTGCGCGGCAAGCTGGCTGAGTTTCATTCGATCCGCGTCAACAAACGATGGCGGCTCATCTTCAAATGGGATGGCAGCCGAGGCGAAGCAACGAGCATTTATCTCGACGACCACAGCTATAGGTGAGGTGATCGATGCTGACGACGAAACGTAAGCCGGCAAGCGTCGGCGAAATCCTGGTTCAGGAATTCATGGAGCCGATGGGATTGACACAAGGCGTGTTGGCTGAGGCCATGGGCGTGCAACGCAAGCATGTCAATGAACTTTGCAACAATCGCAGGGTCGTGACCGCACCGACGGCGCTCATCCTTGCCCGCGTGTTCGGTAACAGCCCGGATTTTTGGCTGAATGTGCAGCGACGCACCGATTTGTGGGAAGCGATGCATTCGCCGCGCGAGCGCGAGCGGATCAAACGCGCCCGGCCGCTGGGTGCGGCTGCGTAAGCGAAGCCGACCTGCTCTGATCCTTACTCCGCTGCGACCACGTGCGGACGCTCGTCACCGGTCTCGTTGAGCTGCGGGTCGAGCTTGCGCTTCAGACGGCGGTCGACGCGGTCGAGATAGATGTAGATCACCGGCGTGATGAACAGCGTCAGCAATTGCGAGACGCAGAGACCGCCGACCACGGCGATGCCGAGCGGCTGACGCAGTTCGGCGCCGGCGCCGGCGCCGATCGCGATCGGCAGCGTGCCGAAGATCGCCGCAAACGTCGTCATCATGATCGGGCGGAAGCGGAGCAGCGCGGCCTCGCGGATCGCGTGCTCGGCGCTCAGGCCGACGCGGCGGCGCTCCAGCGCGAAGTCGACCATCATGATGGCGTTCTTCTTGACGATGCCGACCAGCATCACGATGCCGATCATCGCGATCACCGACAGTTCCATGCCGAACAGCATCAGGGTGAGGATCGCGCCGATACCCGCCGACGGCAGGCCGGAGATGATGGTGATCGGATGGATAAAACTCTCGTAGAGAATGCCGAGGATGACGAACGCCGCGAACACGGCCGCCAGGATCAGCACGCCCTGCCCGCGCAGCGAATCCTGGAACACCTGCGCGGTGCCTGAGAAGCCGGTAGCGATGGTCGCCGGCAGATTTGAGTTCTGTTCGATCAGGGTGATCTGGTCGACCGCATAGCCCAGCGAATAACCCGGCGCGAGGTTGAACGAGATCGTCACCGCCGGCTGCTGCCCCTGGTGGTTGATCAGCAACGGCCCCACCGTCGGCACCATTTTCGCCACCGCATCGAGCGGAATGGTCTGGTTGTTCGCGGTCTTCATATAGAGCTTGGAGAGGTCAGACGGATCGACACGAAACTGCGGCTGCGCCTCCAGAATGATCTGGTAATCGTTGGAGGGCATGTAGATGGTACCGACCTGTCGCGCACCATAGGCGTTGTAGAGCTGGTTGCGGACCTGGTCGACGGTGATGCCGTAGACCGCGGCCTTTTCGCGGTCGATGTCGACCGTCATCTGCGGGTTCTTGATGTAGAGATCCGTGGTGACGTCGAGCAGGCCGGGCACCTTGGCGATCCTGTCGCGCATTTCAGGCGCCTGCCGATAGAGCGATTCCGTATCGCCGCTCTGCAAGGTGTATTGGTACTGGCTCTTCGACGGCCGGCCGCCGATATTGAGATTCTGGATGCTCTGGAAGAACGCCTGCATTCCAGGCACCTGGTTCGCCGTCCGACGCAGGCGCGCCATCACCACCGTCGCCGAGTCCCGCTCTTTCCTTGGTTTGAGCGCGATGAACAGCCGGCCGTTGTTAGTGGTCGCGTTGGGGCCGCCCGCGCCTACCGTGCTGTTGACGTATTCCACCGCCGGATCCCGGCTCAATATGTCGGCCAGCTCCTTCTGGCGCACCGCCATCGCCTCGTACGAAGTGTCGGTCGCAGCGTCAGTCGTGCCAAACAGAAATCCGGTATCCTCCTGGGGAAAGAATCCCTTGGGCACCACGATGTAGAGCGCCACCGTGCCGGCCAGCGTCGCCAGCGTCACCACCAGCATCAACGCCTTGCGGGCAAGCACCCAGTCGAGCGCCCATTCGTAGCCGCGTAGCCAGGAATCGAACATCGCCTCGAAGATTCGAAGCACGACATTCGGCTTTTTGGTCGCGTCGTGCGCGTTCAGCACGCGCGCGCAGAGCATCGGCGTCAGCGTCAGCGAAACGAAGCCGGAAACCACGATCGCGACCGCGATGGTGACGGCAAATTCGCGGAACACGCGCCCCACGATGCCCCCCATCAGCAGCACCGGAATGAACACCGCGATCAGCGAGAAGGTGATCGAAATGATGGTGAAGCCGATCTCGCGCGCGCCCTTGAGCGCCGCCTCATACGGCCGCATGCCGTGCTCGATATGACGGACGATATTTTCCAGCATGACGATGGCATCGTCGACCACGAAGCCGACCGACAGCGTCAGCGCCAGCAGCGTCATGTTGTTGATGGAAAAGTCGAACGCGTACATGACGGCGAACGTGCCGCAGAGCGAGATCGGCACCGCCAGCGCCGGAATGAAGGTTGCGGACGCCGAGCGCAGGAACAGGAAGATCACCATGATGACGAGACCGATTGCGATCAGCAGGGTCTCTTCGACGTCGCTCACGGACTGACGGATCGACACCGAGCGGTCCATCGCCACCTGGATGTTCACGGACGGCGGTATCTGCGCGCGCAGCGACGGCAATTTTGCCAGCACGCCATCGACGACCGCGACCGTGTTGGCGTCGGGCTGCTTGTAGATCGCCAGAACGATCGCGCGCGTGCCGTTGAACCAGGTGGCGATCTTGTCGTTCTCGACGCTGTCGTAAACCTTGGCGATCTCGTCGAGCCGGACCGGCGAGCCGTTGCGCCAGGCGACGATCACGTGCTTGTAGTCGGCCGCCTTGTCCATTTGGCCGGACGCCTGAAGTGCGACGTCCTGTTTCGGTCCATTCAAGGTACCGACCGGCGTCGACGAATTGGCGCGCGAGACCGCGGCGCGGACGTCTTCAAGCGAGATGCCGCGCGCCGCTGCCGCTTCCGGATCGGCCTGCACCCGGATCGCAAACTTCTGGCTGCCGAAGATGACGACCTGGGCGACGCCCTGTATTTGCGACAACGCCTGCCCGATGGTGATGTCGCCATATTCGTTGACTGCCGAGAGCGGCAGCGTGTCGGAAACCAGCGAGATGAACAGGATCGCGAAATCCGACGGATTGACCTTCCGGAAACTCGGCGGAATGACCATCTCGATCGGCAACCGCCGCTGCGCAATCGTCAGCGCGGTCTGCACATCGAGCGCCGCCGCGTCGATATTGCGATTGAGGTCGAACTGGATGACGATCGCGGTCGTGCCCTGCGATGAGGTCGAGGACATCGACGATATCCCGGCGATGGTCGAAAGCTGACGCTCGATCGGACCGGCGACGGACGAGGCCATGGTGTCGGCGCTGGCGCCCGGCAGGGTCGCGGTCACCGCGATGGTGGGGAAATCGACCTTCGGGAGCGCGGAAACCGGCAGCAGCCGGAAGCCGAAAACGCCGAACGCGATGATCGAAGCCGTCATCAGAACCGTCATGACCGGGCGACGGATACACAGCTCCGACAGCGTCATCGCGTTAGGCACCCGCCTTGGCAGCGCGCGGCGCGATCGGCGTTCCCTCCGACAACAGCAATTGTCCGTCGACGACGACGTCCTCGCCTCCAGTCAATCCGGTCGCGAGGACGGAGGTTCCCTGGAACGTGCGGCTGACATTGACGGGTTGCACATGCGCCTTGCCGTCCTTCATGACGAAGACGAAATTGCCGTTCTGGCTGCGCTGTACGGCTGACGTGGGCACCGTCACGGCTTCCTCGGCGCGGATCACGAGCTTGGTGTTGACCAGAGTCCCCGGCCACAAGGTCTCGTTCTCGTTGTTCATGATTCCGCGCACGGTGACCATGCCGGTGGTCGAATCCACCGTGTTTTCGACCATCGCGACCTTGCCGTCCTCGGAGCGATCATGGCCCGGGATGGTCGCGATCACCTTCGAATCCGCTTTCGCCATTGCCTCGCGCAGGTCGACCAGCACGCGCTGGGGGACCGCGAAAGTCACGTAAACCGGGGCCATCTGGTTGATGACCGCGAGCGGCGCGGTGTCGGCCGGACGGACGAAATTGCCGACTTTCACATTGGCCGCGCTGATCCGGCCCGAAAACGGCGAGCGGATCAGGGTGTAGCTCTTCTGGACCTTCAGATTGTCCAGCGCCGCCTGATCGGCCTTGATGGTGCCGATCAGGATATCGGACTGGGTCTTGGCGTTATCGACGTTGACCTGGGTGGTCGCGCCCTTGGCAACGAGATCGGTGTAACGCCTGAGATCGCGCTGCGCGCCCTCGAGCTGGGCCTGATCCTTGGCCAGCATGCCCTCGGCCTGCTCGATCTGGGCGTCGATCTGGCGCGCGTCGAGCGTGAACAGCAGGTCGCCTTCGCTGACCCTGGCGCCATCCTCGAAATGCACCGCGACGATCGTGGTCTCGACCCTCGATTTGAGCGCCACGCTGGAAATCGGCGTCACCGTCCCGATCGAGTCGACGTCGACCGGCACGGACTTACGCTCCGCCTTGGCCAGTTCCACCGAAACCGCACGCGGGCGCAGCGGCCCCTGCGCGCTGGCGCCTCCACCCATCCATGACCCGCGGGTGAAGAAGGCCGCGACCGCGGCGATGCCGACGGCGCCGGCGAAAAGAATCAAACTACGTTTTTTCATAATTTTCACGTGCGCCGGTCCGTGAAAGGACGGGACGGCTCGTTCCTGCCCCTTGACGGCGACTTTTGCGCCTTATTTAGACAGTTATCACAGCCTTGCGGCACATGGTATGCCAGCAAAGCGAAAATGTGTGGTTACGATCCGGATCCTCCTCATGCGCATCGCGACATGGAACGTCAATTCGGTCCGGCAGCGGATCGAGCATCTCGTGAGCTGGCTGCAGGAATGCGCGCCGGACATCGTCTGCCTGCAGGAAATCAAATGCGTCGACGACGCCTTTCCGCGGCTGGAGATCGAGGCGCTCGGCTACAACGTCGTCACCCACGGCCAGAAGACGTTCAACGGCGTCGCCCTGCTGTCGAAGCTGCCGTTCGAGGAAACCAGATCGGGCCTCGCCGGCGACGACGAGGACGCCCACGCCAGGTTCCTGGAAGGCGTGGTCACGCTGAAAACCGGCGTGGTGCGGATCGCCTGTCTTTATCTGCCCAATGGCAACCCCGTCGGATCCGATAAATATCCGTACAAACTCAAATGGATGTCGCGACTTCTTGAATATTCGAGGGAGCGGCTTAAAGCGGAAGAGCCGCTGATCCTCGCCGGCGACTTCAACGTCATTCCCGCCGCCCAGGACGTCCACAATCCGGCGGCCTGGGTCGAGGACGCCCTGTTCCGCCCGGCCACCCGCGAGGCCTTCCAGTCGTTACTGGGCCTCGGGCTGACCGATGCGCTGCGCGCCGTCACCGATGCGCCCGGCCAATACACCTTCTGGGACTATCAGGCCGGCGCCTGGCAGAAGAACTGGGGCCTGCGCATCGACCACCTGCTGCTGTCGCCGCAGGCCAGCGACCGGCTGATCGATGTCGGGGTCGACAGCTATGTGCGGGCCTGGGAAAAGCCGTCGGACCACGTGCCGGTCTGGGCCGATCTGGACTTCGAGACGGCGTGAATCCGTCGAAAACGATAGGTTTCGCTGCGCTCTACCCATCCTACGGATTACTGTCTCAGTCCCGGCGGCCCTGCACCCAGTGCTCGAGCATCTGCAGCGCCTTGGCGCGGTCGTCGTCGGACGCTTTGGCGATCGCCCGGTTGTAGCTTTCCTTGATCCAGGCCTCATCGGGCGCGGCATTGTCGCGCGCCAAGGTCAGCCACATCAGCCCGCGTGCGGCCTGGCGCGGCAGCCGGTCGCCGTTGAACAGCATCTGGCCGAGCAGAGCCTGGGCCTGATGCTGGCCCTTCTGGGCGGCTAGACCGAGCCAGCGCGCGCCGTAGCGGAAATCATCCCGCGAGGCGTCCGGGGTCTTCAGATAGAGCCGCGCCAGATCGTACTGCGCGTCGGCATTGCCGAAATAGGAGGCCGCGTAGGAGAACATCTCCCGCGCCCGCTCGGTATCGGGCTTGATCTTGGAATTGGGAATGCCGTTCAGATAATAGCGCCCGAGCGCCACAAAGGCATTGGCGACGATCGCCGCCTGCGGCGCCGACGGGCTGTCTTCCGCATGCGCGTTGGCGATGCGGCTGAAATATTCGAACGCGCGCACATCGTCCTGGGTGACGCCGTCGCCGTCGGCATACATCCGCCCGAGCCTCCACTGCGCGACGGGATGGCCGCCTTCGGCGGCATATTGCAGCGAATTCAGCGAGGGACCCACGGTGACGGTGGTAGTCGTGGTCGCGGCAACCGGAACCGCCTTCTTCAAGGCTTGCGAATTCAAGGCTTGGGAATTCAAGGCCTGGGCGGCGGAGCCCGCCGGCTGGGAAACGACCGGCAGCGGTGAATCCTGATTGGCCGGAGCGCCGTCGAAGGCGAATCCCGGGACCGCCACCGGCGCGGCCCCTAACATCAACGCAAGAATGATACGCCTAGATGTCCGCATAACACTGCTTCTCGTACGCACCACCTGGATGGGTAACCGCGCCATCCACCGCCGGCCCGACCTGTTGGGCATACTTCCACAACGCACCCGATGTGTGGTTAGTCGCTCGGGGCTGCCATTTGGTTTTACGTTCGGCGAGTTCGGCGTCGGTCAATTTTACGTTAAGAGTGCCGATGTCGGCGTCGATCTCGATGATGTCGCCGTCCTGCAACAGCGCGATCGGCCCGCCCACCGCGGCTTCCGGCCCGACATGGCCGATGCAGAACCCGCGGGTGGCGCCCGAGAACCGGCCATCGGTGATGAGGGCAATCTTGCCGCCCATGCCCTGCCCGGTCAGCGCCGCCGTGGTGGAGAGCATTTCCCGCATGCCGGGGCCGCCGCGCGGCCCCTCATAGCGGATCACGAGGACTTCGCCCTCTTTGTAGGTCTTCTTCTGGACGGATTCGAAGGCGTCCTCTTCGCAATCGAAGCAGCGGGCCGGACCGGTAAATTTCAACTTCGACATGCCCGCGACTTTCACGATCGCACCTTCTGGAGCGAGATTTCCCTTCAAGCCAACGACCCCGCCCGTGACGGTGATCGGCTTGTCCGCGGATCGCACCACATCCTGGTGCGGATTCCACTTCACGCTCTTGAGGTTTTCGGCGATCGTCCGGCCCGTGACGGTCAAGCAATTCCCGTGCAGGTGGCCATTGTCGAGCAGCGTCTTCATCAGAAGCGGTATGCCGCCAACTTCATACATGTCTTTGGCAACATAACGGCCACCCGGCTTCAAATCCGCGACATATGGAGTCTTTTTGAAGATTTCGGCGACGTCGAACAAATCGAATTTGATGCCGCACTCATGGGCGATCGCCGGCAGGTGCAGTGCAGCATTGGTCGAACCACCTGAGGCTGCAACGACCGCGGCGGCGTTTTCCAGCGATTTGCGGGTAACGATGTCGCGGGGGCGGATATTGGCCGCGATCAGCTCCATCACCTTCTCGCCCGCGGTCATGCAGAACGCGTCGCGGATCTCGTAGGGTGCCGGGGCACCTGCCGAGTAAGGCAGCGCCAGGCCAATGGCCTCGGATACCGTCGCCATGGTGTTGGCGGTGAATTGTGCGCCGCACGCGCCGGCCGACGGGCACGCCACCCGCTCGATTTCGTCGAGGTCCGCGTCCGACATCTCGCCGACGGAGTGCTTGCCGACGGCCTCGAACATGTCCTGCACCGTGACCTGCTGGCCGCGGAAATTGCCGGGCAGGATCGAGCCGCCATAGATGAAGATCGAGGGCACGTTCAGCCGGACCATCGCCATCATCATGCCCGGCAGCGACTTGTCGCAGCCGGCGAGCCCGACCAGGGCGTCATAGGCATGGCCGCGCATGGTCAGTTCGACGGAATCGGCGATGCATTCGCGCGACGGCAGCGACGAGCGCATGCCGTCATGGCCCATGGCGATGCCGTCGGTGACGGTGATGGTGCAGAATTCGCGCGGGGTGCCGCCGGCGGAGGCAACGCCCTTCTTGACCGCCTGCGCCTGGCGCATCAGCGAGATATTGCAGGGGGCGGCCTCGTTCCAGCACGATGCCACGCCGACGAACGGCTGGTGAATCTGCTGGGTGGTCAGGCCCATGGCATAGAGATACGAGCGATGCGGCGCGCGTTCGGGCCCCTCCGTCACATGACGGCTCGGCAGCCTGCCCTTGATGTTGGTCTTGGCGTCCATCCGCGAACCCGTTTCCCCGGCCATCTCTTTGTCGACCCGGGAAAACTCAATTTGTTCCCTTCGCCTTCGCGAGCGCCGTGGCCTCAGCCTACGAAGGATATGATTTCGTGCAGGGGTGTGGCAAAAAAGCGGCGCAGACAACAGCGGACCGCCGGAACGGTTAAATGTTAGGGAAGTGTTGCGAGCACGCAACAATCGTTGCAACACGGCAACCATCTGTTACTGCCCCTTACCCAGCCGCAGACCCGCGCTCTCGCGACGCGATGCGCCCGAGGTTTGCAGCCACACATTGTCCCTCCAAAAACAGAGGGAGCAGGGAAAGCCGGGTGCGCGCTGCACCCGCGGTCTCGTGTGCAAACATGCACGAAAGAAAGCGCACACGAGCATACAGGTTCAGCGGAGAGCATCCGGCCTTCCCTGCGCAATGGCTTTACGGCTTATAGCGCGCTCTCCCCGGCGACGAATTCTTGTTGTCACCGTCGCCTGCGGATTGACGATTCCGCGCATCCCGGTTGGGCTCGCAAAACCTCCGCAGACTTGACATCAGCAACGGATGCCAGGACCACACGCCTTCGCCGTACGCAGCGACCTCCACCACTCGCCCCGGCCGGCACGTGCCGCCTGCCGAAGTTTTGGCGAAGGCGTTGAAGCGCCGTTCGTCCGCGCGCCGGTTGATCGCTCACAGACCGAAGCCTGCCCTGCTACCCCGTTTGTGCGCCCGACGCTGCCACGTCCACCGCATCTCAACCCGCGTTCGTGACGATCGCGACCCGCCCCTCGTTTGGGTGAGACGGGCGGAGACACGCCACTGATTTGCCCCGACGGGGCAAGGGGAATATTTTCTCGTGCAGGGCTGGACAGGGCAAATCACGTTGGAATCGTTTGGGAAATTAATCTCCAGGCGCATTGAGGGGGGAGTGCCCGTATACGACCCAATCGTCCATTTAGGTTATGGACAATGGCCGTTTTGGAATCCTTGAGATTCCATTTTGCATGGCTCGGCGACCTCACGGCAACTTTAACTGGCTGAGAACGCGAAGAGGGTTTGCGAGCGCGCAGGCGATTAGCCTGATTCTGAGGGTTGAATTTCTACAATTCTATACGGCGTCCTCATCGACACGATGCTTCCACGGTCCACTAGCCGCATTTTTGGGTTTTCCTGAGCCAAAACGGCTTCTTCCACCGGCAGCATGACCGCAACCGCAGATGTTTTCAGTCGTGCTAGATGTTCTATCGTGACCGAGCGAATTGGTCTCCTGACGTAGACCAGCATGTTGTATTCGGTCGAGTTGGTGAGAACGTAGAGGGGATCAGGCCTGTCTTGTAGAGCAGCAGCAATCGCTTCCCCGGCTATCCGGCTTTCTTGAAACAGATGCGGCCAGAAAGGCATCGCGACCCAGCCCCGAATGAGCAGCCCACCGAAAATCAGATAGGTCACGAACAACGCTGAAACGATCACTCGTGGCTGGCTTTGCCGCCAATGCTCGAACATGAGCCCGCAAATTACAGCAAGCGCCATGGTCGCCGGCATCGCATAGCGCGCCGCGACTCCTCCGGGCCAAAGCACCAGAACCAGCGTACAGATCAGTGAGTAGAGCACCGCAGCAAACATCAGATCGTGCCCGCTCGTCCGCCATCTGCGCAGCACAATAACGACCGCTGGCCCGATCAGGATTGTTGCGGGCAACGTCTCCACAAGCATACTTTTGATGAAATCGATGTGGTCGCGGACGAGCTCAAGACCCGTCGTGGTCAACAGCCAAGAATGAACCGCCCAATAGTCGATGTCATTCGGCTGGTACACGAGCACGTACCAGCCGCCGATGATCAGTATCGCGAGAACATTCGAGGCGACGAATGCCGGGATCTGTTCGTGTCGTTTCAGCAAGACATACGCGCCGACGCCGAGCGTGAAGTAGGCAACTGGTTGCGGCCCCTTGGTGAGACCGGCAAGGATGATCAGGATGGTGATGCCGCTCCACCTCAACAGCGTCATCCGCTTGCTGATCGTGCCCTGCCACCATGCATAGAACGCGGCAAACAAGAGCGTTGACAGCACGATGTCGGGTTCAGCGTTGATAAACTTCGGAGCGACCACCGGCATGCTGATCCAGCACAGCGCGCCAAAGACCGCCGCGCTCTTGCTGGTGCTCGACCTAAGCAGGCTGTAGATCAGAAGCGCGCCCAAAAGGAAAAAGCCAAGGTGTGGAATACGCAAGGACCAGAGTGTCACGCCACCGGTGAGTTCACCAAACAGCGCGCTGATCCAGGACAGCAGAACCGGGCGTTCGGCAAACCGGTCACCATAGACGAAGGGTGTAAGCCAATGGCCATCTTCCATGGCACCGCGTGCGAGCGCGATTACACTAACATTCGTACCGATCGGATCTTCCGTGGAAGGCTGGAATCGTTTCGAAGGCCGGGTGTCGTCTGTCGTCGCAGTCCATCTCGCCCCTGCGATGGCAGGTCACGACGCAAACGATATCTCGAAGACCCCTCCATCTCTATATTTTGAAAGTGATAATCTAAAAGGGACACTTCAAAAGCTCCAAAGCGTCTTAGATGGTTCGGGCATCGACGACCATGCATATGCAGAGACGCTCGGGCTGTTGCTTTTATGGGAATTGCGCCACGCCGCCGACCCAAAGCAGTCGCGACCGAACCCAGTTCGAGGAGGTTTAACTGTACATCAGTTAAGGCGCATCAAAGAATTTATCGATGCGAAAATTTCAAACGACATCACGATATCCGATCTGGCGGAGCTATCGCTGAAAGTTGGTGACGGCGGGAATCGGGAAGGCGGCATATCGTGGGGGTGCTTGACGCCTCCACTTCTCCACCAAAGGAGCGATATGCCGTGTCCAAAGATAACATCATCAAGCTGATTCAGCCAGCAAACGTCGACGATCAACTCACGGAAATCTTGCGTACTGGGGCCCGTGTTCTGTTGGCCCAGGCGGTCGAGGCCGAGGTCGCGGACTTTCTCGGCAAGCATGCCGATTTGAAGACCGCAGACGGCCACCAGCGGGTCGTGCGCCACGGTCACCTGCCGGAGCGCGAGGTGATGACCGGTATCGGTCCGGTCGCCGTCCGCCAGCCGCGTGTGCGCGATCGCGAGGCGGACGTGACCTGCCCCGACCGCATCCGGTTCTCGCCCTCGATCCTGCCGCCCTATATGCGCCGCTCTAAATCGATCGAGACGCTGCTGCCTATCCTTTATCTGAAGGGTATCTCGACCGGCGACTTCTCCGAGGCGCTGGCAGCACTGCTCGGCAAGGATGCTGCCGGATTGTCGGCATCCGCCATCGGCCGCCTGAAGGACGGCTGGCTTGACGAACACACCGCGTGGCAGAGGCGCGATCTGTCGGCGAAACGTTACGTCTACATCTGGGCCGATGGCATCCATCTCCAGGCACGCCTCGAAGACGAAAAGCAGTGCATCCTGGTGCTGATCGGCGCGACGCCGGAAGGCCGCAAGGAACTGGTCGGCTTCACCGATGGCGCCCGCGAGAGCGCGCAGGACTGGCGCGATCTGTTGCTCGATCTGAAGCGGCGGGGGCTCGACGTGCCGCCGCGGCTTACCATCGCCGATGGCGCGCTCGGGTTCTGGAAGGCCGCCGGTGAGGTCTGGCCGAAAACGCGCGAGCAGCGCTGCTGGGTGCACAAGACCGCCAACGTACTCGCCAAGTTGCCGAAGAGCCAGCAGCCGAAGGCCAAACGCGCGTTGCAGGAAATCTGGATGGCCGAAACCAAGGCCGCCGCCGAACTGGCGTTCGACGCCTTCATCGAGAGCTACACGCCCAAATACGAGAAGGCGGCCGACTGCCTGAGCAAGGATCGGGACGCGCTGCTGGCTTTCTACGACTTCCCGGCCGAGCACTGGAAACACCTGCGAACGACCAATCCCATTGAAAGCACCTTCGCTACCGTGCGCCACCACACGATCCGATCGAAGGGATGCCTGTCCAACAGGACGGCGCTCGCGATGGTCTTCAAGCTGCTCGAGGCCGCGCAGAAAAGCTGGCGTCGTCTCGATGGCCACAACCAGTTGCCAAAACTCGTTCTCGGTGTGACATTCAACAACGGGATCGAGGTCATCGCTAAACCCGCCGACCGTCAGCCCATAACCGCCGCCGCCTGACCGGGCCGGCCGTCACCAAAATTTGGCGATAGCTCGATCTGGCGGCTGTAGCAGGACTGAGCCAGTTTCACTTTATTCGCGCGTTCAAAGATTCGGTTGGGCTATCGCCCTATCAATATGTCCTGTCAGAGCGGATCTGCCGGGCGAGAGGACTGTTGTCAAATCGCGATATATCGATTGCCGAGGTAGCGGTCGCGGTAGGGTTGCGTCACAATTCCATTGAAAGTCTGCAGCTCGGCTCGCGCAGGCACAAGCTCCGCTCGTAAATCCGCAATGACCTGTCGGACGTCGGCGCGATTGTTTAATCGGTCGAGGACCACTGCGAGCAACGGAGGCAGTGCGAACGTGCAAACGATCGGTGGGGTGTCCGTCATACGAATCGATCACTCCCGCACAGAACGATAATGCCTGCAAACGGCCTCGTCCAAAGAGCCCGCCAGTTCGGGGGCAGGATTCATCCCGGCTATGGCTTCATTCCAATACAAAACACTGCTACAAAGCCCGAATCGCGAGCGCAAATTCGCTAGGTTTTTCAAAGCTGAAGTCGGGCGTTGGCAGTACCCACCCAACTGTACCAGAGCGCTTACGGCGCGAGCCGGCGCATCGTTGTTGTCCGCTCACTTCCGGCAATGGATAGGTCGCTTAACCGAGTCCGCTATGGCGGATTTACGCCTTCGGCTAAATCTGCCCTACGCGCTGATCTATTGCCGCGATCACCGCTGTAGCCATCACGTCGAGACCAACGCTGACGGCTGGCCCGATGATGTCCGGCTCTCCGACATCGAAGCAAACTTTACCTGTACGCGCTGCGGCAAGCGCGGCGCGGACGTGCGGCCGAAGTTTTCGCAGGCCAGCATGGGCTTTCGGCAAGTGCCGTGCCGCACCGTTCGATGAAATTCGACTTATTTTCATTGATCAAATTTAACTTACTCCGCTTGTATTCAAACTCGACTTGCATTGCTGGTATCAGGCTTAACGTCAACTTAAAATTCCAGCTTGATTGCGTTCATTCACGTTAAGCAGGATCATCATGAACAACAGACCTTGTTCGAAAGAAGCCTGCCATGACTCTCCAGGAAGCTTTAGCGATCTATCTGTACGTATGGATGAGGGATATGGAAGATAGCGACGAGCCGGTAGTTGAAGCGGCAGTGGAAGTCATCGAGCGGGAGGCACGGAAAGCGATGGCGGCACATTCGCAACGCGACCAAGCGTAGCCAAATGACCAGTCATGCAGCCACGGCAGCAGCAACACGACGATCACGACGATGATGCGGGCGCCGGACCGGCACAGCGCAAAGGCGACGCCAGCGCCGCGACGGAAACGCGCCAAGGCCTTTCGGATCGTTCGATGATTGCGAGACGCTGACTGCTGATCAGCGCACCACATCACCGCGCCGCCCTGACTCGGCCAGTTCAACCATCGCCCTTAGCTCGTCCAGAGCTTTTGACAGCAACAGTTGGGGAGCGGCTGGCATCCCCTTTAGCTCTTCCCGAAATTTTGACAGCAACAGTTGGAGTGCGTTGAACACATCCCTCATCTCACTAGTTGCCTTTTCCAACAGCTTCGCCATGTCCTCTGTGTCTTCAATCGCCATCCTTCGACTCCGTACCGGCGCTTAGAGTTCCATTCGCCTCCGGGTTTCATTTTACCTTTTGGTTCCATTCGCCTCTGCGTTTTTCGCGCAGTGTTGCGCCAGCGCGACAATTGCTTAACCGGCGATGTGCTAGCTCTTGGGCGGGCTAGGGCTGTACGCGTGGTGTGATCTCTTGGTTTGTGACTGCTGCTTTGCAGGAGGACCATGGAATGAACCAGTGCTTGCGTTCGCTGTCCTGTTTCCTCACCGTTGCCGCGCTCGCCGTCTTTTCGACGGATGCGGCCGCGCGGCCCAGCCATAAGCAACAGCACGCCAGGAAGACGCACGAAGCGAAGGAGGCTCGCCCCCATCGCCACGCGGCGCTTGGAAAACGCCGGCACGCACGGCATGCCGACGCAGACCGCAAGTCGAAGCGGTCGAAGGATGAGTCGCCGCGCAAGGAGGCCACCCCTCCGCTCTCGGGCGATCTTGCGCTGGTAAAGGAAGCCATCGATCTCGCGCGCAAGGCCAAGACCGACGACGCGACCGCCACCAAAAACAGGATCGCGGACCCGGCGGGGCAGAAACTGGTCGAGTGGTTCATCCTGCGTCACCCCGAGACGACGGCGAATTTCAACCGCTATGCGGCGTTCATCGCCGCCAACCCGGACTGGCCGAGTGCGGGTTTGCTGCGCCGGCGTGCCGAGGCCCGGCTGTGGCAGGAGCGCAGCGATGCGGCGACGGTTCGCGGGTTTACCGGCGCCGCGCCTGCCAGCGCCAAGGGCAAATTCGCGCTGGCGCGGGTGCTATCGGCGGAAGGCGATCGCGACGGTGCGGGCCGGCTGGTTCGCGACGCCTGGCGGTCGGAGGAATTGTCGGAGCGTCTCGAAGCCGAGGCCTACGAGACCTTTCACGACCTGCTCACCCGCGACGACCACCGGGCGCGCATGGACATGCGCATCGGCGCCAAGGACCTTGCGGGCGCGCGGCGCGCCGCGCAGCACCTTGGCAGCGACGAGCTTGCGATCGTAAAAGCCTGTGCCGCGGTCAAGGGCAAATCGGACAAGGCGCTGAGCGCGCTCGACGATGTCGCGACCGAGGCGCGAGCCGATCTCGGCTACACGCTGTGCCGCATCCAGTGGATGCTCGCCCAGAACAGGATTGACGACGCAGCGCGGCTGATGCTGGCGGCGGCGCCCGAGACCATGGCGCAGCAGGACACCGATCAATGGTGGCGCGAGCGGCGCTCACTGGCCCGCAAGCTGCTCGATCAAGGCCAGTTCCAGACTGCATACGACGTGATCCGTCCCGCAGCCGCGCCGGCCAACGAATACTACCGGGCCGACTACCATTTCATGTGCGGCTGGATTGCATTGCGCTACCTCGAGGATCCCGTCACCGCGGCGGCGCATTTCGCACAAATCGACGGCGGCCAGTCCAATCCCATCGTACTGGCGCGGGCCAACTACTGGCGCGGGCGCGCCGCCGAAGCCCTCGGCGAAAAAGCTGCGATGCGCGAAAGCTATCGGGCGGCCGCGCGCTACCCGACCGCCTATTACGGACAGCTCGCGCGCGCCAAGCTCGGCATCGAGCAGATTGAACTGCGCGCGCCCTCGCCTGCTCTCGCATCAAACGGCGCTGTGGCCACGGACGAACGCGTGCGCGCCGCCGATATGCTCTACGAAATCGGCGAGCGCGACGTGGTGCTGTATTTCGTCTCCGACCTCGCCGAACAAAGCAATAACGTCGCCGTGCTCGAAGCGCTTGGCGAGCTCACCGGCCGCCGCAACGATGCAGTCGCGATGCTGCAGGTCGGAAAGTCCGCGCTCGGCCGCGGGCTGGCGCTCGACCATTACGCGTTCCCGACCATCGGAATTCCCAGGCACAGCCCGGTCGGTCCCGCCATCGAGCGCAGCATCATCTATTCGGTGGCGCGCACCGAGAGCGCGTTCGACCAGCGCGACAAGTCGTCGGCCAATGCGGTCGGCCTGATGCAGGTGACGCCGGAAGCCGGACGCGACACCGCCAAACGCTTCGGCGTCAGCTATGACTGGGACCGGATGGTTTCCGATCCCGTCTACAACACGCAAATGGGCGCCGCCGAACTCTCTGCGCTGCTGAGCGAATACAAGGGCTGCCACATCATGACCTTTGCCGGCTACAATGCCGGCCGCGGCCGCGTCCGGGACTGGATCAAGGCGTACGGCGATCCCCGCGATCCCAAGGTGGATCCGGTCGACTGGGTCGAGCGCATTCCGCTCTCCGAAACGCGAAACTATATCCAGCGCGTGATGGAGAATTTGCTGGTCTATCGCGTGCGGTTCGAGGGCGAAGCCGCGGTGGCGGCGAAGACCGACCCGGGCGCGGTCACGCAGGAGGTCAACGCCGCAGCGCTGCCGCCGGGCGCGACGTCTGCCGGCCAGTGAAGTTGCCTCACGCCGGGGCCATGGCTCGGCGTTCGCTTCGATCCGGCTGCGTCCGGCCGGCCACGACCGGCAGGCGATCGATGGCCTTGAGGCCGGGCCGCTTGCGCCAGGTGATCTCGGACGGCTCGACCGCGAGCGTCAATTGCGGCCAGCGCTGGAACAACGACTTCAGCGCGCACCGGCCTTCGATCCGCGCGAGCTGGTGGCCAAGGCAAAAATGGATTCCGGTGCCGAAGGCGATATGCCGGTTCGGCCGGCGCTGCAGGTCGAGCCGCTCCGGATGAGGATTTGCCTGCGGGTCCATATTGGCCGCCGCCAGCATGGCCATGACCTTCTCGCCCTTTTTCACCCTGACGCCGCCGAGATCGACATCCCGGCGCACGCTGCGCGGTTTGGTGAATTGCACCGGCGTGATGAAGCGCAGAAATTCCTCCACCGCCAGATCGACGCGGCTCCAGTCCTGCTCGAGCCAGTCGCGCAGATCGGGATTTTTCAACAGCTCGTACACGGACCCGCTGATGAGGTGGGTGGTGGTTTCATGTCCGGCAAACAGCAACAGGAACACCATCGACACGATTTCGTCGCGGCTGATCTGTCCGCCGTCCTTCTCGACGCGCACGATCTCGGCGATCAGCCCTTGACCACCTTGCTGCCGAACGGTTTCGAGATGCCGCTCGATATAGCGCTTCATCGCCATTGCGTTCGGGATCATGGCGAGAAAGCCAAGCGTGCCGGTAAAGCGGGTGAAGCCGCCAGCCCAGGCGGCGAATTTCGAACGGTCGGCCTGCGGCAGCCCGAGCAGCTCAGAGATCACCGACAGCGGCAGCTTGCGTGCATAGCGCTCGACGAGGTCGGCCGGGCTGCCTTCGGCAAACAGGTTATCGGCGAGCCGGTCGCCGATGACCCGAATATGCGGTTCCATGTCGAGCACGGCGCGGCGGCGGAACGCCTCGTCGACGATATCGCGCAGCCGCTTGTGATCCGGCTCGTCCATCGACAGCATGCTGTTGGAAAGCGTACGCACGATGCGCGGCATCCACCATTGCAGCCCGGCGACGGTGCCGTCCTCCTCGCGAATGGTGAAAATCGTGGTGTCCTTCAGCACCCGATCGGCCAGCGCCTCCGTCGTCGTCGCCCACACCGTGCCGAGGATCGGGAAGCGCACCTGCACCACCGGCCCCTGCGCGCGAAGCTTTTCGATCGCCGCGGCCGGATTGCGATAGTAGTCGGGACTGCTGAAGTCTGCCTGGAACGTCATGGCCGATCCCCGCGTCGCACGCGGCCGCGCGTCGTTCCCACGCAGCCGCGGATGAATGCACGCCGCCGTTCGGCACTTTCAAGACGATGGCCGATCACGACGGCACCGCAAAGATGGGAGGTTCGGTGTGGTAATTCCAGATCAGGCCGCTGGCGTCCGTATGCGGGTTCCATAGAGCGGCGTCGACGTCACCGGCGTCTTGCGCTGCTTACTCCACCCTGACATTGGCGGCCTTGATCATCGGCCACCACTTTGCAATCTCGGCCTTCTGCCAATCGCCCAGCGCCTGCGGCGAGAGCTGATCGAGCGGCGTCATCTGCAGACCCAGGTTTTCGAGCTGTTTGCGCACCGCCGGGTCGCCCAGCGCCTCGACCGCCGCCGCATTGAGCTTGGCAACGATCTCTTTCGGTGTGCCCTTCGGCACCCACAGCCCCGACCACAGCGTCATGTGGAAACCCGACAGGCCTGCCTCGTCCACGGTCGGAATGTCCGCGGCCTGCTCCGCTCGCCTGGAGTCGGTGACAGCGTAACCGCGGATGGTGCCGGCGCGTACCTGGTTGATGGAGTTGGACAGCTGATCGACAATGATATCGATCTGGCCGGCGACGAGGTCGTTCAGCGCCGGACCCGTGCCGCGATACGGCACATATTGCAGCTTGATGCCCGTTACGTTCTCAAAATACAGCCCGGCGATATGACTGCCCGAACCCGCGCCGGCCGTGCCGGCGGCCGCCGGAACAGGACGCGACTTCAGCCACTCCAAAAGCTCCTTCAGCGATTTCGCAGGCACCGCATTCTTGCTGACGATGATCATGGGATTGCTCGGCAACAGCACCACCGGCTCCAGATCGGCCACGAGGTCGTAGCCGAGCTTGTAGATCGCGCCGTTGGCGACGTTGGTGCCGAGGTGGCCGAAACCGATGGTGTAACCGTCGGGGGCCGAACGCACGGTGCGGCCGACGCCGAGCGAGCCGCCCGCCCCCGTCACGTTCTCGATCAGGATCGTCTCGCCGAGCGGGAGCTTCATGCGCTCGGCCAGGATCCGCATCATGGCGTCGGAGGGACCACCTGCCGAGAACGGCACGATGACGGTGATCGGATGCGACGGATAATTTTCGGCCGCCGCGGCGCTGCCGGATATCAGCACTGCTGCCAATGCGGCCCAAATTGCCTTACGCATCACATCCTCCCAAAAGCCTCAACATCGTCATTGCGAGGAGCCCTTGCGACGAAGCAATCCATACTTTCGTTGCCGCACAATGGATTGCTTCGCTTCGCTCGCAATGACGGATGAGAGAGCGCCGCAATGCCGCCTTACAAATTCGCGTAGTCGATCGGCTGGAAACGATCGAGCGTGCGCGTGACCGGCGGCAACGGATACTTAAGCCCTGTCGCGCAATTGAACAGCATCACGCGATCATTTTTCGTCACCCGGCCATCGGCGAGGCTTTGCTGGTAGGCGGCATAGGTCGCAGCGCCTTCCGGACACAGCAGCAGGCCCTCTTCGCGCGCCACTTCGTTGAGCGCAGCAGAAATCTTCTCATCATCGACCGCAATCGCAAAACCCTTGCTCTCGCGGACCGCGCGCAGGATCAGAAAATCTCCGACCGCCTGCGGCACGCGGATGCCGGACGCAATGGTGTGCGCATCTTCCCAGCGCGGCGCGTGCTCGGTGCCTGCTTCAAAAGCGCGCACCATCGGCGCGCAGCCGGAGGCCTGCACCGCGACCATGCGCGGGCGCCTGGCGCCGATGAAGCCGATGGCCTCGAGTTCGGCGAACGCCTTCCACATCCCGATCAGGCCGGTGCCGCCGCCGGTCGGATAGAAGATCACGTCGGGCACTTCCCAGCCGAGCTGTTCGGCGAGCTCAAGCCCCATCGTCTTCTTGCCCTCGATCCGGTACGGCTCCTTCAGGGTCGAGGTGTCGAACCAGCCGGCCTTGGCCTTGCCCTCGCCGACGATCTTGCCGCAATCGTCGATCAGCCCGTTGACGCGATAGACGGTAGCACCCTGCAGCTCGATCTCGCTCACATTCACTTCCGGGGTATCGGCCGGGCAGAAGATCGTGGTCTTGATGCCGCAGGAGGTCGCATAGGCCGCAAGTGCTGCACCCGCATTGCCGTTCGTCGGCATCGCCATGTGCCTGATGCCGAGTGCCTTGCCCATCGACACCGCCATGACCAGGCCGCGCGCCTTGAACGAGCCGGTCGGCAGCCGGCCTTCATCCTTCACGATGATCTCGCCGCCGCCGAGCTTCTTCGACAGCTTCGGCAGCCGGATCAGCGGCGTCGTCACTTCGCCGAGGCTGACGATGTCGGCGACCTTCCGCACCGGCAGCATCTCGCGGTAGCGCCACATGTCAGCCGGGCGCTGTGCCAGCGCGTCCTTGGTCAGCGCCTTCTTCACGCCGGCGAGATCGTAGCGCACCAATAGCGGCTTGCCGGCCTTGGAGAGGTTATGGACCTGGTCGGCGGGATAATGGTCGCCTTCCATCGCGCATTCGAGATGGGTCACGAACGTCGGGCGTTCGATTCGGAGATTGTCATTGTCTTTCACGGATGGTTTTCTTTCTTGTCCCAGCGTTCTTGTTATCCGTCATTGCGAGGAGCGTCAGCGACGAAGCAATCCATAGCGCCACGAGTGGATAGGTGGATTGCTTCGCTTCGCTCGCAATGACGGCGGCCCTAGATATTCAGCACGCGGCCATAGGCGTCCAGCACCGCTTCCTTCATCATCTCCGACAGCGTCGGATGCGGGAAGATGGTGTGCATCAGTTCTTCTTCCGTGGTCTCCAGGTTCATGGCGACCACATAGCCCTGGATCAATTCCGTCACCTCGGCGCCGATCATGTGCGCGCCGAGCAACTGCCCGGTCTTCTTGTCGAAGATCACCTTGACCAGGCCCTGATCCTCGCCAAGTGCGATCGCCTTGCCGTTGCCGACGAACGGGAAGCGGCCGACGCGGATTTCGCGGCCGCCTTCCTTGGCGCTGGCTTCGGTGAGACCGACCGAGGCGATCTGCGGGTTGCAATAGGTGCAGCCCGGAATGAGGTTCTTGTCGGTGGCATGCGGATGCAGGCCCTTGATGGCTTCGACACAGACCACCCCTTCATGCTCGGCCTTGTGCGCCAGCATCGGCGGACCGGCGACGTCGCCGATGGCGTAGATGCCGGGAACATTGGTCTTGCCAAAACCGTCGATCACGACGCAGCCGCGGTCGGTCTTGACGCCGAGCTTCTCCAGCCCGAGATTTTCGATATTGCCGACCACGCCGACCGCCGAAATCACCCGCTCGAACTCGACCGTTTGCGGCTTGCCCTTGCCGTCGTCGATGGTCGCGACCACGCTGTCGCTCTTCTTCTCGAGTTTTGTCACTTTGGTGCCCGAGAGGATCTTGATGCCCTGCTTCTCGAAACGCTTGCGCGCCAGGCCAGCGATCTCGGCGTCCTCGACGGGAAGGATCTGCGGCAGCACCTCGACCACGGTCACGTCGGAGCCCATGGTGTGGAAGAACGACGCGAATTCGACGCCGATCGCGCCGGAGCCGACCACCAGCAGCGATTTTGGCATCTTCTCCGGCACCATCGCCTCGAAATAGGTCCAGACCAGTTTCTGGTCGGGCTCCAGCCCCGGCAGCACACGCGGCCGCGCGCCGGTCGCGATGATGATATGCTTGGCCTGATAGGCGCCCTCGCCGAGCGCGCCCTTCGGCGCATCAACGGCGGATTTCTTCACCGTGACCTTGCCGGGCGCGTCGATCGAGGCGTCGCCCCAGATGATCGAAACCTTGTTCTTCTTCATCAGGAAGCCGACGCCGTCATTGAGGCGTTTTGACACCCCGCGCGAGCGTTGCACCACGGCCTTGGGATCGTAGGAGATCTTCTCGGCCGAGAGCCCGTAATCCTTGGCGTGCTGCATGTAGTGGAAGATTTCCGCCGAGCGTAAGAGCGCCTTGGTCGGGATACAGCCCCAGTTCAGGCAGATGCCGCCGAGGTAGGATTTCTCGACGATCGCGGTCTTGAACCCGAGCTGCGCCGCCCGGATCGCGGTGACATAGCCGCCCGGACCGGAGCCGATGATGATGATGTCGAAGGATGTATCGGCCATTTTCAATCTCTTTCTAACCGTTGATGTAACCGCTTCGCCTCACCATCAACGCATGCAAAGCAGCCCCCCAACCCAATCCGATCAGCAAGCATGCGATTTCAAATCCCGGATCATTCCAACCTCGCCCATGAAGGATTCCGTTGACTCCAACTAAGGTCAACAACAACCCCGGCACTAGATTTAGTAAGATTAAAACCAGCTTCGGATGCCCTATCCATCGCACGGTTATCAGGCTCATCAATGTCGATATTAGAAACGCCAGTCCCGCGAAGGGTGGTACCAAATAGACGGCCATCGCCACGCCGATGTCGTCGACATACATTCCGTAATCTCTCAATTGGCGCCAATATGGCATCCACAAGAACGAGCCAAGCGTCATCAACGCGACCTCTGATGCCACGCAGCCGACAAGGCCGCCAGCCAAACAAAAATACAAAGGTAGTTGATTTGAATCCCTCACAGCAATGATCGCCCGTCGTCCACCTCTCCTAGAAGACAAAAGAGAAGATAAAATCACACCATCATCATGACGGGGTTTTCGATCAGCATCTTGAATGCGCCGATCAGTTCGGCGCCGAGTGCGCCGTCGACGGCGCGGTGATCGCAGGACAAGGTCACGCTCATGATGTGGGCAGCTTCGATTTTGCCGGCCCGCACCACCGCGCGTTCCTCACTGGTGCCTACTGCAAGGATGGTCGCATGCGGCGGGTTGATCACGGCGGTAAAATCCTTGATGCCGTACATGCCGAGGTTGGACACCGCCGTGGTTCCGCCCTGATATTCTTCGGGCTTGAGTTTCCGGCCCCGCGCGCGGGTGGCAAAGTCCTTCATTTCGGCCGAAATCGTCGACAGCGATTTGGTCTCGGCCTTGCGGATGATCGGCGTGATCAGGCCGCCCGGCATCGCAACGGCCACCCCGATATCGGAATGCTGGTGCTTGAGCATGCCGCTTTCGGTCCAGCTCACATTGCAATTGGGAATCCGCTGCAGCGCGATCGCCATCGCCTTGATGACGAAATCGTTCACCGAGAGCTTGTAGAGCGGCTTCTTCTCCTTGTCCTTCGGCGCCGCCGCGTTGATCTCCTCGCGCGCGGCCAGGAGCTTGCCGATGTCGCAGTCCATCGTCAGATAGAAATGCGGAACGGTCTGCACCGACGCGGTGAGGCGCTGGGCGATCGTGCGCCGCATGCCGTCGTGCGGGATCACCTCGTAGGAACCGGGTTCGAACAGCGCGAGAATCTGCTTGTCCGACATTGACGGCGCGATCGCGGGCGCGCCGGCGGGTGCCGCGGCCGGCGCCTTGAGGCCCTTGCCGGATTTGGCGTCTTCGACGTCGCGCGCGACGATGCGGCCGTGCGGGCCGGAGCCGTTGATGCGGCCGAGTTCGATGCCGGCTTCCCTGGCGAGACGGCGAGCGAGCGGCGACGAGAAGATACGGGCGTGGCCATTGGCCTGCAGGGCCGGTGCCGCCGCCTGAGGGGCTGGCGCCGGCGCGGCCGGTGCAGGTGCCTTTGGCGCAGGCGCTGCGGCCGGTGCTGGTGCGGCCGCCGCTGCGGGCGCGGGCGCCGGTGCCACTGCGGCTTTCGCCGGCGCGGCTGCCCCCGCTCCCGCCGCCTTCACGTCCTCGCCGTCGCCGGCCATCACCGCGATCACGTCATTGACCGCGACATCCTGGGTACCTTCCGGCACCAGGATTTTTGCGATCGTGCCCTCGTCGACGGCTTCGACTTCCATCGTCGCCTTGTCGGTCTCGATTTCCGCGATCACGTCGCCGGACTTGACCTTGTCGCCCTCTTTCTTGAGCCACTTGGCAAGGTTGCCCTTTTCCATCGTGGGCGACAGCGCGGGCATCAGAATGTTGATGGGCATACCGACCTCACAAACCTATTCATGCTTCCATTCGTCGGGAAGCTAACCAAAACGTCTGGGCCTCGGAAAGGCCCGATGGAAGACCTGCGCGCGTCAATTGCCGATATCGCCTTGCCACAGCCGCTCGTTGGCCGGAACCGACCGCCATGATTTCATCATGTTGATCGACCGCTCGTCCTCGAGATCGATATAGGGAATCGCGAACTGGGTCAGGATGTCCTTGCTGCCGGGAAACGTCACGGACTCGCCGATGACGAGCAGCGACAGCTTGAACAGCCCGACCGCGCCCGCGCACATCGAGCACGGCGACAGCGTCGTGTACATGACGGTGTCGTGAAACGAGATCAGCCCGGCATTGCGCAGGCAACTCATCTCGCCGTGCAGGATGACGTTCTTCTCCTGCACCCGGTTATTGTGCCCGCGCGCGATGATCTTGTTGTCGCGCGTCAGCACGGCGCCGATCGGCAGCCCCCCTTGCGCGATGCTCTTCTCGGCCTCGCGAATGGCTTCGGCCATGAAGTCGAAATGATATTGTTCAATTGCCAAAGGACTGCCTGCTTCTCTCAGTGACCCTGTTGCGAGCGGAGCGCGGTATCGCCCAAATCGGTCGGCCGCGCGATTTCGGCTTCGAACATGTCGACGATGCGTCTGAGTGCCTCGTCCTCGGTGTAGCCGCTCTCGCGCGCATAGGCGCGCGCGGCATGGCGGGCGATGTCGACCAGCAGCAGGCCCCACATGTCCGGCTCCTCGAACGCGCGGGTGAAGGCGATCGACAGCCCGCCATCGACCACGAACGCGCGCAGCACCTCGATGGCATCATCGCGGCCCATGACGTCGGGCGGTAATGGCTGCTCCTTAGCCATGCGTCACCGATATGAAACGGCTTTGGCGGCTTCGACCACCTCGGCCACGGATGGCAATGCGAGTTTTTCGAGGTTCGCGGCATAGGGCATCGGCACGTCCTTGCCCGAGACGCGCTTAACCGGCGCGTCCAGATAGTCGAAGGCCTGCTCCATGATGCGGGCAGCGACTTCGGCGCCGACGCCGCTCTGCTGCCAGCCCTCCTCCACCGTCACAGCGCGGCCGGTCTTCTTGACCGACGCCACGATGGTGTCGGTATCCATCGGACGCAGCGTGCGCAGGTCGATCACCTCGGCCTCGATGCCTTCCTTGGCCAGTTCGTCGGCGGCCTTCAGCGCGTAGCTCATGCCGTTCGACCACGAGATGATCGTCACGTGACCGCCCGAGCGAACGATCCGCGCCTTGCCGATCGGCACCACATAGTCGTCGAGCTTCGGCACCTCGCCGGTATGGCCGTACAGCATTTCGTTTTCGAGGAAGATCACCGGATTGGGATCGCGGATCGCGGCTTTCAGCAGGCCCTTGTAGTCGGCGGCCGAGAACGGCGCGACCACCTTCAGGCCCGGAACCTGCGAGTACCAGGCCGAGTAATCCTGGCTGTGCTGCGCGGCGACGCGCGACGCGGCGCCATTGGGCCCGCGGAACACGATCGAGCAGCCCATCTGTCCGCCGGACATGTACAGCGTCTTGGCCGCGGAGTTGATGATCTGGTCGATCGCCTGCATCGCGAAATTGAAGGTCATGAATTCGACGATCGGCTTCAGGCCCGACATCGCCGCACCGACGCCGATGCCGGCGAAGCCATGCTCGGTGATCGGCGTGTCGATCACGCGTTTCGCGCCGAACTCCTGCAGCAATCCCTGACTGACCTTGTAGGCGCCCTGATATTCCGCGACCTCTTCGCCCATCAGGAACACGTCCGGGTCGCGCCGCATTTCTTCGGCCATCGCGTCGCGCAGCGCGTCGCGGATGGTCATCGTCACCATCTCGGTGCCTGCGGGGATTTCCGCATCGGGCTCGGCGGCGGCTGCCGGCGCGGATGGCGCTTTCCTTTCTTCCGATGGGGGAGCTTCGGCTTTCGCTTCAGCTGGCGGCGCGGCCGCCTTTGGCGGCGCGCTGACCTTGCCGAGGTCCGCCGCACTCTCGCCGTCAGCCAAAATGGTCGCGATCGGGGTGTTGACCGCGACGTCGGCCGTGCCTTCGGGGATCAATATCTTGCCGAGCGTACCCTCATCGGTCGCCTCGACTTCCATCGTCGCCTTGTCGGTTTCGATCTCGGCGATGACATCGCCCGACTTGATGGTCTCGCCTTCCTTCTTCAGCCACTTGGCAAGGTTGCCCTTTTCCATGGTGGGCGACAGCGCCGGCATCAGCACTTGAATGGGCATGGGAACTCCGAAATTAAACTTGCGCCTGCTCAGCGATAGATGTCGGTGTAAAGCTCGGATGCATCGGGTTCGGGATCGTGTTGGGCGAAATCCGCCGATGCATTGACGATCTCCCGCACCTCGGCGTCAATCGCCTTCAATTCCTGCTCGCTCATCTTGGCCGCCAGCAGGCGATTGCGAACCTGCTCGATCGGATCCTGGTCGTGGCGGATCTTTTCGACCTCTTCGCGGGTACGGTATTTCGCCGGATCCGACATCGAATGGCCGCGGTAGCGGTAGGTCTGCATTTCCAGGATGAAGGGCCCCTTGCCGGCGCGGCACCAGGCGACCGCCTCGTCGCCGGCGGCCTTCACTGCACGGACGTCCATGCCGTCGACCTGCTTGCCCGGAATGTTGAAGGAATCACCGCGCTTGGAAAAATCGGTCTGCGCCGACGAGCGGGTCACCGAGGTGCCCATGGCGTAGCGGTTGTTCTCGATCACGTAGATCACCGGGAGCTTCCACAGCTCGGCCATGTTGAAGCTTTCATAGACCTGGCCCTGGTTGGAAGCGCCGTCGCCGAAATAGGCCAGGCTGACGAAATCATTGCCGCGATAGCTGTTGGCGAAGGCGAGACCCGTGCCGAGCGAGACCTGGGCGCCGACGATGCCGTGGCCGCCGTAGAAGTTCTTCTCCTTGCTGAACATGTGCATGGAGCCGCCCTTGCCCTTGGAATAGCCGCCATGGCGGCCGGTCAATTCGGCCATCACGCCCTTGGCTTCCATCCCGCAAGCCAGCATATGGCCGTGGTCGCGGTATCCGGTTATGACCTGATCGCCCTTCTTCAGCGCCATCTGCATCCCGACGACGACCGCCTCCTGGCCGATATAGAGATGGCAGAAGCCGCCGATCGCGCCCATGCCATAGAGCTGGCCGGCCTTTTCCTCAAAGCGCCGGATCAGCAGCATGTCGCGCAGCGCGGTCAGTTCCTGCTCGCGGGTGAATTCTGGAGGGGAGCGGTGCGCCTTGTCCTGACCTGCTTCCTTCGCGACGCTTTTCTTTGGTGAGGCCATGGGCAATTCCAGATCAAAGAGGGACTGAACTCAAGCCCTCTCTAACCCAACTCAAATCGCTGCGAAAGGATTGCGTTCGCTTGACGGAATATTGCTATGCCGCACTGCAACCGAGCGCGACATTTTTGTGATCGTTAGCGGGTGATTTTGAAATATGCGAACTGGCATTGCCGTCGTCCCGGCGTAACGGCGGCTCGGCCGTCATTGCTGGAGATGCGCAATTGCGCTCACGCAGGGATGACGGCGGAAATCACATCTGACGGAATCAGTTGGGATTATTGGTCCGGACCAGATCGCGCGGATTGGCGTAATCGAGCTGAAAGCGCGCGCGCTCGTCCAGCAAATCGGGGTCGACCCGGTCCGACCTCAAGAGCGAGACGCGTTGCTCGCCCTCGGCCCGCTCCCGCTTCAGCCGCGCCAGTTCCGAGGTCAGGGCGATGATTTCCTGATCGAGTTCCTGGCGCGCGTTCAGCCCATATTTGCCGGTATAGGCGTTGACGCTGAAATAGCTGACCATCATCGCCGCCATCGTGTAGAGGGCGAGCCCGGTAAGCAGCGATTTCAGTCGGGTGCGAGAGACCATGGCACCAACATGCGACGGTCCGGTTAACGGAATCCTAAGCCGGGCGCCGTTGGTTCAGCGCGTATTCTATCCGCAAAACCGGTATCCACCCTCGGATCAAGTCCGAAGGCTTGCTTTTGCGGAATACGCGCCGCCGCCTATTTGTTCTGCTTCTCAACGAAAGCCGCGAACGCGTCGATGTACTGCTGCAACACCTTCTGGAGCGCTTCCTTGGTGAGCTGGCCCTTGTCGTCGAAGGCATCGCCGACGGCAGTCAGATAGATTTCGGGCTGGCCCAGAATCGGACCGGCGATACCCGGCAGGATGTTCTGCAGATGCTTGGCCGCGCTGACGCCGCCGAGCGGCCCCGGGGAGTTGCTGACGATGCCGACCGGCTTGCCGAGGAACCAGCTCTTGCCGTAGGGCCGCGATCCGACGTCGATGGCGTTCTTCAACACGCCGGGGATCGAGCGGTTGTATTCCGGGGTTACGAACAGCACGCCGTTCGACTTCTGCAGCTTTTCGCGGAACGCCAGCCAATCGGCCGGGGGGGCCGCTTCAAGATCCTGGTTGAAGAAGGAAAGGCCGTGCAAGGTCGTGACCTCGAGCGTCAGCGAAGCCGGTGCCAGCTTGGCCAGCGCATGGGCGATCTTGAGCGAAAAACTTTCCTTGCGAAGGCTGCCGACGATCGCGACGACGTTGTGGGTGGCCATGGTATTTCCTTTTTTGAACCGTAGGGCTGCGGCCACTTAAGCCAGATCGGCCAAAACGATGCAAGTGCATGAACCGCGCAAATTTGGAAACGCAGGGTTCGCACAGACAACATTTCGCCAAAAACAAACACTCCGCCCCGGGCGGCCCGTTGCGTCGGACCTGGCGATGCCGATCAGATCACCGGATCCCAGCCAACCGGCACCAGCCGGTATTTCGCGCCATCCTTTTCGACATGGCCGATCGAGGGGAACGGGAAATGGAATCCCACCACCGTCGCCTTCTCGGCCGCCGCCATGTCGTAGAATTTGTGGCGCGTCGTCTGCGCCGTCTCGGGATCGACGTCGTAGACCACGTGCCAGTCCGGGTTGCGCAGGAAGAACTCGGGGATGTTGGTGACGTCGGCTTGAACCAGGATTTTCGAACTTCCCGACGCGACGGCGAAGGAGGTGTGTCCCGGCGTGTGGCCCGGCGTTGCGATTGAAGTGATGCCGGGCGCGACTTCCTTGCCCCAATCATACTTCGTCACCTTGGACTCGATACCGGCGTAAATCTTCTTCACGTTGGCGAAGTAGTTCTTCATCATCTCGTTGGACTGGGCCTTGGCGGCGTTCTCGTCGCTCATCCAGAATTCCCAGTCTTTTGCCGGCACCATGATCTCGGCATTGGGAAACGCCATCGAGCCATCGGCCGCACGAATGCCGTTGGTGTGATCGGGATGCAGGTGCGACATCAGCACGATATCGATGCTCTTGGGGTCGACGCCGGCGGCGGCGAGATTTTGCAAGGTGCGCCCGGCCCGCCCCTTGCTCGGCCCCAACATGGAAACGCCGTTGCCGCTATCGATCAGGACCAGCTTGCTGCCGGTATTGATGAGCTGCGGGTTGAACGGCACCGCGACCATGCCCTTCGGCATATAGGCTGAGTCCGCCGCGGCCTGCGCCTCGTCTTTCGCGACGTTGCTGACGAAGTTATCGATCGGACGCAAAAACACACCATCGTTGATCGAGGTGCATTCGTAGGCGCCGACCTTGTAGCGATAGAACCCGGGCGCCTGCGCTCCGGTTGGTGGTACCGCGGCCCGAACGGCCGGTACGCCGAACGATGTTAGGACGGTCGCGGCGCCTGCGGCTCCGGCCAATAGATGACGGCGGCTCAATTCGGTCATGGCGAATTCTCCCCTGGTCTCGGCTCAGCGGTTTTCCCGCATATGTTACCGGCGCAAATGTTCTCCCGTCCCCGGGAGAACGCAAGCCCTGTTCGATGCAGTTACGACTACTTGATGATTTCCCAGAAGATCCCGGCAACCGCGACATAGCCGAGTGTAAACAGCACTGTCCTCACCAGGGGAATGCCGAGCAGATAGACCACGGCATGGGCGAGCCTGATCCAGAAATAACAGGTCGCCCAGAACGCCGTCATCGCGTCGGCCTTGCCGGCCAGATGCGCCACGATCACCAGGGCTGCAAACGGGGCGAAGGTCTCGACCGCGTTGATGTAGGTTCGGTCGGCGCGTTTGCCCCAGTCAGGCAATGGCCGCTGGGTGGGGTCGATGTAATTCTCGGGCTTCAGCGGCCCGTTGGTCGAAACCTGCGCGACGACATAGGGAATCCACAGCGATGCGGTCAGAATGGCGGTAAGGGCGAGATATCTGAGGTCTGTCGACATTGAATTTCCCCCTTTTCAAAATGCGATTCCGACAACTCCTGAAGCTGGATTTCCTGTTCTCACGCCAAGCGAGGGATGTTGCCCCCGCTCAGCCCTTGTTCGGGTTGATCAAGAATTTCTCGCCGGTCGAGCGCTTGTTGTAGATGGCGATGTTGGAAAGCTGGAGCGTCTCCTGCAGTGACACCACCTGCGTGTAATGGCTGGCAAAGGTCGTCTTCAACTCGGCCGCCACCCGCTGGCGCAACCTGCCGATCTCAGCCGGGCCGATCTTCTGCAGGAACGGCGTCAACAGCCAGCCGCCGACACCCCAGGTCAGCCCGAAGGCCCGGCTCAGTTCAGTCGGGCGGGTATCGAGGCTGCCGTAGATATAGACCTGCTTGTACACGTTGGAACCGTAGCGGCTGTATTCCTTGGCGGTCTTGTTGGCCGCGATCTCCATGCAGGTGAGGATTTGCCCCGCGAGCTTGCCGCCGCCGATGGCGTCGAAGGCGATGGTGGCGCCGGTTTCCACCAGCGCGGCGGTGAGGTCGTCCATGAAGCTGGCTGCGGTGGAATCGACGACATATTTGGCGCCGATCTTGTGCAGGATGTCGGCCTGCTCCTTGCTGCGGACGATGTTGACGAGGCCAATGCCGTCCTTGATGCAGATCTTGTTGAGCATCTGGCCGAGATTCGACGCGGCCGCGGTGTGCACTAGCGCCTTGTGACCCTCGCGCCGCATGGTTTCGGTCATGCCGAGCGCGGTCAGCGGATTGACGAACCACGACGCTCCGTCGGCGGGCGTTGCGCCGGCGGGCAGCTCCATGACGTCCCTCACCTTGAGCACGCGATACTGTGTGTACATCGCGCCGCCGATGCAAGCCACCGTCTTGCCCATGAGCGCCCTGGCGGCGTCCGAGGATCCAGTCTTGATCACGACGCCGGCCCCTTCATTGCCGACCGGCAGCGATTCATCCAGCCGCGCCGCCATCATCCTCATCACAGCTTCCGGCATCTTCGCCGTGACCACGGGCGCGTCCCTGGTGCCGGAAGCCTTGGCGGTCGACATATCAGCCGGGCCGATCAGAAGCCCGAGATCGGACGGGTTGATCGGCGTAGCCTCGATACGAACCACGACTTCGTCGTCAGCCGGCTCCGGCGTCGGGATATTGACCAGCGATAGTTCGAGTTCGCCGCTCTTTTTCAGCAGCGAACGCAATTGCAGCCCGCTCTTGCCGTCACTCATCGCAATCCTCCCGTTTGTGTTTGTTGTATCTGGCTACGCGGGCGCGTTACGCCAGCGCTTTCAGCGCCGCTTTGCCGGCATATTTCGCCTGCGCGCCCAGTTGCTGCTCGATGCGCAGCAACTGGTTGTATTTGGCGGTGCGGTCGGAGCGCGCCAATGATCCGGTTTTGATCTGGCCGCAATTGGTGGCCACGGCCAGATCGGCGATGGTGGAATCCTCGGTCTCGCCGGAACGGTGCGACATCACGGCGGTGTAGCCGGCCTTGTAGGCCATCTCGACCGCGGAGAGCGTCTCGGTCAGCGTGCCGATCTGGTTGACCTTGACCAGGATGGAATTGGCGCGGCCGTTTTTGATGCCGTCGGCAAGACGCGTGACGTTGGTGACGAACAGGTCGTCGCCGACGAGCTGGCACTTGCCGCCGATCAGATCGGTCAATTCCTTCCAGCCGGCCATGTCGTCTTCGGACATGCCGTCCTCGATCGAGACGATCGGATAGCGCGCCGCGAGGTCGGCAAGATATTTGGCCTGCTCCGAACCCGAGCGGGTCTTGTTCTCGCCGCCATAGACGTAATTGCCGTCCTTGAAGAACTCGGTCGCCGCGCAGTCCAGCGCCAGCATCACGTCGCTTCCTGCCTTGTAACCGGCCTTGCCGATCGCGGCCATGACGAACTCGAGCGCGGCGTCGGCCGACGGCAGGTTCGGCGCAAAACCGCCCTCGTCGCCGACATTGGTGTTGTGGCCGGCCTTCTTCAGTTCGCCGCGCAGCGTGTGGAAGATTTCCGAGCCGCAGCGCAGCGCCTCGGCGAAGGTCGCCGCCCCCACCGGCATGATCATGAATTCCTGGAAATCGATCGGGTTGTCGGCATGCACGCCACCATTGATGATGTTCATCATCGGCACCGGCAGCGTCCGCGCCGAGGTGCCGCCGACGTAACGATAGAGCGGCATGTCGAAGGATTCCGCCGCCGCCTTGGCGCAGGCCAGAGAAACGCCCAAAATGGCGTTGGCGCCGAGCCGGCTCTTGTTCGGCGTGCCGTCGAGATCAATCATGATCTGGTCGATCTGGACCTGCTCCTCGACCGCCTGATCGCTCAGCGCCTCGAAGATTTCGCCGTTGATGGCCTCGACCGCCTTCTGGACGCCCTTGCCGAGATAGCGCGCCTTGTCGCCGTCACGCAGTTCGACTGCCTCATGTGCGCCGGTGGAGGCGCCGGAGGGAACCGCGGCGCGGCCGATCGAGCCGTCTTCCAGCACCACATCGACCTCGACGGTGGGATTGCCACGGCTATCGAGAATTTCGCGGCCGATGATGTCGACGATGGCGGTCATGTCTATGCTTCCCCGGTTGGTTCTGGCTGGTTGCGCCGCGTCATACACGGAGCGCAAGCAAATGTGAACGCTTGACCTGCGGCCATTTCCTGACGGGTCGATTTGGCGCGGCTATGCTGGCTGGACGTCGATCACCGCGTGTAAACCTTCCTTCTCCAAGAGCCGGGGTAACGCAATGAATCGCCGCCAGTTTCTCATCTCGGCCGCCACTGGAATTGTTGCCACGCCCGCCCTGTTCCGAGGCGCCGGCGCGCAGGAAAGCCCGTTCCGGGTCAAATATTTTCCGGTCGACGCGGGCATCGGCCTGCACGACGTCGCCCCCGCCCGCGACGGCACCATCTGGTTCACCGGCCAGGGCAACGGAACGCTGGGGCGCCTGGATCCGCGCGATGGCTCATTCAAACTGGTCGGTCTTGGCAAAGGCGCGGCCCCCCACGGCGTCACGATCGGCCCCGACGGCGCCCCATGGGTGACCGAGGGCGGACAGAATGCGATCGCCCGCGTCGACCCAGCGGATCATCGCGTCACGCTGTTCCGCCTGCCCGAAAAAGTTGCTTACGCCAACCTCAACACCGGCGTGTTCGACAGAAGCGGAATCTACTGGTTCAGCGGCCAATCCGGCTATTACGGCCGCCTCGACCCGAAGTCGGGCGCGATGAAAGTGTTCGATGCCCCGCGGGGCGTTGGTCCCTACGGCATCACGGTCACGCCGAAGGGCGAAGTCTGGTACGCCTCGCTCGCCGGCAATCACATTGCCAAACTCGATCCGACAACGGGCCAGGCGACGGTGGTCGAACCACCCACGCCAAAACAAGGCGCCCGGCGGATATGGTCGGACTCCAGAAGCCGCCTCTGGGTCAGCGAATGGAACAGCGGCAACGTGTCGATGCACGATCCCGCGGACGGCTCCTGGAACGCCTGGAAGCTGCCGGGGGCGAGCCCGCACGCCTATGCGGTTTATGTCGATGACAGGGACAAGATCTGGCTCACCGATTTCTCGGCAAATGCCATCGTGCGCTTCGATCCCGTGAGCGAGAAATTCAACGTGTTCGCCAGCGACAGAGCGGGCGCCAATGTTCGCCAACTGGATGGGCGGGCCGGCGAGGTATGGGGCGCCGAATCCGGCAATGCGCGTCTGGTGGTCGTTCAGACCGTCGCGCCTACCTGAAATCCTCGCAGCTTTCCGACATCCCGATCTCACGGTGACGGTTGACGGGCCTATCCCGTTGCGTCAATGACGCGTCCGCAAAGGACGAACATCATGGCCAAAAAACCCCTGCAGCTCGGCCGCGCCGTGGAATGGCCCGACAGCCCGGAAAAGGCCACGCTCGACCGCGTGCCCAACCCGCAGGCTGACACCAATTACGTGGTCCGCTTCACCGCGCCGGAATTTACCTCGCTCTGCCCGGTCACCGGACAGCCGGATTTCGCGCATCTGATGATCGACTATGTGCCGGGCCGTTGGCTGCTGGAATCCAAGTCGCTGAAACTTTACGTCGCGAGCTTTCGCAACCACGGCGCGTTCCACGAGGATTGCACGGTCATGATCGGCAAGCGGATCGCCGGCGAGATCAAACCGAAATATTTGCGCATCGGCGGCTACTGGTATCCGCGCGGCGGCATCCCGATCGACGTGTTCTGGCAGACCGGCAGATTGCCGAAGGGCATGTGGATGCCCGATCAGGGCGTAGCACCCTATCGCGGCCGGGGCTGATCCTGGATATCTCAATGCCCGCTCAGAGATAGACATTGTCAATGTCTACCGACGACTCGACGCCTAGTTTGACGAAGTTTTTTGCGAGCCAATCGTCTGCGCATTTTCGTCCCTGATCGCGAAGAAACACCAGAAAGTCCCAATCGGCGTTGTACTTGCTCGTCGGACTGAGCCCGCCCATGAATTCGTCGTCAGTGATGCTGTGGATCAATATCCGCTTAATCTCCTGGTCGACAATGCGGTTTTGCTTAACCAGCCCGGTGATGAAGCTCACCGCCCGCATCTCGCGCATCAACGACGAATTGAAGCTGATCTCGTTGATGCGGTTCAGAATATCGCCGGCGGCGGTCGGCAGCTCCTTGCGGAACAGCGGATTGATGTGAACGATGACGATATCCGCGCTTTTGCAGTTATAGATCAGCGGGAACAGCGCCGGGTTTCCCATGTAGCCGCCGTCCCAATAGGCTTCGCCATCGATCTCGACCGCGTGAAACATCGTGGGAAGACAGGCCGAGGCCATCACGGCAGATACCGAGATTTCCTTTCCGCTGAAGACCTTCACCTTGCCGGTGCGAACGTTGGTTGCAGAGAGAAACAGCCTCACCGGAGCATCCGGACGCCTCAGCACGTCGAAATCGATCGACTGTTCGACCAAGTCGCGCAAAGGGTTGTAGTCCGAAGGGTTGAACTCATAGGGCGACAGCACGCGCGTTACGAAGCCCATCAGGGAGAAAACCGGCGACCAGGCCAACCTGTGATCGCCCAGCATTCGGTCGATGGGACTTGGCTGCAATGGCCCATGCCTGGCTGCGTCGCTGACGCGCTTCCAATAGTCGGCGAGCGCTCGGCGTGCCCCTTCGCGACCGCCGATCGCAAGCCCATAGGCAAAGACCGCGGCGTTCATTGCCCCGGCGCTGGTTGCACTGAGACCCTCGAACCCAACATATTTCTCGTCCAGGAATCGGTCGAGTACACCCCAGGTAAAGGCCCCATGCGCTCCGCCTCCCTGGAGAGCCAGGTTGATGGTCCGGACCTGGTTGGAAAGTGCCGGGTCGTGACCGACTCTTCCTGACACCTCAGGTCCACCCGCCGAATTCCGGTCCGAAGTAGCTTCCATAGCCGCCTCCTCGATCCCGCCAATCAACGTTACGCTTCTCTGAGACGAGCAATCAATCGCTCAGCCACTCGCACCGACGCGGGTCTGAGTTCATGGCGCGGCGACGTCCCTCGTCGACCGCGCCGGGAACGGTCCCCGATCGAGATCGGTTGAACGAACTCAAAGAGAACTCGGAAACATCGCTTAAATTGCGAGCGGTCCCGCTAAACAGGCGCCAATAGTTGTTCTGTAAAAGTAGCTGGAATGCCGGACGAGGCATGATCGAACAAGGGGTAAGGATCGACATGTTAGCAAATCGACGCCGAAGCGAACGTCAGCTTTGCAAAAAGCTCGCGAAAATCCAGTTCGGGACCGGCTCGTTGCCGCGCGACTGCACGATCACGGACATCTCGGACGGCGGCGTCAAGGTCATTGCCGATTATCCCGAAATTCCGTCTGAATTCACCCTCATTCTTTCGACGGGCCATCCCCGCCAATGCAAGTTGCGATGGCGGATCGGCTTCGAATTCGGCGCCGAATTCGTCGGTTAGACCGAAAAGCCCTGTCGGAGCATTAAAGCCGGCTAACGTGCCTGACCCGCGGCCCGCCGCCTGCACCGGGCGGCGGGCTCGGATGGCGCCGTGACCGGCTGCCGGGCCCCTGCTTAACCTGAACTTAGGGTTAAGCTGTAAGCATTCCTGACCAGTCGCCGACTACAGGTCAGATTACATGCTCCGGCAGTTGCTCCCGCCGCCTCGCTTCGCGAGGCTCATTGCATTCATAGGATCGTCCGCGGTCGTAGCGCTGGGGCTTTGCAGCTGCCAGACGTCGGGCCCGTCCGACATCACGGGGTCGCTGGGCGACCAAACCGAATCAAGCCGCGCCGCCGAGCCGCGGCGCGATGTGGATTTCTATCGCGATCGCTTTCGCGCCAACCCCAAGGACGCCGACGCGGCGCTCCAATATGGCAAGGCGCTTCGCGCCGCCGGGCAGCGCGCCCAGGCGGTCGCCGTACTCGAACAGGCCACGATTGCCAATCCCGGCAGCAAGGCGCTACTTGCCGGATTCGGGCGGGCGCTTGCGGACAACGGCAATTTCCAGCAGGCTTTCGACGTGCTCGGCCGTGCCCACTCCCCGGAAGATCCCGACTGGCGAATCCTCTCGGCTCAGGGCGCCGTGCTCGATCAGCTCGGCCGCTACGAGGAAGCACGGCAGTATTATGCGAGCGCGCTGAAAATCATGCCCGACGAACCCACCGTGCTGTCCAACCTCGGCCTGTCCTACGTCCTTTCCAAAGACCTGCCGAAGGCGGAGGAGACCTTGCGCCGCGCCCATAGCCAGGCGGGGGCGGACCAGCGGATCCGGACCAATCTGGCCTTCGTGGTAGGTCTGGAGGGCCGCGTTGCCGAGGCCGAAGGCCTCGTTAAGGCTGATCTGCCGCCCGAGGAAGCCGCCGCGAAGGTCGCGGCCTTGAAGCAATTGTTGTCCCGGAAAGAGCATGCACGGGCGGACGGGGATAAAATACCGGTCGCGGCTGCCGCACACGCGGACTGATCCCAAAACAATGACAATGAAGATCGGCAGCGGCCTGCGCTGCCGATAGGCCCTGCCCTTGGAGTATGTTTCAGCTACGCTGAATCAGGCCCCAAGCAAATATTTGTTTGGGCATGATCTATTCCGAAAACCGGTGTCCACCCCGCATCAAGTGCGGGGCAGGCTTTTTCGGGATCACGCCCTTACGAACGGCCGCGGCCTGCCCGCATCTTCTTGATGATCGGCATGATCGGCGACAGCAGCGAGCTGCGCGGTTTTTTGGTCTCTGCGCGGCCCGTCATCCGTTGCGCCATCTGCAGGAACATCCTCGTGGTGCGGTGGTTGGCCGCGATTTCAGCGATCATCTGGCCGTTGTTGGCAGCCGTGCCGAACATTCGCGAATCGAAGGGAATGGCCGCGATCGGCTGGCTCTCGATGGTTTTTGCGAAGGCGCGCACCTCGATCTCGGGTCGCTTGCTCATGCCGACCTGGTTGAGACAATAGAGCGGCGGCTTGTCGTTGGGCCGCGACGCCTTCAGCAGGGTCATCATGTTCTTGGCGTTGCGCATATTGGCAAGATCGGGCTCGGCGACGATCAGAATGTCATCCGCGCCGATCAGCGCGCGCCGGGTCCACGCCGTCCATTGATGGGGAACGTCGAGCACGATGCAGGGCGTCGTCATGCGCAGTGTGTCGAATATCGAGTCGAAGGCGTCGGCGCCGAAGTCGTAGACCTGATCCAGCGTGGCCGGCGCGGACAGCAGGCTGAGACGGTCGGAGCATTTCGCCAGCAGACGTTCCATGTAGGAGGTATCGAGCCGATCGGGCGAGAATACAGCGTTCGCTATCCCCTGCACCGGATCCTGATTGTAGTCGAGGCTGGCGGTGCCGAACGCGAGGTCGAGATCGATCACGACGGAATCCAGCGCGAGATCGCGCGCGATCGCCCAGGCCACGTTGTGCGCGATGGTGGACGCGCCGACACCGCCTTTGGCGCCGACGACGGCGATCATCCGGCCGACCGCGACTGCCTCGGACGCCGAGAACAAGCTGCAGATCGAGCGCACCACATCGAGGACCACGACCGGCCCGATGACGTAGTCGTTGACGCCGCGGCGCACCAGTTCGCGATACGGCGCGACATCGCTGGCGTTGCCGATCACGACGACACGGGTGCCGGGATCGCAGACGGTCGCGAGCTCATCGAGGCCGGCGAGGATGTCGTGGCCGCTCTCGGTTTCCAGGACGATGACGTTCGGCGTCGGCGCCTTGTGATAGGTTTCGATCGCGGCTTCGATGCCGCCCATATGGACCGACAGATGGGCCTTGGCGAGGCGGCGGTCTTCGGACGCCCCTCGCGCCGCCGCCGCGGTCGAATCGGACGTGCAGAAAGCCTGCACCGATACGCGGGGCGCCGGCGCGATGTAATCGTCGGCGTGCGGCGTGACGTCGAGTTGGTCTTCGGAGTTTTGACTGGCGCGGCTGCTCATTTGCCTGTGTCGCTGAGTTTGGCCTTTTCGGCTTCGGGATACGTGGTCGTGGTTGTTTCGCCCTTGCGATACTTCTCGAATGCTTCGGCGCGCCGCGGGGTATAGGCGGGGGTTTCAGATCGCGGCTGCACGAGGTCCGACGGATTGTCGATCATCGCCGCAAGATTGCGCTGGTTCGCGCAGCCGAAATTGTAATAGTCCCTGTTTTCGCCGTAGCTGGGGTCGTTGATCGAAGGACCGAGATCCTCCGGCCACAGGCCGCAGGGGCCGGCAACCGCCGCAATCCTTGGATAGCTCAACCGGATCGTCGGCAATGTTCTGATGTCGTCGGGATGGTAGTGACGCAACTTGATCGCGCTCGCCGGCACGCCGCCAGCCGCAAGGATCCCCTGAGCTTCCCGGAAGGCCGCCGCAGCAGCCCGCGCGTTCGCCGTGTCGACCGGCACGTCGGCCACAATCGCACCGGTGCCTTCGCTGACCCAGGTCCGTGCCAGCCCCATGACGTCGGAACGTTGCGGCACGGTCAGACCACCGCGTGTCTGGCCGACGAAGATCACGACCGAGCGATTGGTCTCCGTGATCGCGATCGGATGACGCTGACGGTAATCGTTGGGAACGCTCGCGGTGACGACTTCACCGGTCGTATAGTTGCATGCCCCCAGCACGACTGAGAGCCCGGCCAGGGTACCCAGCAGGCGCAGCGTTCGGTAGCGACCCACCGGCGTTCTGTTTGTCATGGTTCTGTCCCCATCCCGCATCGGCCAAAGCCGCCCCGTCTCAGTCAATGATGAAACCAAAGTTGCCGTGGTAGAGCCCAACGGGTTCGACGCGGGCGGCAACGCCGTAGATCCGGTTGACCTGGGCCAGCAGTGCCGATTGGGAATCCGACGCGGGCGCAAACCCGTCATCGGGGCGCGACAACTCCTTCTGGGCAACCGCCCGAACCACATAGGGCGTCACGATGACCATCAATTCAGTCTGGTTGTTGATGAAGTCCTGGCTCCGGAAGAGCGCGCCAAAAATCGGCAACGAGTCGATGCCGGGCATTCCGTTGACGGCCTGCTTGGTCTGTTCCTGGATCAGGCCGGCCATCGCGATCGAGCCGCCGGACGGGATTTCCAACGTGGTTTCCGCACGCCGGGTCTTGATCGAGGGAATCGTCGTTCCATTGGCGCCACCGGTCAAAGAGTTTTCGGCCGAGACTTCCGACACTTCGGTCATCACGCGCAGGCTGATCCGCCCCTCGGTCAGCACCACCGGCGTGAAGTTGAGCGAGATGCCGAACTTCTTGAAGGCAACCGTCTGAACGCATTGTCCGATCGCGCCCGCCGTCGTGGTTTGACAGGTTACGCCGGTCGGAATTGGAAATTCGCCGCCCGAAATAAACGTCGCGGACTCGCCGGAGATTGCCGTCAAATTTGGCTCCGCCAGCGTTCGGACCACGCCCGCGCTCTCCATCGCGCGCAGGGTAGCGGTGACCGACGGCAGACCGGCCTTGTTCAGGGCCGCAGCAGTCAACGCGTTGCCGGAGACCAGCGGTGCATTGTTTGCGGTGAACGGATTGGAATTGTTGAAAACGACCGCCGCGGTGCCGTAATTCATGCTGGCACTGAGATCGACGCCCAATTGCTTGATGATGTCCCGCCGCACTTCCGCGACGGTGACCTTGAGCGTCACCTGATCGCGGCCGCGGACGACGATGGAGTTGACGACCTTGTCGGCGCCGCCCACCAGACGCGCGACGAGATCGCCCGCCTGCTGGGCCTCGACCGGGCTGGATACCGAGCCGGTCAGCATGACGCTGTCGCCGACGCCTTCGGCCTGGATTACCGCGGCGGGCAGCATTTGCTTCAATGCGGTTCGCACGCCGTTGAGATCGCGCTTGACCGCGATGTCATAGGCCGCCACCTGCCCGCCATCGGCATCGAAGAACACGACATTGGTCTGCCCGACCGCCGCACCAATGATGTAGGCGCGCTGCGCCGAGCGGACGACCGCATTGGCGATCTTCGGGTCGGCGACGAGCACGTCCTTGACGTCGCGCGGCAGATCGATGATCACCGATTTGCCGATGCCGAGCGCAAGAAAGCGGGTCTTGGCGGCGGCGACCGGCGCCGTCGGATGGACATCGGAATCGGCCGCAATGACCGGCGACAGCGCCGGACTGAGCGCCAGTGCGGCGACGGCCGAAAACGACAGGGCACGAATCCAAAATGTTCGCGTCACCAGTTGATTTGCCCTGCATTTCATATCGTGCGTCCTTGCAACTTCTGTGTCGTCGTCGAGCCTGGTACGCCGTAGCGAACCACGCTGATGCTCCCACCCCGCTTAGGGGTTTGATTGTCGGATCCGTTCTCAACCATGTTGACGTCGGCAATGCTGCGCAGCGCCAGCGTCGGCGTGCGGCTTTGGCGCGCGGGCGCGCGCGTCTCCGATTGCTGAAGATGGGCCGCGACGCCGCCGGCGCCGAGCGCGGCCATCAGGACGAGAATGCGTGCGGTACTCATACGCTTTACTAACTACTTTTACGCGCGAGCCCCGGCCGGCCGCGATGACAGCTTCTGTTCTAACGAGGACTAGGCGCTAAAAGTGTAAGGGAGCTTGAGGCGCACCGGAGTTTGCCGAAACGAAAGCCGGGATTTGCCCGCATGGTGAACGGACGGTTATCGTTTGCCCCGACTCCCGGTGATGGACGCGCCGACTAGGTCGTTGCGGCGTCCGCCGGCCGCGTCTGCCGCAATAGCCGCGCGCAGACGAATCCCAGCACGATCATCACCGCGGCCGCCATTAGCAGGGTCGGCACCTTGCCGGCATGCTGGATGCCGAAACCATACGCGATGGGGCCGATGGTCTGGCCCATGAAAAAGAAGAACGAATGCAGCGACAGCGCGGTCGCGCGCGCCTCCACCGACAGCTCGCTGGCAAACACCTGCAAGCAGCCATGGATCATGTAGAAGCCCCACCCCATGAAGAGCAGGCTCAGCATTTGAAGTTTCCAGTGCGGACCGAATGCCACGGCGACGAGTTGCAGGGCAACCAGCGTCGCGCCCGCGAACATCATGCCCTTGACGCCGAGCCGCGGCAGAAACCGCGAAACGGTCAAGGTGTAGAACAACCCGCCGATGGCAAATCCGGCGATCACGATGCCGGCGATCGAGAGCGAGGTTTCGCCGAGTTCGAACAGGAATGCCGCAATGAACGGAAACAGCCCGAGCACGCAGCAGCCCTCGATGAAGACCGCCGAGTAGCAAACGCGCGCGTTCGGGTTGGTGAAGATCGTGCGGTAGCCGGTCCTGAGTGCGGACAGGCTGGTGCGGGGTGGACGCGTCATGGCGGCGTTTCGAAATCCGGCGGCAACCGCAATCGCCGCCACGATGACCAGGGCACCAAGCACGGCGAGCACGCCGCGCCAGCCGAGGAAATCGCCGATCAGGCCGGAGGCGGAAGCGCCGAGCAGATTGCCCGTCATCGAGCCCATCAGCGTGCGTCCGATCGCGATCTGGCGCTTGTCTGGGCCGACCAGATCGCTGGTCAACCCAAGCGCGATCGGAAACACGCCCCCCGACCCGATGCCGGCGAGAATGCGGGTCGCAAACAACAGCGGGAACGACGTCGCCATCGCACCCAGGATGTTGGCGAGGCCGAGCAGCACGAGACAGACGATCATCAGCCGCGCCTTGCCGAACAGATCGGCGGTGGCGCCGAGCACCGGCTGGATGATGGCAAAGGTAAAGGCGAACACGGCGGCGAAGCTTGCGGCGGTCGCGATGGTCACGCCGAAGTCGTCGGCGACATGCGGCAAAACCGGATCGAGCGCGCGCGCCGACAGGCTGGCGGCAAAGGTTGCGAGCGTAATGATATTCAGCGCCGGCGGCAGGCGGCTCGACGCGGTCACGGCAATATCCGCGCCATCAGCGCGCTGCGTGCTTGCTAAGGTTCTTGGCGAGCGCGTCGAACCCCATCAGGGTCCGCACCAGACCCTCGAATTCGCGCAGCGGCACCATGTTGGGGCCGTCGGACGGCGCGGAATCGGGATCGGGATGGGTTTCGATGAACACGCCGGCAACGCCGACTGCGACCGCCGCCCGCGCCAGCACCGGCACGAATTCGCGCTCGCCGCCCGATGAAGTCCCCTTCCCGCCGGGCTGCTGCACCGAATGGGTGGCGTCGAAAATCACCGGCGCGGCGGTGGTTCGCGCCAGGATCGGCAGCGCCCGCATGTCCGACACCAGCGTGTTGTAGCCGAACGAGGCGCCGCGCTCGGTGACCAGCACGTTGGGATTGTCGGCGCCGGTGATCTTGGCGACGACATTGGCCATGTCCCACGGCGCCAAAAACTGCCCCTTCTTGACGTTGACGACCTTGCCGGTCGCGGCCGCCGCCAGCAGCAAATCGGTCTGCCGGCACAGGAAGGCCGGGATCTGCAGGACATCCACTGCCTGCGCCACCTCGGCGCATTGCGAGGCCTCGTGCACGTCGGTGAGCACGGGCAGACCGAGCGAGCCGCGGATCTCCGCAAAAATCGGCAGCGCCTGCTTTAGCCCGATGCCGCGCGCGGCGGAAACGCTGGTTCGGTTGGCCTTGTCGAAGGAGGTCTTGTAGACGAGGCCTATTCCGAGCCGCGCCGCGATCTCCTTCAGCGCACCCGCGACTTCCAGCGCATGCGCGCGGCTCTCGAGCTGGCACGGGCCGGCGATGATCGAAATCGGCAGATCGTTGCCGAATTTGACCGCGCCAGCCGTTACGACCGGGGCTGCAGAGATGTTCGCGTTCACGGGTGTTTCCTTCTTCAGGCGCGGACCATGCCGGTCCGCGCTATCAGGATCAACCCTGTTCAGCCCCCGAATATCAGGGTTGCGCTTGGCGTCACTTCACCGACGAGAACGCCGTGGGCACCAGCAACTGGTTGACGATGTTGCCGACGATCTGGCCGTCCTTCTCGGTCTTGGCGCGCGCCGCGATCCAGTCGGGGTCGCTTTGGAACGCAGCCCACTTCTTCTCGCGATCGGCGAGCGATTCCCACGCCAAAAGATAGGTCAATTCCTGATTGGATTCACCGACCAGCGTGGTGAAGAAGCCGGCCTGCTTGATGCCGTGCTTGTCCCACAGCTTCAGCGTGATGGTTTCAAAGCGCTTGAGCAGCGCCGGCAAACGGCCCGGCAGGCAGCGATAGACGCGGGTTTCGTAGATCATCGGACTCACTCCCCTGATTTATTGTTCTTGCGGTAGCAGGAGCGGTTTGTCGCAACAATTCACGCGTTCGTCAAAGGCCCTTGACGGCAGGGCATCAAACGAGCCCGCTCTGCACCACTGAACGACGCGACCAAGCGCGTGCGGTTCGAACGGCCGCGACTTCAGCTTTGCCTAGGAGCACGCCCAGGACTATATGGCGTCCTTGAGGTCTTTGGCCGGACGAAAAGCGACCTTCTTGGTAGCCTTGATACGGATCGCTTCGCCGGTACCGGGATTGCGTCCCATGCGCGCGGCGCGCTTGCGGACCTGCAGGACGCCGAGGCCAACGATTCGGACGCGTTCGCCTTTTTTGAGGTGCTTGGTGATCCGGGCAACCATGGTGTTAAGGATGGCCTCCGCCTGCCTTTTGGATAGCTCTTGTTCATCTGCAAGCGCAGCTGCGAGATGCTTGAGCGTAACAGCGGACGTTGTCGGGACACGGTGTACCACGCGCGATACGGTCAACTTCTGAACAGGCTTCTTCGCCGTGCGCGTTTCCGCTTTCATCACGCGAGCGTCAACTAGATTGAACTTCTCGGTCGGCGAAAAGCCGAACACGCGCTCGAAATTGTCAGGCCCCAGCAGCGCCGCCGCCCGGTCAATCATGCGCCGATTGGATGCATTCAATATCTCGGCTGAAGGGGGCCGGGATTTCGACCACGCCTTTTCGCCTTCTTGCTGGATCTCCTTGCGCAAGACCAGCAGACGATTAACCAGACCGGGCTCTTTCGGCAATTTGGCCCGTGCATGCCTTTCAAATTCGTCTTGCTCAGCGATCATCAATCAGCCTCCTGATCTTCTGGATGATCTCGATCGACCATCACTGCAGGATTCGCGTTTGGTCACCCACGCTTGTTCCGGCAGGCCATAGGCACCAAACCTAAATACCGTCCACATATATCCACGTGCGGCGGCAACGGTAATGGGTTCGCGCTCTTCCGAACCAGTGGCATAAAGCACCTGATTGGCTAGTTGATGGCATACCCCGTGGCGCCCGTACTGAAAAATCGTCCCGCGTGCCGCGCTAGTTGACGCGCAATCGCCGTCCGGTTGGGCCAAACAGGAGGCCACAGCGCCACTCCCGGCTGCATTACCCAACGCACCCGTCTGATTGCGCCAAGTCCCGCCCCTCGCCCGAAAAACGCCCCAGCAATACCAGAAATGCTCTCCGGCTGCGACCACGGCTTTGATATCCTTGTAGGCGGTTTTCCTGCTATCGTACGTGGTAACCCATGTGTGATCGGGCAATGCCGCCGCATCCATCGCTGGTGCAGCCCATGCGTATAGACGCACCTTTTCCGCCATCTCCCCTCCCCAACCAAACTCTCTCTGGTTGAGTCATAACTGGCAGACTACCGAAAATCAAATGGGGCGCTTGCCGCTTACACCAGCCGGCTCTGCGCCATCGCAGCCTGAATGAACGACGCGAACAGTGGGTGCGGTTCGAACGGCCGCGACTTCAGTTCCGGATGGAATTGCACGCCGATGAACCAGGGATGGTCCTCATATTCGACGATCTCCGGCAACACGCCGTCGGGCGACAGGCCTGAAAACCGCAGGCCGTGCTGTTCGAGTCGGTCCTTGTAGGCGGTGTTGACCTCATAGCGGTGACGGTGGCGTTCGGAAATCTCGGTGGCGCCGCCATAGACTTCCGACACCCGGCTGCCGCGCTTGAGTTCGGCCGGATAGGCCCCTAGCCGCATGGTGCCGCCGAGATCGCCGGACCTCGAGCGCTTCTCCAATTCGTTGCCGCGCAGCCATTCCGTCATCAGGCCGACCAGCGGCTCCTTGGTCGGGCCGAACTCCGTGGAATTGGCTTCCTCGATGCCGACCAGATTGCGCGCGGCTTCGATCACCGCCATCTGCATGCCGAAGCAGATGCCGAAATAAGGCACGTCGCGCTCGCGGGCGAACTGCGCCGCGCGGATCTTGCCTTCGGCGCCGCGCTGGCCAAAGCCGCCGGGCACCAGGATGCCGTTGACATGTTCGAGGAACGGCGCCGGGTCCTCGTTCTCGAACACCTCGCTCTCGATCCAGTCGAGATTGACCTTCACCTTGTTGGCGATGCCGCCATGCGACAGCGCCTCGATCAGCGATTTATAGGCGTCCTTCATGCCGGTGTATTTGCCGACGATGGCGATGGTCACCGCGCCTTCGGGGTTGCGCACCCGCTCGTTGATCACGTTCCAGCTCTGCAGCGCCGGCGGAATCTTCGGGGTGATGCCGAACGCGGCCAGCACCTCGTCGTCGAGGCCGGCGGCGTGGTAGGCCTCGGGCACGGCGTAGATGTTGTCGACGTCGCGAGCCTCGATCACGGCACTTTCGCGCACGTTGCAGAACAGGCCGAGCTTGCGCCGCTCCTCCTTCGGAATCTCGCGGTCGGTGCGGCACAACAGGATATCCGGCTGGATGCCGATCGAGCGCAGTTCCTTGACCGAGTGCTGGGTCGGCTTTGTCTTCAATTCGCCGGCGCTCGGGATGAACGGCAACAGCGTCAGATGAATGTAGATGGCATGCTCGCGCGGCAGATCGTTCTTGAGCTGGCGGATCGCCTCGAAGAACGGCAGGCCCTCGATGTCGCCGACGGTGCCGCCGATCTCGACCAGCACGAAATCGTAGTCGTCATTTCCAGAGAGCACGAATTCCTTGATCGCGTTGGTGACGTGCGGGACCACCTGGATGGTGGCGCCGAGATAGTCGCCGCGGCGTTCCTTGGTGATGATGTCCTGATAGATGCGTCCGGTGGTGATGTTGTCGGCCTTGGTGGCTGGACGTCCGGTAAAGCGCTCGTAATGGCCGAGATCGAGATCGGTCTCGGCGCCGTCGTCGGTCACGAACACTTCGCCGTGCTGGTACGGCGACATCGTTCCGGGATCGAGGTTGAGATAGGGATCGAGTTTGCGGAGTCGGACCTTGTACCCGCGGGCCTGCAGCAGGGCACCAAGTGCCGCTGAAGCCAGACCCTTTCCGAGCGAAGAAACCACGCCGCCGGTGATGAATATGTACCGCGCCATGGGGCTTAACCTTTAAGGCCACTGGGCCGATTCGCCAAAACGAATCGCAGCCAGCGGCGAACATTCTGTCGGGCTGTGGGTGACGTGAAATCTAAAGCAATATCAGGGCATTGATGGGAAGTTCTGATGCAGGACGGTAGACGCCATCCTGCATAGCCACCCTGCTTTATTGCGAACGCGGTGCCTGCGGGCCCGATGGCGCCGGCTGGCCCTGCTGCTCATCCACCTTCTTCAGCGAATCCAGGACGCCGCCAGAGGTCGGCGGCGTGATCGGGGTCGCGCCGCCGGCCGGCTGGGATTGCGATGCCGGGGCGTTACCGAGAATCGAGGCCGGCTTGCGATCACCGCCTGCGATCCAGGCCAAAAACAAGCTGGTCGCAAAGAAGCCTGCCGCCAGGACTGCGGTGGTCCGGCTCAGCAGATTGGCTGTGCCGCGACTCGACATAAAGCCCGCGCCTCCACCCATGCCGAGGCCGCCGCCTTCGGATTTCTGCAGCAACACGGAGCCGATCAGCACGGCGACGATCATGAGGTGAATGACGATAACGACGGTCTGCATCCTAAAACCTTCCATCGCAAGCCGAAGAGCGCCGGTTCCGGCTGCACATGAAGGCTTGCGGGTTTTCCTGAAGTTGCGCGGTGTTACACGATCGGACCGGGCATTGTCACCCCCGATCGCGCCCTATCCTTATGTTTGAGCATCATTTCCACGCAAACGCTTCGCGTTTGTCGCGAGGGAAAAGCGGCGACCACTTTTCCAGATCATGCTGTAACTAAGGGCAGCCGGCCGCGATCGCAAGGAAATCGGCCGCTTTCAGGCTGGCGCCGCCGACCAGGGCGCCGTTGACGTTGGCAACTCCCATCAATTCGGCCGCGTTCGAGGGTTTTACGGAACCTCCATAGAGAATGCGGACCTTGGCGCCCTCGCCGTTAAAGCGAGCTACCAGAAAATCCCGGATAAACCGATGAACTTGCTCGACATCTTTGGCCGTGGGGGTCAGCCCGGTACCGATCGCCCAGACCGGCTCATAGGCCACCACCAGATTGGCCGCGGTGGCCTTGTCCGGCAGCGAGCCCTTGAGCTGGCCACCGCAAAGATCGAGCGTCTGCCCGGCATCGCGTTGCGCGCGGGTTTCGCCGATGCAGACGATGGCGGTGAGGCCCGCGCGCCAGGCCGCCTCAGCCTTCTGCCGAACCAGCGCGTCGGTTTCGCCGTGGTCGGCCCGCCGCTCGGAATGGCCGACGATGATGGCGCCGGCCCCGGCATCCGCCAGCATTTCGGCCGAAAGATCGCCGGTATGGGCGCCGGAGACCTTGGGATGGCAATCCTGCGCACCGACCGCGAGCCTTGAGCCCCGCGCCCTGTCGGCAAAGGCGGCAATCAGGGTCGCTGGGGGACAGACCAGCAAATCGGCTTTCCCCTCGAGCGCGGCGGCGCCCGCGCACATGGCGTCGAATTCGGCCAAAGAGGCCGTTAGGCCGTTCATTTTCCAGTTGCCGGCGATCAGCGGCCGGATGGTATCAGTCATGTCAAATTCCCGCGACTATTGGGCCCGCATGCGCTAGCAGAGCGCGGCCGTCAGTTCCAGACACCGCCGATGCGATCCCTCAAGACGTTAACTGCTTCAATTGGGCCGCCCCGCTGAGGTTGCGACCGGGCGGCTGCCACTTTATGATGTGTTATCAACTCGGTGACGCCCTGTTGCGGAATTCGAACCCGAATCCGCCTTTGGGCACGACCCGGTTCCCCTCCTGCAAAACAAGTTGGACCCATGCTTCGAGGAATGCGGAAAGCCTCATCAAACTGGCTCGGCAAGATCATCATGGCCACCGTGATGGGCGTCTTGATCGTGAGCTTCGGAGTGTGGGGCATCGCCGACATCTTCCGGGGATTCGGCCAGTCGACGCTGGCCAAGATCGGCCGAACCGAGATTTCGGCCGAGCAATTCCGTCAGATCTATACCGACAAGCTGCAGCAACTGGGCCGCCAGTTCGGCCGCCCCCTGACCATGGACCAAGCCCGCGCCTTCGGCCTTGACCGCCAGGTGCTGCAACAAACCATTGCCGAGGCCGCGCTCGACGAGGAAGCCCGCCGCATGGGTCTCGGCCAATCCGACGCCGAAGTCATGCGGACGATCTACAGCGATCCTAATTTCAAGGGACTTAACGGCACGTTCGAGCCGGCCCGCTTCCAGTCCGTGATCCGCCAGTTCGGTTACACCGAGCAGCGCTATCTCGCCGAGCAACGCCGGGTGGCGCTGCGGCGTCAGATCGCCGGCACCATTTCGGCCGGCCTCGAACCGCCGAAGGTGCTGATCGACGCGCTGACGCGCTTCCAGAACGAACAGCGCTCGGTGGAATATATCAAGCTCGACACTGCGCAGGCAGGCCAAATCGATCCGCCCTCTCCCGAGACGCTCGCGGCCTATTTCGACGACCACAAGACCCAGTTCCGGGCCCCCGAATATCGCAAGTTTTCCTTCGTCGTGATCAACCCGGAAGAGATCGGTAAATGGACCGATGTTTCCGACGAGGATGCGAAGAAGGTGTTCGAGCAGCGACGCGACAAACTCGGAACGCCGGAACGGCGCGAAGTGTCGCAAATGGTGTTTCCCAACGCGGAGGAAGCGCTGGCGGCGCGCGGACGCATCACGTCCGGAATGTCGTTCGACGATCTGGCCAAGGAGCGCAAACTCAACGTATCCGACGTCGACCTCGGCATGATCGCGAAATCCGCGATCATCGATCCTGCCGTCGCCGAGGCTGCGTTTTCGCTGCCTTCCGGCGAGGTGAGCCAGCCGGTGCAAGGCCAGTTCGGCGTGGCGCTGGTCAAGATCGGCAAGATCGAGCCCGGCGTGACGCCCACCTATGAGAGCTTCGCTGCCCAGCTGAAGAAGGACATCGCGACCGAACGCGCGCGCGCGAAGGTCGCCGAACTTCACAACAAGATGGAAGACGAGCGCGGCGGTGGCGCCAGCGTGGTCGAAGCGGCGCAGAAGCTTGGATTGGCCGCCGTCACGATCGACGCGGTCGATCGTTCCGGCCGTATGCCCAACGGTCAGCTGGTGGCCAATATTCCGCGCGGCCTCGACGTGGTCTCGCAGGCCTTCAACAGCGATGTCGGCGTCGACAACGACCCGAGCCAGTTCGGCGGCGGCTATGTCTGGTACGACGTGCTCGGCATCACGCCGTCGCGCGAGCGCGCGCTCGACGAGGTCAAGGACCAGGTCGAGGCGCGCTGGCGCGATGACCAGATCTCGACCAAGCTGCGCGCCAAGGCGACCGAAATGGTCGAGAAGCTCGAGCATGGCGGCACGCTGGCCGAGGAAGCGGCGGCAGTGGGGTCGAAGGTCGAAACCGCGGCCGGTTTCCGGCGCGATGCCTCCCTGCCCGGCGTCCCCGCGAGCGTGGTGACGGCGGCATTTCGTACGGCCAAGGACGGCGTCGGCCAAACCCCCGGCGCCGGCGGCAGCGAGTGGATCGTATTCCGCGTCACCGATATCACCGTACCGCCGGTCGATGCCGCCTCGGACGATGTGAAGAAGCTGAAGGAAACGCTGGTGCGCGGGCTGACCGATGAACAGCTTGCGCAATATGTCACGAAGCTGGAATCCGAGATCGGCACCACCATCAACCAGGCCGCCTTCGCACAGGTGACGGGCGCGAACAACTGAGCATGATCCGAACGGGTCATGCCCCCACCCAATCCTGAAAGCGAGCGATGGACGACCTCAAATCTATCATCGGGAAAGTCGCCACCGGCGCCACGCTGTCGCGCGAGGAGGCGGCGTCCGCCTTCGACAGCATGATGTCCGGCGAGGCCACGCCCTCGCAGATGGGCGGGTTGCTGATGGCGCTGCGGGTGCGCGGCGAAACCGTCGACGAGATTACCGGCGCGGTATCGGCGATGCGCGGCAAGATGCTGCGCGTAAATGCACCTGCCGAGGCGGTCGACGTGGTCGGCACCGGCGGCGACGGCTCCGGCTCGGTCAACGTGTCGACCTGCGCCTCCTTCATCGTCGCGGGCGCCGGCGTACCCGTCGCCAAACACGGCAACCGCGCGCTGTCGTCGCGCTCGGGCGCGGCTGACGTATTGGCTTCACTCGGCGTCAAGATCGATCTTTCGCCCGAACAAGTCGGCCGCTGCGTGCGGGAAGCCGGCATCGGCTTCATGTTCGCGCCCACGCATCATCCCGCCATGAAGAATGTCGGCCCGACCCGGGTCGAGCTCGCTACGCGTACGATCTTCAATCTGCTCGGGCCGCTCTCCAATCCAGCCGGCGTCAAACGGCAAATGGTCGGCGTGTTTTCCAGGCATTGGGTGCAACCGCTGGCGCAGGTGCTGAAGAATCTCGGCTCCGAATCCGTCTGGGTGGTGCACGGCTCCGACGGGCTCGACGAGATCACCCTCACCGGCCCGAGCTTCGTGGCCAGCCTCGAGAACGGCAACATCCGCACCTTCGAGGTGACGCCGGAAGACGCAGGGCTTACGCGCGTCGGCGGCGAGGCGCTGAAAGGCGGCGACGCCGATGCCAACGCGGTGGCGCTGCAAAGCGTGCTCAACGGCAAGCCGAGCCCCTATCGCGACGTGGCACTCTTGAACGCCGCGGCGGCGCTGATCGTGGCCGGCCGCGCCAAGGATCTTAAAGAAGGCGTGGCGATCGGCGGCAAATCGCTCGACAGCGGTGCGGCTGCAGCGCGTCTCAAGCACCTGATCGCGGTTTCCAACGCCTGACCGGCGGGAGCGCCTGACATGTCCGATATCCTGAGCAAGATCGAGACCTACAAGCGCGAAGAGATCGCTGCCGCCAGGCGCGCGCATCCGCTGGCCGGCCTGGAGGCGCTCGCGAAGACGGCGCCGCCGCCGCGCGGTTTCGTGCGCGCGATCCGTGAAAAACTCGCGCGCGGCGACTACGGGCTGATTGCCGAAGTGAAGAAGGCCTCGCCCTCCAAGGGGCTGATCCGCGCCGATTTCGATCCGCCGGCGCTGGCAAAGGCCTATGAAGCCGGCGGGGCGGCGTGCTTGTCGGTGCTGACGGACACGCCGTCGTTCCAGGGCCATCTCGATTTCATGGTCGCGGCGCGCGCGGCGACCAATCTGCCGGTGCTGCGCAAGGATTTCATGTTCGACACCTATCAGGTGGTCGAGGCGCGCGCGCACGGCGCCGACTGCATCCTGATCATCATGGCAGCGCTCGACGATGCCGCCGCCAAAGACCTCGAGGACGCTGCGATCACGCAGGGCATGGATGTCTTGATCGAAATCCACGACCGCGCCGAACTCGATCGGGCGCTGAAACTTCGCTCGCCGATGATCGGCGTCAACAACCGCAATCTCCGCACTTTCGAGACCTCGCTTGCGACCAGCGAGGCGCTGGCGCCGCTGATTCCGCGCGACCGGCTGATGGTCGGCGAAAGCGGCATCTTCGCGCCCGCCGATCTCGCGCGGCTCGAGCGGGTCGGCATGTCGACCTTCCTGGTCGGCGAAAGCCTGATGCGTCAGGCCGATGTGACCGCGGCCACGCGCGCGTTGCTGACCCGTGCCCAGACGCCCCGCGCGACCGGAACGCGCTAGAAGAAGATGGCCCGAAAATCGTCCAAAGGCGGATCCGCCCTCACCCATATCGATGCGTCCGGCGAAGCGCGGATGGTCGACGTCTCGACCAAGCCCGCGACCGAACGAATGGCAGTCGCCGAAGGCTGTGTCGTCATGAGCAAGGCGACGCTCGAACTGATCGTTTCCGGCAATGCCAAAAAGGGCGACGTGCTGGGTGCCGCGCGCATCGCCGGCATCATGGCCGCGAAGCGCACGTCGGATCTGATCCCGCTGTGCCACCCGCTGGCGCTGTCGAAGGTCACGCTGGACATTAGCCCGGACAGGAAATTGCCCGGCTGCCTGGTCCGCGCCACGGTCAAGGTCACCGGCCCGACCGGCGTCGAGATGGAAGCGCTGACGGCGGTGTCGGTCGCGTGCCTGACGATCTACGACATGATCAAGGCGGTGGAGCGCGGCGTTCGCATCGAGGGCATTCATCTCGTCGAGAAAAAGGGCGGCAAGTCCGGGCACTACCGCGCCTGAGCGAGATCCATCACGGGGGTGTGACGGGACGATCCGCATTAAGCGCCGGCCTGCGGTGTTATCCTCTTGTCACCTTCATGCGGAGAAACGCCATGCGGCTATTCAGGCTTTTCGGTGCAGCCACGGCTTTTTCGGTGCTCGCCATGCCGGCGCTGGCGCAGGCGGTCATCTACGAGCCCGGCTATTGTGCGCAATACTATCCCGACGCCAATTGCCAGAACATGGGCCCGGGCAATCCCAACAGCCCCGAATATCGCAGCCGCCTGGGACAGAGCGACCGCACATGGTCCGGCGGTCAGACCGTCGGCGTCGCCGGAAAGCGATCGCGGATACACCGTTCCGCTTCATCGGCGGTCCGCACGCAGTGACGACAAGCTTTCGCGCAGACGACGTGATGAAGCTTCGCGGGTGATCGCCGATCGACCGTCGTGACCCGGCTTCGATTTTTTCGTCGCAAACCTGGTGCTGAGGCCCGGCATTTTTTCTGTTGCCGAGCTGGAACCAAAAGCCGGCGGATGACGATCCGGCGCGTTGCCGTTCCCGGTAGCTTCGCGTCTTCATCCGGTTCCCGCATGCCGGCCACAGCCGTCACCCGGTTAACGTTTCGTTAACCAGGCTTGCTAACTTCAATTCCATCTCGGCGCGGTATCCATCGCGTGGGTCCGGGGTGTGAGAAATCTGCTTCCGGCAGTGAATTTCTGGCAGCGATTTCCTTCAATGCTTTCAGCCGGTACCGCTTCGTTCAAGATCACCTCCGTCCTCCGTGGCGGCCCAATCCGATGGCTGATCCTCGGCGGTGCGCTGCTGATCGTGGCGATTGCGATCGGCGCGACCGTCATGGCCGGCAATTTCCGCGAGCGCGCGCTGCATAACAGCGAACGCGAGCTGGAAAATACCGTGCTGCTGCTCGCCCGCCATTTCGATCAGCAACTCGAGGATTTCGAGGTCGTCCAAAAGGACCTGATCGCGTTCATGCGATCCAGCGGGATCGCCACGACGGAAAACTACAAGCATCGGATGTCCAGCGAGGAAATCCATCTGATGCTCAAGTCCAAGATGGATGCGCTGGCGTATGTCGGCGGCATCAACGTCTTCGACGCCGACGGCACCCTGATCAACGCTTCGGCTGCCTGGCCCGTGCCGCCCGTCAGCGTCGCCGACCGCGCCTATTTCGGGACCTTCAAGTCGGATCCGAAATCGCCGGAGATGTTGATCGAACCGGTCTACAGCCGCATCACCGGCGTCTGGACCACGGTAATCGCCCGCAAAATCTCCGGACCAAACGGCGAATTCCTGGGCGTGATCGGCCGAGGCATCGAACCGGCCAATTTCGAGAAGTTTTTCGCCTCGGTGGCGCTCGGACCGGGGGCTACGATCGCGATGCACCACCGCGACGGCACGCTGCTCGCCCGTTATCCGCATGTCGACGAGATGATCGGCAAGAACTTCAGGAACGGTCCGGCAAGCCAGCAGCAGGTCTTCGAGCAAGCCCAAACCACGTCGCGCCTGACCAGCCCGATCGACGGCAAGGCCCGCGTGATCTCCTCGCGCGCACTGACCAAATTTCCGATCGTGATCGTCGCGACCACGACCACCGAGGCGGCGCTGGCCGACTGGCGCGAACAGATCGCCATCCTGATCGCCGTGGCCGGCCTTTCCGTTCTCGCCATCACAGCCTTGCTGTTTCTCGTCGTTCGCAAGCTTTCGCAGCAGCACCGGATGTCGCAGGAGCGGCTGACCCTGGAAAAGCAGCGCCTCGACACTGCCGTCAACAACATGACGCAAGGCCTGCTGCTGTTCGATTGCTCGCAACGCCTCGTCATTTGCAACAACCGCTATATCGAGATGTACGGATTGTCGGCCGCGGTCGTGAAACCGGGCTGCAGCTTCCGCGACGTGATCACCCATCGAAGAGACACGGGATCGTTTACCGGCGACGTCGACCGCTATGCCAGACGTGTGTTGCGCGATATCGGGCTACGGAATTCGATGGTCATCACGACGCCCGATGGGCGTTCGGTTCAGGTCGTCAACGAGCCGCTGGCGGACGGCGGATGGGTGGCGACCCACGAAGACATCACCGAGCGCCGCCGCGCCGAGGAACGCATCACCCACCTCGCCCATTACGACGCGCTGACCGATTTGCCGAACCGCACTTTGTTCCACGAACAGCTCAAGCGCGAACTGCCTCACATCGCGCCGGACCGGCAATTGGCCGTGCTCTATATCGACATTGATGAATTCAAGAGCGTCAACGACTCGCTCGGCCACATGATCGGCGATGAGTTGCTGAAGTCGGTGGCGGCCAGCCTCGGCCGCTGCATCCAGGACGCCGATTTCGTCGCCCGGCTCGGCGGCGACGAATTCGCCATCGTGCAGACCGGGGTCAAGGACACCGCCGACGTCACCGCGCTCGTCGGCCGCATTTTCGAAGCGATCCGCACCCCGTTCGAGTGCCACGGCCATCAGGTGACCACCGACGCCAGCGTCGGCATCGCGCTGGCGCCGCAAGACGGTTCCGATCTCGATCAGATCCTGAAGAATGCGGATCTGGCGATGTATGCAGCCAAGGCCGCCGGCCGCCGCACCCATCGTTTCTTCGAAGCGGAAATGGACGCCCAGGTCCGCGCTCGCCGCATCCTGGAGACGGATCTGCGCCAGGCGATCCTGGAAGGCGGCTTCGAGGTCTATTATCAGCCCTGCCTTGGCCTTGCGAACAACGAGATCACCGGCTGCGAGGCGCTGCTGCGCTGGCGGCATCCGCAGCGCGGCATGATTTCGCCCGCCGAATTCGTGCCGATCGCCGAGGAGACCGGCCTGATCAATCCGCTCGGCGAGTGGGTGCTGACCACGGCTTGCGCGGAAGCAGCCCGCTGGCCGGCACATATCCGGCTCGCCGTCAACGTCTCGCCGGTCCAGTTCAAGAGCGGCACGCTGGCGTTGAAGGTGATCGCGGCACTGGCAGCGTCGGGGCTCGCCGCAAGCCGGCTGGAGCTTGAGATCACCGAAGCCGTCCTGATCCGCGACGACGACGCGGCGCTGGCCGTGCTGCACCAGCTTCGCGCCATCGGGGTGCGGATAGCGCTCGACGATTTCGGCACCGGCTATTCCTCGCTGAGCTATCTGCAGCGCTTCCCGTTCGACAAGATCAAGATCGACCGCTGCTTCGTCACCGACCTCGCCGAGCCGGAAGGCTCCTCCTGTATCGTGCAGGCGGTGGTGAACATCGCCGCCGAACGCCGCATGACGACGACGGCCGAAGGCGTCGAGACCGGGCAGCAGCGCGACTTGCTGCGCGCGCTCGGCTGTTCGGAAATGCAGGGCTATCTGTTCAGCCCGCCAAAACCTGCGGCCGAGATCAGGCCGCTACTGTTCACGCACCAGCAGAATCCGGTGGCGACGCGCCCAATCCCGACACGAAAGCGCAAACCCGTTGCCCGGACGGCCTGATCGGGAACCTCAGTTCGGAATCGGCCGCTTCGGCGATACCGGCGCATCCGCGTTGACGGTGACGCCGCGAAGCTGGTTGAAGGCGGCGATCAGCGCCTTGTCATTCTTCTCCTCCGGCGGCACGTAGGACTGCGAGCCGGTCTGCTCGGCGCCTTCGGCCGACAGATGCCCGCGCATTGAAGCCTCGCCCTTGAGCTCGGAGCGGGTCTTGAATTCGTCCGGCACGTCCTGGAGCACTTCGATATCCGGCTTGATGCCGAGCGCCTGGATCGAATGGCCTGATGGCGTGAAATAGCGCGCGGTGGTCAGCGCCAGCGCGCCATTGCCGGTGCCGAGCGGAATGATGGTCTGCACCGAGCCCTTGCCGAACGAGCGCGTCCCGATCACGGTCGCGCGCTTGTGATCATGCAATGCGCCGGCGACGATCTCGGATGCGGATGCCGAGCCGCCATTGATCAGCACCACGAGCGGCTTGCCTTTGGTCAGATCGCCACCCCGCGCGGTAAAACGCTGGGTTTCCTCGGGCGTGCGGCCGCGCGTCGAGACGACTTCGCCCCGCGGCATCAAGGTGCTGGTGACCGAAACCGCCTGATCGAGCAACCCGCCCGGATTGTTGCGCAGATCGATGACATAGCCCGCGAGCTTCTCCGGCGGGATTTCCTTCGAGATGTCGGTGATCGCCTTGCGAAGCCCGTCGGTGGTCTGTTCGTTGAAGGAGGTGATTCTGACATAGCCGATATCGCCGCCTTCGGTGTGGTAACGCACCGGCCGCACCCGGATGATTTCGCGGGTGATCGCGACGTCGATCGGCTTGTCGGCATCCTTGCGAATGATCTTCAGCCGGGTTTGGCTGTTGGGCGCGCCCTTCATCTTGTTGACGGCCTGATCGAGCGTGAGGCCCTGGATCGCTTCGTCGTCGATCGCGGTGATCACGTCGCCCGACATGATGCCGGCCTTGGAGGCCGGCGTATCGTCGATCGGGGCTACGACTTTGACAAAGCCGTCTTCCATGGTGACCTCGATACCGAGCCCGCCGAACTCACCGCGGGTGGTCTCCTGCATGTCGCTCCAGCCCTTTTCATTCATGTAGCGCGAATGCGGATCGAGCGAAGAGATCATGCCGTTGATGGCGCCCTCGACCAGCTTGCCGTCGTCAGGCTTCTCGACATAGTCGGTGCGGATGCGCTCGAACACGTCGCCGAACAGATTGAGCTGCGAGTAGGTGTTGTCGGCGCGCGCGGCAGCCGTGGCGGCTCCGATCAGATGCGCCCCCTGCGGTCCGGCGACGAAAAGGGTCAGACAGGCGCCCGTAACCGTGCCAAGCAGAAAGGTAATGTTCTTGCGCATCGCTCGCGATCCTTCTCGCTATTTTTTCGCTATTCTTGGCTTCATTCCTGGCTTCGACCCGGATGAATCGGCAGCCTCGCCCGGCGACGCCAAACACACAACGGCTTTTTGGTCGGATCAAGGCCAAACCCTGCCGGATCATTACGGTCTCGTCACGGCGGCTTTCCACCGAGTTTCAACGCCCAATCGGCCGGCTAGTTGGGATCATTGAGGATTTTCCGGCCACCCGCGATCAAATCTGCCTGTTTATTGCGCAGCGCCGGTTTGGTCTGATCGCGATAGGTGATCAAACCGCCTGCGATGGTCATGATATCGGCATGGCGTCCGATATATTCCAGCGGTGGCATTTGGCAGCTACGTCTAATTTCCCTGCCCGGGAACGCCCGGTCACGCGGAACGAAAGCGGACCTCCAGCATTTCCGCCACGGGCCAGAGCCAGTCATTTCCGCAGCGCCGCAAGTGGTAGTCTCATGCGAAACATCGCGCCGCGTCCGGCTCGGTTCTCCGCCGTTAGCTGCCCGCCGTGGGCCTCAACGATGGTTCGCGCAATGGACAGGCCCATGCCCATGCCCTTCTCCTTGGTAGAAAAGAATGGATCAAAGATTTCCTTGAGCTTGTCGGGCGGAATGCCCGGTCCAGTGTCGGAAACGGACACTTCTGCAAACCTGTCCACGCGCGCGCCAACAACCGCGAGCCTGCGTTGATCCTCAGGTATCGTGGACATCGCGTCCAGTGCGTTCACAATGAGATTGAGAATGACCTGTTGAATCTGAACTCGATTACCTCTAACCGGCATTGGAATCGGAGCAACTGAGCTATTCAACTCGACGCTTCGTGCAACGGCGAGCGCCGAGAAAAACTGAACGGTCTCGCGCACTGGATCATTGAGATCGATATCATTGAGTTCAAGAGGTGACTTTCTCAGCAAGGCTCGCAGGTGCCGGATAACATCAGATGCACGCTGATCATCGCGTCGAATATCGGCAACTATTTCCCTCAACTCTGATAAATCCGGCGCCGGTGATTGCAGGATCGCATCCAACGTTTCGCTGTTGACGAGAATGGCGCCCAATGGCTGGTTAAGTTCGTGCGAAATTGTCGCGGCTAGCTCACCGGCCATCGAATAGCGGTTGGCATGGGCCAGTTCGGTCATGCGTTGACGCAGTTGTACTTCGGCGATTTGACGCCGGCGTCTTTCGTATAGCAACCCGGAAATCATCCCGCCCTGCAACAAAATCAACCCGCAGATAAGCAGGATCTGCGTCCGGTATTTGTCCCACGCAGTCGGCTCGCGAAAGTAAACTTCGCTATCAGACGGAAGACGGCTCTCGCTGATTCCCCAACGCTGCATTTCACGCCAGTCATATGCTGGCTTCGCATACCCAACCGGTTCAATTCTAATGCTGCCTGGCTTTTCTCCACCAAGCAGGCGTATGGCAACGGCGCCCGCTTCCCTGCTCAATGCTCGCGCTGACAGCATGGGCCCACCAATAATTTCTCGGCCGAAAAACGCATCATCATGCGTAAAAATCGGCGCATTCGCCGTGGCGTAGAGAGTTGTAAGAGCCCGGTCGCCTTCATATGGCACGCCCGTCGCATCGACGACCATAGTGTTCCAGAAGATCGCAGAGTGTGGCGGAAGATTAGCGGTTTGTTTTAGTATGTCCTGAAATGAAAGATTGTCATACCATCTGATATCAGCCCGGCTTTCCAAAGGCCTCAACTCTTTCTGAATTTCGTCCCGCCAAAACAATTCATTGGGCGAGTTGCCATTTACCATCGCCACGATCTTTGTATCCGGCGATACCCGCAAAAAGCTCTCGAAGAGAAGGCGAAAATCGTGGCGGACGGCGACAATGGCATCGTTCTGGGCAATATCGGAATACTGGAGCCGGCGCTGGTCGATTGCCGTAAACAGGGCTGGCGCTTTTGGAAAGAGCTGCTGTCTATGCCGCCGAACGAATGCGGCGGCGGGTGCGCCGACGGCTACAATCAGGTCCGGGACGCGCTCGGCGTAAAGGGCGCTCAGATATTGAACAAAAGCCAGCTCCGGACTGGAGTCGCCTGAGCGAGCGCTTTCAAGCGAATGCTCTCGTACGTCCAGCGGCCACGGAGACTGCTTATCCAATTCCGTGCGTATTTGTCTGGCATATTCGTTCCAGGGTCTGAACTCCCGACCGACCGAATGAACGATCAATACCTCCTTGTGCTCGGTCGCGTGCAGACTCCCTGACTGCAAAAGGCAAGCACAAGCGCAAATAGTGATTAACCGCTTTAGCAATCTGATATCTCTGCGCGTTATCCGAAAAAGCGGGCCTGCAACTCAACATTTGATCGCAATCTAGGAGCCGACCCAATAGGTCGTCAATGCTCACTGACGGACCCCGAGCGGCGGCAAGGCCCATTTCCTCAATTGATCTTCATCAAGGGCCGCTTCGGAAACCAATGGGTATCGTTGATCTAGATCAATCGACTGTGGAACCGGTCCTAATCTCATGCGCCTGATGCAACAACCACGGGGAAGTTTGGTGACGAGCACACCGAAATCATCGCCTGCTTCGGAGGTGATGCTGTTCCCAAAATCGCCCGCTCTGCAACTGATTTATGACACCGCCCCAATCGGCCTTGCCTGCCTGTCGCGTGACTGCCGATATCTACAGATCAACCAGCGCCTTACCGAGATTTGCGGCATATCTGTTGAGGATCATCTCGGGCGTTTTGTCAGAGACTGCGTGCCCGCGCTGGCGGATTCCGTCGAGCAGATCGTGCGTTCGATCATCGAAACTGGAGAACCTGTCATCGGCATCGAAGTCGCGGGACAACGTGCAGATCAGGTCGAGGAGCGCTCCTGGATGACCTATTGGCATCCACTGCGAACGCCAAATGGTGAAATCGTTGCGGTCAATGTGGCTGCCGAGGAGATTACTGAACGCAAGCGCGCTGAGCGGGAAATCCGGAGCGCCAGGGACGCCGCTGAGACGGCCCTTCGACATTTGCGCGACACCCAGGAGTCGCTGATCGAAGCTGAGAAACTTGCCGCGCTTGGCCGAATGGTCGCCGGTGTCGCTCACGAGATCAACAGTCCACTCGGTAGCAGCCTGACTGTTGCCTCGACGCTCCAGCGCAAGGCCGAGTTGTTCGCTGCCGAAGTCGCGCGCGGCGATCTCAGGCGTTCAACTCTGAGCGAGTTCGTGGAACTTGTCGGCGATGCTTCGGCGCAATTGGTATCAAATCTCGGTCGGGCCGCCGAGCGCGTGCAATCCTTCAAGCAGGTAGCGCCCGATCAAACCAAGTCCCATCGGCGAAGATTCGACGCAAGCGAACTGGCAGGCCAGGTTCTCTCTCAATTTGCGCGGCAGCTGCAAAACCGCGACATTGCGCTCAGCCTCAGATGCGAACCTAACCTTGCCATGGACAGCTACCCCGGGCCATTCGGTCAGGCCCTGACCAATCTCGCTGTCAATTCAATGACGCATGCCTTCTCCGGTCGCCGCAAGGGGAACATCGACGTCTCGGTTCGCGCGTCCGGGCACGAGCATGTAGAGGTTCTGTTCGCCGACGACGGCCTTGGCATGGGTCCCGACGTCGAGAGGCGGGCCTTCGATCCGTTTTTTACCACACGCCGACATGATGGCGCGACTGGTCTTGGTCTGCATATCGTCCACAGCATCGTTGTGGATCGATTGGGGGGACAGCTCCGGCTTGAAAGCAAGCTCGGCTCGGGTACTACCGTTCAAATAATCTTGCCGCGAATGGCCCCGGACCGAGGGGCCGGTCACAACGAGGACTAACCGCAACGGTCTCGTCGCGCTGGCAGCGCGCCATCGCATTCCCGCCATTTACGCCTGGCGTCAATTTGTCGTGGATGGAGGCTTGATGAGCTGCGGAACAAGCTTCACAGAATCCGCTCGCCAGACGGGCGTCCATGTCGGCCTGATCCTCGAAGCCCGCCGATCTACCCGTCCTGCAACCGACCAAGTTCGAACTGGTCATCAACCTCAAAACCGCCAGGGCGCTCGGCCTCACCGTGCCGCCCGCGCTGCTCGCGCGGCTCGCGCGTGCCGACAAGGTGATCGAACGACGCCCCGCGTTGTCAAGCGCGTGCTGAGCCGCACAACGAAGGCTAGTCGCCCGCTTCAATCAATTTGCAAGGACATGAATTTTGTGATTCGCTTTGGTCGCATCGGATGCGGCGGAGGCAATCATGGCTGCGAAGGACATTTCGGTAAAGAAGTATGTTGTGCGGCTGAGCGGTGAGGAACGTGAGCAACTCGAAGCGCTGATACGCAAAGGCAAGAGCGCGGCGCAGCGGCTGCTGAAGGCGCGGATATTGTTGAAGGCCGATGTGTCGGAAGCGGGTGAAGGCTGGAGTGACAACCGGATTATCAAGGCGCTGGAGACCAGCGCCTCGATGGTTTACCGGGTCCGGAAGCAACTGGTGGAAGAAGGCTTCGAGGCTGTGTTGAGCCGCAAGCAACGGGCGACACCGGCGGTTGCACGGATTTTTGACGGCGAGAAAGAAGCCAAATTGATTGCACTGGCTTGTTCCAAACCTCCCAAGGGACGCGCGCGCTGGACCTTGCGGCTGTTGGAGAAAAAGGTCGTGGAACTGCAAATTGTCGATCGCGCCAGCGACTCGACGATTGGGCGGGCACTAAAAAAACATTCTCCAGCCCCATCGCCAGCAGTGCTGGGTCATCCCGCCGAAGGCCAATGGCGCGTTCGTAGCCGCCATGGAAGATGTGCTGGCGGTCTACACGCGGCCACGCGATCCCGATTACCCGCTGGTGTGCCTGGACGAGACCTCCAAGCAGTTCCTTGCCGAGACGCGCCTGCCGATCCCGATGAAGCGGGGACGCCCGGCCCGCTGCGATTACGAGTACGAGCGCAACGGCACCGCCAACATCTTCATGATGTTTGCACCGCTCGAAGGCTGGCGCCACGTCAAGGTCACCGATCGCCATACCGCCGTGGACTACGCTCACGTCTTGAAAGAATTGGCCGATCGCTACTTCGCCAACGCCAAGACCGTCGTACTGGTCCAGGACAATCTCAACATCCACGGCAAGGGGTCACTCTACGAAGCGTTTCCAGCCGCCGAGGCCAGGCGACTGGTCGAGCGCTTCGAGTGGCATTACACTCCAAAGCACGGTAGTTGGCTTGATCTGGCAGAGTCCGAACTCGGCGTCCTCACGTCCCAGTGCCTCGACCGTCGGATTGCCGATAAACAGACCCTCGTCGAGGAAATCGCCGCATGGGAGCGCGACCGCAATGCCAACCACACCAAGGCCAATTGGCAATTCTCAACCCCCAATGCCCGTATCAAACTCAAGCACCTCTACCCTGCAATCTGAATGAATCGGGCGACTAGCCGGACTTGTTCATCTTCTTAACTTTTGCGTCGGTTGCCTCGATCGCCGCGGCCAATTCCAATATCGCTTTCGCCAGAAGGTCGGCAGCGTCCTTGGCGTCCTGCGATCGCTCGGCTCGAAGTGCATAGTTCTTTGCAGACGACAGTGACATCGTAAACTTTCCCGAGAAATCCCACGAAAAACCCGCCGGGTTGAGGCGGCGGGCTTTCGTTACGCAATACTCTCGCGACGCTCTGGGATCGCGATTGGCTGATACATAACTGTCGACGGTTAAGATTTGACGAAAGGCCGCCGGCATGAACCGGCGGGCCATCGGCTTGTCCAGGCGGCAGCTACGCACGCCTTGAGGGCGCTGCACCTCGTCGTTGTTACTGATGCAACGTCATCAGAGCGGAGCGGTGACAGGCATCTCAGTTGGCGGCGTCCGTAATTCTTCCCTTGCCAGCACACGCCTTGCACCAGGCCGCCTCAGTTGACGGCCTCTTTCAAGGCAACTCAATCGGCGCAACAGCCGGCCCCACAGCAACAGTGTCGGTTCCACTATCATATCGGATTTCCTTCGACTTAACTCCATACTTGAGGAGAGCATCAACCCTCCACACAGCAAATCCACGTTGAACAGCCATCTGCCTTCGCGGAGCTCCTTGCGTTTTGGGCCTCGATAGGTTTTAAGCCCGCAGACTTCATGACCATAGGTATGAACGAGAAGCGAGCTGCGTGGCTTTGCCGCGTTTTGGACCGAGTGACGTACCCAGCGTATCTCAGGCGCTCTAAATCGTTCTGAGCCTCCACAAAGGAACCCATCATGACCAAGATGACCAAGAATCAGTTGATTGATGCAATTGCAGAGGGAACCCAGGTTTCCAAGGGAGATGTAAAGGCCGTCATCGAGCAGATGGCGACCGTAGGCTATAAGGAGCTCAACGAATCCGGCGAGTTCGTCATTCCCGGCTTCGTCAAAATGTCCGTTGTGAACAAGCCGGCTACCGAGGCCCGCAGCGGGATAAATCCGTTCACGAAAGAGCCTATGGAGTTCGCGGCCAAGCCGGCCAGCAAGTCGGTCAAGGCGTCACCGCTGAAGGTTGCTAAAGACGCTGTCTGAAGCCCGTGCGGTGGATTAGACCGTTATCGTGCCTGCAGCGTGGATTTTGGTCGCGTTTGGGGTTGGAGTCACGCCGCTTTTAGGCCGACCGCTCGGAGGAGGGTCTCGAGATCGTCGATGACACGCTGGTATAGGCGATCGAGTTGAGATCGCCTTTGGGATTCGAGCCGGGTATCTGCTTTGATAGGGCTGAGAAGACCTGCCGTGAGTGGGGCATAGACGCGTTCAAAGAGCTTCAGGAAGACGAGGCAGATCGAGTACCCCTGCGAGAGGAGTTGATAGCGTCGCGAATTCGGGAGCTTGGCGACGAGGCCTTTGGCGCGGAGTTTCGATAGATCATAGCGAAGCGAGGCGAGCGTGTAGCTTTCGGGGGCGCAGCCGAGCGCTGCGATGACGGCGGGATGGATTTCAGCGGTGGTGAAGGTATTGCCGGCTGCGACGTGCGCGAAGCGTACGAGCGCATGCATCAGTGCCAGTTGCCGAGGATGATCGAGCTTGAGGCCAGGAATGCGCTTTCCTGTCGATGTGATGGTCGGTTCCGCGAGCTTTCGCAACTGGCCGCGATCGACAAAGGTCTCCAGGATGTCCTGCTGGACATTGAGGTAATTATCGTTGATCGCCGATAGCGATTTTTGGAGGACGAGTAGATTTTCGACGGCTTTCTTGACGCCGTAATCGTTGACGTTGTTGCTCGCGGCCTCCGTCCGCAGGATGAGGTGGTCGCGAACGTACTGCTTGATGAAGCCGTTGCCATAGTGGCTGCGAATCACCGGGTTTGGCAGGTTCATGTCCTCGATCTCGGTTTGCAGCTTGCCCCGATATTGCTTGCTGACCTTGCGCCCGAAGATCACGGTGATCTTGTTCGGCTGCCCGATTGTTCGATTGGCATCGAGCAGGCGTTGGCCGAGATTATCCAGTGCCGCACGACGACGGAAGATGAGGTTGTCGCAGTACTCGACTTGCGAGAAGAATAGCCGGTGCTGGCAACCCGCATGCTCTCGCTCTCTTGCGGTGAAGAACGGCGTGAGGTGCGCCAGCCACTTTTGGCCGCAGCTCACCAGATCCCGAGGGGTGAGCGAGTTGGCGAGCTCTTGCAAGCGATCGGGAGCTACGCATTTCAGGAAGGCATTGGCGGTTTGCTTGAATCCGATGCCTTGCTCGCGCATGCGGTTGGCCAGCCAATGGTGCTGATTGAGGCAGAGACGGGCGGAGAATGGCAGGTACGGGCAGACGCGCACGAACATTCGTCCCCAGTTCCGGTCATTGATATAAAAATTGTATTGAATGACCCAGCGTTGCGCGAACTGGAGGTGCCATCGGTTAGCGACCTTGTCGCCGATGGCAGTCATGATGCGCGCCGGTTCTCGCGCTTTGAGGATGACCGCGATTGCGTCGGGCTTGGCCCGTTCGAAATACGGGTCGACGAATTCGTCACGACGGCCCTTCGGTGCTTCGACAATTGGGATGCTGCGCTTTTCGGCTCGCTCCGTCACCCAGCGCTGAAATTGGTCGGCGATGTCGCGCAGGGTGTACCGCGTCACTGGGTATAGCTGGCGATAGGTGTTGAAAAAGCCGACCACCCGCTCGGGCTGCTGGAACGGTTGAATCAGCCCATTCAGCAGAATGCGGTCGAAACAACGATAATGCCAATGGATGCTGTCCTCGTGGTGCTCGTAGAAGGAGTTCAAGGCCGCCTCCCAGTTGCAGTGCAAGCAACGGGATCGTAGCGGTTATCTCTGCCCCTCAACCATAGTTCCCCCTTGATTTTGCGCGATCGTCCATGGCCCCCTCGTCAGGCTCAGACGCAAGGGATATCAAGGGCGGAGCCCTTGGCTAGTTAGCCGACCCCGTCCCTCATAGCTCTATGAGCGAAGGCGGAACGCACAATCCGCCGCCCAAGGCTCCAACGCCGATGTATCCAGTGCTATCATCCGCCTGACGCCGAATTATCGTCACGATTTTTGTGGCTTCACGCGATAAGTTCACCAACTCCGCAACAAGCCGCTACACCAACTCTCTTGCTATCCATTCCGTGATCGAACGATGCTGCGGTCGCCAACCCAGCAATTCTCTGGCGCGTTTGCCGCGCACACGGCTGTTGGAGCCGAGCGAGAAGGTCGCCTTCTCCCTGCCCCACGCCGCGATTGCCTGCTCGGCCGGCCAGGATTGCGCCGCGCCGATGCCGAGCCGCTTCGCAATCGCCTGCGCCACCTCGCCCAGGGCTTCCTCGCCGCTTTCGACATACATGAAACTTCCAGCAGGCGCCTTGGCGATGGCGAGCGCATAAAGCGCCGCAACGTCGGCGATATGCACATTCGACCAGCGGTTCAGGCCGCGGCCGATGTAACGCGCGACGCCGCTTTCCCTGGCCTGTTGAGCCAGCACGGGAACCTGCACGCTTTGCGCGGGTACGCCCAGCGCGTTGCCATAGATCATGCTGTTGCAGAGCACGACCGAACGGATGCCTGATGTACCGACGACGAGCCGGTCGATCGCGACCCGCGCTACCCTTTCGGGTTCGGGCTCGATCGGCGTCTCCTCCGAAAATATCCGGTCCGAGGGCTCGCCCATGGCTCTATCCGCCACGTTGCTGCTGCCGCTGGTATGGATCAAAGGCTTGCCCGAGCCCGCAAGCCCGGCGATCAAGGCGTCAATCGCGCCACGGTGGCCGCTGCTCGCCGCGTTGACGACGCCATCGGAGGCGCGGGCCTCGGCTTGCAGCAACGCTGTATCGTCGAGCGAGCCGATCACCGCGTCGATGCCGTGTGCTGCGACTGCGTTGGCCTTGGCCCGGTCGCGAACCAGCCCGCGAACCCTATGACCATCCGCGATCAGGGCGGAAGCGACCGCGCCGCCGATAAATCCGTTCGCGCCGGTGAGGAAGATGCGCATGGTGTTCGCCCTGTCGTTGCCGCCACTGCCGCGAGACCGGGCCTGGCTGCCGGCTAGGCCGAAGGTCGCAACGGCCGCTCCGGGTTATCATTGGCAAAACCAATTCGGAAGGGCTACGCTTAGCACAATAGCCGAAGGCATCGCGAGAATGCCGGCTATCGGGACATGTTCATACTGTCTGGTTCATATTGTCTGGGAGGACAAGCATGGGTAAGCCGCAACGGCCCTGGTCGGTCGATCGCAGGACTATTCTCAAGACAAGCGCCGCTATTGCTGCGGTGCAGGTTACTTCCCCCTTCATCATCCAGGCCCGCGGCGAAACGCCGGTGCGGATCGGCATGGTCGATCCGCTCACCGGCGTCTATGCCGCAATCGCGCAGAACGAAGTGGTCGGGGCGAAATTCGCGGCCGAAGAGATCAACAAGAAGGGCGGCATCCTGGGCCGGCCGGTCGAGCTGCTGATCGAGGACTCCGCCAATGACGTCGGCACCGGCGTGCAGAAAACCCGCAAGCTGATCGAGCGCGATCAGGTGAGCTTCATCATCGGCGACGTGAACTCCGGTATCGCGATCGCGATGGCGCAGGTCACCAGCGAAAAGAAAGTGCTCCATATCGTCTCGGGCGGCCATACCGATCCCGTCACCGGCGCAAATTGCTCCTGGAACGTGTTCAGGGTCTGCAACTCCACGACCATGGATGCCAACGCGATCGCCACCACGCTGATCGAGAAGTTCGGCAAGAAGTGGTACTTCCTGACGCCGGATTATGCGTACGGTCATTCGGTGCAGGCCGGATTCGAAAAAGTCCTGAAAGCCGCGGGTGGCACCTCCGCCGGCTCCCTCGTCCCGCTTGGCACCGCGGATTACTCCGCCTACCTGATTCAGGCCAAGTCGTACGGTCCGCAGGTGCTGATCAACGTCATGGGCGGCGGCGACCAGGTCTCGAGCCTCAAGCAGTTCGTCCAGTTCGGCCTCGACAAGCAGATGGCCGTCGGGGGCGCCTTGTTCGAGCTTGAGAGCATCCGCGCCGTGCCCGATGGCGCGCGCGTCGGATGGTGGACGATGGAATGGTGGTGGGACCAGCCGGGCGTGCCGCATGTCGCGGAATTCAATACCGCGATCAAGAAGATTACGGGCGCCTCTGCCACCGCCCGCAACTGGTTCGGCTATGCGTCGGTCCAGACGCTGGCGCTGATCGCGAACCAGGAGAAAACGCTCGACGCACCCAAGCTGGCGCATGCGCTTGCCGGATTCAAGCTGCCGCCGGAAGTCGCCCTGCAACCGGGAGCGCCGGAGTATCGCGCCGGCGACCATGAATTGATGAGCACGGTGTTTGTCGGCGAGGCGCACCCGCCGAAGGGCGACCCGGACAATATGTTTACGATACGCACCCCCGTGTCCGGCGAAAAGGCCGCCGGACCGGTCGAAAACACCGGCTGCAAGATTCAGTGGCCGGCCTGAACCGAAACGGATGACGCCTGGTGCCTGACCGCACCAGGCGAAATCGCTTCTGCAACAAGAAACTGAACCTCCCAACGAGGACAAGCCCATGACATCCTTCCCCCCCAGAATCGAACGCCGCACGCTCCTCAAGGGCGCCGCCGCGCTCGGCGCATTTCAGTTGGCTTCCCCCTTCATCATCCAGGCCCGCGGCGAGACCGCGGTCCGGATCGGCATGGTCGATCCCCTCACCGGCGTTTATGCCGCTCCCGCCGGCAACGAGGTGATGGGCGCCAAACTGGCCATCGAGCAGATGAACGCCAAAGGCGGCATTCTCGGACGCCAGGTCGAATTGCTGGTGGAAGATTCCGCCAACGACGTCGGCACCGGCGTGCAGAAGGCGCGCAAGCTGATCGAGCGCGACGGGGTCAATTTCATGATCGGCGACGTCAATTCCGGCATCGCCGCGGCGATCGCCCAGGTCACCAGCGAAAAGAAGATCCTGCACATCGTCTCCGGCGGCCACACCGACTCGATTACCGGCAAGGATTGCAAATGGAATGTGTTCCGCGTCTGCAACACCACGCGGATGGAAGCCAATTCGGTGTCGAGCGTGCTGTACAGCAAGTATGGCAAGAAATGGCACTTCATCACCCCCGACTATGCCTTCGGCCACACGCTGTATGACGCCTGCACCGACGATCTGAAGAAGCTCGGCGGCACCGTCACCGGCAATGAGCTGACGCCGCTCGGCACCACCGATTTCTCGGCCTATCTGATCAAGGCGCGGGCGGCGAACCCCGACGTCATGATCCTTCTGGTGCAGGGCTCGGACATGATCAACTGCCTCAAGCAGGTGGTGCAGTTCGGCCTCGACAAGCAGATCCACGTCGCGGGAACGCAGCAGGAGCTGGAATCGCTCGCCGCGCTGCCGCCGGAAGCGCGGATCGGCGTCTGGATGTTCGAATGGTACTGGAAACAGCCGGGCGTGCCGGGCGTCGAGAAATTCGTCGCCGACATTCGCAAGGTCAACAAGGGCAACGTGCCGACCGCGCGGCACTGGTTCGGCTATGCCTCGGCGATGTCCTTTGCCTTGGTGGCAAACAAGGAGAAGTCGCTCGACGCGGTCAAGCTGGCGGGGGCGCTGGAGAATTTCGAGCTGCCGGACGATGTCAAGCTGCAGCCGAACAAGGTCTATTACCGCAAGGGCGACCATCAGCTGATGACGTCCGCCTTCGTCGGCGAGGCGCAGTCGAAAGGCAAGGACGATCCGGAAGATCTCTACCGGGTCGACGAAATCGTGCCGGGCAACAAGACCGCTCCTACGGTTGAAGAGACAGGCTGCAAAGTCCAGTGGCCGGCGTAACATGAAGCCCGCGATGCCAGCGATCCCGGGAGCGATTTCTCCCGGATCAATTCCATGTCCATTATCCGGTGCCCGATGACCCTGCTTCTGCTGTTCAACATCACCAACGGGCTCATCGTCGGCGCGTTCTACGTGCTGATGGCGCTTGGCCTGTCGCTCATTCTCAACCTCAGCAACACGATCAATTTCGCCCATGGCGGATTTCTCGTCATCGGCGGCTACATCGCCTATGCGATCACGCCCTATATCGGCTTCTGGGGCGCACTCCTGATCGCGCCGCCTTTGACCGCCGTGATCGGGCTCGTGGTCGAACGCGTGCTGATCCGGCCGCTATACGGGCGTGATCCCCTGTACAGCCTGCTGCTCACGTTTGGGTTGGCCTTCATCATCGAGGACGGCACCCGCTTCATCTTCGGGCCGCAGGGCAAGCCCGTCACCATTCCGCCGTTCCTGGCGCAACCGCTGAGCAATGATTTCTTTTTCATCACCGGCTACCGCCTGTTCATGGTCGCCGTGGTGATGATCGCGGTCGCGCTGTTGTTCGTGCTGCTGCGCTATACGCGGCTGGGCATCCGCATCCGCGCCGGCACGCTCGATCTCGAAACCGTCGCCGCCCTCGGAATCAACGTGCAACTGCTGCGCTCGCTCAATTTCGCGGTCGGCATTTTCCTCGCCGGTCTCAGCGGCGTTCTCGCGGCCGGGCAATTGGGGCTTGAACCAACCATGGGGACCGGCCTTTTGATGCCGAGTTTCATCGCCATTATCGTCGGCGGCATCGGCAGCCTGCCGGGAACCCTGCTCGGCGGCCTCTTGATCGGGGTGGCCTCGGGACTGACCGCGGTGTTCCTTCCCGCCGCCAGCGAGGCGGTCATCTATGTCATGATGGCGGTGGTCCTCCTGATGCGCCCGCGCGGACTCTTGGGCGAAGAAGGAATGATGTCTTGACCACCGAGCAGACCCGCAAGCTGATCGTCCTCGCGGCGATCTGGGCCGCCCTGATCTTCGCCCCCTACTGGATGGTGCCGCTCGGCGGTTACACCGCGCTCGCCACCCGCGTCCTGGTGCTGGGGCTGGCGGCCATGTCGCTGAATTTCCTGCTGGGATTTACCGGCGTGCTGTCATTCGGCCACGCCGCCTATTTTGGTCTCGGCGCCTACGGCGCAGGGCTGACGCTGAAATTTCTCGCGGCCAGCACGCCGCTGGCGCTGCTGCTCGGGATGCTGCTGGGCGGTGTCTGCGGCGGCCTCCTGGGCACACTGATCGTGCGGCGGCGCGGCGTCTACTTTGCCATGGTGACCATCGCCTTCGGCCAGGTATTCTACTACATCGCTTTTCAGTGGAGTTCGCTGACCGGCGGTGATGACGGCCTGCGCGGCTTCTCCCGCCAGCCGCTCGACCTTGGCCTGTTCAAGATCGACATCCTCTCCAGCGCCAACTACTTCTACTTCTTCGTGCTGTTCTGTTTCGCGCTTGCCGTCGGCGCGATGGGATTTATCCTGCGCTCGCCGTTCGGCCGCACCATGATCGCGATCCGCGAGAACGAGCGGCGCTCGCGTTTTCTGGGTATCCCGGTGGAGCGCCACATCTGGATCGCGTTCACCCTGTCCTGCTTCTTCATGGGATTGGCCGGCGCGCTCTATGCGCTGGTCAATAATTTCGCCGATCCGAAGGGGCTGCATTACAGCCAGTCAGGCGATTTCGTCATGATGGCCGTGATGGGCGGCATGCGCAGCTTCTGGGGACCGCTGCTCGGCGCCACCGTGTTCGTGGTGCTGCAGGATTACCTGTCCAGCGTCACCGTCAACTGGATGTCGTTCGTCGGCCTTCTGTTTGTGCTGGTGGTGTTGTTCTTCCCGCGCGGCCTGCTCGGCTTCCTGCAGCGGAGCAAGGCATGAACGTACTCGAAATCAACAACGTCACGAAACGCTTCGGCAATCTCGTGGCGGTGCGCGATGTCTCGCTGAACGTGGCCAAGGGCGAGATGTGCGCCATCATCGGCCCGAACGGCGCCGGCAAGACCACCTTCTTCAACCTGATCTCCGGATTTTTTCCACCGACCTCCGGCTCGATCCGCTTCGACGGCCAGGACATCACAAAACTGTCCACGCATGAGCGCGTCACCCGCGGCATGGCGCGCACCTTCCAGGTCACCGAGATCTTTCCCGAACTCACCGTGTTCGAAAACGTCCGCATCGCCACTGAGGTCGCCAGCGGATACCGGTTGCGGCCGTGGATCAACCGCGCCGAACAGGCGCAAGTCCAAGCCCGCGTCGAGGAGACGCTCAAGCTGGTGTCGCTGGAAACCAAGACCGGCCGGCTGGTCGGCGAACTCGCCCATGGCGACCAGCGCGCCGCCGAGATCGCGATGGCGCTGGCACTGAAGCCGCATTTGCTGCTGCTCGACGAGCCGACCGCCGGCATGGGCGACCAGGAAACGTTTCAGATCACGCAATTGATCCGGCGCCTGCACCGTGAGAGCAACTACACCATCGTGCTGATCGAACACGACATGCGCGTGGTGTTCCATCTCGCCGACCGCATCTGCGTGCTCGATCAGGGCAGGATGCTGGCGCAAGGCACGCCGCAGGAGATCGCCGCCAACGAAACCGTTCAGGCCGCTTATCTGGGCACCGCCGCATGACCGCCGCATTGATCGCCGAAGGCCTGCACACTTATTACGGCAAGAGCCACATCCTGCATGGCGTCAGCCTTGAGGTGGCCGAGGGCAAGATCACCGCCCTGCTCGGCCGCAACGGCGCCGGCAAAACCACGACGCTGCGCAGCCTGATGGGCCTGACGCCGCCGCGCGAGGGCAAGGTTAGCGTCTTCGGGCAGGAAACCACGCGCTGGCCGACGTTCCGGATCGCAGCTGGCGGCGTCGGCTATGTGCCCGAGGGCCGGCGCATCTTCGCCAATCTCAGTGTCGAGGAAAATCTTAAAGTCCCGCTCGAGCGCGGCGGCCCGTGGACCGTCGAGCGCATCTACCAGCTGTTCCCCCGCCTCAAGGAGCGCAAGCTCAATCGCGGCCGCCAGCTTTCCGGCGGCGAACAGGAGATGCTGTCGATCGCGCGCGCGCTGCTGCTCAATCCCCGCCTGCTCATTCTCGATGAGCCCTCGCAAGGCCTGGCGCCGCTGATCGTGCGCGAGGTGTTTCGCATCGTCCAGCAGATGAAGGCCGAGGGTATTTCGGTTCTGCTGGTCGAACAGAACGCGCGCATGAGTCTGGAAATCGCCGACGACGCCTATGTGCTGGACGACGGCATCGTGGTCTATTCAGGAACCGCGCACGAACTCGCCGCCGACGAAGCCCGCGTCCGCGCGCTGGCCGGCGCCAGCGCCGAGGAATGGACGCTGAGTTAATCGTAAGGTCGTTCCGCTTCCGTCACGGCATGGCCGTCCGAAGGACGGCGTCGCTTCCGCTCGCCCATGGCCGTCCGAAGGACGGCGTCGCTTCCGCTCGCCTATGGCTCACGCGCGGTAGGCGGTCTTGCCGGTGCCGCGATAAAGCACGCGGACCTGCTCTTCCGAAACTTCCTTGTGAAACGCCAGCGCCTCGGGTTCGAGGTCGCGCTTTGGCACATGCGCCGGCAGGAAGTGGCCGTAACGATCCTTGCCGCGCACCAGCGTCGCCCAATCCCGCGCGCCCACCGCCTGCTTCAAATGGGTCGGGATGTAGCGGACGGCAAGACCAATGCGCCGGTCGTCGGAGCGGTTCGGCTCCGATCCGTGAAACAGCAACACATGATGAAGCGATGCCTGGCCGGGCTTCAGCTCCACATAGACAGCCTTGGCCTCATCGACATCGACCGCGATCTCCTGCCCCCGGGTCAGCAGATTATTCTGGTCGAACGTATCCTCGTGCCGGACTTGCTGCGTGTGGGTGCCGGCGATGAACTTCATGCAGCCGGAAATCTTGTTGGCTGGCGACATCGCGATCCAGGCGGTCGCGACATCGGATGAGCTGAGACCCCAATAAGTGGCATCCTGATGCCAGGACACGAAGCCCGGATCATGCGCTTCCTTGATGAAGAAGCTGGTATTCCAGCACAGGATGTCAGGCCCGAGCAAATCCTCGATCGCATCGAGGATTTTGGGGTGCCGGATCATCTCGTCGATCCAGGTGAAGAGCACGTGGCTGCGATGGCGCATCTCTGCCTTGATCGGGCCGCCGCTGGCGGCTTCATAGTCCTCGAGCTTGCGGCGGAAATCGGCGACTTCGCCGGCGCTGAGCGCATCGACCGGGAAGTGATAGCCGCGGTCGCGATAATCAGCGACGTCGTGTTCGCTCAGCAATTTCGGCACGGGTTTCCTCCGATGTTTCTTGTTTTAGCGAAGGGTGTCCCCTTTGACGCTGTCCTCACCCAGCCCGTTCTGCCACGTCGACGGCTGGGTTCCGAACCCGCGTTTCGCCCGCGTACCCAGCCAGTAGCCGAATTGCGGCGGCACGTTGCGGAACGGGCCTTCGACGCCGAGCTTCAGCGCCGCGTCCATCGGCCAGTTCGGGTTGTTGAGGATCTCGCGGCCGACCGCGATCAGATCGGCCTGCTCGTCGCGAAGAATTTTTTCGGCCTGATCGCCGTGGATGATCAGCCCGACCGCCATCGTCATGATATCGGCGTGGCGCCTGACGTATTCCGACAGCGGCACTTGATAACTGTATTTGATTTCCTTGCCCAGGATCGGCGCCATTTCGGTGATGCCGCCGGACGAGCAGTCGATGACGTCGACGCCTTTTGCCTTCAGGATTTTCGCCAGCCGCGCGCTTTGTTCGGGGCCCCACCCGGCATTGTCCTCCACCGACAGGCGGACGAACAGCGGCTTGTGATCGGGCCAGTGCACACGCACGGCTTCGGTAATCTCGGTGATGAAGCGCATCCGGTTCAGTTCGGACCCGCCATATTCGTCGGTGCGCACGTTGGATCGTTCCGACAGGAACTGGTGCACGAGGTAACCATGCGCGCCGTGCAGCTCCAGCACGTCGAAGCCGGCCTCATGCGCCCGCCGCGCCGCGTTGCCCCAGGCCTGCACCAAATCTTTCACTTCGCCCCGCGCAAGCGCCTTCGGCACCGGCCAGCGCTCGCTATGGGCGATCGCGCTCGGTGCGACCGGCGACCAGGCGTCCCAATCCTCGATCTCTGATGTCCGCTGCAGCGGCCGGTCGCCTTCCCACGGCCTTGTGGCGCGCGCCTTGCGGCCGGAATGGCCGAGCTGAATGCCGGCGACCGAATTCTGCTGCTTGATGAATTTGGCGAGCCGGCCGAGCGGCTCGACGAAGGCGTCGTCCCAGATGCCGAGATCGCCGACCGTGCCGCAGCCGCGCCGCTCGACCTTGGTCGACTCGACCACTACGAGCCCGGCGCCGCCGGCGGCGAATTTTCCGGCGTTCATCAGATGCCAGTCGGTCGGAAAACCCTTGATGGCCGAATATTGATGCATCGGCGGCACCACGATCCGGTTGCGCAACTCGACGGCGCGGATCGTCATCGGTGAAAACAGCAGGGTTCCCGACATGTTTTGTTTCCTCGCATCCCGGACACCATGATCCCGGCGCGGTGCCAGCAGACGTTCTTTTATATTTTTATTGCTTCGCGGCGCTGTCGGTCTTGGCCTTCGGCTTGACGTGGGCAGTCTTGGCCGGGGCCTTCGGCGCGTTGTCACTGCGCACGGCACCCCAGGGGTCCGCGCTTTTCTGTTCCGGAATATTGCTTAGCGACCTCTTGTAGGCTTTCTCAGCCTCCTTGTCGGCCTCGATCTCCTGCGGCGACTTGCCCTTGTCGACGTCGCCATATCTGGGAACCGACTGCGACTGGGCATAGGCCGGCCCGGCCAGCAACGCGATAACGGCGACGGCGCCCAAGATTTTCATGCGTATTGCTCCCTCGACGTGCGCAGGCTCTCCACGAGAGCATAGCATAGCGCGCGGCAAGTTCACGTGCAGCACTGGATAGCCGAAATTATGGAACGGCCAGGATGAGGCTGCGGCCGATACCGTCCAGCCATTGCCCGAATTGATCCGGTTTTGTAAACGACCCGGATGACCTCAAGCCTCGCCCCCAACTCCGCCGACGCGCTGCTGTTCGATCTCGGCCGCGTGGTGCTCGATATCGATTTCGGCAAGGCGCTGGCCTGCTGGGCCGGCCATGCTGGCCGTGCGCCGGGTGATCTTGCCGCGCGATTCGTCCGCGAAGAATCCTACCGGGATCACGAGGTCGGCAAGATCGACGACGCGGCCTACTTTCAAAGCTTGCGCGACGCGCTCGGCATCGGCATTTCGGATGCCCAGTTCCTGGAGGGCTGGAACGCGATCTTCGCCGGCGAAATGCCGGGCATCGCAACGCTTTTGAAGCGCGCGGCGGCGCGCCTGCCGCTTTACGCCTTCTCCAACACCAACCGGCCGCACGTCGAGCATTTCTCGGAAGCCTATGCCGACGTGCTCGGCCATTTTCGCGAAGTGTTTTTGTCATCGACTATCGGGCTTCGAAAGCCCGACGCGGCAGCCTATGATCACGTGGTGAGAGCGATCGGCGTGCCCGCCGAACGCATCGTGTTCTTCGACGACGTCCCCGCCAATGTCGAAGGCGCCCGGGCGCGCGGCCTGGTTGCGGTTCACGTGACTTCGCCGGACGACGTTGCGGAAACCCTCGCCGCACTCGGAATTTAGGAGTTTTGCCCGTGGCATTGATGCCGGTTGCCGATGCTCTCAACGCGATCCTGGCGGGCGCCGAACCATTGCCCGAAGAAATGGTCGGGCTCGATGCCGCCTGGCATCGCGTGCTTGCACGCGACGTTGCCGCGCGGCGCACCCAGCCGCCGCAGGCGATGTCGGCGATGGACGGCTATGCCGTGCGCGCGGCCGACGCCGGCGATCTCACCGCACGGCTCAAGGTGATCGGCGAGGTCGCGGCCGGCCGCCCGTTTGAGAAAAAGGTCGGCGCCAACGAGGCGGTGCGGATTTTCACCGGCGGCGTGATCCCCGACGGCGCCGATGCCGTCATCATACAGGAAGACACGCTTCGGGAAGATTCGGCGATCGACGGCGACCACATCACCATCACGGAAGCTGCGAAAACCGGCCGGCACATCCGCCCCGCCGGCGTCGATTTCCGCGAGGGCGACGTGCTGCTTGCCGGGGGAAGCCGTCTCACCGACCGCGACCTCTCGCTCGCGGCCGGCATGAACTATCCGGAACTCGCCGTCCGCCGCCGCCCGAAGGTCGCGATCCTTGCCACCGGCGACGAACTGGTGATGCCGGGCACCATCCCCGGGCCCGGCCAGATCGTCTATTCCAACGGTTTTGCGCTGCGGGCGCTGGCGCGGGCCGAAGGCGCCGAAACCATCGACCTCGGCATCGCCGCCGACACCGTGGCTGAAACCGCCGAGGGCATCCGGCGCGCCCGCGCTTCCGGCGCGGACATCCTGATCACCACCGGCGGCGCCTCGGTCGGCGACCACGACCTCGTCAAGCAATCGCTGGAGGCGGAGGGCGTCACCATGGCGTTCTGGCGGATCGCGATGCGGCCGGGCAAACCGATGATGCATGGCCGGCTGGGCTCAATGCGGGTGATCGGCCTGCCCGGCAATCCCGTCTCCTCCTATGTCTGCGGCTTCCTGTTTCTGGCGCCGTTGATTCGCGCGCTGTCGGGCCGCGCCAGCGTCCATCACGTCAGAGAGACGGCGCTGCTCGGCCGCGATCTCGCCGCCAACGACCAGCGCGAGGATTACTTGCGCGCCCGCCTCGAGGAGCGCGAGGACGGCGCGCTGATCGCAACCCCGGTCACCCATCAGGACAGTTCGCTGCTCGGGAATCTCGCTGCGGCAAGGGCACTTGTGATACGTCCGCCGTTTGCACCCGCAGCCGGTGCCGGCGCGCCGTGCGAGCTCCTGCGTTTGCCGGAGTGAAACGTCGGGCGGCGGCTTCCGGCAAAACCGGGTCGCGTTCACCGGAAATTAAGTGGTTGCGGAACATGTATCGAACATATAGTGTCCGTTCATGATTTGTTTCGAGGCCTTGTGTTTGGGGAATGGGAGTTTCGGACTTCCAGGCTGCCGATCTCAGGGAATCGAACGACGCGACCAACCGGGGGAATGCTCGAGATGCTTACGCGCAAACAGTATGAACTTCTGCGTTTCATCAACGAAAGGCTGAAAGAGGCCGGCGTGCCGCCCTCCTTCGACGAGATGAAGGATGCGCTCGACCTGCGCTCGAAATCCGGTATCCACCGACTCATCACCGCGCTGGAAGAACGCGGCTTCATCCGCCGGCTGCCGAATCGCGCCCGCGCCATCGAGGTCATCAAGCTGCCCGAGCTGTCGGGCGGCGGTAATGGCAATGGCCGTCGCGGCTTCACCCCGAGCGTCATCGAAGGCACGCTGGGCAAGGTCCGCAGTACCGGCGCCGGTGCTTCCGAGGACGACGGCAACCGCCCGGTCGCCGTACCCGTGATGGGCCGGATCGCCGCCGGTACGCCGATCGAGGCGCTGCAGACCCGCAGCCACACCATCAGCGTGCCGCCGGACATGCTCGGTTCCGGCGAGCACTATGCGCTTGAAGTGCGCGGCGATTCCATGGTCGACGCCGGCATTCTCGACGGCGACATGGCGCTGATCCAGCGCAACGACACCGCCGACACCGGCGATATCGTGGTGGCGCTGATCGACGAGGAGGAAGCCACGCTGAAACGCTTCCGCCGCCGCGGGGCCTCGATCGCGCTCGAGCCCGCCAATACCTCCTACGAAGTCCGCATCCTGCCGCCGAACCGGGTCAGGATTCAGGGCAAGCTGATCGGGCTTTACCGGAAGTATTGAGACCGGACCGGAAGTATTGAGCGGACGCGCGGGTCCGCATTCGATTCCGTGCAAGGGGCCGGATTATCCACCCCTGATGGATGGTCCTTCGGCAATCGTAAGGATTATCCGCAGCCTCGTCCGGCGCTAGATCCTCGGCACGCAAGCAACGAAGTGTCCCCGCTTCGCGAAAACAGCGTGCAATTCGAGGAGACAACCATGCGCAAGACCATTTTGACCGCTCTCGTTTCGGTGCTGTTTGCCGCATCGGCGTCGCAGTTCACTTTGGCGGCCGAACGGCACCGCGCCAACAAGGCGAACCGCGTGGTGGCCGGCGAGCAATATCGCAACGCCAATAATTCGGGTGCCGCCCCCGCGCCGTCCGGCTGGGCCTATGGCGGCTTTTCGGCACCGGCCGGTCACTGATCAACTCGACAACGACAAAGAGGCCCCGGCGGAGTCGGGGCTTTTTTTTGCGCGCACGGTTCGAACCGAGCGCGTGTTAGCGCGTTTGTGATCTGACAGGCCTACGCCAGCCGCACAATTGCCCACAAAAGCGCGTAAGCTGTCTCCACTCTGATAGAGGCCTGTTGCCTCAACAGGAGGCACGGGTCGGCTATCTCGAATGAGGAGCATCCGATGTGTGACTATAGTCTGCACGCTATGGCAACCCGCCCCGCCAAGGTCGGAGAGACGCTGATCACCACGACATTCCGCGGCACATCGACCCGCGGATTTGCATCAGAGAGCGAACCCAATGTCGCGGTCTGCATGCTTCCCGGGACCGAGCTGGCGTTTGCCGAAGACGTCAAATACGACAACCGATGGATCTGGACCCGGACCGTCGGCTTCCGCGTCGGCAAGTTCAACATGATCGATCCGCATGTTCGGGAACGTCACCATGACGCGGTCGAGTTTCCGGACGGAAGCTTTGTGCTGGTGACGCAGCTCTGCGAGGGACAGAGGGTCAGCGTACTGCAATTGCCGGTGACGGTGACTCATCCGATCACCGAGCGCGCGGCACCGGCCGTCGAAACGCGTCCGGCGACGTCGATCTCGATCGGCTGATCCTTCGCCGTCGGCTCCGGCCGGCGAGCGTTGCGACGCGCGGTGAGTGAAATCGTATTGGAGCGCCTCCGGTATGCAATCCGGAGGCGCAAAAAAAGCTGTGTGTCGCCAAAACATGCCAAAGGGAGTGACCGGTGGTCACCAAGATCAGTTGGCAAAAAGCCGGGCACGTCACCGAGCCCGGCCGATACATGTTCAGATTCGGATGGCTTAACGTCGCGGCAGAAGACCTGGCGATCTGGGAACAATTTCCGGATGCGACGTTTACGCTGGTCCAGATGCCGGCGGCAACGGCGGACGGCATGGAGGAATTTCACCTCGGCGCGTTCGAAGTGCCGGCGCATTCCTTACCCGACAGACAGTAACAGCACCCCCATAGCGTTTTCGAAGAAAACGCGTCAAACCAAAGACTACTCGTCGTTTTCGAAGAAAACACGTCAAGCGAGAGTCTACTCATCCGCCTGCACATCGGCCTCCGCCGGTGTTGCATCGATGGCGCGCGGTGCAGCCAGGCGCGGCGCGAGGATCGTTGTCTCGCCCTCGCCGGCCACCCCGGGCGACCACGGCCGGTCGAGACCCCTGGGCTTGACCGCGTCGAGGGTAAATCCGTCGCGGCTTCGCCGCAGCGCCAGCGCAACCAACGCACTGCCGGCCGCCTCGGTCACGCAGCCCGCCTCATCGCATGAGACGCCCTCCGCCAGCGACGCATCGGTCGAGAGGCGCGCGTCGGCATCCGCCGCCAGCCATTCCCTGACCAAAAAGGCATCCTTGGCCGTGCGCATCAGATGGAGCCGCCCATCCGCGCCGCGGACGCCGACATTGCGGCCATCGGCGGAGATCAGGATATCCGGCTGCGGTACCCTGATGGCCCACACCACCGCGACCAGCAGCAAAGCCGCCCCCGACCAACGCAGCGGCGTGCGCAGCAGCCCGAACAGGATGATCGCAGCACTCGCCGTGATCAGCGGGCCGATGCCGAACGCGGCCATGCGGCCGACCGCGCCGGGGAGCGCCGCCACCCATTGCGTCACCACGATCATCCAGTCGATGCCCCCTCCCATGATCGCCCAGAACACGCCGTCGAAACCGAACGGCATCGCGACCAAGCCGAGCAGCCCCGCCGGCATCACCACCGCCGACACGACAGGCATCGCGGCGAGATTGGCCAGCAGGCCATAGGGCGTCACGCGATGAAAGTGAAACGCGGCATAGGGCGTCGTCGCCAGCCCCGCCACCAGCGAGGCCAGCACCAGCGTCATGATCTCCCGCCCGCCCCACAGCGCGACCTTGGCAGCCGCGGAATTGTCGGGCGACGCAAACAGGCGGGGCATCCCGATCTGTATGACCAGGCCAAGCGTCGCCGCAAACGACATCTGAAAGCTCGGGTGCACCAGCGCCTCCGGCGCCATCGCCAGCACGATCAAGGCTGCAACCGCGAGCGTGCGGAAGGTGATGGCGCGGCGGTCGACCATGACCGCGATCAACACCACCGCCGTCATGAAGAACGATCGTTGCGTCGCGACCTCGGCGCCCGACAGCAAGAGATAGAACGCCGCGGCGACCAATGCTGCCGCAGCCGACCATTTCTTGATCGGAAACCCGGTGGCAAGCGCGGGGAACAACGCCAGCAGCGCGCGGACCGCAAAGAACACCACGCCGGCGACGACGGCCATGTGATAGCCCGATATCGACAGCACGTGGCCGAGGCCGGAAATGAACATCGCATCATTGACGGGCTCCGAGATCGCGTCGCGGCGGCCGGTGAGCAGCGCGGTGGCGATGGCGCGTTTGTCGCCCTCCAGCACGTTGCGGATGCGCGCGTCGATCGCGTCGCGCAAGCCCTGCATGAAAGCGGCGTAGCCGAGCAAAAGGCCGCCGCTGGCCGGCGGCTCCTTCGCCTTGATCGCCCCCATCACAAAGCCGGAGGCGCCGATGCCCTGGAAATACAGGTCGCGGCCGAAATCGTAACTGCCGGGCCGCAAGGGTGCGAGCGGCGGCTGCAGCCGCGCCTTCAATTCGACAAAGCTGCCGACATCGGGCGCGGTGCCCTTCTTCACCGACAGCCGTACGCGCTCCAGTTTGGTCGGTCCGCGCGGGCTCTCCATGGTCGCGACGCGCAGGACAAAACGATCGGTACGCTCGCGGATGTCGCGGGTTTCGACAAAGCCCGTCAGCGCCACGGAAAACATCGGCCGCGCCAGCACGCCATGCGCGATCCGCGCGGTCTTCCAGGTCGCAACTGCAAAGCCCGCCGCGACCGCGGCGACCATGACCGCGGCGGGAAACATCTTTTTCCGCCGCAGCAGCACCGCCACCGCGCACAGCGCGATCGCCACGATGGCCGCGACCGACAACACCGGCTCATGGTCGGCGGCAAAATAGAAGGCGATGCCGGTGCCGAAGGCGATCGGCACCCAGGGCAGCAAACGGCCAGCGCCTGCTTCAGCCCGGACCCACGCGCGAAGCTTCTCTGCGAGCGGTGGCCAGGCGCTGAGCCCGACCGGCGCAAACCCGCCAACCGGCGCCGCCGCACGCGGCGGCCAGGTCCCGGCCTAGCCTCGCCTCTGGCCCGGCGTTGCGCCCTGCTCGGCCATTACTCACCTTACGATGTCGCTCGGGGCGACAGGCTACCGGAAGGTGTTGGCGGCGCGATAGCGGAACAGATGCGGAATGCTTGAGAAAAGAATGTCTTGCCCCTTGTGCAACAGTCGCCCGGCTGGCGCCCACCCGCGGCAAGGCGATTGCTGCGTCGACCGGGTGGGCCGCCGTGATCAAATTCCGGCCCCACCCGTGGATGTCCGCGATGATCTCTTCCGCCTGCCTCGCGCCGATTGAGCCGAAAGTCTCATAAGCCACCAGTCCCATTAGGATTAAACTGCTGTGCGCCTCTGCTCTCGGCCAGACGGGACAGAGGCAACGTTGGCTCGCGGTATGAAGGCCGCTGGAGCTCTCAGGTAGTTCAAGGCTTCCCTGAGACCAGGCGTTGCGGACGCAACTCGCAATTCCCGCCTGTAACGTCGCGCATCAAGCGTACTCCGCGAGCGAATAGCGCTGAAAGACGCGAGGAGAAGCCTTTGAATTAACGGGAGCAGCACATGGCAATTCAAATACCGAGTGATTTTCGCCGCGTGATTGTCGCAGCGTCGGTGGGAAACGTCATCGAATGGTATGACTTCTATATCTTTGGCAGCCTGGCCGCCGTTTTGTCGGTCAAGTTCTTCGAGCAATCCCACCCCGTCGCCGCCCTGCTGAGCACGATCGCGCTGTTCACAGCAGGATTCCTGATCCGTCCACTGGGAGCATTTCTCTTTGGATGGATGGGCGACCGGGTCGGCCGCAAATATACGTTCCTCGTTACGCTCAGCGGAATGGGGCTGGGTACCGGGGCGATCGGGTTGATCCCGACCTACCAGTCGATCGGTCTTGCGGCCGCATTCCTTCTCTTCGGCTTGCGCATGATCCAGGGTCTGTGCCTGGGTGGCGAATATGGCGGCGCCATCACTTATGTTGCCGAGCATGTGCCGGACGACAAGCGCGGCTACTATACCGGCTGGCTGCAGACCTCTCCGACACTCGGGATCGTGGTGTCATTGGCCGTGATCGTTCTTACCCGAACCTATTTCGGTAATCAGGCCTTCGACGAATGGGCATGGCGCGTTCCCTTCCTGCTGTCGTTCCTGCTGGTGGCCATCGCCATCTACATCCGCCTCCAGCTCCAGGAGACGCCGATCTTCCAGGAGATCAAGGCTCGCGGACAGATGACCAGGAACCCCTGGAAGGAAGCTTTCCTGAGCGCCAACATCAAGTACATCGGGATAGCGATCGTGGTTCTGATCGGACAGGGAGTGGTCTGGTATAGCGGTCAGTTCTGGGCGCTGTACTTTCTGCAGCAGGTCTCCAAGGTCGACCCCGTGAGTTCGGCCTCCATCGTGGGAGCTGCGTTGCTGATTGCAACGCCGAGCCTGATCTTCTTCGGCTGGCTGTCGGATCAGATCGGCCGCAAGCCGGTGATCCTTGGCGGCATGCTGCTCGCCGCGATCACGTACTATCCGCTGTATCTGTGGCTGGGATCGGTCACGCAGCCCGGCAACATCAATTATCCGATCTCGGTCTTCATCATCTTCATCCTCGTTTGCTATGTCGGGATGGTGTATGGGCCGGTCGGCGCGTTCCTGGCGGAGTTCTTCCCCGGCAGGATCAGGTACACGTCGGTCTCGGTGCCGTATCACATCGGCAACGGCTGGGGTGGCGGATTGGTGCCGTTCATCACTTCGGCGGCTTTCGCGGCCACCGGCAGCATTGGTTACGCGCTGATTTACCCGATTGCAGTGCCCGCGGTGTGCTTCGTGCTCGCCCTCTTCCTGATGCCGGAGACCCGCAAGATCAGCATCTGGCAACCGATAGAGCCTCGAACCGCATCGTGACAAAGTCGCCCCAGTGCGGGGCCGCCATGGCCCCGCGCTGAGGGCGCGACCGATAGACCAGGTTGCCGAGATCCTGCCTCTCTGCCTGAGCCCTCTTAGCCCGACCGTTATCTCGTCGCTGGCCGAATGATGTCAGTTGGCCGAATGATGCCAGCGATCGTGCCACCAGGTGCTGAAATCGCGGTCGGTCGTTAGTTCCCAGACTGCAAGCAAAATCACCAATATGCCTGAGACCGCACTGTTTAGCGTGGCCGATCCCGGCTGGTAGCCGACCGTCCAAGGCGCCGCCACGAGAGCCAAACCGATGAGGATTTCTCCCCATTCCTCCAGATAGGACGGAATGACAAATCCTTCTACGGCAAACAGAATGACGCATAACCCAAGCGCCATGGTTATCCAGACAGCCGCCCCGGCGAAGCCCAAGGCGAACGGCGACAAGACCAGCCACACGCCCAACAACAGGCTGCCGGCGTCCTGCCAATGTTGAATGCGCATGATGCTCACCTCCCTTCCTTCCCTGTATGTGGTGATGCACTGATGAGGATGCATCCGGCCAACATCCTGGCGGCCCATAATTTGGAAGGAGGCTCTTGCAACTGTCCCGCGCCCGGATGAAACTGTGCGGGCTTGATAGGTGTCAACGTCTACGGTTCTGCTGCCCGGCTGGAGTTCACGGCCGCGCGCAGAGCAAGAGGAGCATGACGCCATGCGAGAAATCGAAATCCATGATTATGCGCGGCAGTTACTGGAAGCACACGGCGCGAAGGCCATTGCGGAAGCTGCTCAGAACGCCATCGACCTTGAGGCAAAAGGCGAGTCCGAACTTGCCAAGGACTGGCGGCATATCGAAGACGCCATGAAACTCATGCGCGGGCCGCACCAAAGCTGAAGCTGCCGGCTCGCGCGTGACAAGGCGTGTCTGAATGCGAGCGCCACCATGCCAGATCGAGAATCGGCGCGGCGGCGGCGTGGGAGTTTGGCAGCCGTTGAACGGCAGGACGATCTTGAAGGCGCCCCCTCTCGGTGACAGGAGCTAAGCCATGGTTCCGAATTGTACGACAGCCGAAGATATCGTGAAGACGATCAAGGACGAGAAGGTCCAGATGGTCGATCTCCGGTTCACCGACTTGCCGGGGGTGTGGCAGCATTTTTCCGTCCCGCCGAGCGCAGTGAATGTCGATGCTCTCAACGACGGCATTGGGTTCGACGGCTCATCGATCCGCGGCTTTCAGGAGATCCAGGAAAGCGACATGCTGGTCGTCCCGGACCCGACGACGGCCTTCCTCGATCCGTTCACCCCGGCAACGACCCTGGTCCTGATTTGCAACATCAGGGACCCGATCACCGGTCAATCCTATAGCCGCGACGCCCGCTATATCGCCCAGAAGGCCGAGATCTACCTCAAGGGCAGTAGCCGCGCCGATACGAGCTATTTCGGCCCGGAGGCCGAGTTCTTCGTATTCAACGACGTGCGCTACGGACAGGGTATCAACTACGCTTTCCACGAAATCGATTCCAGCGAGGGCAGCTGGAACACAGGCACGAAGGAAGCGCCGAATTTGGGTCACAAGCCGCGCCCCAAAGAGGGATACTTTCCGGTTCCCCCGACTGACAGCATGCAGGATCTCCGCACCGAAATGGTGCTGACGATGGAGCAGCTGGGGATAGCCATCGAAGCTCATCACCATGAAGTCGCGACCGGCGGCCAAAACGAAATCGACATGCGCTTCACCACGCTCACCCGCATGGCCGACAATCTGATGATCTACAAATACGTGGTGAAGAATACTGCCCGCCAAAACGGCATGACCGCGACCTTCATGCCCAAACCGCTGTTCGAGGACAACGCCTCGGGAATGCACGTTCATCAGAGTCTGTGGAACGGCGAAACCAACCTGTTCTACGACAAGGGGGACTACGCCGAGCTGAGCGAGCTCGGCCGCTATTACATCGGTGGGCTGCTGACCCACGCCTGGGCGTTATGCGGGCTTTGCGCCCCCACCACGAACTCCTATCGGCGGCTGGTGCCGGGTTACGAAGCTCCGATCAACCTGGTCTATTCCCAACGCAATCGCTCAGCCTGCTGCCGCATTCCGATGTATTCGCCGAACCCGCGGGCAAAGCGCGTCGAGTTTCGTTCGCCGGATCCGTCTTGTAATCCCTACCTGGCCTTCGCCGCCATGCTGATGGCCGGCCTCGACGGCATCAACAACCGGATCGACCCGGGCAGGCCGATCGACAAGAATCTTTACGACCTTCCGCCCGCCGAGGCGAAGGACGTGAAGTCGACGCCCGGATCGCTGGACCAGGCGCTTGACGCGCTCGAACGCGATCACGCATTCCTGCTGCGCGGCGAAGTGTTCACCCGCGACGTGATCGAAACCTGGCTCGACTACAAGCGAAAAAACGAGGTCGATGCCATCCGGCTGCGCCCTCATCCCCACGAGTTTCATCTCTATTACGACATCTAGGAGCCCGTCCAGATAGCGGTCGCGACCGGGCATTTATTGCAGGATAGTCGGCTCAGGCGGCCTTTGCGAGGGTGAACAGCTTGAGGAGGTTGTGGGCCGTGCAGATCATGGCCCATTCGGCGCGCACTTTCTCTAGGCCTCGCAACAGGAACTGGCGGAAGCCGCGCGCCTGTTTGATCTGTCCGAACACCGGTTCGACCACTTGCTTTCTCAATCGGTAGGGTGTTTCGAAGCCGCCGTCGTCGATCTTCTTTCGCATCCGTTGGGTCAGCGGTCCGCCGATTTTTCCGTTCGCGGCTGTCGGGTGCTTGGCGCGTCCGGGCGCGACGTAGCCGTCGACGCCGTGGGCTTCGAGCGCTTCGAGATTGGATTCGCTGCAGTAGCCGGAGTCCGCTGAGGCCTGCTCCGGCTTGCGGCCGAGATTGTTCTCGATGGCCTCGATCAGGGGCACCAGCTGGCCCTGATCGTTGCCGCACTGCGTCAGTTCGTGCGCGACAATGATCTGGGCGCCCGCGTCGACGGCGGCCTGGGCATTATAGGCCTGAACGAAGCCATCCTTCGACTTCATGATGCGGCTTTCCGGATCGGTGAAGTTGCGTTGCGACTTGGGATCAGGCTGGTCCGATGCCGGCGCCGCCGGTTTGCCCGGCTTCTTGCGGCCTTCGGCTTGGCGCTGCTGTTCCTTTTCGGCCTCGATGCGACGCTCTTCCTCCGCGGCCAGCCTGGCGTCGGCCTCCAGCGCCGCCATCGCCTGCTGGATCTTGGCCAGCCGCTTCTGCTTGTCGCCAGCCCAATCCGGCAGCTCGTCGCCGCGCTTGTCTTTGCCGAAAGTCTCGTCCTCCTGAGCATCCGCCGCCTCAGCGGCCGCCAGCATGCGAGCGACCTCGGCTTTCAATTCCGCCTCGCGTTTCTTCATGCGCTCATAACTCATCGCTTTATGTTTCGACGCGTTCGCTTTGATCTTCGTGCCATCCAGCGCGACATGGCCGAGTTTGACCAGCCCTGCCGTCTCGCACAACTTCAGAACCTGCAGGAACAGTGCGCCGAGCGCCTTCAAATGCCGCTTGCGGAAGTCGCTGATCGTGCGAAAATCCGGCGGATCGAGCGCGACAATCATTACAAAATCATTCCGTTCGCGGCAGGCCTTCGCGATCCGCCGCGATGAATACAGCCCACTCGCATAGCCGTGCAGCAGAAGCGCCACCATCATGCGCGGGTCGAACGGCGGCTGCCCGAGCCCGCTCACATAGCTGCCCGTGATCTCCTTGAGATCGAGGCTCTCCCGCACCAGTTCAACGATAAACCGCGAGACATGGCCTTTCGGCACGAAGTCCTGCACATTCGGCGGCAGAAGCAGCGTCTGATCGATATTCCAGGGGCGAAAATACTTGCTCATAGCCCAAGGTTGAATCAGACTCGCTCAGAATTGAACAGCGACTATTCGGACACGCTCCTAGCTGCAGTCGCGCCAGCTGGCATCCGTCCAGCCTACCGCTCGATCAGCGGGGTCTTGGAGGAGACGTGGTGGCTGACAATGCGCCACTCACCGCCCTCGCGCGCGATGACCCAGCTGATCTTGACCGACAGCGGCGGTTCGCCTTCCCCGAGAGAGAAAGACGCGGTGCCCGCAAAGTTGATCAAATCGGCATTGACCTCTGCGGTCCTGACATCGGTGAACTGCACGGTCGGCGAACCCCAGCGCGGCAGCGCATCGAAATAGGCCGCCACGCCCTCGTTGCCGCGATACAGCGTCGGGTTCGAGCCGAAAAAGAAGGCGTTCCTCGAGTAGAGCGAGGCGAGAGCCTTGGCGTCGAGCTTGCTGAATCCAGCCGACCATCGCTCGATGATCGCGGATACTACATCGTCAGCCGCGTTTTGCATCGCTGCGCTCACCCTTTGCCGCCGACTTCCTTCGCAAAGGTGTCGCGCAGGCCGATGGTGCGGTTGAACACCAGTCTGTCCGGCCGCGAGTCGGCATCCCGCACAAAATAGCCCTGGCGCTCGAACTGCATCACGTCGCTGGAATTGGTCTCCGCGATCGCGTTCTCGACCCGTGCGTCGGCAAGAATTTCCAGCGACTGCGGGTTGATATCGGCGGCAAAATTGCCGGCGTCCGGACTGGGTTTTAAAAACAGCTGATTGTAGATGCGGATTTCCGCGGGGCGTGACTGCGCCGCCGGCAGCCAGTGCATGGTGGCTTTCACCTTGCGGCCGTCGGGCGCGTTGCCGCCCTTGGTTGCGGGATCGTAGGTGCAGCGGAGCTCGACGATCTCGCCGGCGGCATCCTTGATGACGCCGGTGCACTTGATGAAATAGGCATAGCGCAGCCGCACTTCCGTACCCGGCGAGAGGCGGAAGAATTTCTTCGGCGGATTTTCCATAAAATCGTCGCGCTCGATATAGAGCTCGCGGCCGAACGCGATCTTGCGCGTGCCGGCTGTGGGATCGTCGGGATGGTTGATCGCCTCAAGCTCCTCGACCTGGCCTTCCGGATAATTCTCGATCACGACCTTCAACGGCCGCAGCACGGCCATGCGCCGCAACGACGTCCTGTTGAGCTCCTCGCGGATACAGAACTCCAGCATGCCGACATCGACCACGCTGTTGGCCTTCGCCACGCCGATACGCTTGACGAATTCGCGCACCGCTGCCGGCGGCACCCCGCGCCGCTTCAGGCCAGCGATCGTCGGCATGCGCGGATCGTCCCAGCCGGCGACATGGCCTTCGCGCACGAGCTGGGTCAGCACACGTTTCGACAGCAGCGTGTAGGTCAGATTCAGTCGCGCGAATTCGTACTGGCGCGGTTTCGACGGCACCGGCAGTTTGTCCAGCAGCCATTCATAGAGCGGCCGGTGGTCCTCGAATTCCAGCGTGCAGATCGAATGCGTGATGCCCTCGATCGCGTCCGACTGGCCGTGGGCATAGTCGTAGCTCGGATAGATCGACCACTTCGTGCCGGTACGCGGGTGCTCGGCATGCAGGATACGATAGAGCACGGGATCGCGCAGGTTGATATTGCCGGCGGCCATGTCGATCCTGGCGCGCAGCACGCGGGCGCCGTTTGGAAACTCGCCGGCCTTCATGCGGCGGAACAGGTCGAGGCTTTCGTCAACGGGCCGGTCGCGGAACGGCGAGTTCTTGCCGGGTTCCGTCAGCGTGCCGCGCGAAAACCTGATCTCCTCCTGCGACTGGTCGTCGACATAGGCGTGGCCATCCCTGATCAGGCCCTCCGCCCAGTCATACAGCTGCTCGAAATAGTCCGAGGCGTAATAGAGGTCGGTTCCCCAGTCGTAGCCGAGCCAGTGCACGTCAGCCTGGATGGAATCGATATATTCCTGCTCTTCCTTGGTCGGATTGGTGTCGTCGAACCTGAGATGGCAGCGCCCGGCAAACTCCTGCGCGATGCCGAAATTGAGCGCGATCGACTTGGCGTGGCCGATGTGCAGATAGCCGTTCGGCTCCGGCGGGAATCGGGTCACGATCCCTTTGTGCTTTTTGGAGTCGAGATCGGCCTGGACGATGTCGCGAATGAAATCGCGCCCCGCCTCTGCCGCCGCCGTTTCTGTCGTCATCTAAGGGTTCCCGCAGGCTTTCAAGCGGACCTTCTGCCAAATTCGCCCGGTCCAGCCAAGTGGCGTTCGCCGAATTCGGGGCGCGGCCAAGGCCTTAATTGCCAAGGCTTTAGTTATGCACGGTTCCTGCTATACACCACGGCCGTTCACGCATAGGCCCTGCCCCCGCAATGACTGAATCCATTGTCACCCGCTTCGCCCCCTCGCCGACCGGCTTCCTCCACATCGGGGGCGGCCGCACCGCGCTGTTCAATTGGCTCTACGCCAGGAAGCGCGGCGGCAAAATGCTGCTGCGGATCGAGGACACCGATCGCGAGCGCTCGACCGAACCCGCGATCGCGGCCATTCTCGACGGCCTGAAATGGCTCGGGATCGAGTGGGACGGCGACGTCGTCTACCAGTTTACCCGCGCCGCCCGCCATCGCGAGGTGGCGGAGCAATTGCTGGCCAGCGGCAAGGCCTATCGCTGCTACGCCACCGCGGAAGAACTGACGGCAATGCGCGAGCAGGCGCGCGCCGAGGGCCGCACGCGGCTCTATAACGGCCTGTGGCGGGACCGCGACCCCGCAAAAGCCCCGGCCGGCATGAAACCGACCATCCGCCTCAAGGCGCCGCAGACCGGCGAGACCGTGATCGAGGACCAGGTTCAGGGCCGCGTGGTCTGGCAGAACGAGAACCTCGACGACCTCGTGCTGCTGCGCGGCGACGGCAACCCGACCTACATGCTGGCGGTGGTGGTCGACGACCACGACATGGGCATCACCCATGTGATCCGGGGCGATGATCATCTGATCAACGCCGCGCGCCAGAAGCAGATCTACGACGCGCTGGAATGGGACCTTCCGAACATGTCCCACATCCCCCTGATCCACGGCCCGGACGGCTCAAAACTCTCCAAGCGCCACGGCGCGCTCGGAGTCGACGCCTACCGCGCCATGGGCTATCTGCCGGCGGCCTTGCGCAACTATCTGGTGCGGCTCGGCTGGAGCCATGGCGACCAGGAGATCTTTTCGACGGAGGAGATGATCGACGCGTTCGATCTGCCGCAGATCGGGCGATCCGCGGCGCGGTTCGACTTCGCAAAACTGGAAAATCTCAACGGCCATTATATCCGGCACAGCGACGATCAGTTCCTCGTGAGCCAGTTCGAGAACGTGCTGGATTACGTGCCCGACGGCGCCGACCTGAAGGCGAAACTCAACGACACCACGCGCGCGCAATTGCTGCGGGCGATGCCGAGCTTGAAAGAGCGCGCCAAGACGCTGATCGAGCTGATCGCGGGTTCCTGCTTCATCTTTGCCGACCGGCCGCTCGAGATCGAGCCGAAGGCTCTGGCGGTGCTGACGCCGGAGACCCGCGAACTGATCGGCAAGCTCCGCGCCGCGCTGGAAGCGGTCACCGACTGGAGTTCGGAGACCGCTGAAACCGCCATGCGGAATTTCGCGGATGCCAACAACCTCAAGCTTGGCGCCGTCGCCCAGCCGCTGCGGGTGGCGCTGACCGGACGGACGACTTCGCCGGGCATCTTCGATGTCCTCGCGGTGCTGGGACGGCAGGAATGCCTGGCCCGGCTGGCCGATCAGGCCTCCGCATAAGGTGGTATCGCACCTGCGCGCACGGCAAGGAATCCGGGTTAACGGCTGATTTGGAGAACCTGGAGCAGGAAATCGGCGCTCCAACTTGCCCGTTTTCTGCGGGTCTTGATGCTTCCGGTGGTTTTGTGGTTGCGGAGGAGGTCGAGAGCGAAGCGGCGGACGACGGCCATGTTCTTGGCGCCATGGCCTGTCCTGTATCGCGACAGATCATCGCCGAATTCGACGTCGAGCAGCCAGTGCATGCTCTCCACCCCCCAATGGCCGCGACATCCTTTGGCAGTGCGTTCGATGTCGAGCGGCGCGGAGCAGATGTAGGTGCGGGTGTCGAAGGTCGAGCGATCGGCATGTTCGGTCCGGGTGTCGACCTTGACGATGGTCTTGATGTTGGTGAAGCGCGGTTGCCCGGGATAGCTGCGCTCGGACACGATCCAGTCGACCGCCTTCGAGGCGGTGTAGGTGCGGGTCTCGATGCGGCCGTGGCCCTTCTCGACGGTTGTTTTGGTAACCAGCTCGCTGGCCTGGGCAGTGCGGAAGTAGTCCACGACATCGGCTTCCAGAGTAGGCTGGTTGCCCTTCAGTGCCAGCAGGTAATCGGCTTTGTGGGCCACGATCTTGTCGGCGATGTCGACCTGACAGCCCATGGCATCGATGGTGACCAGGGCACCTTCGAGCTGGCCGGCTTCGGCGAGCTGGTCGAGAAGCTCGGGAATAGCGGTAATCTCGTTGGTCTTCTCCGGAACCCCGAGCTGCGCCAAGGTCAGTCTTGCGGTGGTGGCATAGGCGCTGAGCGTGTGCAGGGCCTTGAGCCCCTTGCGATGGTCGTGGGTGCGGCGCGCCGTCTTTCCATCGATGGCGATGAAATCGTGCCGATCCGGCCAGATGGCGGCGACCCAGCTATTGAAGCAGCGTTGGAACAGGACCGGATCGATGCGGTTCACCAAGTCGCGCAGCCAGCGCGCACACGGAATGCCATGATGGAAATCGGAAAACCGCCGCAGGAAATCGAGATGATGCTCGCCCCAAGCGACGATGTCGTCGAAATCATCGCAGGAGGCGATGGTCGCGCAGGTCACCAGCAGCAGAACCTCCTTAATCGGATAGAGAATCCGCCACGCTTCCCGGTCGTCGTCGAGTTCGGAAAAGTTCTTCAAAAGAAGCGCCAAACGAGCCCGCGGGCTCTCGTCCTCGACGATCGTGTCCATCTCGATGCTCCAGCCGAATCAAAGCACCGAGGGAATCACCAACCGCCGTCAACGCAAAATCAGCCCTTTCGGCCCGTTAACCCGAGTTCCGAGCCGTGCACCTGCGCGGCGGCCATCTTGCAGTGCACAGGGCAATAAGCTACCCATTTAAGGCAGCCTTCTAGACAACCCGGCCTGCCTCACCATCTCCTGTAGAATGGCACCAAGGTCAGCCCGGTTTTTCGCAACGATTTCATCGGGGACTTCACGATGGACGCAAAATCCAGCACCAAAACAGCTACCCTCACGGTCGGTAACAAGACCTATGATTTCCCGATTTTAAGCGGCACGGTGGGGCCTGATGTCATCGACATCGCCAAGCTCTACGGCCAGGCCGGGATGTTCACCTATGACCCCGGCTTCACCTCCACCGGCAGCTGCCAGTCCAAGATCACCTATATCGACGGCGACGCCGGTATTTTGGAATACCGCGGTTACCCGATCGAGCAGCTCGCCGAACACGGCGACTTCCTCGAAACCTGCTACCTCCTGCTTTACGGGGAGCTTCCGACCCCGGAGCAGAAAAAGGACTTCGACAACCGCGTGATCCATCACACCATGGTTCATGAACAGATGGCCCGCTTCTTCCAGGGTTTCCGCCGCGACGCCCATCCGATGGCCGTCATGGTGGCCTCCGTCGGCGCGCTGGCCGCGTTCTATCACGACAGCACCGACATCAACGATCCGCAGCAGCGTATGATCGCCTCGATGCGCATGATCGCGAAGATCCCGACGCTGGCCGCGATGGCCTTCAAATACACCATCGGCCAGCCCTTCGTGTATCCGAAGAACTCGCTGACCTTCGCCGAGAACTTCCTCAACATGTGCTTCGCGGTGCCCTGCGAGGAATACAAGATCAATCCGGTGCTGGCCGACGCGCTCGACAAGATCTTCATCCTGCACGCCGACCACGAACAGAACGCCTCGACCTCGACGGTGCGTATCGCCGGCTCCTCCGGCGCCAACCCGTTCGCCTGTATCGCCGCCGGCATCGCCTGCCTGTGGGGTCCGGCGCATGGCGGCGCCAACGAGGCGGCGCTGGCGATGCTCGCCGAGATCGGTTCGGTCGACAAAATCCCCGAATTCATCGCCAAGGTGAAGGACAAGAACAGCGAAGTCCGCCTGATGGGCTTTGGCCACCGCGTCTACAAGAACTACGATCCGCGCGCCAAGATCATGCAGAAGATGTGTCACGCGGTGCTGGCCGAGACCGGCCATGGCGACGATCCGATGCTCAAGGTCGCACTCGAGCTGGAAAAGATCGCGCTCAGCGATCCCTACTTCATCGACCGCAAGCTCTACCCGAACGTCGACTTCTATTCGGGCATCACGCTGAAGGCGATGGGTTTCCCGACTTCGATGTTCACCGTGCTGTTCGCGGTCGCCCGCACCGTCGGCTGGATCAGCCAGTGGAGCGAGATGATCGAGGATCCGCAGCAGAAGATCGGCCGTCCGCGCCAGCTCTACACCGGCGTCGCCCGCCGCGATTACGTCGATATCGCCAACCGGAAGTAACGCGGCCGATAATCTCAACTTCGCGGAAGCCGGATGCGATCGTCGCATCCGGCTTTTTCATTTTCACAGTAATTTCGACGCAGCTTCACGCTCCCGCGGCGCGCTGCGTCGCATAGGCGTTGAAGTCTCGGGGCGCGTTTTCGCGGTTCGCCCAAGCCAGGGAGCACAGATCATGTCTGCACGAACAGTCTCTCAAGCGGTCTTTTGCTGTCTGCTGAACTGCCTATGCCCTGACCCAGCAGGAGCTTATAGCCAAGCTTGAATCAGCGGGTTATTCGTAAATCCGAGACATCAAATCCACCGCCGAAGGTACGGCCGTCAGGGCCACGAAAGGCGGCAAAGACGTCTCCCTCGTCGTTGACAGCAGTGGCCAGATCCGGGAGCGGCGCTAAAGGCATTCGAACTCATCTGGACTGTTGTGCGCGTTCACCGAACAACCGCAGCGGGAAGCCGAACGTCAAGCCCGCGCGTATTTCGTTCACCGGATGGCCGTTCCTGAGCGCGTGACGCGGCCCGACGTCGAAACTGAGGTTGTCCTGGACCCGCCAAATGAGGCCGATCAGGGCAGATATCGTTTCGGCTTGGCCGAATTCCTTCTCGTAAAAGAACTCCGCCACCGGCCGGACTGACCATTTTGACGGTCCTTCGACAATGCCGCCAAGAAAAACATCGGCATGATGGTCGCGGGTGAGCGCTGTTGCCGCATTCAGATGGACCGTTCCCCAGTCCCAGCGCTGTGAGACGATGCCGGCCAGGCTTGCGCCGACACCTGAACTCCCCGTGCTGTCCGGAAGCAGCACGCCAAATTCGGTCGCGATGCTGGGGCCGGTCTTGTCCTGCAGGCTGCCTGGCCGCAGCACATGTTTGAGGAAGGCTCCCGCCGCCGTCAGGCTGGTCGGACCTGACGGCGACAGCGGAGATTGCCCCTGGCCCTCAAACACGGCTTCCCATCCCTCGCTCAATCCGTAATTAACAACCGTTGCCGGCGCGATCAGAGCCGTGGTCGCACTCTCCCGCTGTGGCCCGGCCGGTTGAAACTCGATTTCCAGCTCTCCCGGCGCTGCCACCGCAGCATCGGTTCCATCGAACGGCCGATAAGCCGAGGCAGGGTCGGACCACGCGACAAAACATGCAGCGATGATCGCCCATTTCGGGAGCCTCGGTTTCGAACGCTTCCGTTTCGTGCCCATGCGTTTGTCTTCGGTGCCGTGGCGACGGAATCATGGCGTTGGCCGGAATACCCAAATGGCTGCGGGCTGTGCGGAACTCGCCCGGACGGCAAGCAGCAGACGATCCATCTCCGGCACAAAGAGCGAAGTGCGTGCCCCGGAAACCGTAGGGATGCGCGCGATCCGCCGGTACGTCGTTTCTTTCACTTCCAAAATATCCAGGAAGCCAGCCCCGCAACTGACGTAAATGCGTGCGCGCTTGGCATCAACAAAGAGGTCATCGGCATCGCCGCAGGTTTCGGTCGTCGCGATCGGCTTGCCGTCCGTCATTGAAAAGACGCCGAGTTCGGCAGGAGAGCGAAAGATCACGAGGACATGGCGACGGACCGGATCAAGCGCCATCGGAAAATTCGCACTCCGATTGGCCGGCGGCCATTTTCCGATTTGCTTTTGCGAACCGTGATCGACGACCGCGATCCCGCGTGCCTCCGGAACGTTGACGAAGATCTGGCTTGTGTTCGGGTCGATCTGGAAACTTTCGGGGTGCGCCTTTAGTGAAATGTCCCCCACCTTGTTGCGGGTTGCAGGATCAATCACCGCCAGTGCCCCGCTGCCGTATCCAATGAACACCCGATTGGTCGCGGCATCGACACGAATATTGTCGGCGTCGCTGCCAAGCTCGATTCGTCCGGCGGGCTTGTAGTCGCTCCCTTCGAACAATTGCACCGAGCCGTCACCGGCATTGGCGACATAAAGCATATCGGTCGTGGGCTCGTACCCGACGCCTTGCGGGTGCTTCAGTCCCGCGATCCTGTGGAGCAATTTTCGATTTGGGAGATCGACGATTCCAACGGTATCGTTGCCTAGTTCGGCAACGAATAGCCGCTGCCGCTTCAGATCAACCGCCATGTGGTCGATCCGGCCCCTGACGTCGCCCAGCGGGATTTTGGCTTCGAGTTGGAGCGGAGCTGTGTCCGCGGCCTGGGCAGACGCTTGATCTGCAGTGGTAATCCAAGCCATGACGCCGGCTATTACCGTTACGATCGTCCGGGATAGATGTAACATGACCACACCATCTCTCGGCGGCGAAGGGATGCCGCTCGTCTGCTGAAGGTGCCCGCTTTAGTTACGATCAGTTGGCGCCTGGAGAATGCCCTCAATGCTCAAACCCAATCCGGAAGGCTTCATCTCGATACGGTCCCCCGAGAGCGACACCTCGTAACAACCATCGTCCGATTCCTTGAAGTAGACACAGAGTTCGTCCTTCTCGACCGCCCATTTGCCCACTCGCTCCGTTCCGTCTGAATAATTTCTCAACGTGCCGTCGCGGTCGTATACGTCACGCCAGTGCACCTCGTCGGTAAGTTGCATACCGGACAATTTCTTGCGGATTTGACTCCCGGAAAGCTTCTGAAACCGTTCGGCGGCGACTGCGCCGATCTCCAATGAAGTCACGCCAAGCGTTACCGCTGCCAATATGGCCGCCAACTCCTTCATGCCGACTTCCCGCGAGTCCGGCGCTTCACGATTTCTTCCCGCAAGATTTGATGCACATTCTGTACTCGGATTTGCAGGTCGGTCCGGCATAGTTCTTCATGCACGCTGCTTGCTGTTCGCCGCATACTTTGCAGCTTGTTTGAGCCTGTGCGGCGGCATTGACCGCCCAAGAACCGGCCAGCACCAGCATCGTTATCGCAACGCTTCTCATGACACGAATCCCTCCCTCATCTTTTGGTCGTTATCTCGTTCGACGGCACACCTAGCTTTCGCGGCTGTACTGATCGTACAGCTTCGCGGCGTTGTCCCAGCGGATGGCTTCCATGTAGATGTCGACATAGCGCGCGGCGGCCGCACCGTAGTCCATATGATAGGCGTGCTCGTACATGTCGAGCACCAACACCGGCCGGCCGCCGGCCAACGTCGTGGTGTGGTCCGCGGCCCATTGATTGACGAGGCGTTTGTCGCGCGGCGAGTAGGACAGGATCACCCAGCCGGAGCCGCCGCCTTCCGCCTTGCCCATCGCGACAAATTCCGAGCGCCAGCGCTCGAGGCTGCCGAAGTCGCGAACGATGGCCTCCGCCAGCGCGCCGCTTGCGGCGGCACCACCACCGAGCCCGTCGAAGTATATCTCGTGCAGGATCATCGAGTTCGCAGCGATCAACTCTTCACGCTTCAAGCCGTTGACCATGAAATTCGGCGCCTTGGCGAAATCGAGCTCGGCCAGCTGCGCGCCGATCGCGTTGAGGCGCTTTACGGCACCAACGTAGTTGTTTTCATAGTGGCTCACGAGAACCTTTTCCGAAATGCCCTTGATCGACTTTGGGTCGAGTGACAGGGGTTTTGCTTGATACGACATCGTTCTGGCTCCGCTCGGTTGGTTGCTTTGGGCGAATGCAGGGTTCGCGGCCAGCGTCGCTGTTGATGCGGCGGCAGCGGCGAGCCCCGCTCCCTGAATGAAGCTTCGGCGTTCGGTTGAGATGGTCATGGAAATCTCCTGGGGCTGACAGCTGCGAAAGGTGAATGCGGGAGGTGACTGGCTGATCGCGGGCTCACGGCAACGGTGCGATCTCGATCTGGTCGAACGGCGTGATGCTGTCGCCTTTGCTCCAAAGCGCGATACGGCCCGGCCGGGACAGAGTCTTGTTGAACCCGGTAAACAACCAAATCCCATCGAGGAAGACGGTGAATTTGTCGTCCGTCGCCCGAACCACTAAAGCGGGAGCAACCAGCCGATCGGCACCGGCAAAGTCAGCATCGCGCCGTACGTCGACGACAATCGGCGCCGCGGAGCCTGGCCGTGCGCACAGGTCATTCGGGGAAATTGAGTGTTTGCTTCGATCCACGCGCAAATCTCCTCGACAAGTCGAGTGTTGCGCAGTCATTGGACCGGAGTCTCAAGGGGAGACTGCTTCTTCCCCTTCGCGATTATTAATTTGGCCCGATCGCAAACGCAATAGGAACCGCTACCGAGCACGTTTGAAGCCGCCTTCTCGGGGCACTCGCGTCTGTTTTCCGCAACAAACTCACACCTTCAAACGCCCCTCGAACTGCGCATCACAAATTTGTGCGGATCGGGTTAGCGCCTTCACGGGTGAAGTTTGTGTTGGGGCACGCCGGAACCTTGCAACCGTCCGCTAATTCGTCCTTCGCGCCTTCCGCATCGTCGCCAGCACGATGTCGGCGGCGCGGGCGCTCGGCGGCTGGTTGCCGGTCGACATGATCCGATCGATCTTTGCAAAAGCCTCGAGCTGTTTTCGCCGCAGCGCTGAATCGCCGAGCACCTCGCGCAGCGCCTGCGACAGTTTTTCCGGCGTACAGTCTTCCTGCAGAAATTCCGGAACGACGTTCTCGCCGATCACGAGATTGGCGAGGATCACCGAATTGACCTTGATCGCCTTGCGCAAAATCCAGGCTTCCGCCGAGCCGGTCCGGTAGGCCGTCACCATCGGCACGCCCGAGAGCGCGAGTTCGAGCGTGACGGTGCCGGATTTAGCCAGGGCCGCGTGCGCGATCCGGAACGCCGCCCGCTTCTCCTGCTCGCCGACCACGATGCGGGGCTGCACCGGCCAAGCCGCCAGCGCTTCGGCGATCGCCTCCTGCAGATGCGGCATGGTCGGCAACACCAGTTCGAACGCCACGCCGTCGTCGCGCAGCCGGCCCAGCGTCTGGCCGAACACAACCATGTGGTGGCGGATTTCGCTGCGGCGGCTTCCCGGCAGCACCAGCACCACCGGTGGCGCTTGATCGCGCCGCGTCTGTTCATCGGCGCCGGGCCGCAGCGCGGCGAGCTGCTCGGTCAGGGGATGGCCGACATAGCTGCAGGGCGGGCCGCGAAGCCGCTGATAGGCCGCCGGCTCGAACGGCAACAGGGCCAGCACATGATCGACATAGCTCAGCATCGCGCGCGCGCGGCCCGGGCGCCACGCCCAGACCGAGGGCGAGACGTAATCCACGATCGGGATCAAGGAATCGGCGGCGCGAACGCGCCTGGCGACGCGGTGGGTGAAATCGGGGCTGTCGATGATCACGAGAATATCAGGCTTGGCTTCCGTCACGGCGGTTGCGGTTTCCCGGATCAACCGCAGGATTTTCGGCAGGTGCTTGACGACCGCGGCAAGGCCAATGATCGACAATTCCTCGATCGGAAACCGCGATACCAGCCCCTCGCGCGCCATCGAGCGGCCACCGACGCCTTCGAACCGCACCGCGTCGCCAAGGCGCTGGCGCAAGACCTTCATCAGATTGGCGCCGAGGCGGTCACCGGATTCCTCGGTCGCGATCAGAAAGATTTTCCGCCCCCGATCGGCGAATGCGCGCGCCGGCGTCACGCGGGCAGGCCCTGGACAAAGAGGCCGGCTTTGTCGGCCGCTTCGATCATCGCCTGCGATTCCGCGGCGATGGTGTGCCCGGCGATGATGGCAATGCCGGCAAGCCCGGCCTTGGCCGCGCCTTCGATGGTTTTGGCCCCGACCGTCGGCAGGTCGAAGCGCAGATCCTGGCCGCTCTTGGGCGCCTTGACCAGCACGCCGCGGCCGGCCTTGGCGCGGATGCGGCCCTCGGCGCGCAGCCGCGCCACGCGCGCCAGCAGGCCATCGGTGCCCTCGATATCTTCCACCGCCACCACGTGACCGTCGATCACGACCACGGCCTGGCCGATATCGAAGGGCCCGAGCGCGCGGAGCACCTCCTGCCCCCTGGCGATATCGGCTGTCGCGGCGGGATCCGGCGCTGCGCGGGCAATGCGCCCCTCGGGCATCAGGACGTCAGGAGCGACATCCCTGATTCCGACCATGCGGAAACCGTCCTGTTCGAGAATACGGCCGATCCCCGACAGCAGATGATCGTCGCCGCCGCGAAACGACGTCATCACCTTGCCGATCACGCGGATCGTACCCCAGTCCAGCCTGATCTCCGACAGTGCCGGCCGCAGCAGCGTGCCGATGAAGATCAGGTCGCGGCAGCCCTCGCTGCGAAACAGCTTTGTCGCGCGGCCAAGCTGGCCGACCGAAATCCAGTGATGGCGAAAGCGTTCAACCGCGACCGGATCGCAGGCGCCTCGAAGCGCGAAGATCACGGGCGCGATGCCGCGCGCGGTGAGCGAATCCGCCACCGCGAACGGCATGGCGCCGCCACCTGCGATCACGCCCACCGGCGAGCAAATCCCTGAAGCCGCCGACATCATGGTTGCGGCGATCCCGTCATCAGTGCTTGTTGCCGTCGTCGGCCGGAAGGCACAGCGAGCGGTGCTTGCCGTCGCCGATGAAGCTGAGGATTTCCGCAATCGCCGGATCCTGCGCGGCCATCGGCTGCACCGCGGTGAGCCGCTCGGCAAATATCCCGGGGCCGTGAAACAGTTTTTGGTAGAACGACCGCACCGTCGCCAGCCGGTCCTTGGTGAACTTGCGCCGCTTCATGCCGATGATGTTCAGCCCTTCGAGGCTTGCATACTGGCCGTTGACGAGGCCGAACGGGATCACATCGCCGCGCACGCCGCACACCCCGCCGACCATCACCTGCGGACCGATTCGCGTGAACTGGTGCACCGCGGAGAGCCCGCCGATAAAGACGAAATCGCCGATCTCGCAATGGCCGCCGAGGGTTGCCGAGGTCGCGAAGATCACGTCATTGCCGACCTGGCAATCATGCCCGACATGGCTGCAGTTCATGAAATAGCCGCGCTCGCCGACCCGCGTGACGCCGCCGCCCGCGACCGTACCGGCGTTCATGGTGACGGATTCTCTGATCGTGCAGCCGGCGCCGATCTCAAGCCGGGTGAGTTCGCCGCGATAGCTCAGCGATTGCGGCGGGGTGCCGAGCGAGACGAACGGATAGATCGTGCAGCTGGCGCCGATGGTGGTTTTCGCGGTGATATGGACATGCGCGATCAGTTTGCAGTTGTCGCCGATGACGACGTGGGGGCCGATGATGCAGAAGGGACCGATCGAGGTCCCCTCGCCGATCACCGCGCCGTCTTCAATCCGCGCGGTGGGATCGATCATGCTCATCCAGACAGGTCCGATAGTTCGTTAACGAGAATGGAGGTTAAAACATCGGGTTTTCCGGTGGTTACCGCGACGTGCTGATGCTGTCTAGTGACGTATCGTTACGGCGCATTTCGGCGCGGCACCGCTGATCGGGGTCCGCATCCCGGCAGCAATGTCTCGCAGCCGGCGGCGAGCGCGCATTGATCATGCAGCACTGCAAGAAGCGCACTTGAAATTGGAATGGTCGTTCGCCCGATTATGCAGACATCCCGGATCCGCAGACATCAAGTCATGCTGCCGGGCATGAAGCAGCGGATTGAAATCCCGGACGGGCCCTTGAGGGGCCAGACCATGGTTCGACCGGCGCGGTTTGGCTCCGTAACGACGGCATCATCCGGAACCATGATCCACTCGCCCTCAATACGAACGCGGAAGTGCCCGTCTTTGGATTCCCAGTCCGGATCGGCGACGACAAGTCCGTCCGCAACCGAGCAACACAATCCCTTTGCGCTCCTGAGGGTGTCGAACCACGGCTTCAGCGGGGAGCCGGAATAGCGGCCATCGTCGCGCGCGGTTGCGTTTCCTGCCAGAACGGCAGCCAAAGCCATCACCGCCATCGACACCTTGATAAAACTCATCAACCGGTCTCGCGCGCAATCGCCGAGAAGGCCGTCGACGCCAGACTGACAAACCGCAAGCCGGGCTGAAGTTCCGCCTGCAGACGGCGATCCCTTGACCGTGCAAAGTACCCCGTTCCGCAAAGCGGTACAATCCAAACCGCTGCGCAATCAACGTGGCAGAATCGATTACCGATCTTGCCGACCGGTCCCGCCTCAATCCGTCAGCATCGCGCCGACATCGGCTTCCGCGACCGTGGTGCCGTTGACCTTGGCGTCGCCGTGAAACCACCACATGGTCTTGCGGCGGCCGATCGAGCGCATGTGGTACTCGATGGTGTCGCCGGGCATCACCGGCTTGCGAAATTTGCATTTGTCGATGGTCAAAAAGTAAACCGCGCGCGGCTTCTCGGTGCCTTCGACCGACTTGATGCCGATGACGCCGGCGGTCTGCGCCATGGCTTCGATCATCATCACGCCCGGATAGACCGGGCGATCCGGAAAATGCCCGAGAAACGACGGCTCGTTGAAGGTGACGTTCTTGACGCCGATGCCGCTGTAATCGGTCCGGATCTTCATCACCCGGTCGATCAACAGCATCGGATAGCGGTGCGGAAGCGTCTTGAGGATTTCGTTGATATCCACGAGCTCAAATCTTACCGGTGCCTCCTCCATCACTCCCGCCCCTCGCCCTTCGGATCGGCCGTGCTGTCGCGCACCAATCGCTCCACCGCAATAATCTCCCTAAACCATTGTTTGGTCGGTTTGGCAAAATGGCCGCCCCAGCGGCCGTTGGGCGGGATGTCATCCTTGACCGCGCTCATGGCCGTGACCTGGGCGCCGTCGCCGATCTTGAGATGATTGTTGATACCCACCTTGGCGCCCAGCGCCACATTGTCGCCGATCGTCAGGCTGCCGGCGAGCCCGATCTGGGCCGCCAGCAGGCAGTGCCTGCCGATGGTCACATTGTGGCCGATCTGGACCTGATTGTCGATTTTGGTGCCCTCGCCGATCACGGTGTCGCGCAGGCTGCCGCGGTCGATCGTGGTGCCGGCGCCGACCTCGACATCGTTCTGGATCAGGACGCGGCCGGTCTGCGGCACCTTCAAATGGCCTTCGGGCCCGAAGAAAATGAAGCCGTAGCCATCCTGCCCGATGCTGCAGCCGGGATGGATCAGCACGTTGTTGCCGATCAGGGCGAACTGGATGGCGCTGCGCGCGCCGACATTGCAGTCGCGGCCGATTCTGACGTCGGCGCCGATCACGGCACCGGCGCCGATCACCGTGCCGGCGCCGATTTCGACCCTCGGGCCGATCACCGCGAGCGGATCGACGATCACGCCGTCCTCCAGATGGGCCGTTGGGTCAATGATCGCCGACGGCGCGATGCCGTCATTGTCGCACCAGGATTGCGGGCGGAGCGCGTCGCCGTGCCATTCGCGGGCGAGCGTGACGAAGGCGCGGAACGGCTGCGCCGCCCGCAGCACGGCGACATGGGCGGGCACCCTGGCTTCGAAACGCGGGCTGACCAGGCACGCGCCGGCCTTGGTCGACGCCAGCTGATCGGCGTATTTGAGGTTATCGAAAAACGCCAGATGCATGGGGCCGGCTTCGTCGAGCGACGCCAGTCCCCTGATCTTGAGGCCACCCCGCGCGGGGTCGACCAGCTCTGCCTTCGTCAGCGCGGCGATATCGGCCAGCGTCGACGAAGGGGGTTGCTTGAAGAAGTTCGGCTGCGCCATTCCACCCGTCGCAGTCCGGCCGGTGATCGGACCGGAGCTTCGGCTCCGATCGATCAGAACCGGAGCGTTGCTTTGCGTTGACGCGTTTTCTTCACGCGAACCGGCACCCACTTCGCTCGAAAACGCTTAGATCATATTGCTTTAGAACGATGTTCCGCCACCAAACTTGAACTGCTGGACGCGATCAAACTGCCCCTTGGTCAGCGGGATAGCATAATCGAAGCGAAGCGGACCGAACGGGGATGCCCAGATCAGGCCGACACCCACCGAAGTACGCACGACATTGCCGTTATCATATTGCAAGCCCAAGCAAGTTCCGGGATTGACCGGCGCGGTCGTCTTCGGCGGCGTGCAGCCAGGCACATTGACTTCGCCCGTCTGCAGCCAATCCGTCGGCCCCTTGTAGTCAAAGAGCCCACCGGCGTCGGCATAGACCGCGCCCTTGAGCCCGACTTCCTTCGGCAGGAACCAGAACGGCATCTGCAATTCCGCCGACACGCCCCAGTACTTGGTGCCGCCGAGCGCATCGCCGGTGCCGTAGGGATTGATGTCGCGCGGACCGATGCCGTTCGGGGCAAAGCCGCGTACCAGGTTCGGGCCCATCTGGAAGTGGTCGAGCATGCGCAGTTGGTTGTTGCCCATCTGGTTCAGGATGCCGCCCTGGGCGTGAATCACCCCAACGATGTCGGCAACCAGCGGTGTATAGTATTTCGCGTCGATGGCGGACTTGATGTAGCTGACGTCGCCGCCGACGCCGGCAAAATCCTGCTTCCAATCGATGATCAAACCATCGGTCGGGTTCTTGTTGTTGTCGAGCGTGTTGTAGTTCAGCGAATAGCCGAGCGACGAGGTCAGGGTCTGGCCGCTCTGCAGCTCCTTGCGGACCGGCAGCGAAGCTTCGCCGTCGCTGTAGCACCACAGCCCGATGCCCGAGGTGTCGGTGGCGGATTGGCCCCCGAACGTTGCGGTACCCCCCGCAGGAATATTGTTCAAATTCGCAAAGGCCGGCGACGGGTTGAACGCGAGCAGCCCGTTATTCGGGTTATTGTTACAGTTTGCCAGCGCACTCGGCAGCTGGATCTGCTGCTCATAGATCGAATAGCGAAGCTGCAGCGCGAGATCTTCGCGCAGGCTGAAGCCAAGCCGCGGGCTGAAGCCGATCGTCTTGGTGCCATAGGAAATATAGCTGTTGGCAAGCTGCTGGCGCTGGAACAGGTCGAGACCGAGCGCAACGCGATAGTCCAGCAGATAGGGCTCGACGAACGAGAGCGAGTAGCCGCGCGCATACTGGCCGTAGGTAACCGACGCCTTGGCGAACAGGCCTCGCCCCAGGAAGTTGCGCTCGGAAACGCTGACTTCGGCGAGCGCACCGTCGGTGGTCGAGTAGCCGCCCGACACCGAGAAATCGCCGGTCGATTTTTCTTCCAGATCGACGATCAGGATGATGCGATCGCTCGAGGACCCCGGTTCGGTCACGATCTTCACGCTCTTGAAGAAATCGAGGTTCTTCAGCCGGCGCTCGGCGCGATCGACCAGCGCGCGGTTGTAGGCGTCGCCTTCGGAGATATCGAATTCGCGCCGAATCACGTAGTCGCGCGTGCGGGTGTTGCCGCGGATATTGATGCGCTCGATATAGGTTCGCGGGCCTTCATCGATGGTGAAGACGATCGAGACGGTGTGCTGTTCGAAATTGCGGTCGCCGCGCGGGCGCACGATCGCGAAGGCATAGCCGCGCCGCGAGGCCTCGATCTGCATTTCCTCGACCGACTTCTCCAGCGCCTCGGCGTTGTAGAGCGAGCCGACGCCGACGCGCGAGAAGCTGCGCAGTGAGTTCCCATCGAGCGTGCCGATGCTGGACTGGAAATCCACCGAAGCAACCCGGTACTGCTGGCCTTCCTCGATCTTGAAGGTAACGAGGAAGCCCTTCTTGTCGGGATCGTATTCGGTCAGCGCGGCCACCACCTGCACGTCGGCAAAGCCGTGCTTCAGGTAGAAGCGGCGAATCAGATCGCGGTCGGCCTCGACCCGGTCCGGATCGTAGACGTCGCCGCCGCCGAGGAAGCTCAAGAGATTGGATTCGTGCGTCTTGATGATGTCCTTGAGGCGATAGGACGAATAGGCGACGTTGCCGATGAATTCGACCGATTTGACGCCGGTTTTCTGGCCTTCGGTGATCGTGAAGACCAGGTCGACGCGATTGTTCGGCTGCTCGATGATTTCCGGATTGACGCGCACGTCATAGCGGCCCGAACGCCGGTAGATTTCGGCAATGCGTTGGGCGTCCGACTGAACCATCGGACGCGACAGCGTGCCGCGGGGCTTGGACTGGATTTCTGACGAGAGTTGCTCGTCCTTGATCTTCTTGTTGCCTTCGAAGGCGATGCGCCCGATCACGGGGTTTTCGACCACGACCACCACGACCCGGCCGCCGGCCTGGTTGATCCGGACGTCCTGGAACAGGCCGGTCTCGATCAGCGCCTTGAGGCCGTCGTCGATCTCGGCCTGGGTCAGGCGCCCGCCGGGACCCGCCTTGAAATAGGAGCGAATGGTTTCGACTTCGACGCGCCGGTTCCCCTCGACCCCGATCGAAGCCACGCCTTGGGCGGCTGCCGGTGCGGACACAAGCATAGCCGCCAACGTGGCGGCCATCGGCACGGCAAACATGATCAGGGCGGCAACCAAGCCCCCCCGCACTCGCATTCCAACCATCATGCGCAACGCGCCCTTATCATTCCCATGCCGGCCCGCACCCCACGAACCGGCAGATTCCCATCTGCTGCACTGCTTGTAGACAATTTCGTTACATCGGCAAACTTAACATGACTGCGCAATTCCATTTTCATTCCAAGACGTTGCCGATGGGCAACGCCACAAAAAAGCCGCTTCACGATGCCGCGAGATGCAGGATGTCGTTATAGGTCGCAAACACCATCAGCATGAGCACAAGCCCGAGGCCGATTCGGAACCCCATTTCCTGGGCCCGCTCCGACAACGGCCGCCCCCGGACGGCCTCCACGGCATAGAACAAAAGGTGACCGCCATCGAGCAGCGGCACCGGAAACAGGTTCAGCAAGCCAATCGAGATCGAGAGTACCGCAGCCAGGTGAATCAATGCTGCAAGACCGATGGTGGCGACCTGACCCGAGATCTGGGCGATCCGGAGCGGCCCGCCGACCTGGTTGGCCGCTTCGCGGCCGGTGAAGATGCCGCCGATATAGGCCAGCGTGCGGTCGACCACGAACCAGGTCTCCTTGACGCCGAGCCAGAGTGCGGTCGCGGGATCGACGCGTTCGGTCAGGACATCGCCGGGTGCGGTGGAACGGGTAATGCCGAGCACGCCGAGCCGCTGCACATTGCCGAACGGATCCTTCACTTCGCGCAGTTCCGGGGTGCCGCGCAGCTGCACCGTGGAATCACCGCGCTTGACGGTGAAGGACAATTGCTCGCCGGCGCGAACGCCGACAACCCGCTGCATATCCGAGAAGCTTCCGATGGTCTTGCCGTCGATATCGGTCACGATGTCGCCGACCTGGAAGCCTGCGGCCGCAGCCGCACTGCCCGCTTCCACCTTGTCGACCCGCGCCGTCGTGCTCGGCTTGCCGAAGAAGGTGAACAGGCAGGTGAAGATCACGATGGCCAGGATGAAATTGGCAATCGGGCCAGCGGCGACGATCGCCGCGCGCGGTCCGACCCGCTTGTGGTGAAAACTGCCGGCGCGCTCTTCCTCGGTCATGTTGGCGAGCGCCTCGGGCGATGGTGTGGAGGCTTCCGACTCGTCGCCGAAGAACTTGACGTAGCCGCCCAGCGGGATGGCGGAGATCTTCCAGCGCGTGCCGTGGCGGTCGTTGAAGCCCGCGAGTTCCGGCCCGAAACCCAGCGAGAACGTCAACACCTTCACGCCGGCCCAGCGGGCGACCAGGAAGTGGCCCAGTTCATGGAAGAAAACGACGATGGTCAGGACGAACAGGAAGGGAATGATGTAACCGATGAGCCCATGGCTCAACGTATTGAAACTATGTAGAAAAAACTCAGACATCCAATTCCCCTCGACGAGAGCCGAAAGCTCCGTCCCCAACCCTCTAGGATGCCTTTAAGGCAATTTGAGGCAATAGGGAGGCAGCTTTATTTCGCGCATTATGGTCAATGGAAATCGCGTCGTCGGCCGAACTCAAAGGCGCGAGATTTCCGGAGCGGATCCAGTCGTTCATGGTCGCTTCGACCAGCCGCGCAATGGCGCCGAATCTGATCTGGCCGGCGATGAATGCTGCAACCGCCACCTCGTTCGCCGCATTGTATACCGTAGTCGCGCCACGTCCGGTCCTTAAGGATTCGTAAGCCAGCCGCAGCGCCGGGAACCGCTCGAAATCCGGCGCTTCGAACGTCAACTGCCCGATCTTGGCAAGATCCAGTCTGGCCGAGGGGCCGACGATCCGATCGGGCCAGCCGAGGCAATGCGCGATCGGAATCCGCATGTCCGGCGCGCCCAATTGGGCGACCACCGAACGGTCGGAGAATTCGACCATGCCGTGGATGATCGACTGCGGATGCACGAGCACGTCGATTTCGTCCGGCGTCAGCGCAAACAGATAGGAGGCCTCGATCACCTCGAGCCCCTTGTTCATCATCGAGGCCGAATCGATCGTGATCTTCTGACCCATGCTCCAGTTCGGATGCTTCAGGGCCTGGGCCAGCGTGGCCTGCTCGATGTCGGCGGCGGCCCAGGTGCGGAACGGGCCGCCGGACGCGGTGATGATCACGCGCACCAGCTCCTCGCGGTTGCCGGAGCCTAGCGCCTGAAACAGCGCATTGTGTTCGGAATCCGCCGGCAGGATGCAGGCCCCTGCTTTGGCTGCGCGCTGCATGAAGAAATCACCGGCGCAAACCAGGCATTCCTTGTTGGCCAATGCCACGGCCGCGCCACGGTCCACCGCGGCGAGCGCAGGTTTCAGCCCGGCCGCACCGCTGACCGCGGCCATCACCCAGTCCGCCGGGCGCGCGGCCGCTTCGATAATCGCGCTTTCGCCGGCGCCGCATTCGATGCGCGTCCCGGCCAGAGCCTGTTTCAATTCGCCGAGACGGTCCGGATCGGCAATGGCCGCAAACCGCGCGCCGAATTCCCGGGCGAGCTTCGCCAGCGCCTCGACGTTGGTATTCGCGGTCAGCGCCTCGACCTGATAGCGCTCGCGCGCGCCCCGCAGCAAATCCATGGTGCTGTCGCCGATGGAGCCGGTAGCACCAAGGACGGTCACGGTGCGCACGGCGGATGCCGCGGCCTTGTTGTTACGCAATGGAACTGCGCTCATTGTTTCACCAAACCATAAGACCGCGGCCGACGCCATCGGCGCCGCCGCGAAGGAACCCGAAAATCGCCGCCATGACGACGGCTGCGACAAATCCGTCCAGGCGATCCAGTAGCCCGCCATGGCCGGGAATGATGTGGCTGGAATCCTTCACGCCAAAACGCCGTTTCACAGCGGACTCAAAGAGATCGCCGAGTTGCGAGACGATCGAGAGCACTGCGCCCAATACCAATAGTGGCCCTAGTTCAAGCTTCAGCGAGTGTTCTGCGGCTTGGTTATGATCGAACGCATAGAACCCCGCCGCGACAATCAGGCTCGCGACAAAGCCGCCGATGGCGCCGGCCCAGGTCTTCTTCGGACTGACCCGGGGCCAGAGTTTCGGTCCGCCGATGCCGCGGCCGGCGAAATAACCGCCGATATCGGTCACCCACACCACCAGCAGCACCAATATCAGGGCTGCGAAACCTTTGACCGAATCCAGACGCACCAGCACCGAAGCGATCTCGGCCGCCGCGGCATAGAAAAACCCGGTCGCCGTCCAGTTGCGCCGCGCCGGCGCGATCAAGGCGACGACGACGAGCCCGGCAACAAAGACAACGAGCGCCGCATCGATCCGTCCCGTGGCAAGACAAAATCCGGCGAGCCCGAGCGCGACAACGCCTGAGAGGACGACGCGCCTTTCGCCCGCCGCGCCCACGATTGTCAGCCATTCGACATAGAGGCCAATCGCGGCCAGCGTGACCAACCCCGCCCACAGCCATCCGCCGGCATAGGCGATCGCAATCGCCAGCGGCGCCAGCACCAATGCAACGGCGACGCGCAGCAAAAGATTGCGCGAACCCGGTTCGGCCGCCGCCGCAGGCGCGGCTTCGCCCTCGGTCACGATCCGGTTTTCGCGGCCAGACCGCCGAAACGGCGCTCCCGTCTGGCATATTCGGCGATCGCGCTCTCAAGCGCGGCCTTGTCGAAGTCCGGCCAGTGGATCGGCACGAACACGAGTTCGCTGTAGGCCGCCTGCCACATCAGGAAATTCGACAGTCGCTGCTCGCCGCTGGTGCGGATGATCAGGTCGGGATCGGGAATGTCGGGCGTATCGAGATAATGACCGATCGCATCGGCATCGATCGATGCGGGATCGCGTTTTCCCTCTGCCACTTCGCGGGCGAGGCGCCGCGCCGCGTTGGCGATCTCCTGGCGCGAACCGTAGTTGAAGGCGACGACGAGATTGAGCTTGGTGTTGGCCTTGGTCAGCTCTTCGGCTTCGTTCAGGAGCGCGCAGATATCGCTCTCCAGGCCCTCACGCTCACCGATCACGCGGACCCGCACGCCGTCACGGTGCAGCGACGCCAGATCGTTGCGGATGAAGCGCCGGAGCAAGCCGAACAGGTCGCCGATTTCGGTCGCCGGACGCGACCAGTTTTCGGAGCTGAACGAAAAGATCGTCAGATAGAGCACGCCGAGTTCGTGTGCCGCACGAACCACGCGCCGCAGCGCCTCGACGCCGCGGCGATGGCCTTCCGCACGCGGCAGACCGCGCGCGGCCGCCCAGCGCCCGTTGCCGTCCATGATGATCGCCACATGCAAGGGACCGCCGGTTCGATCCGGTCCTTCAGTTGCGGGGGCGGCGGCATTCGACATCATTCAATCCCAGGAAGGGTCCCCAAGGAATTTTCCAAGGGGTCGCACGGGCAGTCTTAGGGCGTCAAACGGTGAGGATTTCCTTTTCCTTCGCCGCAAGCAGTTGATCGATCTCGGAAATCATCCCGTCGGTGGCTTTCTGCACATCACCGGCGAGGCGTTCCTGATCGTCCTCGGATATCTCGTGATTCTTCTCGAGCTTCTTGACCGTATCCAGTCCGTCGCGGCGAACATGCCGGACCGCGACCTTGGCCGCTTCGGCGTATTTATGCGCAACTTTCACGAGTTCCTTGCGGCGTTCCTCGTTGAGTTCCGGAATCCTCAAACGCAGCACCTGCCCTTCGGTGGCTGGGCTGAGGCCGAGATTGGAATCGACGATCGCCTTCTCCACGGCCTTGACCATGGACTTGTCCCAAACCTGGACGGAGAGAAGCCGCGGCTCTGGCACGCTGATGGTCGCGAGCTGATTGAGCGGCATGTGCGAGCCATAGGCTTCCACCTGCACCGGCTCCAGCATCGACGCTGCAGCACGGCCGGTGCGCAAACCGCCCAATTCGTGTTTGAGTGACTGGGTGGCGCCTTGCATGCGGCGCTTCAATTCGTTGATGTCAAAACCAGGCGTGGGCATAACGCTCTCCCCTCCTTGAAGTAAACCAGCCGTCGCCGCCGTCAGCGGGCAGTGCGGTTCGATACGGCACATGACGTCAGCCGGCAACGACCGTGCCGTGTCCGTTACCGCGCAGGATCGCGCCGATCGAACCCGGCTCGGCGATCGAGAATACGATGATAGGCAGCGATGTCTCGCGGGCAAGCGCGAATGCGGTTGAGTCCATCACCTTGTAGCCACCTTCGATTGCCTGGGAGTGCGTCAGGCGGTCGAATCGCTTGGCGGACGGGTCCTTTTTGGGGTCGGCGCTGTAGACGCCATCGACATTGGTGGCCTTGAGCACCGCCTGCGCCCCGATCTCGGCCGCCCGCAGCACCGCCGTGGTATCGGTCGTGAAGAACGGATTGCCGGTTCCGCCGCCAAGCAGCACGATTCGCCCCTCGGCGAGGTATTTGTGCGCTGCACTGCGGGTGAACAGTTCGGAAATCTCGGGCATCACGAACGCCGACAGGGTGCACGCCGGCGTGCCCTTGCGCTCGATCGCGGCCTCCAGCGCCAGGCAGTTCATCATGGTGGCGAGCATGCCCATGGTGTCGCCGGTCGGGCGGGACACGCCGCGGGAGGATACTTCCACGCCGCGGACGATGTTTCCGCCGCCGACCACGACGGCGACCTCGACCCCGAGCTGGCGTGCGGCGATCAACTCGCCGGCGATTCGGTCCACGGTTGGCTGGTCGATACCGAAGGATTGGCTGCCGGCGAGATATTCGCCCGAGAGCTTGATCACGACACGACGATAGACCGGCTCAGCCATGATGCGATCGCTTCCTTGAGTCCCCGCGCGGGCTTCCGGCGCAACATGCGCCGGAAGGCTGCCTTCGCGGTTATTTCTTGCCGGCGGTCGCAGCAACTTCGGCTGCGAAATCGGATTCCTGCTTTTCGATTCCCTCGCCGAGAGCATAGCGCACAAAGCCGGTGATTTTCACAGGCGCGCCGATCTTGCCTTCGGCTTCCTTCACGGCCTGCGCGACCGACTTGCCCTTTTCGTCATGGATGAAGGCCTGCTCCAGCAGACAGACTTCCTTGTAATAGGTCTTCAAACCGGACTCGACGATCTTCTCGATGACGTTTTCAGGCTTGCCCTGCTGGCGATATTTATCGGCCAGCACATCCTTTTCGCGGGTCACGACAGCCGGATCCAGTCCCGCTGGATCGAGCGCCTGCGGGTTGGCCGCGGCCACATGCATGGCAAGCTGGCGGCCGAGAACGGCGAGTTCATCGGTCTTGCCGGCGGATTCCAGCGCGACCAGCACGCCCATCTTGCCGGCGCCTTCAATCACGGCGCCATGGACATAGCTCGACACCACGCCCTGCCCGACTTCGAGCGAAGCCGCGCGGCGCAGCGTCATGTTCTCGCCGATGGTTGCGATCGCATCCGAAATCGCGGTCTCGACCGTGACAGCGCCGACCTTGACGGCCTTGATCTTCTCGACGTCGGCGCTGTTGTGCAGCGCGACCTGGGCGATCATCTTGACCAGGCCCTGGAACTGCTCGTTACGCGCGACGAAGTCGGTCTCGGAATTGACTTCGACCACGACGCCCTTGTTGCCCGACGTCACGGCGCCGATCAGGCCTTCGGCCGCGACACGGCCGGCCTTTTTCGCAGCCTTCGACAGGCCCTTCTTGCGCAGCCAATCCTGTGCCGCCTGCATGTCGCCGGCGCTCTCGGTGAGGGCTGCCTTGCAATCCATCATGCCTGCGCCGGTCGATTCGCGCAGCTCCTTGACCATCGCTGCTGTGATCGTTGCCATCGTTGAATATCCTTCTTGCCTGTCAGGACGGCAGCGGCGCGCGCTTGCGCCGTGCCGCCATCAGCTACAGGGAGTGTCGTCTCGGGAGTCGAACCGGTGGCCGGGAGAACCCGGCCACGCCGCTTTGAATTATTCCGCTTCCGCGGTCAGAGCCTTGGCCTGGGCGACCCAGCCATCGGCCCGGCTCGGAAGTCCGACCTCTTCGCCGATCTTGTGCGCGGTGTCGTGGTCGAGCTCGGCAAGCTGCCAGTAGTGGAAGATGCCGAGGTCGTTGAACTTCTTCTCGATCGCACCCGACACGCCGGTGAGCTTCTTGAGATTGTCGGCAGTGCCGCGCGGACCGGCCAGACCCTGGAACCCGGTCGGCTGGGGTGCAGCCGGAATTTCCTCGCGGACCGGCTGAGCGGACGCACCGATATCGATCCCGGAATCACCCTGCGCACGCGAGATACCGTCGATGGCGGCGCGGGCGATCAGATCGCAATACAGCGAAATGGCGCGACCGGCGTCGTCATTGCCCGGCACCACATAGGTGATGCCCTTGGGGTCGGAGTTGGTATCGACGATCGCGGCGACGGGAATGTTGAGCCGCTGCGCTTCCTGGATCGCGATGTCTTCCTTGTTGGTGTCGATCACGAAGATCATGTCGGGAAGACCGCCCATGTCCTTGATGCCGCCCAGCGAACGGTCGAGCTTGTCGCGCTCGCGCTGCAGCGTCAGCCGCTCCTTCTTGGTGTAGGCGTTGGCGTCGCCGGAATTGAGCACCTCATCGAGGTGGCGCAACCGCTTGATCGAGCCGGAGATCGTCTTCCAGTTGGTCAGCGTACCGCCGAGCCAGCGCGAATTGACGAAATACTGCGCCGAGCGCTTGGCGGCCTCGGAGACGCCGTCCTGAGCCTGGCGCTTGGTGCCGACGAACAGGATACGGCCGCCCTTGGCGACGGTGTCGCTGACCGCCTGCAACGCGCGATGCAGCATCGGCACGGTCTGGGCGAGGTCGATGATGTGGATGTTGTTGCGGGCACCGAAAATGAACTCCGCCATTTTCGGATTCCAGCGGTGCGATTGGTGGCCAAAGTGAACGCCAGCTTCAAGCAGCTGACGCATAGAGAAATCGGGTAGCGCCATAGTATCAGTTCTCCGGTTGGTTCCTCCGGAAGCGTGTGAGCAGACGAGCCATATGGCCCGGCTGCCACCGGACGGCCTTGTAAAGCCATGCTTCCGTGTGAGATGGCGCGGTATATAGCCGGATTTTGGCGAGAAGCAAGGAAATAAGGCCGGTTTTCGGGGCCGCATGAGGGCAAAATGGTTGGATTTGTCCCGTGTCTGGCCGCCGACGGTCGAGTTGGCGCCAAGGGTTGAGCGCCGCGCTATCGCGCGTCCCCAACGTGCGATTCTTTGACCCACGCGGAATTCTGGCTATAATCTGGCCAGAATGCCTTTCGCCGTCATCCTCGCGCCAGAAGCCGTCGAAGACCTCAGGAGGCTCTCGGCGAGCGGCCGAGCCACGGTACGGAGTGCACTCGAAAAGCATCTCAGGAACGAACCGGAGAAGGCCAGTCGCAGCCGAATCAAGCGATTGCGGGGAATACGTCGCCCGCAATACCGCCTCCGAGTGGACGAGGTTCGCGTGTTCTACGACGTTTCCGGCACGGCCGTCGAAGTCTTGGCGATCGTGGCCAAATCGGAGGCCGAGTCATGGCTCGCACGGTTCGCAGATCCGGAATGAAGGAAGTTCCGCTTTCGGAAATCAAGGACGATTTGTCGCGGTTCCTCAGAGAGGCGGAGACGCAGGAAATTATCATCACGCGCCACGGCAAGCCCGCTGGAATATTAATCGGGTTCGAGTCGGAGGAGGATTGGTTCGACTATCGACTAGAAAACGATCCGCGATTTTTGCGGAGGATCGAGCAAGCGCGCGACAGTCTGCGAGCGGGACGCGGGGTTCCTTTGGAAGACCTCGAAACGGAATAGCGCTACCCGCGCAAGAGGTCAGGAACGACGGCGAAGGTTGCCGCGCCAGTGGTATTTTCCAAAGCCGGCATCGACTTCCTCCTGCTTCCGCAACCTGATCATCAGACGAAGCGCCTGCTCGACCGTCTGGTCGGTTGCCCCGATGCCTTCTGGGCCTCGGCCAACAACACATCATCGGTGTTAAAATTGGTGCGCATTGGTGATCTCAAAACGATGTGTACCGTTCAACATATACACATCGAGCACCCGCTATCACGAGCCTGAGCGTCATCCATCTGGCGAACAGAAGCAGCTGCATAGCACCCGGTCGTCCACGACGCCCAACACTGCCATGATCGCTCCGGCAAGAACTTGATGCCGCCCGAAGCGATGCAAAGGCCGAGCTTGCATTTGCTCGGACCTCCGCATCGCCCGCTCGGTTTTCAGCACTTCGCAACGTTCGGCGGGCATTTCCTGGCTGCCGGCGCCGCCGGTCGCGGTGGCGGAGCGGCCGGACGCGGTGGCGGTGGCGGCGCCGGACGGGCGATCTGGGGCGCAGGCCGCGGCGGCGGTGGCGGCGCCGGTCGAGGCGGCGGTGGCGCTGCGACCCTCGGCGGCGGCGGCGCTGGCCTAGATACCTGCGGCGCCGGACGCGACGGAGGCGGCGGCGCGGCCCGGCGTGGCGGTTCGGCGCGGTGGATCTGCGGCTGCGCGGGCGGCTTTGGCGCGGCCACCGGAGCCGGCGCCGCCGGTTTCGGCGGCGGTGGCGGCGGAGCCGCGTTCGGCTTTCGGGCCGTCTCCGGAATGACCGGCTTGGCCTCGGGGGCCTGCGCGGTGCCGCCGGCTTTCGGTTGACCCACGAGAGGTGCCGGCGCAGTCGTTCCAGGCGTCTTCGGCGCGCTCACGGCTCCCGGTTGATTCGGCGCCGACGTTGCCGGGGCCGTCGTAGCAGGCTGTTTGGCAGGCTGGTTGAGAGGCGCAAGTTTCGCGGTCGGATTGGGCGCGCCGGGAACGGGCGCCGTCGCGGCCGGGGGCGCGGGAGGCGTGCCCTTGGTGCCCGGGACCGGCAGGCTATTGGCCTTCGGCAGTTCCTGGCCCTGCGGCAGCGCATTTGGGGTCACGTTGGCCGGCTGCGGCGTCGTTGGCGCCGCTTTCTGACCAAGCGGTGCCGCCGGAGTTCCGGGCTTGGCTGGATTGATCGAAGCGCTCGGCGGCACCGGCAGTTTTCCCTGCTGGATCAGCGAGGCCTTTTGCGCGGCCGCAGCCGGGAGGGCCGGACCAGCGCCAGCCGGCGCCACAGCGCCCTGCCCCGGTGCGGCTTTGGTGCCGAGTGCCGTCGGTGGCGCACCGGCACCGGAAGCTCCGGGCGCAACCTGCGCCGGCCGGTTGATGACGGTGTTGATCACGGTAGTGTTGTGGATATTGGCGAAGATGATGTTGTTCGGCGGCGGCGCGACATAGACCGGTGCCTGGACATAAACCGGGATCGGCACAAAGAACGGCTGCGGCAGGATGAACAGCCCGATCGGCGGCGGCGGCGGTTCCAGGATGATGAAATCCGGCGGCGGCGGTGGCAGGAAATACACCGGCGGCGGCGGTGGCGGCAAAAAGCCGAAGTCCGGATCGCCGAAGTAAAACACCGGGCGATCGACATAGACGATCTCGTCGGGCGGCGGTGGCGGCACGTCGTAGTCGATGACCGCGAATGCCGGCGGCGGCTCGATCGGCGCGGTGAGGATGGCGAGGCGGCGGCGGGCATCGCCGGCATGCGGCCCGTTCGGATAGCGTCGCAGGTAGGACCAGTAGGCTTGCGGCGTGTCGGCCCGGTAACTGCGAAGCCAGGTCAGCGCCTCGCGCCGCGCGGCCACGATCGCGCGCACGCGTCGCGCCAAGGGATCGCCGGGATAGGCGGTGAGGAAATCCTCGTAAGCCGGCATCGTGTCGCGTTCGAGCGCGGCAGCGTAAGCATCCTGCGCACCGAGATCGCGGATCGGCTTACTCCTGATCGCGGCGACCTGGTCCGCCGGCGCCGGCGCGGGCGCATCCGGCGCGCGATCGAAGAACATGAAGGGCACATCGATCTTTTCCGCGTGCCAGGGCACCAACGCCCCCTTGCTCGCGTCGTTGACGCGCAGCCGCAGCCGGTTGAATACCTCCGGCAGCGGCAATCCGCCGGTGCGGATCATCTCCGCGAGCGACTGGGCGTAAACGCCATACGATCCCTGCTCGCTGGGAGCCACCGTGCCGGGCGCGGCGTTGAAGGCGACCAGCATGTGCGCCTCCGGCTCGACCAGGGCCAGCCCGCTCGCGATCGGCTGGCCGCCTTCGATGAAAGGCTGCGGCCGCGCCGCGTCCAGCACCACGATGTTGGCTTTCAGCGGCAGCGATGCCAGCTGGCGGACATAGTCGTTGATCCGCAATCCTTCGGTCGGAATGTCGGTGTCGCGACTGATCGAGGAGTCGACGGGGATGAAATAATTCTCGCCGGCGAGCTGGATGCCGTAGCCCGCGAGATAGACCATCGCGACCGTACCCGGGCCTGACGCTTCGGCTTTCTGGATGAAATCGCGAAAACTTCGCCGCAGCGTATCGCCATCGAGATCGCGGGCGCCGACGACATCGAAGCCTGCCGCCTGTAAAGTTTGCGCGATCAAGCCGGCGTCATTGGCAGCCGTTGCGAGCGGGGATTTGGCATAGGCGCCATTGCCGACGACGAGCGCGATCCGTTTTTCCTGCTGCTGCGCGCTGGCGGAAGTCAGGAGCCCCGGAAAGGCGGACAACAGCACCAAACAAAGCGAAAAGATCGAAAAGGTTCTGGTCATACGCATGGCTGTTCGGTCCCCACCGGTTCAAGCACGGCACGTATTGAATACCCTGCTAGCTGAACATCGTTTGAATGAAAAGCGCTGCTAATAAGGCAGCGTGTGACGCGAACCGGTATCCACCCCGGATCATTTGCGGGCAGGCACTCGAAAACGCGCTACCGGCCGGCCTCGACAGGCCTGGCCTGGCTGCGATCGCGATCGAGCTTGGCTTTGAGACCGGCGATGTCGCCAAAGAACGCGTTTTCGTCGCGGAAGGGGACCGCACGGAACGAAGGCGGCATCAGCAGCCGCGTGGTGTTTTGCCGGCCGGAGTCGGAAAACGCCTCCGATTGCTGCAGCGTCTGTGCCGCAATCACGGTCACTAGCACCGTCGTCACGATGGCGCCTTTCAGCCACAGGCGCGCCGGGCCGACCTCGCGCAGGTGGAAGAAGCACATCGCGGCAAGGATCGACCAGATCGCGACATACTGGTAGGTGCTGGCGGTCGGCCACGTCCACGCGAAGGCGGAAACCTGCGCGAACTCGCTGTAGAGCGAAAGCGCGAACGCGCCCACCAGCACGATCAGCAGATGGCGCAGAAAACGAGAGCGGCCGGAGAAGATGCGCGACAGCAGCGCCCACAATCCGGCCCACACCAGCACCGTGGCGATGATCGTCAGCGACGGCGTCAAATAGGTCGAGACCCGGGGCTCCGAGGTCTGGGTCAGCCAGACCTTGAGCATGTAGATCCCAAGCGTCACGCAGCCGAGCGCCGCGGCGCCCAGGAACGGCAGCATCCCCCGCTCCGGCCGCGCCACCCGTTCGCGCTCGACTTCATGGTTGATCGCGCGGAAGCGCAAATCGGTTTGACCGATGCGGATCGGTTTGGTGCCGTCAACGATGATACGCGCCAGCCGGCTCTTGCCGCCGTCGAGGAACGTGCCGTTGACGCTGCCCATGTCCTCGGCAACGAGTTGCCCGGCCTCGTCGCGAAAAACACGCAGGTGCCGTGCTGCGACATAGGGATCGTCGACGATCACATCGTTATCGTAGCCGCGGCCGATACGCACTTCCGGACTTGCAATCCGGACGCGTGCGGTGATGTCGCGGTGGCGCGACAATATCTCGACCCAGATCATTTGGTTATTTGCACCGCTTCGAGAAAACGCTTGCCGAGCGCGATGGCGTCGACATAGCCCACCGCCTGAAGGCTCAACCGCGACACCAGCCCCTCGCTGCTGTGGTCCTGCGTCACGGCGATCAGTGCCACGTCGTAAAGTCCTTCGAACTCGCGATAGGCTTGCGCGCACCAGATCACCCGCAGCGGCGGATGGTCCTGCACGGGCGCTGCGCTGACAAAGTCCTCGTGGCAGCGCTCCGGCGTGTACCATTTGCGGAACGGGCCGCCGCCGACCAGGCGCGGCTGGCTCAGCTGCGTCAGATAGGTCGCGAACTGGAATTGATTGAGATCGACCGTCTTGACGTAGGAATGGTTGATCTGGATGGCGCCGGTGTTGAGATCGGACGCCACAAACAGGCCGGTGTCGCTGCTGCAATTGGTTGAATTGATATTGGCGCGCGGCTTCGGCGTGGCGCCGGCATTGGTGTTGGCCCAGCAATTGAACCACGGCGCAATCGTCTCGGGTGTCCGGTAGGGCCCGAGGACGGTCGAGCGAAACCCTTCTTCGCCCAGCGATTTGTAGAGCGCGGCCCCCCACGCGGTGAGCTGTCGCGCAATCTCGGCACGCAGGTCCGGCGCCGTCTCATGCTCGCGGGCGCTCTGCAGCAGTGTTGCGGCAAAACGCGCCGGCACCAGGAAGCTGACAAGCTGGCCGCCCCTGCGGGTCGCCACGTTGATGCCGACCACAAGCCCTTCGCCGTTGACGGTCGGGCCGCCACTCATGCCGGGATTGAGCGCCCCGCTGAAGTGGACGCGATCGTTGTAGCTGTGCTCGACCAGGCCGTTATAGGTGCCTTCGATGATGGTGAAGCCGAGGTCGAGCGGATTGCCCATGGAATAGAGCCGTTCACCCTTGAGCAGGCCCCCCTCCATGGCGCTCTTGTCGAAGGTGAAGAACGGCGCGTCATGCTTGTCGAGGCGAACGATGGCGAGGTCGTTGGGCAGGTCGACGCCGAGCAGACTGACGTCGCCGTGGCTGCCATCGGCCGCCACATATTCAAGCCGATAGGTCTTCGGCTCGAGCGCGACCTGCGAGACCACGTGATAGTTGGTGATCGCCAGCCCGTCGGCGGAAACCAGAAATCCCGAGCCGATCGAAATCTGCCGCCCGGCGTCGGCGACCAGCGTGCGAATCTGCAACAGCCGCGGCGGCGCCGACGCATAGATGCCCTCGGCAACCGACGCCGGGCCAGGGGCCGCCAGGGCCGAACCGCCGATGAGCGCCCCGATCGTCAGGATCAGTCGGAGCGCGCGCGCGACACTGGAAATGGAAACGATCAAGAAGCCCCCTGCTCAACCTGCGCCGCGTGGCAGTCTTGGCGCTCGCCGCCGTTTAGTCAAAACATCGCATGGTTGCAATTGCGCCGGATCTCCCGACGCGGCGGCCGGTCGCCATCGCTGAGCGCCACTCGGCAACCTCATAGATGTCGAACGACAACCCGCAAGGCAGGAAACGCCGGACGCTGCTACCTCACAGCGTCTGCACGTCCACCACGCCCGACACCGCCTTGATCGCCCCGGCGATCTGCGGCGAGACCTTGAAGCGGCCCGGGAGTTTCATTTCGACCTCGGTTTCAAGGTCGAGCATGATGACGAGCGAGACGTCGCCATTGGCCCCGTCCGCCGGCGCTGGCGCGGGTTTGACCTGCGGGGCGCGGGCCGGGCCGCCGGGCGCCGCAGCCTCGGGCATGTTCAGCCGCTTCGCAATGGAATCCAGCGGTTTGGTATCGCGCACGAAAATGCGCAGCCCCTTTTGGGTTTTGGCCGCGGCGGCGTCGAGCGGTTCGGCGTGCAGCACCCTGGCCCGCACGTCCTCGCCCTGCAGTTCGGCGCCGAGTTGCAGCAGCACGGCGGCGCCCGGCTCCAGCACGTCGCGATATTGCGCAAGGCCTTCGGAGAACAACACGGCTTCGAAATGGCCGGTCGGGTCCGACAGGCCCATGATGCCCATCTTGTTGCCGGTCTTGGTGCGCCGTTCCATGCGCGACACCACGGTCGCGGCAACCTTGCCGGCGGTGGCGCCGGTTTTGACCGCGCGCGAAAATTCCGCCCACGACTGCACCCGCAACCGTTTCAAGACGGTGGCGTAATCATCCAGCGGATGGCCGGACAGGAAGAAGCCGATGGCGTCGTATTCGCGCCGCAGCCGCTCGGCCGGCAACCAGGGCTCGACCTGCGGCAGCATGATGGTCGGAGCATCGGAGGCGCCGCCGAACATATCGTTCTGCCCGAGCGTCGCGGCCTCATGGCTGCGCTGGCACGCCGCCAGGATCGCCTCTGCGCCGGCGAACACCCGCGCGCGGTTGGAATCGAGCGTGTCGAAGGCGCCGGCCGCGGCCAGGCTTTCGATGACGCGCTTGTTGATCGCACGCGGATTGGCGCGCGCGGCGAAATCGGCCAGCGAGGTGAAGGCGCTGTCTTTCCGCGTCGCCACGATCAGCTCAACGGCCTGCGGGCCGACGCCCTTCAGCGCGGCCAGTGCGTAGTAGATCGTGTTGTCGCTGACTTCGAAGGTCGCCCCCGAACGGTTGATGTTCGGCGCCTCGACCTTGATCCCGAGCCGCTGCGCCTCGGCGCGAAACTCCGACAGCTTGTCGGTGTTGTTGAGTTCGAGCGTCATCGACGCGGCCAAAAACTCCACCGGGTAATGCGCCTTCATATAGGCGGTGTGATACGACACCAGCGCATAGGCCGCCGCATGGCTCTTGTTGAAGCCGTAGTCGGCGAATTTGGCGAGCAATTCGAAGATGGTGTCCGCCTGCCCCTTCGGCACGCCGTTCCTGACCGAGCCGGCGACGAAGATCGCGCGCTGCTTTTCCATCTCGGAGCGGATCTTCTTGCCCATCGCACGGCGCAACAAGTCGGCGTCGCCGAGCGAGTAACCCGCCATCACCTGGGCGATCTGCATCACCTGTTCCTGATAGATGATGACGCCGAACGTTTCCTTCAGGATCGGCTCGAGCAGCGGGTGCAGATATTCCGGCTCCTCGTCGCCATGCTTGCGCGCGCAATAGGTCGGAATGTTCGCCATCGGGCCCGGACGATACAGCGCCACCAGCGCGATGATGTCCTCGAAGCGGTCGGGCCGCATGTCGACCAGTGCGCGGCGCATGCCCTGGCTTTCCACCTGGAACACGCCGACCACATCGCCCTTGGCCAGCATCTGGTAACTTGGGGCATCGTCGAGCGGCAATGTCGCGAGGTCGATTTCGATGTTGCGCTGCTTGAGCAGTTTGACCGCGACGTCGAGCACAGTGAGCGTCTTCAGGCCGAGGAAGTCGAATTTCACCAGCCCCGCCGGCTCGACCCATTTCATGTTAAACTGGGTCACCGGCATGTCGGATTTGGGATCGCGATAGAGCGGCACCAGTTCGCTCAACGGACGGTCGCCGATCACGATACCGGCGGCGTGGGTGGAAGCGTGCCGGGTCAGGCCTTCGAGACGCTGGGCGATGTCGAAGGCACGGGCCACCACCGCATCCTCGTCGCGAAACGCCTGCAGCTTGGGTTCGCTGGCGATCGCCGCCGCCAGCGTCACCGGCGCTGCGGGATTCTGCGGCACCAGTTTTGTCAGCTTGTCGACCTGCCCATAGGGCATCTGCAGCACGCGGCCGACGTCGCGCAGCACGCCGCGCGCCTGCAGCGTACCGAAGGTGATGATCTGCGCCACCTGATCGCGGCCGTAGCGCTGCTGCACGTAGTCGATCACCTCGCCGCGGCGGTCCTGGCAGAAGTCGATGTCGAAGTCGGGCATCGAGACGCGTTCGGGATTGAGGAAGCGCTCGAACAGCAGGCCGAAGCGGATCGGATCGAGGTCGGTGATGGTCAGTGCATAGGCGACCAGCGATCCCGCGCCGGAGCCGCGGCCCGGCCCGACCGGAATGCCCTCGGATTTTGCGTGCTGGATGAAATCGGCCACGATCAGGAAGTAGCCCGCATAGTTCATGCGGGTGATGACATCGAGTTCGAACGCCAGCCGCGCCTGATAGGTTTCCTCGGTCATGCCCGGCGCGAGGCCGTGCACCTTCAGGCGATTGCTAAGACCCGCCTCGGCCTGGCGGCGCAGTTCGGCGGCTTCCTCGGCTTCGGCGTCGGCCGCATTGCTGCCGGCGCCGACCGTGAAGCGCGGCAGGATCGGCTTGCGCGTCTTCGGCCGGAACGAACAACGCTCCGCGATCTCCACCGTCGATGCCAGCGCCTCCGGAATGTCGGCGAACAATACCGCCATTTCGGCCCGCGTCTTGAAGCGGTGATCGGGCGTGAGCTGATCGCGATCGGTCTCGGCGATCAACCGGCCGCCGGCGATACACAACAGCGCGTCATGGGCTTCGTAATCATCGTTGGCGGCAAAATACGGCTCGTTGGTCGCGACTAACGGCAGTCCCTTTGCATAGGCCAGATCGATCAGGCCGGCCTCGGCGCGGCGCTCCTTCTCGATGCCGTGACGCTGCAGTTCGACATAGAGGCGGTCGCCGAACAGGCTCGCCAGCCGGTCGCAGCGCGTCGCGGCAAGGGCTGCATGATCGCCGTGAATCGCCAGCGAGATCGGCCCGTCGGGGCCGCCGGTGAGCGCGATCAGATCCTCGGCGTCGCCCTCCAGCCACTCGAACTTGATGTGCGGGGACTGATGGACCGGCGTCTCGAGGAACGCCCGCGAGTTCAGCCGCATCAGGCTGCGATAGCCGCGCTCGCGCGCCGCCAGCAGCACGATTCGGGAAGGTGCCGAAGCCAGCGCATTGCGCGCATTGGGATCCTGGTCGCCAAAGTCGATCGCGAGCTCGCAACCGATGATCGGCTGGATGCCGTAGCCCGCCATCTTGTCGGAGAATTCCAGCGCCCCGAACATGTTGTCGGTGTCGGTCAGCGCCAGCGCCGGCTGGCGGTCCGCCTTGGCGAGTTCGCCGAGCTTCTGGATCTTGATCGAGCCCTTCAGCAGCGAATAGGCCGAATGAACGTGGAGATGAACGAATCCGGCACTGGACATGGCTGCTCAAGCGCTTCTGGGTCAGGGATGGCTGCGATCGTCAGGCCAAAGGAAGCATAAGCCTCCAGGCCCGACTCGCCCGCTATGGTGATGCCTGACGCGACCGGAGTCCACGCGCGACGGCGAACGAGCCTTCGCCATCCGGCTTTTCCCCAGGGACGCACACTCAAGGCGTATGTCCCAAGGGGCCCTGCGAAGCCGCATGGTTTCGCCCGGCCCCTGTCTGCCTTGCTCAGAACTGCGGAATCAGCTGCGCCCAGACCGCGATCATCCCGACGAACAGCGTGATCGACGCCAGCGCCGCCGCTTCTTCCATGAAAGTCTTCAACATCCCCGCCTCCTTGGACTAGAACATATGAAGAACAATGTTCCTTTTTTGTTCTATGGAGTCAAGGGATGACATGGGTCTGTTTGAGAAAGTGACCACGAAATAAATCGCTTGGTTAACTGGACTCGCCTTTGGCGAGAACTGGCAGCTAAGGTCGCCCCTATTTGGGGGAGCAATGGGACGATTCTGGCGGGGTATTATCACTCACGCTGCTGGCATTGCTTCCCTTACAGACCCTGATCCGATCAGCGCCTTTCGAACAGCCAAGCCTGCGACTTCCAGCGCGGCGTTCACGCTGGCAAACCCGAAGATGCTATCAACCTCCCCGCCGCGCCACATGACGCAGACCAAGTGGTCATTGCCGATAGCGTACTGCCGCACGATGAATTGATCGACCTAACGAGTTGGCTGGGGTCCCTCGGACGTTGGAGGCGAGTTGTCACTCGTGTTTCCCGGCCACGCCTTAGAGTGCTCCGCAATCCACTTGCCCGCGTCATGTTCCGTAATAAAGCCCTTGATTACTTCGGTTTCGCCATCGGGCCATAGAATATCGATCCCCCAGCCAGTTCCGGGAATCTTCCGCGCCATGAAAGTTGGTCGCTGCTCGATCATCCCTCGAATATGCGCCGATGGCGGCCCGGTTCAAGCCAGCCATCCTGCCACAATCAAACTGACCGACTACCCAAGGGGCGGTCGTTGGCCGGCTTTAGAAGCGACCGTTTTAGCCCTGACGAGAACCGGATTGCCCCTTCCCCGGGCCGCTGTGGCGGCGAGAGGGGAACGAGGGCTCCCGCTGCTGATCAAGGCAAGGCGCGCGACGAGTTGCCTGGCTTCCCGTGGGGTTTGGGAACCGGTCACTTCTTCTTGCCAAAAACCGGCGACTTCACCGGCTTGGCCTTCCAATCGAAAAAATCATAAAGGCCGGACCAGGCATGGACCTCGGCCTGGCAAATCCCGCATTTGAAACTGCCGGAATGCTTGTCCGAATGCTGCTCTCTTGTCGCGTCGTAATCCATCCCGCAACCGGGGCAGGTGAAATGTTCGGTGGTCCATATGCCGCTTGCCATCCCGCAAATATGCCCCGCCGACCGTCCGTTTTCCAGTGCGGATATCCGCCGCAATCAAATTGAGCCTGATCGCGGGTTAATTCCTGCGCGAAATCTTCGGTCCGGCGCCGGTGCTTGACGTCACCAGCTACAGGGCGTTTGGGCTGCCCCGTCACGTATTCCGCGCCAGTTCCTGTCCCGGCTCGACCCAACCCGGCGGCGCGCCAACGAAAAAAGCCCCGGCCAATGCCCGGGGCTTTGATCTCATCGATGATCGCGAGATCAGTACTTCGCGATGATCGGGCCGCCGAACTTGTAGTTCACGCGGACGGTGACCAGGTCCACGTCCTGCTTGATGTTGTCGGTGCGGGTGGTCACGCCGGCAATCGGGAACACGCTGGTGAAGGTGTTGCTGTGGCTGTCCATGAACAGATGGTCGTATTCGATCGCGGCCGACCAGTTCGGGGCGAAGCCGTATTCCAAGCCGACGCCAACCGTGCCACCCCAACGGGTGTCGGTGGTACGATCGAAGACGGTACCGGGACCGGTGATCAGACCTTCGTACTTGTTGTCGGTGACCGCAGCACCGCCCTTCACGTAGAGCAAGGCGTTGTTCCAGGCGTAGCCGATCTGGCCGGTGAACAGGCCGAAGGCATCGATCTTGGTGCGGTTGGTAGCACCAACGTTGAAGGGAGAGAGGCTGGCGTTGGAGCCGCTGAAGTCAGCCCAGTTGCCCTGCGCTTCAACGCCGAACACGAACGTGCCGCTCTGCCAGCGATAGCCAACCTGACCACCGACCGTGCCGCCGGTCGAGTCGTGGGAACCCTCGGCGTTCGCCCCAACCGGCGCGCCCAGGATCGAGGTATTGGTCCAGGTGTTGTGGCTCGAACCCCAACCACCGTTGATACCAACGTAGAAACCGCTCCAGTCATACACAGCGGCGATCATCGCGGGCGCCTTGGTGTAAGGACGCGCTGCAAGATCAGCAGCCACTGCCGGCGCAGCCGCGCCGAGCGCGATCAGACTGGCCGTAACAAGCAAAACCTTCTTCATCTTTTTTATTCCGTTCCGATTTTTGTACAGCCACCAAGGCCGTTGCCACCTCATAGCAGCGTTCGTTTGAAATGCTGTAACTTCACTGCAACAGCCGGCGCGAAACGACTTCGCTGAAAACGTAAGTTAATATTGCATAACATGCACTTTTCGGAACTTTGTGATCGCGCTCGTCGCGAAAAACTCACATTTCAATCGCGCACCATCGTTCGCACGCGAGAATGTATTGACGAGAAGGCGCGCGTACGGCTTGGATCGGAAAAATGGAAGTTCGATGATGCCGAAGAACAGCCGTCAGGTTGGGGAAATTCGGGCGTTGGGGAGATTCGAAAATGCGTAGGGTGATTCTGGCGTTGCTGGCGGCCGGCGGTTTCGCGACGCTCGGCACCATGCCGGCCGAAGCGGTTGGCACGCGATATCCGTTTTGCATTCAGGGCGACGAGCAGCCTGGCCTGAGCAACTGCACCTTCACGAGCTATGAGCAGTGTCAGGCCACAGCTTCCGGGCGCCGCCTGTGGTGCATCGCCAATCCCTATTATGCCGGCGTCGGCGACGCTCCGCCCTATGCCGGCCGCGCTCGCCGCTTGCCGCCGGCCTATCCGGGCTACCCCAGGTACTGAACCGGGTACGGCGCATTGAGGATCGGCGACGGCGAGGCCGACCATTTGCGCGCTCCCAAGCGTTCAGCGCGTGAACGTGATTTGACGCAGCCCTCGCATGGGTTGTCTGTTGACGGTTGAAATTCCCGTCAAAGTCGGACACGGAGGACGTCATGCGAACGGCATTACTGGCGCTGATGGTGGGCTGTGCCGCGTCTGCAACGGTTGCGATGCCGGCATCGGCGCGCGATTTTCCCTACTGCATCAGGGGGTGCGACTTCGGCTCGGGTCTCGGCGATTGCAGTTTCACAAGCTACCAGCAGTGCCAGGCAAGTGCTGCGGGGCGGGTCGCAACCTGCGCGGAAAACCCCTATTTCAGCGCCAAGGCGGAAATGGCCGCCGACCGCAGCCGCATGTCCCGCAGGAGGTACTGATGCGCGCATCGGTTTTGGTCGTTCTGGCGATCGCAGCCGCTGGCCCGGCAGCGGCCCAAACCTATTCCCCGGGCTATCCGGTCTGCCTGCACGTGTACGGACCGGCCACCTATTACGAATGCCGCTATACGTCGATGGAGCAGTGCGCCATAACCGCATCGGGCCGTTCAGCACAATGCGTGCTCAACCCCTATGTCGCGAACGCGGAAGTCCCCGCGCGCTACCGGCGGCACCGCGCTTATTGAGCGCCGGAGCACCGGTCCTGCAAGAATAGAATATTGAATGAGAACGGTGCTCTGGATTCTTGGTTTGACGCATTTTCCAAGCGCGAACCAGCAACCACTCCGGATCAAGTCGCGGCAGCTTTTCGCCTGGAAACGCTCGACGCCGGCTCGACGGCCTGGCCATCGGCCAACGACACAAGCCGCACCAGGCGCGTGCTTCGGCACGGGTAGCCACGCGCGCCGAAACCTCCTATTTCATTGCCAAGGCCGAAATGCCGGCCGATCGCGGTCGGATGCCCCGCAGGAGGTATTGATGCGCGTTCTGACTATGGCGATGTTGGCAGTTGGCGCGGTGTCGATCGCCCAACCGGCGCAGGCCCAAACCTACGACCCGAGCTATCCGGTTTGCATGCGGGTGTTTGGCGACCCGACCTATTTCGATTGCCGTTACTCGACCATCGCGCAATGCAAAGGCACGGCGGCCGGCCGTGGCGCGGAGTGCCTGCCTAATCCCTATTTTGCAAGTGCGGTGGATCCCGCGCGCCGGCGGCATCGCGCTTATTGATTCTCGTTTTGACGCGTATTCTTTTATGCGAACCGGTATCCACCCCGGATCTAGTCCGGGGCAAGCTTTCGCGTGAAAACGCTTTATTCCAGCTCGACGACCTGGCCGTCGACCAGCGACACCCGGCGGTCCATCCGGCCGGCGAGTTCCATATTGTGGGTCGCGATCAACATCGCGACCCGCGTCGCCTTCACCAGTTGCATCAATGCATTGAACACGTGATCGGCGGTGTGCGGATCGAGGTTTCCGGTCGGCTCGTCCGCCAATAGCGCGCGCGGCGCGTTGGCCACCGCGCGCGCGATCGCGACGCGCTGCTGTTCGCCGCCGGACAATTCGGCCGGCCGGTGGGTGATGCGGTCGCTCAAACCGAGATAGGACAGGATTTCAGTGGAGCGCTTGATGGTCTCGGCGCGTTTGAGGCCGCGGATCATCTGCGGCAGCATGACGTTTTCGAGCGCGGTAAATTCCGGCAGCAGCCGGTGCTGCTGATAGACGAAGCCGATATCGGTACGGCGGATCAGCGTGCGTTCGGTATCCGACAATTGCGAGGTCGGTGTCCCCGCGACATAGACCTCGCCGTCGTCGGGGCCTTCGAGCAAGCCGGCGATATGCAGCAACGTCGATTTGCCCGAACCCGACGGCGCCACCAGCGCCACCGATTGCCCCGCCCACAGCGCCAGCTTGGCGCCGTTGAGAATGGTCAGCGTCGCCTCGCCTTGCCTGTACTGGCGTTTTATCTCGTGAAGATAAATAACCGGTACATCTTCTGCCCCCTCGGCCATCTCGTCCTCACTCGTACCGCAGCGCGTCGACGGGATCGAGGCGCGCGGCGCGCCAGGCTGGATAAAGCGTCGCCAGGAACGACAGCGTCAGCGCCATGATCACGACCGCCGAGGTCTCGCCAAAATCGATCTCGGCCGGCAGGCGCGACAGAAAATACAGCGTGGGATCGAACAAGGGCGTGTTGGTGGCCCAGGACAGAAATTGCCGGATCGATTCGATGTTCAGGCAGATCAACATTCCGACCAGGAAGCCGACAAAGGTCCCGACCACGCCGATCGCGGCTCCCGTGATCAGGAAAATCCGCATTATCGAGCCCTGCGAGGCGCCCATGGTGCGCAGGATCGCGATGTCCTGGCCCTTGTCCTTCACCAGCATGATCAGGCCGGAGACGATGTTCAGTGCCGCGACCAGCACGATCATGGTCAGGATCAGGAACATCACGTTGCGCTCGACCTGAAGCGCATTGAAGAAGGTCGAGTTGCGCTGCCGCCAGTCGACCAGGAACACCGGCCGCCCGGCAGCCTCCGTCACCGTCTTGCGGTAGGTGTCGATCTTGTCGGGATCGGCGGTGAACACCTCGATCGCGGTGACGTCGTCCTTGCGGTTGAAATAGGCCTGCGACTCCGCCAGCGGCATGAACACGAAGCCCGCATCGTATTCCGACATGCCGATCTCGAACACGGCCGTGATCTTGTAGGGCTTGATGCGGGGCGTCGTGCCCATCGGCGTGACCGCGCCGCGCGGCGCGACCAGCGTGATGCTGTCGCCGGCATGCAGCGACAATTGATCGGCGAGCCGGCGGCCGATCGCGACGCCCTGCCCTTCGTCGAATCCCTCAAGCGTGCCCTGTTTGATATTCGAGGCGATCGAGGTGAGATTATTGAGATCGTCGGCGCGCATGCCACGGACCAGCACGCCGGATGCATTGAAGGCCGAGGACGCCAGCGCCTGGCCATCCACCACGGGCGCGGCAAGCCGGATACCGGAGACCTGGCTGATCCGCTCGGCGACGTCCTTCCAGTCTGTCAGCGGCGATTCCAGCGGCTGCACCAGCAAATGCCCGTTGAGGCCGAGGATCTTGTCCAGCAGTTCCTTGCGGAAGCCGTTCATGACGGCCATCACGATGATCAGCGTGGCGACGCCGAGCATGATGCCGAGAAAGGAAAAGCCGGCGATGACGGAAATGAAACCTTCCTTGCGACGTGCCCGCAAATAGCGTCCGGACAGCAGCCACTCGAATGGCGCAAAAGGCGGGGTTCGGACTGTCTCGTTCATGGTTTCATCCATCTTTCGATAATCCCATGATTCGGGCCAAATGTGGCCGGAATGCCTGACTTCAACGCGTCCGGTGGATAATCTTTATCCTGCTATCCGCGCGACCACTTCGGCCGGGCTGAGATTCTCGCGCGATCCGTCGCTGCGCCGCTTGATCTCGAGCTTGCCCTCGGCGAGGCCCTTGGGGCCGACCAGTATCTGCCAGGGGATACCGATCAGGTCGGCGGCCGCGAATTTCGCGCCGGCGCGCTGGTCGGTGTCGTCATAGAGCACATCGACGCCCTTTGCCGACAATTCGCGATAGAGCTTCTCGCAGGCCGCATCGACGGCCGCGTCGCCCTGCTTCAGGTTCAGGATCACGGCCCTGAAGGGGGCAACCGCTTCCGGCCATTTGATGCCGGCATCGTCATGGCAGGCCTCGATGATGGCGCCGACCAGCCGCGACACGCCGACGCCGTAGGAGCCGCCATGGATCGGCACGTCCGCGCCGTCGGGGCCGGCCACCAGCGCCTTCATGGTGTCCGAATATTTGGTGCCGAAATAGAAGATCTGGCCGACCTCGATGCCGCGGGTGTGCACCTTCTTGTCGGCGGGCACCTCGCGCTCGAAGCGCGCGGCATCATGGACGTCTTCGGTTGCGGCATAGACCGAGGTCCATTGCTTGATGATGCCGGTGAGATCGCCGTCGTAATCGACATCGTCGCCGGGGATCGGCAGATTGAGCACGTCGCTGTCGCAAAAGACGCCGGACTCGCCGGTTTCGGCGAGCACGATGAATTCGTGGCTGAGATCGCCGCCGATGGGGCCGGTTTCCGCGCGCATCGGGATCGCCTTCAGCCCCATCCGCGCAAAGGTGCGCAGATAAGCGACGAACATCCTGTTGTAGGAACGGCGCGCGGCCGCCTCGTCGATGTCGAAGGAATAGGCGTCCTTCATCAGGAATTCGCGGCCGCGCATCACGCCGAAGCGCGGACGCTGCTCGTCGCGGAACTTCCACTGGATGTGGTAGAGATTGAGCGGCAGGCTCTTGTAGGATTTGACGTAGGCGCGAAAAATCTCGGTGATCATTTCCTCATTGGTCGGCCCGTACAGCAATTCGCGCTTGTGGCGATCGCTGATGCGCAGCATCTCCGGCCCGTAGGCGTCGTAGCGCCCGCTTTCGCGCCAGAGATCGGCGAGCTGCAGCGTCGGCATCAACAGTTCCAGGGCCCCTGCGCGGTCCTGTTCCTCGCGGACGATCTGCTCGATCTTCTTCAGCACCCGAAACCCCAGCGGCAGCCAGGCATAGATGCCGGCCGCCTCCTGCCGCATCATGCCCGCGCGCAGCATCAGCCGATGCGAGACGATCTCCGCCTCTTTCGGATTCTCTTTCAGGATCGGCAGGAAAAAACGCGACAGTCGCATGGGTCAAACTCGGGGGAATCAGCGGGGACACGAGAGGGCTGCAGTGAAACCGGATCGGGTACGAAAACACAAGGCCGGGGAGTGTGAAAAAGCCGCAGGAAATGCGGATTTCCGGCCATTTCGGCCCAAAGATTGTGACGGGGCAAAATCCATCCGAGGGCGCGATCCCGTGCCGGAATCCGCGCCTTGATGGCGCATACGTTCATTTGATCAGGATCGGCGATTCCACGCTGAACGTGTCGCTATCGGCGATCGAAATGCCAAGGCCGAGCATCCAGCGCCCGGCCGCCAGATCGGGAATTCGCACGTGCCAGCTGTCGTCGGAGCTATGTTCGGCCTGAACCGCCTGCAGCCGCTTTCCGGCTTTCGCATCGGAAAGCGTCACCGACACGGCCTTGGCCGTCAGCGGGCTCTCTTCGATCGTCTCAAGCTGGATCGTGATGTCCACCGGCCCGGCGCGTCCCGGCGAAACCGTGACATTGGCCATCGCTTTCTCGGTGTGGAGATGCGTGAAGAAATCGTCGTTGCCGGCAGCGGCCGAAGGTCCTGCCGTCAAGCACGACGACCAACCAAGGCAGAGGATGCCTAACGCGAGCCGCGACAATGGACCACGAGACTGCCGGTGCGCCATCGCCATCGTCATCGCATCTTCATGCCGGGATGATCCGGCATATTCTTCATCTCCATGTGACCGCCTGCCCCATCGGCGCCAGCGGGCGCCGGCGCGCCGACACCCTGGACGTCGAGCGCCAGCGGCACCTTGCCGGCTTTTTCGAACTCAAGCGTGACCGGCACCTTGTCGCCCTGTTTCAATGGGCCCTTCAGGTCGAACATCATCAGATGATATCCGCCCGGCGCGAGCTTGACCGTTTTGCCGGGCTCGATGACCAGCCCGTTGTCGAGTGGCCGCATCGTCATCACGCCGTCTTTCACGGCCATCTCGTGGACCTCGACCTTGCCGGCGATGTCACCTGCGCCACCGATCAGGCGATCCGGGGCGGAGCCCTTGTTTTCGATGGTGAGGTAGCCGCCGGCGACTTTCGCCCCGCTCGGTGTCGCGCGGCTCCAGGCTTGCGAGATGACGAGATCGCCGGCCTTGATTTCCTCGGCGCGTGCAGAGGCGGAGACGGAAGCAAGGAGCAGATTTGCGGCGATGAATAACAGAAGACGATTCATATGATATCTTTCGAGTTGTGGAACATAGCGCGGGCGGAAGCGCTATTACACGTCAGCGCGGGACTATTCGTCGGTCATCTCTTCACGGCCAGTTGCTGATCGGACCATTTTTCGAGTTCCTTCATTTCGGCCGAACCTTCGATCGTGGTCATCGTTCCGTCGCGCGAGATCAGGATGGTCCGAGGGATATCACCCTGCCAGGCAGGGTCGATCTCAAATCGCAAGCGTTCGACGAAGCCATCGCTGAAGGTCCAGTTCTCCGCCGGCCAGAGCCCGGCCTTCTCCAGCATCGAGCGGGTGGCGCCGGGCAGATCCGGAACGAGATCGGCACTGATCGTCACCACGTCGATTCCGGCATGATCCGTCATGAATTTCCCGAGCAGCGGCAGCTCGACCTTGCAGGGACCGCAGGTCACGCCCCAAAAATGCACAAGCGTCGGCCGGCCCGCGTGCGAACGCAGGACGTCCTGCCAGCTCCCGCGCACGAAAGGCTTCATTTGCTGCGGCGCTTCCGAAGCCGTAGCCGACAGCAGAAGCCCGACCAGGAATACTCCGGCAAGCAGATGGCGCGTCATGATCCGTCTCCGATCGGCTGAATGCGATACCCGTCGGCCTTTGTCATCCAGGAAAGGAAGGTGTTTTGTCCATCGCTGACCAGCAGCGGGTGATCGGAAGTGTCCGTCGTAGCGGCGACCGCGGTCGGCTTTGACCAGCTTTGGCCGTCATCACGGGAGGTCATCAGATTGACCGTGGTTTTCTCGCCATCGAACTCCTTCCAGACCATCGTCATGCCGCGCGGGCCCGCCAGGATATATGGCCGCGTGGGATTGCGATCAGCCCTCCCGACCGGAATCGGATCGGAAAAGGTCCGGCCTTCGTCCTGCGACCGGTCATAGAAAAGCCCCTTCCGCGCCTTGCCATTGGTGTACCAGGTCACGTGATAGGTCCCGGTGGCCGAGATCGCCAGACTGGGCCCATGGTGAGGGCATGCGGCGATCTGCCAATCATCCTTGCTGACGCGCCGAACCTCGCCCGGCGTCGCCGGATCGGCGAACGTTACGATGGCGTGATCCCGAACGCCGCCGTCGAAGATGTTCCTGAACACGACGACGGGGTGGCCGGGCGCGGCGAAGGCCAGACCGAGCCGGCAGCACTCGCAGGTGTTATCCGACGCCAACCGCGCTTCGGAATAGGTCGCACCGCCATCTTTCGACGACGCGAAAAAAAGCCCGGCGCCATCGTACTTCTGGCCGCTCTGTTCGGCTGGAACGCGGTTGCGCTTGTCGAGCCAGGCGGCAAACACCGATCCGTCCGGATCGAGGCCGAGCGCTTCGAAGCGCTGGCTCTCATTGCTGGACGTGATCGGACGCAACGCATCGAAGCTCTTCCCACCGTCCGTGGACCGCGTGGTCAGCACCTGGCCGTTGAAGGCCTTGTCCCTGAAGACCGAGAACGCCAGGGCTATTCCGCCTTTGCGATCGACGACAATCTTGGGACGCGCATCGGGGCCCCAATCGAGATTGAGATGCTCCTTGGTCGCCTGGACCGGTGCCGAAAAGCTGTGACCGCCGTCCTTTGAGCTTGCGACGGAGACCTGGCCTCCGGCCATCCAGGCCAACCACAGCGTTCCGTCGGGAGCGAAGGTCGGCGTGACCTTGGAGGCACAACGCAACACGCTCTCATCGCACGCCGCTTCGGAGGCGTGCTGATGATTCATTTGCGCGGGCGCAGCCGTCAGCGAAAGCGCAAATGCGATCGTTCCGAGCAAGCCTGTGCGAAGCATGGCTTTATTTCCCCTGTTGAGCCTGTCGATCATCTGAATGCCACCTTCATGCCCGCAACGAAAGCACGCGGAGACCCGGCATAGATCGAACCGGTCTGCGTTGTCGCAAGCACGCTCGCAGGATTCTGAATCCCGGCACTATTGACCGTATTTCCGATGTTGTTGGCCGAAGCGACATAGGTCCGGTCGAACACGTTTTGAACCTCAAGATACAGGCTCAACGCCCTGAAGTAGTCGGACACGAGGTCTGTCTTGTAGTGCACATTGAGGTTGACCAGTTCATAGCCAGGCGCCTTCAACAAATTGGCGTTGTCCATGTAAAGCGAGTCCTTCCACTGAACCTCGACGAACGCTCCGAGGCCTGCAAGCCGTCCTGACATTTCGTCATAGCCGAGCCGCGTCGTCAGCTCGTTCGGCGAGATGCCGGGGATTTTGTTTCCCGCCCGGTTAAAGCTGAAGACCGCACCGTTGATGATGTTCTCGGTGTATTCGGTGTAGACCTCATCGAGATAGGTATAAGCCGCTGTGAATCGCCAGCCGGGGTAGAACTTCCAATCGGCCGCAAGCTCCACCCCGCGATGCTCCGACCTCGGCGCGTTGAACGTATAGCTCGAATTCGCTGCTCCGACCTGGGTTGCCTGAGTGACCAGTTCGTTGCGGAAAAACTCGTAGAAGCCGGTCATACCTAGTTTGAGCGCATTGTTCGGCGTCCAGTCGAAGCCGAGGTCGTAACCGAGGTTCTTCTGCGTTTGGAGCTGGGTATTATTGCCGAACGCACCGCTCGGGAGAACAAACAGGTTCGTGACCTGCGGGGTTCCGTAACCTGTGGCGGCTCGGGCGCGGAACAGCCACTCGCTGTTGACCTTGTAGAGCAAGGCCAGTTCGGGAGCGGTATTTTGAAATTGCAGGTCGGCGGTCGTTGGCGGAGGAATCGTCGCTATCGGAACATTGAATGTTTTATACTGGTAGACCGTATTAATTCCCTTCAGGCGCGTGTTTTCCCACTCGATCCCGGCAACCGCCGTCAGGTTTGGGTTGAGCTTCAGCTCCTCTCTCGCCCGAACCCCGTAGTCAGACGTGTCGCTAAACGTATTGGCCTGAAGCAGTCCCAGTGTTGCATTGCCGCCCGGCATCACGTTGCGGGTATCGCTTGAGGCCACCAGCGTATTGTACCAACCACCGACGAATGTCGTGGAATCCATGCCGAAGATTTCGCCGCGCTTGGTGACGTCGGTCATGTAGTTGTAGGAGGGAAAGTCGCCGATCGCGCTGGTCGCTCCCGTTGGCTGATTGATATCGCGATCGTCGAAAACGAACTGAGTTCGCCAGGTTGTCGTGTTGTCGAAATCATGTTCCCAGCGGCCGCCGACGATGGTGCGGCGGTCATCCCGTCCAAAGCCCGCCTGCACCGCGGTAACCGAACTCTTCGGACCATTGAAGCCGTTGTTGAACAGGGGTTGTGATCCACAACCGGCAACCTCCGCCGCATCGCATCCCACCTGAAACGGATTTTGATAGTATTGATTCAGCGACAATCGCACCGGTAGGCGCGTGCTCAGGTCATTGCTGATGAACTTGACGGTTAAGCGGTCGTCGGGGGTCGCCTGCAAGGTACCCAGGAAGTTCACCGTCTGGGTATTGAACCAGCTGTTCTGGATAAAACCGTCGCCGCGCACGTCGCTTGCAAACAGCGAGCCTTCGAAATTGCCGACCTTCTTGCCGGCCGCCAGATAGTTGCTGAGGTAGCCAAAACTCCCGCCATCGACGCCGTATTCCACGCCGTCGATGCTGCCGCCCGGACGGGTCCGGAAATTGAGCGCACCGCCTGTCGCGTAATTGCCATAGAGCGCCGATGACGGCCCCCGGATGACGTCGATGGCGCCATAGGCACGAGGATCGATCAGATCGCTGCGCGACAGGCCGTCTGGTTGCGTGACCGGAAAACCATCCTCGAAAATCACCAGGTTGCGGATGCCAAAGCCGTTGCGGGCGTTTGAGCCGCGGATTGAAATGCCGATATCGCGCGGTCCGTTGCCCTGCTTCACCGAAATGCCGGGGCTATCGCGCAAGACGTCGCCGACTGAAAATGAAGGCCGGTTGTCGAACTGGCTTCGATCGATCGTCGTCGATGTCTGCCCGGCCGGCGCCTGGCTGAGCGTTTCGCGGGCGGCGCTTGCGGTAACGTTCTCGTTCTGCGACGCGGCGGTCGTCACCGGCGCCGCGGTTGGCGTTGTCTGCCGCCGCACCGATGACGAACGAGTTTGGGGCTTCGACGCCGCCAATCTGGCGCGAATTTCCCGGGGAGCGTCGACCGTCACCGTCGGCAATGTCCGGTCGGCCGTCTGCGCGCTGGTGTTGGAAGGAATAGCGAAAAGCGCGCTGCACAGCGCAAGCAGGCTCGCGCTGCCCAGGGCATGATGACGAAGCATAGGATAATCCTGACACCGGCGCTGTGGCCGGGTTGACTCGACTGCACCAACCGGCACGGCAACGGCCGCACCGATCGCTCGGGTGTTCGTGAGGTCAGGAAATGGTCGGTGGCGCGCGCGCCTGCGTGTTCGAGCCGACCCGAACGGCCGGCATCGGATTTGCGGCGTCCAGCCATGCGACAAGCTGGTACTGGCGCTGCAGGGTTACAAAAACGAGCGGCGGCGGATCGACGGCAAACGTGCCGCCGTCGCCCGCCCCACAAAACGCACAGCAATTTGCATTATCATGCTGGGTCTTGACGGGAGCTGTCTGAGAAGCATCCTGCGACGACGCCATTCCGGAGCAGATCGACGCCGCATAGAGCGGGTCGGAGACCGCGTTTGCGACCACGCGAAAGGCTGCGATCGGCGCAATCAATTGCACCAGGATCGAGAGCAGTACGATTGGAATGAAAATTTCCAGCCGCCGTCGCATGATTTTCCCCAAGACGTCTCAGGTTTCGTACCACTCGCCCCAACGCCTGTCGAGCCGCCGCAGAAGTAGCAGAGCGCTTTTACATACCGTGGATCGCCGGATGCAACGTACCCAGTATTCCGACGATGGCAAAAATCACCAACGCCAGTACGAACTCGATTACGCTGTTGCGCGTAAGCCCGCCAAGCGCATCACGTTGCGTCTTGGTCGATGACGGCAACGCCAGCCGCGGCGTCAACCAAAATCGATTTGCCGCGGCAAACGACAACATGACGATGAACAGCACGATCTTCAGCATCAGGAGTTGCCCGTAGCCGGTCGCGATCAATGCGTGCCAGGAGCCGACCAAAATCCATGCGTTGACGATGCCGGTGCCAAGAATCGCCGCGACCGCGGCGATGCCCATCGTCGAGAAGCGCGTCGTCGCCTGCCATGCAAATGATGCGCCCGCAGAACTCCGGTCACGCCGGCTCGCCGACAACAGCAGCACCAGCGATACGAGGCCTCCGGTCCACATCGCTGCGGCAACGAGATGTAGCGTGTCGGCGGCCAGATGCAGGATTCCCACCTCACCCGGCGTCGATCCGGCATGCCCGGTCCACGCGATGGCCGCAATCAGGCCGAGCGAAATAGCGAGCGCGAGCCCACGGGCCAGCGGAAACCGGTCAACTCCCAGACAGCCCGCCAACATGACCGCCAGCGCGAAGCGGATTTCGAAGACCCGTCCGAATTGCGTCTGGTTCACTACGGTCGACAGCACCTCCGAGGTCATGGCCTCCGGCAGCGCAAGACCGCTCACGGAGGCGGCCTCCAGAAGCAGCCAGGCCACGCCTGACACCACCGATAGCGCGAGAACGATCGCGGCCAGGCGAAGGGTACGGGCCCGGACGAGCGTGCCCGCCGGCGTTGCCGAACCAAAGGCGGCATCCGCCACCACGGCGCGGAAAACCAGTATTCCCGTCGTCATCGCCGTGGCGGCAAAATGCAGTGCGCGAATGACAACCAGCGGACCGTCGATATCCGCACCTAACCAGTCCATCGGTTTGCCCGCGGCCTTACTTGCCGACCTGGAAGGTGAAATTACCGTCTGTCGTATGCGTATCCACGGAAAGCACGTGCCAGGTGACATGATACGTTCCGGCGCCGCCGGCGCGTAACGATATCGACATCTGATTGCCGCTGACGCGGGCTTTGCCGGTGTCGACCCGCTCACCGGCAGCGTTGGTCACGGTGACGGTGCTGAACGCAGCCTCCAGTTTTTGGGTAAACCACAGCGTTACCTGGTGCGGTGCCGTGGCGACCGTGTTGCCGACGCGCGGCTCGGCGTGATCGAGAAAAGCGTGCGCGGTGGCTTCACCGGTCGCGAGCAAGAGCAGAACCGGCATTATTGCGGCAAGAGAGGAGCGGCGCATGATCAATTCCTTGGAAAGGGGCTTGCTGGCTGAACCGGCCCGCCGAAGATCGGCTTGCCGATGCCGCGCGGATCGATGTCGTCGAGGTAGAGGTGCAATTGCGCGATCACCCCGACATTGGTGCCGCTTTGCCGGTTGATCGGGATCAGCGCCTCGACGGCGATCTGAAATGTATTTCCGACCCAGATGATTCCGGGATTGATGGTGCCGGTGGTCATGGTTCCCGAGGTGAGCGTATTCGCCACTGGCGTTTGCAACGTCGCTTCTACCAGCGGGATCAGGTGATTGACGAAATCCGGCAAGCCGAGATCCACGACGGAGGACTTCAGATAAGGCATGCTGTATTGGATCGTCGCACCCCAATTCAGAACTCGGGGATTGAATTGGGTGTCGACGGTCGGATTGCCGGTGTCCGGATCGATGCCAAACGTAGTGGTCGAGTTTTTGGCAGGGATCGAATAGCCGACTTGGCCGGTGATCGCGACCGGTCTGATCCAGGACAGCGTGTCCGGAAGATCGCCGAGCCCTTTGCCGAAATAGAGATTCGGCGTGTAATGATGGAACGGCTCCGCGCCAACGCTTTCGGCGCCCGTCCCGCCCCACTCGATGCTCAGACCGACCGACATCACGAACTCATGTTCCGGGTTCTTGTAGACGCGGTATTTGAAGGTGGTATCGAGGTTCTGAAAACCGTTGGCTCCGGCTGCCGTTGGGTCCATCGGGCCAAGAAAGGTGTAGGTCGAGCCAAACGATATCGCGAAATCCTCGGTGATCCGTTTGGAAAACTCGCTGGATATGTCGCGCTGCCGCACTGGCGGAACGTCGCCGGTCTTGAAGCTGTCGACGGTGGGAAGCGACAGCTCGTCGTTCACCCCGGGATCGTCAATGCCGATCGTTGCTGGAAAGAAGCGATTACCTACGATTTCGTGGGCGATGCCTCCATTTAGGGGGACAAGCGCGATGGCGAACCCTGGCAGGCCCGCGCGCCAAAGACGGATAGACATGGGATTCTCCGCAAATGTTGAGTCGTGAACGCATTGGAGCGGCCAGAGGCCGCCAAGATCACGTCAACTGCGGTGGGGCGCGGGCTTGCTCGTGAGACCCCGCGCGCGAACAAAAAAGGTCAGGTGTGAACGCGATCCACACCACGCGCCCGGCCTGGCGATCCACCGGGATCGCGGCCGCAACCTGCGGCGCATCGACGGGCGCGCCGGTCGCGAGCACGCTGCAAACCGAGCAACATCCGTCATGGGCGCGGTGCCCGCTGGTTTGATCGGTCTGTCCTGACGCCTGTGGCGCATTGCCATGGCAGATCACGGCAGCGGCCAACGGGTCCGAGGCGGCGATGCTGGCAGCCCAGGTCGCGCCGATCGGTGCAAAAATCTGCACGATCAGAGCCATCAGGACTATGGGAAGAAATTTCTTCAGCCGCCGGCGCATCATAAAACCCATCCGTCACCCAACTAATCACCAAGAGAGTCCGGAGTCGAGATTGCGTTCCCGGCTTATGTTGCGGGTCGCCATGAAATTCCGCCACGCGGACGGGGCTTGCCGGCCCGCCTGCTGCCTTTGCGGGACCAGCCCTATCCCCTTGTCCCGACCATGGATTTTGACGTCCGGCCTGCAACCACCAGTGGTGAGTTCCCAATCATTTCGCAATTTGCTCGAATTTTGAACATTCGTTGCTGAAAAAGGTGACAAGACGAAAAAGATGGTCTACCAGTGCTGCCTCAGGCCAGCCGCAAGGCTCAGGTCTGGTGGTCCAAGTCTCGGGAGGAGCCCGGCGCGCACAAGCAGCGTCACCCCAACAATCAAGACCAAATCCGAATTTTTGGGGAAAACAGGGTCGACACAATTTTTGAGCAGGGCTAACCGCCCTGCTCTTTTTTTTCGAGATCATCCCGAGCGATGATGATGCCGCCAGAAGATCCGATTCCGCGCAGTTTTGAACTCGCCGCAGAGCGTTGCAAGGATCTGACGCCTTTGGTCTATCGCCGGTTGTTCAATCAACACCCCGAAGCGGAAAGCATGTTTCGCAGCGAAGGCAGCGCGCTCGTCAAGGGCTCGATGCTGGCGCTGACGATCGAGGCGATGCTGGATTTCGCAGGCGAACGCACCGGCCATTTTCGCCTGATCGAATGCGAGGTGTCGTCGCACGACGCCTATGGCACGCCGCGCGAACTGTTCGTCGCGTTCTTCGGCGCGATCGCCGATACGCTGCGCGAGGTTCTCGGCGCCGAGTGGTCGCCGGAGTTTGATGTGGCGTGGCGAAAGCTGCTCGACGAGATCGAAGGTATAGTCAAGCGGAGCGAAGCCTAAAACGATTCTCGCTCGAGGAAGTTCGATCCGATATCGGCCTTCTTCTTGATTGGATCGTAGTCGCAATAGACGCTGTCGGCCACCAGCGTGTAGCTTGCGATGATGGTGTCCTTGTTGAGCTTGACCGAGTTCAAGCCGATCACCGCGGTCTGCTTGCCGCCATTCCATTTGAACGGCGTCGAACTCGGCGCCTTTTCGCAGGCCGCCACCGCGTCGGCAAACACCGCGCCTTCGACGAAGGCCTTTACCGTTCGCAGCTGCGTCAGGGTCCTCCAGTTCGCGTAGAACGCCCCCGCAAGGCCGATGATGACCAGCACCAGCAGCCCGACCATGGTTCTCTGAGTACGCATCCGGCCAGCACCCCAGGCAGGCGCGATGGTCTGCCACGAAGTGCTCAGGCGGCAACGGCGGCCTTGGACTGTTGGTTCGCCTTCCAATTCCAGGGAAGCAGGTCGGCGATTTTGTTGGCGGGGTGATCTGGAAGCCTGGCCAGCACGTCAGCGAGCCAGGCTTGCGGATCGACGCCGTTCATCTTGCAGGTTTCGACCAGGGTATAGACGGCGGCGGCACGATGGCCGCCAGCGTCTGAACCGGCGAAGGTCCAATTCTTTCTTCCGACCGCCACACCGCGCAACGCTCGTTCGGCGGCGTTGTTCGTAAGACAGACGCGGCCGTCGTCGAGGAAGCGGGTGAACGCTTCCCAGCGATTGAGAAGGTAGTTGATCGCCTTGGCGGTATCGTTCTTGGTGGAGAGCAACGCTCGCTGCTGGCGCATCCAGATTTCAAGCTCGGCAATGAGCGGCCGCGATTGTTCACGACGCACGGCAAGCCGCTGCTCCGGCGTTTTGCCGTTAATGCTGCGCTCGATCTCGAAGAGCAGGTCGATACGACGCACAGCCTCGCTGGCGATCGGCGCCTCTCCCTGTTTCACCAGGTCGACAAACTTCCTCCGGCCGTGGCTCCAGCAAGCCGCTTCAAGGATCGGAGCCGGCTTCCTTTGAACCTTGTAGAGTTGGTTGTATCCATCAAAGGCATCGGCCTGCATGAGGCCCACATAGCCGGCAAGATGGCCTCGCGGATGCTCCCCGGCACGACTGCGCGAGTAATGGAACGCCGCCGCCGGTGGGTCTTTGCCGCCAAATGGCCGGTCATCGCGAACGTAGGTCCAGATCCGGCCGGTGACAGTCTTCAGTTTGGCGAGTACGGGCACCGTCGTGTCATCGGCGTGGATGCGTTCCGCGCTCATGACGTGGGTCCGGATCGCCTCAATAATTGGGTCGAGCGCCACCACGCAGGCGCCGATCCGATCCGCCAATGTCGAGACATCGATCGCGATCCCTTCCCGGGCGTAGGTCTTGCTCTGGCGGTTCAATGGCTGATGCAGCAGGAACTTGTTGACCAGCACCATCGCCAGCAGGCTCGGCCCGGCAAAGCCGCGCGGGATCGGATGTGAGGGCGCCGGCGCCTCGGTGATCGCCTCGCAATCCCGGCAGGAGAACTTCTCGCGGACGTGCTCGATAATCTTCCAGCGCCGCGGCTCGCATTCCAGCGTCTTCGATACCACCTCGCCAAGCTTGTGCAGCCGCTCACTGCCACATTTACCGCAGGCGCAAGGCGCGGGTTCGACGATACGTTCGACCGGCAGGTTATCTGGCAGGGGACGTCGAGGCGGCCGCGGATTTTGCGCGCGCTTCTGCTTGGCGGCTTCCGGTGCCGCGATCTGGGCCCTGGTTTCCTGCTCGGCCTGGGTCTCTTCAAGATCCTCGATGGACAGCTCGAGCTGTTCGACCAGCAGCCTGCCGCGTTCAGAAGATTGCCCGAACTGCTCGCGACGTGCCTTGGCCAGCATCAGCTTCAGCCGTTCGATTTCCAGGCGGCCGACCGTCACTTCGCTCTTCGCCAGCGTCAGCAATTCTCGCTGCGCAAGGATCATCGCGTGCGCAGCGGCAAGGTCGGCTGGAAGCGGTTCGGAGGGCGTCGTCACGACGACGAATCAACCATATTCGCCGCAAAAAATCCCGCCAGATTTCCGTCGTGAGTCAAAAAGCCACAGCTTAACCGGAAGCCTGCGGACGCCAGGTTGCCTGCGGCATGCGCCAGTCAATTCCGGACAGGAGATAGGACAGTTGCGCAACGCTGATCGTGACAACGCCGTCCGCCAGCGATGGCCACAGGAAGCGGCCGCGCTCCAGCCTCTTCGTGAACAGGCATGCGCCCTGGCCATCGTGCCAAATGATCTTCACGAGATCACCGCGACGGCCCCTAAAAACATAGAGGTCGCCAGCGTGCGGGTCGCGTTGCAAACTCCCCTGAACCAGACGCGCAAGGCTCGGGAATCCACGGCGCATATCGGTATGGCCAGTCGCAAGCCAAACCTTCACATTGCCCGGGATGGCGATCATCGGCGCTCCAGAACGTCGAGAACCCGCGCCAGCGCTTCCGTATCGACCTGCGCATCCACCCGGATGCGCCGGTTGCCAAGATCGATCTCGATTAGCCCGTTCCGGGACGCCGGTACCGACCGCACCCGTCTGTCTTCTTCGGATAGCGGCTTCTCATTTTTCCCGCCCGGTTCTGACGTCGCGGTAATCTGCACCGGCGCAAAATACGGCCCGATCTTTTCGACCATCCGCGCCTGGCGCCGCCAAGTGAACACCAAACTGGCCGCGACCCCGTTGCGGCGAGCAACGTCCGTCACCTTGGCGCCCGGTACCAGTGTTTCCTCGACGATCCGCGCCTTGTCGTCCTGCGACCAGCGCCGCCGCCGCTCCAACCCGTCCAACACCTCGACCCGCATCGCCTGATGACCTTAAAGCTAGACTTAAGGTCACATGCTTCGCGAAATACCAAGCGTCAGACAAGACGGCGCTCGTCGGATGCGTACTTCTCTGAAACGTCATTTAACTCTCCAAGCCTCGCGCCATCCGGCGTGCGACGCCGCAATCCAGGAACCTATTTGTCCTTTTCAACCCGACCCAAGGCAAGCCGAATAATCCGATTGACATGCAAAAGCCGCCTCCGGCCGGGAGGCGGCTCTTGGCAGCGACCGAACGCTCAGAAGGAGATCTTCCAGCCCACCCTTGCCAAGGTCCGCGATACGCTCGCGGTCATGGCGGGGTTGAGAAACGTAACCCGCCGATATCCGCTTGCTCATGGCTTCGGTGGGGGTGCACTATCCGCCGAGGCCGTTGACGAAGACGGGCTGCGGACGGCAAAAGCGTGTGGTCCTGGCATCCGTTGCTGGTGTCAAGTCGGCGGAGATTAGGCCAGCCCAACCGGGCTTCAAGCAAATCGCAATCCGCAGGCGACGGTGACAACAAGAATTCGTCGCCGAGGAGAGCGGGCTATAAGCCGTAAAACCATTGCGCAGGGAAGGTCGGATTGCCTCCGCTGGACCTGTATGCTCGTGCGCGTTTTGCCGTGTGCATTTGCACGCGAGACCGCGGGTGCAGCGCGCATCCGGCCTTCCCTGCGCCCTCTTCTTTGGGGCGTAAGCTTTCTGGCACAGCCCGGGCGCATCGCGCCGCGGGAATGCGGAGTCGCGACCGTCATTGCGAGGAGCGAAGCGACAAAGCAATCCAGCTTCTTTCTTTGCGCGGCGAGATGGATTGCTTCGCTTCGCTCGCAATGACGGCGCTAAGACTTTGGCTCCGCCTAAAACGGCATCCCCATCAGCTTCGAGAGCCGCTCGATATTCAGATAGCCCTGATAATACGCCCACATCGCGATGCCATAAATCACCGCCGAAATGATCGTGGTCCAGATCAGCTTTGAGCCCATGCGGGTCAGGACCGGCGCGCCGGGATCGGTGCCGGGGGCGCCCTCGCCGTCCTCGTGCTGGCTGCGCACGCCGAACGGCAGCGTCAGGAACAGCACGATCCACCACATCACGAAGTAGATCGCAAACGCGGTGGAGATTGCATAAGCCATCTTGCGTCAGGCCTGTTCGATTTCGACGAGCGCGCCGGAAAAATCCTTCGGATGGAAGAACAACACCGGCTTGCCGTGCGCTCCGATCCTGGGCACGCCGTCGCCGAGCACGCGCGCCCCCTCCCTGATCAGGGTGTCGCGCGCGGCGATGATGTCGGGCACATCATAGCAGATGTGGTGGATGCCGCCGTCGGCATTGCGCTCGACGAATTTGGCGATCGGGGAAGCGTCGCCGAGCGGCTGGATGAATTCGATCTTGGTGTTGGGCAGGGTTACGAAAACCGTGATCACGCCGTGCTCCGGCAGCGGCACCGCTCCCGAGATTTCAGCACCGAACGCGCCGCCATAGATTTTGGCGGCCTTCTCCGCATCCTTGACCGCGATCGCGACATGATTGAGCCGGCCGAGCATGAAACTATCTCCCGTAGTTTAGACCGTCAGGACATGAACGAGACATAGCGGCTTCTTGCCCCAGTGCTCGTTGATGGTAGCGCGGACCGCACGGCGCACCGATTCCGCCATCGCATCGGGATCGCGCCGCCGCGCCCGCGGCAGGCCCTCGACCGTCGAGACCACGGCATCGAACACGATCTCGTCGATGACCTCGCCGGCGGCATTCTTCTCGGGGATGCCGACGAGATCAACCTCGGGATCGTCAACCAGTTCGCCCTTTTCGGTGATGGCGATGGCGACAAAGGCACAGCCGGCAAAGCCCAGCTTGCGCCGCTCCACCACCGCCCGCGACTTGGAGTCCTCCAGGATGGAGCCGTCCTTGTAGAGCCGCCCCGAAGGCAGTTCGTCGATGATGCCGGGATCGCCCGGTCCGAGCTTGACCAGGTCGCCGTTGCGGCAAATCAGCACCTTCGGCACACCGGCCGCGCGCGCCAGCTTGGCGTGCTCCGACAGATGCAGCGCCTCGCCATGGACGGGAATCAGAAGCTGCGGCCGCACCCACGAAATCATGTCGCGCAGCTCGTCGCGGCGCGGATGGCCCGAGACGTGGACGAGATCGGTGCGGTCGGTGATGACCTCGATGCCCTGGCTGACCAGACCATTGATGATGGCGCCGACCGCCTTCTCGTTGCCGGGGATGGTGCGCGAGGAAAAGATCACGCTGTCGCCCCTGTTCAGGGTCACCTGCGGATGGTCGTCATTGGCGATCCGGGCCAGCGCCGCACGCGGCTCGCCCTGGCTTCCGGTACAGAGCGCCAGCACCTTGTCGGGCGGAAAATGGCCGTAAAGGTCCGCCCCGCGAAAATTCTGCACGCCATCGAGATGACCGGTCTCGCGGGCAACCTGCACCACGCGCTCCATGGCGCGGCCGACTACGACCACTTCACGATCGGCGGCTTTCGCGGCATCCGCCACTGCTTTCAGGCGAGCGACGTTGGAGGCAAAAGTGGTGACGGCGACCCGGCCCTTGGCGGCCTTCACCAGCTTCGTGATGGTGGCGGCGACCTCGGTCTCCGAGGGCGAGCGCCCATCCCGCACCGCGTTGGTGGAATCGCCGATCAGCGCCAGCACGCCGGCGTCGCCCAGTTCGCGCAAGCGCCGCTCGTCGGTCGGCAAGCCGATGATCGGCGTCGGATCGATCTTCCAGTCGCCGGTGTGCAGCACGGTGCCGGCGGAGGTGTGGATCGCCAGCGCATGCGATTCCGGAATCGAATGCGCGACCGGAATGAACTCGACATTGAACGGGCCGAGATCGATGCGGCCGCCCGACGGCACCACGGTGACGGGAATCTTGGGCGCGTTGCGCTCGGCGGCGCATTTGGCCTCGAACAAGGCGGCGCTGAACTTGGTCGCGTAGATCTTGCATTGCAGCTTCGGCCAAAGATCAATAATGGCGCCGAAATGGTCTTCATGGGCGTGCGTCAGCACCAGGCCGACCAGATTCTTGCGCTCTTTTTCCAGGAAGCGGATGTCGGGCATGATCAAATCGATGCCCGGCAGATGCTCCTCGTCGCCGAAGGAGACGCCGAGATCGACCGCGAGCCAGGCGCGCTGATGCCGGTTGCCGAGGCCATAGATCGACAGGTTCATGCCGATCTCGCCGACGCCGCCGAGCGGCGCAAAGGTCAGTTCATCCGGCCGCGCCATCAGGCTGCTCCCACGGAGGCTGCTGAGCCAAAATATACCTCGCCGGCGGCGATCGGCATGCGCTTGCCTTCCTGTGTCCGGACGATCAGGCATCCGGTTTCATCGATGGTGTCGAAGGTGCCTTCGACGGTCTGGCCGCCGGTCTGGATCGCGACCCGCTCGCCAAGCCCGGCGGCGCGCGCCAGCCACTGGGTGCGGATTTCCGCAAAGCCGCGGCCATTGTCCCAGATGCCGCGGAATTCGACCCAGGCGTCCGACAGCGCCGAAAACAGCTCCTCGGCGCCGATATGGACGCCGAGCGCCGCCAGCGAGGTCGCCGGGGTCGGCGTGCCCTCGGGGGCGGCGATGACGTTGGTGCCAATCCCGACCACGACCGCCAAACGGTCGCCCGCGACGGCTTCGGCCTCGAGCAGGATGCCGGACAGCTTTTGCCGCCCGGCCAGCACATCGTTCGGCCATTTCAGCGAGAATTTAAGCTGGTCCGATCCGCCCATCCGCAGCGCGGCCTCGATGCTGACCTTCTGCAGCGCGGTTTCCAGCGCCAGCCCCGCGGCAAAGCCGAGCGTCGCCGCGACCGCGGGCGATACGTCCACCACCTCGAGAATGCTGCTGGCGAGATTGCCGCGCGGCGCGATCCAGGCCCGCTGCCGCCGGCCGCGTCCCGCGGTCTGCTCGGAAGTGACGAACCACATCGGGCCCCGCTCGCCTTCGCGCGCGCGCGACATCGCTTCCGCGTTGGTCGAACCGATCTGGTCGAAGGCGGCTAGATGGTAACCCGCCGATTGGGCTCGCGAACCGAGCGAAAAGGCCATCTAAAAAAGCGATTTGGCTGCGGCCGTCGCCACGCTGACAAGCGGCCCCGGATAGGCGAAGAAGAAGATGTTGAAGAGACCCGCGACCGCCAGCACCGTGCGCAGCTCGATGCGCATCGGATCGAGTGCCGGCAGCGGCTCCTCGAAATACATCACCTTGATGATGCTGAGATAGTAGTAGGCGCCAACCACGGAGGTCAGGACGCCGATGACGGCCAGCGTGAACAGGCCGGCCTTGATCGCGGCGACGAAGACGTACCATTTGGCGAAGAAGCCGGCGAGCGGCGGCACGCCGGCGAGCGAAAACAGCAGCATCGCAAAGAAGAAGGCGAGCAGCGGATTGGTGCGCGAGAGCCCTGCGAAATCGCTGATCTGTTCAATCGCCTGGCCGTTGCGCTTCATGGTCAGGATCACGGCGAAAGTGCCGAGCGTCATCGCGACATAGATCGCGATATAGACCAGCACGCCCTGCGCGCCCTCGACGGTGCCGGAGGCGAGCCCGACCAGCGCAAAACCCATATGGCCGATCGAGGAATAGGCCATCAGGCGCTTGATGTTCTTCTGCCCGATCGCCGCGAACGATCCCAGCGCCATCGAGGCGATGGCCACGAACACGATGATCTGCTGCCACTGCGGAACGATGCCGGGGAATGCCGTCAGCGTCACACGGGTGAACACCGCAAGGGCCGCGACCTTCGGCGCGGAAGCAAAGAACGCGGTGACCGGCGTCGGCGCGCCCTCATAGACGTCGGGCGTCCACATGTGGAACGGCACGGCGGAAACCTTGAAGCAAAGCCCGGCCAGCAGAAACACGATGCCGAACACGATCCCGATGTCGCCGGTCTTCGCCGCGGCCGCAATGCCGGCAAAACTGACGGTACCGGTAAAGCCGTAGATCAGCGAGGCGCCGTAGAGCAGCATGCCCGACGACAGCGCGCCGAGGACGAAATATTTCAGGCCGGCCTCGGTGGACTTGGCGTTGTCGCGGTTGCTGGCGGCGACCACGTAGAGCGCAAGGCTCATCAGCTCCAGGCCAAGATAGAGCATGATCAGGTCGCCGGCCGAAATCAGCACCATCATGCCGAGCGTGGAGAGCACGACCAGGATCGAATATTCGAAGATCCGCCGCGACGGATCGGACAGGAATTCCGCCGACAGGATCAGCGTCGCCGCCGAGCCGATCAGCGCCAGGACCTTCAGGAAGCGGGCAAAATCGTCGACGATGAAACTGCCGCTGAAGGTGGTGAGCTTGCCGGCCGGCAGCAGCAATTCCAAAGCGCCGGTCGCAACCAGGAGGCATACCGCCAGCATGGTGACGAGCCTTGTCGTCCCCTGCCCGCGATAGGCACCGATCATCAACAGCACCATGGCGCCGACCGCGAGCACCAGCTCCGGCAGCACCGGCTGCAACTGATAACCTGCACTCGAAAAGCTCATGGCGGCGCCTTATTGCACGACCAGCGCGGCTGCCTTCACGGCAGTCACGGCGGTGTTGTAATTATTGACGAGTTGCTGAACCGAGGCCGCCGACATGTCGAGCACCGGCTTCGGATAGACGCCGAACAGGATGGTGAGCGCCACCAGCGGGAACAGCGTCAAGCTTTCGCGGAATGTCAGATCCTTGATGCTCGCCAGCGACGGTTTGGTCAGCGCGCCGAACACCACCTTGCGGTAGAGCCAGAGCGCATAGGCCGCCGACAGGATCACGCCTGTTGCGGCGAAGGTGGCGGTCGGGATCGAGACCTTGAAGGTGCCGATCAGCGTCATGAATTCGCCGACGAAGCCGGATGTGCCGGGCAATCCGACATTGGCCATGGTGAAGACCATGAACACCAGCGCGTAAAGCGGCATCCGGTTGACCAGACCGCCATAGGCGGTGATCTCGCGGGTATGCATGCGGTCGTAGACGATGCCGACGCAAAGGAACAGCGCGCCCGACACGATGCCGTGCGACACCATCTGGAACACGCCGCCGGCGACGCCCTGCGTGGTGCCGGCGAAGATGCCCATGGTGACGAATCCCATATGGGCGACCGACGAATAGGCGATCAGCTTCTTGATGTCTTCCTGCATCAAGGCCACCAGCGAGGTGTAGATGATGGCAATCACCGACAGCGAGAAGATCAGCGGTGCGAAGTCGTGCGAGGCCAGCGGGAACATCGGCAGCGAGAAGCGCAGGAAGCCGTAACCGCCCATCTTCAGCAGGATCGCGGCCAGGATCACCGAGCCCGCCGTCGGCGCTTCCACATGCGCGTCCGGCAGCCAGGTGTGCACCGGCCACATCGGCATCTTCACCGCAAAGGAGGCAAAGAACGCCAGCCATGCCCAGGTCTGCAGGGAACGCGGCACCGCGGTGTGCATCAGCGTCGGAATGTCGGTGGTGCCGGCGTTCCAATACAGCGCCATGATCGCCAGCAGCATCAGGACCGAGCCGAGCAGCGTGTAGAGGAAGAACTTGAAGGACGCATAGACCCGGCGCGGGCCGCCCCACACCCCGATGATCAGGAACATCGGGATCAGGCCGCCCTCGAAGAACAGGTAGAACAGCATCAGGTCGAGCGCGGAGAAAGTGCCGACCATCAGCGTTTCCAGCAGCAGGAACGCCATCATGTATTCGCGCACGCGCATCGTAACCGATTTCCAGCTCGCGATGATGCAGAACGGCATCAAGGCGGTGGTCAGGATCACGAACGGCAGCGAAATGCCGTCGACGCCCATGTGATAGGTGATGCCGCTCGCCACCCACGACGCCTTCTCGACGAACTGGAAGTCCGGCTGCGCCGGATCGAAGCGCCAGACCAGAATCAGCGAGACCGCAAATGTGACCAGCGTGGTCCACAGCGCGATCCAGCGCGAGTTGCGCTTCGCTGCTTCATCTTCGCCGCGGCTGAGATAGATCACCAGCGCGCCGAGGACCGGCAGGAAGGTGACGACGGAGAGAATGGGCCAGGTTGTCATCACTGGCCTCCCAAGCCGAACATGAACCAGGTGATTAATCCGGCGACCCCGATCAGCATCGCAAAGGCGTAGTGATAGAGATAGCCGGTCTGGATCTTCACGACGTTGCGGGTGATGTCGAGCACCCGCGCCGATACGCCGTCGGGACCGAAGCCGTCGATGATGTAGCCATCGCCCTTCTTCCACAGGAAGCGGCCGATCCGCTTGGCCGGACCCACGAAGATCAGGTCATACAACTCGTCGAAATACCATTTGTTGAGCAGGAACTGGTAGAGCATCGGGTGCTGGCGGGCTAGCTCAACCGGCAAATACGGCCGGCTGATATAGAAGATGTAGGAGATCACCGCACCCAGCGCCATCATGACGGTTGGCAGCGGCACGAGCCAGCGCGGCATATTCTCCATGTCTTCGAGAATGTGCGGGTTCATCTTGACGGACTCGCGGAAGAATTCCTCGACGCCATGGCCGGCGAACAATTCCTTGAACGGGAGGCCAGCCAGGATCGAACCGGCCGCCAGGACGCCGATCGGGATCAGCATCCACAGCGGGCTCTCATGCGCCGCCTCGTAGTGCTCGGGATCGTGCGGCTCGCCGAAGAAGGTCTTGAAGATCAAACGCCACGAATAGAACGAGGTAAGGCCCGCCGCCCCGACCGTCAGCAGATAGGCATAGGTCGCGAACGGATTATGCGCCGCATAGGCGGATTCGATGATCGCATCCTTGGAGAAGTAGCCCGCAAACAACGGAAAGCCGGTCAGCGCCAGGGTACCGATGCACATCACCGCGAAGGTGTAGGGAATCTTGCGCCACAGCCCGCCCATGTTGCGGATGTCCTGTTCGTGATGCATCGCATAGATCACCGAGCCGGAGCCCAGGAACAGCAGCGCCTTGAAGAAGGCGTGCGTGAACAGATGGAACATGCCGACCGAATAGGCCCCTGCCCCCATCGCCACGAACATGTAACCGAGCTGCGAACAGGTCGAGTAGGCGACGATGCGCTTGATGTCGTTCTGCACCAGGCCGACGGTTGCCGCAAAGAACGCTGTGGTGGCGCCGAAGAACATTACCACGGCCTGCGCATTGGGTGCGAGTTCAAACAGCGGCGACAGCCGCGCCACCATGAACACGCCGGCGGTCACCATGGTCGCGGCGTGGATCAGCGCCGAGACCGGGGTTGGGCCTTCCATCGCGTCCGGCAACCAGGTGTGCAGCAGGAACTGGGCCGATTTGCCCATCGCGCCCATGAACAGCAACAGGCAGGTCAGCGTCAGCGCGTCGGCGTGCCAGCCGAAGAAATCGATGGTCTTGCCTGACAGCCCCGGCGCGCCCGCAAAAATCGTCTCGAAGTCAATCGAGCCGATCAGCATGAAGATCGAAAAGATACCGAGCAGAAATCCGAAGTCGCCGACCCGGTTGACCACGAAGGCCTTGATCGCCGCCGCATTGGCCGACGGCTTCTGGTACCAGAAGCCGATCAGCAGGTAGCTCATGAGGCCGACGCCTTCCCACCCGAAAAACAGCTGCACCAGATTATCGGCGGTCACCAGCATCAGCATCGCGAAGGTGAACAGCGACAGATAACCGAAGAAGCGCGGCCGGTACGGATCCTCGTCCATGTAGCCGATGGAATAGAGGTGCACGAGCGAGGAAATGGTATTGACCACCACCAGCATGACGGCGGTCAGCGTATCCACCCGCAGCGACCAGGCGACCTGCAAATCGCCCGAACTGATCCACGGGAACAGCGCGATCCGGGCATCATGGTGCATGAAGCCGACATCGACCAGCGTGACCCATGACAGACCGGCGGCCACCAGCAGCAGGCCCGTGGTGATCAGTTCGGCCGCGCGCGAGCCCGCCGCCGCCGGCTCGGAGACATGGTGGTCGTCGTGGCCGTGATCGTCATCGCCATGGTCGTCATGGGCATCAGACGCATGGGCGTCCGCCCCGTGCGCGTCGTCGTGATGCTCGACCATATCCCCGCTCGGATTGCGCGCATGCGCGCCGAAGATCGAGATCAGCCCCGCGAGAATGGCGCCGAGCAGCGGCAGGAAAACAATTGCCTGAACCATAGCGCTGCCTAGCCCTTCATCAGATTGACGTCTTCAACCGCGATCGAACCGCGGTTGCGGTAATACACCACCAGAACCGCCAGACCGATCGCCGCTTCCGCCGCGGCCACCGTCAGCACCAGCAGCGCGAAGACCTGACCGACGATGTCGCCGAGGAAGGTCGAGAACGCCACCAGATTGATGTTCACGGCCAGGAGGATCAGTTCGATCGACATCAGGATGACGATGATGTTCTTGCGGTTGAGGAAGATGCCGAGGATGCCAAGCGTGAACAGGATCGCGCCGACCGACAGATAGTGTCCGAGACCGATCGTCATTGCACCCACTCCGCCGCATCCGCGTCCTGCAGGCCCTGGCCGGAGGCCACCTTGCGCACGCTCATGGCCAATTCGGGCGTCCGCGCGTTCTGCACATTGATGTCCTGCCGCTTGACGTTCGCCTTGTGGCGCAGCGTCAGCACGATGGCGCCGATCATCGCCACCAAGAGCACCATGCCGGCGATCTGGAAGTAATGGATGTATTTCGTATACAGCACGAGGCCGAGGGCCTCGGTGTTGCTGACATTGGTCGGGATCGCCGCCGTGATGGATTTGGCGGTGCCGGGATTGATGACCCAGCTGCCGCCGACCAGCAGCAGTTCGGCGAGGAAGATCGCGCCGATCACCAGACCAATCGGCAGATATTCCAGAAAGCCCGAGCGCAGTTCGGTGAAATCGACATCCAGCATCATGATCACGAACAGGAACAGCGTCGCGACCGCGCCGACATAGACGATCACCAGGATCATCGCCAGGAACTCGGCGCCCATCAGGATGAACAGGCCGGAGGCGTTGACGAAGGCCAGGATCAAAAACAGCACGGAGTGCACGGGATTGCGCGACACAATCACCATCACCGCCGACGCCACGCAGACGCCGGCAAACAGATAGAAGAACAGCGCGGGAAGGATCATGTCGTCCCCTTACCGGTACGGCGCATCGAGTTCGATGGATTTCGCAAGCTCGCGCTCCCAGCGGTCGCCGTTGGCGAGCAGTTTCGCCTTGTCATAATAGAGTTCCTCGCGGGTCTCGGTCGCGAATTCGAAATTCGGTCCCTCGACGATGGCATCGACCGGGCAGGCTTCCTGGCACAGGCCGCAATAGATGCATTTCACCATGTCGATGTCGTAGCGCACGGTGCGGCGGGTGCCGTCGTTGCGGCGCGGACCGGCCTCGATGGTGATCGCCTGGGCCGGGCAGATCGCCTCGCACAGCTTGCAGGCGATGCAGCGCTCTTCGCCGTTCGGATAGCGGCGCAGCGCGTGCTCGCCGCGGAAGCGCGGCGAGATCGGCCCCTTCTCGAAGGGATAGTTCAGCGTCGGCTTCGGCTTGAAGAAATACCGCATGGCGAGGATGAACGCCGATACGAATTCGGACAGCAGCAGCGAGCGGGCGGTTGCGTTGATATTGACACTCATGGCGACCTCACTTCGGCGCGATGCCGGCGAATTGCAGCACGCCGGCCACAATCACCACCATCGCCAGCGACATCGGCAGGAACACCTTCCAGCCGAGCCGCATCAGTTGATCGTAGCGGTAGCGCGGCACGATCGCCTTCGCCATCGCAAACATGAAGAACATGAAGAACACCTTGACCACGAACCAGATGATTCCGGGCACCCAGGTGAACGGGGGCAGTGCGACCGGCGGCAGCCAGCCGCCGAGGAACATGATCGTCGCCAGGGCGCACATCGTGGTGATCGCGACATATTCGCCGAGCATGAACAGCAAATACGGCGTCGAGCCGTATTCGGTCATGAAGCCCGCAACCAGTTCGGATTCGGCTTCCACGAGATCGAACGGCGGCCGGTTGGTTTCCGCCAGCGCCGAGACGTAGAACACCACGAACATCGGGAACAGCGGCCACACATACCAGTTCAGGATGGTCAGCTGCGGCAGGCCGATCAGGCTGGCGAACCCATGCGTATTCTGCGCCTCGACCACGCTCGACAGATTGAGCGAGCCCGCGCACAACAGCACCGTGATGATCACAAAACCGATCGAGACTTCGTAGGACACCATCTGCGCCGCGGAGCGAAGCGCGGCCAGGAACGGATATTTCGAGTTCGACGACCAGCCGGCCATGATGATGCCGTAGATCGACAGCGACGAGATCGCAAAGATATAGAGCACGCCGACATTGATGTCGGCGATCACCCACCCGAGATTCATCGGGATCACGGCCCAGGCCGCCAGCGCCAGCACACACGAGACCAGGGGCGCCAGCAGGAACACGCCCTTGTTGGAGCCCGAGGGAATGAGCGGTTCCTTCAGCACGAACTTCAAGAGGTCGGCGAAGGATTGCAGCAGGCCCCAGGGACCGACGACGTTGGGGCCGCGACGGATTTGTACCGCCGCCCAGATCTTGCGGTCGGCGAGCAGGATGTAGGCGATCGCGATCAGGAGCACCACGAGCAGCAGCAGGCTCTGCGCGACCATGATGATCAGCGGCCAGAGAAAACCGGTCCAGAACGAGCTTGCGAAGAATTCAGCCATCAGGTCACGCTCACTCCGCTGCCGTCAGCATTTGCCCGGACGCCAGCCGGGAACATTCCGCCATCACCGCCGATGCGCGCGCGATCGGGTTGGTCAGGTAAAAATCCTCGACCGGGTTCTTGAACGGCGCCTTGTCGAGGCTGCCGCCCTTGGCCGCCAGCGCCTTGATATCCTCAGGGCTACCGGCCTCGATCTGGTCGATCCGCATCAGATGCGGCGCAGTCTTGGAGAGCGCCTGGCGCACCGCCTGCAGCGAGTCGTAAGGCAGCTTCTTGCCCAGCACGTCCGACAGCGCGCGGACGATGGCCCAGTCCTCGCGGGCCTCACCGGGCGGGAACGCGGCGCGGCTGGCGATCTGCGCCCTGCCCTCGGTGTTGACGTAGATGCCGGACTTTTCCGTGTAGGCCGCGCCCGGCAGGATCACATCGGCGCGATGCGCGCCGCGATCGCCATGGGTGCCGATATAAACGACGAAGGTACCGTCGGGTGCCTTGATGTCGTCGGCGCCGAGCAGGAACAGCACATCGAGCATACCGAACGTGGTCATCTGCGCCGAGTTCAGGCCGCCCGCCCCGGCGGCAAAGCCGATATCGAGCGCGCCCGCGCGCGAAGCCGTATCCTGCAGCACCGCAAAGCCGTTCCAGCCGTCTTTGAGCGCGCCAAGATCGGCGGCGAGTTTTGCCGCGAGCGCCAGCACCGCCGCACCGTCGCGCCGCCCGTAGGCGCCGGCGCCGACCAGGACGATCGGATGCTTTGCGTTCTTGAGCACGTCCGCGAAGGCATTCTTGCCGGCCGCGAGCTCGCCAAGCGAATCCGTGCCCGCGCCGAGATAGGCGTAATCATAGGTCAGGTCGGCCTTGGCGCCGATCAAGCCGATCTTGAGCTGACCCGTGCGCCAGCGCTTGCGGATCCGCGCGTTGAGAACGGCGGCTTCCTTGCGCGGGTTCGAGCCCACGATCAGGAGCGCGTCGGCCTGATCGATGCCGGCGATGGTCGGATTGAAGATGTAGGACGCGCGGCCGGCTTTGGCGTCGAAGGCGTCGGCGCCCTGCACCGCGAGGTTGGACGAGCCGTATTTCGCCAGCAGATCCTTCAGCGCGAACATCTCCTCCACAGCGGCGAGATCGCCAGCGATGGCCCCTAACCGCTTGCCGTCGGTACGCGCGGCCTTGGCCGCGATCGCGGCAAAGGCTTCTGACCACGACGCGGCGCGGAGCTGGCCGTTCTCGCGGATATAGGGGCGGTCGAGCCGCTGGGTGCGCAGGCCGTCAACGACGTGGCGGGTCTTGTCGGAAATCCACTCCTCGTTCACGGCCTCGTTGATGCGCGGCAGGATGCGCATCACCTCGCGGCCGCGGGTATCGACCCGGATCGCCGAGCCGACGCCGTCCATGACGTCGATCGATTGGGTCTTGCCGAGTTCCCAGGGCCGCGCCGCGAACGCGTAGGGCTTCGAGGTCAGCGCGCCGACCGGACAGATATCGACCAGATTGCCCTGCAGTTCCGAGGTCAGCGCCGATTCCAGATAGGTCGTGATCTCCATGTCCTCGCCGCGGCCGGTCGCGCCCATTTCCGGCGCGCCGCAGACTTCGGCGGAGAAGCGGACGCAGCGCGTGCACTGGATGCAGCGGTTCATCGAGGTCTTGACCAGCGCGCCCAGGTATTTGTCCTCGACCGCGCGCTTGTTCTCGGCAAAGCGGCTGGTGTCGACGCCGTAGCCCATCGCCTGGTCCTGTAGGTCGCACTCGCCGCCCTGGTCGCAGATCGGGCAGTCCAGGGGATGGTTGATCAGCAAGAATTCCATCACGCCTTCGCGCGCCTTCTTGACCATCGGCGAACGCGTCGAGATTTCCGGCGGCTCGCCCTTGGGACCGGGACGGCAGTCGCGAACGGCCCAGGCGCAGCTTGCGACCGGCTTCGGGCCGCCCTTCACTTCAACCAGGCACATCCGGCAATTGCCGGCGATCGACAGCCGCTCGTGGTAGCAGAACCGCGGGATTTCGGCGCCGGCAGCCTCGCAGGCCTGCAGCAGCGTATATTCCGCGGGAACATCGATCTCTTTGCCATCGACGATGAGTTTGGTCATTGCTGTCTCAAGTCTTTCCCAGCTTGCAATCTGGTGGAGTAACGCTGGCGGTCTTCATCGACGTCCTCACCCATTGCTGGATTTCGGCGCCGTAGGTCGCGAGATAAGCGGGCTGCGCCTGGTTCTTCTCACAGAGGAACGGCAGATGCGGCTTCAGGTCGTAGTCGCACGAGGCCTGCCATTCGCGCTTGTCGGCGAAAGCTGCAATGGTCTCCTCGCAGGCATACAGGAAATACGAGACGAAGCTCTCGTATTGAACCCGCTCGTCCCGGCTGCCGGCCTTGATCGTATCGTAGTCGGGAGCCGAGAATTTCGGATTCTTGAAGGCGAGGTCGGTATAGCCCAGAAACGCAGTCCTCGCGCTGGCGGCGCGGTTGTTGGAGCGGATCTCGTTGATCTGGAACAGGATCGCAACAAAGCCGAGCAGCGCCACGGTCGCCTGCGCCATCTGCGCCAGCGTCCCGTATCTCTGCCACCAGGAAATGCTCGGTTGCGACATCGGTTTCATCATCTCAATGCGTTGCGTCTGACAGTTCGAGGCGCTTCTCGATCCGCTCGACGCGACCATCCAAACGGTCCAGCCTCCGGTTGACGCCGGCCAGCCCCTCCTCCATGGAAGTAGCGCACGTCTTCAAGTCGTGAATATCTTCAGCCATCCGTTCGGTGCGTTGATCGATCCTGCTCAGGATCGCCAGCACGATGCTGTCCGGTTGATCTGTCATCGCCCTACTCCGCCGCGACCATGTTTACGGGATCGCGGACGCCGACATCGTCGATATCGGCCTTGTGCGAATATTGGTCGATGCGCGCCTCGATCTCGTGACGGAAATGCGCGATCAGGCCCTGGATCGGCCACGCCGCGGCGTCGCCGAGCGCGCAGATGGTGTGGCCCTCGACCTGCTTGGTGACCTCCAGCAGCATATCGATCTCGCGCTTGTGGGCGCGGCCATCGGCCATCCGGGTCAACACCCGCCACATCCAGCCCGTGCCTTCGCGGCAGGGCGTGCACTGGCCGCAGCTCTCATGCTTGTAGAAATAGGAAATCCGCGCGATCGCCCGGATCAGATCGGTCGATTTGTCCATCACGATCACGGCGGCGGTGCCGAGGCCGGAGCGCAGCTTGCCGAGGCTGTCGAAATCCATCGGCGTATCGATTATCTGCTCGGCCGGCACCATGCGCACCGAGGAGCCGCCGGGGATCACGGCCTTGAGGTTGTCCCAGCCGCCGCGGATACCGCCGCAATGGCGTTCGATCAATTCGCGGAACGGAATCCCCATCGCCTCTTCGACGTTGCAGGGGCGCTCGACATGGCCGGAAATGCAAAACAGTTTTGTTCCCACATTGTTGGGCCGGCCGATGGCCGCGAACCAAGCTGCGCCGCGCCTGAGAATGTCGGGCGCGACCGCGATGGATTCGACGTTGTTGACGGTGGTCGGGCAGCCATAAAGACCGACATTGGCCGGGAATGGCGGCTTCAGCCGCGGCTGGCCTTTCTTGCCTTCGAGGCTTTCCAGGAGAGCGGTCTCTTCGCCGCAGATATAGGCGCCGGCGCCATGCGCGACGTAGAGATCGAACGGCCAGCCGTTGATATTGTCCTTGCCGATCAGCTTTGCCTCGTAGGCCTGATCGACTGCGGCCTGCAGGTGCTCGCGCTCCCGGATGAATTCGCCGCGGACATAGATGTAGCAGGCATGCGCGCCCATCGCGAAGCTCGCGAGCAGGCAACCCTCGACCAGCAAATGCGGATCGTGCCGCATGATCTCGCGGTCCTTGCAGGTGCCGGGCTCGGACTCGTCGGCATTGACCACAAGGTAGCTCGGCCGGCCGTCGGTGGATTGCTTCGGCATGAACGACCATTTCAGCCCGGTCGGAAATCCCGCCCCGCCGCGGCCGCGCAGCCCCGAGGCCTTCATCTCGTTGATGATCCAGTCGCGGCCCTTGTCGATGATCGCCTTGGTGCCGTCCCAGGCGCCGCGTCGGCGCGCGCCCTCCAGCCCCCAATCGTGGAAGCCGTAGAGATTCCTAAAGATGCGGTCCTTGTCGTCGAGCATGACCAAACTTCCCGGGATCAGCGATTGGACTGCGAGTAAGCGAGACCGGCGGCGCATCCGCCCAAGGTCAGCGCCCACAGCAGACTGGATTCAAGCGAAGCATGCAGCACGTAGCGCTGCAGCAGAAAGATGAACGCCGCGGCCGCCACGGTGTGGAGTGCGATGTAGCGCCAGTTCTTCATTGCGCTGGCCCTCCCCGGCCCGTCCGCCTGCACTGTGCCGTCACGCCTCATGTGGTTTCCTTCAGCGTGGTCGGCCCACCCACCGGCGCCGAGAACTGACGGTCGACCTGCGGCCCCGGCTTCGGCGGATTGCCGGACGCAAAACCATCCAGCACCTTGCCAAAGCTTTCCTTGGTCAGGTCCTCGTAGGTATCCTTCCAGATCAGCACCATCGGCGCGTTCACGCAGGCGCCAAGGCACTCGACCTCTTCCCAGCTGAAATTGCCGTCCTTCGAAAGTTCGAAAGGCTCGTGATTGATGCGATGCCGACATACCTCGATCAGGTCGCCCGCGCCGCGCAGCCGGCAGGGCGTAGTGCCGCAGACCTGCACATGGGCCTGCTTGCCGACCGGCTGCAGCTGGAACATCGTGTAAAAGGTCGCGATCTCGAGCACGCGGATATAGGGCATATGGAGCAGGTCGGCGACGGCGCGGATCGCCGCTTCCGAAACCCAGCCCTCATGCTGCTCCTGGACCCGCCACAGGATCGCGATCACCGCCGAGGCCTGGCGTCCGGCCGGGTATTTTTCGATCTGCGCTTTCGCCCACGCCAAATTCTCGTCCGAAAACGTGAAGCTGGCGGGCTGCAATTCCTTCGGGGCAAGGCGGCGGACGGACATCGTTCAGTCTCTCATTGCGCACGGCGCACGGCGTTCGCATTCAGCGCATTGATCCGGTCGAGCCAGAATGCGCTTGCGGTGCCGAACACGTTGTAGCCGACGTGGGATGAAACCTTGATGCGATCGAGGATCGAGAGGTCGCTCACGGTTTCAAGGCGATTGCTGCGCGGATCGTGCACGATCAGCTTCAGCGGGGTCTGTTCGAGGATGTAGCGCGACACGGTATGCTGCGGGTCATTGCCGTGCTCTTCGCACAGGACGACGCCGTCGCCCTGCAGGAGGCGCGCGCCGCCCTTCATGGCCTCGATCTCGACGCCTTCGACGTCGAGCTTGATCAGGAATTTTCCGTCGGCCGCGACCTTGCCGTCGTCGATCAGATTGTCGAGCGCGATGACCGGCACTTCCTCGCCGCCGGCGGCCTCGCCGGCGATCGATAGGGCCTCATGCTTGGTGCCGGACAGCCGCGCGGTGCCCCTCGCGGCGCCGATCGCGCACTTCATGACTTCGAAGCGATTGCCGTTGATTTTGGCGTTGTTCGCGAGCTTGGCAAAATTCTGTGACGACGGCTCGATCGCGATCGCCTTGTGCGAACCGTAGGGCGCGCTCGACACCAATACCGACCAGTAGCCGTAATTGGCGCCGCAATCGAGCAGCGTGTAGTCGACATCGGCGGAATCCCGGAACAGCAATTCCAGTTCGTCTTCATAGCAGAAGGTGCGGTTGAGCAGCTTGCTCCAGTAACCGTCGCCATAGGGAAACGCGAAGCTCGCGTCCGAATTGAGCTTGATGTCGATATCGCGCTCGGGCAGCGTCCTGCGCAACAGATTGGCGCAAATGTTGTAGCCGCGATGCGAGAAATGCGACGCGATCTTCGAGCCGGTCGACAACGCCAGCGCAGCCGTCCGCTCCCACAGGTTGGCTCCTTCGAGAGCCCCTGAAGCGCGATCGAACTGGATGGGCGCCTGCGCCATCACCGGTCGACCTCTCCGAACACGATGTCGAGCGAACCGAGAATGGCCGAGACGTCGGCCAGCAGATGGCCGCGGCAGATGTGATCCATCGCCTGCAAATGCGCAAAGCCCGGCGCCCGGATCTTGCACTTGTAGGGTTTGTTGGAGCCGTCGGCGACCAGATAGACGCCGAACTCGCCCTTCGGCGCCTCGACCGCGGCGTAGACCTCGCCGGCCGGCACGTGGACGCCTTCGGTATAGAGCTTGAAGTGATGGATCAGCGCTTCCATTGAGCGCTTCATCTCGCCACGGCGCGGCGGCGCGATCTTGTTGTCCTCGACGACGACCGGGCCCTGGCCATCCGGCGCGCGCAGCTTGGCGATGCACTGCTTCATGATGCGAACCGACTGGCGCATCTCTTCCATGCGGATGCAGTAGCGGTCGTAGCAATCGCCGTTCTTGCCGATCGGAATGTCGAAATCCATCTCGGCGTAGCATTCGTAAGGCTGCGCCTTGCGCAGATCCCAGGCAGCGCCCGAGCCGCGCACCATCACGCCGGAAAAGCCCCACTCCCAGGCCTGCTTCAGCGAGACCACACCGATGTCGACGTTGCGCTGCTTGAAGATGCGGTTGCCCGTAAGCAGGGTTTCAAGATCGGCCACGACCTGCAGGAACGGGTCGCACCAGGCCTCGATATCGTCGATCAGCTTTGGCGGCAGGTCCTGGTGCACGCCGCCGATGCGGAAATAGGCCGCGTGCATTCGCGAGCCCGAGGCGCGCTCGTAGAACACCATCAGCTTCTCGCGCTCTTCAAAGCCCCACAAAGGCGGGGTCAGCGCGCCGACGTCCATCGCCTGCGTGGTGACGTTGAGCAGGTGCGACAGGATGCGGCCGATCTCGCAGTAGAGAACGCGGATCAACTGGCCACGACGCGGCACCGTGATGCCGAGCAGCTTTTCCGCGGCGAGGCAGAACGCGTGCTCCTGATTCATCGGCGCGACGTAGTCGAGCCGGTCGAAATACGGGATCGCCTGCAGATAGGTTTTCTGCTCGATCAGCTTTTCGGTGCCGCGATGAAGCAAGCCGATATGCGGATCGACGCGGGCAACCACTTCGCCATCGAGCTCAAGCACAAGCCGAAGCACGCCGTGCGCCGCCGGATGCTGCGGCCCAAAGTTGATGGTAAAATTACGGAGATTCTGCTCGTTCATGGTCAGGCCTTCGGTCCCGCCCTCTCATCTCCGGGCAGGACTGGATAATCAGCTCCCTCCCACGGCGAGAGAAAATCGAATTTGCGGAATTCCTGGTTGAGGCGGACCGGCTCGTAGAGCACCCGCTTCTCCTGGTCGTCGTAACGGACCTCGACGAAGCCGGTGAGCGGAAAATCCTTGCGCAGCGGATGGCCGTCAAAGCCGTAGTCGGTCAGCAGCCGCCGCATGTCCGGATGGCCGGTGAAGATCACGCCATAGAGGTCATAGCACTCGCGCTCGAACCAGTCGGCGCCGGGAAACTCGCCGATGATCGACGGTACCTGCGTGGTCTCGTCGGCTTCCGCGCGGACGCGGATGCGCTCGTTCAGCGTCGGTGACAGGAAGTGGTAGATGACGTCGAAGCGTTTTTCACGCCCGGGATAATCCACGGCGGTGACGTCGATGATGCTGACGAAACGGCAGCCGGGATCGTCGCGCAGGAATTTGACGACATCGACGATCCTGGTCGCATCCACGGTGACCGTGAGCTGATTGAACGCGACCGAGTGCGCACTCGCAGCGCCCGGAAGCGCGCTAACGATCGTCTGCCCCAAGGCGTCGAGCTTGCCGTCGTCCATTGCCTAAAACCTTAGCGTTCGATGGTGCCGGTGCGCCGGATCTTCTTCTGCAACAGCAAAACGCCATAGAGCAGCGCTTCCGCCGTCGGCGGGCAGCCGGGCACGTAGATGTCGATCGGCACGATGCGGTCGCACCCGCGCACGACCGAGTAGGAATAATGATAGTAGCCGCCACCATTGGCGCACGACCCCATCGAGATCACGTAGCGCGGCTCCGGCATCTGGTCGTAGACCTTGCGCAAGGCCGGCGCCATCTTGTTGGTCAGCGTGCCCGCGACGATCATCACGTCGGACTGCCGCGGCGAAGCGCGCGGCGCGAAACCGAAGCGCTCGACGTCATAGCGCGGCATCGACACCTGCATCATCTCGACCGCGCAGCAGGCGAGACCGAAGGTCATCCACATCAGCGAGCCGGTGCGCGCCCAGGTGATCAGATCGTCAGTCGCGGCGACGAAGAAGCCCTTGTCGGAGAGTTCGTGATTGACCTCGAGGAAGTACGGATCGGTAGCGCCGACCGGCTTGCCGGTCGAGGGATCCAAAATGCCGGTCGCTGCCGGTGCGATCACCGGAGACGTTCCCTGCGCGGTGGCTGCGGGGCTCAATCCCATTCGAGCGCGCCTTTCTTCCATTCATAGGCAAAGCCGACGGTGAGGACGGCGAGGAAAACGAACATCGACCAGAAGCCGGTGGCGCCGAGCTTTCCGAACGCGACCGCCCACGGGAACAGGAACGCCACTTCGAGGTCGAAGATGATGAAGAGGATCGCCACCAGATAGAAGCGGACGTCGAACTTCATGCGGGCGTCGTCAAAAGCGTTGAATCCGCATTCATAGGCGGAGAGCTTTTCCGGATCCGGCTGCTGGAACGCGACGAGGAACGGGGCAATCAGGAGCGCCAGACCGATCAGGCTTGCGACGCCGATAAACACCACAAGTGGTAGATAATTCTGCAGGATGCCGGTCATCGGCGGTGCCTTTTCCTGCGGTTTCGGAGCGCCGCAGATTCGTTGATTGGAATTATTCTTGAGGCTTAGCGCAGCGCAACAGAGGGCGCAAGACAAGCTATTTTGACGGTCTGCCCGCCTTTCCCGCAACCGGGATAACCCGAAAATGCGGCGCGTTCCGGCCTCCACAAACCAACGCATTTCCGGCCATTAGGTGCCCGGATTCCGGGCGGCGCGTCAGTTCAAATCTTTCTCCCTCCGCGGCGAGCATTTGGGCAGCCCTCTCGGTCAGGCGATCGATATGCCCGAGCAGCAAATCCAGATCGTCCTGGCTCAATTGTTCCAGCAGGCGCCGGTTGCGCTCCTGGGCACCCGCCACGATCGCGTCATGCGCGGCGAGACCTGCCTTGGTCAGGCAAACCAGGGTCTCCCGGTTATCCTTCGGGTTGACCGCCTTGGCGACCAGCTTGCGCGACACCAGTCCGGCCAGCGCCCGGCTGATCTGCCCCTTGTCCATGCCGACGGCTTCCGCCAGCCGGACCACGCTCATCGGCGGATGGCGCCCGAGCGAGGCCACCAGGCCGAATTCCACCGACGAAAGACCGGCAAGGCGCTTGTAGCGCAGGATCGCGCCGCGCTTGAGCAGGTTGGCGAGCACCATCGCGGCGCCAAGCCGTGGCGGGAGGAAATGGCAGTGAATATCACCCAGCGGGATCGCGACCTCGGCACCGCCTACGCCATGAAGCCATCCACGACGCGGACCGAACTGACGTCGGTCGGCCGCGGCACGCCGATGGGCGAACTGCTCCGCCGCTACTGGCATCCCGTGACCGATGCCACCGATATCCCCAGAAAAGTGCGCGTGCGTCGGCCCGCTGGTTGTCGGCGTGATCAACGACGCGCTGAAGAACGACCATGGCGCCAATGCGGTGCGTTACTCGCTGCTGTCAGCGGCGGTCACGACCACGCTCGGCGCGCTGCTGTTCGTATGGGCGGCGCGGACAATCCGCGCCGATATCCAGCGGGCTGCGTGATCCGGCCTTACGTCAGCTTGCCCGTATACTTCTCCAGCTGCGCCCAGGCTTCCGCGCCATAGGTCTTCTGCCACTGCGCGTAGAAGCCGGCCTTTACCAGCGCCGCCCTGAACTGCACGGGATCGGGCTTGTTGAAGGTCATACCTTTGCCGGTGAGTTCGGCCTGCAGCGAGCGCTCCATCTCCAATAGATCGGCGCGCTCCTTGATCGCCGCGGCGTCGAAATGGCTGTTGACGATCTCGAGCAGATCCGGCGGCAGCGCCGATAGCGCGCGGCGATTGCCGACGATCCAGTAGCCGCTCCAGCAATGGTTCGACAGCGCGCAGTATTTCTGCACCTCGTAGAGCTTGCCGGTCGAGACCTGCGCCAGCGGGTTCTCCTGGCCTTCGACGATGTGGGTCTGCAGCGCCGAGTAGAGTTCGCTGTAGCTGATGCTCGACGGCAGCGCGCCGAGGCCTGAGAACAGCGACGTCAGCAGCGCGGTGACGGGAACGCGGATCTTGAAACCCCGGAGGTCCTCGACGCCGGTGAGCTGCCGGCTCGATGACGAGGTGATCTGGCGAAAACCGTTGTCCCAGATCTTCTTCATCGGCACGAGCCCGGTCTTGCCGATGGCCTCGCGCACGACGTCGCCGACGCCGCCATCCATCGCCGCCCAGACCTGGTCATAGGACCCGAATGCAAAACCGATGCTCGGCAGGCCCGACATCGGCACCAGCGTGGACAGTGTGAGACTTGGCGCCGCCAGCAACTCGATGCCGCCGGCGCGGACCTGCGAGAGCATTTCGGGATCGCCGCCGAGCTGGCTGTTGGCGAACACCGTGACGTTCAGCCGCCCGGACGACTGCGCACCGATCGCCTTGGCCGCTTCGGTCAGGCGAATCGTCAGTGGATGGGTTTCCGGCGTATTAACGCCGAGCTTGAAGTCGAACTCGGCCGCTGCGTTGGCGGGCTTGCCGAGGATGGTGCTGGCCCAGGCGGCGGAAGCCGCACCCAGCAGACCCCGGCGGGTCATCGTCGTTGTTTTCATTATTGTTTTTCTCCCGGACGCGGTTCCGCGCCTGGCCGCAGTTTCAGCCGAACCTGGCTGCTCCGCAAGCCGGGGACGAAACCGATCCAGCCGATCCACGAAACCATTTTGCGGAAACCACGAAACCATCCCGAAACAGACCGGGCGTACACCGTTGCCAACAGACGGCGCATAGACGCCTCGGAGGCATCACATGAACCACTCAATTCATTCAGCGGACCGTTCGACCCACCTGAAGATCGTGGTCGTCGCCCTCGTGGCCGGCATCGCGGTGGCGGGTTTTGGTATCTCGGCACGCTCCAACGCGGATTTCACCCAGACCGCCCAGAGCACCCACGTCATTAAGGCGGGCAAGCCGGTGGCGGTCACGAGCTCGGATGTTTCGACCATCCGCTAAGCCACCAGACTTGGTTGAAATAAAAACGGCCGCCTCCGGGCGGCCTTTTTGTTGGGCGGTATCTGGCAGACTGGAACCAAGCCGTCTGGATCTAAGCCATTGATAAAATGGCGCGAGAGACGGGACTCGAACCCGCGGCCTCCGCCGTGACAGGGCGGCGCTCTAACCAACTGAGCTACTCCCGCGGATGCCGAAATCAGACACTGATCCGCGCAGAAGGGAGGGCATAAAGGCCTGCCCCGGCTTAGTCAAGGACGTTGCGAATCCCCGCGCTATCAGGGCCTTTTTGCGACGCCGATGCAAATAATGGCCTATTTTCAGGCAAATCAGCGTAGTCAGTCGCCACCCGAATCATTTAAGGCCTGATACGTCTTGGTTTCCTGGCGTCCGCTCCGTTCTGATTGCATCAGAACCTTGGCGCCAGGCCTCCATTTGACGTGTTTTACGCGCGCGAACCGGTACCCATTCCGCTCGAATACGTTCCAAAGCCATCAACCACGAGGAGGGCCAGATATGGCGAAGAAAGCAGCGACCCCAGCCACCGTTACGCTGAAGCACCTGGCGGCGGCGATCGCCGAGGATCAGGAACTGTCGAAGAAGCAGGCCGAGTCCATCCTGAGCGACGTGGTCACCATGATCACCAAGCACCTGAAGAAGGGCGAGCGCATCCGCATCGTCGGCCTCGGCATCCTCCAGGTCCGCAAGCGCGCCGCCCGCATGGGCCGTAACCCCGCCACCGGCGAAGCGATCCACATCAAGGCCAGCAAGAAGGTTGCCTTCCGTGCGGCCAAGGAACTCAAGGAAGCCGTCTAGTGTTCTAGTTTTAGGACTGTCACCAAAATAGCCGGAAACCCGCTAATTTCTTGAGGAAATAGCGGGTTTCTTCATTTTCGGATGTCACCGAAATCCGAAAATCAGATACTAGTTTCGCGATTTGTCACCGAAAATACAAGAAGCGCCTGTCCTGCAGGCACTTCTTAGCTTTTCTCGTTCTCGTTAACCACGAAAAATTTGCAACGATACATTTTCGCACAGAGCTGAGAGGTTCAAACCGGGAACAACCCGGAAACGAACCTTGGCCGAGAAGACACCCTTCCGCACAGAGCATCTGCGCCTGGAGACCGGTGAACGCTTTGTGCTGACTGTCGCCGCCGACGGCATGCCGGTCTGGTGGCCGAACTTGTACTGCCAGATCGCCATCCGCGAGAGAGGCATCAGCTTCTCGGCGATGCATGCGTACATGAGCGCCATCTGTGTCTTCCACAACGTCTGCGGCAATCTCAGGATCGACGTCGACGCGAGGATCGAAAGCCTCGAACTCTTCCGCGAGGAGGAGATCGCGGACCTGCGCAATGAATTGCGCAGGAAACTGCGCAATTCCGAGGCGCATGGTCGCGGATCCTCCGATGAGAAGGAGACCGTCAAGAACGCGCACTGGAAGAGCCGTTTGACCGCCGTGAGCAACTACATCGTCTGGCGCACCAACCCCGTGATCGACCGCATGTCGCTACGCGACGAACGGCTGCCGGAAGCGCGGCGTCGGCTGGACGCCCTGCCGAGGCGGCTGGTCGGCAAGATCATGGTGCGCAAGAACACCTCAAAGGAGGGCATGGATGAGAAGACCGAACGCGCCTTCCTCGACGCCATCACGCCCGGTTACCCGACCAATCCGTTCAACAAGCGCAATCAGATCCGCAACCAGGCGCTCTGGCGGCTCTACCACGCCGGACTGCGCCGGTCCGCCCCGCTGACCCTGGCCGGTCATCACCTGCATCTCAACACCGACGACCCCTACGTCTTCGTGCCGCGGGTCCAAGACGATCCGGACGATCCGCGCGCCCAGGAGCCTCGCAACAAGACGCTTGCTCATCCGGTGTCGCTGCGCGCCGATACGGCTGCGATCCTTCACGACTACATGGTCAAGCACCGCCCCACCTACCCGGGCGCGAAGAAGTCCAAGTACGTGTTCTTCTCCTAGGAGGGAGCTCCGCTTTCGATCGGCTCGGTCGTGTGGATGTACGAACGCCTTCGCAAGAAAGTGCCTGGGCTGCCGGAGGACTTCTCGCCGCACATGCTTCGCCGCACCAACAAGGACCGCATGGGCGACGCCGCCGAGGAGATCGGCCTCAGTCCGGCGACGGAGCAGTCCGTGGTCAACCAGCAGAGCGGCTGGACGCCGACCTCGGAGACCAGCCTCAAATACCAGCGTCGTCGCCTCCGTCGGAAGGGCAACCAGATCGCCATGGCCATGCAGGACAAGGCGACGGGAGGGCGTGCAAATGGCTGATCCCGCCATCCATTCCGTCGCAATGGCCCCCTCCTTTCCGAGCCAAGGCACGATCATCGACCGCGCCGGCTTCAAGGTAGATGCGACTGACTGGGTTTGGACGCTCAACCACGCCGTGGACCGGGTCAGGCTTAACTTCCGGAAGCTCGAATTCCGCTCGACCGCGATGCTTGAGGCCGTGGCGAAGTTCATCGCCGACCAGATCAAGGTATCGTCGGTCGACAACGTGCAGAATACATTCCATGCGCTTTGCTACCTGAATCGTTCGCAGCACTTCCGCGAACTTGATGCGAGCGGCGGCATTCTCGGCGAGCGCCTGATCAGCGACCTTCGACATGTCGAGAACTTCGCGCACTACCGGCTCCACTACATCCGGGCTTGGTACTGCTGGTGCGCCGACAATGGGATGAAACGGTTTCCGGAGGAAATTGCCGCGCGGATCCGGGAATTGAAGATCCCCGGCAACGAGCACGGCCGCGCCGTCCGCACGCAGGATCCAGTCAAGGGTGCGTTCGACGAGCTCGAGTTCATCGCGATCACGACGAGGCTGCGTGCACTCGGTCCCGAGCGCCTGACGACCATGGAAAACACGCTCGCCTGGCTCGCAGTCGCATTCGGAGCCAATCCGCTCGCCTACGCCCTGGCGCGCGAGGAGGATTACAGGCCTCTGAAGGAAGAAGACACCGGCCGCATTCACGCGCGTTTCGACCTGCCGAGGATCAAGAAAGGCGACACCTACTTCCGCGAGCAGTCTCATCCCAAGATGCTCAACGACGAGATCGGCGCGTGGGTCAACCGGTTGGTGCTGGAGAACCATGCGCACCGCGCGCAGCAGCGCTGGGCCGAAGGGTGCGCGTTTCCCCTTTTCCGACGGTTCAAACCCGACACGGAGAAGCTGGCCGGCCCCCTGCGCGAATTCGCCATGCATATGAGTCCGGAGGAGATCACCATCGCGGTGAAGCGCGCGATCGACAAACTCGGAATCGTCTCGCACCGAACCGGTAAACCCCTTGTCGTCAACATGCGGCGTTTCCGGCGGACGTACGGCACCCGCGCCGTTGAGGAAGGCGCCACGCCATCCGAACTAGCGGTGATGCTCGATCACTCCGATCTTGGCAGCGTGCAGGCGTACTTCGAGAGCCGCGCGAGCCAAGTCTTCCGGCTCGACGCAGCGACTGCGATGCGCCTCGCCCCGATCGCGGACGCCTTCATGGGCAGGATCGTCCGTTCCGAACGCGAAGCGGTCAACGGCGACAATCTCGCCAAGCGAATTCCCTGGTACAACCGACATCCCGACCGCCTGCCCGAGAAGGCTGGCAACCTCGGCACCTGCGGGTCGGGCCGGTGCGGCCTCTTCGCCCCGTTCTCCTGCTACACCTGCGTGAAATTCCAACCCTGGAAGGACGGCCCGCACCGCGAGGTGCTGGATTGGCTCTGCGCCGACCGCGAGCGCAAGCAGAAGGATGGCCTGGAACCGCAGATCGTCGGGATCCACGACGCCACCATCCTCGCCGTTGCCGAGGTCGTCAGCGCCTGCGAGGCAATGCCGGCATGAACGTCCACGTCCTCCCCGATCGCCGGCTGCTCGACGCCGAGACTTCGCTCGCTCTGCTCGTCGAGCGAGCCCGCTCGCTGCAGGTCTTCGGCCCGACGGTGAATTTCGATGCTCCTGTCTGGGACCTCACAGATGTCAAGCGGGCACGCCCCTCCGACGGCAACCAGACCCATCAGCTGTTCTTCACTCGCGTCACCGAGCGCGAGACCCGTAGCATGGAAGGACGGGTGGCGTTCGAGCCGGCGTTCGCAAATCTGGTGAAGGCAATGTTCACGCTTAGGGAGCACGCCAGACCATCGGGGGCCGCCCTATACAGAAAGATCTTGCAGGCTGCGCGGCACCTCTACGAAACGCTCGAGAACCGCGGGTTCGACCCGATCAGGCTGACGTCGGACGACTTCGAGTCGGCCGCCATGGCCCTCAAAAATACCTCCCCGGGTTACCGCTACCTTCTCGGCCAGGAGCTGTGGGCGATTGCCGCCTTCGTCAACAAACATGCTCTGACGAAGGCGCCGATCGTGTTCAAGAACCCGTATCCGCGTCAGCGCTACGACGCGAAAAGTGATGAGAAAAGTCGGAAAAAGCGCGCCAGCAAGATGCCCTCCGAAGAACTGATCGACGCGGTCATCGCGATGAGCGACATCGTCAGGGAAAAGGGCGACGACCACGATATCTTGCCCGCCGCCATCATCGAAATCCTGCTGTGCGCGCCATGGCGTATCAACGAAGCCCTGATGATGTTGGCCAACTGCATCAGACGGCAAACCGCAACCGATCCAAAGACCGGGAAAACGCTCAACGCCCTCGGCTTCGCCCACCACGGATCGAAAGGCGCTGATGACACCATCAAGTGGGTGCCTCCGAAAATGGTGGAAGTGGCCGAAAGGGCGATGGCAGACATCCTCCGGATCACCCAACCGACCCGGAATGTTGCGCTCTGGATGGAGCGTCATCCGGGACGGGCCTTCCTCGCCGAGCCGTTCCGCTTGGCCGACCCATCGACGCAGTTGACGATGGAGGACGTGGCTGCAGCTCTCGGTCTTGGTAGCGATAGCGCAGCCAGATATTGGCTTAACGCGAACAAGGTCGCCGTCAGCAAACGGGGTCGGCGCCACTGGTGCGTGCTGGCGGATCTCGAAGCAGCGGTATTGCGCTTGCAGCCGCGGCTCCCGCCAGCCTTTCCTCAACGCCTTTCGAAATACCTGCTCCTGGTCCCGAGGCACTTTTTCTCACAAAGCATGCCGGACATGTCCTCGATCGTGACCTTCGTCTCGGACGCTTCGATCGGCTGCTTCTTGTCGACGGGCAGCCGCTATAAGTCGGTCTTCGAGCGGCTAGGAATCCTGGACGCCAACGGACAGCCATACTCCATCACTAGCCACGCCTTCCGGCACTACCTGAATACGATCGCCAAGGATGGCGAACTCTCCGAGTTCGACATCGCCCGCTGGAGCGGCCGCAAGCGCATCGAACAGAACGCTGCCTACGACCACACCGACGGCCGGCAGCTGATGAAGCGCATGCGGGAGATGCTCAACACTGGCGCCATGCGCGGCTCGCTGCCCGAGACGATCGAGAAGCTCCCGCCGGCGGAGCGGGGGGAATTCATCCAGGCCCGCATCAACACCGCCCACCTGACCGACATCGGAGCCTGCATCCAGGACTGGTCGCTCGCGCCCTGCCCGAAGCACGGATCCTGTGCCAGTTGCGGCGACCACTTGATCATCAAAGGAAACGAAGTCCATAAGGCCCGCGCCGAACGTCTGTTGGCCGAACATGAAGCGATGCTGGCGCAGGCGAAGGCCGAGATGGACGAAGGCACCTACGGCGCCAGCGATTGGGTGGCGCACAACGAGAAAATGGTCGCAGGACTGAAGAAAACCGTCGCAGTCCACGAGAACCGAGAAATCCCGGTCGGAACGGTTGTTCAGGTCTGAATGGCCCGCTTGCGTCCGCAAGGGCGTTGGTGACGCGACGCCGACCATCACGTCGCCACGGAGTGATCTGTTGTGAGCAAGTCGATCCTTCCCGAACTTCTCGAAGACCTCGAGAGATACCTCGACCAGCGCGCGCAGGCCTGGCTGGACCAGGACGGCGAGCGCATGCCGACGCTTCCGTCGACGTCGGATGGCAAGGTCAATGTTCGGGCGATCACGGCCGCACTGGGCCGCCCGCAGTCGCAGGAGCAGCATCTTTTCAAGAAGAGCGAGCTGCGATCGGCCATCAACGCTGTCGCGATAGAGCAGAAGCTGAAACCGATCGGCGGCCGACTTCAGTCCGAGGAGCTCGACAAAGCAGTTGCGGACCGGATGCGCAGGACGGATATGCGCGCCAGCGAGATGTCGAAGCTGGTGGCGGAACAGGCGTCGGTCATCGAAAAACAGCGACGCACTATCGAGAGCCTGCGCGAGCAGGTGAGGATGTTCGAGGAGACCGGCCAGGTGCTGCGGACCAACGCGGTGCGTCGATGAGGATCACGGTCGACGGCATCGTCTCCGAGAAGCCGTACGGCATCATCTTTGCCGGGACTGTGGCGGAGGAAACCGGCCGCGGCGGCCGGAGGCAATTGCGCGTACGCGCCAATTTCGATCGGCTGCTCGGCATTCCCGCCGCGGGCGACACCTGGGAGATCGAGGGCGAAGTCCAGCAGACGTCGTTCGGTCCGCAGGTCGCGGCCAGAGCCGGACGGCGCATTCTGTCGTCGGGGCATCTGATCAAGCAGTTCTTGGCGAGCCACGTGCCCGGGGTGGGCCCGACGCGCGCCGGCCGGCTCTGGGAAGCGTTCGGCGAGAACCTGGCCGAGATGCTGTCGACCGACGACATGCTGGATGAGATCGCGGTCATCATGTCGCCTGACAAGCCTGTCCTCGGGCAGCGTCTTGCGGTGCTTGTCACGTCGGCCTGGCAGGCGGCCCAGGGTGAGGCTGCGCTGGTTTCGTGGCTGAATCAGCAGGGCGTGCGCGACATCAAGGTGGTCCGTCGCCTGCAACGGGTGTTCGGCGCCGCGGCCGTCGAGGTGTTGGCCGCCAATCCGTACGTCATGGTCCCGCTGGTTTCGTGGAAACAGATGGACGAACTGGGCCGACGTCTCCTGCGCGAGGACGGGTTCGACCCGATGATCGATGCGCGGCGCCATGTCGGGGCAGCCGACGAAGCCGTCAAACGGATGCTCCGCCGCGGTGACACGGCGGTTGAGGTCAGCGACTTCGCGGCCGATCTTGCGGCTCTGCTGGCTGCCTCTCCGGACAGTCGTGTCGTTGAGACGGCTCTCGCCGCGGCGGTGACCAACGGCGCCGTGGTGCGCACTGAAAGCCTGATGAGAGCCCCGGGAGCCGCCGGCCTCGAGGAGGACCTCGTCGCCAGGCTCGGGACCCTGTCCCAGAGGCCGCTGGAGTCTCGTCTGGGCGCCCGGAGCCCCAGCCGCTGGTCCGAGATGCTGGCTGACCTCGCCGGGCCACACAGGTCTCTGGGCGACGAACAGCGCGCCGCCGCCGTCGGCATGATGTCGCGCCCCCTCGCGTGCCTGGTGGGCGGCGGCGGCACCGGCAAGACTCACACCTGCAAAGTGGTCTGCGATCTGTGGGTCCATTTCGGTGGCGACGTCCTGTTGTGTGCCCTGGCCGGCAAGGCGGCCTTGCGGCTGTCGCGCTCGACTGGGCGCCTGGCCAAGACGCTTACCCGAACGCTGGCTGAACTGGCCGAGCGGGACGAGCTTGAGATGGCGCTTGCCGATCCTGACTCTTCGGAGAGCGAAGCCGCGAAGATCCAGGCAAAGCTCAAGATCCTGAGCCTGATCACCGACAAGACGCTGGTCGTCATCGACGAGGCCTCGATGGTGGATCTGCCGACGGTCCACTCGGTCACGAAGCGCCTTGTGGCCGGCAGTCGCCTCCTTCTTGTCGGCGACGAAGCCCAGTTGCCTCCGATCGGCTTCGGCTTGGTGTTTCACAAGCTGGTCAAGGACCCCTCCATCACGCTGCGGCTGACGCAGGTCCACCGGCAGGCTGCGGCAACGGGAATTCCGACGGCGGCCGCCGCCATTCGTTCCGGCGGCATTCCCGCGTTCTCGGAATTCGCCGGGCCGGCGTCCGGCATTTCGTTTATCGATGCCGACCTGGCCGGCATCGCACCGGCGCTCGACGGCGTGATCGCGCAACTCGGCGAGCCTCGAGACGTGCTGGTGGTCACCGCGACGATCGCCGGCGCCGCCGGCGTCGAGAGCATCAACGAGCGTTTCCACCGACGTTACGTGACGGCTGGCCACGCCGAGCTGACGGGTTTTTTCGGTCGCCGCTTCTCGGTCGGCGAGCCGGTCATCTTCGGCCGCAACGACTACCGTGCCGGACTGTTCAACGGAATCTCGCCGAACACACGGTCGAAGCTCTGTTCGACGGCGATACCGAGCCCAAGACGTTGGGTGACGAACACCTGGTCGACCTCGACCTTGCCTATGCCGTCACCTGCCATAAGTGCCAGGGATCGAGCGCAAGGCGTGTCGTCGTCCCAATCTATCCCAGTCGGGTGCTCGACCGTTCGTGGCTCTACACCGCCATAACCCGCGCTGAACAGCAGGTCGTCCTCGTCGGTGACCGCAGCGTCTTCGGCGCCGTCGTGGCGAAGCCTCCCGCTGCCGAACTCAGGACAACGGGCTTGCTATGGCCGTAATCCCGAAAACTCCTGGGGCTCCCCGGCATCTTGCTTGATTGATCCCCGGAGCCGCCCTCACGCGACCCGTCCGGTGACGACGCGCGCAGCGCGCAAGGGAGGGTCCGCGCCGAAGGCGTGGATGCCCTTGCGCGCGAGCACGGCGGCGCCAGGGTCTTGAGCGGGAGGGAGGTTCCGGGGTCTTCATTGATCCCTGGTGAGCCTGAACAGAGGTTTTGCCGTCCCATGCTGAGTATTAGGGAACGGGATTGGGATCGCTGTCATCCTCCGGCGGATCGTCTCCGAAGCCGCACGACCTCAGTCTCTCGGCGAATTTCTTCAGGTGATTGTTGTGGCCCAGAATATCGAGATATTCCTTCCACGTCGGATGTCCCAACTGCCTCCTGAGAAAACCGAACGCTCTTTGAGTGCCGGCGAAAACGACTTCCGGGTCGGCGTCGAATAACTGGCACAGGAAAGTATCCGGGTCGGAGATCTGGATGTCATGGGCGGCGAGCTCGGCTTTATTGAAATCGCGCACGTTCCAGGTGATGAGCGTGCTCGGCGCACACCGCGCCGCGGCCGCCGCGACATGCCGGTCCTTGGCATCGGTCTTCGGAAAGTTGACTTCGAGCTTGGCAAAATCAGTCACGCCGGCATCCGGAAGAGCCGCGTTCATCTTCCGAGCGGTCGCGAGCGCTGCTTCCCTTTTGAGGTTGGGCTGCTCGCGAAGCAGAGCGTTGGTCCATTCGCGTTCGATGGAGCCGGTCCAGCGCATTTCGAAAACGCGCTCGACCGCCAGCGTCACCAGCACGTTGCGCGGGTGATGGGGAAACAGGACGTTCGCGTCGACGAGCGCGACCTCAGAGCTTCGGGGTGGGCTGGTAGTCAACTTCGTCCATCCCGGCCAACTCCCGCAAAGTCTCCGCCTGCTTGTCCTCGATCGCCTTCAGCTTGATGACGTCGACGAGCTTGCAACGTCGATGGGCGCCCTCGTATCGAAACGGAAGACGACCGTCGTCCATCCGCCGGACCACCAGCGGTCTGGAGATGCCCAGGATCTTGCCGGCCTGTTCGGGGGTCATTTCATCCGCTAGAGGGGCCATCGCAAATCCGGCGACCCTTTCCATCATGGCGGTGACGTCCCGGAAGATTTGGATCATCTGGCCTTCGAGGCGAAGCGTAACGCTCTCGCTTCCGATCGCGTCTTGCAGTTGACGATGGAGCCGGTCCGCCTGCTGGCGGACGCCCTCGTCAATGCTTTCGATCACCTTCACCAGTGGCATGGCTGCCTCCTCAAACAACATCTGAAATATCTGAAATGACCGCAAGTTTCAAGAGATCCCTTAGGCGAACCTTGAATTTTCTACCGAAAATGATATAATTGTCGACAAGGTAGAAGCCCATGTCCAACCTCGAACCCATCCCGATGGACCGCGCCCAGATCCGGCATCTCGAAGATGCCCGGGAGATGTGGGATCGCTACGAGTTCGTCATGACGCTGCAGGAGCAGTTTCGGGGTGCCATGGGCTGGAAGACGGTCGGGGCCCACGAATACCTCACGACCTACTGGACCGATCCGGTCACCGGCAAAAAGCAGATGAACTCGCTCGGCCGGAGGTCGCCAGTGACCGAGAAGAAAAAGGCCGACTTCGACCGCGGTCGCGCCGAGGTCGACAAGGCCGCCGCCGAAATGAAGCAGGAGCTCGAGCCGCTGATCCGGGTGGGACGGGCGTTGCGGATCGGCCGGTTGGAGTCGATCGCCGGCGACGTGTTGCGCGAACTGGCCGCGAACGAACTGCTCGGGCCGAAGCTGATGGTGATCGGCAGCGCCGCAATGTCCCTCTACGAAGCTTCCGCTGGCGCCATGCTGCCGATGGCGATCAGGACCCAGGGCGACTTGGACCTCCTGTCGTCGGCAGACAGCCGCTGGGAAACGCTTGAGGAGTTGCTTCAGATCATTTTGCGTGCGGACAAGTCTTTCGCGCTCGTTGAGGACCCCGTCCCATCGCTCAGGAATGCTCGTGGCTTCCGGGTCGACCTTCATACTCGTCGGTCATTGGTTAGGTCCATCGATCAGCTTGACGGGCCCTCCGAGGAGCAGCTGTCGGTGCTGCACAGCCTGCTCGATCTTGAGCCTGTTTCGGCGGTCACGATCGCCCAGGACGGCGCCCCCGTTGGCATGACGGGAATGGACCCGCGCGCCTTCGCGATCACGAAATACGCGCTCGCGACGCTAGATCCCGACAGGGACGGAGCTACCGCTCGCCTCGCCAAGGACCAGGCCTTTGCCGTCGGGCGGCTGGTCATGCGGTTCGGGTCGAGACCATTCGAGGACCACCACTTGGCCGCGTTCCCCGCCTTTGCCGAGTCCATCGAGACCGGCGATCCGGAAATCGCGGAGACCGTCGGGAAATTCATGCGGTTCTGAGAGCCGCCCGTAGAGTGTGAGCGTCGTGTCGCATCAGTCGAGTTTTAGCTTCGGCGAACCGGCAGAATCGGCTTATCCGTCAATTCCGAGTCCTTCACCGGCGGAATTGATGGCGAAGCGGATCCTTGACTCATTGCCGCCCTCCAAGGGAGCCGGCCGAATGCCGCCGAGTCCGCGGGCGAATCGTCCGAAACCTACGGAGCCGCGCTTCCTCGTCACCCCGAGCATCAAGGAGTGGCTCCGGAAGACCATTCTCACGTGGCGCGGTCCGACAATCGAATGGGAGGACGTCCGCAGGGTAGTCCAGAAGAAATATCCGCGCGGCATCTGGAAACGGCAAAGTCTGGCCAAACACGCTCAGGCGGCTTTCGATGCCACTAAGCGACGGCTGGAACAGGAAAGAGCCGACGAGGCGGAGGCACGCGCGAAAGCCGGCAAAGCGGCGAAACGGGCGAAGCCCAAGTCCGGTACTGACGAGTTCTACGCAGAACGGATCATATTTCTGGAAGAACGCGTCCACGAATTCGCAACTGAGAACGACCGGCTGAAGCAGCAGTTCGTCCGTTGGCAGCGGAACGCCTTCGCCGCCGGCATGACGATGCAGCAGCTGGACCGGCCCGTGTTGCCCATCGACCGCGGACAAGCCGACGAGTGAAGGTCAGCTTAGCCGCGATGGCCGCCCGTCCGCCAATCCTTCGGATTGTGGTGGACAGGTCGAGGGTCTGCCTCACGGAGCGATTCCTTAAGATGACCCTGTGCTAGGGTCGATCACCGGCTAAGGTGATCGAGGCGCCGGCGCTTTCGCGATATCCAAGGATTGGAAATATGAAGAGAGTCGGTGACACTTTCGGAGTCGAAGTGAAATTCCACTTATTTTCTAATAGGATATCCTTGAGTTACATACATACTGGTACTCTTGTCGTCTAAGACGCCTTTTCTGTTCTCGACGTGAAGCGCCATTCCGGCTCGTCAAGCGGCCCCGGAATGGCGCTTTTCTGTTATAGAGCCCTCCCGTTTCTCAGCTTGCTCCGGTCGTCATGTCGGCTTCGTCGCTCTCTTTCACGCATACCGTCACTGAACGTTTCCTGCGCTATGTCGTGATCGACACCCAGTCGGATGCGGACTCGCCGACCTGCCCATCCACCGAGAAGCAAAAGGATCTGGGCCGCCTGCTTGCCTCCGAATTGCAGGCGATGGGACTGCGTGACGCCCATCTCGACGCGCACGGCTATGTCTACGCGACGATTCCTGCGAATACCGACAAGCAAGTGCCGGTGATCTGTTTCTGCTCGCATATGGACACCTCGCCCGACTGCACCGGCAAAAACGTCAAGCCGCAGATCGTGCGGAACTATCGCGGCGGCGACATCGTGCTGCCGGCCGATTCCACGCAGGTGATCCGCGCCGTCGAGCATCCGGCGCTGGCCGACCAGATGGGCAACGACATCGTCACCACCGATGGCACGACATTGCTGGGCGCCGACAACAAGGCCGGGCTCGCCGAGATCATGGATGCCGCGCAGTTCCTGATCCGCAATCCGCAAATCAAGCACGGCGCCATCAAGATCCTGTTCACGCCCGACGAGGAGATCGGCCGCGGCGTCGACAAGGTGGACTTGAAAAAGCTCGGCGCCGACTTCGCCTATACGATGGACGGCGAAACCGCCGGGAATATCGAGGACGAGACCTTTTCCGCCGACGGCGCCACCATCACGATCGACGGCGTCTCTACCCATCCAGGTTTTGCCAAGGGCAAGATGGAGCACGCGATCAAGATCGCGGCGGCGATCGTCGACCGCCTGCCGAAAGACACCTGCTCGCCGGAAACCACCGAGGGCAAGCAAGGCTTTCTGCACCCGATCGGCATCTCCGGCGCGCTGGAGAAGGCGACGGTCGGCTTCATCGTGCGCGATTTCACCGACGAAGGCCTGAAGGAAAAAGAGGCGCTGCTCGAAGGCATCGTCAAGGACGTGATGAAGGCCTATCCGCGCTCGACCTACAGGATGGAGGTCAAGCAACAATACCGCAACATGAAGCAGGTGATTGACCGCCACCCCGAGATCGTCGACTACGCCATCGAGGCGATCCGCCGCACCGGACTGACGCCGGTGCGCAGTTCAATCCGCGGAGGCACCGACGGCTCGCGGCTGTCGTTCATGGGCCTGCCCTGCCCCAACATCTTTGCCGGCGAGCACGCGTTCCATTCTCGGCTGGAATGGGTGAGCGTTCGGGACATGGAAAAGGCCGCGGAGACCATCGTGCATCTGGCCATGATCTGGGAAGAGCGGGCGTAGCGGCTTTAACGACGCTCTCTACCGTCATTGCGAGGAGCGCTAGCCGGAAGTTGCGGGCCGCAACTTCCGGCTAGCGACGAAGCAATCCATGCTTCCGAGCTTGCTGTCGCGAATGGATTGCTTCGCTTCGCTCGCAATGACGTGGAGGCTGCTCACGACGCCCGCGCCGTCACGATCCAGATCGACGCCGGAAGCGGCACCGTCTCGCCCTTGGCATACACCGCAAGCGCCTCGCGGATCGAATTCGTCGCGGCGGCGCGAACGTCCTCCGGATGGCCTTCCAGCGCGCGGCTGGCCGGGCCGATTTCGAGCGCGCCCTGCACCGCCGCATCGAGCCCGCGCCCGATCGCGACATCGAGCGCCAGATTGCACGGCTCCATCTCAATCCGGGTGAAGCCGGCTTCGCCGAGGATGCGATGGACGCGCGCCTCCGAGGCAAACGCGAACGGTCCGGGATCTTCCGGTCCCTGCGGCGGCAATTTTGGAACGTGTTTGTAGACCGCCTGAAGCGGCGCCATGAAGAACGGATTTTCGCGCGGCTCGCGCCAGCAGACGAACGCCAGCCGGCCCGACGGCCGCAGTGCTTTTCGCATATTTGAAAACGACATCGCCGGGTCGGCAAAAAACATCACGCCGAACCGCGAGGCCAGCAAATCGAAACTTGCGGGATCGAATGGATAGACCGTCGCGTCCGCCAGGACGAACTCGACCGGCAATTCCGTGGGCGCACTCTCCCGCGCCCGCGCCAGCATCGGGCCTGATATGTCGACGCCGAAGGCATGCCCCGATGGCGCGACTTTTCGTGCGAACGCGATCGTGGTGGCGCCACTGCCACAGCCGACATCGATGACCCGTTCGCCGGCCGTGGGCCTGGCGCGATCGATCAGTAGGTCGGCGATCGGCGCCAGCACGACGTCCTGCGTCTGCTGCCGATTAGCCCAGCGCTGGCCGCCCGGACCGTTCCAGTAGGCGATCTGGTCGGCGTTCTGTTCGTGGCCTGTGGGGGCGTCCATGTGCGGATACTTTCTGTCGGTCCGCCTTCGCTTTTCGAGCTACGGCGCGACAGCCTTCGCGCTCCACGCGCGGCTGGCATGCCGAGCCGAAGCGCGCAGCGCGAAGGCTGGTAGGCGGCGACGGATTCGAACCGCCGACCCTCTCGGTGTAAACGAGATGCTCTAACCAGCTGAGCTAGCCGCCCTCGCCTTGTGTTTAGCCTTGGGGACCCCCTTGGTGCAAGGTCGGATCCCATCCCTCAGTCGGTCGGCCGACCGGGCAACCCCTTGAGATCGTTGATCCATGGCACCGCCGACCGGCACCATATCTGCCGCATCGGCTGCAATTGGTCGCGCTGGCGGATGCTGCCCCAGCGAATCCCCCAATCGTCGGGTCCGCCCTCGCCGCTGGTGAACAGCGGGGAACCGCACGTACCGCAGAAGTGCTGAAAACGCGTCCGGCCATTGTCGCCGGTCTTGGCGTAGATTTTCGGCGGCTGTCCCGTCATCCGGAGTTGCTCAGCGGAGCAGATCACCGTTACGCGATAGGGTGAGCCGGTGAGCGTCTGGCAGTCCGTGCAGTGGCAGATCGACACAAGTTCCGGATCGATCTCGGCCTCATACGTCACGACACCGCAATGACATCGTCCATCGATCTTCATCGCACCACTCCTCTGGCGGCACCGAACGAGTCGCGCAAAAAAACGGCGCCCGAAGGCGCCGTTTTATCATTGCTCGATTGGCTCTGTTCAGTGGGCCGTCAGGCCACCGGCGGCTTCGTCGCCGGCGTCCGGCTTGACCGGTACCTTGGTGTCCTCTTCCCAGACGATCGGCACCGGGGCGCGCACCAGCGCCTTGGCGACGACGTCGTCGAGGCGGGCGACCGGGATGATCTCCATGCCGCCCTTGATCGCATCGGAAATCTCCGTGAGATCCTTGGCGTTGTCCTCGGGGATCAGCACCGTCTTGATGCCGCCGCGCGCGGCGGCCAGCAGCTTCTCCTTCAGCCCGCCGATCGGTAGCACCCTGCCGCGCAGCGTGATCTCGCCGGTCATGGCGACATCGTGCCGGACCGGAATGCCGGTCATGACCGAGATGATCGCGGTGGCCATCGCGACGCCCGCCGACGGTCCGTCCTTCGGGGTCGCCCCCTCCGGCACGTGGACGTGGATGTCGCGGCGGTCGAACAGCGGCGGCTCGATGCCGTAGACGATCGCCCGCGAGCGGACATAGGACGCCGCCGCCGAGATCGACTCCTTCATCACGTCGCGCAGATTGCCGGTGACCGTCATCTTGCCCTTGCCGGGCATCATGACGCCTTCGATGGTGAGCAGTTCGCCACCGACATCGGTCCAGGCCAGACCCGTCACAATGCCGACCTGAGGCTCGCTCTCGATCTCGCCGTAGCGGTACTTCGGCACGCCGAGAAACTCCTCGAGGGATTTCTCGGTGACCTTGACCGACTTCTTCTTGGAGATCATCAGCTCCTTCACCGCCTTGCGGGCCAGTGTCGACAGCTCACGCTCCAGATTACGCACGCCCGCTTCGCGGGTGTAGCGGCGGATCATCAACAGCAACGCATCGTCGTCGATCGACCATTCCTTCGAATCGAGGCCATGCTTGGAGACGGCGTTGGGGATCAGATGCTTTCGCGCGATCTCGACTTTCTCGTTCTCGGTATAGCCGGCGATCCGGATGATCTCCATGCGGTCCATCAGCGGGCCCGGAATATTGAGCGTATTCGCGGTCGTGATGAACATCACGTGGGACAGATCGTAGTCGACCTCCAGATAGTGGTCGTTGAAGGTCCCGTTCTGCTCGGGGTCCAGGACCTCAAGCAGCGCCGATGACGGATCGCCGCGGAAGTCGGCGCCCATCTTGTCGATCTCGTCCAGCAGGAACAGCGGATTCGAGGTCTTCGCCTTGCGCATCGACTGGATGATCTTGCCGGGCATCGAGCCGATATAGGTGCGGCGGTGACCGCGGATCTCGGCCTCGTCGCGCACGCCGCCGAGCGACACGCGCACGAACTCACGGCCGGTCGCTTTCGCGATCGACTTGCCGAGCGAGGTCTTGCCGACGCCGGGAGGCCCGACCAGGCACAGGATCGGTCCGGTCAGCTTGTTGGCGCGCGACTGCACCGCGAGATACTCGACGATGCGGTCCTTGACCTTCTCAAGTCCGTAGTGATCGTTGTCGAGCACGGCTTGCGCCGCTTCGAGGTCCTTCTTGACCTTGGACTTCTTGTTCCACGGAATCGACAGCAACCAGTCGAGATAGTTGCGCACGACGGTCGCTTCCGCGGACATCGGCGACATCTGGCGCAGCTTCTTCAGCTCGTGCTGCGCCTTCTCGCGGGCTTCCTTCGACAGCTTGGTCTTGGCAATCTTCTCTTCCAGATCGGCGAGCTCGTCGCGACCTTCGTCGTCGCCGAGTTCCTTCTGGATCGCCTTCATCTGCTCGTTCAGATAATATTCGCGCTGGGTCTTCTCCATCTGGCGCTTGACGCGCGAACGGATGCGCTTCTCGACCTGCAGCACCGAGATCTCGCTCTCCATCAGCCCCAGCACCTTCTCCAGGCGCGCGGTGACGGACAGCGTTTCCAGGATGGCCTGGCGATCGGCGATCTTGACGGCAAGATGGCCGGCGACGTTGTCGCCGAGCTTGGCGAAATCCGTGATCGCCTGGACCACGCCGACGGCTTCGGCCGAGATCTTCTTGTTGAGCTTCACATAGCTCTCGAAGTCGGACACGACCGAGCGAGCCAGGGCTTCCGCCTCGACCGAATTGGCGTCGGTATCGGCGAGCGCGACCGCGGTCGCTTCATAGTACTCGGTGCGGTCGGAATATTTCTGCACGCGCGCGCGCTCGAGCCCTTCCACGAGCACCTTCACGGTGCCGTCGGGCAATTTGAGCAACTGCAGCACGCTTGCGAGTGTGCCGGTCTCGTAAATCGACTCCGGGCTCGGATCATCGTCGGACGCATTCTTCTGCGTCGCGAGCAGGATCAGCGCGTCATTCTTCATGACTTCTTCGAGTGCGCGGATCGACTTCTCGCGGCCGACGAACAGCGGCACGATCATGTGTGGGAAAACGACGATATCGCGGAGCGGCAGTACCGGATAAGAATGGCTTTCGCCGTGAACGATCGATGGCCGGGGTTTCGGGGTGGTCATGGCCTATTCCTTTTGCTGTGCCCCCTTGCACGCAGTCCGCTTCTCTTGCGCAACCGCCACAAGGTGCCGGGAGGTCCGTTGCCGCAGGCTTCGCAGCCTGTTGTTCCGGATCGTTTCTGCGACGAATCTCGAACGCGATTTTCGCCACCGTGAGCATTAGGTGGCTATCGGGTACGGGGGTGTCAAGTCACGGAAAAATGCCCGCCAGCCGCCGCCAAACGCGAGGAAATACCTGTGCCACACCGGCCGCCGGAACGTCCGGCAGCCGCGTCAATTGCGATACAAATGCGAGGGCAGCTATGCGCGATCAGGCGCTGGCGCTGCTCTCGACGGCGCGGTCGGAACGATCCGCGTAGATGTAGAGCGGACGGGCGGTTCCCTCGACCACTTCGCGCGAGATCACGACCTCTTCGACGCCTTCCAGGCCCGGAAGATCGAACATGGTCTCGAGCAGGATGCTTTCCAGGATCGAGCGCAGTCCGCGCGCGCCGGTCTTGCGCTCGATCGCCTTGCGGGCGACTGCGCCAAGCGCCTCGTCGGCGAAGGTCAGCTCGATGTTCTCCATTTCGAACAGCCGCTGGTATTGCTTGACCAGCGCGTTCTTCGGATCGGTCAGGATCTTCTTCAGCGAAGCTTCGTCGAGATCTTCCAGCGTCGCGACCACCGGCAGGCGGCCGACGAATTCCGGGATCAGGCCATACTTCAGCAAGTCTTCCGGCTCGACGTGGCGGAAGATTTCGCCGGTGCGGCGATCTTCCGGCGCCAGCACCTGAGCCGCGAAGCCGATCGAGGTCGAACGTCCGCGCGCGGAGATGATCTTCTCCAACCCTGAGAAGGCGCCGCCGCAGATGAAGAGGATATTGGTCGTGTCGACCTGCAGGAACTCCTGCTGCGGATGCTTGCGGCCGCCCTGCGGCGGCACGGATGCAACCGTGCCTTCCATGATCTTCAGCAGCGCCTGCTGCACGCCCTCGCCCGACACGTCGCGGGTGATCGACGGGTTGTCGGACTTGCGGCTGATCTTGTCGATTTCGTCGATATAGACGATGCCGCGCTGCGCGCGCTCGACATTGTAGTCGGCCGACTGCAACAGCTTCAGGATGATGTTCTCGACGTCCTCGCCGACGTAGCCGGCTTCGGTCAGCGTGGTCGCATCCGCCATCGTGAACGGCACGTCGAGAATCCGCGCCAGCGTCTGCGCCAGCAGCGTCTTGCCCGAACCGGTCGGACCGATCAGCAGGATGTTCGACTTCGCCAACTCGACGTCGTTGTGCTTGGTCTGGTGATTGAGCCGCTTGTAGTGATTGTGGACGGCGACCGAGAGCACCTTCTTGGCGTGGCTCTGGCCGATCACATAATCGTCGAGGACCTTGCAGATTTCCTTCGGCGTCGGAATGCCGTCGCGCGACTTGACCAGCGAGGACTTGTTCTCCTCGCGGATGATGTCCATGCACAGTTCAACGCATTCGTCGCAGATGAATACGGTGGGACCCGCGATCAATTTGCGGACTTCATGCTGGCTCTTGCCACAGAACGAGCAATAAAGCGTGTTCTTGGAGTCGCTCGTGCCGACCTTACTCATTCTTATCTCCGTCCGCCGTTCGATCCAGTCGCTCGATCGACCCATTCCGGCACCAAACCGGACATGAATATAGATAGAGCAAATTCCGTACCAAAAAAGACCCTACTCCATACACACCGTGCGAATCACGGCTTATTGGAATCTCCCACGATCATATCCGATCCCCGACAGCCAACCATGCTCGCACCCGACTATCAAGAATTCGCTAACCGGGCGCGGATCGGACACTGTGACAATACCGTGATTTCCGGCATTCGCACGGGGAGAAGTTGTCGAAATCGCCAAAGCGTTGCGCGTTTGCAACGCGGCGAAACCAGCACGAAAGCGGAACTTTCTGCCCATGCCGGGGCATAAGCGCGCCGCCGACGGCCAAATTTGCCGATTACGTCAGCCGTCGACGTCAACGCTTCAGGCCGCCCCGTATCATTACGGGGGTCTTCTACGAGGTCTTGGCGACGGCCAGGTCTTCCGCGCGCTTGTCGATCACCTTGTCGACCAGGCCGAATTCACGGGCCTGCTCCGCGGTCAGGAAGCGATCGCGCTCCAAAGAATCCTCGATCATCTGGTAGGACTGCCCGGTGTGCTTGACGTAGATCTCGTTCAGCCGCCGCTTGATGTTCTGGATTTCCTGCGCGTGCAGCAGAATGTCGGTGGCCTGGCCCTGGAAGCCGCCGGAGGGCTGATGCACCATGATGCGGGAATTCGGCAGCGAGAACCGCATGTCCTTGGCGCCCGCGCACAACAGCAGCGAACCGGCGGACGCTGCCTGCCCCGTGCAAAGCGTCGAGACCGGCGGACGGATGAACTGCATCGTATCGTACATCGCAAGGCCCGATGTCACGACGCCACCGGGCGAGTTGATGTACATCGAGATTTCCTTCTTCGGATTCTCGGCTTCGAGGAACAGCAACTGCGCGACCACCAGGGTCGCCATGCCGTCCTCGATGGGGCCGGTCACGAAGATGATGCGCTCCTTCAGAAGGCGCGAGAAAATATCGTAGGCGCGTTCACCGCGGTTGGTCTGCTCGACCACCATCGGAACGAGGTTCATGTAGGTTTCAACGGGATCGCGCATTAGTCACCCAAAGGTTAGTAGACGGTTGGCGGGGGGCGAACATCCATCGGCAAGGTTTGGCATGGCGTGCCGGGCGCGGACGAACGTCCCGTGATGCAGGACTTCAAGAACAGAGCTCACAGATATGAGCCAATTTCCCGGCCACAAGGCCGGGCAACGGCGAGCAGGATTAGACAAGTTCAAGCCGATTCGCAGGCGGACTCATAGCGGTGGATGCCGCCGCGAAGCCGCTTTCGCTTCTCAACCTTAACGCCGGCAAGACATTGACGTCCTGCAGGTCAGGCGGCAGTTTTCTCGGCCTCATCGTCCTTGAACAGGTCTTCGCGCGTCACCTTCTTTTCGGTCACGTTGGCGAGTTCGAGGATGAAATCGACCACCTTGTCTTCATAAATGGGCGCACGAAGCTGGGCCAGCGCATTGGCATTGTTGCGATAGTAGTCCCAGACTTCCTTTTCGCGTCCCGGCATCTGGCGCGCCCGTTCGATCACCGCGCGGCTGACCTCTTCGTCGGTGACGGTGATCTTGTTCTTCTCGCCGATCTCCGACAGCACAAGGCCGAGCCGAACCCTTCGATCGGCGATCTTGTGGTACTCTTCCCTGGCCGCCTCTTCGGTGGTGCTCTCGTCGGCGAAGGTCTTGCCGGAGGACTCCATCTCAGCCTTGATCGAATTCCACATCAAATTGAATTCTTCCTCGATCAGCGACGGCGGCGCCTCGAACCGGTGGCTGTCGTCGAGACGGTCGAGCAGCGAGCGCTTGACGCGCTGGCGCGTCGCACCGGCGAATTCGGACAACAGCCGCTCGCGCGCGGCTTCCTTCAGCTTGTCGAGCGATTCGAGGCCGAGCGTCTTGGCGAACTCGTCGTCGATCTTGGTCTCGCCGGGGGCTTCGATCGCCGTTGCCGTGGTTTCGAACTCGGCGGGCTGGCCCGCGAGCTTCTCGCTGGCGTAGTTCTTGGGGAAGGAAACCTTCAGATTACGGGTCTCATTGGCCCCGATGCCGATCAGCTGCTCTTCGAAGCCCGGGATGAACTGGCCAGCGCCGATCACGACCTGGATGCCCTCGCCGGTGCCGCCGTCGAACGGCACGCCTTCGATGGTGCCCTTGAAGCTGATGGTGACGCGGTCGCCGTTTTCGGCCTTGGCGCCCTCGCTCTTGGCGTTATAGGGCCGGCTCTGGTCGGCGATGCGCTTGATGGCTTCATCGATATCGGCATCGGTCACTTCGACCACCGGCTTCTCGACCGAAAAGCTCTTGAAATCGGCGAGCTGGATCGTCGGCACGACCTCGATCGCAACCGTGTAGGTCAGGTCGGACTTGCCCGCGAGCAATTCCTCGACCTCTTTCTGCTCGGTCGGCATGGTGATCTTGGGCTCGGTCGCAAGGCGAAAGCCGCGATCGGTGAAGATCTGGGTGTTGGTGTCGCGGATGGTCTGGTCGATGGTCTCGGCCATGACAGAACGGCCATAGACCTTCTTCAGGTGGCTGACCGGCACCTTGCCGGGACGGAAGCCGTTGAGACGGACCTTGTCCTTGAGGTCGACCAGCTTGGCGCCCGCCTTGGCATCCAGGTCGGAGGCGGGAACGCTGATCTTGAACTCGTGCTTCAATCCCTCGGCGAGGGTTTCGGTGACCTGCATGGCGTCCATCTTCTTCCGCTTTCGCCGGGCCTTTTTGGCCGCGGCAGTGTCCAATTGGTCGACGCGCGGCTAATGCCTGCGCCGGTGGTTCGGCTGACCCGCATCCCCGCCAAGGGGGAAGCTGGCCCTCCAGTATTCTTCAGGCAAACGCTGAAAGCGCTTGGTGCGGGCGGAGGGACTCGAACCCCCACAACTTTCGTCACTGGAACCTAAATCCAGCGCGTCTACCAGTTCCGCCACGCCCGCTGGCTGATAGCATCATATCCGGCCGCGAAGCCGCGGGCGGCGGGCTTATAACATGGGCCAATCCGTTCGCAGTAAAAAAATGACCCTTTTTGAGTGGCCTGGGCCAACTCGTCACAGCTGGACAGATCTGTAAGAAAATGGTCCGCATCGGTCGGATGGCAAGCCCCAAATTTCCTCTGGATCGACGTGAGCTGATCGCCGGATTGGGGGCCACGGCCCTGATCCCGGCGCTTCCCTCCATCGGCTTTGCGCAACGGCACTCATCGCTGGCCATGCAGGCAAAGGAAGGCGGCCTCGCGATTCGCTCTGGCGGGCCGAACACACCGGTCTGGTCGCTGGGAGCGCCTGATCTCAGGTTCAAGCGCGGCGACACCGTCGAAATCGCGTTCGGGAACGAGTTGCCGGTACCGGCGCTCCTCAATTGGCGCGGAATCGATGGCGTTCCTAGTGCCGAGCCGCTGACCGCCCGGCCCCTCGTCGCGGCGGGGGCCAAGGACACCTTCCATATCCCGCTCCGCCATGCCGGCACCTACCTGTGCGACCTCAGCCTGTTGGGCGACGCAGCGGGGCGACCATCGCGAGCGCGGGCACTGGTGGTCGGAGAAAACGAGGCGGTCGCGGTCGATCGCGACGAGGTGGTGCTGATCGAGGAATGGCGGGTCCGCACCGACGGCACCGCGATCGCGCCCGGCACCGATCCCAAAGACACCTCGCCGGTCTTCACCGTCAACGGCGTGACATCGCTGGAACTGGTGGCGAGATCGAATGAGCGTCTCAGGTTTCGCCTCATCAATGCCTGCCAGCGATCTGCTTTTGCTATAAAATTCGAAAATATCGACGTCTGCGTCATGGCCTTCGACGGCCAACCGGCTGAACCGTTCCAGGCCCGCAACGGGGCACTGGTGCTGGCGCCAGGCGGCAGGGTCGACGCCTTCGTCGATGCAACCGGGCCAGCGGGCACCACCTCGTCGATTCTCCTGCACGATGGAAAAGAGGCCCGCCCGATCGGCAAGCTGATCGTCTCGAACGAACCGCCGATCCGGTCCGCCCCGCGGCCCCCAGCCGCGTCGCTGCCCTCCAACGGACTGCCGGCGCAGCTCGACCTCAGGAACGCCCAGCGCTTCGAGATGCCGCTCGGCGCTCCCGCGACCGACTGGGTCAAACCGGTCAACTTCGCAGCCCCCGCCTCGCCCGCCTTTCGCGCCAAGGCCGGCCGAGCGGTCGTCCTCGCGCTCACCAATCGCGCGGAAGTCGCCACGGTGTTCCACCTGCACGGCCATCATTTCCGGCTGCTGGACCGCCTTGACGATGGCTGGAAACCATACTGGCTGGATACGCTGGCGATCGAACCCGGCCAGACCCAGCGCGTCGCCTTTTTGGCCGAATATGCCGGACGTTGGCTGATCGAATCCGTTGCCACCGACTGGGCGGCGCCGCGGCTGGTGCGATGGTACAGTGTGGAGTGAGGAAACCGATATGAGCAAATCAGTCCCGGCGATCCGAAGCGTCAAAGCGAGAGCGCTGGTGGCACCGATCCCGCGTCCGGTGAAGACCGCCTTCGCCGAGATATCAGCGGCGCCCTTGGTGCTGATCGATGTCGAGACCGATCAAGGCGTTACCGGCCGCGCTTACATCTTCGCCTACACTACGCTGACGCTGAAACCGCTGGTCCATCTGATCGAAGAGATCGGGCGCGAACTGACCGACAAACCGGTCGCGCCGTACGATCTGATGAAGGCGATGGACGCAAAATTCCGCTTGCTCGGCTGGCAGGGCTTGGTCGGCATGGCCGTGTCCGGGCTCGACATGGCCTGTTGGGACGCGCTTGGCCAGATCGCAGATCGGCCAATGTCCGAGTTGCTCGGCGGATCGCCAAGACCGATCAAGGCCTATGACAGTTATGGCGTGGTCGATCCAGTTGCCGATGAGAAGGCGCTGCGCCGCTCGCTCGATCAGGGTTTTCGCGGCATCAAGATCAAGGGTGGCGACGGCGATGCCGCCAATGACGAACGGGTGGTCAGGGGCGTGCGCGCCCTGCTCGGCCCTGACATCGCGCTGATGATCGACTTCAACCAGTCGCTCGATCCCGCCGAGGCGACTCGCCGCATCGCGCGGCTGGCGCCCTACGACCTGCACTGGATCGAGGAACCGGTGCCGCAGGAAAACCTGTCGGGCCACGCCAAGGTGCGCGAGACCTCGCCGACGCCGATCCAGGCCGGCGAGAACTGGTGGTTCCCGCGCGGTTTTGCGGAAGCGATCGCAGCCGGCGCCAGTGATTTCATCATGCCCGATCTGATGAAGGTCGGCGGCGTCACCGGCTGGCTCCAGGTCGCGGGCCAGGCCGACGCGGCCTCGATCCCGATGTCGAGCCATCTGTTCGCCGAGGCGAGCGCGCACATGCTGGCGGTGACGCCGACCGCGCACTGGCTCGAATTCCTCGATTTTGCCGGCGCGATCCTGGCGAAGCCTGCCGAAATCGTCGATGGCGCGGTCACCGCGCGCGGTCCCGGGCTCGGGATTGAATGGAACGAGAGCGCTGTAGCGAAATATCTGGTGACGTAGTCCGCAGCGCGGTTCGGCAGGTAGCTAATATTCAATGCCGAAGACGTCATAGAGACGCCGGAACACCGCGGGCAATACTTCCGGTAAATCTTCCGCGATCAGGCCGGGACCAGCCTCGCGCGCGGCCTCGCCGTGCATCCAGACGCCGATGCTGGCGGCCTCGAAGGCCGCTACGCCTTGCGCCAACAGCCCGGCGATGATTCCGGCCAACACGTCGCCGGCGCCGGCGGTGGCGAGCCAGGGCGGCGCATTGGCGGCGATGGTGGCGCGCCCATCCGGCGACGCCACCACCGTATCCGGGCCCTTCAGCAACACGACCGCGAGCGATCGTTGGGCGGCGTCCCGCACCCGTTCGAGTTTTGAGCGGTTGGGATGCTTGTTGCTGCTATCGCTGAACAGCCGCGGAAATTCGCCTTCATGCGGGGTGAGCACCACCCGCGGATCGTCGGACTGTCTGATCGCTTCGAACAGGCGATCCGGCGCTTCGGCAAAACTGGTCAGCGCGTCGGCATCGAGCACGAGATGCCGTTTCGCCGACAGCGCGGTGTGGACCAGATCGCGCGTGCGGCCTCCGACCCCGGCGCCCGGCCCGATCACGCAGGCATTGAAGCGCCTGTCGTTCAACAATTCGGCGAATTCAACCACGGTATCGACCGCGCGAACCATCACCGCGGTCAGCGCCGCGGCGTTGACAACCAGCGCCTCGCGCGGCGAGGCCAGCGTGACCAATCCGGCACCGGCGCGCAGTGCGCCGCGCGCTGACAGCCGCGCCGCGCCGGTCGATACGATGTCGCCGGAGACGACCACCGCATGGCCCCGCGCATATTTGTGGCCGTCGATCCGCGGCACCGGAAAGGATGTTTGCCAGGCCAGCGGAATGTTCTCCGAGGTCTGCGGCCGGATCTCGTCGAGCACCTGCGCCTCGATGCCGATATCGGCCACCCGCACGCGGCCGCAATGCATCCTTCCCGGCAGCAACAGATGCGCCGGCTTGCGGCGGAAGAACGTCACGGTCTCCACGGCATTGATGGCAACGCCCATGACGGCGCCCGAGGTTCCGTTGATCCCGCTCGGCAGATCGACGGCCAGAACCGGCGCGCCATTGGCGTTGATCGCCTTGATCATCTCATATGGTTCGCCCTTCACCGGCCGGTTCAGGCCGGCGCCGAACAGCGCGTCGATGATCAGCGCCGGCTTGCCGATCGCCGGCGGATTGAACGGCAGCACCGGGAATTTCCAGCCCTTCGCGGCCAGCGCGGCATCGCCCTGCAGGCTGTCCCGCTCGCACAACAGGATCACCGAAACCTCGCGGCCGCGCGCCGCAAGCTCGGCCGCCGCCACAAAACCGTCGCCGCCATTGTTGCCGCGACCGGCGACCACGATGATCGGCCCCTCCCCGACCAAATCCATTGCGGCTTCCGCAACCGCTTGGCCCGCGCTCATCATCAGCGCGAAGCCGGGCGTGCCGGCGGCAATCGTCAGCCGATCGGCACGCTCCATCTCGGTGGTGGTCAGAACTTCCATGCCGAATCCTCGATCCAACCGCCTTTTCCGGAGGCACACGTCGCCCCGAACGTGGCCCGCCCGGCACGAATTGCATGTGAATTGATCTGTTTGCCTAATTGATAGGCTACAGTATCATGCACCACTCGCCTCGACCTCCGCCGGTTGCCCGTTAAAAGTCTGATAACATTCCAAAATCAGACGCGTTAACAACTTGGCATAGACCCTGCTTTTGAGGAAGCCGGCGAGGAAGCCGTCTCAGGATCGTCATCATCAGCGACAATCGTGAGCGTTTCCGGTGACTTGCCGGACCGAAGGATCGAACAGACAGCGCCACGCGGCGACGTTTAAACTAACTGCACTCAGACGTTTTGAAATGCCCGGGAGGCGCTCAGTGAAAAAAATCGAAGCCATCATCAAGCCATTCAAGCTCGACGAGGTGAAGGAGGCGCTTCAGGAAGTGGGATTGCAGGGCATCACGGTCACCGAGGCCAAGGGTTTCGGCCGGCAGAAGGGTCACGCCGAACTCTACCGGGGCGCGGAATACATCGTGGATTTCCTGCCCAAGGTCAAAATCGAGATCGTGATCGGTGACGATTTGGTCGAGAAAGCGATCGACGCCATCCGCCGCGCCGCCCAGACGGGCCGCATCGGCGACGGCAAAATCTTCGTCTCCAATATCGAAGAAGCGATCCGGATCAGAACCGGAGAATCCGGGCTGGACGCTATCTGACCCGGGTGCTATCTCGCATTTTGCGACCCAAAAGCAAAAAAAGGCTGCTACGGCGGCCTGATTTCGTTTGTGAAATCTCACCTCTGAAATCTCACCGACGTCGCTGAATCCTGGAAACCGTCCCGCAGCCAAAAGGGGTATTCATGAAGACCGCCAAAGATGTCCTGAAATCGATCAAGGACAACGACGTTAAATACGTCGATTTGCGTTTCACCGATCCGCGCGGCAAGTGGCAGCACGTTACCTTCGACGTCGGCATGATCGAAGAGGACACCTTTGCCGAGGGCCAGATGTTCGACGGCTCGTCGATCGCGGGCTGGAAGGCGATCAACGAATCCGACATGTGCCTGATGCCCGACCCGGTTACCGCGACGATCGATCCGTTCTTCGCCGAAACCACCATGGTCATCACCTGCGACGTTTTGGAGCCGACCACCGGCGAGCCCTACAACCGCGACCCGCGCGGCATGGCCAAGAAGGCCGAGGCGATGGTCAAGTCGATGGGCGTCGGCGACACCGTGTTCTTCGGACCGGAAGCCGAGTTCTTCGTGTTCGACGACGTCCGTTTCCAGACCACGCCCTACAACACCGGCTTCAAGCTCGACTCCTCGGAACTGCCGATCAATTCGGACACCGAGTATGAGGGCGGCAACCTCGGCCACCGCATCCGCACCAAGGCGGGCTACTTCCCGGTTCCGCCGCAGGACTCGGTGCAGGACATGCGCTCGGAAATGCTCGGCGCCATGGCCAAGATGGGCGTCAAGGTCGAGAAGCATCACCACGAGGTCGCTTCCGCCCAGCACGAGCTCGGCATGAAGTTCGACACCATGACGCTGATGGCCGACCAGATGCAGATCTACAAATACTGCATCCATCAGGTCGCGCACATCTACGGCAAGACCGCCACCTTCATGCCGAAGCCGGTCTATGGCGACAACGGCTCGGGCATGCACTGCCACCAGTCGATCTGGAAGGACGGCAAGCCGGTATTCGCCGGCAACAAATATGCCGACCTGTCGGAGACCTGCCTGTCCTACATCGCCGGCATCATCAAGCACGCCAAGGCGATCAACGCCTTCACCAACCCGTCGACCAATTCCTACAAGCGCCTGGTCCCCGGCTATGAAGCCCCGGTGCTGCTCGCCTACTCCGCGCGCAACCGTTCGGCCTCCTGCCGTATCCCCTACACCTCCAACCCGAAGGCCAAGCGCGTCGAGGTGCGTTTCCCCGACCCGATGGCTAATCCCTATCTTGGCTTTGCCGCGATGCTGATGGCCGGCCTCGACGGCGTCAAGAACAAGCTCGATCCGGGACCGGCGATGGACAAGGATCTCTACGATCTGCCGAAGGAAGAACTGAAGTCGATCCCCACCGTCTGCGGTTCGCTCCGCGAGGCGCTGGAAAATCTCGACAAGGACCGCGGCTTCCTCAAGCACGGCGGCGTGTTCGACGACGACTTCATCGACAGCTATATCGAGCTGAAGATGACCGAAGTCGAGCGCTTCGAGATGACCCCGCACCCGATCGAATTCGAGATGTACTACTCGCTGTGATTTCTGACGGGGGCGGTTTCCCCGCTGCCGTCACTGCCTGGTAAATGCGAAAGGCGCTCCCAACGGAGCGCCTTTTGTTTTGGGCCGATCGCTCCGACGAAGAAGACACTAATCCTGCTCCGGTGGATTTTGCCGCAGGAAGCGGTTGAGGTCCGGCTGCACCGACTAAGGCAGCGGAATCGGATCGCCCGCGGGGTCGACCGCCGGATCGAGACAGCGCCGCAACATGCGCGCGAGCTCCGCCCGCCGATAAGGCTTGGTCAGAAGCGGGATGCCGTGCCCGACGCGGCCCTGCAACGGCAGCGCGCCGTCGGTATATCCTGACGTGAAGAGCACCCTGAGCGACGGCCGGCCGGCCATGACCGTTTCCGCGAGCTGCCTGCCGTTCATGCTGCCGGGCATCACGACGTCGGTGAACAGCAGATCAAACGCCGCGCCATCATTGATGATGGCGATGGCCTCGTCGGCATTAGCGGCAGCGATGACCTGGTAGCCAAGGCTCCCGAGCTGGATCGTCACGTAGTCGCGGACCTTGCGGTCGTCTTCGACGCACAGGATGGTTTCGTGGCCGCCCTGCACCGGCGGATCGTCCTGCGCCGACGGCTGCAGCACGCTCGCGTCCGCCTTGGGCAGATAAATCCTGAACGTGGTGCCGCGGCCCTCCGCGCTGCGGACCTCGACGCTTCCGCCCGACTGCTTGACGAAGCCGAACACCATGCTGAGCCCGAGCCCCGTCCCCTGCCCCACTTCCTTGGTGGAAAAGAACGGATCGAAAATCCGGTCGAGGATGCGCGGCGGCATGCCGGTGCCGGTATCGCTCACCTCGATCGCGACATAGTCGCCGGCGCGTTCGACGCCGCTGGCCACCGCTTCCGGAACGCCCAATGTGACGTTGCTGGTCGCAAATGTCAGCCGGCCGCCGAGCGGCATGGCGTCGCGGGCATTGATCGCGAGGTTGACGAGCGCGGACGTAAGCTGGCTGCTGTCGACGAACGCCGGCCAGACCTCGCCGCTGAGCGCGGTCTCGATTTCGATCTGCCTGCCGAGCGGTGGCGACAGCAGGCGGACGGCTTCGCGAATGAGTTCGTTGACGTCGATCTCGGCAGGCTGCAACGGCTGTTTCCGGGCGAACGCAAGCAGGCTCGAAGTGAGCTGCGCCCCCCGGTCGGCCGCTTCGCTGATCAACTGGGTCACCTTGGCCAGATGCGGAACGTCCCTGACGCCGTCGGCGAGGATTTCGACCGTGCCGGTGATCACGGTCAGCATGTTGTTGAAGTCGTGGGCGATGCCGCCGGTCAGTTGCCCGAGCGACTCCATCTTTTGCGCCTGGATCAACTGCTCTTCGGCAGCGCGCCGTTGCGTGATGTCCCTGACAAAGGCGTTGACGATATAACCATAACCGTCCCCGCGACGCAGCACCGTCAGCGATACCTCGACCATGAATTCATGGCGGTCCCGGTGCAGCGCGCGCGTTTCGTAGCGCATGCCGGTGGCGCCGCCGGCGGCCTCTTGCAGGAACAGGGCGGACCGTTGCCGATGCGCGGCACGATCGGGTTCCGGTACTAGCAGTTCCACTGCCTTGACGCCAAGCGCCTCCTCACGCGTCCACCCGGTCAGGGCCTCCGCTTGCGGGCTCCAGTCCATGATCACGCCATCTTCGTCGGTCTGGACGAAGGCGTCGAGCGAGCTCTTGATGATGGCCTGCGCCATCTTCTCGCTGTCGACCAGCGCCTGGTGCGCCCGCCTTTGCCCGGTGACATCGCGCAGAATCGTGACCGCCCCGCGAAGCTTGCCGCGTTCGTCGCGCAACGGCCGCGCATTGGCGACGACATGCGCCCGCGCGGCGGGGGCTTCGGGTTGTACGGCGAGTTCGAAATCGTCGACATTCTCGCCGCGCAACGCGCGCGCCAGCGGCGAATCCGGAATCGGCATTGGGGTGACGTCGTCGGCAAGGAAACAGGCGAAGGTTCGCGTTCCCGTCAGGCTGTTGAAACCGGGGGCGACGCCGAGCAGCCGCCGCGCCGCGGCGTTGGCAACGACGATCACGCCGTTCTCGTCGGCAACGACGACGGAGTCACGGTTGCTCTCGACGGTCTTCTCCAGCAGATCCCGCTTGGTGCCGAACTGGGTCGTAAGCTCAGCGAAGGCCGCGGCAAGACCGTCAATCTCCCCGCAGCCGTCGGATGGTATCGCCACCGTTTCGCCGCGCGACAGGCCTTCGACGGCCCGGGTCATCTGCGTCAGCGGCCTCGACAACGATCTGGCGATCCCGGCCGCGAGCACGAGGGCGAGAACAGCCGCAATCGCCACGCCGGCCAAATAGTAATGTGCGAACAGGCTGAGCGCGCATGCGGTTGCCACGACCAGCAACACCATCGCAATCGCAAGGCGGCCCCACAGAGTCATAACGAATCCAGCAGGATGGATGCGCAACCGATTCCGGCCAGGAACGGCAAATGGCCGGTATTTCTTTGGCGGCGCCTTCAGATAATGCCTTGTTCCTTAGCCGAGTTCGGCTTCGCGATCCCTAACTTTCAGCCCCGTAGAAGTACGGAGAATGTTTTCCGAGAGGCTGAACTGGGGGCTGGAAGGTCTGCAGGATCGCTCACACCTTGAAAATCCGGGAATACCGCGCCTTGATCTCTTCGCTTTGCGCCTGCACCGCGGCGGGATCGGCCTTGAGCAATTTCAGATTGGCCAGCGGAACGTGCGCCCCCTTCTCCTTCACCCCGGCGTGGAACGAACGGTGAGCGAAAACATCCACCAGCATTTGCTGGGTTTCAGCTTGGAAGAAAAAGCTCTGGAACAGTTTTGCCGCATTCGGATTGGGCGCGCTGCGGAAGATCCCGGAGGGAACGATGATCAAGGGCGAGCCTTCCGCGGCGTAGACCACCTCAACCGGTTTTCCCTGATCCTTGAGCAGCACCAGGTTATAATCGTTGCCGTCGGCCATGATGGCGCGCTCGCCGACCAGTATCTTCTTCGGCGGATCGGCGGCCGATTGCACCTGCATGACCTTCTGCTGCGCGAGCTTTTCCAGATACGGCCAGCCGAGATCGCGCGCCAGCACGAAGGTCGCGGTCAGGATCGCCCCGCTGTAGCCGGGGTGCGCCTTGACCATCCTGCCCTGCCATCTGGCCTCGAGCAGATCGGCGTAGCTCTTCGGCGCGTCCTCGCGTTTGACCAGATCGGTGTTGTAGCCGATCACCTCCAGCCACGCGCAGGATGTCGCATACGTGCCGTCCGGGTCGACCTGATCGGCGGGAAAATGCTTCGCGACGTCGTCCGGCATGTAAGGCTGCAGCCAGTCGTTCTTCTTCCAGTCGAGGTAATGCGACGGATCGGTCGAGTTGGCGACGTCGACTGCGTTGATGCCGCTGCCCTGCTCCTGCGCGATGCGCTGGTAAATCCGCTCGGCGCCGGAGCGCTCGACGCGAACGCTGATCCCTGGATATTTTGCCTCGAACGTTTTGGCGAGCCGCTCGGCGGTGTTGAGCTCCAGTGCCGAGTAGAACGAGACCTTGCCTTCCCTGCGCGCGGCCTCGATCAAGGCGGGCGTGACCGCCGTCGGCTGCGGCGCGGCGGCTTTCAGCGGTTCGGCAAACAGCAGGCCTGTGGCCGATACGGCGGAAGCCCTCAGCACGTCGCGTCTCGACCATTTGCGGCCCGGCATCGCCATTCTCCCCTAAATACCCGGCCGTTTCCCGGCCATTGCGATTGTGGGCAGACTATAGCAGGTTTCGCGAGCGCCAATTGATCCAAGTCCCGGCGCCGGAGAGTCCAAACGAGACTCCCGCCGCGCCGGCGGCTTACGATCTGAAATTTCTCTATGTCGGGCTACCCGATACGATCGCTGGTGGCGGATGACGCGCACAGCGCAGATTTCCACCTGATCGCCCAGGCTATCCGCCAATGCCGCGCACCGCGTTCACCAACGCGAGCGGCAGGACAACTGCGTCACACCACGAGATCATGCGGCACGTGGGCATGGTCCGGAGCAGCAATGTGAGTTGAGTGGTGCCCCGGCGGAGACGCATCAATCGTTTGTGCTTCCTCTGAAATCACCGGCGTTCCCTGGGCTGCGGCGTTTTCGTGGTGACTGGCCGACCCTGGGGTCAGATCCAAGTCAGCGAGATTGACGACGCCTGGTCCATCAGAAGCGGAAATCGCGCTGTTGAAGTGGAATGAGTCTCCAAGACCGTGCGCACGGCCAGCCACCGGGCCAAACACCATATCAGAAACTGAGGATGCTTCGGAATGATGCTCGCCGGTGCCATGCATGGCGGCAACGCCGTGCCCGTCTGCTTCGCCTGAAACCGTCTGACTGCCGCCGTCGCTCTGCGGGTGCCCTGAATGCGCGGTCGAGCCCGCAACCGCGAGCCCGTGATTCCCCGACGCCTCCGGGCCTCCCGAATGATGCTCAACGCTTGAGCCGGTATCGATTGCGTGGCCATGAGTGCCGGCAGCATTAATTGTGCCGGCATTTGTCGGGATCAATTCGCCGTTGCCCGCGTGGTCGCCACTGGAAATCGCATCATCTTCGTCGTTCGACGCGACAACGGAGCTTGCTTCAGAATTGGCGTTCGAATGGTTGTGAGAATGCGCGATCCGGCCATCGCCCTCCGGCGTTATATCATGCGCGTTGAGTTGTTGCTCGGCACTGTCGACTGTTGCGTTCGGCGCGGTGATATTGATGTTGCTCACCGCGCCATTCAGGGGCATCGCTGCTCCGTCGCCGCTCGTCATCGCACCGGCGCTATCGGGCACCGGCGCCGGACTGAATGTGAGGTTATTCGCCATCGGCCCAGCAAGATGAACGCTATGCGGTGCGATCGAGGGTCCGTTTGCCGGAGTGATAACGGCGTTATCGTTGGCGTCTTCGGTCGGGTGCGTCTGGGCTTCGACCGAGCTGGCGAATCCGGCGGAGCCGATCCAATCAATCGGGCCGCGATCGGCATCGAAGTTTTTGCCCACGTCGGTCGTAGGCACCGTCCCGTTCCCGTCGGCGAGGAGCGCTCCGTTGGCGGTCCAGTTAGACATGGCGTCGGCGCTGGTCGTCGCGACGACAGCCCCGTCGGTTACCGCTGTTGCGGCTGGATCCAAATTGACCGGCTCGCCGGCTACGGCGGCGGGCGCCGTCGCAGGCTCGATGACGAAATCCGACGCCTCAACGGTCGAGATCCCCTGCAAATGGATCTCCACCAGGCTGGAACTTCCGATACCCAGGGTTTGATCGGTTGGATTGACGTACACGATGGTTTCATTGCTCGTGCCGTCATAGAGCCAGGCGATGGTATGCGCCGGCACGGAAGTGCTTGTGGAAGTCAACGCCAGAACGGCGAAGGCAAGTGCGCCGAGCGCCGTCAGGTCGATCTTGTCGGACCCCGACCTGAAATCGGTGATGGTGTTGAACGGGGCCGCATGGGAATCCGTCGCCGACAAATAAACGAAGCGGTCGGTTCCAATGCCGCCTGTGAGAAGGTTCGCCCCAAAACCGCCGACGAAGGTATCGTTCCCGTTATTGCCGTTGATCGTATCGCTTCCCGAGCCGGCGTAGATTGTGTCATCCCCGCCCTTGATCGTGTCATTGCCGGAGCCACCGTAGAGAACGTCGCTTTTCCCGGCGCCGTTGATGGTGTCGTCACCGGCGCCGCCGTTGATGATCTGGCCCTCGTCACCACCTCCCGCGATGCTGTCGTGTCCCGGAGTCCCGAAGAGGAACGGCGGATCGGATATGACGTGCGTCCCCGGGTTGTCGAAATCGTTGGGGGCGGCGTCGCTGGCGCCGTGGATGGCGATCGTCACCGCCTGTGCAGTGCCGTCTGCGCTGTGCACCGTGAAGGTGTCGGTCAGCGTGTCGCCGACCTTGGTGGCATCCACCACGCTGTTGTTGTCGAGCGTGTAGGTCCACATGCCCGCAGCCGTCATCGTGAAGGCGCCGTAGCCGCCATCGCTCGCCGTCGGCCAGCTGACCGCGGTGAAGTTGTTGGGCGCATTGTCGACGTCGGTGTCGGCGAGCTTGCCGGTAACCAGCGGCGTGCCGGGCGTGGCATTGGCGACGCCGCCGGCCACTATCACCGAGCCGGTCGCGGCGCCGGAAATGATGGCCGCGTCTTTGCTGCCGTAGGCAAAATCGATGGTCTGAGCGCTTGCGGCCGCGATCTCCACGGTGGCGCCGCTGTCGACCGTCACGGTGCCGGAATCCGTCGGGGGATCCCTGATTTCGGTGCCGGCGCCTCCGTTGACGCTCGTGAAAGTCCACGTGGTACCGGTGTAGTTCCCGGAGAAATGCAGTGTCACATTATTCGCACTATTGCCATCACTGAAGGTAATCGTGCTGATGTTGGTGCCCGAATTGTACGAGACCGAGGCGGACATGCTTCCCCCCACAAAGGGAAGCTGCGTCAGGTCGATCAAATCGGCTGACGTGAGGTGCGTGCCGATGTCGGTGCCCGTGATGACCCCCGCGAATTTTCCCCAGTCATCGATGATCAGCTTACCCGCGCCCTGCTCGAAGTAAACTATCTGACTGTCGGTCGTGCCCGGAGCAAGCTTACTGCCCGGGGCAAACTCGATCGTGGACCCGCTGTCGATCCAGACGTTTCCGACTCCGGTAATGGTGCCTGTCACGTGCAGGTAAACATTGGGATCTGCGGTGATCGTGCCGTTGTTGGTGATAGGCCCGATGAAAGTGGCGTTGACTTCTTCCTCCAATTTCCCGTCGTTCTCGAGTTTTCCCGAGTCGCTTACATTGAGGTCGCCAGCGAGCTGCAGGGTTCCATTGACGATGATGTCCGTCGATGCCGCGCCGTGCGGTATCGTAAGCGACTCCGCCTGGGCATCCGGTGTGCCCGTGATGATGACCTTGTAATTGGAAGGCGCATTGATGGTTGCGTTGATGCTCAAGGTGGGAACAACGCCGCCGCTCCAATTGTCTGGATCGTTCCAGTCGAGCGTTGGCCCCGGCCCGCCAACTATCAACGACTCCGAATTCAGGGTGACTGCTATCGCCGTCGCCGCGGTCGCCTGTGTCGGGTAGGTCTCACTGCCATCCTGGGACGTCACGGAAACGTTCAGCGTGTCGCTCCCGATGAAATGTGTGGTGGGCGTGTAGACCAGGCTCGCCAGCGCGGTGTTGACGTCGCTCGCCGTCCCCGACACCGTCAGCGATCCCTGGCCATTCACGGTCTCCGTGACGCCCGCCACGGGGCTCACCGCCAGTGCCCCGTGCGCGACGATCAGCAGTACGATTACCGTATCGTCGGCATCTTCCGCGGCCGGACCCACGACGACGCCGCTGATGTCGATCGCGGTGTTCACGGCGGTGGTGGCCCTCGCCGGCGCGCTTGCCGTCGGCGGCTCGGCAACCGGGTTCACCGTGATCGCGGTCGAGGCGGTGGCCGCCGTCGGGTAGGTATTGGAGCCGTCTCTCGACGTCACTGACAGATGCAGCGTGTCGGAGCCTTCGTATTCCACGGTCGGCGTATAGGTCAGCCCCGCCAACACCGTGTTCACGGCCGCCGCGCTCCCCGACAGCGTCAGCGTCGCACTGTCGTCGCCGCTCACCGTCACCCCGCTCAGGCTGGCGACGCGCAGCGTCCCATGCGATACCGTCAGCGTCGCACTCACCGTGTCGTCATTGTCTTCCGCCAGCGGCCCGACGTTCAACCCGGTAACCGCCGCGCCGGTGGCGTTCTCGTTGAGCGCCAGCGTCGGCGGCGCGCTTGCCGTCGGCGGATCGGCAACCGGGTTCACCGTGATCGCGGTCGAGGCGGTGGCCGCCGTCGGGTAGGTGTTGGAGCCGTCGCTCGACGTCACTGACAGATGCAGCGTGTCGGAGCCTTCGTAGTCCACGGTCGGCGTATAGGTCAGCCCCGCCAACAGCGTGTTCACGGCCGCCGCGCTCCCCGACAGCGTCAGCGTCGCGCTGTCGTCGCCGCTCACCGTCACCCCGCTCAGGCTGGCGACGCGCAGCGTCCCATGCGATACCGTCAGCGTCGCACTCACCGTGTCGTCGTTGTCATCCGCCAGCGGCCCGACGTTCACCCCGGCAACCGCCGCGCCGATGGCGTTCTCGTTGAGCGCTAGCGTCGCCGGCGCGCTTGCCGTCGGCTGCTCGGCAATCGGGTTCACCGTGATCGCGGTCGAGGCGGTGGCCGCCGTCGGGTAGGTGTTGGAGCCGTCGCTCGACGTCACTGACAGACGCAGCGTGTCGGAGCCTTCGTAGTCCACGGTCGGCGTATAGGTCAGCCCCGCCAACACCGTGTTCACGGCCGCCGCGCTCCCCGACAGCGTCAGCGTCGCACTGTCGTCGCCGCTCACCGTCACCCCGCTCAGGCTGGCGACATGCAGCGTCCCATGCGATACCGTCAGCGTCGCACTCACCGTGTCGTCGTTGTCCTCCGCCAGCGGCCCGACGTTCACCCCGGCAACCGCCGCGCCGGTGGCGTTCTCGTTGAGCGCCAGCGTCGGCGGCGCGCTTGCCGTCGGCGGCTCGGCAACCGGGGCGACCGTCACGACCTCGGTTGCCGTCACCGTCGCGCTGATATTGCCTTCCAAATCGTGCTCGGTCGCCGCAATCGTCAGCGTGAAGCTTCCTTCGAATTCCGCCGGGGGCGTGATCTTCAAGCTCGACAGGTTCCAGTTGGCCACGTCGAACGAGGTGTTATCCGCGGCCGCCGTAAAGCTATGACCGGGCAAGCCGGTGCCGTCGCTCAGCGTAGCGCCCACCGGGATGTCGCTCACGACAAGCGTATTGAGGCTGTTCAGGGACGCGTCTCCGTTGACGCCCGACAGACCCGTGACCGTCACGCCAAGTTGCAGCGCAATCGCCGTGTCCTCATTGCCCTGCGCGGCGACCGGGTGAAGCTCGGGCGCCAGGGGGGCGACCGTCACCAGTTCGCTTGTACTCGCCGTGTTGGCATCCTGGTCGGTCGCCGTGATGGTCAGGATGAAATTGGTGTCGTTCGGCGGAGTGATCTTCAGGCTCGAGAGATTCCAGCTCTTCACGTCGATCGAGGTGTTACCGCTCGTCGCCATGAAGTTGTTCGTGCCGTCGGTGAGCACTGCTCCGACCGGGATGCCGCTCACCACAAGCGACTGCACGCTGTTGCTGTGGCCCGGCAGGCTGTTCGCGGTCGCCGTGATCGTGCCCAATGCGATCGCCGTGCCCTCGATGCCGCTCTCAGCTGGCGGCAACCAGGTCACTGTCGGCAGCGTCTCGTCGACCGCGATCGCTTGCGTTGCTTCTGGCGCCGGATTGCCGGCCGAATCCGAAACGTCAGCCGTCACCGTATAGGTGCCGTCACGCAGCAATTTGGCTTCGGTCGAGGTGACGTTTATTGACCAGGTGTTGTTCGTGAGCGTGGTGGTGAATGTGTCGACGACGTGGCCGGAACTGTCGACGATCTTGATCGTCACCGGCTGGCCACTCTCTGCGTCGGTCGTCGTGCCGGCGATAGCGAAGCCGGCGCTCGCCACATTGGCGTTGACGACGTTGTTGCTGACAATGGTGTCGATTGCGATCGTCGGCGGGGTCTCGTCCACCCTGATCGCCTGGGAGGCGTTCGCCGAAATGCCGGCCACATTCGACACGTCCGCTGTCAGCGTGTAGATGCCGTCGGCCAGCGCCCTGGCATCCGCCGAGCTGAGGTCAATTGACCAGGTGCTGTTGGTGACCGTGGCCCTACTGTTGTGAACGACGTGGTTGGAGCTATCGACGATGGTGACCGTAACGACCTGCCCGTCCTCCACACCCGAGGTTGTGCCCGTGATCTCAACCCCGGCATTCGCTCTGCTGGCATTGATGATGTTGTCTGAGGCAATGCCGATTTGTCCGGCGATGCCGGTGATCGCTAGAGTCGGGCGTACGATGATGATCTCGGGGACAATGAAGACCTCCGATTCCAACACAGGAAGCTGATTTTGCGGGTTGGTAATGTCGGTCTGAATAAAATTGATTGGTTGCACGGGCAGCGGATTGCCGACGGGAAGACTGCTCGACCCGTTTGGTCCCCTCGCAAAGTTGGCGAGCACGTCCTGCTGGGCCTCCTGCAGTTCCGCCATTCGCGCAGCACTATTTGTGACTTGATTCACGCTGATCGAGGACCCGCGCGGGCTTAGGATGACTGTCGCTCCAGGATCCTCAACGATGATGTGTCGCGGGATCGGCTCCTTGGTCACAAGCTCGAATGCGCCGTGCGCCATGTCCTTGTATGCGATGTTGTCGTCATCCAGGAATGTGACGTTCGAGTCCGCGGCCTGGACTTCCTTGATGATTGAGAAGGCCAGCGCTGCGAGCGACAGCGTGCCGACGCCACCGGTATGGGCGCGGCTGCGAATGCTTCCAACCGGCGTTTCGACGCTAAGGCAACCGGTCTTCGCCACCTGGCCGGCAATGAAGCCGAAGGTCCCTCTCGACACCGCGAACACTGCCGAACGCGAGGTGCCGCTGGAGTCGCAGACGAATTCGTTCAGCGTCACGCGCGTGCCGCCGGACAGGTTGAACGCGGTGCCGTCGATGAAGCGAATTCCGATCCGCCCGTCGGCTGCGGTCTCGATCACGTCGCCCTGGCAAACAGGATCGCCAACCGTGACTTGAACGGCAATGCCGTTCGCACGCCTGAGTGTGCCGTAGCCGATCGCCGTCTGAATTTGGCCGATGATCTGGGGGAGCAGGGCCGCAACGCCCTCACCCTCGTCCCCGCACCCGACGCTGGACGCAACGAACATTGGCTTCGCCCTCGCCTGCTCTGTAACTCAGGCCCAGCGTGGTGCCGCGGTTCTTTTGATCTCTTGGCGCGGGCACAACCCCGCGCTGGCCGCCCCAGGCAGCCCGCCGAACCGTCCAGATCCAAAAAACCCAATCAATTCAGGAAGGCGACGCGTCGAGCGCGACGTCGGCGTAAAAGGATACCGCCGTCCGATCGCGGGGCGCGGAACTTTCCCATGAGCGCGAAAGTATCCGGATTAATGCTTTCCGTATGATTATAACCAGTTTCGCGAATGAGGATGGGGTCGTCAACCTGCGATTTAGGGGTACCCAATTTGCGCCCCGGATTTTCATCCGTAGCTTGAGGCGGTCAATTGCGATGGATCTCGATTTGGCATTAGAATTGTATGTCTTGCGGCCTTAGCCCACGGCCCAAAGAACCAGCGGCGGCCAAGCCAAAGATCTTCTCAGGAAGGGGGGATCATGTGCACGCATGCGATTACCGCATTGGTGACAGGTTTCATTCTCGCGGTAGCCGGCTTTTTCCCTGTTCCGGCTCACGCGCAACGCGATTCAGCCGAGCCGGCTGTTCAGGAACTCGCATCCAAACCGATTGGAAAAATTGTTAACGCCACGGGTTCGGTCACGATCGAACGTGCCAATGCGGTGGTCATTCAGGCAAATGTCGCCGGTCAAGCCGGTCAGGCGAAGGTTGGTGATCTCGTCTATCGGGGCGATGTGGTCGCGACTGGGGCCGATGGCCGGATCGGCATCAACTTTACTGACGGCAGTTCGTTCAATCTGTCGAGCAATGCCCGCATGGCTTTGAACGAGTTCGTGTACGACCCAAACGGGAACTCCAACTCGACCTTGTTCAGTCTAACCAAGGGCGCATTCACTTTCGTTGCCGGCAAGATCGCGACGACTGGCGATATGAAGGTCGACACCCCCGTCGCAACCATGGGGATTCGCGGTACCACGCCCCACGTCGAAATTTCGGATGACGGGACAGTCAAATTTTCCACCCTCATTGAAGAGGGTAAACCTATAAAAAAGCCGGGGGCACCTGCGACGCAGCAACCCGAACAAAAAGAGCATCACAAGTTGAATCTCAACATCTGTCGAGGGTGCTAGGATCACCGCTTGGGCGCGAGCCGTTCTCGCTACAAGCCGCGATCGGGGCGTGCGACGCCCACTCGCAGAAATCGATGACCGCACATTCCTTCATTCCCAAAATCGGGAAGCCTGATATGGAATTTTGCGCAAGGGGCATCATCAACGGCGTGGCGCCGATACTCATCTCGCTGTTGCTCGCCCCTGCGGCGACGGCGCAGGATCCGAAGCCGAAGCCGAAGGATAACTATCTCTGGAATATTGAGTTGTGCAACAGCTCGGATCGCACGACGCTTGATCCTCGGATTGATGGCTGCACAGCGCTCATTGGTTCCGGTCAAGGCACGACGACGGCCTTGGCCATCGCCTATAACAATCGTGGCAATGCCTATGCCGCAAAGGGGGACTACGACCGCGCCATCCAGGATTTCGATCAATCGATCAAGCTCGATCCAGCTTACGCCAAGCCCTTCAACAACCGCGGCGTGGCTTACTTGAGAAAAGGCGAATACGACCTCGCGATAAAAGCTTTCGATGAGGCGATCAAGCTCAATCCCAACTACGGCGGAGCCTTCGCCAACCGCGCCGGCGCGTATCTGAAGAAGAAGGAGTACGATCACGCGACACGTGACTATAGCGAGGCAATTCGCATCGAGCCCAATCTGGAAGCCGTGTGGAACGGACGCTGCTGGACCCGGGCCATCCTCGGTGCGTTGCAGGCGGCACTGGAGGACTGCAATAAGGCGCTTCAGTCGGGGCCGGGCAACGCCGCGACGTATGACTCGCGTGGACTGACCTACCTGAAGATGGGCCAGCTTGACGCGGCTATCGATGATTATAGTTCTGCGCTGCGGCTCGACCCGAAGCTGGCGAGCGCGCTGTATGGACGCGGGCTCGCCAGGCTAAAGAAGGGCGACAAAGCTGGCAGCGATACCGACATCTCGGCGGCAAAGACAATCCAGGCCAGGATCGGCGACGACTTCACGCGCTATGGCCTGCGGTAGCAACCAATCAACGTAGAGCTTTGGATCACAGCCACATCGAGATCAGATTGAGGCTGCGGTGCATTTCGTCTGACGCTGGCAGTCGTCCGGATTGGTCAAGGTCAGCAGCAGGATGACCAAGTTGCTGATCCGCATTCTTCTGTGCGGCGTGATGGCTTTTATCTCACGGCTTCCGCGCTCGGGGTTCACCATCCGTTATTCTCAAAAACACGGCCCCTTGGCCAGCGCTCGTCAGGCTTATCTGTGCTCATATCCTGGCGCCGCCATGTGCTCGATTCTCATCACCAAAGTCTGGAGCAGGATTGGTCCCAATCGAGCAGCCACGTACAAGCGCCGTCCGTGCTGAAGATGCATCGTGGGTGTCCAACGACCCGTCCCAACTCTCTCGTGCGGAGCAGCCGCAGTATTACCTAAGGCAGCAAGCGATATTTTGCAGGAGATTGAACTCAAAGCACGTATGCGGCCAAGTGGCCGGTGGAGGTTGACATTTCGAACCTCAATTACCTCCGCAGTGATGGTGTTTATCGTCGCTCTAGCCGCGCTGCTGATTGCTATTCAGGTCCGCGCTCTTCGTTCTGCAACGCAGGAAGCTGCGTCTGCCTATATGAACGCGACCAGCGCGAAGGCGTTGGGAAGTCTTCAGACGGAGATAACCACTATAGCATCGTTGGTGCGTGTGCTGGCAACCAGTTCCAGCGTAGCCGATTCAAATGAGGGGACCGAGACCGGCCCGGCGATTGCACTATTCAAAGCCGCACTGCTGGAACTGCCCCAAATGGACAGAATCTCTGTCGGCTTCGAAAATGGCGCTTCGTTGCAGGTGCGGCGCACCAGTGACCTCAACGAGGAGCAGCGCGAGAGGTTACGTGCGACACCTCGCGCCGCTATTGCCATCGATTTGGTCCGCCCCAACCCCGGTGGCGAACTGCACATGCGACGAATTTTTGAAGATCGGCAGGGCAACGAGGTTGGACAACTGGATCTATGGAAATACGGATACGACGCCCGCAAGCAGCCCTGGTATCACGAGACGATGAAAGCCGACCGGTCGCTGGTCTCCCTGCCTTATCTTTCGTTTAGTTTCCGCGTACCGGTGATTACGATTAGCGCACCCCTGCGGGGCAAGGTGCCCGGCGTCCTAGCCGCCAATCTCAAGCTCGACACTTTCAGCGATTTCGTCCAGACGCAACGGCCTGGAGAACACGGTATCGTCTTGATTTTCGACTCGACCGGCTCGCTCATCGCCCACCCCGATTTTGCACAATTCGTTGCCAGCGCGATGACTCATCCATCCCAACCGCAATTGCCCAACATCAAGGAGATCAACTCGGGGGTCGTAGCGGCTGTGTTGCAAGGGGCGCATGGCCGCGACCATTACGATGGAAATATCCGTGACGACCACGGCAACGGCTACCTGTTCAGACTAGCGAAATTCACTCTGGGTGAGCAGCACAACGCCAACATATTGTTGCTGGCGGCCCAAGGAGACTTTGTCCAGGATGTTCGCAGGCTACAGTTCACCGGACTAATCCTCGCAATTATTGCTGGTGCTGCGTTTGTTCCCATCGTTTGGATATTTGGTAGCGGAATGTCTCGATCCTTGAAAGACATTACGGCGCAGGCAACCAGACTCCGGAAGCTGGCTGCACCCGGCCCCTCGCCGGTCGCATCACGCATTAAGGAAATTCACGAACTTGGCAGTGCGGTGAATCTCGCGCAGCGCACCATACGGTCGTTCGCGCGCTTCGTCCCCAAGGAGATCGTCCGAGGGGTGATGGACAATTCCGTATCTACCGAGCTTGGCGGAGTCAGAAAGGAGGTTACCGTCGTTTTCACAGACGTTAGAGATTTTACGATTATCGCCGAGTCCGCCAACCCCGACATGCTCATGGGCCAAATGTCGCGGTATTTCTCCGTGCTGACAGAGGCCTTCCTCGCCGAAGGCGGCACAGTCGACAAGTTTATCGGCGACGCCGTGATGGTGTTCTGGAACGCACCCAATCCACAGCCCGACCATATCGAGCGGGCTTGCCGCGCCGTTCTTTCGGGCAGAATGGCGTGCGAAAAGCTTAACGCCCAGTTCGAAGCTGAAGGCCTGACGCCATTCTTCACGCGGTTTGGCATTCATGTCGGGGAGGCCGTCGTCGGTAACCTCGGCTCGACGGAGCGCATGAACTACACGGCGCTCGGCAATACGGTGAATCTGGCAGCTCGCCTTGAAGGTCTGAACAAGCAGTTTGGGACCGCTATCCTTGTGAGCGAAGGCGTCTATTTGCGGGTTCAACATCGCTTTCAGTTCAGATCCCTCGAGGCGGTCATTGCCAAGGGCATGACAAAGGGAACCCGTATTTTCGAGCTGGTCGGGGCAGCGACATGAAATCAATTTCGATGCTACGAGGTGTCATGCCAAGGTTGTTCGGTTTGTGGCTCGTGCTCGTCGTTTCGGCGGCTCACGCGGGCGAAGACACCATCAAAATCGGTATCCTGCATTCTCTGTCAGGCACTATGGCAATCAGCGAGTCGGTACTTAAGGACACGGTTCTCATGCTGATAGAAGACCAAAACAGGAAAGGTGGGCTGCTGGGGCGGAAATTGGAACCGGTGATCGTTGATCCCGCGTCTGATTGGGACGCCTTTGCGAAAGAAGCCAGGGAACTACTTTCGAAGCAAAAGGTCGCGGTCGTGTTCGGCTGCTGGACTTCCGCCTCCCGTAAGTCCGTTCTGCCGGTCTTCGAGCAATTGAACGGCCTGCTTTTCTACCCAGTGCAATACGAGGGTGAAGAAAGCTCGCGCAACATTTTCTACACGGGGGCCGCGCCGAATCAGCAGGCAATTCCGGCTGTTCGATATCTGATGAGCAAGGAAGGAGGCGAAGTCCGCAGATGGGTTCTGCTCGGTACTGACTACGTCTATCCGCGCACGACCAACCGAATCCTGAGCGCGTATCTTACCGCAGAGGGGGTATCGCCAGACGACATTACGACGATTTATACGCCGTTCGGCTATTCCGAATGGCAAGGGATCGTCGAGAGGATCAAAGCCTTCGGTTCGGAGGGAAAAAAGACCGCGGTCATATCGACCGTTAACGGAGATGCAAATACGTATTTCTACAGGGAACTCGAAGCCCAACAGGTAGACGCCAACGCAATTCCAGTCATGGCTCTCTCCATCGGCCAGCGCGAATTGCTCGGCGAGGACATCGCCCCCGCCGGGCACATGGCCGCCTGGAATTACTTCCAGTCAATCAACTCAGCAGAAAACGAAGTGTTCGTGAAAATGTGGGCAGACTTCAACGGGCAACGAGACAAGATCACAAATGACCCGATGGAAGCTACCTTCATTGGCTTCAGGATGTGGGCGCAAGCCGTTGTCCAAGCGGGCACCACCGACGTGGATGCAGTCCGGCAGGCCATGTACGGTCAAAGGATCAAGGCGCCGAGCGGCTTCGAGGTTGTGATGAACACTAATCATCATCTTTCCAAGCCAGTCATGATAGGCAAAATAAATTCTTCCGGGACCTTTGATGTCATTTGGCAGTCGATCAATCCGGTCCGAGCGGATGCCTGGAGCAAGTACCTCCCTGAGAGTGCCAAACGTACGGCCGATTGGACCTTTCCTTGGGTTTGCGGGGGGTGCATCGAGCCGACATTCAAGGAATGGTGACGGTCCGATTATTGGTGATCGGGGTCCTTTGCCCTGCGATCGAGAGCCTACGCAGTCTTTTCTGTGACGGTCATATCAGTGCCGGCGGGATTCGAGCGTCGCATCAGTTGGACACCTCCTCGACACGCAATGTCGCCTCGCCTATTGGCACATCGCAACATTTCGCGGCGCTGCAGGATTTACTCGCCGGAGGGCACAACGGACGTCGATCCGCCGCAGCAATGAATCTCGATGAATGACTAAGCGCCGTGGCTAGACGCTTCTTGAGGACAAACAACAATCGCTGCTGGAGACTTGCCAATGCGGTCTCTGATCATTTTGCACTGATCTGTCCGCACATCTCCGCCTCCCGTCGCGCCCGACGGGCAAATCACTAAAACCTGTCCAGACCCTCCAACAAAAATATTCCTCTTCCCATCTCCCCCCAAATCAGCGGCATAACTCCCGCCATCCCGTCCCGGTAGAGGGGCGTTGGCCATCGTCACGAACGTTGGGGCGGGATGCGGTGGACGCAGCGGCGTCGGGCGCGTGGTGGTGTTCGCAGGGCGGGCCTTGGTCCGTGAGCGAACACAGCGCGCAGACGACTGGCGGTGCTGCGTACGGCAAAACCGTGTGGTCCCGACACCCGTTGCTGATGCCAAGCTGTCGGTGGCGAAATCGATCCGACCGGATCGGATGAGCCATCAAGCCGGCAGCGACGGTGACAAGACGAATTCGTCGCCGGGGAGAGCGCGATATAAGCCGTAAAACCATTGCGCGGGGAATGCCGGAGTGTTTCCGCTGAACCTGTATGCTCGTGTGCGTTTCCTTTCGTGCACTTTTGCACACGAGACCGCGGGTGCAGCGCGCACCCGGCATTCCCTGCTCCCTCTTCGATCGAGGGAGAATGCGTTCGTGCAAAACTTCGGGCGCATCGCGCCGCGAGAATATGGGCCCATATTTAAAATCAGAGCACCACATTGCGAGGAGCGAAGCGACGAAGCAATCCATTCTTTCTTTCGGTGGTGAGATGGATTGCTTCGCGGAGCCTGTCATCGGGCGCGCATTCGCGCGACCCGGTGGCTCGCAAATGACGGTAATGCATCAAGACCATGGAGCTGGAAATTCCTACCGACCTACGTCGCCCGCTGGTGCAGCTTGAGCGCTTCGCCGAAGGCCTGGAACAGCGCGCGGTTGATCGGGTTGCGTTGCGGGTCGTATTCCGCATGCCACTGCACGCCGAGTGCAAAGCCCGGTGCGTCCGCGATCCGGATCGCCTCGATGGTGCCGTCTTCCGCGACGCCCTCGATCACGACGCGCTTGCCGGGCTCGAGGATGCCCTGCCCGTGCAGCGAATTGACGCGGATGGTTTCGCGGCCGAGCAGCTTTGCAAAGGCGCCGCCCGGCGTCAGCGTGACGTCATGCCGGTCGGCAAACACGACCGTCGGATCAGGATGGATCTCGCCGTTCTCCAGCCGCGGCATGCGATGATTCATGCGGCCGGGTATTTCGCGGATTTCGGGATGCAGCGAGCCGCCGAAGGCGACGTTCATTTCCTGCAAGCCGCGGCAGATGCCGAACAGCGGCACGCCGCGGGCGACGCAGGCTTCCGACAGCGCCAGCGCGACGTCGTCGCGGTGGATATCGTAGGGCTCGTGCTTCTCATGCGGCTCGGTCTTGAACCGCGTCGGGTGGACATTGGCCCGCGCCCCGGTCAGCACCACGCCGTCAACGACATCGAGCAAGGCGCCGATGTCGGTGATCTCGGGCGATCCCGCGAACATCAGCGGCAACGCGCCCGACACGTCGGCAACGGCGCGAAGGTTGCGTTCTCCGACCATCTGTGTCGCGAAGCGATTTTCGATGCGATAGGCGTTCCCGATCACACCGACCACCGGCCGTCTCATCGCCAAAATTCCGCTGTCATCGTCCTGCGCAAGAAGGGATTTCTATATCGGGCCAGGATTCCAGCCGATCATGCCTCCCGGACAGCCCTGGAGCAATATCCCACAGACCTACGCGGGCCTGCCTTGCTATTTTCGCGTAAAAGCCTCTTTGGCGTCGATCGCCTCGACGCCGGGCAATCCCGCCGCCCGGAGCGCAATTGCCGCGGGATTATCGGCGCCATTCAGCCACGGCAATTTTGCGAGGATTCCGCGGGTCGCCGGCTCGCCCAGCGCGCCGCCGAAATCGAGCGGCCAAAGCCCGTTCGGCACCACCTCGGCCGTAATGCCCTGGAGGCGATATCCCTTCCCCAACGCCGCCTCGGCGTCGTCAGGGGAGACCGCCCGTGCGGTCCCCGGGTTGGCCGGGTCCGCGAAGGTCACGAGCACCGGGATCAGCGCGTCCTTGACCGGCACGCTGCCGGTCAACCGGTTCATTTCGTTGAACGACACCCGCTTGCCGCCGGCCGCCGTATAGGCGCGCAGCGCCACGTAATTGATGTCGTCGAGATCGAGGTGTTTGTCGATGTGCGCCAAAAGCGCGACGAGATTTTTGCCGCCGCCGAGATCGACGAATATCCCATCGCCTTTGGTACGAGTGTGGCCGCCACGGCTGTAACCACGGTCGGGGTGAACCGCCAGCACGCCGGAGGCCGACTTGCTCCCCTCCGGCGTCTCGACCTCGACCGTCAGGCGGTATTTATGGCCGGGACGATTGATCCGGATCTGATCGCCGATGAACAGCGCGGCCAGCAGCGCAACCGGCCCGAACCATTTGAAATTCATCTGCCCCTCGCCGGATCCGTCGCGGCCCCGTTCATTCATCGCTTGGCATACCGGACGCGCCAGCGTCAAACCGGCGCGCCCTCGCCGCTTGATCCCGGTCGCGTTTTGGCGAAAGAGTGGCCGGGACAATTGGCACGGGAAGGAATCAACGGTGACCGATTCGGCTGACAATCGTCTTCAGGCCCGCAACGACCTGGCATGGGCGATCGCGGTCGGCGGCGTCGGCATCGTGCTGTTCGCCGCGCTGCTGCTGTTCGCCTGGAGCTTTGCGGCAACGCTGTTCCTGATCTTCGCCGGGATGCTGCTGGGCGTCGCCCTCAACGCCATGAGCAATCTGCTCGGCCGTCTCGTCAATCTGCCGCACGCGCTCCGGCTCGCGGTGGTGTGCCTGGCACTGGCCGGACTATTGTCGGGGATCGTCGTGCTCGGCGGCAACACGATCGCGAAGCAAGCCACGGTGCTGAGCAACACCATCAAATCGCAGCTTGGAAGCGTCAAATCCTTCCTGGAAGAGCACGGCGTCGACACCAGCTATCTCGATTTCACAAGCGCCAGCCAAACCGGGACCGCGGAAAGCGCCGCCGCGGCGGCAACGCCGGGCGCGTCGCCGGCGCATAATTTGCCGAGCGCGGGCACGCTTGCCTCCAGCGGTGGCGCGATCGTCAGCCAGACGCTGAAGGTCCTGCTCGGCACCGTCAGCGTGGTCGGCAACTTCTTCATCGTGCTGTTCCTGGGGCTGGCCTTCGCAGCGCAGCCCAGCGTCTACCGCACCGGCCTGTTGTTCATGGCGCCGGCAAAACATCGTGCGCGCGCCACCGTCATCGTCGACCGCATCGGGGATACGCTGGAGCGCTGGCTGATCGCGCAGATCATCACCATGACGGCGGTGTTTTTGGTGACCTGGATCGGGCTTGCGATCATCGGCATCGACAGCTCGTTCATCCTGGGGATCCAGGCCGGCCTGCTGGCGTTCATTCCGACCGTCGGCGCGATCCTCGCCGGATTGATCGTGGTGCTGGCGAGCCTCGCCTCGGGATGGATCGCGGGCTTGAGCGCGTTCATCCTGTTCCTCGGCGTGCACACGATGGAAAGCTATGTGCTGACGCCGATCGTCCAGCGGCAGGCGCTCGACATCCCGCCGGCCACGCTGTTTGCGTTCCAGATCCTGCTCGGGGTCGTGTTCGGCATCTGGGGCCTGGCGCTCGCGCTGCCGCTGATGGCGATCGCGAAAGTCATGATCGACCATTTCAAGGCGGAAGGCGTTGCGCCGGAGGCTGCGCCGGCGACGGCTTGAAAAACCCAAAGCGTTTTCGAGCGAAGCGGGCACCGGTTCGCATGAAGAAAACGCGTCGAAACAAGAATCTGGAGCCCGGTTCTGATGCAATCAGAACCGTTCAGGCTCTAGGCCGTCAGCACCGTCTCGGTGTGCTCGACTTCCGGGGGCGCTGCAAAATACTGCCCGACCAGGGCGCGCCATGCGGTGAAATCCTCGGAGCCGCGGAAATCGACGGTGTGATTTTCCAGCGTTTCCCACTTCGCCATCAGCCGGTAGCGCGACGGCTTTTCGACCGATTTGTGCAGTTCAAAACCCTTGCCGCCCTTGGCGCGCAGGAACAGCGGCCGCGCCTTGGCGACCGCGGCCTCAAAATCCTTCTCGGTGCCGGGCTTGACGTCGATTTGTGCGATTTCGGTGATCATGTGGGACGGCCTTTCCTTGGGAACGACCGTCTCTATAGCGTTTTCGAGCGAAGTGGACACCGGTTCGCGTGAAGAAAACGCGTCAAAACAAAAACTTCCAGCCGGCCAAAAAGAAAAAGGCGCCTCACGGCGCCTGCATCTCCATCCGTATTCGCGCCAACTCAGTTCAGCAGCAGCACCGCGCCGGCCACGATCATCGCGCAGCCGAGGAACAAGATGGCAGGCCAGCGCCTTTTGCGCTGATCGTAACACCCCTGCGCACGACGCTCGGATATGAGCGCCATCTCGTATTCTTCCGAGGTAGAAAACATGCAGGCAAACCCGCCGCGGGCCGAGGCTGCTGCCGCTTCGAGCGACATCAGGGCGGTTTGCGGATTGCTTCTGCGGATCGAGTCCATACCCCGGATGATACGGACCGCATGGTAAACGCGAGGTTAAAGCCGGCGCTACGGCGTCACCGGCGCCGGCCGCGCCGGCGTCGCGATGCCTGCCGTTTTGCGCCGCCAGTTTTCCAGCGACAGCGGCAGTTCTTCGGCGGCCTCGACGCGATTGCGGCCAGAACGCTTGGCTTGGTAGAGCGCCGTGTCGGCCGCCGCCAGCAGCACCTCCAGTTCGGTGCCGGCCGGCCCGCCGGCCACGCCAATGCTGACGGTGGTATCGACCGGGCCTTCCTCACAGGTGATCCCGGAAGCCTCGAACGCCTCGCGCACGCGCTCGGCCACGATCACGCCCTCCTCCAGCGAACACGGCAGCAGGGCTGCAAATTCCTCGCCACCGACGCGTCCCGAGAGGTCGCTGATGCGGACATTGTTGGTCACGACGGTGGCGAACAGCTTCAGGATCTCGTCGCCGGCGGGATGACCGAAACGGTCGTTGATCGACTTGAAGTAGTCGATGTCGCAGATCATCACCGTGACCGGACGGCCGGCATTAGCTTCGCGTTCGATCACCCGCGAGCAGGCTTCCGCAAAGCCACGGCGATTGAACATCCCGGTCAGGGGATCGACCGACGCCGCGGTCTTGTGCACCGTCACCGCGCGGTCCGACACCAGCATGAAGATGACGAACACGGTGCCGATCGCATAGAGCACCAGTTCGATCGAGAATGCCGTCACCCAGACGCTGCTGGAAAACGTCGCGTCGTGCGGGCGCAAGAGGTCGCCGAGCAGGATCGGCAGCATCAGTACGGCGCCGTGCAGCACCGGGACGATGATCGTCGGCCAGCGCTTCTGCATCGCGCCGCGGCGCTCATTCCACAACTGCGCGGCCGTCAGTGCCGCATAGACCGCGACGATCGCCGCGCCGACGGTCAGACGCAGCGCGGCATCCTCGGGCGGCAGCATCAGCGCGGCGGCAGCCCATACGATCGCGCCCAGCACCAGTCCCGGCAGGTTGGGCTTGCGGCCGTGGAACACACGCGACGCATTCCAGACCATGCCGCAGGCGACGAAGCCCACCGCGTGCATCGCCAGCGTCAACGGGCCGCCGAGCGTTGGGCCTGCAATCGTCCAGATCGCGACGGAGGCGGCGCCGAGCAGATAGGCGGAGCCCCACCATTTCAATGCCGGGATGTTCTCCTGCCTGCCGAAGAACATCAGCATGGCGCCAAGCATGCCCGCGACCATGGTCGCGAACAGATAAAGTGTGGATGTGTCGAACGACATGAGCTCACCCCTGCCAGTGTGACGCAACGTTCTGTGGCGCGATTGAAATGTGATGCCGCGCCCTTACGGTTTCACACGCTAAAGCGCCCGCGTTCGAAATTCGTTTGCGCGCATACGCAAGTTTTCAGGAAAAACTGCGTTAATTCATCTCTAAACTCCAGGGCCCGATTCCGATGCAATCAGAATCGGGCGCTGGAGTTTTGTTCTGAAGCGATCTCTTCACGCGAACTTACTCCAACAAAAAGGGCGCCTCTCGGCGCCCTCTTCGATTCACGAATGCAGCAAACGCTGCAAATTTTAGCGAAGCAATTAGCGCTTCGAGAACTGGAACGACTTGCGCGCCTTGGCGCGGCCGTACTTCTTGCGCTCGACGGTACGGCTGTCGCGGGTCAGGAAACCGCCCTTCTTCAGCACGCCGCGCAGATCCGGTTCGAAATAGGTCAGCGCCTTGGAGATGCCGTGACGGACGGCGCCTGCCTGGCCCGACAGGCCACCACCGGCGACGGTGCAGATCACGTCGTACTGGCCGGCACGGGCGGCTGCGACCAGCGGCTGCTGGATCAACATCCGCAACACCGGGCGGGCGAAATAGACTTCGACTTCACGGGTGTTGACGATGACCTTGCCGGCGCCCGGCTTGATCCAGACGCGGGCGACCGCGTCCTTGCGCTTGCCGGTGGCGTAGGCGCGACCGTATTTGTCGACCTTCTTGACGTATTTCGGTGCTTCCGGCGCCGCCGGCTTCAACGACGACAATTGATCGAGAGACTGCATGGTATCGGACATCTTATGCGGCCCTCATGTTCTTGCGGTTCATCGAAGCGATATCGAGCGGCTCGGGCTGCTGGGCTTCATGCGGATGTTCGGCGCCGGGGTAAACGCGCAGATTGCCCATCTGCACACGGCCGAGCGGGCCGCGCGGAACCATGCGCTCAATCGCCTTCTCGACCACGCGCTCGGGGAAGCGACCCTCGAGTATCGACTTCGCGGTGCGCTCCTTGATGCCACCGATGAAGCCGGTGTGCTTGTAATAGACCTTCTGCTCGCGCTTGCGGCCGGTCAGCACGACGTGAGCCGCGTTGATGATGACGACGTGGTCGCCGCAATCGACATGGGGCGTGTAGGTGGGCAGATGTTTGCCGCGCAGGCGCATCGCGACCAGAGTGGCGAGCCGGCCGACCACCAAACCCTTGGCGTCGATCAGCACCCACTTCTTCGTCACTTCGGCGGGCTTGGCCGAAAACGTTTTCATGTGAGAAAATCCGTAAATGGGGGACCGGCGCAAGACGCGCCGAACTGCGGCGGTTTCTAGAGAACCGGACGTTGCGCGTCAATGCCGGAGCGCGCCTATTTCCGCTGCAGAAACAATGACTTGTGAATATGGTGTTATAGTACCGTGAAAAAGCCTATGTGTTTGGAATGGAATAGGTCGCTGTTACATGCGCGATCGGATCGGGCGACGACCCCGACAGCAAATTGACCTCGCCGACCGCGAGCCGCTTGCCGAGCTTCAACAGTTTCGCCGCGGCCAGGACGTCCTGCCCGGGCAGCCCCTTGCGCAGGAAATTGATGTTGAGATTGGTCGTCACCGCCAGGCCGACCGGACCGATCGCCGACAGCAGCACCACATACATCGCGAAATCGGCCATCGCCATCAGCGTCGGCCCCGAAACCGTCCCGCCCGGGCGCAGCATCTGGTCGTTGTAGCGCTGACGGAGCAGACAGGTCTCGCCATCGGCGCTTTCGATGGTGATATCACCGCCCCTGAAGGCCTGGGGGAATTCGTCGTGAAGGAACTTCTCCAGTTCAGCCACGCTCATTTTCGCTGCCGCCATGCCGTCCCCTGCCCTCGCTTCAGATTGCCTGTTACATTAAGTTGTCATCAAAGCCCTAGTGGAAATTTCGACATGTCCGCCCAGACCGCCCGCGCGCCTGCGACACAACAGCCGATCTTGCTGCGCGAGAGCGCAGGCCACGTCGCCGTGCTCACGCTCAACCGACCCGCGGCGCGCAACAGCCTGTCGGAAGGCCTGATCGCCGAGCTGCACGCGGCGCTGAACGACATTCACAACGACCGAAACGTGCGCGCGGTGGTGATCGCGGCCAATGGCCCGGCCTTTTCCGCCGGCCATGATATGAAAGAACTCACCGCACGCCGCGCCGATGCCGATCGCGGCCGTGCCTATTTTGCGCAAATCATGAACGCCTGCAGCGCGATGATGCAGGCAATCGTGCAGCTGCCCAAACCCGTGGTGGCGGCCGTACAGGGCATCGCGACCGCGGCCGGCTGCCAGCTGGTAGCGAGTTGCGATCTTGCGGTGGCCTCCGACGCCGCGGGCTTCGCCACGCCCGGCGTCGATATCGGCCTGTTCTGTTCGACGCCGATGGTGGCGCTGTCGCGCAATGTTCCGCGCAAGCAGGCGATGGAGATGCTATTGACCGGCGAGTCGATTTCGGCTGCGACGGCGCAGAGCATCGGTCTCGTCAACCGCGTCGTCGCTGCCGGCACTGAGCGCGATGCCGCGATCGCGCTGGCGCAACAGGTCGCGCGCAAATCCGCCTACACGGTGAAGCTCGGGAAGGAAGCATTCTATCGTCAGGCCGAAATGAGCCTTGCCGACGCCTATCGCTATGCGGCAGAGGTGATGACCGAGAACATGATGGCGCGCGATGCCGAGGAAGGCATCGGCGCCTTCATCGAAAAGCGCGAGCCGAAGTGGCAGGATAAGTAAGAGCACATGAACCATGATGCCTACGACGACAATTACATACGCGAGATCCTCAACGGCGTGAAATCGATCGCGATGGTGGGCGCGTCCCCGGTCAACGTGCGGCCGAGCTATTTTGCCTTCAAATATCTGGCGCAGCGCGGCTACGACATGATTCCGGTCAATCCCGGCCATGTCGGCAAGAGCCTGCTCGGCAAGCCCTTCGTGGCGTCGCTCGCGGATATCGGCCGTCCCGTCGACATGATCGACATCTTCCGTAATTCCAGCCACATCCTTCCCGTCGTCGACGAAGCGCTGAAGCTGTCGCCGCCGCCGAAAGTGATCTGGATGCAGCTCGGCGCGCGCGACGACGCCGCGGCGGCCAAGGCGGAAGCCGCCGGTCTCAAGGTCGTGATGAACCGCTGCCCGAAGATCGAATATGGCCGGCTGTCGTCGGAAATTTCCTGGATGGGCGTCAACTCGCGAACGCTGAGCTCCAAGCGCGCCCCGATCCCGACGCAGGGCATGCGGCTGTCGTTGAACCGCACGAGCGTCGGCGGCGGCGAAACCGCGGCGTCCGACCGCGCTGCGAAAAACAAGAGCGAACTGACGTGATGCAAATGCGAGACGATTGTTTCGATAACGCAGATAACGAAGCACGACCGTTCTAACCCACGATATGTGAACTACGCGCCTTGACGGCGGACGCGGCGGCCATCAGCATGCCGCGCATTTTCGAACAAGCCAAAAACAGGACGTAGATAATGACCGACCGTATTCCGGGATTTTCGACTCTTGCCGTGCACGCCGGCGCGCAGCCCGATCCGACCACCGGCGCGCGCGTGACGCCGATCTATCAAACCACTTCATTCGTGTTCAACGATGCCGATCACGCCGCCTCGCTGTTCGGGCTGCAGGCGTTCGGCAACATCTATACCCGCATCACCAACCCGACCACCGCCGTACTCGAAGAGCGCGTCGCAGCCCTCGAAGGCGGCACCGCCGCGCTGGCGGTTGCGTCCGGACACGCCGCGCAGGTCGTCGTGCTTCAGCAATTATTGATGCCGGGCGACGAATTCATTGCCGCGCGAAAACTCTATGGCGGCTCGATCAACCAGTTCACCCATGCGTTCAAGAGCTTTGGCTGGAACGTGGCATGGGCCGATCCCGACGACATCGAGAGTTTCGAGCGCGCGGTCACGCCGCATACCAAGGCGATCTTCATCGAGTCGATCGCCAATCCCGCCGGCAGCATCACCGATATCGAGGCGATCGCCACCGTCGCCCGCAAGGCCGGCGTGCCCCTGATCGTCGACAACACGCTGGCGACGCCCTATTTGATCCGCCCGATCGACCACGGCGCCGACATCGTCGTGCATTCGCTGACGAAGTTTCTGGGCGGTCATGGCAATTCGCTCGGCGGCATCATCGTCGATGCCGGCACCTTCGACTGGTCGAAGGACGACAAATATCCGATGCTGAGCGAGCCGCGCCCCGAATATCACGGCATCAGGATCCAGGAGACGTTTGGCAATTTTGCGTTTGCGATCGCCTGCCGCGTGCTCGGCCTGCGCGACCTCGGACCGGCGATTTCGCCGTTCAACGCATTCCTGATCCTGACCGGCATCGAGACTCTGTCGCTGCGCATGCAGAAACACTGCGAGAATGCCAAGGCGGTCGCGGAATTCCTCTCCGGCCATCCGGCGGTGGCGGAGGTGAACTACTCCGGCCTCGCGAGCAACAAATACAACAACCTGGCGCGCAAATATGCGCCGAAGGGCGCCGGCGCCGTCTTTACCTTCAGCCTCAAGGGCGGCTACGACGCCGGCGTCAGCCTGGTGTCGAACCTGAAACTGTTCTCGCATCTCGCCAACGTCGGCGACACCCGCTCGCTGGTGATCCACCCGGCCTCGACCACGCACAGTCAGCTCGACGACGCCGCCAAGGTGAGGTCGGGCGCCGCTCCCGACGTGGTGCGTCTGTCGATCGGCATCGAGGACAAGGAAGATCTGATCGCAGATCTCGAGCAGGCGCTGAGCGCTTAGTTGGCCGTCATTGCGAGGAGCGCAGCGATGAAGCAATCCATGGTTCCGTCCGCGGTGAGATGGATTGCTTCGCGGAGCCTGTCATCAGGCGCGCGTTCGCGCGACCCGGTGGCTCGCAATGACGGAGGAGGCGTTTCACCCCTTCGCCGGCGGGTACCCATACTTCTCTGGATTGCCCAGCGTGGTGTCTGTCGTGGACGCCGCCTGCTCCGCCGTCAGTTCGGTCGCCATCAATATCTCGATCATCCTGGCCCGGTAGCGTTTGGCGACCGCGCCGTCCCACTCGGCCATCTGGCCCGAAATCACCAGCTTCTCGTTAACGGTCATTCCGGCATAAGCTGGCATTGAATAACTCCAGATGATTCGGAGATGACCGATGCTGCGCTGGATGATGCCATTGCTTCTCGCGGTCTTTGCGATCGAAACCGCCGCCGCCGCCGACGGGCCCGTGGCCACCAAGCGGGCCGCTTATCGCGCCGCCCGCCAATTGCCGCCGGGCCTGCCCAACACCCATTACAAATACCGGACGACCGTCGCGCCCGCCGCGCCGCCTTATGGCCGGCGGATCTATGTCGAGGAAGAGCCGGAAGTGCTGTTCACGCCGTCCAGTGGATACGTTCCGTACGTACCGCCTCTGGTCGGCACCCCGTTGCTGCCGGGCTCGTCGGCGCTGCCGGGCTATTATGGACGGGCGTTCGATTACAATTACCAGGGCCCCTATTACGGCGGCCCCTATGTCAGCTACTGGAACCGCCTGCCCTACGCCTGCGGCGTGTACGGTTATTGCTGAAGGCGGCTTACGGTTTGGCCGTCCGCACCGCTGTCTTGTCCTCGCGCGCCAGCCGGTTGTTGCGCTGGATCACCGAATAGGTTGCGAGCGCAAACACGATCACCAGGAGCTGCGCCGACAACGCCTCCAGCGTCGGGTTGAGCCCGAGCGCGCCGAGCCAGGAGACGCTCTTGAGCTGGGTAAACGGGAGCATCGCCTGCTCCTGGAATTCCTGCACGGCTTCGCCTATGAATTTGATCGCCATCGCGAACAGGAATGCGGAGGTGATGATGAACAGCGGCCGCAGCGGAATCTTCCGGGCGATCAGGTTGATGAAATAGAACAGCACGACGAGCCCAAGCGTCGCCGCACCGAGGCCCGCGAACAGGCCGGCGCTCCAGCCGCCTTCCGCCGTCGCCAGCGCATTGATGAACAGCACGGTTTCGGCGCCTTCGCGGAATACGGCAAGGAAGGCCAGCGCGCCGACCGCCCGCACCGTGTCCTGCGCCAGTGCACTGTCGGCCTTGTGCGCCAGATAATCCTGCCAGCCGCGTGGATCCTGCTTCACCATCAGCCAGCCGCTGACATAGAGCATCAGGCCGGCGGCGACGAGAATGATGACGCCTTCGAGCACATCGCTGTGTTCGCCCGAATTCAGCACCGCGAACAGCCAGGCGGCGACGATGCTGGCGCCGACCGCGGCGAGCGCGCCGCCATACAGCGCCTGAATGCGATGCCCGGCGCCGGCCTTGGTCAGATAGCCCGCAAGGGCTGCGATCACCAGCATGGCTTCCAGCCCCTCGCGGAGCAGGATGACGGCGGATTGAATGAATGCTGACGACATGAGCGAACCCGTTTATTTGCGTTCGTTCTATGCCTGCGATGCTTCAAGTAAAGCAGCCCTGCCCCACACAAACGCGTCAACCGATTGCGCCGCGACAAAAGCCCTGCAATACGGGGACTTCTGCCGATTGCGACAGATTAGAATAGTTCGATTTCAGCTGGGCTGCCCGACCGGCAAAACCAGATTTGGCTGACCGGTCTCGACCCGGCGCGAAGCCAGCCGTTCGGCCTGGAGCACCGCGAGCGTCAGCACCACGATCGCAACGGCCTGGTGGGTCAATGCGAGGTCGATCGGCACCTGGTTGAGCAGCGTGAGGATGCCGAGCACAGCCTGCAGCGTGATCGCCAGAAGCAATGACCAGGCGCCGCCGGTCACCGCGGAGCCGGCGCGTGAACGAACCGCGTCGAATACGTGCAGCGCCGCCAGCGCCAGCAACGCATAGGCGGTCATGCGATGTTCGAACTGCACAGTCAGCGTATTGTCGAACAGATTGCGCCACCAAGGCTGCTCGAACCACAGCCGCGCCGCCGACGGAATGAACGCGCCGTCGATATCGGGCCAGGTGTTGTAGACCCTGCCCGCACGCAAGCCCGCCACCAGCGCGCCGAAATAGAGCTGCACGAAGGTCAGCGCCAGCAGGATCATGCTGGTGATTTTCAGCCGCAGCGGCGCCGTAAGCTGTGCTCGCTCTTTCAACCGCCGCAGCGTCCAGACGATGGCGGCAAAGATCAGCAGCGCCAGCACCAGATGGGTCGCCAGCCGATATTGCGAAACCTCGACCCGCTGCGAAAGCCCCGAGGCCACCATCCACCAGCCGACCGCGCCCTGCAGCGCGCCGAGCCCGAAGATCAGCCACAGCCGCCGCTTCAACTCAGGCCCCATCATGCCGCGCCACAGGAAGAACAGGAACGGCAGCAGATAGACCACGCCGATCGCGCGCCCGAGCAGCCGGTGGCTCCATTCCCACCAGAAGATGGTCTTGAACTCGGCCAGATTCATGCCGGCGTTGAGTTCGCGATATTGCGGAATCGTCTTGTAGGCTTCGAACGCCTGCGTCCATTGCACCTCGGTCAGCGGTGGCAGCGCGCCGGTGACCGGTTTCCACTCGACGATCGACAATCCGGATTCCGTCAGCCGCGTGGCGCCGCCGACCAGCACCATGATCGCGATCAGGGCGGCGACCGAAAACAGCCACCACCGTATGGCGCGGTTTGGCGGGGCCTGTTGTGCGGAAATACCGGTCATGGAAGCCGTTTCTGGAACCCGTGCTTGATTGAATTGGCGCGCCCCTTATAGTCCGCCCCTTCCTGCGCGCAACTAGCCGAAAGCTTCACATATCCGCCATGACGATACGCACCCGCAAATTGTTCGGAACCATCGCCCTGCTGACGCTGGTCGTGGTGTGGTCGCTGATGGGGATGACGATCGCGCAGACGCCATGGCTTGCCAATTCCGGCCTGCTGCAGGCCATCTTTTATGTCGTAGCCGGACTTGGCTGGGTCCTGCCGGCGATGCCGATCATCAGCTGGATGTCGCGGCCGGACGCTTAAATCCGGCCGTCCCGGGCAGTCCCCGCCGGCGCGAAAAATGCGCCGGACAGCATCACGCGCATCATGCGCAGCGAGCGCTGCCGGCCGTCCCAGGCGAGGCGGGGCAGCGCGTGCAGATTGCCGCGCCCCTGCGCCTGGACCACGCCCGAAATCGCCGATGCGGCGCTGACGAAGCCGATCTGCTGGGCCATCGTCGCATGCGCCCGGCGCCAGGAGTCGCGGTCGCCAAAGGGATAGGCGAAATGGTTGATGCCGCGATGAAAGGCGGCCTCGGCGACCGCCTTGCCCATCGCCATCTCGCGCTGCGCGTCGGCATCCCGCAAGTTCGCCAGCACCGGATAGTTCACCGTCGCACTTCCGATCGTCACATTCGGATCGGCGGCGAGTTTTGCCAGATCGTCCCAGTCCATCGATGCGCTGCGTGACAGCGCCGCCAGGTCGACGGCGTACCGCTTGCAGAGGTCGTTGATCGCGAACGAAAGATCCGGCGGCGCCAGCGTCCGCATCCAGCTCGCCAGAAATTCATAGACTTCGATCTTCTCTTGCGTTGAGCGGATCGTGAAGCGGCGTTCCCTGCGATCGATCAGCAGGCTCAGGCGGTCTTCGCGCCCGATCATGTCCTCAAGCGCCAGCCACCAGGCTTCCCCAACGCCGTCCGGAAACGCGGTCCGCAGGTAGACGGTGAAGGGCACGCCGTGCCGCGACAGCACCGGATAGGCCGATGCCATCACATCCTTGTAGCCGCCATCGAAGGTCAGGCTGACAAACCGCTTCGGCTGCGGCAGCGTGACCGCCCGCCGGCACACCTCGTCCATCGAGATGATATCGAACTTCCAGCGTTTTAACGCGCGGATCGTTCTATCGAGAAACTGCGGGGTGATTTCCCGGGATTTGAGCGGCTGAAACCCAACCGAACGGCGCGGGCGCACGCGCTCGAACCGCAGCACGACACCGGCGCCGCCGGCGCGCCGCTGCTGCAGCCGTGCGAAGCCGCTGAAATAAGCGAGCTCCATCTGCGCCCGCTGCAAAAACCGGTTATCCGATGCCAACGTCCCGTCCCTGATTCCGGCCGCGCGCGCCCCGCCGCGACCGCATTGTTATTACTCTTTGTTGACATTTCCCTGCGAAGGTCGCGCCTAAGCCGAAAATTGTAAACAATTTCCTATAGCGGGTGTTGCGATGACCATGCAAACGGCGGAAGCAGCGGCATGGTCGAAGCCGAACCGCATCGCCAGCATCGACATCATCCACGATCTCGCCGCCGCGGAAACGATCTGGCGCGGCATGGAAAGCCCAAAACAATCCTTCACATCGTATCAGCGCTTTGACTTCGTCGCCGCATGGCAGCGCGAGGTTGGCGCGCGCGAAGGTCTTGTCCCCTTCATCGTGATTGCATTCGATGCCGAGCGCCGGCCGCTGCTGCTGTTGCCGCTGGCGCTCCGGCATGCGTATGGCGTGCGCAGCGCCGGCTTCATGGGTGGCAAGCACTCGACCTTCAACATGGCGTTGTGGGACAAGGATTTCGCCGCGAACGCGACGCCGGCCGATCTCGAGGCGTTGATCGCGGCCTTGGCGGAGCGTTCCGAAGCCGACGTGCTCGCGCTGCATCAGCAGCCCCTGCGCTGGCGCGATCTGCCGAACCCGCTGGCGCTGCTGCCGCACCAACCCTCCGCCAACGACTGCCCGTTGCTGACGATGGAGCCCGGCGCTACGCCCGCGACGCTGGTCAGCAACTCGTTCCGCCGCCGCTTGAAGGGCAAGGAACGCAAGCTGCAGCCGCTGCCCGGCTATCGCTATCATGTGGCGACCGAAGACGCCGAGATCACGCGGCTATTGGACTGGTTCTTCCGCGTGAAGCCGTTGCGGATGGCCGAACAGAAGCTGCCCAACGTGTTCGCCGAACCCGGCGTCGAGGATTTCATCCGCAACGCCTGCATGACGCGGCTCGCCAACGGCGGCCGGGCGATCGATATCCACGCGCTCGATTGCGACGAAGAGGTGATCGCGATCTTCGCCGGCGTCGCCGACGGTCATCGCTTTTCGATGATGTTCAACACCTACACGATGTCGGGCAATTCGAAATACAGCCCCGGCCTGATCCTGATGCGCGACATCATCGACCACTTCGCCGCACTCGATTATCGCGCCTTCGATCTCGGCATCGGCTCCGACGAATACAAGCGGCTGTTCTGCAAGAGCGACGAACCCATTTTCGACAGTTTTATTCCACTAAGCTCACGAGGCAAGATGGCCGCCGCCGCAATGTCGGGCCTCAACCGCACCAAGCGCATGGTGAAGCATAATCCGGCGCTGCTGGAGATGGCGCAAAAGCTGCGCAGCGCGTTTCGCTAGAGGCTGACGCCGCCGGTCTGACGCTAGTTTCTGATTCAATTTTCAAAGAGCCCAGCCGTCATTGCGAGCTAATGGTTAGGCGCAAACGCACGCCCTCTCCTCCGTCATTGCGAGCCACCGGGTCGCGCGAATGCGCGCCCGATGACAGGCTCCGCGAAGCAATCCATCTCACCACGAAAAGAAAGAATGGATTGCTTCGTCGCTTCGCTCCTCGCAATGACGAACCCACACGCACGTTCACGATCTCGCCGCGCAGTGCGCCCGAGTCGTGCAAGCTAACTTTCATAACTTTCAACGCCCCTCATTGAGGGATGAGACGCCGGATTTCTAGACCTGATTTGGGGTATTTGAGAACAGGATTATTTTCTTATGAAAGTCTTGACAGGAAAATCTGATTTGCCCGTCGGGCAGAAATTGTACGGCGGACGGCGTCGGTTCCAATCCACCCGACGGACTCTGGTTTTGCTTTACATACGCAGCCCTGCCCGCTGCGCCGGTTCTTTCGCGCGCGGGAACCGCCCTCACGTCAACCACCGTCAGCGTGTCGCGCGACGGTCAACGTGCTCAGTACCCTGATTTGGCCTTTGCACCGCCAGTCGCTTTTTCGGTCGTCGTTCCACTCGACATGCCGGTCGTGGTGCCGGGCGCCATCTTCTTCTGTGAATGATGCATCTTGTGGGTCTTGTCGGTCTTGTGGGTCGACATCGCGCCTGCGGCTGTCGGAGCGACGATGAGGCCCACGGCGACAGCTCCCGCCATGAGTGCTTTGAACATGACCAATCTCCTGTCAGTTCGCCCCAAAGAAAACCGGCGAATTGATGAAAAGTTCCTTTTGCGCACGCTCACTCGGCCGGAAAATGCTCCCCACAGCAGATTGGAGGCGACATCGTCCGCCCTACCGCTTGCGGTCTCTGCCGCGTTCTCAGGCCGCCACGACGCGCGGGCCCACTCCAACCGCGTCCATTGGCTGGCACGGCCCGCTCAGCATCGTCACTTCGGAGAAGCCGACCGCGCGGAGCTGATCGCACATTAGCGTGCGGGCCTCGTTGGCCATCGAGGCATCCGGCACCAATACTGCGCGCGCCTGCGCGGTCAGCAGTTCCGCCGGCAGGTCGGAGGCGGCGCCAGCATCCAGCAGCACGTGGTCGTAGACCCTGAGCAGCGCGTCGATCGCCAGCGTCAGGCGCGGCGACTGCAGCAGCGCGCGGTCGAAACCCGGACGGCCGGCGCTGACGAGATGGACCCGTGACAGCCGGTCCTTGGTGATGATCTGCGCGAACGAGGCTTCGCCCTGCATTAGTTCCGCAAGGCCTGGCGCATTCGGATCGGCCGACACCGCGGGGATCGTCAACGACGATGCCGCGAGATCGACCACCACGACCTTCATCCGGCGCGACATCAGGCGGGCCAGTGTCAGCGCGGTCAGCGTAATGCTCTCGCTCGCGGCGGTGCCGAGCACCGTCACCTTGTGCGCCGATGCGCCGGCGTCGACGAGCGTCTCGGCCAGTTGCTCGATTTCGCCGATGGCTGTCGCAACCTCGGCCTGCGGCTCGCGCAACGCGGGCTCCGGCTCTTGCTCAAATCCGGGTTCGGGCTCGGGCTCAAGCGCGGGTTCGGCCTCGGCTTCGACCGCCGGCGCACGCACCGGGGTGCGCCGTGCCGCCCCGGACGGCGCAAATACGGCGACCGCGCGCGGCGCGGTCATGCGCAGCAACTCGCCGGTTACGATCGCGCCGGCCGAGAGCAGCAAGGTTGCCAGCGTCGCAATCAGCACGATCGGCAGCTTCTTCGGATAGGCCGGCGTGTTGGAGACGGTGGCGCGCGATATGATGCGGCCATCGGCCGGCGCCGCCTCGATATTCTCGCGGGTCTTGGCCTCGCGGTATTTCGCAAGATAGGATTCGAGGAGATCGCGCTGCGCCTTGGCTTCGCGCTCGAGCGCGCGCAGCTGAACATCCTGACCGTTGTTCGACGACGCCTGCTTCTTCAATTGATCGAGGCTGGCGCTCAGGCCCTCGACCCGGCCGCTGGCGATACGTGAATCATTGTCCAGCGAGCGGGAGACCTTACCCGCCTCCTCGCGAATCTGGCGATCGATGTCGGCGAGCTGCGCCTTCAATTCCTTGATGCGGGGATGGCCGTCGAGCAAGGTCGACGACTGCTCGGCCAGTTGGGCCCGCAGCGTCACCCGCTGTTCGGAGAGGCGACGAATCAGTTCGGAATTGAGCACTTCGGAAGCCTCGATCGGCTTGCCGCTCTGGAGCATTTCCTTGATCAGGCGCGCCTTGGACTCCGCGTCCGACTTCAGCGCGCGGGCGTTGTTCAATTGCGTGTTCAGCTCGCCCATCTGCTGGTTGGAGAGCGTGGTGTTGTTGGTGCCGACGAACAGGCTAGACTTCGAGCGGAAATCCTCGACGCGCGATTCGGCGTCCGCGACCTTCTTGCGCAGGCTCTCGATCTCGCCCGCCAGCCATTGGCTGGCGGATTTGGCCTGCGCCTGCCGCGCACCCTGCTGCAGCACCAGATAGCCCTCGGCGATCGAGTCGGCGACGCGCGCCGCAAGCTCGGGGTCGCGCGACTGGAATTCGACGACGACGACGCGCGACTTGTCGACCGCATACGCCGTGAAGCGGTCGTAATAGGCGTCGAGCACGCGCTCTTCAGGCGTCAGCGAGAACGGATCGCGCCCGATTCCGAACAGCGCCAGCAGCGACCGCACCGGCGAAAGGCCCTGCAGCACCGGATCGAATTCCGGCCGTTCGGCAAGCTTGTTCTTCCTGATGATCTCGCGGGCGAGATCGCGCGACTGCAGCAACTGCACCTGGCTCGTTACCGCCTCGGCGTCGAGCGCATTGCGTTCCTCGCTGCGCTCGCCGTTCGGCCGCAAAAACACGTTCTCGCGGCCATCGATCAGGATGCGCACTTCCGATTTGTAGCGGGGGGAGACCATATTGACGGCGGCGATCGACAGCACGGCGGCGAGCACGGTCGGGACGATGATCCAGCTCCGCCTGCGCATCAGCGCCTGACCGAGCGCGTGCAAATCCAGATCGCCGGATTCGAGCGCGGCGACCGGCCTTGCGACAACCGGCTCGGAGGCAACGGGCTCGGAGGCAACGGGCTTGGCAACGGGCGCAGGCTTCGAAATCACTCGCTGCACCACCGCCCTGTACTTGCCCGTACGCCAGAACGCTAAACGCATCGCACACTCCCGCGGACGCAACCAATCAGCTTGAACCGGGCCGATTACACTCCATTAAGGTTGCCGCTGGGTTAATCCGGGCATTTTGCGAGCGGAAGCATGGCCGCCGAAGGCCGCGGTCATGTTTTGTTAACCATGAAAGCCCTTAATCGCGCCGATACTTTTTCGGGATTCTCGTAATGCGAGGCGTGCTCGCCCCTTTTTCATGTCTGGCCGCTGCGCTCGTTCTGTCGGGCTGCATGGGCCGGACCGCGCCGGTGGCGGTCGCCCCTCAAAGCAGCCTCGACACCATCGCCTACGGTCAATCCTACGCGGCAGCGCCCGCCCCGATTCCCATGGCCTATGCCGAACCCGCCCCGGTTCAGTATGACGCCGCCTATCATCTCGACGCTGGCGACAAGCTGCGCGTCGTCATCTACGGCCAGGAAGGCCTCACCAATACCTACGCCATCGATGCCGGCGGCGCGATCACGATGCCGCTGATCGGCCCGGTGCCCGCACGCGGCCGGACGCCGGCGGGGCTCGCCGCCGAGATTTCAGCCAAGCTGCGCCGCGGCCTTATCCGGGATCCGTCGGTCGCGGTGGAGATCGAGGCCTATCGGCCGTTCTTCATCCTCGGCGAAGTGGCCGCACCTGGCCAATATCCCTATGTGCCCAACATGACGGTTGAGAGTGCGGTGGCGATCGCCGGCGGTTTCTCGCCGCGGGCGCGGCGCGACAGCGTCACGCTGACGCACACCGACGAGTCCGGAACCGGGCGCTTCGTAGTGCCACCCGGCACGCCCCTCAGCCCCGGCGACACCGTGCTCGTCGGCGAACGCTGGTTCTGATCATGGCTTTGGTCGAAGGTCAGCCGCTTCGTATCCTGCACGCGACGCGCGCCCCGGTTGGCGGCATCTTCCGCCATATCCTGGATCTCGCCAACGGTCAGGCCGACCGCGGCCATCACGTCGGCATCATCGCCGACAGCCTCACCGGCGGCGAGCGAGCCGAGCAAGCGCTGGCGGAGATCGCGCCGCGCCTCAAGCTTGGCGTTCATCGCGTTGCGATCCGCCGCGAACCATGGCCCACGGATGCGCTGGTATGGGCGTATTTCCTGCGCCTGGTCCGCCGGTTGAAGCCCGACGTGCTGCACGGACACGGCGCCAAGGCCGGCGCTTTCATCCGGTCAAAAACCGCCTCCAGTGACACCATCAGGCTCTATACGCCGCACGGCGGTTCGCTGCATTACCCGCGGACCACGATCAAGGGGATGCTCTACAGCCGTCTCGAACGCGCGCTGATGAACGCGACTGACCTGTTCCTGTTCGAAAGCGCATTCGCGCGCGACACCTATCAGCGCACCATCGGCGTCCCAAAAGGGCTGGTGCGCTGCGTGTTCAACGGCGTCACCGCCGATGAATTCGATCCGGTCGTGAAGGCCGCGGACGCGACCGACGTGGTCTATGTCGGCGAATTCAGGCACATCAAAGGGGCCGACCTCCTGATCGACGCGGTGGCGCGGCTGCGCGCCGACGGCCGGCCGTTGACTCTGACGCTGGCCGGTGACGGCGAGGAAAACGCCAACCTGAAGGCCCAGGTGCAGCGGCTCGGTCTTGGCGAGGCGGTGCGCTTCATCGGGCACGTCAAGGCGCGCTACGGCTTTTCCAAGGGCTCGCTGCTGGTGGTTCCGTCCCGCGGCGATTCCATGCCCTATGTCGTGATCGAGGCGGCAGCGGCCGGGATTCCGATGGTGGCCGCCAATGTCGGCGGCATCCCGGAGATTTTCGATACCCACACCGACGCGCTGTTCGCGCCCAACATCGCCGCTGCAATGGCCGACGCCATCGAGAGCGCGCTCGGGGATCCGGCCGCAGCCCAGGAGCGGGCCAGGTCGCTGCGCGAACGAATCTTCCTGCATTTCTCGCAGAGGGCGATGGTCGAGGGCGTGCTGGCCGGCTACCGTGACGCGTTTGCCAACCGTTAACCGTTCTTTACCAACGTAACTGTTTCTTCCGATTTGTCCCGTAATCCGAGAGGCGGGGAATTCCGCATCGGCAGGCACATCCCTATGTGTTTTTGCAAGAACGGGACGTGGACAAAGTGGAACCGAATAACGCTCGCTCGATGTTGCACGCCGCGGCCGCCGCGACCGCGGATCGCCCGCCAATCGAACGCCGCCGCCGGCTGACGTCGGCCGCCCTCGCCGTCACCAACCAGAAAGTACGCGGCGCCTATTCGCCGATCGTGATCGCGGGCGTCGTCCGCCTCGCCGACTTCATCCTGCTCAGCCTGATCGGCATCGCGCTCTATTTTGGCTATGTGTCGCGGCTGGCAGGGTTTCACTGGGAATATGTCGCGGCGATTTTCGCGATGGCCGCGACCGCGGTGATCTGCTTTCAGGCCGCCGATATCTACGAAGTCCAGGTGTTTCGCGGCAATCTCCGGCAGATGGCCCGGATGGTGTCGTCCTGGGCCTTCGTGTTCCTGCTGTTCATCGGCGCCTCCTTCATCGTCAAGCTCGGCAGCGAGATTTCGCGGCTCTGGCTCTCGACGTTTTTCTTCGCTGGCTTGGCGGCGCTGATCGTCGAACGCGTGTTCCTGCGGGCGATGGTGCGCGGCTGGGCCCGTCAGGGCCGCCTCGACCGCCGCACCATCGTGGTCGGCGCCGACCAGAGCGGCGAGCAGCTGGTCCAGGCGCTGAAGACCCAGGACGATTCCGACATCGCCGTGCTCGGCGTGTTCGACGACCGCAACGACGATCGCGCGCTCGACACCTGCGCCGGCAGCCCAAAACTCGGCAAGATCGACGACATCGTCGAATTCGCCCGCCGCACCCGCGTCGACCTCGTATTGTTCGCGCTGCCGATTTCGGCGGAGACGCGGATCCTTGAAATGCTGAAGAAGCTGTGGGTGCTGCCGGTGGATATCCGGCTTTCCGCCCACACCAACAAGTTGCGCTTCCGTCCCCGCTCCTATTCCTATCTCGGCGAGGTGCCCACCCTCGACGTGTTCGAGGCGCCGATCACCGACTGGGATCTGGTGATGAAGTGGCTGTTCGATCATGTCGTCGGCGCGCTGGTGCTGCTCGTCGCGCTTCCGGTGATGGGGCTGGTCGCGCTCGCAATCAAGCTCGACAGCCCGGGCCCGGTGCAGTTCCGCCAGAAGCGGTTCGGCTTCAACAACGAGCGCATCGACGTCTACAAGTTCCGCTCGCTGTACCATCACCAGGCCGATCCGACGGCCTCGAAGGTCGTGACCAAGGACGATCCCCGCGTCACCCGCGTCGGACGTTTCATTCGCAAGACCAGCCTCGACGAATTGCCGCAGCTCTTCAACGTCGTGTTCAAGAGCAATCTGTCGCTGGTCGGTCCCCGCCCGCACGCCGTGCAGGGCAAATTGCAGAGCCGGCTGTTCGACGAGGCGGTCGACGGGTATTTCGCGCGTCACCGCGTCAAGCCCGGCATTACCGGCTGGGCGCAGATCAACGGCTGGCGAGGCGAAGTCGACACCGACGAAAAGATCCAGAAGCGCGTCGAGTTCGATCTCTATTACATCGAGAACTGGTCGGTGCTGTTCGATCTCTTCATTCTGCTCAAGACGCCGTTGGCACTGATCTCGAAGAACGAGAACGCTTACTGAGCTTTTTTTGGAAGGACGTCATTGCGAGCGCAGCGAAGCAATCCACGCCTCCGCACGTGGGTAAATGGATTGCTTCGTCGCTTCGCTCCTCGCAATGACGGTATGGTCTTTTGTAGCGTTTGCGTGAGTGTGTGATGGCGTACGCGGCGACAGCCGAAAATTCGCTTCCATCGCTGACGGCCGCGCCCGGCGTGCTCGCCTTGCAGCGCGCGCTGGTCTGGCTGGTCGGTGCATCCGGCGCCATCGTCTTCATCGAGCCGAGCCCCTATGAGCTGGTGACGCTCACCGCCTTCGTGATCTTCTTTGCCACCGGCCTGCGGATGCGGCTGGTGTTCGTGCCGGTGCTGCTGCTGCTGTTCCTGCTCAATGTCGGCTACACCATCAGCGCGGTCGCGGTGATGGACCGGCCCAATGTCGGCAACTGGATTGCGACCTCCTGGTACATGGCGGTCACCGTGATGTTTTTCGCGATGGTCGTCTCCGAAGATACCGCGGCGCGGCTCGATATGCTCAGACGCGGCCTGATCGTCGGCGCAATGATCGCGTCGGCGGCGGCGCTCGTCGGCTATTTCAGTCTCGTCCCCGGCGGGCACGGCCTGTTTACGCTCTACGAACGCGCCAGCGGCACCTTCAAGGACCCCAACGTGCTCGGCGCGTTCCTGATCCTTCCCGTCTTGTTCGCGCTGCAAAGCGTCGTCTCGGACAAATTCCGAAAGTCGTTCCGCAACGCGCTGGCGTTCGGCGTCATGTCGCTGGCAATCCTGCTGGCGTTTTCGCGCGCGGCCTGGGGCGGCCTCGTGCTGACCTCGGCCTTCATGCTGGCGCTGATGGTCCTGACCAGCCGCTCGCAGGCGCACCGCTCGCGCATCATCGTGATGGCGGTCGCAGCCGTCATCCTCGCCGCGGCGCTAATCGCGGTGCTGCTGTCGTTCGATTCCATCGCCGACATGTTCAAGCAGCGCGCGAGCTTCGACCAGAGCTACGACGAGGGCCGCTTCGGCCGCTTCGGCCGCCATATCCTCGGCGCCGACATGGCGCTCGATCTGCCGTTCGGGATCGGGCCGCTGCAGTTCCACAACTACTTCCCCGAAGACACCCACAATTCCTATCTGAACGCATTCATGTCCGGCGGCTGGCTCTCCGGCGTCTGCTATCCGGCGCTGGTGTTCGTCACGGCGATGACGGGATTTCGCTACATCTTCGTGCCGCTGCCCTGGCAGCGCACTTATCTCGCGATCTTCGCGGCCTATCTTGGCACCGTCGGCGAAGGCTTCATCATCGATACCGACCACTGGCGGCATTTCTGGATGATGCTGGGCACGATGTGGGGCTTGTTCGTCGCCGCCGAGCGCTACAAGGCGGGCTCAGGTCAGCCGCTTACGGCGCCTTTGCCGGCTTCCTAGACGGCGCTTTGCCTTCGGGCGTCTCCATCATCGCCTTGAGCTGCTCGATCGCCCCCAGCATCGTCGTGTAGCTCTGCGTCATGAAGCGCAGCAGCAGTTTTAGCTCGGCATCCGAATAGCTCTCCCAGTCCTTTAGTACCGCGCGCTGCATGTGCTCGTAGAATTTGCCAATTCTCGCGATATTCTCCGGAACCGGCGCGATGAAAACCTTGCGGCGGTCACTCTCGTCGCGCTCGCGGCGCACCAGGCCCGCCTTCTCCAGCCGGTCCACCACACCGGTGATGGCGCCCGTGGTCAATCCGGTCACCTCGGCGAGCCGTCCAGCGGTGACGCGGCCTTCCAGATTGAGAAAATCGAGGCATTCGAGGTCAGAACTCGAAATCCCGGCGCGGCTGGCCACCGTTTGCCCGAAAATCACGCCCAGCGCCGACGACCGCCGCACCGCGTGTTCCAGTTCCTGCATCAGCGCAGCCCGCGCCTTCGGCCTTGACAAGGTCGATTTCACATCTTAGTCCGTCAATATCTTAGCTAATAAGATAATTAGCCAATGACCTTTCGTAGCAAGCATGGATGCACGGAGCAAGATATGACCCAACGTCCCCCAGGGGAATCGGGTGAAGGATTTCATGCGGCGATGAGGCTGGCGAGATACTCGTCGTCCCATCCTGCGGTTTTGCGCCGGAGGCGGATGGAATCCTTGCCTGGGGCCTTTCGGGTGAGATTGTAGGCGATGTGCCGGCAGGTTGCGAAGTTGGCTGGGGCGTTGTCTGTTCTGACGCGGCATTCGTCGTCGCGAAAGACCATGTCCATGATCCAGTGCAAGGAGTTCTCGATGGCCCAGTGCGCGCGGATCATCGGGCCGACCGCGGTGGCCGGCATCACCAGCGAGGTGATGTAGAAGCGCGTCTCGTCGGTGATCTTGCCGTTGATTTCGCGCCGGCTTTCGACCACGACAACCGCGTTCAGGCCCGGCCATTGGTGGCGCGCCTGCAGCCAGTCGACATCGTGGATCACCGTGTAGTTTCGGGTCTCGATACGGCCGTGATCCGCATCGACCGTTTCGTGCGTGCTGATCGTGGCATCCCTGTATTTCAAGGCTTTCTGCTCATCGACGAAAACCTCGACATCCTCGCGCAGGGTTCCCTGATTGCCCTTCAGCGCGACAATGTAATCGGCCTTTTTCTCGACGATTTTGGTGGCGATGTCGCGTTGGCAGCCCATCGCATCGATCGTCACAACTGCGCCCTCGATCGACATCATGTCGAGCAGCGCCGGGATGGCGACGATCTCGTTCGACTTCTCGTTCACCTTCACCTGGCCCAGAACGATGCGTTGCCGCGCGGCGAAGGCAGAGACCATGTGGATCGCCTCTTTCGAGCCCTTGGTCTGATACGAGCGCCGCGACGTCTTGCCATCGATCGCGATGACCTCGGCGGGTGTGTTCGTCAGCGCCGCCACCCAAGCCACGAAGCAAAGCTGGAAGGCGCGGGCGTCGAGCGTGGCAAAGATATCGCCGAGATGATCATGCGAGGGTGTGCCGTTCACATAGGGCCGAAACCGCCGCAGCAGCTCGATCTTCCGCTCGCCAAATCGCGCGATGTCGGTGAACGCCTCCGCCCCCGCAAGAACCGCCAGAAGAATCAGGAGCAGCACTTCCGGGAGCGGATAATCCACTTTGCCGGCCTGACGATGATCCGGCAACCCGCTGAAATGGTGAAGAAAACTCGTCGTCTCCGAAACCTCTGCAAACGGTGTCCCCTCGGTATCCATCATCGTCCCCCTCCTGCGGCGCACTGGACGACAACAGATTCAGCACTTCAGCCTTTTGTCACGGATATCTTCACCCGATTGCCCTGCAACGTCCCCGCAAAGCCCTGATCATCGGCGCCGGCATCGCCGGCCCGGTCACCGCGATTTTCCTGCAGCGGGCCGGCATCGAAGCCGAATTGTACGAAGCCTGGCCTTACGCGAAGGGGATCGGCGGCGGACTGCAGATCGCGCCGAACGGCATGCATGTGCTGGCCGAGCTTGGCCTGGCCGACGAAATGATCCGTCGCGGCTCGATCGCCGAATCCTTCGATTTCTATTCGCAATCGGGCCGCCGCCTGGGCTCGATCAACCGCAACATGAAAGCGCGCTTCGGCCAGCCGGCCGTCAATATGTGCCGCGCTGCCTTGAACGAGGTGCTGGTCGACAAAGCCTGGTGCGCCAACGCGGCGTTGCACTTCGAGAAACGCCTGGCGCACATCGAGGATCGCGCCGACCAGCCCATCGTCGCGCATTTCACCGACGGTTCCAGCGCCGAAGGCGATTTTCTGATCGGCGCCGACGGCGTGCATTCGGCGGTGCGGGCGCATGTGATTCCGGACGGTCCAAAGCCGTTCGACACCGGCCTGATCGGCTTTGGCGGATTCGTGCCGCGATCGCTGCTGGAAAACACGCCGGTCGGCCAGCGCGTCGAGACGACGTTCGGCCAGAGCGGCTTCTTCGGCTACGGGTTTTGCAGCTCGAACCCTGCCGACGGCGTGATGTGGTGGAGCACGCAGCCCGCGCACGGCGTCGCCGCCGCCGATTTCCGCGCCATGAGCCAGGATCAACTGCGGCAGCACCTGCGCGATTTCCACGCCGGCTGGCACGATCCCGTGCCGCAGATCGTGGACGCCGCCGAGAATATCGTGGTCACGGACACCCTCGACGTCGCGACCTTGCCGACCTGGTCGCGCAAGCGGACGCTGTTGATCGGCGATGCCGCGCACGCCACCAGCCCGCATGCCGGCCAGGGCGCCTCGCTGGCGCTGGAGGATGCGATGCGGCTCGGCCGGCTGATGCGGGACGGACAGGAACTCGGGCTCACCTTCCAGAATTTCGAGCATGAGCGCCGTCCGCGCGCCGAGAAGATCGTGGCGGTGGCCCGCCGCAACGGCAACAGCAAGCGCGAGTTCTCGGCCACCGGCGCCTGGATCCGCGACCACATGCTGAAACTGCTGCTGCCGGTCTCGGCCAGGGGCATGGATTGGATGTATGCGTACGATCCCCGCGCGGCGTGAGCGCGGGGACTACTTCTCCACCGCAAACGTCAGCCCGGCGTGATCTTCGAGGCGCTTGATCAATTTGTGCCCCATCGCGGCGCCGGGCGTCCAAAATCCCGCGGGAACGTCCGGCGTATCGCGCAGCAGGCAGATGGCGCATTCCGAGATCATCTTCGAGGTCGAGCCATAGCCGGGATCGCGATCGCCCTTGACCACCGCACGCGCCTGCTTCCCATCGGGAGCGATGGCTGCGAACAAGAGATCGTACATGCCATTCTCGCGCTCTTCTTTCGAAGGCCCCTCGCCCGGCTTCGGTCCGTCCGAGGAGGCCCCGATCCGCTCGGCGTTGACGGCTGCGACCACGCGTTTGGCGTTGGCTTCGCCCTGCTCTCCCGGACCGGTCAGGATCATCTCGTCATAGACGAAGTCTCTGCCGTACGGAAAATTCATCAACATGTTGGAGCGGTGCACGTTGCGGGTGTTGATGCTCGCCATCACGAAGGGCGCCGCCCACTGGCCCATATCCTCGTCCAGCGCCGGCTTGTTGGCTCGTGGCTGCTTCGGGCCTTCGAAACCGGGCGTCAGCACGAAATGATTCTGGAACATCGCAACCAGGCTCAGGTCTTTCGCCGCCGCCGCGAAACTCGCCCTGGCGCTCGCCGCGGTGCCGCCGGAGAACGTTCCCTTCATGGCGCGGACGCGGCCTTTGACGCGGTTGACCGGCGCGCCGAAAACCTTCTTGGCTTCCTCCTGCGCACAGAACACGCCGAGTTCAAAGGGGATCGAATCGAAGCCGCAGGAAAACACGATACGCGCGCCGGTCGATTTCGCCGTCGTCTCGTGTGCATCGATCATCTGGCGCATCCAGACCGGCTCGCCGCTGAGGTCGAAATAATCGACCCCCGCCGCAACGCAGGCCGCAACCAGATCGGAGCCATAAAGCTGATACGGTCCGACGGTCGTGATCACCGATTTGGTCTGTGCCACCATGGCCTTCAGCGAGGCGGGATCGCTGGCATCGGCGACGATCAGCGGCGTATCCGCGGGCGCGCCGATCGCATCGCGCACGGTGGCGAGCTTGTCCTTGCTGCGGCCGGCCATCGCCCATTTCAGATTGGCGTTGCCCTTGTAATGCGCGGCGAGATATTCGGCGACGAGCTGGCCGGTAAAACCGGTGGCGCCATAGACGACGATCTCGAATTTCGACGAAGACATATTTGGTTCCTTTGAGACTTCTCGTCATTGCGGGGAGCAAAGCGACGAAGCAATCCACACTTCCTTCGTAGCTATGGATTGCTTCGCTTCGCTCGCAATGACGACTTCAAGCCGCTTCTAGCGCTATTTTTTGGCGTAGGAAACGCCCATGCCGGCGCGGACGTTGGCTTGAATGCCGTAGGGCGCGATCGGATAGCGCAGACCGTTTTTGGCAAGCTGTTTCATCCCGGCGATGGCCTTGGCGAGATGCGCCGGCTGCAGCGCCATCAGCATCTCCTCATCGGGCACGCCACCGTAACGGCGCTCGGCGAAGCACGGCAGCGACAGCGAGGGCTCGCCGGTTTTGAGCGCCCGCCCCCACGAATCGGCGCAGGCGGTCTCGCCGACCACGCCCCATTCGAACTTCTTGTAGCCGGTATATTGCAGGCCGTTGATCAGGATGATCATCTGGCCCGGCGTCGCGTAGACCAGACAAATATCGGGCGGGTTGAGCCGGCCGCTTACGAGCGGACTGACCGCCATCGCCTGGTACCGGCCATAGGGCACGACGTCGAGCGCCTCCTGGCGCTTGCGCGTATCCTCGGCGGTGCCATGCCAGACGCCGACATAGTTTTCGCCGGCAAGCCATTTGTCGTCCTGGGGGCTGAGGCCAATCACCGCGCGGCATTGCGCGCCGACCAGATCGTCGCCGGTAATGCCGACGGTCCAGCCCAGCCGCGAGGCCATGCTGACGATCTGATCGGTGGTATGAACGGCGGTCGGACGCCTGATCTTCGGGATCGCCGCCATCTCCTCCACGGCTGCGAACATCTTGATGCCGATCACGGTGGTCTTCAGCCGCAGCAAGGCGTTCAGATCGTCCACCATACCGGACAAATCGAATTGTTCCGGCGGCGATTGCTGTTGCATGGCGTCAACTCCCAAATCGGCGAAACCTTGCGCGCCTGTTTGCCGCAATTCTAGCCGCATTGACGATCGGTTGCGACCTACTTCAGGGCCGGTCCCGGCAGCAAATCGTCGATCTTGCCGGTGGCCCGGTAGGCAATCAGGCCCATCCATTCGCGCACCGCGAGGTCCGTTCGTCCCAGTCCGTCAACGGCCACGTCCGTAAACGCAAAGAGATCGCCGCGCCCGCCGACCCGCCAGTCGACCGGATAGGGCTCGACCGCAAATCCCGCCTTGCGAAACAGGCCGACCGAACGCGGCATGTGGTAGGCCGATGTCACCAGCAGCCAGCGCTCGCCCTCCTTCGGCGCAAGCAGCGCCTTGGAGAACTCGGCATTTTCAAGCGTGTTGCGCGACCGCCGCTCCATGGTGAGCCGCGATTTGGCAATGCCGAGGCTTTCGAAGACCGCGCCGGCGTAGTCGGCTTCCCTTGCATCGTTCGAGATCAAGCTCGCGCTGCCGCCGGAGAAAACCACCCGCGCATTCGGATAACGAAGCGCCAGCTCCGCCGCGCCGATGATGCGGTCGGCCGAGCTGCGCACCACCGTGGTGCCATGCGCCGCCGAAAGGTCCGCATCGATCGATCCACCGAGCACGATGATTCCGTCCGGCGCGCCGCGCGCCGCATCCCATGGCGGAAAGCGCGATTCCAGCGGATAGAGCAGAAGGTTTCCGAGCGGCGAATAGGCGCAGATCGCGAGCAGCACGAGCGCGAAGATCGCAAGCTTGCGGCCCAGCGACGCAAGGCGCGTCGCGAGCAGGATAAGCCCAACCAACCCGATGCCGATCAAAAAGTTCGCCGGCAGCATCATGTGGCCGAGCGTCTTGGAGAGCACAAAAAACAAGGGAAATTCTCTTTTGAATGGACGCTGCGCCGAACCTCGGATTCACTGTCATACGCGGGCTTGACCCGCGTAGCCATCCATCTTCACAAGAGGCTTGTTCAAAAAATGATGGATTGCCGGGAGCGCAGACAAGTATACGCAGTCTGCGCAGGCAGACTACTATGCCCGGCAATGACAAATAGAAGACAATCACGCCGACAAGAAAGCTCCTCATGACCCATCATCACCTGCATTCCAGCCCCGAAACCTGCCACTGGGGTTTTTTCGAAGCGAAATTGAAGCCGGTCCTGACCATCGCCAGCGGCGATGAGGTCACGGTCGATACCGTCACCGGCGGGCCGGACGTGGTACCGGACGGCAGCAAATTCCATATTCCGCCCGAGCTTGCCGATATTCATGCCCACAGCGAGCGGATGGTGCCCGGCCATATCCTGACCGGCCCCATTGCGATCGAAGGCGCCGAGCCCGGCGATGTGCTGGAGGTGGACATCCTCGACGTCCAGCTCAGGCAGGATTGGGGCTACAATTTGATCCGTCCGCTGGCCGGCACCCTGCCCGACGATTTCCACGAAACGCGGCTTTTGAATATCCCGCTCGATCGCGAGCGGATGGTCGGCCGGCTGCCATGGGGGCTCGATCTGCCGCTCGCACCGTTCTTCGGCGTGATGGGGGTTGCGCCGCCGCCCGCCTGGGGCCGCATCACCTCGCTGATCCCGCGCGCGATGGGCGGCAACCTGGACAACAAGGAGCTCGGCGCCGGCGCCAAATTGTATCTGCCGGTGTTCGTGCCGGGCGCGCTGTTTTCCTGCGGCGACGGCCACGGCGTGCAGGGCGATGGCGAGGTCTGCGTCACCGCGATCGAGACCGCGCTGCAGGGCCGCTTCAGGCTGACGCTGCGCAAGGACATCAGGCTCGACTATCCGCGTGCAGAAACGCAGACGCACTACCTGACGATGGCGATGGACCCCGACCTCGATCAATGTGTGGTGCGGTCGCTGCGCGACATGATCGCCCTGCTCGGCGAAAAGCGAAACCTGTCGCGCGAGGATGCCTACACGCTCTGCAGCCTGGCTGCGGATTTGCGGGTGACGCAGACCGTGAACGGGTCAAAGGGCATTCATTGCATGATCGCAAAGACGGTCGTGCACGGGTAGCGCCCAAACGTCATTCCGGGGCGATGCACAACAGCGAACTCCGATGTGCAATTGCACATCGGGGATTCTCGAGGTTCTTCGATGTGCAATTGCACATCGGAGTTCGCTCGCTTTGCTCCCGCCCCCGGAACGACAGGGACCCTCATCCCAGCCGCCAGCCGACCTCCTCGGCAAAGCTCTGATAAAACTCCGGCGTGTAGGCTTTTTCCGGGGTCTGCCGTACGCGCTCATCGAGCCGGTGGGCGTCGTCGCCGACCAGGATGCGCCAGCGCTCGGCCTTGACGCCGTCGAGGATGATCTTTGCGGCGGCCGCCGCCGTGGTCGGCGCCTCGTCGTGGAATTTTTGCGCGCGGTCGAGCGCGATCTGCTGGATCTGGTCATCCGAGAGGCCCGCGACGTCGATGCCCATGCCCTTCAGCCGCTGGCGCGTCTGCACGATTTCGTTCGGCGTCAGCTGGTCGGAGCCGTTCTGCACCTTGCGCGAGTTGGAGACGATCGAGGTGCCGATATGACCGGGCATCACCACCGAACATTTGATATGCGGCGCGTTGAGCCTGAGATCGTTCATCAGCGCTTCGGTAAACCCCTTTACCGCGAATTTGGCGGAGCAATAGGCGGTGTGCGAGACGCCGAGGCCGACCGACGCCCAAAAGCCGTTGACGCTGGAGGTGTTGACGATATGACCCTCGTCAGCCTTCATGAGCAGCGGCAGGAAGGTGCGGACGCCGAGATAGACGCCGCCCCAACAGATATTGAAGGTGCGCTCCCACTGCTCGCGCGTGTTGGTGAACAGGCTGCCGCCGCCGCCGATGCCGGCATTGTTTAACAGCAGATGGATCTTGTCGGTCGCCTGCTGCTCGATCAGCTCGTCGCGAAACCGCAAAAGCTGGTCTTCGATCGAGACATCGGCGATATGGGTGGTGATGCGCAGCCCCTGCGGCAGCTTTTCGACCTCGCACAGCCGCTTGGTCTCGGCCATCGCCTCGGCGGAGACGTCGCACATCGCGACATTGCAGCCCTCGGCGACGAGCTGGCGCGCCAGCTCGCGGCCCATGCCCGTACCGCCTCCGGTGATGACAGCAATCTTTCCGGCAAAATCCTTCATGGAGATCGCGGCTCCCTTCTCTTCTGTTGTTGTTTTTCATGAGCCGCGCACGGGCCCCGGACGAAGTCTAGCATCCTGCCCCTGCCGGTAAAGCGTTTGTCGCGACGGCACGACAGGCAAAGCAATGTTCGCGGTGCGGAAAAACCGCGCGGCGCAGTACGGTCCGAACTTATTTCCGTGGCACCCTCGAACCGGTTTGCAGCTGGAATCGTCGAACTCCCAGGCGAGCCATTCCGGTTTTGCCGAACCGAGGGACGGAAGGAGAGTTCACATGTCGATGAAATCAGGATTATCCGCAGCCGCTTTCGTCACTCTCGTTGCCACGAGCGCCATGGCAACAACCGGCGCCAATGCTTTTCCGTTTTCGGCACCTGGATCCAGGTTTTGTGATGGAGCGGTATCGAGCAAGGCTTGTACGGATCATTTCCAATATGTGGAGAGTCTGCGTTCGCGCCCGCGTCGCGTCGACACCTCGCCGAGTTACATCAAGAATCTCGATCCGCGCGACAATCCAGCCATGCGTGATGCAGGCGGCGGAGGCGGTGGTGGCGGTGGCGGTGGTGGCGGCGGAGGTGGCGGAGGCGGCGGAGGCGGCGGAGGCGGTGGCCGGTAGGCAATGCTGACTGCGCAGATTGAGTATAGCGCCGCCGGAGCGACCCGGCGGCGTTCCAGCTAGTGCGCCACGAGATATCTGACGCGAACCCACCGGTACAGGTACGGGTTGACAACGCGACGCGAGCGGATCGTAATACCACTTAAGATAGATCAACGGTGAACGGCAGCGCCAGGCCGAATGCCGGGCGTTCCGGCTCCTATGACGGCGACCGCGGAATACCGCGGCGTCTTACAATGAGGAGGATGGTCATGATTGAATCGCTCATTATTTGGCTCATCATCGGTGCGGTCGCAGGCTGGCTCGCCGGACTGATCGTCAAGGGCTATGGCCTCGGGCTGGTCGGCAACATCGTGGTCGGCATCATCGGCGCCATCATTGCCGGCTGGCTGTTGCCGATCATCGGGTTTGTTCTGGTCGGGGGCATTTTGGCGGCGATCGTCAACGCAGTCATCGGCGCCGTGATCCTGCTGCTCATTATCGGCTTCTTCAAGAAATAGCGCTATCGCCGCCGGCAGACCCACGCCGGAGCGAGCGGTCGTCCTCTTGGGCGCCGTCCTCTCGGCCCAGTGCTACTCTGTGTACGCGAACTTGAGTTCTGCAAAGCTGAGCGTTAACGCCTCAGTTACGCCCTTGTCTCCGCGGGTCATCTTTTTATCGCCGCCAGTCACCTTTTCGAGATCCTGATCGTCGAGCGCGCCACTGCCTTTCCTGATCTCAGGCTTCGCGGACGATTTCTGCTCCAGCTTGTCTTCGTGCTTGCTCATCGATGTCTCCCATATGTTGTGGCACGGGATGCCGTCCGCCATTGCCACGGGTGGCTGTGGTGCAGATGATCAGGAAGCCACGCGGCGGCTTCCCTGCTTTCCTACAAAAACAATTTAGGGCTTGCCGCGTCGACCTTCCTTGTAATTGAAGAAGGATTGAACCTGACTTTGCCCCCGCCTGCGCCTGAGCTTTGCGAACCGCCGGTGACCTCAGAGAGTTCGAGTTCGGTCAGCGCCGCTGTCGGATCATCCCGTTCGCGAGATTCCGCAGGATTGGTTGTGGTGGTCATTGTCGGTGCTCCTTCGCGCAAGATTGGATTGACGAAGACGATCTAGTCCCACGGTCGTCCGCGCCGCTGTGACGACCGTCACAGTCGGCCAGCAGCTAAATAGCGCTCGCATCATGCTGATGCGGGCGAACACCGTCGGCCCGCTTTATGCGGCCAGCGTTGCCAAGACCCCGGCCAGCGTTGCCAAGACCCCGGCCAGCGTTGCCAAGACCTAAGGCCGATCATTTCCTGAAAATGCTGCAGTTGCGTCGCGAACGCGCATTGGTTGCCATTTGGCCCTGTCAGGAAGATGCTGCCGGCCATGGGCACCAGGGAGAGCAGCATGAGCAAGCCGGGTCTCGACAATCGCCACCGCAACAAGGATGGCGAAATCAGCCACAAGCACGGCAACACTCTCGTCGGTACGCTGCGCAAGATCTACGGACCGGGCTTCGCAGCCGGTTATCCCCCGACCGAGAAACTGAGCGACGTTCTGGCCAACCTGAACGAGACGTCGCTGAGCCAGCTCCGGCGCGATCACGAGACCGGCCATCTCGCGCACAAGATCGCCCACGTCCCGGGTTGAGGCCGCGTGACCGGTATGGCGAAGGCCTGCCCTCGATGCAGGATTTGCGGGCATGCGCGCCGGCGGAAATCCACAAGCAACCGGCGGCTTGGACGTCCGTATGTTGCACCGGCCGCGGTGGGTCATTAAGCTCGGGATTGTTTTCATTCAATTAATTCGGAGCATCATGTTGTTTACCCGCATTTTTTCCGGCGTTTTGCTGGTCGTTGTTTCGTCATCCCCCACGCTCGCCAAGGATGCCCGGCTTGGCGACAAGACGGTCGTTACGATGGCGCCGGGTGGGCAGTGTGAATTGAACGATACGCTGTTGTTTACGCAGACCCGGGGCATGGTCGAAGCGGCGCACCAAATCCTGCTCGCAATGTATGTCGATTGCCGCCAGGAAGCGGCCTGGCGCGCCAAGAAAGTCAAATACATCAATCAAAAATCTTCCTATCAAGCCATGACGGACTACACCGGAAGCCCCGACAACATCGTCGCCACATCCTGCAAGGACACCCGCGAGCAAGGCAAACAATACGCCGCCGACAATGTCGCAAAGGCCAAGAATGATCTCGGCAATATCGCGAAGCAAAAATACGATACGACCGTTTTCGTCGGTGTTCTCGATGAAACGCCCGACGCCTGCTTCGTCGGTCTGGTGCAGAAATTCGCGTTGGTCGACGGCTCACCCATCGTCCAGCTGACGATCTACGCCATTCTGCAGATCTACCATCAGCCGATCTTCTACTACACGTTCGCGCCCTACACCGGCGACGAGTCGGTCAAAGCGGTGCTCGCACAACACAAGAGCAACGTCGCCGCGTTCCTGGCCGCGAACAAGGGTGGGTAGAGCGACGGCGTGACGCGAACGTGGCGCAGTCCAGCGCTGTAATTGCCGGCCCCGAACGCCCAGAAGGGCAGAGGATGGGTGGGGCGCAGCGAAACCCATCAGTTGCAGTTTTGCGAAGGTGACGGGTTTCGCGAAGCGCTCAACTCATGCGTTCTATTCCAGATCGAGGATTATCGCGCTGTGATCCGTTAGTTCGGTCACTCGCGGCTGGTGATCAATCTCGCATCGAAAATTTGGAAAGCGATTGATGAAAGCTTGGTTTCCGAAAGCATGATCGATGCGAAATCCATTCCTCGCCGATCTCCAAGTCCAGTCGCGCCGCTCGCCGTGCCGTAAACGCCATAGGTCGACGAGACCACCTTGTTCGTGAAGGGCTGCGAACTGATCGGCACAGTGGAACGGTACCCCATTTCCCTCGATATCGAGGTCGTTTCGTCCGGTATTAAGGTCACCGATCATTACAAACGGCCTATGCGAATTGCTTGCGGCCATTTCAATACATCGTCGGAAGAAGGGAGATTTGGCCATTCGTTGCGGAAAGTAGCATCCGAGAATACTGACACCGTCCACCATTGAAATTGAGACCAGTTCACCCACTGGCGAGTTCAGTGGAGTAGCGGCCTTGGAACTGACTGTGCCCCTCGCCGCGAGAAGCACGGTGTTCATTTGGGGAGTGGCTGGCGACGCCAAAATAGATTCAAGTCCGTTGAGCGTCAGCCGATTTCTCAAATGTTGCCCAGGCGCGTTGTTGCGCCACTCTGTGGCGATAACTGCAGATGGGGACTTGCTCAACAGCCAGTCGGTCAGAGAGGCAATTCTTCGACCACCGCCGTGCCGGAGATTAAGCGAAACTATTCGACCCAACACGAGCCGCCCTCTGGTCGATCAACTGGCCGCTTGGCTCGACAGTTCGACGGCTTCGGTATGTCGGGACTGGCCTGCAGATTCCTGCGGGGTGGCGAGCCGGTGGCGATTCTTGGCATCTGCCAACCTTCGCCCTTTCGACGACTTCCGTAATACATTGAAAATATTTGATTATATTGGTCGGAGCGAGAGGATTTGAACCTCCGACCCCTAGTCTCCCAGACTAGATTTTGTGAGATCTAGCGGACCTCGTGAGATCCTATGAGACCGCCTTCCAATTGATTTTTCTACACTTTGTCGTCTCATAACGCCCGGTGGATATCAGGGTATCACCCCATTTCCTTCCCCCGGGGGAAGGCGATACAAGGGATTTCAAGTCCTCCAGTCAGTGTTCCAGTTTCATGCCGAAGTTGACCGACAGCGCCATTAAAGCGGCGAAGTGCCCGCCCGACAAGGATAGACTGGAGCTGTCAGATGCCGCCTGCCCAGGGCTCATTCTGCGCGTCACCAAAGCCGGCTCGAAGACTTTCTCCTTCAAATACTGGAGCCCGCTCCTCTCAAAGACCGTTGCCCTCACGCTCGGCACCTACCCAGACATCGACCTAGCGGCCGCGCGCGCCAAGGTCGCCGAGCACCGGAAGGCGATAGCGTCCGACGAGGACCCTCGCGCCGAGCAGCGGGCCGAGCGCCGGCGCTTCACCAAGGAGGAGGAACTCTCCTTCGACAAGTTCGCCGATCTGTATCTCGACGAGTACGCCAAGCCGAACAAGAAGTCCTGGACGAACGACGTGGGATACCTCAAGCGCCCGCGAGAAGAATGGGGTCGTCTCCCGGCCGCCTCGATCACGGACGACGACGTGGCTGACCTCCTGGACACGATCGCCGAGACGGCGCCGGTCAGTGCGAACCGCACCCAGTCGGTCCTGCACAAGATGTTCAAGTGGGGCAAGCAACCAGGCCGCAAGTACGTCCCCTCCAATCCGCTGGCGGACCTGGAGCGACGCGGCGGCAAAGAGAGGAAGCGCGATCGCGTGCTGAGGGATGAGGAAATCCGAACCCTATGGTGGGGCCTCGATCGAGACGGTGTGCCCGCCGAGCGCTACGTCTGCCTGGCGATCCGAATGATATTGACGACCATGGTCCGGCCCTACCAGGCCGCCGGCGCCCAGATCTGCGAGCTTACCGACCTGGGCACCGCCAGCGCGCTCTACGATATGCCGCCAGGCAGGGTCAAAAAGGACCGCGCCGTCATCGTCCCGCTATCGGACCTGGCGTGCACGATCATCGACGAGGCGATCAAGGACAAGAAGCAGAAGGTTCTGTTCCCATCAAAGTTCGACGACACCAGCAGCACCTCGATCGCGCGCGCGTCGATCTCTCAGGCCCTTAATGGGAAGAAGAACGGCACGAAGAGGAACGGAAAGCCCGAGGATCGAATGGGGATCCGAGAGTTCCTCGGCATGGAACACTTCACAGCCCACGATCTGCGGCGGACCGCTGCTACAATAGCCCGGCGTGCCGGCGCTCCGCGGCCGGACGTAAAGGCGCTGTTAGATCACGTAAACGGCGACGTGACGGAGGTGTACGACAAGTACGACATGCTCCCGGAAAAGCGGCGAGCAGTGGACATTCTGGCCGATGAACTTCGCCGGATCATTGCCGCTCCCGGCTGATCTCGCGCAGAATGTGGAGACTGATTGAAATTTGACCCCGATCGGCTCTGACATGCCCCCCTGCATCCATCTCCAGGCACGTCTCGAAGACGAAAAACAGTGCATCCTGGTGCTGATCGGCGCAACGCCGGAAGGCCGCAAGGAACTGATCGGCTTCGCCGCTTCCGGCTTGGCGATCTTGTTTGGCCTGCAGGCCGCGATAAACATTTCAGTCAATTTGAAGTAATACCGGCCAAAGGCATGACCTTGCCGTTCGTCTCTTATGGCGGATCGTCGATGGTTTCGGCGGCTTATGGGTTTGGCAGGATGCTGGCATTGACTCGGCTTTACGCCGGTCGTTCGCACGACCCCTCTTAGTTCTCTTCCTCCGGCGGCATCGGGATGCACAGGTGTGGGAGTACACAGGGCAATCTCCATCCGGTCGTGTCGTTATGATGAGGTTCGACCTAAGTCGTCCATCCCGCGTATTTCCGTGTCCATTTAGCCCAAGCTCGGATGGCCATTGATTAAATCTTCCATCCGGCGGCCGTTGAGGCCGCCGGATGTGTCGGAGCGGCCGGATTGACGCGGCCGCGTTTCGCGGCGCTGACTAAAGGCCCGCGAATGTCTGATTGGTCGGTTTTTCGCGTAATGAACCTTATGCGAATCGGCCTTAAGAGGCGGCTCTGGGTGTCGGTGTGGCGATTGTGCTCGACTGTGCCCTAAGGGCTGAATCGAGTCTGTTTAAGCCTGAACGGAGTCCGGTACCCACGCTGATGGCGACCCTGCGGCTCGCGCCGGCGCCGACGTTCCGGTGGTCAAGCTCGGACTACGCCTTGAACGGCTTCGCGATCCAAATCCGGGCATTCGGGCCCCTCATCGAGGCGACTGAACTCTTGCCGGCAGCGCTCACAGCGATTGAAGCCAGGCGGCGCTTGGATGACCGAGTCATTCAAGATCTGGGACCGAGCCGCCTTGTATGCCAGCCTGCCGTATTGGTTCTCGATGCCCGCCGCTCTCACAAGACGCTCTCGGACGGATCTAAGAGCGACCGTGCGCGTTGGGGTCTCACTTAGTGTCTTAGCGCCTGGACGGCCTTACGCACACGGGATCCACGCCAGCCAGCACCGCGAATCGGTTCTGATCCGGAGCGCCGCCGAGGCGAAAATCCGTGAGGCCGACCGGCTGCATGTGCGAAGGTTGGAACGCGATTATGTGGGCCGGTGCCCCGGCGATGCCCTCGCCTGGCGGCCCACGGGCTGAGCCGACGATCCCGCCAGCGCTGCATACACCAGCCGCAAACGAGCGCGCCGTGACTCTAGGAAGGCCGCTGGTGCGGGTCGGGGCCGCAGGCTGTCCATTCCGGTCGATCGGTGCCAGCGCATGAGAGAGTCTGTGCCGCTGCCCGGCCGCCGTCGCCGCGCCCCACTTGAAAAGAGGGCCGCTTCACTTGGCGGCCTCCCCGGTCACGGCAGTTGGTCGAAGGTCAGCGTGTTGTCGAGCGTATCGCCCTGGGCAATCGAGCCTTGCGGTGCGCCCAACTTCGGGCCGCGATACCACGGGTCGTTCACCTGGCTCCGGTTGCCGCCGCTCACCTGGTCGAGTTCGTCGATGTTCAGTTCACGAATGCCGTTGTTCAGCTTGCTCATGTCATTCCCCTGCCTCTTCGATGAGGACCATTCCTCAGCTCGTGGCGACAGGAATACGTCAGTTCGCGGTTGCGTTATGTGACTCGCGTCACCTTGTGGGTTACATAGATGACAAGGCGGCAGCGGGCTGAAGGCGAAGGTCAAATGAATGCGGAGCGGCTGCGGGAGTTAGAAGAAATCGCAGCAAGGCTGTTGGCGCTTGCTCGTGAACTTCCGCCGGGCGAGGAGCGGCACAAGGCTTTTCAGCAGATCGGAAGCTTTCAGGCCCGCATAGACACGCTGAAAGATATTGTTCCGCGCGGGCAAAAGGCGAGAGGAAAGTAGCTATGCGGGCGTTCCTGGTTCTCTTCACGGTCTGCTTTGCGGCGACCGCATTCGCTCAAACTCCACCGCCCAAACCCGGCAACAAGCCGCCGGCCCAGGTGAAGCCGAAAGAGCCAATGGGCTGCAAGTTCGTCGGGACGGTTAAAGGGACCAAGCTTTGGGCCGGCGACTGCGCGAACGCGGCGGAACTTAGAGGCGCCGCGCCAACGACCGAAACCACCCCGCCCGCCCCAGGCGCGATCCCAACTGGTCAAAAAGAGTAAAATGGCAAAGCCCTCACGGCTGCTTCCCGAGCCTAGCTCTGAGTTGGATGTGCGCTTCCACAGACGACTTGACCCTTCGTCGGCCCAACTTTGTACCGTTTGCCCTCACGCGAGCGAGGCCAGCGTTGACACGTTCCCGAATGATGCCTCGCTCGAACTCTGCAAACACGTCGAGCATTTGAAACATCGCCTTGCCCGCGGTCGTCGTCGTATCGAGCCGTTGCTGATGAAGGAACAGACCGCCCCCCTTTTCATTCCTTTTCATGGAGGCCCTGGAGTATGCTGAGCAGGTCCGTGAGTGATCGACCGAGCCGATCCACCGACCACGAGGCGACCATGTCAAATTCCCTCGCATTCACTGCCTTCATCATGTCATCAAGTCCAGGGCGTTGATCCCTGCCCTTCGCGCCGCTTATGCCGGCATCCTCGAAAACCTTGACAACCTGCCGGCCTGATCTCTTCGCCACCGCCTCAAGCTCCCGACGCTGATTAAGCGCACGCGCAGATGTCGGTTGCGAGCACGGCGCGCTCCAGGCCGCCGGCCGCAGCGCGCTCGGCTCTGTCGACACATTTATGGCCACGCTCCAGCAAGCAAACCTCGCATTGGGGCTCGCAAACCCTTCAGGGCGACAGCGATGAGCTACCAGCCTCACAGCGAGTAGCGGATTTCTACTCCGTGGGTTGCAGGTTCGAATCCTGCTGGGGCCACCTCAGTTTAGGCGCGGCAAGTCGGTTGGACTTCACCAGGTACTGGCAGCGCCACATTGCAGAATAAAATTTACCTTATCCGCTGAACATCATCCTTCCGGAGCCGGACCAAGAAACGGGCATACTGCTCAGTCGCGTGCTGGTCTGCGCGCCGGCGCTGATCGCCAGCTCTGTAACCCTTCCAGACCTCGTAATCATTGACGGCAATCAGGTCATCAAGCTTCGCCCCAAGCTCGCTCATGGTCATTGGCTTGTTCCGTACAGCCTTGGACTGGACGTACAACAAGAACTGTTCTGCCAAAATATGCAGCACGAAAAGCTCGTTCTCTTCCAAATAATTCTTCCCGACCTTCGCTTCCTGTACGGTCGGCAAGTTTCCATCGAAAGTCTGAAGCCCCATCTCGATCGGCACCACTGCGACGCCGCCGCTGGTTGTCTGGCTGATGGGTTATGTGGGCTGGCGCGGCGCCTTCCTGATGCTCGGTGGCATCAGCGCCGTCTGGGTGGTGGTGTGGGCCTGGCGCTTCCGTGACGATCCGCGCACCCACCCCGGGGTGACCAAAGAGCAGCTTGCGCAGCTTGTTTTCACCCGCAAGGCGAAGGCGAAGGCGCCGTGGCGCCGCCTGATCCCGGCGATGCTGCCGCCGACGCTGGTTTACCTGTGCCTGAGTGCAACGTTCTGGACGTTCTGGACCTGCCGACCTATTTCGCCCGGAGCTATCACCTCGAGCTCAAGAGTTCGGCGATCTTCACCTTCGGGGTGCTGTTCGCCGGAGTGTTCGGCGACATCAGCGGCGGCTGGCTGAGCGACTATCTTTACCGGCGCACCGGCAGTCTGCGGATCGGCCGCAACGCACTCATCGGCACGTCGCTGATCCTCGCCGCCGTTTGTATCGGCCCGGTGTTGTTCATCCGCGAGGTCAATCTGGCCGCGTTGGCGCTGGCGACCGGATTCTTCTTCATTCGCGCGGCGGTTTCGCCGACCTGGGCGGTCTGCACCGACATCGCGCCGGCTTGGGCAGGTTCGGCCGGCGGCATGCTCAACACGGGCTCCGCCATTTCGTCGATCTGCGCGCCGCTGGCCTTCGGCTTCATCGCCGACCTCACCGGCAATTATTCGACGCCGTTCAGCGCGTCGCTGTGCCTGCTGCTGGTGGGTGCCGCGATGTGTCTGGTCATGCGGCCGGACCGTCAGGTCCAGGACGTCGCCTGACCGGCAGTCCCTTGGTCGACACCACGCCTTGAAATCGTCATGGCCGGGCTCGTCCCGGCCATTGACGTTTTGCCGGCTGTCATCGGCCATGCATTTGATCGTCCGTCAGCAAAGCAGGAGAATGCCCAAAATGCTCGCCATCGATCTCAAATGCCAACCCAGGCAACGCCAGAATGGCAAGTGGATGTTTACGATCTTCGGGAACAATAGGTGGGAGGAATCAGGTTCGGAGTTTTCGACGTCGGAGGAGGCGGTGCGGGCTGGGGCTGAGCGAGTCGAACAGATCGAGCGAACGCGACTAGCGAAGGATAGCGCGGCGCCGAAGTTGCGGGCAGCCCCTGATACCCACCAAAAACATCTTCAAGACTGTAAGCAATCCGACTTCAGGATCACCCCGCAAGCCCGATCAAGCCGGGCAGCGTCACCAACGAATGGAAGCTTAACTTGTTGGACACCATTGCTAGCGACGCTGCGATATTTGGGGACCTCGTAAACTACGCGTCAGTTTCCTGTAAGGTGCAAGGCACATACTCCCCTGCGCACCTATTCTCAGTGGGGCGCACTAAGAGAGAAACCTCGCCGGGGACTGTCCTCTCTGGCGGGGTTTTTCTAATTGGTCGCCAATCGCCACCGCGCGGGCCTTGCTTCCCCGACAATCTGGACGCCTTTGCCCTCATGGTTTTTGAGGCTGTGCAGCGACCCGGCGGCAACAATCAGGGGTCAATTTTGAAATGCCGATTGACCGCGCAATGTCCCCCATCGCTTTCGCATGCGACGTTTGCGAATATCCGGCCGCCCTGGTTCGTCAAGTCAACCTCTTGAACATGGCCATGCCAGACTTCGCGATGAACGAGGCCCCTGCGGGCTAGGAAAATCTGATGTAGGCATCCGCTCGAGGTGCAAAGGGCCGACCCGTTGGCACAATGAAACTGATCGAAGTGGAGTACGATCAGTTCGTTTCCATTCGCATCCTTCAGATAGCGGATAAATCCGCTCCGCACGCTGATGCTCTCTTCGCCGCACGTCTTCTGGGCGTTGAGAAGTGCCGCGCGAACAGGTGAAGGCAATTGCTGCAGGCGTTCGACCCTCAGGTCTGACCATTTGTCCCCTGCGGTTGTGCTGAAGGCATCCGCAGCGGTCGACACAACGACCCACACCAGCACATTCAGAAGAACACGGATCAGCATGGCAGCGTCCTCCGGATACAGAAGTTCTGCCCTCGCACTCTCGAATCCGAATGCCTTGCGGATATTATTCCAATCCTCCGAACCGACCCCGGAGGATATTCGACGTCCGGAAATCGCGCCGCTCGATATTGCGGCGCACATTACGTCCACGCGCCGCCGCGCGACGCTGACCGATCGCGCAGCGCCGCCGTCTTCAAAACCCCGCATGCGCGCGCATCGAACGATTGAAGCCACGCGGAAGGTCGTCGTAAGGCTGATGTAAGCTCGATCAGGTAGACTTATCCTAGCTGCGCAGGGGACCGTGCGGCCGGTGTCTGCTCGACTGGGTAGGCATCATTTTAGAGTGTCCCAAGGCACTCATCGAGTGTTGTTGCCTCCGGAAACGACAATGCTGGAGTGCAGATGGGATGACATGGTCGCGGCTGAGGCCATGCACTACCCTTCCAAGACCGGTGGGAGACGGGATCATTGTGGTCAAAGTCTCAGACGGCATCGTCCAGCGCAGATGGCACGCGCACGCCCGGCACGTCATTGACGCCTTAGCAACGCGATCGCCTGTCGGACATATCGCGCGCGACATGGTCGTGTTGCCGAGCAGAACACCTGTTTGTCGACCGAGCGGCGAACGGCAGCCATGGCCCGGATGCCGCAACACTGCTCAGTGCTGGAGCCAACCACGTCAGGAAGCCAGCTCATGAACGTGATTGTCGGTTTCGCCTTGAAGTTCCGGGTACTTGTCGTCGTGCTCTTCGGGTTGCTTCTGCTTGCGGGCACGATCGCCTTCATTCAATTGAACATTGAGTCCTACCCGGATCCGGTGCCGCCGCTGGTCGACATTGTGACCCAGAGTCCTGGGCAGTCGGCCGAGGAGATCGAGCGCTACATCACGATCCCGATCGAAACGGCCGTTGCCCCCGTTCCGTACCTCACCACCATGCGAACCATTTCGCTGTTTGGTCTATCCGACGTGAAACTGCAGTTTACCTACGACCTGACCTATGAGGAGGCCGAACAAAAGGTCCTGAATCGGCTGAGCCAGTTGCCTCAATTGCCCAACCAGGCGCAGCCGACGATATCGCCCGCCAGCCCGATTGGGGAAATCTATCGCTACAGACTTGTGGGTCCGCCGAATTACAGCGTGATGGACCTCAAGACGTTGCAGGACTGGGTGCTGGCGCGCCGGTTCCGTGCTGTGCCAGGCGTCATTGACGTCACGGGCTGGGGAGGCAAGAGCAAGACGTTCGACGTCCACATCGATCTCACCAAGCTCATTGCCAATGGCCTGACACTGCCGCAGGTCGTGCAAGTATTGAACAACAGCAACATCAATGTCGGCGGCAACACCGTCAACATTGGTCAGCAATCCGCCGTGATCCGTGGCGTCGGCCTGATCCATTCGATCGACGATATTCGTAACACGATGCTGACGGCGACCAACGGCAATCCCGTGCGTGTCAGCGATATTGCAGAGGTCAGCGTCGGCAACAAACCCCGTCTCGGCATCGCCGGCAAGGACAATGACGACGATGTCGTCCAAGGGATCGTGCTGATGCGCCGCGGCCAGCAAAGTCTGCCCACGATCCGCCGCGTCGAGGCCGAAGTCGAAAAGATCAATGCCTTGGGGATCTTGCCGCCCGGCGTGGGGATCGAGCGCATCTACGACCGTAGCGACCTCATCAGAATCACCACCGAAACGGTGGTGCATAACCTCATCTTCGGAATCATTCTGGTCTTCTTCGTTCAGTGGATCTTTCTGGGGGATTTGCGCAGCGCGCTGATTGTCGCGGCGACGATACCTTTCGCGCTTTTCTTTGCGATCAGCATCCTCGTGCTTCGGGGCGAATCGGCCAATCTGCTTTCCGTCGGCGCGATCGACTTCGGCCTCATTGTCGATGCGACGGTCATCATGGTGGAGAATATCTATCGACATCTCGCCGAAGCGAGCGCGGGTCATCCGGCTGGCGAGCCGGAAGCCTCAACCGCCGCACCGCCCGGCTTCTCCGGCAAACTCGCGACGATCTATCGCGCTGCGACAGAGGTTAATCACGCGATCTTCTTTTCGGCGGCCATCATCATTGTTGGATTCGTTCCGCTGTTCACGCTGAGCGGGGTAGAAGGGCATATTTTCGGTCCGATGGCTAAGACCTATGCCTATGCTCTCGCCGGCGGATTGCTCGCCACCTTCACGGTTTCGCCGGCCTTGGGCGCGTTGCTGCTGCCTGCCCGCGTCGAAGAAACTGAAACACTCGTTGTTCGTTGGCTGCGGCAGCTCTACACACCGGTGCTTGAATTTGTTCTGGTCAACCGGGTCGTGACGTTGACGGTGACCGCGCTCGTGCTCGCGCTCGCGGTTTTTGCTGGCCGGTCGCTGGGGCTTGAATTTTTGCCACACCTCGAAGAAGGCAATCTCTGGATACGAGCGACCATGCCATCCTCCGTCTCGCTGGAAGAGGGCAACGGATTTGTCAATCAGATCCGCAACGTGATCATGGGCTTCCCGGAAGTGGAAACGACCGTATCGCAACATGGGCGCCCGGACGACGGCACCGATGCGACTGGATTTTTTAACGCCGAGTTCTTCGTCCCGTTGAAACCGGCGAGCGCCTGGCGGGAGGGCGTCGACAAGGACAAACTGACCGCCGAGATATCGGAGAAGCTGGCGGAAGGGTTTCCGGGCATCGAATTCAACTTCTCACAGTATATTCAGGACAACGTCCAGGAAGCCGTATCCGGGGTAAAGGGCGAGAACTCGATCAAGCTGTTCGGCGGCGATCTCGCAACGCTCACGCAAGTGGCCAATCAGATCAAGGCGGTGATGAAAACCGTACCAGGCATCGAGGATCTTTCGGTGTTCAGTTCGCTTGGCCAACCGACCATCCGCATCGATATCGATCGCTTTACGGCCGGACGCTACGGGCTCGCCCCCGGCGACATCAATTCCGCAGTGCAAACGGCGATCGGCGGGCAAGCCGCGGGTGACGCCTATGAGGACAGCAGCGATCGACATTTTCCGATCATTGTACGGCTCGCGCAGCCCTACCGGCAGAGCATACAGGCCATCGACCGGCTGACCATCGGCGCGCAGAATCCAGGGACCAACGCCGTGACGCAGATTCCATTGAAGGAGGTTGCCAGGGTCAGCCTAGTCTCCGGAGCCTCGTTCATCTACCGCGAGCAGCAGCAACGCTATCTTCCGATCAAGTTCAGCGTCCGGGGCCGCGATCTCGGCGGGGCCGTGCTCGAAGCCCAGCGCAGGATCGCCGACGAGGTCAAGCTACCTCCCGGCTATCGCCTCGAATGGGTCGGCGAATTCGGCAACCTTCAGGATGCGATCACGCGGCTCAAGGTCATCGTGCCAGTGACCATTCTCCTGATCAGCGTCCTGCTTTATTTCAATTTCTCGTCGCTCATTGACACGCTGCTCGGTCTCTCCGTCATCCCGATGGCGATGGTCGGCGGCATCTTTGCGCTTGTGCTCACCGGGACACCCTTCAGCGTGTCGGCGGCGATCGGTTTCATCGCGCTGTTCGGTATTTCGGTGATGGAAGGCATCATCCTGCTCTCCTATTACAACCAGTTGCTGGAGGCCGGCAAAGAACGTTTCGTTGCGCTCTCCGAGGCGTGCCAGACGCGTTTCCGTCCCGTCATGATGACATGCAACGCAGCCTGTGTTGGACTGCTACCCGCCGCACTCTCGACAGCGATCGGCTCCCAGGTTCAACGCCCGCTTGCGCTGGTCGTCGTCGGCGGCATCTTGCTCGCTCCGTCCCTCGTCCTGCTAACGCTTCCGGTGCTGATCGGGCTGTTCTCCCGGCGACATCAACACGCGATCCGTCCGGGCGCCGCACTCGAACCCGCGGAATGACCCTATCAATTTGGGAAAATCACGCGAGAAGCAGGCGGCCCGAGACGGCGCAGAAGCTGCCGAGGAGGCGCCGCGTGCTCTCGGAGATCACCACAGCCCCGCGTTCTGCCAAGGTGACTCGGCCTCGAGTTGTCGGCGACACTGACGAGGTGGTTGAATGATGATCGCTCCACGACCGCTCCGCGTCAAACGCTACCAATTTCGCATGTCCGCATAGAGTCCGCTTTACCCTCAACACCGGACCTAGGCGAAACGAGTGAGCACATCTGTTTCGTGCCAGAAGCGGATATTCGTGCTCTATGCGATGCGCGTCTCCAAAAAGAAGTCTGCGTCGGGCTTGACCAGTGAGTTCATCGCTACATGCAGCGAGTTTACCTGCTCGCCATGTTGTTTGACGTATTCGTACGCGGCATGCTCCCGCTCCAGGTCTGGGTAGATGAGTTCACCTCGATACGCGAAGGCCGGCAGCGTTTTGCCAAAATCGTCCAGTGCCTCGCGGCGCATGACGCGATAGCCCGTGGCAAACCCCATATCTATGAAATGCTGGAAGAAGGCGTGCAATCTTGGCAAAAACTCTTTTTCACTGACGCCATCCCGCAAAGCAAATACGCCACTGAAGCTAACTGACGAAATATCCTGCATCTGTTGTGCCGTATGTTTCCTTGCCGATTGAAATTTTACTACAAAATGCAATCATGTCGATATGGGAGTTATCGACGATGTCCGCTAATGGGATGGTCCGGCCGTGCTCCTGCCCCGCCAGCAAGCGAAGCTGGCAAGGGGCGCCAAAGACAAGGAGCACGCCATGTCTCAGATACCCAATACCGCGATCGCCGTGATCGGCATCGATATCGGCAAGAACTCGTTCCACGTCGTGGGCCACGATGCGCGCGGCGCCATCGTGCTGCGGCAAAAGTGGTCGCGTGGCCAAGTGGAAGCGCGGCTCGCCAATATACCGCCTTGCCTGATCGGCATGGAAGCCTGCGTCGGCGCCCATCACCTGAGCCGCAAGCTCGCATCGCTTGGCCACGACGCCAGGTTGATGCCGGCCAAATATGTCCGCCCCTATAGCAAGGGACAGAAGAACGACTTCAATGATGCCGAAGCGATTGCCGAAGCCGTGCAGCGCCCGACGATGAAGTTCGTGGCGACCAAGACCGCGGAGCAACTGGATCTGCAGGCGCTGCATCGGGTGCGCGAGCGGCTGGTGTCGCAACGCACCGGCATCATCAACCAGATTCGCGCCTTCATGCTGGAACGCGGGATCGCCGTGCGTCAGGGGATCGGCTTCCTGCGCACGGAACTGCCCACCATCCTTGCAACGCGCACCGATGTCCTGTCGCCCCGCATGTTGCATGTCATCGAGGAGTTGGCAGGCGACTGGCGCCGGCTGGATCAGCGCATCGATGGCCTCTCCGGCGAGATCGAAGCCCTGGCCCGTCAAGATCAGGCATGTTCGCGCCTGATGACGGTACCCGGCATCGGGCCGATCATTTCGAGCGCCATGGTGGCCGCGATCGGCACTGGAGACGTATTCTCCAAAGGCCGCGACTTCGGCGCCTGGCTCGGACTGGTGCCCAAGCAGATCTCGACGGGAGACCGCACGATCCTCGGCAAAATCTCGAGGCGCGGCAATCGCTACCTGCGCGTTCTGTTCGTGCAGGCGGCATGGGTTGTGCTGGTCAGGATAAAGGACTGGGAACGTTACGGGCTCAAATCCTGGATCGAAGCCGCCAAGAGGCGGTTGCACCACAACGTGCTGGCGATCGCGCTCGCCAACAAGCTTGCCCGGATCGCCTGGGCGGTGCTGGCCAAAGGACGCGCCTTCGAGCTGACGAGGACCGACGATGCAGGCGTCCGACCCGCGTGATCCTCGCGCCGTGCTCGGCGCGGTCAAGGCGCAGCCTGGCAACGCCCGAGCCCGCCGCAAGCCAAGCGCGGCGGCCGGCCTTGACCGCCCCTGCGCGCGACGCGATCGACGCTCTGCGGGCCGGGACGAAGGAACGGCCCTTGGCTCGAACAAAGGAACTACGCGATACGAGGAGCAAGCGATGACGTAACCCTATCAACAGTTTCCAGCCGAGGTCTGCGAGAGGATGAGACGAGATGGAGGTTCGGTCTTCCGAGCGCGTGCGAACACTGGTGACCCAAATGGCCCAATCGAGGCCTGTCCGTTAATGAGAACGCACGCGCGCTGATATCCATGATGGCCCGGAGCACCACATGCTCCAATCAGAGGCCGGATACATTGATGCAAGACCGCCGCCGCCAATTCGACAAAATCTTCTTGCAACGCGCGGCCGGACCATACATGCGGGGTCATTTTCAGACTTCGAGCGGTGTCCCAGCCAAGTCCGTTGATCCCTCAACAGCGGACATGAGGCGACTGCATCGGCATGTCGGCTTTGTGCCAACAACGGAAGTCACTCCAAGCAGGCAATGCTGAGACGTGCCACCGACCGGGCTTCTCCCCGGCCCCATTTTCGTGCAGACTTGCGCGACCAAAGGGAAGGATGTCCGGATGACCGAGACCCTTCAGACCGCGGGGGTGCCCCGGCAAGGCGGCCGGAAGCAGACCGCGGCCGCGGCGCTTACCGCACTCGGTGTTGTCTACGGCGATATCGGCACCAGCACGCTCTATGGGCTGAAGCAGGCCGTCGAGGCGGCCGGGGCGCCCACCCCCGACACAGTGATGGGCATCGTGTCGCTGATCCTCTGGGCGCTCCTCCTGATCGTCGCGCTCAAATACGCAATTCTGATCCTGCGCGCCGACAATCACGGCGAGGGCGGCATCGTGGCCCTGCTCGCGCTGCTCGAGGCAAGGCGCGCACCACGCGGGAGCTGGCGTGCCTCCCTGCTCATCGTCGGTTTGATCGGGGCTGCGCTGCTCTATGGCGACGGCGTCATCACGCCGGCGATCTCGGTACTCAGCGCTATCGAAGGTCTCAAGATCGACGCGCCCGGACTCGCGCCAATGGTCGTTCCTATCACCATCGCAGTCCTGGCTAGTCTGTTCCTGGTCCAGCGCAGGGGAACGGAGTTCATCGGCAGCATCTTCGGGCCGGTAATGCTGGTGTGGTTCGTCTCGATCGGCCTGCTCGGCCTGCTTGGTATCATGCAGACCCCGGGCATCCTCGCCGCCATCAGCCCCCACTATGCCGTTGCCTACCTCGTCCACACAGGACCCGGCATCGCCTTCGCGGTGCTCGGCGCCGCCTTTCTCGCGCTCACGGGCGCCGAGGCAATGTACGCGGATATGGGCCATTTCGGCCGGCTGCCCATTCAACTCGGATGGTTCGCGATCGTGCTGCCTGCTCTTATGCTCAACTATTTCGGCCAGGGAGGATTGCTCCTCGCAGACCCCCACGCCGTCGAGAACCCGTTCTACCTGCTCGCACCAAGGTGGGCCCACTATCCGATGGTCGCGTTCGCTACGATCGCCACCGTGATCGCCTCGCAATCGATCATCTCCGGCGCGTATTCCCTCACCCAGCAGGCGATGCAACAGGGCTTCCTGCCCCGCATGCGGGTGCAGCACACGGCCAGCCACGAGATGGGGCAGATCTACATACCTGTCGTGAACTGGCTGCTGGCCGCGGGCACTCTCGCGGCCGTGCTTATGTTCGGCTCATCCGACGCGCTCGGCGGCGCGTACGGCATCGCCGTCTCGATGCTAATGGCGATCACGACGGTGCTGGCGGCCCTTGTTGCCCTGAAATGGGGTTACAACCCGCTCATGGTGGTAGCGGTGAATGGGTTCTTTCTTGTCATCGAACTGATCTTCGTTGCCGCGAACATGACGAAGCTGATCCAGGGCGGCTGGTTCCCGCTCCTGATGGCTGGCGTTATTGCGTTTCTGATGCTGACCTGGCGAACCGGGTGGCAATTGCTTGAGCACCAGCGCTCCCGGCTGCGCCAGCGTGAGGACGAGTTCGTTGCGTGGGTGCTCAACACTCCGCCGATTCGGCTGTCTGGAGCGGCGGCGATCTTCACGGCCGCAAGCACAGGCATCCCGCTCGGCCTGACGCATCATCTGCGGCATAATCGCGTCCTGCACGAGCGTGTGCTGCTGTTAGCCTCCATCAACACCGATGAGCCCCGCGTCGAGCCTGAGCACCGCATCAAGCTAGTGCCGGTCGGCGCTGGCATCACCCGCGTCCTCTTGCATTTCGGCTTCATGGAAACACCGAACGTGATGGAGGGGCTGAAGCTCGCCTGCCTCGAGCCTGAACTTCGCGGCATCGATCCTCAGAACATCACATATTATTTCAGGCGGGTGATGGTGATCCCCAGCAGCGAGGCATCCGGCATGGCTGTCTGGAGAAAATCCCTGTTCGCCATGATGCACCTCAACGCCAATCTCCCGGCCGCGTATTTCGGGGTTCCGCCCGCCCAGGTCGTAGAGGTCGGTCTCGAAGTCGAGATATAGTGTCCGCACGGATGGCCGGAACACTGGACGACCCGGGCGGGTCCAAGTGGGAAATGGCCGTATCCTGAAGCAGCGTTCAGCCGACCAGAACGCACGCGCTCTCCTCGCTGAGAATGTGTGCCGATCGGCATGTCTCAAACGTGCCAAATGGGCGACATCGCGCCGACGAGGCCGCCAGGCGTCCTTACGTTGTCGGCAGGGACGGAACAGTCACGGCAAGCGAACATGACGACACGGAACGCGGTTGATTATCGGCTGTGTGTACCGAGAACCTTAAATTCGACCATAGTGGTGATGAAGTCCGCCCAAGATCGGGTGTGAAACGATGATTCCGGTTCGATGAACCGAGCGAGAGACCGGCGCATCTTTATCTAATGACCGATGAGTTCTAATCTCGTTGTAATAGCCAGCATAAGATTTCAGGATCCGACGGAAATGCGCCTCGCTCCAAATCACCACATGATCCAGACACTCGCGCCGGATCGATCCAATCAACCGCTCGGCAAAGCCATTCTGCCAGGGCGAGCCTGTTGCCGTAGGCTTGTCCCGGATGCCCATGGCGCGCAATCGGCGCGTGACGACGCTCCCATAGATCCGGTCGCGATCGCGGATGAGGTAGTGCGGAGCCTCATCCCAAGGAAAGGCCTCCGTCAGCTGGCGTGCAATCCATTCCGCGGTCGGGTTGGTTGTGACGCTGATCCAGACCAGCTCTCGGCGGTCCAGCCGGACGATGACGAAGGCATAGAGCAGGTCGAAACCGATAGTGGGAACGACGAACAAGTCCATGGCGGCAACGTCCGGCGCGTGGTTGCGCAAGAACGTTCGCCATCCCTGACTGGGCGGCCCCCGTCGTTTCACCATGTACTTGGCGACGGTTGATTGGGCGACGCTAAACCCAAGCTTGAGCAGTTCGCCGTGGATGCGCGGCGCACCCCAAAGCAAATTCTCCGTGCTCATCTGTCGGATCAGCGCCCGCAGGTCCGCTTCGATTTGCGGGCGCCCTCCCCGCCGCCGCGATTTCCACCGCCAGTAGCAGCGAAAGCCCGCCCGATGCCAACGCACGAGCGTTTCAGGTCGGATAATCGTGATAACCGTCAGGATTGATGGAAACCAGCGATACAGCTGGACGAAGAACCAACGATCGTGGTTTGTGAGCCGGACGCGGCCACGCAGCTTTCGCCGCAAAACAATCACCTGATGTCGGAGCGCGGCATTCTCAGCCTCAAGCCGGATCTTCGACTTGAATGACGAGGCCAGCGCGGCCAGAACGAAGCAGATCAGCGCGATCATCGCGCCAACTTAGCCGATTCTGTTACCTGATAAATCCGGATAGGGTTTTCGGTACACACAATGGCAGTCTTATTCATCAGAACCCAATCAAATAAGATGGTTCCGCGAATCAACCAGCTTGGGGGCTGCCACTATGTTACGCCATCGAACTCCGGTTCTAAACGACGCTCCGCCCATCGCCTTTAGCCTTAGCGATGACGAGTGTGTTCAGAGACTGGCACTGCTCATTGGGCACCGAGACAACAAAAACCTTGATGAAATCGTCGCCCTGATCGCCCGCTTGGCGGTTCCGATAGAGGGTTGAAAATTCCTGGAGGCCACCTCAGTTGGCGGCCTCTTTCAACCGCGACCGTGCCGGGCCGCCCTCCTTAACTTGTTGGACACCATTGCTAGCGACGCTGCGATATTTGGGGGCCTCGTAAACTACGCGTCAGTTTCCTGTAAGGTGCAAGGCACATACTCCCCTGCGCACCTATTCTCAGTGGGGCGCAGTAAGAGAAAAACCTCGCCGGGGACTGCCCTCTCTGGCGGGGTTTTTCTAATTGACCGCCAATCGCCATCGCGCGGGCCTCGCTTCCCCGACAATCTGGACGCCCTTGCCCTTGCGGCTGTGTAGCGACCCCGCGGCAAGGGCGCCGAACAGACCGCCGGAGCGCCGTGGACGAGGCCAGGACGACCAGAGCGAAGCAGAACAGGCCAATCATCCCGCCAGCTTAGACGATTCCAACGCGGCATTACACTCGGAAGAGGTTTTCGGTACACACAAGCTCGAATTTGTTCGGCTGCACGATTCGCCCGTATCGCGCCGACACTCGCGCAAGAAGGAGGCTGTTTCACTTTCCACGCGCTTGCGCGCCATTGTTCGATTTGGAGAGAAGCAAGCCCAGTTCGCCTGCCTTTTTTCTTACCGATGAGAAATAGCGGCCAAGTGCGTGGGCTATCTGGCCAGCCCCCACTTTCTGACGCGCGAAAGCTGTCAATCGCCGTGTCTCCTGGTCGGTCCATTCGCGAGGTTTTGAAAGCTTCATGCACCATCACCTATGGATAGCGATGTGGCGATATGCCTATCGGTTCCCAAATCCGTCACTCCGAGACCGGAGATATAAAATCCATGTGCAGGACAGTTGGTCTTTTGGTGCCATCGAACAGCACGGTGACGCCGGTGGTACGAGGGCTGACGTCGACAACGATGCCGCCCCGGTCAGCCAGCTCTGGGCATCGAACGGCTCCAAGCTCACTCATCTTGAAGCGAGTGCCGACAAGAAATCTGCTGGTTTCCTGACCCATCATTGAGCTATTAAAAAAGTGAAAAAATCGTCTTCAACAAAGCTCAAGTCAAAATTGTAAGAGTTAAGTTACATCGAGTCGGGCTTGTGAGCAACTGCCGGCATATACTATGCGACGGATGGACGTCGGAGAGAGTAACTGCGTTGCAATCGCATGACCGCTTGGTTTCAGCCAGGCATTCCGAATGACCGGCGATCAACGACCGCTCCGGGTCAAAAGCGCCGTTTCGACCCTCTGCCAGCCATTTCCGATCTACCCGATCAACGGACGTGATCAGACCGGCGCGGTTGGTCCGGTTGGTGCCACGAACGGACATCCCGCGCTAGCACTACAGTTGCCTTTTATGCAAGTTTCTGAATCCATGGGCAACCATGATTCGAAGATCGTGGACGCAGCCAGCGTCGATTGAAGAGACGCTTGCGCTGTGGGCGGCGTCGCTTCGTGAAATCAAGAAGCGGATACGTCCGTTGTTCAATCAAGATCGTGTTGCGAGGAATGCAGGCTTGTTTCTGGAAAGCCTGCTCGGAGATGAGCAACGCAAGACCGGTTGGATGCGCGCGGAGGCAGCTGGCGATCCCGGGCCTTGGCGGCAACAGGCGATCCTGGGTCGCAGGGATTGGGATGCTGATGGTCTGCGCGATATCGTCCGCGATTATGTCATCGAGCATTTGGCGGATGACGATGCGGTGCTCGTGATCGACGAGACCGGCTTTCTCAAGCAAGGCAAGGCGTCGTGCGGGGTGGCGCGGCAATACACTGGTTCCGCCGGCAAGATCACGAACTGCCAGATCGGCGTCTTCGCCGCCTACGTGTCGCGCCACGGTCATGCGTTCATCGATCGCGCGCTGTATCTTCCGAAGGAATGGACCGACGATCCAGATCGTCTGGAAGCCGCATATGTGCCTCCCGGTGTCGGCTTTGCGACCAAGCCAAAGCTTGCAACGAGCATGATCGCACGCGCCATAGCCGCGTCTGTACCATTCAAGTGGGTTGCTGGCGATACCGTCTACGGTGTTGGCGATATCGAACAGCAATTACGCCGGGCAGGCAAAGGCTACGTGCTCGGGGTCAGCAGCGCTCATGTATTTCAATCCTGGGGCAAGCGGCGATCGGTCGCCGGCAAGGCCGCGGACATCGCTCGGACGCGGCGCGCGTCCGATTGGAAACGCCTGTCGGCAGGGGCCGGAACCAAAGGACCGCGGCTGCACGATTGGTGCTATCTCGAATTGGCCGATCTCGAGGTCGAAGAATTTTACAGCGCTGATCATGGTCTTTGGACACGAGGTCTGCTGATCCGTCGTCATATCGCCGATGGCGATCTCGCCTTCTTCACCACCTGGTGTCCAGCGGGAACGTCCATCGAAACGCTGGTGGCGGTCGAAGGCCATCGGTGGGCGATCGAGGACAGCTTTGAGACCGCGAAAAACGAGTTCGGGCTCGATCACAACGAGAGCAGATCCTGGCATGGGTGGCATCGCCACGTTTCCCTGGTGATGCTCGCCTTCGCCATGATGGCGGTGATCCGCCATCGCGCCAATTCGCCGCCGCCCAAAAAAACGAAACGCCGAACCACGGCAAAACTCAAAATATCGCCAATCCGTCATTGATCCGTTGGTCAATCCAGGAAGTCCGCCGCATCGCCATCAGGCTCGCCCGAAAGCGGATCGAACCCGCACACATCATCGCATGGTCACTCTGGCGCAGAGCTCACCAGGCTGCCGCTCAGCGCGCGCACTTCAAAAAACGACAACTGTAATGCTAGAGAACCGGCGGGGTAGCGCCTCCACGAAGGGCGTGGATCGGCGGAACAAGCTTCTTCGGTGCCCTGGTAAGGCGACCCAGACCATACATTGGGTCACGGTCATGACGCGATCGGCTGCGATTGGGCCAATCGCGTGCTATAGTTCTCGGTGGCGGCCACTCTCGAAGGGAGCGGGGCCGATCCCTCAGAGTGCTACGTCACGATCAGAGATGAAAAGGAGGGAGACATGAGGCCAATCATAACGACGACTATCCTGGCATTGACCATTGCGATCGCGCCCGTTGCCAAGGCGCAGCAAGCCGACAACCAGACGATGCAGGCGGTAGAAGCCATGGTGGCGAAATGGACGCAGGCCGTCAATCAGGGAGACAGCAAGACCGCGTCATCGTTCTTCACGTCTGACGCTTTCGGCATCGATGTCTACGGCAGAACTTCCGGCGACCAAATGGGTGAGTTGACCAAGAAAGTACACGACATGGGCATCGACTTGACCAACAAGGTCAATGACGTTCGTTCGCTTGCGTCAGGACAGGTGCTCTTGGCCAGCGGCACATTTACCGTGAGCTACCGCAATAATCCGAATTTGAAGCCGGGCGACACCGCCACTGGCAACTGGATGCGTGTGTTGATCAAAGAAGGCTCGGACTGGAAGATCGCGGCCCAAAGCCTTTCCCGACAAGCTCCACCGATGCCATCGGCAACGACGGGTTCGAGCTCCACAAATAAGTAGTCAGCAAATCTGCCGTAGGATGGAGGCTAACGGAGTGTTCGCGGCACCAGTCCTTGCGGCGATGCGCTGAAATTGCTGAGAGGGAAGTGCCGGGCTGCGTATGTTGTCGGCGACGACAAAATAACAAGAGAGATTTGGGGAATAACCAGCAGCCCACCTGACTATGTCGTGCTGGTGAGGTGTGCGGGACGCTCGCGCGCTTGATGCGGTTGCCAGTACATCGCGCCGCCGCGCCGCCGCTCCTCCTACTTTACGCTATCGATGCGCTCAATATCCGTTAATGGGATGGTCCGGCCGTGCTCCTGCCCCGCCAGCATGCGAAGCTGGCAAGGGGCGCCAAAGACAAGGAGCACGCCATGTCCCAGACACTCAATAGCGCGATGGCCGTGATTGGCATCGATATCGGCAAGAACTCGTTCCACGTCGTGGGCCACGATGCGCGCGGCGCCATCGTGCTGCGGCAAAAGTGGTCGCGTGGCCAAGTGGAAGCGCGGCTCGCCAATATACCGCCTTGCCTGATCGGCATGGAAGCCTGCGTCGGCGCCCATCACCTGAGCCGCAAACTCGCATCGCTGGGTCACGATGCCAGATTGATGCCGGCCAAATATGTTCGCCCCTATAGCAAGGGACAGAAGAACGACTTCAATGATGCCGAAGCGATTGCCGAAGCCGTGCAGCGCCCGACGATGAAGTTCGTGGCGACCAAGACCGCGGAGCAACTGGATCTGCAGGCACTGCATCGGGTGCGCGAGCGGCTGGTCTCGCAACGCACCGGCATCATCAATCAGATTCGCGCCTTCATGCTGGAACGCGGGATCGCCGTGCGCCAAGGGATCGGCTTCCTGCGCAAGGAGCTGCCCACCATCCTTGCAACGCGCACCGATGCCCTGTCGCCCCGCATGTTGCATGTCATCGAGGAGTTGGCAGGCGACTGGCGCCGGCTGGATCAGCGTATCGATGGCCTCTCCGGCGAGATCGAAGCACTGGCCCGTCAAGATCAGGCATGTTCGCGCCTGATGACGGTGCCCGGCATCGGGCCGATCATTTCGAGCGCCATGGTGGCCGCGATCGGCACTGGAGACGTATTCTCCAAAGGCCGCGACTTCGGCGCCTGGCTCGGACTGGTGCCCAAGCAGATCTCGACGGGAGACCGCACGATCCTCGGCAAAATCTCGAGGCGCGGCAATCGCTACCTGCGCGTTCTGTTCGTGCAGGCGGCATGGGTTGTGCTGGTCAGGATAAAGGACTGGGAACGTTACGGGCTCAAATCCTGGATCGAAGCCGCCAAGAGGCGGTTGCACCACAACGTGCTCGCGATCGCGCTCGCCAACAAGCTTGCCCGGATCGCCTGGGCGGTGCTGGCCAAAGGACGCGCCTTCGAGCTGACGAGGACCGACGATGCAGGCGTCCGACCCGCGTGATCCTCGCGCCGTGCTCGGCGCGGTCAAGGCGCGGCCTGGCAACGCCGGCGCCCGCCGCAAGCCAAGCACGACGGCCGGCCTTGACCGCCCCTGCGCGCGACGCGATCGACGCTCTGCGGGCCGGGACGAAGGAACGGCCCTTGGCTCGAACAAAGGAACTGCGCGACATGAGGAGCAAGCGATGACGTAACCCTATCAACAGTTTCCAGCCGAGGTCTGCGAGAGGATGAGACGAGATGGAGGATCGGTCTTCCGAGCGCGTGCGAACACTGGTGACCCAAATGGTCCATTCGAGGCCTGTCCGGTAACGAGAACGCACGCGCGCTGATATCCATGATGGCCCGGAGCACCACATGCTCCAATCAGAGGCCGGAAGCGGACATTGCCCAATGCAGTCGGCATGTCTCAAAGGTGCCAAACTTGGAAGTGACGGGCCATCAATTCGCATTTTCAACGCGCTACGCGGCCGAGCATTCTTTCCCGACCGTCAGCGGGAGGCCCAACTGCTCCCATACATCACACAGCGCGGGCTGCGTCTAACCAGAACACAGGGAGCAGTAATAGCGCGCTGAGCTGGCGCATTACGCCATTGTGGCGATGCCTGCTTAAGAGCATCAGTCTGTATTTATCGCTCCTGCGCGCTGATCGTCATCGTCCTTTCCTGTGCTGATGCTAGTGCCATCGGCTGCTCCGATTACTGCCTTCGAAATTTCCCGTTAGCCATTCGGAGCCGGGCAGCCATATGTGGCCGGGGCGAGAAGTTCGATGATCGCTGACGGTTGATCGACCGTCGCGCATTATCCAAGGAGACCAAGATGAAATTCGCATTGATTGGCGTCGCCGCTCTTACCGCGGCAGCTTTCGTAACTCCCGCGCTGGCGCAAGCCGTTATCGAAGACCCCGGCTGTTGCGCGCAGTTCTACCCGAATGCAAATTGCCAAAACCTGGGACCGGGCAATCCGTACACCGACGGCGGCTACTATCGCGACAACTGGCGGAACGGCAACGCGTCCATGGAACATCGTTGGCACCGTCACCATCGGATGCACCATGGGTAATGGAAGAAGAAGCGGCCAAGCGGCCGCTTCCACCCGCTGCTCACCCGCCGCGCTCTATGGCCTTCAAAATCTCCAACGACTCGATAATGATTTGTCGGTATCCGAGCGCCACCGCGCCTTGGGATTCAGCCATGGATCGCGGCAACCTGACCGATCTGACAGCGTTTGCTCTTGCAGATCGAGCTAATAGCTTTCTGTGCGAGGGCAAGAGTCCGCAATGGTAGAGTCGAGGATGGGCGCGGTAGCTTGGGGCCTATGGCCAACGCCCCGTTTCCCATCCCACCGGGTCGCCGGAGGCGGTCGCCCGCCCCCGGCTCCCACAGAACGTGGCGTGCGGATTTCCCGCACCACGCTCTTCGGCAGTTGGTTCACAGCTTTCACTGCTATCTGTTCAAGTTTCGTTTCCATGGTCAGCTGATCTTCTCACTGAGTAGAAGGCCGTAACTCCCGTTGCATGGAGCCCATGTCGCCCAAGAACAATTCAACTACCGCTGACCGCTTCCCCATGTAGCCGGTTCTCCCGACCGCAGAGTACTATCAGTCAGTCTGACTTCCACCCGGTCATCAGACCCTTCTCACCTCTTCGGCTTGGCAGGTCCTATAGGGTTGCGCCTGAACCGGATGGATCTCCCTTGTTCACGTTGCTTCCTTTGGTTGCATGCTGGCGGTACCGAACCCCGGGAGCACCTCGGACCGCTCGCGTTGTCGCGGCCTGCGATTCCGCCTTCCCCTTCGAGCGACAGGGTCGGCTACTCCGATCACGTTCGATTTCGGGGCATATTCCCGTTCACTTCATTCCGGCCTACAACCTCCCTGTCTACGCTTCGCAACGGCCGTTACCGGACGCCACGCAAGACTCGGTTCGCGGCTGCTCGCTAGGCTTTGCCGCGGCCGTCGTCGCAGACGGCAGACTTCAACGCGCTTGCAAGGCGCAACCCGCTGCAGTTCCGAGCGTTACCTCAACGCGCGCTGAAGGTGAGGCCGGCGCGCTCCTTCAGACGCTTGCGCAACGCCGGACCCATCAGCGCGCCCGGCGTCCAGGTGCCGCCCTCGCCCTGCACGTCGCGCACGAGGCAGAGAGCGCTCTCGGCTATCATCTTGCTAGTCGAGCCGTAGCCCGGATCGCGGTCGCCCGTAACTACCGCTTCGACCCGTCGGCCATCCGGCAGCTCGCCCAGGAAGAGGATGTCGTAGAAGCCCTTCTCGCGCTCTTCCCGAGTCGGGCCTGCGCCGGGTTTGAGACCGCCGGTCCTGAACAAGGAAACCATCGTGGCGAACGTCTCCGTCGACACGCGAGCGATTTCCCCAAATCCCGGCGCGACCATCATCTCGTCGTAAACGAAGTCCGTGCCGTAGGGATGACCCAACAGGAAATTCGTGCGGTGCACGTTCTTGGTGTTGATCGGCGCCATGGGGAACGGCACGAGCCACACGTTCATGCTCGGGTCGTATTCGGGGATGAGGCCCGACGGCTGAGACGGCCCGGTGAACCCCGGCGTCAACGCGAAGGGATCGGCCAGCAGCCGGATCAGGGCCGGGTCGCGCGCGGCGGCGGCCAACGTCGCCTGAGCGCTCGCCGCGGTGCCGCCAGACATGCTGCCTTTCACCTTGCGCAGGCGGGCTTTGACCCGCCGCGCCGGGCGTCCGAATTTCTCGCGCGCCTTCTCCTGCAACGTGAGGACGCCGAGATCGAACGGGATGGAATCGAAGCCGCAGGAGAAGACGATGCGCGCGCCGGTCCGTTTCGCCTCTTCGTGATGGGTGTCGATCATGCGCCGCATCCAAGCCGGTTCGCCGCACAGATCAACATAGGCCGTGCCCGTGGCCGCGCAGGCCGCCACGAGCCCGGGACCGTGGAGCTGATAAGGCCCGACCGCCGTGATGATCACAGCCGCACGCTCGCACATCGAACGCAGGCTGGCCGGCTCGGCGGCATCCGCCTTAACCAAAGGCAAATCGTCTGGTGCGCCGATATCGGCACGCACCTTCCGGAGCTTGTCGGTCGAGCGTCCCGCGATCGCCCAGGACGGAGCATCGTCGCCGCGATAGGACGTCGCCAGATATTCGGCGATGAGACGGCCGGTGTAACCCGTCGCGCCATAGACGATGAGGTCGAAGTCCCGCTTCACGACGTGGGTCCTCCTCGAGACCCGAGAGCTATCTTCAGATCCGTGTGCAATCGCTCTGTACGCTTCGCGGTCACTGTCGCCAGGGGCCACGCAACATTCGCTACCAAGCGGGCGCTACCCCTCGGGAGGGTACCGCACCGTCAGGGCAGCCGGGCTCGCCGGAACGAGAAACCGTACGGAACGAATCTTCGGGCCACCGCGAGCGCGCCGCTCTCGCGGCATTCGAGCGCAATCTTCTGCGCCAGCATGACGTCTCCGATCGGCAGATTGCCAATCGGCAGGAAACACAATCCAGCCTTCGGGCGGCCTCGTTCATCGATTTCGCACACGTTCGTCACCGCCCCGACATGGATCCTGTAGCGCCTTCCGCTCTCGCCGCCGACGACCTCGAAATAGCCCTTCTCCGCGAACTGCGCCCGCTGGCTCGGCGACAGCCACTCCCGCAGAAGCTGGAGAGACCGGCCCTCCGGAGTTCTTTCGGTGCCGTGTGTCATGAAGAGGGCCCTTGCGGCTCTCATGCGCGAGCGCCCGCCCGGCGGTGATGGTCGAAAGCCGAACATGAGCTGGCGGCTACCCGCCGACCAACCTGGGGAAGAAGACTGTTTCTTCCGCGTTCGGGTCGAACGATCGAATCTGAGATACCTTACCGGGACCCGTCCGGACCGCGGCAGTGAAGCCGACCTTCGTCAGCTCGTAAAACCGCTGCTCCGCCTTCGCCAGTTCCTGTGCGTCGTTCGGGTCGAAAGGGTGACGGCTGTCGCCGGTGCGGTCCATCATGATCTGGATTGCCATGATCGTCCTCCTCGGATTGCTGATGGCCAAGGACCTCGATCCAGTATCCGGCCGAAGTCGCCGAGTTTCAAGAGAAGAAGATTCCGTCGCGAAGCCTTGGGATCCTTTCAAAACCAGTCTGTATTTCGTTCGATCTTGGCTGCCTGCAGAATAGAACTTCCCGCTCACAATCACCCGATTTCCGAGTATGTTACGGCACTCGCTGGTGATTTCCTGCTTCGGGGTGGAGACAAACTCGACCCCAAGTGCAGTAGGCAGTCTTAGAAAATGGACCTTGCCTCTTTCTCGAGTTCTCTGATTCATTTGATCCAGGTCCATGGACCGTGGGTCATTTCCGTCGTTGTTGCGCTCGAAAGCGCCGGCGTGCCCCTTCCCGGAGAGACGATCCTTGTTGCCGCTGCTCTCCTGGCCGCCACCACCAATCAGATCGATATCGCCGTCGTTGTAGCCGCGGCCGCTGCAGGTGCGATCGTCGGAGACGGGATCGGATATACGGTCGGGCGCCGCTTCGGAATGCCGCTTCTACGCAAATACGGGCGATACATTCGTCTCGATGAAAACCGATTGCTGATCGGTCGATATTTGTTTTTTCGGTATGGGAACGCTGTGGTGTTTTTTGGTCGCTTTATCGCGGTGCTACGAATGTTTGCGGCTTTGCTTGCTGGCGCAAACGGCATGCCGGCGGGTCGCTTTTTCTTCTTCAACGTGACCGGGGGCATTTGCTGGGCATGTCTCTTCGGTTTCGGTGCCCACGCTGTCGGAACCGAAATCTATAAGATTTCTGAAACGCTGAGCCTGGTATCACTGGGGTTGTTTATTGGCGCTGGATCTGCGCTTTCGATCATCATTCGGCGATATGAAATTGTGCTTCTTCGCCGGGCCGAGCGCGCGCTGCCGGTGCTCCGCAAACGGTGCGGCGCTAACCCTGATGCGGAAACCTGAGCAGAAGGGGTAAAATCCCCTGGGGTCCACACCCGAGGAGCAACAACATGAAGCAACACATCCCCGCGGAATTTTCCACCAGGTTGATCGACTGGAGTCCCTTCGTGATCATGGGCAACACGATGCCGCCCCGAGATCCTGATGAAGACGAAGAGGACGAGGAGGAGGAAGAAGAGGATGAGGACCACCCCGACGAACCGCCGGTCGTGCGCGAGCCGGGCGAAGACTAGACTGGCCAGTTGGCAGTCGGCGTTATAGTATCTCCCATGAATTGGGATGCGGAAGACGTAGCGCTACTCAAAAAACTCTGGTCCGTGGGACAGAGCGCCGCGCAGATCGCGCGCCATCTCGGGTGTAGCCGTAACGCGGTCTGCGGCAGGCTAATTCGTTTGGGCCTGAAGCGTGGACACAAGCCGCCAACAGCAAAACCCAAGATAAGATCGGTCCCGAAGCGAAGGCCGGCCTTGTTGGCCGCCTGTGCCCGCCCGGTAGCAAAGAAGGTGTCGCGGAAGACAGCAGGGAAGCAGCCTAAGGAATTCAGCAAGCGCCAGCTTTACGCCATTCTAGCTGAGGCGATCAGGAATACGGGCTAACGGGCTCACCGCGACATCGTTGCGGCGCGGCCTCCGCACCTGGTTCAGTTCGAACGGTTTCCTTATTGCCGGCAATCAACGATGCCCTGAACGCGCCATGGCGGTAATCCGTGACTTCATCCAGCAGTGACTGAACGATATCTTTCAGCGTCGTACAGGTGATTGCGTGCCGCTTCACTTCCGCTTGTGGCCCTGTCCCTGTCGCAAACCTATTGGCTGGCGGTTGACCGAGAATCGGGCGATGCTGATCTGTAATGAGAGATCTTGTGAGGCTCATTGTCTGGACGGTTGTCGATCTGTTTCGGTCGCGGGTAGCGATCGAGGCAGAGATTTTAGCGTTGCGGCAGCAGATCATTGTTCTGCGACGAACCGCCCCCAAGAAACAAACCTTCGGTGCCATCGACCGATTGGTGTTCGTTGGTCTTTATCGCGTCTTCCCTCGCGTTCTTGATGCGCTTGCGATTGTTAGGCCCGGGACCGTAATCAAATGGCACCGTGCGGGCTTCCGTTTGTACTGGCGCTGGAAGTCGCGACCTCGTGGTGGCCGGCCAACAGTTTCGCTGGAAATGCGCAGACTGATCCACGAGATGAGCATCGCCAACCCACTGTGGGGAGCGCCACGGATCCATGGAGAGCTGCTGAAGCTCGACATCGCGATCGGACAGACGAGCGTGGCTAAATATATGGCCAAGCGAAGAGGTCCGCCGTCCCAAGGCTGGAAGACGTTCCTCCGCAATCATGCCGACGGCATCGCCGCGATGGATCTGTTCGCCGTGCCGACAATCTCGTTTCGTCTGCTCTATGGACTGCTGATCGTGGGGCACGGCCGACGACAGATCGTATGGCTCGGCGTCACAGCGCATCCGACCGCAGAATGGATTGCAAATCAGATTACGGAAGCTTTCGGCTGGGAACGGGCTCCCCACTATTTGATCCGCGATCGCGATCGGGCCTATGGCAACGTCTTCATCCGACGACTTCGATCGATGGGCATTCGCGACCGACCAACGTCGCCACGCTCCCCGTGGCAAAATGGATATGCCGAACGGCTGATCGGTTCGATCCGACGGGAATGCCTTGACCACGTTGTTGTGTTCGGAGAGCGGCACCTCCGTCACGTACTGTTGTCTTACCTGAAATATTACAACAGCGCATCAGAACACCCATCTGTCTATGTTGTTGAAGAGAAGAGACTTTGCTGATTGGGATGCGATCCCGCGGGGTATCTTGGGTTCTGTCGCGCTCGTTCGGCGATGGATTGAGCGGCAGTTGTGATCAGCGAGGCGCGGGCGAAGATCCACGGGCCGTCCGATAGCGGATGGGAGGCTTCGATCTCGCCGGCTTCAGCGGCCAGGCGGAGCGTCTTGGGCGCGATCTTCAGGAGTTTTGCGGCGTTGCCAAGGTTGAGCCAGGGTTCGATCCCGTCATCGGCGGGCTTGAATACCGGGATGTGGTGATAGGTGCGTAGCGATGTGACGCGCTCGCGGGTCCAGCGATTGCCGTTGCCCGTCTTGAGGCCGTTGCGGTTGAGGAGGCTGGCAATCAGATTGTCGCTGGCGATCAGCACCAGTTGACGCACGGCTTGGATAATATCAGCAGAAGTGCTGTTGCGCTGTCCGCGCCGGCGCTTGGGCAAGCGCAGCTGGCTGTGAGCGCCCCCCCACCCAGTGGACGATGAGAACGATCTCGGAGGCCGCGTCGTCGATATCGGCCACGACCTCATGGACGAGGGTGCGACAATGCGCTTCTTGAGGCGAGCATCCGTCGTCGGCGCATCCCAGACCGTTTTGAGGTTCGAGGGCAGAACGCCGAGCGAAGCCGGATCAGCAATGGGTGCGGGCGTCGCCGCATCATGCATGGCGATCTTGCCCTCGACCTCCGCCGTGTGAGCGAGCGCCCTGTTCCAGCGCGCTTCAAGTTCACTCGCCACCAGCCGGTTCGCGGGGTCGGCGGCATCGTATTGCCGGAACGCCCGCTCTGCGGCATAGCGCGCCGCTTCCAGATCGCGACTGAGAGCATCGCGCACCTGATCCTGTCGTTCTTCGGCTTCCCTGGCAGCAGCGGTTGCAGCGGCGAACGCGCCTGGGCCGACAACGCCGAGCAGTGCTTCCTCGATTGCATCATCGACGCGTAATCCTCCGAAGGCGATGCAGAGAGGGCCGCCATTGTCCATCCAGGCACGGCTGCAGCTGTAGCGCGGGATATGGTGCTTCATGCCTGTATACCGGACTGTGAGCTTGCGGCCACAGCGCTTGCACCGGATCAGACCGGCCAGCAGCGCATCTCCATGCTTGGGCGCGCCGTGATGTCGACCAGTGGCAACGTTGCTGCTGACCATGGCGCGGATCGCCTCGAACCTCTCCCAGCTCACATACCCGTCGTGGGTATTGGGCTTCAACGTCAACCATTCGTTCCGCCTCTTGCGGCGGATCTTCCCGCTCACGCCCGCGGCGGTGTATCCCGCCGCCACGGCCGTCTTACCATAGGCATAGGCGCCGCCGTAGACCGGGTTCTCAATGATCCGGTGGATGGTGGAGTAATTCGGTCGCCGCCAGGCCGTGTCGCCGTTGGACTGCTTCACCGGCAGATCGAGGTTGTACTCGTGGAGCCAGCAGAGCGCCTGTCGGGCACTGCCCAGTTCCTCGACCTTGTCGAACACCAGCTTGATCGCTTCCTGGACACGCCGATCCGGATCCTTCTCATAACGGTCGCCCGCCTTCACGAAGCCGACGGGCGCCGCCACAACCAACTCGCCCCGGCGCGCCTTCTCATAGCGGGCCGAGAGCGAGCGCTGGCGCAACAAATCCAGCTCGTACTCGTTGAGGCTGCCCTTCGAACCCACGACATACTGCCCAGCAACAGCCGCTTGAAGTCGTTGTCCAGTATCCACATCACCCGCGCACCGGCGAGCGCCTCACGGTTGTGCGTCATCTCGTTTACGCCGGCATCGCGCATTTTGTCGTCGAACTGCCGGATGGCGGCCGGCTCCTGCTGCCGGCGTGGATGACCGAAGCCGGCGCGGCGGCATCGCCTATCGTGGCCACGCCGCAGCTTTCCCTTACTTGCTTGAGGGAGCTGCGCCGGCTCGTCGATCTGCAGGACGTATCCTTGTCGCCAGCGAATGAAACGATTCGCAACGATGGAGGCGATGATGGAACAGCGTGCCCAGGAACGGCCAACTGGATCTTCTCATGCTGGCGGCCGACGACGTCGCGCCGCCTCTGTTCGACCTGGCGACTCGCGCGCAGATCGTAACCCTGCTCAAAGTTCTTCTGAGCGATCGCCTCGCGCGGGTCAGTATGCCGACGGAGACGGACGATGACTAAGATCACTGGCGATCACCTGGCGCGCAGCGCCTATGTCTACGTGCGGCAATCCAGCATCGATCAGCTCTTGCACAATCCGGAGAGCCGGCGACGCCAGTATGCGCTGACGACGCGCGCCTGCGCCCTCGGTTGGGATAACGCGATTGTCATCGATGACGATCTCGGCCGCTCGGGGGGCGGGACGGCGCGCCCGGGCTTCGAACGCCTGCTGGCGGCGATCTGCAGCGGCGACGCGGGCGCGGTGTTTGCCCTTGAGGCCTCGCGCCTGGCCCGTAACGGGCGCGATTGGCACACCCTTTTGGAGTTCTGCGCCCTGGTCGGCAGCCTGATTATCGATGAGGACGGGGTCTACGATCCGCGGCTCGTAAATGATCGCTTGCTGCTCGGCATGAAAGGTTGTGTGTACCGAAAACTTAAACACGGGCGTAGTGGTGATGAAGTCCGCCCAGGATGGCGTGTGAACTGATCACACCGGTTCGCTGAACCGGGCGAGACACTGGTGCATCCTTGTTCAAGGACCGATGAGTTCTGACGCGGTTGTAATAGTCCGCATAAGATCGGAGGATTCGGCGCAAATGTATCTCGCCCAAGACAATGATGTGGTCCACACACTCACGCCGGATCGATCCGATCAGCCGTTCGGCAAAGCCGTTCTGCCAGGGCGAGGCTGGTGCGGTAGGCTTGTCCCGGATGCCCATGGCGCGCAATCGGCGCGTGACGACGCTGCCATAGATCCGGTCGCGATCACGGATGAGGTAGTGCGGAGCCTCATCCCAAGGAAACGCCTCCGTTATCTGACGTGCAACCCATTCTGCCGTCGGATTTGCTGTGACGTTGATCCAGACGAGCTCTCTGCGGCCGAGCCGGACGATGACGCAAGCATAGAGCAGGTCGAAACCGATAGTTGGAACAACGAACAGGTCCACGGCGGCAATGTCCGGCGCGTGGTTTCGCAGAAAGGTCCGCCACCCCTGGCTTGGTGGTCCTCGGTGCTTGACCATGTACTTGGCGACGCTTGATTGAGCCAGTTCAAACCCGAGCTTGAGCAGTTCGCCGTGGATGCGCGGCGCACCCCAAAGCAAATTCTCCGTGCTCATCTGCCGGACCAGCGCGCGCAATTCCGCCTCGATCGGCGGTCGCCCTCCCCGTCGATGCGATTTCCAACGCCAATAGCGCCGAAAGCCGGCCCGATGCCAACGTACCAGCGTTTCGGGTCGAATAATCATAAGAGCCGGAAGGATCGACGGGAACCACCGATAGAGTTGAACGAAGAACCAGCGGTCGTTGTTCGTGAGACGAGCCCGGCCCTTCAGCTTACGCCGCAAGACCACCAGCTGATGTCGGAGCGTGGCATTCTCAGCCTCAAGCCGGATCTTCGACTTGAATGGTGAGGCCAAGACCGCCACGACGAAACACAGGAGCCCGATCATTTCCGCCAGCTTAGGTGATTCCGGGGCGTCATCAACACGGATAAAGTTTTCGGTACACACACGATCTACTTCGACAGCATCGATAACAGTGCTTATATCCTCGGCCAGGCCAAGCATTCTGCCCGGAGATCGTGGATCTACGTCGATGGCGAAAATTTCATGGGAGCGCGCGTGGATATAGGGGGTGATCCGGACAACCCTGATCTCAACGTCGCGTGGAAATACCTGTGGACAGCTAAGGACACCTGGCTCGGTTCGGAGCAAAACCTCGGCTCAATCGGCGCGACCTACAACCTCACCATGGACCCGTTCGAGAAATACGACATGGTCTTCAATGGCGCGGTCACCGCGCGCCTGGCCCAGTCCTCGCCCGGCAAGTATGCGGGGCAGGACAACGGCTGGATCTTGGCACTGATCGTTCCTGTCGTGATGGAGTTCAACAAGTCGATTGTTGAGTATCCGAGCATCAAGCGGACGCCCGGAGGAGCCTCGAACGACTGGAGGCCCAACCTCCAGGAGCCCAACAACCCTGTGCCGCTGCTGGATATGAAGAATCCGCCACGAATCAAGGGCGGCGGCGGCTAATCGCTTCTGCACGCAGGATCGAGTGTGTAAATTATCAAGCGGGCGGCCTGAAACGGCTGCCCGGTTTTTCCTTGATCTGAGATGATCCCTGATCAAAGCCGAACCTTGGACTGGTGTTCCCGAGCCGCAAATGCCGAAAGCAGACATTTCCGGCGTCAGTCGGCATGTCCGAAAGTGCCAATATCGGAAATTGAGCAAGCTCAGTCGAACGCCTCGTCGGCACGAGCTAACAGTGTCGTTGGCACGTCGAGGCCGAGTGCATTCGCGGTGTTTAAATTGATTGTTAGCTCGAACTTAGTGGGTCGCTGCACGGGAAGGTCTCCGGGCTTATCGCCTCGGAGGAGCCGGTCGGCATACGCCGCGGCCTGGCGGAATAACTCAGGCAAGCTGGTGCCGTATGAAATTAGCCCTCCGTCGGCAACAAAGCTGCGGTAGCCGAAGATGCCTGGCACACGGTAACGGTCCGCCAACCCGATGATCAACTTGCGATGTACCGCGACAGCGGGATCAGGTGGGAGAACGAAGCCGGTGTTGGGCTGCTTTGCGATCGTCTCGAACGCAGCTTCGACCTCCGCGGCCTCGCGGATTCTAGCCCCAATTACTTTCACGCCGAGCTTGTCGGCGGCATCGACGCACGAGCGGAATAAGAGAACAGACCCCGAGTTTTCAGAATTGAAAAGGACTGCGATGCGCGACAGCTGCGGTGCCAACTCCTTGAGTAGCCCGATCGACTTCGGCCCAAGGCTGCGCTCCTGGACCGTGAAGCCAGTCATGTTGCCGCTGGGATGTGAAAGGCTTTGAACGAAACCCTCGGCAACCTGGTCACTCGCAGCAATGAAAACGATTGGTATAGTTTGCGAAGCCGACTTCACTACCTGGGCCACTTGATCACTGTTCGCTAGGATTACCTCTGGCGCGAGGGTCAGCATGTCGGTCACTGTGGACCCTATCCAGTTGATATCACCGACACCCCAGCGAACATCGATCACGAGATCGGTCCCAATCGACCAACCAGCCCGCTCCAAGCCTTCCCGAAAGGCTTGCATGCGAAGCTGTCCTTCTCGGTCGTTTTCCTTATACAGAACGACGACGCTGACGCGACGTACCCGTCCAGAATGCTGGGCGCGTGCCGAAAGTGGCCACGCGATAACCCCCCCGCCGAGCATTCCAAAAAACTCGCGCCGTCGCATGAGCAGATGCCTTGTGCAACGCCTAAAGCCTAGCATTTCTGCGACCGCTTGGCGAATGAGAAAGGCCACATGATCGGCCGCAAATGCTGACAGGCCGATGTCCGGTGCGGGTCAACAACGGTCCTGACGGCCCCAAAACGCGACTTCCGCTCTACTCCGATCAACGGACATCGCCAGACCGGCCCGGCATGTCGGAAAAGTGCCAATAGGCGACATGTTCCGCCTGCTTGAAAATGAAAGAGACGCCGCCAACCGGGGCGGCCGTTCCTGCTTTTATTACGGCCGTGCTGTCAGTCTCACGCTGCGTTCGGCCATCATGGAATCGGGTGAGCTTTCTCCGCGAGATCGCCCGTTATGACGGCGCGGGGTCTACCGGGCGAAATCCCGTAACGTTTCCGAAACGCGCGCGCGAATGCGCTCTCGGAGTCGTAACCGACCGCTGCCGCCACCTGCGCCAGGGTTCCATTCGTCGAGCTGAGGCGCTGGCGTGCCAAACCGAGCCGCAACTCGCTCAGGAAGCCGAGCGGCGGAAGATCGCCCTCCCTGCGGAAGATCCGAACCAGGGTCGCGCGCGAAACATGCGCTTCCGCCGCAAGCTCGTCCAGCGTCCATGGATGCGCGGGAGCTCTCAACATGGCGGTGACGGCTCTGGCCGAAGACGACGATGCGAGCAGCCGTATTATGCCGCTCGATGCCGCGGACTGTTCGAAATGCATGCGAAGCATCATCACGAAGAGAGCGGTGGCAAGCTCGGTGGCAATCGTCGCTCCGCCCGGACGCGCGGCCTGCAGTTCGTCATCGATCGCCTCCACCAGCATCCGCATCCGGTCGAACAAATCCCCTCTGCCGATGCTGAACACGATCGCCTTTGGCAAAGCGGCGGTGACAAGGCTGTACATGGCCCCATCGAAACGCAGCCGGCCGCAGATCATCTCGGTGTCGCTCGCGCCGCGGGTGTTGGTCTTGATCCTGATCGCGTTGTTGAATTCGGTTCTGATCGGTGCTCCGGAGCTTCCGCCACGGCTCGCCGATCGCACGACGTGGGAGTCGCCCTGCGGGAGCAGGAGGATGCTGCCGGCTTCCAGCTTGAACGTTTCCCCGGAATACCGCTCCAGCAGGCAACTTCCATTCGTCACGATGTGAAATTGCGCAAAGCCAGTCGGCTCCGCTTCGTGCACGACCTCCCATTGCAAGGCAAACCGGCACACATCCTGAATTTCCGGGCGCACCCGGAACAGGGGAGCAATCGCACTGAGCGGGTTGAGAGGAGCCGCCTCAGTCCCGGCGTCCGGATGTTTGATCCGGTCCGCACAGGTTTTGCGCCGCGAGAGCATCGCCAATTTCCCGTTCGCCCCGATTTCCGAAAGCATCGAATGAATGAGGAGAATGTAATGCGGATGCGCCAACCCAAGCGCGGAGTTCAGACGCGCAATGATCACGAATACGTGATCAAGAAAACATTCATCGGCGGCGCCCTTGCATTGCCGGTCCTGGCTTATCCCGCTCGCGCCTCGGCGCGCGACGCGGAGCGCTGAACACAGTCACCGTTCATTCCGCGTTTCACATCGCATCGAAGAGGAGAGCGTCATGCACATGCTGGATTGGAATACATATCGGCAGCAGCTTCTCGCCGGGGTAGGCGGCTTCGGCAAGCTCAACCCCGATATCATCAAGGGCTACACCACCCTGAGCCGGGCCGGCCAGAAGGCCGGTCACCTCGATGAAAAGACCCGCCTTGCGGTCGCCATCACCCTGCGCTGCGACGGCTGCATCACGGTACATACCGCGGCGGCCCGGGAACGGGGTGCGACCAGGGAAGAGATAGCCGAAGTGCTGGGTGTTGCGGTCTCCGTCAATGCCGGCGCGGCCGTCGTCTATTCCACCCGCGCGCTCGACGCATTCGACGCCGCCGCCGAAATCAATCCCAACGCCTGAGGAGAACTCATGATCGGCTATCTTCGTCTGCCGCTTTCCTGGATCGCTCATTCCGATCGGGTCGGCATCCCGCTGATGCGCGTCGCCATCGCGATCGTCTTCCTGTGGATCGGCGCGCTCAAATTCGCGCCCTATGAAGCCGACAGCATCACGCCCTTCGTCGCCAACAGCCCGTTCATGTCGTTCTTCTACGAGCATCCGGCCGAGTACAAGGCGCACCTCACGCACGAGGGTGAGTTGAAGCCGGCCGAGCGGGCCTGGCAGACCGCGAATAATACCTATGGCTTTTCCGACGGGCTCGGAACCGTGGAGATAACGATCGGCCTGCTGACGCTGCTGGGCGTGTTCTCGCGCCGATGGGGCATCTTGGGCGCTACGCTCTCGTTCCTGACGCCATTCGTGACGTTGTCTTTCTTGATCACGACGCCAGACGCGTGGGTCTCTGCGCTTGGCGATGCGCAGCACGGCTTCCCTTATCTGTCAGGCGGCGGTCGGCTCGTGCTGAAGGATGTCATGCTGTTGGCCGGCGGCCTGCTGATCATGGCCGACAGCGCCCGCGCCTTGCTTGAGGCGCCGACGCAGGTTGCGCCGATAGGACAACAGATTGAGCCGCTCGGTCATTCAGCCGGCCCGGCATCGGTTCTAGTGTTCTACAATGAGCCCTCTGTGGAGCCACCAGATTATCAGCCGTTCTGAGCTACGAAGCTTACGGCCCGGCGGCAAGACCCATATTGAGTCCTTGGCGCCGCCGAAATCCAAGCTTCGGAAGACCACATCAAAGGAGCCGGTCGCATGGCGTCAAGAAACGAAAACGTGACAGAACCATCCGGAGAAGATGCTTTCTCCCGCAGGAAATTCCTGACGGTCGCATCCGCAGGCGTGGCCGGGACTGTCGTTACAGGACGCGCGGTCGCCGATACGCTTGCCGACGTGCCGCCGCGCGAGGTGGGTGCCGATCTCTCGGGGCACGGCGAGCGATCGAAGTTTGTTCAGCTCGCTATGCTTCCGGAGGCGGGACCGGGGAAGCGCAACGTCGATCCAAGCGATGCGATCAATTCGAAAGCGCCACTCGGCAAGCTGGTCGGGACTATCACGCCCACCGATCTGCATTACGAACGGAGCCATTCCGGCAATCCCGATCTAGATCCGGCGAAGCACCGCTTGCTGGTCCACGGCATGACGCGCAAGCAACTCGTGTTCACGGTCGATGATCTCAAGCGGATGCCCTCGATCACCCGCACGGTCTTCATCGAATGCACCGGCAACGGCTGGGAAAACTGGAAAAAGGCGGACCCCAATGTCACAGTCCAAAACACTCATGGTCTTGTGAGCACCAATGAGTGGACCGGCGTTCCGCTTCGCTTTCTCATCGGTCTCGTCGGGAAGGACCGCCGATCCACCTGGATGCTGGCGGAAGGCGCCGACGCAGCCGGCGTTGATCGGAGTATTCCGCTCGCCGAAGAGATCATGGACGAGGCCTTCATCGCATACGGCCAGAACGGCGAGCCGTTGCGGCCGGCCCACGGCTTTCCGATCCGTCTCATCACGCCGGGCCTCGAAGGCAATCTAAACATCAAATGGCTGCGCCGCCTGAAATTTGGCGACCAGCCCTGGATGACGCGGTGGGAAACGGCCCGCTACACGCAGCTCCTTGCGAACGGCAAGGCCATGCAATTTCAACTCAGGATGGAGACGAATTCCGTCATCACATCGCCATCGGGAATGATGGAGATACGTCCCGGTTATCACCGCATCACGGGTCTAGCCTGGAGCGGCCATGGCAAGATCTCGAAGGTTGAAATCAGCACGGATGAAGGCAGAACCTGGAAGCAGGCCCAATTGAACTATCCCGTGCTGCCGAAGGCGCAGACGCGCTTCCAGATGGACTGGGTGTGGGACGGAAAGCCGACCAAAATCATCAGCCGCGCCACCGACGAAAAGGACAATGTTCAGCCCGACCGCAAGTCGTTCATTGCGAAGATGGGGACGAACGCTCTGTTTCACTATAATGCGCAGCAGACCTGGAGCATCGACGGAGATGGGAGGGTTCGCAATGCTCTCGCCTAAGCAACTCTTTGCGGGTGCGGTCGCTGCCGCGCTCCTCGTACTTCCGGCTTACGCCTTCGATTTCGGACGTCCCGCGAGCTCGGACGAAATCAAACTGTGGGACATCGACGTGCGACCCGACGGCAAGGGCTTGCCGGACGGCAGTGGCACGGTGGGGCACGGCAAGGAGGTTTTCGCGGATAACTGCGCGGCCTGCCATGGCGACAACGGCCAGGGCGGCATCAAGGATCGCCTGGTCGGCGGTCAGGGCACGCTCGCTTCCGATAAGCCGATCAAGACGGTCGGAAGCTTCTGGCCCTACGCCGCCACGTTGTTCGACTACATACATCGCGCGATGCCCTACCAGGCGCCGGGATCGCTCAGCGTCGACGATTACTACGCGCTCACGGCGTACATCCTGAGCTTGAACGGAATTCTGCCGCCGGACGGCAAGCTCGACAAGGAGACGCTGCCAAAGGTGAAGATGCCCAATCGCGACGGCTTCATTCCCGACCCGGAGTTCAGCAAAGTGCCGGTGCCGAAGTGATCGGAATTGGATTTGGGCACGACGAACCATCAATGCCCGCAAAACGACGATGGGCGCAAAAGGGTCCTGCGCTTCTTGCAGTGCCGGTCCTTGCGTTATCGGTAACGGTTGGAGCGAAAACCATGGACGGAGACGGACTGATCACAATCCAGAGCCAATACACGCCGAAGGATACCATGCAGCGGCTCGAAGCCGGCGTTAAGGCGAAGGGCATGACGGTCTTCGCCCATGTCGACCATGCCGCCGGCGCCGCCGAGGTTGGTATGACCCTACGTCCCACGGACCTCTTGATCTTCGGCAGCCCGAAAGGCGGCACACCTCTGATGCAATCGGCACAGACCATCGGCATTGACCTGCCGTTGAAGGCACTGGTTTGGGAGGATGCCAAAGGCCATGTCTGGCTGTCCTACAACGATCCCGCGTGGATCGCGCAACGCCACGCGGGAACGGCCGGCATGCGAGCTGCGGTTCGGACCATGACCGGCGCGCTCAACGCAATCGCTGCCGAGGTTACATCCGCCGCGCCCAAGAAGTAACAGCCAAGGCTGGAGCCTTCGATCGTCACGCGGCAGAAAGCGTGAAAAGGCTTTTGCGAGAGACGTGAGACGCGCAAGCGAAGAAGGCCGAGGTTCGCGGCGGAAGGCGCCCAAGCCGGATCGGAATAATTCGGCAATTCGAAGAGAGCCAAGTCATGGAGACCATGAGCCCCACCAACAAGATCTGGACCCGCGAAACCGGCGCGGTCGAAAAACGCGATCTTTGGTCCTCCTTGAAGCGCGGGTTTCGCGGCCATTGCCCGCGTTGCGGCGAAGGCAAGCTGTTCCGTGGCGTTGCTCCGTGTGCGGGCTTGATTTCACGCCGCACCGCGCCGACGATCTGCCGGCCTATCTCGTCATCGTCATCGTCGGCCATATCGTGGTTCCGACCGCGCTTCTGATCGAAACGGATTACTCGCCTCCGGTGGGGCTGCAACTTGCGATCTATCTGCCGCTGACGGTGATCTTGTCGCTGGCACTGCTGCAACCGGTGAAAGGCGCAGTCGTCGGGCTGCAATGGGCGCTGCGCATGCACGGCTTTGACGACAATGCACCTGAGGGCATCCCGCCGGCGTCACTTTCGCGTTGCCGGCACATTTGGACGAAGACAGAGGAGGATTGACATGTTCGGAGAGCTTTCACGGCGGAACATCATGGCCTTAGGGGCGAGCGCCAGTATCGGACTCGGTCTCGGGTCCATCAGCACATCCGCTCTGGCAAGAGCCGCCAAGCTCCACGTGCAGGCACCCTATTGGTATCGCTTCAATGTCGGCGAAGCGGAGATCACGGTCGTCTCCGATGGCTGGCAGATGCTCGGAAATCCGTCAGATTCATTTCTTGGGGTGCCAAAAGACGAGGTGCGCAAAGAGCTGACGGACAACTTCATGAACCCGTCGGATATGAATATCGAGCTCAACTCGTTCGTCGTTGACAGCAACGGCAAGATGGTTCTGTTCGACACCGGGCTCGGAGCATCAAAAATGTTCGGACCCAAGGGCGGGTTGCTTGCAAAAAGCCTCTCGGATGCCGGGATCAAGCGCGAGGACATCGACGCCGTTGTCATCTCGCACGGTCATATCGACCACATCGGCGGCATCGTCGATGAGAGCGGTGCTCTGATGTATCCGAATGCGCAAGTTTACATGAGCCAAGCCGATTTTGATTACTGGACTGACGAACGACAGATGGACTCGCCTTGGAAGAAGGCGTTCATCATCCACGCGAGAAAGAACCTACTGCCGGTTAGGGATCGACTGATATTTTTCAAGGATGAGCAGGAATTTCTGCCAGGCATCACGGCAATCGCGGCGCCAGGCCACACGCTCGGGCACACCATGTTCAACGTGCAGTCGAATGGTCAGTCGTTCTTCTTCGTAGGCGACGTCTCGCATCATTCCGTGCTGCTGATCGAGAATCCACGCATGGAATTTCTCTATGACACGGATGCCAAGCAGGCGGTCAAGACGCGGCTCAAAATGCTCTCGTTCCTCGCTGAAAACCGAATTGCAATATTGGCCTATCATTTCGCGTGGCCTGGGTACGGTCATTTCGTGAAGCAGGGCGAAGGATTTCGTTATCTGCCCGCGGCCATGAACATGAACCTTTAGTGGGATGTACGCGCCGGGAGCGGTAGTGATTTCCCATTCTGATGAGACGGGCTTACGTCTGAGCTCAATAGCTGATTGAGAGCGAGCCATGTCAAGCAAGATTGTCTTCGGGGTCGCATTGGCTCTGGCGTCGTTATTGCTGGCAAACATCGGATCTGCAGAGGACGCCCCGCAACTTCACAAGGGACCATGGCCGATTCGCAATGGTCGCAATTACCAGCCAACCGAGCATGAGCTTAGAGCCTTGCATCAGGAGGATGTCACGCCCCATCAGGCGCGCGAGATCGACCGATTGTACGATCAGCTCCTGGCAAGCAGTGAAAACGTTCGCAACCGGCATCCCGCACCCAAACATTGATCGCGCTGTTGCCGAAACCGATTTCTTCCAACTCGCGTGACGCTGCTTCCTGTTCGTAGAGGCGCCGGCAGGAATTCGGCCACCCCTAATGTAGAAAATCGAAACTAGGGGCGACACTGCTATCCGCCGCCGACAATGGCCGCTGCAACCTTACGCGCGCACCATTTGCGTGCGCTTTCCCGGAAGCCAAATTGAAGGAGTTTATACTCCTCGTTGGCTCTGACTTTGTTGATCAAGGTGCAATTTATCCAGCGTTACGCTTAGTCACTCGCACAAAGCAAAGCGCGCCGGCCAATTCTATGCACCCAACGCGATGAGCCAAACCCGATAGTACCGGATCTCGCGAACCCAGTCCGGTCTTCCCCCAGCGGCAGACGTAAACGTCGACGCGGCCAGTCGGCAGCTCAGGGTCAAAAGCACCGTTTTGACCGTGCGCCGCTCACATCCGGTCTTCCCCCAGAAACGGACATCCTGGGTGCCGGTCAGCATGTCTCAAACGTACGTGCCAACAACAGACTCATGCGCCGCAGCAATTCAACAGCTTATTCGATCACCTCGTCGGCGCGGGCGAGCAACGTCGGTGGCACAGTGAGACCCAGCGTTTTCTCGGTCCGCAGGTTGATCACCAGCTCGAACTTGGTCGGCACTTGAACCGGCAATTCGCTCGGCTTCGCGCCCCTGAGAATGCGATCCACGTAGGGGGCCACTTGACTGAACAATTCCGAGACTTCGGGGCCATAGGAGAGCAAACCGCCATCAGCAGCTGCTGCACTAATTGGATATATCGCCAAAACTCTATAGCGGGCTGCCTGCTCGATGAACCGTGCGCGATGCATCGCCATGAAGCTGTCCGCCATCATGACAAGACCCCCACCCGGCCCGCTGCCAATCGCCGAGATTGCCGCCTCGATGTCGGCGTCACTCCGGACCGGAGTGGCAAGCGGTGTGATCGCTAGAGACCGGGCGGCGGTTTCGAATGGACGAAGGAAATATGACCCACCGCCGGGAGACGCGTCGGGATTGAATAGGCCTGCCGCCCGCACGATCCGAGGGTCGATTTCTTTGAGAAGAGCGAGCCACTTGCCGGCTATTGAAGGTTCAAAGTTGATGAAGCCGGTAATGTTGCCGTCGGGCCGCGCCAAGCTCTCAACAAAACCTTCACCAACGGGATCAGAAACAACTGTGAAAACGATCGGGATCGTTTGAGTTTCTCGCTGTGCCGCTGCCGTCCCAGGCGTGGAGGTGGTGACGATTACGTCGGGTTGCGACGCAACCAACTCCCTTGCAAATCTTTGGGTGCGCTCAGCATCGACGCCAGCCCAGCGAACTTCGATGTTCACGTTGCTACCGTTCGTCCACCCGAGATTTTTCAGGCCCTACTCAATCAATTTGAGACGGGCATGCCCCAAGGGGTCACCCTCGGAAACATATCCCATCAGCACGCCCACTCGTCGCACGCCGCCAGCCTGTTCCGCGCGCGCCGCCAGTGGCCATGCCGCCGCACCACCCAGAACACCAAGAAATTCGCGCCGCCGCACGTCCGCCCCCCAAAGCTCAACGGACGGCATCCTATCGGCTCAACCGACGACTTGACTAGGGAATGGCGACGTTGCCGTTGGGCACAGCCGATGTCTCAGTTGGGTCAAAACCGGTCCTGACGAGCCTGAAACGGGACTTCCGAAATAGCCCAGAAAGCAGACATTGCCGGCGTCAGTCGGCATGTCTCAAAGGTGCCAACATCCGGCTTATGCGCGTGAATTTTCACCTGATCATCACTTAGGCCCGCGCCGAGCTGGCCGCGTCGGGAGCGAGAGCTTCAAGGATGCGACACTCGGCAATGGTCCCATGACGGCATTGACCGATGAGTGATTCCAATTCGCGGCGCAACGCGCCAAGGTCGGCCAGCTTTCGCTTCACTTCCGTCAGATGCTCGCGGGCTATGGCGTCCACCGCTTTGCACGATTGCTCTTTCTGGTCGGCAAGATCGAGAAGGGTCCGGATTTGGTCGATGGAAAAGCCGAGGTCGCGTGCGCGCCGTGTGAAGGCAAGGCGGCTGACATGCTCGGCTGAATAGTCCCGGTAGTTGCCGGGCGTGCGGGGTGGCGCGGGCAACAGGCCAATGCGCTCGTAGTAGCGGATTGTTTCCGCCTTGGTGTCTGCTGCACGCGCCAGCTCGCCAATGTTCATGACCGATCCCTTGACCTTGTAGCTACTACAAGGTTTATACCACACGCCATCGCAAACCGCCGAGGCGCTTGGATGGCCTGTTGTCACGAAACTTCCTGTTCTTCTGCCGCGCGTTCTAACGTGGTGAACGACCCGCGCTGGCGGCGCGCCCTGTGGATCGCGCTTCTCATCAATGCCAGCTTCTTCGTGACGGAGATCGTAGCCGGTGCAGCCGCCGGTTCGATGGCTCTGCAAGCCGACGCGCTCGATTTCTTCGGTGACGCCGCAAACTACGCCATTAGTCTCGGCGTGGCCGGGATGGCGCTCACATGGCGCGCTCGCGCTGCCCTCGCCAAGGGCGGCACCCTGATTGCCTTCGCCTTGTGGGTGCTTGGCAGCACGGCGTGGCACGCCTTTCACGGTACGCTGCCACGGGCCGAGGTCATGGGCGTCGTGGGCGTGGCTGCCCTCATCGCAAATGGTGGCGTGGCGCTCATGCTTTACCGCTTTCGTTTCGGCGACGCAAACATGCGTTCTGTGTGAATTTGCTCGCGCAATGATGCACTTGGCAATGCGGCGGTGCTGCTCGCGGCTATGGGGGTTTTCGGCACCAGCACAAGCTGGCCCGATGTCATTGTGGCCACCATCATGGGTGCACTTGGCCTATGGGGCGGATGGCAAATCTTCAGTCACGCGCGCGGCGAGCTGCGTTCGAACCCCGCTGGGCACGTTGTCACGGCTGGGTAGCTCATCTCGCTAGTCCTGCGTTACGGGGAAACATGAAAGTTCTCAAGATAGCAACGCTCTTATTAGCGGCGGCCCTAGCGTTAGGCCCCGGACACGCCTTCGGCCAACAGCAAGAGGAAAAAGATCACGTTGCGGTTCTTGAAATCGGCGCTGCGGGAGAATGGGGACCTGGAGAGAACAAAACTAGCTTTGGTCCCAGTGTCGCTGTGGAGGTTACGCCGATAGAGCATTGGCTTGAAATCGAGGCGGGTCTCACCCCCCTGATGAGCAAGGGCGGCACGGAATGGGAAGCCGACCTCGTTTTCAAAAAACCTTTTCAACTGTCAAAGAACGCGGAGTTCATGGTTGGCGTCGGCCCGCAATGGTCGTCGACCAATTCCTTCGGCGCGACGGCGGTGCTTGATTTCATGTTTTGGACCTCTCCGAACTACGGATGGTTCGTGGAGCCAAGCTACAGCTACGGTTTTAGTCATGGACACGAAAATAATCTAGCCGTGAACGTTGGGCTTTTGATAGCCCTGCTGTCCCATTAGAGGAAGGCTCCGAAATCGGTATGCGGCCAAACTGACCGACTTCCGAAATGGGGTCAAAAGGCGTTTCCTTGTCGTTTCGTGCAATTTTAAAAAGTTAACCTCCCTTACTTTTTAAGCCCAACCCCAAGAGCTAATCTGTGCGGGTCACTGGTCACTGCCTCGAAGTGTTTTGATCCAACGCTTTCTTGTAGGTAGTCTGATGATTGAGCGTCGCGCCCTACAACGGATTGAAATCAACCAGCCCGCGGTGCTCCACTTTGACCGAATTTCCGGTGTTTACTGCTGCGTCGTGAAAGATGTCAGCGATCAGGGGGCCAAATTTCAGTGCCCGTTTTACGTCTTTTCTTCTGATTTGGATCTGTCAGTTGATGGCTTCAAAACGTCAAAGCGCTGCCATGTCGTGTGGCGGCACGGGACCACATGCGGCGTCAGGTTTGTCAATTGAATGAATGACATGGGCCTCGATGTCGTGCGCCCTGAGCCAGCGTGCCAGCCAGAAACCGTCACGGCCGGCCTCAAAAGCGACCGCGATGCGTTCGATGCGATGTCCTGCCTTCTCCGCCTCCTCTCGCCAGCGATTGAGCAGTTTCAGCAAGGCACTCTCGAAGACCTCGAGCTTCTTTAACGGCTGGCGCTCGACGCCAGGCACGAGGCCGGTAACGAGCCAGCTCGACAGGCTCATCTCGATCACGGCGATCAACGTGTCGTCCGGATCGAGGGGACTCAGATCGTTCAACTTCTGCATGGGTGCTCCGTCGGTTCACATCAGCGACGGTGGATGCAATATCCTCGCCGCCGCCCCATAGCATCTCCCTTGGAGGTTTGCGGACGCCGGCCCCGTGCGCGCGGCACCACCGTCATGGGGCCGGCATCCGAAAAACTTCACATGAACGGACTCTCATGCATTGCAGCAAGAAAACCCTTGCTCTTTCACCTCGTCGGCGCGCGAGGAACCTGGCGGGACGGTGAGGCCAAGCGTCTTAGCGCCTACCCTTGTCTACAGTGGAGCACGTAGTGTATCGTTAATAAGAACTGCCTCGGAACGGATCGTGCCGACCTTGCCGTTCAGAATTTTGATGGGCAGCGACCGTGCCGCCGGCGGGCATCATACCTTCACCAGCCTTCGTTCGAATGGTCTAATCTGCAAACGCAGACCTGCAAACGCGCGGTGCGCGCTTCAGGTTTGGCGCGCGGATTGAGCACCCAAACAGGAGGAAAACAATGAATCGCCGTAACATTCTCAGTCTGTCTGCTATCACGGTGTTCGGACTCGCCGTGCTGCCGGGCAATGCTGTCGCTCAGCAATCCGATACCGACAAGGTCAAGGCCGCGTTCGATAACTTTCATGCTGCGCTAAGCGCTCTCGACATCAAGAAAATGGACGACGTATGGGCTCACGACGCGGACGTGATGCTGATCAATCCGAGGGACAAGACCGGTCCGTCGATTGGTTGGGACGCAGTCAGGAGGAACTGGGAAGCGGTCTTCGCTTTTTGGTCTGAGTTGAAGGTGACGCAAAAAGACGGACCGCATATCCACATCAATGGCAATGTCGCGTGGGCAGACGCAACTGCAGCGGTGGCCGGCAAGCCCAAAACAGGCGATCCAGTAACGAGTGCCCCCACATTCGAGTCGACCGTGTTGGAAAAACGCGGCGATCGGTGGGTGTTCGTCTCGCATAGCGCATGGCGGGTCCCGCAGTAAGTTCCGAACAGGACGCGACCGCAGCTCTGGATTTGGCCTCGCTCAGCTTCCGCTCGGCGGGGCCTTTCCTTTCCGCAGCTCATAGCGCCATTGCGCTCCTGCTGCTGAGCAGCGCGATGAATTCTCGCCGCCTCGTGGCCTTCTCCGCCCCCTCTACCGCTCTTGATTATTTACGATGACGCGTTTTCCGGGGAAATGAGCGTCCAGCCGACAGCAATCCTACGGGTGCTGAAAATAATCGACGCTCGTCAGTTTTAAAGGCGATCGTCGGGCTCAGGGACGCAGCAGATCCGAGATGGGTCAAACCCGGAAAAGCTCAATTCGAGCATATGTTTTCCGCTTTCGACTGAGAACGGACATTGAAGGGTTCTCGCGCGCTTGCGATGGACAGCAAAATGTCCGTGCGTATTACGCGACCTTGCCGCGTCCTACTGTCTGGCGAACCTCAAAACCCTCGAATTGGGGGTGATCCAGATACAGCGGCTTGTTATCCCCTGCCCGACTATGCGCAGCACGGAACGCCTCTGATTTGGTCCACGCTTCAAACACGGCACGGTTTTCCCAGACCGTGTGAGAAGCATAAAGCGTGTGATCCTCAGCTTCGGGACCTTTGAGAAGGTGAAACTCTACGAAACCCGAGACTTTTTCGAGATGACTGTCGCGCGACATCCAGACCTGCTCGAAGGCTGCTTCAGACCCTTTGGCAACGCGGAAACGGTTCATTGCGATAAACATCATGATCTCCTACTCTCGATTGCCGCAATGGACCCATAGCACGAAGCAAGCGCGAGATTGCGATGCGCTAGTACTACTGAGTCAGAAAAGTGTCTGATTCAAAAGGTCGCGGGCGAGGTCCTGTGAGAATCAGTTACCGGTTGAGATTCAGGCATCGGTAACGGGGGCTGATATGGATCTCCGGAGATCAGACGGCAGTGAATCGCGATTTTCGGCTTTTGTCGAGAAACTTGTGAGTGTGATCGGACATGCGGACCGGGCCCGGCCGTTGTTTGATTATTGCATCGGCTTAATCATGCCGGGGGAGCGTAAAAGCGTTGAGCCTATGGCCGCGGTAACGGCACCTGATCGGACGGCGGCGCAGCATCAGTCGCTGCTTCACTTCGTCGGCCAATCGCCTTGGTCTGACGAGGGTGTTTTGGCCAAAGTGGGTGAGATGGTACTGCCGGCGATAGAGCGCCATGGACCGATCGAAGCGTGGATCATCGATGACACCGGTTTTCCCAAGAAGGGAGCGCACTCGGTCGGTGTGGCGCGTCAATATTGCGGGCAGCTCGGCAAGCAGGATAACTGCCAAGTCGCGGTGTCCCTGTCGCTTGCCAATCACCACGCCAGTCTGCCGGCAATGTATCGTCTCTATCTGCCGCAGGAATGGGCGGCAGATAAGAAACGTCGGCGCAAAGCGGGCGTGCCCAAGGAGATCAGCTTTAAGACCAAGCCAGAGATCGCGCTTGAGCAGATCGAAGCAGCCTGCAGAGCCGGGCTTCCTCGCGGCGTGGTGCTGATGGATGCCGGATATGGCTGCAACACGGACCTGCGGACCAGCATCAGCGCGTTGGCGTTGACCTATGTGGCCGGTATCTTGCCAAACACCACGGTGTGGACATCCGACACGGCGCCGCTACCGCCGAAAAAATGGTCGGGCAAAGGGCGACCACCAAAGCTGCTGCGCCGCGACCACAAGCATCAACCGATTTCGGTCAAGGAGCTTGCTCTTTGCCTTCCTAAGCGGGTCTGGCGCACGATCAAGTGGCGAGAGGGTGCGGCCGAGCGGCTATCATCGCGCTTCGCTCGCGCGCGCGTTTGCGTCGCGCATCGAGATTACCAACTCACCGAAAGCCGACCGGAAGAATGGCTTTTGATCGAATGGCCAGAAGGTGAGGACGAGCCGACCAAATACTGGCTTTCAACGTTGCCGGAAACGACCACTTTTGGAAGGCTAGTCGATCTAACCAAGCTGCGCTGGCGCATCGAGCGCGATTATCAGGATCTCAAACAAGAGGTCGGGCTCGGGCATTTCGAAGGGCGAGGTTGGCGTGGCTTCCACCACCACGCTACGCTGTGCATCGCAGCCTACGGATTCCTGGTCTCCGAGAGGGAGACGATTCCCCCCTCGGGATCTCGTTCCACCAGGCCGTTCAAGAGACTTGCGATTTCCAACGGTTACCGACCCAGAGGCTCCGCTGCTGCGACCCGAACGTCACATCCCGAACTCGATTGCCACGATGCGGCGAAGACTGATCGTTGCCATCGTCCGGAACCTCTCACGCTGTCCCTGTTGCATTCGCCCGATCAAACAGACGAAGCGTCTTCTTTTGTGACGCAGTAAGACTAGGAGCCTGTCCGAGTAATCGGATTTTTCTCGACGAAGAACAAGCGTCGTGATTCAAACGGTGGATGAGCAAGACATTTCGTCCTTGGGACGTTGATCAGGTTTGGCTGCTGCCGCCGTCGATCCAGGATTGGTGCCTTCCGGGCATATGGCCCACTTTGTTCGCGACACGGTTCGCACAGGCTTGGACCTGTCGCGGATCATGGATGTCTACGACGAGGAGCGTGGCTTTCCGCCCTATCATCCTGGCATGATGGTGGCGCTGCTGCTTTATGCGTACAGCCAGGGGATCTACTCGTCGCCGATGATCGCGCGGGGCTGCGAGGAGCGGCTGGATTTTGCGGCCGTAACGGGGATGCGGCGTCCGGACTTCCGCACGATCAGCGAGTTCCGCAAGCGGCATTTGGCTGCGCTCTCCGGATTGTTCCGGCAGGTTCTTGCGCTGTGCCGCGAGGCGGGGCTCGTGAAGCTTGGCCACGTGGCGCTCGACGGCACCAAGATCAAGGCCAATGCCGGGATCAACAGGGCGATGAGCTATGGCCGGATGAAAGAGGCCGAACCGAGGCTTGCAGCGGAAGTCCAACGCTGGTTCGCCGAAGCCGCCCAGACCGACAAGGCTGAGGATCGTCAGTTCGGAGCCTCGAAGCGTGGCGACGAGATGCCCGAGTGGATGGCCAACAAAGAGAAGCGGCTCGAGAAAATCCGTACCGCCAAGGCCGCGCTGGAAGCTGAAGCCAAAGCCAAAGCCAAAGCTGCCTCGAAGCCGGACGACGACGGCCCCGGCGACGGCGGCAAGGGCCTGCCGGGACGCAAGTCCAAGCCCGTCACGGCAGAGCCGAGCGACAAGGCACAACGCAACTTCACCGATCCCGACAGCCGCGTGATGCCGACCAAAAACGGCTTCATCCAGGGCTGCAACGCACAGGCCGCTGTCGATGGCACCCATCAGATCATCGTGGCGCACACGCTGACCAACTCGGCGAGCGATCAGGCGCAGCTTGCGCCATTGCTCGATGCCATCAAAGCCAATCTCGGGAAGAACCCGGATGAAGCATCGGCCGATGCGGGCTATTGCTCGCAAGCCAATCTTCGCACGCTCATCCGACGCCGGATCGAGGGCTACGTTGCCACCGGACGGCAAAAGCACGGCACCAAGGCGGCCACGACAAAAAGGAAGCTCAAATCCGGCACGCTCATCGCCAGAATGAGCACAAAGCTCAAGCGCGCAGGCTATCGAAGCCGGTATCGATTGCGAAAACAGATCGTCGAGCCTGTCTTCGGCCAGATCACGCAGGCAAGAGGCTTCCGCCAGTTCCTCCTGCGCAGCATCGACAAGGTCAAAGCCGAATGGGCCATGATCTGCACCGCCCACAACCTCGCAAAACTCGCAGCCACTCGCTGAGGAGAAACTTGCCTCCCCAAAAAACGTTAGAACTGGCTTCGCTTGATCCCAAGTCCATTACCGGGACAGGCTCCTACGGTGATTACAACCGGGAGTTCCTTGCGAAGCTTACAGCGTGAACGGGGCCTTTACTGCGCGACTGTACGACCATAGCTGACCTCGACTGCGCGCGTGATCTCGCTGACGCTTGGACTTCGTCGGCAATGTCGATAAGGGCATCATTGCGACTCACGGGCGGCGACATCACCTATCAGGCGCCCGCGCTGCCCCAGGCAATGGCGTTCGTCGAGGGGGTCGACGCGGTGTTCCGGCGAGGCGCTGAGTGACGGGCTACCCCCTTTGCCCCAGCGCCACCATCGCCGGACAATGCTAGCCTGCCTGGCCTTCAACTCGGAGAACTCCTTTCGACACCGGAAGCCGCCCATGGGCGGCTTTCTTTTTCAGCGCTCGACCATCGCTCTCTGGCGGCAGTAGCTCGCGCTTCGCCTTGTCGGTTCGGCTGCCTATGCCACCTATCCACAACCACGACAACCAGTAGCCTGCCCGCCGTTCGATCCACAACGGATTGACAATTTGCGCAGCCGCCAACGTCGCGCTTTCATAAGGTCATGGGCACGAAATCCCGAGAGACCATCTACGGCAGCTCGGTCCGGACATCGCCGGAGCGGACAGCGGAGGCACGCAAAGAAGCCGACCGGCCGTGAAGCCGAAAACAAACGCATGCTGGCTTTTTCAAGGACCGGCCCAACCGTCGCCTGCGCTCGGCGATGCGCTCAACGCCGGTTACCTCTATCTCGAAGTGAAGTGCCTCGGCTGCGATACGCACCAAACCATCGCGCCGGTATCGTCGGGCGGCCGAAGACGACGCCGATCCATGAGCTGGAGCGGTATATGCGCTGCAAGAATTGCTCGGAGGTCCGTGGCTATCCCTACAAGCGCAGCCATCTGGTGGCGCTGCGGCCGACTAAAATTTCTGCTAGTGATCCGCCGTCAGCATGTTGGCCGGGGGAGCGGTAACGACAGCGGTCAAGGGGAAGACATGAACGACATCAGACAGGAGCTGCAAAAAGATCGGCTCGGCGTACATGGAAAGCTTCAACAGACAAGACGCGGCGGGGATCGCTGCGCTGTACGCGAATGTTGGGATGCACATCAATCCAGCAGGGCCTCGGACGGATATTGAACAGCTCTACCAAGCCATTTTCAAAGCTGGATTTGATCATCAGGAGACGACCGTTCACGAGGCTTGGCCATTAGGAACTGACGTGGCGCTTGCGATTGGCCAATATCGGATTGCTGGTAAGGACCCGAGCGGGGCATCTATTGAGCGTGGGGGCTTTTGGACCGCCCCTTACGTTCGTGAAGACGGGAAATGGAAAATCCGCATGCAGACGGCTCTCCCCAAATAATCCTACGTGCAATCTCTACTGCATCACGACCAACCAAGAAGCCATCCGCGCCCTCTTCCGCGTGATCAACCGTTACGTGGGCAACCTGCCGCCAATGCCCGGCGTGTTCCCGGACTTTCCGGCCCCGGTGGTACGCAACACCGACCCCGGCCACGAGCCGACAATGATGCGCTGGGGCATGCCGCCGCCACCGCGAACGGGCGGCCCGCCGGTCACCAACATCCGCAACACGTCATCGCCGCACTGGCGCGGATGGCTCAAGCCGGAGAACCGCTGCTTGGTCCCAGCCAACAGCTTCGCTGAATACGCGCCCGAACCGAACCCGGTGACGAAAAAGAAAGATGTTGGTCTGGTTCGCGCTCAATAAGGATCGGGCGCTGTTCGCATTTCGCGGGCATCTGGACCGAGTTTAAGGGCGATCGGAGCACCAAGTCCAAGCCGCGGGTCACACCTCCGCCGCTTGAGGTACGTGCAAAAAGTGTTTCGGCAGGTTGGTTCTGAATGACGATCGGGACGGTCTAGCTTAGTGCATCGACTTCAGCACCCGATGATCAGGCAGCGGCTCACCGAGTTCTGCGCTCACTAGCCAAAGTCTTTGTTCCAACTGCTCGTTCACGAGCATCAGAGCTTTGACAGCGCCACGCAGATCACCGTTACAGGCGGCGACGATCTCGTCCACATCCTGCTCGTACTGGTCGAGCAAACTGTTGCTATACACGGGTGACATGCGAGCGACATCCAAGCAAAAAACCACGCTCGGTTGTGGGGTTGCCGAGAGTATTCCCCGTTATTCACAGGACACAAGCCGATAACCAACTGCTATTGTCGGAGCGCCGAGCCCTGCGGTGAAGCGGCGAACAAGCGGCTTGGTGTTGTATTCTCGCAACCCGAACTTCGCTCCGAAGCGATAACGTTCATTGGCTCGGGGGTGGCATGTGTTCGACGTTTATTTAAGCGGAAAGCGCGATCTGCTCGTTGTTAGGAAGGGACTTCCTATACCCACTGGCAAGTCGGGGCGATGGCGCAAATCCAAGAAGAAGGTTCTCAAAGTCAGTGACGAGATTAAGTCGGCGGTTCAGAGGCAAGGCTATTACGTGCGGAAGCTGAGGGAGTTACCGATTAAAACGGCTTCGCGGGCATCTGGACCGAATTCAAAGGCGAGCGCGGTACCAAGCCCAAGCCGATCCCCGGGCCGCACCTCGTCTATGGCTTCCTAACGACGGCACCTAACGCGGTCGTCGAGCCAATCCATCCGAAGGCCATGCCGGTGATCCTGACCACCGATGAAGAGCGGAATGTATGGATGCGCGCGCCGTGGGATGAGGCGAAGGCGCTGCAGCGACCGTTGCCGGATGATGGGCTCAAGATCGTGATGTGCGGCGCGGAGAAGGAAGATCGCGCGGCGGTATAGACGAGGAGCGTGGTGATGGATGCCGAGCGGGGAAACGGAAAAAGGATGCTTCCATCAATAGAGGAGAAGGCGTCCGGATCGGCGTTATGGGAGCGCTAAACCGCCAAAGTGAACTTGAAGTGAAACATTCGAAGGCGCTGCGAGTTACTCGGGTCCGTATGATCCCGGTGTTTCAGACTGGAGCGTTGACTGCTGGCACATGTGTTGCGCACGATCAGGCTTGGCTGGGGATTTCAGGGCCCAGTGCAATAAACAACGCCGCCTAGCGAGCATATTCCGCTAGAGCGGCGTTGCGCTCTCGCATTCGATCCATCCGCTGATAAGCAGCGCCGCTGCGCTCGCGTTGTCATGAAAACTTTACCTCCGCCTGCTCGTATCTTAACGGCTGGCTATGGCCTCTGCCGTGGGGCAGAACAATTGATGTGGTCGGCAGGGGCCGCCTGAATTTCAGAGCAAGGCGGGCGGCCCCACTGTGCCGGTCACCGGTCTGTTTGGGACAGCAGATGGAACGCAAGCTGTCAGGACTGGAAAAGCAAGCTGCCGACGCACTGCGCCGGGCAAGACAGCTACCCGTCGGCGCGGAGCGCAACGATTTGCGGCAGCTCGCCATGGGGCTTCTCTGGCTGCATCGGAACGGTATGGACGCCTTAATGAACCAGCGCTCTGCAGCGCGAGCGCTGCCGAAGGCTGTCATCGAGCCGACCTCCCAAAGGCCAGGCCGGTGATCTTCACGACCGACGAAGAGCGCGACGTTTGAATGCGCGCGCCTTGGAATGAGACGAGGGCATAACGCGCTCAAGATGGTGAGGCGGGAGCGGGCTAGGAGCATATGGCAATGTCAATGGGATGCATGCTGCCATGCCGTTTGCTTGCGAGAGCGATACGCGTCCAGCACGCGCAGACATGTCTCAGCATTCAACGCGCTGTAGCCAGCCTTCATTCGATCCAACTCGCCAGCCGTTATTCGGTAGTTCAGCGCTCCCAGAAAAAGAAGCGACATGGTGGTGGTCCATGACAATCTCAATGCCTTGGCTAGTATGAGAGTTGATTGCCGTTTTTGGTCGATCAAAGCGCGCTCTACGATGTCAGCGGGCATAGAGCTCAACAAAGCAAGTGCCGCAACCGTCTCGTTGAACTTGAGCGAATGAGCAAACTCAAAAATGTTATCCTCAGTTAGCTCTCCCAATTGATGTAACTTTGCGACTGTCCGCTTTGCGGTGAAATAGTCCTTCGATGCAGGACCAAATCTTGAGTGGATGGCACCCTCTACATCTGTGACTATGCTCTGGACATGGCCATGCATGTCAGGGCGTTCTCGCCTCAGCTTTTCTTTGACCTCGTCTGAAGCCTTGGAAATCAATTGATGGAATAGGTGCCGCGGGATGTCTTTGCGATGTCCGACACACTCGGCAAGGATAGAGTCGTCCTCCGAGCGTCGCAGGAGTTGAAGGAACCCTGAGTGGGAAAAATGAGCGCCGCTATTTCGCGCAACTGAAGTGACGACCGCCTGTGAACCACGCGCCAACAGAACGTCAGTAATAGCATTGGATACTGTTTTCCGCTTGGAAATGGCGAGCAAGTGCTGCTGACCCTTGTCTCGGGCGCAGCTCATCAAGATATTGGGATCTAGCCGCTCGGAATGCCGAAGAATGGGACCCGCAACATCGATTGAGTCATCGAGGGAAAGAGCGTTGACCACGTCGATCGGCGCGTTTTTGCTGGGAGCCAGCTCGTTTGCAAGTCGAACTCGGGCGCCAACTTCAATCTCCTGAGCAAGCCTGCCAATTATCTCGCCGAAGGCCCAAGTTTGCTCTTCTGAATAGCTACCGGAAATTAAACAATCGGTCGCATGCCACAGCGCCCGAAGGCGGCTTTCGGCGGTCCCTCTGGAAACCGCGTCCTCAAGTTCGGTAAGAAATGCGGTTGCTTCAACCATCTGGTGGGCCCGATTGCGCAAGCGGGGGCAAATTGCTTCTCCAATTGCGGAATTAAGCCGCTGCAGAATTCAAGAAATAGTAAAGAGGCGCGACTATCGCGTCGGTCGCTTAATGGTGAGCAAACAAGTTCCGGCTGGCGAACTCCGGCCCCAATCGAACTATTGGTGCTTAATACCGCCGTGGCAGCGGATCAGCGGTATTGTCACGGTCTCTATGCCGACGGGGGCATCGCCATGCTGAGCCAAATCCAGCACTCGTTTCGATGGCAGGGCCTACGAAACGCAGCGCCGGAGTCAACTCCAGAATGATCCCTGATCTTCTCGCGCCTCATTCAACCAAATGAGCGCCTCCCGCAGTTCAAGGCTTATGATCCGCTCCTCGGCAGCAGATGTGGGATCACCATCCGTCAGATAGAGATGAAAGCCGCTGCTGTCGCGAAGCAGAACCTCCCGGCCCTCGCGCGCTTCCAGCGATTGAGAGTCAATGAACGGAACGATACGGAGTGAGACGACCTGCATCGCGATGTGATGAGCGCCCCAGCTACCTTGCAGCGCTAAGATGCAGATTGGCTGCTTGCATGTCTTATTGACCTCCGACTTTCTTCCGCAATGTCGGCCGCTGTGGTTGCCCTTGCGGTGACCAATTTTCGGCCTCACCTCCAGCCTCGATCCATTCAAGCGTTCTCACCACGTCGGGAAACAACGTAAATACATATTCCTCCGACGAAACTCCGAAATGGTGGCGGGTCCTTTCATTGCTGATCGCGCGCCTGACGCGTTTCGCAAAGAGGGCTAATTGTTCATTGGTTGGGCTTGGGATCATCTCTCATTCACCCCCTCATTGGAATGCAACACCGACCCGAAAATCGTTTCGCCAGACCACACGACACAACAGCTTCAGACGGTTTTCTGGTACGAGCAACGTGAATGCGGCGGGGATCGTCTTGGTCGAATAGGCGAACTCTAGTGCCGCCCCCGTCATCGATATGTCGTGGATCATGCAAGGGATCTTGTCGCCGCCGAAATCGACCTCCGCCGACTTCCTGACCCGATGACGTGGCGCAATTCGTGTCTCAACCACACGATAGCCCTTCCGAGGCTCATACAGCTTAGTGACGCCAGCCCGAGAATGAACGCGCGAGATGCGGGCGTAAGATCAATCGCCGCGCTCGCATATCGGGCGCGCCCTAAACGTGGAAACAATATAAAATCGAGCACGATGAGAGCAGCAGTCTCACATCACAACTCATCGTAGGGAGGATGCTCGCAATTTCTTAATCTTCTCTAAAGTGAGGTCCGGCCTGATTTCGACCGTGCGCGCGACGGGATGAGCCGAACGCGCATCCGTGATAAGGCGGCCTTAGTGCTGTTCAGATGTTGAAGATATATAGCCCCTGTGCAAGCAGGTCGGTCTTCTGTCGCCATCGAACAGCACGGTGATACCGGTGTTGTGACGGCTCAAGCCGACAACGATGCCAATCTTGTCAACCAGATTTGGGCACCGAACCGCTCCAAATTGGCTGATCTTAAGCGCGGGTCCCGACTGCAATTCCATCTGTTTCCCGGTTCATGGTTTAGCTCCGCAATAAGCCATTATCGAAAACTGGGATTGTTAACGGCCTGTGTTTCAGGATCATTTCGTGGCCTACGAAAATGGTTTCGAGGCAGCTACCACGATGTTCCTTTCGGTTTGCTGTTCCGTGTGTCACTGAAGAAGATTATTCCTAGGAACGCCGCATCTGCTACGGAAGCCAGCTGTTCGCATGAGAGTTGTGCCTGTCGTAAATTAAATCCGGGCGTATCCGTGGTGGAGTCCGCCTAAGATTGGGCGACAAAGAATGTGCCCGGCGCGATCGACGGCGCGTGAGACCGGTGCATCTTTCCCCAGGGATAGATGCGTGCGGGTCCCATTGTAATATTTCATGTAACAGAGCAGTAAGTGACGGAGGTGGCGTTCGCTGAATACAATGACGTGGTCAACGCATTCCCGTCGGATCGAACCGATCAGCCTTTCGGCATATGCGTTCTGCCAGGGCGAGGCTGGTGCAATAGGCTTGTCCCGAATGCCCATGGCACGCAATCGGCGTGTGACGACGGTGCCGTAGATCCGATCGCGGTCTCGGATCGTGTAACCCGGAGCCCCGTCCCAAGGAAAGGCCTCGGTCAACTGACGTGCAACCCACTTCGCCGTCGGGTTGGTTGTGACGTTGATCCACGCGAGGTCCCTACGATCGAGCCGCACGATGATGAAGACATAGAGCAGGTCGAAGCCAATGGTCGGGACAACCAACAAGTCCATGGCGGCAATGTCCGGCGCGTGGTTATGCAAAAAGGTTCGCCATCCCTGGCACGGCGGCCCCCGTCGTTTGACCATGTACTTGGCGACGCTCGACTGCGCGACCTCAAACCCGAGCTTGAGCAGTTCGCCGTGGATGCGTGGCGCACCCCAAAGCGGATTCTCCATGCTCATCCGCTGGATCAAGACGCGCAGCTCCGTGTCGATCTGTGGTCGCCCTCCGTGTGGGCGCGACTTCCAACGCCAGCAGCAGCGAAATCCGGCTCTGTGCCAACGTACGAGCGTCTCGGGCCGGATGATTGCGAGAACCTTCAGGATTGCTGGAAACCAGCGATACAGCTGGATAAAGAACCACCGATCATGGTTGGTGAGCCGAACGCGACCACGCGGCCTCCGCCTCAAAACATTCAATTGATGTCGAAGCACCACGTTCTCGGCTTCAAGCCGTACCTTCGACTTGAATGGCGAGGCCAGGACGGCCAGAGCGAAGCAGAACAGGCCAATCATCCCGCCAGCTTAGGCGATTCCAACGCGGCATCACACTCGGATGAGGTTTTCGGTACACACAGGCACCCCGGTCGCGTTGCTAAAGACGGTGTAGCTACCGCTGCGGGAACTGGTCGGGTTGTTCGTCGACGGTGGCGCGCTGGCGCTTGCGATCGTCGCGGTCGTTGCGGTTTCCGCCGTCATGGCAGCGCTGGGCCTGCCGCCCTGCCGCTAGCGGCCGGCGCGATCTTGTTGTTGAGTTGTCTCGGTGTAATGTTTGCAAACACGTTGAGCGCCGGCCGGCGCTGACGCCGTCATCGCGAAAATAAATTTTAGATAGCTTTTCCGGCATCGTATGCCGCGACGACGGCAGACTTTTTCCACGATTCAATCTGCCCGAAAAATTCCCGGCCTTCTCATCGTTATTTTTGAAAGGGTTCCTGCCTTCTCATTTTTGACCAAATTTCATTCGGCTTACCGTCACACGGTCGTCGTCTACACCATGTCATTTGCGCGCCTCTGGTCAATCACCGAGGAGGATCGAAAATGGCTTCTGTGGGTACCGTCAAGACATTCGCTGCGGCGCCGAATGGCGATAGCGCTCCCGACTCCATCACGACAGCGGACGGCACGTTCTTTGTCGAATACGGCAACGGCGCGGACTCCACCGGCGCCGGCGGTTCGAGCACGATCATCCAGTACGACAAAGCAGGGAATATCGAGCATACCTACAGCATCCCGGGTTCCGTCGACGGACTGAAATTAAACCCGTACACCGGCCAGATTTGGGCGCTTCAGAACCAGGACGGCAACTCGACGATTACGCTGATCGATCCGAAAACCCACAAGGTAACGGGTCCGCTCAGCTTCGCCAATCCGTCGCCCACCAGCGGCTATGACGATGTCGTCTTCAAAGGGGACAAGGTGTTTCTCAGCTACACCAACCCGAACGGCGCCGGCGATCCGGTACTGGTAGAACTCCTCAACGGCGACCGCCTGAGTGGCTTGCTGCTGACGTCGACCATCCTGACCGATGGCGCGACCGGCTTCGACACCGTGACCGGCAAGATCGAAACCGTACCGCTATCTGATCCCGACTCACTGAAGTTGACGCCGAACGGCGATCTGCTCCTGACCAGCGGCGCCGACGGCACCATCATCGACGTGCACAATGCCGGAATGGCCGGCCAGACGGTTTCCTTTACCAACATCCAGGGCGTGACGCCGAACAATGCTGGCCTCGACGATGTGATCAAGCCCAGGGCCACCGCGGGCACGTTCTATCTTACCGATACCAAGACCAACAAAGTCTATTCGTTCCACGCGACCGGCCTGAACGTCAACGACTACTACGCGTCGGTCGGAAGCCTGAAGGCGTTCGGCCAGGTCGATCCGACCACCGGTATCTTTACGCCGCTCGTTTCCGCGGCCAACGCCGGCGACATCAACTTTGCTTCCCCGCACGGTATCGTGTTCGTGCCCGACAAGAACGCACCGCCGCAGGCGCATGTCGATTCCATCAAGACCTTTGCGAGCACGCCAAACGGCGTCAGCGGCCTCGACTCGATCACAATCGCCGGCAAATTTGTGTTCGTCGAATACGGCAACGGTGTCGACTCGACGGGGGCCATACCCGGCACGAGCACGATCATCCAGTACGACAAATCCGGAAACTTCGTGCATGCCTATCAGATTGAGGGCTCCGTCGACGGCTTAAAATACAATCCCGAAACCGGGATGGTCTGGGCGCTGCAGAACCAGGACGGCCGCTCGTCGCTGTCGCTGATCGATCCCAAGACGCAAAAGGTCACGGCACATTTCGACTATGCCAACACCTCGACCACGCGGGGCTATGACGACGTCGTGTTCGACGGCAAGAATGTGTACCTCAGTTACACCAATCCGACCGGCAATGGCGATCCGACCATCGTCAAGCTCTTGAACGGACCGGACCCGAAGCCCGGCCAATTGCTCCATACCGCCCCGGTGCTGCTCGACGGCGCAATGGGTTATGACACCGTGACCGGCGAGATCGAACTGGTGCCGCAGACCGATCCGGACTCGCTCAAGCTCGCCGCCAATGGCGACCTGATCTTCTCCAGCAATGCCGACGGCGCGATCATCGACATCCAGAACCCCGGCACCGCGAAGCAGGCGATTGCCTTCACCCCGATCCAGGGGATTCCCCGGGGCTCGATCGGCAATGCCGGGCTCGACGATGTCATCAAGCCAACCGCCTCCTCCGGCACGTTCCTGATCTCGGATGCAAAGGACGGCCATGTGCTGTCGGTGCACATGTCAGGCCTCGACCCGAACTCCTATTACGCCTCGGTCGGCGCCTTCGGCGCATTCGGCCAGGTCGACGAGAATACCGGCCAATTCACCGCGCTGGTCTCTGCCAGCAATGCGCCGGGCTTCACCTTCGGCTCGCCGCACGGCGTCGTCTTTATCCCCGATCAGAACGCGGCCCCCTCGCCGCAGATCGGCGCGATCAAGACGTTCGATGCCCCGATCGATGGTTCAAGCCAGCCTGACTCGGTTGCGACCGGTGACGGCTTCACCTTCATCGAATATGGCAACGGCGCGGACTCGACCGGCGCCGGCGGCTCCAGCACCATCGTGCAATACGACAAGGCCGGCCATATCGAATTTTCTTACTCACTGCCGGGATCGGTCGACGGATTGAAGTTCAACCCCGTCACCGGAGAGCTCTGGGCGCTGCAAAATCAGGACGGCAATCCGACACTGACCCTGATCGATCCGAAGACGCACACCGTCTCCGACCCGCTCAGTTTTGCGAACTCGTCGGCGAGCCGCGGCTATGACGACGTGGTGTTCGAGGGCAACAAGGTGTTCCTGAGCTACACCAACCCGGTCAACAACGGGGATCCGGTGCTGGTGCAACTGGTGCAGGGCGATCACCCGGCCGGCCTCCTCACCACCAAGACGGTGCTGACCTTCGGCGTCGCCGGCCTCGATACCGTGACCGGGCAGATCGAAACGGTACCGCTGAACGATCCGGACTCGCTGAAAATGGCGCCGAATGGCGACCTGCTGCTGACCAGCGGTGACGATGGCGCGATCATCGACATCAGCAAGGCCGGCACCGCGCAGCAATCGGTGTCGTTTACGCCGATAGCGGGCGTCACCGCTGGCCACGCCGGCCTCGACGACGTCATCAAGCCGGGTGCCACGTCCGGTACGTTCACGTTGACGGATACCGCGACTAACAAGGCCTACTCGTTCCACGCGACGGGCCTGAACACCAACGACTACTATGCCTCCGTCGGAAGCCTAAAGGCGTTCGGTCAGGTCGATCCGACCACCGGCGCGTTCACGCCGCTATTGTCGGCCGACAACGCGCCGGGCTTCAACTTCGCTTCCCCCCACGGCGTCAGCTTCGTGGCCGATCCACCGAAGGCGACTGCATCCTTGGCAGACCAGGCGACGGCGTTCAGCCACCTCATCTCTTCGTCCTTCGCGACGCCAGCAGGCCAGATCGGCGGCAGTGTCATTGCCGACGCTCATATCCAGCATCCGAACATTGCCATCCCTCACAGCCAGAGTTGATCGTTCGATCGAACCGTGCCGGCCTTCGGGCCGGCGCACGGCGGTCTCCTGAAATTTCGGCCCGCCCGAGAACAAGGCGTCCTGCGGGCGGCCCGTAGCCGAGGAAACGATGCATGATGTAAAGACAAGACCGGTCGATACCGGTCTCGCCGCGCTGGTGATGCTCATGCGCATTCAGGGCGTCGCGGCCGAACCGGATCAAATCCAGCACCGCTTCGGCGGTATCCCGATCGGCCTCACCGAAATGCTTCGCTGCGCGAAGGATTTTGGATTGAAGGCGCGTGTCGTCAAAACCAAATGGGCCCAGCTTGCGACAAGCCCGCTGCCCGCGATCGGCTGCCTTGGCGATGGCGGCTTCCTGCTGATCGGAAAGGCGTCCGACGATCAGGTTCTGGTATCCGATCCCTCGGTCGGACGCCCGGAAATGCTGGAGCGGGCGGCGTTCGAGGAGCGCTGGGACGGCCGCCTCGTCTTCATGGCACGGCGCGCCACCTTAAGCGATCTTACCAATCGCTTCGGCATCTCATGGTTCGTGACCGCGATCCATAAATATCGCCGCCTGATCGGTGAAGTCTTCCTGTTCTCGTTCTTCCTGCAACTGTTCGCGTTGATCTCGCCACTGTTCTTCCAGGTCGTGATCGACAAAACGCTGGTGCATCACAGCGAGAGCACGCTCAACGTGCTGATCATCGGCCTCGTCGCCATATCCGCGTTCGAAACACTATTGGGAATGCTGCGGACCTATCTGTTCGCGCATACCACCAACCGCATCGATGTCGAACTTGGCGCGCGGCTGTTTCGGCATCTGTTGGCGCTGCCGTCGGCCTATTTCCAGGCGCGGCGGGTCGGCGATTCCGTCGCCCGCGTGCGCGAACTGGAAAATATCCGCAACTTCCTGACCGGTTCGGCGCTGACGCTCGTGATCGACGCATTCTTCACCGTCGTGTTTTTCGCGGTGATGTTCCTGTATTCGCAGTTTCTGACCTGGGTCGTGATCGCGAGCCTGCCGTTCTACATCGCGGTCTCCGCCGGCATGACGCCACTGTTCCGGGCGCGGCTCGACGAAAAATTCAAGCGCGGCGCGGAGAACCAGGCATTTTTGGTCGAAACCGTGGCCGGGATCGAGACGCTGAAGGTGATGGCGGTCGAGCCCCAGGTGCAGCGCCGCTGGGAAGAACAGCTCGCCGGCTACGTCAGCGCGAGCTTTCGCGTTCTCAACCTCGGCAATGTCGGCAGCCAGGCGATCCAGTTCATCAACAAGATGGTGATGGCCGCGATTCTGTTCTTCGGCGCCAAGCTCGTGATCCAGGGCTCGCTCACCGTCGGCGAATTCGTCGCCTTCAACATGCTGGCGGGCCGCGTCAGCGCGCCGGTATTGCGGCTCGCCGGCCTTTGGCAGGACTTTCATCAGGCCCGGCTGTCGATCGCCCGGCTCGGCGATATCCTCAACACGCCGGTCGAGCCGTCCTACAGTGCGACCAAAGCAGCCCTGCCTAAGCTGATCGGCGACATCCGGTTCGAGCACGTCACCTTTCGCTACCGCATCGACGGGCCGGAAGTTCTCAAGGATGTGACCCTCGACATTGCCGCCGGCCAGGTCGTCGGCATCGTCGGCTCCTCCGGCTCCGGAAAAAGCACATTCGCAAAACTGATCGAGCGGCTCTATGTGCCGGAGAGCGGCCGGGTCTTTGTCGACGGCGTCGACCTCGCCCAGGTCGACAGTTCCTGGCTGCGCCGGCAGATCGGCATCGTCATGCAGGACAACGTCCTGTTCAACGCGACCGTGCGCGACAATATCGCGCTCGCCAATCCGGGGATGCCGAGCGAGGACGTCATCGCCGCCGCGCGCCTTGCCGGCGCCCACGATTTCATCCTGGAATTGCCCGACGCTTACGACACCATGATCGGCGAACGCGGCAGCACGATTTCCGGCGGCCAGCGTCAGCGCATCGCGATCGCGCGGGCGCTGGTGACGAACCCGCGTATCCTGATCTTCGATGAAGCCACCAGCGCGCTCGACTACGAAAGCGAGAAGATCATCCACGACAACATGCGCCAGATCGTGAAGGGCCGCACCGTCTTCATCATCGCGCATCGGCTGATGGCGGTGCGGGTCGCCGATCGCATCCTGACAATCGAACGCGGACGCATCACCGAAGACGGCAACCATGAGGACCTGCTGCGGCTGGGCGGCCGCTACGCGGCGCTTCACGCCATGCAGTCCTGATCGAGGCAAGTATTGACTGATGAGCGTCAGATGACCACAGCCGTCGTCCCCGTCTCAACCAAGCCGGTCCGCCGCGTCGAGCGCGAATTTCTCCCGGCTGCGCTCGAAATCGTCGAGACACCGCCCTCGCCGATCGGCCGTCTTGGGGCCTATTGCTTGGTCGCCGTCTTTACGCTCGCCTTCGTCTGGTCCTGGATCGGCCGCGTCGATATCGTCGCCGTCTCCAAGGGCAAGATCATCCCGACCGGCCACACCAAGATCGTGCAGCCGTTCGAGATCGGCGTGGTCCGCGCCATCGAGGTGCATGATGGGCAAAAGGTGAAGGTCGGCGACGTTCTGATCGAACTCGACCCGACCATGAACCAGGCCGATCTCGACCATCAGCGCAACGATCTGATGGCGGCGAAGCTCGACATTGCCCGACTGACGGCAGCGCTCGAGAGCGAAACCAATCCCGAGGCGCGCTTCGTGCCGCCGGAGGGCGCGACCCCCGAGCAGGCCAGGATGGGCCAGCAATTCCTCGCCGGCCAGGTGTTGCAATATCGCAGCAAGCTCGCCGCCCTTGCCGGCGAGGAGGCGCAGAAGCGCGCGGAGCTGGAAAGCCAGAAGGTTTCGATCGGCAAGATCCAGACGCTACTGCCGCTGATGGAAGAGCGCACCCAGATGCGCAAGACGCTCTACGATCACCAGACCGGCTCGAAGCTTGCGTATCTTGAAAATCTGCAGGAACTGCTGTCGAGCCAGCAGGATCTCGAGGTGCAGGCCAGCCGCCTCAAGGAAGCCGAGGCGGCAGTTACTGCCGCGGAGGCGAAGGTCGAGGAAACCCGCGCCGAATTCCACCGGCAGAATTTGAACGATCTGGCTGAAGCCACCCGCAAGGCAAATGGGCTGGCGCAGGACGTTGCCAAGTCCGATCAGCGCACCAAACTTCAGGCGCTGACCGCGCCGATCGACGGCACAGTGCAGCAGCTTGCGGTCCACTCGGTCGGCGGCGTCGTCACCCCGGCCCAGACCCTTTTGTCGATCGTTCCCGCCGACAGCAAGCTCGAAATCGAGGCCATGGTCGACAACCAGGACATCGGCTTCGTGCATGCCGGTCAGTACGCCGAAATCAAGGTCGATACCTTCAATTTCACCCGTTACGGTTTGCTGCACGGCAAGGTGGTCACGTTGTCGCAGGACGCCATCCCGCGCGATGGCGCCGGCAAATCAGACCCGCCAAAACAACCCGGTGCCGGTGACGGCGCCACGTCGGAGCCGGCCTACGCGGCCCGCGTCTGGCTCGATCAAACCCAGATGCAGGTCGACGACAAACTGGTCAATCTCTCGCCGGGCATGGCCGTCACCGTCGAGATCAAGACCGGCACGCGGCGGATCATCGATTATCTGCTCTCTCCCATCCTGCGCCACTCGCAGGAGAGTTTGCGCGAGCGGTGAGGATCGGTCGAAGCGCCTCCGGATTCCTCGTTCCGAGCAGCTGGTCGCTCCCGTTGAGCGAGATTTATCAAGGCCAAAGTCCGTCAGCGCACGCTCAAATCTCGAAGGAAACAGCTCAATGCATATCGTCCAAGGTCTCATCATTGCCGATCGATCGATCGGCTACATCCTTGACGGCGGCAAAACGTGGGAAATGCGATCGGGCCCAACGCAAGTGCGCGGCGCGATTGCTCTGATATCCGCCCTACCCGCTACGATGATGCCGGTCTCGTCGCTGTTCTCGTTGTCGCTGACGGCAGGGTCGATAGCGACGACAACGCGGCGGAGCGTCAGCAGCCCAGTTGGCGGAATGAGGGCGGCTTCGATGTCAGATAGCTTCCACAGCGCCCCTGGCGTGTCCTCAAGTAGCTCGGCGTCAAGTTCTTGACGGCCCAGCCGGGTGGCCTATCAGTTTCAAGGTGATCAGCACGCCTGCGACGCCACCACGGCGGAGATCTCCTCAAGAAGAGCCGCGTGCTGCTCCCAGGGTATGCTGTCGACACTCATCTGCGGTCGCCCGGGATTATCCACCCGGCTGTCATCGACCGCCTGCCCGGTTTCCACCGCCGCCGAAAGGAACCGGTGATCCATATCGCGATTGAAATAACGCAGGAGAACATCCCGCAACGCTGGCTTCGTGCAGGCCATTGCAGCAAGGAGCCCATACCCTCCCCAGTTCGACACGCCGGCGACGATGAGCGAATCGACCGGGGTCGTCGCCGCGATCACCGCGCCATTGGGAATTCCGCCTTCGATGATTTCCTTGGGCAAGGATCCCATCCCAATCTCGTTGCCGCCGTCCCCGATGCCGATCGTGTACCAGCGACGCTTCGCGGCGGGGTCGCTAAAGAGAAGATGGAGCGGCGCTGTTTCGCGCGACATGTCCCATCCGTGCTCCCGGCGGGGCTTTCCATCCGAAGCCGGAGAAACCCGCTCTATTGCGATCAAGTGAGTGATCGGCCGATCGCCTGTCTCCAGGTACTGCCGCAGGCGGAGAACCGAACTCTCCGTCGTCGACACGACCTCAAGATTGACGGGCACCGGCAGTGCATCGACCACGGCCCATACCGCCTTTGCACACGGTGTGTCGGTAATGACCGTGACCGGGATGCCCGCATTTGCGAGGCCCGCGGCCAGATGGGCCATCCCGCCGAGCCCGTCCGTTTCTGGAGAAGGCGGCTCCGCGTGCTGGATATAGAAGCCGGTAACGATGCCGACATGCGCGTTGGGCGTGTTCATGATGGCCTCTGCGGCGCGGGCAAGATTGCCTTTTGCCCACTCGGTCATCTGGCCGATATCGCGTTTGACTTTGCGCCCGATGATCGCCTCGATCCGGGCTACCGACTCGTTCACTGTATCCACCTCGACTTGGCTTCTCGAAGGTGCCGGGTTGGTTCTGCCGGGTTTTCCGGTGGCCCTACATGATAACAGACCCAGTTTGGAGGACAGCGTCCTCGCTCCGTTCGCGTACTGAGCACAAGCACCCGAATTTCCGAATGTGCCTACCCCGGAGGTCATCCAAGGATCGTTCGTCAGGGTCGTGTTGGCTTTAGGGGATGGAATAGCTCTTCGACGGACCGTTTCGGGTCCTTGATCCGAGAGCGGTCCTTGCGATCGTTCTTCTGCGCTTCGAGCTTCTGCAGGAAACGGAAACGCGGCGATCGGGTCGCGTGCCCCGATCGCCCGTGCTTGGTCATGCCGAAACCCTTTTGGCCACCATGCGTCATTTGATCACTAACGAAAGCTGTGCGGCTCATTTCTTGCACCCGGGAGCCGCCACCGGGGCCAAGCTTCATGCGGTTCGCCGAAAGCACAATCAGAGAGAAAGATAGCCCTGATCGTCAAAAGGCGCGAGGCTGGGACGGTCGGTTTGCGAGAACAGAATGCTGCAGTGCGGCGCGCCGGGATCGCAAAGGGCTGGCATCGGCAGTTTGATGATCCGCTTGAGCTACCGGACGGGCGGGTGCTCGTCACGCTGCACGACGCGGCCACCTACATCACAGAGCTGCCGAAAAAGGAGTCCGCGGCGCCCGCGTGGCAGACCGCCATCTCTGAGCTAATGGGCGTTTGGGGTGCTTATCTGTCATTCGCCTTCCGCAATCCTTTGCCTGCCAGCGTTCGTTAGTCGAAGTTCGCCCGGCAATTCCTGTATGTATCCTAAATCTTCGCGGCGGCGCTCGATAAGTGCCTCGCTTTGCATTTTTGCGGGAGCCGCTGCGGAAGATGGGGCCCCCGCAGAGATCGCCCGCCGAGTTGCCGATCGGCTGCAGTCCAAGCTCTGAACAGTCGATGGCTTCCGCATCATAGCTTCGGCATTCGCTGAAGCTCGCCACCTGCGCTGTTCGAGTTCGACATCGACCTGAGGCCGGCCGGGGTGACATCACCATCCCGTCTCGGGGAGTCTTCATCTCGACCAACTGCATCGAGACCATCCAGAGCGGTTACAATGTTGCTGGGCTGGCTAGTCAACGAGCGGGCGATCGAGCCGCACATTCCCGTGTACGACAAGTCGGCTCGCATAGATGGGACGTTCTCGCGCGAAGCCTTCGCCTATCCGCCGGTTGGTCGAGCTCGGATTGACCGTACGGACCAGGGCGCGGCCTGAGCGCGAAGACCAGCAAGGTCGAGAAGACCGAAAGCAGCGCGTTCGCGAATTGGCGAGCAACGCAATCGACAAGGTGACCGACCCTTCAGCCAGCCCGGACGATTAAGCCAACCGCAAGCGCAAACTTTTCAAAGGGCCGGAGGAATTTCAGAAGGTGCGCCGCGACCGAAACCGAAAATGATCGAGGGATGCAGCCTCAGTTCGTTGCCCCCTCAAGTCGATAGGATCGAAAGCCAGCTCTGCGCGTTGACTATTGAGCCCAAATGGGAGGTCAACAATGATTAACGACCGAGACCGACGGGCACCGACGGCTGCGGAACGCGAAGCCCGCAAGGTGTTCAAAGCGGTCAGGGCGAAGGAAGCTATGACCGATTACGCCAAAGCGCAAAAAGCACTCCACGATAATCGAGAGCGCCTAAAGGCAGAACGGCTGGCGCGGGAGGCTGAAGCGGCCAATCGCACAAAAGCAGGTTGAGCGTCCATCTGGATGACCACAGAGGACCAAGTTTGGCCCCCGGTGGAGGGTGAAATGGCCGTGCACTTTCGCCGCGCGACAGACGATCTGGAGATCTGGAGCGCGAGCGATCGCGGCTATTCGTTCGTGATCAGCAACGAGAGCCGCAGTGGACCTGGCCTGCACGGACAGCCCGGCTTTGTTGCCTCATGGCGCCCCATCCATTTGAACAAGCCTGCCACGAGGGTGGGCGGCTCGCCATTCAATACGTTCGCTGAGGCGGAGAAGGCCTGCGAAGCTTTCCTGGAGCACCTGACCGAGTGATAGCCCGGCTTCTGTCTTTCCAACACGACCTCCCCGGCCGCTCGGAGACCATCCGGCGTTCCAGCCGTAAGGACCGTGTCAGCCGAATGAACTAGATTTGCTCGGATGGACCGCAGTTTGCTTTACTTCCGTCTCTCGTTGATCTGGGTGGCACTTGTGACCGCTGCGCTGGTCTATGCCTTCGTCGCCTAAGGGCCTACCAATCTAGCTGGAGTATCAGATGGCAGTCCGGACCTTATTGTTGGCGATTTGCGCGCTGCTTTTGAGTGAATTACCAGCTGTGTCCAAGGGCGTCAGCGTTGGGAGTAAACACGATCCCTGGGACTCTCATCACATAGAGGATCTACCCCCTGAGGTCCGGCATTACATCGCCGGAATCTGTAAGGGGCCGCCCGCAGCCCAGCACGACTTCGCCACCTACTCGCCACACGAAAAGCGCTGGCGAATAAACCTCGAATATCTCCAATGCAATGGCTTGGGCGAGTTTCGTCGAGGAAGCCAATGTCTGGATGTTGATTTCATAGCCGTGGGCGCTCACTTCCACCTCGCCAGAAGGGCTTACGCTGACTGCGGCTTCTGAGTGCGCGCCCATTAAGCGCACGATTGGTCCCGTAGTTCTCCTCGACGCGGCCACGCGCATGCGCTTGCGCATGTCTCGAACGGCGCAGAACATCGTCGAGATCGGCCGTGACCTGATCGCCGTAGGCGATGCCTGTGAAGCGGCCGAGCAGCGCAACACCCTGCGCGCTCAGCGATTGCAGGCTTATCGTGTGGAGCGCACCGAGCAGCGGCCGCCCCGCAATGCGGCCATCTGGACCAACGAAGTCCTTGCGCGGGATGTCAAATAGACCGCTTTTCTGCTCCCAGAAAGAGACATCGCGGCCCCGATAACGTCGCGGTTTTCGCCCGGTCCGTCCAGTAGACAGGAAGACGACCCGTCCCGCCATTGCCAGGTCTTCAGCAATCTGGCCCCCGGACTGAGCGCTTCCAACCACCAGAACCGAGCCGACGGGGAGCGCCTGTGGGTTGCGGTAGACAGATGGGTCGATCTGCAGCAGGGCCCGTGGAAGCGCTCGCGCCAACTCCGGTCGCCGTGCGCAGTTCAGGCTGCCGCTGGCGATGACGACGGCTCTGGCCGTGAGTTCACCAACCGGCGTGAAGAGGCGATAGACGCCGGCCTTCCCGTCGCGCGTGAGAACCGTCACCGGTGTGTTGGTCACCACCGGAAGACAGCAGCGCTTAGCATAGTCCTCCAAGAGAGCGACGAATTCATCGTGCGTGTAAAATCCCTCAGGGTCAGGTCCCTCGTAACGGTCACCCGGCATCACCGTCTGAAACTTCGGCGTGTTCAAATGGAAGGAGTCCCAGCGTTGGGTGAGCCAGGTTTCGCCGATCCGACCGCGCTCCAGCACGCGGTGCGAGAGGCCAGCTTTGGTCATCACATAGCTGACGCCGAGCCCTGCCCAGCCAGCTCCGATCACCGCCGCGTCAAATGGCCGATCCATGCTCATTTACTCAATGACGCCTAACCCTCAGCCGCCTGCTATAGCCACCGAAGCGCCACCACTCGACGCTGTGATCTAGGTCATTCTGTGAAGGAGCGCCCCGCACGCCGCCGCGTCATCACCATGCAGATCCCGTTTGCTGTCCAATCGCGGCTTCAGGCAGACATGTGCGTGTTGGGTCAAAAGCGCCGTTTTGGCAGTCGGCCGGTCACCTCCGAACTTCCCCGATAAGCAGACTTTTCCAGGGTCCTTTGGCATGTCTCAAAGGTTCCAGAGGCGGACCTTGTGTAGCAATTCTCAAACTTCATTCGCTCAATTGGCTCGCGCCTCGATCACGCTGAACCGTCCGGCAGAACGAAGGGAAGTTTGGCAAAAGCCACTTTGTTCGAGTAGAAGGCGGTACTGATGTTCGGAGCGTTCAAGGCCGCCTGGGCCACGGAGCATATTCAGGTCACTCATCGCATGTGCTTTGTCCACCTCACTAGTTGTTGGTGTTTCCGGCATCATTCGCTCCACCAATAAGAGTGTTCCATCTTTCGGAAGCGCATGGTGACAATTCCGAAGGATGACACTGCTGTGTTCGTCGTCCCAATCGTGAATTACGCTCTTCAGTATGATGGCGTCGGCGAAGGAGGGAATTGTTTCGAAGAAGTTACCCGCAACAAACTGAGCACGGTCGCTGACCCCGACCCGCTGAAGATATTCCTGTGCTGTAGCTTTGCATCTGGGCAGATCAAATACGGTACCGCGTATCCGTGGATATTGCCTTGTGATAGCTCCAATCAATTCGCCTGAACCACCTCCGACATCCATCAAATGAGAGATTTGGCTAAAATCAAACGCGCGTAGAACATCAGGTGTTACCAATCGTGTGAGATCAACCATAGCCGCGTTGAATATGCCGATGTTTTCTGGTGAGCGGGACATCAGCTCAAAACTATTGTCAAAGCCCTGGAGTTGCGCGGCAGTTTTGCCGGTCACTATTGTCTCAAGCATTCCGGACCAGGATTTGGAAAGCATTTCGCCTTCGAAGATCGCCCATGCCTTGAACGACTGATCAGCGGATCCGTCGAGCGCCAATCCTAATTCCGTTAGCGAATAGCCGCCTGGAACACTCCGCGCGCATATACCGACGGTCGAAAGCGCTGTCAGTAAGCGCCCGAGGGCATCGTAGTGAGTCCCCGTCGCTCTCGCCAGTTGGTCGAGCGACCGGGGTCCGTCCCGGAGCAATTCCGCAATTCCTAGCTTCGCGGCGACGTAAATGACGGCGGTGATCCGATGAGATTGGATCAGGTCAAGGAGCTTGATAGCTGCTGAAGAGGGCATCGGATTATCTCCATCGCCTTGCACTACTGGGCGTTCTTGACGTCGATGATCTTGGTAACTTCGCTCAGCCATGCTCTTTGCTTGGCTATTCCGGCCTTCAACTCGTCAGTCGTACCGCCAAGCACGTTATGTCCGGCAGCTTCCAACTTTCGGCGGGCCTCCGGCTCCTGACAGATTGCGGCCACATCCGCGGCAATCCGATTACGTAATTCTGTTGACATGATCGTGCCCGCGAAAATTCCGGCTAGGCCATCAATTTCCAGTTCTGGGTGGCCGAGCTCGCGTGCGGTCTGAAGTTCTGGCAATGCGGCGGCGCGGGTAGGATTAATCACCGCGAGAAAGTGCGCCTTTCCCGTCTGTACCGGAGAGGAGGAGGCCGTCAGCGAAGTCACCAAGACCTTGATCCGGCCCTCGCCAAGGTCGGCTTGGGGCTGCGAAGCGTCTCGATAGCTGACGAAGTTCATTAGTAAGCCATTCCGCTTCAGGAACGCTGCAAACACATATCTCGGTAAACTTGGCCCGGACGTCCAGGCATATTGGCCTGGATTCGATCTCACCACGTCTATCAAGTTCGGGATGCTGCGGATCGAGAGGTCGTTGCTTACGGCAAGCGTCAAAACGATCGCCGTCGTGGCCGCGATCGGCACCAAATCCCGATCGACGTCATACGTCAGGTGGTCGATCAACAATGGAGCGACGGTAACTGATCCAGCAACGGTATAGAGCAATGCATGGTCATCTTGGCTCGAGACGAAAGCACCCACTCCAATAGTGCCTTCGGCACCGGGCCTGTCCTCGACTACGACCGGCTTGCCCCATTTCTTAGAAAGCCCATCGGCAAATATTCGCGCCGCCGCATCGTTGGCGCTTCCCGGCGGGAACGTGACGATCAACTTCACCGGATGCTCAGGCCAACCCGCTTCGGCAGCAATGGGAAAAACAAGGATTGGAACAAAGACTAATGTCACGAGCCAAGCAGCGGCCCTTGGCGGCAATGTCCGGCTCTCTCCTGCTGGCCAAAATTCCACATCTGAAAGTCGGGAGCTGGAAAGCGAGATAGTCAGCTGTCGCCAAATTGTCATCGCGTCGGCTCCTACTCTATCGGTTTTGCACCTGATTTGCGGCGCGGTTTTCGTCGACCATTGCCGGGACGGGCGTAGGAATCGTTGGCTTCGATTACGCGGACGAGCATATCCAGCAGGGCAACGCGCTCTGATTTAGAGAGCGGGGCCAGCAGCCGCTCCTGCGCAGCAAGCAGGACCGGGCGCAGCCGGCGGCGTAAATCCGCCCCCCGCCTCGTGACATAGAGACGGCGTGCTCGCCGGTCATCAGGATCTAACTCGCGTTTGACGAGGCCCTTCTGCTCTAGAAAGTCGATCATTTGACCAAAGCTGACCGCATCGATGCCCATCCGGCTCGCAAGCTGCCGTTGGCCGCTGCCCGGCTCCTCCAAAACGGCGGCCATAACGCCAAAAATCAACGGCGTTAAATCCTCCCGGGCGAGTATCTCCGCAGTTACACCGAGACAGATTTGATTAAAGCGGCGGGCCAAATGAGCTGGAACACGGTGAGAGCCCAACACCGGAGACTTTTCAGCTGGTCCCGAACGCGCCTGGTCCACTAGCTTCACCGTACGATTTCTAATAAAAAGAATACTTATTATTGTACTCTGTCAAGAGGAGGCGTTCGTCCAGCATCACCCAGCGGCGCATGCACCTTGCCGCCATTGTCTTATGTAAACCCGCCGCGACGGTAGTGCCCGATACGCTCCCCGATGGACGCGAGCATGCAGGTCCTCAAGATTGCGCTCAAGGTGCCGCTCGTAATCCCGACATGTCAGCCCATCCACTCCAGCTGCAGCATTCTCCTTGAGTTCAGAGAATGCCTCTGCGAGGTGATCAATACTGACATGATGGAAGAGCGCGGTGAACTTCTCCTTCTTCCTTTGCCTTACAGCTTGCCGTATGCGCTCCAGCGCCTGTGACACGGCTCCCCGGTACTGTGCCCGGCCCGTGCTTTGCTGACTCACATTCCCCTCGGCCCCCGCCCTTGGCTCCACCAACTCCGCAGCCGGTTGCCCGGCCTTGTTCGTCGGCTTCACAGCTACTATGGCGGGGTCAGACTTCTCATGATCGTACATCATCGGCTACGGCTCCTCGCCTTCCCGACGCGGGCCAGTGCAGCACGCATGCTGGTGCTGGCCGACCATGAGATCTCCCGGTTCCCGAGCAAAGAGCGTGCGCACATGCCAGTGTCTAAGACCACGCCGGGCCGTCTGGGCGCTCGCGTTATCGCGCCCATCCGTGTTGCCTTCCGTCACCGGAACGACGTCGGCACCCAGGATGAGGGTACTTTCGCGGCTCAATGGCTGGCCTATGCGCTCCCCTGTCAACGCTTCGCCAATACCCTCACGGGTACCGGCGCATGACTCGGGGTCGATGCGGTTCGCTACTCCTTCATCGTGATGGACTTGCACCATCTACTCCTTGCCGGTCTCCCGGCGCACTCCGGTCTACCCCAGAGAGATTTAACGCTTGTGTTGCGTCGACCGGTTGAGCCGGCAAACTAGGGTTTGTTGGGATTCAGGATTCTCATCCGGGCCTGGTTGTGATTCAAGCTGTGGATGGACCGATTCGTTTTGACTGACGCCCAATGGGCGAAGATGGAGCCGCTTTGTCTGGGCAAGCCGGGCGATCCTGGCCGCAGCGGCAAGGACAACCGACTTTTTGTCGAGGCCGTGCTGTGGATCGCCCGAACCGGCAGCCCCTGGCGGGATCTGCCACCCTCGTTCGGCCACTGGAACAGCGTGTTCACGCGCTTCCGCGACTGGGTGAAGGCGGATATCTGGAAGCGGCTGTTCGACGCCGTCTCCGACGATCCCGACATGGAATACGCCATGGTCGACGCCACCATCGTCAAGGTCCACCGCCACGGACAGGGCGCAAAAGGGGGACCCAAAGCCAGGCGATCGGCCGTTCGAAAGGCGGCATGACCACCAAAATCCTGGCCCTCACCGATGCGCTCGGCAATCTCGTGCGCTTCGTGCTTCTGCCGGGACAGCGCTTCGACACGGTGGGCGTGCCGCCGCTCATCGAGGGATTGGCCTTCGACGGGCTGATCGCCGACAAGGCGTTCGACAGCAACGCCATTATCGCCGATCTCGACGCGCGCGGCGCCAAGGTCGTCATCTCCCAGCATCCGCGCCGTGCAAAGCCTCTCGCCATCGATGAGGAGATGTACAAATGGCGGCATCTAATCGAGAACTTCTTCGGCAAACTGAAGGAATTCAAACGTATCGCCATGCGCGCAGACAAGACCGACCAGAGCTTCGCTTCCATGATCCATCTGGCCGCAGCCGTGATAAACTCTCGATGAATCCCAACAGACCCTAGGCCACTGCGAAATTCAAATTAGGCCACTGAGGGTCGAAACATGCCAGTACCGAATTAATCATGGTGGTCGAGGAGCCGATTAAATTTCGGCCACCCGGGCGAGGTAGCGGCAGCATAGCACATGGCTACCCTGCCACCATTCTCGCGGATAGCGAACGAGTCATATTTGACCGTTGTAATGATGAATAGAGTCCAGAGCACGAGCGAAAGCGCGCCCAGGATAATACCTGCGTCGGGAGAGCCCTCGGTGGTACCGAGAATGGTCTTGAACGTATAAAGAGGGCTGGTCCCGATATCGCCAAATACGATACCGAGCGCCGACAGACCGAGAGTTTGCAGCCTACCCTGCGGAGCTTGTCGCGCTGCCTCAGCGGCAGTAGTTGCTCGATTCTCGATCAATGTGTCGTCCAGAACAGAAATTTGATTGCCCGACAGGAAACAGCTTCCGGACGATCATATTACTTCATTGGATAAAGCCGGACTGATGGCAACAGCCAATCGCCTTCCCGACAAACTATCAACTTGCATTGCTACAATGAGGCGACGCAGCGAGCTGATCTTGCCGACTTCGCATTGGGGTTTCGCGGAGTACGACGACTTCGCCAGCCATGCAAAGTCTTTCTAGCGAAAATGCTGTCGGGTAAATGAAAAGGATCGATGTCCGAAATGATGGTCGATTTCGTCGCTTTAGCCATGCGCCGCTCACTCCCGGTCTTCCCCGATAACCGGACATCCTCTGCGGCAATCGGCATGTCTCAAACATGCCAAACCCTGAGGCGTCCAGATCGTCGGAGAGGCCAGAGCCGCACGGTGGCGATTGGCGACCAATTAGAAAAACCCCGCCAGAGAGGGCAGTCCCCGGCGAGGTTTCTCTCTTAGTGCGCCACTGAGAACAGCGCGACATTGGGGTACTGGCAAATCGTAAAGATGAGGTATGCACTCGTCCCTCCAAGCCCGCCATAAGAACGCGACAATTTGAGCCTTTGCCTACGCACGCTGGAACCTCGGCTGGCGACTATGAGTCGGGCCAAACCAGCCGGGGTTCCGGCACGCAATAGACGGCCTCAGCATGATCGTGTGCTAGGGCCGTTTCTTTGGGGTCAAATTTGAACGCCGGTTGACAATCTGCACCACTGGTTCGCGCCGAAACCTTGGTCTATCACTGCCTGCGAGCTCGATCCGCCCCGGCGGCTCTATCAACTTCACCATGCGTTCGCCAGAGGGGTCAAGAATTTCCCAACACTCAATGCTACCTCGAAGTATCTCCATTCGAGCGGCTCGTCATCACCGATACACTATTTGGCGGCTATCGTCCGTCGCCCAATCCTTTTTTCACTGCTGTTCTTGAACTCGCGAAGAACGGCAACGGCGCGCGCTACAAGGCCGTCGCCATTCACGGCAACGACGAAGCGCGCAAGAAGCATGAGGACATGGGATTTCATGACGGCTGGAGGACTGTCGTGAAGCAAATGGTGGAATATATCAAAGCGGGACGGATGCGTTCCTGACCATAGCGGGCGTGCCCCTTTCAACTGCGGCAGTGTCTCTGTTGGAAAGATCAACCGAGCGACCGCCGCGGCAATGAAGCGGGCACGCATCCCATCAAAAAGGGTTCTGACCATGACTATAAGGCGACCGGCACAGCCAAGGCGGCCGTGGGTATGCTTGGCTGTTTCTGAACGAGGATTAGTTGCTGGACCTTTGGGTGTCCTCAAAACTCCGCATGAGCGCGCGCCGAAAATACTGAAACCGGTCCACGGTCGGCATTGTAAGCGGGATCGGCAACGAACTGGTAGTCAAAGGTTAGCGTGCTCCATTTGTTGAGGTTATAGGCATAGTAGGCCTCGAGAATTTTCTCTTCGCGGTAGTTCAGCTGGCCATCACCGATCAGCAAACCGATGCCACCCGCAGCGAGGAAGTCCCGATGCGCGCTGGAGAGACCGTTGATCACCCCTCCAATTCCGATTGTGTCATTCGTCCGCCCCCAGGAGCTGCCCTTGATTGAGACACCGCCCGACGCGCTGCGATCAATGTCGGTGAAGGACAGGATCTCGGTCTGGCCATCGTTCCAGCTGGCGCGGGCGAAGATGCCGATGTCCTTGGTGATCGCCTGCTCCATGTTGGCGTAGAAGCCATATTTGGGTAGGGTATGACGGATGCTCGCCGTCGTGGCATTAATATCGAGCGAAGGATCGGACGCCACGATGGCCAGCGCCTCGCGATAGCTGGCGGTGTTACCCTGGTTTCCAAAGACACCGAACCGGAGTTTACCGGGTTGATCTGATATCGCGTAGCGTTCTTCAAGCTCAACGACTGCGCCACCGCCCCTGGAAGTCAGAACATCGCTGTTGGGTGCTGACGGAACCTGGAACAGGCCCGCTCGCAGTGCCCAATCCTTGCGATTGAGTTCGACGACCGCGCCGCGCGTGAACCCCGGCAGATCGGCCGGAAAGTCATAGGCGCCGGACGACCAGATCGCCCAGTTCATGAAATCCGCGCGCGGATCCTTGGCGTAAGCATTGCCGTCGAAAAAGTCGCCGACAGCGAATCGCCCGACCGTCAGCGTGACGCGATCGATGTCGCGTTTTCCAGCTAGTTGAAACGGGCCGTCAGCAACCTCTTCCTGCTCGCCGCCGAGGCCGAATGTCTGGCGGACGAGATAGCGTTGCGGACGGAGCTTCGGAAAGTCCGTGCCACCCTTTTGCGCTTCACCATTCGAAAAGCCCGCCAACCCGAGCGTCGTGTTCAAGCCGAATCCCTGCGCCAGTTCCGGATTGAAGTAGAGCTCGCCGCCGTCCCACAACCGCCATCCGAGAAACGCATCTGCCGTTAATGTCTCCCGGCCCTGGCCGCCTCCCGGAAGGCTATTGGCGCCCTCATAGGGCGAGCGGATGCACGGATAGCCTTGCTGAATGAGCGTGGTTTGCCCGTGAACATTCCAATCGGGCGATTCCGGAATTTGCATCCCGTCGATGGGAGATGTGGCGGACGGAGCCCAAGGCGGCGTGTCCCCGAGCTTATAGTTCAGCCCGACCTTGATGACGTGAATTCTGGGATCGACGTTGAGGTCCGGAAGCATTGCATCGCCAAGACCGTAGGTCCTGCGCACCAGGTCGATGTAGTCGTATTCGATCTTTGCAGTCCAATTGCCACCAACGGCCTTTTCAAGGCCGAGGCCGGCGGTCCAGCCGACGTGCGGAAGAAACTGTGACGACAGCGGGGTGATGCCATCATTCGCGTTGATATTGACCCTGCTTTGACCCCACGCCAATCCGCCAGTGACATAGGGAAGAATCGTTCCGAAAGCGTAGCCGATCCGACCCCGCGCGGTCGCTGCGTATTCCAGAGTGGAATTGAATGGCGCCGGATCAAGCTTCGGAAGATCACGCGGGCTTGTGAATAGCGCATCCACCTCTACGCCGAGCACCACTCGATTTGGTAGTTGAAGATTATAGCCTGCCTGAAACCCGCCGATCAGGCCCGTGACGCTGTGGGGAAAAAATACCGCCTGCTCAGGAACAGGATTGGTGCCGGGACCAAGGTCGCCTTGGCCGTAGCCCACCTGCCCTCCGACATAAAAGCTGGTCCAATCGTAGAGCGCGGCGCGAACCGGCGTCTTAATCGGCATGTTCGCCGGCAAATCGGCCGCGGCCGCCAAAGAACAAGTCGCAAGAACAGCCGATGTAGTGCTTCCAATTATGCAAATCCGCTTCATCACGTTCCCCATTACGCTGATCGGGTTTTGTTGACTGCTATTCAATGATTGGTCCGACGCTCCAGCTCGCAGCTGAGACGGTTGCCTCAAGACTGAGACGGCCAACCACTTGCTCGAGAACGGCGTCGCTCTTCGAATGAGCCGAAAGCTGGGCGATGACTTCGACACGCCCGCTCTCATCGAGGTCAGTGCTATCGAGCCGCCGGAAACTGAGCTGACCATTGCTGGTGCTTTGCAACAGCAGCGCGCGGACATGCGCCTCTTCCGGATTTCGGCAAACGACGCGGACGCGATAATGAAAGTCGGTTTCGGTCTGTGTGATCGGCTGCCGGTTGATGAGCCGAACCAATGGTCGCAACAGCAGGTTGACGAGAATGACAAAGCTGGTCGCCAGCGCCGCATGCAGCGAATGCCCGGCGCCTGCGAGCATTCCCACCGCCGCCGAGCACCACAAAGTGGCCGCGGTGTTGAGGCCGGTGACATGAAGTCCCTCGCGAAAGATGATTCCCGCGCCCAGGAAGCCGATCCCGGAGACAACCTGCGCCGCCACCCGTGTGGGACTTCCGTCGTCGGGAAACAAACCTTCGAAGACCACAAAACAGGCCGCTCCGATCGCGACCAGCGTATTGGTCCGCAACCCAGCCATCCGTTGACGCCATTGGCGTTCGAACCCGATGCTCGCGCCCAGCACCGTCGCCGCTGCGAGGCCGATAGCCGCCTGATCAATCGATGCGTTCACTGTGAAAATCCTTCTCGACTTCTTGTCGCTTTCGCCAGCGGCGGCCCAGAGCCAGCAATGCTCCGGCCCGCTCCAGCAATCGCGTCGTTGACAACACGGTCCGAAGATCGCTGCATGAGATCCTGCGCTGCCGGTGCAGCATCATCGCGTAGCGCAAGATGCTGCTTGCCAACCGGAACAATCCGATGGCCCCCCATCGTCGCGCACCTTCGACGGCAGCCCTGATCACGCCCCACCCGTCGCGAGTTGGAAAATGCGAAGCAGGACAAGGCCACCGGCGGCGATAAGGTAGCCGCGCAACACGATCATCCAGATCCGGGATGCAAGCGAAAGGCGTGCTGGCGGCAGCTGGTTTAGAGGTGGCATGCGCCATTGGTCATTGGCGACGTTCGCTGCCGCGGATATCGACCCGATGTTTCCAGTCTCCAGTGTCCCCGAGCGACGCTGCGCAAACGCGACACCCAGAGCCACCAGAAGCCCGACGACGCTGCCCCCGATCAGGATGCTCAAGATGACCGTGTCGGAAATGCCGGGAAAGAGAACCGATCCGGTGAGAATAACCGAGAGCATCACGAGCACCGCAACGACGCCGCCGGTGAAGAGATTGAGCCTGCGCGAATTGACCCACGGACCGAGCACCGCCTTGTCGTTGCAAAGCAGGAGCAGAAACACGGTGGCGCCCGGCAGAAGCACGCCGGCAAGTGTCTGGACGGCGCTGGTCAGTAGCCCAAGCTGGACGCCGGGCGTCAGGACGAGCACAGCGGCGAGAACGATAAGGCCGCAATAGATGGCATAGAATCCCTTCGCCTCGGTCGGCTTGCGGTGCAGGGAATGCCGCCACGAGAATACATCGCCGAGGGCATAGGCGGTGGACAGCGACACCGCGGAGGCACCGATGATGCAGGCATCGAGCAGCGCCAGCGCGAAGAATATCGCGGGAGCTTTCCCGAAATACTTCTCCATGCCGGCGGATACTGCGCCTGCATCGACGAAATTCCCGAATTCGGGGTGGCCGGCAAACGTCTGAGCCGTGAACGCCATGATCGCCATTGCGCCCGCGATCACGATCGCGATGCCGATCATGAGATCGACGCGTTCATACCTGATGAAACGCGGCGTGATCCTTTTGTCGACGACATAGCTCTGTTGAAAGAACAGCTGCCAGGGCGCCACCGTGGTGCCGACGATCGCAATGATCAGCAGCATCACCTCATTCAACGCCGCCCCCTGCGGCATCTTCGGCACCATCATGTCCTGGATCATCTGACCCGCCGGCGGGTGGATGAAAAGCAGCACCGGAAAGACCAGGAAGCTTCCCAGCACAAGCATCAGCGCGAATCGCTCAAAGCGGCGGAAGTTGCCGGTGCTCGCCGCGAACATGACGAGCGCAGCGGCTGCCACCACACCCCACAGCTTCGGCACTCCGAGATAGTCGAGCGCCAGCGTGATGCCGATGAATTCCGTGACAATCGTCAGGGCGTTGAGAATAAACAGATCAATGACGCTGAACGCGCCCCAAAATCTGCCGAAGCGCTCAAAGATGAGCCGGGCATGGCCGACGCCGCTGACTGCTCCGAGGCGCAGCACCATCTCCTGATTGACGTAAAGGACCGGGATCAGCAACACCAGCGTCCACAGAAGCGTCGTGCCGTAGTTCTGGCCGGCTTGCGTATAGGTACCGAAAGCGCCAGCGTCATTGTCGCCGACCATGACGATGAGCCCTGGTCCCAGAATGGCGAGCAGGGTCTGCAACCGCGCTCTCAAGTTTGACCTCGGCGCGAAGTCGTCTTCCGCAATGCTGCCGAGGGCGCCGTGGATGTCGCCGAGATGGGCCCTGTCCAGTACGGCCGTAAGAATTGTTTGTGTGCTTGTTGCACGGTCGGCCGCTTGTGCGTCCACTTCGTTCATGACGGTCATGGTCTATTCCTGTTGAGTTTTGGCTAGTGGCTTGACGTTCTGGATTGGGCGAGAGCGATTGTTGTAGCGGGCTTTGGGGAGCTTCTCGGCAATGCCGAGTGTGTCGGCGCGGGAGCGCATCTCGGTCCACACCTCCGCCGGATCGATGCCGGCGCGATGCCACAGCGCGACGAGGTGGTAGAGCAGATCGGCGCTCTCGCGAACGATGCCTCGATCGTGATGTTTGACCGCCTCGAGCGCCACTTCCCCGGCTTCCTCGATGACCTTTTGCGCGATCTTGCGGGTGCTCGAAGCGAGCAGTCGCGCCGTGCGTGGATGATTCTCTGGCGTTACCTCTGCAAGCGATCGATAGAGGCGATCGAGTTCGCCCGGCTGCAGGCCTGGTGCCGCAATGCCGGAAAGTGAATCCGGCACCACCGGGCTTTCGGTCTCGCACGGAGACGATGCGGAGGCTTGCGCACGCAAGGTGCGGGTCTGGCGCAGGCTGCCACGGTGACGACGTGTCTTGCTCTGGCGAGACCCATCGCCCTGCAAATCGGGATATTTCAGATCAGAAAGTTTAGCGGCGTCGGTCATCCTCTGCCTCCGATAGTCACCTCGATGCCGGCAATCCGCGGCACGAGGTGAGCGGAGGAGCTAGACGCCCACGCCACCTCGACCGGATTGAATCACGGCCTTGCGAAACTCAGTGTGGTTGTTCCCCAAGGGGGCTCCCGTCGCGGCACCGGACCGGTGGGCGGCGGGACAACTAGGTCCTTCGTCCATGTTTGGTCCTTTGCTTATCCGGCCAGCGTCTGGGCGCGGCCACGCGGTTGCATCGACGGCTGGCCGGACACGCGGCCTGTCGTGCGGTGTTCGTATTCGACGACATCGCCGAGCGGCGCATCGTCGTTGGGCTCGGCCAGCCAGCGGCATTCCAGCCGGCCGTTGCGATCGACCCAATGACAGGCGAGCGCCGGGGATGGAGACCGACGCTCGCCCGTTGCCGCCGGACGGCGAAAGCCCGGCAGGTTGTCATTGGAATGCATGTCTCTGGAAAACGCGCCTGCTGAGAACATGTCTTTGGAAAACACGGCTTCGCGCGGCCCCGGCGCGGTGCGCCATAGCTGAACAAGCCGGAATTTAGCGAGTCTTGTGAACATCGCTCACCTCCACGTCCGCTTTGCGCGGCAGGCCGGTGAGCAGCAGACGGTCAGCTAAACACGCGACCAACAACCCTCACCCGGCCACAGCCGTCGCGATTGATCCTGATGTCTTGCGGCATCGCGAGCCCGATCATCGTCGCCGGGTTGGCGTTGCCAAAGGTGGTACTGCCCATGTGTTGTTCGAGAATGCTCGTCGTTAGGGTTGACGCCTTGTCTTGAACATCTGTTCCAGACAACGATTGGCACGTACGCCTGACCTTTCATGGTGTCAAGCGATTTTCTGTATCCTGCCGGGAGGATGGCTGATATCCTCCCCGGAGGTTAGGAGGATTTCATGGACCACCCGCATTCTGCGATTGCCCGACGTCTGAAACGTGCCAATGGCCACCTCGAAACAATCATTGAAATGATTGAACAAGGCCGGCCCTGCGCTCAAATCGCTCAACAGCTGCAGGCCGTGGAGAGCGCAATTGAAAGCGCCAAAAAGGCATTGATACACGATCACGTGAGCCACAGCCTGGAGCAATCGTTCAAGGCGTCCGGCTCGAAAGGACAGGCTGCGCTCAGGGACTTCAAGTTGATCGCGAAGTATCTGTAGCGCTACGACGCGGATCGCTATGCACCTGTTGCGAGCAAGTCGCAAAGAGCTTGCGTCAGTTTCAACTAGGAGGCGTTCGCAGATAGCGCTTCAAGAGCGACGATGCCCTATGTGAGCTGTCCAACCGCCGTGATCAATACGCGTGTCGATGTCGTCACCTCAACGACTAACAGCCCCGCGCCGCCGCGCGCTTACCCGCCGATTGCCGGACCCGTGGGGCGCGTGACTTGGATCACAGTGCCGGCGGAGCGAACAACCTAGCCTCACAACACAGATGTAATGGTGGCAGCAAACGCTGGAAGCCTCAGGTAAACTCGAAGGGAGAGAGTCATGATCCGCTTTAATGATGAGCAAATGATCCAAAACCGAGAACTGAACCTGGACGAACTAGAGAACGTTTCTGGAGGCCGCAAGGCTGGCGGGGCCCCCCGGACTTCGGGCAAGGAGTTTCTTACGTTCAGGTTCGACACCGTCTTCACAACGAGCATTTGAGGTAAGACGTCGCCCCAGTTCGCCCCCCCCCCCGGCTTGTGGGGTGAGGGAGATGTCAAAGCGGAACCGGTGGATTGCCGCGACATGTGGTTTCGGATGCACGAGCCCGCCGCGCCAGAGCACCATACCGTGCCTGCTTACCGCGTGCAGACCGAGGTGCCTGACTACTGGTTCCCCTTGGTGCCCGTCGCGGAGAAGCCGGGGGTCATTCATTTCAGTCTCGCGCAGATCAATGCGCCGGAGGCTACGGCGGCCCAGCAGGGGCGATTGATCAATCCCAACCTCTGGCTACACGAGGAGGAGGTTCCTCGCGAGGGCGCGTACGTGCTGCGCCGACCGATGCTGGCGCGCTGGTTCGACGGGTCGTGGCACAGCTGGGTGCGCCGGGAGAAATCGGCGGGCACCGGGGAAAGTTCGAGCGGACTGGTCTTCGACAGCGTCTGGCCCACAGATCCCTGGCCCGAGTAACCGGTCGCCCGCCGGCTCGGGGGTATGGTTGATATTTTGAATCAAGTTAAGTTGCACTTCTAAAGGATGATGTGGAGGGTCAGCATGAGGCCATTTCCGGATGCGAAGAATGATCCGCTCGTCCACAACGCAGCGCTGCAACTGGCGCTGGATACGGCGATAGCGTCGACGCCCAATCCTCCGAATGGTGCGCCGATCGCAATCGTCGACATCAATCCGGATGGGAGCCGCGGTTACGCCGGCCGGCTGGAATTTATCGAGTGCTATTCGGCGAGCTTGTTGAAGGTCGCAGCGATGTATGCGGCCTTCGAGCTACGGAAGGCCTGCAACGAAGCATTGGCGGGAACTGCGCCAGCGGATGCCTTTCAGGCACTGCGTAATAATTTCGATGATGTCATTCGGACAAACCGTCTGCCGAGGCTTGCCGCTCTCGCCGATCTCCACCTCCTGCCAAAATATGATCAAATCTTCGCCTATGATCCGGCCACCAATCTTGTGAACTTCTCGCAGGCATTCTTTGGAGATCTGTTTGCCGCTATTGCCAACGGCGACAATGCATCTGCCGGTCGATGCGTCCAGCGCCTGGGCTTCGGCTACATCACAACCGCCGCGTCGGAGGCGAATTTCTTCGATGCCGACACCGATCTCGGAGTATGGCTCTGCGGCGATTTCGGCATTGGATTCCCGCCGCAGCGAATCCCGTGCAGCAATGACGGACCGACGGCGCAAGGCACGAGCGCATATCAGATGGCGAAGCTCTTTACCTTGCTTGTTGATTCGCAATTGGTCGATCCGGCCAGCGATGCCGCCATGCTCAATCTCCTGCAGCAGGCCGTTATCAACCTGCATCTCTTTCTCAACCGGGACACCTCTGTTCAGTATGTCACGCTCCATAGCAAGATCGGTCTTGGACCGGTCAATGCTGGTTTTTCGGTTGCGTCCGAGGCGCTGATCGTCCGGGAGAATGCAACGAACCGGCTGTTCGTCGTGGTGTTTCAGAACCAACCATTCGCGAACGACGCGTCGATCTTCCCGGTTGCAAGGGTGATAGATGCGACGATCGCCTCTTTTCTGTTTCCGTGAAGGCATCTCGTAGCGAGAAGGCCATGCCGGCGATGTGACGTCGGCACGCCTTGAGCGCGGCAAGCGTACCTTCCTCGTCATCTCCCATTAGCCGACTGTACTCGGCGACGTCGGCCGCCAGAATTGCTGCCAACCGCCGAGGCATCTCTATCAGTGCTAATGTCCGCTAGGGGTCTTGGCTGTGTGAAAACGCGACGGCGCGCAAATCGCAGAGAAAAGCATTCCTTCTGACGCCGCTTCTGAGACTACGGAGAGCATACTGAGCTCCAGTGCCGCGTGATCTGAGAAGTAGATTCTCCAGCGTTCGCTAGATTTCACGTTTTCACACAGCCAGGGTCAAAAGCTGAAAAGCTCAATGCGAGCATATGTTTTCCGCTCTGCCCCCAACAACGGACATAGAGCGACCACGGCGGCATGTCCGAGTTGTGCCAGGAGCGGTCATCACCCCCCATGCCTCGGACGGTTGGACCGCCTGGCATTCGCATCCTTTTGCAGGGAAGTCTGATAGTATTTCCGCGCTGAACTTTGACACGCCGTCCCGTACCCCTTGGGGATTGGTCCATGCGGTGGCGGGAATTCGTTACGAATCTTGGCGGTGCGACAACAACGTGGCCGCTAGAAGCGCGCAGGTAAGCTCATGCGGCGCGTCGGTGTGGTCGCGGCCACCACCGCGCCGGACGACGCGGGAGGCAAGAGCGGGGCACTACAGGAGGTAAACATGGCCGAGCCTGATCGCAATGGGATTTCCGCGCGATTGTGGAGGCTTCCTGGGCAGTTGCTGCTGGCGCTGATCAATGCGACAGCGATCCTGGTTATCGTCGCCGCGATTCTTGCGCTGGTCGCAATTGCGCGCATCGACCATTTTGCCGAAAACGTCGTCGCAACGATGACTGAGGCCGTATTGTCGAAAGTCGATCTGCCGTCGAAAGACGTGCTGGCGAATCTCCGAAACCTGACGGCGGAAGTCCGCACGCTTGGCAACGAGCTTCGGGAGATTAAGGCAGGAGAACACCCAGCCCTTCAATCCGAGATCACGCAACTGAAGGAGGCGCTGACCGTCCTGAAAGTCAACGTCGACCGGCTCGGAAGCGCGAGATCGATCCTCACCGACGAAGCGATTGTGCAATTGGGCCGGACGGTCAGCGACGCGCTTATGAATCTAAGGGACTGCTCTTCCAGCACTCGCCAAGTGGCGCCTCACCGCACCTTCAGAAACAAGCCGGTCGAAGCCTGGGAGACCGCCGGCCCTCAGAAAGCTGGCCATGAAAATTGACGTACCGCCGCTATGGGTCAAAAGCGACGTTTTGACTGTCAGCCGATGACTGCCCCGCAGAAACGCGGCGCTTACTCTTAGGGCCTGTAGGTACCGGCGTCCGAGCCGCCTACCAAGCCGCCTCTGTCGTTCGCGCTGCCTCCGTAACGCCCCATGCCGACCGTACCTTGGTTGGTCCTGTTCATCGAACGCCCCATGCCGACCGTACCTTGGTGGGTCCTGACGCCCGACTTGTACTTATGATGACTTGTGGCTGCAAATGCGAACGTGCTTGAGAGTGCGAACGCAGAAGCCAATGCTATTGTCGCAAGTTTCATGGTCGTGCTCCCTTGGTTTGAGGGAATCTCAGCTAACAGACCATGATTGTTTTTGTTCCAAAAAAAACCGCCGAAGCTGAAAGCTTGTTGTCGGCCCAAGCCTCATCGGTACTCGTCTGGATGTCCGTGGGTCAAAAGCCGAAAAGCTCAATGGGAGCATATGTTTTCCGCTCTGCCCCCAACAACGGACATGGCGGTGGCGCCTGCGTCGCTCGCGCCGAGCCAGCCATGCGAAAATCTAGTCGTCAATTCAATGGATTGTGGAGGCGAGGTGTTTGTCGGTAAGCTTCACCCCGGCCGTAGCAGACGATGATGTCGCCATCGGAAAACAGGTTGGGATCGTGCATCACGCACCTCAATAATGCAGACGCAAGGCGGGTTTTCTTTGTGTGATCCAGCGCACGGTTGGCTTTCGAAACGAAGGCTAGGTCAGCGTTTCCTTGGTTCGAATCATATCAGGCGGCCTCGGCGAGTTTGTAAGACCAAGTATGGATAACCGGATGCCGATTGACGTCCTTGATGCCGAACATGATGCGTTCCTTGAGTTCCTGTTTTGATGCTACGCGGATGTGGCGCAGGACGGAGCGGGCGAACTTGGAGAAGAAGCCCTCGATGAGGTTGAGCCACGAGCCGTGTTTGGGCGTGAAGGTGAACGCGAAGCGGCCGCTCGGTTGAGTAGCGAGCCAAGCTTGGGTTTCTCGGGAGATATGTGCCGAGTGGTTGTCCAGGATCAGCTTGATCGCTGTACCGGCCGGGTAAGCGGCATTGAGAAGTTTGAGGAATTCAATGAACTCGCGACTGCGGTGGCGGTCTTTGACCAGGGCGTGGACCTTGCCGGTGAGCAGGTCAATCCCAGCCAGCAGGCTGAGCGTGCCATGGCGCTTGTACTCATGATCGCGCGAGAATGTCGCGTAGGTGCCAGGCACGGGCGGCAAATCCGGCGATGTGGTCGCGATCGCCTGGATTCCCGGCTTCTCATCGTAGGAGACGATCGCTACCGGTTTGCCCGGTTTCTTAGGCTTGCTCTTCGCCTTGGCCGCGGCCTTTTTCAGGACCTGAACCTCGCGATAGACGCACAGGACCTCCGCCATCTTCTGTTCGAACTCGGCGTCGCGGCGTTCCAGATAGTAACGCACCTTATGCGGCTTGACTTCCTCCTGGCCGAGAATCTTGCACACCGTGCCTTGGACAAGATTGGCGAGACATCCGTGTCCCGCCGCCGCCCCGTGCTCACGCGCATGGCGCGCCAGCAGATGCGTCGTCCACAACTCGTGCGGATAGCCGTGATCCTTGGCCTTGTCACAGGCCAACGACACCAGCCAGGCCTTGGCCTCCGGCGTAATCGATGGCTCCTTGCCCGGTCGGGGGCGATCATCAAGCGCCATCAATGGCCCATAGGCCAGTGCCCGCTCGATGCAGCGTTGGACCGTCTGATGATGCACGCCCAACCGTTGTCCCACGGCAAAAAAAGATGGGTTCTCGCGATAAGCCAGAAGCATTTGCGCACGCTCCACCCGGCTCGCCGGCTCGGTTCGAGACCGCGAAAGGGCCACCAACCGCGCGACCTCCTCATCCGTCATCGCCACCTCAAGCGCTTGTCGCCATGTCGCCATGATGTCTCTCCTCGTTCAGCTCTTCTCAAACGAGGAATCCGCCAACATCCTTCCGGTTCCATGGTTCGCGCTTCATCGATGCCGGTTTCATGGAATCGGTCGTCTAGCTCGTCGGTATCACAAACGGAGAAGGTCAATGAGCAACGAAATTAGAGAACTGAGCACGGATGAGCTTGAGTCAGTCAGCGGAGGCTTTGCTGGCATAGACGCGCTCATTGCAGTTACGCAGATGAAGGTTGACAACGCGAACAACAACGCGATGGCCGGGGCACAGCACTGCGCTAGCGGCAGCCATATCCCCGAAGTCAAACTGGCGCTCTCGTAACTTCGCTAGTTTCATCGACGCGCCCGAGAATACCCAGCTCTGCCGGGGCGACGACAGCCAGCAATATCGCTGCGGCGCGAAATCGGCCAACGATCTCGACGCCTTGTCCCCTTGATTGAGGAAGATTAGGCTAGGCAAAATTGCCCACCACTTCAGCCGGTTTGCACACATAAATCAGAGCGGGGGCTGATTTCCGCTTAGCCCCCAACAGCCGCGCGAGAGCAGACATTTCGGGACCGCCGCTTTGGGCAAAGAACTGACATTGCGGTGCGCTCCGGACGACCAGATTGATCAAGACCGAAACTCCCAAGCACGCCGCGTGAGCAGCTTAGACTCTGGCCCCGTCTGGCGTCGGCGCTCGATCCCAGGGCGGCTCGGCTCCGAAGCTCGCGATGAGGTGGTCGATGAAGCGGCGGGCCTTTAGCGAGATGTTGCGCGCGCTTGGGTACAACGCGTGGATTGCTAGCTCGGAAGTGCGATGGTCGGGCAGCAAAGCGATCAGGTCTCCGGCTGCGATCCGTTCGCCGAACACGAAAGTCGGACCATAGGCGACGCCAGCTCCGGCGCGAGCGGCCGCAAGAAGCATTTGCGTGTTGTTCACCGCCATGCGAACCGGACCGTCGATCACATGAGACATACCTTCCGGATCCGTCAGCGTCCAATCGCCCGCCGAGACGGCTTCGCTGAAGGCCAGCCGAGGCGCACGGCGCAGTTCTTCAACATTCTTTGGCATGCCGTATCGCTTGATGAAATCGGGCGATGCACAGAACACCATGCGGCAAGGTGCCAGTCGTCTTGCGACGAGATCGGAGTCGAGAAGGCGGCCGATACGAATCGCTACGTCGATCCCCTCGCTGAGAAGGTCGACATAGCGATCGCTGAGCATGACTTCGACAGCGACTGCAGGGTGCTGCTCGAGATAGCGGGCCAGGACGCCGCCCAGATGCATAGCGCCGAAGGTCGATGGCACAGCGACACGCAGCACACCGCGAACGGCCTGTTGCGCATCGCTGGCCTCGCGGTTCGCATCGTCGACTTCCTCCAGGATACGTTTGCAGCGCGTGTAATAGGCGCGGCCCGCATCGGTCAGGCTGAGCTGACGGGTGCTCCGCTGCATGAGACGAATCCCAAGATCCGCTTCGATCGCGGAGACATGCTTGCCGGCCATGGAGGCCGACAGACCGAAGCGCCGCGCTGCTCCGATCAGACTGCCGCTGTGCCTGTCGAAAATCAAATCCGAACATATTCGTGGTGCAATCCACCCAGGATTGGGCGGCAAAGAATGCGCCCTGCCCTCTTCACGGTGCGCGACAGGGGCGCATCCTTGTCCAAGGCCAAGTGCGTGCGCGTCTCATTATAGTAGCGAGCGTAAGATTTCAGAAGCCGGCGCAGATGTGCCTCGCCTAAGACAATGATGTGGTCCAAACACTCACGCCGGATCGATCCGATCAGCCGTTCGGCAAAGCCGTTCTGCCAGGGTGAGGCCGGTGCAATAGGTTTGTCTCGGATGCCCATGGCACGCAGTCGGCGTCTGACGACCGCACCGTAGATGCGATCACGGTCCCGGATCATGTAGCGCGGAGCCTCGTTCCAGGGGAATGCCTCCGTGATTTGACGCGCGACCCATTCGGCGGTTGGATGTGCCGTGATGTTGATCCAGATGAGCTCTCTGCGGCCGAGCCGGACGATGACGAAAGCATAGAGCAGGTCGAAACCGATGGTCGAAACAACTAACAGGTCCATGGCGGCAATGTCCGGCGCGTGGTTATGCAAGAAGGTCCGCCATCCCTGGCTGGGTGGCCCTCGCCGTTTGACCATGTACTTGTCAACGCTCGACTGCGCGACCTCAAACCCAAGCTTGAGCAGTTCGCCATGAATACGCGGTGCTCCCCAAAGCTGATTTTCGACGCTCATCCGCCGGATCAGCGCGCGCAGCTCCGTCTCGATTTGTGGCCGCCCTCCCCGTGGACGAGACTTCCAACGCCAGTAGCGCTGAAAGCCGCCCCGATGCCAACACACGAGCGTCTCGGCCCGGACGATTGTGAGAACCTTCAGGATTGCTGGAAACCAGCGATACAGCTGGATAAAGAACCAGCGATCATGGTTCGTGAGCCGGACGCGACCATGCGGCCTGCGCTTCAAGACAATCAACTGATGTCGAAGCACCGCGTTCTCAGCTTCAAGCTGCAACTTCGACTTGAATGGCGAGGCCAGGACGGCCAGAACGAAACAGAACAGCCCGATCATTCCGCCAGCTTAAGCGATTCCATCACCTCATCAACTCGGATTAGGTTTTCGGTACACACAGGGAAAGATTGACTCGCGCTTTTCCAGGCGACTAACGTGGATGGAGGCGCTCCCGTTTTGTGTCCGTGTCGAGAATCAGATCCGAGAGAATGATGAGCGAGCTGAAGCTAGTTGGGTCATACATTCCCGGCATTGTGAAGAGAGCTTCGACCTCCTGTAGCGCGATGACATGGAAGGCGCGTTTTGAGCCCTGCGATATCGTCACCGTCGTGTTCCTGACCGCGCTCGTCGTCATCGCGCTTGCCACTTACAAGGACTACGCGATCTCCAACGATGAAGGCGTGCAGCATCGCTACGGCGAATTGATCATCGGCTATTATAGGAGCGGCTTCAGGGACCAGGCTCTCTTCAGCTTCCAGAACCTTTATCTCTATGGCGGCCTGTTCGACATCATTGCCATCGCGCTTAGTCATGTGGTTCCGATCGATCCCTACGACCTGCGTCATATCCTGTGCGCGCTGGTCGGCATTGGCGGTATCGGCGCGGCTGCGGCGACCGCGCGATTGATTGCAGGCCCGCGCGCAGGCCTGATCGCAGCGATCAGCCTGACGCTGTGCGGCGCGTGGTATGGCTCGATGTTCAACCATACCAAGGACATTCCATTCGCCGCGGCGATGATGGCTGCGACCCTGTTTCTGATCCGCATCGCGCGGCGGTTGCCGTCTCCCCGCGCCATCGACATTGTTTTATTTGGTTTGCTGGCGGGAGCAACGCTCGGCATCCGGGTCATCGGCTTGCTACTGGTAGTTTACGTCGGCTTTGCGATTGCCCTGCATCTGCCGCGTCCGTGGCCTCGCCACGGCCGCGCGTTATCGTCCTTCGCGGTCAAATCGATGCTGCAGGTATTGCCTGCACTGATGCTTGCCTATGTCATCATGATTCTCGCCTGGCCTTGGGCGGCGCTGGCGCCGCTCAATCCGTTCCGTGGTCTGCTCGCATTCTCCGAGTTCAACTACGGCATCCGGACCGTCATGACCGGCCGGATCTACAGGATGGCTGACGTGCCGCGGCTGTACATGCCGATCTACATCATGATCCGTGTGCCGTTGCTGATGCTGTTTGGTGCGGCGTTGACGATGGTATCCGCACAACTGCTGCCGCGCGCATCGGTTTCTGGTCAGCAGCAAAGGGAGATCACCCTGCTCTCGCTGATCGTACTTTTTCCGCTGGCCTGCCAGGTGATTTGGCAGGGCCCGGCTTTCACGGGGTTGCGCCATTTCCTGTTCTTGATCCCGGTCCTTGCGGTCCTGTCTGGTATTGGCCTCGACAAGTTGCTTGCGGCGCTGCAAGCCCGCGGGCGCGCGGTCGTCTCCGGTGGGCTCGCGATCATGGCGACATGCCTGCTGTGGGACGCGGCGACCCTGGTCAGGCTGCATCCCTACGAGTACCTGTATTACAACTCACTGGTCGGAGGTCTCGAAGGAGCGTCACGACGATACGATCTCGATTACTGGTTCGGGAGCATGCCCGAAGCCATCCATCAGCTGGAAGCCTATTTACGGCGCACCGAGCCGGGCGATACGCACTGGCAGACGCAGGTCTACTCCGTCGCGGTGTGCGGAGAGCGCCTTCCCTTCGAGAAGGCGGTCACGCTTCCTCAGCTAAAATGGGACTTCAAGCAAGAATGGAGCGAGTCCGACTTCTTCATCGCCCCGACACAGTTGAATTGCGATGAGGATGTCGACGGCAGGATCATCGGAACCGTCGAACGGCTCGGGGTGGTGATCGCCTACATCAAGGATCTCCGGGCGCCTAACCCGCCCGAGACAATGGCGAGGCGAGCGGCATCGCATTGATACCGAGAAATCGGGATTTCCGACCCCTCCGGCTCTCGTCTCACGACGCGATCGTAACGGCACTTGCCGTCGCGCGGCAGCCGTTACAATGCTGCCGCAGGATCTTCCGGCTGTCCTGAACGCCGCATCATGCGGTGCCCGATTTGGTCGCCGCCTCCGGCAGGCCGACGCCGCTCGCATCGACGAACAGACTGGGGACCTTGTCGGACCGGTCAAGTAGCCATGCGAGCCCGGTCATGATCAGCATGCCACTAAAGCTGACCAGCAGCTGCATCGCGAAGCCATGCGAGTATTGAACCAGGACCCAGTGCGCTCCAAAGGACAGGAACACGCCGAAGCAGAAAATCGGAAGCGAATGCTGACCGCACAGAATCAACGGACGCAGCCATTTGGAGCTGAGTATTTCAGACCTGCGCGGAAAATACCGGGCAACCAGCAGCGCCAAGGCGAGAAAGTGCGTGAAGCGCAACATATCTAGGTCGGTCTTGTCGATCGGATAGATCGCCTTGATCATCCATTTCGGAATCAGCGATTCCAGGAAAGCGCTGTGCCAGGTCATGACGATGAATAGAGCAAACGCTATCCAGGCAAGCGCAACCGCCTGCGCCACGCGCGATTGGATCAGCCCCTGCAGCTTGGCGACGCCTCCAACGCCACACCATGCCGCGAAAAAGAACATCAATTGCCAGGCGAACGGATTGAAGTACCAGTGCGTTCCGGGCGGATAGGACGTGAGATTCCAGTCGAACATCCGCGCCCCGATGAACACGAGGACCGAGCCAAACAGGGTCCAGTTCGGTCGGCGCACCATGCACCACAGCACCAGCGGTGTAATGGCGAGCAGCGATATATAGAGCGGCAGCACGTCGAGGTCGACCGGCTTGTAGCGGAGTGTGAGCGCCTGTCCGATCAGGATGTCGGGGTGCTCGAGAAAATTGTGAACGTTGAATTCATCTGCATACATCGGGTTGTCGAACTTCCTTACCGTGCGCGAGATCTGCGCCGTGAAGAGCAGGAACAACATGATGTGGGCAACGTACATCTGCCAGACGCGTGTCCACAGCCGCTTGGCGGCAGCGATAAAGTTGCCTCCAAGTATGATCGGACCGTAGATGTAGCCGGCTAGATAGCCGGATATGAAAACGAAGAATTCGGCGGCATCGCTGAAGCCGTAATTCTTCAGGGTCAGCCAGGCGACGACGTCATCCGGAATGTGATCGAGGAAGATCATCCACAGCCCGAGGCCGCGAAAAAGATCGAGCCGCAGGTCGCGCTCGACCGCAACCGAAAAAAAGGCGTTGTCCCGATTTTCCATGTGCTTGTCCGTTTCGATCCGCTCGTCGTCGAATCCGGTGATGCGCCGGTACTGCCTGATGAAGTCTGCAAAATCGCGCCGCCGAAACTTGTCAGTACCGTACGGTTTACTGTTCATATGCAGAATTGTCGTAATCGAAGTCTCTTCAGTTCCGCAAAATGACCAACTGGTCAAACCGCGAAAACGAACACCGCCCCTTTGCACAGAATATCCGGAACCGGCGACGCCGCAATCATTGTTTCGGTGCGAGGGGGAAGGTGAATCGGTGGACTGGCGCAGGGTCGGCATCCCCGCAGTGCATCAATTCTTGCGACCTTCAGCGAGGACTGGTTGAGTCAACGGACAATTGCCCATCCGGCTTTGCGGGACCGGCGGCAGCGCGTCGAAGGAGGCTGGCGGCACCCCGACCGGGCTTCATTCGGGCGCCCTGGCCAAAACGTTGCCACCGGTGGTCCCGGTTCGCGGGCCGTTTTTGTCAAGGTTGCGCTTGGACCATGAAAACAGCCATGCCACGGCGGACATTATCAGGATTCCGCAAATACCGACCAGCACGTGCAGGACGAGGCCGGCGGAGAGCTCCGTCAGCACGAAATACCCCGTGAATCCCAGGGCTACCCCGAGACAAAATATCTCCAGCGAATTTTGCCCGCAGAGAATCATGGGCCCGAGCCAGGGCGATGTCAGGCCGGGCCACCCTGCCGGCACGAAGTGCACGGCAATTACCGCCAGTGCCAGGAAGTGCGCGAACCTGAGGACGTCCAGATCAGTCTTGTTTATGGGATAGATCAGCTGTTCAAGCCAGTGCGGCATAAGGTAGGCCATTTGCGGGAAGTACCAGGTCAGGGTGACGCAAAACGCCGACAATAGATAGGCAAACGCAATCCACAGCGTGATCGGTGAAGACAGAACGGGCGATATCCTTTTGGCGCCGCCGAGCGCGCACCAGGCGCCGAACACGAACAGCATTTGCCACGCAAATGGATTGAAGGACCAGAAACCGTTCGGATAGGCAGTGAAGTGCAGATCGTACCGCAAGGAGGCCACGTAAAGTGCGACCGACATCGCCAGTGTGAGATTGGCGCTCCACCGTATCAGCAGCAGTATCGACGGCAGACAAGCCATCAGCACAATATAAAGCGGCAGGACGTCCATATTCAACGGGCGATACCTCAGCAGCAGCGCCTGAACCATGGCAATGCCGGGCTGCTTGAAGAAATCGGTGACCGCCACTTCTTCGGCGTAAAACGGCTTACCTAGACTGATGACGACGAAGGAGACTTCCCCAACCATGATCGTGAATAGCAACATGTGGGCGGCATAAATCTGCCAGACCCTTCGCAGAATGCGCGCGGCCGCAATCACGAAACCGGACTCCAGGAGCGAACGGCCGTAAACGAACGCCGCGGTGTAACCGGAGATGAAGATGAAAATCTCTGCGGCATCGCTGAACCCGTAGTTGCGGATCGTGAACCAGCTCAGCAGGTCGGGTGATACGTGATCGATGAAAATCAGCCAGAGTGCCAGACCACGAAACAGATCCAGCCGCAATTCGCGCGCGCCGGCGGCGGGAAGCGCAAAAGTCCTGGCCAGGACGGGTCGATTCGGCACCGCATCATGCGAGCGCGCATCGATTGTATCCGCAGCCGCCGTTCCCGAGAGACGATCGGAAATCGAATTCATTGGCCTGTCAGCAGAGGTGGTGTCTACTCGCCGTACCACAGTGATAGTATCGATCTCCCCCTCGCAAGCAAGGATAACCGTCAATCGGCTGGCGCAGGCTGCTGAGCGTTTGCGGCCGGAAAACCGCTGAAGCACCACCAAATCAAGGAAACTCACGCAAACTTACCCGCGTTAAACGACTGGAATCGAACCGGCTCAAGTTGGCGTCGGAAGTGGTCAAAGAAGCTTCAGACGGGAATTTTCGCAAGCCCAGCCGAGGTAATTACGCCGTCTCGAGCGTGTACCGACAATTTCCTCTCTTCCCGATAGACTGGCATTTCCACTGTCCGGTGGCATTTCTCAAAGGCGCCAAGAGCGGTAGTCATGATCTTGGCGACAATGATGAGCGATCATTGCAATCGGCGGCGAACTTGGCATCATGCATCCGGCAACACTTCTGGGCGATGGAGGCTGACGTAAATGGAGGAGAAATTGAAATTTGGCACATATCTCTTTGTCTCCATGCTCCTTGTCGGCGCGCTCAACAGCCAACCTGCCCAATCGCAAGAGGTGAAGGCAGGCGATCTGGTGATTTCACAGCCTTGGAGCCGCGCAGCACCGCGCGGCGCAGAGACAGCCAGCAGCTACATGACGATCGAAAACAAGGGCGCCTCCGCTGATCGCCTGGTCGGAGGATCCTCGGACGTCGCGGAAAAAGTTCAGATCGAACAGATCAGCATGGTCGGGGGCGGAATGCAGGTGAAACCCGTTGACGGGGGATTAGGAATTTCCCCTGGCGAGAAGGTGGTGTTGGCACCGGGAGGCTATCGCCTCGGGTTGCTTAAACTCAAGAGTCAACTGAAGAAGGGAACCAAGATATCGATGACACTTGAGTTCGAAAAGGCCGGTCAGGTCGCCGTGTTATTCGATGTGCTTGGTCCTGCCGCGAAAGGACCAGCAGGCCCCAAAGCTTCAGCAAATACCGCGGCTGATGACAGCAAGATGAAAAAATGAAGATACGAGACCAGTGACCATTCGTACCGCGCCCAAGAATCGCGGTTTCAATCCCGTGCCGAAGCGGCGGCATGATACTTAGCCCTGACAGGGCTCTGCTCGTCTGAATTGAAGATCAACTCCATCTTGAAGAGTTGAACGCGCTTTGCAGTCAAATCATCCGTCACATTTGAGCAAAGCACTCCTTTGTGAACAGCTTCGATGTGAAGAGGCTCACACGTTTGGTCCGTTCGTGCCAATACTGGAAGTGAATATCCCGGGCCTCGGTCGTACGTGTCTTCCTTCCTCGATCGTCGGTTTCTTCCACGGGGCATTCCAGCCACATCTTGATCAGGTGCAGCACGCGCCGATCCACGATCCGGCGCGCCACCGACTTTAGAAGCTCGGCATGGGGGATGCTTCCGAAGGAAAGCGTCACATACTACCCATCTCCGCAACCTTTCGGGTTCGGTGACGATCCAGCGTGAGCGGCATCCGTTTGAGGGCCGCTCATTGCAACTTATGGGCACCGTCAAGCGCCGCGGCACTCTGCTGCTGCTGCTGGTAGTGCTTCCAGATGGCAGCCGCTCGCTCGTTCCCGCGGGCTGGACTGATTGGAAAGCAACAACACAAGCTGTTGACGAACCTTCCACATCTGGGTCGGGACACGGTGAGCGCTGCCTCGCGCCATTGACCGATTTGCTTCATGCGCGGGCGATCGTCGACGCTCTCCTGGGCCGCTGCCCGATTCCTCAGCCAAAGCCAGCGGCCGATGAGGAGAGTTTTGATGCAACGGACCCTGCCTATTCACGAACCTCCCGCTCCTGCGCAACGAACCCTGGCGTTTCTCGAACTTCCCCCTGCGGCGCAGCGGAGCCAACAGCTCGACGCCGAAGCACGCGCCGAGGCTCTCAGCACTCTGGCCCGCTTGATCACTCAAGTCGTCAAAGCCGCCGAACAGACGGAGATGACGGATGAATGATCTCTCAAAGATCAGCGCTTCGCATCTTTGCCGCGCTGCCTGCATCTATCTGCGGCAATCCACACCCGCTCAAGTCGAGCACAATCGAGAGTCGACGCAACGCCAATATGCGCTGGCCTCCAAAGCAACCACACTTGGATGGCCGTCTCAGCAAGTTGTCGTTATCGACGAAGATCTTGGCGTTTCCGGATCCGGTGTCGTGGCGCGCAATGGCTTTGCCCGACTTACTGCCGAAGTCGCTCTCGGCCATGTCGGCATTGTACTCGGCCTCGAAGTCTCGCGGCTCGCGCGCAACAATGCCGACTGGTATCGCCTCCTGGATCTCTGCGGAATCACCGACACCCTCATCGGCGATGCCGATGGCGTCTATCATCCGGGCACCATGAGCGAAGCGGAACTGCATGTGCTACGGGCACGTCTGCTCGGTGGGATCCGCAACAAGGCCGCACGCGGCGAACTGCGTCGCAATCTTCCCGTGGGCTTCGTCTGGGGCGAGCAGGATGGCGAGGTCTGCCTCCACCCCGACGAATCCGTGCGCGCCGCCATCCAGACCGTCTTTACTCGCTTCGCCGAGCTGGGATCGGTACGTCGCGTCTGGCTATGGTTCCGTAGCGAGGGTCTGTGTATGCCCCTGCGGATGCACTACGGCGCTAAAATCCGCTGGGTCGACCCAAGCTACATCGCCGTCTATCATATCCTCACCAATCCGGTCTACGCAGGCGCCTACGCATATGGCAAGAGCCGTCATGAGATCACCCTCGACGCTTCCGGCGTACGCAAGAAGCGCGCGCGCAAACTGCCGCGCGCGCAATGGCAGGTGTTCATCCCGAACCACCATGAGGGCTTTATCGATTGGAACACCTATGAGGCTAATCGCGCGCGGATCACCGCCAACACTCATCCACGCCGCATCAATCAGGTAGCGGTGCCGTGAGAGAAGGAACTGCCCTGCTGCAAGGCATCGCAGTCTGTGGACGTTGCGGTCGTAAGTTGCGTACTCACTACACGGGTCGCACTGCATCCGCAGGCTATCATTGCGCCGGCAAGGACATCACCAATGGTCGCGGCGTCTACTGCCTTACCATCGGTGCGTTGCAAGTTGACGAAGCGGTTGAACGGGCCGTGCTCGCCGCGCTCGCGCCCATCGGTGTCGAGGCGGCAATTGCCGCGGCCGAGCGGCTCGAAGCCGACCATGACGGTGCGCTCGCGCAATGGCGTCTCACGGTGGAACGGGCAAGCTATGAAACGCAACGCGCCGAGCGTCGCTATCGCGCCGTCGACCCTGATAATCGTCTTGTCGCCCGCGGTCTCGAGGCTGAGTGGGAGAAAGCCCTGCGCGAACTCGATAGGGCCAAGGCCGAGCTTGCCCATCGCGAAGCATTGCGACCGAAGACGCTCAGCGCCAATGAGCGTTGCCGCCTGCTCGCTCTGGGTACTGACTTGTCCACCGTTTGGCGGGCTCCAACCACCTTGCCACGAGACAAGAAAGAACTCCTTCGCACCGTACTTGAGGAAGTCATCATCACGGTCCACAAGGAGCAGCATCGCGCTCATCTGACGCTGCGTTGGCGGGGAAGCGCTCTGACCGAGATCGATTTCGACCTACCGCGTCGACGCGCAGCCGTGCGCACCGATGAAGACACCATTGCGCTGCTCCGTCGTCTAGCAACTCATTACCCTGACGCCGTCATAGCCGGTATTCTCAACCGACAGGAGCGCAGAACCGCGTATGGTCATCGCTTCACTGCGAATCTTGTCAGTGGTTTGCGCCGACAATGGAACATCGCTCGTTATGAGCGGCCAGCCAACCCACCAGATGGAGAACTGATGAATGTCACACAAATTGCCAATACACTCGGCGTTGCGGCATCCACCATTCATCGTTGGCTCAACGACGGCATCATCGCTGGTGAACAGATCACACCTGGCGCACCATGGCGCATTCGCCTCACCGACGACTTGCGCGCTCGTGTCGCCGAAGAAGTACCGCAGGGATACCTCACCAGGTATCAAACCATGCGCCTATTAGGCGTTTCCAGACAAACAATATTGCAGCGTGTCAAGCGCGGTGAGATCCAAGCTGTCCATGTCAAGCAAGGACGCAAAAAAGGCTTGCGGCTCAAGGTGATCCGCACTCAAACAGACCTCTTCAATCAAACTTCATAAGCTGGGGTGCAGTATGAATCACGATCGAAGTAGTCCGCGAGGTCGGCGTCGACGACTTCCGGATGGCCGTGGAACAGCAGCCCGTCCACCTTGACCCCCTGTCCCTGTCGCAAACCTATTGGCTGGCGGTTGACCGAGAATCGGGCGATGCTGATCTGTAATGAGAGATCTTGTCAGGCTCATTGTCTGGGCGGTTGTCGATCTGTTTCGGTCTCGGGCAGCGATCGAGGCAGAGATTTTAGCGTTGCGGCAGCAGATCATTGTTCTGCGACGAACCGCCCCCAAGAAACAAACCTTCGGTGCCATCGACCGATTGGTATTCGTTGGTCTTTATCGCGTCTTCCCTCGCGTTCTTGATGCGCTTGCGATTGTTAGGCCCGGGACCGTAATCAAATGGCACCGTGCGGGCTTCCGTTTGTACTGGCGCTGGAAGTCGCGACCTCGTGGTGGCCGGCCAACAGTTTCGCTGGAAATACGCAGACTGGTCCACGAGATGAGCATCGCCAACCCACTGTGGGGAGCGCCACGGATCCATGGAGAGCTGCTGAAGCTCGACATCGCGATCGGACAGACGAGCGTGGCTAAATATATGGCCAAGCGAAGAGGTCCGCCGTCCCAAGGCTGGAAGACGTTCCTCCGCAATCATGCCGACGGCATCGCCGCGATGGATCTGTTCGCCGTGCCGACAATCTCGTTTCGTCTGCTCTATGGACTGCTGATCGTGGGGCACGGCCGACGACAGATCGTATGGCTCGGCGTCACAGCGCATCCGACCGCAGAATGGATTGCAAATCAGATTACGGAAGCTTTCGGCTGGGAACGGGCTCCCCACTATTTGATCCGCGATCGCGATCGGGCCTATGGCAACGTCTTCATCCGACGACTTCGATCGATGGGCATTCGCGACCGACCAACGTCGCCACGCTCCCCGTGGCAAAATGGATATGCCGAACGGCTGATCGGTTCTATCCGACGGGAATGCCTTGACCACGTTGTTGTGTTCGGAGAGCGGCACCTCCGTCACGTACTGTTGTCTTACCTGAAATATTACAATGAGGTACGCACGCATCTATCCTTGAAGAAGGACGCGCCGGTTTCTCGCGCCGTCGAACGGGCCGGAAGCATTCTTTGTCGCCCAGTTCTCGGCGGGCTACACCACCAATATGTTCGGATTTGATTTACGACAGTGACAACGGGCCGTCAGCGGCAATGACGTCGATGCCGCGCGCTCTCAGAGCGACCACCTTCGCTGATCCATCGCCCGGATCGCACGGCAGCTCGCCGTCGTGGTCCGGCTCATAGTCGGCGTCATCACCCTCCAGATTGACGATCGGCCGCTGGCGGCCTTAGCCGGCATCTGGAGCCAAACGCGATCGGCGAGCCGATCCACCCGAAAGGTAATGCCGGTCATATTGACTAAGTGTCCGACTCATAATGATTGCATTTGACTTCAAGTTCTTGCGAGTCGCCGGGTGAGGGTTCGGATGTGCGCAACGAATGCCCAGGCAACGGCGCTGGCGATTGTCGCCTCGAAATCCTTTGCGAGCCTGCGACAGCGACCGAGCCATGCGAAAGTACGTTCGACGACCCATCTGCGGGGCAGAACTTCGAAGCCCTGCGCCGTGTCGGAACGTTTGATGATTTCTATCGTCCATTCGCCGATGCGCTTCAAAGCCTTGCGCAATTTATCTCCGGCATAACCACCATCGGCGAAGATGTGGCGCAGCCAGGGATAGCGCGAGCGGATCGAAGCAAGGACGCATGGAGCGCCGTCGCGATCCTGAATGCCGGCTTCATGCACGACGAGTCGGACCAGATTTCCTTGGGTATCGGTGACGATGTGGCGCTTGCGGCCCTTGATTTTCTTGCCTGCGTCAAAGCCCCTTGGGCCACCGCTTTCCGTGGTTTTCACCGACTGGCTGTCAATCACTCCGGCCGTCGGGCTCGCCTCTCGACCAGCCGCCTCGCGCGACGCTATCACGAGGGTGTAGTTGAGCGAGGCAAAAATTCCACCGCGCGACCATGCATAAAAATAACCCTGCACCGTCGAATACGGTGGGAAGTCCTTCGGCAACTGCCGCCATTGGCAACCGGTGGACGCAATGTAGAGGCTCGCATTTATCACCGCTCGCATGTCTGTTGCACGTGGACGCCCAAGTGCTGAAGCAGGCGGCAGAAGCGGCCCCATCACAAACCACTCTGCATCGGTCGTATCGCTTTCATATCGCAAGCCCTCGCGCCTATAATGTCGACGAGTGATTTCAGTCCAGACCATCGTGCTCTCCCTCGAATCTTTGCAAATCCGAAGGAATCACAACTGGCTGAAATCACTCAGCTTCTTTTTCAGTCCGGCTCTAAGAGGAGGATCCCATGCGGTTCTTATTTCAACATACGCGACCATCTTGCCATTCAAGACGAACTCGGCCGCGAATTTGCTCTCGCCTCGGAAGCCATCATTTATGCGAAGTATCTTGCCGCCGATCTCATCATGAGCAAGTTTGAGTTATGTCCAGCCATTGAAATCTAATAGGCACTGGGCTCATGTCCGCTGATCGCGTTCTCGCAAACGGCGGCCGATAGATTCCCATGTTTAGTTACTGATGTGATCTAGAGCCTGTCCTCAATTGAGCCAAATGACTGCGGCGGCGAGATGGACTGCGGCGAGAAAGTTTCTGGCGGTCTTATCGTAGCGGGTGGCTATGGCTCGGTACTGTTTGAGCTTGCAATAGAGGTTTTCCATGAGGTGGCGCGCTTTGTACAGTTCCTTGTCGTAGGCGCGTTGGAGCTTTCGATTGCTCTTGGGCGGGATCACCGGCGTTTTTCCTGCCGCAAGCAGAGGCTCGATGACACGTAGATCGGCATCGAAGGCCTTGTCCGCCAACAAGGTATCGGCCTGCATCTGAGGCAGCAGCGCGTCAGCGCCTTCCAAATCGTGGGCTTGCCCTGCGGTCAGCAGGAACGCCAACGGATTGCCAAGTGCATCGACCATGGCATGGATTTTGGTGCTCAACCCGCCTTTGCTGCGCCCGATCGCCTGGTCTTCGCCGTCTTTTTTTGGGCGCCGGCACTGTGCTGGTGCGCGCGTACGATAGTGCTGTCGATCATGGCGTATTCATTGTCCGCGTCGGCAGCCAGCATCTCGAACATCTTCTTCCATACCCCGCTCTTCGCCCAGCGCGAAAATCGGGTATGAATCTTGATCGGGTCGCCAAAACGTTCCGGCAGATCCCGCCAGGGCATGCCGGCGCGATAACGATAGAGAACTGCTTCTACAAACAGCCGATTATCCTTGGCCGTAGCGCCGACGTGACCCTCACGTCCCGGCAAAATATTTTTGATCCTGTCCCATTGATCGTCGCGAAGGGCGTAACGGCGCATTCAGTCAACTCCGAATCAAGTTGACCTCCCATGAATCACTTGGGGAACCTCTTGGGAATCCGCTAATTGAGGACAGGCTCTAGATCACCTCTTGCATGCCAAGAGATGTGGTAAGTGGGACGGAGCGATGATCAAACGACGGGGTTCGATCATGCCCACCATATTCGACCTGCTCTACCGCGAATATTGCCGTGCCCGCCTCGCTGAAATGCGGAAACAGCTTCTAATCCGGCCTGAGAGCCATGAAGTCCCAGAAGCGAATTGCGATGCCAGCCGTCCTGACTGCGCGGCTGAACAGGGTAGTAGCCGTTTAGGCGACTCGCAGCGCGAAGCCGGCCACCGCAGGCTAAGTTGAACAGACCATTTGCGACGCCCCAAGATCAAGCCAAGCGCTCTAGCACTCGCGCCACCTGAGTGGCGGTCCATTCGCCTTGTCCGCGGGCCGTCGGAATGCCCTGGTTGTTCAAGCCCGCTGGGATGGCCCGCAGGTTCTTTACGCCGGCCGCCTGTAGCGCTTTCACCGTCGGGCCGATGGGTCCCCCGCCGCCCTGGCATCGGCACGCTGCTGGAGGACCGCTGTAGCTTACGCAGCGATCATCCGCGCCACTGTAGTTGCAGCGTGTCGCTTACCGTCGCTCGTGACGTGACCCTGCGCCTCGAGCTCTGCGGCAACGTCGCGCAGCGACCGCTTGCGGCCGTCGACGGTGTAACGCGCCAACTTCTTGGCGAGAGCAACCATTTCCGGGTTGCGTTAGCTCTTGCGGCCGCCGCACTTGCCAGTGACGGCCTTCTTTCGATCGCGCGCGCCCTTCAGCTTGGCCACGAGCATGGCCTTTTCGAACTGGCTGACCGAGCCGAGGATCTGGCGGATCATGACAGCCGTCGGCGTCTCGTCGAGAAAGGCATCGGGACGTCCGCGGCGATCAGCGTAATGCCGGCATCATGCAAGAAGCGCCATCCTGTTTCCTGAACGATCAGATCGCGGGCGAAGCGGCTCGCAGTCTCAACGATGATGGTGCGCACGCCGTTGCCGGCAATGTGCTTCATCATGGCCGCGAAGCCTGGCCGCTGGTCGACAGGGTCGGCACCCTTCACGCCGTCGTCGCTATATTCCGCGATGACCTCATACCCGGCGGTCTTCGCATGCCCCACGATCGATGCGCAGCGACCCGCTCAATTGTCGCAAAGCCGCGGCGCGTCATCGACCATGCAGCGATCTACTATTCGATCACCTCGTCGGCGGTCGCGAGCAGCGTCGGCGGAACCTCGAGACCGAGCGTCTTCGCGGTCTCGAGGTTACTCACCAGCTCGAACCTGGTCGGCTGCACGACCGGCCGGTCCGCAGGCTTTCACCCTGAAATCCAGCTGGCGTAGATGCCGATCTGGCTATAGGCATCGATGAGTCTGGTTCCGTAGCTGATCAGGCCCGCCGTCCGCGGCATACTCGTGCGGTCCGTAGATCGCGGGCATCGCATGCGCGCCACCCTATCGACGGCCGCGGCCGAAGTAGGCGGGACTGCCCGGACGCTCTCCGACGGCGGAGGGCTGCGGACCGCCGGTTGCTGCGGCGGCGGACGGTCCGCGCCCGAAGTAAGCCGGACTGCCCGGACGCTCGCCGATCGAAGATGGCTGCGGACCGAGGGGCGGCGCACCTGCGCTTGCGCCAGGCTGTCCTTGGCCGAAGTAGGCCGGACTGCCCGGGCGCTCGCCGACCGCAGATGCTTGCGGGCCGCGGTGCGTCGCGCCCGCGCTTGCGCCAGGCTGTCCCTGGCCGAAGTAGGCCGGACTGCCCGGACGCTCGCCGACCGCAGATGCTTGCGGGCCGCGGGGCGCCGCGCCTGCGCTTGCGCCAGGCTGTCCCTGGCCGAAGTAGGCCGGACTGCCTGGGCGCTCGCCGACCGTAGATGCTTGCGGACTGCGGGGCGCCGCGCCCGCGCTTGCGCCAGGCTGTCCCTGGCCGAAGTAGGTGGGACCGCCCGGACGCTCGCCGATCGAAGATGGTCCCGCGGACGTCCTCCTCGCTCCATGCTTCGCCGCAGCGGCTCGCGCGCTGACGCGTGCCTGGCGCTTCGAGAGCGACTGTTTCTTACCACTCATGTTGATGCTCCAGATTGCTGATTGCTTTGCTGTTTCCGTCCTACCAAACGGTCGATTGCAGCAGGAACGGACCATTCCAGTTGAACGCCGGCCCGGAGTCGCGCCAGAAGAACTGGAGCTGATTGCCGACCTGACAGATGAGCTCGAGATTGCCGGGGCTGCCGAAATTGCTCTCGATCATGGTGACGGCGGCCACGTTCCCCAACGATCCGCCGAAGTAGGTCGGGCCGCTCCAAGGCAATGCTGGATCGTCGTTGTTGCGCCAGTAGTGGATCAAGCCGCCCCCCGCAGACGGGACGACCAGCTCGAAGTTCCCCTGGGTGCCGAACCGGCTTTGGATCAGAACGGGATTGCCGGCCACGCCACTCTCCAGGAAGAACGGACCGTTCCAGTTGAACGCTGGCCCGGAGTCGCGCCAGAAGAACTGGAGCTGATCACCAGCCCGGCAGATCAGCTCGAGGTTGCCGGGGCTGCCGAAATTGCTCTCGATCATGGTGACCGCATCTACCTGCCCCAACGAGCCGCCGAAATAGGTCGGACCGCTCCAGGGCAACGCCGGATCGTCGTTGTTGCGCCAGTAGTGGATCAGGCCGCCGCCCGCCGCCGGAACGACGAGCTCGAAGTTCCCCTGGGTGCCGAACCGGCTTTGGATCAGGACGGGATTGCCGGCGACGCCGCTCTCCAGGAAGAACGGACCGTTCCAGTTGAAGGCCGGCCCTGAGTCGCGCCAGAAGAACTGCAGCTGATCGCCGACCCGGCAGATGACCTCGAGATTGCCGGGGCTGCCGAAATTGCTCTCGATCATGGTGACGGCATCAACGTTCCCGAGCGATCCACCGAACGGGATCGCCGTGCTCCAAGGCAGGAAGGTGTTGTCGTCGTTGCGCCAGAAGTGCAACAGCCCGCCGTTGGCAGCCGACGTCACCACCTCGAAGTTGCCTTGCGAACCAAAGCGGCTCTGAATGAGCGCGGGATTGCCGCTGGTCGGCGGGAACGGCTGCCACACCGGAATGACGCAGCGGTTGTCGGATTCGGACCAGTAGGCCTCCTGCGCGGCGCCGTTCACCGTGGACCAGGTATTGTTGCAGACGTCGCCGATCTCTTCGTTGGGATCGGAGGGACCGACATCAACAAGAATGCCGGAGCCGAGATCGGGATCCGAGCAGGCCTCGCAGATCTCGTGCGAGAGCACCTTGGGGATCGAGTTTCCGCCGGTGAGCGTGCCGTCGTTGGTCACCCACGCCCAGTAGGCGCGAGCGCCATTGTGGTCGAAGAACTGGTGCTGGCCGACAAAGTTCGTGTCGCCCGACGAATGGCCGGTCGGCATCAGGACGCAGTAGATGAGGTCGATGTTGTTGTCGGGCGCGGGCACGACGCCGGCGTTGATCTGCGCTTCGATCATGGCCCGGATCTGCGGGTCGGTAAAAACGGCGGGCGGATCGGAGGACGTGATGGTGACGGTCTGCTCCAACCCCATGGGCCCGACGCCGCGGTACTGCGACAGCTGGGTTCCCCATGGACCATAGACGAGATTTGAGACCGCGTTTGTGAAGTCGGCCTGTGACGGAGTGGTAGCCGGGTCGGTCCACGCGTTGCCCCAGAACATCAGGACGATCCTGGGATGGTGGAGAATGCGCCCGCCATTGTCGTGAAATGCGGTGACGCCTCCATCGCCTCCAGGAACTCGCGTATCGAGCGCGAGCTGCGATCGGACTTGCTCGAACCGCCGCACGCCACCGTCGTGAAGCATGGTGACGCCTTGGACGCCTGGGCGATGCACGGGTGACTTTAAGACTGCAACGGGTGACTTTGAGACTGTACGTGACGACATGACTTACCCTCCTTGCGACTTGCGCCAATGAGTTCGCATTTCGGCGCGTGCGAGCGCGCCGAGCAGAACGAGCGGATGCGGATCGTCTTCGTTACCGGACTGCTTGTTGTTTCCGGGCACGAACGTCGGCCCGCCGAAAGATCTGGATCGAAAGCAGGTGAAGGTCTGGTAACCGTGGTCAATCTAGCAGGAGTGACACGATGCCTTTGTGAAGGTGTTCATACAGGAACGAAAATTGTTAGGTGCGCGATATGGGACATTGTTGTTGACTGATGTGTGTTTGGTCGGGGCGCGGGATCGCCTTACCTCGGCATGTTCCACGAAAATCGTTTTGAACATTTCCTACGCGCGTTGACGCGTTGCTTTCGTGTTTGCAGCATTGCTGGCCCAGCACCATCCGGGCTTTTTTGAGACGACAAACAATCAATGTCTGTTCGCGGCACTTTTCGGACCTCGTCGTCTGGGCGAATGTCCGCTTCGCGCCATGAGTGTTAATCGGCGTGGGGTCCCGAGGCCGATCGGCATGCTAAGCTGTTGAATCATTTTGCGGCGGAGGGGTCACTCTTGGACGCCAATTCACAGCCTCCACATTGTTATTTTCGAGGCCTGCTCAGCGTTTACTCAAGTTACAGCCCGCACACTCGCGGAGTCACTAAATGACCCTTTCCACCGGAGGCTTCAGACAGGTCGTCGCCTTCCCGCCTGCTCCGATTGCTACCGGCTGGAGCGACCCTTGCCGGGAGGGACTTGCACCCTCTCAAGAACCGTGCCTTTCCACGGCACACGACTTCATCACCACTACGCCCATGTTTAAGTTTTCGGTGCACACAGGGATCGTCACCTGAAAGGCCGAGACGAAGGCTCGGTGACCGCAGCTCATAGAGCCCGATCCGCATTACCGGATAGCCGGGCCAGTTCGAGGGCTTAGCCACTATCGCGAAGGACGAGCTCAAATCCGAGATCGATATGACGCGGTCCTTCCCGCGCAAGGATCAATTTTGCAGCAGTGCGCCCGATCGCATCGCCATTCACGCGGATGGTGGAGAGGCTTGGCGCGATCAGACGGCCCATTTCGAGATCGCCGAGGCCGACGACCGCGACCGTTTGCTCCCCGGCCGGGCCGTCGCGCAACAAGCCCGCCTTTCGCAGACCGGACATAAAGCCGATGGCATGCGCATCGTTTGCTGCAAACACCGCGTCGACACCGGGCAGCTCTGCAAGTGCTACGACACTGCCGGAGGCGTTGCGGTCCAGGACCAGCCGGCGCGGCGCTTTGGCGCCAAGCGCCTGCGCCGTGTCGTTGAATCCATTCCAACGCCGGGTGGCGCGCGGATCGTCGCCGCCGATGAACGCGAGACTGCTGCGGCCCTGCCCGACGAGATGTCGCGCCACCGCAACGCCGGCTTCGTAATTGTCGAAACCGGCGACAGCGTCGATCGGTGCCTCCGGAAGATCCCATGTCTCCGCGACGGGAATTCCCGCGCGCCGCAGCAATCGCGCACCATCTTCCGTGGCGGGCGATCCCACCATGATGATCGCCTCGGGGCGGCGCGACAGCAATGCCGAGAGCATGTGATATTCACGTGCAGCGTCGTAGCGCGACTGTGCCAGGATCACCGCGTAGCCCAGCGGCTCCAATTCGTCGGACAGGCCCTGCACCGTATCGGCGAAGATCGAATTGGCGATCGTCGGCACCAGCACACCGATCGAACGGGTGCGGGCCCTGGCCAGCGCGACGGCAAGCTGGTTCGGCACATAGCCGAGTTCCCGCATCGCGGCTTCGACCCGGCCCCTTGTTTCCGGCGCCACCAGATCCGGCAGGCGCACCACGCGGCTCACGGTAATCGACGAAACGCCGGCCAGTTTGGCCACGGCCGACAGGGTCGGGGCGGAATGGGGCTCTTCGGGGCTTGCGATGCTCATCTGGGCGGACATTAGCGAATGCAGGTCCGGAATGCACGTTTCGGCTTGAATATGGCAAATGACAACGTTAACATCGCCAATGACAACGTAAACATGGAGTGTGAAGCCAGATGATCTCAGAGAAGGATGTGCAGACTTATCAACGCGATGGCGTGATTCTGGTGCCTGAGGTTCTGGGGGCGGACACGCTGGCCCAGGTGCGATCGGTGATCGCGGAGTTGGTCGCGGGGGCGGCCAAAACAACAGAGCATACCGATGTCTATGACCTCGAACCCGGCCACACCGCCGAGAGCCCGCGGGTCCGCCGGATCAAGACGCCGCACAAGGTGCATGCGCTGTTCAACGAGATCGTGCGCAGCGAACCGGTGCTCGACATCCTCAAGAAACTGCTCGGTCCGGGTCTCAGACTGCACGGCTCCAAACTCAACATGAAGTCGGCGCAATACGGTTCGCCGGTGGAATGGCATCAGGACTGGGCGTTCTATCCGCATACCAATGACGACGTGCTCGCGATCGGCGTGCTGCTCGACGATTGCGATCTCGCCAACGGACCGATGCTGGTGACGCCGGGCACGCATAACAGAGAAGTCTGGGACCATCATGGCGATGACGGCTGCTTCGCAGGCCTGATCGATCCCGACACCATCAAGGACGAGATCGAACGTGCGGTGCCTTGCATGGGCAAGGCCGGCAGCATGTCGTTCCATCACGTCCGCGCGCTGCATGGATCGGCGATGAACACCTCCGATCGCCCGCGCAATCTGCTGCTGTACGAAGTCGCGGCCAGCGATGCCTGGCCGCTGATGGGGGTGAAAGACTTCGACGAATTCAACAGCCGTCTGTTGTCAGGCGATCCCGTGCTGGCGCCGCGGATGACCAACGTACCCGTGCGCATTCCGCTACCCCCCGCCAAGCGGCAGGGATCGATCTACGAAACCCAATCGGCGGCGAAGAAGTCCTATTTTACCCGCGCGGCATGAACGTTGCGAACGCGCCCGTGCGATGCGCGGGCGCGCACTTCTGACGGCGAACAACAAATCTATCAATGACAAAAAAGCAAAACGGGGGAAACGATGACGGACATGACAGCCGATAGCGCCTGGCGTTCGCGCTTGCGTGTGATCCTTGCGGCCAGTATCGGATCCGCACTCGAATGGTACGACTTCTTCCTGTACGGCACCGCTGCTGCGCTGGTGTTCGGCGATCTGTTTTTTCCGAAAAGCGAGCCGGTGGTCGGCACGCTGCTGGCGTTCCTGACGTTTGGTGTCGGCTTCGTGGTGCGGCCGCTCGGCGGCATCATCTTCGGCATCATGGGCGACCGTTTCGGGCGCAAACCTGTGCTGGTGGCGACGCTGTTGATGATCGGCGTCGGCACCACCGCAATCGGCCTGCTGCCGACCTATGCCCAGATCGGCTATTGGGCGCCGGTGCTACTGGTCGCGATGCGCGTCGTGCAGGGTCTGGGTGCCGGCGCCGAATATGGCGGCGCCGTTATCTTCCTGGTTGAAAATGCGCCGCCCGGCCATCGCGGTTTCTGGGGCGGTTTTGCGCCGCTCGGCGTCTCGGTCGGCAATCTGCTCGCCGCCGGCGCTTTTGCGCTCGTCACCATGCTGCCGCGCGAGGCCCTGATGTCGTGGGGTTGGCGCTTGCCATTCCTCGCCAGCTTCCTGCTGATTCTGGTCGGCATTTTCGTTCGGCTGCGGGTGTCGGAAACCCCTGTCTTTACCGAGGCCGTGGTCGCGCGCGGCAAGATCGAGCGCAACCCGGCGATGGAAGCGCTGAAGCGACACCCGCGCAACTTCATGGTGGTACTTGGCGCCCGGCTGGCTGAAAACGGTCTCGGCTATTTCTTCCCGGTGTTCGGCCTGAGCTATGTGATCAATACGCTCGGAGTGCCGAAAGCCGAAGCGCTGAGTGCGCTGATGCTCGCCTTCGTCATCGAACTGTTCGGTATCCTGGGCTTCGCCGCACTTTCCGATCGTATCGGCCGGCGGTTGGTCTACATGTTCGGGGCCCTTGCCGGCGTCGCGCTGGCGTTTCCATTCTTCTGGATGGTCGGGACCAAGGAATGGATCTGGATCGCGATTGCCTTCATCCTCGCACGCGCCGTGGTGACGGCGGCGATGTTCGGGCCGCAGGCGGCCTATTTCGCCGAGCTGTTTCCGCCGCAACGCCGTTTCGCGGGTTTTGCCTTCGCGCGCGAACTGGGCTCGATCCTGGCGGGGGGTCCTGCGCCATTTGTCGCAACCGCGCTGGTGGCGTGGGCCGGAACGTGGTGGCCGGTCGCGTGCTATGCCGCGCTGCTCTCCGTATTGACGGCGATCGCCATCTGGTTCGGCCCCGAGACCTTTGAGGAGAACATCAGGCTCGACAACACCACTGACGGCGCGTTGCACGCCGCGGCCGTGCCACAGCAAGCGTAGTCTATGGCGCAGCAACTTCGCATCCTCCAGTCGCTCTGGGCGATGGAGCGGCGGCGGGCCGATGCAGCGGAGTGGCCGCTTGCGACCCAGCTCGACATGATCCGCGACGCCGGCTTCGATGGGGCCGGCGTTCGCTTCATCGATCCGGCGTTCGTCACGCAAGTCACTTCGTATCTGCGCGCACACGACATGATCTGGCAGGCGCAGTGCTATCCGACCAATGTCGATGATCTCAAACCGGTGCTGGAACTGGTCGCGCGTCTCGGCGCCGACCACGTCAACCTGCAACCGAACGTGCGGCCACATCTGATCGAGGATTGCATTCCCCTGATCGAAGGCTGGCGGAGGCTGGCCGATCAGGCCGGCGTCGCCGTGCATATCGAAACCCACCGCGACCGCATGACCACCGACCTGTTCTTCACGCTGCAGCTCCTGGATTGCTTTCCCGACCTAAGGCTAACCGCTGACGTTTCGCATTATCTGGTGGGTCGCGAATTCGCCTGGCCCGTCGACGAGATCAATCACGAGATGATCCACCGCATTCTCGACAATTGCTGGGGAATCCACGGACGGATCGCCAGCCGCGAGCAGGTGCAGATCTCGCTGGGCTTTCCGCAGCACCAGGGTTGGGTCAATCTGTTCATGGGCTGGTGGGAATACGCCATCCGTTCCTGGCGCAAACGCGCGGGCCCCGATGCGGTGCTGACCTTCCTGTGCGAACTCGGCCCGCCGCCCTATGCCATCACCGGGCCTGACGGCGCGGAATTGTCGGACCGCTGGCAAGACGCGCTGCGAATGAAGGATATGATCACGGCGCTGTGGCAGCGGATCGCGGAAGAGGATGCGCGTCCGCGATGACAGCGGGAACGAATCTGGTCCCGAAACGCGCCTGATGCTTGAAGACATCGGCGAATCCGACACATTCGTTGAACTCGTCGAAAGTGGTGAACAAGGCTGAATTTTGAACCGACTTTTCTACCCCGTCGGGGCCGATTTCCTGCGAAGGGCATAGCGTCAATTCCGTCGCGCGCCCGCAAGCTGTAGCGGCTTGCCGCCGCCCTCCCCGCCGCGCTTCAATGAGCCACGCTCAAATGGCGCGGGCTGGCGGCATGCGTGAACAGAAAATCACTCTCGGGGAAATGCGGGAGTCCGGCCCTACCCGGCTGCTGGTCTATTGTGCCGACTATCGCTGCGCCCATTCGGTCACGATCGACGCCGGCCAGTGGCCGGACGACGTCCGGCTGTCCGACCTCGAGCCGAAGTTCACCTGTCGTGCCTGCGGGCACCGCGGGGCCGATGTTCGACCGTTGTTTGCGGTCGACAAGCCCGCCTCGGGGTATCCAGCCCACGGTTGAGCCAGCAGAGTCTCTCTTACCCGACCTTTCGACGAGGCTTTTTTTTTGCATCGTATTAGCCGCGCCAACTAGCAGTCGCGGATGCAGCAAAGTGACCGCCGCCTATCGAGTTGGAGGAAGTATGAAAAATCAACAACCTCGCTCGCGTGTCGATTGTGAATGGAGCGATGGCATTGACGACGGGGAAGGCGAGCAGCATCTCACCTGTAGATGAAACCCCGGCCCACACATTGCGGACAGTATGCCGACCAATCTGCACCTCCCTGATGAGAAGGGTTGGCAGGGTGCGGATCGTGCCATCCGCCATCTTGAAGCGAACAGCTTCCTGCCGAACCCCATAACCATCGCGTACAATTCTGGCAGCGATAGCCTCTGATACCAGGCACGTTGTCGCGCCAGTATCCAACAGCATCCTGAGCGGCTGGACGCCCAATACCACATCTATCATTGCCGACGTGCCATTGTTAGTTGGATAGATCGGCACGCTGTCCGCTACCCGAGCCGATTCAGTAGTTGCGGCGATAGCAGGTGCGGCGACAGGGGTTAAGGCAGCCTCGAGCCGCGAATGCCACTGGGCTTTGTCGGCGACGTAAAGCATCGCGCCTAAAACGGCTGCGATCATGGAGAGGCGATAGAAGAAGGCGTCGGTCACAGGCGACCGTTCGCTCCCAGTGCGGAGTCTGAGGACACTGCGCACTAGGAAGAAAAAGACTGCCATCGCCAGGAAGACGATGCTGTAAGGATCGACCTTGACCATTGTCCGCCCAATCTACGCCCTACCCTCAGCGGCCCACCGGGCGGCCCCAGCGGGGCTTGTGGCTAATCTGGGGCCGCCCATTGCAGCCGGCGGCAACGCGGAAACGAGGGGCCAACGGCCAGCCAAACTACCGCAACCCAGTTGATCGCTCCGAACTAGTTTGGAGTACCTCGGTTGGCGGTCTCTTTCGTTTTGAGTTAGCATCCGGCCTTTCAGTAAGTGGCGTTGAGGATTGATCATGCTGGACGAGGAATTTAAGAAGCAACGCGCCCAAACGGTGCGCGATTTAGCAGAGAAAGCGGCCGACCCCTTCATCAAGAACCGCCTTCTGGATTTGGTGGCAAGGTATGAAGATGGCCCCAAACCCCGCACCACGTTGACGCCAATTGACCTACAATTTGAAAGCCGGGGCAACGGACCGGAGCGATAAGGTCCCGTGGCTGCAGAGCGTGGCTGGCAGCGCGAGTTTGACGATCCGATACCGCTGCCCTCATCAGGCCAGATGAAGACGCTGGAGGACGCCGCGCGCTTCATTCAAAAGCTACCCAAGGCCGAACAGCAGCGTGCTCACTGGCAGCTCGCCGTCGAAACTCTCATCAACTGCGCTGAGGGGCGCGATCTACTCTTCCACGCACGGGTCGCCGTGCTTCGAGCGCTTCACCATGACGAGCCAGATCCAGCAGCCACGCCGCGGCGCAAGCAAACGAAGCGATACAAGGTCGTCAGATGAACCGCATCGGCCGCCGCACAATCTTCGCCATGCTGCTGATTGCCGCGGTGGTGGTGATTTGGGCTCTGTTGGGCGGCCGGTAGGTGCCTTGGTCGCGCAAGGGTGACGCTTTGAATCTGCGAGCGGTCAAAAGAAAACGACCCCAGCGCATGCTGAGGCCGTCTATTGCTGCCGGAACCCCGGCTGGTTTGGCCCGACTCATAGTCGCCGGCCGAGGTTCCGGCACGCGAAGGCAAGGCCTTGTGGCGGCGCAAAAGAGATATGGGAGGCCGGGCAGCGGGTCAGTTTGTGGCAGGATTGTTAACTGGAAAACGGACAGTCCGGAGCGCATATTTGCGGGATGGCACAAGGCTTGTCTGCATCACCATTAACCCGAGAAGAATTCGCCTCGTTGCAGCACTGCGCCAAGGGTCCGATGCACCGCCCGATCCCTGTGCCTGTCGTAAATTAAATCCGGGCGTATCGGTGGTGGAGTCCGCCTAAGATTGGGCGACAAAGAATGCGCCCAGCGCGATCGACGGCGCGTGAGACCGGTGCATCTTTCTCCAGGGATAGATGCGTGCGGGTCCCATTGTAATATTTCATGTAACAGAGCAGTAAGTGACGGAGGTGGCGTTCGCTGAATACAATGACGTGGTCAACGCATTCCCGTCGGATCGAACCGATCAGCCTTTCGGCATATGCGTTGTCAAAAGCAGTCAACTGCACTCGTATCGCTTGATCGGACGCAAACCTTCCTGGTTACGCATGTCTTTCACCCCCTCTACGGTCGTGAGCTCCGGCTCATAGACCAGTACCTCGCTTGGGGAGAAGACCGCGTCTGCTTTCGTGATGACGGGGGCGAGCTTCGATATCTGCCGACGGCATGGACGAGCATAGCACCGCCGGATTCGTTCGTGCGGACGTCGGCCGGTCGTTCGCACTTCCGCGTCGAAGACCTGTTGCGGTTGGCGACGCTCATTGCCCAGCAAACGCCAGCGCAGCGACCAAGACCGCGGCACCGACGACGTTCACCTGTGTAAACTAAATTGTGTCCTTCGTGTTAAGTAAAATATGTCCATTAGTCGCTCGCGGCGGGTCCGCCTCCAGACCAGATGGTTCAGAGGAAGCTCGCGTGCTGATCATAATACATGCGCTATATTAGGATTTTATAGCGCGCAGTCGCTCGCACCGGATGTCGGTTAGGGCTAACGATACCTGCTTGACATTGGTTGATATATGGACACAATTATCGTTACAATGATTCGCCGCCCGCCCAAAACCGATCCCAAGCAGCGCTCGCTCGAAGAGAGCGGCACCGCCAATCCGCATGCGCAGGACGTACGAGATCCCGCTTTTATCGATAGCGATTTCTTCGATCCTCGCGACCTGATCCAGGTCAAGTACGAGATGCTTCGCCGCGTGCGGACCGAGGGCCAATCCATCGCTAAGGCAAGCGCAATGTTCGGTTTGTCACGTCCAACTTTCTACAAAGCGAGAAGCGACTTCGATCGGAGCGGTCTGGTGGGACTCCTACCGGGCAAACGGGGACCGCGCCGACCCCACAAGATCACCCCTGAGGTGGCGCGCTTCATCGAGGAGACGGTCGTCCCCGGCGAGGAGTTGACCGCCCAGCGCCTGGTTGAACGCATCGCCGAACGCTTTGACTTGGTCGTGCACCAGCGCACCGTCAAGCGAGCGTTGGCGCGTTTGAAAAAAAAAGCGCAGTGAACCCCGCCGCCGGCAATCTCGATGGTCATGCGTTGGCGGCGCGCTACGAGGTTTTGCGACACGACGTTGTCGCCTCCGCAGATCGCCGCCATACGCTGCACAGTTTAGCGTTGCTCATGCGAAGAGGGATGGCAGCGTGGATCAAAGACGTCGGACAAGAGCTCCCGGTACGCGAGGATATCACACCGCCGGTTTCTTCAGCGATGTGCGTGCTCGAGAGCATTGAGCGGAGCCTCGTCGATATCGTCGCCGCCATGGCTTTGCAACAGCATGGGAGGGTGTGACATGAGTTCCGATACCCAGTCCAAAGTCCAGGCGCGACACCTTAAGAGGAGTGCCTTTCTCTACGTGCGTCAATCTTCGCTACGTCAGGTGTTTGAGAACAGCGAGAGCACCAAACGTCAGTATGATTTGCGTCAGCGCGCCATCTCACTCGGCTGGCACGTCGATCAAGTGATCATCATTGACTCGGACCAGGGCCTATCCGGTAAGTCCTCCGCGGATCGCGAAGGTTTCCAGCGTTTGGTCACCGAGGTAAGTTTGGGGCGTGTCGGTATCGTCATGGGCCTGGAAGTATCACGATTGGCGCGCAACTCGAGCGACTGGCATCGACTGCTCGAGATTTGCGCATTGACCGACACCCTCGTCCTTGACGATGACGGACTATACGATCCTGCTCACTTCAACGATCGCTTGCTGTTAGGTCTGAACAGGACGGCGACATAATGCAGCACCTCGTGATCTCATTGAAAAGACAGGATTTCCTGTCGCGGGTCGGCTGATATTGGGCGAACTCTCGCGATCGCCTGCCGAATGGCTGGCCGCGCCAGGTCATCCTCCCGGATGACATAGGGTGCGCGGGCGCAAACCTGCCTTGCAGGCAGCAGTCCATCCCGGATCAGGCGAACAACGGTCATCTTGCTGACACCGAGGCGGCTTGCGGCTTCGCCCAGAATAAGCTCATGACGTTCTGCACGTTCGCCCTCCCGGTAGACCGGTATCTGATGCGCGCCGCGAAAATTGCGCACACGCAGCTGGGTCCAGGTCTGGCCTCTGGCCGAGCGGATACCCAGCCGATTGAGAACGGGGGCGATGCTGTGGTCTGGCAACAGGCGGGCCAGTTCGCGCACCAACTGCTCGGTTGCCACATCGGTCTTGTAGCGATTTTGGCCCGATCGGTTCTTCAGCACTTCAAGCCGCGTGTGATCTCCACCCTGCCAGTGCAGCACGAGGTGCAGCCGACCGGTCTCGACTGTGACGATGATCTCCTTCAACACGGCGCGCACAATCCGCTTGCGCGTCTCGATGGAAGCAGCTGCATCGTTCCAGAGCGCTGGCAGGTCACCGGCAAGCGCCATAAGCGCCATGCGCTCGTCGTCGCTGACGGCGCTCGGCTGCTCGCTGCGCAAGCTCCGGATCTGATCTTCGAGCCGCGCGACCGCCGCGAGACAGTCATTCCACCGCCGTTCGAGCTCGCCGGCGACCAGTCGGTTGTCGGGATCAACGGCGTCGTATTGTCGGCGTGCGTGTGCCGTCTCATAGCGGGCCTGGTCCAGGGCAAGCTCGCTCTGGCGCAGCCGTTCGTTGCCGGCTTGCTTGTGACCGGAAATCACCTGCAACGCCGCCTCGAGCGCCAGTGGCGAGATCGCACGCAGCACTTCCGCCGACACCGCCGCGTCGATGCGCGTGTTGCTGAAAGCGCTACACCCTCTCTCGCGCGACGGATCCACGTGACTAGCGCAGACATAGCGCGCATCGCGCCTCGAATGGTGGAGGACCTTGAACTTGCGTCCGCAGCGCCCGCAGCGCAGTAAGCCGACGAGAAGTCCACTGCCATTGCGCACCGCGCCCGCCACCATCGCTCCCTTCATGCTCGCATTGCCGGCAATGATCGTCCGGTTGCGATCATACTCCTCCCAGGAGATATAACCAGCATGGTGATCGCGGATCAGTACCATCCAGTCATCGCGTCGGCGCGCGACACCGTGGGTGATGACTTTACGGCCGCCTTCGACCCGCGTGCGTGAAATCGTTCGTCCGAAGACATAGGCCCCGGCATAGACCGGATTGGTCAACAGCCGATGGACGGCATGGTAGCGCGGCGGGCCCCACCGCACCGTCCGCCCCTGCGGACCGTGCACAGCGGTTGGCAGGTCGATTCCTTCCTGGCGCAGACATAGGACCAGCTGGCGCACGCTGCTGATCTCTCGAAACTTTCGGAACACCAGAGACAGCACTTCGCGGATACGCAGGTCCGGGTCCTGTTCCAGACGGTCATCGGCGCTGCGCCGATAGCCGATGGCGACCGTTGTGTGCAGATCGCCGCGCGCCGCCTTCAGGCGCAAAGCCTCTTGCGAGCGCTGCCGCAACGTCGACAGTTCGAGCTCGCTGAAAGTGCCTTTCATGCCGAGCAGCAAGCGATCATTTACGAGCCGCGGATCGTAGACCCCGTCCTCATCGATAATCAGGCTGCCGACCAGGGCGCAGAACTCCAAAAGGGTGTGCCAATCGCGCCCGTTACGGGCCAGGCGCGAGGCCTCAAGGGCAAACACCGCGCCCGCGTCGCCGCTGCAGATCGCCGCCAGCAGGCGTTCGAAGCCCGGGCGCGCCGTCCCGCCCCCCGAGCGGCCGAGATCGTCATCGATGACAATCGCGTTATCCCAACCGAGGGCGCAGGCGCGCGTCGTCAGCGCATACTGGCGTCGTCGGCTCTCCGGATTGTGCAAGAGCTGATCGATGCTGGATTGCCGCACGTAGACATAGGCGCTGCGCGCCAGGTGATCGCCAGTGATCTTAGTCATCGTCAGTCTCCGTCGGCGTACTGACCAGCGCGAGGCGATCGCTCAGAAGAACTTTGAGCAGGGTTACGATCTGCGCGCGAGTCGCCAGGTCGAACAGAGGCGGCGCGACGTCGTCGGCCGCCAGCATGAGAAGATCCAGTTGCCGTTCCTGGGCACGCTGTTCCATCATCGCCTCCATCGTTGCGAATCGCTTCATTCGCTGGCGACAAGGATACGTCCTGCAGGTCGACGAGCCGGCGCAGCTCCCTCAAGCAAGTAAGGGAAAGCTGCGGGGTGGCCACGATAGGCGGTGTCGCCGCGCCGGTTTCGGTCATCCACGCCGGCAGCAGGAGCCGGCCGCCATCCGGCAGTTCGACGACAAAATGCGCGATGCCGGCGTAAACGAGATGACGCACAACCGTGAGGCGCTCGCCGGTGCGCGGGTGATGTGGATACTGGACAACGACTTCAAGCGGCTGTTGCTGGGCAGTATGTCGTGGGTTCGAAGGGTACGATGAGTGAGGCGGAACTACACGTGATACGCGCGCGGCTTCGTGGCGGTATCATCAACAAGGCACGCCGAGGGGAACTGGAGATGCGGCTGCCGATTGGCTTTGTCTACGATGCCGACGGGCACGTGCGCTTGGACCCCGACACCAGTATCCAGACAAGCGTTCATCAGTTGTTTAGCGCCTTTCGTCGGACCGGCTCCGCGGTTGCAACCGTAAAAGAGTTTCGAGAGCAAGGGTTGAAGTTCCCGCGGCGCGTCGCACATGGACCGAACAAAGGCGACGTCATGTGGAATGAGCTCCAGCATTCCCGTGTCCTTTGGATCTTGCATCATCCGCGCTATGCCGGTGCCTTCTGCTTTGGTCGCACGCATACACGCCTCCATCCCGACGGCCATCAAACCCTCGTCAAAGTCGCGCCCGAGGAGTGGACTGCGCTGATTCGAGACGCGCATGAGGGCTATATAACCTGGGATCGGTTCGAGCAGAATGTCCAACGTCTGCGTGATAACGCTCAGGCTCTGGGCACGCAACGAGAGAAAGGCCCGCCGCGCGAAGGTCCTGCCTTGCTGCAAGGTCTGGCGGTCTGTGCACAGTGTGGAGAGCGAATGACCGTACGGTATCATCAGCGCAGTCTACGCACAGTGCCCGATTACTTGTACCAGGCTCGCCGCATCCAACGCGGCAAACCCGTGTGCCAGCAGATTCCCGGGAGCGCCCTTGATGATGCCATCGGCAAGCTGCTCGTTGATACAGTCACGCCGCTGACGCTTGAGGTGGCCCTCGCTGTGCAAACCGAGCTCGAAAGTCGCTGCGACGAGACCGAGCGACTGCGCTCACACGAAGTTGAGCGAGCCCGTTATCAATCGGATCAGGCGCGTCGACGCTTCATGCACGTTGATCCTGGCAACAGGTTAGTCGCCGATACGCTCGAGGCGGAGTGGAACCAGGCTTTGCGTGCGCTCGCTGATGCCAAAGAGCGCTATGAGAAGCAGCGACAGAGCGATCGTGCAGGACTTACCGACGAGCAGCGAGCCGCTATTATAGCTCTGGCAACAGACTTTCCTCGATTGTGGAACGACTCGCACACGCCACAACGGGAGCGTAAACGGATGGCACGACTTCTGATCGCCGATGTGACCCTGCTTAAAAGTAATGAGGTCCGCGCTCAGCTACGCTTTAAAGGAGGCGCAACCCACACGCTGACGCTGCCGCTGCCAAAGTCATCTTGGATGTTGCGACAAACGCCGGAAACTGTTGTTACAGAGATTAATCGGCTTCTTGACGACCACACCGAAGGCGAGATTGCAGATCTCCTCAATAGCAAGGGTATGATCTCCGGTGAGGGGAAGCGCTTCAACCGTACAATGGTCGCTCGAATCAGATCCAACTACGATCTGGAGGCTCGTTACTCCAGGCTCCGGGCACGCGGCATGCTCACTTTAGCTGAAATCGCAAAGCGTCTGGGTATCTCCGCGGCAACGGCTAAAACTTGGCGACGTGCCGGTCTGCTAAGATCGCACCGCTACAACGACAGAGGAGAAACCTTGTTCGAGCAGCCCGGCCCAAATACACCGATAAAATACCATTATCAGCGCAAAACTCGCGCAAACTCAATGGCTTCCGCCATGGGTCGCAACTCAATCAGCTCATGAGGTGCAATATGCAGCGCAAGCGTTCTGCCACGGGGAACGCGGCGATGTTGGCCGGTCGCGAATGCCTATCGATCGGAGTCTGCGGATAAAGACCTCACCATAGGCCCCGTCCCGGTCACGAATGAGATAGCAAGGAGCCTGTTCCCACCCGCATGCTTCCGTGACCTGATTTGCGATCCATTCTGCGGTTGGATGCGCTGTGACGCCAAACCACAGAATATGTCGCCGGCCATGCCTGTGTGTACCGAAAATCTAAATCCGAACGTATTGACGATGAAGTCCGCCCAGTATGGCGCGCGAATTTATGACGCCGGATCGCTGAACCTGGCGAGAGACAGGCGCATCTTTGTTCAATGACCGATGCGTTCTCGCGCCGTTGTAATAGTCCGCATAGTTTTTCAGAATCCGACGCAGATGTTCCTCGTCCAGGACAATGATGTGGTCCAAACACTCGCGCCGGATCGATCCGATCAGCCGTTCGGCAAAGCAGTTCTGCCAAGGCGAGGCCGGTGCAATTGGCTTGTCTCGGATACCCATGGCACGCAGTCGGCGCGTGACGACAGTGCCGTAGATTCGATCTCGATCTCGGATCATATAGCGCGGAGCGCCATCCCAAGGAAAAGCCTCGGTGATCTGACGTGCAACCCACTCCGCCGTCGGGTTGGTTGTGACGCCGATCCAGACGAGATCTCTGCGATCAAGCCGGATGATGACGACGCCATACAGCAGCTTAAAGCCAATGGTCGGTACTACGAACAAATCCATGGCGGCGATGTCCGGCGCGTGGTTTCGCAGAAAGGTCCGCCATTCCTGACTTGGAGGCCCGCGTCGCTTGACCATATACTTGGCGACACTTGATTGAGCGACGCTAAACCCGAGCTTGAGCAGTTCGCCGTGGATGCGCGGCGCACCCCAAAGCAAATTCTCTGTGCTCATCTGCCGGATCAGCGCCCGCAATTCTGTCTCGATCTGCGGTCGCCCTCCCCGCCGACACGATTTCCAACGCCAATAGCGGCGAAAGCCGGCCCGATGCCAACCCACCAGCGTTTCGGGTCGAATAATCATGAGAACCGGAAGGATCGACGGGAACCAGCGATAGAGCTGAACGAAGAACCAGCGGTCGTTGTTCGTGGGGCGAGCCCGGCCTTTCAGCTTGCGTCGCACGACGATCAGCTGATGTCGAAGCACTGCATTCTCCGCCTCAAGCCGGATGTTCGACTTGAATGGCGAGGCCAGCACGGCCAGAACGAAGCAGATCAGCGCGATCATCGCGCCAAATTAGCCGATTCTATCATTCGATAAACCCGGATAGGGTTTTCGGTACACACACCTGTACGAAAACACCGAGTCATCAAGCCTTACTCACGCTAACTGACCTTCATGTATGATCACAGAAATTATGCCCGTCGGCTCGCCGGCATGATTCGGGATTTTTCCTGTCATTAATCGGATATTTTTGGTGCGAGCGGGTCGCAATGTGAACGAGATCACTCCGGAGCGGGACCAATCGTGCAATAATCGAAAACGAGCCGAGGCGAACCATTACCACCCCACCGGCGTGCTGGCGTTCTGCTTGCTACGAAGAAAGTGCGCCCCGTACAAATTTCGAGGCCCGGCAAGCGCGTTTGCACATGGCTGGCCGGGGCGCGGATAGTGAGTGACTTGGGCAGTGCCCATGGCAGAGACCTGCGCTCGAGGCGTGGTCTCTCGTCCCATTGGAGCGAGAGAGCGTTTCGTCAGAGCCTCGGGCGGACAGAGCTAGCGCGTTGACTTCGGGTTTCGTCATTAAAGCCGAGATAATCCAGGAGACGATCATGACGACCAACAACCTCAACCGCGATGCGATCTGGAAGTCGGAAATCTGGAAGGGCGTTGTCTGTCTTGCTTGCGTCGTCCTCCGGCTGCAGGGCGTACGAGCCAATCGGGGTTGGCTATTCGCTATCGCGATCCTACTCAGCCTGGACAGTCTATTTGTCGGCATGCAGGCGACGGCAGGAACCGCTGTCCTCACGCGGTCATACGACAACGGCCGGACCGGCGCAGACATGACCGAAACAGTGCTGACGCCTGCCGCTGTTGCCGCCAAGGGCCTGACGCGCGTGCGCAGCTTCGCCGTCGATGACGATCCGCGCATCGAAGCTCAGCCGCTTTACGCGCCTAACGTCACCATGCCGGATGGCAGGCCGCACGACGTCCTGTTCGTCGCCTCCATGGGCAACCATGTCTGGGCGTTCGACGTTGATGGCAACGGTGTGTGGAAGACGCCGCAGCTCGGTGCGCCCTTCGTGCCGCCGGAGGTTCCCGGCCAAGGGCACCGTTCCACGACAATTGACGGCTGGGGCATCAACATCGCCTGGGGCATCCTGAGCACGCCGGTGATCGACCTCGACGCGAACCGGATGTATTGCGTGAATTGGATGGTGCAGCCGAACGGTAAGCCGGCCCTTTTCGCGCATCGCATCGATTTATCCACGATGACGGAGATAGGCACGCCTGAGCCGGTCGTAGCGAGCCTCGGCACCCAGATCGACGCGCACGGACGACCCGTGATGCTTCACCCGGATCAGAAGCAGCGTGCCGCCCTCCTGCTCGTGCCGTTGAGGGGTCAGCACAAGACGCTGTTCTTCGCGACGACGGGAGGCGAGAACCCCGGGGCGCCGCACGGCTGGATGGTCGCCTTCGATGTCGACACCTTCAAGCAGACCGCCGCCTGGGTCTCGACTCCCAGCAGTTTCGGGGGCGGCATGTGGCACGCCTCGCAGGGGCCTGCGGCGGACGAGAGCGGCCACATCTACGCGATTACGGCCAACGGCGGCTATGTCCGGCTGCACCCGACGGGGGTCCACGATTTCAACGGCATCACGGATTTCGCTGAGGCCGTCGTGCGCCTCAGATATGAGAAAGGTGCGAATGGCGCCGCGCTCACGCTCGACGACTGGTTCATTCCGTTCCGCGACAGCGACCGGAGCACCATGCCGAACTACGACTATCGGGACCAGGACTTCGGGTCGGCCGCGCCGGTACTGCCGCCGGGAAGCGACCTGCTCCTCGCCAGCGGCAAGGACGGCATCCTCTATGTGCTCGACCGCGCAAATCTCGGCAAGAAGATCGCCGACATGAGCATGCTGAAATCGCCGCCGATCTACGTGACCTACAACGGCATCGGACTGCCAGTAACGGGCAACATCGACTTCCCGCTAGGCAGCCCAACCCGCAACCCGAGCAAGACGCATCATCTGCATGGCTCTCCCGTCTTCTGGAACGGCTCCAAGGGGCCGATGATCTTCACTTGGGGCGAGAATGAGTCGCTGCGAGCCTGGACCCTCAACCTCCAGACAGGCGCCGTCGGCTTCTTCGCCAAGGGGGCGGAAGTGGCGTCGGCAGCGCTGGCTTTCAGTCCGACCGGCATCGGAGGCATGCCCGGCGGGATGTTGGCCGTCTCGTCGAACGGGCAGGCGCCCGGCACGGGCATCGTCTGGGCTCTCGCGCCGGTCGACGGCGACGCCAACCACGGCGTCGTAGAGGGGATTGCCAGGGCCTATGACGCGACGACGATGGATCCCACGCCGATTGATCCGCAGACGCCAAAACTGAAACTGCTCTGGGATAGCCACCGGGCCGGCGTGACGTTCAACCACTCCAAATTCTGTACGCCAGTCGTGGCTGACGGACGGCTGTTCGTTCCGACCTATGATGGCCGCGTGGACATGTACATGCTGAACCCGTGATCCGGCGCGATGGATCGAGGTCATGCTAATGTTGCCCATCTGTTTATTTTGCCAATGTCTTTGTAACGGCTGCCCGCGAGCGTCTTGGTTTTTGTCCCGAAGCCGTGCGTGCCCAAGGGATAAAGCCGTCGAGCTTCAAAGCTGACCGGCTCCGTTTGGGAAAGACGGCGGATGGAGGCAGCCCATGGGTGTTCTTCTGCAAGGGTTCTATCAGCTGGGCACCACCGGGGTGCCCCTACCCCCCGAGGGCGGACTCACAGGTTCGTGGTGGGACCACCTCGCCGCACAGGCCGCCAGTTTCAGTAGAGCCGGGTTCACGGCGATCTGGCTGCCGCCTGTGACGAAGGGTGCGAGCGGCAAGGCGTCGGTCGGGTACGACGTGTTCGACGACTACGATCTCGGCTCGAAGAACCAGATGGGAAGCATAGCCACCCGCTACGGAACGCGCGAGCAACTGACCCGTTGCGTCGCTATGATGCGGGCCAACGGCCTCGACGTCTATGTCGACATGGTCGAGAACCAGCGCGGCGGCGGCAGCGGACCCGGGGGATTCACCTTCCGTTACGCCGATGCCGATGGCGTTGTAGGAGGCGGGCGTTTCCCGAAGGAGCCCGACGACTTCCACCCGAACGTTCCTCAAGATCCGAACGTTCCGGGACCGGATTTCTCGTTCGGTTCCGATCTCGCGCCGATCAATGGAGGCCATCCACGCGGCTCGCTCGCCGGACGGTTGATCGACAGCGCCGATTGGCTCACACGGAGCCTCGACCTGCAAGGCTATCGTATCGACGACGCGAAGGGGCAGTCGAGCGACTTCCTCCTGCGTTTCCTGAACAGCAAGTCCATGGCGGGAAAATTCGCGGTCGCGGAATATTTCGACGGCAACGTCCCCAAGGTCCAGGACTGGATTTTCCGGCAGATGCAAGGACGGGCCACCGCCTTCGATTTCTCGCTGCGCTTCACCCTCGCCAACATGTGCAACAGCCGGCCGTTCAATATGGCGATGCTGGACCATGCCGGACTGGTCGGAAGCACGCCCTTCCAGGCTGTAACATTCGTTGAGAATCACGACACCGACCGCAGCGAACCCGTGTTCCAGAACAAGATGCTGGCCTATGCCTATATCCTGACTTCGGAAGGCTATCCTTGCGTCTTCTACAAGGACTACAGCACCGACGAGTTCTGCTTCGGGCTGAAGCCCGAGATCGACAAGCTCTTGTTTGTCCACGAGCATGTCGCGGATGGCGACACGCTGCAGCGGTTCAAGGACTTCGATGTCTTCGCCTATGAGCGGTTGGGGGGCGCCCACCTCCTTGTGGGCCTCAATAACAACCCGGACGCGCGCACGATCACGGTGTTCACCGGTTTCGGCGCGAATGTCGAGCTACATGACTACGTCGGACATGGCGCAGACGTTCGGACCAACGGCGTCGGACAAGCGACGATCAGGATCCCGCCGAACACGAATGGCAGCGGATACGTCTGCTATTCGCGCCCGGGCCTTGGGCGCGCTGCCCCCAGCCGGAAGCACGGCGTCACGCAGATGTTTGAGGGCGCGCAGGACCTCGACATCAAGCCAGCGACACCAGGAGAAGCGGTGGAGATCGCGCGCCTGTTCTGCGAGGCGGGCACGCCGATCCGGGGCGCCCTCAACTTCGATGAGCGGGATTTTGCCCCCTCAACCCGGCTCACGCTCGAGCTTCTCGATTCGTCGGGAACCAGGCTAGGCACAAGAGCCTTCGCGAAGGGCGAGCAAGGCAGGAGCGTCGACGCGGTCGCAGGCGCCACGGGCTTTCATGTGTTCGTGATCCTGGCGAGCGACACGCCGGAGACCAATCGAAAGCCTCGCTATGAGCTCACGGCGAACTATCAGGCGCCGCAAACATAACCTTACGCCGTCCGCCGATCCGAGTTCCCTTCGGTATACCGAAAACCTTATCTGCGTTAATGAGGTGATGAAATCGCGTAGGCCGGCAGGATGCTCCCTCTGCATTTCGTACTGGCCATTTTGGCCTAGCGTAACCATTACCTTGTGGGACATGTTGCGGTAACTGCATTTCGGCAGCGCGCGACGAACTCCTTGCCAATTCTGCTGCTTCCGATTTCCTACCGGTAGCGGTCAGAAGCAGCGCCAGCTCTCGCGCACTTGCGATTTTGTCCTGGTCGTCGTCTGCCTCTGCGGCGTGTCTCGTCAGCGCTTCGTCGAGGATTATATGCGCCTCAGCTAGCCCAACTTGCGCAGTTAGAGGCGAGATTTCGCTATTTTCGGGGATTTTGCATCGCGTGACTTGAATCGGATCAATTGGTTAGACGGCGCGAAGCGGGGATTTGGGCGTGTAGTGCCAACCTAGGGTATTTTCTGGAGGCCGCGAGTCGGATTGATTCGGGCGCATGTATCTGCGCCACACCACGATACGCAAAGACGGCAAGGTTCATCGCTATTGGCGAGTTGTGCGCAGCGTGCGTGTTGGTCGTCGGGTCATTCAGCAAACGGTGGCGCAACTCGGCGAACTCGATGAGCAAGGCCGCTTGCAGGCACGGGCGCTGGCGCACCGGCTGATCGGAACTCCCGAGCGCGCGCAGCTGTTCGATGATGGTAGCGAGCAATTGACGGTGTCGGTGCGGTTGAAGGGCATCCGCATCGAGCGCCCGCGTCAGTTTGGCGATGTGTATCTGGCGCTCGCGTTGTGGCGCGGAACCGGGCTTGAGGGTCTGTGCGAGCGGTTGCTTCCAATCGGCAAGGAGCGCATCGCGTGGTCGAAGATGGCGGCCGTGCTGGTCACCGCGCGGTTTTGCGAACCGTCGAGCGAGTTGCACATCGCGGAGGACTGGTATCGACGCACGGCGCTTTCAGATTTGCTGCAGCTCGACGACGAGGAGGTCAACAAGGATCGGCTCTATCGCGGGCTCGATCATCTGCTCACCTACAAGAGCGAGCTCGAAGCGCATCTGTCGCAGCGCTGCGGAGAGCTATTTGCGACCCAGAACGAGGTGCTGCTCTACGACGTGACGAGCACATATTTTGAGGGCCAGGCCGCGGTCAATCCGCAGGCGCAACGCGGCTATTCGCGCGATCATCGCCCCGACTGCAAGCAGGTGTGCATCGCCCTGGTCGTGACCTTCGACGGCTTTCCTTTGGGCTACGAGGTGTTCGCCGGCAACACCCACGACTCGCGAACCTTGCAGACGATCGTAGCCACCATGGAGGCTCGGCATGGCATGCTGGGGCGGGTCTGGATCACCGATCGCGGCATGGCCAGTGCCGATAATCTGGCCTGGCTGCGCCAGACCGGCCGGCGCTACATCATCGGCGCGCCGAAGTCGGAACTGAAGAAGTTCGCCTTTGAACTCGCTCGCTCGGATGGCTGGCGCATGGTCCACGAAGGCGTCGAGGTCAAACTCACGCGCCACTCCGAGACCGGGGAGACCGTGATCCTGTGCCGCTCGGCCGACCGGCGCAGCAAAGAGCGGGCCATGCACGACAAGTTCAGCCGGCGGATCGAAGAGGCGCTCGGGCGCCTGGCCGCGCGGCTGGCTCGTTCGAAGAAACGCATCGATCCGGCGACGGTGAACCGGCAGATCGGCCGCATCCTGCAGCAAAACCAGCGATCCGCCGCCCGCTTCGCGATCACGCTGGAGCCGGATGGCTGCCCTGCGGGTTTCCGCCTTGGCGTCGTTTACAACGCCGCCTTCGACGACTGGGCCGCCCTTTCAGAAGGCGCCTATCTGTTGCGTTCGAACATCTGCGATTGGAGCGATCAGCAGCTCTGGAAGGCCTATATCCAGCTCACGCAGGCCGAAGCCGCTTTTCGCATCCAGAAGGACCAACTCAACCTCCGTCCAATCTGGCACCAGCGCGAAGATCGCGTGCAGGCTCATATCCTCGTCTGCTTTCTTGCCTTCGTGCTGTGGAAGAGCCTGGAGATGTGGCAGAGCCGCGCAGGTCTCGGTAATTCGCCGCGCATCATCCTGGAAGAACTCAAACGCATTCAGTCCCAGGACGTCGTTCTGCCGACCGCAGCGCATGGTCAGATTCGCCTGCGCTGCGTGACCCAGCCAGACCCGGCACAGGCCGCTCTCCTCAATCGTCTCGGTATCGTCCTGCCAAAGCGAATGCGCCTCGCCCAGCAACACTTGCCAGCTCTCGAACACAGCGCTTAATCTTCACCCCGCACCAAAAATGTAGTGCCAACTTTTTGGCTAAGGCATTGATTTGCCTATAGGGAGGGTACGATTCTGCGCAAGTTGGGCTAGCTGACCGATAGTTGCCATCGAGTTCGCCAGCCAAGAGATTGTTACTAGCTCATCATCCGGCGCCAGCACGCGCAATTCGATGTTTCGAGCCAACAGCTTATTCAAGAGGTTTGCTGTGACGCGAGGTCGGGTGAATTTCTCAATCCGTTTCCCAATCGTTTCCAGGGCAGTCGTCAAATCTCCATTGACGATCAATCCTTCGACGGCCGCTGTTTCGACAGCAGACGTGGCAAGCCGCTCCGCCGATTGATGGGACCCGCGGATTCGGCGGGGCGATAGCAGACCGCGGCGCCCCATACCTTTATTCTTAGGTTTCCGCTCAGCTTCTTTGTTAGCGTGACCTGATGTGTACGTATCCGACGAGCGCCGTCTTGTCTGACGCGTGGTATTTCGCGAAGCGTGTGACCTTAAGTCTAGCTTTTAGGTCATCAGGCGATGCGGGTCGAGCTTTTGGGCGGGTTGGAGCGGCGGCGGCGCTGGTCGCAGGATGACAAGGCGCGGATCGTCGAGGAGACATTGGCGCCAGGCACGAAGGTTACGGAGGTTGCGCGCCGCAACGGCGTTGCAGCGAGCTTGGTGTTCACCTGGCGCCGACAGGCACGGACGGCCGAGCGGGTCGGGCCATGTTTTGCGCCGGTGCGGATTGCCGCGGCGGTAGAAACGGGTGAGGAAAATTCGAAGCCTGCGTTGGAAGATGACCGACGGATGCGGCAGTTAGCGGCCGGCCGGAACGGACTGATCGAGATCGAACTTGGCAACCGGCGACGCATCCGGGTGGATGCACACGTCGACCCGGAAGCGCTGGCGCGCTCCTCGACGTGCTTGAACGCCGATGATTGCCATACCGGGTAATGTGCGGGTGTGGCTTGCGACCGGTGTGCCTGTCGTAAATTAAATCCGGGAGTATCGGTGGTGGAGTCCGCCTAAGATTGGGCGACAAAGAATGTGCCCGGCGCGATCGACGGCGCGTGAGACCGGTGCATCTTTCTCCAGAGATAGGGGCGTGCGAGACCCATTGTAATATTTCATGTAACCGAGCAGTAGGTGACGGAGGTGGCGCTCGCTGAATACAATGACGTGGTCAAGGCATTCCCTGCGGATCGAACCGATCAGCCTTTCAGCATGTCCATTTTGCCAAGGGGAGCGCGGCGACGTCGGTCGATCGCGAATGCCTATCGATCGGAGTCTGCGGATAAAGACCTCACCATAAGCCCCGTCCCGGTCACGGATGAGATAGCGGGGAGCCTGCTCCCAACCGCATGCTTGCGCGACCTGATTTGCGATCCATTCTGCGGTTGGATGCGCTGTGACGCCAAACCACAGAATATGTCGCCGGCCGTGCCCCATGATCAGCAATCCATAGAGCAGGCGAAACGAGATTGTCGGCACGACGAACATATCCATCGCAGCGATCCCATCAGCGTGATTGCGGATAAAGGTTCTCCAGCCTTGCGACGGCGGGTGTCTCCGCCTGACCATGTATTTGGCGACGCTGGTCTGGCCGATCTCGATACCGAGCTTGAGCAACTCTCCATGAATCCGCGGCGCTCCCCACAGAGGATTGGCAATGCTCATCTCGCGGACCAGCCGTCGTATTTCGACCGCAACCGTCGGTCGGCCGGAACGAGGTCGTGATTTCCGGCGCCAGTAAGATCTGAACCCGGCACGATGCCAACGGACGACAGTCTCCGGCTTCACAATCGTCAGCGCATTGAGGGTACTTGGCGCCAAACGAGACAGCCCAACAAAGATCAGGCGGTCCATGGCACTGAAAGTCAGTCTCTTTGGCAGGTGCCGTCGCTGGATGTTAAGCTGATGACGAAGGATCAGGATCTCAGCTTCCAACGAGGCCCGCGACTGGAACAATAGCACCAACACCGACCAGACCAGGCTGCAAGCTTCTCTCATAAGCCAGAAACATCGCGCGATTCGGCCTCACTTGCCAACCGGATTAGGTTTCCGACAGGGACAGAGGGAGCAACTTAAGCTGGCGGTAGATGCTGTTCTGGCTCCGGATTACCAAGTGGAAAATCCGGTAACGCGGGCGCGTGGATATGCCGAGATTAGTCGCCACGCGATGCCCGGGATGGATGTTGTATTGGCTGAAATCGAAAATTTGAAAGATCGAGTGAGTGCCGCTGAACGGATGGCGGCCCTAGCACATTCGTCGGCGGCGGGGCCGATCTCCCCGCCATTTGGTCCAGCTGCTTACGGGCAGGCCGGTGGCTATGGTCAAGCCGGCACTTACTATTCATCATCTCAACCGCTCACCCTAACCGCACTGTCAGAATCCACGAAAAAAACGTGAGAGACGCGGGACCGGAGCCCCGCGCCCTAGCCCATGCTGCCCGGCATGAAGCACCGGATTTCAGTATACGGATGATCGGTCCCGCGATCGGCCGTGAAGGGCCAAACCATAGTTCTGCCCGCGCGGTTCGGCTCGGTGATAATGGCATCGTCGGGAACGTCGATCCATCGGCCCTCGAGACGGACGCGGTAATGGCCATCCTTCGACTCCCAATCAACATCGCTGACAACAGAGCCGTCCGCGAACGAACAACATAGCCCCTTGCCGGATGCGAGCCTGTTGAACCATTCGTTCAGTTCCGGATGGCTGGGATCGTGGGCGAGCGCGGGCGTGCAAAGCAGCAGAAAGATCAGGACAATCCGCATCATCACCGTAGACCGACTCCCTTGTGTGTACCGAAAATCTAAATCCGAACGTATTGACGATGAAGTCCGCCCAGTATGGCGCGCGAATTTATGACGCCGGATCGCTGAACCTGGCGAGAGACAGGCGCATCTTTGTTCAATGACCGATGCGTTCTCACGCCGTTGTAATAGACCGCATAGTTTTTCAGGATCCGACGCAGATGTTCCTCGTCCAGGACAATGATGTGGTCCAAACACTCGCGCCGGATCGATCCGATCAGCCGTTCGGCAAAGCAGTTCTGCCACGGCGAGGCCGGTGCAATTGGCTTGTCTCGGATACCCATGGCACGCAGTCGGCGCGTGACGACAGTGCCGTAGATTCGATCTCGATCTCGGATCATATAGCGCGGAGCGCCATCCCAAGGAAAAGCCTCGGTGATCTGACGTGCAACCCACTCCGCCGCCGGGTTGGTTGTGACGCCGATCCAGACGAGATCTCTGCGATCAAGCCGGATGATGACGAAGCCATACAGCAGCTTAAAGCCAATGGTCGGTACTACGAACAAATCCATGGCGGCGATGTCCGGCGCGTGGTTTCGCAGAAAGGTCCGCCATTCCTGACTTGGAGGCCCGCGTCGCTTGACCATATACTTGGCGACACTTGATTGAGCGACCCTAAACCCGAGCTTGAGCAGTTCGCCGTGGATGCGCGGCGCACCCCAAAGCAAATTCTCTGTGCTCATCTGCCGGATCAGCGCGCGCAATTCTGTCTCGATCTGCGGTCGCCCTCCCCGTCGACGCGATTTCCAGCGCCAATAGCGGCGAAAGCCGGCCCGATGCCAGCCCACCAGCGTTTCGGGTCGAATAATCATGAGAACCGGAAGGATCGACGGGAACCAGCGATACAGCTGAACGAAGAACCAGCGGTCGTTGTTCGTGAGGCGAGCCCGGCCTTTCAGCTTGCGTCGCAAGACGATCAGCTGATGTCGAAGCACTGCATTCTCCGCCTCAAGCCGGATGTTCGACTTGAATGGCGAGGCCAGCACGGCCAGAACGAAGCAGATCAGCGCGATCATCGCGCCAACTTAGCCGATTCTATCATTCGATAAACCCGGATAGGGTTTTCGGTACACACACCCTGCTGCGGCGGACGCATGTTCATCATCGAGACCTTCGCGCGCGGCAGCGAGCCAAAGCATCGACCCACGCCGGCGCCAGCCGCGATCAGGATCGACACTTCAGGATGCCGTCATCGCTGATCCAGCACCGCACCGAAGCGCGCCATTCCGGCCGGCTCTCGCCCGACAGCTCACCCGCCTGCGCCGATCAGCAACATTGGTTCGTGATCGCTCAGCAAACCCCGCCGAACAAAGTGCAATCCGCTCGTTCGCGCAAGCACGCACCCTCAAGCTAAAGCCATCCGATCGCCAGCGTCGGCCCAACTTCCGCAGCACTCACGCCGACGCCAAATCCCCATAGCGCCCGCTGCACCATCAGTGCCCCACACCCCGCGATTTCGTGCCTTGGCGCTTTTCGGACCCCGGCTGTCCGAGGCTGGGCTGGATCTCGGCATCCCGGCATCCGAAAACCTGCACATGAACAGACATCGGATGGTCAGTTCACCTGAAATGCGCTATCCAGAGTCCGCGATGTCGGAACTAATTTTCATTGTTTTTTGCAGGACTTCAAAAATGACCGCCGTCGACCACCCAAACATTAGAGCACCATTCATCGCCGTTATGGGACCAAGCAGCTTCCAGTCCTCCACCGGTGTCACGTCACCATAACCAAGTGTCGCGTAATTTACGAATGCGAAATACACGAGGTTTGTGCCGGCCGGCGCGGCGTCCACAATCGCGTAGGCCAGCGACCAAACATACACTTCGAGAACATGCGCCGCCATTAAGACTGAAACGGTTGCAATCATAGTGAAGACCAGGAGCAGCGACGGATGGGGACTTTTTGTAGCCGATGCTCGTGCTGCGCTCACTACCGCGGTCATCACCATCGCATGGATTGTAATGTTACAAACACTGACGATGCCGCCTATCAGAAATTGGATCAGCATGACTAACACCACCTTGGTAAGTTGGTAGAAGACCCAAATTACCATAGGCCGGCTTGAAAATGTGAGCGATGCCGCGTTATGCTTCCGAGGGGCTGCGGGACAAAATCGGTCCAACCGCAGGCAAATTGAAGGCGTGCTGTCTGATGCCTCTCTGGTTGGTCCCAATGATATACGCTGCTGTGAGTTTCTTCATTGGGATTACACTGCCGCGACTTGAGGAGGCATACTTTCCATACAATTCCGGCATTTCCGTTGCCTCGGCTCAGGCATTTCTTTCGGCTGTCGCTTCCGGCATGATCACGCTCACCGGCATCGTGTTTACCGTCGGCCTGGTCATGGTGCAGTTCAGTGCCATTGCATACTCACCGAGGCTCGTTCTCCTTTTAGCTCGCGACCCAAGGCTATTTCATTCGCTAGGTGTATTCATCGCCACGTTCACTTATTCTCTTTCGGTTCTGCTCCATGTCGATCGCAATGGGTCCGAGGTGGTGCCGCTGCTCTCCGGCTTCGCGGTCGCCGGATTGCTTTTGCTCAGCATGCTTCTGTTTTCCGCGCTGATGAAGGGCTTGAGCGACCTCCAGATCACTAACGTGCTTCACGTCATCGGCGACAAAGGTCGCGAAGGCATACGCGAGATGTTTCAGCGCCTCGATGAGAAAACGAAAGATCAATCGAAGCGCGGACAAGAGACGTACAATGTCTCTGACTTGGGGCCGGTTGTCCAAACGTTGAGGTATTTCGCCGCGCCGCGCACGATTGTTAAGTTCGATATCGACGACTTGGTTCTGCAGGCTCAAAAGGCAGCAGCCGTCATCGTGATGGTATGCGGGGTCGGCGATACCGTTGTCGAAAATACACTGCTATTGCAGGTTCATGGGGCTAAAACTGCGCTGCCCGAAAGCGATCTTATGCGGACCATCCACTCTGGGTTTGAACGGACGTCCGAACAGGACCCGAAGTATCCCATTCGGCTACTGGTTGATATTGCCATCAAGGCGCTGTCGCCGGCTATCAACGATCCGACTACGGCGGTCCAGGCGATCGACCAGATCGAGGATTTGTTGCGTCGGCTGGGAGGGCACGATTTGGATGCCGGATATGCCCGCGATGCGGAGGGCGTTTTGCGTCTCATTTTCCCGATGCCTACATGGGAGGACTATCTGGTGTTGGCATTCGATGAGATTCGCCACTACGGTGCGGATTCAGTGCAGGTGATGCGCCGCCTGAGGTCGGCGCTCGTGGGGTTGGCCGATTCGGTGACGGCCGACACGCGGATCGGGGCGGTGCAGCAATATCTCAAGCAACTCGATCTGACTGTCGATCGCTCAGATCTCACTGCGGATGATCAGGAAACGGCGCGCCAGGAGGATCGGCAAGGTCTCGGCCTATCGCGCCGACAAAGAACTTCGTCTTGATCAGAGATGTCCGGTCCGGGTCAAACTGAGACCTTGGACCGCGCCTAAGATTGGTCTGTTCATCATCTGACTGCGGACATGCCGGACCGTCGGCCACGGGTCCGAAAGGTGGGTCAACCGTCGTCGGAGGTGAGAGAGTTCAACCGCGTCATCTTCAACGTGGGCCAGACCTGAGAATGAAGCGCCGGTCGCGGTTCTGCACCGGACGTGCATTCATTGGGTACAGCTTGGCGAAGCGTGCGATATCGTCTTCGTCCACCTCGATCGGGTGAGTAAGTACGATCCAGTCGACTGTCTCACTGCAAGGCGGTGTCGTGAGCGATCCCTCGTAGTGGCAATACGCACGCTGGGTCGGCAATAAGCCTCCGGGATCGATGGCAGGATCGGCCGGGACGGGTGAGCCTTCTTCCCGTGGCATTGTCGAGACAATCTTTTTGAACATTGCGTTCGGCTCGCCGGCAACCATAAGCACGCCGATGACGGCCAGCCCGTCAGTCCCGGCGTGAACGAAATGCGCTTCCATTGCAAACCGCTTGCCCTCGATAAGGTGCACGCTCGGATGATGGAAGTGGAACTGCTTTAGCGCGTATCTGCGGTCGCCCATGTGGAGCGTGTCGCCTTCCGCGAAGTCAAGCTGAATGGTGTGGCCGTTATTGACGATCGTGTCAGGCCGCTTGCTCCAGCTGATCCTGAGCGGCGGCTGCCTGGCGCTGATCGGAGCGGTGATGTCGATAGGAGACTGCTGGCCGCCTGCCGAGCAGGCCGCATCCGCTGCATCGAGACCACCCCATTTTTCGGGTCCCGTTGCTCCCTCGTAGCTCCAATGGCTCTCTGACGCAAAACCAGTCGGGGCACACAGGGGACACAGCGCCAAACCGGCGAAAAGCTTCAGTGCCAGACGACGTTGCATGACCGCCTCCTTGAGATCACTCTGGTTCGGATGCTGCGCAAACACCACAAACAAAAGTGCCTGCTCCATCCACGGGTTGACATAGATCAACGCAACTAATGATTGATCGGCCCCGCCGTAACGCCACTTGCGGGTTACCCCGAGGAACGGACATCATCAGGTCGGCCCGTGAGGTCCGTGCCAGGAGCAGAGTTGCCGAGGGCAAAGAACCGAACATCTCCAGTGCAACCAACTCTCGATCGGGCCGGGCCTGTGCCACAGCCGAAATACAAATATCCCCCAGCTGTTACCATTCTGTCACTGATTTTGGGCCTGCTTGTGCCCTAGTATTGAATGCCCGTCGTAACTTAAGGCCTCGCAGTTCGCGGACCGCTTTGCACTAGCCGCCACTGGTTGCAAATACCGCCCAGAGGTTTGCAATGGGATCAAACAAACCAGGAAGCCGCGTCATCAACTATGCGGCAGCGGTTGCCGCTCTCGTGCTTTGCGCTGATGTTTCGCATGCCGACCAGGGCGGCGGCTCATTCTGGTTTCCGGGTCAGTTTGCGAGTCTCGCCGCCGTGCAGCAGACACCGGGCTGGGCACTCAGTGTCATCGATTACCATTCCAGCGTCGCCGCAGCGGGGAGCGCTGCTGCGGCCAGAGAGATCCTGGCCGGCAGAATCCCCGCGAACGTCAATGTTAATTTGAATCTGAGTCTGAGCGGGCGGGCCGATCTGGTCGCCCTCGCGCCATCGTATACTTTCGCGACGGCGGTGCTTGGCGGTCAGTTGGTCGTAGGCATGTCCGGCCAGTACGGCAGAGCCGCCACCGGTATCGCCGGAACACTGACAGCGATAGCCGGACCGATTGTGGTGACGCGCAACGGAATGCTCGAAGGCTCGCTTACCTCCTATGGCGACCTCGCGCCATTCGCGGAACTGCTATGGAACCACGGCGTCAACAATTACATGGCTTACGTCACAGGCAATGTTCCCGTCGGCGACTATGATTCGACGCGGATTCCCAATATCGGGCTTGGGCACGGCGCGATCGACGTTGGAGGCGCCTATACCTATTTCGACCAGGCGACAGGAAACGAAATCTCGGGCGTCGCCGGCCTTACCTACAATTTCAGGAATCCCGACACCCAGTACCGGAGCGGCATCGATTTCCACTTCGACTGGGGCGCATCGCACTACCTTACCAAGCAGCTTTTCGTCGGCATTGCCGGATACGCCTACCAGCAAATCACCGACGATTCCGGCCAGAACCCGATCCTCGGTGGCTTCAGGTCACGCGTTTTCGGTGTCGGTCCGCAAATCGGGTACAGCTTCCCGGTCGGAGACATGCAGGGCTCCCTCAGTCTGAGGGGATACGGCGAATTCGGTGCAGCCAACCGTCCGTCGGGATGGAATACCTGGCTGACGTTCACCATTTCCCCGTCCGCGCCTGCCGCCATAGCGCCCACGAAGCATCTGGTTGTGAAATAAACGTCGTGCCAACTGGACGTCGGCTGCGATCGGCCGATGTCTCAAATGGGTCATTCGCGTCGGTTCGACGCCCCGCCCGCTACTTCCGGTCTACTTCAGTCAACGGACATCATCAGACCGGCCCGGCTGGTCCAGTTCGTGCCAACAACGGACCTGCAGTGCAGCAAAGGGTCTCGATAATCAATGACCTCTCACCTCAGAAAATTGGCTCGAACCCGATAATCCTGTACGTTCGGCCCGTGGATACACCAACAGAATCAGCTCACGACGCGGGCAAAGAGATTCCTGCCCTAGTCGCGAGCATACTGGCCAGCGCGCAACAGCGCAGGGCGGCGTTCGGCATTGTTACTCTCTTATCGGTCGTGTTCGCTATAGTTTTGCCGTTCGCGCAAATTCGCGTCGCACGTCTTGATGCTTTTATTCCGGTTGTCCAATCCATAATTTGCGTTGCCGATCTCATCACGGCGGTTCTTCTGTTTGCTCAATATTCGATCCAACCTCAGCGGGCCCTTCTCGCTCTCGCAAGCGGTTATATATTCAGCGGCCTGTTCGCGTTTTTGCAAACGCTCGACTTTCCGGGCGCCTATAGCGCGACCGGCCTTCTCGGCGGCGGACTGAGCGGTGCTGCGTGGCTCTTTTCTTTCTGGCATATATTGTTTCCGCTCGCTGTTATTGCCTATGTGCTGCTGAAGGATGGGAATGAAAGCCCGAGCCAGTTTGTAAAGCTCGAGCCGATCCGAGTTATCACAGTCACCATCGCTTGCGTACTCGCGGTGACTGCCGCACTGACGTGGCTCGGCACCGCAGGCGCGGAATATTTGCCAAGTCTGTTTGTCGATCAAACAACACAGACTGCCTTTCTTCAATACTTGGCCGGGGCGATGTGGCTAATCAACGCGACGGCGTTGGCGCTGCTGCTCTTTCGTATGCGGACTGTCCTCGATGTATGGCTCGTCGTGGTGCTCTTTGTGTCGTTACCTGACCTTTCATTGTCGTTCTTCTATGCCGTCGTCCGCTACTCCGTCGGCTGGTACACGGCGCGCAGCTATGCCCTGATCGCCAGTTGCACGGTGCTGATTGTATTGCTCGTGGAAACGACGATGCTCTATACGCGACTTGCCAGCGCGATGATCTTGCAGCGGCGCGAGCGTACCCATCGGCTCTTGAGCGTGGACGAAGCTACAGCCGCAATCGCACATGAAATCAAGCAGCCGCTGGGTGCGATGTCACTGAACTGCGATGCAGCGTTGGAGAGTTTGAAAGCAACGCCGCTTGACCTAGAAAAATTACGTTCTTGTCTAATGGATGTTAAGAATGACAGCAACCGCGCGAATGAAATAGTTGTAAGTGTTCGCGCGCTGTTTAAGACGACTGCTCGTCAAAGGACGATGGTTGAAATCAATCGTCTTGTTCGGGAAGTGTTGAGGATGGTTGAGAACGACCTGCATATTCACGGCGTATCCGCTTCAACCGAATTTCAAGAAGACGTTCTGCAAGTAAGAGCTGATCCGATCCAGCTACAGCAAGTGATCTTGAATTTAGTCAAGAACGCGATTGACGCAATCGCAATTGGTCACGCACCGATAAAGGCTATTCGATTGGTAACGACCTATGACGGAAAGTCGGTCGTCTCGCTTTATGTCCAGGACTCCGGACCTGGAATAACTTCCGAAAACGAAACCCAAATATTTGATCCATTTTTTACGACGAAATCCTCCGGGATGGGACTGGGACTTTCGATTTCTCGGAGGATCGTCGAGGATCACGGCGGTGCTCTGCGTCTCGCCGAGACAAGTTCACATGGCTGCATTTTTGAAATCACTCTGCCAGTTTAACAACGAGCGACATTGGGTGCTTCAGACGGGCAATCGCCGCTGCCAAGGAGTTGAAGGGGTCGTCAAAAGACTTGCGGGCAGCCTCCAAACGAGGAAGGCGAGCATTCGCGTCAATTTTGGCATGTCCGGCATGTCCGGTAATGGGATGGTCCGGCCGTGCTCCTGCCCCGCCAGCAAGCGAAGCTGGCAAGGGGCGCCAAGGACAAGGAGCACGCCATGTCTCAGATACCCAATACCGCGATCGCCGTGATCGGCATCGATATCGGCAAGAACTCGTTCCACGCCGTGGGCCACGATGCGCGCGGCGCCATCGTGCTGCGGCAAAAGTGGTCGCGTGGCCAAGTGGAAGCGCGGCTCGCCAATATACCGCCCTGCCTGGTCGGTATGGAAGCCTGCATCGGCGCCCATCACCTGAGCCGCAAACTCGCATCGCTTGGTCACGATGCCAGGTTGATGCCGGCCAAATATGTCCGCCCCTATAGCAAGGGACAGAAGAACGACTTCAATGATGCCGAAGCGATTGCCGAAGCCGTGCAGCGCCCGACGATGAAGTTCGTGGCGACCAAGACCGCGGAGCAACTGGATCTGCAGGCACTGCATCGGGTGCGCGAGCGGCTGGTGTCGCAACGCACCGGCATCATCAACCAGATTCGCGCCTTCATGCTGGAACGCGGGATCGCCGTGCGCCAGGGGATCGGCTTCCTGCGCACGGAACTGCCCACCATCCTTGCAACGCGCACCGATGCCCTGTCGCCCCGCATGTTGCGTGTCATCGAGGAGTTGGCAGGCGACTGGCGCCGGCTGGATCAGCGCATCGATGGCCTCTCCGGCGAGATCGAAGCCCTGGCCCGTCAGGATCAGGCATGTTCGCGCCTGATGACGGTGCCCGGCATCGGGCCGATCATTTCGAGCGCCATGGTGGCCGCGATCGGCACTGGAGACGTATTCTCCAAAGGCCGCGACTTCGGCGCCTGGCTCGGACTGGTGCCCAAGCAGATCTCGACGGGAGACCGCACGATCCTCGGCAAAATCTCCAGGCGCGGCAATCGCTACCTGCGCGTTCTGTTCGTGCAGGCGGCATGGGTTGTGCTGGTCAGGATAAAGGACTGGGAACGTTACGGGCTCAAATCCTGGATCGAAGCCGCCAAGAGGCGGTTACACCACAACGTGCTGGCGATCGCGCTCGCCAACAAGCTTGCCCGGATCGCCTGGGCGGTGCTGGCCAAAGGACGCGCCTTCGAGCTGACGAGGACCGATGATGCAGGCGTCCGATCCGCTTGATCCTCGCGCCGTGCTCGGCGCGGTCAAGGCGCAGCCTGGCAACGCCGGCGCCCGCCGCAAGCCAAGCGCGACGGCCGGCCTTGACCGCCCCTGCGCGCGACGCGATCGACGTTCTGCGGGCCGGGACGAAGGAACGGCCCTTGGCTCGAACAAAGGAACTGCGCGACATGAGGAGCAAGCGATGACGTAACCCTATCAACAGTTTCCAGCCGAGGTCTGCGAGAGGATGAGACGAGATGGAGGTTCGGTCTTCCGAGCGCGTGCGAACACTGGTGACCCGAATGGCCTGATCGAGGCCTGTCCGGTAACGAGAACGCACGCGCGCTGATATCCATGATGGCCCGGAGCAAATGCTCCAATCAAAGGCCGGATACATTGATGCAAGACCGCTCACCGCCAGCTCGGCGAAACCGCTTGCAACGCACGGTCGGACCATACATCGGGTCAAACCGGAAAAGCTCAATACGAGCACATGTTTTCCGCTGTTAATCCAAGAACGGACATTGACGGGTTCTCGCGCGCTTGCGATGGACAGCAAAATGTCCGTGTCTATTACGCGACCTTGCCGCGTCCTACCGTCTGGCGAACCTCAAATCCCTCGAACTAGGGGTGATCCAGATACAGCGGCTTGTTATCCCCTGCCCGACTATGCGCAGCACGGAACGCCTCTGATTTGGTCCACGCTTCAAACACGGCACGATTTTCCCAGACGGTGTGAGAACCATAAAGCGTGTGATCCTCAGCCTCGGGACCTTTGAGAAGGTGAAACTCTACGAAGCCCGGGACTTTTTCGAGATGACTGTCGCGCGACATCCAGACCTGCTCGAAGGCTGCTTCAGACCCTTTGGCACGCGGAAACGGTTCATTGCGATAAACATCATGATCTCCTACTCTCGATGGCTGCTATGTCCCACTGTCGCGACTGCGATGTCCGTTCACTGACCGGACCTGAACTCGATCGACAGGTCTTCGCCGAGTTCAAGCACTTGTTGCGCAAGGCCGCCGCGCGCTCGGCCGAAACCATCTGCGTCACGATCGCCGAAATCCGAGCATTTGCGCCCAATGCGCCACCTATTTCCGAAACTCAGGCTATGCCCAATCCTAAAAGCATCATGCTCTAGTCTTCGTCCGGCTCGCGCACGACCGGTGGTTCGTCGGCGCGGTCCTCTTCCTCTTCGTCCTCGTCCTCTTCGTCCTCATCAGGATCTCGGGGCGGCATCGTGTTGCCCGTGATCACGAAGGAACTCCAGTCGATCAACCTGGTGGAAAATTCCTCGGGGATGTGTGGGGTCATGTTGTTGCTCCTCGGGTGTGGACCCTAGGGGATTTTACCCCTTCTGCTCTGAATTTCGCATGAGGGTTTGCGCCGCACCGTTTTTCGGGGCATGCCAGCGGTGCTCAGCTGCGGCGGCTCGTCAACACGACCGTACCAATCGCGACCATGTCCAAGCTGCGGATAGGTTCCAGGATCACGGGCTCGTTGAACGCATCATGGAGGCAGTCGCGCCGTGTTAGCAGCGGCCTCAGCCAACATTGCCTCCAACTGCGACTTGGTGAATTCCTCAGGTTGCCTCACTCTTGGCTTGCGCGTAGACACTATCCTATCCACCGGGCGGGCACAGGCCGCCAACAGCGCTGGCTTCCGCTTCGGCGCCGGCCTTATCTTGGGTTTTGCGGTTGGCGGCTTGTGACCGCGCTTCAGGCCCAAACGAGTTCGCTTGGCGCAGACCGCGTTACGACTACACCCAAGACGGCGCGCGATCTGCGCGGCGGCGGCTGGGGAGATATGAGAGTTCGGTTCCGATTGAGCCAAGGAGTTTCTTGCTGCCCCATGCCCAAAGCCGCTCGTCGGGCGAGCGGCACTGGGGGCGATCTTAAGCCGCGCGGTTTAGCAGGTAACGCCGGCAGCGCAGTGCGGTACTGCGCGCCGCGTACTTCTGCGCGCCACAGCCGCGACGCTGCCGGGCGTCGCCGGCCGCCCGACCCGAGCTTCGGCTTTAGTAGCAAGGTGGGTTGGGATAGTATCCGCAGCGTGTTCCGTAAGCCCCGTAAGCTCCGTAGGCAGCAGCACCGACGGCAGCAGCGCCGACGCCTACCGCCACTCCACGGCGTACGGCTGCGCCACGGTAAACACCGCCACGGTAAGCAGCGCCGCGATAAGCGCTGCCGTGATGAACGCCAGCGCGGCCAACACCGGCGCGCCCACCGCGATATGCGAACGCATCGGTTGAAATCGTAGCAATGCACGCGATGCCGATGATGACCGATGCAGCCAACGAGAAGATCGTTCGACGTGACATGATTATTGTCCTTCCACGGTTGCCGAAAAAAGCGAGTTCCTCCAGCCCCACTAGACGATTTTGGAACAAGTTCCGCCAGTAAGCTCCAACCTGCTGCAGCAGCGTTGCGCCCTGTGTCATTGCTTCGTTGATTTAGATCAACCCAAGGCACTCCCCGGTTGAAGTCCGTCTTACGTAGTTGTCCATGAGTACAATAGTCATCATCGTAATTCTTTGATCTCATGCCAGAAGCTAGGCCCACCTCCTAGCGACGACAGTGCGGGCGTTCGATGAGGCTATGTCCCGCTCCGCCCCCCCTCGCGGGGCAGCCTCATCGGAGCGCCGCGAGCAAATGTTCTTGCCGCGAATGACAAGCTCGAGGACTTCCCGCTCGCGCGGCGTCAGTTTCTCGATATGAGCGCGAACCATCTCCAGCTTGCTGCGCTGATGCCAGCGGGATTGCCCGCCTCATCAGGCGCGAAAACCCAAATCATTGGCGCGCAATAACAAGACTGGATGAGTGTGTTCCGCTAATCATTCGGCGCGCCGCCAACGTAACGCTGTTCGCGGCTGAACCAACATCATTTGGCAGAACAGACTATGATCCGAGACGACTTGCTTCTCCGGCTTTTGGATTGCTTGGTTTGCGCTCTCTGCGGTGCGGCGCTCTGGGCACTATTGTCGCTTTAATGGCTAAAGCTAACCCGTCAGCGCCGCCGAGTACCGCACTTCGCGGCTAAACTAACATCATCTGGTAGAACCGACCATGAACCGAGACAACGTGCTTGTCTGGCTTTCGTTTGTCTGGTTTGTCGTCCTCTGCGGTGCGGCGATCTGGGTATTATTTGCGCTTTGATGGCCAAAGCTAGGAGCCGTAAGTCGTGAACCCGGATAGTTGTGATGAAGCTGAATTTGCCGCAGCTAACCTCTTGTTAACCATGTTCGGGACACCCTCGAAACCTCACCTTCTGGACTTGTGTAGGCGCGTGCTGGAACCCGTCACCGCATTCGTCTCGGTAGCGGCTTCTCGATTTATCAGCGACTTGGAGGAAGCGACATGTCGATAGACAACGTGCGCCGTAGGGTAAATCTGCTTTCCGCATTTACCCTGACGGTTGGTGCCGCGTTTGGTATCGGCCTGCCGATGGCGCTTGCGATTATTTGGGTTTGTTCCTGAAGCCAGTGGGTCCCAATTCGAAAATTTTTCCCGCCTCCCGAGGGGCAAGCCAAAAAAATATCCGGACCCGCGCGCGCTTGTTTGCCGACTAACCGCGCCTTCAATTGCCGAAACCCCTCGATAACGCGGGTTCTTTCTGCGTCATCAAGTTGCGGCCTTGCTGACAGTTGCTTTTGATTTTCGCGCGCTAATCGCTGTCGTTCTCTCCGCACATCCTGATCATACTCATTACACAATCGTTCGAGTTGTTCGCGGAATTTCGCAAGGTTCGGAAACGCCACAAAAGCAGGAAGGCCGCGCGCCGGATCGGCCGCCCCGCCCCCCCGAGCGGTGCAGCCCGCGCCGCGAGCATTCTGCGGGGGACCTTTAAAGCGCCCCGCATTGAGACCTTGCAGACCGGGGGACGGCCACGAACCCGGAGTGCTGGTCATGGAAATCCCTCTTGACCTTGAAAGAAGGTTTGAGCGGCGGTGGGTCGCCAGATTTTTCAGTACCAAACGTGTCGGCCTGAAAGGCTGTATCAACCGAATGCCTCGCCCGACAAAAGAAGAATGCCCGCTGGGTCTTCCGCTAGTGAGAACCGGCGATCAATGGCTTGGCGCGTCAAGAAGCCGAGGCTCTCTCAATCTGCTCGATCAGCGACTTCGCGGAGAACGGCTTTGTGCGATAGGCGAGGCATCCGGATTGAAGCTGGCGCGCTGATTGCGGCGATACCTCTTTCATTTTTCCTTGCAGACGCCCCGAAGCGTCTCTTCGGCGCCACGGGCCTTAGCGTAATCAATGAGTGCTAGGCGGGCTGCATCGCAACGCTCTGCGCTCGTAAATTCCTGTGTCGATATCGCGGCACCTTGGACGGCCCCGCCGAGCCAGCTGATGATGATCAGGACGTGGGTCACAGTATCCTCCTCATTTAAGGCGCTACTGGCAGGATGTTGGCAAAATGCGATCGTTCAAAATAGTAGCACCGCTTTGACGCAGGAGTTCGCTCCCTTCCGAGTGTCTAGCATAACCGTCCACCCCGACCTCTCACAGCAGGGTCCGGCTCTAGTGTGAAAGCAACGCAAACTTCCTGCGCTGATTGCTCGAAGGCTTGAGATAGATCAAGGTCTTGATCGGCTCAAAATGGCGCATTGCTGCGGTGATGGGTTAATTCAGGGTAGCCGTATGGCGCGGTATATCGACAAAATTCTACAACCCGGTGAAAGGGTGCTGTATTCGACCAACGAACATTGGATGTTCTTCCTGCCGGCAATCGCGGCGTGGATCGTGGCGGTCGCATTTCTGGTGCTGTGGCGCTTCTTTGCTACCGACGCGATGGCGTTGGTTTGCTTGGCATTCGCGGCGGTCGCTGGGCTTGCGGCCTTGTACTGGACGGCGACGGCTTGGTTCCACCGCTGGACCACCGAGACCGACGTAACCAACATGCGGGTTGTCCACAAGACCGGTTTCATCAAGCGGCGGACCTTCGAAATGAGCCTCGACAAAGTCGAGAGCGTCGATGTCAACCAGAGTATTCTTGGCCGCCTTATGAACTACGGCGACCTCACCATTCAGGGCGTCGGTGAGGGCACGCAAACCATTTCCACCGTTACCTCCCCGCTCGCGTTTCGCAGCGCCATCACGACAAGACCGGTTGGCACATAAATCACGGCATGGTGTGACAGCCGCCGGTCCCTCAACAAAAAAACATGCTTCGCGCCTTTGGCGGTCGAGGCCGAGGTCGCGGACTTTCTCGGCAAGCATGCCGATTTGAAGACCGCAGACGGCCACCAGCGGGTCGTGCGCCACGGTCACCTGCCGGAGCGCGCGCGAGGTGATGACCGGTATCGGTCCGGTCGCCGTCCGCCAGCCGCGTGTGCGCGATCGCGAGGCGGACGTGACCTGCCCCGACCGCATCCGGTTCTCGCCTTCGATCCTGCCGCCCTATATGCGCCGCTCTAAATCGATCGAGACGCTGCTGCCGATCCTTTACCTGAAGGGTATCTCGACCGGCGACTTCTCCGAGGCGCTGGCGGCACAGCTCGGCAAGGAGGCTGCCGGATTGTCGGCATCCGCCATCGGCCGCCTGAAGGACGGCTGGCTTGACGAACACACCGCGTGGCAGAGGCGCGATCTGTCGGCGAAACGTTACGTCTACATCTGGGCCGATGGCATCCATCTCCAGGCACGCCTCGAAGCGCGACGCCGGAAGGCCGCAAGGAACTGGTCGGCTTCACCGATGGCGCCCGCGAGAGCGCGCAGGACTGGCGCGATCTGCTGCTCGATCTGAAGCGGCGGGGGCTCGACGTGCCGCCGCGGCTTACCATCGCCGATGGCGCGCTCGGGTTCTGGAAGGCCGCCGGTGAGGTCTGGCCGAAAACGCGCGAGCAGCGCTGCTGGGTGCACAAGACCGCCAACGTACTCGCCAAGTTGCCGAAGAGCCCGCAGCCGAAGGCCAAACGCGCGTTGCAGGAGATCTGGATGGCCGAAACCAAGGCCGCCGCCGAGCTGGCGTTCGACGCCTTCATCGCGAGCTACACGCCCAAATACGAGAAGGCGGCCGACTGCCTGGGCAAGGATCGGGACGCACTGCTGGCTTTCTACGACTTCCCGGCCGAGCACTGGAAACACCTGCGAACGACCAATCCCATTGAAAGCACCTTCGCTACCGTGCGCCACCGCACGATCCGATCGAAGGGATGCCTGTCCACCAGGACGGCGCTCGCGATGGTCTTCAAGCTGCTCGAGGCCGCGCAGAAAAGCTGGCGTCGTCTCGATGGCCACAACCAGTTGCCAAAACTCGTTCTCGGTGTGACATTCAACAACGGGATCGAGGTCATCGCTAAACCCGCTGACCGTCAGCCCATAACCGCCGCCGCCTGACCGGCCCGGCCGTCACCAAAATTTGGCGATAGCTCGCTCGCGGATCAGCCGTCGTATTTCGACCGCAACCGTCGGTCGGCCGGAACAAGGTCGTGATTTCCAGCGCCAGTACGATCTGAACCCGGCACGATGCCAACGGACGACAGTCTCCGGCTTCACAATCGTTAGCGCATTGAGGGTACTTGGCGCCAAACGAGACAGCCCAACAAAGATCAGGCGATCCATGGCACTCAAAGTCAGTCTCTTTGGCAGGTGCCGTCGCTGGATGTTAAGCTGATGACGAAGGACCAGGATCTCAGCTCCCAACGAGGCCCGCGACTGGAACAATAGGACCAGCACCGACCAGACCAGGCTGCAAGCTTCTCTCATAAGCCAGAAACATTGCGCGATTCGGCCTCACTTGCCAGCCGGATTAGGTTTCCGACAGGGACAGGACTCCAGCGCAGACATTTGAGCAGGCCATCGACGAGTGACGCGCTTTGGGGTGCGTGACGGCCAAAATCTATGCCAGACCGGTCGACGCTTTTTCGATCGGCTCGAGTAGCGACCTCGCCGCAAATGGCTTCGTCAGATAGGCGATGCATCCGGATGCCAGCGCGGCCGTGCGGACAGCTGGGTTGTCGTTCCCCGTGATGTAGATGACTGGCAGCGAAATTCCGGCCGCTGTGAGACGATGCCTCAGTTCGATCCCCGACTCCTTGTTCAGGTTGATGTCGAGAATCAGACAACAGGCAGCATCGAAATCGCCGTAATTCCGGAAGGCTTCGGCCGACGGAAACAGAACGCTGTCGTAACCGTGTTCACGTAACAGCCGCTTTATCCCCTTCAGCATTCCGGGGTCGTCATCGACGACAAGAACGACATTCCGATTTGACAAGATAGCTATCCTTGGTCCGACCATCGCGCCATGAAGGCCTTCCCGGCGGTCGAGCTATCAGGAGACTTTCCTTGTTTGGTTCATCGACGCGTCATCCTCCTTTGGTAAGCGCCGCGACACTTGATTCCTATTGTCCAGTAGGACAATGGAATGCAATTCCCGTTAACGGAATTTCAACTCGACTGTCGGCCAGGATACCGGCCCGCTCAGCAAGGGAGACCAATTCCGCGAGGGACTGAACTTGCATCTTCTCCATCACCCTGTGGCGATGGGCCTTGATCGTGCGCTCGGTCGCACCCAATACTTTGCCGACCTGCTTGTTGGTCTTGCCGCGAATGACGAGCTCGAACACTTCGCGCTCGCGCGGCGTTAGCGTCGCGATATGCGCGCGCACCGTATCGAGCTTGTCTCTCTGGCCCCGCGCCGCCTGATGGTGCGCCAAAGCCCGTTCGACTGCGGCAAAAAGGTCTTCCGACGATACCGGCTTGGTGAGGAAATCCTCAGCGCCCGCCTTGATGGTGCGCACGGTCGTCTGGACATCCGCATAACCGGTGAGAAACACGATCGGCAAGGTCGAGCCGAGTTCGCTCAAGCGATCCTGCAACTCCGGACCACTCAATCCCGGTATCCGCACGTCGAGAAGAATGCAGCCTGATTCACTTTCGTTCGGCAGCCGATCCAGCAAATCCTGGGCCGTGGGATATGTCGCGACCAAGTAGCCGGCCTTCTTCAACCGGCGTTCAATCGCCGTTCGGAAAGAAGCGTCGTCATCAACGATGTGCACGAATCCGGACAAAAGATACTCCTATGATCGGGCAAGTGGCAGAGGCAGACGAAACACCGCGCCGCGGTCTGTCCCATTCTCCGCGCGCATGCGTCCCTGGTGCGGCTGAACATTGGTGCGCGAGGTCGATAGACCTATTCCCATTCCTCGAAAGCTGCACATCCGATGGATGACCTCACATGGCGCGAATGTCATCTTGCGATATGTCGGCGAGCATTTCCTTGACCTCGCTCAGGTCGGGCGACGAAGAATTCAATATTAGTATTAGTTTTTCTATCTCGGCGTGCAAGGGTTCCGTCAAGACCATCAGCCGATGTTATGCGTGAGAATATGCAGTTTGTGCCAGATCGCGGCGCGTGGCCAAAGCGCTGGTCCAATAAACATATGCGGACATTGGCCTTCCAGTCATTGTCCCCTAGGACAGTGACCCTCAAGACAATAGCTCACGACACACGCTGTGGTTTAAAACGATTGCTGGCGGAATCGAGTCAGGATTTTCAGACCCTTGGCAGTGCACGGCCAACGGATGCGAACAACTTGTTTAAAACAGGGGGACATCCATGTTTGTCAACGTGAATGCCCATCCAGGCAGCAAGCCTAGGGCTCCCGGAGAGCTTGGCCAGCTTTCCCGGGCACGGGTCATCCTGAGCGAGTTCAAATATAACAAAGGCACTGAGATTTATGGCCAGGCCGAGCCGGCCGACTACATCTACCAGGTGGTCGATGGCGCGGTGCGAAGCCACAAGCTCCTTTCCGACGGCCGCCGCCAGATCGGCGCCTTCTATTTAACCGGCGATATTTTTGGTCTGGAAAACGGTGCCGAGCACCGCTTCACCGCAGAGGCAATCGTCGATACGACCGTAAGGCTGATGAAGCGATGCAGCCTCGAACATGTCGCGGAAAGCGACGCAAAGGTCGCGCTCGACCTTCTAAACATGACGACCAGCAACCTTCAGCATGCCGAGGACCACATGCTGCTGCTGGGACGCAAGACCTCCCTTGAGCGGGTTGCCGCATTCCTGCTGGAAATGGACCGCCGCCTGTCTGCCGCCGGCGTCATGGCCCTTCCGATGTGCCGTCGCGATATCGCCGATTATCTTGGCCTTACGCTCGAAACCGTATCAAGGGCGCTGTCACAGCTCCACGGCAAGGGTATCCTCGGCTTCCTCGGTCAGACTCAGCGGCAAATCGTGCTGCTGGACCGCATGCGGCTCGCGGATCTGGACCTGTAGGACGAGTCCTATATCGCCACTTAGCTTTTTGGCAGCCCACCGAACCACGCGCCGAAATAGCCGGCGTAGAGAGCCGGTACTTCGAGGTTCATCGAATGCCCTATGATCGCGCTGCATTATCGCTAAGATCGGGCCGGCCTGCCGCTCTCACCAGAAGTTCCAGCCGAACCAACCAAATTGCGGGTGGCGTGCCATCGCGACTCTGGGCGCCGGCACGCGTCTCCTGGCTACTTTACGATAATGCTGCGGCTTTGGTTCCGGCATTTTTGCGTTGGATGCCTGTAATCTGTTAGCGGAAGATGGCAGCATCGCAAACGCCTCCCGCTCTTTCGCACCGGCAGAAGCGTCTGCAATCTTTTCGGGCGCCTGGATGATGCCCTCTGGGCTTGCGATCGACGTCGGAGCTATCGTCGGGAGGCTGGTATCGTACACGATACGCTCCGGCCATTTGCGATCTGAATAAATACGAATGACGGGTAAATAGACTTTCGCTTTCGCCGCGATCGGGGGTTTTGGAAAACACGCGTCCAAAACGAACAACAGCGCGAGCAACACGCCGCCGACAAAGTAAAAATATCGCGCCAGGGGCATTCGTCGCTCCGCGTCCCCCGTTGGCAAACACGCCTTGGTGGCACGCGGCGCGCATTGATCAAGATCAAGGTCAGTGAAGCCAGCGACAGGATCAACGGAACAGGGTCGGATACGCCAGAAAGATTTCTTCGCGGATCGGTTCCGACTGAATGCCCTGTGCCAGTATCCTCGACGTTTCCATGTCGTTTGCGGTCATGCAGAGCTCGATGATGTGGCGAAGCGCCGCATCACGAGTAACAGGGGTGGCCGGCTTTCATCGCGACGCCGATCTCGCTGTCCGCCTTGAATCCACCGATGCCCGGCCCGTGACCTGCCCGGGGGTCGATCACCACGAACGGACGGCGCCTGTTATCGATCTCCACGCCGCTTGGTGGCGTAACGCGCACGAGCGCGTAGTTGACTGGTCGCTGAAGGGTTCTGCCGTCGATGATCAGGTCAACCGCATAGTTGAGGACATGAGGTGCGGTCTCGGCGATGTGTTCGCGGTATTGCAATCCGCGTTGACGCATGACATCGAGAAATAGGACACTGCGCTGCCCGGTATCCACCAGATATTCGAGAGCGGATGCAAAGAGGCCGGGCGACGCATCGCCCGAGATGGCTGCCTTGTCGGTAGACACGCTCAAATCTTTCTCAAATCTTGCACTGCTTGCAGCCCATCGTCAGCATTGCGCTCGGGCCAACGTGACCATTGACATAGGTCAAGGGAAGGAACGTCCGTTGGATGCGCAGTTGCGTTCAGTCGTCGGATCCGGCACGCGGCGAAGACGGTGGATAGCTGGTCGAACGCTGCGCCTGAGCGCTAGGCTTCGGCTGCGCGTTTCTGCGCACCCTGTTCAACATCAGGCGAGGCTGCCTCGGCCCGCTCTTCGCGGATCCAGGCCATTATCAGCTCCCATGTCACCGCCAGGATGATGGGCCCGACAAACAGGCCGAGGATTCCATGCGCCAGCATGCCACCCAGAACACCGATGAAGATGACAAGCATGGGCGTGTTCAGCCCGCGCCCCATAAGCATCGGTTTCAGGACGTTGTCGGCGAACCCCACGATCAGGAGGTAGATCGTCAGCGGGAGCGCCACGGCGAAATCCTTGGTCGCCCAAATCCATATCATGACGGGAATAAGGACGACCGCCGACCCGATTTGCAGGATTGCAAGAATCAGCACCGCAAAGGCCAGCACGCCTGCGTGAGGCACGCCTGCAAGCTTCAAACCGATTCCGGCCAGCAGCGATTGAAGGACGGCCACGCCGATGACTCCCTGAGCCACCGTGCGTATCGTCAGTCCGGCCAGCGCGACGAAATCCTGGCTTCGCTGCATGACCAGCCGCGCCTGAATTCTCCTTATTGCCGCAACGAGCTGCGGGCCATAGTGGAACAGGAAGCCGGAAATCGCGACCGCCGCAACGAACTTGAGCATTCCGAAGCCTGCACTGCCGGCAAAGGCGAGTACCGGACCGGCCAATGGCTTCAGGTGCGGAGCGAGTTCGCGAAGCGCAGCCCTGAGATTTGTCGAAGCATGGTCCCAGAGGGTGTAAATCTGCCCGCCGACGATCGGCCAATCCTTGACGCCTTCGGGAGGCGACGGAATGGCCAGGGTGCCGGCGCCGAGTTGGCCCGCAAGGCTTTGCAGGCCATCTACGAGGCCGAAGCCAAGCCAGGTAACCGGTCCGATAATGATCGCGAGGATGATGACCGTGATGGTCGCGGCCGCCAGCTTCGGCCGATCGCCAAGATGCACCGATAGCCAATCGTAGGGCGGGTACAGGGCGACGGTCAGGACCATGCTCCAGACCAGTATCGGAATGAACGGGCGGACGAGAACGAACGACCAATAAACCAGGAAAGCCAGCAGCCCCAGGCGAACCGCCAGCTGGATGATCTCGTCGCCGGACATGTTTTGCCGAAATATCCTCGGGGCCATCGTTTCGATACCTCGTTCACTCGCGCGCAACCTGGCGCGCGGACTAGATGCAGCACGATAGAACCTGCCCTTACGTTCCGAGCCTATCGGCGCTCGCGCAAGCTCCAGCTTGATCCAGATCAAGCACACGCACGCAAAAGGTCACTCTGGCTCTTTGGGAACATGTCCATCGGAGACCCGGGAGCCATCCATCATGGCTGAAGCCGCCGATTATTCGGCCCTCGAGCATCTTCGCGACGGCCGTCCGGTCAAAATCCGTGCGCTTCGTCCCGATGACCGGGCCGATATGCTCGCGGCGGTCGGACGCACCAGCATGCATTCGCTTCAACGACGCTTCTTCGTGCCAAAGAAGGGTTTTTCCGAACGGGAACTGGCCTTCTTCATGGACATCGACTTCGAAACCCATGTCGCGCTCGTCGCGCAAATCGACGAAGATGGACAGCCGGCTATCGTGGGCGGCGGCCGTTATATCGTCGTCCAGCCAGGTCAGGCGGAGATCGCCTTCATTGTGGTCGATGACTATCAGGGCCAGGGCATTGGGACGATCTTGATGCGCCATCTGGCTGCTTTAGCGCGCGACGCAGGCCTCAAGGAACTGATCGCGGAAGTCCTGCCCGAAAATACCGCGATGTTGAAGCTGTTCAAGAAGTTCGGCTTCAAAACCGCCTCGAAAGGCTCCCCACAAGTGATCCATCTTGCGTTGCAACTGCCCTGAACCGGGTGCTTCGCTTCATGGTTCACTCGGTTGGGACACGTTACCGCAACCCAAGCAGTGAGCGGCGATATCCGCCGGCGCGAGCTTCCTCCTGGCACACGAAACTTCCGGTAAAGCCGCGGCCATACCACCGCTGCCGCTTCGCGTAGTAGATCCCCTTACGGAGATCGAGCCAGACGATGACATCGCAGGACAGTGCCGCTGCGCCTGTGATTCGTAACGGAACGGCGTCAGCGGAATCGCAAAAGCGCAGGTGACACCGCAACCGACCAACAGGGCCGTGATCACGCTCGTAGCGCACAGCCGGAGGTTCTGCATCGATACAATGCCTGCGTTGCTTGACGCAATGATGGCAGCAGTTCGATCGAAGAACAATCGGCTTTGTTCTCGCACCGATGCGCCAGGAGCGTGGGCGCGCGTTGAAAAGTCGCACCACGCCACCCGAATGCACCTTCGCGACCCGCGTGGCTACATGTCAGCGGCAGACATAGGAACCGTTCACCAGCACGCGGACGCAGCCGGTACCAACGGCGGCTGCACCTACGGCCGCTCCGCCCACCACCGCGCGGCGCGTCGTCCGTCGTGCAACGCCTGCGACGCTTACCGGCGCCAACGGCCGCCCTACCCTGGCCAGCGCTGAACTCGACGGTGTACGTTCACATGCACTACACCGACTTCACTTCATGGATCGCCACCATGCTGGTCCGCCTGTTTGGGCTTGGCCAGATGTGACGGTCGGACAGAACCGAGTGCTGCGGAATGCAGATCGAAGAGCACCAATCGGAGTGCCCGGCTTGCGGCTCAGCCGCGCTGGAGGTTTTTCCCGTGTTTCATCACATGATGTGTGCCCATGTCGGCCCGCAGTATGACTTCACTCCGACTATCGCTGGATATGTCTGCCCGAAATGCCACCGCCGCATCGTATCGGGCGACCCCGCTTGCGAGATCGTGGGGACCAGTGCGCGATGCAAGATATGTAACAGGGAAATGGTCGTGTCACCGCCGCCCGCGTGCCACTGATTGCACCTTGTAGTGGCCGATTTTGCGCGCGCGGCCATTTCGCCGACCCACGGGCTTGCGGGGTGTTTCACTTTTGCAGGCAGATTGCCCTGAGCGCATCCCCAAGCCCACGGGCCTTGGCATCCTCAACCAGCGCAAGCCGCGCTGCCTCGCAGCGCTCTGCACTGGTAAATTCCTGGGACGATACGGCAGCGCCATTTACGGCCCCGCCGAGCCAGCCGACGACGATCAGGACATAGCTCACAACAACCCTCCATGGTCATGCCCAGCGGCGGCCGCGTTCGGTGCCGATCCGATCTGGTTCCCCACTTCTTGCGGAACGAGAGCACTACCGATGTTCCTGACCGGTTTAGTAAGCGCCCTGGCCGACCCACGCGGTTTGTTGAGGCTTGATGCAGCCCCGGGCGGCCTGTATCTCGGCGTCCGTTGCGCCTTTGCTTCGAGCCCAGGCCTCGGCGGTAGCCGCCGTGTATCTGGCGACGTAATACCGGACGAGAATGCAGGAGGCGCGACGCATCGGTCCACGCGCCTCACCGGCGACGGCCCTGGATGCCGAAATCGTGAAATCTCCACGGATAAGATGATGCGAAGGACCGGTGTTGCTTCGCCATTCGATCGATCCCGTCATCCCGCCCGCGAGAACGGCGGCAGCCAAGACCGCTCGCCTGGTTCTGGTTTGCTTCATGGAAGCCTCCATGGTTGGGGTCTAACCATGCGCTTCACGTCTTCGGGCGGTTGATCTAGATCAATCAGCAGCGCTGGCGTGCCGGGAACCGGGATTGAGTTCCTCCGTTGAGGCCGCTTCCGTCTGCCGCGAAATCACCAGGAAAGCGAGCGCTCAACTTCCAGGGCATGGAATAGACGTTTCAACGATTGCCTTTATCGCGCTTGCGTTGGTGCTGCTCGAGACGCAGTCTCTGCGTCCGCATGCGCTCTATCTCTTCATCGAGCGCATCAATCTTGTTATTGAATCGATTGCTGTGCATCGCCGGCACGCAATTTATCGAGCGCCTTCCCAACGGAGAGTTCGTTGATTTCAGCCATGATTGCAATTGACTTAGATCAATGCACCCTGCGCGCCGATGTTTGCTATGCGAACAACGAAATACGCCCGTAAACATTTGTCTCGCGCGATGCTCCTCAACCTGACAATGGTACTCAAGCTGGTTACGCTCCTCGTGCTGATCGCGCTTCTCCAGCCAGCCAGTGCCTTTCAGATAAAACGCGTGGGGACCGACTCCGGGACAGTTCTCCGGCTACGCGGTGACGTGACCGTCGGAGACTATCGCCGACTGAAAAATATCCTGCAAAACGGCTCGGTCGTGGGCCTGGAGATCAGGTCCGGCGGCGGCTCCCTCGAAGTAGGCTTGGACATCGCGCGGGCCGTTCGAGACAAGGGCCTGGTTGTGTACGCGTCCAAGGAATGCGACTCGGTGTGCGCCCTCATCTTCTTCGCCGCGAAGGAAAGGTACATGGGCCGAGGTTGCAAAATCGGAGTGCATTCTGTTTCCAACGATCGCGGGAAGGAAGACGCAGACAGCGCCCGTATTACCGTCCAGACGTCGCGGCTTCTAGTCGGACTCGGAGTGCCGCATTCTATCATCGGCAAAATCGTCGCGACGCCTCCGGCCAAGATCACCTTTCTGGACAATCGCGATCTGGCCGGGCTGAACGTGCACCGAACCAATCCCTTCCGGAAGAACTATGGCGCTGCGAGCATGACCCGAAGTCGGGAGACCAGCCCAGTTTGCGACCCCGCCGTTAACGTTGAGACCGAAGCGACAGCCCACGACGGACAGAGGCCTTGCACGACACCGGTCGCGCACGCCGGAGAGCCGTGAACACTCAATGAACAGCCGCCGAGTTCTCAGTGCTGCTAAATCATGCTCCACAAACAGGGTTCAACATGCCGTGCCAATCGGCTTTGACGACTATGCACCTGAAAGCGGACTTTCTATGCTCTTATCGAGTTTTGTCGGTCACGACCCCGGATCCCCAGGTCATTGATCCTCCTCAACGCACTCATATTTCCGATCTCCGCCTGCGCACCACCTTCTGACAAAGCCGGTGTCGTCCGACGAATTGTTGCCCGCAATCGATCGGGCATTGGAGCGGCACCAAGCATCCTGGGCCGCAAAAGCCATTGACCGCCTTCTCGCGCTTGTTGCGACGCTCACGCCGCGTGAGCGGCAGGAAGCGACACAGAGCAGATCTCCTGGGGTAAGTTCAGTTACTTTCCGTGCACAGGTCGCCGGATCTACGCTTCGCATCCTTGATGGATATGGACTTCGCGGTAAGTGGCCCGCTCGTCCGACGCTCGCGCCTTGTATCCGGTTTTTGTCCATCGACTCGCACGTTTGCTCTACGCTTCCTTCAGACCTCGCCTCGCGGCGATAGCCCTTGCGTTGTCACTAACCCTTCACCTCCATCAGGTTGGGTTGAGGACTTTCACCTCCAAGTTACTGAACATGCTCAGCACACCACTAAAGCGCTGCGCGATAGTTCGCCCGTTGAGGCGGTGCGGCTTGCCTGCGAGCATGGTGGCCGCGGGTAGAAACGTAGAACGTCCGCAAATTCCGCGTCCGAGATGCGGAAGACCACATCTGCATCGTCAAGAATTTGAATGACGAACACCGTGCAATCGGAGAAGCAGTGATCATCTTGACGAGTAGGTTGAAACAGTTTCGGTTGGACAAAATTGAGGTTTGTTGCAGTCTTCAAAAATTGGTTCGCCCTATGATGCTCCATGGCTGTCGCAAGACTGATCGCGCAGAAGTTGTCGAATGTGACCTTTTTACAACGCCTAACTCTTTGAAATCACATAAGAGGCAAAAGGAGCTTTCCCCACTTGTGCAACACTCGTGCCATAACGCCAAAGTTGTGCATCCCTTCGAGGCCAGTACACCCTTCGAAAAACTACCCGGCACTCAAATCACGTACCGCGGTTAAATCTCCATAGCGCCCGCGGCACCGCCGGTGCCCCACTTCCCGCGATTTCATGCCTTGGCGCTTTTCGGACGCCGGTCGTCGGAGCGCGTGGATAGCCTCGTCAAGCCGGCATCCGAAAACCTGCACACTTCCGGACTCATGCACCGCAGCAAACGACATGCACGAACCGCAGTGATTTACTCAATCACCTCGTCGGCGCGGCCGAGTGATCGAGCACTTTGATCACCGTCTCGTACCTTGTCGGCGCCTATCGCGCTCCGTTAATAGACACCACGCCGCACGGCGCGACGCGTATGGCGGTACTCGCGACGGCCGACACGACGCGCAGTCACGCGGGCGCGCCGGTACGTGTAGGCCTGCGCTTGATCAACGCTTAACTCCACGCCCACGCCGCGCGATGTCACCTGCGGCGAGACCGGAATCGTCGCCAACACCACTGCCGCAAACAGCAGTCCGACAATTGAGTAAGCCCTCATTGCACCTACTCCCTAGTATCCACCATGGCCGTGTCAGCAGTGTCGGCCACCGTCACCAGATGTCAAGGAATATGCGCAGCGCATCGAGCGACATAGTTGTCGCCAAAGCTCTGCAGATGCCAACCGCTCCAGATACTCAGGCCATTAGGAAAAGGCGTCGAGGGGGATGGTGCACTGCGGATGCGCGCTGCACAAATCGTGGGGTGCTCATGTCTCAGTTGGGTCATTCGCGACGGTTTGCACCTGAGCCGGTGACTTCCGATCTACCCCAATGAACGGACATCGCAAGACCGGCCCGACTCGTCCGGGTTGTGCCATAAGCAGGCTTCCGTTCTCCGAGAACAGGAGAATTGCTAATCACAAAATGTAAACGGGTTTCACGAACCTGGCTTGCCGTCTGCCGCGCCAAGGTCGTGACCCGCAAACAAGTGCTTTACCGCCGCGCCCCAACGCGATTGACGCCACCATTTGCATTGCCACCGGCGTTATGACGGACCGCAGCGCGCGCCACCGGACGAGGCCTGAGCACGACGCCTGCCCGGGCAACGCAGCCGGTCGGATATTCAACGTACTGGCAGTACACGACCGCCTTGGCTGGGGCTGGATTGAGAGTGAGACCTGCAAGCCCCAACAAGGCGCTAGCAGCAATCCCGGCAACAGTCGCTGACTTGATCGAAAGACGCTTCCTCGGATGCATGGCGGACCTCCCTCTTCGCGCTTGCGTCACTGAAAGGTGACGGGAGCCGCCTCAGGTGCGGCTGAACATAGCGTGAGCGCCAAAGGATCGCTGACGTTGACCTAGATCAAAGGAGGGTCTGCCTACCTTGGCCCTCACATCATGCGGCTGCAGCCAGCGACGTCCGCCGTCAGAACTGCCGCTAGACGCCTTTCCAATCAAAGCACGACAGACCACGGGCTAGGCTCCAATGTCCATGCGGGTCAAAACCTGCCTTCAAGACCCAAAAATGCGACTTCCCGTCTTCCCCTGCCGGCTCAACCGGTCGACGCAACACAGGCGTTAAATCTCTCTGCTGGTGTTTCAAATTGCAAGGTCTCACGTGGTCGTTCATTTAGCTGACGAGCCACTTTGTTCAGATGGGCTTGCGAATGCATCGACAAGTCGGTGCCCTTAAGGAAAGTACTGTCTCAGCAGGCCATTGGTATTCTCATTCGACCCGCCGCGCAGAAGTTGTCGAATGTGACCTTTTTACAACGCCTAACTCTTTGAAATCACATAAGAGACAAAAGGAGCTTTCCCCACTTGTGCAACACTCGTGCCATAACGCCAAAGTTGTGCATCCCTTCGAGGCCAGTACACCCTTCGAAAAACTACCCGGCACTCAAATCACGTACCGCGGTTAAATCTCCATAGCGCCCGCGGCACCGCCGGTGCCCCACTTCCCGCGATTTCGTGCCTTGGCGCTTTTCGGACGCCGGTCGTCGGAGCGCGTGGATAGCCTCGTCAAGCCGGCATCCGAAAACCTGCACACGAGCGGAAGTCGGGTCTACTTCGTATGGGTCGTGCCATGGATCCCCAACTATGAGACGAGAGGAAGCCTGATCCGGAACGACGCGCCGCCGTGATCCCGATTTTTTGCCGATATCAGCCCATGGTGCGCCTCGATGATGGTGCGCGCGATGGACAGCCCCATGCCCATGCCTTCCGCCTTGCTGGTAAAAAACGGTTCGAAGACCTCTTTCAATTTGTCTTCGGGAATGCCCGGACCGCGATCCGACACGGATAGCTGGGCAACATTCTCGACGCGCGAAGTCCGAATGCTGATGATACGATTTTCGCTCGGCGTGTCCCTCATCGCGTCGATCCCGTTCACGACAAGGTTCAGAATGACTTGTTGAAGTTGGATGCGGTCTCCGAGTATCGGAAGCGCATTCTGTGTGATCAAACTGCTCAGTTCGACTTTTCGTCCAACTGCAAGAGAAGAAAGAACTCCAAGCGTTTCGCGAACAAGGTCATTTAAGTCGAAGTTTTTCAGTTCAAAAGGTGCTTTTTTCAGCAGGCTACGCATCCTCCGGATGACCTCGTTGGCGCGCTGGTCATCCTTCAAAATATCGTCCACGATCTCGTTGAGTTCCGCGATGTCAGGGCTCGGAGATTTCAGGATTGCCTTTGCGGTTTCGGCGTTGGTCAGAATAGCGCCGAGCGGCTGGTTGATTTCGTGAGCAATCGAGGCGGTCAGTTCGCCAGCGGTCGAGAAGCGCATGACACGGGCCAGTTCTGCCATGCGCTGCCGTGACTGCACCTCGGCAAGTTGACGCCGACGATGCTCAAGTAACAGGACCGAGATCAGCCCGGCTTGTACCAGAACAAGCGCGATTGTGAACGCGATTTGCCAGGATACCGTTCCCACGCCGTTGGCTCCCGAAACAAGATTTCGCTGCCAGGCGGAAGCAGGCTGTCCTTGATTCCCCACTTCTGCAGTTGCCGCCAATCATACCGGGGCGCGGCTAATCCCACCGGCACTATCTTGATATCGCCGGGAGTGTCGCCATTGAGGAGTCGCACCGCGACCTTTGCGCAGGCGTCAGCCATCTCGTGGCTGGAAAACATCGGGCCGCCGACAATGCCGTGACCAAAAAGGCTGTCGGTATGGGTGAAGATCGGCGCGCGGTCCTCCTCGATGAACCGAAGCAGGAGAGCATCTCCCTCCTGCGGTACACCGCGGCCGTCCACGCGGATGGTCGGGTAAAAGATCGCGGAGTGTGCGGGCAGCGCGGCGACACGCTTCACCATGTCGTCGGCCGCCAGGTGGGTGAACCATTCGAGCGTCACACGGCGGGAAGAGCGCTGAAGCGCGCGCTGGAACAAGTCATTCCAGAACTGCTCCGTCGCGGAGGCGCCGGTCATCGCCACGACGATATGGTCGGTGTCGGGAAGCAGACGCAGGATATGATCGATATGGACCGTGGGATCGTAGATCGTAGGGCAAGCGGAGTCATTGGCAGTGAGCGCAAGATCCTCGTAGGTGCGCACATCGGAGGTTGCGATCAGCAGCGGCGACGACGGAAACAGTCGCGCCCTGTTCCGCAGCACAAAGCGGGTCACCGGTGCGCCCATCGCCACAATGAGCCTGGGTTTACGGTCAGGCATAAGCGCGTTCAGATAATCGATGAATGGACCTTCCTCCCGGGCCGGGCTCTTGCCAAACCGTTCCGCCTGAAGCGAGGCTTCGTAAAGGTCGATCGGATTCGGAGCGAGCTTTCTCAGCGCTTCGCGAAACGGCGGCGTGATGGTGTTCCATGGTGAGAAGTCCGGACCAAATGAATGCAACAGGAGAACGCGATCCGGGTCCGCCGCATCAGCAGACTTGGCAAGCATGAGCAGGCACATCCCTCCAAAGCAGACACGACGTATCCACTTCATCGTTGATTCCACCAGCTAGTGCTCGCAAAACGCCGCGAGCCTGTTTTTGCACATGCACCCGCGAAATTGTACCAAAATCGCACTCTAACGAAGTATCGCCGATGCGGTCATGCAAGGTGCCAAGCGTCGTCATCCCCAGTTGCCGGGCGATCGGTTGAACCACGCCGTAGGTCGCGGTCGCCGCCTTCACGAAGCCGACGGGCGCCGCCACAACCAACTCGCCCCGGCGCGACAGGGATCGCCATCAGCAGCGCGAGCGCAATCATAATCTTGCCGCACCGGAGCATCACACCCTCCTTTGGGGTTCCTCGCGGCAAGCATCGGTCCGAGGCAAGGTCGTTCCTTGATAAAGATCAAGGAAACCCCGTTACCGCTCGCTGCAGCGCAGGAGCAGCGCGGCCGCATGGATCAGGCTGAAGTTGATCTACCGCGGCAATCGGAAGCCTGATCGTGGAAAGCGCACCACCCGACACGCGGCTCTCCGCAGAAATCTGTCGATGGTATGCTTCGACAATGGACAATCGTAAGCCGCATGCCCATGCCGACGCCATTTAGTCGCATGCGGCGCTGCTTCTCTTGTTCTCCATCGACCAGTAGTTTGTCCGCTAAATCTGACAACGGTGATACGTCACGTCCATTCCTTCCATGCCCGGAAACTCGCGGGTGATGGTGTTTTCATCGAGCACCTTCAGGAAGAACTGGACGTTTGAAACCATGATGCTCGAGGCACAAGCGACGACCAGATTGATGATCTGATCGCTTTCCTTCCTCGACTTGATCAGGCAGCTCTCGAATTTCCCTCTTCGGCGATGAAGCCGCCGCCGTACACGCCGGAGAAATTGGTGAAATTGACCTGGTTTGCGCGCCCTTTGCGGGCGAATACCTTGCTGCATTGGTCAGCACTGGTGGCCCATGCGCCGGTGAGCTCGAACGCGTTCACCTGCTGCGGTATTGACAGGCCGGAGCCTGCCGCGATTGCCGCAGCAAGAACCAGCTTTCGAAGCGCAATCATCGGCTTTCCTCTTGAGCCTCTGTCAATGACCGCTGAGTACCAGTGTCTTGATGGGCAAGAGCAGTGCCTGGATGCGCAGCAGCAACGCATGCACCAGTCCGACGCCGTCGATGACATGCAGGACGATTTTCCGGCCCGTGCTGGTCTCCTTCGCAACGATTTCCTCGTGGTTGCTGGTATAGGCGTTGACGATGCAGCTGCTGCCCGCAGTCACACCTTCGAGACCGCCCTTATAGAGCGGCTCCAGAAATACAAGGATGGTGCCCGGTCTGGCGATATTCTGCGGATCGATCAGCTGCTCCCCGGTTCGGAACTGTCCGGCGGCGATGTAATCCTGCACGGTCGTGACGACCATCGGAATGATCACCCAGGGTTTCGATATGCAGGTCGCTTCCGCGACCATCCCTTCCTTCATGACCTGGGCCTCGATCTGGCCAAAGCCTGCCTGCAGAGACTGCTGGCCGGCGCCCTCCGGGATGAGCACCCCCGCGGGCCGCATCAGCTGATTGACCACGTCACCGACACGAACAAGGAACTGCTCCACACGCCCATCGACACCGGCGCGAATGAAGGTCTTGTCGAGATCCACCTGGGCCTGAGCCAACGCGGCCTCGGCACTTGCTTTCTCCGCCGGTAACAGGGTTGAGACCCGCAGAACCGACGATTGCTTCGCGGCCGTCGCGGCATCGATCCCGGCCTGTCGTTGATCGACCAACACCTGCAACTTTTCGATATCGCGTTGCGGCACGATACCGGGATTGCGACGCTGCAAGTCGGATTTGACGTCCAATTCGTCCTTGGCCTGCTGATGCGCGGCCCTTGCCTCCTGGATCTGGGCTTCGGACCTGGTCACGTCGGCTTGTGCCGTCGTGAACGAGGCATCAACCTCGGCGACTTTCCGTTTGGCTGTTTCAAGAGCAGCCTCCTGCTTTGAACTGTCCAGCCGGAACAGGACCTCCCCTTTCTTCACCGCCTCGCTGAACCCGACATTGACTTCCGCGACTCGTCCAGATCCTTCGGGGAGTATCGGGACCGTGCGAAAATACAGCGCGGCGCTGGTCGTTGAAGGATGAAAGTAGAAGATCATGGTGATCAGCGACACCGTGAGCATCAGGCAACCCGTGATGCCCCATCGCAACTCGTACCAGATCGAAAAGAACGTGATCTCCTTGCCGAACCGCTTGCCCTGGACATAGCGGCGGAAGAGGTAATCAGGCAATATCGTCAGGAGCGAGCAGATCATGAGCTCAAACATGGCCGTGCGCCTTCTCCTTGGCGGGACGGGATTGTTCCGTCGGCGGCGGACCGGGTTGAGCGGCCTCGCTCGCCTCTCCCGGCGCCGCATCGGCGATCTTCTCGACGGAATCGGCAATGCTGCGCAGCGGCGTACCGAAATCGGGGATATCGATCAGCGCGAGCAGCAGGCCCGCGACCCAGAATGCATGGATATGCGTGAAGAGCGAGATCAGGCCGAGGACGGCCACGATCTCGAACTGCAGCTTCTGTGACTTGTGCGCCATCCGTTCGGGCAGGCTATGCAGGCGCCAATAGAGCGTACCCACCCAAAGCACGACGCCGACGAGGAAGATTCCCATCACCACCATCAGCGTATCGACCCCGCTTCCCGGCGCGAGGTAGAAGGGCAGATGGTGCGGGGCCATCGGATGAAGCTGCTCGCTCAATGCTTTCTCCCCAAGAAGACCTGAGTGGGTAGGTATAGGTTGGGTACGCCGCGCGCGGGATTTCTTGATTTGGATCAAGGGAACAACATCGACCGAAACTAGCCTAGTTTCTGTCGCGAAACACCTTCATTTGTACTGAGGCGTGCTATTTCCGCAATAGAACTGGGGTGAACTGACACGGCTCGGAACTCGGGTTAACGGGCCGAAAGGGCTGATTTTGCGTTGACGGCGGTTGGTGATTCCCTCGGTGCTTTGATTCGGCTGGAGCATCGAGATGGACACGATCGTCGAGGACGAGAGCCCGCGGGCTCGTTTGGCGCTTCTTTTGAAGAACTTTTCCGAACTCGACGACGACCGGGAAGCGTGGCGGATTCTCTATCCGATTAAGGAGGTTCTGCTGCTGGTGACCTGTGCGACCATCGCCTCCTGCGATGATTTCGACGACATCGTCGCTTGGGGCGAGCATCATCTCGATTTCCTGCGGCGGTTTTCCGATTTCCATCATGGCATTCCGTGTGCGCGCTGGCTGCGCGACTTGGTGAACCGCATCGATCCGGTCCTGTTCCAACGCTGCTTCAATAGCTGGGTCGCCGCCATCTGGCCGGATCGGCACGATTTCATCGCCATCGATGGAAAGACGGCGCGCCGCACCCACGACCATCGCAAGGGGCTCAAGGCCCTGCACACGCTCAGCGCCTATGCCACCACCGCAAGACTGACCTTGGCGCAGCTCGGGGTTCCGGAGAAGACCAACGAGATTACCGCTATTCCCGAGCTTCTCGACCAGCTCGCCGAAGCCGGCCAGCTCGAAGGTGCCCTGGTCACCATCGATGCCATGGGCTGTCAGGTCGACATCGCCGACAAGATTGTGGCCCACAAAGCCGATTACCTGCTGGCACTGAAGGGCAACCAGCCTACTCTGGAAGCCGATGTCGTGGACTACTTCCGCACTGCCCAGGCCAGCGAGCTGGTTACCAAAACAACCGTCGAGAAGGGTCACGGCCGCATCGAGACCCGCACCTACACCGCCTCGAAGGCGGTCGACTGGATCGTGTCCGAGCGCAGCTATCCCGGGCAACCGCGCTTCACCAACATCAAGACCATCGTCAAGGTCGACACCCGGACCGAACATGCCGATCGCTCGACCTTCGACACCCGCACCTACATCTGCTCCGCGCCGCTCGACATCGAACGCACTGCCAAAGGATGTCGCGGCCATTGGGGGGTGGAGAGCATGCACTGGCTGCTCGACGTCGAATTCGGCGATGATCTGTCGCGATACAGGACAGGCCATGGCGCCAAGAACATGGCCGTCGTCCGCCGCTTCGCTCTCGACCTCCTCCGCAACCACAAAACCACCGGAAGCATCAAGACCCGCAGAAAACGGGCAAGTTGGAGCGCCGATTTCCTGCTCCAGGTTCTCCAAATCAGCCGTTAACCCGGATTCCTTGCCGTGGGTGAACTGACGTCTGATGCCGGCATTTGCCGGGCATTTAGACGCTGATTTTTGTCGCGATTTCACCGAGCGCCGATAGGGACGGCGGGTCGGTTGCAAGATAGTACGGCGGATATCCATATCTCGAAGTGCGCTGCCTCGGTTGCGACACCCACCAGACCGTCGCGCTCGATGTGGTGCGGAGACCAAAGACAACACCTGTCCACGAGCTTGAGCGGTACATGCGCTGCAAGGACTGTTCGCAGATGAGGGGCTATGCGTACAAGAGGAGCCACTTGGTGGCCCTGCGGACCCGAAGGATTTCCGCGAGTGATCCGCCGTCAACATGGTGGCCGGGAGAACGGTGAAGCTCGGTGCTCAATCGGGCTCACCGAGGCGCGAGCGATCCTCGCTGTGCTCAGTGCGGACCTTTGGAGGCCGCGTAGCGAACACGGCTGGCCACGAATCTGCTTCCGCTTTCGGCGGCGTAGCGGACTTGACCGGAATTGCTGCCCTCGCGGCTCGGTCGCGAGTGAACCCCGAGCGGTCATGCGCCAGCGCTCGCCCGGCTGCGATCCCCTGACTTGATCCTAGCCACTTCGTTATACTGCCACAGATCCCTGCCTCACTGTGGTGGAGGTGCCATTTAGCAGGCTGGCGATGGAGCGCGAGCACACGACGGCCGTCGGACGGTGCGTCTACGCCTGCCCGCTCTTGTTGGACCGGAACCCGATCCGGCTGTGCGTGCCGTCACAAAACGGTTTGCTCTTCGAACCGCCGCAACGGCACAAGGACATGACCGCCATGGTCGTGATCGGTTCGCCCTTGTCGCCTTTGAGCACCACCGTCCCCTTCACCATGTAGGGGCCGTTCTCCACGCACTGGATCGTGGTTTTCGTTTCACCCCAACCATTTGTCATGTCGGCCCTTACTCGGCGGCGTCCTTTAACGTAGCAGGACTGTCAACGGCGTCCCGGAACACGGCGGTGCTATTCGCCGTCTCCGGCATGACCGGGAAATGGAACTGGCACTGCGGGCACGGTTCTGCGAGCGTCTCCTGCTCACGGTCTAGGTCGAATGTCTTGTCCTGGACGTGACTGCAACAGGGGCAGACGCGAAGCAATCGCGTGCTCTTGAGCTCGAAGTTGGTAATGATATCCTCCATGATGGCGCCCTGCGCCGCCCACGCCTTGGCGTACTTGTGATAGATCGTCATGTGCCAGTCCTCGAGCGCCTCCTTGCTGGTCCAGAAGCTCACTTCGTTGAACCAGGTCGGATCGTCAGGATGGACCCACCATGTCAGATGCAGGAAGCCCGGCAGCGGCTTCAAATGGCGCCGCACATCCGCGAACAGCACCTGGAACTTCTTGTAGCCGTCGGCGCTCGAAAATCGCACACGCTGCATGCTTTGGTAAATCGCCATGGGATGACCCTCTCGGTGGTGAGAGCTGCTGCGGCGCTTTCCGCCGCCCATTTTACGTCCGCCCGCCTCAGCACTTGTTGCACTTGTTGTCCCGGCGGCCGATATTACCGCGGCTGCCGCATGCGGACAAGATGATCCAGCGTCGCGGTAGAGAATCTCCCGGCTGTACACCCGCTTCTGGCCCATCGCGTCACTTCGATGCGATGCGGAATTTTGTTGGTATTGGCGCATAGCGGAAGTCGGGTTTCAGTACGAGAAAACACTCCGCGCTCGGTGTTCCGTCAGATGATCACCTACGCCACCTCGCGTTCCGTCGTATCGAGTGCGCTGGCTTTTGGCGCCCGAAGGTTCTCCAGCATGGCAATGGTAGCCCCAATGTTATCCCTTCGCACCCTCAGGCTCCGCGCCAACACCGGATAAGTCGGGTCTGACAGGTCGCGAACTCCTGCCCGTGCTTCCTCGTGATCAATGTCGACCGTGAGTAGCTCCACCGAACGCGAAAGGTCAGCGATCAGTGTTGCAATTCGGAGCCTGTTCATCGCTGCGGTTTCCCGGAGCGTCTCACGTAGGTACGAGTTTGCCATTGGTAGCCTCTGCGCTGGTCTGTTTTGGGACGCGCTCGCCGCGCAGTAGGCAGTTGAGCAAAAGCGGTGCCAATCGGAGACCCCGTATTTCTCCGACCGAGAACATCCTTCCCTCTAAGCACAGCGCTGCTGTCAGTATGTCGTCGGCCGCCCCTTTTAAGCCAAGCAGTTTGAAGCCGAGGGTGTGGCACATTGGACCGAACTCCAAATGCGCGTCTGCCAGTCAATTTTCGTTTGCGGTGCAATCCATTGATCTAGATCAATGCGACAAGCGCTGAGTAAGGCCTGAAGTCTCGCAGGTCGGACGTGCCCTCAAGTGCTCACAGGTAGTCGCGTTTCCTCGATGGAACACACAGGAGTTTTCAGCTCGGCGGCCTCCGCCCCCCCCCTTTAAGTCGAATAGTGAAATGGGCGTCGGTGGCCTGCTTAGAATCGTAGGCTCATCCGAAGGGGGACCAAATCAAACAGGCCGTGGCCGAGCGTTGCGCCGTGAGAAATCCGATGAGTGTCCCTGTTCGTACAATCCTGTCTCAACAAAAGGGAGGGAATGGCAATGAAAGCCAGGTACAGTGGCGTCAACAAAGACGTTCAAGTCCTATCGGAACTAACTTCCACGGTTCCGGGTCAGGAAGGACATGTGATCAAGCAGATCACGGAAACTTGGAAATACACCAGCCCGAACAAGGAATTTGACGGTGCATTAGGGATAGCGGTCGATCAGCAAGAAATTGTGGGCGATCAACTCACCCAGAAGGGCTACGCCATGTCGCGCAGCACCGATGGTGATGAAACCTACTTCACCTTCCAAAGCACCGGCAAGCTTAACGGCCAAGAATTAAGCGGCTCGGGCACTTGGCAGTGGACCGGCGGCACCGGCAAGTTCAAGGGCGTCAAGGGTGGCGGACCCTTTACCTACCAGGCTGGACCCGACCTTCCGCTCAGCTTTGAATGGTCTGGCGAAGCCGAAATCAGCGCAAATGAAGCCGCGTAGGTTATTGCGCGGCTTCTAGAAACACCTGAGCTAAAGGCAGTCCTCGGGGGCTGACTAATGTGCCCCTGCGTCTAACCACTCGCATTCAGGTCGGTGACGCGCACCGCAGTTTTCAGTTCGGCGGCGGCCGCCCCCCTTTAAGTCGAAATAGTGAAATCGGGATGGGTGGCCATCCGGGGCCACGCCGAGACCCTTCTGCGCGACCACGACCACGCTCCGTAACAACACCTTGCGCTGCGTGTCGTGCTTCAATTCGGCCGATGCTTCCACGAGGGTGCGAATGTGCTGCAGTGCTTCGTCACTGTTGCGACCTCCTAATTGATTGTCCGGTAAACGATACGCCAACCCTGCCAGATGCGCGAGGTTCACTTTGGGGCACCTCGGAGATGGTTCGGAAGTCGCACTTTTCCGACATGCCGAGCCGGTCGCTAATGTCCGTTGTTCGGGTAGAGCGGACGTGGCTGTCAGGTAATCAAAACGACGCGAATGACCCATACCGGTCATCAGAACACCGACGGACTGGGCGATTTGGGGAGAAGGATGGGAGAGAGGCTCGGTACGAGGCTATCGCCCAGTCGCGTGCGCGGTCACTTGGACTAAGCCGGCGTTTCTGCCGAACACATCGCAAGCAGCGACTTTGCAACGGGATCGTCAGGAAAGGCCCGCAGAATATCTTTGTAACGGGGAGCAGCTTGATCCAATTCGCCTCGCTCGAAATAGAATGAGGCTTCCCGCGTCAATTCGGAGAGTCTGACCGTATCCTCCGACGCCCTTAGCCCGGGATCATCGCTGGTGCGGATGCCTAGCAGTTCGTAGATCATGAACTCTCTCTTGCGGCCCTTGACCTGAACCTTCCTGATCGGTCTCGCTACGATGTTCAGCCCGGCTGCGTCGACCACGCTATCGCTAATGCAGATCGTGGTACCAAAAATCTTGTTGATGCCTTCCAGTCGCGCCGCGACGTTCACCCCGTCTCCCATCACCGTATAGCTCAACCGCTCGCTGGAGCCGACATTGCCGACCAGCACATCCGCGCAATGCAGCCCAATCCGGAGATGCAAGGGCGGCCGCCCCTGCTTGCTCCAATCCGCATTGAGCTGTTCCATTCGCCGCGTCGCCCGCATCGCCCCGCAGCAGCCACCTAGCACGTGGTCGTCCCGATGGATCGGAGCGCCCCAGAACGCCATGATACCGTCGCCGATGAACTTATCGACCGTGCCGAACTCCTCCGCTATCGCATGCGAGACGACCTCAAAATAGACCGAGAGTTGCGCGAGCAAATCGTTTGGTGCCATTTGCTCAGCGAGTGTGGAAAAATCCTTCAAGTCGGTGAAAAGCATCGTCATGAACCGCTGTTCGACCCCGAGCGAGAGCGGAGTTCCAGTCTTGATCAGCTTTCGCACCACATCCAGCGGCACGAACGAGGAGAACGAACGCAGCGAGGTCTCAAACAGCGCAACGGCGGTTTGCAGTTCCTTGATCTCCCTAATGTTGGATGACGCCCGCGCCGTGTGCGAGAATGTAAGCTCCTCGACCGATCGCAGCTCCCGCGACACGTGTTCGATCGGTCGCGAAAGCCGCCGGGAGAAGAAATAAATTAGCAGCAACTCAAGTCCGGTCAGGACGGCGATCAGGACAATCATCTGCCTGTTCGTTCGGTTGAGAGTGCCAACGAAGTCGTCAGTCGGCGTCAGGATCACAACCTCCCATGGCTGTCCGAAACTGCCTGGAAAGGGGGTGAACGACGCGCTGATCTCCTCGCCACTCTGCGGCGAGCGGAAAAAGAAGGCATCGTTGCGAGCCTCGCTCTGCAGGCGATAGGCTTCACGCACGTTGTCGTCGGCGATGGTGTCAAGCCTACTGAGTTCCAGCCGACCGTTCTCTAACCGCACGCTCTTCTTTTGGTCGGGATACGCGATAATCGTGCCCTTGACCGGATTGGCGATGATCGTGGTGCTGCGAGGGCTGGCGCGGTGACTGGCGAGAAATTCCGACAGCATGTCGAGGGTAATATTAGCGGAGGCGCAGCCGATAAACGCGCCCTCCTTGATAATCGGGACTCTGAGCGTGATGACTGGATAGCCGGTATCCGGATTGGGCCAGGGCCCCTCGACGATCAACGCGCGGGAATTTTTTGCCGCCTGGTAGCCCGAGAGGGCTCTGATGTCCTCGATAGTCTCCAAGTCGTAGCTACCTACAACGTGCGGCCACGTATCGTAGAACGTACGATGCCGGAGCCGTCGAGGCGAACCGCCAAAGCTATCGATATAGCTAGAATGCCAGTTCGCCGAAGGTGGAATCTTCGGATCGGAACGCCGGCGGTCGTCGTCCATCCGGGTCACAACACGATGAAAGCCATCCTCGAAGCTGACAAAGGCCGCATCGATCTGCCGCGCTGAGATGAGCGACTGATAGAGCAGATTCCGGCTCTCGTCCTTCCTAAAAACCGAGGGATCCTCCGCGGCAACCGCCGCGAGCAGCGATAGCGTCGCTGCGACCGGATTGATCAGATTTTCCGCGTTCCCAATGCTCGCCTGCTTGGTGTTGGCCACGACGTCGTTCAACGTGGCATTAATCGCTGCGGCGTTCTGCCGATAGTTGTATGCCAGAATGAAGATCAGCACGGGAATGCTAAGAAGGACGAACAGCCCCGACATTACCGTGCTGAGCCGCATAGCGCCGATGGATTGGGCGTTCATGGGGAACGCCGCCTTGAAGCGGCTAAAACCAAGGCTCCGTAAACAATTCCCGAGGTCCATGATTGCGTCCCTCGAAGGTAAGCGTCCGCCCGGAAGACCTCTTAGTCCAAGGTTGCGCGAACGGCGGTGGTCTGGTTGGATCAATCTACCCCTGCAGCTACTGTGCTTGGGAGCAATACTGCCAACCTACCAGCGTGGCCGCCTATGCGAAATCGGCAAATTTGGCGATTGCCACCATCCCAAGGACGAATGGCCGAGGTTTACGCCGGCTTCTCCGACGTCAGGACGTTGGGCGCGCATTCGGCCACAGCTTTCCCAATGGCATTCAGCAAGACTTGCCGTGCGAACGGCTTGCGCAAATAGGCAATGCACCCGGCGTCCACCGCCTCGTTGCGCGTGGCCTCGTCGTCGTTCGCCGTCATGAAGATGACAGGGCACTTCGATCCCGCTGCCGCAAGTCGGCGCTGCAACTCGATCCCCGATATTCCGCCGAGGTGGATGTCCAGCAACAAGCAGGTAGCCGTCTGCGCGCTGCCGCTCTCAAGCAATGCCTCGGCTGAGGCGAACGTCCGGGCCTCGACGCCGTTGAGCGCCAACAGCCGCGCCGCGCCCTTCAGAAAGCCCGCATCGTCATCGACCACGATCACGACTGTCGGCTGCTCTGCCATATCCGTTGTCCAACCTTGGTGCGGTATGTGCCCGGATGCTGACCGACCCTTGATCCAAATCAAAGAAACACTCAGCGAACGCGCCAACGGCAGACCGCCTCAGTTGGTGGCCTCTTCCATATCAGCCCAAGCCTGCGATGTCGCCCATTGGCACTGTTTCGGACATGGCGTGATACCCGATTGACGCCAGCAAAGGGGTCCAGAGCGGACATCAAGAGCCGATGCCCAGCGAGAACCTAGGACCCCATAGGCCACCCGCTGGAAAACGAACACTCCTGCTGTAACCTCGGTGGCGGCCGCCGCCCTTTAAAGCTCACGGGTTCTCTCACTTTGTTAAACTCGTGTTGATGAGCGCGACACAGGCGCGTCACACGCACCGACTACACGGCTGGGGCAAACCTAAGAGAACCCAAGATGCCGCAGGTCACCACAGCCTTCACGCCCGACTTCGTTACCACCATGCGTCGGGCACTGGACGCCGCGACTGATCGCGTCCCGGTGCCGTCGCGTACGCCCGCGACCAAGGCGAAGATGGCGCAGCGCATTGTCAGATCGGCTCACGAGGGCATCACGGACCCTCAACAGCTCGTGGCGATAGCTGTGGCAGAAGGCACGGAGCCAGCGCTATAGGGGCGGCCACCGCGTTCGCAGCGTCCGACTGTGCGTCTACACGGCCTGTGGCCCAATGCATCAACGCGGGGCCTTGCCCGACACTTTCGGTATCTTGGTACGCGATAAAAGGACCCAAAAGGGGACCCAATGGACGACGTGGGAAAACCTTGGGACGGCACACGGCTCGCCTTAGCTCGGCGGTAGCCTTGAGTTTAGCCACGGCTTCCGCGTTGCCTATCTGCTTGCCCTTGAGCGCTCGGGCACCGTTGGGGTTGCCAAGGCGCTTGATGTCCGGCCGTCCGCGCTGGCCAGTGCGAGCAATCCGCTTCTTAGCGGCGGCCAAGGCGTTCTTGGTGCGCTCGCCGATCAGGCCTGCCTCAAGCTCGGCCACGGCGGCCATCTGGGTGAGCAGGAAGCGGCCCATGGGACCTGGTGGCACCGAAGGCAGGTCGCAGAACACAAGGTCCACGCCGCTCGCTACCAAACCAGCTTAGCGCCGATTGCCTTGGCGTGGGACAGCGCAGCCGCGAGCTTGGGACGGTCGGAGCGCCTGCCGCTCTCTGTTTCTACGTATTCGGCGGAAAGCGTCCATTGGCCGCCGGTTGAGATATCGGCATCGATCCGCAGGCGTGGCTCACGGATATCCTCGCCCGCATCGCCGCCTATCCCGCTCATCGGCTGGACGAGCTATTGCCCTGGAATTGGACGCCGGCGACGGCGATCTCCGCTCGAGCTGCGTGACCATGCACGTCAACAAGGTTCATCACGTTACCACCATCAACCGTGTTGCCGAGGATCTTGGCGAAGACGAAGACTGGCTGCGAGACGTCGCCAATGAAATGGAGATCGAAGACGGCGCCATCTGGGTCTATGGCGTCGGAGAACATGGCATCCAGGCCTTCACTGACTTCGGAATCGAAAACCTGATCGAACTCGTCCGGATGTACAAGGAAAGCCCGGAGCTGCTTAAGCGCTGGCCGCCAGAATAATCCAATGAGCCTGCGGCCTACGCCGGATGCGTACATTCCGCCGCCTGGTCTTCGCAATGCTGCGCGCTATCCATGTGGCCCGATCCTCGCCAAGTAGCGACAGCCCCGGTTATCAGCGGCGGGCCGGGGCTGTCACCAGTTGTGCCCTGGCAAGGGCTTGCCGGCTGGAATGCCAGGGCGGGAGTCAGAGTTTTGCTCCCGTGAATGGTTCCATTTGTCCTAATTTGAATCCGGGGACGCCCTAATTCACTAACGATACGTTAATTTCTTTTGGAATGTGAGCAGTATTGACCAGCGCTGGAACTTCGGAAGGTTCCATGCTCACCCCATCGCCGGCCCATTATGGCAACTACCCGGCGACTGAGAGTGTCGCGCTCCCGTCCGATCCAAGGGGAAGCATCATGTCTCAAATCCAATTAGTCCCGCAGCTCTGTCCACAGTGCAAAAAGGCAATGAGGCTTATGCTCGTTAAGGGAACGGGCGGACGCAAGCTGCGCTGCGTTGATTGCGGTCAACCCGATCCAATGGGAAGCGCAGATACGCAGGGCTGGTTCAAGGGCGAACTCGGCTCCAAGCGGTAAGGCCGGGTACTGGCCGAAATAGGCCACTCGCAGATTCAAAATAGGCCACTAAGTGGAACCAAAAATTCCGGTGGAGCTTTCCCTAATGCACCGGAAGGTTATCGCTGATTGGTCCGGTGCGGAATGGCGACCCTAGCCCGAGTTCCCCAGCCCCAGCTGGGGTCGCTTCTTTGGGCCACTCGCAGAATGCGAGATAGGCCACTGTAAGTTAGGGCGGCGGCGCCCTAAGGCTCGGACCGAAATGCGGGAGTTCATGAAAGGTGATGACGAAGAGGCCGCCAACTGAGGCGCCCTGCAACGCACAACGCCACCAAGCCGAATAATGCTTGGTGGCGTTGGATATGGACTGCACAATATTCCCCAGCCATTACTAAAACAGCACGCCGCGCGCCGATCGTCTGTTCAAAATTGCTCACTTTCAAACTAGGCCACTGCATTTTTCAAACTAGGCCACTGAGGGCTAAAACAGGCCAGTATCCCCTAAACCGGTGCTGTCCTAATTAGGACACGCTCAACGTGAATTTAGGACACTTCGCATGGAACGATTGTCCGGGCGGCCACTTTAGAATAGTCGGGTGCGCTCGCCGCTGGGTGCTACCCGAGCTAGAACGGCTCCAGCACCATCCCCCCCCCCCTGTGGGCTGGGGCCGTCTCTTTGACAAGTTGCGCTAAAAAATACCGCCGGGACTGTTCTGGGGTGAGCGTATGAAAAAGGGCGACGTGACGTGCCCGCATTGCGGTGCTGGTTTCAGGCGGATCGAACTGTCATCCGAGCCTGGCACCAAGGGCGAATATCACTGCCCAGCCTGCAGCAATCTCCTAGAGGTCTTTGATGGTAGTCACCTCGTCATCTACCGCTTCACCATCCAGCCGACGATTTCAGCCTTGAGAGATTAAGCCCCCCTTCACCGGCCGGATTCTCGCGACGCGCGACCCCGCAAGCTTAATTAAACTGTCATATACGACTGTTAGCTGGGGGACGTCGTGGCGCCTTGGAAACCGTCATGGCGACTTAACCCCGCTCGCGGTTCGAGCGGGGTATTTTTGTTAGGCCGCCAAAGGCTCTGGCGCCGACATCAGCGGCAACACCGCCGCCTCGATCCCCGTGACAGCTTCACGCTTCTCGGGGAACATGTGCCAGCGGGCGTATGTCGCGGTGGTTCAGCAGCGCCTTCACGTTATCCCGTGGGACGCGCAGAGACTGCGCCAGTGTCGCGCCGGTGCGCCGCAAATCGTGCGGCGTGAACTTGGCCAGCTTCTTGTCCTTCACGATCCGACGCACGGCGTGGCTGAGCGAATGCCGAGCCAGGGTCTTCACGCCCTCGAACCGGCCGGCAAAAACCGGCCGATCATTCTTGCCCTGCCACCCTTCCGCGCTGGCTTCCAAGCCCTATTTGATGAGAGCCAGGGCCGCGGGTGACAGCGGGACGGTATGCTCGGCTTTCTTGTTCTTGGTGCGGTGGCGGGGGATGATCCAGTGCGGCTTCGCTCCATCGAGGTCGTTGAGTTCTGAGAGCATCATTCCTGCCACTTCGCTGGGCCGCTGAGCGGTCAACAGGATACCCCGGAGCGCGAGCCGCACGATCGGCGTGGCCCTCGTGGCGGCCTCCGCAAGAACCGCCAGGAACGCCCGAAGTTCGTCCTGAGTCAGCACGCGGTCCTTGCTCTTCTCCTTGCCTCCAATCTTCTTTACGCCGGCCAGGAGGTTCGCGGGGACGTCGTCGCGGTCGGATGCCCATCCCCACATTGTCCGCAAGGTCGACTGCATCCGGTTGGCGCTGGTTTTCGACTTCTTGGCGCCTGCTGCCAGGAGGTCGGTCAATTCGCGCTTGGTGATCGACGCTGCCGGCCGTTCACCGAGTGCTGCGCGGCGGCCGGTGGCGGGGTCGAGTGCGACATGAGCTTTCAGCCGCTTCAGATACCTCTCGTCGGCCTTCCAGCTCAGCTTCCCCTTGGCCTTCAGGTGCGCAAGGTAGTTGTCGGCCAGGTCGTCCACGGTGAGCACTACGCGGGCGCGGTCGGCGCGCGGCTTGTAAGGCGCGCGGATCCTTGCCGCCGCGCTTCATGCTCCGGAGATCGTCGACCTCGTCGCGCGTCTTTGCCAGTGACATGGCGGGGTATTCGCCGAGCGTCACACGTCGGGCCTTGCCGTCCAGCTTATAGGCATAGGACCACGTCTTCAGCCCCGACGGCGTGCACCGTATCCAGAGCCCTTTACACTGGCCATCACCGAGCGCCGCCCTGCCCCCGGTGGACTTTAGAGCTTTGATCGCCTTGTCGGTCAGGTCCGGCCACCGCGTGCGTTTCCGCGGTGCCGGGGCAACTGGGGCCAACTCTGGCATCCGGCTAGCTCCGTACCTGCCCGGTCAAAGGCGTACCAATCCAATCATTGGGAAAGGCCCGATTTGCAAGGCTTAAATCGCTATCGGTGCGAGATGTGCCCGGTTTACGCGGACTTCTGAAAAAGGGCAAGGAGTGACTTTTAATCATGGGGTCGAGGGTTCGAGTCCTCCGCGCTCACCATCGAAATTATGTCCAGCCCGGAGACATAGGTAACAGGTCGTACAGGCATTACTTACATTTTCTGACACTGGGACACGGGCATATCGGGACCCGGGGACCCAACGGGGACACAAAATCGTGTAGGCGGTAACGGCCAAATACCCCGGCTAAGATTCTCTAAAATGCTGCGGCGTTTCGCGTTGGATTTATGGCAGCCGGTGCAGGTCTGTTGTTGTCGGGGGCCCAGTTTCTGACGGCTTTGTTTTGCCAGTTAACAAAACGGTAAGGCCAGTCAGGCGTAATTGCCAATCTGGCTGGGGGTCTCACAGTGTGGGCTCTCGCAATGACAGAATATGTAGTCAAGGAAATTGGCCATCAATGGATCGTGTACGCTGATCGGCTAAGCATCGGTGCTTGTGCCGACGAAGATTCGGCTTTGAGACTGATTGCCGAAGATAGCGCCGCCAACGGCGCAACACGCAAGTCTACGGTCCGCGGTATTAGGGCAAGCAAGCAAAACCCGCCGGCGTGAACCGGCGCCCTCACCTCTCATCGTCCCGGACGATTGCCGAGCCCCATCCCATGGCGACTTTCGCGCCTGCGGCTATCGCTTGATTAGTGATCTGGTTCACATACGCCGCCGCAGGGAATCAGCTATCAGCGCCAAACTGGCCCCACATCCCTGGGTTTGAAAATTGAAGGTTGCAAATGACTGCTATCGCAAGAGCTCTTTCGCGCGCGTCTGGAACTCAGGTTGACGTCGAAACGCTAAAAACCATTATTATCTTTTGCGGCGTCGGCCTGGTCGTTTCGTTGCTTCTGGCAGAATGGATTGCCTCTTCGCGGCTAGCGCTGGACACCAATGGACTGGATTTAATGGACTGGATATGAACGCCGGATTTTTCTGACAGCGGCCTTCACCTCTCCTCGTCCGGATGCCCCCACTTGTAAGGCGTGATCTCGCGCTTGTCTGTCAGCCTGATTATGTGCATAGGCGGCGCGCCGAACTTTCCGGCCGGGTTGGACTGTCAGCCTAAGCCAGCGGCCAGTACCGAGTCTGTTCGGTCCAACCGGGGACCGCGTTTGCGGAGGGTAGCACGTCGGCTCGGGCGCAAGTGGCCCACGGGCGGCTTGGAGTGATGCAACGGCTCGCTAGCGGCTGATTGCTGCTGGAAAAGGCCATCGGACCCAGTTGACGCGCGGGCGCTACCTCAATTATTCGGTCAAATTCCTTGAGGCCGCCATTCCGGGGTGCACGAACTTCCGTGGGCCGATCACGGCTTTCGCCGTGAGATCCTATTGCATCTTCCTCGAAAAGACCAACGCCTGATCGTCAAAGTCTTCGACCGGAAGCTTCTTCGCGTCGGCCGCGGTTTGCAGTTCCTGCAATGAGCTCATGCCTGACGATCCGGCAGCACGGTCGGCCGCAGGCGTGTGCGACCGCAGCATGGTGGTTGCGGCGACGAGCAGGGCGACCGCAGCGAATGCAGAAATCATTATCAGCTTCATGGGGATCTCGGTGGGTTCGACACTGCAAAAAAGCTTGCGTCAAATTGATTAGCTCGATTCGCAACGCAGCAATGTGAATTACTTCATATCTCACAGCCGTGTCCCAGTTGCGGAGGACCGGCCTTCCTCCTAGCGAGTGAAGGTCTGCGCCGCCGGAAGTCCATGCGGCACGTGAGCTAACAAACTACAACCTGGCAGCCTAATCACTGCCGGGCCTGGTTCTGCGTAACCCCGCGGGCGTGAACCGGCGCCCTCACCTCTCCTCGTCCGGATGCACCCCAGACGTGGAGGCGCGATCTCTCGGGTCCCCAAACGCACAACGCCGCCCAAGCGGAGTATAATCGCTCGGCGGCGCTGCGTGTCAAACTGGGCCCTGAAATCCCCAGCGGGGATATGTCTGCACAACCTGGGCCAAGTTTCATGTAATGAATTGGGACAGTGCCGGGTTGCGAGCCTACCCGCGACCCGCTTTGATGGCGCTATGCGCGCCCTCACCCGCCCGACGAAGATCACCTTTGCAGAAATGCGTACCGCTGGCGTGCGCGGGGTCCTGATCTATTGCTCAGACTATAAGTGCAGCCACTCCACGGCCATCAGCGCAGACCAATGGCCTGATCACGTTCGGCTCTCCGATCTGGAAGCACGGTTCGTATGCAAAGCCTGCGGCAAGAGAGGCGCCGACGTCCGGCCGATCGGCTCGACGATATAGCCCAACCCGCGAAGCGCCACTGGCAATGTTGAATCCGGCAGCGCCTCCAAGCGGATGTCGATGTCGCCCGGCACTGATGTTAACCGGCCCTGCCGCGCGGTGACGTACGCATTGAGCGGCGCTATCGGGCGCTGCTCGTTCTGGAGAACCTGGAGGCGATCCAGAAGTGGCGCGATGGCCACGATGAAGGCACGCGGCGCCGGATCAATCATCCTGATAGCGCGTTCTGGGGCTGGAAACGCAGCATCAATCAGACCTCGGTCCGCCGCGTTAAAATCGCCGCCGCAAACTCCCGCAATTTCTGCGGCAGCTTTGGTCGCCGCCCCGGAAGGTGCGGTTCGCGATGAGGCCGATCTGCTCGCGCTTCTGCCTCAAGCCGCAGCCGGTCAAAGCGCCGACCACGCCAGCGCCGCGCCGCATTGCTGCCGACGCGGAAGCGGAGCCCGTTCACCATAGGAAGGCCCGCGCCCCCACGTGCCGGAGATCGACTCGGGTCGTAGCCACGGTTCCTGCATCAACCGATCGGGCACGCCCAGGTTAACGGGCCCTGGGAGCCGCCGGCCCTGCAAGGCGAGGTCCACCAGAACCGGTTCGCGCGCTCTGTTTCGTCCATCGTCACCCCCTCGGTTGGAGATGAAGCGACACCTCATTCAGGACGAGCTCACAACGCTTCGTCTCGACCCTTCGTACGATCGACGCAGCAGCGCCAACAGGCTGCCGCCCGTCGCCGCGCCCAGGAGGTAGGCGACGGCGATCAACAGCGCGAGCGGCACGCGGGCATTGAGGCCGAGAAATGACATGGTGACGATCTCGAAGTTTTGCAGCGCGAAAATGATCGTCGCGGCGGCGAACAGAATGATGACGGCGAGGTAGATCCAACGCATGGGGCCTCCTTATCGTCGATCAACCGCGTGGCGCGCAGTCCGCCAACCACACTTCAGCGACCACGGCGCAGGCCGAAGCCTACTCCGATCCGGCCTGCGCTGGCTATACGGTCCGTAACGGACTACCATCCGCCAGACTCGCCGAGCCGTCCGCAGGTGCGTGCGATGGCAGGGCGCCTGCGCCCTGTACGAGTGAACGCCACCGAACTGGCGTTCGGTCCATCACAAATCGGACGTCAGCTCCCTTGTTCGATGTACGTCATCAACGCGGCGGCGGGAATTCGTTACGAATCTTGGCGGTGCGACAACAAGTGTTCTGTCACTGACATTTGAATCCCAACTTGTCGCGAACATGATTCACTCGCGGCATGGGAAATGACTTGATTGTACTTGATCGCAGGGCTCGCAGGGAACTGGAGCAACTGCTCACCGATGGAAACACGGCTCAGAAGATCGCCAAGCGAGCGAGGATCGTGCTGATGACGGCGGACGGTCATGGCGTCGTGGCGATTATGCGTGAGGTCGGGGTTTCGAAGACCACCGTCTGGCGCTGGCAGGACTATTTTGCCGAGGCCGGCGTCGATGGTCTGATCAAAGGCCGCTCCAAGCCGCCTGGCCGAAAGCCGCTCAGCGCTGCCATGAAGCTCAAGGTCGTCGAGAAGACCGTGAAGGCGCGTCCCGCCAATGCCACGCACTGGAGCGTGCGATCGATGGCGGAAGAAATGGGCATCAGCCACACGAGCGTACAGCGCATCTGGGCCGAACACGGCCTCAAGCCGCATCTCGTGCGCAGCTTCAAGATCTCCAACGATCCCGACTTCGTCGCGAAGGTCGAGGACATCGTCGGCCTTTACGTCGATCCGCCGGAGAAGGCACTGGTGCTTTCCGTCGATGAGAAGAGCCAAATCCAGGCACTCGACCGCACGCAGCCGGGTTTGCCCTTGAAAAAGGGCCGTGCCGGCACGATGACCCATGATTACAAGCGCAACGACACCACAACACTCTTCGCTGCGCTCGATGTGGCGGCCGGTACCGTCATCGGCGAATGTCTGGCACGCCATCGGGCAGACGAGTTCCTGTCGTTTCTGAAAACAATCGACCGCGAGACGCCCGCACATCTCGATCTGCATCTGATCCTCGACAACTACGCCACCCACAAGACGCCGGCCGTGAAGCGCTGGTTGGCGCGACACAAACGCTTCACACTGCACTTCACGCCGACTTCCTGTTCCTGGCTCAACCTCGTCGAGCGGCTCTTCGCCGAAATCACTCGCCAGCGCATCCGGCGAGGGACCTTCAACGACGTCACCGAACTCAAGACCGCGATTGACGAGTGGATCGAGCATCGAAACCAAAACCCAAAGCCCTTCAAGTGGACCGCCAGCGCCAAATCCATCCTCGCAAAGCACCACCGAGCCAAAAAAGCGCTCGCCATCGCAAAAGCGGGATGCAAATGAATGAGTCAGAACACTAGAAGCGCGCAGGTAAGCGCATGCGGCGCGTCGGTGTGGTCGCGGCCACCACCGCGCCGGACGATGCGGAAGGCAAGAGCGGGGCACTACAGGAGGTAAACATGGCCGAGCCTGATCGCAATGGGATTTCGGCGCGATTGTGGAGGCTCCCTGGGCAGTTGCTGCTGGCGCTGATCAATGCGACAGCGATTTTGGTTATCGTCGCTGCGATTCTTGCGCTGGTCGCAATTGCGCGCATCGACCATTTTGCCGAAAACGTCGTCGCAACGATGAATGAGGCCGTATTGTCGAAAGTCGATCTGCCGCCGAAAGACGTGCTGGCGAATCTCCGAAACCTGACGGCGGAAGTCCGCACGCTTGGCAACGCCCTTCGGGAGATTAAGGCAGGAGAACACCCAGCCCTTCAATCCGAGATCACGCAACTGAAGGAGGCGCTGACCGTCCTGAATGTCAGCGTCGACCGGCTCGGAAGCGCGAGATCGATCCTCACCGACGAAGCGATTGGGCAATTGGGCCGGACGGTCAGCGACGCGCTTATGAAGCTAAGGGACTGCTCTTCCAGCACTCGCCAAGTGGCGCCTCACCGCACCCTCAGAAACAAGACGGTCGAAGCCTGGGAGACCGCCGGCCCTCAGAAAGCTGGCCATGAAAATTGACGTACCGCCGCTATGGGTCATTCGCGCCATTCTGACCGTGCGCCGCTCACTTCCCAGTCGGCGTGTCTCAAAAGGGCCACAAGCGGCGGTCGAGGCCCGCGTGAGACAAGCACGGTCTACCGCTGACAGCGGACATGCTGGGAATTTCGAGCTTCTTCGGCTTCGGGAACCAGGAGCTGCTATCGCGTGCCTCAGCTGTGTGTGCTAGACTTTTTTAAAAGCTCGGTCTGGCCAGGCGAGCGGATGCAGCGCCTTCTCAGCCCGACAGCCGTCACCGGCTTAATGGCGGAGGCGGGCCGATGAATCCTTCGATCCGATTCGACGCTGGTGGGGATCGCAACCTCCGGGTCTTGTGGGAGGACGGCGACCGCATCTTCTGCCGGGGATACCGCCGGAGCGCCGATGGCGACGGGGGGCCCGGTGCTCGCCGTTCTGCCTGCCACGGAGCACCCGACACCCGCCACCCTCGATCGTCTCGCTCACGAATACGGCTTAAAAGATGAGCTGGATGCGGCGTGGGCGGTGCGGCCGCTGGAGCTCGTGCGCGAGCGCGGTCGAACCATGCTGGTTCTCGAGGATCCGGGCAGTGAGCCGCTCGAACGGCTGCTCAGCGCACCCCTCGAGCTGCGACGCTTCTTGAGCTTCGCCATCGGCATTACCAGCGCTCTCGGCAAGGCGCACCGGCGCGGCCTCGTCCACAAGGACGTCAAACCGGCCAACATCCTCGTCAACCGCACGACCGGCGAAGTCAGGCTCACCGGGTTTGGCATCGCTTCGAGTCTGCCGCGCGAGCGCCAAGTGGCCGCGCCGCCCGAGACCATCGGCGGCACGCTCGCCTACATGGCGCCCGAACAGACCGGACGCATGAATCGCTCGATCGATTCCCGAAGCGATCTTTACTCACTTGGCGTCACGCTCTACCAGATGCTCACGGGTTCATTGCCGTTCACCGCTGCCGATCCCATGGAGTGGGTCCATTGCCATATCGCCAGAAAGCCGGTGTCACCGGGCGAGCGGCTGGAGACTGTCCCGGTCCCGGTCTCGCAGATCATCATGAAGCTGCTCGCCAAGACCGCCGAGCAGCGATACCAGACCGCGGCCGGCCTCGAGCGCGACCTCCGGCGCTGCATGGCAGCATGGGAGGCTGAGCACCGGATCGACGCCTTCGCGCTGGGCCAACTGGACATACCCGACCGGCTGCTTATCCCCGAAAAATTGTACGGGCGGGAGCATGAGATCGAGACCTTGTACGCCGCTTTCGACCGCGTCGTGAGTAGCGGCCGGCCGGAGTTGGTGCTTGTCTCCGGCTATGCCGGGATCGGCAAGTCCGCCGTCGTCAATGAACTGCACAAGGCGCTGGTGCCGCCGCGCGGTCTTTTCGCATCCGGCAAGTTCGATCAGTACAAGCGCGACATTCCCTATTCGATACTGGCGCAAGCGTTTCAGAGCCTGATCCGCGCGCTTCTAGGCAAGAGCGAGCTAGAGTTGGCCGGCTGGCTCGAGGCGCTCAGCGAGGCGCTGGGCCCGAACGGGCGGCTCATGGTCGACGTCGTCCCTGAGTTGAAGCTTCTCATCGGAGAGCAGCCTCCGGTCCCGGAGCTTCCGCCGCAGCAGGCACAAAGTCGACTCCAGCTGGTGTTCCGGCGGTTTCTCGGCGTCTTCGCGCGATCGGAACATCCGCTAACGCTCTTTCTCGATGATTTGCAATGGCTCGACGCGGCGACGCTCGACCTGCTCGCCGACCTGTTTATCCGCGCCGGCGTGCAGCACCTGCTCGTGATCGGCGCCTATCGGGATAACGAAGTCAATTCCGCCCATCCGCTGATGCGCAAGCTCGATGCGATCCGGCGAGCCGGAGCGCGGGTGCAGGAGATCACTCTTGCGCCACTCGCCAGTGAACACCTCGGGCGGTTAATTGCCGATGCCCTGCGCTGCGAGTCGGACCGCATTGCGCCGCTGGCGCAGCTTCTGCACGAAAAGACCGCAGGCAACCCCTTTTTTGTGATTCAATTTCTTTACGCGCTCGCCGAAGAGGGTTTGCTCAGCTTCGATCATGAAGCTGCTTGCTGGGGCTGGTCTCTCGATCGCATTCAGGCCAAGGGTTATTCCGACAACGTGGTGGACCTCATGGTCGGCAAGCTGGCTCGCCTGCCGGCAGCAACACAGCAGGTGTTGCAGAAGCTGGCCTGCCTCGGCAACGTCGCCGAGGTCACGATTCTTTCGATCGTTCTCGCGGCCTCGGAGGAGCAGGTCGACGCGGCATTGTGGGCGGCGGTCCGCCTCGGGCTGGTCGAGCGCCTGGAACGCTCCTACAAGTTTGTCCACGACCGTGTTGAGGAAGCCGCCTACTTACTGATCCCGGAAGCATTGCGCGCTGAGGCCCATCTGCTGATCGGCAGGCTGCTGGTGGTGCGCACGCCGCCGGAAAAGCGGGAGGAGCTGATCTTCGAAGTTGTCAATCAGCTCAACCGCGGCGCCGCCTTGATCACTTCACGAGAAGAACGTGAGCAATTGGCCGAGCTCAACCTGCTCGCGGGCCAGCGGGCCATGGCCTCTGCCGCCTACGCTTCGGCGCTCACCTATCTCACCTCCGGTGCGGCTCTGTTGCTGGAAGACTCGTGGGAGCGCCGGCACGAGCTCACCTTTGCGCTGGAGTTACACCGGGCCGAATGCGAGTTCCTCACTGCCGCGCTGGCGGAAGCGGAGCGGCACCTGGCGGCGCTGTCGACCCGCGCCGCAAATACGGTGGAACGAGCCACGGTCGCGAGCTTGCGTGTGGATCTATACGTGACGCTCGATCAGAGCGGCCGCGCGGTCGCCGTCGGTCTCGATTATCTCCGGGGTTTGGGCATCGAGTGGTCACCGCATCCGACGGCAGAACAAGCGCGCCGCGAATACCAGCGCATTTGGTCAACCCTCGGAGACCGCCCGATCGAGGCGCTCGTCGAGTTGCCTTTGATGAGCGACCCGGCATCGCTCGCGACCCTCGATGTTCTGACCAAATTCGCGCTCCCTGCCTTGTAAACGGATGCGAACCTGGTTTCCCTGGTCATCTGTCGGGTTGTCAATCTCAGCCTCGAGGGCGGCAACTGTGACGGCTCGTGCTTCGCCTATGAATGGCTTGGTGGCATGATCGCCGGACCGCGCTTCGGCGACTATCAGGCCGGATTTCGATTCGGCCGGCTCGGCTATGATTTGGTCGAACAGCGCGGGCTGAGGCGCTTCCAAGCCAGGACGTATATGAACTTTGGAAATGTCGTCCTGCCGTGGACGAGACATGTCCGGGCTGGCCGTGAACTGGTGCGTCGCGCGTTCGAGGTCGCAAACCAAAGCGGCGACCCGAATTTTGCGGCGCACTGCTGTAGTCACCTGAACACGAACCTTCTCGCGGCGGGCGATCCACTCGATGAGGTGCAAGGCGAGGCCGAACGTGGTCTCGCCTTTGCGCAGAAGATGCGGTTCGGTCTGGCCGTTGACCGCATCAGCACCCAGCTCGGGCTGATCCGGACGGTCCGGGGACTGACGCCGACATTTGGCTGCTTTGACAGTGAGCAGTTTGACGAGCGTCGGATCGAGCGCCGCTTCTCAGAGAATCCGGACTTGGCATTTGCCGAGTGCTGGTATTGGGTCCGTAAGCTGCAGGCGCGCTACTTTGCTGGCGACTATGCGGCAGCACTCGATGCGTCGTTGAGGGCGGAACCGCTACTTTGGACATCAGTGTCACATTTCGAAACGGCGGAGTGTCACTTCTACGGCGCGCTGTCCCGCGCTGCATCCTGCAACTCCGCAGCTGCAGACCGCCAGCAGCATGTCCAGGCTCTGGTCGCGCACCACCGACAGCTCGAGATCTGGGCAGCGAATTGCCCGGAGAATTTCGAGAACCGCGTTGCGCTGGTCGGTGCGGAGCTCGCCCGCATCGAAGGCCGCGCGCTCGATGCAATCGATCTTTACGAACAGGCCATCCGCTCGGCCCGCGCCAACGGCTTTGTCCACAACGAGGCGCTCGCGAACGAACTTGCCGCGCGCTTCTACGCGGCCCGCGGTTTGGCGAAGATCGCTCGTGTGTATTTGCGGGACGCCCGGCATTGCTATCAGCGTTGGGGAGCCCCCGGCAAGGTGCGGCAGCTCGACGAGTTGTACCCGCAGCTCCGGGAGAAAGAACCGGCGGCCGCGCTGACGAGCACGATCGGGGCGCCGCTCGAACACCTCGACCTCGCGACCGTGATCAAAGTGTCGCAAGCGATCTCGGGCGAGATCGTCCTGCAGAGGCTCGTCGACACACTGATGCGCACGGCCATTGAGCAGGCCGGCGCGGAGCGGGGCCTGTTGATTCTGCCGCGCGGGGCCGAGCCGCGGATCGAGGCGGAAGCCACGACGGGCGGCGACACGATCCTTGTGCAGCCGGGCGGCCAGCCCGTGACCGGGGCCGTGCTGCCGGAGTCGGTGCTCCACTATGTCCAGCGCACCCACGAGAGTGTCATCCTCGACGATGCCGCCGCCGAGCCCCCCTTTGCCGCCGATCCCTACATCCGCGAGCGCCAGGCGCGCTCCATTCTGTGCCTGCCCTTGATCACCCAGGCCGAACTCATAGGCGTGCTCTACCTCGAGAACAACCTCGCCCCCCGGGTGTTCGCGCCGGCCCGGATCCCGGTGCTGAAGCTGCTGGCCTCGCAGGCGGCCATCTCGCTCGAGAATTCACGTCTCTACAGCGATCTTCATGAACGCGAGGCCAAGATCCGGCGCCTGGTCGACGCCAACATCATCGGGATTTTCATCCGGGATATCGATGGTCGGATTCTCGAGGCCAATGACGCGTTTCTCCGCATGGTGGGATATGACCGTGAGGATCTCGTCGCGGGTCGCATACGTTGGACGGACCTGACGCCGCCGGAATGGCGCGACCGCGACGCGCGGGCTGTCGCCGAGGTGAAGATGACGGGGCGCGTGCATCCGTTCGAGAAGGAGTACTTCCGGAAAGATGGGAACCGAGTGCCCGTGCTGATCGGCGTGGCCGCGTTCGACGAACAGCGGGACCAGGGCGTCGCCTTCGTAGTCGATTTGACCGAGCGCAAGCGCGCGGAGGCCGAAGCTCGTGAGAGCGAGCGACGCTATCGCGAGGTGCAGGCGGGGCTGGCACACGCCAACCGCGTGGCCACGATGGGCCAGCTCTCGGCGTCGATCGCTCATGAAGTTAAACAGCCGATCGGCGCGGTGTCCGTCAACGCCCAGGCCGCGCTGCGCTGGCTGGATCGTCGACCGCCCGAACTGGAGAAGGTGCGGCAGTCACTCGCTGACATCGTCAAGGATACCCATCGGGCGGGCGACGTCATCGGGCGGATTAGCGATCTCATCAAGAAAGCACCGCCCCGGAAGGATCGCCTGGAGATCAGTGGAGCGATCGGCGAGGTGATTGAGCTCACCCGAGGCGAAGCAGTGAAGAACGGCGTCTCGGTGCAGACGGATCTCGCGCAGGGCTTGCCGCTCATCGAAGGCGATCGAGTGCAAATTCAACAGGTGATCCTGAACCTGATCATGAATGCCATTGAGGCCATGAGCGGCGTCGACGAGGGAACACGAGAACTGCTTATCAGCACCCGGAAAGCCGAGCCGAACGGCGTGCTCGTCGGGGTACGAGATTCGGGTCCGGGCCTGGCGCCGGCGACCCTCGAGCGCGTCTTTGACGCCTTCTACACCACAAAGTCCGGCGGCTTGGGGATGGGCCTGTCGATCTGCCGGTCCATCATTGAAGCGCATGGCGGACGCCTGTGGGCCAGCGCGAACGTGCCCTGCGGCGCCACATTTGAATTCACCGTGTCTGCCCACCCAGACATTACAACATGATCGGATCCTTCGCGGCCGCGGCGTGTCTGGTCCGGAGGAACCCGACAGCCATTGGCGGCTGCCCTTATCCGATCGCCGTTTGAGAAGACGCAGCGCCCCATCTTCCGACGACCGCGCGACGTGAAGCCGCGCCTAGCGTGGCCATTGCTCGCGGTCGATTGCTGTGACTTAGGCCCGGGCTTGAGGCGGCGCAGTGCAACGAGGGAAGCCGTAGCGGAACTCGACTTGGTCCTTGTACTCCTAACTCAGGACGCTCGATTCAGTCGTGTCCGCTGTCCCTCCGAGAGCGGCGCAAGAGCCGACATCCGACGAGGTCGCCTTTGGGTCAAAATGCGAAGAACTCAACGTGAGCAAATCTAGTCCGCTATATTTTTAAATGAAAAACGATGCCCCGCTCGGGCTAATCGTGCTCAGCAGAGCTTAGCCTCTGAGGGCTGTGTGTACCGAGAACCTTAAATTCGACCATAGTGGTGATGAAGTCCGCCCAAGATCGGGTGTGAAACGATGATTCCGGTTCGATGAACCGAGCGAGAGACCGGCGCATCTTTATCTAATGACCGATGAGTTCTAATCTCGTTGTAATAGCCAGCATAAGATTTCAGGATCCGACGGAAATGCGCCTCGCTCCAAATCACCACATGATCCAGACACTCGCGCCGGATCGATCCAATCAACCGCTCGGCAAAGCCATTCTGCCAGGGCGAGCCTGTTGCCGTAGGCTTGTCCCGGATGCCCATGGCGCGCAATCGGCGCGTGACGACGCTCCCATAGATCCGGTCGCGATCGCGGATGAGGTAGTGCGGAGCCTCATCCCAAGGAAAGGCCTCCGTCAGCTGGCGTGCAATCCATTCCGCGGTCGGGTTGGTTGTGACGCTGATCCAGACCAGCTCTCGGCGGTCCAGCCGGACGATGACGAAGGCATAGAGCAGGTCGAAACCGATAGTGGGAACGACGAACAAGTCCATGGCGGCAACGTCCGGCGCGTGGTTGCGCAAGAACGTTCGCCATCCCTGACTGGGCGGCCCCCGTCGTTTCACCATGTACTTGGCGACGGTTGATTGGGCGACGCTAAACCCAAGCTTGAGCAGTTCGCCGTGGATGCGCGGCGCACCCCAAAGCAAATTCTCCGTGCTCATCTGTCGGATCAGCGCGCGCAGGTCCGCTTCGATTTGCGGGCGCCCTCCCCGCCGCCGCGATTTCCACCGCCAGTAGCAGCGAAAGCCCGCCCGATGCCAACGCACGAGCGTTTCAGGTCGGACAATCGTGATAACCGTCAGGATTGATGGAAACCAGCGATACAGCTGGACGAAGAACCAACGATCGTGGTTTGTGAGCCGGACGCGGCCACGCAGCTTTCGCCGCAAAACAATCACCTGATGTCGGAGCGCGGCATTCTCAGCCTCAAGCCGGATCTTCGACTTGAATGACGAGGCCAGCGCGGCCAGAACGAAGCAGATCAGCGCGATCATCGCGCCAACTTAGCCGATTCTGTTACCTGATAAATCCGGATAGGGTTTTCGGTACACACAAGGAAGGAGAGTGGTCGACAAAGGGCCCGCTGAGCGACAGCACCGTTCGCTTGCGTGTCTTTAATGCCACCTCGCTTTGCGAATGGGCTGCGATGAACGGTTTACGCTGGGCGACAGATTTTCAGAAGGTGGTGCACGGTACGAGTTGGCGCTTTCGATTGCTGACATCAACGACCAAGCAACCGAAGTTCCCGATGCCCTCTTCCACCCTAGCGGCAGACTTTCTGCGGTCAACGAGCTCGAACCGCACATATTTCCTGGCCGCCTTCACCATGGCGTCGACCGGCCTTCGCAACTCGGAAATGTGCGCGGTGAATATCGATGCGATACCCTTCCACTTCCTCCGAGACCCGGACTGGGAAGGATTTACCCTCGACGTGGTGGGCAAAGGTGGTCACCACCGCACGGTTTCGGTAGGAAGGGATCTCGTTGAGGCATTCCAGATCTATGCCGAGAACGAGCGGAAGGAGCTGCTCAAGATCTGCGCTCAACGGGAAACCAGCGAGGTCTATCAGGACGCGGCCAAGGCCCTCCTTGTAAACAGTCACGGACGGCGTATCGCTCCAAGGTCGATGTGGGCGGCCTTCAAGCGCTTCGCGCGTTTGGCCGGGCTGCCGCACGTGCATCCGCATCTTCTGCGGCATTGGTATGCAGCAAACCGCCTGCGTGCCCATCACGAAGAGATCAAGAAACAGCGTCCGGGAATCACTACTGCCGAACTTCGCAGCGAGCTGCTCACGACGATCGCCAGCATCAAGAAAGAGCTCGGTCACAGGATGGTCGCCACCACCCTGATCTATCTCGATGCCTATCTCGAAGAGCTGGCGCAGCCTCAGCGTCTTGCGCTTCAGACCAACCTCTGGAACAGCATGTCATGAGTAAGCACAAAGATCCGCTCATCTTCGAGGTGGAGCCGGCGGTCGACACCACGCGCCACGGAAGGGCGGCTTACGTCTTCGACTTGACGTCGCTCCGCGACGGGTTTGTGGGTCGCACGAATATTCCACCGTTCATGGGCGACCGTGACTTTGGACTTGAGTTCGGTCTTGCCATCAAGGACATTCTGACGAAGGGCCGCGGACAACATAGCGCCATCCATTATCGTCGCGCGGCCTATGTGTTCATGCGTTTCGCAACGACCGAGATCGAGGGCCCTATCGAGCCGTGCCACCGTGTCTTGGTCAGCTTCGCCGATTTCCTCGACCGCTACCGTGGCCACGGCCGCGACCGCATTCTTAGCGATGCTCCGCGGATCTACATCACGGTGAAGCAACTTTTCCAGAAGATGCGTCCGGGCATCAGCGTTCCGCGACGTAGGTTTGTCGCAGCCTACGAAGCGGAAACCGTTCGGCCGATTCCGCAAGGGTATGAGGCCGCGCAAGCCGCTTTCAAGGACTACGGCCGCGTTCGTGCGCGCATTGCAACCGGACGCGGCCTTGCCGAACGGCCAAGCCCCGACTTGCTCAATCTCGAAGCTCCAGTGTCTTACACGATGGAGAGTGTGATGAGGCTTCTTAAAACCGAGTTGAAGTACTCACCCATCTCAGCTGCCGCATTCGAAGACCGCTTCGGCATCCGTCCGGATCGTCACTTCCACTTCCCGGCGCCGGGGCGTGCAGCCACGGTCGGCACCGTGCCCATGCGATCGGGGCTGTCAAGCACCTTCCGGTGGGTCCTTCCGACTGCGACCGATCTGCTCGGACCCGTGGTATTGACCCTCGAGAACACCGGCTGGAACAAGTCGACCATCCTAAACATGAAACACTCGATGGTCGACAAGGCGATCGCGACCGCCAAAAACGGGAAGACGAGCATCTGGAGTTACAAGGGACGAGCAAGGGACTACGAGAAGGCCGACATCCTCTGCGGTGAACGCTCCTTGTTGGAGGTGCTTACGACCGTCCAGACTTGGACGGCTCCCCTTCGCGCTTCGATCGCCAGCGACCTTGCGGAAGTTGATTGTCGTTTAGCCGGAGAACTCTCGGCCCCTGAACGCACTCGCCTCCCCCGCCGGAAATCGAAGCTTCGAAACATGAAGGATCGGCTTTGGCTCTGCCTGAGCTCCAAGACCGTAGGCACGACGATGTTGGTTTCCGATGATCTCACCTCGGCGAAGCTCAATGCAATGTTCGAGGACAACGACGCCGACCTGGATGCGATCGGGCACTACAATTTTCACGAGGCACGCCTGCATTTCATGGCCCGCATCCAGAATGGTACCGATGTCACCGTCGAGTTGCTGAGGGTGCTGTCCAACCATTCCAGCGCCGCGACGACCGAAATGAACTATGCCGGAAAGCTGCCGGGCACATTCATTCGAGACATGCCCATTCACTCCGTTTCTGAGGGCGTGCTCGGAGTTTCGCGGTCGGGGATAGCGTCGTGACCAAAGTTGTCGTCGTTAAGCCGTTCCTGGCCTGGGCCAGTCGTATCGATCCGCACGTTGTCGGAGATCCCGACTTCGGATCCCTCACTATTTCGCCATGTGGCGCGAAAGTTCGGGATTCCGAATGGGAATTTCCGGCCGAGTGGCTGGTACGTGGATCGCGATCTGCACGCACGATTCAGTTTGGCGCAATCGACGAGGCGTTTGGACCGGAGAGTACTGCGTCTCTCATGGCGCGGCAATACGCCGTTCTCTCGCTGGCGGAAGACAATAAAATCGGAAGCATCGCGACTCTCGTGAACAGGACAATGCTGGCGAACCGTCTCATCAAATCGTGCGCCGATGTGCTGAAAGGACGCGCGCCTCTGACTTCCATGAGCGCGGCGCAGTGCGCGGAAGCGTGCGCCCTTCTCTATCGGTCATGGGACGCAAACAACTCCGATCGCACCCTTCTAAAGAAAATCATCGAGGAGATTACCGCCTTTCGCGGTGACGGTAAGCTGGCAGACGGCTTCTCCGACGTAGACTGGAATACGCATCTTTCCGAGATGACCCCGTCGACCTTATCGAAAAACTTAGATGCGCTCCGGAACCGCGCACGGGATTCGCGAACGGTGACACGAAACGTCAGCACCGAGTCCCTGGACCCCAATTGGGTGAAGGCATTTTCTCCGATCGCTGAGACCTATATCGATGTGCTCGCTCCCAGCATCGTGCGACATCTCGACCGCCTCGCAGACTTCAGAGACGACATCTCGATCGAGAAGGCACACTGCGCCAAGAAGGTCATCGGCAGGAATATCGCATCCGCCTATCGTGAATTTGCAAGAAAGGAGATATGCGACGGCAGCTGGAAAGGGGCCAACGGTGAGCCGCTCAACGAACTTCCCTTCGAGACGGTCAATGACTTCGCTTTTCCGCCACAGTGTGTGAAAGATCTTTTCGCGCTAGTTGCCGCGTTGCAGATGGCCTGCTTCCAGGTCCTCGCAATCACCTCCGCCGCACGACTGTCGGAAATCCACGAAGTGGCCCCGGATGGCATCTGCCAGTCCTCGCTGGCAATGGGTCTCCCGACGATCCGCGGCCAAGTATTCAAGGGCTCTGGCGCTATCGGCTTTCGCCCCCACAGATGGGTCGTATCGCACATGGCCATCCGGGCCCTGCTCGTGCAAGATCGCCTATTCAACAGATTTCGAACCGGCGATCACCTGTGGTGCCAGACCGCACCGGGATCAATGGGGGCGCCGATGCGTACCGCCGAATGCATCCACCTGCAGACGTTCGCCGAACGCCACTGCCTCGGCGACACTCAGATAAGCACGCGAAGATTTCGCAAGACTTGGGCCGAATTTGCGATGATCTCTCGACTTCCAATCGAAGATTTTCGCCGGCAGTTGGGTCACGCGGTGACCGAACATGGGATCAACGACCTGAACATCAGCTATTTGCTGCCAAGCCGGGATTCTAGCTTCCGCTACCAAGCTGCAAGCCCGCGGGGCCTTCGGCCGCCAGCCGATTTCCTTCAAATCCTCCGGGAGACGATGACATCATGAGTGACAATCGACAACGCAAAGCGAACGGTGAACGCTCCAAGACCACCTTTGCGACTGACATCACACGCGAACTTGACCGGCTCGAGGCTGAAATCGTGCGTCAAGAACAGGCGCGTGTGCCGCGCAGGATCAAGGTAACGCTCAAAAGCGTTGCCGAAGCCGCCGGACATCACCGTACGACCTTCAATGGGGCCTACCATCAGGTGTTGAGGGATCGCATCAAGGCGCTTGCTGCACGCGCCAGCGACCCGAAGCCTGCTCGCGTCCCGGATACTGTCTCGGCCATGCCGGCCAAGAAGATTGCCGTCTCCGTCGATCGGGGTGAGAGCAAGAAATTCTACGCGGCGGAGCTTGATCGCATCAATAACGAGAACCGATTGCTTCGACGGAAGGCCTTCGAGCTTGAGAAGCAGATGCGGCTCAACTCGAACGGATCGTCACCGTTCATTTGGAAGCTTCCGGCCGGAAGCGTCAAAGCTGCCTACGAGTTCGGTTCCCTCCCTCTGTCGGTCGAGGCTGGATATAAGGCGCCCTCTGGTAAGTGAGGTCCTCCCACTGCCTAATATGGAAGAAATGCGAAGTTTCGGCGAGTATTCGGGCGACGCTCAGCTGGAATTCGAATGTGTGCGACGATACTGAAATTGCAGGCAGCTCTAGCATTCGGAAAACCCGCAGGGATTCCGCTGGCGCGCGACATCCCGCTAACAATCCGCGAGAAAATCAAGAAGATGACCGGTCTCAAAGCATCCGCCGGCATTTCCTGCGCTGGGTTTTCCGACCAAACTCGCCTCCGATCACCGCAAGCCGAACGGCCAATTCTTCATCACAGCCGAGGTGGGTGCGGCGTTCGTCGAGACGCTGCCGGTCGCCAAATTTCCTTAGCACCGGCCCGCGACTAGCGAAGATGAATTCGATCGGGATGCGGCGATGAAGCTGGTTCCGCCTCCGCTCGGCAAGCTGCGGCGAAAGAAATTTGCGCCGTTTCCTTCATGCAACCGTCTCGGGGACCTCCAGCCGGGCAACCCGATCAAAAGCTGTTGCAAGGCATTGTCCGAGCCCATGCATGGCTGAACGACCTCACGACCGGCCGACATTCCTCCGTCGAGGATCTTGCGCATGCTGCCAAGCTGCATCCGAAGGTCGTTCGCCAGGGACTACGGCTAGCGTTCCTATCGCCCGCCGTAACGGCAGCGATCCTGGAGGGCCACCAAGGTCTCACACTGGTAAACATTCCAAAATTGCTGCCGCTGCCGTGGCGCGATCAGCAATGCCTGCTGGGCTGAATGTCGGGGAAGCATAAGGCGACGTTCTCAGGATGTTGTCGCTCCACGCCGCAGCATAGGCGTGCGGATCACGGCGATCGGCTTGGACGTAGGTTTGATCACATGACCGGACTTGCTGCTGGCTCGACCCGGTCGCGAATGATCCTGAGCCGACCTCGGCGTCCCGTCATAGGTCGCTTTGCGCCCATAAGCAGCCATTTCGGTGACGCCGCCTTTTTCTCACTCCTCGGACTAGCAGATGCACTAAGGAGATTGACGAGTACACTGCCTAATTTGGGGTGACAGCCTGAGGTCCGTGGCACCCGCTCCACTCATCGAGCCTCGATATATCGATGAGACGGGCGGAGTTCAAAGACAATTCGCGCTCGAACGCCTGAGCGACACGGTGCATCGGCCCTGCGGTGGGAACGGCACGCCGGCGGCTGAAGCGCCTTGCGAATTTCGCCGCCAGATCACGCCTGAGATGTCGGCAAAACTAACGGTCACCTTCAGAGCGACGGATAATGCTCTCGTGGCCAATCAATTCATCGATCCACGCCGTGTTGATGCCCGCCGTGTTCTTCAAATCCGTTTCGACATTTCCGCGAAACGAATGAAAATCCACCCTCGGCCGATACACTTTTATCGCCCGTCGGAAATAGGAAAAGCGGTCCGAAAATGCCGCCGATCGCCTTTTTCCGGGCCCTTGCGGAATCAATTCTGGAAACAACGGCTCGTCGGGATCGCGACCGATCACCCGCTGCTCCAGAAATCCCATGTCGAGCACTAAATCTGCGAAAGGAATATCGCGGCTCGAACCCGAATCCTTGCCTTCAACAATTGCAAGGTATGCAATCAGACCTTCGTCTGTCTCCTGGAAGCACACATCCCGGACAAACGCATCGCACAGCTCATTCTCTCGCGCACCCATGGTCCGCGCCAACAGAGCATCCAGAATAGTGCGTCGCGGTGAATTTCCTGACCCGCCTTGGCGCGGCGATCCTGCGTGGCCGGCGCGTGAAGAGCAGATCCAGCGACGTGCCCAAAGGGCAGTGAATCCAGAAAAACTTCCCATCAGATTGGGCGATCCAGACCGCCCGCGACCGGACCGCCGGACGGTGGACAACCGGTGGACCGGTCCCGTCCGGACGGTACCGGACGAATTGCGGGGAAAGCGATTCGAGCTCCATTGTGCGGGAGTCAAGATCGATGTTGTCATCATGGCACGCATGAGCGCGAGCTGGGGACAACTCGGACTATGATCGACGAAGCTGCAGAAGACAGGTCTGGCGGTGACATCCGGCCGATGCTGAGCATGAAGCGGGTCCTCGCGCTCGTGCCCTTCAGCCGAGCTACCCTCTATCGCGAGATAGAAGCAGGCCGATTCCCGAAGGCTCACGAGATCGCGCCGCGTCGGATCGCTTGGTTCGTCGACGAGGTGAAAGCCTGGCAGGCCGCGATCTCGAAGAATGTTGCCTGAACGCGCGTCCATGATCTCTCAGACCGCGACCCAAGATTCCTTCCCCCGGCCTTCCCCGGCGATTTTTCTCGGGGAAGGTAGATTTCGCTAAGCTATTGATTTTATTGGTCGGAGCGAGAGGATTTGAACCTCCGACCCCTAGTCTCCCAGACTAGTGCGCTAACCGGGCTGCGCCACGCTCCGATGCCGTTCCATTAGCTGCGATCAGGTCCCGGCGCAAGCCACGGGGTTTTGGGGCAGCGGCACGGCGGCCGGCTCCGCCCCTCCGTGGTCTCCTGCCCGCTAGCCGTCCTTCAGCGCGGAATCGATCAATTGCCGGCAGGCGATCAGATCCTGCAGCACGTGTTCGAGGCGCTCGCGGTCCTGCGCTGATATCGCCGGACGGGCGGGTGCGGCAGCCGCAGCTGCGCGGGCCTTGCCGAACGGCGCCAAAATCTCCTCATCGCCGGTATCGGCGAAGCGGTAGTCGATGCCTTCCCTGTCGGCGCCCTCGATATCCTCGTCATCGGTATCGGCGCCCACGGCCTCACCCTCGTCGGGCTCGTTCAGGCTCAACCCGATCGCTTCCTCGACCGCGCCGAACGAGACCGCCGAGCTCTGGTCGGCGATGCCCTGCACCGATTTGATGCCGTGCTCTTTGAGGATCCGCTGCACGCCGCGGATGGTATAGCCCTCGCCGTACAGCAGGCGGCGGATGCCCTTGAGCAGGTCGACGTCGTCGGGGCGGTAATAGCGCCGCCCGCCGCTGCGCTTCATCGGCTTGATCTGGGCGAACCGCGTCTCCCAAAATCGCAGCACGTGCTGGGGGATGTCGAGATCGTCCGCGACCTCGCTGATGGTACGGAACGCATCCGGCGCCTTGTCCAAATGCCTGGCTCCCTTACCGTGTGAGACTAGTCTCAGTCTTCCTTGCCGTCGCCGTTGCTGACAACATGGCCATTGATGCGCTGCTTCAGAATGGCCGACGGCTTGAACACCATCACGCGACGCGGAGAGATCGGCACCTCGGTGCCGGTCTTCGGGTTACGTCCGATACGCTGACCCTTCTTGCGCACCATGAACGAACCGAATGATGACAGCTTCACCGTCTCGCCCTTCTCCAGGCAGTCGGTAATCTCCTTCAAAACAAGCTCGACGAACGCAGACGACTCCGTTCGCGACAGGCCCACCTTCTGGTAGACCGCCTCGCATAGATCGACGCGTGTGACTGTTTTTCCCGTCCCGGTCATCGCCTGCCCCGCACTCTCGGCGAACAATTTTGTCTCCTGAAATTAGGAGCTTAGCAGGCGATGGTCAACAGCGCTCATCATGCACAGGCATGAAACAAGCGACAAACTATATCGAAATTTAAGCGTCTGCTCACCAGCGCAGCAGCGCGGAACCCCAGGTGAAGCCGCCGCCCATCGCTTCAAACAGCACGAGATCGCCCTTCTTGACGCGTCCGTCGTTGACGGCGACCGCCAACGCCAGCGGAATCGATGCCGCCGAGGTGTTGCCGTGGAGGTCGACGGTCAGCACCACTTTCTGCGGCGCAATATGAAGCTTGTGCGCTGAAGCATCGATGATTCGCTTGTTGGCCTGGTGCGGCACGAACCAGTCGATGCTGTCGGCGGTGGCGCCGGTGGCGTTGAAGGCATCGACGATCACGTCGGTGATCATGCCGACCGCATGCTTGAACACTTCGCGGCCTTCCATCCTTAAGTGGCCGACGGTCTGGGTCGAGGACGGACCGCCATCGACATAGAGCTTGCCCTTGTGCCGGCCGTCGGAGCGCAGATGCGTCGTCAGCACACCGCGATCGGACGGTGTTCCCGGCTGCGCCTGCGCCTCCAGCACGACGGCGCCGGCGCCATCGCCGAACAGCACGCAGGTGCCGCGGTCGTTCCAGTCCAGGATGCGCGAAAAGGTCTCGGCGCCGATCACCAGCGCGCGCTTGAAGGCACCGGTGCGCAGGAAATTATCGGCTGAGGCGAGCGCAAACACGAAGCCGGAACAGACCGCCTGCAGGTCGAAGGCCGCGCCATGATTGATGCCGAGCCCGTTCTGCACTGCGACCGCGGTTGCCGGAAAAGTCTGGTCCGGGGTCGAGGTCGCCAGCACGATCAGGTCAATCGACTGCGCGTCGACCCCGGCATGGGCCAAGGCGGCGCGCGCGGCATTGATCGCCAGATGCGAGGTGAACTCGCCTTCGGCGGCAATGTGGCGCTGCCGGATGCCGGTGCGCTGGACAATCCACTCGTCCGAGGTGTCGACCTTGGCCGCCAGTTCGGCATTGGTCAGGACCCGCTGCGGCAGATAGGAGCCGCAGCCGAGCACGACCGAACGTATCGCAGTCACGAGACAGCCTCCTGCGCGGTCTGCGCTGATACCAGCGCGCTGCCGTCGCGATTAAGCATCTGATTGATCTTGGTGAGGAGATCGTAGCGGACCATCTCATAGCCAACATCGATCGCATAGGCAAAGCCCTCGGCGTCGGTTCCGCCATGGCTTTTAACGACGACGCCCTTGAGCCCGAGCAGCACGCCGCCATTGGACTTTTTCGGATCCAGCTTGTCGCGCAGCGCCCGGAAGGCGCCCCTGGCGAAGAGATAGCCGATCCTGGCAAGCCACCGGCGCGAGATCTCGGTGCGCAAGAGGTCCATGATCTGGCGCGCAGTGCCCTCGGTGGCCTTCAGCGCGATGTTGCCGCTAAAACCTTCCGAGACGATCACGTCCGCAAGACCCTTGCCGATGCCGTCGGCTTCGACAAAGCCGATATAGTTGAGCTGGGGCAGATTCATCGCGCGCAACAATTCGGCGGCCTCGCGAATTTCCTCGTGGCCCTTGATCTCCTCGACCCCGATATTGAGCAGCCCGACCGTCGGCCGTTCGAGATTGAACAGCACGCTCGCCATCGCGCCGCCCATCACCGCCAGCGTCACCAGATGGCGCGCATCGCCGCCGATGGTGGCGCCGAGATCGAGGACTACGGAATCGCCGCGCACCGTCGGCCATACCGCGGCAATCGCCGGGCTGTCGACACCGGGCAGCGTACGCAGACAGAACCGCGCCATCGCCATCAGTGCGCCGGTATTGCCCGCCGATACCGCAACGTCGGCCTCGCCCTTCTTGACGGCGTCGATCGCCAGCCACATCGACGAGGTCTTGCGGCCGCGGCGCAGCGCCTGGCTCGGCTTGTCGTGCATGCTGACGGTGACGTCGGTATGGACGACGCGCGAGGCTGCCTTCAACGCGGGGTATTTGGCGAGTTGCGCTTCGATCGATGCGCTGTCGCCGTAGAGCAGGAATTCGGAGTCGGGACGCCGGGTTAGCGCCGTCGCGGCGCCGGGAATAACGACCGATGCGCCGACATCGCCACCCATGGCGTCAAGCGCGATTCGAACCTTTTGAGGCATGAACGTCCTGGAAACCTGATCTCTAGCGGCCCTGTTAGAGCCCGGCCGCGCGCTGGAAGCTGCCGCGGAAGGCGGCGCTCGGCGAAACGCAACGCTGCGCCTCCGCCGGGCCGCGACAATAGCGTTTCCCCGCCCCGAAACAACCTCTTGACCGCGCTCTTTCAGGATCGGGCGCCGGCGCAAGCCGGAAGCGGTCAAAATCGATAAACCAAGCTTTTTCAACGATTTAGAGGAAGTTTCTCACGGGACGGCACATCCACTTCAACCGGAATGCGCCCGCGCGGTCCACATTAACCGAGCCTCACTTGCCCTTATCACTTGCCCTTGGGCTTGTTCGCGCCGGCCGGTTTGGCCTCGGCCTTCAGCGCTTTCAGGGCCGCAAACGGATGATCCTCGGGATCAGCGGCTTCCACCAACGGTTCAAACACGGCGTCCGGTTTGCGCGGATAGGGATCGACCGCGAGATACAGCGCGTCGGTCGCAACCTTGCCGAGATCGATGATGCCGTTCTCGATCGGCTCCGGCGGATCCGGAATCTCTTCGTTGTTCTCGGCCGCATCATCGACGAGATCGGAGAGTTCTGGAATTTGCTCAGGCGGCGCGAAAATCATGTCGATCGGTTCGTCGATGTCGCTCTCGATCGGCTCCAGCGTCACCACGCAGGTCTGTCCGATCCGCGCCCGCACCTGGCCGGTCACATGATAGCGGCCGCCGCTCTTCGGCGTCACGTCGAACGAAGCGTGCGCGGAAAGGACTTCGCGCAAGCCGCCGATATCGGCCACCGCGTGGCGCGTGGCTTCACCGGCCTCGAGGTCGCGATGCAGCCCGGTGTCCGGTATCTGCAGTACGGCGATGGGTACGCGCCACGGGTCCGGTTTTTCTGTCATTGCACTCTTGCTCATGGCTGCACGTTCGCCTCCGGCGCAGGAAACTTCCAGGCACCGCTCACCAGTGTCGTCTCGTCGAGCCCGGCCATGGCCGCGACAACCGCCTCGGCGTAAGCCGCAAGCAGGCGTGCCTTTTCGATGTCCACCCCGTTCAGGATATTCTTGCACAGCGCCTGCGCCAACGCCGCAGGGCCCTCGGTCAGCGCCAGATCGTAGGCTGCGGTGCGGCCGTAAAACGCCTCGCCAAATGCCTGCATCCGTTTCGGCACTGTGAGGTCGCCGACCCCCATTTCGCGCAGATTATCGTCCATATCATTGCAAAAATGGTCGAACAGCGCTTGCGACAGGGTAGCGCCGGCCGCAGCCGACTGCAGGCGCCGCAACACCAGCCACAAATGCAGCAGAAGCAGGTCAAAACGGCCGTTAACCGTGTCCGGCACCCCTAAAGCCTGGTAAAACAACGGTTCTCGCGCTTGCGTCACGATCATGCCATAGATGGCTTCAATGGTGCCGCGGTGGGGTGTCCGGGGTTTCCTGAAGTGATTGAACGGCCAAAGCATTGTGGGTTCCGCAAGCGAGCCCCAAGGGTTTATTTCCTGGGAGCGCGCGCATGTTGCAATCCAGCGTGCTGCCCGGTACGTCAACGCCTCGTGCGATGCAAGGGGACGGGACAGTTCCGTAAATGACCAAGACGAGCCATTCTAGCTCACGCGCGGCCTCTTCGGGCGGCCTGACCGCGCGCTGGCGCGGTTTTCGCGCGGTTGCGGCGGTTGCGCTATTGTGCGCCGCGCTGGGCGCCTGCACCGGCGAGCAATTCCAGAAGGGCTATATCCTGCCGCAAGGCGCGCTCGAGCAGATTCCGATCGGCGCGAGCCAGGATCAGGTGCTGATCGTGATGGGCACGCCCTCCACCGTCGCCACCCTGAACGGCGAGGTGTTCTACTACATTTCGCAGCGCTCCGAACGCAAGGTCGCGTTCATGAACCAGAAGGTGGTCGACCAGCGGGTGATCGCTGTCTATTTCGACAAGAACCGGCAGGTGCAGCGGCTCGCCAATTACGGGCTGCAGGACGGCAAGATCTTCGACTTCATCAGCCGCACCACGCCGACCTCGGGCCAGGAGATGAGCTACCTGACGCCGCTGTTCAAGCTGCTCAGCTTCAACTGACGCTCGTGTCCCGGACGCGGTGCGGCGTGGCACCAGCGCGTTCACGCGCGTCTTCGACGCGCTTATGGCTCCGCAGAGCCGGGCCCCATCGTCCAGCCTCACCGATGGACCCCGGATCAGCAGCGCACCCCGCCGCAGATGCGGCGCGCTGCGCAGCATCCGGGGAACGCGGAAGCAAACAAAACACCCGGCTCGCACCACGGGGGGTTCTTCGCCGTCGTCATCGAGCAGGAAGGGTTGCTGATGGAGGTGACTGGCTCACCTGCGGCGCGGGGGACTTGATCCATAAAGAAGAGGAGCACCGCCGCGGCCAGCCCGACCGCCAGCATCGTCCCCGGCGTATAGAGGCCACCTGGTTTGCCGAGGCCGGTTTGCGGCTTGCCGCAGCTCGGACAGATGGTCACGCCCATCAGCATTTCACTGCCGCACTGATTGCACTTGGTCATCTCAAACTTCATGGTGGCCAACCTTTCAAGAGAGCCGCCTGTCCCAACCGGCAACAAAAAACCCGCGGCTTGCACCGCGGGTTTGTCGCAGGTCGCCTGTTTTGGGTTCAGTGCGCCAGGATCGCCAGCAGCAAGAGCGCCACGATGTTGGTGATCTTGATCATCGGGTTCACGGCGGGACCCGCCGTATCCTTGTAGGGATCGCCGACGGTATCGCCGGTCACCGCCGCCTTGTGCGCGTCGGAACCCTTGCCGCCGTAATGGCCGTCCTCGATGTACTTCTTGGCATTATCCCAGGCGCCACCGCCCGAGGTCATCGAGATCGCGACAAAGAGTCCGTTGACGATGACGCCGAGCAGCATGGCGCCGACCGCCGAGAACGCCGCCGACTTGCCGGCCGCGCCGCCGCCTGCGATCGCGAACATCACGAAATAGACGAAGATCGGCGACAGCACCGGCAACAGCGACGGAATGATCATTTCCTTGATCGCGGCCTTGGTCAAAAGGTCGACCGCCTTGCCGTAGTCCGGCTTGTCGGTGCCCTGCATGATGCCGGGTTTTTCGCGGAACTGGCGCCGCACTTCCTCGACGATCGCGCTGGCTGCACGGCCGACCGCCGTCATGCCCATCGCGCCGAACAGATACGGCAACAGACCGCCGAACAACAGACCCGCCACGACGTAGGGGTTGTTGAGCGAGAAGTCCGGATTGACGCCCTTGAAGTAGAGGTGGTTGGCGGAGTCGGCGATGAAGAATTTGAGGTCCTGGTTATAGGCCGCAAACAGCACCAGCGCGCCGAGACCGGCGGAGCCGATCGCGTAACCCTTGGTGACCGCCTTGGTGGTGTTGCCGACGGCGTCGAGCGCGTCGGTCGACTTGCGCACTTCCTTCGGCAGGCCGGCCATTTCGGCGATGCCGCCGGCGTTGTCGGTAACCGGACCGAAGGCGTCGAGCGCCACGATCATGCCGGCCAGCGCCAGCATCGTCGTGGTCGCAATCGCGATGCCGAACAGGCCGGCAAGGCTGTAGGTGACGAGGATGCCGGCGATGATGACAATCGCGGGCATCGCGGTCGATTCCATCGCGATCGCCAGACCCTGGATCACGTTGGTGCCGTGACCGGTGACCGAGGACGCCGCGATCGACTTCACCGGCCGAAAGTCGGTGCCGGTGTAGTATTCGGTAATCCAGATGATCAGACCGGTGACGACGAGGCCGACGATGCCGCATTCGAACAGCGCCATGCCGGTGTAGTCGACGCCGTCGAGCTTGCCGAAGCCGATCAGCCAGTTGATCGCGCCGGCGACGCCGAACAGCGACAGGATGCCGGTTGCGATCAGGCCCTTGTAGAGCGCGCCCATGATCGACTGGCTGGCACCGAGCTTGACGAAGAAGGTGCCGATGATCGAGGTGATGATGCAGATGCCGCCGATCGCGAGCGGCAGCGTCATCATGTTCACCAGGATCGGGGTTTTTGCGAAGAAGATAGCGGCCAGAACCATGGTGGCGACGGCGGTCACCGCATAGGTCTCGAACAGGTCGGCGGCCATGCCGGCGCAGTCGCCGACATTGTCGCCGACGTTGTCGGCGATAGTGGCCGGGTTGCGCGGATCGTCTTCGGGAATGCCGGCTTCGACCTTGCCGACGAGATCGCCACCGACGTCGGCGCCCTTGGTGAAGATGCCGCCGCCGAGACGGGCGAAGATCGAGATCAGCGAGGCGCCGAAGCCTAGCGCGACCAGCGCGTCGACCACGGTGCGGCTGTCCGAGGCCAACCCCAGGAAGTGGGTGAGAAAGGCGAAATAGAGGGTGACGCCGAGCAGCGCCAGACCCGCCACCAGCATGCCGGTGATCGCCCCCGCCTTGAAGGCGAGTTCAAGTCCGCCGGCCAGCGACGTGGTCGCGGCCTGCGCGGTGCGCACATTGGCGCGAACCGAGACGTTCATGCCGATGAAGCCCGCAGCACCCGAGAGGATCGCGCCGATCAGGAAGCCGACCGCAACCAGCGTGCCGAGGAAATAGGCCAGGAGCGCGAAGATCACGATGCCGACCATGGCGATCGTCATGTACTGGCGCTTCAGATAGGCCTGCGCACCTTCGCGCACGGCGGCGGCGATTTCCTGCATCCGCGGATTGCCGGCGTCTGCCTTCAGCACCGATGCAGTGGCCCAGATGGCGTAAACGATCGAAAGCGCTCCGCAGAGCACAATCACCCATAATGCTGTCATTGAATTTGCCTCAGATCTTGATTGTCTCACCCCAACGCATCACCGCGGACGCGGCGCACGCAAAAAAAGAAGGCCTTTCCCTGCCCAAAAGGGCGGCCTTAAATCGGCGGGACCATGCCAAAATCGTCTCCCCGGCGCAACGCCGCGGAAGCTAAAACCATCAATTCTTGAAAGGAAATACCGGGAAAAGCCGCCCCTGATGACCGAAAATACGGGTCTTGTTCCACATCGCGTGGCGATGGGCCCATCGGCACGCGGCGGCTGACGGCCTCAAAATGCAAAAACCCGCCCAACCCTCGAGGGTTGAGCGGGCGCCAGCCATCTCAGTATATCCGTGAAACGACCGCTTTGAAGCTTAGGCGAGCGACAGATTTTCCGCGCTGACCTTGCCCCGCATCTTGTCTTCCTTGAGTTCGAACTGAACCTTCTGGCCTTCAGCCAGTCCGCCAAGACCGGCGCGCTCGACGGCGCTGATGTGAACGAACACATCCTTGCTGCCGTCGCTCGGCTGAATGAAGCCAAAACCCTTTTGACCGTTGAACCACTTCACTGTTCCGGTAGCCATTTTCTCTTCTCCAAAGCACGTAAGGCTCGCATTCCGCCCGGCGATCGCGCGGATTCAATCCAATATCGACGATGTCTCTGGAAGAGGCCCCAAGGGCGCGTTCGACAAGGCACGGCGGTAATCGGGGCGTCATAACTAAAGGTTTTCCCGGAAATTGCAATGCATGCGGGAAAATAAAGCTTCGACCACCCTGACGAGGATTCAAAAATGACTGTAGGACAGCCGTTCCAGCGCGAGTTCCGCGCCCTGCCCGTCGATGAATTTTGGTGCCGAGGCACCCGCAACCACCATGCCGATCGAGGTCGCCTGCCCCCCGGCACGCCGCGCGGCCTCCGCGAACGCTTCGACACGATCGTCCGGGACCGTGCACAGCACCTCATAGTCGTCGCCACCGGCGATCAATGTTTCGATGCCGACAATCCGGCGCGACACCAGATCGCTTGCGGCAGCGGAGAGCGGGATCGATTCGAGATCGATGACCGCGGAAACACCGGACGCAGCGCACAACTTGGCGAGATCGCCGGCGAGGCCGTCGGACACGTCCATCGCCGCGCTGGCGTGGTCGCGAACCGCGCTCGCCAGCATGTTGCGCGGCTGCGGAACGCGGTAGCGCCCGATCAGCAGATTTCGCACGGCAGCATCAGCCACGGCGGCATCGGCGACGTTGCCACCCCTGAGAATGGCGAGCCCCAGCGCGGCGTCGCCGATCGTCCCCGTCACCATGACCCGGTCGCCCGGCTTTGCGCCGCTGCGATGAACCATCTTGCCCACGGGCACACGGCCGAACGCGGTGATCGAGATCATCAGCGGCCCCGGCGTGGAAACGGTATCGCCACCGAGCAGCGGACAATTGAACCAGGCCGCATCCTCGCCAAGCGCGTGCGCGAACGATTTTAACCAGGCGTCGTCCACCTTGCGCAGCGCCAGCGTCAGCACAAAACCGGCAGGCGCAGCCCCCTTCGCCGCGAGATCCGAAAGATTGACCCGCAGCGCCTTGCGCCCGACCGTATCGGGCGGATCACTGCCAAGAAAATGCACGCCCTCGACGATGGCGTCCGTCGTCACCACGATCTCGCAGCCATCCGCCTTCAAGACCGCGGCGTCGTCGCCGAGATCGAAGGCGCCCGGATCGGTCGCGATCGGCCTGAAATAGCGCGCGATCAGCGAGTCCTCGCCGGACGCGGACGGCGCGCTAGCCACGCGCGAACTCGTCGGCGCGGAACTGGCGCGCGATCTGGTCGAGCACCGCGTTCACCATGCCGGTCTCGTCCTTTTCGACAAAGGCGTGCGCGACATCGACGTATTCCGAAACCACCACGCGGCCGGGCACGTCCTTGCGATGCTCGAGTTCGTAGGAGCCCGCCCGCAGCACCGCGCGCAAAATGGCGTCGATCCGCTTCAGCGGCCAGCCCCTCGACAGCGCATCGTCGATCAAGGGATCGAGCTTGGCCTGGTCGCGCACCACGCCGGCCACCACGTCGCGGAAAAACGCGGCCTCCGCCGGCAGATATTTATCGCCCTCGACCTCGTTGCCGAGCCAGTGGCTTTCGAACTCGGCAAAAATGTCGTTGATCCCGGCGCCGCCGATGTCCATTTGATACAGCGCCTGCACCGCGGCGAGCCTTGCCGCGCCGCGCCGGTTGGCCTTCTTGTCGGGACTTTTCTTGTCCGGACCCTTCGCTGGCTTCTTGCTGTCTGCCATCATCAGGCCTTTGCCAGCCGGCGTTTGATCCGCAGCATCGCCAGCGCCGCGCGTGCGGCATCGCCGCCCTTGTTGAGTTCGCCGGCGCGCGCCCGCGCCCAGGCCTGCGCCTCGGTATTGACGGTGATGATGCCATTGCCGAGCGGGAATTTTCTCGCGACCGCAAGGTCCATCAGCGCGCGCGAGGATTCGATCGAGACGATCTCGAAATGGATGGTGTCGCCTCGCACCACGCAGCCGAGCGCGATCGCGGCGTCATAGGGCTTTCCATTTTTCTCGGCGGCATCGATCGCGATCGCGATCGCGGCCGGAATTTCCAGCGCGCCCGGCACGGTGATGACGTCATGGCTCACGCCGGCCGTCTTCAGCTCGGCGACCGCGCCTTCCATCAGCGCATCCTGGATGTCGTCATAGAACCGCGCCTCGACGATCAGCGCGCGCGCGCCTGATATATCGGTCTGGTCTTTCAGGGGTGCGCGCCGCGCGTCTGCCATTATCTTTCCGTTTCGATCGGTGCCAGCCTGAGGAGCGGCCGCTTGGCCGCGTCTCGAAGGATGTAGATAGTTCCGGGGCCTCATGGTTCGAGACGGCGCAAGCGCCTCCTCACCATGAGGGATTGGCGGGCGTTTTAGGCGCAGCGGCGTCCAATGCCAAGGGCAATACGCATCCGGGATCGGCGCTTGCGGCGCGCTTTTTCAGGTATCTCGCGCCTTCAACGCATGGGCCATGCGGCTGGAATCGCCCCACGTCGACAGCCAGATCAGGCCATCGGTGATCGACGCGATGATCCGCCGCAGCATCTGGACCATCGTACCGGCCGATGGAAGCTGCGCTTCCGCATGCCGCAGGTGCGCCAGTTCCTCTTCCCGGATCGAAAGGATGATGCGGTACAACTCGGGATCGCGATCCCGGACGAAGTAAAGCTGGTCATCGAGGTGCCGATGCACCGCGGCTTCGACGGCGGCGGTGCATGCCCATATTCCCTTTCGACCGAGACAGGCCATGACAAATCCGAGCAGCCAGCCGCCGTAGCTCCAGAAATGCATCACGCGGCACGGCCGCGATTGCCGGGGTGCCATCGCCGCGCGAAAGATCGCGCAATGATTGCGTTCGTGGCGCTGCATTTCCGAAAGCGCCGGGCTGCAATCCGGCCAAAACCATCGGGACACCAGAAGCTGCGCGGAATAGATCCTGATCGCGCCGAATTCACCGGCGTGATTGACCCTGACGATGCGGGCGATGGTGAGCGCGTCGCGCGGACCGACCGGGACATCTTTATGCGCCGATCCGGTAGCTTGCCCGCCCATGTTTTCGCCTGGACTATTTCATTTCCGACAGCCGCGCCGCGTAGCGGGCCATCAGGTCGACCTCGAGATTGACCTCGCTGCCCGTGCGCCAGGCGCCGAGCGTGGTGACGCTGAGCGTATGGGGAATGATCAGCACCGAAAACACGACATCGGCGACGGTATTGACCGTCAGCGACACGCCATCCAGCGTCACCGAGCCCTTTGCGGCGATGAAACGCGCCAGGTCCCGCGCGGTGCGCAGTTCGAACCGAGCCATGTCGGGCAGATCGTCGCGCTTGACGATGGTGGCGATGCCGTCGGCGTGGCCAGCGACAATGTGGCCGCCGAGTTCGTCGCCGATCTTCAACGCGCGCTCGAGATTGAGTTTGGTGCCGGTGACCCAATGTTTTGCGGTCGTCATGCCGAGCGTTTCGGCGGCGGCATCGACATCAAACCAGGTCTTGCCCTGCTCGACGCCGGAGGCGACCACAGTGAGACAGACGCCGTTACAGGCGATCGAGGCGCCGTCGGCGATGGTCGTGCGATCGTAGCGGCAGGCGATGCGCATGCGGTGCAACTGGCCTTGCGCCGTCGGCGTCAAGGCGACGATCTCGCCGATGTCGGTGACTATTCCGGTGAACACAACTGGTCCTTCTAGTTACTGTCATGGCCGGTTGTCCCGGCCATCCACGTCTTCCTTTATCACGTGCAGCCGAGACGTGGATGCCCGGCACAAGGCCGTGCATGACGAATTGATTAAACGCGCTCGTACACGGTCAGAGTATCCCTGTTCAGGCTCTCGCTGGCACGGACCTTAAAGCCCGGCGACTGCGTGATTGCCGAGAGCGGCAATGCGTCCAGCGCGGGAACGCCGTCGGCGCCGACGGATTCTTGCCCGCGCAGCAGCCAGATTTCATCGACGAGATCGGCGGCGACAAAGGACGACGCGACCTTGGCGCCGCCCTCGACCAGCAGCCGCGTGATGCCTTTGTCGGACAGCGCATGCAGCACCGCCGGCAGATCCAGCCCCGGCGGCCTGGTGGTGGCGGCGACCCGGATCACCTGCGCGCCCGCCGCACCGAGCTTCATGGCGGCCGGTGCTTCCGAAAGATCTGAGGTCAGCACCCAGAGCGGCGTCCCGCGCGCGGAATGAACCAGACGGCTGGTGCCGGGAATACGGAGCGCGCGATCCAGCACCAGGCGCACCGGCGAGCGCGCTTCCATGCCCGGCAGGCGGCAGGTCAGTTCGGGATCGTCCGCGAGCACGGTGCCGATCCCGACCAGGATGGCGTCGCATTGCGCGCGCAACAGATGCACCCGGGTCTTTGCCGCCTCGCCGGTGATGGCAACAGGCTTATGACCGGCGGCGCCGATCTTGTCGTCGGCGGACACGGCCAGTTTGAGGATGACATGCGGGCGCTTGTCGCGGATGCGGCGGAAATGCCCGGCGTGATCGCGCGCGGCCTCGGCTGCGCCGAGACCAACATCGACCGCGATACCGGCGGCGCGAAGTCTTGCGTGGCCTTGCCCCGCCACTTCCGGATTGGGGTCCTCGATCGCCGACACCACCCGTGCAATGCCCGCAGCGATCACGGCATCGACGCAAGGCGGCGATTTGCCGAAATGCGAACAGGGCTCGAGCGTGACATAGAGCGTGGCGCCGCGCGCGGCCTCGCCGGCGCGCTTCAGCGCCTCCGGCTCGGCATGGGGCCGTCCGCCGGCTTGCGTCCAGCCGCGGCCGACAATGACGCCGTCCTTGACCACGACCGCGCCGACGGCAGGGTTCGGCCAGGTGCGGCCCTGCCCGCGCCGCCCGAGCGCCAGCGCAAGCTGCATGAAGCGCGCGTCGGCCGCCTTTGCTTCCCGGTATTTCTGCGCGTGCTGGTCTTCCAGAATGCGGAAGATCATTTGCGTAACGTGGCGACCCGCGCGGCGTCTTCGGCGGAGAGTTCGCCGAGCACGGTCTCGAAATCCTTGGCCTCGCGGAAATTGCGATAGACCGAGGCGAAGCGGACATAGGCAACGTCGTCGAGCTGGCGCAGATGCTCCATAACGATCTCGCCGATCGCCTCCGACGACACTTCCGCCTCCCCGCCGCTCTCCAGTTCGCGCACGATGGCCGAGACCATCTTCTCGACCCGTTCAGGGTCGACCGGCCGCTTGCGCAGACTGATCTGCAGCGAGCGCACCAGCTTGTCGCGGTCGAACGGCACCCGGCGGCCGTTGCGCTTGATCACGGTCAACTCGCGGAGCTGCACCCGCTCGAAGGTGGTGAAGCGGAAATTGCAGGCGATGCACACCCGCCGCCGCCGGATCACGGCGGAATCCTCGGTCGGACGCGAATCCTTCACCTGCGTATCGAGACTGTTGCAGCTGGGACAGCGCATCCGAAAGGACCTTTACTGATAGATCGGGAAGCGGTCGGTCAACGCCTTGACGCGTTCCTTGATCGCGGCCTCCACCAATGGCGCGTTGCCGTCCGGCGACTGCGCCAGCGCGGTCAGCACTTCGGCGATCATGCCGCCGACCTGCTTGAATTCGGCGACGCCAAAACCGCGCGTGGTCGCCGCCGGTGTACCCAGACGCAGGCCCGAGGTGACGAACGGGGTTTCGGGATCGAACGGAATGCCGTTCTTGTTGCAGGTGATGGCGGCGCGCACCAGCGCCTTTTCCGACAAATTGCCCTTCAGGCCCTTGGGCCTGAGGTCAACCAGCATCAGATGGTTGTCGGTGCCGCCGGAGACGATGTCGAGGCCGTTGGCGCGCAGGCTCTCCGCCAGCGCCTTGGCATTCTCGACCACCTTCTTGGCGTAGATCTTGAAGTCCGGACGCAAGGCTTCGGCGAACGCCACCGCTTTCGCGGCGATCACATGCATCAGCGGACCGCCCTGCAGGCCCGGGAAGACCGCCGAGTTGAACTTCTTGGTCAGCGCCTCGTCGTTCCACAGCATCAAGCCGCCGCGCGGGCCGCGCAGCGATTTGTGCGTCGTCGTGGTCGTGACATGGGCGTGCGGCACCGGCGAAGCGTGCACGCCACCGGCGACGAGACCGGCGAAGTGCGCCATGTCGACCATCAAATAGGCGCCGACGCTGTCGGCGATTTCGCGGAAGCGCTTGAAGTCCCACGAACGCGAGTAAGCCGAACCGCCCGCGATGATCAGCTTCGGCTTCACTTCCTCGGCGCGGCGCGCGACCTGGTCCATATCGATGATCTGGTCCTCGCGACGCACGGTGTAGTGCTGCGCCTTGAACCATTTGCCGGAAATGTTGACCGGCGCACCGTGGGTGAGATGGCCGCCGGCGGCGAGATCGAGGCCCATGAAGGTGTCGCCGGGCTGCAGCAGCGCCAGGAACACCGCCTGGTTCATCTGGCTGCCCGAGTTGGGCTGAACGTTCGCAAAGGCCGCGCCGAACAGCTTTTTCGCGCGCTCGATCGCCAGCGTCTCGGCGACGTCGACCCATTCGCAACCGCCATAGTAGCGCGCGCCCGGATAGCCTTCGGCGTATTTGTTGGTCATCACCGAGCCCTGCGCTTCCAGCACAGCGCGGCTGACGATGTTCTCGGACGCGATCAGCTCGATCTCATGGCGCTGCCGGCCGAGTTCGCCCTTGATGGCGGCGGCGATCTCCGGATCGGCCACGGCGAGCGTGGCGGTGAAGAACGAGTCGGGCACGGAAGCGGTCTTGGTTCCGGAAGCACTGGCGCTGGAAGACGATGCGGTCATGGAAGAAATATCTCCATCGCCGCAAGCCTTTAGGGGGATGCGGCCGGTCAGTTGTGGCGGTCGAAGAAGCGCCTGCGAGATACCACATCGCCCGGAATTGGCCAAGCGCTTGCGGTACAAGACTGATATTTGTGCAAGATATGGTGGGGATGGCGGGGAACAAGGGAACTTTCTACCCGTCGCCCTGCCTTGAGCCGGGGCCCATAACCACCGAAGCCCGTTGGGGGAAGGAAGAAGGCCTCTGCCAAGGTGCCCCTCTCCCTGGCCGTGGCGGGTGGGTTCCGGCTTTCGCCGGAACGACGGAATTATTTCGAAAACCGATGCGCCCCGCCGTTCTCCACGCTCCGCTGGAATGCCGGCCGCGTCACCGCATCGCGCTGATAGCGCTTCATCTCATAGGGTAGCCCAAGCTTCTCCAGCAGCCACAGGACGCGCTGCGAGCGGGAGTCGTTGAGATGGTGAAGCGTGAGCATCGGCGTTTCCCTGGGGCTTCTTGTTATGGGCGGAGGCTTATAGCACCATCGTGCAACCATTTACGCCAATGCATTCACGATCTTCGCGACGATACCCTCGGTATCGAACATCAATGCCGGCGCAAGCTTACAGAGCGTCTCCGGCTTGGCGTATCCCCGCCTGACAGCCCGCATGGGGTGAGCAAGGAGCGTAGTTTTACGGGGGGCGCATTTCACTATTTCGACCCATTCGATAGAGCATCCTTACGGCGTTGCCCGTCCTGGGCAGGCCCAAACAAGATACCGCGATGAACGATGCTGCCGAACCGCCCGAGGAGTCACCGAGCTGCAAATGCGACGTTTGCGGAGAGGAGATGACGCATTTGGGTGACCTGCCGAACACCAGGAGCTTCGCCGCAGTCAGAATTTTCCGTTGCTATGGATGCAACCAGGTTGCATCGGAGCAATGGTAAGGCCGTGGCTCTTGGCGATTGCTGTCTAACCCCGTGGCCTGACAAAGCCGCGATGAGCGACCGCGCGGCCTGCCGCTACAGCCCGGTAAACCCTGCCTTCACCGGATCGGTTGAGCCGTCGAGCTGACGCAGATAGGTCAGCCCGCACACGGTCAGCCGGTGGGTATCCGTTTCGCCGGCCTCGAACAGCGTCTTCACATAGTCGGTCACCTTCTCGCGCGCCTCGGCGCTGGCCGCCGCAGTGCGGTTCAGCAACAGGTCATAGGTCAGCATGATGCGGTCGACGGCGGCTTCCATGATTTTTCTCCGGGGGAGGTCAGTCGATCAGCGTGTCGGCGTTGAATTTGGCGATCGCCTTGTTGGCGAGCCTGATCCTGTTGTATTCGCCGTGCTGAAACATCTGCACGATGATCTCCAGCAGCCGTTCCTCGGTTTCGAAGCTGTCGGCGATGGCGCCGGTCTTGCGCAGATAGTTCGAGGCGATGGCGTAGGCATCGCCCACCACCTCGACATTCATTACCTGCAATCCGCGCTCGATCAGCATGATCCGGGTCTCCGTTACAACGGATAATGCGTCACCCGGTCATAAGTTCCTTTTCGGAAATTCCTCTTCGCACAGCCGAAAAACAAAACGCACCGGCCGGAAGACCGGACCCGATGCGCTCCGTGAAGGCTTATTGCCTTACAATTCTACCTGAAACCCAATTCTACAAGAAAACATTGGGCTGCCGGTCTTTTTATCTGCGCATGATTTTATCGGAAAACCGGTTTCCAATTTTCCGGATCATGCTGCAAATGGCCGGCTTGGCCGTTGAGGCTTCGAAACGTGTCTCAGAGCCGATACAGGATCTGGTCGGTCCAGAACCGCTCGAGCCGGTGCAGCGACTTGTTCAGCGTCGCGAACTCTTCGTTCGAGATGCCGCCGACCTGCTCCACGGTCTTGACGTGCTTCTGATAGAGCGCGTCGACGATCTTGCGGATTTCCTGGCCCTGCGCCGTCAAGCGGATGCGGACCGAGCGGCGATCGACGCGGCTGCGCTGATGATCGAGGAAGCCGAGTTCGACGAGCTTCTTGAGGTTATAGGAGACGTTGGAGCCGAGGTAATAACCGCGCGTGCGCAGTTCGCCCGCGGTCAATTCCTTGTCGCCGATGTTGTAGAGCAACAGCGCCTGCACCGAATTGATGTCGGCGCGGCCGCGGCGATCGAATTCATCCTTGATGACGTCGAGCAGGCGACGATGCAACCGCTCTACCAAAGTCAATGCTTCAAGATAGAGCGGCTGCACCGGAGCTTGACCGGCAGAGCGTTCAGCGGTTTCCACCGCCGTTGCAACGGCTTTGATCATGACACTTCCCCTGTAGTCGTTTTTATCGACTTATTTCGACGAAACTTGTGTCCCGCCTGATAGCTTCAACTTAAGGGGGGCGTTTGAAGATCAGCTTAAATAAGACAATAAAGAGATCATGAATTTAAGACAGTGAATCGCGGATTAAGCCCATGACATAAGGGCTTTTCGCAACCTTTCATTGACGGTGACAGGCCCCTGTTCACGCTTCGTCTGTGTCCCCTGTCGCATTCGGAAACAGGTTCGTTCAAATTCGAAACGCCTCTGTAACAGGTGTGAGGGAACCCTTTACGGTGAGCAAAGGGTTACCGGCAAATTTTCGGAAAATCTTACGCGGTCGCGTGGCGATTCCTGCACGCAGGTGGGTTAGGCCAATTGAAGTTCGGTGGCATCATCCTTCGAGACGCACGCTGACGCGTGCTCCTCAGGTTGAGGTCTTGGGCTCGCTGGACCCTCATGGTGAGGGGCGCCGCAACGCCGCCCGTCTCGAACCATGAAGCCACAGAATGCGCAGCAAGCTGCTATCGAGACGGAAGAGCCTATGGCGGGCGTTCGCGCGCGGCCATCCAGGCGAGCGCGAGATACGCCGCCAGCATCACGGCCTCGAAACCCACCACGGTCAGGCTGCCGCCGTAGATCCCCGGAAACATCAGCTCGATCACCGCCATCGACACCACGGTCGTGAGCCACACCACCGCACCCCATGGAGTCGCGAGCCACAGGCCGACCGCGGCCACAAGTTCGATCACCGCGAAATAGATCGTCGCGGTCTGCCAGGCCATCGACTGGTTTTCGAACGCCTCTTCCTCGCCGCCGACGAAGCCCGTCACCTGCGCCCAGTGGTAGAGGCCCTTGGCGATCGAGACCACCGCCATGATGCGCAGAAACAAGACCAGCCGCCGCGTCCACGCATTATCGTCGGGCTCGATCCGTTCGGACGAGATCGCCGCCGCCGACATGGCGTTGTCCCGCGACTGCTCGCGCGTAGAGGTGTCAGACATCGGATTGGACCCAGGATTGGACCTGAGATTGAATCTGGGAATCGGAGCTCATGAGCCGGAAAGATGTCGTCATGGACCGAGTCTTGGCCCGGCGGGGCGGTAAAATCAATTGCCGTTGCGGTAAATCAACGGTGCGGTGACGGGGCCCCGGCAAGGTGCTAGAATTGGACCAATCCTATCCCGCCGTCGAGGAGTAACCATCATATGGCGATCAAATTCGGGCGTCCGATCGAAATGCGCGACGCGCCCCGGCGGCCGACCGCCCTCTCCTCGCCCCCGCTCGACCTGACGATCCGCCCCCGGCGCAACCGCAAGGCGGAATGGGCGCGGCGGCTGGTGCGGGAAAACGTGCTGACGACCAACGATTTGATCTGGCCGCTGTTCGTCGTTGATGGTCAGAACAAAAGGACCGCCGTCGCTTCGATGCCCGGCGTCGACCGCGTTACCGTCGATCAGGCGGTCCGGGATGCCGAGCGCGCGGTCAAGCTGAATATCCCCTGCCTCGCGCTGTTCCCTTACACAGAGCCTTCGCTGCGCGACGAAGAGGGTTCCGAGGCGCTGAATGCCGACAATCTGGTCTGCCAGTCGGTGCGCGCGATCAAAAAAGAGTTCCCGGATCTTGGCGTGCTCTGCGACGTTGCACTCGATCCCTTCACCAGCCACGGCCATGACGGGCTGATCGAGGACGGCAAGATCCTCAACGATGAAACGGTGGCGGTATTGGTGCGGCAGGCGCTGGTGCAGGCCGAAGCCGGCTGCGACATCATCGCGCCCTCCGACATGATGGACGGCCGCGTCGGCGCCATCCGTGAGGCGCTGGATCAGGCCGGCTTCCTCGAAGTGCAGATCATGGCCTATGCGGCCAAATATGCCTCCGCCTTCTACGGCCCGTTCCGCGACGCCATCGGTTCGGCGAAAACGCTAACCGGCGACAAGCGCACCTACCAGATGGACAGCGCCAATTCCGACGAAGCGCTGCGCGAGGTCGAACTCGACATCGCCGAAGGCGCCGACATGGTGATGGTGAAGCCCGGCATGCCCTATCTGGACATCGTGCGGCGGGTGAAGGACACCTTTGCGATGCCGACCTTCGTCTACCAGGTGTCCGGCGAATACGCGATGATCGCAGGCGCCGCCAACAATGGCTGGATCGACGGCGACCGCGCGATGATGGAAAGCCTGGTCGGCTTCAAGCGCGCCGGCGCCGACGGTATTTTGACCTACTTCGCGCCGAAGGCGGCGGAGAAGCTGAAGAGCGAAGGGTAGACCCCCGCCCCTTCCACGTCATTGCGGGCCAACGGGTCGCGCGAATGCGCGCCCGATGACAGGCTCCGCGAAGCAATCCATCGCGCGGCGCACGCGGATGGATGGATCGTTTCGTCGCCTTGCTCCTCGCAATGACGGGATGAGGGACAGCCGGGACGACGGGTAGCCCCCAAATCGCCCGAATATTGCAGCTTGTTAATGCTGGCGGGCCTTGGCACGCCCCGGGCCGGTTCCCATCTGCTGCACCGGACGCCATGTCGGAGGACGGGTCATGTCTTATAGCGGTTCGGGTAACATGGGTGGCGGTGCCTGGCGCAACGGCGGCGGGGTGCAGCCGCACGCCTTCGATCCTTATTTGCAGCCGGAATTGTTTCGCGGCGTGCTGACGCGACGGGTGTTTGCGTTCCTCATCGACCTCGTCGTGCTGTCGATCCCGGTCATCCTGGGTTACGTCTTCATCGCCGTGTTCGGCCTGATTACGCTCGGGTTAGGCTGGGCGCTGTTCTGGCTGGCGTGGCCGGCCTCGATCGTCTGGGCGATCGTCTATTACGGCGCCTCGCTGGGCGGCCCGCATTCGGCCACCATGGGGATGCGCGCGATGGATCTGGAATTGCGCACCTGGTACGGCGCACCGGGTTATTTCGTGCTCGGCGCCACCCATGCGGTGCTGTTCTACGTCTCGATCTCGTTCCTGACCCCGCTGGTGCTCCTCGTCGGGCTGTTCAATGGCCGCCGCCGGCTGCTGCACGACATCATCCTTGGAACCGTAATTATCAACAGTTCGGTGCGGACCCAGGTCGCACCGGCCGCGCGCAGCTATTGACCAGGACTAAATTAATTGACCGTCAGCCTCCGCGGCGCGATGCTGTGACCAGTTGCTTCGGAGGCCTGACGAACTGACGTGACCCAGCATTCGCGTGACACCCCGCAATTCTACCTGACGGCGCCGTCGCCTTGCCCGTATCTGCCCGGCCGGCACGAACGCAAGGTGTTCACCCATCTGGTCGGCGACAAGGCAGGCGATCTCAACGATTTGCTGACCCATGGCGGCTTCCGGCGCAGCCAGTCGATCGCCTACCGGCCGGCCTGCGACCAGTGCCGCGCCTGCGTGTCGGTGCGCGTGATCGCCAACGAATTCCGGCTCTCGCGCAATTTCCGGAAAGTCATGGCGCGCAACGCCGACATCATCGGCGAGCAGCGCAGCGCGGTGCCCACCTCGGAACAATATTCGGTCTTTCGCGCCTATCTCGATAAGCGCCACCGCCATGGCGGCATGGCCGACATGACCGTGCTCGACTACGCCATGATGGTGGAGGACAGCCACGTCGAAACCCGCATCATCGAATACCGCCGACGCAGCATCGACTCCGGCATCACCGGCCGCGGCGAGGAGCTGGTCGCGGTCGCGCTGACGGATGTGCTGAGCGACGGGCTGTCGATGGTGTATTCGTTCTTCGAACCGTCGGAAGAGAGCCGCTCGCTCGGCACCTTCATGATCCTCGACCACATTACGCGCGCGCGACGGCTGGGGCTGCCTTACGTCTATCTCGGCTACTGGATCGAAGGCTCCAAGAAGATGGACTACAAGGGCCGCTTCCTGCCGCAGCAGCGGCTGGCGCCGTCCGGCTGGCTGCGGGTCGACGCGACCGGCGAAGTGCCGTCCGAGCCGCAGGATTGACTCCACTCGTCGTCACCCGCGAAGGCGGGTGACCCAGTACGCCGCGGCCTCTCGATTGAATCACTAACGTCTCTGGAATTTGGGTCGCCCGGTCAAGCCGGGCGATGACAGTTGTCGGACCTCATCCAAACAACATATCGAGCAGCAGCTTCACGTTCAAAACCACGATGACAGCAGCCACGATCCACGCCGCGGCGGCGACGGAACGCGATATCGCGAAATCACCCATCTTTCGCTTGTCCGAGACAAACCGCACCAGCGGAATCACGGCGAACGGAAGCTGCATCGACAGCACGACCTGACTGAAGACGAGTAAATCGGCGGTGCCGCGCTCGCCATACAACGCGGTGACGATCACCACCGGGACGATGGCGATACCCCGGGTGACAAGCCGCCGCGCCCAGCTGGGAAGCCGCAGGTCGAGAAAACCCTCCATCACGATCTGGCCGGCCAGCGTCGCCGTCACGGTCGAGTTGAGGCCGGAGGCGAGCAGCGCTACCGCAAACAGCGTCGATGCGATACCGAGGCCCAATAGCGGCGACAGCAACTCGAAGGCCTGGCCGATTTCGGCAACGTCGGCATGCCCGCTCTTGTGGAAGGTCGCGGCCGCGACGACGAGGATCGCGGCGTTGATGAACAAAGCCAACATCAGCGCGATGGTCGAATCCGCCGTCGCCCATTTGATCGCGTCACGGCGGCCCGCGTCGGAACGTTCGTAGGCGCGGGTCTGCACGATCGAGGAGTGCAGATAGAGATTATGCGGCATCACCGTGGCGCCGATGATGCCGATGGCGATGTAGAGCACCTCGGGGTTGGTGACGATCTCGCGCGACGGCACAAATCCCCTTAGCATCGCGGCGATCGGCGGCGCCGCGGCTGCGATCTGGATCGTAAAGCAGACAGCGATGACGATCAGGAGCGCAACGACGAACGCTTCGAGGAAACGAAAGCCCTTGTTCATCAAAAACAGCAGCAGGAAGGCGTCGAGCGCCGCCAGCAGCGCGCCGCCGATCAGGGGAATGCCGAACAATAATTTCAGCGCGATCGCGGTGCCGATCACTTCGGCCAGATCGCAGGCGATGATCGCCGCCTCGCAGGCCAGCCAAAGCAGGAAGTTGACGGGCCGCGAATAGCTGGCGCGGCAGGCCTGGGCGAGATCGCGACCGGTGACGATGCCAAGCCTTGCTGCGAGCGCCTGCAGCAGGATCGCCATCAGGTTCGAGAGCAGGATGACCGACAGCAACGTGTAGCCGAACTTCGAACCGCCCGCGAGATCGGTCGCCCAGTTGCCCGGGTCCATGTAGCCGACGGAAACCAAATAGCCGGGACCGGCAAAGGCCAGCAGCCGACGTACCCAGTGCCCGCCGGTGGGGACAGCAACGGTCCCGTTCACCTCCGGCAGGCTCAGCCGGGTGTCTGCGGCCGCCTCAATGCGCCAGCCTCGAGCGCTCGAAGCCAGGTTTGGCAGTGAATCCGGTGGCAAACTCGGTGATCTCGCATCCATACCAGCAAGATGGCGGATAACCAATCTTAATGCAACTCATTTGCAACTGCATCTGGACGGGTGGTTAGGACGCCAATCCCGCCCGCCCTGTCGGGAACCGGGTGGGTTTGGGGGCCCCGACCCCCGACAATGGCGGCCAATCGACATTTTAGGGAATCACGCCATGTCCGCTGCCAAGATCCCGCCGCTGCCCTCGACCTTCAACCGCCTCGCCTGGTCCAACCTCGCCGCGCAATCGGCCGAGCAGATTGCGCTGGCCGCAGCGCCCATCGTCGCGGTGCTGCTGCTTGGCGTCGGCGAAGGCCAGACCGGCCTGCTGCAGACCGCACTGACGCTGCCGTTCATCCTGTTCGCGATTCCCGCCGGTTTGCTCGCCGATCGCATCTCGCGGCGCTGGCTGATGGCGGGCGCGGAAGGCTTGCGCGCGGCGGCGCTGGCCGGAATTCTGCTGCTGATCTGGCTCGGGCTGATGACGCTGCCGCTGCTCGCGCTGCTCGGCTTCATCGCCGTCTGCGGAACCGTGGTCTACAGCGTGGCCGCACCTGCGCTGGTGCCCTCGCTGGTGATGCCCCAGCAATTGCCCTCGGCCAATGCGCGGATCGAGCTCGCCCGCACCGTGGCGTTCGCCAGCGGACCGGCGCTCGGCGGCGTGCTGGTGGGATGGGTCGGTGCCGCGCCGGCCTTCGGCTTTGCCGCGGCGCTCTCCGTTATCGCGGTCGTCCTGCTGTCGGGCATTTACGAGCCCGCGCGGCAGCCGGTGCCGCGGCGCCATCCGCTGCAGGACATCAAGGAGGGTGCGGCCTTCGTGCTGCATCACGCACTGCTGCGGCCGGTGTTCATCACGCAGTTCATCTTCAATACCGCGTCCTTCCTGCTGCTCGCCGTGTTCGTGCCCTATGCGGTGCGCCATCTTGGCCTCACCGCAACCGGCGTCGGCGCCACGTTGGCGATGTACGGCGTCGGCATGGTGGTCGGTGCGCTGCTCGCGACGCGAGTGATGCGCCGCCTCGCCTTCGGCACCGTGATCGGGCTCGGGCCGGTGACCGGCTTCGTCGCCGCCGCGGTGATGGCACTGACGACAATCGTTCCAACGCCGCTGCTGGCGGCCTTAAGCTTCTTCCTGCTCGGCGTCGGCCCGATCCTGTGGGTGATCTCGACCACGACGCTGCGGCAATCGGTGACGCCGCCGTCGCTGCTCGGGCGCGTCTCCGCGATCAACATCATGAGCTATGGCGCCCGCCCGCTCGGCTCCGCGCTCGGCGCCATCGTCGGCGGATTTTTTGGCGCGGAAGCGTGCCTGTATCTGGCCACCGCGATCTTCGGCGTCCAGGCGCTGGTGATCCTGGCGTCGCCCGCGGTCTCGCTGGCGCGGCAGCCGGAGATGGTGGGCGAACCCGCGAGATGCTGATCGGACGTCATTGCGAGGAGCACCGCGACGAAGCAATCCATTCTTTGCTCGGGGCAATGGATTGCTTCGCTTCGCTCGCAATGACGGCCTTGGCGTTCATTTTCTTCTAAATTTCTTCTAAATGCCCCGCCAAATGGTCCTCGGCGCTTCCTCCTCCCGGTTTATATGATACATATCATCTCATAACAAACCGGGAGTCCCCATGGCCGAGCAAACCGTAGCGATCGACGCAGCTTCCCGTCCGGAGGCCTCCTCGACCGTGCTGCAGATCGCGGTGCTTGCCGCGCTGGCGGCGACCGGGACGCTCGCGACCAACATCCTGCTGCCCTCACTGCCGCAGATGGCGGCCTCGCTGAACGTCAGCAGCGCGGCGGTCACTTCCGCCATCACCATCTTCCTCGCGGTGTTCGCGCTCGGCCAGCTCGTGGTCGGGCCAATCTCCGATCGCTACGGCCGGCGTTGGCCCGTCCTGATCGGGTTCGCCGTGTTCTTCGCCGGCAGCGTCTGGTGCGGCCTGGCCGCCGACCTGCCGGGCCTTCTGACCGGCCGCGTGATCCAGGCCGCCGGCGCCTGCGCCACCTCGGTGCTGTCGCGCGCCATCGCCCGCGACCTGTTCTCCGGCGCAGCACTGGCCCGCGCGATGGCGCTGATCATGATCGCGATGGCGGCCGCTCCCGGCTTCTCGCCGCTGCTCGGAGGCGCGCTCGACCATTATTTCGGCTGGCGCTCCGAATTTGCGCTGGTCGCAGCCTTCGCCGGACTTGGCGCCGTCGCCTACGGCACCGTGCTCGGCGAGACCCATCACGCGACGCGCACCCCGCTCGATCCGCTGGCGATCGCCAAAAACTATCTTGGCCTGATCGCCGACCGCCGTTTTCTGGTGCCGGCCGCGACCGTCAGCCTGATCATGGGCGGACTGTTTTCGATGTTCTCGGCCGCGCCCCGCGTCCTGATCGAGGCGCTGCATTTCTCCCCGATTGAGCTCGGCCTGTTCTTCGCGGGAACCGTGATGATCGTTTTCGCCGCCGGCATGCTTGCAACGAAGCTCGCGCCCCGCTACGGGCTCGACCGCTCGATCCGGGGCGGACTCTTTGCCGCCGCAGCCGGCAGCATCGCGATCCTGCTGGTGTCGCTGTTCACGCCCAACTTCCTGCCGTTCCTGGCGGCGATGAGCGTGTTCCTGCTCGGCATGGGCATCGTGAACCCTCTCGGCACCGCGCAAGCCCTCTCTCCGTTCGGCGAGAAAGCCGGAGCGGCCTCCGCGCTGGTCGGCTTCTGGCAGATGATGACGGCCGCCATCGGGGTGTGGCTGACGGCGACCTTATCGCATGAAGCGATGTTTTCGCTCGGCATCGTGCTGACGGTGTTTTCGCTGATCGCGGCCGGGCTGTACACGCTGCGCGCCAGCAAAACCGCCTAGCCCGCGAGATACCGCTCGTATTTTCCGGCCACGACCTCGTCCGCGGCAATATCCGGATCGAGCGTGTAGAGATCCTGCGCATGGCCGATGCCACGCAGAGCAAAGCGGCCGGTGGACACCAGATATTTTCGCCCCGCCGCTTCGAGCCCGTTGCCGAACGCGGACGACATCAGCAACTCCCGATCGACCGAACTGCACATCGAGGCGATGCGGCTGACCTCGTTGACGGCGGGTCCAACCACCGTGAAATCGAGGCGATCCTCGCTGCCGATATTGCCGTAGAAGACCTGGCCGATATGCAGGCCGACATAGGCCGTCGTCGTCGGTCGGCCCCCGGCGGCGCGGCGCGCATTGAGCGCATTCAGGTTGCGGCGGAACTGGAACTCGGCGCGCAATGCCGCGCGTTTGGCCACCGCCACGTTCTCATGCGTGAACATCGCCAGCACGCCGTCGCCGATCAGTTTGAGCACCTCGCCGCCGGCCTCATGAATGGCATCGATGGAGGCCTGTGCATAGTCGTTGAGAAACGGGATGATCTCATCGGGGCTAAGGCTTTCGCTGATCGCGGTCGAGCCGCGCACGTCGGAAAACCACAGCACCGCCTTGATCTTCTCGGTGACGCCGCGCGTGATTTTTCCGCTCAGCACCTGCTCGGAGGCGTCGCGGCCGAGATAGACCCGGCCCAGCGTTCGTGCGATGTCGGCGTGCGCGGCGGACTTGATCGCGAGCCCCAGCACCGGCACGAGGTCGCGCAACGCGGCCATATCCTGTTCACCAAAACCGTCGTCGCGACGGGTGGTCCAGTAGGAATAGAAGCAATCCATTTCTCCGATCGTGCCAGCTTCGCCGAAGCGATGCACGAAGGCGACGAAATGCTTGTGGCCCTTGTCGGCCAGATCGTTGATCATCGAGAAGTCGAGCGAGGGGCAATCGGCGAGATCGATCACCATCTCGTCGTGGCCATGTTCGAGCATGTGATGGAAGGTCGAACGCCGCCAATTCTCGCCAGCGTCGCCGCCGCTGGTCGAGCCATATTCGAAGACGTCGCTTTCATTGGTTTCGCTGTCGTTCCAGCGAAAGCCGCGGCCCTCGAAGATCGGGTGCAGGGTGTCGATGAAGACGAGTCCGCGCGACACCGGCAGGCCTGCGGCGCAGCAGCGCTGGCAAAAACCGCGGATCAGGTCGTTTTCGGGCAGGCCGGTCAGGCCCTGGCTGACCAGCCAGTTCATCAGGCGCAAGCGGGGTGTGAGGTCCATACGCTATTATGCCGTGCAATCCCGCCCGGCGAAAGATGGGCGCCGGCGCTTAAGATTTCGCCCGCGCGACGACTTCGCCGTCCTCTTTCACAAAACTGTCGGCGGGATGGTCGAGCAAATCGAGCACCAGTTCCGACGGCCGGCACAGCCGCACGCCCTTATCCGTCACCACGACCGGCCGGTTGATCAAAATCGGGTGCGCGAGCATGAAATCGATCAGCTGGTCGTCGCTCCATTTGGGATCGGCGAGCCCGAGCTCCGTATAGGGTGTGCCTTTTTCGCGCAGCAGCGCGCGCACCGAAATTCCCATGGCCTTGATCAGCTCGAGCAGCCGCGCGCGATGGGGCGGAGTCTTCAGATATTCGATCACCTCCGGTGCCTCGCCGCTCTGCCGGATCATCGCCAGCGTGTTGCGCGAGGTGCCGCAGGCCGGATTATGATAGATCGTCACGCTCATGATCGAGCCTCCTTCGCAAGTGGTGCCCCCTCGCCTCCGGCGCGCAGCAACCAGCTCATCAGGAACAACCCAATGATCGCGCCGCCAAATTCGGCGGCAATGAAGCCGGGAAGATCCACGGGGCGGATTCCGGAAAAGCTGTTGGTCAGCGAGCGCGCGATGGCGACGGCCGGATTGGCAAACGACGTCGACGACGTGAACCAATAGGCCGCCGTGATGTAAAGGCCAACCAGCCAGGGGATCGCCGGACGATTGAATTTGACGCCCGCCAGAATGGTCGCAACCAGGCCGAACGCCGCCACGGCTTCGGCCAGCCATTGCGCCCCGCCGGTTCGCGCTTTCAGTGAGGCATCCAGCAGCGGCAGCGCGAACATCGCGTGCGCCATTACGGTTCCGGCGATGCCGCCGGCAATTTGCGCCGCCACATACGCCCCTGCCTCGCCTGGCGCCAGTTCCCGCTTCAGCGCAAAGATCAAAGTCACTGCGGGATTGAAATGCGCGCCCGAAATCGGCCCGAGAATCGTGATCAGAACCACCAGGATCGCGCCGGTCGGAATCGTATTGCCGAGCAGCGCCAGCCCGACGTCCCTGGTGAGGCTTTCGGCCATGATGCCGGAGCCGACCACGGTCGCGACCAACAGCGCAGTCCCCAGCGCTTCGGCGGTCAAACGGCGCGACAGATCATACTCGGGCATTAGCTGGCTTTCTCATGGCCGGATGTCCCGCCCTCGGTTCGGCCGATATCGCGCAGCCGCGTTCCGAGCGACAGTTTATCGATGCTCGCCAGCGGCAAACTCGTGAAGGCCGCAATTCGATTTTTGAGATAGCGGAATGCCGCGACGAAGGCCGCCTCCTTTTGAACATCCGTGCCCTCGACCTCAGCCGGATCTTCGATGCCCCAATGCGCCGTCATCGGCTGGCCCGGCCAAACCGGACAGCTCTCGCCCGCGGCGTTGTCGCAAACCGTGAAAACGAAATCCATCACGGGGGCGTCGGGACTTGCGAATTCTTCCCAGCTCTTGGAGCGCAAATAGCCCGTAGGGTAATCGAGGCTCTCGAGAACCTTGAGCGCGAACGGATTGATGGCCCCCTTCGGCTGGCTGCCCGCGGAGAAGGCGCGGAAGTGATGGCGACCGTCTTTCCGCAGGATCGACTCCGCCAGAATGGAGCGGGCGCTGTTTCCGGTGCACACGAACAGAACGTTGTAGATACGCTCAGACATGGGCACCTCCTAAGACGTGCAACACTTCGGAGTTTCGGCCACGGGCGCGGCTTGCGGAACGCAGCAGCCGCCTTGCCTTTCGTGCGCCACGCGGGCCGCGCGCTCGCCCGTGCCATCGCCATAGGTCGTGCTCTCGCCCGTGGTGAGAAAGGTTTCCCACGAAATGCCCGCAGGATCGTCGATCCACGCCTTTTCCGATTTGGCGTAGCAGCATGCGGTTTGACCTTGTTCGACGACGTTGCCGCCGGCCTGACGCAGCCGTGCATACACCTCCTGCAATTCATCGGCGTTCTCGACCTGAATGCCGAGATGATCGAGGCCCGCCTCGCGGCCCCGCGTCGAAATTGCAAAGTTCACCCGGGGATCGTCGAGCATCCACTTGGCGTAATCGGTCTTGACCACGGCCGGTTGCGCGGCGAACAGTGCCGAATAGAAGCCGATCGATTGCGGAAGATTCTCGACTGCCACGTGAATGTGAAGGCGTTTCATGATGTTTCTCCCTCAGGCCGTAATTTTTGCGCGCCTGCCGCGCACCGGCTTGCACGCGGCACTCGGCGCGCATTGCTCTGCGTGTCCGCCGCAACAATCTTCAACCATGAATGAAGTCAGGTTTTGAAACGCTGCCAAATCCGCCCGGTAGATGATCGAGCGGCTCTTCCGCTCGCTCACCACGAGGCCAGCGCGCGCAAGGATGGCGAGATGCGCCGACATGGTGTTTTGCGGGACCGCAATCGCCCGCGCGATCTCCCCCGCCGCGAGGCCGTTGGGTTCGTGCTTCACCAACAGCCGGAACACGCTGAGCCGCGTGGATTGGGCCAGTGCCGCGAGCGCACGAATGGCTTGCTCTGATTCCATATATCTAGAATTATAAAAATGTTATTTCTCAGTCAATCCCGCCGATGCCCGAAAGATCCGAAAGTGATGCTTCCATCATGAGCCAGCGCCAGCTTCCCATCATCCTGGCGCTCGGCACCACGCAGACGCTGGCCTGGGCGTCGAGCTATTATTTGCCCGCCATCCTGGCCGATGCGATCGGGCGCGATCTTGGCGTCTCCTCGAACTGGATCTTTGCCGCCTTCTCCGCCTCGCTGGTGATTTCGGCCCTGCTCGGCCCGCGCATCGGGCGCCAGATCGACCTGGTCGGCGGCAGGTCGGTGCTCTCGATTTCCAATTTGACACTGGCCGCAGGGCTGGCGCTGCTCGGCTTCAGCTACTCGATACCGATGCTGATCATGGCCTGGCTGCTGCTCGGCGTAGGCATGGGCGCCGGGCTCTACGACGCGGCCTTTGGCGCGCTCGGGCGCATCTATGGGGATGCTGCGCGCCGCTCCATCACCGGCATTACGCTGATCGCGGGCTTTGCCTCCACCGTCGGATGGCCGTTGACCGCCTGGGGCCTGGAAAGCATCGGCTGGCGCAACACCTGCTTTGCGTGGGCCGCGGCGCACATCCTGATCGGGCTGCCGATCAACTGGCTGATGCTGCCGCCGGTCGCCGGCGCCAAGGCTGCGGTAGCGAACGCCATCAAGCCTCACATCCCGATCGATCGCACCATGGCGCTGCTGGCGTTCGCCTTTGCCGCGGCATGGAGCGTCACCGGCGCGATGGCAGCGCATTTCCCGCGCATTTTGGAAGCGGCCGGCGCCACATCCGTGCAGGCGATCGCGGCCGGTGCGCTGATCGGTCCGGCGCAGGTGGCGGCGCGGATCGTCGAGGCCAGCCTGCTCAGCCGTTACCATCCGCTGGTCTCGACCCGGATTGCCTGCCTCACCCATCCGATCGGCGCGATCATCGTGGCGCTGGTGGGCGGCGGCGCGGCCAGCGTGTTTGCGATCTTCCACGGCGCCGGCAATGGCGTGCTGACCATTGCACGCGGGACGCTGCCGCTCGCCATCTTCGGCCCCAACAATTACGCCTACCGCCTCGGCATCATCGGCGCGCCGGCGCGGATGGCGCAGGCGGCAGCTCCCCTGGCGTTCGGCCTCTTGATCGACAGCATGGGCAGCCGCATCCTGATCGTCTCCTCCGCGCTCAGTCTGGCGGCGCTCGCGGCGCTGTTCCTGCTGCGCGCGGGTCCGCCGGCTTCGGAACCGCCGGGCTGAATTTGCGCTTCCCTTGGCGTTGGGTTTGAAGCACAAGACGGCATGGAAAAAGAACCGGCAGCCGCCCCCAAAGGCTTTGTGCAATGGGCGATCACGCCACCGCAATCCTATGCGGTCTATCTGGCGTGCCTGTTTTTGGTGGCCGGGTTGTCGTTCTATGTCGGAACGCTGAAGCCGAAGAAGGCAATCAACATCGGACCGCCGCCGATGTCGGCACCGCGCAACTGATCGTCACGTGCGCGGTCCATTCTAACGTCGTCCCACCGAAAGCAGAGACCCATAGCCACAGGCGCGGGTCGCTACATTAAGATATCGCCCCAGCGTGCCCAAAACCACGGCCTGTGCTTACGGGTCCCGGCTCCTGATGCGCAATTGCGCATATGGGCCGGGACGACGATCTTGAGGATGCCCGAATGGCAAACGACACTGCGCCCTCGATTACCCGATGATCGAGATCGAGGTGATCGCCGCGGCGTGAAGTTCGACTAGTCGTAAAACTCCGGCGACATCTTCATGCCGTCGCGCTGGGCCTTGTCGTGGTTGATCCAGAGCTGCGCCTTCTCCCTGGTCAGCGTGTCCGAGATCTTCTGCATCGAGGCCAGCGTCTCGTCCTTGCTGAAATTGTTCATGGGCACGCCGCGGTTGTCCCAATTGCTTTTGAAATGAACGGCATCGCCGGTCAGGACGATGGCGCCGGTCTTCGGCAGCCTCACCAATAGCGATTGATGACCGGGTGTATGCCCCGGCGTCGACAGGATGGTCACGCTGCCATCGCCGAACACGTCACGGTCGCCTTCCAGCTTTGTGACGGGATGCTCGGGCTTGAATCGGGGCGCGTTGTTGGCGCCGGGCCAGTCATATTCGGCCTTCTGCACATACAGCATGGTGGTGGGAAACATCTCGACATTGCCGATATGGTCGGGATGGGTGTGGGAGACCGCCATCGCCTTGATGTCCGATGGCTTCACCCCGAGCTGATCGAGTTGCGAAGCAAGCGTCTTGGGCCGGCGCCAGAACACCGCCTTGGGATCGGCCGGCGCCAGGCCGTTCGGCATCGCCGCGACCGCGTCGGAAATCCCCGTGTCCCACAGAAACCAGCCTTGCGCGTGCTTGATCAGGTAGCAGGTGTCGACGAAGTCCATCGACTTGCCTTCGTTGATCCCCGGCGACCAGCGCGAAATGTCGCCGGCGACCCCCTCGCCGCAATTGAGAACGTAGAGTTTCTCAACGCCGGATTTGCCCGGCTGCGCATGGCCGGAACCGGCGGTCAGCGCAGCTGACAGCAGCAGCACGGCAAGGCTTATTATTCTTATTCGTTCCAATTGATTGCTCCCATCGACGGACCCGAACAGGCCGATGGCGAGATACTACTTCATTGCCGCCGTCATTCGTCGCCGGTTACGCTTATTTGATCTTTGACGTCGCGATCCATATACCGGCGAACACCGCGACCAATCCAAGCACGAGATTGGGCGTGATCGGCTCGCCGACCAGTTGGGTCGCGAGCAGCGCCGCCGCGACCGGATTGACGGTCATGGTGTTGGCGATGCGCGTCGGCGTCGCCCGCTCCAGCGCCTTGACCCAGAGGATGAACGCCAGCGCGCCGCCGGCGATGCCGAGATAGAGGCCGGCGATCCATGGCGGCGGCGTGAAATGGCTCAGCGCCGCGACGCTGCCGGTCACGGAGCCGACCATGATCAACGCCGCAGCGCCCGTCCCCATCCCGACGGTGAGGAAGCCGAGCGCGCTGGAGCGCTGCATGAACGGCCGGGACCAGACATTGTAGAAGGCCATGCACAGCACGGCGCCGGTCATGATCAATTCGCCACGCCACGCCCCCGGCGGCGCGGTGGAAAGTCCCGATGCGAGCGCTGCGATGACGCCGAGCACGGCGATGCCGACGCCGAGCAATTTTCGCACCGTCAGCGGTTCGATCCCGAGCAAGGCGCCGACCACCATGGTGTGCAGCGGCAGCGTCGCCAGCGCCAAACTGGCGCGGGCCGCGGTCGTGTACGATATCGCGATGTTGTAGAGAACGAAGAAGACGCCGAAGAAGCAAAAGCCGAGAGCTGCGACCGACGGCCAATCCCGGCGCTGCGGCCACTTCACCTTGAGCAGGACCGCCGCCGGCAGCACGCACAGAAAGCCTATTCCCCATCTGAGAATGGCGAGCGTGATCGGGTCGGTATTCCCTGCGAGATAGCGCGTGATCGCCGCCGCGGTGCCGCCGAGGCTGCTCGAGACCAGCGCGATCGCAACGCCTACCCATTCGCCCACACGCGTCTCCCGATCGCGCCGCTGTCCTATCGCGCAGTCAACTGCAGGATCAGCACCGCACTCATCCGTGCGAAACTGAACATGTGATCGCGGCAAACCCCGCGCGCCAGCCGCGACTGCTCTTCCGCCGAATCTTGCGCGCTTCCAAGCCTGCGCGCGTTCGGAACGGTCCGTATCATCGTAGGCACGAAACCGCTGCCGGCCAGGAGCAGCGAGCCCCAGCCGATCCACCACTGGTATTCGCCCTGCACGATTTCCGCACAAATGGCGGCAAGTGTCAGCAGCATGACCAGCGCGATCAAGCGGTTCATCGGATAGGCCTCGGTGGTGACGCGGCGGTAATAGGCCGAAATCGACGTCAGCACTTCCGGCGGCAGCACCCCGCTCGACGCTTTGCGCGTCTGCACGTCGAACATCAGATCGAACCACAATACGGCCAGCAGAAAACCTGCGCCGGTGGCGGCGAATGTGTGCATGGCGATCCCCCTGTTGGGCCCACCCTAATTCATCGCCGGAAGATCGCGTCAACGCTTTTGCAAATATCTTGCGCGCACCGCCCTCTCGGGCATAGCCTGCAGCGGGGACGTCGCAGCCTCCCCGTGAAATGGCGATCCCATTCAAGCGCTGCTCGCTTTTGTTTGGAGCGAGCACATGGATGGATTTCCCCTCGAGATTCCGCTTTTCCTGCTGGCCACATTCGCTGGTGCGCTGGTTGCGGGCCTCTCCGGCTTTGCCTTCGGCCTCGTCGCCGCGTCGATCTGGCTCTACATCCTGACGCCCCTGCAGACCGCCACGCTGATCATCGCCTTCGGCCTGATCGTGCAGGGCTACTCGGTCTGGAAGCTGCGCGGGGCGCTGGACTGGAAAAAACTCTGGCCGTTCGTGTTGGGCGCAGCCCTCGGCGTTCCCGTCGGCGTCAGCATTCTGACCTGGGCCAACCCGGCGCATGTGCGCATCGGCGTCGGGGTCTTTCTGGTGCTGTACAGCCTCTACGCATTATTTCGTCCGCCGATCAAACCGGTCACCGCAGGCGGCGCGGCGGCCGATGCCGGCATCGGCTTCCTCAACGGCGTGCTCGGCGGTGTCACCGGGCTGGCCGGAATCCTCGTCACCATCTGGTGCGGCCTGCGCGGCTGGCCCAAGGACGTGCAGCGCACGGTGTTTCAGCCGGTTGCGGTGGCGATCTTCCTGATGAGCGCGCTGTGGATCGGCGCCAAGGGCGCGATCACGCCGGATATCATCAAACTGTTCCTGATCGGGCTGCCGGCGTTGTTCGCCGGCACCTGGCTCGGCCTCAAACTATTCGGCCGTCTCGACGAGGCCAGCTTCCGGAAAGTGGTGCTGGCGCTGCTTCTGCTCTCCGGAGCGGTCCTGATGATCTAGGCGTGCTCGTGCGGGCAGGTTCCAACCTGGATTGTCGCGCGGAAAGTTTCATTTCCGTGCAACGCCAAAGCGGCGGCCGCGTTGACAGTCCGCGGCGGTGCGATTGTAATGTCGGCATGGGGGTCAGCGATCCCCCCATGAGGCGACATGCCCAAGTATCGCGTCCCGCTTGAGCGAGGGGCGCACGCGCATGTCCGGATCCATCTCATCCAGCATTCAGTCAAGACTCGGCCGCGCAGCATCATGCATCGCCGGATTCCCGCTGTGCGCGGCCGAATATCTGGGGCGCAAAGAAGGAGAAAAATCATGAAATATCCCCTCACCCCGCTCGCACTCGGCGTGGCGCTGCTGCTGTCCTCGCCCGCCCGCGCCGCCGACATCGACTGGAAGAAGGTCGACGCCGCCCTGGGCAAGACCGCAGCCGTCAGCGGCGAAGTTCACCGCTACGGCCTGCCGCGATCCGACCTGCACGTCACGCTGGACGGCGTCTCGATCAAGCCGGCATTGGCGCTGGGCGGATGGGTGGCGTTCGCGCCGATGCATGGCGAGGCCATGCTGATGGGCGACCTCGTGCTGCTCGAGACGGAAATTACGCCCGTCATGACCAAGCTATTGGAAAGCGGGCTGGATATCACCGCGATCCACAATCACATTCTTCGCGCCGCTCCCGCGACGTTCTACATGCATGTCGCCGGCCACGGCGACCCTGAGAAAATGGCGGCGTCGATCCGTTCGGCGCTGTCAACCGCAAGCAAGACGCCGTTCGATTCGCCGGCGACGACCGCAGGCCCGGCTCCGGCCATCGATCTCGACACCGCCAAGATCGACGAGGTCATGGGTGCCAAGGGAACGGCCAATGGCGGCGTCTACCAGTTCGGCATTCCCCGGCGCGAGCCGGCTACTGAAGGCGCCATGCAGGTCAACGCCGCGCTTGGCGGCGCCAACGCCATCAACTTTCAGCCGACCGGTAACGGCAAAGCCGCGATCACCGGCGACTTCCTGGTGACGGGAAATGAGGTCAATCCGCTGATCCGGGCGCTGCGCGCCGGCGATATCGAAGTGACCGCGATCCACAGCCACATGCTCGACGAAAACCCGCGGATGTTCTTCATCCATTTTTGGGCTGATGACGACGCCCTGAAACTGGCGCACGGGGTCCGCGCGGCCCTCGACAAGACCGCGGTTACGCAACGCTGATGTTCGCTCGAACCGTCAGGTCTCCTCCTCCGGAGGCTTGATGTGCCGGAACGAAAACAACAATGCGAGGTCGTAGAAGATTTTCAGCGTGCCGCAGACCACCAGCGGCAGGCCGGAAAATGCCGTCATCAGCAGCGCGCCCGAGATCGCCGGGCTGATCGCCGAGGCCAGGCTGCGCGGTACGGCGGTGACGCTGGCGGCGGCCGGCCGTTCCGCCGGCGTCACCACGGCCATGACGTAGGAGGTGCGGGTCGGCACGTCCATTTGCGACAGCGCCGAGCGCAGCAGCAGCAATCCGAGTGCGATGTACAGGTTGGGCGAAAACGCCGCCAGGATCAGGAACAGGCTGGAGGGGATGTGCGTGAACACCATGGTGTTGACGAGGCCGACGCGCCTGGCGATCCAGGCTGCGACCGGATAGGAAAACGCGCTGAGCGTGCTCGACCAGAAGAAAAACACTCCCGCCGCCGACAACGACAGATCAAATCGTTCAAACAGCCAGAGCACCAGCAAGGATTGCGCGACGAAGCCACCGGCGAAGGCGTCGATGGAAAACAGCGCGGCGAGCTTGTAGACCGTGCTGCGCGATGGTCCGAGCGGCGCCTGCGGCGGTTTCTCTTCGGCCGGCGCGTGCGGAACCCGACGATAAAGCACCGCGCTGAGAACGCCGAGCGCGGCGTAGGCGTAGAACATCAGGTGAAACGCGCCGAGCCTCGTGCTTCCAGCTGAGACCAGGAAATCGGGCAAGGACGCAGCCAGCGAGCCTGCCGCCGTGCAGAGCGCGCCGATCAGGCTGTAGCGCGCAAAGACATGCGTACGCCGCTCGTCGGTTGCGCTGTGCGCCAGCACCGCGTGCTCCAGCGGAACCAGAACGCCGAGATCGCCGCCGGACGGGTTGATGGTGCCGATAAAGGCGACCAGCGCGATCAGGACGAAGTCCTCGACATTGGGAAAGGCAAGGCCGGTTGCCGCCATCAAACCCGCGCCGAAGATCATCAGCGCGCGCAAGTCGCGGTGCGGCGCGATCCAGCCGACGATCAGGGTCAGCAGCGCCGTTCCCAGCAGCGAGGCGGTCGCCACCAGGCCAACGGCAACCGCGTCATACCCCAGCGCCGTCATGTAGGCGGGCAGGATGATGATGGCAAAGCCGTCGCCGAATCCGCGCAGGCCCCGCGCGGCGTAGAGCAGCGCGATCAGCGTGTTTCCGGTTGACGCCTTTGATTCAGTCGCAACGCTCGTCATCGGTGCCTTTGTGAAACCAAATTGATCCCAAAATCAATCTGCTACGGCAGTGTCGTGATTGTCAGCCGGTCGAAGCGAGTCACGCTGTCGGCCTTGGTCCAGAGCGCGACGCCACCGGCTTCCGCAAACGTCTGGTCGGTGACGCCGAACAGCGTTTTGCCGTCATAGGAGACGGTAAACCGCTCGCCTTCGGAGCGCAGGCCAAGCGTATGCCATTCGTTGGGAGTGACTTTCAGGTCGGCGCCACCCAGCTGTTCGCGCCGGCCATCGACAACACGATAGAACCTCACATTGTCCTCCAGCGCGTTGGCGCGGGCGACATAGTAATTGTCGGCGTCCCGCAGCCGCACGGCGATGCCGCCGGCCTGATCGATATTGCCGGCGACCGCCTTGAAGCGGATTTCCGCATTGAGATTGGAGGCCGACAGGCTTTCATGGATCGCGAGCGGAAACCGGTAGTCGGTGCGATCGGTGCTGGTCTGCTCGATCGCGCGGCCGCCCGCGGCCGTCTTGTCGGCGTTGACCGTCCAAGCGCCCTCTCCGCCCCGCCCGGTCCTCGCGAAAGTGAAACCCGGAGGCGGCGAACCCTGTGTCATCTGATCGATGGCAATCATGGCAGCTCCTGTTTGCGCGGACGCGAACAGTTCCACATCCGCGAGGTAACACGCGGCGAGAAAAGCGGTCAGAACAGATCTGCGGGAGCAAAAAAATAACGGCCCGTTCCGGTCCATGCGCAATCCTCGACACGTCGAGTGTGCGCAGAGCTTGGACGGAGGGCCGTCTGACGGGGAGCCTGCTTTGTCCCCGAACAGCTGCAAGCTAGTTCCGAATGCGGGTTTTCGCAAGCCGCTCATGCGAGGTGCGCGCGAGAACGGTTGACAGCATCGGCGGCAAGCAGTTAATTCAACCCATGGGGACCCAGCGATCTCCCCACGAGGCGACAAGCCCAAGTATCGCGTCCCGTTCTGTTTTACGAGGGCGCAACCATGTCATCCTACACATCTATATCCCAAGATAAGCTTTCCCGTTTGATCGGGACGCCGAAGACCCCCGTTTTGATCGACGTCCGAACCGACGAGGATTTTGCCGCGGACCCGCGGCTGATTCCCGGCGCGGTCCGGCGGGGCCATCAAGACGCCGCCAACTGGGGCGGCGATTTCGCCGGCCATTCGGCCATCGTCGTCTGCATGCGCGGCGAGAAACTGGCGCAAGGCACCGCGGCCTGGCTGCGCCATGCTGACGTGTCGGCGGAAACCCTGGAAGGCGGTTTCGAAGGCTGGAAAGCGGCCAAATTGCCGCTGGTAAATGCATCGAAACTGCCGCCGCGCGACGCCCAGGGGCGCACGGTCTGGGTTACCCGGGCGCGGCCGAAGATCGACCGCATCGCCTGCCCCTGGCTGATCCGCCGGTTCGTCGATCCGAACGCGGTGTTTCTGTTCGTGACGCCGCCCGAAGTCGTTGCGGTCGGAGAACGCTTCAATGCGGTTCCGTTCGACATTGAAAACGTGTTCTGGAGCCACCGCGGCGAGCTCTGCACCTTCGACGTGATGATCGAGGAGTTCGGGCTGGCGACCCCGCCCCTGCTGCGGCTCGCCACCATGGTGCGCGCGGCCGATACCGCGCGGCTCGATCTCTCGCCGGAAGCGCCGGGATTGCTCGCGGCATCGCTCGGGCTGTCGCGCATGTATGACGACGATCTCGAACAGCTCGAGGCCGGCATGTTGCTGTACGACGCGTTCTATCGGTGGTGCCGCGACGCAACCGGGGAAACCCACAACTGGCCGACCAACAAGGCGAAGGCATAATGGACGCGACGACGAACAAGACGGCGGAAGCCGATGCCGACCACGGCATCAGCTTCCGTGAAGCTTTCCAGGTCTGGCTCCGCGTCGCGCTGCTCAGCTTCGGCGGGCCCGCGGGCCAGATCGCGGTGATGCACCGCATCCTGGTCGACGAAAAGAACTGGATTTCCGAAAGCCGGTTTTTGCATGCGCTGAACTATTGCATGCTGCTGCCGGGGCCGGAGGCGCAGCAACTGGCGACCTATATCGGCTGGCTGCTGCACCGGACCGCCGGCGGCATCATGGCGGGCGGGTTGTTCATCCTGCCCGGCATTATCGCTATCATGGGCCTGAGCTATATCTACGCGGCCTACGGCAATGTCGGCTTCGTCGAGGCGCTGTTCTTCGGGCTGAAGGCCGCGGTGCTGGCGATCGTGATCCAGGCCGTCGTCCGGGTGGGAAAACGCGCGCTGCGCAACCGGATCATGATCGCACTGGCGGCAGCCGCCTTCATCGGCATCTTCTTTTTCAACGTGCCCTTCCCGATCATCATCGTCTCGGCCGGCGTGATCGGTTATCTCGGCGCCAAAAGCGGGCGGAGCGAATTCGCCGCGGTCGGGCACGGCGGCAATGGCAAGAAAGCAGCGGCGGTGGACAGCATGCTCAGCGATGAGCTGCCCGACCATGTCCGCCCCAGCGTGCCGCGCGCGTTGCGCGTCAGCGCGGTATGGCTGCTGCTATGGCTGGTGCCGGTTGGCGCGCTGCTGATCGGCCTCGGCCAGGCCAATGTGTTCAGCCAGATCGCGCTGTTCTTCTCCAAGATGGCGCTGGTGACCTTCGGCGGCGCCTATGCGGTGCTGGCCTATGTCGCGCAGCAGGCGGTCGAGCATTATCACTGGGTGCATCCGCGCGAGATGCTGGACGGTCTCGGCATGGCCGAGACCACGCCGGGCCCGCTGATCATGGTGCTGCAGTTCGTGGGCTTCATGGCCGCCTTTCGCGATCCAGGCCAACTGTCGCCGATGCTGGCGGGCACGCTCGGCGGGCTGCTCGCGACCTGGGTCACCTTCACGCCGTGCTTCCTCTGGATTTTTCTGGGCGCGCCCTTCATCGAAACCCTGCGCGGCAACAAGGGGCTCGCAGGCGCGCTGACGGCGATCACCGCGGCCGTGGTCGGCGTGATCCTCAATCTGTCGATCTGGTTCGCGCTGCACACGGTATTCCGCGAGACGACGCCGGTCCGCTCGGCCGGGCTGTCGTTCGACATGCCTGTCTTGTCGAGCATCGATTTTCCAGCGCTGGTTCTGGCGGTGGCGGCAGCGACCGCGATCTTCCGCTTCAACCTGGGTATGTTGACGGTGCTGGGAGGCTCATGCGCGGCGGGCGTAGCGCTGCGGGCGGCCGGGATTATCTGAGCGGATTCGTAGGATGGGTAGAGCGAAGCGAAACCCATCACCTTCCGTCTTCGTGCAAATGATGGGTTTCGCTTCGCTCTACCCATCCTACAATTTCGGCTAGACCATCTCGGCCGGCGCGAGCTTGCAGGTCGCGCTGCTGACCTCGATCTGCAGCGTCGCGTGATGGATATTGAAACGGTGCGACAGCCCCTCGCAGACATGATGGAGGAACTCATCGTCGTGGCCGCCGGGACGCACCAGATGCACGGTCAGCGCGGTCTCGTTGGTGCTCATGGCCCAGATGTGCAGATCGTGGACTTCCAGGACGCCTTCCAGCCCGCCGAGATAATCCCGCACCGCGGCGAGTTCGATGCCCTTCGGCACGGCGTCGAGCGCGAGATTGACGCTGTCGCGCATCAGGGCCCAACCGCTCGCCAGCACCACGGCTGATATGACGAGGCTGATCGCGGGATCGACCCACAGCCATCCCGTGGCAATGATCACGAGCGCTGCGACCACCACGCCGAGCGAAACGGCCGCATCCGCCGCCATATGCAGATAGGCGCCGCGGATATTGAGATCGCCATGGCGGCCGCGCATGAACAATAGCGCGGTGCCGCCATTGATCGCGATGCCGAGGGCGGCGACCCACACGACGGTCCAGCCCGCCACCGCCGCAGGTTCGCGCAGGCGGTTGATGGCCTCGACGGCGATACCGCCGACCGCGACCAGCAACAGGCCGGCATTGAACAGAGCGGCGAGGATCGATGCCCGCCGGTAGCCGTACGTGTGGCTATCGGTCGGCTGCTTCTGCGCCAGCCATGCGGCGCCCCAGGCCAGCAACAGCGCGATCACGTCGGAGAAATTATGAACGGCGTCGGAAATCAGAGCGAGCGAGTTGGCCGCGTAGCCGAAAATCAGTTCCGCGACGACGAACGCCGCATTGAGCGACGCGCCGACGGCAAAGGCCGCGCCGAAACTATCCGGCGCATGGCTGTGACCGGCGTGATCGTGCCCGTGCCCGTGATCGTGCGCATGGGAGCGATCGTGATGATCGTGATCGTGCGCCATTGCAAAAAAACCGTTTCCTGATCGATCGGTTTCGACGGCTGCGGTTATAGCGTGCGGAAATTCGAATACTATCACAGCGGCGGCGTTATAGTGTTCATAGCGCGACCGCGACCAGTTCTTCCACCAGCGGGCCGCCGCCGACCGGAAACACGATGAATTGCTTGCCGCCGGCCAGATAGGTCATCGGCGCACCGGTCGCGTTCGCCGGCAATTCGAGCTCCGCCAGCATTTCGCCGCTGGTCTTGTCGTAGACCCACAGATGAGGGTCGAGATTGTGGAGGTCCCTGATCGGCAAATTGAGCCCGGGCACGAAGCGCGGCGGACTGTAATATCCCATCTGCACGACGATCATGACGGTCTTGGTCAGCAGCGCCCAACTGCGAAACGGCAGCCCGAGCTGCTCGCGGATGCCGAGTTTCCGGATCGACCCCATCGCCGAACTGCGGCCGACCGGAATCCGCCAACGGTGATCGCCGCTATTCATGTCGATTGCGACCATGCTGCCGAACGGCGGCTTGACCAGCGGCAATCCCCGCGGTCCCGGCATGTAGCTGGGCAGGCCGATGAAATCATAGGACCCCTGCCAAGGTTCGGGCTTGCTAATGAGGATCAGGGTCGGCAGCCGTTGTGTTCCAACATAGAGCGTGCCGGTTTCCGGATCGATCGCCGCACCCGACCAACTCGCGCCACCGGCATTGCCGGGCACCACGATCGTGCCGCGCTGCGACGGCGGCGTGAACAGCCCGCCACGGTCATAGGCGGCGGCGATATCGATCGCCTCCTTGTGGATCTCCGGCGTCAGATCGATCAGATCCTCGTCGCGCGCGCCCTGAAGATCGATCGCGGCGGGCCTGGTCGGCACCGGCTGCGTCTTCGACGCGCGCTCGCCGGGCACGCTGGAGGCCGGCACCGGCTGCTCCTCGATCGGCCACACCGGCTGGCCGGTGACGCGATCGAACACATAGACGAAGGCCTGCTTTGTCACCTGCGCGACCGTCTTGATGCGTTTGCCGCCGACATTGATGTCGATCAGGTTCGGCGCAGCTGGCGGGTCGTAATCCCACAGCCCATGATGAACGAGCTGGTAATGCCAGACTTTTTTGCCGGTGATCACATCCAGGCAAACAAGACTCTCGCCGTACAGCCCATCGCCGAAGCGATGGCCGCCATAATAATCGTTGGTCGGCGTGCTGACCGGCAGATAGACGTAACCGAGTTCCTCATCCGCGCTCATCGGCGCCCAGACGTTGGCGTTGCCGGCCTCCTTCCAGGAATCCTTCTCCCAGGTATCAGTGCCGGGCTCCTCGCCCTGGGCAACCGTGTGGAAGGTCCAGAGCAGACGGCCGCTCGCGATGTCGAAACCCCGGACATCGCCGGGCGGTGACGGCCGCTTGCCCCACCAGTCGAACACGGACGAGCCGACCACGATGACACCGCGGACGATCACCGGCGGCGAGATCATGGTGTAATAACCGCGCTCGACCGGGCGGCGCAGCCCTCCCACCAAATCGACACGGCCGTCCTTGCCGAAGGTCGGCACCGGCGTTCCGGTTTTGGCATCGATCGCAATCATCTGGCCGAACGCTGTCAACATCACGATGCGTTCGTCCTCGCCGCTGCGCCAATACGCAACGCCCCGGTGCACCCATCCGAGGTTGGGAGGAAGGCCGAGACGGTTTTGGTAGATCTTGGGATCGAACACCCATTTGGTTACGCCGGTAGCGGCGTCGATCGCGGCAACCTGCGACAGCGAGGTCGAGGTATAGAGCACCCCGCCGATCATCAGCGGCGTCGACTCATTGGCGGTGCTGGGACCGATCGTCGGGTCGGCTTCCTTGATCGCCATGTCGGGCGACTTCCAGCGCCAGGCAATGTGCAAATTCCTGGCGTTGGTCGCGTCGATCTGCGTCAGCGGCGAATAGCGCGAAGCCGCGTAGGTGCCGGCATAGGCCGGCCATTCGCCCTGCGCGAGGGCTTTTGCGGACTCAGGGAGCGCGCCGGGAATGGCTTGCGCGCAGAGCGCAGCCGGAGCTGCGAGCAAAGCCGAAATGATGAGCAGGAAAAATTGGGCCCGACCCGCTCTGCGCAACGCCGCCTCCCTGATTTTTGGGAAGCATCAACCGGAAGTCGATTACAGTCAAATGCGTTTCTCGCGCCGTCGTCCCGTCGGATGCCGGGACGGTCAGGGTATTACTCCACGCCCCGGCCGAACTTGTTCGACTTCGGCAGGCCATGCGCGAGGCGGCCGGCGTCGGCGCGGTTGCCGCGCCAGTCGGCCAATTCTTTCCAGCTCATGCTCTGGTCGCGGCCGGCCGAATCCTTCCAGGCAAGCCCGGCCTTGGAATCGAACGTGGCGACGTCGGACAGCGAGGCACTGGTGTATTTCTGCAGCCGCACGCCGCGGCCGCGCGCCATTTCCGGCACCTGGTCGAGCGGGAACAGCACCATCTTGTGGTTGGTGCCGATCACGGCAACAGTATCGCCCGCGACGGTCGCGATTGCACAGGCCTCGTTCGGCATCTCGACGTTGAGCACCTGCTTGCCCTTGCGGGTGTTGCCGACGCAATCCTCTTCCTTGACGATGAACCCCTGCCCTTCGCTGCTGGCGATCAGGAACTTGCGCTCGCCCTTGTTGACGAACAGCGACACGATCGCGGTTTCCTGCTCCATGTCGATGAACATGCGGATCGGCTCGCCGTGGCCGCGGCCACCCGGGAGCTTGGCGACATCGAGCGAATAGAAGCGTCCGTTGGTGGCGAACACCAGCAGCTTCGAGGTGGTCTCGGCGAAGAAGGCGTGGTCGAGCTTGTCGTCGGTCTTGAAGGTCAGGCCTGAGAGATCGGCGACGTGGCCCTTCAGCGTGCGCACCCAGCCCTTTTCGGAAATCACCACCGTGCACGGTTCGCGCTCGACGAAGGCTTCCTCGATCGCGGCAAGATCGTGCTCGGGCGCATCGGCGAATGTGGTGCGGCGCTTGCCGAGCGGCGTCTTCGGCCCAAAAATATCGCGGACTTTCCGGACCTGCTCGCTGACCTTCGACCATTGCTCGGTTTCGGAGCCGAGAATGCCCTTGATGCCCTTCAACTCGGCGCGGAGGTTCTTGTCCTCGGTCCGGATCTCGAATTCCTCGAGCTTGCGCAAACTGCGCAGGCGCATGTTGAGGATGGCGTCGGCCTGGACCTCGGTGAGCTTGAACGCCTTCATCAGCGCCGGCTTTGGCTCATCCTCGGTGCGGATGATCTTGATCACCCTGTCGATGTTCAGATAGGCGATCAGATAGCCGCCGAGCACTTCGAGGCGATGCTCGATCTGCTCCTTGCGGTAGTTGGAGCGGCGCAGCAGCACGTCGCGCAGATGGTCGAGCCATTCGCGCAGGCATTCGGCCAGGCCCAGCACCTTGGGGATACGGCCCTTCACCAGCACGTTGAGGTTCAGCGGAATCTTGCTTTCGAGCTCGGTCAGCCGGAACAGCGATTCCATCATCAGTTCAGGATCGACCGCGCGGGATTTCGGCTCGATGACGAGGCGGATGTCCTCGGCCGATTCGTCGCGGACGTCGCCGACGAGCGGCAGCTTCTTCTCGTTCAGCAGTTCGGCGATCTTCTCCACCAGCCGCGACTTCTGCACCAGCCAGGGGATTTCGGTGATGACCACGACCCAGGTGCCGCGCGCGCCCTCTTCCTGGGTCCATCGGGCACGGGTGCGGAACGAGCCGCGCCCGGTCATGTAGGCCTCGGTGATCGCCTCCTTGGAATCGACGATGATGCCGCCGGTCGGGAAATCCGGACCCTTGACCCATTTCAACAGCGCCTTCGACTTCGCGTCGGGCTTCTCGATCAGATGCAGGGCGGCGTCGCACAGCTCGGCCGCGTTGTGCGGCGGGATCGAGGTCGCCATGCCGACCGCGATGCCCTGCGCGCCGTTGGCGAGCAGGTTTGGAAATCCGCCGGGCAGCACGCTCGGCTCTTTGGTCTGGCCGTCGTAATTGGCGCGGAATTCGACGCCGTCCTCGTCAATGCCTTCCAGCAGCAGCCGCGCGACCTCGGTCATGCGCGCTTCGGTATAGCGGTAGGCGGCGGCGTTATCGCCGTCGACATTGCCAAAATTGCCCTGGCCGTCGACCAGCGGGTAGCGCGAGGAGAAATCCTGCGCGAGGCGCACCATGGCGTCGTAAATCGCCTGGTCGCCATGCGGATGGAACGAACCCATCACGTCGCCGACGATCTTGGCCGATTTCTTGAACGGCGTGCCGGGGTCGAGCCGCAGCAGCCGCATGCCATAGAGGATGCGCCGGTGCACCGGCTTCAGCCCGTCGCGGGCGTCCGGCAGTGCGCGATGCATGATGGTCGAGAGCGCATAGGCGAGATAGCGCTCTTCCAGCGCATCGCGCAGCGGAACCTCGTGAATTTCAGCCGGCTCTTCCGGCGGTAGCTGTCGTTTTCCCATGGGGAGGCGTTAAACCCTCGCGGTGAATCGGGCAAGACGCGAATCGGGGGCAATTTAGGCCGCGAATCAGGCTTACGGAACCGCCGCCCGCGCCCGATATTTCGTCACCGCGTTGATAAAACCATCCCGCGCATCGGAATGGCCTTGCCCGCGTGGCTCCAGCACGTGGCGGAGCAGGAACAGGCCCGTCAGCCGAAACCCGTCCTGCAGGTCCTGGTCCGACCAGCCGTTCGGGCCGCCCTCGCCTTCGCGCAAAAACGGCGGCAGCCGCAACAGCCGGTCGCGGAACGGCTCGCCGGCCCGCCGCGATACCGCGCCGCCGGACTTTGGCGAGACATAGATCAGGTCCGTGGTCTCGCCGGTCGCAGCACAGTTTTCCAGATCGAGCCCAAAACCGAGTTCGGCCAGCATCGCCAGTTCGAATTTGATGAGATGGACGGCAGCCTCGCCGACGTCGTCGAAATCGTCCAGCGTGCGCTCGAGCATCTCGTAGATGTCTTCGTGCGGGTCGCGCTCCGGCAATAACCGGGCCAGCGAGGCCAGATGGGTCACGCCATAGGTCGCATGCGACGACGACAGCATGGTGGCCGCGCGCAGCCGCGTGCCCTCGACCACGTAATAGCCGAGATGCTCGTCGAGCCGGGCTCGCCACACCGCCGTCACGCTGTTGCCGGGCTGCAGCAGCGGCCGCATCCGTTTGCTCGAACCACCGCGCACCAGGCCGAGGTGACGGCCGTGGGCGCGCGTCAGCAGTTCGACAATGGCGGAGGATTCGCCATGCCGCCGCACCCCGAGCACGATGCCTTCGTCGGTCCATTCCATGGGGTGGAGTTTACAGGATTCCGGCGGAAGGCGCAGCCGTCTCACCACTGTCATTCCGGGGCGCATCGAAGATGCGAACCCGGAATCTCGAGATTCTCCGATGGGCAATTGCACATCGTAGTTCGATGCTTCGCATCGCCCCGGAATGACGGTGGAACAACCACTACGCGTTGAACCAGCCCTGCGCGTCGCCGGTGAAGGAGAAATAGAGCCCCGCCGCGGTCAGCGCGCAGGACACGACCTCGATGCCACTACTGAGTTCCACGCCCTTGTCGCCGATCATCTGCGCCAGCGAGATAACCGACAGTACCAGAGCCGTGGCCAACGCCCAGCGCGGCCAGTTCTTTCGCCGTTGGGCGGCGAGCCAGACGAAATAAACCAGCAGCAGGATCAGGAGCGCGTAAATCACGGTTGCCACCGTGATCATCTGTTCGGTCATTTCGGCGGTCGGCGTCCGATCGTCGAACGCGACCGACAGCGCGTCCAGCGTCAGCGACAGGTACAGCAGTACTTCAAACCACACTACGTTCTTGGGTACGTTCATCGAGAGCCGGTCATTTCCTTGTTATTCCCAGGTTATTCCTTGGGGAAGTCCAGTCCCATTTCGCTGTAGCGGTCGGGGTCGTCGCCCCAGTTCTCGCGCACTTTGACGAACAGGAACAGATGCACGGGAACGCCGACGATCTCGGCAATTTCCTTGCGCGAATCCGCGCCGATCGACTTGATGGTGGCGCCGCCCTTGCCGAGCACGATCTTGCGCTGGCTCTCGCGCTCGACAAAAATCGTCTGCTCGATGCGGATCGACTTGTCCTTGCGCTCGGTCCAGCTGTCGGTTTCGACGGTGGATTGATACGGCAGTTCCTGGTGCAGTTGCCGGTAGATCTTCTCGCGCGTGATCTCGGCCGCCAGATGCCGCATCGGCGCGTCCGACATCTGGTCTTCGGGATAGTGGAACGGCCCCGGCGGCACCATTTTGGCGAGCGTTTGGCGGAGATCGCCGACGCCATCGCCCGACAGCGCCGAGATCATAAAGGTGTTTTCGAACGTCATACGGTCGTTGGCGGTCTGCGCCAGCGCCAGCAATTTCTCGCGCGGGATCAGGTCGATCTTGTTCAGCACCAGGATTTTTGGATGTTTTACGGTCGCGAGTTTTGCCAGGATCGCCTCGGCCTCCTCGTCGATCCCGGCCTTGGCGTCGAGCAGCACGCAGACCAGATCGGCGTCATGCGCCCCGCTCCAGGCCGTCGACACCATGGCGCGATCGAGCCGGCGCTTCGGCGAGAAGATGCCGGGCGTATCGACCAGGATGATCTGCGCATTGTCCTCGATGACGATGCCGCGGATCAGCGCCCGCGTCGTCTGCACCTTGCGCGAGACGATCGTGACCTTGGAGCCGACCAGCGCATTGACCAGCGTGGATTTGCCGACATTGGGGGCGCCGATCAGCGCCACGAACCCGCAGCGCGTCGCGACTGCAGCCGTCGCGTCAGTTTCATTCATTATTTCACGCCTTCGCGTTCGATCATGACGGAGGCAGCGACCTTTTCGGCCGCGCGCTTGCTGCCGCCGAGCCCTTCGGCCGGCGCGAGTCCCGGCAGTTCCACGGCGACACGGAATTGCGGATCATGATGCGGTCCAGTGCGCTCGACTTCGCGATAGACCGGCGTCGGCATCCCCTTGCTCTGCGCCCATTCCTGCAACACCGTCTTGGGATCGCGCAGCGGCCGCCGCGGCTTGCGCATCCGCTCGAGCCAGTTGCGTTCGACGAATTGCGCCGCCGCCTGATAGCCGCCGTCGAGAAAGATCGCCCCGATCAGCGCTTCGCAGATGTCGCCGAGTACGGATTTGCGCAACCTTGCACTCGCGCTGGCGCCGACCTGGCCGAGCTTGATGTCGTCGACCAGGCCGAGAGATTTCGCGACGTCGGCGCAGCTCTCCTTGCGCACGAGATCGGCCAGCCGCTTCGACAACTCGCCTTCGTCGGCGTTCGGAAACGCGCGATAGAGCATGTCGGAAACGATCAGGCCGAGCACGTGGTCGCCAAGAAATTCCAGGCGCTGATAGCTCTCCCCACGGCTGCGGGCCGGCTTCAGCGCCGATACGTGGGTGAACGCGGTGGCCAGCAGCAAGGGATCGGCGAATTTGTGCCCGATCCGCGCCTCGAGCGCCGCGGTGGCGGCAGCCGCGGCCTTGGCGCCGGCCTTGCCGCGCTTCTTCTTGGGCACGGCAGCGTCGCCGGCATCAGGAGGGCTCGGCTCGCCGGACGTGGGGGACTCCTGGATGACGGGCGTTTCGTCGTTCATCGCACGATTGAGAATATGCGATTCCAGCGCACCGCGGTCGGCCAGCGCCAGAACATCCAGGCGTGTTCGCCCTCGGCAATGGAGAAGAAGATCATCTGCGCCCGACCGACGATATTCTCGAACGGCACATAGCCGACCGCGGCCAGTACGCGACTATCCTGCGAGTTATCGCGATTGTCGCCCATCATGAAGAAATGGCCGGGCGGTACGGTGTAGACGATGGTGTTGTCGTAGAAGCCATTGTCGACGCAATCCAGCGATTCGTAGCTGACGCCGTTCGGTAGCGTCTCCTTCCAGCGCTTCACCCGCGCCGTGGCCTCCGAACCGCAGGGGTCCTCGCCGATGAAATCGCTCAGGCGTTCGCGCTTGACCGGCACATCGTTGATGTAGAGCAGCCCGTCCTTCATCTGGATGCGGTCGCCCGGCAGGCCGATCACGCGCTTGATGTAGTCGGTGGAATCATCCTTCGGCAGGCGGAACACGACGATATCGCCCCGGTTCGGCTCCGAACCGAAGATGCGCCCGGAGAACAGCGGCGGCGAGAACGGAATCGAATAATGGCTGTAGCCGTACGAATATTTCGACACGAAAAGATAGTCGCCGACCAGCAGCGTCGCCTTCATCGAGCCTGAGGGAATGTTGAAGGGCTGGAACAGGAAGGTGCGGATCACCAGCGCAATCAGCAGGGCATGGATGACGACACGGATGGTTTCACCCAAGCCGCTCTCGGATTTGGTCCCTGTTGTCACGCTCATTGCTTTCCCAAATCCTGCGCGCTCTCGCCGCATGGTGGCAGAACGTTTTCCTCCCGCGAAGCGCTTGCCGTTCGCGTCAGGAAAATGGTCTTGATTCTGATGTTGAAGGCAAATTCCGGCGCAAACCCGAATCCGCCCTGGCTCGATATTGTCGCTGCGGCGTTTTAGACGGTTGTTCGCGGACGCGCAATCAATCGCCCGGTAAAAACTTGCCAATCCTTTGATAAATCTACGATTTTTAGTTTTGGCTCGATCCGCTCACCGCAACGGCTGCGAGCGTCACGATTTGCCGGACGCGACCGCCGAAATTATGACGAAAGCCTGCGCCAGGGGCCAATCGTCGGTGATCGAAAGGTCGATCCGCGCCTCAAAGCCCGGAGGGGTCATCGCCTCGAGCCGGGCCAGCGCCCCGCCGGTCAGTTGCATGGTCGGGCGGCCGCCGGGCAGGTTCACCACCCCCATATCCCGCCACCAGACGCCCCGGCGGATACCGGTCCCGAGCGCCTTGGAACAGGCCTCCTTGGCGGCAAACCGCTTGGCATAGGTCGCCACCACCATTTTCTCGCTATTGGCGCGGCGCGCGGCCTTGGCGCGCTCGGCGTCGGTGAAAATACGGTCGAGGAAGCGGTCGCCGTGGCGCTCGATCACCTTGGCGACGCGGGTGATGTCGATCAGGTCGGAGCCGATGCCGAGGATCATGCCTTGCCCATATGGCTCTTGCGGCCGCGATCCATCGCCGCGCGCATCATGCGGACGGTTTCGCCGATGCCGACAAACAGCGCCTCCCCGATCATGAAGTAACCGATGTTCAACTCCGCGATTTCGGGCAGGCCGGCAATGGTCTCGGCGGTCTTGTAGTCGAGGCCGTGGCCGGCATGGACCTCCAACCCGGCAGAGCGCGCCAACCGCGCGCCACTGACGATGCGCTGCCATTCGGTTTCGACCTTCGCCGTGTGGCCATCGACCACGGCGTCGCACCAGCCGCCGGTATGGATTTCGATCACAGGCGCCCGCAGCTTCGCCGCCATCTCGATCTGTTGCGGTTCGGCGGAGATGAACAGCGACACCCGGATGCCGGCTTCGTTCAGCCGGGCGATGTAGGGCGCCAGCGCGTTGTGCTGCCCGACCACGTCGAGCCCGCCCTCGGTGGTGAGCTCAGCGCGGCGCTCGGGAACCAGGCACACCGCATGCGGCCTGGTGGCGAGCGAGATTTTCAGCATGTCCTCGGTCGCGGCCATCTCGAAATTCAGTGGTTTCGAGATTTCGGCCTTCAGCCGCGCCATGTCGTTGTCGCGGATGTGGCGGCGATCCTCGCGCAGATGCGCGGTGATGCCGTCGGCGCCGGCCTCGATCGCGGCCAGCGCGGCGCGGACCGGATCCGGCCGCTCGCCTGCCCGCGCGTTGCGCAGGGTAGCGACGTGATCGACATTTACTCCGAGGCGGAGCGGAGGACCTTTGGGCATGGCGGGCTCGTGGATATTCAGAGTTATCGGCGCTTCCTCATCCTGAGGTGCGACGTCTTCGCCGCGTCTCGGAGGATAAGAGATATTGTGACCTCATGGTTCGAGACGGCGCAAGAGCGCCTCCTCACCATGAGGGCTCCGGTTTTATCCATTGACACGCTCGACCCGTGCGACGACGGCCTTGGCGCGCAACTGGGCGATAATAGCGCTGAGATGCTTGAGGTCATAAACCTCGAGATCGATGGTCAGTTCGGTGAAATCGGGCGAGCGGCGTGACATGCTGATGTTGTCGATATTGCCGTCATGTTCCGCGATCACGGTGGCGACCTGGGCCAGGCTTCCGGGCTCGTTGACGTTGTCGACCTTGATGCGCGCCGGGAAGCGCTGCGGCATGGTCTCGTCGATATCCCAGCGCACGTCGAGCCAGCGCTCCGGCTCTTCCTCAAAATCCCTCAGCGCCGGCGCCTGGATCGGATAGATCGTAATCCCCTCGCCCGGGGTCACGATGCCGACGATGCGGTCGCCCGGCACCGCGCCGCCGTTCGGCGCGAATTTGACCGGCAGATCGGAATTGATGCCGCGCACGGGGATCACCGATGCGGCACGCGCCGGATGATGGGGATCCGCCTTCAGCTTCAGTTTGACCGCGAGGCTTTTCTTGGCGCCATACCGCACCAGCCGTTCTTCCTTGTAGTCCGGGTACATCGCGCGGGCGACGTCGGAGGCCTTGAGTTCGCCGCGCCCGACGGACGCCATCACGTCTTCGATCGAGGCGCGCGCCAGCCGGGGAAGCGCGCCCTTCAGCTTGTCGTCGGCATATTCGATCTTGGCGCGGGCAAACAGCCTGTCAACGATGCGGCGGCCGAGCCCCGCATATTGATCGCGTACCGCGGTGCGGGTCGCGCGGCGGATCGCCGCCCGCGCCTTGCCGGTCACCGCGAGCGATTCCCACGCCGACGGCGGCGCCGACTGCGCCTGCGAGGTCAACACCTCGACCTCGTCGCCGTTCTGCAGTTCGGAGGACAACGGCGCGAACTTGCCGTTGATCTTGCAGCCGACCGCGGAGTTGCCGACGTCAGTGTGCACGGCATAGGCGAAGTCGATCACATTGGCCTGACGCGGCAGCGCGATCAATTTACCCTTCGGCGTGAAGCAGAACACCTGGTCGTGGAACAATTCGAGCTTGGTGTGTTCCAGAAACTCTTCCGGATTGGCGCTTTCCGACAAGATCCCGACGGTGTGCCGCAGCCAGGCAAAGGCGTTGGATTCTCGATTAAGCAACTCGGTCGGCGAACCGACGCCATCCTTGTAGAAAGCGTGCGCAGCGATGCCGAATTCCGCGATCTGGTTCATTTCCTCGGTACGAATCTGCAGTTCGACGCGCTGCTTGCCGGGCCCGATCACGGTGGTGTGGAGCGAACGATAGTCGTTCTGCTTCGGCGTCGAGATGTAGTCCTTGAAACGCCCCGGCACCACCGGCCAGGTCGTATGCACGACGCCGAGCGCGCGGTAGCAGGCTTCGACATCGGGTATCACGACGCGAAAGCCGTAGATGTCGGACAATTGCTCGAAGCCGACCGACTTGCGCTCCATCTTGGTCCAGATCGAAAACGGCTGTTTGCGGCGGCCATAGACGCGGGCGGTGATGCCGTTCTTCTGCAGATTCTTGGAGAGCTGGCTTTCGATCTCGCCGATCAGGTTGCGATTGCGCTCGGCCAGGGAATCCAGCCGTTGCATCACCACCGCATAGGCTTCCGGATCGAGCGTATGGAACGAGAGATCCTCGAGCTCTTCGCGCATCTCCTGCATACCCATGCGGCCGGCGAGCGGGGCGTAGATGTCGAGGGTCTCCTCGGCGATGCGGCGGCGCGAGGCGTGCGGCACGAATTCCAGCGTCCGCATATTGTGCAGGCGATCGGCGAGCTTGATCAGCAGGACGCGGACGTCCTGGGCGATCGCGAGCAGGAGCTTGCGCAGATTCTCGGCCTGCTTGGCCTCGCGCGAAACCAGCTCCAGCCGCTTCAACTTGGTCAGCCCCTCGACCAGCGCGCCGATTTCGTGGCCGAAGATGGTGTCGATCTCGGCGCGCGTCGCCTCGGTATCCTCGATGGTGTCGTGCAGCAGGGCCGCCACGATGGTGGCATCGTCTAGCTTGAGGTTGGTGAGGATCGCCGCGACCTCGAGCGGATGCGAGAAATAGGGATCGCCCGACGCCCGGGTCTGCGTGCCATGCGCCTTCATGGCGTAGACATAGGCGCGGTTCAGCAGGTCTTCGTTGGTGTCCGGATTATACGACCTGACGCGCTCCACCAGATCGTATTGCCGCATCATGCGCGAACGCGGGGGTTTGGCGGCCTTCTCCCCCACAGGCGACGCGGGCGCCACGGCGACCGATTCGGTCGCGGCCTGCATCTGCCGGGGGGTGCGGCGCCAATACGCCATCGAATCACTGCCTTCATCCGCGTGGACCGAATGGGTCCGCTTCACGACTTAACCTAGTGCGTTTTCGTGCGAAGCAGCACCCCGCGAGGTGCAGAAACGCTCAAAAAGCCAAATTTCGCTCGTCAAGGACGCATCGTAACCGCAATAATGTCAACAAAAGCAAAGGCCCGGACAAATGTCCGGGCCTTTGGCAAATCGGGTAGTCTGGAGACCCTCCGAACGGGCTTACTCGTCCTCTTCGGGCTGCTCTTCCGGCGGCGCCAGGCCCTCGAGGCCCTTCAAAAGCTCTTCCTCGGTCATGCGCTCGACCGCCACTTCGGTGTCGTCGGCGTCGACGCTGGCGCCGGCCGAGCCGATCAAAGGCACAGTATCGGGCTCAGGCTCGTCGACCTCGACGAACTTCTGCAGGGAATGAACCAGTTCCTCACGCAGATCTTCCGGCGAAATCGAGGAGTCGGCGATTTCCCGAAGCGATACGACAGGATTCTTGTCGTTATCCCGATCAACCGTAAGTTGCGACCCGGACGAGATCATACGGGCGCGATGCGCTGCCAGCAGGACCAGGTCGAACCGGTTGTCGACCTTATCAATGCAATCTTCCACGGTGACGCGCGCCATAGACTGTCGCTCCGTTAAATGGGGCCAAGATGTCGGTTATAGGGGGTAGTTATAGGGGTAAGGGCCGTTTCGCAAGACCAAATTTGTGATTTGCCTTCCCGGAGGGCTCTGCTAACCCACCGGTGGGGCCAGAAGGCCGGAGCGTCCAGACGCGGCGAAGTACCGCCCGGGACAAGCAAAACTCTTCATTGCATTGTCAAAAGACTAGGTTTTTCGCCCTCGCCTCACCATAATTGCGGTGGTGATTGTCGTGGGGAAAGATTCACTGAACTTTAGGCAGCACGACTGGAAAGTGCGCGCGGTTGACTGCCGCTGCGCCAATAACGTTAACAACAACGCGAGAAACCCTTGATGTCACCTGTTTCCAACAAGATCGCGCTCTTTATCGATGGCGCCAACCTCTACGCAACTGCCAAAACGCTCGGCTTCGACATCGACTACAAGCGTCTTCTCAAGGAATTCCAGAGCCGCGGGACTTTGGTGCGCGCGTTCTACTACACCGCGATCATCGAGGATCAGGAATATTCCTCGATCCGTCCCTTGATCGACTGGCTCGACTACAACGGCTACACCGTCGTCACCAAGGCGACCAAGGAATTCATCGACGCCTCCGGCCGCCGCAAGGTGAAGGGCAATATGGACATCGAGCTTGCGGTCGATGCCATGGAACTCGCCGAGCATGTCGACCAGATGGTGCTGTTCTCTGGCGATGGCGATTTCCGCTCGCTGGTGGAAGCCGTGCAGCGACGCGGCGTCCGCGTGACCGTGATTTCCACGATTTCAAGCCAGCCGCCGATGATCGCCGACGAACTGCGACGCCAGGCCGACGTCTTCACCGACCTGGTCGAACTGCAGTCCAAGCTCGGCCGCGACCCCTCCGAGCGCCCCGCCCCGCGCGAGCCGCGTCATCACGCGCCGCAATTCCTGCAGCGCGCGACCACCATGGCGCCACGGTCCGATGACGACGAATTCGAGGACTGAGAACGATCCGGCGCGCCGGGGACGGCTTTCCGGCGCAGCCCCCCTTCCCCTCGAACCCGATCGCAACTGCCCGCTCTGCCCGCGGCTTGCCGACTTTCGCAAGCAAGCGCGGGCGCGCGAACCGGGCTGGTTCAATTCACCGGTGACCTCGTTCGGCGATCCCGCCGCGCGGTTGTTGATCGTCGGCCTCGCGCCCGGCCTGCAGGGTGCCAATCGAACGGGACGTCCTTTCACCGGCGACTACGCCGGCGACCTGCTTTATGCGACCCTGCTCGAATACGGCTTTGCCGAGGGCATTTACCAGGCGCGGCCTGACGACGGCTTGAGGCTGGTCGATTGCCGGATCAGCAACGCGGTGCGCTGCGTGCCGCCGCAGAACAAGCCGCTGCCGGTCGAGATCAACACCTGCCGGCAATTCCTGTCGGCCACGATCGCCACCATGCCAAAGCTTCGCGCGATCGTGGCGCTCGGCCGCATCGCGCATGAATCGACGCTCAAGGCGCTGAGCCTGCGCAATTCGGCAGCACCGTTCGGGCACGGCGCGATCCATCCGGCCGGCACCATCAAGCTGTACGACAGCTATCATTGCTCGCGTTACAACACCAACACGCGGGTGCTGACGCCGGACATGTTTCGGAGCGTGTTTGCGAAAGTGCGAGCGGATTTGAGCTAAGCCCGCACCGGATTGTCCTTCAGCCACGCCAGCACGTCGCCGGCGTTGCGGTCGGGCGGAAACACCGGATAGAACACATGGGCAATGCGCGCGTTATCGACGATCAGTGCCAGCCGCTTGATCAGCGTCAGGCCCGCGACCGCCATGGTCGGCAAATTCAGCGCGCGGGTCAGCGCCAGCTTCTCATCCGACAGCACCGGGAACGGCAGATGCAGCCGTGAGGCCATCTCGGTCTGGTAGGCGTTGCTTTGCGTCGACAGGCCGAACACCTGGCTCGCGCCGGCGGCCTTGAGTTCGGCATAGAGATCGCGGAACGAGCAGGTTTGCGGCGTGCAGCCGCGTGCGCCCGGGATCATGTCCCAATCATCGACCAGGCTGATCTTGCCGGGCTCGCCGGTGCGGGGATAGGCGAACACGACCGTCCGGCCCGGCAGCGCCGACAGCGTCACCGAAGAATCGTCGGTGGCCATCAGGGGAAGCTGCGGGATCGTCATGCCGACAAGATGCGCCGCCGCGCCATCGTCGGTCGGCGCCGGGATCTTGCTCCAGTCGACTTCGAGCAGGTTTTTCTGGTTCATTTCGCAATTCTCCATCGGTCGTCATTGCGAGGAGCACTTGCGACGAAGCAATCCATCCTTGCGGCACCATGGATTGCTTCGCGGAGCCTGTCATCGGGCGCGCGTTCGCGCGACCCGGTGGCTCGCAATGACGGATAACCACTATCCCCGCGCCCGCATCAGGCGGCCTTTTTCCCGACCCCAGTCGCGTTTCTTTTCCGTCTCGCGCTTGTCGTGCAGCTTCTTGCCCTTGGCAACCGCCAGCAGAAGCTTGGCACGGCCACGCTCGTTGAAATAGAGTTTTAGCGGGATCAGCGTCATGCCGTCGCGGTCGACCGCGCCCATCAGCTTGTTGATCTGCTTTCGGTGCAGCAGCAATTTGCGCGGCCGCTTCGGCTCGTGGTTGAAACGGTTGGCCTGCAGATATTCCGGAATATTGGCGTTGATCAGCCAGATCTCGCCGTCCTTGGTATCGGCATAGGATTCCGCGATCGTGGTCTTGCCGTTGCGGATCGATTTGACCTCGGTGCCGGTCAGCGCAATGCCGGTCTCGATAGTGTCCTCGATCGCATAGTTGAACCGCGCCTTGCGGTTTTCGGCGACAACCTTAATTGGGCGCTCTTTCTTCTCGGCCACGTCAAGCCTTCTTGAGGAGATCGCGGATCTCGGTCAGCAGTTCTTCCTGGCGGGTCGGCTTCGGCGGTGCGGCGGGCGCTGCTTCATCCTTGCGTTTCAGCGCGCTCATTGCCTTGATGACCATGAACAGCACAAAGGCGATGATGAGGAAATTGATCGTCAGCGTCAGGAAATTGCCCCACGCCAGCACCGCGCCCTGCTTCTTGGCGTCGGCCAGATTCGTCGCCGTTACTTTCGTTGAAAGTCCGGTGAAATAGTTGGAAAAATCCAGACCGCCGGTGATCGCGCCGATGATCGGCATGATGATGTCGCCAACCAGCGAGGTCACGATCGCGCCGAAGGCCGCACCGATGATGACGGCGACCGCGAGGTCGACGACGTTGCCCTTCATGGCGAATTCGCGGAATTCCTTCAACATGCTGGACGCCTCTTTGACGTATTCTGATCAGCGACGTCTTGCCTGGCGGCCCGGTCTCAGTTGATCAGGCCGGCATGTACCATGGCGCTGCGCACGGCGACCCGGGTCGGCTCCGTCACCGGCACCATCGGCAGCCGCAGCTTTTCGTCCATCTTGCCGAGCAGCGAGAGCGCATATTTCACCGGCGCCGGATTGGATTCGATGAAGAGATTGGTGTGCAGCGGCATCAGCTTGTCATGCAGCTTGAGCGCGGTGGCGACATCGCCCTTTTGCCAGGCGGCGTGAAACTCCGCGCACAGCCGGGGTGCCACGTTCGAGGTCACCGAAATGCAGCCATGGCCGCCATGCGCCATGTAGCCGAGCACCGTGGCATCCTCGCCCGAGAGCTGGTTGAAATCCTCGCCCATCGCCGCGCGCTGCTGCGATACCCGCACCATGCTGGCGGTCGCATCCTTGACGCCGGCGATGTTCTTCAGTTCGAACAACCGCGTCATGGTATCGACCGACATGTCGATCACCGAGCGCGGCGGAATGTTGTAGATGATGATGGGAATGCCGATGGCGTCGTTGATGGCCTTGAAGTGCTGGTACATGCCTTCCTGGGTCGGCTTGTTGTAATACGGCGTCACCACCAGCACCGCGTCCGCCCCCGCCTTCTCGGCGTGCTGGGCCAGCTCGATCGCTTCCTTGGTCGAATTGGAGCCGGCGCCGGCGATCACGGGCACCCGGCCCTTGGCCTCTTCGATGCACCACTCGACCACGCGCTTGTGCTCGTCGTGACTGACGGTCGGGCTTTCGCCGGTGGTGCCGACCGGAACCAGACCGTTGGTCCCCTCGGAGATTTGCCAATTGACCAGGCCGCGGAAGGCCGCCTCGTCGAGCGAGCCGTTCTTGAATGGCGTGACCAAGGCGGTGAATGAACCCCGGAATTTCGTCTTGGCTGCCATGGACTTCCTCCTAACGCGCGATTTGACGGCACGGACCGTAAAGTTTGTTTCGACACGCTTTCTTGGCGCGAACCTCGCTGGAAAACGCTGTGTAGCGCCAATTCATATCGGGTCTGGCGATCCCGCGAAAGGGCCGAGCCGATCCACCCCCGGCCGCGATTTTGCCGTGGTGCTGGCGCAAACATCGCCAGCTGTGATGTTTTTTACCATTTTGTCCACATATTCAATCAAATAGACCTAACGCTTCAGTGATTGAATGATTCGCCGCCGCAAAGGAAACCCGTGACCCGTTTCGCCCGTGCAGCCGCTTTGCGATCGACCGCACTGGCGACGAGTCTGGCGCTGGCGGTCGGCTTGACCGCAATCGCAGGCGACGCTTGGGCCAAGCCGAAGGTTCCACTGCCAAAACCACGGCCGATTGCCCGCAACGCGGTTCCGAAATCTGTGCCCGGCGCAAAGACGGCGGCGACCAATATCGCGCCCGCCCCGGCGACCGCTGCGCCATTGGCTCCCGCGACGCGCCAGCATGCAGCCTTGCCGCCGGCGCGCAAACCCATCGCCGCGGCGGCGGTGGCCGCGACGACGTCGACGTCGCAAGCCGACACCGATGCGCTGGAAAATGTCATTGAGCTGGTCCGCAAGCACAAGCCTGCGGACGCAACGCAGGCGGAAGCCGCAATATCGGATCCGGTCGCCAGAAAACTCGCGGAATGGCTGATCCTGCGCAGCGACGATAATGGTGCATCGTTCGAACGTTATCGAGCTTTCCTGTCAGCCAATCCGAGCTGGCCCTCGCAAACCTTCCTGCGCCGGCGCATCGAAGCAGCCCTGTGGGATGATCATCGCGACGACGCCACTGTGTGGTCGTGGTTCGAAAACGAATCGCCGGTGTCGGCCAAGGGCCGGTTCTCGCTGGCACGGGTCATGATCGCGCGCGGCGATCGGGCCAATGCGGAACGGCTGGTACGCGAGGCCTGGCGCAACGATCCGATGTCGGAGGATACCGAGAGCACCGCGCTCGATCTGTTCGGCGCGCTGCTGACGGCGGGCGATCACAAGGCGCGGATGGATACGCTGCTCTACAGCAACGAGCAGGAGGCCGCAGGCCTGCGGGCCGCAAAACGGCTGGGCGCCGGCTATGTCGCGTTGGCCAAGGCGCGCATCGCGTCGAACAGAAAAGCCTCCAACAGCAGGGCCCTGCTCGAAGCGGTGCCGCGCGAGCTGCATGGCGACACCGGCTACATCTTCGCAAAGATCCAGTTGCTTCGGCGTGAGGAGAAATTTGCGGAGGCCGCGCAACTGATGATGAGCGCGCCGAAGGACGCGGCCCGGCTCTACAATGTCGACGAATGGTGGATCGAGCGGCGGCTGCTGGCGCGCAAGATGATTGATACCGGCGAACATCGCACCGCCTATCTGATTGCCAGGGACGCCGCCCTTCCCGCGCGCGACATCTACAAGACCGAGCAGGAATTCACGTCGGGCTGGATCGCGCTGCGTTTCCTCAACGATCCGGCGACGGCGGCTCAGCATTTTGCGCGGATCGGCGTCGGCAGCGTGAACCCGACCGCGCTCGCGCGCGGCGGCTATTGGCAGGGCCGTGCGGCGGAAGCGGCCGGCCGCGCCCAGGAAGCCCGCGCAGCCTACACCCGAGCCGCCGAGCAATCGACCAGCTACTATGGCCAGCTGGCCCGGGCGAAGCTCGGTCTGCCGCAGATCGAATTGAATAGCGTCCCCCGCGGTCGCGCGGCCGAGCGGCTGGAGATCGTGCGTGCGGTGCAATTGCTCTATGAACTCGACGAGCGCGAGATCGCGATTCCGATTTTTGCCGACATGGGCGAGAACGGCGACCCCGACGCCCTGGTCGGGCTCGGCGAACTGACGTCGCGCTACCACGATGCCCGCGGCATGCTGCTGGTCGGCAAGGCCGCGCTCAATCGCGGCCTGCCGTTCGATTTCTACGCCTATCCCGTCAATGGCATCCCGCCGTTCAAGCAGTTCGGGCCGGAAATCGAGCAAAGCATCGTCTACGCGATCGCCCGCCAGGAGAGCGCGTTCAATCCGGCCGTGGTCTCGCCGGCGCAAGCCTACGGGCTGATGCAGGTGACGCCCGATGCCGGCCGCTATGTCTGCAAGCGGGCCGGCGTCAGCTTCGACCTCAGCCGGATGAAAACCGATCCGGTCTACAACGCAGCACTTGGCGCGGCCGAACTCGGCGGCCTGCTCGAGGACTACCGCGGCTCCTACATCATGACCTTCGCCGCCTATAATGCCGGCCGCGGCAGCGTCAAGAAATGGGTCGACCGCTATGGCGATCCGCGCGATCCCAAGGTCGACGCGGTCGACTGGGTCGAACTGATTCCATTCTCCGAGACGCGGAACTACGTGCAGCGGATCATGGAGAATTTGCAGGTCTATCGGGCGCGGTTCGGCGGCGGCACGCGGCTCCAGATCGAGGCGGACCTGCGGCGCGGTGCCAGCATCGAATAGCCGGACGCCAGGCGACCCCGCCACCAGGCTCGCCGTTGCCGCCGATTAGCCGCATGCAGGGCCCTGAGCACCCAAAATTGCGGCGAGCGCAAACCGCATAGTCTGGCGGAACGGGCGATCATACTTGGCCGGGCAAGCCATCAACAACGAAAAACTCCGGGCAGTTTCCTCCCGGGGGTTCTCCTAGAGTTGGATCAGACGATCAGGATCACCCCGCAATGAAGGAACCGCTCTGAAGCGCCTCACTCCGCGCCTTTTCCGGATGGCGTTGTACAAATAACGAAGTCATGATCGTACTTTCACTGCAAGTCATTGTTTTCTAAAGATGTTTTTGAAAGTTCCGTATTACGCGCGAAATGCACCGCGCAGGCGCGATCAACGGGCAGCCCAATCGCGACCCATATGAAAGGCTCGCGGGATGCGGCCCGCTGTTTCGGTCTTGTACCGCCATTCAGCGGTTCGGTGGTGCGCCCGCGGAAATTGCAAAAACCCATATTTTCGGGGTCCAAATGCTTTTATTTGGCGCACGGAAACCCGAATGGCGTCGCGAATCGCGCACTCCCAATGAGAAAGCGTGTCGCGCTTCGAAAACATCGCCTTGGCGGCAACGTCGATTCTTCGCCCCGTCGAGCTATCGGCGCCTAGACCACGCAACACCCCGATATTGCGCGGCCTTGCGCAAAAGCCTGCAAAACAGCGCCGTGGCGTGCGGGATTCGTTTGCGCGCAGCGCCTGGGGCGGCAACGCCACCAAATGGCCGCAGCGCGACCTGAATCTGCCGCTTGCGGCGGGCCCCCGCGTCGGGCATATCGGCCCTTACGGAGCTGTGGCCGAGTGGCTGAAGGCGGCGGTTTGCTAAACCGTTATAGGGTTGTAAAGCCCTATCGAGGGTTCGAATCCCTCCGGCTCCGCCAGATACCAAATTATCATATTGTTTTTGCTGTACATTCTAGAAACAAGCACGAAGAACGTACACTTCAACGTACACTCAAAAGCCTTACCTACCGATTGCTCTTCAAAGAATGCGGACCAATCTCGACCCATAAGCGACTGGCCTTCTTCTTTTCACTGATTACCCATTCATGCTCCACGAATGACATCGCTTGCTCAAGTCGCTTTGCTGACATCACTTCATTGCAACATAACCGAACGATGTTTAGCCGGGCGAATCGAGTGCTGCCCTGACTTATGCCGAACCGCTTCGCGAACGTTTTCATATCCCCGTCGATGGCGACAAGAATGGCATCATTCGCCAGAGCGGTCGCACAAACGACCGCATCCGTGGATTTTTCCGGCAAAGCCTCTCTGTGTAAGATCACGGCGTGTCCGTGGTTACGGAAGATGTCACCAACTGAATCGGGAACGCCTGCATCTAAAAAGGTTCGAAGCTGTGGGCGCCGGAGCGTCAAGCAGCAGCAGCCTCGAATGCGATGGCGGCCTTGATATCCTCAGCGGTCAGCGTGGGATATTCTTTTTGAATTTGCTCGACCGAATATCCAGCGTCGGCAAACGCCTTTACGCTTCGCACCGGGATCCGTGTCCCGGCGATGACGGCCTGATTATGGGCAATATTTTTCCGACGCTCAATCTTACCGATTGCCGTGTCTTCACGCTTACGGAGTGCTTTAACAGCCTCTTCCGTACTACCTGAGACCACCTTAAGCGGAATCTGAAGCATGACTTGTCCGGAAACGACCTCTTCTCTCCTGTCCATATCGGGACTGTCAAAGATCACCCGGCGATTGAGGACATAGAGGGTTGTCGTTGCCCAAAGATCATCACCAAGATGCGCAAGCTTCTCTTTCACGTCTCGAAGGTGTGGAAGCGGAACGTTCGCATCGTTCCGCAGAGCGCTAACGATCTTCAGGGAAACAATGTCGCGAAACGAATACAGCCTACTGTAAGGCGACCGGCGATCCTCATATGCCAGGCTCGGAACAAAGAAACCTGTCCGGTCCCAATAGCGAAGCTGGCGCTGACTGACGCCCGTCAGACGCTCAACGTGATCCTCCGTAAAAGCAGAGACCACTACGCTTGATGATTCCCGACGAGCCATGCTTCCACCCTATTACCAGTTTAGCGCCCAAAAAAGTGTAAACTTGGGGTTTAGCGCCTGCGCGTTAGTGCGAATGGTTCTGATCTGATCGCGGCAAACAAAAACCCGCCGGCGTGAACCGGCGCCCTCACCTCTCATCGTCCCGGACGATTGCCGAGCCCCATCCCATGGCGACTTTCGCGCCTTCGGCTATCGCTTGATTAGTGATCTGGTTCACATATGCCGCCGCAGGGAATCAGCTATCAGCGCCAAACTGGCCCCACATCCCTGGGTTTGAAAATTGAAGGTTGCAAATGACTGCTATCGCAAGAGCTCTTTCGCGCGCGTCTGGAACTCAGGTTGACGTCGAAATGCTAAAAACCATCGTTATCTTTTGCGGCGTCGGCCTGGTCGTTTCGTTGCTTCTGGCAGAATGGATTGCCTCTCTGCGACTAGCGCCGGATACCAATGGACTGGATATAATGGACTGGATATGAACCGGCGCCCTCGCGCCTCATCGTCACTCTAAAATTTTAGAAAACCCGCCGGCGTGAACCGGCGGGCTGCTTGGGCTATCCAGGCGGCCGAGAACTAGGCTTAGGAGAACTGATCTCGTAACTGCGCCGATGGCTCCCCCCCAACGAACTCGATCATCAGGGCGCGCGCGCGCTTGATTTCGTAGCTGGTTTTATGGTGGTCGTCTTGGTGGCGCCAAAACTCGTCCATGATATAGCCTAGCAGAACGAGAAGTTTGGAGCGCCTGCCTTCGGGTGTTTGGGCTGGGAGTGCCCACATCCTGCTGACAAGTTCGTCGGCGGAGTCCCAGTGAGTGTCTTGCAGATCAAGCAATCGCTTGTGCTCGATACATTCCGGCATGGCATCCACCTGCGCGTAGCGCTGACGTAGCTGATCCTCTGTTTCGACGACATCGCCGACCAGGGCGCGGGCTTCATCGAAAAGCCGCAGCGACTCGCCTTCCCATATTGCACGCAGTCGATCCAACTCGGGATTGATCGCTTGGGCGGCCTCCTTGTGCTCGAATATCCTTTCTTCCATTTCCAACAGGGCGGCGTCCGCCGATGGCCTCTCGGTCGGCGATGCCGAGACCGCGGTTGCTGCTGAAGCCAGGGCGGCTGCCTTTACGATCATGTTCATGGCTAGTCTCCGTGTGACGGTGGCCCTGCCCCTGCCGGCGCTGCTGCTGGATTCGTGAGTCGATTTCATGATGATTGCCCCCTCAGTGCGCTACAGCGTCGACGGGAAGACGGGCGAACGCGGTACCCGGCTCGGGACGATCGGCCGCGATCATCTGCGCCAGTTCGGCCATGAGTTCGGCCGGCACCACCAGCTTCGCGACTACGGCCCTTGCCGGCCTTCCGGGGGCGCTGTGATCGGTTACGGCGAAAACGAGCCGCCGGCATGAGCCGATCCGCTCTATACGCACCAGCGCCTCGCAGAAGGCGTCTGGGGTGGCAAAGGGTTCATAGGTTTCGATTTCCCGCTGGGGAAACATCGGTCGTTCGATTGTCATGGTGGTTTGCTCGCTATTTGGCCTTCTAGGGCCGTACCGCGGATCAGCCGCGGCAGCCGGGGGCTAGAAACCAGTAGCGAAACTGGCGCGAGCTTTTAGGCCTTGCGGCCCTGGACATCACGTCGCCCCCCGGCCTTTCGGTCGGGCTATGCTTGCGGGTCGATTTTACACCGGTATCGCTAATGGGTTTTCTAGGCCCAGGCAAATCATGCGCCTGATTTGGTTAATAAGTCCATCCCCCTTTCGGGGGCGCCTTGGCGCGTTTTCGGTTGCTCTCGCCATGAGGCTGCGGAACACTTCCGGCGAATGGTCGAGTCTCGGAAGAGAGTTTTTCGCATGATGAGCAAGGAAGATGCCCCCCGATATCTCCGCTGAGGAAGCGTTCGCTTTGATGCTCGAAACCGCCTGCGAGGATTTCGAAATTCTGCAGGCCTTAATCGATGGAGAAATTCAGGTGGCCGCGCCCAAGTCGGATGAAGCTACCCCAGCCAATAAGCACGATCATCGGAAGGCTCACCGAGCAGTGCGCGCCGCCCCCCGTATACAGATGGCGCTCGCGAAGTCGTTTTTATTTAACGCGCGTCGCGCTAATCGAATCTGTGCTCTGAACAAAGGAAGTTTAGCGCTTGATCGCCTTGAAAGGACACGATTTTTCAAAGCAACGGACCCTCTAACTGCTGTGCGAGACGTGAATGAGCACGGCTTCGATGGTAACGGCTCAGTGAAGCCATCGATGCATGCTCAGGATGGCGGCACGCTTGATGAAACCGGCATGGTGATAACTGGACGCGATAAGATTTTGATGGGGCCGCTGAACCTTCATATTGTTTATTTGGCGGTCGATCGCATGCGAACGATCGCCGGCTTCCGCGCGCTTTCTGAAAGAAAGAGCAAAAACAGCGCCTAGCGGGTCGACACCGCCGCCTGGTCGATCTCGGGGCTGAAGGCGAAGGGAAAGACATGACCATCCCGCACATAGTTGGCTTGCTTTCCGCCGTATCTGGGGCTGTTGGTACGCTCTTCTTGTTCTTTGGCAGTTTCGCTTATGAACAACTTTCCCCTTATGTGAATTCCAAAATAATAGACGACATGGCCAGACGAAATAGAAAGCGGCAGTTTCGTCAGCGGATCGGGCTCGGATTCCTGATGCTCAGTTTCGTTTTAGGGGGCGCTAGCGTGGTGCTTAGCTAAGCCGGTCCCAAGCCCCTTAGGGCGGCTATCGCGCGCTCCCTATTGCCTTCGCCCTCCGGTTGCGCTTGGATGGCGCCGGGATCTGGGGAATCAATAAAAATGCGAATTCTGGGTATCGCGGCGCTGTGTGTCGCGTTGGCTGGCTGCCAAACCGCTGCTCAGGCGCCAGCGACAGCGAGCGGCAAGCCCGAAGTCACCATCAAAGCGACGACGGGAGCGATCAAGGCTCGGCTTCTTTCCCTGGCGATGGATCGTCGCTTCAACGTCACCAAAGACACCGAATATTTGCTTCAAATCGAAAAGCCCACCGAGAACATGGGCGCGGCAATTCTGTTGGGTTCGAAATATGACAGCACCCCTGCGGAGCGCATCGTCTTCACGTTCGCACCGATGGGTGATTCTGTGCGGGTCGTGGCAGCATCAATGTTTGTCACCAATCCCGGCTCAGCATTTGAACAGCTTACGCCGATCAACGCCGGCGAAGGTATCGACAGGACACAAGCGGCTCTTCAAGAGATCAAAACGAGCTTAGAAACACCCCCGGCCGCGCCGGCGCCCGCACAGCCGGCGAAGCATTCAAAGCCGAAGAGTTCGGGCACGTAGCGTCGCGATGCGTTTGACTGGCGGGCTTTCAGGTTGCGTTAAGGTCCAACCGCTTTTGGGGGTAGTGAAATGGATGTTCAAATTAACGGTCGCGCCGCACGGTTTGCGGACCTTCGGCCGGGGGCTTTTTTCTGCGCGTTACGCGCCGAGTCGCTGTTCGGAATTTGCGTCACTGACGGAACTATAAAAGGCGCGTTACTGTTTTCCGAGGCGCCAAAACAAAGCGGAAATCCTTGGCTAGTCGACCGGGGGCTTCCAAACGATGCGATCGTTATGTTTCCATCTGCGGTGATGAAGGCTGATTTATCATCGGTCTCTGCCACAGGGGGAAGTCCTCCCTTTGGAGCGATCATAAGCTCCGGCGAGGATTATTTGATTAGGGCTTCGGCAGGATTGGGCAACGCCGTGACATTCAATCTCTCAACGGGAATGATCGTCGAAATTTCGACCCAGACCACGTCCATCGTTTTTCCGAACTGGCAGATCGGCCATTGTGAAAACCACAAGTTCGAGCCGCTATTTTCTTTTAAGGCTTAATTTTCATGCGCTCGTGCAGAGTGGCGCAACGCTTACAATGAACCTCTCTCGACAACAGCGACGCTACAAACAGCGCCAAGAGCTTAACAAGCGCCGTGGAACATCCGCCGTTCCAAACTCGGCGGATCCTGGTGCGCCGCTTTCTAAGCCATTTCTGATGCGAACAAAGACAATATTCGCAATCCTTTCATCAATCGTCACGATCACAGGCGGGATGTATGTCTATTGGCCTTCAATGGAAATAACCGGCGTCCCGTGGGACAACAGCACGAGTCCTATGGATGCAAAGTTCTTTTTTAAGAACACCGGCAACGTGACACTTCATGAAGTGATTTTCGAATGCACCATCAATACAACGATGATTCGAGATATACACACGTCTCGAAACAGCTCCAGCTATCCTATTACGGGCGAGAAGAGCCAGGTTATCGGTGATCTGGCGCCAAGGACCGCCATTTCTCGCGATTGCGTAGCGGACACTCGAATGCGCTTGGGCTCTCACCCTTCAAACATTCGGATCGACGCCAGCTATGTCTGGCCTCTGATTTCTCATCGAAGCTCGTTCACCGCCTACTTTGTCAGCGAAACTGACGCCACGGGGCGCACATGGATGACGCCCGAAAAACTGCCGCAGGAGCATCCTACCGTCCCAGCTCAATGACGGATTTTTTCGATCTGCGTTGTTGATCGCGCGTCTAGAGCGCCGCCGCTGCCCTTAAAGAAAGCGTCGATCTGATCGGATGTCATACCGTAGGCCGTCCGGATTGTGATGGTCATCGCTTTAAGGCAGCGTTACCGTTACGCCGAGCGCGGCGGCGATCGCCGTCATGCGAGGTGCCCCGAGAACTTGCGTCAGTGCGGCCCACCCAGCCAGAAACCTCGCGTTGGTGACAAGCATCGGGTCTTTTTGCGTCTGCAAGGCCGACCACAAAAGCCAGAACGGCACGTTCGCTGAGACTGCCATCTGAATTTTGGCGGCGTCGTCGGCTGTGAATTGCGCCATCAGGTCTTGTGGCAGAACCGATTGCGGCAGAGGCGAAACCGGCAGCGGAGCCGGGGCGACCAGCGACGTTCCGTTCCACGTCCAAGACATGTCCGCCAGATCGGATTGTACGGCAATGATGCCCTGATCGAAACCGGGAGGAGGAGACGACGGCGACGACTCATACTCGACGACGTTGATTACATGATCGGTGGCAGTATCGATGATCGCATATCGTTGCATTGGCTATGACCCGTAATGTTCTTCTACGATGAGTTCGCCAGGGGCGCCAGCGCCACCCGGAAGACCTGATGTGCCGGCAGCGCCCGGCGTGCCCGCCGCACCAATCGCATAGGAAATACTTGCCGCCGGAGAGGGGATGATAATGTCTAGTCCGCCTGCGGCACCACCACCACCACCGCTAGTGCTGCCGTTGACGTTCGCACTGCCACCACCGGAACCACCACCACCTGCTTGAGCCGGTGCCGTGCCTGCGCCGTTGTACGTAGGACCAGATTGCCCCCCGCCCAGCATAGATGTGCCGCCCATGCCGCCAGTGGTAACTTGATTGGTTGCGGTTTGAGCGTTTCCGCCACCACCGCCTCCTCCGGGAATAATAATGCCCACACCGCCCGCGCCAATGGTGCCAAAGCCACCGACGCCTCCTCCGATACCTCCACCCGGAGAACCCCCGCCAGCAGTGTGCGCGCCGAACGTGGTACTCCCGCCAGTGCCTCCAGCGGGATTAGTGGTGCCGCTTCCAGTTCCTCCACCGCCGCCACCAACCATGCGCACGCGCAAGTGGGTGACGCCCGCGGGTGTGGTGTAGGTGCCGGAGCCGGAAGTAAATTTCTGAATAGTCGGCGCCACGTAGATATTGGCTTGCGCCTGCGACTTCTGCCCTGCCGTTAGCGTCTGCGCATTGGCAGAGGAAACCGCCCCAATATCGTTGGCTTCATCGCTTAAGTTGCGCCTTTGGTATTGAACAAGCTGTGTCTGGCCGGCGCCGACACCACGAAACGTCGCAATGTCATTCTGTTGCGCTTGGATATTCACACCGCGAAGATACAAGTTAGCACTGTGAGTAAAAAGCGGCCCCGGATTACTCTGAAAAATAAGGGTGCGCTCTTTGCCGTCCGCGAGAGTCATCGCGGTAATACCCGTTGCTCCTGAAATAAAGATTAGCTCGCTTGTCGCCGCGTCAAGGTTTACCGTAGCGGCCGATGCTATGGTGGTATGGGCGGGAGCAAGATTGTCACGCGCAGCGATTGGGCTGGCGACATCTGACAGATTGTTCGATCCTAACATATTACCCGGTTGGCCTGCGATCGAAAACAACCAATCCGTCTTTGTTCCAGAACCGCCGACACCATCGGCCGTCATCGTCAAAGTCGTTCCGCTATAGGTACAAACGCCCTCCATGTAATTCGCAGGGCCAGAAGCCGAAGCCGCACGCACGCGAGCGCCGTTGTATGCAAGGTTTGGTTGGGTCGTAAAAACCTTACTTCCGGTACCTATCGTCAGAGAAGTAGCGCTAGTGCCGCCGTAGCCAACAATCGGAGCGATCGTTAGCGTCCACACGCCAGCAGATTTCAGCCACCACGTATTGGTGGTCGTCTGCGTCGCGTATTGCCCGTTGTTGCCGTAAGACGGGTCGGGCGCGGATAACCCCGCGCCGACAAAGAAGATAAAACCAGTAGCGTTCAGAGCCGCGACCAGCGTCGACACATCCTGCATCGCTTGCCCGCCAGCAAAGCGAAGCGGCGATGTCTGATAGATCGTGTAGGCCGCAGTCGAAACGGTCGATCCGCCCCAAGGCGGGATGACCAGGTGCGTCGTGTCGGTGACATCGGCGATCAGCGCGAGGCCACTGCCAATCTGAATCATATCACCAGGGCGCGCATTGACGCCCGACCAGATCGTGCTGACGCCGGTAACGACGGTGCCACCGGCGGTAACCGAGACGGTGCCGGTCGAATAGCTCGGAAATGCTGTCATTGCCTAAAAAATCCCGGGAACGTGGCATTGAAGGATGTAAGGAAGGCCTTCCAAAACCGGCCTGATTGCTGGATCTCCGGCTGATCAGACTGAAGCATCTGCTCGGCTTCGATCGCGGCTCCAGGCAGTGGCCGCGCGGCCGGGACTTTCTCAAAAGGCACCCCCTCAGCCGCGGCGCGCTGGAATTGTTGCGCTGCTCGCTTTCCCGCGATCTCGCCCACCTGCTCGGGATTGTCGGTCACGTCAGCACACTCTCACCCGATCGGCGCGCGGCTTGTTGGCGCAATGCGCCTTGATCGCATCACAGATTGCGCCGTAATCGGTCTTCGGTGCCGCGTTCAACCATTCGCGTTCCCGTCTATCCTTTTCCGCCGCAGCCTCGCGCTCGGCCGGAGTCGGCGCGGCATACCGACCGTGCGTGACGGCGTTGCGGTTGCCTGGCTGACCACCCTTCTTCCTTCGGACCATTCGTTTTCGACCTTTTCTCAAAACCTGCGGAATTTAGCGTTCGATTATGGACCCGGTGTCCGGTGCTACTGCCCTACGGATTTTATCCCCCTTGGGCATCAGATGACCCTCACCCTGTCAGCGCGCGGCTTGCCGGTGCGCGCATCAGACGCGTACTCGAATGAAACGCTTTGATCTTTTTTCAGGACGTCAGCATTCGCGATATGGCTGACGTGAACGAAAATATGCGCGCTGCCGTCATCGGGGGCGATGAATCCGAAACCGCGTTCCTCGAAATAGTTTGCGACCTTGCCAATCGGCATTTCTTCAATCTCTTATGTTGTGCCGTGCACGGCCGGATGCTGCGAAAGGTCAACATCCGGCCGGCTGTCCGGCGAAGGCCAACCCAAAAAGGATGGCCGGTATCCGCCGCGAGATGGAGAAGCCCGCGGCGAATTGGTGAAACTCTATCGAGAACCAAGCGCGATGAACGGTGAGCGCGTCAGACTGCCGTTGTACGGATTGATCGGTGTCGTAAAGCTCGGCCGGCCGTCGACCCGCATCACGAAACGCAGAAGGGCTTGATCGGTATCGAAGCGAACATGCAGCGACATTGCGTATTTCATGCCGCCGTCGACGATGACATAGTGATCGAGATCAGCCAGAACCAAGTCGCCGACCGTCCCGACTACCGGGCATTGTTCGACCGTGATTACCGGCCTGCCCTTTAGCAGCGGAAACTTGTTTCCGTTCACGCCAGCGGGAATGTATGCGCCCGGATTTCCGTTCAGCGCCTCGAGCTGTTCGTCCATGTCTTCGTTAGCAAGCCAAACCGCGGCATAGCGAGACGGCGCCGGCAGTCGTTTCCACATCTTGTTGACGTTCTCGCGAACTACCGTGGCGGGTGTCTGGCCGGTTTCTTTCGCAACAGTGATCAGTGCCGGCGAGTTCAAGATCCCGAGTGGTTGTCCGGCGCCCGTGCCGCTCAGTACACCGAGATCAAGCTTGAAGCCGAATTCAGCTTTGAGGGCTCGCTTAACGTGCGCCTCGAACATTGGCGCGTCCGCCAACAATTCGTCGGTGCCAAAGACCAGAGCGATAATCTTTTTGGCGGAAAATTCGACGTTCTTGAAACGCGGAAGCGTCGTCGGCGTCGATTTGCTTTCATCGCTCCAGTAGCTAAGCACGCCGCCAAACCGGGAGCCATCCGCGCGGCTCGTTTCGTCGATGCCTGGCACCTTGACGGCGGCGAGCGGTCTTGCTGTCGGTCGACGATCGCAAAGATCGGCGATCAGAGACTCCTCGTAAGCGAGCGCAACAAGCTCTTGGGAGTACTGTTCCTCGATTAGAAAGCCACCATCCGGCGGAGAGTTGATATTCGCGCCCGCCGGGGCGCGAACCAATCGCGGGTCAATGGGGCCACCGCGCTCCGCAGTGACGATCGCGATGATATTTTCAGCTAGCGACCCGAACCGCGACGGCTCACCAAACGCGGTAGGCGCTGCGTGTCGGAGCTCCCGCTGGCTCTGTTCCATAAGCGCGATACTTCGTTGCGCCGCGGATCGGTCGACGATGAGCGGAGGTTTTCGGCCGATGCGGGATTTGATTTCCTCGCCTCGAGCACGAAGCGGCGCCCTGTTCAAGATCTGGTTCATAATTTGCTTTCCCTTACAGCCCGGCAATCGCCGGCAAATTGTTTCGCAACTCCTGCAGGCGCGCCGATACGGTCGACTGATCCGGCTCAAGTCGCATCGCTTCCGCCGCAGCTTGGGCGTCGCGGATCGCCTCCTGGCGCGCCATGACGGATTTCTTGTTATTGACGTTCACGCCAACCTTTCGGCCGGTGATGACGTTCTCTGTTTCCGTTGAATTGTGGAACGCGAACCGTTTGAAGCATTTTTCGTGTTCGTCGCGCATGTCACTCAGGAAAATCGCGATCTCCGGCGACGCCGTTTCGATCAACTGCGCTTCAAGTTTTTGGAGCTCAGTCGAGTGCGTGTGGCTCGCAGAGCTCAAATCGCGCTGCGCCTGCTGCGCAACATTGCACGCCTTGTGCCATTCGATTTCTGCCGCGGTAGCCTTTGCAATTGCAGCCTCACGCGCTGCCCGCAGTTTCGGAAATGAGATTTCGGCGGCGGCGTCGATCTTCGCCAGCTTTTCCGCCGCCGTCTTCCGGAACGCCAGGACGTGTGTATCCTTTTCGGCGGCGGCCTTGCGGACTAATTCGCTGCCGCGCAACGCGTCAAGGATGCCCTTGTCGTCGATCGGCGCGGCGCCGGAAAATTTCGGAAAAACGTTCATGCGGTGACCTCAGCGAATTCCATGTTCGCGAAGAGGCCACAGAAGCGTGGTTACGAAACCAGCGTTTTAAAAGCCAAGGGTCCGCTTGCAGGATCAACCACTTACGCGGCTAGCATCTTTCGAAGATGGTCCGGGCTGTCGGGAATCGCGCCATCGCAAGCCTTGAACGCCGTGAACAACAGCCGGTCGATCGGGTTTTCGGCCCGCGGCGCGTCAAGGTACTGATCGCGACGATGCCACGTCGGCCGGTACCGTTGGATTTTCAGCCGCACCGCATCCGCTTTGTCGCTGGCTGTGCCGAACGGCTGCAGCATCTCGCCAAGGGCTCGGATAGCTTCGTCGCGCCGATCACGCGCCAGCCTGACGAACCACGGGTCCCCGCCTGAGGGGACACATAGACCCAAGGCCTGATCCATCGTGATCGCCCCCTCGCCTCGCACATACCGCGCGAAGTCGACCAGCACCTGCGCAGCAACGTCGGCCGGCAAATCGCCGACTTCGGTTGCGCGTCTGAGTTGGTCGATCGTGAGGGGCATCAGGACTTAGCGAACTACCCGACCGCTTAGACGCGCGACCGCCGTTTTATCGGAAAAAAAGGCGTCAGCGCCTCGTTTCCGAAGCTCTGCGGTGGCGGTGAGATACACCCCGTATTCGTGGATGAACTGGTCGCGGGAAAGTCCCAGCGCCTGGCGAACATCGTCGAGAGGCGCCTCAAGCGCCTGCATTGCGGAGATGAAGAGGAACGCCGGCTTTCCGGCCGCCGCCTTCGCGAGCGCTTCCGCGATTGGCTCGAGAGCGAATGACGGCTTATTGCCGCTCCCGGGCTTTCGACCAGCGCCAGGGCGAACTCCGCCGTGTCTTGATATTTTTGGAGGCGGTAAAGCTGTAACTTGATTGCTGCGTGACTTAGATTTTCTAGAAGTCGTCATTTTCATTGCCTTTCTTTGATCTTGATATTTTCCAAAATTCGTATTGGACCCTAAATTCTCTCGGCGACGACCTATGCGGTTCAATTCTCCCTGCCGGCTCAGCCAACTAAACCGGCATGCCCTACTCACTTGACCGGCCTCGGATATCCGTCCGCCGCCGTCCGCTGGCGTTGCTTGCGCGGCACCTTGCCGACGCGGGCCCGGCGCGCAGGCGGCAAGCCGAGTTCGGCTTCAATGCCGGCGCACAGCTCCGCAGACTGTTTGACAAGCATCCATTGCGGATTGCGGCGGTCGACACCTTTGACGCGCCGCACCGCGCCGTCACGGGCAACAGCGGCGCAAGCCCGATCGAATACGATTTGCCCGATGACCAAGCGCTTGATCGCGTGACCGTTGGCGACGCTCAAAGTTTCCGCCGATCGCATCGCGTTGACGATATTCGACCAATGCCCGGCCGCCGCGCCGCACTCGCCAGCGTCGCTGAATAGTAATTGCCATTTGGGCTGTTGTGGCGTTCCGTCGCCACCATCGATCACGTCAAAATCGGTCATGTGCCACTTTTTTCAGTTTTTCGGTTGCATTGCGTATGCCGGGATGACTGCGGTCGACGGTGCTGGACTGGGATGCAGTTAAACCGGCATACCGGGTGAGCGTTGTCATGCTGCGCTCTCCCTGATCTCGGGCGGCTCAAGCGATGGCAGTGGCCTGATGTAGTAACCGTCCTTCTGGCTGAAGGCAGGCTGTGGCTGCCCGACAGAGGCCCAGTAGCGACGCCAGCGATCGGCTTGGGCGCTGTCGCTATGGACCCTGACGCCTTGCTGTCCCTTCAAGCGCATCGCGCCGCTTATGGTTTTAGATGGTTCAATAGATGGTTCGTGTGCAGTGTGCTGCACCGGTTGCGTGCGCTCCGCTGCACCGGTCGGTGCGTTGGGCTGCACCGGTGCGGTATCTTGCACCGGTGCAGAGGACTGCACTGGTTGCGGGTTCAAGTAGAATTGGAAATTGTTGGTGTTCGTCGGGCTGCCGCCCTTCGTTCCCTCCCAATCCATCCAACCCAGTCCCTTCAACTCGTTCAGCGCATCGATCACGGAGCGCCGCTTGCGACCGACGCAAGCCGCGATCGTGGTGAAGCTGGGATTGCAGAGCGAGGTTTTGTGATTGCGGAACTGGAGGAGCAGAACGGTAGCCACGCATTTGGCCGGCGCCGAGACACGCTCGTCAGCCATGATCCCCCAAAGGACAAGGTACTGCGCTGGCGTTCGGGTGCTGCGCTTCGCTGCCATCAGCGGACCTCGCCAAAATGCAATCTGGCGATCGTCGCGGCGATGCTGGGGGACAAAAGGAAACGCGACGCGAGCCGGCGCGCTTGAAGCGACTCTGGTTCTGTGACAATAGTAAGCGGCGTGATCAGCGCAGATTTGGAAATTTGGAAAACCGCCGGGTTGCCGCCCGAGCGGTTTTTCTTTTCAGGATGTGGGCTTTGCAAGCAACGCACCCCCGATGAAATGACTCAGGACTTGCGCAGCCACGTCGGCACTCTCCTGCGAATGAATTCGCGGCGATAGCCAGCGAAGATCGCCGCCGGGCGAATGCCACGACACCGAAAATGATTCTCCCTCCTCGCCCGTGCGGTCGCGGACAGGCGTAAGGGTTACAACCCCGCCAAGTCGATGATTATCAGCGCAATGGTTGCGACGAGCGTGCCCGGACATGATCACGCCGCCACTGCATTGTCGCGAGCCGCGATCTTTTCGCGCTGCCAGGCGGCGACCTCCGACGCGAGCCAGGCCACAGCTTTCGCGTTCTCGCCACCCGGCTTAACCGGTCGCGGAAATCGGGGTGGATCTTCGGCCATTAAATCGTAGATGGTCGACCTGCCGAGCCCTGTCGCCTGTTTGACGGCCTCAAGCCTCAGGAATGTGTCGACGACTGGAGCGCCGCGGATCGTGACGCCGTGCAGTCCGTTAATCGAGAGATCGCGGGCGAGTGTCTCCGCCATTGTCGGTTTCCCTTACTTCCGTCCGGTGCGTTCCGAACAAGCACAAGGATTGCCGAAAGGCAGAAGTCAGGGGAACATACGATTAGACGGAAATTTTTCGGCCTAATCGTTACATCAGTCAGCAGGCGCCCAGTGTGAAGTGACCCTCCCCCTTGATCTTGCAGGGGGAGTCCAACCTTCCCAAACCACAGGCTTGCCAGTCACGCTGTACGCTCTGAGGGCTTTTTTGAATGCCGCTCCGTTATCGGTCGGGAAATATCCGATCGCCGAGCGGCTGAATTCGGCCAAAATATCGTAATGAGGCCGGCCGCAGGATGGCAGCGCGTCGCCCGTCACGATTTCCCGCGTGGGAAGAAGGCCGGTATAGCGACGCATGTAGAAGATCATCTCGAATTGTAGACCCGTAATCCGCGGGTTTGGCATCCTGGTGACGGTGTCGACCCTCTTGGGAAATGAGAGGGGGCCGAAAATATGGCGATGCGGCCCCCCAGATTTTTCGCCTTTCACAGACGTCCGTGTCGCCGAGTTCGTTTCCTTCTCGAACTCTCGATGTAAAATCAGAAGCACCGACCGCATAAATGGACCCGAGCGGCTGCCGGAGGTGGCGTTGAAAACGAATCCCGCCTCATCCATCATTTTTGGAGTTATCCCGATCGCGGCGACGGCCTTGGCCGCGACGGCGTCGAAAGCATCGGGATGCTCATCCGCCAGATCTATAACTCCCTTCAACTTGGTGACGATCGACGGTGCACCGGAATCAAGAAAGCTCTGATCCGCTCGACGCTGCCTTTCGTGGGGATCGAGGTCTTGGTTCCATGCGGCGGCTTTTTCGGATGCGCGCATCAACAAACGGGAGAGGGTTGCGAATTCGTTATTATCGTCGTGACGGCGAACCTTTTCGAGGGCGGCCAGTGCAGCATCATATTTGTGCATCACTTGGCCATCTCCTTGCAGCAAAACGCCGCCCAATCCGCCATCAGCGCGCAACGCTTCTCGAAAAGGTCTCCGCGCCTGTACGCGGCTTCGACCTTGTCGGCTACGACGTGCCACAAGGCGGCTTCAGAGACTTCGTTCGGATAATTGGTCGTCTCGGAGCACCAGTCCTTGAAAGTACTGCGGAACCCATGGGGGACGAAGCCGGGGCGCATTTCGCGCATCATCTCCAGCATCGCCATATTGCTTAACGCCTTGCCGGACTTCGCTCCGATGAAAACATGCGGATTGCCTTCCTGCCTTGGCAGCGCCTTCAAAATCTCAATGGCGCGGGCGGACAAAGGCACGCGACGGGGCTCGTCACCGTCGATCTTGGTGCCGGCGCGCTCCGGTGGAACGGTCCAGACCTTGGCCTCAAGGTCGATCTCGGGAAGCGTGGCGCCGATTACTGCCCCGGTCCGCCCGGCTGTCAGGATTGTGAATTCCAGCGCCCGGGCCGTGATCCCCTCGATATCGCGCAACTCCGCGACGAATTCGGGGACGTCGACATAAGGCAGCGCGGGGTGGTGCCGGACCCGCTTAACCTTGGAACGTTTCGGCAGGACGTTATCGAGGTGGCCCTTCCAGCGGGCCGGATTGTCCCCCTGCCGGTAGGTGTGAGTTTTTGCCCAATCCAGAATCGTCTCGATCCGGCCGCGGACCCGATTCGCCGTTTCCGGCTTGGCGTTCCAGATCGGCCGCAGGATCTTCAGCACCAAGCCGGTGTCGACCCCCGCGACCGGGAGGTGGCCGATAACCGGGTGGACGTAGGTTTTGAGGGTCGATGCCCATTGGCGCCGGTGGACCTCATTCTTCCAGCTTGCCTCGTTGTCTTTCAGGTACTCGTCGGCGCAGTGCTTGAAGGTGACGGCATGGGCGTCTTCCAGGGCGGCCTGGGCGCGCTTGGCGTTCCGGGCCTCGATCGGGTCGACGCCATCAATCAGCAAGCTGCGGGCCGCCGCAGCCTTTTGGCGGGCGTCCGCAAGTGTTATCCTCTTGTCGTCGGGTTTGGTGCTGACGGGCCCCAGTCCCATCTTACGGGGGCGCTTGGCGCGGGCGTACCGGAATATCCATGCTTTGGTGCCCTGCAGCGAGACCTGCATGTACAAGCCGCCGCCGTCGGCATAGAGCCCCGGCGGAAGCTTCTTCTTCAGCGTTAGTGCTGACAGACGGTTCGTCGGGCGAGGCATGTGCACGTCTCTACGTACATTTTGAACATGGATTTAGCCGGAACGTGTCGGAAGTGTCTAGACAGACAATCTAGAAAACCACTGATTTTTCCAGCAGTTATGGACGACTTCGGACATGGGTGGACGGATCAAAAAGGCCTCCGGCTCCGCCACCCGCCTTCGCTTACGCTTCGGCGCGGCGTGCCGCGATGAACGTAAGCGAAGGCGGGTGCCGCGCCAAAGCTGCGAAGCAGCGACGGCGGGCGGGTTGGAATTTGCTTTCTCCGGCTCCGCCAACCGCAGGGCGAAGGGTGTCTCCCTGAGCTCCATCAGGAGCGCCGCATGAAGAAGGAAGAGCTCGAAGCGATCCTCGGCGACGGCCAGAATGATCTCGATCTCGGACCGATCGAGGAGTCTCTCGCCGCTCTGGCAAGCGAGCAGCAGTTGCCGCGATACGCAATCGCGCAATGCACGATCAGGATCGAAGAATCCGCCCCCGCGATGCTGGCGGTGCTTGAGTGGGCGGCCGACGGCGAGCCCCTCTCGCAAGAGGGGGAGATGCTGCTCTTCAGAGGCCTTCATATTTTGGGCGCTGCGCGAAACACCCAAGCGTGCCGCCCGCTGCTGCGACTATTGCGCCGTCCTGTGGATGAACTTGACCGCCTGCTCGGCGACGCCGTTACCGAAGGGTTGGCGCGCATTGTTGCGGGCGTGTTCGATGGCGATGCCGAAGCCCTGTTCGACCATATCGTGGACGGCTCGATTGATCACTACATCCGTGACGCGCTATTGGGCGCGACGGCCTTCCTCACCTGGAAGGGCTTGATCGAGCGCGAACGGATGCGGCGCTTCCTTGTCGAGTTTCACCAGAAGCGACTTGCGGCCGACGAGGATGAAGCCTGGATAGGCTGGCTGCAGGCCATCGCGCTGCTCGGCTTGCGCGATCTTGCGCCGCTCGTGCGCAGCGCCTGGGACGAAGGCCGCGTGCCGCCTGACACGCTTACGCGCAGCGACTTTGAACAAGATCTCTTGGAAGCTGAGCAGCGGCCAGACGACCTCGAACGATTCAATGACCTCGGTCTCAGCTATATCGAGGATGCGATCGAGGCCCTGGAATTGACAGATTACGTCGAAGACGAAGACCAGAACGGGCTTTTCGATGAGGAAAATCCGCTCGGCGAGGATCTTTTCACGGAAAACTACTCGCCCATGGAACCGATTAGAAATCCCTTGCGGCATGTCGGGCGCAACGACCCCTGCCCCTGTGGCAGCGGCAAGAAGGCGAAGAAATGCTGTCTGGCTCGCCCGGACTAGGCGGCAGGATTCCAGGCCGCCAATGCGGTCAACCGCTCAGGCGATCTTGCGCTCGGTCGGCCACCAATGACCGATCAATGCCTCGCGTTTGGCGGAATGCTGGACCGGCCGTTGCGGTTCCGGAACAGCCCATTCCAGTTTCTCGAGCGCGCGCGCAACCTCGCGCGCCTGTTGCTCGCCGCCGAAGCGGTGCATCTCGATACCGCGATCGTTTGGCATCATCTTCTTGAAGCCCAGATGCGCAAGCGCAGTGAGGTGCAACAACTCACCGATCGAGAAGTCGATGCGAATCCGATCGTCTCTTGCCGTCATCTGCTGCTTGCAGGCGTCATATCCCTTGCGCCAGCAGGCCGCGCCAACGGCGTCGCCGAAGATCCAGAGCCGGGCCTGATAGCGGTAGATACTCCTTTCGCAGGACGAGCCGCGCGCAAACGATTTGATCGCCTCCACGGCTTTCGTCACCTGGTCAGGCGCCGGCTGGCCCGCCACTTCATAATGAGAGTTGATGCCGCGGATGATTTCGAGCGTCGCCTCTTCCATGCCGGCGAGCCGGCCTTTGGCGAAATAGGACCGCGCCGAAGAGTAGGCCGAAACCACGAGCAGGATCAGCAGTACAATCAAGACGGCGAGGATGCCCATCGCGACCCCATCAGGAAAGAACGAACGCCTGGCCTGAACATCATCCGCCAAGGGCGCGCGTCACCGATCAATGGTCGGCCGCTTTCCGGTGTCCGCAGACGGTGTTCCCCAGTCCGGCAAGGATCAGGGCTCAAGGTTACCCGCGGGTATATATGTCGCTCCGTAGAAGTGCGGGGCCCGCTTGCCGGCCGTGCGCAGGGACGCGCATGATCCGCGGTAGCGTTTTCGCGCTGGCCCTATCAGTGCTGGGCCGTCATCCAGGCCCGCGCCTCGCGCTGCGCCGCGGCGATCTCGACGTCCGACATCATCTCCGCAACCTCGCGGCGCAGCGAGATCGCGTCCGTGCGTCCCTTCAGGGCGGCAAGATTGAACCATTTGTGGGCTGCGATCAGATTGACGACGCCGGAACGGCCGCTCGCCCAGTACAGACCGCGCTCGAACAGCACGTCGGGAATCGCCGTTGCCTCGACCGGCGTCGCGGTATCCAGATCAATGTACCCCTGAAACATCCCTGTCTCCTTTTGTTGTTGGCCGCTCTCCCCCGAGCGCGGCCCCTGTCCACTGTTGAAACGCCCTGTTATTCCAGCGCGCGATCAGCAAAAGTGGAACCCGGTTTTGCGTCCGATCGCGCGCCCATCATTGAAGAGCGCATGATCTGATCGCCAAACCGCCTACACTTTGGCGGATCATGCGCTCGCCGTTTGCCGGCTTGTTGGGATGATCATGACCGATCAAATTTGAAGGGCAGTTTAAGTATCGCGATGAACGGGATGTAAACGCGTAGCGCGTGCGGAAAACGCGGAATTCCAGAAGTGCCTGTCTCGCAGGCGTTTGGATGCGATCGTGAAGTTCGGTTTACCCTGCCGCTTTGCGGAACGATAACCATCGCCGGCGATGTCAGCACGGACATTGTGACGTTCCGGTTTCGGGACACATCCTCGTGCCCCGGATGCTGCGCAGCGCCATCAGCGCGTTCACGCGCGTCTTCGACGCGCTATGCTTGCGTCGTGGTGCGCCGCTAAGCCGGGGTCCATCGTCTCGCCTTGGGTCCCGCTCAGCGGTGCACCGCTAAAGTAGCGCTGCACCGCGTCCGGGACACGACCAGCGCTAAAGCGGACCAACCGGTCTCCGCCTTGCAAACGATCAAAAGGAGATTGGGGAAATCAAGACGCCCGGCGCCAAATGCGCGGCAATCGGAACGAGGGCGTCGGCGAACACGTCAGGATCAGATTTCACTTTGGGGCTCTGGGCCCGGTGAAATTGCGGAGCTCGAGGAGATCCGCACCGAACGAAGAAAACCTGTTTCTTCTGCCGGACCGGTTTTGAAAGAGCGAGCTCTCCCGAAATTCGATCCAGCCGTTTGACCTGATGTCTCGCCGACACCCTCTTTCGTCGACCAGAGCCATCCGATTTGGATTTGCTTGTTTAGAAGCAGACCGTCTTAGGGCTCGTGTGACGTGCCGGCATCAAGCCGCCGGCAATTCGTAAAGAAGCGAGATTACTTCTTCTTCTTGGCGACCTTGCGGGTCTTCTTCGCAGTCTTCTTCACTGCGCTCTTCGCCTTCTTCGCCTTCTTAGCTTTCTTGGCCATGTTGCCCTCCTGATGTAGTGAGATGGCTTAATCGCTGCGTGCACTCGGGAATCGAGATGCACTACATCCCGAATACACCAACACACTCAAAAAAACAGCGTCCCGCTTAAGGAAGTGTTGACACGGCGATGCCGGAGCGCACGCCGCGTGTTGATGTCAGGCACGACAACGCCTTCGTTCAGCGATGCGAAAAGTGCAGCAAGGACCGACATCGCCGTTTGTCAATATTGCAGAAAGCGCCTGTGTCGCAGCGGTTTCTGCAATTCACATCATCGACGATCGATACGCGATCAACGTCGTTGCGACTCATCAGGGTCGAGCAAAAGCCGCTTGCGCGGACTCTGAGTCGCAAATTTTGGCAATAAAAAAATTTTCGTGTCCGGGGCGCTAACGTCTCATCGGCGCTCGCCAAAACCGAATTTTTGGACGAATCGGCGCGACCGATTCGCGGGGCGCTTCCTGGTCGCGACGATGAATTTTCAGATCGCGACGAACATTCGACGCGCGCTTCGCGTGCGCCGACCGCGACGGCGGCAGCGATGTCGCCGTCCCGTTACGGGACGTTCAGATGCCGAGCTTGGTCTTGAGCAGAACGTTGACGGCCTTCGGATCGACCTTGCCGCCCGACGCCTTCATGACCTGACCGACAAACCATTGGATCGCCGCCGGCTTGGCTTTCGCCTGCTCGACCTTGTCCGGATTGGCAGCGATGATGTCGTCGACCACCTTCTCGATCGCGCCGAGATCGGTGACCTGTTTCATGCCGCGCGCCTCGACCAGCGCGCGCGGGTCGCCGCCTTCCTGCCAGACGATCTCGAACAGATCCTTGGCGATCTTGCCGGAAATAGTCCCGTCACCGATCAGGTCGACGATGGCGGCGAGCTGCTCTGCGGACACCGGAGAGCCCGTAATATCCTGGCCTTCCTTGTTGAGACGCCCGAACAGCTCGTTGATCACCCAATTGGCGGCGAGTTTGCCGTCACGGGCCTGATCGGCGAGCTTTGCCAGCACGGTTTCGTAGAAATCCGCGCTCTCGCGTTCGGCCACCAGCACGCTGGCGTCGTAAGCGGACAATCCGAAGCCCGCGATGAAGCGCGCCTTCTTCTGGTCCGGCAATTCCGGCAGCTCCGCCTTCAGCGCGGCGACATAGGCTTCGCTGAACTCGAGCGGCAGCAAATCGGGATCCGGGAAATAACGGTAGTCGTGCGCCTCTTCCTTGGAGCGCATCGAGCGCGTCTCGCCCTTGTTGGGATCGTAGAGGCGCGTTTCCTGGTCGATGACGCCGCCGTCCTCGATGATTTCGATCTGACGCCGCGCCTCGTACTCGATCGCCTGCCCGATGAAGTTGATCGAGTTCATGTTCTTGATCTCGCAGCGGGTGCCGAGCGGGCCGCCCGGTTTGCGCACGGAGACGTTGACGTCGGCGCGCAGCGAGCCCTTCTCCATGTCGCCATCGCAGGTGCCGAGATAGCGCAGGATCGACCGCAACTTGGTCACATAGGCCTTGGCTTGCTCGGCGTCGCGGATATCGGGCTTCGACACGATCTCCATCAGGCCGACGCCGGAGCGGTTCAGGTCGACAAACGACATCGACGGCGACTGGTCGTGCAACAACTTGGCGGCGTCCTGCTCCAGGTGCAACCGCTCGATGCCGATGGTGGCGGTCTTGCCGCCGTCGAGTTCGACCGTGACCTCGCCCTCGCCGACAACAGGCGACTTGTACTGGCTGATCTGGTAGCCCTGCGGCGAGTCCGGGTAGAAATAGTTCTTGCGGTCGAACACCGAGCGCAGATTGATCTGCGCGTTCAGGCCCAAACCGGTACGGACCGCCTGGCGGACGCATTCCTCGTTGATCACCGGCAGCATGCCCGGCATCGCCGCGTCGACCAGCGACACATGGGTGTTCGGCTCGCCGCCGAATTCAGTCGAGGCGCCGGAAAACAATTTTGATTTCGAGGTGACCTGGGCGTGGACTTCCAGCCCGATCACCATTTCCCAGTCGCCGGTGGCGCCTTTGATCAGCTTGTGCGTCGCCGTACTCATGTCTTTCCACCTCCGAGCAGCGCGGAAGCGATCCGCTCCCATTCGGTTTCAAGAGAATCCTTCGCGGCCGGCTGACCGGCCTGCCGATACCAATATCCGGCATTGCCGAGATCGCCCTCGACGCGATGCAGATAGGCGTGAACCCAGGCGGCTTCCGCCGTCTCTTCGTTCATCACGATCTTGTGCGCCTGGTCCCATTGCCCCTTGGCGGCCCACCACAATGCGGCCAGCGGCGGCACGAGACCGGGCGCAGGCGCTGCGCCCGACAGGCTGGCTTTGAAATCCGCGATGCTCACCACCACCTCGGCGGCGTAAACCGCCCCGCTGCCTGCTCGACGACTTCTCCGAGCGAGAACAGCGTCTCCTCATCGAAGGGACGACCGATCAGTTGCAGCCCGAGCGGCAAGCCCTGCGCATCCTTGCCGGCGGGCACGGCGATCCCCGGCAATCCCGCCATGTTCACGGTCACCGTAAAAATGTCGTTGAGATACATCTCGACGGGGTCGGCGCCCTTCTCGCCGACACCGAATGCGGCCGACGGCGTTGCAGGCGTCAGGATCGCGTCGACGCCCTTGGCAAAGCAATCCTCGAAGTCTTTCTTGATCAGCGTCCGCACCTTTTGCGCACGCAGATAATAGGCGTCGTAATAGCCGGCGGAGAGCACATAGGTGCCGATCATGACGCGGCGGCGGACTTCGGCGCCGAAACCTTCCGCGCGGGTGTTCTCGTACATCTCGCCAATGCTGCGGCCGGGCACGCGCAGGCCGTAGCGCACGCCGTCGTAGCGCGCGAGATTCGACGAAGCTTCCGCGGGCGCCACGATGTAATAGGCGGGCAGCGCGTATTTGGTGTGCGGCAGCGACACCTCGACCAGTTCGGCGCCGGCGGCCTTGAGCCACGCCCCGCCCTCGCTCCAGAGCTTTTCGATCTCGGCCGGCATGCCGTCGAGGCGGTACTCCCTGGGAATGCCGATCTTCATGCCCTTCACGGACTTTCCGATCGCCGCCTCGTAGTCCGGCACCGCGCGGTTCACCGAGGTGGTGTCCTTGGGATCATGGCCCGCCATCGAGCGCATCAGGATCGCGGAATCGCGCACCGTGCGCGCGATGGGACCTGCCTGGTCGAGCGAGGACGCGAAAGCGACGATCCCCCAGCGCGAGCAGCGGCCATAGGTCGGCTTGACGCCGACGGTCGCCGTGAAGGCCGCGGGCTGGCGGATCGAGCCGCCGGTATCGGTCGCGGTGGCGCCCATGCAGAGCAGTGCTGCGACCGCCGACGCCGATCCGCCGGACGAGCCGCCCGGCACCAGCGTGGTGTTGGAGCCCTCGCGCCGCCACGGATTGACCACCGGGCCGAAGCACGAGGTCTCGTTCGACGAGCCCATCGCGAATTCGTCATTGTTGAGCTTGCCCAGCATGACCGCACCGTCGCGCCACAGCTGCGAGGTCACGGTGGATTCATAGGGCGGCACGAAATCGCCGAGGATTTTTGAGCAGGCGGTGGTGCGGACATCCTTGGTCGCGAACAGGTCCTTGATGCCGAGCGGAATGCCCGCCAGCGGCCCGCCCTCGCCCTTGGCAATTTTGGCGTCAATCGCGCGCGCCATGGCGCGGGCCCGATCCGGCGTTTCCAGCACGAAGGCATTGAGCGAGCGCGCCGCCTCGATCGCGGCGAGATGCGCGTCGGTCAGTTCAAGCGAGGTAAAAGACTTTTTCGCGAGGCCATTCCTAGCCTCGGCGATCGTCATCGATGTCAAATCGGTCATTTATTGATCGGGCTGCAGAAGAACGGAGAGAGCGTCTTGTCGTTGGCAGGATCGTTGGCGCGCGCCTTGTCGGCGGCCTCAAGCTGGTCGAGCACGGCGTCCATCGCCTTGTCGGGATCGGCGGCCTTGCCCTCCCGCTCCATCGCGTCGAGGTGGTTCATATAGGCCTGATAGGCCTTTTCATCGTCGCAGAGCATGCACATCGCTGACTTCCCTTACTCGACGACCTTCGGCACCAGAAAGAAATGGTCTTGCCTTTCGGGCGCGTTCCGCACCACGTCGTCCGCAATCTCGCCGTCACTGACCACGTCGGCACGCTTCTTCATTTCCATCGGCCTCACCGACGTCATCGGCTCGATGCCGTCGACATTCACCTCCGAAAGCTGCTCCACAAAGGCCAGCATCGCATTCAGTTCGCCCTGCAGATGGGGAACTTCGGCCTCGGTGACCGCGATCCGCGCAAGATGCGCGATACGGCGAACGGTCGTGGCGTCGACGGACATAATATAGGGCCTCTGGGCAGCAAAATCAGCCCGCCGTATAGCAGAGGCTGCTTTTGCACCGCAACCATGGGAACATGGTCCAGCCGCCCGGTTACCCGCCATTCCTGGCAATCCGCCGCCCGATCACATGCCCGCATGCCTACGGCGCCCAAAACGCGTCATCCGTGGAGCTGCGTTACTCGATCACCTCGTCGGCCGTGAACAGCAGGTTGGGCGGCACCGTAATTCCGAGCTCTCTCGCGGTCTTGAGGTTGAAGACCATTTGAAACGTCGTGGGCTGCTCTACCGGCAGATCGTCGGGCTTCTCGCCTTTCAGGATGCGCCCCGCATAGCTACCCATTCGGCGATAGACGGCGGCAAGGCTCGGTCCATAACTCATGAGCCCACCGGCATTGGAAAACTCGTTCTCAAAATAGATCGTGGGCACCTTGTCGCGCCCCGCTGTCGCCACCAGTTGCGCGCGCCGGCTATCGAAGAACGGGTCGGCCGCAACGATCAGCCCATCCGTTTTCGACGCCACAATGGCCGCAAACGCCGCCTCGATCTCATCGACATTGCTGGCGTTGAGGATCGAAAGCTGCACGCCTTTCGCCCTTGCCGCTTCCGGGGCCCCGCGAACCGAAGGCTCGGCTGTCGGGCTGTTCGGATTGACCAGCAGAGCAATCGTTTTGGCGTTGGGAATGAGTTCGCAAAGCAACTCAAGCCGCTTTGGGGTCAGCTGGGTGAAGAGAACGCTGACGCCCGTCGCATTGCCGCCGGGCCGGGCGAGACTGGCAACCAATCCGGCTTCCACGGCGTCGTTCCCAACCTCGAAAACGATCGGGATACTGGATGTAGCATTTTTCGCAGCTTTCGCCGGCGGAGGACCAAAGGCCGCGATCAGATCGACCTTGAGCCCGACGAGGTCGGCAGCCAGACCCGGCAACCGGTCATAACGGCCCTCGGCCCAGCGGTACTCGACCGCCACGTTCTGCCCCTCGGCAAAACCGAATTCTTTCAGCCCCTGCAGAAATGGGTCGGCACTCGGCACATAGCCGGGAGCGGCAAAGTGAAGATAGCCGACAACCGGCATCGGCTTGCGCTGCCCGTAGGCAGTCAGTGGCCACACCAAAGCGCCACCGGCAATGGTTATGAATTTCCGCCGTTGCATCAAGGCAACGGCTAACAGGTCGCAACACCCCGCGCACCAAAAATCACGCGTTCGGTCTCGGATGGAACACGCCGCGGCCCGACACCGAACGGTGGCGCAGTTCAGCCCGCCATCTGGCTCAAGCGCGCCAGCGCGCTGCCGGCGAGCGCCCGGGTCAGTTCGGCGGCCGGCATTTCGCGCCCCATTCGCACCGCCTGGCCGGCCCAGAGGTTGGTGAAATCGACCTTGCCGAGCTTTTCGGCGGCCGCTTTCAGCGGTCCAAGCGCGGTGGCGGAATGCGGAAAGGCCGGAGCGTCCGGCGAGATCGGGCCGACTTCGCGCATCACGCGGTTGGCGACGCCGCGCGCGGGCCGTCCGGTCATGACATTGGTGATGACGGTGGAATCGTCGCGCGCCTGGGCCAGCGCGATCCGCGCCGGCGCGATCACCTTCGATTCCGGGCAGCGCAGATAGGCGCTGCCGATCTGCACGCCCGAGGCACCGAGCGCAAACGCCGCCGCGATCCCGCGCCCGTCAGCGATGCCGCCGGCCGCGATCACCGGCACTTTCACCGCATCAACCACCTGCGGCACCAGCGCGAACGAGCCGGGCTGTTCGGCAATGTTGTCGGTCAGGAACATGCCGCGGTGGCCGCCGGCCTCGGCGCCCTGCGCGATGATGACGTCGGCGCCGTTCTCCTCGAGCCAGATCGCCTCTCTCACGATGGTCGCCGACGACATCACGAGAGAGCCAGCCGCCTTGACGCGCCGGACCATCGCCGGGTCCGGCAGGCCGAAATGGAAGCTGACGACTTCCGGCTTCAACTCCTCCACCAGCGCGCACATCGCCTCGTCAAACGGCGCGCGGTTGGCGGCATTCACGGGTGCTGCGGGATCGAGGCCCAACTCCTTGTAGTAAGGCCCAAGCCGCGCCTTCCAGCCGGCTTCGCGCGCCGGATCGGCATCTACCGCCGTGTGGCAGAAGAAGTTCATATTGACCGGTGCGGATACCCGCTGGCGGATAATGTTGACCTGCTCGCGGGCCTTCTCCACGGACAACATCGCGCACGGCAACGAGCCCAGCGCCCCGCCCTGCGCCGCCGCGATCACGAGCTCGGCATCCATGATCCCGGCCATCGGCGCCAGCACGATCGGAAACTCAGTCTTGAAGAGGTCGACAATTCGGCGGTCTGGCCACATGGTTTGTCTCACGATCTTTCAGGCGACAGAAGCGATGGAGTTACGCCGGCCCTGCAACGTTTGCTCGGCTTCAGCGACAATGCGGCCGACGATCTCTGCAGCCGGTGGAATATCATGGATCAGCCCGACGGACTCACCGGCAAACACGGCGGCGACATCGAAATTGCCCGCGGCCTTGGCCGCCGCGTACTCCACGGTCACCTCGTCCGCGCGCTGCATCAGCTCGATCTCGCGGCCTGTCCAGCGCCGGAGATGGTCGTTGGAAAGCGTGCGCGCGGTGAACGGCGCCGGCCACATCAGCTTGCGCGACCAGTCGAACACGACGCCGCGCACGGTCTCGCCGCTGTTCGCCGCACATATCCGCTGCTTGGCCTCCTCGGCGCCGTCGGCCTCGACGCTGGCATAGAAGCGCGTCCCGATCAGCACGCCGGATGCCCCCAGCATCATCATCGCCGCAAGGCCGCGTCCATCCGCGATGCCGCCGGCGGCAACCACCGGCACGCGCCCGGCCGCGAGATCGACGATCGCGGGCACGATGTCGATCGTGGTGCGCGAGGCGCCGTGCCCGCCGGCCTCGGTGCCCTGCGCGATCAAGATATCCGCGCCGGCATCGAGCGCCTGCCGCGCGATGTCCTCGCTCTGCACCTGACAGATCAACAGCGCACCGCGCGCCTTGATCTTCCACGCGAACGGCGCGGGATCGCCGAACGACAACATGATCGCGCGCGGTCGCGCTTCGAGTGCGATGTCGAGCAGCTCGGGCTGCTTCGCCAGACTCCAGGTGATGAAGCCGATGCCGAACGGTCCGGCAAATCCCTTCAGCTTCGCGGTCTCCGCCTCGAGCCGGGTCCTGTCTCCATAACCGCCGCCCAAGATGCCGAAACCGCCTGCCTCGCTTACCGCCTTGACAAGCCGGCTGCCGGAGATCGTGTCCATCGGCGCCAACAGGATCGGATGTCGAATACTCAGCCGTGCCGTCAATTCGGTGCTGATCGCCATGCGATGGCTCCCTGTTCTGGACAGCCAGTCTAGGGGAGCCTATTATTCTCTGAAAATGAATACTAGAGAACGCTGCCATCTCGCAATTGAAACGGAGCTAACCCGTGGAATTGACCGATCTCATGACTTTTTCGACGGTCGCGCGGCTCGGCGGCATCACCCGCGCCGCCGACGAACTCAACACCGTGCAATCCAACGTCACCCAGCGGGTGAAGGCGCTGGAAGCCGAGATCGGCACCGCGCTGTTCGAGCGGCACAGCCGCGGCATGACACTGACCGGCGCCGGCCGCCGCTTGTTGCCCTATGCGCAGCGGATGGCCGCGTTGTCGCGCGAGGCGGTGCTGGCCGCACGCGACGATGGCCAGCCGAAGGGACCGCTGTCGATCGGCTCGATGGAGACGACCGCCGCGGTGCGCCTGCCCGCACTGCTGGCTGCATTTCACCGGCGTTATCCGGCGGTGCGGTTGACGCTGCGGACGGCGCCGACCGCCGATCTGGTCGCCGCCGTGCTCGACGGCACGCTGGATGGCGCCTTCGTCGCCGGTCCGATCGAGCATACCGAACTCAACGCCGTGACCGCGTTCAGGGAAGAACTCGTGCTGGTCACCGCCCGGCGATGGACCAGCCTTGCCGCCTTGCGTGCCGGCACGCCCGAGTCAGGCCCGACCGCGCTGGTGTTCCGCACCGGCTGCACCTACCGGCAACGGCTCGAACAGGTGTTTTCGGAATTCGGCTGGCCGTCCGCCGCCCGCTTCGAACTCGGCACGCTCGACGGCATGATCGGCTGCGTCGCGGCCGACATGGGCGTGACGCTGCTGCCCCGCGCCGTGGTCGAACGCGACCATGTCAACCGCGACATCAGCATTCACGCGCTCGCAGCGTTGCAGTCACGTGTCGACACGCTCTTCATCCAGCGCCGCAGCGCGCACCAATACAGTGCGCTGCAGGGGTTTGTTACTTGCCTGGAGAGAAGCGAAGAGGTCATCGCGGCCTGACCCTCCGCACGACCGGCACTGACTTCATTTGCTGCGCGAGCCACTGATGTCCATCGCAATTCCAACGATCACGACATCGCGCCTGATCCTTCGCCCGTTGGAGCTCGCCGACGCCGATGCCGTGCAACAATTTTCCCTCGGTGGGAGATCGTGCAGTTCCTGAACCGTCAGATTCCGTGGCCCTATCCGGCTGACGGTGCCCTGACATTCCTTCGCGACACCGCGCTTCCAGCGATGCGATCGGGTAGCGCTTGGCACTGGTCAATCCGGCCCAAACCCGAGCCCGGGCAATTAATCGGCGTCATCGGCCTGATCGACAAGCCCGACGAAAACAGAGGTTTCTGGCTCGACCCGGGGTGGCAAGGCCGAGGCCTGATGACAGAGGCATGTTCGGCTGTGACCGATTACTGGTTCGAAACTCTGGAGCGGCCCGTTCTTCGCGCTCCGAAGGCCGCCGCCAACCTGCCATCGCGCCGTATCTCAGAGAGCAGCGGCATGCGTGTGATCCGGACAGAGGATCTGGATTATGTATCGGGTCGGCATCCCAGTGAAATCTGGGAAATCACGCGCGAGGAGTGGCGCAGACGATCCCGCTAGTCGACCATCTTCCACCGCGGCTTTGCGTAACCGCCAACGCGCGTGTTATGCGCATGCCATGCCCGCCCCCATCCTTCCCCTGATCGAAGCCGCGACCCACTGGCCCGAACGCGGCGCCCTCATCGGTCTTGATCTCGGCACCAAGACCATCGGGGTTGCGGTGTCCAACGCCGATCGCAGGCTCGCGACCGGGGTCGAAACCATCCGCCGCACGGCCTTCAAGGGCGATGCCGCGCGGCTGCTCGCCTTGGCCAACGAGCGCAACGCGGTCGGCTTCGTGCTTGGCCTGCCCATCAACATGGACGGCAGCGAGGGACCGCGCGCGCAATCGACCCGCGCCTTCGCGCGGAATTTCTCAAAGCTCACCGATCTCGCGATCGGCTTCTGGGATGAGCGCTTGTCCACGGCCGCCGTCGAGCGCGAACTGATCGGCATGGACGTCAGCCGCGCCCGCCGCGCCGAGGTGATCGACGAGCACGCCGCGATCTTCATCCTGCAGGGCGCGCTGGACCGGCTGGCGACGCTGCGCGGGGATCGCTGACGATGGTCGTCGTGATTGCGGCGCTGCTGCCGGTGTTTCTGCTGATCGTGCTGGGTTTTGTCCTGAAGCGCAGCCTGATGCGACTGGAGACGCAATGGCACGGGCTGGAACGGCTGACCTATTACGTGCTGTTCCCGATGCTGCTGATCCAGACGCTGGTGAAGGCTGACCTCACAAAAGTACCGGCCGCCGGCGTCGGCGGCGCGCTCCTGATCTCGGCGCTCGCGATGTCGCTGTTGTGCCTCGCGCTGCGCCCCCTGCTCGCGCGCTGCGCGATCGACGGGCCGGCCTTCACCTCGATCTTCCAGGGCGCCACCCGCTGGCAGACCTATGTGGCGCTCGCCGTCTGCGGCAATCTCTATGGCGATGTCGGGCTAGCGCTGGCCTCGGTGGCGATGGTGGCGATCATCCCGCTGGTCAACGTGTTCAGCGTGGCGGTGCTCGCTCATTATGCTTCGCCGAAAAAACGGTCGATCGGCTCCATCGTGATGACGGTGGTGCGCAATCCTCTGATCTGGGCTTGCGCGATCGGGCTCGTGCTCAACGTCACGCACCTGCCGCTGCCAAAAATCTGGCATGAGGTCGCCGACGCGCTCGGCCGTTCTTCGCTCGCGATCGGCCTGCTCGTCACCGGCGCCGGCCTGCATCTGGAAGGCATGTTTCGCCCGAGCCTCGCCGCGTCAGTCGCAGTATTCCTCAAGCTGATCCTGATGCCGGTGCTCGCCGTCGCCCTCGCGCTATGGTTCGGGCTATCCGGTTCCAACCTCGCGATCGTCACCGCCTGCTCGGCGGTGCCGGCCTCCTCCTCGGCCTATGTGCTGGCCCGGCAAATGGGTGGCGACGCGCCGCTGCTGGCGCAGATCATCACGCTGCAGACGATTCTGGCGGCTATCACGATGCCCGTAGCTATCGCCCTCGCGGCAACCGGGCCCTAAACGTAGGGTCCCATCACGAAAAATACAAAGGTGTTGAAGGCGGAATGAACCATCACAGTCAACCAGGTTGAATCGCTACGCCAGCGAAAATGGCCGAGCGCAAGACCCATGACGAAGATCTCCAGCCGTCCGAACCAATCAAATTGAGTGTGGTTCATCGCCCATACCGCCGATGTCAGCACGATGGTTCCGATCGGACCAAGAAACGATTGTGACCAACCGCGGAACATGAAGCCGCGAACGACGAACTCTTCAACGATCGGCCCTGCAATGCAGCCAGCGATCAACAGAATGAGCAGGCCGCCAGGTCCTCCAACGACGAGATCAAAATTAGTTGCAGGCTTTTGTGCGCCAACGAAAGATGCGACAAAGCCTTCGGCCAACACGACGAAGGCCATAATGCCCAACGCGCGCAACAGTTCGCGTCTTCTCGGCCAGTTCAACGCCAAATATTCCGCGAACTCTCTGCGGGCCATTCGGATGGCAACCCACAGCACCGCGATCGTAGGCGGGGCTGCCACAATGAGGCCGGCGCCTTGCCAGCGCCCCTCAAGCCACAACGCTTGGAATTCCGATGGAGACAACGCCTTCGTCCCACCGTACACGCTCAGCATGAAGGTCAACGCAAGTCCGCCTGTCAAAATGAAGACGCCGTCAGCGATCAGGACGACGAGAGTGGTCTCCATGAAGTCCCAGGTCCGGAGCGGTGGTGGCGAGCCCGGGGCCGGAGCATTGGCGTTTTCGAGGTCTGACATGTCGACTTTCTGCGACAATTTCACGGCGAAGGTGGGTGCATCTTCTACCTAACATACGGGACGATTATCCCACCAGCCACATGCTCTGCACCGTCGCGGCGAGATTGTTGAGGCCGTGCAGAACGATCGTCAGCCAGAGCGAGTTCGAGCGATAGCGCAAATAACCGAGCAACAGGCCGATCGAAAATATCTCGCCGAAAAAGAACCAGTTGTACTGCATGTGCAGCGCCGTCCATGCCAGCGACGACAGCAGGATCGCGCCGGGGACCCGCAAGAACGACTCCGACCAGCCGCGGTAGAGAAAGCCGCGGGCGAGCAATTCCTCCGAGATCGGCGCGGCGACGCAGAACGCGATCAGCAACAGCCACACCGAACCGTCGGCCTGCGCCGATTTCAGTACGTCGCCCATGAACCCGGGCTGGACTTCCCGCCCCAACACACGCGACACCAGGTCCCAACCCATCACCAGCGCGACCATCGCCACGACACCAATGATGAACATCTTCCACGACGTCCCGCGCAGCGCGAGATAGTCGGCAAACCGCGTGCGTGTCGGACGGATCGCAATCCACAACGCCAGGATCACCGCAGGCAATCCCATCACGACGGACAGCGAAATCGTCCGCCCGCCGCCGATCACATTGATGGCCGCGGCGACATCGATCGGCCCGTCCCGCATCAGCACGAAATAAGCGATGACGGTCAGCTGCCCGACGAACATCCCGCCGAAGACAAACAGGCCCCATAACGCCGTGCCCCAGAACTGCCAGATCCGGGGCGGAGGTTCGGTCGGAGTGACGGTGATGGGGGGATTTTCGGGGTTAAGGGAATCCATCGCTGACTTTCAGTTGGCAGGAGCTTTAACTTTCCGTCATGCCCGGGCATAGTCGTCCGAAGGACGGCGTCGCTTCCGCTCGCCTGCGCCCGGGCATCCCCGTCTTTCGTTTGTACATCAAGAAAGAACGTGGATGGCCGGGACAAGTCCGGCCACGACGTCGGTGGGTTTTCACGGCAGCGCCCGCTCCAGCAAACCACGGACATCGTTGTTCGCCAGATCGACCGCGCCATACATGCTGGCGTGATTGGCGGCAAGCCGGGTCGCCGCGAACAATTCGGCCTGATGCGGCGAGACGCCGTTGAGCGCAGCGGCAGCAGCCAGCAGCGCCAGTTTTTCGACCGCGATCCGCGCCACGCGCTCACTGTCCAGACGGCGGAACGATTTGCCGATAAACGCGATCGCCTCGCCGGCGCCCGGCAGGCCCAGCGTCTCGCCGGTGAGTTCGTGCAAAACAGCCAGCGCCGCGTCGGCCTCGCGCGACAACGCCCGGAGCACGTCAAGGCACATCACATTGCCCGAACCTTCCCAGATCGCGTTGACCGGCGCCTCCCGATAGTGTCGCGCCAAAATGCCCTCCTCCACATAGCCATTGCCGCCGAGGCACTCCATCGCCTCGTAGAGGAAACCGGGCGCGCTCTTGCAGACCCAGTATTTGATCGCCGGCGTCAGCAGCCGCATATAGGCGGCCTCCTTGGGCTGACCGGGCGCGCGGTCGAACGACCGGCACAGCCGCATCACCAGCGCGATCGAGGCTTCGACATGCAGCGCCATGTCCGACAGCACCGCCTGCATCAGCGGCTGATCGGCGAGATGTTTCTGGAATACGCTGCGGTGCCGCGCGTGATGCAGCGCATGCGCCAATCCCGACCGCATCAAACCCGCCGAGGCGATCGCGCAATCCTGCCGCGTCAACTGCACCATCTGGATGATGGTGCGGATGCCCTTGCCCTCATCGCCGATCCGCACCGCATGAGCGCCGGCGAATTCCACTTCCGAAGAGGCATTGGACCGGTTGCCGAGCTTGTCCTTCAATCGCTGAAACCGGATCGCGTTGACCGAACCATCCGGCGCGAAGCGCGGCATGAAGAAACAGCTCAGGCCTTCGTCGGCCTGCGCCAGCACCAGAAACGCGTCGCACATCGGCGCCGACATGAACCATTTATGGCCGGTAATGCGATAGGCGGCGCCGTCACGTTCCGCGCGCGTCATGTTGGATCGGACGTCGGTGCCGCCCTGCTTCTCGGTCATGCCCATGCCGAGCGTCATGCCGCGTTTGGTCCACCACGGCGAAAAAGCCGGATCATACGCGCGGGTCGCAATCACCGGCATCGTCCTGGCCAGCAAATCCGGCTGCGCCGCCAGCGCCGCGACCGAAGCGCGCGTCATGGTGATCGGACAGAGATGCCCGGTCTCCACTTGAGCAGCCATGTAGAACTTGGCGGCGCGTATCACTTCCGCCGCACCGCCGGCCGGCTGGCCCTGTGCGCTCCAGGTCGAATTGTGCACGCCGGCATGCGCGCTGTGCGCCATCAGCTCGTGATAGGCCGGATGGAACTCGACCTCGTCGCGGCGGTTGCCTTTGGCATCGAAGGTCCGCAGCTTCGGCGTGTTCTCGTTGGCGATCCGGCCCCGTTCCGCCATCGCGGCCGAACCCCAGTGCCTGCCGAACTCCGACAGCTCTTGCTCCGCCGCCGCACCGCCATTAGCGGCGACCGCAGCAGCCAGCGGCCGGTCCACCGCGAACAGATCGACGTCGCAAAACGGCGGCGACTGGTTGAAGACCTCGTGGGTTGCGAATGAAGCCTGCGTCATGGCCGGTCCTGGCGGTCGGGAATCAATTGTGCCGCGTGATCGGAAAATCATAGGCCTGCGCGCCTGCGCCCGGCAGCGAAAAGTGCCACCACTCCTTCGAATAGTTGACAAAGCCCTGTCGTGCCATCGCGGCGACCAGCACGTTGCGCCAGCGCCGCTGGGCCGGCGTGATCGAACTCGCCGCGGTATGGGCCTTCAGGTCGGTGCAATCATAGCCGGTGCCCATGTCGACGCTGCCTTCCGGCGCGCGCGCCTCCACCGGTGCGGTGCAGTCGGAGTACGCCTTGTTCGGATCGAAGGCCGCGGAATTGTCGGCGCTCAGATCGACCAGCGTCAGATCGAGCGCTCCGCCAGTAGAATGCTGGGAATGGGTGGCGATATAGCCCAGCCGGAACAGGTCGACCTTGCGGAAGGCCGGATTAAAGCGCCGGCCGGCGGCGGTCTCTCTGCCATCGCGCGACCACGCCACCATGTCGGCGACGGCGCGCTGCGGCCGGTAGCAATCGAACATTTTCAGCGACAGCTTTTGCCTGGCGAGTTCCTGCTGGATGTTTTTCAGCGCAAGGCCGACGTTCCGCTTCACCACGCATTCGCCCGCCTCGTAGCCGGCCAGCGGGTGGCCGACGAAATTGTTGGCGCTGGCATAGCGGATGTCCTGGATGATGGTGGGGTCGATATCCCGCAGATACGCAAAGCCGCCCGGCAAGGCCTGGGCAAGCGCCGCTGCCGGGCCATATGTCAGGCCCAGCGCGGTTAACGCGATCGCTAAAATCGGCCGGCATTTCTGCATGATGTGCTCTCCGCACGCTGAACGCGGCGACATTGCGGCAACTCCCTTTACCCTGCGCGGCGACAGACCGGGGGATAACTCGCAAGCCGCCTATTCCCGCTTGCCCCCCGCGCCGTCTCTGCCTATAGCTCTCGCTTTAATGACCCCTGTATCGAAATCGACCTTCGTCCTCGGTCACCGGCATCTGCTGGGAATCGAGGGGCTTTCCGCTGCCGACATTACCGGCTTGCTCGACCTTTCCGAGGAATATGTCGAGCTCAACCGCCAGGTCGACAAAAAACGGACCTCGCTGCGCGGCCGCACCCAGGTCAATTTGTTCTTCGAGGCCTCGACCCGCACCCAATCCTCGTTCGAGCTGGCGGGAAAACGGCTCGGCGCCGACGTCATGAACATGTCGGTGTCCCAGTCCTCGATCCGCAAGGGCGAGACGCTGATGGACACCGCGGTAACCCTGAACGCCATGCACCCGGATATCCTGGTGGTGCGGCACCATGCCTCGGGTGCTGTGGAACTGCTGGCGCGCAAGGTCGACGGATCCGTCGTCAATGCCGGCGACGGCGCCCACGAACATCCAACCCAGGCACTGCTCGATGCGCTCACCATCCGCCGCAACAAGGGCCGGCTGGAAGGGCTCGTGATCGCGATCTGCGGCGACGTGATGCATTCGCGGGTGGCGCGCTCCAATATATTGTTGCTCAACACCATGGGCGCCCGCGTCCGTGTCGTCGCGCCCTCCACGCTGTTGCCGCGCGGCATCGAGCGGATGGGCGTCGAGGTCGCGCGCGACATGCGCGAGGGCCTCAATGGCGCCGACATCGTGATGATGCTGCGGCTGCAGCGCGAGCGCATGAACGGCTCTTTCGTGCCGTCGAGCCAGGAATACTTCCATTATTTCGGCCTCGACCAGAAGAAGCTCGCGTACGCCAAGCCGGACGCGCTGGTGATGCATCCGGGTCCGATGAACCGCGGCGTCGAGATCGACTCGATCGTGGCTGACGGTGCACAGTCGCTGATCCGCGAACAGGTCGAAATGGGAGTGGCGGTGCGGATGGCGGTGCTCGAAGCACTCGCCCGCAACCTGCCGAATGCATAACATGCTGACCGAACGCCGCCCTATCCTGCTCGCCAACGCCCGCGTCGTCGATCCCTCCCGCGATTTTGACGGCCCCGGCGACGTCCTGATCGCCGACGGCATGATCCGCGATTCAAAGCGCGGCATCGGCGCCGCCGGCGTCCCCGAAGGCACCGACATCATCAATTGCGACGGCAAGATCGTCGCCCCCGGGCTGATCGACATGCGCGCCTTTGTCGGCGAGCCCGGCGCCAGCCACCGCGAGACCTTTGCCTCCGCGAGCCAGGCCGCGGCCGCCGGCGGCATCACCACCATCATCTGCCAGCCCGACACCTCACCCGTGATCGACAATTCGGCGACGGTCGACTTCGTGCTGCGCCGGGCGCGCGACACCGCGATCGTCAACATCCATCCGATGGCGGCGCTCACAAAGGGCATGCGCGGCGAGGAGATGACCGAGATCGGGCTGTTGAAGGCCGCCGGTGCGGTCGCCTTCACCGACGGCGCCAGCAGCGTCACCAACGCGCAGGTGATGCGCCGCGCGCTGGCCTACGCCCGCGATTTCGACGCCCTGATCGTCCACCACACCGAAGACCCGGACCTGGTCGGCGAAGGCGTCATGAACGAGGGCGAGTTCGCCGCGCGGCTTGGGCTGGCAGGGATTCCCAATGCCGCCGAAGCCGTGATGCTGGAGCGCGACATGCGCCTCGTCGCGCTGACCGGCGGCCGCTATCACGCGGCGTCGCTGAGCTGCATCGAGTCGCTGGAAATCCTCAAGCGCGCCCGTGATGCCGGGTTATCGGTCTCGGCGTCGGTCTCGATCAACCACGTGACCCTTAATGAAAACGACATCGGCCCCTACCGCACCTTCCTGAAATTGTCGCCGCCGCTGCGCACCGAGGAGGACCGGCTGGCGCTGGTTTCGGCCGTTGCCTCCGGCCTGATCGACGTCGTGATGTCCGATCACAATCCGCAGGACGTCGAGGTGAAGCGGTTGCCGTTCGCGGAAGCAGCTTCCGGCGCGGTCGGCCTGCAGACCATGCTGCCGGCGGCCTTGCGGCTGATTCACAATGGCGAGATGGATTTTCTCACCCTGATCCGGGCGATGTCGACGCGGCCGGCGGAGCTGATGGGCCTGCCCGGCGGTAGCTTGCGCGCCGGCTCGCCCGCTGACGTGATCGTGATCGACGCCGATATCCCCTGGGTGCTCGATCCCGCCGACCTCAAATCGCAGTGCAAGAATACGCCATTCGACGAAGCCCGCTTCTCCGGCCGCGTCGTGCGTACTATTGTCGGCGGACGGACGGTCTATGAGCATGTCTAATGCGCGGGAAATTCGCCGGGGCAGCAGGAGCAACCGCGATGTCGGGTGACGCCTTCCTCGTCGTCGGGTTCCTGCTCGGCTATTTGCTCGGCTCGATTCCGTTCGGCCTCGTGCTGACCAAATTGGCCGGCACGCAGGATCTGCGCTCGATCGGCTCCGGCAATATCGGCGCCACCAATGTGCTGCGCACCGGCCGCAAGGGCCTGGCTGCGGCAACGCTGATCTGCGATGCGCTGAAGGGCACGCTGGCGGTGGTCATATCAGGCTATTACGGCGGCCCGAACGCGGCGATGCTGGCAGCGCTCGGCGCCTTTCTCGGCCATCTGTTTCCGGTCTGGCTGAAATTCCGCGGCGGCAAAGGCGTCGCTGTCTATATCGGCGTGCTGATCGGGCTGTTCTGGCCGGCCGCGCTAATCTTCTGCGCGATGTGGCTCGCGACCGCGTTCACGACGCGCTACTCGTCGCTGTCGGCATTGGTGGCGGCCTTCATCACGCCGCTATTCCTGTGGTGGTTCAGCGACCCGAAGCTAGCCTCGCTGTTCGCCGTGCTGACCATGCTGCTGTTCTACATGCACCGCGAAAACATCAAGCGGCTGCAGGCGGGCACCGAGGGCAAGATCGGGGCGAAGTGACGCGCCTCACGATTTTAGCGCACCTTCCATGAAGATCGCCGCTGCCAGCGCCTGAGCGTCGGCCCCAAACCGTGCGATCACCTGCACCCCCACCGGCAATCCGCCGCCGGCGACATAGGCGGGAATGTTGACGCAGGGCACGCCCATCAGGGTCCAGAGCCGGTTGAGCCGGGCATCGCCGGTCGAGCCCAGTCCCTTCGGCGCCGCGCCCGGAGCCGAGAACGTCAGCAGCACGTCGACGTCCTCAAACACCTTGCCCAGTGCGTGTCGCGCCCGGCTCGCAATTTTGATCGCCTCGTCATGGGCGGCGGCCGGCGTGCCCTTGCTCTCGTCGAGCCGCCCGCGCAGCAGCGGCGCCATCGCGTCGTAATTTTCGCGGTATTCCCAGGCGAGCGCCTGATGTGCTTCGAATTCCTGCACGATCGGCTGCGCGCGCCAGGCCTCGGCGACGATCTCCGGTAACGCCAGAGCACGCACCGGAGCGCCGGCACGCTCGGCCGCCGCCACCGCGATCCGCAGCGCTTCTGCGCTTGCCGCTTCCGGCGCGCCGGCAAAATCCTGCGTGACGACGCCGATGCGCGGCGTTGTCACCGCCGAACCCGGCAGCAATTCGGGCCGGCCGGTCATCGCCGCCAGCCCGCGCGCCACGTCCTCGACCCCGGCCGCGAACAGCCCCACGGTATCGAGCGTCCACGAATAGCATTTGACGCCGACCGTCGGCAGCAGCCGGTAGGACGGCTTGATCGCGGCGACGCCGCAGAACGACGCCGGCCGGATCACCGAGCCGCCGGTCTGCGTTCCCAGCGCCAGCGGAATCATCCCGGCCCCGACCGCCGCGGCCGAGCCGGATGACGATCCGCCCGGCGTATGGCCGTGATTGTGCGGATTGAGCGTCGCGGTCGGATCGGACGAAGCGAACGCCGTCGTCGTGGTCTTGCCGATAATCGTCGCGCCCGCCTGCTTCAGGGCAGCGACCACGGCCGCATCCCCGCGCGACCGAAAACCCTTGTAGATCGGCGAACCCATCTCGGTCGGAAAATCCGCCGTATCCATGATGTCCTTGATGCCGACGGCGATGCCGCGCAGCGGCCCGGCCTTGGCGGCGCGGGCTTTGTCGTCATGGCAGACAAAGGCGCCGATGGTTCTTTCGTGCGCGGCGATCGCTTCGAGCGACTGGCCGATCGCAGCATCCGCGGAGAGATTGCCGGCATCGATGCGGCGCTGGAGTTCGGCGAGCGAGATCATGGGCATGGTTTCCTGCGGCATGAGACAGCTTTTAGGGAGCGTGCCGGGATGGAGCAAGCCATGACGGCGCGCGGCTGGCGCGCCCTCAAACGAGTTGATCGCAATCTCCGGTTGGGCAAAGCTGGTCCGGCATGCACGACCGTCCCCCCAGCACCACCCGCCTCACCGACGCCCGCGCACCTTCCGCTCCCTGCTCCAGCATTTCGGCGATGCGGGCGCGGCGCTGGAGCGGCTGCCCGATCTGGCGCGACGCGGCGGCGCGGCGCGGCCGGGCCGGATCTGCAGCGAGGACAGTGCGCGTGCCGAACTCGATGCCGCCGCCAAGATCGGCGTCAGCCTGGTCGTGCCCGATGAAGCCGGTTATCCGCCGCGCCTCGCCACGCTCGACGACGCGCCGCCGCTGCTCGGTATACGCGGCGCGCCCGACCTGCTGATGCGGTCGATGATCGCGATCGTCGGCTCGCGCAACGCCTCCGGCGCCGGGCTGAAGTTCGCAGCTACGATCGCGCGCGATCTCGGCGATGCCGGTTTTGTCGTCATCTCCGGCCTCGCGCGCGGCATCGATCAGGCCGCGCATCGCGCCAGCATGGCAAGCGGTACCGTCGCGGTGCTGGCCGGCGGCCATGACAGGATCTATCCGCCCGAGCATGAGGACCTGCTGGCGGCGCTGCTGGAGGCCGGCGGCGCGATCTCCGAAATGCCGCTCGGCCATGTGCCGCGGGCGCGCGATTTTCCCCGGCGCAACCGGCTGATCTCGGGCGCCGCGCTCGGCGTGGTCGTGGTGGAAGCCGCGCACCGTTCGGGATCGCTGATCACGGCGCGCATCGCCGCCGAACAGGGCCGCGAAGTGTTCGCGGTGCCGGGCTCGCCGCTCGATCCGCGCGCCGCCGGCACCAACGATCTGATCAAGCAGGGCGCGACGCTGGTCACCGAAGCCAGCGACGTCATCAACGCGGTCGAGCCGATCATGGAACGGCCGATCATGCTCGGTGCACGCGAGGACAACGGCGAGCCGCTGGATTTCGAGGCCGATAGCAGCGATCGCGCCCGCATCGTCAATTTGCTCGGGCCAAGCCCGGTCAGCCTCGATGATCTGATCCGGATGTCTGACGCCTCGCCGGCGATCGTGCGCGCGGTGCTGCTCGAACTCGAACTCGCCGGGCGGCTGGAACGCCACGGCGGCGGGCTGGTGTCGCTGATCTAGGTCGTCAACGATCGTCGTTGCGCCCATCGAATCGCGCGCGGGCGCTTTCGATCTCGGCCCGGTGCTCGAAGGCCCACTTGCCCAGCGCTTCCACCGGCTTCGACAGGCCGCGCCCGAGATCGGTGAGCTCATAATCGACGCGCGGCGGAATGGTCGGGAATACGGTTCGCGTCACCAGGCCATCGCGTTCGAGCCCGCGCAGCGTCAGCGTCAGCATACGCTGCGAGATGCCGTCGATCGTGCGCTTGATCTCGTTGAAGCGGCGCGGACCCTCGCCCAGCAGCATGATGACGAACACACTCCATTTGTCGCCGACCCGCGCCAGGATCGAGGCCACGCCCCGGCAGTCGCTGTCCAGATGATGCGGCTGGGGCGGCAGGACTGGGGCTCTGGAGACAGGCACTTTTTTGTGCTCGGGGCTCACGGATGTGCTCGGGTTTCAAAAATGTGCGTTCTTGCGGGGTTTTAGGGCAGTCACTCATATAGCGCCAGTTACAAACCTATACCAGCAAAGGTGACCTACCATGAAACTCCTGCATCTCGATTCCAGCGTTCTCGGCCCCCATTCCGTCAGCCGTCAGGTCTCCGCCGCCATCGTCGACCGGCTGCGCAAGGCTACACCCGGCCTCGAAATCACCTATCGCGATCTGACCCTGACCCCGCTGGCGCATCTGAGCGGCTCCCACCTCGCCGCCGGCCAAGGCGCCCCAGCAGAGGCCTCGCTGCGCGAGGACATCGCCGCCGGTCAGGCTGTGCTGTCGGAGTTTTTGGCCGCCGACATCGTCGTGCTCGGCGCGCCCATGTATAATTTCACCATTCCGAGCCAGCTCAAGGCCTGGATCGACCGCATCCTGGTGGCGGGCCAGACGTTCAAATATAGCGCGCAAGGCGTCGAAGGGCTGGCCGGCAACAAGCGCGTCATCATCGCGGTCTCGCGCGGCGGCTTATACGGCGCCGGCACGCCGGCCGCCGTCGGCGAGCATCTGGAAACCTATTTGCGCTGGGTGTTCGGCTTCATCGGCGTGACCAACCCGGAATTCATTTCCGCCGACGGAATCCAGGTCGGACCCGAGCATCGCGAAAAAGCCGTGGCAGGCGCACTGCACGCAGCAGGCAATCTCAACGCCGCGTAACTGGAAACTGGACACTGCCCGCCGCTGCTGTCGGCAGCGGCGGGCGGATGTCGTGCGATGAAAGGGTTTGCCAAACAGGTGGCGCCCTTTACCCCCGATAGATCGGCGCGCCCGCAGGTGACGCCGTCGAGCCGCCATCGACGAACAATTCCTGGCCCTGCACGTGCGCGGCATCGTCTGAGGCGAGGAACAACACCGTCTTCGAAATGTGGTCGGGCTCGCCGATGTGTCCGAGCGGCGTCGTCGCGCCGATGCGCTTTTCGAACGCCTTCTCCGCTTCCGGCGTGGCGATCGCCGCTCCCCAGATCGGCGTACGGATCGCGCCGGGCGCGACCACGTTGACGCGGATGCCGCGCGGCGACAATTCGGATGCCATGGTCCGCGCCATCGCGCGCACGCCGGCCTTGCTCGCCGCATAGGCGGAATAACCGGGATTGCCGAGCACCGAGATGACCGAGCCGTTCAGGATGATGGAGGCGCCGTCATTCAGATGCGGGACTACCGCTTGCACGGTGAAGAATACCCCGGTCAGGTTCGTCCTGATCACCGATTCGAACGCCGCAAGAGTGGTTCCGCCGACAGGCGTCTGGCCGGGAATGCCGGCGTTTGCGAACACGATATCGAATTTGCCGAATTTTGCCGCTCCCTGCTTGATCGCGGCTTCGACCGCCGCGACGTCGGTGGCATCGGCGACGAACGCCAGCGCATTCGGCCCGAGTTCCCTGGCTGCCGCGTCCAGCGTCTCCTTGTTGCGCCCGGTGATGACGACTTTCGCCCCCTCGGCCACAAACAGTTTTGCGGTCGCCAGCCCAATGCCGCTGTTGCCGCCGGTAATGAACGCCGTCTTGTTCGCAAGTCTCACGGTAGCCTCCGTCCATTTTGGTTGCATTATTAAACTATGTTGCCTAACTAGGGCATCTGGTTTTATAATGCAACTACACAAGCCCGTGATGTGATCCCGGCCCCGGAGACCTCCACCATGAAGCGAACGAGCTTCGAAGGCGACCAGTGCCCGATCGCGCGATCGCTGGACGTGATCGGCGACTGGTGGTCGCTTCTGATCATCCGCGACGCATTGTTGGGACGGCGCCGTTTCGGCGAGTTCCAGAAAAGCCTCGGACTGGCGAAAAACATCCTCACCGTACGGCTGCGCGCGCTGGTGGATCAGGGCATCCTGAAAACCGCGCCCGCCTCTGACGGCAGCGCCTATCAGGAATATGTCCTGACACTGAAGGGCCGCGGCATCTTTCCAATCCTGGTCGCACTGCGGCAGTGGAGCGAAGAGTTCGACGCGAGGCCGGAGGAAATCGGAACCATTATGGTGGACCGGGACAAGGGAAAGCCGGTGCGCAAGCTCGCGCTGTATTCCCAGGACGGGCGCCTGCTTACTGCAGCCGACACCGCGCTGAAGCCGCGTCCGCCCGGAAAACACGTGCGAAGCATGGCTGGCTAGCAAGCCGTTTTTGCCCGACGGGCAAATCAAAGATTCCTGTCAAGCCCCTCTTAAGAAAATATTCCCCTTGTCGCGTCGGGCAAATTAGTGATTTGACTCCGCCCGTCTCACGCGAATGAGGGGCGGCTCGCGATCGTCACGAACGTGCGGTGAGATGCGGTGGACGCGGATGTGCCATTGACGAACGGCACTGAGGCGGACGGCGAAATCGTGTGGTCCTGACGCAGCGACGCTGGCGTCAAGTTGCGCGGAATGCCTGCGCAGCGACGGTGGCAACAAAGCCCGTTCACCGGGGAGAGCACGCTATAAGCCGTAAACCACTGCGCAGGGAAGGCCGGGATGCCTCCGCTGAACCTGTATGCTCGTGTGCGTATTCTTTTGTGCATCTTGCACACGAGACCGCGGGTGCAGCGCGCACCCGGCTTTCCCTGCGCCCTCTGCAATTTACGAGGGTGGAAAACGACGCAAAGCTCGGGCGGATCGCGCCGCGAGAACGCGGATGTGCGGCGCTGTGCTGTTTGAGATATGTATAGGAAGTCTAACCCCGTCATTGCGAGCCAACGGGTCGCGCGAATGCGCGCCCGATGACAGGCTCCGCGAAGCAATCCATCTCGCAACTCGCTGAGACATGGATTGCTTCGTCGCAAGTGCTCCTCGCAATGACGTTGAGAGAGCTGCGCCGGCGCGCGCCGCCAAAGTCTCACGACAGCTTGCGCCTGCTGCGCAGCCTCAACCGCTCTTCCGCTTCGAGTTGGACCATGGCAAGCAGATACCCGAGGATCTCGAGCTTGTGGCGCTTGGCCAGTTCGACCAAATCGGCGACGGTCTCGGTGATGAAGGTCACGGCCTCATCCGGGCCGCCCTCCCCATCGGGCTCCTGTGCGCGCGATCGGCGATCCCTGCCCGAAGCGCTGCGCTTCCGGCCGCCCCCAGCCTTGCTCAAAAAAATTACATCCAATGCCGCATAATATGACCAAGAAATAACCACTTTATGGCCGCAACTCTAGGGCGCATTTCGCAACTCCTTAGATATAAAGTCGTATCCGCTGGGCGCCCCATCAATATCTGTCGATTTGACAGGGGCCGCCTCACCACCCATGTTCGGTCCGAAACGGCGGTCGCGAGTCTCGCGGAACCAGCCTTAATCTCTTCCCATAAGCCATTGGAATGACATGAATATCGTCATCGTGGAGTCGCCGGCGAAAGCCAAGACCATCAATAAGTATTTGGGCTCCTCCTACGAGGTTCTGGCCTCGTTCGGGCATGTCCGCGATCTCCCGGCCAAGAACGGATCGGTCGATCCGGACGCCAATTTTCAGATGATCTGGGAGATCGACCCCAAGGCGGCCGGCCGGCTCAACGACATCGCCAAGGCGCTCAAGGGCGCCGACCGCCTGATTCTCGCAACCGACCCCGATCGCGAGGGTGAAGCGATCTCCTGGCACGTGCTGGAAGTGCTGAAGGAAAAGCGCGCGATCAAGGACCACAAGATCGAGCGCGTGGTGTTCAACGCCATCACCAAGCAGGCGGTGACGGACGCGATGAAGGCGCCGCGCCAGATCGATGGCGCGCTGGTCGACGCTTATATGGCGCGCCGCGCGCTGGACTATCTGGTCGGCTTCACGCTCTCGCCGGTATTGTGGCGCAAGCTGCCGGGCGCACGCTCGGCCGGCCGGGTGCAGTCGGTGGCATTGCGGCTGGTCTGCGACCGCGAACTCGAAATCGAGAAATTCGTCGCCCGCGAATACTGGTCGCTGGTGGCAACGCTGATGACGCCGCGTGGCGACGCCTTCGAGGCCCGCCTGGTCGGCGCCGACGGCAAGAAGATCCAGCGGCTCGACATCGGCTCCGGCGCGGAAGCCGAAGAACTCAAAAAGGCGATCGAAGCCGCCAACTTCACGGTCTCGACCGTGGAAGCCAAACCCGCGCGGAGAAATCCGCAGGCGCCCTTCACCACCTCGACGCTGCAGCAGGAAGCCAGTCGCAAGCTCGGCTTTGCCCCGGCGCATACGATGCGGATCGCGCAGCGGCTGTATGAAGGCATCGATATCGGCGGCGAGACCACCGGTCTCATCACCTATATGCGAACCGACGGCGTGCAGATCGACGGCTCGGCGATCACGCAGGCCCGCAAGGTGATCGGCGAGGATTACGGCAACGCCTATGTGCCGGAGGCGCCGCGCCAATATGTGAGCAAGGCCAAGAACGCCCAGGAAGCGCATGAAGCGATCCGCCCGACCGACCTGTCGCGCCGGCCTGCCGAAATGCGCCGCCGCCTCGATCACGATCAGGCCCGGCTGTATGAGCTGATCTGGATCCGCACCATCGCCAGCCAGATGGAATCGGCGGAACTGGAACGCACCACCGTCGACATCGCGGCCAAAGCCGGTTCCCGCGTGCTGGACCTGCGCGCCAGCGGCCAGGTCATCAAATTCGACGGCTTTCTGGCACTCTATCAGGAAGGCCGCGACGACGACGGCGACGACGAGGATAGCCGCCGCCTCCCCGCCATGAGCGAGGGCGAAGCGTTGAAACGGCAGAACCTCGCCGTCACGCAACACTTCACCGAACCGCCGCCGCGCTTCTCCGAAGCGTCGCTGGTCAAGCGCATGGAAGAGCTCGGCATCGGCCGTCCCTCGACCTACGCCTCGATCCTGCAGGTGCTGAAGGACCGCGGCTACGTCAAGCTGCAGAAGAAACGGCTGCATGGCGAGGACAAGGGCCGCGTCGTGGTCGCGTTCCTGGAGAATTTTTTCGCACGCTACGTCGAGTACGACTTCACCGCCGATCTGGAAGAGCAGCTCGACCGCATCTCCAACAACGAGATTTCCTGGCAGCAGGTTCTGAAGAATTTCTGGACCGGCTTTATCGGCGCGGTCAACGACATCAAGGATCTGCGCGTCGCCGAGGTGCTGGATGCGCTCGACGACATGCTGGGGCCGCACATCTATCCGCCGCGCACGGATGGCCGCGATGTCCGGCAGTGCCCGACCTGCGGCACCGGCAAGCTCAATCTGAAGGCCGGAAAGTTCGGCGCCTTTGTCGGTTGCTCGAATTATCCGGAATGCCGTTACACCCGCCCGCTCGCCGCCGACGGCGAAGCCAGCGCCGACCGTATCCTCGGCAAGGATCCCGCGGCCGATCTGGACGTGACGGTGAAGGCCGGACGCTTCGGCCCGTACATCCAGCTCGGCGAGCAGAAGGATTATGCCGAGGGCGAGAAGCCGCGGCGCGCCGGCATCCCCAAGAACATGTCGCCCAGCGATATGGAACTGGAGCTGGCGCTCAAACTGCTGTCGCTGCCGCGCGAAATAGGAAAACACCCGGAGACCGGTGAGCCGATCACCGCCGGCATCGGCCGCTTCGGTCCGTTCGTGCGCCATGAGAAGACCTATGCCAGCCTCGAGGCCGGCGACGAGGTGTTCGATGTCGGGCTGAACCGCGCGGTGACGCTGATCGCCGAAAAGATCGCAAAGGGCCCGAGCGGCCGGCGCTTCGGCGCCGATCCCGGCAAGCCCCTGGGCGAGCATCCGAGCCTCGGCGGCGTTGCGGTCAAGAACGGCCGCTACGGCGCCTATGTCACGGCCGGCGGCGTCAACGCCACGATCCCGAGCGACAAGACGCTGGAGACGATCACGCTCGAGGAAGCCATCGCCCTGATCGACGAACGTGCGGCCAAGGGCGGCGGCAAGCCGAAGCGCGGGGCGAAGAAAGCCGCGCCGAAGAAGGCAGCGGCCAAGACCGCTGCCGATCCCGACGCGGCAAAACCCGCCAAGAAGGCGGCGGTGAAGAAGGCCGCTGCAAAGCCGAAATCCGAAGCCGTGAGCAAGGCCCGGGCGCCGGTCGCGTCCGCGGCCAAGACGTCGGCGGCGAAACCACCACCCGCATCAAAAACGCCTGCGAAGAAAAGCGCGGGCAAGGCCCGGGGATAAGTGAAGAGCAAACACGACAATGGCTTTCCGGCCCGGGACGCCATCGTCGCCTTCATCCGTTCGAATCCAGGCAAGGTCGGCACCCGCGAGATCGCGCGAGAGTTCGGCCTGAAGAACGCCGATCGCGTCGAGCTGAAACGCATCCTGCGTGAACTGGCCGACGACGGCACCGTCGCCAAGCGCGGCCGGAAAATCCAGGAGCCCGCCGCGCTGCCGCCGACCGTGATGGCCGACATCACCGGCCGCGACACCGACGGCGAACTGCTCGCCACCCCCACCGAATGGGATGAAGAGGAAGACGGCGCCGCGCCGAAAATCCGCATCGATGTGCCGCGCCGCCCGCAGCCGGGCACCGCGGCGGGTGTCGGCGACCGCGCGCTGCTGCGGGTCGAGAAGACCGATGACAGCGAAGGCCCGCCCTATCGCGGCCGTGTCATCAAGGTCATCGATCACGCAAGAACACGTCTGCTTGGAATCTTCCGCAGGCTGCCCAATGGCGGCGGCCGGCTCGTTCCCATCGACAAGAAACAGGTCGGGCGCGAATTGAACATCGCGAGTGCCGACAGCGGCGGCGCCGAGGATGGCGATCTCGTCAGCGTCGATCTCGTGCGCACGCGCGGTTACGGCCTAGCCTCCGGCAAGGTGAAGGAACGGCTTGGGTCGCTGGCAACGGAAAAAGCGGTCAGCCTGATCGCGATCCACGCCCACGAAATCCCGCAAGCCTTCTCGCCGTCCGCCTTGCGCGAAGCCGAGGAGGCAAAGCCGGCGACGCTGAAAGGCCGCGAGGACTGGCGCGAGCTGCCGCTTGTCACCATCGATCCGCCCGACGCCAAGGATCACGACGACGCGGTTCATGCCGCGCCCGATGCCGATCCCAACAACAAGGGCGGCTATATCGTCCATGTCGCGATCGCCGATGTCGCCTTCTATGTGCGGCCGGGCTCGGCGCTGGATCGCGATGCGCTATTGCGCGGCAACTCCGTGTACTTCCCGGATCGCGTGGTGCCGATGCTGCCCGAACGGATCTCCAACGATCTCTGCTCGCTGGTCCCGGGCGAGCCGCGCGGCGCGCTCGCGGTGCGCATGGTGATCGGGAGCGACGGCCGCAAGCGCTCGCACAGCTTTCATCGGGTGCTGATGCGCTCGGCTGCCAAACTGAATTACGCGCAGGCGCAAGCCGCGATCGACGGTCGCCCCGACGACACCACGGGGTCCCTGCTCGAGCCGATCCTCAAACCGCTCTACACGGCCTATGCGCTGGTGAAACTCGCGCGCGATGAGCGCGACCCGCTCGATCTCGATCTGCCCGAGCGCAAGATCCTGCTGAAACCCGACGGCACGGTGGATCGAGTGATCGTGCCCGAGCGCCTCGACGCGCACCGGCTGATCGAAGAATTCATGATTCTGGCCAACGTCGCCGCGGCCGAGATGCTGGAAAAGAAGGCGCTGCCGCTGATCTACCGGGTGCACGACGAACCGACCCAGGAGAAGGTGCATAACCTGCAGGAATTCCTGAAAACGCTCGATCTGCCGTTTGCCAAGACCGGCGCATTGCGCCCCGCTCTGTTCAATCGCGTGCTTAGCCAGGTGAAGGGGCACGATTCCGAACCGCTGGTGAATGAGGTGGTGCTGCGCTCGCAGGCCCAGGCGGAATATTCGTCGGAAAATTACGGCCATTTCGGCCTCAACCTTCGACGCTACGCGCATTTCACTTCGCCGATTAGGCGATACGCGGATCTGATCGTGCATCGCGCGCTGATCCGCGCGCTCGGCCTCGGCGAAGGCGCGCTGCCGGAAACCGAGACGCTGGAAACGCTGAGCGAGGTCGCGGCACAAATTTCCGTTACCGAACGCCGCGCCATGAAGGCCGAGCGTGAAACCGCCGACCGGCTGATCGCCCATTTCCTCGCCGACCGCATCGGTTCCACGTTCCAGGGCCGTATCTCCGGCGTCACCCGCGCCGGATTGTTCGTGAAGCTCAGTGATACCGGCGCCGACGGGCTGATCCCGATCCGGACGCTGGGCACGGAATATTTCAATTACGACGAGACCCGCCACGCACTGGTCGGCACACGCAGCGGTGCCATGCACCGATTGGGGGACGTTGTCGACGTGCGTCTGGTAGAAGCAGCCCCGGTAGCTGGCGCGCTGCGGTTCGAGCTATTATCTGAGGGCCAGGTCATTCCGCGCGGCAGAAAACGCGACGGCGGCGGGCGCGACGGTTCGAGAGCACAGGCCACGCCATCGAAGGCGCATCCGGGCCGCAGCCCGCGCAAGAAGGATCGCAAGCCGGGCAAACCAAAACCCGGCAAACCGAAGAAAGGCAAGTCATGGAAACGGTGAGCATCACGACGACAGTCTGGACCCGGGATTCCGCACACGCCGAAAAGCGCAACGTCTGGACCGCAATGAAGCGCGGCTTTCGCAGCCGCTGTCCCCGCTGCGGCGAAGGCAAGCTGTTTCGCGCCTTCCTGAAGGTCGATGACCATTGTTCGGTCTGCGGTCTCGACTACACGCCGCACCGCGCCGACGACCTGCCCGCCTATCTCGTGATCGTCATCGTCGGCCATCTCGTGGTGCCCACGGTGCTGTGGATCGAAACCGATTATTCGCCACCGGTCTGGCTGCAACTGGCGATCTATCTGCCGTTCACCCTCTTTGCCTCGCTCGCGTTGCTGCAACCGGTGAAAGGTGCCGTGGTCGGCTTCCAATGGGCACTGCGCATGCACGGCTTTGACGAGAATGCTCCTGCCGACATTCCGCCCGTATAGGCGCATTTTGTTTTGACGAAAAAAGAAAAACCGATGGGGATGGGATGGCCGAAGCTGCGACTGCCGAAAAGCAAGAAAAGGAAGCCGACCACCATCCCTATTTCCGGCCCAAGGACGCGGCGACACTGATCCTGATCGATCGCTCCGGTGACAAGCCGAAAGTACTGGTCGGCAAGCGCCACGACAACGTGGTGTTCATGCCCGGCAAATATGTTTTTCCCGGCGGCCGCGTCGACAAGTCGGACAATCGCGTCCCGGTTGCCGCGCCGATCACCAGGGAGCTCGAAGCCAACCTGCTCAAGGGCAGCCCGAAGATCTCAGCCTCGCGCGCACGCGCGCTCGCGGTCGCCGCGATCCGCGAAGCCTGCGAGGAGACCGGCCTCTGCCTCGGCCGCAAGGTCGAACAGCCTTCCACGCTCGACGGCCCCTGGAAGCCGTTCACCGATGCCGGCCTGCTGCCCGATCCGTCCAGCCTGTTCCTGATCGCGCGTGCGATCACCCCGCCCGGCCGCGTCCGGCGTTTTGATACGCGCTTCTTCACCGCGGATGCATCGAGCATCGCCCACCGCGTCGAGGGCGTGATCCATGCCGACGCCGAATTGGTGGAGCTGGTCTGGGTCGAGATCGGCTCAAAGCCGCTGGCGGATGCGCATGCCATGACCAAGAACGTGCTCGCCGAACTCGACCGCCGGCTTGCCACCGGCCCGCTGCGCCACGACGCGCCGGTGCCGTTCTTCCATTTCTACGGCGGCAAGATGCAGAAGGACGTATTGGGGGCGTGACTGTGCTCACTCCCCGTCATTGCGAGGAGCCCTTGCGACGAAGCAATCCATTCTTTCTTTCCGCCGACCCATGGATTGCTTCGCTTGCGCTCGCAATGACGGTGTTGGCGCCGCGGAGAAATTCTCCTGGCGTCGCCTGAATTGCAAGATTCTTCTCGGTGTCCCCAATGGCGCAACCGCGCCGCATCCCTATCTCTTCCCCAACAACAACTGCGACGGAATGGGGCGATGGCGAAACGGCAACTCAAGCTCGGCGCGTTCATGCGGCCGGTCTCTATCCACACCGGCGCGTGGCGCTATCCCGGAGCCTGGCCGGACGCCAATTTCAATTTCCCGCATATCAAGAAGCTGATCCAGAAGCTGGAAGCCGGCAAATTCGATGCCTTCTTCATGGCCGACCACCTGGCCGTGCTCAACATGCCGGTCAATGCGCTCAAGCGCAGCCACACCGTCACCTCGTTCGAGCCGTTCACGCTGCTGTCGGCGCTGGCCGGCGCCACCGAACATATCGGCCTGATCGCGACCGGCTCGACCACCTTCGACGAGCCCTATCACGTCGCGCGCCGCTTCGCCTCGCTCGATCACATCAGCGGCGGGCGCGCGGGGTGGAATATCGTCACCACGTCAAATCCGGACGCCGCGCTCAATTTCGGGCTCGACGATCACATGGAGCACGCCGAGCGCTACAAGCGGGCGCGTGAATTCTACGACGTGGTCACCGGTCTGTGGGACTCCTTTGCCGACGACGCTTTTGTGCGCGATGTCGATGCGGGGCTGTATTTCGATCCCGCAAAGATGCACGTGCTCGATCACAAGGGAAAATATCTCTCGGTGCGCGGTCCGCTCAACATCGCCCGCCCGGTGCAGGGCTGGCCGCTGATCGTGCAGGCCGGCGCCTCCGACGACGGCAGGCAATTGGCTGCAGAGACCGCGGAAGCCGTCTTCACCGGCGGCGGCAGCCTTCCCGACGGGCAAAAACTCTATGCCGACATCAAGGGCCGGATGGAGAAAGTCGACCGCAACCCCGAGCATTTGAAGATCCTGCCCGGCGCGTTCGTGGTAGTCGGCGACAGCGCCGACGAGGCAAAGGAGAAACGCGCAAAGCTCGACAGCATGGTGCATTACGACTCGGCCATCGCCTCGCTGTCGGTGATCCTCGGCACCGATGCTTCGGGCTTCGACCCCGACGGCCAATTGCCGCCGATCCCGGAAACCAACGCTTCCAAGAGCGGCCGCCAGCGCATGGTCGACCTCGCCGCCCGCGACAAGCTCACGGTGCGCCAGCTCGCCCAGCGCGTCGGCGGCTATGGCGGCTTGTCGTTCGTCGGTACGCCGGTGACGATCGCCGACCAGATGGAGGAATGGCTGACCACCAACGGCTGCGACGGTTTCAACATCATGTTCCCGTATCTGCCCGCCGGCCTCGACGATTTCGTCGACAAGGTGGTGCCGGAACTGCAGAAGCGCGAGATTTTCCGCCGAGAATACGAGGGCCGGACGTTGCGGGAGAATCTGGGCCTGCGGCGGCCGAAAAACCGGTTCTTTGAGGCCTAATTGGCGGAAATCATGCCAGTTTTTGCCTCCAAAACCTTGACTTTGGGCGGATCGAGGCTAGGTTGCGCGGCAAATGCGGGCCGATTTGGCCGGCTCCTGATATCCTTAAATACCCCACATAGAGGTTCTGAACATGGCCAAAGCGGTCACCATCAAGGTCAAGCTCGTTTCGACGGCGGACACCGGCTTCTATTACGTCGCCAAGAAGAATTCGCGCACCATGACCGACAAGCTGGTCAAGAAGAAGTACGACCCGGTCGCGCGCAAGCACGTCGAGTTCAAGGAATCGAAGATCAAGTAAGCGTAGCTGCGCTGAGTCGATTTGAACGGGGCCTCGCGGCCCCGTTTTTGATTCCGCCGATCTTGATTCTACGCTGCCTTGAGCAATGGCGGCTCGCTCGGCCGGATCAGCGCGAACGCCACCTGGATGATGCCGCCCGCGAGCCCCAGCGCGACGCCGATCCGCCAGGCCATCGTGTAGGAGCCGAGCGCGTCGTACAGCACTCCGCCGCCGAAGGCGCCGAGGAAGCTGCCGAGCTGATGGCTCATGAAGGCGAGGCCCTGGATCATCGCCTGCCATTTCAGCCCGAACATTTCGGCAACTGCACCCGCGACCAGCGGCCCGACGCCCATCCACAGAAAACCCATGATAGCGCCGAACAGCAGCGTGGTCGCCGGCGTCGGCGGCAGCATGAAGTACCAGGCGAGCGCGATCGACCGGAAAATGTAGATCCCGCCCAGCAGCGCCAGCTTGTTCCAGCGTCCACCGGCCCAGCCGAAGAACAGGCTGCCCAGCACATTGAAGCCGCCGATCATGCCGAGCGTCTGCGCGCTCAGCATCGGATCGAGCCCGCAGAGCGCCAGATAAGACGGCAGATGCGTGGTGAGGAACACGAGCTGCATGCCGCAGACGAAATAGGCGCAGGTCATCACCACGAACGAGGCATTGCCGAACGCGACCTTGACCGCGACGCTGGCCGAGGTGTTGCCGATGTCGTCCGACGATGGCTTTGGCAACGGGACCTTGTCGACCCCACCGGCGAACCAGGCCGCCGGAATCAGCGCCAGCGACAGGATCACGAAACCGGCGAGCCCGACGCGCCAGCCATAGCCTTCATTGAGGATCTGCCCGAGCGGCGCCGACAACAAGGCGCCGAGCGATCCGGCGCCCGAAACCATGCCCAGCACCGTGCTGCGCACGCTGACGGGCACCGCGCGTGCCGCCACCGACATCGCGATCGCCGCAGCGGTGCAGGCCAGCGACATCCCGATCAGCACGCCGCCGCCGATCATGACCGCAAGAAAGCCGTGCGCGCTCGCCATCAGCGCAAGGCCCGCGATATAAAACACCGCGCCGATCACCATGATGGCGCGAAAGCCGTAACGCACGGTCAGCGCGCCGGCGAGCGGCTGCAGGAATCCTCAGGCCAGGTTCTGCACGGCAATCGCGAGCGTAAAGTCGGAAACGGAGATGCCGATGTCGTGCGTCAGCGGCTGCATGAAGATGCCGAGCGACTGCCGCAGGCCCATGCTCAGCGTCAGCATCAGTGACGCGCCGATCAGGATGGGAAGCGTGGGACGCAGGAGTTGCAGCAGGGGCATTGTTCTTGTTCTCCCTCTCGGCCGCGAATCGAAAGCCGCGTCCTGCCATTGGCGTCTGATTTAGGTACACAGACCTGTGTAATTAGTCTAGAAGGTGATGCTGCTGTCAAGGCAAAAGGACTTATCATCACGCATGGCACCCCTGCCCGCCAAACCGACCATGAAAGAGCGGATCCTCGAAACCGCCGATCGCCTGTTCTATCTGCAGGGCATCCGCGCCATCGGTGTCGACACCATCGCGGCCGAAATCGGCATCAGCAAGCGCACGCTGTACAACCATTTTCCGTCCAAGGACGCGCTGATATCAGCCTATCTGGCGCGCCGCTTCGTGCAGCCGCAGCCATCCGACAAACCGCCGGCCGAACAGATTCTCGGCACCTTCGACCGGCTGGAACGCGGATTCGCCAGCAAAGGCTTTCGCGGCTGCCCCTTCGTCAACGCGGTCGCCGAACTCGGCGCCGAGGATAAATCGGTGCGAAAGATCGCGGTCGCGTTCAAGGAAAGCCGCCGTCTCTGGTTTCGCGACCTACTGCTGCAGCTCGGCGTTGCCGACGCGGAAGGCCTTGCGACGCAACTCACGCTGCTCGTCGACGGCTCGATCGCGCAGGACCTGGTGCGCAATGACCCGTCGATGGCGCGCGAGGCAAAGGAAGCCGCACGGGTGCTGCTTGGGAATGCAGGGGTTGACGTTGGTGGCGTTGGTGCGCCGGACAAGCCGCAACGCGTGAAAAAGCGCGTTTCCACATAGAATGCCGTCATCACCCATTCGCGGGGCATGACGGCTGAGATCACGCCGCCGTCGCCACCACGCGGTTACGGCCGTCATGCTTGGCGCGATAGAGCGCGGTGTCGGCGCGCTTCAGCACGTCGGCGATGGCCTCGCCCTTGCGCTCCAGCGTCGACAGGCCGATCGAGATCGTGACCTCGATGCGCTTGGTGCCCTTGTTGACGGCGAAGGTTTCGCCGGCGATGGAGTGGCGCAGCCGCTCGGCCACCATGCCCGCGACATGCAGGTCGGTCTCCGGCATCACGATGACGAATTCCTCGCCGCCATAGCGGCAGGCGAGATCGATGCCGCGGATCGATTTGCGGATCCGCACCGCGAATTCGCGCAGCACGTCGTCGCCGGCGTCGTGGCCGTAATTGTCGTTGATCGCCTTGAAGAAGTCGATGTCGAGGATCATCAGCGCCAGCGGCTTGCCGCGGCTCGCTGCCTGTTCGGCAAGCGTGGCCAGATGGCTCTCCATATAGCGGCGGTTATGCAGACCGGTCAGCGCATCCGTGATCGCCATTTCGATCGAGTTCTGCACGTTATCGCGCAGATGGTCGGTGTAGCGCCGTTTGCGGATCTGGGTGCGCGCCCGCGCCAGCAATTCGTTCTTGTCGACCGGGCGCAGCAAATAATCGTTGACGCCGATCTCGAGCCCACGCAGCAGCCGCGCATTGTTGTCGGCATCCGAGATCGCAAGGATCGGCACCTGCCGGGTCCGCTCCAGCGAGCGCGCCTGGCTGCACAGCCGCAGGCCGTCGAAATTTTCGAGGCTGAGCGAGACGATCAGGAGATCGTAGTTGCCCTCGGCGGCGTGAAACAGGGCTTCCGCCGGATTGGTCTCGACGTCGACGGTATGCTCGGTGCTGAGCAGCGGCGCCAGCCGCTCGTAGGACGACGGCCGGTCGTCGACCAAAAGAATGCGGCCGCCCATACCCTTGTCGGAGATGGCGCTGCGCTCGGGCGCCTCCATGCCGATCTCGAGCGAGGTGATGGCGCGCATGCGCAGCTCATCGGTCATCATCTTCAGCCGCGTCAGCGAACGCACGCGCGCAATCAGCACAACGTCGGACACCGGCTTGGTGAGGAAATCGTCGGCGCCGGCTTCCAGTCCGCGGACGCGGTCGGCCGGGCTGTCCAGCGCCGTGACAATCACGACCGGAATGAAATGCGTGGCCGGATTCGACTTCAGCCGGCGGCAGACTTCGAAGCCGTCCATGTCAGGCATCATCACGTCGAGCAGGATAATGTCGCATTCGGAGCGGGAGCAGACGTCCAGCGCCTCGGCGCCGTTGGAGGCGGTCAGCACATCGAAATATTCGGCCGACAGACGGGCTTCCAACAGTTTGACGTTGGCGGGGACGTCATCGATCACAAGGATACGCGCGGACATCGAAATTCTACTCCCTACCCGATAAAACGCCTTACCGTCTCAATGAACTTGCCGACCGAAATAGGTTTGGACAAATACGCCTCGCAGCCGCCTTCGCGGATGCGTTCCTCGTCGCCCTTCATGGCAAAGGCGGTGACCGCGACCACCGGTATCGTGCGCAGTTCCGGATCGTCCTTGATCCAGCGCGTGACTTCGAGACCGGAAACCTGCGGCAGCTGGATATCCATCAGAATAAGATCGGGACGCAGCTTGCGGACGAGATCGAGCGCCTCGAAGCCGTTGCTGGTGCCCGAGGTCTGATAGCCATGCGCTTCCAACAGGTCGCGAAAGAGCTTCATATTGAGCTCGTTGTCCTCCACGATCAGGACGGTTTTTGCCATCCCGCCCCTCCCAATCCCTTAAGGAGACAAGCCCGGATACAGTGCGTCAGCCACCGCCGCCGGGCGTGTCGAAATGTGAATTCAAACTAGCGCCAGATTCGCTCTAACCCGTTAAGCCCGGGGGCCGTCTTTATGAGAAGTGGTTTCCACTTGCTTGAACAGTTTCCGCAGACTCGGGCATGATGGATCTCTAGATAGAGATCATAAGTTAACGGAAAGGCAAACCGGTCAGTTGAAAAAGCCTGTTCACAACCCTCGCGAAGTAGCTGAAATCGTTGCAGTTCAGGCGTTGTCCTTTATTGCGGGCGACCCCGAGCGGCTGGGGCTGTTCCTGGCCGAGAGCGGAATCGGTCCGGAGACGCTGCGGACGGCGGCGGCCGACCCGCGATTCCTGGCCTCGGTGCTTGATTTCGTCATGCGCGATGACGCAACCGTGAAGGCTTTCGCCAGCGCTTCGCAACTTCATCCGACCAACATCGCGGCCGCCCGTCAGGTGCTGGGTGACCCGCAATGGGAGCGCGACGTGCCGTGAGTGCGGCAGCGCCCGCACTTGACGGTCCGCGCTGCTTTTGCCGGGATTGCCTCGGCGATCTCGAACCGAAGGCGAAGCGATGCAGCCATTGCGGCTCCCCTCGCCTCGTCAGGCACCACGCCTTGCCCTCGCTGACGCTGGCGCATATCGATTGCGACGCGTTCTACGCGACTGTCGAGAAGCGCGACAATCCCGACCTTGCCGACAAGCCCGTCATCATCGGCGGCGGCAAGCGCGGCGTGGTTTCGGCGGCGTGTTACATCGCGCGGACCTTTGGGGTGCGCTCGGCAATGCCGATGTTCAAGGCCCTGGCGCTCTGCCCTTCCGCCGCCGTGGTGCGGCCCGATATGGCGAAATATGTCCGGGTCGGCCGCGAGGTGCGCCATGCCATGCAGGCGCTGACGCCGCTGGTCGAGCCGCTGTCGATCGACGAGGCGTTTCTGGATCTTTCCGGCACCCAGCGCGTGCACGGCATGATCCCCGCAAAAGTGCTGGCGCGCTTTGCCCGCGACGTCGAACGCGACATCGGCATCACTGTCTCGGTCGGCCTGTCCTGCAACAAGTTCCTCGCCAAGATCGCTTCCGATCTCGACAAGCCCAGAGGCTTTGCCGCACTCGACCAGGACGAAGCGCGCGAAATGCTGGCCGACAAGCCGGTCGGATTCATTTTCGGCGTGGGACCGGCGACCCAGGAGAAACTCGTGCAGCGCGGCTTCCGCACCATCGCCGATCTGCAGCGCGCCGACGAGGTCGAACTGATGAAGCAGTTTGCGACCGAAGGCCGCCGGCTGTGGCGGCTGGCGCGCGGCATCGACGACCGCAGCGTGGTTCCCGACCGGGGCGCCAAGACCATTTCCAACGAGACAACGTTCGAGACCGACATCCGCGATCTCGCGAGCCTGGAAAGAACGCTGTGGCGGCTGTCGGAGAAAGTGTCGTCGCGGCTGAAAAGCGGCGAGCTGTCGGGATTGACCATCACGCTGAAGCTCAAGACCGCCGATTTCCGCCAGCGCACCCGCTCCCAGTCGCTTCCTGCGCCGACGCAACTGGCGGCGAAAATCTATGCGGTTTCACGCGAAATGCTGGCGAGGGAGATCGACGGCACTGCTTTCCGCCTGATCGGCACCGGCGTCAGCGCACTGCGCCCGGGCTCTGCGGCCGACGACACCGACATGCTCGATCGCCGCTCGGCCCACGCGGAGCGGGCGATCGATGATCTCAGGAAGAAATTCGGCAGCGCCGCGGTGATCCGGGGGATCGCCTATGAAGGGCCGGAGAAGGAGGAAGAAGAGTAGCGAGATGTTTCGCAGCCGTCATTGCGAGCGAAGCGAAGCAATCCATACTTGCTTTGGGCCCGATGGATTGCTTCATCGCTACGCTCCTCGCAATGACGAGCGACCGGATGGCGGCCCTTCGCCGTCACTTACACGGCTTGGAATCCTTGACGTCGAATTTGCCTATCGCGCCGGCCATTACAAAATCATTGTAATCCAGCACCAGCGCGCGGGAGACGCCATTTTCGTACAGTTCGAACGTCATCGCGTAGAGCGGCGTCTGCTCACCGTCCTTGGCCCTGGCGTCGCGATCGTAATAGCTCACCGTAACCGGCCAGCGCGTCAGCGCTTTCATCTGGTCGTTGGTGGTCGAGGGATCGGGCGAATCGATGGTGCGGTCGCCCGGGATCGGCTGCCCGATCACGGACAACGTGTTGTAGACCTTCTCGCCATTGTCGGAGCCGTCATAGACCGTCAGTTCAAGCACCGATTTGCCCTCACGGGCTGCGGCGATGATGTGCCGGATCTGCTCGGTCGGGAATACGATGCTGCCTTCGAGGTTGAAGGTCTTTGGCTCCGGCTGCTTCAGCTTGACCGTGATGTGGTCGCCGGTGCGCTCGGCGACACCATCGATCGCCGCGGATTCGGCGTCGTTCATTCGGGTGTCGATCTTGAAGCGATAGCTCTTGCCCGCACCGTCCTCCCAGGACGACGAGCGCAGATCGTTCAGCGTCAGCTTGCCCTCGCCGCTGTCGAGTTCCGACACTTGCCTGAACTCGGAAGTGTAGCCCTCGCAGGCGCTGCCCGAGAAATTGTAGACGATGCGACCGCGCACGCCGCTGATCGCATTGGAGCCGCGCGATTTCAACAGGCTGAGCTCGTACAAGGCCTGATGGGAGAGAAACGGCCCGCTTGCCCCGGCCAGTGCCGGCGCGCCCGCGAAACCCGATCCGGCCGCAGCCGCGGCAACCGACAACGCCAACGCACGGAACGGAATCGGGAACCAGCAAGCCATGGGTCTGTCTTTTCCTCGATGAAGATTCGTCACATTAGTGTCGGCCTTATTGCTTCGCAACTAGGGCCGCTTCACGAAAACGTACGAATTTATGGCTGGAATGCCGTGGCTTTCGGCGTCGTTCCGCGCAATTTAACGCCGCATGCGGCATCCGCCGCCGCCCGCCCTCGCTTGCAAGTGAGGGTGCGATGCGCGAAACAGTCCGGACCTGATACGGATCAGGCGCAGGTCAAATCACACGGGGACGACACATGGCGGGTACGGTCGAGCAGAAACTGGCGGCACAAGGCATCACCTTGCATGACCCCGCCGCTCCCGTTGCGAACTATGTCGGCTTCGTCCGCACCGGAAACCTGCTGTTCGTCTCGGGCCAGGTCTGCTTCAACGCGGAAGGCAAGCTGATCGCCAAGGGCAAGCTCGGCGCCGGTGTCACCGTCGAGCAAGGCAATGCGGCGGCGCGCGGTTGCGCGATCAATCTGCTGGCGCAGATCAAGGCCGCGCTCGGCGACCTCGACAAGGTGGTGCGCGTGGTGCGGCTTGGCGGCTTCGTCAATTCCGCGCCAGACTTCCTCGACGGACCCAAGGTGCTCAACGGCGCGTCCGACCTGATGGTCGCGGCCTTCGGCGACAAGGGCCGCCATGCCCGCACCACCGTCGGCGTGGCTTCGTTGCCCGCGGATGCCGCCGTCGAAGTCGAAGGCGTGTTCGAAGTCTCCTGAAGGGATACGCCATGCGCGCCCCCGACTGGCTGACGGCGCGGCCGGTCGCCCATCGCGGCCTGCACGACGCTGCGCGCGGCATCATCGAAAACATGCCGGCCGCGGCCGAGGCCGCGGTATCAAGGAATTTCAGCATCGAATGCGACATCCAGCTCACGGCGGATGGCGAGGCGATGGTGCATCACGACGATACGCTCGGCCGCCTCACCGAGGGCAGCGGCGCCCTGCTCGGCAAGACCGCCGCCGAACTCAAGGCGGTTAAATTCAAGGATACGCCGGAGCGGATGATGACGCTCGCTGATCTCTGCACGCTGGTCGCCGGCCGCGTGCCGCTGGTGATCGAGGTCAAGAGCCATTTTGATGGCGACCGTAAACTGGTGGCCCGGATGGCGGAGGTCCTGGCGTCGTACCGGGGCCCGGTGGTCGGCATGTCGTTCGACCCGGACCAGGTGCTGGCGTTGCGCGAAAAAATGCCGGCGCTGCCGCGCGGCATCGTTGCCGAGCGCGAGTACACTGCAGCCGACTGGCCCGAGGGGACGCCCGCCCAGCGCCGGGGCATGGAACATCTGCGTCACGCCTTCCGCACCCGGCCGCATTTTGTCGCCTTCTGGGTCAACGAATTGCCGGCCGCGGCGCCCTGGATCGCGCGTCATATTTTCGGCCTGCCGCTGCTGACCTGGACCGTGCGCACGCCGGAGCAGCGTGCGCGGGCCGCGCGCTACGCCGATCAGATGATTTTCGAGGGTTTCCTGCCGGGAACCTGATGCGCTCAGCGAGGCCTTGAAGTCTCTGCTGCAATGCACGATCTTTTACAGGGTTGGTCACCATGGGCGATGGCTGATCGCAATTTGGGACCGGTCCGAATTCTCGATGGCGTCATCCGAAATCATCCTCGAATCCGTCCCCTCCGTCAGCGACATCAAGGCTGCGGAATGGGATGCCTGCGCCAATCCGCGGCCTGATCCGAATAGTCTGGACAATCTCGACACGCTGGCCTCATTCGGCACGGCAGGCGATTCCTGCGCCGATTCAAGACCCGGCTATAACCCCTTTGTTTCCCACGCATTTTTTGCCGCCGCCGAAGCGTCCGGATCGGCCTGCGTCCGAACCGGCTGGGGCCCGCGGCATTTACTGGCCAGGCTCGACGGCGTAGTCGCCGGCATCGTGCCCTGCTACCTGAAATCGCATTCGCAAGGCGAATATGTCTTCGACCGCGGCTGGGCGGATGCCTATGAGCGCGCCGGCGGGCGCTATTATCCGAAGCTGCAGGCCTCGGTGCCGTTTACGCCGGCGACCGGCCCTCGCCTCCTGATCCGCGATGGCGTCGATCGCGACCGGATCGGCGAAGCGCTCGCCAGCGGCCTGATGGCGCTGTGCAACGCAACCAATGCCTCGTCGGTGCACGTGACCTTTGCGCGCGAAGCGGAAGCGAAATTCCTCGGCAAGCACGGCTTCCTGCAGCGCAACGACCAGCAGTTTCACTGGCGCAATGCCGGTTACAAGAGCTTTGAAGACTTCCTCGCCACCCTCAATTCCCGCCACCGCAAGGCGATCAAGCGCGAGCGGCGCGAGGCGCTCGCTGCCGGCATCACCATCCACGCGCTGAACGGAGCCGATATTACCGAGGATGCGTGGGACGCGTTTTTCGAATTTTACATGGAGACCGGGTCGCGGAAATGGGGCCGGCCTTACCTCACGCGAAAGTTCTTCTCGCTGATCGGCGAGAGCATGGCCAAGGACGTCCTGCTGGTCATGGCCAGACGCAATGGCCGCTGGATCGCCGGCGCCATCAATTTTGTCGGATCGGACACGCTGTTCGGCCGCAACTGGGGTGCGATCGAGCATCATCCGTTCCTGCATTTCGAGGTCTGCTACTATCAGGCCATCGACTTTGCGATCCAGCGCGGCCTCAAAACGGTGGAAGCCGGCGCGCAGGGCGAGCACAAGCTGGCGCGCGGATATCTGCCGCAGACCACCTATTCGGCGCATTACATCGCCGATCCCGATCTGCGACGGGCGATTGCCGACTACCTCAAGCGCGAACGCGCCTATGTCGCCGAGGTCGGCCGCGAACTCGCCGAAGCCGCGCCGTTCCGCAAGAGCGGCGACGAGGCCTGAGGTTTCTGCTACGAGCCAGACTCTGTTTTGACGCGTTTTCTACTGCAGATAAGTGTACGCAATCTGCGCAAACTTGATTGCTGTGCGAACCGGTGTCCACTTCGCTCGAAAACGCTATAGGAAATTAAGACGTGATTTGAGGAGCCACCGCCATGCCCGCCTATGACCCCAACAACATTTTTGCAAAAATCCTGCGCGGCGAGTTTCCGTGCCACAAGGTCTATGAGGACGAGCACGTGCTTGCATTTCTCGACATCATGCCCCGCGCCCCCGGCCATACGCTGGTGATCCCTAAGGTCCCTGCCCGCAACATCCTCGACGTCACGCCCGACAACTACGCCCATGTCGCGCGCGGCGCCCACAGGATCGCCGCCGCCGCCATGAAAGCCTTTCACGCCGACGGCATCACCGTGCAGCAATTCAACGAAGCCGCCGGCGGCCAGGTCGTGTTCCACCTCCACATGCACGTGATGCCGCGCCATGACGGCATCGCACTGTTGCCGCCGGCCAGCCGAAAGGAAGACATCAAGGTGCTGGAGGACAATGCGACGAAGCTGATTGCGGCGCTGGGGTAACGCTGAAACGTCCACCATCGTCATTCCGGGGCGCGCCACTTGGCGCGAGCCCGGAATCCATAACCACGATCGTGAGCATGGATTCCGGACCTGTGCCAACCAAGTCGGCTGTTGCCGACTTGGCCATTCGGATTTGCCGAACTCGGGTAAACCCGAGTTGGTTCGTCGCGCCCCGGAATGACGAGAGAACTCACTCCGTCTCGAAATCCCCGGCTTGCGGCGGCGCCAGTGGGGTGAATTCGCAGCGGTCGGGCTTCAGATCCAGTAGCGGCGTCTCGTCGAGGCAGTCGAGGCCGCGCACCAGCACCACGTTGCCTTCGATGCCGACCAGCTTGACGATCGAGGTGCCGATCGGATTCGGCCGTACCGGCGAGCGCAGCGAAAACGTGCCGCGGGCCTTGCCGTTGTTCTTCGGGCTCTGCAGCACGATGTCCCGGCGCGACTGGTGCAGCCAGTAGATCACTTCGAGATTGGAGTAGAAATCGACGCCCTTGATCGCGGGCACCCAGGGCTCGAAAATCTCCAGACGGCAGACCGGGCCGTCGTGGCGGCCCTGTCGCGGCGTGTCGAGGCGGGACTTCCAGGGTGTGCGGATGCGGCCAATGAAGACCAGACCGGCATCGCGGGCCGGCGGCATGTCGACGGCGACTTCGCCGTCGCGGAGTTCAGCTTCTCGAACCATGTATTCAGTCCAATGTTATATTTTGCGATTTGATCACGCCCGACCACCTGACACGCTCGGCCTCCATGAATTCCGCGATCGCCGCCGGGCTGCGCGGACGGAGCGCCGAAAACCCTGCCTTCTCGATCGCTGCCCGGAAGCCTCGGTCGTTCATCACCCGATCGAGACTATCCATCAGAATCCGCGTGACGTCATCCGGCAGTCCCGCGGGCACGGCAAGTCCGTTCCAGACGCTCACGAAATATCCGGGGTAGCCGCTTTCCGCAATGGTCGGCACATCCGGCAGAGCCGGATGCCGTTGCGGCGAACCAATGCCAAGCGGCCGCAGCGCTCCGGATTGTATCAATGGCACGGACGTGCTGACCGATTCAAACATCAGCTGAATGTTGCCGGAGATAACGTCGCTCAGCGCCGGCGCTGCGCCCTTGTAGGGGACGTGGGTCATCTCGATGCCAGCCACCTGCTTGAACATCTCAGCCGCGAGATGCGTGAAACTCCCGGTTCCGGAGGAGCCGAAATTGAGTTTGCCGGGGTTCTGTTTGGCGTAGGCGACGAATTCAGCGACCGTCTTCACCGGCATCGACGGATTGACACAAAGCACCACCGGCACTTCGGTCACCAGCGCCAGCATCCGCAAATCCCTGGCCGGGTCGTAGGACAATTTTTTGTACAGCAACGGATTGAGGATGATGACCGAACCGGAGGTACCGAGTAGCGTATAACCATCGGGATCGGAGCGTGCGACCATTTCGGCGCCGATGGCGCCTTGCGCGCCGGGCTTGTCCTCAACGAACACCGTTTGCTTGAGGTCCTTGCCGAGGTATTCGGCCAGCAGCCGGCCAAAGCTGTCCGTCGGCCCACCCGCGGCATAGGGAATGACCAGCTTGATCGAACGCGTCGGGTATTCGGCGGCCCTGCTCTGCGGCGCGACGACAATCAGGCCGAAGGCGAGTACCGATAGAACGCGCCGCTTCATGGCGGTCCCCTGTTTTTGATCGTTCGACACTAGCGGATTATGCACGCGCGCCGCAATCAGCCGAGCCACCATTTGCCCGACAGCATGACGATTTCGCCTGCGATCACGCCGGCGAAGATCGACTTTCGCGACAGCATGAAAACCGCAAAGCCTACGACCACCGCACCGTAGCGCAGCCAGCCGGGCACGCTGGCGAGCGCGCCCGGCGGCTGCACCAGGATTTGCGCGATGACGCCGGCGAGGATTGCGGTCGCCACCGCCCTCACCCACACCAAGAGTTCCGAGCCTTCGTCGAGGCCGCCGCCGAACCACAATCCGAGCATGCGCCAGATCTGGTTGGGGATGACGCCCGCGACGAACAGGATCACCAAAGCGTGCCAGTCACCGATAAAGTCGCTCATGCCTGCGCCCGCCATCGATGCACACCGTAAGCGACGGTCCCGGCGACAACACCACTGATGAGAATATCGACGCCGCTGTTGAGCTGCGTTGCGAGCGGAAACAGTACGAGCCCCAGCACCAGGGCCACGACATCGGCGAATTCCCGGCAGTTGCTGGCGGTCGAGAACAGGAACGCCAGCGGCGTCAGCATCAGGATCGCCGCCGCAAGCGTCTGCGACAGGTTGGCCGCAAGCGTATAGCCAATCGTGTTCGCGACCAGGCAGACGCAAACCAGCCCGCAACCGAGCCCGTGGATGAAGGCGATCCGCCGCTCCCGCGGCACATGGGGCAGGAAACGGAAGCATTCGACCCACAGCGTCACCGCGGTCAGATGCGCCACCAGGATCAGGTGCCGCCGCCTGGTTTGCGGCGTGCGCATCATCGGCAACACCGACACCACCATCGGAAACAGCCGGATTGCGCTGACGGTAACCGCGATCGCCGACTGCACGATGGTCGCTCCCGAGCCGAGCGTCGAGATCAGGATGATCTGCGCCGGTCCCGCCCAGACGAACGCCGTGCTCGCCAGCGCCCACGCCAGCGAGAAATGCGAGTCATGCGCCAGCGCGCCGATGCCGAGATAGGTCGCAAACAGCACCAGCGTGAGCACAGTTGAGCCGACAGAGCGCATGCCCCATCCGAACGCGCGGAAGGGACTTTGCCATTGCGGAGAATCGAGCGGAGGAAGCGCCACGTCGGCGGCATAGGGCTGGCGAATGCCGGCGGCGTCAAGCAAGCCGGGCGTCAACACAGTCATGCAGCGATGCGGGCAGATCCTGACCGTCATTGCGAGCCAACGGGTCGCGCGAACGCGCGCCCGATGACAGGCTCCGCGAAGCAATCCATGAACCAGCAAAGAAAGAATGGATTGCTTCCGCCTTCGCTCGTTGAGCTACGGCGGACAAGTCGTCGCGGAATTTATCATCGGACCCGCCGCAGGCGGGACTCGGTAGCTCCTCGCAATGACGCAGGTGAACAGCTGCCTCACCCCGGCACCCCCATATTCCGCAGCACGAAGCACGCGCCGCCGGCGCGGCGGATGCGGTTGCAGAGATCATCCGCGGCGGCGCGCGTCTCGGTGCCGATGCGGACCTGGTAGAACGCGCGCGTGCCGCGGCTCCGCATCACCGAGCTCAGCAAGCTCGGATCCTGATCGCCGATCACGGCACTTAAGCGTTTCATCGCACGCGCATACATCGCGAGCGCCTTGTCGCGGTCGAACCCGGCGGCGAGCTGCACGCCCCACAGCTTGGCGGCGGCGAGCGTGATGTGCTGCTCGAGCCCGGTAACGAACGGATTGGGCGCGCGCTTCAGCAACGCCATGAGTTCGCGGCAGCTCGACGTCGGCGCCCGCTCGGGCATTTTTCCACCCTTCCCTGCGGTTGCCCACTCGTCGACCGTGCTGCCGGTGATGGCGACCACGTAGTTGCGCGTCTCCTGCGGCATGTAGCCGGAGCCTGCGAGCCAGTCCTGCACCCGCTTCGGTCCGGCATTGTAGGCCGCCGCCGCCAGCCCGAGATTGCCGAACTGGTTGCGCAGCTCGTTCAAAAACTCCGCCGATTTCGGCAGCGCCTGCACGGGATCGAAGGGATCGAGCAGCCGCCGCTCGCTGGCGGTCCCCGGCATGAATTGCGCGATGCCCTGCGCGCGCTGGCCGCTGCGGGTCACCGGCCCCACCGCATCGGACTGAAACCGGCTTTCCTGCCAGATCACGCGCGCGAAGAACTCCAGCGGCAAATTTTCCGCCCGCGCCGCGGATTCGATCATCAGGCACATCGCCTCACGGGTATCGCTCTCGCGCACGGTCTCCGGAGGCTTTGGCGGCGGTGTCGAAGATTCTTCGACGCCCGGCCGCGCAACGCCGGTCTCGGCAGGTGGCGTCTCCTGAGCAACCGCCGGCGACCACAACAGCAGCATCGCGGCAACGCACAATCCGGCACGAGGAACTGTTCGCATTGCGGTCAATGTATTGCACGCACACACGCACGAGAGGAACTGTCGAGACGCGCGCGCGTTGTAAGGCCAATCAGCTTCACCGCATGGTGCGATCATGACGTGGTTTTATTGGGATACCTTCTGTTCACTTCTCGGAAGCGCTGTCTGGTTCATGACCATCGTATCCCATCCCGATGCCGAGGTCAGGGCTGTGCAGGACTGGCGGCCGCCGGGGACCAGCGAGCGGACAAAACGGCCTTAACAGGCGTCCGGGACCCAAATCCACGCCATATCAGCCGATGTTAATTTACGTTAACGGCGCATTTTGCCTGACCCGGCCTTTCGCACGCGACAAAGCAGCGTAAAACACTCCCTCTTTATTGGGAGATTTCGATGTTGGATCGACGCCAGGGCGCGCGCGACAAGGTGATTTACGGCGGCGTCGCGGAGATCGGCGAGCGCGGCACGACGCGGGACTGCGTCGTCCGCAATATCTCGGACAAGGGCGCGAGCCTCGAATTCAGCAACGTCGTCCAGTTGCCCAAGGAGCGGATGTCGCTGCGGATCGCGCGAAAAGGCCGTTCGTTCCTGGCCAAAGTCGTCTGGTGGCGCGACAATTTCGTCGGTGTCGCCTTCAGCCCGGAGACCCCGTCCGAACTGCCCGTCTCCGATATCGAGGAGCGGCTGCGCAAGAGCGAGATCAAGAAGCGTCAGCTTCAGCGCCGCATCGACGAACTGCTGGGCGAACGCTGAGCCTCAAAGTTCCGGCGCTTTCCCGCCCCTCATCGCCAAAGAAAAAGGCCGGCTCTCGAGCCGGCCTTTTCGTATCTTGATCGACGCGTTCTCACACCTTGACCAGCGGCCCTCGCGAGGCCGGGCCCTTGGAGCCGCCGCCGCCGGGTCCACCCGGCTTCGGCTTGCGTGGTGCTGTGCTGCGCTTGCGGGTGCCGGGCAGCTTTTCCGGCTTCGGCGTCACCGGACCTTCGACGAACTCGAAGCCGATCTTGTCCTTGGCTTCCTCGCTCGCCTCGTCCTTCACCAGCACGACGCGGACGTGACCGCCGCCCTTGAGCTGGCCGAACAGCACCTCGTCCGCCAGCGGCTTCTTGATGTGCTCCTGGATCACGCGGGCCATCGGGCGCGCGCCCATCTGCTCGTCGTAACCATGCTCGATCAGCCAGGCCTTCGCGGGCTCCGAAAGCTCGATGGTGACGTCGCGGTCGGCAAGCTGCGCCTCGAGTTGCAGCACGAACTTCTCGACCACCATGCCGATGACGTCGACATTGAGATGGGCGAAGGACACGATCGCATCGAGCCGGTTGCGGAATTCCGGCGCGAACTGGCGATTGATCGCTTCGTGGTCATCGCCTTCCCGCCTGTTGCGGGTGAAGCCGAAGGCCTGCCGTGCGAGATCGGCCGCGCCCGCATTCGTGGTCATGATCAGGATCACGTTGCGGAAGTTGATCTGCTTGCCGTTATGGTCAGTCAGCCTGCCGTGATCCATGATCTGCAACAGCACGTTGTAGAGATCCGGATGCGCCTTCTCGATTTCGTCGAGCAGCACCACGCAATGCGGATGCTGGTCCACGCCATCGGTCAAGAGGCCGCCTTGGTCGAAGCCGACATAGCCGGGAGGCGCGCCGATCAGGCGCGACACCGTGTGCCGCTCCATATATTCGGACATGTCGAAGCGGATCAGCTCGACACCGAGCGACGCCGCGAGCTGCTTGGCCACTTCGGTCTTGCCGACGCCAGTGGGGCCCGAGAACAGGTAGGAACCGATCGGCTTTTCCGGCTCGCGTAGGCCGGCCCGCGCCAGCTTGATCGACGCCGACAGCGACTCGATCGCCTTGTCCTGGCCGAACACCACGCGCTTCAAGGTCTGTTCGAGATGCTTCAGCACCTCGGCATCGTCCTTCGACACGCTCTTGGGCGGGATCCGCGCCATGGTCGCAATCGTGGTCTCGATCTCCTTGATGCCGATGGTCTTCTTGCGCTTGTTCTCGGAGACCAGCATCTGTGCGGCGCCCGACTCGTCGATCACATCGATCGCCTTGTCGGGCAGCTTGCGGTCATGGATGTAACGCGACGATAGCTGCACCGCGGCCTCGATCGCCTCGTTGGTGTATTTCAGCCGGTGGTAATCCTCGAAATAGGGCTTCAGGCCCTTCAGGATCGCGATCGCATCCTCGACCGTCGGCTCGTTGATGTCGATCTTCTGGAACCGGCGCACCAGCGCACGGTCCTTCTCGAAATGCTGGCGATATTCCTTGTAGGTGGTCGAGCCCATGCAGCGGATGTTGCCCGCGGCGAGCGCGGGCTTGAGCAGGTTGGACGCATCCATCGCGCCGCCGGAAGTCGCGCCGGCGCCGATCACGGTGTGGATCTCGTCGATGAACAGAATGGCGTTCGGATGCGCCTCCAGTTCCTTCAGCACCTGCTTCAGCCGCTCTTCGAAATCGCCGCGGTAGCGGGTGCCCGCCAGCAGCGTGCCCATGTCGAGCGAGAACACGGTGGCCGCCGCCAAAACTTCCGGCACTTCGCTGTCGACGATGCGTTTTGCCAGACCTTCCGCGATCGCGGTCTTGCCGACGCCGGCCTCGCCGACGAACAGCGGGTTGTTCTTCTGCCGGCGACACAGCACCTGGATGGCGCGGTTGATCTCGGAATTGCGCCCGATGACGGGATCGATCTTGCCGTCGCGCGCCTTTTTGTTGAGGTTGACGCAATAGGTCTCGAGCGCTTCGCCCTTCTTCTTGGAATCGTCGTTGCCCTTGGTCTCGGTCTCTTCGTCGACGCCGCGAACCGGCCGCGCTTCCGAGACGCCGGGTCGCTTGGCGATACCGTGGCTGATGTAATTGACCGCGTCGTAGCGGGTCATGTCCTGCTCCTGCAGGAAGTAGGCGGCATGGCTTTCGCGCTCGGCAAAGATCGCGATCAGCACATTGGCGCCGGTCACTTCTTCGCGACCGGACGACTGGACGTGGATTACCGCGCGCTGGATCACGCGCTGGAAGCCCGCGGTCGGCTTGGCGTCGTCGGCACCGTCAGTCACCAGATTTTCGAATTCGGTCTCGAGATAATTGACGAGACTGGTGCGCAGCTTGTCGAGATCGACGCTGCAGGCCCGCATCACCGCCGCTGCATCCGAGTCATCAATCAGCGACAGCAGAAGGTGTTCAAGCGTCGCGTATTGATGATGACGCTCGTTTGCAATCGCCAGCGCACGATGCAGGGATTGTTCAAGGCTTTGGGAAAAAGTTGGCATTCGCGTCCTCTATGGCCCCCGGTCATCATGATCGCCATTACCCGGTCAGGCAACAACAACCTTCGTCATCCCCTGTCATATAGTTACGTACGATCGTGGCGAAAGACCGGTTCCGCAACGGTGGTTTTGCTCTAAAATCCGCGTTGCCCACTGCTGCGCAACCGCCCCCGCAAAACTACCGGGGATGCCGTCCGCTTCCGTCAGGAAAGGCAATGCAAGACCCGTTCCTTTTTTTTGCCGGGCCGGCGCGCCTACGCGACTATTTCTTTTCCATCACGCATTGCAGCGGGTGCTGATGCTTGCGTGCAAAATCCATCACCTGCGTCACCTTGGTCTCGGCAATTTCATAGGTGAACACGCCGCACTCCCCGATTCCGTGATGGTGGACGTGGAGCATGATCTTGGTCGCCGCTTCCGCATCCTTCTGGAAAAACTTCTCAAGCACGTGAACGACGAACTCCATCGGCGTGTAATCGTCGTTCAGAATCAGGACACGGTAAAGGTTCGGACGCTTGGTCTTCGGCTTGACCTTGGTGATGACCGACGTCGCCGGCCCACCGGTCCCCGTATTGCGGTTCTCGTCGTTGCTCATCCGGGGAGCAGAAGCGGCCGTGGTCGCCGGCGCGGTCGAATAAGCTTTGTCAGTTAACTGCAACATGGCTCAGGCGTTCGAAATTCCAATGGAAAACCGGACAGCGCCTGACGGTTCTCCCGCGAGCTGCTAACGGCAACTATCGCAGAGTTCCCAGCAACGCTTTCCAGATCGCCGCTCCCGGTCCGACCCAGCGGCTGGATCGGCAGTACGAATATGGGTCCGGCATCGCACCGCTGCAAGCGCATAAACGCAGCCCAGGCACCACCCGATTCCCGGTTCGGCAATCCCGGAAAGATTAATCGTTTCTGTCGGATTTGACAAAGGAAGCTCGCCCCCGCTCGGCGGCCATGGAGGATGGCGGGCGCTTTTTGGCGCCCGATTTGGCATTGCGCGGCTCACGACGTCCAGCCGGGTTCTGGCGGTGTTCAACTCGATCGGGATCCCGCTCGCGAAGCTGCGCATTGCCAGGATTTTCCCAAAAACAACGGCGCAAGAAAAAAGCCCGGCCGTAACGGCCGGGCTTTTTGTATTCGAAAGGCTGCGCTGTTAGTGCGTCGCGGCCGGAACGAACTTCGATACCAGGCCTTCGTAGGGCTTGAAAGCCTGCTTGGCGAGGTCGGTGTAGAGACCCGCGATCTTCTGGGTTTCGGCAACGAAGGTTTCGTAAGCCGAGCGCGCGAATTCGGTCTGCGCTTCAACCGCCTTGTCCAGCGACTTCACGCCGGAGAGCTTTTCCACAAACGACTTGGTGTCTTCGAACGACTTCTTGGCGTAGTCGCCATAGGCGGTCGCGATTGCCTGGACGCCGCTCTGCATGTTGCTCGCGGAAGCTGCGACCGTTTCGAGATGCTCTTTACCGTAGGTCTGAATGTCTTCGACTTTGATCATGGTAGCTGAGTCCTTCCCAGACTGAATGTGCTGAAGCGATTTGCCGGGAGGTCTCGGCCCCCTGACACCGTCTCTATATAGTGCACCGCACAATAGGTCAAGAAAATTTGTGCGACGCACAAATATAGCGAATTAGCTGACAACGCCGGGAAGTTACGCAACGGTTGCTTAAGCATTTGGAAACTCGCTCAGCCTAACCTGATTCCCGGACTTGTTCGCCTTCCGACAGACAGCCTGAAAGCCGTTTGTGAACAGCAACTTAGCTAGAATAGCGACCTGATCGGCCGCCCGAGCCGGAGCTTCCGCCCGGATCGGCATGTCGAGCAGGGCAACATCAACGGGCCGTTGGGCACAATTTCGCCTCACGAACCGGTGATCAAGATAGAAATTGGGACGGGGAAGTAAATGCTTCGTACAATCTTGGCTTCCTCGCGCGCGTTGCGAGTCTGCGTTCTCGGGCTGGCTACCATCACCGCGGCGATGATCACGAGCGACCGTGCCGAGGCGCGCCGCTACCATCGCCACTCCGCCCGCCATAACAGCAGCCATGAGTCGCGCGAGAGCTACAGCCCGCAATTCTCTTCGATCATCGTCGATGGAAATTCCGGCGCGGTGCTCGCCTCCAACAATCCCGACGGCAGCCGCCATCCCGCCTCGCTGACCAAGATCATGACGCTTTATCTGCTGTTCGAGCGTCTCGAATCCGGCAAGATGACGCTGGACACCGAAATGGACGTGTCCGAGCACGCCTCCGAACAGGCCCCGACCAAGCTCGGCCTCAGACCCGGCCAGACCATCAAGGTCGAAGACGCCATCAAGGGACTGGTGACCCGCTCGGCCAACGACGCCGCCGTCGTGATTGCGGAAGCCATCGCCGGCGATGAAGGCGATTTCGCCAAGCTGATGACGCGCAAGGCGCGCGCGCTCGGCATGACCAGGACCGTTTATCGCAACGCTTCGGGCCTTCCCGATGACGATCAGGTGACCACCGCGCGCGATCAATCGACGTTGGGCCGCGCGATCCAGGATCGCTTCCCGCGCTATTACCGCTATTTCTCGACCAGCGTGTTCAACTACCACGGCCAATCGATCCGCAACCATAACCACCTGCTCGGCAGCGTCGAAGGCATCGACGGCATCAAGACCGGCTACACCCGCGCGTCCGGCTTCAACCTCGTGAGCTCGCTGCGCCGCGGCAACCACCATCTGGTCGGCGTCGTGTTGGGCGGTCGCAGCGGCGGTTCGCGCGACTCCATCATGCGCAATCTGCTGGCCGAAAACCTCGAAAAGAGCGCGACCAAGCGTACCGTCGCCGCGATCACCGAACGCAATCCGGCAGATGCCGGCACTGACGTTGCCGAAGCCGACACCCGGCCGACCGAGATGGTTCAACTCAACGGCGCCGGCGCGGCCGCTTCCGCGGAGCCCGCCATGGCCGCACTTCCGGCGACGCGGCCGGCGGCACCGGCAAAACCCTCGCTGATGGCAGCTGCAGCCGCGGCCCTGCCCCCGCCACCCGCCAAGCCCGAACAAGCCAGGGTCGAGCAGCAGGCCAGGCCCGAGCCCGCACCGTTCACCAATGGCGTGATCCAGACCCAGCCGATCGCAGTGATCCCGGGCTCGGCCGAGCCGATGAAGCCGGTCAGGGTGAAGACCGTCCAGATCAAGGCCGGGCAGATGAAGCTCGCCGCAGCCGGTCCGTCCCAGCCGGCCACTCCCATCACCAATGCGATCCCGCCGGCCCGCGCTGAAGTGGCGGAGACGTCGAGCGCGATGGTGGCGAAGGCCGAAACCACCAAGACCGAAATGACCAAGCCGGAAATGCCGCCGCAGCCGGCCAATCACGGAACCGGAAACGGCTTGCTCGGCGTACTGCCCGCCGCGAGCGTGCCGTCCACCCCCTCACAGGCCTTTACCTCACAGGCCTTGGCCTATGCTGAGCCGGCGCCCCGGGCCCAACCCCAAATGGTTCATCAGAACGGCGCCATCAAGCCCGCGGCCGCCATCGCCCACGCGGGCTGGATCATTCAGGTCGGCGCGCTGGAAAGCGAGAGCGAGGCCAAGCAGCGCATCGACCTCGCGCGCAATCAGGCCCGCGGCCTGCTCAGCAAGGCCGACCCGTTCACCGAGCCTGTGGTCGCCAAGGACAACCGAAAGCTTTACCGCGCCCGGTTCGCCGGCCTCGAGCGCGATCAGGCCGAAGCCGTCTGCAAGACGCTGAAGCGCGCCGACATTTCCTGCATCACCGTTCGCAACTGATCCACCGGTTGCTTTGAAAGTCGCAAGGCCGGCGCCGCAAGCGCCGGCCTTGTTGCTTTTGGAAAACACTCCCGGGAACTGTTGGGATCGCCGATCGATCGGGAGGCTATTCGGTCCGCTAAAAACTTCTCGGAAAGAATTTACGGTTAAGTTTCCCGGAATGAATGATCGACCACGCCGGACAACGGCGGGCGACACGGGGCGTTGGTCAGAGAAGATGCAGAAGCAACTCGCGGTTCGTAGCGTTTGGTAGCGTAGCCGGAGTTAGCTGAGATGCGTGCGAAGCAGAGTATCCTTGGCCTCGTTTACACGGGAAGCGAGGTACGTCGACCCCCCCTGGTCGGGATGCAGTTTCTTCATCAGGGCGCGGTGCGCCCGGCTGATATCGTCACGCCCCGCCCCCGGCTGCAGGCCAAGGATCTGATAAGCCTCCTCGTCCGTCATTTTGCCGCTCGTCGCCGCGCGGCGCTGCCCCCCTGTCGCGTTTCCCTGCGCGTCCTGACGCCAAGCGGGAAACCGGCGGTCCAGATAGCTTTCAAGTAACGAGACGCTTTCGGCGTCGAAGCCCGGTATCATAGCCGTCAGCCCGGCCAGGTCGAACTCGTCGAGCGAACGGCCGGCATTCGGCCCGTCGACGATCAGACCTCTGAGGTCGCCGCTGTCGTGATCGAGGCTCATGTCGAGATATTGCGAGCGCACCCGCGAGGTCTGCCCGGCCGAACGCTGCGCGCCGCCGCCGAAGATGCCGCCGATATTGCCAAATCCCGATGGCCCGAACGGCGACCAGCCGAGCAGCCCCGCGCCGAAGATGCCGAGCGGGATCGCCACCGCCAGTTCGCCTTTCAGGCCGGTAAAGGCGGCCACCGCCAGCGCGACGACGCCGCCACCGATCTTGATGACGCGCGCGAGCACGACCGGATTGGCTGCACGAAACATCTGCAGCAGCGAATAAAGCAGGACAACGGCGACAACGCCGGCAATCAGGGTTGGCATCCGCGTAATATAGTCGCCTCCGCGGCAAAAAGCATGGCGGTCCTGGCGTTACCCAAGGCCTTCACGCGGGTCGTGCAACGGGGTCTTGCATCCCTGCCATTCAAGCAGGCCAGACGAAGCCAAATGCGCCGTGGCGCCTGCCGCAGGGATTTCATAATCTCGTTTCGACAGCGGCCTAGACCGGTGGGAGCAGCGCGAATGGCGGCAGACGGACTGACGACCCTTCGCAGCAGCTATGGGCCAGGCGACACCATGAACCGGCTCGAGGCCGAGGTGAAGGCACGCGGCATGACGGTATTTGCCCGCATCGATCATGCTGCCGGCGCGACGGACGCCGGACTTTCGCTGCGGCCGACCGAGGTTTTGATCTTTGGCAATGCCAAAGGCGGCACGCCGCTGATGCAATCGGTCCAGACTATCGGCATCGACCTGCCGCTGAAGGCGCTGGTCTGGCAGGATACATCCGGCGTCACATGGCTTTCCTACAATCATCCTGCCTGGCTCGCGCAACGGCACGGGCTCGCGGGAGAGACCAGCACGGCGATTGGCAACCTGTCGGCGGCCCTCGCAGCGGTAACGAAGGCGGCAATTTCGTCGTCGTAGTGCTTGGAGGGCTTTGCGATCGACCAACGATTTACTTCATCTGGCCGATCAGCTTGGCCGCACCGCTGCCGGTTTTCGACAGCCGCAGCAGCGCTTCGCGCCCGCCGGCGGCATAGGCGGCGGCGGCGCGCAGCAATTCGCGCAATTGGGCGGCGGCGCCGGGATCGAACCGGCAATACGCTCCCCCGGTGAGCCGCGCGATCTCGCGGAACGCCTGCTCGGCCGTGGCATCATGGCCTTCCTGAAACATGAACACGGGCACCTTGAGCAGCCCGAGTTCGCCGGCCTTGGCGCATAGCTCGTCGACCGACTCTTCCATCGCATCGCCGACGAACACCACGGCACGCACCGCGGAGGCGACCGCCTCACGGCGCGCTTCCGACAGCACCTTGCCGATCTGGGTATTGCCGCCCTGGCAATCGATCTTGCTCATTAACTTCGCCAGTTGCGCGCTGTCGGAAATCCATCCCGTCGCGCGGCATTCATGGAAGCCGCGGTAGTAGACAAGGCGGATGTCGAGACTGCCGAGCGAGGCCGCCTCGCGAAACATGTCGGCCTGCAGCGCGCAGGCCATGTCCCAGGTCGGCTGTCGGCTCATGGTCGCGTCGAGCGCGAACACCAGCCTGCCCCTGGCTCCCGCACGAAGCGGTGACATCGCCTTCGCCTTGGCGACGAAGGCCGCGATGTCGTCCGCCGCCGATGGCCGCGCTTCCGGCAACGGGCCGGCCTTGCGCTGACCGGCCGCCGGCGCGGAAGACACCTCACCTGCAGATTTGGGTTTGATCGGCTCGCCGGTCATGGTCGCTCGCCAGTTGCAGCGAGCTCAATGTGGGATGGCAATCGAAACCGGTCAATGCGCCGGCTTCGCGCAAACCCCCATTACGGCAGAATGAAGCGTCGGGAGTGGGCCGGACGGTCAGTTCTGCTGCGGCGCATAGGGCGCAACCGGTCCGGCGTCGGTCATCGCGGGCGGCTTCTTGGTCACGACCGGCCGGAGCGGGCTGTCGTCGGCGATGAATTTGTCCAGCATGTCCTGGATCGACGACTTCGCCTGATCGGGGCCGGTATCGCGCATATCGTTATGCTGGAAGCTGGTATTGACCACCGTAATACCGGCCTTGTCGCATTCCGCCGTATCGGGGATGACGCCCGGGTCGGTCTTGAAGTGCGGATCCTTGGAGCGGAAGGACAGGATCTTGAACTTGCCGTCGGTCAGGAACGGAACCCGCAGATTGTCCAGTGTCACAACCTTCTTGATCTCGTCGGGATACTGCTTGGCGAAATACATCGTGATGTCGCCGCCCATCGAATGTCCGATCATCGTGAGCTTGTCGTAGTCGGCATTAGGCTGGACCTTGCGCATTTCGCTGACGGCGAAATGGATATTGGCGACGCCGCGCAGGATTTGCGGCAGGCGGCCGACATAAAGCTCACCGGGCTTGGTCACCATCGGCGGATCGGTAGGGAGATCATGCTGGGGGCTGATCACCAGATAGCCGCGGGCGGCGAAGATGTTGGCGAGGAAGGAGTACTCGGTGTTCTTGACCGTGTTGCCATGGTTAAGCACCGCGACCGGCAAGGTGATCATGCCGGCATCGGCCTGCATTTCCTTGTCGTAGCGGACCGCGACATCGACCGCCACCAGACGGTCGTCGCGTGCCGGATCGTGGAACGACAGCGTCTCGTGCCGGATGGCCCACTTGCTCGCGGTGAAATACGCGACAGTGACCAGCACGGAAAGTGAAAGCAGAACGGTAATTCCACGTTTCATGTTCGTCCTCGGCACCCATCCCTGGGCGATTTTGGCTGGAGACTCTTTGGCCTCCTTCTTCAGCATATATGTCACGGCGACGTGACAGGAAGTCCAAATGTTGTGAAATGTCCGCCTGATCGTTGTGCGATGCACCTATCCATTGTGCAACTGCTCAGTCGACGGCGACCACCGGCCTTCCCTACCCTTACGACGCAACCAATCAAGCTTCGGTTCGGCGTCAATAAAAGTCTAATGAAAACGTCGCTCCCAGCGATCGGTTCCCAAACTACAACCTTTGGGCGGCGGCCGGTATCCCGTACAAACACGGGTGTAGATCAGGCGCTTCAGCGCCGGATCGTCATTGGCCCGGAAGCCGGCAGCTTCATCCTAAACTTGCCCTCTTGGATGGCCGAGGGATTTAGGGCCAGCCACCCGCGAGGCCGCCCGGCGCAATCGATTGCGTGCGGTGCGGGGCTGGAACTGCCCTTTCCAAGGATCATAAAGAACTGAACCATGATTCAGGCGTTTGGATGTATCCGCCCGAGGCAACCCTCCGCCGCCAACAGCGGCCCGTTCCAGGATGACGGTATTGCGGTCGTCCTTGAGCTGCAAGGCTAGCAGCCTGTCGGACTGAGGTGTCGATCTTGGCATGTGCAGACGATGGCGTGCCGCACCTGGGTGACGGACGGATTCAATAGTCCCTGAGGGACGAATGCGACGTCAGCGAGCATTCCGGTACCGAGCGGAACGCCGCGTAGGGACGGCGGGCGCTTCAAGCGGCCGCCAGGGCGAACATTCGCTTCATATTCCACGCCATGGTGACGAGGCTCCACTCACCTTGCACCTTCTCAAGGCCGCGCAACAGGAACTGGCGGAAGCCCATCACCGATTTGATGATCCCGAACACCGGTTCCGGGGTCTGCTTGCGCAGGGCATAGAGCTTCTTGCCTTCGGGCGTCTGCAGACGGTAGCTCATGGCATCGAGCGCCGTTGGGTTCTGCGGCGCCGGCGGTGCTTTTGCAAAGCGCTCCGACAGGGGCGGATAATGCGATTGCCGGCCCTGCGCGATCATCGGGTCGATCTGCGCCGCCGCGCACAGCATGACGTTGGCTTCACTGAAGTAGCCGGTGTCCGCCAACAAAGTGGTCGGCTTTCCCAGCTCCGCCGGCAAGGCCTCGATCCGCTTCAGCAACGGCTCGATCTGCTGCTTGTCGTTGGGCGCCTGAACCACCTGCGCGGCGATCACCAGGAGGCTGTTCGCCGCCACCACCGCCTGGGCGTTGTAGCACTGCTCGAAGCCACCGCCTGCCACCGGCATGATGCGCGACTCTTCGTCGGTCAGATTGATCTGATCGGTTGGCAGCGCACCTTCGGTAGGGGGCTGGGGCGGCTTGCCTCCGGACTTCTTGCCGGTGGCCTTGGCCTTTGCCGCACGCGCCGCCAGCTTGGCCTCATGCTCGGCCTTCTCCCGTTCATACCGCTCTTTGGCGCGGGCTTCGATCTTGGCGCGGGCCTCGGCAAGCTTCGCCAAGCGCTTCTCGCGGCGTGCCAATTCCTCAGGAATTGACATGCCGTCGGGCACATCCGCTTTGTCCGCGGCTTCCGCCCGCGCCAGCAGATCGGCCACTTCCGCCTTCAATTGCGCCTCAATCTTGCCGGCGTGCTCATACGACAGCGCGCTGTGCCGGCTGGCGTTGGCGTGGATCTTCGTGCCGTCGAGCGCAACGGTGCCGATCTTGAGCATCCCCATCTCGCGCGCCAGCTCCAGCAGCCGCACGAACAGCCCCTCGATCTCCTTGAGAAAGCGCCGCCGAAATGTCGCGATCGTGTCGTGATCGGGATGGTCGTTCGCCGCAATGAAGCGGAACGCCACCGAATCGTACGTCGCCCGCTCCAGCTTCCGGCTCGAGAACACGCCCGTCGCATATCCGTATACGAGCAGGCCCAGCAGCAGCGCGGGATGGTACGAAGCCGATCCCGCTCCCCGGTAGCTGTTGCTCATCGCCGAAAGATCCAGCCCATCAATGACCTCGACAACGAAGCGCGCCAAGTGCCTCTCAGGAAGCCACTCGTCCACCGACGGCGGCAGAAGGTATCCGGTCTCGCGATCGATCATACGGAAATTGCTCAACGGCGCCCCACCCAGTCAAAGAAAGGCCGAATCAATGCATCGATTCTACCTAACCCCGCTCGCTCCGCTAAGTCCGACAGGCTGCTAGGCCACGATGATGTCGTGGACTTCGAGCGGCTTGTCGACCTGGGTGAACCATTCGGCGCGATTGGCGGCGCGGCGGCGGCCGCGTTCGTCGAGCGGCAGTTTCAGCTGGCGCAGCAGGCTTGTCACCTCCTCGCGCGCGGTGACGTGGCCAAGACTCGGCCGCGTCCCGAGCGTCGCCTCGTCGATGTCGTCGAGCGCGGTCAGGCCGCGCGGAAAAAATTCGCGGTAGACCACGCGTTCCGCAAAACCGTCGATGGCGCGAAAACCCAGCCGCAGCGACAGATCCTTCAGGCTGTCGGCAACCAGCTGCTTGTTACGCGAGCCGATCATCGACAACCGGTTGCGGACCACGATCCAGTCGGTCGATGCGCCATCGAACTGGCGGCGCTTGCGCCTGGTGTCGCGCACCATCTCGGCATAATGGCTTTCACCCGTCACCGAATAGGTGGCAGGATCGACGGTGCCGAGCACGTCGAAATCGAGAAAGCTATCGTTGATCGGCGTCACCAGCGTATCGGCCATCGAATGCGCCAGCCGCATCAGGTAGGAGTCCGAGCCCGGCGTATCGATGACGATGAAATCGAAGCTGCGCTCGACCGCGCTCACCGCTTCCATGAACTGCAGGAGTTCGGAATTTTCATTGTCGGCGATCTGCATCGTCTGGCCGAGCTTGATGCAGAAATGGACGGGGAGTTCGAGATCGAGACCGGTTCGGCGCGCCCAGGCTTTTCGATTGGCGATGTAGCGGGTGAAACTCTGCTGGCGGCAATCGAGGTCGATGGTGGCGACGCGCTGGCCTGCTTTCATCAGCGCGACAGCGATATGCAAGGCGGTGGTGGATTTTCCCGAACCGCCCTTCTCGTTGCCCAGCACCACGACGTGCGCCGAGCCCGATTGACCCTGACTAGCCTGCAGCAACATGATTCAACCCCCATCTATATCTTCAAATCCGGCGCGGCTGCGGTCAAGTGAAATGCATGACAGATTTCTCAAATCGTTGTCGGTCCGCCTTAATCATGAATCGGCAGCACCACGCGGCTGCGCTGGCCGGTCACGCCGGCCGTTAGATGCGCACTGTCGCGGTCAGATGAACACGCTTGCCGCAGCCGTCTTGGCGGCGACGCCTCGGCCTTGGTAAGGTCGGTGTGCACGCCGCAGGGTCGTAGCGCCCTCACCCACCCGCCCCTCCAAGAGATCGAGCCCAGATGTCGCGAAGTCCGATGGTCGTCCGTACCGTTCCCGCATTACGCCGCGCCGTGGATGGCCTGCGGGCCCGAAAGGCCACAACCGCGCTGGTGCCAACCATGGGAGCGCTCCATGACGGTCATGTGTCGCTGGTGCGGCTCGCCAAACGCCGCGCCCAAAAAGTCATCGTCTCGATCTTTGTCAATCCCACCCAGTTCGCGCCGACCGAAGACTTCGGCTCGTACCCGCGGACCTGGAAGGCCGACCTCGCAAAACTCGCCGCAGAGAAGGTCGACCTGATCTGGAATCCCGACGTCAAGGCGATGTACCCGGACGGTTTTGCCACGCGGATCGTGCCCGAAGGCCCGGCGACCGCCGGCCTGGAGGACCGCTTTCGGCCGCACTTCTTTGGCGGCGTCGCCACCGTGGTCGGCAAGCTGTTCACGCAGGTCCGGCCGGATTTTGCGATTTTCGGCGAGAAGGATTTTCAGCAATTGCGGGTCGTGACCCAGATGGCCCGGGACCTCGATCTCGGCGTCAAGGTGATCGGGTCGAAGACCGTCCGGGAGCGTGACGGCCTCGCGATGTCCTCCCGCAACGTCTACCTCACGCCGGACGAGCGGCAGAACGCGCCGGTGCTCTACCTCGCCATGAAGGAATGCGCCAAGCGCCTGAAGGCCGGCGACGATGTCGAAGCGGCGATGGCCGGCGGCCGTGAACTGATCGCCGCTGCCGGTTTTGTCATCGACTATCTCGAGGCGCGGCAGGCCGAGACGCTGGCGCCGATCGCCTCCGTCAAGGACGGGCCGGTGCGGATCCTGGTCGCGGCACGGCTTGGCAAGACGCGGCTGATCGACAATCTCGGGGTTTAGGCCGCCCGGCGGCTTGAAAATGCAAAGCAGATGAGCCGGCGTCGGCTTGCGCAGTACTACGCGCGGATGGAATATGGCCGTGGTGGATTTGCGCGAAAGGTTTTTCCGAGGGGAGCCGCCAGCATGGGCGCGTGGACTGTACGCACCGCCATCTTTGGCGGGCTGCTGAGCTTTGTCGCTGCCGGCTTTGCACAGACATCGCAGCGGCCGCCGGTCGGCGGTTTCGGTTCGCCGCCCGACGCCATGATCTTTTATGTCGCGCACGGCCCGGCCGGCGCCTGCGGACAAGGCTGCTCGGAATGGATTGCCGCCGAAGGCACCGTGCAATGGGATACCCACAAGCGGCTCATCAACATTCTCGACCGGCAAAACGGGCGCAAGCTTCCCGTCATCATCAATTCCTGGGGCGAGTCCAATCTCAATGTCGCGACCAGCCTCGGCCGGATTCTGCGCGGCCGCGGCATCGACACCATGGCGGGGCCGACCGGGGTCGAAGCCTGCCGCGGCAAACCGGAGGCGGAATGTTTTGCGCTCAAGCGTCCGGGCGGGCCGCTCGAGGCCAGGATGAACGCGCCGGATGCCGTTGGTTGCGATCTCGCCTGCGTGCTGATCCTGGCGGGTGGCGTTCACCGCAGCCTGCCGGCCAGCACCAGGGTGATCCTGAGCGGCATGTCCATCCACAACCGGTTGGCGCCCAATGTCTCCAGGGACGAGCGCGAAGGCGCGTCGACGCGATTTGGCGAGCTGTTCCGCATCTACCTGCATGACATGGGCGTGGAGACGGAGTTGCTCGACATCGTCGACCGGAATTCGGAAGCCCGGCGCCAGACCGAACTGCCGCCTTCCGAGTGGACCCGGCTGCGGATCGTCACCGAGACGTCGTTGTAACGCGCTTAAAGCAGCCCGAGATCGCGCAGTTCCTTGCGCATCGGCTCCGGCATCGATGCCACGCTGGCAGCGGCGGATTTGGTCAGGTCGGGCGGCGCTGAGTCTTCGGTGAAATAACGCCAGCCCTGGAACGCCCGCATCGGCCGCGGCGAGACCGCGATCACCTTGGGCTGCATCACGAGGCGGCAGCGTCCGATACCGTCCTTGTCGCGGAACGGCTCGATCGCGATGATCTTTTCACGGGCTGCGATTTCACCCTTGATCACCCAATAAAGCGAACCGCCGGCGAGGACTTCCGCATCGCGTTTCGGCGTCATCCGCGTGACGTGAATATGCCGAAGCGGCAGGCCCTTTTTCTTCGCAGTCGCCATGCGTTCGGCGACCCAGGCCTTGAGTTCCTTGACGGACTCGCAGCCGACGGCAAGCTTGATGATATGAAGCGGCATGATGGCGGGATTTAGCGACCTGCGCGGGCTTTGAAAAGCATCAATCGTTCGAAGCCGCAGGTGCCTGTGCCGGCGGCGGCAGCTGTGCCGCGGGCGCGGCGGCAGGCGCGATCTGGACCGGCGCCGCAGGCGCGCGCTTTGCTGCCGGCTTCTTGGCCGCAGCGAGCGCCGGCGATGCCGCAGGCGCCGGACGCGGCGACGGCACCGGTGCCGCGGTGGCCGTAGCCGGCGGCTTGGGTGCAGGCGACGTAGGTTCGGGCGTCATGATGTTCACGGGCGGGGTTGAAGCCGCACTTGGGAAGTCGGCATTGGTCGGCTTGCCGGTCGGCACTGACGGCGGCAGTCCGGCAATGAGCCCCGACGTTGCGGGCGTGGGCGCCGGCGCGTTCCACGACGGCGCGTATCGCGTGATCAGGTTCTCGTAGAGCCGCTCGTTCATGTTGGCCACGATCTGGTGGCTATCGGCCAGCGAGCCGAACGCCGCGCAGGAGGCCGGCGAGCAATGGTCGCGCGCCATCAACGCATACGCCATCAGTCCATAGCGGTCGCGCTCGACCGCGCGCCGCAGCGCCTGCAGCTCCGAACTCGGGTTTTTCCCCGCGGTGGCGATATCGCCGAACGCCGTCAGGCGGGTGATCTGGGCCGCCGCATAGGTCACCGCGGCGGCGGCCGAGTCCGGCGTGCCGAACAGCGTCTTCTCGCAGGCATTCAAGACCGCATCGCCGGCCAGGTCGTCGATGCAGGCCAGTGCCGGCAGCGTCGCGTTTACCGGCTGAACCGAGCGGGTTTCAGCCGACGCCAGCTGGCCGTCCGGACCGAAGCCGCGGATGGTCGCTGCCACCGCGACCGCGATCGCCAGCAGCGTGATGACCGTCAGCGCCCCGTTGGCCACGGATTTCTCCGCGCGCAGCAGCGTGATCAGGACGATGATCCCGAAAAATCCGGCCGCGGCGAGTGTCAGCCACATCGGAAATGTCGGCGAGCGCCAGATCTGATCCAGCGACGAAGCCCAAGCCCAGTTCATGCGCGGTGTCCCTCACGCAGCGTCAAACGCGATTGGCGAAAGCGAATGCGCTTTCGCTGCATCCAACTTTCGACAGAATGGTTCTGCGAACGGGGCCTTTTGACGGCGGCCTTGACGGTATTGCGTCAAGCCGCAGCTTGCGCGCCCGTCTTTCAGGAGATCGCCAGCTGGCTTTCCTTGGCGACCCGTTCGAAAGCCTCGGTCGAGCTTTTGATGCGATACTGACAGTCGTCGCCATCAGTCGGCAGCAGCCGGATCACCTCATAGGTGCCGCTGGCGGCCGGACGGGCTACATTGCTCGCAGTAAAATAGACAGTCTCTCCAACGGAGTACTTGTGCTTCAACGCCGTCTCCATGACCCAAGATCGTCGGCCAGCTCACGGTCCCGCTAGCGTCGGCCGACTTGAGAACCCTGCGTCAACATAGCACACCACAAGCCACAAAAGCCAGCAGCATCAGGGCATGGCAAATACGCAAATTTTGCAGGTTTTTCAGTGCGATAAACGGCCAGATTGACGGCTATTGGAGGGTTCCGAGGGCGAATCCCCACGGCCGCAACCGCAAACCGCGGTTCCGCCGGTCAGGCCGTATGCGGCAGCTTGCCGTCCGGGCTCGCTTGGTCCACCGCGGTTGGGAGCTGCTGCGCCAGCACCTTGGCGAGTTCGTCGATCGGAATGTTGAATTTGGCGGCCAACTGCCTGACGGTATCGCTGCCCAGCACCTGTTGTAGTTGCTCGGCCGTGATCGGCAGGTTCTGGCCGTTGCCGATCCAGGATTTGACCTGATCGCCGAGGCCGGCCTGCTGCAGCTTGGCGACGATCGCCGACAATCCGCCCTGGCTGCCATTGCCAAGCACTTCGCTGAGCACCACCGGCACCACAGCGGCCTCGAGCTGACCGAGGACGCCCTTGAACGCAGGTGAATTTTCCAGTGAATCGAGAATTCCCATGGTCATGCCCTTTTCGTTCGATCGGCCAACTTCGTTCGATCGGCAAACGCCGCCAGGTGAATTCAGACTGCTTTACGATCGCTCCGTCAAGCAGCGATGATCGTCCTTGCTGTCACAATTCCTGCTTACACCGTTCAGATTCAGACCTTCTCGAACCGTTCGATGACCAATGTTTCGGCGAGGCCCTCGCGGGTCCATTGCTGAAACGCCGGAAGCGACAGCATCGCATCGACATAAGGCCGCGCCTCGGGGGCGACCGGGATCGCATAGGTGCGGAAACGATGCACGACGGGTGCAAACATCGCGTCCGCGCCGGAGAACGCGCCGAACAGAAATGGCCCCTGCTTGCCGTAGCGCGCATGGCACTCGGCCCAGATTTGCTGAATCCGCGCGACATTGGCGCGCGCGTCGTCGGAGAGCGCGATCGCGCCGACCGGGCGGTGCAGGTTCATGCCGCATTCGTTGCGGAGCGCCATGAAGCCCGAATGCATCTCCGCCGAAATCGAGCGCGCATGCGCGCGGGCAGCGCGGTCTTCCGGCCACAGCCGGATTTCCGGGAATTTTTCGGCGACATATTCGATGATCGCAAGCGAATCCCAGATCGTGACATCGCCGTCGATCAAGGCCGGCACCTTGCCCGCACGGCTGAAACCCAGGATGCGATCCTTGTCGGCCTTGTCGTCGGTATAGAGCGGGATGAACACCTCGTCGAAGGCGATGTTGTTGGCGCGCAGCGCCAGCCACGGCCGCATCGACCATGACGAATAGTTCTTGTTGCCAATCACCAGTTTCAACATTTTAAGGGAAATCCTGTTGGGATCGCCATCTTGCCATAGTGCGTTGCGCCCGTTCAACCTGTACATGACCCTGATGCCGCTTGCCGCGACCTTTCTTGCCTGACGGCATATCGCGGCGACGAAGGATGCAACATGCGTTCATATTGGGTCGATATCGCAGCGGTGGCCTTCTTTGCCCTCGAATGGACGACCTATACCATTACTCTCGAGCACACCGCATACGGACGCGACAGCCTGTCCGCCCGCATGCACATCTACCGCGAGGTCTGGGTCCGGAATTTGTTGAATCGCGAGGCCCGCATGGTCGACATGCAGATCATGGCCTCCTTGCAGAACGGCACGGCGTTTTTTGCCTCCACCAGCCTGATTGCGATCGGCGGCGCGCTGGCGCTGCTGCGCTCGACCAACGATGCGCTGGCGGTGCTCGGTGCGTTGCCGATAGATCTCAGCCCCTCGCCGGCGCTGTGGGAAATCAAATGCGTCGGGCTGATCCTTATCTTCATCTATACGTTCTTCAAATTCGCCTGGGCGTACCGGCTGTTCAATTACGTTGCGATCCTGTTCGGCGCCATGCCGCCGGCCGGCCAGCGCGACACGCCGGAAGCCGAAGCCCACGTCCAGCGTACCACGCGGTTGTTCGAAGCCGCCGGCCGGCATTTTAATCGCGGCCAGCGCGCGTTCTTCTTCGCGCTGGGCTATCTCGGCTGGTTCGTCAGCCCGTGGGTGTTGTTCGCAACCACGGCCGCGGTCGTCATCGTTACCTGGCGCCGGCAATTCGCATCGAACGCCTGGCAGGCGATGGGCAGCTGAAATACGCAAACGCGCCTCCGCGTTCCCGGGGACGCGCCTCCGCGTTCCCGCGACACGTTAGGCCCGGGTCTTGTCAAAATCTTTCGCCCTCGAAAACAGAGGGCGCAGGGAAGACCGGGTGCGCGCTGCACCCGCGGTCTCACGTGCAATGTGCACAGGAAGTGCGCACACGAGCATACAGGTGAAGCGGAGAGCATCCGGCCTTCCCTGCGCAATGGTTTTACGGCTTATGGCGCGCTCTCCTTGGTGAGCCGGGCTCTTTTGCCACCATCGCCCGCGAGAAGCCTGCTTCTCACGAACTTGACGCCAGCGTCGGGCGCCGGGACCACACGCTTTCGCCGTCCGCGTCAGCCGCGCTCGTCAGTCGCAGCATCCGCGTCCACCGCATCCCACCGCGCGTTCGTGACGATCGCGAGCCGCCCCTCTTGCCGGGTGAGACGGCCAAATCAATAGCCTGATTTGCATTTCTGAAAAACAGAAATCTTTTTCGCGAGGGGACTAGACAGGTTTTGCTGATTTGCCCGTCGTGTTGTTTTGTCGCAGCTAGGTCGTAAGATTAGGCTTGCATAAGAGACGACGCAGTTGGCGTTGGGTATTTCGTCTCGACTTCCTATCGACGCTGCTCGCCCCAAGCCGACGATCTGATCGAATAAACCCGTTCACTTCTGATAGTGGCAAAGTCGATATATCAAGCCCCTCGCCGCAATGGCCGCTATTCTGCGGGGTGGACCGGAAGTGATCGGCGAGCAGTCAAAACGACGCGATTGACCGGACACTCGGTCGGGGCGGGGCTACTTAGCTAGATCGGATCAAGGCCGTCATCTATCGTCGCTGAAGTCGGCTTCCCGCTTGGCCAAAGGCTTGACCGCCGCCGGGGTCGGCATAGCCTCCACCGCCATCATTGGTCTTTACTGGAACTAGCTCGGTCGGATTTCATCACGCCAGTTTAGTTCAGTATGCCCAAGCACGTGGGAGAATTGTGCCATGCCGAAGCGCTCTTCCATAGGCAAGCGTCGGAGCAAGGCCTTACCCGCCTTAGGGTTTGCCGGCATGTCTCTCTCGATGGCAAGCTGTGCGTGCGCCTCAACTAGCGAAGCGTCGGCGAATACATCGCCGCCCTCGCAGAAGCACGAAATCTTTCTTGGGGAGGAGGAAATCTCCGACGTCAGTTTGGCGACGTTCTATGTCTTCGACAAGGAAAATGCTGGACCACCACCGCTCTTCCAAAAACTAAGGCTGGCCGCCGGATGCGGTGCCGGCTGTGGCTGTAGCTTCGGCTGTGCCTACTGGCCGCAACCTCCGCAGCCTCCAAAGGCAACGCAGCCGACACAGCATCGAAAGAAGAAGCCTCCGCACCGCACGAACTAAATGGCGTCCGGCACAGCCGCCTCAGTCAAGCTTTTTACGCGACAGGCTTACAACGTCCTAGAGTCCTCACCGTCAAAATCGAACTGATGTCTGCTTGTGGCACAACTCGAACATGCCGCCGTGGTCGCTCTATGTCCGTTGTTGGGGGCAGAGCGGAAAACATATGCTCGCATTGAGCTTTTCAGCTTTTGACCCAACTGGGACATTGGCCACGCCAAACGGACCTATGCTCAAAGTCGGTTTCAGCCCCAAGGCGCTCGCTTTGCCAGATATGATGCTTAATCTGCCGCCAAGGGGCTATGATGCAACGGCGCGAATTCAAAGTGCTTGCTGGCGCCGCCGCCACCCTTCCTGAAATCTAATTTAGTGGTGAAGACAGATCGCGTGCTTAGAATCATGTTCACGTATTGAACGCGTGTTGCAGCGCTCAGTTCGATCTCGCAACATCATTTGCTTTCCGAGCCATCTGCCGGCCTTGACGAAGGATCCCCGATGAAGACCACGACCTGTACGCTTGCGCTTTTGTCCTGCCTGCTATTCGACGGCAGTGCCTGGGCGCATGCGCATCTGCGAGCTGAGGTTCCTGCCGCCGACGGGACCGTGGGGACTGCGCCGACCGCATTATCGCTGACGTTTTCTGAAGGGTTGGAGATCAAGCTGAGTGGCGCCACGCTGAAGGGATCGGACGGTAAGGCCGCATCGACCGGAGCACCGTCGCTCAGCCCGAGCGACGACAAGCTGATGATGGTGCCCATCACTGGTCAGCTCGGCGCTGGCGTATATACCGTTGAATGGCACGCGCTTGCGAAGGACGGCCATACCACACACGGCACTTATAAATTCACGGTAGGTCATTGATTGCACCGCACGTTGCACTGGCGCTTGTCCGGCTGTGCTTCGATGCGGCCGCGATCGCCGCCTGCGGGGTCAGCGGATTCATCGCCTGGATCGCGCCCAATCGACTCGGCCTGGCAATTGCAGCTTCGTCGAATTTCCTCATCGTAGCCGCAAGCTCGCTCGCCGTACTCTCGACCTTAGCGTGGTTACCAATCGAAGCCGCGATGATCGGGGACAGCTGGCAATCGGCCGTCGATCGCAGCACTTTGTCGGTCATTCTGTGCGATACCGCGATTGGCAAAGCTTGGCTGGTTCGGCTGGCTCTATCGCTGCTTCTGATGGCTGCGCTGCCTTGGCGGTCCGGTTCCATTGTAAGGTGGGCGCTATCCGGCTTCCTTCTCACGAGCCTCGCGCTCACCGGTCACGCTGATATGGACGAAGGTACGCGCGGTGTGCTCCACATCCTCAACGATGCCCTGCATGTTCTGGCCGGCGGAGCCTGGCTCGGCTCGCTGCTCGTTCTGCCGGGCTGTCTCGCCCGCCTGCGCGACCCTGCCTTCTGCACGGATGCCAAGTCCGCGCTCCGCCGGTTTTCGTCGGCGGGTCATCTTGCGGTTGCGCTGGTGATCGCGACCGGAATTATAAACACTGTCCTGGTGCTACGGCGCTGGCCGACCGATTTTACCTCGACCTATCAGATGCTGCTGGCTACCAAGGTTGCCTTTGTCGCCGGCATGACCGGACTAGCCCTCATGAACCGCTATATCTTCGTCCCGCGCATGCTTACCCAGCCTGACCGTGCGATAATCCAAATTCGCAACGGCACCTACGCCGAACTGGCGCTGGGAGCCGGCGTTCTCGCGCTCGTCGCCTTCCTCGGCATCCTCGATCCGACTTGATCGAGGAATTCCTCTTGCCGTCGCCGCGGACATTGTGAATCAATCGAGCTTCATTTGATCCATTGAACTGGCGACGCGGTCGGCCACGCGCCAGAGGTTCCGTCACTCCGTTCGGCTCCGGCCAAGACGCCGCATGATCACGAAGATTGCTGCGTGTTTTGTGCGGCAGGTCATGGCGGCTCCATTGCCGTCGATCCGCCCCGCTCATTTTCGTAAGACTGCAGCGCTTGTACCAGCGTGTATCATGGCTGGAAACTGCAGACCCGATGCTGGCCGGGCGGGTTGGATCGAACGCCCAACCGCGCGCGCCTCCGCAGTTGATGTGAACCCTGGCGGCCATTAGCCGTCGATGCATTTACAGTTCAACACTATCGGAGAATCTCGATGTCTATTCGCCTTTGGCGCGCGGGCCTTTCCGGGCTCGCCATAGCGCTCGTTCCTCTCAATGGAGGCGTCGCCGACGAAATCGTCGGCAATCGCTTCTTTGGGCTCGTACGGATCTGTGCGGGGGGCGCGAGGTAACTCGCGCCCTCCCGCGAAAGTGGCTGGCAGAAGGTCAAAACGACGCGATTGACCCGAAAGAGACGTGCAGCGAAATGCGGTAACTCAAACGCCTCTGCGAGGAAGAAGGCCGCCAGCTAAGGCGGCCTTCAATCCGGCACGCCGGTTGTTCGAACAGCTATTGAGGTACCCCCTCAACGGCGTAGGTGCGGAACTTCGCAAGGCTGTTGCGGAGCGGCAGGAGGTCTTTGAAGGCCGCTGAATTGCGATAAGCTTGGATTTTCTCAACGCTATCCCACTGTTGGATAACAACGCGTGCTTTCGGCGGCTCTCCTTCGATTGTCGTGGTTTTACCTCCGGCCGCAAGGAACTTGCCGCCAGCCGCTTTGATGGCGGCCTGAGCCTTCGGGACGTAGTCCTTCAGGTAGGTCTCCATGTTCGAGGGCTCGATTTCAACAACTTGGTAAACAGGCGGCTTAGCCTGGGCATGGAGACCCTCAACCGCGACTGCACCGAGTCCGAAGCCCGCCAGCATCGCCAATGTCACTGAATAGTGAGTCTTCATGACGTTTCTCCCTGGGTCACTGCGAAAAGTTATTCGGGTCGTGCTGGCTCGCACGACCGTGCGATTGCGAATGCAAAAAAGCACCGGCCAAAAGAACTGTCGGTCTATTGAAGTGCGACGCCTGCCGATGGCATCGACGCTGCCAATACGAAACGGGGGCTTCGGCACGCCCCGGTGACAGCTCGCGGACTAAGTCGATGTCCGTCCATTCAGTGTATAACGTCGGCCGGGTTGTCGGAAGAGTACAGGACCGCAAAGTGGACTAGGCCCTCGCCGTTCCAGTCTCTCTCGCTTGGAAAAAACGGGGGGCTGGGTCTTCTGCGGTGCGAAGGCTGGCGACACACCCAAGGCAGCTTGGGTAACGATGCGTGCGCGACGGCAACGTCTGGTTATGGCACTTTTCGGACGTGCTGTGTCGGCCTGACGATGTCCGTTCCCGGGGGAAGACCGGAAGTGTCCGGCAGACGGTCGAAACGGCGCGATTGACCCAACTCGGAAGTCGCGCTTTGTTGCTACCTGCAGAGCCTTGGGCACGCCAGCGTGCGATTGCGGCAAGTGAACCGCGCTTGTGCGGCTCCACAAGGGAGCGACGGTACGGCGCTCTCGCGATCGTCGGAGATCGGCCATGTACGGCATTCACGCAACCGCCGTTGCGACTTTGGCTTCATTAGCAATCGCATCGCAAACCTTTGCCGCCGATGGCGACCCGGCGCGAGGTCAGCGCTTATTCGGGGCGTGCGCCGCCTGCCACTCTTTGCAGTCCGATCAAAACATGACGGGTCCGAGTCTAGCCGGTCTATGGCAGCGCAAAGCAGGAAGCGTGGAGACTTTCGCCCGTTACTCCGCCGCGCTCAAATCCGCGAACATCGTTTGGGATGACAAAACGCTGGATCAGTGGATCACTGATCCGCAACATGTCGTGCCTGGTAATCAAATGACTTTTGCCGGGATCACGGATGCAAGCCAACGTGCCGATTTGCTCGCGTTCCTAAAAAAAGCAACCCAGCCCGGCGTTTCACAGACTGCTCAAGGGCCAATGGGTGGCACGGGCGGCATGATGGGCGGCGGACAAGTTCCTAATCTCAAGAAGCTTGATCCATCAGATCGAGTGCAGGCAATCACCTACTGCAAAGACACTTACACGGTCACGACGGCGAACGGCGAGACACACAAGTTTTGGGAACGGAACCTCCGATTGAAGACGGACGCGAGCAGCGATGGCCCGGAAAAGAGTGCACCGGCTTTGGTTGCAGCTGGAATGATGGGCGACCGCGCGGACGTGATCTTCGCTGAACCAAATGAGATTAGCCCGTTCATTACCGTGAAATGCGAGTAATTGGGCAAGCTCAAATAGCCCATAAGCAATGCGGTGCGCGCGCCATGTTCCCTACTGGGCACGTTTAAGACATGCAGAGATGCACCAGATGTCCGCTTAAAGGAATTGGCGCACGATCATCGACGCAAATAATCCGAAGCGCACATCCTCTCAACGACCATGCGGAACGACGGCCTTCGGGCTACCGCGATAAGCGTGGGGCTTGTTGGCTTTAACTCCAGGCGCGTACACATCGACTCCCTGTGCGTAGATATCGCCTCCGCTGCTGATTTGCCGCGTCGAGGGGGCAACAGAGGATTTCGGGCCGCCCTGGTACTGCTGTGCCATGGTGGACACAGTCAGGAATGGCGTGATGAGTGCGACGGCAAGGATGAATTTGATATTCATGATTTTCCTCCGGCATTTGCTCGAAAGAACCACTGGCAGGTTACAGGTCTTGCTGCATCGATCTTCATCAAAGAGGCGTGAGAATGCCTCGTTTTTAGCCTTTGACGAAAATTGTCTTACCTGCTGCACAGGCGAGCGCCGCGTCGTCTTCCAACGAAAACCCTTTTACAATCAGCCATTTAGATGGCCTTTCTTAGGGGCGTCGGGTGGTGGCACGCGATTTGCGATGCGTGGCGCAGGATTGATCCGATACTGCCGAGGAAAAGGACATGCGAGCGCACCTGATTGCTGCCGTTGTATCGATGGCGCTAACCGTTACATCGGCTTCCGCGACCGTAATTATCAGCGACGACGTCGGCGGTAAGATGCGGGACTACACGACGCACTTCCAACAGGTGCGCGACTCCGGCGAGCCCGTCGTCATTGCCGGTACATGCGTTTCGGCCTGCACAATGGTGCTCGGATTCGTGCCGAGCGACCGAATCTGCGCCACCCGTAACGCGGTGCTTGGTTTCCATGCCGCATGGATGTTCGATGACTCCGGCAAACGCGTCGTCAGCGCATCCGGGACGCAAGATCTAATGAAGACCTATCCAGCTCCTGTGCGCGCCTGGATCGCACGGCACGGTGGGTTAACCCCAAAAATGATGTACCTGCGAGGTCGTGATCTCGCGGCCATTGTTGCGTCCTGCAATAGCTCGCGCGTGACATCTGTTACACGCGCGAAGCGCTTCGGCGGCGCTCATCAAGTTGCTGATACAAATACGCCTCGCGCCAGTTTTGACGCGCGCTGAACAATTGTTCATTGCTCATTCGCGCTTGCCGCCTCAGGAAGGGGACCTGAGCGATAAGCGGATATCACGCAGGCATGGGGTTCATGTCCGCCTATGGCACTCAGCGGACATCGACGCTCGCAGGCAGTATGTCCGCTTCTGGCGCAAGACCGGAAGTCAAAAAGCTCCCGCTCATCGTCAGTATGAACCCACAAGGTAAGGTCCTGCACCCGTTCTTCCGGAGCCTGCGTAAAGACCTGTGAACGAGGGGTTGCTTTGCGGCAAATTTGGTCTCGCCGATCAGTATCCGGAAAAATCCCTCGGCGTAAAACTCAAGTCGAGCACTTTCCATTCGCCATAGCGGTCCACCGGCAGCATCGCGTAGGGCTGGCACGCCTGCAGCGCGCTGATGGCGCCCTGCATCAGCAACGGCCCCTTCATGGAGGCGCTGGCTTCGATCAGGATGGGATCGGCGGCGAGCCTGCCGTCCTGCGTCATCAATACCCGCAGCTTGACCTTGACGTCGTCGGAGGCCTTCAGGTCCGCAGGAAGCTTTGAGCATGTCCTGAGATGACGACGAAATTCCGTGACCAGGCTGGAGGCGATGTCGGCGGACTCGATCGCCGGCGCGTCGAAATCGTCGCCCGCCTTATCGCCTGCCTTGGCGCCGGATCGCGACGCCGGCGGCAGCGTCGGCGAGAGATCCTGCGGCAAGCCAAGCAACACGTGATATTTGATCGATAGATCCGGCTCGGGCGGTGTGTAGGCCGGCGCCGACGCCGCCGATGGGGCTTGCGGCGGACTGGGCGCCGGCGGAGCCGGGCGCGAAGCGGATAAAGCGGCCTGCTTTTCCGGCTGCACGGGAGCCGATGGTTGAGCTGCCGGCGCGGGAGCGCTGGCCGCTGCAGCCTTATCAGGCAGCGAGAAATCCAGTTGCGGCGCTGGTGTTGGCGTCGGCGCGGGTTCGGGCTTGTTCTCGGCTGTGGCTTTTTCGGCAATCTCCTGCGGCGTCACGATATCGACCGCGACCGTCTCGGCCGTCACCTCGCCGAACGGATGCACCTCGGAAAACAGCAACAGCAGAGCGAGCAGCGACAGATGGGCAACCGCCGATGCCGTGATGTCCGTATGTATGATTCGCCGCAGATCCATCGTCACGCTGCAATTTTTCGATGTCTCCCCCGGACTTGAGCATAGCGCCGGGCGCTACCGTCCCTCAATCCCATTTTGGCGCGAAGCCGTAATCGGTGAGACGGCCGCCGGCGCTTCCCATCTCGGATATTTCGCGCATGTCCTGATCCGACAATTCGAAATCGAAGATGTCGATGTTCTCCGAGAGCCGTTCGAGCTTCGATGTCCGCGGTATCGCAGCAACATTTTGCTGCACGAGCCAGCGCAGGCTTATCTGGGCCGCCGTCTTGCGGTAGCGATCGCCGATCCGCGCCAGCGACCGGTCGCCTTTGATGCGGCCCTTCGCGATCGGGCTATAGGCGACCAGCGCCATGCCGTGACGCGCGCAGGCCTCCCTCACCCTGGTCTGGTCGAGATAGGGGTGATATTCGACCTGGTCGCACACCAGAGGCTCCGGACAGGCCGCGACCGCCTCCTCGATCAATGCCACGGTGAAGTTCGAGACGCCGATATGCCGCGCCAGCCCGAGCTGCTTGACTCGTGCCAGCGCCCCCAGCGTCTCCGGCAGCGGCACCTGCGGATTTGGCCAGTGCAGCAGCAACAGATCGACCTCGGTCAGGCGTAGCCGCGCCAGGCTCTCCTTGGCGGATCGCTCGAGATCGTTGGGCCTGTAATGGGTGGTCCAGACCTTGGTCGTGACGAAGAGGTCGCCGCGCTTCACGCCGGATGCGCGCAGCCCCTCGCCGACCTCGCGTTCATTCTCATAGACTTGTGCGGTATCGATGTGGCGATAGCCCAGTCGCAGCGCCTGCTCGACGATGCGCGCGCAGGTCCGCTCGCGCAGCTCCCAGGTGCCCAGCCCGATCGCCGGGATTTTTGCGCCGTTCGCTTCGACGAATTGCATGCACGGGTACTCGTGAGATCGATACCCATTATGGACTGCAGCGACTGGGCTGCCAACTCACAGCGTTTTCGAGCGAAAGCCTGCCCCGCACCTGGATAGCGGGGTGCATCCCGGTTCGCGCCAAGAAAACCGGCGAGAAAACCGGCGAGCAAACGCGTCAGACAATCAAGCCGGCGCTGGTTCCGTGGCGAGCGCAGCGAACACGGTGTCGGGCGAATGCGCGATCACCGCGAGTAATGCCCGTGCCGGTCCGCGCGGCGCACGCTTGCCCTGCTCCCAGTTCCGGATCGTCTCCACGGGCACACCGAGGCGGGCCGCAAATTCAAGCTGGGTCAGGCGCGCACGGCGGCGGAGGTCGCGAACTGCCGGCAGCGGCGCGGCTTCGGCAGGCGCCGGCGCGAGCGGAAACTCCTGCCCGTCACGCAATTCGACGATCCGTCCATCCGCTTTCAACCGCAGGCGCTGCATGATCAATCCCCGGCGGGAATCATCGGCGATGCGCCTTAAGGTCCGATTAACGATACGAGCCTCGCCCGTCCCGTTCGGCTATCTCAGCCCGAACCACAGCGTGGCGATGCCGAGAAACGAGAAGAAGCCGACCACGTCGGTGATCGTGGTGACGAAGGTGCCCGACGCCACCGCAGGGTCGGCGCGTACCCGCTCCAGTACCATCGGGATCAGAATGCCGCCGAGCGCACCGGCGACCAGGTTGCAGACGATCGCCATGCCGATCACGAAGCCGAGGCCCGGGATCTTGAACCAGGCGACTGCGGCGACGCCGGTGATGACGGCAAAGGCGAGACCATTGACGAGGCCGACCATGGCCTCGCGCATCACCACGCGATACGCGTTGTTCGATCCGAGTTCGCGGGTGGCCAGTGCCCGCACCGCCACCGTCATGGTCTGGGTCGCGGCGTTGCCGCCCTGGCTCGCGACGATCGGCGCCAGCACCGCCAGCGCCACCATCTTCTCCAGTTGCCCTTCGAACAGGCCGAGCACCGAGGATGCCAGAAACGCGGTTGCGAGATTGACCAGCAGCCAGTTGAAGCGGCCGCGCGCGATGGTCCAGACGCTGTCGGACAATTCTTCGTCGCTGGTGACGCCGCCCAGCGCCTTCAAATCCTCGTCGGCCTCTTCCTCGATGACGTCGACGACGTCGTCGATGGTGATGACGCCGACCAGCCGGTTGGTGGTATCGACGACGGGGGCTGCGACCAGATTATATTTGCCGAACATCCGCGCGACTTCTTCCTGGTCGTCCAGCACCGAGACGCGGCGGCGGTCTTCATCGACCAGCTCGGCGAGCGGCACCGGCCGGCGCGCGCGCAGCAGCGCGTCCAGCGAGACCGCGCCATGCCAATGCTTGTCGGCATCCACGGCGTAGATTTCGTAGAATCGGGCCGGCAGGTCGGGGGCTTCGCGCATGTAGTCGATCGCCTGCCCCACGGTCCAGTCCGGCGGCACGGCGATGAACTCGGACTGCATCCGCCGGCCGGCGGAGTTTTCCGGATAAAGCAGGCTGCGTTCCAGCGTGTCGCGCTCGGACGGCGGCAGCTTTTCGAGGATCTCCTCCTGGTCCTCCTCGTCGAGGCCCTCCAGCAGCTCGACGGCGTCGTCGGATTCCAGTTCGCGAACGCCCTCCGCGACCGTCTCCGGCTCGAGTTCCTCGAGTATCTCCTCGCGGACGCTGTCGTCGACCTCGTTCAGCGCCGAAAAGTCGAAATGCGTACCGGTCAATTCCACAAGTTTGACGCGGTTCTCGGGTTCGAGGGCCGCGATCAGGTCACCGAGGTCGGCCTCGTGAAGTTCCGCCACGACTTCACGCAACAGTGGCTTGTCGGTCGCCTCGATGCCGCGTGTAATCTCCTGGACAAATTCGTGACGGATCTGCCCCTCGTCGTCCCGCATCGGGAAACGATCGAGCACGGAAGGCTCGGCGGTTCGGGCAGCGGAGGGCTGGGCAACGTCGATATCCTCGGCCATGCCGTGCCTCACCGGTTTGACAGAACTGGAGTACTCGTCTGAGCTACCGCTGCACGCATTACCCAATCGGCAACGCCGGGCGCAATGCTAAATATGGCCAACCGCTGACGATCGGGAGTTTCATGAAGGCGTTGCTCGCGACCCTTGTTGCTTCAACGGCCTGGATCGCGGCGGCGCAGGCAACCGAATGCCCGCGCAAGGATGCGCTCGGCACCTCACGCGTTCTCGCCGTCGATGCCGCTACCTATCCGCGCGTCGGCCTGAAGAGCTTTCCGCAGACCCTGCCGCTCGGGGATCACGAGGTGGCGCTGACCTTCGATGACGGGCCGTGGCCCGCCACGACGCCCAAGGTGCTGGCGGCGCTGGCGCATGAATGCGTGCGTGCCACATTCTTCCTGATCGGCAAGCCCGCCTCGGAGCACCCGGAATTGGTGCGAAAGATTGCGGCCGGAGGCCACACCATCGGGCACCATACCTGGACGCACCGCAGCCTGAAGCAGATCAAGCCGGGCGAGACGGAGGAGGAAATCGACCACGGCATTTCCGCGGTCGAAATGGCGCTCCATGGGGTCGCGACCACGACCCCGAGCACGCCGTTCTTCCGGTTTCCCGGCTTCGAGAGCACGCCGGCAACCCTCGACTTCCTGCAAAAGCGCGGCATCGTGGTTTTCGGCACCGACCTCTGGGCCAGCGACTGGAATCCAATGACGCCGAAAGCGGAACTGAAGCTGCTGACCGAGCGGCTCAAAATCGCCGGCAGGGGCATTATCCTGCTGCACGACCCCAAGGCGCAAACCGCGGCCATGCTGCCGGCTTTTCTGCGTTATTTGCACGAAAATCACTATCGCGTGGTCCAGCTGGTTCCGGCAGGCGCCAAGGCCGTCGCCGCCGGTGCGGAAATCGCGAAATAAGTGTGGAATTTGAACCGTTAAGGCGGCATTCATGGCGTCGTAGCTAATGATTTGAGTGCCGAATTAATTGGTAAGAAGCCGGGGTTCGATGATCACCAGCGTATTTGTGGGAGTCCGGAAGCGGCCATGGGCCGTTTTGTGCCTTGGCATGGTCGCCTGCGTCACGGCCCAGACCGCCTCGGCCGCCGACTGTCCCGGCCATCCCGACGCGCTCGGAACGTCGCGCACGCTGGTGGTCGATCCAAGGGAACATCCCAGGATCGGCACCATGCAATACGCCGAGACGCTGCCGCTGGAAGATCATGAGGTGGTGCTGACCTTCGACGACGGTCCGCTGCCGAAGTACAGCAACCAGATCCTGCAAATTCTCGCCGATCAATGCGTGAAGGCGACCTTCTTCACGATTGGACAGCAGGCCAATGCCAGTCCGGAAGGCGTGCGCAAGGTCCGCGATGCCGGCCACACTGTCGCCACCCACACCCAGAACCATCCCTCCAACATGCACCGGTTGCCGATCGACCGCGCCAGCAAGGAGATCGACGACGGCGTCGCGTCAGTCACGGCGGCACTTGCCGGCGGGACCGCGCCCGCGCCGTTCTTTCGTATCCCGGGTCTCGCCCGCAAAGCGGCGATCGAGGAATATGTGGCATCGAAGGGCATCCAGCTCTGGAGCGCCGATTTCCTGGCCGACGACTGGCGGCATGTCTCGCCGCAGCGCGTCTATGATCTCGCGATCCAGCGGCTGGAGGCCAAGGGAAAAGGCATTCTGCTGCTGCACGACATTCAGCCGCGGACGGTCGCCGCACTCCCCCGGATCCTGCATGAGCTGAAGGCCCGCGGCTATCGCATCGTTCAAGTGGTGCCGGCGACACCGGAGCGGCCGGCAACGCCGACCGAGCCACAGCAATGGCAGTTGCATCCGCCCTCGGAGACGGTGGCAATTTCGCGCTGGCCGAAAATTCCCACTTTCATGTTTGCCGGGACCGACATGCTTCCCGCGCCCGCGCTGTCCAATCTGGATTGGCGCGACACCGACCTCGCCTATCGCACGCGGCTGATGCGCGCCGTGCCGTTGCCGCAGGAGGCGCTATGGCCGCGTCCATCGCAGCTCGCGCAAGCCGGCGCCGCGATCGCGCTGCCGATTCCGGCCGCGAGCGTCTTCAAAATTCCGGAAGCGAGCCGCGTGACGATGCTGGCCGCTGCGCCTGCGCGTCGAGTGGAACAGGCGGCTTCGGCCCCGCGCGAGACGGAAGAACTCGCCAAGCCCGTTTCTGCCCGGTCGCGGGCCGCAGCATCCCGGCAGGCCGCGCGTTCCAAACATGCCGCGCACCAAGCCCCGCACGCGGGCCACGCCGCGCCCAAACACGCCGCGCAAGTAAAGAAGAACGGACGCGCGGTTCGTGTTGCCAGCTTGAAGAAGCGCTAGATCAATTCGTCACGATCTTGGCGATGCACAACAGGATAACGAGGGCAAGGAACAGCAGGTCGATATAGGACTTGATTTCCCCGGCATGGCGCAGCGCGCCGACATCGGTGACGATCTGCCTGCGCGCGGCCGCCGCACTGGGTCCTTCCGCTGCCGCCAGCGCCAGACGCCGCGCCTCGATCTCGAGCCGCTCGATGCGCTGGAAGAAATAGAACGACCGCAGGGCCGATGCCGCGTGCATCGCGGCATAGATCAGCACGAGGATCGAGACCACCACGCGCTGCTCGTATTTTTCCAGAAAGTTCAGGCTGAAATAAACCAGCGCCAGGAACACGAAGTTGGAGGCGAATCGATAGGCGTAGCTCAGGAACGTCATGCATGTGCTCCGGGTGATTCTGGAACGCCGAACGGCGGCCGCAAGACCGGAACCGCCGGCCGGTAAGTCCTACATCTGTCGGTTTACCCGAACGGTGTTACAGCAAGGCATCGACCTGTTCCGTTACCCAAAATCGCCGCCGCGCTATTGCGGACCAGCACATTTCGTTCCCCGAACCGGTCGGGGCGAACTCAAACCGAACGATTTTATGGTGCGCTCGGAGGGACTCGAACCCCCACGATTTTACTCACTGCCACCTCAAGGCAGCGCGTCTACCAATTCCGCCACGAGCGCTTGGGATACCGGCTCAAACCCATCGGGCTGCCGGATCGACGGCGCCGATGTAACAAATCAGGGGTGGGGGGACAAGGCGGTTTTACGACCGAATTAACTACCTAACGCCCGGCAATTTCGGCAGCATTTGCTTGACTTCGACCGCGATCCGGTTGCGATCCACCAGCACCACCCCGCTGGCGACGGGCAGGTTGTTGGCGAGGATCTTGACCTCATCGGCCTCGGTGGCGTCCAGTTCGATGATGGCACCGCGGGAAAGCCGCATAACCTGGTGGATAGGCATGGTGGTGGTGCCGAGCACCACCATGAGATCGACGCTGACTTTATCGAGGGTGGCCACTTCTGAACCGCCAAACCGGGACTAGATTGCTTAAGGATTTCACCTGACCACGTTATGGTTAGCCAATGGTTAATGACCGCCAAAGCCTTGATTTGACGACCTTCGCGCGCCCGGTTGGCGGCGGCGACGTCGAATGGCGGATTTCGGCCGAGCCGGTGCCCTACCCCGATTCCGTGGCGGCGATGGAAGCGCGGGTGGCCGACATCGCCGACCACCGGGCGAGCGAACTGGTGTGGCTATTGGAGCACCCGCCGCTCTTCACGTCCGGCACCAGCGGCAAGGCCGGCGATCTGCTCGACCCCCGCTTTCCCCTGTACGAGACCGGCCGCGGCGGCCAGCTCACATATCACGGCCCCGGCCAGCGGGTCGCCTATGTGATGGTGGACCTGAAGCAGCGGCGGCCGGACGTGCGCGCCTACGTCGCGGGTCTGGAGGAATGGATCATCCGGACGCTGGCCGCCTTCAACGTGCGCGGCGAGCGCCGCGAGGACCGCGTCGGGGTCTGGGTCAAACGGCCGGACAAGGGTGCCGGTTATGAAGACAAGATTGCCGCGATCGGGGTGCGGTTGCGGCGCTGGGTCTCGTTCCACGGCATCGCCATCAATGTCGAGCCGGAGCTTGAGCATTTTTCGGCGATCGTGCCCTGCGGCGTCGCCGATCCCCGCTATGGCGTCACCTCGCTGGTCGATCTCGGCCTTCCCGTGACGCTGGAAGACGTCGACGTCGCGCTCAGGCGGGCCTTTGAGGACGTGTTCGGTCCGGTAAAGGCGCGCCTGCCGGAAGCGACGGTATAAGGCCGGTTACGCCACCGCGCGTTGCGGCGCGACCTCGAGCTGGCCGGCGATATAGCGGCGCTCCTGCGTCACGCCGCCGAAGCCGTAGGCATCGGCCTTCACCTCGTCGACATGGGCGTAGCTTTCGTTGTGCAGCGGTCCCAATAGCTCGCCCATGCGCTTGAAGACGGCGGCGAGATAGGCGGCCTTCTCGTCCTTGGTGTTGGTGCCCTCGCTGACGTGGACGTCGAGCCAGAAGCTGGCGAGGCTTTGTTCCGCCAGCGATTTGCCGCCGGCGAACCAGTCGGCGGCGTCGACTGCCCTGACGATGACGGCGGTGACCTTGGGATCCTTGCTCAGGATCCGGGCGGTGAGTTCGCTGACGGCGCTGGCGATTTCAGCCTTCAGCGTCGGCGCTTTGCGGACGCTGGCATAGGTGACGGTGATAAGCGGCATGGTCGTTCTCCCTTGGACGGTGCGCGGTCGATCGCGCCCTTTCCAACTAGACCTGCCAACATCATTTTGGTATCTTATCTATGTTCATAACAGTGATAACGATTGTTGATGATGACATGAGCACGCTGGATATCGATACGGTGCAGGCCTTCCTGCTGGTCGCCGAACTGCAGGGCTTTACCCGCGCCGCCGAGGCGCTCGGTACGACGCAGGCCGCTGTCAGCATGAAACTGCAGCGGCTGGAGGCTGTGGTCGGCAAACGGCTGGTCGAACGCTCGCCGCGCGCGGTGACGTTGACCGCCGACGGCGCGGCGTTCCTGCCCCACGCCCGCGCCCTGATGGCGGCGCATGACCGGGCGCTGTTGGGCGAGCGGCCGGCGCCGCAGCAATTGTCGCTTGGAATCAGCGATCACGCGGCGGGGCCGGAACTGGTGCCGCTGCTGGAGCGGTGGCAGACGATGTCGTCGCGATTGGCGCTTGCCGTCACCATCGGGTTTTCGCGCGAGATGCAGGATGCCTATGATGCCGGCAAACTCGACGCCGTGATCGTGCGCCAGGAAGGCAGCCGTCGCGGCGGCGAGAAATTGACGGTGGATGAATTCGGCTGGTTCGCCACCAAACGGTTCGCCTGGCATCGCGGCGAGGGCTTGCCGCTCGCGACGCTGGCGCCGCCCTGCGGCGTGCGCGCGATCGCGGTGCGCGCGCTCGACAAGGCCGGCATCGGCTGGAGCGAAACGTTCGTCGGTGGCGGCGTCACCGCGGTGGCGGCGGCAGCGCTCGCGGGACTTGCGATCGCGCCGCTGGCAAGGCGGATCGCGCCGGCGGGATTGATTGACATCGGACCGGCGCACGGCCTGCCGTCGCTTGGCGCCTCAAAGGTGATGCTGCACTCGAAGGTCAGCGACCCCACCAAACTGGTGGCGTTGCGCACGCTGGCGGCAACGTTCCGCAGCGTGGTGGCGGCGGCGTGAGCGACGTTTTCTCTACGAACTATTTCGCAAGCGTCGGAGCGACACGCAGCTTCCACAGGTTCCAGACGCGGTCGAGCACGGCCAGATTGACCGTATCGGCTTTCGCGCCCTCCTCCGGCGTCAGATAGTTGATGTCGCCGCCACCCAGCGCGATCGCCTGCGACTGCAGTTTTGCATCGATGTCGGTATAATAGGCCCGGAACACGGCTAACGGGACGGAAGGCCCGACCGTCACGTCGCCGTGGCCGCGCATCAACACGACAGATTTATCGCCGAGCGTCGCGGCCAGCGATTTGCCGCGCGCGCCATCGCGGACCAGCATGTCGGTTTCGCCAAAGCCCTTTCTGATGTCCCACACCGGCGCGCCGGCGGCGAGGAACGCCGCATTGTGATACATCGGCCGCAACGGCACCTGGCTAACCGTGAATGGAATGACGCCGAGCGAATGGGTGTGCACCACCGCCATCACGTCGGGCCGCGCCTTGTAGATTTCGCTGTGAATGAAGCGCTCCAGAAACACCGAGCGGCCGCGCGCACCGACGGCATTGCCGTCGAGATCGAACTCCATGATGTCGTCGGCGGTGACCAGTGCCGGCGCCAGCGAGCGGGACATCAGAAAACGGCTCGGATTGGTGGGGTGACGCGCGCTGACATGGCCGAAGCCGTCGACCACACCGAAGTCGGCGAGGATGCGGCTGCCGACCACGATATCTTCGACCAGGGCGGGATCGAAGCCCGAAGCCGGGCTAGCCTGGGTTTGGGCGCGCGTCGGCGTTAATCCGCACACGAGCGCGAAGATCGCCACTGCGCCAAGGCGCGCGAGCCGATAGCTCGTTGGTGGAATCATCTGGCGGCCAAAGCCGATTGCCGATACCGTTCCTGGTGTTGCGATCATTTGTTGCCTTCCCATGCGCTGAGCATCGATCGACTATTAGCAAATTACTCGAAGCGTGAAGGACAGGCGTGACCCGCCTTTCCCAGGAAAGTTCCTGACCCTGAGGAACAAAATCCACTGCCGTGCGTTTGGGCCAGTCGAGGCAGAGTATTAGATGTTTAAAAAAGACAAGCAGCAGCAACGGGTTCTGTTCGAGAGCGAACGCAGTTTCCGGCTCCTGGTCGAGGGGGTGGCGGACTACGCGCTTTATATGCTCGACCCGACCGGCATCATCACGAGCTGGAACGTGGGCGGGCAACGGATCAAGGGCTATTCGCCGGAGGAGATCGTCGGCCAGCATTTTTCCCGCTTCTACACCGAAGCCGACCGCGCCAACGGCAAGCCGCTACGCGCCCTCAAGATCGCCGAAGAACAGGGCCGGTACGAAGAAGAGGGCTGGCGCGTTCGCAAGGATGGCACCTTCTTTTGGGCCAGCGTCATCATAGATCCCATCCGGGAGAACGACAAACTCGTCGGCTTTGCCAAGATCACGCGCGACATTACCGAGCGCCGCGAGACCCAGCTCAAGCTCGAGAAAATGCAAAAACAGCTCGCCGAGTCCCAAAAGCTCGATGCGCTCGGCCAACTGACCGGCGGCGTAGCGCACGATTTCAACAATCTCCTGATGATCGTCAGCGGCAGCGTCCATGCGCTGAAGAAAGGCTTGGGGAACGACGCCAAGTTGCTGCGTGCAGTGGCCGCCATCGAGGCGGCGACCAAGCGCGGCGCCGCGCTGACCAGCCAATTGCTGACATTTGCGCGGCGGCAGAGCGTCAATCCGCAAGCCATCAATCTGGCAGAACGGATCAGCGCGGTGCGCGATGTCCTGGACACCGGCGTCGGCAGCGCCGTAAGACTGGAGTTCGATGTCGATAAAAGCACATGGCCGGTCACCGTCGATATCGCCGAATTCGAGACCGCATTGATCAATCTCGTCATCAACGCACGTGATGCGATGCCGGGCGGCGGCACAATAAGGATTGCCGCACATAACGAAGTGCTCAACGAAGAAGCGATTGCCGAGGATTACGTCGCGATCTCCGTGCAGGATTCCGGCACCGGCATCGCCCCCGACGTCCTCGGCAAGATATTCGACCCGTTCTTCACGACGAAGCCGATCGGCAAGGGCACCGGGCTTGGTCTTTCGCAGGTTCACGGTTTCGCGCATCAGGCCGGCGGGACGGTCAGGGTGACCAGCGAAATTGGCAAGGGAACGACGATGACGATCCTGTTGCCGCGCGAGCACGCCAGCCCGCAATCCGACGTCATCAACGCCGTCGAAACCGGCCAAAGCGGCACGGTCCTGTTGGTCGAAGACAATCCGGAGGTTGCTTCGGTCAGCACCGCTTTGCTGGAACAGCTAGGCTATACCGTCCGCAAGGTCGCGGATGCCGACGCCGCCTTGCGCGAAATCGAGCGCGACGGCATCGATCTCGTCTTCTCCGACATTATTATGCCCGGCAAGATGGATGGCTTGGGCCTTGCGCGTCGCTTGAAGGAAATCCGTCCCGAAGTGCCGATATTGCTGGCGACCGGCTATAGCGATGCCGCGGTGAACGTTCGCGGCCATTTCCCCATTCTTCGCAAGCCCTACGAAATCCATCAGTTGAGCGACGCGATCGCGAAATTGACGCGGTGACGCTCCACGAACGGTCGGTCGTCAAAGGCACTTCTCACAAAATCGCTTCGAACGCGCTGCGCAAGGTCTCGTGCCGGAACACAAATCCGTTGCTCAACGCCTTGTTCGGTAGCACACGCTGACCACCCAGCAGAAGTTCATTGGCAAAATCGCCGCCGACCCGGCGCAGCAAGGCGGCGGGAATACGGAACACCGCAGGCCGATGCAGCCGCCGGCCGAGTTCTTCTGTGAATTTCAGGTTGGTGACCGGGATCGGCGCGGTCGCGTTGACCGGTCCGCAGATGTCGGGCTTTGCGATCACATGAGCGATCAGGCGAACCAGATCGTCGCGCTCGATCCAGGACATCCACTGCTTGCCCGATCCCAGCGGGCCGCCGAGGCCGAATTCGAACGGCGTCAGCATCCGCGTGATGAAGCCGCCCTCGGTTCCGATCACAAGGCCGATCCGCAGATAAACAACCCGGACGCCATGTTCGGCCGCCGGACGCGCGGCATTCTCCCAGGCATCGCAGAGCTCATGGCTGAAGCAGGCGTGCGATTTGGCCGACTCGGTCAACACCTGATCCTGCCACAGGCCATACCAGCCGATCGCGGAGCCGGAGACCAGCACGGCAGGTTTGCGTTCGAGCCGCGCGATCAGCTTGACGACGTCGGCGGTCATTGCAATCCGTGAATCCAGAATCGTGCGGCGTTTTGCTTCGGTCCACAGCCCGTTGCCGATCGGCTCCCCCGCCAGATTGACGATGGCATCGATCTTGGTGTCCGCCGGCAATTGGTCGAGGCTGGTAATCAATGTGATCGGCAGCGGCAGCTCGGCCTTGGCAGGATTGCGAACCAGCGCAATGACCTGATGGCCCGCGCCGGTCAGGCCCGCGACCAATCGGCTGCCGATGAAACCGGTGGCGCCGGTGACCAGCACCGTCTGCCATTCAGGCAATTTCTCGACAAGGCCGCGCGCAGGCGCGCTGGTCATGCGCGCCAGGCGCTTCGTGGCGGCAAAATCCCGCAGCCCGCAGAGCCCGGCGCCGACCGCGGCGGCCGCCGCAACGACACTGAGGAGACCGCTATAGGCCGATGTGATCGCGGCCGGCTCGATCGCCCACGCCAGCAGGACCGGCAGCAGCAGCACCAGAATGGCGCCGTAATTGATCGCCAGCAGTGTGTGATTGATGCGCTCGGTCGCCGGTAATTTCCGGCTCATGTCTTCTTCGACGAAATCCATCAGCGTGATGACGATTTCCGCCACCAGCACCGCGATCACGATGACCGCGAAAATGCCGTGGACTTCCAGCCAGCCGAGCACCAGGAACAGGAAGGCGTAGAGCATGTTGCGCAGGCCGTGGAGCCTGAGCTCGTAGCGTTGCGAGGGACGCCATGCCAGCCGTTCGGTCAATTCATGGTGATAGAACGTGTCGAACACGCCCATCACGACTTGAACGGCGATCAGGATCCAGAGCAAGGACGTCATGATGCGGCCTCCCGAAACACGGCGGATTGACGAATGAGCCGGCCAAAACGGGGATGAACGATCTCGAGCGAGAAGCGAAACGCGCCGCCGCCAAGATCAGCGTGGGTCACGGTCAGATCGCCCGGCGTCAGCCATTCCGGCAGTGGCAGCCGCCGCCGTCCGATCTGCACGGCGTAGCCGACGCTGCGAAACAGCAGCGCTTCCTGCTCGACAGAGATGCGCAACGCCATGCTGACACCGTAGCCGACATATTCTTCAAGGCCGGTCGGGCCGGCGAAACGTTTCGAGGAATGAATGACCTGCGGAAAGCCATGCCGGCGCGCGCAGATGCGGGTCCAGATCTGGCCGCCGCTCGCCGCGTCTTCCGTCACCGCCACGATCATCGGGACCTGGGTTTCGGCACCGGTCGGCAACGGTCCGCCGATCGCGCGCGCGACTTGCGCCAGCCACCAGCCGATCCGGCTGAAACAGGCCTCGTCGATCTCGCCGACATAGACCGCGGTCTTGCCATCGGCGAGACGTTTGGAGAATCGCCGCCAGATCGCCAGCGGCAGGCGTCCCCACTCTTCATCGGGCAAGAGCGCATGGAAGCGAAAATCGTCGAGCAGTTTTTCGTTGGAAGCGGGCTCGGCTGGAAGTCTGGATATCCTTGCTGACGCCATCGCACGCTCCCGCACCTTGCCCCTATTTGGCTTTTCCGACCGGCAGGAAGCTGACGATCTTCTCGCCAAGCTTGATCAGCGCCACCAGCCGCGGCCGCGGCACGTTGAGCATCTGCATGTACCAGCGGTCGACCAACTCGGTGAACGCCAGCATTTCCTTCAGGCGCTTGCTCGCGACCGGGCTGATGGTCGGATCGTCGGCGGCATCGGAGACGCAGGCGCGCAGCGCATCGACGGCGGGGTCGATCTCGCGCTCCTTGCGGCCGGCCGCGATCCGCGCCGCCACTTCCCAGATGTCGGTTTCCGCCTCGAAATGATCGCGGCGGTCGCCCAGGATCGGCACCCGCCGGATCAAATTCCAGGACAGCAATTCCTTGATCGAATTGGAGACGTTGGAGCGCGCCATGCCGAGCGTTTCGGCGATGTCGTCGGCGGTCATCGGCGCCTCGGCGAGATAAAGCAGGCCGTGGATCTGGCTGACCGAGCGGTTGACGCCCCACTCGTCCCCCATGTCGCCCCAATGCAGGATGAACCGTTCGACAGCGGCGGGGAGTTTCTTCTTAGCTGTTGTTTCTGTCATGACAGAAATATCTGACTAACAAGACGGAATGTCAAGGGCCGCTCGGGAGATTTCGCGGGAGCCGGCGGACGGCTTTCGCGCGGTGCCGACCTGGGATAGCCTCCTCGCAATAACTGGGAGGAACCAATGTCCTGCGATGAGCCGGCTGCTTGCCGAACCGCAGCGCTGTGCAGATCCACGGGTTTCGTGCTCGGCCTTGGCGTGTTCCTCGCTCTGTCGTCCGCACGAAGCGAAGAAGTGAAAGCGCCGCCGATCCCGATCGCAGTCGCCGATTTCGACTATTTCGACACTTCCGGCGAGCCGACCAACCAGCAGGCCGAGCATCAGGCGCGGCTGGAGGCGTTCGCCAGCGCCATTCGCGCCGACCTCGAACGCGACGGGCGGTACCGGGTTGTCACCCTCTCCTGTCCGCAGACCCGTTGCGCCGCGGCCGAGTTGCCGCCCGCGGAACTGCTCGAACGGGCGCGAAGCGCCGGCGCGAACCGGCTGCTCTATGGCGGCATTCAAAAGATGAGCACGCTCATTCAAAACGCCAAAGTTCAGGTCGTCGACGTCGCGGAAAACAAACTCAGGTTCGATCGGCTGATCACGTTCCGCGGCGACACGGATGAGTCGTGGCAGCGTGCCGAGCGCTTCATTGTGAGAGACCTGATATCGGAAACCCAGAACTAGCCGATCAACGCCCGATCGAACGGAGTAGCACCATGGACGCCGTGACCCCAAAGAGCGCGCAGACCGCGGACACGCATTCCCACCTCGTTTGCCCCGCCAGCATGGAATGGCAGAAGACCCGCTTTCCCGGCTGCGAGGCCAAGACGCTGCTGTTCGATCGCACCACCGGCCTGATGACCGCGCTGATGCGGTTTGCGCCCGGCGCCGTGCTGCCCGATCATGAGCACGTCAATATCGAGCAGACCTATGTGCTCGAGGGCAGCCTGGTCGACAAGGAAGGCCCGGCGCAGGGCATCGAATGCAAGGCCGGCGAATTCATCTGGCGCGAGCAAGGCAGCCGCCACGTCGCCTGGTGTCCCGAGGGCGGGCTGATGCTCGCGATCTTCCAGGTCCCCAACAAATTCTTCGAAGCCGACGGCCGCGTCATCGACGCCGCAGGCGAGGACTGGGACGCGGCCTGGGGTCATACGCGGAAGGCTTGAGGCGCTTTAAATCGTCGGCAGCACCGAGAACCGCTCCCCTGGCCGCCGCAGCTTCAGCGCGTCTGCATCAGCGGCCTCTTCCCTTACTGCCTCGACCCGCGCCGATGACGGCCCTCGCCGGCATGATTCGATCATGGCGGAGACGATCTCCTCGGCTCCCGCAAACAGCGCCTCGACGCTGCCGTCGCGCCGGTTGCGCACCCAGCCTTCGAGATCGCGCCTGCTCGCCTCATACTCGACCCAGGCGCGATAGCCGACGCCCTGTACCCGGCCGGTGATCATTACCTGGCGGATCGCGCCGCTCATTTATTTCTTGAGCCCCAGAAAATCGCCGCTGCGGATTTTCATATCCGCTTCGCGCATGGCGCGCCCGGTCAGTTCGGCTGACGCGAGGCCCTTCAGATCCCTGGGCGAGGTTCCCTCCCGCAAGGCTTTCAGCGTCGCATAGACGGCCTGCGTGGCGGCGGCGAACGGCGCGTGGCCCTGCAACGCGATCCGCACGCGTTGACCGCTGAGATAATCCAGCGCCGTCATCTCCTCGGGCGCGCCGCCGAGCACGATCGGCAGCGTGGTGACGGCGGAGATCGCTTCCAGCTCCGCACGGCTTTTGATGCCGGTCAAGAACAGCGCATCGACGCCGGTGGCTTCATAGGCCTTTGCGCGCGCGATCGCGTCGTCGAGACCGGTGATCGACACCGCACCGCTGCGGCCCATGACGACCAGAGTAGGATCGCCGCGGCCGTCGAGTGCGGCCTTCATCTTGCCGACGCCCTCGTCAAGCGAAATCAACTGCGTCTTGGCCTGTCCGAACGCCTGCGGCAGCAGCGTATCCTCGATCGTGAGCCCCGCGGCGCCGGCAGCCTCAAGCTCCTGCACGGTGCGGCGGACATTGAGCGCGTTGCCGTAGCCGTGATCGGCATCGACCAGCACCGGCAAACCGGCCGCGCGCGACATCCGCCGCATCTGCTCGGCAAGTTCGGTCAGCGTGATCAGCGTGACATCGGGATCGCCGAGCACGGCGAGCGAAGCCACCGAGCCGCCGAACATGCCGACCTCAAAGCCGAGGTCTTCGGCGATGCGGATCGAGGTGGCGTCATAGACCGAACCCGGCCGAACGCAGGTCGGTCCCTTCAGGATCGAACGCAACACTTCGCGGCGCTTGCGGAAGGCCATCATGAATTCCTCGGCTCTTTATTTTGCGTCATTGCGAGGAGCGAAGCGACGAAGCAATCCATTCTTTCTTTTTGCCGTGAGATGGATTGCTTCGCTGCGCTCGCGATGACGGTGCTGTTTTGTGCCAGTTACGCAAACTCGAGGATCAGCGCGTCCACCGCCAGCGTAGCGCCGGCGGCGGCGTGGATCTTCTTCACGGTGCCGTCGCGCTCGGCGCGCAGCACGTTCTGCATCTTCATCGCCTCCACCACGGCAAGGGTTTCGCCGACCTTGACCTCCTGCCCCTCGTTCACCGCGATCGACACCACGAGCCCGGGCATCGGGCACAGCAGCTTCTTGCCGGTGTCGGCCGACGACGTTACCGGCATCAGCCGTGCCGCGGCCGCCTCGCTTTCGGTGAAGACATTGACCGCGACTTCATAACCCTGATGCGCAAGCCGGATACCGTTGGGGATCGGGCGCACCTGCATCGCCACGAAATGCTTGTCGATGGTGCCCTGCCAGACCGGCTCGCCCGGCGTCCAGTTCGAGACCAGCTGATGGGGATTGCCGGGCAGCCCGTCGGCGCCGATGAAGCGCACCGCAATGCCGTCGGCCTCGCGCGCCACGTCGAGCGCGATTTCATCGCGATCGAGCCACACCGCGCGGCGGCGCTCGCGTTGCACCAGACGCCCGGTCAACTGGCCGGAAATCTGCCGCTTGCGTTCGCCGAGCACATGGTCGACCGCAGCCCCGACAGCGGCCAGCCGGCGCGCGATCTCGCCCTCGGGCGCGTGCGCCGCAAAGCCTTTCGGAAATTCCTCGGCGATGAAACCGGTCGAAAGCTTGCCCTCGCGCCAGCGCGGATGAGTCATCAGCGCCGACAGGAACGGAATATTGTGGCGGATGCCGTCGATGTAGAAGGCATCGAGCGCGGTCGCCTGCGCCTCGATCGCCGCCGCGCGCGACGGCGCGTGGGTCACGAGCTTTGCTATCATCGGATCGTAATGGATCGAGATCTCGCCGCCCTCCTGCACGCCGGTGTCGTTGCGGATGGTGATGCCGTCACGGCTCGCTTCCGCGGGCGGGCGATATTTGACCAGCCGCCCGATCGACGGCAGGAAATTGCGGAACGGATCTTCGGCATAGACGCGCGACTCCACCGCCCATCCGGTCAGCGTGACGTCCTTTTGAGCCAGCTTAAGCTTTTCGCCTGACGCAACGCGGATCATCTGCTCGACCAGATCGATGCCGGTAACCAGTTCGGTGACGGGATGCTCGACCTGCAGGCGTGTGTTCATCTCCAGGAAGTAGAAACTCTTGTCTTGTCCTGCGACGAATTCGACCGTGCCGGCGGAATCGTAATTCACGGCCTTCGCCAACGCGACCGCCTGCGCGCCCATCTTGCGGCGCGTGGTTTCATCGAGCAGCGGCGACGGCGCCTCCTCGATGACCTTCTGGTTGCGGCGCTGGATCGAACATTCGCGCTCGCCGAGATAGATCACATTGCCATGCTTGTCGCCGAGCACCTGGATTTCGACGTGGCGGGGATCGACGATGAATTTCTCGATGAAGACGCGGTCGTCGCCGAACGAGGATTTGGCCTCGGCCTTGGCGAGACCGAACCCTTCGGCGACCTCCGAGGTCGAATGGGCGATCCGCATGCCCTTGCCGCCGCCGCCGGCGGAAGCCTTGATCATCACGGGATAGCCGATCTCGTCGGCGATCTTGACCGCATGTTTTTCGTCTTCGATGACGCCAAGGTGTCCCGGCACCGTCGAGACGTTGGCCTTGGCGGCGGCCTTCTTGGATTCGATCTTGTCGCCCATCGCGGCGATGGCGCCGGGGTTGGGACCGATGAAGACGATGCCGGCCGCTTCAAGCGCGCGCGGAAAGGATTCGCGCTCGGACAGGAAGCCGTAGCCGGGATGCACGGCTTGCGCGCCGGTCTTGCGGCAGGCTTCGACGATCTTGTCCATCAAGAGATAGCTTTCGGACGCGGCCGGCGGCCCGATCAGCACCGCATCATCGGCCATTTCGACATGCAGCGCGTCGCGGTCGGCCTCGGAATAAACCGCAACCGTCTCTATCCCCATACGGCGCGCAGTCTTGATGACCCGGCATGCGATCTCGCCGCGATTTGCGATCAGAATTCGTTTGAACATGTTCTTCTTGCTTGAGCTTTGGGCAGGGTCCTCACCCGCAATGTGGCATGCGGGGACGCGGGTATTACAGCAAAAATCGGCAGAGGCAACGGTCTCGTATCGGCTCGCGGCACCCGGCGGCGCCATTCACCCCGAATAGGAGTTGAACCGGCCCCGCGCATAGGCGTGCGAGACCGCCTTCATCAGCTCGCCGACCTCGGTTTCCAGATACTCGTTGGCAACGATCAGCGCGCGGATCGTCGCCCTCATATCGCCGCCGCAGGCCGAAATGGCCTGATCCACCGCGGATTCAAGCTCATCGGCCTCTTCGGATTTCGGCTGTGAAGAGGACGACATGACATTTTTCCATTCCGGACGGCTCGATGCATGTTCCTCTTTTGTTCCTGTGAAGTCAACGGGTCTTCTTCTCCCATTTGGTAGGAACTCTAACTTCGGAGGGATCAAATGGACTTATCAGCAATGATCAAAAGGGCTGTTGAAATTGGCAATCAGTTCGGGTCCATCACCTTCGACCAGTTGGACGAACTCGCCATGGCGTTCACCGACAGGCTTGAGGCTTAAGATATTGAGGCTCAATTTGAGGCCTTGAGCGCTCAAGGAATACACGTGACCGAAGCGTAAGAGCCATCTTCGTGCCACAGCTCTTGGTTTCATCGCGCCAGCCTGTGCTAGAACGTATCGGTTCGGAATTTGATTTGAAGTGAAACAAATGCGGTCACGAATTGTCCTGGTTGCGGCACTGCTATCGACATTTCTCCCGGCTACTCAGAGTTCGGCCGCCACGGCCGTCGTCCGGGACAGCAGCACGCTGCAGCTCGGCGGCGTGACCTACCGGCTCGACGGCATCGATGCGCCGGCGATCGACCAATTGTGCATCGACGAGCACGCGGACGCCTGGACCTGCGGTATCGAGGCGCGCGATCAATTGACAAAACTGATCGGCGGCCGCGAGGTCCGCTGTGACGATCTCGGCGCAGACCCCAGCTACAAAAAGCGGCATCTCGGCGCCTGCAAGATAGAGGGCGACACCACCAGTCTCAGCGAATTGCTGGTCCGCCAGGGTTTTGCATTGAATGTCGAATCCGCCGCAACCGGACGCTTCGAGACCGACGAGGCGCGCGCCAAGGAGGATCGCCAGGGACTGTGGAAGGGCTGCTTCGTTGCACCGCAGGAGTTCCGCACCGGCAAGAAAGACGGCGCCCTGCTCGGCGGATCGTGCCGGGCCGACCGCGACAAGGAGATTCGCGAAGCGCTATTCCCCGAAGCTCTCGCGATGCCGCCGGGCTGCAACATCAAGGGCAAGTTCGCGGTCCGCGCCCGCGTCACCGGCAATGTCGGCATCTACCATCTGCAGGCCTGTCGCAGTTACCCCGCACTCACCGAACCGGACCGCTGGTTTTGTTCTGAGGACGACGCGCAGGCCGCCGGGTTCCGCAGGGCCTATAACTGCCGCGCCGGCACCAAGACCAAATGACCGCTGGCAAAGCCCGCTCTTGTCGTGTGAAATTGCGTGCGAGAGATTGCCGGCCCCCTGACCCCTCCGGACCCCACAGACGTTCTCCCCGAGACAGCCGCGGCCGAGCGGCTGCGGCAACATCTGGAAGAGATCGCGCGTGAGCGCGATAGAGCCCACTGCGCGCTGCAGGAACGCGAGGCGGAGCTGGCCAGAATCCAGCGCATCGCCCGTGTCGGCGGCCTATCTGCCGAAGGCGGCAAAGCCCGCCGATACGGCCGACGCCGCAGCCATCGGCAGCGAACGGTCGACCATCGGCCGCGGCTACCTCGTGGTCGAAGACAATGACGATGTCGGGCAGTTCTCCACCGAGTTGCTGGAGGATCTGGGATACGCGGTTCGCCGCGTCGTCAACGCCGATGCGGCGCTGGCCATTCTGGCCAAGGACGAATTTTCCGCCGACCTGGTATTCTCCGACGTCATCATGCCCGGGATGAACGACGTCGAACTGGCGAGCGTCATCCGCGAGCGTTATCCCGGCCTGCCGGTGGTGCTGACCAGCGGCTACAGCAACGTTCTGGCAGAGAATGCCGATCGCGGCTTCAAACTCATTCAGAAGCCCTATTCGGTCGAGTCGCTGTCGCGGATTCTGCGGAAGGCGATTTCCGAACGGAGCCCCATGGGAGCGAAGCCGTAAATCCGTCGGCCATCCGCCTCAATCGATCGAGACCATGACGACGCCGGCGCGCACGATCCCGAGCGCGCGCGCCGCGCTGGTCGAGACATCGATGATCCGGCCGCGAACGAACGGCCCGCGATCATTGACGCGACACTGGATCGAATGGCCGCGATAGGAAACCCTGACCAGGCTGCCGAACGGCCGGCTGCGGTGGGCGCAGGTCATTTCGCCGCTCCTGCCGGCACCGCCATAATAGGAGGCCATGCCGCTCTCGGCATTTGCCGCGGAGCTGCCAAGCAGCAGCGCGGCGGCGCAAACCTTTGCAACTCTCATTACTCGCCAGCATCGGTCGGCCCCGCTGAACAACACGATTTTGCCAATTAAGTTCCACGCTGCCTGCAAGGGTACCGTGCAAATCCACCGCGCAGAAACGCCGGCCGGCTGGCGGCGCTGAGCGCTAGCCCCGATCCGCCGCAATATCGATCAGGGCGATCCCGAGGTCCGCCCTCTTTTTCCGTCGCAGTCTGCTCGGCGTTTCCGTCACCACGGACCTTATATGGGACGTTTGAAGTCAAGTGCTAATTTCATGGTGCTTCCTTTTTTCGTGCCATTCGTATTGGCGATTGGTGGTGATCGGCCGACGCCGATCGACCCCCACGAGTCAGGCGGCGGCGGCCGATCACTTGACTTAAAGACAACAAAGCGACACGAGGCGGAGCCCGCTTCAAGTTGACGATGGTTGTAAAAAACCGACCGCCACATCCTTATATACGGTGGATCCGTTGGATCCGAACCATGATGCAACTATGCGCATCGAAGGCGAGGCTCCGAAGCAGCAGCAGCCCATTCTTTTTCCCGGTGCAGAAACCATGGGGGGACGGCGGGCTACCGCTACCTCGGATCGTTTTTTGGCCGTTTCGTCGCTATGCGCGCCGAGGTGCCAAAATTTCTTCTTCCTTCCTGTTGCCGATTACGCCGCTGAATGCAGCCTGAAGCCTTCCGGTATGACGCCGTCATTCGCATAGCGCCACAGGGCAATGATGAGCTTGCGGGCAAGCGCTACAATCATCGGCTTGCGTGATCCCTTTGCATTCTCGGTGCGTTGTTTGAACCATTGTACCAGAGCACTGTCGGGCTGGAACTTCACCATGCGCCAGGCCAGCTGGATCATGATTTTACGTACCCGCGCGTTGCCCGAGCGGGAAAGGCCCTTTTCTCGTCGCTTTGAGCCGCTTTCATCCGGTGAGCCGGTCAATCCGGCATAACGGGCTACAGCTTTGCGGTCGCGTAATGTTCGGGACAGAAGCTCATGCGCCAAAAGATCGGCCGTCTCCCAACCAAGCCCGTAAATCCGTACCAGCAGATAAACCATCCTGTTCGCAAGAGCCTCCGGCTTTTGTTCAAATTGCTGCAGCCGGGCCTGCTCGATTGCCTTGATTTGTTCCTTGATGATCTTCAACCGCTCCATGTCCCGTCGAAGGGCGGCAATCGTGTTGGGCGGCAAGGACTTGCCCTCTGGTGTGCGAACAGTTTCCAGCTTCACCCTTGCCTTGCGTAGCTTGGGATTGAAGTTACGGACGCCAAACTGGATCAAGGCTGATTTCATGCGATTGACCGCGCGGGTTTGTTCATGGACCAATCCCTCGCGCTCACGATGCGGGCGTTTGGCATCCTCTTCCTCCATGGTCGGGACAATCGCCACGGTGCAATGGCCACGCTCACCACGTAGCCAACCAAGGAAGCCGCGCTTCAACATCGCCGTATCGAGCCGATCCGTTTTAGCTCGCCGATGTTCGCGGGATACGGCCACGCTGGTGGCGTGGATGACATGCGCATCTATGCCGCGTTCCCGCAGCCAGCGAGCCAGCCAGAAGCTATCGCGCCCAGTCTCGTACGCCACGGCAATCCGGGTGATCGGCCTTCCGGCCTTAATTGCTTCGTCCCGCCAGCCATGCAGCAGTTTCAGCAGGTCTTCCGGGTTCGGCTCCAATTTCTTCAGCGGTTCCCGGCTAACACCAGGTATCAGCCCGGCGACCAGCCAGTTTGATAGACTGAGTTCAATGACCGCGATCAGTGTGTTATCCTGCATGAAGGCGGCGGGACTGGCTTTACTGTTGTCGTGGGGTTTCTGCATTCGGAGCTCCGTCAATTGCAAGTTGATCGAAGCGACGATTTTACAGCTGTCTCGCCGCTTGCCCCATAGCATCTTTTTCCGTCGCAGTCTTTTTCCGTCGCAGTCTGCTCGGCGTTTCCGTCACCACCACCACCTCAAGGGTTGGCCGCACCCTGCCTTCCAGCAAATGGCCGCCCCGCGTCGAGCCATCCGATAGTCCAAGGACGATATGGACATGCAGGCTGGCCTTGCCGTCGTCGCCGATCGCGATATCTCCTATCGCACTCAAGACCTCGCACTGCTCGCCGACCTCGATCTTCTGGTAGCTCTTCGCGGCAAAATCGGACCAGCCGACGGTGGCCTTCTCGAATGCACCGATCGCTGTGAGCGAGGCCGCGGAGATTTTGGTTTCGTCGGCGAATCTCGTCAGCGCCACAAATGCCTCCTCGCCCGAATCCAGGATGACGACGTGGACCTGGGCACCTGGCTGTTCAGATACAAGCTTGCTTTTCATGCTCGATGCCGCCGGTCCACGCCGCCATTAACTCATGCCGCGCTGCGTTGGGTATGCCGGCCTTCCCTGACTTCTTCGATGATCTTTGCGCTGAACGCTTCAAGGTCTCCGGGGTTGCGGGAGGTGATCACGCCCTGGTCGACGACGACTTCGGAATCTTCCCAGTACGCGCCGGCATTGGCGACGTCAGTCTTGATGGATTTGTACGACGTCATCTTCCGGCCCTTGGCGATGCCGGTTTCGATCAACACCCATGGCGCATGGCAGACCGCCGCGACGATCTTCTTTGCGTCAAAGATATCCTTGATGAATTTGAGCGCCTTGGGCTCGACCCGCAGCAAATCCGGATTAATCTGTCCGCCCGGCAACACCACCGCGTCGTAGTCCGACGCCGAGGCCTGATCGAGGGTCTTGTCGACCTTCACCGGCCGGCCCCAATCCTTCTTGTCCCACCCCTTGATCTCGCCGGACGCGAGCGAAACCACGTCGACCGTGGCACCCACCTTTTTGATCCGATCGCGCGGCACTTCCAGTTCCGATTGTTCAAAGCCGTGGGTCGCGAGAATCGCAATCTTCTTGCCGTTCAAGTCCATGGAGAGGCTCCGTCTGATGTCGTGGGACCCCCGGTCAATCGGCAAGGTCGAACAACGTTCCTGAGCCGCGCTGATTTCATCTCCCGATGAGGAAACATTTCGGGTTCCCCTGGTTTTCTCCCGACAGGAGGCCATCATGACCAAACTCAGAGAGAAGGCACAGGGGCGAACCAAGCAGATCGTCGGCCAGATGATCGGCGATGACGAGCTTGTGCACGAGGGCAAGGAACAGGAACGCGATGCCGAGAAAGAAGCCGAAAACGAAACAGCCTCATCCAGCGAGCCTGCGCAGCCGGCGTCGTCCCAGGACTGATTTGGACTGATTTGCCAGCAATAATGTCGGGCGCTTACGCACGGCAAAGCCGTCAAGCACCAAGCGGAGGCGTGGTCGCCGATGTCGGAAGGGCTCGATCGCAAGGTCAAAACCGCGCTCGATGAAACCCGCCTGCTCATCCTCGGCATCCAGGTGATGCTCGGGTTTCAATTCCAGGCCTTTTTCCAGAGCGGTTTTGCCGAGTTCTCCTCCGCATCAAAGTCGTTCTGTGCCGCGGGCCTTGCTCTGCAAACGCTCGCGCTCGGCCTGTTGATCGTCCCTTCGATGGAACACCGGCTGGAGGAAATTGGTTCATCGTCGAAGCGATTGGTTCGCGTGGCATCGTTTTACACCACGACCGGCCTGATCCCATTCTCGCTCAGTCTTGGCCTCGCCGGCTATGTGGTGATTGAGCGGCACTTTGGGATTGCTGCCGGCATCACGTGTGGTGCTGCCTTGACGCTCATCGCTGCCTTGGCGTGGTTTGGACCGGAAATGGTACATCGGCAGAAGTACGTCATGCCGGACACTTCTCGCGCGGGAACATCGCTCGCGACCAAGGTCGAGCAGGTGCTGACGGAAGCGCGCGTGATCATTCCCGGCGCCCAGGCATTGTTCGGATTTCAATTCATCGCGATGCTGACCGCGGGATTTGACCGGCTTCCGCAGGCAGCCAAAATCGTGCATGCGATCGCGCTTGGACTGGTCGCCATCAACGTCGTCCTCCTGATGACCCCGGCCGCCCTGCACCGCCTCTGCTTTAATGGCGAGGATTCGGAGCAGTTTCTCCGCGCCGCGTCGGCGCTTGTGGTCGCCGCACCGTTGTTTTTGGCTGCCGGACTCTCGGCGGAGAGTTACGTGGTGCTTGGAAAAGTAACCGACAACGAAGTCGCCGCCGCCGGCTATGCGGCGGTGAGCTTCGCCCTGCTGGTTGGCTTCTGGTACGCCGTGCCCCTGATTGCACGATGGACCAGCGCCGCCAGGCGGCCCTGAGGCCCGTGCAGCAAACCCTTGGCGAGTCCTCGGAACAATCCATTCCACCCGTGGTTTTCCTTTCACGGCGTTCCTCCCAACGCCGGACCAAACCTCGCCCGGCCTCATCGACCGAGGTGGCCGGGCTTCTTTTGGCATCGCCTGAAGAGAGCAATACGCCATGGCGTTTTATCGGGTCCGTCCGACCCGGCCCGACATTGAAATCGCGAATGCGGTTTCGGCCCATGCCGGCCCGGAAACGGAAGAAGCCGCCGAAGTCCTGACCTGGGGCGCGGACGAACATTTGCTGTGCGCGCTCGCCGCGGGCTGGTGGGTCTATTGCCGCAACAGAACCGCGCGCCATCGCCGCGACAGCGACCACCTTCTGCTCACCAGCATTGCGGTGACTATCATTCCCCACGTGCTGAAGGCCGTGTTCGATCAGGAGCGGCCCGACCGCCTGACCGTTCGTGGTCATCTTCACGGCGTGCCGCTCTCGGGCAGACGGCTCGATGCCTTTCCATCCGGCCATGCCATTCATGTCGGCGCGCTGGCGTCCGCCGCTACCGTGCTTCCGCCGGCAAAACGCAACCTGGTCTGATGTCTCGGGGCCGGGCTGGTGCTGACACGGATCGTCCTGCTCGCGCATTGGACGAGCGACGTCGTGGCAGGGCTGGCCATCGGGGTTTTGACGGAACGATGGCTCAGGTACTGGACGGGTTATGGCTCCGAACCGCAAGATCGGCGCCCGCCGGGCCCCCTCAGGCCGCGTCTTCGACCTCGGCCGGGCGCAACGCCAGCAGCGCGCGGATTTCATGCGCCGGGCGCGCCGCGCTGAACAGATAGCCCTGCATCTGCGTGCATCCCAGCGCCTGCACGGTGTCGCGCTGCTGCTCGGTCTCGACGCCTTCCGCGGTCGTGACCATGTCGCGGTCGGCCGCAATGCTCACCACCGCCCGGATGATCGACGACGACGAGGAATTGCGGGTCACTTCCTTGACGAAGCTGCGGTCGATCTTGATCTTGTCGAACGGAAACCGCTGCAGATATTGCAGCGAGGAATAGCCGGTCCCGAAATCGTCCAGCGCGATGTGAACCCCGAGCGCGCGCAGCCCGTTCAACGCGACGAGAGCGGCGTCGTCATCGGCGATCAGCACGGCTTCGGTGATTTCCAGTTCCAGCCGGCGCGGGTCGAGCCCGGTCTCGGCCAGCGCCGCCGCGACCTTCAGCGACAGCGTCTGCGACTTGAACTGGATCGGAGAGACGTTGACGGCGACGCGCACATGCGCCGGCCATGTCGCAGCTTCCGCGCAGGCGGTCCGCAACACCCACTGCCCGATCTCCTCGATCAGGCCGGTTTCCTCGGCAACCGGAATAAAGTCGGCGGGCGAAATCATGCCGCGCACCGGATGCCGCCAGCGCAACAGCGCTTCGCAGCCGGTGACTTCATCGCTGTTGAGGTCGACCAGCGGCTGGTAATGGATTTCGAAACCGCCCTCGAGCAGCGCCGTTCGCAAATCGCTCTCGAGTTCGCGGCGGAGATTGGCCTGCCGTTCCATCGCCGGATCGAAGAAACGATGAGTGCGGCGGCCGGCCGCCTTGGCGGCATACATCGCCAGATCGGCGCTTTTCAGCAGACCGAACAGATCGGAGCCGTGACGCGGCGCGATCGCGACGCCGATACTGGCATCGCCGCAGAGGCGATGGCCGTGGCAATCGAACGGCGTTCGCAGCGCCTGATAGATCCGCGCGACCAGCGCGCTGACTTCATCGTCGCTTGTCACCGCGCGTTGCAGGATGGCGAATTCGTCGCCGCCGAGGCGGGCGATGAAGTCCTCAGATCCCACCGACTGACGCAGGCGCTCGGCGACCCGTTTGAGGAATTCGTCGCCGATCAAATGTCCCAGTGAATCGTTGATGCTCTTGAACTCATCGATGTCGATGTAGAGGATCGCGAACTCGACGCCGGCGGTCTCCAGCAACAAGCCCTCCGCGTGGCGCTGGAACAGCGTCCGGTTCGGCAGGCTGGTCAGCGCGTCATAATGGGCAAGATGCTCGATCCTGGCCTGGACCCGGCGAACTTCAGTCACGTCTTCCAGCGTCGTGGCCCAGCCGCCATCCGGCGATCGCTTGTAGACCAGCCGGATCATGCGCCCGTCGGGCATCGAAATCACGGTGTCGCGCACTTCGTCATGCTCGGGATTGAGGAATCTCGCGCAGTAGGCATCGATGTCGCCCTCGAACGAGCCGATCTGCTGGCGATGCAGGATGAGATCGCGCAGATGACAGCCGGGCTTGGCGACGTCGGGCGAGACGCCGAACATCTCGATGTAACGCTCATTGCAGATCACGAGGCGGCCCGAAGCGTCGAACAGCAGCAGGCCCTGGGTCATGTTGTTGATGGCGGTGTCGAGCTGCTGGGTTTTCTCCGACAGCTTGCGTTGCGCGGCGGCGTGCTGGCGCCGCAATTGGCGCACGATCGGGAAGATCGTGCAGATGACGACGATGACCGCGAGCACCGCGGCGCAGAACTGCAGCTTGGTCTGCGCCCGCCAATCCGCGAGCGCGGTCGACGTTGTGGTGGCCGCCACGATCAGGATCGGAAAATCCGTCAGCGACCTGACCGCGCCGATCCTGTCCTCGGCGTCGACCGAACTCACGAAACGCCCCGCGATGTTGCCGCCACGGGCCAGCGCCTTGCGGAAAGCCGGTGCGTCGGCGACGTTGCGCCCGATGATGTTATCCTCATGCGGATAACGGGCGATAACCGTGCCGTCGCGGTGAATCATCGAAATCTGGGTGTCGCTATCCAGCGCCAGCGATGCGACGAAATCCTCGAAATGGCTCGGCTCGACGCCGCGGGTGGCAAAACCGACGATCTCGCCGCGACGGCCGACGATCTTGCGCGCGAAGATCGTGGTCCACACTCCCGTTACCTTGCTCGTCGCCGGCGCGACGATCACGTCGGGGGTCGGCTTTCCCGAGGTAAACTCCTTGAAGTATCGCCGGTCCGCGATGCTGACGTCCGGTGTCGGCCATATCTCGGAAGAATTGATCAGCCTGCCCTTGGCATTGAACACGTTCAAACTCCCGACATGGGGAAGCGTCGCGAGCTTGGCGCGCAGCATTTCATGCGCACCGAACGTCGACATTTTCTGTTCGAATTCATCTGCGCTATCGCCCCAGCCCGCCCGCATAAAGCTGACGACGTCGTCATGAACATGCTGGAGATCGCCGAGTTGCTGGTCGAAATGACGCGACAGCAGCAGCGCCGTGTTGTTGAGTTCGCGCCCGGCGACCTCAAGCGCGCGGGCGCGGAATTGCTCGGCGAAGTAGGCGGTGCCGAGCGTGATCGCGAGGACGAGCCCGGCGGCGCACAGGATGAGCCACTGGATCGCGCCCAGTCGTGTCCGCACCAGCGCGTCGACGATCGACTGCCGCAGTTTTCCCGCGATGAATTTGTCAGATGACCGATCCAACATTTTGCTTGCCCCCACAGGCGCTTGTTGTAAGGGGCACAACCCAAGAGGGCGTTAGCAAAATGAGTTATCGCAAAGTTAAAAAACCTATCCGAATCAGGGCGCTTCCGCCGATTCCGCTTCCTTCAAACTGCACTCGATCAAAGCGCCCTCGATCGTGAACTTTGAAAAGGGCGAAAACGGCGTCGAGACCTGCAGCGCCGCGAAGAATTGCGAATCGCCGGGGCTCTTGAGGAAGAACCGGATGTGGCCCGCCGACAGCGAGTCCCGCGACAGCCAGACGATGCCGGAAAACAGCGCCACCATCATCTGGGCATATTCGCCGGCGCCGGCCAGCCCCAGCTCGTAGACCGGAGACACGCTGACGAAGCGCGCACGCAGGAGCGGCGAAGAATATTTGCTCATCAGCATGCGGCTGACCTGACACACCGCATGAATCCGCTCGCCGTCGGAAAGGCAATACAGACCTGGATTGCTGGTATCCTTGATCAGGCTATCAAAGGCCGCACAGCTTCCCGACGCGAAGGTAGAAAAATCCTCGCCGACGCCTTCAGCGTCCTTCTTCCATTGGGCCTTGATCGAACGCCAGGCCTTGTCCGGGTCTTTCATCGGCAGAAGGCGCATGATTAACCGGTGGTTAAGGCAGGAAATTATCACCGACATTTTATACCGAGCCGCTAAACACTTGCTTACGGCGGGCGGACGCCGGACATCATTGTGCGGACGGCTCGATTTCGCTACCTGCACGGGCGCCTGGTCCGCGATACCGCTTCCCCGCTGGTGGTGCGGCGATCTCGCGGTCGCGCGACAGCGTGGCCGGTGGCGTGCGCAACATGCTGCGGTTTCGACCGGCAACGGCGTTTGATAGGGTGGGCTTTTATAGATGCGCGGCTGGATTTTTCTGTCACTGTCCCCGGATGAATGATTTCAGGCAATCTGTCGCGGCGGCGCTTGCGCTGATCGGCAATTTCGATTCCGAGCTGATCGGCATCGTCTGGCTGTCGCTGCGCGTCAGCCTTTCGGCGAGCCTGATTGCGTTGTTGATCGGCGCACCGCTGGGCGTGCTGCTGGCGATCAGCCGGTTTCGCGGGCGGCAGGTTCTGGTCGTGCTGACCAACGCCCTGCTCGGCCTGCCGCCGGTCGTGGCGGGCCTCATGCTTTATCTGCTGCTGTCGCGATCGGGCCCGCTCGGCTTCGCCGGGATGCTGTTCACGCCGACGGCGATGGTCGTTGCTCAGGTGATGCTCACCACGCCGATCGTGGTCGCGCTGGTGCATCGCCCGGTCTCCGTTCTCTGGGCCGAGTATGCCGATCTCGCCCGCACCGACGGTCTCTCCCATCTTCGCAGCGTGGCGTTGCTGATTTCGCTCGGGCGCGCCTCGCTGCTCACCGCCTTCCTCGCCGCCTTCGGGCGCGCCATCGCCGAAGTCGGCGCCATCATCATCGTCGGCGGCAACATTCGCGGCTACACGCGCACCATGACCACCGCCATCGTGCTGGAAACCAGCAAGGGCGAATTGTCGCTGGCGCTCGGGCTCGGACTGATCCTGCTGTCGCTCAGCGTGACCATCAGCACCGTGGCGTTCCTGCTAGTCGGACGCGTTGGGGAAAAATAACTGCTCGCCGCCGACCTTATAGTCGGCAATCGTCTTTTGCCCCCCGGGCGAGACCAGCCAGTCGATGAAGGCCTGGCCGTCCCCGGCTTTCACATCGGGATGCCGGGCCGGATTGACCAGCATCACACCGTATTGGTTGAACAGGCGGCGGTCGCCTTCGGTCAAAACCGCGAGTTCGCCTCGGTTTTTGAACGAAAGCCAGGTGCCGCGGTCCGACAGCAGATAGGCATTGGCCGACGAAGCCATGTTGAGTGCCGCCCCCATGCCCTGCCCGATCTCGCGATACCAATCGCCTTTGGCCGCGGCGAGATCGATCCCCGCTTCCTTCCAAAGCCGCAGCTCGGCTTCATGCGTACCGGAGCGATCGCCGCGCGAGACGAAGACTGCCTTGGTCTCGGCGATCTTCCGCAGCGCTGCGGCAACGTCCTTGCCGCCGGCAATATGCGCCGGATCGGTCTTCGGTCCGATCACCACGAAATCATTGTACATGACGTCATGGCGCTTCACGCCAAAACCTTCGGCGAGGAATTTCTGCTCCGCTACCTTGTCGTGCACGAACACCACATCGGCGTCGCCGCGCCGCCCAATGTCGAGCGCCTGCCCGGTGCCGACGGCCACGACCTTGACGCCGATTCCGGTCGCTGCGGTGAAGCGCGGCAGCAGATAGCCAAACAGCCCCGACTGTTCCGTGGAGGTTGTCGAGGCCACCGTGATCGTGCGCTGCTGCGCCAAAGCGCTGCCGAAAAATGCGAGGCTTGCAAGAAAGATAGCGAGGCGTGTCATGGCTCGACTTCCAATCACGGAGATTTCGGCCGCCAGCTTGCCAATTCCCGCGCGGCGAGACAACACGCAGCGCTTGTCACACCAGGCTTCTATTCGGCGCCTCGCGGCGTTCGAGGTCTTCAAAGATGCTGCAATCCGTGGCGACGCCACCCGCGCAGGTCGAATTGCAGGTGGATACCAGCGCGGCGATCGAGGTTTCGAGCGCTTTGAGCTCGGCAAGCTTGCGCCGCACAGCCACAAGCCGGCGCTCGGCGAGGTCGCGGGCTTCGGTGCAGGAGGCGCTGCGGTCATCGGTCAGCGACAGCAGTGCCCGCACCTCGTCGATCGGAAAGCCGAACGCGCGACAGGCGCGAACGAATCTGAGGCGGCGGACGTCTTCATTATCGTAGATCCGCTGGCCGCCGCTTTGGCGGATCGCAGGCCGCAGCAGCCCGATCTGCTCGTAGTATCGGATGGTCGGAACGGTGGTTCCGGCACGATCGGCCAAAATTCCTATGCGCATCGGTTTTTCCGCTTGAACCTCAAGTGGCTTGAGGGGGTATCCGCGGGTTCTGGAGAGAACAACCCCCGGAGCTTCACATGGACGTTACCCCCACTTCCGCTGCCTGCACCCTTGCCTCGGCCGGACAGCCCGGTTGCGGTTGCCAACCCAAACCCAAGGGAAGCGGAGCGGCAAAGGCCGCCTTGATCGCAGCCGGCACTGTTGCAGCCTGCACGGCGTGTTGCGTGCTGCCGTTTGCCTTGCCTGCGATTCTTCTCGCCAATATTGGCGGCGTCATCGCGCTGGTGGATCACGCCCATGGCTGGGTGACGTGGATTGCGATCGCAGCGGTGGCCGGCGCCTGGATATGGATCGGCCGTGAGAGCCTCACCGCGCGAATGCGGCCGGCGACTTCAACGCTGGCTATGATGGGGGTTGCGACCATGGTAATTGGGCTCGCCGCATCGTGGCCGCTGATCAAGCCCACGATCTTTCACAGCCTTGGCATCACCAAGAAGAACCAGGACAAGGGCTAATGGACGCGCTGACCGCCTTCGGACTGTTCGCGGTGACGCTGATGCTGGTTTGCTACGCGGCGGAGGACTGGAGCCCCTGGTTCATTTTGGCCTTTTCCGCCGCCTGCGCGCTCGGTTCGATTTACGGATTTCTGCAAGGCGCCTGGCCGTTCGGTCTTGTCGAGGCGATCTGGTCGGTTGTGGCGCTGCGCCGCTGGCTCGGCCGGCGGGTGCAGCCGGGATGCCCGCCTGATTGAAGCGATGAAGATTGATTTGGGCCGCGATGAGGGACAAGTTGGTGCGTCGACCCGGCACGTAACATATCTGTCACATGGCGAAACTAAATGGAGGCCGACGGTTGCCAGCCGGAATCGTTTCTATGGGGAGAACCTGATGCGCCGCACAATGGTGTTGCTGTCCGCAAGCCTGATCACGCTGACCGCAACCGCTGCTTCGGCGCAAAACGCCACGCCGCGCAACCTGATCCTGTTCGTGCCGGACGGCCTGCGCGCGCGCATCGTGACGCCGCAGACCGCACCCGCAATGGCCGATATCCGCGACAAGGGCGTCAACTTCAGGAACTCGCATTCGCTGTTTCCGACCTTCACGACCGCGAACGCCTCTGCGATGGCGACCGGCCATTATCTCGGCGACACCGGTGACTTCAGCAACACGATTTATACCGGCTATAGTTCGATCCCGGCCGGCGACACCGTGGTCCCCTTTCTCGAAAACGACGCCGTGCTCGGCGATGTCGACGAGCACTTCAACGGCGACTATCTCAACGAGGAAACCATCCTCAAGATGGCGCGCGCGCAGGGTTTCAGCACCGCCGCCATCGGCAAGCTCGGCCCGACCTTGATCTTTGACCACACCGACCGTGGCAAGAACACGATCGTGATCGACGACTCCACCGGCGGGAAGACCGGCGTTCCCCTGTCGGACGAAATCAAGGACGCGCTGACCAAAGCCAATTTGCCGCTGACGACCCCCTCGCGTGGCGATAACGCCAATGCCGGCGACGCCAAGAATCCCGGCACCACGGTCGCCAACGTCGCGCAACAGGCCTACATGGCCGACGTCGCAAGCAAGGTGGTGCTGCCGATGTTCAAGGCGCGCAACAAGCCGTTCGTGCTGGTGTTCTGGTCGCGCGATCCCGACGGCAGCCAGCACAATACCGGCGACAGCCTCAACACCATCACCCCCGGCATCAACGGCCCGACCTCGATGGCCGGCATCAAGAACGCCGACAACAATCTCGCACAACTTCGCAAGGCGCTCGACGATCTCGGCCTCGCCGCCAACACCAACATCATCGTCTCCGCCGACCACGGCTTCTCGACGATTTCGAAGGAGACCAAGACCAGCCCCTCGGCGAAGATTTCCTACGACGACACGCCCAAGGATTTCCTGCCCATGGGCTTCCTCGCCATCGATCTTTCGAAAGCGCTGAACCTGCCGCTGTTCGATCCCAACGACAAGAATGCGCGGGTCGCCGACAATGCGCATCCCAAGGCCGGCAATGGCGTGCTCGGACAGGATCCAGCAAAGCCCGATCTGGTGGTTGCGACCAACGGCGGATCGGATTTGATCTACCTGCCGAACAAGGACAAGAAGCTGGCCGACCGCACCATTAAGGCGCTGCTGGAGCAGGATTACGTCAGCGGGCTGTTCGTGGACGACAAGCTCGGACGTTTTCCCGGCACGCTGCCGATGTCGCAACTCAACCTCAAGGGCAAGGCGGTGACGCCGAACCCGTCGATCGTGGTCAATTTCCGCTCCTGGTCGAGCGGCTGCGAGGAAGCGACCAACTGCTCGGTCCAGATCGCCGACACGGTGCTGCGGCAGGGCCAGGGCATGCACGGCAGCTTCAGCCGCGGCGACACCCTGAATTTCATGGCGGCAATCGGACCCGACTTCAAATCCGGCTATGTCGATCCGCTCCCGGTCAGCAACGCCGATGTCGGCATGACCATTGCGCAGCTTCTGCATTTGCGTGGCACCGGCAACGGCGGCTTGATGGGCCGTGTGATATCCGAAGCGCTTCCCAACGGTATCGTTCCGAAGACCGCCGACGGCACCGTCACCTCCAAGCCGGCCGCGAACGGATTGCAGACGGTGTTGAAATTCCAGCGCGTGCTGTCGACGCGCTATTTCGATGTCGCCGGCTTCCCTGGCCGCACGCTCGGGCTGGACGCGGAAGGCGGCAAGCAGAAAACGGCGGGGAAGTAACCCCCGCCGCGTCGTATCCATCGCAGCCGGTAGCCCGCATGAGCGCAGCGATATGCGGGGCGCGCGGAAGAGAACGTCCCGGATATCGCTAAGCCTCTCATCGGGCGTTGGCTCATCCGGGTGACGCGCGACCTAGCGCGCAAGGCGCCGCGGTCTAGCGTAATGCGGCACTACGAATTTATCTCTTCAAGCAGGTCCGCGCTTGCCTCGGGCTCAGGACGTTTGGCCGACCGCTGACGTAACCGCTTCATCAGCTCACGCAGGCTCAGCGGCAGCACCACCTCGTGGTGCCGCATGCCCTTCCCGCCCTTGACCAGGCCGAGATCCCGCACCACGCAATAGCGCCCGCTGCTCATGCGAGCCAGGCGACAACCCCTGAACAATCCCAACATGCCGCGAGCATGCACCACCCCGCGATTCCGTCAATTCTTGACGGGCGCCGAATCCTTATCGCGCAGGGGTCCCTTGTCCGCCGGTGCGTCAGGTCGATTGACGCCCATTCCCTGGGAAAAACGGGAGAGTTTCGTCGAACGATCCGGTTTTTCGCCAAACAAAAACGGCGGGGACATGCCCCGCCGCTTTATCCAGTCGTTCGGAATGCGCCTACATCATCCCGATGTCGAACACGTTCGGCAGCTGCGACAGCGGCAGGGCGGCCGCGCCGACGAAGGTCGCGACCATCGCTGCCAGCGTGTGGTTGCGGCGGCGCTTGCCGCGCATCTGGCCGGCGATCCAATCCAGCATCTGGGTGTCGATTTGCCGCGCATGCGCCGGCGCCCAGCTTGCGATATCGGTGTCCGGCGACAGCGCCACCGTGCGCGGCGGCACCGGCAGCCCGGATTCGGAGGCCGCGTGATGTGCGACGGCCTTGGCCAGCAAATCATCGAACCGGCCGTTGTCGCTGCGCTCGGCGGCGGCGTCGTTGATCTCGAACAGCGCCTCGGCTTCGGCGCGGCTGACCGGCTGATGTTCGACCGCGCTCGCGGTCAGGATGCACGCGCACAGGGTGGCATCATCGGCGTCCAGCGTGCGGGAGAAATGGATACGGCCCTTGGTGGTCGGGCCTTCGCCGGTGATCACGCCGTCGCGCACAATGGTCAGCGCATGGGCCGCGGTCTTGCGGCAGGACGGTTGGAGGGCGGCGAACAGCTCATTGGCCTTGGTACTAGGGGCAGACATAGTTGCACTTCTCGGTTTCTTTTTTGGTCAAGGTCCAGCATTTCCATGCGGGCGTAAACGAGTGGTTAATGATTCGAAACTTGCATTCCGAGATTTTTAGATGGTTGCCGATTAGTCGCTGTGAGCGCTGGCATGGTTCGAGGCTAATAGCCATCGGGCCGGGCGTCTTGCGGGTCATAAAAGGCAATATCGCGGCAATTCCGGCCTTTCGGACCGCGTCGGGTCTTTTCGCCGCAGGGGCGCGGATCGATAGAAGATGCTAGGAGTTCCGCCTTGCGGAGAAGGATTTCACCTTTTTGGCCGCCGGGTTCCCTTCGGCCCCTCCATCCCCTATACTCTCCGCGATGGCTTGAACAGGAATTCTTCAGTAACTTCAATAATATGAGGTAACATCATGGCACTCCAGATTGGCGCTGTCGCCCCCGACTTCGAAGCCCAGACCACCGAAGGTAAAATCAAATTCCACGACTGGATCGGCAACAGCTGGGCCCTGCTGTTCTCGCATCCCAAGGATTTCACGCCGGTTTGCACCACCGAGCTCGGCGCGCTCGCAAAGTTGAAGCCGGAATTCGACAAGCGCGGCATCAAGCTGATGGGCCTGAGCGTGGATCCTGTCGACCGGCACGCCAAATGGTCCGAGGACATCAAGGAGACGCAAGGTGCCGCACCTAACTATCCAATGATCGGCGACACCGACTACAACGTCTCAAAACTCTACGACATGCTGCCGGCGTCGACCTCGGGCGATCCGCTAACGCGCACGCCCGCGGACAACCAGACCGTCCGCAACGTCTTCGTCATCGGGCCCGACAAGAAGATCAAGCTGGTGCTGGTCTATCCGATGACCACCGGCCGTAATTTCCAGGAAATACTGCGCGTGATCGATTCCCTGCAGATGACTGCAAAGCATCGGGTCGCGACGCCAGCCGACTGGAAACAGGGCGAAGACGTCATCATCGCCGGCTCCGTTTCCGACGACGAGGCCAAGACGATCTATCCGCAGGGCTGGAAGGCGCCGAAGCCGTACATCCGGATCGTGCCGCAGCCGAAGTGACGACGCGCTGGATCTGCGGCGCGAGCCAATTGGCAACAACAAGGCCGGCGGTCGAGGAGACCGCCGTCACGCCGGCGCCCGAGGAGATGTCGACGACGATCGCATGACGAGCGTCCCGCCCATCATCGTCTGGTTTCGCGACGATCTGCGCCTGTCCGACCACCCTGCCCTGCACGCTGCGGCGAACGCCGGCGTGCCGGTGATTTGTCTGTACGTCCACGACGAGGAGAGCCCCGCGCTGAAGCCGCCGAGCGCCCGGCCGCCCGGTGGCGCCGCGCGCTGGTGGCTGGCGCAGTCGTTGCGTAGCCTGCAAGCCAGTTTGGGCGTCATCGGCGCGCCGCTCGTGCTGCGCAAAGGGCCGGCCGCCAGCGTTATCGGCAAGTTCGCACGTGAGGCCAATGCCCGCGCGGTGTTCTGGAACGAGATCGCGCAGGCGCCACATCAAGCTGTCGTCAGAGAAGTTGAAGCCGTGCTTGCAAGGGACGGTATTGGCTCGCAAAAATTTCCCGGCGACCTCCTCGCAGCACCTGCCAATATCCGCAACAAGGAGGGCCGCTGCCTGCGCGTGTTCACGCCGTTCTGGCGGCGGCTGCAAATGCTTGGCGATCCGCCAAAACCGCTTCCCGCGCCCGGGAAGTTGAGCGGCGCGCCCAACCTCGCAAGCGACACGCTGGAAAGCTGGCACCTCGAACCCGTAGCGCCTGACTGGGCCGCGGGCCTGCGCGACACCTGGAATCCCGGCGAGGCATCGGCGCAGGCCCGGCTCGCGGCCTTCCTCGAAAACGGCGTGGCCGGCTATGCCGGCGAACGCGACCGGCCCGACCGGGATGGCACCTCCAACCTGTCGCCGCATTTGCGCTTCGGTGAGATCAGCCCGCGTCAGATCTGGCACGCCGCGCGCTTTGCCGCGGCCGACCGCCCGCCCCTGTCCGGCGACATCGACAAATTCCTCAGCGAACTCGGCTGGCGCGAGTTCTGCCGCCATTTGCTGTTCGACGTCCCCGACCTCTCGAAGCGCAATTTGCAGCCTTCCTTCGACGCTTTCCCCTGGCGCCATGATCCCGGCGCGCTGCGGGCCTGGCAGCGCGCCGGGACTGGTTACCCCATCGTCGATGCCGGGATGCGCGAACTCTGGCACAGCGGGGTGATGCACAACCGGGTGCGGATGGTGGTGGCGTCGTTCCTGGTCAAGCACCTCCTGATCGACTGGCGCTGCGGCGAGCAATGGTTTTGGGACACGCTGGTCGATGCCGACGCCGGCAGCAACCCGGCCAACTGGCAATGGGTCGCGGGCTCCGGCGCCGATGCGGCGCCCTATTTCCGGGTGTTCAACCCGATCCTGCAGGGCCAGAAATTCGATCCCGATGGCGCCTATGTCAGGCGCTGGGTGCCGGAGCTTGCGCTGCTGCCGGCCGGCCTGATCCATCAGCCCTGGACGGCGACGCCGCTCGAACTTGCCGGCGCCGGGGTCGAACTCGGCAACACCTATCCCACCCCGATCGTCGATCACAGAGCCGGTCGTGAACGCGCGTTGGCCGCCTACACCCGGATCCGCAATGCGTCGATGACATCCGTTTGACGCTTTCATAAATCTCGCTATCGTTGTGACCGCAGTAAATTACTGGGGGATGACATGAACGACGATACACCCGTGACTGAACAGCCGACTGAAATCGCAAGCACCGCCGCCGAGCCGGCCGCGATGCCGGTGGTCAAGAAGGCCAAAAAGGCGGCCAAGAAAGCCGTGAAGAAGGCGGCGCCGAAGAAGAAAGCCAGGAAGGCCGCCAAGAAATCGGCAAAGAAAGCGGCGAAGAAGTCCAAGAAGGCGGCCAAGAAAACCGCAAAGAAGGCCGTCAAGAAGGTAGCCAAGAAGAAAAAGAAGGCGAAGAAATCCAGGCGCTGATCCGGCGCGGGCCAAAGGCCTCCGGTGAAAATTCCGGAGGCCTTTTGCTTTCCGTCCATCAAATCTGTCGGGCCGGCACACGCTGACGCCTCGCACCGCCTCAAGCCGGACGCGCCTTTCGCCCCGTTCTCCGCCGGATGTGAAGCCCGCGAGGCTTGCGGAATTCGCTGCGATGGCCTCGCCGGTTTTCCTTGGCAAAGCGCGCGGCCTTGGCCCGTGATCCGAAGATTTCCTTCACCCGGCCATTTTGCTTTTTGATGACATAACCGCCCTTCGTCATGCTGAAAGGCTTTTTGAGCTTGCCGAGGTGATCGAACCTGGTGCCGGTCGGATGCTTGAACGGCTCGAACCACGACGGATGCACGAAGTTCGACATCTCGATGCCGTCGACCATGAAGGTGTCTTCTTCAACCGGATCGCACATCTCATAGGCGTATTCGGTTCGGCCGGTCGCCTCCGCCCACAGATTGGCGATCGGATCGATCACCATCTCGAACAGTTCATGGGACGCCGTTACGCTCACCGGCACATTGTCGTCGAGAGAGGTCTTGACGAACACTTTCGAGACCGGCTGACGGTTGTGTGTGATGTCATGATAGCCTTCGGCGCCCGCCGCGTCGGCATCGTCGAAATAGATGAATAGCCAGTCGGAAGGTTTCGCCTTCCTGGTGTTGTACAGCTTTACCGGATAGCCCCACACCGGCAGGAAGTGCTCGTCGTAGCATTTCTGCAGCGCCGCGGTCAGCAGCGGCAACGGCACGCCGAGATTGGTCTTTGCCTTGTTGATGCAGGCAATCCTGACCGCGTTGATGCGCATCGCCTGAGCCGCACGAATAACCTTCTTCATGAAAAATCTCCGCTTTAAAAAAATGGGCCCAACTGAAATTGCAGCAGCAAGTCTATCAAAATCCGAAAAACACGCTAGGGATGTATTGGTAACGCTTTCCCCAAGGCGAGGCAGCCGCGACCAAACGTCACGACCTCCGGTTGACCAGAAACACCGCCGCGGCGCAGGCAACCATGCCGATGATAGCCACCGCGTCCAGCCGCTCGCCGAACAGGACATAGGCCATGACCGCGGTCACCGCCGGCACCAGATAGAACAGGCTTGCGACCGAGGTCGCGGCCGAACGCCGGATCAGCCAGTACAACAGCCCGATCGACCCGATCGACAGCACCACCGCCAGCCACGCCAGCGCCAGCATGAACTCGGCGGTCCAGTGCACCACATTGGTCTCGAACAGCCAGGCGCCGATGCCGAAAAAGATCGTGACCGCGATGTACTGCACGAGATTGCCGGCGCGCCAGTCGATCTGGTTGCAGTAGCGCCGCTGATAGAGCGTCCCCAGCGTGATGCTGATCAGCGATAGGCCTGACGCCAGCCAGCCCCAGCCTGCCTCCCCGCTCATCGGCCGGTCGTGCAGGATCAGCACGACGCCGAGGAGTCCGACCATTAATCCCGTCCATTGCAGCGGCGTCACGCGTTCGCCCAGCCAGCGGTTGGCGATGGTCGAGGTCAGGATCGGTTGCAGGCCGGGTATCAGCGCCGAGAGGCCGGCCGGAATCGAATGCGAGATCGCAACCGCAGTACCGCCGAGATAGATCCCGTGCACCAAAAGCCCCGCGACGATGCTGTGGCCGATGCCGGCCCGGTCGGGCCATCGCGGCCGCGCGACCGCAACGATGACCGCCATCAATCCGACCACGCACGCCATTCGAATGGCGAGATAGGTGAACGGCTCGGCATTGTGCAGCACATATTTGGTGCCGATGAAGCCGGTACTCCAGAGCACGACGAAAATCGCCGGCGCCGCGCGTGCGGCAGTTTCTTCGAAGTTTTTGTTCATTGTGGCTCTGATTGCCTGATCATGGGCGGTCCGGCAATCCTCGAATTTCGGGCGCCCCGCCACGCGAGACGACAAAAGTAACTTCACATGTCGTCGCCCGACCTTGACCGGGCGATAACGACTGAAAGTGTGGCACCGACTTGTCAACGTCATTGCGAGCGAAGCGAAGCAATCCATTCTTTCTTTGCGCGGCGAGTTGGATTGCTTCGCGGAGCCTGTCATCGGGCGCGCATTCGCGCGACCCGGTGGCTCGCAATGACGCTGCCAGATATGAGTCCGCATTCTCGCGAACGCCGCGCGCCCGAGCTTTGCTAAAATCTTTCGCCCCCGGTAACAGAGGGCGCAGGGAAAGCCGGGTGCGCGCTGCACCCGCGGTCTCGCGTGCTAAATGCACACAGCAAAAACGCACACGAGCATACAGGTTCAGCGGAGAACATCCGGCCTTCCCTGCGCAATGGTTTTACGGCTTACTTCGGGCTCTCCCCGGTGAGCCGGGCTCTTTTGCCACCGTCACTTCGCAGATCAACTCCGCCAAGCTTGGCGCCAGCGTCGGGCGCCAGGACCACACGACTTCGCCGTCCGCGTCAGCCACGTTCGTCTTCGTGACATCTGCGTCCACCGCATCCCACCGCGCGTTTCGTGACGATGCCGAGCCAACGATCCAGCGCGCCCCGGCGGGAAACGAATTCGCCCTACCATTCTTCCGGGCAGGGATCGACGATCTTCCAGAGATCTTCGCCGTTCTTGATCTTCTTCATTTCGGTGGTCAGCCCGCCGTTGCGGCGGATCCAGTCCTTCACGGTGACCGGATAATAGGACATCAGATCCGACGTCCCTTCGGAGCTCGTGACCTTGATGCCGAAGGTGAAGGCCTTGTCGTAATAGGCCTGGTGGAAGCCGAGGCTGGCCTTCGGCGTCACGCAGATCTTGTTCATCGGCACGATACCGAACACCAGCGTGCAGGCGGAATTGCAGATGCCGTCGATGATGACGCGTTCCTTGCGGTCGGCGATGCGCTTGTACTTGGCCTTGTATTCCTCGACATACCCGCCGTGGTCGCGCGTGATGTGCAGATCGGCGCGCGCAGGCTGCGCGACGAAGACGAGGAACAGCAGGGCAAGGGGCGTGATGCGCATGGATCGACCGGGAACCAATAACCTTGTCGGGACGCGGGAAACGCCGGTCCGTCCGGTGGACCAAGCCTCAGAACTCTGGCGGGACTGTGTTGGGATTTGGTTAAGCATCCCCTAGAGGCCAAAAATTGCCGCGGTGTGGCGGATTTCCCGCAGTTTTTCGCCCGATTTCGCGTAAAATGGGACCCGGATCGGCCAAAATGGTCTACTTTCAGCGGAATCCTGGGAGAATCGAGATGACCAAACTGAAGTTCTTGTCTTTCGCCGCCCTGCTGTTGGCGGCGGCGATCGCGCCGACCCTGGCCGAAGCGCGCTACTACCGTCACCATCACCAGCATTACTGGCCGCTGCCCTACCAGATCAGCTATCTCCACAATTACGGACCCGGCCCCACCCCCGGTACCTTCGCCTTTTATGACGGCCCCGCGAACAATCACTGCTATCAGGGCTCCGCCGCCTATCTCGGCCAGGACCGCCAGCGGCATCCCTGCTTCTAGAGCCGTGACCCTGACTGGCCCTGCCCGGCCAAGTCTGACCGGGCCAGCAGGCACTCGTCGCTCAGATAGAGCATCGGATTTCGATAAAAATTTATAGCGCTACGTGCCGCCACGTAGCGCACGAAAAAACCTTGCGGCACTCGCGTTTCCTGAGTTTCGGCATCATCTGGCGCTACGTGGTTCGCATGCCAAACGGAGGGGAATTAACGAAGTATGAAGATGTCCGTGAACATTTTAGAGGTTTCCGCCGTCTACGTGGCAGGAGCAATCGAATGTACCGCAGACACCGCGCAGAACTCGAACGCAAGCTGGCCCAGGCCCTCCGATTGGCGCTGGAGCCCACAGATCCGCATACCCGCGAGCAGCTGGCCCAGCTGGTCGAGGACCTGGAGTTTCAGCTTCAAAGCCTTCGCAAGGCCGCCTAGCTCCAACCGTGCAAGTCTGGTAATCGAACCCGACGAAGTTATTTTTGGTGGGGCGGTAGAGGTGCCTTGAAAGTGCCTGAGAAAATTGGCACCTCGGCTAACCCATTGAAAAACCACACGCACTCGTAGCTCAGCTGGATAGAGCATCGGATTTCGATTCCGAGGGTCGGGAGTTCGAATCTCTCCGAGTGCGCCAATTAATGAATAAAAAATTCATCAAGTACTTACAGACGATTTGTGATGTATTTTCTTGGCCGCTAGAGCTTAGCTTAACGTCCAACAGAACTCGTTCATTCAAACCGTATGAGGTCACCTCGCTCAACAACTCCCAAACACTCGGCATACAAATCCGGTACGGCTGAGGGCATAGAGGACGCCAGCAAGGCCGATGTCCAAAGCGGCTCGCCTGGCATCCAGCACAGCCTGAGCAATCATGCCGCAAAAGGAGTGGAACGGGTTGGCGAAGGGAAGCCCGGGCGGTGGAAAATGAAAGAGGCCGCCAACTGAGGCGCCCTTATTCGTCCCAAGTGCGCTCGCCGCATTTGCACTCAAACACGCGGATGGTTGCCTTAGTCTCCGGATAGTAGATCGACCTGAGCAATTCCAGATTGTCGCCGCAAAGGCGGCACTTTCGAGTTGAACTGCTCTCAAAATATCCGAGCCTCTCAGCCCTAAATAATTCCATTGCTGCCCCCCGGCTCAGATATTTCTAGCTTAGCCGAAGTTTCAGCACAGCCTCAAGAACCATGATGGTAAGGACGTACAGATCGTTGGGGAAAGCGAGGCCTGCGTTTCGGCTACGTTCGGACGGCGGGTTTTGTGCTGCTAGACACCGCAATCTCATACTAGCGAAATCAACGGCTTGCGAAGCATTGCCAATCATTCCAGGCAACACGGACGCAACATCGCGCTTCACGTTCTGTTCTCGGGTATCGTGGAATGGCGCGATCAAGGAAAATCACGCTCGGTGGGATGCGATCGGGCGGCGGCCCTCGTCGGCCCCAGCAACCAAGCACGAGCGATAGCGTCGCAAATCGCGCGGCTGGCAAACTCAGCTTTGACGATCCGATCACGCTGCCCGACGGCCGCAGTTTGCTCACGGATCTCCCGCACTCTGGCAGACCGCAACTCTGAACCGATCGACCGCGCCACCAGCACCACGACGCATGGCCACGGAGGTTTACCAAGGTCGTCAAGTGAGCGCAGCTGTTACGATCATCTGGAATGCGAGTGGTTTCGAGAGCGCGCCGCCAGAGGAACTTACGTCTTCCGATAAGGTTGTTGTGCTCAAAGGAGCACCAGATGTCCGACAACAAGAACCCGAACGAGAAGCAGCCCGGCGAAAAATCGGAAGGAAAGCACCATTACAATCCGGGCAACCAGTCCGGAAAGTCGGCCGAAATCGTTCCCAAAGAAGATCCAGAAAAGAACGACGAGCCGCGTCGCTCATAAGCCGCTCCGACCCCAAAATTCTGAACAGAAACCCCGCCGGGCCTGAACGGCGGGCTGATAAGGCCATGAAGCCATTTTTCGAGTCCGCGAAGCCAGCCGGAAACAAACCCGGCCTAGCATTTCGTCATTGGACCAAGGGGGATTCGGCGATGTGGGACTTCATCAACGTTTTGTATCGCGAATATTGCCTCGCACGTCTGGTTGAGATGCGGCAGTTGGAACTTAAGAACTGACAGTCGTGACCATGAGAAGCGAAAAGCGGGTCATGGCGACAGTTTTGACGGCGCTGGCAGTTGCTGCGGTGGTCTGGGGAACGATAGGCCCGCCACAGCATCATTCGACCAAACCGGCCTGGGTCGCGATCAAGCAATAAAACAGAGGCTCGGTGCACGACGTTGACATACGCCGGACCCCGCCAGACCGCGGATTTCCGCTGGAATGACTCTGTTTAAACGTGGCGAGATTCCTGGCAAAATTCTTGGCAAGATTCCTGGCAAAATTGCATTGGCGGCGCGCGAGCAGAAAATCACTCTTGGAGAAAAATCACTCTTGGAGAAATGCGCGACTCCGGCCCTCGCCGGCTTCAGGTCTACTGCGGCGACCATCGCTGCAATTGGAACGCCACAGGACCGGCCGGCCGCATGGGGTATCGGGCGGTCTCAAGTACCGGGGCACGCGCGGCGCGCTTCAACTAACTGCCAATATCCGTCACGGATGCAGTTTGGCCTGGATTATTGGTCGAGACGGCCCTTATCCTGGCCGCGCGGTCTTTGTCACGCACGAGCGCATTGTATCGATCGATTTGGCCGGCAAGTCTCGACCAGCTCTGGGATAGATTTCTCAGAACTGCGGCCTCAGCTTCACTCTGTACTGATTTCATCAAGCGAAGACATTCCGCCGCCTGGTCTCGGCAATGTTGGGTGCTGTCCATAACCTCAGTAACTCCATCGGGTTACCCGAGCAGCTGTATGCTTCATCAACTGAGCGGCCCTGACGGATAGCGCCGCCCCAAGCTGAGTATGTTCGCGCGGGTATGCAATATTTCCGCAGTCGGGTGCTTAAATTCCCGGCCGATTTAAGCGATGCACGTGTCATGCCAAAGTCGGACAGGTGTTCTTTGCCTTGGTCGCACGAGTTCGACGATAGGTGTCCCACACATGGTGGCTTTGGGTCCCCACGTGTGGAGGGAATCGAACCGTCACGCGGACCACGTGGAAGCCTTTCGGCAGCGCTGCGTGAAACTCGGATTTGATGGCCGACGACGAAACCCCAACCCTCCGTGCGACTGTGATCGCTGGCGAGCGCTAGCCGAACGACTGTGAGGTGATCTGGCGGGGAAATGAACGAAGCCGCCAACTGAGGTACTCCGAACTAGTTCGGAACGATCAGCCGAGTTGCGGTAATTTGGTTCACCGTCGGCCGTTTCCGCGTTCCGGCGGTTGGAATGAGCGGCTCCAGCTCAACGCCCAGCCCCCCTGCTGCTGGGGCCGCTGCTTCTCCGCGACGCGTGAAATGAACGAGGCCGCCAACTGAGGCGGCCTTACTTCAGCGGATGTAGTTCGCCCGTGAACCAGCCATTGGCATCTGATTTCACCGGATCCAACGGTATGAAGCACGCCCTTCGGTCAGCTAATTCGAGCGAACAATCCGCGTGCCATGCGCGCGTGGTTCGCTTCGCGCGCCTCTGGATCGTTGAAAAACCGCACGCCACACGTTTCCGACCCGAACAGCCACTCTTCTTGCCGCCTTCCAGACTTCGAGAGATTCGACGATCTCCATCATTGCTCGCCAATAACCGTATCCCCACGCAAAGGCCGGGATCGACAACAGCTTATCCTTGTTCAACTGAAATAGCCGTTCCACGACGGTGAGCTTCAAGACTTCGGCTGCAATGAAAACGACCGCACCCGCGAAGAAATGCCCGGTCGCGATCAAATAACCGCTCAAAGGTTTTGCCGGCTCGAGGATGATCACCGGCACTGCAAAAAGCGCAAGCGAAGGATACGGCCGCAGTGAAGTGATCCAGAGCCGCACGCGCTCAAACAGCCTCTGTCTTGCAATCCATACCGTGATCGGTCGCGTGACGTAGGAAAAGACGCCGTCGACGATGAAATAGACGAGCGCGATCCCGAAAATCGGTGTGTTCCATACCCGGGTCATGTACCCTCCGTCGTATCAATTCGGACGCCAACGATGTGTTCCCGGGAACTGGCCGGGAGACCAGGGAACCGGGAGCAGGTCCCGGGTATGGAAGCACCCGAAGCGACGCGCCAAACGCGACATCGCGGCCAGCAAGCAGACTTCCCGCGCAATCGTTTCCTCAAAGCCGAGTTCATGCGGCCATGGTATCAATCGAGCGGCGTATCACCCGCTGCACTTCCGCATTCGATAGAAACAAATCGTGGTTGATGATGCCCCAGCCGCTATCGGAAGCGTCGATCACGCGCACCCCCAGCCGTTCGATGACGTCCTTCTCGGCGGCGCCGACCCGCGTCATGCCGCCAGCGATTTGTCCCGACAGCGCCAACGCCCGATCGTTCGTCGCGGCGATCACGGTGATCTTGCCGGCGAGCGGACCGATGCGGTGGATCGCCGACGAGAACACGTCCATATCGATGTCCGGCGCGGCAAACACCACCGCGCCGATCCTGCCCGCAACGGTGTCACCGTATCGCGCATAGAGCTGACGCAGGCTTTCCAGCGCCAGCATGGTTCCCATGCTGTGCGCGACAATGTGGACGCGGCCGCCGCCCGGGGCCGACACGATCGAAGAGAGTACGCGCTCGAAGTCGTCGCGCGACCACATTGCGCTGTCGCGGTCATAGGCGTAGTCGAACAGTCCCGCCTTCGAAGGCCAGGAGAACAGCATCGTCCGGCCGCGGAACCTGATTCCATCGGAAAGGTGCGCGGCATCGAGCGCCGCCGTCTCGAACGTCTGCTTGAAGCCGTGCACGTAGATCAGGACGTCTGGTCCGCCGCTGGCTTGCGCAAGAAGATCGCCGACGTCTCCCGACACCAGTTCGACCTGATCAAGACGCCAGTCGGCAAGTCCGACTGCGGCGAGCGAGAGGCGGCCGTCGTCCGGCGGCACCAGCTTCGCCCGTGCGACCGTCATCGCAGAAGCGCGTTCCGGCCCGAACCAGGGCTTGGCGCGCCCGCCATTCACCCGCTTGCGCGTAGTTGCGACGAGCAATGTGGGATCTGTTGAGAACGAGGAAGCGTCGAAGCTCGCGCCAGTCGCGCCCAAGCCAGCACATCCGCCGAGCGCAAGCGCGCCGGTTAGGGACGAAAGCCCGGCCAGCAGCGCGCGGCGAGACACAACAACGTCTTGGTGCAGCAAATATGGGACGATCACACGGAACCTTCAGGAACACTGCCCGCTATTGGACCAGCCCCGCTAAGCTTCCTGAACGACAATGGCGGCGAGAAATGGGCGGGCGGCGCTACGGACGTCGTGCAAAATCTCGGGTCATCGCAGATTTACCGATCATCGCCGAAACCCGCCGTTCTCGCGATGCAAGCCGCCCACTTGCATCCGCTGTCGCGCGTCTCGAACGTAAGGGCCGCAACTGACTCGAAATTGGGAGGTGCATCGAAAGAGGCCGCTAAATCAGGCGGCCTCTCGGGTGCTAGTGAATTTCTTGCTTCTCGATTGGCAGACGTAATTCTGCCGCTCGCTCCTCGCGCTCCTTTTTGCGGAATTCGATTTCGCGCCGCTCGAAATCGAACATTTCCTTTTTCGCGGCCTCCAGGAAGCGGTCGCGTGGCATTATGGCTAGTTGAGTAGTCATTACGTGTCCCCATCTCGTCGTTCCTGGCCCGGCCAAGGTCATTACCGTAAAATTACGGAATTATGACGGCAACGAAGGAAGGAAGACAGGCTCGCTAAATCGCTTGTGTTTGTCCCCTTGTTTTGTATCGCCGTGCAAAATCGAGCAGAGAAAATATCTGACCTTCAATGGGTTATTGGTAGAAGTTCTTCGAGTGCGCCACTTCGCTGAACCGGGCTCGCCGAGACCCTTGCCTGTGCGCTTGAAGCGGCGACGAGCGGTTCAAATCGTTTTGAAACCTACTCCGATCCGCCAAGCAGCCGGAGCGCTTCCACGAGGTGCCGGTTTTCCTCGGGCGTGCCGATGCTGATCCGCAGTTTATCCTGCAGTCCCTCCTCGTTGAACCATCGCACATAGATGCGTTGGGCCATGAGAGACCGATAGACTTTCTCCGCGCTGTGCCATCGCCCGCCGGCGGGAACGGTCGCGAGCAGAAAATTCGCCTGAGACGGCGCGCATGACAAACCAATCGCGGTCAGGGCCAGATCAAGCACGCTCCGCTCGTCGCGCACCGCCTCCCAACTTCCGGCCGCCGATCTGGTATCTTCGAGTGCTGCTGTCCCAACGGCTTGTGCGATGGCATCGACGTTGTAGGAGTCCTTCGTCTTCGACAGCATGGGAGCGACGAGGTCGGCAGCTCCTAGGCCGTAGGCGAGCCGCAATCCCGCGAGCGAATAGCCTTTGCTGAGCGTTCGCAGCAGCAGCACATTGGGACAGGCGGTGACCAGGGTCGATGTCTCATGGCCGATCTCGGGATCGACAAAGTCGACATAGGCTTCATCGACGAGCAGCACGCCGCGGAAGGTCTGCGCGAGTCTTTCGAGGTCGGCTGCCGAGACAAGCGTGCCTGATGGCGCGTGAGGGTTGGTGATGATCGCGAGCGGAACTCCCGCCGCATTCCATCGTTCGGCGGTATCACCGGGAACCGACCAATCCTTGCCGAGCGGTACGCCGGCGAGCGGACTGCCATGGACGGTCGCAAGAACGGAATAGAGACTATAGCTCGGCGTCAACAGCCCGAGCGGCTTTCCGGGATCGAGGAATGTCGTCAACGCCAATCTGAGCAGCTCATCACCTCCGTTGGTCGCGATGACGTTTGCGGGCGCGAGGCGGTGCAGGCGAGCGACGCTGGCGCGGAAGCTCCCTGCAAGCGGATCCGGATAGCGCCGCAAGCTGTCGAGTGGAAACGAACTCAAGACGTGCGCAATTGCGGGGCCGGGTGGATAGGGATTTTCGTTGGTGTTCAACTTGATGGCCGGCATGTCCGGCTGCTGGCCCGGCGTGTAGCCCTGCATGGCCTTGAGATGGGCGCGTTCGTAAGTCATGCGGGAATGCCTGTCGTCCGGGATGCGCGGGTCATATGGGCGTGCCTCGGGCCCGCGGCAGGTGTTGTTTATAGCGGCATCATGGTCGCCCGTCGGCTCTGTCAGGGTAAAGTCGCCCTATTTGAGCCTCCGGCAGGATCAAGGCCTGATAAAACCTCGCTCCAGGCCGGCAAAACCGAGGCGAAAGGGGCACCCCATTTGGCATACTCCCGGTCTTGGAGGGTTGCCGCCACCATAATAGATCAGCTAAATCGGCGAGTTGCTTGGGGATGGAGCCCGGCCGCCCGGGCGGCGTGGAAGATTCCCGTTGCGAGCGAGAGAATGAAAGCGAATGACATGAGACAGATCATCCTGGCGCTGGCCCTCCTGTTTCCCGCCGCCGTGTTCGCGCAGACCACGCCACCCCCGGCCGCCCCGGCCAACCCACCGACCGTCGGCGATAAGCCGCTGGTGCAGGTCGACTCGAAGAAGCCAAAGGCGGCCGGCAAGAAGTCAGAGGCGCCCGCCAAGCCCCAATCCATCGCCCAGAAGCTGCAGGCGTGTCAGGACATCGACGACGCGACCAAGGACCGGCTGAACTGCTACGATGCGATCTTCAAGCCCACGCCGAAGCCAAAACCCCCGGCGGCCAAGGGCGTCAATGATTGCCGCTTCCTGAAAGAGGAAGACGAGCGGCTGACCTGCTACAACGGCTTTGCCGACAAGATCCCCAAACTGCCGAAGTAAGCAGAAAGCCGACCTGACCGTCCGCTTTCGCCCATTGAGCTACGGCGGACACGTCGCAGCCCGTGACGTGGAGTGTCACCTCACGCGGCGCGCGTTACCAAGTGCTGTTCCAGATCGGGCCGCCGAAGAAGCCGACGAAATGCGGTTGCTGCTGCGCAAAGCGCATCGGCGGGTACGTGCGGACCTTGGCGATCCTGCGTTTCTTTGGCGCCTGCGGCGGCTCGAGCTTCTTGGCTTCGGGTGGGACGAACTGCGCGTAGGTGTTGCGCACACGGGCCTGGGCCGAGGCGTCAGGCGCCGGCGGTGCGGTGGCGGCGACAACGGTCTTGGCCGCAGGCGGTACGATGGTGGGCAGGCTGGTGTCGTACACCACCCGGTCCGGCAATTTCTGGACGGAGTGAATTCGGACGGCCGTTTTGTCGAGTCCGGGGGCGCTGTGGTTGGCGACCGCGAGATCCTGCGGCATGAAGGCGTCGACCAAAAGCAGCAGCGCGAGAAGTACTCCGCCGACATACAGGAAATAACGCGCCACGGGCATTGGTATCGCTCCCCCCGCGCGATCGCGCGGTTCATCGCCTAACCGGTGATGTAGTGATTAGTTCCTGACGCCGCATTGAAGGTTCAAACAGCGGCGATCACTTTTTCGGGTTCCCGGGTTAAATCCGGCTGGCCGTCACCAGCGAGCATTTCGCCTTGTTCGCATTGATGTTGACGAACCCCACCAGCATACCGGAATAGGTCTTCCGGCTGTTCATGCCGATGACGTCGCTGATCACGCGTTTGCGATCCGTCAAATGGCCGCCGTCGCGGCGCGCAAAGGCGCAGTTGATCTCGATATCCCTGACCGCGAAGTCGTTGCGGTTGCGCAGCGTGAGCGTGACCAAGGCCTTCGAACCCAGCCCGCCCCGGCGCCAGGACTGCGCGGAAATCTTCAGGCCGTCGAGCGGCGATTTAGCCGGCGCCGTGGTTTCGGGAGCCGCGATTTCCGGAGCCGTCACAACCGCGGCAGGCGCGGCCGCATCGGCGGGATGCTCCGGGGTCGACTGGGTCGGCGTGGTCGCCGAATCAACCGGTGCCGCATTTTGCGCGGGGCCGGCGACCACGGCGGGCACCGGCGCGGATTGGACCTCCGCGTCGCTTGGGTCCGGAAGCATGATCCAGGCTGCAAATCCGGCGATGGCGACGACAGGCAAAACGACACGCCTTGCCTTGTCGTGTACGGACGACCAATAGCCGATCCTCATAGCCGCGCCCTCAGCCGGCGGCGAGCCAGGTGCCGCGCCGCACATGAAAAAAGCCGTACGGGCTTACACCATACGGCCTTTGTCACGACTGCCGCTGTACGGTTCCGCCGCGTTCCATTCATCAATTGCGCTGGAACGAAATGGTTTCATGCCGGCGTGACAATTTTGCGGCAGTAGCCCTTGTTTGCGGCAGCAGCCCTTGGCATTGCGGATGCCCGGCCGCTAGGATTGCGCGGCCGCCGCATCCGGAAGCCAGCCACGGCGCCGCAATCACAAGAATGCAGGGAGACCCAAGATGCCGACAGTGACCTGGGACCACGTCCATTTGCGCAGTCCCGATCCCGAAGCGACCGCGGCCTGGCTGCACGATATCCTGGGCGGCGAGATTATCCGCGGACCCGGGCGGATCGACGTCAAGCTCGGGGGCGCCAACGTGTTCATTGCGCCGGTCAAGGCCGGCGACAATGCTCCGCCGGAGACTCCCTATCAGGGTCTCGATCACATCGGCCTGACGGTGAAAGACATCGATGCGGTCGCCGCCGAGATCAAGGCCAAGGGCGTCGAGTTCACGCGAGAACCCACCACGATCCGGCCGGGCGTGCGCATCTGCTTCATCCGCGGGCCGCAGGGCATCTCGGTCGAACTCCTGGAGCGCGACAAGAAATACGCGTGATCACGGCGCGCCGTCCGACGCAAACCAAAGACCGTTACGCCATGCTGCCCGGCGTCCACCTGCGCTGAGGCTTCCGCCCTCGCTGACGCTTCGGCGGACACGTCAGCGGACGGGCTCTTGCAGCGGACAGGTCACGTCATCGATCCCGGCATGAAGCAGCGGATGGTCAGTCCGCCATTGCCGCGGATCGGCCACACCATGGTTCGGCCGACGCGATTGGGTTCGGTGATGACGGCGTCATCGGGAACCTCGACCCATTCGCCTTCGATCCGCACCCGGTAATGTCCGTTGCTGGATTCCCAATCGACATCGCTTACCGCGGTGCCGTCGGCGTCGGAGCAACACGGCCCCTTCCCGCTTTTCAGGCTGTCGAACCATTGCTTGAGCGGCGAGTTGGCGTAGCGGCCGTCCGGATCGCGCGCATGCGCGGGATACGCGGCCGCTGCCGTCAACATCGCCGCCAGCACTATGCTCAGCGGCATCCTTGTCCGCCGAAGCGTCAGCGAAGGCGGTTGGTGGTCCGCAATTCCAGGGTCGTCATTCTCGGTGCGTCGGCGCGCCATGTGGCCGCCGGAATTGTTCCAGTGGGTCACCTGTCTCTTGCTCCAACACCCGCCGGCCGGTGCCGAAGTCAACCATGCATTTCGCGGGCCAATTTGATTCGAACTGTCCCGGCGTCATCCCGTTGTCACATAATCCTAGTCCGGCTGGCAGGAACCGAGGATTTGGCCGGCCCCCACCGGCCAGCGGTCCAGTTGTCGCGTTGCGCCGCATGCTGCGCTTTGGCATAAAAGACTACCGGCACCGGGGACAACGGGCGCGCCGGCAGCGGTAGCTTATGAAGAACGGCCTGTATTCGATTCACGTCACTTTGCTGGACGGGCGCGTCGGCAAGGGCAGCGGCGTGATTCTGTTCCGCGATGGCCAGATCCTCGGCGGGGACGCCTACCTGTTTTACACCGGCAGCTACACGGTCAAGGGCGATACCTTCAAGGGCGAGGTGCTGGTGCAGCGTCACACCTCCAGCCCCGATGCCAATCCGCTGTTCGGCGGACCGAACCCGGTCGGCATCGGCGTCACCGGCACCTTCACCGACACCCGCGCCACCATGAACGGGACGGCGCTGGTCGGCAAAGCCAGCCAGATTTTCGGCGCGACGCTGCACAAGCTGGCGGATACCAATTAGCCGGACCAGGGCGTAAACTCATAAATCCTTCGGCGGCGGCGGACGTCCGCTTTGGTACGCATTGTGGACCCTGGTCGGACATCGCGCGAGGTCCGAAGATGGGAGTGACCTGAGATTTATCCAGCCGATCATTTTTTGGAACAGGAGGACGTCATGCAAGCCACGGCCACTGAAACCTTCATCGGCAACATGCGCGGCCCGGTCATCAGGCGAATGGATGCCGACTATGATGCTGTACGCAGCCTCTATAACGGGATGATCGACAAGAATCCCCTGATGATTGCCCGATGCACCGACGTCGCTGACGTTGTCACTGCGGTCAATTTTGCAAGGCAGAACGATCTCCGGATCGCGATCCGCGGAGGCGGGCACAACGGGCCGGGCCTTGGTAGTGTCGACGACGGGCTGATGATCGACATGTCGATGATGAAAGGCGTGCGGGTCAATCCCGCCGCCGGCACCGTCCGCGTCGGTCCCGGCTGCACGCAAGGCGATGTCGACCACGCCACGCATATCTACGGGCTCGCCGTGCCGGCCGGCATTGTCTCGACGACCGGTATCGCCGGGCTCACGCTTGGCGGCGGCACCGGATATCTCACCCGCAAGCATGGCCTCACCATCGACAATCTGCTCGAGGCGGATGTCGTGCTCGCCGACGGTCGCATTGTCACCGCTAACAAGTCTGAGAACGCTGACCTCTACTGGGCCCTGCGCGGCGGCGGCGGCAATTTCGGCATCGTCACGAGCTTCCTGTTCCAGGCTCATCCGGTCAACATGGTCTATGCCGGTCCAGTCTTCTGGGATCTCGAAAATGCCCGGACCATCATGCAGAAATACAGGGATTTCCTCCCCAGCGCTCCCGAGGAGCTTGGGGTCTTTGTCGGCTTGAAGACTGTTCCACCGATGGACCCGTTCCCGGCGGAGCATCAGGGCAAGCGCGCCTGCGCCATCATCGCCTGCTACAATGGCCGGGCAGAAGATGGCCAGGCGGCCATGGCCAGGTTGCTCGATGAGCTGCCCCCGCCGCTCTTCAACTGGATGGGCGAAATGCCCTATCCGGCCCTCCAGTCCATGTTCGATCCGTTCTTCCCGAAAGGCTTGCAGTGGTACTGGCGCGGCGATTTCGTGAAAGAACTGACCGACGAAGCGATTGACGCCCATATCGCCCAGGCACGGAAACTACCGAGCGCGCTTTCACTGATGCATCTTTATCCGATCGACGGCGCTGTCCGTCGCATCGGCAAGAGCGACACCGCCTGGAACACGCGCGACGCGACTTGGTCGATGGTCATCGCCGGCATCGATCCTAATCCGCAAAAGGCGGGCGAAATCACGCGCTGGACCAAGGGCTATTGGGAGGCCGTGCATCCTTATTCGGCTGACGGCGGCTATGTGAATTTCATGATGGACGATGGCGACGACAGCAGACTCAAGGCTACTTACGGCGACAACTACGATCGCCTCGTCGCCTTGAAAGCCAAGTACGATCCGACAAACTTCTTCCGCGTGAACCAGAACATCAGACCGCTGCACTCGTAGTGCGATCACGTCTGCTGCACGGTGCAATCGCGCCCAAAGGGTCTGGCCTGAGCGTTCCTTCGTTTCACGGAACGAAAGAACGCTCCGGCCGGCTTCCCTACTCGCGCGCGTGCCTGCGATTCCGCGCCTTTACATGATTGCGGATAAGTTCGATTACTCAGCCGCCTGCTCCAGCGGCGCGGTGCGCGGCAGGATCATCTGGATCCGCGTGCCGCCGCCGGGTTCAGAATCGAGGTCGAGCCGGCCGCCGAGGCGGTTGGTCACGATGCTGTAGACGATATGCAGGCCCAAGCCCGTGCCGCCCTGATCGCGCCGCGTCGTGAAGAACGGATCGAATGCGCGGCGGCGGACGTCCAGGCTCATGCCGCAGCCATTGTCGGAAAACAGCACCTCGACATTGTCCTTGCCGGACTCCCGCACCTGGATATCGACCGTGCCAGCCTTGCCGTCCGGGAACGCGTGCGCCACCGAATTCAGGAACAGATTGGTCAGCACCTGCCCGTACGGGCCGGGATAGCTGTTCATGATGAGGTTGGGCTGGCAATCGACGTTGAGCGTCAGATTGTGCTTGCGCAGGCCCGGCCGCAGACTCATCACCACCTGCTCGGTGAGATCGCCGAGGTCGAAATTGCGCTGGTCCGAATAATTGCGGTCGGCTGCGACCTGCTTGAACGAGGTGATCAGTTCGGCGGCGCGATTGAGATTGGCGACCAGTTGCGACGACGCATCCCGGCTGGTGTCGAGATAATCATTCAGCCTGGAGCGCCGCAGTTCGCCGCGCGCCACTTCGGCCGCAAACATCGCGGTCTTGCGCTCCAGCGCGGAGGCGACCGTGAGGCTGATGCCGACGGGATTGTTGACCTCGTGGGCGACGCCCGCCACGAGGCGTCCAAGGGCGGCGAGCTTTTCGGCCTCGATCAGCGAGTTCTGCGTCTCCCGCAGATTGCGCAATGCCGCTTCGGCGGCGTCCTTGGCCTTGCGCATTTCGAACTCGACGCGCTTGCGCTCGCCGATGTCGAGCGCGACGGTGACGATGTTTTCGATCTCGCCCGCGGTGTCCAGGATAGGCAGCTTGTTGACCAGCCATTGCCGCATATTGCCGGCGGAATCCTTGTATTCCTCTTCGTAAAAGCCGAGTTCCCGGCCGCCCGCCAGCACCCGCTTGTCGTTCTCGTCGGTCTTTGCAGCGCCGTAGCGCGACATCAGGTCCTGCGTGGTCTGGCCGATCGCGTCCTGCGGCTCGATGCCGAAAATGCCGGCCATGTAACGGTTCATCAGCACATAACGCAGCTTCTTGTCCTTGACGTTGATCACCGCGGGCACCGTGTCGATCACCATCTGCAGCAAACGGCGGCCTTCGGCGATCGCATCTTCGGCGCGCTTCTGGTCGGTGATGTCGCGCACCGTCCCTTCGTAGCGGACCACCTCGCCGGCCTCGTTGCGCACCGCGCTGGCGCTGTCCGAGAGCCAGATCACCGCGCCGTCGCGGGCGCGGACCTGGTATTCGAACTCGCGGACCATGCCGTCGCGTTCCATCAGCTTCTGAAATTGCGTCCGCGCCGCCCGATCGACATAGACGGTATCGGCGATGTCGCCAATGCCGTTGATCAGGGCGTACGGCGTGGCGTAACCCATCATCCGCGCCAGCGCCGGATTGGCGTTGAGCAGCGCGCCGCCCGGTGTCGTGACGTAAATGCCGTCGACCGACGCCTCGAACAGTTTGCGATAGCTCTCCTCGGCAAGGCGCTGTTCGGCCAGAGCGCGCACCGCCGCTTCCCGCGCGGCGTCGGCATCGACCAGGGTCTGGCGGAATACTTCGGCGGCTCGGGCGATATCGCCGATCTCGTTGTCGACGTCGGTCTGCGGGATCGAGGCGCTTTTCTCGCCGCCCGCCACCGCGCGGATCGAGGTCGCAATCGATGCCAGTGGGCGCACGGTACGGCGCACCACCAGCAGTGCTGCGAACAGTCCGATCAGGACGCCGGCGGTGCCGAGCACGATGCTTTGCCATCTGGCTTCCGTCAGCGTCCGGGCGAAATCGCGGGACAGAACATGGCCCTGGCGCGTGCTGACCTCGCGCAACAATTCGGTGACGCGCTGGATCAGGCGGCCCTCGGCGCCGAGCACCTCCTTGTCGATATCGGATATCTGGCGTTCGCGGATCGATATGCCGACGATCGCTTCGGCGTAATTGTCGACAGCCATGCGGAGTTTTGGATCCGGGACCGACATCGAGCGCATGGTTTGCGCCGCCTGTTCCGCGGCCGACGGATTGTGCGCCAGCAGCGCAGAGGCGATGCGGCTTTGGGTCTGGGACAGCGTTGAGGCGATGTTGGGATCGGGACTGTCGGCGACGGCCTCGTCGAATTTCTCGCGCAGCGGCGGCAGCCCGACGAGCATTTCGGCGCGGCGGTTGATCAGCGCCGAGATGCGCTCGATGCCGCTGCGGTAGGTCGCCAGCCGTTCGGTGACGCCATCGATCATGTCCTGCTGTTCGGGGGCGAGTTCCAGCCGGGTCTTCTTCAGGACCTCGCTCAGCGAGGTCGCGGCCTCGCCCACCTGGACCGATTGGGTGCCGGGGTCGGTGACGAAATCGCGCGCCGCCAGCCGCAATTCGTTCATGCGCCGGTCGATGTCCTCGGCGAGGTCGCCGACGCTCTGCAGCCGCTGCAGCTCGCCAAAGGTCGCGTCGAGATGGCGGATGGCGATGACGCTGGCGGTCGAAGTGATGATGATCACCGCCAGCACCAGCAGGAAGCTGCCGAACGTCAGCTGACCGATCGAAAGCGAGAACGATCGCGTCATTGGCGAATTCGGCGGCAATTCAGAGGTCATGTTATTGAGGCCGGGCTCCAAACGGTCGTAATATACGATGCATTTCGGGCGATGGGGAACATGCTGAAAATGACGGAGAAACCGGCCAGATTCGCCGGATCGCTCGCCCAGTACAAAGCCTTGTCCGTCACGTTGGGTGTCACATTTGCGATTCGCGCTGCACCAATCCGGGATTCGGCGGCGGCAGCGGCCGAGCGGAGTGCCCCGATGGCGAAATTCACGCGGCCCCCGGCGTGCCGTTTCCGGCAGAAAACCCCTGCTCTCCCGAGAAGGCCGAACTCGGGCGAAAGCTGTTCTTCGCCCCCCTGATGTCGGCCTCCGGCACCATTTCCTGCGCCACCTGCCATCACCCGCGGCTGGCCTGGGGCGACGGCCTGCCTCAGCCGAGCGCGCCGACTTCGAACACCTCGCCGTCATAGCCGGCTTCGCGCGGAATCCGAAGCTGACGGCCGCCGTTCAATTTCGTCATCACCGGCGTCACGGTCACGACCGGCTTGCCGCGGCTGTCGTCCAACGCGGCCTTCACGCTGGCCTGTTTGCCGAGCTTGATCAGATTGCGGGTGGTCGGGAACGGCAGCTTGAAGCGGCCGGTTTCGCCGCCTTCCAGCGCCTCGCGCGGCGACACCCAGATCGAGTCGGTGGACTCTTTACCGTCATGGGCGCCGGCCTGTTCCGGCGGGGCTGCGGCGAGGAAGAACCAGGTGTCGAAGCGCTTCGGCATGCCCTCGGGCGTGATCCAGTGCGCGTAAGGCACGAGTTCGTCGAGCGCCAGCAGCATGCCGTTGTCGGTGAGCACTTTCAGGAAGCTGATCTTGCCGTCGCACAAATCGGCGCGATTGATAGCCTCGATCTCGCTCGCGCGTTTGGCGTCGACCAGCGTTTTCGATCCCTCCGGCCGCGCCAGCAGGATGCCGCTTTCCTCGAAGGTCTCGCGGATCGCGGCGATTCGGAAACTCAGAGTGGCCTCGTCGAGCCCCTCGCCGCCCGAATAGAGCGCGGGGTTGGCGATGATCTCCTTGTCGCCCTTGTCGACGCTGCCGCCGGGAAACACCAGCGCGCCGGAATTGAAGTCGATCTCGTAATGGCGGACCATCATGAAGACTTCGATTTCGGTTTTCGCCGCGGCATCGCGCAGCAGCAGGATGGTGGATGCGGGACGCGGGGTGACGATCTCGGCCATCAGTCTCACTCCTCGGGACCTCATCCTGAGGAGTGGCCCCTTGGCCGCGTCTCGAAGGATGAGTGGTGGCATCGGGGCCTCATGGTTCGAGACGGCGCTGCGCGCCTCCTCACCATGAGGAAGTTCTAGCCCGCCGCGCTGGATTGCGGTTGCAGATTGGCGCGGCGGTCGACCCGCGCGACCCGCGACAGCAGATAATCCACCTCGGCCCTTGCCGCAGCCGTGATAGTCGCGCCGGGCTTGCGCTGTGCGCTGGAGGCGATGATGCCGCGCTTCTGCAGCACGTATTTGCGCACCGCAAGCCCCGCGCCGGGCTGCTGTTCGTAGCGGATCAGCGGCAGATGCGCGTCGAACAGATCGTGCGCGGAATCGCGTTTTCCCGCCTTCGACAGTTTGACGACATCGATCAGCAATTCCGGAAAGGCGTAACCGGTCATGGCACCGTCGGCGCCGCGTTCCATTTCGAAATCGAGGAACAGCCCGCCATTGCCGACCAGAATGGACATCGGTTTCAGCGAACCGTCCTTCTGGAATCCGCGCAGCGTGGAGATCTTTTCCAGCCCCGGCCAGTCCTCATGCTTGAGCATCACGCAGGACGGACTATCCATCACGATTCTGCGGATCACCGCTGGCGTGAACACCACGTTGAGGGTCAGCGGATAATCCTGCAGCACCCAGGGAATGTCGTCTCCAACAGCTTCCTGCGCCTGCTTGAAATAGCCGGTGATCTGATCGTCGGTGCGCAGATGCGGCGGCGGCGCGATCATGACGCCGGCCGCACCCGCATCCATCGATTTTTGCGCCAGCGAGCGCATGGTGGCAAAGCCCGGTGCGGAGACGCCGACGATGATCTGCATGGTCTTGGCGCGCTTGACGAAGCGGACCGCGACCTGTTCGGCCTCGGCGGCGTCGAGCTTCGGCGCTTCACCGAGAATGCCGAGCACGGTGACGCCGTCGCAGCCGACTTCGGCGTAGAAATCGGTCAGCCGGTCGATGGATTTGTCGTCGATGCGGCCGTCGTCGTGGAACGGGGTCGGCGCGATCGCAAAGGTGCCGGCGGCCTGGGCGGTGAGTTTTGTCATTTGTGCCTCTTCTCTCTTCGTCATTCCGGGACGCGCCCCTTGGCGCGGGCTATGATGTGCAATTGCACATCAGAGAATCCATACTCCCGATCGTGGTTATGGATTCCGGGCTCGCGCGTCGCGCGCCCCGGAATGACAGGCTACCACAGGCCTGTCAAAACCTTCGCGCGCCCATCTTGATCTGTTCCTCGGAGAAGAAGATCTCCTTGGCGTGGTCGACGACGTCCTGGGCCTTCCAGCCGGTGTGCGGCGGCTTCCAGCCGTCCATTTCCATCATCCGCATCTCGCGGACGCCGCGGGGGCCGGAGACGCCGAGCACCTTGCCGGTCTGGTCGCCCGACAAATCGCTGACCATGTATAGCACGGCCGGCGCGATGCCGTCCGGACCTAAGGCCAGGCCGGGGTTTTCCTTGTAGCGCGGCAGGTCCGCGGTCATGCGGGTCAGCGCGCCCGGCGCCAGGGTCCAGATCCGGATGTTGTATTTGCGGCCCTCGATCGCCAGCACGTTGGACAATCCCCAGATACCGCCCTTGGCGGCGCCGTAATTGGTCTGGCCGAAATTGCCGATCAGGCCGGAGGTCGAGGACGTATTGACGATGACGCCGCCGCCGTTCTCGCGCATCCATTTGAACACCGGCTGGGTGCAGCAGAAGGTGCCCTTTAGATGCACCCGGATCACCTTGTCCCAGTTGGCCTCTTTCGCCTTGGCAAAGGTCTCGTCGAGCAGGATGCCGGCATTGTTGACGAGGATGTCGGCGCGGCCGAAATTCTTGATCGCGTCGTCGAACACCGACTGTCCGCCCGCCATGGTCGAGATATCGGCGCCGTTGGCAACCGCGCGGCCGCCTTCGGCCTTGATCGCGTTGACCACCTTCTGCGCCATCGAGACATCGGCGCCGGAGCCGTCGCGCGGTCCGCCGAGGTCGTTGACCACGACAGCAGCACCCTCGCTGGCGAAGAGCTTGGCGTAGGCCTCACCCAGCCCGCCGCCCGCCCCCGTGATGATCGCAACCTTGCCGTCGAGTAATCCCATGGTGTTTCTCCCTTTTCTTTCTCGTGTCCCGGACGCGGTGCAGCGTGTAACGCTGCTCCGCAGAGCCGGGACCTATTGTACGAACCGTGGGCCCCGGCTCTGCAGCGCACCGCCATAGTGCGTCGAAGACGCGCGTAAACGCGCTTATGGCGCGACGCTGCGTCCGGGGCACGAGACAATCAGCCCAGCACAGTCCTGCCGCTCTTGATGACGGTGACACCCCGCGACTTCACCTTGGCTTCGAATGAAACCACGTTGCCGTCCTTCCACAATTCCATGGTCACGGTCTCGCCGGGATAGACCGGCGAGGAGAACCGCGCGGAATGCTGTTTGAAGGCGGACGGATCGTAATCGGCATAGGTCTGCAAGATCCCGCGGCAGGTGATGCCGTAGGTGCACATGCCGTGCAGGATGGGCTTTGGGAAGCCGGCGCGCTTGGCGAATTCGGGATCGCTGTGCAGCGGATTGCGGTCGCCGCACAGACGGTAGACCAGCGCCTGATCCGGCCGCGTCGAAATATCGACGGTCTTGTCGGGCGCGCGGGTCGGCACCTTGTGCGGGTCGGGCTGGCCTTCCGAAGGCCCGCCAAAGCCGCCATCGCCGCGCGCGAAGCGCGATGCGACCAGGGTCGCCAGCTTCTCGCCCTTCTCATCCCTGAGCACCGTCTGGTGCCGGATCACCGCGCCCTTGTCCTTGCCCTTGTCGAACACGTTGAGGACCGTTGAGTCGGCGGTGATGTGGGCTGACGTGGCAAGCGGCTTGTGGAAGGTGATGTCGCGTTCGCCGTCCACCACCATCACGCGGTTGAGATTCATTTCGCCGGGACCCGCGCCCCACGCCGCGACGGAGGCAAAAGTCGGCACCACCTTCAACGGACGCGCCGTGGCGACGGCCTCGTTGACGAACGCCAGCTCCTTCTCATCCATCGGGTCCGCGCCCATGCCGATCCCGTAGGCGTAGAGCATGACTTCGCGGTCGGTATAGGCGTATTTCTGGCCGAGATTTTTCAGGGCCATCAGCTCGTCGTACTTGATCGGCATGTTTGCACGTCCTCCCGAAATTTCTTTTCTTCACCGGCGCCAATCGCGACGCCCTCTCCCCTTGTGGAAGAGGGCAGCACCGGCGCCGGCAACAAACCCGTTGCGATGAGCGGTTCCCTCAGCGGATAGATATCTCTCCGCGGAGAGAGACCCCTCATCCGCCTTCGCTTTCAGCGAAGGCACCTTCTCCCACAGGGGGAGAAGGGAAGAATGCGCTACACCGGCGTGAAGAACGGCAGCGGCGCGCCGTCGGTCGGCTTGAACACCACTTTCACCTTCTGGCCGATCTTGAGCTTGTCCATGTCGCAATCGACGATGTTGGTCTGCAGCGACGGGCCTTCCTTCAACGTGACGTAGGCGATCGCGTACGGCCCGGTGGCGGATTTGCGCATCAGGCTGAAGGTGTAGATCGTGGCGTCGCCGGAAGCCTCCTCCCACACCGTCTTGTCGGAAAAGCAGAACGGGCAGATCGAACGCGGAAAGTAATGCGGCTCGCCACAGGCGGTGCAGCGCTTGATCATGAACTTGCCCTGCTTGGCCGCTTCCCAGAACGCCACGGTTTCGGGGTTGGTCACCGGCGCCGGATATTTTTTTGCTTCAGCCATCATGCACGCTCCAGAATGCAGGTTGAGGCAGCATGGCGCACGCCGAGCAGGCCGCCGGTGCCGTGGGCAATCGCGAGATCGCAGTTTTTCACCTGCACCTTGGGATGGGCTTCGCCGCGCAGCTGCCGCACCGCTTCGATGATTTTCGTCATGCCGCCGCGGTTGACCGGATGGTTGCTGCAGAGACCGCCGCCATCGGTATTGAACGGCAATTTGCCGACGCCGGAAATCAGGTTGCCGTCGGCGACGAATTTTCCGCCCTCGCCTTTCTTGCAGAAGCCGAGATCCTCGATCTGCATCAGCACCGTGATGGTAAAACTGTCGTAGATCGAGGCGTACTTGATATCCTTCGGCGTGACGCCGGCTTCCTCGAACGCGCGGGGTCCGGACCAGAGGCCGGCGGAGTGCGTCAGATCGAGATCCTTGCCGCCACGCGGCCCTTTGGTCGATTCGCCGTGCCCGATCAGGCGCACCAGCGGCTTCTTCAGGCTTTTGGCGATTTCAGGCGTGGTCACGATCAGCGCGCCGCCGCCGTCGGTAACGACGCAGCAATCCATGCGATGCAGGGGATCGGAGATCATCGGCGAGTTCAGCACGTCCTCGACGGTGACGACATCCTTCAGCATCGCGTGCGGATTGTATTGCGCGTGATGCGACGCCGCGACCTTGATCCACGCCAGCTGCTCGCTGCTGGTACCGTAGTCGTGCATGTGGCGCATGGCACACATGCCGTAGGCGTTGTGGGTGGTCGCGCCATAGGCCGTCTCGAAATCGGCCTCGGCGCCGGCCGCGCGCGGCGGCATCGGTCCGGTGCGCGGCTTGCCCGCCAGCGTAATCAGCGCGATCGAGCACTTGCCGGCAGCGATCGCTTCGGCGGCATGGCCGAGATGGATCAGATAGGAACAGCCGCCGGTATCGGTGGAATCGAGGTGACGGACTTTGAGGCCGAGATAATCGACCATGTTCATCACGCCGCCCGGGGCGTCGCCGGCGCAGAAATAGCCGTCGATATCGGCCTTGGTCAGGCCTGCGTCTTCGATCGCGCCCTTGGCGACCTCGGCATGCAGCTGTGCGGTGGATTTATCAGGTGCGTGCCGGGTCGGATGCTCATAGATCCCGGCAATGTAGGCCTTGCCCTTGATGGTCAAATCGTTCTCCGCTGGCGTTTCTTGTTTCCAGCTTTTTTCTGGCCTGTCGGGGCTTGCTTGGCAAGCGCGGAAATATTCCGTCAGGCGAGACGATTGCAGATCGCCACCACCGTCATCCCCAGTCAAGCCCTGGTCGACCCGGGCGATGAGGTCGATGGTATGTGCGATCGTAGAGGCCGTCATTGCGAGCCACCGGGTCGCGCGAATGCGCGCCCGATGACAGGCTCCGCGAAGCAATCCATTTATCCGCGTTAAGAAAGAATGGATTGCTTCGTCGCAAGAGCTCCTCGCAATGACGGAAAACATGAATTCACGTTCTCGCGGCGCGATGCGCCCGAGGTTTCGAAGTCATTTTCGCACCTCTCGAAAAGAGAGGGCGCAGGGAATGCCGGATGCACGCTGCACCCGCGGTCTCGTGTGCAATGTGCACAAGAAGATGCGCACACGAGCATACAGGGCAGCGGAGGCAATCCGACATTCCCTGCGCAATGGCTTTACGGCTTATGCCGCGCTCTCCTCGGCGACGAATTCGTCTTGTCACCGTCGCCGGCGGATTGAAGGCTTTGCGAAACCCGGTTGGGCTCGAAAACCTCCGCCGGCTTGACACCAGCAACGGGTGCCAGGACCACACGGTTTTGCCGTACGCAACAACGTCGATCGTCTGCGCAGCGTAGATTGCTCACGGGCGAAGCCCGCCCTGCAATTACAACTTGCGCCCGACGCTGCCGCGTCCATCACACCCCGCCCCACGTTCGTGACGATGGCCAACGCCCCTCTTCCCGGGACGGGATGGCGCCAGATGTGCCGTTGATTTGGCCAACAGGAAAAGCAAAATATTTTTGATTCACGGGCTTGACACGATTTCGGAAAATCAGAAGTGATTTGCCCGTCGGGCAATCGTTCGACGGCAGACGAGAGCAAGGCCGATGTCTTCATTAGCAAAGCCGGACAACAGTATTTCCGAAACTTGCCCCTAACCGAACATATCCCCGACACCGCAAAACCGACGCGACTGACCCAAAAGCGACGTCCGTGCTCCGGCAACCGCACTGCAGGCATTTCGCTTGGACTATTAAGCCCGCAATACCGATTCATTCATGGACTCGCTTCCGCCACTAGCGGCGGATAGGTCACTGTGTCTCCCGGCCCGGCCCGGGCCCCCGGCGTCAGGCTCGCTATTGCGACCTTGCCCGGCCCAAGAATATGAAACACCTGCTCGCCACCAACGACCAGATAGTCCGCGATGATCCGACGATGGCACCGCCACCACACTGTCTCCGCGCACATCACGGCGCAGCGCCGCACGCGGCCGAGATCGCGGAGCCGGGCGAGGCCGGAGCGAAAACTGCCGCTCATCGCATAGTCGGCGTAGTTGTGAAAACTCTGATTCTGCCAGAAGGCATTGACCTCAGGCGCAACATCCTTTGCGCGTGCGCGGAGGCCTCCGAGTTCGGCGACATGCTCATATGCGATCTGAAATCCCGACAATGACTCGGGAAGCTTTTCGCAATTGTATTGCGGATTTGTCCGCGAGCGCGGAACGGTGCGCACGTCGACGACGACGCCGATCTCCGAGGCCGTGAGCAAGTCGATAAATTCGCCGATCGGGCGCGTGGAATGGCCAATCGTGAAAAACGGAAACGTCGCCGCGGCTGCCGTGCTTTCGAATTCACGCCGGGCCATCAGCCGAGCCGCCTCAACACGCGGGCCTTGTGCAAGCAACGTGATCGGTCTTGTCGCTCTTGATTTCAAACTGCGGATCCTCCGGCGTGGCACGGTGGATGTGGCCCTTATAATTGACGGCTCGTTTGTGCACTTTAACGATTTTTCCGCGCACACGTCCGGCTTCCGAATTCTAGCTCACGTGATCGCCAACCTTGAACATTTTGGCCATGGCCCGGTCCTGGTCCCTTGTGGAAAGGCTACGCGCGACAGCTCCTCTGTATAACTTTGATCGCTTATTTTGTGTTCCTGCCTGCTAGCGAACAACCGTGGCGCGCCGCGGGTGCGAGAGCGAGGATCGGTCAGTCGCGAGGATCAGCGCGGAGCATTGCAGGTAGTCAAAGCGACTTGTCCGCCGTAGCTCAACGAGCGAAGGTGGAAGCGCGCCCACGCCACTCAGCTGGAAGTCGTATCTCTCTACGTCGTCCCGGCTCAAGGCCGGGACGACGGCGTCGTGAGAGCGCCCCCTATTCCGCCGCGATTTGCCTTGGCGCGGGCGGCGGGTTGACGAGATCGGCCGCCAACTGCGCATAGCGCGCTTTGGCGTCTTGCACCGCCTTTTCCTTCACCGGGCCGTAGCCGCGGATGCGGTCGGGCAACGAGAGGATTTCCACAGCCGTATCCAGCGTCAGCGGCGACAGCAGGCCGAGCACGGTCGCGACATCCTTCTCGTAACCCACGATCAGATCGCGCTCGAGCTTGCGGTCGGCGGTCTGGCCGAAGATATCGAACGCGGTGCCGCGCAGGCCACGCATCTTCGCGAGGATTCGGAACGCCGTCATCATCCACGGACCGAAGGCGCGCTTGCCGGGCCGACCCAACGCATCGACGCCGCGCGCCAAAAATGGCGGCGCGAGGTTGAAGCTGAACTTGAAATCGCCCTCGAACTGGTCGCGGAGCTGCTTTTCGAACCGGCCGTCGGTGTAGAGCCGCGCCACCTCGTATTCGTCCTTGTAGGCGAGCAGTTTTGCATAGTTGATCGCCACCGCGCGCGGCAATGCCTCGCCATAGCCGCCGGTCGTTGCGGCGTCGCGCACCTGTGTCACCAGCTTGCGGTAACGCTCGGCAAGCCCCGCGTTCTGGTAATCCGTCAGCAGCGCGCTGCGGTGGGCGATGATCTCGTCCAGCGACATCGCATCCAGCGTCTTCGGCGCCGCCGTCTCGTCCTGGTCCTTCATCATCGCGATCAGGCGCGCCGGATCGGCCGCGGCCAGACGGCCCAACTGGAACGCCTGGATATTCAACTTGATCGCAACGCCATTGACCTCGATCGCCTGCTCGATCGACGTGGCCGACAGCGGCAGCAGGCCTTTCTGATAGGCAAATCCCATCATCATCATGTTGGTGGCGATGGAATCGCCGAGCAGCACTTCGGCGGGTTTTGTGAAATCGAAGAACGAAGAATCCTTCCGCAGCGCTGTTTCAAGCACGCCGTTGACCTTGCGCGCCTGGAAATTGAAATCGCGGTTGAGGATGAAGTCGGCGATCGGGATGAGGTGGGTGTTGATGACGCCGGTGGTGCGGCTGGATTCGCAGAGCGTGATGGTTTCCTTGGCGGCCGCCACCACTTCGTCCGCGGCAAGCACGAGATCGGCCGTACCCGTGACGATGCGCGAACAGGTGACGTCAGCGGTGTGTTCGGACAGCCGGACGTGGCTGAGCACCGCGCCACCCTTCTGCGCGAGGCCGGACATGTCCAGGATCATGCTGGCCTTGCCCTCGATATGCGCGGCCATGCCGAGCAGTGCGCCGATCGTCAGCACGCCGGTGCCGCCGACGCCACCGACGGCGACGTTATAGGGCCGCTCCAGCGAGGGCCTTGAGGCCGGTTCGGGCAGATCGCCGATATCGCCGACCCCGGCCGGCACGCGGCGGCGCAGCTTGCCGCCGTCGACGGTGACGAAGGACGGGCAAAAACCCTTCAGGCAAGAATAGTCCTTGTTGCAGGTGGACTGGTTGATGGCGCGCTTGCGTCCCATCTCGGTTTCCAGCGGCTCGACCGAAATGCAGTTCGATTGCACCGAGCAGTCGCCGCAGCCCTCGCACACCGCGGGATTGATCAGGACGCGGCGCGCCGGATCCTCCATGGTGCCGCGTTTGCGGCGGCGGCGCTTTTCGGCGGCGCAGGTCTGCACGAACACGATCGCGGAGGCGCCCTTGACCTTGCGCAGCGTCTTCTGAACGGTGTCGAGTTCATCGCGATGCGCGGTCTTGACGCCGGGCGCGATTTCGTTCGCCGGGTAGGCGTCGGGATTTTCGGAGACCAGATAGATGTCGCGGATGCCTTCGGAGTGGAGCTGGAAGGTGATCTGCTGCGGCGACAATTCGCCGTCGACATGCTGGCCGCCGGTCATCGCGGTCGCGTCGTTATAGAGGATCTTGTAGGTGATGTTGGCGCCGGAGGCGATCGCCTGACGGATCGCGAGGCTGCCGGAGTGGAAGTAAGTGCCGTCGCCCAGATTGGCGAATACGTGCTCTTCCTTGGTGAACGGCGCGACGCCGACCCACGGCACGCCCTCACCGCCCATATGGGTAAAGGTCTCGGTCGAGCGGTCCATCCACAGCGCCATGAAGTGGCAGCCGATGCCGGCAAAGGCGCGGCTGCCTTCCGGGACTTTTGTCGAGGTGTTGTGCGGGCAGCCCGAGCAGAAATACGGTGTGCGGGTGATCGGGGCGACGGCCTGCATCTGGCTGGCCTGGCGGCCGTTGAACCAGTCGGCCTTGGCGCGCAGCATGGCTGCGATTTCCGGGTTGAGATTAAGTCGAAGCAGCCGTTCGGTCAGCGAGCTTGCCAGCGACGCGACACTCAGTTCTTCCGCGAACGGCAGGAAGCGCTTGTCGTGATCGTCCATCTTGCCGATGATGCGGGGCCGCACGTCGTCGCGCCAGTTGAACAGCTCCTGCTTGACCTGATTTTCGACGATCTCGCGACGTTCCTCGATGATGAAGATTTCCTCGAGCCCGACCGCGAACTGCCGCACGCCTTCCGGCTCCAGCGGCCAGGGCATGCCGATCTTGTACAGCCGAAGCCCGATCTTGGCGGCGACTTCCGGCGTCACGCCGAGTTCGCGCAGCGCCTGCCTGATGTCCTCATAGCTCTTGCCTGACGCCATGATGCCGTAGCGGGCATTCGGCGAATCCATGGTGACACGGTTGACCTTGTTGGCGCGGGCAAAGGCGATCGCGGCAAAGCCCTTGTAGTCCTGTAAGCGCCGGTCCTGGGCATAGCGGTCGTCGGGCCAGCGCAGATTGAGGCCACCCTCGGGCATCTCGAAATCGGTCGGGATGATGAAGGGCGTCATCTCGTCGGTGAGGTCGATCTCGGCGGTGGTCTCGACCGTCTCGGTGATCACCTTCATGCCGACCCAGCAACCGCTGTAACGCGACATCGCGATCCCCAGCAGGCCCATCTCGATCATTTCATGGATGCTGGAGGGATAGAGATAGGGCATCAGCGCGGAGATGAAGGCGTGGTCCGACTGATGCGGGACGGTGGAAGATTTGGCGCCGTGGTCGTCGCCGGCCAGACACAGCACGCCGCCGTTTTTCGCTGATCCCGCCGCATTGCCGTGGCGGAAGACGTCGCCGCAGCGATCGACGCCGGGGCCCTTGCCGTACCAGATGCCGACCACGCCATCATGTTTGGCGCCGGGTGAGAGGTTAAGCTGCTGCGAGCCCCAGATCGCGGTGGCCGCGAGATCCTCGTTCACGCCGGGCTGGAACTTGATGTTGTATTGCTCGAGGTGCTTTCGAGCGGCGAACAGCTGCTGGTCGTAGCCGCCGAGCGGGGAGCCGCGATAGCCGGAAATGAAGCCTGCGGTGTTGAGGCCGGCGGCCCGGTCGCGGCGGATTTGCGCCATCGGCAAGCGGACCAGCGCCTGAATGCCGGTCAGGAAGATGTGGCCGGTCCCTTGGGTGTACTTCTGGTCGAGACTGATCGGACCCTGGTTGATTCCCATTCCGCCCTCTTAAAGTCTTGGTCTTGGTAATCTCTGGTCGCGTAAGCCTTGGTCGCGACGACACTTTTTAGCTAGTCATCTGAACTTGTTAGAACCAGTCTATGTCGGATTTTTCCTCTCGCGCACTACAATTCTGGGCAAACGAGCCCCGCTTTCAAAGATCGCAATTTCGTGTTGGGAATAACCGCTGCCTTTTTCGGTTTGTGTCGTCCGGGAGCCCCGGCGCGAAACGGCGTGGCGTCGGCATCACGCTCGCTTTCACGCTATAATGCCTTGGAAGGTCAATCGGTGCAGGGACGACAGCAGATCATGCGGGCGATTCTCGTTTGTTTCCTCTTGTGCACTGCGCTCGTCTCCGGCGAAGGCCGCGCCGAGCCCTCGGCCGAGGTCATCGCCCGCGGCAAGGCGCTGACGGACGCCGGCGATTGCGCGAGCTGCCATACCGCCGATCCCGCAAAACCGTTCGCAGGCGGAAAACGGATCGATACGCCGTTTGGCGCGATTTATTCGCCCAACCTGACCCCGGACCGCGATACCGGCATCGGGGCCTGGAGCGACGAGGAGTTTTATCGCGCGCTGCGCTATGGCGTCGCCCGAGACGGCTCGCGTTACTACCCGGCGTTTCCCTATCCCAACTTCACCAAACTGATCCGCGACGACATTTTGGCGATCCGCGCCTATCTCGCGACGCTGACGCCGGTCCGCAACACGCCGAAGCCGGCAGAACTGCGCTGGCCGCTGAACTACCGGATCGTGATGCGCGGCTGGAATCTGCTGTTCTTCAAGCCCGGAATATTGATGCCGGACCAGTCGAAGAGCGCGGCGTGGAATCGCGGTCGCTATCTCGTCGAGGGCGCCGGCCATTGCGGCGCCTGCCATACGCCGAAGAACATGCTGGGCGCCGACAAACGCGGCCAGCCATTCGCCGGCGGACAGGTCGACGGCATGTTCGCGCCGCGGCTCGACGGCGCCGAACGCAGCGGCCTGAAATCGTGGAGCGCCGACGATATCGCCGAATATCTGCAGAGCGGCCGCAACGGCCGCAGCCACGCCGGCGAATTGATGTCGGAGGTCGTGCTCAATTCAACCTCCAGGATGAGCGATACGGATGTCAGGGCGATCGCCGTCTACCTCAAGGATTTGCCCGCAGGGCCGCCGGAGCCCGCCGTGTCCCCGCCCCCGCCGGCGCAAATGGCTGACGGTGAGAAACTCTACCGGGGCGCCTGCGTCGCCTGCCACGAACTCGATGGGTCCAGCGCGCCGCGGATCTATCCGCCGTTGCCGGGCAACGCCAATCTGCAGTCGGCCGATCCTTTGAGCACGCTGCGCGTCATCCTCGATGGCGCACAAACCATCACGACGCCGCGTGCGCCCAACAAAGGATCGATGCCGGCCTATGCCGCCAAATGGTCGGACCAGGAGATCGCCGATGTCACCACCTACATCCGCAATTCCTGGGGCAACGCGGCGCCGGCGGTGACACCGGATCAGGTCGCCAAAGCGCGGCGCAAGTAGACGGAAGTAATCGTGTCCCGGACGCGGTGCAGCGCGCCACCAGCGCGTTCACGCGCGTCTTCGACGCGCTATGGCTCCGCAGAGCCGGGACCCACACTTTTCCAGTCAAGCTGGACCCCGGATCAGCAGCGCATCACGCCGCAAGCCAAAGCGCGTCGAAGACGCGCGTAAACGCGCTGGTAGCGCTGCGCAGCATCCGGGGAACGCAGACTTTCAGCGCTGGTCGCCGCTGAAGACGAATTTCGGCATCTCCCATTTGTAGCGGATCGCCAGCAGACGAAACGTCAGGCCGAGCACGAAGGTCAGCACGGTCCAGACCTGGTCATTCAGCTTCAGCCCGAAGGCGGTGGCGTAGAACAGCCCGGTGACGACGGAGACGCTGGCATAGAGTTCGCTGCGGAACAGCAGCGGCACGTCGTTGCAGAGGATGTCGCGCAGCACGCCGCCGGCGCAGCCGGTGATCATCCCCGCCACCACCACGATCACCAGCGGCAACGAAGCATCGACCTGCCAGGCCACGTCGCAACCGGCCATGGTGTAGACCACGAGGCCGATCGCATCGAGAACCAGGAACGCCGCGTTCAGCCGATACACCAGGCGGGCGATCAGGATGGTCACGAACGCCGCTCCCGCCGCCAGCAGCAGGTAGGACGGATGCTGCACCCAGACCAGCGGATAGTGCCCGAGCAGGACGTCGCGGATGGTGCCGCCCCCAAGCGCGGTGATACACCCGAGCATGCAGACGCCGGCCCAATCCATGCTGCGCTTGCCGGCGGCCAATGCCGCTGTCATCGCCTGGGCTGCGACCGCCACGAACGACAGGATTTGCAGGACCGAATCGGTTGGCGGCAGGGTCCACATCGAGAAACCTCATGGAGTGGGTTGGAACTTGGAAGTGATTCCAGGTTCCATCAGGCACAGGTTGCAAGATTACCCGGAACCTCCGTCCGCGCCAGCTATTGTCCTCCGCGATTAGCTTTGGGGCGCTAACGGAGGAACTTATCCATGTCCTACCAACGGAACGATCCCGACCGCACCGGTTTGACCGACGACGAAATCCGCCGGCAGGCGCGTCTCAACAGTCTCGACAATGAGATCCAGCCCGATCCGGAGCTCACCGAGGGCCGGGCCAGCAACGCCAAGGTCGCGATGTTCGCGCTCGCCATCGCCGTGGTGCTTGGCGCCGTGTTCTATGGACTGAACAACAGCAGCATCAACCAGGCCGGCACCACGCCAGCTAGCCAGACCGCGCAGACCCAACCGGCCAATCCGCCCGCAGCCCCTCCCGGCATGCGTGACGTGACGCCCCGTGTCAACAACCAGCCCGGCATGACCACGGGCGCTGCTCCGGCACGTCCGGCGACCCCGCCGGCCAGCACGGATATGAACAAGACGGACAGTCCGCCGGCCAGCAAGTAACGTCCGACCGGTCGATCCAATACAACACAACGGGCATCGATTGCCCGTTGCGTTTTTTCACATCACTTGAACATCTTGTTCAATTCGCCGCCGGAATAACCGTTGGCAAGCTCGCTAAACGTGCCCTGCTCCGCCATCTCGCGCGCGGCCTTCATGAACCCGCCCCAGGCCGAGCGCGCCAGCGACCCGCCGACGCTGATGCGGCGCACGCCGAGATCGGCGGCCTCTTTCAGCGACAGGCCGGACGCGCCGATCAGGAGATTGACCGGCTTCGGATGCACCGCCTTCACCACGGCTGCGATCTGCTCCCTGGTCTTGATGCCCGGCGCATAAAGGCAATCGGCGCCCGCGTCCGAGTAGGCTTTCAGCCGGTCGATCACCAGGTTCAGATCGGTTACGCCCCACAGAAAACCTTCACAGCGGCCGGTCAGCAGGACGCCGTTGTGGTTGGCATCGATCGCCTTGCGGGCGGCCTTGATGCGCTCGACCGCCAGTTTCGATTCGAACAGCGGATTCGCGGCATCGCCGGTGGAATCCTCGATCGACAGCCCGGCGACGCCGGTCTTCACGCCGCGCGCGACGTTGGCGCCGACTTTTTCCGGCTCGACGGCAAAGCCGCCTTCGAAATCCGCATTCACGGGCAGATCGACCGCCGCGCACAGCGCGGCGAGATGATCGCAGACCTCATCGACGGTGACGCGGTTGTCGGCCTTCGCGATGGTCCAGGCAAAGCCTGCGCTGGTGGAGGCAAGCGCCTTGAAGCCGAGATGCTGCAGCGCGCGGGCGCTGCCGGCATCAAACGGATTGGGAATGATGAAGCATCCGCTCTCGTGCATCTTCTTGAACGTGGCGCGCTTGTCCGCGGTCGTAACCGGCATGGTTTCTCTCCCTGATATCTGGCTGGCAAAGATAGGTGTGTGCCCGTGGCGCCGCTAGTGCGCCTCGTGCACGGCGCGGCTGTCTGTTGGCGCCTGCGCACGATCGTTCATGCCGTAGTCGCGGATCACGCCGGCAATGCGCAGCCGGTAGTCTTGGAATATCCTTGAGCGGCCCATGCCTTGCGTCCGGCGATGCTGCGGGATATTGCGCCACGCCTCCACCGCGGCTTCATCGCGGAAGAACGACAGCGACAGGATCTTGCCCTTCTCGGTCAGGCTCTCGAACCGTTCGACCGAGATGAAGCCGTCGATCGTCTGGAGGATCGGCCGCAGCTCCGCGGCGAGGTCCAGATACTGCTGCTTGTGTTCCGGCTTCGGCCAGACTTCGAAGATCACCGCAATCATTCAACTCTCCCTGACGTGACTGCGACCCTTATAGCGCAACCTGCCGCAAAAAGGTTCGCTCTTCGGCGAGGATGAACTTGTTCTCCTCGGCGAAATTGAAATTGGCCATGCCCTCCTTGTCGGCGCGCAGCCGCGCGCGATAGGCCTCGTACGCCGCCAGACTCTCGAACGAGATCAGCGCGAACGCAATGTTGTTGGTGCCCTCATGCGGCATCCAGTAGCCCAGGAGGTCGCCGCCGCATTTCGGAATGATGGAAAGCCAGCGCTTCGAATATTCCTCGAACAGCGCGCGCTTGAACGGATCGAGCTGGTAACGGATGAAAACGGTAACGGTCATTGATGAGCTCCGGTGCTTGTCGTCCGTCATTGCGAGCGCAGCGAAGCAATCCATCGCGCCGCAAGCGGAGGGATGGATTGCGTCGTCGCTGCGCTCCTCGCAATGACGGCTTCCCCGAGAATATCCGCTTGATTGACGTCAATGCTTCGGCTATCATCGAATTATGAAAGCTGGCCCCGATATCGCCATGGTAGCTTCCCTGGTCGGCGACCCCGCGCGTTCCAACATGCTGACCGCGCTGATGAGCGGCCGCGCGCTGACCGCGAGCGAACTCGCGCAGGAAGCCGGCATCACGCCGCAGACCGCAAGCTCGCATCTGGCGAAGCTCGAGGCCGGCGGCCTGATCGAGCCTGAGAAGCAAGGCCGCCACCGCTATTACCGCCTCACCGGCCCCGACGTCGCCGGCGTGCTCGAAGGCCTCGCCGGGCTTGCCGCCCGCGCCGGCCATATGCGCGTGCGCACCGGGCCAAAGGATCCGGCGCTGCGCCGGGCGCGAATTTGCTACGATCATCTGGCCGGCGATCTCGGCGTGCAGATGCTCGACAGCCTCAAAAAGCAGCGGCTGGTGCGCGAAACCAAGCAGGCGATCGAACTGACCAATGAAGGCAAGCGGTTCATGGCCACTGCCTTGCAGATCGACGCCGACACACTGGCCCACCCGCGCCGTCCGGTGTGCAAGGCCTGCCTCGACTGGAGCGAGCGGCGGCATCATCTGGCCGGCACGCTGGGCGCTGCGATGATGTCGCGATTCACGGAACTCAAATGGGCCGAGCGCGATTCGGCGCCCGGCAGCCGCGTCGTCAACTTTTCGCGAACTGGCGAAAAGCGGTTTGCAGCGCTGTTCGGAAACGGCGAATAGAGTTAGCCACTCCTGATCGTCGCCATGCCCGGCCAAAAGCGCGAAGCGCGTCTTCGCGCTAGATGTGCCGGGAATCCACGTCTTTCGGTATGTCGGCAAGCAAAGACGTGGATGGCCGGGACAAGCCCGGCCATGACGGAAAAACTGTCTTCCGGAGATATCATGAATCGTCTGTTCGCTGTGGCGCTGTTCGGCGCCCTCCTCGCTTCGCCCTTCACCCCCGCCAACGCCGCCGAGCGCGAGCCCTACGGCATCGGGCTCGAAGGCTTCGCCTATCCCTACCCCGTCAGCATGCTGCCGCTGGTCAATGACGGCGAGCAGGTCCGGATGGCGTATATGGATATCGCCGCAGCGCAGCCGAACGGGCGCACCGTGGTACTGCTGCACGGCCGCAATTTCCCGTCGAGCTATTGGGCCCCCGTGATCAAGACGCTGACCGACGCCGGCTACCGCGTGGTGGTGCCGGACCAGATCGGCTTCGGCAAATCCTCCAAGCCGATGGGCGACCTGCATTTCGACACGCTGGCGCGCAACACCGTCGCGCTGCTCGATCATCTCAAGATCGCCAAAGCCGACGTCGTCGCGCATTCGCTCGGCAGCATGCTCGGCGTGCGCATCGCCCGCGCCTATCCCGACCGAGTCAGCCATCTCGTGCTGACCGCGCCGATCGGGCTGGAGGATTACCGGCTCTATGTGCCGCCGACGCCGACCGAAAAAATCCTGGAGAACGAGGACAAGCTCACGGCCGACGGCTATCGCAAGCAGCTCGAGACCAACTATGCGCTCAAGCTGCCGCCCGACCAGGTGACGCCGTTCATCGATGCGCGCTTCAACATCAAGGGCAGTGCCGAATATCCGCGCTGGCTGCGCGCCTTCGTCGCCTCCGCGCAATTGATCTACCGCGAGCCGGTGGCGCACGAAATCCCGCTCATCACGCAGCCGACGCTGTTCATCATGGGCGCCGACGATCACAACGCGCCGGGCCGGCCCAACGCGCCGGAAGCGCTGCGCGCGAAGATGGGCCAGAACGCCGAACTCGCCAAAGCGTTCGCGGCGAAAATGCCCAACGGCCGCGCCGAGGTGATCCCCAATGCCGGCCATCTGGTGTTTCTCGAAGCGCCGGCGAAATACAACGAGTTGCTGCTCGGCTTTCTCGCCGCCCGCTAGCGCTGCCGAACCGGGCATCTGGATCAAACGCGTTATGTCGTATTCAGTTCAGTGCGTTAGGCTGACCATGTTTCGAGGATGGCACAGCTCATCGAATCATAAGGCTTGAAGTCTTTTACGGTGTCGCGCGGTGCGGCCCCGAAATGAAGGGAGAAGACATGAAATACCTTTTCGCGGCGGTTCTGGCGGCAACGACAATCGCGGGCTTTGGCGCCGCCAATGCCGCCGGCGGCTGCGGCCCCGGCATGCATCGCGGGCCCGAAGGCGGATGCCGGGTCAATGGCGGCGGCGTCGTTGTTGTCGAACGGCCGGTCGTCGTCGAACGGCCTGTGGTCGTGGTCCGCCCCGGCCGCGTCTGCCCGATTGGCTTCTCCTGGCGTTACGGCCGCTGCCGCCCGCTCTGAGCGTCGCATCAGACGTAAGGCAAAAGCCCCGCTCACGCGGGGTTTTTGTTTGACCGAAGGAGACAGGGCCTTGATGCGGCGCTTGCGCCAAATTCACTCACCAGCCGTTCCGGAAGCAATGGCGGCCGAACGGCCCGGAATGCCAGCCGGGCGGGCAATTGTACATCGGTTACCAGTAATGACGGTGCCAGTGATGGCGATGCCAGCGGTGGTGCCAGCCCCAATGCCTGTGGCGCCATCCCCAATGCCGCCTATGCCAGCCCCAGTGACGGTGGTGCCAGTGATGCCCCCAGCGCACTTGCTGCGGCTGGAGACGATCGACTTCGCTATCATTGGTGACGGCAGGATGGGCATCCTGATGGGCGGAAAACCGTCCGTCCGTGCCGAGTGGCTGCGGCGCCAGCGGCGCGGCCTGGGCGGTGGCGGCGACTGCGGCAGCGCCCGCAACGACGCCTATCGCAATCTTCAAAAAGTCCCGGCGTTCCATGACATCTTCCTCTTCCTGGGATGGCGAGTGATGCGAACGGATTTTCGCCGCTCCGATATGAACGGCCGCTGAATTGTTCATTCAGGAAGCGCGAATCTCGCTTCGCATCCTTGCTGCCGCCCGCCACAGCAGCTGTCACACTGCTATGGTGATATCATCCGCGCATCCCGCCATCGAGGTGACCATGGTTTTTCACCGACGTTCCGCCACCCTCGCCGCGCTCTGGACGCTCGCCTTGACGGCAACCGCCGCGGCGCAAAGCGTCCCGCTGCCGCGCGAGGCGCAAATCGGCCCCCGCCCGTTCTATCTCGTCGACAAGATGAAGGACGGGCCGCTGAAAACCCAGCTCAGCCAGTGCACCGGGCCGTTCCACAGGACCGATTTTTCCTTCGGCCATCGCGGCGCGGCAATGCAGTTTCCCGAGCACAGCAGGGAGTCGTACATGGCCGCGGCGCGCATGGGCGCCGGCGTGATCGAATGCGACGTCACCTTCACCAGGGATCGCCAACTGGTGTGCCGGCATTCGCAATGCGACCTGCATACCACCACCAACATCCTGTCGGTGCCGGCGCTATCAGCGAAATGCTCGCAAGGTTTCAGCCCGGCCGATCCCGCGACCGGAAAGAAGGCGTCCGCGAAATGCTGCACCAGCGACATCACGCTGGCCGAATTCAAGACGCTGACGGCCAAGATGGACGGCTTCAATCCGGACGCGACAACAATTGCCGACTACCAGAACGGCACGCCGCGCTGGCGCACCGACCTCTACAGCAATTCCGGGACCGTGATGACGCATGACGAGAGCATCGCGCTGATCAAAAGCCTCGGCGCCAAATTCACGCCGGAACTGAAGGCGCCGGAAGTGCCGATGCCGTTCGACGGCGACTACACCCAGGAAAAATACGCCACCCAGATGCTGCAGGCCTACAAGCAGGCGGGCATTCCGCCCGGCGATGTGTTCGCCCAGAGCTGTAACCTCGGTGACATCCTGTTCTGGGGCAAGACCGAGCCCGCATTCGCGGCGCAGGCGGTGTATCTGGAAGATCGCTACGAGAAGCGCGGCCTCGACCCCGACAAGTCCGAGACCTGGAAGCCGTCGATGACGGAGCTGACGGCGCAAGGCGTCAAAATCCTGGCGCCGCCGATCTGGGTGATGCTGGCGCTGAACGACAAAAAGGAAATCGTGCCGTCGGAATACGCCAAGGCGGCGAAGGCCGCCGGCCTCGATTTGATCGGCTGGTCGCTGGAGCGCGACGGCCCCTTGAACAAGGGCGGCGGCTTCTATCACTCTTCGGTCAAGGCCGCGATTGACCGCGACGGCGACATCCTGACGGTGCTTGACGTGCTGGCAAAGCAGGTCGGCGTCCGCGCCATGTTTTCCGACTGGCCGGCGACCACGACGTTCTATGCGAATTGCATGGGAATGAAGTGACGAACGAACACGCTACCTCGGCTTTTGCTTCATCATCTTCTGCATCTTTTGGTCGGCCTTGTCGTCGTCGTCATCATCATCATCGTCATCGATGGCCTTCTCTTTGGTGTCGGGCTTGCTGGCGGCCGGCGGCGGCGCGGCTGGATCGGGGCAGTTGGCCTCGGTGTCCTTGACCTGCGTATAGGGATGGCCATCGCTCGCGACGCTGGTGCACATCACGAAATCCTTCGACCCCACCGGCACCGGCTTGACGCAGACCACGGTGGCGAAGCCGCCCGGTAACCCCATGTGGCAATTCACCTCGCAGGCCATCACCTGCGAATAGGGATTGCTCGCGGTCACCGTGACCGTCTTCTTGTCCGCGCTGAGCGTGCAGGTTGCAACCTCGGCCGCGAACGCAGGACAAGCGACGAGCCAGACGGCCGCCGCACCAAACCAGATTTTCATGAAGACCCCTTCCCTCGCCATCGGTCTCCTTTGTCGCGATGAGGAGAGGATAGGTTCGATCTATTCTGTCGTCCCGGCCTGGCGCGCAATTGCGCATCAGGCCGGGACGACAAACACATCACGCCGCCGCATATTCCTCCGCCAGCACCAGCAACTCCCGCGTCCGCGCCACACCCGGCCAGTCGCGATTGAAGTCGGCCACCAGCCGCTTCATGTCGGCGCTGTTGACGGCGCGATCGAGCGCGGCCTCGTCGGCGAACTGGTACGTCGCCTGATGCAGCGAGGGATCGGTCAGGCTCCAGGCGCGCCACGCCTTTTCCGCGCCGAATGATTTGACCGCATCCGGCAAATGCTCGCGGGAATACCAGGCATCAAAGGCCGGACGTTTGGCGGCATCGGCGACGGTGGCGCGGACGACGAAGTAGGCCAAGGGCATGTCAATTCCTCCAGAAGTTTGTCCGATTTACACTCAGCCGCCCCGCGCCATGATCGCGGCACAGAGCAGGATGATGACGATGCTCAAGAGCTCGCCGTGAATGACGGCGGTGACCAGATGCAGCTTTTTCGCACTGATCGCGGGCACCTGCCCTTCCCCAATCGCCTTGCGCCATGACAGAAATTCGACGGTCGGGATGATCGACAACAACCCGATCACGATGAAGATCGAGAATTTTGTGATGAAGGCGTGGCTATGCCAATAATAGTCCGGCCCCTTCTCGAAGAAGAACACCCGCAGCAAGCCGATCACCAGCAACGCGCCGGCGGCGATGCCGAGCACCATGTCGGTGACCTGCAGCCGGCGCGCGGAGGAAAGCGTCAGCTCCCCGCGGATCAACGCGAATTCGATCGCGACCGCCGACACCAGCGTGAACGCACAGACATGGTGGAGGAAGGCGAACAGCGTAGACATGGCGCGGGCTCTCTTTTTACGGATTGTAGGCGTGGAGGAAGCAGATTCAAGGTGCGCGATTTACCTATCAGCCGTCATTGCGAGCGAAGCGAAGCAATCCATCGCCCGGCGTAAAGAAAGAGTGGATTGCTCACATGGGGAAGGTGTGTGTCAAGAATTAGCAGTCACCTTTTAGTTCGACTGCGGTCCACCTTTTCGTCCCGACCGCGGGCCCTGCAGGATGACGCGCGCAGATCAAGTCAAGGTCGGCCCTTCAGGGCCGCCGCGCAGCGGCTTGACCTTGAGTTGAGCGAGCACGTCATCATGCTTGGAGCGTCGGGAACGATAGGAGTTGCTCGTGTTGGCGGTTCTGTCAGGGCATCTGCAATCCTCGCATTTGCGATCCAGGGGTCGAGCCGGTTCGACGATCTGGGTTGCTTGCCAGATCAAACTCACATTCGGTCGTCGCGCGAGGCGACTGCACCACGATTCCGCTTGCGGCGGGCAGGCTCGAGAGGACGAGACCCTTCTTCGTTGCGGCGTTTCAAGCCATGCAATCCATCGGTTCGTCCACCCGGATCTTCCGAGACTGATCGGGCCTCGGCAGATGGGTTATGGTCGTTTTGTTGCGCGCGGGCGGCGAAGCCCGCCGCTCGGCGCGGTCCGGGATCAGGCGGCGGGCTTCATCACGGCCCCCTCGATGACGACGCCTTGGGTGACATACTTCCACAAGGCCACAAGAAGCTTGCGCGCCAGCGCCACGATCGCGCGCTTGCGGCCTTGCTGGCTTCGCTCTTTGAACCAGCGTGTCAGGGCCGACTGCGGCTGGTGACGTACCCACAGCCAGGCGAGCTGGATCATCGTGGTCCGCAGCCTTGGATTGCCGGCCTTCGACACGCCCTGCTCGTGCCGGATGCCCCCGCTTTGCCAGGGCGTCGCCGCAAGGCCCGCATAGGCGGCGACCTGGCGGCGGTTGGAGAACTGCCGGTAGAACGCCTCCGACCAGAGCACGGCCGCAAAGTTGGCGCCGAGCCCTTTCAAAGCCAGCAGCATCGCTACTGGATCCAGTGCGGCCTTCTCGTCTGCAGGCTTCTCTGCAGGCTTCCTGGCTGCGGCCAGCAGACCATCCCGCTCGGCCTCGACCGCCTTGATCTGTTCCAGAAGCAGTTCGATCCGATCGAGTTCGCGGCCGATCTGCGCCCTCAAATGCGACGGCAGCTCTCGCCCGTCTCCGGTGCGCAACGTCTCAAGCCGCGACCGCCGATCCCGCCGCAAGGGCGCATAGTCGGATATCCCTTGCGAGAACAGAAGCCCCTTGATCCGGTTCACATGGGTGATCCGCTCGGCGATCAATGCCTGGCGCTCGCGACAAAGCCTGCGGCGGTCCTCCTCCTCGGGCGAGGGCGCAACCACCATCGCGCAGACCCGTGGCTCGCCGCGCTTGTAGGCCAGAAGCGCCCGCAGCAGCGTCTCGCCATCGAGCCGGTCCGTCTTGGCCCGTCGTCGCCGGCGCGGCGTCGCAATCGAGGCGGGATCGACCACGTGGCTCTCGATCCCCTCCTGTTGCAGAACACGGTGCAGCCAGAACCCGTCCAGCCCCGCCTCCTGTATCGTGATGATCGGATAGCTTTGGCCGGTCCGGACCTCCGTCTTGCGCTTGAGCTCCGCAAACAGCGTCAAAAGCTCGGCCATATTGCCAGCCGCGACGCTGTGCTTGGACATCTTTTCGCCTTTGCCCGGCGACAGCGACGTCACAAGCCACGTCGAACGGCTCAGTTCCAGCGACACAAAAATTGCGCCAATATAAGTGCGGATAGCGGTCAGTCCGTCGGAAGGATGATCGAGCAACATCGTCGTCTCCAGGTTGAGAGGATCAGCAACCTCAGTCTGGCTTCAGACCTGGCCGCTATCCACCCCCATGGAATCTTCGTCGCTTGCGCTCCTCGCAATGACGCTCTCACGACCCGCGCTTTCGCCGCCGCGGCGCAATGCGCCCGAGTCGTGGGGATGAGACGGCCAGAGTTCTAGACTTGAGATCTGGGAATATTTTCCACGCAAATCGTCGATTTGCGGGTAACGGGCCCGGCAAAGTTGGCGCGGCGCGCGAAAATGCCCCACCCTGCCGCGGCTGGGTTTGTGAAGTTTACCGGGATTGGGCGCGTCGAAAGCTGGCGCGGGATCAACAGGTTGCGCTATACTCCGGCGTCACGGCCAGGCGCGACGCCCATGACCGACGAACAGCTCGTAGACATGCACCGGTTCCTTGCCGAGTACCACCGCATGCTCGCCAGGAAAGCCGTGCTCGACGTCGTGCAACAATATCACACTGATCTTGCGCAGCGGCTCGCGGATGAGGCCGCGCTGATACCAAGACGGGCGGCGATTGCGCAGCGCCTTCACGAAGGCGAGCAGCGCATAAGGGACGAGGAAGAGTGAACGACATCGACCGCCGCAGCGTCAGAAATTGCAGGATGGGTAGAGCGCAGCGAAACCCATCGGTGACAGTTTGCGAAGATGGTGGGTTTCGCTGCGCTCTACCCATCCTACGTGCTAAAGGTTTAGGACATCGGCACAACGCACGGAGGAACAGGTCCAGCCAACATAGCGGACCCGCGCGACGAACCATCCACGCTGGCTGATGCAGTGGAAGCGTTTGAACGGTCGGGCAAGACCCTGACACGAACAGACACTCGTTCCCGTCCTCGATGGTTGATCGCTTCGTATCGGAGACTATCCGGCCCGCTGTAACCGGGTCGAGCCAGGTAAAAAACGCTTATGCCGCAGACCCGGCGCCCGATACAAGCTCGATCCGTTCCCGAGTCGCCCGCCACCTCGAAATCCTCAATACGGTAACAAACAACCCCATATTTCGGCGGCTTCATGAGCAAGAGCTGGGGAAGCTCGATCGGCGCGCACGTACTGTCGGCATATGCGTAGCCATTGATGACGGTCTCTTCAGACGTCCGGGTGGTAACGGTCATCTCGCTGTCTTGCGCGAAGCACGATATGTCCATCGCTAGTATTGCGGACAATACGCCCAATATCAGGTCGCAGATTCCATTGGCGCTCTTCGATCGTCGACGCCACGTTGCCACGGTTGTCTCCATCCCTCACAACGGCAAATTGTCGTGCTTCTTCATCGGTATCTCGACATGCTTGTCTTTCAGCATCGCCAGCGCCCGCGCGATGCGCCGCCGGGTCGAATGCGGCATGATGACGTCGTCGATGTAGCCGCGCTCGGCGGCGATGAACGGTGACAGGAAGCGGTCTTCATATTCCTTGGTGCGCGCGGTGATCGCTTCGGCATCGCCGATATCGCCGCGGAAGATGATTTCGACCGCCCCCTTGGCGCCCATGACAGCGATCTGCGCGGTCGGCCAGGCGTAGTTCATGTCGGCGCCGATTTCCTTCGACGCCATCACGTCGAACGCGCCGCCATAGGCTTTTCGGGTGATGACCGTGACCAGCGGCACCGTGCATTGCGAATAGGCGAACAAGAGTTTGGCGCCGTGCTTGATCAGGCCGCCATATTCCTGCGCGGTGCCGGGCAGGAAGCCCGGCACGTCGACGAACGTCACGATCGGGATGTTGAAGGCGTCGCAGAAGCGGACGAAGCGCGCGGCTTTCCGTGACGCGTCCGAGTCGAGCACGCCCGCCAGCACCATCGGCTGGTTGGCGACGAAGCCCACGGTGCGGCCGGCGATGCGGCCGAAACCGGTGACGATGTTTTTGGCAAACGTCTCGGAGATTTCGAAGAAATCGCCCTCGTCGACGACCTTCAGGATCAATTCCTTCATGTCGTAGGGCTTGTTCGGATTGTCGGGGATCAGCGTGTCCAGCGACATGTCGACCCGGCCGATGTCGTCAAAGCTCGGCCATTCCGGAACGCCGTCGGTGTTGTTGGAGGGCAGGAAATCGATCAGCCGGCGCATCTGCAGCAGCGTCTCGACGTCGTTCTCGAACGCGCCGTCCGCGATCGAGGAGCGCGTGGCGTGCACCGAGGCGCCGCCGAGTTCTTCCGCGGTCACCACTTCGTTGGTGACGGTCTTCACCACGTCGGGGCCGGTGACGAACATGTAGCTGGTGTTCTTCACCATGAAGATGAAGTCGGTCATCGCCGGCGAATAGACATCGCCGCCGGCGCAGGGGCCCATGATGACGGAGATCTGCGGGATCACGCCGGACGCGATGACGTTGCGGCGGAACACATAGGAATAGCCCGCAAGGGCCGCGACGCCCTCCTGGATGCGCGCGCCGCCGGCGTCGTAAAGCCCGATGATCGGCGCCCGCGCCTTCATCGCCATGTCCTGCAGCTTGGTGATCTTCAGCGCGTGGGTCTCCGACAGCGAGCCGCCGAACACGGTAAAATCCTTGGCGAACACAAAGGTCTTGCGGCCGTTGACGGTGCCCCAGCCGGTGACGACGCCGTCGCCCGGCACCTTGGTCTTTTCCATGCCGAATTCGGTCGAGCGGTGCTCGACGAACATGTCGAATTCCTCGAACGAGCCCTTGTCGAGCAGCAATTCGATGCGCTCCCGCGCGGTCAATTTGCCACGGGCGTGCTGCGCCTCGATGCGTTTTTCGCCGCCGCCGAGCTTGGCGCCGGCGCGCCGTTCTTCGAGGGTGTCCAGGATATCCTTCATCTGTATCTGCCTGTCCTTGGGTACCGATTTGGCAAAAGATTTCAGGGGTTCTAACACGGCAATTTCGGGACGGGAAACGGCCTTCCGGCATCTGGTAACGCTGCCCTGCGGTCGATATATGCGGGGGCCGGATCATGATCCCGATGGGATTATGATCTCATCTTTTGTTTGAGCATGATCTTTCCGGAAAACCGGCTCCCACTTTTCCGGATCATGCTCTGGAGCCGAATCCGATGTCCGATAGCGCAATTTCAGAGACCGCAGGCTCCGCATCCGGCGGCGTGCGAACGCTGCTCCGGCTGGAGGGATTGGCGCTGTTTCTCGGCATGACGTTGCTTTACGGGGTCTGGGACGGCTCGTGGTGGCTCTACGCCATCCTGTTCCTGGCGCCCGATCTGTCCTTTGCCGGCTATCTCGCCGGCCCCAAGGCCGGCGCGGTCATCTACAACACCGCGCACAGCTACATGGCGCCGATGACGCTGATGACGACGGGCTTTACGCTGTCCTCGCCGCTGGTGCTGTCGACCGCCATGATCTGGCTTGCCCATATCGGCTTCGACCGCGCGCTCGGCTACGGCCTGAAATACTATGCCGGTTTCGGCTTCACCCATCTTGGCCGGATCGGCAAAGCCCGGATTTGACAGCCTCCCGGCAGCTTGTAGTCTTCCCCAACATCGACGAGGCGCGATAAGAAAATTTGGGGGGAAACCGATGCTGACAGACTGGCGCGTCGCGGCTATGGCCGCGATTTTTTGTACCGGTGTTTTGCTGACCTGCATCGAAACCAACGCGCAATCGATGCCGAAGGAAATCGCGTCCCGGGTCGAGATCTACGCGATTCCCTCGCTGACGATTTCGGACCAGCAATTCCTGACCGGCGACGCCAATGGCAAACAGGTCACCGTCGCCGGCGAATTCCGCATCGCGCAAGGCAGCGGCAAGCTTCCGGTCGTTGTGATGATGCACGGTTCGAGCGGTGTCGGGCCTTCCATCGAACCGTGGGCGCACCAGTTCAACGCGATGGGGATTTCGACCTTCGTGATCGACGGTTTTTCCGGCCGCGGATTGACCGCGGTCGGCCCGAATCAGGCCCTGCTCGGCCGGCTCAATTTGATCATCGATGTCTATCGCTCGCTTGAAACTCTCGCCAAGCATCCGCGCGTCGACCCCAATCGCATCGTGCTGATGGGATTTTCGCGCGGCGGGCAAGCCGCGCTCTACGCCAGCCTCGATCGCTTCAACAAACTCTGGAACAGATCCGGCGTGCAGTTTGCCGGCTACATTCCGTTCTATCCGGATTGCTCCACGACCTACGACACCGACACCGAGGTCGCCGCGCGCCCGATCCGGATCTTTCACGGCACGCCCGACGATTATAATCCGGTCGCAAGCTGCAAGCGATATGTCGCGCGGTTGCAGGAGGCCAAGCGCGACGTGGTGCTGACCGAATATCCGGACTCGCAGCATGGTTTTGATGCCGGCCTGCTCGGGCTGAGCACCGTTGCCGTGTCCACCAACGCGCAGACCGCGCGCAACTGCCACCTCAAAGAGGGCGAAGGCGGCCAGCTGATGAATGCGGATACGCAGGCGCCGTTTACCTACAAGGACGCCTGCATCGAATTCAATCCGCATGTCGGCGGCAATCCGGCGACGGCGCTGGAAGCGCGCAAGGCCGTGAGCGACTTTCTGCAGGCGCTGTTCAAGCTGGAGTAGGCCTCGCTCTCTCCACATCAAGCCCGGGCATGACGAATGAGAGGCAAGAACGCAAAAGTCGTCAATCGTCATTGCGAGCCAACGGGTCGCGCGAATGCGCGCCCGATGACAGGCTCCGGGAAGCAATCCATGCCTCGGCGCAGGAAGTATGGATTGCTTCGTCGGTTCGCTCCTCGCAATGACAACGTCCCCTACTTCTCCCCCACCTTGAACGGAGGCTCCTTGCCCGGAGGCACGGTTTCTTCCGCCATTGCGAGCAGCATCGCGACCATGACGTAGTTGCCGGCAACCGCGGTCAGGTCGACGATCTGCTGGTCGTTGAACACTTTCCTGGCCCGCGCGTAAGTTTCGTCGGAGACCTTCTTCGTCGTCGTCAATTCGGTGACGAAATCGTAGACGACGGCCTCGTCCTCGGCCATTTTCGTCGGCCGCTTGCCCTCTTTCAATTCGGCGATGATGTCGGCCGACAGTCCGGCCTTTGCCGCCAGCGGCGCATGCGCGAACCATTCGACCTGCGAGGTCCACTGCCGCCCGATGATCAGGATCGCGAACTCGTTGAGTTTGGTCGGCACCGAGGTCTGCCAGCGCAGGTAATAGAACAGGTCGTACAGCCGCTGGCCAAGCACCGGGCTCCGGATCATCGGGTTGTAGGGTCCGCCGAGGCCGACGCTCGACACCTTCATGATCTGCTCGCCGAGCGGCTTCTGCGCGTCGCTGAGCTGGTCCATGGTGAGCTGCGGAAAGCGCGGCTCCTTGCTGGTCGCCGGGGCTGCAAACATCGTGGCGGCGAACCAGCCGCCGGTCGCGGCAATGACGAGCGACGACATCCAGACTGAAGCTTGGTGCATGATTTCCTCCGTGCGTTTTTTGTTGCACGAAGATCGTAGTCCGGCGGCGCTTCACGCGCCAGAGCCTCGGTTCTGATTAAATCAGAACCGAGGCTCTGGTCTTTTGTTTTGACGCGTTTTCTTCACGCGAACCGGTATCCACTTCGCTCGAAAACGCTATGGCGCGACGCAGGTCAGCCCGTCAGATCGCGCCGATATCGGTGAGGCATTGCTGCGTCACCGTCATCCGTGCCGCGATGTGGCTCGGCTCCTTGCAATCCATGTTCATGGCAAACACGGTCTGCTCGGAGCCCTTCTCGGCCCAGCCGACCAGCCAGCCCAGTGACGGCTTGCCCTGCTCCGCGCCGAGCAGACCGCTCTTGGCGCGGATGGTGGCGTCGCCGACTTTCGTCACCGGCAGGATGTCGCGCACCAGATCCTGGCTGCGTTTTGACACCGGCAACACGCCGCGGCGCAGCCGGTCGACGAAATCCACTTGCTGGATCGGATCGATGCGCAGATTGCCGGTCAGCCAGAACTGGTCGATGCCGCCGCCGATGTCGCGGTTGCCGTAGTCGAACAGGTCGACATATTTCTGCATGCGCTCCTGGCCGATGCGGCGCGCGATCTCCTGATAGACCGGCACCGCGGAGGCCGCGATCGCCGAGCGCATGGTATGATCCTTGTTCCAGGCCTCGATGCTGCGCGTCACCCCGTCCCATTTGAAGACGTCCTTGTCGGGATCCGCGACCACGCCGGTCTCCAGCGCGATCAGCGAATTCGGGATCTTGAAGGTCGAGGCCGGCAGCTTCGCCTGGCCGGAGCGGACCTTGTCGCTGGCGATGATCAGATAATCGTCGACCTTGTAGCCGACGAAGGTGCCTTCGGTGCCGAGGTCGAAAAACCGTTTTGCCAGATCCTCGCGAAACTCGCTGCGCTGATAGGAGACATTGGCAAGGCTGCGCGAAGGCAGGATGGTCGCGGCGGCAAGAAGACCGAGCGCATGGCGGCGATTGATCACGGGGGTACCCGAACTGGTTGAGGAGCGCGGCAACGATGTGGATGCCATCGTGGTAAAACAATGACAATGGAAATGGAAGCTAGCGAATCCGTCCCGACAGCCGCAGCACGAAAATCAGCACTTCCGCCACCGCCTTATAGAGCTCGGCCGGGATTTCGTCGCCAATCTCGACATTGGATAGCGCGCCCGCCAAAACCTCGTTCTCCTCGATCGGGATGTCGTGGGCTTTGGCGAGTTCGATGATTTTGGCGCCGATGACGCCCCTGCCCTTGGCGGTGACGCGCGGCGCGCCGGTCTTGTCGTAATGCAGCGCGACCGCAAGCTGGTTTTTGGTATCCACGCTCATAGCGCGCGATCCAGAAAATGCCCGGCACGGGCCGGTGCGGCCTGCGGCGGCACGCCGGCGCGGATCGTGATTTCGCCGGGCCGAAGCTCGGCGCGGCTCAGTGCGTGGCTCAATTGTCCGGCGCCGGCACGCAATTGCTCTGCGGTCGCGGGCCGTTCCGCCCACATCCGCACCGAGGTCTTGTCGCCGACCAGCGATACCAGCGCATGGACCGGACCGGCGGGCTCGACGTCGAGCGAAAACCGCGCCCGCCACACCCGCTTGCCGGCTTCAACGGTCTCGCCGCCGCCGTCGCGGGAAATTTCGAACTGCGCCATCGCCGTGCCCTGCGGCGTCACGAACGGAATCTCGAAATTCCAGCGCGGGGTGCTGGTGTCGATTTTGGTGTTTGAAAGGTCGATACGATCAGGCAGCGACGCCACCTGCAGCAGGGTTTGCCGCGCGATCGCCGCATCGGTATCGCCGAGCAGATGATGCGCGGCGGTTGCCAGCGGCGTGCCGGGTGCGATCGACGGCGAAGCAATCGGCTGGGCGGTTGGCAGTGCGCCGCGAAACGGCGGCGGCGGCGTGTTGGTATGAACGGTCACGTCAGCGCCCAGAATATCTCTCGGCGTCACCAACGATCGGACGGGGTTGCCGAGTTCCTGCAAGGCTTCCTGCAGCAGATTCAAGGTCGCGCCCGTGGAAGGACCGACATCCAGCGCGCTGCGGCCAGGGCCGCTCGATTGAAAGATGTCCTCCGCGATCGGCAGCCGCACCTGCGGCAGAAGTACTTCCTCAATATCCAGGCTTGGTGATGGTGATGAAGCAAGGCCGGGAGCAAGGCTGGGTGTTGCCGCGGCATGCAACGGCGCCGCCGCGTCCACCGCCAGCGCCACCGCTGCCGGCGTTGGTGCGCTGGCCGACGTGCCGAGCGCCGCTTGCAGCGTTTGCCGCAGCACGATCAACGCGGCCTTGAGATCGGGAACGCCGGCGGCGGAGGCCGGGACCGAGCCCGATGCGAGCGAAGCTTCGAGAAAGAGTCCGGACTTCTGAAACGCCGCCTTGATATCGCTGCCGGCGAGATTTTGATCGAGGCTGGTCTGCTGCGCCAACACTTGCGCAATCGCCTGCTGCAATTTCGGCGGCAGGCCGCCCGAGAACGTCACCGCGCCGAGATTGGCAAACAGCGGCGCCAGGCTTTCCTGCGCGGTCGCTGCACCCTGCGCCGCCGCCGAGACCACCGCGCGCTCCAGCGGCGTCAGCACATTCCTTTGTGGCGCCGTGATTGTCGGGGGATTGCCGGCGGCATCGACCAGCGCCTCGGGCGAAAGTGATACCGCGTCGCCCGCAAGGCTGGCCACATCGGCGCCCTGCCCGACCACCGCGAGCCGGACGCCATCCTGGGTGTGCGATACCGCGAGCTGCAGGGTCTGGCCCTCCTGCAGCGGGACTTCCGAAAGCACGTCGATCGACAGGCTCGCGATCGCGATCCGCACCAGATCGGCGGAGAGCACCTTCAAGACCTGCGCGTTGACCACGCTGCCGGCCTGCAGCGCGAGATCGGGCGCGGTCGCGCCGACCTCTTGGACGGCAATAACCGGAAGCACTGGATTGATGGATATCGCCATGGCGGAGGTCTCGGCCCGAAGGCGGAACGCTACCCCAGCGTCGTAAACCTCTCGTTAACCGACAGAGCGCGATCGGCAACAGTGGCAACCGGTCTTGCGCCCGATAGCGCTCAAACTATGAAATGGGCGCATGTTCATACGCCCGGGGTTCAGGGCTTCAGAGCGGTCAGGATGCGGACCGCGGCCTGGAAATCGACCAGCCGGGCGGCCCGGCGGGCCGCCACTTCCTCGTCCATGCCCCATTTCTCGATGTTCCAGTCCTCATCGACATGGGCGGCGGCCCAGACCTGTTCGGCGTCGCGCACGCCATGCGCCAGCGCCAGCGCGAGCAGCGCCGAGCCGGTCAGGGTGGTCACCACGTGTAAAGCCGCGATCGACCAGGGGTCGTCAGGGAAAGCCCCCCGCGCCGCCGCCACCGCCTGCTCCGGCTGGGCGACATGCACGATGCCCTCGGCGAGGATGAAATGCGCGCCCAACGTATCGGCCGCCCAAAACAGGATCGGGTCCCAATGCGCGGCTTCCTTGGCGACCAGCGCCTCGGGATGGCCGGCGCGATAGAACAGCAGATCGGTGCCGAGATATTTTGCAACATCGTCGGCGACCGCATCGACCCGATCGGCCACCGCCTCGACGACGCTGTTGGCAAAGCGCGTCAGCGGCATGGTCAGCGGATCGATCATCTCGTCTTGCGCATTCCATTCCGCCGCGATCGCCTCTGCTATCCCGCGCGTCGGCACCACCACCTGGCGGCCGGACGGCGTGCGGATCGGCTTGCTGTCGAGCGTGACCGCAAAGCCGCCATCGGCCTCGGCCACGCCGGCCGAGGTATAGAAGCGCTTGCGCTGCGGCGCGCGCGTCGTGCGGCGCACGGCCTCCTGCGGATCGAGCGGGGATTTTCCCGCCACTTCGTCGAATAATTCGCGCATGGAGCCTTATAGCGTTTTTGAGCGAGATGGACACCGGTTCGCATAAAGAACATAGGCTTGAAATAGATAGGTTTGGGCGGGCTGCAAATAAAGCTGATCGGAATGGCGCGGATTTTCGCTGCAATCACGGTTCTGCTGGCCGGCCTCGCACCGGCGCCAGCGCAGGCCGGGTTCCGCTCGCCGGAATCCCTGATCCGGAACGTCTACGCCCATTACGGCAATGGCGCGTCCGACTATTCAAAGGGATTGCCGCGCGATCCCGAAACCGCGCGGCAGTTCTTCGATCAGGGTTTGCGCGCCGCATGGATCGCGCCGGCGGACGCGCCTTACGATTTCCTGGTGCAAAGCCCGACCTGGCAACTCGGCCCGGTCAGGATCGCGATCCTGCGCAAACAGTTCGACAAGACCTATGTTTCCGTGGCCTTCGACAATCACGGCCGCCCCGTGACGCTGAATTTCATCGTCGTCAACGGCCCCGACGGCTGGGTGATTTCAGACGTCGAGAGCCCGCACGATTCACTGCGAATGTTTCTCGCGCAGTTCAGGCAGTAGAGCGATCGGCCAATTCCACTTCACGGCTTCCGGTAGATGATATGGCCCGCGCGGATGGTGTAGGCGACCTTGGCGAGATTGCCGACATCGGCGATGGGATCGCCATCGAGCACCACGAGATCGGCGTCAAATCCCTGCTCGACCTTGCCCTTGTTCGCGGCCTTGAAGTAGCGCGCCGGGTTCGTCGTCAGCGACGCAAGCACCTGACTTTCCGAAAGCGCGCGATGCATCAGTTCATATTCGAGCGAGGTGTCGTAGATCTCGGTGAAGCCGACGTCGGTTCCGAACAGAACGGCGCCGCCATTGTCCGAAAATGCCTTGAGCTGGTCGACGCCGGACCCGACCAGCCGGGCTGCCAGGGCGGCACCGAGTGGTGCTTTCGCAAAAAGGGACAGCGTCGGAGTCAACGCGGTGCCTTGCGATTTGAAGGCAGCGAGTTCCTCTTGGGTGTAGCCTGCTTCACGAGGAACCGTGTGAGCGAGCACATCAACCCCAGCCGCGATCACGACGTCCACACCCATTCTGTTTTGCGGATGGGCGAACACCGGCTTGCCTTGGGCATGCGCCACATCGACCGCGGCCCTGGCGATCGCGACATCCATGTTCACGACGGGCTTGTCGCCCATATAGGTGCCGGTGAACAGCTTCACGCCGTCCATCCCCATTGCCATGAAGCCGCGCGCCATCTGCGCGGCTTCCTCGGGTGTCGCGGCTTCGGGGAGCCGTATCTCGGCTGGCAGATAGACCGGATGGCCGCCCTTGGGAAAGATGTTGCCGGCGAAACGGATGTTGGGACCCGCGACTTCACCCGCATTGATGCGGCGGCGCAGCGGCAGGGAATTATCCGGGTCTGACCCAAGGTCCCACACGGTGGTGAATCCCCATTTGGTCAGCATCTCCCGCATGTGCTCTTCCAGCGGTGCTATCGGCGCGCTGGCCGCGTTTCGCCATGCGGCCGGCGTGAAATGGACGTGGCTGTTCCAGAAGCCGGCGACGACGGTCTTTCCCGTGCAATCGATGATCTGCGCGTCCTTCGGGATTTGCACTTCGCTGCGGCTGCCGATCGCGGTGATGACACCATCGGACGTCACCACGACGGCATCGGCGAGCGGGGCGGCATCCGGCGATTTGTAGACGCTGCCGCCGGCGAGAACGAGTGTCTGCGCGTTTGCGGCGACACATGAGGAAGCCGCCGCGCCGAGGAGGAAAAGGAAACGCGCGGCACGGCGCAGATTCCCGATCAAACCTGAAATCACCGAATGTTGCATGGTGGTCGCTCGAAGCGTTGAGTAAGGGAGCACGTCCGACCGAACGATAGCCGATTGGCGCGGCCTCGCCTTGACAGTTCTTGCTCCGTCTCGAACGATATCGGATCACGGCGCGTTGACGCCGTGATGCACCGTCATTCCTCCGGCGCGTTCTCGATCGGATCGAACCGCTCGGCCTCGAGTCCGAGCAGGTTCCAGGACTGCAGCATATGCGGCGGCAAAGGCGCGCTCGCATCGATCACGCCGCCGCGCGGATGCGGAATCACGATCCGGCGCGCCAGCAGGTGCAGGCGGTTCGAAATGCCGCCCGGCAGTTGCCAGTTTTCCTTGTTGAAATATTTGGGATCGCCGACGATGGCGTGATCGATATGCGCCATATGCGCGCGCAACTGATGGGTTCGCCCGGTGACCGGCTTCAGCGATACCCAGGCGAGCTTGGTCGCCGACGTCTCCACGACCGCGTAATAGGTCACCGCGTGGCTCGCGCCTTCGTCGCCATGCCTGGCGACCCGCATGATGGTGTCGTCCTCGCTCTCTTCCTTGGCGAGATAGGTCGAGATGCGGCCCTGCTTCGGCTTCGGCACGCCCGCCACCAGCGCCCAGTAGATTTTTCGCGCAGAGCGATGACGGAACGAGCCGGTCAAGGCGGTCGCGGCAAATCGTGTCTTGGCGATCAAGAGACAGCCCGCGGTTTCCTTGTCGAGCCGATGCACCAGCCGCGGCTTCTGGCCCTTGGCGTCGCGCATCACTTCCAGCATGTCGTCGATATTGCGCGTGATGCCGGAACCGCCCTGCACCGCCAGCCCCTGCGGCTTGTTCAGCACCATGACATCCGCGTCCTCGAACAGGATCATGTCCTTGAGCGCCTGCAGCGTTTTTTGCGCGGCTTCGGAGAGGCTGCCGGGCGCGGCCTTCGGCGCATCCAGTTTCAGCGGCGGAATCCGCACACTCTGCCCCTCCTCCAGCCTATCCTTGCTGTCGGCGCGCTTGCCGTTGACGCGCAACTCGCCTTTGCGGACGATGCGCTGGATGTGGGAGAACGACAGGCCGGGGAAACGCGCCTCGAGAAACCGGTCGACGCGCATGTTGGTCTCATCAGCGGTCACGACCACGGTCTGAACCTTGGTCGGCAGCGGCGGCGCCTCGGCGACGACTTTTTCAGGCTCCGGAATGAACGGTTTCGGCGCACGGGGCGCCGAAGCCGGAAAGCGCGCGGGCTTGCCGCCCGGGCGATGCGCCGGCGCCCGCTCGGCCTGCGAGCCGCGATAGGGCCGCGCGCCCTTCGGGCGATCGCCCGCCGGGCGGAGAGGTTTCTTGACGCGACGGCTCATGATGGCGCTGGCTCCGAAGTTAAGCCGTTGGGTAGCGCAAATGCCGCGAATCGTCACGGTGAATCAGGACAAATCCGCCGTCGGATCGGCCATGTTGGGCCAAACGGCCAGGAAACGGGGAGATTCGGGATGCCGCTGGCGAAATCGGCTCTGACCATGCTGGCGGCACTGATGGCGGATTTGGCATCGGCGCAGCAGAGGCCAGCTTACGGACGAAGTGCTGGAGTTCGCGTAGCTCAGCCTGCAGAGAGCAAATTACCATCAGGTGGCAGGCCAAATATCCAACCTTCGCGAAGATCGAAATTCGGTCTAGCGGGAGTTTCAAAGGCTAAGTCAGTTGAAAGCTTCCTGAGCGCGGCGGCGGCGATCAAAGCGTCTGCTTGATCAACAGTCCGACAGACATCTTCAGCCACTCTTGTTGCACCATAATATTTCAAAGCCTTTTCGATCTCAGTATGGTTCGATTCCATGAGATCCTTGCTGTTTGGCCGCCTTGCGCCAGCCTTCCGATAGAAAAATGACGGGTAAATTTCAACGACCGCTGTCTTGTTGCCATCAACCTTGTCGAAGGGCCAGATGGCTATCGTTTCCCCATGGGATTTCGTGATCTGGTGCAACAATCGCATCCCCGAAAAACTACCAGCGCCTACTTGGGGGCCTGCCATGTGATAGACTGAGATCGCGTTTCCTTCGAGCTTTTCGACTTCTCTCCGCCTCTTACGATCGTAGCGTTCGCCCCGATACTTGGTCTGATAGTGAAAGATGTACGGGCGAAAAGGGCTGTCCGCCGCTGTCCAGACCGGCCCGGCATACAGATGCGGCGCTCCATCGCAAAGCGAGTCAACTAGCGCCCAGAGTGTCCTTGCGTCATTCACGTGAGGAGCGAATTGACTACTTTTGTTCCATGGCACCGAGAAGGCAAAATCGATTCCGACGAGAGTGGACTTATCGTTTAGCTGTCCGATGTATTCCATTACATCGTATCGACTCCACTTCCTTCCGTTCGGCGCACACCTTAACCGAGGAGACGGAGAATCCACTTCGAGTTCGGCGACTTGAATGCCAGACTGCGAAACTCCCTTTGCTCCCGACCAGTCTACTCCAACGAAGCGCTGGAAGCGGTTCATCTCCGCTCCCGCCGCAGCTTCGCCCAGTAATCCAGCCGCTTGCGGATCTCACGCTCAAAACCGCGGTCGGGCGGATCGTAGAAGGTCTGATGGCCCAGCGCGTCCGGGAAATACTCCTGGCCGGAGAACGCATCCGGCGCGTCGTGGTCGTATTCGTAGCCGCCGCCATAGCCTTCGGACTTCATCAGCTTGGTCGGCGAATTGAGAATGTGTTTTGGCGGCAGCAGCGAACCGCCCTCCTTCGCCGCGCGCATCGCGGCACCGAACGCCATGTAGGCGGCGTTCGATTTCGGCGCGGTGGCGAGATAGATCACGGCCTGCGCGATCGCGAGCTCGCCTTCCGGGTGGCCTAAGAAATCATAGGCGTCCTTGGCGGCGTTGCAGATCACCAGCGCCTGCGGATCGGCGAGGCCAATGTCCTCCACCGCCATCCGCACCACGCGCCGCGCCAGGAACAGCGGGTCCTCGCCGGCATCCATCATGCGCGCGAGGTAATACAGCGCCGCATCCGGATCGGAGCCGCGCACCGATTTATGCAGCGCCGAGATCAGGTTGTAATGGCCGTCGGCCGATTTGTCATAGATCGGCGCGCGGCGCTGCAGAATGTCCTGCAACTGCTCGGCGTTAAAGATTTCCTCCTTGCGCGCGGCGCGCCAGACTTCTTCGGCAAGCGTCAGCGCGGCGCGGCCGTCGCCATCGGCCATCCGCACCAGCACGGCGCGCGCCTCGGCATCGAGCGGCAGTTTCCGGCCCTCGACCTTTTCGGCATGGCCGTAGAGTTGTTCGACCGCGGCGGGATCCAGCGAATGAAACACCAGCACGCGCGCCCGCGACAACAACGCCGCGTTGAGCTCGAAGGACGGGTTTTCGGTGGTGGCGCCGACCAGCACCACGGTGCCGTCTTCCATCACAGGCAGAAAGGAATCCTGCTGCGCCCGATTGAAACGATGCACCTCGTCGACGAACAGCAGCGTGCCCTTGCCCATCTCGCGGCGCGCGCGCGCGGCGTCGAACACCTTTTTCAGATCGGCCACGCCGGAAAACACCGCCGAAATCTGCTCGAAATGCAGCTCCGTCGCGTCCGCCAGCAGCCGCGCCACCGTGGTCTTGCCGGTGCCGGGCGGTCCCCAGAACACCAGCGAGCCCAGCGTGCGCGTTTCCAGCATCCGCGTCAGCGCGCCGTCGGGGCCGAGGATGTGATCCTGTCCGACGACATCGGCCAGCGCCTGCGGGCGCAACCGGTCGGGCAGCGGACGCGGGGCGTCCTGCTCCATCCCTGCCGCGGCAAAGAGGTTGGCGGCCTCGCGCGGTTGCTTCGGGCTCATCCGCCCAGCGTCACGTTGATCTGCTGCCCGCCGCGCACCAGGACGATGCGCCAGACTCTAGCTGACGTCTTCGAAGCCTTGTCGAGGTCGCTGGTTTTGGCGATCTTCTCATTATTCACCGCCAGGATAATGTCGCCCTTCTGGAAGCCGACATTGGCGGCCGTTCCATCGTCGGCCAGATCGGTCACCACGACGCCTTCGGTCGACCCATCCAGATGCAGTTCGTCCGCCACCGCAGGCGAGATGTTGGCGACCTTCGCGCCCTGGAACGGCGACCGCGCGGTCAGCACGATTTCATCGCGGTTGGTATCGGGCGCGGTCTCCAGCGCCACCGTCAGCTTCACGGTCCTGCCGGCGCGCTGCACGTCGATCTGTGCGGTGCCGCCGAGCGGCCGGGTGGCGAAGCGGTAGTCGAACGCGTTGGGATCGTCGATCGCCTGGCCGTCAATCGCGACAATCAGATCCGACAATTTCAGCCCTGCCCGCGACGCCGGGCTGTTCGGCGCGACATTGGCGACCAGCGCGCCGATCGGCAGCTTCAGGCCCAGGGTCTCGGCGATTTCGGGCGTCACGGCCTGCAACCGCGCGCCGAGCCACGGGCGCTTGACCGCCTTGCCGCCGCTCTTGGCGGACGCCACCACGACGCGCACCATGTTGGCGGGGATCGCAAAGCCGATGCCCTGCGAGCCGCCGGAGCGCGAGAAGATCGCGGTGTTGATGCCGGCGAGCTTGCCGGTCATGTCGACCAGCGCGCCGCCGGAATTGCCGGGATTGATCGCCGCATCGGTCTGGATGAAGAACTGATAGTCGGTGATGCCGACCTGGGTGCGCGCCAGCGCCGAGATGATGCCGTGCGTAACGGTCTGGCCGACGCCGAAGGGATTGCCGATTGCGAGCACGACGTCGCCGACCAGCAATTCATCCGAGTTGGCGAAGTCGAGGGTCGGAAACTTCTCCTTGGTGTCCTTCAGGCGCAGCACAGCCAAATCGGTGCGGCTGTCCTTGAGCACGATCTCGGCCTCGTATTCGCGCTTGTCGGCGAGCGAGACCTTGACCTGGTCCGCGCCTTCGATGACGTGATTGTTGGTGACGACCAGACCGGACGCGTCGACCATCACGCCCGAACCGAGCGAACGCTGCATCTGCTCCGGCTGCTGGCCGGGTACGCCGAAGAAGCGGCGGAAGATCGGATCGTCCAGCAGCGGGTTGCGGTTCTGCACGGTCTTGGCGGCATAGACGTTGACGACCGCGGGCTGCACGCGCTGCACGATCGGCGCGTAGGACATTCGCAGTTCCGCGGGCGAGGACGGCACACGGCGATCCTGCGCCAGCGCCGGGGTTGCGACCACCGCGGAAACCAGCAGCACAGCCAAAGAGCGTATCAACATCATGCGAAAATCCTGAAATTCGTGGCCCTTGATATAGGCGCGAGCCAACAGCGAGAGAAGGGAAACCGGGACGCGAAACCGTTACCTTTGTTTGAGCATGATCTTTTCGGAAAACCGGTGCCCACTTTTCCGGATCATGCTCTATGCCGCGCGATCGGGCGCATTGATGGTTGCCGGCACCGGCGCGCAGGATAGCCTTTCCCGATGGCGCTCGCCCCATGCCTTCAACGTATCGATCACCGGCCGCAAGCTCTCGCCGATCTCGGACAGGGTATATTCGACCCGCGGCGGGACCTCGGCATAGACCTTGCGGATCACGAGATCGTCGTCCTCCAGCGCGCGGAGCTGCTTTGTGAGCATGCGCTGGGTAATACCGGGCATCCGCCGCCGCAACTCACCAAAGCGCTGGGTGCCGGCCTGAAGGTGGAACAGGATGACGCCCTTCCACTTGCCATCGATCAGGTCGAGCGTTGCTTCCACCGCGCAGCCGGGCCGATGGGCAAAATTCCGCCGTTTCATGCGATTTTTCCGGGTGTTTTCCAATAGTATCCAAACAGGGACTATATCCCTCAATTTACAGTACTTGCCATTTTGACGCCAGCGCGACAATTACCCCGGGAGAGCGTTTTTCAGACGTCAGCAGATGGAGACAGGGCATGAAGGCCGTCGGATATAAAAAATCGCTGCCGATCGATGCAGCGGATGCACTGATCGATTTCGAGGCCGCCAAACCGGAGCCGAAGGGCCGCGACGTCAGGGTCGCCGTGAAGGCGATCTCCGCCAACCCGGTCGACTACAAGGTCCGCAAGCGCGCCGCACCGCCCGAGGGCGAGACCAAGATTTTGGGCTATGACGCCGCCGGAATCGTCGATGCCGTCGGCCCCGACGTCAGCCTCTTCAAGCCGGGCGACGAAGTATTTTACGCCGGATCGATCCTGCGCCAGGGCACCAATTCGGAGTTTCATCTCGTCGACGAGCGCATCGTCGGCAAGAAGCCGAAATCGCTGTCGTTCGCGCAGGCCGCAGCATTGCCGCTGACCTCGATCACCGCCTGGGAATTGCTGTTCGATCGCCTCGGCGCCGTGCCCGGCAAGAGCGTCGACCCGCGCACGCTTTTGATCACCGGCGGCGCCGGCGGCGTCGGCTCGATCCTGACCCAGCTCGCGCGCCGCCTCACGGGCCTGACCGTGGTCGCCACCGCAACGCGGCCGGAATCGCAAAAATGGTGCCTCGATCTCGGCGCCCATGCCGTCATCGATCACGCGAAGCCGATGAAAGAGCAGATCGAAAAACTGAAACTGCCGCCGGTGGGCCTGGTCGCCAGCCTGACCTACACCGACCAGCACTACAAGGGAATCGCCGACTTCATCGCGCCGCAGGGCAAGTTTGGTCTGATCGACGATCCCCCGGAATTCAATGTCAGCGCCTTCAAGGGCAAGGCGGTTTCGATCCACTGGGAATCCATGTTCACCCGCTCCTCGTTCCAGACGCCGGACATGATCGGCCAGCACATGCTGCTCAACGACGTCGCCGACCTCATCGACAAGGGTGTGCTGCGCACCACACTGGATCAGACGTTTGGGACGATCAACGCAGCGAACCTCAAGCGCGCGCACGCGCTTTTGGAAAGCGGCAAATCGCGCGGCAAGATCGTGCTGGAGGAGTGGTAAGCGTCTCTCCATCCGCCTCGTCATGCCCGGGCTTGTCCCGGGCATCCACGACTTCGCGTGCAGCGAAGCAGGAAGACGTGGATGGCCGGGACAAGCCCGGCCATGACGGAAAATGAAGAACTATGCCGTCGCCACGCCCTCGACAAAAATCAGACGCCGCTCCAATGCGGTTCGCCGCACCTTCAGCGCCTCGGCGTATTCCGGCGAGGCGTACCATTCGCGCAGGCGCTCCATCGAGGGAAAATCGACGACGATGATGTTCTTCGGCGGCGGGCCACCTTCGGCCACGTTGGCGGCGCCGCCGCGGACCAGATAGCGGCCGCCATATTGCGCGATCGCCTTGGCGGCGATGGTGCGATAGGCCTCAAAGCCCGCGGCGTCCCTTACGTCGACTTCGGAGATCACATAGGCCGACATCGCCTCACCTCACGCGATGGTCTGGACGATACCGCCTTCGGCGCGGAGCGCGGCGCCGTTGGTGGCCGAGGCTTGCTTCGAGGCGATGTAGACCACCATGTTGGCGATCTCTTCCACGCTGGCAAAGCGCTGCAGCAGCGAGGTCGGCCGGAACTGTTTTACAAACTGCGACGCCGCCTCTTCCACCGACTGGCCGTTTTGCTTTGCGAGATCCTTGACGAAGGTTTCAACGCCCTCCGACATGGTTGGTCCCGGCAATACCGAATTGACCGTCACCGCGGTGCCGCGGGTCATTTCGGCGAGCCCCCGCGAGACCGCGAGCTGCGCGGTCTTGGTCATGCCGTAGTGGATCATTTCCTTCGGGATGTTCAGTGCGGATTCCGACGAGATGAAAACGATTCGGCCCCAATTCCGCTTGAGCATGTCAGGCAGATAGGCGCGCGCCAGCCGCACCCCCGACATCACATTGACATCGAAGAAGCGGCTCCAGTCCTCGTCGGGGATGTCGAGAAAACCCTTCGGCTCGAAAATCCCGGCATTGTTGATGAGGATGTCGACCTGCGGCAGCGCCGCCACCAGGGCCTCGCATCCGGCAGCGGTCGAGACATCGGCGGCGATGCCGCGGACCTTGGCTCCGGTTACCGCCTTGGCTAGGCCCGCCGCCGCGGCGTCGACCTTGGCTTGCGTCCGTCCGTTGACCACCACGCTGGCGCCGGTCGCGGCAAGGCCTTTTGCGATCGCGTGCCCGATGCCGGAGGTCGAGCCCGTCACCAGCGCGGTCTTTCCCGAAAGGTCGATATTCATGTGCCGTCTCCATCTGTGATGACGGAGATATCGGAAGCGCCACACGCGGCCGCAATTGCCCAGCCGGCATAGCTGGCACAACTCCAACGTCGTCACGAAACAAAAAAGCGGCGCCCGAGGCGCCGCTTTTGAAAACCAATCCGAGAAAGGCTTACGCCGCTTCGGCGGACTTTTCCTGCACTGGACCGGAGTCCAGGCCCTTGGCATCGACGTCGCGGTCGACGAATTCGATCACGGCCATCGGGGCGTTGTCGCCGTAGCGGAAGCCGGCCTTGATGATGCGGGTATAACCGCCCTGGCGGTCCTTGTAGCGGGTCGCCAATACGTCGAACAGCTTGCGGACCTGATCCTTGTCGCGCATCTCGGAGATCGCCTGGCGGCGCATCGAGAGGCCGCCCTTCTTGCCGAGCGTGACCAGCTTTTCCACGATCGGGCGCAGTTCCTTGGCCTTCGGCAGCGTGGTGACGATCTGCTCGTGCTTGATCAGCGCCGCGCACATATTGGCGAACATCGCGCGCCGATGCTCGGCGGTGCGGTTGAGCTTCCGATGAACCTTGCCGTGACGCATTTTATATTCCTCAATACTCGTTCCGTCGCGACGGTTCGTCGGACTATTTGCTCAGGTGGGCCGCCTGCGTTCGCCCAATGTAGTGGCCGGGATGGCCACTACCGTCATCGTTCAATCAGTAATGATCCTCGAAGCGCTTGGCCAACTCGTCGATATTCTCCGGCGGCCAGCCCGGCACTTCCATGCCGAGATGCAGACCCATCTGGGCCAGCACTTCCTTGATCTCGTTCAGCGACTTGCGGCCGAAGTTCGGGGTGCGCAGCATTTCCGCTTCCGACTTCTGCACGAGATCGCCGATGTAGACGATGTTGTCGTTCTTCAGGCAGTTTGCCGAACGCACCGACAGTTCGAGTTCGTCGACCTTCTTGAGGAACGCCGGGTTGAAGGCAAGATCGGGGATGATCTCCTGCGCCACTTCCTTGCGCGGCTCTTCGAAGTTCACGAACACGTTGAGCTGATCCTGCAGGATGCGGGCGGCATAGGCCACCGCGTCTTCCGGCGTGATCGCACCATTGGTCTCGATCGTCATGGTCAGCTTGTCGTAGTCGAGGATCTGGCCCTCGCGGGTGTTCTCGACCTTGTAGGAGACCTTGCGGACCGGCGAGAACAGGCTGTCGACCGGGATCAGGCCGATCGGCGCGTCCTCGGGACGGTTACGCTCGGCGGCGACGTAGCCCTTGCCGGCGGCAACGGTGAATTCCATGCGGATTTCCGCGCCCTCGTCCAGCGTGCAGATCTGCAGGTCGGGATTGAGCACCACGACATCGCCGACGGTCTGGATGTCGCCGGCGGTGACGACACCCGGGCCCTGCTTCTTCACGACCATGCGCTTGGGGCCTTCGCCCTGCATCTTGATCGAGATGTCCTTGATGTTGAGCACGATGTCGGTGACGTCCTCGCGAACGCCCGCGATCGAGGAGAACTCGTGCAGCACGCCGTCGATGTGCACCGACTGCACCGCAGCGCCCTGCAGCGAGGACAACAGAATGCGGCGCAGCGCGTTACCGAGCGTCTGGCCGAAGCCGCGCTCGAGCGGCTCGGCGACAACGGTCGCAAACCGGGTCGCGTCGGTGCCCGGCGCGATCTGCAACTTGTTCGGTCGAATAAGTTCTTGCCAATTTTTCTGGATCGTCACTGTGTCACCCATGGGCCAGTCATTTGGGCCGGTCGATGGCCCGCTACTGGCGTTGGAGATCGCGGATCAGTCCGCGCTTTACAAATTCCAAAAACAATCGCGGGCGAAAAATCGCCCGCGATCGAATATCAAACCCGCCGGCGCTTGCGCGGACGGCAGCCATTGTGCGGGATCGTGGTCACGTCGCGGATCGATGTGACGGTGAAGCCCGCCGCCTGCAGCGCACGAAGCGCCGATTCGCGGCCCGAACCGGGGCCGGCAACTTCCACTTCCAGCGTGCGCATGCCGTGTTCCTGCGCCTTCTTGGAAACATCTTCGGCTGCAACCTGGGCCGCATACGGAGTCGACTTGCGCGAACCCTTGAAGCCCATCGTGCCGGCCGACGACCAGGCAATGGTGTTGCCCTGCGCGTCGGTGATGGTGATGGTCGTGTTGTTGAACGACGAATTCACGTGCGCGATGCCGGAGGCGATGTTCTTGCGTTCGCGGCGGCGTACGCGGGTGGCTTCCTTGCCCATTCCAAAACCTTTCCTGTGATCTCAAACGCCGCCGTAATGCCAGCGGCTACACCTAAAAACGCGAGCAGCGAAGGGCGAGTAGCGAATAGAACCATTCGCCACTCCCTACTCGCTATTCGAAAAACTACTTCTTCTTGCCGGCGATCGACTTGGCCGGACCCTTGCGCGTGCGCGCATTGGTGTGGGTGCGCTGACCGCGCACCGGCAAGCCGCGGCGATGGCGCAAGCCGCGATAGCAGCCGAGGTCCATCAGACGCTTGATGTTGATGCCGACCTCACGACGAAGATCGCCCTCGACCAGATAGTCGCGGTCGATCACTTCGCGGATCTGCAGCACTTCCTGGTCGCTGAGCTGGCTGACGCGGCGATCCTCGGGGATCTTCACCTTCTCGATGATCTCGGCCGCGTTCTTCTGGCCGATGCCATGGATGTACTGGAGCGCGATCAGGACGCGCTTGTTGGTTGGGATATTCACGCCGGCAATACGGGCCACGGACTTCTCTCCTGTCGCCGGTCCCTCGCGGACCGGGCTTTAAGTTCTTGCTGTTCTCGGGCCGGTGTCCGCAAACGCGAACACGACGCCCGTCCCCTCAGATTCCCCGGGGCCCGGCATCGTCTGAAACTATCCGACTTGGATGCGGGGCTTATTAAAGGATTCAACTCGGTTTCGTCAACCGCTGCTATCGCTTAGCTCGCCTTTTCGTGACCTTTTTCGCCGGTTTCTTTGCCGTCTTTTTGGCCGCCTTCTTCACCGTCTTCTTGGCAGGCTTCTTGGCAGCCTTGGAGGGCTTTTTAGTCCCCTTGGAGGCCGGTTTCCCGGCTTTCCCGGCCTTTTTGGTGGTCTTTGCGGCTTTCTTGGCGGTTGCTCCGCCCCCGGTCCTGGCGGCGCCAGCGGCCCGCTTGGCCGGCGCAGCGGCCACCGGCTTGGGTTCCACGGCGCCGATCGCGGCGAGGATTCGGTTGATTTCCCGGGTGACGTGTTCGATGGTCATCATACCATCGACGGTCAACAGCTTCCGCTTTTCGGAATAGTAGTGAATCAGCGGCTCGGTCAGGGCGCGGTATTGGGCGAGGCGGTTGGTCAACACCTCCGGGGTGTCATCGATTCGCACTTCCTCGCCCCGCGCACGCGTCTCCGCGGCCCGGGTTTCGACCCGCTCGAGCAGCGCGCTTTCGTTGACGCGAAGTTCGACCACCGCATCGAGCTTAAGATGCTTTTTCTTCAGGAGTTCGTCGAGCGCGGCTGCCTGCGGCACCGTGCGCGGAAAGCCGTCGAGGATGAACCCCCTCCTGGCGTCAGGCAGGTCGAGCCGGTCGGAAATGATCCCGACCACGACCTCGTCCGGCACCAGCCCACCATTGGACATGATTTCCTTGGCCTGCATGCCGACGGGCGTACCCGCGGCAACCGCGGCGCGCAGCATTTCGCCGGTCGAGAGCTGGACGATGCCATGCTTGTGGACAAGGCGCTGCGCCTGGGTCCCCTTGCCCGAGCCAGGCGGTCCCAACAGGATCAATCTCATGACTAGTCGCCCCCCGGCTTGGTGAGCGAATACCGCACACCCGTGTTTTGAGCTTCAGGCCGCCAATCAGCGGCGGCGGCCCCTGAGCTTGGATTTCCTGATCAGCCCCTCATACTGATGGGCGAGCAGATAGCCCTGCACCTGCGCCACCGTATCCATCGTCACGCTGACGACGATCAACAGCGAGGTGCCGCCAAAGTAGAACGGCACCGAGGCGTAGGAAATCAGAATTTCGGGAATCAGACAGACGATCGCGAGGTAGATCGCGCCCAGCACCGTGATGCGCGACAGCACGTAGTCGATATATTCGGCGGTGCGTTCGCCGGGACGGATGCCGGGGATGAAGCCGCCATGCTTCTTCAGATTGTCCGCGGTCTCGGTCGGGTTGAACACGATCGCGGTGTAGAAGAACGCAAAGAACACGATCAGCGCCAGATACAGAATCAGGAACAGCGGACGGCCGTGGCCGAGCTGGGTCGTGATCCACTGGAACCATTCCGGGCCCTTGCCGGCGTTGAAATTCGCCACCGTGGTCGGCAGCAGCAGCAGCGAGGACGCGAAGATCGGCGGGATCACGCCCGAAGTGTTGAGCTTGAGCGGCAGATGCGAGGACTGGCCCTCGAACATCTTGTTGCCGACCTGGCGCTTCGGATACTGGATCAGAAGCCGGCGCTGCGCGCGTTCCATGAACACGATGAAGGCGATCACGGCGACCGCCATCACGATCACGACCAGGATCAGGCCGGTCGACAGCGCGCCCTGGCGGCCGAGTTCCAGCATGTTGGCGAGCGCCGACGGCAGCTCGGCGACGATGCCGGAGAGGATGATCAGCGAAATACCGTTGCCGATGCCGCGCGAGGTGATCTGCTCGCCGAGCCACATCAGGAACATGGTGCCGCCGGTCAGCGTGATCGCGGTCGAGAGACGGAAGAACAGGCCGGGATCGCTGACCACATTACCGGCGCCCTCGAGGCCGACGGCGATGCCGTAGGACTGGAACGCGGCCAGGATCACCGTCAGATAGCGGGTGTACTGGTTCAGCGTCTTGCGGCCGGCCTCGCCTTCCTTCTTCAGGGCCTCGAGCTGCGGCGAAACCGTGGTCAGAAGCTGGATGATGATGGAGGCCGAGATATACGGCATGATGTTCAAGGCGAAAATCGCCATGCGGTGGATACCGCCGCCGGCGAACATGTTGAACATGCCGAGGATGCCGCCGGCCTGCGACTTGAACACCTGCTCCCAGATATTGGGGTCGATGCCGGGCAACGGGATATAGGTACCGAGCCGATAAACAAGCAGCGCACCCAGTGTGAACCAGATGCGCTTCTTCAGTTCGTCGGCTTTGGCCAGAGCGCCGAAATTGAGGTTTGCCGCAAGTTGTTCTGCTGCTGAGACCATGTCTTGGCTTTCTCCCGCCGCCCTCGCGCCGACGCCCCTGAGCTATCGGCAGACGCCGGACATTATTTGGTGCTCGGCTACGATAAGTCCATCGTTCTGTACGCGGATTAGCCGCGGCCAGCGGGCGATGACGCAGATGTTACGCCGCCTCGCCTTCGTCCTTCTTGGCCGGAGCCAGGATCTTCACCGTGCCGCCGGCCTTTTCGACCGCGGCAATGGCGGATTTCGAAGCGCCGTGAACCTCGATGGTCAGCTTGGCCTTGAGTTCACCCCGGCCGAGCAGCCGCACGCCATCCTTGGCGCGGCGCAGCGTGCCCGACTTCACCAGCGATTCGGCATTGATGGTGGAACCGGCATCGAGCAGCTTGGCGTCGATCGCCTCCTGCAGCCGGTCTAGATTGATCTCGGCAAAGTCGAGCTTGAAGATGTTGGTGAAGCCGCGCTTCGGCAACCGCCGATGCAGCGGCATCTGGCCGCCTTCGAAACCCTTGATGCGCACGCCCGAACGCGCGGTCTGGCCCTTGCCGCCGCGGCCGGCCTGCTTGCCCTTGCCCGAACCGATGCCACGGCCGACGCGCATGCGCTTCTTGCGCGAGCCGGCATTGTCGGCGATATCGCTGAGCTTCATCGCCCTGTCTCCTTGTTTCTACGACTACTCGCCGACGACGCGGACGAGATGTTGAACCTTGGCGATCATGCCGCGAACCGCAGGCGTGTCCTGCAATTCGGTAACGCGGCCGATCTTGTTGAGCTTGAGGCCGATCAGCGTCGCACGCTGCGAGTGGTGGCGGCGGATTGCGCTGCCGGTCTGCTCGACCTTGATCATCTTTGCGGCGTTGGCCATGACAATAACTCCGAAAAGCGCTGCGACGCGCCTGTTGTTTACTCAGCCACCACTTCGGCGTCGCCGCCGACGCGGCGCGACTGCAGCGTGGACACCTTGATGTTGCGGCGTGCCGCCACCGAACGCGGCGAATCCTGATGCTTCAGCGCGTCGAAGGTGGCGCGAACCATGTTGTAGGGATTCGACGAGCCGATCGACTTCGCCACCACGTCCTGGATGCCGAGCGTTTCGAACACCGCGCGCATCGGACCGCCGGCGATGATGCCGGTACCGGCCGGCGCTGCGCGCAGATAGACGCGGCCCGCTCCGTGGCGGCCGGCGATATCGTGATGCAGCGTGCGGCCTTCGCGCAATGCGACGCGCGTCAGATTGCGCTTGGCCGACTCGGTCGCCTTGCGGATCGCCTCCGGAACTTCGCGCGCCTTGCCGTGGCCGAATCCGACGCGGCCCTTCTGGTCGCCGATCACCACCAGTGCTGCAAAGCCGAAGCGCTTGCCGCCCTTGACGACCTTCGCCACGCGATTGATGTGGACGAGCTTGTCGACGAACTCGCTGTCGCGCTCCTCGCGATCCCTGCTACGTTCGCGTCCGCCGCGTTCGCGTTCACCTGCCATGGTGTTTTCCAATCTCTGGGAGGCTGACGCCTCTTTCCTCGTGTCCGTTCAAAACCAAATTCTTTTCGAAGCCGAGCCTTAGAAGCTCAGTCCGCTTTCGCGGGCGGCATCCGCGAGCGCCTTGACGCGCCCGTGATAGAGATAGCCGCCGCGATCGAACACCACTTCGGTGACGCCGTTCTTCACGGCGCGTTCCGCCAGCAGCTTGCCGACGGCCTTGGCCGCATCGATGTTGGCGCCCGTATTGCCGCTCTCGCGCATCGCCTTCTCCAGCGACGACGCCGAAGCCAGCGTCTCGCCCTTCAGGTCATCGATGACCTGGGCGTAGATGTGCTTGGACGAGCGGAATACCGACAGACGCGGACGTCCGTTGGCGGACCGGCGCAACGACAGCCTCACGCGTTGCTTGCGCCGGGCATTTGTAACCTTGAGTGACATGACCGGCTCCGTTACTTTTTCTTGCCTTCCTTGCGGAAGATGAATTCGTTGGCGTACTTCACGCCCTTGCCCTTGTAGGGCTCCGGCGGACGATAGGCGCGGATCTCGGCCGCAACCTGGCCGACGCGCTGGGAATCGTTGCCGGTGATGGTGATCTCGGTCGGCTTCGGCACCACGATGGTGATGCCTTCCGGGATCGCGTAGACGACGTCGTGGCTGTAACCGAGCGCGAGCTGCAGGTTCTTGCCCTGCAGGGCGGCGCGGTAACCGACGCCGGTGATTTCGAGCTTCTTCTCAAAACCCTTGGTGACGCCCTCGACCAGGTTCGCGACCTGGGCGCGCGCGGTGCCGTACATCGCCTGCGCGCGGTTGGTCTCGAGCCGCGGCGCAACCTTGACCGCGCCGTTCTCGAACTTCACTTCGACATCGTCATGCACGATGAACTGAAGCTGGCCCTTCGGGCCCTTCATCTTCACCGTCTGCCCCTCAACGGTCGCCGTCACACCGGACGGGATCGTTACGGGCCGTTTGCCAACTCGTGACATGGCTAAAATCCTTCCTCAGAACACCGTGAAGAGAATTTCGCCGCCCACGTTCGCGTCGCGCGCTTCGTGGTCAGCCATGATTCCCTTCGGCGTCGACAACACCGAGATGCCGAGACCGTTGTTGACACGCGGCAGGTTCTTCACCGAGGCGTAAACCCGCCGTCCCGGCTTCGAAACCCGCTCGATCTCGCGAATCACAGGCTCGCCGTCGAAATATTTCAGCTCGATCTCGAGTTCGCTGCGGCCGGACGAGTGTTCGACGCTGGCATAGCCGCGGATATAACCCTCGGACTTCAGCACTTCGAGCACGCTGGCGCGCATCTTCGACCCCGGGGTCGAGACCTTGGACTTGGAACGCATCTGCGCATTGCGGATGCGGGTGATGAGATCGCTGATCGGATCGTGCGTTGACATCTGACGACCCCCCTTACCAGCTCGACTTCACGAGCCCGGGAACCAGGCCCTTGGAGCCGAGTTCACGCAGCGCGATGCGGGAAAGCTTGTTCTTGCGATAGATCGAGCGCGGACGGCCGGTCAGTTCGCAACGGTTGCGGATCCGGGTCGCCGACGAATTGCGCGGCATCTCGGCAAGCTTCAGCGTCGCGGCGAACCGCTCTTCCATCGGCTTGGTCTTGTCGGCGATGATCGCCTTCAACTTCGCGCGCTGCGGGGCGGCATTCTTGGTCATCCGCTTGCGCCGGTTGTTCTTCTCGATCGAACTCTTCTTTGCCATGCTTGGCTCCTGGGTTTCCGCGTTTGAGAGGCTTTACCTGCGTCTCACTGCCGGAACGGGAAATTGAAAGCGGTCAACAAGGCACGCGCCTCGTCGTCGGTGGCTGCCGTGGTGCAGACCGTGACGTCCATGCCCCATGTTTCCCCGGCCTTGTCGAAGTCGATTTCGGGGAAAATGATGTGCTCCTTGATGCCGAGCGAATAGTTGCCGCGGCCGTCGAAGCTCTTCGGGTTGAGGCCGCGGAAGTCGCGCACGCGCGGCAGCGCCACGTTGATCAGACGGTCGATGAACTCGTACATCTTGGCCTTGCGCAGCGTGACCTTGCAGCCGATCGGCTGGTTCTCACGCAGCTTGAAGGTCGCGATCGCGACGCGCGAATAGGTCACGATCGCCTTCTGGCCCGCGATCAGCGCCAGATCGGCGGCGGCGGTCTCGGCCTTTTTGCGGTCGTTGACGGCCTCGCCGACGCCCATGTTGAGGACGACCTTGTCGAGGCGCGGCACCTGCATGACGTTGGCATAGCCGAACTGTTCGGTCAGCTTGCTGCGGATGCTCTTGTCATACTCCGCGCGCAGGCGCGGCACATAAGCGGTCTCAGCCATCGATCTCTGCTCCCGAGCTCTTGGCAATCCGTACCTTCTTGCCATCAGCCTGAATCTTGAAGCCCACGCGGGTCGGTTTGCCGTCCTTGCCGACATAGGCGACGTTGGACAGGTGGATCGGCGCCTCCTTGGAGACGATGCCGCCTTCCTGGGCCTGGGTCTGCTTCTGGTGACGCTTCACCATGTTGACGCCGCGCACCAGCGCCTTGTTCTCGCTGGGACGCACCTCGAATACTTCGCCGGTACGGCCCTTGTCGCGGCCGCTCAGCACGATGACCTTGTCACCCTTCCGGATCTTGGCAGCCATCACAGCACCTCCGGCGCAAGCGAAATGATCTTCATGTGGTTCTTGGCGCGCAGCTCGCGCGGCACCGGCCCGAAGATACGGGTGCCGACCGGCTCCGACTGGTTGTTGATCAGCACGGCGGCGTTGCGGTCGAAACGGATGACCGAGCCGTCGGCGCGGCGGATGTCCTTGCGGACTCGCACCACGACGGCCTTCATCACGTCGCCCTTCTTCACCTTGCCGCGCGGAATCGCTTCCTTGATCGACACGACAATGACGTCACCGACGGTGGCATAGCGGCGCTTGGAGCCCCCGAGCACCTTGATGCACATGACACGGCGTGCGCCTGAATTGTCGGCCACGTCGAGGTTGGTCTGCATCTGAATCATTGATGCACCTAGTCCTCTTTCTGATGCGCTCGAATTAGCGCCTTAAAATTTTCCCGAGTTCGTCCGGCCAGGCCGAACGAGCGTCAGGCCGTTTTCTTCTGTTCGCCCCGGACCACGGTCCAGCGCTTCAGCTTCGAGATCGGCTTGCTTTCCTCGATCCACACCATGTCGCCCGGCTTGAACTCGTTGTTCTCGTCGTGCGCGTGATAGTTTTTCGAGCGACGGATCGTCTTCTTGTAGATCGGGTGGGTGAAGCGGCGATCGACGCGCACCACCACCGTCTTGGCTTGCTTGTCGCTGACGACCACGCCTTGAAGGGTACGTTTCGGCATATCCGGCCTCTTACTTCTTCTTCGCGCGCGCTTGCGCGGCGATGGTCTTGATGCGGGCGATATCGCGGCGGGCTTCACGCAGCCGCGAGGTGTTCTCCAGCTGCCCGGTGGCGCGCTGGAAACGCAGGTTGAAGCGTTCCTTCTTCAGGTTGAGGACGGCATCCTCTCTCTGATCCTCGCTCATGGCGCGGATATCGGCGGTTTTCATCTCGGCCATATCAATCACTCCGCGATGCGCGCGACGAAGCGCGTCTTGATCGGCAGTTTCGCAGCCGCCAGCGACAGCGCTTCCTTCGCGGTCTGCACGTTCACGCCGTCGATCTCGAAGATCACACGGCCCGGCTTGACCCGCGCCACCCACAATTCCGGCGTACCCTTGCCGGAGCCCATGCGGACTTCGGCGGGCTTCTTCGACACCGGCAGGTCCGGAAAGATACGGATCCACACGCGGCCGGCGCGCTTCATGTGACGGGTCAGCGCGCGGCGCGCGGCTTCGATCTGACGGGCGGTGAGGCGCTCGGGCGCCATCGCCTTCAGGCCGAACTGACCGAACGACAACGTTGCGCCCGAAGTCGCGACGCCGTGGATACGGCCCTTATGCGCCTTCCGGAACTTCGTTTTCTTTGGTTGCATCATGGCTTACGCCCTCAAACCTTCTCTATTGTCTCACGCAGCGTCGCGGCGCGGCCGGGTATTGTCGCCTTCAGCCATCTTCTTGTCCTGGGCCATCGGATCGTGCTCGAGGATTTCGCCCTTGAAGATCCAGACCTTGACGCCGCAGGTGCCGAACGTGGTGAACGCGGTCGCGACGCCGTAATCGATGTCGGCGCGCAGCGTGTGCAGCGGCACGCGGCCTTCGCGATACCATTCCATGCGCGCGATTTCGGCGCCGCCGAGACGGCCCGAGCAGTTGATACGAATGCCTTCGGCACCGAGACGCATCGCCGACTGAACCGCCCGCTTCATGGCGCGGCGGAACGCGACGCGGCGCTCGAGCTGCTGCGCGATCGATTCGGCGACCAGGGTGGCGTCCAGTTCCGGCTTGCGGATCTCGACGATGTTGATGACGACGTCGGAAGCCGTGATATCGGCAACCCGCTTGCGCAGCTTGTCGATGTCGGCGCCCTTCTTGCCGATCACGACGCCAGGACGCGCCGAATGGATCGTCACGCGGCACTTCTTGTGCGGACGCTCGATCACGATGCGGGCGACCGCCGCCTGCTTGAGCTCCTTGTGCAGGATCTCGCGGATCCTGACGTCCTCATGCAGCAGCTTGCCGTATTCGTTCTTGCCGGCGAACCAACGGGAATCCCATGTCCGGTTGATACCGAGACGCAGTCCGATTGGATTGATCTTTTGACCCATCGTCTTCTCCCGCGCCTTAAGCGCCAGCCTCGGCCTCGACCTGACGAACCACGATGGTCAGGTGCGAGAACGGTTTGAACACACGGCCCGAGCGGCCACGGCCGCGCGGCGCAAAACGCTTCATCACGATGCCGTTGCCGACATGAGCCTCGGCGACGACCAGATCGTCGACCTCGAGGTCGTGGTTGTTTTCGGCGTTGGCGATCGCCGACTCCAGGCACTTCTTGACGTCGACCGCGATCCGCTTGCGCGAGAACTGCAGGTCGGCGAGCGCCGCCGAAGCCTTCCGGCCGCGAATCAACTGCGCGACAAGATTGAGCTTCTGCGGGCTGACGCGCAGCATCCGGGCTACCGCCTTGGCCTCGTTGTCCGCGAGGACACGTTCGCGCTTTGGTTTGCTCATCGCTTATTCCTCAAGCCTTCTTGGCTTTCTTGTCGCCAGAATGGCCATGGAAGGTACGGGTCGGCGAGAACTCGCCGAACTTGTGACCCACCATTTCCTCGTTGACCGATACCGGCACATGCTTCTGGCCGTTGTAGACGCCGAAGACCAGGCCGACGAATTGCGGCAGGATGGTCGAGCGGCGGCTCCAGATCTTGATGACGTCGTGACGGCCGGACGCACGCGCGGCATCTGCTTTCTTGAGCAGAGAGCCTTCGACGAACGGGCCTTTCCAGACTGAACGAACCATGTCCGGCGTTCCTTACTTCTTCCGCTTGTGGCGGCTTAAGAGAATGAATCTGTTGGTCGACTTATTCGAACGGGTCTTCTTGCCCTTGGTCGGCTTGCCCCACGGGGTCACCGGGTGGCGGCCGCCCGAGGTGCGGCCTTCGCCGCCGCCGTGCGGGTGATCGATCGGGTTCATGACGACGCCGCGGTTATGCGGACGCCAGCCCAGCCAGCGGGTGCGGCCGGCCTTGCCGATCGAGATATTCATGTGATCGGGGTTGGAGACGGCGCCGATGGTGCCGCGGCAACGGCCGTGCACCAGGCGCTGCTCGCCCGAGTTCAGGCGCAGAATGACGTAGTCCTGGTCGCGGCCGACGATCTGCGCATAGGTGCCGGCGGAACGCGCAATCTGGCCGCCCTTGCCGATCTTCATCTCGATATTGTGGATGATGGTGCCAACCGGCATGTTGCCGAGCGGCATCACGTTGCCGGGCTTGACGTCGACATAGTTGCCGGCGACCACGACATCGCCAGCGGCCAACCGCTGCGGCGCCAGGATATAGGCCTGCTCGCCGTCCGAATACTTGATCAGCGCGAGGAACGCGGTGCGGTTCGGATCATATTCCAGCCGCTCCACGGTCGCGGGAACGTCGACCTTGTTGCGCTTGAAATCAACCATCCGGTAGGCCTTCTTGTGGCCACCGCCGCGGAAGCGAACCGTGATGCGTCCGGTGTTGTTCCGGCCGCCATTGCTGATCTTGCCCTCGGTCAACGCCTTGACGGGCTTGCCCTTGTAGAGGGCCGAACGATCGACCATCACCAGCTGGCGCTGGCCCGGCGTCGTGGGATTGTAAGTTTTCAATGCCATCGCTGTATCGCCTTATAGTCCGGTCGTGACGTCGATGCGGTGGCCCTCTTCGAGGGTCACGATCGCCCGCTTCACGTCCGACTGCGAACCGAAATTGCCGCGGAACACCTTGGTCTTGCCCTTGCGCACCAACGTGTTCACGCTCTTGACCTTGACGTCGAACAGCTTCTCGACGGCTTCCTTGATTTGCGGCTTGGTCGCCTTGCCGGCGACCTTGAACACGACCTTGTTGTGCTCGGACGCAACCGTTGCCTTTTCGGTCACGACCGGAGCAACGATGATGTCGTAATGGCGCGGATCGATATTCTTCATTTGAAGCGCGCCTCCAACGCATCCACCGCCGACTTGGTCAGCACCAGTTTATGGCGACGCAGAATGTCATAGACGTTGATGCCCTGGATCGGCAGCACGTCGATGTTCGGAATGTTGCGCGCCGCAACGGCGAAACCGTTGTGCAACTCGGCGCCGTCGATGATCAGCGCGTTGGTCAGGCCGAGACCCGAGAAGTGCCCGATCAGGGCCTTGGTCTTGGCCGCCTCGAGCGTCGCCGATTCAATCACGATCAGGCCGCCATCCTTGGCCTTGGCGGACAGAGCATGACGAAGCGCCAGCGCCCGAACCTTCTTCGGCAGGGCAAAGGCATGCGAGCGCACGACCGGACCGAACGCACGGCCACCGCCGCGGAACTGCGGCACGCGGGCCGAACCGTGACGAGCACCGCCGGTGCCCTTCTGCTTGTACATCTTCTTGCCGGTACGCCACACATCGGCGCGACCCTGCGCCTTGTGCGTGCCGGCCTGACGCTTGGCGAGCTGCCAATTGACGCAGCGCTGGATAATATCCTTGCGCGGCTCCAGGCCGAAAATCTCGTCGGAAAGCTGGACCGAGCCAGCCTCTTTGCCTTCAAGGGTCGTGACTTTCAGTTCCATCTCACGCGCCCTCCTGCTCGGCCGGCGCTTGCGCTGCCTGCTCGCCGCCGGCGACCTTGAACTTGCCGGGCTTCGGCGCGTCCTTCGGCAACGGCTTCTTGACGGCGTCGCGCACCGATATCCATCCGCCCTTGGAGCCGGGAACGGCGCCTTCGACGAGGATCAGGCCGCGCTCGACGTCGGTCTGCACCACACGCAGATTGAGCGTGGTGATGCGGTCGACACCCATATGACCGGGCATCTTCTTGTTCTTGAAGGTCTTGCCGGGATCCTGACGTCCGCCGGTCGAACCGATCGAACGATGCGACACCGAGACGCCGTGGGTGGCGCGCAGACCGCCGAAATTCCAGCGCTTCATGCCGCCGGCGAAACCCTTACCGACCGAGGTGCCGGTGACGTCGACGAACTGGCCGACCACGAAATGGTCCGCCTGAATTTCGGCGCCCACCGGGATCAGCGCGTCTTCCGACACGCGAAACTCGGTAACCTTCCGCTTGGGCTCGACCTTCGACACCGCAAACTGGCCGCGCTCTGCCTTCGGCAGATAGACGGTCTTGCGGGCACCGGAACCGAGCTGCAGCGCGACGTAACCGTTCTTCTCGGTCGTGCGATGTCCCAGCACCTGGCAATTGCCCAGCTTCAGCACGGTCACTGGGATATGTTCGCCGGTCTCCGTAAAGACCCGCGTCATCCCGACCTTTTGTGCGATCACTCCGGAGCGCATCGGCGTGCTTCCTGTTCTTTCTGTCCGCTAACTTCGGACGATCCAAAAAATCTTAGAGCTTGATCTCGACGTCGACACCGGCGGCCAGATCGAGCTTCATCAAAGCATCGACGGTCTGCGGGGTCGGGTCGACAATATCGAGAAGGCGCTTGTGAGTGCGCATCTCGAATTGCTCGCGGCTCTTCTTGTCGACGTGCGGCGAACGGTTGACGGTGAACTTCTCGATGCGGGTCGGCAGCGGAATGGGTCCGCGAACCTGGGCACCGGTGCGTTTCGCCGTATTCACGATCTCGCGGGTCGACGTATCGAGGATTCGATGGTCGAACGCCTTGAGCCGGATGCGAATATTTTGGCCGTTCATTGCCGTTGTCTCTTTCTTCGTCGCTTATTGCGAATAGCGAGCGGTGGTAGCGAACAGAAGATCCCGTCCGCTACCGCTGTTGTCCACTCTTACTCGATGATGCTTGCGACGACGCCGGCGCCGACAGTGCGGCCACCTTCACGGATCGCGAAACGGAGCTTTTCTTCCATCGCGATCGGCACGATGAGGTGCACTTCCATCGCGATGTTGTCGCCCGGCATCACCATCTCGGTGCCTTCGGGCAGATGCACAACGCCGGTCACGTCGGTGGTGCGGAAGTAGAACTGCGGCCGGTAGTTGGTGAAGAACGGGGTGTGACGACCGCCCTCTTCCTTGGTGAGGATGTAAGCCTCGGCCTTGAACTTGGTGTGCGGCTTCACCGAACCCGGCTTGCACAGCACCTGGCCGCGCTCGACTTCCTCGCGCTTGGTACCGCGCAACAGCGCACCGATGTTGTCGCCGGCCTGGCCCTGATCGAGCAGCTTGCGGAACATTTCGACGCCGGTGACGATGGTCTTCTGAGTGGCGCGCAGACCGACGATCTCGATTTCCTCGCCGACCTTGACGACGCCGCGCTCGACACGACCGGTCACGACCGTACCGCGACCCGAGATCGAGAACACGTCTTCCACCGGCATCAGGAACGGCTGGTCGATCGGACGCTCCGGCTGCGGAATGTAGGCGTCGACCTGCTTCATCAGTTCGAGGATGGCGTCGTGACCGAGCGCCTTGTCCTTGTCTTCGAGCGCGGCCAGTGCCGAGCCCTTGACGATCGGAATGGTGTCGCCGGGGAATTCGTACTTCGACAGCAGTTCGCGAACTTCGAGCTCGACGAGCTCGAGCAATTCCGGATCGTCGACCATGTCGCACTTGTTCAGGAACACGACCAGCGCGGGAACGCCGACCTGACGGGCGAGCAGGATGTGCTCGCGGGTCTGCGGCATCGGGCCGTCGGCGGCCGACACCACCAGGATCGCGCCGTCCATCTGCGCAGCACCGGTGATCATGTTCTTCACGTAGTCGGCGTGGCCCGGGCAATCGACGTGGGCGTAGTGCCGGTTCGTGGTCTCGTATTCGACGTGGGCGGTCGAGATCGTGATGCCGCGCGCCTTTTCTTCCGGCGCCTTGTCGATCTGGTCGTACGCCGTGAACGTTGCACCGCCGGTTTCCGCCAGCACCTTGGTGATCGCTGCGGTCAGCGAGGTCTTGCCATGGTCGACGTGACCGATGGTTCCGATGTTGCAGTGCGGTTTATTACGTTCAAACTTTGCTTTGGCCATTTGACTCTCCGTTCAGTCGTCAGCTTTGAACCAACGACAATCAGGCAAACTTCTTCTGGACTTCTGCCGACACGTTCGCGGGTGCTTCCGCGTAGTGATCGAATTGCATGGTGAAGGTCGCGCGTCCCTGGCTCATCGAGCGCAGGTTATTCACGTACCCGAACATGTTCATGAGCGGCACCATCGCGTTAATGACGTTGGCGTTGCCGCGCATGTCTTGACCCTGGATCTGACCGCGCCGCGAATTCAGGTCGCCGATGACGGATCCGGTGTAGTCTTCCGGGGTCACCACCTCGACCTTCATGATCGGCTCGAGCAGAACAGACTTGCCCTTCGTCAGCGCTTCACGGAACGCCGCGCGCGATGCGATTTCGAAGGCCAGCGCCGACGAGTCGACGTCGTGATACTTGCCGTCAACCAGCTGCACCTTGACGTCCACCACCGGGAAGCCGGCGACGACGCCCGAGCCCATGACGCTGTTGAGGCCCTTTTCGACGCCGGGGATGTATTCCTTCGGCACCGCGCCGCCGACGATCTTGGACTCGAATTCGTAACCCTTGCCCGGCTCGTTCGGCTCGACGATGATCGACACTTCGGCGAACTGACCGGTACCGCCGGTCTGCTTCTTGTGCGTGTACTTGACCTCGGCGCGCTTGGTGACGCGCTCGCGAAACGCCACCTGCGGCGCGCCGATGTTGGCATCGACCTTGTAGCTACGGCGCAGGATGTCGACCTTGATGTCGAGATGGAGTTCGCCCATGCCCTTGAGAATGGTCTGGCCGGACTCCTGGTCGGTCGACACCCGGAACGACGGATCTTCCGCGGCGAGCTTTGCGAGGGCGACGCCGAGCTTTTCCTGGTCGGCCTTCGACTTCGGCTCGATCGCGATTTCGATCACCGGCTCGGGGAATTCCATTTTTTCCAGGATGACCTGCTTGTCGGGATCGCACAGCGTGTCACCGGTGCGCGCTTCCTTCAGGCCCGCCAAAGCGACGATGTCGCCGGCATAGGCTTCCTTGATGTCTTCGCGGTTGTTCGCATGCATCAAAAGCATGCGGCCGATGCGCTCTTTCTTCTCGCGGGTCGAGTTGATCACGCCGGTGCCGCTCGCCAGCACGCCGGAATAGATGCGGCAGAAAGTGATGGTGCCGACGAACGGGTCGTCCATGATCTTGAACGCGAGCAGAGCCAGCGGCTCCTTGTCGTCGGCATGGCGTACGACTTCGTTGCCGTCGTCATCGATGCCCTTGATCGCGGGCACGTCGACCGGCGACGGCAGATAGTCCACGACGGCGTCGAGCAAGGGCTGCACGCCCTTGTTCTTGAAGGCCGAGCCGCACAGCACCGGATAGAACGCACCGGTCAGCACCGCCTTGCGGATCAGCCGCTTCAGCGTCGCCTCATCGGGCTCCTTGCCGTCGAGATAGGCGGCGAGCGCGTCGTCATCGAGCTCGACGGCGGCCTCCAGCATCTTCTCGCGATATTCCTTGGCCTTCTCGACCAGGTCGGCGGGAATATCGATGTCCTTGAAATTGGCGCCGAGCGCCTCGTCTTCCCAGACCACGCCCTTCATCCGGACGAGATCGACCAGACCCTTGAAGTTGTTCTCGGAGCCGATCGGAAGCTGGATCGCGATCGGCTTGGCGCCGAGGCGGTCGACGATGTCGTCGAGGCACTTGTAGAAATCAGCGCCGGTCTTGTCCATCTTGTTGGCGAAGACGATGCGCGGAACGCGGTACTTGTCGCCCTGACGCCAGACGGTCTCGGTCTGCGGCTCAACGCCCTGGTTGGAATCGAGCACGCACACCGCGCCGTCGAGCACGCGCAGCGAACGCTCGACTTCGATGGTGAAGTCGACGTGGCCGGGGGTGTCGATGATGTTGAGACGCTTGCCGTTCCAGAATGCGGTGGTCGCGGCCGACGTGATGGTGATGCCGCGCTCCTGCTCCTGCTCCATCCAGTCCATCGTCGCGGCACCTTCGTGCACTTCGCCGATCTTGTGGCTCTTGCCGGTGTAATAGAGGATGCGCTCGGTGGTCGTGGTCTTGCCGGCATCGATATGCGCCATGATACCGAAGTTGCGGTAGTTCTCTATGGCATGAACGCGGGGCATGGGTTGTTCCTTAAAGTCCTAAGTTTCGCCGTTACCAGCGATAGTGCGAGAAGGCGCGGTTGGCTTCCGCCATCCGGTGCACATCTTCACGCTTCTTGACGGCGTTCCCCCGGTTGTTCGACGCGTCGAGCAACTCCGCCGAGAGCCGCTCGGTCATGGTCTTTTCGTTGCGTTCGCGCGCAGCCGTAATGATCCAGCGAATGCCCAGCGCCTGACGGCGCACGGAGCGTACTTCGACCGGCACCTGGTAGGTGGCGCCGCCGACGCGGCGCGAACGCACCTCGATGGTCGGCATCACGTTTTCCAGCGCCTGCTCGAACACCGGCAGCGGGCCCTGCTTGGTCTTGGCCTCGATCATGGCGAGCGCGCCATAGACGATGCCTTCGGCGGCAGACTTCTTGCCGTCATACATGATCGAGTTCATGAACTTCGTGATGATGATGTTCCCGAACTTCGGGTCCGGGTTCACTTCACGCTTTTCAGCAGAATGGCGACGAGACATCTGGTCTGTTCCCGATTACTTCGGACGCTTCGCGCCGTACTTCGAACGGCGCTGCTTACGGTTCTTGACGCCCTGGGTATCGAGGACGCCGCGGAGAATGTGGTAACGAACGCCGGGCAAATCCTTGACGCGGCCGCCGCGGATCATGACCACCGAGTGTTCCTGAAGGTTATGGCCTTCACCCGGGATGTAGCCGATCACCTCGAAGCCGTTGGTCAGGCGCACCTTGGCGACCTTACGAAGCGCCGAGTTCGGCTTCTTCGGGGTCGTGGTGTAGACGCGCGTGCAAACGCCGCGCTTCTGCGGCGACTGCTGCAGCGCCGGCACCTTCTTGCGCGACTTCTGTACCGCGCGCGGATTTGCGATCAGCTGGTTGATCGTCGGCATGTCAGCCTTCACCCTCTAGTTCGTGCGAAACCCAAAGACGGCTTTCGCAAATTCTTCTCGGGACTAGCCGTCCCGTTCGGCCGTCGCGCGGAAACATCCACGCAAAACGAAATCACGCCAACCACTCATCACTGAGCGGAAAGCGCTTCGACACCACAGAGGACCGCGATCCAGGACCGGTCAGCGTTCGCTGTTTGGCCCGTCATCGAGGTCATGCATCCGAGTTCACTCTCAAGAGAACGTGCTCAAGAGAACTAATATCGCCCTGGCATTGCCTAGCTATATGATCGACAGCGTTTGAGCGGCATTCGTCGAGGTTGGTGCCCGTCCTGATCCCGAAGGGTCCGAAGGGTGTTCCGTTCCGACGCTGGCGTTGCTCACCGCCTGTCGTGAAGTAGCGGCCTTTTATAAGCGGCGGGAAGCCAAGTCAAGGCGAAACGACAATAACAGAAAGGCCTCTGCCGCAGCGGGATTCAGCGCGCCGCAAAAATTCGATCAGCAGCAATATCCCGCATTTTGCAAGTAAGGCGCGAATCCCCCGACGCAAGATCAGGCCGCGTCGGCCGGCCTGACCGAAGGGGCATCGGCCCAGCCCCCGCGGTGGTCGGCAATAAAGGCTGGATCAATCCCGAAAGCGCTAATATTACCCGGATATTATTAAGTTTGGCGCGTGGCGGTGTCCAGTTTTTTTGGACCCGACGCCCCAATTCGGCCCCGCAACCGATCACGCAAGTCCCGCAGGCGTTCGTATCCAAGGTGCCGCGCGACTTCCATCCGGTAATGCAGTGATTTCGCCGGCCCGATGTTGAACAGCAGGTCGACCATGTTGCGTCGTCCAGCCCAAAGCTGGGCCATGAAACTCGTTTCCGCGGCACAGGAGTTGATCGCATAAACATCGGAGCCGGCGAACAACTCGTCGGTCACGCGATCGATCAGCAGCGTGCCGGGTGAATATTTGGCATAGCTGGCGTCGAAGGCCGTCTTCCAGGTGTAGGCCGTGGCGCCGCAATACATCAGCACCTGCGCGGCAACCGCCTCGCCGTTGACGCGCAGCAGCGCCACCGACGCGCTCTGTCGGGCGGCGAGATGCTGCAGCAAGTTCCTGACAAAGGCAGCATCCGCCGGATCCGATAACAGCGCCGTGCCCTGAGCGCCCTTCCAGCTTGCTTTTTCCAGCGCGAGAAAGGTTTCGAAAGCCGCCCCCGCCCCCTCGGGCGTTCGCTCGTTGAGCACTTCGACCGCACCGAGCGCGCTCAGGCGATTCCAGTCCTGCCGCAGCTTCTTGCGCGTCGAGCCGGAGCGCTTGATACCGAACTCCCGTGTTACGAACGGCCGCGCATGTTCGGCAAGCACCAATGGCACGATGCCGCGGCCGGCCAGCAATTTGAGGATAGCGGGGTAGCTGGGACATTCGGCATCGAAGGACCTTATGCTCAGCACCTTCGGCAGCGACGGATTCTGTTCCATCGCCGCGAAGAACGCCGGGATCACCTCTTCGACAAACGCCGGATCGATCACGGGACTGGACAGGAAGGCGTAATTGTACGGCAGCGCCTCCAGAAGCGCCGGCCAGAACGGCGCGACCTTTCGCACCTGCAGCGCCCAGACGCCGACCAGCCGGCCCGGCGCGGCGCCCTTCTCCCAGGCCAGCATCATCTGAATGTCGGCGAAACCCGTCTCGCACGCCGCCATCAGCGCGGCCGGATTCATGAAAACGTTCGACGACGCGCGCCGGACCAGATCGTCCCAATACGGGGCGATGGCCAGGTTTGGTGAATCGATCGTTACCAAAACCATCGAATGAGTGCCCTGCTACGCCGTGCGATCGCGGCGGATCGTGTTCTTCCGAGATTGCTTTTCGGTTAAATCGCAGGGGTTTTGGCGTCATTCCCGGCATCTCTTTCAAGCTTTGTTTGCATCTTGCGGCGCAGAGATAGGGCCATCGATCAGAGGCCCAGGCATGCGTTACACGGATGTCGCAATCATCGGCGGCGGTCTCGCCGGCTCAACGGCGGCAGCGATGCTGGGACGCGCCGGGATCCCGGCCGTCCTGATTGATCCGCACCCGGTCTACCCGCCCGAACTGCGCTGCGAGAAGATCGGCGGCGAGCAACTCGATCTGTTGCGCAAGACCGGCCTTGCCGAGCCGACCTTGCGGGCGACCACTCTTGACGGCGAAGTGTGGGAAGCACGTTTCGGCTACGTCGTTGCCAAGAAACCCAGCGACCAGCACGGCATCATGTACGACATGCTCGTCAACACCCTGCGTGCGCAGATCCCGCCCAGCGTGGAAACCATTTTCGCCAAGGCCTCCGCCATCGCCAGCAGCGGTGAGCGGCAGAAAATAGAGCTCTCGAACGGCGACGAAATCTCGGCGCGGCTGGTGGTGCTGGCGAACGGACTCAACATCGGCCTTCGCCATACGCTCGGCATCCAGCGCCAGGTTATCAGCCAATGCCATTCGGTCACGCTCGGCTTCGACGTCGAGCCGGCCGGCCGTACAGCTTTCGCATTCCCGGCGCTGACCTATTGGCCGAAATCGGCGCGCGCGCGGATGGCCTATCTTTCGCTGTTTCCGATCGGCGGAAAGATGCGCGCCAATCTCATGGTCTATCGCGACATGACGGATCCCTGGTTCCAGCAATTCAAGCAGGCGCCGGAAGCGGCCCTGCGCGCCATGATGCCCGGCCTTGCGCGCATGATGGGCGGATTCAAGGTAAGTGGACCGGTCAAGATCAGGCCGGCCGACCTCTGCGTCACCGAGGGCCATCTGCAGCCCGGCATAGTGCTGGTCGGCGATGCCTTCGCCACCTCCTGCCCTGCAGCCGGAACCGGCACCACAAAAGTGTTCACCGACGTCGGCCGCCTGTGCAACGTCTACATCCCGGCCTGGCTCTCGACCGACGGCATGGACGTGCAAAAGATTTCACAGTTCTACGGGGATCCCGAAAAGGTGGATTGCGAGGCGCGGTGCCGCGCCAAAGCCTATCACCTGCGCTCGCTGTCAACCGATCACGGGCTGCCGTGGCGCGCGCAACGCTGGGCCCGTTTTATGGTTCGGCTGGCCCAGGGAACACGACACGCCATCCGCAAGCGGCGGTTGGCCGGATCGAATGGCCCGCAACGAAGCGCCGGGGCGGCCGGGCAACCGCAGCACGGGAAGCTCGCCTGAGCCCGTCCCGCGAGCGTCGCGACGCTAATGCTTTGTTTGCCTTTCGCGGCGCAGCAATGGCGGTTCCAGACCGGGATCTCCCATGAGGTACACCGACATTGCGATTATCGGCGGCGGCCTTGCGGACAGCGCTGCGCGCGCTTCCTGGTCTGGCAGAGCAAGGGCGCCGTTCGGCGCGCCCACGGCCGCCTCAGCGCGGCACCAGCGCGCCGCGCTCATTCTTCGTCGTCATCATCTTCGTCTTCATCGTCGCTGTCATCGTCCGCATGACCGGCGGCGTCGTGCGGCGCATGGCCCTGGTCGTCCCATAATTTGCGGTAGACGCCATTGGCGGCGAGCAATTTTGCGTGCGAGCCGCGCTCGATCGCCTTGCCGCCGGATATCACGATGATCTCGTCCATATCGACCACCGAGGTCAGGCGATGGGTCGACCAGATCATGGTGCGTCTCTCCGCGACCTTCAACAGCGTGCGATTGATCGCGGCTTCCGTTGTCTGGTCGAGCGCGGAGGTTGCTTCATCGAGCAGCAGCACGGACGGATTGCGGATAATCGCGCGTGCGATCGCGATGCGCTGGCGCTGGCCGCCCGACAGCGTGTCGCCGCGCTCGCCGACCGGCGTGTCGTATTTCTTCGGCAGGCTCATGATGTAGCGATGGATCTCGGCTTTTCGGGCCGCCTCCACCACCTCCTCGTCGCTGGCGCCTTCCTTGCCGAGCCGGATGTTCTCGCGGATCGACATGTTGAACAGCATGTTCTCCTGGAACACCACCGCCATGCTCCGCCGCAGCGATTCGCGGGTCACGCGGCGGATATCGACGCCGTCGATGCTGACGCGCCCTTCATCCGCCACGTAGAGGCGCAGGATCAGATTGAGCAGCGTGCTCTTGCCGGAGCCGCTGGGGCCCACGATCGCGATGCTTTTTCCGACATTGAGCTTGAGGCTGAGATTGTCGAGCACCGGCGTCTGGCTGCCTTCGTACTGGAAGGTGACGTGATCGAAGGTGATGTCGTTGGTGATGCGCGGTAGATCGGGCGCTCCCGGCCGATCGGCGCCGCGCGTCGGCTCGTCGAGCAACTCCTGCATGTGGCGCACCGCCGCCGCCGACTGGATCGACACCGGAATGAAATGCATGATGTGGGCGATGTTGTACGACACCTCCCAGAACGCGCTCTCGAAGGTGACGAAGGTGCCGATGGTGATCTGGCCCTTGGTGGCGAGATAGGCGCCGATCGCCAGCACCACGAGGTGCAGCAACAGCACCGAGATCGTGACGGTGCGTTCCACCATGGTCGACAGGAACCCGGCAGAGGCGGTTTTCAGGCGCACCTCCTTGTTGCGCATGGTGAACCAGCCGAGCGTCCGGCGCTGCAGGCTGAACGCCTTCACCACCGCCTGCGCCGCAACGTTCTCCTGCACCATGCCGAGCAGCGCGGATTCGTTGAGCTTCTGCTCGTAATTGGCCTGCACCGCCTTCGGCGTCAGGATCCGCGGCCCGATCAGCGTGATCGGAAACACCAGCAGCGACACCACCGCGAGCTGCCAGTTCAAGAAAAGCAGCAGGAGGATGCCGGCGATCAGTTCGAAAAACGGCAGGGCTGCGCTGTTGGCAAAGCTTTTGATCGAGCCCTCGAAGGCCGAGAGGTCGATCGAGAAACGCGAGAGAATCTCGCCGCGCTTGGTGCGTGCAAAATAGGCCGACGGCAAATTCTGGACGTGCTCGAACAGCCGGTTTCGCACGTCGGAAATGACGCACGCCGCCAGCCGCGCATCCCACCGTTCGTACCAGACCGCGACGATCGAGGTGACGATGCCCGCGACCGCAAGCACGCCGAGGATTATGTAGAGAGCCTGAAAATCCTCTTCGCCGAGCGCGTCGTCGATCAGGAATTTCAGGCTCAGCGGCATGAAGACGTTGAACAGCGTCTCGACCAGGACGCCGAAACCGACGAATGCCAATAGCTTCTTGTAATTGATCAGGAATGGCTTGACGAAGCCGTAGGTCGTAGCCAGCGCGCCGGCGGCTTCCTTGGCGGTGAAGACGACGAGATCCTCGTCATCATCATCGCCGTCGAGCTCCAGTTCGTCGTCTTCGTCATCCTCGTCATCCTCGTCGTCATCAGGCGGCGACGACGCGGCCGCCTTGCCGGGCGGTGCCGCGCCGGCGGAATCGGCCCCGGTCGCAAACTTCTTCGCAAGCTCGGGATCGTCCGCGACAGCAGGATCCCGATCATCCGAAGAAGGAGGCTTTGGCGCCATAAAACCAACCGATGCTGCACGGCCGGCTTGACCGCAAATCAAACGCTGTAGCTGATGACGCTACCGCGCCGATCCTATGCGATCAGGATCAATTCGGCAAAACAATTGGCGTAGCCGGCGCTGCGGATTACTCGTCGGATTCGACCTTGTCAAAGAACGAATAGCGCAGGCTGTCGGCGTCCGCGTACCAGTGCCCCGGCCCCTTGTTGGCGGCGAGCGTCGCCGCCCACAACGCGTCGGTGGTGTCGCGGCGATGCATCGAGAGGTCGAATCCGTTACCGAAGAACAACTCCGACCACTCCCACCAGGTGCCAAGCTTCTTCACCCCGCGCAACAGGTCGTAGCGATCGATCAGTCCCGGCGCCATATCCGAGGTCACCGATCCGAACACCAGGCCGGTCTTCATCACGCGGTTCAGTTCGCGCACCGCGCGGACGACTTGCTTTTCCGCTACATGGCACAGGCTGGTTTCGAACACGAAATCGAATTCGCCTTCCTTGAACGGCAGATCCACGATCGACCCAAGCTTGTTGAATTTCTTCAAAGCCTTCGGCGTCCTGGCGTGGATCGCGCGGTTGTTTTCGATGCCCCATGCATCGATGCCGCACTCGCGCAATGCGCCTACCAGTTCGCCGCTGGCGGAGCCCGCGACCAGGAGCTTGTAGCCCTTGGCCCGGTTCCAGACGATCTTGATCAGGTCGGTCAGGTAGGCGGGATCGGTAAATTGGCTCCAGACCTCGCTGTAGGGACCGACCCCGCGATAATTCTCGAAATAGCCGCGATCAATCTTGTCCGACAGCGGCTTGCCATCCTGCGTGCGTGACCGGCGCAGCCGCATCATCTCGGTGACGATGATGTCGGTGGCGGCATCGGAGGAGTCGAGCAGCCCGTTCAGCGTAGAGTCGAACAGGTAGTCGCCGACCACGACCAGCCCCGGATGCGCTTTCGGCTCGGGGCGGTGGTTGGTCATGATATCGCGCGCCGGCAACCCGCCCGGCAGCGCATTCACCGACGACAGCCAGCGATGGGTCTTGCCCTCGACGAAATGCTCACGGGCATCGCCGAGCGAAGCCGGCAGCGATTTCAGCGCGGCGTCGATCAGTTCCTGATCGCTCAGATTGGCGAACGCCAGCGCGTCCGAGCCGGCGATCAGCCAGTTCAACACGCCGTGCTTGCCGACATCGTGGCGCGCGCCTTCATTGTAGACGCAGCAGCCGCCGAACGCTTCCGACATGAACCAGGCGCCCGGGATCTTCTCGCCCCAGAAAGGTTCGTCGAACAGGATCGAGACGCGCAGGTAATGCGCCGGCCGGTCGAAGTAAGCGACATGCTTGACCATCGACTTGCGCAGCTCTTCGCCGTCCCAGCGCATGGTGGCGAGCCAGGAATGCGGCAGGCACATCACGACGAGATCGAAATCCCGCGTCTCCGGCCCCTTGCCGTTCATCATGTTGAGCTGATAGCGGCCGCCTTCGGTCTTGCCTACCTGGAGAACCCGGTGATTGAGCTGAATGTCCGCATCGACCTCGGACTTCAGGCAATCGATCAGCTGTTCGTTGCCGTTCTGGATCGAGTACAAACCGATATAGCCGTCGACATCCATCACGAAATTCTTCAGCGCATTCAGCCCGTTGGTGTTGTGGCTTTCGGTCGCGAGATCGGAACGCGCCATCACCTTGAAGAAGCGTTTGGCGATGGGATCGTCGACTTCCTTGTCGAGCAATTGCTCGCAGGTCATGTAGGCCCAGGGATGCTCGTTGTCGTGGGCGCCGACGCCCTCATAATACTCGATCGGCGACACCATGTTGGCGCAGCGCTTGCGGAACGCCTCGATCGCAGCCGCGGTCCTGGCGCCATATTTGCGGCGCATGCCCGGCACGTCGTTCAGGAGTTCGCCGTCGAGCTGAACCTGCTCGGCATCCATCGGGATCGTCTGCAGACCGAAATGCTGGATCAGCTCGCGCAACGGATCGGGACCGGTCATCGAGTAATCGTAGATCTCGGCGACGCCGGCCTCGTACATCGCGGGCGCGGAATCGAATTTGCGCGTGACGATCTTGCCGCCGACGCGGTTCGACGCCTCGTAGATCGTGATACGGCAGAGGTCGCCGAGCTTCTTTTTCAGATACCAGGCGCTCATCAGCCCGCCGGGGCCGCCGCCAACGATTGCAAGATCAAGCATGTGTGTTCCGTCGTCTCCGGCCCCGCTGCGAAGCGCCCGGTCTAAGTCGTCCTAACAAAAGCGCTTTTCACTCTGAAGGAAAGATGAACAAAGCAGGTTCCTGCATCGCAGCAATGAAAGAAAGCAGCAAAAAGGCCGGCGATGAGCCGGCCTTTTCGTATTCACCGTATTCTTCCGGAGCAGCCTATTCCGCCGGCGGCAGCGCCAGCGGTTCCACTTCGGGAGCGGCCGGCACGATCGCAGCCTGCTTCTCGCGCTCGTCGAGAATCAGCTTGTCGCGCTTGACCGCGACTTCGCGAATCTTGGCCATCGAAGCGCCGGTGCCCGCCGGGATCAGCCGGCCGACAATGACGTTCTCCTTGAGGCCTTCCAGCGGGTCCACCTTGCCGTTGACGGCGGCTTCGGTGAGCACGCGGGTGGTCTCCTGGAACGAGGCCGCCGAGAAGAACGAGCGGGTCTGCAGGCTCGCCTTGGTGATGCCGAGCAGAACCGGCGTTCCCGTGGCGATCTTCTTGCCCTCTTCCTTGGCCTTGGCGTTCAGCACGTCGAACTCGATCTTGTCGACCTGCTCACCCGAGATCATGTCGGTGTCGCCCTGGTCGGTGACCTCCACCTTCTGCAGCATCTGACGGACAATCACTTCGATGTGCTTGTCGTTGATGAGCACGCCCTGCAGCCGGTAGACCTCCTGGATTTCGTTGACCAGATAGGCTGCGAGTTCCTCGATGCCCTTGATCGCCAGGATGTCGTGCGGCGCCGGATTGCCTTCGACGATGAAATCGCCCTTTTCGACGATGTCGCCGTCCTGCAGATGGATGTGCTTGCCCTTCGGGATCAGGTACTCCCTGGTCTCCTCGGTCTTGTCCATCGGCTCGATCGAGATGCGGCGCTTGTTCTTGTAGTCGCGGCCAAAGCGGATGGTGCCCGCGATTTCCGCGATGATCGCCGCGTCCTTGGGCTTGCGCGCCTCGAACAGTTCGGCCACCCGCGGCAGACCGCCGGTGATGTCGCGGGTCTTGGCGCTCTCGGTCGAGATACGCGCCAGGATGTCGCCGGACTTGACCTTGGCGCCGACGTCGACCGACAGAATGGCGTCGACCGACAGCATGTAGCGGGCATCGCCGCCACGCGCGAGCTTCAGCACCTTGCCGTCCTTGCCCTTGACCACGATGGCCGGACGCAGATCCGCCCCGCCCCGCGACGCGCGCCAGTCGATGACGACGCGCTTGGCGATACCGGTGGATTCGTCGAGCGTTTCCGAGATCGACTGGCCTTCGACCAGATCCTCGAACCCGATGGTGCCCTCGACTTCGGTGAGAACCGGCCGTGAGTACGGGTCCCATTCCGCGATGCGCTGGCCGCGCTTGACCATATCGCCTTCATCGACGTGCACGCGCGCGCCGTACTGAATGCGGTGGGTCGCACGCTCGGTGCCATCGGCATCGGTGATCGCAAACACCATGTTGCGGACCATTGCGACCAGGTGGCCTTCGCTGTTCCGGGCGATGGCCTTGTTCTTGATGGTCACCTTGCCGTCGAAGTTCGATTCCACGAACGACTGCTCGTTGATCTGCGCCGCGCCGCCGATGTGGAACGTGCGCATCGTCAACTGCGTACCGGGCTCGCCGATCGATTGCGCCGCGATGACGCCGACCGCCTCGCCATGGTTGACCGGCGTGCCGCGGGCCAGATCGCGGCCGTAGCACTTGCCGCAGATGCCGTTGACGAGTTCGCAGGTCAGCGCCGAGCGAATCTTCACTTCCTGGATGCCGGCCTGCTGGATGGCGTCGACATGCATTTCTTCCATCAGCGTGCCGCGCTTGACCACGACCTTGTTGGTCGCGGGATCACGCAGATCCTCGCCTGCGGTGCGGCCGAGAATGCGGGACGCCAGCGACGCAACCACCGTACCGGCATCGATGATGGCGCGCATCTTGATGCCAAGCTTGGTGCCGCAATCGTCCTGCGTGATGATGCAGTCCTGCGCGACGTCGACCAGACGGCGGGTCAGGTAGCCCGAGTTCGCGGTCTTCAACGCGGTGTCCGCGAGGCCCTTGCGGGCGCCGTGGGTCGAGTTGAAGTATTCGAGCACCGACAGACCTTCCTTGAAGTTGGAAATGATCGGCGTTTCGATGATCTCACCCGACGGCTTGGCCATCAGGCCGCGCATACCGGCGAGCTGACGCATTTGCGCCGGCGAACCGCGCGCGCCCGAATGCGCCATCATGTAGATCGAGTTGATGTCGGCGTCGGCGCCCTTCGGCGTCTTCTTGGTCGAGGAGATTTCCTTCATCATCTCCTTGGCGATTTCTTCGGTCGCCTTCGACCAGGCGTCGACCACCTTGTTGTACTTCTCGCCATGGGTGATCAGACCGTCATTGTACTGCTGCTCGAAATCCTTCGCCAGCGCACGCGTCGTATCGACGATCTTCCACTTGCTGTGCGGCACGACCATGTCGTCCTTGCCGAATGAGATGCCGGCCTTGAACGCGTTGTAGAAGCCGAGCGCCATGATGCGATCGCAGAAGATCACCGTCTCCTTCTGGCCGCAGTGACGATAGACCTGGTCGATCACGCCGGAGATTTCGCGCTTGGTCATCAGCTTGTTGATGATTTCGTACGAAATCTTGGACGACTTCGGCAGCACGTTGCCGAGCATGACGCGGCCCGCGGTGGTTTCAATCCAGCGCCTGGCCTGCTTGCCGTTCTCGTCCGAGCCTTCCCACCGGTACTTGATCTTGGTGTGGAGGTGGATGACCTTCGAATGCAGGGCATGCTCGAGCTCGGCCATGTCGCCGAAGATCTTGCCCTCGCCGGGCAGGCCTTCGCGCATGATCGACAGGTAATACAGGCCGAGCACGATGTCCTGCGACGGCACGATGATCGGCTGGCCGTTCGCGGGGTGCAGGATGTTGTTGGTCGACATCATCAGCACGCGCGCTTCCAGCTGCGCTTCCAGCGACAGCGGAACGTGCACGGCCATCTGGTCGCCGTCGAAGTCGGCGTTGAACGCCGCGCAGACCAGGGGATGCAGCTGGATCGCCTTGCCCTCGATCAGCACCGGCTCGAACGCCTGGATGCCGAGGCGATGCAGCGTCGGCGCGCGGTTCAGCAGCACCGGATGCTCGCGGATCACCTCGTCGAGGATGTCCCAGACCTCGGGACGCTCTTTTTCGACCAGCTTCTTGGCCTGCTTCACCGTGGTGGACAGACCCTTGGCGTCGAGCCGCGAATAGATGAACGGCTTGAACAGTTCGAGCGCCATCTTCTTCGGCAGGCCGCACTGATGCAGCCGCAGTTCGGGACCGACCACGATCACCGAACGGCCGGAATAGTCGACGCGCTTGCCGAGCAGGTTCTGCCGGAAGCGGCCCTGCTTGCCCTTGAGCATGTCGGCCAGCGACTTCAGCGGGCGCTTGTTGGCGCCGGTGATGACGCGGCCGCGGCGGCCGTTGTCGAACAACGCGTCGACGGCCTCCTGCAGCATGCGCTTTTCGTTGCGGATGATGATGTCGGGCGCGCGCAGCTCCATCAGCCGCTTCAGGCGGTTGTTGCGGTTGATGACGCGGCGGTAGAGGTCATTGAGGTCGGAGGTCGCAAAGCGGCCGCCGTCGAGCGGCACCAGCGGACGCAGGTCCGGCGGAATCACCGGCACCACGGTCAGGATCATCCACTCCGGCTTGTTGCCGGAATAGCGGAAGGCCTCGACGATCTTCAGGCGCTTGGCGAGCTTCTTGTGCTTGATGTCGGATTCGGTCTCGTGCATTTCGGCACGGAGCGAGACCTCGAGCTTTTCGAGCTCCAGGCCCTTCAACAGTTCGCGGATCGCCTCGGCGCCGATCATGGCGGTGAACGAATCCTGGCCGTATTCGTCCTGCGCCTTCAGGTACTCGTCTTCCGACAAGAGCTGACGGTCCTTGAGCGCGGTGAGACCCGGCTCGAGAACGACGTAATATTCAAAATAGAGAATCCGCTCGAGATCCTTCAGCGTCATGTCGAGCAGCAAGCCGATGCGCGACGGCAGCGACTTCAGGAACCAGATGTGCGCAACCGGCGCCGCCAGTTCGATATGGCCCATGCGCTCGCGCCGGACCCGCGACAGCGTCACTTCGACCGAGCACTTTTCGCAGATGATGCCCTTGTACTTCATCCGCTTGTACTTGCCGCACAGGCACTCGTAGTCCTTGATCGGCCCGAAGATACGCGCGCAGAACAGGCCGTCACGCTCCGGCTTGAAGGTGCGGTAGTTGATGGTCTCCGGCTTCTTGATCTCGCCGTAGGACCAGGACAAAATCTTCTCCGGAGACGCGATCGAAATCCGGATCTGGTCGAAGACCTGCGCCGGCGTCGTCGGATTGAAGAGATTCATAATTTCTTGATTCATGGTCTTCTCCTCGCGTGCCGATCGTCACCGGCAGCAAATTCGAAATTCTTTCTGGACCGCGCCCCGCTCAACGTCCGAGCAAGGCGCGAATGCCCGGCACATTTGAGCGAAGACGGGCTTCGCGCTTTTGAGCCGGGCACAAAATCTTCGCGTTACTCCGCCGCCTCGGACGTAGTCCCCGGCGCTATCTTGGAATTGTGCAGATCGACGTTGAGGCCGAGCGAGCGCATTTCCTTGACCAGCACGTTGAACGATTCCGGGATACCCGCCTCGAACGTGTCGTCGCCGCGCACGATCGCCTCGTACACCTTGGTACGGCCGGCGACGTCGTCCGACTTCACAGTCAGCATTTCCTGCAGCGTGTAGGCGGCGCCGTACGCTTCGAGCGCCCACACCTCCATTTCGCCGAAGCGCTGGCCGCCGAACTGCGCCTTGCCGCCCAGTGGCTGCTGGGTGACGAGCGAGTACGGTCCGATCGAACGCGCGTGGATCTTGTCGTCCACGAGATGGTGCAGCTTGAGCATGTAGATGTAGCCCACCGTCACCTTGCGGTCGAAGGCGTCGCCGGTCCGGCCGTCATAGACGGTGGATTGACCGGAGGCGTCGAAGCCCGCGAGCTTCAGCATCTCCTCGATGTCGGCTTCCTTGGCGCCGTCGAACACCGGCGTTGCGATCGGCACGCCGTGGCTGAGGTTGCGGCCCAATTCCATCAACTCGTTGTCGTCGAGCGACCTGATGGTTTCATCGTCGCCATAGATCTTCTTCAGGGTCTCGCGCAGCGGCTTGAGATCCTGCTTCTGATAATAGGCGTCGATGGTCTGGCCGATGCGCTTGCCGAGGCCTGCGCAGGCCCAGCCAAGATGCGTCTCCAGAATCTGGCCGACGTTCATGCGCGAGGGCACGCCGAGCGGATTGAGCACGATGTCGGCATGGGTGCCGTCCTCGAGGAACGGCATGTCCTCGATCGGGACGATCTTGGACACCACGCCCTTGTTGCCGTGACGGCCGGCCATCTTGTCGCCGGGCTGGATCTTGCGCTTCACCGCGACGAAGACCTTGACCATCTTCATCACGCCGGGCGGCAACTCGTCGCCACGCTGCAGCTTCTCGACCTTGTCGAGGAAGCGCTGTTCAAGGCCCTTCTTCGATTCGTCGTACTGCTTCCGCATCGCCTCGATTTCGCTCATCAGCTTGTCGTTGGGCGAAGCAAACATCCACCACTGCGACCGCGGATGCTCGTCGAGCACCGCACGCGTGATCTTGGTGTCCTTCTTGAAGCCCTTCGGACCGGCGATGCCCTGGCGATTTTCCAGGAGCTCCGCCAGACGGCCGTAGACGTTACGGTCGAGAATCGCCTGTTCGTCGTCGCGGTCCTTGGCCAGACGCTCGATCTCTTCCCGCTCGATCGCCAGAGCGCGCTCGTCCTTGTCGACGCCGTGCCGGTTGAAGACGCGGACTTCCACGATGGTGCCCTGCACGCCCGGAGGCACGCGCAGCGAGGTATCGCGGACGTCGGAAGCCTTTTCGCCGAAGATGGCGCGCAGCAGCTTTTCTTCCGGCGTCATCGGGCTTTCGCCCTTCGGCGTGATCTTGCCGACCAGGATGTCGCCGGCGCGCACTTCCGCGCCGATGTAGACGATGCCGGCTTCGTCGAGGTTCTTCAGCGCTTCTTCCGAAACGTTCGGAATGTCGCGGGTGATTTCCTCAGGACCAAGCTTGGTATCGCGGGCCATCACCTCGAACTCCTCGATGTGGATCGAGGTGAAGACGTCGTCCTTCACGATTCTTTCGGAGAGCAGGATCGAGTCTTCGAAGTTGTAGCCATTCCACGGCATGAACGCGACCAGCACGTTGCGGCCGAGCGCGAGTTCGCCGAGATCGGTCGAGGGACCGTCGGCGATGATGTCGCCCTTCTTGACGATGTCGCCGACCTTCACCAGCGGACGCTGGTTGATGCAGGTCGACTGGTTGGAGCGCTGGTACTTCATCAGCCGGTAGATATCGACGCCCGACTTGGTCGGGTCGAGATCTTCGGTGGCGCGGATCACGACGCGGGTGGCGTCGATCTGGTCGATCACGCCGGAACGGCGGGCGGCGATCGCAGCGCCCGAGTCGCGGGCCACCACGCCTTCCATGCCGGTGCCGACGAACGGCGCCTCGGCGCGAACCAGCGGCACCGCCTGGCGCTGCATGTTCGAGCCCATCAGCGCGCGGTTGGCGTCGTCGTTCTCGAGGAACGGGATCAGCGCCGCAGCCACCGAAACCAGCTGCTTCGGCGACACGTCCATGTAGTCGACTTTGTCGGGCGTGATCGGCAGCACTTCACCGGCGTGACGGCAGATAATCAGATCCTCGGTGAAACGACCCTTGGCATCGAGCGGCACGTTGGCCTGCGCCACGCGATAGCGGCCCTCTTCCATCGCCGAGAGATACACGACCTCCTCGGTGACGCGACCGTCCTTGACCTTGCGATAGGGTGTTTCGACGAAGCCGTATTTGTTGACGCGCGCGAACGTCGCCAGCGAGTTGATCAGGCCGATGTTCGGGCCTTCCGGCGTTTCGATCGGGCAGATACGGCCGTAATGGGTCGGATGCACGTCGCGGACTTCGAAACCGGCGCGCTCGCGGGTCAGACCGCCCGGTCCAAGCGCCGAGAGACGGCGCTTGTGGGTGATCTCCGACAGCGGGTTGGTCTGGTCCATGAACTGCGACAGCTGCGACGAGCCGAAGAACTCGCGCACTGCGGCGGCCGCCGGCTTGGCGTTGATCAAATCCTGCGGCATCACGGTGTCGATATCGACACTGGACATGCGCTCCTTGATCGCGCGCTCCATGCGCAGCAGACCGATGCGGTACTGGTTCTCCATCAACTCGCCGACCGAACGGACCCGGCGGTTGCCGAGATGGTCGATGTCGTCGATCTCGCCCTTGCCGTCGCGCAGATCGACCAGCGTCTTGATGACGGCCAGAATGTCTTCCTTGCGCAGCGTGCGGTGGGTATCGGGCGCATCTAGTTCGAGGCGCATGTTCATCTTGACGCGGCCGACCGCGGACAGGTCGTAGCGCTCACTGTCGAAGAACAGCGACTGGAACATGGTCTGGGCCGAGTCGATGGTCGGCGGCTCGCCGGGACGCATCACGCGATAGATGTCGAACAGCGCGTCTTCACGCGTCATGTTCTTGTCGGCATGCAGCGTGTTGCGGATGTAGGCGCCGACATTGACGTGGTCGATGTCGAGCAGCGGCAATTCCTTGTAGCCCTGCTCGTTCAGCGCCTTCAGCGACTTCTCGGTGATCTCCTCGCCGGCTTCGGCGTAGATTTCACCGGTCTTCGAATTGACGAGGTCTTCGGCCAGGTAGTTGCCGACCAGCTCTTCGTCCGACAGACGCAGCGCCTTGAGGCCCTTTTCCTGCAGCTGACGTGCCGCGCGCACGGTGAGCTTCTTGCCGGCCTCGAGCACCACCTTGCCGGTGTCGGCGTCGATCAGGTCGTTGATGGTCGAGTAGCCGCGGAAACGGGTGGCGTCGAACGGCACGCGCCAGCCTTCCTTGCCCCGCTTGTAATTGATCTTCTTGTAGAAGGTCGACAGGATCGTCTCGCCGTCGAGACCGAGCGCGTACATCAGCGAGGTCACGGGAATCTTGCGGCGGCGATCGATGCGCGCGAACACGATGTCCTTGGCGTCGAATTCGATATCGAGCCAGGAGCCGCGATACGGAATCACGCGCGCGGCGAACAGCAATTTGCCGGACGAATGGGTCTTGCCCTTGTCGTGGTCGAAGAACACGCCGGGCGAACGGTGCATCTGCGAGACGATGACGCGCTCGGTGCCGTTGACGACGAAGGTGCCGTTCATGGTCATGAGCGGGATATCGCCCATGTAGACGTCCTGCTCCTTGATGTCCTTCACCGACTTGGCGCCGGTTTCCTCATCGATATCGAACACGATCAGGCGCAGCGTCACCTTCAGCGGCGCAGCATAGGTCATGCCGCGCTGGCGGCACTCATCGACGTCGTATTTCGGCGGCTCGAATTCGTAGCGGACGAATTCCAGCATCGAGGTGCCGGAGAAATCCGAGATCGGAAATACCGAACGGAACACCGCCTGCAGGCCCTCGTCCAGCCGCCCGCCGACCGGCTCGTCCACCATCAGGAACTGGTCATAGGACGCCTTCTGAACCTCGATGAGGTTCGGCATCTCGGCGACTTCCTTGATGTGTCCGAAAAACTTGCGAACGCGTTTGCGACCGGTAAATGTCTGCTGCGCCATCGTGGCCTCTCATTTCGTCGCCCCTGATGGGCGAACCTTCCGAAGCGCGACTGCCATCGCCCCCGGGTTGAATTTCGAATCGCTTCGCTGGAACAAAGCCCAAATTCGGGAATTAAGTCCCAAACCCGTTCTCCACGCCTTCAAAACGCAAAACGACGCGCGGGCGCATGACTGCACCCGCCCGTCACAACTCTTCGCTTCACGGACTGAAAAAGCCCGAAATTTGACTGTCTCCCAACGGCTTACGCCGGGAACCCTGCCGTCCCCGCCGCCTACCGTGTTTTCCTGCTGCCGCCCCGATATGGGGTGACAATAGTGGAGATTCGAGGGTTAACCCCGCGAATCCCCACACATTTTTGTGTACGCTTACTTCAATTCGACCTTGGCGCCAGCCTTTTCGAGCTGGGCCTTGATCTTGTCGGCTTCGTCCTTGTTCACGCCTTCCTTGACCGGCTTGGGCGCGCCTTCGACGAGGTCCTTGGCTTCCTTGAGGCCCAGGCCGGTGATGGCGCGGACTTCCTTGATGACTTCGATCTTCTTGTCGCCGGCGGCGGCCAGAACGACCGTGAACTCGGTCTTTTCTTCAGCCGGAGCAGCAGCAGCGGCAGCGGGACCGGCAACGGCCACGGCAGCAGCGGCGGACACGCCCCACTTTTCTTCCAGGAGCTTTGCGAGCTCGGCAGCCTCGAGCACGGTGAGGCTCGAGAGGTCGTCGACGATTTTCTGTAGGTCAGCCATTGATCTGTTTCCTTAAACGTATTGGTTCGAACCAGGTTTGAATTGCGAAGGGTCAGGCCGCTTCGCTCTTTGAGGCATAGGCCTGGATGACGCGCGCGAGCTTGGCCGCGGGCGCAGTCGAGAGCTGAGCGATCTTGGTCGCCGGTGCCACAAGCAGGCCGACAATCTTTCCGCGCAGTTCATCGAGGGACGGCAGGGCGGCAAGCGCCTTGACGCCGTTAACATCCAGGACGGTTTTACCCATCGATCCGCCGAGAATGACGAACTGTTCGTTCGCCTTGGCGAATTCGATGGCAACCTTCGGCGCCGCTACCGGATCGTTTGAAGTCGCGATCACGGTCGGCCCCTTCAGCAGGGAGCCGATGGCAACGACGTCTGTGCCTTCAAGAGCAATTTTGGCGAGACGGTTCTTCGAGACCTTCACCGATGCGCCCGCCTGCTTCATCTGCATGCGCAGCTTCTGCATCTGGGCCACGGTGAGGCCGGAATAGTGGGCGACGACTGCAACGCTCGTGGTCTTGAAGACCCCGTTCAGCGCTTCAACCGCGTCCTTTTTTGCCGCTCTTTCCACAGCAAGCTCTCTCCGGTTGGCGGCCTTCGCGCTTTAGAGCGAGACCGCCGGGTTGCACCCATCGTCCCGCCCAAACCTGACCTCAAGACAACAGCCTCAAGACACGCCGGGCACGACGACATTGAAAAGCCTGCCCTCCCGAACCAGGTGGCGCGGGGTGTCGAGGTTCGAACCAAACAAGCCATCCGCCGCCAAAGGCGACGTAAAGCGAAATCCGGTCTTCACCCGTCTATGCAGGCAATGAAATTAAGCCGTTGAAAAACCGAAGTTAATCGCGGGCGCCTGCAGTCTCGGACAGGATCGAGGCCAAACGGCTAAGCCGATGACCCCTGCCTGCATTCCACCAAAGCGACGGGCTCCCTTCCTTTCGAGCAATCCATGCGGATGTCCTGAAAGGAATGATCTCCTACCGTATCGGGTTTTCGGAATGCGAGCACGGACCTGCCAGCAACTGCCAGCACGCCCGGAAGCGGCTCTTTAACGAGTCTCGCCCTGTTTGCCAAGAGCAAAATTCAGACCAGTTCGGAAAGCCGAATTCGGTCCTGTAGCGGGCTCGAACAGGACACTGGACGATAAGCAAAATAGAACATATCATGAACATAGAATCAAGCTGCTGGAAGCATTCTGAAAAGTGCTTCAGCTCAGGAGTGCAAATGACCGGTTCTAAAGACACCCGCCTTGCTGGCCCGACGCTACTTGGCTCGGCTGGCCAAACAGAAGACGAGCGACGCAAATTAGTCGCCTGGAACACCGCCCGCTCACTCGAGGATAGTTCAGACCGTATCGATTGTGACGGTCGGGTTATCTGCTGGGCAGAGTATGGCAAGACCACCGCGTACGGATGGGAAATCGATCACTCTACACCTGCCGCCGTTGGCGGCCTTGACGTCTACGATAATCTTCGCGCCCGACACTGGCTGGGCAACCGGAGCGCCGGCGGACTCCTGGGTGGGTTGTTTAGGGCCGGAACTTCCGGCGGATTGTTGGATGGATTGTCCAAGCTCGGCAGCCCGGGTGGCCACGCGTGAGCGTTGATATCGGATCGTCGCGCGACTTGTTGTCTGTAGATATGCTCGCACTTCGTCGCGATATCGAACGTTGAAATCTGCGATTCAGGCGCCTCGGACCTCATAGGGAAGCTCCTGCCCCGCAAAATACGCCGCGAGATTGGCCATCACGCAGTCCTGCATCGCCACATGCGATTCCAGCGTATGGCCGCCGATATGCGGGGTCAGCACCACGTTCGGAAACGCCGTCAGCGCGTCCGGCGCATGCGGCTCTTTCGCATAGACGTCGAGCCCGGCGCCGGCGATGGTCTGGTCCGACAATGCTGCGATCAGCGCCTTTTGGTCGATCACCGAGCCGCGCGCGATGTTGACGACATAGCCGTCCTTGCCGAGCTTTCGCAAAATATCGGCATTGACGATGTGGTGGGTGTCACTGCCGGCACGAACCGCGATCATCAACACGCTGCACCATTCGGTCAGCGCCTCCAGACTCGGAAAATACTGGTACGGCACATCGTGCCGGCTGCGGCTGAAATAGCCGACCTCGGTCTCGAACGAGGCGACGCGCGCGGCGATCTTGCGGCCGATCTCGCCCATGCCGTAGACGCCGACCTTGCGGCCGCGCATGCCCGCCTGCGGGCGCATCATCGGCGAAGGCTTTGCGGCGGCCCAGTCGCCGCTCCGGACGTAATTGTCGGCGACCGGCAAGCGGCGGATCGCCGCCAGCATCAGCGTCACCGCGATATCGGCGACCGACGAGGCGTTCGCACCGGGGCTGTGACCGAGGGTGATTTTGCGCTTTGCCGCCGCCGCCAGATCGACGCCGTCATAGCCGGTGCCGTAACAGACGATGGCGCCGAGTTTCGGCATCATGTCCATCATGTCGGCGCCGAGCGGCGTGCCGCCGGCGGTGATCATGGCGCGAATATCCGCGAGCTGGTCTGCGCCAAACACCTGAGCCGGTGGTTTACCGGCGGCATCCAGCAGTTCGTAGCGTTCGCCGATGCGGAGCATCAGCGCCTTGGGGAAGCGCGAATAGACCAGGACTTTTTCGGGCATTTCAATTCCTGCGGACTGTGCGGACAGGGCGTCCTGAGCTTCGAAACGGCGCATGTGCCGCACGAATATTTGTAACTTACTTCAATCTGCCCGGTCCGTGTATCATGCCTCGACGAGAGCTCATGCACTTCCGGAAGCTCAGCCATGTCTTCCTTCGCAAAATCGTCATGGTTTGAAAAATCGCCCCTTAGCCGCCGTGCGGCGCTCACAACGCTCGCCTCCGCGCCCGCGGTGGCCGCATCGGTGCACGGGGCGTTCGCGCAAACTCCGTCAGCACCGGCCGCAGTGCTGACGCCGGCATGCATCCTGACGCCGGCGGCAATACCGGGCCCGTTCTACTTCGATCCAAAACTGCGGCGCGCCGATATCACCGAAGGCCATCCCGGCGTACCGCTGCGGTTGCGCTTTGTCGTGCTCGACGCAGCCAATTGCACACCGGTCTCCGGCGCGCGTGTCGATATCTGGCACACGCGCGCGGATGGCTACTACTCCGGCTATCCCGGCCAGGGCGACAGGCACAACGTCGACACGTCAGGCGGCACGTTCATGCGCGGCACCCAGATCGCGGACGCCCGCGGCGAAGCCGCCTTCCACAGCGTCTATCCCGGCTGGTACGGCGGCCGCACCGTGCATGTGCACTTCAAGATCTTCATCGACGACAGGAACATGCTCACCGGCCAGATGTATTTCCCGGATGCGCTGAGCCAGTACATTTTCGCCAATGTCGGCGCCTACAGCCGCAAGGCGCCTCGCAACACCTTCAACACCAACGATGAGTTCGCGCTGTCGGACACGACCCATGGCGGGTTTTGCGATATCCGCGAACAGGCCGACCATTATCTGGCGACGCTGGTCGTCGGCGTCAGCCGCACGGTTGCAACCGCGCTCGAGGAGACGCCGACGCCGCCTGCTCTCCCGCGCGCGATCGTGCCCGGCATTGCACCCACCAAGCAGAGAAACGGCTGAACACGCGGCCGCGCCAACGAAAAACGGCGAAACAGCTTTCGCCGTTTCGCCGCCCATTCGTCAAATCTGCCGCTGGAAGCTTAGCCGAGCAGCGTGCCCGGCTCGACCTTCACGCCCGGGCCCATGGTGGAGGAAACCGCCACGCGCTGGATGTAGGTGCCCTTGGAGCCGGTCGGCTTCGCCTTGGCGACCGCATCCGCGAGCGCCTTGACGTTCTGCACCAGCTTTTCTTCGGTGAACGACGCCTTGCCGATGCCGGCCTGTACGATGCCGGCCTTCTCGACGCGGAATTCGACCGAGCCGCCCTTGGCGCCCTTCACGGCGTTGGCGACGTCCATCGTCACGGTGCCGATTTTCGGGTTCGGCATCATGCCGCGCGGGCCGAGCACCTTACCGAGGCGGCCGACCAGCGGCATCATGTCGGGGGTGGCGATACAACGATCGAAGTCGATCGCGCCGCCCTGCACCTTCTCGACCAGGTCTTCGGCGCCGACGACGTCGGCACCTGCGGCCCTGGCTTCATCCGCCTTGGCGCCACGCGCGAACACGCCGACGCGCAAGGTGCGGCCGGTGCCGTTCGGCAGCGTTACCACGCCGCGAACCATCTGGTCGGCGTGACGCGGATCGACGCCGAGATTGATCGCGATCTCGATGGTCTCGTCGAACTTCGACTTGGCGCGCTCCTTGACCATCTTGATGGCATCCGCGAGCGGATAGAGCTTTTCGCGGTCGACGCCCTCGCGGGCCTTCTTCAAACGTTTTCCGATTGCCATGACCCGTTACCCCGCAACTTCAAGACCCATCGAACGGGCGGAGCCCTCGACCATCTTCATGGCCGACTCGATGGAGTCGCAATTGAGATCCTTCATCTTCTTCTCGGCGATTTCGCGCACCTGCGCTTTGGTCACCGCGCCAGCCTTGTCGCGGCCCGGGGCTTTCGACCCGGACTGGATTTTGGCGGCCTGCTTGAGGAAGAAGGACATCGGGGGGGTCTTCATCTCGAAGGTGAACGAACGATCGGCATAGATCGTGATCACCACCGGAATCGGGGTGTTCTTTTCTTCCTTCTGCGTCTGGGCGTTGAACGCCTTGCAGAATTCCATGATGTTGAGACCGCGCTGACCAAGCGCGGGACCGATCGGGGGCGAAGGATTCGCCGCACCGGCCGGCACCTGCAATTTCAGGTATCCGGTCACTTTCTTTGCCATACGTCACTCCTCATGTTGCTCCGGAGGATTCCGGAAGCTTCACAGGACCGTGGTGCGGTTCAATGGACGACTGGCGATCGTCCACTCCTCCCACGGCACTCCTCAAGCGGCGTTGCCGCTTGAAACAATCAGACCTTTTCGACCTGACCGAATTCCAGTTCGACCGGCGTGGCGCGACCGAAGATCGACACCGCGACCTTGACGCGCGAACGTGCCTCGTCGATTTCCTCGACCACCCCGGAGAACGACGCGAACGGCCCATCGGCCACGCGGACATTCTCGCCGATTTCGAACGACACCGACGCCTTTGGGCGCTCGACGCCTTCCTGCACCTGGTGCAGGATCCGCATCGCCTCGGCTTCCGAGATCGGCATCGGCTTGTTTTCGGCGCCGAGGAAACCGGTCACCTTCGGGGTGTTCTTGATCAGATGAAACGCCTCGTCGGTCAGCTTCATCTTCACCAGCACATAGCCCGGGAAGAACTTGCGCTCGGCATCGATCTTGCGGCCGCGGCGCACCTCGGTGACCTTTTCGGTCGGCACCAGCACCAACTCGAACAGTTCTTCCAGTCCGCGCTGCTTCGACTGCTCGCGGATCGATTCCGCGACCTTCTTTTCGAAGTTCGAATAGGCGTGGACGATATACCAGCGCTTATCCATCGTTTGAGTTCCGGTGCTCATTAGTGGACACCCAGCAAGAAGGTGACGAGGTAACGGATAATCTGATCCGAGGCGAAGAAAAAAATCGAAGCCAGCGCAACCATCACGAACACCATGATCGTGGTGATCGTCGTCTCGCGGCGCGTCGGCCAGGTGACCTTGTTGGTCTCCGAGCGCACTTCCTGCAGGAATTTGAACGGGCTGAAAGCCATCGTTGGGTATCCGCGTCCTTCGTGAGACGATTGTCTGATTTCAAGAAAATCCGAACAGCCGAATTAGGCCCAGCCCTCTCTCGAAGGATGAGCCGCCAAGCGGGCTCGATTGTTCGGGGGAATTTAAAGCCGCGCCGGATATCCGCAGAGCGGGCCGGCAACAGGTGGCGGGTATCTACTGCCAGTTGGGCAAAAGGTCAAGGTGCCAAGCGCCGCCCCCGGCGCCCCGGCAGGCGCTGGCAGCAAGGGAAATCAACGCCTTAACGCACTATCCTGGATCGGACCGGTGCGATATCCCCGCCGGAGCTAATCCGCGCGCGAAATAAATCCCGGGCTCAATCAATCGAGCCTCGGTAGCCTCTCTCTCGCAGGCATCAAGCCACCGCGATGCCGGACCCCGACGGCGTCGCCGCGTGTCTGAGAGCCAGTGGTCCGCGCCTGTGCCCGGCCTGCTATGACGTCTTCTTTCCGCGGCAGGACGATCCGCCGCCGCAGCCGATAGCCCCGCGGAAACGCCAAAAGCTGCAGCCGCCGCCTCCACAAGAGGACGAGGATTAGTAGCGCTATTTCGCGCTGTTTCGACCCGCCGGAACCCGAAAGGTTAATCGCCGCTAACGCCGCATCTCAAATCCGAACAAGACCGCGATCGGCTTCTTAAAAATTGCCGCGCATCATGTTCGTCCCATCAACCGGCAATGAGATAACCATGGCACTGCTTGGCGAAAACCAGGAAAAGCCGCCAGTCGACCCCGCCTGGACGGTTCTTGACGCCGCGAACGACCTTGGCGACGCCGTCACGGTCGACGCCTGCCGGCGTGTGATCGATGCGAATCTACGCGGCGAGGTTCCCGCGACATCGGACATGGCGGTCGTCACCGCGTTTTTTGGCTAGTTGCGGCTCTGCGGCAGGAAGCTCATCCAAGTTATTGATTTTGCTGGCAGGAGTGGCAGGGCTCGAACCTGCGACCCCCGGTTTTGGAGTACGATGGAATGCGTACCGGCCGGTGTCAGCCTGTCATTATATGTAAGCGCTGCAGCGGTTAGTTGACGGTCGTCAAATCGGTTGATCCCGTGCAGTAACGCTGCATCCCGCACAGTTTGGGTCCAAGCTTGGGTCCAAAAGATGCCCCGCCCTCACCCGCTCCTAAATCATCCGCCCTACCATCGCGACGCTGCCGAATCAGCCTAACGTCCGTTTCTTTTTCCGGGGAGAATGCGATGCCGATGTTCAGGTTCCAGGCAACTACGCGCAAGCCTGATGGCCGACTTAACAAACCCTATGTCCATGAGTCTCGGTTTGAGGCGCCAGACATTTCTTCGGCGATCCAGCAGGTGCGCGAACATCCCCAAGCGCCACCTTCCGACACGACGATCTCCTGGCTAACGCAAGTAAATCAACCCGACTATCCTGATATGGTGGTCTGGGCAATGACAGCTCGAGATGGGGCCCCACGAACCGATGAATAATAGGATCCGCAACGCCATCTTCACCTTTGCGCTGACCGCGTTTACGCTTGTTGGCCCCGCCGCAGCTGACGTCACAACATGCTTTGGTGACGGTAATTGCACCGTCGTTACGCCTGATGGCGCCCGCCAGATGTCGCGATCAGAAACCTTGAACCATCAACGTGATCAGCAGCAGAGACGGGTTGCTATGATCCAATGCGAGTACGCCTCGAGCGCTGCGGAGTGTGAGAGCTTAAGAACGACTCTCTCAAATCTCTTTCGTTGACTCGCTAGGCCACCATCCGCAGCGTCGGCTGATTGGCCGGCGCCCTTCCCGGCCTCGCCCATGCGCCCGCGATCTCGCGGCCCAATCCCCCGGTGCGGTGAAAATAATGCGCGGGCGCCCGCTCGCCGCTTGATCTGCATAGCCCTAAAACGACGAAAGGCCCGCCACCGGCGAACCGTTTGCGAAGCGCACCGCTTAAGCATTAGCTTGTCGGCTCGCTAAAAGCAGGAGGCGAGAAATGGCTGGAATTACGTTTGCGGTTTACGATCCCCCGAAGCCAGGGCTTCCTTATTTGGCCGTGGCAATCTTTACAAACGGCGAAGTATCTGCGGCCGCTTACAAAACGGCGGCGGAGGCGGAGATGCACAACACCAAGCACGCTACGGGTATTGCCAAGGGTCCAGACTAATGCCCCGAGGCCCTAAAGGCGAGAAGCGCCCGCCCCATGCGCCTTTGGGCCGGCGCTACAACCCATGCGCCTTGGTGAAAATAATCGCCCCTCGGGATTCCCCCGGCCAGGCCGCGCGGTCCCAAAACGACAAAAGCCCCGGCGCGTCGAAGCGCCCGGGGCCATGTCGATTTTCTCGCCTGAAAAGGAGGGACTCTATGCTTGCCCTTCGCTGGGGCGAGTCATTACTTCCAATCCGAGCGGGATTAGAAGGCTCTGCACGGCTTCGGCGTGTTCGGGACAAAGAGCGCCATCACGCTTCCAATCCTTGATTTCGAGAATGTCAAGCACGGGCTCGGGGTCGCCGAACATGAGGATGCATTGCCATCCCTTCGGCATTTCGTCGTCATAGGCCTTATCGCAACCATTCCAGCAACAGATGCAGCCCTTAATCCTGTTCGCCTCAATCATCTCAACTCTAGCCACGTTCACGCGCCGTCTCTCATGTCGATTTGGCATCATGCTTTACTCCTGTTTCGCCGCCTTCGTGCTCGGTGCTTATGCTGCATCCCCATCCGTGAGGCGGCGCGGCTGATGCGGCCGGGGTGCGGTTCCGCGGGGATGCGCCCTGATATCGCCCTCGAAAAGCCAATCGGGTGAAATGCCTTGGTCTTCTGCAAACCGCCAATAGTCAAACCGAGGCTTGCAGTTTTTGCGGCGCCGCACCCAGTATTTTGCCAACTGCTTTGCCGTAAGCCCGCGCTCAGCCACGATCAAAGCCACGCGTGCTTCCATGGTCGCCCGCGCGCCCTCTTGGGTTTGCCGTATGCGTATGCCGCGCGCAATTGCCTCTTGGCTGACATGGTTCATGATTGCACCTCCATGAGAGCTGACGCCAGCGTGCGGAAGACGGCGCACGGCCATGCCTCACCTTCGACGGTTTCCGGCATGACGTTGCTTTCCATCGGAATGCCGGGTTCGTCGAACAAGGTCGCGAGGTATTGAAGCATTGCAATCGCGCCTAGCATTGTGGTCGGCTGTGTTTTAACCAGTGAGTAGCCTGCGGCGAAACAATCATCCGTCCGTGCCCTGGTGATCTCATTCAGTCGTGCGTAGGCGGCTTCCGTGACTTTGCCATAGGACGCAAATTCGATGCGCACCGCTTCGTTAAAGATCTTTGCCGCCCGCCGGTGGGCGTCGACGGCGCGCAAGGCGGGATCATGCTGTTTAAAGAATTCCTCGGCTGGATCGGCGCCGGGCGCCGTTGTTCCTGCTACAATCTTAAAAGGCGATGTCATGATCTGGCCTCCCGTTTAAGGGCGGCGCGCTCTATGCCGGCGCCGCTTAAAGCCCTGGGCCGATGGTCCTGGCCGGGGGCTTCCCCTCGGCTTGCTTTTCCTGTACAGATTATTTATGGCAAAGTCAATTTCCCGTACAGAAAAAAGAACCCGCGGCCGGCCGGCGACAAATCCGACGTCGATTCACTTGACGTTGGCGCCTGATCCTTTGGCGGAGGTAGACCGTTGGATTGAAAGGAAAGAGCCGGGTCTTTCGCGTCCCGAAGCCATCCGCCGCCTGGTCGAGCTGGGGCTGAAGGCGAAGAAATGAGCGATAAACGCATGCATCCGATCCGACTGATTCCGATCCGGCTGATCGAACCGTGGCGCTGCGCTACACCTCCTGGCTGGAGAGAGTATGCGGCGATGATGCGGGCAGGTGACGAATTTCCCCCGGTACAAGTCATCCGGCAATCATCCAAGCTGCACGGCTATCCGTATCGGCTATTCGACGGCTATCACCGAACTCGAGCGGCAAAGCATATAGGACGCCGAACCATAGCGGCACACGTGATCGTTGACGAGACAGGGGGGCGCTCGCGAACGCTTGGGCTGAAGGCCAAGGGGAAATAGCAATTGAGATTGCGCGAGCGGATCCGTGCCATGAGACATCGCCGCCGTCGTCTCCCATTGCGGGACCGACTCCGCTCTCGCCGCCGCCTGGTTGAGATCGGGCTCAAGGCGAAGAAATGAGCGACGGCACCGACATAAAGGCGAACTGCAATTCTTGTGGCCCGTCCCGCAACCATGAGGTCATTAAGAAGGTCGAAACGCGCTGGGAGGATGATGACTCCGGATATGTTGGGGGAGACACCTACCAACTGATACGATGCCGTGGTTGCGAGAAAATCCACCTGCGACACGATAGATGGAACGACCACGACACCGACGAACAAGGCAGGCCAAACATCGAAATCGTTTACTATCCGCCAGCAGTCTCCCGCCGAGAGCCCTCCTGGATTTCCGACGGTCCGTTCCTTTTTGATTGGGACAATCCGATCATAGCGCTCTTGAGAGAAATTTACTCTGCGCTTCACAATGATTCACGCAGGCTTGCTGCGATGGGTATCCGAGCGTTGCTTGAGCACATAATGATCGAGAAGGTTGGCGATTCCGGGTCTATCGGCGAAAATGTGAAAAGGTTCCTCGCTGCCGGTCACGTCGCCAAAGCAAGCGAAGACACGTTTAAGAACCACCTTCTAGAATTTGGCCATGCCGCGATACATCGGAATTATAGACCTAGCCAGCGTGACCTCAACGCGCTGTTAGACATTACTGAAGCCCTGATCGCTGCGCTTTACGTGCATCCTTTTCAAACGAAAGACCTCAAAATCCCAGGGCGGCCCCAGAGGAAAGACAAACCGTGATCGCGCGGCTCTCGGAATGGTGCAAACTGTGAATATAGGCCCGCGCCGTAGCGGCGACCCCGCCAGCGCGGAATGCATCCACGGCCTCGCCCCTGACGCGCGCCTCATGTTTCTATTGCTCCGGCCCAATAGTTGCGCTCTGATGCACTCTGGTCTCGGGAGATCAGCCAATGCGCATCTTGGCAATCTTGGCTCTCGCACTGTTGTTGCTGGCCAGCTGTCAGGGCAACCGGCTTGCGGGCAAGCAGGGCATGAATGTGCGCCAGGCACAGCCACAAACCACTGGATTGCTCATCTAAACGCTAAAGCTGCCGTCAGCCCCCATGAGCGCCGCACAGCGCGCGATGGCGACTGAAATGATTTATCAGAAGCACTTTCGCCCGTCGGAGCGGGCCGCTATAATGGCCGCTTTATTGAGCACATTTTCAAATGGCGATCGAGGGCGCATGAAGCTTCTTCGCAGCCTATTGATTGCGCTAACCCTAGTGGCGGCATTCGCGTCGGATTCTTGGGGACAATCAAAGGAGGTCCCCAAGCGTAACGAGCCACAAGCCCAGTCCAAAGACATTCAAAAGCAGCCCCCCACCGATCAGCGCGGCACTGACAATTCTCCTTTGGTTGTTCGGGTACTTACTCCCCCACAAGATCGCACTGAGGCCGCACAGCCAAGCAAAACAAACGACGAAAAGCCGCCAACCGATTGGTACATGTTCGGCGTTACCGTAGTTCTTGCGTTTATCGCCGTGCTCCAACTCATAGCTTTTATCGTTCAAGCTCGCAGACTCGGTCAAACTATTGATGTGATGAAGGACACCGCCCAACGGCAATTGAGGGCCTATGTATTTTTGGATTTGATCGATTTGCCGAGCCTCAATGTTCCCGGCACTCACAACATGCAGCGGAAGATTAAAATCGCGTGGAAAAATTTCGGAAGCACCAGAACGCGGCGATTCATCGCCAAAGTCAGCCATGATGTTCTGGATCTGAGCAAGCAGCCGCTTGAAACGTTCGATTTCCACGATGAGCCGAATGCGCAGAGCTTCCACGGTCTTATCGGACCGAGCCAAAGCGTGAACCCACCGCTTATCCCCGTCTGCGACATCCACCTGGTTGGCGATAGTGACACGGCTTTGGTGATTTGGGGATGGGCGGAATATCAGGATGTTTTTAGCCCCACGATCCACAGAACCGAGTTCGGTTTTAGGGTCTGGATCGAGGGGGATATATCCGGCAACTGCCTCATATGGTTTGAGTCCACCGAAAAACATAACGCAGCCGACAATGACTGCCTGCATGAAGCCACCAACGTCCACCGCATAGAGCAACGCCGCCCTGTCTCTCAACCAACGTAGTTTTGAGCGAGCCCACAACGCGTCCCCCATTTAGTTCAGCACCGGCGTCGTATCGCCGGCGGCCTCGATCTCGCGCTTGCGACCGATGACAGCCGCGACGAACGCCTCCGCCATCATGGCGGCGACGTCGGGGCCGAACAGCTCGGCAAGCTTCGCCTCGAGATTGGCTCGAGCCTGATGCAGCGCCGCCAACATCTTCTCCTCTGGTTCGCCGACATAGAGCAGCGCGAGTTCGTTAGCTGCGGCGACGCATCTCTGCACGAATTCGGCCTGATCGATCATCGCCGTTGTTTGCTTGCCGTCATCATCGGGTACGCTCCGGGCGTCATCGCACCTTGTCTGGATCGACGTTTTCCTTGGCTTCGCGAATGGTGTGGCCGAGCTCCTTCGCGGCATCGATCGCAATCCGCCAGATCTCGGTCTCGATGTGGAGGATATGGTTCGCCTCTCTGATCGCGTCGGCGATGATCTTGCCGGCGACCTTCGCGGCATCTTCGCCCTTGTGCGCAGCTGCGGCAGCGAGGAATGAGCGCGGCGGAATGTGGACCGTCCCTAGTTCTTGGTAGACCGCGATTTCGAGGTTCGATCCGACCTCGGCTTCATGATCCGAGATCACCTTGTACCCAATCGAGTCGCGCAATTCGCCGGTGCGCAATAGCGGCTCGTTGGCCGGGAAGCCTGCCTGCATGCGATCGGCCTGCGTCGCGGCGGCAAGCTGCGTCCATTTGTAGTCATACGTACCGAGCACGCGCTTTGCTTCGGCCGCGATCATCTGCGCCATGACATGGATCGCGGTTTTCTTCGCGATCTCGATGTCGTGCATCAGCTCACCGCCGATCGAGCAGAAGGCCGCGAAGGATGAAAGATTGAATTCACGCATCACGTCGCCTCATCAGCTAGAAGAAGATTGCGCGAACATCGCAGCCGCGCAACTGCATCGGCATCCCAGACACAACCACAGTCACAATCCCATGTCTCATACCATCCAGCGCGGCGCGTATAGCTACGCTCGAAGACCCATGGAGCGATGATTATGCCCTGGAAGCGTCTGGCGATCGCCGGCCAGTCGATGAGACGCGATCCGTCGCTGCCGTATTTGGCGGTGATGTCGTCGATTCCAGCAGCATCCGAGAGGATGAGCATCCGGGCGCTTGGTTTTAGAATGATCTCGGTCAGGAAGTTGAAGCTCGCTCGCGTGCACCTGTACGCCTGACACCATGCGCGCCAGCCGTCCGGCCCGTCGCCGATCGCGAACCAGAGCCCCGCCGGCTTACGATGCAGCATCGTCTGGCGAACGCTGTGGATTTCCCGCAGCGGTTCCTTCGACCAGTGGATGAGATCCTTCGTCAACATATGTTTTCTCTTGCCGCGTCGCGGCGTCGAGCTGGCGATTGCGTTCGGCGAATTTCAATCGCGCGAGCGCCTTCCACGTATGCTCTAGAATGCGGTCGCCTTCGGCTTCATTGATCTGATACTGATCGAATACACGAGTGAATATCTCTTCAACGACGGTTTGGTTTTCCGTCGACGCTTCCGGCGGCAGCATTGCCAACCCCGACGCCTTGGCCAGCTCCGTGGCGATTTCCTCGCCAATTTGGCGCTCGCGGCGTGCTCGATATTGGTGCTCGCCCATATATTCCCTCATTTGGAAAACGTCGCGGCGGCTAGCAGGAGTAACCGGCCGCCGCGACTACCCGACCGCGGGCGCATTCTCGCCATCCAGAAAAACGAGACTGCGGTCAGCGGCCGGGATTCTCGCATCATCATGCCGCCTTCTCCTTCTCGGGCTCCGGCGGCAGATTCAAATATTGCCCGTCCGACTCGGCGAGCGGGATGACGTGTTTTGCTGTCGGCGCAGGCAACGCTCGCAGGCTTAGCGGCATCGCGTTGGCGATCCGCTGCAAACCCACGGAAGCTTCGAGCCGGCTCACCATGCCACTGTCGCCCGTATCATACGACTGCAGCTCGAGCATAAGTCGCTTGCGAAGTTCAACATCCGCTGCGTTTTCGGCGTTCCTCTTATCTATCCGCACATCCGCCGCTATGACCTCGCGCTTCACCGCCTCGATGTGCGGTCTTGCGGCCGCGCGCTTCGCATTCGCCTCCGCCTGCTCTGCCGCTTGAAGCGACCGCCATGCCGCAGGCCAGCGCTGATTGACAAGATCCGCCAGGCGCTGCTCGGCCTCGTGCTGCTGTTCTTTCGCTTTCTCGACTATGCCCATCGCACGCGCGTCGGCTGTCGACGCCAAGAAGGTATTTTGCTCGCGCTGTTGCTTGGCGATCCTGATGGTGTCTTTTGCGGCCGCGATCGATGCATCGATCTGAGCAAGCTCGGCGCGCCAGTCGGCCACGGCTGCCTCGGCTGCGGCGACGGTATCTTCGGGGGTTTGGGTTTTCATTGGGTCTTTCCTTTCGGGATCACCGCTCATCACGGAATGGTCGGGAGCGTGTCCCAAATGCCGTTGTTAGCCACGCAGAAGAACCGCACGGCCTTGCCGGCCGCAAGCGCGAATGCGGCGTTGGCCGCGAGCGCGTTGATCGAGTCGCCGGCGGGGATATTCGGCCCGTCGCCGCGAAAACCTCCTTGAGTTACCGCGGCTGGGAAAATGTTCATGGAGTTGGTCGCATGGGCGTTCTTTACGATGTATTCCAGGCCAGGGCCCGCGGGAGGCAGCACCGCGCTGTCGCCAGCGGTGACAACGGTAGTGAACCGAGAATAGGTGCGGGTGATCGGCGTCGCGCCGAGCTGGAGGCCGCCAGCGGTTGCCGTGAGATTGTTTTGATATGACGAATCCACTTGCTGTGCGCTCCTAATGTTGGGGGTTAAGGAAGATCCGCTCGACCGGCGCGCCGAATTCTTCCAGCCGCGCGATGGCGTTAGCGTCGGTGACGACAGCGCCTTCTTCAAACTCGTAAGACAGGCCCGACTTGGTGTGGTCGTACCAGTAAAAATGGCCGGTCAGGTGAAGGCTGTATTGCTGCTGCTGCTGCGTTTCGATCATCCGATCCTCCGACTATATTCGCGCAACCATTCCTGGCGCTCGTTTTCCGACATATCGCGCATATGACGATCCGTCGGCATCGGCGCGCGCGGTGGTCCGCCGTCAGGGAATTTCCGCGCGTGATCTTTCCACCATGCGGCCATTTCGGCTTCGGACATATCACGAGCATGCTTGCCGAACAGAAACGGCTTTTCCATCTTGAGCGAGGCCATCACCTCGTCCGCGCCCTTCACGGTTACGCCATACGGGCCTTCCTCCAGCGTGACCTTGCTCGTATCGATGAGCTTCAGCCAATCGAGATCGACCAGGCGGGCCCTTTGCGCTGCGACCTTCAGCCCGTCGGCGAGCTTCGCGGCTTTTTCGGTCTCAGACATTTCGGAAACGGTTTTCATTTTTCATCTCCCCATGTAATCGAGGTGGATAAAGCGGGTTTTCGTAGCGTTGCTGTCGGCGCGGATCAGGCAGCAAAGGCCCGCAACTGCGTTTGCAATATCGTCTCTTCCGTGCGGCGGGTGATCGATCGAATCTCTGCCGCCGCGCGCCGTGCGCCGCTCCAGCGAGCAAAATTGCGCCGTCATGCGCGGGTGATCGAGAAAATCCACCTGCCCCGAATTGATTGCCGGCAGCACGTCCTTGTAGAGATCGCTCTTCGGTTTCTCGGCGGGCTCGTACCTAACGCCATGTATGCGAAAACGCTCCGAAACCCAATTGCTGCCATATCTATCGCCGGTCACGGCTGTGATTTTGTAAATCTGGAGCAACTGGACAAACTCGTCGACCACGTTTTCCGGCGAAAACGGCGCGCGCCGCTCGCGGATCGCGTCGACAGCCGCCGTCTTGTCCGATTCGATCTTCCCGCGCTCCAAATGCCCGATCGCGAGCGTCATTGAATCCGCTGCACCGCCGCTCGGATCGCAAAACGCGAAATATTTCTGCCCTGTGATAAAGGGCCGTTCGAACACGCCCACACTCGTCACCGCCTCGATGGCCTCGCGGGTGACGTAGCCTTCAACGTCGGTTCGAAATTGCGCGTCGTATTCCGCCGCTGCACTCGCAGGATCGTCCTCATAGGCCGCGTCAATGAAACTCTGAGGCACGCATGGATTCATACGCCTCGTGCTGGCCACCCATACCAGCGTCGTGCTTTCGTCTTTGGCGTAGTGCTTCCGGTAATCGGCCCACAACGCGCCCCTTCTGGCGTAAGGGCTGCTCGCCTTCAACATCAGCGCCTTCGGAATGGTCGCCATCGCCGGCTTGATCGCGCCGAGGATCTCGACGTCGGGATTTGCCGAGTCGTCACTCATCCAAAAAGCCAACTCATCGGCCAGCGCGGCGACAACGGTGCGTCCTCTGATCGTCCGGAAACTCGCCGTCTGAATCTCGATGGTGACGCCGTTGTTTAACTCGAGCGTGTCGGCTGTCTCACGCTGGATCATTCCCGCGAGCAGCGGGATGCCGAGCATCTCCCGCAGATATCTGAAGATGACCGTCGCCTGGCGCCGATCGGCCGCAATCACCATGATCGTGCCACGCTCGCCGCCGGTGAGAAACGGTCTCCAATCGAAAAAACAGGCCAAATAAGTTGCGATCAGAGCCAGAATTAGACTCTTGCCGCCGCGCCTGCCGATGATCAGCGACGCCTCGAGATAACCCGAAGGCGACGGCGCGCTGCGACCGGTGCACGCCTGAAACAATTGCAGCCCAGCCTCGTCGAGAGGCAACCCAAACATGACGCGAAGGAAGACGAACCAGGCCGCCCAGCTCTGCCCTTTGAACCAGGGCCCGAACAGGTCGGGATCTTGGCAAACATCGATGATCGAAAGGACCGCGGCGGCTTCGACCATAGGCGGCCTTTGTTCTTGATCGGCTCGTCTAGCTTTGGAGTGAGCCGCGGCCATCTTCAGTCACCCTCCGTTGGCGGATTGGCGCGCTCGGCCGCGCGCCTGGCTACATGGTCGTGCAGGTCCAAAACCGGCGCGGCACTGCCAGGTGCCGGAAGGTTGAGGCGCCGCACCGCCCGATCGGCCGCGCCCTCGAGCCGCGTCAAATCGGACACCTTCGCAGAGCCTTGGCGCACACTGGTGCGCATCTCCCGGGCGAGCAGGACCAAGTCGACGGCGCGCTCGATGTCCTGCATCACGATCGGGCCCACGCGAGCACTGCCGCCGAGGGCATCAACGTAAGCCGCGATCAGTTTCTCGCGCATGACCACGCGAACCGACCGGGAACCAGCCGGGCGGCCAGCACCAGGGCGGGCGCCGCCATTTTGCACAGGTTGAGATGATTGCGTGGTCGAGGTCACGGGGTCTCCGCCAGCTAAATGCCGGTTTCGTGGATAACCCGGTGGCCGTCAGGACCCCATCAGGTGCGGTTTAAACGCTCGGTGGCCGCCAGGACCCCTTCAAGCGCGATGCTGTGGAGAATTCGTCTGGTGGCCGCCAGGACCCCGTCAGAACGAATGAAAATTGAATTCTGATTTCCACAATTTGATTCTGATTTCCTTCAAAGATCGTGTGAGTCGTGCAATTCCGCAAGGCCTCGGCCCGTGATCGGGGCGACAAAGATTTTGCGCGCGAGCGAATTTAATTTCGGAAACTAATTTCGGAAAATAAAATCGGCGATGCCGTGTGATGCCGAGCGGTGCTTCGCCTACTTTCGCTTCTATTCGTTTGCGCGCCGTGGCAGTCGGGCGCGCCCATGCGATAAAACGGGTTGGACGCTGTGAGATACCCGACACGGCGCGAAACGCACCGGCGAGGCTGCGAAGGCCGTTGCAAGCGATTTCCGACAGAAACAGAAACTCTGTCAATGAGCGCGCGACGTTTCAGCTTTCAGCAGCGCGCGTGGCTGCCGCGCCATCATTGTTTAATGAGCCATTCATCGTAGCTCCGCTCGGCATCCCAATCGACGCTGTTCCAATTCTTGCCAAGCCAATCCTCGTTTCCAACGTCGCAGGCGGCACGCGTCGTTTCGATCCATGAGACTAAATCCGACGCTCGAAAGGCGCCAGTCGACTGCTCTGGAAACGGTTTCTCCTCATTGGAGGAGGCATAAACCTCATTACCGGCGCAGACCATTCCGTAGTATTCGCGGTATTCAACCTCACCATCGAAGTTTCGGATGCCCTCCCAACCAAACAGATTGGCTACCGTTGCGACTGGTATAAGCGCACGAGAATCCTGCGCCTTCGCGCACTGATCTCGCAGCCACTGTAGGTGCCTATCCCGACGAACTGCATAAGCCCGGCCGCTCCTGTGAATGGCAAGGGCTTCATTGCGATCTTGCTTAGCTCGAGCGTCGCGCTTGGCATTCTCCGCCCGCATCCTCTCTTGAAATGCCATCTGCTTCATGTCGGACTTGATGATCCACCACAACAACAGTCCGGCTAAAAAGAAGCCCCCGACGATTTCCAAATTTGCCCCCATCTGCAGCCATGGCCTATGTGCCCCCAAAGAAGCTTAAATGCGCTCCAGCACCCGCGCAACCTGCACCGCCGACCATTGGCCGTTGCCCCTTCGCCGTCGGGATGCCCTGTGCTCTGTAAATGCAATCGCACGACCGCGCTGGGCGTGTCCGGCCGCACAGTGGAGAAGATCGCGGCCACGGATGACCGTCATTGCAGGCCAAGGCTGCGCGCGTTAATTGGGCCGTGACCTGGCGTCGGCCTCGGTCGCCAGCCTTGTCCATTCCGCGGCAAGCCGCAGCCATTCCACTTTGCTCAGGTCGGTTGCTCGCGCCATCTGATCGCATGCCGCGGCTTCGTCGAGGTAGCGCTCTGCCAGAGCTTTAAACCAGGCTGCATCAATATCCGTCATACGGAATAGGCCGGCGCCAGAACAGGAGCGCGGCGTTGATCTAGGTCAAAGGGATAAGCAAGCATTCAACTCCGCTGCGCGCGAGCTTGGTCGGGGTCATGATGCACCGCCCAGCCGCGAGATCATGCTGACGTCGACGGCATAGCTCTTGGCGATCTCGCCCAAGGTCTCGCCAGCGGCGCGGCGCCTGATTGCCTCTTGGCGCTGGAAGTCTGACAACTTCGGCTTGCGCCCGAACTTCACGCCCTTCGCCATGGCGCGCTTCCGGCCATCTCCGGTGCGCTCGCGGATCAGATCGCGCTCAAACTCGGCAATAGCCGCCAGCAACGTCGAGAGTAACCGACCCTGCGAGCTGGACGTGTCCCACAACGGATCGCCGAGCGAGCGGAATGCCGCGCCGGCCTTGCTGATCCGCTCGATCAGATCGAGCAGTTCCCGCGTCGAGCGGCCGAGCCGGTCAAGCTTGGTGACCGTCACCACGTCACCCGCCTTGAGCGAGGCCATCAACTTCGCCAACTGCGGCCGATCAGCCCGGGCGCCGCTGATCTTCTCGCGGTAGATCGTGGTGGCGCCGGCAGCCTGGAGGGCTTCCAGTTGGCCGGTGAGGTGCTGATCTTGGGTGGAAACTCTCGCGTAGCCAAGTATTGCCATTTGCATGCTCCACTATTTCACAAGTAAGTTTTGCAAACCGTAACACACTGATTTTGCTTGTCCAGCCTTTTGTTGCAAAACTCCTAAGTTTCACAATGCCGCAAGCGGAATAGCGGCAAGGCGCTTCATTTTCGGCGCGCATGATCTCGCACCGCGCGGCGCCAGCGATATGGGCAACTGCCACACCGTGTGGCGGTTGTGCGCAAATTGGCTCGATCGCGGCTTGATCGCGGCTCGCAATTTTTCTGTCGCGTTGGTTTTCGTGCGGTCGCGGTTTCCAGTGTTTTCCGGCGGCGGTCCGTTGCTCCACTCCAGTTACTCCCCCTATAGGGGAGTGGAGCAACTGGAGCACTGGAGCAAAACACCGGACTTTAAAGCGAATTGGTGCTCCAGTTGTGCTCCACTTTCGCTCCAGTTGTTTTCTCCGCTCATAACAGGTTGATTTGGTCATCATCGTCATCGGCTGGTCGGGTGGTGTGGGGCGTTTCGGCAGCCCGGCCGGCGACAAAGAAATCTCGTTGCCGGCGCTTATCGTCGTGTCGGGTTTCAATTTCCAAGGCATTGTTTTTCAGCCATATTTTGAGGATCGAGTTGAGCCGTGCTACCTCGGCTTTGTTGCGCGGCTGGTCGCGATAGCGGGTCTTGATGTTGAGCATGGGGAGGTTTTCGGCCATCCACCATCCGAGCCAATCTGGCGATCGGCTGTCGGCCCTGAATGCTCCAGTTTGCACCAGTTTTTGCACCAGTTTGAGGTCGTCTACAGACACCCCATCGAAGGGGTTTGGCGGTGTCCACGAACTGGAGCACGCGACCTGATCGCCATTGGCTAAGTTTTCAACTTCTATGCATACCCAATGAGCCTTGCCAATCGGCCCCGGATTGTTCTTGCCGTTCTCAATCCTGACGTGGAGCCGGCGGTCGTCTTCGGCAATGCCGAGCTGTGAGGCCTCGGCGGTGTTCATGAAATTGAAGACCCTGGCCAAGCGAACGGCGGCGAGCACGGCGGAGGCGCCGCGCGCGTCGTCGACGGTGGCATTGCTTTCGCCGGGCGCCAGTTTGCGCGGGTGGTGCACCAGGTCGACGGCTCGGGTTTTGCCGGCAATGGCCCCGAAGGCCTCCTTGCACACCAGGTCCATGTCGCCGTTGTCGCCTTCGCGGACCGCGTGAAAACTGATCAGGGGGTCAATGCCGATAGCGTCGATTTGGCGCTGATTGCACCAGTCCGTGAGGGCGGTGACGACGGCGCCCTGCACCATCGCGTCGCCCCGCGGGCCTCGGACGGCAACCCTGATCGGCTTGTCACGGGTCGAGCGCACCCACAACCGCCCGCCGCAATCATCGGGCTTGATCCCAAAGTGCTGGCATATGGCGGCGACGCGGCGGTCGAGCTCGTCTTGAACTTCCTCGCCGTTGAGGTATGCGGCCCGCAACGGCCCGGAACGAAGTTCGTCACCGGTCATCAGGTCGCGGCCAACCGCCATGCCGACTATTTCCGTCAGTACGGTGGTGCTCTTGAGGCGCCCGGGCGCGCCGATGGTCGCGCTTACAGCGCCCCTGATGTAGTGCCTGCCAAACAACCATTCGCGCGGAGGGATCGAGGCCGGATCAGGGAACGCATAGGGCGCAAGGTCGAACGTGAAAGCGGGCGGCGGCGGTGTGCTGGCAGCCTCAGCGTCGGCTTCGTCCTCTTCGACCGGATCGAAGGCATTGAGATTATCAACCGGTGGCGTCTGGGCGCTCCATCGGATTTGCCGAGACAACGGCAGAAATCCAGCGGATGCCGACCCCGAGCCGACAATGCACTGACCGTGCAATTAATTTCACAACCCCTAAGCATAAAAGTTCAGATTTCAAACTGAGACACTACCTGAAATCACGCTTGGGTCCAAATTGGGTCCAGCGTTCTCGCTTTGTTCCGTAAGGACATCCGGTAAGTCATTGATTTTGCTGGCAGGAGTGGCAGGGCTCGAACCTGCGACCCCCGGTTTTGGAGACCGGTGCTCTACCAATTGAGCTACACTCCTGCAGGGAACCATGCGTCGCCGCCGGTTCGCGCCGTTTCAAGCATAAGCCACACCCCGATTGCAAGGGCGAAGCGGCAAACTTGCCGGTCAGCTGGCGAGGTGCAGCAGCCATTGGCGATAGTTGGCGCCATAGATATCGATCAGCTTGTCGGCGGGACTTTGCGCGGAAGCGCTGTCGATCGCCGCCTGCACAGCGGTTCCGACGATCCCATTTCCGACCATCTGCATCGCTCGCAGGTCCGGGTAGGCGATGATCAGCGCACCGGTTCGCGCGTCGACCAGATTGGCATCCGCGACCATGCCACGGCCGCCTCCGATCAAAATCCGTTGCACCGCCGACGCAATGACAAAGCTTTTGACGACGACGTCGAGCCGCACCGGCCGCGTGCCGATCAGCTGGCCGGCCATCGCCCGCTCGACGCCCACCTTGATCCGCGGCGCCAGCATGTTCTGGACGTAGGCTTTGCCTTCCGGCGTGTTCGTCCCGGTCGCAATCTGGTCGTCGATGATCGCTTTCGAAGTGGCGTAGGCGCGGATGCCATCCTCCCACTGGATGCCCGCATCCGGCGCAAAGCTGACGGTGACGCCGGTCAGTTTCATGCCGGCAATATCGTTTTGCGACAGCGAATTCTCGGTGGTCACGCAACCCGCGAGCGCGAGCGCAACCCCAAGCGCGGTGATGCGCGCCAGCCCCAACAACATCCCCAAAACGCGCCCCAGGCTTCCCAGCAATAAAGTAGCAATCAATTATGCCTCTACCCTTAGTTGATCCACGGCGAAATGCAACGTCGCCCCATGGCAAATTCCGGCCGGGTTGCCGGTATGCCGACAGAAATCGCCCTGTTCAATTCGAACCTTCTGAGCCAAACTTCATCCTCACCACAATCAACAAGAGCAAATGGGAGAGACCATGAACGCCCAAACCGCCGCCAGGCAGACTTCCGTCCCGCAGACCCCGTCGCTGCCGCACGCCAAGCCGGAGCAGCTCGGGCTCTCGCCCGTTCGCCTGCAGCGACTGTCCGATGCGTTCAAACGCGAGGTCGACAAGGGCACCCTGCCCGGCGCGACCGTGCTGGTGGCGCGCCGCGGCCAGATCGGCTGGTTCGACGCCATCGGCAAGCAGAGCCCCTTGGCCGCAGCGCCGATGGCGAAGGACAGCATCTTCCGCATCTTCTCGATGACCAAGCCGATCGTCTCGATCGGCATCATGATGCTGATCGAGGACGGCCATTTCCTGCTCAGCGACGCGGTCGCAAAATTCATCCCGGAATTTGCCAACCAGAAAGTCGGCGTCGAACACAACGGCGAACTCGAACTCGTCCCGCTGAAGCGGCAGATGACGGTTCAGGATCTGCTGCGGCACACTTCGGGCATCACCTACGATCACACCGGCAACGGCCTGGTGCAGCGGCTGTATCAGGAGTCGCGGCTGCGCAGCCGCAAGATCACCAACGCGGAACACGCGAGCCTCGTGGCCAGCCTGCCCCTGATGTGCCAGCCCGGCGCGGAGTGGAACTACAGCCGCTCCACCGACATCCTCGGCCGCATCATCGAAGTCGTCAGCGGCAAGTCGCTCAGTGCGTTCCTCGCCGAACGCATCCTGGCACCGCTGCAAATGGCGGAGACCGCGTTCCACACCGCCGAAGCCAATGCCGGCCGTCTCGCCGAGCCGTTCCCGACCGATCCGTGGACCGGCGACAAGGTGCAGCTCTTCAACATGCTGGAAAAGCCGGTGATGGAATCCGGCGGCGGCGGACTGGTCTCCACCACGATGGACTATGCGCGGTTCAGCCAGATGCTGCTCAATGGCGGCAGTCTCGACGGCGCCAGGATCGTCGGCCGCAAGACGCTGGAGCTGATGGCGTCGGATCATCTCGGCCCCGAGGTCAAGGTCGACTCTCCCTTGATGCCGCCCGGCCACGGCTTCGGGCTCGGTTTTGCGGTCCGCACCCATGCCGGAATTGCGCCGTTCCCGGGCTCGCTCGGTCAATTCTTCTGGAGCGGCATGGCCGGCACGTTCTTCTGGATCGATCCGAAGGAGGACCTGTTCGCGGTGTTCATGATGCAGGGCCCGGGTCAACGGCAATATACCCGCTCGCTGCTGCGCGATCTGGTTTACGCGGCGGTGGAGTGAGGTCTCGTGCCCCGGACGCGACGCAGCACGAAGTGGTGCGTCGCAGAGCCGGGGCCCGCGCTTTATGCCGGGGCGCAATGGGTCCCGGCTCTGCGGAGCCATAGCGCGTCGAAGACGCGCGTAAACGCGCTGATGCCGCGCCGCACCGCGTCCGGGACACGCATCCAACCAATCCTCAACTGATCGTCGCACCGCCGTCGATGACGATGGTCTGGCCGGTCATGAAGTCGCCGGCCGCCGATCCCATGAATACCGCAGCCCCTGCGATCTCGTCGGGGATGCCGATGCGCAGCAGCGGCGAGCGCGCGGTGGAGGCTTTGAGGGTTTCCGGATTGTCCCACAGCGCCTTGGCAAAATCAGTCTTGATCAGGCCGGGCGCGATGCAGTTCACGCGGATATTGTGCTCGCCGTATTCGCAGGCGAGGTTGCGCGCGAGCTGCATGTCGGCCGCCTTCGAGATCGCGTAGGCGCCGAGCACGGTCGAGCCCTTCAGGCCGCCGATCGAGGAGACGATGACGATCGAGCCGTCCTTGCGCTCGATCATCTGCGGCACCACCATCGAGATGAGCCAGTTGTTGGCGACGATATTGTTGTCGAGAATCTTGCGGAACTGGTCGTCGGAAATGCCGCCGAGCGGCCCGTAATACGGATTGGATGCCGCGTTGCAGACCAGCACGTCGATCTTGCCGAAGGCGCGGTTGGATTCGTTGACCAGGTTCTGCAGGTTTTCCTTGCTGGAAATGTTCGCCGCAATCGCGACCGCCGTTCCCTTGCCGAACTTGTCGTTGATCTCCTTGGTCACCTGATCGCAGACATCCTGCTTGCGCGAGGAGATCACGACCTTGGCGCCGTGCTCGGCCATGCGCTCGGCAATGGCGCGGCCGATGCCGCGCGTCGAGCCGGTGATGACGGCGACTTTTCCCTTCATATCGAACAAGGTCATGTTTCTCTCCCAATTTCAGGTTTTGATTTTCATCTCTTAAGCTTACGCAGCGATCGCGGCCTTCGACAACTGCGCCTCACGCCAGCTTGGTCTCCGGCACGACTTCCGGACCGGCCGGCTGATGCATCGCGGCGTGCCTGGCATCCGCGATCCAAGGCTGCTGGTTCACCATGGGCAGCCGCCAGTTGCTGTGGCCAGTGCTTGAGAAGTGATCGAGCCGCGTCACCGAACAATTGTCGATGTCAAAGGCGAGCCCCTTTTCAGGCTGACCGCCCAGCGCCAGGCCGACGGCGGCCTTGATCGTGCCGCCATGGGCAACGGCGATGATGTCCTTGCCTGCCTGCTCGACATTGATCCGCTCGACCGCGCCGCGCGTGCGATGATAGAGATCCATGAAACTCTCGCCGCCCGGTGCAGGCTCGTCGATATCGGCGAACCAGTGGCTGCCGACCGGCCGGCTGGCGATGAAGGCCGCGCGGTTCTTTCCCTGCCATTCACCGAGATGCTGTTCGGCGAAGGCAGCAATGTGCGGCATCGCCGATGGTTTTGGAAATCCCGCCGCCCAGATCGCCTCCGCCGTCTGGTGCGTGCGCATCAGGTTGCTCGCATACCAGACCGCGCTACGCGGCAGAATCTTCGCGACCGCCTCGAACACCTCGCGATCGCTGGTGTCGCAGGCGATATCCGACTGGCCGTAGATGTTGCCGCCGTCGTTGCGCACCGGCGCATGGCGCACCCACCACCACCGTGTTGCGACGACGGTTGGTTTGGCTGGATTGGACATCGCGAATACCCTTCCATACTGTTCGCCATGGCTGTACGTCAGTGCACACATCGTCTCAAGTGACTTGTCGTTGCAAGTGGCTTGGGCGTTTGAAATCTTGTTTGAAATTCCGTGAAGCGGCAAGCGCCGACACACATAAGTTACAAGGGAGAACCTCATGGGCCGCCTCGAAGGCAAATCCGTCATCATCACCGGCGCTGGAAGCGGCATCGGGCGCGCCGCTTCGCTGTTGTTCACCAAGGAAGGCGCAAAACTGATTGCGGTCGACCGCAGCGAGAGCGTGAAGGAAACCGCAAAGCTCGTCAGCGATGCCGGCGGTACCGTGGAAGCCGTGATGGCGGATGCGGGTTCGGAAAGCGACGTGAAGGCCTTCATCGACAAAGCTGTGTCGAAATACGGCAAGCTCGATGCGATCTGGGCCAATGCCGGCGTCAGCGGCGGGCTGGTGCCCATCCCCGAACAAACCGTCGAGCACTGGCAGGAAGTGCTGCGTATCAATTTGATCGGCCCGTTCCTCGCGATCAAACATTCGATCCCACATATGACCAAACAGGGGTTTGGCTCGATCATCTGCACCGCGTCCGTCGCGGGGCTGAAGGCCGGCGCCAGCGGGCACCCTTACGGCGCCAGCAAGGCCGGCGTCATCAGCCTGGTGCAGACCACGGCCTACTCGCTGTCCGGCACCGGCATTCGCATCAATGCGGTGTGCCCGGGCTTGATCGAAACCGGCATGACCAAACCGGTGTTCGATCGCGCCAAGGAACGCGGCACCCAGGACAAGATCGGCCAGCTCAATCCCCTGAAGCGCGCGGGCCAGCCGCACGAACTGGCGGCGATGGGATTGTTCCTCGCCAGCGACGAGGCGTCCTACGTCAACGGACAGGCGATCCCGGTCGACGGCGGCCTCACGGCGTCGATGCCCTATGCGGGGAAGCCGGTTTAATTGGTCGGGGGCCGTCATTGCGAGCGAAGCGAAGCAATCCATGTTACCGCGCAAAGAAAGAATGGATTGCTTCGTCGCTTCGCTCCTCGCAATGACGGCGCTCCAATCTTAAGGTACGCGTTCTCGCGGCGCGACGCGCCCGAGCTGTTGCAATCGTTGGCCATCTTGAAACACAGAGGGCGCAGGGAAAGCCGGGTGCGCGCTGCACCCGCGGTCTCGCGTGCAATGTGCCCAGAGAACACGCACACGAGCATACAGGTTCAGCGGAGAACATCCGGCCTTCCCTGCGCAATGGTTTTACGGCTTACTTCGCGCTCTCCCCGGCGACCGGGCTTTCTTGCCACCGTCGCCATGCGGATGCTTCCGCACGACTTGACGCCAGCGTCGGGGCGTCAGGACCACACGGCCCTATTTTGGGCGTAGGTGGAGATATTTGGATGGCTTTGGCGCGAAAAAAGCCCTTCAAAAATAGGCCTTTTTGGAATTAGCCTTTCTCATCAAGGCCGCAGCTCTCCACCGCGAACCGCTGCAACTGGGGCCAGGCCCCAGCCTCGAACCCTTCCACAGGCCGACGAGGCTAGAGCCCGTACCCCAGCGGCAGCACCCAAAAGCAAGCAATGGGCGCGGCCCGGAAAGACTACCGACTATGAGACCGAAGACCAAGGCTGACTGCATCGCCACGCTGATAAGCGCGGGGATCAGTGAGGTGGATGCACGCGCGCTGCGGCGCATCTCGATGACGCTGCATCGCTGGCACGAGCTGGAGTGCGGCAACGAGCGCGGTGAAGCCATCGAGCGCGACGAGCAAACCAAGGTGCCTTACCTGACTTTCGATACCGGCAGCAATGGCAAGCGCGGGCGCACGCGGATTCCTGATCGGGAGACTGCAGTGCTGAAGCGGCTCGCGAAGATCATGAAAGCCTATCCCGGCTTCGCCTCTTACGTGCAGGGCGATCCTCGCGGCTCGGCGCTCTTCATCCTGCGGCCCGGTGATGTATCTGCCGGGACCGATCTCGACAGCTGCTACTCGCGCGGCATCGCGGTGTTCAAATGACCGAGGCCGAGACCATCCGCGCCCGCCTCGCTGAGCTGCAACGCATGCTGGCAACTTTGAAGGCGATCCGCCAACACCTCGCGGAGATCAGAAAGGGAAGCTGATCCCCGGCAAATTCCCCAGCCGCCCCGGCAACCGAAAGGTGCCGGGGTTAGGCGGTCAGAACGCCCCGCAATTCCGCGAAGGCCTTCTGAAAAAAGGAACTGCCAAATGACTATCAAGAAAACCCACCCCGCCGATATCGCCGATCTGGCGCTCATCCCCGCTTGCAAGAAGTTCACCGCGACGATCCTGAAGGACAACAAGCCGCAGACCACCGAGTTCGACTCGCTCGATGCTGCGCGGATCGAGGCGGCGAAACTGAACGCCACCGCCAACAATGGCCGCAAGGCGCTGGTGTACGCCATCACCGCCGATGGCCGCGCGATTCTCGTTCCGGCCCTGTATGGCCGCACGCCAGCCGACGCGGGCAGCGAGGCGGCGAAGGCCGATGACAAGGCGCGCGATGCCAAGGCCAAGCCAGCGAAGGCCGCGAAGGCTGCAAAGCCTGCGAAGGCTCCCGCCAAGAAGGCCAAGGCGAAGCCAGCCGCGAAAAAGACGGCTGCAGCCAAGCGCGACGGCTCGAAGGTCGAGATCGTGATTGCGATGCTCACCGGCAAGAAGGCGGTCACCCGCAAGGACATCGCCGAAGCCACCGAGTGGCCGTCGATCAACATCAAGGCGATCTGCGCCCGCAAGGGAATGAAGCTGAAGAAGAACGCCGACGGCACTCTCTCTGCCTCGGCTCCGAAGTAACCGGGCGGCCCGCAAGGGCCACTCTTCCCTCTTTCAAAACTCATCAAAAGGACATCACCAAAATGAAACGCGCATTTTTCCCCATCCTGATCGGCTGCACCCTCGCGCTTGCGGCCATCGTTGAAACCATCGGCCTGCTGAACGGCGTGCTCTTCGGCATGTCATGGCTGGTGATCCTCTGGGCCATCGGCGGCTTCTTTTACTTGCTGCCGACCTATGTCGGCTGGCGGCGCGAGCACCACGCGCTGCTGGCGATCTTCATCACCAACCTGTTCCTCGGCTGGACCTTCCTCGGCTGGGTTGCCGCGCTGATCTGGGCATGCACCCCGGTGAAGCGAGAGCGGCAGCTCACCGAGCTGGAGCGCGAACTGATTCAGCGCTCCATCGGCAATCAGCTCAGCATCTGAAAAAGGAACATCACCCATGACAAGACTCATTTTTAAAGCCGCCGATCTGCTTCGCGTAGTGGATCACTCGCTCGCCGCGCCGAAGCAAGCCGAGCGCCTCATCAACTATACCGATGAGGGGCCGGTCAGCGCGCCGCCTGAGGCCCCGGCCGTTCTGCTGGTGCATGACGACGGCGTCTACCTGATGAGCAACGGCCACCCCGCCGATGCTCTGGAGGGCAAGCCCAAAGGAAAGTTCTTCAAGCGATACGTTGCCTATGCGCAGGGCTGCGATCCGAGGAGCGACAAGGGCTGGTATGACACCGCCCGCGCGCTCGTCGGCGGCGATGACTTCGGCGAATGCCTGCCATGGGCCGCCGAAATCAAGGCCCAGATCGCTGCAGGCGCGCAGGAGATCATCATCGAGGTCAGCGGCGATTCGCTGGCGCTGGTCGAGAGGAGCTGAGGCCGATGGCAAATCATCAGCAGGAATTTCCCGACTTCCCCGCCGCCGACATGCCTGCGATCCCGCAAGGCTTCGAGGATAATTCTTGGCACAATGACAGCTGCCCCAACTTCACCAGCGCCGAGCTGGGGCTGCGCATCTGGATCGACTTCGCCGATCCCGAGCAGCGCGAGATCAGCGAGGGCTGCCGCTTCACGCTGGAGCCTTCCGACAACGAGGACACCATCACCGAGCCGATCAGCACCGATGATTGGGCGGTGATCCTTGAAGCCATCGAGGAGGAACGCGCAGAGATCGGCGCGTGCCTCGCCCAGCTGGAGAAGGCCGAGGGCGCGATCCTGCACTGGCAGCTCGATGACAAGAAGTTCGAGGTGATGCTGAAGCGCGGCTTGATCAGGATGGAGGGCGATCTGTTCGTGCATCCGAAGGCGCGCAAGGTCAGCGAGCTGGCCTTCACCATGGCGCAGCCCAACGACATGCGCGTGCTGTACACCGGCGACAACGAAGGCCCTTCGATCATGATGCTGAGCACGCTCATCGCGAACTTCAACGCGAGCGGCGGCTGGTATCAGCGCCACAGCGAGGAGGACATGCGCTTAGAGCTGGAGTCGCGCGGCTGGTATGAGGGTCTGCACATCAATGGCCACTACCTCGTCCTCGACATCGATCATGTGCATCTGGAGCCGCACCCTGATCATCCCGACAACCAGCTGGCCCGATAGGAAATCATCACCATGTCAAAGAGAGCAAAGCAGAACATCACCAACGCGGACTGCCGCAAGCCGGTCAAGCAGCGGCGGAAAATTTACGACGCCGAATGCTCGGGCCTGTATGTCAGTCTGAGCCCGACAGCGCCGCCGACCTTCTCGCTGAAGTACACGAGCCAGAGCGGCGAGCGGCTCACCCATTGGCTCGGCATCTATCAGCAGGGCGGCGATGGCATCGAGGCGCGCGACGTTCGATATTGGCGCGCTGAAGCAATGAAGCTGAAGGGCAGGATCGGCTGCGGCGAGGATATCGCGGCGACCGCTCGGCGAGCGGAGCAGCTGCAGGCCAAGCAAGGCATCACCGTTGATGCGCTGATCGACATGCGGATCGCGTGGGTCAGCGAGCTGGTGCCGAAGGGCCGCGACAAGGATGGCATCACGCTGAAGATGGGGCCGCGCCGAAAGGATTGGGAAAACATGGCCAGCCATCTGGAGCGCTTCGTCCGCCCGCGCCTCGGCAGGATGATCGCCAGCGAAGTCACCAAGCATGACATCGCGCAGCTGCAGGCGGATATCCTCGCGGGCACGCTGATCATCAAGAAGGGCAAGACCACCAAGGCGGGATCGATCTCCAGCGCCCGCCATATGCGCAAGGCGGTCTCGGGGCTGTTCAGCTGGGCGGCTGAAGCGGGCCGCGATTATGTCAGCGCCAGCCCTTGCGTGAATCTGCCGCCGCTCGACAAGGAGCCGCCGCGCACGCGCAAGCTGAGCCCCGACGAGATCAGGGTGCTCTGGCATGGGCTCGACCGGCCCGACATCACCATCGAGCGCCGCATCCGCTTGGCCATCAAGTTCGCGCTGGTGAGCATGCTGCGCTCGGTCGAGATGCTGCATATCCACCGCGATGAACTGGGGCGCGGTGGCTTGAACAGCGCGCTGCCGCTGGTCGTGATCCCCGAGGAGCGCGTCAAGGCGGCCCGCGAGATACATCAGCCGCTTTCCGATCTGGCGGTCGAGATCGCAAAAGAGGCGATGGGCAATTATCCTTGGCTGTTCACGGGCCGCTTCGGCGATGCGCCGCTCGCTCGCAGCGCGATGGCGAACGCGCTGCGCGGCACGTGCCGGATCAGGAACGGAAAGCGGATCACAAGAACCATCGGCCTTTGCGAGCAACTCGGGCTGAAGCCGTTCACGCCGCATGACTTGCGAAGATCAGCGGCGAGCCTGCTAGGCGGCCTCAAGGTGCCGCGCTCGATCATCTCGCTCTGCCTCGATCACACCGTGAAGAGTGACGAGCATGGCGCGGTCGCAGCGATCACCGGCAAGCATTACGATCAGGACCTGCGCATCGGCGAGAAGCGCGAGGCCCTGCAAAAGCTGGCCGATGAGATCAGGCGCATCGTCGCCGAGCCTGCTGCAGCGCAGGAGGAGCTGCGGCGGGCCGCCTGACAATATGCGGAAAGTGACATCATCTTAAAAAAAATTTGCTCGCCCCGGTTGATCTGGGGCGGGTTTTTTGTTGCCATCATCTGAAGCAGCTGGGGCGCGGTAGGCATTGAGAATGCATCCGCTGCTGCAACCCGTATTCCCGACCAAGCTGGCCATCGCTTCAGGAGCCCTGTGGGTTGCGTGGATGGTCGGCGCTGTCTTAGCCCAGCTCGATCAAAAAAACGCACCAGCGCCTGCGGCTATCGATCCGCCAAAGCCATTTGCGGTGATGATCCGCACCATCCCGATCTCCCCAGAGCTGGCTTTCGAGCAGCGCTGGCAGGCTCCAGCCCCAGCTATGCAGCAAGCGCGCATGGCTGAAGATGCCCAAACAAAGCCAGATCAGTCCAAGCAAAGCCAGATCAGCCCACTGCATGCCGAGCGTCATGCGGATCGCGTATGCGGCAGCAAGGGCCGCCGCTATTTCCATATCGGGCGGCATCTATCGTGGAGGTGCAGGCGATGAACGAGATCAAACGGGCGCGGCATACCAGGCCCCGAGGAAGCGCGGCTGCAGCTCTGGACGATCTATGACGGGCCAGCGGACTGCCCGAGCAATTTCGTCGCGCGGCTCTCGCTGGTCGGGGCCGGCGGCGCGCAGCCGACCGAGCATCTGATGGTCTCGACCGATCTCGACGCCATCCGCGTTGCGGCCTGCACACTCGCGCTGTCACCAATTCGTGACACGCTAATCGAAGGCTTCAGCCACTTCGTTACCTCCATGACTGCTCCGATTGCTTCCGGCTGGAGCGGTTGGCGGGTGGGGCTTGCAACCACTGGAAAGCGCCGCCTTTGCACGGCCTTGAGCACTCCAGCAAGGTGTCCTGATTTCAATAGGTTATGCGGGAGACGGCCTGCACGGGTCCTGTCTGGGTCCGGTTGGTACGGGCTGATACTCCGAGATACATGCTGAACTTTATTGGGAATGGGCTTGCACGCGATTCGCTGCGTGGCCTAGACTCACGGAGGTTGATCTTCGCTGCTAGGCTCAAACTTTTTTAGGGACGATGCTGTGACCCTGCGCGACCGTTCCATGCGGAACTTTGAGAAATGGTGGACTGCGCAGGGGGCCGGCCCCGGCACATCAGGCGGCGAAGCCCCAATCTTCACGCCAGCGGCCCGCTTTTCGTTGTTGTTCGACGCGCTCAAATTGATCGGCACCGGTAACGGCGCGGGCTTACTAGGCTCGATAGCGGGCCTGTATTATTTTGCATCCCGGGCAGAACTTCATGCTCCACTGAAGGCATCTGCGATATTTTTCTTCGTGGGTTTGCTTGTCTTTGCATTATCGATCGGGGCCTACATCTCGGGCTTGTTGGTCGCCACCAGCTTTCTTGATCAATACGTGGTGCCGCATACCGATCTTTCAAAAGTTCCTTCGGAGGCACTAAACCGAGGGGTTGACGGGCTAATGCTCCTAACCGCCTCTCTGATGGGCGCGGTGCTTTCATGGGGTTGCTTCATAATCGGCACCTCCATCGGGCTATACGCGGTTTGCTGGCTTGCCTAAGGCGCTTCAATTACGCCCCTGGGAGCCCGCGATTTATTGCTTGTGCCTTGCAACATCTTGCTAGTCTGCTTCTGGCACATCCGCGTCATTTCGCGGCGCTGCGGAATTTGGTCGCTATTGGGGCATAGCGGACTCCCGTGGCGTCAGAACTGATCCTGCACGCGCCGATAGGCTGGGTGCTTCGGGTTCTTGACCTTGATCCAATGCGTGCAACGGCCTGCACCATAGGCGCGCTCGTGATGCTTCGACACCAGACCCTCCAGCCCCATCAGGCAGGCATGACGAAACAGATCGGGGCCGATCTCGCCTTGCTCAAACGGAGCAGCATGGATTCCATCGGATCGGCGGGCCAGCAGCGCCGCGAGGTTTTGCTTGCGCAGGAACAGCGGCAGTTTGCGGTGATCGTCGCCGCCAGCGGCCAGCAGATCGAAGGCGTAGAACTGGACCTCGGCGTCGTACTTGCGAGAATGCAGCCCATCGAAGTCAGACCTGCCATCGACACCGAGCAGCACAACCTCGCCATCGAGCACGAACTGCTCGTGCCGCAGCTTCAGCGCAGCCTCGACTATCAACGGGAACCGCTTCGACCAATCGAGCCCGCCCTTGGTGATCAGGCGCACCGATTTCTGCTCGCGGATCACCATCATCCGGTAGCCATCGTGCTTGATCTCGTGGAGCCAGTCCGGGCCAGCCGGGACCTTCGGGGCCTTCACCGGCAGGGCAAATTCCAATCCTTTCTGCATAGGTTGCAGATAGACTGCCCAGCACAAAATGCGAGTCCCCAACCCGGCGCTCCCGGTGTAGCCTGTGGCCGTACGGCGGGAGTGGCGTATGCGTGAGTGGATGCCATCAATTGTTCCGGGGGTGCCCGATCAGGATTACCACATCGTCATATGTGGCTTTCGCACCGGGCCGTCGTTTCTCGAAACCGATCTCGACCGCGCCGACTTTGAAACCATCGTCACGAACATGATGGTCGGCGAGTACAGCGACCCCTTGCGGGTGGTGATGCTCAACCCCGAGACCCAACGCTGCGAGGACGTTTCCCACGCGGTTGCCACCGAGGTTCTGCGCCGCTTTTCCCTCGAAGGCTGCGCGCTGCCAGACCGGCTAGAGGGATTTATCGAAAGCCACATCGGCCCGGATCGCCAGCTGACGCTAAGGCTGGCGCCGGGCCTTCATCATAAAGAAAGCGGCCCGTTTGGGGCTGTCGATCAAGGGGCGGACGGCAAACAAGAAATGACTGGATGGAGCCTGATGACCAGAACCGATGGCGGGGTTGGCTGCGACCGGAGAACCGGTGTTTGGTGCCTTTCAATAGCTTCGCCGAATACGCGCCAGAGCCGAACCCGGAGACTAAGAAAAAGGATGTGGTATGGTTTGCCTTGAATGACGATCGGCCACTGACGGCGTTTGCCGGCATCTGGACGGAGGCCGTGATCCTCACCACAGACGAAGAGCGCGACGTGTGGATAAGAGCGCCGTGGGACGAGGCGAAGGCTTTGCAACGGCCGCTGCCGGATGACCGGTTGATGATCGTGGCGCGGGGGGCCGACAAGGAAGACAAGGCTGCGGCATGAAGTTCGCCATCGAGCGCCCCTATGCCGACCCGGAAAAAGCCGCCCGCAAGCTGATCGAGATCGCCAACTCGGTCGAAGCCATCCAGGACGGCCGCATCCATATCGAAAAGATCAACTGGCCGTTCTTACAGTCCGGCGGCAGCGCCGACGAATATGTCGCAGGGTTGCAGACGGCGATCGATCGCGGATGGCTGGAGATCCATCGATCCGGCACTTACGTGAAGTTCACGCAAGCCGGCGCGGAGCTGTTCGCCTGATCGGAACGAATCGCCCTTTGCTCCGGCTTGAGTCCTGGTCTCTAGCGTTGGAGTTCGTAATGCGTAAGTCCGCTGAACGCCCTCGATCGCGCCGAAAAGCGCAGTGTCGTCAGGCGCAAGCGATCTATGCGGGGCTGTTGATTGACCACGCTCCGCCCTGAACGCTTTAGTCGAATTTTGTCTTAGCTGCGAACCTGCTGAAAATGCCCTTATTTGGCTCACTCACGGCAGCCGCCACGTTTCGAAACGAAGGGATGGTTCGTTTCGCCAACTCTGTGTTCACGCGATTGGACTGAAAAGCCGCATCCAAAGTGGTTATCAGGGCAAAAAGGGGTTGAAGCAAATCCAACCATAAGTCCTCTGCATTCTTTGGGGACATTTTCTCGCTAAAGGACAATCGAAACTTGTTTGGTATGGCCCGACCCAGGACAATTTCTAGACAATCTGCTACCGCAGCGCATGTCAGAAGGATGGCCCCCTTCTTTTCTAGAAATTCCAGTTGTTCGACCTCTATTTTTGTAAGGTCGTCTCCACCCTTGGTTTTTGTGACGAGATCTAGTTTCTTCCTGCCAACCGCTTTGTAGAGAGAATAGACGTACACGATGTGTTTTGCCGTCGTCTCTTCTTTGAAGTAACTCGAATAGTTTCTGTCGTTGACCCAAATGTCAGATTTGCGATTATACGCAAGAACAGGATCTCCGTGGAAAGCCGCAAGGGCTTGACCAACGGTGTATGACGGAAGCAAATTTGGCCGGCGCTTGATTATATCGCTGGCCCCGCCGCGCCTTCCTCCCTCATATTCAGTATCGGGAATCTTTATGAACTCGGCTTTTAGTCGCTTCTGAATAGGGTCGGTACTTCGAAAGTCAGACGCGGAAATTTTGTTCTGACTGTTATTGTATTTGATGATGTCTTCCACCAAACCTTCATTTTTCGTCCAGATGAATCGCACCGGCACGATCATGTCACGGCTCGGACTCTTGGCAAGCGAGCCGATAGCACCCGTGGTCTGTGCACCATTGACGATGGAAATGCCTTGAATTGATAGCCTGATGCTACCCTTCAGGGTGCGGGAAGTGAGCCCATTTACCAATGCGGTCACGCCGTTGTTAAAAACCCAAAAATGGTCGGGCTCACTTTCCGCGGTTTCTTTGATCCCATTGTTGATGTTGGAATCGCTAGCTCGCGAGCCGAGATAATCGCGGACATTGGCGCTAAAAAGATCGGTGCCATGCTTCTGGTACAGATCGTAGAAAAACCGGCCAGGAAGAAAGGTCTGATATGCCGACCAATCTTGGCCGCTTACCCGAAAACCGGTTTGCACCTTGGTTTCGATATTCTTGTTCACAAGGATCGGTGAACCGCTTTCTCGATAGAGTCTGGCGAAGTGCTTTGTTCCGAATTCTCTTGCTAAAACTCGAACGCCTGACTTGGCAGAAATGCTCCTTATCGCGACGTTCGCTGTATGCTCCACGGCAGTCATTTCTTCGGCAACGTTCTTGCTCTCGGGCAGGTTGTGAACGTACCACACGTAGATTTCACGCAATTTACCGTCTTTGATCGCTGCGCGAAGATCAGCCGCACTGCCGCGCAGAGCGATTGGCAGTTTTTCAATCTGAGAGTTCATCAGCCACGATATCGCGGTGTTCAAATCTGACGCTTTATTCGCAGGAGCAGACGGCCTGGCTTTCGATGAAATATAGCATTGCGCTATTACGCAGCGGCCTTCCTCAACGTCGAGATAAATTAGGTCGCATTTCTTATCGTTTGAGCCCCCGGTAACGATGTCCGCCCCGAGCGTGTCCAGGTCATCCAAACCGAACTGAAGACCAAGGGCGAAGAGACCAATAGCGTCCTCGCCAAATTCGGAATTTGCGAAGCGTGCTTCGTACGCCTCCTGCCACGCTTCACTCATTTCGCCCCCACAACCCAAAAGATAATCTTTTTGTTCTATGCAACCTCTCTATCAGCATTCTTAGCGAAGTAGTCCATACTTTCGGCCTATGCGGGTACCCACGATCCACAACCTTTGCCACCTGCTCGCAGTCCAAACAGCCCCCTAAATGCCGGCTTTCCATTGGGCGAGGCTCCTTACCGCGAGGCCCACCCGGAGAGGCCCAGGGTGCGAAGTTCACCCGGCCGGCGCTGATCTGTTCGCCTGATCGGAACGAATCCACCCGGTCCGGCTTTGAGACCTGACGGCGTGGAGTTGTGTGATGCGTCAGTCCGGCTGGACACCGTCGATCGTACCGACGGACGAAGGTCAAACTGTCTACCTAGTGGTGGACGATCTAGCCCGGCTCGGCCGCGTCTGGCGCGAAACCAGCATTGATGAGACCGATCTGGAAACCGTGATCCATGACCTGCTGCACGGACAATACTATAATCCGATCGGCGTCTTTGGCTTCAACCCGTGGGAAGGCTGGTCGCGTGACGTGTCGGCCGAAGTCGCTCAGGAACTGCGTCGGCGCTGCGACTTGCAGGGCAGCGACGTGCCGTGGAATATAGCGGAATTCGTCGAACGGCACGAGAACCGCGGTGGCCGGCAGCTGGCGTTGCGGCTGGTTTGACGAGATGTCCGTTGCTTCACTCAACGTGAGGTTCTGGCTCAGCGCGGCGTTTCTGCTTCCCCGTCTTGAGGAAGTTGACACCGACTTCCTCGCCGTTGAGCCGCCGAAGTGATTTGCCGCATGAGCGTGCCTGGCAGCTTGATCCTGATCGAAGCGATCAAGTCCCGCGATCGACGACTACGCCGAGCGCGAGATGGGGCATCGGGAATATTTTTGGGACAGGCCGCATAAGGCGGGATGACTAGAAAACCGTTGCACTGAAGCTGAGTCCGCTTTGGTCCGAAAGCGACGCGTTTGCTGTGCAGCAGCGAAATGACGCAAATGACGCGATGGGCCAAACGTGCGGCGCAACATCGTTCATTCAATCATCTCGCGCATCTCAATCTTCAAAGCTGCATCCATCGTAAAGCAAGCCGGGCGTTGTGTTGCGCCACGGTAGGAGGAATATTGTTAGGCCGGATGTCCCAGTTTTTGCCGATATGCGTTAGTCGCTCTTTCAATGGCCGCATTAAGGTCTTTATCAGTAGCCTCCACCCCCTTCTTATACAATTGCAACTCTGTTTCAATTGCGCGAGCCTCTGCTTCCAAACCATTTTCCCTCATCAAATCTATCGTTGTTCTCGCCCTTTGCTCGATTGGGATCGTAGGCCTCCTGCTGCGTCGCTCTTTCCTTTTCTCGATCCCAGCCTGAATGGCATTCTTTGCGCCTAACGCAGCACTTGCCGTGAGTAGTGAAAACGTGCCCGGCGATATTACACCGCCGAGCGTCAAAACGATATCGGCAGCAAAGCCTACGGGCGCAGCTATAAGGACCGTTGCCAGATCACCTCTAGTCGTGAACTTGCTCCCAAATAATTCCTTTATCAAATTAAGGCTGTCGCCACCCAAGCCTATTTCGTTGGACATCCAAGCCCCCTAGAGGTTGTGGGACGTTGGTACACGAGTTTTTGCGATCCAGAGTGTGCCGAGAGCAAGCCAAGCCAAGATCACACCAGCGAACACCAGCGTGTCGTCGAATGGTGATCCTACGATCTTGTTTATCAGGAAAGCTATCAATCCAGCGGCAAAAGCTGCTTGTAACACCGTTGGTCGCGGTGCTTGCGTGTCAGACAACAATTCCTGCTTGGCTTGCGCCTTGGGCAGAAAGTCCTTCGCGTAACCGTCCTGATCTTTGACATCGATTTCCGCTACCGCATAAGCCGGCAGCTTGGCCGCTTGGGGCTTCAGTTGCAGTTCGAGTTCTCGAACGGCGTCATTCGCCTTGGAGACGATTTCGGTGAGCGCGTTTATCACGTCCTGTTTCGTGCCGGCGCCGGCTTCAGTCGTGAAGTCAAACTCGATAAGTCTACCAATCGTCGGCGTTTCGGGCTGATTCTTTGCAATTTTCCGGCGCCTGGCGCGAATCGCATACTTGGCTACGTACCCCGCACTCTCTTGGTATTGGTAATATGCCTCAGTGATCTTCTCTGCCTCGGGAGGAGTGAGCAATCCAAGGTTCGCGACATTGGCCAAATAGATCTTGAAGCTTTCTACAAGCGGAACCCAAGTAAAGTCGTTGTTCTGAATCCACTTGATCTCATCGCTCATCACTTTGGCCAGACTGGTGAGCTCTGCCCACAACGAGGTGCGGAGTGCAATACGAGTGTTCCGACGCAAACGCTCCTCTGTTTTGGGTGTTTGCAGTGCGTTCCATCCAAGCCCGATCACTACTCCGCCGATAGTAAACATGCCGGTTATTAATGGCGGCCAGATGCTGTCTACCATGGCGGCTGTCTCCCGTCCTGCGGGACAATCGATGAAGCATACACCGGGTTCAATTGATATCAACCAGGGTCGAATAGCAATTCCCGAGCGAAAGCCGGGAAGTGACACGCTGGACGATGTCCCAGCGGTCGCATTGATCCGGCCGGTAGGCTTGCCGCTCGACGACGCGCCGGTGATGCCCATCGCCGCCTGATTTAATTTCAAAAAAGTTGAAGCCCGCCCCCGATTGACACCGGGGCGCGCTTTTTGCTGTCGGCGGTTCTGCACGGCACGCTTGGCCGCCTAGAAGCACAAGCGCCAATCGCCGCAACGATGCTGACCGAAACTGGGGACTGCCCGAATGACTGCTGACGTCGCCCTGATTTCCTGCGTCGAGATGAACCCGGCCGAGGTATTATAACACCTCTAGAGTTAGGCTAACGCCAGTGCACAACTTAAACGGTTGCGACGTTCAAAAAAGGCAGGCAATGGTTGTTTCAGGCTGGGGGAATCGCAATGAGTTTTGACCTGTGGAATTTCTTGGGCGGCTTGCTGACCGGTGCAGTGGGCGGAGCGCTGTTGACGTTTCAGCTTACAAAAAATGTTCGTGCGGACCGGCAAGGGACAGCGACTGATCAATCGCGTGCGCGTGCTGGAGGAGACATTGTCGGGCGAGACAAGCACTAGCTTGGTGCTGGTACGACGACACGCATGAACATCGCCACCGGCCACAGCACGATCTCCAGCCAGCAGGGTGCTCACGCTCATGGCGATATAGTTGCTCGCGACAAAGTAAAGATAATCGTCGAAACCAAAAAGGGCATGATTGAGAGGCTGCTCCAGCGTCTCAAGGAGCAGTACGACTGCAATGAACAGACGCAAACGATCATCGATGAGCTTGCTCGCTATCACATCCGACGCGCCCCAGATGGCGTCGCAGGTCTGCAGGCAAAGTTGGAAGCCAGCGGAAGATCGCAATATTACGATGATGCCATCGAAAAAAAGGAGATGTTCGCCAAGCTATTGCAGCGTTGGTCTCTATACTCATCAGCTCAGCAGATCTTCGTGCACATCCTAGCGAAGGCCGAGACCGAGTTCACGCATGTCATCTACGGCCAGATTCCACGGAAGACTCCAGAGGAGATCAACGCACTTGTGATCGAGAGAATCGCAAATCCAATCGTTGAAGAGTGCGGCAGTGAACTCATGTCGGTAAACCACAACCTTGTCCAGGGTATGATCTACTGGCTCGCCGAACAATGCTTCATTAGATGGCACCACAGCGCGGTCCAGCCATGACCCAGCTCACCTACAACGAGGCATTCGATGCCTACCACGCTGCATTCAGATTCATTCGGCTGAACGTTGCGTGCCAATTTCACAAAAGAATGCCCTTCGACATGCTGCGCATCCTTGACTTCTATCTGCTGTTTCCCTTTCGCCTTCAGGCGATCAGGCTTCATTCTGAAGATACGGGTTGGCGGAAGATCAGTCGCTCTTATGGAGATAGGGCGCCCTACGGCGCAATGCCTGATGACAATTCGATTTTTGCAAGAATGGAACTGTTTCAGCGTGCCGCTGCAGCCAGCCTCATCCAAAGCGGCCATCTATCCGCTGAGGCCTGGGAAACGGACGAGGTAGCATTTACCGCGCTCGAGCTGCCGACTTTATTAGCTGCGCGCTGCAGCACACTGAATGCGCGCATGGCCGACATTATGAACATACTTTGCCAGATCAAGGCCCGATATACCCTCGGCGGCCGCGATGGATTGAAGGATCGCACAGGACTTCTGGAGTATAGATATGACTCGGTTTGATCCTTGTCTTATCATCAAGAGGCTGGTCGTAAAGCGCGGTGCTGCGATTGCATATGACGAGGTATTTCATACCGGCGTCAATATCATCCGAGGCGATAACTCCTCCGGCAAATCCACTATTTTGAATTTTATCTTCTATGGCCTTGGCGGAGACCTTAGTCGCACCGACTGGAGCGAACATGCATTGCTTTGCGATCATGTTTGGGTAGAGGCCGAGTTCAATGGAAACCCGGCGGTGCTTCGCCGCAAGATTGATGCCTCATCTCAGTCCTCGATGGAGATATTCGGCGGTAGCTATTCGCAGGCTGTGGCAGCACCGATCGAAGCGTGGAACCGATACCCCTACGCCCGCCAGAAGAACCTAGAGAGCTTTTCCCAAGCGATTTTCCGCCTCCTCGACATGCCGGATGTCGCGGTCGAAGGAACATCGAACCTTACCATTCATCAGGTCTTGCGGCTCTTGTACGCCGATCAGCTTTCGCCAACCGATAGCCTGTTTCGATTTGAAGGGTATGATCCAGAAAATTTGCGCGAGGCAGTCGGAAATCTTCTGTGCGGAGCCTTCGACACCCAAATTTACGAGCTTCAACAGCTGAAGAAAACTAAAGAGCGGGACTTGACCGAGGCGACAGCCGAACTTCGCAGTATATTTCGCGTCGTCGGAGGCGATGACGGAAGTATGGACCTCAACTGGATCGAGCAGCGAAGCAAGAGCTTGATTGAGGAACGGGATATCCTAACTTCTCAACTATCCGTCGCTGAGGAGGCATTCTATGCCAATCGATCATCAGACCGGATCACGCTTCAGGCGCAGAAGGACCTCTACCAGGAGGTCCAAAAGCTTCAAGGAAACATTCGGGACAAGCAGTCTGAGGTGGATGCCATAGAGTTCGATATCTCGGACTCCACCGCTTTCATCAACACGCTGCAAGCTCGCCTCGAAGCCCTGAGAGATGCGAACCTTGCTGCCAAAGTTGTTCGTGCGATCCATTTTGGTACCTGCCCTGCGTGCTACGCCGAGATCCTTGAGCAGAGTGACGAAGTCGCGGCGTGTCACCTTTGCAAGACGCCGCTCGATTCGGAGCGCGCGCGCGACCGAGTCGTAGGACTCATCAACGAGCTTTCGATCCAAATTAAACAATCCGAGCGTTTACAGGACATCAGGGCAGAACGTCTCAAGCTTCATCAAGCTCAGCTAAGCTCGCTACAGAGCACCTGGCGACTGAAATCAAAGGAGCTTGCAGACCTAAGCGCCATACCTACATCGAAGGCCCGCGAAGAGATACGCGCGCTCCAGCGCAAGCTTGGTTACACAGACAAGTCCATTGAAGACATCGAAAGACAGGTCAGACTGGCTAACAAGATTGGTGACCTATCCGAAAAGAAGGCAAAGCTGGATGAAGAAATTCAGGCGCTTGGGGCTCGCATCAGCGCACTGCAGCTCAGCCAGACCGATCGCCTGCGGACCGCAAAGGCAAGTATTGCGAAAAACATAATCAAGATACTCCGCGGAGACTTGAGGCGCCAAGATTCTTTCGGCGACCCCAAACGCGTCGAATTCTCTTTCGCCAAGAACTCCATCACGGTAGACGATCACACCTATTTCTCGGCCAGCTCTCGCGTGGTCTTAAAGACGGCCTTCCTTATGGGTTTCTTGAACGCGGCTCTTAATGATCCGATGTTCCGCCACCCGCGCTTCCTCATGATCGATATTACGGAGGACAAGGGAATGGAGCAGGAGCGCAGCCATAACTTTCAGAGGCAAGTCATTGAGATTTCCGCGACAGCCCCCGTCGAACACCAAATCATTCTCGCGACAGCCATGCCGTGGCAGAACATCGACCTCAACCTGTTCGTCGGAAAGTTTTCTACCCTCCGGCAAGGAACGCTGAATTTTCTCGCCCAGAAAGAAGGAAGCACCGAAGCTGGGGCAAAGAGCAACAGTGGCGAAAGCACAACTTCTTGAGACTGCTGGACACAAATCTGAGAGAAAGACCTGCGCGCAGCAATCGCCAACAAAGTCGATGGGCATGCTGGTCTCTGCAGCTCAGCGCCTGCAGACGAGCGAGATCCCTCTCGCGTTCAGCAGGGACCGATGCACCGGCCACCGAGACCACGGCGGATTGGCAGCCTTCTTGGATATCGGGTTGTCAACGTAACCACTGGCGAGATCGTGGTGCCCGCCGAGCGGCACGCGCAGTCGTGTCGAATGTATTTGCTATCCAAACCGAGCGTTAGGCTTTCACGCGGACCAATGTCGCTGCGTCGGTGTCGTATACGTAATCGGTAACACTTCCATCCTTGATCCGATCAACTGCTTCGTTGACCACGAACAGCGGCACGAGGAACCATTCGCGCAGGATCACTGGATTCCCAAAGCGATCCTTGATCTCGACATCGAGCCGAGCCGGGTCAAAGATGCGGTTATATGACCAATTCGTCGAAGGGTGTCGTGGAGATCGTTGGGCGCAGCTATCTGTGCCAATTTTCGTACTTAAGCGCTTTCTGGCCTACGTAGTGAGGTCGGTTTGTCAGGTTTACGATTATAGCTACCGCTGACATGGTGAATTTAACTCTCGGCAGGACTGGCATGCCATCATCCCATCGGCCGTACTCACTCAGTCCAGAACAGAGACCCTGCACTTTCGGATCGTCAAAGGACATTTTGACCTTATGAGCGAATTCGTTCCGCACCTTCCGAAGTATCTGGCATTCCTTGAATTCAGCTTCTGAAATCAGACCCATTGCGTGACATGCGACTATCCGTGAAGCGAATGTACCCAATGGTGCGTTGAAGCCGCTGGTTAACGCCCTCCCGCTATCGTTTGGAATGAGAAAGGCAATCAGTGTCCGTTCGAGCAGACTATCGATAAACGCTGTTGCAGAAAGCGCTGAGCCCCTCTCCGTCTCCTTGTTGAACTCCTTCAAAAAATCCGTGAAGGCTTCTAAGTGAGGATGCGAGACTTCTATTGGACCTAGCGTTACGGCATCTTCGGTATTTTCCATTGCAGTCTGCCTCTAAGGAGCGTTACCGGACTTTCTACTACCACCAATCGACTGCGGCCTACCTCTTCCACAACGATCTCATAGTGTCCACACCGAGCCCATCGCGGGACACGAGGTGTCGTGCTTCGACTTGCCGAGAGTGCGTTACAAAACGGATATCTCCGTCAAGCAACCTTGCTCAAGGCTGCTAACACCTGACGGAAGTTCGTCAGGCCAGCTTCAAGATTCTCGATTATATCCTCTGCGAGTTCATCCGGTTCTGGCAGGTTGTCAAAGTCGGTGAGGCTTTTGTCTTTTAGCCAAAATACATCGAGGCTGGTCTTGTCACGGGCGATCAGCTCTTCGTAAGTAAACTTGCGCCAACGTCCTTCAGGGGTCTTGTCGGGGTGCCAAGTAGCCTTGCGCTTCTGCCGGTTTATTGGATTATAGCAATTGATAAAGTCGGCGAGGTCTTCGAAACGCAGTGGCTTTTTCTTTAAAGTGTGATGAATGTTAGTGCGGTAATCGTAATACCAAACCGCTTTCGTCCAAGGAGTCTTGCTAGCTTCATGGTTATCGAAGAAGAGCACATTCGCCTTAACGCCGTTTGCGTAAAAAATACCTGTCGGTAAACGTAAAATAGTGTGTAGCTCAGAAGTTTTCAGCAGATTCTGACGAACCGTCTCTCCCGCACCACCTTCGAAAAGCACGTTGTCTGGTACAACCACGGCGGCGCGACCGGTCGTCTTGAGCATCGAGCGAATATGTTGCACGAAATTCAGCTGCTTGTTTGAAGTCGTCGCCCAAAAATCCTGGCGATTATAGGTAAGGTCGTCCGTTTCCTCCTCGCCTTCATCGTTGGTGAAGCTCATCGAGCTTTTCTTTCCGAACGGCGGATTGGCCAGCACGTAGTCAAAGCTCTGCCCGCTTGCGGCTACCAAAGCATCGTTCGGCGAAATCAGTACGTCGCCATCTATTTCGCCGATATTGTGGAGAAACATATTCATTAGGCAGAGGCGGCGCGTGTTGGCGACGATTTCGTTGCCGTAGAATGTTTTACGTTTCAGCTGCGCTTTTTGCGTCTTGTCGAGCTCATAATTCTCTGGGTTCGTCAGGAAGTCATAGCAAGCAAGAAAGAAGCCGCCTGTACCGCAGGCAGGGTCGGCGATGGTCTTGCCTGGCCCAGGTCGGACACATTCCACCATTGCGCGGATCAGCGCACGCGGCGTGAAATACTGTCCAGCGCCTGACTTGGTGTCTTCGGCGTTCTTCTCTAGCAGGCCTTCGTAAATGTCACCTTTGACATCTGCTCCCATCGTAAGCCACTGCACTTCATCGATCATGTCGATGAGACGGTAGAGCTTGGCGGGGTCTTGAATCTTATTCTGCGACTTCGTGAAAATCTGTCCGAGCACGTCCTTACGCTTGCCAAGCTCACGCAGCAATTCGATGTAGTGGCCCTCCAGCTCCGCTCCACGCTTTACTTTCAGGATCGGCCATGTGTACTTTTTTGGTATGCCGACGTCGCGCTTGTACGGTGGTTTCGCGTACTCATCCGCCATCTTGAGGAAGATAAGGTAGGTGAGCTGCTCCAGATAGTCGCCATAGCCGACGCCATCATCGCGCAGCGTATTACAAAAGCCCCATACCTTCGAGACGATGGGTGCGCTGCTCATGCGGCCTCCTTCTTGCCGTTCCTGTTGTTCTTCTTCCGGCCACTGTCGCCGTCTTCCTTTTCAGCCCTGATCCGCTGCAGCAGTACCGATGCGGGCTCCTCGTTCGGATCCTGCGCCACGAGTTGGCCAGAGAACGCCTTCTTCAGGATGGCTTGCCGGAGTACGTCTGCCCTTGCGACCTCGTCGTCGAAGGTGTCTTCAAGTGCTTCAATCTGGGAAACAATCGCACTGACGCGCTCGACTATCAGCTCTGCTTCTTGCAAATCAGGTAGCGGCGCAACTGTCTGTTTAATTTGGTCAAAGCTAAGGTGTGGCCGTCCCGCACCATAGATGTAGCGCTTATATTGTCGAAGCCCTCCCGTTTCTGCTTGAAAATATAGTTCTAAGAAACGGGCAAGCTCGGGGAATACGGGCCTCATTAAGGCAACGCTTTGGCACACGTAATGCGACGTCGAGTCTATGTCGAAACGACAGAGATTGCCTGTGTTGGCTCCAACGATCGTTACGAGAAGGTCATCCAACGCAGCGCGGGTTCTCTCCGAGTCCGGACCGTTTATCGGGGGATCGATTTTTTGGGTAAAGCTCGGGTCATATAGTCCCGGACGGACATTCTGAGCCATAATAAAAGTCGCGTCTCCTCGATCATAGTATTGACTCCAGTCGCGAGAACCGCTCGTCGTATGGAATGTCAGCGCGTCCATACTGACGAGCGCCCAATCATTCGGCACTTGCGGCACGTCTTGATCGTCGTACGGTGCGGGCGGCTTATACTGGCCGCGCCTAAATGTGTTTTTTGGGTCGCTCCACGCCTTCCGTCTAGAGTGCTCCAGCTTTTCGGTTCTTTGCTGGATTGATTCACTTCTGGTGCGATTTGTCTGCCTCCAGTCCGCCGTTAGCTTGCCCTCAAATGCGTGTTTGAGGACGGCCTGGCGATACACCTTGAGTTGCTTGCGGGCCGTCGTGAGACTCTCAACGCCATTGTCCAGTTCAGAGAACAGTTCCTCGATCTTTGCGACGATGCGAATCTGCTCGTCGCTGGGAGGTATTGGTATGAGATGGTCGGAGAGGTATATGGTCGGGACACGTCGCTGACCAACGGCACCAGTCATATTATGTTCGGCATCGTACCGGAAACGCTGTGATGATACGAAATGATAAATGTAACGCGCATTAATGCCACTATGGGGGCGCAGGACATGAAACTCCGTCGAACCAAAAGCGAGACCGTTGCAGACTTTCGGGACAACGGCCATTTTGCCATTTTCCATGCAAGGAGTGATTTTCGCGAACAGGACATCGCCCTCGCGAAAAGCAGTATAGCCCGCTTTAACTTCCCCAAACTGGCGTGTCAGCGTGACGTCGATCTCCCCCGTCCCTGCCTGGACAGCGGGCATAGGGACGAACGAGACTTCTAGTGAATCAACAAGATCAGTTTTGACAAGCTTAGGATTGATCACGGCGACATCACCGACGCGCGATAATGCCCAGGACGCTGGCAGAATGAGGATTTCAGGATCGCTCATGCCGCCAGAGCCTCGTTCATTTCTCTAATAACGTCGTCCATCTGATCTCCGAATAGTTGGTACATTTTGCCGAGCCCTCCCTTGCCGCCGAAGGGAGCCATATCGAGATCATCACGATCGATGTGGATTGACGCCGTGATGTGGTCACGGATCATGTGCAGCCATTCGAGCTGCTCGCCCGTGAACTTCTCGCCTGCGCCGCTGTGGCGTTTCAGAATCCAACTCTGAAAGTTGCGCCGTACAATGTCGGGAAAGGGCGCAATCTTCTCATCGATGCCGCAAACGCGGCGAATGAGAGCCACAAGTGCTGTCAGCTCATTTGCCGGGTCCGCTCCCTTGTACTCATCGAGGAGCGCATAGGCGCGCCAGACGCGCAGCGGCGCGAGCTTCGGCCGATCTGTCTTGAGGGCGTCCAATAGCGCCTTGATCATTGCGTAGGTAATTTGCGATCTACGCGCCGGTTGGGTGAAAAAGATGGTCAGTGCCTCGACCTGATCCCGATGCTCTTCCAGATACGACGCAAAGTCGTTAGTCATCGCCACGGCGTTGTCTTTCGCATCGCCGCTCCAGCCCGCCTCGATCAACCTGTCGAGATTATCGTGGTCAATTGTCTGCTCCTTTTCACGGCGGATACCGTCGAGGAGGTTGATCAGGGGGCCGGTGAAGACGTTGGCAGCTTGCCCCACGAGCTTATCGCGGGCTTGATCGCGCTGCGCATCAGTCGGCTCTGCGCCGGCGGTGGCTGCCGTAGCGGCTTCTTCGATGCGGTCAGCGTCGATCGCATCAAACAGTCCACGCACGATCTCCGCCAGTGTTGCACCCCCGGCCACCTCCTTAATGCGAGCCTGATCTTTCTCGTCAAGTTCGTTGTTGAGACGTGCAAGACGTCCAGCTAGCGAGCTGACAGTATCCTCGTCGCGCGCGCCCATCATAACGCCGGTCGCGAGGTCCTTCAGGGGGACAGTCGGCTTGGTGATAAGCGGCTGGCTCGCGGTCTTGAGCGATTTCGTCACGCCCACAGCATCGACGATGACATAGTGGGTCTTGGCGGTTGTCGCGGAGGGTGTGACCTTCTTCAGGCTGTCGGCATCCAACGTGCGCGTGCCGCGCCCTTTCATCTGCTCGAAGTAATTGCGGCTCTTCACGTCACGCATGAAGAGCAGGCACTCAAGCGGCTTTACGTCGGTGCCAGTGGCGATCATATCAACCGTCACCGCAATGCGAGGGTTGTAGTTGTTGCGGAACTGCGCGAGGACGGATTTCGGGTCCTCGGCAGCTTGATAGGTGATCTTCTTGCAAAAGTCATTGCCCTGACCGAACTCTTCGCGGACGATCTGAATGATGTCATCGGCATGGCTGTCAGTCTTGGCGAAAATGAGAGTTTTCGGTGTCTCCTCTCGTCCTGGAAAGATTTCGGGGAGTTTGTCGTGGAACGTACGGATCACAGTGCGTATTTGATCCGGATTTACGATAGCTCGGTCGAGTTGCATAGCTGAGTAGACCTCGTCCTGGTCCTGTAGCTCCCACCGCTTTTGCCGCGTGATGCGCTCGCGCTTTTCGACTTGCTGCGCTGCCTTGATCTTCGCGCCTTTCTTGGTCAGTTCGGTTTCGATAGCGTAGATCTCGTTCCCGACGTTGACGCCATCGGCCACGGCTCGCTCGTGGCCATATTCGCTGACAACGTTTTTGTGGAAGAAGCCGTATGTACGGCTATCGGGCGTGGCGGTCAGGCCGATCAGGTAGGCATCGAAATATTCGAGAACCTGCCGCCAGAGATTGTAGATCGAGCGGTGACATTCATCGATAACGATGAAGTCGAAGAATTCAGGAGGGATTTTCTTGTTATAGACGACTGGCACCGGATCTTTCGGACGCACCAGCCGCTCAGCCGGGTTATCCTCCTCGGCTGCTTCATCAAGCGGCTCGTCCTTGAGGATAGAAAACATTCTCTGGATTGTACTGATGCAAACCTGACTGCTGCCCGCGATGAAGGGAGATTTGAGGCGCTGAACATTGTAGAGTTCAGTGAATTTTCTGTTGTCGTCGTTGGGCAGGTAGGACATGAATTCCTGTTCTGCCTGCTCGCCTAGATTTTTGGTGTCCACAAGGAACAAGATGCGCTTTGCGTCGGCGTACTTAAGCAGCCGATAGGCAGAGGTGATAGCCGTGAAGGTTTTACCGGAGCCCGTTGCCATTTGTACAAGCGCGCGAGGCCGGTCTTCCCGGAATGACTTTTCCAGCTTTTCTACTGCTGAGATTTGGCAGTCGCGCAGGCCCGAATGATTCAGTGCCGGGATATCGTGCAGCCGGGCACGGAGTGGCTTGGGCTTGGACAGCCAATCGGCCATAGTTTCGGGGCGGTGGAACGTAAAGACCTCGCGTGAGCGCGGGCGAGGGTCCCGGCCATCTGTGAAACGGGTGATAATCCCCGTGCTCTCATAGATGTAGGGCAACGGTTCGTTGTTGTTGACCCACTTGAGCTTTGCGGCAGCATACCCAGCTGATTGCTCTTCAACCGTTGTGATCTTGTGACCCCAATCCTTGGGCTTGGCTTCGATGACGCCGACAGCGCGCCTGTCTACAAACAGCACATAGTCGGCGGGGCCTGCGTCTGTCTGGTATTCGCGGACGGCGACGCCTTGTCCGGCGTTAAAATCCAGAGCATCCTTATTCTGAACACACCATCCCGCTTCGACCAGTTTGAAGTCGATTTGGTCACGCGCGATCTGTTCAGGATTTTGATTTTTGCTTGTCATTGCCGCCGCCCCATCCGACCTTTAGCGGGTCTGCTGTCGTAGGGGTAGTGTTGGCTTTGCCAGCCGGGCAGATTTTGAGATTTCCGCACTCTTTGCTGATATGGATTGCATGTTGCTACTTTAGGTAAAAAGCCATAATGGCTACCTTGGCGGCAGGACACAATAGTCAGATTGGCTCATGCCGGGGACCGGACGTCTGTGGCCATTTCAGGCGTGCAGCTAACGCGCGCTTAATTGGACATATCCAAGTCTAGACTTGGTCGTTTTTGACGGGGGGCATTTCGCCGCTTTCCAAGGTCTTCTCTCCGAGGTCTGCCCCCGTCCGTTGAGAGGATGAATCGCGCCGCAGCCGGGCTTGCCTTTAGCGTGGATACTGCCATGAACCCGCCTACCAGAGGCGTTGCTTCGAAGGCCAACAAATCGCCATTTAGGGGCTCTTTTCGGAAGCCGACGCGCCGATGAGCACTAGGAGGTTCGATCTGGTGGACCAGCCATCACGGTCAGATCGATGTCGATGACGTAATGCGCGCGATCAGGGCGCGGCAGATCGGCAGTGTCGTCATTGACCAGCCAGCGGCAGTTCCAGATCGCGCACTCGGGTGGAATCTCGGGCCGACGATAGACCGTGCAGCCCTTGTGGAATCGGCAGCACGCGCCCGCAGCCTTCTGCAGCGGCGGCACCGGCAGCAGCTTGCAGCAGAGCTGGCAGTCGCCGCATTGCTCATTGCTTGGTTGCCTCTCTCCACTCGGGACCGATCTGACCAGCGTCGATCATGGCCTCGATCTCGATGGGCACCAGATCGCGCGCCATGTCGATCACCAGTTTCATTGCCTCGTCGCGCATCAGCGGATGGTGACCGGCGATCAGGATCGCCAGCAGCTGGCCGAGGGCCGCGCCGACGACCTCTGGGCTCTGGCCAGCGAACACCGGCTTGATCAGCTCGACCAGCTCATCAGCCGCCGCCGTTGCCTCTGCTGCGTGGTCTTCATCGTTCATGATCGCTCCACTCGCCGAAGGCCTCGCGCAGCGTCTTGGTGACGTAACGGCGGCGCTCGTTCTTCTGCCGGAAGTCGATCTCGCGCTTCCAGTTCACCTCGGGGCGGTCCAGCCACATCACCATCACGCGCCGATCAGGCAGCACGGTCTCGGCCCCGGCAATGGACCGGCACCCGTGGATAAGCTGGCTTGGCCATGGCCTGTGATACCTGATGGCCGCCATGCCACCGACCGATCCGCACCACTGCGGCCTGACCGCCTGATAGATGGTGGTGTCGATGAGGAGCGAGAGCGACGGCACTGTGCAGACCGCATGGCCGTTGAATTTTTCCGGGGTCGGCCTTTGCCCAGGCGCACCGATGCCGACCGACCAAAGCTGATTGCCCTCCAGATCATCGGCGGCGATGTACAGGAAGCAGCTGCGCACCGTGGCATCGGCGAAGCCGATCTCGACAAGGAAGTCGCGCACCGCCAGCGACATGAACAGGCACTTGTCCTTCGAGCCGCCCGCCGCGACGCCCGAGCATTCGTCATAGGCCGGATGCGCGCGTGCTGCGATCACGGCCAGCGCCTTCAGCATCTTTGCAGGCGGGTGCGCGAGCACGGCCAGATCGCCGAATTGCTTGGCGATGATGGGTCCTTGATCAGCCTGCTGCATCACTCTGCTGCGCCTTCTTTTTTTCGATCATCTCGTCCACGAACAAGTCCATTGCCTTGATCGCATCATCGGGCGAGGCCCCGTTGCTGACCAGATGTTGAAAGGCATCGAGCACCCAGAAGCGGGGGCCGCGCTCTCTGATCCACGCGATGATCATGCTGCGCAGATCGCTCACTGCAGCACCTTCGGGAACATATCCTCGTGCCATTCGCTGTTGTTGGGGATGCGCTCGGCGCTGATCAGCAGGCCATGCCAGCGCGCGACATTGATACGAGCGCAGAGCCGACGCATTCGATGTTCTCGGACAAGCCGCCGCGCGGGCCTCGGCGGAAGATGAAGCCTTGGGCAGAGGACTTTCACCTCCAAGCTGCTGAGCGTGCCCAGCACACAACGAAGCCGCTGCCGCGGCGTGAATCGCTCTCGGTGGCGAATGAGCCCGAACGCCCAGCCGCCTTGCAGTCAAGGCAGATGAAGTCTTCCGGGCTGCTCATTGCGTCCTCGATCCGAAGGGCGCGATGGTCATCAGCTCGGTGCGGGCGCTCATCTTGATCAGCTTCACCGGCTTGCCGCTCGCTCTTGCGATCTGACGCGCGACCGGGATCAGCGATTCCATGCGCGCCTGATCGGCGGCGATCAGCGGCACCAGCGTGCCCGGACCCATCAGCGGGCCAGCGCATACGCCTTCGCCTGTTTCATCGACCGAGATGAACAGCCAGACCTCATCGATGCGCAGCTGTTCATTCGGCGGGTTGTGAACAAAGGTCATTGTCGCGTCCCTCGCACCGGCAGCATGCCAACCATGCGGCCCTCTGATTGCACCGCCGCGCCACGCGGGATGAACGGCAGATCGTTGATCATCTCCAGCGGGCCGAGATGCGGCTTGCCGATCCTCGGCCTGATGATGGCTCGCGAGGCGATGATCTGGCCGTACTCGTGATCCTCGCCCTGTATCTGCACCACTTCGACGCGATCAGGATGCTCGGAGAGTCCCTTGCGGAAAATTTCCTCCTGCTCTTCCGGTCGGATCATTCGGTTCAGCGTCCACGCTTCGCCAATGTAGACGTAGCGCACCACATCCCGCATGTCGAAGAAGGCGCGGATCATGGCCGCCGCCATGTCCTTGCCGAGATAGGTCGGGTGCGGCTCGATGATCGTCTCGCCCGCCGAAGTGATCGCGTGCCACATCGGCGCTATCTCTTTTTTCTTGGCGAACTGGCGGTCACAAAACTCGGATGCATAGTTGAGCATCCTGCGCAGTTCGCGCTCGCTCATCGCTTCTTGCTCCTCGCCTTTCTGTGGCCGTTGGTTCGGGCGGGCGGGGCCTTGGCCCTGATCTTCTCCTGCTTCTCGAACCACGCCGCCGCGATCTCGCGCTCCTTGTCGATGTCGATCTCCTTGTCCTTGACGAACTCCTCGTGATAACCGAGCGAAGTGATCACCGCCGCGATGGTGCCGTGCTGCGGATTCCGCGTGGTGCCATTGAACCAATTGTCGAGCGTAGCGGTGGCAACGCCCGATATTTCGTGAACGATCTTCAGCTTTCTGATGAGGCCTTCGCCCTGCACCAGCGTGCGGACCTTGTCGATGACCGGATTCTTATCGACGTAATTGTACGTGCGATACACTCGCAAAAAACCTCTAGCCATTGGCGGGTGCTCCCAGCTCGATCTTCTGTCCCTTGGCGGTCAGCTCATAGCCGGTGCTGTTTTTCTTGATGAGGCCGCCTTTCTTGGCGCGCTCCAGCACGCCAGAGGCGCTCTTCGGCGACATGCCTTGCTTGGCCAAGCGCTCGCGCAGATCGGAAGGCGTCAATGGGCCGCCACCGAGCGCCGCGCGCAATACGATGTTGCCCGAGCCCGGAGCGGCGCGGCCTGCAGGGCCATGCTTTATCTCAGGAGCTGGCAGGGCTGGCCGCGCGCCGCCGAGCTGCGCCATCGCCTTCTTGGTGAGCTGATGCATCGCCTTTCCGGGCGCGGCCTCGGCGAGGCCCTGCTTGCGCAGCTGCGTCATCAAGCCATAGGCCCGAGTCTTCGCGCCGCCGACTGCCTCGCTGATTTCGCGGATATGCTTCGGCCCGCTCATCAGCAGCTTGACCGCCGCCTGCTGGTTGTCGCCATTGCTGCCGCGCTTTGCGGCGGCATGCTTCTCCAGCTGCTTCTTGCCCGCGCCTTGGCCGCCATGGCCGAGATCGAGATGCAGCTTCGCGATTCCAGGCATGTCGTTGAGTCGCCGCAGCACCGGGCCGAGCGCGATCTCTTCGACTTCGATCATGATGGGAAATGTTTTCGGCATCGCTTGATCCCCTTATTGGTTGATCAGGTTTCAGGTCAGCGATGTGAGAGTTCGGGGCAGCAGGCAGGGTCGGCTTGAGACGCCGCACAAGGTTTCCTCGCCCTTGGTCGCACACACTTTGGCCCAAGGTGGCTCGCGATGGCCCCAGCGACCGCGAGGAACCGGGAGTGTTAAAATAAGTGACATCGTGGCGGTTGTATAGCCGAAACACTTCGCCGTGCTATGATTGCCAGCATTGGGGAGAGCACACTGCCCCATGGGTGATGATCCTTGACCTGCTCTGGAAAAACTGGAGCAGGTTTTTTTGTGTCATCGAGTTTCAATATGCGAAAAGTGACAGGCTGCGCGCTCGCGAGCAGCAGGCAACGCAAAAAAAGCCCCGCCGAGGCGGGGCCAAGGCCGGGAGTGCTCTTGTTGCGGGCGGCGGTTATCCGAGCCGCTTCCGCTCTACCCCTGATAGCTGACCTTCGTCGGAAGGATCGGCACTTCCGAAAAGTGCCACAAGCGGAAGTCGCGACTTATGCCAAGTATGTCGCGAAAACACTTCAGCTATAAGGTTACCGGCGTTTCCTGATTTCCTGACGAGCCTGATGAGCGAGTCTCGCGGTAGCCACTCGCTTTTGCGGGCCTCAGACAATGACGCTGTCGTAATTCGTGCATCTCCGTGCTCCGACCCACGAATAAACCTTGCGTTGCATCTTGAACCGATGGTCAATTCTTATGACCGCCACCCTGACATTGGATGGTCGAACTTTTGCAAACAACGCCGACGTCGATGGGGGTTCAAAATGGTCACGAACTCCGCAATACCTGACACTACAAACCTGGGCCAGAATTTGGAAGGCCATACTCGCTTCCGTCCGGCGCCAGAAACCTGGCTCGGCCATGTGACAGAATCCGTGGTCGCCGCGCGCGCACCGATTCTGGTGGCGACAGTCTACTATATCTTCTTGGTTATGCCTGACCAGACCGCGGAGGCCATCCGATCAACATTTGAAACGACAACGTGGGAGTCGACGCTTTGGCTCATCCCGGTCTTGATCTTCTGGTGGTTGTTCAATTTCTACATTATGATTGCTTTCGATGCGGCGACTAGGGTTGCACTGCACGACCTTAACAAAAAAAGGGATAAAGAGCGCAAGCTAAATGGTACTCAGGCTCGTATCGTGCAAGCCGTCGCGTTGGTGCCGGTAGCGGCGTTGTGGGTCGCGTTCGCGCAAAGTTTGGGTCCGAACGTGCTCGCATCCCTCATGCACTGGAAAGCTACCCTATTTTTGCTAGCGGTTACGGTTGTGGCCGTAGGCTGGCCGTTCCTTAAAGAAAAGGTCGAGCGCGAAGGAGATTCACCGGGCTCCAACTTGCGCATGCTTGAAGGGTCAGCGATATTTGTGTGGCTCATTCTGCTTCTCGTACTGGCGGCAGATCGGATCATTTCATTTTTCGTCGGGGCTCCGCTAGAGCCACCTGCGATTCTAATTTTTACGGGATGGATTATTGTGCTAATCGCTATAGTCACGGGGCTCACGCATTTGTCGAACATCTTGGGCGCACCCGTCATCTCCCTGCTCGTGATCTGGGCGCTGCTACTGGCCGCGCGTGAAGTTAGCGACAACCACGTGGTGCGTACGATTGCATCTAGCGCACCTGAGCGTCCGCAGATTAGCGACAACCACGTGGTGCGCACGCAGATCGGCGCGGCCTTTGATGATTGGATCAACGAGCAAGACCGAGCGAGAGAGGTCAAAAAATATGCGGAGTCCAACCGCAATTACCCTGTGTTCCTCATCGCGGCAGAAGGTGGCGGCTCTCGTGCCGCGTACATGACGGCGCTTGTGCTTGAAGCGCTGCGACAATACTGCCCCGATGCCATCCGTCACACCTTCCTGATCGTCGGGGTTTCGGGCGGTAGCGTCGGAGCGCTCTTGGCGAGCGCCGGCATGAAATGGGATGAGCAGAAGTTAGGCATGGGTTGCGAGGGGAAGTTAGAGTTGGCCCGTCCGGGTGTTCGGGGCGGTCCAGAGACTTCGGTCACCAATGCCGCGGGCGTCGATTTCTTGCGGCCGGTGTTGCGCGGTCTTCTATTTGGCGACATTCCGGCACGGATTATACCATCGAGCTTGTTCTTAACGCCGTTCTTCGCTTGGTGGACCGATCCTGCACAGTACTTGGAAAGCGGTATCGACAGGGCGTGGCGCGGATCCGATCAGAGCAATGCGAAAAACCAGCACAGTCTTTCCAACATAGGATTCAGAGAACTCTGGACAGGCCCCTCCAGCCCGGCCCCGGCCCTGATGTTGCTCACCACTGACGTGACGTCGGGGCGTCGTGTTGCCGTGAGTCATCTGACGACGCGGATAGCCGCTGAGAAGCTTCCCGCCAACAGCCCGGCATCGAAAAGTACATGCGTAGACGAGGCCCAGGGTCAAGGACTGGAATCCCGCGCGCGTCTATTGACGCTCGATGATCTTCTACAGCCGCGAATCGAGGTACCTGCCGCAACTGCCGCTGTCCTAAGCGCTCGGTTTCCGGGCATTACTGCCCCTGGCCGGCTTCCATGCTCCGGTCCCGCCCGGCGGTTGGTCGATGGCGGCTATTTCGAAAACTCTGGGCTTACGACGGTGTTGGAATTGCTGGGCGAAAACCAGCCGTACCCGCCGACGGAGACGCAATTGAGACAGCGGGCAAAGGGCGTAAGCTTCGTTGTTGTGCAGATCGAGAACGGCCGAGCCTCCTCGGACTGGAATTTTGCCAATGGCGAGCGTCCATCGCCCCCTAGCGGCTGGCTGCCGGAGCTGATGAGCCCGGGGCGCACAATAATCGCGGTCCGTCAAGCTCGAGCCGACATTGCGCGGGTGGCGCTAAAGAAATCCGTGCCAAGCGAGGTAGAATGCCGATCCCAACCGTCGTGCGACTTTCGCGTTGTGTTCGAATTGCGGCCCTGTAGAACCCCCATTCCGTTAGGATGGTCGCTCTCGGAAGCGGCCCAAACGGAGATACGGCGACAACTGTTCGATCCGGGCGCCAATGGAGCCGAGCAAGAGTGCATCGATGGTGTCCCCACGGACAGGCGCCCCCCTGCGACAGATATGACGAACGTCAAGAGTTTCGATCAAATATTCCGGGCCACGAGAACGAATTAACACTCGAAAAGCGATCGAATGGAAGCGGTCGAGGGTTCGAAAGCAAATGTCCCCGCTATCATCCAACGATCTTCTCGCGGCGCGGATATCACCTGTCAAAGAACTGGCGAGACTTCCGGTTTGGGTCATTAGCGACGTTTTGACCGTGCACCGGCCACTTCCGGTCTTCCCCGGTAAGCAGACATGCCATGCGGCTGCCGGGATGTCTCAAAGTTGCCATCACCAGACGTTGATGGCTCTATATTCAGGCGTTATATTCACGCGTTCCGAGCCTTTGATACTGCGGCACCTCGACGGCTAAAGGGCGGTTCTTTGGATGATCAACGACGACAAAACCCTAGAAGCTAGGGCAAGCGAGCACGCCCTGATCATCACAAATGCTAACCGCCTTTTATGGGACGCAAAATTGTTGGCCGATCACACCCGCTTCGCCAGCGCATTTGCGCTCGCTGTGCTCGGCTTGGAAGAAATCGGGAAAGTGATCCTCGACATCTGGGGAAGCGATCAGCCGCTCTCTAAGCCGGTAATTAGGCGCACGGCTCACGTCCGCAAACAAGCGGCCATTGGTTCGCTGCTCCTTGCTTCATTTGCCGTCAAGAAATTTGGTCACCTTGACGCCGAGCCAGTAAACGACGATCCCATTGCACGTATAAGCGCAGCATTTCGTTCAAGCGACGAAGCACAATTTCTAGCCCACATCCAAAGTGGTGAGCTCCAAAACACGAAGCATGGCAGCCTTTACCGAGATGACTGGTTAATCGCGTCGCTGCCCGCCGACCAATTCGATGAGTCGCATGTTACCTCTATCTTCGACATCGCAAACAGCGTGCTGGTGGCTATAGGCGATGAGCGCATCATGCACGCTGGCCGCGCTCTATATGAAGCGTCGCCCTAAAGGCACCCACCCTCCACGTGGGTTCTGGCCATGATGAAAGTTGCTCCGCAAGGGTCGGCAACAAGGGTCAACGAACCAGCGACGTTGAATGGATAGCCGACAGTCCGTCCCGAGTTGCCTTGAAACGAGCTGCGGCGTGCATCATCGTGGCGATCGCTCCAGGACCCCTATGGACTCTTCCACCCGTCCAAGCATGCTCTCTTCTCCACCACCCATACCTTCTGACTCGGACGTAGACAGGCGGAGGGCATCCTGTTCCCATTCTCGCAATATCGCCAGCTTCTCATCCCGCGATAGCTGAGGATGCGCAACAACGTCTTTTGGTTCCGTGAAATAGGACCTGAAATGGCGAAGTGCCGCATCGGCACTGAATGGAGGAGTTCCATGAGTCATCGGTTGTCCTTCCCTTAGGAAAATATCATAGCACGAGTACCATAGCCTCGTCCCGCCTCCGACTGGCGGCGGTCCGGGGCGCCGTGTACGCTTCTCCGATAGCCTTGCCGCCGTGTGACAACTAAGGGAGTATAGCCGCGCACTTGCGAGCAATCCTTGCAGCGCATGTAGCGTTCTAGTTCGTGGACCGGCGTGGACTTCGACTGTCGCACGATGTTCAAGGCGACGGTCTGGTGAGTGTCACAGCCAAGGCATCGGACTTCGAGATAACAATAACCGGCATTGAGCGCGTCGCCCAGGGCAGGCGAAGGTTGGGCTGGTCCCTTGTAACCGAGCATGCGTTGGTTCCACGCTTCGCAGGCAAGTTTGTCGGCTTCCTTGCGGGCAGCGGCGGCGCGTTCCGCCGACGCCCGGATCGAACTGCCGTAAATCAATTCGCGTGATTTGGTGCCCATGCCGTGAAGGATGCGCCAGTCCTGCGGGCATCGGCAAGCCGCTACGGCTTGGGCTCGCGCCGCATTGGGCCACTAGGGCCGTGTGGTCCATGACACTAAAGCAGATGATCAGGATTTTCTGGATCATTTGTCATGTGGATATCGCCTCGGAATGCATTTCGGGCAGTCACGCTGCATAGCGTTTCAATAATTTGTACTGGTTGCGACCGACCTTGGTGATCCATCGTTTGATTTGCTCATGCTTAACGATCCAGTCGGCATAGCGAGTGCGGAATGCCGTTCGAATATCAGCAATAGTGAAAATCCCTCTGCCAAACGACGTTGACAAGTATTGAAGCGCGGCAGGAGCACGGTTCAGATATTTGCTGTGCTTCTTCATGTGTAACCCCTTTTTCAATTTCGGGTTCCTGCTGGAGTTTATGCCTGCCGCGCACCCACGCAAGGCCTCCATCACCCGGCTCATCGCCGGGTGGCTTGCAGTTCTTCACCCCGTCTGATCAACCGCCGCCTTCTTGTCCCAGTCGAAATCAGGTCTGACATCGGCACCGCGCGTGCCGCAGGCGGTGCAGGTGAACTTGTCTTCGAGATCGGACAGCCACACATCGTCGGACCACTGATCCGCGCTGTCCTGATCCAGTGCGAGCATTGGTAGTCGATGCAACAGATCAGCAGGCCGCGCACGCCTGACGCTCGCATTTCGCCGAGGGTGATCTTTTGCTGGCGAGTCACGGTCACCATCCCAAGAAGGCGGCGGTGCCCCATTTTGCAAAATCGATGATCGACAAAACCGCACGCCAGTTCTGGCTGCCTTTCGTGCCGTAAAGGTAAAGATACGGCCCCTACAAATTTGCAACGAAGTCTAGCTGCAGAGGCTGAAGGCCATCAAAAGTGTAGGTTATGCGGGCGCAATTGCAGCATAGGCCAGCGAGCGCGCGGTCCAGATCGAATCCAGCGCGAACTCGATATCGCTGTCGGGTACGTTGGAGCCGAGCGCTGGAGGATCGCTTTCGATAGCCTGCGAGATCGTCGGGTTCGATGAGATGACATGCGCGGAGGCCACCTGCGGCTTCTCTTCGCCACGGATCACCAGGCCAGCATAGTTGATGCGTTCGGTATGGTTTACGGTCGCCGGGTCTTCACTTGAGACCTGCTGCGCGACCTTGAACATGATCATCATGACGCGACCGGAGAAGGTGGCATCTGAAGCGACGGAGATCAGATCGAGTGCGGACATCAGGTCGCTCCGAGAATTTGGACAGCGGTTTGTCCCGTGCTCACGGTGTCAAGCGAAGGAGAGACTTGTGGCGTAGGCGGATCGGGCACGCCGCCTGCATCGAGCCACGCGAGATATTCGCGATAGTCGCGATTGTCCTCATCGAATGGGATGGTCGCGCGCTCCTCGACGAGCAGCACCGACACATTCGGAACGACGATCTGATATTTGGAGGCCATCACATCCTCGCATCGAAGGCTGTAGGCGTGGTGCCAGCATAGAGCGATGCCGCTTGGCCCGCCGAGCCGATGGCCGTGCTCCACACCGGAGCGACCATGAGGTTGTCGCCTTGCAGGCTCGCCGTCATTGACGAAAGAACAACAAAGGTGTCGCCGCAGGCAGCTTGGGCATTGGTCCCGAGCCGAACGGTTGGGGAAGCGCGCATCGGCACTGGCGGAACGATTACCGACCAATAGGCCGCTGTGCCGCCACCGCGCAGCGTGCCGAAGGCGTAGGTCGTCGCGCCTGCGACAGACCAGTAGTAGCGCTGGCAATAGCTCTTCTCGATTATAAAGGGACGAACCAGATTGACCGATTGCAGCGCGGTCGGCCCCTGCGCGCCGGGGATCGCGGTCAGGCCAGCAATCGCCACCGCGCTGCTACCGCCAGCCTGAAAGAAGTTGGTTTGAGCAGGGACGGCAAAACCACTGTAGGTGCCCCACGCATTCGGTGTTGCGCCGTTATAGGTGGAGCCGCAGCCAAAGCAGAAACTGAGATAGGCACTTATGTTGTTGGTCTTGTCCCATGTGCCGGTCACATCGGGCGGCACCGTGACGGTTTTATATTCCCATGTGTTGGCCGCGTTGACGGTGAAGGGTGCAAAATAGCTGCGGTTGCCCGCGCCGTTCTTGATCGCCAGCGTGGCGGTGCCAGCGATGTTCTGCGAATAAACCCAGAAGCCGATGGTGACGGACTGCGCATTGTTGGCCGCGCCCCAGCCCAGTTTGCCCCATCGATAGCCTTCGATCACATGGCGAAAGAACGCATAATCACCGGCAGCAATCGGCCATGCTGCCCCTGACACCAACTGGATGCCGTTCTGGAGGCAAGAACCGAACGGCGCTGTTGCCGATGTCGCAGCTTGCCCCGTGGTAAAGCTGCCCGAACTGACGTTGACGATCCAGTTGTCGATTACATAGACACCGTTGACCGCCGTGACCTGCGTGTTGCCATTCCACATAGAGACATCGCAGGAGCCGTTGATCTGCATGCCGTTGAAGGCCATCGCGTCGAACGGCGCGGCTGGCACCCAGAGAGAATTGCGACGGCCATAGATCGCGCCATCGGTCGGCGCTTCAGGGACCGGACCTGTCGGACCTACCGGACCTTGGATGCCTTGCGGTCCCTGCGGCCCGATCATCGACGTGCCCGCAGGCCATGCGCCTGCAGCCTTCGGGCCGTAGATAAAATTGGCCGCCGTGTCGATGTAGAAATTTCCGTTAACGCCAGTGCCTGCTGCTGGCGCGCCAGCGCCATAGAGCACGGTATTGCCGGGGGTGCCTTGAACGCCTTGGATGCCCTGAACGCCTTGCGCGCCTTGCGGGCCGATCAGCGAGGTGCCTGCGGGCCATGCGCCAGCAGCCTTCGGGCCGAACATGAAATGCGTGGTGGTATTGATATAGAAGTTGCCGTTGACGCCTTGGCCTGCTGTCGGATCGGCAGCGCCATAGAGCACGGTGTTGCCATCAGCGCCGGGGTTGCCTTGAGGCCCCTGCGGTCCCTGCGGTCCCGGCACCGTCGAGGCCGCGCCCTGCGGCCCCTGCGGCCCCTGCGGGCCTACCGGACCTTGAATGCCGGTGTTGCCCTGCGGGCCTTGCTGGCCTATCGGTCCCTGCGGTCCCGGTGGTCCAGGCGGCCCCTGTTCGCTGACCGAGATCGTCTCGACATCATTAGGCGAGAGTAGAACGAGCGTGTTCTCGTCCATCTCGTTGACGATGCTGATATTGGAGTCGGCGATGACTACGATATCGCTCATCGCGTCGGACCCGGATTGATGGTGATCTGGCCCGACCAGATTCGGGACTTCAGACCGCCGAGCGTCATGATGTTGGAATGGGCATAGGTGCCGAGCGCGAGCTGCTGCAGCACTGACTGGCTGATCTTGAGCGTGAACAGGCCGCTGGCCGGATTGGTCAGCACAAACTCCCCGGTGTCGGTGCCGAGCCGCAGCACCGCTGTGTCATCCGCAGCATTCCAGCGCAGCATCATCTCCAGCGCGGCCCCGGTGATGTTGATCGGCGGCCCTGCGCTGCCATCCGGGTTCGCTGTCGCATACTGAAACTGCCGATAGAAGTCGGCGTCATTCTCGACGGTGATGTTGACAGTGGCCATAGGCGCTGCGTCTATTTTTTTGCCGCCGCGACCACTGCGGCGAATGCTGCGTCGATCTGGTCGGTCGTGGTGGTCGTCCCGGCCTCGATGTCGGCGGCGACTGTGGCCGATGTCGAGAAGCAATTATCGATATGGGTCTGCAGCTCGTCGCTCATCGCGATCACATCGGCGCTCGCCAGCGAGTAGAAGGTGCCGTCTGCCGCGTGCCATTGTGTCGTGAAGGCGCTGTCCTTCTCGGCTGCTTGGCGTGCTCCGCTGATCTTCGCCTGCGAGCGGTCGTTGGTCAGGATTGGCATTCCCGATGTCAGCACCATGCCGCCTTGTTCCGCGTCATAGCGCGACATCACCTGATAGGCGTGCAGCTGGGTCTTGGTCCACGCGCCAACCGCAGGCTGCGCGAAGCTGGTGCCGTTGAACAGCCATGCTGGCTTGATGTCAGCCTGGCACGGCCAGATGTCGGCCTCGACCGCGATGGGCGACGGGTACTTGCCATCGGCGAGGAACTGCACATAGGCCGGATCATCGAGCGGCACGTAGGTGTTGGTTTTGCTCGAATAGACCTGATCGGTCGCGCCGCCGACGATCCAGTAGTGATCGGCGAGGTCGAGCGGCGTCATCGCTGCGGTCTGCAAATCGTTGATCATTCTTGCGATATCGTTCATGGCTTGTATTGCCCTCCGCTTCCGCTGACGCCAGCGACGGTGCCGGGGAAATAATTGAAGCCCAGCGATTGCGCGTCGATGCAGCCGTTCATGAAAACGCTATACTTGGTGCCGGTGACGTAGCCGGGATTGACGAAAGTCGCCGAAGGCGATGGCACGATCAGAGCGCCGAGATCGCCGACGTTCGCCCATTGCGAGACCGTGATCGGCGTCGTGATGGTGAACTGCGCATTCTGGTCGATGTACATATAGCCTTGGATGTTGACGTAGAACGGATTGAAGGTGTTTCCGCTAAAGGAGTGAGGGCCACCGACTTGCATCAAGCCCGCGCCCTGCACTTGGAAGCAGCCGTTGCCGCAATTGCCCGACGCGGTGGCGTGGGTGTGCATGTACGCGCCAGTGCCGCACGTAAACAGCGCGGGGCCAGAATTCGGAACGGTGTTGTCTGCATAAAAGCCAGTGATATCCATCCAGTTGCCCGGCCCTTGGCACAGGAAGCCGTAGCCGTTGCCTGCGTGCAATCTGCTGGTCGTAGCGCCAGTAGCGCCTGCGCCGATCACGTAGAGGTGCGGGCCGCCCCATGTCGGCGTCTGGCAGGTGCCATTGTAGTCGCCTGCTGCGGCGTGGATGGTGATCGCGTACTGGCTTGGCTGATAGGAGAAGGCGATGTCGACGGCATGCTGCATCGTGCGCAGCGCGTGTGCGGCTGTCGCATCGGTGCCGTCATTGGCGTCGTTGCCGATGTTGGCATCGACATAGATGTCCTTGTTGGCGGTCAGCCAGCCAGCTGGTCCAGTAGTGCCGCCTTGCACGGCACCGAGAAGATCAAAAGCGCCAGCGCCGCCGTTGAGCGTCGAATTGTAGGTCAGCGTGGCGATTGAACCAGCCGCCAGATCGTTCGCCAGCAGATCGGTATCGCCCTTGCGTCTGATCTTCTTCGCGCCTTGTGCATTGACGTTGATGGTCGCGGGGCCGGTGTTGTTGACCGAGACCTTGACGCGGACCACGAGGCCGTCGCGATAGGCGGGCACAGGCGACATGGTGACGTTGAGCGCGTTCACCGTGCCGGTGTCGGGAACGTAGTTGATGAAGCAGGACTGGATCGCCTTCGCGAGCTGCGTCAGGTCGGCATTGGACGGGGTGATACCTGCATCAGCGATCATCGCAACGATTTCACGCTGCGGATATTCAATCGAGGCCGCAGGCGGGATCGAGCCCATCGTGCCGGTGGACGGGTTGCCGTTGATGTAGGGAGCGTTCGTATCGGAGACGCCCCAGGGCTGGTTATACTGCAAATCGGCCTCCCGCTCTTGTCATCTGATCCGCTGGTCTGTTGCCCTTCTTTATGTTGCAGGGGCGACAGGCCGCTCGGATGTTTTCGATAAAATTCGATCCGCCGCGACTGAGCGGGATGAAGTGATCTTCCGTTGCGCCGTTCGAGATGTCAGTGCCGCAATAGAAGCAGCGAAAGGCCTGCGCGATCAGCACATCGAAGAATTCCGCCGCAGTGTGACTGCCCTCGGCACCAGCTAATCGCGCTCGCCTGTTTTCCTGATGTGCGGCATTCGCCTTGCGGAAGACTTCCGTGCGCCGATAGTTAGCTTCCCATGCCAGCCGCTTTTCGCGGTTTTCTTTCCGCCATTTTAGGAATGCTGGCGATGCCCGCCGACGCACAGCTTCGCGGTTCTTCGCGTCCCACTCGGCATTGTATTGTGATCTATCTCTCGGGCGGGCCTTTTCATTGGCGGCGGTTCGCTTCAAGTGACAGGCTTTGCAGCATGAATGCAGGCCATCCGATGCTCGCTTGTCCCGATAATAAAACTCTCGCGTTCGCGGTTTTTGTTGGCGGCATTCCGAACAAGGACTGTTCGGTTGCCGCCTTTCCGTCATGGTGTCCCGGCCATCGGATCACCGGGATCGCCGAGACCGGAATAGTCGAAGATGATTTCGGTGTGTGCTGGCTTCCAGCGATTGAGCAAACAGTCCAGATCGTCGGCCTTCCCGATGCGCAGATGAGGATCGACGCCGCACTGTCCCTTGGTGACGCGAAACCAAACCAGAGAGGCCTGGTGTACATGCACGGTCCAATAGAAGCGGTTCGCGGGAGGGCCGAGGCCGTATTGCGGCCACGCCGACAGCTCGCCATTCGCGACCGGCTCGCCGCTCGGGTCGAGGATCGGCTGGCCCCATTCGTTGTACATCGGGTTCGAGCCGTCGCCGTAGACGCGGCTGTCCCCGCAGCGGTCGATGCCGACGACGAAGACGCGATACTCGGTGATGGTGATCGTGTAGCCGATCTGCGCCGCGACGTTGATGAAGAACTCGCGGCTCTGCGCGCCCTGCATCGTCATGCGCATGACCAGCGCGAGCTGGCGCTGGCCGATGGTCTGCGGCGCGGTATAGCAGGGATCGGGCAGGCCCCAGTTGCGCTCCCAGTCTGGCAGCAGCTCGACCGTGCTGCGCGGGTCGCTCTCGATCTCCAAGAGATCGGCGGCGCGTCCATCGACAAAGCCCCAGTAGTCACACAGGCCGGTGATGCCCTGCACCATCGCGCTGCCGGGCGCGTGCTTCGGCCATGCCTGGCCCTGCGGCAGCAGCGACAGGAAGGCGTCGGTGTAGTCCGAGCCTGACCTGCGGATATGCCGGTCGCTCACGGCATCACTCGTAAAGGATGGTGTCGAGCACGGCCATGTGCCCGAGCGACGGCATCACATAGTCGGCGGTGGTGACGAGGCTGAACGACTGCACGCTCGGTGCATTCATGATCGCATAGCAGACCCATGCCGCATAGATCGTCTGGCCCGGTGCCGCCATCTGGAACAGCATCTGCTGCACGCTCGTCTCGATCTCGGCCTGCGCCTCGGTGGTGTTGGGCACGAGGTTGGCGATAGTGATGTCGATGAACTGCTTGATCGGCGCGAGCACGTAGCAGCCCATCACCGTGACGGGCCGCTTGCTGTCGATGTAGTCGGCCACCGTCTGGACATCTTCCGGCGTCGGCCAGCCGTCGTCGGAAGCGCGCAGATCGTCCATCAGGAAGCGCACCGTGATGGTGCCGACGCCTTGCTCTGGCGCGGCCCATGCTCGGGTGACGCCGGGGACCGCCAAGGCCCACGCGACGTAGTCAGCCGCAGCGCCGCCCATCGGTGGGTTGCGGATGCGCTGCAGGATGCGGGCGCGCAGCTGATCATCGGTCTCGGTGTCGGTGCCGCCAGTCAGGTGGATGACCGTCACCGACGAGCCGACGCCGGGGACTGGCGGATTGATCGTCAGCGTCGAGCCATCCGGCAGATTGCCGAACGAGCCGGGGTCAAGTGCGCGGATGTTGCCGGTGACCGGCGCGGCAATCGCGGTGGTGATGTCCTCAAGCGTCTCGAACGTCACCACCTGGTTCGGCGAGTCCGCGCCGACCGGCATGCCGACGCCACTCTGCAGCTGCGTGAAAGCAGGCACCACGGTGCCGTCGATCAATCCGAAGAAGCTGGCGGGGCCGCTGGCCAGCGTGGCCATCTTGCGGCCCTTCGAGCCGTCGGCATTGACCAGCCAGATGTTGCCGTGCCGGTCGAGCCATTCGGTCTCGGCGGTGTCGGGCAAGAGCTGCAGAGACAGCCAGTCAACATATTGCAGCGTCAGATGGCAGAGCGCGCCCTGATTGTCGGACATGACGCGCAGCACACTGTTCGGCACATTGGCATCGGACCCCGGCAGCGATGCCCAGACGGCATCGCGCACCAGCGAGCGAACATCGCGCAGCGTCGGCGTGGTCCACGGCATCTATGGCCCCATGTTGTCCCATAACACTTGATATTCCAGCTCGACTGGCGGCAGCGGGCCTCGGTAGAGCCGCAACAGCGCATCGATGCGCTGGGTGTTCACGCGCGTGGTCCAGATCGCGAAGCTGGAGCAGATTTTGTGATCAACGAATGGCTGGATCGCATCGCGGATGTAGTTCTCGACCATCATCAAGGTCGAACCGTCGCGGGCCGATGCCGAATTGATCTTGGCGCGGCGCAGCAGCCACAGCTTCGATCCGATGGGCCAGCCGTTCCAGATCAGCTCGGCGTCGAGATCGCCCCACCAGCCGCAGCGCTCATTGCTGTCGGGATCGGGCAGCTCGTCCTGCGGGCCTGCCAGCGCATTGGTGCCGAGCGCCACGCAGACCGCCGTGGCCAGCGCCTGCGTGTCATCCAGCGTGCCGTTCGGCAGCAGCGACCAGTCGAGCGTGACCGAGTATTTCGGAAAGATGGTGTTCTGGACCAGCCGGATATCGGGGACATTGTAGGTCGGCATCGTGTCAGCCGATCTTGCCCTTGGTGTTGACGCATGGCCCCGACAGCGTCACCACAAAGTCGAAGCTGCCCTTGCCAGCTTCCGCTCCGAGATAGACGTTCTTGTCGGTGTTGCAGTGAACGTAGGTGTTGCCGTCATCGAGCGTCATGTGCGCCGTCGCGCCCGAGATGCGGGTCTTGGCCTTGGTGACTTCAACGAACAGCGGCGATTTCTGGCCGTCCTTGTAGAGCGCTTGCTGCCCGCGCTTCTGCTGGCCGCTGCCCGAAGAGCCGTTCGAGGTCGATCCGTCACGCAGTGCGGGCGCTGCGCCGCCGCCCGAACTGCCCGAGCCGCCGCCTTGCTGCACCGTCGCATTGCTCTCGCTGTCCTGCTGGACGAGCTGCATGCGCACGGTCTTGTCCTGCGGCGCGGTCCAGAAGCCGCCGTCCTGCGTCATGTGAAATTGCTGCTTGTCGCCGCGACCGCGAAACATCGCGGTGTCGCCCTTCTCCAGCTTGTAGAGACGGTGACGCCGGTCATCCATGTTGCCGGTGACCGGCAATGATCGGTTGCTGCCCATGAAGCCGATGAAGGTCTCGGCGCAGGCCTGTATCTTTCCGTCCTGTCCCTTCTCGGCATCGAACACCACGCTGCTGAAGCCATAGTTCTGCGGCGCTTCGATCTCCTTGCGGGTCTCGTTGGCCATGAAGTTTCCGGCCATCTCCTGCATCAGCTTGGTGTCATCGACCTGATCGACGCAGCTGCGAGCGCCGCCGCCGCAATAGCCCCGCATCGATGAATTGAGCGGTGTGGCGCGATGCATGGTTTCATCCTCCTGACGGATCGAGATTCAGGCTTCCGTTGAGCAGACCGGGGATCACCAGATCGAGCAGCGTCTGCGTGCCGTTCTGGTTGTCCTGCGTGAACGTCGCGGTGCGAATCTTCAGCTGGTCGTTCAGCATCGCCATCGGCGACTTGACGAAGACCTCATCAAGCGGTTTCCACAGTGCAGTGCCGCCGCGCAGCCAGCCTTGCACCGTGATGTTGGCCTGCACCTCAGTGCCGTCGCTCCATTTTTTCTCAGTGTCGGCACGCTTCTGCAGCTCAGCCTGCGAAACCGGCTGCTCGGATGGTGTGATCAGCTTGGTGTAGGGTGTGGCCACCTTGCCGGTCGCCGTCGCGGTCAGCTCACTGCTCGCTGGCCCGGAGGTGTCGTCGCTCCCTTCCTGCTGCCCGTGCGCGTCGAGCTGCAGATAGGTCTGCTCGTGCGAGATGGTGCATTGGCAGCTCTTGATGTTGACGCCTTCGATCAGGTCGGCGGTCTTTTGATAGCTGTGATCGCCGATCAGCAGAAAATTGCCTTGCTCGTCGGACCCCATGATGACGCCGCGAAACCGTGCAATGCGCTCCAGGAAGTCCCAGATCAGTTCGCCCTTCTCGTTCTGCATATGCTTGAACGGCGTCAGGTCGAGCTGGCCGATCACCTTCAGGCCAACACCGTATGGCGCGATCACTTCCTGCGCGATCTGCTGGATGTGCTTGCCGTCAAAGTTGCCGGTCTTGGTATCGACGCTTGATTTGGCGGGCGCGTGGGTGTCGGTTTTCCCGATCAGCATCACGCCGTGCTGGTGAGCATCATAGGCAACCTGCCGCACCTCGATCATGCCGGTGACGGCGAGCTGGCCAGCCAGCGTGATGGTGCATCTGTCTCCCGGCTTGAACTGCAGCTTCTGCCATTGCGGGAAGACGTTGGCGACACAGAAGATCGGATCGCGCTCGGCGGCGGTGAAGCGGAAATAAGCGTAGGGATCGTTCGCCCGCAGCTGCACCCAAACCGATTCCCAGTCATCGAATTGTCTGCCGTTGACCTCAAGAACGGCGATCTCTTCCGGCTTCGGCATGCATCATCAGCCGCGCGGCTCGGGATGTCCGATGGGTTCAGGCTCGCCGACCGGCTGGATCGAACCGGCCACCGCTTCGCCACCGACGATCTCGATCTCGCAAGTGGTGATCAGCCCTCGCACGCCTTGGCCGAGATCGGCATCAGCGGTCGCAGTGATCTGCGCCTGGCCGAGGCTTCCAACCGGAATGGCGCGGCAGATCGTGCTGTCGGTCGGATCGACAGATACCGAGACGATGCTTACATCCGACGACTGCCAGACGACCGCGCCATCGACGGTCGCGGGATTGCCTGCTGCATCGACGTAGCCGACCTGCATCTTCACGGTGTGGTCTACGGGCAATGTGTACATAACATGCTCACCTTCTGCTGTGATCACGAACCCATCGAACGTGATCCTGACTTGCGAGTGGCCGCGTGGCGGCGGCTCCTCGGCGACTTCCATGATCTTGAGGACGTTGGCGAAGACGATCTCGACGCGATGCAGATCGACCACGATCAGGCTGACAGCGCTTGGCCGGTCGGCGGGCAGAACGCGGGATGCACGACCTTGTTCTCCTCACGCAGCTCGTCGCAGCGCGAGGCGTCATCATAGAGTTTGTATGCCATCATGAGCGACGGCAGCGGCTCGAAGAACTGGAAGTTCAGCATGCGCGGCAGCGGGCGCGCGGTCGCCACGAGATGGTTGACCATTGCGCCATTGAGATGGATCAGCGCGGAAAACGTCGCTTGGTCCATGTCGTCGGCGGCGATCTCCTGCGCGTCAAAGAACGGCTGATACATCTGCGCCTTGATCGCCTCGACATCCTGTCGGCTGACGAAGGTCATGCCAGCGATGATGCGCGCCTCGCTGGCAAGGCAAAGCCGGATGCCAGCGTTCTGTATCAGCTGGCCGCCGAGCGTGACCGGCGCTTCCTGTTCGATCTGCTGACGCACCACGTCGATCTGCTGCATGGACGCGCCAGCCTGCCGCGCCAGAGCGAAGCAGTGGACCAGCGGCGGCCCGAGCGCATCATCGATGCACAGCTTGAACGCATTGGCGCGGGTGTCGCCGATGGCGCTGCGCGCGTCTGATCCCGCGCGGCCTTTGGCCGGAACGGTCGCGATCAGGTTTGCCAGCATCCGATCCACAATCGGAGCGGCTTCGGTGGCGTCGGTGCGTTTCATTGGCCGGGCTGCAGCGGGCCGAGGTTCGGCCCTGTATATGGCGTTCCCGGTGGCGCGAGCGACTGCTGCACCTGACTCTCGACTGCCTGGGCGGTATCGGCAACGGCGGTCGCTGTCGCAACGCTCGGTGCCGCGAGCGACGGATCGAGGCCGTACTCCTGAAACGTCATGTCGATTGTGCAATAGCCGCCGAAGCGCTCTTCCTCGGTGACGCGATAGCGGGGACAGACGACCTGCTGCGAAGACTGGGTTGGCAGCTGCAGCGTGCCGGGGCCTTCGGCTTCAAGCTGGGCAATCAGCGCATCGCGCACGACGGTGTAGTCGAGCGTCCGAAGACCGTCGCCCATTTCGAACGGGAAGACGATGCAGTAGCCGCGAATGGTGAACTCCCGCGCGGCGCGGCCCATGTCCTCGGCATAGGGCAAATCGTTTTTTGGAAACTGATGCTCGACAATCCTGCGCCCGCTCTCGCGCGCATTGCTCTCGCAGTGGAAGCGCGCCCCGTTGAACGAGGCTGGCATCATCCTCGCGCGCCATACTGCTGGCAGATCGAAGATATTGGTCATGGCGTCTCCGCAGGCGGCCCGCGATTTGCGGGAGCCATCTGGGTCTGGCGATAGGTCTCGACGGTGCTGAACAGGCCGCTGGCCTCGGCCCCGACATTGGTACCCTTCGGCGCGTTGACATCGACCCTGATCTTGGCGTTGCCCTCGACCTTGGTGGCGGCGTTCTGTTCGGCATCCATGCTTCGCCGCGCGTGCGCGAGCAGGTTCTCCCTTGTCAGATCGCCCGGCTGGTTCATCAGCCTGCGCTCGCCGTAGGCACGGAGCTGCTCCGGTGTCAGCGTGGATGGTGCAGGCTGATCAGCAGCGGTCTGTGGCGAGGACGGTACCGTCGGAGCTGCTGACGTGATTTGATCGGCACCCGTATAGGCGCTCACGCCGGGGACGCCGCGCAGATACTTGTTGCTGCGACTGATGCGGTAGCCTGCGGCTGGCTTCAGATATTCGTTGACGAAGATCGATCCGGCTTCGCCGGGTGATCTCGCGGCCTGCATCCGCTTCCATGTGCCGGGATAGTTCTTCTTCAGATTCTCGGCGAGGAAGTCACTCTGCAGCTTCGGATCGCGCCAGTTGCCATCGGGATGATTCTTCGCGATCCATGCCGCGTAGTTATTCCACTCGGTGCCGCCCTCCTGGTAAAGGCCATGCGCGAAGTGGGCTTCGCCGCCGAACTTCGGCTGATCGGGATGGCGCAGATTGGGGTTGAACGAACTCTCGTCGGCGACGTTGGCGAAGATGCCCGCGACCATGTTCTCCGACATGCCGCCAGCGCGCAACGCTCCCGCGGCGATCTGCGCTACCTCGCGTCTGCTCTGCGACATGCGCGGTGTGCGGGCCGCGCCACCATCAACGCCAGCAGCAGCAGCAGGACCGCCGCCGCCACCACCGCCGCCGCGCGGTGTGGGGCCGCTGCGGGCTGCGCCACTGTCTACGCCAGCGCCAACAGCAGCGGCAGCCCCACCGTAGGTGGTGCCGAGATTGGCATAGCCGCCGCCGCCGAAGCCGCGCGGTATGGTGCCGCGCCCTGCAAGGCCGCCGCCACCGAAAGGCCCGCCAGTCGCCAGCGCAGCGTTCTGGAAACCGCCGCCACCGGCAGCGCTGCCGCTCAGACCCATCGCCTGCATCAGCAGATCGTTCAATCGCTTGAGCTGCTCGGTGTTGGCGTCAACGCCCTTCTTGTGGTCTTCGGTGACAAACGCCGTCTGATGCAGCAGGCTGCCGTCGATGCCCATGCCGCGATAGCTCTGCTTTTGCACGCCACCCGGCTGCCAAGGCTTGAGTTGCTCCTCCTCGCGAGGCCATCGGTCTTCAAACGAATGCGGCTGTCGCTCCTCGCGCTCCTTCAACAGTCGCTGATAGAATCCACGCGCGCCGCCCGGCTCGGCCATCGCGCCCTCGATCCCTTCCTTGAGGTGGCCCAGGATTCGCTCGAACTGTTCAGCGGCTGGCGTAAACCAGTTCACTAGCCTGCTCGACTGAATATTGGAGATGTCCTCCAGCAGGCCCTTTATTTTGCCGAGCGTCTCGGAGTAGTGATCGGCAGCAGCATTGCGCGCATCGTCGGCTGTCTTTTGCTCGGCATTTCGTTTTTTGAGTTCGCCCGCATAGGACAGCTCTTGATCGTAACCGAACAGTGCTCTGGCTTGGCGCGCTTCGTCGGCGGCGCGCTCTTCGCTCTCGCCGCGCGCTCTGGCGTTGCGGCGCACATCCTCGCCAATCTGGCGAACGATGTTCAGCTTGTCCTCGATCTGCGTGGCCCTGTTGAGCGCGTCGATCCTTGCATTCATGTCCGCCGCATGGCGCGGATCGGTCTGCTGCAGGATGCCCAGCCTGGCTCTGGGATCGCGCTGCAGCTCGGCCATTTTTTCTGCAAACTTTATGGCGCTCGCAGTGGTCTGGTCGAGGCTGACGCCGTACACGGCGAGCTGGTCGGCAATATTTTTGATCGCGACACGATCAACGCCGATGTTCTTTCCTATCTGTCCGATGTTGCGCAGCTTGTCAGTATACTCGCCGAGGTCTTTGAGCTGCTTCGCCATCTCGTAACCGAAGGCCGCAACGCCAGCCACGCCGCCGATGAAGCCGAGGCGCAGCATGCCGAGACTCTTGAATGCCTCGCCGAAGCTGCCGGTCATCTTCATGACGGTTTCGGTGAGAGCCTTGGTCCCTTCGTTCAGTTTTTCGATGTGCTTGTTGCCGCCCGCGCCGCCGCCGCCGCCGAGTTCCTTGATCTGCGCCTGCAGCTTTTCCAGCCCAGCGGAAGCGTTGTCCGCCAGCGTGACGGTTAAGCGCAGCTCTTCCTGTTCAGTGGCCATTATTCGTCATCGCTGGTTGCTGCCTTCTGAGCCTGCTGGCACTCCCATGTGCGTTGCACATGCAGCCCGACCTCGCTGATCGTCATCGACAAAAACACTTCAGGGCTGACGTGATACCAGCGCGCCAATCGATAGCAGTCGAGGATGATGTCCTGCTCGCTGCCTACCAGACCGCTGGATCGGGAAGAAAAAAACGGGTCAGCTTATAGGCGCAGGTGTTCCAGTCGCGCGGATGCATCTCCTCGATGAACGGCGGGAGGATGCCCGACAGCGCGGCGATCATGTACGTCATCTTGCGCTCGTCGTGGACGATGTCGCCCTCCTTGTTGAAGCGCACCGGATTGCCATAGCGGTTGATGTCGCCAGCGCGCGGCTCGCGCAGCGAAACCTCCTTGATCTCCTCGCCGCGATTGTTGCGGATCGGTTTCTTCAGCACAACGAGCATCGGCCATTCGTCATCCTGCTCAAGCGGTGGCAGGTCTGCCGGGGACGGCTCGATCTCGGGCGGCGGTGCCGCGCGCTTGGTGCCCGCAGGCGCTGGTGCCGGTTCATGCTCCAGCGGCGGCTTGTCCTCGATGAAGCCTTCGCGTTTTGGATTGATATTCACAGACTCATCTCCTCACAGGTCAGGCCTTCCCAGCGCACGCGAACCTGACCATCACGGGTGTTGTTCTCGAAGCCGCCCTTGCAGGTCGCGCTGGTCAGCACGTACTGCATCTTGTTGGCGAGCTGCGCGACCACGGTAACGTCGGTCTCGGCAAGCAAGGTCTCCAGCGAGAGACCGGGCACCGTTGACAGATCGCCCTCGATGTAGGGCACGCGCGGCAACTCCTGATAGCCATGCACGCCGTCCTGCCCCGCGATCATGGTTCGCTCGACAGGCGACGGGCTGACGGTGAAGTTGCCGCGCAGCGCCAGTTGATCGCCATCCACGGTCAGGAAGGCGATGCCCGCAATTCTCTGTGCCATTGCTCAGTCCTCCTTTTGCTTTAAGTTCATAGCGCATGATCCGAGGCGCCGGTTTCGGAGCTTGAATCATGTCCATGGCCGTACCAATCAACCCGCAACGGCCGTTGCGGAGCCGCTAGTTCTCTGAATTTACTTCCGCTTTCGGCGGCATAGCAGACATGGCCGGACTTGAGGCTGGCTCGACCCGGTCGCGAATGACCCAACTGCGACATGAGCAGGAGCGGTTTGCTGCGACGCATAAGCGCCGTTGCGCTCGTTTTGGTCAGCGTGGCGGCGACGCGGTGTCGTGTGTGGAAGGCTTTTTGCTCGCCATTGTTTTCAATGCGATCTGAAACATCAGATCGAGTCCGGATAGGCTATCGGCGATGAAATGGTCGAAGGCCTGTATCACGGCAGGCGTGAGCTGAACCAATTGCCCTCCGCGGCCGGACAGCTGAACGAAGCCGGCGCGTTCGGCCTCGAGCAAAATTTCGCGCACATGCGTCCGCGATACCCCGAACAGCGCACCGATGTTTGTGTAGGAAAGGCCCGTCCGGGATTCGTTCGTGGCAGCGTGTGTCATCTGGATCAACTTGATCAGGATCAGCATGCCGGCATCGCGGCTCATGAACAGCATGACCCCCGGATTGCTTGCCAGAATGTGGGCGCCGTGGCCAAAGAAATCGATTGAGGCCAATCGCTGGGCCAATTGAAACGCCCGATCACGTTGAACCATCGGTGCAAATCCAGCGTCGGGGAACAGGATATGCAACGGCAGATAGTGCGCGGCCAGCCAGTCCAGATCGTGGTCAATCATCCGCTGGGTAGGGGTGAGGATGCGTACACGACGATCCTGCCTTGAGGGGACCATTTCAAGAAATCCGCTATGCACGAGGCGGGCTACGAGCGCCTCCACACGGCGAGGGCTGGACAGCCCGAATTGAAGCATCGATTCGTTGAGCCGGCCTATGGTCGGCCAAGTCGACCGATCGGCTTCGTCATAACGGGCGTGCAGGCACATGATGTTGGCAAAGGTGACGAAGCGTCCGGCCTCAAGAATCAGCCGGGTCAGAAACGGATCTCCCGCGTAAAGGGCGAGCACCGCGTCAACAAACGCGTTTCGCGCCGGCACGAAACACGGATGCGTCAAGATCTCCTCTGATGAGCGATATTTGACGTCGGCGAGGCGTCGACCGGGATCGTGAATCATCTTCTACCAAGCGGGATTTTGGGGAAAGAACTACAGGGCCCTGCCAATACCACAATGGCAGCCGATTAAATTTACCCGGGCCGCCCTGGAATGAAAAAATCCACGCAAAAAGTTCCAGTCCTTAACGTCGTTTTGGCATTTGAACTTGCATGGGCTTCGAGTAATAAGTAATAAAACCTCTGGTCGAAGCATTATACTGCAACAAATGGGACCAGTATTTGGATTAAACATTCGCAGGAGGTTGCTATCGACGCGCCGAATCGTGCCCACCAGCACCACCCAAAGGATCAAAAATGCGAAACCGCCTCTGCGCCGCAGCGGCCCTCGTGGCCGCGCTGATAAGTTTTTCCGGAGCAGCCAATGCTGCCGCGATAGAATATACCAGCCTCGCTGCATTCGATGCAGCGACGACCGGTGTTGCGACGTATGGTGTTGCCGGGTTGGCGCCTGCCAATAGCTACACGACGTTTGATCCGAGTGTAAATGTCGGGCCGGTAAAGTTCGTCTCGGATCAGGGAATGTTCGCCGAGGGCGCCCAGGACCGCAGTTACTTTGGTTATTACGATCACGTGGCAGATCTGCTTACCCAGAGCAATCTAACAGTGAGCACAGATTCCACGACCGCAATCGCTTTCGACTTCGGGATAGAATATAACCCAATAGCACCACAATTTAACATTACGCTGAGTACAGGAGATAGTTACACTGTCACCTATCCAGCATTGCTCGCGCATGATTTTATAGGTTTCACCTCCTCGGTTCCGATCACAAGTGTATCGTTCAACGATTTTTCGACACTTAGTTTTTTCGACGTCGAACTTGCTTCGGCCAACGCCTCCGCCGCCCCTGAGCCGTCCACCTGGGCCATGATGATCCTTGGCTTCGCAGGCCTCGGCTTTATGGCCTGTCGACGGAAGATCGGCGCACCGCAAATAGCATAGGACGACATCAATCATGGTTTCCGTAAAAACGAAAAGCAGTGCTACGGCATTGGCCGCAGCGCTCATTATTCTGGCGCAAACGCCGGCTTCAGCTGCAGTTTTTGATTATACGCTAACGAACGGTTTGTTCACCCCCTCAGGGGGCGGTCCGTCGGTCCAACTCACGGGCACGGTTGATGTGATAACAAATGGCGTTGGTGGTGGAGAGGTCGACGGCGCGAGCATTAGGGCTGGTTCTGAGTTATTCAATATTGTTCCGGGTCCCGGTATTACTCAGGGTCCGTTCGAAAATACTTCAGATTATCAATTCAACGTATATAACGAAGATTATAACGCACGCTCTTACCTTGATCTTGTGGTGAATACTGCAAGTTTATTCAGCGGCCAAACCATGCCGTTGACTGGTTTTTCTTATGTCGTCGATGAGGGTGGTTTGTGTGGTCAAGCTGAGGATTGTAGAACAATTACCGGTGATCTGACGCTCGCCGGCGCAGTCCCTGAGCCATCGACCTGGGCGATGATGATCCTCGGATTTATTGGCGTTGGCTTCATGGCCTATCGCCGGAAGTCAAAGGGAGCATTGATGGCCGCCTGATCATCGATCATCTGGTTTGATTAAGAGCCGCCTTCGGGCGGCTTTTTGTTTGAGATAACTACAACCGTGATGTCCGAATCTGGCACATCGCGTCATTTCGCTGCGCTGCGGAATTTTATCGCTATCGGAGCATAGCGGACATTGGTCAAGCCGCACCAATAAAGCTCAAATTCATGAGTAAGCGCCCTAGGCGCCCGAGGCCGCGTTGAACGGCGGCTGGGCCTGTCCGATGATTGCTGTGTCGATGCCCCGGTCGTACTGCAGCCGGAACTGCGCCAGCACCGCGAAGATGCGCAGCTGGTTGATCAGGTCGGGCGGATACAGCACGTTGGCCCGGTTCGGGTCGTTGGGATCGCGCTCAACGATGAGATGCGCCTTGTACGCGGCGAGGTTCTCGACAAGGCCGTTGTACATATCCTGCTGATATTCCGAGATCAGCTCGGCCTTGATGATGCCGGGTGTGACGATGGCTTGGCCGGGACCGAACTTGGTCCCGTCGTCGGCCAGCTTGTGGCGCGGATATTTCGACGTGATCGCATATTTCTGATTGCGCAGCACCTTCGCCAGCGTGGCCAGCGTAGTCACCAGCTCATAGGCATCGTCGGGCTGTCCATAGAGATTGAGCTGATAGGTGGTCTGCTCCCGCGCGATCATCGGCTGGTTGTCGCTGCCGATCTTCTGGATCGCGAGACCATTCGAGGCCAGCGAGTTCAGCTCCACGAAGTCGAAGCGCTGATGGATCGGGGCGGCTTTGATCTGGTTCAGCGTCAGCGCCTGCAGCGGTCGCGCCGGATCGTTGATCAGGGCGCGCTGCGCTTTCGCGGTGTAAGCCGCCGCCCACTCGAACGAAGGCGATGGCGATGGCACCTCGAAACCCATGATTGACTCGACGCCAGAGTTGTACTGGTCACCGAACAGCAGCAGGTCGGCATAGAGGCCGCGCTTGGCCGAGAACACATGGCCGAACAGCTCGCGCTGCCAACCCCAGCGGCCCTGATCGGTGAAGCCGAACTCCTGATCCCACGCGAACAGCGAGTTGGAGTCGGTGTACGGCATCGCGACATACTCGAACGGCTCCTCGCCCAGGTTGAGGATAGCGTTCGTGAAGTCGGGTGTGCCGACGCCGCCCGTCAGGAAGCCGGTCGCAGGCAGCGTGATGCCGAGGCCGACCGGCGTCTGTTCGCCGCCACGGCTCCCGTAGTAGTTCATCGACACGCTGATCTCGTTGGCGTTGATGCCCTTGAAGACCGATGTCAGCGTCACAACGGCGGCTGCCGCTACAGCAGTGACCGGCAGCGTCACGTCGGCGTTGATGGCGTCTGCGATGGCTGCGGCGATGGTGTCAATCGTGTCGGTGGTCGCGACGTTGACCGGCACATGATCGCCAGCGATGTACAGATGGATGGTGCCTGCGGCGCTCGGCACCGTGGTGACGGTGATCGTGCCGGTGGCGTCTGCCGCCCCGGTGGTTTCCTTGGCCGGAAGGCCCCAGACTTCATTCGCGAAGTTGTTGGCGAAGAACGCCTTGAACATCCGCGACAGCTCGGAGCCTTCGCCGAAAGCCTGATCGGCCTGCGCCTGACTTCCAATCGGAATCGCGATGTCATCTGTCGCATCGCCTGCGGCGATCTTCACGCCGACCAGCAGCGCCCGCAGATTGATGGTCGGCAGGCCCGCCATCGAAGGGTCCACTTCGACCCAGTAGAGCGGCACCTTGATGTTTTGGGGAATATTGGCAAAGCTGATCGGCATGGTTTAGTTCTCCTTGTTTTGCAACCACGCCAATCGACGTGCTGCGGACCACGGTTGACCTTTCGTGAGTGTGTTGCCTCTCCAGCGTTCGGCACGACGTTGCTTGAACTCATCTGAGTGGATCGGCACGCCGATCTTTTTTGCCGAAATAGTTTGCTTGGCTTCTTCCGAATGCCGATGGCCGCGATGGTGTGTATTGCCCAGATTTCTTTCCGCATTTTTGCGACAAAATTCTTCACTCATTTTCTTGCCGGTCTTGCTCCGAGAAATTTTCGCTCGTTCTTGCTCGGATTTTTTCTGTCCGACGCGCCCCTTGTTCGTGCGCCCGGTGCTTGCAATGCGAAGTCGCTCCCGTGTTTCTTCTGAAGGCGGCGAGCGTTGCGTTGCCGCAATGCTCATCCTTTTCTTTGCCTCATCGGAATGTTGAGCACCGAACCGCGCCAGATTGCCGCCCGGAGCCACATTCCATCCGATATGCCGGTGAGGCCGCAGCTGATGCTCCAGCTTTCTGCATTCTTGCTTGGAGCCGCGATACAAAATCGCAAACCGGAAGGCACGCGCCATCGTTCGGCGATGCCGTTGCAGCCTCTTAATCCAGTTTGTTGTGATTCCGATGTAGCCGTGCCGCCATAAACAGATGCAGCTATCATCGAAGAGCCAGTAGAGGATGCATTCCGGCGATCCATTCTGGATCACCGCCATCGCCCTCTAGGCAGCGCTCGGGTCCTTGTCTTGTCGCGGTCGCGGTGGTCCTTTGTCCGCGCGCATCGGTTCGGCCTCGCGGGTCACCGAGCCGTCGGCGAGCCTGCGCTTGGTGAAGCGATCATCCGGCCACTCCGCGCTGCCCTCGGCGGGAAAGTTGCTGCCGTGCGGATGTTTCAGCACCGCGCGATATTCTTCCTTGGCGGGAACGACCCGAATGCCTTTGGGCACAGCGTCGGCCAGTTGCTGCACGCGCTCGCGCTGGCGCTTGCCGCGCAGCGCTACCTTGCTGACGACTCTCATCGTGGTGTCTCCTTTGTCATTGCCTTGCGAAGTTCGTTGAACAGATAGCGGACGTGCATCTGCTGGCGCTGGTCCATCTCGGTCTGCGTGTCGCCGCTCTTCACGCCCGTGATCACGTCGATGGTGTCGAGATCGTCGGTGATGGTCGGCGGCCAGCCGGTGCGGAAGAAGATCGAAACGTCGTACTGCATCTCGACTATCGGCGTTTCGTTGGCGAGGTTCGTGGCACCGAACACCGGACGGCGCGAGCCGCGCGGAAGGCTTTCGATCATCGTGTTGTCGGGCAGGCTGCTCAGCAGCACGTTCATGATCTTCTGGTCGGGCCACAGCCGGTTCATGATGCGCCAATAGGCGGCATCGGCCATCAGCTCGGCGACGACCTGATCGTTGTTGGCGATCATCGCCGAGAAGCCGATCCGCAGCGTGTGGCTGAACCGGATGTGGCCGCTGTTGCCATCGCCATCCGGCAGCATGGTCTCGTCGATGATGTAGACGCCGAGATAGGGCAGCAGCTGCGTCTGCACCGCGAGCATCTTGCTCTTGCGGCAGGTGTAGCTGGCGAAAAACGGGTCTGTAGAGACGGCATCGAACAGGCCGTCGCGGATCACCAGCGAATAGGACTGCGTGTCGGTGATGCCCATCACTCGAATGTTTCGTACTTGCGGATCGTCAGCACGGTCTGGCCGCCGCCGTTGCTGACCGAATTGATGATCTGATAGGTACCCTTCGGCACATTGTTGCTGTCGCGCGGGATGGTGACGTGATCGTTCTGCTCGGGCAGCACCACGAACTCGCTTTCGCGAATGTCGAGGATGGTGCGCTGGTCGGCATAGAGCGAACCGTCGATGCCGGGAACGTCGATGGTGTAGGTATTGAGAATGCCGCGCCCCTGATAGGCACCTTGTCCTGGCTGCGAGGCCAGCGGCGTGAACGTCACCGGGATCGCCCAGAAGTCGAAGGTTGGAATCTGCAGCAGCACGTCCATGTTCACGGCCATTTCATCGCCTCCGCTGTCAGCTTGACCATGCGGTCGTGCAGCTTGCGCACCAGCTCCACGCGCAGGATCGGGCGCGTTGATCGCGGCACCGGCCCGCGATGCTGGCTCGGTGCGGCGTGGATGATCGAATACGCCTTCGGTCCCTGATGCTGGGGACGGTGCTGGTCCTTGGAAGGCCGCCGCGAGCGGGGCCAGATTTCGGTGCTGGCTTCGGTCTCGTGCCCACTGCTGGTCGTCGTCATGTTCGGATATCGGCGGCGCATGTCCTCGCGCTGCCAATCCACCAGCTCCTGCGGCACGCTGTGCTGCAGCTCCTCGACTTGCTTGCCGAAGCGGTCGAACTTTTTCAGCAGCGCATCAAGGCCATCGACCTTGATCTCGAACATCAGACCTCGAACCGCACGTAGTGCATCAGCAGCGCGTTCGCTGCCGTGGTGGCGAAGCCGAAGCCTTGGGTCTTGGTCAGCAGCGTCAACGGATCGAAGAACTGCACCCGCGATTCCCGATGGCTGATCGACCGCACGCCGCTGTTGAGCATGCGCTGCGCCAGCGCTTGGCCTTCGCGGATCATCAGCTCGGCGGCCTGCTTCAGCGCTGGCGGGGCCTCCTCTGGCAAGTCGTAGCCGCCGCTATAGGTGACGGTGATCGGCTCGGCCCAGGTCTGCAGCAGTTCGATCTTGCCGGATTTTTCCTCAACGGCGTAAGTCGAAGGATCGAGCACCGATCCGCTCGGGCTTTCGAGCGTCATCGTTGCTGCGGGATCGATGGGATAGTGTGTGACGAAAAGCCGCTTCATCCCGTTGGTGTAATCGACATTCGTGCAGCGCCAGATTTCCGCGACCTCTTCATAGGCGAATACGCGGTTGCAGGTGGTCGCGATCACATCGCTATAGCGCGTGATGTACTGCGACAGCAGTTCGTCCTGCGAGTTGTCCGTCGATGGAATCTCCATCGCCACCTTCAGCTCATCGAGCGACAGCAGATCATAGGTATCCGATGGCGTAAGGACTTTGACGACACGATCAGCCATCGCTCTAGCCTCGTTGCACGTTGATCCGTTCAAGCAGGTACTGTTCAAACAGGCCGCGCAGATCGAGCGGCGCGCTGCGGGTCTGGTCGCTGAACACCGCGCTGATCGCGTAATTGTCGCGGTCGATATCCCAGCCGGTGATCTCGGGCGCTGATCGGCCCGCTTCGCCCTTGGGGCCACGCTCGCCTTGCGGGCCTGCTTCGCCCCTTGGTCCGTTCGCGCCGCGCTTGCCGGGAAGCGTCAGCGATTGCCAGCCATCGCCTGGGCACTCGCCGGGATCATCGCGGCGCGCGATGAACGAGCCGCCGTTCAGCGCCACGATATCGAGCGCCTTGTATTCGTCGCCCTCGCGATGGGTGCCGCGCACGTGCGGCGAATGACCATCGACTCCATCGCGACCGTCGCGGCCAGCCGTCGCGAGACAAATCCAGTCCTCGCTGGTCGGCGGCTGGCCGGTATCCTTGAGCGCCTGAAACGTCGCGCCGTCGAAGGCGACGACCTCTCGCGCGTAATGCACAAGGTTCGGTCGCCATAGCTTGACTACCGGGAGCGCGCCGTCCCTGCCGTCCTTCCCTTCCTGACCGCGCTCGCCCTGCGCGCCTTTTTCACCGGGGACACCTTGATCGCCGCGAGCGCCTTGCTCGCCCGCGATACCTTTTTCGCCTTGCGGGCCTGCTTCGCCTTTTTCGCCATGTTCGCCTCGTTCTCCTGCTTCGCCCCGCTCGCCTTGCAAGCTTTGTTCGCCGCGCTCACCGCGCTCTCCAGCTGGCCCCGGCTCGCCCTGCTGGCCTTGGATGCCCTGCAGCCCCGGCTCACCTGTGGCCCCGGCAGGGCCTTGCTCGCCGCGCTCGCCTGCAGGGCCTGCTTCGCCCTGCGGCCCTTGCTCGCCGCGCTGCCCCGGTTCACCAGCGGCCCCGGCAGGCCCTTGCTCGCCGCGCTCGCCTGCAGGGCCTGCTTCGCCGCGCTCGCCTCGCGGTCCCGGTTCACCCTGCGGCCCTTGCTCGCCGCGCTGCCCCGGTTCACCAGCGGCCCCGGCAGGCCCTTGCTCGCCGCGCTCGCCCTGCGGACCTGCTTCGCCGCGCTGGCCTCGCGGTCCCGGTTCACCCTGCGGCCCTTGCTCGCCGCGCTGCCCCGGTTCACCAGCGGCCCCGGCAGGCCCTTGCTCGCCGCGCTCGCCTGCAGGGCCTGCTTCGCCCTGCGGGCCTGCTTCACCGCGCTCGCCGCGCTCGCCAGCGGCCCCGGCAGGGCCTTGCTCGCCGCGCTCGCCTGCAGGTCCCTGATCGCCATCCCGGCCATCCGCGCCACTCTTGAGAGCTGCAAGGCAGTCATCGATCCGTTGCTTGGCATACTTCTCCAGCTCCAGCACCTGCGCCTTCAGCGTTGATACGATGGCGGTGCACTGCGCCTCGATCAGCTCGCGCTGCCGCCGCCAGTCCTCCCGCTCGTCATCGAGCGCGCCGCCGAGAACCTCGCGCCACGCCTCAAGAAGCGCGTCGGCCTCGTCCGATCCTGTTGGCGGTTGCAAGCAGGTTTCGTCGTTCCCGTTGGATTGCATCGCGGTCGCCCTTTGCTGCAGGCGGTGGTTTCGGTTCAGCAGCTGGCGGTGCCGATGGCGGCGCGGCAGGCGCGGGCGCTGCGGGAATCTTGGCCGCCGCGCTCAATGGCACCACTTGCTGCTGCACGCGCGGCTCGTCACCGTAACGAACCCGGTCGAGGCCCTCGCTTTGCCGAGCCTCATTAGGCGCATAGATGCCGCCCTGAACGCCGCGCGCCAGTGCGTCGATGCGGTCCTTCTGCGCCGAGCGCAGCAGCGCCGCAGTGTCGAACTCGACATATTCGTCGGGCTGGCCTTTCAGTCCGAAAAAGCAGCCGTAGGATTCCTCGATGTGGTTCAGGCAAAAGCCGAGGCCGGTCGCGATCCAGCTCTGCATCAGCAGCTCGGTGGAGCGGAAAGAGCCTTCGCCCAGGCCGAGCACCTGCATCGGAATCCGATACGCGAGCGCGATGTGCTCGGACGACATCTTCAGCATTTCGGCGAGCTGGGCATCCTTTGCAGGAACGCCCCACGGGTTCACCTTGAGGCCCGCCGTGAGGATCGGCGTCTTGCCGATGCCGAGGTTTGCGCTCTGCTCGTCCCAGCGATCCCGCAGTGCCTGCACCTGATCCTTGTCGAGCACCAGATCGGTTGACAACACCGCCGAGGGCCGCGCCTGATTGCCATAGAACTGCAGCTGCTGCTGCATGATCGTCTGATAGACCGCGAGATCATTGATGGCCGCCAGCAATGGCGGCTCGCCGAACAGCGGATAGGGATGCCGCGCCGGATTCGGGTTCATGCGAATGTGCAGCACGTCGCGCTGCGGCGCGATGATCTGCTGGCCCATCACCGGGTTCAGCGCTTGGTTGCCCGCGAGCCGATAGAAAATATTGGCCTTGGCGTCCTCGGTGTTGCCGTCATAGATCACCTGCGGGCGCGACATCCGCGAATTGAACAGGTGCAGCTCGGCGACTTCAAAACGGTTGTTGCGGATCGCCAGCGCATAGGCGTTGCCTTCGAGATACAGCCAGCGCACCAGCATCAGCATGAAGTCAGAACTCGACTGATAGCTGTTCGGCGTGTGCAGCAGCCGCGACAGCGCCGTGTTCGTCACCCGCGTGCGACCGCCCCTGACGTTTTTGCGCCATTGATCGCCTGGGCACATCGCCACCGTCTGCGCATAGGCCGAGACGCAGGCCTCGACAATCGCCGAGCTGGCGTCGGACCCTTCGGGCCGATAACCCATCTGCCAGAAATTGAGATACTTGCCGACATCAGCCGACAACCAGCCGCCCGAGACCGGCAGGTAGTAGGGACCGTGCCGATACGCACCCTCGACCGCGCGGACCAGCGCGGCCAAGGGGCGAACGGCAGCAGCCAGCAAGCCGCGCGGGGTCATTCGCGTGCAATGCTATCCGGCAGAGCGCGTCTGATAACCAGCGCCCCGGCCAGCTTCCATGTGCCGCGTGTCGCCTTCCGGCTTTTTGGCTTCCAGCTGTTTCGTTCGCTGCTGCTCTGGCGTCTCCTCGACCGGACTGCCGTCCGGCTTTTTCTCGACTGGCATGCCCATCGCCTGCGCGTCGTTCTCATGCTGCGTCGGCGTCGGCATCCATTTCTCGCGCTCGATCTGCTGCGCGAGCACATGCGCCTTTTGCTCGTTGCTTTTCGCAAGCTGGGCTTCAGCCGTGTTCGGTGCTGGGGTCTTGTCGGTCATCGCGTTTCACTCCTCTGGTGCTGCCTCGACTGGCTTGCGGTTGGTCTTCGGCTGTTGCGGTGAAGGTGAACTGCAGCACGTTGCTGTAGCCGCCCGAGTCGTGGACTTCGACCGGATAGCTGCCAGCTGCCGCCGCCGTGACCGAGCAGGTCAGCTGGCTGGACGACACGAAGGTTGTCGCCACGGCGTTCTGGTTGAAGATCACCTTGGCGGCAGCGGTGAATCCGCTGCCGTCAACTGTCAGGGCGATGGGCGCGCTCGGCAGCGCGCCCGTCGTCGGCACAAGCGATGTGATGATCGGCGACCCAGGCGGATGCGGCACCGCTGGATTCGGCGATTGAGGATCAATCGGACTACCGTCGTATTGCTTGACGGGCGGCAACCCGGTCGTTGCCGTCAGATCGTTCTCATGCTGCGTCGGCGTCGGCTGATAGACCACCGCTTGCGGGCTGGCGCTGTCTCTGGCGTCAGCCATCACCACGTCACTCCGTTGATCAGCGCCGTGATCGGACGCCGCATCATCCAGTTCATCGGCAGGATCAGCCGCAGGCCGAGCGAGTCGGTCTGCCACAGCGACCGCACCGGGGCCGCAGGCACGCCGCCGTCAACGATGGGCAGCGGCGTGGTATCTTCCATGTGCAGCGTGGCCTGATCCGAGATTTCAAACCTCGGAGCCTCGGCCCCTGCTGACACGAAGTCGGCAGCATCGACCATGCCGACAGTACCAAGGGGCACCGTGCCACTGTCGATCAGCGGATAGTCGAGCAAATTACCGGCGGAAATTTCCGCACGGAACGGAAACTCGCCAAGCGCATTCGGCGTCAGCTTGATGCTGTTCACCTGCGTTGGGTTCATCAGCCAGACCGGAGTCCGAATGTGGCCCTGCGTCAGCGCCAGTACGTTGGCGGTGATCGCCTTCATATCGCCGACCAGCGCATTGAAGCCGCCGCCTGCAGTCGGGGTGATCGGCGTGATGCCGTTGAACAAGCCAGCGGGCCGTACCACGGTCGCCGGGTTGGTATCGAGCAGCACGGAGTCCAGCGAGACCGCCGTGTCCTCTTGCACCGCCTGGCGCAGCAGGCCTTCGAGCGCGGGGATCGAATGCTCATCGATCTCGCGGGTCCAGACCGTGATCACCGCCATCTTCTTCGGCGTCAGGGTCTGCGACGTGAACTGACCCTGCCGAACCGGGATCGGCTGGCCTTCGCCGACGAACGAGCCAGCGATGGTCGGCGTGCGATTGCGGGTCGGGATGACGATGCGACCGGCGCGGCCAAACGAGAGGCCGAGGCCGTACGATGCCAGCCTCGGATAAACCGACTTCGGCATCAGCAGCGCCATGAAGTCGGCATAGATGGTCTGCGCCAGCTCCTGCGCCCAGCCGGTGACGGTGGTCATGGCCGGGGCGCTCGCGGTCTTCTCGACATAGTCGATATAAGCCTTGGTCGCCTCGTCCTTCGGATAGATCATCGAGCGCGCTTCCTGCACCGTCTTGCGATAGCGGTGCGCGAACGCGAGGCAGATCGCGCCGCGAATGACGTGCTCGTGCGGCTGCACTTTCTTGGGCATCGGCAGGCCGAACAGATGCCGTATGTTCGTTTCGCCGTCGCCCTCGCGGCGCTGGACCAGCACTTGCGTGCTGACCTGCCGCTCGCCGCGCTCGCCGCCTTCGCCTTCGCCGCCGGCCCGCATCGCCAGTTGCTTCTCGGCGTCCTGCAGCGCGGCAAGCGAAGCATCGCCGCGCTTAATCTGTTCGTTCAGTTCGGTGGTGATGGCAAGCTGGGCATCGCTGACGTTGGTGTCATCGACGTTTTTCAGATGCTCGGCCAGCTTGTCCCGCAGCGCCACGACGTGCGCCTGCTGGTCAACAATGCGCTGTGATAGCGACATGATGGTTGGCTTTCCATTTGAGGATGTCTGGCGGGCTCGCCGGTGAAGCCGCGACGTGCGCGATCTGGTCTGTTCATCGCCGGGCTCGGCAAAGACCAGATCGAGGGTGTCGGCGGAAATGCGTAGTGACTTGGCGACGGCCAGCGCGTTCGCGTTGGCGGGAACGCTGACCAGCGATGTCTCAAGCAGTTCCTGACGCAGGAAATGCTCGCCGACGTAATCGCCCTGATCGTTCTTTCGCGCTTTTCGCTCCAGCACGCGGAAGCCGACCGAGACGGCGCGCAAGATGTCTGCGTCGATCAGCCGGCGGATTTCATCGATCCGCGCTGATGTGCCTTCCGGGGCCATGATCAGCTTGCCCTTGAGGGCAGCGCCATCGACGCGCAGATCGGCCCACTTGCCAATCGGGAAGCTGGTTTGATGCCCGAACAGCGCTATCGGATTCTTGTTGAAGTTGGCGAGGTCCCAGCCGGAAGCCGAGATGATGTCGCCCATGCGATCCACGCTCTCGTCTGACAGCACGAACTCCATGCCGTGGACTTCGGCGGCGTGGGTCTTGAACGTGGTGCCGCTGGTCTCCCTGCAGCGTGCGGCCTCGGCGCTGCGATCATCCCAGGCCATCTGGCAGGCATCGAGCGCGTCGTCCTCTTCGAGATCATCGTTGTCGCTCATCAGCTGATCGACGCAGCGATCCATGAAGTCGTTTTCGCTCTCGTCGTCATCGGGATCGGGAACGTCGAGATCGCTGGTGTCCTGCTTCAATAATTTTTTCAGCATGACGGGCTCCTCCTTTTCACCAGCTGACGGCGTTGACGACTTGCGCGCCGCCCGGATGCACGCCCCACGCGGCGCGACCGCGCACCTTGATGTTGATGAGTTCCTGCTGGAACGCTGACAGCGTCGGGCCAGCGGTCATCGGATCGGTGGCGGGCGCATCGTTGAACTGCAGCATCGACTCAAGGCTGGTCTCGACCTGCGGCAGGTCGGCATAGGCCGATGCGATGGCTGGAGCGGCGAAGGCAGCGAGGCTGCCCTTTAGCGCCACGCTGCTCAGGATCGGATAGTCGAACCTGTTGCCGACGTAGAGTTTCATCGCGACCGCCTGCTTGGGGCCGCCGATGAACACCAGCTCGTTGACATCGATGTCATTGTCGCCGATGGCTTCGGCGAGATTGCCGACATCCTCGAACATCGCGCTAAGCGCTGTGGTCGCGGTCGATGCGGCCAGCGGCGTGACCGCATGCAGCAGGCCAGCTGGCGCGACCGCGCTGGCGGCGGCAGAGCCGAACGCGGCGGCATCGAGCGACTTGGCGGCGGCATCGCCGAGGATGGTGGCGACGATGTTGACGGCCCCTTGCGGTGTCGCCTGATCCAGCTCGCGGGTAACGCCCGCCATCACCAGAATCTTGCGCGTGGGTCCGATCACGAGCGCGCTGGTCGGCGATTGCAGCACTGGCCCAGGCGCACCTTCGGCGACGAACGGCGCGACAGGCAGCGCCCCGATATGCGGAATGCTGACGGTGTTCAGCCCGGACAGATCGATGCTGCGGCCATAGCCGAACAGCTCCAGCGCCGCCGACTTCGGCGCAATCGAGCGGAACAGACCGATGACGTTCGCGACCGGATAGGTCGAGGTGGTGGCCGGGGTGGATACCGCCCGCAGCATGTTGGCGGCCTGCCGATCATCCGGCCACGCGGCTTTCAGCATCACGAACGGATCGGCGGCGCGCACGGCGGCGACCGCCAGCGCGGTGACGGCGCGCAGCGTGGCACGCCGGTCGCTTGCATCAAGGGCATCGGTATCGAGCCGCACCGGCAGTTTTACGTCCGCATTCATGGCTGCTCCTCCCGCAGGCTGCAGGTGATCGTCGGCGTTGATGGTTTGGTGATCAGGGTTCGAGGCGGCGCTCGATCTCTTCGAGCCGCTCCAGGATCATGTCGATGCGGCGCGACAGCTCGCGCACGCCGGTCTCGGTGAAATGCACTTCGCTCCAGCAGCCGTCGCCGCCGCTGGCGTACAGCCCGATGGCTGGCGTGGTGATGTAGCGGTCCCGGCAGCTCAGCAGCGAGAGCTGCGGCGGATTGTGCTTCAGCGTGATCCCGGCTTGGAATAGAACTCGCTTGATGACGGGCGGCCCTTCACCGAACCACTCGATGGTCCCGAGGCCCTCGATGATGACGAGGTTGCTATCGACGCTGTCGTCGTGCGGCGCGATCTCGACGGTGGAAGCGCACGCCAGCGAGACAGCTGGCGCTTCACCATGCGCGCAACGCCATCGCAGAATCGGCAAGCCATCACTCTTTGCGTTTGCTCGATGAAGCCGCTGCTGGCGCATCGCCGGTCTCGACGGCAATGGCGAATTTGCAATCGTCCTTGCTCTGCTTCACCGGATGATCGCGCGTGCCTGACCGGAGTTTGATGAAGGCGATGGAGCGCGCCCAGTGCTCGCCGATGATGATCCCGGTGTTCGGCTTCGCCACGCAGGTGACTTCGCTGCCGTCGCTGTTGAAAAGATCGTTGTACAGATCGCCATTGCTGGAGACCTGAAACGTCAGATTCGCAGGCGTATATTCCTGCGGCACGGTGATGCGGACGATGGTGCCCGCCGAGCAATCGATGCCATCCGAAAGCGACTCGCCCAGCTTGATCGTTGGTCCGTCCACGATGGTGAGTGCCATGATGCGTGTCTCCTTTTCAGCGATGCCGGTTGGCGGGGTGGTGCGGATCAGTCGGCCAGCCGTCGGCATCGACCGCGATGTCGAAGCCGATCCTTTCCTCGTGCTGCTTGCGCGAGTTGTGGCAGCTGGCGCACAGGCTCTGCAGCTCGCCCAGGACGAACAGATTCCAATTGCCCTTGTGCGGCTTGACGTGATCGACATGCGTAGCAGGCGTGACGATCCCGTCAGCGGCGCAGAATTTGCAGAGCGGATGCATGCGCAGCTGCAGCATGCGGCGGCGCTGCCAGAACGCCGTGCCATAGAAGTGCTGCCATGCCTCACGCATGATAGGCGACGATCAGGATGGTGATCAGGCCGACCGCAACGGCGAAAACGATCCACCAAGGAATGTCGTGGCCGTTGAAACTCATCCGATCAGCGCCTCGATGTCGATGGGCTTGACGGCGCGATCCCGCGCCCGCAGCCCGAGCAGCATGGCGACCGCCACCGCGCCGTCGATGCGGAAGCGCGCCTTGTCCTTGTCCAGCTTGCGATTGCCTGCCGGGTCCATGGTCGCTACGGCGTTCGCCATGTTCCAGTTCATCACCGGGTTGTTGGGATGGATCAGCTGGCGGTCGATGATCGCCAGCTCCAGCGCGTCGATGGCTGGCCCCATGTCCTTGTAGCCTTGGCCCCAAGGCACCAGCCGCAGCCCGTCGCCGCCCTTGTCGCCTTCCTTGTCCTCGTAAGCCTGCAGGCCGATGCGGTCGAACTCGCGCAGGATATCGTTGATGCGCCAGCGGTCATACGCCATGCCCTTGACGCGATAGCGCTGCGTCATCTCGGCGATGAAGAGCGCGACCGTTTCCGGGTTGATGGTCTTGCCGGGACTCAGGTGCAGATGGCCAGCTTCGGCCCACTCGCTGTAGCGATGCGAGCCCGAGCCGAAGTCGCGGCTGGCATGCTCGGTGAGATGATCGCGCGGCTTCCAGAAATGCGGCTCGATGCGGCAGGGATCGGCGACGGTGCCGACCACCAGCGCGGTGAGATCGGCCACGCTGGAAAGGTCGAGCGCCAGATAGACTTCCTCGCCCTGCTGCAGCGGCGCATCGCCCGCGCAGGCCATCCACTCGGCGCGCGAGATCAGCGAGGCGATGGGCGAGACACGCTGGTTCAGAAACAGGTTGCGGACCTTCGGCTCCTCGGCCGGCATCCTGATCGCCTTGCGGATCGCGGTGGCGAGGTCCTCATAGTCCCTGAATTTGCCGAGCGCCGGATTCGACTTGTACCATTGTGTCTCGTCGGCCAGCTCGCAGTCATCGTCGGAGGCATAGAGATGGCAGACGATGGCGGGATCGACGCCGGAAAGGCCGTCATCGATCAGCTTCGACATGATGTGCTCGGGATCGTTGCTCTGCGTCGAGATCACGATGAAGAGCGGCTCGTCCCGCGCGCCGAACGAGGTATCGAGCACGTCATAAAGATCGCGGTTCTTCGCCTGGGCCAGCTCGTCATAGATCACGACGCTCGGCAGATAGCCGTGCTTGGTGCCAGCCTCGGCGCTCACCGCGCGATAGACCGAGCCGGTGCGCCGCGCGATCATGGTCTTGGTCGAGGGCACCAGATCGATCTCGCTCGACAGCTCGGGCTCCAGCTCGACCATCTGGCGCGCGAACTTGTAGACGATGGCGGCCTGATCGCGATCATTGGCGGCGGAATAGATTTCGCCGTGGACGATGGCCTCGGGGCCGACCAGATGCGCGAGCACGATGGCCGCGATCAGCGCGGTCTTGCCGTTCTTGCGCGCCATCGAGAGGATAGCGCGGCGCACCACGCGGCGCAGGCCGATGTGCGGCTCATAGATCGAGCGGATGAACAGCTTCTGGAAAGGCTCCAGCTTGAACGGCTTTCCTTGCCCCGTGCCGCTCGGCACGGTCAGCCGTTCGATAAATTTGATGACGGCTGTGGCGCGACGCCTGCCAGCGGGATCGCGCTTAACCTGCGAGGAGTCCGGCAAACTTGCCCTGCGAATTGTCGCCGTGGATGCCGGCGCTGATGCGGCTGCGCGCCGCAGGCGTAAGGCCGAACTCGGCGGCGTAGCGCACCACATCGCCCGCGTGCTTGCGCACGATGGTGACCAGCGGGTTCATCGCCGCATCGCCGTACTTGGTCTTGATGATCATGCCGTTCATGATCGGATCGTTGGCCTGCATCTTCGCCAGCGACTCGGCAGCCATCCGCCACTGCCCGAAGGCGTGGCAATAGGCCGCGAGCGCGGGCACATCGACTTTCGTCAGCAGGCCGAGCCTGTGCAGCTCCTTGGCGGTGATCCACCATTCGTCGGCGGCATAGCCGGTGATGAAGGGCGGCGGATCGGGCACGTCAGGCAGCTGCTCGGGCTGCGGCTCATCGTGCAGCTGCCGCTGGCCTGGATTGCCGCGCAGCAATTTCAGATGCGTCGGCAACGGACGCTTTCCGGGTTTCATCTTCTGTCCTCTCGTTTCGCTGGAGCGTGGGGATCGGTGCTGCTCCGTCGCTGTGCTGGTTGGTGCCAGCCATCGCCTGCTTCCCACGCACGCCGCGATACATCGTCGCGCCGCGCGCCTCGATGGCGCTGAAGGGCAGCGCCTCGCCGACCAGCCGCGCCCGCGCTGCCGGATTCAGGAAATAGATATAGCGCAGCGTGTAGCCTTCGAGCGTCTGGCCGGTGCCGCGCCATCTGCCGCCTGTCTTGGCGAAATGCTGCAGCCGGTTGGCCCCGGTGATCTGCGACATCTTGTGAACGACGCTGCCGTCCTCGGCGATGTGCAGGTCCTTGTTCACCTTGATCGCGGTGAGCACGAAGCCAGCCGCGCGATAGATCGTGCCGTCGCCGCATTGGCAGGCGTCGGCGAAGCTGACGATCCATTCGATATGCTGGTAGTGCTTCCTGATCATGCGCAGCGCGATGCCGAGCGCGCGGCTTTCCGAATTGCGCGGCAGCGCATCGGTGAAGGCCAGCCGGTTCAATTCGAGGAATCCGTTCCAGCCGGTATCGCGGATCAGATGCACGATGTTCGACTTCTGCAGCGAAGGGCCGAATTGCATCGCGCCCTCCAGCATGCCGTGCAGGAAGACGCCGAGCGATAGCTTCGAGTTGCGCACCACCTTGCCGCTGTAATGCACGCGCCTGATCAGCGCGTCCGCATCGCGCTTGGCGATGGGGCGGACCTCGATCTCTTTCGCACTCGTCATCGCGCGCCCAGGTAGCTGCGGCAAATTTCCGCCAGCGCATTGCCGTTCTGGTTCTGGTTCTCCGAAGCCTCGGTCGGCGGCCCCAACGCCTGCGCTGCACGCTCGATGGCCGCGCTGACGATCTCGGCCTGCGATGCGTGCAGGATGAAGGTCATCTGCTGAAAGGGCGAGCGCTCGCCATCGGCCAGCACCGGCATGCCGCCGAGGCCCTCGACGCCGATTCCCATCTCGCGCAGCTCGATCTCGCTGAAGCCGGTCAGGCCATCGAGGCCCATGGTCGCCAGCTCGTTCAATTCGATGCGCAGCAGCGCCTGATCCCAGCTGCCGTTCTCGGTCAGCTTGTTGTCGGCGATCAGATAGGCGCGCTTTTGCGCCTCCGACCAGCCGCGAGCGACCATTGTCGGCACCTGATCGATGCCTAACTGCGCCGCAGCCAGCACTCGCCCGTGGCCAGCTATGATCGACCCGGCTTCATCGACCAGCACCGGCATGGTCCAGCCCCACTCGCTGATCGAGGCCACCAGCTGCTCGATCTGCTCGTCGGAATGCAGGCGCGCGTTGCGGGCGCTCGGGATCAGCTCGCTGATCGGGCGGCGCTCGACCTGATCGGCAGGCCATAGCCTGGCTATTTCGGACTTCCCGAATGGGCTGTTTTCCTCGGGTTTTTGGGCCTTTTCGTTGAGCAGCTGCATTCCGGCTCCTTACATAAGCCCCTGAAATTGCTGCGTTTCTGGCGTGGAGAAGGAAGTTCTTTGCCCCATCGGGTTACCGACGAAAGGGCCGTTCTGAGATGCAAGTTAGCCGGGGCGGGCATCGGCTAACTGCGTCAGGTTCGGAGCGGTATTTCCAGCTTAACCTGTTGATCCGTTTGTCAAATTGGCAGGAAGAGAACTTTCGTCCCTGACGATTTTTTCAATGTGCAGGCGCTAATTTTGGAGCGCCGCCAGCGCTGCAGCCCGTTCCGCCAACAGTTCGCGATCCCGCCCCCCCGGCCCGTGGCATATTATTCCCCCATCTCTTCAGATGGTTAGCTGGCTTTTGCGGGCGTCACCATGCGATTGCATGGTCAATTTCGGACTATCAGAAGGTGCTGACCGGGCCGGATCGGCCCGAACTGCTGCCCTTTGCGCCCCGTTCAATGCAGATAGAAGGAAGTTCCACCTATATTCACAAGCAATATCAATGAGTTTGCGGCTATCTTTCGCCACGCCAGATCGCGTCCAGCACGGCATCATCGAGGTGGCGATGGACCGGCAGCGAGCCGAGCTGCTGCCACATGGCGTAGTGCCGATCCACGCGCCAGCTCCAGATCAGCCAGCGCACATGACGGATGATGGGAAGGCGCTTAAGCATTGGGCCTCACGCATTTGCTGACCAGCTCCTGCAGCAGCTGATCCTTGCGCTCGGTGGCGCCGCTGACCTGATGCAGCACGTAGGACCCGGCCAGTAGCGAGAGCACGTTGACGAGGATGATGGCGAGCAGCAGGGGCTGCGACTTCAGGGCCTCGATGGTGGCGCTGATCGCCTTGCCGCCGCTGTGCAGGATCATCGCAGCACATCAGGGCCGCGCCTTGCCTTGCGCAGGATCGAGGGCCTGCGCGCAGGGCGGCCATTGATCGAGACCAGCACCCCGACATGCTCGGGCGCGGTGATCGCTACCCTGACCAGCTCGCTCGGCTCGGGCGGCGGCACTGGCATCGGGAAGCCGCCCTTGGTGTTGATCCATGTGAGGAAGTTCGCATCACTGCCGTTGAAATTGTCGAGATCGACATAGCTGTCATCGATGCCGGGAATCGCGCCGGTTTCGCTGTACTGCCAGAGCGACCATTGCGGATAGGTCGCACTCGGCCAGCTGATGTCGCTCTCGTCGCTGGTGTACTGCGCCAGCCAAAGGTCGGTGTTCTCGGCGAGGTAGTCGTCGCGCCTGTCGCCGAGCTGCTCCTTGAGCAGATGCCCGCTGTAGACGGTGATCTGCAGACCGCGCCCATAATCGAGCAGCGCCTGCACCGCATCCTTCAGCGTGGTGAGGCTGCAGTTGTCTTCCTCGTAGTCGATCACCACGCGCTCGCCTTGCTCGGGATCGATGACGGAAAGATAGAACTCGGCCTGCGATCTGCCGTCGCCTGGCTTCAGCCAGAAATAGGTTGCGATGCCGAGGCCCGCCTTCTTGGCGTTGGCGAGGTTCTCGGCCCGCGCATCATCGATGAAGCTGGTGCCCTCGGTCGCCTTGTGGATCACGCCGAGCACGCCTGCGGCGCGGACCTGATCGAAGTCCGGGTAACCCTGATGATGCGAGATGTCGATGCAGACCGGAATGTCGCTCATCTAACAGCCCTTGCAGATGTTCGGTGTGCGTGGATCGGCAGGAGGCAGCGGATCGAATTGCGACTGCCTATCGGTAGACCCAAAAGTGCGGCAGGCCACCGCCGAGGCCGAGCACGCCAGTGAGCCACACCACGATGGCGATGATGCACAGCAGGCCGACGATGATCTGGCCCCATTTGAGCAGGTTGGCGTCGATGCTCCAGCCGAGGAAGCTGGTGATCAACCATTTGATCGCATAGGCGATGAAAATGATGATCGCGAGATACAGCAGCAGGTAGAAAGCTGATCAGGATGCCCATACGCAGCTCCCAAGAAAAAACCGGCCTCGTTCAATGAAGCCGGTTAAGCCGTTCGCGTTCAGTAGGCGGTGCGCAGCCACACACTTCGGGCCGCGCCAGCGCGCGTGAAGAGATCACCCGGAAACTGAAAAATCAATTCCCTGCAGTGGGGGGAAGATCCGTTTTGGATTGATCTGGGTTTCGTTGGTGAGAATTTGCCGAAAAATATTTTGCCGCAGGCGGGCTCGGGCCTCGGCATAGGACATGCCGCGACCTTGCTGCTTGGCTTCGAGCCGCCACGCGCGATAGGCCGAATTGAACCATGACAGCTCGCCAGCGGCTTGCGCCTGCGCGATCCGCTCCTCGATGAAGGCGACCGCCGAGCGCGCACGCAGTAGCACGGTGTCATGCTCGGTCAGGGCGATGCCCATGTGCGCGGCGACGTTCTCGACCTTGCGCTGCGCGGTCTTGGCATTGGCTACCAGGAGGCCTTGCTGACCACGCGCAAGGCTGGAATTGACCTCGCGGCAGATCAGCCGCGCATCGGTTTTATCCTTCACCCAGAATGCCGCGGTGATCTGCAATGCGGGCCATCTGCGGCGCAAGGATCGCAGGCTGTGCAGTAGATCGCGGGATATCCCGACCAGCGCAGGGCCTGAAGGCAGCGCCGCGACGTAGACCGCGACGATGCCGTAGACTACCAGATATTCCCGCTCGGCAGCTCGGGGCAGCTTCAGCACCATCCTTGTTCCTCGCGTCGCAATATGCAGTTTGGGACGGCGGTACGCGGTTTGTGACGCCAGCGAATTTCACAATCAGAGCGTTCGATGCAACTTTATCCCTTTTGCGGTTGATTGACGTGGATCAACGGCATTAACTCGCTTTGCCGCTGTTCTTCTTGCTCCACGCTCGCTCTGGTAAAGGGGCAAAGGGACATGCCCGTTTCCCTCCAACAGAGAACATTCAACGACTTCGACGCGCTGCACGAAATCCTGCAGAACGCCAGCTCGGAGGTCGTGCAGATCGGTCGCGGCAGGATGACGGGCACGCTGGCGCATCTGTCAGTCGGCTCGACCTTCGGCATCTCGACCGGCTCATTCTCGACCGGCATCCGCTCGCGCGGTGTCGCAAGCGGGCATCACTGGACCTTCGGCATGGTACTGGAGACCGCTGGCCCAGCCTCGGCCTTACAACATCCGCTGGCGGCTGGCGATGTGGCGCTTATCGCTCCCGGCCATGATCGCTATACGAGCCTTCAGGGCAGGACCCGATATCTTGCGGCGTTCATCGAGCCGCAAGAGCTGCAGGCCTATCTCGCCACGCAGCCTGGCGCGCAGGAAGCGATGGAGCGGCCGATTGCCGTGCTGGCAGCCGACCCGGCTGCTGCAGCTGCCAACATCAAGGCGCTTTCGACGTTGATGGACACGCTCGTGGAGTGCGGACCAACGATGCCGGATGATGCTGCTGATTTTTTCAAGCGTAACATTCTGGAGCTATTGACTGAGCCGATACGCGATGCGTCGCGCTACCAAGGCAAAGAGCCGAGATCAGCAGTAAAGCTGGTGGCCGAGGTTGATCGCTTCCTTGTCGATGCTGGCAACCGACCGATCCACATCTCCGAGCTGTGCGAGCGATTCAACGTGGGGCGGCGCAGGCTGCATCGCGCATTCCATGAAGTTCTCGGCATGCCGCCGATCACCTTTCTGCGCCGGAAACGTCTCGGTGATGTGCATTCGGTCCTGCTGCAGGGCGGGCCAGACCTGATGATCAGGGATGTTGCCGTTGCGCATGGTTTTGTCGAGCTGGGCAGGTTCGCGCAAGAATACCGCAGGCTGTTCGGTGAACTGCCATCCACCACCATGCGGCGTACCCGGGCGGTGCAGGCCAACTGATGGCCTTTCGTTTGGTGGCTCGTCACAACTGGGGCCGCGTGCTCATAAACCGCGTTCTGCAAGCGCGACTCAGCTGATGTCAGCTTTGTACCGAAAGCGACCGAATTGCTGCGCAGCAGCGAAATGACGCTAAGTGCCAAAATGAGAAGAACTCGACGTGAGAAAATCGAGTCCGCTTTACCCCACTATCCGGACTCGAGGAGGCGCGCGGTCTGCGGGCTCTTCGCGCCTTCGTACTGAAATTCGCCGTCGCGGTCGGTAACGATTGTTCTTTCTGAAGCCAATCTTGTCCGAGATGCGCGCAGTATTTGGCGGGGACGCGCGGCGGAAACCAGTACCGCTTGAATGTTGAGTAGATGCGTTATTTCGATTGTTCTAATCTAAATAACGCTTCTTCGGCTGCAGAGATTTGGCGGAGGTGTTTACGTCCTTGGGCTGCACCCACCCCCTTGTATTCGAATCCTAGCTTTGCTGTTGTTTCTACCCGCATCCAAGGCCCATTCGCTGGATTAATAAAAGCGCTCGTATCTCCACTTTTGAGGCGGGCCAAAGTCTCGTCCCTGACGCGCTCATATTCTTCTCTAGTTGGATGGTAGGTTATTTCCTGGTTGAGGGATGCGCCCGGTAAATCTACACTGCTAACGATCGTCTCCTCCGCGCAAACGGCACCCGAGTAAATCAACAGCGCGAAAGCAACGCATCTACCCGAAAGAGAGTTCATATCTTACCTGAGTTGCAGGCCACCACACTCTTGACGATCGATCACTGTGCTTTGAAGTTATTCTCTATGTGGGGGAACCGACAAAGTAATGCCGATACATGGGCGGCTTCGCATCCTCGACATGGTTCTTGCCGGTTACTTTCATTCTCACCGAAGTTACGGATCGCTGTTTGTACTCCGGGCAAACTGCGGCGGTAACATTCATCGTATCTCCAAAACCGACTTCTGCGATGTGGTCGGGATCGTTATCGAAAAGAGCCGTTATTAGATTGCCAGTTTGTTGGACGATGCATTTGGCGGTCAGCACCCAAGTCTTTCCCGTGGGCGGCGCAGCAACGGTTGGTATCGGTACGTCGCGCTTCTCACCGTTCTTTGAGAGTACAGAGATCAGAACCAAACCAGCCACAGGATCCGATACGAGAGCGCTGACATATCCAGTGGTGATGATCGCGCTCTTGACGTTTTGCTTATCGGCATCACTCAAAAACATGGTCGCGGGGTTGGAATCGATGACAGTTTTCAAGATTTGATCGGGCGTGGGAGTTACTACCTTCCCGTCCTTAATTCCAGCGCCACCAACTGATACCTCCCCCGGTCCGACTCGAATTTCAGGTCCGATTTGTTGCGCAAGAGCGGGAGCCATTAGGCTAATCCAGGCTAGCAATGAAATAAGCGCTGATTTTGGCATTTGTTATCTCCTTGCCGGACGAGCGGTCGGTTGTGGAATTGGAACAACAGCGCTCACGCAATTACCAGCTGCGCGAACACACGCATCGGCTTTTGCCCGGATCACGGACCGATAATCCGATAACGACTGAATTTCGCCGGCCAATGGTGGGAGGTCTGTGGGCGACGAGTAGAATTCCGAAGGATGATCCAGAATGTATTGCGCATCAGCCTCTTGGTCTCTCGCGCGTGCCGATAGTTCGCTTAGCCGCGCCAAGACATCCTCTCTCTCAGCAAAGTCTATGAGCGGTAATTTCGGATCTTCCAACAGTAGGACGTAGCTGAAAATAGCGGCCTCGGTCGGTGTCGGCGTCTGCTTAATTGATGCCGGAAGAGCGCTCGCCTTAGTAGCAATATCATCGGGAGTGATCGCTATCGGCCCGCTTCCGCCCCGCTGGAAACTCAGCACAGTAACCTCGTTGCTCTGTGCGGCCTTCTTCAGCGAACTTGAAAATGATGCAGCTCCTGAGGCCATGCTGAACGAGGCGTTTACCGACGCCGCGATTGATTCGGTTTCCGATTTCGTATGAGTGTGGATTTGTACGACCGCCTGGAAATCGCCTCCCATCGTAAATTCGCTAATGTATCCATCCCCGCAAATTGTCCGAAATCTGCGCATCGAATCTTCGTTGCCCCCGGAAATCAAAGTCCGGTATTGCTCCTTGAGCTTAGCATCGCGGATGCTGGAACCTTTCCCGCTAACGACAGCTTTTACCACGTAACTCAGTGAGTAGCTGCTGACGGAAAGCGAATTGGAAAACGAGGCCGATGCGCCGCCGCTAAAGTAGCCCGCATTCACAGATGCAGCGGCTGAAATTCCAAGCGCCTTATCCAATTGCGCAGAATTTTCGACACGAATTGATCGGAAGCTAACGCTGTTCGGACCAAAATCCGGATGTGCTTCTACGATTGATCTGTCGACACAATCCGCTCGTGGCTTACCCGTTAAAACATCAAAACCTCTGCCAATTTCTAACCCCGTCGGCGTGTCTATCGTCACAATGCGGAAAAGCGGATCATCCTCCTGCGCATAGGCGCAAAGAGTACTTTGAATTAAAAAACAGGTGAGAAGAATGAATTTGCCAAAGGAGTCCATCCACATACGTCTCCTTATCGAAATCTACGATAGTCAGAATGCCTGCACACCTCATCACGAAACGAGCGAGAATTACCTTCACTAAAACTAACGATTGTAAAGGGGGAAGTTGTCGCATCCTTCGCTAGATGTGAGCAGTCGGCCGTTTGAATGCGCATGACCGGGTAGCGGTTATCGTCGAAAAGATATGGCGCGGCTGCATTGTGGGTCACTCAACGTTGAAGTTCGGACCGCCAAGACGAACCGAACTGAGACAACGCGGGAGATCCTGTAGCTGGGCGAACGAAGTACGAACAGATGTGCCTGTTTTCGTGCCTGTCGGGACTGCTGTTTAGTGCATTGCCGGCTTTGCCGCGGTGCGCTACGGGAGAAACCCCTAATGAAACAAGGGCTTTAGGCGGTTCCGGTTGAGAGGATTGAACTCCCGGCCTTCGGTTTACAAAACCGGGAACCTACCCTAACGAGGGGAATTTTAGCCTACTTCTAACCTAGGGTAATGTCGAAGAAATCCCTATTCTACAGGGCCTAAATCGGCTTATAAGGGGTAACGACGGGTAACGAGGGTAAACGCCTTACCCGGGTTACCCCGCGTTTACCCCTAGGAGGTTTCGACCAATGCCCAGCAGCAATGCGAGGACCTTAACCGCCCTATCGGTCGCGAAGCTAAAGCCCGCCGCCGTCCGTCTCGAAATCCCGGATGCAGGTTGCCCCGGCCTGCGTCTCGTTATCCAACCTTCCGGCGCGAAGTCGTGGGCGATGCGGTTCCGTAATAACGGGAAGGCCGCGAAGCTGACGCTAGGTCCGCTTGATTTGTCGGGGAAGGAAGCGGCAGACCAACCCAGGATCGGATACCCGCTTACGCTCGCCGCTGCGCACGCGCTTGCCACAGATATTAAGCGGCAGCGTGCCCGGGACATCGATGTAATCACAGAGACTAAGGCTGATAGGAAACGACGCCGCGACGAAAATATGGAGCGCGCTTCCAACACTTTTGGATCCATCGTTCGCGAATTCATCATCAAGTATCGTACCAAGAAATGGAATTCTAGGCCGCGCCGGTGGAGGAGCGACGCCGCCACTTTGGGACTGCGATATCCGATCCATTGTGATCCCGCGAAGATCGAACCGGAAGAGATCGAGGTGCTCAAGGGCAGTCTGGCGGCGACCTGGGCAGATAAGCCAATCGCAGCCATCGACAAATATCAGGTCGAAGCGGTCATTGAAGATGCCCGCAAGCATGGCTCCGATAGCCGGGCGCGCAAGTTGTATTCAGTCTTGAGTGTTCTATTCGGCTGGTTGCCGCTGAAGTACCGGGTCGCGGTTAACCCGATGATCGGCGTAAAGCGTCCGGGGCCGCCCTCGTCCCGCGACCGCAAGTTGGAGCCGTCCGAAATCGTACTGTTCTGGAAAGCCTGCGACAGCATCAATGGCGTTTTCGGCTCGCTATACAAGACGCTATTGTTAACCGGGTGCCGGCTGCGTGAAGTCAGCGGCATGTCGCGCGAGGAACTTAATGGGGTTTGGGAAGTCCCCGGCGACCGTAGTAAGAATCATCTGTCGTTCCTGGTACCATTGCCGCAGCAGGCCCTCGATATCATCAAAAGCGTGCCACTGCCGCATGGCATCGGGCACAATAACCCGCCAGAGCCGATCGAACTGTCTGGTCTCATCTTCACCACCAACGGCAAGACGCCGGTCAGCGGTTTCTCCAAAGCCAAGAAGGCGCTCGACGCCGAGATGGCCAAGGTCGCCGGACGACCGATCAAGCCGTGGCGTGTCCACGATCTGCGCCGGACCTTCTCCACGACGCTAAATGAATCTCCCGACGACGGCGGGTTGGGGATCGCGCCGCACATCGTAGAGGCCGCGCTTAATCATATCAGCGGCGGAGCCAAGAGCGGCGTGGCTGGCACCTACAATAAGGCGAAGTACCTGAGTGAGAAACGCGTGGCGCTGGAGCGCTGGGCTGATCATATCGAGGGATTGGTTTCGGGGCGGCAGGCGAAGGTCGTGCCTATCGAGGCGGCTGCGGCTGCGAAGCACGGGAGGGGATGATGCTTAAAAAAGTTGAACAGGCGGCGAAGCAGCGGCAGCACGGGCGAAGTGTACAGGTGTCAGAGAATGGCGAGAGCGCCGAAGAAAGTGCCGCCCTTTTCCGCGCCAAGAACGCGAAGCGCATCAATGACGCTGTGAAGTTACTTCGCCCTGAAGCCCGCGACGATGTAGAGACGGCGCTGATTGAGATTGAGTTCATGCACGGGCAGTTGGTTAGCGTCCTCCATGACAGGACCAAGCCCGCAAAGTTAGCTGCCCGTAACCTCGCTAAAGCGCTGGAGCGCGTGCAGCGACAGCTTGAGGACAAGGACCTGCCTCACCAAATAGGACTCTTTTTTCCCCAAGATACGATTGCGGAGTGGCTGGCGCGCTGCCGGGGGATTGCGACAAGGCGTTCCGGAAAACATCCCCGAAAGAAAGTTGAATTGAAGCGGCTCGTTGTCCGGGAGGCGGCCACCTTGATGTGGAAGCAGATGGCCGGGGGCCGCGCGACGCACTCACTTGGTGGTGCCCATGGCAACCTCGTTAAGCTCGCGACAATTCTTTATGGCGATCCGAACACTAACTTGACTAGCCAGTGCGCGGCCTACCTTCGCGAGCCGCGCAAGGCGAAGTGAAGGGCGTGTGAAAGGCAGACTGCTTATCGAAATAAGAAGGCAGGTGAACGGTAAGCGTTCACCTGCCTTCCGTCATTCAGCCCCTGCGCTCTTCTAGTCGCGCATCATTTCGCCGAGGCGGCGCTCGGGCTCTACCGCTCTCATCTCAAGACGAATTGGAACTCCGCCACCTTGCGGGCCGACTTCCATTAATTCGATTCCTTCACGTTCCGCCGTAATGAGTGCTTCCCACAGTGCGTCCGCTGCTGATGATGCTGGTTCACTCATACGGAATTTCGCTACAAAATATCTCAGCTTGGGCTCGGGCTCGATCTGGTTAGTCATTTACGTCTCTCCTTGAATATCGCTTCAGTGGTACGATCTTTGCGCTTGCCATCGCTCGATCGATGCTTCGATCTCACGCCAGAAAGCCAGTACCGCTGGATACTTCGCAAGTTGCTCCCTCGTTAAATCCTCCTCTTTAGAGCAGAAGAAGCAGAACATTCTAGCAAGTTCGGGGTCCCACCCTTCCGTTCTGATTACCAGGTCCCATACTTCCAGCTTTTCATCTATGGTCAGAGTCTCGGAGCTGGGGAAGTTGATGATATCGGTCATCGTCGTCTCTTTACGTTTGATCATGGTTGAGTCCCTTTCGTCGCGCCGGAATGGCGCAGGACTCAAACCTCAGCACTGGCTGATGTAACGAACGAGTCAAATTCCTAACCCCATTTTTCATCGTAAAAATCAGGGTCGAAAACGATCCCCGTTTTTTCGGGCTTTCGTAAAAATCGGGGACGAAAATAGTCCCCGTTTTTTATTTCGGCGTAGCGTAACTTTAGGTCTCCTTAAAATCGTTAGCGCGAAAGGAACCTCGAAATGCCAACCGCAAAAGCGACGCTAAAGAAGAAGCCTGGTCCTGTCGCACCAGTAAAACAAATCAAACATCAAGCGCCGGTCCCGATCCCGCCCGATGCGGTTTACGTATCCGCTAAGCAGGTGCTCGCCCGCTACGGTGGCCGATCTGAGATGTGGCTGAACCGCAAACTGATTGCCGAAGTGGATTTTCCACGTCCGATGTATTCTGGACGGCTGCGGTTTTTCCGGCTCGATGAACTCGAGCAATATGAAAAACTAGCCGTGGTGCGTGGGCGCGTGAAGATGGAGGCGTGAAAGGACGTTAATCCCTCGAAAGGGGGACCGGAGGCTTTTGTTATGCCCAGAGGTCGAAACTCAAGTCGCACTTACTACGGCGGCGGCGGCCGCGGCCGAACAATGACCCAGGCCGAGGTCCGCCAGCGCCATCCCGAACTGCCATGGCCCGGCATCATCAATGCCGATGTCGTCAAGAAGGTGCTGCGAGACATCGCCGGTGCCGATCTGCGCGACGCCGATCTGCGCGACGCCGATCTGCGCGACGCCGAGCAGGAGGTGGGGTCATGACCGGACCATCGCCTGACCTGCTACGCCAGCACGCGGCCAAGTATCGGGACAATCACCACTGGGTCCCGCTCCGCCTGAGGGGTGAGAAGGGCAAGTCTCCCGAGATCATGGGGGATGGGTGGAGGAAGCGGACGCTGAAGGACGCCATCCCGGGGTTTGTCGATGGCGATAACATCGGGGTGTTGCTCGGTAAGCCGAGCGGCGGCATGGTTCGGCTCGATCCGGACTTCCCCGCCATCCCGTTCGTGACCGAGACTCTATTCCCCGAACCTTCCTTGAGGTTCGGCCGCAAGAGCTCGCCCGGCTCGGGGCGGCTGCTGATCTGTGACATCAAGAGCAAGGACTTCAAGCTGCCGGAGTTGATGAAGACCGATCCCCGGCTGCCGCGACACGATGGCAAGCCAGGGCTGATCGTGTTTCAGATCCTCTCCAATGGTAAGCAGACCGTGGTGCCGCCATCGAGGCACTGGGAAAGCAATGAGCCTGTGGTCTGGGAAAACGAGGCACCGCTTGCCACGCTTAAACCTGAGGAATTACTTCGCCGGGCCGGCATCGAAGCCTTCTGCATGGCAGTACGACAGTTCTGGCCGGCGCGAGGGACGCGCAACGAGGCGGCAATGGCTCTTGCCCGTGTCCTGCTGGAGGCGATCCCTGAGGGCGGCGACGAGTCGCGTGTCGAGCGGGTCGATGACCTAGTGCTGGCAGTCGCGATGTCCGGCGGCGACGGGGAGGATTCGCGGGACGGCAAGTGCCGCGCTGGCGCGACGCTGGCCAAGATGCGGGCGGGCGAGGAGGCCATCGGGCTGACCCGGCTGGTCGAGTTGCTCGACTTGCCAGAAGAAGCAACGAAGAAGGTAACCAAGACCTTCTCTGAATGGCTAGGCATTGCAAAGACGGCCGCCAGGGGTGATTTCCGGCGAGCCGAACAGATCAAGAAGAATGTCGAGATCGGCAACGACGTAACAGATCCAATCCTGCCGACCATCATGACACTGGCAGAAATGGAAGACCGGCTGGTGTTCATCGGCGGCAGCGGCGGGGTGGTCGATCGGGTCACCGGCCGGGCACGCAAGAAGGAGCATGCCTTTGCCGAGTATGCCGCATCGATCCACGAGTATGAAGAAGAAGACAAGAAAGGCGCGACGATAGTGAAGAAAGTCCAGGCCCTGAAGTTCTGGATCGCATCGCCGCAGCGGGTGACGGTCGACACGCTGGCCTGGGTCCCGGGCTCGCCGCAGATCTGTCAGCCGCCGGAGCCCATCGACGGGGCCACGACGGCCTTCAATACCTGGCGCGGGATTGCGCCGATGGCAGCCCCGCCGGACTGGGAATCCCGCGCCAAGGATTTCTTCGATCATGTCGAGTACCTGGTGCCGATTCCGGAAGAACGGCAGCGCTTTCTCCAGTGGCTGGCGCACATCATCCAGCGTCCCGAGGTGCTGCCCCACACTTCGTATCTGATGATAACCAGGACGACGGGCATCGGGCGGAATCTGATGGCATCGATCATCGTCCGGGTGCTGCGCGGCCACGTCGCCGCAGGCATCTCACTGCCCGACCTGCTGGACGGCGGCTTCAACGGACGGTTGTCGAAGAAGTTGCTGGCCGTTGTCGATGAGACGCGGGAGGGAAGCAGTGAGCGAAAACACGAGCGCGGCCAGCGCGTCAAGAGCATCATCACCGAGGAATACCGGCAGATCAATCCGAAGTATGGAATGCAGAGCATCGAGAAGAACTGCTGCCGATGGCTGAGCTTCTCCAACCACGAAGATGCGCTGCCGTTCGACAATGATGACAGGAGGATCGAAGTCATCGCAAATCCAACCGAGCGGCAGAAACCCGAGTACTATGAGAAACTCTTCGGGCTTCTCGATGACAGCGCCTTCATCGGGTCAGTGCGGCGCAGCCTGGAGACGCTCGATATCTCCAGCTTCAAGCCCGGCGCCCATGCCACGTCGAATGACGCCAAGAAGAGCGCGCTGCGCGTCATGATGAGCGAGACCGATCGCGCCGTCATTGAGTTCAAGGAAGACTGCAAAGGCAAAGCAGAACTGACATCCCGGGCCATCATCAAGGCCCGAGTCAAGGATTGCATCAACGCCGAAGTGAATGAGAACCATCTCAGCCACGCCATCGCGCGAGCGGGAATGACAAACACCGGGCATCGGATACGAATGGCCATCGACAAGAACTACCCGGCGGTCACGGCTCTTCAGTCCATCGTCGTCGTCGGCGGCGACTGGACCTTGGAGAAAATCAAGGAAAAATCTGTAGAACAGCTGGCCGAGATCGTAAGGGCATCGGTGCCGAATTGGTAAGCTGCGGAGGCCCACGGCGGCTTATTCCGCGCGCGCGCGGGGCTAGAACCGCTTCGGGGGTCCCCGGCGGCGGGGCGGCCCGTAGGGGGGTCTTTTATTTAGGGTAATAGCACTGATACTAGAAAATTCATTAGCAATTATATTGGGTTAAAGGCCACTGGTCGTTAGAAATATCAGTGCTATCACCGGATCTGGTATTCTCCGACGAAAAAAGTAAAGGGGTATATAATATAAATGGGGGGACTTTATAGCATCCGCTAATAGCCCTGATACGGCCGCCCCCCCCACACGGGTACTAACCTCTTGGAAAGATTATAGATTTAGCCAGTATCAGTGCTATTCGCTAGGCGTCCTATCGCGTTAACGCCAAGGGCTACACCGGGCGCACCGAAAAAGCTAGGTTCCTTAACCGTTTATCCCGGCATGAGGGGGCTATTAGGAAGGCCACATGGCGATTATTCGGGGGTCGGCTAAGGGATTTTACCGGGGACGGGTTCTATCGTCCCTGCGCCTGCGCCGATCGGGACGGGAACCGGGTTCCCGCGATAAAGTTCCCGCTACGGAACCTGCGCCAAAATTTTATACTGTAATCGATCTTTTTCCGGGCTGTTTCCATAGCATCGACCTGCCTACTTCCAGTTGACCTGATCCAAAAATACCACCTGCACTCCGATACACCTTGTAGTGGCATCTCTTATCGACGACTACCAGCCCCGGGACCAGCGGCGAGGAGCCCAAAACCGGCGACCCCCGCTTATCTAGACCGGAGGCCTGATTAGAAAAATCGCTATGTTTAAAGGATTTTCCGGTCTATATTAGCTCCAGTTCTGTCACGGGGTAAACGTCGGGTAAACCGAAGCAGGCCTAACTGGGGTCAGGGGACCCCCGGCCCGCGAAGGTCATCCTGGCCTCTTACTACTGGTTCCCGGCAGCCGGGCAGGGAAGGGCCTCAGCAGGCCGAATAGTCCAGGGCCGGGTTAGTCCCGGCTTGGCCGTCGTGCGCCCCCTGGCGCGCCCCCCGGCCTGGCAAACAGCCCTTTAAGCCCCTATCCTATTACCAGCTGCCCGCGACGCGCGACGTTTAGTCCGCCGGGGCAGGTTCCCCCGTTACAAATATAAGGAAGCTCGATGACGCGCCCGATCGCGAGTGGCCAGGTTGCCGATGTACGGCACAGAAGCCGGATCACCAACGGTGCCCTGTTCGCTCGCGTTATCCAGAATGGCCGCAGCGGCTGGTCCCGTCGCCTCCAGGACCTTCTGGCACTTCACATTGCAGACCTCGGCGGCCCGGATGTCATCAGTGCCGGCGAGCGCTCGATCTGCCGACGAATTGCCGCGATCACCGTCGAGCTGGAGTGGATCGAGCAGCAGTCCTTTGCCCTGAGCAAGCATGGGCCCACTGCGGAGCAGTTGGATTTGTACTTTCGAGGTGCGAACAACCTACGTCGATTGTTAGAAAGTGTCGGCCTAAAGCGTGTCGCCCGCGACGTCACGCCACTCCTGCAGGACTATCTCAGGGCCGCCGATCATCCCGCAACCGTTACAACGGATGAAGATGACGGCGAATGATCACCATCCTCGACGCGGTGCGCGATACCAAGCTGTTCCAGCCTTGGTTCAAGCGGCACGCGTCGTGGGACAACTGGCTGATCTTCCTCGCCGCGCTGTTCGCACTGCCGATGACGCCGCAGCAACTCGCGGTCTATCAGCAGTGCACGGGCCGCGAGCTACCGCCGATAACCGCATTCAAGGAAGTCTGGCTGGCGATAGGCCGCAGGGGCGGCAAATCCCGCATGCTCGCTTTAGTCGCCGTCTATCTGGCTTGCTTCTTCGAATACAGACGATACCTGGCCCCCGGCGAGCGCGGTACCATCGTCATCATCGCGCAGGATCGGAAGGCCGCTCGCACCATTTTTAGATTTGTCAAAGGCTTGCTGACCGGCGTGCCGATGCTGAAGCGGATGATCGAGCGTGAGACCGCCGACACTTTCGACCTGACCAATTCCATCTCGATCGAAATCCAAGCCGCCAGCTTCAGAAGCAATCGCGGCTATACGCTGGTTGCCGCGCTATGCGATGAAATAGCATTCTGGCGCAATGACGAAAGCGCCAATCCCGATAAGGAAATTCTCGCCGCGATTCGCCCCGCGATGGCGACGATACCCAATGCGATGCTGCTGTGTGCGTCCAGTCCCTATGCACGGCGCGGCGCGTTGTGGGATGCCCATCGCCGCCACTTCGGCAAGGACAGTCCTGTTCTGGTCTGGAAAGCGCCGACGCGGACCATGAACCCCAGCGTGCCGCAAAGTATCGTGGATGCCGCATACGAAGCTGACTCAGCCAGCGCCGCTGCCGAATATGGCGCAGAGTTTCGCACCGATGTTGAAACCTTCATCTCTCGCGAGGTGGTGGACGCTGCCGTCGTGCTTGGCCGTTACGAACTGCCCCGCATCGAGGGTGTGGCTTACGTCGCGTTCTGCGATCCATCCGGCGGCAGCAGCGACAGCATGACCTTGGGCATCGCCCATATGGAAGGCGAGCGGGCTATCCTCGATCTGGCGCGCGAACGCAAGCCACCGTTCTCGCCCGAATCAGTCGTCAAGGAATTCGCCGACACCATCAAGAGCTATGGCATCAGCACCGTCCGTGGCGACCGTTATGCGGGATTGTGGCCCAGGGAACGCTTCGCTGTTCATGGCGTCGATTATCAAGTCGCCAGCCAGACCAAGAGCGACATTTATCTAGCGCTATTGCCGATGCTCAACTCGGGTCGGGTTGAACTGCTGGATCATCCTCGCCTGACATCACAGCTCTGTGGATTGGAAAGACGAACCGCGCGCGGCGGCAAGGACAGTGTCGATCACGCGCCCGGCGCCCATGACGACGTAATCAATGCTGCGGCCGGCGCGCTCGTCGTGGCCGCGCAACGGGACGCGCAACGGGTGCCGCTGGTAGCGCCAATCATCCTCAGCCAGACACAGCCTCCGGTGCCGGGCAGTACCACGCTGAGCACCACGCAAGCATTTTACGAATACACTGCAAACGGCGGCGGCAATCGCTTCGGAGGAACCTAATGAACACAGCTGATCTGACCACCGCCATCGCCAACCTAGAAGCCAAGAAGCAGTCGCTGGCGCAGCGTGCCGACGCCATCAATGCTGAGATACAAATTATCGCAGCGACCATGCGCGAGACCGGCGAGAGGCAGAATGCGATCGTTGCCGAACAGAGCGCCATCCAGAACGCGATCGATATAGCGCAGATAATGTTGTTCGTCGCTGGCACGATCAACGAAAGCCGCAAGGCAGATATCAGAATAGTCAAGAACCCGATTAATTGCGTGTAAAACGAAAGGGGAGAACCCAATGAACGATGTTGAGAAGGCCGAAAGAGATTTGAATAATCTGGAGGAGCAGAGGGAGTCACTTTTTTCTAGTGCCAAGACATTGTCGAAGCAACGCGACGCGATCGCCTTCGCTGCACTTACCGCTGGCGACAAGGCTTCCAAGGAAAAACTCCGCAACATTAATCTGGAGGACGTTGGCCTTACAGCCAACATCGCCTCGGTGGAAGCCGCGCTGACGGTTGCCCGGGCTAACGTAGCTGCTGCGCAGCGGAATGAAGCAACCGCAGCAGACAAGGCTAAAGCAGAGACGATCGCCGCGCTGAATGCCAAGCTCAAGGAGCAGCTAAACGACGCTGATGATGCGTTCGTGGACGCGATGGCATCAGTGCTCAACGCGAAAGAATTGCTTGCCCAGTTGCACGCGCTCGGTGTCGGCCCTACGGATCAGCTGTTTAGGATCAACGTCGTTACCTGCATAAAAACAGTGATCCAGGAATTGCCCAGCCCTTACATCAACGACTTTGAATTTGCCCGGCTGTCACCGTTGCAGAAGAAACACTTCAAGGACCTAGCCGCCGCTTGGTGCGATCAAATTGCAAACCAGATTGCTGCTCGCCTTAGCGAAAAGAAAACGGAGGCCGCGTGATGCCCCACAACAATACAGCCATTATCGATGAGGCGACCGAACAATTGGCGGAATATTTTGGCGCTATCCTTGTCGACGATACTATCGATCAACCCGCCGCGATGACCAAGCTGTTCAAGCAGTTCGGCGATTATCTGAAAGCGAACGTTACCGACGATGTCACAGGCGACCACCAAGGCGATACCGACAAGAAATTGTCAGACCGGCTAAATGAAATCGTTGCAGAGATGATCGTTGCAGCCCCGTCTCTCCATCCACAGCGCGCGAGGCGCTGGCTGCTTCATACGCCACAAGGGCAGAAATTGCTGGCGCAATACTCAACCATGAAAAAGGATCCACCAATGTTAGACATCGCTAAGATTGTGTCTATTACCGAAGAAGCCTTGTTGGCCGGTGTTACCAAGCGCGATGGTGAATCATACGCAAAGTCATTTAGCCGCCGCTACGAGACTGATATCGATTTCAGAAAGCAATGGGCAGCGCTAACTGAGGCGAAACATTTGCTGTCCATGGCATCTACCACCAAGAGCATGGCGACGCTGACGCCGACCAGCACCGAGGTGGGCAATACATCAGTATCTGACGACAGTGCGGAGGCGGTTCGGCTGTTGCAGGAGATGGCTGATAAGCAGCACCGCACGTTCGAACAGGTTTTTTCTGATCCTGCAAATCGTGAACTAGCGGCACGCACTTATACTGCGGCTCATCGGCCAACAGCATCCAGCACTTCTGGCAGCGAATTGCAGAGGTGACATGGTTTCGCGACACAAAGGAAAAACCGAGCGGGCCTCCTTTCACTTGGTCGGGCCGTGTTGCGAGGGTGGCGCGATGCAGGTCTCCCGTCACCCGAAAATCCCGGAGGGTTCGCGTCTTCTTTCACCTCCGGCATGCGCGCAGTGGGTGGTCGTGCGTGAGGTCCAAAACAACGCCCACAGCCAGCGAGGTTTTAGACGGGTGCAACTCCCCTGTTTCGTTAACCTCGGGAACCTGCGCTGGCACTTTCTGACGGGCGAGACCAACGTTAAGGCTATTTGCCCGTCGTATCGACTTTCTGCTTTTCGTCTTCGTTCATTTTTTTGACAGTCGGATCCTGGTTGCTCTGGCCGGTTGTCTGAGTTGTTGTGGCTGGCGGGCTGGTGTTAGGAACAGATGTTTGGTCCTGCGGCGTCTTCGCCGGTCGCGTTGCTGTGGCGCTGGGTGGCGAGTTTGCCTGGGCGGCCACCTCCTGAACGCTCGAAAGAAGGACGCTTGAGATTAACGCTGCGAGCACCGTCACTTTTTTGTTCATCTTGGTCTCCCTCCAAAACACTAAAACGCTCGAACTCGTCTTTGGTTTCAAGTTGCTTGCCGATCGGCAGTGCCCGGATGCGTTTTCCGGTTGCAGCGAAGATCGCGTTGTAAAGGCCCATGAACTGAAGCTCTCATTGAAGATACGTCGCCAAAATACACCGAAGAGCTAAGCTCGATTAAGTTTCGGAGAGTGAGCAATATTGACCAGCAACTTCGGAAATCGCGGAGCATGCTGGTTCCATCACCGCCGGCCCTCGGCTGTTACCGGTGACTGAGAGTTTTTCGCTCCCGCCGTTAACAGGGGGGCCTTATGCCTCACACCCAAGCCAGCCAACCTAAACTGCCGTTACAAGATCGTTTGGCGCTGCACGCCTTACGATTGAAAGAAGAGGCACAAGCGCTCCGGCCCGGAGCTGAGCGCGATGCCATTATACGAAGGGCGCGTCAGGCTGAAACCGCCTCGCATATGAATGAATGGCTCTTGTCGCCCGGTCTACAGCCGCCCCGCTGAAAAAAGTGCTTACGCTATTGGCGATAATTGGCCGGACATCCCATTTCAAGGGCGTCAGGACCGTTTTTGACCCAATAGCGGACTCAGTCACGAGCAGGTCCAGTCGTTATTACGGTTCGCGCTTGATCTCGGGTTTGTCGTACAAGACCGCGTTCAACAATGAACTATTGACTTCAATTTTTCCGTTGTAGCTGATGAGGCCAAGCTTGCGGAATTTGTTCATGAAGAAACTTACGCGGGATCGAGTCGTGCCGATCATTTCGGCCAGAGTTTCTTGGCTGATATTGGGAATGATCGGTTGGGGACTGCCCTCCTTACCGAAATTCGCCAACAGCAGCAGCAGGCGCGCCAACCGCTTTTCGCTGGAATTAAAGAGCTGATCGATCAGGTCTTCCTCGATCCGGCTATTGCGGGTCAGCAAATAAGCCATGAATATTTCGGAAAACTTCGGTTGATCATGAAGCGCCGCGAGCATGGCTGTCTTCGATATCGCGGTGACCAGACAGTCTTCCAATGCGGTCGTGGTCGCGATGCGCACCGAATGACCGTTCATACAGCCTTCGCCAAAGAACTGTCCGGGTCCTAAAATCCCGACCACCGCCTCTTTGCCTTGCTCGGATATGACAACAACCTTGACCTGACCTTTTTGAATATAAAAAACCGTGTCTGCCATGTCTCCCTGGGCGAAGACGACCTGGTCCTTGTGAAACTCAAGGATTGTTTTGCCTTCGCCTACAATGGCGAGAAACGTCTTGGGATCAAATGCGCCCTGATTGGTATTGTTCGCCATGTCCAGTTTGGTCCCCGCGCGTGGGACACCTACCTTAGCCATTCAAGCCGCCGACGTCCGAAATAAATGTGCCGCGCGATGAAGACTTTTACGAAGCCAGAGCCGCAACCCGACAGTCGCAAAAGCTGACTAGTGGCGACTAGATCGCAACTGGAAAACTCCCAGTCGTTTTGCATTCCGAACACTCGAAGGTGCGGACTTCATGACCGGGTTCAGTAGGCTCAACGCAAGCCAAACGCATAGGCTTGCCACAACTGGAACACGGAAGAATTCCGATCTCCGCGCGGCTGTACAATGGATTTCGTTGGATAGATGACATCGTGCTTCCCCTGTTAGGCGGGAGCATTACCGATCTCTCTGTCGCCGATATTGCCTATTCGGACGGCGATGGAGCCAGTATGCTCTTCCGAGTTCGGGGTTACTGGTCAATATCGCTCACTTCCAAAAGATTAATGAATTAGGAGCCAACGCTCAAGGAACCTTTATCGGCTGACTTTATTTGCATGCTGTCCAATAATACTGGAGGTAAACACCATGACGAAAATTCTTTTAGCGACGGTTGCTATTCTCGCATTCGCGGCACCTGCATTCGCGCAGGACAAAACTGACAAAACTATCGGTCAGGCACCACCATCAGGTGCTTCCTCGTTCTACCTGGCGCAGGATACCGCGACGATGAAATGTGAAGTTGTCAATGTCCAGCCTGCCGCTGGTGGCAACATGAAGGTTATCGGTGCGGCACATCCGACACACGCATCAGCGGAAACAGCTTTGAAGGCTGACAAAACTTGCAAGTAATGAAGTGACGGCGCGACGTACAGGAGCGGGTCTATTGGGTTCGGCTCGGAATCCCGAAACTACTGACCCGCCCCGCCTACCAGCTGCCTTGCCCAGCGCGGTCCTCGCGGCCGCTTAAGCTTATTGACGGCGCGAATGACGAAACCGAGCCAGAACGGAGTGCTCTGCCGGAGGAAGGCGACTTTCTTCACATAACCCTCGACATGCCATTTGGCGTGCGCACCCTCGCGGAAAAAGATCACGTCACCGACGCCATAGCGCTTGGGCGGCATGCCTTCGCTTTCGAGCACGACCGATCCTTCGAGGATGATGATGGTCTCGTCGAAATCGTAGTACCAATTGAATTTGCCCTCGGTGCAGGACCAGATCAGGGTAATGGCAGTGCCGCACGCGCTGGTCGACAGCGGGTGCGAGCGGGCCTCCGGATTGCCTTCAAGAATCCAGGATCGCTCGATCGGCGACGGCTTCAGATCGACGTTGCAGTGGCCGGTTTGAATAAGTGGAACCGGCATCGGTGTCCTAAAGGGATTGAATGAACTGACCACGGCTTCAAAAACATCCCCGTTACAGCCATTGCCGATTTTTCCCGGAACCGCAAAGAGTGGGAAGAGACCACTTTGTCACACGTAGAAGTCCGGTAACCCGATCTCCACGCCAGCCGATACAAGTGCCAAATCGGTGGCCGGCGCGCCCCTAAAGGCTCGGGCCGAAATGCGCGAGTTCATGAAAGTTGATGACGAAGAGGTCGCCAACTGAGGCGCCCTGCAACGCACAACGCCACCAAGCCGAATAGTGCTTGGTGGCGTTGGATATGGACTGCAATATTCCCCAGCCATTACTAAAACAGCACGCCGCGCGGCGATCGTCTGTTCAAAATTGCTCACTTTCAAACTAGGCCACTGCATTTTTTAAATTAGGCCACTAAGGGTCGAAACAGGCCAGTACCCCAGATTGACACAAGAACAAAAAAAGAACATTTTTTCTGGTGGGGGGATTTCCGCATGTCGTCAGCACCCAACCCACAATCGGACGCGGACCAGCTAGAGGCGGCTGCGGATCAAGCAATCGCGGCCTGCGGCGGTGATGCTCGGGAGGCGGTCAAGGCGCTGCCAACCAGTTTCTCGAAACTGATCTGGAGAAACTAGAGGCAGCGGTCTCGATGGGCTATGCGAGAGGGAAACTGTCTGAGGTGGCTCAGACGCTGCCGCGTGATCGTAAGGATTGGTATGACTAGGATTTGCCGATAGATGTCAATCGGGAATTTGCTGGTCCGCTCGTGCCCCAAGGCGCACATCCGTGACAACCTTATGCTGCGCACAATTCGCGCGCGGAAAAAGATTCAGCGAGACCTACTGCGAAAAACAATCCAATAAGTAGTGATTGTAATGTTGAGTCGTGTGCATATTGCAACTTACTTCCGTCCCTAGAGTTGCGTAGTGAAAAATGCGCTTTACTGGTTCTGTCAGCTTTCGTCCGGTGCGAGTCGGCTTTTTGATGCCACCGGACAATCTTGGGATCGTGTCTCGAGCGGCGCGCCTTTCGACCTGCCTTTGGGGAGGCCGCTACAACTTTATGATCCCCTATTTCGAAGCGGGCGGAGAGCGGTGGGTTCGCCCATATCACGCCGAGAGCGGTCTCGACGTAGCCCGCGGCTATATCAATTTCTTTGAGCCGGACACCCTCGTAGAATCGTCACCGGGAATGGCTGAGCGCCTCGGTTGGCGTAACAAGGGCCTGACTTTTGGGTTACCGCGTGTCGTTAGCATGGAGCAATACTTCGAGCAGAACCATCACGGTCACGCGGAGTTTGCCGCCGGCGTCGACATCCTTGAGGTGATGCATCAGCTCTATGACAAAGAGTACAAATACGAACGGCGTCACAAGCGGCCCTTCGCAACATTCGACGACATCGATGGAAATGCCTTCTTCGACGTTGTCGGAGGACGCTATCCAAACGATGAGCCACTGACTGACATCTCAGATGCGTACGCGCAGGTGTTTTCACCTGAGACGCTTCCTCACTCTGCCGATACGGCATCGAAGATGTATACGGAGGGATTTCTCACTCCCTTATGGATTACCCGACATGGGCTCGAAGAATCGCTGGGCCGCGGATTTGACGATGAGACCTTCTATGTTTTTGATCCGACCGATGCGGGCGATGTGATCGACTATTGGAACTATCGCCTCGTCGCGCGCCGCGTCACTCCTATTAATCTCGAATGGTTCGTTCACCACAAAGACCTCATCCGCGAACGCATTCTGCAAGTGCATCGCCCCATCCCCGGAAACCCATATGGAACCAAATTTCATACTGGCATGCATTTTGGCTCGTCCATCTCCGACGAGACAATTGTGGAGCTGTTGCGGAAGCACCTAGATGGCCTGCCTGACATGTCGTTCTTCTGGGCACGCGATCCCTTAATCTGGCAACGTATTGGCCGTGGTCACGAGCGCCGCGAGACCAAGATATTGGCTACGTCCAAGCCTATTTCCTTTGACGAGGAGATAGGTTCGGAAGGTTATGTGAAACTTCCAGCGCCTTCTCCTACGTTTCTCAATTCGACAAGCCGCTACACAAAAGCGCGATGGGTCAACTTGATTGTGCCGGAGCATTCGCATGGCGAGGATGATCCCGCCATTGTGTATCCGTCTAATCTTTGGTCGCCCGACTACCCGCGGCTTGCCACCAGCGAAAGTCTGAGAATAGGCCGCGAGGGATGGGCGCTCCAGCAGCAACATGGGATCGGGTTTTCGTTATTACGTCCGCAAGACGGTCGGGCGGCGATTATAGGATGGCTAAAGACACAAGGGATCGACGCACAGCCATCGGAGGAAGGACAGGTCGCTGCACAAGTCATTGCCGCCGCCGGAGGATTGCGAGGCTCAGGAATGTTTGCGGATCGCAAAACGATCGACCTGCTGAGCGAAATGGCTGAAAGCCGGGCCGACCTCAGCCGTGATGGCAAACGCGTGGCGACGATGACACCCGATCGTTCAAAGCACATAAACACAGTTCGGCAGCACTTCGACGAGCGTGCGAAGCGCTCCTTCGGGTACTGGAATGGGCTCGACTATTTTCTCGATCGCTCAGTGTTTCGCGCAGGTCTCCGGGTGAAGTGCCCGATCTGCGCCTATCATAACTGGTTCGACCTCGATGCGATTAGTTCTTCTCCAACGTGCACGCGTTGCCTTAACAAGTTCGATTTTTCGCAATCCCCAAAAGATCTTCACGATGTCAATTGGTTCTACCGTGTGGTCGGGCCTTTCGCCGCGCCTGACTATGCTCGCGGCGGCTATGCCGTTGCGCTAACTTTGCGGTGCATTACAGAATTCCGCGGAACCGAGATGACCTGGACAACGGGGCTCAACCTCCGACCGCTGAATTGCGAACTCGATTTCGCTGCATGGCATCGCCCAAGCAGGATGTTGAATGACGAGCGGGACGAGCCGCTTCTGGTTATTGGTGAAGCCAAGAGCTTCGGCAAGAATGCCATCAGTGAAGATGCCGTTATCGGTCTAAGGAAGGTCGCCGATCGCTTTCCGGGAGCGATAATGATTGTGTCCTCTCTCCGCGAGATCGGCGACTATACGGCGGACGAACTCCAGCGCCTGCGTGATCTAGCTCTCTGGGGCCGTCGGGAAGTTTGCCACGGCCAGCCAACGAATCCGCTCGTTATTCTCACTGCAACAGAATTGTTCGCGAGGAATGGAATCTTCGATGCTTGGAAGGAAACGTGCGGAGCCGGGGAAGCGGTGCACCCTTCAATCGATCCGGCTGACTTGCATGCTCTCGCCGAGCTAACGCAGAAAAGATACCTGAACCTACCAGGTTTCTGGGAGGAGCGGATGAAGGCTCACGACCTTGCACATCAGCGCCGGCGCTTGATGAAATTGATCCAAAGGCGCGCACGTGCGCGCCCTCCGATAAGCTCTGCTCAGTAGGCCAGTCCAATTTGGCCACACGCAAAAAGCCGCCAAGGTCTCCCTCGACGGCTCGTGCCGTTGCGTTTGCGTAGAGGTACTGCGTCGAGCGGTGCTCGAACGCAGCCCGTGCTCGCTCTTATTTGGACGCACGCGTCCTTCAATGAGGCGGTGGGTGCGTTGCCAGTGTGTCGGGCCAACGATCCCCGATCCCTTATGACATGTGACTGGCGGCGATGCTCTTCAAGCCAGCACCGCTGTCCCATTCGATGAAATGGCAAAGCGCGGCACCTTTCTTTTCCGACCGAGAACGAGGCGAAGCAATTTGCGAAGGCGATGCTAGGAGCGAGAACTAACGCCGAGTTGTCGGCCCTCGCTTAGACCTAAACTTCTCGGCGAACCAAAATAAGAAAATCCCGGCGAACGATAGGCAGAAAAGCGCAGCGGTCATTACAAAGGCTTGCTGAGCATTTGACATGACGATCCTCCCAATTATTTTTGAATCGTCATATACGCCGGAAACGATCAAATGTCGTTGCGATGGATCAATCTGGTGCCGGTCCGTCGGTCCGTCGATATCGGACGGCTTACGGAAGGTGCTCCGACATTGTTGCAATGGCCGCCGGTAGCGTTCCGGGCCTAGGGCCTCCCGGTAGCGCCTTTCCGGGTCTGTGCCGCGCTACGGGCTGCCCTGCGGGTCCGTTTACCCGGCCGTTTACCCCGACCGTTAGGGCTGCATCGATGGTATCGGATAGCTACCGTATAAGTATTTGATTTTACTGGGTTTTAGCTGGTGCCGGTTGAGAGGATTGAACTCCCGACCTTCGGTTTACAAAACCGATGCACTACCGCGCTGAGCTAAACGCGGTGGCCGCGTTTCTAGCCTGGCCGGCCCTAGCAGGAATCCCATAGGCCATTGCGAACAGGATCAAGCAATGCCGTCGTATCGCCACACGCTACGACAGGCTTGCCGCCAACTACCCTTCATCCAGCTTGCATCAATCAGGCTATGGCTGCACGACGCCCTAGAACCGATTCAGCGCTCGTGCAGCGCGTCCCTGAATGCGTTGGATGCTCGATCTCGTGGACCGCGAGCCGTTGCTTGTGCAGGGCTTCCATCTGTTGCCGTTCGTGCTCGATGTCATCGGGCGTTGGCGGTGTAGAGAAACAGCGATGCCATCCCAGCAGCTCTACTGTTTTGCTGCCGTTCATCAGAACACCGGCACGCGGCAGCTGCGCAGGCCTCGCGCGATGATGTCGCAGCCATGATCGTGCCGCTCGCGCCACGTGTCGGCATAGCCGCCGCGCTTTGCGGCGATCCAGCCGGCGTCGCGGTCCAGCGAATGCGCGAGCGCCACCGCGTTGACCGCGCGCAGCAGCGGCACCAGCGCGTGAAGATATTCCGCTGGCCAGCAGATCGCCGCTTCCATGCGCTGCAATTCGCGGCTCGACGGCAATAGCCGGATGCGGTTCTGCAGCTGCTGCGTCCGCTCCAGCTCGCCCTGCGCTTGCTGGGCGAGGAGATCGTCCCACTCGTAGCAGTAGGCTGGCCATGCCGCCCAGGAGCTGCCGCCGCCCATCGGCAGCAGGGCGAGCGTGCGCATCGCTTCGGTGAGCCGCCGGCCGACATGCGGGCCTGACCACGTTGAGGGGGTTTCGTCCAGCAGCTCCAGCTGCAGCTCGCCTTCGGTGATCCTGATCGCTGCTTGCTGCATTGCATCCTCCCTCGGTTCCATCTGCTCCAGTCGCGCTCCAGTGGCCGGGGCACGCTGAGCGCTCCTTTGCTCCAGTCATCACCCACCCCCTACACCCCCTTTAGGGGGTGGGTGACTGGAGCACTGGAGCAGCGTGCTTGCTCCAGTGGTTGCTCCGGTCGTGCTCCAGTCATTTTAACTGGAGCAAAGGTCGGGCTCCTCGTCAGGAACCTCGACAAATTTCCGCTGCCGCCGCTTCTCATCCTGCCGCTCCACGATCACCAAGTTCCCGGCTCCGATCCAGACCTTCAGCAGCCCGATGATCTTCGCCCGATCTGCCTTGTCGGCGGTCGATAGCTTCAGGGCCTTGGCGACCGGGACGCCGACCCAATCGGTCGCCCGAGCGTTCTCGCGCCACGATCCGGCTTTGATGGCGAGCGCGACCTTGTCGAAGTCGGTGCCGGTGACGCCAGAGAGCGGATCGGGCCATTGCCAGCGCGTCACCACGCCGACGCTGTCGCCGCCTGCAGGGCCGTTGTCGAGCCAGACGCTGGCGATCCGAAACCAATCCGAGACCGAGACAGGCGGCGCGAGGTTGGCTTTGTCGTTGAACGCGCGGAAAAACAGCCGGTGGTTCTCGATACCAGCGGCGGTGCCTTCCTCTTCGGTCATCTGGTTGACGGCGCGAGCGACACGGCAGGCATCTGTCAAGGCCTTCGCGCCGCGTCCCGAGTCCGATGTCACCTCGCTGCCTGCGGGCGCTTTGCGCGTATGATGCACGAGATGCACCGCGCAATTGCCCAGCTCGGCGACGCGGCTCCATTCCTTCGCCACGCTATCGATAGCGGAATTGTCGTTCTCGGGCACTTCATGACAGCTGACGAAAGGATCGATCACCAGCACATCGATGCCCAGCTCCTTGATCTGCTGCACCAGCGCATCGATCACGGGATGCAGGATCACGATGCCGGTGGCGCGCAGCCGCGCGATGACCAAGGACTGATCGCGGCCCGAGTTGACGAACAGCCGGTCGCCGATGTCGTCAGCATTGAGATGATACTGCTTCGCCGCTGCCTGTATCTTGCGGCTGGTTTCTTCTTGCGGGTCTTCGAGATTCCAGACCCAGACTTTGAGCCTGCGCGCAGGAAGCACGCCGAGCAGATCGCGGCCAGAGACCATCGCCAAGGCCTCGGCGGCGATCAGGGATGACTTGCCGACGCCACCGGGCGCAATGGTGAGGCTCAGAAATCGGCGCACCAGCAACCGCCCATAGAGCCAGTCGCGCAGCGGAATATTTTGCGGCTCGGTCCAGACATAGGCCGAGGCGGTGATCTGGGGTCTTGTTGCCGCTTCCTCTTCTGCGCGCGAGCGGCGGCGGCGCGCATCATCGAAGGGCACGACTTCGGCAGGCTCGGCGAGCGGCCTGAAATTTTCGGACGGCCCGTCGTCGTCAAAGTCTGCCACAGCGCTTGCTCCATTCGTCGGCAGCATCATCGCCCTCGGCTATCGGCTCGTAAGCGAGCGCCTGCTTGCCTGCCGCGAGCCAACGCGACTTGCAGGAGAGCGCAGCCTTCGCGCCTGGGCGCTGCAGTTTGCCGCCGATCAGCTTCAGCCTGTCATGGTCAGCCCAGATGATCAGCTTGTCGATCTCGGCGAGGATTGGAAAGGTTTGCATCAAGGCGGTCGAGCCGAGCGCCCACACCGGTCTGCGATCCATCGCGATCACAGCGAGCGCGGTCTCCAGCCCCTCGGCGATATTCAGCTTGCGGCCATCGATCTGCTGCAGCTTCATCGCCGCGCCCGAGACGGTGCCGAGCATCATCGGCTTGCCGTCCTTCTTGGCTTGCTTCGTCAGGAAGATGCGCTGCACGGCGGTGATGGCGTTCGATGCTATCGAACGCATCGCGACAACAACAGCTGGCTGCTCGCTCTGCTCGCGCGGGCAGCGTGGATGAAAGCGGATGTCCTCGATCTCGCGCGCCACGCTCCAGAGATCGCGGCTCTCGAAATACGCTTCCGCCAGCGTGCCGTTCAGCAGCACCGCATCATCAAAAATGCAGCGCGCCAGCAGCCGAAGTTTCTGCTCGCGTCGATCCTCGTTAAGGGTTTCATGTGAAACCCCATTTTCGTCCTTTTCTCTCCAACTACGTCCACATTTCTCCACGCCGCTCCACAATCCGCGCACACGCAGCACATCGATGATGTCCTTGGGCTCGCATCCTGCCATGCAACGAACCTGCACGCTGTCGCGTCCATCAAAGATGATCATGCTCGGCGAGCGATCCTCGTGCGCCACGCAGCGGCACTTCCATTGCCTGCCGGATCGCACGGCCCCGAGCGCCTGGGCGAGCTGCTCAGCATTCATGGCTCACCTCCAATGCTCTGCATGGCTGCGCGGATGAAAGCGGCGGCGGGTCTGGGATCGATGGCGTTGCCGAGGGCGCGCAGCTGATCCACTCGGGCGGGAATCCCATCAGCCACGAGACGAAGGCCGGGTTTAACGCGACGGACCCTTCCGTCGATTCGACAGATGGCGAGATCGAACTCGCGGCCACCGCTGGCAGCGCCATGCCCGTCGATGAGCGCGAGGCCTTCGCGAAGTCCGGTCCCGCTTCCGAGGCCCGCGCTGTTGGCCAGAGCACCACCTGCGAATTGAAAACCTGACGCGGCAGCTGATCGAGCCGCTTGCGATTCCGCTCGCGCTTGATCGACATCCCCGGCGTGTCCTTCCAGTCCCGGCTCGAAGCCGTTGACCAGAACGCGGGCTTGATGCGCCACGAACCAGTATCGATCTCGAAGCTGCTCCGCACCCGCGCATGCGGCCTCGACAGGCAGCGACCCCACGGCGTAACCCAGCGCCTCCAGATCACCTCGCACAAGTCGGAGCCAGCGAGGAGCTGTCGCAAGTTGTTCGCCAAAGATCGTTGCAGGTCGTCGCTCGCCGATGAGCCGAGCCCAAGTCGGCCAAAGGTGCCGTGGGTCTGCGTATCCAGCCTGCTTGCCGAGCAGCGAGAACGGCTGACAGGGGCAGCTTCCTGTCCAAACAGATCGAGAGTCAGGCCATCCCGCTCGTCGCAGAGCGAGGGACCATCCGCCGATGCCTGCGAAGAAATGGCACTGGTCGAATCCGGCAAGATCGGCAGGTCGAACATCGACAATTGAGCGGGTATCGACTTCGCCTTTGGCGATGAGCCGTTCATTGATGAGGTTGCGCAGCCATCCTGCGGCATAGATATCGATCTCGTTGTACCAGGCGGTCATGCCTGCCTGAGTGTTCGTTTCGTCTCGAGGCAGAGCTGCGGCGCGTCCTCGTCGCAAAGCTGCAGGTAGTCCTCGGCGATGGCTTCCATCAGCTGCAGCTCGCGCTCGCTCTGCCCCTTCGTCATCTTGCCGCGCTCGACCAGCCGCCCGTAGACGCGGCGGCGGTAGCGCAGCTCGCGCTCGGCGCATTCCAGCTTGTCGGCAGCGGTGATCGTCATGGCTTGTCCTCGCTCAGGCGGTCGATCACAGCGCCAACGATGGAGGATGGTGCGCCTTGCTCGTCGCGCGTGATCGCGCTCCTGATGTTGTCCAGCTCGGCCCCGTACTGCAGCGCGAGGCTCAGCAGCACCGCGCCGTCGCGCGCTATCGCCTCGACTACTTCGCCGCTCTTGCCGCCGTTGATGAAGACCTCGCCGAGCGCGCCGTCCTCGTAGAAGCCGAGCGTGATGGTGTGGCTGCGCGCCAGCCCGCCGAAGGCCATCTCGAAAGTCTCGCAGCGGCGGCGTTGCGGCAGAGTGCGTCGCATGCGGTCCTCCTGTTAAGCGGCGAAGATTAGATCGTTCGCGCCAGCGACATGCCGGATCGACCACGGGATCACGGTGCGCTCGCACGCTGGCAGAATTGGCAGGTACGGAAGATCATCGATGTTCGACAGGATGCGCTTCCTGACAAACCAAGTGCCGCGCTCCAGCCGGGGATTCACGCCATTGGAAATTTGCTTGTGATGATAGAAGCCGCCCTTCGTGATCCAACCCTCAACATGGCAGCAGGACCAATCCTTTTCCTCGATGCTGACGGAAACGAGCGCATCGAACTCCTTCTGCCAATAGAGATCGTTGATAGTGCGCGACCAGCACAAATTGAACAGAGGCAGCGTCGTCTTGACATCCAGCCGCACGCCATTCGCGAGCGTGATGTCGGTGCCGCGATCTGCAAAGCCGACTTCCCATTTTATTGCGGTCTCGACATCGAGCCCGAAGTAGATCGCGACCGCAGCCTCACCGATCTTGCCGTGAGCCTGCCGGATCGGATTCGATTCAGTGCCTCTATCACCCGACCGCGCCCGTGATCTGGGGGAGCCACCAGCGGCATAGTGCGCGACCAGATCGAGACCAAATTGGCGGCCCCGATCAACATAGGGCGGCGGCACACGCACCAGCTTGCGATTCTGGTTCATGCGGCGACCTCCGCAGGCTCTGCCTCGTTGCCCCACGCATCCCAGCCAGCGCGTGCTGGTCCGCGCCGGTTCAGCTCAATCTTCGGCAGCGTCGGGAAATAGGCCTCGATCAGCTCAAGAAACTTCTCAGGCTTTGCGGAGTGTTCGGTAACGGGCGCTTCGATCACAGAAGGCCATTGCATCCCCGGCGCCGGTGCCGGGATGTCACCCTTTCTCCCGACAAGTAGCAGCTCGTGCTGATTCCGATTCCAGTAGCCGGTGCCCGCCTTATCCTTCGCCCAGGCGAAGTTGCTGACGTACAGGAAACCCCACGCCGCCATCACCTCCAGCGCATGCGGCAGCATCGGCACCGTGGCCCAGAGAAACAGCACGCAATCGTCCGCCGCGATGCTCGGCACATCGCGCGCCTTGATCACGTCAAGCGCCGATGTCTCGTAATGGTTATCCGCCGAGCTGTTGAGCGATCCGCGCGGTGAGTAGAACTCAAACCGCCATTCGGGATCAGCGACGATCACGCCGTATTTTTTGTCAGGGAGTGCGAGCTGTTTCGCCCCGAGCGCGGCCTCGCGCTGCACGCGCGCCTCCAGCTTCTCGGCATGACGCTCCTCCTTGGTCTCCTTGGCCTCGACAGCCTTCGCAGCCGCAGCACCGCTGAAGGAGGATGGGCCATTTGGCCCAGCGAGACCCTCGCCTGCATTGATCTTGCTGGCTTTCTGGTGAACGGGTGGGCCATTTGGCCCGGTGTCTCGGTCTATTGTCCTGCGCCCGACGCCCAGCGTCTTCGCGATCTGGCGGTTCGATACCGCAGGCTGCAGCTGTTTGATCCGCAGCGCGATGCGCTTGCGCTGCTCGGCGACGGTGCGGAAAGAATCCAGTTTTATCGAGCTGATGAATTTGTTGACATCATCAAAGCCGTCGCCGACGCCGCGCCAGCGGTCCTGTTCGAGCAGCCATTCCAGCTTGCTGCAGGCGCGCTCGAAACTAAAGCCAGCGATGAAGACGCCCTCGCGCAGTGCCCCATAGGCTTCAAGCGAGCGCGGATCGGATTCTCGCTTTCTGATTCTTCCCATCACTGCAGCTCCACATTCGAGCGCAGGATGCCGAGTTGCTTCAGCGTGGCGACGGCATCATCGAGCGAGGTGGTGACCAGCACTGCGAAGCCGCAGGCGACGAGATGGGCGAGCACTTCGCTCTGATCTTCGGACAGCCGGCCGGTCTTGAAGCGCTTCAGTTCCAGCCAGAACACGCGCTGCTCGGGGCCGACGAAAATAAAATCCGGCCAGCCTGGCTGCACGCCCATGCGCTGCAGGCGCTGACCCGATGGCGAGTATCGTCTGCCAGTGCGCGGATTGATGCGATGTTCGCGGTGCTCGCCGAGCGGAAGATGGGTGAACTTCCAGTGCGGATTGATCCAGCGCTTGCAGATGTCCGCGAGCGTAGCGTGGGTTGCGAACTCCAGCGGCGGCGGCGCTACGCCTTGTTGCCTCTTACCCTTGAACAGCGATAGCTGACGCATGGTATCCCTCGGAGCATCATCAGGCAGCCTGATCCTTGTTTTCGTTTGTGCCGTAGAAGCCCCAGAGCGAGATCGGCGCGAAGTAGCCTTCGTCCGCGAGCGCGGCCCGCATGCAAAAATAATATTTGCTCGGGAAGAGCCCGCGATACCGGCGCCAATTGCAGACGGCAGCGCAGGTCTGGCCAGTGAGACGACCGACAGCGACGGGGCCGCCGAGCACGTCCACCACTTCGTTGAATGTCCAGATTGCTTGCAGTTGCCGCGTCATCACGGCGGCGATGCTGCGCCTCAAATATTATTTCAGTCAAACATGCGAACTGGCGTTGATTGGCACACGCTGGTCGTAAATTTCAAACCAAATTAAACCAGCAGCATCCACATCAAACCAAATCGCCGAACATTAAATTTTCTCTATGCGAAAAGTGACAACCAAAAATCTGCCAGCGGCCTCGTAACAACTCTTGACGCTTTAACAAATTCTGATTGATATGGCCGCCCGCTGAACCTTCGCTGCGCGTGGATACGGGACGCCGCAGCAGGTGGAAGAAAAAGCAAAGATCAATTGTCCAGGGCCAGACGGCTCGTCAGCGCAGCACAAGAACCTCTTAGCCAACCCAGCCTGCAAAAGACTGCTTGCAGGAGTGCGCCCGTATGTCTTCCGAGTTCGAGTATCAGATCGGCCGATTCACCGGCTCCAGCGCCAATGTCGTGATGAACGGCAGCGAGGCGGATTGGAATAAGCACTACCGCATCCGCGCCGGTATCGATCAGCCCGATCCGCAAAACTGGGCGATGCGCGCGGGCTCGCATATGGAGCCGTTGATCCTCGATTGGTTCGAGGCCCAAACTGCAAACCCGATCACTCGACGCGGGGAAGTTGTGTTCCACCCCGAGTTGCCAGACGTTTGCGCGAAGCTGGACGGATATTGTGCTGCGCTCGACGCTATCATCGAAGTAAAATTTCTCTCTCCGCAGCGCTACAGAGAAGAATTTAACCCAGCCTACTATCCGCAGACGACGCTGCAGCGGCTCTGCACAGGAGCCAGCAAGGCCATCCTGCTGGTCGCTCAGGGCACCAATGAGCCGCTCGACTTCGAGCACGAGCATGATCCCGAATACGCCGCCGAGCTGCTGCGGCGCGCGGCCATCTTCCTGAATTGCCTGCGCACGCTGACGCCGCCGTTCCCGATGCCGCCGATCATCCCGCCGGAGAAGTGGCGCACCATCGACATCATCGCTGAGCCGACCAACTGGTCAGGCGAGCTGCTGCTGTACCTGCGGGAGTATGACAGCACGGCGGCTGCGGCGCTGACCCACGATGAGATGGGCAAGGCCGCCCGCGATCTCGTCCCCGACGATGTCGGCAAGGTGTTCGCTGGCGCTTTCCAGATCACGCGCAACCGCAAGGGGAACCTTGCCATCACCCGGAGGGCCGCATGAACACCGCCAGTCAACAGCTGCCTGCTGTTCTCTCCGACGCGATGACGACGCTCGACCGCGCACTGCAGAACAAGACCGATCCCGCCATGATCGAGCGGCTCTATGATCTGATCGATAGCATCCAGATGCGCGAGGCCGAGAAGCGCTTCAATGTGGATTTTGTCGCCGCCCAGGCCGACATGGGGCCGGTCACCGCCGACGCCACCAACCCGCAGACGCGATCCAAATACGCGACCTATGCGCAGCTCGACCGCGCCATCAGGCCGATCTACACGTCGCACGGCTTCGCGGTGACCTTCACCGAAGAGCAGAGCTATGACCCGACCATGCGGCGCATCGTCGGCTTCCTCGCGCATCGCGACGGCTTCATCCGCCGCTATCAGATCGACGTGCCGCGCGAGATCAAGGGCCTGCGCGGCGGCGATGCGATGACGCCGATGCATATGGTCGGCTCAGGCATGACCTACGGGAAGCGCTATTGCCTGATCGCGATGTGGAATCTCGCGGTCGATGAGGACAACGATGGCAACGCGCCGCGCCAATCCTATCGGCCGGCTCCTGCGCCGCGCTCGATGGACGAGCTGACCGATCCGCATACAGGCGAGGTCGTGGATCACGTCGAGCCCTTCAAGCTGGAGATGCACGAGGGGCAGACGTGGGCCGACTTCATCGAGCCGTTGCAGCGCTACGTCAACCACTGCAGGACCATCGGGGAGTGGGACGAATGGATGATGCTGAACGGCGAGCTGCTGGTGAAGCTGAAGGAAACCAAGCCGCAGCTATTCCGCCTGTTCGAGAAGAACACCGAAGCCAAGCATGAGGAGCTGACAAAATGAGGTGGATGCTCACGCCTGTCGGTCTTGAGCCGTTCGACGCCGAGGCGCGCGACTTTCATCGCGGCCTGAGCAGCGGAGAGCCGTTCGCCGCACAGGTGATCGAGATCGAGGCGCTGCATGACCGGGATATGGTCGAGCACCGCCGCATCATGGCGACCGTCAACGATCTGGCGAAGGCCCTGCACACCACGCCAGAGCGCGTGCGCGCCGAGCTGCTGGTCGCAACCGGCAATTTTCAGCTGCTCGGCGAGCTGCTCGGCACGCCAGTGGTCGCGGTCAATTCGATGTCGCGGCGGAATATGAAGGATCACGAGCTGCACGAATTTTGGGATGAGGCCAAGGAGGTCATCAGGACCAAGCTGCTTGCGCGAATCGAGAATGCCGCCGAGCGCGAACGCTTGACGGAAACGCTATCGCTGCAGCTCGTGTGATCGTATCTCGCGCGGCTGCGTCGATCCGAAAGCCTGCTGTCCGCAAGGGCAGCAGGCTCGAGGAGGACAGCAGATCAGTGTCGGGATCGATCTGACGCGACCTGCAGTGAGTCCGACGGCTCGCCGCCCAAACACTGCGCCCCAGCCTTGCGAGGGCGGCGAGCCGGAGGATTGGGAAGTCAAAAAGCCAAACGCGGAGACCGACGATGATCGAGATGAATGGCGTTGAACGAACCCCCGTCGATCTGGACGAAGCGGATGAGACGGCGCGGCGCGATCTGGAGCGGCTTGCGGCGCGCGAGCCCTCGATACAGGTGCGGGAATCGCTACCGCCCTCGGCGCTGCCGTTCGATCAGAAGGCGCATGACCTGATGATCAGGGGCATCGATCAGGTCGCCGCCGATTGGGTTGGCGAGCTGGTGCATGCGCGGGAGAACTCGAAGAAGGTCGAGCAGCTGGTGCTGGAGCGCGCCGCCAAGGTTAAGGCCGACATCACCGCGCTCTATCTGCTCGGCAGCGCGGCCCTGGCCGAAGCCAAGCGCGGCGACGATGTCAATGATCGGCTGGCGACCGAACTCGACAGGCTGGCAGACTATCGCGCGGCATGAGGAACGGCAGCACCATCAAGAAAAAGCCGGGCGTCTGGCAATGCCTTGAACGGCTGGCGGGCGAGAACAACCCGCGCTTGGTGGCGCTGATCGAGATCAAGGATGCGCAGCATCTGCTGAAGATGCGCGCGGCATTGAAGGCCTTGACGCAGGCTGGAATTACCAAGGCCAAGATTGCGAACGCGAAGCGGGTGCTGGGGCAAAAATGAAAAAAGGACCGCACCATGGCCACCTTCCACACGCTCACGGCGCAGCCGTGGCATCGCGCTAGCTTCTGAGCGCGCCGATCAGCTCGGCCTGCTGACAACAGGAGCAAAATCATGACCGCCAAGCAGATATTTGTCCGCTCCTCGATCACGATAGCGCTGCCGTTCATCCTGATCTGGGCGTTCGCCGAGGAGCTATGGCGCGGCCTGCGGTCAGCGTTCCGGTTCGCCTGGCTGGAGGTGCGCGCCAACATCGCCAGTTACCGCGATCTGATGCAGCGAGAGGACTACTAACCAAAGGAGGGAAACCATGACCGAGCAGAACATTCCGACGCACCCCACCGCATTATCATCGCTCGCCGAGCACGTCGCCGCCAGCGGCGCATGGTGGCACGAGAGCGCGCTGGACCAGCCCAACGCGATGGCTCTGCCGCCCCGCGTGCTGCACCGGCTCGACAAGGCTGGCATCCTCACCGTCGAGCAGCTGAGGGCGGCAGGACCGCATAAGCTGCGGAATCTGGACGGCATCGGCAAGCTGGCCTTCGACCAGATCATCGAGCTGCTGCGGGCGCTCGACCGGCAGGCGAATGGCGGAGATAGCTGATGCGCGAGCTGAACCAGCGCATCCGCTATCTGGAGCTGCCGGATCGGATGAATCGCCTCAAGATCAACGATCAGGGTTTTCCGATCCCGTACTTCGTGCCCTACGTCGATGGCAAGCCAGAGTTTCGCGGCTTCGACGGCGAGAAGCTGGCGATCTGCGTCAGGCTGAAGCGGTGCTGGCTTTGCGGCGAGCCGCTCGGGAAGTTCATGGTCTTCGTGATCGGCCCGATGTGCGCCGTCAACAGGGTCAGCGCCGAGCCGCCGAGCCATCGCGAGTGCGCGCTCTATGCCGTGCGGGCCTGTCCATTTTTGACGCAGCCGAGGATGCGCCGCAACGAAGTGGATATGCCCGAGCATCTGGAGCCCGCGGGCATCATGCTGCGCAGGAATCCAGGCGTCACGCTGATGTGGACCACGCTGAAATACTCGGTGGTCAAGGATGGCCGAGGCGGCGCGCTGTTCAATGTCGGCGATCCCGAGCGCGTCGAGTTCTTCGCCGAGGGCCGCCCAGCGACTCACGACGAGATCATGGCGTCGATCAGCAGCGGCATGCCGACGCTGCGCGAGATGGCCGAGCGCGACGGGCCTGATGCGGTCGCCGAGCTGGGCCGTATGTACGACAAGGCGATGGAGCTGGTGCGATGATCAGATCGCGGATCAACAGGCCGGATTGCGCGCGGGCGTATTCATTTACGACATGCGTCTGCGGCGATCCGACCTGCGGGCTGCATCTGATCCCGGCACGCGAGGACGGCACGCCGATCTGCGAGGTGGTGATCGGGCGCGAGCAACTGCGCGATGTGCTGGCGCTGATCCACGACGAGGGGCTGGACCTGCCATGAGCCGCGAGCGCACGCACGAGCTGAAGATATTTGCCAACGCTCAGCATCGGACGGCGCGGCCCGCTGATCGACTGCGTGAAGCATACCACGCAGCGCCTGTACCCTTTGAGAGGAGGCGATGATGCGGATGAGCGAGAACGAAAACAAGGCGGTGAACGAGCTGCACGAGGAGATCATGGACGAGCTGCGCAGCGAGCCAGCCGCCGTTCAGGTCAAGGTCGCGTTCGCGGTCCTCGCGACCGTGCTCGGGATCGCCGCGAAACGTGATCCTGATGAGCTGAAGCGCGCGGCGGTCGAGCTGCATCAGCTGATGAACGCTATGCAGTGAGTGGAGGGAAAGCGCAAGGTCGGCCTGGGGCACGAGAAAGCGCGCACGAAAGGAAGGGAGCGCAAAGTGCTGGAGATGGACGACACACGAAAGGGGCCGCGCCGCATGCTCAGGATCGAGCAGGTGTTGGAGCTGGTGCCGGTCGGCCGAACGACGCTGATGCGAATGATCGAGCGCAAGGAGTTTCCGAGCGGCCATTTCATCAGCCCGAATAAGCGCGTCTGGTACGAAGACGAGATCGAGCTATGGCAGGGAAGCCTGCCCGCCGAGAGCCGCCGCAAGAAGGCCGCGCGCCGCGCCAAAGCCGGCCAGATGAAGTAGAATAGATGAAGTAGAATAAGAGTGGCGAGAGGAATTGCGATGGGCCAAGTCAATCGGAATAGAATTTCAGTATTGCAGCTACGACCGTAGCCACCGGGGCCGCGACCGAGCCGATAGCCTTTGCAGCTTTTCCCATCCGATTTAGAAAGCTGCGGCATACTTCACGCCTCGGCTCTGAGCCCGTTGCTTCCCTCACTACGTCGTCGGCGTCTCGCGCGAGCGATTTCGCATCTGCTTCAGGAATGTTTGGCCCCAACTCCGCAACGGCTCGCACCAATTGAGACAGCAGTGCCTTGGTTTGATCGTCCTCCTTCGATGAGGCAATCGCGTTGAAGCTGCCCTGGATCGTATCTGCAATTGTGATGGGGGCACTTATCTGATTATTGTTTCCTATCTTCACCGTCTTCATTATAGTCATACTGTGAACCTCCATATTGATTGAGTTGGTGCGCTCTATCGCCTTTGCGACGCGTTCTGCTGCCCACTCGTCAGCGACAGAGAGGACGATTCGATTCGCGTCTGCGACGTTGATCGTCCCTCTCATAATCTTCATCAAGCCAAATACAGCCCCCGGAAACCGAGACGATTGCTCGTCAAAGTCGGCCACGACAGCTCCGGTGTACATGCCGCGAATGTATTCTTCGTCCATCCAGTCGACTGCATTCCGTAGCGACAATTTGCTGTCGCTGTAAAACGAGGCATACGTTGCGTACAAACGACTCTTACCCTCGTAATTACTTTTGAAACCGACAGCAGCGCAGATTAGGCAAGATTGTTTTTGGCGTCTCCTGAACAGCCCCAGTGGCTTGCGATCTATTTGGTCCACTTCTAAATAAAGCTTTGGAATTCCTGTTGTAAAATCGATGGCCTCAAGTGTCCGAGCAAATCTTAGCTGGCCAATTAGTCGTTCACAGCGGAGGCCACCCGAGGCTACATCTTCAATGACGTCCTGATAAAGGTTGTCATTCAATGCGACAATCAAACCCTCGTGCGCCACTCCGGACGACGTCGCGCCAAGCAGCCAGCATTCTCCGTTACGCAATTGAACCGGCTGCAATCGCACGCAGCCTATTCCTCCTTCGATCATCGATAGCTTGCCGTCAGGGCTGAATACTACCGGGGGGTCGCCACTCCGTATCTTATTGCGGGGAAAGGCAATGTCGTGACCCAACCCTCTTTTCGACATGGGGTTGAACACAATGCGATTGGATATAAATTCGTCGTGTCGGCGCACGTTCTGAATCACCCTATCCGGTATACGGTGACTCCAGGCTTCTCGGCGTGCGTCGCGAGCCCGACCCGTGTGGAACGTTCCCGGAGATCTGGGAATCCACTCCGTCAGCACAAAATCCCGTAGCTCAACCACCGTGTTGGCACGAATTTTCTCTGCAATAACGTCAGACCAAAAATACCTATTGGTCTGAAACGCGCGATCCTTAGATTGTGCAGGCGTTCTGTCAAAATCAGCTTTGACCTCACCGACCGCAACCTGTTCAGCCAAAAAATTTGCACAATCTTGCCCACGCATGGGCGCAACTGCGTGCGCCAACGCGTTTTGCAGCTCGCTTTCAACTTCCAAATCGTTCGACATATTCGCCTCTTGCAAAAAGGCAGCCAAGAGTGAAAACATTTTCAGGTTGTCACGATTTCGAGCAAGGCGCAACGAACGCAGAGACTTGACTTTGATCGCGGCCTCTTACCTCAGCCGCATCCTATCAGGGCATAAGCAGACGCTCGGATAACGCCCAAGCCGTAGGTGTGGAACGGGGCGACCGAAGCGGAAACCTTTAGTGAAATCAGCCGCTCCTAGGCATTCCTGAGCTGTCTGTCCCAATCACAAGGATAACGAGGATATGGGACATCCGCTACGGGTCATTCGCGTCGTTTTTGACATAATCTGCGGCATGTCCGCTATCCGGCCCATCTCGGACCTGCAATTCGGCGTTGCGAACACCGAGATAGGCGTGATTCAAGCTCCCGAACCGGGGCCTCGAATCATGAGATACGAACTCACAGACTTTGAGTGGACTGCCATCAGGCCGTTCCTTCCGAACAAGCCGCGCGGCGTGCCGAGGGTCAACGACCGACGTACCCTCAACGAGGGCGCCGACCAAGGATGGACTAGGAAAACTCCCCACTCCACCGAACGAACCTGTTTCATCGATAAAGATATGCATAAGGCTTGTCCAAGTAGATCAACTTATGCGTTTATTCTACAAGCTCTGCACACGCGCGTACAGCCGCACGGGGAGTCCGATAGACGGAAACGGCGTCATGGTTAGGCTTTGTATAGATCAGCACTTAAATCAAAAACTCCTTCGGGGCCTCTGGCTTAAAGGAGGGCTACGGTGAAGGTGTTTTGGGCTTGGCAGTCCGATCTTCCCGGCCGCATTTCGCGGTTCGTAATCCGTGACGCGCTCGATGAGGCCATTACCGAACTTAAGGAAACCTCGGAGGTTGAGGAGCCCCCAGAGGAAGCGCGGCGAGCGGATATCCACCTAGACCACGACACGAAAGACGTGACGGGCATGCCCAGCGTTGCCGACACGATCTTGAAGAAAATTCGTGCGGCTGCGCTCTTTGTCGGTGACGTGACCCCGGTAGGTTCGGGACCGCCCATCCAGACGCCAGAAGGCCAGAAGTCTGGCCGGCCGCTCATGAACCCCAACGTGGCGATCGAACTGGGCTTCGCACTTCACAGCTTGACCGACAAGAACGTGGTGGCGGTTCTTAATCTAGAGTACGGCGGCGCTGACAGCCTGCCATTCGATATCAAGCACAAACGCTGGCCTATCACATACAGGCTGGTGGAAGGCGCAACTAGGGAAGAAATTCTCGCGCAGAAGAAGGTCCTGAAGGACCAGTTTGTCACGGCTCTTAAAGGGTTCCTGAAAGCCCCTGCTGTGACACCACCGACCTTCCAGGCTTACGAGCCGCCTTATGTCAAAGAGCCACACAAGTTCTTTTTCGATGAAAAGCTTTGCTTGGGTCACTCGCGGCAGACGCAGAGCGACATGTTCATGCCCTTCCGCGAGGCTTTGTACCTCCGTGTCATGCCCACCGAGCCGCTGCCTAGGATGCTTTCGGAAAAAATCCTGATTAACAACGTAGGCAAGTTCGGCACATTTGGACAAACCCGCTCAGGCGCCATGGTCATGGCTAACGAATTTGGGGTTGCCACCTTTGAGCCCGCAGGCAACACCGACAAACTCGACGCCATCCTGCAATATTTTCCAACAGGCGAGGTCTGGGGCGTCAATGCGGATATGATGCGCCAGGGCGTGCAGGGGACGCATCGATGGTATCTCACGGAATCATGTGAGAAGGCTTTCGCCGAAACACTCTTCTATGTGCTGGAGTTCATGACAACGGTGACCAGCGTCAAGTTCCCCATCAGGGTGATCGCTGGCGTCACCGGGCTAAAAGGCCGAACATTGATAATAAGCGGCCAGCCGACGGGAGCGTATGGAAGATTCTGGACGGATGACGTGCGGCACGAAGCTACCCTGCCGGATGCGTCCCTTAAATCGCAAGACGCGTTTCTGCTCAAACTATTCGAGAAGATTTTTGACCAGATGGGAACACCGCGACCGCAAGGCCTATTTGGTTTCCCTCCGCACAGACCCTAATTCGAAGTAAGATAAAGCCAGATCGCTCCAGCCATCTCCAAGGCTGGACAGGGGCCTATTTGGGGCCTGAGCCGATCAGCTCAGGCCTTCCGTTTTCCCAAGCTATTGAAAATCCAACCCTATTTATTCCCGCAAGGCTCTGGACATCAGGCCCACACGACTTCGCCGTCCGCATCGGCCACGCTCGTCAGTCGCAGCTTTCGCGTCCACCGCATCCCACCGCGCGTTTCGTGACGATCGCGAGCCGCCCCTCTTGTCGGGTGAGACGGGCGGAGTCAAATCACTGATTTGCCCGACGGGACAAGCGGAAAATTTTTCGCAAAGGGGCTGGACAGCTTTTTCTGATTTGCCCGTCGGGCTGGATCACGCCGTCACTTACGGCTCTGCAACAGATGTAGACTCATTAATTCCGCCCGGCGCAATGCCCCGATCGCCAGAACACTGAAACGGCGCGCGTGCTCCGCCGGCCAAGGGCCCGTCTGGATGAAAACTCAGGCTGATCTCAGGGACAAACCAAGCCGCAGTCAGAGTCTTTCGGCCACGGTTGGTATCACGATCGCACCACAGACCACTTCGAATACCAGGAGGAAGACCCATGATCAACGCAACGGTGACCATCCCCAAACAGGCCGACTATTCCGTGACTGCAGCAGCATCCGAGCTGGCCTCGCCTGCGCAATCACGGGCCCAGACCGGCGCCTTGAAATCCTGGAAGGACACCATGTCATCTCGACTCGCACTCATGGCTTTCGTCATCCTCGGTGCGAGTGGCGCATTGGCGGACGATATGAAGATGCCGATGAACGGCAAGGACATCAAGTGGGGACCGGCGCCGCCGTTCTTTCCAAAAGGCGCGGAGTTTGCGGTGCTATCGGGCGATCCAGGCAAGGACGGTCTCTACGTTGTTCGTTTGAAGATGCCGGCGGGTTACAGGATCCCGGCCCACAATCACCCGACAACGGAAAACGTGACGGTCGTATCCGGCAATTTTCACATCGGGATGGGCGACAGCCTGGACGAAAAGAAGGGAATTGAGTTGACCTCCGGAGGGTATGGCGAGGCACCCGCGAAAATGAACCATTATGCCTGGGTAACCAGCCCAACGATTGTACAGGTTCACGGTCAAGGTCCCTTCGCAATCACCTACGTCAATCCGGCGGACGATCCAAGCACCAGGAAATAGCCGGCAACGCAACGGCGGCTGCTCGCGACGCGATACGCCGGTGGTCCATCTCGGCTGCATGCATCAGCAGCCGGTTGAGCCGCCTCGATGTCGGCTTTGGGTCCAGTTGTACAAAGCGAGTACCTCGAGGTCGCGAGCGCGACGTCGGCGCCCCCAAAAACTTGTCGTAGAAATTGGAGCTTCGTTATGAACATTGCGAGCGCAATCGAACCCAGGAGCCAGTACGTCGATTTCTGGAATGCGATACTCGTGCCCAAACTCAACCAGTGGCGACATGTGCTGGTGGGAGGCCTTAGCCAGCATAGCGCCAAAGTTTTTCCCGCACTCGCGCTCGGGAGCGGCAACAATGTGCTCGACGTTGGATGCGGATGGGGCGAGACCACGATTGAGATCGCTCAACGCGTTGGACCGACGGGCACCGTCGTAGGTCTTGACTGCTGTGGTGCCTTCCTCGACGCGGGACGTGCGGATGCCGAGGCAGCGCGCTTGGGAAATGTAACATTCCTCGAAGCGGACGTGGAAACCTGCGCGTTCAGGCCGGAGTACGATTTCTGCTTCTCGCGGTTCGGAACGCAGTTCTTCGAAAACCCGGTTGCAGGCTTGCGCAATATGCGCTCAGCGCTCCGGCCCGGAGGAACCATGACCATGATTGTCTGGCGTGCACGAAACGACAATCCATGGCTGATGCTCGCAAAGGAAGTCGTGTTGCGTCACCTGCCGCCCGTAAAGGAACACGCTGCAACATGCGGACCTGGACCGTTCTCGATGGCAGATACCGACGTGGTGGCCCAGCAGTTACACATCGCGGGCTATTCCGACGTCAAGTTTAAGCGGATCGATGCCGTGGTGATGGTTGGCCGGGACGTCGACGAAGCGGCCGCATTCCAACTCGCGATCGGGCCCGCCGGTGAGGTTTATCGAGAGGCTGGCAGGGAAGCCGAGGGCAAGCACGAGATCCTGGTCGCGGCTCTCAAGGATGAGCTGCGTAAGTTTGTGCGTCCAGAAGGGGTGATGATGGGTTCAAGTTCGTGGATGGTGACTGCGCAAAATCCCGGCTAACCGGCAATTATCGCGACCGTGAAGCATTGGACAGCAGACGCAGAACCAGCCATCCGCTCTCTGAGCTTGCAACGATCCGCCGGATGATGCGGCCGATGTCGCGCCCAACATTTCGATGGTGTCTTCAATTAAACAAACAGGAGATTGAAATGCAAACGATCAAGACTATTCCCGCGCTACTGCTCGCTGCCTCGCTTGGAGCCGGGATGATTCTGGTTTCGGAAGCCGCTCTTGCGCGAAACGGCGGCGGCGATCATCAAGACCACAGCGGAATGAAAAGCGGCAACGGCAATGGCTCCGCAGCTCGCAGCGGCAAGCATTCCGACGGTGACACCTACAAGAATGGCAAAAGCAAAACCAAGCCCGGCACCGTCACCTGGGGCGGCTCGCCTCCGAGAAGTCCGCCACCCGCAGGGACGGTCACTTGGGGCGGTTCGCCTCCGAGGAGTCCGCCGCCGGCGGCCGGGACCGGTCTCCATATCCGTGGCGATAATGGTTCGAGAACTCCGGTCGATCTCAAAAGTGACCCGGTGACGAACGGCAAGCCTGTCAATGGCGGATCTCCTCCGAAGACCCCGGTGTCCACCACCGAGCCGATAACGAACGGCGCGCCTATCAGCGGTGGCTCACCGCCGAGAAGCCCGGTCGCGACCGCGAACCCGACGCCTGCCGCCCCCCCGGCTGGCGTTGCCGTCGTGTCCAATGGTCAGGTCAAGCTCAACATACCAAACTCTTCGGGCGGCTTGAGCGTGACATCCGACAAACCGGGCACCATCACCGTCTCCAATGGTGACCCGAGCCATTCGGTGACGTTGCCTGGTGGCTCCGTGACCATATCCGGCGGTCAAGCCCTCAACACCGTTACACCTGCGCCGGGCATTCAAGTGACTAGTCATCCGAACGGCGACTTTGTAGCTGCGGCCAACACGCCAGTACCTCCCCCCACCAGAACCACCGTCACCGGCGGCCCCGAAGGCGGTTTCATCAACGCTCTCGGCAAAACCGTCACAAGTATCCCCGCGGGTATCGTCAACGGCGTCGCCGATGTGCTCCCTCCGTATGGGTTTAAGGCGGAGGCGACGGGGGCTAACGTACATGACCCCGCCACCTCGACCAGCGTCCAGCGATAACACTCTCGCAACTTCGACCGTTCGCGCTTTGGCGCGAACGGGACCGAGCTTCCTGCCCAAGCTTCGGCAACGCGCCGTGTTGTCATCGCGAAAATAGTCGATCGCCAGCAACCTCAATTGGAGAATTTATGTCAGCCACTAAAACAACCCTCGGCTTTGCCATGCTCGCCGCCACCGCCGGACTAATGCTCGTCGCTACGGCCCACACCAGCTTTGCCCAACGCGGCGGCCCCACCCACAACGGTCGTCCGCTTTGCGGGGGAGATTGTCAGGCTAACAAGCTAAAGCCGCCCACGACTGTCACGAACGGAAAGACCGTGTCGGGCTCAGGCGGCAGCCCAAATGCCGGCGGGAGAAATTACAAGCCGCAGTGAGCGCGTCGATCACTCTCGATGATGCAAAGAAAGTTGCGACACCGGCCCTGCGTCCGCTTCACCTCGACGGTCCGTCGGCGCGGTGGGCACGCCCATTCCTCATCCCCCTGCTTGACGATCGACACGCTGGCGTAGCTGTCGAGCGCCTGGCCGGAGCGAGCTGGACCGCCATGCTGCAGCTCTCGTCGAGCATGGCGGTGACGACGCCGTGAAGAACGCCCCGCGCCGCCGCGTCCACCGCATCCGTCGATAGGTAAATATCTCTGACAGGAAGAACACTGGACAGCCGGTACAAGTCAGCGTCGCGCTCATGGAAGGGGCGCGCGAGAGAGCGTATCATAGCCACCCCGACGTTCACGCTGCGGGCACGCACCCGATTTTGGGTATCTTGTTCACTCGCTGGTCCCGGAGGTTTTCCGCTTCCAACCGCTCGATCCAACAAGAGGACGTTTCAAACGATAATACGTTCGTAAGGAGGAACTCTCATGAAGGTTCTCTCGACTGTTGTTATTGTAGCGAGCATCTCAAGTCTCATCTCGATAGCTGCTCCGGCCGGAGCCGCTGCGCCCGAGTCCAAAAGTCAAATCACCATCCTCTACGATGCATTCGGAACCGATCCTTCGATGACCAAGGACTGGGGCTTCTCCGCCCTCGTGGAGGTCGCCGGAAAACGAGTCCTGTTCGACACCGGCAATGATGCGAACATTTTTGCAGCCAATGTGAATGCCAAGGGAGTCGACCTCAAAACCCTGGATTTCGTAGTCCTGTCACACCGGCATTCGGACCACATGGCAGGCTTGAACTATGTTCTGAGCGTCAATCCGACAGTGAAGATCTACGCACCGAAAGAAGGGTTCGGCATCTACGGTTCGTCGCTGCCGTCGAGCTTCTACCGAAAAGACGAAGCGTTGCCGCCGGAAATGCGCTACTATGGAGGCACACCACCTCAAGTCATGAAGTTCGGCGCGGCGTGGGGCGGAGCCAACTTCGAATTGATCGACAAGACTACCGAAATCGCTCCGGGCATGACGTTGATAGCTCTGGTGTCGGATGCCGTCGGCACGAAGGAGCTCAAAGAGCTGTCGCTTGCGATCAACACCCCCGATGGCGTGGTCCTGGTCGTCGGCTGTTCGCATCCGGGCATCGAGAAGATTGTCGAGGCGGCGGCGGCCATCAATCCCAAAATTCATCTGATCGCCGGCGGTTTCCACCTGGTTGTCGCACCTGACGATGTTATCGCAAAGGCGGTGGTGGCGCTGAAAGATACCTTCAAGGTCGAAAGTGTTGCGCCGGGCCACTGCACGGGCGAGCCGACGTTCGCTGCGCTGAAGAAAGCTTTCGGAGACCGATATCTTTATGCAGGTCTCGGCACTACCTTACCGCTTGGCTCGAACGCGGGCTCAGACAAGCGGCGTGGCGAAGGACCGGCGCTGCACCAAGATGACCTGGCCACCTATCGCAGGCTGGCGCGCCGAGAAGATCCGTTCGGTATCCTACAGGCGCAACGCTTGCGAACAAGAGGTTCGCAATTGTGAGGCCTATTCCTCATCCGCGCCCGGCGTCTGTCTCAGCATGAAATGACCGAACGCCGAGGCGATCGGCTTGGTCCGGTCGTCCTGCCAGGCCTGCGCCTCGAAAGCGACGACGCGCCGGCCCTGCTTGACGATCGACACGCTGGCGTAGCTGTCGAGCGCCCGGCCGGAGCGCAAATAATTGATCGTCAGGCCGATCGGCTTGGGCGGCGCCACGCCGAGTTCGCGCGTCACGCCGACGATCGCGGTGGTTTCGAGGAAGGCGCCGGTCATCCCGCCGTGGATGGCGGGCAGCATCGGGTTGCCGATGATCTTGGGCGAGAAAGGCATCACCAGCGTGTCATCCTCGCCGATGCGGATGCCGAGGCAACGTGCGAACGGGCTGTTGGCGAACGGGCCGGGCGGATCCTCCGGTGCTTCGAGCGTCGGCGGCGCGCCGTCGTTCAACCGCTCGTCCGTCAGCATGTTGGTCCGGTTGGCGCCGATCATGAAGCAGGCGGTTGCGGTGGCGACGGGATCGTCCTCGGATTCCTGGTAGGCCGTCGAGCGCACGAAAGCGATCGAACGGGTGACGCGGGAGCAAACCGAATGCGCCTTGATGTCGAGGCCGGGCGTTGCCGGCTTCTGGTAATCGATGCGCAGGTCGAGCGTGGCGATCGCGCGCGTGCCGTCGAGCGCGAGCTGCACGGCCATGCCGCAGCTCTCGTCGAGCATGGCGGTTACGACGCCGCCGTGAAGAACGCCGGTCGCGGTGTCGCCGACGAAGACCGGGCGATACGGCAGGCTCGACCAGGCTTCGCCGGGGGCGGCGTGGTCGAGCCGCAGCCCGCTGATGTAACCGTAGACGGAGCGGCGCCGCGTGATGGCTTCGGCCAGTTCGTCAAACGGCAGCGGCGTGGTGATGTTCGGTGTTTTGGACATGCCGACGTTCTAGACCATATTGCAAAGGGAGCAAAAGATGGCGCGCCGCGCTCCGGGAGGTCGCTTCGGAGCTGGGCGCGAGCGGGCGCGACGGCCATTCAGCCATTCGTCACGTGCTTCCCGGGCTTCCGCCCAGAATTCCATTGGCCGCCGATCGCCCGCTCGATCTGTGCTGCGAGCTGCAGCAGGAGCCCGTCATTGGCCTGCTTTGCCTGGGCCTGAATGCCAAGCGGCAACCCGTTCTCATGTTGCGCCATCGGCAGCGAGATCGCGGGAATCCCGCACAGATTGGCGAGCGGCGTGAAGGCGAAGTTGCGCCACAGATTGCCGAACCAATCCAGCACCGATGGATTGTCCGAGATCGTCAAATATTCTGTCGTGCCGACCTTCGGCGTCGGCAGCGCGGTAATCGGCGTCAGGATGATGTCCCAGTCCTCGAAAAACGCCCCGAAGCCGCGGGACGTGGTGTTGAAGACCGCCTGCATGCGCGCCCGCTCGGCAAACGAAATGGTCCGGCCGGCTTCCCAGATCCGGATGTTGACAGGCTCGACAAGATCCGCCGGCGGCCGGTCCAGCCCGCGTGCCGCCAGCATGTTGCCGATCACGACCGCAAAATTGCTGATGTAGCAGGTGGTCTGGGCGTCAAAGGCGGCGCGATAGTCGACCGCAGGCAACGCGTAATCGACGCGATGGCCGAGGCCTTCGAGGAAGCGCCCTGCCCGTTCGAGCTCGGCAACGATCTGCGGTGTCGCCCGATCGTCGCCCCATTGGTAGGAGAGCGCGATTCTGAGCGGTCGCGGATCACGCTCGATCATGTCCTGGTAAGGCTCCGGTGAGGTCCAGAACGGCATGAATTCGCCGGGCGCAGGACCACGGCACGCATCCACGAAAACAGCGGTATCGCGCACCGAACGCGACTGGCAGCCCTGGATCGATACCAGCCCCGTCAAATCCGAAAGCTGCGGCGCGAGCGAGAACACGCCCCGCGATACCTTGAGACCGATGTTGCCGTTGACCCCGGCCGGAATGCGGATCGAACCGCCGCCGTCGGTGGCATGCGCGATCGGCACAGCGCCCGCCGCGACCATGGCGGCGCTGCCGGCCGACGATCCGCATGTCGTGTAGTCCGTGTTCCACGGGTTGCGCGTCACGTAGACGGCGGGATTGTCCGCCGAACTGCAAACGCCGAACTCCGGTGTGGTGGTCCGTCCGATCAGGTTGAGTCCCGCCGCGCGCATCTTCGCCGTCAGGAAAGTATCGGCGGTGGCGCGATTGCCGCGCGTCAGCAGCGAGCCCATTTCCTGCAAACGCCCCTTCATCGTCGGGCCCAGATCCTTCATCAGGAACGGCAGGCCTGCAAAGGGCCCCGCGAGATTGGCGCCGGCCCCGCCGGGATCGGCGATCGCGTCCTCGAAGATTTCGACCACTCCCGACAGCGCCGGATTGAGTCTTGCAATCGCTGCGTCCGCCTGACTTGCCAATTCGGTTGCCGTCAGGTCGCCTTTCCTGACGCGCGCGGCCAGCGCGACGCCGTCGTGCTGCGCCCATTCGGTCCAGCCCATCGGCAAATTCATGCGATTCATTCCCTTCGCTGCGGCGCCAACCCTAGCCCAACTTGCGCAGAATCGACAGTCGGGCATAGGCAAATCAATGCCTTAGCTGAAAAGTCTTCACTACATTTTTTGTCGGAGTGGTGGGGCTTAGGCGGTGGCAGCGAGCGCTTGCGTTTCGTGTCCGGTGAGGCGCATGCGCTTGGGCAGGACGATGCCGAGGCGGTCGAGGAGTGCGGCCTGGGCGGCATCGGGCTGCGTCACGCAGCGCAAGCGCATCTGGCCATGTGTTGCGGTTGGTAATACGACGTCGTGCGACTGGATGCGCGCAAGCTCTTCGAGGATGGTCCGCGGCGAATTGCCGAGACCGGCGCGGTGCTGCCACATCTCGAGGCTCTTCCACAGCACGAAGGCGAGGAAGCACACGAGGATATGAGCCTGAACGCGATCCTCCCGCTGGTGCCAGATCGGACGCACGTTCAGCTGATCCTTCTGGATACGGAAAGCGGCTTCGGCCTGTGTGAGCTGGATATAGGCCTTCCAGAGCTGCTGATCGGTCCAATCGGTGATGTTCGAGCGCAGGAGGTAGGCGCCCTCCGAGAGCGCAGCCCAGTCGTCGAACGCGGCGTTGTAGGCAACGTGGAGGCGAAAGCCTGCCGGGCAGCCATCCGGCTCCAGCGCGATCGCGAAGCGGGCGGCGGCACGCTGGTTTTGTTGCAGAATGCGGCCGATCTGCCGGTTCACCTTCGCCGGATCGAGCCGTTTCTTTGAGCTTGCAATGCGAGCGGCCAAGCGTTCGAGCGCTGCTTCGATCCGCCGACTGAACTTGTCGTGCATGGCCTGCTCTTTGCTGCGCCGATCGGCCGAGCGGCACAGGATCACCGTCTCGCCGGTCTCGGGGTGACGCGTGAGCTTGACCTCGACGCCTTCATGGGCCGTGCACCAGCCGTCCGGACGAGCAAGTTCGGAGCCGAACTTCTTCAGCTCCGACTTCGGTGCACCGATGATATAGCGCCGGCCGGTCTGGCGCAGCCACGCCAGGTTGTCGGCACTGGCCATGCCGCGATCGGTGATCCAGACCCGCCCCAGCACGCCGTGCCGGGCCTCCATGGTGGACACGATCGTCTGCAAGGTCCGCGAGTCATGGGTGTTGCCGGCGAATACCTCATAGCCCAGGGGAAAACCATCGAAGGTCACGACGAGGGCGATGCATACCTGCTTGCAGTCGGGCCGATGATCGCGGGAATAGCCGCGCTGTGCCTGCGGGTTGGCTTCCACCTGGCCCTCGAAATAGGTGCTGGTGACATCGTAGAGCAGCACGTCGTTCTGGATCGCGAACAGCTCCCCGCAGCGCTGCGACAAATGCGCTTCCAGTTCGGCCTTGGATGCGAGCAGATGATCGAGGCCGCGATAGAGCCGATCCTTGTTGACCTCCTCATCCCCGAGCTGCAGCAGATCGCAAAGCGCCGTGCGCCGGTACCAACCTTCCGCGATGTGCAACTCGCTCGATGGCTCGCAGAATCGTGCCGCCACCAGCACGGCCGCAATCTTCGACCACGCGATGTGCTCCTTGCCGATTGGAAGCAGCCGCGCGCACAGCTCCTCAAGACCGGTGCCGCGCCACAACGCGAGCGCCAGGTACACGTCGCCGAATTGACGCGAGCGCTCGATGCGAATGCCCTTCACTCGCACCGGCACCGTCAATTGCTCGCTGTCATCACTGAACAGCTGCATCTGTTCGGGACTGCCAATCAGCCGACGCGCCAGCGCCCGCGCCTCCAGCCGCCCCTGCCCGTCGAGCTCACCGAGATGGGCCACCGTCTGTTGAATGACGCGACGACCGACACGAACGCTGCGCACAAGGCACCAATAGCGGTGAACCTTCCCGTCCTTTTTGCGAATCGCATGGCGCAGATACATGCGCCATCTGAACCAACCGCGCCGCCCAAGAAAATACCCAAGGTCGTCACTACACGCTCAAATCAGCTCCGCGCGCCAGCTAACCGATTGATCCGATTCATCCCGCGTCTCGCAAAATCGCAGAAACCACCCCCAAGTTGCGCAAGTTGGGCTAGTTACGCGCCGTGGCAAGTCAATCAATCGCGCATGCGCGAGAATCCGGGCTCAAGCGGTTCGCATCACCCCGCTGAAAGGTGCCGCCATGAAATCGTTTGTCAGCATCGAATCGCGACAAAGCGTCAGGGCGGCGTTCAAATTGCTTTGAAGCGCCGCCCTGATTTCCTGTTGCTGGCCTAGGGGCCCGCGAAGATCGTTTCGGCGGGATCAGGCACGATCGAAGCGATCGAGGTTCATCACCTTGGTCCACGCCGCCACGAAGTCCCTGGCAAACTTCTCCTTCGAGTCCGCGCAGGCATAGACTTCCGCCAGCGCCCGCAGCTGCGAGTGCGAGCCGAAGATCAGGTCGGCGCGGGTGCCGGTCCACTTCACCGCGTTGGTCTTGCGGTCGCGCCCCTCGTAGACTCCCTCGGAGCCCGCCGACGGATGCCACTGCGTGCTCATGTCGAGCAGGTTGGCGAAGAAGTCGTTGGTCAGCGTGCCCGGCTTCGTGGTGAAGACGCCGTGCCTGGACTTGCCGGTATTGGCGCCGAGCACGCGCAGACCGCCGACCAGAACGGTCATCTCGGGCGCGGTCAGCGTCAGCAATTGCGCGCGATCCACCAGCAGTTCCTCAACCGACATCCGCGGCGTGCCGCGGACATAGTTGCGGAAACCGTCGACGGTCGGCTCGAGCGGAGCAAACGAATGCGCATCGGTCTGCTCCTGCGAGGCGTCCATGCGGCCCGGCGTGAACGGCACCTTCACGTCAACGCCTGCGTCCTTCGCCGCCTTCTCGACCGCGGCGCTGCCGCCGAGAACGATCAGGTCGGCGAGCGAGACCTTTTTGTCGCCTTTCTGCCCAGCGTTGAACTCCTTCTGGATGCCTTCGAGCTTCGCAAGCACCTTGGCAAGTTCAGCCGGCTGGTTGACGTCCCAGTCCTTCTGGGGGCTGAGACGAATCCGGGCGCCGTTCGCGCCACCGCGCTTGTCGGAACCGCGGAACGTCGAGGCCGATGCCCAGGCGGTCGAGACCAGCTCCGAAACGGAGAGACCTGCGCTGAGGATCTTCGCCTTCAGCGCCGCAATGTCCTGATCGCCGACCAGTTCATGGTTGATCGCGGGAATCGGATCTTGCCAGATCAGTTCTTCCTTCGGAACCAGCGGGCCGAGATAACGCACGATCGGACCCATGTCGCGGTGGGTCAGCTTGAACCAGGCGCGGGCAAACGCGTCGGCGAACTGATCCGGATGCTGATGGAAGCGCCGCGAGATCTTCTCGTAGGCCGGGTCGATCCGCAGCGACAGGTCGGTGGTCAGCATCGACGGCGCGTGACGCTTCGACTTGTCATGCGCATCCGGCACGGTCCCTGCGCCGGCGCTGTTTTTCGGCGTCCACTGATGGGCACCGGCCGGGCTCTTGGTCAGTTCCCATTCGTAGTTGAACAAATTGTCGAAGAAGTTGTTGCTCCACTTCGTCGGCGTCTTGCTCCAGATCACCTCGATGCCAGAGGTGATCGCGTCACCCGCTTTGCCCGAGCCATATTTGCTGGCCCAGCCAAGGCCCTGCTGCTCGATTTCGCCGGCTTCCGGTTCCGGGCCCACCAGCGTCGCATCGCCGGCGCCGTGGGTTTTGCCGAAGGTGTGGCCGCCGGCGATCAGCGCGACGGTTTCCTCGTCGTTCATCGCCATGCGCGCGAACGTCTCGCGGATATCGCGGGCTGCCGCGAGCGGATCCGGCTTGCCGTTCGGCCCTTCCGGATTGACGTAGATCAGGCCCATCTGCACGGCGCCGAGCGGCCCCTGCAATTCGCGGTCGCCGGAGTAGCGCTTGTCGTCCAGCCACTTGGCTTCGGGACCCCAGTTGACGTCCTGCTCGGGCTCCCAGACATCGGCGCGGCCACCGGCGAAACCGAAGGTCTTGAAGCCCATCGATTCCAGCGCGACGTTGCCGGCGAGAATCATGAGGTCGGCCCAGGAGAGTTTCTTGCCGTATTTCTGCTTGACCGGCCACAACAGCCGGCGCGCCTTGTCGAGGTTGGCATTGTCAGGCCAGCTGTTGAGCGGCGCAAAACGCTGCTGGCCGGCTCCGGCGCCGCCGCGGCCGTCGCCGATGCGATAGGTGCCTGCGCTGTGCCACGCCATGCGGATGAACAGCGGCCCGTAATGGCCGAAATCGGCCGGCCACCATTCCTGCGAGTCCGTCATCAGGGCATGCAGGTCCTTGATCACCGCATTGAGGTCGAGGCTCTTGAATTCCTTCGCGTAGTCGAATCCCTCGCCCATCGGATCGGACAGGCTGGACTGCTGATGGAGGATTCCCAGATCCAGTTGTTTCGGCCACCAGTCACGGTTGCTCGGTGCGGGTTGCCCGCCTGGAAACGGGCACTTGGTCTTGTCATCCATATTCGCCTCCTTCGGTGGTGGTCTTGATGCTTTCCACCCTGTTCCCTGTTTCTACGCAACGCAAGCGATCAGGTAAAGTTGACTCTTATGATCGCTGCAATAAGTTATTTTGATGAGTCACATTACGCTCAAACAGCTGCGTTATTTTGACGTACTGGCACGTCATTGCCACTTCGGACGCGCCGCCGAAGCATCCGCGATCTCGCAGCCGGCCTTGTCGATGCAGATCAGGGAACTCGAGGAAGCGCTCGGCGGCGTGCTGCTCGAGCGGGGCGCGCGGCAGGTCCGGCTGACCAAATTCGGAGAAGACGTCGCCCGGCGCGCCCGCGACATCCTGCGCTCGGTCGATGAACTCGGCGACTTCGCGCGGGCGTCGCGGGACCGGCTCGACGGCCGGCTGCGCATCGGCATGATCCCGACCATTGCGCCCTATCTGTTGCCGACGGTGATCGGGAACCTGACACGAGTGCATCCCGGGCTCGACATTCACATCCGCGAGACGGTGACGCCGAAGCTGATACAGGAACTCGCGGAGGGCCGGCTTGACACCGCCATCGTGGCGCTGCCGGTGTCCGAACCTTCGTTTACCGAGGTCGCCCTGTTTGCGGAAAACTTTCTGCTGGTCCGGCCGGGCGAGGATGAGGGAACGCCGGCGCCCAGCAGCGAAAGCCTGCGCGAAATGCGGCTGCTGCTGCTCGAAGAGGGGCATTGTTTTCGCGATCAGGCGCTGTCGTTCTGCAACATGCAATCGACGCCGCCGCGCGAGGTGCTGGACGCCAGCTCGCTGTCCACCCTCGTTCAAATGGTCCGCGCCGGCATCGGCGTCACCTTGATCCCGGAAATGGCCGTGGCGGTGGAGACACGCTCGGCGTCGGTGTCGGTCACGCGCTTCAAAAGACCGCAGCCGTCGCGAACCATCGGCATGATCTGGCGCAAGACCAGTCCGCTGGCCCGACAGCTGCTGGAAATTTCTGAAGTGGTTCGTCTCTCGGCCGAAACATTGCGCAAGCAGCGCAACCCGGGAGCGGCGTCCCGCAATCGGAAGACCTGAGCGCCACTGCGGCGGAGGATATTCTCTCCTGTGGTCCTACAGGAGTCACAGACTCGTTAATTTTGCATGGTTGCGAACGCCAAAGCGCCCAATCAACGCCAAAGCCCGCATTCTCTAAAGATTTAGGTATCGGATTAGTCGAGCGGTCAACTTGCGCGTGTATGTCCTACGGCCTCGAAACCAAGAGTCCGGACATGATCAACCGAAACATCGCGCGAATTGCCGCCACGCTCGTTTGTCTGGCCGGCTGGAGTCAAGCGTCGCTCAGTGCTCCGATTCGCGATATCGGCGCCAGCTGCTTTGTTCAAGACAGCAACTACATTCTCGATAACCGCTCATGCACGGCGGAAGCTGGCATCGACTTCACCCACGAGCCCGGTATTTGCATTGGTCCGACACTCCGCAGCACTTCAAGCGCGGCGTTTCTCACCACAATCACGACGATCAGGTCGGCCCACCAAAACCTGTGCCCCAAATCGAATGCACTCGTTGCAGTGTCGTATTTCCTGCATCAGGCCCGGCGATGATCCGGCGCGCACTTTCCAGCTTGTTTTTGATAGCTAGCGTCGCGGGCCCTTGTGCCGAGGCGGCCTTCGCCGCAGAGGAATCGGTCGGTTGCTCGCTCTCCCAAGTCGAAATCAATCCAGACACGGTTATCGAACCGTGCTCGAAGATCATCGAAGAAAAGACAACGTCGCCTGCCGATCGCGGATATGCGTTGTTCATTCGAGGCATGGGCTATCACAACACCAAGCGCTTCGGTCTCGCCCGGCAAGATTACGACGCTGCAATCGTGCTAACGCCGACCAATGAGGAGCTGTTCGTATCCCGTGCCAATATCGCCTTTCGCGGCGGACGCGCTCAGGAAGGCGTATCCTTCCTTCAAACGGCACTGGGCCTGAACCCGTCAAACGGCCACGCTCTGAGAACCATGGGCGCGTTGATGAGGGATTCTGGTCAGCCTGAAGAGGCCAATCGCTACTACGCGATGGCATTGGCGGCAGACCCAAAGGACGCATATGCACTGTTATTCCGGAGCGAGAACAACGCCAAGCTGCGGCAATTTGACGAAGCTCTGAAGGATGCCGACGATTTGGTGGCGATCCCACCGGCCGCCATTAACCGTCAGGGTTATCTCGACGGCAGAGGCGACCGTTTGGACTTTCATGTCAAGGCCTTGGAGACTCGCGCCGCCGTTTACGAGGCGCTCCGTCAATTCGATCGCGCCGAACAGGACCTCAATGCCGCCGTAGCCTATAGCCATTCCGCAGCCTCTTTATCGGCCCGGGGAAATTTCCTCGCTTATAAGACCGGCCGGGAAAAGGAAGCCCTTTCTGACCTGGATGAAGCGATCGCGCTGGGTTCAGTCGATTCCCGAGCCTATTATGCGAAGGGTATTGTGCATCTGGGACTCAAGGAGTTCCAAGAGGCCCTGGCTGCCTTCGATGGTGCCGTGAAGATTAATCCGTGGTTCACCTCGGCCTTGCGCATGCGCGCCAAAATGCACCGTGAGCTCGATCAGACCGACCTCGCGGTTGCTGACATGACGCAGGCAGTGGCATTCTGCATGCAGGCAGGCTGCACGTCAGCACTGCGAGACACCATGTCGGCTCTGAGGCTGGCCGGATATTGGCGATCGAGCGAAAACCCCACCGTACTAACCCCTGCCCTGGAAGATGCGATCCGGGCCTGCATGCTTGATAAGCTCTGCAACTGAGCCGAAAATGTCATTTTGGATGAGCCGTCTTTATGCTGTCGCTGCGATCCTTGCAGCCGGATTCCTGGTCGCCCCATGCTTCGCATATGATCGATTGGGAACAGCGGGTCCCATCCGCTCATTTGGAGGCGGGACATGCAAGGTCGACTTCGCAGCCCGGAGGAGAGGTGAATGCGATCCTCCACCGGTCGCCTCCACGCTGCCTCCCGAGCGCCGCTCACAAGAGCGAGTCGAACGCGCGCGTCAGTTGATCTCTGTTATGCGGGTAGAGCAGGCGGTCCATGAATTGGACGACGCCATCGCCGACGATCCCCTCAACAGCTCTGCTCTCCTGTTGCGCGGACGCCTGAAGATAGCCGGCAAGTCGGGCGAAGCTATAAGAGATATCGATCGGACACTCCAGATTAGTCCCGAGAACTCCAACGCGTTGGCCACGAGAGCCTTCATTCTTCCTGGTCAGGACGACCAGGATGGCCTTCGCGATGCAACCAAGGCTCTTACCCTCGATCCGAACAACGCAGACGCTTTCTGGATTCGTTCGACGATTCTGGCTCGAATGGGCAACCTCGATGAAGCAGAGCAGGATTTGAACTCCGCTGTCGCACTCGAGCCCGACAACCCCACAACCCTGCTGTCCCGCGCCCAAATTCGCATGCAGATTGGCAAGACCACCGAAGCCCGGAATGACGCAACTGCAGTAATCGCCTTACGCGGCGACAGGAATGCCCGCCAGATCCGCGCCATCGTTGAAGCAATGTCTGGCGACTATGCCGCTGCGCTCGATGATTTGAACGTCATTCTCGACCGACCAAAAGATCAACCTGTTGCCGTTCCAGCCGGACGGGATTTCGTGGATCTTTATGTGCAGCGAGCGCTCGCGCTGGCGCGAACCGGGAAACCTGCAGAAGCGAAGCAGGATTTGGATACGATCGTCAGGTACGGAGGCGTTCGCGCCGTCCTGCAGATGCAGGTGTATCTTCGAAGTCACGGATTTCCAGATGTGAAACTTGACGGAGCGCGATCGAACCAGCTCGACGATGCGCTTCAGGCCTGCTTTATCAACGATGCATGCGGGCGCGGCATCAGTATCCGGGGATAGAAATGGGTATCCGGGCTTCGGTGGGAAGACGAGCAGATTAAACCCGGGTCTTGGAAGGAATTCTGCTCCGAGGCGTCCGGCTCAATCAAAGTCGTGTTCGCATACACGCTTATGCGCCGCGGCCCGTCTATCAAACGACAGGGCGCGACACCGAGATATCGCGCCCTTTTTCTCACTTCGCGCCGGCCTTTTGCGCGTATTCCCAGGACGCCTGCGACAGCGGCACGGTACGCTTGGCCGACTCCAGCGCCTTGGCGTTGGCGGCGGTGCCGTCGCGAATCCGGCCGGCGATACCCTGCGTGATGCCGGCGAGGCGGAACAGATTGTAGGAGAAATACCAGTTCAGATCGGGCACGGCCGTGCCGGTCACATTGCAATAGATCTGCGCGGCCTCTTCCATGCTCGGAATGTTCAGCGCCTTGAGGTCGGCATTGGCGAGACCCGGCATGGTCCATTGCATCAACAGATAGGTGAAGTCGGCCATGGGATCGCCGAGCGTCGACAATTCCCAGTCCAGCACCGCCTGCACCCGCGGTTCCCTGGCATGGAAAATCATGTTGTCGAGGCGGTAGTCGCCATGGACGATCGACACGCGTTCCTGCGGCGGCACGGTTTTCGGCAGCCACTCGGCGAGCTTTTCGAATTCCGGAATGTGCTGGGTTTCAGAGGCGCGGTACTGCTTGGTCCAGCGATCGACCTGGCGCGCAAAATAATTGCCGGGCTTGCCGAAATCGCCGAGCCCGATCGCCTGCGGATCAAACACGTGCAGGTGCGCGAGCGTCTCGATCTTGCTGGTGAAGATCTTGCGACGATCCTCCGGCGTCTGGCTCGGCAGCGTGGGATCCCAGAACACCCGGCCCTCTTCCATCGACATGATGTAGAAGGCCGAACCGATCACGCCGTCGTCAGTGCAGAGCGCATAGGCCTTTGCGACCGGAAAGCCCTGCTTGCTCAAGGCGGCGATGACGCGGAATTCACGGTCGACCGCGTGCGCCGACGGCAGCAGTTTGCCGAACGGCCGGCGCCGCATCACGTAGGACCTATCAGGCGTATCGAGCCGGTAGGTCGGGTTGGACTGGCCGCCCTTGAACTGCAGGACGGTCAATGGACCCTGATAGCCTTCGACGTTTTCCTTCAGCCAGCCGTCGAGGCGCATCTCGTCGATGCGATGCCGCTCCTCGACCGGCCTTGTGCCCGAAAACTCTTCGTCTTTCCTGACGCCGTCCGCCACGATGACGCTCCCTTGCGATTTCTTCTTGGGTAACTTTGGGGAGCGCCATCTCAAGCGTTCCCCCTAGATCAGGATGACCTTTCTCCGAAAGGTCATCCTGCCCTATCGTTTTTGTTAGCGCATGATCTTTTCGGAAAACCGGTATCCACTTTTCCGGATCATGCGTTAGTGCGACGTGTTTGCATACTTCCGAAGTTCAAGTCTGGCAATGGCGCGGTTATGGACTTCGTCCGGACCATCGGCCAGGCGCATCGTGCGCATGGAGGCATAGTCGCGCGCAAGGCCCGCATCGTCGGAAACGCCGGCGCCGCCATAGGCCTGGATCGCCTGGTCGATGATCTTCAGTGCCATGTTCGGTGCGGCGACCTTGATCATGGCGATCTCGAGCTGCGCGGTCTTGTTGCCGACCTTGTCCATCATGTCGGCGGCCTTGAGGCACAGCAGGCGGTTCATCTCGATATCGGTGCGGGCTTCCGCAATGCGCTGTTCCCAGATCGAATATTCGACGATCTTCCTGCCGAACGCCGAGCGCGACGACAGCCGCTTCACCATCTTCTCCAGCGCCTCTTCGGCCTTGCCGATGGTGCGCATGCAATGATGGATGCGGCCCGGGCCGAGCCGGCCCTGCGCGATCTCAAAGCCCCTGCCCTCGCCGAGCAGGATGTTTTCGGCGGGAACGCGGACGTTCTCGAGCAGCACCTGGGCGTGGCCATGCGGGGCATCGTCGTAGCCGAACACCGGCAGCATTTTTTCCACCTTGATGCCGGGAGTGTCGAGCGGAACCAGGATCTGCGACTGCTGCTGGTGACGCGCGGCCTTCGGATCGGTCTTGCCCATCAGGATCGCGATCTTGCAGCGGGGATCGCCGACACCGGACGACCACCATTTGCGGCCGTTGATGACGTAATGATCGCCGTCCTTCTCGATCCGGGTCTCGATGTTGGTGGCGTCCGAGGAGGCAACCGCGGGTTCCGTCATCAGGAAGGCGGAGCGAATTTCGCCGTCCATCAGCGGGCGCAGCCATTTGCGCTTCTGCTCCTTGGAGGCATAGCGCATGAACACTTCCATGTTGCCGGTATCGGGGGCGGAACAGTTGAACACTTCCGATGCCCAGCTGATGTGGCCCATTTCCTCGGCCAGCGGCGCGTATTCGAGATTGCTCAATCCCGCGCCGCGGAATTCGTCGTCCTCATGCGCCGACGGCGGCATGAACATGTTCCAGAGGCCTTCGGCCTTCGCCTTCTTCTTCAGATCTTCCAGAACCGGAATCACCTTCCAGCGCGGACCTTCCTCGTCCTGCTGCTTGTAGATCGGCACCGCGGGGCGCACGTGCTTGGTCATGAACGACTGCACGCGGTTGAGCCAATCTTTCTGGCGGTCTGACATATTGAAGTCCATGGGACGCTCCTCACCTATTGAAATCTTTGGGCGGCACTCTCTGCCCGCCACCTCGCCGCCGCAAGATCATAGTCGTCTGCGGCGACCGGTAGCCGGGTGAGCCAAAAATGGCGGCGCGCAACGAACGCGATTGACATTTCCTGCTCTTCAAACGATAGTTTCATACAACTGTTTGAATTGCAACTCCCTGCGCGCCTCGTCATTCCGGGGCAGCCCGCAGGGCTGAACCCGGAATCCGGAGGTTGAGATTCCGGGTTCGCGACGTTGTCGCGCCCCGGAATGACGGGAAAGGCTCAAGGCCATGGCGAGTGATCATACACGCAATGCCATTCTCGCCGCCGCCGAACGGCTCTATGCCGATCGCGGCTTTGGCGACGTGACGCTGCGCGACATCGTGGCTGAGGCGAATGTGAATCTCGCCGCGGTGAATTATCATTTCGGCTCCAAGGACGAGCTGATCGCCGAGCTGTTCGTCACCCGCAGCCTCGCCACCAACCGCGAGCGGCTCAACGAGTTGAAGGCGGCCGAGGAAAAAGGCGGCGGCCGCGCCGGCATCGACGCCATCCTGCACGCGCTGGTCGGGCCGACCTTGCGCGGCTGCCTCGGGCCCGACCGCGAAGGCTCGACCGCGGCGCGCTTCATGATCCGGGCGTCAATCGAATCCGTGCCGCCGATCCGCCGCATCAAGAATCGCGAGGTCGACCATTTGCGAAAATTCATTGCCGCGATGCGCCGCTCCCTGCCCGGCCGCGACGATTCCGAACTCTATTGGGGCCTGCACTTCGCTTTGGCGATGTCGCACCACACCATCCGCGAAAAAGAGCGGCTGACGAAACTGTCGGAAGGCCAGTGCGACCTCAACGACGTCCAGGCGATCGTCGACCGCGTGGTCGCGGTGTCGGTGATGGCGCTGACGGGCGCCGGAGCGACGAGCAAGGCGTCGGCCAAGCCGGTGGTGCCGCATGGACGGCTGACCCGGCAAGATCTTTAAGCAAGGGCACCTACTCAAATCGAGCTTGATTGGTGCGGGCTTGACAAATGTCCGCTCTGTCCCCGGTAGCGACAAATTCCGCATCGCATCGAAATGACGCGATGTGCCAACAACGGATTCCGCGCGGCAAAATAGACCGGGCTCCGATGCAAGAACCGGAGCCCGCGATCCGCCAAGGTCAAACGTGGATTGAGGAACTAGTATCTCGCGGCAACTGGCGCGCCCCAGTTGAACAGGTAATTGAAACCAACCTTCACCATCTGGACATTGCGATTGTTGGAAGTGAACGTATCGCCCGCAAGGAACGGGGACGTGACCGGAACGGAGAATGTCCGGTTGCCCAACCCGAGATAGTCGTACTCCAACTTCACCGTCCAATTGTTCGTGAACGCATATTCGAAGCCAGCGCCTACCAGCCAGCCGCCGGTATTGTTGCCGCAGTTAGTGAAGTTGGTGAAGGTACCGCAGGTGAACGACACGCCCGTCGTTAGGTTAGTGATGGTCTGGTTGTTGTTGCCGACCCAGCCGCCGCCGGCCTTGCCGTAGAGCAGCCAGTGATCGATGGCCCAGCCGAAGCGGGCAGCCACTGTCGTGATCCAGCGATTGTTGTTGGTGACCACAATATTCCCAACGCCAGGAATGACGATCCCGCTGTTGTTGTTATTGTTGGCCGCCCAATCGAAGTCCCATTCCCCGCCGATGACGAATTGGCCGATCTGGTAATTGCCGCCGATCTGCCCGCCACCGATGAAGACGCCATTGTTGTTGTTGAAGTTCGTCAGAAAGAGCGTGTCCGTCCAGCGGTTGTTCGACCAAGCACCGCCAACGTTGGCGCCGATGTAGAACCCGGTCCAACTGAACACGGGGACCGGCGGTGGCGGCGGGGCCTTGACGGCCATGTCGGCAGCGAAAACAGGCGTGCCCAGGCTCAATGCCATGGCTGCCGAGATTACAAATTTCTTCATTAATCTCTCCTATCTCTCCTATCTCTCCGATCTCTCCTATCTCTCCGATCCCCTTGACGGTGGACAGCAATCCGCATCCATCCAAATCAGCGCAATCAACATAGATGCGGCCTCGCGATTAGACGTGTGGCAAAATGGCAACACTCAAGGATAATCGCTAGTCCGAATTATCTTTAGAACGACTCAAGGGCTCGCTCTCTTCGACGAGCCAACCAGCAATGTCGCGCGATAGGACTACTCGCTTGGGGGAGTGAGGATTGATTGTTCCAGCAAAAACGATCTGCCCTTCTTCGAGTTTTGTTTGCGCGAACATCTTGGCTTCGGCTTCAGTCGCAAATGTGTGGGTCTCGCGGGGGCTACGCTCTCTCTTGCGCAGCAGACCGCGTTTGCGGATTTCGAAAGTTACAAGCCAAATAACCGGCACCGCGACACCGATACTGACCAACGATCCAAGGGATGCGGCATTAGTTTGTCGGCATGAACTATGATCTAGATCAATCCCGGCGCGGTTACTTTCTCTACGTCGGCAGCGTTTGCTCGCGCTGCCGTTTGTTGCGGATGCGTTATCTACCGGAATGTCAGGTCCTCACCTGCCAGTGATCCGCGACGAGGACCGGAGCACGTGGTCCTTGACACCCGGACAATCATTCCTGCGCCAAATGGGAATACGGCTGCTAGCATCCCGGCATCCATGAAAGGACCCAGAGCATTTCCACGTCCGAGTTGGGTCATTCGCGACGGAGTCGGGCCGCCAGCAAACCCGGCCATGTCCGCTGTACCGCCGAAAGCGGATGTAAATTCCCTGGCGTGACTTTCCGAAGAACTATGGGCCCTGCACGACCTGTTACAATCGGTTCGTGCGCTGGCGGAAGGCTGGGATCTGGGACCAGATCAGATCATCGCGATGCAATCGATCTCGATGTCGAACGGCCCGGCCCATTCCGGAATGCAGACAAAGATGCGCGCCGGCGGATCCTGCGGGAAATAACGCGCGTAGACCGCGTTGACGGTCTGAAAATGATTGGCCGAGGTGCAGTAGATGTTGCACTTCATCACGTTGTCGAGCGACGCGCCGGCCGCCGCGAGGCAAAGCTTCATCTGTTCGAGAACGAGTTCGGTCTGGCGCTCGATCGGAGCAGCGACGATCTCGCCCGTCTCCGGATCGAACGGCGGCAGGCCGGAGACGAAGATCATGTTGCCGGCGCGTGTTACCGGCGATCCCGGCGGCCGCCCCCACCGGTCGAGATAAGAGGAGATCGGTTCGACGCGGAGCGCGTACCTTCGGTTGGATCGACGGCGCAAGACTAGTGTCTTGCGCCGCGATCATGATTCGAAGATGGTCGAACTGTCCTTGTCTGGATCAGACGATCCCCTGCTTCTTCAGCACCTCAACCTTCGCCTCGTCATAGCCGATCGTCGCCAACACTTTCTTCGTGTCCGCCCCGAGCAGCGGCGGGGCGCGATAGTCCTTCACCGGGGTGCCCGAGAACGTCAGGGGATTGCGGATCAGCGACAGCGCGTGTTCGAAGGGATGGTCGACCTTGATCTCCATGCCGCGCGCGCGGACGTGCGGATCGGCGAATACCTGCGCGAAATCGTTGATCGGTCCGCAGGGAACGCCGGCCTTCTCCAGTTCGTCGAGCCAATAGGCGACCGGCTTCTTCAGGAACAGGCCGGCAAAAATCGCCATGATCTCCTTGCCGTGCACGACGCGATCGTTGTTCTTGAGGAACCGCGGATCGGTCGCCAGTTCCGGGCTACCAAGCACCGCGCAGGTGCGCGCGTATTGGCCGTCATTGCCGACCACCAGCATCAATTCGCCGTCGGTGCAGCGGAATACGCCGGCCGGCATGCCGCCATTGCCCCAGGTGCCGCGCCGCGGCGGGGTCTGGCCGTTGACGAGATAGATTTGCGCCCAATGCGACAGCGATGCGATCACGGTGTCGAACAGGCAGACGTCGACATGCTGACCCTCGCCGCCATTGGCGTCGCGATGATACAGCGCGGAGAGAATCGCGATCGACGAGTTCAAGCCGGTCATGTAGTCGACGATGGAGGGGCCAACCTTCATGGGACCTGCGCCCGGCTCGCCGTCGAGATGGCCGGTGACGCTCATCAGCCCGCCCATCGCCTGCAGAATCGCGTCGTAGCCGGCGCGCGGCGCATAGGGCCCGGTCTGGCCGAAGCCGGTCACCGAGCAATAGATGATGCCGGGATTGATGGCCTTGATCGTGTCGTAGTCGAGCTTGTAGCGCTTGAGATCGCCGACCTTGTAATTCTCCATCATCACGTCGCAGGATTTTGCGAGCTCGCGGATGATCGCCTGGCCTTCTTCCGTCGCGATATTGACGGTGACCGACTTCTTGTTGCGGTTGGCGCACAGATAGAACGAGTTGTTGTTCTTCTCCTTGCCCGCGGGGTCGACCAGATAGGGCGGACCGAAGGCGCGCGCATCGTCGCCGCCGCCCGGCCGTTCGATCTTGATCACCTCGGCGCCGAGATCCCCCAGCATCTGCGCCGACAGCGGGCCCGCCAGCACGCGCGTCAGATCGAGAATTTTGATGCCTTGGAGTGGCAGAGCCGACATGAAACGTTCCTCCGGAATTTTTGGCCGTGTCGTCCGGGAACAGCCTCCCGGCGCTTTTCGATGCCAGCGGATACACTATTTTCCGGTGCCGAGCCCTGCATTGGCGGCATGAAGCCATCCGCCTCGGGTCGGCGCGCCGCCGCAAGCACAACGGCATTATTCAACCCTCACCACCCGGCCCCGCGTGACCGTGACGGCGCCGAAGCGGATTCCCGGCTCCTGAAGCAACGCCGCCGGTTGAGCGTTTGATCCCCGATGATCCGGCCGAGAAGTACGATTCCATTGACATGGACTAGTAAATGGTCCATTTTATACAGATTAGACCTTACAGTAGTCCAGGAGGAAAACCGTGCGGATTTCCGTCACCGAAGCCAAGGGGCAGTTGACCGAACTGGTGCGCCGCGCCGAGGCCGGCGACGAAGTGATCCTGACCCGGCACGGACATGAAGCGGTGCGGCTGGTTCCGGTGACGCCAGTCTCCGACCGGAAGACGCGGCGAGCGCTGCTCGAAGCCGCGCGGGCGGGCGGGGCTGCAAAGGCGACGCCCGGACCAGGCGCCGCCAGGAGTCAGGACTTCCTCTATGGCGACGACGGCTTGCCCGGATGATTGCCGTCGATACCTCCGCCCTGATGGCCGTTGTGCTTGGCGAAGCCGAAGCCAACGCATGCATTGCGGTGCTGGAGAAGGAAGACGAAATCCTGATCTCGGCTGCGACCATCGCCGAAGCATTGATCGTCGCCGCGCGTCGCAATGTCGGCGAGGAAATGGCCACTCTGATCGACGGATTGGGCTTCAATGCCGTAGCGGTGACTCCCGCCTCAGCGCGACGGGTTGCGCAGGCCTATGCGCGATGGGGAAAAGGCGTCCATGCGGCGGGCCTCAATTTCGGCGACTGCTTCGCCTACGAATTGGCGAGAGAGCACGACTGCCCCCTGCTTTATGTCGGCGGCGATTTCGCCAGGACCGACATCAAGCGCATTCCGTGATCTCACCGCTCCGATTTTATCGATAGACCGGGGATTTTAGCCCAGCGAATTGATGATTTCCCGATAAGCCGCTTCGGGAAACGCCTTCAGCGTGCGCGTCCGGATGTTTCCGAGCATGCCCAGCTGCAGGTTGAAACGTGCCGCCACGGCATCGTCCGGAGCTTCGTAGATAGCGACCATGTCATAGTCGCCCATGGTCAGGTAGAACGATTTGAACTCGCCGCTCATATCCTTGAGAGCTTTCTTCGCAGCGTCCAGGCGACGTGGTGACTCCTTCGCCTTCAGGATGCCCTGCTCGGTCCAATTTGCAAGCATGACGTAGGTGGTCATGGCCGTCCTCCTTCTGGTACGAGGCAATGGTGGCTAGGCCGTTGGCGCGAAGAAGACGACCCGGAGGAGATGCGTATAGTCGGATTCGAACACCATGATCGCCACAAACACCAACACCAATACCGGCGGCAGAAGGATCGCGTAGGCCAGGGCCAGCCGCTCCCAGGCCATGTGCATGAAGACGGCGACGATCAGACCGGCCTTCAACACCATGAACAGCAGGATCAGCGACCATCGGAGATAGCCATGGAGGCCAAAATAGTCGACGAGATAGGAGCAGGTGCTGAGCACGAACAACCATCCCCAGACCACGAGATAAAGCTTGATTGGATGCTGCTGGCCCTTTGTGTGCGTGGTTGCTGATGCGAGTGCGTCATGGGCGTGAGCCTGCAGCGAGTGTTGCTGCGCTTCCAGATGTACCGCGACGTTTGTCATGCTGCGACCTCACCAGAGATAAAAAAGCGCAAAGATGAACACCCACACGAGATCGACGAAGTGCCAGTACAGGCCGGTGATTTCGACGATCTCGTAGTGCCCTTTCCGGCTTGTGAAAAAACCGCGCCTTTCGACATCGAAGTCCCCCCGCAAAACCTTTCGCGCAATGGCGATCAGGAAAATCACGCCGATCGTCACGTGGGTGCCGTGGAAGCCGGTGATCATGAAGAAGCTCGAACCAAACTGCGCTGCACCCCAGGGATTGCCCCAGGGCCGGACGCCTTCCATGATCAGCTTGGTCCATTCGAAGGCCTGCATTCCGACGAACGTCGCGCCGAATGCCGCTGTGGCCAGCATCAAGGCCGCAGTTTTGGCGCGATCGCGGCGGTAACCGAAATTGACGGCCATCGCCATCGTCCCGCTGCTGCTGATCAGGATGAAGGTCATGATGGCGATCAGGATGAGCGGGATTTTCTTGTCTCCGATCGTGAGGGCGAAGACTTCGCTGGGGTTGGGCCACGGCACCGTCGTGGACATTCGCGTCGTCATGTACGACAGCAGAAAACAGCTGAAGATGAAGGTGTCGCTCAGGAGGAAGATCCACATCATGGCCTTGCCCCACGAGACATTCTTGAACGCGCGCTGATCCGAGGACCAGTCGGCGGCAATGCCTCGCCAGCCCTCAGGCCGCGCCAGCGGTTCTACATTGTTCGTCAGAGCCGTTTCTGCCATCTGGTTCCTGCCCTCCCTAGCTCAGCAACTGGCGACAGATGTCGACGAAATTGTCTGTCCAGCCCGTCAGCAGGCCGAGCAGGACCAGCCAGACCAGCAGCAGGAAGTGCCAGTAGATGGCGCAGAGTTCCACGCTGAGGCGCAACTGGGTCACCGCGACGCCGCGCCACACCTTGGCCGTCGTTCTGCCGAGGGCCACGAGACCGCCCATCAGATGCAACCCGTGCACCGCCGTGATCAGGTAGAAGAACGAATTGGCCGGATTGGATGCGAGGAAATACCCCGCACCGCTGAGCTCGCGCCACGCCAGAAGCTGCCCAATCAGGAATGTAACGGCGGAGGCACCGCCTGCGCACAGGCCGACGATGACGCCGTCGATGTCGCTCCGGCGCGCGGCCATGTGTGCGCCTTGCAGCGCCACACTGCTCAGGACCAGGACCGCGGTGTTGAACCACAGCAGCCGCGGCACCGGCAGCGCCCGCCAGTCCACCATGTTCATGCGCATGGAGTAAGCGCTGATGAACAGCGCGAACAACGAGCCGACGACCGCGAGAAACACGCCCAATCCGATTTTCGCGGGCGGCAGGAATGACGTGCTCTCCTCGCGAAGATCGACGATGAGCCCTTCCTCCAGCCAGGGCTTGGCTGTCAGCCGTTGCTGTGAGAGCCACCATCCCGCAATCGCCGCTATTCCAGCCAGGAACAGGATGATGGCGCTCATGGGTGGGACCCCTGCGCCGACAATCCGGCCGGCGGTTCATTTTGCGGCACGAAATCCCTGATGGCGCCGGGCACGCTGTAATCGTAGGCCCAGCGATAGACGATCGGGAGCTCCTTGCCCCAGTTGCCATGCCCCGGCGGGGTCTCCGGAGTTTGCCATTCCAGCGACGCGGCTCCCCAGGGATTGCCGCCGGCCTCTTTGCCCTTGAACAGGCTCCAGATCAGATTGAACAGGAACACGAGCTGGGCGAAGCCGACAATCAAGGCCGCCACGCTCATGAACGCGTTGAGGTCATGGGCGGATGCCGGGATGAAGGACGTTTCGCCAATGTCGTGATAGCGGCGGGGCATGCCCAGCAGGCCGAGATAGTGCATGGGGAAGAAGACCGCATAGGCCCCGAGGAACGAGACCCAGAAGTGGAATCGTCCAAGCGCCTCATTGAGCATCCGTCCGGTAACTTTCGGATACCAATGATAGATCCCGCCGAACACGGCCATGATCGGCGCAATGCCCATCACCATGTGGAAGTGGGCGACAACGAACATCGTGTCGGACAACGGAACGTCTACGACCACGTTGCCGAGAAACAGGCCGGTCAGGCCGCCGTTGACGAAGGTGATGATAAACGCCAGCGCGAACAGCATCGGGATGGTGAGATGAATGTCGCCGCGCCACAGGGTCAGCACCCAGTTGTAAACCTTGATCGCCGTCGGGATGGCGATGATCAGCGTCGTGGTAGCGAAGAAGAACCCGAAATACGGATGCATGCCGCTCACATACATGTGGTGCGCCCATACGACGAAGCTGAGCGCGCCGATTGCCACGATGGCCCAGACCATCATGCGATAGCCGAAGATGTTCTTTCGCGCGTGGACGCTGATCAGATCGGAAATGATGCCGAAGGCCGGCAACGCGACGATGTAGACTTCGGGATGGCCGAAGAACCAGAACAGGTGCTGGAACAGGATCGGGCTGCCGCCGCCATATTTCGTCAGCGTGCCCATCTCGACCAGCGTGGGCATGAAGAAGCTGGTTCCCAGGAGGCGGTCGAGCAGCAGCATCACCGAAGCGACGAACAGCGCCGGGAAGGCCAGCAGCGCCATGACGGTGGCCGTGAAAATGCCCCACACCGTCAACGGCAAGCGCATCAACGTCATGCCGCGTGTGCGCGCCTGCAGCACCGTCACCACATAATTGAGCCCGCCCATCGTAAACCCGATGATGAACAGGATCAGGGAAGCCAGCATGAAAATGATGCCCCAATCCTGCCCGGGGGTGCCGGAGAGAATCGCCTGGGGCGGGTACAGCGTCCAGCCGGCGCCGGTAGGCCCGCCGGGCACGAAGAAGGTCGCGGCCAGCACCACGACCGCGAGCAGGTAGACCCAGTAGCTCAGCATGTTCACATAGGGGAACACCATGTCCCGGGCGCCGACCATCAGCGGGATCAGGTAGTTGCCGAAGCCGCCGAGGAACAACGCCGTGAGCAGGTAGATCACCATGATCATGCCGTGCATGGTGATGAACTGCAGGTACTGGTTGGCATCGATGAAGGAAAAGGTGCCGGGAAATCCCAGTTGCAGCCGCATCAGCCATGACAGCACCAGCGCAACCATTCCAATGGACATCGCCGTGATCGAGTACTGGACGGCGATAACCTTGGCATCCTGCGAGAAGACGTACTTCGTCCACCAGCTTCTCGGATGATAGAGTTCGACCTCGCCCACTTCAGCCGGCGGGACGCCTGCAACGGTGTCAAACGGTACATCGACCATCGGAATACCCTCCCTGGTCTCTCTTCAGCGAGGAGTTCGCCTCACGATGGATGGCGCCTCCTCTTCGGTATTTTCATTCGCTGCCTGTCTTGTAGGCCGCTTTCGCGACGTCGCGCTGTCCCGAAAGTTCGGCGAACGTGTGCTGCTTCTCCAGCCAGGCGTGATATTCCTTCTCTTCCTCGACGACGACCTTGCTTCGCATCTGCGCATGCGCGGCGCCGCACAGTTCCGCGCAGAGAACGTCGAATGTTCCGGTGCGGGTGGGCGTCAACCAGTAATACGTGACCGAGCCCGGTATCATATCCATCTTGGCCCGGAACTCGGGCACATAGAAATCATGCAGGACATCAATTGAGCGGAGCAACACCTTCACGGGTTTTCCGACCGGCAGGTGCAAATCGTCGTTTTGAATGACGACGTCGTCTTTTCCGGCGGGATCGTCGGGATTCAACCCCATCGGATTGTCGGAACTGACATTGCGGGCATCGGACGTCCCGAGCCGGCCGTCCTTTCCGGGAAGCCGATAGCTCCACATCCACTGCTGTCCCATGACCTCGACCTCGGTCGCATCGGCCGGAACAGTGACGAACTGGTGCCAGACGACCAGCCCGGGTGCCAGCATGGCCGCGACGCCGATCGCCGTCCCGATGCTGAGCCACCATTCGAGCTTCTTGTTTTCGGGGTTGTAGGCTGCCCGCCTTCCCTCCGTGTGTCGGAAGCGGAAGACACAATAGGCCATGAACACGACGACCGCGGAGAAAACGGCCCCGGTGATCCAGAATGTCAGGGTGATGGTGTCATCGATGTAGCCCCAGTTCGAGGCAAGCGGCGTCCACCACCATGGGCTGAAGATGTGAAACAGCACCGAGGCGACCGCAACCAGGAGCAGTATGATCGCTACAGCCATCCCTCATTCATCCTTGCCACTAAAGGCTGCGGATACGAATCAAAGGGCGAAGCTCACGTCTGTCGCGATGGCGGATTTCACGTTCGCCATCGTCATGCCTTTTGCCTCGCCCATTTAACCGGTCGCGACGTCAAGACACAGAACACGCGTCACGACCGCTCATCTCGTCGGAGCTGGGGGCGTCTAGGCTTTTAAGATGGTCCCCGCCGCGCCCGGCGTCAATAGAGGAGTATGCCCCGCCCAGGGCAATCGGGTGAAGATATCCGTGACAAAAGGCTGAAGTGCTGAATCTGTTGTCGTCCAGTGCGCCGCAGGAGGGGGACGATGATGGATACCGAGGGGACACCGTTTGCAGAGGTTTCGGAGACGACGAGTTTTCTTCACCATTTCAGCGGGTTGCCGGATCATCGTCAGGCCGGCAAAGTGGATTATCCGCTCCCGGAAGTGCTGCTCCTGATTCTTCTGGCGGTTCTTGCGGGGGCGGAGGCGTTCACCGACATCGCGCGATTTGGCGAGCGGAAGATCGAGCTGCTGCGGCGGTTTCGGCCCTATGTGAACGGCACACCCTCGCATGATCATCTCGGCGATATCTTTGCCACGCTCGACGCCCGCGCCTTCCAGCTTTGCTTCGTGGCTTGGGTGGCGGCGCTGACGAACACACCCGCCGAGGTCATCGCGATCGATGGCAAGACGTCGCGGCGCTCGTATCAGACCAAGGGCTCGAAAGAGGCGATCCACATGGTCTCTGCCTTCGCCGCGCGGCAACGCATCGTTCTGGGCCAGGTGAAGGTGAACGAGAAGTCGAACGAGATCGTCGCCATCCCGGCGCTGCTCGACATGATGTCGATCGAGGGCGCAGTTGTGACGATCGATGCGATGGGCTGCCAACGCGACATCGCCACCAAAATCGTCGAGAAAAAGGCCGATTACATTGTCGCGCTGAAGGGCAATCAGGGAACCCTGCGCGAGGATGTCGAGGTTTTCGTCGATGAGCAGAAAGCCTTGAAATACAGGGATGCCACGATCAGCACGCACGAAACGGTCGATGCGGATCACGGCCGTATCGAGACCCGAAACTACACGGTGATCCACGATGTCGACTGGCTGCAGGCGCGCCACCAATGGCCGGGCCTGAACGCGGTTGTCGTGGTCGAAAGCCGGCGCGAAATCAACGGCAAGATCACCGACGAGACGCGCTTCTACATCACCTCGCTGGTGATGCCGGCCACCGCGGTCGGCCCGATGATCCGCGCGCACTGGGCCATCGAGAACTCCTTGCACTGGATCATGGACATGGTCTTTCGCGACGACGAATGCCGCGTCAGAACAGACAACGCCCCAGCCAACTTCGCAACCTGCCGGCACATCGCCTACAATCTCACCCGAAAGGCCCCAGGCAAGGATTCCATCCGCCTCCGGCGCAAAACCGCAGGATGGGACGACGAGTATCTCGCCAGCCTCATCGCCGCATGAAATCCTTCACCCGATTCCCCTGATGCCCCGCCTTTGTCCGGCGCGTGTTGGCCCGAATGCAACGCAAGCCGGAGAACACCCGTCGGCATCACCTTTCGATGATGCGATGCAACAAATCAATTTGTGCGGATGCACAATCGCGAGCGCTATCTTGCTTCTGTCGCATATCGCGCTAATTTCACTGCACCGGTCGCGACAGACGTCGTCCGGCAAAGCTCTTTCTCGTTGAACCTGATTTGCCGGGCTCGATCGCGATTTTCGCGCACGAGGCGGATGCGCGCGTTTTGGGTGCGCTCCGTTCCCCTGCGATCACAAGCAAGGAGACCGGAGCCATGACCACGGTATTCGCAAGACCCAAACTGCAAGTGTTCGGCGTCTCTACCGCGTTTGTCGTTCGCAAGATCAGCTTTTCCGACTTGGGCGACGCGCTGCGCCTGGGCTGGGAAGACTTCAAGGCGGTCCCAACTCACGCGGTTGTCCTGTGCGTGATTTATCCCGTTCTCGGACTCGTCCTGTTCAGACTTGTCATCGGCTATTCGGTGCTGCCGCTGCTGTTTCCGCTGGCCGCCGGTTTTACGCTGATCGGTCCTTTTGCCGCGCTCGGCCTCTACGAGCTCAGCCGCCGCCGCGAGCGTGGCGAGGAAGCCGCGGTGTGGGATGCGATGCAGGTGCTGCGCGCACCGTCTTTCGGCGCCATGCTCGAACTCGGCATACTCCTGCTGGTTCTGTTCGGGACCTGGATCGCCGCCGCGGACGCGATCTACATTGCAACCTTCGGCCACGCTCCGGCTGCAACCATCCCTGACTTCGCGACCCGTGTATTGACCACGCCGGAGGGATGGTCGCTCATCATCGTCGGCTGCGGCGTCGGCTTCCTGTTCGCCGTCGTGGCCCTGTGCGTCAGTGTCGTGTCGTTTCCGTTGATGCTCGACCGGCATGCGACCGCGATCGACGCAATCCGGACGTCGCTGCGGGCCGTGAGGGAGAATCCGTTTGCGATGGCCGTATGGGGCCTGATTGTTGCGGTGCTGCTGGCGATCGGTTCGCTACCGGCCTTCGTCGGTCTCGCTGTCGTCCTTCCCGTGCTCGGTCATGCCACCTGGCATCTTTATCGGAAGCTGGTGGAGCCCGACCCGAACCCGCCGGAAGAACAGCCCCGTCCGCCGATCGGTCACCGCTATGCGGCGGATTTCCCGGCCTCCCTCTTCCCGTGGAGCCGCGAGCGCTAGCTGGGGCGGTGAAATGGGAAGACCGGAATAGCGCCACCGGGACGACCCGCAATCGGGTAGCCCGGCCGGCGGGGACGGCCCGCCATCGGATGGCGTGGATGCGCTCGCCCTGCAAAATGGTGACCACGTTCGCCGCCGCCATCACGACGCTATCAATCGACGCTCGGTCTCTTTCCGGCTTGACGTAGATCCAGGCCGACCGGCACCGCCGTTATCGGTCGGGTATGTTCGCGTGGAAAATGTGCGCTCACAGCCGCGCGCGCGGCCCTATCCCTCAGATGGGTCGGCAACCTCTCCGACCTTGTGGACCGCCACGTTGACGAACATGCCCAAATAGTCCTTGGCCTCACCAAACCATGAGCCTTGTAGTGGGATCGCCTGAGCCGGATGTCGGGCAACCGCCACGGGGATCAAATCGAACCCAGCGTTGATTTGGTTGGTCGGGTCGTAATCCAGCCAGCCGGCACCTGGGAGAAACACCTGCAACCACGCCTGGGTCGCGCCCGAGCCGGTCATGCCGACCGCGCCGCCATCCAGCGCTCCATCATACAAGTATCCGCTGACAAAGCGCGAGGCGAACCCAAGACGACGCAGTGCTTCGATCATAAGCCAAGCGTAGTCCCGGCAGGTGCCGGATTTCATGCGAAGAGTTTCAGGGGGCGTCTGGGTTCCTTCCGTATCCCTCGCACGGTAACTGAATTCATCACGAAACGTAGCCAGCATCCGGCGCAACATGGCAACCGTTTGATCCTGGTCACCGGCAACGAATCTCTTCGTCCATGCGGCCAGGCTTCCGTCGGGGTCTTCTGCATGGGGACGGAGATAACCGGCGAGGTCGTTCCACTCGTCAGGCGTATATTGCACCGGAACTTCGTCAGCCCGAGCTTCCAATGGAAAGGCCTCGATGCCTTTTATGCCGAAATACACTCCTCGAACCTGAAAGGTAAATGTCAGTTCGCTGCCTGGTTCGCTGAAATCAATCACCGTTACGGCATTGGAACGGGCATCACTGACCCAATTTATCTTTGAGCGGATACTGGTTCTGGCCGACCAACCAAGCAGGCGCGCAGACGAACCACGCCTTGGCAAGAACATCGCTCGGTGTGTGCCGAAGGTGACGGGCCTCGCATACTTATAGGTGGTGGTATGTGTTATCTCGCCAAGCATCGCCATGCATTTCTCCCGCTCCTGTCCGCAACCGGCTCGCTAAACGATTTCGATACCCAGTTCGTTGCCTGCGCCCGCATGATCGGACACGAGCCACCACGCCGGTTCTGCCCTCTCGAACTGTCTATAGGTCAAACGATGCGTTCAGCGGGGTGGCCTCACTACCAGCGGTCTATGGCAACCGATCCGACATCGATAGTTGCTGCCGGGTCTTCTGGACAGGTCTTTGATCTGTATCAAGACGGCTCTCCTGTGAACTAGGTCAGCGTTTCCTTGGTTTGAATCATATCAGGCAGCCTCGGCGAGTTTGTAAGACCAGGTGTGGACGACGGGGTGGCGATTGACGTCCTTGATGCCGAGCATGATGCGCTCCTTTAGCTCCTGTTTTGATGCTACGCGGATGTGGCGCAGGACGGAGCGGGCGAACTTGGAGAAGAAGCCCTCGATGAGGTTGAGCCACGAGCCGTGTTTGGGCGTGAAGGTGAACGCGAAGCGGCCGCTCGGTTGAGTAGCGAGCCAAGCTTGGGTTTCTCGGGAGATATGTGCCGAGTGGTTGTCCAGGATCAGCTTGATCGCTGTACCGGCCGGGTAAGCGGCATTGAGAAGTTTGAGGAATTCAATGAACTCGCGACTGCGGTGGCGGTCTTTGACCAGGGCGTGGACCTTGCCGGTGAGCAGATCGATCCCGGCCAACAGGCTGAGCGTGCCATGGCGCTTGTACTCATGGTCGCGTGAGAATGTCGCGTAGGTGCCAGGCACCGGCGGCAAATCCGGCGACGTGGTCGCGATCGCCTGGATTCCCGGCTTCTCGTCGTAGGAGACAATCGCTACCGGCTTGCGCGATGTTTTAGGCTTTTTCTTCGCCTTCTTCGCCTTGGCCGCGGCCTTTTTCAGGACCTGGACCTCGCGATAGACGCACAGAACTTCCGCCATCTTCTGTTCGAACTCGGCGTCGCGGCGTTCCAGATAGTAACGTACCTTATGCGGTTTGATCTCCTCTTGACCGAGAATCTTGCACACCGTGCCCTGGACAAGATTGGCGAGGCATCCGTGTCCCGCTGCCGCCCCGTGTTCGCGCGCATGGCGCGCCAGCAGACGCGTCGTCCACAACTCGTGCGGATAGCCGTGATCCTTGGCCTTGTCGCACGCCAACGACACCAGCCAGGCCTTGGCCTCCGGCGTAATCGTTGGCTCCTTGCCCGGTCTGGGTCGGTCATCAAGCGCCATCAACGGCCCATAGGCCAGCGCCCGCTCGATGCAGCGTTGGACCGTCTGGTGATGCACCCCCACCCGCTGTCCAACGGCAAAAAAAGACGGGTTCTCGCTATAGGCCAGAAGCATCTGCGCACGCTGCACCCGGCTCGCCGGCTCGGTGCGGGACCGGGAAATGCTGATCAGACGCAAAACGTCCTCATCTGTCATCACCACCTCAAGCGCTCGCCGCCATGTTGCCATGATCTCGCTCCTCGTTCAGCTCTTCTCAAACGAGGAATCCACCAACATGCTTCCCGTTCCATAAATGCTGGCATTCTCAATGCCGGTTTCATGGAATCGATCGTCTAGCGACGCATCTTGGGACCGTTTCCCAAGCTTCTGCGGCTCCAAATGATTTGATCACGACGACATATCTATTGATGCAGATCAACGTGGCAGCGGCTGCGTGTATAGGAATTTGCCATGTCCATGGTGCCAGACAGCTAACGCAGGCAGGCCCTCCAGCGGGCTCTTCTTCGAACGTAACTTACCGCAGTCCTTATCGGCGACAACGCGCTGTCATCATGGATCGATTTGTAGAGCTATTCCCTTCTGACACTGTTCCTAGTCGGCCTTGGCGCAATCTTCGTGGTTAGCTAGTTAGATTGACAGCTCGGAATACGAAATGAGGGTCGAGGTGGCACCAATATTTCGACGTTGGAAAGTCCCACGCTTGGCCTGCTGACGCTCATTGTTGGGATCATCTTCGCGATGGCCTTGTCACGGTTTGAGGCCAGACGTGAAGCGGTCGTGAATGCAATGGATCAGAGGCCTTGCACACACAAGCCAATGAGGCTGACTGCTCAGTATTTTTGCAAGAATTCGTCAACGCAGGCGACCAAGGCCAATAAAAGGTGATCAGCAGTAAGTGTTGGATTTCGCGCTTTTTTGCATTGAAGGGCGCAGTACGCGCTGTTGGGAGATGGAGCCGTGCGCATGCGCTCTAGCAAGCCCAAGGATTTCCGCTCGATACCGAGCGCCACTGGTGGGATCGCTCGTCTGGCATGCGCGCGACTGCGCGAGCTAGGCAAGGACGTGAAGGCTGTTTTGTCGAAAGCGGGGTTGAGACTTGAGGAAGCCGACGATCCAACTGCGCGTCTTGAGGTGCGCACCCAGATCAAACTCCTGGAATTGGCAGCCGAAGAACTTCGAGATGATTTTCTCGGATTTCATTTGGCACGGAGCTTCGACCTGCGCGAGCTTGGTTTGGTTTATTATGTGATGGCATCCTCAGAACAACTCGCGGATGCTCTTCGTAACGCCGAACGCTATAGCAGAATTAACACTGACGGGGCCCGCCTGCGCTTCAAATTGGATGGAACGGCGGACATCGCTATCGACTACGTGAACGTAGACCGGGACTCCGATCGACATCAGATCGAGTTTTGGCTGGTTACGCTGATGCGTATATGCCGACAGCTCACAGACAGTCGAATAGCAGCGCGCCGATTGAAAGTCAGACATTCCAGGGCTGGCTCGCCGATGAAATTCAAATCCTTTTTTGGAACCGATGTTGAATTTGATGCCGATGCTGATGAGATAATTTTTCCGGCGTCGATTGCTTCTCTGCCGATTGTCGGTCGCGACACTTATCTAAACAAGTTGCTGCGGCGGTACGCAGAAGAAGCGCTTGCTTGCCAGCCGGAATTGCGCGCGAGCAATCATTCACGCGTGGAGAGAATAATGCCGCAATTGCTTCCTCACGGGAGAGCCGGAATTTCGGAAGTCGCGCGCGAGCTTCGCATGAGTTCGCGTACGCTATCTAGGAAGCTTCGTGACGAGGGTGTAACTTCAGACCTCCTGACATAGGGAGTGCAAAAATGTCCGGTTTGAGCTCCGGTCAGGGAGCCGGGGCACGAGCCGAGGCGGCGCTGCGCTCGACCGGCGAGCCGGGAAAGGCAAGCCCGATGCGCCGCGGCGGGCGGATTTCGAAGTGCATCCGCAGGCGAGAGCCGGGGAAGATGGTTGCCGCTTTATTGAGGACCTCACAGAGCGCCTGGGCGGCGTGCGTGCGATGCGGCGAGCTGAGTGGAGCCAAGGTGATAGTAAGCTCGCTGTCTGAGACGTGGATATCGCCTGCAGTGGCGAACAGCTCATGCAGCAGGGTTCGCCCCTCTTGATCGACACGCGCGTAGTGAGGTCGCAGTAGTGCAACCAGATCGCTCTCGGCCTGATAGGCTACCATCTTGATGATGTCGGTCAGATGCTTGCGCTCCGTGGCGAGCTTGACCAATACGCGATCGTTGACCTCTCGGACTTCAACGCGCTTGGGAGCGTCGCGGCGCTGGTTGAGCAGCCGGCTCAAGTGCGCGCGGACGTTGCGCAGTTGCTTGCCGAGTTTACCGTGGGCAATCTTGAAGCCACGCATGGTCGGCCGGCGGTGTTCTGCATTGGCTGCGGCCGCGGCCCCCAATTCGCGTTCGAGCTTGGCGACCTCGGCGCGGGCCGTACGGATCTCGTTGTCCAAAGTCTTGCGCTCGGGATTGGGGATGGTGCGGGTAGGCTCTTCCGGCTCGATCTGGTAGTCGACGAGCGCATCAAGCAGGAACTCTTCTCGCATGTACTTAAAGAAGTTCTCCTGCCGCCAGCGCTCGAACATGCGATAGGCGACCTGGATGTCGCGCAGGTCCCATCGGCTCGTGATCACCGTCGTCTGATGGCCGCCGTCGCACAAGCGGGTGACTTGCCGCAAGCGCAGCTTGCCTTTGAGGAAACGCACGGGCCCATCATGCAGAAGATAGTCAACCGAGCATCCGTCGAGCACGGCGCGACGGCGGACGAAGCGCCGCTCATTGATGCGACGGCACCGGCCCTTGCGGTAGGTCAGCACATCGAAGCCGTCCTTGATCATTGCGGCGAACAGTTTCGGGCTCCAGCCGCCGCGATCGAAGACAATGGTGACCCGCCGCTCCCCGACCACCTCCCGAACCTCGCGAAGCAGACGGGGCATAGCCTTGGTCAATGCAGCGTCAACCTCCCCGGTGATCACCAGCAACGGGTCGCCCGAGCGATCGTTGACCCAGTAGTCGGTGGTGGCGGGCATAGCCAAATGGCGGCGCGCCACATAAGCATTTGATGAGATCGCGCGTTGACCGTGATAGGCACGCACATGGCCGTCAACGTACAAAAACCCCATGAGATGTCCGCGCCGATCGACACGCACACCCGCAAGCTCCGCGCCGAGCTGCTCGGCGCAATGGTGCGCAGCAAGGCGGGTCAGGCGCCGCCGCAGCGTCTTCACCTCCGGGGCGCGGTCGAGACCGAGGAGCCTGCCGAACGCGGCAGGGTCTTTCTCCTTGAGATGCTCGGGGCGCTTGATGCGTAGCAGCGCCATGAGCAGTAGCGTGAGCAACGTCGTGCGCAGGCCGTAGAAAGCCGGGCCGATCTCACCGAAGAGTTTGCGGCTGATCCGAAACAGCCCGCTTTCGACCAGACACGGGAGAGCCAACAGCACACCGACACCGGGAACCGAGGACCCCTCGCGGAACAGCGGTGCAGCATCATCGAGCAGCCCGAGATAAGCGAGCTGCCGATCAAACGTCCGATCGTCAGCGTCGCTGTCGAGGCTCATCGGCACCGGTTCATCGTCGTTTGCGGCCTCAGGCGCGGTGATCGGATCGCGGTCCCCTGAGTGCTCCTCCGCCGATCGACTGGCGTGATCTCCATCTTCGCCGCTCGGCGTCGCGGATGGCACGGCCTTTGTCGCCGGCTTCTCCGCGGTGGGCGTGATCGCGGCCAACGCAAGCTGTGCGCTCTCGCGCTTAGATGGTCCCACCAGCTTGCGGATGGCGTTCTCGCTGACACCCAGCCGGTGCGCGATCGCACGGTTGCTCATTCCCTGGCATTTTAACATCTCGATGCTGCGCAGACGTTTCCCGGAGAGACGTCGTCGGCCACGACGCCACCCTTCCTCTTTACCGAGCGCAGCCATTCCGCCGTGCGCATAGCGCTCTTGGTAGCGCCGAACAGTGCGCACCGATCGCTCGAATGCCCGCGCCACGTCTGTCTGCTGGGCAAAGCCCGACTCCACCAAGAACACCATCGCATAAGCCTCGGCGACCGCGTCCTCGGCGCGATAGTGGTGCACCGGAAGTCCGGCGACGACGATCACCCGCTGATCCGCTTCGATCCGAACGGTGCAGCGCGCATTGATGACCACAATATTGGACGGCGCCGGCGACGGCAGCGCCAAGGCTTGTTGAGTGCTCATGGGCGGAGCTAGACCGGACAGGCTTGGGTGCGCAAGCCATCGTAAAATCTTCCAGTCGTATCAAAAACTTCCGTCCTGGCAGTCGCAAAAACCGGACAGGTATTGGTGCGCACCAACCGGCACCCCAGCGGGCCGAAAGCCGAGTCAATTCAGTCGTAGAGGCTGGCTATGTCAGGAGGTCTGAACTTACGCCGAAATACTCAACAAGCTGAGGTCAGCTCTTGCCAAACGCTATCTCGGCGATCGCGAATTACCTGTCACCGAAATAGCTTGGCTTTTGGGCTATCAGGAAGTTAGCTCCTTTACCCACGCCTTCAAACGATGGACTGGAATGACGCCAAGAGAATTCCGACTATCCAATTGCGTTCCGGCGAGAGGGCATGGCGTGCCGATAACGGCGGGAACCCTTGACAAGACCGACGGCGAGCGGCAGCGCGGCGATTGAGGTCGGGCAACCCCGGCTGTTAGCTCAAAGAAACCTGAAGGCATCTTTGAAATGCATCTCTCCGGGATTTTCGGCGAGAAATCCTAAATTCTTGGCGCGCGATAACAAGATTTGCGTGTCATCCCTCCGGTATATGGGCACAAGCCCAGACGCCAAACTGGCTTTGCCGGAGCCTGAATGTCACGAGACGACCTATTGTTCTGGTTTTCAATTGTTTGGTTTCTTGGTCTATGCGGCGCTGCTGTCTGGGCGTTTCTTTCGCTTTGACGTCGATCTCCGCCATCGCTGCCCATCAGAACGTCGGCCGCTGCGCCAGAGCCGACACGACCGGCTGCAATGCCGGGTCCGCTTAGTGCACCAGAATCAGCTTTGTCGTGACGTTGCAGGAAGTCGCGCACGACCTTGAGCGGCTGGCCTCCGATCTGGCGTCCTTGCGGGTCGATCTTCGTTGCTTCGCCCGACGCCTTTTGCAAGCACGATGCGCCCTTGCTCCGTCAGATCAGCTCTGACGCTGTCGAGGTCGGCCTCGGTCAGTTGCCAGTGGCGCGTCCGCGTTTTTGTTCATCCAGCTGGCGCCGTGCCTCCCGCACCGCGCATAGCTGGGCACTTCGTCGCGCTTCGCGCGCTCCAGTTCGTCGTGTGCCGACACCGCATTCATAGACCCGTGCGACATTCTGGTTACACGTTTCAGTTTAGACGATCGTCAATTCGATTTTTGCTTCACGTAGCGTCCGGGCGCGGGTTCAATGACGTGAAAGTTGGCGTTTCCCGGCCGTGCCGGAGCGCGAGTGGTGCCGCTTGAATAACGCTTCATCCAGGTGTCCCAATCAGGCCACCAGCTTCCCGGCTTCTCCTGGGCCTCCTCTAGCCAATTGTTCGCATCGCGATCGATGTTGTCATTGAGCCAATAGCTGCGCTTGTTGCGAGCGGGCGGATTGATGACGCCAGCAACATGACCACTGGCGGCCAGCACGAAGTGCGGATCTCTTCCCATTAGATCCTTCGACCGGTATGCGCTTTGCCAAGGCACGATATGGTCCTCGCGGGACGCCAATAGATAGAGCGGCACTCTGACCTTCGAAAGGTCGATCGGCAGGCCACATTGGGTCGTCTTGCCTGGCTCCTTGATCTTGTTCTCGAGATAGGTGTTGCGCGTGTACCAGCAGTACATCGGACCGGGCAGGCTGACGCTATCAGAATCCCAGTACAGCAGGTCGAACGCTTCAGGCGTCGCGCCTTTCAAATAGTTCTCGACGACATAGCGCCAGATCAGATCGTTGGCGCGCAACGTCCCGAAGGTAAAGGCCAGTTCCTTCCCCGGCAGGATGCCACCTCTTCCGATCATCGCCTCGCGCAACGCGATTGAACTCTCGTCGATCAGCAGCCCAATTTCCCCGGGATCGGCAAAGTCGATCATTGTGGTCAGCAGCGTCATGGTCGCAAGCTTGTGTTCTCCGCGAGCGGCCAGCACTCCGGCCGCGCAGCTCAAAATCGTGCCGCCGACGCAAAAGCCCAACACATGAAGCTGGTCGACATCTGCAATTTCGCGCACAACGTCGATTGCCTTGAGTGGTCCAAGCGTCAGGTAGTCGTCCCAGGTCAGAAACTGGGTTTCGGCTACCGCGCTGCGCCATGAGATCAGGAAGGTGTGATGGCCTTGAGCGACTGCATATTCAACGAACGAATTTCCCGCGCCGAGGTCCATCAGGTAATACTTGTTGATGCAAGGCGGCACGATCAGAAGCGGAGTCTTCTCGACGTCACTTGTCTGTGGCGTATATTCGATGAGCTGGATCAGCTCGTTCTCGAAGATGACCGATCCTGGCGTTGCCGCAAGATTTTTGCCGACCTCAAAGGCGGATTCATCAACCCGGGTGATGCGCCCTTTCTGGATATCCTCGATCAGGTTCTGCATCCCGGCCGCCAGACTCGCTGCGCGTGTCTTGATTGCGGTTCGAATGACCTCGGGATTTGTCGCGGGAAAATTGGACGGACTCATCGCATCAACGAATTGCCGTGCATAGAATCGAAGCTGCAGCTTGGACTTATCATCGACCTGGGCTTGATCGACCAGATCGGACAATTGCTTCGAGGTGAGCAGGTAGGATTGCTTGAGAAGATCGTAATAAGGCGACTGATGCCAGGCGTCGTCCTTGAACCGTTTGTCGCCTCGCGAGGGCCGAATGCTCGACGTCGCACCCGCAGTGAACGCATTGACGATGCTCGCATTCCAGAGCCGCCAAGCCTGCGTCACGTAATCGGGATACATCGCAAACGGCGACGTTCCCTGACTCGTCGCGCGACCGCCGTCTACTCCCATTGCCGCGGCGATCGCATCGTCAAATTGCTTCATCGATAGCTCGCCGGCCCTCATCAGATTTTCAAGATAGGCCGATGAACTGCTTGGCGATGACGATTTTTGCGATGACGATTTTTCCATCCGAACCTCCCACGAACGGACAGCACTCCGACAACTCGGAGTATAACTTCAAATGCCTCCAGCGCGAACTCGCTATCTTAGTCTCTGCTGCACTCCAGTCTTTGCTGAGCTGCTGTTTTGCGACATGCCCACGGCATCTCTGCAACGCAGTGACCGGACCGTCGTCCGGAACCCATTGAGCAGATGGCGCGCAAGTAACCAGCGGATGTCAGGTTCCAATCTCCGGGCCAATACGACTGTTGATACGATCGCAAATTATCCGGTAGCCGGGACAGCAAAGCTGACCGATCCTTGGCTGCATAACTCGCGCCGGCTGCTTGGCCAAGCACGTACACACTCTGGCAGGTCAAGTCGCACGACTTTGACTTAGATCAATAGAAACTGCGTGCCGCTTCCTAGCAATTCACTCAGCGAGCAGTGGATGCAGCGTGTTCCTGGCGTCCGGCCGCGAAGCCAAGCAAATCAAGAACATGATTGCGATGGAGGCCTCCATGAAAGCAAGCGCAGCTCTTAGGAAGGATGTGGATGCCGGAGATTGCTGGAGAGTCTTTCGGGCAGGCGATTGGCGCACTTCCATCAGCGTTCGCGATTTCATCGTCCGGAATGTTACTCCCTACCTTGGCAACGAGGAGTTCCTCGTAGCGCCGTCGCAGCGCACAAAGGCTGTATGGGCAAAACTGCAACCGTACTTCGCCGACGAAAGAAAGAAGGGCGTACTCTCGGTCGATGCAAAAAACCCATCGTCCATGTTGGCCCACAAGGCTGGCTACATCGATCGAGACAACGAGGTTGTCGTAGGCCTGCAGACCGATCAGCCATTCAAGCGGGCGATCTTTCCATTCGGCGGGTTGCGGATGGTCGAGGCAGGCCTGAAGGCGGCAGGCTTTGAACCCGACCCGGCTGTGCACGAAACGTTCACAAAGTACCGTAAGTCGCACAATGACGGCGTGTTTGATGCCTATACGCCGGAGATCATGAACTGCCGAAGGTCCGGCATCATCACGGGTCTTCCGGACGCCTACGGCCGTGGTCGGATCATCGGCGACTATCGAAGGGTGGCTTTATACGGCGTCGACCGGCTTCTTGAGGCCAAGCACGACGAGCGGGCGCAAATCAATGACATGTGGCCAACCGACGAAATCATCCGGCTGCGGGAGGAGCTATCCGAACAAATCCGCGCACTCGAGGATCTGGCCTCGATGGCGAAGCTCTACGATCACGATATTTCGAAGCCGGCTACGAATGCTCAGGAGGCCTTCCAGTGGACCTATTTCGCGTATCTGGGCGCGATCAAGGAAGCGAATGGCGCGGCAATGTCGATCGGACGCATCTCGAGCTTCCTGGACATCTACATCGAGCGGGACCTCAAGGAAGGCGCACTGGACGAAGCCCGCGCCCAGGAGCTATGGGACCAGTTGGTGCAGAAGCTTCGCATCGTCCGTTTCCTCCGTACCCCTGACTATGATGCGCTGTTCAGCGGCGACCCCTATTGGGCGACCGAGTGCGTCGGTGGCATGGATCTGGATGGCCGTGCCCTCGTGACCAAGAGCAGCTATCGAATGCTGCACACGCTCTACAATCTCGGCCCGGCGCCGGAACCCAACATCACGGTTCTATGGTCCAACCATATGCCCGCGCCCTTCAAACGCTATTGTGCCAAGGTCAGCCGGGACACGTCCTCGCTGCAATACGAAAACGACGATCTGATGCGACCATTCTGGGGCGACGACTACGGCATCGCCTGCTGCGTCTCGGCGATGCGTCTCGGAAAGCAGATGCAGTTCTTTGGCGCCCGCGTCAACCTGGCGAAAGCGCTGCTCTACGCGATCAATGGCGGCCGTGACGAGGTGTCCGGCGACCAGGTCGCGCCTCAAACGCTGCCGGTGGCCGGCGAATTTCTCGACTATGACGACGTCGTGGCCAAGTTTGAGACGACGATGGAGTGGCTCGCACGCACCTACGTGCATGCCATGAACTGCATCCATTACATGCACGACAAGTACTTCTACGAGCGCCTGGAAATGGCGCTTCACGATCGCGACATACTGAGAACGATGGCATTCGGAATAGCCGGCCTGTCCGTGGTCGCCGACAGCCTGAGCGCGATCAAGTACGGAAAGATCCGTGTCACACGCGACTCGAACGGATTGATCGTCGATTATCAGAACGAGGGCAACAAGGCGACGCCGCAGTTCGGCAACAATGATGACCGCGTCGACGAGATTGCGTCCGAAATCGTCACGAACTTTATGGGGAAGATCCGCAAACACCCGACCTATCGAAACGCAACCCATACGCAAAGTGTGCTCACCATCACCTCAAACGTGGTGTACGGCAAGGCCACAGGAAATACCCCGGACGGACGCAGGAAAGGCGAGCCTTTCGGCCCCGGAGCAAACCCCATGCATGGCCGGGACAGTCATGGCTGGCTCGCCTCATGCCTTTCGGTGGCGAAGCTCCCCTACAAGGATGCGCAGGACGGGATCAGCTACACGGTCTCCGTCGCTCCTCAGAAGGCACACCTGTCCGAAGGTCAGCTTCTGGATGAGGCAGTCAAGGCGTTCGACGTCTACTTCGATCGCGGCGGGTTCCACATGAACCTCAACGTGATCGACAAGGAGACGCTCGAGGACGCGATCAAGAATCCCGACAAATACCCGCAGCTCACGATCCGTGTGTCGGGCTACGCCGTGAACTTCGTTCGCCTGACGCCAGAGCAGCAGAGGGATGTGATCAGCCGTACCTTCCACGGCCAAATCTGATTCGAGGTCCACGATGTCGACGGTGCACCCGCTTGAACCCGGAAGCCGTTACGACCTCCGGGTTGGGGTTTCACCCGACGCCCCTGATGAAGGCCAGTTCAAGGATGAGCAAGGCGCGTTCGGGTATTGCCACTCCTACGAAACCTCGTCCCGATATGACGGGCCGGGTCTGCGCGTCGTGCTCTTCGTCTCCGGCTGCCTGTTGCGCTGCACGTACTGCCATAATCCGGACACCTGGCATCTGAAGGATGGGACATACGTTTCGGCCGATCACGTGCTCCGTCGCCTGGGCGATTTCGCGCCTGCACTTCGTCCGCTTGGTGGCGGACTTACCATTTCCGGCGGCGAGCCGATGGTGCAGCTTGCGTTTACCCGGCGGATATTCGCCGGAGCGCAGCAATTGGGTCTGCATACGGCCATTGAGACCTCTGGATTTCTGGGGGATCGTGCCGACGAAAGCTACCTGTCGGCGATCGATCTCGTGTTGCTCGACATCAAGAGCTCGGATCCCGACACGTACCGTCGAGTGACAGGTCGGGACCTCGCGCCGACGTTGTGCTTCGCCGAACGCCTGGCTTCGCTATCCAAGCCGGTGTGGGTGCGCTTCACGCTCGTCCCCGGCGAGACCGACGATCCCGCCAACGTCGACGGCATCGCTCGATTCGTCGCGCCGATGAAGAACGTCGAATGGGTCGAGGTACAGCCGTTCCATCAGATGGGCTCCTTCAAGTGGAAGGCGATGGGGCTCGACTACAAGCTTCTCAACACTCCCTCCGCCAGCCGGGACCTGGTGAATCGGGTCATTGAGCAGTTTCGCGCGGCAGGCTGCCAGGTGCGTTGACGACAACCGGTTCCGGGGGAGAACAAACATGCTTGACCTTGCTCGCGAGATCATCGGAAGCCAGCCGATACTGACGGCATTTCTCGCGATCGGATTGGGCTACCTGGTCGGCCAGATCAGCATCGGGGGATTTTCTCTCGGCGTCGGTGCCGTTCTCTTCGTGGGCCTTGCCATCGGTGCGTTCGCGCCCAAAGCCCAGATCACGGGACCGATCGGGCTGACCGGACTGATCATGTTCCTGTACGGGATCGGGATTCTCTACGGCAGGCAGTTCTTCGAAGGCATGGTCGGCGTCGGGCAGAAGTACAATCTGCTGGCATTTGTCGCTTGTATGGCGGGATTGTTCGTTGCACTCGGCCTGGGGCACATCTTCGGGATCAAGATCGGACATACCCTGGGCATCTACGCCGGATCGATGACGAGCACAGCGTCGCTTCAGGCCGCGCTTGACGTCGTCAAGAACAAGGACCCGTCGATCGGCTACTCCATCGCCTACCCCTTCGGGGTCATCGGTCCGATCCTCTGCATCTACTTCATGACGCGCGTGGTGAAGCCGAAATTCCCGGCCAAGACGCAGCGATTCCACATGGGCGAAATCTCGATCGGCGAAGGTTATGCGGGAAAGAGACTCGACGAGCTGACGACGGGGGCACTCAGCGGTGTGCAGGTCACGATGGTTCGAAAGGCCGGGCGCAACTTCGTTCCTACCGCCGATACTGTCTTGTCCGCCGGAGATGCCATTCTCGTGGTCGCGGAGCAGAATGAAGAAATTGCCAGGGCGGCCGCCACGCTTGGAAAACTGGAGCCTGGCCGCCTGGCCAGCGACCGCGCCGATCTCGATTACATTCGAGTCTTTGTCGGGAAGGCCAGCGTGGTCGGAGTGCCCCTCGCTAGTCTTCCCATGCCAGCCGGCTATCCGACCCACCTATTGCATGTCCGTCGCTATGATGCGGACCTGGTGCCGGCGCCGGATCTGATGCTCGAATTTGGCGACCGGATCGGGGTCCTGACGCCTCCCGACCGAAAGGAGGAGATTCGGCGCCACTTCGGCGACACGGTCAAGGCTGCGGCCGAATTCAGCTACGTCTCGCTCGGAATCGGAATGGTGTTAGGCGTCTTGCTTGGGCTTATCCCGATTCCGGTTCCTGGAGTCGGAGTGGTGACGCTCGGTATCGGCGGCGGACCGCTGATCGTAGCGCTTATCCTCGGCAAGCTGCGCCGCACCGGCCCGATGCTCTGGACCATGCCGTTGCCGGCCAATATCGTTCTTCGAAATTTCGGTCTCGCAATGTTCCTCGCTACCGTCGGCGTCAACGCCGGACAGCCTTTCGTCCGCACCGTCGCGGAATCCGGACTGACCATGCTCTTTATTGGCGTCGCGGTTCTATTGACGACCGTGTTTATCGTCCTGCTGGTCGGCCACTACGTTCTGAAAATCCCGTACGACGATCTCGTCGGCGTGGCATCGGGCGCCACGGGAAACCCGGCCATTCTCGTCTACTCCACGAAGATGGCGCCAACAGAGCGGCCGGACATCGGCTACGCCATGATCTTTCCCTCGATGACGCTGGTGAAGGTGATCGCAGCGCAAATTGTCGGTCTTCTCACTGTCGCAAACACCGGGGGCTGATCGTCCGCATCTCGCGGCTGCTCAGGACACGAGGACGAGCCATGGGCGATCGAGCATCCGAGCCGCTATCACCTCCGATCTTCAATCTGAATGCCTACAGTCCGGCCGAGATCAAGGAGGCGGTCGAGAAGGTCGGAGTGAAGAAGGCGAACCTTCCTTTCCAAGCCTCTTTCATGCTGGCGGTGGTCGCCGGCGGCGGCATCGGGCTCGGCGCCTTGTACTACACCATCGTTGCGAGCGACGCTGGCCTGAGCTTCGCCATCGCACGCGTCCTCGGCGGACTGGCTTTTTCACTCGGGCTGGCGCTTGTCCTGGTCGGAGGAGCCGAGCTTTTCACCGGTAACAATCTGATCGTGATGGCGTGGGCGAGCAGAGAGGTCTCGACCTGGGAGATGCTGCGCAATTGGATCATCGTCTGGTTTGGTAACCTTGTCGGCGCCCTGGGATTGGTCTGCCTCGTTTTCTTATCTCATCATCTCGACATGAACGGTGGCCGCGTCGGCTTGTCGGTCGCGAATACGGCCGTCGCGAAGATTCAGCCAGATGTCTTGACGCTGTTTATCAAAGGCATCCTGTGTAACCTGCTGGTATGCATGGCGGTTTGGCTGGCGTATGCGGGTCGATCGGTCACCGACAAAATCGTGGCTCTCGTCCTGCCGGTGTCGGCGTTCATTGCCGCGGGCTTCGAGCACTGCGTGGCAAATATGTACTTCCTGCCTCTGGCGTGGCTGGAGGCCCGAACCGGCAGCCTTCCTGCCGACTTCGATGCATCGGCGATAACGCTCGCGGGCATCATGCACAACCTCGTCCCTGTCACGCTCGGCAACATCGTCGGCGGAGCCGGCCTGGTCGGCGCTGTCTACTGGTTCATCTATCGGGCGGCGTTTCGTGGGACCCGCAGGAGCAGTGGCGGCAGGCTTACCTCGGGGGTCTCAATGGTGCGGGGAAGCGGACCATTCGATGCAGACGAAACAACTTAGGAGAAAGGTGATTTTGCATGCCGCTCGCGAAAGTCAATTGGGAGCCCAACAAGGATATGCCCGTTGGGAAAGGCGCGACCATCCAGCAATTCTTCACCACGCTCGGGAAAGACCGCTTCGAGATCAATGTGGCTCCCTGGGGTGAAGGGCAGTTGAAGGTCAATGGTCAGGAGGTCGCCAGGACTTCGGAGGCCAAAGACCGTCGCCACGCGTTCGCCGTCTTGAAAGACGCCGCAGAACGCTACGCACGCGGCGAGCCGATGGGCGGCTCGACAAACGGGAAGGCTCATCTGATACCCGCGGTCAAGGCGAAGTTGCTGGAGGGAAAGAAAGGATTGGTCGTCGGCATCGCGAACGAGCGCTCGATCGCGTGGGGTTGTGCCGCCGCGTTCCGCGCGTTCGGAGCCGACCTGGCCGTGACCTATCTGAACGACAAGGCCAAGAAGCATGTGGACCCCTTGGCCCAGGCACTGGGGTCCTCGATCGTGATGCCCCTCGATGCGAGGGTGCCAGGGCAGATGGAAGCAGTATTCGACCGCGTCTCGAAAGAATGGGGCAAGCTCGACTTCGTCGTGCATTCCATCGCTTTCGCCCCTCAGGACGCCCTTCATGGCCGCGTGGTCGACGTATCGTTGGAAGGATTTACCACGACCCTGCAGATCTCATGCTGGACGTTTCTTCGGATGGCGAAATTGGCAGAGCCGTTGATGAAGAAAGGCGGCACGCTGTTCACCATGACCTACTACGGCAGCCAGACCGTGGTGAAGAATTACAACATAATGGGCGTAGCGAAGGCCGCGCTCGAAAGCGCCGTCCGGTACGTTTCGGCGGAGCTTGGACCCAAAGGGATACGGGTTCACGCTATCTCGCCGGGCCCGCTCGCTACGCGCGCGGCTTCCGGCATCCCCGAATTCGACAAGCTACTCGAAAAGGCGAAGAGCAAGGCACCCGCGCGCAGTCTGGTCAGCATTGAGGACGTCGGTGCAGCGACGGCGTTCCTCGCCCACGACGCCGCACGGCTTATTACCGGAGATACGATTTACATCGATGGGGGATATCATGTCGTTGACTGAATGATGCGCCCTTCCCGCTGATCGGCGGCGGCGGTAGAGACACGAAGGCAGCTAAGTCGCTGAAAACATTGGAGCGGGTGAAGGGAATCGAACCCTCGTATTCAGCTTGGAAGGCTGCTGACAAGCCTCACACCGCCGAACAAGTCATAACGTAAAAACCCCTGTCGCTATTGCGTTTCCTCGATTTTGGGAGACACTGTGCTGGAGTGTTAATAACACCCCATAACCGGGATTTTGTTACCCCCGCGTCACCCCCCGTTTTGGGTCACCGCGTTACCCGGAGCAACAGCATGTCCCACAAAGTCCTGACCGACCTATATGTCGAGAAGCTCAAGCCGACGCGCGGTCGCCGCGTCGAGATTTTCGACGCCACCTTCCCCGGGCTCGCGCTCAGGGTTTCGGAGAGCGGCCGGAAGTCCTGGTCGCTGTTCTACCGGCTGCACGGCAAGCAGCATCGCTTCACGATCGGCGCCTATCCTCAATTCCTGCCGGCGGCAGCGCGCACCAAGGCGACAGAGATCCGCAACCAAGTCGACCTGGGCGTCAATCCGGCGGTCGAGAAGCGATCGCGTCGCAATGATCCCCTCCCCGAGGTCGAGACCTTTGAGACGGTGCTCGCCGATTATTTCAGCCAGTATGCGGCGACGAACATGGCGCCGTCGACTTACGCCGAAACCAAGCGCCAACTCGAGCGCGACGTTCTTCCGCATTGGCGGGCCATGCCGCTTCGCGACATCAGGGACCGCCACGTCCTGAAGCTGATCAACGACATCGCCGCAGCCGGCAATGGCGTCACCGCCAACCGGACGTTCTCGCGGTTGCGGGCTTTTTTCAACTGGTCGATCTCGCAGCTCCGCCTCGAAACGTCCCCGGCGAAGGGCCTGGTCGCTCCGGTCAAGGAAGAGGCGCGCGACCGCGCGCTGTCCGATGACGAGATCCGATGGTTCTGGAGCGCGACCGAAGAGATCGGCTGGCCGTTCGGCCCGATCGCGCGATTGCTGCTGTTGACCGCACAACGCCGCGACGAGGTCAGCAAAATGTCCTGGTCGGAAATCAATTTTGCGAAGGGCGTCTGGACGATCCCGAAAGAGCGCGCAAAGAATAACCGGGCCCATGAGGTGCACCTGAGCGCCGGCGCGCTGGCAGTTCTCAAAAGCCTTCCGCAGCCACATCGAGGGTTGATCTTCAGCGTGACGGGTGACGACGCGGTCAGCGGCTTTTCGAGGGCTAAAGATCGGGTCGACGCGGCGATGCTTAGACTGCGACGGCGCGCGCTCGGCCTCCCCGAATCCGACGACGAGCTGAGGCGCCATCTCGGCATCCCCAAGCGCAAAGCGCTGCCCGTCGAGATCCCGCATTGGACCTTCCACGATCTGCGCCGTACCGCCGTGACGAAGATGGCGGAGAACTTGAAGATTGCGCCGCACATCGTCGACAAAATCCTGAATCACGCGTCCGGCACGATCAGAGGCGTCGCCGCGATCTATAACCGCGCTCAGTATCTCGACGAGCGGCGCGCCGCGCTCGAGGCCTGGAGCAACTGGATCGTCGCACTCACGAACCCGAACAAGAAGAAAACCAATGTCGTCGGGCTACGACGGTGAGCACGGTGACAGCGGCGCGCTTTGACTACAGCTACGAACAGTGGACCGCGATCGAAAACGAGGTCGCAAAGGTGCGCCCTGGTTCGTTGACGGACTTCGAGAGGCGTCGGCTGCTAAATGCCGCAAACTTGTATTTGATCGGAAGCCGCGAGCCAAATTTCATTAAGTGGCACTTCGCCGAAACGTCGAAGCGGTGGAAGCGCGTTGAGAAACTGAGTGCCGAGCTTGCGGATGCGATCGCATCAGGGACCGCCCTTCTGGCCCATACTACGCGGGAAATTGAAAGGGTGCCTCCGGCCTTAACGAAACTGCGTGAGTTCGCGGCGGTGATGTCGGTGGATCGCGTGTTCCGTACGCGTACGCCTAAACAATCGTTCTATGTGGACGTGCTTAAGGTGTGGACGGATCGCGGCGGGAAGCTCGGCTGGTCGACCAATGCACAGGTCGGAGGCCCTTGCGTAAGATACTTCAAAGCGGTCGTCCGCCCGGTCATGGGCGATGATTCGCCCAAGTTGTCCTACATCAAAGACATCATCGACGACGAAAAACGCCGTCGCCAAGACCCGTTGCCAAGACGAAAAAGCCAACGCATTTCGCGGGCTTGAGGCACAAGGCGGAAATTTTTGCGTTTCAATTTATTTTTTTCCCCCTTTTGATTTGCTCCCGCCCTTCATGCCAGCTTGCCCGATATAACTTTCCGTATCGGTATAGCGAGGTCTGCAATGAGCGACGTCCTGGACATTCAGACGCGAATTACCCAGCCCGAAGCCGCTAGGCTTCTCGGCGGTGTATCGATCATGACCATGTGGCGATGGCGCAAGAATCCCGCGCTGAATTTCCCGCGATCGGTGGAGATAAACGGCAGGCACTATTACAACCGGGCTGAGATTTTGAAATGGAGGCCGCCGTTAAAGCCGCCAAAGCCGCAGCCGGGCCGCCGCTTGGCCGACGCGGGGTCGACCCCACAGCAGCCATCTACCCCCGCCTGACGCGGCCTCGAGGACCACCGGGCGACAACCCACCCCAGGGAGGTCGCATAGCACATGATACCTAAAAAGGCGAAACCAGCCGCTCTGGCGGAGCGGCTGGCTTCAATATCTAACAGGCATCACCAACGGCCTTTAGATAGCGAAGCTCAGAGCCACAGTAAACCCCGTCATCCAAATTATTCCCCGGCAGACGCACGCCCCGCGCCCTGGGCCGATGACGATCGCGCCTACTTCGTCGCGCACCCCGACAATAACGAACGCGTCAGATTGCCGATCGAAGGCGAATTTCCGCCTTGCGTGCTCGAGCCGGGCCGCGCCGCCTTTGTCCGGATCTCCCTGATCGAGCGCGACGCCGATGGCCGGCCAAAGCGCGCCCGCCGCCGTCTGCGCTTTTGCGAGGGGGGCACTGCATGATCATTGACGCTGCGAAGTCAACGCGGATCGAGGACGAGGTCGCGCGCCGCGGGATCAAGCTCATCGGTCGCGGTGAACGTGTCGGCCCCTGCCCCGTATGCGGCGGCCGCGACCGATTTTCGATCAACCTCACGAAGCAGGTCTGGAATTGCCGAGGCTGCTCTAAAGGCGGCGACGTCGTCGATCTCGTGAAGCATCTCGACAACTGCGACTTCCAGACCGCAGTCCAGACATTGGGCGGCGATGAGCGCAAGCCGGTCGCGCTGGTGAAGAAGCCGACGGAGCATGAGCACAACAAGGAAAGCGAAAGCGACCAGGAGAAAACCGAACGCGCGCTCAAGATCTGGGCCGAGGCCTCGGAAGTTAACGGCACACTCGCCGAGCAGTATCTGCGGAGACGCGGTCTTAAGTTGCCCGATGATGACCACGCGCTGCGGTTCTATTCGCCCTGCCCGTTCGGCGACACAAGATATCCCGCGCTGATTGCGCTGTTTCGCAGCATCGTGACGAACGAGCCGAAGGCGATCCACCGCATTGCGCTCGGGCCTGGCGGCATCTTGATCGCGAAACGGATGCTTGGCCGCGTCGGTGGTTGCGCAGTCAAGCTCGATCCCGATGACCTTGTCGAGCACGGTCTCGCTGTCGGCGAAGGCATCGAGACCATGATCGCCGCACGAATGCGCGGCTTTCGACCGGCATGGGCGCTTGGTAGTGCCGGCGCAATCAGACAATTCCCGGTGCTCGCCGGCATCGATGCTTTGACCATCCTGGTCGACAACGATCCGCCCGATCACAATGGCCGCCGTGCTGGTCCTGAAGCAGCGGCTGAATGCAGCGCGCGCTGGAGTGCAGCCGGGCGTGAGGTGCGGCGCGTCCTGCCGCGACGCCAGGGCGCCGACATGGCGGATGATCTTTGCGGAGGCCCCGCATGAGCAATGATCCCGGCTACGACATTTTCATCGATGAGCCGCACGCGCGCGACGCCGTGACGCCGCCGGTCAAGTCGTTCGATGAGTTCGGCGGCAGGACGATAGCCGAAACCGAGAGTGCCGAGACGCCGGCGCCCGCGTCCATCAGCACCATTACGCCCGCTTCCTGGAAGGGCAAAGAGCCGATCGAGCAGAAGTGGCTTGCGCGCGGTCGCATTCCTTTTGGGGACTTGACCATCCTCGCAGGCAACGGCTCCAGCGGTAAGACGGAAATTGCGACCAGCTTGTTGGTGTCGGTGTCGGCCAACCTCGGCGATTGGCTGGGATGCATAGTCGAGAGCGGGGGCGGCCCCGTACTGTTTCTATCCTGCGAGGAGCCGGAAGATGATATCCGCAATCGTGTCGAACGCATCTGCAAGCACCGCAACATCGATCCCAGCGCGATCGATAATCTGCACCTGCATTTTCCGGAATTGGACGCGACTTGGCTTGCGACCGCTGATCGCGCGGGCAAGGTCACGAAGACGCCGCTGTTAGTTCAGACGGAAAACTGGATTGCAGCCAACAAGCCCCTGCTTGTGGTCATCGATTCCATCGCTGCGGTGTTCGATGGCGAGGCGATCGCGCGCCGGCAGGTTCGCAGCTTCCTGGCCATGCTGCGCAAGGTCGCGCGGGAACACGCCACCGCGATTGTATTGCTCGACCACCCCTCAGTCCGCGGCATGGCCGACGGCACCGGTACCGCCAACTCGGTCGACTGGCGCAACTGCGTACGCTCGATGCTGCTTCTGTCAGATCCCGCGCGAGACGACCCGGACGCCCGGGAACTTGAAGTGAGAAAGAACAACCGCGGCCGCTTCGGCGAGAAGACCAAGCTGCGCTGGAACGGCCTGACCTTTGTGACCGATCAGCTAGGTGCCGCCTCGCCGTATCGTGCCGCCGCAAATCAAAACCTTGATGATCTGTTTGTCCGCTTGCTCGAAGAGCGGAACGCGCAACGCCGCTGGGTCACCCCCAACAAGGCCGTAGGCTATGCGCCGAAAGAACTCGCGACCATGCCAAGCGCCGGAGACTGCACCGCGGACGCCCTCGCCAACGCGATGGAACGGCTGCTTACCGCCAAGCGGATCATCGTCGACACTTTCGGACCACCGTCGAAGCAACGCCAGCGCCTGATCGTGGCGCCCGATCTTTTTACCGCCAACGAAGCGGACTGACCGGAGGATGACCCACAGCATGACCTACACAAGCTCAGAGTGCTCCCCGGGGAGCCACCCGCATTCCGACCGGCCCAATTGGCGACCCGCCGAGACCATTGATGAATATTTGAGCACATCATTCAGGAACACCGGCGGCTGGGGATTTTCCATCAGCCTGAAGGCGCTCGCTCAAGTCGCACTGGGGTACTGGCCTGTTTTAACCCCTTGTGGCCTAATTTGATTTCCGCACACTACTTAGCGGGTCGGAACTTTGTTTCAGGAACCGGGCGCAAAAGGACCATATCGGGGACATTTACGCGCCTCAAAGTTGCCGCCGCCCGTTCTCTGCAAACTACTCTGTTCTCCATAAAATTACGGAGTGAGTGGAATTTAGGGGTATGCCAGGGGGTATATTGTTCCATGGGGTGAACCCCGCGGGGGCGCCGTTCATGGACAGCGTGCAACACTGCTTGGATCAAGCGGCGGAATGCCGTCGCCTGATGAAATCAGCGCTGAGTGAGGCTGAGGCCAAGGCCCTGAAAGAGATCGCCCAAAGTTGGGCGAGACTGGCAGGTCAAATCGATCGATACCACGCGCTCATGCGTGAACAAGTGCGCAAGGTCGCCCGGAAGTAAGGCCGCCTCAGTTGGCGGCCTCTTTTTTTTCAGTTCAAAATTTCATCTTCAATTTGCGCGAGAATTTTCAAATGCTCGCTGGTCGTCGCCGGCGCGCTGCTAAAATATATATTTTCCGAGTAATCCGCGGCGGCGCGCCGCTCGATAATGAAATCCGCATTTTCTATCGCTTCAATAGTTATCACCTGCGCCATCGTAAAATCGCCGCTCCCAAAAGCTAGCCTCTTTAAATTGAAGGGCTTCTCAGGGCGCGGTATTTTTTTGTCGAGTAAGTTCCCTATTTTAGAAATCAACGAATCTGGTTGCTCAATCGGACGATCAAACTGAACAACCATATTGCTCACATACATTTTCTTCTTATGTTTGCTTGCTCCAATTTTATACCCCAAGCCACTATCCAGCTTACTCAAAAAATCATCCAAGATGAGATCGGCGACCTCTGTTGATGAGGCGGTAACAATATCTCCGTTTTGAACTACGGCAATTTGATTGATGGGATAGGTACTATCGTTGATAGTTGCCTTCCCGGCTTGATAAAGTAACACGGGAAATACTTGTCCGGCCATTCCTGGCGGAATTTGAGGCTTGACCGCGAAATTATAGAGATCACCCACAAAGTTGATTAGGTCTTGTTGCAATAATCCATTTTCCGGCATCACAGTATCGGACAAGACGGATATTGCAGCGATACTTTGCATCGCAACGATCATTTTCATTGGGCATACGCCGGCTGCGGTTGCTCCTGAATGCCACGTAACGTCGTCGGGTTTACATCTCCAAAATTACTGGAAGTATTTTGAAGGTCGGAACCACTATTAGTGCTTCGAGCGGTGACTTGCGCGGCCGTAAGCAAACTGTTCATACCAGCATTAGCTGTGTATCCAACCATCGGAGCAGCATTCAGATCCACCATCGTTGAGATGGTTGAACCCATCAAGCCGTAAGGCACCACCTGATTGCCAGCTGTGGCCGGTAAGCCGATTGTCTTTGTTGGTATTGGCTGTGCCTCGCTTTGCGTGATTGGCTTAGAAAGCCCGCTTGCGTCAAAGCTTCTTTTCCTTAGGGCACTCGGAGAAAGATTTGACATGCGCGCCAACCAATCATCCCATTCGACAAATTGCACGAGCAGCGGCAAATCATAGGCAATGGCAATCTCCAAAAGAGATTGCAGACTTAGCTTTCCGTAGTCAGGGTCTTCCATTCGGGAAATAACACTTTGTGTCTTGCCGGATTTTTTTGCCAAATCTCCCTGCGACCAACGCCGCCCAGGTTGCTCTCTCAGAGCGCGAATCTGAAAAGCGATAAATGATCTAACTTGGTCCATCATATACTCATGACGAAACTCCTCATCCGTGAGATCACGGACAAGCTCATTACTCCAAAGGGAGTGACCAGAGGCAACAACGGGATACATCCGACTCTATTTCCTTTTTTCTCTGTTCAGCTATTTCGGGCGCATTTTTAGGAATGAATTTGCCGCCTTTCTCTGTCGCGCAAATGACGATTGTGAAGATCATTCCGGGGCTAAAGAATCCCAACGGTCGATACTCAACACCATCCGCGTTGAATCGAATCTCCCCGATGTCGTACCCGTGCAGCATGTCGAACGGCTCACGCTTCCAGCCCGATCTTGGCGTTTGTGAAAGGAAGCGAAGGCGGCCGCGAAACTTCGCGCGAACACGCGCGGACTGGGCGTCGTGCCAAGTTCTAATTTCATCGGTTCCTCGTGCCGAAACGTAGCACCGGATCTTCCAAAGTACCGGCATTCCAAATATCACATTTTTGCGATTCGAATTCAAGTAGGGACTTGACAGCTTATCGCAATTTTGCGATACGGTGTAAATAAGACACTAAAAACCCGTCTAACCTTTTCAGATTAAACGGGTTTTCTTTCGCCACGGAGGTGTGGCAGAGTGGCTTAATGCACCGGATTTACACTCCGGAGGGCTCCCAAGCTTCGCGGCGTCAGGGCTCCGTAGGTTCGAATCCTATCACCTCCGCAAACTAGTGGGACAGCTGTGGTTGCAGCCGCAACGGCCCCGATCATACACCCCGGGATTGCGCCCCGAAGCGAATGACCATCAGAGTAATATACGCTTTGCAGAGCGTTTTGCCAGAGTCACGACGGGCCAATCCCCTAACACTTTAGAGGATTGCGCCCTCATGAACGTACTTCCCCGCGAAAAGCAGATTGAAGTCATCGCCGCCCTTCATGCCAAGACGCCGTTGAAAGTAGCTCACCATGGACGGAAACAACTCGCAGAGGTGGTGAACCAATGGCTTTTCAGCAACCGGGTGTGAGTAGTGCGAATGCCGCAGCGGTACCACGATGGGGTACCAACCGCCTTCGGACCGAAAATATTCCTATGCCAACCGCTTCCAACCGCCATGCCAACCCGCCTTCCAACGGCTTCCAACCGCTTCCAACCCCCTGTGTTCCAACCCCCCCATACCCCCCTACGGTTGGAAGCCGGGTTTCCGACCCTTCGCTGGCGCTACGGGTGCGAAAACCCTCTCGATAGACTTAGCGGAATCCTGGAAGACTTGAATTTCGGCACTGCTAGGAATTACGGTTCGCGACCACAGCTCGACCTCCCGCAACGAACGCGCGCGGCCATTGCGGTCTGCCTGGCTCGCTGCGCCGTTGCGGCGGATTCCGGGTGTGGTCGACCGCGGCCAAACCCGCCGCGCATGGCGCAACGCTGTTTTTTTCACCTCCGCAACGGATTTCGACGGCCATCCCGGCCATCGCTGGCGCTCGCGGTGATTCGGCGACCACAGCTCGACCTCCCGCAACGAACGCGCGCGGCCATTGCGGTCTGCCTGGCTCGCTGCGCCGTTGCGGCGGATTCCGGGTGTGGTCGACCGCGGCCAAACCCGCCGCGCATGGCGCAACGCTGTTTTTTTCACCTCCGCAACGGATTTCGACGGCCATCCCGGCCATCGCTGGCGCTCGCGGTGATTCGCTTCGCATCCATCGTCCTCAATTTCGCTGGCATCAGCTTCTTAAGCTGTTGCTCAATGTTCTAGAATGTTAGCGTTTGCAGGCGTTTCCTGCGTTTGGTTTGGAAGATTTTGGATTTTGGGGTAACAAGTGGGTAACCCGTAGCAGGATTTTACACGCAAATGGCTCGCGGCAGAGACCGGCGCCCTCGCGCTAAACGAGTTTTCAAATCCACGATCACAGAGCACGTTGACCGCGCACGGATCGAGCGTGATCTCGCGCTTGGGCGGCCCTTGGCGCGGATTGCCAAGAAATATGGCGTGAGCACAACGGCGGCCTTCCGCCACAAGCGCAAATTGCCGCCGCAGCTCAAGGCCGCACTGGCCGGGCACGCGCTGCGACCCGCTGAAGATCTGGAAAAACTGCGGATCGACGAGTCTGAAGGGCTGCTCAGCAACCTCGCCGCACAACGTGCACGGCTGCTGCTCGCGCAAGATGCCGCCTTGGAAATCGAGCAGTTTGGCCTGGTCGCGCAGCTGGCGAGCGGCATCCACCGCAACCTCGAGCTCGTCGGCAAATATCTCGGAGAATTCGCCTCGCACTCGACCCAGACAACGATCTCGATCCTGATCACGCCCGAATATCTCGACCTGCGGGCGGCCCTCCTGCGGGCTTTGCAGCCTTACGGAGAGGCGCGCCGCGCCGTGGCGGCTACCCTGCATCAGGTTGAGGAACAGGCCGCTCAGCGCCCGCCCCTGCGAACCATGGACGCTATCCCGCAGCAGCATGTCGTCGTCGACGGAGGTCCGCATGCGCAGTGAGCCGCGTATCGACGGAGGTCCGCATGCGTATCAGTCTCGGCCGCGACTTCGCGCGGGCGCTCGATCCCTGCATTCTGGCGCGGGATTGCGGCATCGTCCCGGACGCCACCCAGTCCCAATTGCTCACAACGACGGCGCGAAAGACGCTGGTCTGCTGCTGCCGTCAATGGGGAAAAAGCACCATCACCGCCATTGTGGCCTTGCACGAGGCTTTGTACGGCGCGCCGGCCATGGTGGTGGTGATCTCGCCAAGCCAGCCGCAGTCGACCGAGCTGTTCAAGAAGATACACGGCTTCTGGGAGAAACTGCCTGGCGCGCCGGCTGCCGAACAGGAAAGCTTGACGCGCATGGAGCTCGCAAACGGCTCGCGCATCATCAGCCTGCCGGGCTCAGAGAAGACTGTCCGCGGTTACAGCGCTGCCACGTTGGTCATCATGGACGAGGCCGCCCGCGTTCCGGACGAGCTGCTGGCCAGCGTTCGCCCGATGCTGGCGACGACGTCCGGCCGGTTCATCGCGTTATCGACACCCGCAGGGAAAAGAGGCTGGTACTACGAACAATGGGAACGTGGCGAGGACTGGGCGCGGTTCTCGGTCAAGGGTGTCGATTGCGCGCGCATCGCACCGGCGTTTTTGGCGGAAGAACTGCAGGCCCTTGGCCCGCTGCTCTATTCGCAGGAATACGAAATCCAATTTGTCGACCAGAACACCAGCGCGTTTTCAACAGTCTTAATCGAAATGGCACTACGTGATGATTTTCGCCCCTTCATTTGAGGTTGTTGCCCGGCGTCCCACGCCTGACGTTGCCAAGCGCCCGACCTTCGACCATTCCGCCCAAGTGCGAAAGGAAGAGGTTCGGTATTTTCTTGGGCTCGACTTGGGCCAAAGCCACGACCCGAGCGCGGTCACTGTGGTGCGGCGGGTTCGCTTCCTTTTGGCGCAAGACATCTTGGGTCGAGCGCCGGTATGGAAGGACGAAAAGCCAGCGATTTTCCAATGTGGCTTCCTCGAACGCCTTCCACTCGGCACCACGTATCCAAGCATCGTCAGCCACGTCAGCCAGCTCCTTCAGCGCCCGATATGGTGCGGCCAGATCGACATGGCGATCGACCAGACCGGCGTCGGCCGGCCGGTTGCGGACATGTTCTCGGCGGCGGGATTGAGCTTTGCGGGCGTGATGATCACCGGCGGCGACAATGAGACCCGCGAAGGCGACATTCACAGGGTGCCGAAGATGACACTGGTCTCCGCGCTTCAGGCGTTGCTCCATGAGGGCCGGCTGCACATTCAAAAAGAGTTGCCGGAGGCCGCCGAGCTGGTGCGCGAGCTGCAGGACTTCCGCGTGAAATATACCGAGAGCGGACACTTGACGTTCAACGCCCGCGAAGGCCGACACGATGACTTGGTGCTGGCGCTGGCGATCGCCGTGTGGCGAGCGCGCAAGCATATCACCAAAACCCAAAGCTTTTACATGAACTGGATAGAGCGATGAAACGCGCTTCCGAAATGACTGAAGCCGAACGGGCAGTGGCACTGGCCGCCATCATCAAGAGCGGCGGGAAAGCAGCTGATGAGCCGCCACTGCCGGCCGATGATGCCCCGCAGCCGAAGATGGCGAAAGACATGACCGAGGCCGAGCGGCAGGCGTTCCTCGCAGACCACAAAAGGAAATTCGGATGACAGAGATGAACACGAAGCAACGGTACGCCCTCCGCCTGCTCGCCCGTTTTGTCGACTACGCCCCCGATCGCGGCCAGCACTTATGGCGCGAATTTTCGAAAGACAAAATCGTGACGGATCCCGATGAGATCAGCCTGCTTGAAAAGCTCGGCGCGCCCATCGAGAGAATCGACGCAGCTAATGAAGGCCTCATGGGCCGATGATTAGGAGAATTTTGGATGACCGAATTTGTGCAATGGGTGAACAGCAAGCGGGTCTACCACCTCGACCTTGAGGCCTTGGACGGCAGCGATTTCCCGCTCGTCTCAAAGCCGACCTGGACGTTGACGCATCACGATGCCGCCGGGCTGCCGGCGCCGCATGGCATCGGCGTGCTCGAGACGCCGCCGGATTGTCACGCGGGGCGAATCACGACCGGGCCCACGCCTGGGACCATCACGGTCACGGTCAGCGCGGTGATCTCGGCGACGGCCGTCGCCACGCAAACTTTCACCATCAATGTCGCAGCCCATCCGCTGGTACCGGGGCGTTCGCCGACGTTTTGGATTTCGCAACATCGCAATGGCCCGATGCACTAACCAAAAACAACGGAGCACGATCATGTCAAAAGCGGAATTAGAAAAAGCCATCACTGACAAGTCCCACACCGCCGAAAGTTGGCGATCAAACATAAAAGCCATCGAAGCCAAGATTGCAGATGCAAATTCTCGACGCACCAAGGCGGAGGCCCTCCGGAAACAGTTCGCGTTGAATGCGTCATTGGGCAATACGGCCGCGACAGAATCAATCGCCAAGGCGCGCGCCGAACATGAGCTCGCTACTGGTGATCTCAAAGATTTCGCCAGCGCGCTGATCGAGGCCAACGAGCGGTTGGTCGAAGCCGAACGCGAAGTCAAGGTGGCCCGGAGCAACCTCGCGAAATTCGAGACGGACATTCTAAAAAGGCAGAGGGTCGACCTGGCAGGCCAGCTCGACCAGGCGATTGAAGCCCTTGCCGGCCTCTATCAACAATACGAAAAATTGGGCCGCGCAATTGTCGATATGGACGTGATACCGCACAACACGCACCTCACAACAAATTTTGACAGTGCGCTGGGTAATAGGCGCGTCAGGGCGGCTTGCCCAAAACTGTTCGACCGCGTTTTTCCGAACGCTGTTTTCGATGAGATGAAAAAAGAGCCACTGGCGACGAGCGAGTCCCGCTATTGGTTTGGTGAGCCGGTGGAAATCACGACCACGAAGGCTGCGTAAATGAATCACCGCGGCCTCGATTCCCATGGCGCGAGGCGACGGTGGCAGTCGCGGCGGTTGGCCAACTCCTTCCAGCCGCCGCGACGTTCTCAAAATGATCGGAGCAAGAAATGATTACTGGTTTTGAGGTTCGTTAGCCAACAGATTCGATTTCGTTGCTGTCGCCAATCAAGCGTCTCTGTAGGCCGCGCAGAGTTCTTGGTGAAGCGTCTCAACGTTGGGGAATTCGGCACGCCCGCGAAGATCCTTCAAATCATGCAAAAGGCAAAATGCGATGTCCTTTTGAGACATATAATTTGCGTGGATCAACGCCTCGCGAATCTGATCGTTGGCTCCGGAATACTCGCGTTCATCAGGATCGTGACTCTTAAGTAGAAATTCGCGGTAGCACCTCTCGATTACTGGTCTTGAATGCGCCTGGATCTCGTCCACCACTCGGAGAATCTCGGCTATCTTGATGTCCACTGCAGCTTGGGTACTGAAATAGATGTTGCCATTTGGGTGAGCGGAATTGTTGCGGTCGTCCACTAGTTTAACGTAGGTGCCAATCTTTCCATTGTCGCAGGCGATAAGCTTTAGGAAGCGCAGCATCGTGCGTTCAGGGACAATGCTGAACGCAAATGGCGAAGTAGCCTCGGTCAAGGCCTTCTCGTCGCGCCCAAATCCGATGAGGCCTTTCTCGAAGTCGCCCGGCTCCGTCTGCTTGATCTGCCAGATGTTGAAATAGACGAAGCTCATCGTGAGCATGTGGTAGGCGAGGAAGGCGAACTGGTATTTGCCGTTGGTGTAGTTCGTCTCGAAAGCATCCCAGAGGAACTCAATGTATTCTTGCTCCTTCGGGGTCTTGAAGGAGAGTGGCAGATAGTTGGCGAGTTCGGCGGCTTCTTCCATCGCTCAACCTACGTGACGGCAGGGGCTTCTCCGCCCCAGATGCGATCAAGTGTGTCTTCAACCTTTTGTTCGAAACGCTCGACTAATTTGCGGTTGGCTGCCGCTAGTTCTTGCTCTGCTTCGATTTCGGCAACGATGGCTTCCTGAACAGCGAGGGGTGGAAGTGGAATTTTAATCGTCTTGATGTCCACGAGATGTAGGTTCGTGACCGTACCTGACTTGGACTTCGCCGTCGCCTGGGCGTAGGCCGCGTCTGAATTCAGGAAGCACGTCAAATAGTGCGGATTCAGCACGTCCCTCTTCGGTTTGATAAGGCAGAGGCTGACGAAGATGCTAAAATCCCAATCCCAATCCACGAGTTTTGCGACGCCAATGGTACCGTTCTTGGAATACAAAACGTCTCCTTTTTCCGGGTGGCAGCGTTTGATCAACTCATCATGCTCTTCCTTTGGAATAAACTTCTTCGATGTGTTGCTTTCTGTAATGTCGGTGACACGGAGGAAGGGAACGCCACTTTCAACGTAGGTCGGAGTGAAATGTGCACCGTCGGTTATCTTGGTCGTTATTTCACTCAATTCGAGTATTGGCCAATCGGGACGAACGGGAATGTGCGGGCGATAGTTGTCGATAACCGCCCGTGCGCCATTGATGACCTTCTGGTAGCCATCGATCTCCGCCGCAATCTCCTTCTGAACCTGCAGCGGCGGCAGGGGAATCTGAAGCGCGGCGAACGACGACCAGCCGATCCGAGGAAGCTGGGCGCCTTTGAGTTGTCCCATTACCGCATCGTTGAACCGTGCGCCTCTGAACAGGTGAGCGTAGAGCGTTGGTTCTGTCGCGCCGTCGATGGCTTCTATCACGAAGATGTCAGTTGAGCAGATGCCCTTGCGGTCCGCCAGCCAGACCTTGTTCAGATTAGGCCGGAGCTTTCCGTAGAGAATGTCATGGGGCTTGAAGAGGTTTTTTAGGCTCTGAATATCAGCAGGCTTTTCCGCGACGAGTGTTCCCACAATATTCCCGGTGTTCTGCGTAATATTTTCAAGCCCGAGATAAGTGATCGGGCCATTGAGTGACGCTGGAAGAACGGTCTCACCCGATTTTCGGAACACATTTCCTACTGGAACGAATGGCCATGATGACGCTGTAACCCTTCCCTCTCGATACCGGTCGCCGTTGAGGTTATAGTCGCCACTAGCGGCAATCTTTTCTTTCGGTACGATTGAGCCGCGGGCAGGCCGGAGATCGGCGGTAGATTGCTGGCGTTGGAGCGCACCGAGATAGGCGCTAAGTTCGACTTTGATCTGCGGAAGATCACTTCCCTTAATGGCGCGGCGCTGTGCACCGAGACCAAAGCCATCGTTCTCGACCTTAAAGAAGGCGACGGCTTCGCTCTGCCGTGCGATTGATTTGTCGAGAATCAGTATGCTCGTCTTCACCCCGGAGTAGGGGTTGAAACAGCCTGCCGGGAGTGACACGACGGCTACCAGTGAGTTTTCCACAAGCATTCGCCGCAGATCGCTGTAGGCGGTTTGGCTCTGGAAAATGATACCCTCGGGCACAATGATTCCGGCGCGTCCAGTGGGCGTGAGGTGCTCGGCCATGTAATCCACGAAGAGAACTTCGCTGCGCTTTGCTTGAATGGAGAAGCGGCGGTGGGGCTTGATACCGCCTTTTGGGGACATAAACGGCGGGTTGGCCAAGATAACGTCGGCGAATTCGTTCCATCGCTCTTCTGAGGTGAGGGTATCGTATTCGAAGATATGCGGATCAGTGAACCCGTGAAGATAAAGATTCACCAGAGAGAGGCGAACCATGTCGGGCGAAATATCGTAGCCCTTGAAGTTGGTCGCCAGCTTGCCGCGCTCGTCTGGCGTGAGCAAGTCCCCACGGGACGGGGGGATTGTTGAGGAATCCAGCGCCGCTTTATCCGTCGCGTCGATGTTTTTTGATCCGACCGCCTCGGGTGAGCTGTTTGTTTTCAGGATGTGCTTGTAAGCTGAAATCAAAAAGCCTGCTGTGCCACAAGCCGGATCGAGTACGCTCTCGTTCTTTTTCGGATCGAGGATCTCAACAATGAAATCAATGATGTGACGCGGCGTGCGGAATTGCCCAGCATCGCCCTGCGAGCCGAGGACTGACAGCAGATATTCGAAAGCATCGCCAAGGCGCTCGCTGTGGTCATAGTTGAACTCGTCAATGATTTTCAAGAATGCCTTGAGCGTCTCGGGATCGCGGTAAGGTAGGTAAGCATTCTTGAAAATGTCCCGGAAGAGCGGCGGGATGCCGGGGTTCTCCGGCATCTTGGTGATGCCTTCGGCGTAGAGGCCGAGCATTTCGTGACCGCCGAGGTCGGCGCGCATAAGTTGGGCCCAGCCGTACCGCGCGAACTGGCCGGTAAAGAACTTGCGCTTCCCTCCCAACTCCTCGGCTTCAGCATCCATGTCATCCATAAACTTGTAGATTAGGGCGATGGTAATCTGTTCAACTTGCGACTTGGGATCAGGGACCTTGCCCACGAGGATGTCGCGCGCCGTGTCGATGCGGCGTCTGGTATTGGTGTCAAGCATTCTGGTTCCTACGCGACGAACTGATTCAGGGAGACGTAATCTTTGACATATTCAGGGATGAGCGTGCGGTATTTCGCGGGTACAGCCTTAAATTCCCTCGTCGAAAAGACAGGATTCGTTGCGAGGTCGGTCAGTTGGCCAGACTCGATGATGTGACGAATCTGGTCGCTGGCGGCATAAGCCTTGAAATAGTTCTTCATGGCCGGAATGGACTCGGCTTCGTCGGGTTTGTAGTCAGCGACAAATTTCGAGAACTCCTCTTCCAAGAGATCATCCTTGGACTTGAAGCGAGGAATGAGCCCGAAGATTTTTTCTAAGATTTCGCGGAGTGTGAGTCGACGATCCACACCCGTGGCTTTCCGTAATTTTTCGAGAGAGTAGTACTCGTTCGGTTTGTCGAAAATTTCTTTGTTCAGGTAGTCGACAACGCGATCCCACTGGCCAGCTTCGACGCTAGCCGCAACAAAGGCGTTCTGCCGCACGACGTCCTCAAATTTTGCATAGAATTCGCGGTCAATCCTCATACCGTCGTAACCGATGGTCTCCACCTTGATGGTCGAAAGAATGTCCTCGCCGAGATGCTCGTAAGAAGCGCCCGTAGATCCACCAAGTCCGCCGTCTTCTCCTTTTTTACCGGTCCGGGGCTTTGGGAGTTTAATGACCTTGTCGTAATCAAACTCTTCCTCGAAGTATTCGCAATTGGCAAAAAAGTCGAATAACTTGAATGCGGTCTTCTTTGGCTCTTTGACGTTCTCTTTCATAGTCTCGTCGAAAAGCTGCTCCCGAAAGTCATGCTTCCGGGTACCCCGTCCCTTGATCTGAATGAAGTCGGTTGGGGAAAAGATCGGACGGAAAAGCCCTAAGTTAAGGATGTCAGGGCAATCGTAACCCGTGGTCATCATGCCGACGGTGACACAAACGCGCGCCTTGCTGGTCTTGTATGCGGGAAGGAAGTTGGCGGAGCCGAGCAGATTATTGTTGGTGAAGTTGATCGTGTGCTGCTGCGCGCCGTCCACTTGCGAGGTAACCTGAATGGCGAAGTCGGACTGATACTTGCCCGGAAACATGCGGTCGGCCATCTCGTTCAAGACGTGCGCCAATGTGGCGGCATGGTTCTGGCTCACGGCAAAGACGATGGACTTCCCGATTTCCCCACTGATGGGGTCGCGCAGGGCGTTTTCGAGGAAAATCTTGCAGAAGAGCTGATTGGTAGCGGGGGAGAAGAAACGCTTCTCGAATTCGCGCTGCTTGTATGTCTCCTTCTGGTCTTCGCCCTCGTCGTCTTTAAACTCAACGACAAAGCCATCGTCAGACAGAAGCTGGGTGGTCACCTCGCTTCGGGCATCCACGACAGTCGGATTGACGAGGAAGCCGTCTTTTACACCATCGAGCAGAGAGTATCGGAACGTGGGCTGGCCGTCATCGCAACCAAAAGTACGGTAGGTGTCGAGCAACAGGCGGCGTTCAAACTCACGAGGGTCTTTGGTCGGAGGCTTTTCTTTCACAAACTTCTTGAGGTAATCGCGCGGCGTGGCCGTGAGACCCAGTTTGTAGCCGATAAAGTAGTCGAACACGGCGCGGGCATTGCCACCGATGGAGCGGTGCGCTTCGTCGGAGATGACAAGATCGAAGTCGGTAGGTGAAAAGAACCGCTGGTATTTGTTGTTGAAGAGGAGCGACTGAACGGTGGTGACGACAATTTCAGCGTGACGCCAATCATCACGATTCTCTTTATAGATGACGCTTTTGTAGTCGTTCGCGAGCGCCTTCCTGAAGGCTTTTAGCGCTTGATCTTCTAGCTCCAGCCTGTCCACCAGGAAGAGGACACGGCGGGCGTTTCCGGTCCGAAGAAAAAGTTTGATGATTGCAGCTGATGTGAGCGTTTTGCCGGTTCCGGTCGCCATTTCCAAAAGAAAGCGATCACTGCCTTTCGCCACGGCCTGCTGTATCGCTACAATAGCCCGCTTCTGGTACGGGCGGAGGAAACGAAGTCCATTGACCTCAATAAATCGAGGGCGCTCGGCTTCGCTCTTCCATGCAGCCTCAGATGCATAGCTGGGGCGCTGCGTGAGCGCGACATAATCATCCGCGACAACTTCCTCGATGAGCCGTTTTGGGTCCGGGACACTTTTCTGGTAACCGGCCACGGAGCCCGCCGTCGGGAAGGTCGTGATGACGTAGGGATTGCCCCTTTCGAGGTCCCAGAAGTAGTGAAGGTTTCCGTTTGAGAGTATGACGAAGCGACAATTTTGAGATTTCGCATATTTCCGTGCCTGCTCCTTGCCGACGAGCGGATTCTTGTCTTCCGACTTCGCTTCGAGGACGATGAACGGAAAGCCCCTTTCGTTAAGCAACAGGAAATCTATGAAGCCTTTGGAGGCTTCCTCGAAGTTCTCGCCGAGGTCGTCGAGCGCACTTTTTGTGAGTGCGACGCTGGGTTCCAGCTGGATGTTCGCAGGCCCCTTCGAATCCGCGAAAAAGCGCCAGCCTGCTGCTTCGAGCAGCTTATTTATCTTGATCCGAGCAGTGGCTTCCTTCATTCGCGGTCTGCATTCTGGGTCTGCGGCCGGAATCAAGACAACTCTCGGACGAGTCGGAACCAAATTGAACGTTTATAGACTTGAAGCAGAAATGCCAACTGCGATTAAAGCATAGAAAATGAAAATGGTGAAAAAACTCCCGCCTCTTTTGGAGGGCGATCGACATGGAGGCCCCGGTTGCGCTTCGGCGCGCCGGGGCTTTTGTCGTCGTTTTGGGGCTATGCAGATCAAGCGGCGGCAGGCGTCCGTCGATTATTTTCCCATGGCGCGGGGATTTTGTGCCGCGAGATCGCAGGTGCACGGGCGAGGCCCGGAAGGCCCGCGCGGCAATGGTTACGATCTCTCAGGCGCAATGCGATTGTAAGTGAACGGTCCCGCTGTATTGAATCCGCACTTCGGACATTCGTACACCGGCCCGGTCTTCGGTCTTCCATTAAGCTCGCCCACCGTCAGCATCGGTGTAGGGGGAAATTCGCATTTGCAAAGTTCAAACCCTAACGATTTGGCTATTTCGGCCTCAGCAATTTTGGAAGACGATTCTGCGGTTGCAAGCGCCTGCGAAATCGCCTGATGGCGCTGATCTCCGGACGGCAACAATTCCTTCGCGTCCTTCAACAGGCCCATGGCGGATCGCAACGCGTCGAAGGTTGACTTGAACGCCGCCGCGGCCCCGGCGATTGTAAGAGGATCCGGCATAAGATTTTGTCTCCCTGGTGCTACGGCTTCTTCAACGCCTTCAGACGGTCGACCAGGCTTGCGTATTGATACACCGCTTTGAGCAGCTCTTTCGCCAGTTCGATCGCAAGCGTCGCTTGCTCGGTGCCTATATCGTCATAGTTCTTCGCGCTGATGTGTGCTGCGTCGTTGCCGAGCAGGCGCAACTCGTCCGCCGCGTCGAGCAGCTCCTTAGGGACGACGACGCTGGTGCTGAGCGCAGCTAGCCGTTGCTTGAGATCGCCGCCCGTTGCTTTCTTGTCGTCACACAATTCCTCGAGCACGCGCCTCACCATCAGCGCGCATGCTCGAAAGCAGCCCGCGGCATGCGCCTTGATGGCTTCTTCTAGTGAGGTGAGGATGTCCGTTGGTAGGTTGGTGGAGTCAAAATCGATGACCTCCGGCGGGAAGCTTTCGGAGAGTTTTCCTGACTGCAGGACAACCTGCACCAGCGAGTGACATTCGACGTTAGGACAGCGGCGCACGCCGGCCGCAAAATGGTTGATCTGATTAACGACGGGAGGAATTGGTGGTTCAGACCAAGAGAGATCGTTGCAATTCGGAAGGCCATGAAACGCCCCAACGTGGTGACAATGCGGACATCGTAAGTTGACGACCGCCGAAGGCGTCGCGTTCACGTTCATGATGATTTTGTGAGAATTCATCCCCGCCAATTCCTCTAATTTGCTCGCACAGCAACCGTGCGCCCTGATCACTTTTTGTTACCCAGAGCGTTACCCAATCAGCCGCTTAATGCAGGTGCATTAAATAATTTCCGTCTAAGTCATTGAAAAGATTGGAGCGGGTGAAGGGAATCGAACCCTCGTATTCAGCTTGGAAGGCTGCTGCTCTACCATTGAGCTACACCCGCGCTTGAGAGATCACCTAACATGCCATGCGGGCGGCCTCAACTGCCCTGCGCTCGCCTCGCTATCAGGGCAAACAGCCTTGTTCCATCAGCATTATCGGCCATTCCGGCCCTTAACACCGGCAGATTCGCTGCCTATACTAAGGTTTCCACAACCAACGAAAGGAGGTGATCCAGTGTCTCTTACCAAGCGCTGTCACCTCGCTGGGATCGCCCGCTAAGCTCATTTGAGGCTTGGCATCGGGGCGCTCTCAGCCCTGGACCAGCGAGTTCAAGAGTTGGGGCGCGGCGGGCCATCCTGCCGCGCCTTTTTTGTGTGATGTCATTTCGGGGCGCGCGAAGTGCGAACAACGATGTGCTATTGCACACCGGAGGTCTGATCCTTCGGACCATCCGAGAATGACGAAGTTCGCTACACCATCCGCCGCCGCCTGATTCTTTCCCAGACGGAAACGGTTGCAATCAGCATGCCGATGCTCCAGGGCAGGACGGCAGCGTGTTCCTTGACGCTGAGAAGCAAGGCGAGAACGCTCGTCATCAGACAGAGCATCTTCGCCATCCCGCCTTGCCCGGCCAGCGAAAGCAGAAACGGCAGGAACAGAACCAGGAGCGTACGTGCAGTCGCGGCGGTCATGTCCGAAATCTCGTTTTGCGAATACGCGATCAGAAGCCGCAGAGATTGACCGATCGCGGGCGCGGGCCGCGCCGGCTTTCGACGATCTGCTCGCCCCCATTGGTGGCGGAGCTGCCGTAGTAGCGGTGATGACCGCTCGTATCATGCCAGTCGCCGGCCTGTGTCGAAGCGGGCGACCGGGCGGCATCGCTGATGATCGTGGCTGGCTTACGTTGCATGACCCTCTCCATGAATGCTGCGCAGTTCCTGCGTTCTGCTCATCAGTCGTGGAGTTCCCCCGGCGCGTTCAAGGGCGTGCGGATATATCGTGTTTCCGGATTGTTTCGTGGCAGCATGCAACCGGGACGCCGGCCGGATCGCCCGGCGGCCGAATCATGTTCCAATATGACCTGTCGGGAATTGACCGCGCCAAACGTCCTTGGACCAAGCCCGCCAGGTGATCGGTTCGGAACCGATCATCCAGGCTGTTGTTCTGACGCGTTTTCTCCATGCGAACCGGTAACCACCCCGCTTCAAATGCGGGGCAGGCTTTCCGTCGAACCAAACGAGGTACCGATGCTCTACACCATCCTGGCCTATCACGTGGAAGCCGAAGTCATGTCCTGGACACCAGAGGCGGATGCGGCGCTCATGACCGATCTGCAAGGGGTCCATGACCGGCTCAATCAGGACGGCCGGCTCGGGCCGGCGGCCCGCCTGGGGCCGACCGGGAAGGCCCGCACCCTGCGGGGTCCGGGCGCCGGAACGGTGATCGATGGCCCGTTTGCCGAGACCAAGGAGCAGTTGCTGGGGTTTTACGTCGTCGACTGCGCCGGTGAGGCGGCCGCCGTCCAGGCCGCCCGCGACCTGCGCCGCGTCAATCCGTCAGCGGTCTACGAAATCCGCCCCCTCCTCCTCTATCTTCCCGGCGTGCCCTTCCCGGTCACCGAAGCCGCCGAACCCGATCCGGGCTGACCGGTGGCCAGCCCTCAATTTGGTTGTGTCAGGCGGCCGAGAAAACCGTCGATTTCCCGGGCGACGATAATCGCGGACCGTTCGTCCATGTGCGAGGCGTCGACCCATCGCAATTCGGGCACATGGTAATCGATCTCAGGCCACTTTTCGCGATCGGGAAACGCCTTGCGCGCCAACGACCGCGCGGTTTGCGCAAAATGCGAATCGCTCAGATTCCCCGGATACGGCAATTCCACAAAATAGATCCGGCATCCCCTGCTTTCGAGCTTTGCGACCAGACCGCGCAGCGCCTCGGTGTTTGCAGCCATCTGCTGGTCGAAGCCGTGGCTGCCATATTCGACCTCGGTTTCATCGAGCGAGGTCTTGATGTCGTAGCTCGACGGAGGTTGTCGCGGCAGCCGCGCGACATTGTCGCTCTCGGACTTATATTTCAGCCAATAATAAATGTAGGAAATGGCGACGCGATAGGGCCTGAACCATCGGAAAGGCGCGGTGTCGTTGTTGCCGAACTTTTCGACCAGCGCAGGATCGAGCGGCCGGGAAAGGATATTGGTCTCGACCACGATGATCCGCGGCAGCGCCGGATAGCTGGCGATGATCGCTAGTCCCGTGATGGGAGAACCGCCCCCGATCGCGACATTGCGCAATCGGGTCTGGAAATACCCCTCGTACACCCTGTAGATCATCGAACTGCCGACCAGCGCCACCTCGGGCGTCGGCTCGAGCGCGTATCTGCTCAGCGCCGGAAAGCGCCTGTCGTCGTAAACGCGTTGGTAGAGTTGCGAGTAGTTCAGCAGCACCGGAACGGTGCAGACCAGCAACAGCAGCAACGCGACGATCCGGGATGTCCGGAATTTTCCAACAACAGGTGGGATCATCTGCACGCGATCATGAGCGGGCGAAGACCTCTCTCAATTGACTTTTTGCTCGCCCCGGTCATTTTGGGCGAAAGTGACCCAAAAGCGACCTGGAAACTTTCCTTTAGATCGCCCGAGTGACGGCAAGGGCAGCCTGATCGCAGGCGCTGGGTTTTGTAGCGAAATGCAATCGGCCGCGCCTCGGCTACGCAAACTCTGACGTTCTTAGCGCCGGCGGCATGAGAGTCGCTTTGCCCACCCTCCAATTCAACGTCAGCCTTCCACGCTCCCCCTCGGAAATTCGAACACAAGGCACGTCGTCGTCGCATGCGCAAGCAGCCGATCCTTTGCATCGGTGATGCGCGCCTCGGCGGTAGCGACGCGGCGGCCAGCGTTGAGCACGCGGCCCTCGGTGCGGATCACGCCGCTCGTCTCGCTCATGCCGCGCACGAATGAGATCTTGAATTCCAGCGTGGTGTAGCCAGTGCCCGCGGGCAGCGTGCTCTGCACCGCGAGCCCCATCGCGGAATCCAGGAGGATCGCGGTATAGCCGCCATGCACCGAGCCGATCGGATTGTAATGGCGCAGACCCGGCACGCTGTGAATCACGACGGCGCCGGGTTCGACCGTGCAGTTGAACGGCTCGACCGTCTGCATGATCGGCGGCTCCGGCAATCGTCTCGCGAAGATCGCGCGGACAAAATCGAGCCCCGACATCGATGCCATCACGTCGATGGGTACGATGCCGTATTCGATAGCCTGCTGGCCGGATTTTTCGTCCATAATCTCTCAACACACCGCGTCGTCATGCAGGACCTGATCCGGGCCTTTATGATTGTTCAGAGAGGATTGCCGGGTCAAGCGCGGCATCTGGCAGCCGTTCACCAATGTCCGCTACCAAGCTAGCGACCTTAAGCCCAGAAGCCAATCCCGTCACCTGACAAAACCATCGAATGGTGTCATATAAATCGGGTGGAAGTCCGCGTTCGCCTTCTTGAACTCGTCCGAGGGCGTGCCATAGATCACCCAGCGAGTGAGCTTGGCCACAGCGAAGAACTCCTTCGAGAATGGTGCGAAGCTTTCCGTTTGGTGGGACAGGGCCGCCTTCGAATCCGCGTAGCGTTCGAAGAAGTCAACCGTCTTCCGGTCGTCCCCGATGTTGCACTCAAACTGCAGCGCGCCCGGCTCCTTCTCTGTCGCGGCCACAAGCTTTGGTATCAGCGGCGTGAACTTGTCCATCTGATCGACGGTAACGGTGAACACCCAGTACACCTGTTCGCTCCGCATCCCTGCCTCCATGGTACGGCGCCTCAAGGCTCACACAATGACGGCGCAACTGCCAGCCACTGGAACTGCGCAACCAGTTTTCGCATGGGCCAATGTGACGTTCAAACAGGCCACCGTCTTGAAGGCTGTTGTCGCGTCGGGAACGTTCTTGCCGTCTTTGTTTCGAGAACGCGCCCGTGTGCCTTTCAAAAGCAACCGCCTCCAAGCCCCGGGACCCTGGAAGACCTGGATCTGAGACGGTTCGCGGAACGATCTAGGTGACCCGCCCGGTCGCTCCCATCGCCGCCGGGACACGAGGCTCGTCGTTTCCGCTCTACCCCAACAAACAGACTGCTGATTGGTCCATCCAGACTTCGCATTAGGTCAGCTAAGGGTCGAAACCAGCGGTCAAAGCAAGCGCCGAGCAATGTCTGACCTACCTAAGATAGCCGACATGGTGAAAACGAGAACACAGTTCGGCTTAGGGCCATCACCGGACATAACCCGAAACTATTCGGCGCCGATGCTGAGCGGCAGTAAGCATCCCTTGAAGACCGGGTGGTGGACCTCACCTTCCGATTTCGCCCTGTACTCGAAATCCAGCCGAAAGCTCCCGCTCAAATCATAACTCGCATACTTGCGACTCCGCGAGATGGTCCGCGCTAAAAACCTCGTATTTGCGGCGCCAGATGCCTGGACTTTGCCCAAAGGCTCGCCTGAAATGCCTGCACAAATGCGCTTGATCCGAAAAGCCGACGCCCAGCGCTATTTCACTTAGCGACGCCGAGCTGGTCATCATCTGGTGGCAGGCTTTCTCCAGACGCTTTCTCACCACGAAGGCATGTGGCGACTCGCCGAAAGCCACTTTGAATTTTCGACAGAAGTGCGCGGGGCTCCGACGCGCGACCGCACTGAGATCCCGGATGTGAATGGTACAATGTAAGTGGCTGTCAATGTAAGCTCGCACGCGAACGATCTGCCAAGCAACCAGACCGCCTCTTGGGCAGCCACTAGCGCCAGAACAACGCTCGATCTCCGCGTGCAAGATGCGCGATGCCGCAATCAGGGACGCCTTGGCCATCGCTTGGTCACGCTCTAGCTCTCGACTTGCAGTTTCAAGCAGCTCGGCTAGGCTGTTTGCCACCAAGTGGAACTGTTGATCAGCTGCGAAGGCGGATTCTGGTACTGTAGTTTCAAGTCCCGGTTCGAGACGACGAAATTGTGTCAAGCGTTCGGAAGGTGCGATCGATCCTGATGCGTGCATTGTAACCTCGCGTGCGTGGAGAAGGGCAATTCCCCGACAAAACCGGTAAGACGCGTTTTGACGGTTTGGCGCGCCGCGGTCGATTGCGCGGTGAGTAGTGTGAGGTTCGCTTTTGGTTGTCTACGCTAAGCGATCGCTTACGAACGTCGCGGGCGCGAGACCTCTAACCTCGCGCTTCTGCATCGGTTAACAGAATGAGCAGGTAAGGACGGGCGATCAGCGGTTTGGCAAGCGCGGCAGATGGTAATTTACGCGCAGGAACAGGGTCCGCTCGCGAAAACGGCTGAGTAGGATGCCCTTAGGCCGGCTCACGGGTTCTGCGGCTGCTGTGATCTCATATTGAGGACGTCCGCCATCCGGCTGAGCTCGGGCAGCGAGTGCGCCTTCATCTTCCGCATCAGGTGGGTGCGATGCACCTTCACCGTGGACTCGGCGATACCGATGTCGCTGGCAATTTGTTTGTTTAGGCGACCGGCCACGACATGCAGCATGATCTCGCGCTCGCGAGAGCTGAGCGTGTCGAAACGCTCCCTGAGCGCAGCCAATGCCCTATCACTCTCCCTGCGGGCACGATCGCGTGCGAGGCCGACCTCGATAGCGTCAAGAAGATCCTGATCACGGAATGGTTTTGTGAGGAACTCCATCGCACCGCCCTTCATCGCTTGCACGGTCATCGGCACGTCGGCATGCGCTGTAATGAAGATGATCGGCACTTGCCTGTTCGCAACAGCAAGGTCGCGCTGAAGTTCAAGACCGCTTCGCCCCGGCATTCGCACGTCGAGCACCAGGCAGGTGGGGCCCTCCGGCGGATCAGCCTTGAGAAAATCGGAAACAGACGAAAATTGCCGGGTCTCCAGGCGAACCGTCCGCAAGAGACGCGCAACCGAGTCGCGAAACTCGGGATCGTCATCGATGACCAGGACACTGGGATTTGCCTCACCCATCGCCGGTATCCAAAAGGGAGCGCGTTCTTCCCGCTATGGCTCTTATAGTACGTACAATCGATTGATTTGAACAGCATCTGCTCCCTAAGCGGATGGCCCAAGACCTAAGCCATCGCTTAGGGGCGCCGGCATTGCATTATTGGGGAATGTCACCGACATTACAAAGTTGAATGCTGGCGCGAGGTATTGCGCCGCGGGTATGGCGGAGCCACGACGTTTCCCGGAAGCCGCGATGTTGAACCATACGCTCGTATCTATCGTCGACGATAATCAGCCCTTTCGAGAATCACTGCGAAAGCTCGTAATGTTGTTCGGCTACACTGTCGAATCTTTTCCGTCAGCAGCCGATTTCCTGGCATCACGTCTCGTGCCTGAAACCGACTGCTTGGTCGCCGACGTTCACATGCCCGGAATGACCGGAGTCGAACTGCACAGGCATTTGGTCGACGCAGGACGCGCGATTCCGACGATCCTCGTGACTGCATACCCCGATGAAGTCGTCAGGGATCAGGCCCTAAAGGACGGAGTCGTTTGCTACCTCAGCAAGCCAGTGGACGACGACGATCTCGAACGGTGCCTGCGTTCGGCTCTGCAGGCCGGCACGCCGACTGAAGACAATTCATGAGTTCTCCTGGACCGCAGGCAGGGTGAATTGAAATATGGCCCCCCGAGGCTCATTGGCACTCATCCACAACCGGCCCCCATGACCATTGATGATGGTCTGGCAAATCGAAAGCCCCATCCCAATTCCGCTGGTCTTGGTCGTGTAGAAGGGCTCGAAAACTCGCTCGAGGTTTACCGGATCAATGCCGGGCCCTGAATCGTGCACTGCGACGAGAATGCCGCCGGTTTGGCTTTGCTCGGTTCTGATCGACAACTCTCGCGTCCCGTCCTCGATTGAGCTCATCGCTTCGTCCGCATTCAGGATCAGGTTCACGAGTACTTGCTGCAGTTGAACGCGGTCACCCTGAACAGGAACCAGCCCGTCCATCAGGCGAGTACTGAACGAGATCCCGTTCTTGGCGATTGCGCTTTGCACCATGACAATCACCTCGTTGACCGCTTCATTGAGGCCAAAACGCATCTTTCGCGGAGGCGTTCTCTTGATCTGATTGCGAATCCGTCCGACGATATCCTTGGCTCGGTCCGCATCCCTGACGACACAACCGAGCGCTTCCCTGGCCTCATCCAGATTCGGTGGATTCATTTCCAAAAAGCGCATCCCCGCGCGGGCGTTGTTGCGAGCGGTCGCGATCGGATGCAGAATTTCGTGGGACAGCGAGGCAGCCAATTCTCCCATCGTGCTTACGCGGTTTATGTGGGCAAGGTCCGCCTCAAGCTGACGCAGCTGCTCACGCTCGTCTTGTGCGCGCTTCCGTTCCGTCACATCGACGTTTGTGCAAACGACCTCGAGTAGCGCACCGAGTGGGGAAAATTCATGATGGGTGTTTGCTTCCAGATATTTGACTGTTCCATCGGGCAGCAAGATTCTGAACTCCTCAAAGAAATCTCTTTGTTCGCGCAATGCATCCTGGACTTCTTTCCACAGCCTTTCTTGATCGTCTGGGTGAATGCGTCCCCACATATCGTCTCTGCTTGGAAGGCCCTGCAGCGGATCAAATCCCCAGATGCGGTAACTCTCGTCCGACCAATACAGAAAACGCTTCGTCGTCCCGTCCAGAACCCAGGTACCGGTGTGGCTTAGCCTCTGTGCTTGTGCAAGCCAGGCTTCGCCGCGGCGCAACGTGTCCTCGGCGCGCTTGCGTTCTGTCACGTCGACTGCCGTGGCGATAATCTCTACAAGCTCTCCGGTTGCCGAGAACACGGGCAAGATGTCTGCATCGACGTGTTTGACTATGCCATCTGGCAATTTGAGCCTGAACTCGTTTTGGACGCTTTTCTTTTCACGCAATGCGTACTCGATCTTTTCGTTCACCGTGTCGACATCGTCTGGATGGATCCGTCGCCACACCGCCTCTCGGCTTGGAAGGCCCTGCAGCGGATCAAACCCGAACATGGGGAAAGCCTCGTCAGAAAAATAGAGGATTTCCGTCGCATTGTAGGCCACGGTAGCGGTATGGGTCAGCCTCTGTGCTTCCGCCAGATAGGCTTCGCTGCGGCGCAGCCGGTCTTCAGTCTTCTTGGACGCGGATGAGGTAACATCTCGAGTTGCCTCAACTCTTCGGCGGCGCATTGCTGCGGGGGCCTTGCGGCGTCGCGGTTTGGTCGATCCTGCTCTGGAGCGCCGTCTCATGCCCTTACCCGATGCTCAGGGAAGCGCATCGTAGTCAGTTTGACCCGGCGCTGGAAGTGGCTGGTTCTGGGCTCGGTGAGCGGCCGTCGAGCCCCCTTCGGGTCAAAACCGGTCCTGACGAGCCTGAAACGGGACCCCCGAAATAGCCTTTTGCGCATGCTGCTGGAAAGCAAAAGCATCGTTGCCAACGAACCATGACCGGAGGGGGCGACCGGTCCGCCGGTAGAGGCTGCCGGCGCGGCTGCGAAATGAAAATTACGGAAGCATCCATCGCCACGGTGCCGTCATGTCCGTTGGCGGTCGCGCTGCTGGCCTCGGTGGTGCCGTTACCGACCACAGCGCTGTCAGGCGCGAGCGACGACGCAGCCGCCGCGGATTCGGATGCGGTTGCAGAAGCGGATGCGTGCTCAGATGCGGATGTGAACCAGGATGCCTGGGTGCGGAAGCGGATCAATGTTGCGGTCTGGTCAGGATCGAGTCCTGCCCCCAGCCGGTGCCGTTGGACACGGCCGCAACAATCTGACCCCGATCGACCCGGCCCGTGTTACCGGCCATATACTGGTTCAGCAGCGCAAAGCTTTGGCTTGCCAGGGACGCCATGGCCTTGCCGGTCGCAGGCGCAGAATCCGTCTCGGTGATCGCCGGCGGCACGGAGACAGGCGCGGCGCCGGTGACCCCGTCCAGATGCTGCTGCAGCAGCGCAAAGCCCTGGTTTGCCAGGGACCCTATCGTCGCAGCGATCGCCTGCGGCTCGGTGGTCGCCACGGTGCTGGCAGCCTGGTCCCGGTTCAGCCACGCAAAGCCCTTGCCTCCCGGGAACGCCGTGGTCGTGTCGGTCTCTGGCGCAGGATTCGTCAGGCTGATCGTCTGCGGGGACGCCGTGGTCGCGTCGGTCGCAAGCGCGGGATTCGTCACGTTGATCGTCTGCGGCGACGCCGTGGTCGCATCGGTCGCAGGCGCATGATTCGTCACGTTGATCGTCGGCGGCGACGCTGTGGTCGGGTCGGTCGCCGGCGCAGGATTCGTCACGGTGGCCGTGTGCGGCGACGTTGTGGTCGTGCCGGTCGCAGGCCGAGGATCCGTCACGGTGATGGTCTGCGACGCGGACGGCGATGACGGTGTCGATGGTGAGGATGACGAGGTTCCTGAGGAGGTTGACGACGATGACATCGGATCGATCTGAAGACCGGTGAACGTCCTAACCGCGCCCGAGAGGTTCGCCGCAGCACCGGATGAATCCTTGATGCTCGCACCGTTCGCAAGATTGACCCCGGTGATGGCGAGCGCCGAGGTGTTCGTGTTGGTCGACGCGACCGTGGTGCGGAAGGTGAGCGAGCTCGTGCCCGAGCCACCGACATAGATGGCCGTTCCGCCGTCATTAAGCTTCAGTGTAGGCGTGCCAATGACTTTCACGGCCTCGTTGAAGCCGAGCGTCAATGTGGTGGTATCGCCGGCGTGTTCGATTCCCGTCCCCGGTGAAGCGGAGACCTGCGTCACTGTCGGCGCGAGCGATGACCCAGTCGCCGCAGGTGCGGATGCAGATGCGGATGTGGACGGGTCGCCAAAATACTTCGCCCACGCCGCAGCCTCGAGCGGCTTGTGGTCGGCGGAACTGGTGAAGTGATATTGTCCGCCGGAGTTCGAATTCCAGATGTTCACAAAGCTGACCCTAACCCCCGATCGATGCAGCGTGTCCGCCAGCCACTGCACGAATGTCGGATTGTCGGTGAGGCCCGCGCCGTCATGGGTATTGCCTGCACCGGTCTCGGCAATTGCCAATGGCTTGCCGGTCGATTTGGCGAGATCAATCAGTTGCTGAAGCGTGGTCGCATGGCCCACGCTGCCATCGACTGACCATTGGTTGGAGGCCGGGTAGGTATAGTAATGCCCAAGGTTGACCGGATCTGCCGCCCATTGCTGGACGCTGGTGTCGTAGACTGGGTGCGACGAGTTGAGGACTTGCCCGCTCTTGTCCCAGTCATACAAATGTGTCGGCGAGCCGTAGGGAAACACATCGCCATAGACGTCGGCGGCGATGATATCGACATACTGGTTCCCGGGGTAAGCCGTCTCGATGACGTTGCCGGCGTGGCTGTAATTCACCACGCTCGGATTCCACGCCACCTGGACGTTCACGCCCTCGGCCTGGCCCGCGGCATGCAAGACCGTGTAGATGTGCTGGAACGCCTTGACCCAATCGGCGCGTGTCGCGGCGTCGCCGCCGGCAAAGGACGGCATGGTGTCAATATTCATCTCCCAGCCGGGCCGCCAGATCTGTGTCGTGAAGCCGTTATCGGCCCAGGCCTTGACCATGTCCTTCAGGACGGAATCGTATTTCCCGGTCGCGAAGTCCTTGTAAAACTGATCAGGAGTTCCAGAGCCTGACGCCGTCGAGGTCATCGGCAACCCGATCACCGGCGTAACACCTTTAAGCACGGGCGACTGTGCCATCGAGGCTGCATTCCAGCTCGCCTGACCAACCCAACCCGAGATGGGCAGGCGCTGATCACCATATTGGTCGAGAAACTGCGGCCTGGTCTTCATCAGGTCTGAGAAGGAGTTGAAGTTTCCTTCGAAACTCGCCTCCTCGTTCGAATCAAAATAGTTCGGGTTCCCGACAAAGACGCCGAGAGGAAACGGCGTTGCGCCGGTTGTGTTCTGAGCCATGTCTTGCTGCCCCTGTTTTCTTTCATCCGTCTTAAACCGCGATTGCGAAATAGTCGTGTCGCCTCTCGACACCCAATCGCCGCGAATCCGCCACGCAGCTGGCAGTTGCCGATGGAGCTATGGAGATGCTGATGCGGAAAGGACATCAGGGAGCGGCTATACCTCGGCGAAAACCCGGAACGTCCGTTCTGAGTCTTGGCTGTGTGAAAACGCGACGGCGCGCAAATTGCAGAGAAACGCATTCCTTCTGACGCCGCTTCTGAGACTACGGAGAGCACACTGAGCTCCAGTGCCGCGTGATCTGAGAAGTAGATGCTCCAGCGTTCGCAAGATTTTACGTTTTCACACAGCCAGGGTCAAAAACGGAAGTCGCGGCCTTGCGGCGGAATGTCTGCTTTGCCCCGGTGAGCAGATATTGGGGGGATCGGAGAACGCCATGATCCTATCTTTCGGCGAACGTCCTCTTAGTGTAAAATCGCCGCGCAGTGGGTCAGGCTTGGGCCAATAGGAGAAGAACAATGCTCCACTCGCTGGACCGTCGCCTACTCCTGAGCACCGCCGCCATCGGAATCGCTGCCGCCGCTGCTGCCAGCGTGTTTCCTGCATCGGCGGCCGAGACCGCGCCTAGTGAGGCGATCCGTCCGTTCCGCATCAATATTCCCGAATCCGATCTTACTGACCTTCGCCAACGCCTGGCCGCGACCCGATGGCCCGAGAAGGAGGCCGTCGCCGACGACAGCCAGGGCGTGCCGCTGGCGATGCTGCAAGACCTCGTGCGCTACTGGCGCACGGACTACGACTGGCGCAAGGTGGAAGCCCGGCTCAACGCGTTGCCGCAGTTCATCACCGAGATCGACGGGCTCGACATCCACTTCATCCACGTCCGCTCGAAGCACGAAAATGCGTTGCCGATGATCGTCACGCACGGCTGGCCCGGCTCCGTCATCGAGCAGCTCAAGATCCTCGATCCCCTGACCAATCCCACCGCCCATGACGGAGGCGCCGAGGATGCCTTCCACCTCGTGATTCCATCGATGCCGGGCTATGGCTTCTCCGGCAAGCCCACGACCACCGGCTGGGATCCCCAGCGCATCGCGCGCGCCTGGGTCGTGCTGATGAAGCGCCTCGGTTACAAGAAATTCGTGGCGCAAGGCGGCGACTGGGGGTCACCGGTCTCCAATGAAATGGCAAAACTGGGCGCACCGGAATTGCTCGGCGTCCATGTCAACCTGCCCGGCATCGTTCCGCCGGAGATCTTCAAGGCGGTGGCATCCGGCAATGGCGCGCCGGCGAATCTTTCCGCGGAGGAGAAGCACGCCTTCGACCAGCTCAGGCTCCAGTTCACGAAGCGGCGCGCCTATGCGCAGATCATGGGCACGCGGCCGCAAACGCTGGCGGCACTGACGGATTCACCGGCCGGCCTCGCAGCTTGGCTGCTTGACCATGGCGACGGCTATGCCCAGCCGGCCGCGGCGATGACCTCGGCGGTGCTCGGGCGCACGGTAAACGGACATTCCGCGGGCGCGCTAACGCGCGACGACGTGCTCGACAACATCACGTTGTACTGGCTAACCAACACTGCGATCTCGTCCGCGCGCCTTTATTGGGAAAACAAGACCAACCTCTATCTGCCCGCGGGAGTCACGATCCCGGCCGCCGTGACCGCGTTCCCCGGCGAGAGTTTTGTGGCACCGCGGAGCTGGGCGGAGAAGGCCTATCACAAACTGATCTATTTCCATCAGGCCGAGGCTGGCGGTCACTTCGCGGCGTGGGAACAGCCGGAGATTTTCAGCAGAGAGGTTCGCGCCGCGTTCAAGTCGCTGCGGCAAGCGATTTGAGAAATGATCAAGTCCGCCGACTGAGATCGGGTGGCAATGATGGCCGCTTCGAAAACCCTCCTGACGGCCCCGCCGCGCCACTTCCCCGATCAACGGACATCATCTAACCGGCCGGACTGGTCCGTTTCGTGCCAGTTCCGGACTCATGCACCGCAATACGCACCTCCGCTTTACCTTCGGAAGCAGACTTAGGTTGGACATCGCGCCATATCCGAAAAGTGCAAATAGGCGCCATCCAACAAAGGCGGCTCTACTTCTTGCAGTTGCCGACAAGGCGTTTGCAGTCGGCCCGATTACTCAGCTCGTTCGTAGGTGGGAAAGAACTTAAACCTCGCCCCCGATCGCACTCTTGATAGTCGTCGCCATCGATAGTTTCTGTCCGTCAATCTTGAACTTGTAAGTGACGTTTTGCCCCACAAAGCCGCCATTGGCCTCATCGACATGAAACAGAACGTTGTCGGGATGGGTTAGGTCTTTAGGTCGGCCCGAGACCACTTGATCCATGCAGTGAATATGGCCGGCAACAATTTCGCGAGCAATCTGACGCCGATTTCATAAAAGCCGCATGAGACAGCGATGCGTAAATGCGGGCGCCATCGGCGAGATTGAGATTGTCAACCACAGTATCCAAGCGTCAGCGTTGCTTACTTGCTTCGAACTCCGGGACTGCTACCACAGTTCCGTGCGACGACAGAAAGAATTGAAAATGACCTTCGAACGGATCGACGCACCGCGATTGAGCAGCTTGAACAGGTGTGCCGATGCTGTTTCGGATAACTCTGTGGGTTCCGGTAATCATCATCTTTGTGTTAGGTGCGGGCTCGAATGATGCGTCGGCCCTTCGCTGCAGTCGGAACAGTTCAACCTGCCGAGAACAACCGGTAGCTCAGGCCAGCAATTATGACGCCAGGCATCACAGGCGTCGTCCGGTTGCTCACTTCCCCCTGAGGACCACCGACTGCTCCGGGTTCGATCACGGCCCGGTCTATGGTCCCGAGCCCTGCAATTTTCCCTATAATTGCGAAATGTTCGACGGCGCCTGCGGTGACAGTCGGGCATGGGCAAACACCATCGGCACACACTAGAACGCTTCATATTGTTGTCCGCTCTGTCCTCGCTAGCGGACATGCCGGTGCACCGAGTCCACGTCTGAAAAGTGCCAGATTTGGACATATCAACACGACGCGCATCTTGATCAATTCGAAAAGCCGCTGCAGCAGGTCGCGACGACCGCGATAGCAGTCGGGGCTTGCTCTGGCCGGCAACCCCGATCATGCGAATGGCTTAGGGACTGAGCGGCGTGAGGGCGTTGCGCAGTGGCGCGCTGGAAATTTGCATCAAACCCGCAAATGGCTGACCCAGCTCCAGGACCAGGTAAATCGCCCCGGCGGCCGACAGTGCAAAAACGAACAGCGAGCCGAAAACGGTTGCGCTGGGTTTGGCAAACAGGCCGAAGCTTCCAAAGATGATGGTGAGCCAGAAAATCAGCACCACCAGAAACGGCATTGGGATTGAGTTGTTCGTCTGTGCGAACAGCAGCAGGCGGGTTTGCGCAATGTCGGTCGCGATCTGTATGGCCCTGGCTTGCAGGGAGCGCTGGGAATCGTTCTGCGGCGAAAGCTGCTGAAGCTTCGCAAAGAATGCGTCGCTTGCGGCGCTTGCCTCGAAGGGGGTCGCCTTGGCAACCTCGGCACTTTTCTCGCGCCACATTCGATCGGCTAAAACAACGACGCCGCGCCGCAACAGATTGCGTACGTCGTTCGTCTCCGGTCCGTACTGCGCCAGCAGATTGTCGAGCACGACAACACTACTCGTCATCTGCGTGACTTGAGTGCTCTGCGTGTCGTAGGAGCCCTTCGCCGAGGCGATCAGCAAGCCGAGAACAAGCGCGGCTATCGTCCCGATGAGGCCTGTGCCCAGCCTGACCACATCCTTGTCATCTGTGCTCAGGTGATGCCCAGGAAGGAACATACCGAGCAGGGCGCCTCCAGAGATGCATACAAACGTGATGCACGATAACGCGATTGCATTCATGATTCACCAGTGTGTCGCGAGGCAGCGGCCGTCTCTCTGTTGGTCATCCAGTTTTAGGCCGTAGCCTCAAGCTCGTTCGCCTGAGCGCGCCTCGGTCTCTACCGCGTATCGTTGACGGAGCATCCTGATGCGTCGTGGCCTGTCAGTACACCCTGCGCCGAACAACGGGCGCGCGCGGCGCGACAACCGCACCGGCAGGACGGACGACCGGCGCTGTCACCACGGGCGCCGTCGTCACGACGGCAGCCCCGCCGGCGGGGACGCAGCCTGCGCGAAGCACCCCACGAGCGCAAACGACGGCGCCGACCTCCATCGCGCTGAGGGCGATGAGGCTTCCTGCCAGCAATAAGGGGAATCATCAGATGCTTCATGACGGCTCTCCTTGGGTCGTTATTCTGTGGTTCCGGCAATCCCGGTACCGCGGCGTGTCGCGAATTAGCGGTGTGTCGCCTACGCCGCGGAGGCAACTGCGGCTCCCCTGGCGATCAATGTGCGTCGGTCGTGAATCAGGTTCTCCAGCCGATGGGCTGCCACGTTCAATGTGACAGCGTCGACCGCGCTCTCGTCTCCGGCAGCCGATTTGGCGCGCTCCGCCTTTAGAATGTTGTCGATTTCCCCTTCGATCTCCGACAGCTCGGCCTCAGTGTCGACGTTCCGAATCCGGCGCACCAGGGCATAAAGGGAATCCAGCGGGCCTTCGGGTGCGGACTTGCCGATGCCGAGAAAATTCCACGCCGTGGCAAGCATGGTGGCCACGCCGCCCAGCACCATCGGCGTCAGATAGATCCAGTTGCCGTATTCATCCATAAAACTCTGCGTGGTGCTGTTGTAGACGGCTGCTGCTCCAGGGTGCAGCGGAAGGTAGGCATCCTGGTCGGTGCTGGGCGCGGTGATCTGCGCGAAAATGGGCTGCTCGCGCAGAAGATCCCTGCGCACCCTCATGATCGCCTGGGTCAGGCTGGTGACGAGATCAGTGCCGAGCTTCTTCTGCGCCACCAGATATAACGAGGTCCTCAACGTCGTCAGGTCATCGTCCGGAACCGGCGGCGCTCCCCGCAGCGTGCCCTTCGGGACGTCGAAACTTTCAAAGGCACGTTCGCCCTCTGCAATTGCCGCCGCCGATTCGATTGGGATCAGCACCGGCGCCTTCTTGTGATCCAGCTGAAAAAAGCCGCGAACGAGCGAGAGATATTTTTCGGCCAGGGGAATCACGACAAGCAGCGCACTGACCTGTTTTGACTGAATGGCTTGCCGCACATCCGTCAAAGCAAGGTTCTTGAACGCAACTTTTGCGCTCGCCAGATCGTATTCCTTGGTGAGCACATCGACAATCTTGGCGTTCGCTGCGCCGCCGACCACACCGACTGTACGTCCCTTCAGACTTTCGATGCTGTCGATGGAAGATCCGGGCGGCGCGATGATCAGCACGACCATATGGCTGACGACGACGACGGCTTGCGCCTGAGACAAATCGCCGACATCGCCGCGAACCACGGCGAGATCGACTTTGCCCGCGGAAAAAGCGTTAGCGGCCTCAAGCGCCGTGCCGCTGTCGATGACTTTGAGCCGTACCGGCGCGTTCGTTGAAACGAACTCGTTCGCTATGGCTGACATCGCCTTGGCAGCCTCACCGTCGATCGAGCCGACCGCCACGTTAAGCGTTACCGGATGAGTATAGTACCGATAGGCAAGGAGACCTGCGCCTGCCGCAAAGACGGCTACGCTGACAAGCAGGAAAAAGCGAAGCCAAAGGGGTATTTTCGTCGACATCATGCTCGTCACTCCAGACGCGTCGGCCGATGGACATCGCGGCATGCCTTAATTGCAGCGCGTACAACCGCAATACTAAAGCCTCGTAGTTCCAACTATGCGAAAACTGGCAGGTTCCCGTGCGAGTTCGCCATGTCCTTGCCGCTGTATTTGTGCGGACCTGCGATGCCCGCGAACGTCCGCGGCCAGAGTAGCTGCCAGCGGCCGCTCTACGTGTTCGCTGCTCAAGACGCCCCCCAAGCTCGGGGAAATTTGAATGGTATATATCAGAATTGTGGGCCGATGTCCGGCTATGCCCAAGTCCGAAACGGGTCAAATGCAGCCGCGCTGGCAGTCGATCGGCCACTTCCGGTCTCGCCTTGTTAACAGACATGTTTAGGGTCTGTCGGCATGTCTCAAACCTGCCATTAGCGGACCACCGTCCGTTAGATAAATACAAGTCAAGCGAGCTCATCGAGCAGCCCCTTGGCCTGTTTCAGGTCGAGCGTTTGGAGGCCCTCGCTAAACCAACCGTAAACAGGTGCGAGCAGCTCGCCGGCCTTGTTGCGCTCGCCTCGATCGTACCAGAGCCGCGCGAGACTCGTCGCAGCCCGCAGTTCCCAAGACCTTGCTTGTTGCTCTCTTGCGGCCGCAAGCGCACGTGAAAAATGTATTTCTGCTTTATTGACCTCCGGCTCGGGAGCCAACAATGCGATATCCCCGGCCGTGCGATGGATGTCGGATTCACACCACGTCTCGCCGGTCGTTTCAATCGCCCTGAAAGCTTCGTTGACGTGCCGCCACGCATCGTCGAACTGGCCGAGTTCGGCGCATGCTCTCGCCATATGGGAAACGTACCATGGAATAAACACGACCGAGCCGCTCGATTGCCAGGCAGCAATGCCTGCGGGGATCATCGTAATCGCATCGGACGGCTTGCCGGTCAGCGCCTGTATGCAGCCCCGGTGCATCATGCCGCCTCCTCTCCACTGTGCGGCATTCTTTTCTGTCGCCAGTGGAATAAGTTCATCGAGTTGTACGTTCGCGGCCTCGTACTCTCCGCAATGAATAAGGGCGTATGACGTGAAGTACAGAGAATACATCAACGGCACTCCCTGGCCCACGTCCCGGGCTTCCGCGACCGCGCTTTTTGCATCGGCCAGCGCGGCTTCTGGATATCCGAGCATCCATCGGATCCATGATCGATAGCAGAGCGCGGCAACGCGGATATCCTGCCCGAACCTCGCTGCGAGCTGCCGATGCTCCCTGGGATTGTAAGACGCGATCGCGCGATCGAAATGCTCTAATGCTTCTGCAAGATTTCCAATCGTTGCCTGCGAAACGCCAACGAGTCGGTGCCCTAGCATTTGCTGGGTGGCAGCTTTCTGTTCCTCGGCACGCCTCAGAAACTGCGCAGCAAGCTCGGTTACAGCGTCAGCGTGGAAACCGTTGAAGTTAGCAACCCAAAAGCTGTACAGCACGGAAAACAACAGGAGCGGATCTTCGGGAGTTTCCCCGCGCGCTTCTGCCTGTTCAATCAACGTCCGCGCCCGCAGCGCCGCTGCCTTGGTTTCGGCAGCGCCATACCCTCGAAAGTGCATGAGGGGGGTGATCAGCGCGACCTGCAGCTTGATTTCTTCGCGCCTAAGAGCTGGCGTCGACGGCAAGGAAGCGATCAAGGAGAGTGCGCGGTTCAGCTGCTCTGCAGCCTCAGGCAACGCCGCGCGCTCCAATGATCGGTCTCCGGCCTTTGCCCAGAGGCCCGCGGCCTTCTCGATCAGTCCGGCTTCAGTGCAGTGGCGCGCCAAAAGCTCCGGCTGAAGCTCAATTCTGTCCGCGAAACGAGTTTCGAGGATTTCCGCGATCCTGGCATGCAATGCGCGCCGGTGCTCGCGCAGCAGCGTGCTGTAGGCCGCATCCTGCACGAGGGCATGCTTAAACAGATAATGCGCGTGCGGCGGGACACCCTGCTGGAACAGCAGGCCGGCGCTAATCAGCCGATGCAGCGCGATCTCCAGCTCTGCCTGCGATGTGCCTGCCACGGCCTCCATAAGCGCATGGGAGAATTCCCGGCCGATCGCAGAGCCGATCTGCGCGAGCTCCTTGGCGGGACCAAGCCGATCCAGACGTGCCATCAACGAGGCGTGCAGCGTTGCGGGGATTTCGAGCCTCGACGATGGAATCGCGGCCGTCGTTCTTCGCGCCTCCTCCTCACTCTCCGCCTCCAGCACCGCCTTTGTCATTTCCTCGATGAACAAGGGAATGCCATCGGTCCGATCAATCATGTCCTCGCGGATACCAGTCGGCAGAAGCTTGTTGCCGACAATCCGGTCAATGATGGCGTCGATGTCCCGTCGGCCAAGCCGATTGAGGGTGACTGCGGTCACATGCGGAAGCCCGATCCACGGCGGCTCGAATTCCGGTCGGAACGTAATGATCAGCAACACACGAAGCGCCACGATACGCTCAAGAATGCGGCCAGTCAGCTCGAGACTGGTGGGATCGGTCCAGTGTGCATCCTCGAAAATCATCAGCACAGGGGCGAACCTCGAAAGCGACCCGATTTGGGTGACAAGCGCCTCCAGTGTTCTCTGCCGACGCTGCTGCGGGTCAAGCGTGAGTTGGGGATAGCGACCGTCGTTCGGAAGTGACAGCAGCTCGGCGAGCAGGGCTGAATCACCTGGCGACGTCGCGCTCTGCGCCAACAGGACATCGAGCTTATCGAGCTTCGCCTGCGCGCTATCGTCGTGCTTCAATCCGGCTGCCCGTTCCATATGGCCGATAATCGGAGAGAGCGCACTGTTCGTACGCTGCGGCGAGCAAAAGCAGCGCAGCCGTGCATGCGGCTCCTCTTTGATCTGTTCCAGCAACACCGCGGCCAGTCGGGATTTGCCAATTCCGGCCTCCCCGGAAATCAGCACGACCTGGCCTTCGCCACCCTTGGCCCTGGACCACCGCCGCCGCAGCAACTGCGATTCCTCCTCCCGTCCGACAAACGAAAAGAGGTCCCCACCGTGAAAGGCTTCAAACCGGCCTTCTACAGACGCCGGTCGCAGTGCAGCCCAGACCTGCACCGCACCCGCGAGTCCCTTGAGCTCCTGGTGACCAAGATCACGCAACTCGAACAGATTGCCCAGAAGCCTTCTTGTGGAGTCCGCGATAACAGCCATGTCCGGTTCGGCGAGCCCTTGCAGCCGGGCCGCGAGGTTGGGCGTCTCGCCGACGATGCCTCGCTCCTGGGCCTCGCCGGATCCGACGAGGTCGCCGACCACCACCATGCCCGTGGCAATTCCGACGCGGGTCTGCAACCGCGTGTTGGTCTTCAATTTCGCCACCGCCGCGACAAGGTCCAAGGCCGACCTCACGGCCCTCTCGGCATCGTCCTCATGAGCCTGCGGGTAGCCGAAATAGACCAGCACACCATCGCCCATGTATTTCGCGACAAATCCTCCGTAGCGCTGCACTGTTTCAGTGACACATTTCTGATAAGCCGAGATGAGCTTGCGCAAGTCTTCGGGGTCCATGCGCGTCGACAGCGCCGTCGAGCCTACGAGATCGCTGAACATCACGGTGACCTGACGACGCTCCGCAGCATCGCCCGGCGCACTGGAAACCGCCATTCCGGCCGGCGCGCCGATCGTCGTTTTCTTCGGGAGTGCTGCAATGGCTTTGAGAAGTTTGATCCGCGCGCCGAGGGGAAGGCCGAGCTCGCGCAGGTGATCTTCCGTCAGATCAGACAGCACCGTTTCGTCGATTGCATTTTCGCGGAACGTGGCCTCAAAGCGTTCGAGACCTAAGGTCCGCAGCCAATTCCCGAGGTCCATAATGGCCTCCCAACTGCTTTCGTCTGCACCCCAGACCACTTAAGCGCGCACAAAGCCAGCGTGATTGTGCAGGATAGCAGAAGTCTTGCGACGGATATTATCGAAACCAGCCGGACTCCGAGCAGAAAGTCGCGTTGTGCGTTGCGGCGATCTGACCGCCGATGTCGCCCATGGGTCCAATCGCGACCGAAACGCTGCGTCCGCCCCACGTCCGCTTTCACCCCGAAAGCGACCGAACTGCGGACATTGCGGGACGTCTCAAACGTGCCAATTCCAGACCATGCTCTCGGGAGTGCGACCGTTCTCAAAACGGAAATCCCTATCCACAAATTTTTAGTTTTGCTTGGCCAAGACGGCGCGCCAGCTCGAATTCGCAAAGCTATTTTCTGTTGCCTTCGTCCGTGGGCCGTTCCCAATTTCCTTCCAGCTTCTGCTCGAAAACTTGGGCAGCGGCGCCTTGGCGGGCGCTTGCAAAGTTGTCGAGCGACAGCGAAGCAATGACGGTAACGACATTGGAATTGACTGCTTCAAGAGAGAGCATTCTGCCGGTTTCGAGTTCGCTTAGGAGTTTCGGTTCGGGAACAGTTGCCGCCACGCAGCCGTTTGCCAAGCAAATCGTGTAAGGAACGAGAATCGAGGTACCCTTATCTACGGTAAGTCTGATGCCGGGCTGCAGAAGGTTTCCAGTCGGAACGAAGATCTGCAATCGTGTGGAAGGGGCATCTTCGCGTTCGATGAGATCAACCTTGAGGATTATTTGGCCCAGGTCGGACTTGCCTTCGATGGATGTGCGGCAGACCATTTTCGTATCTGCACCCTGTGCACCCCGGAAGCACAGTTTCTTCCAGGTCGAATAGGTAAGGTTTGGAAGCTTCTGCTGTCCTCGCGCAGCGATCTCGGCTTCGGAAAAATCGGCCGTTGCGGGTACGTCACCAAACGGGATGACTTGTTGGCTATTCGCCACTGTCCCAGCCATTGAAATGCCCAGCGCCATGAAGGCAACCAGGACCGATCGCCATGCTTCGGGACTGTTGATTGATCGGGCGGTTTGAAGATTCATGGCCAGACCCCTCTTACAAACGGACGGTCGTTCCTATCGATGGTTCTTCAGAAATTCGGATACCAGCGGAGCCCATAATTGCACGGCATCGGCTGAGTCGATCATGAAATGACCGTCTCCCCCAAAATCCGGCAGGAGGTGATATTCGACGTTGCCGCCGGCGGCTTGAAAAGCCGCCGCCAATCGCTTCGTAAGTTCGGGCCCGAAGTAGCTGTCGTTATGAGTGTAAATCCATAACATCGGTATCCTGGCCGTTCGTCCGAACTGGGCCGCCGCCTCAACCAGATTGTCCGGGGCACAATTGTTGTTCGGTTTACCGTTCAAGTGGCCGCCGCGCCCGGCCGCAAAGCCAATAATGGCACGCACTGATGTTGGATTCTGGCTGGCAAGTGCGATCGCGCCCCAGCCGCCTCCCGATTGACCGACGACAACGACTTCATCCCGCTTGATGAACGGCTGAACCGACATGTATTCGATCACCCACTTGTTAATCGAGGCAATCGCAAGTCCGGCATCTCGAAAGTTGGCGTCCAAACAATTGCCGACGCCTGAGAAAAAGAGCCCGAACAGGCCTCGCTCGGGGATTTCGATAGCTGTGGCGCCATATCCCGGACGCACAGGCGCGACGACGACGTACCCCTGCCTGGCGAACCAAATCGCTGCGTCGCGAAACTCGATCACGGGAAAGTAGCTTCGTTCCCTCGGATCAAGCGAAACTCCGTGGTTCATGACCAGAAGCGGAAATGGTCCTTCGCCGATCGGACGGATCATGTACGCCAACATCGGGACGGTTGAAGGAATTGCCCATATCTCTTCACGGAGCTGGAGAGCGAAGGTATTTTGGGTGGTTTCACCGGCGGCGGCAGAGGGCAGCAGCAGGATCAGAGTGATAAGTTGTATTAGGCGCTTCATAAGCCGCTCCCGCTTTACCTATTCAGCAGCACGCCGACCATTCAGCAGCACGCCGACCATAATGAGCGGTGGGCAGGTCCACAATGCAAACTCGGCAGGAAGGACAAGACCCGGGTGCCAGATGGGCAACACAAGCAGGCGACGTCGGCTCAGCGTCAAACGCTACCAATTTCGCATGTCCGCACAGAGTCCGCTTTACCCTCAACACCGGACCTGGGCGAAACGAGTGAGCACGTCTGTTTCGTGCCATTAACGGAAGTGGCCAATCTTTATGCCCGCGGCATCCGGCATGGCATCATAAAGGCCGGGTTTGCGGCGTGGACCTTCGTGCGCGGCGCGCCCCGGCGTGCTGTGAAGCCTGCTCGCCCCCTCGCCGTCGCGTTCTGCCCTTTCCCGCCCGGGGGGCGGGTGGCGACGGGCAGCCAGGCCTGGCTCACAGGCGGCCGCTCACGGCCTAATCGTGAGCCCATCAAAGCAGTCTTTCGGCGCTAAGTCGTGACGTAAATCACACTTCCTCCCATTTTTGGCTTCGAGAAGAATGGGTTCGCTGAAGTTATCGATTGTGATGAGCGTCACAGTGGCGTTGGGCGGCCACACGTTATTTTGTGCGCGTGTTGCTCAAGCCAGGAGAGATCTATGAGCTACGAACAAAAGTCATCACGACGCGACCACCTGACCTCCACGACCAAGGACGGCAAAATCGAGTTGACCGAGGAACAATTGAGCCGGGTCGGCGGCGGCTACAAGGAGCATGGCCAGGTCGGGTATCTGAAACTGAAGATTGACACTTTTATCAATTCCTAGCGTCGTCGACGACGAGGTGGCGGCTATGATCAACGCCGTCACCCGCCGCGGAAGGTCGGTCAGATACCGTGTGTGGCAAGGAAGTCTCGCCACTCGTCGTATTCAACGTCACCACCCGTGTCACCGCGCAGAAGCAACCGCACCGGGTCATTGACAGGAAGCGCTGTGCCACACGGGAGAGCCACGTAGGCAATCTCTTCCGGGCCGCCCAGCCGGCGCGAAATCGCCGCGTTCATTGCGGCGACCGATGCTCGTCTCGATTCCACCGGCAGGATCTGAGTGGACGCACACAAAGCTATCGCATTGGCAACAACGTCCTCGGCGGCCGCATCGCAATGTTCGGCAATAGCGCCGAGCCGGCATGGGATCCCAGTGCTGCCCCATGTATTCATGTGTGAGATAAGCGGGGGCAAAGCGAGATTTCTGCTCTTTGAGCAGCGTGAGCATGGGGCTTGCTACCAAGGCCGGCGCTTTCAGCGCGAGAAGGGAATCGACGATTATCAGCGCGGCAGCAACACGTTCGGTGCTGTCGCCTGCGCACGTCTCTCCGACTGCCCGCACCAGGCGCTGGAACGGTAGATCAGCGGCGCGTCCTGGCATGGCGTTATAGCTGATGTAGACAAGTCCGCCGTGTTTGATGTGGCGAGCGATAAACGCGCGCATATCGGCGCGAATTAGTGGTCCGACCCACGAATAGACGCCGTGCGCCACGATATATTCAAATTTCGGAAGCGGCAGATCGGCGGCAGGCGAAATCCGCGGCATGAAAGCTGACGTTGCCGACACCGGCCTCATCGGCAAATCTCCGGCCGTGGTCGATGTGCTCCGGCATTGCATCGATGGCGTAAAACTGACCGCCCGGGTGCATCGCCGCCAGCATGGCGGCCGTCACTCCTTGGCCACAACCAAGATCGCACCACGCAAATCCGCCTTCGCGCGCCGGCGGCACCAGACCCGATGTGACAGCCACGTGGTCGAGCCAGGCCGGCGCCAGTTCGTGAATGAAAGCGCGCACATACGGGACATCCGCAACATAACCCTTGACTTGAACGACCATCGTTCGCTCCCGCGAACCCGGTAGACCGCGCGAATGACGGCTGTCCCGGAGCAGTTCCTGAAACCCTCGTTCCGCATGCGCGGGGCAGCAATCGATCATTTTCCACCCGCCGTAAACCTTGAGTCAGAATAGGTTCGCCGAGTTCGGGCAACCGCTCGAGCCGATCCTCTCCGTAGCGCCGCCCGAAGGAGATGTTTTCCCTTTGATCCATCCTAACTCCCCCCAAAGCATCGGTGAACTATCTATACAAGGATTAATCTTGCCAATTTCGTCAAAGTAAGGCGATAGCAGTGGTGATGAAGTCCGCCCAGGATGGTGTTGGGCGAAAACCGGGTGCATCTTTTTCCAAGGCCAAGTGCGTCCGCTGTCTCATTATAGTAGCGAGCGTAAGATTTCTCAGACGAACAAATCAGTCAGCTTCGCCATCGGGTACGACGCACCAACCGGTCGAAGAAGGAGGCATCATGAAGTCATCGGCATCTTGAAGGTGCCGCAACCACTTCTGAACCGTCTGAATGCGTTCGCCGCAGACGACGTTGTGGTCGCGGTGGTGAAGCGCATTACGGCCCAAGATGTGGAGCGGTACCAAGATTTGGGCATCTCGATCGAAAGCGACGAACTTGCCCTGCCCTCTTCCTTCGTACCACCTGTCGAAGCAGGCAAATACAGCCGCGCCAACGTGGAGGGTAAGGATGTGGTACGGAAGGACCTACCAATGGTCACCAAGACGTTCTCGTGGGAAAGCCCTAACTGGGGCGATTGGAGCAACGGGTCGCACACACACTACATGACGCGCGAGGTGTACCAACGCGACTACATTCCGCCGAAAGATGTTCAGCTCTCCATTACCCTCTTGGAAGTTCGGGACGGCCTAGAGTTCATTGTCAAGTTCGCCTCAGCAAGCAAGCTTCCGACTTCGAGGCGGACTTGCTGTACAATCGACATCCTTCAAGAAAACTTGGGCGCTGCGGATGTCTTCCCGAGTGCTGCCAGCTTAGCCCAGTATCTTGAGACCGTACGGGTGGATTGGGAAATCCTCCCAGTCGGCAGCATCGACGCGGTTAGTCCGGCGAATGCTTCAGGGGAAGCGATCTGTCACAGAAGAAACCCGACGCACGCTGGAGCAGCGCCTGAACGTCATGGGTCGCTTTCAGCCAACCGCCTTCATCGCTGGGACAAACGGGTTCCTGAGATACTTCGGGGCGCAATTCGGGGACAACTTGGTGGCGTTTGAGAACTTGACCTACGGTAATGCGCTCTATCTCATGTACGAAAACTGGGAACAGCTAAGTCGTCGCAGTAGAATTGACCTCCTCAAAGGCCCGCGCGACGGCTTCGATCGGATCGAGCACCGCGACGGATGGGAGCAACGGCTCGAAGCCGTCGCTGGAAGAGCACCGCAGAGGCAAGGCTGACCGATGATTTGCGACAGAGCCGAGGGTCACTGATGCAGGTTGGGCGCGACGAAACCATTGCCGGTGTGCGTTTGATGAAGGTGCGGGACTTCTTGCGGTGGACCGGCGACTGCTCCGTGCAGTTGGACGCCATTGAGGAGCGGTTCGGCTGCGATCACCCGAAGGCCGAGCAGATCGAAAAAGCCCTCGTTGATGCAGGTTACATTGAGGACGACCCGAACGAGACGGGACCCAGCAAGTGGTACGTCGTGAGCGCCTTGGGCAAACAGCTCTGCAACGCCAAGTTCGTACGCCGCATAACCCGTCCCGAGGCTGAGACGCTCGTGGCGGGACTGCTTGAGCGAGTGAAGTTGGTGAACGAGCGCGATGAACTCACCCACCGTATAACTGAGGTGCGGGTTTTTGGCAGCTACCTTGGCGACAAGGCCGACCTTGGGGACGTGGATTTAGCGGTGCAATTCACGCCCCGTCGTCCTACTCACGTCGAGGAGGCGAAGCTGAGAGCGGCACAGTCCGGTAAGACAATGGGCAGCTATCTTCAGCTCATCACGTATGGAAGGCAGGAAGTCAGACAAATCCTGAAGAACCGTAGTCCATACTTGTCGCTTCATGAGTTTGGTGAACCCGAGGAACTTGGCGTGCCCTTTGCGGTGTTGTTCAGCGCAGATAGCCAGTAACGCTGCGGCAAACAGGGCTGGATGACGAGAGCCTTGTGTCGGAAGCAGCACTCGCGAGTTGGGCGGCATAGACGTGGGCCACACAGAGCGTGACTAGGCGTGAGCGGTTCCGAGGCCCGGTTTACCTCGATGATCGGACATCGTCAGCTTGCCCCGCAATGTCCGAAAAGTGCCACAAGCATGACATCAGTTCGATTTTGACGGTGAGGACTCTAGGACGTTGTAAGCCTGTCGCGTAAAGCTTGACTGAGGCGGCTGTGCCGGACGCCATTTAGTTCGTGCGGTGCGGAGGCTTCTTCTTTCGATGCTGTGTCGGCTGCGTTGCCTTTGGAGGCTGCGGAGGTTGCGGCCAGTAGGCACAGCCGAAGCTACAGCCACAGCCGGCACCGCATCCGGCGGCCAGCCTTAGTTTTTGGAAGAGCGGTGGTGGTCCAGCATTTTCCTTGTCGAAGACATAGAACGTCGCCAAACTGACGTCAGAGATTTCCTCCTCACCAAGAAAGATTTCGTGCCTCTGCGAGGGCGGTGATGTATTCGCCGACGCTTCGCTAGTTGAGGCGCACGCACCGCTTGCCATCGAGAGAGACATGCCGACAAACCCTAAGGCGGGTAAGGCTTTGCTCCGACGCTTGCCTATGGAAGAGCGCTTCGGCATGGCACAATTCTCCCACGTGCTTGGGCATACTGAACTAAACTGGCGTGATGAAATCCGACCGAGCTAGTTCCAGTAAAGACCAATGATGGCGGTGGAGGCTATGCCGACCCCGGCGGCGGTCAAGCCTTTGGCCAAGCGGGAAGCCGACTTCAGCGACGATAGATGACGGCCTTGATCCGATCTAGCAAAGTAGCTCCGCCCCGACCGAGTGTCCGGGTCAATCTCGTCATTCCGAGCACCGACCACTTCCGGTCTATCCCCGAAAGCAGACGTGATCTCGAAGATCGCGATGACAATGGCGCAGGGCAACAATCCCGCCAGCTGCTGGGGCCGTTTCTTTTGGCGGTAGCCTTGACGCGATCCCACAATGATCCCACAAAAGGGGAGCCGGTCGCGAGCTGGCGCCAGCACAGGCCGGCCTCCGGAGGAGCCTCGCGCATCCATAGGGCCGTGCGCAAAACAACGTCGGCCCATCTATCGCGATGTCGCGCAATGACGCTCTGCAATAGGTAGGTCGCAAGTTTGGCGCGATCACGGCCGTGGGCGTGCTCCACCGCTCGGGCGACCTGCGGGTCGTCCTCGAACCAGGATTGTGCGACGGCCCCCAGCTCGGCAAGTTCGTTGCTCTTCCGCAGCGAGCGTGGCGGGCTCACACATCGCCTTGGGGACCTCGGCGATCAGCCCGGCGAGCGTTTCACCAAAGGCCATGCGCGCGGGTTGCCAACCGGCACCGCCGATCGTTTCGGCGACCTGGAGCAGACCGAACGGCGGCGCTTCCCGTTTCTCGATACTGAGCGCCAGTTCGTGCGCCACGGTGCGGTCGAGATAGGAACGGGATACGGCAAGCGTAGGGGCGTCCATCCCGGCGGCGGCGAGGCTCACCTCGATCCGGCGGCGCGATTCCGGTTCGCCGCTCCAGGCATCCGCAATCCCGCCTTTGGTCAGGACCGACGAGATCCGCTTTTTCCGTCCGACCGGGGATATCACCAGGAATCCCTGCGTTGCGGCGCCATCGACGGCGGTGGCGACGATTCCCTCGACGCTGCCCGCCTCCCATGGCGCGCACTCGATCCCAGCCGCCCGCGCCTTGCGGATGATCGCGTCGACTTCGGCTCGCTCGTTCTCGGGTCACCAGTTGCGCATCGCGATCAGCCGCCGAACCTCGGTCGGCGTCAGCGAGGCGGCGACCTGCGCAAGCGCTCCGGCAACCGCGCGGCGCACAGTCGAATTTGGGTCGAGCAAGAACAGAACCGCGGTGCTGCGCGCTTTGGGGATGCCAGCAAGCGCCAAGGTGCCGGCCAGAGCGCCGCGGGCGTCCTCCGGCATGGAATGACCGCTTTCCGTTAACGCTCCGACGGTCATGAACGGATCGCCGTCGCAGGCTTCCAGGATGCCGGCGAGAGCGCCGTGGACGTCGGCCGGAAGCGGTCCGTCCTCGTCCGGGTCGACGGGCTGCCTTGCCGACGCCGCGGCAAACTCCGGCGATGCGGGGATTTTCGACTGGTGCAGGGCTCCTCCCACAAAGGCAAGCATGCGGCCGTCGACGTTTCCGGCCTCGACCTGCGCGACGACGTCGGCCTGAAAATCCGCGATCAGTTTGGCTGCGTCCGCGTAGCGGCGATCGGTGCGATAACGTAGATGCTCGAGCAGCCGCTGCAGCAGAAACAGATAACCGATCGCAAGCGGCTCATCCCGGCCGGCCGGAGGCATGTGGCGAGCCGCGCCGGTGAAGGCGGCAAAGATTTCGCGTGGGGAGCTTTCGCAGTACCGATCGAAGGCATCATTGAACGGGGGCGGTCGACCCTTGGCGATCGCCTGCGCAATCCGTCTCGCATGCTCATCCGTCGGCGAGGATTTTGGCTGGGTTCGGCTCATCGAGGCGCCTCCGCGAATCACTTGCAATGATAGCCGGAAGTTGGTCTCGTTCCTTTCGGAGCTGGCGATATCCACTCACAAAATCCGCGCCCTTGGCGTCGGACAGGTTGAAAAGGCATTATCCGGCTTGGCGGCCTCCTACAATTCCGCCCGCACTCTTCTAACGATTTGGTCGCTTGACTATCGCGTAGCGAGTGCGCTCGATGTGACCACCTGTCCGGAAAACAAATCGCGCGCACCCAATATCTTGTAACCAATTGACTGATAGCCAATGCGGCGTTTCGCAGCCATGCGGGCCAGAACCGGCACTCTCATGTCGACATAATCATATATGATCACCTCGCGCTTGGCGTCGTTGAGACGGTGCAATCGGCCGGCATACTGGGCAAGTGTGCCTTTCCATGCGATCGGCATTGTAAGAAAAAGGGTATCGAGGCGGGAATCATCGAACCCCTCGCCGAGGTAGCGTCCGGTCGCGACTATGACACGTTCCTCGGCCTGGGGAATTGCTGCGAGACGCGCGGCGATGTCGCGGCGCTGCTTCTCGCTTTGCCCACCGCGCAATACGATCACATGCCTCGCGAAACGCTCGAGACGCTTTGCAATAGTCTCCAAGTGGACGGTACGTTCGGTTATAACGACAGGTGAGCGGCCAGCTTCCAGCGCACGCAAGACATCATCGAAAATCAGATCATTGCGCACTTCATCATCGACCATTTCCTTGAAAACATCCTGGATGGAAAGAGAAGAGGTGTCCAATGCGGCTTGAAGTTGGAAGCTGGTATCCCTGATCCGCACCACGTGATCGAATGGGCGCTTGGCGGCCTCGGATCGCGCATCTACACGATGCCGGATGGGGCCACATTGCATAACGATGATCGGGTGATGCCCGTCTTTTCGGGTCACCGTTGCTGACAGGCCCAGGATGTAACGCGCCTTGCTGCGGCGCGCGACGAGTTCAAAGCTCACCGCCGACAAATGGTGGCATTCATCGACTACGAGATGCCCATAATTGCCGATGATATCATTGACCTCTCCTTTGCGAACAAGGCTCTGGATCAGTGCTACATCAACCTGACCCTTTGGTTTGCGACGACCACCGCCTATCACGCCTATCGCATCGCGCGGCAGGTTTGAGAACGCTGTCAGTCGCTCAATCCATTGATCCATCAGTTGACGGCGATGAACGAGGATCAACGTATTCAATCCACGTTCGGCCATCATCCGGATGGCTAAGACCGTCTTGCCGAACGCCGTCGATGCCGCAAGCACGCCGGTATCGTGCGGCAACAGGGCCGCGATCGTCTGCTCCTGGGTTGGGCGCAGTGCCCCGGTGAATGCGAATGGGATCGGCGCACCGGTAGTGCGGCAATCTTCGATCGTTACTGCAATTCCAACTGACGCGAGGAGGTCGCGGACGGCGTCGAAGCACCCGCGAGGCAGAGCAACGTGATGGCTAGTCAACTCCGCGCAAGAGATGATCCGAGGCTTGTCATGGGTCGATCGGCGCATCGCTTGTGCAGCGTAGAATTCGGGGTTCTGGAACGCAGCGAGACGAATAAGGCGCGCGATCAAGGGCGGCGGTAACGCGTGACGCGGGATGTAAATCTGGTCAGCCTGCACGATGGTGATCGCGCTTGGCAGTGGCCCGCTTATTGCTGGCGGTGGCTGTCGGCGCGATGGCGGGGCAAGCCACGGTTCTTCGTCTTCGTCGACGAGAGGAATACGTACGCCAAGAATTTTTCCAGATGCACTCGCTTCCTCGATTAGATGATCCACCCTCGATCGTGCCATAGGTTCGATCGCTGACAGGAAGGCCCACTGATCCAAATATGGCGAACAAGATTCGTCGATGAACACGCTGTTACCAGAGCTTCGCGCGAGTCCCTGAAGCGGCAAGGCAATTAAATTACCGAAGCCACCCGCCGGCATTGTATCCTGGCTCGGAAAAAACCGATCGTAGGATCCGAATCCGATATCGGGGACACGTTCCATCGTGTCGGTAATTAGGAAGGCCCCGAGACGGCGCGCCGACGCCGCCGGTATCGGTTCCTCGAAAAAAATCCAGGCGTGAGCACCGTTTCCGGATCGCGACCGCTCAATGGCAACAGGAATTTTGTGGCGCTGGCAGGTCTCCCTGAAAGCGAAGACATCTCTTCGCCATTCCCCTTCGTCGAAATCTGCGGCCAGGAACGAACAGGTATTATCCGCAAGCATCGGATAGACGCCCATAACGAACGGGGCGCCATTCGTGTCGGTCCCGCGTAGATGGCGTTCGATCGACACTTCATCTACGGCATGGAATGCCTGATTTGGACATGCCGAACATTTGACTTTTGGCTTTTCGCAAATCCCGCGCTGCCACTCATTCGCACAGGCAGGTGCGTACCCGCTGCGCCCCGTCGTCTGATTCTCCCAACGGATGGGGAAGACATCTGAGCGGCCGCGGAAAAGCCGGCGAAACAGACCAATCTTCTTTTCGATTGTCGAATTCCGGTCGATGGGATCGCCGGCTTCTGCCGAAGGGACCGCTTTGATAGCCGCGGCCTCTTCACTCCGCACTGATCGCAGGGTGTTGATCTCGGCTAAGATCTCCGCGCGCTCGCGTTCCAGCGCCGTGAGCCGCGCCACGAGTTCGGTAATTCTGGCGTCCATTTGCGTCATCGTGAAGATTGGCTTGCGCCAATATTATACAATATCAGCTTGACGCAATTTTGCTTCGCCCGATAGCTGCGCAAGAAGGGGGCCGATCACTATCGGCCGATCCAAGCCCGAGTTCGCAGTCTTATTCTGAATGGTGTGCAATTTGGCGCGCCATTCAGAATAAAACTGCAAACGCGTATATTATATTATTGATATATTTATATAATTCTCAGCCGTCCAGCCCATGGGTGTAAGGCTTCCCCAGCGCCTCTGAATGCATCACGCGGCTGGTTTGTATGAATTTCCTTCTCAATGAGGAGCCAACCTGGCTGCCACCAAAGATTCAGAGCTGCACTCAGTTGGAAGTCTGGCGCGGTTGGGCCCTGGCTAAGCCCCCTCCAATTCTGTGGGTTCTAGCGCACTCGTATAAATTGCCCCTTCACGGCCAAACCAACCAATGCGATATCCGAATGGGGTCTTGCCGGAAGCCCGATAGGGACGACAGGGTCCTGTGCCGCCTAGCCTCGCCTGAATTTTGGAACAGCGACGATCGGCGCTGGACGAGAATGGAACGAAGAAGGGAGGCGCCTCTGTCAAGCATCACCGCAGACGATTTGGCAGCTGCGCTTACCGGCGATCCCGAAGCTCTGGACGTTCATCTGTCGCTCGTTGAACGTGACGTCGTCATCGACGGATGCAAGGTCAAAATTCACTGTCACTGCCTCACCGTCGATAGTAACGGGCGCGTACAGCCGCGTCGCCTCGCTGAATTCATGCGCAATGCTGTGGCTGAATACGCGATTCCGTGACCTACCAAGACGCGTATCGCCACTGCTGCAATCACGCTCTCCGATAGTGAAGCCATTAAAGATTCCGGCGCAGTCCTCTTGAGCAAGCTGTCGAATTTTCGCGCGGTCGCACTCGCGACCGAACGCGGTTTGCTCACTGCCGATGTTGAGGGACTACTCGGCATGGCGCTGCGTATCGAGGCACAGCGCCGCCAAATGGATCAGTCGATGCTCGTCCAATCCAGTGGGCGATGGATTCAGGTCAACGGCTTCCAAAGCGCTTCTGGAGCCAGGCCGAGAGTTACCAGTGGCTTTCCGCGTCGGCTCCGACAGCATCCGGCAAGACCTTTTTGGTCTTGCAATGGCTGATCGACCAGATCCGATCCAGTGAGATACGGGTCGCTGTCTATTTGGCGCCGACGACGGCGCTCGTTGCTGAAATCGAAGCAAATCTGGTCTCGTTGCTCGGAACCGGCAGCGGCATAGAAGTCTCTTCGCTTCCAGTCCGTGAAAAACACGACAAGGCCCACGCAGGCGGTCCACGCGCTATCCTGGTGCTGACTCAGGAGCGATTGCACCTTCTGGCCAACGCCATTGGCGGCGCCTTCAAGGTCGATCTTCTCGTCGTCGATGAGGCACATAAGATCGGAGACAACCAACGCGGCGTCATCCTTCAGGACGCCATAGAGCGCGTCAGTCGTTCCAATCCCGCGCTCAAGCTTGTGTTCGCCGCGCCGGGCGCCAAGGCCAATCTGGTGGAGGCTGCTCATTTCGGGATCTGGCAGCATGAAGCGTTCCGTGACGATGCCGCCGAGGAAGAGTTCGAAGCGCAGGAAAGTCGTGGAGCCTTCTTCGCTAATCTGGACGAGGAACGGAAGCAGTTTGTCGAACTCGCGGCTGTGATCGAGGAGCTTGATCACGATGCCGCGGGCGAGATCCTCAAGGGCGTGGCACAGGTCTACGCCGACGATGGCACCGATCCGACCCTCAAGGAGCGAGTCGCGTCTCTGAAGGCCGGAAGGGACAAAGCGGTCGAGGCCCAAGACTATGCCAAGAAATCCAGCGCTACCCGGATCGAGTTGACCCGATCGCAATAGACCGGTTCACGCGCCTGATGCGCGAGCAGCTTGTTTCGGGCGAGGTCGCCGCTCGGAAGGCCTACTTGGCGAGCATTGTAGACGCGATCATTGTGTCAGAGGACAAGATCCGCATCGTCGGCTCAAACGACAACGTCCGATCGATCTTTGGACCCGAAGGTCAACCCACGCCTCGGGTTCGTAAATCTGTTCAGGAATGGTGCCCAAGGGCGGGATCGAACCATCCGGCTTCGCCCAACGGGCTACGCCGGGACGAGCTTTCACTCGGAAAGTCCTTTGGCTACGGCAGGACCGAACTTGGTGGTGCGCCACTCAGAATAAAACTACGAACTCTTATGTAATTGAAATACCTACGTAATTGTTTTCAACCCACCGCGCCGATCCAACTAAGCCATTTATTATGGCCGTTATTGTTTGAGATCTAGCTTTTCGAAACCTTGCCATTTCTTCGAATGTGCACGCTGCAGGTAACGCGCGGAGCGCTCAGCGAAAAGTTTGGGGAGCGGATCGAGGGGATCCTGCCGTCCCATCGCCTCGAACTCGGCATGAGCCCCCGCAAAATCCCGATCGAAGTATTTTCGCATGGCAGATTGCATCAGGCCGGCGGTTGCCATTTTGGCTTGGCGTCGTTCCGGCGCCTCAGCGTCGATGACTTCATACAGGTCGATGGGGGCTGTCTTCCCTACGACGGCCACCCGATCAACTAGGCGCATAGGAAAGGCCGCCGGATCTTTCAGCGACTGGAAGGCGTGTTCTCCGATGAGAAAACGAGTTGAATAGGTCTTGGTAAGCTGCTCGATACGTGAAGCTAGGTTGACCGTATCGCCGATCACCGTGCACTGGATCCGGCTTATGCCGCCCACAGTTCCGAGCACAACCGGACCCGTATTCACACCGATGCCTATTTGCAACTCCGGCTGCCCCAGCGCAGCTGAGCGCCGATTGAACTCGTCCAGTGCGCGCCACATCCCAACTCCGGCGCGGACGGCAGCATCGGCAGAGCCATCAAAAAGCGCCATGATCTCGTCACCTGAAAAGGAATCGATGAACCCGCCAGCGCTCCGGATCTCTGCTTCCATGGCAGTGAAATACCGATTGAGAAGTTCGATGATCCGGCGCGGTTCAAGGCGTTCGGAAAGCGCGGTGAAGCCGCGCAGGTCGGCGAACACCACGGTCATCCTCTTGGCGACATACTCACCAAGGCCCACACTAGCGATATCCTTGTGGTCCAAGCTTTCCAGGAACTGACTGGGCACGAAGCGCTGCTGAGCTTCGATCAAACGGGCCTGGTCGGCGTAAAGCCTGGCGTTCTCGATCGAAATCGAGACCTGAGCGGCGAGCAGCTTGATGACCTCGATTCGGTCTTCGGTGAAGGCTCCGGTAGCAAGGCCGTTCTCCATATAGATCGCGCCCTCGAATTTGCCATGACGTACCAGCGGTATGCAGAGCACTGACCGCGGCTTACGGGTGAGAATATACTGGTCCCTTGCGAACTCGCCGGATGCCGTCGCATCGTGCACGACAACCGGGGTGTTGGTGCGCAGCACTCGGTAGACGATCGAAATGGGGACGGCCTGCGCGCCTTCGGGTCCGTCGAGCGGCAAGGATCGCGCGGCCGCCTTGCTATCGTCACTGATGTCCGTGAGGCCTTGGACGACGAACTGCCCGTCCTCCCGAACGACGAAACAACCACGTTGACCGCCAGCATTCTCGAGCATGATGCGCATCGTGATACGCCAGAGTTGGTCGAGCACGATCTCGCTTGAGATGGCCTGCGACGCTTTCATCACCGAGGCCATATCGAGCGACGCCGAATCTACCGTGTTCGGCGTGGCGGCCGGCCCAGTTGGCCTGCGAGGACGAGCCATAGGCTCTTGGCGAAGATGCGGGAATTCGCCTTCCAGATGTTCGACTTTGCGCCGCGCACCCCATTGTTCGTAGTGGTTGCACGCTGCATGAAGATATCCTTCCGCCGCCTTGCGCCCCCGGGTGGCGAGCAGATGCCGCCCCGCCAGTTCGTTGGCCATCGCTTCGTCGCGGCGGAAACCGCTCGCATGCGCGGCGTCTATGGCCTGGTTGTATTGAAGCGATGCCCGCTCGACGCGGCCGTCGAGGCGGGCGAGCTCGGCCTGCATCAGCAGCGTCAGGTGCAGGAAGTTGTCCGGACAATTGGCGGCCCAGCGGCTCATCCGCCTCAGGTCCCGGCGGAGCCGCCTGCGGGTCGTCGCCTTCTCATCGTCCTCCATGTTCCCGTAGCAAGCCGCAAGGGTGAGGAAGGCTACCAGGTAGAAACGCACTAGCTGCGGCAGGGACATCGACGAGGCGACGAGCTGGTCCTGCTTGCGGACATGCTCGAGCGCCTGGCCATGCTCTCCATACAAGAAACAGATCTCGGCCTTGTAGATATGATAGTTGGCGATGCCGGTCATGAAGCCGCGCCGCCGCATGCCCTCGACGCACCGGTCCTCGTTGAAGCTGGCGTCGTTCATCGAGCACAGGCTCTCCGTCAAGCCGAGGAAGTTGCGCTGCATTTGCAGGAACAGCGAGCCTGAGTCGAACGAGTCCTGATAGGCGCAATCGCGCACGATCGTCAGGAGATCTGCATGCTCCTGAGCCGCTGTTTCCAGATCAAGCCTGGGATCCCAGATGACGCAATCCTGGGCACTGTAAGCGAGATACAGCAGATCTCCCGACTGATAGCCGGATTCGATGCCACGTCGGAACCACGGGGTCATGTTGGACCAGTGTTCGTTCCAGTGCAGAACGAACATCGTATAGACGTACATCACCCGCGATTTCAGGGCGATGTCGTCCAGCTTGTCGTTCATCGCAACGGCGAGCTTGCCGAATTCATATCCGGTCGCGGGATCATCCAGCGCGCCACACAGGAGCATGCCGTAGGCTGCATAGGCGAAGGCGGATTCCGGACTGTTGCCATAGCGCAATGAGAGATTGACCGATTTGAGCACGAGGAAAGGAAACAGATTGCCGCTGCCTGAGAGGAATGCCGCGGGAAAGATCTCCATCAGCAGCCTGACGGCAAGCAGCCGAGTTCTGTCCGCCATCGGCGGCGCGGCGACCAGATCGGCAATTTTCCTGCCGGCCAGGTTACGCTTAACCGCGGCTCTCTCCCGCCCGATTGCCGCTGGCCCCGGATTTTCCGTGATCCTGATCCCGAGCATCGACAGGCCCATAATGGCCGCCTGGATCGAACCTTCCATTTTGCCGGTGGTGGAATACTGGCGTGTCCTCGTTGACAGTATCTCGGCTTTCTCGAGGTCAGTCCGGGCCTGCTCAAGCATCCGCTCCATCCATATCTCAGCCTCATCGTAGCGCGCCGTCAGATAGGCGCCCTGCTGATACTCCGCGGCGAGCTCCATCGTGAGTTCATAGTCGGCGGTCCACGGCTCGGGCGGCAGAAGCTCCTGCCCTATGCCAAGATAGGCCAGTGCCGCCTCGTGGGCTGACGACCGTTGCGCACGCCGGCCCGCCGCCAGATTGAGCCGCGCCAGCGCACGCAATTCATCCGGATCCGTGATGAGGAGCCGACCCTCGTTCAGATGACCGACGATCTCGATAAGGCGTTCCTCGCGTTCGGCTGCCGTGGCGTGTCTTTGAATGAGGCGTCCGATCGACAGGTGCACCGCCTGTTTCCGTGCGGCATCGATCAGGGCGTAGCCGGCCTGCTGGATCCGGTCGTGCTGGAAGCGATACAGTGGATTAGGGCTCTCGTCGTCCACATGGCGCGCAGGGCCGCCGGCGCCCACCTTGCCGACGAGCTTGTAATCGTCGTTGAGTGGAATGACGATATGCCGTCGCAAGGCAGGCAGCAGGTCCTCGGCAGTCTCGTCAAGCGACCTCTCATAGATGATCGACAGCGTTCTCAAATCGAAGGAATTGCCGATGCAGGCAGCCAGTTGCAGCACCTGCTGCGTCGGTCGCGGAAGCTTGCGCAGGTTCGCAACGACGAAGTGGACGACGTTACCTCCGAGTTCACTGCGCCGTGCCGCCTCGATGTCCCATCGCCAGCGGCCCGCGTCGGGCACAAAGACGATGACGCGGGCCTGTTCGAGCGTCTTGAGCATTTCGGTGAGAAAGAACGGGTTGCCTTCGGCCTTCTCATGGAGCAGGAGCGCAAGATCCCGGCAGGACGCGCGGTCGGTGTGGAGCACATCGGCCACGAGCTGCTCGGTCGCATCGAGCTCGAGCGGGTGCAACAGCAGATCGTGAACGCCGTGGCTCTGCTCGATTTCGTTCAGGGCCAGTCGAAGCGGATGACCGACATCCACCTCGTTGCTGCGATAGGCGCCGATGACCAGCAGATGCTTGAGATCACGGGCCGCCGCCAGCCAGCGAATGAGGTTGAGCGTCGAGGAATCGCCGAATTGCAGATCGTCGAAAAAGATGACGAGCGGCTGTTCCTCGGTGATGGCCCTGACGAAGCTCAGAAACACCAGTTGAAACCTGTTTTGCGCCTCGGCCGGCGGCAATTCGGATACGGCGGGCTGGGCGCCGATGATTAACTGGAGTTCCGGAATAAGCTCGAGCAGAATTCGACCGTTTGCCCCGACGGAGGCCTGAAGTTTCTGGCGCAGCGCCTCCTGCCGCTCATCTGATTCCACGAGTAACTGGCGAACCAGGCTGCGGAACGCCACCGCCACCGCCGAATAGGGCGTTCCACGCTGAAATTGGTCGAATTTGCCCTGGATCAAATAGCCTCTGTGCCGGACAAGAGTTTTGCTGAGCTCGTTGACCAGGGCCGACTTGCCGATGCCGGAATGCCCCGACACCATGCAGAACTCGGCGGCGCCGGCAGCCGCGCGTTCGAACACCGCCAGCAGCGCCGCGAGTTCGGCTTCGCGCCCGTACAGGCGTTGCGGCATCTGAAACGTCCGGGATACATCGCGACGTCCGAGATCGAACAGCCGGATCGAGCCGCTCTGCACGAGTTCGCGCTCGGAGCGGCTGAGATCCTCGATCAGCCCGTAGCTGCTCTGGTAGCGCTCCTCTGCGTTCTTCGCCATCAGCTTGAGCACGATCCTCGAAAGGACCTCGGGTATCTCCTTGTCGATATCACTGGGCGAGGGGGGCTGCTTGCTGATGTGGTTGTGGACCCATTCAAGGACCGATTCAGCGTTGAACGGCAGCCTGCCCGTGAGCAACTGGAACAACGTCACTCCCAGCGAATAGTAGTCCGACCGATAATCGACGTCACGATTCATCCGGCCGGTTTGCTCCGGCGCCATATAGGGGAGCGCCCCTTCCACCTGCTTCGACAGGGCATAGGTCTGCAGCTCTTGCGACAGCTCCGAAGCCATACTGAAGTCGATCAAGCGGAGTGCACCCGTATCGTCCAGCAGCACGCTGCGCGGTTCAACATTCTTGTAGACCAGATCGTGCGCGTGCACCTCGGCGAGCGCCTTCGCCAGTCCGATTGCGATCGAGAAGAAGCGCGGCAGCGGCAACTTGCGATCGGCCTCGGCCGTCAACCGGTCGGCGAGCGAGCGGCCGAACGATTCGAGCACCAATGCCGCATTACCGTTGCCGTAAGATTCGATCGCATAGGCCTGAATGACCGGCTCGACGGGCCGTAGCTGATCCAGGATGCGGAATTCGCGACGCAGTTGCGCCACATGCTGGCGGCTGGGATACTCCGCGTGGAGCGTCTTGATGGCGACAGGGGCGCCATCCCTCAGGCGTACGGCTTGATAGATCGACCGATAGGTCGAGCGATGGATCGTCTTTCCTATCTCATAGCCAGGTATCATGTCCTGCCATCGCCAAGCTTATAGCAAGGCTGTCTAGACCCCGAATACGGCCTGGAAGCGATCTGTGAAGGCCTCCTTGGCCGTATCCTTGAGCGGCGCTCCATGACCGCACAACACATGGCGAAAAGGCTCGGCCTTGAGGGCCGCGAAATCCTCGCCTTTCGGTTCGTTCACCTGCATCCAGACGGGCCCCAGATTGGCGGCCTGGAAGAAGTTCATCTCGGTCATCGTCTTTCGCGACTCGTCGGAGAAAAATTCGTCGGGCGCGAGCCAGTTCTGAAGCGAGTCGCACGCAATGAGAATGCCGCCTTCCCGATCGAGGCGAAGGATACACTCCGGCAGCTTGCTGGTACGGAAGGTAAACACGTTGCAGCCTGAAACCGGCATGTCTCCGCCGGGCCGCAGTTCCTTGTCCGCTTTCAATCCGTTTTCATGCTGCATTCCCGGGAGCGCCCAGAAAGTCGCGCCGTAACGCTGCTTGTAGAAGGCATCGTCCCGACCGTGCAGCGAACCGATCTTGACCACGTTGGCGACCCGACCCAGCGAGTCGAGCTTCGCCAGCCCAGCATCATCCAGGCGGACGGAATTGATCAGCGTGAGCTGTCCGCCGTCGCGAACGATGGTCATGTTGCGGCTGAAATGCCAGTTCGCGCCCATCAGGACCGTCTTCATCGCACCGGAAACGAAGAACACGTCGGCAAAGACTTCGGATATCTCGCCGTGCGGCAAGGCGGGCGGCAGTTGGTCCATGGAGCTCTCCAGATTTCAAATAGACAAATTAATTGCTTAATTGCTTGCCAATTGTGACGCGCCGCCATCACCGGCGGCGGACGGCGAACCATAACAGAACCGCCCTACGTAAACATATTCCATCATATATTCGTGCAGATACTCATCCAGGTACAGCTTTTGTGCAGGCGTCAGACGATTGTGTTTGATGTCTTCCAGGGTCTCGGTGCCGTCAGACTGGTCGAGCCGCTGCAAGTGAAACAAGGTCATATCCTTGCCGCCGAACAAGGACTTGAGGAATTCGTGCTGCGATCGAGCGCCGGACATGTCGAAAACGGCGCACGCGAGCGCCGTATAGAGAGGCCGCTCCGCCAGCGTCCTGGCGGTGAAGGTCGGGAAATCCCCCTTTGGATACGCAAATGGCGCAACGGGTTTTTTGAGATGTAGCGGATACCGCCGCAACTGCTCCACATAGGAAGGGTCGATCCCCGCCTTGACGGCGCCTTGGAGCACGATGTTCAGATAGCGCTGCGTTGGACGACAGGATTCATCGAGAAACGAGGGCATGCCGACATAGGTCGTGGCCTTGCGGGAACCCTGACGGGCGGTGTCGACCTCCACCAGGATGCGATCGTATCCGTGACCAAAGGCCTCCGCCGCATCGAGGTGGACCAGATGATTGTCGTCACAAAGATGCAGGACACCCCACACGAGATCGATAGGATTGTTTGACGGCTCGATGTTGCCGACGCCGCCTTCGTGCCGGAAGAAGTGCCGGACGTTGAACCTCAGCCGCCACCCCCGCAGCACGGCCCGCTCAGAGATCCGAGGTACGACCCCTTTGGCACGCAGCGACTGCAAGTCCATGTTTGATCCGTAGCCGAAATACCAGAACACCCTGCCCTCGTGATCGGCGGCGTGACCGCAGCCTGAATTCAATGGTTGCTATTATACGATGAAGGCGACCAATATTACAAACTGAAGTTATCGTAACGCCGGCCGGACAGAGCTGCCGTTCGTTGCGACTGCGGGCACGGGGGGACGACGAGATGGCCGACACAGGACCTTTGGGTTGCGACTTCCTGATCAGTCGCCGAAATGACTGTGACGAATATGGCCTGTGGCAGGTCGATTGGGAGAGCGAGACTCTCCTGAAGTCGATATCCCTGGCAGCGGGGGTAAAGATCGACCGAACGCACCAGATTGCCCCGATCGGCCGCTATCTCTTCGAGTGGGGACCGGTGACACTGCAAGAATACGAACCCTGCTTCCCGTACCGGCTGTTCGAATTCAATCCGGCGAGCCAGGATCCGCTGGCAGGCAAAGTGGTGCGGCGGGGGCTCTGGCCCAAGAAAAAATTCTGGTCCTATCGCATCGATTTCGGCAATCCGCAGGGTGCGAATGAAAGCTTCGACACGGGAGAAATATTGATGCTCCTGCCGATGGGCGGGTTCATGCTCAACGTCATCCCGACGACCGGCCGCGGCACGTTCCAGCTCTGGAATTTCGACCCCAACCTTCTCAGCAACGACGATTGGGATCCCCTCCCGGCAGCTTACACCCCGCAAGGCTCCTTCGACACGATCGACGTCCGGCACGAACTGATTCCGCTGGGCAATTACGTGCTCGATCGATTGGCTGATTCCGGTCAGTACTGGCTCTGGAGCTTCGACCCGCAGGCCGACAGCCCGCTGGTGCAACCTGCGGTCCAGCACGGCCATTGGCCGCATATCGATGCCTCTCACAGGCTCACGGGCCTCGGCGAACACATTTTCGATTACGTCGCCGCAACGGGCCAGTACTGGATCTGGCGCTTTGACCCCAAGAGCGCGGACCCCTTGGTCGGACCCGTGCGCCAAGGCCGGTTACCGCAGGGTTTCGATGCCAACACCACGCTCACCGGCATCCAATCGTTGCAACCGATCGATCCGGCCCGCAGCGACGTGCCGGGCACGATCGACTTCATGCGCACCAGGATTAAGCATGTGGTCTACTTGATGCTGGAGAACCGCTCGTTCGATCATGTTTGCGGCTGGCTCTACGAAAAACAGGAAAAGAACATCAATTTCGTCGGCCGAAGCGGCCCGTTCGATGGCGCGAGCCTGAACATGTTCAACCTGGATCCCGGTTCTGCCCCACCTTCAGATCAGCGCAGGGTTCCGGAGAAAGTCTTCTTGAACAAATACAAGGACGGGAAGCTCAGCGAGGATTGGAGCCTCGATTTCCTGACCGACGATCCCTATCACGACAAGTCCGACGTCATGCGCCAGTACTTTTACGGCCAGCAGCACGGCTATGCCGAACGCGCGAAGCCCGAGATGGGAGGTTTTGTCTGGAACAACGGCGTTCACACCGTGATGGCGACCTATACTCCTGAACAACTTCCGATTCTGAATGGTCTCGCCCGCGGCTTCGCCATTTCCGACGCCTGGTTCTCCTCGATGCCCAGCGCCACCGACCCCAATCGCGCCTTCGCTTTTACCGGCTCGGCGCTAGGCCAACTGAACAATTTCCAGAATGGCGCGCAATATACCTACTGGCCTTACAATCCCCATCGCCCCTCGATCTGGAAAATGCTGTGGACCAACGGCTTCAAGGACTGGAAGATCTACAATTCCATCGAGTGGATGAACTTCGTGCACACCTACCATCTGTTCCTGGAAGGACAGATCCCGTCGGTCGACGACGCAATCGAAAAAGCGACAAGCCAAAGCGGGATTGCTTTACAGATCTTGTCATCGGGGGGCCAGATTGCTACCGAGCCGTTCATCGACAATGTCGGACAATTCAAGAAGGACGCCCGCGCAGGAAAGCTGCCGCGATTCAGTTTTATCGAACCCGTCTGGATCGGCGGACCGGGCACGACCTCGTACCACCCTGGGGCGGACCCGGTTCTGGGCGAGCGCGCCTTGAACGAACTCTACGAGGCACTCAAAGCCGGCCCCGCCTGGAACGAAACGCTGTTCATCATCACTTTCGACGAGCATGGCGGACTCTTCGATCATGTCCCTCCGCCATATGCCGAAAAGCCTTGGGCCAATGACGTAAATGACGGCTTCCAATACGACATGATGGGCGTCCGGGTCCCGACGATTCTGATCTCCCCACTGATCGAAGAGCGGACGGTATTCCGCTCACCGGGTCCGGTGGACTATGACTCCACCTCCATTCTCGCCACCCTGCTGAACTGGTACGGCGTACCCAAGGCGCGGTGGTGTCTCGGCGACCGAACGCATCACGCTCCGACTTTCGAAGGAGTCTTTCAGCGGAAGGTTCCGCGCGAGACAGTGCCCTCCTTGGTGCCTCCTTATGACAAGGATTTCCCCCGTAGCGGCGAGGACCGGCCCCGCGCCCGGGTGAGCGATCTTGACCATCTGATGGTTCCGCGCATCGTGGCGGCGCTCGGCCAAGGAAAGTTGAGCCCCCACGAGATGGCGAGCGTGGCCAATGAAATCCTGCATCAATCCATGAATACCACGAGCATCCAAAGCAAGTTGATAGGGTTGGCGAAGCGATTGGCGTAGCAGGCCTGCTCCGGTATTTCCGGCGCAGGCTCAGGTCCGTTTGATGAATTCGAACATCAGGCTCCAGTATCATGATCGCGGTAAATTGAGGCGGATCATGATCTCATCTGTTTGTTCAAGCGCTTCACATTGGTCCTGAGAGCAAATCGGGCTCCACCTTCCGGATCATGCTCTAGATCGTGCTTGGCGCCTTCGGCAGTGGAGGCAAATCCCCGCAACCGAAGCAAGGGGAATAGCTGGGATAATTCATCTGGGAGCAGCGAGCCTTTGCCTGCTCGAAGGTGAACATCGGTGCCCGCTTCTTCTGATCGAAGCACAGGTCCATCTGCGCCATGGCGCAAAGGGTCAGCTGGTCGTCGGGCTTGGACGGGTTGGGGGCGCCCTCGCTGTCCGCTCGGCCAAACCAGCGCAAGCACGCCAGCTCCTTGGCCTTGGCCGGATCCGTCCCAGCGGCCACCAACTGCAGAAATGTAACGGCGACCAAATCCTGCGCTTCGTATTTCTGAATATTGGGCATTCTGGTGGGATCGTCGGTGCAGCGGCCGGTTACGCCAGCCGCCACCATATGATTGGCGATCATGTAGGGCGTGCGTTTGGTACTGTCCGGCCGGATCTTCACAAATCCCGCCGTCAGGACATCGGCAACCGGTGAGCCATGTTTGTCCTTTGGCAGTTGATCCTTATACCGCGTCCGAAACCAGCCTGGTGCCTGCGGATCGTACAGCGGGGACCCGCAGATCAAAAGAGGCAGTGTGTACAGGTTGGCCGCGTTGGCGGGTGGATTGAGCATCAGCTCGAGCATCGCCGGCACATAATTGAGACCAGCGGGCTCGTTATCGAAGAACTGGGATGTCAGGCCGATCGGGAAGTAATCGTTCGGATATTCGCTTTCGCCCGACCCGGGCGCTGCAATCGGATTGACGTCGAGGATGGCATGATAGCGGTCCGGCTCGTTAACTCCGACGCATATAAGCAGTTGCTTCCAGCGCTTGAGGGTGTTGTTGTTGAGATAATCGGCGCTGCGGTAGGCGACAATCGGGGGATAGTGCAGAAGCGTGACAGCCCGATGAGTCACGAAGGGCATGCCTAGCGGCAAGCAGGGTAGCCATTCGGATGGACCGTCGCTGCCGTTCACCGGGTAGCCCGCCATCGGATTCCAGATTGGCGTCTTGCGGCAGGCATCGGCCCCGGCGAGCGCGAGCCCCGCATGGTTCTCGTCGAGCATGACTTGATGAATCGCGGCGAATTGCTCGGCCTGCGCAATAAATTGCGGCAATGGCTCAAAAGCTATTCGGTAGCCTGACTGACCCGCAGGACCTGTCGTCACTTTGAGTGACTTATCCTGAATCTGGATTCCATCCTGCTCGAGCGAACTCGCCGTCATATGGGCAATAACATCCTCATACGTCCTGAGCTTCACGGCCGGATCGAGAAGGGCCGGATTGGGGTAGAGAGCTTCTTGATACTCGCGACTGCCGGGCAATGAATAAGTGATCATATTTTGTCTCCCCAAAATGGGCTGAAGGCTAGGATTCATCAGTCAAATGAAATCGCGGTCTTTGAGCCGACTGCCCTTTTGAACAATCTCAGTCATAGCGCGAAATCCGTCCGGACATTTCGGCAACGCTTGGTTGCATGCGCTCAAAGATTAGCTCAGGCAATGGTGAAAGCTACTGTTCTTTAGTCCTCATAGCGAAGCTCGTAGTCATCGTTCAGTTGTCGCTGTTCGTGACCTGACCGCGGCTTGGTTCGCTATAGGCTATTTGTCTTCCTGGATTGGCTCTTCGTCGAAAACGGTCTCATCGAGTTCTCGTCTGGTCAGAGGCCCCCACGCAAATGCCTCCGGTGGCAAGCGGCAAATCGAGGTACCCAAATCCGAATCAAGGATAGACATGTTCTCGGAAGAGCGGTTCTGGCCAGCCAGGATGGGGCGCTTCCGGGTTCGCTGCGGTGTAGGTGGTGGCGCTCCCTAGGGGAGACGAAGGTCGCCACCAGAAGGCACTGAAAAAACAACAAATCAGCTCAACTGCCGAGACATTGCTACCACGCGCCGCTACCACCATCAACTCGTCTGGTCGAGACCAAAACCCCGAAATGCGGGTAGACGCCCTATCGATCGTGAAGCGCTCGCACCTCTCGGAGCAAAGCGGAAGCGGCCTGATAGTCGCTTCCCTCGAAATCGCGCCTAGGTTCGTCCCAATCGTAGTCACGAGTTTGTTCTGCGATAATAATTTTAAGCGCCTCTTCCATGGCCGTTAGAACGTGATTCTCCTTTGGCACGTTCTGTATGCAAAAATCGATCAGTCGAAGCACATAATCCACGGAGCAAAAGGTTGCCAAAAAGACCAAGAGGTCCGGCAATAGTCCACTAGGTTTCAAGAAGCCAAACACGAGCGCAGGGTCGGTGGTCACCCGTTCCAACACAAACTCGGCCAACTCCCTCCAGTCTATGTCCTTCGATTTCTTGCTACGATAAAATAGGGCAAACAAGATAGATTTTGACCGCTCGAAATCAGCGTCCTCCTCCTTCATACGAGGGCGCGCTCATCGACGTCTGCTATGCCCCCGGTAGCGACCAAATTCCGCTTCGCACCAAAGTGTCGCGATGGGCCACAACCGGACGCTCGGCAGGCTTTGGCAATCCCTTGATCTCTGGTCAGAGACTTGAGGCGGTAGCTCGTTCCTCCCGTCGTGGCATCGGCGGAACCTCGCAAAAGATGTCCGCCTGAGGTGCCTTTCGGAGAATGCACCCACTTGGTTTTGATGTACAATTGATGCCGGTCGCCCACTACAGGAGGTAAGCCATGAACAGCCTCTACGTCGCGTCGGTTGGGTTCTGCGTAGCTTCGGCAGCCCTCATCACGTCGGCATCGGCTCTTCCAACCGAGGAAATCCCGAAGACCGAACCAGAGTACATCGCCAAGGTGAAGACCGCCGCCCCGGCGTCGCTTGTGAACAACGCGACGATCACCATGCCGCAGCCGGATGGGTCTTCCAAGACCGTCCAAACCGGATCGAACGGCTTCACGTGCTTTATCGGCAACGACGGTACGCCCGAATGCGATGACCAGAACGCCATGGAATGGCGCAAGGCTCTGCAGGCCAAACAGACCCCGCCCAATAAGATTGGCTTAATTTTCATGCTGGCCGGTGACACCGGCACGAGCAATCATGATCACGCCGAACGCCACACGCACAAGCATTGGGTCCAGACCGGGCCGCATGTGATGATCGTCGGCGGCGCAGCACGCGAGATGCTCAGTCCCTATCCGCGCGATCTGGATGTCAAAGACCCGACCCAGCCCTATGTCATGTTCCCCGGCAAACCAAACGAGCACCTGATGATCCCGGTGCACTCGGAAGAGCTTACGACGGGCAGCGCGCGGTGACGCGTGAACTCCGCCGTGCCTGAGAACGGCGGCACGGCGGCTGGTTTTGCGAGGTTGAAACGGCGGAACAGGCTCCGCGCGGCGTGAGCTTGGAGGCTTCAATAGGGCGAAGTCCGCTGTACGACGACGTAGGTCGCCATGTCGGAGTTGTGTCATTCGCGACTGAGCCGAGCCAGCAGAAATTGCAGCGATGTCCGCTATGCTGCTGCCGAAAGCGGAAGTAAATTCAGCAGGCACGCACACAGTCGCCCGTGGTGTTCGCATGCGGCCCCTGTGGTACCCAATGAGCTTATTGAGGATGGCTCGGCGCTCGGTGAGCCTCTGAGCGTACCGACCTCATCGGCGCCCATGAGGCGGCTCTAGACGCTCAGAGAAGGCCGCTGATGTGTTCTGTCACTGACATTTGAATCCCAACTTGTCGCGAACATGATTCACTCGCGGCATGGGAAATGACTTGATTGTACTTGATCGCAGGGCTCGCAGGGAACTGGAGCAACTGCTCACCGATGGAAACACGGCTCAGAAGATCGCCAAGCGAGCGAGGATCGTGCTGATGACGGCGGACGGTCATGGCGTCGTGGCGATTATGCGTGAGGTCGGGGTTTCGAAGACCACCGTCTGGCGCTGGCAGGACTATTTTGCCGAGGCCGGCGTCGATGGTCTGATCAAAGGCCGCTCCAAGCCGCCTGGCCGAAAGCCGCTCAGCGCTGCCATGAAGCTCAAGGTCGTCGAGAAGACCGTGAAGGCGCGTCCCGCCAATGCCACGCACTGGAGCGTGCGATCGATGGCGGAAGAAATGGGCATCAGCCACACGAGCGTACAGCGCATCTGGGCCGAACACGGCCTCAAGCCGCATCTCGTGCGCAGCTTCAAGATCTCCAACGATCCCGACTTCGTCGCGAAGGTCGAGGACATCGTCGGCCTTTACGTCGATCCGCCGGAGAAGGCACTGGTGCTTTCCGTCGATGAGAAGAGCCAAATCCAGGCACTCGACCGCACGCAGCCGGGTTTGCCCTTGAAAAAGAGCCGTGCCGGCACGATGACCCATGATTACAAGCGCAACGGCACCACAACACTCTTCGCTGCGCTCGATGTGGCGGCCGGTACCGTCATCGGCGAATGTCTGGCACGCCATCGGGCAGACGAGTTCCTGTCGTTTCTGAAAACAATCGACCGCGAGACGCCCGCACATCTCGATCTGCATCTGATCCTCGACAACTACGCCACCCACAAGACGCCGGCCGTGAAGCGCTGGTTGGCGCGACACAAACGCTTCACACTGCACTTCACGCCGACTTCCTGTTCCTGGCTCAACCTCGTCGAGCGGCTCTTCGCCGAAATCACTCGCCAGCGCATCCGGCGAGGGACCTTCAACGACGTCACCGAACTCAAGACCGCGATTGACGAGTGGATCGAGCATCGAAACCAAAACCCAAAGCCCTTCAAGTGGACCGCCAGCGCCAAATCCATCCTCGCAAAGCACCACCGAGCCACAAAAGCGCTCGCCATCGCAAAAGCGGGATGCAAATGAATGAGTCAGAACACTAGTGCGATATGAGCCCCAAGCAGTCAAATCGAAGCCTGAGGTGTCCCCGTGACCCAAAGGGATGCCCTTGGAGCTTGTAAAAGGGCACCAGAGTTGAAGACCCACATGGTCATAAACAATACTGGTCCCAGTGTACCTATGTGCCTCCTGCGTTCGTTTCCCCTCCTGCCTGTCTCCTCCCCTCTCCTCTCTGTCTGTTCCTCAACAATAAGGCGTGCCTCCGTGTTCGAGGCACGCAAGAACAACTGAATCGGATGGCCGGCGTGGGTCCTACGGCAAAAACCTTCACGCCCAAGCAGGGGCAGTATCTGGCCTTTATCCACCACCATACGCGGCTGCACCGCGGACCCCCGGCCGAAACCGACATGCAGCAATATTTCCGCGTCAGCCCGCCTTCGGTTCATCAGATGGTGCTGACGCTCGCTAGCGACACCCCGAAGGAAAAATAGTTGATACTTGCCGGTGTGACGGGGTTTCTTACGATTTCTGATCCAACCGAGCCAGTAAGCGCATAGATCCAGATCGTCAGTTGCAGCCCAGAGTACCAGCCGCAGCCGGAACCCTGGCAACGAATTACAAGCTCCGCAATTAGTGAATTACCGTTCTCTCAGCATCTCCTGCTTATATCGGACGAGCGGCGACATCAGATAACTGATGATCCGGCGCGTGCCGGTCTTAACCTCGACAGTAACGGCCATGCCAGGGGACAGATTGACGAGCCTGTCGTCCACCTGCATCTGCGTGCGGTCGAGCGAGACCCGCGCCGCGTAGTTCATCTCCTGGCCCTTGGGCTCGCTGCTGGTGGTTTCCGTACCCGGCGTCTTGTCATTGGATTTGTCCTGGGGTTTGTCGCGGGTGATGGCGTCCTGAGACACGTTAATGACCTCCCCATGCAGGAGACCATAGCGGGTGAAACTGAAGGTATCGACTTTGACCTCGGCTTGCTGGCCGGGATGCACGAAGCCGATGTCGCGGTTCGACACCATTGCCTCGATTTCCAGACGGCTGTCGAGCGGCACAACTGCGAGCAGCGCCTGCGCCGGGGTCACCACGCCCCCGACTGTGTGCACGGCCAGCTGCTGCACCACGCCGTCGACCGGTGCCGTGAGCGTCAGGAGCTTGGTTCGTTGCTCGGCCCTGATCACGTCCTGGGCAAAGCCGCCGGCCTTCTGCTCGGCCTTCGCTAACTCATCAAACCGCGCACGGCGATATTCCGCAATCGTCTGGAGCCGGGTCTCGGACAGCGCCTTAACCGCCGATTCAGATTCGTGGATGTGGCTCTTCTGGACCAATAGTTCCTGCTGAAGGCCGACCAGGTCCTGCATCTCGGTGAGATACTGGAGTTTCGAGCCATATTCCTTGTCAGCGAGGTATTTGCGAACGTCGACGCGCTGCTGGAGTAGCGGCATGGTTGCCTCGATCTTGGCGATCATGGCAGCGGTGGTAGCGCGCTCGGCCTCTTTCTGCGACAGCTGACCATCGATCGCGGCTATCTTGGCCCGCTGTTCGGCGGTCTGGCTAATCAGGAACTGACGATTCATTTCGACGAGTGCGGGAGGCGCGCCATCCGGCGGATTAAAGGAATCAAGTGGATTGGCGTTACCGGACAACCCCGCGCGCAAACGTGCGACCTCGAGATCAGCTGACGCCAGGTCACTCTTAAGATGGCCGAGCTCAGCGCCGCTGATCGTCGGGTCGAGTTCGATCAGGAGGTCTCCGGCCTTGACGCTTTGTCCGTCGCGAACATGGATTGCACGGACGACGCCGGTCTCGAATGGTTGGATCACCTTGGTACGCCCGGTTGGAATGATCTTGCCCGGCGCTGTGGCGACAATATCGACGGTGCCAAAAGAGGCCCACGCCAGAGCAAGGCAGAACAGGCAAATCACCGTGACTCCGATCGCCCTCCCCATCGGTGATGGCGGCGTCTCGACGATCTCGAGCGCCGCCGGCAGAAACGCAAGCTCGCTTTCACTGCGCCGAATGACTTCTTTTTTTGGAAAGGGGATGATTTTCTGAGCCGCGGTCATTTGATGCCCGCCTGCAGGTAGTGCAGCTTGGCATAGCGGCCGTTGCTGCGGATGAGTTGGTCATGGCTGCCGTCTTCGACGATGCGCCCACGTTCGGTGGTGATGATGCGATCGGCGTGGCGTACCGTAGACAACCGGTGGGCAATGACGAAGACCGTGCGGCCGGCGGAGATTTCTTTCATGTTCTCCTGGATAGCGCGCTCGCTTTCGTAATCGAGTGCGCTGGTCGCCTCATCGAAGATCAGGATGCGGGGATTCGACATCAGGGCGCGGGCGATCGCAATGCGCTGGCGCTGACCACCGGACAGGCTGCTGCCGCGCTCGCCAATGATGGTATCGTAGCCCTCGGTCAGTTCCAGGATGAAGTCGTGGGCGCCGGCAAGCTTGGCCGCCGCAATGACCCGATCCATCGGCAGGGCCGGGTCAGCAAGCGCGATATTCTCGGCGACCGAACAGTTGAACAGCACGTTCTCCTGCAGCACCACCCCGATCTGGCGCCGCAGCCAAGGCAGATCAACCATGGTAAGATCAACCCCGTCAACCAACACGCGCCCGCTCTCCGGGACGTAGAGCCGTTGAACGAGCTTGGCGAGCGTACTCTTACCGGAGCCCGAAGACCCGACGATCCCTATGACTTGGCCCGGGGATACACTGAAGCTTACATCGTGCAAAATCTCCGAAGCGTCGATGCGGTAGCGAAAGGTCACGTGCTCAAACGTCACTTGGCCGCGGATCGCCGGAAGCGCTGCACGCCCCGGACTGAAGCTCGGCTCCGGCATCGTGTTGAGGATGTCGCCGAGCCGCGCCACCGACAGACGTGCCTGGTGAAAGTCCTGCCACATCTGCGCCAGGCGCAACACCGGCGCACTGACGCGGGAGGCCAGCATATTGAAGGCCACGAGCTCGCCGACGGAAAGATCGCCTTCGATCACGAGCTTGGCGCCAAAATAAAGAATCAAAGCGATCGTCACCTTGTTGACCAGCTGCACGGCCTGGCTTGCCGTATTGTTGAGGCTGATGACGCGGAAGCTCGCCGCCACGTAACCCGCGAGCTGCTCTTCCCAGCGACGCTGCATTTGCGGCTCAACCGCCATGGCCTTGAGGGTTTCGACGCCGGTGACGCTTTCGACCAGGAAAGCCTGGTTCTCGGCGCCGCGGCGGAATTTCTCGTCAAGCCGGCGACGAAATGTCGGCGTCGCCCCAGCCGAGATCGCGATATAAACCGGAAAGGCGCCGAGCACGACGAAGGTCAATAGCTGCGAGTAATAGAACATCACCGCGATGAATACGAAGGTGAAGAACAAATCGATGACGAGGGTGAGCGCCGAACTGGTGAGAAACTGGCGGATATTCTCAAGCTCACGCACCCGCGCCACCGAATCACCGACCCGTCTTGCCTGGAAATAGGCGATCGGCAGCGCCAATAAATGCCGAAACAATCGTGCCCCGAGTTCGACATCGATGCGGTTCGTCGTATGTGCGAACATATAGGTGCGCAAGGTCCCGAGAATGGCTTCGAAGATCGAGATTCCCAGCAGACCGATCACGAGTACGTCGAGCGTGCTCATGCTGCGATGCACGAGAACCTTGTCAATGACCACCTGAAAAAATAGTGGCGAGACCAGAGCAAACAACTGCAGGAAGAACGAAGCGAACAGCACCTCGCCGAGGAGATGGCGATACTTATGGATTGCCCCGAAGAACCACGTGATATCGAAACGGCGTGAAAGGTCTGACAATGTCACTCGGCGCGCCATAAGGACGAGACGGCCGTCCCAAATGGCTTCGAATTGCGCCCGTGTCATCGCTTCAGGTTTGGACGATGACGGGTGCTGCACCAGAACCTTGTCCTCGGCGGCCTTGCCGAGGATGAGAAATCCGCCGTCACGCAACGCAGCGACTGCAGGTAACGGGGTGGCGGCCAAGCGGTCCCATTTTGTGGAGCTGACGCGCGCCCTAAGTCCAAGCTCCTTCGCGCAGCGCAGCATTTCGGTAACGCGGATCGTTGCCGTGCCGCAGCGGTGGCGAATCTGGCCTGCTGCGGCGCCAATGCCGTGAATACGCAGCATTAGCACCAGCGCGCCGAGACCGGAATCATCGGGTCTCGTTTGATCGGTCGTTGCGGGTTCGGCTGGAAGACCGCCCCCATCAACGCGACGTGAGCTCCGCGCGGTGGCGAGCATTCGGGTGAAGTTGCTGGTAACCGTATCGAAGAAGCGGCCCACCAGATTCGACCACGACGCTCGTCGCGTCACCACCACAAGCTGGCTATCCCAGACCGCCTCGAACTCAGCTCGCGTGATCGGTCCGGCGTTTTGAGAAGACGGCCGTACTACGATTGCTCCATCCTCCGTCACCCTGCCAATAATGAGGAAGCTGCCGCCTCGCAGCGTCGCGATCGCCGGTAGCTGGGTGGCAGCGAGCCCCTCCCAATTGGTCCGGCGTAGGCCCGCGTTGAGACCAAATTTCTTGGCGCAGCGCAGCATCTGCGTGGTGCCGATCGGCGTGGTCCCACACCGTTGGCGAATCTGATCGATCGCAGCCGTCACACCATACAAGCGCAACAACAGACCTAGGGCGATGAGCCCCGGATCAATCGTCTTCGTATCGTCGATCATTACGGACATTTGTTTTCGAATTGCATTTCCGCACTTCTCGTAGCGCTGGGTTAGCGATAGGGGATGATCTCATGATGTTTCATCACTGATCTCGATCATGTCGGCTTGGTTAAGGGCGGGGGCTCGCCAAAGACGGCCTCCGGTAAAGGTGTCGTGGTGTACCCAGCGGCGCCACCGCCGACCCCGCTCTGGAATCCGGCGGCCGCATACTGGGCCATCAGCATAGTGAACTTATCCCCTGGTCCACTGGCGTTAGGCGCAGAAGCTAACGGCGGATCAACGACAAGGGTGTTGCCATTGCTATCCTGCGAAAGGGTCCAGCTCGAGTGGGTGTAATCCCCGGCGAGATTGATGGTGTCGCTGTGCGTTCCATCGCTCACCGTCAGCCTGCCCCCTGAGGCGTCCCCAACGAATGAGGCGACCATTTGCCCCTCGGCCCAAGAAAGGTCCGCCAGGTCGATGTAAGTTGTCGTCGTCAAGCCGGAAACGCTGCCGGTGAATGATGCGGAGTCGTCGAGCTTGAGGGTACCTGTGGAGCCGGCCGCAAAACTAACGTTCTCGGCCGATGCTGCGGCAAATTCGAACGTTGCAGCGCCGGAAATGGTCGCAGATCCGTTTCCAGTCACCGCGCCGTTGAAGGTCAGATTGCCGCCATCCGCCAACAGGCAGCCAGAATTCGCAACCCCGCTATTAACGATCAGCCCGCCAGTGCCTGTCGCCTCGAGGATACCGGAATTGGTGATGATGTTGCTTCCGGTATCGACGACGAGCGGGTTGTTCCCGGTGGCGTCGATCGTGCCCTCATTGACCAGCGTCATCTGGCCTTCGCCGAGTTGGCCGGCGCCGGAGATGGTGTTGTCGACGTTGGTGAAGGTGACGCCCGGGTCGGTGCCGAAGATCGCGTTCGCGCCGCTATCGGAGAGTGTGAGCCCACCGCCGCCCTGCAGCGTGATGCCGTGCTGGATCAATTCGAGATCGGTTTCGTCGCCGGTCGAATTGAGCGCGATCGTGCCGGTGTTGTTGACCACCCCGCTCAGCGGCAGAATGGCGCCATCACTGATCACCATGCTGCTGGCGTTCTGTGTTACCAGCGTTTGATTGAACGCGAAGTCGCTGGCAGTGAGTGACGCTGCGTCGACGCCATTCAGCGTGATGGTTTCGCCGCTTCCGATCGTGATCATGGCGTTTCCGTTGGCGTCGTCGGTCAGATTAGCCTGGATGTCGCTGAAGCTTGCGACATTGTTGAAGCCGATCAAGTCGATCTTGTCCGACGCAACGTTAAAGCTGTAGATGACGTCGTTGCCGATCAGCTGGGAGAAGACGAACTCGTCGTTCCCGCCTGCGCCGGTGAGTGTGTCGTTGCTTGACACGGCGAAGATCGGCGAGCCCGGCGCGTAAGCCTCCACATTGTCCGCTATGTCTGCAATTCCCGTGCTGCCGTCGGCATTGGTCCAGCTCTCGGCAACATTGAGCACCATCGCACCGGCATAGGAAGCGGGCGTCGTGACCGATAGCGCCGACGGATCGTTCGTCTGCACCGTCCAGGTGCCGTTGCCGAGGTTCGTCCCGGCATTCAGGCTCCAATCCGACGGTACACCTGAGACCGTGATCGAAACTTGCCTGCCTTGTTCGCCCGACGGATCGGACAAAGCCAGGTTGATGGGAGATCCGGCGATGCCGGCCGGAGATGACACTGTGAAGGTGGGAGATGTAAGGATATTTGACGATGCATCGGTTGCCGTCGCAACTAGTAGGTCGGTTGGATGTAGCTTTTCCGAGCTTGGGAAGCCCGTAAGGGACCAGGTGTGGTTGGTGTTGTTGATGGTCATGGTACCGCCGGTTATCGTGCTACCGTTGTCGGTGACCGTGATTGAATTGACATTGACACTGTCGGTAAATGAGCCCGACACCGTCGTGCTATTTTTGTTTGCCGTCGTGATCGTTATTGTACCTGCGGCCGCTACATTGATCGTGACCGTGCTGGTCGCCGTTAAGGGACCGGTCGTGCCCTGGTCCTGTGTGGCTACGGTCAGCGTCTCGCTGGCCTGATCGGTGTGCACCAGATAGGTCAGCCCGTTAGCGGCAGCGAGCGTGGCATTGATCGCCGAAACGCTGCCAGTAAGCACCACCGTGCCGGTGCCGTTGCCGGAAACGCCGCCTGCGGTCAGACCGCCCGACACGTTGGTCAGCACCGTCAGCGTACCGTTCGGCACGCTGAGCGTGGTGGTGACGTTGCCGGTGGCATCCGCGTCGCTGATCGAGATGCCAGCAATCGCCTTGCCGACGCCCTCGGTCGCGGTTTGCGTGCCGGGTACCGTATTGCTGGCGTCGAGCACCTGTGTGACGTTGACCGTCAGGTTCTCGCTGGCCGTGCCGCCTTCCGAATTGGTCGCGGTGATGGCCAGGGTGCCGCCGGCATCCGCCGTGGTGATCTTGAGGTTGGCCAACCCGCCCAGCGTGGTGAGCTGCGCCGCGCTGATGGTCAAGGTGCTGCCGACCAGCGTACCGGCATTGAAGGTCGCGCCGCTCGGCACCCCGGTGATCGTCACCGACAGGCTGTCGTCGGCGTCGAAGGCCGACAGCGTCAACCCGAGCGCCGTCGCCGCATTCTCCGTTACCGTGATCGAAGAATTGCCCTCGCCCAGGCTCGGGTTCTCCGCCGCCGGGTTGACGCTGACCGTCAGGTTCTCGCTCGCCGAGCCGCCTTCCGAATTGGTCGCGGTGATCGCAAGCGTGCCGCCGGCGTCGGCGGTGGTGATCTTGAGGTTGGCCAACCCGCCCAGCGTGGTGAGCTGCGCCGCGCTGATGGTCAAGGTGCTGCCGACCAGCGTACCGGCATTGAAGGTCGCGCCGCTCGGCACCCCGGTGATCGTCACCGACAGGCTGTCGTCGGCGTCGAAGGCCGACAGCGTCAGCCCAAGCGCCGTCGCCGCATTCTCCGTTACCGTGATCGTCCCCGCGCCCTCGCCGAGCGTCGGGTTCTCGGCCGCCGGGTTGACGTTGACGGTCAGGTTCTCGCTCGCCGAGCCGCCTTCCGAATTGGTCGCGGTGATCGCAAGCGTGCCGCCGGCGTCGGCGGTGGTGATCGTGAGGTTGGCCAACCCGCCCAGCGTGGTGAGCTGCGCCGCGCTGATCGTCAAGGTGCTGCCGACCAGCGTGCCGGCATTGAAGGTGGCGCCGCTCGGCACCCCGGTGATCGTCACCGACAGGCTGTCGTCGGCGTCGAAGGCCGACAGCGTCAACCCGAGCGCCGTCGCCGCATTCTCCGTTACCGTGATCGAAGAATTGCCCTCGCCCAGGCTCGGGTTCTCCGCCGCCGGGTTGACGCTGACGGTCAGGTTCTCGCTCGCCGAGCCGCCTTCCGAATTGGTCGCGGTGATCGCAAGCGTGCCGCCGGCGTCGGCGGTGGTGATCTTGAGGTTGGCCAACCCGCCCAGCGTGGTGAGCTGCGCCGCGCTGATGGTCAAGGTGCTGCCGACCAGCGTACCGGCATTGAAGGTCGCGCCAGTGGGAACTCCGGTGATCGTCACCGACAGGCTGTCGTCGGCGTCGAAGGCCGACAGCGTCAGCCCAAGCGCCGTCGCCGCATTCTCCGATACCGTGATCGTCCCCGCGCCCTCACCGAGCGTCGGGTTCTCGGCCGCCGGGTTGACGTTGACGGTCAGGTTCTCGCTCGCCGAACCGCCTTCGGCGTTATTAGCCGTGATCGACAGCGTGCCGCCGGCGTCGGCGGTGGTGATCTTGAGGTTGGCCAACCCGCCCAGCGTGGTGAGCTGCGCCGCGCTGATCGTCAAGGTGCTGCCGACCAGCGTGCCGGCATTGAAGGTGGCGCCGCTCGGCACCCCGGTGATCGTCACCGACAGGCTGTCGTCGGCGTCGAAGGCCGACAGCGTCAGCCCGAGCGCCGTCGCCGCATTCTCCGTTACCGTGATCGTCCCCGCGCCCTCGCCGAGCGTCGGGTTCTCCGCCGCCGGGTTGACGCTGACCGTCAGGTTCTCGCTGGCCGAGCCGCCTTCGGCGTTATTAGCCGTGATCGACAGCGTGCCGCCGGCGTCGGCGGTAGTGATCTTGAGGTTGGCCAACCCGCCCAGCGTGGTGAGCTGCGCCGCGCTGATCGTCAAGGTGCTGCCGACCAGCGTGCCGGCATTGAAGGTCGCGCCGCTCGGCACCCCGGTGATCGTCACCGACAGGCTGTCGTCGGCGTCGAAGGCCGATAGCGTCAGCCCAAGCGCCGTCGCCGCATTCTCCGTTACCGTGATCGTCCCCGCGCCCTCACCGAGCGTCGGGTTCTCGGCCGCGGGGTTGACGCTGACCGTCAGGTTCTCGCTGGCCGAGCCGCCTTCGGCGTTATTAGCCGTGATCGACAGCGTGCCGCCGGCGTCGGCGGTAGTGATCTTGAGGTTGGCCAACCCGCCCAGCGTGGTGAGCTGCGCCGCGCTGATCGTCAAGGTGCTGCCGACCAGCGTACCGGCATTGAAGGTCGCGCCGCTCGGCACGCCGGTGATCGTCACCGACAGGCTGTCGTCGGCGTCGAAGGCCGATAGCGTCAGCCCAAGCGCCGTCGCCGCATTCTCCGTTACCGTGATCGTCCCCGCGCCCTCACCGAGCGTCGGGTTCTCGGCCGCCGGGTTGACGTTGACCGTCAGGTTCTCGCTGGCCGAGCCGCCTTCGGCGTTATTAGCCGAGATCGACAGCGTGCCGCCGGCGTCGGCGGTAGTGATCTTGAGGTTGGCCAACCCGCCCAGCGTGGTGAGCTGCGCCGCGCTGATCGTCAAGGTGCTGCCGACCAGCGTACCGGCATTGAAGGTCGCGCCGCTCGGCACCCCGGTGATCGTCACCGACAGGCTGTCGTCGGCGTCGAAGGCCGATAGCGTCAACCCGAGCGCCGTCGCCGCATTCTCCGTTACCGTGATCGTCCCCGCGCCCTCGCCGAGCGTCGGATTCTCGGCCGCCGGGTTGACGTTCACAGCAATGTTGGTGGGCGTCGAACTGGCGATGTTGCCGCCGTCATTGGTGGTGGCGACGACACTGAGCGTGAAGTTTGGCTGGTCCCCTGAAACGTTGATCTGAAGGTTGGTGAGGTCTGTCGCCGGGTTGAGTGTCCAGGTATTGCCGACGCCGGCGCTGCCGTTGTTGAAGGTCACGCCGGCAGGTACCCCGGAAATGGTGATCGTGCCGAGATGGGAATCGGCATCGATCTCGGTCAGCGCATCCGCAATGGTGAGCGCGGCGGAGCCGTCCTCGTTGACGGTGACCGCGGTCTGCGTTCCGGTCAGCGTCGGCGCATCGGCAACCGGCGTCACCGTCACCGCAATGTCGGTCGAGGCGTTCGCCGCCGGCGAGCCGGCGTCGGTGGTGCCGGCAACCACGTGCAGCGAGAAGTTCTGGACCTCGCCGTCGCTGGTCAGCGTCAAGCCGGAGAGCTCCGCTGGGGTCAGCGTCAGGGTGCCGCCAACAAGCGTGCCGGCGCTGAAGCTGACGCCGGCGGGCACGCCGGTGATCGTCACATTGGTCAGGCTGGCGTCGCCATCGATTTCGCTCAGAACATCGGTGATGTTGAGCGCGATCGGCGCGTCTTCATTGCCGCTCGCCAGGGCCGGCGCGGTCAGCGTCGGCGCATCGGCAACCGGCGTCACCGTCACCGCAATGTCGGTCGAGGCGTTCGCCGCCGGCGAGCCGGCGTCGGTGGTGCCGGCAACCACGTGCAGCGAGAAGTTCTGGACCTCGCCGTCGCTGGTCAGCGTCAAGCCGGAGAGCTCCGCTGGGGTCAGCGTCAGGGTGCCGCCAACAAGCGTGCCGGCGCTGAAGCTGACGCCGGCGGGCACGCCGGTGATCGTCACATTGGTCAGGCTGGCGTCGCCATCGATTTCGCTCAGAACATCGGTGATGTTGAGCGCGATCGGCGCGTCTTCATTGCCGCTCGCCAGGGCCGGCGCGGTCAGCGTCGGCGCATCGGCAACCGGCGTCACCGTCACCGCAATGTCGGTCGAGGCGTTCGCCGCCGGCGAGCCGGCGTCGGTGGTGCCGGCAACCACGTGCAGCGAGAAGTTCTGGACCTCGCCGTCGCTGGTCAGCGTCAAGCCGGAGAGCTCCGCTGGGGTCAGCGTCAGGGTGCCGCCAACAAGCGTGCCGGCGCTGAAGCTGACGCCGGCGGGCACGCCGGTGATCGTCACATTGGTCAGGCTGGCGTCGCCATCGATTTCGCTCAGAACATCGGTGATGTTGAGCGCGATCGGCGCGTCTTCATTGCCGCTCGCCAGGGCCGGCGCGGTCAGCGTCGGCGCATCGGCAACCGGCGTCACCGTCACCGCAATGTCGGTCGAGGCGTTCGCCGCCGGCGAGCCGGCGTCGGTGGTGCCGGCAACCACGTGCAGCGAGAAGTTCTGGACCTCGCCGTCGCTGGTCAGCGTCAAGCCGGAGAGCTCCGCTGGGGTCAGCGTCAGGGTGCCGCCAACAAGCGTGCCGGCGCTGAAGCTGACGCCGGCGGGCACGCCGGTGATCGTCACATTGGTCAGGCTGGCGTCGCCATCGATTTCGCTCAGAACATCGGTGATGTTGAGCGCGATCGGCGCGTCTTCATTGCCGCTCGCCAGGGCCGGCGCGGTCAGCGTCGGCGCATCGGCAACCGGCGTCACCGTCACCGCAATGTCGGTCGAGGCGTTCGCCGCCGGCGAGCCGGCGTCGGTGGTGCCGGCAACCACGTGCAGCGAGAAGTTCTGGACCTCGCCGTCGCTGGTCAGCGTCAAGCCGGAGAGCTCCGCTGGGGTCAGCGTCAGGGTGCCGCCAACAAGCGTGCCGGCGCTGAAGCTGACGCCGGCGGGCACGCCGGTGATCGTCACATTGGTCAGGCTGGCGTCGCCATCGATTTCGCTCAGAACATCGGTGATGTTGAGCGCGATCGGCGCGTCTTCATTGCCGCTCGCCAGGGCCGGCGCGGTCAGCGTCGGCGCATCGGCAACCGGCGTCACCGTCACCGCAATGGTCTGGATCGCGGAGTCAGCGGTGCTGACGCCCTCGTGGGCGTGCGCCTGCACGTTCATCGAGATGCTGGCGAGGTCGCCGTCCGGCGCGTGCAGCGTCAGGCCGGCGAGCTGGGCCACGGTCAGCGTGTAGACGCCGGCAACCGGCGTCAGCGGGCCGATGCCGTTGCTGAGGCTGGCGCCCGCGGGCAGGCCGCTGATGGTGATGGTGTTGCTGGCGTCGGGATCGACCTCGAAATGCGGGGTAATGGTCAGCGCGACGGTGCCGTCCTCGTTGACGCTGGAGGAAACCGCAACCGCATCCGTGCCGGCGAGCACCGGCGCCTCGGGCACCGGGTTGACAGCGACCGTGATGGTCTGGATCGCGGAGTCAGCCGTGGTTGAGCCCTCGTGGGCGTGCGCCTGCACGTTCATCGAGATGCTGGCGAGGTCGCCGTCCGGCGCGTGCAGCGTCAGGCCGGCGAGCTGGGCCACGGTCAGCGTGTAGACGCCGGCAACCGGCGTCAGCGGGCCGCTGCCGTTGCTGAGGCTGGCGCTCGCGGGCAGGCCGCTGATGGTGATGGTGTTGCTGGCGTCGGGATCGACCTCAAAATGCGGGGTAATGGTCAGCGCGACGGTGCCGTCCTCGTTGACGCTGGAGGAAACCGCAACCGCATCCGTGCCGGCGAGCACCGGCGCCTCGGGCACCGGGTTGACGGTCACTACTTCGGTAGTTGTCGCCGTTGAGCTGAAATCACCTTCGGCATCCTTCTCAGCCGCCATTACGGACAGCGAAAAGTTCCCTTCGAACTCGGCAGGGGGAGTGATTTTCAGGTTGGACAGAGTCCAACCGTTCACGTCAACTGAAGTATGACCAGTAATGGCCGTAAAGTTGTGACCAACGGTACCGTCGCTCAGCGTCGCCCCAATCGGAATGGCGCTGATAACAAGTGACTGCAGACTGTTATGGGACCCATCACCGTTGGCGCCGCTCAGGCTATTGACCGTTGCTGAGATGTTGAGCGCGATCGCGGTATCTTCATTTCCGGCCACGGGCGCGGTTGTGATCGTCGGCGCCAGCGGGTTGACCGTGACAGACTCGATAACGGCGGCGTTTGAGTTGCCGTTGAAGTCGGTCGCCAGCGCGCTCAGGTTGAAATTGGTGTCGTTGGTTGTCGTGATCCTCAGGCTCGACAGATTCCAAGTGTGAATGTCGAATCCGTCCGATGGGCCGGAAAACGTGTGGGAGTTGATGCCGTCGCTCAGAATCGCCCCGGCCGCCGCCCCGCTCACCACCAGGGAAGCCACGCCATCGCCGTCTGACGCCACTAGCGTACCAAGGTGGATCGGCGTGCCTTCAACCCCTGGCGTACTCGCCGCCCACGACACCGCTGGCGGCGTCTCGTCGACCGTAATGGAATGCGAGGAAGAAGCGAGCGTTGCAGCGCCGACCTTGACGGTTGCGGAAAGCGTGTACGTACCATCGCTGATGGCAAGCAAATCGCCCGCGCTTATGTTTGCCGACCAGGTGCCGTTCGCCAGGACCGTTGCTGTATAGGTGTGACCATTTAGGCCAATCGTAACGTTAGGACCTGCGGCGACGTGGGTGGTCGTGCCGGTTACGGTGACACCGGCGTGCGCGTCCGCGGCGTTAACCAACCACTGATTAAATTGAGTAGGCTCGATAGGATTGATGGTCACCGTAAAGGCGGCAGGCGGATCGACTCCGATAAAATCATTGGCGGTGAGCGTGCAAACACCCGACACGTCGATTTTTAGGTCAGCGATGCCGTCGCCATTGGTATCGGCGTAGACGAAGGACCCTCCATTACCATCGGTGGTGTACCAAACCGCGTAAGCGCCGGTGGCACCGAGATTGGTGGTGTTAGCCGGCTGCAGGCCCTTCCAGATCAGTTCGCCAAGACCAGCATCAAAAGCTGTATGACCTCCTTGCGAGGCAACGATCGTACTATCTTTAATGAGCTGACGGAAATCGAGCTTGTCTACGCCTTCATTGAAATTATTGATGACATCCCATTGCGAACCGGTGCCATTAAAAGAGTCATTGGCGCTGGCATAGGTGAAAATGTTGACGATCTGGCCACTGATGGTGGCTTGGAAAACGTTCTTACCAACACCGCCGATGATATCGAGTGCAGTAAGCAGAGAGGTGCTCGTCAGGCCGGTGGCCACCAAGTTCACATTTGTTAAAAAAGCGCTCAAAAAACTCGAGGCGCTTGAGGCGCTGAATGTTACTAGAGGCGCGGAGTTGAGGGCCGTTCCGTAGGCATCGCTCTGTACAAGATCAAAATTGCCCTCAGACACGCCCCACAACGTGAAATATTTGCTGCCGACGTGAAACGTAAGCCTTAGATTGCCGGTCCAGAACGCACTATCGATGGTCAGGGTTTGCGTCGCATTCGTGCTCGGGAACAGCGCATAGGCAATATCTTGCAATTCAATGATTTGAGCGCCGGCAAGATTGTCACTGGTTAGCGCATCGAGAACATTTAGATTGTCGACGGTTGCGCCGTTATTGGTGGTAGTGGACGCCATGACTGCCTCAATTTCCAAATTCGCTCGAGTTATGATCGGTCGTGTTCATTGCGCGCTTGCATCGCGCCCCAACACTCCGAAGTGAAAAACGGGCGGTGAAAGCCTGCCCCGCGAGGAAACCGAGAAGGGGAAAACCTTCTTGGTACTGAGATTGTCGCCGCAACCACTCGGTTCGCTCGGCATACGAAGCTAACACCGCCGTCTCGTCGATCACGATCGTTTCCACGTCTGTCTTGTCCCCGCAGGAAACGCCTCGAGACCGGAAATGCTTGTATCATCAACGAAAGCGACTTCGTGACGTGCGGCCATGTGGTCCTCTTGCGAAGAATTTGACGCGGAAATTTCGGAATTGAAAAAGTCTTGACGAGGTGAAAGCGAAGCCATGCCGGATCCGTCTGATGCGGATCCAGATGGATCATTCGCAAGAGTTGCGAGTGGCCCGATGGAAGAAGGAGAAAATGACGAAACGTCTCGGCTGTACGACTCGAGATCGAACCAATCGGCTAGGAGCCCGTCCAGATAGCGGTCGCGACCGGGCATTTATTGCAGGATAGTCGGCTCAGGCGGCCTTTGCGAGGGTGAACAGCTTGAGGAGGTTGTGGGCCGTGCAGATCATGGCCCATTCGGCGCGCACTTTCTCTAGGCCTCGCAACAGGAACTGGCGGAAGCCGCGCGCCTGTTTGATCTGTCCGAACACCGGTTCGACCACTTGCTTTCTCAATCGGTAGGGTGTTTCGAAGCCGCCGTCGTCGATCTTCTTTCGCATCCGTTGGGTCAGCGGTCCGCCGATTTTTCCGTTCGCGGCTGTCGGGTGCTTGGCGCGTCCGGGCGCGACGTAGCCGTCGACGCCGTGGGCTTCGAGCGCTTCGAGATTGGATTCGCTGCAGTAGCCGGAGTCCGCTGAGGCCTGCTCCGGCTTGCGGCCGAGATTGTTCTCGATGGCCTCGATCAGGGGCACCAGCTGGCCCTGATCGTTGCCGCACTGCGTCAGTTCGTGCGCGACAATGATCTGGGCGCCCGCGTCGACGGCGGCCTGGGCATTATAGGCCTGAACGAAGCCATCCTTCGACTTCATGATGCGGCTTTCCGGATCGGTGAAGTTGCGTTGCGACTTGGGATCAGGCTGGTCCGATGCCGGCGCCGCCGGTTTGCCCGGCTTCTTGCGGCCTTCGGCTTGGCGCTGCTGTTCCTTTTCGGCCTCGATGCGACGCTCTTCCTCCGCGGCCAGCCTGGCGTCGGCCTCCAGCGCCGCCATCGCCTGCTGGATCTTGGCCAGCCGCTTCTGCTTGTCGCCAGCCCAATCCGGCAGCTCGTCGCCGCGCTTGTCTTTGCCGAAAGTCTCGTCCTCCTGAGCATCCGCCGCCTCAGCGGCCGCCAGCATGCGAGCGACCTCGGCTTTCAATTCCGCCTCGCGTTTCTTCATGCGCTCATAACTCATCGCTTTATGTTTCGACGCGTTCGCTTTGATCTTCGTGCCATCCAGCGCGACATGGCCGAGTTTGACCAGCCCTGCCGTCTCGCACAACTTCAGAACCTGCAGGAACAGTGCGCCGAGCGCCTTCAAATGCCGCTTGCGGAAGTCGCTGATCGTGCGAAAATCCGGCGGATCGAGCGCGACAATCATTACAAAATCATTCCGTTCGCGGCAGGCCTTCGCGATCCGCCGCGATGAATACAGCCCACTCGCATAGCCGTGCAGCAGAAGCGCCACCATCATGCGCGGGTCGAACGGCGGCTGCCCGAGCCCGCTCACATAGCTGCCCGTGATCTCCTTGAGATCGAGGCTCTCCCGCACCAGTTCAACGATAAACCGCGAGACATGGCCTTTCGGCACGAAGTCCTGCACATTCGGCGGCAGAAGCAGCGTCTGATCGATATTCCAGGGGCGAAAATACTTGCTCATAGCCCAAGGTTGAATCAGACTCGCTCAGAATTGAACAGCGACTATTCGGACACGCTCCTAGCGCGGCATTCATACCGGACACAATGCGACCCATTGCTCACACCTCAACTCTGTCAGCACAGAGCAGATGCGATCGCATTCGAAGAGCAACTCACAAGAGAGCGCCGGCACGCGGTCATCAGCCCACACCCGCCGCCGCCTGAAAAAGAATCTTTGGTCTATTGTGAAAAGACTTCGACCACCATGCCCCTGCCCGCTTTACGTTCGGCCCCCTGCGGACCGCGCGCTCCGTCAATCGTGTGGCCATTGTTAGAACGACTGATCGCAAATTGCGCGATCCATTTGTGGCTACCCCTTTTTTGCTACAGACACCACGTAACCCCGCAAAAATACGGTCGTTCTTCCAACTTACCAGGTCATGACGCCCGAAAGTTGTCCATGAGGGGATTTGAACCTGAACCCGGCCGGTAGTGCAGGCGCCACGCGAGGCCTCTGCGCGGCATAGGCGCGACATTCAGAAACAGCTATCATGCCTCAATCGCGCACCTACGCTTCAGGTCGTACAGACCGTCAATTATCACTGCGCGAAGGGAGAAAATGGATTGTCCTGCGCCGATACCGGACCAACACCTGTCGGAGCACACGTAGCAACGACTGGACGATATTCCCGCACCGACTGTTGTGTGGAGCCCACTGTGCGACGGCGGTTTCGTCGTCTGACTCACGCCGATCGACGTTCGAATTTCACACTAGTTGGCTGATGAATTCGATGCAGCAGCTATTCAGCGGCTCTTCCATTGACGCGGCTCAGAGGCGGACATTCCATAACCCCCCATTACGCGAACCCCGCGCACGAGCCCATAACCACAACCTTAGAGAGATTTCACGCACGACCGGGCTTGCGTATCATGGCACGTCGTTCTGGAGCCGTCGCGCCGATCTCTCAACCCGGCTCGGCGGCTTTAGTCTCCCTGCGGCTTAGTGAGGTGCGCCATGACCAAACGCGAAGTGGCTTTGAAGAAAGCTATAGCGGCGCTGGAAAAGTGGTCCAGAGGGGAGATCACAAAGAGCGCCCTGCTTGACGCGATTGCGAAGCTTCAAGCGACCAAGCCAGCACACAAACAGCTTCGAAACTGAGCAGAGAGCCCAGCATCGCACCGGCAGGCCGTAACGGCAATGGAGGCGCTGATCTTGGTCGCGACGCTCGGCGGCCCAACGATGTACGCACGCATCGGCATCATGCGAGCCTTGAATGAATGCGGCGGATATGTTCCGCCGCATTCTTTTTTTCTCGAATACCGCGCTCGGCGGTTGGTGCTGGGCTACTTCTTGACGGCGAACACCCAGACCCCGCCGCCTTGGGGCACGTTGTTTTCGAGACCGATGTTGTTGGTCGTCGGCGCATCCTGGATGTCAATGTGAGGCGCAGATCAGTTCTGCGTGACGCCGACGTGACCCGAAAAGGTCGAAGCGACCGTCACGACGCCGTCCTTGAGCTTCAGCCCGAGCGCCGCAAGCGGACGCGGAGCCGGCCCACCGATCACCTCGGCGGCGTTTCGGGGATCGTAGATGGCGCCGTGGCAGGAGCAGACGAACGCGCTGCGCTCATTCGACCACGCGTTCACGGGGCAGCCCTGGTGCGTGCAAATCGCCGAATAGGCAACGACGCCGTCCGCGGCGCGCGTCCGCGTCTCGTCGGTCAGCGCGGCGGGGTCGAACCTCGCCAGGATCACCAGATTGAGGCGGCTGTCGCTGCGCACCGTGCCGTCCGGAGCCATCGGATAGGCCTGCATCTGTGGGCCGCCGAGCGCAAGGTCCTCGGCCCGAACCACCTGTCCCTTCTTCGGACCGGTCAGAAACGCGAAGCGATCGTCCGGCGCCGGCGGCTTGGCAGCCTCGCCCTCCTCGGCCGCGCGCGCCGAACCGGCCAATAGCGCCGCAAGCGCCAGCTCCAGGATCGTTCGACGCTTGTAGCAGCGACAGTGGAGCCAATCATTGCCCGGCATGTGGCCACTCCTTCCATTATTCGGTGCCATTAACGTTCGCGATCAGGCGCAACGAAACCATTGCGAACTCGTCGGTGCCATGGATGTAGCCGACCCTGAAGTAGCCGTTGATCGGGTGTCTGCCGGGTTTCGTGGCCCGCACGCCTATTGCGAAGTCGAGCCCGTCCTCCTGAATGGTGCCCCGCACCACCCGACGCTCGAACGCCACCCCATCGTCAAATGACGATAGCTCGATCACGCGATTGTTGTAGCCTTGGAGAACGCGGTAGCCGTCGCGAATGCGCAACGTGGCGTGCAGCACGGCCGGCTCGCCGACCTTGGCGGACACGTCAGTCACCTCGACCACGTAGGCGGGCGATTCATCGGCCCGCGCCTGTTCGAACCCCAGCGAGGCCGGAGAGGTCGCCAGCGCGCCGAACAGTGCAAAGGCAAAGAAGCGGATCAGCATCGATCCTGCTCGAACATGTTGCATCGTTAGAATCCAAGGCGTAGGCCCGACCAAGTTACAACGAAACCCCACCGGCCGAGCAACCGGCCGCCATTGCTGGCAGCCGGTCGCGAACAAAGATGGACTCACTTGGAGACGGCGAAGACCCAGACGACGCCGCCCTGCGGCACGTCCTTCTGCCAACCTACCAGCTGGCTCATCAGCTCCTGCTGGAACGCCGGGTCGACTCCGTAGCCGGACTGCACCGCCACATACTGCACGCCGTTGACCTCGTAGGTCGAGGGCGGCGCGATGATCCCGGAGTTGGTCTTGAAGTGCCAAAGCTGCTCGCCGGTCTTGGCATCGTAGGCGCGGAACTCACGGTCGTTGGTGCCACCCGTGAAGAGTAGGCCGCCACCGGTGGTGAGAATCGAGCCCCACATCATCGAGCCAGAATACAGGTTGCGCCAAACGCGCTTGCCGCTGTCGACGTCGTACGCCTGGAGCTCGCCGTAGAATCCCGCCTTGGTGTCAACCGTGAAGTGAAAATCCGGGATGGCAACGCCCGTCCACCACTGTCCGGGAACGCGCTCCTCGACCTTGCCTTCCAGGTTGTTGCAGTGGTTCTCGTTGGACGGAATGTAGACCATTCCGGTCCTCGGGTTATAGGCCTCGTACGGCCAGTCCTTGCCGCCCCACAGGCCGGGGCAGAACTGGGCCGCCTTGCCGGTGGCCGGCTTGTGGGCCATGTCGACCTCAGGTCGCCCGGTCTTTGGATCGATGCTCTTGAAGACGTTCTGCGGCACGTAGGCCTCGGAGTTGATGTAGGAGATCCCGCCGTCCGGACTGCGCTTGAGCCAATACAGGTAGCCGTTGCGCGCCGGCTTCAGCAGGCCCTTAGTGGTGGCGCCGTCCTTCCGGAAGTCCACCAGCATCGGGGCATTCATCTCGTCCCAGTCCCACGACTCGTTTTGATGATACTGGAAATAGCCTTTGATCTTGCCGGTATCGCCATCGAGCGCCAGCGTGGAGGAGGTGTAAAGGTTGTCGCCCGGCCGCTGATCGCCGAACCACGGCGAGGCGTTGCCGGTCCCCCAATAGACCGTGTTGGACTCGGCGTCATAGTTGCCGGTCATCCAGGTGGAGGCACCGCCAGTCTTCCAGGTGTCGGGCTTCTGCCAGGTGTCGCTTCCCGGTTCGCCGGGTGCCGGAACCGTGTAAGTCTTCCACACCGACTTGCCGGTCTCAGCGTCGAACGCCTGGACGAAGCCGCGCACGCCGAACTCGCCGCCCGCCACGCCGACCAGAATCTTGTCCTTCACCACCAGAGGCGCCATGGTCATGTAGTAGCCGGTCTTCCAGTCCTCGACCTTCGCGTCCCAGGCGACCTTGCCGGTCTTGGCGTCGAGCGCGTGCAGCACGGCATCGAGCCCAGCCACATAGACCTTATCGCCGTACAGCGACACGCCGCGGTTGGTGTTGTGCAGGGCGCTGAACCCTTCGGGAAGCTTGGGCTTGTAGCGCCAGAGCAGATCGCCCGTGGCCGCATCCAGCGCGATCACCTGGATGTACGGCGTCGAGATGAACATCACTCCATTATTCACGATCGGAGGCGCTTCATGACCAGAATCCATACCAGTGGAGAAGCTCCACACCGGTACCAGCGACTTCACGTTGTTGGTGTTGATCTGATCAAGCGAACTGTAGCTCCATCCCTTGTAGTTGCCCCGCGTCATCAGCCAGTTCCCCGGCTCTGGATTTTCCAGCCGGGCTGATGTCACCGGACTGTAATTCTCGATCGGACCGGCGACGACAGCGGTTGAGGCAAGGGTTGCAAACGCGATAACGCTCGATAGAAGCCATTGCTTTCTGGTCATAGCCATCTCCCTATGTTCCTCACCCACCCCCATGGTGGGTGGTGCGATCGTTTGGGCGCGGGAATCCATCGCGACCGCGCCCCCTCATCCCGGTTGCGGAGCACCTACCTTTCCAACAAATGTTGCAGCTACTCTTTCTCGTTTGCTCGCCACCTGCCTCGATTGCTCCAAAACCAGCGTTGCCAAACGGCCCCTGCGCCATCGCGCCATGGCTTTAGAGCGCAGAGTCATGAGGGTTTTGCATAATCAACACAAACAACCGCTGATCGTTCTGTCGCCTGCCAAACTTATTGTAGCATGCGATGATCCGCCGAGAGCTTGGCACGGCGATCCCCCCCCCCCCCCGCGGCTCCCAGGCACATGCGCCACGGATCAACGATTCCGACCCCAAGCAGATGCTTGCGATGACGCGCGGCGCGGTATGCTCTCGGCAATGGGAAGACCGAACATCGTCGTTGGCGGCCCGCCAGAGTTCAGAGGCGGGCCGGAATCTGGGCGCCCGAAGAGCTGCCCGTCGGCTCGCTCAATACGTACATAATGCTGACATTCCTCACGCTCGCTCACGCCCGAGGCCTGACCCCGGTCGGTACGAAAGCGAAGCCAAACTCGAGCCTGCCCGCAAAACCACGGAAGGCGTCGAAGCCCAATGCTTCATCGCAAATTCGGTTAAGGCCAGGGTAACGCTGACCCCGGTGTGCTCGACGCTGGATTTTGGCACTGGCTGGACTCGACTTTGGCACTGAGCGGTTCGTTCTCATTGCGGTACCGCCAGGCGCTCCCGAATAGTCAATCGATGGTCAGCAAGGGTCAACCGTGCACGGGGCCACCAGACCAGCCTTGCGTGTTCTCGCGGAAACATCCTCGTCGACGCTGAGCGCGGGCCCAAGCGGCCGCGTCCGCCCCCCTTCACTCTCCCACGCGACGCCGGGAACACACCATCCCTAGCGGCTTCACTGTCGGCCCGTCCGCGGAATCCCAGCTTCGTGTGCCGCGAATGGAGCTGGGACCGCTCCTGTGTTCGGGCTGCCCCTGGTCCAAATTGCTCTTGCCGCGCCAGAACCGCTCGTTTCCGGCCGGTCCGTTCAGCTCGCCGTGCGCCTGCACCTGGCGCGCATCATATGATCCGATACGGAGTACCGGTACTGGCACCGTGATTCTAGTCGCACCCGCAGCGTCGTGGCGTGGTGTCGCATGCCAGCGCACAACAGGCTGACCATCCCCGTGTCCTTGTCGCACCCCGCCAAGCCCAGCATTCGCAAGAAACGCGTCCGGCAAAACTGGAACACCTTTCTTCGTCCCGTTTGCCGCTGGCGAGGCGCCCGGTGGGCGCGACGGAAACTGGCCACTGTACCGGCGGCGGTTCGGATCGCTTTCGTCGTAGCGGCGATCCTCGCGGTAATCTCGCTGGCAAACGTCGTCTATCAGGTGGTCCGCAAGCCGACCGAGCTGCTCTTTTTCGTCGGCGGGGCGCTCGACAAGGTGCCGAGCGAAACCTGGCAGCAGTATGGGCCGCTCTTCCGCAAGTATTCCACCGACGCCATTACGCCCGAGCTGCTCGCTGCGCTGGCGCAGATCGAGAGCACGGGCAATCCGGTGGCGCGCACCTATTGGCGCTGGCGGCTGACCTGGAACCCTTTCGGGGTGTACAAGCCTGCCTCGAGCGCCGTCGGCCTATATCAGATGACCGATGCGGCCTACGCCGAGGCGAGCCGCTATTGCGTCCGCCGGCACGCTGTTGTGGATGCCGACTGCTGGTTCAACAGCCTATATATCCGCGCGGTGCCAAGCCACGCCGTCGAGCTCGCGGCGGTGTACCTGGACCGCAGTGCCGCGGCGGTTCTCGCCTACGCACCAGACACGACGGCGAGCCCCCAGGAGAAGCAGGATCTCGCCGCGTTCATCCATCTCTGCGGCGCAGGGCCCGCCCGGGGCTTCGTGCGCCGTGGCTTCCAGGTGATGGCGGGCGAGCGCTGCGGCGATCATCTCGTCACGACCTACCTCGCCAAGGTCAATGCGCTGAAGGGGCAGTTTTTGCGCCTTGCAGTCAACAACCAGAACTAGGGGAAGGATGAGCGCGGTGGAATCCCTCGCTGGCGGATCAATGGCACCCATGGACCTGCCGCCGCCTCAATGTGCGTGCGTATTGCAGCAGAAAGCGAGTCCACTGCAGAGGAAAACGAGTCGGCCCAAGTCTGAGATTGAGCGTGGCGACCGCTGTGCCTCGACGTTTGATTTTGGCAGCCGGCTCCAGAATTCCGGTCGCTTTCCGTAGATCGGCATAGATAGAACGATTGCCCTGCGGTTTGCAGACTTTCGTCATTCGATAAAAATTTGAAGGTCTGGGAAAACTCCGTGCCTTCGCGGTTAGTTTTCCCCTTTGAAACTCCACGACAATCCGGCGCACATTGACCCACTTTCGGCGACAGGCTGAAAAAGTGGGTCACATCTGTCCCCGGATTGGCCTCGCCGCAGTTATCGTGCGCTATGTCACCGCGCATCATCCACATCTCGTTATCCGGCGACCGCAAGGCGCAGGGGCTCCGATACGCACACGGGATCCACGCCAGCCAGCACCGCGAATCGGTTCTGATCCGGAGCGCCGCCGAGGCGAAAATCCGTGAGGCCGACCGGCTGCATGTGCGAAGGTTGGAACGCGATTATGTGGGCCGGCGGCCCCGGCGATGCCCTCGCCTGGCGACCCGCGGGCTGAGCCGACGATCCGGCCAGCGCTGCATACACCAGCCGCAAACTGCGCGCCGTGACTCTAGGAAGGCCGCTGGGTGCGGGTCGGGGCCGCAGGGTCTGTGCCGGCTGCCCGGCCGCCGTCGCCGCGCCCCACGTGAAAAGAGGGCCGCTTCACTTGGCCGCCTCCCCGGTCACGGCAGTTGGTCGAAGGTCAGCGTGTTGTCGAGCGTATCGCCCTGGGCAATCGAGCCTTGCGGTGCGCCCAACTTCGGGCCGCGATACCACGGGTCGTTCACCTGGCTCCGGTTGCCGCCGCTCACCTGGTCGAGTTCGTCGATGTTCAGTTCACGAATGCCGTTGTTCAGCTTGCTCATGTCATTCCCCTGCCTCTTCGATGAGGACCATTCCTCAGCCCGTGGCGACAGGAATACGTCAGTTCGCGGTTGCGTTATGTGACTCGCGTCACCTTGTGGGGTACATAGATGACAAGGCGGCAGCGGGCTGAAGGCGAAGGTCAAATGAATGCGGAGCGGAGAAGAAATCGCAGCAAGGCTGTTGGCGCTTGCTCGTGAACTTCCGCCGGGCGAGGAGCGGCACAAGGCTTTTCAGCAAATCGGAAGCTTTCAGACCCGCATAGACACGCTGAAAGATATTGTTCCGCGCGGGCAAAAGGCGAGAGGAAAGTAGCTATGCGGGCGTTCCTGGTTCTCTTCACGGTCTGCTTTGCGGCGACCGCATTCGCTCAAACTCCACCGCCCAAACCCGGCAACAAGCCGCCGGCCCAGGTGAAGCCGAAAGAGCCAATGGGCTGCAAGTTCGTCGGGACGGTTAAAGGGACCAAGCTTTGGGCCGGCGACTGCGCGAACGCGGCGGAACTTAGAGGCGCCGCGCCCACGACCGAAACCGCCCCGCCCCCGGCGCGATCCCAACTGGTCAAAAAGAGTAAAGTGGCAAAGCCCTCACGGCTGCTTCCCGAGCCTAGCTCTACCCGCTAGTCACCGAGTTGGATGCAGTGCGGATCCACCATCGACGTGGTGGCCGGGCGAGCGATGATGTACCTAAGTCCTTACTCGGCTGACTGAATTCAGACCGACTCCAACAGCCTGCTCGTCTTCTCCGCAGCATCATACACTTTTATTTGGAGCACCGGAAACTCGGCTTTGAGATCGTGTGCGCGCTTCAGAGCCGCTTGAAGCGTTGGAAATACCATCTTCATCCGGCCGTCTACTTCCAGGCCAAACCCTTCGGTCGGGGCAAGATCAGCGCGAGTGGTGCTTCGGGGTTGGGCCTCCGCAGGTATTGTCAGAGGTTTTTTCATAATTCCTCCTTGGAGCGTCGCTGCTGTCAGCAACTCGCTCCTATGGCCTTTCATACTCGGGCATCGCGATTTTAGTGCGGTGGCCTCAGTTCGCCTTCAATCCAGCCCAGCGCCTCGGATACCAACGGGTCAGCGCTCACCTGCATTTGGTCGATGCGACCGCAGCTTATGCAGCGGAGTGTCCAGTGCTCAAGGCCCGCGCGAGCCGCAGCAATACGTTGGACCTCCATTGGCGATTGGCATACCATGCAACGGCGCCTCATGGTTCGGCGCTGCGGCAATATAGGTTTTGGAATCTCGGACATGACGCACCCCCTTTTGTAGGGCCGGGAGCGCAACACTCTCAGTCACCGACAGCAGCCAAGGGGTCTGGGCGGTGATGCTGAAACAGTGCGCTTTGTGGGGCAGCCCCGCAAGTTAATTCGGGTCAAGGCCATACGGGAAACGATGGCGTGTGCAATCTCTATTCGATCACCACGAACCAAGAGGCCATCATCCGGCTCTTTCGCAAGGTCAACCGCTATGTCGGAAACCTCGCTCCGATGCCGGGCGTCTTTCCGGACTATCCCGCGCCTGTCATCCGCAATGCTGGCGCCGAGCGCGAACTGATCATGATGCGCTGGGGTATGCCGCCGCCGCCGAAGCTCGGTGGACCGCCGGTCACCAATATTCGCAACACCTCGTCACCACACTGGCGGGGCTGGCTGAAGCCCGAAAATCGCTGCCGGCGATGGCGACAAATGGAATCCCCTACCGCGCATGATGGGCCAAGCGACCCCGACCTGATGGGGGGTGTGGCCTTGGCCGCCGACCGCGGGCACCGAGCGGGGATAAGGCGATCGGGCCGCCATATTGAAGAGGTAATCCTTCGGCGCACCATGTTTCAAGGCCGCCCCCTCACCTCTCATCAGGTGTGTACCCGGCCGAGCCGCTCGTCAGCTACCAGATCAATCGACAACTCAGTCTTCCGAGCCTGCTCGGCTCAGGTCAGCTGCGGGGCGACGTTCCAGTTATCGTCGATGGCTCCCGTGTTGCAGTCCGGCAGGTCCCGCGAGTGGGGGGTGTCTGGCACATCGATCCGCAGAATCTCGCGGCGCTGCCTCGCGACGCCTTCGAAGACGCGGAACTGCTGGATCTGCTGAGACTGCCGCTGTTCACGGGATGTGCGGGCCCGCATCGGATCTGGACGCCAGGCCGTTACTTTGTCCAGAACCATTTGTACTGGGCCTACCTGATCCTGATCCTGACGGGCATGAGGCCTGGTGAAGTCGGTCAAATCAAATGCGCCGACATCAAAACGGACGGAGAATATTACTATTTTGATCTGCGACCGTTCGATGCGCGCAAGGGTCGTGTTGCGATCGAAGATCTCCGCAACCTCAAGACCAACAGCTCCGGCCGGGTTGTGCATCCGCTTCTGATCGAGCTCGGTCTCCTCGATCGTATGCTTTATCTGATGAAAGCAGGTGAGGAGCGGCTGTTTCCCGAATGGAAAGAGTTTGCACGTGGCGACGGCACCACGCGATGGTCACAGCCAATCACCAAGAGCTGGCAATACGTCAAGAAGGTCCTGAAAATTGTGCGGGCGGACCTGACACTGTATGCAACGCGCCATTTGATGGCCGATTGGCTCGACAACAGTACCGTCGCGAAACGGACGCGCGACCGCATTCTGGGCCACGTCACGGATGTGCCCGGAGGTTACGGCCGTAAGGGTTCGATCAATGCGAACCAGATGGCCGCGATCTCCGCTCTCGAACCCGAAATCGTCAAACAGATGCGCGAAATCTTGGTGACCGCCAAGGATCGGGCTGAGAGGGCAGAACTGATCGTGCTTAAGCCTCAGTCGAAAAAGCGAGCGGGCGTAGCAAAGAGGTCGGAATAGGTGCCCCAATCGCATGGCACCGAAAGCCTGCGTTCGCCGCTCTATTCAGAATGGCGCGCCACTCAGAATAAAACTGCTAACTTTTATGTGATTGAAATTGCTATATAATTTACGGCGCCTTAAGTGAAAGGCTGACCATCTACGCAACAATAAGCGCGGTTCAGCCGTATGGAGGGAATCAAGGCCGCGCCCGATCCACGAACCGTGGATGGAACCCAATTTGGCTGCAGCGAACCGACAAATGCATTAACGTGTTCGCGCGAACCGGCAACTCCAGTGGAAGACCTTTGGGAAGAAGCCCGATGCGAGCCGTCAGCGATTCCGCCGAGCTGTTCAGGCATGTGAGTGCCGAGAAATCTGAATTTTACCGCTGCATTATGGACGTCTTTGCGGCAGCCAAACGGCAATACCGTCTGCAATTAAGACCTGACGAAGTACTGAGTGAAGCCCGATGGTTAGATGCACCACCGCGAATTGAGGACGTCAACACCGCGCTCGCCCAGCTTGCCGCCTGGGGCAATCTTGAATCGCATCCTGACACGGCGCGGGTTTCCAGCCTCAGCGATTTCTACCGTGCACGCTTCCTGTATCGTCTCTCGCAGGGCGGGGAGGCTGTCGAAGCGGCGCTGGCGGTTTTCGTGCAAACACTGCAACGGCGCGCCGAACTGCAAACGGTGGCGCTTGAAGACATCGCGAACCGGTTGCAGGCGCTTCAAACGCTGGCTGACGAGACCGAAGCCGACGTCGCGAAGATCCACGAAACACTGCGGGATTTGGTACGCGTTTTCGAGGGCCTTGCTGAAAATGCGCAGGCTTTCATGGCCGGCGTCGCGCGCAGCATCGAATTGCAGCAGGCAGAGGCGATTGCGGTGGCGAATTACAAGCGCCAGCTGATCGACTATTTGGAGCGGTTCATGGGCGATCTGGTGCGCCGCTCCGACACCATCGCCAGACATATCCTCGCCCTGGAACCGAGCATTGACGCATTGCTGCAGCAGGTCGCCGCGCGCGATGCACGCGATGCGGCCCCCGGCGATGCGGAGGATCGGGCCGACGCGCGGACCCTTCACTTGAATGCCTGGCGCGAACGCTGGAGGGGTCTGCGCGGTTGGTTCTTCCGTACCGGCCACGAACCCTCGCAAGCCGAACTGTTGCGGGCGAGGGCACGGTCGGCAATTCCGCAATTGCTAGGAGCGATCGCCGCGCTCAACGAGCGCCGCAGTGGGCGCAGCGACCGTTCCGCGGATTTCCGCATGCTCGCCGGCTGGTTCGCTGCCTGCGGCAACGACGGCGAGGCGCACCGGTTGGCGCGCGCAGCCTTCGCGCTCAACCCGGCACGGCATTTTTCGCTGAATCCCGACGCCGACGCCGATCTGCCGGCCTCGACACGCTGGGCCGACGCGCCACCGCTGACGATTCACCCGCGGCTACGCGAATACGGTGAGGCCGCGCCGCGCGGAGCGATGCCCCGGGTGCGTGATCGCGGTGAGGCCCGCGCACATCTGTCGCGCGAACTCGCCGAGGAGTCGCTGCAGGTCGAGGCGGCGCGCAAGCACCTCGCCACCGGTCAGCCCACACGCCTTTCAGATCTCGACGAGCTGGACATCCATGCCTTCGGTCTGTTTCTGGGATTGCTCGGTGAGGTGCTGACCGAACAGGCCGGTCCGAACACCAGCGCGGAACGGCGAACCGGCGACGGATTATTGCATATCAACCTCACGCCACTCGCAGTCGATAGCCGCGCTGTGATCAATACGCCGCGGGGCGTATTTGCCGGGCGCGACCATTTGATCACTATCACGCCGACATGAGACAGCCGATGGCCGCCAGCGTTGGTAGGGACAGCCGCAGCATCGGCCAGCAACAGCGTCGGTTCCAGAACGAGGAATTTCGCAGTGCCGTACGCGCCCTGCTGATGACGCCATTGATGAGTCCGGACCACGACGATTTTCCGGCGATCCGCCGTCAGGCCGACGCACTGCGCGACTGGTTCGGGCGCGAAACCGGCTGGGCGCTGCACGTCGAACGAGAGGGTGCTCGACTTTATAAGCGGCCGGCGGACCTCGCCAGCACGATGCGCGGCTTGCCGCTTTATGATCGCCGCCGTTACGTGCTGCTGTGCCTGGCTTGCGCGGTGCTCGAACGCGCCGACCCGCAGATCACGTTGCGACTGCTGGGTGAGCGGCTGCTGCAATTCGCCGCCGAACCGATGCTGGCGGCTTCCGGCTTCGGCTTCACGCTCGGCGCTCCCCACGAGCGGCGCGAACTGGTGGCGGTGTGCCGCACCTTGCTCGACTTGGGCGTGCTGCAGCGTGTCGCCGGCGACGAAGACGCCTTCGTGCATGCCGGGGACGATCAGGCCGATGCGCTCTACGACGTGCAGCGCCGCGCGCTCGCCGGCATGCTGGCCGCCGTGCGCGGGCCGTCGACTTTCCGGCCGGAGGATGCGCCGGTCACGCTCGACCAGCGACTGCATGCCTTGGCCGACGAACATGTGGCTGATAGCGATGAGGGCCGACGCACCGTTCTGCGCCGCCAACTGGCACGCCGGCTGCTCGACGATCCGGTAGTCTATACCGACACACTGGACGCTGAGTCCCGGGCCTATTTTGTCAACCAGCGTGGCGCCATGGCGGCCCGCCTGTGTGACGCGACCGGGCTGGTCGCGGAGCAACGCGCCGAAGGTCTGGCGCTGGTCGATGAGGCTGGCTCGCTGACAGATGTGGCGATGCCCGCCGAAGGCACCGACGCCCATGTCACGCTGCTGGTCGCGGAGTTCCTGGCCACCGTTTACAGGCAGCGGCAGACGGATGCCACCGGCGCGACCCAACCATTCTCTGGTGTGATCAGGGAACAAGACGTCGTCGATTACCTGCGTGAGAGCAGGCCCCGCTACGGCAAATACTGGCGCAAATCAGCGCGCGAACCCGGCGCCGAACGCGAGCTTGCGGAGATCGCGCTTGATCGGCTGGAAAAGCTTCAGCTGATTTTGCGAGATGCCGAGACGGTCTACCCACGCCCGGCGCTCCCCCGTTTCGCGCTCGGCGAGGCCGAAGTCCGCGACTTCCGTGAAACACGCGGCGTACCGACCGCGGCTGCCGATGCCCTGGTCGGTCCGACATGAACGACCGACCGGCTTCATTTGCTGCGCTCTCAGAGAGACCCGCGCTGCCGATCCCGACGCGGCAACGCTGGCAGCCTTTGCGGCTTGGACTGGTGGAGCTGTTTCACTACGACAGCGAGGAGTTCTGGTTCCGCGACGGTCATCTGCTGCTGCGGGGCAACAACGGCACCGGCAAATCCAAGGTGCTGTCGCTGACCCTGCCCTTCTTGCTTGATGCACAGCTGAAATCCTCGCGCATCGAACCCGACGGTGACAGCGGCAAGAAGATGTCCTGGAACCTGTTGATGGGCAGCTACGACCGGCGCATCGGTTACGCCTGGATCGAATTCGGCCGCCTCGCCGAGGACGGTACGCCGCATTACCTCACGCTCGGTGCCGGGCTTGCCGCGGTCGCTGCGCGTGCCCAGGTGGACAGCTGGTTCTTCGTGCTGGAGGATTCCATTGGCGCTCCGCGCATCAATCAGGATATCTGGCTGATGAGCGATCAGCGCGTGGTCCTGACCCGGGAACGCCTGCGCGACGCGCTGCATGGCCGCGGCCAGGTGTTCGATACCGCCGTCAGCTACCGGCGCGCGGTCGATGAGCGATTGTTCCATCTCGGCACCAGACGTTACGACGCCTTGATGGATACGCTGATCCAGTTGCGCCAGCCGCAATTGTCGAAAAAGCCCGACGAAACCGCGCTCTCGGACGCACTCACCGAGGCCTTGCCGCCGCTCGCACCCGAACTGCTTGGAGACGTCGCCGAGGCTCTGGGCCAGCTAGAGGAAGATCGCCGCCAACTCGAGGAATACCAAGCGCTGGCAAGAGCCGTCGAGCGCTTCGACCAGCGCTACCGGATCTATGCCGGCACCCAGAGTCGACGGCAGGCCCGCGCGCTGCGCCAGGCCCAGACCGAGTTCGACAGCGCAAGCCGGGCGCGCGCCGACGCGCAGGCGCGGCTCGAGACGGCCGAGACCGCGGAAGCGCTCGCCCGGACAACTCACGACGACGCGAAACTTGCGCTCAAGCGCGAGCAGGCCCGGCTTGATATCCTGCGCGCCGACCCGACCATGCAGGACGCGAACCGTCTCGAATCCGCCGAGCGGGACGCTTTGGCGCGGCAGCGTGCGCTGCAAGTCGCCACCGCGGCGGTCGATGAGGTGCGACGGCGATTGAAGCGCAGCACTGAGGAGACCGGGCACGCCGTCCAGCGCATGACGCAAGCCGAACGTGTGATGACGAAGCTACGTCAGAACAGCGCGACGCATGCCGAGGCCGCAGGTATCGCCGGCCTGCACGACGGTAGCCCGCTCGCAGCCCTCGCCGCCGCCGATCTGGTCGCATTGACGCCACAAGCCTTCGACAATGCATGCGCCGACCTTCGCACCTTGATCGTTGATCGACGCGAACAGATCGCATTGTTGCGGCGACGCCATGCCGAGGTGACGGAGGCGGAAGCCCTGCATACACAACGCCAGAACACGCGCGACGAAAGACAGCGCACGGTAGAGGCCACGGCAAAACGACGCGAGCAAGCCGATGCGGAGGTCGATCACGAGGGCCGCAATCTGATTCAGGCCTGGGAGCGCTATTTCGCCAGCCTGAAGCAACTGCAGGTCGGCCCCGACGACAACCGCGCAGCGCTCACGGCCTTCGCCGACTGGGTTGTTGGGCTGGATGGCGACAATCCGGCGCGACATTGCCTGCAAACGGCGCAGCAGCACGCCAGTCTGCGTCTGGCGCAGCGTCGCGTGTCGCTCGACGGCCAACGCCAGACGCTGGAGACGGAGCTCAACACCCTCGAAGACGAACGCAGCCGTCTCGAAGCCGGCGTCGATGCGACGCCGCCCCACCCGCATACGCGCGGCGCCGATGCCAGAGGCGCGCGAGAGGGTGCGCCGCTCTGGCAATTGGTGGATTTTCGCGAAGAGGTCACGGCCGCTCAGCGCGCCGGCCTCGAGGCCGCGCTTGAAGCCGCCGGCTTGCTCGACGCATGGGTCACGGCCGACGGCCATCTGCAGGCCGGCGACGGAGTGGAGCTGTTGCACGACACCCAGGTGCTGCAGCGACGGCCGCATGCGCTCTCGCTCGCTGGTTGGCTGCACGCTGACACGCCCGCCGATAGCGCGGTACCGGCCGCACTCGTCGAACGCCTGCTGTCCGGCATCGCCTGCACCGACGACGATCCCGCGGAAAGCGAAGCCTGGGTCGCCCCCGACGGTCGCTTTCGGCTCGCCGCGCTGGTCGGCGCCTGGGCCAAACCCGCGGCGGTCTATATCGGCCATGCGGCCCGCGCCGCAGCCCGCAAGCAGCGACTGGCCGACGTGGCCGGCCGCCTAACACAAATCGCCGATGAGCTCATTGCGGTCCAGGCGATGGACGCGCAACTCACGCGCGACCAGGACCAAGCCGCCGATGAATGGCGTCTGGCTCCCTCCGAAGAGGCGTTGCGCAACGCCCATCTTGCGGCGGCCGCCAGTGCGCGCGAGGCCCAGACCGCCCGCCAGCAATTGAGCGAGGCCGATCTTCAATACCAGGAGGCCGCACAAGCCCTGCAGACGGTGCGGCAACGACTCGCCACCGATGCCGTCGATCTGCGCCTTCCCGCATTATCAGCCGAATTACCGGCCGTCGAGATGGCGCTGAGCCACTATCACGATGCCCAACTCCGCCTCGCCCAGGCTGTTCACGAGGTGCGTCTGGCGCTGCCCGAGCTGCAGCGGCAACGCAACCGCGAGAACGAAACCCGCGACGATCTGAAGAAGCAGGATGAACAATTTGCGGCTGCCCGCATTGAGGCGGAAGAAGCCGCCGTCCGGTTCGAGGTGTTGCGCGGATCCGTCGGCGCCAGGGTCGAGGAGCTGCAACGGCGGCTGACCGATGCCGGCACCGCCGTCGAGGCCAGCAATTCCGCACTAACGCTCGCGCGCGACGTCCTGAGCAAATCCGGCGAGGCGCGCGCGGTCGCGCACGAACAGGCAGCAACTGCGAGCACTGTGTTCGGACAACGCAGCGACGCGCGCGCCGAAGCAATCGCGAAGTTCCAGCACTTCGCGGCCACCGGCCTGCTCGCGGCTGCGCTACCGCAAGCCGACCTGCCCGACATGGGCGGCCCGTGGACGATCGACCCCGCGCTTACTCTGGCTCGCCGCGCAGAACAGGCCTTATCCGAACTCAAGGACGACGACGACGCCTGGACACGCCTGCAACGGCAGATCGGCGAAGACCTGACAGAGCTGCAACGCGCCCTCAGCGCACTCGGCCACCAGGCGCACGCAGAACAGAGCGATTGGGGGCTTATCGTCCGCGTCGTCTACCAGAACCGACCCGAACCGCCGGATCGCCTTGCCGCGCGCCTCGCCGAAGAGATCGCCCAGCGCAGTGAACTGCTGACGGCGAACGAGCGCGCTGTGCTGGAGAACCATCTGCAGGCCGAAATCGCCTCCGAAGTGCAGCGCCTGCTGCAAGCGGCCGAAACTCAGCGCGATGCGATCAACAGAGAATTGCACCATCGCCCGACCTCCACCGGGGTACGCTATCGTCTGCTGTGGCAGCCGCTGGCGGAAGAAGAAGGCGCTCCGGTCGGCCTCGAACTCGCACGCAAACGCCTGCTGAACACCAGCGCAGACCTATGGTCGGCGGAGGATCGCAGAGTCGTCGGCGCCATGTTGCAGCAGCGCATCGCCGCCGAACGCGAGCGGGCCCATTCGGGCGCCGGAAAGGATGCGGGCGGCAGCCTGATCGAGCAACTCAGCCGCGCGCTCGACTATCGCCGCTGGCACCGCTTTCGCGTCGAGCGCTGGCAGGACGGACACTGGCGCAAGCTCTCCGGTCCAGCCTCCAGCGGAGAGCGGGCGCTCGGCCTCACCGTGCCATTGTTCGCCGCGGTCGCCAGTTTCTACAGTCAGGGCAGCTACGCGCTGGCGCCGCGGCTAATGCTGCTCGATGAAGCCTTCGCCGGTATCGACGATTCCGCCCGCGCGCATTGCATGGGGTTGATCCATGAGTTCGATCTCGACTTCGTCATCACCAGCGAGCGTGAATGGGCCTGCTATGCCGAACTGCCGGGCGTCGCCATCTGCCAGCTGCAGCGGCGTGAAGGCATCGACGCGGTCTTCGTGTCGCGCTGGAGCTGGGACGGCCACGCCAAGACACGCGAAGACGATCCCGATCGCAGGTTTGCGCCAACATGAATTCCTCAACTGACCCGCGTCTGCAGCGTCTGCTTGGCGGCGACCAATACGCCTTACTGCGCAAACGCCTGCGTCGGCGTTTCGAACGGGCGCCCCTCGATGCTACGGTTGAAAACTTTCGCATCGGCAATCTCACTACGGAGGAACATGCCGCATTGGCTTCGCTGCTCGGTCGTCGGCTGCGCTACTCCAATTCCTTGCAGGTTGACGTTCGCCTCGTCGATACCGCCTTCCAGAACGCCGGCATCGCCGCTTCGCTACGCGACGCACTTGAACAACTCGATGGCCCGATTGCGAATCTCGCCACGACACGCCTCGCTCTGCAAACGCAGTGGTCGGATGTGCTGGACGGCTGCACTCACCGCAAACTGCTCGAACTGCTGCGGGCCCCGGCGGGCATCGGGCTGCTCAAGCGCCTTGCACGACAGAGCGCACCTGCGGCGCTCCAGCTCTGCCGTCGTGTCGAAGCGGTATTGCACCGTCTGCCCGCGAGCGGCATCACACGTTCGCAATTGGCCGCCGACGAGCTGGGCGACGCCCACGCGCTCGACAGCGGCCAGCCAACGGCAACACTAGTCCTGACGGTCTGGCGTCTGGTGATCGCTCGGACCGATGACAACAATGATGACGTCGATGTCGAGCCAACGGGAGACGGCGAACCGGAGCCGGGCGGCGGCGCGGAGCGCGACCGCGACGTCTGGGCCAAGGCCGGCGTGCTGGTCAATGAATTGGCGCGCCCGGTGCTGTTCCTGAACCTGCCCACGCGCGATGTGGGAAATCACAGTCAGTCGCCGGGAGAGCCTGTTTACGCTTCCCTGCGGTCGCTATTGCGGTCTCCACCGTCGTGGGACGTGGCGGATCGCAGGGTCTATGTCTGTGAGAATCCCAACTTGGTTGCGATCGCCGCGGATCACTTGGGCTCCGATTGCGCGCCGCTGGTCTGCACTGACGGCATGCCCGCCGCAGCACAGCGATGCCTGCTGTCACAGCTGGCTAAAGCACGTGCGCAGCTTTGCTATCATGGCGATTTCGATTGGCCCGGAGTGCGGATCGGCAACCACGTCATGCGCGAGCACGGCGCGCAACCCTGGCGCTTTGGCGCGGCCGACTACGAGGCCGCCCTTGAAAGGGCCTCGGATCCTGGACAGGTTCTCACGGGAAAGGCTGTTAGCGCAACATGGGACGAAGGGTTAATGACGGCCATGCAGCAACACCGGCTCCCCATTGCCGAAGAAGCTCTAGCCGCTTCATTGTTGAAGGATCTCGCGGCCGCATTGTGACCGGGCGGTTTTATTCTGATGCCGCATTGAGGCGAGACGCTTGGAAGCGCCTCGCCAAGCTGATATTAAGCGGCTTCTTTCCCAGGGCTTTGACCAAGCCTCTTTTTCAGGAATTTGCGAACGGCATCAGCCATCGTCTTTTTGGCTGTACTTGGAAAGATCTGATCCCTGCCAGCCGCAATTTGATCCCAGACATCTCCGAACTTGAACTTGTCCATGGTGCGAAGCAAAATTTCCCCTGCATCTCTCCATGCGGGCGCTTCATTCAAAACTTCGCAAAGAGCCTCAACAATTGTGGATCTGACAAAACCAGCGTTGCCGTCTGCAGTTTGAGTAATGCATTGCAGAGACGTAATCAGCGTGTCTCGGCCGTACAAGGTCAAACAACGGGACAGAGCACCGACTGCTTGTGTTTGACCTACCTTTATCTGTGATTGAACGAGACTGCGTCGGACAATTTCAACACCAGCAGCAGCGCAGACTTCAGCCAACCGCAGAGCGTCCTTGTCACCGGCGGCCACTTTGGCATGATAAAGTTGTTGAGCTGTTGTCTTGGTGATGTTTCCATTTACTGCCGCATAAGCCGCAGCTTGTTTGGCCCTATCCGCTTGGACAACTTGGCAGGGCACCTTTTTCTGGGAACGAAGTATCGCCGCGGTCGTCCGGTGTTGGCCGTCTACAATTGCGAATTGACCGCCTTCAACGGGTGCGACAATGACCGGCACAAATTTTGACCAGTCAAAATTTTCTGAGATTTGATGGCAGCACACCATCGTGTCCGCACATGTCCTTGCGGACGTCATGTCGGACCAAAAGACCGCCGATACACGAGCCGCCTTTGATCGTACCGAGGTGCTTCTGCGCCTCCTGCTGGCGACGCCCCCAAAGCCTGCGCCGCGCAAGCGCCGGAAAAAGCGGCCTTCCCGTGTTAAGGCGGGTCGGGAACAGGTGACAAGTCATTGACCGGCGCGTCGCCACGAGTATCCGCCGCAAAACTTATGCACACCCACGAGGCGCTGTAGCTCCGTGCGGTTGCCCTCCAAACCCTAGCGGCTTCCCAAGGAGGCCATCCAGGCGCAATCATGCGGCATGTCCACCAAATCCAGCGAGTACATGTACGGCACAACGATCCGCATGTCAGCCGAGCGTGCCAAGGAGGCTCGCAAGGAAGCTGATCGGCTCGCGGTTGAGGTGTGGAATTATCGGATGCTCGGCTACAAGGGACCAGCGCAACCTTCGCCAACATTGGGTGACGCATTAAACGCGGGTTATCTGTACCTTGAAGTGAGGTGCCTCGGTTGCGACACTCATCAGACTGTCGCGCTCGATGTGGTCCGCAGGCCGAAGGCAACTCCGATCCACGAGCTTGAGCGGTACATGCGCTGCAAGGATTGTTCCCAGGTGCGCGGCTATGCGTACAAGAGGCGCCACTTGGTTGCCCTGCGGCAACGGAAGATTTCAGCGAGTGACCCACCGTCAACGTGGTGGCCGGGAGAACGATAGACGCAGGTTCTCTGGGCGTGCTCTCTTGCGTGCCCTAGCCCACCGGCTGTGCCTGTGGAAATTTCCACTTGCCCTTCAGTATTTCAGGACGGGGGCGATAGAGCCGCACCATGTAGTTCCAACCGGGCATGGTCGGAAGGCAGTTCGGGATTTTGCCGTCGCAGCCACCGAATTGAATGACAATCGACCCATCTGCGCTTTTCTTCCCTGTCAGATTGTTGACCGAATAGGCGTCGTGTTCGTTCTTCTGAAAGCGGCCGTCCGCATCGTAAAGGGTGACTGACCAGAAGCCATCAACGGGAACGGAGTCTTTCACGATGAGCTTGTAGACCGTCTTGCCATCGTTTTGGCTTGGATTGACGTTGAGATATTTGGCCTCGCTCTCGGGATTTCCGCCCCAGCCGCCGGCGCTTCCGATCAAGCGGCGCACCGGATCAACCTGCGCCTTGGTACCGAACATGCGATTTTGATCAGGCACCGTGGCGTAAAGCACCAGAAGCGCGTCCTTCACCTTCTTGTGCGTGGCGGGATCCCATTTGGGTATTTCGAAGGTGCCGGGGCTCGACTGCGAGATTTTCACGGCATCCTGCAAGGCATGAACCTTCTTTAGGTCCTCGGGGTCACTTGGATCAACAAAGGTGCGCAACGCCAGCATCAGATAGCGCGTGCCGATTTGCTGGCGGTTAAAACTGTGGCTCCCGCCGTAATAGACGGCCGGTGTGTATTGGTCCTGATCAATCACAATCAGGGACATGAAGCGCTTACCGGCTTGGGGAAGCGTAACCGTCACGGGTCCCGCATCAAGGTCGAACACCGCTGCCGAGTACACCGTGTCGCGGTTGCCACGAATGACGATCTGATTGTCGACCGGCTCAATCTCGCGCCGATGGAAAAATTTGCCAACGCCGTCAGCGTTTTTAGCGATGTCGGCAAAATAGCTGTCAGTCTCGGCGCGCGTGAAGTTGTCGGCGGTGACGGGGACGGTGTCGACGGAAGGTTGCGTCTGCGCTAATGCAACCAAGCCCATCGAAGTGAAGATTGCGAAAGCTATCCTCTTCATGGAAGCCTCACTGTTTCGCGACCTCGCTTTCGTCACCGTCGCGGGCGTCCATTACCGCGTCTCCGGCAGGCAATGCCATACTATGCCGGTTTCGGCAGCTCAGAAAGAGAGCATGATTTCCAGCAAAGCGGACGTTGGGCGAATGTGTGGCCTAGCCCGCTCGCTCTGAGATGCGCGGCGGTCGGTTCTAACGTCTACCTAGGCTGCCTTGGGTGTACATTGGACCAACGCCTCCAGAGAAGCGATGGTCGCCCTGATGTTCTCCCTTCGCACCCTCAGGCTCCGCGCCAGCGCCGGATAGGCCGGGTCCGACACGTCGCGCGCTCCCGCCCGTGCTTCCTCGTGATCAATGTCGACCGTGAGTAGTTCCACCGAACGCGAGAGGCTCCCGATCAGTGTCGCGATTTGTGGCCCGTGGACCGCTGCGGTTCCCCGAAGCATCTCAAGTCGATACGAGTTTGCCATTGGTAGCCTCTGCGCTGGTCTATTTTGGGACGCGCTCGCCGCGCACTCTGGCGCAGAGCAAAGGCGGTGCCAATCACACTACGAGAACCTCTGTATTTCTGCGGGCGCGAGCGTCGTTCCCTCGCAAGCACACTGCTGCAGTCACCTCGGCAGCGGCTGGCCAGCGAAGCCGACAATCTTGAAGCCGGGGATGTCGGCCGTTTGAGAACCGTAGGTGGGCCGAAAAGGTGCCTAAATCAAACCGGACGCTAGGCCGCGCGCCGCTAAGAGACGGCCGATGAGGGACCGTCTGCGGGGAAGGATCTGGATCGCCGATCTGTTCCTATCGAGCACGGGTACTTGCTTCAGTCCGAGAGCCAGCCTTCTGCGGACACGGCGGCTCGGAAGGTTCGCCAAGCCCGGATTTCGCCTCCGTCTGACGCGCACACGTTATCGAGTGCTTGTCTAGCTGCCTGCCAGTGAGGTTTGGACTGATAGGAGAGCCGCATGTGCGCCATGAATGAGTATGCATCATCGGCGCTCCTAATCCGATTAGCTCCCGATTCCGGCTTCAATTTCATTGGGGTAAAGGACATTTGCTTACGGGCGTTCCTACCGAGGTCGCTACAGGTCTATTAATTTCGGATTGGTGGCAAGAAGCTGAAACAAGGCCCTGTCTCCCGCGTACTTCGCGGCCTGCCTCGTCTTTTCTCGTCCGGCCATCAATGTATTGCCGAATTGATCGCGAACCTTCCACTCGTAGCCGCGTCTGGCGAGGGCTGTCGCGGAGCGTTCACGGCGCCTAAAGTAAGAGGAAAAATTGCCGTCGAAATCACCTCAATCGCAGTCTGCTCTTCGGAGAGGCGCCGTTCCAGGTACTGGCGCTCAAGCTCCGAGAGTTTAGTTCCGAGCAATCTGCGATAGCGATCGATATTGTTGCGATGGTTCCGCAACCGCGCCAAGTTTTCGTCGATCATCGTCGTCAGCCCTTTGACGGTCGTTCTGCTTATCCTTGATGAGTAAAGGGGCGTGCCCCGTTAAAAAATAGACCAGACGTGCCGACTGTCAAGATGTTAGACGGCCGCCTTTTGTCAGGCGGAGAGTGAAGTCTGCTTTGGCACTTTCGGACGTGGCGTGGATACCCGATTGGCGTCCGCAAAGGGGTCCAGAGCAAGCATCAAGAGCCGGTGCCGAGCGAGAACCTTGGGACCACGTGGGCCACTTAGGCCATCCGCTGGGAAGCTTACACTTCTGCCGTGACCTCGGTGCCGGCCGCCGCCTACCGCGTAGGAAACGTCAGGACGTTAGGTTCACATTCGGCCACACCATCCGGGGCCACGCCAAGACCCTTCTGCGCGACCACGACCACGCCGCGTGACAAGACCTTGCGTTGCGTGTCGTCCTTCAAGCCGGCAGATGCTTCCACGAGGGTGACGATGTGCTGCAGTGCTTCGCTAGGTGTCACTGTTGCGACCTCCTATTGAATGTCCGGTAAAACGATACGCCAGCCCTGCCGGATGCGCGAGGTTCACTTTGGGCACCTCGGAGCTGGTTCGGAAGTCGCACTTTTCCGACATGCCGGGGCCGGTCGCTAACGTCCGTGCGGAACAAACATGCCACTGCTGAGCTTTATCCACATGGCACAACGGCACACACCACTTCATTTGGCGGCCGACCTCGGCGCGGCAGTTCTCGACACAAGCATCACACTGTGGTGGCGATGGCCGATTTTAATAGCGGCGGGAATGACATCGAGAGACAGTGCCGAATTGAACCGGATGGTATCGGAGAAGGTAGCAGCGGCTACGTCTGGCGCGATTGCCGCACAAACTGAAACAATGCGGATCGCGTCTAGGGCCCTTACGGGGAAAAAAACACCGCATGCCGCCACGGCGGTCGTGGCGGCCGCCTTGAAGCCCGCACTTCGCACTGTTAAGGCGAACGCCAAGAGGCTGGGCAAGAAGCGGAGCAAGAAGCGCAAGTCTGCCGCCCGATGAGTTCTTTTATCGGACGTCAGAAATGACCGAACAGTCTTGGAAGACGACAGGATTACGCCGACTACACCACCGATTTCTGGCACTTTTCTGGCGTAAGCGATCACGTGCCCAGCGAGAACCTTGGGACCACATAGGCCACCCGTAGGAAGAGCGAACACCCCCGCCGTAACCTCAGCGGTGGTCGATGCCCTTTAAGCTCGGTTTCGAAGGCTGGCCGCGAGGGCCTGACGGGTCCGCGTCGAGATAAGCGAGCGCTCCTTCTCTACCAGTGCAGCGAACACACAGCCCGCCTTACCTCGGCAGCGGCTGGCCAACGAAGCCGACGATCCTGAAGCCGGGAGTGCCTCGAATTTGAAAACCGTAGGTAGCCCGACCGGAGGACCCATTTTGCGCACCGAGCAACACGGCGCGCTCCTGTCGCGAAAGGGCCGATGAATAGGCCCGTGTTCGCTCCTATGGCGAGAGCCGGCCGAGCAGCCGCGAGACGGCCGTGGGGTGCCACGTGTCACCACGAGGAGCCCTGATGCCCCGCACGTGTAGTTCTTCGGCAATCCCGCGTGTAGTCGTGATCCCCGAGCGTTTGATGTCGTCCACGATGGCCTTCAGGTCCCCTGCCCGCTGAGTGGCGGTGGCCTGGAGTTTAGCCACGGCTTCCGTGTTCCCAACCTGCTTGCCCTTGAGCGCTCGGGCACCGTTGGGGTTGCCAAGGCGCTTGATGTCTGGGCGTCCGCGCTGGCCAGTGCGAACAATTCGCTTCTTTGCGGCGGCCAAGGCGTTCTTGGTGCGCTCGCCCCGATCGTGGTCAACACGCTGCGCGAATGGAAGCTGCTCTGCCCCAAGTGCGACACCGGCAAAAAAGATGCAAGCGGCGAGCCCGTGAAGGTGCTTGAGCTTGTGTTTCCCAATGGCATCGGCAACGTCGAGAGCATCCAGAACATCTACAAGCGGTTTTGGACGCCTGTGCAAAAAAAGTGCGAGCTACCGGGCTACGGTTTTCACACTCTGCGACATGCCGCAGCCAGTCTGTTCATTGCATATCTCGGCTGGACCCCGAAACGAGTGCAGGTCGTCATGGGACATTCCAGCATCACGGTGACCTTTGATCTTTATGGCCATCTATTCGAGGACAAGGCCGCCGATCGTGAAGCCATGAAAAAGATCGAGGCGGCGATCGTCGCGGCCTGAAAGGCGCAAGGTTGTCACAAAAACCCGAATAGCTATTCAATATCAATGGCCCACGCCGGATTTCTACTCCGTGGGTTGCAGGTTCGAATCCTGCTGGGATCGCCACTAGCCAAGCATTCCTCACCGAGATCAAAGGGTTGTTCTCCGGTTAGTCACTGATCTCGAATCGGTTAGTCGCTCGATGTTCTGTATTGGCCAACTGCCCTTGCGTTGCCGCGTTCGCCAACGCGCAACCTGTAGCGGCTTGCCGATATCGGCCCGACCGCGCTTTGATGTGCCATGCTTCAATGGCGCGGACGTCTGGAATATCGTCGGTTGCCAATCGGCGGTCCTGACGCCGCGCGGCACGATCCGCACGCGCAAGACACCCAGACGCTGGTCCGGTCATTATCCGCCGCGTAGCCCTGCGGAATGGCTCGCCGAGGGCCGCGTCACCTGTTCGATCCAGTGCCTCAACGGCGACTGCATGCATCAGGCGGATGTCAGGCTAGATACCCTGCCCCAGGATCAGCCGTGGTCGCGGGTCGGCCCCAACCTGCTATGCACCGAATGCGGCGCGCCTGGTGCTGTTAACGTCGTGCCGAACTGGCATGACCGGGAGGGCCACGCCGTGCCATTCTCCAAGGACTGGAAAGGCTGAGCCCAGGTGATGAAATACGCCTCCGACCGACCGTTCGCCGACCCCGAGAAGGCCGCACGCCGGCTCCTGGAGATCGCCAGTACAGTCGAGCCCGTGCAGGACGGCCGCCTGCACATCGAGAAAATCAACCTGCCCTTCCTCAGGGAAGGCGGCAGCCCCACCGAGTACAAGGCCGGCCTCGATCTCGCCATCGCCAACGGCTGGCTGTGGCTGCATGAATCGGGGTCCTATGTGAAGTTCACCCCGGCCGGGGCCGAGCTGTTTGCCTGAAGGATGCGTGGATGACTGAATCCCCCGAGGAATTTCGGCAGCGCGTCGAGCGCATCGATAGCAAGTTTTTCGAGGACCTGGAGAAGCGCGCCGGGCCGTCTCGAGCTATGGCCTTTGAATTCGAGAAGCTCGCGGTTGAATACTCAAACAAGGGATTTCAGAATCTCACCTATCTGAACGGCGGTGCGCTGGTGGCGATCCCCACGGCGATGGCATTTTTCAAAGCCGAGGTCGCAAAAGGCGACGTGCTGATGACGGCTGGCTTCTTCGTGGCCGGCCTCTTGTTCGTCGTGTTCGCGCAAGTCGCGGCATTTTTTACGATGGCCAAGCGAGCCGAGGCACAGAACCGCTTGCATTTGGAGCAAGCCCACCGAATCGCAGCGTTAGCTTTTCCGCATCAAACGCCGGCGAATGTCGAAAATCTGACAAAAGCCGATCAACAGCACTATGACGCAGATGGAAGACTACGCCGCTCGGACCTGCGGCGCAGGGCAGGCCTTTCGTTTTTTTCGTTGTCCCTTTTCGCATTCGTTTTTGGGTGTGGATGGGGCGGCTACACCGTGATGGCTGCAAAAGAGAGAAACGGCACAGCAATCGACAGTTCCCGCCAATGAAGCGTGTCCATGGGCGATGCTGGTGATCTGGACTACCGAAGAAGAGCGCGATGTCTGGCTGCGCGCGCCGTGGGACGAGGCCAAGGCACTGCAGCGGCCGTTGCCGGATGACGCGCTGAAGATCGTCGCGCGTGGCGCGGATAAGGAAGACCTGCAAGCAGCCTGATGCCGTGGCACCATTGGCTCGACGTGATAGGAGACCGCCTCAGTTGGCGGCCTCTTTCAATTGCCACGCCAGAGCACTTCTCGAACCGCCACATCGAGCGGGTGTTCAATCCTAAACGGAAAGACCCGCATTGGGGCCGGCGGAAGCTGGCGCGGGATCGATGAAAAGAGCGGATTTACGATGCCGGGAGTGCCGCAATGAGGGAAGGCGTTATCATGTCGAGCACCACATGCGCGCCAGGCTTGCGCCGATGCTGTACGACGAGACCGATCGCGAGGCGGCCGCCGCCATGCGCGCTTCCATCGTTGCCAAGGCCGAGCGCTCCGAAGCCGCCAGGCGCAAGCAGACCACCGGCCTCACCGACGACGGCCTGCCGGTGCACAGCTTCCAAAGCCTGCTTGCCGACCTCGCCACCTATGCGAGGATCCAGGCGACCACCGTGCTCAACGACAAATACGTCTTCACGCTCCACACCAGGCCAACTCCGATCCAGCGGCGCGCCTTCGAGCTCCTCGCCGTCAACCCGGATCGTACCCAGTAAAGCGACCCGCGCTCGCGACAAACAGCAGCGAGCTCATTGCCTTATCGATTGAGCTATCGCTGAAAGTTGGTGACGGCGGGAATCGGGAAGGCGGCATATCGTGGGGGTGCTTGACGCCTCCACTTCTCCACCAAAGGAGCGATATGCCGTGTCCAAAGATAACATCATCAAGCTGATTCAGCCAGCAAACGTCGACGATCAACTCACGGAAATCTTGCGTACTGGGGCCCGTGTTCTGTTGGCCCAGGCGGTCGAGGCCGAGGTCGCGGACTTTCTCGGCAAGCATGCCGATTTGAAGACCGCAGACGGCCACCAGCGGGTCGTGCGCCACGGTCACCTGCCGGAGCGCGAGGTGATGACCGGTATCGGTCCGGTCGCCGTCCGCCAGCCGCGTGTGCGCGATCGCGAGGCGGACGCTACCGACCCCGACCGCATCCGGTTCTCGCCCTCGATCCTGCCGCCCTATATGCGCCGCTCTAAATCGATCGAGACGCTGCTGCCTATCCTTTATCTGAAGGGTATCTCGACCGGCGACTTCTCCGAGGCGCTGGCGGCACTGCTCGGCAAGGAGGCTGCCGGATTGTCGGCATCCGCCATCGGCCGCCTGAAGGACGGCTGGCTTGACGAACACACCGCGTGGCAGAGGCGCGATCTGTCGGCGAAACGTTACGTCTACATCTGGGCCGATGGCATCCATCTCCAGGCACGCCTCGAAGACGAAAAGCAGTGCATCCTGGTGCTGATCGGCGCGACGCCGGAAGGCCGCAAGGAACTGGTCGGCTTCACCGATGGCGCCCGCGAGAGCGCGCAGGACTGGCGCGATCTGCTGCTCGATCTGAAGCGGCGGGGGCTCGACGTGCCGCCGCGGCTTACCATCGCCGATGGCGCGCTCGGGTTCTGGAAGGCCGCCGGTGAGGTCTGGCCGAAAACGCGCGAGCAGCGCTGCTGGGTGCACAAGACCGCCAACGTACTCGCCAAGTTGCCGAAGAGCCAGCAGCCGAAGGCCAAACGCGCGTTGCAGGAAATCTGGATGGCCGAAACCAAGGCCGCCGCCGAACTGGCGTTCGACGCCTTCATCGAGAGCTACACGCCCAAATACGAGAAGGCGGCCGACTGCCTGAGCAAGGATCGGGACACGCTGCTGGCTTTCTACGACTTCCCGGCCGAGCACTGGAAACACCTGCGAACGACCAATCCCATTGAAAGCACCTTCGCTACCGTGCGCCACCGCACGATCCGATCGAAGGGATGCCTGTCCAACAGGACGGCGCTCGCGATGGTCTTCAAGCTGCTCGAGGCCGCGCAGAAAAGCTGGCGTCGTCTCGATGGCCACAACCAGTTGCCAAAACTCGTTCTCGGTGTGACATTCAACAACGGGATCGAGGTCATCGCTAAACCCGCCGACCGTCAGCCCATAACCGCCGCCGCCTGACCGGGCCGGCCGTCACCAAAATTTGGCGATAGCTCTTATCGATTCGAAAGAAGGAAGTTCGGGCTAGAGGGGGCGGCCCGGCTAGGGCGTACTCTCGGCGACGGGGGTGGGTTTCTCATCCATCATTAGGTCCGACAACGCTAAATGCCCAGTAGGGTCGGTTATGCTCTTAGGAGAAGATTGTCCAACGAAAAGCAGGAGCACAGTGAGCTCGTGGAGCCCTGTTCCGCCGAAGGGCCATCGCTGGCCGTGTGATGTTCTAGCTCTGTCTGAGTCCGCCCTCAGTGAACGGTCTTTTTGTGAGATGGCACAACTCTAAGTCTCTCAATTCTTCGGCCACACGGAGCCGGCTGAGGGGGGACATACCAAAAGAAACGGCCCCAGCGTAAGGGGGGCAAGCTGGGGCCGTTCCGGGATTCGTCAGCGCCGCAGCGGTGGGGCGCACCCAACTGTTCTAAGATTTTTCCTCGGACAATGGTGCCAAGGGCCTGCTTTTATTCGTCAGAGCGAATGTCCAAAGTTCACTTCTGTGCACTATCTGGTTGCCATGTCCGATGATTATGCAGCCAGGTTTCGCAAGCAGGCCGAGGAATGCCGAGAGCAGGCCGCCAAGGCGGTCAATCCTATCGATAAGGAGGCGTGGCTCCGGCTCGCTGAGGAATGGCTCAAAATGGCGTCCTCAGTTGATGCTAGGCGCAGCTGAGTGCCTCAGTTAAACGCTCCCAATCGCTCCATTAGGTTCCTATCGGCCACACGAAGCGGCCGCTTGAGAGGAAGTTAGAAGTGACGATCAACGGCTGGTGGCTGTGATCAAGCGGACTTGGGTCGATTGATTTGCATTCCGGAGGCACGATTGAGAAAAATTAGGCCACGTTTCCTTCGAGCAATCTACTGCGGCCTCGGCTTTCGCCGATGGTGTTGTGACAACACTCGCAACCCGGTCGCCTGCAACAGCAGGAGCTGCCACCGCGACAATTGTGAGAAACAAACTAAGTGCGAGAAGCGGAGAGGTCTTCATTTTGTTGTCCTCTAAGTAATCCGCTGCCTCAACAATCTATTGTGCTGGTCGTTCCGTGGTGGCCATCGATAAGAAAAACCCTGCCGGCGGGGCACCGGCAGAGAAGATAACGAGCGGCAAGCGGGGACGGCTTGGTGGCCCATCAAGGGTCTGCGTATGATCAATAGAAGCCTTGAAAGCACCCAATGTTCCCTTTGGCACGGGCGTGGCGGCTTTTTGGGCTCTAAGTATCCCAATTTTGCAATGTTTGGTTCTGTGTGCTGGAACCACGTATCCCGCATAGCATTGCTTTCCCTTGGCCATTTTGGGCAAGGCCTTTGTCAGTTGTTTCTCGGCGTGAAGGATGTGCCGGAGTTCATCGACCAACAGTTCATCCAAACCGTCGGGCGCGGCTGGCGGTGAGCTTTCCTAATACCGGCGGATGAATCGTCGGGCTGACCAAGCCAAACTCATCGCTGACTGAAAGAGGTGGGACCGCCCGCACGCCTGAAATAACGGACGGCCCCCATCGACCACTTCCAATGACCCTGCCTTTAAACAGAGGCCCACAGCCGATACAGACTCTACGATCCAGCTGCGATTAGGTTTCACGATGGCTACAGAAGCCCTTTCGCATGCGGAGAAAAGACGATGAGTTTGAGGAAGCTGACCTGAGGCCCAAAAAAGCACTCGTCGCCCATGAACTACTTCCGTCGGCCGCATATTCGACTTGCATGGCAGTCTACTTAGCCAGACGATCTCTGGTCATTTGCAGTGTGACGACAACACCATCTTCCTGCCAATCGGCCGCAATCGAACCTCCCAACTGAGCCGCCATTCCCCGCTGAACGAGCTTGCTGCCAAATCCCCCAGTCCCCGTGGGAGCTACAACAGCTGGACCGCCCCGCTCTGTCCAAACGACAACGACTTCGCTTTCTTGAAGAGCGCAAGATACATCAAGCGTGCCGGTTGCGGACGAAAGCGCGCCGTATTTCAGGGAGTTTGTTGCCAGCTCGTGAATCACCAACGCTAACGTTGTCGCGGCGGCCTCGCCGACTCCCATTCGCGGAACGGAGACGCGGACTCGACCGCTAAAAGCTCCCATGTCGTCGTAGGGTGCAAGCAAGACTGAGATTAGGTCGCCTAGCAGCGCTGCTTTTCCCTCCTGGCCCGGGAGAGGACGAACAAGATCGTGCGCGCGCCCCAGCGCCGTGAGACGGTGGGTAAGTTCCCGAGCCATGTCGCTCGTCGTCTTCGCCGAGCGCGAGGTAATCGCCGTAAGACCAGATGCAATTGCCAACAGATTTTTGACGCGATGGCTCATTTCACCGGCAAGCAACTCATTGCCTTCCTCGGCTTGTTTACGTCCGGTTACGTCGATAAAGATTCCGAACATGATTCGGTTGACGATGCCTTCGTCACTGCCTTGCCCACGAGCAGAAATCCAACGCACCTCTTCAGCCACCAAAATCCTGAAATCAATTTCGTAAGCACCCTGGATTGCCCGGGTTGCGGCAAACGCCGCCTTTACGCGATCCCGGTCGGCAGGATGGATGTGTGATGAAAGGTCCTCGAAAGTTACAAATTCGCTTATGGGCACTCCCCAGAGGTCGTACCCGTGCTCGTCCATGGTTAACTCGTTTGTATCAACATTCCAAGACCAGAGAGCCACACCGGCTGCTGTAAGGGCCAAGTGCAAGTTTTTTTTGTCCCATACGGGCGGCTTCGAACTCAGAGCCTCTTTAAGCATGTGAGACCGCAATCGCTTTAAGATACTGCCGGCACCTTAACGATGGAGTGATTTCCTAACCGTTGAGGATATGGAATGGCGCGGGGACGCCCGGAACGATTCTAAAGCGTAGGACGACGATTTGTTCCATCTCCAAAAAGCGCCTTAATTGAACGCGCAGTGCTCCGTCTGAAATTTTTTTCTGACATGATGCGAGCCGGAACGAATACCGCTTCAGGCGGTTCGTTATCTGCTGCAACATTTCTCAGAAACCCCGGGCGATCGTGCATGCGCTTTTTGGATCATGTACATGCCCCGCACTAGTTCCCGTTCACTACTCAAGACATCGCTATCGGCAATTAAGGCGAGGCCTTATGTTGCCGCAGGCGTCATAGCCGGCGCGTTAGCTGCTTCGGCAATCCTTAATCGGCAGCCTGCCAAAAAGGCACAACGCGACAATCCGCCGACTGGACGATTCCTTGAAGTGGATGGGGTCAGGATTCACTATGTGGAGCGCGGCGCGGGCCGACCGTTAGTTCTTTTCCATGGCAACGGCAGCATGATCCAGGATTTCGATTCGAGCGGCCTGATCGAACTGGCTGCCGAAAATTACCGGGTCATCGTGTTCGATCGCCCGGGGTACGGCCACAGCGATCGGCCCCGAAACGTTGTTTGGACGCCCGCAGCACAGGCTGAATTGTTTTTCGAAGCGCTGCAGCAGCTTGGCGTGCATAGTGCTCTCGTTCTAGGACATTCATGGGGCGCCTCGGTCGCCGTGTCGCTTGCACTAAAGCATCCTCAATTTGTTGAGGCACTAATTCTCGCGTCCGGCTATTACTTTCCTACCCCCCGGGCAGACTTCCTGGCTATGTCGGCCCCGGCTATTCCGGGTTTCGGAGACGTGCTGAGCTACACGGTGTCTCCGCTTGTCAGCAGGATGGTCTGGCCGCTTCTGTTGAAAGTGATATTTGGCCCCAGGTCAGTCCCAACGAAATTTGACGGTTTCCCGAAAGAAATGGCGGTTCGACCGTCTCAGATTCATGCGAGCGCGGCGGAGTCTGCCCTCATGATACCAAACGCACTTGCTGCAAGTGGAGAGTATGCAAATCTGAAGATGCCGGTGATCATTATTGCTGGCGTCGATGACCGACTGATCGATACGGATCAGCAATCCGGTCGTCTTCATGAGGAAGTCCGCCATAGCAAGATGCATCGCGTGCCGGGAACTGGTCACATGGTGCACCAGACCGCAACATCGTCGGTTATGTCGGCGATCAATGAGGCGGCGGCGGCTTAGCCGACGACGACAGTAGCACGGCAGTGGCTGGAACTAACCAACTGGTCGGTATTTAGCCTCTGCAATTTCAACCCTGGAGACACGAATGGCCAAGATAAAAAAACTGGAAGACTTGTTTCACGACACCCTCAAAGACGTCTACTTCGCTGAGAAGAGGATCCTTACCAGCCTCCCAAAAATGGCGAAGGCTGCTCAACATGCCGACCTAAAAGCCGCCTTCGAGAAGCACCTGGGCGAAACTGAAGGTCAGATCGATCGCCTGGAACAGGTGTTTGCCGAAATCGAACAAAAGCCTCACGGCAAAACTTGTGATGCCATCGTCGGAATTACAAAGGAAGGCCAGGAGATCATGGACGAGTATAAGGGCATGCCGGCCCATGATGCGGGACTGCTCGCTGCAGCTCAAGCGGTCGAGCACTACGAAATGACGCGCTATGGCACGCTTCGTACATGGGCTGAAGAACTTGGCTATTCCAAGTCAGTGACGTTGCTGCAGCAGACACTTGACGAGGAACGCGCCACCGATGCTGCCCTGACCAAACTTGCGAAGTCCGTTATAAATCTGGACGCAGAGAAAGACGAAGCCGCGTAAATTAAAAGAAACGCCGCCCAAGGGGCGGCGTTTCGTGGCGGCGCGGGACTTGCCATTATTGTTTTTGCAGCCGAGCAGCAGCAGCCCTACAGGCCGGGAGTATTTGAGGCCGGGTGGGTGGCCTTTTCTTTGCATCCGCCGCAGCCAATTCGGCAGGGCTTTGTACAGAACTCGTCAACGCGGACCACGGTGACAGGATCGTCACAAACAATTATTTTTGGGCCATCAAGAGCGGTGCTTTTAGGTCCTTTTTCCGAGCAAGGCTGCCCCTCGAATAGAGGCCTCGCGTCGGCGCCTCTATACCAGCAAGCCTTGCAGACAAACAACGGCCCTTCGCGCAAGCAGGCTCGGGTTCAGGTGCGACCGTCCCTGAGAAGAGCGGTACTGCCGTGAACGGCGGGTCGGCTGTAACCAACAACGGAACGAATGCGCCGACTACCGGCACATCCCCGACTACCGGCACATCGCGCCCGTCGCCGGGGGATGCCAGTACTCGGGGTGCCAGTACGGCAGGGTCGGCGGAAAAACAAGGCGATGCCACCAGTCCGGGCGGCACGATGAAAAAATAGGATTTCCTTGGAACATGCGGAATGGCCGAAAGTCGACTCCCTGCTTTCGGCTACCCTCCTCCTCCAGCCGAAAGAAACCCCCACAGGGTTGGCGGCCCTCGGCGCAAGCATGCGCCGGGGCCGTTTCTTTGGGTAGGCGGGAACTGCGGGGGGTAGGCAATGACGCGGCACAGGACCGGATCGGTTAGTTCTGAGTAGCGTGAACTATCTGAGCGGTTTGGGGAGGCAGGTCTTTGATACAACGGCGAGCGGCGTCGATCTCAGCCTCAGTAGCGCCCTTGCTACGTGCCCAGACCTCAGCGACGGGTGCGGTGTACTTGGCAACGTAATACCGAACAACGGTGCAGGACGCTCGATGGAGGAGACCCGGTTCAGCGGCACTTGCTTCGGATGCCATTCCTAAGCCCATCGCCGCAGCTATTACAAAGCGTGACCACATGGCTCGTCCCCTTTGTTCAAGGGGGAACATAGTCGCGGCGGAAAAGTTCCAGTCTGCCGAGCGGGTATGGGCCTGCGAGAAAGTGGCCGCCAACTGAGGCCGCCTTACTTGCGTCTTTCGTCGGTTGATGTCGCCAGCTTCAGCCAGTCCTCGGCAGCGCGAAGCCACGATTCTTTGTCGATGGGGTTGACGGCCTTGGCTGCCTGCTCTCGGCATTCGCTGGCTTGCTGGCGGAATCGGGCTGCGTCGTCGACCATGCCAGCTAGGACGGTTGAGATTAGCCGACTAAGGCGGCCTTACTCAGCTTTGTCAGACTTCCTGGCCTGTTCAACTTCGTCGGCCAGCCGGGTGAGGTGCTGATATAGCCGGTCAAACATTTCGCGCTTCGTCATATTGGTCGCGAGATCGCGGATTAGCGCGGCCTCAGCGGCATCTTTCCGAAGCTTTTCGATGGAGGCTTGATAGTCCTTCACGGCGAACCCGATTTGCCAGTTTCTCCGACCTATAAATTCAAATTAGGCCAGTGCCAAAATCAAATTAGGCCACTGAGGGTCGAGGAACTAATTCAAATGGGCAAAATTAATGGACGCGAGTGCGAAGCGACAGAGGTGCGTTAGCCCAGTTAAAGATGAGCGATTTTTGGCGCCAAGTAAAAGAAGAGATTTCGAACGCGAGAAACCGGACTTTGATGCTGGCGGTGATCGCGAGCTTTATTGCGTGGCTCATTACACACCTTCTCAGACTCGCCTTCGGCTAACGACGCTGGCGGTTTCATTGGGCGGCCTTCGCAAAAGCGTCCGGTCGCCTGACAATCGGCGACAAAAAAGAAATTGATAAGGCAATCTGGCGCAGACCGCGCGGCATTCGTCTGACGCCAACGTCGCGCTACATCAGGGATAAATTCTTCCCAGAATCAAATTAGGCCTGCTGTTTTCAATTTAGGCCACTACGCGGGTCGGCCCATACGCCTGGTCGATCAGCGGCGTATTTCATCGGCTGGACACCACCGCCTGGCAGCATACGCGAAACGCAAGTAGGAAGGGACAATCGGAGCCGCTGGGTTTGCCGGGACCGTCCGCGAAGCGGTCGCAGAGAGCTTGAGGCTCAACGGGGTTCACAAGCTCGAAATCGCACCGCAGGATCGCTACGAAGCAGCGTGGCAGAGGACGGTACTTGGTTTGGGAAGTGCGCTCGAGGTGTCACGAGAAGCCCCCGTGAGCCTTAGGCTCGCGTGGGCAATGCGCGAGGTCGACAACCCTTTCGGGGAAGGCTGATACGGCTGGGTGAAGTAGAGCGAAGAGTACGCCCAGCCGCTGCGCCGGGGTAGTGGCGACAGCATGTACTACACAAGGAAAGCGTACGCAACACGGGAGACCTGTGTTACGCCTATCATGGGGAGGATCTCAATGCATGCTGCGTAGAGCTTACCACCTGAGGCAGGCAGCGTCGTCAGCGGCCTCAAGCTCCGCCATGGTCGCCCCCGCAGCCCGAGAGCGTGAGAGCAGCCTCAAATATCAACAACAGTGACGTGAGTGCGCAATTTCTCAAGCCCGCCAGCCGAGCAACGCAGGGCAGCTTCACGCAACCAAGCCGGATGGGAGCCGCACAGGCCGCGACGCATGGGTCCGCGTTCCCGGCAAGCACAGGGACAAGGATGCCACTTGGGCCGCTCTTGAGGACATGATGACCACGCGACACTAACGCGGCTCTGAAGTCCGGTCTGGCCAGACAACTCGCCGGTTCACGCCGGCGGACCACTAATTTAGAATTTTGGGGTCCGAGTGATTTTATGAGCGACGGTGCAGCGGCTCGTCGTTCTTTTCTGCCTCCTTGGGTACGATTTCGGCCGTCTTGCCGGACTGGTTGCCCGGGTTGTAATGGTACTTTCCTTCCGGTTTTTCGCCGGGCTGCTTCTCGTTTGGGTTCTTGTTATCGGCCATAGTGTGCTCCTCCGATACCGAGCCAACGGCCTCGAACCCTACGCGTTCCTTCGCCAACGAGCATTGAGTCTCGGAAACCTCTTCCGAATTGGTAGAGGTTTCTGGACGGCCGCCCTTCTAAAGAGGCCGCCAACTGAGGCGGCCTTACTTCGGGGGATTTAGATCGCTGTCGGCCCAACCCGCCGATCCCGCTTTCATTGGATCCTTGCAAATCATCCTCGTTTCACACACTCGAAACTGCGGACGTCATATCCGGGAGGGCCCGGCATGATGAAGGCAAACATTGATGCGGCTCTGAGGATTTGCCCCGGTCCGTGACTTACCGGACAGCATCCATCCCTCTGGGACCGCTCACGCGGGAGAGCGTGAACGTAGCCATCAACTGAGGGGGCCTAAATTGTTCTTCCAGATCGCAATCGAGGTTTTGCAATCTCTCTTTGGTCCGCGGATCGACAGGCCCGGCGGCCAATCGCCGCGCTTATTCAAGCCCGCAGCTCCAATTCCTGCCGGTCGCTACCGTCCGCCAATCATTGGCTATTGGCGGCTTCGCTTTGTGATGGAAGACCGCGACCTTAGTACTTAAACTCCGGCATGGCCTTCAATTCATCCTTGGTGGCGTTGTACACCGCGTGATCGGGATACCAATTCTTATTGGCGCTGGTGATGGTGGTGGTCGTGGTGGTAGTTGCGGCACCGGTGGTGGTTCGCGTGGCGCCGTCTGGAGCCGTAGTAGTTGCAGGAGCATTCGCCGGGGCGGATGTTGTTGAGGCAGTTGTCGAAGTTACCGGCTGGTCAACCCATTTCAGCTTATCGAAGGCGATTGCCACGTAGTGTTCGCCCACGCCGAGAACGCCGCCCACACCTAGAATGACATTGGCTACCTTGCCCGACCTATCCAAAATCACGTCGTTGATGTCGCCGATCTTCTCGTTTGCTTCATTATACACATTGACGCCGAGGAGTTTGGATGCGCGCCATTCACCCTCCTTGTGCATCACACCACTGGTAGCCGAATCCATTTTGTTTGCGGCTGTTTGCGCCGACGCCGCGCCGGTCATCAACGCGGTAGTCAGGAATGCTATTGCAAGACATTTGGAAATCATGATGTTCCTCCATTATTTTAGACAAATAATAATGCGGTGGGACTTTGGTTCCAGCGGCGGAACAGTAAACATGATTTGCCGTCGCGGCAGGGTCTCTGAGAAGCGGCTGACGCTGTTATGGAGAGTTGCCCTTGCCTCGCCTACCGCGTCGTCGTCACTGAGTCCGGGTACTCCCGCTCAGCTCCGACGCGGTAGAAGGAAAAAAACCGCGTCGTATTCAATGATCAATCATGCGCTGACCGCCTTACCGGCCGCGCGATTGATGATAGTAAGTACCTCGTGGCCGTTTAGGGTTCGCTTGTCGCAGAGCCTCGTCACGAGCGCGTCAAGGACGTGTCGGTGCTCGGTGATGACATGTGCCGCTTCTGCTTCTACGGCACTTGACTCGGTCATAGATCTTCCCGCAAACCCTTGAAAAACGGATGCCGGACTTTGCCCTCGGCGGACATCGCGCGGTATTCGATCTCGGCAACCAACTCCGGCTCGACCCAGATGCCCTTATGCGCGATGCGCTTGGCGTAGGGCTGGGTCTTACGGATCAGCGGCGTCAGGCGTTTGCGCAGGTCGGCAACGGACACCTTATCGAAGCCGTGGTCGACCTTGCCGGCGTAGATCAGGTCCTTGCCCTTGCGGCGGCCGAGATAGATGCCATCCCAGTCTTTGCCGTCGAGGGCGAAGCCGGCGATTGTCAGGGTCTCGCGCTGCGCGCAGGTTTTCTTGACCCAGTCCCGGCTGCGGCCGGAGCCATAGTGGCTCTCGCGCACCTTCGAGACGACCCCCTCCAGCCCGACCTTGCAGGCGTGCGCGTATATCTCCGGGCCGTCGACCTCGAAGCTGTCGCTGAACTGAATGTCGGTATCGTTGATTATCTTCTTCAGGTGCACCTTGCGCTCGATCAGGGGCAGCTTCCGCAGGCCGTAGCCGTTGAGATAAAGCAGGTCGAAGGCCACCAGCACGATCCTGGTGGACGGACTAGCCCTTCAGTTCGTTCTGCAGCACGGCGAAGTCGGTGGTGCCGTCCTCGGCCGGAACGACGATCTCGCCGTCGATGACGGCGGAACCGGCGTTCATGTGCCAGGCGTCAGTCGCGATCTTTTTGAAGCCGCCGGTCCAGTCGTGCCCGCGCCCGGTGAACACCTTGACTGCAGCGTCGCGCAGGTGGACCTGAACGCGGTAGCCATCGAACTTGATCTCGTGGATCCAGCGCGCGCCGGACGGCACCTTCTCAATTGACGACGCCAGCCCGGTGTCCCTGTCGCAAACCTATTGGCTGGCGGTTGACCGAGAATCGGGCGATGCCGATCTGTAATGAGAGATCTTGTCAGGCTCATTGTCTGGGCGGTTGTCGATCTGTTTCGGTCTCGGGCAGCGATCGAGGCAGAGATTTTAGCGTTGCGGCAGCAGATCATTGTTCTGCGACGAACCGCCCCCAAGAAACAAACCTTCGGTGCCATCGACCGATTGGTGTTCGTTGGTCTTTATCGCGTCTTCCCTCGCGTTCTTGATGCGCTTGCGATGGTTAGGCCCGGGACCGTAATCAAATGGCACCGTGCGGGCTTCCGTTTGTACTGGCGCTGGAAGTCGCGACCTCGTGGTGGCCGGCCGACAGTTTCGCTGGAAATACGCAGACTGATCCACGAGATGAGCATCGCCAACCCACTGTGGGGAGCGCCACGGATCCATGGAGAGCTGCTGAGCTCGACATCGCGATCGGACAGACGAGCGTGGCTAAATACATGGCCAAGCGAAGAGGTCCGCGGTCCCAAGGCTGGAAGACGTTCCTCCGCAATCATGCCGACGGCATCGCCGCGATGGATCTGTTCGTCGTGCCGACAATCTCGTTTCGTCTATGGACTGCTGATCGTGGGGCACGGCCGACGACAGATCGTATGGCTCGGCGTCACAGCGCATCCGACCGCAGAATGGATTGCAAATCAGATTACGGAAGCTTTCGGCTGGGAACGGGCTCCCCACTATTTGATCCGCGATCGCGATCGGGCCTATGGCAATGTCTTCATCCGACGACTTCGATCGATGGGCATTCGCGACCGACCAACGTCGCCACGCTCCCCGTGGCAAAATGGATATGCCGAACGGCTGATCGGTTCTATCCGACGGGAATGCCTAGACCACGTTGTTGTGTTCGGAGAGCGGCACCTCCGTCACGTACTGTTGTCTTACCTGAAATATTGCAATGACGTACGCACGCATCTATCCTTGAAGAAGGACGCGCCGGTTTCTCGCGCCGTCGAACGGGCCGGAAGCATTCTTTGTCGCCCAGTTCTCGGCGGGCTACACCACCAATATGTTCGGATTTGATTTACGACAGTGACAGCAGTCGGTATTAGTCGAAATTGCACCCGCCAGCGCTGGCCGCCCAGCAACCGAGACGCCGCCAACTGCGGTCTTGAGATTGATGACCAGTTGGAACCTACGGGATGGTACGGTCAGTCCTTCGGTTTGATCATAGAGGCGGCCATAAACGCTGCGACCGCAGCGGAATATTCTTCCAATCCCTTAAAACTAAAATGCATATCACCTTGCCTCCAATAGAAATTCTCGGGGTGCGATCCGAACCGCTGCTTCAATGTTGCGGTGGCATTGAAGAAAAGAAAGTTGTTGGCGATGCACATTTTTTGCACCGTGGAGCTTACGAGATCGCTCCACACGCGGCCCTCAGCGTCGGGCTTCAAGTGCTCAAGGTGTGGGTGAAAGATGAACAGCACCCGGCTCCCGTCCCCGGCGTAGTCCTTTAGCACGTCAGCCAGCTCCTGCAGATTCTGCCTAAAGCTCGAAAGTGCTTCTGAATATTTCTGTTCGAGACCAGCGCCATGGTCCTGTGAATAGGAAAAAAGAACGAGTTCGTCCGATCGGTATTTCTTGATCCCCGCTGGCATGTGGACGAGGGACATCCAGGCCTTGGCCACAAACCGCATCAGATACAATGGATGCTCGCGAGCCTCCATTAGGCCAACACTGCATTCGTGTCCGATGGGTGAAACCTTGACGCCGACATTCTGTCCGCGTTCGTTGCGGACGATCAGCTTACGATATCGAGCGAAGTCGTCGTATAAATCGGTCTCGTCCACGTCCACCACGATATAGTCGGGACGCACAATCGGCAGGAGCTTCTTTGCTTGTGGCACGAAGATAGCCGGGGAGTAAGAAGTAAATCCGGCATTGTAGGTCTTTAGGCAAACTCCCCGCTCGGTCTTGAAATATTTTGCAACGTGATACGGCAAGGTGTTCTGGTCGTCGTAGCCTTCCATGAAGGAATCGCCAAGGAACAAAACCGAAGCTGGATTTCGGCAGTCGGCCAGCAGTGCCGTATCGTCGATGATCCTGATGCCGTTCGCGTCATAAGACTTCTTGTAGCTGAAGCCGGTCGAATCGCCGTAAATGCACAGGTTCTGGTTTTCCGATGTCGGCTGATGGTTCACGACGTCGGATTCCCAATTCAGATTGATCCTCGCCATTTCAAGATCGTACAATGGACCGAAGTGCTGCTGCATTCGCAAACCGATCTCAAGAATGACGGCCCACGTGATGACCAGCAGCGCTGCCTGTCCGAGGAGGCGAAACCATCGCTTCATTGAACATCTCCAAAAATGCACTTCGAGCGACTCAACAGATAGATTGGCTGGTTGCAGGACTGTGCTCTCTTCCGATTGCCAAACCCCGATCCGCCAAGGTGGCCCCGCAAGAGGGCAAAGAAGCGAAGACCTCGGGGCGGACACCTGATAGACTAGCTCGGAATATCGAAAGAGGTGGCCGGCTCTGATGCCGCAGTCAACGCACGAGAGTTTCACCCGCGAAGAGGCACCGCTTTCGGGATCGAATCGAACGTTCGGTTGGCTGATGGCGGTTGCGCTCGCGCTAGTGAGCCTTGTGAACGGCTGGCATCTCGGCCGGCTGTGGCCATGGACTTTGTGCGCTGCGGTATTGTTTCTGGTCGCGGCCTGGATTCGTCCGTCCTCGCTTCATCCGCTCAATCGACTGTGGTTGAAGCTCGGCGGGCTTCTGCACAGGATCGTCAACCCGATCGTCATGGGTCTCCTCTTCTATGGCGCGATCTTGCCGACTGGCCTCGCGATGCGACTGCGCGGCAAGGATCTGCTGCGGCTGAAGCGCGAGCCCGGCGCGGAGAGCCATTGGATCGCGCGTCCGCCGGGGCCGCCGCCGGAAACGATGAGAGAGCAGTTCTGATGATGGATTTTCTGGTTGAGCTTTGGCGCTTCATGCGCGTACGGAAGAAATTCTGGCTGCTGCCGATCCTGATCATGATGGTGGTATTCGGCGGTCTCGTCGTGCTCACGGAGGGCAGCGCGTTCGCTCCGTTCATCTACACGCTGTTCTGAAGCAAATGCGGATTCTCGGCATCTCTGCCTTCTACCATGACAGCGCTGCGGCGCTGGTCGAGGACGGCCGCATCGTTGCAGCCGCGCAGGAGGAGCGCTTTACCCGCAAGAAACACGATGCCTCGTTTCCGCACAACGCGGTTCGCTACTGCCTGGACGCTGCAGACGCAAAGCTTCGAGAGATCGATCATGTCGCGTTCTACGAAAAGCCATTCCTGAAATTCGAGCGTTTGCTCGAAACCTATGTCGCGCTGGCGCCGCGCGGCTTCCGCTCCTTCCGGATGGCAATCCCGCTGTGGCTCAAGGAGAAGCTGTTCCAGAAAAGTCTGTTGCGGAACGAACTCCGGGAGTTCGATGAGGATTTTGGATCCGAGAAACTGTTATTCGCCGAGCATCATCTGAGCCACGCCGCATCTGCCTTCTACCCCTCGCCATTCGACAAGGCCGCAGTTCTTACCATGGACGGGGTCGGCGAATGGGCGACGACGTCGGCGGCAATCGGCGACGGCAACCGTCTCGAAATCTTCCAGGAGATTCACTTTCCCCATTCGCTCGGCCTGCTCTATTCGGCCATAACCTATTACACCGGCTTCAAGGTCAATTCCGGCGAGTACAAGGTGATGGGATTGGCGCCTTACGGTGAGCCCAAATACGCCGAGCTCATTCTGGATCATCTGATCGACTTGAAGCCGGATGGATCATTCCGGCTCGACATATCCTATTTCGACTATTGCACCGGCCTCACCATGACCAACGAGCGGTTCGCAAAGCTGTTCGGTCAGCCGGTGCGGTCGCCGGATCAATTGCTGACGTCGTTCCACATGGATGTCGCGGCCTCTATTCAGGCTGTACTGGAGGAAGCGGTGTTGCGGCTGACGCGCAGTCTCGCGAGCCGATCTGGTGTGCGCAATCTCTGCCTTGCCGGCGGTGTGGCGCTCAATTGCGTGGCCAATGGGAAGGTGCTGCGCGACGGCAGATTTGACCGCCTCTGGATTCAGCCCGCCGCAGGCGATGCAGGCGGCGCAGTCGGCGCGGCGCTTGCGGCCTTCCATCAGTTCAAGAGCGGGCCACGCAACATCGCTGCGACCGACGGAATGTCCGGCGCACTGCTCGGGCCGGAATTTTCGCAAAGCCAGATCGAACGGAGGCTCACCGCTTGCGGCGCGCGCTTTGCGGTGCTGGACGAGGACGACATGATCGAGGCAACAGCAAAGGCGCTGTCCGATCAGCTCGCGGTGGGGTGGTTTCAGGGCCGCATGGAATTCGGCCCCCGCTCGCTGGGGGCGCGCTCGATCCTCGGCGATCCCCGTCCGCCGACCATGCAGAAGAACCTCAATCTCAAGGTGAAGTACCGCGAGAGTTTTCGTCCCTTTGCGCCAGCCGTGCTGCGCGAGGACGTCGCCGACTGGTTCGAGCTCGATTCAGACAGTCCCTACATGCTGATCGTCGCCGACGTGACGAAGCACAAGCGGCGCGCCATGAGCGCCGAGGAGCAGTCGCTGTTCGGCATCGACAAGCTCAATATCACGCGCTCGGAAATTCCCGCGGTAACCCATGTCGATTATTCCGCCCGCATCCAGACGGTCAGTACGGAGACCAATCCGCGTTTTCATCGGCTGCTGACACGATTCAAGGCGCGGACTGGGTGTTCCGTGCTGGTCAACACCAGCTTCAACGTGCGCGGCGAGCCGATCGTCTGCACGCCGGAAGATGCTTTCCGCTGCTTCATGGGCAACGAGCTGGATGTGCTCGTGGTTGGCAACTGCGTGCTGCGCAAGAGCGAGCAGAATCCCGATCTCAAGCAGGATTACAGTTCCGCTTTCGACTTGGATTAGCGCTTCTTCAGGTATAGGGCTGGTTTCCACCGGCTGTGCCTGTCGTAAATTAAATCCAGGAGTATCGGTGGTGGAGTCCGCCTAAGATTGGGCGACAAAGAATGTGCCCGGCGCGATCGACGGCGCGTGAGACCGGTGCATCTTTCTCCAGGGATAGATGCGTGCGAGACCCATTGTAATATTTCATGTAACAGAGCAGTAGGTGACGGAGGTGGCGCTCGCTGAATACAATGACGTGGTCAATGCATTCCCTGCGAATCGAACCGATCAGCCTTTCGGCATATGCTTTCTGCCACGGGGAACGCGGCGATGTTGGCCGGTCGCGAATGCCTATCGATCAGAGTCTGCGGATATAGACCTCACCATAAGCCCCGTCCCGGTCACGGATGAGATAGCGGGGAGCCTACTCCCAACCGCATGCTTGCGCGACCTGATTTGCGATCCATTCTGCGGTTGGATGCGCTGTGACGCCAAACCACAGAATATGTCGCCGGCCGTGCCCCATGATCAGACATCCATAGAGCAGGCGAAACGAGATTGTCGGCACGACGAACATATCCATCGCCGCGATGCCGTCGACATGATTGCGGATAAAGGTTCTCCAGCCTTGGGACGGCGGGTGTCTTCGCCTGACCACGACGCTGGTCTGGCCGATCTCGATGCCGAGCTTAAGCAACTCGCTATGGATCCGAGGCGCTCCCCACAGCGGATTGGCAATGCTCATCTCGCGGATCAGCCGTCGTATTTCGACCGCGACTGTCGGTCGGCCGGAACAAGGTCGTGATTTCCAGCGCCAGTACGATCTGAACCCGGCAGATGCCAACGGACGACAGTCTCCGGCTTCACAATCGTTAGCGCATTGAGGGTACTTGGCGCCAAACGAGACAGCCCAACAAAGATCAGGCGATCCATGGCACTCAAAGTCAGTCTCTTTGGCAGGTGCCGTCGCTGGATGTTAAGCTGATGACGAAGGACCAGGATCTCAGCTCCCAACGATGACCAGACCATGCCGCAAGCTTCTCTCATAAGCCAGAAACATTGCGCGATTCGGCCTCACTTGCCAGCCGGATTAGGTTTCCGACAGGGACAGGGGTCTTTGGACGGCCACTGCGCGGTTTTGATTTCCAGCGCCAATACGCTCGGAAGCCGGCACGATGCCAGCGGATCACGGTCTCCGGCGCGACGATCTTCAAAGCGTCCAGCACGCCAGGTGCCAGCCGATACAACCCGGCAAATACCAGACGGTCGATGCTGGTGAAGGTTAGTCGCTGCGGCGATTTACGTCGCAGCACGTTGAGTTGATGACGGAGCGTCAAGATCTCTGCTTGCAGCGACGCTCGCGACGGGAACAATCCGATCAGCGCCAAGCAAATCAGCCTGCAAACATCTCTCATCAACCAAGAGCATCGCCCGATTCGACTTCACTTGCTAGCCGGATTGAGTTTCCGATAATGACAGCCGGTCGCGTCATACGATTCACATCCACATCCGCGGCTATCGCGAACCCACCGCAGGCCGCGGCGACAAAGATGCGAGAAGCAGCGTAAGGCACGCAGCAAGCAGGGCGACGTCCTTTAGCAAAAACTGCTCCACCAGCGTTGATATGATCGGGAAACCCGACGGGCTTATCTGCGTGATGCCGGGCGTGCTGAGAACGAAAGACGTCGTCAGGAAGAAGGTTGCGCAAGCCATCGCCGCTCCCAAGGCAGACGCTACCGGGTTCACCGATCCGATAATCAAGGCTGCCGCGGTCGTCAGTTCGATCGTCCCGACAATCTTGGCTTCGCCTCCTACCCCGAACACGCTAAGCCAACTCATAAATGGGCTGTGAGCGATCAAGGGCGCGATGGCCTCGGCCGCATAAGGCGTGAATTTTTGTATTCCGAACCAGATAAAGATGGCCACCATAGACCATCGTAACAACGCTAGGTGCCGGTAGGAGCCACCGCTCCTCTCTGCCACTTGGAAATGAACTGTCATGGCCTTTATCCTCTGTAGACGTGCGACGCTGAAGTGACTGGTGACTCTTTCCACTTTTTAATTTCATCTCCGCGAAGCGGTTCGAACAACCCTTGGCATAGTGTCGACGTGGAGTAGCGCCCCGCCGTGTTGCTTTTACGAAGCAGCATCGGTTTGCGAATGTCCGCATCGCTCAAAAATATGCTCATTCGTCTCAGCCGCATAAGACGGGACCCATCGCGCGCGGCGGCGGCGAAGCCGAGCCTTTGGACTCGCATCGCGTTCCAATCGCATTTGCGCGGCCGGCAGCGGCAGCTGCAGCTCGACGCGGCTCTGAATGGGACAATTGATCGATTGCGCGCTTACCGCCCGCCGTGCCGAACGACGCACCGATTGGTACTGGGTACGTCAGCTTATTTCGAGCGCGCCCGCACACGATCGACGTCAAGCGATGTGAGCAAGTCATGGGGGCCCGTGAGATGAACGAGCATATGTTCGATCCCCGCGGGCATTAATCGCTTGCGATCACACTGTAGGGTGACACGGGAGGAGTTGCTCATCACGAGCCTTCCAGAAGGAGTTTCGCCATGACAAAGTTCGTCCCGCTTGCGGTGATCGCATGCCGCAGTCACGATCACAAGCCAAGCACACGCGCAGGCAGCAATCCAGGAGCCTGGTATGGCTGCCTTCTATCAGAGCTTAGGCGTTGGACGTAGCGGATATCGCGCGTCCGCTGAATCCTACGCAGCAATCGGCGCAATCAGCGGCACAGCGTCGCGATCCGCCCGAAAGAGCGAGCATAGGGGCAAGCAAATATCAGGACCGCGCTGAGCCAACCAGGGTATGAAAGGGAGAACAAAAATGCGAAAGGCCATCTTCACTATTCTCGGCTCTGCACTGATCGTCGCGACATCGATCCAGTTCGCCACAGCAGCGCAGCGTCATCATGGCGAGGCGAAGACCCGTGCGGTCATTAGCCAGCAGCAGCCCCGTCATTCGGATGCATATGCTGCCTGGCCCGCTCCGCACGTCCAGCCCGACTTGTCTCGCTATTCCGGCGGGTGGTCGGCGCCAGCCGGTCATTGAAGGCCCGAGCTGCAGTCGAAAAGCCGGTCGCATCTGCGACCGGCTTTTCGCTTGCGCAAATTGCGGGCCTTAGCTGCCACCTGGTCCGATGACGAGCATCTATGGCCAAACAGATCCTCAGCATCGTGATCAGTGTTGGCCAACAACGCGCACGACGCGACGACTGGAATTTCGTGCGTGAGACAGCCTGGTTCACACTCCACGACGGCCAAAACGTCGATTGCGAAAGCCTTGCTCTCCCATACGACGGCCCAGCCGTACAGTACGCCCGCTCGAATTCTAGATCGGTTTCGCAATGAGTGCGCTTCTACCGAGATCGACGACTCCCATCGGCTTGCACCCAAATCGGCATCGTGTCCACTCCGGGTCGCACTAGGCCGAACGACGCGGAAAAGCGTTTGATGCATGCGATAGGAAAGCGGAAACAACATGGAGATTCATCAAGTTCGCTATTTCCTGGCAGTATGCAACGACCTTCATTTCACGCGCGGCTCAAAGATGCAATGTCTCACAACGGGCGCTGACGCGTGCGATTCAAGTTCTCGAGAATGACTTCGGTGGAGATTTATTCGATCGAAAGAGGTTCAGGATCGAGGTAACCGATCTAGGCACACTCCTTCGCCCTTATCTTGAGGAAGTTTGGCGCACAGCATTTGCGGTAAAGCCCTTGCTCGGCGAACTGATTACCGGCACGCTTGGCTGGAACTGGACCATCTTCATCAATATGCCGGTAGCGGGAATCGCGGCTCTCGCCGCATTTCTGGTTGTTGCCGAAGGATGATGAGATCTCCCCTCGCAGGCTGGCGTGGTCGTTAGGGACGCTTAGGTTCGCGGCGCCGGCCTACGGGAAACACTATGAAACACTTATGCCTCCGATATAGACCGTTTGACTGCGCCTTGTTCTCGTATCTCGCGAGACGGCCAGTTCGCGACGAGAGCCCCGTGCAAATTGGGCTCGATCCTGGGTAGTGGCCCGATTGGGCAAATCTAGTGATAAGCAATCGATAAATAACGCGCACTTCCGAGCAGCGTAACCTGGGCAAGCAGCCGGAGCGGTCGGCCATTCGCCGGGCGGAGCTCCAGTCCGCATCTTCCGGCTTGAACACCTCCGTTGTCGCAGGGCGCGGCGAAATGGATGGTTGGATGGATAGGTTGCGCGCGGCGGACCGACGGTATCGCCGTTAGCGCAGGGCGAAGCAATATATCGAGCCCATGTCCCGGTCCCCTATTCCGCCGCCTGCCTGACGTGCCGCGCCGTTGGCACGCGCATGGTTACGAGCTCTTCCGCAGCGGTCGGGTGCAGCGCGAGGGTGGCGTCGAAATCGGCCTTCCTCGCTTTCATCTTCACGGCGATGGCGACCGCCTGGATGATCTCGGCGGCTGCGTCGCCGATGATGTGGCAGCCGAGCACGCGGTCGCTCACGCCGTCGACTACGAGCTTCATCAGCACGCGGGTGTCGCGGCCGGACATCGTTGCCTTGATCGGGCGGAAGGTAGCCTTGTAGATGTCGACGTGGCTGAACTGGGCGCGCGCTTCGGTTTCGGTCAGTCCAACGGTGCCGACCTCGGGCTGCGAGAACACGGCCGTCGGGATCGTTGCGTGATCGACCCGCACCGGACGCTTGCCAAACACGGTATCGGCAAACGCGTGACCCTCGCGGATCGCGACCGGCGTCAGGTTGCGGCGGTGAGTGACGTCGCCGATCGCGTAAATGTGGGGCACTGATGTTTTCGACCAGCCATCGACGGCGATGCCGCCGTTCTTCGGATTGATGGCAACGCCGGCCTTCTCAAGCCCGAGATTGGCGACGTTCGGAATGCGGCCGATCGCAAACATCACCTGCTCGGAGGCGATGCTCGAACCGTTCGACAGATGCGTGGTGAATTCCTTGCCGTGACGAGCGACTTTCGTCACCGTGCAGCGGGTCAGGATGGTGATGCCGCGCTTCTCCATTTCGGCGCGCACTTGAACTCGAATGTCCTCGTCAAATCCGCGCAAGATATTGTCGCCGCGATAGATCACGGTGACGTCAGAACCGAAACCGGAGAAGATGCCAGCGAACTCCAGCGCGATATAACCGCCGCCCTGGATCACGACGCGCCGAGGCAGCTCCGGCAGATGGAACGCGTCGTTCGAGGAGATCACGTGCTCGATGCCGGGGATCTCGGCGCCATGGTCGGGCGCGCCGCCCGTCGCGATCAGCACGTGATCCGCCTTCACGGTCTCACCGGTTGCCAGGCGCAAGGTGTGCGAATCCTCGAACACCGCACGGGTCTTGACGACTCGCGCGCCGGACTTCTCGACATTGACAGTATAGGCCGCCTCAAGCCGTGCGATCTCCTCGTCCTTGTTGGCGATCAGCGTCGGCCAGTCGAAGCTCGCTTGCGGAACGGTCCAGCCGAAGCCGGCGGCATCCTCGAGCTCCTGCCGGACATGCGAGCCGATCACAAACAGTTTTTTCGGCACGCAGCCGCGGATCACGCAGGTGCCTCCCATCCGATACTCTTCGGCAATCATCACTTTGGCGCCATAGCTGGCGGCGATGCGAGCGGCGCGAACCCCGCCTGAGCCACCCCCAATCACGAAGAGATCAATGTCGTATTCAGCCATAGCTCACCCGCGTACCTTCAGCTCTTGCTATCGAATCCTACGTTCCCATTTCAGGTACATTCGACAAATGTCTCTCGGAAATCGATTCCAACCAATCGGTGGAAATACCGATCGTTGCTCAATCGACGTAGAGGGTCAGACTGGAAGACCTAGCACTTTCAGCGTCTCAGCCCGCGATGCCCGAGAGCGCCGATTGGCATAAAGCGCTTTTCTCAAGTCGACGATGCGCTCAGCGTTGCCTTTCGCCATCGAACCGTCAGCGTTCAGGAAGCTGTTCTCGAATCCTATTCGGCAATGTCCCCCCAAAGCGGCGGCAGTTACCAAGGCTTCGGTCTCCGATGCACCGAATGCACACACGGACCAGTCGAAGCGGCTCGAGCCTCCGTTGTCGCGGACCATGTTCACGAGCGGAACGAGCTCGGTGGGATCGCTTTCTTGGTTTTTCTCGTACCTGCCGAGCGGAAAAATTATCGAATGACGTACGCCAGGCACTATCTTCCGTTCGATGAGATCAAGCAGATGAGCGAACTCCTTAACGCTGTAGATGATGTGCTGGACCGCAATCCCGTTCCTGAAGGCCCACAGATAAAGCCCAGCCGCGGACGTTTCACTGGCATAGTCGGGTACCAACTCCTTCACTGCGATGCTGACAGCTTCCGGACACACCGCCTGAACCACCTCGATCTGCTCGGAAGGCGCAAAGCGTCCCACCGATTCCGTCGTTATCTGCAAGATCAGTTCTTCCCCGGCAACTTTCCGTACCGCGGCCATGGCCGTGAGATAGCGTGTTGGATCCAGCGAGTGCTCCCCAAGATCGTCCCTAACATGCAGATGCAACGCCTGTGCACCGGCTACGGCGCAGGCGGCCGCCTCCTGCGCAATCTCCTCTGCCAAAATCGGGATGCGCGGATGATCCCGCTTCGTCTTCCTCGCTCCGTTGGGCGCAACCATGATCGAGAGGCTGTTCATTCTCACTTCACTCGGTACGACACCACCACCCGACTTGCGTCGCCTTCTAGTCCAAACCTTCGACTGCAACCATGTGCCGCTCGGCGGTGCCGACGTACTTGCGGGCCTCGGTGTACTCAGGCGAGTGATAACATTTCTCCGCGGCTTCCAGGCTCGGGAACCTGGCTACGACGCTCCGCTCGAAAGCGCCCCCCTCAAGAATGATTTGCTTTCCGCCGCGTGCGAGGAACACGCCGCCGTGCTTCTCGACCGCGGGACCCGCGAGGGCCGCATACTTCGAATAGGTTTCCGGATCAGTTACATGAACGCGCGCAACCCAATATGCCGACATCTTTTTCTCCAGTCGTCCGATCGTTCGAGCCAACAAGTTCATCCGAGAATTTAATCGCGGGATTCCGCATAGGGATAGACAAGATCGCCCGACTTGAAGGCCGGCGGATAGACGATCACTTCGCGCCCCGATTGGGTGAACTGCTGTAGATCGTTGCCCTTGATCCCTCGGAACTGAACGGTGAAAAGACGAGGTTCAAGCCATTCCCCGTCCGCGCCGAACTTGATGTCTCCGACGACTGTCTTGAAGTTCGACGCATGGATGTACTGCGCGAGCTTCTGCTGATCCAATCCTCCGGTGTGGACGACGGCGTCACCCAACACCTGCAGAGCGGCATAGACAAAGGGTGGAACGTAATAGCCGAAAGCATCCACGCCCCGCTCCGCCGCCTTCGCCTGGTACTTCTTCAGCATCTCTTCGATGCCGGGAAAGCTTACAGTGGGGGCGGGTATGTACTGCTCATAGCTGAGGATCCCATTCAGCGCATCGCCCAGTTGCTGCTTGATTGCGGCGTATTGCGTCCCAACCATGAAACCACCAAACATTTTCGCGTGGAGCTTGATCTCGTGGGCTGTGCGGATGATACCGACGGTGTCTGCAGGATAGGATCCGACGAAAACGATGTCGGGTGAGGTCGCTTGTACCGCCTTGAGCACGGGGGTGAAGTTCACGGTTCCGGGCGGATAGACCTTGTCGTACACTATGTTCAGGCCCAGCCTTTTTGCATGGGCTCGCGCTCCTTCCAAAGCGTTCTTGGATGATTCGGCGTCCGTTCCGACCAAAGCCACGCTACGCGGGGCCGGATTGCTCGCCATCGCGGTTTCGAAAAAGCCGCGTGAGACCGCATCTTTGCCATTCGGCCCAAACGGCTGAATCTGGAAGTAATTAGGGTACTTGAACTGTTCGTTGACCGCGAGTGCAAACATCGCCATGATCAGCCGCTTCTTCTGAATGATCAGCGGCATCGCAGGTGCGGTGTTGTTCGTGGTGTTCGAAAGAAGGAGGTCTACCTTGTCGACATCGAGCAGCTTCGAATAAATCCCCGGTACCAACCCCGGATTGCTTTGATCGTCATAGTAGACGAGTTGCACTTCACGACCGAGCAGGCCGCCCCCCTTATTGACCTCTTCCGCCCAAATCTGGGCGGTGAGTAAGGCCGCCTTGCCGCTCGCGGCAAGAGGTCCAGTCAATTGAAGCGAGAAGCCGATCTTGATCGGGTCGGCAGCATACGCCAGCCCTGCCTGCAGCACCGCTCCCATCATCGCCACGACGGCTGCGAGCGCGGCTCTGCGGCCAATCTCAATCCTAAATCGTTTCATGCAGGTCTCCGTTATCTTAAAGTTCTTCGAGATCAGCATCGGAGGATCGACCTCGATGCTAGGGAACGATGATGGACGAACCTGTCGTGGCGCCGGCCTCAAGGTCCCGATGCGCTTTCGCGACATCAGCGAGCCCATAACGCTGGCCGATTTGAGGAATCAGCACCCCCTTGACGACGAGGTCAAAAACCGCAGCCGCCGAGGCGACCAAGTCCTTACGTTCGGCGATGTAGGTCGCGAGGGTGGGTCGCGTGTAGTAGAGCGACCCGTGCTTCTGCAGGAGCCCCGCCTCCAGCGGCGGCGGGCTGCCGGTCGTGGCTCCGAACGTGACGAAGAAGCCCCGAGGGGCGAGCGACGCGATCGTGTCCTCAAAGGTATCCTTTCCAACCGAATCGTAAGCGACCGAGACACCCTTGCCGCCCGTCAGTGCTCTCACCTTTTCGGAAATCTTATCCTTCTTCCGATCAACGACTTCATCGTAGCCATGGGCTAACGCGAGTTCGATCTTCTCGCGGCCGGTCGTCACGCCGATCATGCGGGCACCCAAGTGCCTGCCCCACTGTCCAGCGATAAGACCGACACCACCCGAGGCCGCATAGAACAACACGTCTTGACCGGAGCTCACCCGGAAGCAACGCCTCAGCAGATATTCGACCGTCATGCCCTTCATCAGGACGGCCGCCGCGACTTCGTTTGGCACGCCAACAGGCACATGAACCAACCGGGCCGCCGGCATCACCCGGTAGTCTGCATACGCGCCGCCGGCGGAGCCGCCATAACCAACTCGGTCCCCGACCTTGAAATCGGCCACATCGGAGCCCACGGATTCGACGACGCCGACGGCCTCCGACCCCACCCCAGCGGGAAACGATGCGGACGGCCCCTTGCGGACATAGACATCCAGGTAGTTCAGTCCGATCGCCGTCTGTCGGAGAAGAACCTCGCCCTTACCGGGCTTGTCGAGCGACACCTCATTCAATTGCAGGACTTCGGGGCCGCCGTTCTTGGCGATCTGAACCGCTTTAGCTTTTTGAATCATCGTTTCCTCACAAAACGTCGGTCGGCGCCATTCCCGACTGCGCATCGGCTGGCACCTTGAGCCGCATCTCGTCTGGGATGGACAGCACCTTGTTGGGGCTGTCGAGAAATTCGACGGTCGTAAACAACAGGTCGGTGGTCCCGATGTTCTCGACCGAGTGAACCATGTATTCGCCGGGCCCGAAGGCGAGATGCTTCGTCTCGCCCTTATAGTGCTTCACATCGACGATTGAACCATCTTCAAAATAGCCCCGTGCCAAGCCTTCGCTGTGAGCAGTCCAGAAATAGGTCAGGACGTGCCGATGAAAGCCGCAGCGCTTTCCTGCTGGAATGTGCAAGTGCCAGACACGCACCTTTTCGGTCTCCGACACCAGCACACTTCCTACGCAACCATTCTGGTAGCCCTTGTCGAAATCCTTCTGGAGTTCTGAGGGCCAGTGCGACCTTGGAGATTCTTCGCTCATGATGTCTCCTCTGCTAAGTGAATTGCCTAGGGCTGCCGGGCAGTTTACGCCGCCTCACGCGAGGCACCGATCATTTCGAGGCGCTCCATCTCTCGCTTCAGCGCCGCAACCTGCTCGCCCGACAGACTCCTCAGCGGCGGCAACATCCGGAGCCAGCTGGTGTCGCTCTTTCGCCAGGCGTGGACCTGCTTCACGGCGGGTATCAAGGGAAACTTCTGGATGGTCAGCCTGAAATCGGTCAGCTTGGCCTGAAGAGCCTCGCGTTCGGCTCCGGTCGCTCGCAAAACCTTATGGGCGAGTGCGCCAGAAACATTCGTTGATCCCGAGATCACGCCGGCGCAGCGCGCCTTCAGCGCGTCCGAAAGGACTGCCTCGGTGCTCGGGTACACGTCGAAATCCTCGGGACCCACATATGACTTCGCGGAATCGAAACTGCCCGAGCTATCCTTGATGCCGGCAACGATTCGTCCGAACCTATTGCGCAACCGCTCGACGAGCGTGTGCGAGATCGGAACAGCCGTTACTTGAGGAATGTGATACAGGTACAAGTTCAGGCGATCGTCGCCGATCGCTTCGATTATCCGTGAGTAGTAATCGTAGAGCCCCTCTTCGGACGGATCCTTAGTATAGTAGGGCGGCAACACAAGAAGATTGGGATAGCCTGCGCTCAACGCCGCCCTGCCGATCGCCATCGCGTCTCCCACCGAAGGGGACCCGGCGCCGAGGATGACGGAATCAGACGGCAGCCCGGCCTGCGCGAGGGCTTCGGGTACTCGAAGACGGAAGACAAACGGCAGGGCCGCGGCCTCGCCGGTCGTTCCGAGCGGCGCAACGCCGTCGCACCCGAAATCGAGCATCTCCCAACAGTAAGCGATCAAGCGCTCCATATCAGGCTCGCCATCGGCGCCGATCGGAGTGATGGTCGCCGCGTATGCGCCCTTCTTGGCCTTTTTCATCTCGTGGATTCCTTCCTGGATCGCATTTCGGAACCGTGCATTTTGACCACGACCTTGATCGCGTCGTCGGTGCGATTGCGCGCGTAGTCCAACGCAGTCGGAAGTTCGGCTAACGGAAAGGTGTGAGTGTGGATGAGCGTCGCGTCGAAACGTTTGGCTGCCATCAAAGCCATGGCCCGACGCGTCGCGCTCTTACCTTCGCCACGAATCCCATAGACGTAGATGTTGTTTTTCACCAAAGCACCGATGTCGGCCAGCACGGGCTCGTGCGGAAACGCCGCTAGGCAGATCTTGCCGCCCCGATTAGTCATCTGCGTCGCTTCGTTGATCGCGGTCTCGGTACCTGCGCATTCGATGACGTAGTCCGCCCCTCGGCCGGTCATTTCCTTCACGACCGACACGAGGCTTTCCTTTTTGATGTTGACTACCCGATCCGCCCCCAGCTTCCTGCCAATGTCGAGGCGCGCATCACGCGTACCGGAGAGTATGACCGGACTGGCCCCAAGCGCCTTCGCGACGGCAACCGCCAGCAGGCCGATCGGCCCCGGCCCCGTAACGACCACGCTCTCACCCGCAACCAGGCCACCGACCTCGGTCAGGCCATACATGGACGTGCCGGCCGTGACCACGAGAGTTGCCTCCTCGTCGCTCATATCGTCGGGCACTCGCGAAAGCGTGTTGATGTTGTTGATAGCGTACTCGGCGAATCCGCCGTCGGTGGTGAAGCCGTTGGCGCGGTGTCCCTTGTCTACGTTTCCGTAGTTCAGACCGTAGTTGTGGCAGGACGTGTACATGCCCTGGCGACAACGTTTGCATTGGCCGCAGCCGGCGTGGATCTCGACGGTGACCCGTTCGCCGACTCGATATTCGTCGACGCCGGGACCGAGCGCGGCCACGGTCCCCATGTACTCATGGCCAGGCGTGAAATTCTTGTGAAAGGGAGGACCACCCTCAATCAACGCGGGCGTCCCCATCTCGATGATTTCCAAGTCGGTGGCGCATATGGCGACAGCGTCGATCCGAACCAAAACTTCCGCCCTCTTCGGGACCGGGACGGGCTTCTCGACAAGATGGAGCTCGTTGGGCCCGTCCAGCACCCAAGCCCTCATCGTCGCAGGAACAATCATTGAGGTGTCGGGTCGAGATTGGACAACAGTTACATTCATTGGTCAACCATTGATCTGATTGGTTCGATCCTGGTTGAACCAAAAGCAGATCTGATCCGTGAAGTCAAATCGAAAATCCATATTGGTCTTGACTTCTCGCGCATCTTGAGCGGATAACTTGATTGGTTTAGATTGGTTGAAGGAGAACAACCGACTATGGAGATGTTGGCTCGTTACTTGGAGGCTGGACCGGGCACGCGGCTTCCTCCAGAACGGAAGCTTGCGGACGAGTTCGGCCTTTCGCGCAGCGAGATAAGAAAGCTCCTGGCGCGCCTGGAGAATGAGGGGCACCTTTCCCGTGAGGTCGGCCGCGGGACCTTCGTCCGATCCCCCAACTCGGAAAAATCGACCAACCGCGAAACGCTGCAAACAACCACCAGTCCACGTGAGGCAATGGAGGCGCGACTGGTGATCGAGCCTGAACTCGCGAGCCTCGCCGCCATCAATGCGACTCGCAAGCAAATCGAAACCCTGCGCGCGCTTTCCAAGCAGATGAGAACTTCGAAGACGTGGACTGCCTACGAGCAATTGGACGGACGACTGCACCTTCTTATCGCGGAAGCGGCCGGAAATAAGCTGCTGGTCGCGGTGCACGAGATCGTCGACGAGGTGCGCCGAGCCGTGGTCTGGAAATGGTTGGATACCCGGCCTGTCGGGCCACCTTCTGATTACTCCTCGTTTGCCGAGCACGACGCAATCATCGAGGCGATCGAAAAGCGAGACCGGACCGGTGCTGCCGACGCAATGACGCGCCATCTCCGCACGACGCAGATGAAGATATTCGGAACCCAATATCGATAACAACGAGCGCATCTTCACGTACTCAGAGGTCTCCCAGACTAGCGGGCCCTTCGAACGAAGCGCTGGAGCGGATGAACGACTTGTCGAGCTGCGAGAGTGACGGACATCCGATCATGCCGAGCACTCTTTTGATCTCGTCGTTCAGTAGTCGGAGCGCGTGCGCAACCCCCTCCTGTCCTCCGGCTGCCAGACCATAGAGCGCGGCCCGGCCGATCATCACGGCGTGCGCACCGAGAGCTATGGCCTTTACGACGTCGCTTCCCCTGCGGAATCCGCTATCGACGATTATACTAAGACGGTTGCCGACACGCTCTGCCACTTCCGGAAGGATCTCCATGGGAGAGATGCAAGTATCAAGATGCCGCCCACCGTGATTGGAGAGGACGATCCCGTCACAACCGGCGTCAGCTGCCTTGCAGGCATCTTCCACGCTGAGGATGCCCTTGATGATCAATTTCCGCTTCCACCGAGCGCGGAGATCTTCCACGGTCGTCCAATCGATCGTCGGTGCGAAAAGACTTGGAATGATGGTGATGGCGCTCTTTGTGTCGCGCGCATCCTCAGGAAAAAAGTGCGTGACGTTGGGAATCGGTGGAACGCCATTCGGAATCATGACGTCCCAAAACCAACGCGGGTGCATGAATGCATCCAGCATATTCCCGTACGAAAGCTTGCCGGGAGCGCGGAAGCGCCGACGATCCCACTCGCGCCAACCAAACACGTTGGCGTCCGTCGTGAACACCAGTGCATCATAACCGGCATCATCCGCCCTGTTGATTATGTCGTCAGTCAGGGCCCGGTCCTTGAACACGTATAGCTGCATCCAAAGCTTTCCCGGATAATGTTCAGCTAGATCTTCAAGCCGGGTATTGGACAGGGTCGCCAGCGTATAGGGAATTCCCGCAGCCGCCGCGGCGCTCGCGAGATGCCTATCTCCGTCGCTGCGCATGATGTTGTTGTGGCCCGAGGGGCCGATGATCAGCGGCGAAGCGAATTTGGTGGAGCAATGGACGGCGTCGATATTGCACGAACTGGTATTGACAAGCGTCTTCGGCACGAAACGGAGGGACTTGAATACGTCTCTGTTCCAACCAAGCGTGACTTCATCCTCGCCGCCGCTTTCGAGAAACTCTAGTGAAAAGGCGGGCAAGCGACGCTTGGCGATTTCCCTGAGCTCGGCGATGCTCAGCGCCTTACGAAAGTCCGATCCCCTATAGAGACGCCTGCGGGCCATTTTCGATTGCTCCAACGATCGTACACAAACCGACCCGCCGCCACACGTCGTGACCACGACTTTCGGGGGCAGAAACGGAAGCCTGGTTAGGTCGACTACCGTCCGACTCCCAGAAAATCTCGCACTGCCATTGCGAAGCCTTCCGGGTTGTCGAGGTTTGGCAAGTGCGCCGACCCCTCAACCACCTCGAACCGCGCTCCGCGGACGCGCTCGGCCATCGAACGCATTACGCTGGGAGGCGCCCCCTGGTCCTCCGATCCCGAAACGAAGAGCGTCGGTATCTCGATCCGATCCAGAGAGGAGAGATAGTCGAGCCGCTTCAACGCCGCTGCGCAGCCTTCAAAGCCGGCCAGCGACGTAGATCGGATCATGTCCTCGACCTCCGCGACTCTCGCTGGATTCTCCTTTCTGAAGGGAACCGAAAGCCAGCGCTCCACGGTACCGGGGATGATGGCGGAGAATCCCTTCTCCCGGATCGCCTTGATGCGATCATCCCAGCCCTGCACGAACGGTGGCGGAGCGTCCGCTCGCGCGTCGCAACACACCAGCGCGCGAAGCCTTTTTGGATGTGACAACGCGACTCCAAGTCCCGTCATGCCCCCCAGAGAGAGGCCCATGAACGTCGGACTTTTCATCTCGAAGTAATCCATCAGGCCGACGACATCGGCAACCAAATCGTCGAAGGAATACGGTGGTGGCGGCGCATCGCTTTCTCCGTGTCCTCGCGCATTGTATCGAAGGACCCGGTACTTCTTTGTGAGCATCTCCATCTGAGGGTCCCACATCCGGTGGGTCGCGGTAACGCCATTGGAGAGGACCAGCCACGGGCTGCCTTCTTTCCCGTCGATGCGAACGGAAATCCCAGCGCCGCCCGGAACGGTGATCTTGGCCATCATCAGGTATCTCGCAAAGCTAGGCCGCTCCCAAGCGGACCGCGGATGATTCAGTTGCGCCGGAGCGCTAAGCCGAAACGCGGCTGTGCTGCACGGTGCTCGGACTGCTCTTGGGCGAACCGATCATGGGTTGGACCTTCTCGGCCATCAGGATCATCGATTGCCGAGCAAGTTCGGGATCGAGCCAGTCGTGGCCCGCATACAACATCGTACCGAACTCACCGACTGTCTCCCGGAACGCCAGGATTTTGTCGGTCACCTCATCGGGCGTGCCATAAATAACCAGGGCCTCCATGATCATGTCGAGCGTGACTTCGTCGTCCGGCATGTCGCGACGCGGTTTGAACAACTCGATTCTTCCTCCCTTCTTCAGCTTCGTAAACATCTGGTCGTAGTAGAAGCGGTACGGGCTGTTGGCGGATGTAGCGTATTCGCGGGCGACGTTCCTATCTGACGCGACGAAGACGCTTTTCGCCACCCTCCAATTTGCGGGATCGGCGGGGCGCCCCGCCCGCGCACAACCCTCGGCGTATTTCGGCCAATGGCTCTTCACCCACGCCGGCATCAGAAAGTTCGCCGATATCGGCTCCCAACCTCTTGCCGCCGCCTCGGTGACCCCTTTGGAAAACGGAGCTACAGCCGTGACTACGATCGGCGGGTGCGGCTTCTGAAGGGGCTTCGGAAGGATGCCCTGCCCGATCTCCGCTAACACGGTTTTCGCGGTGGAAATGGTCCAGTACTTGCCACGGATGTCGTAAGGGGGCTTCGACGACCAGATCTTTAGGATGTGGTTTATTCCTTCGAGAAACATCTCGTTGCGATCGGCGTCGAGGTTTCCGAAGACTTCTGCGTCCGAGAGAAGGCCTCCGGGACTGATCCCGAAGATGAAGCGCCCATCGAGCAAATGGTCCAGCATCGCGATCTGAGACGCAACAGTGGCGGGGTGGCTGTTCGGTACGTTGACCGTTCCAGTCCCGAGCTTGATTCGTTTCGTCGCGTCTACAAGCGTTCCCAGAAAGAGAGAGCACGAAGTGATGTTCTCCGCCTGGTCGGTAACGTGCTCGCCGCAATATCCTTCGGTGAAGCCGAGTTCGTCCGCTAAGATGAAAGCTTCGCGGTCCTCCCGCAATGACTTCCGCCAGTCCTTACCCAGCGGATGAATGGGCATCGTGAAGAAACCGAGTTGCATGGAGTGTCCTCTCGTGTGAGCACACATCGTCTATCAATCCCCGACCATCGGATAAAATAATCATTTATGAAGAAGTGTATTACCTATCGTAATGCCCGGCTGCGGATCGAAAACGGAGTCCGGCCCCGGCCGATGAACCTAAACTAACCTAAACTATCGTCAGTAATTCCCACCACTATTGCTTTCGTCGCACCCGCTCACAGGGCGGTAAGCGGCATCCGAATTCATAATGCCGACCAACAGTATTAATGATTTTTGCTAGTGGGCCGTTCTTGATATCGGACAGATCGCCCGTCGAAGGGGCGTGCCGCTTTTCGAATGCGGCGGATCTGACCACGAGCCTGGGCGCGCCGTTGCCGTCATTCTGCCAACGGAAGGCGCCCAAGGCAGGAGATAAAAGAAGTGAACGCCAGGGCTCGGTTTGGAGATCAAGTTTCGGCACAAGAAGTGCCCGATTTCGTTGTGGTGGGAGGCGGGGCGGCCGGCAGCGTCCTTGCCGCGCGACTAAGTGAAGATCCGTCCCTCAAGATCCTGTTGATCGAGGCAGGTCGGGATACTCCGATTGACGCGCTCCCGGAGGATATCGCTGACATCTTTCCTCGCTCCTACGCCAATCCCGACTATTTCTGGCCTGTCGAGGCGGAGACCCGTCCCGGAGAGCCCACCGTGCTATTTCCGCAGGCCAAAGTGATGGGAGGCGGCGGGTCGGTTATGGGCATGTGGGCTCCGCGCGGGCTCCCCTCGGACTACGACGCGTGGAAAGCCGCAGGAGCCACCGGGTGGAGTTATGAGGATTGCCTGCCATTCTTCAGCAAGCTGGAGCGAGACCTCGACTTTCCCGGCGGAGTACACGGCGACGCCGGCCCCATTCCGATCAGCCGGCGTCCGCGCTCGACCTGGCCGAAATTCACGGAAGCGCTCGCGCAGGCGGCTGAAAAGCGGGGCTACCGATTCGGGCGCGACCTGAACGGATCCGATGAGGATGGACTGTTCGAGATGCCGTTCAGCAACAACGGCAAAATACGTACGTCCGCCGCGCTCGCGTACCTTACCCCAGAAGTTCGTAAGCGTCCCAATCTCAAGATCCTGTCCAATGCGGAGGTGACCGCTCTACTGTTTGAAGGACAAAAGGTCACCGGCATTGAATTTCGAGAACTCGACGGCTCGACGCAACGGGTGAGCGCAGCCCGTGTCATCGTGGCCGCCGGAGCCATCTTCTCGCCGGTTCTCCTTCAGCGTTCGGGACTCGGATCCGCCAACGAACTCAGCGCGCTTGGCATCAAACCGGTCCTGGACAACCCGAAGATCGGCGAGAACCTCCAGAATCACATCTGTGTGCATCTCGGCGCGGTGGTGCGCGCGGGTGCGAGACACGATCCGGCGATGCGCAGCTACGTGCTCGGATGCCTTCGGCTTTCGTCGAACTATATCGGAGCCCCACCGTCCGATCTCTTTATGGGACTCGTCTCCAGGTCGGGCCCCCGAGACCGCGACGTAGGTCTGGGCATGCTGCAGGTTTGTCTCTATTCGCCGTTCTCGCGCGGCAAGGTCTCTTTGACCAGCAAAAACGGCGCACCGAAGCTGGCTCTTGCGCTGCTCCAGGACCGTCGCGACCGCGACAGAATGATTGCCGCGGTAAAAATCGCGCGTGAATTGATGATGGACCCTGCGGTCGACGCGATAACTCACGAGACGTTCCTTCTGCCGCCCAAACTGCCAATAAAACTACTGAACCAGCCGGGTTGGAAATCGGACCTGTTCAGCGTGGCGCTTGTTGCAGTTCTCGATATAAACCGCAGCGTTCGCCGCTTCACGCTCAACCGCCGGATTGGCGCCGGCCGCCTTCTCGGCGCGTTCACCGACGACAAGGCATTCGAAGACCTCGTTATCTCTTCCGCCACCTCGATGGCTCATCCAGCCGGCACATGCGCTCTCGGCGACGTGGTCGACTCGAGCACCAGGGTCAAGGGCGTGGACGGTCTCTTCGTGGCTGACGCGTCGATCATGCCGAAGGTACCCAGGGCGAATACCCACATTCCGACGGTGATGGTCGCCGAAAAAGCCGCGGCGGAGATCCGTAAAGTCTTACGCGCTTGAGGGCCCCGGCTGACGCGGTCGACGACAGCACAACCGGGATATAGGAGACTGCACATGATTGATCTTCACTACTGGACGACGCCGAACGGACATAAAATCACGATCTTTCTCGAGGAGGCTGGCCTTCCCTATAAGATTGTGCCCGTCGATATACGAGCCGGCGATCAGTTCTTGCCGGCGTTCCTAAAGATATCTCCGAACAACCGGATCCCCGCAATCGTCGATCATCAGCCGGCCGGCGGCGGTGCACCGGTCAGCGTATTCGAATCCGGTGCCATCCTCTCGTACCTGGCCGAGAAAACCGGAAAATTCCTTCCACTCGACCTGCGCAAGCGTGTCGAGGTGACGCAGTGGCTGTTCTGGCAGATGGGTGGCCTGGGTCCAATGGCCGGCCAGAACCATCACTTCGTGCAGTATGCGCCGGAGAAGATTCCCTACGCCATAGATCGCTATGTCAACGAAACAAATCGACTGTATGGTGTACTGAATCGCCGCCTTGCCGATCGCGCTTTTATTGGCGGCGAATACTCCATCGCGGACATGGCGGTCTATCCGTGGGTCGTCCCTCACGAACGCCAAAGGCAGAAGCTGGAAGATTTCCCGCACTTGAAACGTTGGTTCGAGAGTATCCGCGACCGAGCTACGGTGAAGCGCGCCTATGCGAAGGCCGATGAAATCAACATCAAGCCGACGGTCGACAACCAGTCCAGCAAGGTATTGTTCGGCCAAACAAACGCGTCCCTCAGCCGATAACTCGAGCTCGCCCATGGGCATCATACTGTACGACCTGGCCGGTGAAGACCCTTCGCTCCGCTTCAGTCCCTACTGCTGGCGAACACGTCTCGCGCTGGCCCACAAAGGGTTGGAGGTCGAGACTATACCGTGGCGCTTCACCGAAAAGGATGTTATCGCACCATCGATGCAAGGCCGCGTGCCGGTCATCGTGGACGGCGGCCGATGGATTTCTGATTCCTGGGCAATCGCCACATATCTTGAGTTGACCTATCCCGATAATCCAACGCTGTTCTCAGGAATGGCGGGTCTTGCCCTAAGCCGTCTCTACAGCGCGCATGCTGATATTCTGGTCGGGACCATCTTTCCCTTTATCGCGCTGGACATTTTCGCGAACCTTCACGAAAAGGACAGCCAGTATTTCCGCAGCAGTCGGGAGGCCCGAGTGGGCAAGCCGCTCGAGGCCTTCGTAGCCGGTCGACAGGATCGGCTGGCTCCCTTCCGGGAAAGCCTTGCGCCTTTCCGTCTGGTGCTCAAGACCCAACCTTTCTTTGGAGGCGAGCAGCCGCTGTATGCGGACTACGCTCTGTTCGGACCATTTCAGTGGGCTCGATGTACGAGCTCGTTCGCACTTCTTGAGGGGACCGATCCGATGCACGCGTGGTTCGAACGGATGCTCGACCTATTCGATGGACTTGGGCGGAACGCGCCAGCGTACAACCGGGCATAACCGACTGCCGGCCACCGCGGCCCTTGTGCGCAGCGGTAGCCGACGTAAGATAGCTATCTCCGCGGAACGAAGGGATACTGCAGATTTCCGGACTGGTATTTGGGGGGATAAATGATCACTTCCTTGCCCGGTTGCGTGAACTGCTGAAAATCATTTCCCTTGACGTCGCGGAATTGAACGGTGAGCAGTCGCGGTTCGATCCACTCTCCGTCGGAACCGAATTTGACGTCTCCGACCACGGTCTCGAAACTGTTGGCGTGGATGTATTCCCATAATTTCCGTTGATCGAGGCCGTTCGTCTTGACAACGGCCTCGCCAAGTATCTGAAGCGATGCATATGCCGATGGAGGCACGTAGTATCCAAGCGGATCGACGCCCTGCTCGGCCGCCCGAGCTTGGTACTTCCGCAACATCTCGTCGATGCCTGGGAAGTTGATAGTTGGTTCGGGTACGTACTGCTCGTAGCCCACTACCCCGTTTAACGCCTCGCCCAGCTGCTGCTTGACAGCGGTGTATTGGCAGCCGACCAACGTGCCGCCGAACATCTTGGCTCCCAATTTGATCTCGTGCGCAGTTCGGATGATGCCGACCGTATCGGCCGGGTAGGACGCAACGAAGACCAGGTCCGGAGAGGTCGCCTGCAGCGACCTCAACACCGGCGTGAAGTTCACGGTGTTAGGAGGATAGACTTTGTCGTATACGATCTTTAGCCCCATCCGGGCCGAATGGGCCCTGGCACCTTCAAGCGAGCTCTTGGCGAATTCAGCGTCGGCCCCTACCAGAGCGATAGTTTGTGGCTTCGGATCGATCGTCGCTGCTCCTTCGAAATAACCACGAGACATCGATTCCTTTCCGTTCGGACCGAACGGCTGCATTTGAAAGAAGCCTGGATATTTGAATGGCTCGTTCACGGCCAGAGCGAACATCGCCATTATGAGCCGCTTCTTCTGTATAATGAGCGGCATGGCTGGAGCGGTCTGATTGGTAGTGTTCGCCATCAGCAGATCCACTTTATCGACATCGATCAGCTTGGAGTAGAGTCCCGGTACGAGCCCCGGATTGCTCTGATCGTCATAGTAGACCAGCTCCACGGGACGACCGATCAAGCCACCCGCCTTATTCACCTCCTCTGCCCAGATTTGGGCACCGAGTAAGGCCGCCTTACCGCTCGCCGCCAAGGGACCGGTAAGCTGAATTCCGAAACCGATCTTTATCGGATCTGCCGCGAACGCGCGGCGGCCCGCGATTGCGACGCCCGCGCCCGCGATCACGCCGAGCGCGCTGCGACGCGCTATCCCCTTGTTTGGCTTCACTACTCGTCTCCTCTTGTTGCCCGGTCGCCGCCGCGTTATCAGTCTCTGTCTCAAAGACCCAGGTAGTGTTGGCGTATCAGATCGCTTCGGTGCATGGCTTCGGGGTTCTCGCCGTGGAAGGCGATTTCTCCGTGGACGATGACGTATCCCTTGTCGGCAATACGGATGGCTTGCGTGAAGTTCTGCTCGGCCATGAGGACCGTGAGTTCATACCGATCCTTCAGCTGTGCGATCATGTCGATCGTGCGACGGACGAAGAGCGGTGATAATCCGACGGACGGCTCGTCGACGACCAGGATTTTCGGTGACGACATAAGGGCACGCGCCAAGGCCAGCATCTGTTGCTCTCCGCCGCTCATCGTCCCAGCGAGCTGGGTACGGCGTTCGTTGAGACGGGGAAACGCCTCGTAACAATAGGTGAGATTGTCTTTGAGACGCTTGCGAGCCGTAGGCCGATAGGCGCCAAGCAGCAGGTTTTCTTCCACGGTAAGGCGCGGAAACAAACGTCGCCCCTCGGGCACCAACGCGATTCCCAGATCGACAATCTCCTCCGTCGTCATCCCCACCAGGTCGTGCTCCCTACCATCGATCTCCGCCACGATCCGGCCGGACGAAGGACTCACGATTCCCATGATCGTCTTGATCAACGTACTCTTGCCGTTTCCATTCGTACCCAGCAGAACTACGGTTTCACCCGCGGCGACCTCCAGTGAAACGTTGTGAAGAATGCGCACGCTGCCGTAGCCGGCGCAGAGCTTTTCGGTCCGGATACTATTCACCGAGATAAGCTCCCACTACGTGCTTGTTTGCGATCACTTCCTTTGGCAGTCCGTCCGCTATCTTTTGACCGGCGACAAGGACTACCAGCCGTTCCGAGAAAACCATTACGGCGCGCATGATGTGCTCAATGAAAATGATAGCCACGCCTTCTTCGTTGAGCGCCATCAGAAGGCCCAGGATCTCGTCCACTTCCGAATTGGAAAGGCCTGCCATCGCTTCGTCGGAAACCAATAGTGTGGGCTCCGTCGCCATTGCACGCGCGAGCTCGAGCTTTCTCATCTCAACCTGAGTGAGGTCGCGCGGTAGCCGTCCAGCCTTCCCACCGAGGCCGAATTTCCCTAGCAATTCTGCGGCGCGTGTCGAGATATCCTGCTCGGACATCCGGTGACCGGCTCTCCTGTTCACCACGTACTTGAGCGGTACTCGAATGTTGTCCAGGAGCGACAGGCTGTGGAACGGACGCGGCAGTTGAAAGCTCCGCCCAATTCCCAGTCTGGCCCGTTCATGGGCCGACACGCCGTCGATGGTTTGGCCGGCGAACGAAACGCTGCCTCCGTCGGGCTTGATTGCTCCACAGAGACAGTTCGTCAAAGTGCTCTTGCCGGAGCCGTTCGGGCCGATGAGGCCAACCCGCTCACCTCGGCGGATCGTGAGGTCAATGTCGTTTAGCGCGACGAAGCCGCCGAACTTCTTTTTGACCTTTGTTGCCTCCAGGATGATCCCTTCCCTCATCTGCTGCTGCTCCTCTTCTCGGGAACGAGCACCGCGTCTATGAGGGCAGATTTGTCCTCCGACGTGCGCGAGCGCATCGCTTTGATCATGCCAAGGATACCGGTCGGCGCCGCAACCACGAACAGAACCAGCAGGACGCCCACCACCAACAGATTCACGGATGAAGAAATCAACACGGTCATCGCCTGTTGCATCGATCCGAGCAGAAGCGCGCCGATAACGGGCCCGATCCAACTGCTCGTACCGCCGATTAGCGGCATGGCGACGCTATTGACCGTGTAAGCCAGACTGAACGACGACGTCGGCTCGACATAGGTGAGATAGAATGGGAGCGGAGTGCCGGCCATTCCCATCAGACCGCCGCTCAACATCGCTGCGACGAGTTTGAGTCTCAGTGTGGGCACCCCCGCTGCGGCAGCCGCTCCCTCGTCGTCGCGGATCGCCGCCAGACCGAAACCGAACGTCGATCTTTCGATGGCACGGGCGATCGCAACGGAGCTCATCGCCAGGACGACCATGAGGAAGAAGAGATACTTAACGTAGCTTCCGAAAAATGGAGTCTCGTCCGGCCGCATGATGTAGGTTCCGCGAGAGCCGCCGACATAATCCCAATTGGTGATGAAGGTCTGCACGACGACCGCCAAGGCCAGCGTTGCGATCGTGAAGTAAATCCCCCGGAGGCGTATCGTGAGATACCCCATAGCCAAGCCGATTCCACCGCAAAGTGCGCCAGAGATCACCATTAGTACCGGCACGGGGAGCTCAAGCCATTTATGGAGGGCAACGGCGCTATAAACACCGATAGCGAGAAAAGCCGTAGTACCGAAATTCACGTAACCCACGTATCCGCCGAGGATGTTCCAAGCCGTCGCCAGAATCACGTACTGCAGGACGAAGTACGCCGCGAAGACGTAGTAGTCGTTGTCGACTAACAGGCTTGCACCTACCAGGGCCGCACCAACAACGACGGCGATTGCTGAAAATCGGATGTTGGTCATCAGGCTCTCCCAAAAATGCCCGCGGGACGAACCACAAGCGCTATTAGCAACATTCCGAATGCAACGGCTGGGGACCAGGAAGGGCCGTAGAACGTAGAGGTGACGCTTTCGATGACGCCGACGATCATCGCTGCCACGAAAGTGCCCGGAAGCGAGCCCACTCCGCCGAGAACGCATATTGCAAAGATGCGGCCGATGTAGTCGCGCCCCATCGACGGTTCGACCGGTTGCAGGATGATCAGGAAGACTCCCGCCAACGCTGCCGTGCTTGTCGATATCCCGAACGCGATCCGCTTGATCCGGGTCGGAGCGGCCCCCATGAGCTGGACGGCGAGCTTGTCCTGGGCCACCCCCATGATAGCCCGTCCCGTGAATGTCCTGACGAAAAAGAGTTGAAGGCAAACCAGCATCGCGATCGACGCAAGGAACGGAATCAACATCCGCAACGGCAACGACAACGGACCGATGTCGAATGTCGGCCCGATGTAACGCGCCTCCACAAGCCGGTAGTCGACCCCGAACGCCAGTTGCAGGCCGACTTCCGTGATGAAAAGCAGCCCGAAAAAGAAAGACAATCCGCGGATTAGTTCGGCGCCGCGCCGTTCGAAGAAGAGTTCGTAACCAGAGTAAAGTCCCATCCCCAGTAAAAAGAATGGCACCACCAACAGCAAGCCGACCAGAAGCGGGTCCATGCCGAACTGCGTATTCAAGACGTAGGCGATGAACGAGCCGAGCAATATTACAGCGGGATGGGCGATATTGCTGATGCCAAGCATCCCGAAGGCGATGGATATGCCGACGGCCATCGCTGCATAGAAGCCGCCGACGAGAACGCCGGACACCAGCGCGTCAAACAAAAGGCCAGCTGATTGCATCATGTTGCGGTACCATCCCTTTGCGAATCCCCAACTGTGCCGTTTGCGGGCTTATTGCGGACGATTAGGCGGTCCGGTCGCCTGAACGTTTCCTAGCAAGAAACCATCAACCGAAAAAATCATGATATCTGTCGCGCCCCATTACGGAACGTAATGAAGTCGTTCGTGCCCATCAGCCGAATGAAGGCTTGCGCTCTACTTCCTACGCGCGGTGCCACGCGTCGTTGGCCGTCCGGTACTCCAAGAGCGGTTCAGACGATCCATCTCTTCCTTGATCAGTCCGAGAAGAACCTCGGCGGGACGCGACATGGGTCGTCGAGACGCCTCGATGAGGATCAGGTCGAGGGTCAGAGGCGGGTCGGAAATTACCCTGATGTTGAAGTTCTTATGGTCAGATGGATCCGACATCATCACAGCAGGAAGCACCGCTGCCCAATCGGTCTCGGACAAAACACCCAGCGTTCCGAACATCGCGTCGAGCTCCATGACACGCTCGACGCGTACGCCGTTGGATGCGAAGTACGCATCGAGCAGAATGCGCCTGGCGTTTCCCCTACCCGGCACGACCAGCTTCAGCGGATCCAATTCCGAAAGACGAACGTAACGCGATGTTTTGACTGACGGGCTCTTTCGCGTCACCAACAGCTCAGGAGTAGTCGCCAAAAGTCGGCTTTTCAAACCAACCGTCTCCGAAAACGCGGGTGCGGGTACAATGGCGAATTCAAGTTCGCCCGCTTTCACCTGCTTGGTCAGGATGCCGCTATAACCCTCCAATATCCGCACCGCTACATTGGGATGCTGCTCGATAAACCTGGCCAACGCCGGAGCAAGGACGCAACGGGTCATGGAAGGCATTAAACCGACGTTAATCTCTCCGTGCAGCCCCCGCGTGTAGCCTCCCAATGCAATGTGCGCGTTCTCGTGAACCCTGAGCACGTCGACGCAACGATTGTAATACGCGTCAGCGGCGGGCGTTGCGACTAGACCACCCGCGTTCCGGGAAAAAAGCTTCACCTTGAGGAGCGCCTCGAGCTTCGCGATGTGCTGGGAGACGCCGGACTGCGTAGCGGCTTCCCGAACGGCGGCCGCGGTGAAAGAGCGCTCTTCATAGGCGGCGACGAAAAGCTTGATGTCACGAATGCTGGCGGTCACGGCCACGGCATTAGTCTCCGTAATGGATGTCAGCAAAACTTATCATTTTTCCTTGTGACGATCTACGGCTAGATTTCCTGACACGCGGAAGGGCCAACGGCTTCTCTTTGTGCAGGAGATTGTTGATGACGGACATCATGGATCAGATGGAACGGATTGACTCGCGCCAGTTACGCAATGCCCTGGGGCGATACGCCACCGGCGTTGCGGTCGTGACGACACGCGCGCCGAGCGGAAAGCTCGAGGGTCTCACGGCCAATTCCTTCGCCGCGGTCTCGCTCGACCCGCCGTTGATACTTTGGAGCCTGCGTCGCCAGGCCCCCTCCATGAAGAGCTTCCTCGACGCCGGCGCCTTCGCCGTCAATGTCCTTGCGGACGAGCAATCGAGCCTGTCCGATCACTTCGCGAGATCGCACGCCGACAAATTCGACGGGATCGCATTCAAGGCCGGCTTTGCAGGGTGTCCTGTCCTCCACGATCCCCTCGCCCTGTTTGAATGCGAAATGGAGAGCACAACGAGCGGGGGCGACCACATCATTTTCATCGGTCGCGTCCAACGAGTGTCGTACCGCGAGGGCAGCCCGCTTATCTTTAGTGGCGGCAACTACGGAACGCATACGCGCCTAGCGGCCGCATCGTGAGCGGCACAGCTGAAATAATGGCCTGCTCGAAGGAAATGTCATCCATGAAGGTCTGGGGACGGCCGAATTCCATCAATGTTCAGAAAGTCCTGTGGTGTTGCGGAGAACTCAATTTATCGCCGGAACACATCGTCGTCGGGGGTGAGTTCGGAGGCACCGACGATCCCAAGTACATCGAGATGAATCCTAATCGGTTGGTCCCGACTCTGGAGGACGACGGTCTCTCGCTGTGGGAATCCAACGTAATTGTTCGCTACCTCGCGCAAAGGTACGGCGATGCGCGCATGTGTCCCGTCGACATTCGTCGGCGGTTCGATTGCGAACGTTGGATGGACTGGCAGGCCACCACGCTCTGGCCCGCCTTACGCCCAGTCTTCATCGGGCTAATTCGTACGCCCAACGATCAACGCGATCCGGCGGCCCAAAAAAAGGCCGAAGCGCGGTGCGCGGCGGTCATGGCGATGCTCGACGAAAGACTTGCCGATCGACGGTTCGTAGGTGGCGGTGCCTTTTCGATGGCTGACATCCCGGTCGGCGCCTCTGTCTACCGTTGGTACGCGCTCGACATAGTTCATCCCAAGTTCGCCAATCTTCGTCGGTGGTACGACAGTCTTACGGAACGGCTGGCATTCCGCAAAGAAGTGATGCTGCCGCTAAGCTGAAGCAGTCAGATGAAGCCCACAAAAGCAGAGGATTAGATGAGTTCCAAGTCCATATCAGAAGATTTTCCGTACACCATGAAGCGCATGACCGTACTCGACAGCGAGATGGCCTACGTCGATGTCGGCGAAGGAAAACCGGTAGTGTTTCTTCATGGAAACCCGACATCTTCCTATATGTGGAGGAACGTGATTCCTTACGCCGAAGGCCTTGGCCGGTGTTTGGCCCCTGACCTGATCGGGATGGGTCAATCAGGCAAATCGCTTCGCTACGCTTACAAATTCGAGGATCATGCGGCTTATTTGGACGCTTGGTTCGACGCTCTGGATCTGCGCGACATCATCCTGGTGCTGCACGACTGGGGGGCGGCACTGGGATTCCATCGGGCCTATCGCCATCCCGAGAGGATTGCCGGTATCGTGTACATGGAGGCCATGGTTCGACCGCGGCTTTGGACGGACCTCCCGCCAGGACGGGAGCCCATGTTTAAGGCGCTGCGCGGTCCCGAGGGCGAAAAGATCGTTCTGCAGGACAATTTTTTCGTCGAGAAGATGCTCTTCGAGTTCGGCATCATCCGCAGGCTCAGCGAAAAGGAGAAGGCCTACTATCGCGCGCCCTTTGCCGAACCCGGCGCCTCCCGCCTACCTACGTTAATCTGGCCGCGCGAAATCGTGTTCGAAGGGGACCCTGAGGACAATTATCGGCTCATCAAGCGATACAGCGATTGGCTTGCGGGCAGTGCCGGCGTCCCGAAGCTGTTTGTGAACGCTGACCAGGGGCATGGGACGGCGGGCGCGGCCCGCGAGTTCTGTCGAAAATGGCCCAACCAGCGTGAAATCACTGTCCCGGCGAAGCATTACGTCCCCGAGGATTGCCCGCACGAGATCGGCGAAGCGCTCGCCTCCTTCATCTCGGACGTTCGCTCGAAAAGGCCAATGGTCGCTTAGCGCGTTGTTCCGAGGGCGACGCGAACAAAAAACGCCGCGTCGCCAATCTCTCAAAGCGTCAAATAAAAGCCCGTCACGCGTCGGAAAATCCGCCCCCGTGACGGGCAAGTGACCCTCGGGAGAGAGAGGGGCCTCAGAGTTCGTCAGATCAGTACCATACCGCCGTCTACCATCACCGTCTGGCCCGTGATGTAGTCGGAGTCCGACGATGCAAGAAACGTGGTCACGCCGACGATATCCCGTGGCGTCGAGTAGCGCCCAATCAGGATGTCAGTGCTGAAATCGTTGATCGCCTGGTCGGGCTTCGACGTAATGCCCTTTTCCATGAACTCCCGATTAAGCTGATCCCACAGAGCCGTGTGCACTACGCCAGGTCCAAAACAGTTGACCGTGATCCTGTGTTCGGCAAAGGCGCGCGCTGCGGCTTGAGTCAGCGCTGCGACCGCGAACTTACTCGCGCAATAGTGCGCGAACTGGGGATAACCCTGCTTGGCGCCGATCGACGCGGTATTGACGATCTTGCCGCCCTTGCCTTGAGCGATCATCTGTTTGGCGGCCTCCTGAGTCCCCATGAGAACGCCGAGACCGTTAACGTCCATCAACCGTTTCCAGTCGGCTTCGGTGATCTCGAGATATGACGCGGTCTGAATGATGCCGGCGTTGTTGAACATCACGTCGAGGCTGCCGAACGATTCGACCGTTTTCGCGATCATTTTCTTGATGCTTTCACGGTTCGAAACGTCGACCGCCACGGCCACCGCTTTCCCGCCCGCCTTCGCTATCCGATCTGCAACCTTGCCGCCGTTTTCGAAGTTGATATCCGCAACTACGACGTTAGCGCCATTTTCTGCGAGGTCGGCCGCGATCCCTGCTCCAATACCGCTGCCCGCGCCGGTCACGATGATGTTGCGAGCTTTGAGACGATCACCCATTCGATTTCCTTTCGCTCACTCTTGCATGACGTCTTTAGGAGGCCTTACGCAGCGCGAACCACGCCCGCAAAGATATCCCTGTAGAAGCCCGCGATGAGTTCCCGGACCTCCTTTTCCGGTGCCCCCTTCGCGATCCAATTGCTGCTCCAGTGGATTTTGCAACCCGATCCCTCGTCGGACAGCGCGATCACCGAATGATATCGCTCCAATGGAAGTGGAGCTTCGTTGATAATCGAGTATGAGATCAGCGATCCGTCCACGAGAGCTTCGAGACGCTCTACAATGACACCATCCGTCCCCTTCATGCGGATCGTCCTGACGGAACCAATTCCAGATCCTTCCAGGTCGCATTCCTCGATGGCCTCGGGAAAGTACTTCTTGAGGCCGCCGAAGTCCGCGAGTCGGGAGTAGACCGTCCTGCGCGGAAGAGTGGTCGAATCTTCAAACGTTGCCGAATAAGGCATGCAGCTTTCTCCTGGATGGCACACACTCGCGCGTCGATGCTGATTACTCCGGTCCGGAATTAAAATCGCCCGGAGACGATCACGCGTTCTGCAAATCGGACTGATTCGAGCCTGCTACGCGGGATGTCGCAGATGCCTCCTTCCCGCGCAGAATCTGCCAAAGCTTGTCCGACCGGATTGGCAACTCGTTGATCTCGATATCGAATGGCGCCAGCGCATCGCACAACGCATTTGTCAGAGCTCCAGGCACGGGGCCGGGAACACCTTCGCCGATCCCGCGCGAGCCGAGCGGTGTGTGCGGACACGGCGTGAACGAATGCGTGACCTCGACATGAGGCACGTCCGGGGCGATAGCGAGCCTGTACGACTCCAGGGTGGTCGTCAGCTGCTGGCCATGTTCGTCGAAGAGAAACTCCTCGAACATCGCGTTCGACAGTCCCTGTACGACGCCGCCTTGGATCTGACCTTCCACCACCAGCGGGTTGATCACTGTACCCGCGTCTTCACACGTGACATATCGCGTGATCTTGAATTCGCCCGTCTTAGGAAAGACTTCGACCATGCACGCGTGCGCGCCAAAATAGAACATCGGCTTGGCAGCCTCGAAGTAGTTCGTGGCTTCCAGACCTGCCTCCTCGCCTGGCGGCATATTCACAGGCTTCATGATGATGCGATCAGCGAGTTCAGCGAAAGATACCTTGTTCCTGGGATCGAGCGCAGGAAAGACGAGTCCTTTCTCGAACTGGATGTCGCCGACCTGCAGATTGAGTTTGCGGTCGAAGATGAAGATTCGAGCCATCTTGTCGCGCAGAATGCGGCACGCGTTGTGCACGGCGCTCACCGTGTAGGACCCGCCCCGCGCGCCTAACGAACCGGATCCAAACGGCGTGTTGGCGGTGTCGCCGGTCTGCACGACGATATCCGCCACGTCGATCCCGAAATTCTCAGCAACGACCTGGGCGAAGGTCGTCTCGTGGCTCGTTCCTTGCGGCGCATCACCCTCTAGAACCTGGACCCGTCCCCTGGCGTCGATCCGGATCGTCGCCGATCCGTATCCCGGCTGATTTTCGAGCTGGACAAAGACATCGGAAGCGATGCCGGAGATTTCTACGCCTGTGCCGAAGCCCAGGCCGATGTACCGCCCCTGTTGGCGCAATGCCGCCTGCTCTTCCCGAAATCCCTTCAGATCGACCGTGTCGACCAGGCTATTGAAGGCTTTGAGATAGTCGCCGCTGTCGAGGTGACATCCGGTCGCTGTCACATGCGGCAACGAACTTACGAGATTGATCCGCCGGATCTCGGCGGGCTCCTTTCCGACCTCTTTGGCCAAAATGTCCATTAAGCGCTCGATGACGAAGCGGCCGGGATAACTGCCGAAAGATCGCGACGGTGACAGCGACGGCTTGTTCGTGACGTAGGAGCGTAGCTGAATGTCGCTTTTCGGCAGGAAGTACCCAGAGGGCAGTGTGGCCGCGCCGAGAACCGGCATCACGAACCCCCAATAGACGCCCATACATCCGTCACCGTTGTCGGCGACCACCCGCGCGCGCATCGCGAGGACCTTGCCCTCCTTGTCCGCGGCAATCGTCATCTCGTGGCGCTGGTCGCGCTCTTGTCCGACTACCATCAATCCCTCCTCGCGAGATTCGAGCCACCGAACAGGCCGGCCCAGCGTCTTGGCGAGCCACGGAATGAGGATCGTTTCCCGATAGAACGGCGCTTTGGTCCCGAATCCTCCTCCTTGGTCCCGCGGCGCGATAACCCGAACCTGATGGGTCGGGATCTTAAGGACCTCGGAAAGCGCGAGACGGTCGATATGCGGACGTTGCGTCGTGGCCCAGCAGGTCAGACCGTCGTCACGATCCCATTTCGCCATGACGCCACGAGTCTCAAGCGGTGTCATACCGGTGCGATGAACCCTGAACTTCCTATTGACGACGACAGGTGCCGAGTCGATGATCGCTTGTATCTCGTCGACATTGGCCTTGACGGAATCCTCCGTGAAGCCACCAGTGAAGCTCATCGAAAAGATTTCATTGTTGTCGAGGTCATCATGTATGATGGTGGCGTTCGGCTGACTGGACGCCTCCGGCGATCCCACATACGGCAGGTCTTCGTAGACCACCTCTACGAGTTCGCCGGCGTCCTCCGCTAGATAGCGATCGGTCGCGACGATAACAGCCACGGGCTCACCGTGAAATTTCACCTTGCCGACGGCAAGCGGCCAATGCCGCGGAAATTTGCCGGGTAGATTCGGCACTACGATCGGATGAGGTAGAGGGTCCAGCCGGTCCTTAATGTCCTCGCCCGTAAACACCGCCACGATGCCCGCGGACGCCTTCGCCGCTGACGTGTCGACCGACACGATCTTCGCGTGCGCACGGGCGCTACGGACAATGTAACAGTGTAGAACACCGGGCAGTTGAATGTCGGCAAAGTACTGACCGCGGCCCGACGTGAGGCGCACGTCTTCTTTGCGGAGGACCCTTTCGCCTATCCACGCAAATTTCTCGTTCCTCATGCCACCCTCCCTTGAACGGGCTTCATATTCGTGGCGGCGTCCTTGACGGCCTCCACGATGTGCGAATACCCGGTGCAACGGCAGATGTTACCTACCAGCGCGACTCGGATCTCGCTTTCCGACGGATCCGGATTGCGCTCCAGGAACTCGCTCATGTTCATGAGGATGCCGGGCGTACAGTAACCGCACTGAAGCGCGTGGGCATCGCGAAACGCCTTTTGCAAGGGATGGGGCTCGTCACCACGAGCAAGTCCTTCGACCGTCGTCACCTGGCGACCGTCGATCTGCGCCGCGAGCAGCATGCACGACTTGACGGCCTTCCCGTCGAGACGAACGGTGCAAGCCCCGCATACGCCCTCGAAAGTGCAGCCGACGTGAGTGCCCGTAAGCTGCAACCGCTCTCTTAGAAAATCGACGAGCAGCATTCGGATCGGTACGACCGCCTCAACTGCCTCTCCGTTCACGATTGCCTTGATCGCCCGCGTTCCATCGGTCATCGTACCGCCTCCCCTGCTCGTGCCATCGCCGACAAGACGACGGAAGTGCCGAGATCTTCAATCAAAACCTTCCGATAGTCGGCTGACGCCCACGCGTCGCTTTGGATTTCCAGTGTTTCAGCGGCCGAACGAAACGCGTCTGAAATTGCCGCCGGGTTCTTAGACGACGTTCCGACGAGGCGCTTTTCAGCCTCGTGGAAACGCTGCGAACCGCGCGAGAGGCCCCCGATCGCGACCCGCGCCGATTTGCACGATCGGTCGCCGTTCAGAACGACGCGAACGCCGATTCCCACCACAGGGAGCGAGTCAGTGACGTGCCCCCACTTCCGATAGGCGCTTCCTATCTGTTTGCGGGGACCAACAAGCGTGACGCATCGAAGGATTTCTTGCGGGCGACGAGACGTCTCCATCGGACCAACGATGAAGTCATCGATCGAAACCAGGCGGGTCTCGCTACCACCGGATGCGCTTTTCGAAATCAACTCGAGTTCCGCACCCAGCGCAAGCGTCGCGACGGGAACGCAGGCGGCGACGTAATTCCAGCAAAGCGATCCCCCGATAGTGCCGCGATTGCGGACCTGACGATCGCCCACGTGGGAAGCTGCGTCCGAGAGAGCGCCGAAGGCGCCGTTCTTGAGAACGTCCGAAGACGCCAGATCGACGTACCGGGTCATCGCTCCGATCCACACGGCGGAGGCACTTTCCTTTATCCCCTTGATTTCCTCGACATCGTTCAAATCCACGAGGGCTCCAGGTCGGACCACGCGAGCTTTGATGGCCTGCATCAGGCTCATCCCACCGGCGATCGGCAGGACATCATCCTCCCCGGCCGACGCGATCAGCGCTGCGGTCTCAGCCACCGTTTCGGGTCTCGACAAACTGTCTATTTTCGCGGGAAACATCCGTTGCCTCCTTCCGTGTTAGGATACGCTGCATCCGCGCGCATCCTTTGCTGGAGCTTCGATCGGAAAGCCGCCGACTTAGACGCAACTTCCCGAACCCGGGCAAACCGACCTACGTCTTGTCGAAGATCAGATACTCACGCGTCATCGCGATCATTGATCGATCATCCAGGAACTTCTTCTCGTCTTCGGCAAGCGCTTCGCCGGCGTCGGCCCCTTTCGGAGTAGAGAAAGCCGCGGCCATCGCTTCCTCGCTGTCCCACCACACTTCGGCGACTCCTTGGAACGGGTTCGCCGGCCAACCGCGCGCTTCGGCAGCACCCACAGCCATCGGAGACGGTATGAGGTGACTCTGGATGTATCGCCGCATCGCCATGTCGTCGGACCTTCTCACGACCAAAGGCGAATGGGTCTCCATCCAATATCGGTGAAATTCTTTCGCGCTCATGCCGTCCGGCTTGACCAGGAGGAACATGATCTTGATGCCAAGCTGCCGCACGACGCCTTTTGGCAGCTTGCCATGATCGTCGATGGCTTCGGCGACCGCTGCTGGTCTCGTCGGCGCCGCCGAGGCGGCGTCAAGAACGCTCTGCCAGGGACGCCCCGTGGTGAGCCTGAGCATCTGCCCCGCGCCGAACGCCGGCAGACGAAGAGACAGATCGCCGGATAACCCCGGACCACGTCCCGATTCGGAATGAAATCCCATCATGGCGCTTCTTCCCTGATTATTTCTCCACCGCATCCACAGCGTGTGGTCGGGCTGGGTGGACCGAAGTTTCTCCAACGACAGATCACGAGCCTGCAGAAGGTTCGGATCGTTATTGATCTATCGCTAATTTAATTTCGAATATTGTCAAGCCAAATCTCGGTTGAAAATTAGCCAACAAACTATCGACCTCGATTATTACAGCCTAATTTGCGAATGGTGGCTCACCAAATCTTGATGATCGTTCGATAACTTATTCCCGTGTTTTGCTTGGACGCGCAACCCTACCCGGCTGTCCACCGACACGAGAAATCGATCGGCATCCGACCGAGCAATACGTTTCCTGAATCTTCCGATTGGCAAAAAAGGGCTCGCGCTGTGCCTTCGTGCACGATTGTCCCCTGATCGAAGATGTAGATGCGGTCGGAATTGCGAGCGCGCCCTCTATATTCTGCTCGATCAAGAAGACCCTGGTCGCTCGTTCGAGACGGCAACCTGCACTGCCAATTTTCCCCCAATACCATTGAGGAAGTCGAGCCTCGGCTGCTCGACGTGCTATATGGCGAGGTCACCCAACTGGGCGGCTCGATCAGCGCGGAACACGGAATCGGCCGGATCAAATCTCATTATTTGAGGAAACGATAATTCCGAGGTGGACCTCCGTCGGAACCTTCTCCCTCATGGGCAGAACGCTGCCGTAGGCTACTCCGAATTCCTGAAGATATTCGAAACACGGGCATACGTTTCAATGGGATGGGATCGCAGTGGAAGAGATGCGGACGCCAGTTTTGCTCATTGGCACCACTTCCCTAATGGCCTCCAGAACTTCCCGCACGATTCGCGATGCGCATCAGCGACAAGCATATTCCCGCGCGGAATGAACGTTATTCGATCACGAAGGCTATCCGAGGAAGCGGGCATCACGAGACTGCCGCACGAGCGGTGTGGTCTCGTAGTCGCCGCGTCAAAGGAGATCGATATGTCTGCATTCAGGCTCTATGAACTCGATAATGCCGACGGGAACTGCACGAGCCCTTTCGTGTGGCGGATAAGGTTTGCCCTTCAGCACAAGGGGTTGGAGTATGAGAGCGTCAGAGTTGGCTTTCTGGATATACCCAGGATCGGCCCAGGGACTCTCAAGACCGTTCCAGTCATCGAGCACGACGGTGGATTTTTCAACGAGAGCTGGAAGATCGCTGAATGGCTCGACGTCGGCTTTCCTGAGACCATTTCGCTCTTCGGCTCCCCCGCGGAATATTCGATGGCTCAGTTCTTCGACAAATGGTTCGGGACGGCCGTCATGCCGCCGTTGTTCAGGTCGTGCGTGTATGACCTGTTTCAGCGCGTCAAACCGCACGAACAGCAGTACTTTCGATCCACCCGCGAAAAGATGTTTGGCGAAAGCCTCGAATCCGTCGCCGCGAGGGGGCACGAATATCTGAGAATTGCTCGCAAGGCACTCTTGCCCATGCGGTTGGCGTTGCGGAGAGCGCCGTTCTTGGGAGGTACCCATCCCGGCTACGCGGATTTCATTGCGTGGGGCACACTCGCTGCCTTCTCACCGATTACCCGGGCTCCGCTTCTGGCGCCGGACGACTCGCTCAATCGTTGGGTCGATTGCGGCCGGTCGATCCTGCAGTTCTAGCGGCTCTGGCTCGAGCTGGCCATCCGGGACGTCGGCTTCAATGGTCGGGAAGACAAGGAGGCAGCCGACCATATGTCCTTGAGCCACTCCTCTCGCCAATGAGGATTTCGGCAACCTTGGCACAAACCCGAAGGGTTAGGCCGAAAATTCGGGCCTGCGTAGGTACTAAGTTCGTCGGGCGTCTTGCGCGGCTTCTGAGCTGAGGAAAGGCGCGCGTGTGTCCAACTAATCAATCGTCGATGCGTCAGGTCTGGTGAGCGCCAAGGCGATCTGCCGAATTAAGGGAGCCGCGAACAGAACGATCGGAAGCATTAGCATCCAAGAAATCAACCACGAGGCGAGCCAATGCAGAAGGAAAGATCCGCTCCCGATGTGGTTTGCGCTGGCGACACCCGCTGCCAATGCGCTGGTCAGACCTGATTGGATCACACCGAATACATAATGAGAGTGACATCGGGAAATCGGCAGCATCGACATAGCTCCTGCTCAAGGCGGCCTCTTTTACGTTCCGCGCGTTTGAGTGGGTCCGAAAACTCTAGCCCTGGCAACCCAGCGCGTGCGACCGAACACGGCGCGCTTCCGAAGTTAGGTCGTCGGAACGAGCGCCGTCACACGGTCGACGGCCTTGCCTACCGCGGATCGATTGGCCACGCTGTCGTACCAACGCTGCACGTTGGGGTAGCCGGCCAGTTCGATGCCAGCGAACTCCCGACGCCAGATCCATCCGAAATGGGCGATATCGGCGATCGTGAAGTCATCACCGGCTGCGAATTTCGACGAACGGAGGATCCCGTCGAACACAGACATGACGCGGGCCGCCTCAGTGTTGAAACGCGTCAGAGCATGCGGAATTTGCTCGGGAGCCTGCTTCTGGAAATAACCGGCCTGCCCGAAGGCGGGCCCAATTCCAGTGACGTGGAAGAAAATCTGCTCGAACACACGCGCACGAGCTTCGCCTTTGCTCGGAAGCAGTTTCCCGGTCTTTTCGGCAAGATAGACAAGAATGGCCGAGGATTCGGTCAGAACGAACCGTTTGCCATCGGGGCCCGACGGATCGATGAGTACCGGTACTTTTCCGTTCGGATTGAGTGCCCTATAGGTCGGGTCCTTCTGCTCACCCTTCCGAACATTGACGGGCTTGAGCTCGTACTCGAGCCCCATTTCCTCGAGCGCGACAGGCACTCGAACGCTATTGGGAGTCGAAAACGCATATACCTCGAGCATGATAGCAAAACTCCATTTACGGCTTGAGATCGGAATTCGTTCCGTCCGGTTTTGGGTACGACGAGATGGCCGCCACTATGGAGGCGGACGGGCTGCCGGTGAGCACGAAAGTCTCCAGTGCCTCTCTAGCGGCGGACAGAAGCACCTGGTGAATGCGCATGGTTAAGCAGATCAGCATTTGGCACCCACCATCGCCACGGAGGCAGGCCGGCGCGGCCAAGACTTCCTTGGCTCGATACGACGCCCATAATTAGCGTCGACGAAGGACATCGCGACCCGTCCATCTGTCCCTATCACGTAGGTCGCGGGAAGTGGCAGTGTCCAATCCCCACTATCGTTCACCGCCAGCAGCGCGTGCCCGAGCTGTTGGAACAACGGCCGAGAAACCGGCGGAGAAGGAACATGTCGGCGCTTGACCCGATGCGTGTCTTTCTCCGGGGAGATGGCAACAACAGCCGCGTCCATGCGCCGCATTTCGATCATCTCGGACGACGCCACCGAATCGAACGTACCTTGGGCTGTTTCGAGCTTTTCGCGCAAAGACATGGATTTCTCCCGAACCAACAAAGGTTCGTGGGACCGACAAATGACCATTATTTGCCGTCGTTACAGATCGGTCGGCGTAATAGGCCTTATTCCCAGGGAGAATAGATAGGCTAATCCAGAATATCGTGTTGAGCGACGCCACGTCGGTGCGCAGCATCGGTTTTGCGCGCAATCTCACCCGCGCGCTTCAGCGGCGCCGACGGCCATCGGAGACGGGATGAGAGGCTCTGGATATATCGCTGCATCGCCGTGTCGTCGGACCTGCCGACGACCGTAGGCGAATGAGTCTCTATCCAGTTTTGGTGGGATTCCTTCGCGCTCATTCCATCCGGCTTCCCCAGCAAGAACATGATTTTGATGCCGGGCTGCCGCACGACGCCCTTCGGCAGCCTGCTATGATCGTCGATTGCTTCAGCGATGGCGGGTGGCCTCGCCCTCGCCGCAGACGCGGCGTTGAGAACGCTCTGCCAAGGCGGCCTCGCGGGGAGCCGTAGTATCTGCCCCGTATCTAACGCCGCCAGGCGCTCAACGGCCGCGCTTCTCCCGACTGCACAGCGTTTTATTTTAGCGGACGATCAAAATTAATTTAGCAAATGATAAATAATCCCCGATGTCAGGCGGCTGGTTTGGAGGGTCCTTGGCCGAAAGAGGGTCCTTGGCCGAAATAAGACTTGGGGTCCGCACGGTTCAGGTTTTGCACCTTCGTCCGGACGCTGTATCCTTTGCAAAAGCCGACTTTTCGAAGAAGCAGAGCTATTATTCAGACCCGAAACGGATGACCCGTGAAACAACGTACGCTAAATAAGATCTCGCCCGTCAAACGCACGTCAACCAAAAAGGGCGAACAACGCGTCCGGTTCAGTCCCGAGGATCGGAAAAAATTGATCGTCGACGAAGCGACCCGCTACTTTGCTGAAGTGGGATTTGACGCCGGGACCCGCCCTTTGGCTGTACGCCTCGGGATCACGCAGCCGCTGATTTTCCGATACTTCCCGAACAAAGACGACCTGATTCAGGCCGTCTACAACGAGGTTTTTCTCTCTCGATGGCGCATAGAATGGGAGGTCCTCCTAGAGGATCGCTCGCGCCCGCTTCGCGATCGACTGATCGAGTTCTACACCGCCTACACCGACGTCATTTTCAATTCGAAGTGGATGCGAATCTTTCTTCTAGCCGGACTGCGGGGTCTGGAACTCAACAAATGGTACATCAAGTTCGCCGAGGAGAGGATCCACCGCAGAGTCTGCATCGAAATCCGGGCCGAAAAGGGCATCAAGATCAAAGGGCCAGTCACGGGCCGCGAACTCGAGCTCTACTGGCTGTTCCACGGCGGCATCTTCTACTTCGGCGTCCGTCGCTTCGCTTACGGAGTACCTGTCCACCTCGAGCTTCGTGAGTTCATTGAAGCAAGCGTCGATAGCCTGTTGAACGGAATGCCGGCCGCTGCCCGCCGACCCTGAGCCAGCTTGACTTCGATTACCGGCGGATTTATTTAGCACATGCTAATTAAAATCGACAGGGACTCGAAACATGATCAAACGGGCCATCGTCGTCGGAGGATCCATTTCCGGCCTGTTCGCCGCAGCTCTGCTCCGCCGCAAAGGGTGGCAGGCCGACGTCTTCGAGCGCGTCGATGTCGAATTGAAGGGCCGCGGAGCGGGAATCGTCAGTCACCCTGAGCTTCTCGACATTCTCGACGAGAGCGGCGCGGGCACGACCGATCTCGGTGTGCATGTCAGCGATCGCGTGCTGTTCGATCGCGAGGGAAACGTCATCAAGCATCGTCACTTCCCGCAGATCCTGACCTCGTGGGATCGGTTGCAAAATCTCGCCCGTCGTGTTCAACCCGAAGGCACGTATCATCTGAACCACAATCTGGTTGGGTTCGAGCAGGATGCGAATGGCGTGGCCGTCCGCTTCGAAAACGGCCGGATCGAAAAAGGCGATATGCTTGTTGCCGCGGACGGCTTCCGCTCAATAGTCCGCAACATTCTCGTTCCCCAGGTTCAACCGCTTTATGCGGGTTACGTCATATGGCGGTCGGTGGTCGAAGAAGCCGATCTCGACCCGGCAACGCATGCCGCTGTGTTCGAGAAGTTCGCCTTCTTCCTGGAGCCCGGCCATGAGGTGGTGGGTTATCCGATCGCCGGCCAGAACAACGACCTGCGGCCCGGAAAGCGGCGCTACAATTTCGTCTGGTATCGCACGATCAACGAGAAGCGTCTCGAGGACATGCTTACAGACGCGACCGGGAGGATGCATGCGATTTCCATTCCTCCTCCGCTCGTAAGGCCTGACGTCGTCCAGGAGATGCGCAACAAGGCTGAAACGTTCATGGCGAAGCCCTTGCTCAGCGTGCTCCATACGGTCAAGAGCGCGTTCTTCACCCCGATCTACGATCTTGCCTCGCCGTCGATGGCATTCGGCCGGATCGCCTTGATTGGTGATGCTGCCTTCGTCGGGCGACCACACGTGGGCTTGGGCGTCACCAAGGGAGCTGCCGATGCGAAAGCGCTCGCCGACGCCATAGCCTCCTCCGGCGACGACGTAGATGGCGGCTTGCGGGCGTTTGAAGAGAAGCGCAGGCCAATCGGAGACCTAGTCGTGGCCAAGGGACGTGAACTCGGGGCCTTCCTCGACGAAAAGGGGGCACGTGGGCACGCGAACGGGATCGATGAGCACCACCAAGATGAGCTCTTGCGGGAAACCGCCGCCGATTCCTTTCTTCACCAACGGACTGCCCGTGAGGAAGCCCAAGATGGCGTCTAGGACTGATATCCGGCCGGATTACGCGCGGAATATGCGGCTGGTTGGCCATAGCGACGTCGATGGCCGCGGCGATGGCGTGCAATTGATGGTTAATCGCGGCTTCGCTTACATCGGCCACATGTTTTCGAAGGGTTTCAGCGTTGTCGACGTTCGCGATCCAGCGAATCCGAAGACCGTGAACTACGTCGAAGCGCCGCATAACACGTGGAACATCCATCTGCAGACGCACGACGATCTGTTGCTGGTGATCAACGCCAAAGACATGTTCGCCCAAAGCGTCTTCCAGGACGAAAAGGCCTACTACACAGGGGAGCTCGGCGAGAAAGTCGGTACGGCAACCAAATCCAACTCCGACTCCGTGCGCGACTGGACGGCGGGCATGTCAGTCTACGACATCTCCGTCCCTCACGCGCCACGCAAGATCGGCTTCATGTCGGTCGACGGCGGTGGCATTCACCGCATCTGGTATACGGGTGGCCGGTGGAGTTACGCATCGGCCCTGCTCGACGGATTCACGGATTACATCTTCATCACGATCGATATGTCCGATCCGACGAGCCCACGAGAAGCCGGACGGTTTTGGCTTGAAGGCATGAACCGGGCGGCCGGCGAGGTCCCCAAGTGGCCCCAGCATCGCCGCTACGGGCTTCATCATGCAATCGTGCACGGAGATGTCGCGTATGCCGCATGGCGCGACGCCGGAATGGTCCTGATCGACGTATCGGATCGACATAAACCCAAATTGATCGTTCATAAGAACTGGTCCCCTCCTTACGGAGGCGGCACCCACAATTGCCTCCCGCTTGCCGATCGTGATCTGCTCGTTGTCCTCGACGAGGCCGTGCTGGACAATCTGGAGGACGGGCTGAAGCATATCTGGGTCATGGATGCGCGCGAGCTGTCGAATCCGATTTCGATTTCGACGTTTCCGGTTCCAAAGGAAGCGGACTACGCACGCAAGGGCGGACATTTCGGTCCGCATAACCTGCATGAAAACCGGCCGGGCAGCTTCGTGAGCTCCGAACTCATCTTCGCGACCTTTCAAAACGCGGGGGTACGGGCGTTCGACATTTCCGATTGCTTCCGGCCGAAAGAAGTAGCGGCCTTCGTTCCGCCTGCGCCCGGACGGATGCTGGATCATCGTCCGAACAGGCCCAAAGTCATCCAGTCCTGCGACGTCTTCGTCGATATTAATGGATTGATCTATTCGAACGACTACAATGCAGGCCTCTTCATCCTGGAACGCTCCAATTGAAGGGGGTCGGCCGGTGAGCACCCACCTGGTTCAGGCCTGCGCCGCAGTGGTCGGCCCGTCCAACGTTCTTGTCGACGGAGCCGATAAGCAGGCCTTTGAGCAGGATGTCTGGAACAGGTATCGCGGAAACGCCGCTCTCGTGGCCCGTCCCGGCACCGTGGACGAGGTCTCGAAGCTGCTCGTTGTCGCTGCGGAGCATGGCGCCTCCGTGGTCCCTCAAGGCGGCAATACCGGTCTCGTCGCGGGCAGCATTCCCGATGAAACGGGTCGACAAATCGTGCTGTCGCTTTCGCGGATCAACCGGATCAGACACGTCGAGCCGCGTGGCGACTTCGTGATCGCGGAAGCCGGCGTCGTTCTGGCCGATATTCAAAAGGCAGCCGAGCAAGTAGACCGGTCCTTTCCACTGTCCCTCGGCGCCGAGGGTTCTTGCCAGATCGGCGGCAATATCGCCACCAACGCAGGCGGATTGAACGTACTTCGATACGGAATGACCCGTGGACTGATCCTCGGTCTCGAAGTCGTTCTGGCGGATGGAACAATCTGGAATGGCCTTCGTTCGGTGCGGAAGGACAACACCGGCTACGACCTGAAGGAAATCTTCGTCGGTTCGGAAGGTACTCTGGGCATCATCACGGCCGCATCGCTGCGATTGTTGCCTCCTCAGCGCGATCGGCAAACGATTTGGCTCGCGGTCGCCTCTGCGGAAGCGGCGGTCGACCTTTTTGCCAGATTTCGCTCACACTTTGGTGACCTCATCTCGAGCTTCGAGCTAATCCACTCAAATGGAGTGGAGCTGGCGGTCGAATATCTCGAAGGATGTCGTCGGCCCCTCTCGGATCGCCATCAATGGCATGTTCTGATCGAGCTCGCCTGGGCGCTACCAACCGGTCTGCGGGAGCAAACCGAGACGTTCCTGGAGCAATTGTTCGAATACGGTCTCTGCGAAGACGGCACCATCGCGGAGAGCGAGATGCAGCGCCTCAACATGTGGCGAATACGCGAGGGGCAGTCCGAGGCCGCCCGCAAGAGGGGCGTTGTCATCCGCAGCGACGTGGCAGTCTCCATAGAGAGGGTGCCCGGTCTTCTCCATGCAATGGAAGAGTGGACGAAGGCCCAAGACACCGACATTCTTTTTATGCCCTTCGGCCATGTTGGCGACGGGAACCTGCACTGCAATTGTCTGGTTTCTCCTCACGTCGTTGGGGAGATTGAACCGCGGCTGCTTGAGGCGCTATACGACGAGGTCACGCAACTCGGCGGCTCAATCAGCGCGGAGCATGGCATCGGGCGTCTCAAATCCTACTCCGTCGGAAAACGAAAATCCGACGTCGAGCTCCGCTTGGCCCACTCGATCAAACGCCTGCTCGATCCATCCTCCATCCTAAATCCGGGTGTAATCTTCGGAACGGCCTCCTCCGAAGCCGCTCCCGCGGCTGCGCTAGTTGAGGCTCCACTTCGCACTAAAACAGCCTAGCCGACACACATCCGGTCACGGCAAAACGGCTTCCGCCCTGATGAGCGAATGTCGATTCCGCGCTGATCATCGCGCGGGTATCGCTCGCAATGACTAAGTCCCCACCGGGAGCCGCTTGCTCACCGATTGCCATCGAAAAGCACGTGAAAATTGAGTCATCGCGCGTCCCCTCGGCTAGCTATCCTTTCATTGTGCTCGCAATTCCAGCCGCGCTGTCAAGCTCCTGCCGCGTGAGAAGGAAGTAGCGGGCGCGGATGCTGCCGATAATTTCGGGCCACAAGACGTGCATCCCACCGCCCGGGGGGCCCCCGAACGCAAAATGCGGTCGATCCTAAAAAACGACGTTCGCCCCGACGATCTCACACGAAAGAATGTCTTCCGAGTGCAGCCTTACGGGCCAGTTGATCGCCGCGATCATCGGAACATCGTTGTGCGGGCCCGATGAATAGTTTCGAACCGGAATTCCGCAGCGGCGTCGGCGACACTCTTGCGGATCCGGGCATCCGGACTACTTCGCGGCTGGCGGCAGGAGCTTGTGGTCGATCAGGGACTGCAGTGCGTTGCGGAACGAGACCTCGGTATCAATTGTCTTTGTGAACCCAGCCTGGCGCAGCTTGACGGCGCTCACAAAGGCCCGAGGCCCCTCCGGGGCGCCATAAGCGAACGCGAAATCCGCATGCTGGTCCCCTTGGCCAACCAGCTCCCGCAGGTTCCGCGAACGAAGATCGGACTTTGCGACGATCCGGTCCCAGAGCTCCGCGTTTTCAGCGAGGTATGCTGCCACGCTCGTTGGCGTGTCCGGTCCGGTCTCGACGCCGAGGGTTTCGGCCATGGCCGGCCACACATTGCGCCACTCGAACACGTCGCCGTTCGTGATGTTGAACGCCTCGTTCGCCGCTGGGGGCGACTGCGCAGCCCAGACCATCACGTCCGCGACGAGGTCTGCGTCGGCAGCTTCCCAGACGAACGACGGACCGCCGGGAAAGCCGAACGGTTCACCCTTCTCGCGACGGATTGCCGCGTAGACACCGATGGCAGGAATAACGTTCAAAGCGCCGGGGGTGGGACCGGTGACGAGCTGCGGACGCAGTGCCGTATAATTGAAGCCGTACTTGGCGCCCATCTCACCCACATAGGCTTCCTGGTCGAAGAAGAAGTTCGGGTGATCATTGCGGGCATCACGTTCGCGGGCCGGGATAGGGATCGGGTGCAGGTGCACGCCGTAGACCTTCGTTCCCTGCAGGATGCTGACGTGCTGGAAATTGGAGGGTGCGGACGATCGGCGCCACCACGTTGCGCAGCATGGCGTTATTGGTCTCGATCTGGTCCTTGCTCGACCAGCCAGCGACCAGTTCAGGCTTCTCGTGCAGAGCTGTATAGGCGATGTGCGTGACGTCTGTCAGCGGCTCGAACGCGGCGCGGGCCTTTTCCTCGTCCCGCAGATCGACCGACAGAAAGTCAATGCTTCGGCCGCTGGGCAGCTCGGGCTTGCGGCGTGAGACGCCGACCACCTCCCAGCCCGCGGCTAGAAACTTCTCGATCGCAGCGACCCCAAGCAGGCCGCTTGCACCTGTGACCAAGACCTTGTTCCGAACGATCTTTTCTTGGTTGCTCACGCTCATGATTCTTAGGCCTCGTGTTGATATGAAGGTTTGCTCGTCGCAAATGCTTCTGCGGACGTTGCGTTGGCCTCGATCCATATTGCGATGTTGGCCGCGGCGTCGCTGTAAAAAGTCCGATAAAGATCTTCAGTGACGTAGCCGATGTGCGGCGTCGCAAGCACGTTATCGAGCTTTCGGAAGGGATGGCCGGCAGGCAGCGGCTCGATTTCGAATACATCGACGGCGGCCCCGGCTATCCGACGCGCCTGCAGCGCTTCGATCAGAGCCACCTCGTCGACGATCGGGGCACGCGATGTGTTGACGAGCCTCGCCGTGGGCTTCATCAGGGCAAACTCGGGTGCCCCGATCAGCCCTTTGGTACGACTGCTCAGGACGAGATGAACTGTCACGATGTCGGCCTCGCGGAACAGCGTCTGCTTGTCCACGAGGGTGGCACCGGCGGCGCTGGCTTTCTCTTCAGTGAGGTTCTGGCTCCAGGCGATCACCTTCATGCCGAACGCGAGGCCGATGCGCGCCACTTCGCTTCCGATGTTTCCCAGCCCGGCGACACCCAGGCTTTTGCCTCTCAGGTTTGCGCCGAGGCCCGTTTGCCACCCCCCGGCCTTAAGCGACGCGGCTTCCCGGTCGATGCCTCGTATGCTGGCCAGAATCAGCGACCAGGTGAACTCGATGGTGGGTGTGGAGTCATAGCCGGTCGCTGTGACCCCGATGCCGAGATCAGTCGCGGTCTGGCTGTTGATGGACGCGTTTCGCGGTCCGGTCGACGCTATCAGCTTGAGGTTCGGGAGCTGCTGCAGGATCTCCCTCGTAAGCGGCGTGCGTTCGCGCATGACGCATACCACATCGAACGGGCGCAGGCGCGCGACGACGGCCGCCGGATCAGCCAAGTGATCGTTGAAGACGGTGATCTCCGCGTGCCGTCGCACGGCGGACCAGTCGGCGAGTTGCAGCGCTACGTTCTGATAGTCGTCGAGGATTGCTACCTTCATGGACGTCCTCCGTTACTGTCGTTCGGCAGCAAAGAATTCGATCAGCGCACCGGCCACTGCCTTGGGGTCGTTCTCCATCGGGATGTGGCCGGCCGACTTGATCCGGATGAGCCGCGTTTCCGGGATCTCGCGTGCGTAGCGTTCGGCATAGTCGATAGTCTGGAATTCGTCGTCCTCGCCCCAGACGAGGAGCTTCGGCGTCCTGGATTGGAGTAGCGCCGGCAACATCTCCATCGTGTACCGATGGTCTGCGGCGCCCGCGAGCGCCAGCCATGAGCGGGCAACCCTCGGGTCCGTCCAGGGTTCCAGATATTCGGTGATCTCGGCTTCGCTTGCCGGGCGGCCGAGCGCTTTCACGACGGACACGCGGCGCGCGGCGAGCACGTCGTCCCGCGTCGTCGCCGCAGCCACTGCCGGATCCCGAAAGCGGGCAACGCCGGGCACCGGCCATGAGTCGTACATGATGCCGTTCACTACCGCCGCACGCGGCACCTGCACTGTTCCTGCGAGCATAAGGTGCTGCGCCACACCTCCGCCGATGTCGTGACCAGCGACCATGACCGGTCCCTTATGCCCGAGCGCCTCGAGGAAGCGCACAAGCCAGGCAGAGAGACGCGGGACCGAAGCCTCGCTCATGGTGAGTTCACCGCCGGAACGACCGGAGCCGGGGAAATCGACCGCCACCGGGCGAAGGCCCGCGGCGGCCATGCTGTCGAGCACCGGCTGCCAGACCCGGCTCCAATAGGTGCCATGCAGCAGGAGCACCAAGGGCCCCCCCTTGCCAGCGGTCAGATAGCTGATCGGAACGCCACCTACATCGACGGTCTCACGCCGCGTCATCGGACGATCCTCTTCACATGTTCCTTGCCGAGCCCGATCGCTTCATAGTGCCTGGTCGCGTGCTCCAGCTTGGTGAAAACATCTTCGTATCCGAGCGCCTCGCCGTAGGGATCGACATAGGTGTAACCGCCCGTCACGTGAAACAGCGTGGCCATTTCCTTCACGTCGTCCGGAACCACCAACGTGTGCGTCTCGCCGGGCGGCTCGAATGCGTAGTCGCCCGGGGTTGCGATCCAGTCGTGCTCGAGGTAGCGCCATCTTCCGCGCAGCGTGAGGGCATGCACCGGTCCGGAATGGCGGTGGCGCGACAGCACGCCAGAGGACCGAACCCGCAGGATGTTGATGTAGTAGCCCTGGCTGACGTTCAGGACGAGCGGCCTGAACGCGACCGTGTCCGACTGCGGGACCCATTCGCGCTCGTCGCCGTCAAGCTCCAGCGCGGAGCCGACGAATACATCGGACACCATGCCTGCGGGCTGAGGTTTCTGGTAGGCGATCTTGCTCTGATCGATGGAACGGCGCTCGGGCGCCTGCTGTTGCTGCGATGAAGACGTGGTCGTCATTTTCTCCTCCATGAGGCCATGGGACGTCGGGATATTTCGCGCCTCTCCCGTCATGCTGCCGGCGCACTGCTGGCGGTCTGACCGAACAGGATCTTCTTGCCTTCCTCGGTGACCGTGGGGCGGCTCGAGTACGGCTCGCCTTTGGCGTAGGCCCGCTGCGTCCCGGGACGCGCGTGCACCGTGTCGAACCAGCGCCGCAGGTTCGGGAAGTCGTCCAGATTCTGCTGCTGGCGCTTCCAGGGAACGATCCACGGATAGGAAGCCATGTCGGCGATGCTGTAGTCGTCGCCGGCGACGAACATGCGGTTTTCGAGATGACGATCGAGCACACCGTACAGACGGTTCGTCTCCTTGACGTAGCGGTCGATTGCGTAAGGAATTTTGCTCGGCGCGTAGACGCCAAAATGGTGGTTCTGTCCGGCCATCGGTCCGAGCCCGCCAACCTGCCAGAACAGCCACTCCGTCGCGGTCTTGCGGCCGCGGACGTTCTTCGGCAGGAAGCGGCCGGTCTTCTCGGCGAGGTACAACAGGATGGCGCCGGACTCGAATACGCTGATCGGCTCGCCGCCGTCGGCCGGCGCGGTATCGATGATCGCCGGCATGCGGTTGTTCGGCGAGATGGTGAGGAAGTCGGGCTTGAACTGATCGCCGGCGCTGATATCGACCGGATGGATCGTGTAGTCCAGTCCGGCTTCCTCCAGGAACATCGTGATCTTGTGGCCGTTGGGCGTAGGCCAGTAGTAGAAGTCGATCATTTCGGTCTCCTAGGCTCGTTCGCTAAGTGCGAAGCTGCAAACGCCGCCCCCAGACCAAAAGGGCGAACTCGCAACAGGGGAAGGTTGTTGATACGCCTGCTTCAAGGCAACACCTTCTGACGCTTGAGACTGTCAATGGCGGCGATCAGCGATTTCGTCGAATCCATCCGCTCGGTAAATCCGAACTCGTAGATCTTGTTGACGTTGGATATGACGTCAGACTCGGTGTGGAAAATGAAATCGCCGAACGGCCATCCGACGAGTTTGGCCAGGTCCGCCTGCACCAGACCGTGCCGTTCAGCAATCCCCTTCCAGACGGGTCCCTTGTCAGCCATATGCTGCGCAAGCTTCAATGGGACCGGTGGTGCCACATCGACACTGAGATGCCGGGCAATATCCTCCCACATCCGTTCCCAACGAAAGACGTCGCCGTTGGTGATATTGAACGCCTCACCTGAGACCTTCTCCTCCGTTGCCGCCCACGCGCTTGCCCTCGCAAGCAGGCCCGCATCAGTGAACTGAACAAGTTGTTGGTACGCTTTGTCAGTGCCCGGAAATCGCAGCGGGATACCCAGTTCGCGCGACAGCTCGGCAAAAACCCCAACCACTAGCGCGATATTCATTGGATTGCCGAAGATATCTCCCACCACGACGTCGGGAACGAGCGCCACGTTATCCCATCTGCTCTTGGATGCGCGTGCCTTGAGCTGCTCACGTTGGGACAGGTAGATATTCGGCGGCATGTGCGGCGGATCGCTTTCTCGTGCCGGCGTTCGCACATCGGCGCCGAGATGAATACCATAGATCTTAAAGCCCTCGTAGCTGACGACCCGCTGCAGGCGCGCGCCCACCGCCTCAAGGCCATCCAATACATTTCCGAGCATCTGGCCGTTGCGCTCAGCCTCGATGGACAAGTTGGAGTCGGGGCTAAGGGCGGCGTAAAACAGATGCGTGGTGTCACTAGCGGGCCTTAGCGCTGCCGCTGTCGCGTCTCGGTCGGTAAGATCGACCGCAATTGTATCAATCCCATTGACCGGCCTGCGCGCAAGGGCACGCACGCTCCAGCCCCGCTGCTTCAATTCCGTTGCGACGGAATAGCCGACGATGCCGCTGCCGCCAGCGACTAGTGCCACACCTTTCGCGTCGTTTGTCGCCATATCCAAGCTCCTGAGTACGAGGCTGAGTTTGGTAGCTCCTCAAAGCGCACTCAGGCCACCATCGACGACAAGATCGGCGCCAGCAACGTAACTGCCCTCGTCCGAAGCCAGGAACAGCGCTGCGGCCGCAATCTCCTCAGGTCGGCCGAGGCGACTTAGCGGTGTGGCAGCCTTAAAGCTCGCCCGTATCGCGTCCGCGCCTTCTTTCGTTGCCGACTGAGCATCGATGATGGGCGTGTCGATTGCTCCCGGGCTGATGGCATTGACGCGGATACCGCTGTCCTTGAGTTCCGCCGTCCAGGTGCGCACAAACGAGCGCACGGCAGCTTTGGTCGCGCTATAGCTCGTGTAGTTGGAAATCCCCTTGAACGCCGCGATGGAAGAGATCAGAACGATGGCGCCGCCGTCGCTGATCAGGGGAAGCGCTTTCTGGACCGTAAAAAGAAGTCCGCGCACATTAGTACCGAAGGTCTTGTCGAAATTCACTTCAGTCGTGTCGACCAGCGATTGCGGATCTATGAAACCGGAGTTGGCCACCAGCACATCGATGCTGCCCTTCTCTTCCCTGATTCTTGCATAGAGTCGATCGAGATCACGAATGCTTTGAACGTCGCCCCGGACCGTCGCCACACGTTGTCCGATCAGGGCGGCGGCCTGGTCGAGCTCGCTCTGACGACGGCCAAAAATGTAGACAAATGCCCCCTCTCTCACGAACCGCTGAGCCGTCGCCAATCCGATGCCGCTGCTGCCGCCCGTGATAACGGCGACTTTACCTTGTAACCTGGACATCGCTTTGCTCCTTGGCATCTGCGTTCGTCGAATTCATGCGAAGAACCTAACGGAGACCGTGGCTACGGGTAGTTAGGTCAGCGGATTGGGCTTTATTCCACCGGGGAATGAACATTTAGACGGGCCGATTGACGGCAGTGTTGATAAGCGAATTCATCGTCGTCACTCCAGTTCTGACACTTTCGCGACGGCTTGCGCGACTAGAAGGAAGTCGATGCTGTGACAGTCTCCGCGCCGCGAAGCGCGGCCGGCTTATCGGAGCGGGTCAGGCGGCGGGCTTCAGCTTGCCGGGTGTGCTCCACTCGGCGCCCTTCATGAACGGATCAAGGGGCGTCTGCGCAAGGTGGTTGGTGTAGTTCGAGATCAACTTGGTCGCGGCGAGGACGAGTACGTCGAGCACGGCGCGATTGTCGTAGCCCGCCGCCTTGAAGGTTGATACGTCGGACTCGCTGACGACACCGCGATTACGCGTCACTTTGGCTGCAAACTGGCGCAAGGCTTCGAGCTTGGGGTCGGCGATCGGACGCCCTTCGCGGACGGCGGAGATCGCCCCTGGCTCGACCTTGGCGACGCGAGACAGGTTCGTGTGGCCGGCCATGCAATACGTGCACTCGTTCTCGTAGATGATCGCAATGTAGACGATGTTGCGTTCCTGCGGCGTGAACCCCGTCTTCTCGGCGATTCCCCACAGGGTGGCATAGGCCTCGAGCGCGGCGGGACTCTCGGCCAGCACGCGGTGCAGGTTCGGAACGAGCCCCCAGGATTTCTGAACGCCGTCCAGAATCTCGCTCGAAACCGCCGGCGCGGTGGTGGTGTCGTGAAGCGTGAAACCGTTGATCATCTCTCGTTTCCTTCGAATGATGTGGCGGTGACAAACTTGGCTATCCGCCGGCGCCGGGGCAGTCGCTTCGGGGCAATATCATTCATTCCTGTCCGGAATGAACGAAACCTCCGGTTTTGGAGCGCCGTGCGACAGCGTCCTGCTGGGCAACGCGTACCACGTCCTGCTTCAGGAGATAGAACGAGACGGCGAGCAGCACGACGTCCTTCATCACGAACGGGACGTTGCCGGTCATCGCCGGAAATCCGGCCGCGGGATCCCAACCGTCAGGCATGAAGGGGATGATCGTGACGGTCGCGATGAAGGTCGCGGTCGAGCCGGCGGCACCGAGAATTCCGAGCCGCTTGTCCCAGAACCCTGCAAGCAGCAGGGCGCCGAACGTCCATTCGGAGACTCCGAGAAACCAGCTTGCACCCTGATGGCCGAACACGGGGTACAGCCACCAGATCAGCGGACCATTGCTGATGAAGGGCACGAGCCGCTCCGCCTCATACGGCCACCACTTCTGGTAACCGAAGAAGAGAAACATGATCACCATCGATGCGCGGACCAGATGGTAGTCGAGATCCTCGGTGAGCACGCCGGACCGGCGCAGGATCAGGACGAACGGGCTGACTGCGGTGTTGAGAATCGCGTTCATTATCGTAACTCCTTGTGTCGAGCGTCGACATGCAGTCGCCTCACGCGACCGCGGGGAAGTCGACTTCATTGTTGGACCACGCCGCCCCCGCGAAGCGAGGGCGGCTTTCTGACGCCGGTCAGGCGGCCGGCTTGAGCTTGCCGGGCGGCGTCCATTCGGCGCCTTTCATGAACGAATCGTTCGGCGTCTCGGCGAGGTGGTTGGTGTAGTTGGAAATCAGCTTGGTCGCGGCGAGGACGAGCACGTCGAGCACAGCACGATTGTCATAGCCCGCGGCCTTGAAGGCTGCGACGTCGGCCTGGCTCACCACGCCGCGCTGGCGGGTGACTTTTGCGGCGAACTGGCGCAGCGCCTCGAGCTTCGCGTCGCCGATCGGGCGGCCTTCGCGGACAGCAGCGATCGCGGCATTGTCGACCTTCGCCATGCGCGAGAGGTTGGTGTGACCCGCCATGCAATAGGTGCACTCGTTCTCGTAGATGATGGCGAGATAGACGATGTTGCGCTCCTGCGGCGTGAAACCCGTCTTCTCGGCAATGCCCCAGAGCGTGCTGTAGGCCTCGAGCGCCGCCGGGCTCTCGGCGAGGATGCGGTGCAGGTTGGGCACGAAGCCCCAGGCCTTTTGGACGCCGTTCAGGATCTCGGCCGAGGCAGCCGGCGCGGTGGTAGTTTCGTGAAGCGTGAAGCCGTTGATCATGTCTCTTCTCCTTTATTGACCACTGAACGAGCGGCCGAGAACGCCAGGAACTCGGGCTTGAACTGATCGCCGGCGCTGATGTCTACCGGACGGCACTCAAACAACATGCCCGATGACCGACGCTTTGGCGCGTTGTATCCTGTAAAATGATGAAAATCGCTGTGCCGCATACGGCAAACGCGTGGCCGGTGCCTCCGGCCGAATTCCACAAACGGATATTCCCCTGGCGCATGATGCATGCGCCTGTCGTGGGTCCGTATCTTCTCGGGCGCCACAACGCGCTTGCTGGTCGCGGGATGTGTCTTTCGGTGGTCGACCGGAAGAAGTTCAGGGCGGAGGCCCAGAGCGTTTACGAAGGCATCCTGCCGGATCCGGGATCTCGTCTCCTCACATGGACCTGGCCGCGTTGGATTCCGCTCGACAGGAGCGCGCGCTGCTTCGCGCGTTTCGAATGGCTCGAGCGGGAACTAAGGAAGTCGAAATTCCCGACGCTTCTGGTCTGGGGCAGAGAGGACGAGGTGTTCGACCACAAGACGTTCGCGACCCGCTTCAAAGAATTGCTGCCGCACGCCGAGGGACCCGAACTCGTCACCGGACGGCACTTCCTGCAGGAGGACTTCGGTGCCGAGATTACCGAGAAGATCAACCGTTTCCCGGACCGCATCGACGGGAGGCAGTCATGACGCAGATTGAAGTCGCGGAGGCGCCCCGCCTCGACGGAAAAAGAAGGGCGCTGGTGCTGACGGAGGACCGCGTCGGACATTACCCAGAATTCCGAGAGTTCTTCGTCCGGCGCTTTGCCCTCGATTCGAACGGCCTGGCGCGGCTGGGGACGTGCGGGCTCCCTCAGGAATGGTCTATGCGCTCGTCTTCATTGGAAGGAGCGGAGAGCCCTTTCCCGATGGGATCGAAATCAACGCGACGCCGGATGCGCTGGAGCCGTTGAACGAAGCGGAGGTCGACAGCGATCTTTGGGCCTTGCTGAAGTGGATGATCGAGGGCGTCGGCGGCGAATGGCGGGTCGAGGACCTGGACGCGACGGGAAGACTGTATCAGTAGCGGAGCAGCGGCGCTCGCGCCCTCGTCAAATTCATTCGGCTGCGAGCGCCCGATGCTCCGCGGCTTCGTGGAGGATGACCCCCGACAGCGGATCGAACTGGCCGACCCAGGGCTCGCGCGCGAGCACGGCCTTGGTGTGGGCGTAACCCGCGTCCCAGCGCTTTCTGATTCCGGCTGGACTAAAGTCGACGTCCTTTGTGTGATCTTCGTGCGACAGCTGCGGTGCCAGTAGCTGCACCACGTGCATCCGGGTCTGGCAGCCGTAGCTCATCAATTCCTTCACTTCGAGCCTGTCGCGTTCGGACGCCGGCAATCGTGCCGCGAGCTCGTTGATGACGTGGCGCAAGCGGTGCGTCTGCTGGTGGCGCGTGATCTGGCTGGCGATCCGGCTGGAATATTGGACGTCCTTGTGGCGGTTGAGGACTTCCGCCATCGTGCTTGGCTCGGCGCCCAGTGGATTCCAGAGGTGGACGGTGAAGATCAGCGAGTCCCTGCGCGGGTTGTCGTCAAACACCACCTCGGTGGGAGTGTTGGAGAGAATGCCGCCGTCCCAGCACAACTCGTCATTGACGCGCACCGCAGGAAATGCCGGCGGGAGCGCACCGGACGCCATGATGTGCTTCACGTCCAGCTTGCAGCGACGGCTGTCGAAATACGTCATTTGGCTGGTCCGCACGTGCGCGGCCCCGACCGTGAGACGCGGGCTTCCCCGGTTGATCAGGTCGAAGTCGACGAGTTCGGACAGAGTGGCCTGAAGCGGCGCCGTCGAGTAGTAGCCGGCGTGGTCGGGGCCTAGCGGATAACCATCGCCGGCATGGGCGAGCGGGTTGGGCGTGAAGAAGCCGGGTATGCCGTGCATCAGGGTCGTCCAGTAGGACCATTTGTCGACGCTACGGAAGTCCCACTGGGAGGCGCGCTGCACCCTGCTCCAGAATTCGTTGAGGCGCGTCAGCCGTTCCTGCGGCGCGTTTCCGGCGACCAGGCTGGCGTTGATCGCCCCGATGGACGTGCCGACGATCCAGTCCGGCTCGACGCCGGCTTCCTGCAGTGCCTGGTAGACGCCAGCCTGATAGGATCCCAATGCGCCGCCGCCCTGCAGAACGAGTACGACCTGGCCAGGGAGGTTGGCCCGGTCCAATGTGGGGCTCTGCGAGGTAGCCGTCGTCCGGCGTTCGATCGGTTGCTCCATTCGAGATATCCTGTTTTCGCTTGTCGGCATGCGCTTGCCGCGCCTGATTCAATGCTTGCCGAGGCCCTGTCAACTAGCGAAGACGCAACAGGGGCCTCCGCGGCCATGGACGATGCAGCGCAGCAGCATCTCCAGATGGGGTGCGGCGATGATGGCGAGGCTCGCCACAGCGCTGCCGGTCATCGCATAGGCGAACAGAGCATCCCTTGCCGTCCCACTAAGGGTCTGAATGGCTTGGAGGACGACGGCTTTCGAGCCTGCACCGACGCTCCGGACCGGCATCGCGATCGTGTGTTCATAGGTGCTCATCGCCTTCTCTCCTTTTGCCGGGCAGCCGCTTGGATGCGCGTAGAGATGGCCAATTCTCGCGCGGCATGGCAGATAGGGTGGAGTCGATATCGCTCATTCCTGCGGAGAATAGGATGGATCGTCTGGCTTCAATGGAGACGTTCGTGCGGGTTGTCGAAACGGGGTCCTTCTCCGGAGCGGCCCGGCAGCTCCGGGTGGGTCAACCGGCGGTCTCGAAGTCGGTTGCGCAGCTGGAGGAGTATCTCGGGGTCAAGCTGCTGACGCGCTCGACGCGTGGCCTCACCCCGACTGAGGCCGGGCTCGGTTACCTCGAGCGGGCCAGGCGCGCCCTCGAGGAAGCGGCCGAGGCCGAACTCGCCGCTCGCGGAGCCGGTGCCGGGCTGAAAGGCAGATTGCGCATCTGCGCCGCGGTGACCTTCGCCCGGATCCATCTCATTCCTATGTTGCCGAAATTTCTGGCGCAAAATCCGGAACTAGCTGGAAGTCGTTCTGGACGATCGTCAGATCGATCTGGTTCAGGAGGGCATCGACGTCGCTCTGCGCATCGGAAAGATGATGGACTCGACGCTGACCGCCCGCCGTATCGCAAGATGCAAGCGCCTGGTCTTGGGCACGCCCGCCTACTTCGATCGCGCAGGCACGCCCTCGACCCCAAGTGAACTAAGCAAGCATCAAGCCGTCGTTTATCTCCAAGGAGAAGGCAGCATTTGGTCGTTTCGGCGCGAAAGCTCCGAATTGGCCGTCACGGTTCAAAGCAGATTACTGGTGACCGCTGCGGAAGGCGTAAGAGCCGCGGTGCTGGCCGATGCAGGCCTCACGATCGCGTCGGAGTGGATGTTCAGCCCTGAATTACGATCGGGGGCCGTGCGTGCGGTACTGTCGGAATGGAGCCTCCCGACCCTCGACCTCTGGGCCGTGCTTCCGACCGGGCGCGCCGCGACGGCCAAGGCGCGTGCGTTCGTGGATTTCTTCGAACGTACGTTCAACGCATGACCGAGTAAGCCGGCCATCGCGGCCATGAGCGCCGGCGGCTTATGAGACGAATGAGCATGTCTTCGATCGCGGACGGCATTCAGCGATTAGGGTGAACGAGTACGGTTGCACACAACGGAGTTGCTCATCCCGAGCCTCTTCCAAAGGAGTGTCGCCATGTCTCGCATCTCGATCCTGAAGCGCTCAATCAGCAGGGCGGCCGCAGGCCTCGTCGTTGTCGGCCTGCTGTCGCCGGCAAATGCGACCTACCGGCACGACGCTGTCGCCGTCTTTCCCGATCTGCCGATCAGCGCCACTGCCGATCATACCGACGGCAAGGGAACGAACTCGGCCGTTGCACGGAGCCGCTCGATCGTGCTGACCTCGCGCCTCGCCTGGCTTGCTCCGGTCGGCCATCGGCAACCGCACCGGGCCGATGTCCCCCAATCTGAGGCCGTCTCGGCTTGGGAGCGTCAGCAACAGGAGCTCGACCAGGAGCTGAATCGCAAGCTGATCATCTGTCGCGGGTGCTGACGCCGGTAGCGAAGTGATCATTCCCGGCGGGAATAATCTCTAGTCCAACGGCCCGGCTACCTGGTAGGTCGGTCTCCTTTAGCTTCGTGCGCGTGACTTCAACGAAACGGGCGGCGCCGCCGTCCTCCACGCAAACGCCAAAGGAGAACCGTCATGTCGCTTCAAGCCAAGCTCGACGCTTTCAAAGCCGATTTCGAGGCCGGAAAGCCGCCCTATAGTGTTCCTCGCGCCGTCATCGAGACGATGCACCGCGCCACCGCAGAACTGATCGAGTCAGGGGCCGCCCGACACGCCAAGAAGGCCGGCGATGTCGCGCCTTCCTTCTTGCTGAAGGATCCCGAGGGCAACGTGGTCAGCTCGGCGGATCTTCTGAAGCGCGGCCCGTTGGTGCTCAGCTTCTATCGCGGCGTCTGGTGCCCGTACTGCAATATGGAGCTGCAGGCGCTCGAAGCCGTAAAGCCGGAATTCGACAAGTACGGCGCCTCGCTGGTCGCGATCTCGCCGCAGACCGCCCCCAACAGCCGGAAATCGGTGCGCCAGAACAAGCTAAGCTTCCCGATCCTCTCGGACGAGACGGGCAAGATCGGCGCCGCCTTCGGACTGCGCTTCAATCTGCCCAACTACCTCGTCGAGCTCTACCAGCAGCTAAAGAACGATCTGCCGACGTTCAACGACGATCCGAGTTGGACACTGCCGATGCCGGCTCGCTACGTCATCGGACAGGACGGCGTCATCCTCTACTCGGAAGTGAACCCCGACTACACCCGCCGGCCCGAGCCTGAAGAAATGATCCCGGTCCTCCAGCGGGCAGCCGCCGTCAAGGCGTGACGGCGCATGAGGCGGCCGGTGGGGCGAAAGCTCTTCGCGACCATCGGCCGCTGTCTTCCCAACCCTGCCTCGAAGGAGACTACAATGAGCAAGCTGTTCTCACCTGCCGAAATTGGCCCCTACAAGTTGTCTCATCGCATCGTGATGGCGCCGCTGACGCGGATGCGCGCGGATCCGGGTGACATTCCGAGCGAACTGATGGTCGAATACTATACCCAGCGAACCTCGAACGGCGGCCTCATCGTGTCTGAAGCGACACCCGTCTCGATCCGCGGCTACGGTTATGCCGGAGCGCCCGGCATCTACTCGGACGCTCAGATCCCCGGATGGCGGCGCGTCACCAACGCGGTTCATGCCAAGGGCGGTCGCATTTTCCTGCAATTGTGGCACGTCGGTCGGCAGTCGCATGTCGACCTGCAGCCGAACGGCGAAGCGCCGCTTGCACCGTCGGCTATCGCAGCCGAAGGTCATGCCTACACCAAGCATGGCGAAGCCCCATTCTCGATGCCGCGCGCCCTCGAATTGCATGAGATCCCCGGCATCATCGAGGAATTTCGCGCCGGCGCGGAGCGGGCGCTGCGGGCCGGCTTCGACGGCGTCGAGATTCACGGTGCGAACGGTTATCTGCCGGATCAATTCCTGCAGGATGGGACCAATAAGCGAACCGACGAGTACGGCGGTCCGATCGAAAATCGCGCGCGCTTCCTGCTCGAGGTGACGCAGGCGGCCATCTCGGTCTGGGGCGCCGATCGTGTAGGCGTGCGCATCTCGCCGAGTGGCACGTACGGATCAATGTCGGATGGCAATCCGCCCGCAACCTTCGGCTACGTGGCGACCCAGCTCGATCGTTTGGGCATCGCCTACCTTCACGTAGTCGAGCCGCGCATCAAGGGCACCGAGGAGATCGCGCACGGCCAGGCGCCGATCGCCGCCCAGCATCTGCGGCCGAAGTTCTCGCGGACCTTGATCGCGGCAGGCGGCTTCGCACCGCATTCGGCGGAGGCCATCGTCACGGCCGGGGACGCCGACCTCGTCGCATTCGGCCGTCACTTCATCTCCAACCCGGATCTGCCCGAGCGGCTGCGGCGCGGCCTTCCGCTCAACCGCTACGATCGGTCGACCTTCTACGGCGGCGACGCGCGCGGCTACATCGACTACCCGGCGGCCGAGGTCGCGTCGCCGGCCTGATCGCCGCCTCGTCTCGAATCTTTGCTAGGCCAGCGAGGGCGCATCGCCGCCCCTCGCTGGCCTGCGCTTGGCAGGAGGATCCACTTAGGACGTCTCCGCAGGGTTCGCATCGGCGGGTGCTGCCGGCCTTGCGAAGACCTCCCGGCCGGACGGCTCCTGCATCTTGCGCCATTGGGCCGGAGTAATGCCCATGTGGCCCTTGAACGCGCGCTGGAACGCCGCTTCCGATTGATACCCGACCGCCTCCGCCACGGCGCCAGTCGAGTGGGAAGATTTCCTCAGTTCGTTCGCTGCAAGCGTCATCCGTATGTCTGTCAAGAGATCAGTAGCTGATCGCCCGAGCTTCTCATGGAACTGGCGGGCGAGTGTCGCCCGCGACATGTTGCACAGACGTGCAAGGTCCGGCAGCGACCATGCGCGCGCAGGCTCGTTGAACAGAGCCGCCACCGCCGGCGCCAGGCGGGGATTGCCGGCCAGCGCAAGGAGCCCCCGTGGCGCGTCGTCCGTCTCGCTGGCGAGCCGTAGCACAAGCGCGAACATCGCCGTCGACAGCGCGTTCAACATCGCGCGTCCGCCCAGGTGATCGTCCGCGGACTCGCTTCGCATCAACGAGACGAGGCCTGCGAGTTGCGTGGCCGTTTCCTTCTGTCCAGCGTGACTGCCGGCATGCACGATGAGGCGCGGCGGCAGATAGCTGCGCAGCAGGCGGTCGTGCGGCGGAGCGACGGCGAAGTGTCCGCACAACAGATCGAGCTGTTCGTCCGAACCGAGATTTTCGCTGATTATGAAGTTGAGGGACCCGCGGTTACGTACCGGCAGCGGCGCGGCCCCACTGCCATCGTGCATCACGTGCCGTGGGTTACTTGGAAGCAGAAGAATGTCGCCGGCCTTCAGCTGCAGCCGCCGGCCCCCCACCGGATCCTCCAGCATCGCCGAGCCTGCGAGTACGGCGTGGTACGGGATTTCGTTGGCCTCACCCGGCCCTTGATCGATGCGCCATGGGGCGCCGTAGGAGCAGCGCAGGTCGAGCCGCCCGCGCACAGGCATCATCTCGAACAGCCGGCTGAGCCAATCCATGGAGCCTCCTTATGCAGCGAACATGAGACGATAAAGCATATAGTTGAGATTTGGCAACATTCAACGTCTCAAGACGCAGTCATATTGTCACTCCGCGATCGTTCACCAACCCAACTAAGGCCATCATGTCTCGTCTTTCAGTTACCAACCTCGAATCCGACACCGGCGCGTCAGGCCAGATCTATGCCCAGATCAAGAAGGCCATCGGCAGTGTGCCGAACACCTTCGCGGCCATTGCCGCCCACGGCCCTGCCGCCCTCAAGTCGATCCTCGCCGCCGATACAGTGCTCGCTGCGGGCACACTGACCAAGCGCGATCAGGAGGTGATCAAGCTCGTCATCAGCGACGCGGGCGGCCGCGACTACTGCGTCGCCGCCCACAATTATCTCGCCCAGCTCGCCGGCGTGAAGTCGGACGCGCTCAAGCAGATCCGCGAGGGGCAGCCCAGCGGCGACGCCAAGCGCGACGCGCTGGTCGGCTTCGTCCGCAAGCTGGCGCAGTCCAGCGGCACCGTGAGCGACCAGGACTTCGCCGCGATCAAGGCTGCAGGCTACAGCGACGCCCAGCTGGTGGAGATCAGCCTGGCCTTCGCGACCACTGTTTTCACCAACGTCTTCAACCGCATCAACGACACCAAGATCGACTTCCCGGCAGTCGCGTGAAGCGGCCGCGCCCCGTCAGATCTCAAATGTGAAAGGATCACGACCATGACTACACTTTCCAACACCGTTCAAAATCCGCTTGTCCGCGCGCTGCACCGGTCCGGCCTGCTCGCGGAGGATCTCGACTACCACGTCGTCCGGACTGCGATGGTGATCATGTTCTTCTTCTTCGGCTACCAGAAGTGGTTTCCGTACGAGTTCGAACGACTGGTCCCGTTCATCGACAACGGGCCGCTGATCTGGTGGCTCTATCCCGTGTTTGGCCACGCCGGCGCCAGCTATTTCCTGGGCGTCTCGGAGTGGACCTTCGGGTCCCTGCTGCTCGCGGGCTTCTGGGACAAGCGGCTCGGGGTTCTTGGCGCCCTCGGCTCGACCGGCACCTTCATCGCGACGGTCACCATCATTCCGTTCATGCCGGAGGGCTGGGACGTCGCCGCGGGAGGCTTCCCCGCGATGACGGGCAACGTCCCCTTCGTGATGAAGGACGTCGTTCTGCTGGCCGTGTCGCTCTATCTCCTGAGGCAGGACCTGGTTCGCTTGACGCGGCAATGAGGTGGCATTCCGCTGATGGCGATGCGTCGCCGGCGAGCCTCTCGCTCGCCGGCGATTGCGCGTTCGGCAACGCTGAACGGAGCGGCGGTCTCGGTCGCCGGCGTGTCGTCCTCGTCCATGGTCATCTCGAGCCAAATTCTGAGCAGCAGCGCCCGTCGGTGCTTGAGCCAGCTGCATCCCATGGCGATGACCTTGAAGCGCTCGCCGGTCGGTGGAAGGGCACCCGTGGGCGCTCCTCCTCTCGCTTAACGCGTTTCGCGAGTGATCCATTTGATGCGATCAAATGCGCAGCATACGGCCTCAAAGCAATTCTCAGAATCGGTAGATCAGGGAGGACTGGATGCGCGTCTGGTAGCCGCTGCGCCCATCGGCATCCGTCCTCCGTCCATACTGGTACTCCGCGCCAATATCGACCTCCGGCCATGGGCTGTAGATTAGATTGACGACCCCATATTGCGTTTCGCGTGCAACCGCCGGCCCCGAGAATATCGGATTGTCGATTTTGGCGACGCTGTAGACAAGATTGGTACGGAGCGTATCGGTCCACCAGTGCTGCAAGGCTCCGAATCCGCCGTAGGCTTTGATGCTGTCGAATTGTGTCAGTGTCGCATCATAGGCGACCGAAGGCGTCGTGCTGGAAACGTCCAGGAGGTAGCGCGATGCACCGTCCAGATACCCTGCCTGAAATCTGAAGTTGTCCTTGTTGTTGAACAGCGGAAGAGCGATCTGCCCCGAAGCCAAGACGCCGAAGCCGAGATGCCCGTTTCCGGGGACAAAGGGTACGGCCGCAGTTGGCGGCGGCGCGGTCGATCGCGTGCCGACGCCGGAAAGCTGGAGATTGAATTGCGGGCTTTCGTATTTGATCCGGGCGATGAAATCCGGGGTACTGTCGCGCGCGAACGGACCGACGCCGATGACCTGAAGGCCGGTGGCCGCTGGTGCCGCACCCGTTCCGGAGACAGGCCCTTCACCTATGCGGATTCTGGATTGAGGGTTTTCCACCGCGATCGCGCCCGTGAAGCCGCCGCCGAAATTATGAGTGTACCGGACCTGCCCTTGACGAGCGAAGGACTCCCCTCCCGGCCCCGTGAAATCCAGAATCTCCGCATACGTCGACGGATCGATGAATGTCGACCAGGTCTGGCCCGCCAAGACCGGCCCCAGTTCACCGTAGGCGTGACGAAGACGAAACGTGCTCGAGTTTGAAACGGTTTGGGTGCCGAGATCGATTGGACCAAAGAAGTCAGCTTCGAAAAAGACACGGGCCGGTCCGAACGGTGTCTCGGTCTTGCTCGCCTCAATGTTGATGCGGGATTGCCGCGCATGAATACGGGTGCTTGGGTCACCAGGCGCGGTGCCCGTCGGAGGCGTTCCGCGCGTTTGTATTTGGAACACGTTGAACTGATCGCTTGCTCCAACGGAGCGGTTACCGCCGGTGATTCCGATGGCGTCAAGTTTCGCATAACCGCCGATCCGCAAACTGACATCGCTACCGGGCAGCTTCCATGACAGCTTCTTGTCTCCCGCAACGACGTAATCTGGATATCCAAATTGTGGCGAGCCCATTGCCCCCGGAGTCTTGACGGCCGGCGGCGACGCAGTCTGAGCCTGCTGCGACGTTTTGGATTCAACTTTCTTCTCGGCCGGCGGTGACGCAGGCTGAGCCAGCTGCGACGTCTTGGATTGACCTTTCTTCAGCGTTTTCATTTCCGCACTAAGCTTCTCGATTTGTGCTGCCTGCGCGCGAACAAGTGTCTCCAGCCGCTCCAGTTGCTGCGGCGACTGTGCGTTGGCGGCTCCGGCGATAAAGCCGGCAAGCGGAAGCTGAAGAGCGGCCAGTACCGGTTCGCGCGTGTGGATTTTCAAGACGTGTCCCCCGAGAGATTTTGTTTGACGTTTAATGCGGGGTTAACTCGACGTTTGCCAGCAACAGTGCGTGCGCTATCGTCCTGATGATGAGCGGCGGCGTACATTTCGACAGTCGCGGTGAACAATTCGCTCAAGACCGATATTTCTTCTCGGCCCAAATTGAGATCGAGCGGTCGCGTGTGGGTGCAAGCGCGGCACACCCGTCCTGTCGGTTGGGTCGGGATTACACCTGAGTGACGATGGATTGACGTTCGTTTGCGTGACGAACTCGTCAGTTGGACTGAGAATAACGGTCGGCAGCGCTAAGCGCTTGATGCTTGCTGACCTGCTACCGCCCCAATTCGTCGCCGGGCATTGCGACGAGCAGCTCAGAAGTGGCTCGAAAACTAAGCGGATTGATTCCGTAGGTATCCCTAAATGCCCGGGAGAAATGACTGCGGCTGGCAAAGCCGACGGTCCCGGCAATCATCTTGACGGGCATCGCCGTGGCACGCAGCAATTCGGCGGCGCGATGCAATCGTATTGTGGTGACGAATCGTATGGGCGTCATACCATAAGCCTTCAAGAACTCGCGGGCAAACGCCGAACGACTCATGCCCGAGATGACCGCCAGGGTCTCGACGTTGTATGCGGCCCCGGGTTTTGCTCGTACCTCGGCGATCACCTTTTGGAGGTGCGGAGCTCGTAGGCACGCAAGCAGAATCCTTCGGTTTTCAGGCGTGTCGAGGTGGCTTTCGATCGCCTTCACCAGACAAATTTTCATGAGTGCCCCAACCACCGCGCGCGAGCCGGGGCGAGGATTTCCGATCTCTTTCAATATCGCAGCGAAAGCTTGCCTCACGATAGGAGCCTCGCTCAAATCTTTAACAATAGGCTCGATCACTCGATCCAGAAGGCCAAATGACCCTGAAGTGCTGGGAGTGATGACGCCGCAGAACAGGCGCAGGTCCCCGGGTTTTCCGCCGGCAGCATCGTAGAGCCGCAATCCGCCGCCGGTCGCCGAGCAACGGTCCGCTCCGCGCAGATCCCGGTTAGGATTGCTATCCGCAGCCAGACCTTGTGATGCTCCGGAAGGTACAATGACAAAACTTCCGGACCTGCACACCAGCGGTGGCGAACCAGATACCGTAAGATGCATCGTGCCATCCAACACATAATGGACTTCGATGGAGCTCGATGGCTGAAGAACAAGCCGTGCGCCGCGCTCTACCTCACAAATAGCAGTGGCTTCGACCGCGACCTCAAGAGTCGAAAGCAGATGCTCGAGATCATTGTCGTTCATCTTCAAATTCCGGTCGTCACCAGGCGCCGCCACCACTTGCCAACTGTCGCTTCATCCGACCGCAGGCTGGCCGCGGCATCCTTGTTCTAGTTGCCTTCTGCGCAGGCCAGCATGATCCGCGCCCTCGAGACCAATGCCTGCGAAGTCTTGCGGCGTACTGCCAAGGCCTTCAGCTCCAACCGTTTCTCATCGCTCAATGTCAAGGGCGTCAATCTCCGACCCGCCATCCGAGCCTCGGCGTTCAGCTTTGCTGGACGCATCGGTCCACGTCCCTCAACTACTGCGCACGCGACTTCTGGCTCCTGCTTCGTTTCTGGAGTGCTTGCGAAAGGGGGAACGGGAAAACCGGCCCGATACAGTCATAGCCGCGGTCCGGGTCGGGGGACGTGTCCGTGGCAGGCGCCTAAGGCTCGCCTGGTCCGGATCCTACTACCATGCTCCGATCGCGATCAAAAAGGTAACGCAAATCGCGCCAGTGCAAAGGATGACTACAGGTACAGCTAAGCTGTTATGCTTATTCATTTTCGCATCTCCTAAAGCTGTCGTCTTTCGGGTTAAATAGTCCTGTTAGCCCAAGACGAACCGCGAGCCGGCTAACAACGGGTATGATTTTCACGGCAATTCCGAACAGCGCCGTCGGGTGGGCTATTCCGCGGTCACCCGCGGGTCCCGACGAATGCAGGCAGCGCATCAAATGTTTTTCCCAAGACACGAAACCTGTTGTCAGTTGCGACATCGAGTTGCGCACGCGCCCAGGTCGAGACAGCAGACATTGCGACACTCCCTGGCGGAGACTCGGAATGAGCACCTCCGCTTTGCCGCCATCTTACTCCGCGAGCTCGAGCGATTAATGCTGCCAAGGATCAAACATATGCTCGATCATCTCAGGGAGAGCTCCTGGGTGACAGCGACCAGCTTTAGTCGAAAACATTGACGACACGCCCGAAGGACAAAGCCGCCTGCGCGCCTGCAAGTTCTTATCGGGCCGCGATCGTCACCACGAATGCCAGCGTCCCGGGGCGGGCGATTAGTTCGTGTTGCCTTGGCGACTGAGGACACATACTCGGGTCGACGGCAGCGAAAAGCCCTCCGTCCGCGAAATCGAGGTTACATCGACAACGGACCCTCGTGGCCACGACGCCGCTCGTCGTCGCCATTTGGAGAGCGCGCGGCAGGACGGCATGTAGAGCCCAACACAATCGTGTGACGGTCAGACAGATGGGCGTGTTGCGACATCCTCTTGATCAAGCTTCACAATGCTTTCCGCAGCACCCACCTCCTCGTTGACATTCCCAGGCATAAACGCGAGCGCCCGCAGCATTACCGGCAATGGGCAAGGCGCATAAAGGTGACATCGCGTATACATCGCATTCAACAAAGGAGATCGCGATAATGAGCTTCTTCAATCGTTCCGCCCCTTGTGCCCCGATCCATCTCGTCCTGCCTCTGCTCGGTTCGGCGGTGGCATTCCTGTCTCTGATCTCGGTGTTCGGTGTCGTCGCCACCGCGACGCACTAACGTGCGGCGGTCCAGCTCAGTGTTTATCGGGTTGCAAGGACAATTGCAAAAGCAGCGACCGGTCTCCATTCCAATCCGAATTCATCTTCGCGACTGAGATTGGTCGCCGGTCGGCGGAATACTGATGGTGGCATTCTGCCGGACGACGCCACGTGCGACCGCAATCGGTTCGATACAACATCGAAAGTCGATCGAGAGGCACGCACTGGAGATTGGCTCATGCACATAAGCGCATTTCTGATCGCCCTCGCTGCTGTCGGCGTCATGGGCTTCGCAAACCAGCGTGGAAGTACTTGTACTGTGGCCGCCCTGGAAGAAGTTGTCCTCAAAGGGACTGTCAAGCGCCTTATCGCGTTATTCGAGGCATCGCTCTGGGCTGCCGCGGGCCTTGTTCTGCTGAATGCCGCAGGCCTGCTCGCTTCAGTACCCGTGAATTGTGCCGTTGGCTTGGGGACGATATTGGGAGGATTCCTGTTCGGCCTTGGGGCGTTCGTGAACAGGGCTTGCATTTTCGGCACCGTCGCGCGGATCGGCTCCGGAGAGCTATCTTACCTCGCCATGCCCCCTGGATTCTACCTCGGCAGCCTCGCAACCGTGCGTCTTCCTGGTCCAACGCAGCTGGACGGCAGATCACCGCTGATCGCGGCGTCAGCATGGCTCGCCGTTCTGATCATCCCCCTAGTCCTCATGCGTCTCTATACGCACGTCCGATACCTACGGCAGACCGGCCGTGGCTTCTTGAAGCACATCTGGTCACCGCATGTTGCAACGACAATGATCGGCATCACCTTCGCAGTCACGATGGCGGTCCAGCAGAACTGGACCTATTCCGAAGTTGTGAGCGACTTGGCGCATGGCATGACGTCCGGTCTGTTCGCGAAGATGCTTCTGGGCAGCGCCCTACTTGTCGGAGCCACAGCAGGCGGCGTGACGGCAGGACGTTTCAAGATCGTCAAACCCGACCTGGCAAGTATGGCTCATCACCTCGTAGGTGGCACCCTCATGGGAGCTGGAGGGCTGCTGATCCCGGGCGGCAACACCCGATTGGCGCTGGTCGGATTGCCTCTTCTCTGGCCTTACGCGTGGCTCGCTTTCATGAGCACGTGCGTGACGATCTACATGGCGCTGCGCTTGAGGACTCGCAGCGGGGCGGCTGTGGATGCTCGTCGGTTCCGTCCCCGGCCTCGCGGCTTGAATTGATCCAATATCCGGGTGCACCAGCCAGCATCAGCCGCGCACTATTTTGCCGCTCGCGGAAAACTCGCTTGATGGGAAGCTAGCTTCTGTTCGCGGCCCGTCGAGGTCGAGGATGCCCGGATGTTGCATCGGATGCGCGGCCTGGACTCGGCCTGAAGGGCCGAGCTTGCGGCGCGCAAGGAGGGGGCACCCCGCCGCCCGACCCGAGTATCCGCCACCAAGGCCTGTATCAATTCTTCGGTCGTCATTGTATGCCTTCCAACCTACGCTTCTCCATGAAGCAATCGCGAGATATTTTGCGCTGATCCGGCGCTTCCTCCCTTCCTCGTTCGAAGACGGAGCTTGTTACGCGTCAGGCGTTAAATTTGGATGCCGTGCTGCCGCAGGTCCGCTTTCTGGAAACACTCCAATGAGGGTGCAATGTCCGAAGGCGTCGATCAACAGCGGGCCGAAGCTTGAGACTTGCGCATTGGAGCGTCTCGAGAGGTGAGGAAGTGGGGCCCGGACAGGTGGTGTTGCCTCCTCCGACGTAACTGCGCTCATTTGGTCTTCTGACGCGCGCGTGCATCGGCTACCACTCGCATGAAACCTTGCTCGTTTAAGGCCTCGTTGACCCTGTAGGGACCGATCAGAAATCCGGGCGTGCCCTGAAGCCCGATCGCCTGGGCGATATTGAGATTCCGTTTGATCAAACCGGCGATATCGTCGGCGTGCCTGGCGATGTCGGTGTCCAGCTGCGCCAAATCTAGGCCCGCATTGCGGACGGCTTCCATCATCTGCTCCTGAGAAACTCCGTAGCCCGGGATGTCCATCAGAGCGTGATGCACAGGAAGGTATTGTCCTTGATACTTTGCCGCCAATGCCAGCCGCGCGCCTATGATTGACGTTTCGGCGAGGATCGGCCAATCCCTGTAGACGAGGCGGATGTTGCCGTCGGTCTTGACGATTTTTTCCAAGCTCTTCGCCGCCAGCTTGCAGTATGGACAATTGTAATCGAAAAAGTCGACGATCGTCAGGTCACCGTTCGGATTGCCGCCTGTCGGCGTCTCCGGATCGTTGAGGATCATAGGTCGCGTGATCTCGTTTTCGCTGGCCCACGCGTCACTGGACACGACGAACAGGAAGGCGGACAGCGCAGTCAGGCGCAGGAACTGCGCGCGAGAAATCGGATCGTTCAAGATAACCTCCTATCGATTTTCACCGGAGCACCGTTTCGAGCTTGCTCAGAAAGCCGGACATGCCAATGTCCCCAACCACGCGTCCTTCCTGGCTCTCCGTGCCATCGGGATTAAGAAAGACGATCGTCGGCGGCCCTACGACCGCGAAGCGCTTCATCAGATTTTTGCTCTCCCGATCGAAGGCCGTAACGTCGACCCGAACGGGGATCACTTCGCGAAGCTTCTGCCGCACCGCTTCTTGCGAGAAGACGTTCCGCTCCATCAGCTTGCATTCGGTGCACCACTCAGCGGAAAAGTCGACCATAATTGCTCTGCCCTGCATCCGGCCAGCCCGGATTGCGTCTTCAAGCTTGGCCTCGCTCGTCGCGACCCGAAATCCATCCTTGTAGGCGCTCGCATTGGCCGGGTCAGTGATCAGGCCGACCGTCTCAAGGGGACGGAGAAGCCCGTAAGTGGCGGTACCTGCCCCGACAATGAGGGCACCGCCGCAGACGATCGCCAGAGCCCCGATAGCCACCGCCGCGAACTCAGGCAACCGGCGGCGCGAGGCACGCACGAAGGACAAGATGGAATAGCTGCCGATTGCAAAAAAGAGCGCCCCCCACGCCGCGGCCACCAGCCGAGCTGAAGCGACGCGCGAGATCATCCAGATCGAGAGCGCAATGAAGATGAAGCCGAAAATGTGCTTGACGCGCGCGAGCCAGGGCCCCGAGCGGGGAAGAACCTTGGCGCCCAAGACGCCGAAGGCGACAAGCGGGAGACCCATCCCCAAACCGAGCGCAAATAGCGCCAAGGAGCCGCGCATCACCTGCCCGGTCTGCGCCACGAATACCAGTACGGCGGCTAGCGGCGGCGTTACGCAGGGACCGACGATCAGTGCCGAACCGAATCCAAGCACGACAGCTCCGCCGACCGATCCCCGGTTGCCGGCCTTCGCAGCGAGCCTCGAGGTCCACGATTGGGGCAGCTGAAGCTCGTAAATGCCGAACATCGATAGCGCCAGCAGTGCGAATACCGTGCTCATGGAGACTATGGCAACTGGGGTCTGCAAGGCGGCCTGGAGATTCTCACCGGACCAAGCCGCGAAAATCCCCAACGTGCCGTACGCCGCAGCCATCGCAAGTACGTAAGCGGCGGAAAGTATGAAGCTTCGACGCGCGGAGAGATCTCCGCCCGAGCGCGCCAGCATCCCCGACATGATCGGAATCATCGGAAACACGCACGGGGTCAGGGACAGCAAGATTCCGAAACCAACAAAGGCAGCCAGAGTCGAGAAAAGGCTCTGGCCGAGCAATGTTGCGGATTCCGACTGGATCCCGACCGTTGCGGCCGGAACGGACGCTCCTGCCGCCTGTCGCTGTTCTTTCGCTACCTGCGTCGGGGGCGCGGGATCGGAGTCCCGTTCGGGCGCGTCTTCGACCAACAGGGTCGACAGATCCACCGATTTCGAGATCGGTGGATAGCATAGAGTGTTCTCGGCGCACCCTTGATAGGTGACGATCAACCGACCGCCCGCAGATACAGGCTCCGGAGCCACCACGGCACCGGCCGATTGACGATAGATCTCGGTGGGTCCGAAATTCGGATCGTCCTTGGATTCGCCCGGCTCGGTGTCGATCCGAACGGGGCGGCCGTTCACCACCGCCGCAATCCGGTCTCGGTAGAGATAGTGACCGGGCGCGATGATCCAACCCAGCTTGACCCCTCCGCTGTCTGTCCGTTCTGCGTGAAGCCGGAAGACCTCGTCGGGCGATTTGACGCCGGCGGCCCCCGCCGCGGCCCCTCCGATTAGTGACAGCAACAAACTGACAAATCCGAGAATGCGGACGTAAAGCATGAAGTTCCTTCCGTTGAAGACACGCCGGCCGTGTGGCGTGGCACCCCTAGGCAGCCTTAGGGGCGACGCAGTTGCCGCGTTGAGCCGTCAATAATGTCGTTCCGGTCATGCGTAACCGCCTCAACATAGCCCTCGTCGCTCATTGACGTAGCTGTGGCTGTGATGGTCCAAACGTCCTCCTGGTGTGCCGCAGCCCCGATGGGCGAAAGCACGCTGAACATGACGAGCCTTGCTGCGACGGCGACAGCGTATTTGATCAAACGCTTCGTCCGCCTGGGATTGTTGATCACCCTCTCGACCGCATGGGTGCTGCTCGTGTTGACAGCGGGCTTAACCGCCTCAAGAGAAATGGACATGGCGACACACTCCTTGTGGGAGGCTCTGAAAGCAACTCCGTTCCCATGGTCAATACTCGGGAGCACCTAAACCGCTAATGCTTGTAGGGATCGTAGATATGCTCGTTAGTTTCACTTATTGCTTCTGGTGCAGTGCATTGCAGTCGAGCTTGTGCGTGCTTGCTACCATCCGGGTTTGGTAGACACATCGCGCTGTCAATGTGCTCGCCGGACAGCATCTGCATTTTCCGCCACTGGGCCGGAGTTAAACCCATGTTATTCTTGAATGCGCGCTGGAAGGCGGCCTCGGACTGATAACCCACCGCGTCCGCCACCGCTCCGGTGGACATGGATGGCTTCCTCAATTCATTGGCCGCAAGCGTCATCCGGATGTCGGTCAAGAGATCGCTGGCCGATCGCCCCAGCTTCTCCTGGAACTGGCGCACGAGCGTCGCGCGCGACATGTTACACAGCTTCGCGAGCTCAGGTAGGGACCACGCCCGCGCCGGCTCGTTAAAGAGCGCTACCAGCGCCGGCGCGAGACGGGGATCCCCGGCGAGCGCGATAAGTCCCGGCAGAGCATCATTCAATTCGCTCGCAAGCCGCAGCACCAGCGCGAACATCGTCGTGGACAACGCGTTCAGTATCGCAACCCCGCCGAGGTGATTTCCTGTCGCTTCGCTGCGCATCCACGCGACCAGGCTGGCCAATTGTGCGGCTGTGCCGGAGCGTCCCTCCTCGGCACCGTGAGCGCTGGCGTGCACCACAAGGTGGGGTGGCAAATAGCTGCGCAATAAGCGGTCATAAGGCGGCCTGATGACGAAGTGACCGCAAAGCATGTCGAGTCGCTCGCCCGTGCCGGCATTCTCGCTGATCGTGAGATTGCGGCTTGACCGATTTAGCGGCGGAGCTGGTGTCGCGCCGCTTCCATCGTGAAGAACGTGATGCGGATTTCCAGGAAGCAGCAGGATGTCGCCAGGCTTTAGCTGTAGCGACCGACCCCCACCCGGACTCTCGAGCACCGCCGATCCTGCAATGATGGCGTGATAGGGAATTTCGCCGATCTCGCCGGGCCCCTGATCGATGCGCCAGGGCGCTCCATAGGAGCAGCGCAGATCGAGCCTGCCGCTCACCGGCATCATCTGAAAGAGACGGCTGAGCCAGTCCATGGCCACCATGAGCACTCCAAATTTGATAAGATCGTCTATGCCGACACGCATATGGCGGGATCGAGCATCCAGTATCTGCTCAGCCACCGGCTGAACCACACTCGCCCACGTGGGCGACGTAAGCTTGATTTGGGGCTCGGCAATCGCACTTCCCCTGCCAATGCGATCCTCGCGCAGCAGTCCACTTCGACGGTCTCCGGTGGATCGCGCCATCGATGCTATTCATAACGGGACTCGCTGGGGCGCGACGAGATATTCAAGCAAATCACCGCCCACGGCATGCGCGGTCTGTTTTGAACCGTTCATATCGGAAACGCAGAAAGGCGCTGCCGCGCCCCTGCCTGGCGGCAGGGGCACGGCACGAAGTTCACAACAGATCTTTCGGGGTCTTGTCCTTAATTTCAGGCCAGTTCTGATTGCCCTTTGAAATGTTGGCGGCAGGATCCTCCTTCCAAGCCTTGTCCACGTCCGCGTTGACATTCACATAGAGCTTGCCGTTGACGATTTTCCAGTAATTCGGGTCGCCGTCGAACTTCTTGCCGAGCGAGGCGCCCATGGCACAAAAGCCGCCGTACGCCGGCGCATACTTGGCTGGCTCTTTGGTGAACGCCTCGCGGTTCGCGGCATTCGAAAACCGATAGCGAACGCCCTCATACGTCGCTTCAAATTTCTCCGACCCTGCCGTGGGTTTGCCCACAGTGAAGTAGGCAACCGGATCGTAACCGTGAAGTCCCACGCCTTTGGTGTCGACGTTTTGCGCGCTGTGAGACGTTTCGTCGTAAGCATACGCCCCGCCGCCATTCAGTAGCGACAGAGTTATCACCGAGACCGCGACCATGATGGACGCGAGACGACCAGAGGTTCGTTTCGACGACTTTGACATTCGCACTTTCCTTTATCTCCATGAAGCCCAACAGTGACGGGGCAGTCGCGCCCAGTCGAAGGCAAAGACTCATTCGTTTCTCGGCACGCCGGAGGTTACGCGTGTTCACGAGCGTTTGATGTCCGGGTGTACCTATCCGGTCACTTCCGTCACGATGACGCCCAGGCATCCAGCTGACGACTGGGTGAAAGTCGAAGACGATCGGATCAAGTTATCGGGTAGCATCCGCCGCGAATCGATATCCGACAAAGACGCCTGCCGCGATAAGTACTGCGAGATTGGACGACAGCTCGAAAGAGCACGATTCGTTCAAAGCAGCCTCTGTCGCCCTCATGAGCGTCTTCCCTTCTGCAAGGGAACTAACGAAGCTCGCAACGCCCGGGGGAAGCGAGCGGACGTCTACATTTCCGTTCGGTCGCACGACCAACGCATCCTCTACGCCCGATTCGAGATCGACGGGCGAGGGTAAGCCATCTCCGACATTCATTCGCCATATCCTGACGGACGGGAATCGTGAGCGGACGATGCGCAGCGACGGATGCAGCATTAGACAGAGGTCGGAGATTTGATAGCTTGGGGTTCCGGCAAGCCCATCTGCACCGAGGGCTTGCTGGTCGGGAGCGTGATAGGCTTCGGTCCATGCGCGCTCGATGCGAGCGACGTCCGCCAGGTACGGCAAGGTACCGGCCGGCTCGAACTGCGCAATGAAGTCGGGAAAGCGATCGCCATAATGGACAAGAATCGGAGAGGTCGGCGGCTCCAAGAGCACGTAATCCCGAGCCATGGCCCAGAAGAACTCATCACCAACAATACGGCACGTCGCCGGAAAGTGGGCTCGGAGCGCCTCGATCAACCCGACTATGACATTGTTTCGGTAAACCGCAAATCGTTTCCGGCTCGGCTCGCGACTGGGGCCTAACAGACCAGGCGGCATCTCGGCCTCCGGATTGATCACCGCCGCGGAAAAATCATACTGTCGGTCAGCCAACCGCACGGCGATACTCCCTACCGTATGACGTGCTAATGATCGCCTCTGCGCGCTCAACCTCAGCTTCGAGATCTTGCCATTCAGGAACGTTTGTATCCCACTCAATCAAGGTAGGCGTGGGACCGAGCCGCTCGATTGCATGGGCAAACAGCGCCCAGACGATTTCGTCCACCGGCCGGTCATGGGTATCAATCAATAGCGGCCGCCCCTCTTCATCGGTCTGCCTTGCGTGGCCGGCCAGGTGAATCTCTCGGACATGCGTCAGTGGGTAATGGTCGATATAGCTCCTCGCGTCCCACTCCTGATTGACCGACGAGACGTAGACGTTATTGACGTCGAGTAAGAGGCCGCATCCCGTGCGGCGCACCACTTCGGCTATAAAATCAATCTCTGAATACGTGCTCTCGGCAAAGCTCAGATACGTCGACGGATTCTCCAGCAGCATCTGACGTCCGAGCGCCTCCTGTACCTGGTCGATGTGCTCGCACGCGCGATCAAGAGCTTCCGCCGTGTACGGTACAGGTAGAAGGTCATTGAAGAACGACGACTCGTGCGTGGACCAGGCGAGGTGCTCGGAGAACAGGCCTGGTGTGTAACGCTCCACGAGCAGCGCGAGCCTTCCCAGGTGCTCGCGATTGAGGGGACCGGCACCGCCTATCGAGAGGCCGACGCCATGCAGGGACAACGGGTAGTGGCGCCGTATTTCGCTGAGATAGCGGTGAGGAGGCCCCCCCGCCCCCATGTAGTTCTCGGCATGGATCTCGAAGAAGCCGATTCGGGGGGGGCGCGTCTTGAGGATGGTTTCGTAATGTTCCGGTTTGAGGCCGACACCGACGCGGGGCAGAATGTAGTCCGAGGTACCAAGCTGCCGTGACATGAATCCTACTCGCCTCCGCCGACCGGACGTGTCCTATTCCGAGCCAATGAAGCTTCCGGGGAGCTTCGACCGATCCGTTTCTTTCGAGTTCGCGCTGAAACCTCTCGAGACCGTCGTGTATCTTCGTCGGCTCGAGCCAAAAGGTTACGCCGGGAGAGCGGGAAACGGACTTACGTATGTTTTCGTCTCGGACCACCACGCGGTGCCAACCCAACGCGCCCGATGAGACGAATGAGCATGTGTTTGATCCGCGCGGACATTAAGCCCCTTACCTCAAAGAGTTAGGTAACGCCAAAGCGGAGTTGCTTGCCCAGAGCCTCCCGCAAGGAGTGTTGCCATGCTTGCCACCAGTCTCGCTTTTGCTTCCCCTCCCGAACTGAAGACGGATGGCGACGCCTCGATTCCCGGACGAGCAGCGAAGAGACTAGGGCTGCAAGATCCGCAGCTTAGAGGCCTAATGCGGTCCGCGCAGGTTGGGGACGCTCGTGCCTATGCTGAACTGCTGGGAGCAATCAGGCCTCGGTTAGGACAGATTATCTCGAAGCAGCGCAAATTCCTTCAGGCAGCCGACATAGAGGACCTCGTACAGGAAATACTCCTGTCTCTACACTCGGTACGCGACACCTATGATCCAGAGCGTCCTTTCATGCCTTGGCTAATGGCCATTACACGGCATCGGCTGGCTGATGCGGCCCGCCGGTATCACCGCCAAGCCGCTCGCCAAAACGAGCTTGAAGAGTTGTCCGTCACATTTGCCGAACCGAATATGGAAGCTGAGTCCTACGGAAATCCGGAAGGGCTGAAGCGCGCAATCGAGTGTTTGCCTCCCCATCAGCGAACGGCCATCCAGTTGCTGAAGTTGCGTGAGATGTCGTTGAAGGAAGCTGCGGAGGCGAGTGGCTCGAGCATCGACGCATTGAAGGTCTCTGTCCACCGCGCCATGGCGACGCTTCGGTTGAAATACGGACATCAACTCCAACACGGCTGGGTCACGTCGTTGTGACGGCACTCGCGCAAGCTCGGCGTAACCTGACTAAGTCATATCGCGAATACTGGAACACAGCTGACGCGCTCGGGGGTCCGATTGCGTTGGAACACATTGGAAGTCTACCTGCATCATCCTAGCGAAAGGACACTACACATGGTCAAGGCCTCTCTCACTGCAGCGACGCTCGCTGGCTCGTTCGCGACCGCACTCGCGCTGGCGGCCGTATCGGCCTCGGCGCAGTCCGCGCAGGCGGACTCAGAAAAATGCTACGGCGTGTCGCTTGCGGGAAAAAACGATTGTGCCGCGGGTCCAGGCACCACGTGCGCTGGCACGTCAAAGGCCGACTACCAAGGAAATGCGTGGAAGTACGTGCCGAAGGGCACTTGCACGACCATTCAAACGCCGAAAGGGGTCGGCTCCTTGACAATCAAATCCTGATTCCTGCAGGAGGCGTGCACCTCATGTGCGCGCCTCTACTGGGTTTGGTTGGGATTGCTTCGGCGCCGCGTGGATGTAAGGCCTCTCAGATGGATTGTCTCGTTCGAATTCCTGCAACAGCTAGAGTGACCGCGTTATTGCCAAATCTGCCGGACGGCCATCGCTTTGCTGGCGTGCTCTTGCGATTTTTCCTTGTGGCAGACCAGCCGCTGGCATGCCGACCAGTGGCGTGCATGAGAAGGGATGGCCGGCAATGACTGCTAAGCAACGTGGCTCACTGTTTTCCGCTGCTGTCGGGTTTGGCCGACAGCTCCAAGCTCTGATGGCAAGCATACCGTACGCACTGATTGCGTTAATTACCCGTATTTCAGTCGGCGGCGTGTTCTGGCAGTCGGGCCAGACCAAGCTCGACGGCTGGCATATCTCCGCCTCCGCGATCGAGTTATTTCGCAATGAGTACCAGCTGCCCCTAGTTGACCCCACGGTCGCAGCCTATCTGGCGGCTACGGCGGAGCACTTCTTTCCCATTCTGCTCGTAATAGGATTGGCTACGCGGTTCGCTGCATCGGCGCTTCTGATCATGACGTTGATCATCGAAATCTTCGTGTATCCGGATGCGTGGCCTACTCACGGCACTTGGGCAGCGTGCTTCCTCATACTCATGACCCGCGGGCCGGGCGTGATCTCAGTCGATGGCATGATCGCAAGGCATCTCAGATGAGATCGAAGTCTGCAATGGTCACGTCGGCTTAGCATGACGAACTCGCAAAATGTATTGCTCCGGACTTCCGTTGCTGCTGCCAACCAAGAAGAATTCTTGGGGCTAAGGTAAAGAAGAACGCAGCTTCACGAATGCTCAGGGTAGGTCCCATTGCACCCTGAGAGCACCAGAGGTTCACCCTTCGCCCAATCCCACGGTCGACCCTCTGGGATTGGAGAGAGCAGCGGTAGTGCGTCTGCTCTCTCCCTTTTCAGCGTTAGCGTTTTGCTGACGTTGACGTACTCGTTCAGTGCCTTAAAGACCACGGCATAAGAGACATCGAACTCGCCACAGTGTTTCTTGATCGGTATCAGGATTGTTGACGATTGCGATCGCTATGGCTTCGTACTTTGTCGCTTGTCCGTTGCCTCCCGCGTGGGTGGTTTGCTGGCCGCAGGCATCGGTGGGACGGTTAGCCGGAACGAAAGCTTCAGGGATATCAGCGAGACGCCGAGCCTTCCTGATTTGGTTCCGATTAAGACGCGGTCCAAGATCGTCTAGCGCAGGAGCTCAAGACCAACCGCAATCCTATCGCGGGCTTGGCCCAAGTTTGCAGCCATTGAGCCTTTCTCAACCCGCCGGAGGAGCGTACGTCGGCTCCGCAAGCGACGGGACGATCGAGCCGCTCGGGTTGGTCGCTTGAGGCAGACGCTCCCACAGGTCCGATCTGGCCGGCTAGGTAGAGGAATAGTAGGCTAGAAGCCGTTGCGCATCGTCCGCCAGCCAGTCGGCCGCACCTGCGATATAACCCTCAACTCGGAACGCGGCGATGTTGGCCGGTCGCGAATGCCTATCGATCGGAGTCTGCGGATAAAGACCTCACCATAGGCCCCGTCCCGGTCACGAATGAGATAGCGGGGAACCTGTTCCCACCCGCAGGCTTCCGTGACCTGATTTGCGATCCATTCTGCGGTTGGATGCGCTGTGACGCCAAACCACAGAATATGTCGCCGGCCGTGCCCCATGATCAGCAATCCATAGAGCAGGCGAAACGAGATTGTCGGCACGACGAACATATCCATCGCCGCGATGCCGTCGGCATGATTGCGGATAAAGGTTCTCCAGCCTTGGGACGGCGGGTGTCTTCGCCTGACCATGTACTTGGCCACGCTGGTCTGGCCGATATCGGCGCCGAGCTTAAGCAACTCGCCATGGATCCGAGGCGCTCCCCACAGAGGATTGGCAATGCTCATCTCGCGGATCAGCCGTCGTATCTCGACCGCAACTGTCGGTCGGCCGGAACAAGGTCGTGATTTCCAGCGCCAGTACGATCTGAACCCGGCACGATGCCAACGGACCGTCTCCGGCTTCACAATCGTTAGCGCATTGAGGGTACTTGGCGCCAAACGAGACAGCCCAACAAAGATCAGGGGTGCCGTCCGGAATGTGGTTGGGATTCGCTGAGGCGCATTCTCCGGGTAACATGAAAGTATCGGTTCAGGCGGCGAGGTCAATCGGTTGATCGCTGGGTTTTGTGGCGAGGGTCTGCCAGCCATCGACCTTTCGCATACTGATCTGTCCCGAGGCGAGCAGCGCCCAGAACATCATCGCGGCGGTGTCTGCTGACGGCAGCACGGTTTGGGTTTTGATCCGCCGCTTGAATTCTTCGTGCAGGCGCTCGATCGCATTGGTCGTGCGGAGGCTGCGCCATTGGCTCGGCGGCAGGCGCGCGAAGGTGAACAAACGATCTGCCGCTTCCTCCAGGCTGTCGGCAACGGCGCGATGCTTCAACCGCCATTTGCGGATGAAGGCCTTGCGGCGAGTTGCGATCTCCTCGGGGGTCGTCGCATAGATCATGTCGTTGTAGTCGGCGGTGATCTCCTCATGCAGGCGCTCTGGGGCATGGGCGAGCAGGTTTCTGTGCTTGTGGACGGTGCAGCGCTGCACCAGCACTCCGTCCCAGACCGCGGCAATGGCCTTGTCGAGCCCCGGCGCGCCATCGACGATGAGAAACTCGGGACGCCTGAGCCCGCGCTTGATGAGATCGCCGAGCACCGTGCGCCAGGCTTCGGCGCTCTCGCCGCCCATGCTCCTGATCGCGAGCAGCACTTTTTGGCCATCGGCGCGCACGCCAAGCACCACGAGCAGCGAGATCGAGGTCGCCTTGCGGTCGAGCCGGACGCGCACGACGGTGCCGTCGAGGATCAGTCGTACGATCGGCTCGTCGGCCAGCGAACGGCTGTTCCAGGCGTCCCAGTCGCTCTTCACCTTGCGCCAGGTCCGGCTCACCGTGTCCTTGCCGACCGTCCCGCCGAACAGGGCCGCCAGCGCGCGACGCACCCGCCGCGTATTGGTGCCGGCCAGATAGCTGCCCGCGATCAGCGCGTCGGCGGCAAGCGTGCGCCGCTGATACGCCCGCAGTGCTTGGCTCTTCCATTCCGCAGTCCCGCCCTCGGACGTGGTCAGCCGGGCCCGCGGCACCGCGATCTCGATCGGCCCGAACGTGCCCGTCAGCGACCGCTTCCGGCTGCCGTGGCGATGGCCCGTGACGCCAGCTTTTGCTTCATTGCCGGCCATCTGGCTGCGTCCGTAACGCGGCCGTGACAGCGCAGCATCGAGTTCGCTCCGGATCAGTTCTTCGATGAACTGCCGCGATCGAGCCCGCACCTCGGTCTCGATCGGGTCAAACCAGTTGTCGAAAAGATCAACAGCCAGCTCGGTCGCAGGCTGCAAGGATTCAGGCGTCGTGATAGACTTGTTCATGGCGTGGTCTCCAGTCCGGCGCTTCAACGCCGGATGATTCGAGGTTCATCACCCCGGAGACTACGCCAACCCTAATTCCTACCAACTCCGCGACGGCGCCAGATCAGGCGATCCATGGCACTCAAAGTCAGTCTCTTTGGCAGGTGCCGTCGCTGGATGTTAAGCTGATGACGAAGGACCAGGATCTCAGCTCCCAACGAGGCCCGCGACTGGAACAATAGGACCAGCACCGACCAGACCAAGCTGCAAGCTTCTCTCATAAGCCAGAAACATTGCGCGATTCGGCCTCACTTGCCAGCCGGATTAGGTTTCCGACAGGGACAACCACCAGCGGCTGCACGATGCCGGTGCGATAGACATGGCGGAACACTTTCATCACCGCGTCGTACGTTTCTGCGCCCGCGGGGAACATCAAGTGGTTGGTGATGTGGAGCACCAGGAAGTCGCGGCGAGCATAGCGATCAGCGGCACCGCGAAGGCCAGCGCAAGGTACACCGCCGCGCTCAGCCACGACAAGGCAAAGGTGCCCGCACCGACATCCGGGATGCGCGTGACGCTGGCGTTGAAGCCCTTGAGGGCGAAGGGGTAGAGCAGCGCCGCGAGTGGCGGCGCCAGCATCGGGAGCCGCGCCTTGGCGCCAGTGTCGCCCGCGGTTCTGCTGTGAGCTGCGATCGACATCACTCCTCCATTCCCTATCTCCGCTGGCGCGGCGGAGCCAGCTGCGCGCCGTCGCCCTGAAGTTTCACGGCCAGGCCGTGAACGCATAAATGCGCCGATCGGACTGACTGCCCGAGTCCGCTGTGTCCCCGACAGCCGACGATTCGTTGCATCGCAGCGAAACGACGCGAAGTGCCATAGTCGGACTTAGGCGGCGCAGAAGATCACCTAAGCATTCGCGGGCGACCGTGACACGGATGGGGTCGGCCCGACTAGGATGGGCTGCCCGGATCTACAGGCACCGTGAAGTGAAAAATGGCGCCGCGGCCCTTATCGGCGGTCACCCACAATCGCCCTTCATGCGCCTCGATAATCGACCGGCAGATCGATAGCCCCATGCCCATGCCGTGCGTTTTGGTCGTGAACATTGGGTTGAATATCCGATCCACGGCGCCGGCCTCGAGGCCTTTCCCCGTGTCTTCCACCGACACCATCACAAATCCAGAGTGATGGACTTCAGACCTTATGGATAGCACCCGCTCCCCATTCTTCGTGGCCATGGAGTCAATTGCGTTCGTAATCAAATTCACTAGCACTTGCTGGAGCTGAATCTGTTCGCCTCTTATCCGCGGCAGCCGTTCGTTAGGGTTGGCTTGAACGGCGACGCGATGTGTCTGCAGTTTGTCGCGAACGACGGCCAAAGCTTCCTGAATGACATAGTCGATATCAAGCGAAGTGCGGGTCCGGGCACCCATCTTGAAATGCGCTCGGATATTTTCGATCACGGCGTCCGCACGGTGTCCGGCGGTCACGACGAGCCGCAATGCATCCCCGACACGATCGAGGTCAGGCTCGCCACGATCAAGCCAATTCAATCCCGCGTTCGCACTGGCTAAGATCGCCCCTAGTGGCTGTTTGACTTCGTGGGCAATTGAAGCCGAGACCGCGTCGCCGGTCATCAGCCGCGCCTCACGTTCGCGACGTTGCGCCAAGACCGCGCGGAACAGTTGCGCGTAAAGCGTCGTTATCTCATGCAACAGGACAAAGAGTACAAGAATGCTGGACACGAACCCGAAGACCCGGCCAGCATACCAGCTGGCGCTGAACCGGGCTAGACCGGGAAACGAGACCAGATAGATCTCAATTGCGTACGCGCAAACAACCACCATCAGCCACAGATCGAGCACCGAACGTTGGCGGATCCAGAGCAAAATGAGTGCAAGTGCGTTCCACAGGATTAGACAACTAGCAAGATAGAGCCAGAGGGTAGAAAAATGGACCGGATCGATTGAGACGCGGGGCAAGTATGCATCACCCGCTATGACAAGAACTGTCACGGCGCACACGACGGCTGCGGATATCGCTACACTCGAAAGGATGGTCGTGCCCACTGAGCCATCCCACAATTGCTTGGGCGGATCGGCATCCTTCAAAAGGACATATGCGATGACGAACGTAGGAAAGCCGGCGTACTGCAGAACGTAGAGCCAATGCGTGCTCTGTAGCCCCGCGCCAAGCAGGCCACCTGGCGTGAACAGCCCCGGAAAGGTCAGCATCCATGGGATGACCATGAGCGCTGTGAAGAGATACCCACTTGAGATTGCGAGGAGGGCACGCGAACGCAGGATGGCGAACTGATTGAACAGCAGGACCGCGGTGATCAAGTCATTCACGAAGATCGCCGTGCCATAGGCCGGGACGAAGGCGTCGATCCGCCCCAGCTGAATGTTCGAGAGCGTCCCTGCCGAGATGAAAAGGGCGCCAAGGAAGGCGAGCGCGACCGCAAGGGCAAGCCGTCTCTGCGACCGGCCCGGCGATAAGTTCGCAAGGGTGAAAGGCTGATCCTCTGGGACAATTACGGCCGGCTTCATCATCGGAGGGACTCTTCGCAGCGGCTGGAACGCGCGGCACGAAGCTCAAACAGCTTCGCCATCCCCATCACAGGCTGCCGTAGTTCACCGCATTTCTGCCCACTGAGACAGCTTACGACGATTAAGGAAGCGTCGCCGCCTCTGAAAAGGCTAGGCTGGCAAGGTTTCCTGCGGCTGCGCACGCGCCAGTGACAAATGCTCCATCGTTCCGGTTCCAAGGTCCGATTAAACACCAAGCGTGGCATCAGTATATCTCGTTTGAACGAGGAGATCGATGTCTGGTAATGGGGGTCAAAAAAGCGAAATACTCTTCCCGAGTAGATGTTTTCCGCTTTACACTCCGATACCGGACGCGCTCAATTCGGTTGGCAGGTCCGGTTCGTGCCGATAGTGTTGAAAAAGTCTTTTGGCGGTGACGACCGAATTTTTAGGGGGCCGCTGATGCGTTTCGTGCGTGGCGACGTGAGGGACCACACGTTTCTCAGAAAAACGACCATCGAGTTTCGTATCGACGCTACGGAGTATTGCAGTGGCGGAGTCGGCTAAAAATCAACTTTTGCGGAATTTTCGGAGTGGTTCGATTTTCGACTTTTGCAACAAAATCTGCCATGAACAGACATGGCCTCAACCATCGCGTTAGCGCCGAGCGCTGACCGCCGCTGCAAAGCGTCCTAATAAACCAGGCCGGTGCCGGGCGGTTTCTCTAGCGCGGCAGCCAACGACCTATACTCCTCGCAGCCCGTCCCGCAAATCGCCGCGATCCGACTCAAATGATAGAGCGCTTGATCGCGGTTGCCCTGCTCGATCTGCCACAGACCGTAATATTGCCAGGTCAGCACATGGTTCGGATCTGCTTTCAGGGCGCGCTCGTACCAGACTTGCGAAACCTTGTAGTCGCCGAGCTTGCGATAGGAGTAGCCGATCAGATTGGCGACACCTGCGTTGTCGTCATGGCCGAGCGCCTTTAGCTGCTCAATCGCGCCAGCATAATCGTTGCGGTCATAGATTGTCGTGTGGGCGGCGCGGTACCCATGAGCGAAGGCGGGGTCGTCGAAAAGGGACTGCTTGGCTTTCTTGGCCTTGGGGGCGTGAGTGGCCTTGGTGCCCGATCGCTTCGGGTATGACGAAGGCGGATAAGCGGAGCGTTGGTCCATCCCGCTATAGTTTGCCTCACCGCCGCCTAGATCGCTGCCCCCGGCCGCAACAACCGGAGTGACCGAGAACGCAGCGATCAGCGCAATCGAACACGTTGCCAGCGTCACAATCCTGATCATCAAGTTAGTCATAGGAACCTCCTGCATGCTACGCCTTCGAGCTCCCAATCCAGCCGAACGTGTTAACTCCGGCTTGCTTCAAACATTCCTGGAACGGTATTCAGAAAAACGAGATTTGGTGTGACAGCAATGTTGTCTTATGAGCAGATCAATGTCCGCAACGGGGTCCAAAAACGGAAGTCGATCTGCGCCCTACCCTCTTTCGCGGTAGGGACGCGAGTTACCTCGCGCCCCACCGGGTCGCCGGAGGCGGTCGCCCGCCCCCGGCTCCCACAGAACGTGGCGTGCGGATTTCCCGCACCACGCTCTTCGGCAGTTGGTTCACAGCTTTCACTGCTATCTGTTCAAGTTTCGTTTCCATGGTCAGCTGATCTTCTCTCTGAGTAGAAGGCCGTAACTCCCGTTGCATGGAGCCCATGTCGCCCAAGAACAATTCAACTACCGCTGACCGCTTCCCCATGTAGCCGGCTCTCCCGACCGCAGAGTACTATCAGTCAGTCTGACTTCCACCCGGTTGGCGCGATGACCAGCTGGGGTCGTTAGTCCTCTCGATGGCCGGACGTGCGGCCACGGCGCGGCGCACCCGCGTATCCTCGCGCGGTCCAGAGTTCCATTACCCCGGCGGTTGAGGTCGCCCCGTCTGGGTCTAGCGGCCACTGAACTTGAACGGCACGCGCAATTTTGGTTGATTTCAGGCGTCAGGGGTTCTTCGCTAGGCTTTCCCGTCGAAGGGAATATCAATCACCCCAGCGTGGCCGGATCGATGATGTCGCTTGAGAAATTCACCGCGGAGGAGGTGTTATGGCAGGACGACCAACGTGTCGTTTACAGGAAAGCGCGCGGCGCGAAGGGCGACGGGCATGGCGTTCTCGTCATGCTTTCTGCCGCAGAGCACCCGACGCCCGACTACCTCAACCGTGTCACCAACGAGTATGGGCTGCGGGGCGACCTTGACGAGGCGTGGGCGGCGCGACCGCTTGAGCTGTTGCGAGAACGCGGCGGGGCGATACTTTTGCTCAAGGACCCTGGGGGCGAGCCGCTCGACCGCCTTATCGGCGCCCCCATGGACATTGGCATCTTCTTGCGCCTTGCAGTCGCGCTGTCGGCTGCAGTTTGCCGTTTACACGAAAGGGGTCTCCTTCACAAGGACATCAAGCCAAAACATGTCCTTGTCGATTCTGCGTCTGGCCGTGCGTGGCTGACCGGCTTCGGAATTGCGTCGCGCCTCCCGCGTCAGCGCCAGCCGCCAGATCCTCCCGAAATCATCGCGGGCACACTCGCCTACATGGCGCCGGAACAGACCGGACGGATGAACCGATCGATCGATTCCCGGAGTGACCTCTACTCCCTTGGGGTCACGTTCTACCAAATGCTGACCGGCAGTCTTCCATTTACGGCTTCCGATCCCATGGAGTGGGTTCATTGCCATATCGCGAGAAAGGCGGTAGCGCCGATCGAGCGCTTGGAGAATGTTCCAGCCCCTGTCTCCGCGATCATCATGAAGCTCCTCGCCAAGACGGCGGAGGACCGCTACCAGACGGCGGCCGGCGTCGACAGTGACTTGCGGCGCGGTCTTGCCGAATGGGAAGCTCGGTGCCACATCAGCGCATTTCCGCTTGGCGAGCACGACACGCCAGATCGGCTACTGATTCCTGAAAAACTGTATGGGCGAGCATCCGAAACCGGCGCCCTGCTCGCCTCCTTCAACCGCGTCGTAGCGAGTGGCACCCCGGAATTAGTACTGGTGTCCGGTTACTCTGGGATCGGCAAGTCTTCCGTCGTCAATGAGCTGCAGAAGGTATTCGTTTCACCGCGCGGCCTTTTTGCCTCGGGCAAGTTCGACCAGTACAAGCGTGACATACCTTATGCGACGTTGGTGCAAGCGTTGCAGAGCCTTGTCCGTCCCCTCCTGAGCAAAAGCGAAGCCGAGCTGCGGGACTGGCGCGATGCCCTGAAAAAGGCGCTCGGCACAAACGGGCTCCTTATGGTCGATCTCGTTCCTGAATTGAAGTTTGTTATCGGAGAGCAATCGCCGGTCCCCGCTTTTCCGCCACAAGATGCCCAACGTCGCTTCCAGCTGGTCTTCCGGCGATTCATAAGCGTATTCGCACGACCGGAACATCCACTAGTTCTCTTCCTCGATGACTTGCAATGGCTCGATGCGGCCACCCTCGATTTGATCGAGGACCTGTTGAGCCACCGGGATATGCGGCATCTGATGTTGATTGGCGCCTATCGAGACAACGAGGTCGATTCAACCCATCCGCTGACGCGCAAGCTCGAAGCGATTCGCAACGCTGGAGCACGCGTGCAGGAGGTCGTTCTTGCGCCAATGGCTCGTGAAGACCTGAAACAGTTGATTGAGGATTCGCTTCGCTGCGAGCCAGACAGAGCCGCGCCGCTCGCGCGGCTACTGCACGAGAAGACGGCGGGCAATCCATTCTTCGCCATTCAGTTTTTATCCTCTCTCGCTGAAGAGGGCTTGCTCACTTTCCGTAGTCGCGAAGCGCGATGGTCTTGGGATCTCGAACGAATCCACGCCAAGGGGTACACCGATAATGTGCTGGACCTCATGGTGGAAAAATTGCACCGGCTGCCCGCAGAAGCGCAGAACGCCTTACAGCAGCTTGCCTGCCTGGGCAACAGCGCGGACTCCAAACTTCTTGCAGTGATTTGTGCGGCTTCGGAGGAGGAAATTCACGACGCCTTGCGCGAAGCCGTCCAAGCCGGGCTCGTCCTCTCTTCCGAGCATGCCTATCGATTTCTCCATGATCGTGTCCAGGAGGCAGCGTATTCCGTGATTCCGGAGGAATCGCGCGCCGCGGCGCATCTGCGAATTGGACGCCTTCTGCTGTCCCACATCCCTCCCGAAAGGCAAGAGGATGCGATCTTCGAGATAGTCAATCAGTTTAACCGCGCCGCGGGCCTGATCAGCTCGCTTGACGAACGGGAGCAAGTGGCAAAGCTCAACCTGATCGCCGGGCAACGTGCGAAGGCGTCTGCGGCCCACGCCGCAGCGCTCACGTATTTCATGGCTGGCGCCGAGCTGCTGGCCGAGGAGGCCTGGGAACGCCAGCGTGATCTCGTCTTCTCGATAGAACTGCACAGTGCCGAATGCGAGTTCCTGACCGGCCAATCCATGGCTGCAGAGAATCGGTTGGCCATGCTTTCAACGCGTGCCATGAGCACGATCGAACTTGCCGTCGTTACATGCTTACGCGTAGATCTATACACGATCTTGGATGATTTTGACCGCGCGGTCGCCGTTTGTCTCGACTACCTTCGATATCTTGGCATCGACTGGTCCGCGCATCCGACGGAAGAGGAGGCCCGGCGAGAATACGACTATGTCTGGTCGCTGCTCGGAAGTCGTGCGATCGAGAGCCTTATCCAGCTGCCCTTAATGACGAACCCCACTTCTCTCTCGACCATGGATGTTCTGACAAGAATTATGTCAGCGGTCTTTATCGCTGACGAGAACCTTTCTTCACTTGTCATCTGCCGGATGATTAATCTGAGTCTCGAGCACGGTAACAGCGATGCGTCGTGCTTCGCTTATGTATGGTTTGCCATCATCGCTGGACCACGCTTCGGCAACTACAAGGCTGGATGGAACTTTGGTCGGCTAGGATACGAGCTGGTCGAAAAACGTGGATTAACACGTTACCAGGCGCGAACGTATATGTGCTTTGGCAATATGGTCTTGCCATGGATGGAACATATCCGGAATGCCCGGGATCTGCTGAATCGCGCCTTCGATATTGCCAGCGAAAAAGGCGATCTCACGTTTGCGGCTTATGGCAGCAACTACCTGGTCACAAATCTTATCGCGGCGGGAGATCCGCTCGCGGAAGTGCAGCGTCAGACCCAGAATAGTCTCGAGTTCGCACAGAAGGTTCGGTTCGGCCTGGTCATTGATAACCTCACTGCGCAGCTCGGATTTATCCGCACGCTTCGCGGGTTGACGCGGAAATTCGGCTCCTTCGACGAACCGGAATTCGATGAGCTTCGATTCGAGCGTCACCTAGCCGGCAACCGGATTCTAGCGTCACCCGAGTTCCGCTATTGGGTCCGAAAAGTGCAAGCACATTTCTTTGCTGGGGAGCATGCCGCCGCTGTTGCCGCGTCATACAGGGCGGAACGGCTGCTTTGGAGTTCGACGTCGCACTTCGAGACGGCGGAGTTTCGATTCTACAGTGCGCTCGCTCATGCGGTGCGCTGGGATTCCGCGGTTGCGGATGAGAAGCGCCAACATTTTGACGTTCTGATGATTCACCGTACCTTTCTCGAGCTATGGGCGGAGAATTGTCCAGAAAACTTCGAAAACCGCGCCGCGCTGGTGAGGGCGGAAATCGCACGCATTGAAGGCCGCCACTTCGACGCCATGCGCTCGTACGAGCAGGCTATACGCTCGGCGCGCGCAAATGGTTTTGTGCATAACGAGGCTCTCGCCAACGAGCTCGCTGCGCGCTTCTACCTGGCACATGGCTTCGATAAGATCGCACACGCGTATTTGCGGGACGCCCGTGATTGCTACCTGCAATGGGGGGCCGATGGCAAGGTGCGGCAACTCGAGAACCTCAATCCGCATCTCAGACCGGAAATGCCGCTGCGCGATCCGACGAGCACGATCCTGACATCCGTCGAACAGCTGGATCTTGCTACGGTAATAAGACTCTCACAAGCCATATCGGGCGAGATCGCCCTGGAGAGATTGATCGACACTCTCATGCGTACAGCAATTGAGAACGCGGGCGCTGAACGAGGTCTATTGATCCTTGCGCGAGGTGATGAGTATCAGATAGTGGCGGAAGCCACGACCGGCAGTGATGCGGTGGCAGTCGGTCCGCGGCAAACAAACGTAACCGCTGCGGATCTTCCAGTGTCAGTGCTCAACTATGTTGTCCGGACAAAGGCGCGCGTTCTTCTGGACGATGTCTTACGCGAGAACCCGTTCTCCAGCGATGAGTACATTCATCGGCATCAAGCACGTTCAATTCTCTGCCTACCCTTGGTTAAGCAGACCACACTGGTTGGAGCTCTCTACTTCGAAAACAATCTGACCGGGCATGTCTTCACGCCCGCCAGGATGGCCGTCCTCACATTGCTGGCCTCCGAGGCGGCGATCTCGCTGGAGAACATCCGCCTCTATGATGATCTGAGGGACCGCGAAGCGAAAATAAGGCGGCTGGTCGACTCCAACATCGTCGGGGTGTTCAGCTGGGAGCTGGAAGGGCAGATTCTGGAGGCCAATGACGCGTTTCTTCGCACGGTCGGACACGACCGTGCGGATCTCGTCTCGGGGCGCATGCGTTGGACCGATATGACGCCGCCGGACTGGCTTAGTCTCGATAGACGAAAGTGGATTCCGCAGCTCAAGATGTGCGGCAGCTTGGAACCTTTCGAAAAGGAGTTCTTCCGGAAAGATGGCAGCCGTGTCCCTGTGCTGATCGGCCTAGCGAACGTCGACGAAGACGGGAAGCAAGGTGTCGCTTTCGTGCTCGATCTGACCGAGCGCAAGCGGGTGGAAACAGAGGCACATGAAAGCGAGCAGCGATACCGCGATGTGCAGATGGAACTCGCACACGCCAACCGAGTCGCCACTATGGGTCAGCTCACGGCCTCCATCGCACACGAAGTAAAACAGCCCATCGGCGCCGCGGTCGCCTACGCCCAAGCTGCTCTACGCTTTCTCGGTCGTCGATCGCCCGAACTGGGCAAGGTACGCGAGACGCTTGAGGCCATCGTTGAGACGGGACATCGAGCGGCTGATGTCATTGACGGAATCCGCGCTCTCATCAAGAAGGCGCCGACTCGGAGCGAACGATTGGATGTCAATGAGGCGATTCTCGAGGTCATTGAGCTCGTCCGTGGCGAAGCGATGAGGAGCGGCACTTCCGTGCAGGCAGATCTCGCAGAGGGCTTGCCGCTTGTGGAAGGCGACCGGGTCCAATTGCAACAGGTGATCCTCAACCTGGCTATCAATGCAATTGAGGCTATGAGCGTCACGAGCGACAGAACGCGAGAGTTGCTCATCAGCACGAGGAAGGCGGAGCCTTCCAGCGTGCTCGTCGAAGTGCGCGATTCGGGTCCGGGACTGGTGCCGGGGACACTCGAGCACCTTTTCGACGCCTTTTACACCACGAAGCCGGGCGGTTTGGGGATGGGGCTCTCGATCTGTCGCTCGATCATCGAAGCGCATGGCGGACGACTCGGGGCGAGCAACTTCGCGCCTCAGGGGGCCGTTTTTCATTTCACGTTGCCGAAATCAGGGCAAGATGATGCTTAGGATTTAACCCGTCGAGAAGCCTGGAAGCTGGAACATACTTCCGCAACGAATGCGCACGGCTTCGCGCTCCTTGCAAATGATAAATAAGTTCAGTCCTGGCTGTTTTCCGCAAATGCCTTCAGTTGCGGATCGTTCTCGATCATCAGCAGATACTTCCCGGTGACGTATTTCTTTACGTCGGGCGCCCTCTTGATGATCTGCGCGGATTTCATGAACTCGGCTACCTGATCGCTCCATTGCGCCACTTTGGACGTTCCGCCTGGACCGGGCTCGAACATCTTCAGCTGCTCCGCAAGCGTGAACGTCGGCCGATCCTGCATTTCCTGGGATAGATGTTCTCTGGGGATGTTGACCCCGACGGACTTATACAAGGCACTCAGATACTCAATTGTTTGTTGTGGATGAGCGCGCTCCCACTCCACCGACCGGAGATAGATCGCAAGGAATTTCGCCACGATGTCCGGGTGCTGGTCGGCAAACGACGGCATGGCCAACAGATTGCTGGTGATTGGCAGTGCCACGTCCTTGCCGGTACAAATGACCTTGGCGCCGATCGTCGAAGCCAGAATATAGGTGTTGGGCGACCATACCATGGAGATGTCGTATTGCCCGCTGGTCAATACCGCGTTGATTTCCGGTGTCGACAGATTGAGGAAGCGATACTCGTCGGGCTTCAGCCCGAATTTTTTCTCGAGACACGTAGAAGCAGCCCAATGGCCGGTCGAATTGGTCGCGACCGGGATGGTTTTGCCTTTGATCAGAGATGGGTCGCGGGCATATCGCTCCGCCATATCCTTGCTGGCCATGATGGTGTTGATAGCCGGTTCCTCGTCGGCAATCCCGATGGTAAGCAGACCATAGCGCGCCGCGCCGAGCACAGCCGGGATGTCGCCGGCGCCGCCCACGTCCCAGGAGCCCGAGGCCCCTGCGGCAACCTCGGGCGCGCCCGAGGCGAACATCGACATGGTCGGCTCGATCCCGAGGGCTTTCCACCAGCCCTTCTCCCGGGCGAGATACCATGCGAGTGACCAGCGTTGCGGTTGCTGGGCGACTCGCAGCGGATATGCTTGTGCTGTCGTGTCTTGGGCCGCGATGGGCGACGCTGTTGCGAGCATCAAAACGAACGACGCCGTGACCGCTCCAATCCATCGGTTCATTGCCGTCCTCCTTCGATTGCCTTGTGGCCAGCACGAGCCAACCGAAATCCCGGCGGCGGTCTCGGCCGCATCGTGCTTCGCTCATTGTCCGCGCCGATCACATGTGCCGCAGGCAGACGCGACTTGCCGGCTACAGTCCCGAGGGTCCCCAGTTGCGGCGGATACGATCCTCCACCTTGCGGAGCACATAATCAATCGATGCGCCGACGAGCCCAATGGTGATCATGCCAGCTAGCACCACCGAGGGGGCGACATTGCTCTCCCCCTGCACGATCATATAGCCGAGGCCGGTTGAGCCGACAATTAGTTCGGCCCCGATCAGTGACTGCCAGCCGAACCCGGCGCTGACCCGCAGCCCAGCCACGATATGCGGCAGCGCGCCTGGCAACAGCACCTCGGTCATCGTCCGGAGGCGTCCCGCGCCGAGACCTTGCGCGACCTCCAGGAGCGTCCCATCAATCAACCTAACGCCCCGATAGGCATTGAGGAGACAGGGTGCAAATGTCGCCGCGAAAATCACCAGTGTCGGAGCAAGAAAGCCGGTGCCGAACCAAAGGATCGAAAACGGCACCCAGGCGATCGGGGGAATGTATCGGAATGCCTCGAAGACCGGCGTGACGACCCAGTCCAGAATCTGGAAGCGCCCCATGAGAAGACCGAGCGGCACTCCGATCGCCACGGAGAGCGCATAGCTCACAGCGAATTTGTCGAGACTCGCCAGGAGGTGTTGCTGCAGCGTCGAACCCGCGTAAGGCTCGCGCGTCAGCTCGACCATGGTGGTAAACACGACGAACGGGCTTGGCAAAAAGTGAGGCGACACCAGTTCAAGCGAACTCACGAGCGCCCACCCGCCGAACAAGGTGAGCAGGCCCAGGGCGGGTAGCAGCATGCGCTCAGAAATTTCCCGCGCGAGACGTAACCCAGCGGCGCCCTGCAACGCTATGGTCGCCACGGCATCACCCAATGCTCGACCCGTGCCAACGCCAGGCTGGAGAGAGCCCCGAGGACGGACACGCAAGACATGGCGATGAAAATCATTCCCGCGTTAAGATCTCGGGTTGCAAGAATCATGATGTGCCCGAGACCGGTGAATGACCCGACGAGTTCGGACGCCACCAGCACCATCCAGCAGGCTTGCAGCGAGATGCGCAGGCCCGTGAAGATCGTCGGCATCGCGGCCGGGATCACGATATCGAAAAGAATGTGGCGCCGCGATGCCCCGTGCACCTGGGCGGCAGCAACGAGCACCGGATCGATGTTCCGCGCGCCGGTGATTGTGTTGATTACAATCGGCGCAAAGGCGGCGAGCCATATCACGAACACCTTTGCGGCCGTTCCCAACCCGAACCACAGGATTGTCAGGGGAATCCAGGCGATCGGCGCGATTGGACGAATGAGTTGAAAAATGCTGTTGAGATACGCGTGGGCGACCCTGCTGCGCCCCATCAGCAGACCGAGCGGCGTGCCGGTCGCAACCGCTACGGTAAATCCGAGCAAGACCAGTTCTATGCTCGACAGGATGTGGCCCCACAGTGTGGCACCGGCGTATCCGGGTCCCATCAACTGTGAGAGGGAGTCGATGGCATCCTCGATAGTGGGGAATTGCACCGGGCTCAGAACCTCAAGCGGGCCCGTCAGCAGATACCAGGCGATCGCGAGCACGACGGCGCTGCCTCCACCGATGAGCCATCGCCAGGACAGGCTTTCGACAACGCGCATCGGGGTACCTCAGAAAGATCCTCGCGCCTTCCGAGTAGGAGCTCGGCGCACCCTACCCGCAGAATATTGTAAGCGGGCCCGATCCAGCATTAATCTAGCGCTGCGCCGCATTGTCAAGCCAGCCCATGATAGACCGCCGATGTTAGAAGATGCCTGCAACACATTCGTCAATGTGATCCCTCGTTTAGTTGAGCCATGAGCGACATCATCTTCGACCATGTGAGCAAGATGTTTCCCCGCAGCGGCGGGGATTTCACCGCGCTCGAGGACGTGAGCTTCTCGGTCGGCGAGCGCGAGTTCGTGGCCATCGTGGGACCGTCCGGTTGCGGCAAGACCACGCTGCTCCGAATCGTGGCCGGTCTCGAACGGCCGTCGTTGGGGAGCGTGCGCGTCGGCGGCCGCCAGGTCGTCGGACCGGGCCCGGATCGCGCCATGGTTTTTCAGCAGTTCGCGCTGTTTCCGTGGAAGACTGTCCGGGAGAACATCGCATTCGGTCTGAAATGCAAGAACGTGAACCGGCAGGAACGCGATCGCGTGGTCGGGCAGTATCTTGATCTCTTGGGAATGGCGGGCACGGAGGAGAGTTATCCGCACCAGCTTTCAGGCGGCATGCAGCAGCGCGTCGCGATCGCGCGATCCTACGCCATTGAACCCGAGGTGCTGCTGATGGACGAGCCATTCGGCGCGCTCGACGCGCAGACGCGGACCGTGATGCAGGAAGAGCTGATCCGGATCTCGCGTGTCAGTCCGCGCACCGTGCTCTTCGTTACACACAGCGTCGAGGAGGCGGTGTACCTGGCCGATCGCGTCGTGGTGCTTTCCCGTAGTCCGGGAAGCGTGGTGGAGATCATGGATGTCCGCCGGGTGCGCGAGGCAGAAAAATGGGAAGGCCAAGCGAGCGAGGACGTGATGGAGGTCCCATCATTTGTCCACCTGCGCGCGCAGATCTGGAAGCTCTTGCGTCAGCGGACGGAAGCAACGCCCCCTTAATGCTCGAGAATCCGATCTTAAGCTAATCTTGGACGGCAGCGTCACGGGAGAAGGCAAGTTCATAACGCATTATATTTGCTCCAATCGACCCACCGCCGACTCTTGTGTGATGCGCGGACTGCGCCGCCCCAGTCTGTAGCTGCTTCACGATTGGTCACATCGGCGGCATCATGGCTGCATGCCCCAGCTCACCCGCCCCGCGAGCCCGATGCTCACAACGAGACCGGCGCGGAACGCAGGGGCTACCGACAAGTAGCTTGCGGAAACAGCGCTTGTGCCTGCCGCCATTCGCGCAGGCGGTGCGATTACGCACGCTGCCCACCTGTTCGGCCGACCAAATCGACGGCAGCTGACGCTGGACGCGCCAGAACGAATGTTTTCGTCCCGGGGAGAAGAGACAGCAGTGCCTCATCTATTTTCGCCTCGCCCTGACTTTGCACCATTGGCAAACCGCGCTTGCGGCGCTTGGCCTGTGTTGGAATCACAATGCCGGCGCTTGCGGGAGATCCCTGGCACTAGATGCGTTTCCATGCTGCCGCGGACTTTGCTTTCCGATTGGCCTCTAGCCGACGATCGACGAGAGCTACGACTTCCTCAAGGATTGGATGGCTATTGCGCGGGGGTGCTGGACCCTTACCCATTTCAGATCCTCAAGGATCCCGCGCGGCAGCTGGAGGTCTCGTGTATCGACCCCCTCCGTAAAGCGGCCGTAAACTGGGTCTAGTATGTTTTTCGCCTCCTCTTGCCGGCCGCTCTCGGAACGCAACCGCGCGAGCGTTGTTGCCGAACGCAGCTCGTAAGCAAGAGCGGATTGCCCACGCGCAAACCCCAGCGACTCCCCGAGGCAATCCACGACAGCCCCGCCGTCTTTTTGTGGGGCGGCCGCGAGCACCTCCGCTTTTAAGCGCAGCAGTTCGGCTATGTGGAAGGTCGCCCCAAAGCCTACGGCTCGACCTATCGCTCCGTTAATAGTCAATAGAGCTTCATCGATTTGACCAGTTTTCAATAGCCCTTGCGTCAGAGCGCCCGCAAATACAGTCAAGAGGATGTTGTGTTGTTCGGAATGCAAGGCCTTGAGCGCTTCTCGCAGCAATTCAAGACCGACTTCTGCCTGTCCGCGTGCTACTGCGATCTCGCCTTTCAGCCCAACGCCGACGGCTCGATACGGTGCCAGCGCATGTCGTTCGGCGCACTCGATGAGTCGATCGACAAGGCTGGCTGCGTGATCCAACTCTCCGGTCCAGAGGAAGATTGGCGCGCTGTAAATGAGGGAAATGCAGATCGAAACCGGTTGCCCTCGACCTGCCGCCTCATCGATAGCCTGCTGCGCGGTTCTGAGCGCGCTTCCCGCGTGTCCTCGAAGCCATTGAGCGCGGGCCAGCGCGACCAGAGCGCGGATCCGATGATCATACCCGAAAAAATCCGGATTGAACGCGCCAAGCTCGACCGCCAGGATCATGCCACGTTCGCAATGGTGTTGCGCCGCCGACTGGTTTCCCGCAAGATGATGTGAAACCCCGAGCATCCACTCGGTCGTGACGAGGCCAGCAGCATTATTGCTGGCTTGCGCGACGGCGTTTGCCCGCTCCGTAACTGCCAGGGCGCCATGGAAGTCGCCGATCCTGGTAAGAAAGCTGTTCAACCCGGCCAGAAGCTCTGGTTGATGCGTCCTGTCGTCCAAACTCTCAGCCAGCGAAAGTCCTCGTTCAATTGCGGCACGAACTTCGTCGCTGATGCCCTTGGTGAACATCGAGGATAGCGCCAGCGCCTCCAGCAGGATCATCTCCCGCGTTGTGCCGCGCGACGTCTCGCCAATCGCGGCAAGAGCACGCTTGCAATAACGCCGGCATTCGTCGAGCAACGACAATCGAATGAACAGCGGTGCTGCGCAGGTGGTCAAGTCTACGGCGAGGGCTTCATCTCCATGATCGGAGAGCGCCCAATCCAGGGCCGCTCGCACGTTGCCTATGTGTAGAGCATACTCACCGGAATCGCCCCCGCCAGATCCGGATTGAAGAGACTGGTCCTCTTTAAGATATCTGCAAAACGCCGTCGCATGCCGCCGGGCTACTCGATCCGTCTCTCCACGGCTGGCAAGCTTGATCAGTGCGTAGGCCCTGGTTGTGTCGAGTAGCCGGTAATGGGTGGATCGCTGGAAATGCGTGATCGAGATCAGCGACTTGTCAACTAATCTCGTGATGGCATGGGCGACGAGGGCATCATCGACCTCTTCCTCGGCCGCGACCTCGTAAGCCGCCCTTATCTTAAAGTCTCCAACGAAGATGGAAAGTCTACAAAGAACCTGCTTCTCGAGATCCGACAGCAGGTTGTAGCTCCAGTCCAGCATGGATTTCAGCGTCTGATGTCTCGGAAGAGCCGTCCGTCGGCCCTGCCAAATGACCTTGAACCTGTTGTCGAGCAGTTCTGCAGTGCCGCTAATCCCAAGCGATCCAACCCGACTTGCCGCGAGCTCGATGGCGAGCGCTATCCCGTCGAGCCTGCGACAGATGTTTGCGACGATGGGTGCTTCGGCATCAGACAGCTCCGAATGATAGCCGCCGGCCAGTGCGCGCTCCATGAAAAGCTGGACAGCGGGATATCTGAGCGCCTCGGACGCAGACAGGCCGGGGTCATCGGGCGGCGTATCGAGCGAATGAAGCATGTGCACATGCTCGCCTTCGGCCCGCAGCGCCTCGCGGGTGGTCACGAGAATGTGGGTCTGTGGTGCTTCATTCACAACGCGCTCGGCCAATTCCGCCGCCGCGTCGACGACGTGCTCGCAGTTGTCGAGCACGACAAGAAACTTTCTGTCGCCAAGAACACCGAGCAGGCCCAGCATTGGATCTTCTGCCGGCGTAACGAAACCCAGCGCCGACGCGACCGCAGTCGGGACCAGCCGCGAATCGGCCAAGGCACCCAGGTCGACGAAGAACACGGCGCCATGGAAGTCCTCTGTTAATGCTTGGGCGACCGCGACGGCAACTGTCGTTTTTCCGACGCCCCCCGGTCCGACAATGCTGACGAACCGACAAGCCATCAGTTTGGCCATCAGCGTGCAGACCGTCTCGTCTCGGCCCACCATTCTAGAAAGCCGAGCGGGTAGCTTCAGGGTTGGGCTTGCGATATCAGCAATGTGCGTCTGCGGGAGAGCTCGTTCCACAGCGGAACGCGCCACGGCCGCTACGAAGCAATAGCCCCGGCCTGCGACATTGGAAATGTACCGAGCGCCATCCAGACCATCGCCTGAGGTTTGCTTTCTCGACCGTGACGTCAGGCAGACCCGCGCGATTAGTTCTTTGTGGCTGATAACTTCGCCGGCGCGCTCTACCAGCGTGATCAGAACATCGAGTGCGCGACCGCCGATCGAAACCGCCTCGTCACCCTTCTTCAGCAATCTCTCAGTGACGAACAGCTTGAAGGGACCAAACATAACGACATCGTTGGTCCGCAAGTCGGCAAGATAATACATAGCTACATCTTTGTGTGCCCATGGCCCCCTGTACTTCTTAATTGTTTCCTGATTGATGACTGTGGCTACGAGCATTCGCGCTACGAGCACTCCACAATGACAACGACGACTGCGGCGCAATGCGTGAATGCGAACCAGCACAGGCACCGCTCAGGTCGTCACCTTGCCGGGAGCGACCTTGAGGGCGCCGGCCATCCCCGCGCGTAGGCCGGAAGACGCTGCGTCCGCGCAGAGCCGATGCCAGTCTCCCTTGCCACGTAGGCCTGCGTGGCTGCAGGCGGCTCTGAGGCCAACTTCGCCGCTGGCGTGAGTGCGCCTCCATTCAAGACGTCGCGATAGGGATAGTAGAATGCGAATGCGCCCGGCTCCTGAATAGCAGCTTGCGCCAACACCGGGGTCGCAGCCAGCGCCGAGAGCACCACTGCAGCGGCGACCGTCTTTAGTGAATTGATAGTCGATTTGAAACTGGGAACGACAAAAAGGGACATGATGACACTCCATGTGTTGGGTTGAGCAACGACTGGTGGAGTGACTGTATGTGCTCGACGCGATACCTTGAATGTCAGCGGATATCGTTTATGTGCTCAATCGTCTCAAATTGTTATTGTCGCGTGTTCTCTTCAGATTAGCTCAGCGGACTTTTTGAATTGATGCTGCGACGTTCACCTGCGAAATTGGCGTCAGCCTTCGGCGATGAGCAAATAGCGGCGGTAACCGGTAGTTCGCATCTGTAGCCGGAGCCATCTCCGAGGCAATTGAGAAGGCCGTTCCTGGGGGTACGTTGCGCTCACAATGTTGACGCGTGATAGCCGGACAGCCAAACGCAAACCAACGTATGGTCTTCGGATTCCTTTGGACGGCGGACGGTTACCTTCGTGTAATCGAGCCGCAAGGTGTGGTCGCCGTAACCTAATACGATCTTAAACTGCCGGGTGCAGCTCGTAAGAAGCTCACCGTTCCAGCCAAGAGGATCTGGACCATTGGCGGTTTGGGCCGCACCAGTTTGGTCTGATCCGATACTACTCCTGGCGAACTGCCATTTGTTCAAAGAGGTGCATGGAGCGCTTCAAGGCCCGCCGTGAGAGCGATTGCAAATAGCTGATTCGATGTCAGGCCGCCTGACAACTCGTGCAGCGGGCGCCACGCGGTAATGCCAGGCTCGCAATGAGCCGATGGTCTGCGTTGCGAGCTGCCGCGGCTGACAATGAGGGCAGACCATTTCTCTGGTTCGCCGTCAAGTTGGCACCCGTCCAGGGCTGAGATCGGACATTTTGGATGACATTGAATGTAGCTGGATTGTCTCTGCCCGTATTTTCGATCCGCACGCCGACATGGGGGACGGGGTCGATGAACGCGCACGCTCAAAGCCAATTGAAAAATGCGAAGAGGTGGACGATCGAAGGTTCGGCGGCGATCACAGGGGGCGCGCAGACGAACTGAACATCGAGGCTATCGATTTCGGTCACAACGCGGCAGCAAGACATCTCCTTCAACGCGCCGTATTTTGTCGAATGGCCAGTGAAGACGGCGTCACGGATGGCCCAAAGGGAGAAATTGGTGTTGAGAGAGATGCGTAGACGTCATGCTCATTGCCGCTGGGCCAAACGCTGCTTTCGATCGGCCTGCGACAGGAATGCCCCCGGCACCTTGATGTCATACCAAAATCTGGCATCTTTGGCCGACTGGATCTTGAGCCAGTGATAATCGGCGCTCTGCCAAGGACGGATCGCTTCGGTCAGATTATCTAGCACCAGGTCCCCATTTGGCGTCGCGACGCGCTCCCATACAATGCGCCAACGGTTAACGGATCTAAGGGATTCAGCTGCATCATTTGCTCGAAGCTCTAGATCGCCCGCTCGGGCAAGACACTCACCGCGGCGAAATGCGCTCCCATACTGCACCTCCAAACAGAGTCCGAGGGTGTGTTCATTCGCGTCATATGATCACAGCTCGCCGCCGCTCATAGCAAGCGTTCGTCTTCCGGGATGATCGTCGTGGAACCGCTTCATTCAAGATCTGGCGAATTGCTACACCCTCACGGAATCGACCTCTATTCCGGCGGGTTCGGTTCGCGGTGCCGACGAGGAGCAGGCCGAGCCAATGCGTTAGCCGAATCAGCAAGTGATGCTGTCTCAGCTCGTCGCTCGTAGTCTTCGGCCAGGATCTAAAGCCGGTTTGCGATGGTTTGGTCGGTCATGTTTCGCGCCACGCGGCGCAACGTCTGCGCTGTGTTCAAGTATTCTTTGCTCAGCATATCGCCTCTCGATCATCCGGCTGCAGTAAGCACACGAACTACGGCGTAAGAGACTATGCCCGAGGTGCGACGCCTTGGCGCGTTGTATTCTGCAAAAAGCTGAAAAAACGGAATGGTGCGACGAGCCCCACGAAAAATCTCGAGGGCAAATTGTCCTCTCACAGAGCCTCAGCGTTCCGCCGGCTAACCATCTTGCTGGTGGGCTCGCATGACATTACTTGTGACACCAACGTCGCCGGCGAACGCGGCGCGGCCGACGCCGAACGCGACGTGCGCGGCTTCGCGCACGCTTCTATACCGAGGAAGGCAATTGGGACATCGTCGGCAACAACACGCCGGTGTTCTTCGTCCGCGATCCCTTGAAATTCCCCGATTTCATTCACACCCAGAAGCGGCATCCGCGCACCAACTTGCGCTCCAGCACGGCGATGTGGGATTTCTGGTCGCTGTTGACGCAGCATTGCGAGTTCTGCTGGCGGCAAGAACCGCAGAGTGACCGCCGAGATTCGAAGGCGGCGTTGAGTTTGCAGGACGCATCTTTGTCCGTACACCATGTGCCTTAAGACGCGCTACTGTCAGAAGAGGTGCTCAAGGATTTCGTCCAGGATCTTCCGCGAGAGAGAAGGCGTCCTTCTTCAGTAGCCTTGTTGATGATCACCTTTATACACACCCGGTTGAAACAGGCTCGTATTCCTTCGCCGCGGTTCGCATCTCACGGCCATGGAGCAACCATTGAGGAGACGTGCAATGATAAAAAGGATCGTTCTGGCCGCAGAGATGATGGCCATAGGCGCAATGGCCAGCGAAGCGTTCGCACATTCGACCGTCGCACCGAAGAGAGTGCGGCAAGAGGCGACATCTGGCGAGCAGCCATTTCGTCCGTTCAATGCGTTCGATCAGACAGTGGCGCCATCGATCGCCGAGCCCGGCAGTTATCGGTACCATGGCGGGCCGAAACAGAACGATTGAACTGATCCTGTTTCAATGGGCGCTTCGCAAAGACCCGCAACCATCTGACTCAACTCAGATGGTTGGTTAAGATGCTTTCGTGATGCAGTACTTCGGATTGTGAGCCAGGGCACTTCGCGCTGCTTGGCGGCCTAACCCCCAACGCGCGTTTCGGCAGCAGAATTAACACAATCTTACAACGTTGAACTCGCGCGCTTGAGACAATCGCGCGAAGCTGCGCTCGAAACTCAACGAGAGGACAGCTGATGAGCGAGCCAAAATGCTCAATCGAAACAACATCTTCGGCAACAACGGTCGTTCGCGTGCTAACGCAACGATTAGCGGCCCAATTTGTTTGGGTTAAGAGAGGCCGGCCGGAACCGGCCCGCTCTTGAGATCGACGATGTGGATTTTGTTGCTGGTACCGTTTATCGGCCTGTTGTGGGTGCCGTTCTATAACTTCACAGACCCTGCGCTGTTCGGTTTTCCCGTCTTCTATTGGTACCAGCTCGCCTGGGTTCCGATCACCTCGCTGCTGATCTGGCTGGTCTATCGTAGCCGCGCGCATGACGACGCTTGAGTGAAGGGAGCCGTCATGTCCGGTCAGATTGAATGGGTTGCCCTTTCGGTTTTCATCTTTTTCTTCGCGCTCGTCACCGTGATGGGTTTCCTGGCTGCGCGCTGGAAATCCGGTGCCATCGGTGCGGATCTTGACGAATGGGGCCTCGGCGGCCGGCAGTTCGGGATCTGGATCACCTGGTTCCTGGTCGGCGGCGATTTCTACACGGCCTATACCGTGATCGCGGTGCCAGCGCTGGTCTATGCGGTCGGCGCCTATGGTTTCTTCGCGCTGCCTTACACCATCATCGTTTATCCATTCGTTTTCGCGGTCATGCCCATGTTGTGGAAGACCGCGCATGCGAACGGTCATGTCACCGCGGCCGATGTCGTGCACGGCGCCTACAATTCGCGCGCGCTCGAGCTTGCCGTCGCCATCACCGGCATCATCGCGACCATGCCTTACATCGCGCTGCAGCTAGTCGGCATGAGCGCGGTGATCCACACCATGGGACTGTCCGGCGACCTGCCGATCGTTGCCGCCTTCATCATCCTCGCGCTCTATACCTATAGCTCCGGCCTGCGCGCGCCGGCGCTGATCGCCTTTGTCAAAGACACCATGATCTACATTGTGGTGCTGGTCGCCGTGGTCATCGTGCCGGCGAAGCTCGGTGGCTATGGCGCGGTCTTCGCCGCAGCTGACCAGGCCTTCGCCGCCAAGGGCGGCGCCACTGGCTTGATCCTGAAGGATTCGCAGATGCTCGCCTATGCGACGCTGGCACTCGGTTCGGCCTTTGCCGCCTTCATGTATCCGCACACGCTCACCGGCGTGTTTGCGTCCAACTCCGCCGACACCATCCGCAAGAATGCAATCCTGCTGCCGGCCTATACGCTGCTGCTCGGCTTGATCGCGCTGCTCGGTTATATGGCCTATGCGGCCCACATCAAGGTCGACACGCCGAACGAAATGGTGCCGGTGCTGTTCAAGACGCTGTTCCCCTCGTGGTTCGCAGGCTTTGCCTTCTCGGCGATTGCGATCGGCGCCCTGGTGCCGGCGGCGGTGATGAGCATTGGTGCGGCGAACCTGTTCACGCGGAATGTCTGGAAGACCTATCTCGATCCCTCGATCTCCCATGCCGGCGAGGCCTCGGTCGCCAAGATCACCTCCCTGGTCGTGAAGGTCGGCGCGCTCGCGTTCACGCTGTTCCTGCCGGTACAATATGCGCTCGATCTGCAGCTGCTCGGCGGCTTGTGGATCCTTCAGACGTTCCCCGCACTGGTGTTCGGCCTCTACACGCGCTGGTTCCGCGCGGGAGGCCTGCTCGCGGGCTGGGCGGTCGGCATCCTGTGGGGCTCGTGGACAGCGTGGAGCAACGGGCTAAAGCCGATTGCGACCCTGAGCCTGGGCGGAGCCACTTACTCCTTCTATGTCGGTCTCGGCGCGCTGATCCTCAACATCGTGGTGGCTGTCATCGTCACCGCCGTCGTTGCGTGGATCTCTCCCGCGGAGGATCGCAGCGTCGCCGTTCGATCCTGACTCGGCGTGCTTCACACGAGGTGCTCGCAGAGCCGCGCTACCTCGACCTTGGCCTTGGGGATCGCAGCCTCTTTCACCGGGCAGTAGCCGCGGATCTCGAGCGGCGCGCGCAATCGAAAGCGGGTCCGGGACGTTTTTGACGTTGAGCTTTTCGATGATCGCATCGATCTGTCGTTCGTACTAGGCGATCAACTCCCGCTCGCTGCGTCGATCGGCGGTGTAGCCGAACACATCGAACGGCGTGCCACTCAGCACTTTCAGCCGTGCCAGCACTTTGAGCGGCAGCTGCATCCATTGACCGAAGGCGCGCTTGCGCGGCCGGCCGCGCACGCCCTTCTTTGCCGGGAGGAATGGCGGCACGAGATGGTACCTTATCTTGAAATCCCCCTCGAACTCCGCGCGTAATTCGCCGAGGACTCCGCTCTCAATATGCAGGCGCGCCACCTCGTATTCGTCCTTGTAGGCCATCAGCTTGAACAGCGACCGCGCAACCGCATCGGTGACCGTTTCGCTGCCGAGCGCACGCTCCGCGCTGCGAACCCGTGCAACGATCGCCTCGTACCGCGCATAGGTGCGGTTCTGATATTGGGCGCGGAATGCGCTGCGCCGTGCGATCACCGCCTGAAGCGTCTCGGCCACAGGCGACTTTCCTTGGACTTGTGTGGACTCTGCGCCGACCTAACGGCGCTGCCACTATGTGCCCTTGCGGCAGACCGAGAATCAAATGTCGCATCGATTGCGGAGAATGATCAACTCATCGATCAGATTGCTATGAGCGGCGAAACAAAAGGCCGGCACAAAAGGATCCGGTAGCCCGCGCTCGTCACAATAGCCGTCGACCTTAGCCGTTACAATGAAGTTGATTGATAACATGAGCTACATTCATCGTCAGCCCGCTGCGCATTCGAGCTAGCCGACTATCCTTGAAGCGCGGGAATCCGGGATTTTAGCTTGCACCAGTTCTATTCCATCCCGGTGGTCGTTAGCTAATGCATCCTAGCGATGTTTCACAACGCTTAACGCGACACTTTTCACCGGCCGACATACTCTACCTCATCGATAGGCGCATGTGAGGCCGCCAATGATCTGCAGTTATAATGATCACGCCGCAAATGAACGCACCTTCCTGGCATGGGTGCGTACGGGTCTTTCCGCGATTGCGCTAGGCATCGTTGTCAAGAAGGGTTCCCTTCTTGCTCTCGCGGTCGCCTCTTCACCCACGCTCGCTGAAAATGCACCGGATTGTCTCGGCAACTACGGCGGATCGGTTCTTGTCGCAGCTGGTATCGCTGTGATGCTTGGCGCAAGCGTTCGCTTTCTCCGAACCGCGCTTCGGATTAGCGATGAGAACACGCATCCCGTCGGCGCCGTACGCCTTGCAACAGCCCTGCTGCGCCGTCGACGACGTGACTCTGGCGTAATTGATAGCCCGACTACGGCCAATCGCGGGACCAACCTTAAACGGACTAGCGTCTTCGCGCCGACCAAACGACCCCCGCCGGGCGGGACCGGTTTTCCCCGTTTCCCGGTCTCGCCCTTGGTTTCCATTAGATATAACGGACGCAAGCCGAGCGTGCCTGTGTCCGCTGAAAATCTGAAAAACACTGGATGCTAAGCCGGGGTTTCCAAAAGCGCGCGCGCAGCCCGAAGATCGATCGTCTCGAACCCTTCTGTGAATCGCCCATAGATGTTCGCCAGCATGTGCCGGGCACTGTCCGAGCACTGGTGGTCCGCCCGCAAGTGGAATAGCGCAGTCGCTGAGCGCAATTCCCACCCCAGAGCCGACTGCTTCCGGGCGCAGTCGAGTGATGCCATGAGCGACCTCTCCGCCGCCGCCCAATTTTCGGGCGACACCGCCAGGAGCACCTCCGCCTTGGCACGAAGCAGGTCGGGAAGCTCGAACGTTCCAGTGCCGCGCTCGGCGTTAGTGACGGCGGTCTCAATAAGATCAAGCGCCTCCTCCGACTGCCCTTCCCGGACGAGCGCCTCCGCCAGGGCGCGGGAAATCGTCGGGAAGAGAATATAGTTGCGCTCGGCCGCCAGTATTGATCGTGCGCGGCGCAGATGCTCAATGCCGGCAGCCGTTTCACCCCGCGCAACCAAGAGCTCACCGAATCGGACGAGGCCACAAGCGTGGTAGGGAGCTAGTGAGTGCTTCTCGGCGACAGCAATCAGCCCTTCGATGAGCTCGGCCGCGACGTGCTCATCGCCGCGCCAAAGAAATACCTGAACGCCATAGATCAGGCAGATGCATAGCGTGACCGGATGCCCCTCTCCTCGGGCGAACTCGATGCCGCGATGCGCAAAATGTGCCGCCCGGTCGGGGAACCCTCGCAACCAAAATGTTCTTGCAAGCCCGATGCGAGCCCACAACTCATGATCAAAGCCAAAATAATGGCCTCGACTCACTCCAGCTGCGGACGCGCGTTCGAAGCCACTTTCATAGTGCTGCTGCGCGTCCGCCTGATTTCCGATCAGATGGTGACTTCCTCCTTGCATCCACTCGCCCACTACTTTCTCCCGCGGCCCGCCAAACTCATTGGCTGCGACCGAATACCGCTCAGCGGCTGCAAGCGCGCCGGCGAAATCTCCGAGCCGCATCCGAAAGAGATTAAGACCGGCCAGCAAGTGCGGTAGCTGCTCCGTATCCCGAAACCCCTGGGCAAGCGCGATCCCGCGTTCGAGTGCGTCATTCACCTCCTCGCTGTAGCCACGAGCGAACATGGACGACATCGCCAACGAGGTTTGCAGCGTAAGCTCCCGCTGCGTCCCCCGATTGACCTCATCCAGCGCCAATATGGCTTTCCGACACCAGTGCCGGCATTCGCTCAGCATTGACAAGTTCAGGAATAGGAGCGCCGCACCGGCTCCTAGGGCCACGCCAACCGTCGTGTCGCCCGATGGCGAAAAGCTCCACCGGAGCGCCGCTCTTACGTCCCCGATCTGTCGCGAGTAGGCTGAGAGGCTGTGATCTTGGGGGAGACCCGGACGGATCGCGGCCAGACGCTCGGCATGATAGAGGGCGTGTCGCCTTGCGATTGCATTCTCCTCCTCCCGTCCTGCCAATTTGACCGCGGCGTAGGCTCGTGTCGTATCAAGAAGGCGATACAAGCTCTGATCGTCGCCTGACGAAACCAACAGAAGCGACTTGTCGACAAGTTTGCGGATTACGTCGATGACTTGCCATCCGTGGCGATCTGCCTCGCTCGCGACCGCTTGAGCCGCTTCCAGCGTGAAAGGCCCAACAAAGACCGATAGCCTGCACAGAACTGTCTTTTCGTGCTCTGATAAGAGATCGTAGCTCCAGTCAAGCGTTGCCCACAATGTCTGATGCCGTGACGCGCTACGCCGATCTTGCCAAAACAGAGCCAGGCGGTCGTTGATCAGTCCTGACACCCCCCGAATGCCATACTTGCTCACCTGGCTGGCTGTCAGTTCGATCGCTAGCGGAATGCCATCGAGTTGGCGGCAAATACTTGCGACAACGGGCACGTCCTCATCGGGAAGATTCTGGAGGTAGCCGCCAGCAGTGGCTCGCTCCATAAAAAGCTGCAGCGCCGGAAAGGCGAGCACATCGGCACTGGTCAACTTGGCTTCCCCTGGCGGAGCTCCGAGCGGCTGGAGCCAATAGAGATTTTCACATTGAACCTGCAGTGGCTCACGACTCGTTGCGACGATGTGCGTGAACGGCGCACCGTGGAAGAGACGCTCAGTCAGAGCTGCGACGGCCTCCAGCACATGCTCGCAGCTATCAAGGACGAGGAGGATTCGCCGTTCAGCAAGGAACGCCAGCAGCGTTGCGAGTGAATCCTGCGTCTGAGCGAGACATCCAACTGCCGATGCGACAGCAGGAACAACGAGTGCGCCGTCATTGACGGCGGCCAGATCCACGAAGCAGATCGCGTTGCCAAAATCGGTCACCATCACGTGAGCAACGGCGACGGCTAGAGTCGTCTTGCCCATGCCACTAGGGCCTACGATGCTTACGAATCGCTGAGCGATGACCATCGAGCGCAATGCTTCGATGGTTTCGTCACGGCCAATCATTCGCTGCAAGCGCGCGGGCAGCGTCCGGGTTTTGACAGGCCCAGCCAAAGCCGTCGTAGAGAAGACCTTCTGCCGCTGGACTGGCGCTACAAAGCAATAGCCCCGACCGGCTACATTGGCGATGTACCGCGCACCATCCTGGCCGTCGCCCAGGATCTTGCGAAGAGCGGCAATATGGACGCGGAGATTAGCGTCCTCCACTGTGATGCCGGGCCAGACCCAGCCGCTTAGCTCCTTATGAGTGATGACTTCGCCGGCCCGCTCCACCAGCGTGATCAGAAGGTCGAGCGCTCGCCCCCCGACCGGGAGTGACTCGCTGTCCTTCTTCAACAGCCTTTCAGCCAAGAACAGCCTGAAAGGACCGAAGACAACGACCTCGTTCGTAGGTGAGTTGCCGAGATCATGCATAGGCGCAAATCCGCAGTCTCACATCGGTATCGAAGAGTCTGTATGCACCCTGCCATGCGACGCATGATAGCGCGCCACCGCCATAACTTCAATGCCAACGAAACAGGCAGGGAAGGTCGCGGACGCTGCTGCTGCACCTCGAGAGGCAAGTCTCGCGATCTGATCGATCTTTACTTTGGCCGACGCCAACGAGCGATGTAGGGAGGTCGATAGAAATCGTCAAGCGCCAGCCTTGAGACTCGAGGCAGAGCAACAACGATTAACATGATCTAACAATATTGAACTGGCAAAGCCGCGGAGATTGCGCGACCCACCAACCGGGCATTCGTCATCAAACGAAAGGTCACCATGCTTGTTACCCTTGTCGCTATACTCTGCAACGGGCAGCTGTGCCTGGAAAACGTCGTTACCACCAGTGAGCAGCATCAGCATGGCTGCCTGCCGGGGGCAAATTGGCATTGCCGAGTGGCCCGCTAATGGTCCGTATCAGGAATGGACGCTGCAAGGTAACAAGTGCGTTCTGGGCAAATACATTCCCAAACATGAAGCGTGAAGTGCCCTAACCAAGGGGCCGTGCTCTTGCGCAGAATTTGAACGACGCGGCGCTCAACTGCAGCTGCTCGCGATCGAGCCAGCGTTGTCGCAGACGGCAACACAGTGGCGAGGGCGGTTGGCGCGTTGGCTCAGCAGCCTCGACAGATGAGTAGCTTGCGATCCAGCTCTCTGTCGAGGATCTGCTGGCGCTCCCAGCCCGAAGGGGCCTCTTCTTGGGGGACGTCGGCTCTTGTTGGTTGCCGATGACCGGTCGGCGCAAGCCAAGGCAAATGCGAGGTCAGAACGGCCGGGCTGTTTTGATCCGACGCCGTTGCAGCCGAAAGCAAGCCTGGGGAGACCACGCTAATCGCAACGACTGCGGCAAATCGGGTTGAACGCTTCACGATCGAGATCGAGGACATGGCGACGCTCCTTACGGGGAGGCTCGGGATGAGCAACTCCACTTCGGGTGTCACCTTACTGATGGAGCAGAAACGCTGAATGCCAGCAGGGATCGAAGAGATGCTTGTTCGTCTCATCAAGCGTGCGATGAGCTCACACGCATTAGCCTTCCGGGTCGCATCGCACCGGTGCGCGGGGCATCCTGGTAAGGATAACTCTTATTCTAGCGCGATGGCTACATCGCCTGACTTCGTCCGCCAATCTCGAAGCGGAAGCCCGTCGCTCGGAAGGGTCCGAGTGATAAAAAGGGAAGAGTGACGTGACGAACAACGCCATCGCATCGATAAAACCTACGCTTGCCGACAATCCTGACCCACATGAGATATCATCCTGGATGACGATGCTGTTCGCGACCGCATCCGGGCTGCTTGCGGCGAACGTCTACTATTCACAGCCAGTCGCCGAATTGATCGCAGGCTCTCTTGGCCTTTCTTCCTCGGCGACGGGCCTGATCGTCGCTTTCACGCAAGCAGGGTTTGGGATTGGTCTGTTCTTTATCGTTCCACTCGGCGATCTGATGGAGACTCGTCGGCTCGTTCTTACGCTCATTGGCGTCACGGCCGTTGCGCTCTTGACCACCGCCACATCAGCTGCGCCGCTGCCATATCTCACCTCGGCGCTTCTGGTCGGGCTAGGATCGGTCGCTGTACAGGTTCTCATTCCATTTGCGGCCCACATGGCTCCGGAGCGTGTTCGAGGGCGGATAGTTGGCAATGTGATGAGCGGCTTGATGATTGGCATCATGCTCGCGCGGCCGGCGTCGAGCTTCGTGACGCAGCTCGTGTCGTGGCATGCGGTGTTTTACGTCTCGAGCGGAAGCATGTTCGCCTTGGCGCTCGCGTTGGCCTTGGCGCTGCCGAAGCGAGAGCCAGCGGTGACGATCTCCTATCTCGCGCTCCTGAAGTCAATGGGCCGGCTGGCGCTCACGACGCCCATCCTTCAGCGGCGGGCACTCTACCAGGCCTGTCTGTTTGGGGCGTTTAGCTTGTTTTGGACGACCGTGCCGCTCCTGCTCACGGGGTCTGCGTTCCACATGTCACAGGGTGGGGTGGCGCTCTTCGCGCTGGTTGGCGGGGCCGGCGCAATCGCGGCGCCGCTCGCTGGGCGCGCCGCGGACAGAGGATGGACCGAGCCCGCCACAGCCTTCGCCATTTTCTGTGTTGCGGTCGCGATTTTGATCACGCGCTTCGCCGCCGCAGGATCTTCCCTGGGAATCCCGCTTCTGATCGCGGCAGCGATCCTGTTGGATTCTGGGATGACGGCCAATCTTACGCTCGGCCAGCGTGCGATCTTTGTGCTAGGCGCCGAATATCGTAGCCGGCTAAATGGACTGTACATGTCGGCCTTCTTCGCCGGCGGCGCGGTCGGTTCGACGCTGGGTGGGCTAGCTTATGCGCTCGGCGGCTGGAGTCTCGCTTCGTGGATCGGATTTGCGCTCCCGATGCTGGCGCTTGCTTTCTTTCTGATGGACCAGATTCGAGCCCATGCGTAGCCTCACGATGCGAACGTTTAAGACGTCGACGATGAGGCGTGCCGGCCCGCCGCCTTTGTCACTTGCTGATGGATGCGCTACCTGGCTTTGGGCAAGTTGTGGTCACGGGTTAAAGCTTCGTTCGAAGAAATCCACGAAGGCTCGCGCCTTCGCCGTCGCCGCGCGCCCGGTCGGAAAAACCGCCCACAGGTCGAGCGGCGGAAGGCTCCACTCCGCCAGCACTGCGCGCACGGCTCCAGATCGCAGCTCCGGGGTGAACATCCACTCCGACGCAATGGTCAAGCTTACATGGGCGAGCACCGCGGCTCTCACGCCTTCGGCTGCGGTCACGCGCAATCTGCTTTGCACGGTGACAGCCGCCTCAGAACTGTCGCGCCGGAACGACCAAATGCTGCCTTCTGCCTGAAGATAAACGACGGCCTGATGCCTGCTCAGTTCGGCTGGCGTCTGCGGCGTGCCGGCGCGATCGAAGTAGGCTGGTGTCCCCAGCACGAGCCGCTTGCATCGTGCGATTCGGCGTACCGTCAGCGCCGAGTCCAACAACTTTCCCATGCGGAGCGCTACATCGATACCCTCTTGCACCAGATCGATTTGGCGGTCGTCGAGCACGACCTCCAGAGGATGTTGCGTGAGGAACTGCGGCAACAGAGGAATGAGGTGAATCCGGGCAAAGGTCACGGCCGCGCAAAGGCGCAGCGTCCCTTCAGCCCGGAGCCGGCCCCGCGAGCAGCCAACTCCGCCTTGTCGGCTTCCTCGATCGCGCGCTTGGCGCGCTCGAAATAGCCGAGCCCTGCTTCGGTCGGCGTAAATCCCCTCGTCGAGCGCGTCAACAGCTTGACGCCGAGATAGTTTTCCAGCTGGGCGACCGTTTTTGAAACCGCGGGTTGGCCGACGCGAAGCTGCCGCGCCGCGCCCGAGAAGGATCCTGTCTCGACCACGCGAATGAACGTCTCCATCGAAGCCAGGCGATCCATCCTATTCTCCCTGGGAATGAGCGCTATTGCCCCGTCCTATCTGCCACGGCTGCGGAAAATTGGCCATGTCTTCTCGCGACCCGCGCGGGTGCTTGGAAAGGACGGAGACTAACAATGACCCTCTACGGACAATTTTACACCGAGCGCACTCAGGCCGCGTCATCCGCTGTCCGCAACGGGCCGCACCCAAAAACCCGTGTCGCCGGGGCGGTCCGGACGCTCAACCTGACCGTTGCCGATGTGCTCTATACGTACGCCGTGACAGGCAGCGCCTTCGCAACCCTCATGATGCTCGCCGCGCCGCATCTGGAGGTCTTCTTGCGCTGCATCTTCCAGGGAAAGGGATAAGTGAGCAGCCCTGGCCGGTTAGCCCTGTCGGGACAGAAACGGGAGCTGATACAAGCGGCCGGTTGCATCGAGCTCCTCGACCCTCCATTCGCCTCCAATGCCATGGATCAACCACCTCAGGAGCGCCCAGAGATCGATGTCGACGTCTTCTTCGCTTCAAGGGCTCAAGCGCACCGATGAGCGCATAGACTTCGAGTCCGTCGGGAAAAGGCTCTCCGCTTCGACCAACGAACACGAGCGAATAAATCATTCCCGAGGGTGCGCGGACATAGCCGGGCGTAGACAGGCCATTGGTATCGAGCGCGAAGCGCCGAATGAAGAATTCCCGAAATTCCGGGTAGTGGCCGACGCGATCTTCCGCAAGCACGGGCGCCTTTCTCTTTCCGTCAAGCCTGGGGTTATTGATGATTTCAATCTGCGTCATGGCCGCCTCCAATCGATGCGGTCGAGGAACCGATTGATCTTCTCCACGATCTCCGCGCCGGAATCTTCCTGGAGAAAGTGCCGGCCGGTGACCAGTTCGGGGCCATCCGCGTGGGGCATTAGCTCTTTGAACCGCGTCGCGAATGTCTTGTGGTCGAAGGCCTCGTCCTCCCGTCCCCAGTCGGGAATTTCGATTTTGCGAGCTCACGCTCAAGCCACTCGAATCGCTGGAGCCCGCGTACGGTCTCATCCAGCGGAATCCAGCGCGGCCAGGTCCATGTGAGAAGACGCGTACCGGGATCGGGCGACACGCTCTCATAGACGATCTGGGCTTCGTCTCGGAATTTCTTCCTGTCGACGACCGACAGGTCCATTCCGCGACCGGCAAGAGCATTGTGTCGGCCAAGGAGGTACGGACCCACGACGGGCGCGTGCATCATGCGCCGGGGAAATATACGCTTGTGGAATTCAGCCGGAGGCAGCGGCCAGGCCCAGGTACTCATAATCACGAGAGCACGTATGCGCTCAGGATTGGAGAGCGCAAAACCAAGACCGGTCGGGCCGCCCCAATCGTGACAAACCATGGTTGCATTGCGGACGTCGAGCTGCCGCAGCAAGCTCGTCAGATTTGCGACGTGGCCGTCGAGGCTGTGCGCCTGTTTGCGGACGGGCTTCTCGGACAGACCAAAGCCGATCATGTCAGGAACAATCACGCGCCGGCCTGCAGCGTCAGCGGCTTCACGAATTTCCGATACAGGAATCCCCAAGCGGGATTGCCGTGTAAGAGAACGACGGGATTGCATGCTCCCTCATCAATGTAATGCATACGCCAGCCGTTGACGCGCTTAAATCTTGCTTCGTACGGCCATTCCTCCTGGACAAAGTGCCGGGGCGGCTGGGGCGACTTTCCTGAATCGACCTTCATCGCGCTTCTCCTTGTGAACGATTCACCTCCTGAAAAGAAGATCAAGGCCTGGCCATTCAGACCACGCAGCGTGACGATCGGACCGAGACAATCACCAGTCTGGAAATCAAAGGCAACAACCTCGTCTTGAGCCACGCAATAAAGCCGGTCATACGGCCCAAAGCGCAGGCCCCGCGGCTTCTGAAATCGGACACGATCATTTGGAACAAGTATCCGAACGAGATGCCCGTCCGCGGCATTCGCAGCACCGAACGGATGCTCGCTGCTGACGACGATGTTGCCGTTTGCGCGATCGCAAGATCGAGCGGGCTGAGCTCCGGGTCCTCACCTTCCATGACGGCAGCATCCGGCGATTGGACTCGAATGCCAGAATAGTAGCGGCGGCGGGGCATATTCGCATGCGCTGTTGAGCTGGCGCGCAAACGCCATGATGGTGCGCTCGTTGCGCAAGCCGACATGATAATGGCCATCTGGTCCAAAGTTGCCGCCGCCCAGATTCAATCCGTCTATGGCTTTACTCGCGCGCACAACCTGTCCGTTGCGGCCGAGCGCGAGAATCCGATTGGATCCGCTGTTGACAAAGAGCGCCCGGTCGACACGGTCGACCCCAAGCCCACGCGGATCGACGATGCGCGGATCGTCGCCGAAAACGCCAATCGGCTTGCCGTCGTCGGTGAAGGCGAGAAGTTTTCCGAAGCCTGCACCGTTCGCGCCGGCTGCGCTTGTGACCATGAGAGCCATAGACCTTCTCACACCACACGCATGGACGAATGTCGGCTGGGGGCGGCATCATAGGCCGTTTCGATATCCCGCGCCATTCGCTCAAGATACCTCTGCCGCAGCGATAAGTGTTATTGCCCGGAAGGAATGAGCAAGGACCAAAGGCGTCTACAACTTTTCGTGTGATAGGTGTCGGGCCGCGTTAGCGAGCAGCACATGCCACACAGGAATAACCGTTATGGCGCAACGCGCCCTGCCGCGACGCTGTGCCTTGCTTAATCTTTCGCTCCACATTCCGCTTTTCTTCGAAGAGGTGATCCCATGACATCGAAGCACTCAGTCGTGATCGCAGAACCGGTTCGCACAGCCGTCGGAACATTCGGCGGCACGTTGAAGGATGTTCCAGCCGTCGATCTTGGTGCGGTCGCCATCGGGGCAGCGCTTCGACGGTCTGGCCTCAGGCCAGATGAGATCGGCACGGTTGTCATGGGAAATGCAGTGCAAGCCGGTAACAAGATGAATCCCGGACGGCAAGCGGCGATCCACGCGGGGCTGCCCGTCCAAGTCCCTGCCATGACCGTAAATCGGGTCTGTGGCTCGGGTGCGCAAGCGATCGTTTCGGCCGCGCAGGAAATCCTGATGGGTTCGGTGGATACGGCCGTCGCGGGCGGGATGGAGAACATGGACGCAGCCCCCTACCTGGTCGCGCGCGGCCGGTGGGGTCATCGTTTGGGCGATGGGGCTCTCTACGACAGCGTGCTGCGCGACGGGCTCAACGATGCCTTTTCGGATGCACACTCGGGTTGGCATACAGAGGATCTGGTAACGAAGTTTCAAATCGGTCGCGCCGCCCAGGACGAATGGGCGCTGCGCTCGCATCAGCGCTTCTCCGCTGCGCAGGCCGCCGGAAATTTTGCTGACGAAATCGTGCCCGTTGAGGTTCCTGGCCGCAAGGGTACGACGACGTTCATGGTGGACGAGCACAACCGGCCGGACGCGACGCTCGAGGCGTTGAGTAAGCTGAAGCCGGTCTTCCGCGATAGCGGGACCATCACCGCGGGCAATGCCCCAGGGCTGAACACGGCCGCAGCGGCGATGGTGCTAGCGAGTGAGACGTGGGCAGGCAGCCATGGACTCACACCAGTCGCGCGGCTCGTGGCGTATGGCATCGCTGCGGTCGAGCCGGGTCTGTTCGGCCTTGGTCCGATTCCAGCGGTCAGGCAGGCGCTTGCGCGCGCCGGCTGGAGTACCGGTGACGTCGAGCGCGTCGAAATCAACGAGGCATTCGCCGCAATCGCGCTTGCTGTCTTCCGGGAGCTCGGGCTGCCGCCGGACATCGTGAATGTTGAGGGTGGCGCCATCGCACATGGCCATCCGATCGGTGCGACAGGTGCTGTGCTAACGACCCGTCTTCTCCATTCGATGCGTCGAGACGGCCTCAAGAGGGGTGTCGTCACGATGTGCATCGGCGGTGGCCAGGGGATCGCGCTGGCCGTCGAGATGACCGCTTAGCGACTGAGCTCTCGACTGCAGTAGCCCGCCCAGATTCCTTTGGCGTACCGCGGTGCACATTTTGGGAACGATGCGCGGGGGAGCAACGTCGTGTAGACTAAGACTAAGACTAGGATCCGCAGGATTTCGGGTTTCGGAGAGGCTGGCGGGCGACAATCCCATGGCTCTCGCCGAGAATCTCCGTTTTCGAAATTCGGTTCGCCTAAAGGAGGTTCGTTAGCTTATCGTTCTTTGCGTTAGGTATTGAGATGGATCCTCAAAGGATTCGTTAGGCGCACGTCAGAGGCCCCGAGTGTGTCAGGGCAAACCGGCGCCCGCCGCACAGCTTCGGGTTTGGCACATTTGCCTTCCGCGGGCGTTCCGGAAAATGGGTTTCCGCTGAGGACCAACGAACTTCGGATACTTTCAGCATTTCGGACAGGGCTTGTAACCTTTTTACAGATTTTAACAGAATTCAACGCGCCGCGACGTTGGCCGTCGGGCATGCTCGTGGGCTGCATTTCTCCAATATCTCCAGGCGCGGAGACTATGATCAAGTCCTCTCTTCCGGCGAACGCTCCGGTCGTCCTCCCGCCCCTGCTGGCTGCCTTCGTTGAAGCAACCAACGGCTTCGATGTCGAGCGATTGATGGCCACGTTCGCCGAGGATGCTCTCGTCAATGATCAGTTACGGGACTACTGGGGAAAGCCGGCGATTAGGGAGTGGGCCGAGCGCGATATCATCGGCGAGAGACTGACGATGAAAGTAACAAAATTGGTCAACCACTATGGGAACTTCATCGCGACGGCTGACGTCGATGGCAACTATGACAAGCGCGGCCTGCCTGATCCGCTGGTGCTCGCCTTCTATTTCATCGCGCACAACAATCTGATCGTACAGCTGATCATTCTTCGTAATCGATCCGACATCTGAGTGTCCGCTACCAAACTCCTGCGGTCATTTCAAACGGCCGGACTCCTTTCAGGCTCGATGCGTCGCCTTGCATGCGCGATCTCAGCAACGACGATTAACACCATCTCACAAAACTAAACTCGCTTGCCTTGCGAGATTACGCCATGCTCTCCCCAGCAATCAGAATCCCTCTATGCACTTCCACTTGAGGAGCGGGCCATGCGCGAGACAGAAGGATTGGTCAAGGCGACGGAAAGCAGCGGTGCCTTTGGTACAGCGCGGTTAGCAAAGCGGCCCATCACTTGGAGCATGACAGCTAAGGCGACGCCGCAAAGGCCTTCGGATTTCGAGTATGTGTTGCTTGCGATAGCGGGACACGATCTCCGGCAGCCACTTCAAGTCATCCAAGGCGCGCACGAGTTGCTGGGTCTCGGCGTTCGAACGGAATCCGAGTTGCGTCTGCTGCGATCCGGTCAGAGCGCCATCGATCGGTTGAGGGATCAGCTTGATCAATTGCTCGTCGCCCTCCGGCTCCGCGAGCACGCGGAGGAGGTAAAGCTGACACCGGTTTCGGTTGGACCCTTGTTTCGAAAAGTTTGTCACGAGAGCGAGATTGCGGCTCTACGAAAAGGAGTGCGCGTTCGTATGGTCCAGACCACCGCCACGATTCACAGCAACGCGCTGCTTCTCGGCACCATCCTGCGCAATTTGGTTAGCAACGCTATCAAATACACGCAACCCGGTGGCCGCATTCTCCTCGGTAGTCGTAACGTCGGCCAGAGCATCCGTATCGACGTGTACGATACTGGAACCGGTATCGCAGGGGACCAAATGCCCCAGATTTTCGAGGCCTTCACTCGTCTCGATCCGGCGCGACGCGACGGTCTGGGTATCGGCCTCTTCATCGCGCGGCAGGCCGTCGGCTTATTGGGGCATCGCGTCGATATCAACTCTACGCCCGCACAAGGGTCGCGATTTTCGATCTTCGCAACAAAGGCCGACAAAATGGCAGCGCAACCGCGTCAAGCTGGGCCGTTTTGGGAAACAACGTCCGGAGCGCCCCTATGAAGTTCTTAATCGTGAGCGGCAGAGCTCCCTGTGCACCGTCGACATGTGCGCACTGTTCAGCCTCAATCGGAATAAGCTATCTCCGGGATCTGCCCTCTAAGAGGCTGTACTGCGATTACAAGTGCTATCTTGGGGCGGCCGTGCCGTTCGCGGGTACAGGTACTGATGGCCTGTCAATGCTCAGCCTGCAGTGGGCCGGTGATTTTCATCGCGCCCTGCTCGGTAGCTCGGATAATTAGAAGGAGGTCATGCTCCGGAGCAGCCGTTCCTCCAGTGGCCGATGCTCCTCCGAGGCGAACGTAGAGGCACTTAACAGAAGGTCAGGCGCGACACGACTACCATGGTTATCGCGATCCCCGCCCTTGTTGATCATACATCGTCGATCCGACGCTTCTTCATCCTCCACGCTCATTCCGCGTGGAAATGAATCATATCGCCCCGACATGCCTGCCGCAGCGCGACGGGTAGACGATCCTGCGGCCGTAATTCGGTGTTCCAGCAAGGAGAACGAACTTGATCAATGGCTTCACGCTTCACGACACCACCACCGCGCCGGCGGCCTCGGCCGAGATCCTGAATGGCGTCCAGAAGGCTTGGAGCTTCGTGCCCAACCTGCACCGCGTTCTCGCCGAGAGCCCGGCCGCGCTCGAGGCCTACAGCACGCTCTGGAGCATCGCCGAGAAGACGAGCTTCACGCCGCAGGAGCGCAACATCGTCTATCTCGCCATCATCTATGAGAACGAATGCACCTATTGCATGGCCGGCCACACCAACCTGTCGCGCATGGCGAAGGTCGACGACGCAGTGATATCGGCGGTGCGCGAGGGCCGGCCCATCGCCGATGCGAAGCTCGAAGCGCTGCGCCAGTTTGCCGCAAAAGTGACCCGCCAGCGTGGCCTGGTGAGTGAGGCGGACATTGTCGCCTTCAAGGCCGCAGGCTTCGACAATCGCGGTGTTCTCGACGTGCTCGTGCTCGCCGCGACAAAACTCATCTCCAACTACACCAACCATCTCGCGCAGACGCCGAACGACTCTTTCATGAAGGGTGCCGAATGGACTGCGCCCGGCAAGCTCAAGCCCGCCGCCTGACCCGCGACCAAGGCCGCCCCTTGCCTCCGGGCGGGAGCGGCGTTCGTGGCGATGCACTTTGCGGACAAGCCGAGGAAACCGAAGATGATTGAGCTCTACTACTGGCCGACCCCGAACGGCCACAAGGTCACGATGTTCCTGGAGGAAGCCGGGCTGGATTACACGATCCACCCGGTCGACATCAGCGCCGGTGATCAGTTCAAGCCCGACTTCCTCGCCATCTCGCCGAACAACCGCATGCCAGCGATCATCGATACCGCGCCGGCCGACGGCGGCGATCCGATGAGCGTATTCGAGTCCGGCGCCATTCTGTTGTACCTTGCCGAGACGACCGGCCGCTTCCTGCCGAAGGACGTCCGCGGCCGCAAGACCGCGACGGAGTGGCTGTTCTGGCAAGTAGGCGGGCTCGGACCGATGGCCGGACAGAACCACCATTTTGGGCTCTACGCGCCGAGCAAAATTCCTTACGCGATCGACCGCTACGTCAAGGAGACGAACCGTCTGTACGGCGTCCTCGACCGTCATCTCGAAAACCGCACGTTCGTCGTCGGCGACGACTACAGTATCGCCGACATGGCTTCCTATCCGTGGATTGTTCCCTGGAAGCGCCAGCAGCAGAATCTGGACGATTTCCCGAACCTGCGGCGCTGGTTTGACACGGTGCGCGGGCGCCCCGGGACGCAGCGGGCGTATGCCAGAGGCGAGCCGTACTCGAACCGCCCCACGGTTACGGAAGAAGGAAAGAAGATCCTGTTCGGTCAGACGTCGGGCAGAACGTCGGTAGGCTAACGAACGAGACGGAACGTCATTCCACATGATGGAGGGAAAATTGCGATGAAGTCCTCATCCGAGCAACTGCAGGCCGCCGAGCATCGGTCCATCGATCAGAGCAAGATTGCTTACCAGAAGCCCCAGCCCGCAGGCATGGTGTCCGATGTATTCGTCGGCTCCGCGCTGGAGCTTGACGGCGACGAGCGCGAATGGGTCCCGCAGTCGGACACGGTCGCGTTCAGGCCGCTCGTGCTGAACGTGAGCCAGGGATACTACATCAACATCCTTCGGGTCCGGTCCTCGGGCGTGCTGTCGCGTCACCGCCATTCCGGTCCGGTGCACGCCTTCACGCTGCGCGGAAGATGGCGCTACCTCGAGCACGACTGGGTCGCGACGCCTGGTGACTACGCCTTTGAGCCGCCCGGCGAGACGCACACTCTGGTCGTTCCGGACGACGTGAAGGAAATGGCCACGCTGTTTCACGTGACGGGCGGGTACACCTACGTCGATCCTTACGGCGAGGCGCTCGGATACGAAGATGTTTTCACCAAGCTCGAGCATGCGACCAGGCACTACGAGGCCGTCGGGCTCGGCAAGGAACATGTGAAGAGGATCGTCCGATGACGAGACGCGAAACCGTCGATGTAGGTGGTGTTCCGATCAGCTATCTGACCGCCGGCAAGGGGGGACCCTTGGTGCTGCTGCTTCATGGCACTTATTGGAGCCGGGTCTGGCAGCCGGTGCTCGACGGCATCGCCGTCGCGGGCCTTCGCCCGGTGTCGGTCGATTTCCCCGGCTTCGGCCGTTCCGGAGGCGAGCTCACCGTGAGCGAGGCTTCGGTTCCGCGTCTCTCCGCCTGGCTGGTGGGTTTCCTCGAAGCGCTCGGGCACAAGGGGCAGGTCATGGTCGCCGGCCACGACATCGGCGGAGGCGTCGCGCAGCATCTGATCCTCGCAAACAAGGTGGAGGTCCCGCGCGTGGCCGTGGTGAACGGCATCATGTACGATTCGTGGCCGGTCCCCGGCGTTGCCCGCTTTCGGGATCCGGCAGTGGCCGCGGCAACGACGCGTGACGATGTTCTGGCCGCGCGTCGCGTGTCCGTCATGAAGGCGCTTGGGCGGCCCGCAAGCGAAGCCGAGATCACCGAATATCTGGAACCCTGGACAGACCCGAGGGTTGCCCGCTCGTGGTTGGCGCTCGCGGGCGCCGCGGACCACCGCTACACCATGGAGATGCTGCCGGCTCTGCTCCAATCCGGGACGCCGAAGCTCCTGGTGTGGGGCGAGGACGACCCATTTCAGACAATCGACTATGCCGAACGCTACGCACGCGAGATTCCAGCAACGAGGCTCGTCCGGATCAAGTCGGCCGGCCATATTCCGATGGAGAACGATCCACCAGCGGTGGCAAAGGCTCTGACCGATTTCTTTGCGGGACGCTGACAAGATATCGGTCGTGGCAACGAACTGCGATGGATCACGGTAACGGAGGGCACGATGAGAGTTGCGAGCCCTCATTCTCGCAAGCGCCCGCCACCTCGTTCGCGAGGCCGCCTCGCTAAGCGATGGTGGCCGGCAAACCACAATCGGCGCAAATCTCCGGGGCAAGTACCTCGGCCTGCTGGGATTGGGCAATGTCGGCAAGGAGGTGGCCCGGATTGGCCTCGCCTTCGGCATGACGGTGATGGCCTGGAGCCAGAACTTGACGGCGGAGATCGCAAGTACTGCTGGCGCAAAGCTCGTCGATAAGGAGACGCTGTCCCGGCACGCCGACATCCTGACTGTTCATCTTGTCCTCAGCCGGAGGACGCAAGGACTGATCGGAACTGCCGAGCTCGCTCTCATGAAAAAGACGGCAACACTGATCAACACCTCGCGGGGCCCGATCGTCGATGAGACAGCGCTCATCGAGGCACTGCGGGCGTGCAGGATCGCCGGCCCGGCCATTGATGTCTTCGATTCCGAACCGTTGCCCGCCAATCATCCGTTTCGGACGCTCGACAACGTACTGGCGACGCCGCACATCGGCTATGTGACCGAAGAACTCTATCGCACATTCTATGGCGATGCTGCAGCGAGCATCGCCGGGTGGCTAGAGGCCAATGCCGCGCAGGCTCCCTGAAAGATGGCTGCGGCGGCTGAAACTCTCGGGAACGTAGCAACGTCGACCTCGTCGCCCTGGGCGACTAATTCATCTGCGACCGGATTTGTCTTCATCAAGCACGGTTGGATGCAGCCTCGCGCATGACGGAAAGACCGGCGCTGGACGGCTCCTGCGCTTTCCGCCACCGGGCCGGAGTCACCCCCATGTGGCTCTTGAACGCGCGCTGGAATGCTGGCTCGGATTGATATCCCACCGCATCCGCAACCGCGCCTGTGGACATCAACGGCTTCTTCAATTCATTCGCCGCAACCGTCATGCGGATATCGGTCAGTAGATCGTTAGCAGACCGTCCGAGTGCCTCCTGGAACTGGCGCGCCAGCGTCGCGCGCGACATGTTGCAGAGGCGCGCAAGCTCTGGCAGCGACCACGCTCGCGCCGGCTCATTGAACAGCGCAAGCAGCGCCGGCGCGAGCCGCGGATGGCCCGCAACCGCAAGCAATCCGACCGGCGCATCGCTGGTTTCGCTGGCGAGCCGCAGCACCAGCGCGAACATTGCCGTCGACAGCGCGTTTAGCATCGCGCGGCCGCCGAGATGGTCGGCTGCCGACTCGGTTCGCATGAGGGAAACCAAGTTCGCCAATTGGGCGTCCGTTCCGGCGCGGGCGTCTTCGCCGCTGTGCTGGCCGGCGTGCACCACAAGCCTCGGCGGCAAATAGTTGCGCAAGAGGCGATCATGAGGTGGCGCAATCGCAAAGTGACCGCACAGCAGGTCGAACCGCTCGCCCCTGCCGGCATTTTCGCTGATCACAAGATTGAGGTGTTGGTGATTGCGCTCCGGTTTTGGCCGCGCACCGCTTCCGTCGTGCATCACATGGCGCGGATTTCCTGGGAGTAGCAGGATGTCGCCGGCTTTAGCTGCATCGGCCGGCCGCCGGCCGGGTCATCCAATATCGCCGATCCGCTTATGACTGGTGATAGGGGATTTCATTCGCTTCGCCCGGCTCCTGATCGATGCGCCAGGGCGCGCCATAGGCGCAGCGCAGATCGAGCCGACCGCGCACCGTTACCATCTCGAACAATCGGCTGAGCCAATCCATTGCGGGAACACCGAGGACAATTTGAGACTGTTAAGCATATAGATGATCCGCACTGCCATTCAACGTCTCGTGGCGGATTCATGCTGTCACTCCGCAATGCCTCTCTCAACTCGCCCCCCAAGGAGTGTCACTATGTCCCGTCCTTCTGCGAGTACTGCTGCGAAACAGCTCTTAAATCTAGGCGTCGCGCCGATTGCAGCCCTGTCTGCACTCGCCTTTGTTTCGACCTCCACGCCGGCTTCGGCAAGCACATATGAGTACTGCCGTACGGATATTTTGTCCCATATGCCCCAATGCGGCTTCGATTCTTTGGAGCAACGTAAGGCGACCTCCTCTGGACGCGGCGGCGATTGCCAGCGCGATCCATTTCTGCCGCCAGCCAACGCGCTGGTCTACGCGCCAAAGGCTGTCGGCGCAAAGCATAAGGCGCCAGCCGGCCACCGCTAAAGCGGCGGCAACTCTTGTGAAGCTCCCTGGGCCCGCGGCGCTTGAGCTTAGCTGCAAGTGCCCGCAGGCGGCTGTCCCAAAGAAACCAGCGGTGTATCGGGTGCTCCGCTGGGGCAGCAAAATTCGTCCACACCGGTCCCATCCAGCGAAGTCGACTGAGCCGACACCTAGCTACTTTCCGGCGCAAAATTGAAGCGCTCGGTTGTTGCGGGAGAATCGCTCAGGGCATGGAAAACTGCAAGGTCGGACAGATTTGAAATTGACAGGGGCGACTGCGGTCTGATTCATTCTTGTGAATGGTTCGAGATCGATCCCTTCGAGCGCGCGAGAAGCTTGTCGGCAAGCTGCCGGTCACCGGCGAATTGCTGCGTGGCTCGCTGCTGGAGCGCACCGTCCGACATACCAAAGACTGCCCGAAATGCGCGCGTGGCGAAGGGCACCGGGTGTTTGTTCTGACGGTCACCTATGCTGGTGGACGCACGCGGCAACTCAGCGTGCGTCGCGAGCGCGTCGCCGAGGTTCGCCGCTGGCTGAGCAACTATCAGAAGCTGAAGCAATCGATCGAGACCATTTGCGAACTCAATCATGATTTGCTGCGTCCAGAGCCGCGTCGAAGGCGCTCGGGAGGACAGCGTGATTGAGATGCGCCGAGCGCAGCTCAGCTTTGGCGACGGGTTGATCGCCGAAGAAGTGAGCGATCTTCGCGAAGGTTGGATGGAACACGCCGACCGGGTGCTGGCGGATGAACAGATCGTAGCTGCAGTGTACGAAGCGCTGGCGAGGCGGCATCCCAAGAGCCGCGGTCGCGGTCGGTTGGGCGCGCCGGCCGAGATGGTGTTGCGCTTGTTGATCCTCAAGCACATCCGCAACTGGAGCTATGGCGTGCTGGAGCGCGAGGTGCGCGCCAATCTGGTGTACCGCGACTTCACCCGCGTCGGCGCCGGCAAGACACCCGATGCAAAGACGATGGGACGTTGGGGTCTGGCAGTGGGGCCCGAGGTGGTCAAGCAGATTCACCAAAGGCTGGTGAAGCTGGCTCAAGCCAACGGGTTGGCAGCGGGGCGCAGAATGCGCGTGGACACCACCGTGGTGGAGACCAACGTCCACTATCCGACCGATTCGAGCTTGTTGGGCGATGGCGTGCGGGTTCTGATCCGCACCATGAAAAGGATTGGCAAGATCGCCGGCGAGACTGGCGCCAAGCTGCGCGACCGCAGTCGCAGCGTGAAGCTGCGGGTCCTGGACATCGCCCGGGCGGCGCGCTCCAGAGCCAAGCAGAGCCGGGAGAAGCTCAATCGATCCTATGGCAAGCTGCTCAATGCGACCAGCCGAGTGGTGGGACAGGCGAAGCGGTTCTCCAAAGAGGTCGCCAGAGGAACCAAGCGCGCAAGGAACGTCCTGCAGCAGTTGGTGCTCGAAGGCCTGCGCCAGGAGCTCGACGCGATGGTGCCGCTGGTCAAGCAAGTGATGAAGCAGACGAGAGCGCGTATCTTCCGCGGCGACACACACGCCGAAGGCAAGATACTCAGCCTGTTCGAGCCATCGACGGAGATCATTCGCAAAGGCAAGGCCGGCAAGCCGAACGAGTTCGGCAAGATGGTGAAGTTGCAGGAGGCCGAGGACCAGATCGTGATCGACTACGAGGTCTATGATCGGCGTCCGAGCGATTCGGACCTGCTGATAGCCGCCATCGAGATGCATCGAGCAATGCTGGGGCGTCCGCCGCACATGGTGGCAGCAGATGCCGCATTCTACTCCGCCAAGAACGAGGCAGCAGCGAACGCCCAGGGCGTCAAGCGCGTCTGCATTCCCAACCGTTCGACCAAGAGCCCCGAGCGCAAACGAGAGCAGAGGAAGCGCTGGTTCCGCAACGGACAGAAATGGCGGACCGGATGCGAGGGACGCATCAGCGTGGTCAAGCGGCGACACGGGCTCGATCGCTGCCACTACAAAGGCGATGCCGGAATGAAGCGTTGGGTCGGGCTCGGCGTCATCGCCGACAACATCGTCAACATCGGTCGCGCAATGGAAAAACAATCCGTCCAGTAGGCGCCTCAATCTAAGCCAACTCGGGCCCGCCGCTCACCCCGGCGGGTTTTGTTTTGCGGCAACCAACTGACCTCAATCCCGGAAACGTCAATTTTGCGCCGGAAAGTAGCTAGAAGCCATGTGAGACGATAGAGCATATTGTTGACCGTCTCCAGCATTCACAGTCTCAATTCAGGTTCATACAGTCACTCCGCAATCGTTGCTCAACCCAACTTTCTAGGAGTGCACCATGTCCCGTCTTTCCGTTCCCAGCTTTGAATCCGCAACCGGCGCGACCGCCGAGATCTATGGCCAGATCAAAAAGGCGATCGGCAACGTGCCAAACACCTTTGCCGCGATCGGCGCGCACGGACCTGCCGCACTGAAGGCAGTGCTTGCCGCCGATGCCGTGCTTGCTTCTGGCAGCCTGAGCAAGCGCGATCAGGAAACCATCAAGCTCGTCATCTCCGGCGTCGCCGGCTGCGACTATTGCGTCGCCGCGCACAGCCTGCTCGGCAAGCTCGCCGGGTTGAAACCCGAAGAGCTGAAGAACATCCGCGATGGCAAACCGACAGGCGACGTCAAGCGCGATGCGCTGGTGCGTTTCGTTCACAATCTCGCGACAACCAGCGGCACTGTGAGCGGTGCCGATTTCGCTGCGATCAAGAATGCCGGCTACAGCGACGCGCAGCTCGTCGACATCAGCCTCGCCTTCGCGACGACCGTCTTCACCAACGTCTTCAACAACATCAACGACACCGACATCGACTTCCCCGCAGTTGCGTAAGCGACTGCACGGGTCGGCGCTCAAAACAAGGAGCTACGACAATGAACACGCATATCAATACTGCACTCAATCCACTTGACGGTGCCTTACGCAGGTCCGGCCTGCTCCCTCGACTATCACATCGTCCGTGCATCAATGGTGATCATGTTTTTCTTCTTCGGTTACCAGAAGTGGTGGGCGTACGAGGCGGAACGATTGGTTCCCTTCATCAGCAATGGTCCGCTGATCTGGTGGCTCTATCCTGAGTTCGGCTACCAGGGTGCAAGCTGGTTCCTGGGCGTCGCCGAGTGGACGTTTGGAGCGCTGTTGTTCGCGGGCCTTCTGGGACAAACGTCTCGGTATCCTCGGCGCCGCCGGTTCGACCGCGACCTTCATCGCGACCGTCACGATCATTCCGTTCATCCCTGACGGATGGGACCCTGCGGCCGGATTTCCGGCGATGACCGGCAACGTCCCGTTCCTGATGAAGGATGTCGTTCTGCTGGCCGTATCGCTCTATCTCCTGAGGCAGGACGTGGTGCGCGTCACGCAACGATGAGCAGATGAACCTGCCGCCTGAGAAGCCGCCGGCGCGCGAAAGCTTGCCGGCGGATTTCTGTGAAGTGGAATAAGCCGCCAGCGAAGTGTTCATTCAACCTAAGAATCGCATTTATTCGTTCTCGCTCTTGGAGCACATTTTCACACAAACGTTTTGCTCATCATGCGCTTGAATGAGGACCGTCTAACGAATTTGGGGAAAAGCACGACCAGATTGCAGGCGCAACGGCGTAGAGTTTCGTCGGCCTACAGAAACGTCGAGACAGACGAACTTCGAGCCGCGCAACGTCTTTTTCCGGATCTGATCCAAGACCTCCTGCTTGGGCGCATGCCCCGTTTTGCGCATGAGGGCCCCTTACCGATTTACGATCCTTTACACCATAAAACGAGCCAAAGTTCGGCAAATGGAGCATGTTGTAGCGACGCAGCCATCAGCAAAGGTCGTGGACCCAATGCCAAATTGTCGCTCGTCGACAAAATGCGCGCATCGCTTTCACCGCCTCGCGATTAACAGAACATTGAACTCGCCATTGACGGAAAACCGCGCGCGAGCAAGGTAACTGGCGCACCGAATGATCATTCCCGAGCGGAATAAAACCTAGTCGATCAGGCTCGCTACCCACCACAGAGGTCTCATTTAGGTTCTTCGCGTGATTTCGATCTACCGCGGGAGCCGGCGCAGCGCCGAAGCCCACGTAAAACCCAAGGAGAATCGCACATGTCGCTTCAAGCCAAACTCGACGCCTTCAAAGCGGATTTCGAAGCCGGAAAGCCACCCTACAGCGTGCCTCGCTCCGTCATCGAGACGATGCATCGCGCGACCGCCGAGCTCATCGCGTCCGGCGCGGCCTCCCGCGCCAAGAAGGCCGGTGATATTGCACCTTCCTTCTCGCTGAAAGACCCGGAAGGCAACGTCGTCAGCTCGGAAGAACTTTTGAAAAAGGGCCCATTGGTCGTCAGCTTCTATCGCGGCGTGTGGTGCCCCTACTGCAACATGGAGCTGCAGGCGCTCGAAGCGGCAAAGCCTACGTTCGACAAATACGGCGCGTCGCTGGTTGCGATCTCGCCGCAGAGCGCGCCGAACAGCCGCAAGTCGGTGCGCCAGAACAACCTCACCTTCCCGATCCTGTCGGACGTGAAGGGCAAGATCGGCGCCGCGTTCGGCCTGCGCTTCGAACTGCCCGATTATCTGATCGAGCTGTACAAGAACCTAAAGAACGATCTGCCGACCTTCAACGACGATCCAGGCTGGACCCTGCCGATGCCGGCTCGTTATGTGATCGGCCAGGACCGCAGGATCCTCTACTCCGAAGTGAACCCTGACTACACCCACCGGCCCGAGCCTGAGGAAATGATCCCGGTTCTTCAGGGGGCGGCTGCCGTCAAGGCCTGACGGCGTTTGGAGGTGGCCGGTGGGGCGCGCGAAGCGACCATCGGCCGCTGTCTTTCCAGAGCAAGGAGATAATCATGAGTGCGCTGTTCTCGCCCATCAAGCTTGGCCCCTATCAACTCGGCCATCGTGTCGCGATGGCACCGCTGACGCGCATGCGCTCCGATCCCGGCGACATTCCGAGCGACCTCATGGTCGAGTACTATAGCCAGCGTGCATCTAAGGGCGGCCTGATCATTTCGGAAGCGACCCCTGTCTCGATTCGCGGCTATGGCTATGCCGGCGCTCCCGGGATCTATTCGGATCATCAGATCGCAGGATGGCGCCGCGTCACCGACGCGGTTCACGCCAAGGGCGGCCGGATCTTCCTGCAGTTGTGGCACGTCGGCCGCCAGTCGCACACCGACCTGCAGCCTAACGGCGAGGCGCCGGTTGCGCCGTCTGCGATTGCGGCGGAGGGTTATGCCTATACGAAGCAGGGTGAAGTCCCGTTTTCCGTGCCGCGCGCGCTCGAGCTGGAAGAGATCCCCGGTATCATCGAAGAGTTTCGCCTAGGCGCCGAGCGGGCAGTGCGCGCGGGCTTCGACGGCGTGGAGATTCATGGCGCCAACGGCTATCTGCCTGATCAGTTCCTGCAGGATGGCACCAACAAGCGCGCCGACGAATATGGTGGACCAATCGAAAATCGCACGCGCTTCCTGCTGGAGATCACGCAGGCCGCAATCTCCGTGTGGGGTGCCGATCGCGTCGGCGTGCGCCTCTCGCCGAGCGGCACCTATGGATCGATGTCGGACAGCAATCCAGCTGCGACCTTCGGTTATGTCGCGACCGAACTCGATCGACTGGGCATCGCCTACCTTCACTTGGTCGAGCCGCGCATCAAGGGCACCGAGGAGGTCGCCAAGGGTCAGGCTCCGATCGCAGCCCAGCATCTCAGGCCGAAATTCAACCGAACGCTAATTGCCGCCGGCGGCTTCACCGGTGAGAGTGCCGCATCGATTGTCGCATCGGGTGATGCCGACCTCGTCGCTTTTGGCCGCCACTTCATCTCCAATCCAGATCTGCCGGAACGGCTCCGGCGCGGCTTGCCTCTCAATCGCTACGACCGCTCGACGTTCTACGGCGGTGACGGGCGAGGCTACATCGACTATCCGACGCACGCCGATGCTCCCGTGGCCGCGTCGGTCTAATTCCAGACGACTGCCACGGAGCGCCGGATAATGGCACAAACTCGGCTCGCAGCACCGGGCAACGGTCAGAGCTCTTGTGCCGGCCGGATGAGAAGGAGCAATGAAATGCCCAGATTACAAGACAAAGTCGCCGTTATCACGGGTGGTAGCAGCGGCCTCGGGCTCGCAACGGCGCAGCGGTTTGTGAACGAAGGCGCCTTCGTCTACATCACCGGTCGCCGGCAGAACGAACTCGACATGGCCGCCACTCTCCTTGGAGATGGCGTTGCGACCAATCGAGGAGACGTGCAGAACTTCCACGATCTCGATCGGCTCTATGAAAGAATCAGGGAAGAGAAGGGAAAGATCGATATCCTTGTTGCAAACGCGGGCTTCATCGATCCGCAGCCGCTCGTCGACGCGACGGAAGAGAATTTCGACAGGACCTTCGGCACCAACGTGCGCGGACTTCTCTTTACGGTCCAGAAGGCGCTTCCTCTCATCCGCGATGGCGGCGCAATCATCCTGATTTCGTCCGTCGCCGCGTTCAAGGGCATTCCTCGTTACACCGCCTACAGCGCAACCAAGGCCAGCGTTCGTTCGTTTGTGCGCACGTGGACGGCGGAACTCAAGCACCGCAGTATCCGTGTCAACGCAATCAGCCCCGGCGCGATTGACACGCCCATCATCGACGCGCAGGCACCAACGAAAGAAGGCGCTGACGCGATACGGGCGAGCTTTAAGGCCGTCACTCCGCTCAACCGCCTTGGCCGCCCCGAGGAGATTGCGGCCGCAGCGCTGTTCCTGGCCTCGGATGAGAGCAGCTACGTTGCCGGTGCCGATCTTGTGGTCGATGGAGGCCTGAGCGCCCTTTGAGAGCGATCGCTAGATTGGAGGCCTAGCAACGAGGAGTTTCGAAATGGCAATAAGCGACACCAAGAAAGTGGCACTTGTCGCTGGTGGCAGCGGCATTGTCGGCCACTCCTTAGCAATGGAATTGCAACGGCAGGGCTGGAGCGTCCGTGCGCTGGCGCGTCGGCCAGTCAAGGGACTTGATACGATCACGGTCGATCTCACCGACCGACACGCAACGGCGACAGCGCTCGAAGTCGCTAATAACACGACGCATCTGTTCTACGCCGCGCTTAGCCAGGACGCCAACCTGACGATCGAGGCTGAGTGCAACGGCCAGATGCTCGGAAACATATTGGACGGCCTCGCGGCCGTGGAGGCGCCCCTCCAGCGGATTGTCAGCTACGAGGGGTTCAAGATCTATGGCATTCATCTCGGTGCCCGTGTGCGGACGCCAGCACGAGAAACCGATCCGCCGGACATGCCACCAAATATCTATCTCTCCCAGCGCGAACAACTCAAGGCACGAGCGTCCAAGGGCAAATGGGACAACGTTGCGCTCATTCCCGACGTCGTGGTGGGAGACACTTCGGCAATCCAATGAATATCGCGCTTGCGGTAGGCGTCTTTGCTGAACTCTCGCGCGAGTTGGGCATCCCGATGCGATTTCCCGGCACCGACAAGGCGTACAAGCAGCTTGTTCAGTTTACTGCTGCCGGGCTACCTGCGAGAGCAAGCACGTGGGCAGCAACAGACGAGAAAGCCGCCGGACATGCCTTCAATGTCACCAACGGGGACGTCTTCCGTTGGGAGCGGATGTGGTGGACGTCGCCCGGCACCTCAACCTCGACGTAGCACCGCCCGTACCCCTGAAGCTTGCGCAACATATGGCAGACAAGGGTCCCGTCTGAAAGAGGATTGCCGAACGGCACGGTCTGGTGCTCGTCGGATGGCCGTTCGGCGATTGCATTTTCCACACCGAGTCGGACGTCATATCCAATGTCCACAAAATCTACGAATTTGGGTTTACCGAGAGGATGGACTCCACGAAATCGCTGATCGCCGCCATTGACAGCCTGAAGCGTCAGAAAGTGTAGCCTTGATGTTTGATGGACCCCAGATTAGCGGTCCTCCAATTCCCTGAGATGACGCGGATCGCGAAGAGATCGGTCCGGTCACTCGTCTGGGGGACGAGACCGACGTCGTCTCCTGCAGAGGACGACCCGGAGCATCGGACGCGACGTCCGCGAATTCGCCGGATCCCGTTCATCTGGATGCCTCACACACGGGTCGGTCGACTCGAAATCCGCGGCCGTCTTCAGAGGTTTCCGCGCCGACGTGCGACGTCAAACGGGGGTTCGCATCAATGCGCGCAGGGTGCTTCTCGGAAAACGGGCCGTCGCGACGTCCTAACTGTGCCGATTGGTGGTCACGAGCTTTTTGGCTCGCAGATAGGGCAGCCGGCACAGGTGATCGGCAAGCTGAAACGTCAGCCGAACGTCATCGGCTTCTAGAATGTGTCGAGGTCCTGCATCCCTTACCGTTGCAGGAAGCGATCGCACTCAGCTCTAAACCTGGTTGGATGATTTTTGGCAATCGCCCTCTCGATTGGAGCGCGGGATTGGCCGCGCAATAGGCCATTCTGCCCGATGCCGTGGCCTGGCATTGCTGATAGCTGTTGAAGCTGCAGTCACCCGCTCCCCCACCAAACTCGTCCCCTTGGATACAATAGGGATAATCTTGCGCATCCACATGAGTGACGCCACCAATCGCGATGACAATCGCGGATATCACAATGGCAAGATTCGGTTTGCGCATTTTCCTCTCCTTGTAGCGTTTCATCCATTTGCTGCCGGGTAGCTACTGCATAGACCAACGCTAATCGCGGAGATATTAATTGTGATCTGTTTGCGTAAATCAGTGTAAATCTTCTCGTCTGCTGGAGTGTGTGCTCTTGCCAACCGCTTCCAACCAGCTTTCGGTCCCACCGTGGCAGCCGACAGTGCGGCAACCTTTCGGATCAGGGCTCCTTGAAGATCAATAATCACGATCCTAAGCCGCTCCAAAGCGTGCTGAGTGGCGTCCACATCGGTACCGACAGGGCGGTAGATTCGGAGGTGTTTTAAGGCCCAATCACGAGATGGTGGCGGGGTGAGCAGGTAAGGTGAATTCAAATGTGGCGCCACGGGGCACGCTCGCGCTCGCCCACAATCGTCCGCCATGCGCCTCGATGATCGAGCGGCAGATCGAGAGCCCCATCCCCAGACCGCCAGGCTTCGTCGTGTAGAAGGCCTCGAAAACGTGATCGAGATTTGCCGACGCCAGACCCGGACCCGAATCCCGCACCGTAACAAGCACGCCGTCCGGCGCGGCCTTCCGGCTGCTGATCAGCAATTCTCGCGTTCCGTCGCTGGTGTCGCTCATTGCCTCAACTGCATTCATGATCAAGTTTACGCTCACCTGTTGCAGTTGCACCCGATCGCCTTCGATGAGTGGCAAGCCGGCCGCGAGATCCGTCCTTATCGAGACGTAGTTTTTCACCGCTTCACCGCGGGTGAGTTCAATCACCTCGAGAATCGCTTCATTGAGGTCGAGGTGCTCGTTTCGGGCCGGCGTCTTCTTGATGAGGGCACGGATCCGGTCGACAACTTCTCCCGCTCGATGACCATCTTCAACGATACGAGCGAGCGCCAGCCGCACTCCCTCCAGATCATACGGCCGGCGACCAAGCGAGCGCAGAGCGGCCTGGGCATTCGTGACAGCCCCGGTGATTGGTTGTTTCACTTCATGCGCGATCGAAGCCGCGAGCTGACCCATAGTAGCGACGCGATTAGCGTGCGCTAACTCGAATTGCACCTCGCGCGCCGCTGTCTCCGCCCGCTTGCGCTCAGTCAGATCCAGCACAAAGGTGACCCCTTCGTCTCGTGCTTGGTCAAACGCCGCCGCGCCAATCAGGACGGGTACGCGGCTGCCATCCTTGCGCAAATACTCCTTTTCATAGGCTTGAGCCGCCCCCGTTGTGTTTATCTCCTCTAGCGCGCCGGCGGTACTGTCGAGCCATTCCGGCGGCGTGAGGTCGGTCCAGCGCATACGGCCGGCGGCGAGATCCTCTCGGTCGTACCCCACCATCTTGAGAAACGCGTCATTGGCCTCCACAATGTCCCCTTCCCGCCTCGATATGAAGATCCCAATGATGTTCGCATCGACTAGACGCCGGATCTTGGCTTCGCGTTCGGCAAGATTGCGGTACAGTCGAGCGTTCTCTAGTGCGATCGCCGCCTGCGAGGCGAGAAGCTTCAGCACGGCGATTCGCGCCGCCGCGAAGACGCGGGTTGCCAGGTTGTTCTCGAGGTAAAGCGCGCCGATGAGCTTGGCCTGGGCTATCAAGGGAAGGCAGAGAATGGATCGCGCCTGGAGCTGACGGACGTAGGCGTCAGCGGCGAACGGTGGCTCGGTGGCGGCGTCGTCGAGAATGACGGTTTCCCGGGTGCGCAAGACATGGTGCAGGACCGAGGATGGCAGCTCCGTTGCGGTCACCGTCTGGTCTCGTAACTGTACGACGACCGAGTCGCCGCGCATCGCGGCTTCTGCCTGTATGTGCGGCTCAGTTTCTGTTGATAAGATCAACAGGCCCCGCTCGGCACCCGCCTGCGCGATCGCGGTGCGCATGATAATCTCAAGTAATTTCTCCAGCACGATCTCGCCCGAGACGGCCTGCGAGATCTTGATCACGGTCGCGAGATCGAGGTGTTCCACCGGTGCCGTGATCGTCCGCATCGGGCTGGGCTCAAGGTCTTCGTCCTTCAGATACGGAAACGACCGATCGAGTTGCCGCACCTTGCCATCGGCTCCCCACCGCTGATAGCAATACCGAGCATTCCGCAAATACATTTGCTCGATGTTCTCGAAGCCTCGTGCCGCATAGAAGCGTGCCGCGACCTCCCATGCGACTGCTTCATTGTGGACAAAGCCATTCGCGCGCGCCGAGCGGATCGCTTGGTCATACAGACGCATGGCATCGAGCTCGCGGCCTTCAATTCGGGCGATCTCGGCGCCGACCAGCGTAGCGCGGTTCTTGAAATTCTCAGGACAAGTGGCGGCCCAGATTTCGAGCTGTCTGCCGTAATCGGCCAGCGCCTCGGCATGCTGCTGGCGCCGGTCAGCGGGCGCTGTGTCGTAGACTGCAGCGCGGGCCAGCGCGGCGTAAAAGTGAAACTCGACCTCGATGGGAGACAGGACCGGCTGCGCATGCGCCTTCGATGAAGCATCGACAGCCGCAGCATATTCGCCCGCAAGAAAACGCGCCTGCAGCTTCCGTATCCAATACCAGCGCTCGACTAATGCCAGGTGACTTGACAGACGCCGCTCGAACTCGAGCTCGCTGAACTGGCAATCGTCGAAGTAGCCGAATTTCGCCGTCAGGCCACGCAAGGACCGGATAAGCCCGAGCTGCGGCGTAATCCAGCAGACGACGACACCGAACCGCAATTTCTGCGCAAACTCAAGAGCGCTTTCCGCTTCCCTTTGCGCCTCGACGAGCGGATCGCCTGCGAACAGAAGTTGGTTGTTCAGCGAGCCACGGCTGTATGCGGCAAAAGTGAGGTCGCAGAAGCGGTTAGCGATTTGAAAGGCGCGACGCAGTAGATCACGGCCCGCCCCGACATGTCTCGTCCAGGGGATGACGAATCCGAAAATCTGAAGCGCTCTCGCCTGGAAGCGCTTAAATTCCGGCTTCTCAGCCAGTTGACAACCCAACCGGCCAAATCGAAAACCTCCGGTATAGTTGCCGAAATACGGCCCGGCGAATACAGCAAGCTGCCCATAGGCGACACAAGAGGCGTCGCTGTTGCCTTGCTCAAGACTGAGATTGACGGCTCTGCAGGTTGCCAGGATAAACAAATTGAAATTGCGCGGCGACCAGAACGCAGGGGTTGCGAATTTTATCAGAACGTCGACTGTCGCGACCGATGCCGGATCATTCATCGAATGCAGCTCAACGAGGTCCTCGATCGTGCGGCCCCCGAGCTGGGACCAGATACGCTCGTATTCGCGGCGCGCTTCCTCTGCTGTAGGATGCGGCGACCAGTCGATCCCCAATGTTCGGAGATAGTCGAGACCGATGGCTATGGCGCGGTCGGTCTGATCAATGGTCATGTATAGGTCCACCTGCAAACACGCCACGGCTGCCCGTTGGACCGTCGTTGCGGCTCGCCTAGAAAGCGCAGCCAGGCGCTCGTCCGCTTCGGTCAGCGCGCCCGTCACGAACTCGCATTCGGCCCGGTGCAGCTCCAGCTCGAAGGTCAGGTCGTGCCTGCGCTCCCACGAGTCGTCCAGCAACAGTGTTGCACCGGCGACCAGATAATTGAGCGCCGAAGCGTAGGCGGTAGAGGCTTTGGCGCGCTTGGCTGCGCGCAGATTGAGCTCGGCCAGCTGCTCGCGTTCGTCTCGTGAGGTCATCAAGGCCGCGCCGCGGTTGAGCTGATTGACGATGGCGAAGATCGCCTCCTCCCGCTGCTCGATAGGTGTGTGCGCCACGAGCAGTCTCCCTATTTGAAGGTGCGCCCCACCCCGCGTTTCCTCGGGGATCAGCGAATAGACGGCTTCCTGAACGCGATCGTGGACGAACCGGTAGGCACCCGCCAAGCGCTCGATCAATTCGTGACGGACAGACGGCCACAGAGCCGCGTGAACGTCCTCCTCGGAGGTCCCGAGGACGATTGCAAGTGTCATGACCTCGGCGGTGTTTCCGAGACATGCCATAAACTGCAGTGCGTTCTGCGTTTCGGCCGCTAGGAGCCCGTCCAGATAGCGGTCGCGACCGGGCATTTATTGCAGGATAGTCGGCTCAGGCGGCCTTTGCGAGGGTGAACAGCTTGAGGAGGTTGTGGGCGGTGCAGATCATGGCCCACTCGGCGCGCACTTTCTCTAGGCCTCGCAACAGGAACTGGCGGAAGCCGCGCGCCTGTTTGATCTGTCCGAACACCGGTTCGACCACTTGCTTTCTCAATCGGTAGGGTGTTTCGAAGCCGCCGTCGTCGATCTTCTTTCGCATCCGTTGGGTCAGCGGTCCGCCGATTTTTCCGTTCGCGGCTGTCGGGTGCTTGGCGCGTCCGGGCGCGACGTAGCCGTCGACGCCGTGGGCTTCGAGCGCTTCGAGATTGGATTCGCTGCAGTAGCCGGAGTCCGCTGAGGCCTGCTCCGGCTTGCGGCCGAGATTGTTCTCGATGGCCTCGATCAGGGGCACCAGCTGGCCCTGATCGTTGCCGCACTGCGTCAGTTCGTGCGCGACAATGATCTGGGCGCCTGCGTCGACGGCGGCCTGGGCATTGTAGGCCTGAACGAAGCCATCCTTCGACTTCATGATGCGGCTTTCCGGATCGGTGAAGTTGCGTTGCGACTTGGGATCAGGCTGGTCCGATGCCGGCGCCGCCGGTTTGCCCGGCTTCTTGCGGCCTTCGGCTTGGCGCTGCTGTTCCTTTTCGGCCTCGATGCGACGCTCTTCCTCCGCGGCCAGCCTGGCGTCGGCCTCCAGCGCCGCCATCGCCTGCTGGATCTTGGCCAGCCGCTTCTGCTTGTCGCCGGCCCAATCCGGCAGTTCGTCGCCGCGTTTGTCTTTGCCGAAAGTCTCGTCCTCTTCGGAATCCGCCGCCTCCGCGGCCGCCAGCATGCGAGCGACCTCGGCTTTCAATTCCGCCTCGCGTTTCTTCATGCGCTCATAACTCATCGCTTTATGTTTCGACGCGTTTGCTTTGATCTTCGTGCCATCCAGCGCCACGTGGCCGAGTTTGACCAGCCCGGCCGTCTCGCACAACTTCAGAACCTGCAGGAACAGTGCGCCGAGCGCCTTCAAATGCCGCTTGCGGAAGTCGCTGATCGTCCGGAAGTCCGGCGGATCCAGCGCCACAATCATCACAAAATCGTTCCGTTCGCGGCAGGCCTTCGCGATCCGCCGCGACGAATACAACCCACTCGCATAGCCGTGCAGCAGAAGCGCCACCATCATCCGCGGGTCAAACGGCGGTTGCCCGAGACCGCTCACATAGCTGCCCGTGATCTCCTTGAGATCAAGGCTCTCCCGCACCAGTTCAACGATAAACCGCGAGACATGGCCTTTCGGCACGAAGTCCTGCACATTCGGCGGCAGAAGCAGCGTCTGATCGATATTCCAGGGGCGAAAATACTTGCTCATAGCCCACGGTTGAATCAGACTCGCTCAGAATTGAACAGCGACTATTCGGACACGCTCCTAGGCGGGTAACCTTCGCAACCATGAGGTCCACGACGTTGTCGGTGTATCCCTTGGCGTGAATGCGGTCGAGATTCCAGGACCAGCCCGCAGCATCATGCTCGAAACCGAGTATTCCCTCTTCAGTGAGGGCAGAAATGAACTGAATCGCGAAGAACGGATTGCCACCGGTCTTCTCGTACACAAGCTGGGCGAGCGGCGCGGCGCGCTCTGGTTCGCAGCGAAGAGCGTCTGCAATCAACTGCCCAAGATGCTCTCGCGTAAGGGGTGCGAGGGTGATCGCTGCCACCTTTCCGCCGGCGTTCTTGATGGCATCGAGCCTCCGTATCAGCGGATGGGCAGCATTGACTTCGTTGTCGCGATAGGCGCCGATCAGCATCAGGTGCTGCAGATCCGACCGGGTCAGCAGATCCTCGAGCAAATCCAGCGTGGCTGCGTCGAGCCATTGCAAGTCGTCGAGGAACAGAGCGAGGGGATGCTCCGCACGCGCGAACACGCCGATAAACCGACGGAATACCAACTGGAACCGGCGCTGCGCGTCCTGTGGTGGAAGTTCAGGGACGAGAGGCTGCTCCCCGATAATGAGGTTGAGCTCCCGGACGAGGTCGAGCATGAGCCGTCCATTCGGGCCCAGCGCCTCCAGAAGTTCGGCGCGCCAGCGCGCCAGTTCGGCCTCGCTCTGGCCGAGAAGCGAGCGGATCAGGCCCTGAAAGGCTTGCGCGAGCGTCGCATAGGGAACATCGCGCTTGTACTGGTCAAACTTGCCGGAAGCGAATAGTCCGCGCGGCGGCACCAGCGCCTTGTGCAGCTCGTTGACGACCGATGATTTGCCGATGCCGGAATATCCCGACACCAGCACGAGCTCCGGCGCGCCGCTTTGAACGATGCGCTCGAAAGCGGTGAGCAAGGTTTTCACCTCGAGCTCTCTCCCATAGAGCTTCTCGGGGATCAGCAGTCGGTCCGGTATGTCGCCTTGCCCGAGCGGAAAGTCGTCGATGCACCCCTGACGCTCCCAATCGGCAAGACAGCGGCGCAGATCGCGCTCGAGGCCCGCGGCTGTCTGGTAGCGCTCCTCCGCGGCCTTGGCGAGCAACTTCATGATGATATTGGAGACCGCGGCTGGGACATCCGTCCGCTGTTTGCTCGGCGCCACCGGCTGCCGCGCGATATGGCAGTGGACCCATTCCATGGGATCGGCCGCCGTGAAGGGCAGCGTGCCCGTGAGCATCTGGTAAAGACAGATGCCGAGCGCGTAGAGATCGCTGCGGGAATCGACCGAGCGGTTCATCCGGCCGGTCTGTTCGGGCGCCATATAGGCGAGCGTGCCCGCGATGAACTCGGGCGGCGCCGGCGCTTGCCGCTCGCGCGGACGGCGGGACGCAATGCCGAATCCCGTAAGCTTGACCGCTCCGGTCGCACGGTTCACCAGGATATTAGCCGGCTTGATGTCCTTGTGGACGAGGCCGCGCTGGTGGAGCTTGCCCACCGCCACAGCGATGCTGATCGCAAGATGCAAAAAGCGTCCCACGTCCATCGGCGTGGCTAGCCGCAGGTCGAGCGGCTCGCCGCCGGGATCCTCAAGCACCAATGTGGTCCGACCGCCTTCGCGGATGAGCTCGAGCGGTCGTGCTGCCCATGCCCCGTCTAGGTCGTCCTTCAATTCATATTCGTGAGCGAGGCGATCGAGGGTGGCAGGCACCGGATGCTCGGCCGCGGGCAACACCGCCAGCACGGTGCTGCGGTTTCCGTCGGTGCCCAGGCGCCACCCTCGGCGGAAGACGCGATCGCCGTCCTCCCACAAGATCTGGAAGTTGCTATCTCCATCTGCGTCGAACTGAGTAGATGGATTCAATTGCCGACTCCATCACTCCGCCGATCAAGGCTTCGCGGGCTTGGAAGGACCCGCGATCTCACCCGCCCGGCTGGCCAGCCTCAGCTTAAATCGAGCAAGTTTGCCACGTACGTTGCGGTTTGACAATCTCGGCCGGGTTGTCTGTCAGTAGCGCGTGATCTGTCGCCTGTTTGTAGCTCGTGAAGTGTCGTGTTTTTGGTGCCCCCAGAACAAAGGGGGCACGATGGGCACGGCATCCATTCACGAGGGTGTACGACGGATGCGGTTTTCGGATTTGCTGGATCGGACGGAGGCGAAGGAGCTGACGCAGGAGGCTGCGTCTGAGCTTCTGGGGATCAACGTGCGGACGTTTCAACGCTGGGCGGAACGCTACGAGGCGGAGGGCGATGACGGGCTGATCGACCGGCGCATGGGCCGGCGATCACCGCGGCGGGCGCCGGAGGAAGAGCTGGAGCGGATGCTGGGGCTGTTCCGGGACAAATACGCGGACTTCACGGTGAAGCACTTCCACGAGCAACTGCAAAAGCGCCATGGCTATGTGCTGGGCTACACCGTGACGAAACTCGCCTTGCACGCGGCGGGCTTGGTGCGGAAGGCGCCGAAGCGTTCGGCGCACCGCAAGAAGCGTCCACGCCGGCCGCTGCCGGGCATGCTGCTACACCAGGACGGGTCGCGCCACGCCTGGATCGAAGGTCTGCCCGCGATGGACCTGATCGTCACGATGGACGATGCGACGAGCGAGATCTACTCGATGCTGCTGGTCGAGGAAGAAGGGACGGCGTCGACGTTCCAGGCCTTGGGCGAAGTGATTGGCGAGCGCGGTCTGTTCTGCGCGCTCTACACCGATCGCGGCAGCCATTACTTCTACACCCCGAAGGCTGGCGAGAAGGTCTCGAAGACGCAACAAACCCAGGTGGGACGGGCTTTATCGCATCTTGGGATCGAGCATATCGCGGCCTATTCGCCGCAGGCGCGCGGGCGCTCCGAGCGGATGTTCGGCACGCTGCAAGGCCGGCTGCCGAAGGAGCTGCGGCTCGCCGGGATCAAGACGGTCGAAGCCGCCAATGCGTGGCTGAAGGCGCATTACATCGCCGAGCATAACGCGGCGTTTGCGATCAAGGCCGAACAGCAAGGCACGGCGTTCGTGGCCGACCGGCACGAGGCGTGGCGCGAGGCGCTGTGCGTGATCGAAGAGCGAACCGTCGGCAACGACAACACGATCGCATGGAGCGGTCGGCGGCTGCAGCTGCCCGAGAGCAGGCTCAGGCCCCACTTCGTCAAGGCCGTGGTCCGCGTTCACGCGTATCCCGATGGCACCGTGAGCGTGTTCCTTGGCCCGCACCGTTTGACGAGGTTTTCCGCCGACGGACAGCAGATCAGCCCCGACGCGCCTCAGCCTGGCAGCGTGCTCGGAGCCGTCAAGGACAAGCCCTTGCGGGCGCGCAAGCGCGCGTCCTTGACCGCTCCTGCGCGCGCCGCCGCCGAGATAGCGCGGGTCGGGGCGGAGAAACGGGCTTCAAGTCGAACAAAGAAACCGACCCGGAGGGCTAACCAGACCGCAATATCCATGGCATGACCAAATCGGCGGACCCGTCCACGCCTTCCGGATCCTCCGAAACTTAACAACGAAGGCGACAGATCACGAGCTACAAAAATACGACAACTTCACCCGCTACGGACATCTCGGCCGGGTTGTCTCGGCCGGGTTGTCCAAGCAATCGACTGAGCAGGAAAGCGGTGTTAGGCGAGAGAGGTCAGAAGAGCCCGTGCGTCTCGAAGATCAGTTGTATCAAATCCTTCCGTAAAGCGGCCGTAAACTGGCCCCAAGACCTTTCTCGCTTCGTCCCGCTGGCCGCTCTCGGCGAGCAATCGCGCAAGCGTTGTTGCCGACCGCAACTCGTAGGCGAGAGCGGATTGTTCACGCGCAAACTTCAGCGATTCTTTGAGGCACTCCAGGGCGGCTGCCCGATTTTCCCCTTGCATAACTGCGAGCACCTCAGCCTTTAACCGCAGCAGTTCGGCCATATCGGATGTGGATCCAGAACTTACAGCTCCACGTATCGCCGCGTTGATGGTGAGGAGAGCTTCCTCTAAGTGCCCCGCTCTTCGCAGACCTTCGCTCAGACTCCCGGCGTACTCAGCGAGGAAAAGATTGTGCCGTTCGGAGTGTAACGCCTCAAGAGCTTCTCTTAGCAGTTCGATGCCTATTTCTACTTCTCCACGGGCAACCGCTAACTCGCCTTTCAGCGCAATGCCGACGGCTCGGTACGGATTTAGCGAATGGAGCTCCGCGTGCTCAATGAGCCGATCGACAAGGTTGGCTGCGTGATCCAAATCGCCGGTCCAGAGGAAGACCTGCACAACATAGAGCGACATGCAGACCGAAACCGGCTGACCTCGGGTTGAAGCTTCATCCATGGCCTCTTGTGCTTTTCTGAGCGCCTGACTTGAATACCCTCGCAACCATAAAGACCGGGCTAAGGCGACCAGCGCGCGCACTCGATGTTCGTACCCGAAAAAGTTCGGATCGAACGCGCCAAGCTCGATGGCCTGGATCATGCCATGTTCGCAATGGTGTTGCGCTGCGGCCTGGTTACCCAGATAATGATAAGATACTCCCAGCATCCACTCGGTCATAACGCGCCCGGCAGCATTCTTGGCAGCGTCCGCAACGAAACTTGCCCGCTCCGCAACCGCTAGAGCACTATGGAAGTCCCCCTTCCGGTAGAAAAAGGTGTTTAAGCCGGCGAGAAGCTCCAGTTCATGCGTCCTGTCCCTCAAATTCTCAGCCAGCGAAAGTCCTCGTTCAATTGCGGCACGAACCTCGTCGGTGTTGCCCTTGGTGAACATCGAGGATAGCGCCATCGCCTCCTGCAAGATCATCTCCGCTCTTGTGCCGCGGGACGTCTCGTCAATAAAGGAGAGAGCCCGCTCGCAATAGCGGCGGCATTCGTCGAGCAACGACAATCGAATGAACAGCGGTGCTGCGCAGGTGGTCAATTCTACGGCCAGGGCTCCATCGCCATGATAGGAGAGCGCCCAATCCAGGGCCGCTCGCACGTTGCCTATGTGTAGAGCATACTCACCGGAATCGCCCTCGCCGGATCCGGATTGAAGAGACTGGTCCTCCTTAAGATATCTGCAAAACGCTGTCGCATGCCGCTGAGCTGCTCGATCCGTCTCTCCACGGCTTGCAAGCTTGATCAGTGCGTAGGCCCTGGTCGTGTCGAGTAGCCGGTAATAGGTTGATCGTTTGAAGTGCGTCGTCGAGATCAGCGATTTTTCAAGTAATCTCGTCACCGCATGAGTGACGAGGGCATCATCGACTTCTCCGTCGGCCGCAACCTCGCAAGCCGCCTTGATTGTAAAGTCGCCGACGAAGGTGGAAAGTCTACAAAGGACCTGCTTCTCGAGATCCGACAGCAGGTTGTAGCTCCAGTCCAGCATGGAGCTCAGCGTCTGATGTCTCGGAAGAGCCGTCCGTCGGCCCTGCCAAATGACCTTGAACCTGTTGTCGAGCAGTTCTGCAGTGCCGCTAATCCCAAGCGACCCAACCCGACTTGCCGCGAGCTCGATGGCGAGCGCTATCCCGTCGAGCCTGCGACTGATGTTTGCGACGATGGGTGCTTCGGCATCAGACAGCTCCGAATGATAGCCGCCGGCCAGTGCGCGCTCCATGAAAAGCTGCACAGCGGGATATCTGAGCGCCTCGGACGCAGGCAGGCCGGGGTCATCGGGCGGCGTATCGAGCGAATGAAGCATGTGCACATGCTCGCCTTCGGCCCGCAGCGCCTCGCGGGTGGTCGCGAGAATGTGGGTCTGTGGTGCTTCATTCACAACGCGCTCGGCCAATTCGGCCGCCGCGTCGACGACGTGCTCGCAGTTGTCGAGCACGAGAAGAAACTTTCTGTCGCCAAGAACACCGAGCAGGCCCAGCATTGGATCTTCTGCGGGCGTCACGAAGCCCAGCGCCGACGCGACCGCAGTCGGGACCAGCCGCGAATCGGCCAAGGCACCCAGGTCGACGAAGAACACGGCGCCATGGAAGTCCTCTGTTAATGCTTGGGCGACCGCGACGGCAACTGTCGTTTTTCCGACGCCCCCCGGTCCGACAATGCTGACGAACCGACAAGCCATCAGTTTGGCCATCAGCGTGCAGACCGTCTCGTCTCGGCCGACCATTCTAGAGAGCCGAGCGGGTAGCTTCAGAGTTGGGCTTGCGATATCAGCAGTGTGTGTCTGCGGGAGAGCTCGTTCCACAGCGGAACGCGCTACGGCCGCTACGAAGCAATAGCCCCGGCCTGCGACATTGGAAATGTACCGAGCGCCATCCAGACCATCGCCTAGCACTTTGCGAAGAGCAGCGATATGCACCCGAAGATTTGCTTCCTCGACCGTGACGTCCGGCCAAGCCCGCGCAATCAGCTCCTTATGACCGATAACTTCGCCGGCGCGCTCTACCAGGGCGGTCAAAAGATCGAGCGCTCGACCGCCAATCGAAACCGCCTCGTCGCCCTTCTTCAATAGCCTCTCAGCCACCGACAGCTTGAATGGGCCAAATATAAACGCGTTCTTGATGCGCGAGCCCGCAATATCAGGGATGGGCTCAGATGCGCGCTCTTCGATCGGCGAAGTTGCAGACCTACTGCGCTGAAGTCCAACTGGCGACCGTGTGTCGCTGTTTCTGCCGAGCGAACTTGCTATGAGCATGGCGCGCCACCATCTTGGCTGGCTGCGAACGGACCTGTGGCTCTCGAAGGTGCGTCCGCTCCAAACTCTAGAGGGGCGTATCGGACGATTAACCTATTTCCGCCGCTTCATAGACGCAGCCTAGTGGAGTGCTTGCGAACGCTCCATCCCACTTAGGTTTCCATCCTTTGTCGACTTGAGCATACTTTGGTTTACGGTGCCGTCGCGGGGTTGGTAGGAATTGAGTGTGGCGTAGTCTCCGGGGTGATCAACCTCGAATCATCCGGCGTTGAAGCGTCGGACTGGAGACCACGCCATGACGAGCACTACCACGAAGCCTGATTCTTTGCAGCCTGCGGCCGATATGGCCGGCGATCTTTTCGACAACTGGTTTGATCCGCTTGAGGCCGAAGTACGGGCTCGATCACGTGAGTTCATCGAAGAACTGCTCCGCGGCGGGCTCGAGGCGGCACTTTCGCGGCCACGTTACGGGCGCATCCCGATGTCCGGCAACGAAGGAAGAGCGAGCGTTGCGGGCCACCGCCACGGCAGCCGGACGCGATCGCTGACCAGCACGTTCGGAAAGATCGAGATCGCGGTGCCGCGCGCCCGTCTGACTACTGCCGATGGCAAGACGACCGAATGGAAGAGCCAGACGCTGCGGGCCTATCAGCGGCGCACACTGGCCGCCGACGCGCTGATCGCGAGCACGTATCTCGCTGGCACCAACACGCGGCGGGTGCGTCGCGCGCTCGCGGCCTTGTTCGGCGGGACGGTCGGCAAGGACACGGTGAGCCGGACCTGGCGCAAGGTGAAGAGCGACTGGGACGCCTGGCACACCCGCTCGCTGACTGGAGAGCCGATCGTGCGCCTGATCCTCGACGGCACCGTGGTGCGCGTGCGGCTCGACCGCAAGGCGACCTCCATCTCGCTGCTGGTCGTTCTCGGCGTGCGCGAGGACGGCCAGAAGGTGCTGCTCGCGATCAAGAGCATGGGCGGCGAGAGCGCCGAGGCCTGGCGCACTGTCCTTGCTGACCTCATCAATCGCGGGCTGCGGCGTCCGGAATTCCTCATCGTCGACGGCGCGCCGGGGCTCGACAAGGCCATCGCCTCCGTCTGGGACGGCGTGCCGGTCCAGCGCTGCACGGTCCATAAGCACTGGAACCTGTTCGCACATGCCCCAGAGCGGCTGCATGACGAGATCACTGCTGATTACAACGACATGATCTACGCGACGACGCCTGAGGAGATCGAAGCGCGCCGCAAAGCCTTCATCCGCAAATGGAGGCTCAAGCATCGCGCCGTCGCCGACAGCCTGGAGGAGGCAGGAGAACGCTTGTTCACCTTCACGCGCCTGCCGCCGAGCCAATGGCGCAGCGTGCGCACCACCAATGCAATCGAGCGGCTGCACGAAGAGTTCGAGCGAAGGATCAAGACGCAAACCGTGCTGCCGTCAGCAGACACCGCAGCCATGTTGTTCTGGGCACTGCTCGCCTCTGGACAGATCAACATGCGCAAGGTCGATGGATGGCAGACGCTCGCCGTAAAGCCTGGCAATCAGCCGATTGACCTCGCAGCCTGAAACGATACCCTCATGTTCCCGGAGATGCGCCACGCCCAATTCCAACCACTTCTCCGACGGCACCGTGCGAGCGCTGGCTATAGATTGGCGTCTACCGTTCTGTACAAGACGGCCGCTGTATAACCTTGTCTAGGCAGGCGATCAAAGCGTGGTCGTCCAAGGGCTTGTTCAGAAAGCCGATGGCGCCATCGTTGAATGCTTGCCGGCGAACACTCTCTTCTGGGACCGCCGTTATGAATATAAAGGGTACTTTGTAGCCCGTGCTGCGCAGATGAGCTTGCAGCTGAATCCCACTCATGACTGGCATACGAACGTCAGAAATCACACAGGAAGCATTGTGCAGTTGCTCAGATTGAAGGAAGTCCGCGGCTGAGCCAAACGTATAAACATTGTACCCGAGCGAGCTGACCAAGAAGTGCAAGCCGGTACGAATAGATTCATCGTCATCGATGATTGCGATCGTCGGAGCTGTCGTCAAACATTCGCCTCAACAGAAAAACTCGAACGTCCCCGAGGTTTAATGTATCTGTGGCACTATGCCTGAATATCATACTTAAGTTTGCTTCTTGCTAGGCCGTTCGCCTGATTCCAAGCGTTTCGGCCATACTCACCAAATCGGCGATGGATCGAGCCTCCATCTTTCTCATTGCTCTTCCCCGATGAATTTTCACAGTAATCTCTCCGAGCTGGAGCTGATATGCGATTTGCTTGTTTCTCAACCCAGAAGCAGCCAGTGCCATCACCTCCCGCTCGCGCGGGGTTAACGACTCAAACCGCTGCCGCAAATCGGATAGCCGCTTTACACCCGCGCGTCTCTTGCGATCCTGATTGAGCGCCCGTGTCACAGCATCCAACATGTCCTGATCACGGAACGGTTTCGTCAGAAAATCGACAGCTCCGGCTTTCATCGCTTCTACGGACATGGGAATGTCTCCATGGCCCGTCAAGAAAACGATTGGAATCGGAATACCTGCTTTAGCCAATACACCCTGAAACTCGAGGCCGCTGCCCCCTGGCAGTCTGATGTCGAGGACCAGGCAACTTGGTACGTCCGGGAGCTTGCTATCGAGGAATTCAGAGGCCGTGCTGAACGCTTTCACCGGCAACTCCATTGACTCGAACAAATAGGTTAATGCCGTTCGCACGGCCGGGTCGTCATCAACCACAAGCACCATTTGCATTTCCGTCCTCTCTTTCATTGTCACCACCAGATCCGACGTTCTTTTGGGTGTTTTCCGTACCCAGCATTGCTGCGGCCTCTTCCATTTCTAGCGCTGTCCGTGCTGCTCATCACGCAGGTCGTTTGGCTAATCGGCGACGAGCGGCGCTGAAGTATACTCTTGTTGCGCCGCAACAAAAAAGGGGCTAAACGGCTAAGTGTCTAAACGGCTAAGGAACCGCTCCGGGATTAACAGCCACCCGCTCCTCCCATAAGCCTGCGACCTGCCACTTGCGAAACTGAGCGCCGGTGAGTTGTGCAGCAGGCAAGGAAGCGGCACGTCTCAATCCGGGCGGGGCCACTCCAGGTGATCCCGGGCGGTGAAGCTGCCGCCGCGCGCGCCGAGTCAGATTGACGCAGCGTTGCGAGTTCTGCTGGCAGCAACAATTGCAGAGTGATTGTGGAGCTTTAAAGCGGCGTTGAGTCTCAGTAAACTTGCAGGGCGCCAACTCTCCTGACTCGCCCACGCAGTGTGTGTGCTAAGATACGCTACTGTCAGAAGAGACATTTTGGGAGTCCATCCAGGATCTTCGAAGGAGTGCGATGAGCGTCTGTGTGCAGCAGCCTTGTTGATCATCACGTGCCGCCTGAAACAGCCTCGCACTCCTCGCGGTTCGCATCTCTCGGCCAGGGAGCAACGTCCGAGAACCCAATGATGAAAAGCATCGTTCTGGCGACATCGATGATCGCGATAGACGCAACGACCAGCAAACCGTTGAACTCGCGCGCTTGAGACAATTGCGCTGCCCTAAAAATCATCTATCTTCAATCTTATGCACCAGATAAACGACGCTTGGTCTCGGATTCAGTTTGAGGAAGACCGCGCTCGAGTGCGTCCTTGGGTCCAATCACCCTCCAATCTCTGGGCTGGCCGGAATTGAGAATTCAAAGATGGCGCCGTGTGGCGCGTTTGCGCTTGCCCACAATCGTCCGCCGTGCGCTTCAATGATCGAACGGCAGATCGACAGCCCCATCCCTAAACCGTCGGGCTTGGTCGTGTAGAACGCGTCGAAACGGTGCTCCGCTGCCTCTCGCGTCAGTCCCGGGCCCGAGTCTCGCACCGCAACGAGTACGCCATGCGGGCCGGCCTCTCGGGTGCTGATGAGCAACTCTCGTCTCCCGTCATCAGCGCCGCTCATGGCCTCGACTGCATTCACGATCAGGTTGAGCAGCACCTGTTGAAGCTGCACTCTGTCCGCTTCGATGAGAGGCAGCTCGGCCGCAAGATCGGTCTGAACCAGGATCCAATTCTTCACCGCTTCGGTTCGGGTGAGTTCAACCACTTCAAGGATCGCTTCATTGATGTTCAACCGCACATTCCGGGGGGGCGCCTTCCTGACAAGGGCGCGGATCCGGTCGACAACCTTGCCCGCTCGATGACCCGCTTCAACAATACGGCCGAGCCCCTCCCGTATCCGCTCCAAATCTAGCGGTCGACGGCTGAGCCAACGCAGACCCCCCTCGGCGTTAGTTATGACTGCGGTGATTGGCTGCTTCACTTCGTGCGCGATCGAGGCCGTGAGCTGCCCCATGGTAGCCACGCGGTTCGCGTGCGCCAGCTCCAGCTGCATCTCGCGCGCTGCTGCCTCAGCCCGTTTTCGCTCGGTTAGGTCGAGCACGAAGGCAACGCCTTCGCTTCCACTTTCGAAACTCGCGACGCCGATGAGCACGGGCACCCTACTGCCGTCCTTACGGACGTACTCCTTTTCGGACGGTTGCAAGCTCCCGGTCGTCTTGAGTTCTGGCATCCACCGAAGTGAGTCGCGGTCGAGCCGCTCCGGCGACGTTAGGTCAGTCCAGCGCAGCCGACCCGAGGCGAGATCTTCACGATCGTACCCGACGATACGCAGAAATTCCTCGTTGGCTTCAATGATCCGCCCGTTGAATTCCCAGAAGAAGATCCCAATGATGTTAGCTTCAACCAGGCGCCGAATCTTGGACTCACGTTCTGCAAGATCGCGATACAAGCGGGCGTTCTGCAGCGCGACCGCTGCCTGCGAGGCCAGCAGGTTGAGCACCGCGATCCGGGCCGGCGTGAATACGTGGCGCGTGAGATTATTCTCGAGGTATAGGATACCGACCAAGTTGCCTAGTCTCGTCAACGGCAGACACAGAATTGACTGAGACTGATTCCGGCGGAAGTAATCGTCTTCGGAATATGGGTTCTGGCCCGTGACGTCATCCAGCAATACGCAGTCTTGAGTTCGGAAAACGTGGCGCAAGACCGACTCGGGAAGTTCTCCGGCTGCCACATGACTCTGCCGAAGATGAACGTCGATCTTGCCCCCGACGACTCTTGCCTCCGCTTCGATCCGTAACTCATCGCCGCGCGGCAGGATCAGCAGACCCCGGTCCGCGCCAGCGTGTTCCAAGGCGAGGCTCATCAAGCTGTCGATCAGGTTTCCGAGATCGATTTCCCTCGAAAGTGTCTGCGAAACTTTAACCACGGTCGCGAGATCGCCCAACCCGATCTGCGCCTTGAGGTTGTCTCTCACCACGGCCAAGAGGTCCTCAGACACCCCCTTATCGGAAACCGCACGTGCGACCACCATCGTACCGGCCATCGCCGAAAGCATGGCCGCGGCCACCCTCTTGCCATCGGGAATGCCTGCGGCCTCCAGCCAATCCGCGAGGATGTCGAGAAGTCGCTTGAGGCCGGCGTCGAACGTACCCCGAAACCTTTTCGATTGTCGCGGCAAATAGGAACCGAGCGTGATGATCGGGCAGTTCGACGGGCTGTCGCGATGATAGGTTGATAGATAGAAATCAATAAATCTCGTTAGCGCTTGGCGCGGCGGCAGGTTGTCGCCAACGCGACGATAGATTCTTTCAGCTTCGTTGAAGGCGCCTTCCAGCGCTCCGAGAAGCAGCGCCTCCTTTGACGTGAAATGTGAGTAGAAACTGCCATTCGTAAGGCCGGCAGCGTGCATGAGCTTCGTCACAACCAATCTTTCAGGCCCTTGCCTTTTCAAATAATGGCTGGCGAGGCTGAGTAGGCGCGTGTATGTCTTGTCTTTGTGCTTCTGGCTTAATGGCATCTGCCCTGCACCTCCTTGCGCGCTGGGGCAACACTCGCCCCCTTCTATGAGCCGGCTGGCATATGTCGGCGCGTGACCGTCTGAGTAGCCATCACGATGCGCCGTCCGAGTGAGCGGGCACTGTGAATTCAAAGGTGGCGCCATGGGGCACGTTCGCGCTCGCCCACAATCGTCCGCCATGCGCTTCAATGATCGAACGAGAGATCGACAGCCCCATGCCCAGACCACCGGACTTTGTCGTGTAGAAGGCGTCGAAAAGGCGAGCGAGAGTTGCGGCCTCCAGTCCCGGACCCCAGTCTCGCACCGCAACCAGCACGCCGCCGCGCTCTGCCTCGCGGGTTCTGATGAGCAACTGTCGCGTGCCGTCGCTAAAACCGCTCATAGCCTCGACTGCATTCATGATCAGGTTCAGGATCACCTGTTGCAGTTGCACCCGATCGCCTTCGATGAGCGGCAAGCCGTCCGCGAAATCCGTCTGCACCGAGACGCAGTTTTTCACCGCTTCGGCACGGGTTAATTCAATCACCTCGCGGATCGCGGCGTTAACATCCAAGCGCTCTTTCCGCTGCGGCGCCTTCTTGATGAGAGCGCGGATCCGGTCGACGACATCGCCCGCTCGATGGCCCCTCTCAACGATACGCTCGAGCGCCTCGCGCACCTCCTCCAGTTTGGGCGGTCGGCGAGCCAGAAAGTGCAGAGCGGCCTGGGCGTTGACGACCGCCGCGCTAATCGGCTGTTTCACTTCATGGGCGATCGAGGCCGTGAGCTGACCCATGGTAGCGACCCGGTTGGCGTGTGCCAGCTCCATTTGCATCTCCCGGTATCGCTGTTCGCTCTCGCGCGCCTCCGCTTCGGCTCGCTTGCGCTCGGTCAGATCGAGCACGAACGCGACACCCTGGTCTCGCTGTTCGTCGAACGCGGCCGAGCCGACCAGTACCGGCATGCGGCTGCCGTCCTTGCGGAAGTACTCCTTCTCGAAGGGTTGGACGGCCCCAGTCATTCCTATCTCTGCCCCGGCGCGCGCTGTGCGGTCACGCCATTCCGGCGGCGTTAGGTCGGTCCAGCGCAAGCGATTTGAGGCGAGATCCTCACGGTCGTACCCCAGCATGCAAAGAAGCGCCTCATTGGCTTCGAGAATATGGCCGTCGAGATCCCAAATGAAGATCCCAATAATGTTGGCGTCGACCAGGCGCCGGATCTTTGCTTCACGCTCCCGAAGATCGCTATAGAGACGGGTGTTCTCCAGCGATATCGCGAGTTGCGACGCCAGCAGGCCAAGCAGTGCAGTTCGATCGGGCGTAAACGCGTCCGAGGTCAGCGTGTTCTCTAGATAGAGCACGCCCGCCAGTGCGGTCTGTCGCACGAGCGGAAGGCAGAAGACCGAGCGAGGTTGTCGGCGGATAAGATATTCGTCGCCGGCGAATGGGTTTGGTCGCCTGGCGTCACCGAGGATCACGCTTTCGCGCGTGCGAATGACGTAGCGAACAAGTGAATCGGGGGTATCATCGCCGGAGAGCGACCCTCGGCCCAGAACGATTTCGCCGCCGCTGACCTCGGCCATTGCTTCGACGCAATAGCCATTCGCCTGAGGCAAGATCAACAAGCCTCGATCCGCTCCCGCGTTCTCCAACGCAACGGTCATCAGTCGCTCGATCAGCTTTGGTAGTTCGATTTCACTGGATACGGCCTGAGAGGCTTTGACGATGGCGGTGACGTCCAGCTTCTGAATGGCGGCATCCATCGTCTCGGTTCGCGGATGCCCCTCGGCAGCGGCCAGGCGCGGGTGCCGTGATTCCAGTTGCCTCACCTTGCCGTCCGCCCCCCAAAGCGCAAAGCACGCGCGTGCGTTGCGCAAGTGCGCGTAGCCGTTCGTTTCAAGACCGACGGCAAGGTAAAAGTGACCGGCTAGCTCGCTGGCGATAGCTTCGTTCTGGACGAAACCGTTTTCGTGCGCCAAGCGAATCGCCTCTTCGTAGAGCCGCATTGCGTCCACATCGCGACCCTCGATGCGCGCGATCTCCGCTGACACCAGCGCATATCGGTTGCGATAGTTCTCTGGGCAATTGTCGGCCCAAAGCCGAAGCTTCTTCAGTTTCTCGTCAAGTAATTGACGATAATGCTCCTGCTGAACCATCGACACGGTGGGGTAGAGTGCCGTTAGCGTGAGCGCATGACAGAAATGATAGGTCGCCTCAATGGGCATCGCCATGGCGGCGCCGAGCACCGGCTCTGCTTCTGCGGTGGCCTCCATTGCCTCTTCGTATCGTCCATAGATGACGGCGAGTATCTGCTTCATGATATGATAGAAGACGATGCCGCAGCCAAAGGCCGCTTTGACGACGATGGCAAGGCAAGCCGCTTCATCGAATGTGCCGTCGTCGAAGCTCAACGGGTCTTTGGTCCTACCCTGAAGGCTCGCGACAAACTGCTGCTCCAGCCGAATCGTCTCGAAAACGGCATCGTTGCGGCTCTGCCTTGCAAAGGCTGCGTATCTGGTCGCTGACGACAGCACATCCTCGAGGACGTCTCCCTTCTCGACCAGCTGCCACACCGTTTCGAAAGCGAGAAAACCCGCATAGACGAGGTCACCCGCTTCGAGACAAGCCGCGAAGGCCTGCTCCAGGATCGGCAGGCCTGTGGCAAAGTGCCTTCGCCAGAAATTGACGTGATCACCATGCAGGTGAAGCAGTGTGCCGCGCAGACGCGGATTGTTGAATCGCTCATTCAGCCGCAATGACAATTCCGAGAATTGATAGGCAGAGTTGATGTCGCCCACGAACGACACCAGCATGACGGCGAAGACACCGTAAACGTAGCTCGATTGGTCGGTGTTCCCGTCTCGCATGGAGCGGTTCACAGCCTCAAGGGCGACCAGCGGGAAGAGCGATGGCTGCGCGATATAGGCGCAAGGCGCCATGTCAACAAGAAGATTGATGACCGTCCGCTTGACGGGGTCAGCTGCGACAGCTGCCTCGAGAAGTTCGCCGATCGGGCGTCCGGCCAGATTGATCGGAATGTCACGGAATTGCACTTCGACCGCTGCGTTGATGTCCTGATCGATCTCGGGAAAGGTCACGCCGAATGAGCGCAACGCGTTTAGCGCGACAGCGAGTCCCTGGTCATACTTGCCCGCCACCTGGTACAGCTTGATACGCAAGCTGTGAACCTTGGCTCGATCGAGATCTGAGGACGCCCTACCCAGAATCATTTCGAAGAGCGCGTCCGCCGCTTCGAAGTTGCCAGCCAGATATTCGCACTCCGAAAGGAGCAGATAGAGCTCGAACGTTTCTGCGTGGCGGTGGATCCACGCATCCGATGACAGTAACGCGGTCGCTTGCGCCAGATAATTGCGAGCGGACGCATAGGCGGTCGAACTCTTCGCGCGCTTGCCGGCCATCAAATTCAACGTGACGACCCGCTCGCGCTCGTCCTGCGCCAGGATGAGGGCTGCACCGCGATTGAGATGATTCACTATGTCGAAAATTGCGTCTTCGAGCGCGTCAGGCGCCGTGCTGGCCGCGAGCACTCGGCCGATCCGAAGATGCGCTGCAGGGCGCTCGGACTCGGGGATGAGACCATAGGCCGCTTCGTGCACGCGATCGTGCAGGAATCTATAGGCACCGTTCACTCGGAAGATGAGGCCCGCCAGAACCGCCTCCCACAGTGCCGCGTGAATCTTCTCTTCGGGTTCGCCGTGAACCACCGTCATGGTGGCGATCTGGGCGACGTTACCGAGGCAGGCAAGTTGTCCCAAGGCCTTTCGCGTCGTGTCCGATAGACGGCCGAGCTTGACGGCTATGAAATCGACGACGTTCTCTGAGAAGCCCTTTGCACGAATGCGTGAGACATCCCAGGTCCACTTCGCCCTATTGGGGTCATACTGAAGAAGCCCTTCCTCGCTGAGCGCCGTGAAGAACTGAATCGCGAAGAATGGATTGCCTTCTGTCTTTTGGTGTATCACGCTCGCAAGCGGCTGCGCGCTCACTTGGTCGCAATGCAGCGAGTCCGCGACCATTTGCTCGACCGCTTCATGGTTGAGCGGTGCGAGCAACGTTTCCTGCACTCTTGCGCCGGCGGCGCGGATCGCTCCCAGGATTCGCCTGAGCGGGTGGGATGGGCCGACTTCGTTGTCACGATAAGCACCGACCAGCAACAGATGCCTGACCTCGGGATGTGTGGCGAGATGTTCAAGCATCTCCAGCGTTGCCGTATCCAACCATTGCAGATCGTCAAGGAACAGCGCGAGGGGATGCTCTGGTCGAGCGAACACGCCGAGGAAGCGGCGAAATACACGCTGAAAGCGATTATGATCTTCCTGCGGCGGGAGCTCAGGAACGGGCGGCTGTTCCCCCATGATGAGCGCAAGTTCCGGGATCAAGTTGACCATGAGCTGACCATTGGAACCTACCGCCTCGAGCAGGTGGCGCCGCCAGCGGGATATTTCCTCGTCATTCTTGCTGAGGAGTTGGCGCACGAGCGACTGGAACGCCTGGGCCAGCGTGGCGTAAGGAATGTCGCGCTTGTACTGATCGAACTTGCCACTGGCGAACAAGCCGCGCGGTGGCACCAGAACCTTGTGCAGTTCGTTGACAACAGAGGATTTGCCGATACCTGCGTAGCCGGAGATGAGCACGATTTCCGTCATCCCACCACTAGTAACGACCCGATCAAAGGCGGCGAATAGGTTTTCGATCTCCGCTTCGCGTCCATACAGTTTTTCCGGAATCAGCAACCGGTCCGACGCGTCGTTGGCGGCAAGTGGAAACGACTCGATCCGGCCATGAGCGTCCAATGCCGAGAGACAGCGCTGGAGATCGGACTCGACGCCTGCGGCAGTTTGGTAACGGCTTTCGGCATTCTTAGCGAGAAGCTTCAAAACGATTGCTGCAACAGGGGCCGGGACCGCATTTACCCGCTCGTTGGGCGGTGTCGGATGCCGCGCGATGTGACAATGAACCCATTCCATCGGGTCGCTTGCAGAGAACGGAAGCGATCCCGCGAGCATCTGGTAGAAGGTCACACCGAGAGAGTAGAGATCGCTGCGGGCATCGATCGATCGATTCATCCGTCCCGTCTGCTCGGGTGCCATGTAGGCGAGTGTGCCACCGATGATTTCGGGTGGGTCGGGGGCCTGGCGCTCGCGCGGCAGGCGCGACGCGATGCCAAATCCGGTCAGCCGAATTTCACCGGCGGAACTCACTAGCACGTTGGCCGGCTTGATGTCCTTGTGGACGAGACCACGTTCATGCAGGCGCCGAAGCGCCGCTGACAAAGAGACGGCGAGACGGAGGAATCTCCCCACCTCCATCGGTTCGCCGAGAAGGTGTTCAAGTGGCTCGCCGCCGTGGTCTTCGAGCACCAGGATGGTCCGGCCACGTTCGCGCAGCAGTTCAAGCGGCATCACTGCCCACGCGCCGTCCAGCTCGTCTTTTAATCCGTATTCGTGCATGAGGCGCGCGAGGCTGGTGGGTGTCGGTTGCTCCGCGGCGGGCAGCACCGCCAGCACGGCACCGCGGTTGCCGTCGGCGCCAAGGCGCCATCCTCGGCAGAAGACGCGATCACCGTCCTCCCACAGGACCTTGAACCCGTCATCTCCCTCAGTGCCGAATTGAGAAGCTAGTTTCAACTGCAGGCCTCCGCCATTAAGCCGAGCGGGCCGCTATCAGGCTGACAACTTACTACGTCCATCTAGCCCTGCCGAGCGGAAATTTGCCATATACCAGGCAGTCTGGCGACCGTCTGTCACTGTGATGGTTTTCGGATGCCGGCCCCATGAGGGTAGCGCCGCGGACCGCGGGGCCGGCGTTTGCAAACCTCCAAGGGAGGAAACCCGGGATGTCGGGCAAATTTGGCGCGTCACACGCTATGGGGATTTACGGGCCTGTCCTCAGGTAGCGCCGCAATCTTTAGCTTTGGCATCTAATGCTTTCTCGTAGCTCGAATACTATCCACATCACCGAGGCCGTCGGAAGCCGCGAAGAGCATCGGGCGGTGGCGAGCGAACATGAGGTTGGCTTCACGACGGATTTCGTGCGCGTCCTGGCGGATTCGTCGATGAGATCGCCCAGACAGCTGCTGTCCGGGAGTTCAAGTCGATATCACCTGCCGGTGCCCTCAGGAGCGCATGAAAATGGACATCAGGAGCGTGAGCATTGACCTCAGCCGCGAGGCGACGGGTGTGTCAGTCGTCATCGATGTCCTGCGGGCCTTCACAACGGCAGCTTATGCCTTTGACCGGGGAGCTGAGGACATCGTGCTCGCCGCAAAGGTCGACGAAGCGCTCGCCCTGAAGAGAAGATTCTCCGGTTCCCTCATAATGGGTGAGGTCGCTACGTTAGCGACCCCTGAGTTTGACTTCGGCGATTCGAGAGCCGAAATAGCCGAGCAGAACCCGGCAGGACACAGACTGATCCATTGGACCAGCAATGGGACGCAAGGCGTACACCGGTCTGTGAACGCGGCGCACCTGGTCGCGACTGGTTTTCCAACGGCGCTGGCGACCGCGGCCTACATCCGGTCGCTCAAACCGGACTCTGTCACATTCGTTATCATCGGCCTAACGGACGACGGGGACAGCGACGAAGATCAAGCCTGTGCCCGATTAAATCGCCGCGCTACTGGGAGGCGAGCGGCCTAATCCAAAACCTTACATCAATCGGGTGTTCAAATCGGATGTCGGCAGGTGGTTCACCGACCCCGCTTAAACTTGAATATCCGTTGCGGGATTTGGAGTTCGCAAGTGACATCGACAAATTCGGTTTTGCGATGCCCGTCTCTCGAGAGGCCGCTCTGCTCATGATGCGCAAGAGTAAGCGACCGTAAGTGTGCGGCGCGGTGATGAAGGCCTCTGGAACTCGCGGGTCGGCTATGGCCGGTCCTGAGGCTAAACGCGCCGTCACACCAATTGGGTGGATGACCTTGGTATTTACCGTTGGATGAGCAAAGAACTCGACGGAACTGGTCAACTCTGCCCGCCCACAGTGATTTGCAAGGTTTAACAACACTTAGCGAGCCGACGTCGCTCGCTTCCTGCACAATGACGCGGCCCTTGAGTGTGTCTCGCAAATCGTGAGTGACATCGGAAATATCCTGAGCTGACCCGAGTTCGGGTGCACAAAGGCAATGTGAGGCACTTTCATGGGTATCGTTCGCTTCGCGCTGAGATTTCCGTACACGTTCTATGTCGTCGCCGCGCTGATTCTGTTTCTCGGCGTTTCGGCGATCGCGGTCACGCCGACCGACATCTTCCCGCAGATCAACATCCCGGTCGTCTCCGTGATCTGGCAGTACACCGGCCTTAGTGCGCCCGAAATGGAGCAGCGCGTCACCACATATAGCCAGTACTCGATCAGTACCAGTGTCAATGGTATCAAAAACATGGAGGCGCAGACGCTCAATGGCATCTCGGTCCAGAAGATCTACTTCCAGCCGGATGTCAACCTCGACCTCGCGATTGCGCAGATCGTCGCGGCAACCAACTCGATCCGTGCCCTCATGCCGGCCGGCATTCAGCCGCCAATTGTGGTGCAGTACAATGCCTCAAGTGTCCCGGTCCTGCAGCTCAGCTTGAGCTCAGATCGCCTCAATGAACAGAAGCTCTACGACTACGGATTATACAACCTGCGCCAGCAGCTTGCGCCGGTGCCGGGCGTGACCTTTCCGACTCCGGATGGCGGCAAGTACCGGCAGATCATGGTCGATATCGACCCGCTCAAGCTTCAGGCCAGGGGGTTAACTCCTTCGGACGTGGTGAATGCGGTGAACGCCCAGAACCTGACGTTGCCGTCGGGGCTCGCCAAGATCGGGGACACGCAATACACCGTGCGCAACAATGCGATGCCCACTAGCATCGGCGACCTCAACAACATCCCGCTCCGATACACGAACGGCCCGACGGTTTTCCTGAAGGATGTCGGCCAGGTGCATGACGGCTGGGCGGTGCAGCAGAATATCGTCCACGAAAACGGAATTCGCTCGGTCCTGTTAAGCGTCATCAAGAACGGCAACGCCTCAACGCTTGCCGTCGTCGACGGTGTCCGCAAGACGCTGCAGGTCGCACGCGCAGCCGCTCCTCCTGGCCTGAACATCAATGAGCTGTTCGATCAGTCGAAGCTCGTCAGGGCATCGATTGCGAGCGTGCTTCGTGAGGGCGCGATCGCGGCAGGTCTCACCGGCCTGATGATCCTGCTGTTTTTAGGGTCCTGGCGGTCGACGGTGATCGTGCTGATCTCGATTCCTCTGTCGATTCTGACCTCGATCATCGTCCTGCACTTCCTCGGCGAGACGCTTAACACCATGACACTGGGCGGACTCGCGCTCGCGGTCGGCATTCTGGTCGACGATTCGACGGTGACGATCGAGAACACCCATCGGTTGCGCGGCGAAGGCATGGGTCTAGCGGCAGCAACACTGCACGGCTCCGCCGGCATCGCTGTTCCGACCATGGTTTCGACGCTCGCGATAAGCTGCGTGTTCACCTCGGTCGTGTTCCTCGAGGGACCGGCAAAGTTTCTGTTCACGCCACTCGGCTTCGCGGTGGTCTTCGCCATGCTGGCCTCCTATGCGCTGTCGAGGACCTTGACGCCCGTCCTGATCGGCCTGCTGCTCAGGGGTGAACACCATGACACTACGCCTGACTCGGGCGGCCGGTTTGCGCGTTTGCACCAGGCGTTTGAGCGTGGCTTCGAGCGGTTTCGCCGTGGCTATGTCCGGGTGCTCATCATGCTCCTGATGCGACGGTCCATCATCCCGGTTATCGTTGTGCTGATGCTTACACTCGGCGGTGTCATGCTGACGTTGGTTGGCCGGGACTTCTTCCCTCAGATCGACGGCGGACAGATCAAGCTTCACGTCCGCGCACCAGCCGCCACGCGCATCGAAACCACCGAGCTTATCTTCCAGGAGGTCGAAGACAAGATCCGTGAGGTTATCCCGGAGCGCGATCGCGACCTCATCGTCGACGATATCGGCGTCCCACAGCGCGTGTACAACCTCGCCTATACCGACGGATCGACGATCAACGTCAATGATGGCGTGATCCTGGTGTCGTTGAAGGAGGGACATGCGCCTACGGCCAGCTACGTGCGCAAGCTCCGTGAGGTGCTGCCTGCCGCATTTCCATCCGACACTTTCTATTTCCAGGCCGCCGACATGACGACCCAGATCCTCAATTTCGGACTGCCGGCGCAGATCGATGTCAGAGTCGTCGGCCGCGACCGCGCCACCAATCTTGAAATTGCGCATGAGCTCCGGCGGCGCATGGCGGCCATTCCGGGCGTCGCCGACGTCCACCTCCAGCAGGAGTTGGACGCGCCTGCCTTCATCGCCGATATCGACCGTTCGCGGGCCCTACAGCTCGGTCTCAATGCGCAAGCGATCGCCAACGATCTCAACATCAGCCTCAGTTCGTCGGAACAGGTCACGCCCAATTTCTGGACCGATCCGGTCAATGGGATCCCCTATTACATCACAGTGCAGACGCCTCAGCATCTGGTGAGTTCGCTCGGTGACATCGGTAATACCCCGGTCTCTACCGCGATCGCCGCGGCCGGGCCGCCGATCCCAGGCCTCCTGAGCAACGTGGCGACCCTCAAGCGCGGTAGCGTTCCGACCAATCTGAACCAGACTAACATTCAACCGGTGTACGACATCTACGCCAGCCTGCAGGGGCGCGATCTTGGTGGCGTCGCGAGCGACATCGGCAAGATTGTCGCGCAACTGCAGAAGCATTTGAAGCCCGGCAATACGATCCAGGTCGTCGGCCAAATCCAGAGCATGCACGACTCCTTCCGCGATCTTGGCATCGGCTTGTTATTCGCGGCCGCGCTGGTTTACCTGCTGATGGTGGTGAACTATCAGAATTTCGGCGACCCATTGGTGGTGATCCTGGCGCTGCCAGCTACATTTTGCGGCATTCTCACAATGCTGTTCATCACGAGAACGACGCTCAGCGTTCCCTCGCTGATGGGGGCGATCATGGCGGCGGGCGTTGCCTCGGCGAATTCCATTCTGCTGGTCACCTTCGCGCGCGAGCGGCAGCTTGCGGGCAGAACCGCGTTCCGGGCCGCGATCGACGCGGGTGCTACCCGGGTGCGGCCGGTGCTGATGACCGCGGCGGCCATGATCGTCGGCATGATCCCGATGGCGATTGGCGGTGCCGGCGAGGAGCAGAATGCGGCGCTTGCACGCGCCGTGATCGGTGGACTGTTGTTCGCGACCCCGACGACCCTGCTGATCGTCCCCTATCTGTTTGCCATGCTGCGCAAGCGCAATGACGGCATGGGCTTCCATGGCGTGTTTGAGGAGCTTCCCAATGAGTGATGCTGGCATCGGCAATCAAGGCGGGATGTTGAGGCGCGATGCTGACCGCAAAACAGTGAAATCACCGAAGCCGCGCTCGCGAGCGGGGCGCCGAGGCAGCGGACGTCTCCTTGCGTTCGGCGCATTCCTATTGCTGACAACCGGCATCTCGCTTGGCGCCTCGCGTCGCCATTCGGAGCAACGGCAGCTGACGGCGACCGCCGAAGAGATGCGTCACTTCGCGCCGGCGGTGCTTGTCGCACCAGTCGAGGCAAGCCCGGCCGTCATTTCGGTGAGCTTGCCCGGCACCATTGCCGCTTTCGCTGCGGTCAATATCTACGCTCGCGCCACGGGTTACATCAGCAAACGCAATGTCGACATCGGCGACCATGTTAAACAGGGCGAGATGCTGGCAGAGCTCGCGGTCCCTGAACTCGACGAGCAGATTTCCCAGAACGAGGCCACCCTAGAGCAGCTAAAGGCTACGGTGCAACAGGCGCAAGCCAACGCGACGCTCGCGCAGGCTACCTGGGGCCGCGACAAGCCATTGCTCAAGGATGGATGGGTGACCGGCCACCAGGGCGATGTCGACCTGCAAACCGTCAAGGCTGACGAGGCCGCAGTCAGCGTCGCGCAAGCAAATGTCGAGGCGCAGGAGCGTCTGCTCAGGGTGCTGCGACAGAACAGGGCCTATGCCTTGGTCGTTGCGCCGTTCGACGGCGTCATCACCCAGCGCAATGTCGATGTTGGCTCGCTCGTGCAGGGCAACGCGAACACCGGCACCTTCATGTTCGAGATCATGCAGAAGGATGTGATCCGGGTATGGGTCTACGTGCCGCAGGACGCGGCATTCGGTGTTGCCCAAGGCGTCGATGCGATCGTGCGCGTGCCCGAACTACCGAATCGCCAATTTCCGGGCAAGGTGACCCGGATCGCCGAAGCGCTGGAGAGCGGCACCCGCACGCTTCTGACGGAGATCGATATCGCCAATCCGGACGGTGCGCTAACGTCGGGCGTCTACTGCTCGGTTGAACTTAAGATCCCGCGCAAGACTCCATCCTTCATCATTCCGGCGGAGGCTCTGCTCTTCAACCGCAATGGCCTGCAGGTGGCTGTGGTCGAGGACGGCAAAGCCGATATCCGCACCGTCAAAGTCGCTCGCGATTTGGGCACGCGGGTGGAAGTAGACGCCGGATTGAGAGCTGGCGAGCGTGTGATTCTCAATCCACCAGTCACACTCGGTAATGGCAGCCAGGTGCAGCCGCGACCGCCGGGCACCGGTCCGACCACCTAGACCTATCGTTAGTGTTCCGCGGGAGATGCCGGTTCTAGGGTTCCCTTCCACAAACGTTTCGCAAGGAGGTCAACATGTTCCTTCATCTGCCGATCGCAGTCTTGGCGACGCTTTCGCCCATTGCCGTCTCTGACACGGTGCCGAAGTTCGACATCGTGAGAGAGTGCAGTTTGGAAGGTGGATCGAGCGCGGATGTGGCCCGCTGCTCTCGCGACGAAGCTGCCGCGCTTCGGCAGCTTCGTCAGGCCTGGGCGCAATATTTCAATGCTGACAGGAAGGCCTGCACGGCCGAGACAACAATCGGCGGTACCGCGAGCTATGTTGAACTACTGACCTGTTTGGAAATCGCTAGCTACGGCAAGAACGCGGACAATAATCCTCGCGGGCCCCGCGCAAAGTCGGAGTTGCGGCCGATGCAACTAGAACCGTCTGGAGCAACAGTCGGCGTTGGACACGATCCGGGCAGTTCGAGAAGCGAACGCTAGGGCGTTTCGGTCACCGGCAGGCGCGACGCCGGAGTTAGGTGAATGAGTAGAACGGGGACCCAGAAATGAAACACGGTTTAGGCTGCCTGCCGCGGCTGCGAAGCGACAACTCCCGTTCGAAGTCGTCGCCCGGGTGCTGCAGGGCGGCGGCGCTCCCCTGCTTGCTTCGTGCTTGCTTCGAGCTTGCTTCACGTTCGGTTCACCTCCTGGTCTTGTGAACTTCCTGTGAACGCGCAACTGCCTGGCCGTCCCCATATGCATTTTGAGCTGAGCGATCGTGGAGGCGGCATGCCGTACAAGGAGTATTTGGAAACAGCGCGGACATTGCACCGGGCCGCGCTGAAAATGACTTACCGCATGATTGCGGGTCAGCTTAGGGCGCTTGCGGAGGACTGCGAGCGGCGAGCTGAGAAAGCCGCGCAGGCCAATACCGCTAAAGCACCGGCGCTGGGAGGGCTGAACTCGTCCTTTCCAAAATCTCGTTCTAGGGCGCGATTGCAGGCCGCACGGGCAGCGCAACTCGCTGAAAGGACGCTTGGAAGGATTGAAGACCTAGCAGCCCCGCCGCAAGAGCGCGCTCAGCGCAAGCGCAAATTGACCATAGGCCCTCACGAGTTTCGAGAATATCGGATCGATTAACCGGAAGAATATTCCTCAGTTAGATTTCCGTCCAGTGATATGACTGAAACGCCGGGGCCGGGAGCGTGCCTCGCGCAAGCTGATGGCGTCAAGCTGGATGAGTAGGACAGGCTAGCTAGTCGACTAGTCGACGGCGCTGCAAGATTTTGCAACGATTCATACTTGTTAACGTGCATTGTAGGCCGCGATCAGCTGATCTGACACCTCGATCAGAAACTCGCCGCCGGAAGCGCGACTTGCTACTGGCCGCCTGAAGATCAATCAAACCAGAGGAGAGATTTGATGTTTGACATGAAAAATCTCAATCGCCTGAAGAAACTAGACGAAATTGCGCCCGACAGCATGAAGGCCTTTTGGGCCTTCGATAAGGCGGTGTTTGCCGGAGGAGCACTAACGGTGCAGCAAAAGCAACTGATCGCCGTCGCGGTCGCGCTGACCACGCAATGTCCCTATTGCATCGAGCTGCACAACAAGGCGGCCCGTGACGCGGGTGCCAGCGACGCGCAATTGGCGGAAGCCGCCCTGGTCGCCGCCGCGATGCGCGCGGGTGCGGCGGTTACCCACTCCACTCACCTTTTTGGCGCTTAGCGGCACGAGTTGGAGATCGGTCAGTGCAGCCAGATCGATGAAGACGTCGAGCGCGTGACTGGCGCGACAAAACAATAACCGCGACCGGCAACGTTTGATATGTAGCGGGCGCCGTCTAGTCCGTCGCGGAGCGCTTTGCGAAGTGCAGCGATCTGAACGCGGAGATTGGCGCCCTGCACTGTTAAATCCGGCCACACGCTTGAGACTAGCTCCTTGTGACTGACGACTTCCCCAGCACATATGCTTTATCATCTCAAACTAAAGCCGCTTTTGCTCGCTTCGGATTGGCTCACCCGATTTTCCGAGGTGACGCTGGTGCGGCAAAAAAAGAGACCAGGTCAGGAGCTCTGGCTGCGGCCGGAAGCCTCGTCAGGCCTGAAATCGTTTGGTGCTGGCGCGCGCACCGCACAGCCATCAGCACTTTGCCAGCGGACAGTAGGACAAAATGGCGCTCAACCCAGCCACAAAGCTGATCGGGTCCGATGTCTGCAAGTTACTTCAGCAAGTCCGTTTGGTGCCAATATCGGAATGGAGCAAGCTCATTCGAACACCTCGTCAGCAAGAGCTAGCACTGCGGGAGGCACGACGAAATTGAGTATCCCTGTCTTTTTGCGCGCGAAATGACAAGGGCAGCTGCGGGGTTTTGACCGCGCTTTGACGGGAGCAGTCTCAGTGAAGGGGCGTTGCTGGATCATTTACGACGGGGATTGCCCGTTCTGTTCTGCCTACGTGAGGGTCGCCCGGCTTAAGAAACTGGGTGGTGATGTGAGGATTATAAATGCAAGAGAAATCGGTGGAACTTCTTTTGCAGCCTCTATACAAGGATACGACCTCGATGAGGGTATGTTGCTAATTTACGACGATCAGTACTTTCACGGTTCAGAAGCCTTGTATCGAATTTCTTTTTTGACGGGATCGTACGGCTGGTTTAACAAACTTATGTATTGGGTCTTTCGCAAACCAATGGTCGCTAAGATTGTCTATCCGGCACTTCGAACTGGTCGAAATCTTACACTTTGGGCCCTCGGCATACCAAAAATCGGGAAGGTGGATTAGGCGGTAAAGCTGTCGATGAGATGCCAAACTGCCTCCCGCGACAGCAAAGCTTTCTGGTCGGTCCGGATTGCTCAGCACTGCGATATTTCAAGAAATATAGCTGACCCGGTCGGCCGGTCGAAGCGACTCAAGGGTATGCCTTGCCCATGCCAGAGCAGAGCTGAGTATTAGGCGACGCCGAAGCTTTGGGTGGCCTTAGCTTGCAGAGCTGAGCTTATCGACGGGAATGGCGCCGTCCGTCGCGCGCGGCGCTGCGCCACATGTATCAGCGGCGTCATCATCTACATGGGCTCGGTCCATTCCAAGAAAGCCTCGCTGCTCAAAGGACCTTACGTTGCGGCCAAGCGCGGGCTCGTCGGTCTTGCCAAGATCGTCGCCAAGGAAGGCGCCAGGCATGGCGTCCGGGCCAATGTGATCTGCCCCGGCTTCGTGCGCACGCCGCCTGTGGACGAGCAAATCCCCGAGCAGGCACGCGTCCTCGGCAGGTCGGAGCGGGAGGTTGTCAAGAACGTCATGCTCTTAGGACACGATTGACGGCAAGTTCACTACTGTCGAGGACGTCGCCGAGGCTGCGCTGTTCTTCGCAGCGTTCAAGTCGAATGCGCTGACCGGCCAGTCGCTGGTGGTGAGCGACGGCTGGTTCATGCGGTGACACAAGCCCTCTGCTTGCAGCTTCGAATCCAACACCCGAAAACAGCCGAAGCTGCCTGAAGGAGCCGCCCCGGGCGCGCTCCTAGCAGAGACGATTAACACCATATTACAACGTTGAACTCGCCTGCGGGACGAGATTGCGCGACGCTCTCCGGGCAATCCGATAGGTACAGTGATCTCCCACTGGAGAGCACACCTTCCGCAACACAGAACGGCGGGTTGAAAGCGGCAGGAACGAGTGGAACGTTCGGCACCGCAGGTACTTCGGCGTCGCATATCTACAGAGGATGAAGTCCATGACAGTTCATTTCCGAGTGGCAGAAAGGAGCAGCGGCTCCTATTGGCATCTGGCGTTGTTACGATGGTCTCTGGTGGCCATCTTCATCTGGTTCGGGATACAAAAATTCACACCCTATGCGGCCGAAGCCATCGCGCCCTTGATCGCACACAGCCCGTTTATGAGTTGGCTGAGCGTGTTCGGGGTGGGGGATGAAGCTAAGATTGTCGGGACGATCGAATTGACGACCGCGTCAGCCCTGATTATCGGATCGGTGAACCCAACAGCGTCGGCTTTAGGAGCGGCGATGGGTTGCGCAACCTTCCTGCTGACGACGTCATTCGTTCTTAGCACGCCCGGCATCACGCAGATAAGCCCGTCGGGTTTCCCGATCATCTCGACGCTGCTGGAGCAGTTCCTGATCAAGGACATCGCTCTGCTTGCCGCGTGTCTTACGCTGCTTCTCGCGTCTTTGTCGCCGCGGCCTGCGGCTTCGTGAGGGTTCACAACAGCCGCAGAATTTGAATGGGAATGAAACTCTTCAATCAATACTGAGCCTCACCACCGTCGACTTCCAACTCGATACTTGTGATATATTCGCTTTCATCCGACGCGAGGAACATGGCACCCTTGGCGAGATCGAGCGGGGTTCCGAGGCGACCGAGCGGGATTGTGCCGATCAGATCGTTCTTAAGCTTGTTCGGACCGGGGGTGACGGTGCGACCTGGACTCAGCACGCCCTTCAGATCGAGGATCCAGCTGCGAGCGAAGGACCGGATCGCGGCCTTGGTCGCGCTGTAGACTGACATCGCCGGAATGCCGATGTTGGCAGCGATCGAGCCTGTGAAGATCACCGACGACTTCTTACCGAGGAGGGGAAGTGCGCCTTGCACGGCGAACAGGGGTCCGCCGACGTTGGTGCCGAACGTGTTGTCGAAGTGCTCTTCAGTGATCTCGCCGAATTTCTGAAATTCGTAGAAGCCTGCGTTAGCGAAGAGGACATCTATGCGGCCCGCCTTTTCGTTCACGGTGTCGTAGATGCGCTTGATGTCGGGGAGCTCGGAGGCATCGCCCTGAATGGCGATCGCGTTATGACCGATCTCGGCGACCGCCCTGTCAAGTTCGATCTGACGACGTCCCGTGATGAACACGCGAGCACCCTCGACTACGAATTCCTTCGCCGCCCCAAGGCCGATGTCGGCGCTACCGCCGGTGACAACTGCGATCTTGCCTTCGAGTTTCTTGGACATGGTGGTCTCCTCGTTTGGGTTGTCCTGGTCGGAGGTGCGACAGCTGATGCCCCGTCGAGGTCGTCTTCGACATCATAAGAACGAACCGACTGATTGGACCGGACCAGAGTAGACGGCTCGACAGATTAGATCTAATTCTTGCCGAGAATGAACGAGCTGCTCCGCAATTCCTGTATTCCCGTGTTCGGATCGCTGCATGAGTCCGGATTGTCTGAACTCTTCCGTCAAAAATGCCGACGGCGCGATGGCCGCTCTTCGAACGAACGTCGCGCCGTCTGCTTTAGGCGAAGGGAGTTTGAGGACGCTCCGATTTGGCGCCCCCCTTTGTCAGGCCACCGGAGGGATGATCCGGTTCTCGCGCATTTGCTGGAAGATCGTCTTGAACATATCTTCGGAGTCGATGCAGGCCTGGAAACCAGCTTTGCGAGCCTTGATCGTACTGCTGACGTTGTCGTAACCGCTGTTGAAGATGAAGTCTCCGAATTTCCAGGCGACGAGCTTGTCGTACGGAATGTTCTGCAGCCCGTGCTTGGCGACGATGCCGTCCCACAGCGCACCCTTGTCCGTCATGTAGGTCGCAAGCGGGGTCGGGATCGGATCGGCACAATCCATGTCGAACATCCTCGCGATCTTCGGCCACATATGTTGCCAGCGGAAGGTGTCGCCGTTGGTAATATTGAAGATTTCGTTGCGCGCGTTTGGGGACGTGCCGGCCCAGTCGGCGGCCTCCGCAAGAATCTGTGCGGAGCTCATCTGATACATCGCGCGGTAGGCTGCTTCGGTCCCCGGAAAGCGCAGCGGGATGCCGAGCTCCTTTGAGATGGCCGCATATACGGCAATGATGGTCAGTAGGTTCATCGGATTGCCGACTCCAAAACCACCGATGGCCTCGGGGCGTAGCGCGGTGAACGACCAATTCTTGTCTTTCTGACGCTCGCGCAGCAGGTCCTCTTGGTCGTAATAGAAGTTCGGTGGCATCAGTCGCGGATCGTCCTCGCGCGCGGGAGTCTTGAACGGCCCGAGGTCGGAGCCGTACGCCTTGCCACCCTGGTAGAACGTGATGTGCTGAAGGCCTGGAGACGTCGTCTCCACGACGTCGAGGAGATTGCGCATCAGTGCGACATTGACGATGCTCTTCTCGGCGGCGGTGTTCTTTTCGATGTAGGCGCCGAAGACGATGTGGGTGATGTCGCGGACGTCGGCGAGAGCGCGCCGCACTTCGGCCGGATTGGTGAGGTCGACCGAAATGGACTCGGCGCCTTGGATGGCAGGTTCGGTGCGACGAGAGAGTCCGTACACCTTGGTGTCGGGTTGGGACGCGAAATGAGCCGCTGCGGCGCTGCCGGATACCCCGTGCGAGCCGGCGACGATGATCTTGCGATGCATTTGTCTCTCCTTTGTGAAATCCGGCTGACGGGTGCGGACCATGGCCGCCGGTGCACGCGAGTTAGAGAGTGCCGTAAATGGCAGCTAGATGGATTTTAGGAATGGAGTTCATTCCGGCAAGGAATTGGGGATTACCGCCCGATCTCGTTGACGATTGGGGCCTGCCGCCAGCGGCAACCCGACCGAGTTATCACGGGTAATCCGCGAGGCTGTTGCTGCGCAGTCGCGACGCGGACATGTGACTTCGATCGCCCTTTCACAATATCCGTTCTGAGCGCTCGAACGCGAGCAAGTCTGCTGCTTTCTGCAGGATCGCTCGCGCCAGATATAGTCTCTGCCCCGATTTTCAATTCTTTACATGATACAACGCGCCGAGGCATCAGCTCTCTGGCATATTCATGTCGTTGTCAGCATCGCGCTAGACGCGAAGCCAACGGGAGAGTTCAGGATGTCTCTCAAAGCCAAGCTCGACGCTTTCAAGGCCGATTTCGACTCCGGAAAGCCACCCTATGCTGTTCCTCGTTTCGCGATCGAAGTCATGGAGCGCGCAACGGCCGAGCTCGTCGCGTCGGGTGCAGCTTCTCACGCAAAAACGGCTGGCGACATTGCGCCTTCATTCTCGCTGAAAGATCCCGAGAGAAACGCCGTCCACTCGGAAGATCTTCTGAAAAAGGGCCCGTTGATTATCTGCTTCTATCGCGGCGTATGGTGCCCATTCTGCAATACCGAGCTGCAGGCGCTCGAGGTCGCGAAACCAGAGTTCGACAAGTATGGCGCTTCGGTTGTTGCGATCTCGCCCCAGAACGCGCCGAACAGCCGCAGAACGGTGCGTCAAAACAGACTTACCTTTCCGATCCTCTCGGATACGAAGGGCGAGGTCAGCGCAGCATTCAGCGTGCGGTTCCTGCTTCCCGACTACTTGATCGATGTCTACAAAGAGCTGAAGGCCAATCTGCCTTTGTTCAATGACGACCCAGGCTGGACGCTACCGATGCCGGCCCGCTATGTGATCGGACAAGACAGCACGATTCTCTACTCCGAAGTTAACCCAGACTACACACATCGGCCCGAGCCCGAAGACGTGATGCCGGCGCTTCAGAGGGCCACCGCCGTCACAGTATGACGGCGCGGCAGGAGACGGCCGGTGGGGCGCGTGATGGTCGCGACCATCGGCCGCCGTCTTTTTATTGCAAGCCGAAAAAAGGGAATATGCCGATGACCACACTCTTCTCGCCGTTTGAACTTGGCCCTTATCATTTGTCCCATCGTGTCGTGATGGGCCGCTGACGCGGATGCGCTCCGATCCTGGCGACATTCCGAGCGACATGATGTTCGAGTACTATTCCCAGCGCGCGTCGAACGGCGCCTCATCATTTCCGAGGCGACGCCGGTCTCTGTCCGCGGCTAAGGCTACGCCGGCGCGCCCGGCATCTATTCGGAGCGTCAGATCGCCGGATGGCGGCGTGTCACTGATGCGGTCCATGCCAAGGGTGGCCGGATCTTCCTGCAGTTGTGGCGTGTCGGCCGTTAGTCGCACACCGATCTGCAGCCCAATGGCGAGGCGCCGGTTGCGCCGTCTGCGATTGCGGCCGAGGGCTACGCTACACCAAGCAGTGAAGTCCCTTTCTCGATGCCGCCCGCGCTCGCGCTGGAGGAGACACCCGGGATCATCGAGGAGTTTCGCGCCGAGCGCGCGCTGCGCGCTGGCTTCGGCGGCGTCGAGATTCTCGGCGCGAATGGTTATCTGCCCGACCAATTCCTGCAGGACGGCACCAACAAGCGAACTGACGAATATGGCGGCTCAATCGAAAATCCTCGAGGGGGCATGGATGTGAGCAGTCACTCAAAGATTGAGGAGGATCCGAACTATCAGGAGCTGGTTCGCCGACGTTCATCACTTGGGTGGTCGTTGTCGCTGATCATGCTGGTCATCTATTTCGGCTTCATTCTACTGGTCGCTTATGCACCCAACTTCCTCGGTGCTCCCTTGGGGACGGGCGTAATGACGGTCGGAATTCCGATCGGGCTACTTGTCATTGTTGCGGCCTTCCTGCTTACCGGCATCTACGTCAGCAAGGCCAATTCCAAATATGACCCGTTGATCCGCAAGATTGTTGAAGCGAACCGCTCATGAGAAAAATCTCCTGTCTTTTGGTGACATTGCTTATTTGCTTTCCCACGCTCGCGATTGCGGTCGGAACCATCGATGGCGGCAGCAAGCAAGCCGTCAACTGGGCTGCCATTGGCATGTTCATCGGTTTCGTCTCCTTGACGCTTGCCATAACTTACTGGGCGTCAAAGCGGACAGTATCGGCTGCGGATTTCTACTCCGCAGGTGGTGGAATCACTGCCAGCCAAAACGGCCTCGCGATCGCCGGCGATTACATGTCGGCAGCCTCGTTCCTCGGCATCTCGGGCCTTGTTTACACCTCCGGCTACGATGGTCTGATCTACTCGGTGGGCTTTCTTGTTGGTTGGCCAATTGTCACCTTCCTGATTGCCGAACAGCTGCGCAATCTGGGCAAGTTCACATTTGCGGACGTAGCTTCTTTCCGGCTCGGGCAGACGCGCATTCGCGTCCTGGCTGCATGCGGCTCGCTGGTAACCGTCGCCTTCTACCTGATTGCGCAGATGGTCGGCGCCGGTAAGCTGATCCAGCTGCTTTTTGGTCTGGACTACTGGATTGCAGTCGTCGTGGTCGGCGGCCTCATGATGATCTACGTCACCTTTGGCGGTATGAGAGGCACGACCTGGGTGCAGATCATCAAAGCCGTGCTTCTGCTTTTTGGCGCAACGTTCATGGCCGGAGCGGTGCTTTACAAATTCGGGTTCAACCCGGAAGCGCTGTTTGCGAAGGCAACGCAAGTGCATCCCAAGAAGATCGCGATTATGGAACCCGGCAGCTTGATTTCCAACCCGTTGTCCGAGATTTCGCTTGGGCTGGCCCTGATGTTCGGCACCGCCGGCTTACCGCATATCCTGATGCGCTTCTTCACGGTGAAAGACGCTCAGGCCGCGCGCAAGTCGGTGTTCTATGCAACCGGCTTCATTGGTTACTTCTACATCCTGACCTTCATCATCGGGTTCGGTGCCATCACGCTCGTCTCGACCGATCTTACATTTCTCGATGCCGGAATTCTGGAGAAAACCAAGAGCGGGATCGCGGCCATCAAGGGCGGGTCCAACATGGCCGCTATCCATCTGGCCGACGCGGTCGGCGGCAACCTGTTCCTCGGCTTCATTTCGGCGGTCGCCTTTGCCACCATCCTCGCAGTAGTCTCAGGCCTGGCGCTCGCCGGGGCCTCGTCCATCAGCCATGATATCTACGCCATGGTGGTCAAGGGCGGAAAAGCCAACGAACAAGACGAGGTTCGCGTCTCCAAGATTGCGACGCTGTTCCTGGGCGTACTGGCGATCATTCTTGGCATCGTATTCGAGAACCAGAACGTCGCCTTCATGGTTGGCCTCGCCTTCGCCATCGCTGCATCATGCAATTTCCCGGTGCTGGTGATGTCGATCTTCTGGAAAGGTCTGACCACGCGGGGTGCCTTGATTGGAGGCTTCCTTGGCCTAGTCAGTGCGCTGGTCGGGGTCATTCTGTCGCCTGCCGTTTGGGAGGTAACGCTGGGTTTTGCCAAGGGATCCGCGCCGATTAAGCTGGACAACCCAGCGCTCTTCTCAATGGCAATTGCGTTCGCCGGAATCTGGCTGTTTTCGATCCTGGACCGCAGCGCACGGGCCAAGACCGATAGAGACGGGTTCCACGCACAATATGTGCGTTGCCAAACCGGCATCGGCGCAGCAGGAGCTACAACGCATTGAACCGCGGCCTCGAGGGGAAGGCTTAACGCATTATTCCAAGCCGGAGGAACCGAGAGTGAAATGCCCAAGGCCTTTGAAGCTGAAAACCGCCTTTCGATCGTCTGACGCGGTCAAATCGGCAAGATGACAAGAGTGTTTGGCTGTCGCAGACAGCAGAGATCATGTGAGGCTTTCCAATGAGCGAGAATAGGGCAGATTCTGCCGCACAAGATGGTGTTTACCCGGTTTCCGCTGATTGGGCCAAGCGCGCTTTCATCGATGACGCTAAATACCGCGAGATGTATGCGCGGTCGGTCTCGGACCCCAACGGCTTCTGGGGCGAGCAGGCCAAGCGCCTCGACTGGATGAAGGCCCCGCACAAGATCGAGAACTGGTCGTTCGAGCCCGGCAATATCTCCATCAAATGGTTCGAGGACGGCGTCCTCAACGTCGCCTGGAATTGCATCGACCGGCATCTCGCCAAGCGCGCCAATCAGACCGCGATCATCTGGGAAGGCGACGATCAATCGCAGTCGAAGCACATCACCTACAAGGAGCTGCGCGATGAGGTCTGCCGGATGGCCAACATCCTGCGCACCCGCGACGTCAAGAAGGGCGACCGCGTCACCATTTACCTGCCGATGATCCCGGAAGCGGCCTATGCGATGCTGGCCTGCGCGCGGATCGGCGCGATCCATTCGGTGGTGTTCGCGGGCTTCTCGCCGGACAGCCTCGCCCAGCGCGTCAACGATGCGAAATCCAAGGTCATTATCACCGCGGATGAAGGCTTGCGCGGCGGCAAGAAGGTGCCGCTGAAGGCCAATGTCGACGCAGCACTCGCCAAGACCGACGGCGTCGACTGGGTCGTGGTGGTGAAGCGCACCGGCGGCGCCGTCGACATGAAGCCGTCGCGCGACCTCTGGTATCACGAGGCGGCCGCGATGGTGACGACCGAGTGCCCGGTCGAGCACATGCATGCGGAAGACCCGCTGTTCATCCTCTACACATCAGGCTCGACAGGCCAGCCCAAGGGCGCGCTGCACACCAGCGGTGGCTACCTCCTGTTCGTGGCGATGACGCACCAATATGTCTTCGACTATCACGACGGCGACGTCTACTGGTGCACCGCCGACGTCGGCTGGGTCACCGGCCACAGCTACATCCTCTACGGGCCGCTCGCCAACGGCGCCACCACGCTGATGTTCGAGGGCGTGCCGAACTATCCGGACAATTCCAGGTTCTGGAACGTCGTCGACAAGCACAAGGTCAACGTCTTCTACACCGCGCCGACCGCGATCCGCGCGTTGATGCAGGCGGGCGATGAGCCCGTGAAGAAGACCTCGCGCAAGAGCCTGCGGCTGCTGGGAAGCGTCGGCGAGCCGATCAATCCGGAAGCCTGGGAGTGGTATCACCGCGTGGTCGGCGACGATCGCTGCCCGATCGTCGACACCTGGTGGCAGACCGAGACCGGCGGCATTCTGATCACGCCGCTGCCCGGCGCCACCAAATTGAAGCCGGGCTCGGCGACGACGCCGTTCTTCGGCGTGGTGCCCGAAATCGTCGACGCCGACGGCAAGGTGCTGGAGGGCGAGACATCAGGCAATCTCTGTATCGCACGTTCATGGCCGGGGCAGATGCGCACGGTCTACGGCGATCATGCGCGCTTCGAGCAGACCTATTTCTCGACCTACAAGGGCAAGTATTTTACGGGTGACGGCTGCCGGCGCGATGCCGACGGCTATTACTGGATCACCGGCCGCGTCGATGACGTCATCAACGTCTCCGGCCACCGCATGGGCACCGCGGAGGTCGAAAGCGCGCTGGTCGCGCATGCGGTGGTCTCGGAGGCCGCCGTGGTCGGCTATCCCCACGACATCAAGGGCCAGGGCATCTATGCCTATGTGACGTTGATGGCGGGCACCGAGCCGACCGAGCAATTGCGCAAGGAGCTGGTCGCTTGGGTGCGCAAGGAGATCGGGCCGATTGCGTCTCCGGACCAAATCCAGTTCGCGCCGGGCCTGCCGAAAACGCGTTCCGGCAAGATCATGCGGCGCATCCTGCGCAAGATCGCCGAGGACGAGCCGGGCAGCCTGGGCGATACCTCGACGCTCGCCGATCCCGCCGTGGTCGACGACCTCGTCAAGAATCGCCAGAACAACAAGGGCGCGCCAGCTTGATGGCGGCAGCCTTTTCAACGCCGCGATGGTTTGAGCCGAATCAGTAGACGTGAATCGAAGGAGACAAGTCGATGAGAATTGTTCTATTGGGACCGCCGGGATCCGGAAAAGGAACTCAGGCGATCCGATTGGCGCAGCAGCTTGGCATTCCGCAATTGTCTACCGGCGATATGCTGCGCGCCGCCGTGTCGACAGGCACTTCCGTTGGAAGAAAAGCCGAGGCGGTGATGGAAAGTGGTGGGCTTGTTCCAGACGAGCTCGTCGTTGAGGTAGTTGCCCAATGCATTTTGCAGCCAGATGCTGAAAACGGGTTCATCCTGGATGGGTTCCCTCGTACCGTTGCCCAGGCACGGTCCCTCGAAGACCTCTTGCTTGCCAAACAGCTCAATCTTGACTGCGTGCTTGAGTTGAGGGTTGACGAGGACGTCTTGTTGGGTCGCATTCTCAATCGAGCCAGGGAGGCAAAGATCAACCGCCACGCGGTCAGAGTGGATGATACCGAAGAGGCATTGAAGGTTCGTCTGCAAGAATACCGCAGGCGGACCGAGCCGCTCACCGACTATTATCGTTCGAAGGGAATTCTCAGGAGTGTTGATGGCTTGCAACCGATCAATATTGTGGCGGCCTCACTCCTCGAGGCGATCGCGCGGGAGCTGTGTGTACCGAAAATTCAAGCTCGGGCGTAGTGGTGGTGAAGTCCGCCAAGGACGGCGCGTGAACGAATGGCACCGGTGCGCGGCACCGAGCGAGAGGCTGGTGCATCCTTGTTCAAAGAGCGTTGCGTTCTGCCGCCGTTGCAGTAGTGGGCGTACTATTTCAGAATCTGACGCAGATGCGCCTCGCCCAGGACAATCATATGATCGACGCTCTCGCACAGGATCGATCGAATCAGCCGTTCAGCAAAGCCGTTCTGCCAGGGCGAGGTTGGTGTAATCGGCCTATCCCGGATGCCCATGGCGCGCAATCGGCGAGTGACGACCGCACCGTAGATGCGATCCCCGGTCGCGGATCATGTAGCGCAGAGCTCATTCCACGGAAATCCTTCAATTTCTGGCGCGAAACCCATTCCGCGGGGCACTGTCAGAAAAATGGCGTCGAGCGAAGCTCGACATCGCCTATGATCTTGAAATTGTGGCACGATGCCACGCGAATGAGCCCTGCCCTGCCCCTGCAGAAAGACTGATCCGCTTGAGTCGGGAAGGCGCGTGTCGAAGCGGCCGCGCACGCGTCGGTCTGATCAACAGAGCGGTTGATCTCGCCATCACCCCAGTCAGCGACGAAGCACAATGGGGCGTTCCGGATCACTGGAGTGATCCGTTCGAAACGTTGCGCTCCAATCGAGGTGATTGCGAGGATTATGCAATCGTCAAATATGCTGCGCTACTTGAGGCAGGTGCCTCGAAGGACGACTTGAGAATCGTCATTTTGCCGGCGCCACTCGTTGTCTAGCCGCATCTTGGCCTCTCCCACACCTCGACTAACGGATAGGCTTTTCATTATCAGGCGTGAGTTGTTTGCCGAAACCGGACATCGTGGCAGTCATAGACATAATCCGCTCGGGCCTGCTTCGGCCGCCGGCCCATTTTTTTTATTCCACGGAGAAATAGCGGCTAGATAACTTCTGATTGCTCAGCGCGGCATCTCTGCCTGGGGCATCGTGCTGACGCGGTCCGCAATCTCCCAGGCACGCACCGGCCTCCATCTGCACCTTGTTGACGGAATGTCGCGCTATTCGCTGTTTGTCGAGCACCGGTTGAACGCTATCTGTGGTTCTCGCCCCTCTTCACCGCTGAGCTTAGTTCCGCTTGTCAATCGGAACGTAGTTGCGACGCGCGACGCCGGTATAGAGCTGCCGCGGACGGCCGATCTTCTGCTGCGGATTCTCGATCATCTCGCTCCACTGGCTGATCCAGCCGACGGTGCGGGCCACCGCGAACAGCACGGTGAATATCGAGGTCGGGAAGCCCATCGCCTTCAGCGTGATGCCCGAATAGAAGTCGACGTTCGGGTAGAGCTTGCGGTCGATGAAATACTGGTCGTGAAGCGCGATCTTCTCCAGCTCCAACGCGACCTTCAGCGTCGGATCGTCGCCATGGCCGGTTTCTTTCAGCACGGCGTGACACATCTTCTGCATGATCTTGGCGCGCGGATCGTAGTTCTTGTAGACTCTGTGGCCAAAGCCCATCAGGCGGACTTCGCTGTTCTTGTCCTTCACCTTCTTGATGAAGTCCGGAATGTTTTCGACCTTGCCGATGCCGTAGAGCATGTTGAGCGCGGCCTCGTTGGCGCCGCCATGCGCCGGACCCCACAGGCAGGCGATGCCGGCGGCGATGCAGGCGAACGGGTTGGCGCCGGAGGAGCCGGCGATGCGGACCGTCGAGGTCGAAGCGTTCTGCTCGTGGTCGGCGTGCAGGATGAAGATCTTGTCGAGCGCGTCGGCGAGCACTGGGTTGATCTTGTATTCTTCGCAGGGCACCGCGAAGCACATGTTGAGGAAGTTCTCGGCGAAGCTCAGCGAGTTCTTCGGATACACGAAGGGCTGGCCGATCGTGTATTTGAAGGCCATTGCCGCGAGCGTCGGGACTTTCGCAATCATCCGCATCGAGGCGATCATGCGCTGCTGCGGATCGTTGATGTCGGTGGAGTCGTGATAGAATGCCGCCAGCGCACCGACGCATCCGACCATGACCGCCATCGGATGGGCGTCGCGGCGGAAACCCTGGAAGAAGCGCGCCATCTGCTCGTGAACCATGGTGTGATGGGTCACGCGACAGTCGAAGTCCTTTTTCTGGGCGGCGGTCGGAAGCTCCCCGTAGAGCAGGAGATAGCAGGTCTCGAGGAAGTCGCCGTGCTCGGCGAGCTGCTCGATCGGGTATCCCCGATATTCGAGGACGCCGGCGTCGCCGTCGATATAGGTGATCTTGGACTCGCAGCTTGCGGTCGAGGTGAAGCCCGGATCGTAGGTGAACATGCCCGACTGGGCATAGAGCTTGGCGATGTCGATCACGTCCGGGCCGAAGGTGCCGCTGTGGATCGGGAGATCGAAATTCTTGTTTCCGACCGTCAGCATTGCTGTTTTTGTGCTGGATTTTGCATCCATCGTAAGTCCCCTAGCAATAAAGGCGGGCTGTACCGCCGCGCACGCGTGAAATGCGACCTTGGGATCGTGGTGGCCTGTCAAGTCTCGCGGCGCATACATGCACCCACCAAAGTCAGAACGCATTCCTGTATCGTGCAAGCGCGTCGCGGCTGCCATAGATCCACATGGGCTCGCCGCATTGACTTGGGCCCTGGTCGTTTGTGCAGGCGGCGCTCGAGGGCGGAGCCGCGACCTCGCGGCCCTCAATTCCGTATGCCTGCAGCAGCGTGCTACTTTCGGTTGTACGCGCCTGGGCCATAGCTGACATCGTGGCTTCCCGATTGCGGGCGAGTTTACTAATGAGGGCATGCGATCGTCTGTTAGGATGATCGAAAGCGAATGCGCCAGGTTTATGTATAACTGCTTGTGCGAGTGCAGGCGCTGCGATCACCACAGATAGAACTACGGCTACGGCTACGCTGGGAAATTTATTCATCGCCAGATTTCTCCATAGAGTTTGAGTGTCGCGCACCCGCGCGGCCCTGATGAGCAAGACTGACATTCAAGCTCTGATATTCCCGAGCCAACACACGCGTATCACTCGCTTTCCATCGCCTTGCCGTCCCGGAAAGCTAGGACCAGAGCGGCTCGTGGGCGAGTCAATCGACGTTTGATGATGTAAAACGATGCAAAGCGGGCGGACAGCCAGGGTGGAAATCGAAGGTGATCGCTGCGCCTACAGCCCGAAAAAAAATTGTAATCGGTAAGACAAAAAGACTTTTGCAACGCTATCCGCCAAAAAGCGACGTTCGAGGTTAATGAGCGTGATCGGCGAGTGACTTCATTGCATAGGCGAGGTCGTTCGGGTGAGCGCAGTTCGTCGCGAGCCGCGCCGAAGGCGCATGGACCGCAAATTGGGCGAAGGACTCCCTGAACCGAGCCGTTAATGTCGCCCGGTCCGCTGCCGGTCACGCTATCGCGCGCGACAGTTCGGCCTCCGCCTCGGGCAGCCAGTGCTTCATCTCCATGGCGCGCAGCATCGCGATGGCGGCAGACAGTTCATCGCGCCAAATCCGAGGGCGGCTACGCGCCGGCCCCACCATTTCAGGACAGCATGCCGGCGCTACTTATGCCTGCTTAAACTTAGTAATCGTTGTTTCGGGTACGCCGGCAAAGTTGTTGGTCAACAGGTAACGCGGGCTGGATTGCACCCACTTGGTGAGGTCAATCTCTTCAAACTTGCCGTTGTCCCAAGTCTGCACGATCTCCAGATCTTCATCGCCGACGTTCTTGATCGCGTGCCCGAAGCCCTGCGGAATATAGGCGACGTCGCCCGGCTTGAACTCAGCCACCTTGCCCCGCCCGCCCGAGCCGAACAGCGCCACCTGACCCTTGCCGCGCAGATAATAGTGCCACTCGTTCGCGTTCACGTTCCAATGCAGCTTCCGCATGGCGCCTGGCTTGATGATCATTACGCCGCCCGACATGCTCTTGGAGACGGGCCACTCATCCACCGTCGCGAGACGGAACGTGCCGCCATCGAAGTCACGCGCCGCCCGGTTGTCGTGCAGCAGGCTGAACTTGTGCGTCGACTCCTTGGGCCAGGGCGCGTCGAGGGCTTCCGACGCGGGCAGCACCGGGCCCGCCTGGATGTAGGTCTCGCCCTTCGGGAAGGCGTCGAAGATGTCCTTCGGTACGCCGAAGTTGAGCGCCAGCATGTCCTTGGGCGTCACGTTGATCCAGTCCGTGATCGAGAAGGTGCCGTGCTCGGAAAAGGCGCCGTTGTCGAAGGAGAGAACGAAGTGGCAGGGCTTGTCGCCAATGGTCTGGATCGAGTGACCGTGGCCCTTGGGGAAGAACCATAGATCGCCCGGCCCGAAGTTGTTGATCTCGCTCGCCCCTGACGGGTCGAGAAGTACGGTCTGGCAGCGCCCGTCAATGACATAGGCCCACTCGGCAGCGATGGCGTGCCAGTGTAGCTCGCGAGAAGCGCCCGGATCGAGGAACATGTGGACGCCCGCGATCCCCTTGCTGATGGGGAACTGGTGGACAGTGGCCTCCTTCGCCCAGCCGCCCGACGTCACCTTCGGGCGGTTACCGTCGAGCGAGAAGTGGAAATCGGGTAAGTCAGCCACGTCCTTGGGATCGTGGTAAGCGACTTTGTCACCGGGAAGCAGCTCCGACGCTTGTCGCCCAAATCCCCCGTCCCCCGGCTTGGACTGGAACGGCCCGGATTGCGCGTTGACAACTGCCGTTGTCGTCAGGAGGCCTCCGGCCGCGGTCACTGCCAGCATATTACGACGTGATATCGATTCCATGACTTGTTCTCCTCGGCATAGCGGCCTGAGCCGCGAGTTACGTGAAAGTGGAGGCATCATTGTCCGACAGCATGATTGACCTTCGAGTATTAATGAGCCAACCACGCGGTTCTTGTTTGAAGTTGTAGGACACGCTGTTCTCCCATGACGCCGCTTCTGACATCTAGAGTTGATCTCGCGCCGCAGGACTACGGTGATCGCGCCAATAATGCGCGTTGCCGCGCGACCGTGCTTGCCGCCACCGGCGCCGCTGCATTGCCCCAACGGTTCCTGATAAAGGTAAGCACGGCGGCGATCTGCGCGTCGTTCAGCCGCCAATCGAAGACTGGCATCGCCGGCGCGGTCGGTTTGTCGGGCGTGGCGACCGCGCGCGAGCCCTGCAGAATGAGGCGCGCGAGCGTCGTAACATCATCGGACTGAACGAGCGCACTGCCGGAAAGACTTGGGAAGAGCGCACTCTCACCAACCCCTGAGTCCTTGTGGCATGCTGCGCAGTTGTCCTTGTATATCGCGGCGCCGGCGCGTATGGCAGCGTCATTGGCGGAAACCGAGGTCGGAGGGGACGTGGACACGGCTACGCCGCTGTCCTTCAGGTAGGTGGCGATGGCGGCAAGATCCTCGTTGGTCATCAGCGAGGTGGAGTGGACCACCGCTTCAGCCATCGGCCCGGATGCCAATGTCCAAGAGTTCGTGCCTGTCTTGAGATAATGGACGACCTCATCTAAGGGCCAGTTGCCGATGCCCTTGCGCGGATCAGTCGTGATGTTTGGGGCGAACCAGTCCTGCAAGGTCGCGCCGGCAAGCGGTGCGCCGGTTTGGTCGCCGCCAAGCAACGTCTTCGGCGTATGGCATGTCCCACAGTGTCCGGCCCCTTGGACGAGATACGCGCCGCGGTTCCATTCCGACGACTTTTGCGGATCAGGCTGAAAGGGGCCTGGCGCGAAGTTGAGAAAGTTCCAGAACGCCATGCCCAGCCGGATGTTAAACGGGAACGGCAGCTGGTTGACGGTGACCGCGTTATGTACCGGTTCAATGGTCTTGAAATAGGCGAGGATGGAAAGCACGTCGTCGCGTGTCATCTTGGCGTACGCAGGATAAGGCATCGCCGGATAAAGACGCATGCCGCCGCGGCCGCGGCCCTCGTGCATGGCGGCCACAAACTCCTCATCCGTCCAGCTCCCGATCCCGGTTTCTCGGTCCGGTGTGATATTCGGTGTAACGAGGGTGCCGAACGGCGTTTGCAGAGCCAATCCACCCGCGAACGGTGGTCCGCCCGGGGCCGTATGGCAGCCGGCGCAGTCGGCGACAACCGCAAGATAACGCCCGCGCTCGATGCGATCGAAGGCTTGACGATCGTCGACCGGATAGCGCTGTGCATTGGCGGATGCTGATCGAGGCCACCGCGGCGCCAGGAATGCGCCTGCTCCAAGCAGGAGCAGCATCACTGCAGCAAGCGCCAGGAAAACATAGTGGCGCCGCCGGTGTCGGCTTGCACCCAAGCGCGCGTCGGATGTCTGCCACACACGCATCTCTACACCAGGGGTCCGGGGTTTCTCAGATACCGATCCCTGATGGCATCGGCAGTCCAGTAAGCGAGCGCGCCCACCGTATCGGTCGGATTGTATCCGTGGTTCTGCGGGAACACCGAAGCGCCGCCGGGGACGAAAACATTGTGCACGTCCCAGCTCTGGCAGTAGCGGTTGACCACGCTCGTTCCCGGATCGGCGCCCATGACGGTGCCGCCGGTGTTGTGGGTGGTCTGGTAGGCAGTCAATGTGTACGGGCCCTTGCGCGGGAGCGCGACCAATTCCACGGGGTCCATGGTACGGGCGATTTCCGCCAAACGATCCGTGAGGAAGGCCGACATCTTCAACTCGTTCTCGTGGAAATCGAACGTCATCCGCATCAACGGCCGACCTAGGCGGTCCGTATAGGTGGGATCGAGATCGAGATAGCAGTCTTTGTAGCTGTAGGAACTACCGTGGGTCGCGAGGCTGCAGGCGCGCTGATAGGTTTCAGCCGTTGCCTTCTTCCATTGCGCACCCCATTTCGGCGTGCCCGCCGGGACGGGTCGCGTCTGGATCGGGCGTGCGTTGGTTTGTCCAAAACCCATGTAGCCGCCGCCGACAAAACCAAGCCCGGAATGATCGAAATTGTCGCCGTTGTAGTCATCGATCATCATGCCGTGCGAGCCGGTGGCGATGAACGGATTCAGCACCTTGTCCTTTAGGATCAGGCCCACGCTTGAAGTGGTCTGATAGGCGTAGTTGCGCCCGACCACGCCCTGCCCGGCCTGCGCGTCATAAGGCTTTCCGATTCCCGACAGCAGCATCAGCCGCACGTTGAACAACGCGAACGCGCAAACCAGCACGATATTGGCGGGCTGCTCCCACTCCTGCCCCGATGTGTCGACATAGGTAACACCGGTGGCGCGCTTGCCAGCGGAATCCAGATTGATCTTCGTTACTTCGGATTCGGTCTGGGCGGTAAAGTTCGGAAACCGTAGTAGAGCCGGCAGTACACAAGTCTGAGGGCTGGCCTTGGAATAGTTGCCGCAGCCAAAGCGTTCGCAGAAACCGCAATAGGTGCACTGCCCGAGCTTGATGCCGAGCGGGTTAACATAGGCTTCGCTTAGGTTCGACGCTGGCTGTGGGAACGGGTTGTGGCCGGTCTTGCGCGCTGCTTCGGCAAACAGCGTGGCGCCGTAGCCCTGCTTCAGCGGTGGCGTCGGATATTCTGATGAGCGCCAGCCCTCAAACGGATTACCGCCTAGCTGTTTGATGCCGCGGATGTTGCCGGCCTTGCCGGATGTGCCGCACAGCTTTTCGAACCGGTCATAGTAAGGTTCCAGATCATCGTAGCTGAGCGGCCAATCCTGGATGGTCATGTCGGACGGCAGAGCATCCTTGCCGTAGCGCTCCTCGAGATGGCTGCGCAGGCGAAAATCGGTGGGCAGAAAGCGCCAGGTCTGCCCGTTCCAGTGAACGCCCGCACCGCCGACACCGTTGCCGGGAAGAAAGCTGACGAAATTGCGAATCGGCAGCGCCGTCTGGCTGGCATTGTTGCGAAACGTCAGCGTCTCCTGATCGGGGCGCAGAAAGAGGTCAAGGCGCACGGCATAGCGAAGCTCGTCCTGGGCGGAAGCCGGCGGAAAATCGGTTGCGGTGTCGCGCCATGGGCCACGCTCGATCGCTACTACGTCGAGGCCGGCCTTCGCCAGCTCATAGCCGAGAATGGAGCCGGTCCATCCCAGGCCAATGATCACCACATCCTTGCGAGGCAGTTTGCGCGGCATCGCTATCTCTCCTCCCACTCTGGCCGCCCCATGATGCTCACCGGCGGCAACGGATAGGGCTCGTTATGACGCTCAACCCAATCCCGATAATCGTACCGTGCGCCCGGAAAGCCGATCAGCTTCCATCCGACCATGTCGCGGTTGCCGCCATAGATCGGGTCAGCGAAAAAGCCTTCCCTGGTATTCTCCAGCAGCAACGCGAAGAACTGCGCGCCACCCACACCCGGGAGTGCGATCGATCCCGATTCGAGGCCCGCCAACACCTTGTCTTGATCGGGCGCTGAAAGCTCAGCAAAGGATTTTCCCGCGAACGCAGCCTTGACGTGATCGGCAAGCGCTTTCAGCCCGCCTCGGTAGCGTGTGGCCGGAGTATCCGGCATCTGATATCCTTGCGTGGCAGCGCCGGGCATGAAGGGTGGCTGCATATAAAGGCCCGCGCTTCTGCCATACGGACCTGCGAGTTGGCGATCGATGAACACCGCGCATCCCGCATCTCTAGCGCCGGGGCCGCGATCATCGGGCGGGATCAGGCGATCGACCGCGGCTTCGACCAGGGCCGCTTCCTCCGCGGTAAAGAACAGCCAAGGTCCGGGGCGCACCGGCACCGGAGGCGTTGCCGTACCGGGACTCCACGGCAGGCCGTCGCTGATGATGCGGGCACTTGCGGAGCCCGCGCCCAACAAGAGCACCAGCGCAGAGGAGGACAGAAGGCCACGGCGGGATGTTCTTGCTTGGAACACGCCATCTCTCATTTTCACGCTCCATCTACCCGCTCAAGGATACGCAGCTGCTTCTTCACCTTCCGCTCAATCAGTCGCAAGGGAGCCTCACATTTCCCGCCAATGTTCACTTCTCGCCTCCTCAAGCGGATCGGAGCGACTATCACGACATCCCGGTTTGGCTGGGTCTTTCCTGTCTTTTGCCGCAGCCGGAACCGCATCCGTCTTCTACCGCGTTAGCACTGCAAGACCTGCTTGTGCGATCTGCACATCGTGCTCCGGCGTATCGAAACTTGCGCCGATCCCGCCGATGACCTGGCTGTCGATGATGATCGGAAGACCGCCTTGCATCTCGATGAAATCCCGCGCTGTGACCGCCGCAACTCGACCGTGGTTGATGGTGTCCTCCAGCGCCTGACTAGGTTTCTTGAACAGTGCCGCGGTTCGAGCCTTGCCTGGTGCGAGCTCTACGCTTGCAACATACGCCGCGTTATCCATCCGCAGCAGCAAAATCAGCCAACCGCCATCGTCGACCACGGCTATGACGCCAGCTAGATGGTTGCGCTCAGCTTCCGCCTGGGCGGCCGCAACAATCTTCTGGGCGGCCGCCAGCGTGAGTACCTTCTTTTCGCCAAACTGCGCAGCCGCACCTTGCGCCGAAAGCGCGAGCACTGTGGCCGCGACAGCAAATGCAACGGATCTCCACATGACAAATCACTCTACGATTGACGCCGCCGGAGCTTGATGAGCTGGGCTGCCACACCCGGCAGGTCCGGTGCGACAGCGAGTGGCTGGGGTAGCCCATGCATCACCAGAGAAGCCTGGCCTGGTCGGTTCATAAGCCCCGACGAGAAGCCCACATATTGTGCTCCGAGAGCGTCCCAAGCGTGTGCCGTGATCATGCAACACGCGGTCGGCGGAACATCCATCTCTTCCGCGACCATGTGGTACACCGACTGAGCTACCTTAAAGCGGCGTACACTATGGGTATTGAAATGCCGCTCAAAAAACTCCGCTATGCCAGCGCGCGCCAACTGGGTTTCGCTTCCTTTCGAACCTGGCGGGGAGTTAGTTAACGTCACCAGGCGAAACCCAGCCTCCTTCAACATCCGCAACCCATCCGGCACGTCGGGATACGCAGGCAAAGACAACAGCCGTGTTCCCAACTCTTCGACGTCAGTGGGTCGAATCTCGACGTGGTGGATACTACCCACCATTTGAAGCACTGCTTTTGCCAACTCGAAAAACGTTCCTGGGTAGTTTCCCGACGAGGTTATCACGTTCGAATAAAGAGCCAGCTCTTCGTACCACTCCCTCTCCACGAGGCCGTTGCCAAATAACCTTTGGAACAAAGGCGCCAACGCATCGGTAGCAAGTAGCGATCCGTTGACATCAAACACGCAGACAGACGGAACGACTGCACCCACTGGGGCTTCGGCGGCTGCTGGAGTGGTTCCGCCCACAACATTTGCCGCAATAGCACCAGCCGTGGCAGTTCCAAGTCCAGCGAGAAACTTGCGGCGCTCGAGTGAGGATTGATCGTCGTGAGTCATGGTTCTACTCTCCAGCAGCTACGGCTGCGATGTTGGCTTCCGCTGTTTTGCGCGTGGTGATCACCATATCGAAAGAGGCTCTTTCGATTGAACATTCTGCCTCGCTCATCAGCTGTCCGCTCGTTAAGTTTCGAGGGCAGCTTGGCGCAATTATCTCAAGCGCGCGAGTTCAACGTTGTAAGATTGTGTAAATTCTGATGCCGAGATGCGTATCGGACTTGGGTAGTCAATCAGTGCAAAGTGGAGCCGCCGGGGCTTACAACCCACAATTACTGCGTCATCGAAACCTTTTTCTGACCAACCATCTGACTCGAGTCAGATGAAGCGCCTATTGGAAACAGTATCGGCTCAATAGTTCCGTTTCAGCCCGCCATGGTACCGATACGGGGCTCGCCGACCGGGCGCCCACTGTCTGATCGAAAGCATTGAAGGGACGAAATGGCTGCCGGCCAGCTGCACCTTCTTCTAATACGGGAATGCTTCGCTGGACATTGCGGCTATCGCTGTCATCGATGCGGCCAGAACGATTCTCTTCACCATTGGGCGTCTCCTCGGCGGTTGCTCCCTAGCCGTCAGACGCGAACCAGGATCGCTTCATTGATGTTCAACCGCACATTCCGGGGCGCGCCTTCTTGACAAGGGCGCGGATCCGGTCGGATACGCTACCCGCTCGATGACCCGCTTCAATAATAAGGCCGAGCCCCTCCCGTATCCGCTCCAAATCTAACAGTCGGCGGCCGAGCCAACGCAGAACTCCCTCGGCGTTACTTATTGCCACGGTGATTGGCTGCTTCAATTCGTGCGCGATCGGGGCCGTGAGCTGCCCCGTGGTGGCCACGCAGTTCGCGTGAGCCAGCTCCAGCCGCATCTCGCGCGCTGCTGCCTCAGCCCGCTTCCGCTCGATTAGGTCGAGCACGAAGGCAACGCCTTCGCTTCCACTTTCGAAGCTCGCAACGCCGATGAGCACGGGCACCTTACTGCCGTCCTTACGGACGTACTCCTTTTCGGACGTTGCAAGCTCGCGGTCGTCTTGAGTTCTGGCATCCACCGAAGTGAGTCGCGGTCGAGCCACACCGGCGGCTTTAGGTCAGTCCAGCGCAGCCGACTCAAGGCGAGATCTTCACGATCGTACCCAACGATACCCAGAACCTCGTCGTTGGCTTCAATGGTCCGTGAACCACGGCGGCTCCACTTGGCACTGATTGACTACCCAAGTCCGATACGCATCTCGGCATCAGAATTTACACAATCTTACAACGCTGAACTCGCGCGCTTGAGACAATTGCGCCAAGCTGCCCTCGACACTCAACGAGCGGACAGCTGATGAGCGAGGTAAAATGCATCGACATGGTGGTCACCGTGCCGTTGGTCTGCCACGCACCGACGCCGCCGCAAATTCGCGTGCTGTACAACACGCAAACACGCGACCAGGTTCTCGAACGGACTCGCACAACGAGGAGATACCATGACGATGTTACGCTACCGAAACCGCAGGGCTTTGGCCGCAGTAAACGCTAAAGCGGAAAGTCCCTGGAACACATTACAGCCTCGGCGGCTAATGTGTAATGGGGCCGGATTAATCGCACTCGCCTTTCTAAGCATGGCGCCACTACGGGCTGCTCCGCTCCTGCACTCCGCATCGGTACTTAGCTCGGCCGCGGCGAGCGCGCATCAGTATAAGTATTGCCGCTTTTTAACCATCGGCCGGGAGCGGGTCTGCGAGTTTGATACCATGGAGCAATGCAAGGCTATGTCGAAACAATGCGAGCACTATCCCTTCTTGGCGTATTGCCACATCGGTCCCAACGGTCAGATTCAACGCTGCGACTTTGATACCTTGACGGAATGCCAGGCTGCGTCGTCAGGACTTGCTGGCGATTGTGAACGCAGTCCTTTCTTGACGACCCCAGAAGCGCCTATGCCCATCAACCAAAAGCACCCGTATTCGAAAAGAACGCAGCTGAGTAATCATTAGTCATCCCGCAATCAAAATGGCACCTCCGCCAATGATGTTACGACATCGTAATCGACGCCTAACGTGTCGAAGTGCTTGCGATTCTCGTGGGTCCTGCGCACTTTGTTGTCAAGTGTGCACCCGAATTGCGAGAGCGCCGCTGATGCCGAAACCATCCAGGTCAGCGCCTTGACCCCATCGATGCAGGGAATCGCCCGCGCCGTCAGCCTCGAAAATGGGCTATCCCTGATGGGCGGCGGTTATCGCGCCCTGCTGCGCATTGGACGCAGCGACCGGTAGGCCGACGCTGACGTGCGCTTCTTCGATACCGGCCGCTTCGCCCTCGATACGCACTGTGACGAGATTGCTGCGGCAATCCGCAATTTCTTGTCGCGCTCCAAGTGACGCTCGACATTCAGTCGAAATTGTAAAGCCTTCCGAGGAGTGGCCCGATGCGCGCAATGGTTCTCGAAGAATTTGGTGGCCCCGATAGCCGGGTCATCAAAGAGATCCCCGAGCCTGAGCCGAGGGCCGGACATGTCGTCATCCAAGTAAAGGCCTTCGGCATCAATCACGCCGAGATGCATATGCGCCGGGGTGAGTGGGCCGAGGCGGCTCCCGTCAGCAGCATCGAATGCGTGGGGCTCGTGAAATCATGCCCGGGTGGCGAGTTTCCGGTCGGCGCGAAAGTGGCGGCACTGATTGGGGGCTCGGCCGCACGATCAACGGCAGCTACGCCGAATATAAGCTCTAGACTAAGTCTAGCCCAATAAGGGAGGCCCCCCGGCTCTGCCGGGGTGGCAGTAGAAGTTTGACATTTACGGCAGTTGCCTATTGATCGGCTCCCATCACATGAGCCACCACGCACACGAAAAGGAGTTTTTCGATAGGCAACTGTGAAACTGTAACCCCGCTAAGTGAAGCGGTATCTGTTCTCCAACTGTCGTAGGAAAAGTTGGGGCGGGTTGAATTGGAATCTTCAGAGAGAATGTTTCATACGTGGCCACATAGATGGAGTTTCGGATCTAGACCGGCCGCTTTGAGCGGCCCCATTCCTAAAGCCCCCGGCTTTGCCGGGGGATATTTACCCCCACAGACCACCTAGCTCTCTTACTTTCGCAAGCGCCACATGCCAGTTCCGTTCCCCGAATACGCTTGGCCGGCGCTGACGCCAACCGTGACCTAGAAACTGGTATCAGGCTTGGATGCTCGACCGACCTCAACTACTTGCCATCCTCGCCGGAGCGGCCGGGGGCGCAATTGCGATCGGGAGCATGGAGGCGTTCTCCATTGAGAGGGCATTTCCGCTCTTCGCGATTCCATTCGCGACGTCGATCGTAACAGTATTGGGCTCACCAAAGGCAGAACCGGCGCAACCTCGCGCCCTTGTCGGCGGTCATCTTGTCTCCACGCTCGTTGGACTGCTGGTTGTGAAATTGTGTGGCCCAGCGCCGTGGGCCGCCGCCGTCGCTGTTGGTTTGGCAATGGTCGCAATGCATCTGACCGGCACGTTTCACCCGCCTGCCGGCATCGATCCGCTGGTTGTTGTCGTCAATAACATGTCCTGGAGCTTTCTGATTGTGCCAGTTGGCATCGGCGCCCTGCTGCTCGCAACGTTTGCTTTTGCTTGGCACAATCTCGTCACGCGAGGCGCCGATGAAGGCGATACCTGGCCCATCCGGTGGTGGTGACCTTGAAGCGTTTCATACCCGTTGCGTTTTAAACCGGGAAAAGCATGCCAATGTCGCTTGTTGGCAGATCTTGTTGTAAAAGTTGGTTGAGAGATGCCTCGAAGCGTGATTCCGTTTTGTTGACGCGAATCGCGGCGAGGTCGATCCATGATGGGCCGTCTGAAGAGTGACCAAGGTTCAACTGTTCTACGAGTTTCATCTGAGCGACGCGGCTCCCGAAGATCATCTGGTGCGGAAGATCGATGCTGCTCTCGATCTGTCCCGGCTTCGCGGAGAACTTGCACCTCACTATTCGTCGATGGGGCGCCCGTCGATCAATCCGGAACTGATGATCCGGATGCTGGTCGTGGGATATGTTTTTGCGATCCGTTCGGAACGGTTGCTCTGTCGTGAAGTGCAGGTGAACCTTGCCTACCGCTGGTTTTGCAGGCTCGGCATCGAAGACGCTATCCCCGATCATTCGGTGGTTTCGCGTGCCCGCAACGAGCGCTTCCGTGAGGGAGAGGTTTTTCGCCGCGTGTTCGAACGCATCGTCAAAGCGTGCATTGCGGCCGGTCTGGTTGGTGGCGAAGGTTTTGCGGTCGATGCGAGCCTGATCCAAGCCGACGCCAATAAGCAACGCTCGATCGCAGGTCTGGACTGGCACAAGGTCCGCGATCCGAAGAGCGCCAGCCGCGCGGTGAAGGAGTATCTGGCAACCCTCGATGATACGGCCTGGGGCGCCGCCAGCGAAGTCGTCCCGAAGTCTATCTCGCCATCCGATCCAGCAGCCAAATGGACCGGGGCTCACAAGGGGGCCAGCATTCCTTGCTTACTCCGACAACTATCTGAACCACCAGCGCTAGGTATCTCTTGATCCGGCAGAGCGTCAAAGCCCGAAGGGGATGAGCGTATGCGCCGGGCGCAGGTTGGCGTACAGCTGGATTTCCTCGCGCAGGTGCACACTGACCGAGCGAAAGCCGCCGCCCACCGGTGTGGTCAGCGGCCCCTTCAGCGCCAGCTTCGTGCGGTGGATGCTCTCCAGCGTCGCCTGCGGCAGCGGATCGCCCGTGGCCTCGATCCCGGCCAATCCGCCCTGCTGAAAGTCCCAGCGGGACGTCGCGTCCAGCGCCTCGAGAACCTGGACCGCGGCAGCGACGATCTCGGGCCCGATGACATCGTCTCGAGCTCCTCACGTCGCGAGCATGTTGCGCAGCACGTAGTGCAGGATGCCGCCGTGCCGGTAGTATTCGAGCTCGTCGAGCGTGTCGATGCGGCAGAGCAGCGGCACCGTATCTTCCGAGCCGTCGGCGCGGTGAACGACGCAAGTGAGATCCATGCGCGGCTTCAGGCCGGCTTCGATGCCGAGGACGTCGAAGCGCTCGGTGCCGTCGAGCTTCAGCGTGCGGCGGTCGACGCCGTCCTTGAACTGGAGCGGCAGCACGCCCATGCCGATAAGGTTCGAGCGGTGGATGCGCTCGAAGCTCTCGGCGACCACCGCCTTGACGCCGAGGAGGCGAGTGCCCTTCGCGGCCCAGTCGCGCGACGAGCCGGAGCCGTACTCCTTGCCGGCGACGACGATCAGCGGCACGCCTTCCTTCTGGTACAGCATCGCTGCATCGTAGATTGGCATGACCTTGCCATCGGGCAGATGCTTCGTCATGCCGCCCTCGACGCCGGGCATCGTCTCGTTGCGGATGCGGATGTTGGCGAAGGTGCCGCGCATCATCACTTCGTGATGGCCACGGTGTGCGCCGTACGAGTTGAAGTCCACGGGACGGACCTGGTGCTCCATCAGGAACCGCCCGGCGGGGCTGTCCGCCTTGATGCTGCCGGCGGGCGAGATGTGGTCCGTGGTGATGCTGTCGCCGAGGATGGCGAGCGGCCGGGCAAGGTGCACGTCGCTCACTTTCTCCGGCTCCTTCGGCATGTTCTCGAAGAAGGGCGGGTGCGCTATGTAGGTCGACGCCGCCGGCCAGTTGAAGGTGATGCCGCCCTCGACAGTGATCTTGCGCCACTCCTCCGTGCCTTCGAACACGTTCGCATACCGCTTGCGGAACATGTCCGGGGTCACATTCTGCCGGATCGCCGCGTTCACCTCCTCCGCAGTCGGCCAGATGTCCTTAAGGTAGATCGGTCGGCCGTCAAAGCCGTCCCCGATCGGGTCCTTCGTCAGATCGACATACATCGACCCCGCAATCGCGTACGCGACCACGAGCGGTGGCGAGGCGAGATAATTAGCCCGCACCTGCGGGTTGATGCGCCCTTCAAAGTTGCGGTTGCCCGAGAGCACCGCGGCGACGACCAGGTCGCCCGCCTCCACTGCGGCCGCCACCGGCTCCGGCAGCGGCCCGGAATTGCCGATGCAGGTGGTGCAGCCATAGCCGACGAGATTGAAACCCAGCGCGTCGAGATCCTTCTGCAGGCCGGACTCGGCGTAATAGTCACTGACCACTTTGCTGCCCGGGGCCAGCGAGGTCTTCACCCACGGCTTCACCTTGAGGCCGCGCGCTACTGCGTTGCGGGCGAGGATGCCGGCGCCGAGCATCATGCTCGGGTTGGAGGTGTTGGTGCAGCTGGTGATCGCGGCGATGACGATGTCGCCGTCCTTGACTTCGTAATTCGTACCCATCACTGGGACGGCGCTGTTAACCCGGCTCTTACCGTTGGTGCCGGCGAGCTTCGGCAGCTCGGCGGCGAAGGAAGTTTTCGCCGCCGAGAGCGCGACGCGGTCCTGCGGCCGGCGCGGGCCGGCGAGTGATGGCTCGACCGTACCGAGATCGAGCTCGATCGTGTCGGTGAAGACCGGATCGGGCGTCGCTTCGTCACGCCACAGGCCCTGCGCCTTGGCGTAGGCCTCGACGAGGTGGACGCGGTGCGGGTCGCGGCCCGAGAAGGTGAGATATCGGATTGTCTCCGCGTCGATCGGGAAGAAGCCGCAAGTCGCGCCGTATTCCGGTGACATGTTGCCGATCGTTGCGCGGTCCGCCAGGGCGAGATGGCTCAGCCCCGGGCCGCAGAACTCGACGAAGCGGCCGACGACGCCCTTCTTCCGCAGCATCTGCGTGACCGTGAGGACGAGGTCGGTGGCGGTTGCGCCTTCACGGAGCTGGCCGGAGAGCCTGAAGCCGACCACCTCCGGCAGCAGCATGGAAATCGCCTGGCCGAGCACCGCGGCCTCGGCCTCGATGCCGCCCACGCCCCAGCCGAGGACGGCAAGCCCGTTGATCATCGTCGTGTGGCTGTCCGTGCCGATGAGGGTGTCGGGGTAGATGATGCGCTTGCCAGCCTCCTCGGTGACCCAGGTGACCTGGGCCAGGTATTCGAGGTTGACCTGATGGCAGATACCGGTGCCCGGCGGCACGACGCGGAAATTGTCGAATGCTTGCTGGCCCCATTTCAGGAACTGGTAGCGCTCGCCGTTCCGCTCGAACTCGCGGTGCACGTTGGTGGTGAAGGCGTTGCGATTGCCGAAGGAGTCGACCATCACGGAGTGGTCGATGACCAGGTCGACGGGTGAGAGCGGATTGATCTTCTTCGGGTCGCCGCCAAGCTTCTCCATCGCATCGCGCATCGCAGTGAGATCGACCACGGCCGGGACCCCGGTGAAGTCCTGCATCAGCACGCGGCCCGGGCGGAAGGCGATCTCGCGGGTCGAGGTACGAGTCCGGTACCAGTCGCTGACCGCCTTGATGTCGTCGACGGTCACCGTGCGGCCGTTCTCGAGCCGCACGAGATTCTCGAGGAGCACCTTCATGGAGAAGGGAAGCCGCGACACCTCGTCGAACCTGACGGCCTCGGCTGCGGCGGCGATGCTGAAATAGTCGTAATGTCGACCCGCGACATCCAGGGTGCGCCGCGCACGCAGCGAATCGACTCCAGTATTTGCCATTCCGCTTGTATGGGGCTTTCTTTGTCAAGGGGCGTCATGTCGTTTTGGTCGTCCTTTGCATTCCATTTTTTTGTTCGACCCGCGCCGCGAGCATTCTTTCGTCCCGACCGCATATTTCCATCGCCGTCGCGCGCAGCGGCGGTCAAGGACGGCGCTTCTTCAGCGCCGCCGAAGGCTTGTCCTTGACGGACGCGAGCACGGCGGCAGGCTGCCGGCGATCGGGTGGTCGGCCGTGCGATGATCCGAGGGGAGCCTGCCATTGGCCGCGATCAATCGCGCGAACCACGCTTGTATTCGGTTGAACCCGTATGGGGTCCCGACCATGAAGCAGTCATACGCTTCTGCGGGCAAGGCTCCGAGGCGGCGGGTCCATTCTCTCAGCGGCATTGCAGCCATAGCCGAATGCGGATTGCCGCCACCTCGGATCGTCATCGGCAACCCGGCGCATCAAGTGCGGTCAGGTTGCCGAACCCTGTTTGTCCTTTCTCGTTCTAGAGTGTTGCTCACGCCGCCGGCCGCAGCTCGACACCGTCCGGCACCTCGCCGGTCGTGACCAGGCGCCACAGCGCTATCAGCAGCTTGCGCGCCAGCGCCACGATCATCGTCGTCTTGCGCGCGCCGCTCGGCCCCTCGGTCCGCGTGCGATACCACTGCGCCAGCGCACTGTCTTTCTGGAACATCAGGAAGCGCCACGCCAACTGGATCAGCCCCCGTCGTACCCGCGCATTGCCGGCCTTGGCCAGGCCCTTCTCTCGGCGTTTCAAACCGCTCTCGTCGGGCGATCCCGTGAGCCCGGCGTAGCGCGCCACCGCTCTTCGATCTCGAAGCTTCCGCGACAGGATCTCCTGCACCAGCATGTCCGCCGTCTCGATGCCGATACCGATCACCCTGGCGAGCAGCCGCACCATCGCATGCGGCCCTGTATCGGGGGCCCGCTCGAGTCGCTCGGCACGTGTCTTCTCGATCGAGCTGATCTGCTCACGGACCAGTGCCAGCCGAGCCATGTCGCGCCGGAACTCCTCGATGATGTTTGCCGGCAGGCCCGTGCCCTCCGCTGTCCGCAGACCTGCCAGACGCTCAGGCGCCTTGCGCAGATGCGGCTTGAATCCCCGAATCCCGAGACGGGCGAGCGCACTCTTCATGCGGTTGGTGATGCGAGAGCGCTCGTCGACAAGGCTCTCGCGCTCGCGGCTCGGGCGCCTCGCATCCTCCTCCTCCATCGTCGGGATCGCCACCATCCCGCAGTGCCCCCGCTCCCCGCGCAACCATCCCAGGAATACGCGCATCAACATCGCCGCATCCAGTCGGTCCGTCTTCGCCCGCTTGCGCTCGCGTGACACCGCAACGCTTGCCGAATGGATGACATGCGCCTCGATCCCACGAGCAATAAGCCAGCGCGCCAGCCAGAAGCCGTCGCGGCCAGCCTCATAGGCCAGCGCGACCCGGCTGATCGGCCGGCCAGCACGCACCGCCTCGTTCCGCCACCGCTCGATCAATCGTAACAGTGCCGTCGCATCCGGCTCCAGTTTCTTCAACGGCTGGCGCTCGACGCCGGGAACAGCGCCGCTCACCAGCCAGTTCGCCTTGCTCATCTCGACGACCACCACCAAGGTCGAGATCGGATCAAACGCGGTCAGGCTTCGGCTGAGATCATTGACTTGGGCCACGGGGCAACCTCCATCGGTTCGTATGGACGATGAAGGTGCCACAACCTCCGCCGGCCGCCCCATAGCTTCTCTCCTTCTTATCTCCTGAGCACGATCATCTTGTGCTGGCTCATCTCACGCGTTGTCCAGGGTATTCCGCCGATACCGTAGCCGGACTCGCGTCGCCCCGCGAACGGCATCCAGTCCGTCCTGAAGGCCGTGTGGTCGTTGACCATCACGGCCGAGGCGGCAATGCGCTCGGCAGCATCGAAAGCGGTCCGGAGATCCTCGGTGAAGATGCTGGCTTGAAACGCCAGCGGGAGCGCATTCGCTGCGACGATCGCCCCGTCGAGATGCGTGAACAGATAGACGCACGTCGTCAGGCCAAACACTTCGAGGGTCGAGACTTTGGCGTCGCGGCGCGGGTTGACGACGATCGACGGCAGCAGCGTCGTGCAGCTCGCGCGTCCGCCCCCGATGATGCGCGCCCCGCCCGAAGCGGCCTCATCGATCCAGGCGGAGACCCGATCGGCCTCGCGGGGCAGAATGAGCGGGCCCATCTCCGTGTCGGGCAGGACAGGATCACCGACCTTCAGCCGGCCTACGCGTGCAGCGAAGCGATCGATGAATTCGCATTCAAGATCCGCATGGACATAGATGCGTTGGGTCGACACGCAGACCTGACCGGCATGGTAATAGCCGCCCTTGGTCAAAGGCTCGATGACATGGTCGAGATTGGCGCTCCGGTCGATGATCGCCGGCGCGGCGCCGCCGTGCTCCAGCGCGCAGCGCGTTCCCGGCGGTAGCTTCGACCGGAGATACCAGCCGACCCGGCTCGAACCGATGAAGCTCAGGAAAGCAATCCGCGGATCGGTCGCGAGCGCCTCCGCAAGCGCGTTGGTCTCGGGAAGAAAGACCTGGCACCAATCGTGAGGCAGCCCGGCCTCGTGGAGCAGGCGCACGAAATCCACGCAGGAGAGCGGCGTGCTCAAAGCCGGCTTGACGATCACCGGGCAACCCACGGCGATCGCGGGCACGACCTGATGAACGATTAGGTTTAAGGGATGATTGAACGCCGAGATGGCGGCGACTACCCCGATCGGCTCGACGATCGTGAAGGCCAGCCGATCGATGCTCGCCGGCGTCAGCCCCATCGGGATTTCCTGGCCAGCCATGACGCGCAGCTCGTCGGCTGCATTCCGCACGCCATCAATGGCGCGGTCGGTTTCGATCAGCGCATCGGTCAATGGCTTGCCGCCCTCACGCGCGATTTGACGACCGAAATGCTCACGCCTGCCCTCCATTAACCCGGCCAGCTTCCTGAGAATGTCGATTCTCTGATGGGGCCTCAGCCAAGCACCCCGATCGGCGAAGAGCGCGCGGCAGCTTGAATCTTGCGCTCGAGCGCCGCCGCGTCGTCGCTCTCGAGCTTGGCGATCAGTGCTCGATCGAATGCCTGGACGACCTCGATCATGTTTGCTCACCTCTCTTCGCGGCATTGGCACGCAGCTCGTCGACCAGCACCCGCGAGTTCTCGGAATAGTCGACCGGCACGGCAACGAGTTGAACGCCGCCGGCCGCAAAGGCGGCTTCGAGCGTCGGCACCAAGCCTTCGGCGCTGTCCACGCGGCTGCCGTTGATGCCGTAGGCCTTCGCATAGGCGACGAAGTCGGGATTGCCGAACGTCATGCCGAAATCCGGATAGCCGTCCGTCGCCTGTTTCCAGCGGATCATTCCGTAGGCATTGTCCTGCAGGATGAGCACGACGAGACTGAGCTTCAAGCGCGCCGCGTCCGCAGACAGTGACGACGACACCGACGGAACCTGCTCGCCGTCTGACGCCCGCGAAACCGCAACGCCCGTCTTGTTGAAGATGGTCTCAGCACCCGCAGCCTGCGCATTGAGGGTATTCAGCGGTTCAACCACCAGCACGCTGTTCCGGCCCCTCGAATCGTCGGCAACCTTGCCCGGCGTGGTCGACGTCAGGATCAGCGCGTTGTCAGGCGCATTGAACGGCGCCAGGCCGCGGGAGAATGTCCGGAACCGCCGCTCATACGCATTGCGGCGCGATGCATCGATGACGACGAGCTTGGCGCCGGCACCCCGCTCCTTCATCACGTTCAGCACTGCTTCAATGCTAAGCCCGTCGCGGCGCACGTCAGACCCTTTCCAGATCGCCGCGTCGACCGGGATCATGTAGCTCTCGCCGCCAGCCTGAACGCCGTAGCCTCCGAAAAACAGCATCACCACGGAATCCGGCCCGATCTTCGATTTTAGACGATCAATGGCTCGATGCATGCCGTCCTTGCTGGCGTCTTCGAGGACGTCGACGTTGAAGCCTTTGCTGCGCAGCGAAGCCGTCAATCCCGCGCATCGTTGATCGATTGATTCAGCGGCGCGTCGGCATCGGGATAATGACCGTTGCCGATCACTAACGCGATCCTTGAGGTTTTCTTCACCGCATTGCCGTTGTTCTCGGTTGCGATTGCCTTGCCGGCATCCAGGACCCCTCGGTTCAGAGCAGCATGGGCGCCGATCGCCAGCGACAGCACGCCTGTCAGAGCGGCGGCGATGACGATCGACTGACGGGACACGCGAGGCTGCCTTGCGGTCATTGTAGCCCGCTTCCGGTTTTCATTCGGGCGCCTGTTAGCGCATTCAGGCGTTCAATCGATTGACGGTTTCACCTGGGATGAGGTCCACCCCGGTATGATCCATTAGCTCCCTTGCTTTTTGCGACATCCACTGGTTGCGGCCCAGAGGTGTCGAAGGCGAACGAAGACAACGGCCCGGCCGCGGCGGCTTTCGGTTGCGATCTGTGCGCGGCAACCTCGCTCGGCCAGTAGTTTCTGTCGGAAATAGTCTGTCCGGCCACTGCGGACGAGGCGACTGCCATCAATGAAGACACAACAGCAATTGTAATGGCCAGTTCGCGCGACATAGAGCCACTGCTTGATTTACAGTTAGGCATTTTGTTCATCGCCAGGTTCCTGCATATAGTTGAGTCGTTGCGCACCCGCGCGGGCGCCCCGATGAGCAAGACTGACATTCAATTTCTGATATTTTCGAGCCCACAGAATGCGCTGGATCATTGCACGCAAACAACATGCCCGATGGCCTGCGCCTTGGCGCGTTGTATTCTGCAAAAAGATGAAAAATCAGAACGGGCCAGGCCAGCGCGGCACAACCCAAGTCAAGGTCTTCCCTGTCAGCGAGCCTCAGCCTACGTCGAGCTACCTACGTCCGGCCAACGATCCGGCTGACAATTCCGTACGACACGTCATCTAGCATCAGCCTGGTACTCGCCTTCCATTCCACCATTATGGGCAATCTGATCGTTCAGCTGATCATTCCACGCAATCGATACGACGCTTGAGAATGGAGTACCGCTGTCGCTACGGTCATTTCGACCGACGCAATCGATGGCCCTCTCTTTTTGGGATTCGAGGCTCGTGGCGGACGCGATCTCGGCGGCACGATTAACACAATCTTGCAAAGTTGAACTCGCCGGCTCGAAACGATTGCGCGAAGCTGCTCTCGGCACGCACCGGAGAGGACACCTCATGCACGAGGCAGAAGCCTCGGTCGAAACGACAAGAGGCAGCGCCCTCACAAGGGTCACGGTTTTCCATCTTCGCAACGAGAGCGGGGACAACTCTTATATTTTCCCAGGAGTCGGCCTGGGTGCAATTGCAAGCGGTGCGAGGCGCGTTACAGATGAGATGTTCATGAGTGCTGCGCGCACGCTGGCAAATCTAGTTGAAGACTCGGACCTTGAACAAGGCAGCCTCTATCCGGCACTGCCACGAATTCGCGATGTTTCGGCTCATATCGCAGTAAATGTGGCCAGAGTAGCCTATGAGCGCGGCCTCCCAACAGTACCGGCGCCGGAAGATTTGCCGGCACACATCAGAAGCCAAATGTACGAGCCGGTCTACCGGAGCTACCTTCCAACATAGATTGAGCCTGACGATCTCACGGTATCTAGAGCCGCCGACGATGTGCAGTTTGGCGCTTCCTCCAGAAGAATTGACAGCGATGAACAAGGTTTACCCCGACGCTAAATCGGCCCTCGATGGCCTCCTCAAGGACGGCATCATGATCATGTCCGGCGGCTTTGGCCTGTGTGGCTCGCCGAGACCTTGTCCGACGCGATCCGCGACTCCGGCGTGAAAAACCTCACCGTGGTCTCCAACAATGCCGGTGTCGACGGTATCGGGCTGAGCCGGCTGCTGGAGACGCGCCAGATCAAGAAGATGATCTCGTCCTATGTCGGCGAGAACAAATTGTTCGCCCAGCAATACCTCGCCGGCGAACTGGAACTCGAATTCAATCCGCAGGGAACGCTCGCCGAGCGCATCCGCGCCGGCGGCGCCGGGATTCCTGCCTTCTACACCAAGACCGGCGTCGGCACGCTGATTGCCGACGGCAAGGAGATCAAGGAATTCGATGGCGAGAAATATCTCATGGAGCGCGGGCTGTTCGGCGACCTCGCCATCGTCCACGCCTGGAAGGGCGATACCGCGGGCAATCTGATCTATCGCAAGACCGCGCGCAATTTTAACCCGATGATGGCGACCGCCGCCAAAGTCACCGTCGCCGAGGTCGAGCATCTGGTGCCGGCAGGCCAACTCGATCCCGACCACATCCACACGCCGGGTATTTTCGTGCAGCGTATCATCGCGGTCGACCCCGCCAAGAAGCGCATCGAATTCCGCAACACCCGTCCGCGTCCGGCGGCGTAACGCGCGAGTTGCGCAAACAGGAGAAATCGCATGGCCTGGACCCGCGAACAAATGGCCGCCCGCGCCGCGAAGGAATTGCGCGACGGCTATTACGTCAATCTCGGCATCGGCATTCCGACCTTGGTGTCGAACTACAGAAGGTTATGCGGATCGATGCCAGAGACCACGGCGGCGAAAGATGGTAGCTCTGGCGAGAAAGCTCCGCCGCAAGTCTCCGAAGGGTGGACGTCGCGCTGCGGGCAATAAGTGGTGAGATCGCAAAGGTAGGCTTCTTAGGTCGGACAGGAAAACCATATGCTGCGACGGATGTTGCTTGGGATACTGGGTGAGCTATGACACTGTCGCGCTCAACATGTATTCACCCTTTTCACTCCCGCTTGCTCCACCTCACGCCACCCGATGGGGACTGCACGTGCGGCAGCGTCGCGGGATCAAGTCCCCACGAGGTGAACACCGGCACGCGCTGCCAGCGATCGAGCTTGTTTTGCGCGATGGAGCCGTAGGCTATCGCAAGTCCCCATGACAGCACGTAATTGAAAGCGATCAGGACGAAGCCAAGGTTGACAGAGCCGACGACCTTCGTTCCGACGAAATCCTTTGCGACCCACCGGAGGCGGGCGGAGCGATCCGCCCGGTAGGCCGGCTTTTTGAGGATTCGGTGCTTCGAGTTAGGTCTTCTTCAGAAGCCCTATGGCCTTTTCCGACAAACTCAATCCGTGTCCGGGTGAAGCCGATATCGCGATGCGCCCCTCTTCGAGAGCCGGCCAACCCTCGAACAAAGCCTCGAGCAGCGGAAACTCTTCGAGCCAGCGAACGGATTGCGAAGCCGCGCCGATGTGCGCGAAGAGCCCATGCAGAAAGTGCGGGCTCATGGTAACGCCGAGTGCTTCCGCGACCACGCTCAGGTTGAGAACCGGCGTCAAGCCACCGATCATCGCGAGATCTGGCTGCACCACGCCCAGTACTCCATTGCGCATCATGGAGGTGAGCTGCGAATGGTTCTGAGCGTGTTCCCCGCCGGCGATCGGGACGCTGTCAGCGCCTTTGAGAAGTGTGTAGGCATTCTCGGCCGACCACGGAAGCGGCTCCTCCACGAACAGAACGCCATGGTCCCGCGCAACATTCATAAGATGACGGGCTGTGACGAAATCGCATTTTTCGTTGGCGTCGGTCATCAGGGCTATGCCGTCGCCCACCGCTCTTTTTACCGCAGACAGGACCTGGGCATCCTTGGGAACTCCGCCGACCCGCGGCTTCACGGCGCGCATGCCGCGTAAAACATGCGCCGCCGCGACATCCGCTGCCTCATCCGAAGATTGTTGGGTATTGAAGCCGCCGCTGCCGTAAACGGGAATCAGACGGCTTTCGCCGCCCATCGCGACGCCGAGCGGAATGCCCTGGCGCCGCGCACGGATGTCCCACATTGCCACGTCGATCGCCGCAAGCCCGACGAGATTGGGTCCGAAGCCTGTCCGATTGAAGCCTCGAACGATGTTTTGCCAGGTCGCACGAGGAGGAGCAGGGGTTTTCCCTCGAATGAAGCGCGCCAACTGCGCCTCGGTGGCGGCGAAAGACAATCCGCCACCCCCGCCGAGAACGTACGAGAAGCCTAGGCCTTTCGCGCCCTCCGCATCTTCCAGTTGGACGATGATGACGTCGACGGCCGCGACGCCTGACCCGCCGACGGCTTGATCGAGCTTGAACTCGACCAACTTCGCTGATGCTCTTTCGATACGGCTCATGATCGCGCCGCGTGCGCTCGGCGAGTCGAGGATACGCTAACCGTCAGGGTCCCCAGGCGGGCCACTTTGCTCGTCACCACGTCTCCGTCGACGACCGGTCCAACGCCTTCCGGCGTCCCAGTCATGATGACGTCGCCGGGATAGAGCCGATAGCCGGCAGATGCATAAGCGATCAATTTCGGAATGTTGAAGATCAAGGCCTTGGTGTTCGAGGACTGTCTTTGCGTCCCGTTGACGTGCAACGACAGATCCAGATTTGCCGGATCCGGTATCTCATTAGCCATCACAAGGTAAGGCCCAAGCACGGTGAAGGTGTCGTAGGACTTTCGCCAGCTCCTGTCCTCGGTTCCGCGGACCGACATACCCAGGCCGATGCAGTATCCGAGGACGTAGTCGAAAGCTTCGCTCTCCGGCGCCTGGAAGCATTCCCGCGCGATCACCGCCACGACCTCGACTTCGTGATCGATTCTTCGCTCGAGATCGGGAAGAGTGATGCCTTCGCCAGGCCCTACAACCGAGGTGGACGATTTCAGGAATAGGCCGTAATAGTCGATCGTCTTGATATCCGTGCCGAAGTTGACGCCGACGTCCGCCCGAGCCTCCGCCAGATGAGCACGACAAACCTTCATCTCGATCCTCCCGTGGTGCGGCTGCAGAACCCGTTTTTCCGAGCGTCCTGCGGCTGTTGAATTTGACGGACAAGGACGCTGGAACCAACAGTGACCCCGGTGGTTGGTTGCTAAAGCACTCTGCGGAAACGATGACCAGACGATAAGGCAGAGTCAACATTCGACGCCGAAAGGGGGGTCAAGATTCGGGGCCGATTCACAATTTGGCGGTAGCGGTCCAATCGGAGGCCGCGGATTGGTGCTCACTGCGGAAGTGGCCTGCCTTTTGTCTCCGGCAGAAACCATGGAATGACAAGCCCCAAGGCGTAGCAAAGGCCGAGCGTCGCGGCCGTGTGAGCGACGCCGCCGAAGAACTGGATCATGGTTCCGGCCAGGATCGGGAAAACCCAGGCGATAAGACGCGCGGCATTGAAGATGAAGCTCGCCGCCGTCGACCGAACACTCGACGTGAAGAGTTCGGACGGGTAGATCGCCATCCAGGAATAGGCGCAGCCTAAGGTGAAGAAGCCGTTCACGAACGCCGCGGCGAGGAGCGCCTCGGGCGTCTTGAGCCAGAGATAGGTCACCGGCACGATCGCGAGCGAGCCCGCGTAGGCGAGAAAGATAAACAGTCGCCGCCCGATCGCGTCGACGATGAAGCCGGAGAGAAGATAGGCGACGACGGCGCCAAACGTATAGATCAGTGACGCCCACGTGCCCCACAGTTCCGGCCGCGCGAAACCCGCCGCTTTCGCCATCAGCCCGACATGTCGGTCAAGCAGGTTGGCGACCGCCCACCAGCCCACGGTGGCGATCAGCGACAGCAGGAAGGTCAGCAGCACGCGCCGCCGGCTCTCTGGGTCTCGGAAGATCTCGGTCAGGGTAAAGGGACGCTTGCCGCTGTGCGCACGGGCTCCTTCAACGGCGTTCCAGCGCTGCTCCCGCACGGCCGCGAGCCACTTCTCGCTCTCGCCGACGTTGCGGCGGATGTACAACACAAACAGCGCCGGCAATGCGCCGACGACGAACATCAGTCGCCAGGTGTCAGATCCGAGCGGGTTCCAGTTGCTGAGCATCAGCCAGATTGCCGCTGCGAGGAAGGTGCCCCAGCCGAATCCGGACTGTAAGAAGCCGCATCCCTTTGGTCGGGCCCGTTCCGGCCAGGTTTCGGCCAGCAGCGCCACGCCGGTGCTCCACTCGCTCCCCATGGCGAGTCCGGTGATGAAGCGCAAGGCGAGCATGGTCCAGAAGCCGGTCGAAAGAGCGGTCAGCCCCGTGAACACGGCGTAGAGGAACACCGACCACAACATCATGCGCTTCCGGCCGACATAGTCGGCGAGCACGCCACCCACCAATCCACCTAGCCCCCAGCCGAGTAACGTCCCGCCAATGGCAACGCCGCCCCAGATCGGGCCCTCAGCCAGTTGCTCAGGCGTCAGGAACGATTTCAGCATGAGTGGTAGGACGAGGAAGAGGGCGAAGGACTCAAATCCGTCAAAGATCCAGCCCATAAAACTTGCGGCCAGGATGCGCCAATGCATTGGTTTGAGGCCGGCGTGCCATGGCGCGCTGGCCGCGACGGTTCGGCGGGTGGCTACGTCGTTCATGTTTCTTCCCTAATCTTTATCATTGTCGGGGATCGTCATCGGTCGCCGTTTAAGCGGCGGTGCGCAGCATCAGCCAATTGATGACCCCGCCCGCGAGCAGCACCTCCACCTGCCGCGGCGAAAGCGCGTGCTGAAAGGCGATGCTTCCGCCATCGGCGCGGCGGGCGCACAGAGAGGTGCCCTGGCGCAATGCGGCACGCACGCCGGCAAAACTCAGCATGTCGCCCTGGCTCAGCCGATCGTAATCGGCCGGATCGGCGAAGGTGAGCGGCAGTACGCCGAAATTGACCAGGTTCTGCCAGTGGATTCGGGCGAAGCTACGGGCCAGAATGACCCGCAGACCGAGGTCGCGGGGTGCCAGCGCCGCATTCTCACGGCTCGATCCCTGGCCGTAATTTTTGCCGCCTACGATGATATGGTCGCCGGCAGTGCGGGCGCGTTCGGGATAGCCAGGATCCATCTGCTCAAAGACAAAGGCGCCGAGCCGTTCGATGTTGCTCCAGAACGGCATGACCCGCGTACCGGCCGGCACGATGTCGTCGGTTGAGACGTCGTCGCCGGTCTTGAGCAAAATTGGCAGGGTGAAGCTGTCTGGCACCGCTGTCAGTTCGGAGATCGAGGCGATGTTCGCCGTCTTCTCGAGCGCTACGTCACGCGCCTCGCCCTCGGGCAACGGTGGTACCAGCACCGCGGTATTCACGCCCCGTCGCGCAGGCGGCGTTACGCGTGGGTAGGCTAGGCCGAGGTCGCGCGGATCGGTAATGACACCGGTTAGCGCTGAAGCTGCTGCCGTCTCCGGGCTGCACAGAAATACACTGTCCTCGCGCGTGCCCGACCGGCCGGCGAAGTTGCGCGGCACGGTGCGCAGGCTGATCCGCCCGGAGGCCGGCGCCTGCCCCATGCCGATGCAGCCATTGCAGCCGGCCTGGTGGATGCGCGCCCCGGCATGGACCAGGTCAGCAAGCAACCCTTCCGCGGCCAACACTTCGAGTACCTCGCGTGAAGAGGGATTGATGTCGAGCGAGACGCGATCATGCGCCTGCTGGCCGCGTACCATATGCGCGACCACGGCGTAATCGCGGAAGCCTGGATTTGCGGAAGAGCCGATATAAGCCTGGTAGATCTCCTGACCCACCACCTGCCGCACGGGGACGACATTGCCGGGGCTAGAGGGCAAGGCGATCAACGGCTCCAGGCTCGAGAGGTCGAGGTCCTCAATCTCGTCATAGGCGGCGCCGGAATCGGCCTGCAGCGCGGTCCAGTCCGTCTCCCGCCCTTCGTCAGCAAGAAACTGGCGAACGGCGTCATCCGAAGGAAAGACACTGGTCGTCGCGCCCATCTCCGCGCCCATGTTGGCGATGACATGGCGATCCATGGCGCTCAATCCCTCGAGCCCCGGACCGACATATTCGAAGATGCGGCCGACTCCGCCCTCGGTGCCGTGGCAGCGTAGCAGTTCCAGGATTACGTCCTTTGCGCTGACCCAGTCCGGGAGGCGGCCGGTCAGGCGAACACAATGCACCAGCGGCATGCGGAGCCGCAGCGGCTCGCCCGCCATGGCGAGAGCAACATCGGCACCGCCGGCGCCGAACGCGAGCATACCGAGCGCCCCGGCGGCAGGCGTGTGGCTGTCCGAGCCGACGAGCACTTGGCCGGGCTTGCCGAAACGGGCCATGTGCACCGGGTGACTGATGCCGTTGCCAGGCTTGCTGTACCACACGCCGAAGCGCCGGCAGGCGCTGCGCAGGAACATATGCTCGTCGGCGTTCATGTGGTCCGCCTGGACCAGGTTATGATCGATGTATTGCGCCGCCAGGCCGACACGGATTCGATCGAGGCCCATGGCCTCGAACTCCAGCATGGCGAGTGTGCCCAGCACGTCCTGCAGTAACACCTGATCGACGGAAAGCGCAATTTCGTGACCGGGCGCAGGATCGCCCTCGACCAGATGCGCGCGGATTAATTTCTGCGTGAGATTGAGCGCCATCACAGATTCCCCTTCTTGTCGGCTTAATGCTGTCTTGGAAATGGGCCTCTCAGCCGATGGCAGTGACGATCGCCTTCCCAACCTCTGTGGTGCTGGCGCTTCCCTTCAGATCCGGTGTGTGAGGGCCGTGGGTCAGCACGGCTTCGATCGCCCGCAAAATGGCGTCATGGGCGGCCCGGTAGTTGTCTTGGCCTTTGCCGAGAAAATCCAACATCATCGCGCCCGACCAGATGGCCGCGATCGGATTGGCGACGCCCTTCCCAGCAATGTCGGGAGCCGATCCGTGGACTGGCTCGAACAGCGAGGGGAAGCGACGTTCGGGGTTCAGATTGACAGAGGGGGCGATGCCGATAGTGCCAGTACAGGCTGGCCCGAGATCGGACAGGATGTCGCCGAACAGATTGGACGCGACCACGACATCGAAGCGCTCAGGACTCAGAACGAAACGGGCGGTCAAGATATCGATATGGTACTTATCCCAGCGCACCTCCGGATAGTTCGTGGCGACTGCCTCAACCCGCTCGTCCCAATATGGCATGCTGATGGCGATGCCATTCGATTTCGTGGCCGACGTCAGATGCTTCTTGGGCCGGCTGGCTGCCAATTCAAAGGCGAATTTCAGCACGCGATCGACACCGACCCGGGTGAACACCGATTCCTGCAGGACAAATTCACGGTCGGTGCCTTCGAACATCCTTCCACCGACCGTCGAGTACTCGCCTTCGGTATTCTCTCGAACGATCATCATATCGATATCCCCAACCTTGCGGTTGGCGAGCGGCGCCGCGACGCCAGGCATCAGTCTGGCAGGACGCAGATTGACGTATTGATCGAAGCCTCGGCGAAACTGGATCAGCGATCCCCACAGCGAGACATGGTCCGGTACGACCTCTGGCCAACCGACCGCACCGAAGTAGATGGCGTCGAAGCCTTCGAGGCGGTCAAACCAGTCGTCCGGCATCATTCGACCGTGCTTTACGTAGTAACTGGCACAAGCCCAGTCGAACTGGTCAAATTCTATATTGATGCCAAATTTGACACTGGCGGCCTCTAGCACGCGCAAGCCCTCTGGCACCACTTCCGTTCCGATGCCGTCACCTGCGATAACCGCAATCCTATGCCTGGTCATTTTAGTCACCAACAGTATCCGTCGACCGGCATGTAGATGCCGGGATATTTGCGCGCAATTGGCGCAATCGTAACGGCAGTGGACACGAAGCGTGAACGGAAAGCCTTGACTGCGACCGTGGATGTGGCGCCAAACTCGACCTGACACTTGATAAGTACTTCTGCTTCACCCATCGCGTCCTCTCTCGAACGACCGTCGAACAGATCCATCGCCTGGACGAAACGTCGCTCAATTCTCCGAACTGCGCGAGTTCCACTTTGTAAGTTTGTGTTAATTGTCGCTGCGCTGAGTGCGTCTTGCGCGGCACGCCGGTCAGAGTAGCACTCGTTTACTGGCCTCAATCACGTCGGTTGAGACTACGCTCCAAAGAGCGGTTTCTAGTACCCCCTAGATCTTGGGCAGTGTCCGCTCGACGTCCTCGACTCCCTCAGGCTCGGTCAACAGGAGGATGTCGTGAATTACGATGTTTATTTCCGTCGACAACTTGAAGACCTTCATCGCGAAGGTCGCTATCGCGTATGGTTGCGGCCCAGACAGGTCGAAGGCGAACGAAGACAACGGCCCGGCCGCGGCGGCTTTCGGTTGCGATCTGTGCGCGGCAACCTCGCTCGGCCAGTAGTTTCTGTCGGAAATTGTCTGTCCGGCCACTGCGGACGAGGCGACTGCCATCAATGAAGACACAACAAGCAATTGTAATGGCCAGTTCGCGCGACATAGAGCCACTGCTTGATTTACAGTTAGGCATTTTGTTCATCGCCAGGTTCCTGCATATAGTTGAGTCGTTGCGCACCCGCGCGGGCGCCCCGATGAGCAAGACTGACATTCAATTTCTGATATTTTCGAGCCCACAGAATGCGCTGGATCATTGCACGCAAACAACATGCCCGATGGCCTGCGCCTTGGCGCGTTGTATTCTGCAAAAAGATGAAAAATCAGAACGGGCCAGGCCAGCGCGGCACAACCCAAGTCAAGGTCTTCCCTGTCAGCGAGCCTCAGCCTACGTCGAGCTACCTACGTCCGGCCAACGATCCGGCTGGCAATTCCGTACGACACGTCATCTAGCATCAGCCTGGTGCTCGCCTTCCATTCCACCATTATGGGCAATCTGATCGTTCAGCTGATCATTCCACGCAATCGATACGACGCTTGAGAATGGAGTACCGCTGTCGCTACGGTCATTTCGACCGACGCAATCGATGGCCCTCTCTTTTTGGGATTCGAGGCTCGTGGCGGACGCAATCTCGGCGGCACGATTAACACAATCTTGCAAAGTTGAACTCGCCGGCTCGAAACGATTGCGCGAAGCTGCTCTCGGCACGCACCGGAGAGGACACCTCATGCACGAGACAGAAGCCTCGGTCGAAACGACAAGAGGCAGCGCCCTCACAAGGGTCACGGTTTTCCATCTTCGCAACGAGAGCGGGGAGTAGCTAGGTAATCGCGCCAAGCTAGGCAGTCCCGTCCAGAAGAATTGACAGCGATGAACAAGGTTTACCCCGACGCCAAATCGGCCCTCGATGGCCTCCTCAAGGACGGCATCATGATCATGTCCGGCGGCTTTGGCCTGTGTGGCATCGCCGAGACCTTGTCCGACGCGATCCGCGACTCCGGCGTGAAAAACCTCACCGTGGTCTCCAACAATGCCGGTGTCGACGGTATCGGGCTGAGCCGGCTGCTGGAGACGCGCCAGATCAAGAAGATGATCTCGTCCTATGTCGGCGAGAACAAATTGTTCGCCCAGCAATACCTCGCCGGCGAACTGGAACTCGAATTCAATCCGCAGGGAACGCTCGCCGAGCGCATCCGCGCCGGCGGCGCCGGGATTCCTGCCTTCTACACCAAGACCGGCGTCGGCACGCTGATTGCCGACGGCAAGGAGATCAAGGAATTCGATGGCGAGAAATATCTCATGGAGCGCGGGCTGTTCGGCGACCTCGCCATCGTCCACGCCTGGAAGGGCGATACCGCGGGCAATCTGATCTATCGCAAGACCGCGCGCAATTTTAACCCGATGATGGCGACCGCCGCCAAAGTCACCGTCGCCGAGGTCGAGCATCTGGTGCCGGCAGGCCAACTCGATCCCGACCACATCCACACGCCGGGTATTTTCGTGCAGCGTATCATCGCGGTCGACCCCGCCAAGAAGCGCATCGAATTCCGCAACACCCGTCCGCGTCCGGCGGCGTAACGCGCGAGTTGCGCAAACAGGAGAAATCGCATGGCCTGGACCCGCGAACAAATGGCTGCCCGCGCCGCGAAGGAATTGCGCGACGGCTATTACGTCAATCTCGGCATCGGAATTCCGACCTTGGTGTCGAACTACATCCCCGACGGTATCGACGTTAATCTGCAGAGCGAGAATGGCATGCTCGGGATGGGGCCGTTTCCCTATGAGGGCGAGGAAGACCCGGACCTGATCAACGCCGGAAAACAGACCGTCACGGAATTGCCGACGACGAGCTATTTTTCAAGCGCCGAATCCTTCGGCATGGTGCGCGGCGGGCATATCGATCTCTCCATCCTCGGCGCGATGCAGGTCGCGCAGAACGGCGACCTCGCCAACTGGATGATCCCGGGCAAGATGGTGAAGGGCATGGGTGGCGCGATGGACCTGGTCGCCGGTGTCAAGCGCGTCCTGGTGGTGATGGAGCATTCCGCCAAGGACGGCCCGAAGCTTCTGAAGAAGTGCAACTTGCCGCTGACCGGCGAGCGGGTGGTCGACATGGTAGTGACGGACTTGGCCGTCTTCACCATCGACAAGCACGGCAACGACGGCATGGCGCTGATCGAGATCGCCGACGGCGTTACGCTCGACGAGGTGAAGGCCAAGACCGAAGCCGAGTTCCAGGTGGCGCTGAAGAACGCGCTGCCTGTTGGAACCGACCCGATCGGAATCGCAGTTTTTGCTCCAAAGACTGAGCAGTAGATAAGTCGAGAAGTCATGCATCAACTAGGTAAGGACGTGCCATCGTCAAGGTCGCGTCGGTCGAAAGGGATAACCAAATTCAGCTTTCCTAACCTCCCTCCCGGCTCGGGTTCAAAGGACAGATTCCCATGGCGCGCGACATGCTTTGATTGGCTCCGGTCAGATCGGCGGCACGTTGGCTCATCTCATCGGCTTGAAGGAGCTCGGTGACGTCGTGTTGTTCGACATCGCCGAAGGGGTGCCGCAGGGTAAAGCGCTCGACATCGCGCAGTCCGCGCCGGTCGACGGGTTTGATGCGCCCTTCACCGGCGCCAATTCCTATGAAGCGCTCGACAACGCCAAGGTCTGCATTGTCACCGCGGGCGTGCCGCGCAAGCCCGGCATGAGCCGCGACGATCTGCTCTCGATCAACCTCAAGGTGATGGAACAAGTCGGCGCCGGTATCAAGAAATACGTCCCCGGCGCCTTCGTCATCTGCATCACCAATCCGCTCGACGCCATGGTGTGGGCGCTGCACAAGGCTTCGGGCCTCCCGCACAAGAAGGTGGTGGGCATGGCCGGCGTGCTGGATTCCTCGCGCTTCCGTTATTTTCTGGCCGACGAGTTCAACGTCTCGGTGCAAGACGTCACCGCCTTCGTGCTCGGCGGCCATGGCGACACCATGGTGCCGCTGGTGCGCTATTCCACGGTCGCGGGCATTCCGCTGCCCGACCTCGTCAAGATGGGCTGGACCTGGCAGGCGCGGATCGACGAGATTGTCGACCGCACCCGCAATGGCGGCGCCGAGATCGTCAACCTGTTGAAGACCGGCTCGGCGTTCTATGCGCCGGCGGCGTCCGCGGTGGCGATGGCCGAGAGGCATCTGAAGGACAAGAAGCGCGTGCTGCCCTGCGCGGCCTATCTCAATGGCGAGTACAGCGTGACATCTATGTCGGCGTGCCCGTCGTGATCGGGTCGAGGGGCGTCGAGCGGATCGTCGAGATCGAGCTCTTGGGCAAGGACCGCGAGGCGTTCGACAAGTCGGTCGGCGCGGTGCAGGGCCTGGTCGAAGCCTGCAAGAAGATCGCCCCCGATCTCTTAGGCCGCTGATTGCGTTCAGCCACTGGCCGAAGATCGGCTAGGTGCGGGCGATCTTCGGCTGTGTGTACCGAAAACTCAAACCCGGACGTAATGATGGTGAAGCCCGCCGAGGATCGGGTGTGAACGAACGATTCCGATCTGGCGAATCGGACAAACAATCGGCGCATCCCTGTGCAACGACCGTTGCGTTCTGACGGAATTGTAATAGTCCGCATAAGATCGCAGGATTCGGCGCAGATGCGGCTCGCCTAAGACAATGATGTGGTCCACACACCCACGCCGGATCGATCCGATCAGCCGTTCGGCACAGCCATTCTGCCAAGGCGAGGCTGCTGCGGTGGGCTTGTCCCGGATGCCCATGGCGCGCAACCGGCGTGTGACGACGGCACCATAGATGCGATCCCGGTCGCGGATCATGTAGCGCGGAGCTTCATTCCACGGGAATGCTTTAGTGATCTGGCGTGCAACCCACTCCGCTGTCGGGTTGGCTGTGACGTTGATGCATACGAGATCTCTGTGATGAATCCGCACGATCACAAAGCGATACAGTAGTTTGAGGTCAATGGTCGGGACCACAAACAGATCCATGGCGGCAATCTCAGGCGCATGGCTACGCAAGAAGGTGCGCCATCCCTGGCTGGGCGGCCCGCGTCGCTTGACCATGTATTTGGCGACACTCGACTGCGCGACCTCAACCCCACGCTTGAGCAGCTCGCCGTGGATGCGTGGCGCACCCACAGTGGATTTTCGATGCTCATCCGCCGGATCAATACGCGTAGCTCCATGTCGATCGGCGGTCGCCCTCCCCGGCGAGGTGATTTCCAACGCCAATAGCGTCGAAAGCCGGCCCTATGCCAACGTACCAGCGTTTCGGGCCGGATGATTGCGAGAACCTTCAGGATTGCTGGAAACCAGCGATACAGATGGATAAAGAACCAGCGATCATAGTTCGTGAGCCGAACGCGACCACGCGGCCTGCGCCTCAAGACATTCAATTGATGTCGAAGCACCGCGTTCTCGGCTCAAGCCGTAACTTCGACCTGAATGGCGAGGCCAGGACGGCCAGAGCGAAGCAGAACAGGCCAATCATCCCGCCAGCTTAGGCGATTTCAACGCGGCATCACACTCGGATGAGGTTTTCGGTACACACAGCCCCTTTTTCCTCGGACTTCTTCGCTTCCGCCAGCCAGCGAGAGATGCGCTGATGAGGACGGCAAACCGAAACATGCAGGATGTCTCCTTGTGCCAGACCCTTTGGATTTGACCTCAGGGATGTTTCTCGGTCTTCGAGGCGCGATCTTCAGCGGCGATTGCTTCTTTCTCACACATGTAGGCACCGCGCTTCGTCGTGCCGTAGCTCTTCGTTTCGGCGAAGTGATAGACCTTTGACGGCAGGTTGACCCACACGACAGTGTCGGACGGACATCGGGCTTTTGAGGAAGCCTCGTCCGCAAACTGCCCCGCCTCCAGCGTTGCGTTGTCTCTTGGGGCGGAAGGTTGCTGCGTTGGGGCGGGCACGGGTGCCGCAGTTGTGGTGGGGGCCGGCCTTTGCGGGGGCAGGCGCTGGCGCAACTTGCGTCGCGGTTGGTGCGGGCCGACTCGGCGGGGGCGCAGCGGCGGCTGGTTTTGGTTCGGGAGCGGTCGCACTCGGCATGGTGCTCTACTCTCATCGTTTGCCGCGCAGCAGCGTTCCAGTCTTCAATCGCTCCGGACACGTTTGCTCGTTCCGCTTGCCCTTCCGGTGTTCCAGCCACTGTTTCGCTGCCTCCTCCATAATATCCCATGCGGGTCTGTCATCCTCGAGACCGGCCTGCTTGACCGCCTTAATTACACTCGGACTCATCATCGTGAGGAATTGTCGCCGGTCACCGACGAGATCTGCTCCCCCGCTTAGGTGCCGCCTTCCTTTTTTCGACCATTCTGTCGTCCGTGCTACCCGTAAGACGGGAAACCGTCCCATGCGCCGCACGCCCGCGCAGTCGAATCCGCGGCCGTGACGGTTCCCTGAAGATCGTCGCGACCGGCGAGAAGGAAGACCCGCCGCCCGCAAATTAGCAAGCGCTGCCCACAGGGCCACGGAACAGGTGGAAAAGCCTAGCCCCGCGCTACGGTGTTGCCTCCGCTGTGGCCCGTTAGTGCATCATTGACGCCTTCGTTCACGCCCGCAGCGCGCAATGCGTCCTTGAAGCCATGGCGGAACGAATGAAAGACGCTCTTCTCATTGTCGATGCCGAGGGCTCGCTTGTAACGACCAAACCACTTCGAAAACGCTTCGCCAAATCCGCCCTTTGAACCCTGCTGGAGCTTGGGAAAAAGGCGGGCTGTTGGACCACCGCTCCTCCGCGCATGCTCGACAAACTCTATGAACCCAATACGCACCAGCTCTGGGTGGATGGGCACTGCCCGGACGGAAGTTTCGGTCTTGAGGCTTCGGCCTTCTTCCTCGTCCTCGATCACAGTCAAGAAGTGGAACCCTGAAGAAGCATCGCGTTTCACGTCATTCACGCAAATAGGCGCGAGTTCGTTCAGTCGAGCGCCGCTGTAGAGCGCCAGCAGTGGCAACCAATACGCCGCCTCCCCCTTTCCGCCTTTCGGGCGCGCACCTTGGGTGTAAATCGGCGAACCGAAGAGGACCGAAAGCTCCTCCGGCTCCCAAGGTCGCCGTTTGGATCGAGGAACCTTTAACCGCATCCCCGCTACCGGATCGGTCCAAGGGATTTCATCAGGAATGACACCGTTCTTGCGTGCCCAGTTCAGCACGCCTTGAAGACATGTCAGCCATTTGTTGATGGTGGCTGCACCGATACATATCGTACCGGGATGCTCGCGCGACCATTTTGCAAGTTCTGGCAAAGCTGCTTTTCTGAGCTTTCCTGCTCGTTGCTTTGGAACGAGTTGCGCCGCATCGCGAAACTCACGAACATGCTTCCTGTTGATCTGAGCCACATCCAAATCACCATGTAGCTCGATAAAGCGGTCAATCGCGCGCGCGAACTCCATTCGTGTAGAGATTGGACGAGCTTCCACTTTGTCACCCAGCCTTGGTAGGCGGCACGCAGGGAACAACTCGACACCGGGGCATCGGTGTTAGGCTCGGGCAATTTAGGACTATCAATCGCGGCACCCCGGTTGCGCGCTAAGACATCCTCTAAGGCGCGAACCTCCGCTTGGATCACGGCGCGGGCGACCTTGCGGCAGTCGGCGCAAGCCGGGTCCAGATTGATCCGAAACAACTGAAGCAACTCGTTCAGCTCGTAACGAATGAAGTTGATATTACCGCGTGCCAACGCCTTCTTGGCTGCAAGCAAGACGACCGAAGCATCCTCTTCAACCTTGTGCATCATGCGGTCTGACAACCCCGATCCCGCCTCTTCGGTAACGTCGAACCGTGTTTCGAACCCGACGCCCGCTTCGGCAGGCTGACGGTGGACGTTTGCAAACACGGGATCGGAGCCGATGCCCTCCTCGCGCAACGCCTCGTCCCCATTGAGTTCATGAGCGTAGAAGTAATCGGCGATCCGTTTGATTTCAGCTTCGGTCAGCTCTGTCCGCACCGGACGCTCGACAAGAAGCGCCTCCGCTTGCGCGATGATGCGGTCGAACTCCATCATGACGGGTGTCGCGAGGACCTTAGCCTGCTTCTCGTCCTTGGTGCCCAACGTTTTCTTGAGCCAAGACACGCGTTCCTTTGGTGCGCCCCGTACCCTTGCAACCGCCTCTTCGAGACGTTTCGGTACCTTTCGGCGCACGCACCAGACGCCGTGCTCATTCTGTATTAGGCCTAATCGCACGACACGCACCATTGATCCCACCGCTTGATACCAGTGCGGCAGGACGAAGCCATTGAACTATCGAGTTATTCCCAGAAAATAAGGGCTTCTTGGATTGCTGGCGCGCCCGAAGAGATTCGAACTCCTGACCCCAGATTCGTAGTAAAAAGGGAACTTTCTCTTCTACAGAAATCCGCGGCCCCCCACGCTTTGGCTGAGAGAGCGCGAGAGAGCAGCTTCTCTGGATGTTCTGTCGAGGGCAGACGTCCATCCGTAGCTAAAACTTGGCGCGTCACCTGCGACTTTTCCTCCGCGACTAATGTGCGTGTCCCATAGCGCTTGGTCTATTCATCATCCGCAACATCGCGGGGCCGCCCGTTTTCAGGAATCGCCAGACAAGCAATCCGGCAAGTACAAGAAACACGATGTTGAGCCACGTCGTATAATTCCACGTGACCAACGCCTCGACCACGCGCGCGTTGCGTTGTGCAGGGACGAGACCAAGCGCCCCGAATATCAATTCGACAACCAGCGCGGCGCCCGCCATCGCCGCGTAGAAAGTGACAAACAGGAAGCCGGCCATCTTCAAACCGTAATACTTCCGATAGATGTTCAAGATCGGAAGTATGATCAGATCAGCGAAAATGAACGCTATCGCACCGCCGAAGCTGATACCGCCATTCCACAGAACGGCAGCCAACGGAATATTCCCGACCGAACATACGAACGAGATGACAGCCACCAGTGGACCAATAATCGGTCCCCATATTTTCGCGAGGAGCGGGTAGTCGGCCAAGAAGAACGATTGCCAGAATTCGGCGGGTATCCAAGCGCCGAGCGCGCCGGCCATCAGCAGGCCGCCCGCGATGTCCATCCAGACTGAGGCCCAGTCCATCACGAAATAATGGCTGATCGCCGTAAAGCCCTGTTCGGAGGTGACCCGCTGCCAGAGAGTGCCGCCTTCGCTGACCGACATGTCCATTTCGGCATGGCCTTCCATCCGGCCCACGACGCCCTTGTCGGCTTGCTCCTTTGCCTCATTCAGAAGACGCCGGTTGAGGAAGATTCGAAAGAGAACGATCAACAGCGCTACCATAATCGGGGCGCCAACAAATTCAGCCAACGTGAACTGCCAACCCAGGAACACCAGCATGATGATGGCGAGTTCGACGACGAGGTTGGTGGACGCCATTTCAAAGGCCATCGCGGCGGCGAAATCGGTGCCCTTGCGGAAGATCGAGCGAGAGATCGCAACCGCCGCATACGAGCACGATGACGACGCTGCGCCGAGGGCAAGAGCTTTTGCAATCGAAGCCGGCCGATCGTCAGGCAGAAGCCGGCTCATTTGCCGATGGGAAACGACCGCCTGTACAACCGCCGACAACGTGAAGCCGAGAATCAACGGCCATAGGATCTCCCATCCCATAGCGAACGCCATGCCGAATGCGCGCAAGATCGATTCAATCATCGGCCACTCTCCTCTTTGAAACACGGACGCTAACATCTGTCGAACCAAGCGGTTCGGTGCTAAGCATCGTGGTTCATTACCCTTCGGCTTCGAACCGGCACAATACGCTTTTTTGCAGATTAAGGACGCGCATTGTGCCTCAAGTTATTCCTCCTGGTGAACATCACCGCGGGTGTGGGCCTCCCTGATAACGCCATGCGGGCCCACCTTTGTTGGGGATTGTTACGGGTTGCACTTGAACTGATCGACAGGAATGGCGACGTCCATCGTGGCCCATGTCGGTTCCGGATGTCGGATCGTAGGACCGATGGCGCTGAACGCAGTGGCCATTATCCGGGCTCATGGCGTATGAGTTGATGCCATTGAGCGCACCAACTTCGGCCCGGACGGGCCCTCCTCGATCGTAGCCGTTGTAATAGCCGTTGTTGTAGGTGGGCTCCAATCCCCTTGAACTGCCCGGTCCAGTAGCGCCTCCCATCTCCTGGGCTAAGACCGGAGCAACAAATAGCAGGGCTACGGCGGCCATGAAAACTCCGAGTTTGTGCATCGCATTCTCCATATTTGCATGCTTCTCAATTTAAAGCTGGTGGCAGCAGATCCGTCGCACGCGCTTATCTTACTTTCCATGGGCTTGCTGTCCCGCAAAGCTAGGAGCGCAGCGGCTCGCGGAGGAGTTAATCGAAGTGTGTTGACGTAAAACGATGCAAAGCTGGGAGCGATTGGTTCTCGATCGGCGAAACTGTCGTTCGAATGGCCCGGTCCGCTTGCCGTCCGGCATTCCGCGAGATCTGTGGTTGGACGATCAGAAGACCGAGAAGTCGTCGGCACGCGGACTTATGTCGGAGCACCATCAGTAATTCGTCCGTCCTGAACTAGACCGCCGCCGGCGGCATGTCGGCGTGCGCCGGATAATCGATGTAGCCTCGCCCGTCGCCGCCGTAGAACGTCGAGCGGTCGTAGCGGTTCAAAGGCAAATTGCGCCGGATCCGAACAGCGACGCCCAGCTAGTGGAGATCAGCCTGGCTTTCGCGACCACCGTCTTCACCAACGTCTTCAACCGCATCAACGACACCGAGATCGACTTCCCCGCAGTCGCGTGAAGCGGCCGCGCCCCGTCAGATCTCGAATGTGAAAGGATCACGACCATGACTGCGCTTTCCAACACCACTCAAAATCCCGTTGTGCGCGCGCTGCACAGGTCCGGCCTGCTTGCCGAAGATCTCGACTACCACGTTGTCCGCGCCTCGATGGTGATCATGTTCTTCTTCTTCGGTTACCAGAAGTGGTTTCCGTACGAGTTCGAAAGACTGGTCCCGTTCATCAGCAACGGGCCGCTGATCTGGTGGCTGTATCCAGTCTTTGGCCACGCCGGCGCCAGCTATTTCCTTGGCGTCTCGGAGTGGACCTTCGGGTCCCTACTTCTTGCGGGCTTCCGGGACAAGCGGCTCGGCGTTCTTGGCGCCCTCGGCTCGACCGGCACCTTCATCGCGAGGGTCACCATCATTCCGTTCATGCCGGAGGGGTGGGACGTTGCCGCGGGAGGCTTTCCTGCGATGACGGGCAACGTCCCCTTCCTGATGAAGGACGTCGTTCTGCTCGCCGTCTCGCTCTATCTCCTGAGGCAGGACGTGGTTCGCTTGACGCGGCAATAAGGTGGCACTCTGCTGATGGCGATGCATCGCCGGCGAGTTTCACGCTCGCCGGCGATTTCGTTTTCTGGAATGCGAATTAGAGGCGGGAGCGACTCCAAAAAAATGCCGGTCTAGTTCGTTTCAGATGAGAGCCGGGACCGGCTGGACTGGCGTGCGCAAGGCGAGCCTCAACGGCAGCCGTCTGCCGAGAGATCCCGTAGTGATGTTGTCAGAGACGCTGCTGGTAGCGATTGCCGTGCTTCGATATCTTGCCGAGGATTGTGCGGTCGCCGGGTCGAGACCATCCCATTAGCGGAAGTGGTCGGCTTTAAGGGTGACCGCCATAAACTTTTTGTAGCGTTCCGTAATCCCTCTAGATGCCAGACGATTACCTACGTTCAATTGAGCTGCTGATCGCGATCGTCTTAGGCTGCATGCGTTGGAAAAGCGCACAGGCTCATGAAGTGCGACGGTAAAAAAAGGATGATCGACGAACATCTGCGATAAAACCAAGAGGAGGCTAAAATGCCCAACCGCTCCGAAAGTCTTAGATGTGGCAGAGCCGCGCGATGCGCAGTTTGTGATGGCAAGTTTGGTCTCGTCCGGCACTACTCGTGGCGAACGCCCCTTTGTTCCAAGAAGTGCGTCGATCGCTTCAGAGCTCGCCGGGCGAGTGACCGCAATTGGCTGCCCTGGCTCCAAATCACCCTAAACCAGGCGCCAGAGAACCGCGCGAGGGCTCTATGACGTTTCGGATCTCACGACGAGGCAAGGAATACTTAAAAACAGCACAGAGTTTGCTCCGCGCTGCCCAAACCATGACCGACCGAGCGATTGCGGGTCAGCTTAAGGCCCTTGCCGACGACTACGAGCGGCGAGCTGAGAAAGCTTCGCATGTTGATGCGGCCAAAGCATCCGCTCGATCGGCTGCTAACGCTGAAGGCGAGTGGCGTGCATGACCTGATGAGCAGCTTCACAGCCCAACCTGCGGGAGAAATGCCTAGTGACGTTGGGATGCTCGGCGCGCGGCCAGTCACGAGCTTTTGTTCCTTCGTTACCGTTTGCAGAGCTTCAAAGTAGGGGCTGTGCGCGCCTGCCTAATTCGAGAAGCTCGCGCGATATATGACAGCATCTTCCCGCCGGCTGATCCAGTCAGCGAGCAGCAGGACAAGGCACCGATAAGTCATACGGTCAGCGGCGCCAATGCCCATCGTTGTGCCTGTCGTAAATTAAATCCGGGCATATTGGTGATGCAGCCCGCCCAGGATTGGGCGACAAAGAATGTGCCCGGCGCGATCGACGGCGCGCGAGACCGGTGCATCCTTCTCCAGGGATAGATGCGTGCGGGCCCCATTGTAATATTTCATGTACGATAGCAGTAGGTGACGGAGATGGCGCTCGCTGAACACAACAACGTGGTCAAGGCATTCCCTGCGGATCGAACCGATCAGCCTTTCAGCATATCCATTGTCCCACGGAGAGCGCGGCGACGTCGGTCGATCGCGAATGCCCATTGATCGAAGCCTTCGGATGAAGACCTCACCATAGGCCCCGTCCCGGTCACGAATGAGATAGCGGGGAGCTTGTTCCCAGCCGCATGCTTCCGTGATCTGATTTGCGATCCATTCTGCGGTCGGATGCGCTGTGACGCCAAACCACAGAATATGTCGCCGGCCGTGCCCCATGATCAGCAATCCATAGAGCAGGCGAAACGAGATTGTCGGCACGACGAACATATCCATCGCAGCAATCCCATCAGCGTGATTGCGGAGGAATGTCCTCCAGCCTTGGGACGGCGGGTCTCGTCGCCTGACCATGTACTTGGCCACGCTGGTCTGTCCGATATCGACGCCGAGCTTGAGGAGTTCTCCATGGATCCGAGGCGCTCCCCACAGAGGATTGGCAATGCTCATCTCGCGGATAAGCTTGCGTATCTCCAACGGAACCGTTGGCCTGCCACCCCGCGCTTTCGATTTCCAGCGCCAATATAATCGGAAGCCAGCGCGATGCCATTTGATTACGGTTTCCGGCTTAACAATCGCCAGCGCATGGCGAACGCCAAGCCGATAGAGGCAAACAAAAATCAATCGGTCGATGGAGCTGAAGGTTTGTTTCTTAGGAGCGGTTCGCCGCAGAACGTTTATCTGCTGCCGCAACGTCAGAATTTCCGCCTCGAGCGCTGCCCACGACCGAAACAGATCTACGACCATCCAAACAATGAGCCTGACAAGATCTCTCATCCGGCAACAGCATCGCCCGATTCTCGATCAACTGCTAGTCAGATTGAGTTTGCGATAGGGACTGTGGTCCGCGATCAATCGATAATCCTAGAGGAGCTGACGATGATGCTCTCTTGCACCTCGATCTCGCCAAAACCTATCCACCAGAGACGGAGCGAGAACTCGCGTCGCGCCTTGCCGTCTCTACGCGGACGTGATGCAGACGCAGTTGTGGCGCCCGAATGTGGAGATCACGGAGCATGATGAGAACAACCTGTTCCACCTTGGCGCGGACGAGCTGGAGCCCATCACGCCGGTTCGGCTGCTTGCCTATTGGCGATCTCGAACGGGATGGTAACGGCGAAGCCCATCGGCTGATAGCCGGGGGAGTCCGAAATTGACGCTCATATGACATTTCGGTCGCGGGCTGCCGGGCCTAGTTTAGGGCTCGTCGAAGATTGGCAGCAGGAATTGTCCACCATGTTGACTCGTCGGGGCTTCACAACTTGCGCGCTCTGCGCGGTCGCCGGCTTCGCCGCTACGGCGGCTGAGGCACAATCGGCGGCGACGCCGATCAAACGCACCATCCTGCAACGCACGGACGGGCCGGCGCCGGGTTACGAAACTTTGGTCGTCTCGGTTGAAATCGAGCCTAACGCTGTTGTCGCAAGACACACGCATCCTGGCGTCGAAGCCGGTTATGTCGTCGAGGGCGAAGCGGAATTGACGATTGATGGTCAGCCGACCCGGACGCTCAACGCCGGCCAGACGTTCGAAATGCCGAGCCGCGTACCGCACTGGCAGAAGACCGGCGACAAGGGCCTGCGGGCCGTCGCCGTCTACGTCGTCGAAAAAGGCAAGCCGCTCGCTTCGCCGGCGTGACGCGGCGCCGCGGGCGTCGACAGCGGCCGAGCTCAGATTGACTCAATGCGTCTATCGAGCGCGACGAGACATCGCGAAAGTCGTCGCCTCCTCGCCTCCGATGAAAGCGGCTTCGCCAAATGTGAAGGAAGTGAAACTTGAAGCAGACACAGACTATCCCGCAGACGTTTCTGGGTGTCGGCTACACGAGAGAGCGGGCCGGGTTACCGCTCGAGACATTGCGTGTTCGCGTCCCGCAGCCGGCGGCTGACGAGGTGTTGATCCGCGTAGCTGCCTCGTCGCTCAATCCACGCGAATATAAATTGGCCGACCTCAATCTCATGGGGCGAACGCCCCGTCGTTCTTAGCCTCGACCTTTCCGGCGTCGTCGGCGCCGTGGGCCCATGAGGTGCGCGGAGTGGCCGTCGGTGACGCTGTGGCCGCGATGACCGATTTGAACGGCAATGGTGGTTGGGTCGCGACGCGGAAAACTTCAATCGGATCCACATCGACTTCCTGCGGGGCAATAGGACTTCAAATGGGCAAGCAAACCAAACACAGCGAACTGGCAGCCCGGATCCGCGACGCCTACGCAGGCACGCCGATCGCTCCGATCCGATCGCAATTGGCGGAACTCGACATTGATGCGGCGTACGCCATCCAGCAGGAGAACACCGCGCACTGGCAGGCGGAGGGGCGCCGGCTCGTCGGCAGCAAGATCGGCTTGACCTCATTGGCTGTGCAGCAGCAGCTCGGGGTCGACCGACCGGACTTCGGTGTGCTCTTTGCCGACATGCTGGTCGGGGAAGACGAGCCGGTCGCGGTCGTGCGGGTGCTGCAGCCGAAGATCGAAGCGGAGGTCGCCTTCCTCCTCGACCGCGACATCGACGCCGAGGCGCCCACCATCGCGGACGTGATACTGGCGGTCGGCTACGCCATGCCTGCCCTCGAGATCGTAGGCAGCCGCATCACGAATTGGGACATCGGCATCGTCGATACCGTCGCGGACAACGCCTCATCGGGACTTTTCGTCCTGGGCGGTCCTGTCCGGAGGCTGGACGGGCTCGATCTCCGTGCCTTGCAGATGCAGATGACCAGGCGGGACGAGGTGGTCTCCAAAGGATCGGGGGCCGCTTGCCTCGGTAACCCGCTCAACGCGATGGCGTGGCTCGCTGGCGAACTGGCACGACGCAAGAGGCCGCTGCGCGCTGGAGACATCGTCCTGTCGGGCGCCCTTGGTCCCATGGTCACCGTGAACCCCGGTGACGCGTTCGGGGCCACCATCACGGGCTTAGGAACGGTCTCCGCTCGGTTCGCCGCAGCATAAACAGTCATAGCACTCAGCTCTATTTTAGAAAGGAAGCTCACATGAGGCTTGTCCGATTGGCCCGGCCTTCTCGATAGCGAAGAAACACTGCGTGACTTGTCAGGCGTGATCCGGGATCTCACGCCACAATACCTCTGACCGGCGGCAATAGCGGCAACATTCGGATGTCGTAGACGGGTTCGGCTGCTTGCCGATTGGCGATCTCGAACGGGGTGGCAACGGCGAAGCCCATCGGCAGATAGCCGGGGGAGATGATGAAGCCGACCTTACGCATGTTGCCTCCGCATGTCCGAAATTGACGCTCATATGTCGTTTCAGTCGCCGGCTGCTAGGCCTACATAGGGCTCGAAGATTGGCAGTAGGAGATTGATCGATGTGCGCAATCAGTCAGGACGCTGTTGAAACAAAAGACTTAGGAGGGACGCGCTCACAGGCACGGAGGAACAAGAAGGTTCTCATGGTCAAGAGTGCCCTTTATGCCGCGATTGGCTTCGCCGCGATCTCCTCGATAGCTTTGGCAGAAGACCTTTCCTCGGCGACGGCCCCGTTGCCTGCCGGGACATTCACGACGTCAGCGCACTCTGACGAATGGAAAATTGCGAACGCGCTAAGCGCGGGCCCCGCCAGCATCACGGAGCATGCCGCCGTGATTGATTGGCCCGCGAATCCGAAGGATGGAATGTCTCATGGCAAGGTACTTCGGCAGGGCACCAATGGTTGGACATGCATGCCCGACGTTCCCGGAAGGCCTCAGCACGACCCGATGTGCGTGGACGAGACCATGATGAAGTGGGTCATGGCGACTCTGGCCGGGAAGAAGCCGGACATCGATCGCGTTGGACTGTCATACATGTTGATGGGCGAGGCGCGGCAGGGACAGGGCGCAACTCCGGCAAAAGACCCCAGCCAGGTCAAAGAATGGTTCTATATCGGCCCGCATGTCATGCTCGTGCTTCCGGATTCGGCCAAGGACGCGCTCCGGGGCATCAATCAGGATCTCTCCAATAACCAGCCCTATACAACGCGCCTCAGTTCCGCAGACGTAGCGACGCCAATCTGGGTCATTCCGGTTGCAAAGGGCGGCGACAGGATCAAGGAAGAGCCAGCGAAATAAATCGCCGGCGAAGGTTCTGCTGCACGCGTCGCGTTAAACTGGAAGGAGAATCGGATGCCGACCTACGTTTGCAGTGCTGCTGCAGGACGGCTGACGCCGGCCCAAAAGGCTGAAATCGTCCGCAGTATCACCGCGATCCACCATGAGGAGACCGGCACCACGCTATCTGGTCCAGGTAATCTTCTACGACCTTGCGCCAGACAGTCACTACGTGGCCGGCCAACCGGCGCCTGCGGATCAGATATGGGTTCGAGGCGATATTCGAGGCGGACGGACCAACGAACAGAAGAGCCAGATGCTCCGACGGATAATGCAGGGCATCGGCAGGGCCAGTGGCGCCGCCGAGGAAGCGGTCTGGGTCTATCTGTGTGACATTCCCGCAGCAAATGTGGCCGAGTACGGCCGCGTCCTGCTGCCTCCCGGGTAGGAGAACGCATGGTTCTCGTCGCTACCCGACGCGATGCGGGAAAGGCTCAGGCCCTTGGCCTGACAAACTCCGAACACTGAGGACTGCCAATGCCTGTCGCCAAGATCCATGTGCTCGAAGGCCAATATAGCGAGGCCCGGCTCGACAAAGTGTCGAACGCGATCCAAGAGGCGCTCGTTGGCTACCGACATGGCGGATGCGATCTTCACGCACCCGCTGTTGGCGGAAGGCCTCAACACCCTCTTCGCGATGTTCGACGGCTGAGCGGGTTGCCCCAAAGCCGCAGTACATGAAACGGCGCTCCGAATTTCCCACTCCACAAGGGAGAGAGTTCGGAGCATAGGAAAGGATGGAAACAATGGCTCTCAAGGGCAAACCACGTGACATGAACAGGTGGCGGGAAGTACTCCTCGACCCGAATGTCCACTTCCCCGGCGAGTCGAACGAATACCGGCGCGCACGCAACGAGCTGTTGGAGGCGGAGGCAGAGCTCCGGCGGCTGAACGAGCAGGTCGCCGCCCGGCGCCGGGCACTCCCAGCGGGCGGCCTCATCAGGGAGGACTACGTCTTCGAACATGATGTTCCCGCGCTGGTCGGAAGACCCACGAGCGGGTGCCCCAGGGGGCAAGACAGCCGAGCTGCCGCTTGTCGAGCAGCCCTGCCCGTCATGCACATCGGTCGTCGACGGGCTCGAGGGCGCTGCTTTTCACCTCGCCGAGCGGACCAACCTCGTCGTGATCGCGAAGACAAGCCCCGATCGGCTCGGCACCTACGCACAAGAACGCGGCTGGCGCAACCTGCGGCTGCTGTCCTCGCGGAACAACACCTTCAACCGCGACTACCATGCGGAAGCACCGGACGGCGGGCAGCTCCCGGTCCTGAACGTGTTCTCACACGACGAGGCCGAGATCCACCACCACTGGGCGAGCGAGATGACGTTCAAGCGCGGCGACACCAGCTCCCTCGACCCGGTCTGGGCAATCTACGGCGTTCTCGATTTGACGCGCGAGGGACGCGGAGACAGCGCTGCCTACCCTAATCTGCAGGCTAGGAAGTCCTCGAACTCTCGCTCGTTTCCGTTCAGGCGGCCCTGCAACGGGGGCGCTCGCACTCGGAACCCGGCATGACTGTCCGCACCTGCAGTGCGCAACGGCGGCACGTGCGGCGCCGCCATCCGCGCCGCACGTGTGTTGAAACTTATGCCCGCGCCAAGATCCAGCAGCAACACTTCGGTTCCCCGCCCTCCACCGCCATCAGGTCACGCCCCATGGGACACGAACGTCAAACACGACACGACAGTCGGCAACGACCCAAACCCATCACAACTCACAGACGGCCCCGACATGCACTCCAGCAAGGCGAACGCATCCTGGCGCCCGTGGTGTCGGCGGTGATCTGGGTCGTCGAGGAATCCTTCGGGATGACCTTGCCCGGTGGGGCGACCGACCCCGACTCCAGGCCGCTGCTCGCGCTGCTGGCGCTCGCCTACTGGGCACCACGGGCGCTGGCTCGCACCCAAAGGAACTATGCCGGAAGGGACCCTCGCATGATGTCTCCTGCCTGGCTACTCGACATTCTTGCCGCCCTCATGCTGGTCCTCGCGGCAGTGAGCGGGGCCCGCCTCGCTACCGCCCGGTTGCCAGCCAACCGGCTTTCGGCGGCTGAGCCAACCGGGTCCCGCTCGTCGCCGCGTGGTTCGGGCGGAGCCGATACCGAAATCGCGCACCTGCTGATGTGTATCGCGATGGCAGGAATGCTGGCGCCCAGCGTCAAGACGCTGCCGCCCCATACCTGGGAGGCGATTCTCGGCCTGCTTACGGCCTGGTTCGCCTGGCGCTTAGTGGGCGACACCAGGGTGAACGGCCTTCGGTCCCTGGTGAGCGGGCATCGCGCTGCGCATCTGTTTCACTGCGCGGCGATGGTGTACATGTTCGCCGCCCTCACGACGTCAGACGGCATGGACATGACGGGGATGGGTAGCGGCATGGCAGGGTCGCTCAAGTATCCGGCTCTCGCGCTGGCGTTCGCGTTTGTGCTTGTCTGCTACAGCGTCTGGGACGTCCTCGGCCAACTGTCCGGCCGACGCTACAACCTCGGGGTCGCGCCATCAGCCGGCGCCGCCCCAGCTGGCGACACCGCGCCGACGGTAGCGTGCCGTATCGCCATGGGCGTGACCATGGCGTTCATGCTGCTAATCATGAGCTGACCGGGTGGGTCAGACCTACCAGGAGCCGTAGCCGGATTCGCTTGTGCCGGCGCTATCAGCCGCCATTTCCACAGAGATGCGTGCGCTCCGCTGCTCGACAACGAGGATGATCGCATTGCGCGTCAACGATGCGTAAGGCCAAGCACTTCTCAAAGCCCTCCTCGCTGACACGAAGGAATACGCCATCATCGCCGTTCGCCCGCTGCGCTTATGCATTCCGCAATTGGTTGCAGGTGATTTGAACCTACGAAACCAAGTCATTGATTTTGTTGGGGCGACGGTTCGACCATAAAAACAAAAACCCAGCAATCCATTGAGATTACTGGGTTTTTGGTATCGATCTTGATTGCGGGGAGATGCAACCATCTCAAATTGCGAAGTAATCCCGAGCTCCTCTCGCTATTGGCAGCGGTGGCTCCTGCGTTGAAGAACGGGCTCTTTCGTGCAGCAGCGCAGGCATGAGTTTGGGATCACAAGCCGACGCTGCGGCCAAAAGGGCGGGCGTGTCGGGTGTCCTGAACCTTCGGAGCTGGCCAGCGTCACTGCGTAAAAACCGACATCACGGATATAGGCCTCTCTCCTGCCGTGCCGCGAGGATGCGCTCACAAGCCACCGCATATGTCGCGGTGCGCAGTGGGATCTTGTGCTCGTCAGCCTTGGCCCAGATTTGATCGAGCGCTCCTAGGATGATGCGATCAAGTCGCTGATTAATTTCATCTTCGGACCAGAAGAAGCTGGAAAAATCTTGCACCCACTCGAAGTAGGACACCGTAACGCCGCCTGCATTGCAGATTACGTCGGGAATTACCCACACCCCGCGGTCCGCTAGAACGTCGTCGGCCTGGGGCAAGGTGGGGCCGTTGGCCCCTTCTAGTACGATCTTCGAAGTGATCCTACGCGCACGATCGGCAGTGAGCTGACCTTCGAGCGCAGCAGGGATGAGAATATCTGCCCTCACGTCCCAAAAAGCTTCGCCGTCAATTCGGTCGCCCTCTTTGAAACCGTCGATGCCGCCGTACTTCGCAGAAAAATCTTGCAGGTGAGCGACGTCAAAACCTCGCTCGTTAACAAGTGTACCGCTATGATCCTGCACGGCCACGATCTTCGCGCCAGCCGCAGCGAACAGCTCCGCCGCCACCGAGCCCACGTTTCCAAATCCTTGGACGGCTACGCGAGCATCTCCAAGTTCTAGCCCGAGGCGACGCGATGCCTCCCGACCGGTTACGAAGACGCCACGGCCTGTCGCCCTCACGCGGCCTAGCGAGCCCCCGAGATGGATCGGCTTTCCAGTGACCACGCCAGTCGCGGTGGCGCCTCTATTGATGGAATAGGTGTCCATCATCCAGGCCATAATTTTAGCGTTGGTATTGACGTCAGGTGCCGGAATATCCTGTTGAGGACCAATGATCGCCCCGATCTCACTTGTATACCGGCGGGTGAGGCGCTCCAGTTCTTTATGCGAGAGCTTCCTGGGATCAACGCGGATGCCCCCCTTGGCACCGCCGTACGGTAAATTCACCGCAGCGCACTTCACTGTCATCCAGGCGGAGAGGGCCATCACCTCTTCCAGCGTCACGTCGGGATGAAAGCGTACACCGCCCTTCCCGGGGCCACGCGACAGGTTATGTTGCACACGGTAACCTTCGTAATGAGCAACCGTTCCATCATCCAACTCAATCGGTACGTCGACGATCAGCGCTCGCTTGGGGTGCTTCAGCGTTTCCACCCAGCGAGCCAGCTCTCCAAGGTAAGGAGTCACACGGTCGACCTGCGAGAGATAGGTGCCCCACGGGCTGACCGATGTTGGACACACAAAGCTAAGGCCGGACTTCATTTACCGAAACTCCACTGTTGAGAATTGTTGCGTACCGCCGAGTGCCTCCGGCCAGAATGGACAAAGGCGTCCGATGAGTTCAGAAGCTTCGATGGTACGATGACGTGACGCCGCTGCTACCGATTCACGATGCGGGCAGGTACCTTCAGGATCAGTAGCGCCCCAAACACCAGGACCGCCGCGGACGTGTACATCGCAACAAGCGATGTACCGGTCATGTCACGTAGATACCCGATCAAATATGGACTAACGAACCCAGCCAAACCGGCAAACGCGTTGATGGCTCCGAACCCGGCTGCTGCCGCCGAGCCCGCAAGGAATGCGGATGGCAACGCCCAGAACAGTGGCCCCGGCGTAATCACACCCGCCGCAGCTAGAGATAGGCCAATAAGCGCTAACGTGACGTTGTCGCCCGCCACCGCAACGATCGCGTAACCTGCAGCGCCTGCCAGCATGGGAACAATCAAATGCCAACGACGCTCTCGCGTCCGATCCGAGTTACGGCCGGCGCTGATCATCACGACGACCGCAACGACATAAGGGATCGCCGAGAACAAACCAATCTGCAGAACGCTGGATATGCCGGCTGCTTTGATCAGGGTCGGCATCCAAAACGTTAATCCATACTGACCCATGATGACGCAGAAATAGATAACGCACATGAGAAACATTTGAGGGTTGCGAAACACCTCGCCTGTTGTTGACAAGATTTTTTCGGGACTGCGAGCTTGCACGTCCAGTGCATCTACGACCATCTTCTTCTCAGAGGCAAACAGCCAATTCGCCTTAGTGGGTCCGTCCGAAAGATAGAATGGCGTGAGAAAGCCCAAGACAATCGACGGTGCCGCCTCCAACAGGAACAACCACTTCCATCCTGCAAGGTCGTGGTGCCCGTTGAAATACTGCATAATCCAGCCCGATAGCGGACCTCCAACAATACCTGCAATCGGTATCGCGGTCATAAACAACGCGATCATTTGCGACCGTCGGTGTGACGGAATCCAGTAGGTGAGATACAAGATCACGCCAGGATAAAAGCCAGCCTCCGCCGCTCCAAGCAGGAATCGCAAGATATAGAATTGAAGAGGCGTGGATACAAAAGCGAAACAAGCTGAGATAATGCCCCATGTAATCATGATCCGGGCAATCCAGATGCGAGCCCCTACCCTCTGCAGCACCAGGTTGCTGGGAACCTCAAAGAGAAAATATCCGAAAAAAAAGACGCCAGCTCCCAAACCGTAAATGGTTTCGCTGAACTTGAGATCGTTCAGCATTTGCAGTTTGGCAAAGCCCACGTTGACGCGATCGAGATAGGCTGCGACGTAGCAGACCATCAGGAAGGGGATGAGGCGCCAGGCTATTCTTCGATAAAGGCGATTGGCATCCGCGCCAGCTTGTAGATTGTCGCTTGTCTCGGCGGTGTGGGCAGTCATCACTATCTCCATCACTTGATTCAACTGGGGCCGCAATCTGCAGTTAGATCCGGCGTCACAACAATCGCAGTTAAGTTGACAGTTCTCCCAGCACGTCGGCCAGGACGCGCGCACCATCGGTGAGATCTTCCGCTGAAGTATACTCCGCCTCGTTGTGCGTGATGCCGTCGCGCGACGGCACGAAGATCATGCCGCTTGGGCAAACCTTATGAAGATAACGCGCATCGTGTCCGGCGGCGGATAAAAGATCGATATGAGCAATCTTCAATGTGCTGGCGATCGAGCGGATTCTGTCGCGTATCGCGTCCGGGAATTCGAGCGACGTCGCGTTCGATAGCTCCGTCAAGCTGACACTACATGGCCTTGCGTTGATCTCACAGAATGGCAGGATCAAGTCGCCCAATAGGGTGAGCTCCGCAGATTTGGGGTGTCGCAAGTCGATGGAAAACACGACGCGGTTCGCGACAACCGAAGGCGCATTCGGTTCAACGATCAGTCGTCCAACGGTGAACTTCACGATATCGCCGCCGTCATGAAGGCGATTCGCCAGCGCATCGATAATCCTTACCGCTGCCAAGATTGCGTCTTTTCGCTTGGAACGCGGCGACGTGCCGGCGTGTGTGGCTTCGCCGATGATCTCAACCCGGAAAGTTCTTTTGCCCTGAATTCCAGAGACTACTCCCACCACAGCGTTCTGCTGCTCAAGCAGCGGTCCCTGTTCGATGTGTGCTTCGATATAAGCATGCGGATGCCCGCCCAACGAACGACACGGGATTTCTCGCAAGCCATCTTGAATCAATGACAAGGCTTCTCGCACGCTGACGCCCTTTGCATCCTTTACCAAGAGCATTTCGCTCAACGAATTGGGGTCGGCATATGCTGTAGACCCCATCATTCCTGGAGCGAAGCGTGATCCCTCCTCGTTCATCCATGAAACGACCTCGATCGAGCGGCGTGGGTTCAGGCCAGCGTCTTGCATGGCGTTGACCGCCTCCAGCGCCGCGAGAACGCCGTAGACCCCATCAAACTTGCCACCCGTGGGCTGGCTATCCAAATGAGAGCCGGACAACACAGGGGCGAGCGACGGGTCGGACCCTTCACAACGGAGGAACAGATTTCCCGCAGAGTCGCTTGACGGTTGCATTCCCAGCTCTGCACCCCAGCGGATCAGCTGAAGTTGGGCCTGCAGGTCCTCTGCGGTAAGGGCTTGGCGATTGACGCCACCTTTTGGCGTTGCTCCATAGCCCGACATGACCGCAAGCCGGTCATTAAGGCGATCCATGCTGACGTACTGCGAGGGACGCCTCAGCACACCATCCCCTGAATGGATCGAGGAGGAGCGGCTCATGATGTTTTCATGATCTGAGAGGACATCGCGCGCGGGTCACGTGGCAACCAGCGACCTTGCGCAACGGTGGAAAGAAATTCATCGACGGATTGATTGAAAAGCGCGGGCTCTTCGAGGTTGAGCGTGTGCCCCGCCTTCGGCATTACCAACAGACCGCAGGCAGGCACCGTCTTCTTCAAAAACACACCGGGCTGCAGACAATGATCATCTTCGTCGCCGACGATCACGAGCGTCGCCACATTCATGTCGCGTAGACGAGCTTCCAAATCATAGATCGACGGTCGGCGCGCTTGGACGCCACGCATGGTCATCGCCGAGCCAACCGCCGAATGTTGCCCCAGATGCGTTTGAAATTCTTGCCAGCCACGCGGGTCTTTGAGGAAGAAGGCGATACGCGAAGCCGCCATGGCATAGGTTTTAGAAAAGGTCTGCGATCCCTGCTTCTCGAATTGTTCGGCTACTTCCAGCGATACCGATCTAAAGTAGTCTTCGTACTGCTTTTCCGCTCCGTAACCTGCGCCAGCCACGACCAAAGACAGGGCGCGTTTAGGATAGGTAAGGCCAAAGTGCAGCGCGGCAAATCCCCCCATCGAAAGGCCAATGACATGCGCCCGGTCGATTGAAAGCTCGTCCATAACGTCTCGAATGTCTCGCGCCGCCAGCTCCTGCGAATATCGAGCAAGATCTTCAGGAACTTCAGAAGGGACGTAGCCGCGGGCGTTGTAAGCGATGCATCGATAGCGCCTGCTGAAGTGACGAAGCTGAGGCTCCCAACTGCGCAGATCGCCGCCGAATTCGTGCACAAATATAAGCGGCGTACCACAGCCCGACTCCTCATAATATAGCCGCGTGCCGTCCGTCGCGTGCAGATATGGCATAGCTTCCTCGCTTCGAACCTGATTAACCGGGCAATCGATGAACCGTGCGTTCTGGACTATTGAAGGATTCCGAGTCCCCTTCAGACGACGGCGCGACGAGAGGCGATGCCGCCATCAACTGTGACGATCGTGCCCGACGTGTAACCCGATCTGAATGAGGCCAGAAAAAGGAACAGGTCCGTGATCTCGTGGACCTTCGCCGGACGTTTGAGAGGATAACGCTCTACCAACTCATCGTAACGCGCCGCGTCGCCTAGTTTGATCTCAGCGAATTTCCGCAGCATGTTGTAGATGCGCGTCGTGTCAACTGGGCCTGGATTGACGCCGACCACCCGAATGTTGTCGTCGAGGCTCGCACCTCCCAATGCGCGCGTCATCGCCATGATCGCGGCGTTGCCGGCGGCGCCCTCTATGTAATTTGGATCGCAAACCTCGCCGCCATTTCCGATGTTGTTCAGAATAACGCCGCCCCCGCGCGCTTTCATACGCGGATAGACCAGCCGGATCATGTCAGCGTATCCAAACCCTTTGAGGGCCCAACCGTCGCGCCATTGGCCAGGCGTGATGTCGAAAAGGGAACCGCTCGGGATGACGCCCGCATTATTCACTAAGATGTCGATGTCGCCGGCCTCCTCGACGATCCTCTCACAGGCTCCTTCAGTCGTCATGTCGATCGCAGTTACACTCACCGAAACGCCGTGCGCGCCGACAATCTCTTTCCGCATCAAGTTGAGCTTGTCCTCGGAGCGCGCCGTCAGATGAAGCGCGCAGCCTTCAGCAGCAAAGGCATGAGCCAGTCCTTCGCCGATACCCTGCGACGCCCCTGTAATCAGGACTTTCTTGCCAACTAGTTGCAGGTCCATTTGCCGTTTTCTCCAAAGCTGATCGGGATTCAGAACACCGTGGCCGGTTCGTTACGGGCACGGGCCTTCTCCATCATCGACGGCAGCAGGCTTGCGAATTCCTCGGCCCACTCCTTCGGAACGCTCAGCGATACCTTTATGAATCGGTCCCCAAACGTTGGAGTGTGATAGGCTCCCTGGCGGATCATGATATCGCGCTCGCCGTAGACCGCTGCGAGCGCGTCAACCCGGATGCCGATTGCGTCGCACTCGATAACAACGAAGTTGCCGTTAGAGGGATAGACGGGCATTGAGAGGCCGGGAATCTTATCGACGGCCGCCTTCACAAGAGCTTGGTTGCTCCGCAGCTCGGCCAGCACTCCTGGGAACCACTCTTCTTTGATGCTCAAGCCAGCGATGGCGGCGCGCTGCGACAGGATGCTTGAGCCGAGATTGTTCGGAGGTGATGCAGCGAGCCGCTCGATAACGTCCGGATGCGCCACGACGGCGCCTATTCGCAGGCCGGCTAAGCCGAGCCACTTCGAAAAGCTGTAGATCGTGATCGTCCGCTCGGGATCGAGTTTTGCCGCGAGGTGATGCTCGTGCGCGAAGTGACGGTAGGTGCAATCATGGATTAGGTAAGCGCCCGCCTTTCCAACCGCATCCGCGATCGCAGCGATCTCCGCTTTCGTGCACACGGTCCCGAGCGGATTGTTGGGATCGACCAGATATACAACCTTGGTTTTCGGGCCCATCGCTTCGGCCAAACGCACGGGATCGAGCCGATATTGATACTCGGGCCCATAGATCGGGATTTGCTTGACGGTCGCCCCGACAGCCTTCGCAAAGGCCATGGGCCAGTTCCAGGTCGGATCAGTCGTTATGAACTCATCACCCGGACGCAGCAGCGTGTGACAGACGTGATAGAGCGACTCGATAGCGCCGTCGGAGACCAGGACCGACTGCCCCTGAAGTCCCAGGTCATCGATGATACCTGCCCTCAAGGCTTCGAGGCCCGCCGGGGGAGCGTAGATGTGGAATTCCTCATCACGCGCACAGCGGATCATTGCTTCCACGACAGCAGGATGAGCCTTCGAGTGATTTGTGTTCTGTCCCAGCCACCTCAGGTGGGAAGTGTTCACGAGCCTATCGAAATGGGCGTTGCGGGCTTCAAACAGTCTCATCGCATTTCCTTCAGCGTAAGCGGACCAAGCTCCCGGCCGTCATAAGCACGATGTATTTATTATGTCAAGTTTAGGAATACGTGAATATAAATAAGAAATACGTAGTGGCGCGTTGGTGCATTCATAATGTTCTGAGGCACCAGAACGGTCGTCTACCCTATCTCGCCCCAAAGCCTTTGAGCAAAAAAGAGGAACATATCCCGTGCCGTATACTTAGCGTGATAAAGTGTATTTTTATTTTAGATTTACGGATATTGCATTAAGACCCGTCGTCTGGCATCCCTAGCTTCCCATCGCCTATCCGCGATGGCGGTTAGTCTGACAGGTCAGATCGGTATGAAAGCGGCTGCAAAGGCGGGGAGCGGTAACCACGAGGTCCTGAGCCGACGTGGCGGCACTTTGGCAGAAGACCTGCGAGACGAACTCGAGGAGCGGATCGTCAGTGGCGCATTATTGCCAGGCACCCGAATCGACGAGATCGAACTCGCGGAGTGTTTCAAGATCTCCCGAACACCGGTGCGGGAGGCGCTCAAGGCGTTGATGGCCACCGGTTACCTTGAGGCTCGCCCTAGATACGGGGTCACGGTGGCAGCGATATCGATTCCGACGTTGCTCGAAATGTTTGACACGATGGCAGTTCTTGAAGGGCTCTGTGCAAAGCTTGCGGCGCGGCGCGCTTCCCAGAAAGAAAAAGCCGCGTTACGAACCGTTCACGAACGTCTCGTGGCATCAATTGGCGAAGGGACTGAGGAAATATTCTACTCGATCAACTGGGAGTTTCATGAACTCGTTTACGAGGCGTCACATACCGATTTCATCTCGGCGCAGACGCGAGCGCTGCGCAAACGAGTTGCGGCCTACCGGAAACATGTCACCTTCCAGCCTGGTCGCATGGCTGCGACCATCATCGAGCATGACCGCATAATCCAGGCGATCGAAGCGGGAGATCCTGAAGCCGCTTTCCGAGCGGCGAGCGAGCACGTGACGCTACTAGGCGATGGCATGGCGGATTTGATAGCATCTTTGCCGCCGGCGCTCCTTCGCGTCTCGTAAGCTGATCTCTTGGTATCGTAAGACGCGCCCGATGCTTCGCTGCTGAAGGGCCGCCGCGCAGGGCTCGATTTCGATAGATAACGATGACAGCACGAAGATGCGTCGGGAGAATGTCCTGTGAGCGGATTTCTATTGTCCTTGTCGGCGTTCTGCGTGACTCATGCCGTCCGAACAAAATCGGCAACCGAGCTATCCGAGGAGAGAACCGCCCGGCCTACGATAAGATTCCAATAAGCCTCAGAACCATGAGCCATCCATCCTCCACTCGTGCAGCCGCCGGGTGAGGAGCTGCAGATCGTACTCCTCAGTTACTCCGATTGCGCCATGCAACGCGTGCGCAAGAGACGAGACAACGACAGCAGCCTCACTTGTACGCGACTTCAACTTGGTCGCTAAGCCGTCTCGTTGGGTGCGCAGTATAGCAGGTCGTGGGGACGCATCATCAATATAGCCTCGACAGCCGGCAGGGCCCCCACCTCACTTGGGTCCGCGCCCTATTCCGAGGCCTCGTCACCCCCGGGCGACATCATCCCGGAATGGTGGGCGAGATCATCTCGGAATGGTGGGCGACATCAAATCGGAACGGTGGGCGAGATCATTCCGGAATGCTGGGCGACATCGAGCGGAATCAGCAAGTTAGACGATAGCGTGCTTGCAATATTTGCTGCCAACGCGGAATCTTATGCAGGAAATTGAAAGTCATTGCACGATGTACATGCTGCACGTACCTGTCGCCTTGCCCGATCGAAAGTTTTTCGCTGTAGACGGCAGGGCGCCTGTCCCACCCTTGTTAGGCAATCTCGAACTTTCCTGACGTCATGCCCGGCGGCGAGCCGCCGTTTGCGTTGCAGGTGTCAGGGTTCAAGACCGTCGATGACGCCAAGGCGTTTCATGCGCGGCTCAAGCTGGCATTTCACTGGGCGTCCATACGAATGGGGCACAGCATGACGCTTGACGTCCGGGCGCCACAAGAAAACGACCAAGAAATCCATGATGGCAATGTACCTCAGGTGATGAGGACGGATACTCGGCAGCACGCGCAACCTGCGGGCGAAGCGAGTAGGTCGTTGTGTGTACCGAAAACCTAAACCCGGACGTAGTGATGATGAAGTCCGCCCAAGATTGGGCGACAAAGAATACGTCCGTCGCGATCGGCGGCGCGTGAGACCGGTGCATCTTTCTCCAGGGATAGATGCGTGCGGATCCCATTGTAATACTTCATGTAACAGAGCAGCAGGTGACGAAGGTGGCGCTCGCTGAATACAATGACGTGGTCAAGGCATTCCCTGCGGATCGAACCGATCAGCCTTTCAGCATATCCATTTGCCAAGGGGAGCGTGGCGACGTCGGTCGATCGCGGATGCCTATCGATCGGAGTCTGCGAATAAGGATCTCTCCATAGGCCCCGTCCCGGTCCCGAATGAGATAGCGGGGAGCCTGTTCCCACCCGCATGCTTCCGTGACCTGATTTGCGATCCATTCTGCGGTTGGATGTGCTGTGACGCCAAACCACAGAATATGTCGCCGGCCGTGCCCCATGATCAGCAATCCATAGAGCAGGCGAAACGAGATTGTCGGGACGACGAACATATCCATCGCAGCGATCCCGCCCGCGTGGTTGCGGAGGAATGTCCTCCAGCCCTGGGACGGCGGGTCTCGTCGCCTGACCATGTACTTGGCCACGCTGGTCTGTCCGATATCGATGCCAAGCTTGAGGAGTTCTCCATGGATTCGAGGCGGCCGAGTGGACCCGGGGATTTTCACCCCGAGTCCCTCACAGATTCCGGACTTGATACTCTCGCATCATCCGGCTCGTGCCACCGCTTGAAGGCTGCCGCCTTCCGTTGAATATCGGGCTCCTCCCGTTGCCGGTTGACCCAATCTCAACGGCGATGACCTGCTCGCTTCGCTCCGCGGGCATTACCCCGCTTCATCACTACTACCAAGCAGTCCGCCCCTGGTCGGCGCATCGGTACTTTCGGCCTCGCGGTTTTGGCCGCTTGTGCCTTTTCCCTTGCCATCGCCGTCCAGGTTCTCAAGTTCCGTGCAAAAGCCCGAATGAGAGTCACGCCTCCTCAACACCGGACACCGCATGGCCAATACGTAGGTTTCCGCCATACTTTTCCCGGAGCTAGGGAGAGGCCCCGGTTTTGATGTCATCTGAATCCGTTTTCGATGCTTCGCCAGAGGTTCGCTTGCGCTCGTCTCTCTCATCCATACTTGACGTGATCAACGTCACGCCTTTTGACCATAACGTTCACCACCGCGGCTTTTGGCCGAAGCAGCTTATGGCAGTTTGAAGCCTCCCCCTACAGGACGGCTCCGAAGGGTCTTCCTTCATCTCTCACACAGCATGACGCTCGCGCGTCTTCTTGACACAACTCCCCTGTCCCTGTCGGAAACTCAGTCTTGCTGGCAACTGATATCGAATCGAGCGATGCTCCTGCCTTATGCGAGAGGTCTGGAGCCTAATTTGGTTGGCGTTGGTCGGAGCGTTCCGGTCGCGGGTCTCGCTTGAGGCTGAAAACACGATTCTGCGTCATCAGCTTAACGTGTTGCGGCGGCAATCGCCGAAACGGCCGACGTTCGGGATGCTGGACCGTCTAATATTCGCTGGCTTGTATCGTTTGGCTCCGAAGGTGCTGGGCGCCTTGGCGATCGTGAAGCCGGAGACCGTGATTAAATGGCACCGCGCCGGGTTCAGATCGTACTGGCGGTGGAAGTCGCGGCGCCGTGGTGGCCGACCAACTGTAGCGCCTGAGATACGCAAGCTTATCCGCGAGATGAGCATTGCCAATCCGCTGTGGGGAGCGCCGCGGATCCATGGAGAACTCCTCAAGCTCGGCATCGATATCGGACAGACCAGCGTGGGCAAGTACATGGCCAAGCGAAGAGACCCGCCATCCCAAGGCTGGAGGACGTTCATTCGCAACCATACCGACGGTATCGCCGCGATGGATCTGTTCGTCGTGCCGACAATCTCGTTTCGCCTGCTCTACGGCTTGTTGATCATGGGGCATGGTCGACGGCAGATTTTATGGTTTGGCGTCACAGCGCATCCAACCGCGGATTGGATCGCAAATCAGATCACGGAAGCCTGCGGCTGGGAACAGGCTCCCCGCTATCTCATTCGTGACCGGGACGGCGCCTATGGTGAGGTCTTCATCCGAAGGCTTCGATCAATGGGCATTCGCGATCGACCAACGTCGCCGCGCTCCCCTTGGCAAAATGGATATGCTGAAAGGCTGATCGGTTCGATCCGCAGGGAATGCCTTGACCACGTTGTTGTGTTCAGCGAGCGCCACCTCCGTCACCTACTGCTGTCGTACATGAAATATTACAATGGGGCCCGCACGCATCTATCCCTGGAGAAAGATGCACCGGTCTCGCGCGCCATCGATCGCGCCGGGCACATTCTTTGTCGCCCAACCCTGGGCGGACTGCATCACCAATATGCCCGGATTTAATTTACGACAGGCACAACCGGTTTTCCGATAAGATCATGCGCAAATAAGCAAACAAAGAGCAACATCTCAGGAGAGCCCCATGGCCTGGACCCGTCAACAGATTGCCGCCCGCGCCGCCAAGGAATTGCGCGACGGCTATTACGTCAATCTCGGCATCGGCATTCCGACGCTGGTGTCGAACTACATCCCCGAAGGCATCGACGTGAATCTCCAGAGCGAGAACGGCATGCTCGGGATGGGGCCGTTTCCTTATGAGGGCGAGGAAGACGCCGACCTCATCAACGCTGGCAAGCAGACGGTGAGCGAATTGCCGTCGACGAGCTATTTCTCGTCGGCCGACTCCTTCGGCATGGTGCGCGGCGGCCACATTGACCTCTCGATCCTGGGCGCCATGCAGGTGGCGCAGAACGGCGACCTCGCCAACTGGATGATCCCCGGCAAGATGGTCAAGGGCATGGGCGGAGCGATGGACCTGGTCGCGGGCGTCAAGCGCGTCGTGGTGGTGATGGAGCATTCCGCCAAGGACGGCCCGAAACTCCTGAAGAAGTGCAATTTACCGCTGACCGGCGAGAAGGTGGTCGACCTGGTGGTGACGGATCTGGCGGTCTTCACCATCGACAAGAACGGCAAGGACGGCATGGCGCTGATCGAACTCGCCGACGGCGTCACGCTCGACGAGGTGAAGTCCAAGACCGAAGCCGATTTCCGGGTGGCGCTGAAGAACGCGCTGCCTGTTGGAACCGCCCCGATCGGAATCGCAGTTTTTGCTTCAAAGACTGAGCAGTAGATAAGTCGAGAAGTCATGCATCAACTAGGTAAGGACGTGCCATCGTCAAGGTCGCGTCGATCGAAAGGGATAAACAGCCAGTCAAACTTCCTTCCTTCCACTCCGTACGTTTCAAAGGACAGATTTCCCATGGCGCGCGACAAAATTGCTTTGATTGGCTCCGGTCAGATCGGCGGCACGTTGGCTCACCTCGTTGGCCTGAAGGAGCTCGGCGACGTGGTGATGTTCGACATCGCCGAGGGCGTGCCGCAGGGCAAGGCGCTCGACATCGCGCAGTCCTCCCCGGTCGACGGCTTTGACGCGCATATGACCGGTGCGAATTCCTATGAAGCGCTCGACAACGCCAGGGTCTGCATCGTCACCGCGGGCGTGCCGCGCAAGCCCGGCATGAGCCGCGACGATCTCCTCTCCATCAATCTCAAGGTCATGGAGCAGGTCGGCGCCGGCATCAAGAAATATGCCCCCGACGCGTTCGTCATTTGCATCACCAACCCGCTGGATGCGATGGTCTGGGCGCTGCAGAAGGCCTCGGGCATGCCGCACAAGAAGGTGGTGGGCATGGCGGGCGTGCTGGATTCCTCGCGCTTTCGCTATTTCCTCGCCGACGAATTCAACGTCTCGGTGGAAGACGTCACCGCCTTCGTGCTCGGCGGTCATGGCGACACCATGGTGCCGCTGGTGAAATATTCCACCGTTGCCGGCATTCCGCTGCCCGACCTCGTCAAGATGGGCTGGACCTCGCAGGCGCGCATCGACGAGATCGTCGACCGCACCCGCAATGGCGGCGCCGAGATCGTCAATTTGCTGAAGACCGGTTCGGCCTTCTACGTGCCCGCGGCCTCCGCGATTGCGATGGCCGAGAGCTATCTGCGCGACAAGAAGCGCGTGCTGCCCTGTGCGGCCTATCTCAACGGCGAATATGGCGTGAAGAACATGTATGTCGGCATGCCCGTCGTGATCGGCTCGAAAGGCGTCGAGCGCATTGTCGAGATCGAACTGGCCGGCAAGGACCGCGAAGCCTTCGACAAATCGGTCGGCGCGGTGCAGGGCCTGGTCGAGGCCTGCAAGAAGATCGCGCCCGATCTATTAGGCCGTTGATTGCGTTCAGCTATTGGCCGAAGATCGGCTAGGTGATCTTCGGCCCTTGCAGTTCGCGTGGTCGTTCGACAAAGGGAGCCATCACTGCGAACCGTCACTCGCGATGGCGCCGTACACTGCTCGCGGCCTGGCTCCGCGAGCTGCTGCGGATCAAGTCACAAGTTCTTGTGGCACGACATGACTATGGATCGGCCATGAACTGCCTGACCGAAGCGCTCGCTGTTGCCCGCGCGCAATCTGCGCTCGCCCTGGAGCTGAGGTCGACGATGGCCCTGGCCCGCCTGCTCTCCGAAAACGGGCAGCGCGATCAGGCCCGTGATACGCTCGCTCTCGTCTATGGCCGCTTCACGGAAGGATTCGAAACCGCAGATCTCAAGGCAGCGCGCGCGGGCTCCTCCAGGAGTTGGGATAGCCATCGTCTGCTGTTCCACGCGACGCTTAGGGCGCGGTCACCTCGACGGCGAGCGCAATTCCTTGGCCGCCGCCGATGCACATGGTGACGATACCCCGTTTGAGCCCGTCTCGCCGCATCGAATGTAGAAGGCGGGTCGTGAGCACAGCACCTGTCGCACCGATCGGATGGCCGTGCGCGATGGCGCCACCCTCAACGTTCACGATGTCAGGTGACAGCCCGAGTTCCTGGATGACTGCGAGGGTTAGGACGGCGAAGGCCTCGTTGATTTCGATGCGCTCGACGTCGCCCAGCGTCCAGCCGGCGCGACTAAGCGCCTGTCTGACCGCCGGGATCGGGCCGAGGCCGAACAGACCCGGCTCGACCGCGGCGATGCCATACGCAACGAGCCGCGCCACCGGCCTGAGCCCATGGCGATCTGCCCAAGCCTCACTCGCCAGCACCATCGCCGCCGCGTGACTGCGCACCCAACGGCTGAATGGATTTCGCGCCAGCTCACCGAGGCCTATGGTTGGAAAGCTGCGCCGCGATACATCATCCGTGACCGCGACGCTGTCTACGGTGACGTCAGACATGAGTCGCGCATGAGCTTGCCCGCGACGAGCGACACGTAAGAGCGACTCAGCCGGGCGAGTCACAACGTGACCGACCGCGCGCAATGGCTCCGGTAGTCGCGGGCTCACGTTGCGCGAGCGAGCGCATCCGAGCAACGGCAACTGGGCGAGCACCGAGGCATAGGCTGCTGTCGCGCTCGACGACGTCCTGGAGTCGATGGGCTTTCTTCGCTTTAAAGATGGTGCGGATGCCTCCAGGACGTCCACGCGAGTGACCGGCACGCTGCGCTAGGCGCTTTCATTGCCGGGCGGGCGCGAGCGACGATCTTCGAAGCTCGCTGGCTTGCTGACAGCCCGATCAAGCTAAGGGACTCTCGCCAACGACTTCTCGCGTGAGCGGGGCGAATGATCGAGGTGCGCGCCTTCGAGAAAGTCAAAAAGACGGTGACAAAGCGCGCGGTCCGATTCATTAGTCTATCATCCATTGGCGCCCTTTTGTTGATACATGGCAGAGTAGGCGCGCCGCTTCGGCTTGAGAGCGGCCAAAGCCAAGATTCCGGCTATAGCGTCAATCGCGATGATGATCGCGAAGAGGGGCAGCCAACTTCCTGTCTGGTCATGGAGAAATGCAGCGAGCGGACCTCCAAGCACTGATCCTATCCCCTGCGCCGTGTAGAGCAGTCCGTAGTTCGTGGTTGCAAATTTCGAACCGAATGTGTCGGTGAGGGTCGAAGGAAACAGCGTAAAGATCTCGCCCCAGCCAAAGAAGACGAGGCCGGACAAGACCACGAATAGGGATGCATTGTCACGGAACACGACCATAGAGGTGACCGCGGCGGCTTCCATTAGGAAGGCGATCGCCATGGTGTTTTCGCGTCCGATGTTGTCCGATACCCAGCCGAAGAACGGACGCGTCAAACCGTTAGTGAGGCGATCAACGGTAAGCGCCAGCGGTAATGCTACTTGTCCGAAGACAATTACGTTGGCCACGCCAAAATCTCGGGAAAACGCGCTGAATTGCGAGATCATCATCAGTCCGCCTGTGGACATCATTGTCATCATAACGAACATCAGCCAGAAAACGCTGCTACGTAACATCTGCTTTGGCTCAACCCCGCTTTCGAGGGACGTAACCGGCTCAGAGGCGCCCACATCGACAGCTGTCGGCATGCGCATTGCGAGCGCGGCCGCCGCTCCCACGACTCCGAATATAATACCGAAGACTATAAGGGTGTGTTGATAGCCGGCGGTCCTCATCACCATGTCGATCGGAAATGTCGTCAGAGCGGCGCCGCTGCCGTAGCCGGCCGCGACCAAACCAGTCGCAAATCCCCGCCGGTCTGGAAACCATCGGACTACCAAACTGATGATACCAATATAAACCAGGCCGGTACCGATGCCACAGAATAGCCCATAGCTCAGATAAAGACCGGTCAAGCTTGTCGCATAGGCTGAGATAATCCAGCCGATACCGGACAACAGGCAGCCGAGGGAAATCGGCAGCCGCGCGCCGAACTTATCGACAATATAGCCTTGCAACGGCGAAAGCCCCGTCTGCACGAGGATAAGGATAGAGAATGCGATCTGAATCGCCGGCAGCGTGGCGTGCAGGCTGTCCTGAAATGCCTGAGTGAAGAGTGTCCAGACAAACTGAGGACTGGAAATCGACACCATGGCGATCAACCCGAGGACAAGCTGAATCCAACGCGTGGATATCCTGTATTGAATTGAAGCCTCCCTCACCTGCAGCTGCCACCGAGCGAAGCGGCTTTGATCCGAACCAGACACCGCAGCCGCGCCGAAGGATCCACTCACGATGTAATGTCTGGGTGGGCAGGAACGGTGAATTCAAAGATGGCGCCATGGGGCATGTTCGCGCTCGCCCACAATCGTCCGCCATGCGCTTCAATGATCGAACGGCAGATCGACAAGCCCATCCCCAAGCCGCCGGGTTTGGTGGTGTAAAAGGACTCGAACAACAGTTCGACGCTCTCGGGTGTCAATCCCGGACCTGAATCCCGCACCGAAACGAGAACCCCAGGGTCGGTCTTTGCGGTGCTGATCAGCAATTCCCGGGGTCCCTCGCTCATTCCGCTCATCGCCTCAACTGCATTCATGATCAAGTTTACGATCACCTGTTGCAGTCGCACCCGATCACCTTCGATGAGTGGCAAGCCGGCCGCGAGATCCGTCCGTATCGAGACGTAGTGTTTCACCGCCTCGCCACGGGTGAGTTCAATCACCTCGAGCATCGCCTCATTGAGGTCGAGGCACTCGTTCCGGGCCGGCGCCTTCGTGATGAGAGCACGGATCCGGTCGACAACTTCGCCCGCTCGATAACCAGCTTCAACAATACGAGCGAGCGCCAGCCGCACTCCCTCCAGATCATACGGCCGGCGACCAAGCGAGCGCAGAGCGGCCTGGGCATTCGTGACAGCCCCGGTGATTGGCTGCTTCACTTCATGCGCGATCGAAGCCGATAATTGCCCCATCGTTGCGACGCGGTTAGCGTGCGCGAGCTCCATTTGCACCTCGCGGTATCGCCGCTCGCTCTCACGAGCTTCGGATTCTGCCCGTCTACGTTCAGTCAAGTCGAGCACAAAAGCGACCCCCTGATTCCCATTTGTCTCAAGGCTTGCCGCGCCGATCAGCACAGGCACCCGGCTGCCATCCTTCCGGAAATAATCCCTCTCAAACGGCTGTGCGGTCCCGGTTGTCTTTACTTCTTGCATCGCCTGCGCGGCTCGGTCGCGCCATTCTGGCGGTATCAAATCCGACCAGCGTACGCGGCCAGAAACGAGATCGTCACGGTCGAATCCCAGCATGCGGAGAAACGTGTCATTGGCTTCGATGATCCGACCTTCGAAGTCCCAAATGACGATTCCGATGATGTTGGCGTCGACCAGGCGCCGGATCTTCGCTTCCCGTGCTTGAAGATCGCCGTAGAGACGTGAATTCTCCAGCGAGATCGCGGCCTGCGACGCAAGCAGCTTAAGTACTGCGATCCGGGCCGGCGCGAAGACACGAGGGGTCAGGTTGTTCTCGAGGTAGAGCACCCCAATGAGCTTGGCCTGGTTGATCAAGGGTAGGCAGAGAATGGAACGAGCTTGTTGCTGACAGACGTAGGAATCCGCCGAAAACGGGTTCTGCACCGTGGCGTCGTCGAGAATCACGGTCTCCTGCGTGCGCACGACGTAGCGCAGAACCGACTCCGGCATGACGGCCTTGGTCACGGTCTGGTCGCGCAGCTGCACGACGACCGTGTCGCCGCTGGTCGTGGCTTCCGCGGTGATCCGCTGCGCGGCACCTCGCACAAGAATCAATAGACCTCGCTCCGCACCCGCTTGCTCAATCGCTGTGCGCATGAGTGTGTCGATCAGTTTTTCCAGGACGATCTCGCCCGACACGGCTTGCGAAACTTTGATCACGGTCGCGAGGTCTAGGTGTTCGACCGGCGCCCCGATCGTGCTCATTGCGCCCGGCACTCCCGTTTCGTCCCTGAGGTGCGGATACAACTCATCGAGTTGCCGCGCCTTCCCATCGGCTCCCCAACGGAGATAGCCGTAGTGGGCGTTCCGCAGATAGAGGTCGGCAAATTGGTCTAACCCGCGCGCACGGTAAAAGGCGGAAGCGCACTCATATGCGATTGCCTCGTTTTGGACGAAGCCGTTGGCGCGGGCCGAGCGGATGGCCTGTTCGTAAAGGTCCATGGCATCGAGCGCGCGGCCTCCGATACGGGCGATCTCGGCGCCGACCAGCGCGGCGCGGTTCAAAAAGTTCTCCGGGCAGTTTTCCGCCCATACCTGGAGCTGGCGATGGTGGGCGGCCAAGGCGTCCAGGTCCTTGGTACGTTCGGCGGCGGATGCCGCATCGCAGAGCGCAGCTCGTGTCAGCGCGGCGTAGAGGTGGTATTCCGCCAACTCGAAGAATGACGGTGAAGTCCACAGTAGCCGTTCGGCGTTCGCCGCCGCGGCGATGGCGGAAGCGTAGGCACCCGCGAAGAAGCGCGCCTGCAGCTTGCGGATCCAGTACCAGCAGGCAGCGATCGCTAGGTGCGGCTCCTCCTCCAGATGCTGCTCGAACCGGCCCTCGTCGAACTCGGTATCGTTGAAGGAGGCGAACTCTGGGGTCAGGCCGCGGAGGGTCCGGATGAGCCTGATCTGGGTGGTGATGCGGTCAATGACCAGGCCGAAACGCGTCTGGCGCGCGAAGTCGAGCCCGGCTTCGGCCTCGCGCTGCACGTCACCAAGCGGATCACCGGTGGCAAGGAGGTTTGTGATCAGGTTGTCGCGGCTATATGCTGCAAAGGTGAGGTCACCGAGTTTGTTGGCCGCCTCGAAGGCGCGCCGCACCAAAGGCCGGCCGCTGCCGATGGGCTGCGTCCAGGGAATAACGCGGTGCCCGAAGATCAGGTAGACGCGAGCCTCGAAGCGACGCAGCCCGCGCTGCTCCACCAGGTCCAGGCCGAGCTTACCGAAGCGAAACCCGGCCCGGTAATTGCCGAAATGCGGCCCGAGGATCATGCCGAGCCAAACGTAGGCGAAGCACGATCCGTCGCTGTTGCCGTGCTCCAGGCTGAGGTTCGCCATCCGACAGATGACGAGACAGAGCAGATTCTCGTCGGTAAACAACGCGGGCGACACGACCGCGGTGAGGACGTCCATGGTCGCGCGCCACTCGGGGTCGGTCATTAGGGGCAAATTGACGAGGTCCTCGATCGAGCGACGCCCGATCTGGCGCCAGAGGCGCTCGCATTCCTGCCGGACCTCCTCCTTCGTCGGGTGCGCCGACCACTCGACGCCGACGTGCCGGAGATAGTCGAGACAGACCTCGATGGCGCGGTCGCTCTGGCCTAGCGTCGTGAAGAGCTCCTCCCGCAGTTGGGTGACGGCGGCGAAGTCAACGAGCCGACCAGCGCGGCTGAACAGCATCGACAGCCGCTCTTCGGCCGCCGCTAATGCGCCAGTCAGGAACTCGCACTCGGCGCGGTGGAACTCAAGTGCGAAGGTGAGAGTGCCGCAACGCTGCCAGGAGTCCTCCGGGAGCAGCGCGCGACCGGCAGCGAGGTAGGTCAGCGCCGAGTTGTAGGCCGTCGACTGCTTCGCCCGCTGGCCCGCGATCAGGTTCAGTTTGGCGACCCGCTCCCGCTCCTCGGCTGAGGTGATGAGGGCGGCACCGCGGTTGAGCTGGTTGACGATCTCGAAGATCGCTTCCTCCCGCTTCTCCGGCGCCGTGTGCGCCGCGAGCAGCCGGCCGATCCGCAGATGCTGGGCCGCTCGCTCCCCTTTTGGGGTGAGCGCATAGGCCGCCTCCTGAACACGGTCGTGCAGGAACTGGTAGGTCCCCTCCTGCCGCAACACCAGCCCGGCTCGTATGGCCGCCCACAGTGCTGCGTGCAGCGCTTCCTCGCTCCCACCGCGGACCATGGATAGGGTGCTGATCGGTCCGCTGTTGCCCAGGCAGGCCAGCTGCTGCACGGCCTCCTGGGTCTCAGCAGGCAAGCGGCGCAGCTTGCCCAGCATGAGGTCCACCACATTATCGGTGTAACCCTTGGCGCGGATGTGCTCGAGGTCCCAGGTCCAGCACGCCGCGCCGTGGTCGACGGCAAGCAGCCCCTGCTCGGCCAGCGCAGTGAGGAACTGGATGGTGAAGAAGGGATTGCCACCAGTCTTTTCGTGCACCAACTGCGCAAGCGGCGCGGCGCGCTCCGACTCGCAGCGAAGCGCATCCACGATCACCTGCCTCAGTTCGTCACGGGCGAGTGGCGCAAGACTGATCTCCTGCACGACCGCTCCCGCCGTGCGGATAGCATCGAGCTTCCGCATCAGCGGATGGGCGGAATCGACCTCATTGTCCCGATACGCGCCGATCAGCATCAGGTGCTTCAGATCCGACTGGGTCAACAGATCCTCGAGCAACTCGAGCGTCGCCGCGTCCAGCCATTGCAAATCGTCGAGGAACAGCGCCAGCGGATGTTCCTTGTGGGCGAAGACGCCGATGAAGCGTCGGAACACCAGCTGGAACCGCGCCTGCGCCTGCTGCGGCGGCAGCTCCGGGACCGGCGGTGGTTCGCCGACAATGAGCTTCAGCTCGGGGACGAGGTCGACCATGAGCCGCCCGTTCGCGCCCAGCGCCTCCACAAGGGCGTCGCGCCAACTGCTCAGCTCGGCGTCGCTCTTGCTGAGAAGAGGTAGCACGAGGCTCTGAAAAGCCTGCACCAGCGTCGCATAGGGGATGTCGCGTTTGTACTGGTCGAACTTGCCGGACGCGAACAGGCCACGCGGCGGCACCAGCGCCTTGTGCAGCTCATTGACGACAGCGGACTTGCCGATGCCGGAATAGCCGGAGACCAGCACTAGCTCGGGCCGGCCGCTGGCGACGACACGGTCGAAGGCGACGAGCAAGGTGTCGACCTCGCGCGCCCTCCCGTACAGCTTCTCAGGGATCAGCAGCCGGTCGGGCGTGTCCTGCTGGCCTAACGGGAAGTCGTCGATGCTGCCCCCGGGCTCCAATTGGGCCAAGCAGCGCCGCAGATCGCACTCGACGCCGGCGGCGGTCTGATAGCGCTCCTCGGCGTTCTTGGCGAGCAGCTTCAGGATAAGGCTGGAGACCGTGACCGGGACAGTCTCCAGCCGCTCGCTTGGCGGCACCGGCTTTCTGGCGATATGGCAGTGGACCCACTCCATGGGATCGACCGCGGTAAACGGCAGTGAGCCCGTGAGCATCTGGTAGAGCGTGACGCCGAGGGCGTAGAGGTCGCTGCGGGCGTCGATCGAGCGGTTCATTCGCCCGGTCTGTTCGGGCGCCATATAGGCGAGCGTGCCCGCAATCGACTCGGGCGGCGCGGGTGCCTGTCGCTCGCGCGGCAGACGCGAGGCGATACCGAAACCGGTGAGCTTGACCTCTCCGGTCGTGCGGTTCACCAGGATATTGGCCGGCTTGATGTCCTTGTGGACGAGGTCGCGCCGGTGGACTTGTGAGAGGGCCGCAGCGACCGCGATGGCGAGGCGCAGAAAGCTCCGCACCTCCATGGGCAGCCCGAGCAATCGGTCCAGCGGCTCGCCGCAGGTGTCCTCGAGCACCAGCATGATCCGACCGCGTTCGCGGACGAGCTCGAGCGGTCGCACCGCCCACGCCCCGTCCAGCTCGTCCTTCAATCCGTATTCGCGAGCAAGGCGATCGAGGGTGACAGGTGTCGGATGCTCCGCGGCGGGAAGCACGACTAGCACGGCGGCCGGATCACCGTCGGCGTGGCTCTTTCGCCTGCAGAAGACGCGTTCACCATCCTCCCACAAGACCTGGAGGCTACCATCTCCATTAGCGCCGAACCGAAGGGATGGATTCATCTGCGGGATCCGCCGTCAGGTCGGTGGCCGCCCTTGAGAATGGTACTCTCAGGGGGGGGGGCACGAGAAGGGTTGAATAGGAAGTTACCACTCACGAGACAGCATGACCATGTCTGTTACTGTGAAGGGTTGCGGATGCCGATCCGATGAGAAGCATCGCCGCGGGTGCATGGGCCGGGCGTCGGCAAGCCTCCAAGGAAGGAACCCGCGGGAGATGAGGCACCGAGGTGCCGCACGGTGGCGTTGCGGGCTGCCGCCCATGACGTGTCAATCCTGATGGCGGCTGTCGTGCGCTCGGCCGGTATGACCAACCTCTACCAAGGTCCCGGCGTCCAGCGGGTCCATTTTCTCCACCATCCGCCGCATCACACATGGTGGCGGTGCTGCTCCCACTCCTCGGGGCGAAACAGGTCCGTTTCATCGGCCATAATGCGCTCCTTGCCCGACCGCCGCTCTTCCCCCATGTGGAGGCAATCGCTAACGCACCTGCTTTGGCCCCAACTGGGCGGACGAGCGGATGAGATGATGAGATGATGAGATCGCCCATGTCTCCTCATGGCAGGCACTTCTGAGACATGCAGACGGACCCTGAAAAGGTCTGCTTATGGAGGAAGACCGGAAGTCATCGACCGACGTCCAGAACGGCGCTTTTTGACCCAACGCAGACTTGGGAACGCCGAGGCGGATGAGAAGGTTGGTGTTCCAATGTCCAATGTACTGAATCAATTCAGTGAGTTTGAATTGAAAGTGCAAGGCCAGAACTGGCTCGCGGACGTCAGCATGACCGAGCATCCCCCCTGATCAAGGGTAGAGATCCAAGCTCAACCAGTGCGTTTCTTCCTCTGAGGCTGGTGTATCAGATCACAAGGGCTAACCGATAAAGCGCGTGCGGTGTCCCAAGACCGTCACGCTTGCCGATACGGCCGCTCGTTCAATAGAACCTAAATAGCGAGCGCTCAGCCCTGCTCGGTCGGCCAATTCCTCTTGCGTCAGCTTCTGGGCATGGCGCTCTCGACGCAAATTCGTCGCCAAAACCTCTTTCAAATCCATGAGGCAATGGCACAGCCGCAGGAACGATCTTTCTAGGAACGATCGTTCCGATTCGTTTTGCGATAACCAGAATCAGTCTGCTAGCTTGTTCCAGAGTCCCTTCCGGGCTGGGGCCGGCTTTTTACCGTCGACTGACGCCAAACAAATTATCAAGGCTGCCGAAGTGCATCAGACGGCAAATATGATAAGGCGGTCATCGCGAAGGACGGTAAGCGCTCAGATGTCCGCGCATGTCCTTTAGTTTAAATAGCTTCGCAAAAATTGTCGGTAGCTGCGGGATAGTTGCGTTCTTATCGTGGATGCTTCTCGTGAAAGAAAAGGCCTCGGCGCCGCTGCCCCCTGCGGGCTGGGATGACCTGAGCCCTTGCTCTGAGCTAGTTTCGATAGACGGCTTAAAACGATTGTCACTATTCGAAAATCATGTCCTGGAAATTTATGACAAGGCAGCCACTAAGAAAACCGAGAGTGGCTGTGCTTGTCGGAAATCAAACTCGCTCATACAGATGATGAAGTCCGCCGAGAACTGGCGTAGGCAAAATGCGACCAGCGGAATGTATTGTTCGCGGCGACGGCGCGTCTTTGTTGACTGAAAGGTGCGTGCGAGCCGCACTATAGTAGGTCGTGTAAGATCGCAGCAGATGGCTCTGATGCCGCTCGCCGAATACGACAACGTGGTCAAGACATTCCCGGCGGATCGAACCGATCGCCCTTTCAGAATACCCGGCGGTTGGCCGATCCCGAATGCCCATCGCCCGAAGGCGGCGGATGAAGACATCACCGTAGACGGCGTCGCGGTCACGGATGATGTATCGCGGTTCTACTTTCCAACCATAGGCCTCGGTGAGTTGGCGCGAAATCCATTCAGCCGTTGGGTGCGCAGTCACTCCCAGCCGTAGGATTTGGCGGCGATCGTGTTGTAGTATCAGCAACCCGTAGAGCAGTCGGAATGAGATTGTCGGAACCACGAACAGGTCCATCGACGCGATGCCGTCGGCGTGATTATGAAGAAACGTCTTCCACCCTTGGGACGGCGGTCGCCTTCCCCTCGCCATATACTTTGCAACGGTGGTCTGCCCAACATCGATGCCGAGCTTGAGAAGCTCGCCATGGATCCGCGGTGCGCCCCATAATGGGTTGGCGAGACTCACTTCGCGAATAAGATGACGGATCTCCAGCGGGGTCTTCGGCCGGCCGCCGCGCGGTCTTGATTTCCAGCGCCAACACGCTCGGAAACCGGCACGATGCCAGCGGATCACCGTCTCCGGCTTAACGATCGCGAGAGCGTCCAGCATGCCGGGCGCCAACCGGTACAACCCGGCAAATCCCAGACGATCGATGCTGGTGAAGGTTAGTCGCTGCGGCGATTTACGCCGCAGCACATTGAGTTGATGACGAAGCGTCAAGATCTCAACTTGCAGCGACGCTCGCGATCGGAACAATCCGATCAGCGCCAACCAAATCAGGCTAAAAGCATCTTTCATGAACCAAGAGCATCACCCGATTCGACTGCGCTTACTAGCCGGATTGAGTTTCCGACAATGACAGCGATGTCAGTGGGAACGACTCTGCGCGGCGCGCGATCGTTACCAGATCGCTGCCGGAGGAAGAGGCGTTGCCGCGCGAGATGCCGTCGAGCGAAAGCCGCGCCGCCTCTTCCGGAGACGAGCCTTTCGATCGCCACAGCCTTTGTGTCAACAGGATAGAATAGGCGTCGCTGGCTACGGCGCGACAGGACGTGACGTCACGGGTATAGAGCGCGCAACCTTGCGGCGTAGCGGTTGCGCAGTATTTTCGGATTGCCCGCCGCTCGGGCGTATCCATCCGTCGGTCCTTGGCGCCGTCGGATTCGAAGTTTACGTTGAGCGTCGCACCGCCGCCCGGGTCCTGCACCGATAGCGTCCCGGATTCGTGCTGGCCGTTCTCAAGTTGCAGTATGGCCCTGCAGTTCAGCGAGCTGCCGGTCTGCCCCATGCCGCCGCTGACCTGCTCAACAGCAACGGCGCGGACGCTCGGGCCGCCGGCCTGGCCAGCCTTGGCGTTGAGGTAGGAAAGCATACCGGGTGTCCGAACTTCCGGACGCTGACAGGCGTCGTTCGGCGTCGGCGTGAACGATCCGACGTCGTAATGCGTCCCTGCGGGAGCGCATGCCGATAGCAGCAACGCAACGGCGCCAGCCTCTAGAATTCTTCGTTTCCGCATTTCCCCGCGCCACGAACACGCCAATATGCCACTTAAGCGGGCATTGCGCACGGGGGATGCATGAGGGGGGCGGCCCCCGGCGTGCGAAGTTGGCCGTGGTCAGGTTAAGACGGTCCGCCGCCGCTCTCGGCCGTCCAGCGAGGCTCCGGCGTCGCCATAGGGCACGTCGCATATCCGAAGCCGACGCTTCCGTACCGAAGACTGCGCTAATGCGCATATTCATAAGAGCGAGACTGTTGACTGTCGTGGATTCTTGTCGACGACTGTCTGTGCGTCCATGATTGCACCTTCGCCATAATCGCTTTGACCGTTTCGGGAAGACTGCGATCCGGCACAATGCTCTTAGCCAACTGCCGCAGTTGCGCAGTGAATCCCCTGCCCCGCGAGCCACAATACTGAGCGGCGAGTTCGATCCGGCGCGCCGCCTCCACGACAGCGCTAATATTGAATCTACCTCGCGGGCGCGGCAGGTCGATTGAGCCAGTTTCAATGAATTTCATTCGGTCCGCGACATGATCGATGACATTGGCCTTCTCCTTGTATCGGCGAGCTTCGTTGAACAGGCGTTCCAACAAGGCCGATTTGGTCGGCGCCATTCTTGGATCTTCCTGACGAGCACGACAGGCGGCATCGCGCTTGCAATATAGTGGACCGTCGCTGCTGCTGTGCGGCCTTGAACAGAATAAGCCGAACCCGCAACCGCATGAACAATTTTCGGAATGCCGGCATGGCGGCTCGCCGGTGTTGGGCAAACCCGGACCATATATCCTCGATCAGTCGACCGTCTTCAAGACGGATCGCCACGCGAATAGATCCGCCGACACTACGGGCACATTTTTCAACATTCCCGCGAGTGCCGTTGCGGATCCCGTGCTGGGGCAACGTCTCGCCGAAGCGGATCCTATCTCCAGTTGCCAGCGGTAGCGGACCTAAAGCGCCATCGCGATCGATAACGACCGGACTGAGATCCGCGCCATGAATGAGACCCTCCTTTCGAAGAACCTCGCGAGCAGCGAGATTGAGGGCAACAGCGTCGCGGTTCCGGCGGGTCACGACAATCACGTCATCACCATAGGACTTTCGAAGATCTCGCCAAGCCTCTATAGATCGCCGTGCGCCATGGCAACCGACGCAGCCCGTTGCCAATCGACGGTCTGGCGCCGGACGCCCGTCAATGTCGCGCTGCGCTCGATCGTATCGGACACAGCTTTTAGCGCGCTGCCGCCAGCCACCGCAGCAAGTTGTAGGCGATCGCCAGCGAACAGAATTTTCGGAGAATGATCTGCTTCTCCAGCGGAGGTCTTGATTGTTGCAGCTTCAAAAATAGCGCTCATATCGCGGACCCCAACCATGCCGGCCTCGTCGACGATAATGAGCGTATTCGCATCGGGTCGAGGACGAAGGCCAGCGCGGAGTTCGTGCCGGAACCGCGCGACCGCCATCGCCTCGATTCCGGCTGACCGCGCGAGTTCATCTGCAGCGACCCACGATGGCGCAAGGCCCAAGATTTTCAGCCCCCCGACCGCCTTGCAGCGTCAACCAATCCTGCGATCAGGGTGGTCTTACCGGTCCCTGCCCCGGACTCCAATATGCTTGTTGGATCTGCCGATGTCGCATGACGGATGGCCCGGCGCTGTTCATCAGACAAGAACGGCACGGCTTGAAGCGCGAGTTCGATTGCCTCAGGCCGGAACAGAGATCTGGCTACACGTTCTTTTACCAGGCGAAGCAACTTGGATTCCTCCGCGGCAATGGCTGTCGTCGTCCAATGCTGCGCTGCTTCACAATGATCAAGCCGAACGAGTCTTTCCGACGCCTCGAGATTTGAGATCTCCGAATAGACGAGCTTGATTCCCTTCCCCTGCAGGGCGGACTCAACGAATGCTCGGTTCAAGAGCGCCTTTCGAGTGAGCACATTTTCAGTGCGCAGAAGTTCTGAGGCTGCCAACGCAACAGGGGTCTCTCCCGTGATTTCCGGCGGATCAAAGTCATAGTCAATCTCCGGGGCTGGTCCCGGATTTCTAGCCAAGCCCGCTTCCTGAGCGAGCGTCCATGGGTCTATCTCGTACGCTGCGAGTTCATGTTTCCAGCGCTTTTCCAGATCGTCGCCCGTCGGCACGCTCGCCTTATCGCCGCGCGTCGCCAATGCCGCGACTTCCTTTTGAGCGGCGGAAGCATCACGTCCAACACGGGCTTCGATCTGCTGAGAGCGTTTTGAGAAAAACTCAATCATCGCCTCCGGAATGCCCGCGATTTCGAACTGATCGCGGCCGGCTTCCCTCAGAGCAAATCTCAAGTCATTCAACTTTTCTGATAACGCGGCCCTGAACGCTGATCCGAGGACTAGCTGCCACTCATAGACACGTCTCGGCTCAATAGTCAGATATTTATTTCCATTCGCGGAACGAGCGACGTTCAAGAGAACGCAATGTGTGTGGCAGGCCGGATCTCCCTCTCGAGAAGTGAAGTGTGGAAATTTCGCGACAACAATCTCCGCTGGCGCCTCACGCAAATGCCCTCCCGCCCCCAACCGCACTTGAATGAGGCCTTCATCTGCAACGAATTCTAGTGCCTGATCGACCGCGTCTTGCTGGATACGTTCCAATACCGAACGTTGTTCGGCAGTGCCTGCGGCCCAGAGAATTCCAAAACTCTTCGGTGTTGAGAACGTGATGTCCCAGCCGGCGCGATGCCGTTCGCCGGCGCCGCGCACCAAACGCTTGCCGGTTCGTGGACTAAATCCCCCGCAGAGATCCCGGAATGTTTCTTTGTCGATCGGCGCCCCGCTGCGGACCAGGCTGTCGCTACTCGACCACCACGTTCCGCTGCCATCCGTATAGTAATCGTCGCGGGATTTCGGGCGCGCCTCCCGGTTGGGATCCTCGGTATAGTACGCGCCGGCAGCGCGACCGCAACCGAGTGCGTGAAGGGTGGCCGTCACTCGGCGTCCGCGGAGCGATACCGGCGGATACGTTCCTGCGGCTCGCTGGGGCCGGCGCTCAGGCGCCCTACCAACCTTGCAAGTTCCAGCAATGCCTCGTCGACATCATTTTGCCGCTGGATCAGCACGCGATGACGCAGCGCTGTCTCGAAGCTTTGGCTGACGCATTCGCCGATAGCTTCTTCGGCCGTTATCTTGTTTGCCCCAGCCACCTTGGCCACCGCGTTGGCGAGATCGGCCGTGAGCTCTATTGTGAACCGCGTCGTCTTTTTGCTCATTACGAATTCTCGCTTGCATGGCGCCTGCTATCAGGTGGCCTCGAGCTCATCGATCAACAAGGTCAACCGTCGATTTTTTAGAGGCGTCTCCACGATCAGCACCTTTAGTGCGTGGGGTGTGACAAGAAAATTCTTTGGCCTTCTGTTGGCCTGCAATCAGGTCTTATTGGTACTGGTTGGTCGTCGTTGGCCTTGTTGGGGAAGATGATTCACAGACAAGACTTGGCTGAGGAGGTGCGTGCCGCAGAGAGCATCCTCCAGACATAAGCTGCAAAATTCTGAGGTGGGAAGCTCTTCAAATCTTGTCTGGCGGCGCTGGAGCCTCATACAGAGAGATTCTTGCAAAACCCGCTGAATGGTACTCAGCCAATATGACGGTGCCGGTTGCCGACCTGAGCGGCTCTGGCGCGGCGTCGTGCCCTATGGTCGATCACATGGACGGCTAACGCTCCGGCACGCGAATTGAGTCGGGTATAAACGTCGGCCTTAGCCCAGAAGCGTCTGATCGAGACCGTCGGTGATGGAGTCCGGTTTACCCCAACTCCGGACATGTCGCTGCGCTGCAATAACTGACGCTATGTGCCAATGCACTAAATCGCTGCGCGATAGCCCGCTGAAGCGGGGGCTTAGCCGAGGGCGCGGTAACCTATGAGAGATCATCGGTAGCCGGCCGGTCGGCCTGTCTTGAAGATCGAGGTGTCGTCAACCTCATCCAAGACAGGAGTTGCCCATGAGTACGGTTACGGTCAGCCCGTTGCGCCAGCGCATGATCGAGGACATGAATGCACGCAAGCTCTGCGCGGGAACGCAGAGGGGCCATATTCACAGCTGCAAGCGGTTCGCTACGTTTCTCAAGCGGTCCCCGGACACGGCCACATCGGAGAGCTATCGCCAAATTTTGGTGACGGCCGGGCCGGTCAGGCGGCGGCGGTTATGGGCTGACGGTCGGCGGGTTTAGCGATGACCTCGATCCCGTTGTTGAATGTCACACCGAGAACGAGTTTTGGCAACTGGTTGTGGCCATCGAGACGACGCCAGCTTTTCTGCGCGGCCTCGAGCAGCTTGAAGACCATCGCGAGCGCCGTCCTGTTGGACAGGCATCCCTTCGATCGGATCGTGTGGTGGCGCACGGTAGCGAAGGTGCTTTCAATGGGATTGGTCGTTCGCAGGTGTTTCCAGTGCTCGGCCGGGAAGTCGTAGAAAGCCAGCAGCGTGTCCCGATCCTTGCTCAGGCAGTCGGCCGCCTTCTCGTATTTGGGCGTGTAGCTCTCGATGAAGGCGTCGAACGCCAGTTCGGCGGCGGCCTTGGTTTCGGCCATCCAGATTTCCTGCAACGCGCGTTTGGCCTTCGGCTGCTGGCTCTTCGGCAACTTGGCGAGTACGTTGGCGGTCTTGTGCACCCAGCAGCGCTGCTCGCGCGTTTTCGGCCAGACCTCACCGGCGGCCTTCCAGAACCCGAGCGCGCCATCGGCGATGGTAAGCCGCGGCGGCACGTCGAGCCCCCGCCGCTTCAGATCGAGCAGCAGATCGCGCCAGTCCTGCGCGCTCTCGCGGGCGCCATCGGTGAAGCCGACCAGTTCCTTGCGGCCTTCCGGCGTCGCGCCGATCAGCACCAGGATGCACTGCTTTTCGTCTTCGAGGCGTGCCTGGAGATGGATGCCATCGGCCCAGATGTAGACGTAACGTTTCGCCGACAGATCGCGCCTCTGCCACGCGGTGTGTTCGTCAAGCCAGCCGTCCTTCAGGCGGCCGATGGCGGATGCCGACAATCCGGCAGCATCCTTGCCGAGCAGTGCTGCCAGCGCCTCGGAGAAGTCGCCGGTCGAGATACCCTTCAGATAAAGGATAGGCAGCAGCGTCTCGATCGATTTAGAGCGGCGCATATAGGGCGGCAGGATCGAGGGCGAGAACCGGATGCGGTCGGGGCAGGTCACGTCCGCCTCGCGATCGCGCACACGCGGCTGGCGGACGGCGACCGGACCGATACCGGTCATCACCTCGCGCTCCGGCAGGTGACCGTGGCGCACGACCCGCTGGTGGCCGTCTGCGGTCCTCAAATCGGCATGCTTGCCGAGAAAGTCCGCGACCTCGGCCTCGACCGCCTGGGCCAACAGAACACGGGCCCCAGTACGCAAGATTTCCGTGAGTTGATCGTCGACGTTTGCTGGCTGAATCAGCTTGATGATGTTATCTTTGGACACGGCATATCGCTCCTTTGGTGGAGAAGTGGAGGCGTCAAGCACCCCCACGATATGCCGCCTCCCCGATTCCCGCCGTCACCAACTTTCAGCGATAGCTCCACATCGGAGGATATCCGCCGGTTTCAACTGCATCTTTCCGAGACGGGCGCGAGCATCTGCAATCGCAACCGCATCATGACCGGGCTGCGGTTCCTGTTTCGCGTGACGTTGCGGCGACTGGATCTTGCGGGCGAGATTTATCACCTCCGTGAGCCGCAGAAGATTCCGCTGGTGATGAGCCAGGACGAGACCCGGCGGCTGCTCGCGGTCGCGAGCAGCCTTAAGGTGCGCGTGCTGCTCAGTCTCGGCTACGGCTGCGGCCTGCGCGCCGGCGAGGTGGTCAGGCTAAAGGTCAAGCACATCGACAGCGCGCAGAAGATCATTCGGGTCGAGCAGTCCAAGAGCCGCAAGGACCGCAATGTCATGCTGTCGCCCGACACGCTCGACCTGCTGCGCCAATGGTGGAAGACGCGCCGGCGGGGTTTCGATTCCACAACTCCCGTGGAGGAGCGCTGGCTGTTTCCAGGCCAAAGGCCCGGCAAGCCGATGACAACCCGCCAACTCAACCGCCTGTTCCATGAGGCGGCCGATGCGGCCGGAATCCGCAAGGGCGTAACGCTCCATGCGCTTCGACACTCCTTTGCCACCCATCTACTTGAACGTGGCACCGATATTCGCGTCATCCAGGCGCTGCTGGGGCACGACAAATTGGACACGACAGCGCGCTACGCCCGCGTCGCCACCGGCATGATCGCTGGCATCAAGAGCCCGCTCGACCTGCTGTCGCAGCCTCGCAGGAAGCCCAGGAAGAACAGGGAAGACCAGCCGCCGACGTAACGGCCCGCGGTCATGTCTCGCCCGGTGCTGGAGGTCGCGGATATCTTCCGCGACCATGGAGCGGCGTGGCGGCGTGCCAATGTCGGTCACGTCAGCCTCGACCAGATGAAGGTGATGTCGGCCATCGAGCGCTGCCGCACGGCGGCGCTCGGCGGCCATGTGGCGCGCTGCGAAGATTGCCCGCACACGGTCATCGCTTACAACACCTGCCGTAATCGCCATTGTCCGAAGTGTCAGGGCACGGCCGCCAAGGAATGGCTCGCCGCGCGCGAGGCCGATCTGCTGCCGGTGCCGTACTTTCATGTGGTGTTCACGCTGCCGGCCGCCATCGCGGACATCGCCTATCAGAACAAGGCCGTGATCTACGACATCCTGTTCACGACTTCGGCCGAGACCATGACGGCCATCGCGGCCGATCCCAAACACCTCGGCGCCCGCATCGGCATCACCTCGGTGCTTCACACCTGGGGCTCGGCGCTGACGCATCATCCCCATGTCCACATGATCGTGCCGGGCGGCGGCATCTCCATTGATGGCACGCGGTGGGTAGCGTGCAGGCCAGACTTTATCCTGCCGGTGGAGGTTCTCTCGTGCCTGTTCCGGGGATTGTTCCTGGCCAAGCTCGTCGCCGCCCACCGGGCCGGACGCCTCAAGTTTTTCGGCGTCCACACCCGCCTCGATAACATCAAAGCCTTCAAGGCGTATCTGGCGCCGCTGCGCAAGATCGATTGGGTGGTCTATGCCAAGCGGCCATTCGGCGGCCCCAGGGCCGTGCTCGCCTATCTGTCGCGCTACACCCACCGGGTCGCCATCTCCAATCGCCGCCTGATCGCGGCCGACCACACCGGCGTCACCTTCCGGTGGAAGAATTACCGGATCGAGGGGCCTGGCCGCTATCAGACCATGACGCTGTCGACCCGCGAGTTCATCCGACGCTTCCTGATGCACGTGCTGCCCGGGGGCTTCCACCGCATCCGGCACTACGGACTGCTGGCCAGTGGCAGCCGCGCCGCCAACATCGCCCGGGCGCGCGAGCTGCTCGCCGTGCCGATCCGCTCCGAACAGCAAGATGCCTCAGAGGCCCCAGCGGCCGACGACCCCCGCATGCGGCCACGACCGTGCCCCTGCTGCGGCGGACGCATGTTCATCATCGAGACCTTCGCGCGCGGCAGCGAGCCAAAGCACCGACCCACGCCGGCGCCAGCCGCGATCAGGATCGACACCTCATGATGCCGTCATCGCTGATCCAGCACCGCTCCGAAGCGCGCCATTCCGGCCGGCTCTCGCCCGGCAGCACACCCGCTTGCGCCGATCAGCAAGACTGGCCCGTGATCGCACCGCAAATCCTGGCGAGCAACCTGCGATCCGATCACTCGCACCAGCACCCACGCCCAAGATTCGCGCTAAAGCGATCCGACCGCCACCATCGGCTCAACTTCCGCAACACTCACGCCGACGCCAAATCCCCATAGCACCCGATGCACTGTCGGTGCCCACATCCCGCGATTTCGTGCCTTGGCGCTTTTCGGACGCCGGCTGTCCGAGCGTGGGGATGGTCTCGGCATGCCGGCATCCGAAAACCTTGTATGGGGCGATTGGTATCAAGGAGAGAGTTGTGGCGCTGTTGAGTCATTTTGTCACGTCGCGAGATCCATTTGCGGCAATGGCTGCCCCCTTGCTCGGCTGCGCTGAGCAGTCAATCCCCAAAGCCGCTTGCGGCGCGCCGAAGGCGCGGGGCTTGACGGCGAATGCGCAGCCGAGCAATCATAATTGTCGCCGCGACGTACAAAGGTATTGTGGGGCTCTCCTTTCACCGACATGGTAGTCTTGCAGCTTGATGGTCGGCACGACTGATCCGAGGGGGAGCTCGCCATCGGGGCGCGGAAGTCGCGCGCCACAGCCTTGTATTCGGCCGATCCGTGTGCGGATCGCAACCATGATGCAGTCATGCGCATCGTCGGCGAAGCTCCGGGGCGGCGGGCCCATTCTGCACAGCGGCGTTCGAAGCCATGGTTTTACGTCGGGGCACCGCCACCTCGGATTTATCGGCAGACCCCTAGCAGGGGCTGCCAAGCCAGTTTGTCCTGTCGTTGCTCTCCTTCCATGCTGTCACTCATGACGCCGGCCGCAATACGACGCCCTGCGGAACCTCGCCCTTCGTAACGAGACGCCAGAGGGCGATGAGCAGCTTACGCGCCAGCGCCACGATCATCGTCTTGCGTGTGCTGGCGCGTCCGTCGGCAGTTCGCGCCGCGAACCATTGGGCCAGGGCGCTGTTCTTTTGGAACCTGACAAAACGCCAAGCCAGCTGGATCATGCCGCTGCGGACGCGGACATTGCCGGCGCGCGCAAGACCCCGTTCGCGTCGACGGCTACCGCTCTCGTCGGGCGAGCCGGTAAGGCCGGCGTAGCGGGCGACGGCCTTGCGATCGCGCCAATGGCGCGAGAAGATCTCGTTGACCAGCATGTCCGCCGTTTCGACACCAACGCCAAGGACGCGGGCAATCAGGCGAACCATCGCGTGCGGGCCTTTCTTCTCCGCAGCAGGAGCCACCGCGAGCTTGCGCAGGCGTTCCTGTTCGACCGCGCGGATCTGGTCGCGTACGACGTGTAGCCGCGCGAGATGGCGGCGTAGTTCTGCAAGCGTGTTCTGTGGCAACGGCGTGCCTTCCGCCGTGCGTAGATCTTCGAGGTTTTCCGCAACCTTGCGCATGGTCGGCCGTAAAGAGCGAATGCCGAAGCGGGTAAATATCGCCTTCATCTGGTTGATAATCCGCGTTTGCTCAGTGACCAGATTCTGGCGCTCGCGGTTCGGTCGCCTCGCGTCCTCCTCCTCGATCGTCGGGATCGCAGCCATGCTGCAATGCCGCCTCTCGCCGCGCAGCCAGCCGAGAAAGACGCGCATCAGAAGTTCCGTATCGAGACGATCGGTCTTCGCGCGCCGGTGTTCGCGCGACACGGCGATGCTGGTCGGATGGATGACGTAAACCTCGATATCGCGCGCCCGCAGCCAGCGCGCGAGCCAGAACCCGTCGCGCCCAGCCTCAAAGGCAACGACGATACGCTTGATGTTGCGCCCAGCCTGGCCGGCTTCGTGGCGCCAACGATGCAAGAGCTTCAGCAGCGTTTCCTCGTGGGCATCGAACTTCTTAAGAGGTTGGCGTTCGACACCGGGAACGAGCGCCGCAACCAGCCACTTCGTTTGGCTCATCTCTATCACGGCGATGATTGTGCTATCTTGCTCGAGAGCGGTGAGCGACCTGCTCGCGTCAAAACGAAAATGTTGCGACATGGGGGAGCTCCGTCGGTAGCCGTTGAACAGCGCCCATGGTGCCATGTCCTCGCCGCTCGCCCCATAGCATCTGCACATTTGCAGACTCATGCACCGCAGCAAAGTCCTGATCACCTCGTCGGCGCAAGCGTGCGCGGGCTCATTCGGGCAACCCCGCTTTCCGAAGACCCTCGATCACCAGCTTCGCGCTTGATTGTCCGCCTCGGGCTATCCACGCCGATATTGTAAAGCCGGGATCGAGTTCAAGCACACGCGCCGCCGCCTCACGCACCTCAAGGTCTCGTCCGAGGTGGGCCAAAGCGGACGCGAGACAACGGTAAGCTCCCGGATAGGAGGGGTTCTGACGAAGGGCCCTCTTTCCTGCGACGATGGCCTCCTCAAAGCGACGAAGCTCGATAAAGGCATGCGCCATCCCAAAAAATGTTAGGTGCAGTAACGGGTCTACCGGGCTCATGCGAATGGCACGTTCAAAGCTACGGAGCGCCTCCTCCGGCAGTCCCGCAACTCTATAGACTTGGCCTCTGCAGCCCCACGCCAAAAATGAATTAGGGTTGAGTGCGACCGCCCGGTCAGCCATTTCGATTGCACTTTCATTATCGCCGACCATGTACGCCGAGATTATGCCTGCCAATGCTAACGTGTCTGGATCACCATCGTCGCGGCTCAATGCTAAGCGAAGCAGCCGGACAGCTTCCTTGCGCTCGAATTGGGGATCGACAGCATGGCCAACGAGGACATTTCGCGCGTGACAGACACCTGCCAGAGCCGCGACAAGACCGAACCGAGGGTCCAGCTCCAAAGCGCGATGAGCCAGCCTTATCACTTCGGCGAACCCTTCGCGGGTTGATAGGTAATACTGCTGCATAGCGCGGAGATAATAATCGTAGGCGGTGAGGTTCTCTGGTCGCCGTCGCGTCGCCAGTGCGATTTCTTTTCGAAGCAATTCTGGTTGAATGGCTGAGACAACAGCGACCGTTACTTCGTCCTGCAGGGCGAAAACGTCAGTCAACTCACGCTCGAACCTATCCGCCCAAATGTGCGCTCCTGTAGCCGCATCAATCAACTGTCCTGTAATCCGAACCTTCCCTGACGACTTGCGTACCGCCCCCTCAAGGACATAGCGCACACCAAGCCTGCCCGACTTCCTTAGCATCGACCGCTCGGCCTTTGAAGGTGAAGCTCGAATTGCGAGCAATCACGAACAACCATTTGAACCGCGAGAGCGCGGTGGTGATCTCCTCCACCATTCCGTCCGCGAAGTATTCCTGTTCGGGGTCGCCGCTCATGTTCTCGAACGGCAGCACGGCGATGGAGGGTTTGTCGGGGAGTGGCAGGGCCGCACTCAGCCCCTCTGTCAGCGCCCCAGGCGCTCCCGCGCGGACAGCAAAAGCGCGGACCGGCTTGGAGATGTTCTTGAGCTGCTGTTCGCCCCGGTCCTCGAAGCCAACGTCCAGCTTGCCCTCGACCTCGCTGTACACCTTTTCGGAAATCAGGATGCCACCTGGATCGGCGACCCCTTCTAGCCGGACAGCGATGTTGATCCCGTCGCCAAATAGATCGCCGTCAGCCTCGACGATAACCTCCCCGAGATTGACCCCAATGCGTAGCTTAAGGGAGCTTCGACCTGACGCGATGCTTTCCTGTATCTCCACCGCGCATCGCACCGCAGCCGACGGACTTGCGAACTCGGCCAACGCGCCGTCACCCGTGGTCTTGATCAGTCGCCCGTCGTGGCGGGAGAGGCTAGGCTCGACTACTTCGAGCTTCAACCGCTCGAACTCGGCATAGGTAGCTTCCTCAGCGCGTTGCATCAACGCGGAGTAGCCGACCACGTCGGCGGCCAAGATCGCCGCCAATCGCCTTTGAAGCCGGTGCTCCGTCACAGCGCCCTCCGAACGGCCAAGCAAACACGTCGCTGGAACAAGGAGAAGCCTAGCACTTTGTTGTGGACCTGTGGGCGGTAATCGCGGGAGGGCCCTATTGCTCCAAGCGGCATTTGCTGGGCCCGTGGCACACCGGCAATAAGCGTGCGTCAACTCGGGAGGTCCGAGTTGGGTCAAAAACGGTCCTGACAGCCCTGAAGCGCCACTTCCGGTCTAGCCCGAGGAACGGACATTACCAGACCGGCACGGTTGGTCTGTTTGGTGCCACTTCCGGACTCATGCACCGCAGCAAACGGCGTCTGAACTCAATCACCTCGTCGGCACGGGCAAGCATCGTTGGCGGTACTGTAGAGCCAAACGCCTTGGCGGTTTTCAGATTGATGGCCAGCTCGAATCCGGTCGGTTGCACCGGATGTGGGAAGGCTTTGCGAACGAGACGGAGCCTGCCCCAATTCAGCGGGCCACCAGGTTCAGCTCGAGCGCGGGAGCCGTTATATCTGCGTCCTCAAGTCAGCGGGGTGAATGCGCCGGTGGAATCTACGACTCCAAGAGTCCCATTTACGTTGCAGAGCTTCAGCCCGGCGTCGGTGCCTGCGGGCGGGGCCGCGAGCGGGCGCAGCAGCAGCGATCCATCCGGCAGCAAGGCGAAGATCGTCACCCCGGTGGAATCGACGTAGTTTATGATCTTCCCCGCAGTGCCGCCGGTGGTGGACTTCAGGAAAATTCCCTGGGCGGCAGTACTTCCAGCGTTGCCAGCCTGCAGGTCAATGCTTACGGCGGCTGCGTTGGCGTCGGATGTGGGGCCGGGGCCGGGATTAACGTGCGAGATCTTAAGAGTGCCGTGACCACTTTCGTGGCCGGACACCTCGCACGCGCTGAACGCCGTGTTGATCGACACCACGTTCAGACTGGCATTGTTCGTTCCGCCGTCGGTGGTCAGATTGAAGACTCCAACGTGATCACCTGGGGTCGATGATGTGGATTTAGCGCTGACCGCAATACCCGCCGACACAGTCACGGATACGGGCACAGTCAAGGAGACAGGTGCAGTCATGGATCCTCCGGTTCGGTTCAGTGCATTCGCTCGATGTATCAGGTTCAAATGAGTGGACGACGTCGTCTCATCACTCTGGCGTCTTGCAGTCAGTCGCTACCTCAAACCTTCCAAGTGTATCTGCCCGGGCGCCCTGACATTTTCGTCGGCTTACCGGAAACTGTTGGCCACCACAGCCGAGGGGATCGAACAGCCGATCCCAACGGCCGATGGCCACAAACGGCCGTCACCTTATGCTGGACAGGCAAACGTCCTCTGCCGGTCCAACGGCGGGGACTCGGTCACCGAAACTGCTCGCGGAACTGTCGCGAAGAAGCCGAATGCGGGCATCACGATCTCAAGCTCCCGGCGATAGGCTTCGTAGTCGGGCGCGCCAGGCCCAATGTAACCAAGTTGAGGCGTTTGGTCGACCACGCGTCTGAGTACGATCGGAGCGCTCGCCGGCGTGAAATGTGCTCCGCCCGGGTTTGACGACGTTATGACGAGACCGCGTGCAGGCTCGTTGCCTTCGGGGCGGGATACCATGATCAGGCGCATGGCCCCCTTTTCGACTGTAACAAAGCTCATGAACGGCCGCCCGTCCGGGATGTAGACTCGACCTTTTTGCGTGTGCCCAGCATCGACACGTTCTCGCTCCTCGAACGTCAGGCAGGATTCGGCGTCGTCCCAGTGAACGAACATAAGGTAAGCATTTATGACGTCGGCGGACGAGAAGGCCGGCCGGAAGCATACATAACGTCCCTCCAGGGACTCGACGCTTGCGCGCGTGTAGCAGCCGAGATCAAGGGCGGCCTCGGATCCGGATGGCAATGGGGCTTCGAGGTCCTGAGCAAGCGAGGGCGCGCTGTGCACTGGAATATCCGTGTGCGGGACCTCGGCTGCACGCTCGGCGGTATCCTTGCGCACGCGCTCGGACTTATTGAACACCGCGAGAACCATGGCGCCGACCATGAAGCCGGTCAATCCAGTGCTCAGGGCGATGATTCGAATTGCGTGTTCCGGATGCAGGTAGAACTGAGCCAGCACCGTGTCGCCGACGAGAGATCCGACCAGCCACCCGGCGCCCATAAGTGTGAGCCCGTTCCCGAGCGCCCCGACAACCGAAACGCGGTACCAGCTCCAGTCTAGGGGTCCAAGGTAGGAGCAAAGAAGCCCGAGCGAGATCGTGCAAACGAAGGGAGTGATAGTTCCGGGCAACCGTTCGACAAACTGATTGAGGACGTCCTGAAATCCCTCGCCTTGGATCAAGGCGGGCACGAGCAGAATACCGAGTCGCAGGGCGATCGACAGTCCCACAACGACGAGGGCCGCGAGTATCAACTCGGCGATTGGCGGAAATGCCGGCCTGTCTCGCTCGTAGCGTGCAATGAAACGTTGTGCGACCACGATTGCGCCCAAGACTGCGAATCCGATCGAGACGCCGAAGGTGATCGCAATGGTCAGGACTTTGCCTGCTGCGATCGGACGCGTCCCTGGCATGAGCACCATCATGCCGACGCTCAGGAGGATGACCAGGAGAATCGTCGTCGCCCACTGGTCCGGTCCGAACGTCGGTGTTGGGCGGGCGTCGAAACCCATACCCGCGAGACGCTGGAGCCGCCCGTTGCGGGTCCTTTCGCAAAAAAGGACGTAACGCGCAACGAGGCTGCAGGTGAGATTTGAAACTTCCATAATGTTGCAATTCAGCGCTTCTCTCAATTCCCGGGTGGGTTGCGAAGACGTGAAAAAGGCAAGGCCGGTGTGCACCAGTTCTTCATAACGGGCATCTGCGCGAGCAGCCACCTCTTCACCGTGTTGCATGATCCTGGCGTAGGCGGATCGGCTATATCCGTTCCCGGCAAACTCGAGTGCCGTTCCGTTGTTCCTGGGCCCAACGAACAGGCAGTACAACGCGATCGCCCTCGTGAAGCGGGCGGAAAGCGTGCCATCCCTGCTGAAGTTCAGCGCCTGCGGGCTGATATTCTCGGAAACGATTTTGGTGACTTGCCTTCGAAGCTTCTCCGTCGGTTCAAAATCAGCGCCTTGCGCGAGTTCGACTGCGAGCCGATCGGCTTCACGCGGAATCGCCGCGAGCTTGAAACAGAATGTCCGCGCCGCCAAATCGATCCGCGACACCTGCCGGAATTGCGAAGCAACGACGATGACGAGCGCAGCCACAATCGGAGAGTATTGAGCAAGTTCGATTTGCGCCTCGGGATTCACCGTTGTCAGTGCTTTGAGAATCCAGTCGAAGCCGATGCTACCTTGGATAAGCGAGATTATGACCAGAAGCCAGAGCGCCACGATCAAGGCGTAATAAAATATCACGCCGAAGAAGAACAGCGCGAAGGTCGTACCGGAACGATTGGTGGGTGGTGAGTTGAAGCGCGTCCAGGCGACCACCGAAAGCGCCAGGACCGCAATAATCCACTCGCTCTTCGTAACGATTTCTCGCAGAATGTTCATGTCACGCGTTCCCACACGAGAGGCGACGCTTGGACGATTGGCGCTGCCCTCGCTGAGGCAGTGCACATTGACTGAGGGTATGTGTGATCGAGACTTTCGCTGCGCGTCGCTCGCACAAATGCCCCAAGCAAGTCCGCAAAATATACCGACCGACAGAGAAGAAATGTGATGTAGCGCACGGTTGCAGAAAGTTCGTCCTATACCCGCCGTCGCCACGCTCGCCCCGTCCGATTTACAATTCTGCGCATTCTCTGCTCGCGCCCGTTTTCACGCAGCCTGGGTCATTCGGGTCGATTTGACCCTCCGACGATGCCTTCCGGTCCTCCTCGATAAACGGACATCCTCATAGTCCGCCGGCATGTCGCAAAAGTGCCAGATTCGGAAGTTCCCGACTTTGTGACATTGTTGCTCTCCACTCGCGAAAGCTGCCTAGGAGCCGACGTTACCTCTCTTCGGCTCGGGGTCAGATACGACGACAAAACCGACTAAAGAGCGCGGGCAATTGCCGAAATCATCGCTCAGAGTAAAATTGATCGATATCCGACGAATACCGACGGCTTTGCGCGGGGGATGATCCGATGGAGTCCAGCGGTGCAGACTTTTCGACGATGCTAAACCGCATTCTTGATACGGCGGCGGACAATCTCAGGATCGCAAAAATCCTGGTTCAAATGGGTCTCGATCCCAACAACATCACCTACGACGCACTGTTCAACCGGCTGGTGGAAATAGTGCTGGCCAACATCACGCTCGCCAACATGTTCGCTTTGGTCGGCGCGATCTTCTTCGTTGCTACCTTGCTGATGCAGACAATGGTGCCGCTGCGCGTCGCGAACATGGCCGGCTGCACGTTCTTCGCGACCTTTGGTGCGCTCTCCGGAAACGTCGCCACTTTTCTCCTGTATCTGCTGTTGCTGCCGATCAATGCCGTTCGCCTCCGTCAGATGCTCAAGCTCGTCAAGAAAGCGCGGAACGCGACGCAGGGTGATATGTCGATGCAATGGCTTAAGCCGTTCATGACCGAACGCAGATATCGCCGGGGCGACAGATTATTCAGGAAGGGTGACGCAGCTACCGAAATGTTCCTGACGGTCACAGGGAAGTTTCTGGTCACGGAAATCGGTGTCGAGCTTCCGCCAGGACGTCTCATGGGAGAACTTGGCTTCCTTACGCCCAATAATCGACGAACCGGGACGGTCGAGTGCATAGAGGACGGACAAGTCCTGACCATAACTTATGAAAGGCTGCTTGAAATCTACTTTCAAAATCCGCAATTCGGCTACTACTTCCTCGTCCTGACCAGTCAACGCCTCCTAGAAAACATCGCACGGCTGGAAGGAATTATCGCGCAAGAGAAAGCTGCGCGGCAGACTGCCATCCCGGGTGACATAGCTTAGCTTTGGCTCTTGATGGCTCCTCACTTGGTAACGGGGCAGTCCCGACGCAGTGCGAGTCTCGCGAAGCAACGACTTCCGGTCAAAAGCTGAAAAGCTCAATGCGAGCATATGTTTTCCGCTCTGCCCCCAACAACGGACATAGAGCGACCACGGCGGTATGTCCGAGTTGTGCCATCTCCGGACTCATGCACCGCAGCAAACAGATCCCTTATTCGATCACCTCGTCCGCGCGGCCGAGCAGCGTCGCCGGGTATCGATCCCGAGTGCCTAGGCGGTGCAGCGACCCGACGTCGGGCGCCGCGCCAACAACGCCATGAGCCACGGGCGATGCCTGACGTCAGCATTGGTCCGCGAAAATCCTCAACTCAGGAGGCACGAGGTCATAACTGGGCGTCACACCATGTATTGCCCGCCGTTCACGGTGAGGGTCGACCCCGTGATGAAACCAGCATCGTCGGCCGCAAGGAAAACCACGCTGCGCGCGATCTCCTCCGGCTCGCCGAGGCGATTGACCGGGATCAGCGGCAGGATGCTTTTCTCCAGCACCTCCTTCGGCACGGCCTGTACCATTTCGGTGTTGATGTAGCCCGGGCAAATCACGTTCACCGTGATGCCGCCCTTGGCGTTCTCCAGCGCGAGCGCTTTGGTGAAGCCGATGTCGCCGGCCTTGGCTGCCGAATAATTGACCTGGCCGAACTGGCCCTTCTGGCCGTTCACCGAAGAGATGTTGATGACACGGCCGAACTTGCGGGCGCGCATGCCCTCGATCACCTGACGCGTCATGTTGAACAGCGAGCCGAGATTGGTGTTGATCACAGCATTCCACTGCTCAAGCGTCATCTTGTGAAACGCACCATCTTTGGCGATACCGGCATTGTTGACGAGCACATCGACCGGGCCGAGGTCGGCCTCGACCTTCTTGACGCCCGCGGCGCAGGCGTCGAACGAACTCACGTCCCATTTATAGACGGGAATGCCGGTCTCGGCCTTGAACTTGTCCGCCGCCGCGTCGTTGTCGGCATAACTGGCGGCGACCTTGTAGCCTGCGGCCTTCAGCGCCTTGCTGATCGCCGCGCCAATGCCCCGCGTTCCCCCCGTCACCAACGCAACACGTGCCATGTCGAATTCCTCCCTGGTAGTCTTTTTATAAGCCGGAATTATCCCGGTCTTTGACAACGTCTTCCAGATGAAAATGCCCGGCGCGAGACCGGGCATTCCGTTTTTATCAGCGTGAGCCGAAGTTGACAGATGATCTTTTCATCATTCCGACGTCGAACTTGCGTGTAGAAATTCTGTCTCGATTACGTTGAATTGGAAAAGGACAGCTCTGCCAGTCACCATCGAATAAGAAGCGGGAGAAAACAATTCTGCGCATTCTCTGCTCATGCACGTTTTCACACAGCCTGGGTCATGAACTGACGAGAAGCGATGTCCGCGGTGAGTCCGTTTAGCCCTCATCAGCGGACGTGCGCTGAACGGAATGGCACGTCAGTTTCGTGCCATAAGCAGACTCATACACCGCCGCCATCATCCCCTCACTCGATCACGCCATCGGAGAGCAATTGCATCGAATTGGCCCAGCGCTTTAGCGGCTTTCAACAGCAGCCGCGGAAGCGGCCCTTGCCGACAGCGTAGCGAGCGTTCTGGCGTTCCACGAAGAATTCTTCGTACGTCATGATCGGCTCGTTCGGATGCGTCTGCCGACGATGCTCCACGTAGGTCTGATAGTCGGGAATGCCGACCATCAGACGCGCGGTGCGAACCGACCATTCTTTCAGCGTCATGATGTCAGGCAAGGTTCGCTCCCTAGATGGTTGCGGGTACGCCGATCTCGATGGCGGTGATCCTCGGATCGCCGAACGCCCGGCGTATGGCGATGACGCCGTAGACCATCATGGCCAGCACCACCATGACGAACAGCGCACACAGTGTGGCGTCGACGTAATCGTTGACGATGACGCGGTGCATCTCCTCTATCGTCTTCGCCGGCGCCAGGATCTTGCCCGCCGCGGCGGCGTCGCCGAACACCCGCGCGTGGGCAACGAAGCCGATCGCCGGTTCGGCGCTGAAGATTTTCTGCAACCCCGCCGTCAGCGTGCATACCAGGAGCCATAAGGTGGGCACGATCGTAACCCAAGCGTAACGCTGGCGCTTCATCTTGAACAGTATGACCGTGCACAGGATGAGCGCCATCCCCGCCAGCATCTGGTTGGAGATGCCGAACAACGGCCAGAGCGTGTTGATGCCGCCCATTGGATCGATCACTCCCTGGTAGAGGAAGTAGCCCCAGGCGCCGACCGCCAGCGCCGATCCGACCAGGTTGTTTCCCCACGACTCGGTCTTCCGGAACGACGGCACTACGCTGCCGATCATATCCTGGATCATGAAGCGGGCGACGCGGGTGCCGGCGTCGACGGTGGTGAGGATAAACAGCGCTTCGAAAAGAATGGCGAAGTGGTACCAGAGCCCCATCAAAACGCGGCCGCCGAACATACCGGACAGGATATGCGCCATGCCGACCGCGAGTGTCGGGGCGCCGCCGGTGCGCGACAGCAGCGTGTTCTCGCCGACGTCCTGGGCGATCTGGCTGATCATGTCGGGGGTGACGGTGAAGCCCCAGCCGGAGATCACCTCCGCCGCCTGCGCGGCGGTGGTGCCAATCAGCGCGCCCGGGCTGTTTATGGCGAAATAGATTCCGGGCTCGATCACGGTCGCACCGATCATCGCCATGATGGCAACGAAGGATTCCGTAAGCATGGCGCCATAGCCGATGAAGCGGAGCTGGCTCTCATTTTCTACCATTTTCGGGGTCGTGCCCGAGGCGATTAGCGCATGGAAGCCGGATACCGAGCCACAGGCGATGGTGATGAACAGGAACGGGAATAGGCTGCCAGACCACACCGGGCCGGTGCCGTCGATGAACGTGGTGACCGCCGGCATCTTCAACTCTGGCTGGACCAAGATGATGCCGACCGCGAGCAGCGCCATTGTGCCGACCTTGAGGAAGGTCGACAGATAGTCCCGTGGCGCCAGCAGTAGCCACACCGGCAGCACCGAGGCGACGAAGCCGTACCCGATGATGATCAGCGCCAGCGTCTCGCCGCGCAAATCAAACCATGTTGCGATCGCCGGGTTTTCCGCCACGGTCCGGCCGTAGATTAGCGACGCAAGCAGCAACACGACGCCGATCACCGACATTTCCGCGATGCGGCCGATCCGGATGAAGCGGGCATAGACGCCCATCAACATTGCAATTGGAATGGTGCAGAACACCGTGAAGGTGCCCCACGGACTGCCGACCAGCGCCTTGACCACAACCAGCGCCAGCACGGCGAGCAGGATGACCATGATCAGCAGCACGCCAACGAGCGCGATGCCGCCGGCAACCGGCCCCATTTCAGAGCGCACCATGTCGCCGAGCGAGCGGCCGTCACGCCGCGTGGAGAGAAAGAGCACAGTCAGATCCTGCACCGCGCCGGCGAAGACCACGCCAGCGAGAATCCAAAGCGTGCCAGGCAGGTAGCCCATCTGGGCGGCGAGCACCGGACCGACCAGGGGGCCGGCGCCAGCAATTGCCGCGAAGTGGTGACCGAACAGCACGTAGCGGTTGGTTGGCACGTAGTCGAGGCCGTCATTGTGTTGGTAGGCCGGGGTCTGCCGCGTAGGGTCGACGCCCAGTACCTTTTCGGCAATGAACAGCGCGTAAAAGCGGTAGGCAATGAAGTAGATGCACACCGCGGCGACGACGAGCCATGCCGCGTTGACGTTCTCGCCTCTGCTGAGCGCGACGATCCCGAAAGAAAGCGCACCGAGCGCGATCACTGCGGCCCAGAGGAGCTTTGACTGAAGTCCATTTCCCTTGATGGCGAGCGAACTCATGTCTCCCTCCAATCTCTGGTTCCTCAGTGTCGCCTCGATCCAATTTCTAATGTTTAGATTGGTTCACCAATTTCCCGCCAAAAGAACCCGCATTGATGCTGATCAAACTGTAAGAAATATAAAATATAAACGGTGCATGGCAACGTCGAGTGCAGCGCAGCAAGCAGCCCGAGCAGGCCAACACGCTACGATCGAGCGTGGCGGTAAGGGTCAGCACAGTTGGCGCTTTTCCTGATTTAATCGTGAACAACAAAACCAAAAACCGACCAGTGCGCCCATGTCCGAGATGGGTCAAAAGCGGTCCTAACGGCCCCGAACCGCCACTTCCGGGTTACCCCGAGCAACGGACATCATTAGGTCGGCCCGGTTGGTCCGGTTCGTGCCAGAAGCCGACATCCTCGCGCGGCGCGAGGGCGATCGAAGGCAGCAGAAAGTCGAGCCGCCCTCCACTCGTTCTCGATCGTTTCGAACACGGCCTCCAAGTACGGATTCTCACGATCAAGTGGCCCTGCTCTTTGTGCGCGCGATATCGTGGGCAACGATGGTCGCGTCTTCTCCCACACCAATAAGCAAGGAGGACTTTCGCTTGCGAAGGAAGTGGATGCCCACGAAGTACAATCCCGGTATCACGGTGCTCGCGCCATCGACTTGGAGCGGAAAACCGTCATCATCAAACGCGTTCGGCCAAGCAAGCCAGGATCGGAAGTCGGGCCGGAAACCGCTTGCGAAGATCACCGCTCCGAAGCCGGCCAAGTCGATTTCCGCGGGTCCGGGGCCGACGAAAGGGCTGGGCTTCAGGATCTCGATTGGTTTCAGCCCCCGTTGGACCACTAGGCGCTGGAACAAATCCATCAGCTGCCGGTAGCGGGCGTCGCCCCACGCGATTGTCTCCTCCAAATCGGGGGCGAATCGTGCTCGTACGCCGTCGGACCCGAGGAAGTGGCCCGCAAGGATGACACCCGCGTCACGCAGTGTCCGCAGGTGCAGGTCGTGGCCCCCGTCGTGCCCGGTTGTCAGCAAATTCGCGTAGAGCCGCGCCTCGGGCCCTGGAAGCGTGCTGAACGGCGCATCGAAAAAGCCCGACTCCGCAAGCCACCAGACGATGTCCCGATCCCCAATCCTTCGGGAGGCCCAGGGAGCGCGACCGCAGGCCAGCACTACTTCCCGCCCAGATCCGTGCAACTCCTCCGCGATTTGGCATCCCGACTGTCCACTCCCAATGATGAGTACACGACCAGGGGGAAGTGCCTTCGGATTGCTGTAATCCTCGACATCGATCTGGAGCAAGCTAATAGGCAAGGTATTCGCTCCGTGCGGGCGGTGCGGGCGTTGATAGGCGCCCGTCGCCACCACCAATGACCTTGCCTTGTAAGATCCCGAGGTCGTCTCGAGGACGAAACCGTCACCATCTCGCGCGCTTAGCGAGCTTATTTCAACGTGTTCTTGGACAGGTGACCCGAAGGACGCGGCGTACTGTTCTAAGTATGCGACTATCTGTTCTCGCGGCATGAACCCATCGGGATCCGTGCCATCGTATGGGCGACCTGGGAGGCGCAAGGACCAGTTCGGGGTTACGAGACAGAAACTATCCCACCGGTTGCGCCATGTCTCACCGATCTGGCCGCGCTCAAGCACGACGTGCTCTACGCCCAAACCAGTAAGCTCGCGACTGGAGGCCAAGCCAGCTTGACCGCCGCCAATCACTACGACCTCGATCTGCTCCATTGATACCTCCGCAAGACGGGTTAGGCCCAGACCCGCTGAGACCAACGCGATCGCCCTGTCACACCGGGCCGGCACCCGCGCATGAATCAGAACATCAGACCGCGGCACTCGTTGACGATCACGTCTGCCGCACGGTTCGGTCGCGCCCAAAGGTTCTTGTCGGAGCGTTCTTCGGGGAACGAGGGAACGCTCGGGCTATCAGTCGCGCGCCATGCGATCCGTTCGCCGTCTTTATTCCGGGACGAGCTCTCCTGAGCCACCAAACTCCTTCGGAAAATCCCTGAGCTTGGGAAGGCCGTCTCGCATCGGCAGAACTGTTTCGGCGTAGTTTACATGTATACCGGGCGTAAATTCCAACGTAGGTAGTGTCGCCGCGAAAACGTCAACCAATCCCAGGGGCGGATGATTGGTCATCAGGTGCCCGCCGCATTTCGCGCAATACTGACGCTGGCTGAGCTCAGTCTTCTGGAACATCGCGACATGCTCGGCTCCCGATGTGATCCGTACCGCCTCTGGCTTCCAGAGGCTGAAGGCGTTTACAGGTCCGCCGGACCACGAGCGACAAGAACTGCAATGACAATAGCCCATCGCCTCCGGTGACCCCATGACCTCCAGCTTGACTGCACCGCAAAAGCAGCTTCCAAGGTGAGACATTGGCTACCTCCCTTCGAGTTCCTACGGCAACAAGCGCGTTACATTATCAAACGAATTGGCGCGCCGCAGCCCTCGATCGGAGAACGCAATGAGTCAATCGCGGCTCTTCGCGTATGTCGGCTAAGGGTCAACAACGGTCCTGACGGCCCCGAAACGAGACTTCTGCTCTACCCCGATCAACGGACATCGTCAGACCGCCCCGGCATGTCTCAAAGGTGCCAGAAGCGGCGCGCGCGCGGCGGCGGCCAACGTCGCCTGAGCGCTCGCCGCGGTGCCGCCAGACATGCCGCCTTTCACCTTGCGCAGGCGGGCTTTCACCCGCCGCGCGGGGCGTCCGAATTTCTCGCGCGCCTTCTCCTGCAACGTGAGCACGCCGAGATCGAACGGGATGGAATCGAAGCCGCAGGAGAAGACGATGCGCGCGCCGGTCCGTTTCGCCTCTTCGTGATGGGTGTCGATCATGCGCCGCATCCAAGCCGGTTCGCCGCACAGATCAACATAGGCCGTGCCCGTGGCCGCGCAGGCCGCCACAAGCCCGGGACCGTGGAGCTGATAAGGCCCGACCGCCGTGACGATCACGGCCGCACGCTCGCACATCGAACGCAGGCTGGCCGGCTCGGCGGCATCCGCCTTAACCAAAGGCAAATCGTGTGGTGCGCCGATGTCGGCACGCACCTTCTGGAGCCTGTCGGTCGAGCGTCCCGCGATCGCCCAGGACGGAGCATCGTCGCCGCGATAGGATGTCGCCAGATAATCAGCGATGAGACGGCCGGTGTAACCCGTCGCGCCATAGACGATGAGGTCGAAGTCCCGCTTCACGACGTGGGTTCTCCTCGAGACCGGAGAGAGCTATCTTCAGATCCGTGTGCAATCGCAGGACACGAGGACGCTCAGCACGAGCAGCAAGTGCCATTTGAGGTCCGCCGCTTCATTGAACCGTCCCATCGCGTCTGACGGAGGATACCACAGTTCCCGCCTTGGCGCGCGCAACGTCCGGTTGGGGCCAAAAGCGCCGTTTTGACAGGCGGTCGTTCACTTCCGGTCTACGCCAATAATCGGACGTACTCGGTGTCGAGCGCCACTTCGCAAAATTGCCAACAAGACCACCCGCATCTAACGGATGCGGCCCCAAGGATCGATCCATCTACGGCTTCGCAAGTTCTACAGGTGTTCCGCTGCCGCCTGGGGCGTGGCGCTGTTCGTTAGCGGCTTGTTCTTAACGATATATTTACCATCTAAACGCAGAGTTTTTTTTTATCTCAACGCTTTTTTAGGAGGTCGAAAGTGGCGCTCCCGCACTGGCTCCGAGAATGCATCCAAGTCACGGACCAAGACCAGGGGTCCGATGAGGGCGAAAACGTACTGGCATTTCCGAGAGGACCGACCGAGCCAGTAAGAAATGACGGTCAGTCGGCCATCGATCTAGTGTATCAGGCGGCTGAGGTTGTCGGTAACTTGCACCATCACGCGCGCGAGATCGAAATTCGAGCTCAAACTCTTTGCAGAACCGCGCACGAAAAACTCCTCTTTGCTCAAAGGCGCGCTGACTCTGCTGAGAACGCGTTGAATGTCGCTGAGTCCCGTATCGCATCCACCGAAGCGAGGTTATCCGCTGCGGAGCTACGCGCGAAGAACGCAGAGGCTAGGGCACGCGAACTAGATCAGGCCCTGACGCTAATCGAGGAGGCTATCCGCACGAGGCTGCTCGGAGCGGGCCGGGACGTCCGCGCCTCTTCGGCTGCTGTAGCTTGATCGTGCTTAGCTCGAATCAGGAGACTTAAAGATCACAATGCCACCAAGATATCGATGTTGTTGGTGTAGCATTGCTCCGAAATTGGAAAAAAGATCCGACTGGCATTTAGTAATTTTTTTTGACGAACGCGGAAACTGCTCTTTTTAACACTTATCGGGCTGCATGTTGCTAAGGATGCTGCCTTTTGCTCCCTTGGAGGGCTGCATGATCGAATCACTAACAAGCGATCCGCTTTGCATTCGATGCAATGCTAGGATGCGATTCTCTTGCAAAGAAACGGAGAAGCCGGGCTTTGTCCATGATGTTTTTGAGTGCCCTAAATGCCGAAGCACTCAAAGTTACGTTACGCCGGAGCAGCCACCTGAGTTGGGAGGAAGCAGGCGGGACACTAAAGATAGAAGGTCTGGGAGAGACACGCGGTCGGAACCAGAAAAGCAAACCGTTGGTGAACGACGTTCGCAAATTGATAGACGATCTAACCATAATACAAGGGCGAGCAACCAGCCATCGAAAGAGCAGCTTTCTCTTTTTGCGAAGCGTGTCAGGCGCGCTATGAGAGACGAGAAGAGCCGCCATTTTTTCGGTGTTGCTGCGGGGGAAAATGATTTTAGCGGCTATGCCGACGTCCTTCGATCACTTGAATGGATCGACGTTTTGGCGAGTGAATGATGGACCGAAGGGTGGCGATCACCTCGTGCAGGACCATACGCAGTCGAAGCGTCCCCCAGCTCTCAGATGAGGAGCTTGCGCACGCCAAGGAACACTTCGAGAAACTCTATCTTTCCAAGGCTCAGCGGATGAGTCTCGCGTTCCGTAGATGCACATTGGTGTGGATCGATGGGGCACAAATTGACGTCCTTTTCATACCAAAAGACTCCAAAAAGAAAGACGGTGCGGCAAATTCAGCATGAGGGGGCACCACGCCCGTGCGATAATTGATGATTTCATATGCAGATGATTTCTTCGCGAATTGTTCCGTTCATCGATTCTCAATCTCTCACGCTCAGCAATGCCCGAGAGGCATTGTTTCGGGATGAACGCGGCGGTTTCCTCCTCTATCTCTGCGACGGCGAGTTCTCCCGCGCCGCGGAGGAGCGCCTTATTCCTCTCGGTGTGCGCGAAGCGCTGATATGGCTGAACGAGCTTCCGCAAGACCACGGATCTTTCTGGAGGTAAGTGCAGGAGAAAGCGGATTCATCCGATGGGCAGGATCATTCTTGATGTTCATTCATGTGGTGGCAGATAATCCCGCCAAGTTAGTTGTCGTTCGCGCTGCGCTTGAACGCCAGCATGAACTAACCTCAGAATTGCTTGATGGCCCGAGCGTCCAGCGCGGCCAGTGCCATGCGCTCGTGGTGAACGTGGACCTCCGCACTCTCGAAAATGTCGCGGCTTTGAAGAAGAAGAAGATTGCAAGTCTTGGCCACATGCGAAAACGCGTTTTTATTCTGCACCAAACGATCTACTTGTCGATTGCGCAAGCCTACGCGCTCGGCGCGACGCGCGTTTTGACCGGGCCTCTCAATCAAAAAGAATTGCTCTCGGCGCTGGTAGACCGCATGGTTCCCGGTGCTCCGGCGACGGCGGCTACAAACAACGAAGCCGGGGCGGCGTCTGTCGGCGCGACCGCCATAGCATCAATGTTTGCCGCGGTGGCAAATGGCGTATCGATTGATGTTGAGGGCACCAAGAGTGCGGGCGACAAAATCACAGACCATATAGCCGAAAAAGGGTTGTCCGACTGGTTGGCAATCGTTCGCCGCCATCATGAGGGTACGTATCAACATTGTTTTTTGGTCACGGGAGTAACCGTCGACTTCGGGCTGAGCCTTGGTCTGGCGACACGCGACTTGGAGCGATTGTATTCAGCCGCCATGTTCCACGACCTTGGGAAGGCGACGATCCCGTTGGCAATTCTCGATAAGCCTGGGCGTCTTGATGCAAAGGAGCGAGTGATTATGGAATCTCACCCGGCTCTTGGATATGATGCGCTTAAGGGCAACGAGAACATTTCCTTTGAAGTTCTCGACGCGGTTCGACATCATCACGAGTATCTCGATGGAAGTGGATACCCGAACCACCTTTCCGACGTGCCGTGCCCACTACCCCGGCGGATCGAGCGGGTGCGCGTGTCGATTGCTTCCCCGCTTATACAGCCTTCCCCAATTGGCAGGAGGGTCGGCATCCGCATTGTCACTTTCGAGGCCTGCTCAGGCTTCACTCACGTTACGGCCCGCCGGATTGCTCAACCGCCTAAAGCGGCCTTTGTCACGAGGCTCCAGCCCTGCCGGTTACCCGGCCGAACCGCTCGTCAGCTACCAGATCAATCGACAACTCTCTGGGTGGAATCTTCCTCCACTAGTGATCCGCGCCTTCGGGGCGCACTGCCAACAACAGACATCGCTGGCGCACACGTGTAAAGAAAAAGCCGCTAAACGGCGGCCTTTTAATTCAAACCTGACGCTCGTCGATCAGGCTGCCATCAATGCTAGCTTTGACGTTGAGCGATACGCCATGAAGCCAAGCCCTGCGAAGCCGAGGATTCATCATCACCTAGGTGGAGGATTCGGGGATGCGAGTTCCGCAGCATTGACTGCTCACACCGCGTGAAGTTGTGGCAAACGACACCGGTCCGACCGGGCGACCGCTGCATGCTTGCGGGATTGATAGTAACTCAATACTTCCCCGGATGTCTTGGCGTTGAGCCGAGCGAATTCCTCGCGGAGGTTGACGAGGTCGCGCGCATTGATGCGATGATCCTTGGCGCCGAGAAACAAGAGCGACATCGTGGTCTCCCATTCGAATTCGCGGGCCTTGGCCAGAATCAGGGTCATTTCCGGGTCCGCCAACGCATGCTCGACGGCACCGACGGGCAATGAGCACAACAGGGATAGCCCAACTGTCGCCTCTTCGATCTTGTGGGCGCGCGCATATTCGAGAATAGCGTTCTCGTTCAACTCGCCGAACCGATGCCGGGTTGTCACGGCCTTCTTTGCGGCAAAATAGCTTTCCGTCGCGGGTCCGAATTTGGCGGACAATGATCCTGCGACCTCGGCAACCGCACTCTGTATCTGGCCAGCGAGATCCGGACGCTGCTGTTCGAGCTTTCGCCTGACGTCAGCTGATGCCTTCGCAATAAGCTGCTGAAACATTGGCCTCGGGATGTCTTGGCGCCGGCCAATCTGCTCGACGAGAATGGAGTCGCCTTTGGACCGCTTGATCATGTGCAGAAAGCCAAAGTCCGAAAAGCTCGCACCCTTGTTGGCGACCACCGATGTCAGCACCTCACGACTGCCGCGCGTAACTAATTCGTCCGTTACAACGGAGGGAATGGACGTTCGCTGTGAGATCGCCAGGAGGTGCTGCTGGTCCTTGGTTCTGATGTTGCTGATCAAGGTACTTGAATCGAGTCGTTCACAATGTCGAAGAATCGGACCCGCAACGTCGATCGAATCATCGAATGCAAGCTTCTTGACGACGCCAATGGGGGCATTGGCCGAATTTGCCAAGCGCTTCGCAAGCTGCGCGCGCGCCTCAACCTCGATCGCATCGGCCAGCCGCCCGATCACCTCGTCGAAAACCCAGATTTCGTCTTCCGTATAGCGGCCGATGATCAGCATATCGGTCGCATATGAAAGCGCCTTGGCCCGGCTTTCCGGCGATCCCCGCAAAACGGCTTCGTTCAATTCCTGCAAGAACGACTTTGATGCAGTCATGAAAATCACCACACCTGAAATAACTTTGTTGTTGCACGATAAGCCAAAAATTCTAAGGAGCCGGTCGTGATTTGGCTCTAAATCGAGAGAAACGAATACCGCTTGCTAACCAAGCTCAGGCACCATCGCCAGCAGACGACGCTGTTGCCGGAATGCCTCGATGATTGGGTCGACGAGGGCAATTCTATTCGCGCGGTCGATGTGTTCGTGGATGCGTTGGAACTGCGCGACCTCGGGTTCGATGGCGTTGATCCAGCCGCGACCGGCCGGCCGGCGTACCATCCTTCGCCGATGCTCAAGCTTTACATTTACGGCTATCTCAACCGGGTGACAATCGAGCCGGCGGCTGGAGCGCGAGGCTGACCGCAATCTCGAGGTGATGTGGCTGACCGGACGGCTCGCGCCGGATCACAAAACCATCGCCGACTTCCGCAAGGACAATGGCGCAGCGATCAAGAAGGTTTACGCGCAATTCGTCGAGTTGTGCCGCAAGATGGGCCTGCTGACGAAGGCCAGCGTTGCCATCGACGGCAGCAAGTTTAGGGCCGTGAACAGTCGCGACAACAACTTCACGCAAGGCAAGATCCAGCGCCGCCAGAAGCAGATCGAAGAGAGCGTGGCGCGCTACATGAGTCAACTGGGCACCGCCGACCGCCAGACTGCCGCGGGAGAAGAGCCGTCGGAAACGGTTCTGCTGACCAAGACGCGGCTTAGGGAAAAGCTGGCGAAGCTCGAAGAAGAAGTGAAACGGCTGGCCGCGATTGAAAAGGCATTGCTCGCCTCGCCCGACAAAAGACGAGGACTGGCTGTCGGACGTCGCCAGCTAAATGGACGCCGAGGATGGCCGCCTGTGCCTGTCGAAAATCAAATCCGAACATATTCGTGGTGCAATCCGCCGAGGATCGGGCGGCAAAGAATGCGCCCTGCCCTCTTCACGGTGCGCGATAGGGGCGCGTCCTTATCCAAGGCCAGGTGCGTGCGCGTCTCATTATAGTAGCGAGCGTAAAATTTCAGAATGCGGCGCAGATGCACCTCGCCCAGAACAATGATGTGGTCTAGACACTCCCGGCGGATCGATCCGATCAAGGCCGGTGCAATAGGCTTGTCCCGAATGCCCATGGCACGCAATCGGCGTGTGACGACGGTGCCGTAGACCCGATCGCGGTCTCGGATCATGTAACCCGGGGCCATGTCCCAAGGAAAAGCCTCGGTGATCTGACGTGCAACCCACTCCGCCGTCGGGTTGGTTGTGACGTTAATCCAAACGAGATCTCTACGATCCAGCCGCACGATGACGAGCGCATAAAGCAGATCGAAGCCAATGGTCGGGACAACGAACAGGTCCATGGCGGCAATGTCTGGAGCATGATTACGCAGAAAGGTGCGCCATCCTTGGCTAGGTGGCACTCGCCGCTTGACTATGTACTTGGCGACGCTCGACTGCGCGACCTCAAATCCCAGTTTGAGCAGCTCGCCGTGAATGCGTGGCGCGCCCCAAAGTGGGTTCTCGATACTCATCCGCCGGATCAGCGCGCGCAGCTCCGTCTCGACTGGCGGCCGCCCTCCCCGTCGACGCGATTTCCAACGCCAGTAGCGACGAAAGCCGGCCCTGTGCCAACGCACGAGCGTCTCGGGCCGCATGATCGTGAGAACCCTGAGGATTGCTGGAAACCAACGATACAGCTGGATAAAGAACCATCGATCATGGTTCGTCAGCCGGACGCGACCATGCAGCCTACGCCTCAATATGATCAACTGATGTCTTAGCACCGCGTTCTCGGCTTCAAGCCGCAACTTCGACTTGAATGGCGAGGCCAGCACGGCCAGAACGAAGCAGATCAGCGCGATCATCGCACCAACTTAGCCGATTCTATCATTCGATAAACCCGGATAGGGTTTTTGGTACACACAGGACCTGTAGATCGGGCAGCGACACCGCAGCATAGAGGCGAAATTTTCGACTTCCCCTTGATGCTTCAAAATCTCGTCATGGAGGATTGTGAGAAATTGTGCTAGGCTGGTATCTTCCTTAGCTGCCATCTCCTCCAAAGTATCCCAAAACGATAGCTCCATGCGGATTGAGGTGGGATGCCCGCTAATGCGTAGGGAACGCGTCTGTGGTTCGTAGTTTCTTTGAGGCTGATGAGAGTACAACCGACATATGATAGTTCCTCTGAACTCAATTCTTTTCAGATTGTTCGGGTCACAACGTGTCATCAGCGACATGGCCTGTACATCCGCATAGCGAGACCTAAGCCTTATGATCATTTCCTCCTGATCATCGTTGTCTGCCCGCTAAAGCGGGCTGCTCACCGTGTACCCTGGACAATGAAAGTCTGATACTTCGCCCCCCGAAAGCGGTGTTGCACAGCGTCCTGGTATGCCGGGCTGTCGTACCAAGCCTCAGCCTCCTCAAAGGTCGGGAACGCCAGGATAACCGCGCCCTCGATAGGACTGCCATCCATTACGCGAAACCGTCCGTATACTGCCAAGGGCGTAACGCTATGACCGGCCAGGGATGGCCCCGACTTCTCACCGTACGTCTTCATCTCCTGTGGATTGCTGATCGAGTCTCGAATGCGACGAAATAGGCGGTCATCTGTGTCATCTCTCTCTCTTGTTATGACAATGTGTTCGGTCGCTTGCCAAGGCAATGGAAGTCTCTCGGGGCAACGCCACAGCCTCAGCTTGAACCTATCTACCTAGAATCGACTGCACGTCCCTAACAAAGACTCCGGCGCTTTCTGCATCCGATTTGTTGTAGTTGGTCTCGTGCGGAATTCGCACGCCTTTGGCGCAGCCAGGGCGTTGTTCGATAGCTGCCATCCAACGATTCAGATTCGGTAAATCGTCAGCACAACAGCTTTCGGGCTAAGCCGTTGAAATCTCTCACCTGGTTTTGCAAACCCCCTCCATTTTGATCCGGCTATATCCGGTCACTTCTGAGACGTTTGCAAAACTCTTCTCGTTGTCCTCGGTGTTGAGCAGATTAGTTGGTCGATGGCGAAGCTGTCATCTTTGGGTTGGCGGTGTTCCCGATTTCAATGTCCTGCACTCGCGCAAGCACGATGACGAAGTCCAGCCGTATGCCTTCGACATCCTGACGCTCGATGGTGAGGATTTGCGTCCCCTGTCATTGTCGGAAACTCAATCCGGCTAGTAAGTGGAGTCGAATTGGGTGATGCTCTTGGTTGATGAGAGATGTTTGCAGGCTGATTTGCTTGGCGCTGATCGGATTGTTCCGGTCGCGAGCGTCGCTGCAAGCAGAGATCTTGACGCTTCGTCATCAGCTCAACGTGCTGCGGCGTAAATCGCCGCAGCGACTAACCTTCACCAGCATCGACCGTCTGGTATTTGCCGGGTTGTATCGGCTGGCGCCCGGCATGCTGGACGCTTTGAAGATCGTCAGGCCGGAGACCGTGATCCGCTGGCATCGTGCCGGTTTCCGAGCGTATTGGCGCTGGAAATCAAGACCGCGCGGCGGCCGGCCGAAGACCCCGCTGGAGATCCGTCATCTCGTTCGCGAGATGAGTCTCGCCAACCCATTATGGGGCGCACCACGGATCCATGGCGAGCTTCTCAAGCTCGGCATCGATGTTGGGCAAACCACCGTTGCAAAGTATATGGCGAGGGGAAGGCGACCGCCGTCCCAAGGGTGGAAGACGTTTCTTCATAATCACGCCGACGGCATCGCGTCGATGGACCTGTTCGTGGTTCCGACACTCTCATTCCGACTGCTCTACGGGTTGCTGATACTGCATCACGATCGCCGCCAAATCCTATGGCTGGGAGTGACTGCGCACCCAACGGCTGAATGGATTTCGCGCCAGCTCACCGTCGCCGCGAACAGTACATCCCGTTGGCCGCATTTTGCCTACGCCATTTCTTGGCGGACTTCATCATCTGTATGTGCGAGTTTGATTTCCGACAGGCACAGGTCACTTTAGGACGCTTATTAACATCCAGTCATGCCGCCATTGTCCAGGGACGCGGCAAAAAGTTTATCTCGGGGATTGTGACCTGGATCACAAAGACGTCTCACGGTCCGTGTCATTTTCAGCGGCACAAACACGGAAGAGCCGAAATCCAGCGGCCGCTCGCACCATGACGGTCGGACAGAGATTTCTTTGCCGGCCTCTCACATTTCAGCTGCCTTGGAGGCACAAATGGCGCCGAAAACGTCCGTTCCTCATTTCACGACTCAGAGCCGCACCGTCTTATCAGGCAGCGAGAAAGCCCCCGTCGCGGAGGCACGCGGCGCAAAGCCCGCGCCCTTGGCCGCCCGTATCACGGTATCGGTCATTGTCCGGCGCAAGACGCCCCTCAAAGCAGCGCATATCACAGGCGAACAACGCCTCACTCGCGCTCAGTTCAACGCTAGCCACGCGGCCGATCCCGCCGCCGTGAAGCTAGTTCAGGGCTTCGCCAAAGAGTTTGGCCTCACCGTCGACCCTGGCACGCCAGCACCCGGACGCCGCACCATGAAGCTCACCGGTACAGTCGCCAACATGCAGCGAGCCTTTGGTGTCTCCCTCGCTCACAAGACAATGGATGGCGTAACCTACCGGGTACGTGAAGGCAGCATCAATCTCCCGGCCGAACTTCAGGGCTACGTAGTCGCCGTCCTTGGCCTCGACAACCGTCCGCAGGCCGAACCACACTTTCGCATCCTTGGTGAACAGGGTGCAGTTGCTGCTCAAGCCGCTCAAGGCCAAGGCTTCGCCGGTCCGCACGCCGGGGGCAGTACCTCGTACACGCCGGTCCAGGTCGGCGAACTCTACCAATTTCCGAGAGGCTCTTCTGCATCCAATCAAACGATCGGCATCATCGAACTCGGCGGCGGCTTTCGCCAGACAGACATTGCGGCCTACTTCAAAACCCTCGGTCAGAAGCCACCCCAGGTGATCGCCGTCCCCATCGGAAACGGAAAGAACAACCCCACAAACTCCAACAGCGCTGACGGTGAGGTCATGCTCGACATCGAGGTTGCCGGGGCCGTCGCTCCGGGTGCCCGCATAGTCGTTTACTTTGCGCCCAACACCGATCAGGGGTTTGTCGACGCTATCGCTCACGCCATTCACGACACCACCTACAAACCCAGTGTCATCTCGATCTCTTGGGGCTCGGCTGAAGTCAACTGGACCGTCCAGGCCATGGCCGCACTTGACGCTGCCTGCCAATCCGCAGCTGCCCTCGGCATCACTATCACAGCAGCATCGGGCGACAACGGCTCCTCGGACGCCGTTGCCGACGGTGAGAACCACGTCGATTTCCCTGCTTCGAGCCCGCACGTCCTCGCCTGCGGTGGTACCAACCTACAGGGCAGCGGCTCAACCATCTCGGCAGAGACTGTCTGGAATGCCCAACCGCAGGGCGGCGCAACCGGGGGAGGCGTCAGCAACATCTTCCCGCTTCCGACCTGGCAGGCCAGTTCGAAAGTCCCTAAACCTACGCACCCCTCAGGCGGTCGCGGCGTTCCGGACGTTGCCGGCGACGCCGACCCCGCCAGCGGCTATGTCGTCCGAGTCGACGGGCAGACCTTCGTGATCGGCGGCACGAGTGCCGTTGCTCCACTATGGGCTGGCCTCATTGCTGTCGCCAATCAACAGAACGGCAAATCCGCTGGTTTTATCCAACCCGCCATCTATGCTGGTCAAGGCAAACCCGCCTTCCGCGACACCGTCCAAGGGAGCAATGGCAGCTTCGCAGCAGGCGCTGGCTGGGACGCGTGCACCGGTCTCGGTTCACCTATCGCCCTACAGCTCATCAACGCCATTAAGCCCGCCTCGTCTAAGTCCAAATCGAAAGCTATCGCTGCCAAAAGAAAAACTATCATCCGCACTAAGAAATAGACCGCGTAGCTGTCCCTTTCAAATGTGAGGCGGCTCGATGCCCGAAGACACCGAGACCCTGGTGCGAAGAAGAAATGGAGGCTCGGGAACCCGCGGCGCATATCGGTATGGCCGGTCGCAAGCCACACCCGCACATTGCCCGGTTTGGCAATCATCGGCGCTCCAGCACGTCGAGAACCCGCGCCAGCGCTTCCGGGTCGACGTGTGCATCCACCCGGATGCGTCGCCGGTTGCCAAGATCGATCTCGATCAGTCCGTTCCGGGCGGCCGGTAACTGCCGCATCCGTCGGTCATCTTCGGACGCAGGCTTCGAATTTTGCTCGCCCGTTTCTACCGCCGCGGCAATCCGCACCGGCACAAAACATGGCTCGACCCGCTCGGCCGTCCGTGCCTGTCGGCGCCAGGTGAACACCAAGCTCGCTGCAACGCCATTGCGGCGCGCAACCTCCGTAACCTTCGCCCCTGGCGCCAATGTCTCCTCGACGATTCGCGCCTTGTCATCCTGCGACCAGCGCCGCCGACGCTCCAACCCGCCCAAAACCTCGACCCGCATCGCCTGATGACCTTAAAGCTAGACCTAAGGTCACACGCTTCGCGAAATACCACCCGTCAGACAAGACGGCGCTCGTCGGATGCGTACCTTTCTCGCCGGCGTTGAACCGAAGGACGAACTAGAGGGTATGTTGGCGGCACAGTTGCTGGCGTCGCATAATGCGGCGATGGAGTGCTATCGGCGCGCAATGATTGCGGAGCAGACCTTCGAGGGACGAAAGGAGAATTCAAGTCAGGCCAACAAGCTTTCCCGCACGCACGCGACTTTGCTGGAGGCGTTGAACCGCCATCGCGGCAAAGGCCAACAGAAAGTTACTGTCGAACATGTCCACGTCCACGAAGGCGGACAGGCCATCGTCGGCAATGTTCAGACCGGTGGGGGTGGGGTACGAACCAAATCGGAGAATCAACCCCATGCTCTTGCATATGCATCGGGCCAAACGTTGCGGAGCGAGGACACGGAGCGGGAAGCCATGCCAGTCGCCAGCGATGGCAAACGGTAGGTGCCGAATGCACGGCGGTCCTTCTCCGGGTGCACCAAAGGGCAATCGGAATGCATTCAAGCACGGTCGGTATACCGCTGAGGCAATCGCGCGGCGGCGCGAGATTTCGGCACTGATCCGCGTTGCTCGAGCCTTAGAGTCAAGTAGGCTGTAAGATCGATGGCAAGCTAGGGGGGCAGACAGGTATCACCAATCAGTTTAACGATTTAACGCAAACCATTCTCCCGCCGAAAGGCCGTTGGCGTAACTCCCATCAATTTTCGAAACACGCGGTTCAGTTGGGATGCATCGCTAAACCCCACCGCGAGCGCCGCGTCGGCAATCGATAGATCGCGTTTCGACAAAAGCTCTTTTGCAATGCTGGTGCGCTCGGATAGGACGTACTGATAGGGTGAATGCCCAACTGACTGTTTAAACGCCCGAATAAAGTGGAACTGGCTCAGTCCTACCAAGTTCGCTAGATCGGATATCCCGATTTCTTTCGAAATGTGACCATCAACAAAATCCTTGATGCGTCTTAGTTGAAGTGCAGTTAAACCTCCGCGAACCGGCTTCAGTTGCGAGTACTTTGGGTCAGCGGCGTGCCGCAGTTCCCACAAGAGCAACAGCCCGAGTGTTTCAGCATATGCACGGTCGTCTTCCTCCCACATCAGATCACTGCGCAAACGATATCTCAAATATTCCTCCATCTTTGTATTTTGAGAACAACAATCTTAAAGCTACGCTCCAAAAACTCCAAAGCGTCTTAGTTGGCTCTGGCATATCGAGAGTTTGAGCCATTGCCGCGAGGTCTTGGTCGGTAGCTGTCATAACGGTGCTCGGGCGCGTGGGGTGATGCGATGGAGAACAGTCGGGAGAGTATCGCGTTCTCCGGCGATTGCCTTTGCGGGAGCATTTTTCGACACCGACGGAGCTCGCGAAAGTCGGAATATTATTCGACGTCGAAACCACCGGATTGGATACCGCCTCTGACGAGTGGTCGAACTGGGCATGGTCAAGTTTTCCTATCATCCAGACCGCACCGTCGCGGCCGTCCTTGATACCTTTAGTTCCTTGAACGAGCCCCGCAGAACGATCCCCGAAGAAGCAATAAAGCTTCACCTAGCTTTCCCGGCGCTCCAGCTACCGAATCCGCCCGGCCGCTCCGCTCCGCGTTCGAATCGCCGGAAGGACCCGCCGATACTAATGATCTTCGCCCATCGCCGAGAAGCCGGAAGCTACAGGGAGAACGCGGCGTAAAAGCCGGCTCTCTAAGACGCTGCATCGAGCAAAACTATCGCCGCGCGCCAGCTGTTAGGCCCTCACCGCATGAAGGGCTAGCGGCGCCGACGTTTACGCCAACAAGTGATGTTGGCGACCTGATTACCCTGCTGGCTCATTTAGGGTCGATGAGAAATTCACAGCAGGGCTCATGAAGAAGCCCGGTGCGACGAATGCGCGCCGAGCCCCTCCTTGGAGCATTGCGGAGACAGACGCTCCACTCGCCCTCTATTTACATTTAGGCGCAGTTACGACGATCGCGCAAGAAGGGAGTCTCGCAACGCACAATCCTGATTGCGTCGCAAAATGGCCGCCTGATTGAGGACCCGAGTTTTTTCATTTTTTGATCGCGCCTGGTCGCCAGGTGGTAGTCTTTCAGAACTAGCCAAAGCTCCTGGTACAGGCCTGACGACCACTGGGGGAGAAATATGGCCGACAAACTGATGCAGCCCGGATGGGACCCGCTCGTCCTTGCGGCGCAATTGCAGAAAATCGCGAAACAAAGCCAGACACTGATGCAACGTTTCGTGTCTAATCAGCCGGACGTGATCAAGCTTGGCATTGGTGACACGTCGAGCCTCGGGTTCGATTTTTTTGAGCTCATGACGAAGATGATGACCAACCCCGCGGCGGTCGCGAGCGCTCAGATCGATCTATTTTACGGCACTTTGAGTGTTTGGCAAAAAACCGCCGAACGCATGCTCATGCTGCGCGCGCAGGAAGCCGATGCTCCAAAAGATAAACGCTTCAAGCATCCGGAATGGAGCGAGAATGCCATCTTCAGCTTTGTGAAAGATAGCTATCTCGTTGCTGCTAAATCGATTCTTACGGCAGTCCGCGAAGTCCAGGGCATGGACGACGCCACCGCTCGCAAGGTGGATTTCTATACCCGCCAATTCGTCGATGCTTTGTCGCCCTCCAATTTCGTCGCAACAAATCCGGAGGTCCTCGCCGCAACCCTGGATTCTGGCGGACAGAATTTGCTACGTGGCTTGGAGAATCTTCTCGTCGATCTGGAACGCGGCAATGGTCGGCTTTCGATTACGATGACCGACATGAAGGCTTTCCGCCTCGGCGAAAATATCGCCACGACTCCAGGGAAAATCATCTACCAGAACGAGCTCATGCAATTGATCCAATACGGGCCATCAACTCAAGAAGTTCGAAGGCGGCCACTGCTCATCGTGCCGCCGTGGATCAATAAGTTTTATGTTCTCGATCTACAGCCGAAGAATTCCTTCATCAAATGGGCTATCGATCAAGGCCATACGGTCTTCGTCATCTCCTGGGTAAATCCCGACGAGAAGCTCGCTGAAAAGAGCTTTGGAAATTACATGATCGAGGGACCTTTGGCGGCACTGGACGCGATCGAGTCCGCAACCGGAGAACGCAGCGTCAACACGATTGGCTATTGCCTCGGCGGAACTCTACTCGCCTCGACGGCCGCATATTTGGCCGCGAAGAGCGACGACCGGATTGCAAGTGCCACCTATTTCGTGACGCTCGTCGATTTTACCGACGTGGGTGAGATGGCCGTCTTCATCGACGAAGCGCAATTAGCTTCTCTCGAAAGACGGATGCGCGAGCGCGGGTATCTGGAAGCGCAAGATATGGCGACGGCGTTCAATATGTTGCGGGCGAATGACCTGATTTGGTCTTTCGTCGTCAACAATTACCTGCTCGGCAAAGAGCAAATGCCCTTTGATCTCTTGTTTTGGAATTCCGATTCGACACGCATGCCAGCGGCGATGCATTCGTTCTATTTGCGTAAGATGTATCAGCAGAATTTCCTGGCAAAACCCGGCGGTATCAACCTCGCCGATACCCCGATCGACTTGTCGAAAATTTCGATGCCGACATTCATTCTGTCTACGCGCGAAGACCACATTGCGCCATGGAAATCGACCTATGCGGCGACCCGTTTGTATTCCGGGCCGGTCAAATTCGTTTTGTCGGCGTCGGGCCATATGGCTGGCGTGATCAGCGCACCAGGCAGCAAATATGGTCACTGGACGAACGACAATCTACCGCCGAGCCCTGACGAATGGTTCGCCGGCGCTACGCCTCATCAAGGGTCGTGGTGGCCGGTCTGGGACGAATGGGTAACGCAACTGGATTCCGACCGCGTTCCTGCGCGCGAACCCGGCGGCGGCAAGCTCACGACTATCGAAGACGCGCCGGGTTTTTACGTGCGGGTGAGATCGGCAGCGTAGAAAGCAAAGGTGCGGCTTACTGGACTTGAACGAGTGTCTCAAAGAGCCGGGATCGCTCCGGGTTATGGCCGGCAGGAGACATGGACGCCATCGCCGATTCCCCTTTTCCGGAAGCAGAAGTTGCCGAATGCCGGCACAAACAGATGTCTCGTGCGGTCTGTTGCCGTTTCGGCAGCTTTTAGAAGTGGGTTTTCTCTTTTAAAAAACCTGAAAATGTTGCGTAGGAACCAGTCCCACCGGTCCGCGGCGATAATACCCCAGAGATTTGACCACCCCCCACCATGGGCTTGAGCGGACGCACTCGCTTATGGTCATAGGCGCTTCGGGTCAAAATCAGATCTCGATGCTCGCAACGCAATGTCTGCTTTAGGCGTCCTTTTCCGTGATGACCGCGAACTCATTGCCAAGCGGCACTCCGCCCAAGCCGAAGCGGACCGGGGCCTTGTAGTGTTCGACGTAGTTGTTTGCATGCTCGTTTGCCCTTTTGTCTGCGCGGCGGCCGAAATGCTCGGCAAGGTAGCTGTTGCCGCGACTGCCGAGCCCTGAATGGCCAAGCCGAGGAAATCTCGGCGGCTGTGCGCGAGCGTTGCACCCTTTTCAGTGTTTTCAGAATTCTGTTCTCCCAATGTCACTACGTGGTGACGCGACGCCCTGCGGCCGTCGCGCGCTACTTCAGGCGGGGTCCAGGCCCTGCGATTTACGCCAACCCTCTGTGCTGGGCCCGGCCGACGCGATGCCAGAACGGTAACGCCAACACGTATTCGAAGGGCGGCTCCGAAGAGGTGGTCGGCCGGGCGATCAGGTGAGGGGCGAGTACTTAGCAACCGCGGCAGATGCCGTTGATCATGCGGTCGAGCGCCGCGTTCTCCTGGTTGACTGGATCGTTCGGATTCATCAGGTTTTTTTCCGAGGTCACTTGATCAGCAGGTGGCTGGCGGTGCCCCACCGGTGCCTCCGGCAGCAATTGCTGGTCCGAGTTCATCGACGGAGCTGCGGCTGGATTTCCCGAACCAGCCGGCTGCGCAATCGCCGCCGTCGCGGCTCTTTCTTGGTTTTTTCCGCAAGGATGTCGCAGACCATCGTCGCCGAGATACGTCCCGGACACCGGGGCGTAGGACTGGTAATGCTGGGCGCAATAGGAAGGATCAGCGCCGCTCGATACCACGGAGCCGGAGTACCCGTCGTAGCCGGGGTCGTTGTAAGCGTAGCCGTCGTTATAATAATTGGGGTCGTAGTATCCAAAATAAGTATAGGGGTCGTAGTAGCCACCGTAGCCATAACCCAGCGCGCTACCGGCCGCTAATCCGCCAGCAAAGCCGACTCCTCGGTCATAACCGTGGCGCCGGTCGCGATCGCCGCGATACCCGCCGTGCGCAAACTGTCCGTCGCTGTGCCCAGTGAAATTTCCGCCGCTCACTGAGCCAACTCGGCCATCGCCGATGCTTGCTTGAGCACCGCGGAACCCGCCGCCGCCGACGTGCATCCCATCGCCGCCGCCGCCGACGTGCATCCCACCGCCACCGCCTATGCCGCCGATGTGCATCGCGCCGCCACCGCCGACGCCGCCGATGTGCATCGCGCCGCCACCGCTGACGCCGCCGATGTGCATCGCGCCGCCACCGCCGACGCCGCCAATGTGCATCGCGCCGCCACCGCCGACGCCGCCGATGTGGATCCCACCGCCACCGCCGATGCCGCCTACATGCATCCCACCGCCGCCGCCGATCCCCGCCGCGAAGGCCGAGCCTGCAACAGCTAACGCGAGTGACAGGGCCGTAGCCCCGACCATACGAAGTTTCGACATTGTGCTTCTCCACAAGAACCTAAAGCAGAAACATAGGCGTTAGGCGCGAGGCTCATGTAGGTTAGCAATCCGCCGCTACCATTAAATTGAATTTTAAGAGTCAGAGGCCCAGCAAACGCTGGTGCATTCGCGTTGAACAATGAGTTGCTTCCAAGTAGCCACCGCGCATATGCGCGCGAGTTTTGCCTTGAAAACCGCGTTCGGCCGAATATCTGGCCTGGCACATGGCCAAGTCAGGGCACCGCACCGCCGTTGTCGAGCGCAAATTGATCGGCGGTCCTGGTCCGGTGACCGTAAGCTTCAGAGATTCGGATGTCGTATGGCCAAAAAATTAAATCTATAAGAAAGTCGGGTAATTATCTCATCCCAGCGTAGCCTCACCGCGTGTCGTCCGCTAGGTTTTGTGGGACGATCCGTGGCGCCGATTGTGGGTCGGCGAGCGAGAGGGGGAAGTTATGGAGTGGGCACGTATCCTAGCCTACATCACCGGGACCGTGGACCAAGAGCTGCTGCTACGGAATGAGTATTTGGTTGCTGAAAACCGAATCCTGAAGTCCCAGTTGAAAGGGCGCCTGAAGCTCTCGGACGTCGAACGTATGAAGCTCGGCGAGATTGGACATCGACTGGGCCGAAAGGCCCTCGGCGAGGTGGCGGCTACCGCCCTGCCCGACACCATCCTGGCATGGTACCGAAGGCTCATAGCTCGCAAGTTCGATGGATCACAGGCACGTCGAGCCCCGGGGCGGCCACGAATCGACAGAGAAGTTGAGCAATTGATTGTTCGCATGGCCGACGAGAACCGGTCCTGGGGTTATGATCGGATTGTTGGGGCGCTAGCCAATCTGGGGCATGAGATCTCGGATCAAACGGTCGGCAATGTTCTGCGCCGTCACGGCCTGCCGTCCGCACCGGCGCGCAAGCACACGACGACCTGGGCGGCATTCATTCGGGTTCACCTCGCGGTTCTGGCGGGCACCGACTTTTTCACAGCGGAGGTCCTCACGCTGCGCGGACTGGTGACCTACTACGTGCTGTTCTTTATCCATCTCGAGAGCCGCAAGGTGGAAATCGCCGGGATCACCATCCACCCGAACGAGCAATGGATGCAGCAAATGGCTCGGAACGTGACTATGGAGGGATGCGGCACCCTTCGAGACTGTCGCTATCTCCTGCATGACCGCGACACGAAGTACACCATCTCCTTCCGAGCGATCATCGAGTCAGGCCGGGTCAAGACGCTCCCGCTGCCTGCGCGAAGTCCGAACTTGAACGCCTATGCCGAACGCTGGGTGAGATCGGTCAAGGAGGAGTGTTTGTCGAAGATCATTGTCTTTGGTGAGCGCTCCTTGCGGCGAGCGCTGAGTGAGTATGTGGCGCATTACCAGGCCGAGCGGAATCATCAAGGGAAGTCCAACGTCCTGTTGTTCCGTCGGGTCACGCAAACGCGTCACGAGGAGCCGGTACAATGTCGCGAGAGGCTGGGTGGGCTCCTAAACTATTACCATCAAGAGGCGGCGTGAGCAGCTGGAAGAGTCCCGGATCAACATTTGGCAATGGCCGGTGGGCCGATGCTTCTCATCAGTCCGCAAAGCTAGGCTTCGTGATCAAATGGGGCTGACCAATGAGACCGATCAAATCCGGGCCGCTGATCGATCAGGAGATCGAGGAACTTGACGCGTTTCTGCTTTCCGACGACGGCCTCGAAAATGCAATGGATGTGTCCGGCCTCGACGGCTTTCTCTGCGCAGTGCTATCGGGGCCGAATGTCATCATGCCGTCGGAGTGGATGCGGTGGGTTTGGGATTCTACGGAAGGCAAGCAGTCTCCGGAGTTTACGAGCGAGAAGCAGGCGCAACGCATCCTTGACCTGCTGATGCGCCACGCGAACGATATTGCAGTCACGTTGACCCAGTTCCCGCAGTATTATGAGCCGCTTTTCTTAGCACGCGACCACAAAGGACGCACCGTGTCGATTGTCGACGAGTGGTGCTGCGGCTACGTCAAGGGCATCGCACTCGACCCTTCGGGTTGGCAACCGCTCTTCGAAGCGCATCCCGACTGGTTCGAGGCCATCCATCTCTACGGCACCGAAAGCGGCTGGGACAGGCTGAAGGAATTAGTCGAGGCTTACCAGGATGCCGATGCGAGACATCAGGCGTTCGTGGAATTGATAGCGCCAGCCGCCCGCAACATCCATGCGTACTGGCTTGCCCGCCGTGCACCTGCGAGAGACACCATCGACGATACCCGACGACCGATTCACAAGGTGCTCGTTCCCGGCCGCAACGACCCATGCCTCTGTGGCTCTGGCAAGAAGTTCAAGCACTGCCATGGAGCACTGAAATTGTTGCACTGACCTGCGGTACCCAGAATTGCTTGCGACCCCCGTCGTCCCTACTCAAGCGTCCACGGCAAGCTTGTTGTGCAACACCGGCCCAAGACCAAAATGTTGGAACGCTGCCGCCTTTGAGCAGTCTCAATTTTTTGGGCATACGGGTACGGGGCGTCGTGCGGTCATGCAGCCGACGCGCTGGCCAGGCCTGCCCTTTATCGCGCAGGCCGAACGAGCGGTCATTGTCGGACCACTCGACGCCCGGCGAGGCCTTGCGCGCACGCCCCCGACGGGACAGGCTTGCCGAATTTCCGCCCGCTTTTGTTGGAGAGAGTGTCACACGGGGCCTGTCACAGAACGTCAGGCGCGCACGACGAAGTGCAGGTTTTTCAACGGGTTAGGTGGAAATTGGCAGAGAATCCCTCCGTCTCACCGCCGCCCCAGTGTCTCAATCAGCGAAGTCCAGTTGAGTCGCCTTAAGCTGCGCCTGTCTGCACCCAAGTTGATGCTGCCACACATAATGTGACCCGCCGAGGCTCGACCCCTCCATCAACATGAGATCGATGTTGCGAGGCGGATCGCTGATCAGCGCGTCGAACAACTTGTGTTTCCGGCCGTGAGCGCGAAGATCACCGGATTAGAATACGCGCTTGCCGCCGGACGTGATTTCCACGGCGTAGGCATCAAAGCCCGAATGATCCACGAGGCGCGGAGTGACAGTGAAAGGGCCGATCTGAATTGGCTTGCGATGCTCTAGGTAGTGACTTGCATTCAAGGCGACGGCGTCGGGGACGAAATCGGCGGCCGCCCGGATAATGCTCTCGGTCGCTTTCCCCATGATAAGCGGAATCGCGGGACTGACCTTCGGCACCAGGCCCCAATGGTCCCGATGACCATGAGATAGAACGATACCGAGAAGGCTGGCACTGACCGCGGAAAGCCCATCGACGTTGGGCAGTGGTGTGGAAGCAAGGTCGTTGGCGTTCAACGGCAGACCAAGATCGAGCAGGATTCGGGCCCCATCGCTCTCCAGCTCGATACAGGTGCCGCCAATCTCCCGCGTTCCCCGATGAATTCGCAATCTCACTACGAGACCTCGTCCCCATTCATTCCCACCTACTCTATTCAATCAAGACCTTAAGAAACTTACACGTTATGGAACATTTGCAAAAAATATTTGCCTGGCGAAGCACCCCTCCTGATGTCAACTAGATTGGTTGCAACGGGCGGTCAATATGAACGAACGCATGACCTTCGCGATTGGAGACATCCACGGATGTTTCGAGGAGCTCAGATCATTGCTCGCCTTCTGCCGAAAGAGCGCTGGCGACTTCGCGCACGATTTCCTCTTCCTGGGCGACTATGTCGATAGAGGGCCCGCCTCCGACGAAGTGATTACCTGCCTGATGCGAGAACAGGCCAGCGCCCCGTCGCGATTCCGCTGCCTCATGGGGAATCACGACCATATGCTTTGCGTCGCCGCGGATCGGAGCCGCTCCGATGCCGACCTCATTCAGTGGTGGGCGAACGGCGGCGAGGAGACGTTGGACGCTTACGGCATAGACGACCCCTGCGATCTGCCGGCGGAGCACCTCGCGTGGATGAGAGCGCTGCCTCTTCACATTCGCGACGAGCACAGGTTGTTCGTTCATGCCGGAGTAAGACCCGGCGTGCCGTTGGACGCCCAGTCCAAGGACGACATGTTGTGGATACGTGAGCCGTTCCTGTCTTCAAGGCTTTGGCACGGTGCTCTCGTGGTGCATGGCCACACGCCAACGGCAACGCGCGCTCCCGACGTTCGAACCAATCGCGTCAATCTCGATACGGGCGCCTGCTTTGGGGGACCTCTCACAGCAGCGGCCTTTGGTTCAGTCCAGTCAGCCCCTCTGTTCTTTGTAAATAGCGACGGCTTGAAGTTTGAACTGCGGTCCGGGCCCGCCCCCAAGAGCGCCTAGCGCCCATAGTGAATTCTATGGGACACCTCATCCCGGTGTACTCACAGGACGATGTCAGGCGCGCTGAGAAGGTCGCGGACCGTTATCGGCAACGCTTGCTTCAAGCGTTCGCATCTTCGTTACCTGCAATGACAGTTTGACCAGCGATAGGTGCCTTTCAGCGACAACTTCTAGACACTCATTCACAAGCTGAATGATCTTAGGTGCGACGGACCGGAGCCAGCACCTGACTGTGACGGCAACTCGATAACAAATTACCATTATGTGCACAGTTGAACGAATCTACCGCCGCCCGCTCTCACATTACAGTTCGGCCATAGACAGCGGCTGCAACCAACATGATTGATGACGGTCTTCGGATTATTCACTGCGGCCCGGAACAGCCCATCGTCTGGTTGGCGACCTCCATGGCTCGCTTGCCGATCCCACCTTGGGTTTGGAGGATCTCCAGAACGCGGTCGAGCGCTTTGCGGTCCTCTCCAGTGGCGAAGTGGATCGCGTCGAGCAGGTTGAGGAATGGCCTATCGGCAGACGGTTGCTCGTTACGTCACTTGACGCGCGATTGGCGCTTATGTCGAAGGCCGGTTCGGCGGCGATGCCGGGTCCGGCAAGCGGAAAGCGGCGGCGGACGCTCCCTGGAGTGGTCGATGCGCAGCCGGATTACGCCGCATTGCTGGGAGCACGATAACTTTCGCGCCGATTTTCACCCGCTCATAGAGGTCAGCGACATCCTCGTTGGTCAGCCGGATACAACCGGACGAAACCCGCTTCCCAATCGTCTCGGGCTTATTCGTGCCGTGAATTCTATATTCGGTCTCACCCAGATACATCGCCCGAGCGCCGAGCGGATTGCCGGGCCCGCCCGCCATAAACCGCGGCAGGTAGGGCTGACGCGAAAGCATGTCTGCAGGCGGACGCCAATCCGGCCATTCTGCTTTCCGGGCCACTGCCTGTTCACCAGACCATGTGAAGCCCTCGCGGCCAACGCCGATGCCGTAGCGCATCGCTTGCCCGCCGTTCAGCACGAGATAAAGAAAGGTGTTTCCGGTGTCTATGACGACGGTGCCTGGCGCCTCGTGGCTGACGTAATCAACGACCTGCCGAACAAGTTTTCCGGGAGCGTCAGCGGTTTTCTGAATTTCGACCTGAGGCGCTGGAGCGGAAGCCGGAGCCGGAGCCGAAGCGGAAGCTGAAGCGGAAGCTGAAGCTGGAACTGGAGCTGAAGTTCGAGCTGGAAGCGGTGGCGGAAGCAGGGCCTGACGTGCGGAGGGCTTTCGCACCGGTTGAACGCTCGCCGGGCGCGATAGCAAACCGTACCCCAATGCCGCAACGGCTATGGCGACGACCGCAATTTTTCCGGCCATCGGCAGTGCGAGGGCCTCTGTCTTTCCACGCCTGGCCTTCTTGCTCATGTCTTCCCCCAGATCCCCATGGCCAGAAGGGATAGCCAGCATTTTTTAAAAAACATCGAAGCGATTTCGCTCAGATTGGAAATCGTTAAGCATCGTTAACGCCATTGGTTCTGGGGGCAGGACGTGCCGGGCTTGCGCCCGTCGGGCCATACTCGGCTTCGCCTCCCCGAGCCTGAAGTCTCGGCCATCCGGTGACTGTCCCTCACGCGAGAAAGGACGGCCTTCGGCCTCGTTGCATTCTTGCCGAGAGCTATGGCGGGCCACGATTGGTGTCGGTGACTGCGTGACGCAATGGGTTGTCTACGAGCCAATTGTTCACGTGGCGCCGCTTGGCGCGCGACGGCCGGGTTGAGCGGGGATGCCGTGTCGGCTCTTGTTCCTGTGGAGATCACCTCTACGGCGGCTCCGGTATTGACGTGCGCACCGCAACCGCCGTCTTCGCCTCCTGCGCAGCGTGCAAGGGCTGGAATCATCGAGATCGAGCTTGGCGGCGGCTGTCGCGTGCGCGTTGATCGGGACGTGGACACCAGGCGCGGCAGCGGGTTCTTGAGCTTTTGAGACAGCGATGATCCCGATCCCGAGCGGCGTCAGGGTCTGGATCGCCACTGGCCACACCGACTTGCGCCGCGGCATGAAAAGCCTGGCTCTTACGGTTCAGGAGAGCCTGAAGCGCGCGTGGCGTGGCAGATCGCGCTTGGCGAGACTGTTGAGAACATCGCGCGCGCAGCCGGGCTCTCCAGCGTCACCATCCGCAACCAGCTAAAGTCGGTATTGGCAAAACCGGCGCGGGCCGTCCAAGCAATCTCGTCGCGCTGTTGAGCGGCAGCGCCCTGCCGAAACCGTGATCATTTGAGAATGCAGCGATGTTTCGAGCGGGCCGCCCGTTCTCTCGTCGTCTCGATACCTTTTCACCATTATGTTCACAGTCGGCACGAAGGTTCCGCACCAAGGGCTCCCGCGGGAACTGTTGGCTATGCTAAGTGACCAACCTCAGTCCTACACAGAGACATGATCTGTGCCGTCAATCGCTCGCGAGCAGCATCGAGCCTCACAGGCTCAGTTTTGACCGACAGATCGTTTCTGTTCTTTTGTCCCAGAAAGTATTTGATCCGCTCCCCGCTTGCACCACTGGGGTGCGGCAGACCAATCAAAACGTTGTTTCGATCTAACGCGCCTTGCTGAATGATCCATTCGACGCCCTGGGTTGCTTTTGGACCAAGAGGCACCCAGATTGCCTTGGGCAACGCTCTGGCTTCATCTTTTAAGCATGTGTCCAGGATGTCACGGAGCAAAGGGGTTGCGGTCATTGACGGTTGGCCTGAGTAGTTGCCACCGTTGACAAATACCGGGTATCGGAGCGCGCTGGTGAAATGAACAAGATCGCTACGACTAGCCCAAAGCTCTGCCATGCTGCCGAGACCAGCCCAGCGATTAAGCCCAACATGATCTAACATTGCGACTAGATTCGCGCGCATCGGACCTGAAAAGCTCGCAAAAACTTTTGCCTTTTCAAGCGCAGTCTTGTGACTTGCTCCCGCAATCAATTGTCGTCTTGCTTCGAGCAGCGCGTTGCGGGCCTGCTGCTCGCCGGGAGTGATGCCCACGATGACTACCTTGGCACCTTGCTGAATGTGCTCAAACGGCGCGTAGGAGATCGTAACACTCTGAGTTTTAGCGATGACTAGCCTCGATCCCAGGGTCACATCCGAACGAATGTCAGCCTCTGACGTTGAAGTCAGGATAGACGAGAATCGCTCCAACATAGACTTGCTCCCGCTACTATTGAATGGTCCGCGGCAATCTACCTCGAAACGCTTCTTTGTGGGTTTTCCATTCCGGCGTATCGAAAAATCTTCGAATAAGATCGACTAAATCAGCAAGGGCCGCAAAGTCGGCCTGATCGAAAGGTGGCGGGCCAAGCAGCTTCGTTACCTCCTCATCAGGGTACCCCAAGGCGCAGACGGAGCGCATATTTGCCATCGGTATTCGATACCGCTCGGCGAATGCCACGAGCGTTCGCAATATTTCCTGCTGATTTTCAAAAAGTTCATCACGGCTGACATACGTATTGATACCGATTGTGGGGAAACTGTCTTCGTCGAACTCGAATGGTGCCCGTAAGCGCCGCAGCTTGCTTCCTCCTCGTCTAAAATCAGTAATCGATGGGCCTTGCTTCGGTCCTTCAAGGTAGTTGATTCCAATGTCGCCCAAGAGCAACCCACCCGCAAATGGCAGCGCGATTTGCGTGCCAGGCTTCGTCAGTGGGGCGTTCATTCCAAATAGAGAAAAAAGCAAGGTCGGGACCCAAAGAGTGATGCTGTCCAAAAGACCAACGATTGAGTCGGACTTCATGTTGCCGCGCTCGAATAGACGGAAAACAGCGTGCTGAGAAACAGCCACGTGATGGACTGTTTCAATCAATTTCAGCACGTTTCTTTGAAATACGTAGGTGTTGACCCTTGCTATCATCTGAGACTGCTCACGGCCCTCAACGCAGCCCGGTCGGGTTACTTCCATGATGATCTTGCTCTTGACGGGGTGCCGCACGGCCCTTGAAACGACCGTGATTTGATCAACCCCCTTAAAGTCGTCTTCGAGTTCTTGAGCGAAACTCTTCAAACGCGATTCTTCGACCCCGCCCCGCAACATGTACGTTTCTAGTATCTTTACATTGATGCGAGTTGCCGGATCTGTCTCCTGTTTCGTTCGCTTGCCGAGGTGACGAAACAATTCACGAGCGCGCCCACGCGCAAGCTTTTCATCCATGAACTTTCTCACTATTGATCACGGAGTATCTACACTAAAGCTCGCTGTTCGCAAACCGGAACAACCGACGGCCCGGGCAGACACATCCTCCGTTTCGCGGTTCAACTGCGTTTGAAAGTTTTGGTTGCATTGCTGAGAGTGAAAGCTAGAATCGTTGTGTAGCAAACTCGATTGAAGGCCATGCCGGGCAAGCAGGCGAAAATTTTAGCTGCTGACCAGATCGACAACCTCCTCCTGTTTGCCGAAATGACTCGGTATCCGCTTCGAGACCGCGTGATCGTCTTGCTCTCTGTGAAGGCTGGCCTGCGGGCCGCTGAGATTGCGAACCTCACGTGGGAGATGGTTCTCGATCCGAATGGTGCCATTAGCACAGCCTTGGAGTTGAGAGACTGCGCTGCAAAGAAGGGCCATGGCCGAATAATCCCCCTTCATGCCGCCCTTCGAGAGGCGCTTTCCGCGCTCCGAGGGAAATCCGAGCCTTCACGGCCTGTCGTGCTTTCGGAGCGGGGCTGCAAGATGAACGCGCGCAGCATCGTCATCTGGTTTAGCCGCGCCTATCGCGCCGTTGGTCTTGACGGCTGCTCCTCGCATTCAGGTCGCCGAACATTCATCACGCGAGCGGCCCGGCTTGTACATAAAGCCGGTGGTTCCTTGCGTGATGTACAGTTGCTTGCCGGTCATCGCTCGATCCAGACCACGCAAGGATACATCGACGGCGACAGTGACGCCCAGCGGAGGTTGGTATCTCTGATCTAGGACCCCGCTCGCCTAACCCACGACCGCCGCGGAAGAAGGCGACAAAGCTGACTGCCCCGTGTAGCGAGCTTCTTGAACAACACAATCACGCCGACGCTTTGATCCGCGCCGTCTGTACAGTCGCTGGATCACTATCGTTGCTCGATGAGATCGACGACGAGGTTAGAAACGCGGGTTTGGATCAAGCTATCGCGTCGGGCAAAACGCCGCCCTGTCCCTATCGCAAACTTAATCTGACTAGCAGTTGATCGAAAATCGGGCGATGCTGTTGCGGGATGATAGATCTTGTCAGGCTTATTGTTTGGACGGTGGTAGATCTGTTTCGGTCCTGGGCAGCGCTCGAGGCGGAAATCCTGACGTTGCGGCAGCAGATAAACGTTCTGCGGCGAACCGCTCCTAAGAGACAAACTTTCAGCGCCATCGACCGATTGATTTTTGTTTGCCTTTATCGGCTTCTCCCTGGCGTTCGCGATGCGCTGGCGATTGTCAAGCCGGAGATGGTAGTCAAATGGCATCGCGCTGGCTTCCGTGTATATTGGCGATGGAAATCGAAACCGCGGGGTGGCAGGCCAACAGTTCCGTTGGAGATACGCAAGCTTATCCGCGAGATGAGCATTGCCAATCCTCTGTGGGGAGCGCCTCGAGTCCATGGAGAACTCCTCAAGCTCGGCATCGATATCGGACAAACCAGCGTGGCCAAGTACATGGTCAGGCGACGAGACCCGCCGTCCCAGGGCTGGAGGACATTCCTCCACAACCACACGGACGGGATCGCTGCGATGGATATGTTCGTCGTGCCGACAATCTCGTTTCGCCTGCTCTATGGATTGCTGATCATGGGGCACGGCCGGCGACGTATTCTGTGGTTTGGTGTCACAGCGCATCCAACCGCAGAATGGATCGCAAATCAGGTCACGGAAGCATGCGGGTGGGAACAGGCTCCCCGCTATCTCATTCGTGACCGGGACGGGGCCTATGGGGAGATCCTTATTCGCAGACTCCGATCGATAGGCATCCGCGATCGACCGACGTCGCCACGCTCCCCTTGGCAAAATGGATATGCTGAAAGGCTGATCGGTTCGATCCGACGGGAATGCCTTGACCACGTTATTGTATTCAGCGAGCGCCACCTCCGTCACCTGCTGCTTTGTTACATGAAATATTACAATGGGGCCCGCACGCATCTATCCCTGGAGAAAGATGCGCCGGTCTCGCGCGCCGTCGATCGCGCCGGGCACATTCTTTGTCGCCCAGTCCTCGGCGGACTGCATCACCAATATGGCCGGATTTAATTTACGGCAGGCACAGGGCTCAATAGCAAACGACTTCGCCCGGAGAATACGCGGCCCTGGGTGAGCTGGAACTGTTAGAACAGTCGGGTGCCCACCGTTGGGTGCGTCCCGACCTAGAGACGGCCCCGGCCTCCAGCCCCCAAGCCCCTGCTGGGGCCGTCGTCAGAATCCGGTCATCGATCCTGTAAATGCGGCGCGGTTTATGACCGCAGCGAGCACATTGAAGAGGCTCGCGAGATCAGCGGCTTTGAATGCGCCGTGTGCGGCAAGACCATCGAGAATTGGAACTCCGCTTGGGTGCCTCGATATCGGTTCATCGCCTGTCCAGCCAGGAAATCCGAATGACAGCCATCCCAAACGCCATCGGGATTCCACCAGCTCGCAAAATCGATTTACTGGCGGCCCACATGCCCGCGAATTCCGGACTTGCCAGCGGGCTTCCTAGAGTCATGCAGCGGCTATGTCCGCTCTCGCCCTTTTCTGGAACTATTTCTTGGAGGGCGGCGCCTTCGGTGTTGGAAGGGGTGCGGCAACGGACGGCGCCGGGATATTGGCAACCGACTGCTGGAGGGCGTCCAGCTTCTCAGTAAGCGTCGCGATCTGCTCGGCAAGCTTTTTCGTTTCGGTCTGCTGAGCGACCAGCTGGTCTTGAACGACCTGCAATTGATCGACGGCCTGTTGTTGAGTTACCTCAAGCCCCTTCGTTGTCTCGAGAAGCTCGCTTGAGACTTGCTCGCGCGCTGGGGCAGACACAGCGCTGGGAGAGGGCGTGAGCACCCCACCGAAGCCCCAAACAATTGATAAGCCGCCACCTAGTAGGATAGACGCGGCAACCAGTGGGACTATCATTCGTTGCCGGCGGGCCCACACAGCGGCTCGGTCCTCTTGATCTCTCTGGTGAGAATACGATAGGTCGATCATGGTGGCCTCCAAGCGTCTGACTTCTCAACTACCTGGGCGCCCGCTTATCCCCCGGGCAAGCCATCGTCCAAGGAGTCCGGCTGGTCCGATGGTAATCCGTTCGCGACCTGGCGCACGATCGCAAGGATCTCCTGCACGATATCACCGCGGGCGCCGCCGGTAGCATCTCTCAGCAGATACTCGACCGCAGCACGGATCTCTGCTTTGGCGTCGTCTTTATCTACAAAATTCCAATCGAGCTCATCTGACATCGCCATGCCTCAGGTGCCTTACGGCTCGCAGACTAGACCCAGTCGGCTGTGGGTTCGAATCCCGATTACGTGCCCTGCCCTTGGGTGGTTTAAACCGTGGCTAATGTGTCGGCTAAGCAATTTCAATAGGGTTGACAGGACACCCCTTCCGCCAGTCAAGTCAAAAATACCAAATATTTTCAGCCCTTACCCGATTCAACTCACCAATTTGCACTAACCAAAAGGTTTGCAGCAAAGCGACGCGCAACCGCGCGCACCGGTGGAACGGCACCCGAGCCGCATCCCGCGTTAAATCGCTTCGACAATTTTGAGGAACAGGTCATGCATCTCGACGGGTTGCCCAACATGCGTTGTCGGCTATGTGGAGTACTGTGGCGGTCTTCCTGTGACCTCTTCACCACACTCTTTCTGTTTCTTCGGTGGAACAGCATTTGTGATTCGCGCCCTCGCCTCGCTCAGTGCAAGTTTGCTCAGACCGGGGTGGGAGTCCTTCGATAAGCATTCAATTTTTAAGCCCGGGGCTGGCCGCTCGACGGTTTCGAGCGGCCTTTTCATTCTCGGCCGGCAGAGCCCCCCGTCACATGCGGTCCGCTGACAGCATCGGTTTCTCTGTAGTGAAGGACCATGCGGGCTTATCTTAATTACCGCGCTCGCGAAGCGTGTCGACGGAAAAGCCGGTTAATCATTTTGGTGAGTGACTGCCAATCATGGAGCAAATTCATCGAAACTGACGGAGTATGGGTCCGTCGTCCGCTTTAGTGCGCATTCCGCGCCAAAGGTCCGAAAAGTGTGGCGGCCATTCGCGTATAGGTAGCGAAAGGAGTTATGTATATAACGGGCAAAGAATCGCACGCATAGCGCGGGCATTGCCACAACGGCGACGATGTCGAAGACGCGAAACAATCACTATGTGCCGCAATGGTACCAAGAGGGGTTCTTCGAAGTAGGCCGAAATACGCTTGCCTATCTCAACATGAAGCCGCCTCAGAGGGTCCTCAATGGCGGCCGGGTAATTACCGAAAGAGACTTATTCGACGCTCCCACGTCGCGCGCTTTTTGTCAGCTCGATTTGTATTCGACGTTCTTCGGAACGTCAGTCAACGATGCCATTAGAGCAATTGCAGGGCCTGATGTCGGTGAATGGCATCGCCATTTTCAAACGTTGTTCGAGTATATCGATATCCAGAAAATACGTACACCCAAAGGGCTTGATTGGCTGAAAGAGCCGGTCGCGGAAATCTGGACAGGAAGATAAGTGGAATTTCTGCCTGACAGCGGCGATAATTGCCGTGAACAGGAGAGACCATGAGCAGACGACCCCGGCGGAACCACTCACCGGCCTTCAAGGCGAAGGTGGCTCTGGCCGCCATCAAGGGCGATCGGACGATAGCCCAGCTGGCGGAGCATTTCGACGTTCACCCCAATCAGATTACGGCCTGGAAATCACAGCTTGAGGGCGGCGCCTCCGATATTTTCGGATCGGGGGGCGGGACGCCGGCCACGCCCGCGGTCGATGTGAAGTCGCTGCATGCCAAGATCGGGGAGCTGACGCTGGAGAACGATTTTTTAGAAGGCGCGCTCACCAAGGCGGGATTGCTGAGCGCAAAGCGATGATCGACCGTAAGCACGATCTGTCGATCACCAAGCAGGCAGAGATTTTGAAGGTCAGTCGCGGCAGCGTGTACTATCTGCCGCGTCCAGTCTCTTCAGCCGACCTCGAGATCATGCAGCGTCTCGATCGGCTGCACCTGGAGTATCCCTTCGCCGGTTCGCGTATGTTGCGAGGCCTGCTGGCTTTGCAGGGGTGCAAGATCGGCCGCCGGCATGTGAAGACGCTCATGCGGCGGATGGGGATAGAGGCGCTCTATCGCCGTCCGCGCACCACCAAGCCCGAGCCCGGCCACAAGATCTATCCGTATCTGCTGCGCGGCATCGAGATCCGGCGGCCGAACCAGGTCTGGGCCATGGACATCACGTACATTCCGATGGCGCACGGCTTCGTCTATCTCGCCGTGGTGCTGGACTGGGCGACACGTCGTGTTCTGTCGTGGCGGCTGTCGATCACGATGGAGGCGGCCTTCTGCGTCGAGACCCTGGAAGATGCCTTGGCTCGCCACGGCAAGCCGGACATCTTCAACACCGATCAGGGCTCTCAGTTCACCGGCGCGGCGTGCACCGGCCTGCTCGCCAGCAATGGCATCGCCATCAGCATGGATGGCAAAGGGGCCTGGCGGGACAATGTGTTCGTCGAACGGCTGTGGCGCAGCGTCAAATACGAGGAGGTCTATCTGCGAGCCTACGAAACCGTCGGCGAGGCGCGACATTCGATCGGCCGGTATCTCGACTTTTACAACGGCCGACGTCCTCATTCGAGTCTTGACGACATGACCCCGGATCAAGCCTACTTCGATCTTCCGCCGCTCCGCGCGGCGGCCTAACCTCGGCAGAGGCTCCACTTATCGACGCGGAATTTTTGTTCAGACAACCGGGGCCAGCTCAGAAGGCCCGGTATCCAACGCTCACTCAGAACAAATTGATGTTTGAGATGCAAGGTATTCGCATGCTTCACTGCACGATCTGGGCTGAGGGGGTGCGCGAGATCGTCTCTGCCGAAGACGCGGATGTGAAATTCGTCATCAGCGACCACCCCGTCACGATCTACAATCACGCTGCTCCAAGGCACGGGAATGCGCGTACCCAAATGATCCAGCGATTGCTTTGAAGGCTTCGCAGACTATTTTTCCACTTACCCGCAACTTCTGCCTAATTCTTACAAATCTCGAGTACGCGCGCGATCCATCGACGAAGCCTGGTGATAAACGAACATTTGCGCGCAATTACCGGCACTCGATGGCTCGCAATGATGCATTCATCCGTAAGCGAAAGCTGTCGAGCCAAGAAGTTGTTCGGATCAACTATGTCCTAAAGTCGCGCGCGCACCGCTATATCGCCGCCGGCCGCAAAGAATGGCTATATCCAGAAGAAAGCGTTTCCGAGCCTTGGAGTGAGCTACGGAAAACTCTTCTGCCGCCCAAAGACGAACTCTGGCATTTCGGCGGCGAGATGTTTGCGAAGTTCGAGGATGGCCATGTCCACTATCAGGACGAGTTCGGCAGAACTGAAAGGGAACGCGATTTCCTAAAGAAGGATCCGCCAATCAGGCCACTGAAGCCCGGCGATATGTGCGGCTGCGGATACGGGCGGTCCTTCAACGCGTGCTGTTTGCCCAAGCCTGTCGCGCTACGCCCCACACGCGAACGAAATCTCATGTTGCAAAACGGGATCGTGAACGTTTTAGGACTCGGACGGGGAAAGGACTGGACCCGAGTCCGACGTGACCTGACCGATGACCAAATCAGCAAGATATATTCTCTGTACGAGGGTCTTTGGCCACTCGAAACCGATTTGCTTGCATTGCTGCCAAAACCTGACGGGATCGCTCGTGCTGTCTACACGGGCTCCATTCATCCCGCGACCATCACCGACTTTGCACTCGGAGCGTCGCTCTGTTTCACGGCTGTCGTTTCGGGTTCGATCTGAGTCATTCCTGCTCTATTAGAGTCTGCCTGGACGCTTCCACCCCTTAGGTGGGTCTGTCTCCGGTAGGTTGAGGCATTTTCGCGTAAGAAACCTTATGCGAACCGATCCCGGGACATGATGCAGAGCCACCTGCGTAATTCAATTGAATCTGCGCGTCATCCAACTGAAATTGCGCCACCCTGGAAGATTTCGTCTTGGCCCGTTTCCGGAGGCAACTCGAGCGCATGACGCAGGATCGCGCAAATGGTGGCGCCATGGCGCTCCAGGAACTTGGACGAGCCAGCCGCCTGTGCCGACGCCGCCCTGAAGTGCGTGCCGAAGGCCACATCGAACAACCCGGCGGCGGCAGCGAATGTGGCCCGCACAAGGTCGGGATCGGCCGATAACCGATACCAATCTTCGCCCCTCGCCCACTTTCGCGCAGCAGCTTCCACTGCCGCTTCCATGCCTTCGCGCCCACCGCATGCCTCATGCGCGGCCGCAAAAGGTCGAAGAAACAATTGCCGGTGCGGCCTCGAACTACCGCGACGGCGACGTCACCAGCGTGGACCTGATGGCGAAATATGTATCGGATGGTCTTGCCTGTGTCGTCGAAGTGGAGCGAGGGCACGCTAAGGTTGGCGGAAGCGATCAAACGGCCACATTGGCTCTGCGTGTGACCAGCGTATTTCGCTTGGAGCACGACGTTTGGAAACTTGTCCATCGGCACGCTGCCCCGATCACGACACCACGCTCAGCAGCATCTGTGATCAGCCAGTAGCAACGCCTTATCTTCGTTCGGCGTTCTTATTTTCGGGCGACACACTCTCTGCTCATCATCGAGTGCGCGGTCCTAACTTCTGTTGTGGGTCCGGCCTAGTGGGTATGTCGGGTGTCTCTCCGTTAGCGACCGAATGGCGGACATCCGGGAGCGGCAGCTTCGTGCCAGCTCCGGACATGGCGGGCATCAAGGCTTTAGCTGCCGCCGGCCAAGCTGGCGTCGAGCGGGCGCTCGACCTAATGCAAGCTGAAATAGAGCGCGATATGAAGCTGATGGGTTGCGCCGCGATCAGCCAGCTCTCGCGCGACAATCTGCGGTTCAGATGAGTGGCATCCAGCCTGGCGAATGCCTCGCAACACCCCCGATCTTAACAGGGTACCGTTGAAGACTTGCGACGAGGTGACGGCTTAGCGCCGTTTGGCTCGGGGCCAAGGACAGTCATCTGGTCGAGCTGATGATCTGTCGGCGCCTTGGTGTAGACTTCTCGTATGACTGCGCAAGCGGAGATCGAAGCGGTTGCCAAGGAGGTCATCACCTCATTGTCCAGCCATTATCAAATTCCCACATTTTCTTCCCGGCCTGGCGGGCTAACCTTGGCAAAAGCCTATCGGGTCACGCCGCTGCTTCGTGCCGCCTTTGAAGCCCGCGGTGAGAGAATAACCGGCCGAAAAATCGGTTTTACAAACCACCAAATGTGGAAGGCATTTGGCGTTCAATCGCCGGTTTTGGGATATATCACCAGCCGCACGACGCACGAACTCGCGGACATGCAGGTCATGGCTTTGAATGATTTCTCCGAGCCCCGGATCGAACCGGAGATCATGTTCGGCCTGGGGGCGGCGCCGGGGCCCACCATGAGCGATAGCGCGCTGGTCGATTGTGTGGAGTGGATCGCTCTGGGCTATGAGATCGTGCAGTCGATCTTTCCTGACTGGAAATTCTTGGCTGCAGATACGGTCGCCGCGAATGGCGTGCATGGAGCGCCGCTGATTGGAGCGCGTCACGCATTCGCTCCACGCAGGACAGAGTGGCAACGAGAACTATCCACATTTGAGGCTGAACTCTATTGCGACAGCAAGCTGATGCAGCGCGGCGGTGGCTCGCTCGTGCTCGACAGTCCTCTGAGGGCGCTGCGCCATCTGGTCGAATTGCTGGCAAATGATCCACACAACCCGCCACTGTGCGCGGGCGAAGTCATTTCGACGGGCACGTTGACTCTCGCGATGCCGGTGAAGCCAGGCGAACGCTGGACCACCAAAGCTGCCGGCATTCCACTCGAAGAAATCACCATTCGATTTGGCTAACCGCGCACGACGATCTATCGATGACCGCTCCGGGTCAAGAGCGCCGATTTTGCACCGCGCTGTCCATGTCAGCATTACCCCAGCCAGCCGATGGTCGGAGCAAGTGGCGGGACGGTCGAGAAGGCCAACACCGGAAGTTGTTGCTCATTTCGATGGCGTTGTCACGAGAGCTCGTCGAGTAGCGCCTTCGCTTCCTTCAGGTCCCGGGTGTCGAAGCCCTCGGTGAACCAGCCATAGACCGGCGCGAGCAGAGCGCGGGCCTCAGGGTGCTTGCCCTGGTCGCGCCGGAGTCGGGCGAGACTGATCGCGGCGCGCAGCTCGAATGACTTGGCGCCCTGACCCCGCGCCGTTGCCAGCGCCTGCTCAAAACAGGACTCGGCGTCGGCCGGGGATGCACCCTGCGCGGACCGCAACTCACCCTCAAGCCGGCGCAGTTCCGCCTCCCACATATGCTCGTTGTTTCGCGCGACGAGATCCGTCGCTTGGGCGATGACGCCCAAGCCTTCTTCGGCGGCGCCCGCTTGCAGGTGGGTTGCCGCCAGCATGCACAGATATCGGATCTGGTACCAGCGGACGCCCAAGGCAAGCCGCTCAGCGGCACTCTGGCGCATCAGCGCCGGCCCCGCCTCGGTGGCTCCTTCCTGAGCCATCACCCAGCCTCTCAGGATCAGACCGCTCAGCCGGAAGTAATGCAAGCTGTGCTGATCGGCGAGACTGATGATCGCATCGGCATGCCCCCGCACCGCCGCCGTATCGCGAAGAAGCTCGGCAAGCCCGGCGCCGCCGTAAACTCGGACATGAGCGGTGAGGTTCGCCTGGTTTAATACCTCGGCGTACTGCAACGCCGCCACGCTCCCGCGTCGCGCCTGCTCCGGATAGCCCAGGATCCAGAGGATGACCGGGAGATAGGCGAGCGCCGAAATCTTCGGATCGTGGACGTAATGGACCGGTGGCGGGCGATGTTGGCTCGGGTCATAGAGGCGCAAGATCGCCTCGAATTCGGAGCGTGCTTCGACAAACGCGCCGACGTGCAGGGCTGTGAGCCCGGACAGACGGTGTGCCGCAAGCCGAAGAGCCGCATCCGCGGTGCGCTCCGATGTGCGCCGCGCCTCTTCGGCCAGCTGCCGCATCATGCCATAGTCACCGCGCACGAAGTGATACGTGAACTCACCGCTGAGCGTGGCGAACAGGGCGCCCGCATCTCCGAGCCGCTCGCACAGAAGGCGCGCCCGACTGTAGGCCGCACCGGTTTGCGGCGCGGCGTAGCCGTGGACAGCGATCAGCGGCGTGCCGATCGCTGTCTGCAATGCGAGTTCCTGCCGGTCCCGCTCCGGATCCTCCGGCAGCCTGTTCAGCGCCTCCAGCCCTTTCGACAGGTGGCTGATCGCTTCGAGATTGGCGGAGCGCTCGGCGGCGTTTCTGCCGGCCCGCAGCCAATAGCCCACGGCCCGGTCGGCCAGCCCGGCCTCGGTGAGATGCTGCGCCAGCGTCTCGGGCTCGGTCTCGGCGACCGTCGGAAAGCACTCCTCGAGAACGGCGGCGATCCGCGCGTGGATCTGCTGCCGCCGGCTCTTGAGCAGGCTCTCGTGGGCAACATCTTGAACCAGGGCGTGCTTGAAGCTGTAGCCGACCTTGGGCGGTACGCCGCGCCTGAAGATCAGCTCCGCGGTGAGCAGCTGGGCGAGTGCATCCCCGAGCGCGTTCTCACCGGGCGACGCCACCGCGGCCAGAAGCTCGTGGGAGAACTCGCGCCCGATGCACGCGGCCATCTGAGCCACCTCCTTGACCGGCGCCAGCCGATCGAGCCGGGCCATTAAGGAGTCCTGAAGCGTCGCCGGGATTGCCAGCGGCGGTAGCGGGCCGGTCAGCTCGTAGCAGTCGCCCGTGTCCTCGAGCAGACCGGACTCGAGCACCGTCTTGGTCAATTCCTCCACGAACAAGGGCACGCCGTCGGTCTTGGCCAGGATCTGCTCAAGCACCTCGTCTGGAAGCCGCTTGCCCCCGGTCACCCGCCCGATGACGGCAGCGACCTGCCGCCGCCCCAGCCGGCTCAGCGAGAGAGCGGTGACGTGCCCGTGCCCGGTCCACGGCGGGGCGAATTCTGGCCGGAAAGTGATCACGGCCAGCGCCCGCAGGCGCTGCACCCGATCGACAACCCGGCCCAGCAGATCGAGCGTGGTTGGGTCGATCCAGTGCACGTCCTCGTAAAGTGCCAGCACTGGTTGGCGCGATGACAAGCCCGCCAGCTGATCGAGTAGCGCTTGGAATATCCTCTCCTTCTTGTGCTGCGGGCTCAGGTCCAATGGCCGATAGCGCCGGCCGGTTGGGATTGCGAGCAAGTCCGCGAAAAGCGGAGCGCTCTCTTGGACGTTCTCCACCGCGAGGGCCAGCATCGTCTCGAGCTTGTCGAGCTGACGCTCCGGTGGGTCCCCTCGCTGTAGCCCCGCGGCTCGCTCGAGAAGGCCGATAACCGGATAGAGTGCGCTGTTGGCGTGATAAGGCGAGCAATAGTGCCTCAGCGGCGTACGCGGTTCGCTGCCGAGCCGCTCGCGCAGGCCGTGGACGAGGCAGGACTTGCCGATGCCCGGCTCGCCGGCGAGCAGAACCACTTGCCCTTCGCCCTCCTTCGCCCGCTCCCACCGGTCCAGCAGCAGCGCCAGTTCCTGGTCGCGCCCCACCAACGCGGTGGTGGACGCGCCGTGTCGGGCGTCGAACCGGCTCTCGGCAGTCCCCTCGCCGAGGATGCTCCAAGCCCGAACCGGCTCGGCGAAGCCTTTCAGGCGCAGCGCGTCCAGATCGCGGTAGGCGAATAGATCACCGAGTAGGCGGCGTGTGGCCTCGGCAACGACCACACGCCCCGGCTCCGCCACCCCCTGCAGCCGCGCCGCCAGGTTCGGGGTCTCGCCGACCACCGCCCGCTCGCGCGCCTCTTCCTCGCCGACGAGGTGACCGACGACGACCAGCCCGGTAGCGATGCCTACCCGCGCCGCGAGCGCACCGCCCCCCGGCGCGGCGAGCGCGGCGACTGCCGCGGTGAGGCTGAGGCCCGCCCGGACCGCGCGCTCGGCCTCGTCCTCGTGCGCCCGGGGCCAGCCGAAGTAGGCGAGCACGCCATCGCCGAGAAACTTGGCGATGTGTCCCTCGAAGCGCGTGATCTCGCCGGCCACCATGTTCTGGTAATTCCGGATCAGCTCGCCCATCTCTTCGGGATCGAGCCGGGACGAAAGCGCCGTCGAGCCCACCAAGTCGACGAACATCACCGTCAGTTGCCGCCGCCCGGCCTCAACCGGGATCGGAGCCGCCTTCGACCCAGCTTCCTCTCCCGCCGCCTCCGGCAGCAGGACTGTCGTCGGAGCGCCGGCCAGGGCCTGGATCGCCTTGAGCACGATCTTGCGCGGCCCGAGCGGGAGCCCCAGCTCCCGTAGGTCGGCTTCGGTCAGCTCTGGCAGGACCTCAGTCGTGACTTCGGCATCCTGGAAGGCCTGTGTGTAGCGTTCCAGCCCAAGACCACGAAGCCATTCCGCGATATCCACGCAAAGTCTCCTCGCGTGGCGTCAGGCGACACGTACGGCCAGCTTAGTTGAAGGTATGTAACCTCAGCTTCAGCGAACCATCCGCCTGACGCTCGAACACGTGGGTGGCGAGGCCAGAGAAGTTCGCTGGCTTGCCATCCTTGTCCTTGCCTTTGGCGCTCCAGTTTGCCGTGCCATAGACGACCTTGTCATCGCCCCCCGCGTCGATCACCTCAAGTTTGTGGTCCGTTACGCCGTTGGTGTGCAGTCCGGCGAAAAACTTCTCGATCGCCGCCGGACCCGACACCACCTCGTGGGTTGGCGGTAGCACCTTCGCGTTCGGCAGATATAAGGCGGCAACGGCCTTCGCGTCGCCCGTGTTGAACGCCGCATCAAATGCTGCGTAAGCCGCCGAGACATCGCTCTTGGGGTCACCGGCAAAGGACCCCACCGGAGCGACTGTGAGCAAACAAAGAGCGAATGCCGCTGCATGAATCAAGCGCACGAAATCCTCCCTTTTAAATTTGCTATGGTGAGCGTGTGAAGAACTAACACCACGGCGGTGCACCGTAAAGCGCAGGCTCAACTGGGAACCGGACGACGCTCTGCAAGGTCGCGGGCGCGACCTTTCGATCTGGAGTTTCGTTCGGATCGAGAAGCACGGGTGGCGATTATCCCCAAGCAGATATCCGACAGCGACTCCTGCTCAGAAAACTCAGGAGAGTTTCTGCATTGCCATGGGATGCCCCCGCAGCTATTGGCACGTCGCGTCAGGCGGCGAGTAGGAAACGTTGCTCAACCCACACTCGGCATTTATCAGATTAGATGTCGCAGTTGGGTCACGGGCTGCCTTCCCGAATGGGTTAGCGCCACGGCCGGTGTACCCCAGATAGCTGCCGACTTGCTGCAGCACCCCATTTCGGCAGCGGGCCAATTCCCGAAGTAGAGGACTATCGGTAGCCTTGATACTCTTGCCCACTCTAGCCCGTCGGCATGTTATTCCAGATGTCGCGATGCGCGTGCCACTGGCCATCCCGACTTCGGAGCCAAACGAGAAGATACTTTACCTTCGCCTGCCCGGAGCTGAGTTTCAGGTCGGCCTCGCCAATCTCGTAGGCGGTGTCGCCGGCGATCTCAAGGTCGATCGTCTTGAGAGTGGCGTCTATCAGCCCGAGTGCGTTCGCCGCCGTACGCCAAAATTCCTCTATCGCCTTCCTCCCCGAAACAATCGGCGCATCGGGCGGCAGAACCTTGGCATCTTCGGTATAGAGCGCAGCCATACCGGCATAGTCCTTGCTGGCGGCGGCTGCACTAAACTTGCGATTTGCCCCGTCGATAACCTGTCGAACCTCATCAATGTTCATGATGATCCTCCCTCTGAAGCCGCGTCAAAGGACTTGCCCGCATCCCGCAAAGGCGGACAGCCGTCGGCCTCGCTTATCGCGGCGGCCACCACCTTTGGCGGGCTTGCCGTGTCTCAAGACATGCGCAACAGGGCACAGCTTACTCCTCCGGCGGCTCGACAGCCACTCGGCCCGGCAATGAATTTTGCCAGCCCCTGAAAACCGACTGCTCCGAGAGGGCGGTTTCGCCACGTGCGGCTCAGGGTGCGTTGAGATTGTCGCTGGACGTGGCGCAAAGCACTGCAAATCTCATCGCACCCTTTTAGGAGACGACTATGGATATTTCACAGGCGTTTGCCAATTTGAATTCCAGATTTGTCGAACTGGTCAGGCTGGGAAGCAGCCCGCTGCCCGTCCGCCTATCGGCGGATACCTGTGTGTACCGAAAACCTAAACCCTGAGGTAGTGGTGATGAAGTCCGCCCAGGATGGCAAGTGACCTGACCACACCGGTTCGCTGATCTGGGCGCGAAACGGGCGCATCCTTATCCAGGGCCAAGTGCGTCCGCGCGTAAGATTTCAGAATCCGGCGCAGATGTGCCTCGCCCAGGACAATGATGTGGTCCACACATTCACGCCGGATCGATCCGCCGGTGCAATAGGCTTGTCCCGGATGCCCATGGCACGCAATCGGCGTGTGACGACGGTGCCGTAGATCCGATCGCGGTCTCGGATCATGTAACCCGGAGCCCCGTCCCAAGGAAAGGCCTCGGTCAACTGACGTGCAACCCACTCCGCCGTCGGGTTGGTTGTGACGTTGATCCACGCGAGGTCCCTACGATCGAGCCGCACGATGATGAAGGCATAGAGCAGGTCGAAGCCAATGGTCGGGACAACAAACAAGTCCATGGCGGCAATGTCCGGCGTGTGGTTATGCAAAAAGGTTCGCCATCCCTGGCACGGCGTCCCCCGTCGTTTGACCATGTACTTGGCGACGCTCGACTGCGCGACCTCAAACCCGAGCTTGAGCAGTTCGCCGTGGATACGTGGCGCACCCCAAAGCGGATTCTCCATGCTCATCCGCTGGATCAATACGCGCAGCTCCGTGTCGATCTGCGGTCGCCCTCCGTGTGGGCGCGACTTCCAACGCCAGTAGCAGCGAAAGCCGGCCCTGTGCCAACGTACGAACGTCTCGGGCCGGATGATTGCGAGAACCTTCAGGATTGCTGGAAACCAGCGATACAGCTGGATAAAGAATCAGCGATCATGGTTCGTGAGCCGAACGCGACCACGCGGCGTACGCCTCAAAACATTCAATTGATGTCGAAGCACCGCGTCCTCGGCTTCAAGCCGTCACTTCGACCTGAATGGCGAGGCCAGGACGGCCAGAGCGAAGCAGAACAGGCCAATCATCCCGCCAGCTTAGGCGATTCCAACGCGGCATCACACTCGGATGAGGTTTTCGGTACACACACCTGCCCGCATATGCGGAAAACACCAACAAGAAGGTTCGCTACTTATCTGTCGCATTCGGAGCGAGCTCACCACCCGCCTTACTGTTCTTCCGTTTCGCTTTCTTATCCTGCTCCTCCTCGCATTCTTCATCCTCAATAATCCTGACGACCTTGATGCCGATGCCGATGTCTCCTTGCATCAGGAATTCGACGCCGCGTTTTTGTAGGTAGGCCACCAACGCATCAATCGTGCGCCCGTAGGGTATGCGTTCGCCGGCTTCGAAGTGCTTGATCGTGCGCAGTCCGACCTTTGTCCTTCGCGCCAGTTTCGCTTGGGAAAGACCGAGCCACCCCCGAGCCGCAGCGATTTGCATTCCGTTAACCATAACTGTGCCTATTTAGTGCATAGTTCATTTCGATGTGGCATGGTTGGGCATCAACAACGACGACATGGACGCTCCCAATGACCCCGACATCGATCGATACCGCTCCGCTCGTATCTCCTGCCGCGATCGCCCGCGCTTCTCGCGCCGTAATCGCAAACGCCATGGCCGGCGACTTCCCGATCGACCCGGTAATCGGGGCGGATCTCTCCAAGTCCTTTTCGATCATCAATAGCGTCGTGAAGCGTCATGGCTTGTTGATCCAGCGGACCCTCGGCGACGCGCTCGCAGCGAGCGGTCGCTTCGAGATCCTGACGGAGGTGCCGCTGCCGATTACTGAGGCTGCGCAAGATCTGTTGACGTCGCAGAACTCCGACCGCGATCTGGCCAAGATCAAGTTGAAGGCCGATTCGAAAACCAGCCGCATGGTGACGGTCGATTTGATCGTTGTCGATACCGAAAGCGGCTGGGCGGGCGCCTACGACGTCAAGCGTGGCAACGGGGCGACGGAATCCCGCAAGCGTCGTCCCATCGAGCTCGACCTGCGCGCTGCACGCCTGATCCTGGCATCGTATCTGGCCAAATGCGGCTACGACGGCATCCGGTCTGTCACCAGCGCCGTGATCGACTACTACGGAGCCTCTGGCTTCAGCAAAGAGATGAAACTGACGAGGGAAGAACTCGACGGGCATTTCGGCGTGCCGGTACTCGACACCATCGATGCCATGACGGCCGAACTGCAGCGCGCGCTGCATGCCGAAATGCGCAACCTGCTGACGCCGGCACTGACGAACCTGCCTCACGCTGCAGATCCGGCGCTCGGCGCGGACATCATCGTTCCGCCCCCGGTGGCGGAGATTGCCGAGGCAGAGATACGCGAAAACGCGATCGGCCGCCTGCTGAATGCTCGTCCGACGGGGCCCGGACCGTGGCGCCCGCGGATGACCTAGCGACCGCGCCGCAATCAATCGATCCAACTAACCCGGTGTCCCGAAGGGATGTCCACGCCCTTCAGGGCAACAGAGAAGGTATGTGTCATGAGTAAGATCACCAAGCAGAGAAAGCTGAGCGAGACAGTGGCGATGCTCGCGGCCAGGGGGCCACAGCCGTACGAACTCTGGAGGACGCTGCCCGCCTCGGACTTTGACGAAGCCCGCAAGTTCGAGGTCGCCTGCCACATCGGCATGTTCATGTCCACCATCAAGGATTATCGAGCCGCGATTGCCGGCGACGCCACCTGTGCTGCAGGGATCGCGCTGAGCATGGTGATCCCCGACGAGATCGACTATCCGACGGATGCCAGGATGACCTTGCTGCTACACAGCGCACTCATGGGCAGCGCCGGCGCAGCGCTCGTGATGGCGCACATGTTGCGCAAAATGCCGCTCGACCGCACGCTTAAGAACCGCCTGGCGAGGTCGTGGCTGGGTCGGAACCCGAGTCGTCGGGGTAGCGAAGCCGCACCCCGCGAGCGCCTCTTTGTCAGGCGCTCGATCGCCTCTCAGTTGCTCGACAAGTCGGACAGTCAGTCATGAAGATCCAGATCTTCTCCGACCTCCATCTCGACGTGCGTCCGATCAAGCCGATCACGATCATGCCCGGCGTCGATCTCGTGATCGTCGCCGGCGACACCTGCGAAGGCGTGCTGCGCGCCTTTGAGCACCTGCGCCGGATTGTCCCCATGCACATCCCCATTGTGATGGTGCTCGGCAATCACGAATTTTACCGTCGCTTCATTCCCGACGAACTCGCGCTCGCGCGATCTAACGCCGGTGCATTCAATATCCAAGTATTAGAGAACAACACTGTCGTGCTCGGCGGCGTCCGCTTTGTCGGAGCCAATTTTTGGACAGACTACCGGATCTTCGGTGAAGCCAACCAGGCCGCGGTGATGAACGCGTGCGCAACCGGCATGAACGATCATCGCCTGATCGGTTGGCAGAAACAGCCGTGGTTGCGATTCAGACCGCAGGAGGCGGCCTTGCTCCACCATCAGTCACGCGCGTATTTGAAGAAGGCTCTCACGGAGCCGTTCAATGGCCCGTCTGTGATGGTCACCCACACCGCAGTACATTGGAATTCGGTGCTTCCTCGTTTCGCCACAGATCCGACCACAGGGGCCTTCGTCAGTGATCTGGAAGAGCTGATCCTGACGACGAGGCCGGTGCTGGCCATTCACGGCCACGTCCATAACTCCTGCGACTATCGCATCGGGCAGACCCGGATCCTGTGTAATCCGCACGGCTACGGATCCGAGAACCCGGATTTCGACGGCGCGTTGGTCGTGGAGGTCGGCGAGTGAGCCGACCTTCACTCCCCGATCCGTGTCTACTTCCCTGCTCTTCTAACGTTTTCTTCGGTTTGAGAGTTTGCCCATGCTGACACACCTGTTCCCCTTCCTCGATCCCGTCCACATCGCGTCCGATCTGGCCCGGCGGCTGCATGCGCTTGCCGACGACTGCGGGCGGTTGGAGCTCGAACGTACAGTCTCGCCGATCCTGCTGCTGAGGGCCCCGCTGCTGGCAAATTGGGTGCCCGCAATCACGCCTGAAGGCGTGCAGCTGATCGGGCATGCAAGCGGCCATCCGGTGCATGGCGATCGAATCGTGATGACCACGCCTCTCTGGTTCGCCGACCCTGACGGCAGCTGGGTCCGCACCCTGTCGCGGTTCTACCGGCTCGGGCCGCCCCCCAATCCCGACGATATCCGTCGCATCCTGACGCGGGTGATGACCGCCGGCGATGGCAACGACGACGGCTCGGAGGACGAGGCGTGAGTGCGACCGACGATAGCGAGGACATCGACCTGCCGGCGACTGAGCGCGATGCCGTCTCCACGGGCGCGGCGGCTGACTCGGCTGGCTGGGACGCGCGCCTCAAAGGAATGCCCCGGCTGCTGCGCTACGCCATGCTGGTCACCGACAACGCCAACCACATTGAGCAGCGGCTGATCGCGGAGATTGAGGAGCTATGCCCGCAACTTCCCCACAACGTGGTCTGGACCGCGGCGCCCAGCGCGGACACAGGACTCGCGCTCGCTGCAGAGCTCGACCGCCGCGCTGTCACCCAGAATGAGCCGACCTTGCGCAGCCTCGCCGACTGCGTCCGGCTGCTGTGCCTGCCGTTGCCGCACGATGACACTCACTTCGAGGACTACCGCAGGGTCGGCAAGGCGCTGGTCCAGGCATTTCGCAAAGTTGAAGGCGATGCGGAGGAACAGCTGTGCTGCGACCTTGAGCGTTTCGCCTTCGGCTGGGCGGCGCTGCCGGCCTGCACCGACCTGTTGTCGAAGAATTTCCCGGCCGCGGTGAACGCGAGCATCCTGGGCGCGAACATGGCAGAGCGCCGCATCGCCGCCGCCAAGACTTCAGTCCGACGAAAGGCAAAGGAGGAGGAAGAGCGCAGCAAGAAAGAAGCGGATGAGAAGGCCGCCGAGGCGAAGCAGGTCTCCTCTCCCGCGGCGGAAGCGATTCCCGACTGCCATCTCGTGGTCGCTCGCCTGAGCAGTGAAGAGATGAAGAACGTCAAGCTGAAGGACATTCTGGGGCCGCTGAAGAGCGTCATCAACGCCGCCCTGCCGCTGGTCGAGGTGCCGCCGCTGCATCAGATACGCAATGCGCTGATCTTCGAATTCCCCTATGCCGTTGACGTAATCGACTTCGCCCTAGCCGATCTCGTTGGCCGCACCACGATCGTGCTCCGTCCGCTACTCCTGGTCGGCAATCCCGGCGGCGGCAAGTCTCGATTTGCCCGCCGCCTCGGCGAGGTCCTCGGCCTGAGCGTCTGGCGTGTGGACGCGTCCCGCGCCGACGGCGCGGTATTCGGCGGCACCGACCGGCGCTGGTACTCGGCTGAACCCTGTCATCCGCTTCTCGCCGTCGCCGCCGGCAGAATCGCCAATCCGCTGGTCCTGATCGATGAGATCGAAAAGTCCGGGACGCGCAGCGATTACGGACGGCTTTGGGACTGTCTCCTCGGGTTTTTTGAGCCCGAGTCAAGTGTCCGTTACCCGGATCCCGCGCTGCAGACCAACCTCGATCTGTCCCAAGTCTCTTACGTGGCGACGGCCAACAGCTTGGATCCGCTTCCGAGTCCGATCCGCGACCGGATGCGCGTGGTGATGTTCCCGAAGCCCAGCGCGGGCGATCTCGATGCCCTGTTGCCGGCGGTGATTGCGGACCTCGCCAAGGAACGCGGCCTCGACCAGAGCTGGATGCCACCGCTCGATGGTGCCGAGCATGCCGCCGTTGCGCACCACTGGCGCGGCGGCTCGGTGCGCCGCCTGCGCCGCATCATCGAAGCTGTCCTGCGCGAGCGCGAGCTTCGCGCCACGAAGAACTGATCATGTCCAGCGGAACGGACGAGCCGCCGAAACCGACACCGCCGCGGCGACCGTGGCCGTTGCCCCGATTGCCGGGGACAACGCGCGCCCCGGTTATACGCGCTGACCAAAATCGCGATAAACCTGTGGCCAATACGAACAGGACCGACAGCATGACCGACCCCCAGATTGTTTGCCCCAATTGCCGCACCGAGATCCGGCTGACCGAATCGTTGGCCGCCCCTCTGATTGCCGAGACACGCAAGCAGTTCGAGGCGCAGCTTGCGGTCAGGGAGGCCGACTTTGGCCGGCGGGAGGCCGGTCTCAAGAAGTCCCAGGAAGACCTCGCCAAGGCGCGCGAGGCCATCGACGACCAGGTCGCTGCCAAGCTGAAGGCGGAACGCGCCGCCATCGTGGAAACCGAAGCCAAAAAGGCGCGTCTGGCCCTGACCGAAGAGCTTGGCCAGCGCGACCGGCAACTTGCGGATCTGCAGCAGATACTTGCCACCAACAATTCGAAGCTCGCCGAGGCCCAGCAAGCCCACGCCGAAGTCATGCGCAAGCAGCGCGAACTTGATGATGCCAGGCGGGAGGTCGAGCTCACGGTGGAGAAGAGGGTGCAGGAGAACCTCGCCGCCGTTCACACCAAGGCCAGGATCGAGGCCGAGGACGTCCTCAAATCCAAGGTCGCCGAGAAAGAAATTCAGATTACCGGGATGCAGCGCCAGATCGAGGAACTGCGCCGCAAGGCTGAACAGGGTTCGCAGCAATTGCAGGGCGAAGCGCTCGAGATTGAACTCGAATCCCTGCTTCGGCGCCGCTTCCCGCGTGACCTGATCGAGCCGGTTGCCAAGGGTCAGTTTGGAGGCGACGTGGTGCACCGGGTGCTCGGCGCCAATGGGCAGGTTTGCGGCACCATCATTTGGGAGTCCAAACGTACGAAGATTTGGAACAACGCCTGGCTCGGGAAACTGCGCGATGACCAGCGCCTCGCGAAGGCGGAGATCGCGATGATTGTCTCTACCGCCCTGCCCCCGGGAATTGAAAACTTCGACCTGATCGACAACGTCTGGGTCTCGGACCCACGCTTCGCCGTCCCGCTCGCGGTCGTGATTCGCCAGTCGCTGATTGAGCTCGCCGGCAGCCGCCAGACCCAGGAAGGCCAGCAGACCAAGATGGAACTGGTGTACCGCTATCTCACCGGCCCCCGCTTCCGCCACCGCATCGACGCCATCGTCGAGAAGTTCACCGACATGCAGGCCGACCTCGATCGCGAACGCAAGCTGATGATGCGGCTGTGGGCCAAACGCGAGGAACAGCTCAAGGGCGTGCTCGACTCCACGGCCGGACTCTACGGCGACCTGCAGGGCATCGCGGGCCGCGCAATGCAGGAGATCGAAAGCCTGGACGTGCTAATGATCGAGGCGGGCGAGGAACCGTCCGCGGCGTGAACCGTCTGCCCGGCCGTCCACACTTGTCACGGCGCCGGTGACCATGAACCGTGAGCCCATTTCTGGCGTTAGTGGACCACCTTCACGACTATGAGCATGTCCGTCGACCGACCGACGGCTCGTTTTGGTCTCACACCGTGGCCGTTGTGGTGACGCCGTCGCTCCCGTTTAAGCAGCTAAGTGGTTGAAATCTTTAAGCCGGCCCGCAATGCAAAAAGCCGCCTACGCAAAACAAAAGAAGCTCAGTACCTACGACAATAAAGCTGGCACCGCCGTGACAACGAAAAGCCGACCCCAGCTACCTGAACCGATCAAAAAGCGACGCCGGAGAATAAATCTGGAGACGACAGATGCCAAGAATTGATACTCAAAAATTACGCGAGCAGTCGACTGGAAAGCCTAAGTACGTGTTTACTCGGTCAGCCCGCTCCCGGGAGGGATCGATGCAACGGGCACTTCCGGCGTCGACCGGCATGGAGCCGGCCGATTCACGCACGGGACCGAATGCATCGACGTCGCCCAAGCACCTTTACGTCAAGAACGTAGCGGCTAGATATCCGAGCGGGCCCACGTGGCCTGTACAGATGCGGGCGGACATGGCCGCGGCATATCTAGATTACGATAACACCAAAGATTTATGCGCAGCGATCGCGAGTGGGTACGTTCCATTCCCGGGTGCGCTACGCCATCGAGGCCGGATAACGGAGCCGGTATGGTATAAGGGCGTTCTCGACACTTTTGTTGCGGCCACGATCATGATGCCCGGCGAAGCATCTTAGTCTTTGCTTTTCTGGAGTTCAGCTGCATTTCTGGACATTTGTTGCCGGCAGGTAATGCGCGATGCCAACCATGCCATAACTTTCCAAAACGTTAACGGAATCTGTTTATCATTGCTGGCAGCTCCGGTGAAGGCACTCGCCAAAGTAGGCTCCTTCAACCGGCAACTCTATCCGTTACTCATTCAGCAGAAATATACATGGCTTCTTCCGGAAGATTATCCCAGGCGATGGCCGCCGCACTAGGTCTCCCAGACAGTTCGGGTCTTGTCGCTATCCAAGCTCTCCGTACCGCAGACATGATCACGAAAGCGGGGCGAGGAACGAGTGCTGCCGAGATGGCGAAGGAAGATGCCGCCGTAGTTCTTACAGCGTTGGCGAGCGGTGCCGTTACATCGCAAATCGCCGATACGACGAAATTCCTCCTGGGAATGCCGCATATAATGTCAATAGTAGCTGGTTACAGCGGAGCAATCGAAGGGATGAGGGCTAGTTTGAGTTTGTTTACAAGAGCAAAACCGACCACACTTCGGGATGGTTTGATTGCCGTTTTAGCCCAATCATTCGAGAAACATAAAGAGGAGGAGAACGCTGACGAGACTGACGAGACTGACGAAGAGCGCCAGAGGGTGCACTTGGTGAAATTCAATCCGATGGCTGATCTCGACGCGCTTAGCTTCACAGTCGGCATGGATAGCCGGCGGGCAGGCGGATTTGCGATCCTCAAAGCGCGCGTGTCGCCTAGGAGAACTCTAACGAGATTTTATAGCACCTGGTCAATCAAGGGGTCGCTCGCCTCCGTAGCCGGGAGCCAACCCAAAGAGGAACTGGTTTTTGATCCCTTGGACGTTTTTGACTGCGGTGCAACCTTGCTGACCGCCACACGCATCGCCGGATCCGCTTTTAACGCTGCTGTCCTCTGTCTAGCCGAACCTGCCTTGAAAACTCGGCGTCGCGTCAAGCGACTCGCAGCTCGCTAGGATTGGCTATTTTACCCTGTAGAGGCCCTCAGCTACTCGCTCCAGCGCGGACATAGACTTTCGTCGCTGGTTCATCCCTCTGCGGAAGGAGTTCCTGTCCACGGGGCTTCCAATCAGATCGAAAAGCTCACTTAACGTCATTGTTTGACCGCTCTCGACTAGAATCTTCAAAGCAGCATCCACGGCAAGCTTCGTTTTGGCTTGCCGAATTGCGCGCGCAGACTTTACATCTTGTTTTTTTGGCGGAGGTCCACTTCGAAAATCGTTAGCCAAATGCCAGCGATCATCATCGTTCAAGACAAAAATTGTCTTTGGAAGCCTGTTTATATAGCGGTAGAACTTGTTTGGATCGTAGTGCCAGCGCAAGCCGTCGGATAAATTTTTGTGAATTTGTGCGGCAGTCATGGACCACGCATTCTCGGTTATGATCTTTTGAGCCTCCTTTTCTAGCTCGGGCAACATTGCAAGCGGCCGGCGGCGAGGCACCCCAATTGACGCTGCGTCAGCATGTTCTCTCAAGAGCCAGTTGCCGTTAGCGATTTGCAAAAAAGTCTGATCGGTTCTTCCTTGTATTTTCATCGCGTTTAAGAAAGATTCGACAGAAAGCTGAGCCCGGAGTTCGACGGATAGTGCTGCGTAAATCGTGGTCACTTCGGCGGGAATCGCTGCATCGTTTAGTATATGGGTTGCTTCGCGAAGCGCCGCCTCCCACGCAGCGATTGGTTTTTCCAATTCCCTCCCAAAGACAGTTGTAGACGTTAGCCAAAATTTTCGTTCGACCTTTTCAAAGCGAAGCACCGAGTCCTCCCGCAGGAGAACTGTCTTAAGGTGTCCGATCGAATATAGCTCTCGTGCTTTGGTCGGAATGCGACGGTGAATTTCGAAACTGGCTAGCGGGCCTTTCTCCTGAACCAGGACTTTGCGCGCGGCCTGGATTGTGATCTGCGTCCGCTGTTCGTGATTTATGCTCGATAGTACGGCGCTCTCTTGTGTCTGGGTCGACTTGGCGACAGACTTCACGGGATCACTGGATTTGGGCTGACTTTCGGCGGAGCTCGGTTGAGGAGTACTTTCTCCCTTCGCCTTAGCCGTGTCAGCACTCAGGGCCCCTTGGCCAAACTCGACGACAGATTGAGATGCGTCGGCCTTTGAGTTATCCGGTCCGTCCGCCCTCCGTTCATTCCGGATCGGAGGCGCCTTCAATTTCGTAGCGACCGTCGGTCGCTCGGCAGGATACTCAGGGCTCTGACTTAACGAAGACCATTGATTGATCGGTGGTTCGCCGTCGATTTGCCCATCCGGCCCGTCCGGCCCCGTCATGTCCATCGTCGTTGGAACGATGTTCGGCGCGAGCATGGCCTGGATTAAAGGTGTAGCACCTGGCGCCTTGGGAAGATGACTTAGCAGCGCATTTACCAAGTTAAGTAAGGTAGTCACATGATCTTGCGACGACGCGGCCAGCTTGAGGAGTCCGGGGAGCATCGCCTCTGCGCTCTCCGAAGCTGGGAGGCTGCTGGACGCAGAGTTGGCGAGGTTGTCTTTGTGCCCCGTGCCGGTCAGTTGGCGCTTCGCCAACCAATCTCTTCGCCAAGGTGTGGCAACGGTTGCGGAAACCTTGGCTTCTTTGGTCAGTTGCTTGACCGTGAACTGATCCCCATAGGACTCGAATAGCGCACGACAAGCGCTCTCCATCCTGGCGTCCCTATCTGGATTGGCAACCATTAACGCCCCCTGTTTTTTGGCAATCTACTCAGGAGGGGCTTAAAGGCCGGTAATGAAGCATCAGTCTGATCAGTAACGCCGGTAATTCTGCCGATAATGCTCAACCGATAATTACCAATTGGCGCTCTTCGGCGGCGAAACAAATCTACTGTTCGAGTGAGTTCGAGTTGTCGAACGAGTCCTTGGATTCATTCCGACTTTGAAGAACAGTTTTAGCTGCATATCACAGGATTCCACCCAATTCTTGTTGGAATGGAAATTCGTGAAGTCCTGTAATTTCAGGGGTTTTCGAGATTCGAGCCGCGGATAACGCTGGTTCAAATCCCTCCTCGACTGCTGTTTTTCTCGGCAAATTCGATGCTTTTTCCGACCCGGGACCGTCGCATTCCGACGAGTATTGGGGTCAGTGCATGTCATTTGCGATGAGTCTCTGGCCGTGAGGTTCACCGATAATAAAACAACTTGAGGGTTACCGAGCGGGCACTATTAACCAAAGATAGCAGTTATCATGGACCATTCCTAAAAAATAGAATACTCATTGGTAATCGCATCGAACGTCGATGCATCAGCCAATGAGGACATCCGTGAATACGATCTCTATCGCTCTGCCTCCCTACACTCGCGTTCATACCTCGGAAGCAACCGGGGTGGACTACCTCCGCTGGGAGGCTTCAAGTAAGGATCGAAAAGCCGGCTTCAAACCCGCTTGTGTTGCGCTCGGAACTGACGTGCCAAAGGCGATCGCCAGGGTCAAGAATGACCTGCTCCCTCGCCTGCGAGCATTTCAGAGCGGCTCGACGGCGCTACACCTTTCCCTCGCGTCCGTTCCGGGCACGGTGGATGAATTGCTCCACATCTATATGACTGAACCGACATCGACGTTTCTGACCAACTGCAGTGAGAAGACTCAGAAGATGGTCAAGAGCCTTCTCAAACAGGGCGCGAACCACGTGCTGCGCTCCGGGCCGCATGAGGGGCTGCGCTTCGGTTCACTGACGATCGAGCAGGCGGATGCTGCCGAGGCCCGCCGCCTGCGTCTCGAATTCCAGGTCGTCAGAACGCCCAAGACCGATCCGGAGATCGGTGAGGCCTACTTCGACTGCCGCGTGCGGCCCCGCCGAGCCGAACTGATGTTCGAAGCCCTCAAGGCGGCATTCAACGCAACGCGAGGTATCTACAAGTTGACCCCGTCCGAGAATCCGTTCGCCGGACAGAAGTTCGCGACCCGGATGAAGAAGGAAACGTACGCAGCGGACTTTGACGACCTCATTCAGACGCTCGTGGTGGCCAACGTTAAGAAGCGCCGGAACATCGGCACGATGTGCCTCACCGCCTACGATCTCAAGATCCGCGTGGAATCGATCGGCTCGCGGCTGATGGTCGAGCACTACAAGCCGGCCGACCGACCGTTCCAGATGCTAATCACCCATTGGAAGACCAAGCGGGCCACGTGGATCGATCTGCACGACGAGGACGGAAAGCCACTCTACGAGGCGCTCGAAGCACGCCTGGACGAGTGCAAGGGCGATCGCACCACCGGGATTCTCATCCCGAAGGACGGCACGCTCGACGAACCCTGGGGCCGCCCCGATGGCACCATGGCGACGGGATTTTACCCTGAGTTGCGCGAGATCCTGGACGAAGCCGGTCTGCCCGAGGTGTGCACGTTCACGTCCTTCCGTCACGGCGGCATCACCGAATCGGCCGAAGCCGGCTGCACGGAAAACGAGATGATGATCTTGAGCGGTCATTTGTTCGCAGGCACGGTCCAGAAGTATGCCAAGCGTACGAGAACGGGCCGCGAGAAGGCGCAGAAAAAGGTGATCGCACTGCGCGAAGAGAAGATCGTGCGCATGGTGGACAAGATGCGGAGGGAAGCAGCTCGCACGCCTCTATCAATCTTGGTGGACACCGGCAAGTAGCACTCATTGTCTCGAGGCGCCGCCGTTGCAGTGGCGCCTCCCCCCATCACGCACGGGAGGCCCTAGCTTCCGGTCCCAACTTGCATCCTCAACTCACGGAAATTCAAATGCACAATGCTCTTACAGAAGTCTTGGACGGTTTTGGCACCGAAATCGCGCCTGGCGGCTTCGCGACTTTCAGCGACTTCGCCAAGGCCGAGAACGCCGACATCCATCATTCAGCGGTGCCCGCAGCAGTGACCGCTTTTGCGACCATTTCGCCGGCCTTCGCACGCGGACGCTTTCCCGACTTGTCGCTGGCCGACGTCGTCTTGAAACGCAACGACATGGACTACTGCGAGGCCGCAGCGCTAGCCGCTGTATGCGGGCAGCGAATCTCGCCCTGGCGCGATGCTGCTCAGTTCATCGTGCACCTTCATAAGGTGATCGACCGCTACGACCTCAATTCGTTTTACGGCCACTATCCGGAGCATCCGGCCAATTTCGGCAACGACATCAGGCCACACGGCGTTGATTGGGACTCCCACGAGGTCAACGATGACGCCATTCGTGTCTGGCGCGATGCATACAAGCGCCTCTCCCCCGCGCGTCAGATGATCGTCGCCACCATCATGTGGCTTTACGTCGGTAGCAATAACTGTTTCTGGCTCAAACATCTTCCTAACAAGTGGCACGCCGCTGATGCGATCAAGCTCATGAAATCCGCCGGCGTACTCGGCGACTGGGCGACGCTTGTCGCTCTTTATCCGGGATGGTGAATGCGCCCCGGCGCAGCAGAATGCGAACCAAGGAGAACCAAATGCGTGTAATCTGCATCTATCCACATCTCAAAGAGATCAGAGAAAAGATTGATCCCGTCGCTTCAGGCATGATGTCGCTGATTAGCCATCGCCTCTTGCAACATGTGACTGAGCTTAACCATGGCGACGGTCTCTATACTTTCGAGCGGTACTTCGGTCTGCGCGATTGGATGGAGCCGTTTCACCTTTTGTCGCCAGGCCTGATTTGCTTCGGGTTCGGTCTCGTTGTCGGGCAAAACGCCGATGGCAGCGTGTCCTCCCCAAAGAGCTCCGTGCAAGAGTTGACCGAGATAGTTGCTTTCACCTCCACGAACTCAACGCCTCGAATTGACTGCCGCCACGGGCCAAGCCGGACGGTAAGATTGCCTATCCGCGTATTAGGGTCGATGGAAGATTTTCCAGACGATGTAACAGCCAACTGATGATCTATTGTTACTTTCTATCATTTGTCCCTCAGTATAAGGCCGTCTTGGATGTAACGTCGTTCAGGCCAAGCATTCGATCAGATCGGAAAAACGATAATGAGCAAGAGGAAGTCCAAGCAGACTCCAGAGCACAGTCTTATCGCAAACATCGTCCTAGGTAAGTTCAGCTACTTTATAGCGGATCATCGTCCGAATGGAGTTTCGTTTGTGGACGACGAGGCGATCATAGATCTGGAAACAACGATAGAGGAAATAAACCCGAATAATCCGGATCATCACGGCGCAAGGTTGGAGTGTTCATTGGTTTGCTCCAAACGGTATAACATCGATCCATGTTGCCCCGACGGATCAAGCCTGGCTCCGAACTGATCCGGATGTGGAAGGGGAAAAGCCACCGCGTCACGGTGATGACTGACGGATTTGCCTACGCCGGAGAGATCTTTGCCAGCCTGTCCGAAATCGCCACCGGGATCACCGGGACCAAGTGGAACGGGCCGCGGTGCTCCGGATTGCGGTCAGGGTCCAATCGAGAGGGCACCAATGGCAGGTGAGCCCAAGATGTTCCGCTGCGCCATCTACACCCGCAAGTCGACCGAACATGGCCTGGAGCAAGAGTTCAATTCGCTGGACGCTCAACGCGACGCCTGCGAGGCCTATATCAAGAGCCAAGCCTCGCGGGGCTGGAGGGCCCTCCCGCAGCATTATGATGACCCCGCCTACTCCGGCGGCAACCTCGACCGCCCCGCCCTCAAGAGACTTCTGGCTGTGTGTACCGAAAATCTAAATCCGAACGTATTGACGATGAAGTCCGCCCAGTATGGCGCGCGAATTTATGACGCCGGATCGCTGAACCTGGCGAGAGACAGGCGCATCTTGGTTCAATGACCGATGCGTTCTCACGCCGTTGTAATAGTCCGCATTGTTTTTCAGAATCCGACGCAGATGTTCCTCGTCCAGGACAATGATGTGGTCCAAACACTCGCGCCGGATCGATCCGATCAGCCGTTCGGCAAAGCAGTTCTGCCAAGGCGAGGCCGGTGCAATTGGCTTGTCTCGGATACCCATGGCACGCAGTCGGCGCGTGACGACAGTGCCGTAGATTCGATCTCGATCTCGGATCATATAGCGCGGAGCGCCATCCCAAGGAAAAGCCTCGGTGATCTGACGTGCAACCCACTCCGCCGCCGGGTTGGTTGTGACGCCGATCCAGACGAGATCTCTGCGATCAAGCCGGATGATGACGAAGCCATACAGCAGCTTAAAGCCAATGGTCGGCACTACGAACAAATCCATGGCGGCGATGTCCGGCGCGTGGTTTCGCAGAAAGGTCCGCCATTCCTGACTTGGAGGCCCGCGTCGCTTGACCATATACTTGGCGACACTCGATTGAGCGACGCTAAACCCGAGCTTGAGCAGTTCGCCGTGGATGCGCGGCGCACCCCAAAGCAAATTCTCTGTGCTCATCTGCCGGATCAGCGCGCGCAATTCTGTCTCGATCTGCGGTCGCCCTCCCCGTCGACATGATTTCCAACGCCAATAGCGGCGAAAGCCGGCCCGATGCCAGCCCACCAGCGTTTCGGGTCGAATAATCATGAGAACCGGAAGGATCGACGGGAACCAGCGATACAGCTGAACCAAGAACCAGCGGTCGTTGTTCGTGAGGCGAGCCCGGCCTTTCAGCTTGCGTCGCAAGACGATCAGCTGATGTCGAAGCACTGCATTCTCCGCCTCAAGCCGGATGTTCGACTTGAATGGCGAGGCCAGCACGGCCAGAACGAAGCAGATCAGCGCGATCATCGCGCCAACTTAGCCGATTCTATCATTCGATAAACCCGGATAGGGTTTTCGGTACACACAGGCGGCACCAAAACCCCCGAGCGCCAAGCCTATGAGAAGAGCCGGGAGTTCAAGGACGGCCAGCGCTTTCGCGCGGGCATCGAGGGGCGCATCTCGGTGCTGTTCCGCGGCCGTGGCATGAAGCGCTGTCTCGCCGAAGGTCGCGACCGCTTTGAGCTGTGGGTTGCAGCCGCCGTGCTCGCCAACAACCTCATGAAGATTGCAGCCCTGTTGGCGGAACGATCGTCGCGCAGACGAAAAGCCGCCTGACAACATCCCTCAAGTTCGTTTGCGGCGCAAAGATATCCGCCGCACTATCTTGCAACCGAACTCGCCCCCCAATGGCGCTCGGTGATATAGCGACGAAAATCGGCGTCCAATTGCCCCGGAAAATGCCGGCATCCGACGTCAGTTCACCCCGGTTTTATTGGGGAAATGGCATGCCCCGACACAAAAACAGGCGTTTCGCGACAGAAACTAGCTACTTTCCGGCGCAAAATTGAAGCGCTCGGTTGTTGCGGGAGAATCGCTCAGGGCATGGAAAACTGCAAGGTCGGACAGATTTGAAATTGACAGGGGCGACTGCGGTCTGATTCATTCTTGTGAATGATTCGAGATCGATCCCTTCGAGCGCGCGAGAAGCTTGTCGGCAAGCTGCCGGTCACCGGCGAATTGCTGCGTGGCTCGCTGCTGGAGCGCACCGTCCGACATACCAAAGACTGCCCGAAATGCGCGCGTGGCGAAGGGCACCGGGTGTTTGTTCTGACGGTCACCTATGCTGGTGGACGCACGCGGCAACTCAGCGTGCGTCGCGAGCGCGTCGCCGAGGTTCGCCGCTGGCTGAGCAACTATCAGAAGCTGAAGCAATCGATCGAGACCATTTGCGAACTCAATCATGATTTGCTGCGTCCAGAGCCGCGTCGAAGGCGCTCGGGAGGACAGCGTGATTGAGATGCGCCGAGCGCAGCTCAGCTTTGGCGACGGGTTGATCGCCGAAGAAGTGAGCGATCTTCGCGAAGGTTGGATGGAACACGCCGACCGGGTGCTGGCGGATGAACAGATCGTAGCTGCAGTGTACGAAGCGCTGGCGAGGCGGCATCCCAAGAGCCGCGGTCGCGGTCGGTTGGGCGCGCCGGCCGAGATGGTGTTGCGCTTGTTGATCCTCAAGCACATCCGCAACTGGAGCTATGGCGTGCTGGAGCGCGAGGTGCGCGCCAATCTGGTGTACCGCGACTTCACCCGCGTCGGCGCCGGCAAGACACCCGATGCAAAGACGATGGGACGTTGGGGTCTGGCAGTGGGGCCCGAGGTGGTCAAGCAGATTCACCAAAGGCTGGTGAAGCTGGCTCAAGCCAACGGGTTGGCAGCGGGGCGCAGAATGCGCGTGGACACCACCGTGGTGGAGACCAACGTCCACTATCCGACCGATTCGAGCTTGTTGGGCGATGGCGTGCGGGTTCTGATCCGCACCATGAAAAGGATTGGCAAGATCGCCGGCGAGACTGGCGCCAAGCTGCGCGACCGCAGTCGCAGCGTGAAGCTGCGGGTCCTGGACATCGCCCGGGCGGCGCGCTCCAGAGCCAAGCAGAGCCGGGAGAAGCTCAATCGATCCTATGGCAAGCTGCTCAATGCGACCAGCCGAGTGGTGGGACAGGCGAAGCGGTTCTCCAAAGAGGTCGCCAGAGGAACCAAGCGCGCAAGGAACGTCCTGCAGCAGTTGGTGCTCGAAGGCCTGCGCCAGGAGCTCGACGCGATGGTGCCGCTGGTCAAGCAAGTGATGAAGCAGACGAGAGCGCGTATCTTCCGCGGCGACACACACGCCGAAGGCAAGATACTCAGCCTGTTCGAGCCATCGACGGAGATCATTCGCAAAGGCAAGGCCGGCAAGCCGAACGAGTTCGGCAAGATGGTGAAGTTGCAGGAGGCCGAGGACCAGATCGTGATCGACTACGAGGTCTATGATCGGCGTCCGAGCGATTCGGACCTGCTGATAGCCGCCATCGAGATGCATCGAGCAATGCTGGGGCGTCCGCCGCACATGGTGGCAGCAGATGCCGCATTCTACTCCGCCAAGAACGAGGCAGCAGCGAACGCCCAGGGCGTCAAGCGCGTCTGCATTCCCAACCGTTCGACCAAGAGCCCCGAGCGCAAACGAGAGCAGAGGAAGCGCTGGTTCCGCAACGGACAGAAATGGCGGACCGGCTGCGAGGGACGCATCAGCGTCTCCAAGCGGCGACACGGTCTCAACCGCTGCCGATACAAGGGCGACGCCGGAATGAAGCGTTGGGTCGGGCTCGGCGTCATCGCCGACAACATCGTCAACATCGGTCGTACAATGGAAAAACAATCCGTCCAGTAGGCGCCTCAATCTAAGCCAACTCGGGCCCGCCGCTCACCCCGGCGGGTTTTGTTTTGCGGCAACCAACTGACCTCAATCCCGGAAACGTCAATTTTGCGCCGGAAAGTAGCTAGGACCCGCGATGAGAGAGCCAGAGTGGCATGGGGTATTGGAGCCGCGCGAGGCAGTCTTCGCAGGCATAGTGGGGCTCGCGATTGTATGGCCGCTTGTCTAGTATGCCTATCACGTCGGGTATTCGGGCTATAGCCCTCCGGAATGGAAACGGCGTGACCACCCGTGAGCAGGATGATCGTGCAGCCGTCGGGTGTCGCGCGCGATACGAATTCCGAAGCGATATTGCCGCCTGCGCCGGGCTTGGCATCGACAATCACCGGCACCCCCAACGAATCCGACAGTGCGGCGGCGACGATACGCGAAAGGGAGTCTGCACTCACCGCGCTTCTCCCAACGTCATGCGTTACGGCGGCAGCCCGTCAAGCAAGGTGCGGGCGGCCTGCAAATCCGCGGTCGCGAAACCTTCGGTGAACCGATCATAAACCGATGCAAGCGGTGCTCTAGCCTCGTAGTGGCGACCTAGACTCACCCTCAAACGGGCAACGCTGAGGGCGGCCCGCAGCTCCCAAAATAGAGCGCCCTGCTCGCGGGCCATTTGGGCCGCCTGGGTAAAGCAATCTTCGGCCGCCAAGACGAGTTGATCGGCCGCTTGCTGGAGCAGAACTTCGCCTTTGATGCGGAGCAACTCAGGGGCATACCACCCGCGCCCGTCCGCGCCCTTGCGGTCGGTCGCCATCGCGTCGTCCAGGGCAATGAGAGCCTCGTCGAGCCGCCCTGTCCCGGCAAGCCCTAACGCGAGAGCGCCCTTGTACTCCTCATACGATATGTGCCACCCGGTTCGGTCCGACGTCTCGAAGGCATCGCGCAACACCAGCAGGCCTTGCGCGAACTCGCCGCGTTCGACCAACAACTTCCCTTTCAGGAAGTGAGCCGCGGTCTCCCAGAGGTGCGCGTTCGAACCTTTGGCCACCTCGATCAAGCGCGCGATCTCCCGATCGGCGGTTGCGAAGTCACCTGTCATCGTTGACATGCGGCTGATGCCGTACAGTGTCCGACAAAGCAGGAGTGGGTGATCTGCGCCTTGCAGCTCTTTCAGGCTCAGGCGAGCCTCATTGACCGCCTGTTCCGCGAAACCCTGCATCCAGAGCGCCCCAGCCAACGTCGCCCGGTCCGCCGCATGGTCGTTCGAATTGTAATAAATCGCGTCTCGGGGATCCCCCGACGCGGCGGGAGATCGAAGAACGCGTTCCAAATATTGCTGGGCCTCGCGAGATCTGCCTCTCGTGAGAAGCGTGGCGGCCATTTGCTGATAGGCGAAGCGGAGGTGTATCGGGTCGCCAATACGATGAGCAATTTGCTCGATCCGTTCCGCCGCGATCTGCGCCCTACCGTATTCCCCGCGAGAGAAGTAAATGGATATCAGCATCGACAGAGCCCCCGCCTGCGCATTGAGATCATTCAGCGCATCGGCAGTTTCGAGTGCCTCGATCAGGAGAGTTTTTGCCTGTTCTGGGGGGCCCATCGTGATGAAGACCGCGCTCGCGAGGTTTATCTGCAGCTCCATTCGCAGCGGCATGTTCGCGGTCACATGCGGTTCAAGACTGAGCAGCGCGCGTTCGCATCGCTCGCGGCATTCACTCATCAGCGACAGGTGTCGCCAGACCGGCGCATAGGCGGCTGTGAGGTCGATGCCGATCGCCTGGTCTCCGGCCGAGGAGAAGGACCAGTCGAGCGCCGCGCGAACGTTGTCGATCTCTCCGACATGGCGCGCCAAGTTCTCATCCGATAAAGACGATCTGACGCCTCGCGCCTGCGGTGCGAAGAGATCGCGAAAAAACGCTGCGTGCCGTCTCTGAGCGTCGTCGCTTTCGCCACTCTCCACAAGCTTCTCGAGCGCGTAGGCACGGATCGTTTCCAGCAGAGTCCAGCGGGCGGCGGCGCCCGATTTGTCCAGCGCCACCCATGATTTTGCGACGAGATTGGCGATGCCGTCCAGCAACGCCGACGCATCGAATCCGGTATCCGTCATGACGGCGGCGGCGGCATCGATGGTGAATCCGCCGGGGAAGACGGCCAGGCGCCGCAGCAACCGCCGCTCTGTTTCCGGCAGCAGCTCATGGCTCCAATCGAGCGTCGCGCGAAGTGTCCGGTGCCGCGGAAGCGCCGTACGGCGGCCGGCCGTCAACAGCGCGAAGCGATCGCGCAAGCCGGCGACTACCCCCTGAACGCTGAGAACCGCGGCGCGAGCCGCCGCGAACTCGATAGCGAGCGGTATGCCGTCGAGGTGTCGACAGATCGTGGCAATCGACGCGAGGTCTTCGGCGTGCGGCGAGAAGCCTGCGTTCAGCGCTTTTGTCCTGGCGACGAACAGCTCCACCGCGCTGTATTGAAGTATGTAGTCCGGCGCCGCTTGCCCGGGAGCAGGCACGTCGAGCGGCGGAACGCGATAGACGGACTCGCCGTCGATCCGCAGGACTTCGCGGCTGGTTGCCACAATCGTGGTGCGCGGACACAAGCGCGTGAGGGTCTCGGCCAGGTGCGCCACCGCGTCGATGACGTGCTCGCAATTATCGAGCACAAGCAGAAGATGTCTTCCACCAATGGCGCGAGCGACAGACTCCGCCGAAATCTCGCCGGCGAGCTTCAGCCCGAGTGTGCTGGATACCGTGGACGGGACAAGGCCGGGGTCGGACAGCGAGGCGAGTTCGACGATCCACCCCCCGTCTTCAAAGTCGGGGAGTAAGTAACGAACGGCTTTGATGGCCAAGGCGGTCTTCCCGATGCCACCGGGGCCCGTCAAGGTCACCACCCGATAGGCAGAGACGAGGTCTCGCACAAACTGCGCGGCCGCGGCCCGACCGATCAGGCGATTAATGAGCGGGGGAAAATTATTCGCCGGTGGCGCTCCGGATGTGCGGGTCAGGGGTGAAAAGACCGGCGCGGCGGTCCCTTCGCGCTGCTGAGGGGTCCAGCTCCCGAGCAGGCGATAGCCGCGACCGGAGACCGTCTTCAGCATGGCTCGATCAGGGCCTAACGCCTTGCGGACCGCCGAGATGTGAACGTGGAGCGTACCTTCGCCGACGACCGCGCCCGGCCACACCCGTTCCATCAAATGGTCCTTGGTGACGAACTCGCTGGCCGATTGCACCAGGACCGTGATGACCTCGAAGGCCCGGCCGCCGAGCGGCACGGGAATCCCGCGCGACCGGAGTTCCCGCCGGCCGAGGTCGATCTCCCATTGATCGCACGCATAGACGAGATTGGCGCTTGCTTCAGACACCCCGGCCTCGCGGATTAGACAGGCTGAAGTTTTGCCTTTCGTATAGCCTGCGGTCACTGCGAAACCGACCGGTATTGTCAAACGTACGACCGTTCACGGTAACCATGCACCGCGAGCATCTGCGCCAGTCGGGATCGGAGCCCCACGGTTGGTAGGCTGGGCGACAGGTGTGGTCTTTGAGAGTCAGCCAGGCGACCTCATCGGGACAGCCGTAATTTAATAATTCTTAAGGTCGGCCCTAAGGAATCGCCCTCCGGGAGCGGCTACACCACCCAAGTTCGGAGGTGTGCCATGCCCAACGCCGTACGCGAGGCCAGCGCCGTTACCGCAGCCGTGTTTGCCAAGGGGTTCCACCCGAACCCTCCGCCCGTCATCATCGCGGAGGAGCCCGAGTCGGCATGGAGCGCCCCGGAGCAGCCCGCGAGCGACAGCGAGCCGCGCTGTCACGAAACTCAGACGGAGTTGGCGTCCGCGAACCAGGTCGGGATCCTAGGGCAGCTATCGGCGTCGATTGCCGAAATCAACCAGCCGATCAGCGCTGTCGTCATGAACGCCGAAGCCGCTCTGCGGCTGCTCCTCGCCCAGCCGACAGATACGGAAGCAGTCCGGCGGTTGCTCGCTTGTATCGTCAAGGACGGAATGCGCACTGGCGACATCGTTGACCGCACCCGTGCGCTGATCAAGAAAGCGCCGCGACGATCGGAAACGTAACCTAGTCAGTGTACTAAAGTAGTCCTCCTGGCAGGAGGCTCTCGTGAACGATCTCTTGAGCTACGTATTCCCGCCGCTGAGGGAGGGAGGGAGACAGGCTCTGGAAGGCCTGGCCCAGGGTAGCGTACGGGATTGATCGCCGCCGGCTTTGGCGTCAGCATGGTTACTGAATCCGACATCGGCGCGAACTTCTCGGGGCTTACCTATCGCGAACTCCGTCGAGGTGAATCTCGTTGAGGCTCGTATACGGTGTGTTGCGGTTATAGTGGTTTTTGAAAAAAGTCAGTGTGACTGACGAAAGATCGAAAAAAAATGGCGGCACGCACTTCCATTTCGATTTTTAGCGCTACTTTATGTGCAAACCCGCCCTGTGAACGGAGCACGCCGAGGCTGCCAAGTGCGAGTAATGGGCGACGATCGTGCTATCGGCGGGCATACCTACCAACCGGCATTCCTTTATCGCCGGTGCAAGAAGCGCTGACAATTTCCACGCCCAAGCACCGCTTGGGCGAGCGCTGGGCTATTCCATCGAGGGGGAAAACCTCAAGGAGAGAGCCATGATCCAAGCGAAGTCTCGAAAATTAATGCATCGCCGCGCGTTTCTAAAGGCGTCTTCGACCACAGCGGGTGCGATTGCAGTCAGTAGTCAGTTCAGTGAGCGAGCTGCCGGTCAGCCTGTTGAGGAGCCGCCAACATTTCGTCGTCCCAAGACCATTCTTCCGGTTCCAACTCCTTCGCCCCAGTTTCAGCATGTGGAGCCCGGGGTTCCCGACACTCAAATGACTCGTGAGGCGGTCGGGTTACTGCGAGAATTCAGCACGCCGGTGTTGATCAACCATTCGCATCGCGTGTTCTTCTGGGCAAACGAGATGGGGCGCCAAACGGGACAGAAGTTCGACGTGGAGCTTGTGTTCATCTGCGCTGCCTTCCACGATTTGGGTCTGCTTAAGAAGTTTAGTAGCGCCACTGACCGTTTCGAAGTCGATGGTGCAAACGCGGTGCGTCAGTTTCTCGAACATCATGGCGTGCCCAGCGCCCGTATTCAGACGGCTTGGGACGCGATATCGCTTCACACCACGCCCGGCATTGCAGCGTACAAGCCCTTGGAAGTGGAACTACTATACAACGGCGTGGCGCTGGATTCACTCGGCGTCGGGTACGAAACCTTTCCCGAAGACGTTCGGACGCGAGTGGTCAGCCAGTTTCCGCGAGTCAATTTCAAGCAGGAAATCGCGGAGGCGTTCTTTCACGGCTTCGAACACAAGCCCGAAACGACCGAGTATACCTGCAACGAAGACATCTGCTCGCACTTCATCCGCAACTACAGGCGGCGCAACTTCTATGATCAGGTCCAGAATTCGCCGTTCCAAAACTCGGTATGAAAAGCGCTGACTATCCGCACGCCCGAGCCTGGCTTGGGCGTCGTGCTGTTCCATCAAGGGGGGAACATCAAGGAGAGAGCGATGATCCTAGCGAAAACCCGAAAACTTTTGGCCGGAGTGGCAGCTGCCTCCGTCATCCTTGCGTGCGGCTTTGCCTACGCGCAGCAAGGCCCCCGCGGCAAGTCGAGCTATATGCAGGTGGAGATCGAGGAGCCGTTCTCGGCGATCTTTTCCAGGCTGTCCGCCCAAAAGCCCGAAGTCACGCGCGAGCACATGGCGCTTCTCAACGAGCGGTACGACCTGAGCAACCGGCCCGCCACAGGGGTTACGATGGACCGCAACAAGGCGGTGCAGGAAGGGGTTCGCGTCAAGCTTCCGGCGGGAACGACCTGGGAGGCTCTTGCGGCTATGAGCCCGGAGCAGATTCGCGAGCAGAACGCGTTTCCCAAAGGATTCTATCCGTTACCCCATCCGAAGCATTCGGCAGGCGGCTTCGTGTTTCCGCACTTCCTGATCGACGAGATCAAACGGCAGGAAGGACGCGATCTCACGCGCTTCGACGTCGAGTATGACATCCCCGACCACTTCTTGCCGGAGTTCCCGCCACCGATGTATCTCAATCAGCGCACCGACCTCGGCGACGTCACGCAAGGCAAGCTCGTCACCATCGAGAACTATTACGAGCTGTTTAACGGCATTATCCCTCCCAAGCAGCTGGAAGGGCTGCGCCTGCTCGTCACGGCGTTCCCGCAGCAGCAGTTCAACCTGACGGAGGACCGCCGCTCCGAGAAGCCGAGCCGCGGCGCAACGTGCTTCGACTGCCACTCGAACGGCCACACCAACAAGGCCACGCACCTGGCTCCCGATGCCCGTCCAGAGGAATCTCGCCATCGGATCGTCACCCCGACGCTGCGCGGCGTGCAAATCCAGCGGCTGTTCGGCTCGCAGCGCGCGCTCAAGACCATCGAGGATTTCACCCAATTTGAACAGGCAGGAGCCTATTTCGACGGTGACCACGTGATCGCTGCCAAGAAGGGTCTGAACCCGCTCGATCGGATCAGCCAGGTCGGCTTGATGGCTGAGTTCCAGGAGGAACTGGGCTTCCCGCCGGCCCCGAAGCTCGACGTGTTCGGCAGGCTCGATCCGACCAAGGCCACGCAAGCCGAACTGCGCGGCCAGGAGGTCTTCTTCGGCAAGGGCCGGTGCAGTGCCTGCCACGCCGCGCCCTATTACACCGACAACCTGATGCATGATCTCAAGACCGAGCGCTTCTTCAAGCCGGAGATGATCAACGGCATGAGTGAAGTCGGTGACGGAGCCGTCAAGACCTTCCCGCTGCGCGGCATCAAGGATTCGCCGCCCTATTTGCACGACGGGCGCCTGCTGACGCTCGATGATACGGTCGAGTTCTTCAATTTGGTGCTCGGCACCAAGCTGACCGGCGAGGAGAAGCGGGATCTGGTCGAGTTCCTTCGCACGCTCTGACCGACGCGGCGCTTCAAGATCGCGACCGCGAACTACGTCCGCGGTCGCCGCCAGCGCCAGCTGAGGCGCGATGGTTATACGTTCAAGAGCATACAGACAGGAGGGGTGCGTTCCCGTGTCCGTCTCTGGGCTGCCGGCTCAACCGGTCGACGCAACACAGGCGCTAAAGCTCTCTGCTGGGGTTTCAAATTGCAAGGTCTCACGTGGTCGTTCGTTGAGCTGACGAGCCACTTTGTTCAGATAGGCTTGCGAGTGCACCGACCTTGGAGGATGAGGTCGTAAAAGCGGTGGGCGTTGATTGACCAAGTTTCTGACCTTTGTGCGGTGTAATCCTCGCCGTATAAATCCGAACTGCGGTCCCCTTCGTAGAATAAGCCGGTTTCGGAGAATGAGCTCGTCAACGCTCGGAGCGTCTTTGAAAGCCGGATGGTGCTGTCCGCACTCAACGTGCTCAATACCTTCACCACCGTCATCTGCTACTGCAATAAAACCTGTTCCCTCGTGTTCGCACGGAACTCAAATCTTCTTTTTCCATAAATTATTTTTCATTCTTGTACCTCTCAATTGTACCAAAGCGCTCGGGTTTATCATGTGGATATCATATCCGGAAACATACTCACGCACGTGTCAAGTCGCGTTACATCATCGTCGGTTGTCGTTGTTAAGAAAATGATTAGTAAAGCAACGACTGGAGAGCCCATGTATTCAAAGAAACAATTCGCAGCGTTGGAGGCCATGTGCCGTGAGCTGGCTGCGCTTGCCCGAGCGGAAATGGAATACTCACTGATGGAATACTGGCGAGCAGAAGCAGAGGAATGGAAGCAACTCAAGCAGTCTCACCCATTCAAAGAAAGAATTCCGTATCGTGTGTGAACTCCATCAAACCTCTAGCAACCCCAAACGTGTATCGTCCGCGATGGAAGACGATTGCTGGAGCATTTTAGCTTTGGAAAATGTGAACGGCTTGGCGGCTTCTGTCGCTCTTAAAGAAGAATTGATAAGGCATCGCGGTCCGAAGATTGGTCGGCGATCAAGGTTTGCATAGAACGGCGCAGCGCTTCCGCAAGACAACGGTCAGATTCAAAAGTTGATGTGCCGGCTGATGAGGCCACGAAACCATTTTCCAAGTCTGTACCAAGCCGGCGCGCAGCATTTTTTTGCACCTAGTCAAGCCCTTCCCGATGGCCGCTGAACTTATGGGATCCCGACATGGAACCGGTGAGATATGTTCAAGGCCGCCGCGGGATGCGATCAAAATGGATTGGTCGGACGTCATCCAAAAAATGGTCAACCTCGCCAATGAAGTCGGGGAAATTTCGGTCGACCAATTTAGCGAATTGATCCCTGCCGCAATGACAGACGACGACATTGAGCACCTAATCGAGGCCCTCAACGGCAAAGGCGTTTGGATCGTCGAATAGCATGAGCGCCGTCCGAAAAGTGCCAACGCCGATCGGTCGGCGGCGTTGGTTGGTCACCGGAGCCCCTGCAGCGCGGTTCTCGTCACTCGTCTAGCCATAATAGGCACCGCTCGTGATGCGGGTTGCATTTTTGGGCGTCTGTTTTTGGTTGACGGGCCAGAGCAAACGTAACCTAATCACTGTACCAAAGCAGTCCTCCTGGCAGGAGGCCCTCGTGAAGGAGCTCTTGGGCTACGTATTCTCGCCGCTGAGGGAGGGAGACATCGCTCTCTTCCGGGGCGCCGGCAACGGCTTGGCGCCGATCCTGCTTGCTGCCGCGGAAGATACGTCGCCCGGTCGCGTCGAGCGGCTTGAACACGAATATGCGCTCAAGTCCGAACTTGACGCCGACTGGGCGGCGCGACCCGTCGCGCTTACGCACGACAACGGCCGCATGACGCTGGTGCTTGAGGATCCCGGCGGTATGCCGCTCGCTCGGCTGCTTGGCCGACCATTGGAGATATCGCATTTCCTGCGCATCGCGATCCCGCTTGCGGGGGTGCTCCGCCAAGTGCATGTGCGAGGCCTTATCCATAAGGACATCAAGCCGGCAAATATCCTGGTGGACGTGGCAAGCGGCGGCGTGTGGCTGACGGGGTTCGGCATCGCTTCGCGTCTGCCGCGCGAGCGCCAAGCCGCCGCCCCGCCGGAGATGATCGCGGGCACGCTTGCCTATATGGCGCCAGAACAAACCGGCAGGATGAACCGCTCGGTGGACTCCCGCAGCGATCTCTACGCTCTGGGTGTCACCTTCTACGAAATGTTGACGGGGACACTGCCCTTCACGGCAGCCGATCCGATGGAGTGGGTCCACTGCCATATCGCCAGAAAGCCGGTGCCGCCAAGCGAGCGGCTGGAGACTGTCCCGGCCGCGGTCTCCGCCCTCATCCTGAAGCTGCTCGCCAAGAGCGCCGAGGAGCGCTACCAGACCGCGGCCGGCCTGGAGCGCGACCTCCGGCGCTGCCTTGCTACATGGGAGGCTCAGCACCGGATTGACGCCTTCCCGCTAGGCAAGCAGGACACGTCCGACCGGCTTTTGATTCCCGAGAAACTGTACGGGCGAGAGCGCGAGATCGAGACCTTGTTCGCCGCCTTCGATCGCGTCGTCACCAGCGGCCGGCCGGAGCTGGTGCTGGTCTCCGGCTATTCCGGCATCGGCAAGTCCGCCGTCGTCAATGAGCTGCACAAGGCGCTGGTGCCGCCGCGCGGCCTTTTCGCCTCCGGCAAGTTCGATCGGTACAAGCGCGACATCCCCTATGCGACGCTGGTGCAGGCTTTTCAAAGCCTCGTGCGACCTCTTCTCAGCAAGAGCGACGCCGAGCTGAGCAGTTGGCGCGACGCCCTTCTGGAGGCGCTGGGCCCGAACGGGCGGCTCATGGTCGACCTTGTCCCCGAGCTGAAGCTCATTGTCGGCGAACCACCGCCGGTCCCGGAGTTGCCGCCGCAGCAGGCGCAGGCGCGGTTCCAACTGGTGTTCCGACGCTTCATCGGCGTCTTTGCGCGGCCCGAACATCCGCTGACGCTCTTTCTCGACGATTTGCAATGGCTCGACGCGGCGACACTCGATCTGCTCGAGGATCTGCTGACCCAGGCGGACGTGCGGCACCTGCTGCTGATCGGCGCCTACCGCGACAACGAGGTCGATGCCGCCCATCCACTGATGCACAGGCTCGAAGCCATCAGGAACGAAGGCGGAAAGATAGAGGGGATCACGCTCGCGCCGTTCGCCCCTGAGCAGCTGGGCCAGTTGATCGCCGATGCGCTTCACTGCGAGCCGGAGGATGCCGTACTGCTGACGCAACTGGTGCACGAGAAGACGGCCGGCAACCCGTTCTTCGTCATTCAGTTTCTTCACGCGCTCGCCGAAGAGCACTTGCTCTCGTTCGATCACGCCTCGTCCCGCTGGACGTGGGACCTCAGTCGCATTCAGACCAAGGGGTATACCGACAACGTGGTCGGCCTCATGGTTGAAAGGCTGAATCGCCTACCTGTCGGAACGCAGAAGGCCCTGCAGCAGCTTGCCTGCATAGGCAACAGCGCAGAGTTCACCCTCCTGGCGATAATTCACCAGGATTCGAAGGGAGGCATGGACGGCGACCTTTGGGAAGCGGTGCGAACCGGACTCGTGTTCCGCTCAGACAGTGACTACAGGTTTCTCCATGACCGCGTCCAGGAAGCCGCCTATTCGCTGATCCCGGAAGACTTGCGCCCCGAGGCGCACCTGCGGATCGGCCGGCTGCTGGCGGCGCAGACGCCGCCGGGACAGCGGGAGGAGTCGGTCTTCGAGATAGTCAATCAGCTCAACCGCGGCGCGACGCTGATCACGGCGCGAGATGAACGTGAGCAGCTGGCCGAGTTCAACTTGATCGCCGGCAGGCGGGCCAAGGCTTCCACGGCCTACGCCTCGGCGCTCACCTACCTCACGGCCGGCGCGACCCTGCTGCCCGAAGACTCGTGGGAGCGCCGGCACGAGCTCACCTTTGCACTGGAGTTGCACCGGGCCGAGTGCGAATTCCTGACCGGCGAGCTGACTGCCGCAGAGGACCGCTTGACGGCGCTGTCGGCGCGAGCCGCCACTACGCTAGAACATGCGGCCATCGCCTGCCTGAGCCTCGATCTGTACACGACACTCGATCAGAGCCGCCGCGCGGTGACCGTGGGTCTTGAGTCCCTCCGTCATCTCGGTATCGACTGGTCGCAGCAACCGACGGAAGACGAAGCGCGACGCGAATACGAGCGGATCCGGTCGTGGGTCGGGAGCCACAGCATCGAGGACCTCGTCCATGGTCCGTTGATGACGGACCCGGAGTCCTTGGCTACCGTCGACGTCCTGACCAAGATGGGAATGCCAGCGGCACTCAGCGACGTCAATCTCTACGTCCTGGTCGTCTGCCGAGTGGTCAATCTCAGCCTTGAACGTGGCCACAGCGACGGTTCATGCTATGCGTATGAATCGCTTCTCGCGGTGGCCGGCGGGCACTACGGCGACTACGACATCGCATTTCGCTTCGGGCGGCTCGGTTATGACCTGGTCGAACAGCGAGGGTTGAGGCGCTTTCCAGCCAGGATCTACGTCAACTTCGGAAATCTCCTGTCGTGGACGCAAAATATCCGCGCTGGCCGTGACATGCTGCGCCGCGCGTTCGACACCGCAAACACGATGGGCGATCTGCCGTATGTTGCGTTCGCCTCATACTCGTTGACCACGAATCTCCTCGTAGCGGGAGATCCACTTGTCGAGGTACAACGCGCGGCCGAGCAAAGTCTCGCGCTCGCACAACGATTCGGACTCGTTGGCGACATCGCGTCCACGCAGCTTGCGCTTGTTCGAACGCTACGCGGGTTAACGTCGCAATTCGGCTCCTTCGACGATTCGCACTTTGACGAACGTCGCGTCGAGTATCGTTTCTCCAGCAACCCGGATCTTGCGCGTGCCGAGTGCTGGTATTGGATCCGGAGGGCGCAGGCGCGCTATTTTGCCGGCGACTTCGCGGCCGCCGTCGATGCGTCGGCGAGAGCGCGCCGGCTGCGGTGGTCGACGCTGTCGAATCTCGAGGTCGCGGAATATGACTTCTACGCAGCCTTGTCTCACGCGGCATCTGCTGCCGCGGCGGCGGATGCGCGCCAGCGGCATGTCGAAGCGCTCGCTGCGCATCACCGGCAAATCCAGATCTGGGCCGAGCACTGCCCTGAGAGTTTTGAAAACCGCGCAGCGCTGGTTGGCGCCGAGATTGCACGGATCGACGGCCGAGATGTCGACGCGATGCGCCTATACGAACAGGCCATCCGCTCGGCCCAGGCAAACGGCTTCGTCCACCACGAGGCGCTCGCCTACGAACTGGCCGCGCGCTTCTACGCGGCGCGTGGCTTCGAAGAGTTTGCCCATGTGTATCTGCGGAACGCGCGCGACGGCTATGTCCGTTGGGGAGCCAACGGCAAGGTTCGGCAACTCGATAAGATGTATCCACACCTCGGGGAGGAAGAACCAGCGTCTGCACCGACGAGCACGATCGGGGCGCCGGTCGAACACCTCGACCTCTCGACCGTGATCAAGGTCTCGCAGGCCGTCTCCAGCGAGATCGTCCTGGAAACACTGATCGACACAATGATGCGCACGGCCATTGAGCAGGCGGGTGCCGAGCGAGGTCTGTTGATTGTTCCGCGCGGGGCTGAGCCGCGGATTGAGGCGGAAGCCGCGACCGCCGGCGACACAGTCGTCGTCGAGTTGCGCGACCAGCCGGTGACCGCTGCGGTGCTGCCGGAGTCGGTGATCCATTACGTCCTGCGCACCCGGGAGAGCGTCATTCTCGACGATGCCGCAGCCCAGTCCCCGTTTGCCGCGGATCCGTACATCCGTCAACGCCAAACCCGTTCAGTTCTCTGCCTACCGTTGCTCAACCAGTCCAAGCTGATCGGGGTGCTCTATCTCGAGAACAATCTTGCATCGCACGTGTTCACGCCCGCCCGGATCTCGGTGCTGGAAGTGCTGGCATCTCAAGCGGCGATCGCGCTGGAGAACGCCCGTCTCTACAGCGATCTGCAAGAGCGGGAAGCCAGGATCCGCCGCCTTGTCGACTCGAACATCGTCGGGATCGTGTTTTGGGATCTTCAGGGTCGGATCATCGATGCCAACCAGGCGTTTCTCGACATGGTCGGATATGGCCGGGAAGATCTCGTCTCGGGTCGGCTGCGATGGACGGAACTGACGCCGGCCGAGTGGCGTGACGCCGACGAACAGATCATCGCAGAGCTAAAGGCGGTTGGAACCTTCAAACCGCGCGAGAAAGAGTACTTTCGCAAAGACGGCAGCCGCGTGCCGGTTCTGGTCGCCCGCGCGCTTTTCGAGTGGAAGCCAGACGAAGGGGTTTCCTTTGTCATCGACCTCACCGACCGCGAGCAAGCGGAGGAGAAGTTGCGCGCCAGCGAACAGCGCTTTCGCGATTATGCCGAGACAGCCTCGGATTGGCTCTGGGAGACCGGGCCGGATCACCGGATCATCACGATATCCGAAAATATCAACGTCGCTGGTCTACCCCTCTTCCGCCTGCAGGAGGTAACGCGATGGGAGGTCGCATCCGATCTAGAGACCGAGCCGGAAAAATGGCGCCGGCATCGGGAGGCGCTTGATGCCCACTGGCCGTTTCGGGATTTCGTCTATGGTGTCATCAACGAAAGCGGGTCCCAAATTTATATCCGAACCAGCGGCAAGCCGGTATTCGACGTCGAAGGTCGTTTCCTTGGCTATCGCGGCACTGCCACCGACACCACCGCGTCGATACGCGCGGAGCAGGCGGAAAAGGCCCTGCGCAAGGCGCAGGCGGAGCTCGCTCACGTCACGCGCGTGACCATGCTGGGCGAACTGACAGCTTCCATCGCCCATGAAGTGAATCAGCCACTCTCCGCGGTCGCCACCAACGCCGAGGCCTGTCTGCGCTGGCTCGATCGCGCAACTCCCGACCTCGACGCGGCGCGCCGCTCGGTGGAATGGATAGTCAACGATAACAATCGGGCAAGTGCGGTAATCCAGCGTGTCCGTACGCTTGCGAAAAAGGCCGAGATTGAGAAGGTGCCACTCGACATCAATGACCTCGTCAGGGAGGTCGTCGCATTGGTGCAGCGCGAGTTAACCAGTCACCAGGTGTCGCTACGAATGGAGTTGGGGCCGGCTCTCCCCATGATCCTGGGAGATCGTGTCCAACTGCAACAGGTTATCATCAACCTGGTGATGAATGGCATTGAAGCCATGCAATCGGTCACGGATCGGCCACGCGAACTCGTGATCCGATCCCGCCAGGACGAGAAACAACTAGTGGTCGCGAGCGTAACGGATTGCGGAGTCGGGATATCGGCCGCGAATGCGGACCGGCTGTTCGACGCCTTTTTCACCACCAAATCCACCGGCATGGGTATGGGACTCTCGATTTGCCGTTCGATCATGGAAGCCCACGGTGGCCGGCTATGGGCCGCGGCAAACATACCCCACGGTGCTACGTTTCAGTTCACCCTGCCGGTGAATGCCGAGCACGCACCATGAGGTTGCGCCCCTAAGCCGCCCAAAGAACAGAAGGCGGCGCGCCCGAGCGGCATCGCGGGCATATCGATGCCGAGTGCCTCCGCGGTTTTCAGGTTGATGGCCGGCCCGATGCGATCAGGCTTGATGTCTTAGTTGGGTCAAAAGGCGAAATACTTGCCGCGAGCAAATGTATTCAGCATTGTCCCCGAAGCCGGACATCGGACCTCATCCGCGAGGCGGCGCCCCACGCAGAGGAACAAATTTCTTACAAAATGCCGGCTTACAAACTGCGCGGTGTCCCTGTCATATACTTTGCCGGGTGGAAGCCATTACTCGCTCTACCCTGCGACCGACTTCGTCGTAGCGGCGCTTAAGGATGACCTTGCAGCATACGAGGTGAAGAAAGGCACTATCAGATTATCACTCTCCAAGCCCGTCCCCGTGAAATTGATAGAACGCATCGCGAAGAGCCGCGCCAAGGAAGCCGCCGGACGCGATAAGTCAAAGGCGGCCGGATCAAAGAAAAGTTAGGCCTGCTCCAGGCAGCGCCTGGAAGCTGTCGCAAAGTGCATTCGCGAGATCCAGCTCTAGAAAAGCCGGCACTCTTGATACATCCAAAGCGGCAGGGGCCCTCTCGGAGGTCAGCTTATTGGCGAACGGCCATAAGCGGTCGATCAGTGATGTCGGCATGACGGCCGCCGGCATCCATGTGGGTGAATGTGCGGCACGCACGCTCGAAGCGCATCCTGAGCATGGTCGGCTCCGACTGTGTGGCCCGCGAGGCGAGCGGTTGAGCTCGATCTGGCCTCTTTCGCCCGGAACCTGAGACGCTCGCATCACGGCCGCACGGTCCGCGTCATGGCGGCGAGCGGCAGACAACGGGTGCGCGCTCGCTACGAAACAAAGGTATAGGCCACCTACACCGTATGGACGTCCCAATAAACCTCCGTAGGATCGATCCACCGACGCCATCGCTGTTTGATATACGGAACAAATGTCGCGGAGGTTTAAATAGCCATGGTTACACGACGGCAATTGCTTGGAGCGGCGGGCGTCGGAGCGTTGGCTTTCCCAAGGCCTTCCTGGGCACAAACGATCATCGATCTAGGGCTGCCCGGTGGCCCGGTGCGCGGCAGATCACCACCACCTTTCCACAGAAAGGGCCAATGATCCTGCAGCGGACCCGACCACCACTCCTGGAAACGCCATTTGAGGTTTTCGACAAGGGTGTATTCACCCCGGTAGACCAATTCTACGTGCGTTGGCACTGGGCGTTGATCCCGACCGATATTGATATCGACAAATTCACCCTGACAGTGCGCGGCCACGTGAATCAAACGGTGTCGCTATCTCTGAACGATATCCTGCACGGATTGCCAAGTTTCCAAATCGCTGCGGTAAACCAATGCTCGGGCAACTCGCGAGGTTTATTCCAGCCTCGGGTATCCGGCGGGCAATGGGCGAACGGCGCCATGGGCAACGCGCTCTGGACGGGCGTCCGCCTCAAGGACGTGTTAGACAAGGCTGGCATGAAGCCCGGGGCCGTGCAGGTGCGATTTAAGGGCCTGGAAGAGCCAGTCGTAGCGAATGCGCCGCATTTCATGAAGTCGCTGGACATTGATCACGCCCGCGATGGCGAAGTGATGATCGCCTACGCCATGAACGGCGAGCAACTACCTTTGGTGAACGGATTTCCGCTACGGCTCGTCGTGCCCGGTTGGTATGCGACCTATTGGGTCAAAATGCTGAACGATATCGAGGTCTTGGATCAGCCCGACACCAATTATTGGACCAAAGTTGCCTATACCATTCCAGATACACCGCACGCGAGCATCAAGCCGGGCGACACGAACGTGAAGATGATTCCGATCAATCGAATGGTGCCCAGATCGTTTGTCACAAACATAACCTCCGGCCAGCAGGTGAGGACGGGTGCGCCGACGACGTTGCGCTCCATTGCGTTCGGCGGCGATAGCGGCGTGGCAAGGGTGGATTACTCTATCGATAACGGCCAGACCTGGCGCGAGGCACCTCTCGGAAAGGACGAAGGCAAATATGGATTTCGGCAGTGGCAGACGCAACTCACACTGCCTTCGCCAGGAAAATTCAGTTTGCTGACCCGCTGCACCAACAATAACGGCGTAGCGCAACCCGACACGCCAAACTGGAATCCGGCGGGCTTCATGCGCAATGTCGTGGAGTCAACCGATATCGCCGCGACATGACGGAGATTGACCATGTTTCGCAAGTCCCTGTCAGCCGTAATTCTGTTGAGCGTGGCTTCGATGCAACTTCCGGAGCGGGCTGCCTCGGCGTTCGAGCTGAAGTCAGTAAAGATCGACCTGCCGGACAGCGACAGGATGTTCCCCGCAGGTCCGGGGTCGGATGCAATCAACAACAACTGCCTCGCCTGTCACTCAGCAGGCATGGTGTTGAACCAGCCAGCGCTGCCGAAGCAAGCTTGGGCAACGGAAGTCAACAAGATGATCAACAACTACGAGGCCCCGGTAGCTCCCGAGGATGTCGGCACAATTGTTGATTATTTGACCGCGCTCAAAGGCGCGAAATAAAAGCCAGTGATCGATCGCATCGACCCAAATGATCATCCAAAGCTTATTTGGATCAATTTTAGGGAAAGGGTGTGATGCGTGTTCTGGCCTCTCGGCATCGCCGTTGATCAAATCGCGCATCCGGTTGATAATCTATTCCTTGAATTGGGTCTGTTCGGATGACCAATTTCAAACTGCCCGAGACACGTTACGCGACCAGCGGCGACTTCAGCATCGCCTATCAGGTACTGGGCGATCGGCCCATCGACTTGATTCTCGTCCCAGGCCTGTTTTCCCATATCGACTTTCTGCATGAATTGCCGGGTTATACGGCGTTCCTACGCCGGCTTTCGCATTTTGCCCGAGTAGTGACATTCGACAAAAGAGGACAAGGGCTGTCGGATAGAATAGACGGGGCGCCCTCGCTGGAAGATCGCATGGATGACCTGCGCGCCATCATGGACGTAATCGGATCGCGGCGCGCGGTTCTGCTTGGGGTGTCCGAAGGCTGCCCCATGAGCGTGTTGTTCGCCGCCACTTACCCGGAACGAGTTTCGCATCTCATTTTATTTGGCGGGTTTGCCTCCGCGGCCGACAGAATGCCCAACGACGTATGGCAGAGCCACGTCGAGCAGACGTTGAAGAACTGGGGCACCGGCGAGACGGTACGTCGTGTCGCCCCTAGCCAGGTGAGCAATCCTGAGGCGGTCGCTCAGTTCGCGAAATACGAGCGACTGTCGAGCAGTCCCGGAGCATTGAGAACTGTCCTGTACATTCACCGTAAGATCGATGTCACCTCGATCCTGCCCACGGTACGGGTTCCAACCCTTGTGCTGCATAACCGAACCGATGCTCAGGTCCCGGTCGCACTCGGTCGTGAGCTTGCACAAAACATTACGGATGCACGATATATCGAGTATCCCGTCGGCGACCACTACGCTTGGCTGGGCAATACCGATGCATTGCATGGAGATATCGAGGAATTTGTCACTGGTCATCGACAAAACTTTTCAGGGGAGCTGGAACGTGTTCTTACGACCGTGCTCTTTACCGACATCGTCGAGTCAACACGTAACGCCGCTGAAATTGGGGACAAGCACTGGCGACATGTGCTGGATAGCCACGATCAGCTCGCTCAGCAAATCATCAGCAAGCACCGCGGCATTCTGGTAAAAAATACAGGCGACGGCATTTTGGCGACGTTCGATGGTCCGGGTCGCGCCGTCCGGTGCGCACTCGCACTCGGATCCGCCACAAAGCAAATCGGCTTGCCGCTGCGCGCCGGTCTACATACCGGCGAGATCGAAATTCGGGGAAAAGACATCGGTGGCATTGCGGTGCATGCCGCCGCGCGTGTTATGGCGCAATCCGCTGCGAACGAAGTACTGGTGTCGCGCGTGGTCACCGACCTGGTCGCCGGCGCCGGCCTGAGATTTTCCGAGCGCGGATCATTTGAACTCAAAGGCCTTCCGGGCAAATGGGACTTATTTGCCGCGACCGAATAAGTGCCTCATTGCCACTTAGGTAACGTTGGGAACGTCCCCCTTGCGCCAGCAGAAGCCATATATGGCGAAGCCACAGCAAAGGCCCTGCCGCACGCGATACAGGTCGCGGATCGTTGGCATCTGATGGAGAACGCCAGCCGGGCCTTCCTCGATGCCGTCCGCAAATGGATGCGCCAGATCCGCACTGTCATCGGTGCGACCACGATTGATCTCAAGCTGCTAACAGCCGCCGAGCGCCTCCAGTATGAGGGCTATCTGCGCCGCGAGGAGACCAATGCGGCCATCCTGGCTCTGTCGAAGAGCGGCATACCGATCAAGCAGATCGTGCGTCAGACAGGCTATAGCAGGAAGCTGGTGCGGCAGATAATCCGCGGCGAACGTAACGATGTCTTCCGGACCCGGCAAAGTTCGTTGGACTTGCATCTGCCATGGCTCGACGATCAGTGGGCGTCCGGCTGTCGAAATGGAGCTGAACTCTGGCGCCGATTGCAGGCGGGGGGCTTCCGAGGCTCCCTTCGAGTTGTCAGCGAATGGACGACCCGCAGTCGACGGGCCGAAAAGGCCGACGCACAAAACCTTCAGCGGATTCCGTCGGCCAGAACAATTGCACGCCTCATGACAATGGGGGCGGGATTTGCTCACCAAAGCGGAGACCGTCACGGTCGCGGCTGTGAATAAGCGTCCAAGATTGACCCCTCCGCCGCTCGGTAGATCAATAGCTTGGCTCGCCGATCCGCGTCGGGACCCCGCGCCGATTAACAGTGCGGGTCCTTGTCCGCGAGCACGTCGGCGTTGACGAAGGTCGTCTCCAGCTTGTGCTTGATGCCATCAAAGGAGGCCTGGATAATGTCCTCCTTGAAATGCAAAGTACGCGGGTGTGCATGCACCACCGCCTCGCTATACTCTGCATAGCCTTGAGCACGTCCATCTCGACGCCGGCCGTCACCAGGGCGATGACCGGGTGCATCTCACGGGCGAGGCTACTGTCGGGAATGCGGATTCCCTCGGTTGCGAACGTCTTCTCAACCATTAGCGTCAATTCGCTTCTCCTGTTGTGCAAGTTCGCGATGACCGTCCACACAAAGAGCATGATACGTCGCGCCCGAAGGATCGATTAAAAACAGATTTAATATTCTTACGTCTTCGTCGTCACTATTATTGATCCGCAAGACTGGCTACGCACGTGCCGCCTCATAGGCCAGGATGGATCACGACTGATTGAAAATGAGTTGTCGTAGCCCATGGATATCAAGCCGTTCTTTGGCCTTTTTGGCGTTCTCATCGCTGCGATGACGTCCGAGTTCAATGACCAGGTTACATCGGTCGCGCTGAACGACGTCCGCGGTGCACTCGGGATCGGCCACGATGCCGGAACCTGGATCGAAAGCCTGTATGTGTCGGCCGAGATCGTCGGCATGGCGATTTCGCCCTGGCTGCTGGTGACCTTCACATTGAGGCGCTGGACACTTTTTGTGATCGCGCTGTGCGGAGCCTCGAGTGTGCTGATCCCGTTCAGCCCGAACATCGAGGCGATCTATGCTCTGCGCCTGCTCCAGGGGCTCGCGGGAGGCCTGATCATTCCTCTCGTGATGACCACGGCTTTTCGCATTCTCACGCCGAAGATTCGGCTCTACGGCCTGGCCGTCTACGCCTTGACCGCGACCTTCACGCCCGCGCTGGCCGAGACGGTGGCTGCGCTTTGGACCGATATCGTGGATTGGCGTTTCGTGTTCTTGCAGACGATCCCACTCTGCTCGCTGGCCGGCGTTCTGGTCTGGTACTGCGTGGACCAGGACCAGCCGAAATACGAGCGGCTCCGGATGCTGGACTGGCGCGGCGCGCTGCTGCTGGTGATCGGGGTCGGCGCCTTGAGCACCATGTTGTATCAGGGAGACCGGCTGGACTGGTTCAACTCACGGGTCATATGCGTCCTGGCGCTGGTGAGCGCGATCACCATCCCGCTGCTGCTCGTCAATGAATGGTTCCACCCTTTGCCGCTTCTAAAATTGCAGATGCTCGGCCGGCGCAATCTGGCCTATGGCGTGCTCGGTCTGTTCCTCTTTGTGATCATAAGCCAATCCGGCTCCACCGTGCCCCTACGATACCTGCAGGAAGTCCAGGGTTACCGGCCGCTGCAGTCCAACCTGATCACGCTGGAGATCGCGGCGTTGCAGCTCGTGATGCTGCCCGCCATGGCGCTGTTGCTGGACTACAAGCAGGTGGATTCGCGCCTTGTCACGGTCGTCGGACTGGGATTCATCTTGGCATCCTGCATCGGTTCGTCTTTCCTCACGGTCTATTGGAACCGGGATCAATTTTATATCTGGCAACTGTTCCAATCGATCGGTCAGCCGATGGTGGTCATGCCACTTCTGATGAAGGCCACCAACACCGTTACCGGCCCGGCGGACGGCCCTCTCGCCTCGGCGCTGTTGAATACATCCCGGGCCATCGCCGAGGCAACGGGCGCATGGTTCCTGGAACTGATCGATCGTTGGCGCAACACATTGCATTCCGCCCGCATTGTCGATGAGGCCGGCCAGGACCGCTGGCGTGTGATCCAGAGCAATGGCGTGCTGCCACAGTATCCGCCGCCGTTGATGCCCGACGGGCGCCTGCGCGCGCCGGGCAGCCTGCAGGCCTTCAGCCACGTCGTTGAGCAGCAGGTAGCGATTTTATCGACGAGCGACACCTACCTGATCCTCGGAGCCATGACTGTGCTCCTGATGGTCGTGGTGATGACGCTGCCGGTTCGGGCCATGCCGCCGCGCATCCATTTTGCAAATCATTAGGGAACCCGCATGGCAGAGGATTTAGCCGAACTCGAGACGCGGCCTGCCGAGTCGAAGCGCAGCGAAAGGCCAGACCCGGCCCCGACGCGCACGAACGACGATCTATCTCAAGCAAAGGATGGCGAGTCGAAGCACCGCGAGGTGCAGGAAGTCGATAAATTTCCCGAGCCTCTGCCGCGCCGGCCCTTCGTTGTGGTCGGACTCGTCGTAGCGATCTTCGCCGCGGTGGTCCTGTACATCATTTTTCGGCCTCACGCGGACGTACGGACGGCTGATGCTTATGTGATGGTCCATTGTGCCACGATCTCACCGCGCATTTCCGGTCAGGTCGCCACGGTGCCGGTTGACGACAACTATGTCGTCAAGACCGGACAAGTACTCGCAACGCTCGACCCGCGTGACAATGAGACCGCCGTGGCTGCGGCCGAGGCGGCGGTCGCACGCGACAGCTCGCAATTCGATGAGATTGGCGCCACCGTGGCTCGCCAGCCGTCGATCGTGGCAGAACAACAGGCCGCCGTTGCGTCGGCGCGCGCCAAGCTTGCTTTCGCCCAGGCGGACGCGCGCCGCTACGGCAATCTCGCGACGACCGGAGCCGGCACCATGCGGGAACACCAGGAGGCCGACAGCACGCTTCAGCAGGGTCAGGCCGCGCTGGACAGCGCCGAGGCTTCGCTCGATGCGGCACGCCGGCAACTGGACGTGCTCAAGGCCCAGAGATCCGCGTCGGAGGCAGCGGTCAAGGCCGACGAGGCACAACTTGAACAGGCCAGGCTCAATCTGTCCTATACGCAGATAAGGGCACCGATCGACGGCACGGTGGGCGAGCGGTCCGTGCAGGTCGGCAACTACGTCGCGTCAGGCGCGACGTTGATGACCGTCGTGCCGCTCGACCAGGTCTATATCGAAGCGAACTATCTCGAAGTGGAACTGCTGCACGTCCGCAGCGGCCAGCCCGTCACCATCCATCTGGACGCCTATGACATCGACCTCCAAGGGACGGTGGATAGCGTGCCGCCGGCCTCCGGCACCGCCTTTGCACCGATCGCGCCCAACAATGCCACCGGCAATTTTACCAAGATCGTGCAGCGGCTGCCGGTCAAGATCGTGGTGACGCCCGGGCAACCATTGGCTAAGCTGCTGCGCGTGGGCTTGTCGGTCGAGACCACCATCCATACTGGACTGGAGGATGTCGTGGACGAACAGCGCAGATCGAGCGATCGTTTGACCGGGCATTGATTGGTGCGTGCCTTGCGTCTGATGGCGTGGCTCTCCGGCCCGATGTTGGGTATCGGGCTGTCCGGCTGCACCGTTGGGCCGGACTACGAGAGCCCGGAGATGAAGGAAGCACCGAGGCGATCGGCGCTGAATGGCGAAAGCGTGCCCAGCCGGACGGTCGAGGGCGCGGTCGACATAGTTTGGTGGAAAAGCTTCCGCGATTTGCAGCTGTCGTCGCTGGTCGAAAGGCTGGCGGCGCAAAACCTGGACCTCGGGACCGCGGCGGAACGCGTGATCCAGAGCATGGCGCAGCGCCGGGTCGCGGCCTCCCAGGGACTCCCGCAGATCGACGGACAATCATCAGCTACCTATAATCGCCAGAGCCCGAACGGCACGCTGTCCTTGCTCGTCCCCAGACCCGGCGCGCCTTTGGATTACCCCCTGTTTCATGATGGCTTGACGTCATCATGGCAACTGGACCTGTTCGGTCGCGTTCGGCGGGCGGTGGAAGCCGCCGATGCCGCCACACTGGCGGCCGTGGAGAACCGGCACGGCGTCGCGCTCGCGGCGGTCGCCGAACTGGCGCAAGGCTACATGCAATTGCGCGGAACCCAGAACCGTCTTGGGATCGCGAAACGCAATCTTCGCCTTGCCGAAGAGAATGTGGAGCTGGTGAACAAGCGTTTCGGCGATGGAGTCGCAACGACGCTCGACCTGGCGCAAGCCCGGGCTCAACAAGCTACCATCGCCGCAACCCTGCCGCCACTGCGTACCCAGGAGGCGGAGTTCATTAACGTCATCGGACTGCTGCTGGGCTATGCTCCGCGCGCGCTCGAAACCGAGTTGCACCGCTCTCAAATATTGCCGCGCGTGCCGCGCAAAGTTCCGGTGGGCCTGCCCGGAACGCTGGTGCGCCGCCGGCCGGACGTGCGTGAGGCTGAGGCGCGACTGCATGAAGCGACGGCGCAGACCGGCGTCGCGGTGGCGAGCTTTTATCCTGACGTGACATTGTACGGTGCCGTCGGCGTGGAAAGCTTGCAGCTGGCCAATCTGTTCTCCCCGACGTCGACCGCATTCGCTCTGGGGCCTTCCGTTTCCATTCCGATCTTCGAAGGCGGACGGTTGCGGGGCACCCTGGCGCTGCGCGAATCGCGAGAGCGGGAGGCAGCCATCATCTTTCAGAAAACCGTCTTGCGGGCATGGAAGGAGGTCGACAACGCCATCACGGCCTATCGCGAAGCGCAACTCCGGCGCGGCCATGTCGCCCGGTCCGTCACTGAAAATCAGGCCGCTCTGCAAGTCGCCAGGCAACGTTACTCGGAGGGTGCGATCGACTTCCTGAATGTCATCACGACACAAGCCCAGTTGCTGCAAAGCGAAAATGATCTTGCCGACAGCGACACGCAGATCGCGACAGACCTCGTCAATCTTTATCGCGCCCTCGGGGGAGGGTGGGAGGTCGCAGATGTCGTCTATGGTGCAGGTAGTGCGCCGCGACAGACGATTGGAACACGATAGACGGATGTCGGGGAACGAGGGCCGAGGCTGTACCCGCTCGCTGACCTCAACGATACGCTTGCGGGCACGGGCGCTCAGCGCCACACCGATCGCAAGGCAAACAAGCACAGCGGGAGCCAGGCCAAGCGCCAGCGCCCGACCAACGACGCGTGCGATCTCCCCGACTTCATCGACATTTCGTCCGATCACCAGCACGTCGCCGTCCGGCAAACTTCGCGCGATCAGGCGGACCGCCTGTTTCTCCCGACCACTTTCGTCCGCCCTGTCGACCACAGCGCTCTGCACCGCATTATCGGCCTTGAGATCGGATGACAGATTTCCAGGTTACCCGCGATTTTGCGGCGGTTTGAGTCAAACCATGCTGCGAGCTGAACGCGGGCCGGATCCTGCTTCAGATGCTCATTGATCGCGTCCAGCCTCCGCTCGGGCGGTAATTCCGCAAAGAGGCCAATTTGCGAGGCGATCACCCGGTCGGATCGCATCGTCAAGTCATCCTTCGTTTTCAAGTAGACAAATCCGAGCAACGCAACGATAAAAGCCGCAAATGTACCGGCCACCAGCAAGGTCCACCGCAGCGTAGTCGGGCGCGTGAACGCAGGTAGTTGCATAAGATTATTCCACCGAAGGCTACGAATGCTTTCTAGGTTTCTGCTCGGCAGTCTAATCTGATCTGGCAAACGGCTCGATCCTACGGAGGTTGATTCGAATGCCGTACTAGTTTGGAGCGCTCGATACCTTGGTATCGCAGCGCGAGAACGCGCTCCAGGAACGATGATGGCATTCGAAAGAGCCATCGCAGGGGTGTGCGTGATGCTGCGCCGATGCTCACCGTCTCAGGTGTCTGCTCCGCCGCGATGTGCCTCCAGCGCGGTGTCGAGGCATTTGATCAAGGTAGGTCCGGCAAAGGGCTTGCCCAGGAAGCAGATTGCTCCGGCCTTCAGCGCCCGGGCGCGGACACTCTCATCAGGGAAGGCCGTGATGAAAATGAACGGCGCACGGTAACCCTGGGCGCGCACAAGGATGAGCAGGTCCAAACCGCTCATGGCCGGCATCTGTACATCCGCAATCGCACACGACGTGTCATTCAAGTGGGTCGACTGCAAGAACTCCTCGGCCGACGCAAATGTATGGACCATGTACCCGTGCGACGTCAGAAGATTGTTCGTCGCGGCACGGACTGATGCGTCGTCGTCAATGACGGAGATAACCGAAAGCCTTGACAAGACGGTCCTCCCTGACGAGGGGAACAAAGCGCCTGCACAGCGGCCCGGTCGAAGATGGGGCCGCGAATCAAGATTGTAAAATCATACTTAGGTTTGTACGCCAGAGGGCTTCGCACGGCGAATTCCGAGCGTCTCAGCCATTCTGATCAAATCGGCCAACGACCTCGCACCCATTTTTTTCATGATGTGCCCCCGATGGATCTTCACGGTAATCTCAGCAAGGCCGATCTCGGCTGCTACCTGTTTGTTCATCAGACCGGACGCCACCAAAGCCAGAATCTCGCGCTCGCGGGGGGTCAGGGTCTCAAAGAGGGCCTGCAAGTTTGCGACGATCTTCCCAACTTCGCGTCTCTTCCGATCCCGTTCGATCGCCGTCACCACGGCATCCAGCATGTCCTGGTCGCGAAACGGTTTGGTCAGAAAATCGACCGCTCCGCCCTTCATGGCCCTGACGGTCATCGGAATATCGCCATGGCCGGTCATAAAGATGATCGGAATGTGAATGTTCGCCTTGGCTAGGTCGGTTTGAAAGTCCAGGCCGCTCACTCCCGGCAATCTGATGTCGAGGACCAGGCAGCTGGCAACATCCGGAAGTTTGCTCTGCAGCATTTCGGGCGCCGAACCGAACACCTGAACCGCCAAACCCACCGATTGAAAAAGATTGTTCAGCGCCCTGCGCATCGATGCGTCGTCGTCGATAACGAAGACAATCGGCTCCCTGGCGCTCGCGGGTTCATGCGATGTTTTGGGGCGCTCGGTCACGACGCCTCCTCTTGATGCAAGGGCAGGACGAACTGGAACGTTGCTCCGGACCCCTCGTTGCCGAAAGCTGACAGTCGTCCCCCGTGCGCCTCCACGATCGAACGGCAGATCGAGAGTCCCATCCCCATGCCGCCGGATTTGGTGGTGAAGAAGGCGTTGAACAGCCGGTCCGCATCCTCGGCGGAGAGTCCAACGCCGCAATCCGCCACACTGACGAGCATTTGTTGTGGCTCGTTCTGGCGGGATCGGATCACCAGTTCGCGCGGCCGATCCGTGACCGATTGCATGGCTTCAATGCCATTCATCACCAGATTAATCATCACCTGCTGCAATTGGACCCGATCGCCCATGATCATGGGGAGAGCGGGCGCCAACTCCATTTGCAACGACACCTGGTGGCTGGTTAGCTCACGCTGTACCAGCGTGATGACCTCCTTGACAACGTCATTGACGTCGAGTGGCAGCTTCTCAATCTCAGTCTTTTTCGCGAGCGCCCGGACGCGCCGGATTACCTCACTCGCCCGATTGTTGTCGTTTATTACCCATTCCACCGAGCGGCGCGCTGCGTCCAGGTCGGGAGTTGCGCGGTCGAGCCAGCGCAGACAGGCCTCGGCGTTGGCGGCGACAGCGGCGAGCGGCTGGTTCACTTCATGGGCGATGGAAGCTGTCATCTCGCCCAGCGTCGTCACGCGCGTTACGTGTGCGAGTTCCATCCGGGCATCGAGGAGGCGCCGTTCGCTGGCGCGCAGCTTCTCTTCCGCTCGCTTGCGGTCGGTCATGTCGATGACAAAGGAAACCCCTTCGTCTGGTTTCCACTCAAAAAGCGCGCGGGCGACCAGAACCGGCACGCGGCTGCCGTCTTTGCGAAGGTACTCTTTCTCCCGCGGTTGGAGGGTTCCAACCGCCTTTAGCTCTGTGATGATCTGTTCGTCGGCGTCGCGCCATTCGGCCGGCGTCAGCTCGGTCCATCGCAGCCGACCCGAGACGAGATCTTCCTGGGCATATCCGACCATGTCGAGAAAGGCCTGGTTGGCATCGATGATCCGGCCCTGAACATCCCAGATCACGATCCCGACGATGTTCGAATCGACCAGGCGCCGGATCTTGGCCTCGCGCTCTTGGAGATCGTTATACAGACGGGCATTCTCCAGCGAGATCGCCGCTTGCGACGCCAGCAATTCCAGCACCGAGATCCGGGCGGGCGTGAACACGTGCGATGCCAAATTGTTCTCGAGATAGAGCACCCCGATCAGCTTGGCCTGCTTCACCAGGGGCAGGCAGAGGACTGACCGGGCCTGCTTCTGGCAGATGTTGTGCCTGTCGGAAATCAAACTCGCACATACAGATGATGAAGTCCGCCAAGAAATGGCGTAGGCAAAATGCGACCAACGGGATGTACGGTTCGCGGCGACGGCGCGTCCTTGTTGAGTGAAAGGTGCGTGCGAGCCGCGTTATAGTAGGTCGTGTAAGATCGCAGCAGATGGCGAAGATGCCGCTCGCCGAACACGACAACGTGGTCAAGACATTCCCGCCGGATCGAACCGATCGCCCTTTCACAATACCCGTTCTGCCACGGCGATCGCGCCGCAGTTGGCCGATCCCGAATGCCCATCGCCCGAAGGCGGCGGATGAAGACGTCACCGTAGACGGCGTCGCGGTCACGGACGATGTATCGCGGTTGTACTTTCCAACCATAGGCCTCGGTGAGCTGGCGCGAAATCCATTCAGCCGTTGGGTGCGCAGTCACTCCCAGCCATAGGAGTTGGCGGCGATCGTGTTGTAGTATCAGCAACCCGTAGAGCAGTCGGAATGAGAGTGTCGGAACCACGAACAGGTCCATCGACGCGATGCCGTCGGCGTGATTATGAAGAAACGTCTTCCACCCTTGGGACGGCGGTCGCCTTCCCCTCGCAATATACTTTGCAACGGTGGTTTGCCCAACATCGACGCCGAGCTTGAGAAGCTCGCCATGGATCCGTGGTGCGCCCCATAACGGGTTGGCGAGACTGATCTCGCGAACGAGATGACGGATCTCCAGCGGGGTCTTCGGCCGGCCGCCGCGCGGTCTTGATTTCCAGCGCCAATACGCTCGGAAACCGGCACGATGCCAGCGGATCACGGTCTCCGGCCTGACGATCTTCAAAGCGTCCAGCACGCCGGGCGCCAACCGATACAACCCGGCAAATACCAGACGGTCGATGCTGGTGAAGGTTAGTCGCTGCGGCGATTTACGCCGCAGCACGTTGAGTTGATGACGAAGCGTCAAGATCTCTACTTGCAGCGACGCTCGCGATCGGAACAATCCGATCAGCGCCAACCAAATCAGGCTAAAAACATCTCTCATCAACCAAGAGCATCACCCAATTCGACTCCACTTACTAGCCGGCCGGATTGAGTTTCCGACAATGACAGGTCGCAAATCATGCCAATCTCATGAATCGCCTCCTTCGCCTGATGCAGATCGAAGCCGGGATCCTGGTGAAAAAGGAAGTTATTGGAAAAGACGGCAAGAAGCTGATCAAGGTCGCTGCGAAATATGGAATGCACGCATATCGCCATTTCTGCGCGTCGGTCTGGATTGAAGCCGACTACTCCCCGAAAAGAGAATTCAAACGATGATGGGACACGCAACGATCACGTTGACCTTCGATACTTATGGCCACCTGTTTGAAGCGCGTAAGAATGTGCAAAAGTCGCTCAAACGAACCCAAGCCATCGTGTTGGCGGGCTAATCGGCTACGGCTGACGCAAAATCGGGCTTCGTCCGTTCGCCAATCGAACGTTATGGATAGACGAAGCATATGGTGCACTGACTGGCTCATGGTGGGCGCATCGAACTGCGACGCTCGTGACCCGCATCTTGGGAACTCTAATCATTGTTGTAGGCACGTCAGTTGAAATAGCGATACTCGCGGGAGACGTCAGCAGGCCTATCGTGGACCACTCTGTTACCGCCTAAACCAGGTCTGAAATGTCCTTGCCAGGTTCAACGTATTTTGGATAACCCCTGAACTCTTGCAGTCGGTTCGGCGAACGCCACCGCAGCGGACTGCTGCACGAAATTGTCAAGCATGGCAGCGACTCCCGCAGCGATAACGACGGCGGTCAAGCAAGCAACGGCAAAGGCGCGCATCTTCTTTCTCCTAATCCCCAGATCTGTAGCATAATTCGAAATCGCCAGGTTGATTCGACGGATAGAACACCGTGTTCAGGCCGTGCGAGAAAAAGCCTCCGCTTCGATATCCACAAAGGTTCGCCCGAGCAATCCAACAGCTGAGTAAAACTCGGCTCCTTCAGCGTGCTCGAGGTCGATAAAAAGGCGCCTGATCCATGGCGAGAGGTGCTGTTGAAAGAACTCACGCTCGGTGCCAGCCGGCGCCGGAATGCTGCCGTCGGCAAGGCCTGCCATGACTTCACAAAGAATTGCGGCGTGATCCTCAGGTTCCGAGCGCTCAGGTGCTATTTCGACACCGAAACCTTGGAGCGCTTCCCGCAGCCGCGCGAGCGGGCGCCCGTATAGCGTCTCCGCCAAATAGTGAGACGAATAAGGTAAGAGTGAGCCCTCTCGTAGGCCGGCGAACAGAGCAAAATATTCTCGCGCCGCCCCTTCTTCATTCACCCGCACGGCAGCCTCACGAATGGCACTATGCGCCACTCCGATCGGGCTGGCGTCGTCGCGTATATCGGCCAGGCGAGAAAGAAGCAGCGAATCCGGGCTGCGCGAAAGCAAGGTCGCCAACAGCGCGTACTCCTGCGCACGGGCACGGTCGATCTCCCCGACGTTGGACGTGAAAGACTCCTGAGATACTGATTCCGGCATGGTTCTTAGCTCGACATACAAAAATGTGGCGGTCGCCGACAGCGGCAATACCCGGCTCTACTTTGGCAAGGCACTCCCATGACTGCGACGACTGCGGGGCGCATCTGCAATCCCGTGCGCAGCGTTCGTCGCAGCACCTGCTTCGGCCACGGCGCATGACGAAATGATGCTATCGGTGGAAGGCGATTGGCGGGCCTCAATCTGCCCATGCTGATCGGCCTTGGACGGTTCGGAACAAGCTGCGTTTGAGGCGAAACGCTCGACTGGTGTCGCCCCTTCCGCGAGCAGGTCCGGCATCTCCCCTGGCGTGCTTGAGAGTTGCGCGAGAAATGTGACTCCGCTTTCACTTGCGTCCAGCCGTCCAAATCCGGCCATCCCATTCGGGTCATTGAAATCCCACTGGTTTTCCGCGATGCCGATGAAATCGCGAATGGCCGGATCGCTTGTCCAGGCCCGGCGCAATGCAGCGCGCGTCAATTCAGTCGGAACGCCGGATTTCAGAAATGAGACGATATCCGTATCGGCTGTAATAGAGTCAATCGATGGCAAGCTCGCTGGATCAAACGGCTCCTGCATCGCCGCGTTGATTCCTGGCTGCTCGGTCGCCGCTTCAGCGCGTGTCGAAACGGCTTCTGCTTGCTGCGCTGTTGCGTTCGCCTTGTGCTTCAATCGCACCCAGCGCGCGAAGGGGTTGGCTCTATCAGTCACTGTACGTTCTCTCTTTCCGATCCGGAAGCGTTTGTCCATCGCGCCGGCGCTTGACAAACGGACGGTCGATATGATGTTGGGCGACGAATTGGCCGACCGTTTCGGCGATGTCGGGCGGCATGGGCACTCGTTCAACCAGATTGTTGCCGGCGTCGGTGAATCCTTCGCCCTCTGCCGGGTCTGCTGTTACAGCTACCAACTCGTATGGGAGCTCGGAAGCCGTTGGGCGCAAAACGATCCACAGCGCAGGATCGCCCGATGCGAGATTGTCGCGATAGCTGGACGTCTCGGTGCGATGCAGTTCGATCGCGGCCTCGCCGGCGTAGAACACGGTCGTTTCCGCCTCGATGCCGAGCGGCGTCCAAGGCGCAGCCGACGGGCTTCCGGTAAACACCGAAACCGGCCGCCACAGAAAGTCGGCCCAGGCGCTCCTGGCCCTACGCCGCTCGACCGTCACACCCACTGAAATGCGCGCAAGAGCCGTCGTTCTCAATTGACTGCCTCCACTTGGCGAATGGGCAAACCGGCTATCAGATTCTGCGGCTTCAGCCGCAACATCCCTTCCGAGTTCATCGCAAGCAGCAAATACAGCGGCTCACCTCGGACATTTTCGATCACATCGGCGGGGTCTCGGAACGTCAGCCGGAACAGGCTAACCAGTTGGGCCCGCGCTCCATCATCGAGATCGTCTCCGTTCCAAATAGCGTCGCCGACGCGCGTAGCGTCGGCACTCAGTCCGACATACCAGCTAAATGGCGCGTTCTGCAGTTCCGGCAGTGGCTCGACCACGACGTCGATCGCAAGCAAATGGGAGAGCCAGCGCGCGACCACATCGCCGAGAGCGATCGAACCGCGCCGGCCGGTCGTCAGATCAAGCGCCATGTCAAAGCGATCGCTGCGCTCCCAATAGCTTTCCGCGGTCGAATCGCTAAGCAGGTCGACTTCGGCAGTCGGCGACAATCCGAGCAACGTCGCGAGCGGCGATGGAGAATGCAAGCCGGGCGACGGGTCCGTCTCTTCGTCGACCGCGACGATCGAAGCTTCCTGGAGCAGCAGCCTCTGCGGACGGAAGAACATCTCCGCGGCGCGCAGCATGAAAACGTCGCCGCAATCGTCCAATGCGTTGCGCAGGATCGCTTGCACCAACTGGCAGATTAGGATGTGGGGAAACTTGATGTCGCGCCGGACGATTTCGAGATAGGCAGCCTCCAGGCTGCAATATCTCACCAGATGATCGCGCCAGGCGATAATCGTCTGCCAGTTCTCGCGTGTGTCCGCATCGGCGATCGCGGCCACTCGCGAGGCAGCGATCGGCTGTCGCGGATCGCGCAACAATGCGCTGTGCAGTCCTCGCTCGGCTGAGCAAGCCTCTGCCGGCGGCATCAGTTCAGGACGCGCCAGATACGCCTTCAAGAATTCGTCAGTGACAAGCAACTTGCCTGTGGCGTCGCGATCGAGCAAATGATGCCCGCAAGAGAGCCAGAAGTCGCGCCATATACTCACGCGCCTGCTCCTTTCCCGAGCCCGGCAAGATCAAGGCATTCATCCGGCGCATTTTCCTCGCCGACGACTTCCAGAAACTCGAAGGCCCGTGCATGCTGCCCTGCCCCTTCGCGCGGGCGCAACGCGCGGAATGTCTCGCGGATTACCCCCTTCTCGTAGCTGCGGGTCACCGCGACAACCGCGCCCGCCGGATAGACGCAGAGCGAAGCCGCGAAGTCGATTTCATCCTCTGCCGCCAGCCGGGCGACGTAAACATCCGGGGCACCGAAGTGCGCAACGAGTTGCGCCGCTAGCATGTCCACGACGGCTCCGCGATCAGCTTCACTCGCTTGGACAACCTGCACCAGCGTGGAACGTCCAAGCGAGGCCAGTCCCAAAAAGCCAGCGCGAAATGCGCTGCGTGCCTTGCCACGCAAGTTCGCCGGCTCGTCACGGGCGAATGCGAAAGCGCCCGACACCGCCCACTCACCGGGTTCTGCCGCCTTTTCAAAGACAAACGAATCCGACGCATCGAGCTGGATGGTGCGTAATAGCTTCATCCTTCGGTTGTCCCGCGCTCGCGAAGATAGTCGGAAGTGGTGCGCACGGTCCGAGACGGCGTTCGATAAGGTTCGAAATTCTCCTCTGCGACAAACGCAACGCGACAGTCTTCGCACATTTTGATGATGTCAACGCGCTTGGATGAGCCGGGATACATCCAGTGCTTGCTTTCGAGTTTCGCCAGCACGCGATCGATCGTGCTTCGCACGCCGAAAGGCCTGTCGCAGCGGATGCAGCAAAACGGCTCTTCCTCCTTGAGGACTCGGGCGGGCGCCCTGGCCGCGCGGAAATCTATCTGGGGCTTGAGCGTAATCACCTTCTCCGGGCATGTGGCCTGGCATAGCCCACACTGCACGCAAGCGTCTTCGACGAACCGCAGCATCGGCCGCTCCGGATCGTCGCGCAATGCGCCGGTGGGGCAGGCCGACACGCAAGACAGACATAATGTGCAGCCGCCGGCCTCGATCTCCACCGCACCAAATGGCGCCCCAGCAGGCAATGCAATGATATCCGCGGACACGGGGGCAGCCCGATGCAGTTCGTCCAACGCAAAACGCAGCACGTCCTTTTTTCTTCCCACCGCTCGGAAACTTGCCGGACGCGGCGCCGACGGCATAAGCGGCATCGCGCGCAATGCGGCAATGAGCACATCCGGGTCATCGGTTTCGACCGCCGCGACCCGGTCGGGCCCGAACCCGAGTCCGGAGAGTATCGGATCGGCCAGCGCCATCGTCCGCCGCAACCCGGAGACATCATGACGCGGCTTGTCCCGAAGCAGGAACCGCATCGCAGATGCGCCATAGGCGAAAGCCGCTGCGATGGCCTCCAATCCAACCTGTGTGATCTCGTTGACGGCCAACGGCAGCACATGCGCCGGCAGCCCGTCGCCGAACCGCGCCAATGCATCGATCAGCGGCACGCCGTGAGGCTCATCATGCACCAGCACGACAGCCTGTTCGCCGCCGGCCTTGCGGTAGGCCATGAGCATCGCGCGCAGCTTCCGCATCAGCGCGTCTGCCGAAGGCAGTGCATAGGACGCCGCACCGGTCGGGCAGGCGGCCGCGCATTGGCCGCAGCCAGCGCAAATGTTCGGGTCGATCGCGACGGAATCGCCGGCAGGCGCTATCGCGCCAGCCGGACATAAATCAAGACAGCGTGTGCAACCGGTCACCCCGGAACGGGAATGGGCGCAAAGGCTCGCATCGAAGGTGATGTAGCGCGGCTTCTCGAACGTGCCGACGAGGTCGCGCGCCTTGAGGACTGCTTGGAGCGTTGCTGCGGGATTGCCGGGATCGGCGCGCAAATAGCCGTCGCGCAAATCGCTTGCCGGGAAAAATGCCGTGCCGCCGGTTAGATCCAGGATGATATCGCAGTTCGAGCGTGCGCCATCGCGTGATGGCCCGAACTCCAATGCGTTGCGCGAGGACGGCCTTGACTGCGCGAATTCATTGATCGTGACCTCGAACGCGGCGAGATGACCCGTCGCTGCACTGACTTTCCCTTTCGCCACTGGAAAGATGGTCGTGCGCGGCGGTGCGATCGTGGCCGGCGGCTCGATCAAGACCGTGACGTCGAGATGATCCTTGAGCAGGTTGCCGGCCTCGAGAGCCGTCTCGTCGCGGCCGCAGATCAGGATGACGCCCCCGCTTTCTAATTTGACGAAGGGCACATCGGGCGCCGGTTCGGCCGCCGCCGCAAGCAGCGCCGCCATTTTCGGCCCAGCATGCGCTCCCTCGCTGGACCATCCGGCGGTCTCGCGGATATTGGCAAACTGGACCGAACCCACGCGTCCGGTTTGCGCGGCGATGTCGGAAAACAGCGCCGCTTCCTGGGTGCACGCGACCGTGACTGGCCCGTCCTGTGCCGCAATCGAGCGGAAACGATCGAGTTCGACACCGCAGAGCTGGGTCGCATTGATCGGTTCGCTATTGCAGCCGCAACGGATCGCCTCGGTGCCGAGGGGCACCGTGCCGTCACACGAGCAGATCAAGATACGCCCGGAATCAGTCATCGCGTTCACGATCTCTTCTTGCTGGATTCATTGCTGTTCCCGCAGATCCGAGCATCAGGTTTCCTGTTCCGACCGGACGCTAACGAGCAGCCGGCCGACATTCATTCTGCGGGCGTCGCCGCAGGCTCGTCGCGGTGATCTTCTTTCAGCTGTCGGGCGAGCCAGAGATCATGATGCTCCTTCGCCCAGTTGAGATCGACTTCGCCAGTCGCCATGGCCTCGAACGCACCCTCCATGCCGAGCGTACCGATATAGATGTGCGCCAGGATCAGGGCGATGAACAAGATGGCCACGACTGCATGTACGACCTGCGCGAGCTGCATCTCCGGAATGTCCGTTCCGTAGAAGGGAAACAGCAGAAGGAAGCCCGATGCGGAGACTGCCACTCCGGCCGCCAGCGAAAACCAGAAGACAAGCTTCTCGCCGAGGTTAAAGCGTCCGGCAGGCGCATGTTTATTCCGGATAAAACCACCGCCCTGCTTGAGCCAGTCGATGTCCACCTTGGCCGGAAAATTGTCCTTGAAGAAGATGACCGCGATCAGGACGAGGCCAGCCACGAAGGAGAAGCTGGTGAAGTTGTGCACATACTTTGCAGCCTGAGCCACGTCAGAAAAGGTATCCGGACCGACGAGCGGCAAGAGCACGATCTTGCCGAATGTGATGTTCAGGCCAGTAAGGCCGAGCACGACGAAGGATACCGCCGTCAGCCAATGCGAAAAACGTTCGAACGCCTTGAAGCGAAGGATTTTATGTCCGGAGCGCCCTTCCGCAATTCGGACTCGCCCTATGATCAAATAGGCCAGTCCCAAGAGTAGGATTGTGCCGACGATCACGACCGTGGCGCTCCAATGCAGCAGGACCTCGTGGAAATAGTCCCACGTACGCCCGGCCGGCTGCTCCAGCACGCTGGCCTTCCGGTCGGGAATGTCGATGCGTCCTTCGATGCGGGGAGCCTGCTTTAACAGCGCTCCTTGATCGGTGACGCTCGCTGTCGGATTGGGGGCGCCATCCGGACCAAGCTTCTGGGCTTGTGCCGGAACGACCGCGGCGATGATCAGCAGTGCCATGCTGACAATGAAGAGACCAATGCCCACAAAACGTGTCATGACAGTCAACCTTTCGCCTGACACATCCTGGCCGGCGTCGGCCAAGGCTGTGACTTAGACCTTGATGTCTTCGCGATAAGCGGTCATCCACCCCCAGGCACCGGAGCCGTAACCGCGCTTCAAGACGCGCTCCTTGTAGATTTGCGCTATGACGTCGCCATCGCCCGCGAGCAACGACTTGGTGGAGCACATCTCGGCGCACAGCGGCAGCTTGCCTTCGCCGAACCTGTTCGAGCCATATTTCGCAAACTCCTCGGCACTGCCCGGAGCTTCGGGTCCTCCGCCGCCGGCGCAATAAGTGCATTTGTCCATCTTGCCGCGCGAACCAAAATTGCCGACCTTCGGATACTGCGGCGCGCCGAATGGACAGGCGTAGAAGCAATAGCCGCAACCGATGCACAGATCCTTGTTATGCAGCACGATGCCGTCTTCAGTCGGATAGATGCAGGTGACCGGGCAGACCGCAGCGCACGGCGCATCCGTGCAGTGCATGCAGGCCATAGAAACCGAGCGCTCGCCGGGTTTTCCATCATTGATGGTCACGACGCGCCGACGGTTGATTCCCCAGGGCACCTCGTTCTCGTTCTTGCAGGCAGTGACGCAGGCGTTGCAATCGATGCAGCGGTCCGCGTCGCAAAGAAACTTCATCCGTGCCATCGATTGCTCCTCTATGCTGCCCTTATCTGGCAAAGCGTTGCTTTTGGCTCCTGCATGCCGGTCGCCGGGTCAAAGCCGTATGTAGTGAGCGTGTTCACGCTCTCGCCGAGCACGATCGGATCGGAGCCTTTCGGATATTTGGCGCGGAGATCGGCCCCCTGGAACCAGCCGGCGAAACTGTAAGGCATCCAGGCAACGCCCTTGCCTACCCGCTCGGTCACGAGCGCCTGCATGCGGGCTTTTGAGTTGCTTTCAGGGCCGGTCACCCAGACCCATCCGCCGTCCTTGATGCCGCGCTCGCTTGCGTCGGACGGATTGATTTCGACGTACATGTGCTGCTTCAGCTCCGCGAGCCACTTGTTGGATCGCGTCTCCTCACCGCCGCCTTCATATTCCACCAGCCGGCCGGATGTCAGGATCAGTGGAAACTGCTTCGCGATGTCCCGGTCGACGGCCGACTTCTGTACAGTGAAGCCGATATTCGGCACACGGAACTGTCTGGCGTCGGGCAGCGTGGGATAGTCGGCGACGAGGTCGGGCCGCGGCGTATAGATCGGTTCGCGATGGACCGGAATCGGGTCCGGCAGATTCCATGCGATCATTCGCGCTTTGGCGTTGCCATAGGGCGAGCAGCCGTGCTCGATCGCCACGCGCTGAATCCCGCCGGAAAGGTCCAACGCCCAGGACACGGCGTCGGGATTGGCCGAATTCACGCGCTGGATGATTTCCATTTCCTGCGGCGTGAGATCTTTGTCCCAGCCGAGCTTTTTGAGCACGCCCAGCGTGAACTCTGGATATCCATCCTTGATTTCAGAGCCAACCGAGTAGGAGCCCTCCGCGAGAAGATTGTCGTGGTCCTCCGTTTCGACCTCCTGCCCGTTCTCCATAACCTTGCGCTTGACGACGCGCTCGACACCGAAGCGGGCGCGGAAGGTGGCGCCGCCCTCCTTCACGGGAAGACTGGTGTCGTAGAGGATCGGCGTGCCCGGATGCTTGAACTCGGGCGTTCCCCAGCACGGCCACGGTAGGCCGTAATAGTCTCCGCCGACTTCCGGATCGTCCTTCGGCGCCCGCAAGGTGACCAGATCGAACTTGGCCTGGTTCCTCATGTGGGCCTTGAGCCGTTCAGGAGATTGTCCGCAATAACCGGTCGACCAGCCGCCGCGATTGATCTCCCGCAGGATATCCTCCGCCGACACCTTGCCACTCTCGACCTTGATGTTCTTGAACATCCGGTCGGCAAAGCCGAACTTGCGGGCGAACATGTACATCGTGTCGTAGTCGTTCTTGGATTCGAAGACCGGATCCACGATTTTCTCACCCCATTGCAGCGAGCGGTTCGACGCAGTGCGCGACCCGTCCATCTCGAAGCTGGTGCAGGCCGGCAGAAGGTAAATGCCATCCTTGCGCTCCGAGAGCACCGACCATGCGGTCGGATACGGATCGCAGACCACTAGCAACTCGAGCTTCTCAATCCCTCGCTTGGCTTCCGGCATGCGCGTGATGGTATTGACGCCATGTCCCATGATGAACATCGCCTGGACCGTATCGGGCTGGCTGACCTGATCTTTAGGAAGCAGCGTCGCATCGAACCAGCGCGTGCTCGGAATGCCCGGTGTTTCCATCAGCGTCTTGCTCGGAAAGCGGGACTGCATCCACTCATAGTCCACTTCCCACACCCGACACCAATGTCGCCAGGCGTCTTCGGCAAGGCCGTAATAGAGTGGCAATGTCGTCACATCGAGCCCGAGATCGGTGGCTCCCTGAACGTTGGTGTGGCCGCGAAATATATTTGCCCCGCCTCCAGCGTGTCCCACATTGCCGGTGGCGAGAAGCAGGATGCAGCTCGCACGAACGTTCGCCGTGCCGGTCGCGAACTGGGTCTGCCCCATCGCCCAGATCAGTGTTGCAGGCTTTTCCTTGGCAAAGATTTCAGCGATGTGTTTGACCTGCGCTTCCGGCAGACCCGTGACGCGCTCAACCTCGCGGGGGGGCCACTTTGCCACCTGCTTGCGGATTTCATCGACGCCGTAGACGCGCTGGCTGAGGAATTCCTTGTCCTCCCAACCGTTCTCGAAGATGTGCCATAGCATCCCGTAAATCGTCGCAATATGAGTGCCGGGCCGCACGCGGACATATTCGGTCGCATGTGCGGCGGTTCGCGTCATGCGCGGGTCGACCACGATCATGTTGGCGCGGTTGAGTTCCTTGCCTTCAAGGATATGCTGAAGCGAAACCGGATGCGCTTCCGCGGGATTGCCGCCCATCAGCATGATCGTCTTGGCGTTACGGATATCGTTGTAGCTGTTCGTCATCGCGCCATAGCCCCACGTATTGGCTACGCCGGTGACCGTGGTGGAATGGCAGATACGCGCCTGATGATCGGAATTGTTGGTTCCCCAGAAAGCCGCGAGCTTGCGGTTGAGGTAGGCGGCTTCGTTGGTAAACTTGGCCGAACCCAGCCAGTAAACCGAGTCCGGCCCTGACTTCGCGCGAATTTCGAGCAGCTTGTCGCCGATCTCGTCGACGGCCTGTTCCCACGAAAGACGGGTCCACTGGCCATTGACCAGTTTCATCGGGTAACGCAAGCGTCGTTGGTTCAGCACGTCGTCACGAACCGCCGCGCCCTTGCAGCAATGCGATCCGCGATTGATGGGGCTGTCATAGTCCGGCTCCTGGCCGATCCACACGCCATTCGCGACCTTGGCGATCACCGAGCAACCGACTGAGCAATGGGTGCAGACGTTCTTGCGGGTTGTAATCGTCGCGCCGGGCGGAGCCGGCGGACCGGCCTCCGCCTTACGCACGCCGCCAAGAGGGAGGCTCCCGAGCGCCGCCAGCGCGCCGGCGGCAAGACCGGACTGTTTTAGAAATGCACGACGATCCGGTTCGTTTCTTGGCTCGCCTGTCTGCGCGCCGAAACGTCTGACGCGGGACCGATGCTGTTCCGACCTTTTGATCAGCACGGACGTCCTCCCTATCGGTTCGGATAGCTGTTGACCCGGTAGAAATTTCGAACCTCAGCCGACTTGGCCTGGTAGCGAGCCCGGCGTTTGTTCGTCATGTCCACGGGTTTCGCAGAAGCCGGCTCTGGCAAGAGGGCGCTGGCGGCTGTCGCGCCAACTCCAGCAATCACAACACGAAGCAAATCGCGGCGGTGGATGGGATTATGCTGCATGAGAGCGCTCCCAGAACGTGCGCCACAACAGGGCCATCTGATTCTCCAAATTGAGGGATCGACGCATGGATTGCCCGTGTTGGGTACGGCCGGTAATTCTTAGATAGCGAGCAGGCGCGACGCTCTCCATTAAAAAACGATTTATAATCCGACCACGGCGAAAGCTGCGAATCTCCGCTGCGTCGGTGTTATCCTTGGAACCGATGCCCGCAGCGCAACGGTCGACCCGGTGATTGGCTCCGGGAGCATATGTGGCGCCTTGCTCTCTACCTGCGTTAGCGCCGCAAGAGAGGCACCGGCAATTGGACGTCGCGCTCCGGCGTGTCGAAACTGGCGCCGATCCCGCCTACGACCTGCCGTCGAGTACGATCGGAAGACCGGTTCCAGGTGTCGAGTCGCCGCTCGACGCCTCATGCGGGTCAGCATGTTCGATCGAACTGACGTCCGTGACCGGGGGTGTCGGACGGATCGTCCCAATGAGAGGCAAACCGCAGCACTAGCACCGCAAACGACAGAACCAAAATCGCTCCTGCTACTACGAGAAGGTCTTCCCCCGTCTTGTGTTCCGCCCCGCCAATCTCGATTAACACCCGACCCAGCGCTGTGATCGCAATATAGATCAGATAGCGAACCGGAAGTCTCGTTGTCTTAAAATAGATTCCGACCATTGCGCCGATTTCAAGATAGATAAACAAAAGCAGGATGTCCGAAAGTTCAGCCCGTCCCTTGGCAAACATTCCGCAGAACGCAGCAAGCGCTGACCAAACGGTTGTCGCGCCTATCGCGAAAAGCGCCAAGTAATGGAATCCATCGACGAGCAGTATCCCAACTCCGTCCGCAGCTGCTTTCATCGTGCTATGAAGATGTGCGGCAGTGCGGGTCAAGCCGCTTTGTGCTTCCGGCATATCCAGCCTCCGTGCGAACTGCTTGACGTAGCGATTGGCGCTTCGGCTGGCGCATCAGCGATGAGCGTCTTGTGTCCATTTTCCATGGCGCCTCAACTAAAGTTCCGCATGTTACCAAGTAAGTCGTTTGAATGACGGTTGAACAAACTAAAATTGTTGTTAAGCCGCACAAATGCTCGATGGCGGCTGAGCGTAAAACCGCCGGACGAACAACGCCGATCTGTTCCGAAGAACAGCCGGGCGTTTTTCGGCATGTCAAAAGAAACAATCGATAGCGGCCAGCTGATCTGCGGATCGCTGGGTCTCAAGCTACCAACTGCTGAACTGGTAGCCGCCCCGCTCCGGATCGTGGTCGCGCGCGAGTCGCCGCATTTTCTGCCGCCTTAATGCGCACGAATTTATTCTGAACTTCACACGGTCAGCCCGGCGAGATTCATCACCACTCTCAAAAGACCGGCGACCACGCCCAGCGCCAGGACACTGGCCGCCCAGATCAGAACAAGCCAGCCGACCCTCTGAAGCCATGTCGTTGCGCCAGCGGATGGGTGCGCCTTCATCAGTGGTACCCCTCGCCGGCTCTCACCTTTCCGCGGAACACGTAGTAGGACATCGCGGTGTAGGCGAGGATGAAGGGGATAACGAAGAGAGCACCGACCAGCGTGAAGCCCATGCTTTCCGGCGGCCCGGCGGCTTCCCTGATCGATATGGCCGGTGGAATGATGTTCGGCCACAGGCTGATCGCGAAACCAGTATAGCCCAGGAACAGCAGCAGCAGCGCAAGCAGGAACGGCGATGCGTGCGTCTTGTTCCGAAGCACGCGCATCATGACCCAAGTCGTCGCGACGACAAGCACGGGCACCGGCGAGAAGATGATGATGTTGGGAAATGAAAACCACCGGGCCGCGATGCCCGGATGCGTGAGCGGGGTCCACACGCTCACGATGACGATCGCCGCGACAAGGACGAGCGTCAGCGAAGGCGCCAGCGCTTTGAGTCGGTGCTGGAGTTCGCCTTCGGTCTTCATGATGAGCCAGGTGCAGCCGAGCAGGGCATAGGCCACGATGAGGCCGACGCCTGTGAACAGACTGAATGGACTCAGCCAGTCAAAACTGCCACCGTCGTAGGAGGCCCCAGTCACCTTGAAGCCGTTGATGAAGGCGCCCAGCGCGACGCCTTGCGAGAACGTCGCGATGTAGGAGCCCCAGGCGAAGGCCTTGTCCCAGAACGGCCTGTGCGTTTCGTCCGCCTTGAAGCGGAATTCGAAAGCGACGCCGCGCCAGATCAGGCCCGCCAACATCAAGAAGATTGGAATATAGAGCGCGCTGAGCAGCACGGAATAAGCAAGCGGAAATGCCGCCATCAGCGCGGCTCCTCCCAGAACCAGCCAGGTCTCGTTGCCATCCCAGACCGGCGCGACCGTGTTCACCAGGGTGTCTCGATCGCCCCGGTCGCGGATGAACGGGAAGAGGATGCCGATTCCGAGGTCGAAACCGTCCATCACCACATACATCATCAGCCCGAAGCCGATGATCACGGCCCAGATGACGGGAAGATCGATGCCCATCGCCATTATCTCCTTCTGCCGGCTGGCAACTCAATCGCCGGATCGATGAGGTCGGGGACGGCGGACAAAGGACGCGCCGGCCGCCCGCTTTCCGGTTCGGGTGGATGCTCGCCAGACGGCACGGGGCCTTTCGCCACCAGTTTCAGCATGTAGCGGATGCCCGTGCCGAAGACGGTCAGATACATGACGATGAACACGGTGAGCGTTATCGAAAGTTCGAGCGCCGAGTGGTTCGATACCGCGTCCTTCGTCCGCATCACGCCATAAACCACCCAAGGCTGGCGTCCGATCTCCGTAGTCAGCCATCCGGCCAGGAGCGCCACCAGACCAGCAGGGCCCATCAGCACCGCGAAGCGCAGGAAGAGCTTCGAGCGGTAGAGCTCATGGCGCCAGCGTGCCCATGCACCCCAAAGGCCAAGCAGCAGCATGAGGAAGCCCAGACCGACCATGATTCGGAAGGTCCAGAAAATGATCGTGGAGTTCGGCCGATCCTCGGGGGCGAAATCCTTCAGGCCGCGAATCTGGTTGTTCCAGCTATGGGTGAGGACGACGCTGCCTAAGTGCGGAATCTCCAAGGCATAACGTGTCGTGTCAGCGGCCATGTCGGGCCAGCCGAACAGGATCAGCGGCAGGCTCTCGCCGGGCTTGTTCTCCCAGTGGCCCTCGAGCGCGGCGATTTTTGCCGGCTGATGCTCAAGAGTGTTGAGGCCGTGGGCGTCGCCGATGGCGATCTGTATAGGCGTGACGATGAGTACCATCCACATGGCCATCGATGACATCGTGCGCACGGCCGGCGTGTCGCGCCGTTTGAGCAGGTGCCATGCGCCAGACGCCCCGACGAAAAGCGCCACTGAGAGATAAGCCGCGACCGTCATGTGCGCGAGGCGGTACGGGAACGAGGGATTGAAGATGACCTTCAGCCAATCGACGGGCACGGCACGGCCATTGATTATTTCGAAACCTTGCGGTGTCTGCATCCAGCTGTTGGAGGCGAGAATCCAGGTTGCCGAGATGAGCGTCCCGATAGCCACCATGACAGTGGCGAAGAAGTGCATGCCGGGCCCGACCTTTTTCCCTCCGAACAGCATCACGCCCAGAAATCCGGCTTCGAGGAAGAAGGCGGTCAGCACCTCGTAGCTCAGCAGCGGGCCCGTGATGGTTCCTGCGAAGGCCGAATAATAGCTCCAGTTGGTGCCGAACTGGTAGGCCATGACGATGCCTGAAACGACGCCCATGGCGAAGTTGACGGCGAAGATGTGCGACCAGAAATGATAGAGGTCGCGATAGGTGGTGTCTTTCTTCCACAACCACAGGCCTTCCAGTGCCACGAGATAGCTTGCAAGGCCAATGGTGATCGCCGGGAAGATGATGTGGGCTGATATCGTGAATCCAAATTGGATCCGCGCGAGTTCCAGTGCGGTCAGGCCGAACATGAATCCTCTCTTTCGGTCCCCCCGGCAGCTGCATCCGGGGTCCGTGTTGCGTCGAAGACGAGCGGCGCTGCTCGGACGGAGACCGCGCTGACGATCGGTATGCTCACGGAGCGGTCCTTTTCTACGACGGCGAACGCAGTCTGCGATGATAACCGACCCCTCGCCGACCGCATTTTAATTGCGACCACAACCGCGGAGAGACCGGCGACGACGGCGGCGGTAAGCAGCGCGGCCACGAAGCCCGTGGCATAGCCGCGATGCGCAATCTCGTTGGCGATCGTCGGCGCGACTGGGGACATCAGCGCGACGGCCTTCGGCACATCGCCATGACATAGCCTGAGGGCACCTGCATCCAGCTGTTATTGACCATGATCCAGAACGCCGAAAACGAGGTCCCGAGCGCCACCATCGCGGTTGAAAACAGATAGAACCACGGACGCACGCGGCTGCGGCCAAAGATGAGGACGCCGAAGAAGCTGGCCTCGAGCATGAAGGCCCAAAAGGTCTCAAACATCAGGAGCGGACCCTGGATCGGCCCGGACATTTTGGACAGCACGCTCCAGTTCGTGCCGAACTGGAATGCCATCACGATCCCGGATACGACACCCAATCCGAATGCCACACCGAATATTTTCAGGCAAAATTCAAAAAGCAGCTGATAGACCGGGCGAGCGGTTCTAAGGTGAAGCGCTTCGAGGACGGTCAGCCAGGCTGCCAAGCCGATCGTAAAGGATGGAAAGATGATATGGAACGTGATGGTAAAGGCGAATTGAATTCGCGACAGGAGAAGCGCTGTCATATCCATTGCAATTCTCCTGGCCCATGCCGTCGCAATAGCTGGATGCCCTTGTCTCTTGAATTCGATCGTGGAGGACGAGGGCAACTATCTGAAGGTCGCAACAGAATCAACGCAGGACCATTAAATTCGCGGTTAGTTTCTAAATTCGAACCGGAATGGTCGTGAGGGTCCAGCGTTTTCGACAAACGGACCACGACAATCATTGAGCAGCAATTGTTTTTCTGTTCTCGACACGAACCACCGGTGTTGCGTCGCGCTGCGATGCCAAGTGACGGCGGGCCCATGAATTCCGGGCCAACCGGATCGGTGATGGTCTTGCGCAGGATCCGATCAATCTCCGGCGTACATCTTACCGCGTTGTCGACAGGGTTGGTGACGCCTCGATCAGCAAATCGCGGTCACCATGCACGCTTAATTCGTGCGGTGACTGGATGAGCAGAGCGATGCCTCGGTCTTCCGCGATCGGTTCGTACATAGCCACATTCATCCGAATGGAGCAACCCGTGGAACATTAGCGGAAAGCTGGCTTGCCGCCCGTCACGCAGCGCGAAGACCATCCAGCAACTTTTCGGCCTCGTCCACGATGTGAGTGCTCACCCCTGAGAGCTGCATGCCGCAATCGCTGTGATGAATGACGAACCATTCCTGCGTGCCAAGCAGCTTGTGCGAAGTTACCAGCGATCGAATGGCGTCATCCGATGCGCGTCCGCCGGCATTACGAATGACGTGAGCGTCGCCTTCGGCAAGACCCGCATATCTTGCCGGGTCTAGTCGCGCGTCCATACATGTTAGAAACGCAAAGCGTCGCGCTGGCGGTAGAGCTAACGCTGCCTTCTCGCCAAAATTGGACGCACAAGCGTTGTTCGCAGAAATTACTTCGCTGTAGATTTGGCTGGTATATGCGCCGCCACGAGCCCGAATCCCATCAAAGCGATTCCGGTGCGAATCCACGCGAGAAGTGTTCTCTCCTCTGCGAGATAATCCCGCAAATCAGCCATAGCCTTTTCTTTGATTGAGGTGTCCATTTCGGCCTCAGACGATTGGCAGGCACGCGCGTCGCCGGCCATCGGGTGAGCAGGGACGCGCCGCTCCTATGCCCAATGTACGCGCGCGGAGCCAATCGATGAACACGAGCACGTGCGATGCAGCATGAAGCACCATCCTCTGACCGGCATCCGCCGATACTGCACGAAGCAGCGCGACCAGAGACAATGCATTAAAGCGCGGGGAGCACAGCCCCAAGTTACCGACCTGTCGATACAGCTTGGTCCGCTTCCGCATAAGGAATAACACGTCTGTCATGAGCATCTCCTGATGGCCTCAGTTCCCGATCAACTGCGAGTCGGTATCCCGCGGCAGGCCAAGTCGCATTGTTCGGCGAAGGCCTGACAGGACCGGCTCTTTGAGTACGGAGGGCTGATAGGCGAAGGAGAAGCGGTCCGCCGCTTTCTGCCATGCCGCGGGGTCAGTGCCGTCCAGCGTCTCGACGGTAGTAATTCCACAGCGCAGCAGAAACGCGTACTGATCCGGCAGGATGTTGCCCGTCGCTCTGATTTCGCCGGAAAACGCCAGATGCTCGCGAAGACTGCGTGCCTGAGTAAAACCGCGCCCATCCCGAAACGTCGAGAAATTGACAGCAACGAGAGACAGTCGGTCGAGATAGGGCGCCAGAACCTCTGCCGGTTGGTCGACCGGCAGGGCGACGCCGAGACGCAGATGCGGCGCCGTTCGAACGGCCTCGTCTTGCTGCAAGCGAGACAGGCTCAAAATACAGGGAGCCGAAGGCAGCGCCGCGTCGTCCGCCAGCTTCTGCCAGGAATCACGTACGATCCGACCACATTCAAGCAGCGGCATAGGCAGCCTCCTTGAAGAACGTTGCGCCGAGCCGCCGGTAGGTGTCTCGGAAGCGTTCATTTGGAACACGTCGCGCGAGATAGGTGTCGATCACCCTCGAGATGACGTTAACGGCTTCGCTTTCGGGCAGAGCGGTGCCGATGATTTGACCGATCGCGGCGTCCTCCTCTCCGCGACCACCGAACGTCAGCTGAAAGAACTCTTCGCCCTTCTTGTCGACGCCGAGAATCCCGATGTCGGCGTTATGGTGGTGGCCGCAGGCGTTGATGCAGCCGGAGATGTTGATCCGTAGGGGACCAATTTGCTGCTGTAGTTCGACATTGGCAAAACGCTCGTTGATGCGCTGCGCGATTGGGATCGAACGCGCATTCGCCAGTGAGCAGTAGTCAAGCCCGGGGCAGCAGACAATATCGGTGATCAGGCCGCGGTTCGGCGTGGCCAAGCCAAGCGGTCCCAGTGCCTGCCATAGCGTGTATAGCTCGTCCTGGCGGACATGGCCGAGAACCAGATTCTGGAGATGCGTCACCCGGATTTCTCCGCTCGAGAATCGTTCGGCCAGATCGGCGATCGCGTCCATCTGCACGGCGCTGGCGTCGCCGGGGATGCCGCCGTTAGGCTTGAGCGACATTACGACGGAGATGTAACCGGCCGCACGATGGGGATGGCTGTTCGTCTGGACCCAGAGGTCGAAGGCGTGATCGCGCCGCCGGTGCTTGCTCAACTCGGCCGGAGCATCCTCGGGCGCATCGAGATATGGCTTGCCAAAGCGCGCGCGGATCGCCTCGACGATGTCCGGGCCTAACCGGTAGCGCTCTTTCGGAATGGCCGCGAACTCGGCCTCGACCTTCTCTGCGAAGGCTTCTCGGCCAAGCGCCTGAACAAGAATCTTGAGCCGCGCCTTATAGAGATTGTCCCGTCTGCCGTAGGCATTATAGACGCGCAGGATCGCTTCCATGTAAGCCAGCAACTCGTGTTCGGGCAGCCACTCACGCAATCTGATCCCGATCGCCGGCGTCCGCCCCAGCCCCCCTCCAGCGAATACCTCGAAGCCCACGGCGCCGTCGGCACCGGGCGTTGCGATAAGGCCAATGTCGTGGAATCGCGCCGCAACGCGATCATGCGGGTTGCCGCTGATAGCGAACTTGAACTTGCGCGGCAGGAACGAATACTCCGGGTGGAGTGTCGACCATTGCCGAAGGATTTCCGCATGGACCCGCGGATCAACCAGTTCGTCGGCAGCCGCACCGGCGAACTCGTCGCTCGTGATGTTCCGAATACAGTTGCCGCTGGTCTGGATAGCGTGCATCCCCACCTCGGCCAGTTCGGCGAGGATGTCCGGGGCTTCTTCCAACTTAATCCAGTTGAACTGGATGTTCTGGCGGGTCGTGAAATGCCCATAGCCACGATCGTAGACCCGCGCAATCCTGGCAAGCCGGCGCAGCTGAGCGGCGCTCAACACGCCATAAGGAATGGCGACGCGTAGCATATAGGCGTGGAGCTGTAAGTAGAGGCCATTCATCAGACGTAGCGGCTTGAATTCATCTTCCGACAGATCACCGGAAAGACGTCGCGCGACCTGGTCGGAGAACTGCGCGGCACGGTCGTTCAGGAAGGCCAGGTCGACCGGCTGATAACCGTAGGTACCGACCGGCAAGGTTGCGTTAGCTCGCATGAACGGTTGCTCCCTTCGCTTGCCGGCCGAGGTCGGGTCGCACGCTCGGACCGGCTGCGCGAATCCGCTCGCGCTCGGTGACGGGGACCGTGCCGGAGTGCGCGGGGTCGAGCTCGACACCATAGACGTCGAGCACGACCCGCTGCTCCTCGAAGATCCGAGCGCGGGCAATCGCCTCGTCGATGAGGCCGTTGTCGAATACTTCAGCGGCGGCGATTTCCTCCGCCCAGCGCCCTTCTGGCGCGAGCCACACGACTTGGCCGTCGCGAAGGCGGTTCGCGGTCACGACGCTGGACCTCCCGGGTTGGCGTCGGCTATTTCTCACTTCGAGACCCATGGTCCGTGCCTTTGCTTTCTCAATGCTCAACGAACGCCCGTTCGATCGCGTATGTCCCAGGCGTGTTGGATGTGCTGCCGGTAAATTCCCGATCGCTGAGCAATACCTCAAGGTCGCTTAGCATCGCGGGACTGCCACAGAGCATGACGCGGTCGTATGCAGGGTCGAGCTGCGCGAGCCCGAGATCGCAGGTCAGTGCACCGTCTGACAGAAGGGTGGTAATCCGTCCCTGGTTACGGAAAGGCTCTCGGGTAGCAGTCGGGTAATACAGCAGATGTTCTGCCGCCAATTCCCCGGTGAGCTCTCCATTCCGGACCTCATCCACGACGTAGGCGCTGTAACCGAGTTCTGCGACTTGCCGGCAACCGTGCACGACGATAATGCGCTCGAATCGGGCGTAGGTTTCCGGTGTGCGTATGATGCTCGCGAACGGAGCGAAGCCCGTGCCCGTGCCCAGCAGGAACAGGTTACGACCCGGCAACAGATTATCCGGCATCAAGGTACCAGTCGCCTTGGCTCCCAGCAGAAGCCTGTCGTCGACATCCAGATACTGCAGACGCGACGTGAGAGGGCCGTCGGGGACCTTGATACTGAAAAACTCGAGATGATCGTCAAACGGTGCACTGGTCATGCTGTAGGCGCGCATCAATGGTTTGCCGTCGAGTTCGAGCCCGATCATGGCGAACTGTCCGGCTTCGAACCGAAACGATGGATGGCGAGTGACAACGAAGCTAAACAAGCGGTCGGTCCAGTGCCGAACGTTGATAACTTCTTCGGATAGAATGGCAGCCAAGGTTTTTTCTCCTCGTCGATAGAATTCTTGTCTGCTGTTGACCTAGTTGCCGATGAGGAGCGCTTCCAATTGAATGTTCTGATGGGAATGTTCTCGGAGAAAGATTGGTTGTTTGGGAAAGGCGCTGATCAATGTCATCGCAATATCAGATTGGACGGCGAGACCGTGCGCTGCCAAATCCGTGCGCAAGCGGCATGACACGTTCTATTTCTACGATTTTGCCTGGTTCCAGTGAGATCGCGTCGGCTGCCGGATGAGCAAGAGGATTCGTATCATGCGCCACTACCCCCTCTTTATGGACCTAAAGGAACGACGCGCCCTCGTGGTCGGTAGCGGTGAAGTGGCCGAACGCAAGGCCGAGGCGCTGCGCCGTTGCGGCGCTCTGGTGGACATCCATCCGGCCTTCGACCCGCGCGCGCTCGATGGCTGCGCTCTCGCCGTCGGCGCGGAGGCGCCCGAGGCCGATCTGCGTGCCCTGTCCGCAGAGGCGCGCGCCCGCGGGATTCCAGTCAACATCGTCGACCGCACCGAACTCTGCAGCTTTATCACTCCCTCAGTGATCGACCGCGATCCAGTGACAGTCGCTGTATCCTCCTCCGGGACGGCCCCGGTGCTCGCCCGCATGCTGCGCAGCCGTATCGAGGCCGTGATACCGCCCGCCTATGGTCGGCTGGCCGCCCTTGCAGATCGTTTCAGGGCCAAGCTGCGCCGACACATTCCCGACATAGCGATGCGTCGGCGCGTGCTCGAAGATATCTTCGCGGGCCGCGTCGCCGACCTCGTCTTTGCCAATCGTGACAGCGAAGCCGCCGCCCTGTTCGCAGACAAGCTCGGCAACAGCGGTCCGGCCTCGCGGTCCGGGATGGTCTACCTGGTTGGCGCCGGGCCGGGAGCAGCCGACCTGCTGACCTTGCGCGCGCAGCGCCTGCTCGGCGAGGCTGACGTCATCGTTCACGACCGTCTCGTGACCGACGACGTGCTGGACATGGCGAGGCGCGACGCTGCCCGTATCAATGTCGGCAAGGCACGCGCAAATCACTGCATGAAGCAGGCCGACATCAGCGCGCTGTTGGTCCGACTCTTTCAGGAAGGCAAACGGGTCGTGCGCCTCAAAGGCGGTGATCCCCTTGTCTTCGGACGCGGCGGAGAGGAGGCGGAGGCGCTGGAGCATGCGGGGGTCGCATTCGAGATCGTGCCCGGCATCACCGCGGCTCTCGCCTGCGCCGCCCAAGCCCGCATCCCGCTCACCCATCGCTGCGCCGCGCGCAGCGTCACCCTCGTCACAGGCCATACCAGCGATGGCAGGCTCGAGATCGATTTCCGGGCCGCTGTTCAGTTTGGCAGCACGCTCGCAATCTACATGGGGATAGCCACGTTGCCGCTGCTGCGCGACGGACTCGCGGCGGCGGGACAGGATCCGTGCATGCCGGCGGCTCTGATCGAATGGGGAGGCACCCCGCGGCAACGCACTTTGTTCGGAACGCTCGACGAGTTGGTCGAGCGCGCAGCCGTTTGGTCCACGGGCGGTCCTGCTCTCGTTCTGGTTGGCCCTGCCGTCGGGCGGGCGGTACCCTTCACGAGTCCGGCTCCGGCCAACGCGGAGTTGCAAGAAGCCAATAGCCTTTAGAATGCCTACTGCTTGCACCTAATCTAGGCGTGCAAACTCGAAAGGGGCGCCGCTGCTACGCGGCTGGTTGAGCGGAGAACAGCTTGCCCTTGTCGGACTTATCCTTCCACTCGTCTGCATCGGTTGGCGGTTCGCCCTTGCGGGTAATTCTCGGCCATTGTCCGGCATAGGTCGCGTTGGTGTCGGCCCAGGCCGTCGCACGGTCGTCGCTATCGGGAACGATCGCCTTGGCCGGGCACTCCGGTTCGCAGACGCCGCAATCAATGCACTCGCTGGGGTTGATCACGAGCATGTTTTCACCGGCGTAGAAGCAGTCAACTGGGCAGACTTCGACGCAGTCCATGTATTTGCAGCGAATGCAGTTCTCGGTGACCACATAGGTCATGGCTTATCCTTGTTTGGCTGGAAAGGCTGACCCGCAGACGGGGGTTTCTGCAGGCTGTGGGTAATTTGAGTGCATATCGCTCGCAGTTCCAATCTGCATTTCGGATCGGTTCGATCGCAACATTGCGTTGGTCGCCAGCGCCCTCAGCATTACTTCGACCTCTGGACGACACGGAGACGGAGTTGTCGCGAGGAATTCGACTGTTCGCGAGCTCCCTCGCATCTCTCAAGGAGGATGGAATGACGGTTGATACCGGACGACGGAATGCGCTTCTCGGCTTCAGCTCCGTAGCTCTCGGCGTAGCCGCTCTGGCCGCCGGCCCGGCTCACGCCGAAGCAGGCAGCAGCGTGGTCCCGCAGGGCGCGCACGCGTTGCCTGAACTCATGGAGCGTCTCCGCAAGGCTCCGCGCAGGCGGGACTTCAAGACGGTGCCGATGATCCTCGATCACCCGGACCTGTGGGACGACACCGCGTTGAAAGAAGTGATTGCCTGTCGCGCTACGCCCAAACAGGTCTGGGATAACACGGACATTGGAAGCCCCTGGATGAATCTCATGCGCAATTCGCTCAATGCGCAGGTGTTCTCCTTCGGGCATCGCGACTTCCTGACTGTTTCGGCCACGCACGGCTCCGCGCACCTGGCGCTTTTCGACCAGGATATGTGGGACAAATACAGACTCTTTGAAATGGCAGGAGGCGACTTCAAGACGAACACGCTCATCGTCCGGACGTCCGCGCCGTCGGAGCTATCCGACTTCGAGAACCCCAAGAGCGTGTTCGGGCCCGCCGGCAACACAATCCCGGCGCTGCAGAGTCGTGGCGTCGTGTTCATGGCCTGCCACAACGCGATCTGGGAAGTGACGGGAAAGCTGCTGGCAAGGGGCGTGAACCCCGATCGGCTCTCGCACGAGGCGGTCGCAGCCGAGCTCACCAATCATCTCATCGACGGCGTCGTGCTCACGCCCGGAATCGTCGCGACGATCCCGGAGCTGCAGCAGGCCGGCTTCCACTATGTGAAATGAGGATCACCATGCACAAGAGATCATTCCGCACCGCTCTCGCTGCGGCCGCTTTTTTGATGCCAATCCTGGCTACGCCGAGCTTCGCCGCGCAGCCTGCTCCGCAGGCCGACGTGTTTCCACCCTGGCAGCACGGCAAGAACAACGATGCCACCAACCGCGGCTTCGAGTTCACGGTGCCTCAGGTCGACGACCTCGCCGATTTTCACGGTGACATCACCGATCCGAAGCTCGTGCTCTACGTCGGCGGCAACTATTTCTTCGCAATGGCGCCGCTCGTTGCGGAGTTCGAGAAGGAACATCCCGACTACAAGGGGCGAATCTATTGGGAGACCATTCCGCCGGGGCTGCTCGTCAAGCAGATCGAGGCGGGTGGCACAATCACCTCGGGGAACATGACCTGGACGGCCAAGCCGGACGCCTACTTGGCTGGCCTCAAGAAGGTCGACGCGCTGATTGGCCAAGGGCTGCTCACCGGGCACGCGGTGCCTTACGTCACAAATACGCTCACGATTATGGTACCCAAGGGCAATCCCGGCCACGTGACCGATCTCGCCGATCTTGGGATGCCTGATATCCGTCTCGCCATGCCTAACCCTGAGTTCGAGGGAATTGCGAGGCAGATCGAGACGTCGCTGAAAAAGGCTGGGGGGCAGGCGCTCGCCGACGCGGTCTACAAGACCAAGGTGGCCGACGGCAGCACCATCCTCACCCATATCCACCATCGTCAGACGCCGCTGTTTCTGATGCAAGGGCGTGCCGACGCGGGTGTCACATGGCAATCCGAAGCGATGTTCCAGGAGCAGGCGGGACACCCGATCACGTATGTCGACATCCCGGCCAGCCAGAACACAACGGCCATCTACGCCGGCGCGGTGGTCAAGGGCGCGGCACACCCGGAGGCAGCCAAGCTCTGGCTTTCCTTCGTCCACTCGCCCCAGGCGCTGTCGATCTTCGAGCGCTACGGGTTCAAGCCTTACACTGGCAAGGCGCCAACCGATTGAATCGCATGACTTCGCAACATAGGAGACGAACGTGAACATGCCTGCAACTACCCTCGACCGAATCGCTGAGCAAGCGCCCGCCATGACCGAGGCGCAACGCAACTGGCGCATTGCCGCCATCGCGTTGCTTTCGATCCGCGTCATCCAGGGCTTTATTTACTGGGGCGGCGGCTCGCGCCGTTTCATCTACGCGCCTTCCAAACTGGACCCAAGCGCGCACAGTTGGATGGCGAACAAGTTCCAGACAGCGATGCCGGGTGCCTTGTTAGGCACCGATCATCTGATCAGCTTCCTGTTGACGCACTTTTACCTGCTTTATGCCGGCGTCATTTTGTTCAGCGCCGCCGAGCTTTTCGTCGGAGCGATGCTCATGGCAGGGCTGCTCACTCGCCTTGCGGCACTGTTCTCGATGGGCTTCTCGGTACTGCTGATGCTGATGTTCGGCTGGCAGGGCGCCACCTGCATCGACGAATGGACGATGGCGGCCTGTAATCTTGCGATGGGTGCGAGCCTGCTGCTCGCGGGCAGCGGCGCCTATTCGCTCGACAATGTCTTGCTTCAGCGCAACCCCGCTCTGGCCGGAAAACGATGGTTCCGCTGGGCGTCGGGCAGCCTTCCGCTGCCTCAGACCGATGGCGGCTTCAGGACGCTGGCGTTGGCCGTGCTCGCATTCGTCGTGATCTTCGACGTCGGCACCTACAACTACTATCGCGGCTCGGTACTGACACCTTTCCACAGCGGACCGGTCAGCCCGACGAAGCATCACCTGACATTGAGCCAGGCGGAACTTCTGCCCGACGGCAGAGTGCGCTTCCACGTCTATCTTGATGCCGGCACGCCGGAGGCCCCAGCGCATGTGGTCGCAGCTGACCTGCTCGATGGCGAAAAGCAACCGGTCGCCGATTGGAACGCAGCCCAACTGTCCAAACTGCCGAAGACGGACTTCGCGAACGACTATGCCTACAATAAGTTCGAGCCGGGCCCATATGGGATCCTAGCCAAAATGGGAGCCGCCGCCACGGTGACATTGCCCGTGCCCGCTTCCGGTACAAGCGCCGGTGCGAGGTACGTACAGCTGACGGATGTAGACGGCCAGACCTTCTCCGCGACACTCGGAAGTAACTCGTAACGCCAAATGAGCGCAGGATGCCGCGGCGCGGCATCCTGCGTCTCACTGCTTGTCAGAAGAAGCGATTGCAGGAAACAAGATCTGCGGATTGCGCCAACGTTGATGGACCTCTTTTTTGAGCAGCAGAAATCTAGAGTCCTCGTCCAAACGCGAACCAGGAGTAACGATGTACCAACTTCACAACTTTCCAAGCAACGCCAACGCAGCACCGCACGTGGTGCTCGAAGAGTTCGACCAGAAGTACGACCTTGTACTCGTTGACCGTGCAAAGAATGCGCAGAAATCGAAGCACTATCTGAAGATCACTCCAAATGGTCGCATTCCGACTCTGGTTGATGGTGATCTCGCAATGTTCGAGGCCGCTGCGATCGTTCTCCACCTGGTTGATCAGCAGGAAGAACTGATGACGGCGTCGACTTTGTCGAGGTCTCGCCGCCCTACGATCCGTCCGGAATCACATCGCTGCTCGCTGCACGAACGAGCCTCGATTTCATCGGGTCGATCTTCCACGAGCGCGCCAAGCGGCGCGCCTGACATCGATCACGGCAGCCACCGTGATGATCGCTGCTCGGAATATCCATTCGACCAAGATCAATCAGAAGGAGACGTACAATGAATATCGATCTTACAATGAATATCGATCTTGCGGGAATCAGAATTCCCGACAGCAAGCTCGCGCGCGAAATAACGGAGCTGGTGCGGGACACCGAATCGCCGCTGCTGTTTCACCACTCGAGCCGCGTGTACTACTGGGGGGCCTTGGCGGGCAAGCGTCGCGGACTGAGATTCGATCCTGAACTGCTTTATGCAGGCGCGATGTTCCACGACATGGGCTTGACCCATCAGCACAGCAGCACGCAGGAACGCTTCGAGGTCGACAGCGCAAATACCGCCCGTGACTTCCTGCGAAGCCACGGAGTCCATCAACAAGACGTTGAAACGGTCTGGACCGCGATCGCCTTGCACACGACGCCGGGCATCCCCCCGCACATGCACCCGGTCGTAGCCCTGGTGACAGCCGGCGTCGAAATGGATGTGCTTGGCCTGGCTTATTCCGAATACAGCGACGCGGAGCGCGAGGCGGTGGTGCATGCGCATCCGCGTAGCGCGCGTTTCAAAGAAGACATCATCCAGGCCTTCTACGACGGCAACAAGCACAAGCCGGAGACGACCTTCGGCAACGTCAATGCCGATGTGCTCGCGGATAAGGATCCGCACTTCACCCGCGTCAATTTCTGCAGCGTCATTCGGGGATCCGCCTGGCGCGGGTAAACCTCTCCGCGTCCTCCAATCGAAAATTCAAAGGCTGAGGCTTTCGGAAGCACCGGTCAAACAGAACCTGCCGGCGGCGACCCCCGAAGTCTCGCACATTCAGCAGCCCACCATGTCCAAAACCCAGGAGCCCACGATGTCCAAAACGACGCGATTTACCAGTGCCACCGGCGCGCCGGTCGCTGACAACACCAACATCATGACCGCCGGTCGGCGCGGCCCGGCGCTGCTCCAGGATATCTGGCTGATCGAGAAGATCGCGCATTTCGACCGGGAGGTGATCCCGGAGCGGCGCATGCACGCCAAGGGTTGGGGCGCCCACGGCACCTTCACCGTCACGCACGATATCACCCGCTACACCAAGGCCAAGATCTTTTCCAAGATCGGCAAGCAGACGCCGATGTTCGCGCGCTTCTCGACCGTCGCGGGTGAGCGCGGCGCCGCCGATGCGGAACGCGACATCCGCGGCACCGCCCTCAAGTTCTATACCGAGGAGGGTAACTGGGACATCGTCGGCAACAACACGCCGGTGTTCTTCTTCCGCGATCCGCTGCGGTTCTCGGACCTCAACCATGCCATCAAGCGCGACCCGCGCACCGGGTTGCGCAGCGCGGATAACAACTGGGATTTCTGGTCGCTACTGCCGGAGGCGTTGCACCAGGTCACGATCATTATGTCCGACCGCGGCATTCCGAAGAGCTTCCGCCACATGCACCTGTTCGGCAGCCATACCTTCGCGATGATTAATGCCGCCAATGAACGCGTCTGGGTCAAGTTTCATTTCCGCTCGCAGCAGGGCATCCAGAACCTCACCGACGCCGAGGCCGCAGCTCTTGTCGCCGGGGATCGCGAAAGCCACGGCCGCGACCTGCTCAATGCGATCGAGGCGGGCGAGTTCCCGCGCTGGACGCTGTTCATCCAGGTAATGACCGAGGCTCAGGCGAAAACCCACAGGCATAATCCGTTCGACGTGACCAAGGTGTGGCCGAAAGCGGAGTATCCGCTGATCGAGGTCGGCGTGATGGAGCTCAACCGCTACCCTGATAACTTTTTCGCTGAAGTGGAGCAGGCCGCGTTCTCGCCCGCCAACATCGTGCCCGGCATCGGTTTTTCGCCCGACAAAATGCTCCAGGGGCGGCTGTTCTCGTACGGTGACACGCAACGCTACCGGCTTGGCGTCAACTTCAACCACATTCCGGTCAACGCGCCCCAATGCCCGTTCCAAAGCTACCACCGCGACGGCAAGATGCGGACCGACGGCAATCTGGGCGGAACGCTCACCTACAATCCCAACAGCGCGGGGCTCTGGGACAACCAGCCGGATTTTGCCGAGCCGCCGCTCGCGCTCGAAGGGGATGCTGCGCACTGGGACCATCGCGTCGACGACGATCATTGGGAACAGCCGGGAAACCTGTTCCGGAAGATGACGCCGGCGCAGCAGCAATTGCTGTTCGAGAACACGGCGCGTGCAATGGGCGACGCGAAACTGCACATCAAGGAGCGGTATGTCGGCAACTGCGCCAAGGCGGATCCGGCCTACGGCAAGGGTGTTGCCGACGCGCTCGCCAAATTCGCCGACGCGAACTCTAACACGACCGGGGCGGCGAACTCGCTCTCGCCGTCCTCCCAAACCAAATAATCGAGTGGGAGAATTGCAATGGATATGACGGCGCTTCTTCTGTCGCGAATTCAATTCGCCTTTACCATCACGTTCCATATCATCTTTCCGTCCTTCACGATCGGATTGGCGGCCTGGCTCACGGTCATCGAGGCCATGGCGCTTGCAACCGGCCGTCCGGTCTATCGCGTGATCTTCGAATTCTGGCTGAAGATATTCGGCATTGCGTTCGGAATGGGCGTGGTGTCCGGGATCGTGATGGCATTCCAGTTCGGCACCAATTGGAGCGTGCTGTCCAAAATGACCGGGCCGATCCAGGGTCCGCTCCTGATGTATGAGACCTTTTGGGCGTTCATGCTCGAGGCCAGTTTCTTCGGCGTCCTGATCTTTGGCCGCAGCCGCGTGCCGCCATGGTTCTATCTGTTTTCAACCGCGATGGTTGCGCTGGGGACCACGTTTTCGGCGTTCTTCATCATGGTCAACAACAGCTGGATGCAGGTGCCGTCGGGCTACGTCATGGAAAACGGCGCCTTCGTTCCCGACGATTGGACCAAGATCCTCTTCAACTCGGTGGTCTGGTCGCGATTTCCCCACATGTTGCTCGCTGCCTACCTGACCGGTGCCTTCTGTGTTGCCGCGACCGGGGCATGGTATGTGCTGCGGAAGGTATGCCACGCCGAGGCGCGCATCATGCTGCGCATGGGCCTTGGTCTGGCGGCCGTGCTGATGCCGATCCAGCTGCTGTTCGGACATCTGAACGGTGAATACGTCAACACGTATCAGCCGTCCAAGATGGCCGCCATCGAGGGACGCTGGAACGATGAGAAGCCAGGCTCTGAAGTGCTGTTCGCCTGGCCCGACGTGGAGCACAGGCGCAACCTGTTCGCGATCACGTTGCCCCCGCCCCTCGGCAGCCTGATCGATTCCGACAGTCTCACCGCTGCGGAAACCGGCCTCAACAGCATCCCTCCGGAGAACTGGCCGCCGGTGGTCCTCCCGTTCTTCGCCTTCCGAATCATGGTGGGATGCGGTCTGGTAATGCTGGGGCTCGCCTGGGTCGGTAGCTATCTGAGTTACAAGCACCGCCTGGCATACAATCGTCCGCTGCTTTGGCTGACTTTCTTCAGCTTTCCGCTGCCCTTCATTGCCATCATCACCGGCTGGTTCACCGCTGAAGTCGGCCGTCAGCCCTGGGTTGTCTTTGGCGTGTTGCGAACAGCGGATGCCATGACGCCATTCCTGACCACGACCGAGGCGACGATTTCGCTCGTGATCTTCTGTGCGGTTTACGCCTTCATCTTCCTGTTCGGCACGTTTTACATCTACCGGCTCATCCGCACCGGTCCGGCGAGAAAACCGTTCGAAGTTCCGCATCTCGCGGTTCCAAACCGGCCGATGTCACTGGCCGATGAAGAGCTTGTTCCAGAACCCAGTCACACCGGCGCCGGAGAATAACCATGGTCATGTTTTGGGTCCTGCTTCTGGCCATCAGCATTCTGCTCTACGTGCTGCTCGACGGCGTCGATCTCGGCGTCGGCTTGCTGTTCGGACTGGCGAGCGGCGAGACCAGGCGTAGCGCGATGCTGAGCGCCGTCGCGCCGATCTGGGACGGCAACGAGACCTGGCTGGTGGTCACCGCCGTCATTCTGTGGGGAGCCTTCCCGGTCGTCTACGCGACATTGCTGTCCGCGTTCTATCTCCCTCTCATTGTCATGCTGATGGGCCTGATCTTGCGCGGCGTGGCGTTCGAGTTTCGCTACAAGACGCAGCGGATGCGGTGGATCTGGGATTTGAGCTTTGCCGGCGGATCTCTGATCGCGACTTTTATCCAGGGGCTGACGGTCGGCGCCCTGGTCAAAGGGTTGCAAGTCACGAACGGCCAATATTCCGGTGGTGCGGTCGGCTGGCTCACGCCGTTTGCGGTCCTTTGCGGCATCGGCCTGTGCCTTGGCTACGCGCTTCTCGGCGCCTGCTGGCTGGCAAAGAAATGCGAGGCCGAGGTTCGCGATGTGGCGCATCGGCGGATTCCGGTTCTCGCGGTCGGCGTGCTGGCGTTCCTCGTGGTTGTCTTTGCCTACGCGCTGGCTGAAAACCTTCCGATCCTGCATCGTTGGATCGACCGGCCGTATCTGTTCGTATTCCCGGCGATTGGCGCGGTCGCGGTAATCGTGCTCGCGCTCAGCATCCTCCGTCACAATGACCATTGGCCGTTCTACATGGTCGCGCTGATCTTCGTCTCGGCGTTCGGCACGCTGGCGCTGTCTTTCTGGCCCTACATGATCCCCTTCGTCATCACCATCGACGAGGCGGCCGCGCCGCGATCCAGTCTTGCCTTCATGTTCTGGGGCTGCGGGTTGATCGTCTTCCCACTGATGCTGCTCTACACGCTTATCAGCTACAGCGTCTTCAGGGGCAAGGTCGGAACAACCGCAGGGCACTAAACTGGCACTTTCCGGACCTCGCACAAGTTCCGTTTTTCGGTCGCTGTCCAGGGGCATCGTAAACCCACGCGAATGACCCTGTACCGGACTTGCTCTGAAAGTCAGACAGAGAGAAGATCGCAATCGATATCGCGGCTATCACAGAAGAAAAAGCTGGGAGGAAGCCATGAGCGGTGCAAGGCTAAAACATTACGGCTGGGGCCGCGAACGCGAAGGCATGACTGCTGAGGAGCAGGGTTTTGTGCTCGGCCGTTACCGCGCGAAATTTGCACGCGATGCATTTGAGACAAAAGTCGTCTCGCGTCTCGAGGATCTGGCATTGCGCGCCCCGCGCGTCGCGCCGCCGGCGTCACTCGCGCTTTCTGCACGAGCGAAAGCTACAGATCTTGGCTTCCGTTAAACGCTTCTGCCACAAAGCCCAGCAGACTTTATGTGGCGAACTTTAGATTCACGTGACTAACAGTAGCTGATCAATTTGCAGAAACCGTCGCTGCAGAAATGGCCAAAGGCTTCACACTCTACATGGTGAAAGCCGTGCTCAACGGCCGGGGCGACGACCTCATCGATCTCGCCCGATCGAACCTGTGTTCTGTGGTGTGGATCGATCGTGGCCGCCCTCTGCCGCCTTTGCCGGCGCCAACTTTGGGATATCCGTGACGTCGCACGAGCGCACGCGGACCATCGACAGCAGCGCATCCGCCGCCCTGCTGCGGCAGCGCGCCACGTGCCGCACCACGTGGAAATCGCGTTCCGGCAGATTGAAACGCACCCGATGCAGCAGTCCCGCTTCCAGGCTGGGTGCCGCTACAGACGCCGAGATCACAGTTGCGCCCAACCCTGCCTCGACAGCCGCACGTAGCGCCTCGTTAGACGGCAGTTCCAGCGCGACCCGCAATGCGCCGGGAGACACGCCAACGCCTTGCAGCGCTGCTTCGAATGTCGATCGCGTGCCAGCTCCCGGCTCGCGCAGGACCCAGTCGGTTTCGATCAGCCTTTCCGGCTCGAGTCGGTCGATCGTTGACCAAGCGTGCTCAGTGCCGACGACAATCACCGTCTGGTCGCGTGCGACTTGCTCCTTCGTCAGCATCGGATCTTCGATCACCCCCTCGATGAAACCGAGATCTGCAGCGCCCTCACGCACCGCGGCGGCAACCTGCGCCGTGTTACTGATCGTCAGGCGGATGTCGATGCCGGGATATTTCTGGCGGAACGCAACCAGGTGGCGCGGCAGCCAGTAATTGGCAATCGTTTGGCTGGCCTGCACCGCGAGTGTCCCGCGCGTCAAGTTGCCCAGCTCAGATAGGACCTGTCCCGCCGCCTCGGCGCGGGCCAGGAGGGCCCGGGCTTCGACGAGGAATAGCGCGCCGGCCTCGGTCAGCTGGACGCCACGGCCGAGACGGTGGAACAATTCCACATGATGTCGCGCTTCCAGCGCCGCGATCGCGGCGCTGACGGCGGATTGGGCCACATTGAGCGCTACCGCGGCGCGCGTGACGTGCTGACGTTCAGCAACGGCGACGAATACCCTTAGCTGCTCCAGCGTCATGTGTTTTGCCCCTTTCCGGGCAGAACTGTCGTCGCCGTCCGGGCAGAGCAGACATCCTCTAACCGCCGGTTTGTGCCAAAGAGCGCCCGGCGAGCAAGGCTGGCCCGACCGGCGATAGCGACGACGGCCCAGACAGGTGCGGCCCGGATTTCGATGGACGACAAGGATGGACTCGCCAGGTTGCTTTTCTCGCTCGGGCGCGTGACCGTACAGCGTTGAGCGATCTTATCCCGCGAACGGTGAATTCTGGACCTGATCGAAGAAGTTGCTCCGCTTGTAGTTACGAATGAAATGCGAGCAGATGTCTTCGTTGCAGGTACCTTCCGTCGTTTGCGGCTTGTGTTCGAAGCCGTGAAGGAACGCGTTAGCGATATCGTTCTTGAAATTGACGCGCGGAAACTGGCTGACTACTCGCGTGCGAACGTCTTCGGGAAAGGTTTCGTACCCAACGCCGAGTGAATCCAGGGCCACGCCGTTGTAAAGTAGTTCCACTTCCAAGGGTTTGTACGCTGCAATGCCGGGCGTGGTGTGAAGCGCTATCGCGTCCCAAGCCGTCTGAATATTGGCGCTGGGGACGCCATGATGTTCGAGAAACTGACGTACTGCGTTTGCGCCATCCACTTCGAAGCGGTCAGAGGCACTACTGAACTTCTTGAGCAGACCCAAATCGTGGAAGGCAGCGCAGATGAATACAAGCTCCACATCGAATTTCTGTCCCGTTTGGCGCCCCATCTCGTTTGCCCAGAAGAACACGCGATGGGAATGGTTGATCAACACTGGCGTGCTGAATTCCCGAAGTATCCCGGTCGCCTCGCGAGTCATTTGAGTGTCGGGAATCCCGGGCGCCACATGCTGAAACTGGGGCGAAGGAGTTGGCACCGGAAGAATGGTCTTCGGACGCCGAAATGTTGGCGACTCGTTAACCGACTGCGCGACCGCCTGTCCACTCAACTGACTATCGACAGCAAGCGCACCCGCAGCAGTCGAAGACGCTTTCGAAACCGTACGACGGTTCACTAGAAGTTTTCGGGGTTTCGGTTGGGTCATGGCTCTCTCCTTGAGGCTCCGTTGATGGACGGCACAACGCGTGTGAATTACGCAGCGACTGTGGTTCCTTCGACGTCCCCTCGGCGGTGGGGCGTCGATGTCGGCACCAATATGTGGCAGCTAATCGGCGGGATAGTTTAGGGCTCCCTCAATCGACCAACTCCGGTTGTTTGAGCCCGAGGGCCTTTGCCACCCCAGCCCCGTATGCCGGATCGGCACGCGTGCAATTGTCGACGTGCCGCTCCTTGATGTGCAGTTTCGCGTCGCCCATTGCACGCGCCGTGTTCTCGAACAGCAATTGCTGCTGCGCCGGCGTCATCTTCCGGAACAGGTTTCCCGGCTGTTCCCAATGATCGTCGTCGACGCGATGGTCCCAGTGCGCAGCATCCCCTTCGAGCGCGAGCGGCGGCTCGGCAAAATCCGGCTGGTTGTCCCAGAGCCCCGCGCTGTTGGGATTGTAGGTGAGCGTTCCGCCCAGATTGCCGTCGGTCCGCATCTTGCCGTCGCGGTGGTAGCTTTGGAACGGGCATTGGGGCGCGTTGACCGGAATGTGGTTGAAGTTGACGCCAAGCCGGTAGCGTTGCGTGTCACCGTACGAGAACAGCCGCCCCTGGAGCATTTTGTCGGGCGAAAAACCGATGCCGGGCACGATGTTGGCGGGCGAGAACGCGGCCTGCTCCACTTCAGCGAAAAAGTTATCAGGGTAGCGGTTGAGCTCCATCACGCCGACCTCGATCAGCGGATACTCCGCTTTCGGCCACACCTTGGTCACGTCGAACGGATTATGCCTGTGGGTTTTCGCCTGAGCCTCGGTCATTACCTGGATGAACAGCGTCCAGCGCGGGAACTCGCCCGCCTCGATCGCATTGAGCAGGTCGCGGCCGTGGCTTTCGCGATCCCCGGCGACAAGAGCTGCGGCCTCGGCGTCGGTGAGGTTCTGGATGCCCTGCTGCGAGCGGAAATGAAACTTGACCCAGACGCGTTCATTGGCGGCATTAATCATCGCGAAGGTATGGCTGCCGAACAGGTGCATGTGGCGGAAGCTCTTCGGAATGCCGCGGTCGGACATAATGATCGTGACCTGGTGCAACGCCTCCGGCAGTAGCGACCAGAAATCCCAGTTGTTATCCGCGCTGCGCAACCCGGTGCGCGGGTCGCGCTTGATGGCATGGTTGAGGTCCGAGAACCGCAGCGGATCGCGGAAGAAGAACACCGGCGTGTTGTTGCCGACGATGTCCCAGTTACCCTCCTCGGTATAGAACTTGAGGGCGGTGCCGCGGATGTCGCGTTCCGCATCGGCGGCGCCGCGCTCACCCGCGACGGTCGAGAAGCGCGCGAACATCGGCGTCTGCTTGCCGATCTTGGAAAAGATCTTGGCCTTGGTGTAGCGGGTGATGTCGTGCGTGACGGTGAAGGTGCCGTGGGCGCCCCAACCCTTGGCGTGCATGCGCCGCTCCGGGATCACCTCGCGGTCGAAATGCGCCATCTTCTCGATCAGCCAGATATCCTGGAGCAGCGCCGGGGAGCAGCGCCGGGCCGCGCCGACCGGCGGTCATGATGTTGGTGTTGTCAGCGACCGGCGACCCGGTGGCATTGGTAAATCGCTTTGTTTTGGACATGGTTGGCTCCTGAAGAGCAAGACTTCGCGCGCCGCCGCTCGGCCGGTCCTGTCTGACCGGCATTTCCGAAAGCCTAAGCGCTTGAATTTTCGATTGGAGGTGAGGAGAGGTTTAGCCGCGCCAGCCGGATCCTCGGATGACGCTGCAGAAATTGCCACGGGTGAAGTGCGGATCCTTGTCCGCGAGAACATCGGCTTTCACGTTGCCGACCGTCCTCTCCCGCTTGTGCTTTGCAACATTGATATTCATAGCGCGTCTCCTGCCAAAGTGTTTCAAGGCGAGGTAGGTTCGCACTCCGGCGAAACAATTAAATTTTTTTTTAGAGTACGCTTCAGTGCGGACCGTTTTAGCGAGAGCTGCCTCATAGTTGGTTTAGGATGCTGCTCTGCGTCGCAAGGTCGATCGTCATCCGGTCGCGTGTTTTGCTGCCTGTGTTTTTGGATTGACGGGCGAGAGAAAGCGGCAGCTAATCGGTGTATCAACGTAGTCATCCCTGGCAGGAGGTCCCGTGAAGGAGCTCTTGAGCTACGAATTCTCGCCGCTCAGGGAGGGAGACATCGCTCTCCACCGCGGTTCCGGAAACGGCTTGGCGCCCATCCTCCTGGCTGCCGCGGAGGAAACGTCGCTCGGTTGCGTCGAGCGGCTTGAACACGAATTTGCGCTCAAAGCCGAACTTGACGCCGACTGGGCGGCGCGGCCAGTCGCGCTGACGCGCTACGACGACCGCATGACGCTGGTGCTTGAGGATCCCGGCGGTGTGACGCTCGATCGACTGCTTGGCCGACCTCTGGAGTTCTTGCAATTCCTGCGCATCGCGATCCCGCTCGTGGGGGCGCTCCGCCAAATGCACGAGCGAGGCCTTATCCATAAGGACGTCAAGCCGGCCAATATCCTGGTGGACTCGGCAAGCGGCGGCGTGTGGCTGACGGGGTTCGGCATTGCCTCGCGTCTGCCGCGCGAGCGCCAAGCCCCCGCCCCGCCAGAGGTGATCGCGGGGACGCTCGCCTACATGGCGCCGGAACAAACCGGCCGGATGAACCGCTCGGTGGACTCCCGCAGCGATCTCTATGCACTGGGTGTCACCTTCTACGAGATGCTTACGGGGACACTGCCCTTCACGGCTTCCGATCCGATGGAGTGGGTGCACTGCCATATCGCGCGGCAACCGGTGCCGGCCAACGAGCGGGTCGCCGGCATCCCAGGGATGCTCTCGGCTATTGTGATGAAGCTCCTCGCCAAGACCGCCGAGGTGCGCTACCAGACCGCCGCCGGTGTCGAGGCCGATCTCAAGCGCTGCCTGGCGGAATGGGAGTCGCATGGCCGTATCGACCCGTTTCTGCTGGGCGCTCACGACGTATCGGACCGGCTGCTGATCCCGGAGAAGCTCTACGGTCGGGAGCGCGAGATCAACACTCTGCTCGCTTCCTTCGACCGGGTCGTGGCTAACGGCACGCCGGAGCTTGTGCTCGTGTCCGGATATTCCGGTATCGGCAAGTCCTCGGTGGTGAACGAGCTGCACAAGGCGCTCGTGCCGCCGCGTGGCCTGTTCGCGTCCGGCAAGTTCGATCAGTACAAGCGCGACATTCCGTACGCTACCTTGGGCCAAGCCTTCCAGAGCCTTGTCCGCTCGCTCCTCATCCAGAGCGAGGCAGAGCTTGGCCGGTGGCGGGACTCACTGAGCGAGGCGTTGGGCCCGAATGGTCAGATTATCGTCAACCTCGTTCCCGAGCTGGAGCTCGTGATTGGGAAACAGTCACCGGTCGCGGACCTGCCGCCGCAGGACGCGCAGAACCGCTTCCAGATGGTGTTCCGGCGCTTCCTCGGGGTGTTCGCGCGCCAGGAGCACCCGCTCGCGCTGTTCCTCGATGATCTGCAATGGCTGGATGCAGCGACGCTTGAGCTTCTCGAGCATCTGGTCACACACCCCGAAGTGCGGCACCTGCTGCTGATCGGCGCCTACCGGGACAACGAGGTCGGCCCAACGCACCCGCTTCTGCGGACGCTGGAGTCGATCCGCGCGGTCGATGCGAGGGTGCATGAGATCGTGCTGGCGCCCCTCGAGCTCGACCATGTTGGCCGGCTCATCGCCGACGCGCTCCACTGCGAGCCGGTACGCGCGCGGCCATTGACGGAGCTAGTCCAGAAGAAGACCGGCGGCAATCCATTTTTTGCAATCCAATTCTTCATCGCGTTGGCCGACGAGGGGCTGCTCGCATTCGACCCAGTCGCGTCGGCGTGGCAATGGAACATCGATCGCATCCGGGCCAAGAGTTACGCCGACAACGTGGTGGACCTCATGGCAGGGAAGCTGAAGCGATTGTCCGCCACCACCCAGGAAGCCCTGAAGCAGCTCGCCTGCCTGGGCAATGTTGCTCCGATCGCCAACCTGGCCCGGGTTCACGGCGAATCGGAAGAGGCGATGCACGCGGCACTCTGGGAAGCGATCCGCGCTGGCCTCGTGGTCCATCAGGACAACGCCTGCAGATTCATGCATGACCGGATCCAGCAGGCGGCGTACTCACTTATTCCTGAAGCGCAGCGTGCCGAAGTCCACTTGCGCATAGGCCGCGTGCTGCTGGCGAGCATGACGGCAGACGAGCTCGCCGAGGACCTGTTCGATGTCGCGAACCACTTCAATCGGGGCGCCACGCTGCTGGTCGACCGGGACGAGAAAGCGCAGGTGGCGGTGATCGAGCTGCGCGCCGGGCGAAAGGCCAAGGCGTCGACGGCCTATGCGTCCGCGTGCGTATATCTCGTGGCCGGCATGGCCCTGCTCGACGAAAGCGACTGGGACAGCCACTACGATTTAACGTTCAGCCTGTGGCTCGAACGCGCGGAGTGCGAGTATCTGACCGGACAGTTGGCATCGGCTGAAGCGCGGCTCTCGTGGCTGTCAACCCGCGCGCGGACTATCGTCGACTCTGCCGCCGTCACCTGCGTGCGCCTCAATCTCTACACCACCTTGGACCATAGCGACAGCGCGGTCGAGGTAGGCCTGGACTATCTGCGGCGGGTCGATGACGGACGGTGGCCGCTGCACGCGACAGCGGAGGATGTCCGTCAGGCTTATGATCGGCTGCTGCAGCGGCTCGGCTCCGGCTCAATCGAGTTGCTGGTCGACTTGCCACTGATGACTGATCCCGACCGGTGCGCGACCATGGACGTGCTCACGATGCTCACGTCGCCGGCCCTTTTCACTGAAGAGAATCTCTTCCGCCTCGTCGTCTGTAGGATGGCGGCCCTCAGCCTGGAGCATGGCAACAGCGACGGGTCATGCCTCGCCTATGCGTGGCTGGGCAGCGTGGTGGGGATGTACTTCGGAGACTACCAGGCAGGGTTCCGCTTCGGCAGGCTTGGTCTGGATCTGGTCGAAAAGCGCGGCCTCGACCGGTTCAAAGCGCGTGTCTACCTCGTTTTTGCCGTCCACGTCGTTAACTGGACGCAGAACCTGTCGATAAGCCGTGACCTTCTGCGGCGGGCTTTCGCGGCGGCGCAGGAGGCCGGTGACCTTTCTTATGTGGCCTATAGCTGCGTCGACCTGGTCACCAATTTTCTCGCCGTCGGAGATCCGCTCGGTGAAGCGGAGCGGGAGGCCGAGAATGGACTTGAATTCGTACGGAAGATGTCGTTCGGACTCATCAGCGACTGCATGACCGGGCAGCTCAGGCTCATCCGTGTGCTCCGTGGACTGAGGCCGGCCCTCATATCCTTCGATGGCGCGGAGTTCGACGAGAGCAGCTTCGAGCAACGTCTGGAGAGCAAACCCCAGCTGGCCATTGGCGCGTCCTATTATTGGATTCGCAAGTTGCAAGCGTGCGTTTACGCCGGTGACTACGCGTCGGCGGTTGCGGCTGCTTCGAAAGCTGCATCGGTGCTTTGGACGACGCCGACGCAATTCGAGCGCGCTGAGTACCATTTCTACGCGGCGCTTGCGCGAGCGGCGTATTGCGAGATTGCTGCGGCCGAGGAACGGCCCCAGCATCTGGAAGCGCTGGCATCGCATCTTAAGCAGATAGCGGTCTGGGCACACAACGGTCCTGCAACGTTCGCAAACCGGGCGGCATTGGTCGGCGCCGAGTTCGCGCGTCTGGAACAGCGGGTACTGGACGCCGAGCGCCTCTACGAACAGGCCATCCGCTCGGCCCGCGAGCAGGGCTTCGTGCAGAACGAGGGCCTGGCCCATGAGGTAGCCGCGCGCTTCTACGCGGCGCGCGGCTTCGATACGTTCGCCCGCGCGTATCTGCGGGAGGCGCGGCGCTGCTATCTTCGCTGGGGCGCGTCCGGCAAGGTGCGGCAGCTCGAGCAGCTTCATCCGCATCTCCGCGACGCACCAGCCCCTGCATCTCCCACCACTACCATTGGCGCGCCCGTCGAGCGGCTGGATGTCGGGACGGTGCTCAAGGCCGCGCAGGCGGTGTCGGGCGAGATCGTCCTCGGTGAGCTCATCAAGACGCTGCTGCGGATCGCGATCGAGCATGCCGGCGCCGAGCGGGGCCTGCTCATCCTGTTCCCGGGCGACGAGCCACGGATCGCAGCCGAAGCGACGACCGGCCGCGGCCAGGTTGAGGTCACGCTGCGCCAGACGGCCGTGTCACCGGCCGAGCTTCCCGAATCCGTGCTCCACACCGTGATCTGGACGCGGGAGAGCGTGATCCTGGATGACGCCTCGGCGCAGAATCCGTTCCCGGCAGACGAGTACATCTGCCAAAAGCACGCCCGGTCGGTGCTTTGCGTGCCCCTGGTGAAGCAGGCCAAGCTGATCGGGGTGCTCTATCTCGAGAACAACCTGGCATCGCATGTGTTCACGCCCTCCCGGATCTCGGTGCTGGAACTGCTGGCATCGCAAGCGGCGATCTCGCTGGAGAACGCGCGCCTGTACAACGATCTCCGGGAACGGGAGGCCAGGATCCGCCGTCTGGTCGATTCGAACATCATCGGGATTGTAATCTGGGATGTTCACGGCCGGATCATCGAAGCCAACCAGGCCTTTCTCGATATTGTCGGATATGCCCGGGAAGATCTCGCCTCGTTGCGATGGACGGAGCTGACGCCGGCCGAATGGCGCGATGTCGACGACCAGGCCTTCGCAGAGCTAAATGCGGTTGGAACTGTCAAACCGCGTGAGAAGGAGTACTTTCGCAAAGACGGCAGCCGCGTGCCGGTGCTGGTCGCCCGCGCGCTTTTCGAGCGGAACCGAGATGAAGGCGTTGCCTTTGTGTTGGATCTAACGGAGCGCAAGCATGTCGAGGGGGCGTTGCGCGACGCGCAAGCGAACCTGGCGCATGTCGTGCGCGTAACAACCTTGGGCGAACTGGCGGCCTCTATCGCGCATGAAGTGAACCAGCCGCTCGCCGCCGTCGTCGCCAACGGCGAGGCCTGTCTGCGGTGGCTCGACCGCCAGACTCCCGACCTGGACGCCGCGCGCCGCTCGGTGGAATGGATCATCGACGACGGCAATCGGGCGGGTGAGGTGATCCGGCGCGTCCGGGCGCTCGCGAACAAGACCGAGATTGGGAAGGTGCCGCTCGACGTCAATGAAATCATAAGGGAGGTCATCACGCTGGTGCAGCGTGAGCTAATCAGCCACCGGGTGTCGTTGCGAATGGAATTGGCACCAGCCCTACCCACGGTGTTGGGTGATCGGGTTCAATTGCAGCAGGTGATCATCAACCTGATGATGAATGGCATTGAAGCGATGCAATCGGTCACGGATCGGCCGCGCGAACTGGTGGTCCGATCAGGCCAGGACCAACCAGGCCAAGCGCTCATCAGTGTGGCGGATTGCGGCGTCGGGATCGCCGCCGAGAATGTGGACCGGCTGTTCAACCCCTTCTTCACCACCAAATCCGGCGGCATGGGTATGGGACTTTCGATCAGCCGCTCGATCATGGAGGCCCATGGCGGCCGGCTGTGGGCCACGGCAACCGTGCCCCACGGCGCCATGTTTCAATTCACGCTGCCGGTGAGCGCAGACACTGCGTCGTGAGGTTGCGCGCGTAAGCCGTCCAAAGAACAGAAGGCGGCGCGCCCGAGCAGCGTCGCAGGGATATCGATGCCGAGTGCCTTGGCGGTCTTCAGGTTGATGGCCGGCCCTATGCCGCTTGATGTCTTCTGTGGATGGCTCCCGCGTTGCAAGGGCTAAATTGACGCAGTGGCATTGGTCGGGTGCAGTCTTCTGTCCGGCCTGTTGATGCAGTCGGTTGAGACTGCTGGCCCTGATGGAGTCCGCGAACAAGGTCCCATTCTCAGTTGCAGGCTATGACGCCTTAGACATCGGTCGGGTTATCCCCGTTCCCGGTCTGACCGGTTTGCCATCACATCGCATCGCGCTCGCAACCTCGTGAAGCTGATCTCCTCTTCAGCTAAATCGTGTATCCTTGTTATGCGGCCAGTGCAGGCCGGTGGCCTGGACGATAGATTTCGCCGCGTGCCATGATCGCCCAGATGACCCGCGCGGTCTTGTTCGCCATCGCGACCGTGGCTACCCTTGTGGGCTTTCGCGCCAGCAGATCCGCCAGACGTGGATCGATCTTGCCGGGATTGTATTTTGCACGGCGTACAAGTGAGGTCATGCCAACAATGAGCAGCTTGCGCAGGTATTTGTCGCCCATCTTGCTGATACGACCGAGCCGCTCTTTGCCACCGCTCGACTTCTGAAGTGGCGTCAATCCCAACCAGGCAGCGAACTGCCGCCCCGAGCGGAACTGATGCGGATCGGTTACCGATGCGGCAGGTGCCGTCGCGCCGACCGGCCCGATGCCGGGGATAGTCATGAGACGACGTGCAACATCATTGCCACGTAAACAAACGGCCAGATCGCGATCGATCTCGCGGAGCCGGACGTGGATGTCGAGCGCCTGCTGTGACAGCGTAGTGACGATCTTGGCAGCTTCAATCGGTACCTCAGGAGCTTTGCCATCGACGATCTGCCGCGCCATCAGTAGCGCCCGCTCCAGCCCCTTGGGGATGTCGACGCCAAATTCGGCCAGTAGACCGCGGATCATGTTGATCAGCTGCGTGCGCTGCTTAACCAGCAGATCGCGCGTCCGGTGCATCGACAGCGCCGCCTGCTGCTCCGGCGACTTGACCGGCACGAACCGCATCGTAGGCCGTGTCACTGCCTCGCAAACCGCTTCCGCATCGGCAGCGTCGGTCTTCCCGCGCTTCACATACGGTTTTACGTAAGCAGGCGGCATCAGCCGCACCTCATGACCGAGCTTGATTAGCTCGCGCTCCCAGTGATGCGACGTGCCGCACGCCTCGATGCCGACCAGGCAAGGAGGCAACTTGGCAAAAAATGGCAGCATCTGCGCCCGCCGAAGCGACTTGCGAACCACAGCCTGGCCGGCCGCATCGATGCCGTGGACCTGAAAAACGCTCTTGGCTAAGTCGAGGCCGATCGTGGTCAAAAAGCGGACGGCGCTGGTGCGGGCGCTCAAAGAAGTGTTCCGCCGACACCGCTCGCAACCGATTGAACGGGTGATAGTCCTGATCAATCCGGTGCTACGGGGATGGGTGAACTACTTCGCGGTGGGGCATTCCAGCGAGTGCTTCAGCTTCATCAAAGACTGGGTGGAGAAGAAGGTCAGGCGCCATCTGGCGCATGCTCAGAAACGAAAGGGCTTCGGCTGGGAACGATGGAATAGGCGGTGGCTGTACGACACTCTAGGTGCTGTGGACACTTACCGCAGCCATAGGACGATGGCAGCGAGGGTGACGACGGCACGGTAATTTCGAGCGGTCTTTTCGAAGCGGGTTGCGACGCGGCGGAATTGCTTGAGTTTTGAGAAGCAGCATTCGACGAGATGGCGCTGGGCATAGAGATGCTTGTCGAGTGGATATTTGAGCGCACGTGAAGGGTTGTTGGGGATGACGGCGAGCGCCCCCTTGGCGGCGATGGCTTGGCGCAAGTGATCGGCATCATAGGCCGTATCGGCCATGACGACCTCGGCGGGTAGTCCCGCGATCAATGCGGCAGCTTGCGGCGCATCGCCCTTCTGACCTGCGGTAAGCGTGAACCGCACGGGACATCCCAAGCCTCGAACGGCCATATGTATCTTGGTGCTCAGGCCCCCGCGCGAGCGGCCGATCGCTTGATCTTCAGACCCCCTTTTTTGGCCCCGGCGGCGTGCTGATGCGCCCGGACGATGGTGGAATCGACGATCAGATATTCGAAGTCCGGATCATCGGACATCCGAGCGGTGCTTATCGGAGGCGCGGATCAACATTTCCTCGTGATTGCCCCGCAGGCAGATGAAGCGGTCGCTCTGATCGATCTGCCGCCTCATCAAGAAGTCCAGGACATGCTTACTGTCAGCCCCCCTATCAATGTAGTCGCCGACAAAGAGAAACCGAGCCCTCCGTCCGGCACCAATTCCTTCGCAGGCCCTAAGAAGTGACTGCAGCTTGTCGAAGCATCCATGAATATCGCCGATCGCAAACGTGATCAAATTCAAGGCAAACACTCGGAAAGTGCACTCCATAGCCCGCAAAGCTGGAGGCGAAGGCGTTCAATTGCTTTCGGCGAGATTCGTCAGCGCCCCACGCACAAGGCATCTGCCTTGTCCGGCGACGAAGACTATCTTGTGCGATAGTGAGAATCGGATCTGACGTTTACGTTTGTCTGTCCTTCAAGTTGAAAGGCCTGCATGATCTTCGAGACCACTTCGGGCACCTGCAGTCTGGCATCGGCATAGATGACGAAGGTCTCCGAAGGTTTTTCGTAGACGACACGGCCGCGGGGATAGTGTTCGTATTCGGTCGATTTTATTTCGACCGGCAGCCCGCGCTTTTTCAAAGTGGGGAACGGCAAGGCCCGGAGATGTTCCCAAAGCTCGTAGTGACCAACCGAATGGGTCAGGCAATCGCCATATGGCTCGGCTTCCCTCAGGGCGCTCTGTTGCGTGAAAAGGACAACCTCCTCCGCAGAGGGTATGAGCCAGAAGATGCCGACCGAGGGCGAAGGCGTCCCGGCTTTAGGGCCGCCTTCGTCCACGTGGATCAATTGATCGTACGAAAACCCCGATAGCGATCGCTCTGCGGGCAATGTTACGTCCGTTGAATTCTGCTGTTCCCAGATAGTGATCCCCGCCCCCTTAATCTTTTTGCGGTGCCGGGGCCAATAGATGTCACTCCTGATCACCTTGTCCTCGCGATCGCTGTAAATAACGAGGCCGGGCTGACTCTTGACGACCAATCTGTTTGGAATTTCCTCTTTCGTCAAACGTGCAACCTCGGCAATCAATGGGTGCAGCGACGTGGGCGCCGAGTTCCCGGACATGACCGCACATTTCATTTTATGAAGACGATCGAGGATGGCGCATGTCTCCGCGTAGGCGCTCCTAATATCGGCCTCATGATCTGCGTGCTTGACGTACTCTACGTAGCCTGGCCCCTTATTGTCCCCAAGCAACTGGCCAATAACTTCAGGCTCTTCTTCGCTTCTGAGCCGGTCGTCGTCGAACGTCTTTGCTTCCCAGAACGCAATTTGAATGCGATCCTCGTCGCGTTCGAGTGAAACAAGATCCATTCGCAATGCAGATTTTTTCCGGTCCCAGGCAGGAAGCGCCATCTCCAGATCGATAACATTCCCGCTGTTGCCAACAATAGCATCCACGCCTGGCTTCTCGGGAGCCTTGCGCCGTTTCCCTATCTGAGTGGATTTGTCCTGCCAGAGTCGGATATAGGCTATGATGTCGTTGAACTTTCGCACTCTCGTACATTCATTGTGCTTCCAAAGTCCCCGCTCTGGGTCAAACAGTGCCTGTTTCTGCCCAGGGATGTTGCCCTCAAAAATGAACTGGACATGACATATGACGCGGGCGGGCGCTGGCACGTTTCGCTTTCCTGGTGAGAAGCTGATATGTGCGACACAACTTCCTTTGTAATAGAAATCCAGCGTGTTGAATCGAACGGCGAGCCGTAATCCATCACCACATCCACTTGGCGTCCAGAGACGGAGTAAATCCTTCCACCAATTGTCGCCTTGCGCGTTCGTCAAATTTTCGAGGCAGAGAACCGCCTCTTGCCGCAGTCCACGCCTAAATTTACCCACGCTTAGACTCTCCACCATTCGCCATCCGCCCGGCGGGTGACGTTCTGAAAAAAATTGGCAAACTTATCACCCTCAAACGTATGAATGGGAACGAGAGCCTTTGGCGCAATCGCGTTAGCCAATCGTTTCAAATCCCCGATGCTTGCATGACCCGATGTGTGAATTGCTTCGAAGGGGACACCGAGATCGGCGAGATCGGACTTTAGCTTCGCTCCCGGTCCGTCTTTCAGGTAACCTTCCCATTGCGACCACACGGCCCTGGCTTTCGGCCACAGATTGGCCGCCTTGACATCGTGCATCATCGCTGGGCGAAACAGCATCACGGCCGTATCGCCGATTTCGGTCATGTATTCGCGGTAAATTCGTGCCTTCTTGTAGGGCTCAAGAAGATCGAAGCGCTCGGTCCTCTTGATATGCCGGCGTTGATACTCGGGCACGTAAACCGCGAGGTTGGGCCAACCCGGCGCCGGCAAATTGGCATTGCCGGTAACCTTCAAAATCTGCATGGCGTAGAGATCCAGCAGCAGCGTGCGGCCCGTGCGCTTGCAGGCGCGATAGATGCTGACCATGCGGTCGATGTTCTGAGCCGAGGCGGAGATCGCGACAAAGCCCGGCGGTGTGAAACTCTCGACCAGTTGCGCCTCGATTTCGGATTCGGTTGGGAATCGCGCATCCTCGTCGAGCCGACCGAGACTGGAGCCTTCCATCAGCATGGTATCGACGCCCTGCGGTGGATCGTTCACCATCCTCTCGAACAGCGCGCCCTTGCGACCGTGGGCGCGAATGTCGCCGCTGTAGAACAGGCGACGGCCTTCTGCTTCGATGAGCAGGGCGTAGGCGTCATAGGCCGAATGATCGACCAGATAGGGCGTGATGCGGAACGGACCGATTTCGACAGGCTCGCGGTCGCGCAATTCGTAAGAGAGGTCAGGCGCGAAAAAGTTCGGTACGAAGGGCGCTGCCGCGCTCATGATCCGGGCCGTCGCGGCGCCCATTGCCAGCGGGACATTCGGCTTGCACAGCGGCAACAGCCCCCAGTGGTCGCCGTGCCCGTGCGAAATCACGATCGCCCGCAACGCGGGATCAGGACTGCGCAGGCCCGCGACATCCGGCAGCAGCGTTTCGGAAACTTCGTCGGCATCGAGCGGCAGCCCAAGATCAATCAGAATGCGCTCCCCGCCGGCTTCGAGTTCGACGCAGGTCCCACCAATCTGTTGCGTTCCGCGGTGAATGCGGCCGCGAAACCCGGAGGGCATTTCAGTCATGATTGGGCTTTCGTCTTGCGAGCTTGCTTCCTGGCGCGCAGCAAGGACGCCACGCGATCCTCGATCTGCTTTCGCCAGGCAAGCTTTTCGAGCCAGCGCTGCGGGATGCCGCTCCGGCCGTAGAGGGCGCCGGCGAGCTGGCCGGTGACAGCGGCCACCGTATCGGAGTCGTGACCCAAATTGACCGCGAGGATCACGGCCTCCTCAAAGGATGACGTGCGGTGCACGCACCAGAGCGCGGCTTCCAGTGTCGCGATCACGTATCCGGAGGAAGAAATCTCATCACGCGTCTTGCCGATCCAATTGCTGGCGGCGATCCCGTTGAGCTCGTCGCGGCTGAACCAGAACCTCGATCGCAGCACCGTGCTCTTGTCTAGGCCCCTCATGGCCTCGACCAGAAGTGTCGTGAAGAGTTCACAGGCTTTTGCCGCCAGAGCGTTGGCATGCGTTGCCATGCTCTGGCGATACGAGAGCCGAACGGCTTCAGTCACATCCGATGCAGCAAAGATCGCAACCGGTGCCAATCGCATCAGCGAGCCGATTCCCGCGTGGTTCTTGTCGTGGGGACCGCTCCCGGCCGGGGTCCCAAGCCGGACAAAGCGATCAAGGGCTTGCCGCGTGGTGATCCCGATATCGAAGCAGTGGCCGTTGACGCTGTTCTCGCCTTGCCTCCACCACCGAACGAACCTGTTCAGCAGGTCGATCTCGTCGAGCGTGTTTTTGGCGATCAGCGAATCGGCGAGACAGAGTGCCATGCTGGTGTCGTCGGTCCATTCTCCCGGCTTGAGCCCGAATGGCCCGCCGCCGATCATCTCGGACACGAGCGGCAGGGAATCGCGCTCGGAGAATTCCAGCGGCACGCCGAGGGCGTCTCCAACGGCGAGACCCAACATCGCGCCGTAGGCCCGGTCTTCGATCAGAGGGCCCAACTCCGGCTTGGGCCGCTCTTTCGCCGAACTGCCGAACTCAATGTGTGCATCGTAATCTTCGGCAGTCGGGACCCCGACGCGCCCAGGCGCGCGCTGTTCCTTGAGCGTCACTTTCGCCAGCGCGAGTGATGTCCCGGTCTGCGCCGAAATGACATCGAGAAACGCTTTGGTGTTGAGCGTGGGGTCAATGAGGTAGCTCGCCGACCCGTCCGGTCGGCAGCTCACGTTGCCGGAAGGAAAATAGGCCTCGTCACGAAAGCCGACGAAGTCGAAGGCGTCCCGCGCGTTGGGCCAGATCTCATCCTTGTAGAGCGGGAGGTTGAAGTATCGATCCGGCAACAGGTCCAAATCCAACGGAATTTCTGAAAAGTAGCCGGTGTGTGTACCGAAAACCTAAATCCGAACGTAGTGGTGATGAAGTCCGCCCAAGATGGCGTGCAAACTTATGACGCCGGATCGCTGGACCGGACGAGAGACAGGCGCATCCTTGTTCAACGACCGATGCGTTCTAACGCCGTTGTAATAGGCTGCATAGTTTTTCAGAATGCGGCGCAGATGCACCTCGCCCAGTACAATGATGTGGTCCAGACATTCCCGCCGGATCGATCCGATCAGCCGTTCGGCAAAGCCATTCTGCCAAGGCGAGGCCGGTGCAATTGGCTTGTCTCGGATACCCATGGCACGCAGTCGGCGCGTGACGACAGTGCCGTAGATTCGATCTCGATCTCGGATCATATAGCGCGGAGCGCCATCCCAAGGAAAAGCCTCGGTGATCTGACGTGCAACCCACTCCGCCGCCGGGTTGGTTGTGACGCCGATCCAGACGAGATCTCTGCGATCAAGCCGGATGATGACGAAGCCATACAGCAGCTTAAAGCCAATGGTCGGTACTACGAACAAATCCATGGCGGCGATGTCCGGCGCGTGGTTTCGCAGAAAGGTCCGCCATTCCTGACTTGGAGGCCCGCGTCGCTTGACCATATACTTGGCGACACTCGATTGAGCGACGCTAAACCCGAGCTTGAGCAGTTCGCCGTGGATGCGCGGCGCACCCCAAAGCAAATTCTCTGTGCTCATCTGCCGGATCAGCGCGCGCAATTCTGCCTCGATCTGCGGTCGCCCTCCCCGTCGACACGATTTCCAACGCCAATAGCGGCGAAAGCCGGCCCGATGCCAACCCACCAGCGTTTCGGGTCGAATAATCATGAGAACCGGAAGGATCGACGGGAACCAGCGATAGAGCTGAACGAAGAACCAGCGGTCGTTGTTCGTGAGGCGAGCCCGGCCTTTCAGCTTGCGTCGTAAGACGATCAGCTGATGTCGAAGCACTGCATTCTCCGCCTCAAGCCGGATGTTCGACTTGAATGGCGAGGCCAGCGCGGCCAGAACGAAGCAGATCAGCGCGATCATCGCGCCAACTTAGCCGATTCTATCATTCGATTAACCCGGATAGGGTTTTCGGTACACACAAGCTAGACGAAAGAGCGACCAATGAACTGGATCGAGAAGGAATTCCGAAGAACAGGATTGCCGCGGTCGGCACTCGCTCGCTATCTCGATCGGCAAAACCCTGTGGTCTCACTTATCGCGAGCGGTGATCGTCAGGTTACCGCTGAAGAGGCAGACCTTATTCGGTCATTTTTTTCCATTGTCCCTCCCAACGCGAGTCCGGAATTTACGTCCGCCGTCGAGGTGCTCAAGTCAACGAAGCTTCGAAAGAGAATCGGCATCGACCTGCTTCGAGGGTTTGAACGTGACGCGAGCCAGGTCGGTCCCGGTCTCGCGTGGTCCCTTGCGTCTCTCCTCGAACCCTTGAATGAAAGGACTTCCATTCTCCGAGCTGACCAGATTGTCGCGATCTGCCGTATTGCGTGGTTGGACTTGGGGTCCGTTACTGGCGGAGCCAGAGCCGGCGTTATCGTGCAAGGCCAGCGCAAAAGGCTTGACGACGCACTTTCGGAACTAAACGCTTCCGCAAAACTATGGATGACAGATTGCGGCAGTCCGCGCGCCTACGAATTCGATCGAGGGGGCCGCTTCGAACCCATCCCTGTACGGACCCAGAATATCCAAAAAGCAGGCTTGCAATTCATCGACAGCAGCATTTTCGATCTGGGCAAGTGCACAGGCTTCATCGTAGTAGACGACAATGCGAAGCCATTTTTCGTGAAAGGTCAGACGATATTCGTGTCACATACGAAGCCACAGCCTGGCGATCTCGTCGCCGTGATCAACGAGCAAGAGCTTAGCGGTGACACCGCAGTTATAGGAAAATTGGCTTACGAAAGCAGTGACGCAATCGCGATCGATACAGCACGCGGGCAACAAAAGTTGGAGAAAACCAGTTACCTCCAAGTTCGGCGAATAGATTTTTGCCGCCTCTAAAGCAACCGACGAGCAAGTGGCTTGCAAGGAATCAAGACGCACCTCATGACTGACGACCACACCGATCGCTCCACTTCAGAGACATTGGATCCCGATCTCGAAGAATATCGGGAGGGGGAACAGGTTTGGCACCCGATCCTTTATGCGTCCATCTGCGGACACAATGGCGTAGCGAGCTGCAACCACCTTTATCGCGCGAAACAGCTAGCCGTCGATAAGGCATTTAAGGGTGGCGATTGGATAAAGTATATCTTTCTTCATGAGCGCCCGTATCGACTAGATGCATTCGAATTCATCGAAGATGGACTCGGGGACGCAGAATACTGGAAGCTGCTTGCCAGAATCTGGAGAGATAGCGAGAGCATCTTCGCGAACTGCGAGATATGGGAACGGCTGTGGAATTCTGATCGAACGGAAAAGCAAGAGGCGATGAACAATTGCGATCAGGATGTTTTCGCACGCCTTCCTGCCGAACTTACGATCTATCGAGGAATAAGCGGTTGTCAGGGAGCGATCGGCGGATTGTCATGGACACTAAGTCGCGAGAAAGCGCTGTGGTTTGCAATGCGCCGGGATAGAGAGGCCCATTTAATCACGGCCACAGCGGCAAAGGAATCCGTCCACGCGTACTTAAATACTCGTAATGAGCAAGAGGTGGTGACACAAAATCCGACAATAGTGAAGGTCGAAGACGTAACAGCGAGGACCGACATCAATCTAGAGAACGAACAAGTCGACATTACCGAGGTCACGGTCCCGCGCCTACCGTCCCCATAGCGGGGGCCAACATCCTCGAGGCCAGGCTTGCGTTTTGTAAGACACCGGTACTCGCGCCGTCTCCCGCCCCGGTCTCCAATCTTCAATCCTGAACGCTAGCAAATTTCAGAAATCAGGAGCCTCAAGACGAGATGGCTTCCGATTTCCCACCGCCGTGAGCTCGCCTATCTAGCAACTCACATCGTGGATCAGGTCGATCCCGCGGAGTTAGCCAATCCGCCACCGCCCAAAAAAACGAAACGGCGCCCCCCGGCAAAAACCAAAGCATAACCACCCCACCACTGATCCGTTGGTCAATCCAGGAAATCCGCCGCATTGCCATCAGACTTGCGCGAAAGCGGATTCAACCCGCACACATCATCGCATGGTCTTTCTGGCGCAGAGCTCACCAGGCTGCCGCTGAACGCGCCCACTTCAAATCAAAAAAGCAACTGTAATGCTAAGATCAACGCTGTGTCCCGATTTCGACCACGACAGCCGATCGAGGCCGACCAGCCACAAGCGTATCGTCGCCCAGTGCATTGTCGATGGCGACGATATCTCAAAGGAAATGGTCTGCAGCGGCCAAGCGGTTGACTGGCCGAAGTTCTCGGCCGGATACTTTCGATGCCAAAAGTAAGGAATGAACGGTTATCCTCATCGATACCTACCATCGACTACGCTGCGACCGACACAGAGCAACACTGCTACGAGCACCCACATTGTCATCAATTATTCGCCGCTACCGCGACGATTGAACAACGCTATAATCGAATCCTAGCGAGGCGGTTGCAGGCCAGGCGATGAAATCCAGCCGTCTATCTTTCCGTAGGACTCGAACAGCTTAACTTTTTTCAGAAGCTCGTCTCTCTCCTGGCCAGGAGGCATGCGATCAGCTTCTCGCGCACACTTCTCCGCCATTTCGACGTAATCAACCTGTTTCATCTTGTGTCCCCTCCAACATCGACCTCCCGATGGCAGCCGCTGAGGGCTGGTGATTGGCCAGCCAATTTAACGCGAATAGAAAGTGAATCCCGCGATCACAAGCATGGCTGTGATGGCCAGCGTCTGCGCAAGCGCTTCCGAGGCCGTCCTCTTGGCGGCTGATTTCATTCTCACTCCCTAGACCTACGCTTTTTATGACCCAGACACTTCGCTCGCGGATACGCAGGACTTTTTACGGTGTAAGCCGCAAATAGCGTCTCTCGAGTATTTTTCCGGCCGAACACGAGCCATCGTTGACGAACACGACCGCGTAAGGATCGAGTATCAATGGCTCAGTCGTTAGAAGCTTTTGAGCAAATGACGGCTGAATGGCCGCCAAGAGAACCCCACTATGGGTATTCGCATCTGAGTCCCCACTCTGCGATTACCGATCGTTCTAAAGTTGAACAACATTGCGGCGGGAATTAGTCTGCCTTTGCACGCCGCTGCAAAATCTTCAGTGCTCGGATCTCATCGGCCACAAGCGGATCGTCGCGCAGTGCTTTGGTGGCGTCGATGAGGGCCCGGTGTCCCCGTGGCTTCTACTCGAAGGAAATTCAAATCTTCCACGCGTCTGGCGCGGGACGGTTAACCCCGCTGGCCTTGGTCACGGCACGCCCCGCGCGCGCGCGTGTAGACGGCGCGCGGTACGGCATAATTTCGTTAGTGGGAAGACGCGCGTTATGCTGGTAACATCCCACTCGATAGACGCTCCAGAAATTGATTATGCTGTTTGTCGCCGGCACGAGTCCGGTTGTGTGAAGGTTTTCGGAACTGGCGCAACGTCTGACTTGAGTCCGTAATGCGCGCCAAAGCAGACGTCGGCCACGCCTGCGGATTTATGAGGCCCCCGCACGCGCGGTGGCGCCTCCGGGCAACTTTGGACGAAGCGTGAGGGCGATGGTCACGCCCTGTTGATCTTTGGTTTCCCACTGACGATTCGGCGTGGGCTGTGTCTTGAGCGTGCGCATTGCAGCCGCATTGGTTTCACTGAATGGCCACAAGAGAATCAGACCCTAAGCAGATTTCGTGGATAAGAGTTTCTTAGCTATTCAAACTGAAAGGATTGCGCATGCGCATCTTTACGGCATCCGTCATTATTGCAGCCCTCTCCCTTCGGGACGCCGGCTTTCGTGCAGGCACAAGGAGCACCCTGGCAACCCGAGGCACAGACACCGCCTGCCCAGTCCAGTACGGTCATACGGACCATACAGGTCGTCGACATTAAGCAGTTGCAACCGGCGGTGCGCGCTAAGGTCGATGAAATCGTCGCGCAGACAAGCGAAGAAGATATACAGTCACTTCGGAAATCCATTGACGCGACACCGGCAGCGGCATCCGCGCTTAAGGCCAAGGGCCTGAGTTCGGCACAAGTCGTTGCTATCAACATTGTCGACGGTGTCCTGACGTTGTTCGCCAAGACAGCTTAAACTAACTTGGAGAGCCGCACGCACTTTCGAACGTTCGCCGTTATTGCTGTAGTCATGCTGGCGGTTGCTATCCTCACATGGGGACCGTGGAACACTGAGCATGTTGCGAGTAATCGCGGACCGAGCGGAACACCGGGATCGACGGAGCTAGACCGGGCCCCACCGCCAGCCGCCAGTCCGTCAGAGGGAACCACCGGAGCGGCGCGCTGAACGCCCTTGAAGGCTTCGGTGATAATCTGAACGCCGATAGCATCCCTCTCCGCCTATTCATCCAACTGGTTCAACGCAGCGTCAGCTAGAAGGCGCTCGATCTCTTTGCGCTCGTGCGGGCCGGGATCTTCAGGGAGCCGTTCGAGCAGCCGCTGCTTTTGCGCTAGGAGTTTTGCAATGGTAGTCATGACGAGAACGACTCCTTGACCCGGCTGATCGCCGGATGACTTCGGTTTTTCATCTTGATCCAATCACGCGACCTGCCGGCGCGGTAAGGTCGATCGCGGCGCTTGGAGACCATGCCCTCAAGGCCGAACTCTTTTGGCGGCCGTGCGCTCCCGGGTGAATTTTTCGCGGACGCTCAGGGCACATATAACCTGGACTGGTTTTCCCGATCCCGTCTCACCGACCGTTGCGCCATACCCTCCTTCGACCTTCTCACACCTTCGACCGCCTCACATCCGCAATCCTGCTCACATGGTTGCGGCCGGAGCTCGATAAATTCCACCCCTCACCATACTGGCGCATGACTCGGGGTCGATGCGGTCCGCTACTCCTTCATCGTGATGGACTTGCATCATCTACTCCTTGCCGGTCTCCCGGCGCACTCCGGTCTACCCCTGCGGGCTCAACCGGTCGACGCAACACAGACGTTGAATCTCTCTGCTGGGGTTTCAAATTGCAACGTCTCACGTGGCCGTTCGTTGAGCTGACGAGCCATTTTGTTCAGATAGGCTTGCGAGTGCACCAACAAGTCGGTGCCCTTCGGAAAGTATTGTCTGAGCAGACCATTGGTGTTCTCATTTGAGCCGGACCGAGATCAGGGCTGGCGAGCTGTTGCAAAGCCTTCGCGCCTATTCGTCTTCGTCGGGTTCTCTGACGACCGGCGGCTGGCGCTCGTCGTCCGGTTCGGTGTCGTTGTCTTCGTCCTCGTCATCATCATCGTCATCATCATCATCGTCATCGTCATCGTCATCGTCATCGGTGGGGTCTCGCGGCGGCATCGTGTTGTCCATGATGGTGACGAGCCTCCACTCGGCCGCGGAAAAGTTCTCAGGGATGCGCTGGGTCATGGTCGGCTCCTTGCTGGATGTCGCGACATTCATGCGCGGATGTTATGGCGCGGGGCCAGAGCCCCAGCCCCTAGTTACGGTGCTTCGGGCCCCTCGCGAGCATTGTGCGTGGAAAAAGCAATCCGGTCTCGCCCCGATTCGGGTGGCCACCAAGCACCGTGCGCGCGCCTCCCTAAGCGGCAGCGATGAGCGCGGCGGCAAGTTCCTGAGGTTGATCCATCATCACGTCGTGCCCGCAGGTGAAGCTGACGAACTGCCAGCCTCGATCGCCCTTGAAGCGCCCGCCGAATTGCTGGAACGGCGACGGCTCCCAGCCGGCGGCAAGCATGTACACGCGCTTCGGTCGCCGGGCGCCGTGCACGAGAACGAAGGTGGTCATGGTCGTCCTTCCGCTATCGGCCGGGTCGGCGCAACCTACCATTCTGGCACCGTCTTGTCCCGCGCCTGAAGCGGCAGCCTCCATGCCACATTGAAGGGATCACGAGGCCTGCTTCGGATCGTGGAAAGAAAAAGTCTCCGTGAGCGGATCTTGTCTGCAATGCCCCAGAACTCAGAGTCTCCTCAGCGCGTTCAGACACTTCTGGTTCGCGGCAGACTCGGAACTGCCTGACACGCGAACTTGGTTCGCCTCTTTTCTAACAGCCGACTTAGGAGAGACCTCGTCAAGCGCCGAAGACGGGCGGCCCGTAATCGCGTGGCTCAACTGATCACGTGCGAAGCCGGCAATGCTCAACGCGGGCGCGCAGATTGGTCTCAAATGACAGCGCAAAAATAAGTCTCTGAAGGTGAACCAGCTCACACCGGAACCTCCAGCGGCAGGCCCATCTTGTCAGCTTGGGGTAACCCAGATGCACGATCGAATCGCCACCCCAAAGCTATTCGTCGGCGAGCTACCGGAGCTGAAAGGCCGGGCCCGCGATCTTCGAATAGATGCCTGCCGAGGCATCGCGCTGTGGTTCATCTTTCTTGACCATGTCCCCAACAACAGCGGATGTTGGCTGACGCTGCGGAACTACGGCTTCAGCGATGCCGCGGAAGTATTCATGTTTGTCTCGGGCGTAACCTGCGCGCTGGCCTACGGCAAGACATTGCGCTTCGAGGGCTGGACCGGGGTGATCCGCCGGACGCTGCGGCGAAGCTGGGACATTTATGTCGCATTTCTGCTGCTCACGCTCGCCTGCGCCATCTTGGTTCACCTCGCAGGAGGCGGCCGTCTTGCCGACGACAGCAATACGCGCATTCTGTTGGACCATCCGGGCGCGACGCTCGCGCACGCGGCGATCTTGCAATACCGTCCGGTCAATACCGACGTGTTGCCGATCTTCGTGCTGCTTCACCTCTCGTTCGCGCCGTTGCTGTGGCTGCTGCTGCGCGTGCCGAACGTGACGCTTGGCGCCTCGTTGGCGCTTTATGCGCTGGTGCATGTCTTCGGCTGGACCCTCCCGGCGTGGCCGAACGGCCACTGGGCCTTCAATCCGCTGGCCTGGCAGCTGCTCGTTGTGCTTGGCGCGTGGTGGATGATCGAGGACAGGAGCGTCCGACCGTGGGTGACGTCACGTACGGCGCTTGCACTTGCCGTCCTGTATCTGCTCCTCAGCTTGGTCATCGTATTGAGTTCGCGCATCAAGCCGCTGGAATCACTGGTCCCGCAGACGCTATCGCAGCTGTTATATCCATTGGACAAATCGAATTTCGATCCATTGCGACTGCTGCATTTTTTGGCCATAGCGGTTTTGGCGGCATGGTTCGTGCCTCGCGATTGGCGATGGCTAAAGACGCCGGTGATGCGCGGCGCGATCCGCTGTGGCCAGAACTCGCTGCCAATCTATTGCGTCGGCGTTCTGCTGGCGTTCGCCAGCCACATGGCGCTGCTCAACATCTCGGACGGGCTTGCGATGCAGATAGCGCTGAGTCTCGGTGGCATCGGGGCGATGATCGCGACCGCAACGCTGCTGGGCTTGATCGGCACCAAACCCAACCAGCAATCATAATATTTCTTGGCACTGCGATCAGCGAGAATGTCTATGAAAGACGAAGAATGCCGTCATCGCCGAGATCGCCGCCTGCCATCGCCATGCCGCTGACGGCACTCAGTCTCTGCGCTCGCGGCCATTGCAGCGGTTTAGCTTGCCTCTATGACCCAATCGATCCAATAGTGCGCACTCGCAATAAGCAGCGCGCTGCTGAATGAAAATCAGCCAACGATGACCTCTCAACCCGCTGGCCGATAATGTCCGCTTTGGTGTCGTTTACCGACTTAGGCAAGTGCAACTGCGATGACCGCTTTGCCACGATCACTTGCGCACGCCAGTGGAAACGGTCTCGTGTGCACGCACCGGGGTGCAACTCGTGAATACGAGCGCAAACCGGCTGCACTGCCAGTCAGCGCCGAGCGCGGCCCTAGTGGGTGATGTCAGGTTGACCGACAGTAATGCCGCTACGCAGGCAAACATCACGTACGCCGCGATCAGCACCGCTCCCTTGTGGGTCCTTGGGTGGGAAATCATGGCTTTGGCTCCTGTTCGATGGCCGGAACTATAAGGAGCAGGCTCCACAGTCCTTGTGATCTAACATCCTGACCCACATTTTTTCGCTGGTGCCCGAAAGCGTACGGGATTGCCGGCACTGGATCAGCGCCGCAGCGTTCAATGCTGCAACGCAGTAGCATTCTCTGACGTGCATTCTGCATATATTTTGCCGGAAGTTGCTCACAAGCTGGACTTGAGGTAACCTGATCGCTGCAATTTTAACTGGCGTTTGATGGGTTAGGAAACCGACAGAATTGTTGTCGGCACTCTGCGATCATCCTGAAGTCGATGGCCGAGCCCCCTATGAAACGTGGAATTACCGTTCTGCTTTCACTCTCCGTGCTTGTCACGGGCGCGTACTTCACCATCAGCAAGTGGGCGATTCGCCACGAGACGATTACGTTCTACGATCCGTCGCGCGACAACCGTCCGGTCGCGATCGATATCGCCATCCGCCGCGACAAGGAAATGCAGGCCAATGCCGGCATGATCAAGTTGCCGGTCGCGGTCCTCAACCACGGCAACGCGGTCAAGAACACCGAGTATTCGTTCCTCGCCAACGCCTTCGCTGCGCGCGGCTATCTCGTGCTCAGCCCTCAACATGACCTGCCCACCGATCCGCCGATGGTGACCAAGGTCGGCGAGCTCTATGTCGGCCGTCTGCCGCAAATCCTGCGCGGCGTTGCCAACATCCATTTCGCCGTCGGCGAGATGAAGAAGATCCAGCCCAGCGCCGACTACGACAAGCTCACTATGGTCGGACATTCGATGGGCGGCGACATCTCGATGTATTTCGCCAGACAGTATCCGGACGAGATCAAGAAGGTCGTGACGCTGGATAATCTGCGCGTGCCGTTTCTGACCGAGGGCAAATTCAAGATTCTCTCGTTCCGCTCCAAAGATCCGCAGTTCAAAACTGATCCAGACGTCATTCCGAACGAAGAGCAGCGCGAGAACGCCGGGATTACGGTTGTGCAAACCACCTTCCAGCACAATGACATGCGCGATACTGGCCCGGACGAGGCCAAGAACTCGATCATGAGCATGTTGGATAAATTCCTGGTCAATACCGACGGCGAGGTTGCGCCGGTCGATACAAGGAACGCGCCGCCGCCCCAGATTCTCGACCCCGGTCCGGTCACGCCGTACGTACCGGTCGCACCAGCCAGAACTGACACCGGCTTCACACGCCTCGATCGAAGCAACTAGGCAATCGCACCGTCGGCTCAGATTTTGATCCGGGCAAATGTCCGCTAATGGAATGGTCCGGCCGTGCTCCGGCCCTGCCAGCACGACAAGCTGGCAAGGGGCGCCCAAGACAAGGAGCACGCCATGTCTCAGAAACTCAGCTCAGCGATCGCCGTGATAGGCATCGATATCGGCAAGAACTCGTTCCACATCGTGGGCCACGATCAGCGTTCCACATCGTGGGCCACGATCAGCGCGGCGCAATCGTGCTGCGGCAGAAGTGGTCACGCGGCCAGGTAGAAGCACGGCTCGCCAACCTGCCACCGTGCTTAATCGGTATGGAGGCCTGCGTCGGCGCGCATCATCGTCGCCTCCGTCTGAAGAGGCGTGAAGTCTCCTCAGTTAGCGCCTCTTTCAATTTAGCTTAGCGGCCATTTCCACCTCAATCCACAAGCCGTAGCAATTTGCCGTAACGGGGACCCGCGCTTCAATAGGGCACGCCCGCAGTCATCCGCATCCGCATAGCTATCTCTTGGACTCAAGATAAGTGGTCCACGCGGCGCTGGCTAATGTTTGCGACGTTTGCTGAGCGCATGTCTTTTCGACTTGAGCCACTATCGCCGCCACGTCAATTTTCGCCTGTGTTTGATCACTTGCTGCAGCAACATAATTGAGTCCCGTCCAGAAACCGTAGACCCAGATGGTACCCTCTAATCGATGCGCTTGCGTAGACCGCCAGTGGGCGCAACTCATACGCCCTATTCCGATCATATCGACCGAAACCTTGGTATCCTGCGCTGAGACTAGGCAGACCGGAGCGGCAAAGGCCAGTGCCGCAATCATAACTCGTCTTATCATGCGCCAAGTCCGGGTGCCCCTCTACAGCATCACTACAAATCAGGCCGCAGCGTGACGGCTGGTCGCCGCGGGCTGAAAACGACCGTTCGACGATCCGATCCCATTGCCGAGCGGCCGCCAGCTCGTCACGCTGAAGGATGCCGGCACCTATATCACCACCGATGATGGAGGTGCCACGCAATCGTTGAGCGTGCCCATCGCGGCCGCATTGGCTTCAATGAAACGCCACATGAAAATCAGACGTTTACCAAATTTCGTGGATAGGATTTTTCGGTTTTTCAAACTGGAAAAGGAGTGACCATGCGCATCTTTACGGCATCCGTCATTATTGCGGCGCTCTCCCTCGGGACGCCAGCTTTCGTGCAGGCACAGGCACAAGGAACACCGCCGCAATCCGAGGCACAGACACCGCCTGCTCAATCCAACAAGCTCATAAAGAGCGTACAGATTGTCAACCTCAAGGACCTGAAACCGGAGATGCGCTCGAAGGTCGATGACGTCGTCGCGCGCACAAGCGAGGAAGATATGCAGTCACTTCGGACGTCTATTGACGCGACACCGGAGGCAGCATCCGCGCTTAAAGCCGAGGGCCTCGGTTCATCGCAAGTCGTTGCTATCAACATCGCTGGCGGTGTCCTGACGTTGTTCGCCAAGACAGCTTGAAGTCAGGATTACTAAAACTAACGTGGAGAGCCGCATGCCGGATAGTCAGGATTGGGAGGCAGCTTTCGAAGGTTCGCCGTTATCGCTGTAGCGTTCGTGCTGGCGGTTGCTATCGTCACATGGGGACCGTGGAACACTTCCCATATTGCGCCGAATCCCGGACCGAGCGGAACACCGGGATCGACGGTGCTAGACGAGACCCCACCACCGGCAGCCGCGGCGTGTCGGTACGCCACGCTCGGCTAACAATTTCGGGCTTGGCCATGGATCAGAAACGCGCAATAGCTGCACTGGGCGCGCTCGCCCAGGTCAGCCGCTTAAACCTGTTTCGGTTGCTCCTCACGAGCGACCTGAGGGGCTGCCCACTGGCGTGATCGCCGAGCGGCTCGGTGTTCAGCATGGCTCTTCCCTGCCCTCGGCAAAGCCGGACCTCTGCCCACATTTCGGCTTGAGTGCTACTGCCGCCTCTACCACGCATTGGGGTCGAAATTTGTCTCCGCTGAAAGTCTCCTCAAAACGGGAGTTTCTGCGGTTTTGGCCGGAGACTTTCGGTAGATTCTCGCCAGAGTTGCCATATTTCGGATTCTGGAGACAAGTCGAAAAGGCGCGAAAAGCCCCTAAAAATGCAGGGTTTTCGCCCACAATGTGCTCGCTATCTCTAGCTGAGCGAGTGCTTGGCTGGCGACGCAGTGCTGATCGCACCCGTCTCCAAGCAAATTCCCTGCTAACAGGGAATTTTACAGGGAAAATTGCGATTTCGAGGCTCCCTGGACCGATTCCGTAGCAAGAAACCGCTGCGCCGCAGCCGCTTTTTGCGCAATTCCCTACGCAAATTAACAGGGAAAATATTTCGAAGTACAGGGACTTTTTGGCGAACAACAGCGAATTATACCTGCGAAAATCACTATCCGCGCTCGCTCGCATTCCTAGTTTGACTTCTGCTTTACATAGCGACCAGGCGCAGGCTCTATCGTGCGATAGTGTACGTTACCCGGCTCTGAGGGCGCCGGCACTGTCCCGTTTGAGTGCTGCTTCATCCAAGCATCCCAATCCGGCCACCAGCTTCCAGATTTCTCCTCTGCTCTTTCCAACCAACTATTAGGATCCGATACGAGCTGATCGTTCAGCCAATGGCTGCGCTTGTTGCGGGCTGGAGGATTAATGACCCCTGCAACGTGGCCGCTCGCGGCGAGGACAAAGCGGGCATCTATCCCGATCAGATCCTTTGAGCCATAGGCCGACTTCCACGGCACAATGTGGTCCTCGCGGGAAGCGAGGACATAAAGCGGTACCTTTACTTTCGACAAATCGATCGGCACCCCACACTGCGTTGTCTTTCCAGGCTCTTTGATATTGTTTTCGAGATACGTGTTGCGCGTATACCAACAGTACATGGGACCTGGGAGGCTCACGCTGTCGGAATCCCAATACAATAGATCGAACGCGTCCGGCGTTGCGCCTTTCAGATAGTTGTCGACGACATAGCGCCAGATCAGATCATTGGCGCGTAGCGTGCCAAAAGTGAAGGCCAGTTCCTTTCCCGGAAGTATGCCGCCCTTCCCGATCGCGGCCTCTCGCAACGCAACAGAGCCCTGGTCGATCAAGAGACCAATCTCGCCCGTATCAGTGAAATCGAGCATGGTGGTCAGCAGTGTGAGGGTCGCAAGCTTGTCCTGTTGTCGCGCGGCCAGGACGGCCGCGGCGCAGCTCAGGATCGTCCCGCCCACACAGAATCCAAGAGCATGCGTTCGCTCGGCACCGGTAATGTCCAGGACGACGTCAATTGCCCGAAGTGGCCCCATCTCAAGGTAATCATCCCACGTCAAATGACCGGTTTCAGGTACCGCGCTCCGCCACGAGATCAGAAAAACATGGTGGTCCTGTGCGATGGCGTACTCAACGAGCGAATTCCCGGTGCCAAGGTCAAGCAGATAATACTTATTGATACATGGTGGCACGATAAGCAGAGGCGTCTTCTCGACCTCGCTCGTTTGCGGAGCATATTGAATTAATTGAATCAATTCATTCTCGAAAATCACCGAGCCCGTTGTGGTCGCGAGATTGCGCCCCACTTCAAAGGCTGACTCATCGACCCGTGTGATGCGTCCCTTGTGGAGATCATCAATTAGGTTCTTCATGCCGTCCGTAAGGCTTGCAGATCGGGTTTCGATCGCCTTGCGGATCACTTCAGGATTGGTCGCGGGGAAATTCGATGGACTCATCGCGTCAATAAACTGCCGGGCATAAAACCGAAGCTGCAATTTTGTCTTGTCATCGACCTGCGCCCTATCAACGAATTCATGCAATTGCCTTGAGCCAAGCAAATAAGATTGTTTGAGAAGATCGTAATAAGGCATCTCTTGCCAGGCATCGTCTTTGAAACGCCTGTCGCCCCGCGCCAGTGCAACACTCGAATGCGCGCCTCCGGCGAATGTCTGAAGGAACATGGAGTTCCATAGCTGCTTAAAATACTCTCGCTGGAGATCAGCGATCAATGCAAAGGGGAAGAGCCGGCGCCCCGAAGAGAGCGAATCCTTAGTGCCCACGCCCGCGGCCGACACGAGAGCATCATCAAATTGCTTCATCGCATCCTGCCCGGCGCGCATGAGGTTTTCGAGATATTCTTGCGCGTCGACCGGTGGTGGGGTGCTGGTCATGGCGTGCCCGGAGCAAGAATTTCAATAATCTAGACAGGTGACCATGGATAGCAAAACGCTATCACTTTGCTAAGGTACCAGGAAAGCGAAAGCTGCTCCGCGATTAAGAACGCCGCATCCTCTGGCAAAAGGTGCCCGCACACCGCTCACGCGGCATCGGCCGGGACAAAGCAGCGGATCTCGATATTACCGCGAAGACTGACATACCAAACGACGGCTTCGCCAAGCGGGTTTCCGGCGTTTCGAATGATCGCCTTTTCCGGCACCTGCCACCACAAACCATTGATTGGAACCCAATAAGCTCCCGCTCGCACGTCGTACTCCGTGCGATGCCCATCGGAAATGTCGCAGCAGGGAACGCCAGCCGGACTGCGCACGCCCTTGAACCATGTGCGAACGTCGTCGGGTACATTTTCAAATTGTCCGCGATCAACCGCGTAAGCCGCTCCGGTGAAGAAGGTCAGCGACACGAATAGAACAAGTTGGAAGGGGCCAAGCGCCCGCCGATTGAGCCCGGCTCGTTTCGTCCGGCCTGCTTGGTCCTCGACGCGAGCGGCAAGAGAGAGATCGACGTGCTGCCGCACGTAGCGAACGAGGGTGGTCGCGCAAAGCGGACCTGCGCCGTAAACACCCCGAGGTTTTTGCGCCAGAAAGCAGCTAGGCCAAATGACATAGAACTTGGTGGCCGGGGGCTGAATCCTGCGCAAGCCTTTGTAGGGCTCTGGCGACGCTCGACAAGGCCGTTGAGATGAAGGTAAACTTCTACGCAGCGCCCTCAAAGGATGGGCTTAGGTAAGACGGATTGGGGAAGTCGATCAGGGATAAACTTGCGGACAAGGCTGCCTACGATCGGCCCTAAGTCTCAGAAGAGAATCTTGAGGCAACAGAGAGGACACGATGCGTAAGCTTCTGGTCATCTTGGCTCTCGGATGCGGAGTGCTGGCCTTGGTCAGCGGCGGGTCTCTGGCCCAAACCAAAGACACCATCATCATCGCGGTACCGGGAACACCACAAGGCGTGGATCTTGACCGCCAATCGGGTCCCCAAACGTGGACGATCGCGGCGCAGGTGATCGAACCGGGCGCAGAATGGAAGCCGACCACGTATCCGTATGCGCCGACCCCAGGGGCAGATCCGACCAAGATTCCAGGGTTCACCTACCCAGACTTCCGGGCGCAACAGATGGTTCCTAGCATTGTCGAGAACTGCGATTTGAGTGCGGACAGCAAGACCGCCGTTTATCATCTGCGCAAAGGGGTGAAATCGGCGGTGGGAAATGAATTCACGGCCAAGGACGTGCTGTGGAGGGTTGAGCGCGCGCATGAGCTCAAGGCGATTGGAACGTTTATGCAGAATGCTGCGAACGCGCCCGACCCAAAACAGTGGCAGGAAGTCGACGACCACACTGTGCGGATCAGCTCCGACAAGCCGATGCCGCTAATTTGCAAGATTCTCACTAACCTCTACTGGTATTGGTACGATAGCACGGAAGCGAAGAAGCATTCGACGCCTGACGACCCGTGGGCTACCAAATGGGCTTCGACGAGCCTTGTTGCCTTTGGACCCTATGTGATCCGCAGCTGGGAAGCGGGCAATCGCGTGGTCATGGATGCCAACCCGAACTATTGGGAGGGTCCACCGAAGATCAAGCACATCATCTATCAGGTCGTTCCGGAATCAGCGAGCCGGCTGGCACTTCTCAAGGAGGGCAAGGTTGACTTGATCGAAGGCGTTTCGCCCGACGAGGCGGTCAGCCTTGCAGCGGCATCCAACGTGCGCGTGGCCGCGGTTCATGGCAACCAGTCGATCTATCTGGTGATGAACAACATTAAGACGCCGTTTGACAAGGTGCAGGTTCGCCAAGCTATCAATCATCTGCTCGCGCGCGACCAGATCGTCAAAGATATCTATCGCGGGCTGGCCGTCACCTGGGAAGGCGTAATGCCCAGCGTCTATCCGGGCTATGTGGAATTCAACAACTATACATATGACGTGACCGAGGCCAAGCGCCTGCTCACCGAGGCAGGCTATGCCAACGGCTTCCAGACGACACTGACCTACAGCGCCGGCGATCCGGTGCAAGAGAACATAGCTGTGCTTTTGAAGTCGACGCTATCTCAGGTCGGTATAAACATCGATCTGCGCAAGCAGCCCGTGTCGGCTCATTCTGACGTGGTTCAGTCAAAGAAAGCCGATTTTGCGCTCTGGATCGATTACCCGATCCAGCCCGACCCCAACTACTCGCTCAGGCTGCTTTATCAGACAGGCAATGCTGTCAATTACCAAAACTACAGCGACAAGGAGGTCGACCGCTTGCTCGAAGAGGGCGCTTCGATCGTCGATTCCGACCAGCGCAACGCTTTCCACCGCCCCGCCGAAGAACGCATCCACGAGGCAGCAACACTGGGTTGGATCGCAGAGCCGTCGTATGTCAACGCTATGAGCGCCAACCTCTCGGGCTGGAAGTGGTTCACCACCCAGTACTATAAAGTGAGCGAGATGTCCTTCGCCAAGTAAGACGCTGTATCTTGGACCGTCTTACTCGATCATGCAGCTCGCAATCCTTTCGTCCGTGTCATCCGCCCGGACGGCAATGCGAGCAAGCGCCTGAGGCGGGGCGGGTCAAAGTGGAGGTTTAGGGACCATGCGGACGCTCAAGTACATCGGCCGGCGCCTGTTGGTTCTGGTCCCGCAACTGTTCCTGATCTCGATCATCACGTTCACTCTGGTGCGCATGCTGCCGGGCGATCCTGCTCGCTTGGAATTGGGCCCTCTTGCCCCACAGGAGGGAGTAGAGCTGCTTCGCCACCAGCTCCGCCTCGACAAGCCACTGCCGCAACAATACATCGCCTACCTCCAGCGTCTTCTTCAGGGTGACTTCGGCAGGTCCTGGGTCAATTCGAGCTCCGTTGCTGAAGATCTTCTCGTCCGCGCGCCAGCGACGCTTGAGCTCATCACTGCCGGAATGCTCATCGTGCTGGTGGTTATGGTGCCGATCGCCCTCCTCTCGGCGAGTCCATCCCGCGGTTGGCTGGCGCGCGCAATGCGGCGCATCAGTTTCGGCTATGGTCTGCTTGCTGGAGCTTTGCCGGATTTCTGGCTCGGCCTAGTCCTCATCTTCGTCTTCTTCAGCGTGCTGGGGTGGGCACCTGGGCCGGAGGGCAGGCTCGCCATCCTCGATCTTCCGCCCGAGCGCGTCACGGGCTTCTACGTCGTGGATACATTGCTCGCTGGGAATTTCGACACCTTTAAGTCGGCTTTGTCCCATCTCGCACTGCCGGCCGTCACGCTTGCTTTCGTCTATGGCGGCCCGATCTTTAAGATGGTGAGAGCGAGCATGGAAGCGGCGCTTCGCAGCGACTACACGATCTATGCCGAGGCGCTGGGCCTGCCGCGACGCACTGTCCTGCTATGGGCGATGCGCAATGCGGCGCCACCGGCAGTTGTGGTCACAGGCGTTGTTGCCGGATATCTGCTCGGCGGCGCAGTTCTGATCGAAACAGTTTTCAATCTAAACGGGATCGGCCAGTATGCTGTGCAGTCGATCACGACGGTAGACTATGCGCCGATACAGGGCTTCGTGCTGGTCGCTGCGGTCTTCACGATGATGGTGTATCTGATTGTCGACCTCCTGCAGTTCATGATCGATCCGCGTGTCTCGGCGAGGGCCTCTTGAGCGCGCGCAAGATTGACGACGACAGGCGCTGGCAGCATTCGTCTGCAAGCGTAACAAGGCATTCGGCGCACCGGAGCGTCACCGGATTGTGGTCGCGCCTCAGCCGCTTCGACCGGGCGGTTTTATTCGTCTTTATTCTTGTTCTGGTTATAGCAGCCATTGGCCCGTTTGTTGCGCCCTACCCGCCGACGTTTGCTGATCCGCTGCAGCGGCTGGTGCCTCCGAATCGCGCGCATCCTTTCGGGACAGACGAGAACGGCATCGATGTCCTGTCCCGGCTCATCGCAGCTCCTCGCACTGACGTACTCATAGCCGTCATTGCCACCACCCTCTCGGTTGCGATCGGCGTGCCGCTCGGCGTTGTCGCCGGTTATTTCGAGGGAGCAGATCGGCGAGCGCTGCGATGGATATCGGAGGGGACACTGCGTCTTCTCGACGTCATTCAGGCGTTCCCGGTCTTCATTTTGGCTATGGTGCTGGTGGCGATTCGCGGCACCGGACCGGTTAACGTGGTTTTCGCGGTCGCTTTCGTGAATTTTCCGGTGTTCCTCCGTCTGGTGCGATCTGAAATACTTGCCCTGCGCGAGCATCTTTATGCCGAGGCTGCGGTGGCTCTCGGCAACTCCGAACTCGGCGTCGGTTTTAAGCATTTGCTTCCGAACGCCTGGCCGACAGTGCTGGTTCAGGTGTCGGTAACGATAGGCTTTGCCGTGCTATTGACCGCCGGACTGAGTTTCGTAGGTGCTGGCGTTAGCCCGCCTACGCCTGAACTCGGAGCGATGATCGCGAGCGGCGCCAAGTTCATGGTCATCGGACAGTGGTGGGTGGCGATGTTTCCAGGGCTCTTGTTGGGCCTAATCGTTTTCACATTTGCCGTCATGGGCGACATTGTAGGCAAGCTGATGGAGCCGGGGCAAAGAACCATACCCGCGCGTCGTCTCTTATCCAAGGACCGCATCGCACCTGCGGCGCAGGCCGAAGCCGCCGCACCTTCCGCACCGGACGCGGTACTCTCGGTCCGTGGGCTTGCTATCGAGGCCTCTGGTGGCCCACCTATCCTCGACGGCGTGAGCTTTGATCTCATGCCCGGCGAGATTCTCGGCGTAGTCGGCCTCCCTGGTTCCGGTAAATCCATCCTCGTTCGCGCCATCGTTAGGCTCCTCGGCCACGATCTGCAGCGGCGGGCGGGCCATGTCTTTTTCCGCGGCAAGGATCTGGCCGAACTTGATGAAAGGACACTGCGCGCCATTCGCGGCTACGAGATCCTGCCTCTGCTCCCCAACGCCAAGAGCCAGCTCAATCCGCTAGTGCGAGTTGGCGATCTCATGGTGGCGCATATTCGGGCCCACCATCGGTGTTCCCGCCGTGAGGCACATGCGCGCGCCGCGAGGATGCTGGGCGCAATCGGGATCGGCGACGCAGAGCACTGGCTCGCGGCCTATCCGCACGAGTTGAGCGGCGGCATGGCGCAGCGCGTCTGCCTTGCTATCGCACTGGTGCATCGGCCGCCGCTAATCGTCGCCGACGAGCCGACGGCTGGTCTTGATGTCACCGTGCAACGACAGGTGCTCGACCTCATGATAGAGCTTTGTCACCAAAGTGGCGCCGCCCAGGTCCTGGCGACTCGCGAACTCGGAATCGTCGCCCATTATTGCAACCGCGTTGCGGTTCTGCACGAAGGTCTGATCGTCGAAATGGGGTCCGTTCGAGATGTGCTGTTGGCCCCTCGCCACGCCGTTACTCGTAGACTGATTGCAGCTGCCGATTTGCGCGCCGTCAGCTCTGCCGCGACAACCAACACATCCTCGAAGATCGTCCGATGACAGATCCCCTGATAGTCGTCGAAGGGCTGGTCAAGCGCTTCTACCTTAAGGGCCAAAACTATGTCGGTGCTATCAATGGGATCAGCTTTGAGATCGGGCGGGGAGAGACTCTCGGGCTCGTCGGGGAAAGCGGATCGGGCAAGACGACGGTCGGCCGGTGTCTGCTCCGCCTGGTTGAGCCAACGAGCGGGCGTATTCGCTTCGAGGGCTCCGACATCACGCGACTCACGAAACGGGAACTCAAGCCGTTGCGGTCGCGCTTGCAGATGGTGTTTCAAGATCCGTTCGCCTCGTTGAACCCGCGCCGGACAGTGCGGCAGACCGTAGAGGAGCCGCTCGCCCTGCAGCGCGAGGCACCGGCCCGCGGCTGGCTCGGCATGATAACCGAGATGCTGGAGCGAGTGGGTCTCGGGCCGCAATACCTGGATCGTTTTCCGGTCGAATTGACGGCAAGCGAACAGCAACGAGTGGGTATTGCACGGGCGCTGATCACCAGCCCGAAGCTTGTCGTACTTGACGAACCGACCTCGACGCTTGACCCCACGGTCCGTGAGGAAATTTTGGGTCTGCTGCGCTCGCTTCAAAGCAGCACGTCGGTGGCGTACCTGTTCATTTCGCACGACATCATGGCGGTGGAACGTCTGAGCCACCGCGTTGCAGTCATGTATCTCGGCCACATCGTGGAGCAAGCTCCGACGGCGGCCATAATGGCAGACCCGCGCCACCCGTACACGCGCGCCCTGATGTCAGCCGTCTTGTCGCCTGACCCGACCCGTCGGTTGTCCCGCAACCTGGTGGTCGGTGAGATTCCGAGCGCGATAAATCCCCGCCGGGAATGCCCGTTCTACAGCCGTTGTCCGATCAGGTTGGATCGCTGCCTCGACGATGTACCGGCAATGGCTGCGGTGGGTTCTGAACATGGCGCAGCCTGTTTTCGTTGGCGTGACACGTCCGAAGTGCTCGCTGAGGTCGCTTCGGAATAGTCGGATTGAGCCCTTCTTCATCTAACGCGATCGAGTGACGACGCCTCTGTCCTGTCGTATGAAAAGGATATGTTGACCTGTCGATTTTTCATACCCGGATTTGGACCGGTCCGGACTCGTCCGGTGGAACAAGTTGGCTTCAAATAGGACCAACCGATTGCAGCGATCCGGCACACACTACGATCGGATCGCCCTTACCGACCAGCAGAGGTCGGATGCCGCCCCGTTCAACGCTGGCATGATTGAAATCCCAATCCTCCGGCATTTGAACCGGCCAAATCTCGATGCCGCCAGCTTGAGGATCGAGCCAAGCTTGATCCGGCGTGATCCAGAGGGGCGCTAGCCGCACCCATGTCGGCATGCAGATCGGTACCGCTTCCGCCTTGTGCGAGCCCTAGGCCCTCTAGGTTGCGCGGCAAGGTGCGTCGAAGCGCATCCGTTGCGATCAGCAGTTCGCGGCGAGTCCCTCCTCAGAATGCGCACCGTGGTGGCCGCCGTTGTCTTTGACCTCAAACCAGATTGTCCGGCAGCGGCCGACATTTCTCGAACGCGCGGTCGGCCGCGGCGAAGTCTATGTCGGTTGCCAGCGGCCCGCCAATCGCAACACTTGCAGGCGGGACGTAACCGGTTGTAAGCGTAGAAGGTAGCTGCCAACGCGCAATCATCCTGACTAACCACCGTAATGTCGTCCCTCAGAGCACGGAGGTCACTGGGCAGACATTCATATCCACTGGCGATGCGCAACCGGTATCATCACACCGAGTCCCATAGATGCCGGAGCCGATAGCAGCTGGATTTTATGGCAGTAACGTCATAGCGTTGTGCCAGGCGAGAGGCGGCTACAACTCGGTCGGACTTCGCAAAGTTGGCGATGACGACTGCCAAAAGCAGGGAGCGCCGCGAGGTAATGCCAGCATGAGGCTGCGGCCCACAGCTTTCGCTCGTGCTCATCATTGCGCTGCCGCCACACACTTTGCGGCCGCTACGCCCGCGTGGAGGCGACCTCGATGGCGGAAGCTGATCCGCGAAGCAGGCCAGAGGCGCGAGTAATCGCTGAAGCCCGAGCTTGCGGCATTGGCGTGAACGCGGAGTCCGCCCAAATGAACTTATCCCCGTCACTCGGAGTGGGCGAGGTTAGTCGCCTCACGGTGTTGTTGGAGGATGGTGAGCGCGTCCTCTGCCGAGGATGGCGCGATGACGGTGATAGCCACGGGACCTCCGTGCTGGCCGTGCTCTCCGCCTCGGAACACCCCGCGCCGGCCTTCGTTGATCAGTTGGCTCATGAATACGGACTGAAGGATGAACTGGACGATCGGTCAGCGGCGCGGCCGCTGGCGCTTGTGCGTGAACACGGGCGGACTATGCTGCTCCTTCAGGACCCCGGGGGCGGGCCCCTCGCCCGGCTTCTCGGCCGACCCATGGAGATGGGAAGGTTTTTGCGCTTCGCCACCGGTTTATCGGTTGCACTGCGCCATATACACGAACATGGCCTCATCCATAAGGACATCAAGCCGGCCAATGTGCTCGTTGATTTCGCGACCGGCCAAGTTTGGCTGACAGGCTTTGGTATCGCCGCGCGGCTCCCGCGCGAGCGTCAATCACCTAAACCTCCCGAGCTCGTCGCGGGGACGCTCGCTTACATGGCGCCCGAACAAACCGGACGAATGAACCGTTCGATCGATTCCCGGAGCGACCTTTATTCGCTCGGGGTCACCCTGTACGAAATGCTCACCGGCGCCCTGCCCTTTATGGCCTCCGATCCGATGGAATGGATCCACTGCCATATTGCGAGACAGCCTGTGCTGCCAGTAGAGCGGTTGAAGGACGTGCCGGTACCTGTCTCCGCGATCGTGTCGAAGTTACTCGCCAAGACCGCCGAAGAACGCTACCAGACCGCGGCCGGCTTGGAGCGCGACCTCCGGCGCTGTCTGGCTGCATGGGAGGCTCAACACCGGATCGACGCCTTCCCGCTGGGCCAACAGGACTCGTCCGACCGGCTTTTGATTCCCGAGAAACTGTACGGGCGAGAGCGCGAGATCGAGACCTTGCTCGCCGCTTTCGACCGCGTGGTCACCAGCGGCCGGCCGGAGTTGGTGCTGGTCGCCGGATATTCCGGCATCGGCAAGTCCGCCGTCGTCAATGAGTTGCACAAGGCGCTGGTGCCGCCGCGCGGCCTTTTTGCGTCCGGCAAGTTCGACCAGTACAAGCGCGACATCCCCTATGCGACGCTGGTGCAGGCTTTTCAGAGCCTTGTGCGACCTCTTCTCAGCAAGAGCGACACCGAACTCGGCCGTTGGCGCGATGCCCTGCGCGAGGCGCTCGGCCCGAACGGCCGGCTCATGATCGACCTCGTCCCTGAATTGAAGCTCATTATCGGTGAACAGCCCCCAGTTTCTGATCTTCCGCCACAGCAGGCACAAGGTCGTTTTCAGCTCGTGTTCCGGCGCTTCATCGCCGTATTCGCACGGCCGGAACATCCGCTCGCGCTGTTCTTCGACGATTTGCAATGGCTCGACTCGGCAACGCTGGACCTGCTAGAGGATTTGTTGATCCAGCCGGATGTGAAGCACCTGATGTTGGTCGGCGCCTTCCGGGACAACGAGGTCGATTCGGCCCATCCACTGACGCGTAAGCTCGAAGCAATCCGTAATGCTGGAGCGAGAGTGCAGGAGATCATCCTTGCACCCCTGGCCTGTGAAGACCTGGGACGGTTACTGGCGAATTCTCTTCACTGCGCAGCGGAGCGGGTTGCTCCGCTCGCGCAACTGATTCACGAGAAGGCTGCAGGGAATCCATTTTTCGCCATTCAGTTTGTTTCCGCCCTTGCCGAAGAGGCATTACTCACGTTCGATCATGGCGAAGCGCGATGGTCCTGGAATCTGAATCGCATCCACGCCAAAGGTTACACCGATAATGTGGTAGATCTCATGGTCGGTAAGTTGAATCGCCTGCCTGTCGAAACGCAGAAGGGGCTACAGCAGCTTGCCTGCATGGGCAACAGCGCAGACTTCGCCCTGCTGACCATGGTGTACGAGGATTCGAATGGCGACATGCACGGCGACCTTTGGGAAGCGGTCCGAACGGGACTCGTGTTGCACTCCGAAGGTGCCTACAGGTTCCTCCATGACCGTGTTCAGGAAGCCGCCTATTCACTAATACCCGAGGACACGCGTGCCTCGGCCCATCTCCGGATCGGCAGGTTGCTCGCGGCGCACACGCCGCCGGAGAAGCGAGAGGAGACGATCTTCGAGATCGTCAATCAGCTCAACCGGGCTGGCGCCTTGGTCAGCTTACAAGACGAACGTTATCAGCTTGCTGAATTCAACCTGATCGCGGGCAAGCGTGCCAAGGCTTCTACGGCCTATGCCTCTGCGCTGAAGTATCTCATTGCTGGCGCGGCACTGTTGGCGGACGATTGCTGGGAGCGCCGGCATGAACTTGCCTTTTCACTGGAGATAAATCGGGCGGAATGCGAGTTTCTGACCGGCGAGTTGGCGGCCGCCGAGCAGCGCCTGGCAGCGCTGTCAACACGCGCCGCGAGCACCGTCGAAAGAGCCAGCGTCGCGTGCTTGCGCGTGGATCTGTACGTGGCCCTCGATCAAAGCAGCGGCGCGGTCTCCGTCGGTCTCGACTACCTGCGGTATCTGGGCATCGAGTGGTCACCGCATCCGACGGAAGAGGAAGCGCGACGCGAATACGAGCGGGTCTGGTCAACCCTCGGAGACCGCCCGATCGAAGCACTCGTCGAGCTGCCATTGATGAGCGACCCGGCATCCCTCGCCATTCTGGATGTTCTGACCAAACTTGCGGCGCCTTTCGAGTATACGGATGCGAACCTGCTTTCCCTGGCCATCTGTCGGATGGTTATTCTGAGCCTCGAGCGCGGCAACAGCGATCGTTCATGTTTCGCCTATGTATGGCTTGGCGTCATAGCCGGACCGCACTTCGGCAACTACAAGGACGGATTTCGATTCGGCCGGCTCGGCTATGAACTGATCGAAGAACGCGGACTGAATCGCTTCCCGGCTAGAACCTATATGTGCTTCGGAAATTTTGTCCTGCCGTGGACGAGACATGTCCGGGCTGGCCGCGATCTGGTACGCCGCGCCTTCGAGGCTGCGAACAAGGACGGCGACCTCACTTACGCATCCTACTGCGGCAACCAAATGAACACGAACCTCCTCGCGGCTGGCGATCCGCTGGTTGACGTGCAACGCGAAGCCGAGCATGGCCTCGCGTTTGCCCAGAAGGCGCGGTTCGCATTTGGCATTGACCTCATCACCACGCAGCTCGGGCTGATCCGGACGCTGCGCGGCTTGACGTCGACATTCGGCTGCTTCGACGATGAGCAGTTTGATGAGGCTCGGATCGAGCGCCGTTTTTCAGAAAATCCGGATTTGGCGTTTGGCGAGTGCTGGTACTGGATCCGCAAGCTGCAGGCGCGCTTCTTTGCCGGCGACTATGCGGGCGCCCTCGAGGCCTCATCAAGGGCGCAACGGCTGCTGTGGACATCGCCGTCAAAGTTCGAGACGGCAGAGTATCACTTTTACGGTGCACTCTCCCAGGCGGCATCCTGCGCGTCCGCAGCGGCCGGCCAGCGACGGCAGCATGTCGAGGCTCTGGTCGCCCACCACCGACAGCTCGAGATCTGGGCGGCGAATTGCCCGGACAATTTCGACAACCGCGCCGCGCTGGTCGGCGCCGAGCTTGCTCGCCTCGAGGGGCGAGACGTCGACGCGATGCGCCTTTACGAACAGTCCATCCGCTCGGCCCGCGACAACGACTTCATCCACAATGAGGCGCTCGCCAATGAACTCGCTTCCCGCTTCTATGCGGCGCGCGGCTTCGAGAAGATTGCCCGCGTGTATATGCATGATGCCCGCTACGGCTATCTCCGCTGGGGAGCCGATGGCAAGGTGAGGCAACTTGATCGGCTTCATCCGAGTTTGGCCGCTCCGGAGGCGTACGGTCCCACAGCGAACATTGGCCCCTCGGTCCAGCAGCTCGATGTGGCGACCGTCGTAAAAGCCTCTCAGGCCGTATCCAGTGAGATCGTCTTATCCAAGCTGATCGAGCGGCTGATGACAGTCGCGCTCGAGAACGCTGGCGCGGATCGCGGCCTTCTGATACTTCCGGCAGAGGATGACCATTTGATTCAGGCAGAGGCAAAGGCCGCCGGCGATCAGATTGACGTCGTGCTGTGCCAAAAGCTAATCACCGGCGTCACTTGTCCCGAATCTATCGTCCGCCATGTCATCCGCACGCGCGAAAGCGTGATTCTCGATGATGCCTCGAAGCCCAACATCTTCTCCGGGGACGACTATCTGCGCGGCCGACCAGCCAAGTCGATCCTCTGCCTGCCGCTGATCAAACAAGGACGGTTGACGGCGCTGCTCTACCTCGAAAACACGCTGAGCTCGTACGCGTTCCCTCCGGATCGAATCGCGATCCTGGAACTGTTGGCGGCGCAAGCGGCGATCTCGCTGGAGAACACCCGTCTCTACAGCGATCTTCAAGAGCGTGAGGCGAAGGTCCGGCGCCTGGTCGAATCCAACATCATCGGGATCTCAATTTTTGACTTTGATGGTCGCATTATTGAGGCCAACGAGGCCTTTCTCCACACAGTGGGACATAGCCGCGACGATATCGTTTCGGGTCGTCTGCGCTGGACCGACCTTACGCCCACCGAATGGCAAGATGCTGACGAACGGGCCGTGGCAGAGCTTAGGGCGACAGGAAGCTGCAAAGCTTACGAGAAAGAGTACTTTCGGAACGACGGCAGCCGCGTGCCCGTCCTTGTCGGCCCGGCGGCTTTCGACGGACCCCGCGACCAGGGCGTCGCCTTTGTGCTCGATTTGACTGAGCGCAAGCGCGCCGAGGTGGAATTGCGCGAGTCGGAACAGAATTACCGCATGTTGTTCGAATCGATTGACGAGGGTTTTTGCACGATTGAAGTTTTGTTTGACGAGAACGAAAAGCCGGTCGATTATCGTTTTTTGCAAATCAGCCCGTCGTTTGAACGGCAGACGGGGATCAAGAATGCCACCGGCAGACGGATGCGCGAAATCGCGCCACAGCACGAAGAACATTGGTTCGAGATTTACGGCAGGATCGCCCTCACGGGCGAGCCGATGCGCTTTGAAAATGAAGCCAAACAACTCGGACGTTGGTATGACGTTTACGCCTTCCGGGTCGAGGACCCGAAGCGCAGACGCGTCGGAATCCTTTTCAACGACATAACCGAGCGCAAGCGGGCAGAAGCCGAAGCACGCGACAGCGAGCGGCGATACCGCGAAGCGCAAGCGGAGCTTGCACACGTCACCCGCGTGACGACTCTGGGAGAGCTGACGGCTTCGATCGCCCATGAAGTGAACCAACCGCTCGCCGCCGTCGTCGCCAACGCCGAGGCCTGTCTTCGCTGGCTCGACCGTGCAACTCCCGACCTGAACGCAGCGCGCCGTTCGGTAAAATGGGTTATAGACGACGGTAATCGGGCGAGCGAAGTGATCGGGCGCGTGCGGGCGCTCGCGAACAAGACCAGCCTTGAGAAGATGCCGCTCGACGTCAGTGACGTCGTGAGGGAGACCATCCCGTTGGTGCAGAGTGAGTTAATCGTTCACCAAGTGTCGTTGCGAATGGAGTTGGCACCGGCTCTACCCATGATCCTGGGTGATCGGGTCCAATTGCAGCAGGTGATTATCAACCTGGTGATGAATGGCGCTGAAGCCATGCAATCGGTCACGGATCGGCCGCGCGAACTGGTGATCCGATCGCGTCAGAACGAGACACAACAAGTGCTGGTAAGTGTGGCGGATTGCGGCGTCGGGATCTCCGCCGAGAATGCGGACCGGCTGTTCAATGCCTTCTTCACCACCAAATCCAGCGGCATGGGTATGGGCCTCTCGATCTGCCGTTCGATCATGGAAGCGCACGGTGGTCGGCTGTGGGCCACGGCAAACGTACCCCAGGGGGCGACCTTTCACTTCACCCTGCCTGCGCATGAAGAGGATGCGCCGTGACCGGGCGCCCTTGGGGATACCCTGCAGCTGCTGTGGCCGTTGCAGAGCCATGCGCCCTCGAACTCCTAGGCGGCAGACGCGTTGCGTTTGGTACCCGTCGTCAAGGCGCAAGCAATTGCAGCAGTTGCGAGTCGTTGCGCACAGCCGAGGGGCGGCCTTCGAGCGCTACCCGTCCCCTGTCGAGGACATAAGCATAGTCGGCCACGTCCAGCGCCAGTTCGAGATGCTGCTCAACGATGACAATGGCGATTTCCTTGACGAGCTCCTGGAGGCGCTCGGCGATCTCCTCGATAACACCGACCCACATGCCCTCCGTCGGCTCATCGAGCAGCAGGAGCTTGGGGTTCGATAGGAGTGCACGACCAATCGCCAGCATTTTCCGCTCGCCACCGGAAAGCGTCCCTGCCGGCTGTCCGAGGCGTTGGCCGAGTTCCGGGAACATCGTAAGCACCCGGTCGACCGGCGACGGGTCCGGGCTCGAGAGAGCGCCGACCGCGAGGTTCTCGCTCACGCTCAGGCGGCCAAAGACGGAATGCTCCTGCGGCACGTAGCCCAGACCCATCCGGATCCGACGCTCGGTCGGCATCCGCATGATATCGCGAGCACCCAACGTGATGGAACCACTGCGGGCTTCGAGTTCACCGACAATGGTCCTCAGCAGCGTCGTCTTGCCGGCGCCGTTGCGACCGAGCACCGCCACGGCACCGCGGCGATGTGCTGCAATGCTCACATCGAACAGGACTTGGCTGCGGCCGTAAGAAACGCAGAGCCCACGCACATCGAGGAAAGATTGCTCAGACACGGGTGAGATAGACCTCCTGCACCTTATGGCTGTTTTGGACATGCGCCACTGTTCCACTCTCCAGCACATTGCCTTGATCCAGGACGGTGAGCACGTCGCAGATGTCGCGGATGAAATCGAGATCGTGCTCGACGATGACGAGCGAACAGCGACGTTTGAATGGAATCAACAGCTCGCCAGTTAGGCGCCTCTCCTGCAGGCTCATGCCCGCGGTTGGCTCGTCGAGCAGCAGGAGCCGTGGTTCCGGTGCAAGCGCCATAGCAATCTCAAGCCATTGCTGCTGCCCATGTGAAATTTCCGCCGCCGGGTCGCCGGCGCGATCCGCCAGGCGGAACTGATCGAGGGTATGCAGCACCCGCTCGTGCAGCGGACCGCGCGTGCGGGAGAAGATGAGGTTCGACAGCGGATTCTGTGCCTGCAAAGCCAGGAGCATGTTGTCGTAGACCGTGAGTGCCGGGAGCACGCTGGTGATCTGAAACTTGAGGCTCAGGCCAGCGCGGGCGCGCTCGGCGGGCGGCACCGCGGTGATGTCGCGCCCGGCGAAGCGGATCGTTCCCTCCGTCGGTATCTCGGCGCCGGCGACGCACTTCATCAGCGTACTCTTGCCAGAGCCGTTGGGACCGATGAGCCCGTGGAACTCGTTCTCCGCGACCGTGAGATCGACGCCGTTCAACGCCGTCAGCCGGGCGAAAGACTTCTTGATGCCGTGGGCCTCAAGGAGCGGCATGCTGGTCCTCTTCCCCGCCCTCTTGGGCGATCCGCGGCAGCGTACGGGGCGGACGGCCGAACGTGCCGACGCGCTCGCGCTCCGAAACCACGAGACCGATCAGGCCGGTGGGTCGGAAGAGGATGATCAGGAGCAATAGCAATCCCAGGATTATCGGCCATACCTGCTGGTAGTTGTCCGCCAACCAGAAGCTGACGATCTCGACGGCGATGACACCGATCACCGCGCCGATCAGCGTTCCGACGCCGCCGAAAAGCGCGTAAAGCACGATTTGAGTCGAAAACACCACGCCCGGCATATTGGGCCCCACGAAACCTTCGTGGAAAGCGTAGAGACCGCCAGCGAGCCCGGCGATAGCTCCTGCTAGCGAGAACACCATGGCCTTCAACTGCTGAACTCGGTAGCCGAAGAAGGCGATGCGCGCCTTCTGCTCGCGCATCCCGGCAAGCGCCAACCCGAACTGGGAGCGCACCAGGAATCGGCAGAGCAGGTACACGAGAACGAGCGTAGCGAATGCCAGGTAGTAAAAGACCGGTCCCTCAACAACGGCGTAGCTGCCTGCCGTCATGGCCGGAATTGCCGGAATGCCGTTCTGGCCGCCGAGATAGTACCAGCCTCGCGCCAGGCGGTCGGCCGCATAGGACCCGGTAAGCGTTCCGAGCGCCACGAAGATTGTGGTCGGCGGATGTCGTCCCAGGAGGAGGAAGCCGCCAAGGGCCAGTGACACGAAGAGACCGATGACGAGAGATGCCGGCAGCACGATGAATATCGAGGTGATCCCGAGATCCCGAGCAAGGAGCGCGGTGCTGTAGCCCGCACTGCCGAAAAACAGCGCCTGGCCGAAGCTCAGGATGCCCGCATAGCCCCAGACCAGATCGAAGCTCAGAGCCAGGAGGGCAAGGATGAGCACGCGTGTGACGAAAATCGTCAAGTAATCCTCGAGAATGAGCGGCAGCACCGAGAGGATGAGAAGCAGCGCGAGCTCCACGATCGGGATGACCGGAATCCGACGTGGCCGGGGCACGCTGCGGTAAGCCTGTGATACTGCCGAGTCTGCCATGATAATTTCCGCGGTCGGACTATGTTGAAAAAGGGCTGGGGTTGCCGCGTCGGCCCCGCCTTAGTCAGCACGCTTTGGGATCGACGAGGCCCTCGCTTCGCCCCACGATCTCGTAATTGCCCTCCTTGGCGACCGCCGTGTACATCTTCATCTTGCAGTGGTGCTTGCCCGACACCATCTCGGCCGGCCCGCCCGGCCCTTCAGCAATCTTCGCGTGGTCGAGCGCCCCCGCGACGGCGTCCCGGTCTAGCTTGCCGGCTTCCTTGACGGCCGCTTCCCAAAGCTTGAGGCCGCGATACATGCCTGTGGCCGCGCTGCCCGCCGCGAACAGGGCGCCCCCCGGGAACTCCCTGTCGTATTCCGCCTGGATCCGGGCGCTGACCGGATCCTCTTTCGTCAGGACGCGGAAGTAGTCGAGGCAGGTCGCCAACCCTTCGATCTCGTGCGCGGCGTTGATTGCGAGCGCGCCCTCATCGTAATAGATACAGGACAGCCGGCCTCCGCGCTTTCCGAAGCCGGCCTCGTAGAGCTGCTTGAAGAACGGCCCCACGCCCGGCGGAATGACGGTGTTGAAGACTACGTCCACGTTGTTGGTCATGATCTTGTTAACCGTGGCGCTGTATTCAACCTGGTCAGGCGGATAGTACTCCTCGAAAATCACCTCGCCGCCATTCTTCTCGATGATCTTGCGGACGTATTCGTTCGTTGCGTGCGGCCAGACGTAGTTCGCGGAGGGGAGCGCGAAGCGCTTGCCTCCATTCTTTATCAGCCAAGGGATAAGGTCGTCGCATTGCTGCGCCGGCGTCGGGCCGGTGCAAAAGATATAGGACGTACACTCGCGACCTTCGTATTGCTGCGGATAGATGTAGAGCGTCTTGCCACGCGTCACGATGACATCTTTGATGGCGTTGCGCATTGAGCTGGTGATGCCCCCCAGCACGACGTCGACCTTGTCGCGCTGGACGAGCTTGCGAACATTGCCGACCGCAATCGACTCGTTGGATGCGGTGTCCTCGATGAAGAGCTCGACGGGTCGGCCGAGGATGCCGCCCGCGTTGTTGATGTCCTTGACCACCATCTTGGCGACGTTGGCGTCGGCGTTGCCGGCGTAGCCGGCGGCGCCGGTGAGATCGGTGGCGATGCCGACCTTGATAGGTCCCGCCGCACTTGCCCATTCGGGTCGAATGACCCAGCTGCCGATGCCGGTTGTGATCGCCCCCCCCGCCCAGACAGCGCTCTGCAGAAACCGCCGACGGCTTATCATGGGCGCAGCATCCCTGTATCCGCTCCCCATGTCCATGGCTCAGAATCTCCTTCCCGCAATCAGGCCTCCCGGACGGAACTTGACGAAAACGATGGCAAGGACGAAGACGAGAACGTCGGCCAGCACCGGCGCCACGGCCCATGGCAGCGCGGCGCTCATCACCCCGATCACGGCCCCGCCGGCGACCGGCCCCTCGAATGTGCCGACGCCGCCGAGCATGACCGAGAGGAAACCCTGGATGAGGAAGCGGATGCCGAGATCGGCGAACAGCGAGAACACCGGCACGACCAGTGCGCCGGCGAGTCCGGCGAGCGCCGCGCCGAAGGTGAAGGTGATGGCGTAGATGGCGTTGGTGGAGATGCCGGAGGCGCGCGCCAGAGAAGGGTTCTCGAGCGCCGCGCGGACGCGCAGCCCGAACGATGTCCGCGTCAGTAGCAGATAGCTACCGACCATGACCAAGGTGGTGATAATGACGATGGCAAGCCGCCATCTGGAGACCTGCACGCCGCCGATGATCAGCGACCCGACGATCGGCTCCGGAACGGAGATATAAAGGCCGCCGATGAGCCCGCGCACGCTTTCGCGGATCACGAGCCCGAGCGCATAGGTGCCGAGCATCGCGGCAATGGGTGCTGCATAGAAGCGCCGGATGACGAGGCGCTCGAGCACGAAGCCGCACGCAGCGACCACGACCGGCGCGGCCAGCATGCCGGCCCACACCGGCAGGCCGGCGCCATGTACAAGATAGGTCGTATAGGCGCCCAGCAGCACAAACTCGCCATGAGCAAAGTTGAAGATGCCCATCATGCTGGCGATGATGCCTAGGCCGAGAACCACAAGCACGATGATCGCCCCGAAGCTCAACACTTCAAAGATGGCGTTCAAGGCGCTTTCCATTCCGTGCCACCCTGTTCGAGAGCCCGGCCGGGCCTGAAGGCCCCTAAGCTATGTCTCCGCCGTCACATCTTCTTCCGGTCGCCCGATTACTCGAAAGCGGCGCGGTAGATGGTCGGCTCATCGAAGCGCTTTCCGACGAACGTCAGCCCCCCGGTACAGCCCGTCGACCGTGCCACAGGAGTATGGCTTTCTTCCTACATTATCGCGAATTAGACGCCCGGTCGAGAACAGGATCAGCCGCCGCCAGCAGAACCGCGGCGACACCGCCGATGCCCATGGCCACCGGATTCTTGTGGATGCGCTAGTCGACCGCTTCAATTAATTTGAAAGGGCACTCTTTTGGTGATTCGATTCCGTTGCAACACGAGCGACGGAGACGATGATGGCTGCCAAGGAGATTTCGGTAAAGAAGTATGTTGTGCGGCTGAGCGACGAGGAACGCGAACGGCTTGAAGCGTTGATACGGAAAGGCAAAAGCCCGGCCCAGCGGTTGCTGAAGGCGAGAATATTGTTGAAGGCCGATGTCTCGGACGCCGGTGCAGGCTGGAGTGACAGCCGGATTGTCAAGGCTTTGGACACCAGCGTTTCCATGGTTTACCGGGTGCGGAAGCAACTGGCGGAGGAAGGCTTCGAGGCGGTGTTGAGCCGCAAGCAACGGGCAACACCGGCGGTAGCGCGGATTTTTGACGGTGAGAAAGAAGCCAAACTGATTGCCCTGGCTTGTTCCAAACCTCCCAAGGGACGCGCACGCTGGACGCTGCGGCTGTTGGAGAAAAAGGTCGTGGAACTCCAGATTGTCGATCGCGCCAGCGACTCAACGATCGGAAGGGCGCTCAAAAAAACATTCTCCAGCCCCATCGCCGACAGTGCTGGGTCATCCCGCCGAAGGCCAATAGCGCGTTCGTAGCCGCCATGGAGGACGTGCTGGCCGTCTACACGCGGCCACGTGATCCTGATTGCCCGCTTGTGTGCCTGGACGAGACCTCAAAGCAACTGCTCGCCGAAACGCGCCTGCCGATCCCGATGAAACCGGGACGTCCGGCCCGTTGCGATTACGAGTACGAGCGCAACGGCACCGCCAACCTCTTCATGATGTTTGCACCGCTCGAAGGCTGGCGCCATGTCAAAGTCACCGATCGCCATACCGCCTTGGACTACGCTCACGTCTTGAAAGACTTGGCCGATGTCCACTTCTCCAACGCCAGGACCATTGTTCTGGTCCAAGACAATCTCAACATCCACAGCAAGGCATCACTCTACGAAGCCTTTCCCGCCGCCGAAGCCAGGCGGCTGGTCGAGCGCTTTGAGTGGCACTACACTCCAAAGCACGGCAGTTGGCTTGATCTGGCGGAGTCCGAACTCGGCGTCCTATCGTCCCAGTGCCTCGATCGCCGGATTCCCGACAAACAAACCCTCATCGAGGAAATCGCCGCCTGGGAGCACGACCGCAATGCCAACCACACCACGGCAAACTGGCACTTCACAACCCCCAATGCTCGCATCAAACTCAAGCACCTCTACCCCTCAATCTGAATGAATCGGGCGACTAGTGTCACTGTCGGAAACTCAATCCGGCTAGCAAGTGAAGTCGAATTGGGCGATGCTCTTGGTTGATGAGAGATGTTTGCAGCCTGATTTGGTTGGCGCTGATCGGATTGTTCCGGTCGCGAGCGTCGCTGCAAGCAGAGATCTTGACGCTTCGTCATCAGCTCAACGTGCTGCGACGTAAATCGCCACAGCGACTAGCCTTCAGCAGCATCGACCGCCTGGTATTTGCCGGGTTGTATCGGTTGGCACCCGGCGTGCTGGACGCTTTGAAGATCGTCAGGCCGGAGACCGTTATCCGCTGGCATCGTGCCGGCTTCCGAGCGTATTGGCGCTGGAAATCACGACCGCGCGGTGGCCGTCCAAAGACCCCGCTGGAAGTCCGTCAGCTCATTCGCAAGATGAGTCTCGCCAACCCATTATGGGGCGCACCACGGATTCATGGCGAGCTTCTCAAGCTCGGCATCGATGTCGGACAAACCACCGTTGCAAAGTATATGGCGAGGGGAAGGCGACCGCCGTCCCAAGGGTGGAAGACGTTCCTTCATAATCATACCGACGGCATCGCGTCGGTGGACCTATTCGTGGTTCCGACAATCTCATTCCGACTGCTCTACGGGTTGCTGATTCTGCAACACGATCGCCGTCAAATCCTGTGGCTGGGAGTGACTGCGCACCCAACGGCTGAATGGATTTCGCGTCAGCTCACCGAGGCCTATGGTTGGAAAGTAGCGCCGCAATACATCATTCGTGACCGCGACGCCGTCTACGGAGACGTCTTCATCCGCCGCCTTCGGGCGATGAGCATCCGGGATCGGCCAACCGCGCCGCGATCGCCGTGGCAGAACGGATATTGTGAAAGGGCGATCGGTTCGATCCGGCGGGAATGTTTTGACCACGTTGTCGTGTTCGGCGAGCGGCATCTTCATCATCTGCTGCGATCTTACGCGACCTACTATAACTCGGCTCGCACGCACCTTTCAATCAACAAGGACGCGCCGTCGCCGCGAACAGTACATGCCGTTGGTCGCATTTTGCCCACGCCATTTCTTGGCGGACTTCATCATCTGTATGTGCGAATATGATTTCCGACAGGCACAGCGGGCGCCATCGCATCTTCGCCGCGTATCGCGAAGCACTACTGCCATTCCTGGATGGCGTGCCGAAAAGCAGGGCAGAACTCCTTGTCCGCGTCTCCTTCCATCTTCTTGCCGCCGCGATCGTGGGCAAGGCCCGCGTTGACGACGGAGCGCTCGCCGATCTGTCATGGAATGTATTGGAATCTGAAATCGGAACGGCTGCTATTGCATATCTCGAAACGAGCATCCGTGCTGGTGCCAAGCCAATCAGGCCAACAAGAATAAGGACATCGGGGACGAGGAAGGCCAGATGATGCGCGATGGCCGCCAACTATCCAGATCGGTCATCTGACGCCGAAAAAAACCTTTGCGATCCTCTCAATCAAGAGACGCACACGCTTCGGCTGTCCTCCCACTCACGAATGACCGCTTTGCGCGCCATAACCGGTCGTTCGGCTAATTCGCCACCGCGGCGTCTGTTCGGCATGCTACGGCAAAGCGTCAACGCTTCGAACGTGGGTCAGGCTCGGGGCGGGCTGCAGCACACGTCATGGTCGACATCCCTGCGAAGGGCAACGGAAAGTTCTGAGCCGTATGTGAATGCTGCGCTGACGCAGCGATGGTCGGGACTGTTTTCTCATTCAGCCGCCAACGCGGTTGCCCAGCTGAAATCATAATGCGCGCTCAATGCTTTCATCGCGACGACTGCACCCAGAACGCAGATGATCTGCAATAGGGTCCTCGTCGAGAAAACCTTATTGAACAGCGTCATATGATCTTCCGCTTTTGCTTAGTCATATTGTCAGCGAGCCGAGCGGCATCGGACCTAGCGTCGGTGGCCTAGACGAATCCCAAGCTTGAGCGCCTTCTGCCGCAGCGAACCCACACTACGTTTTGTAAGCTTCGCAATTTTAACGACGGCTGTTTTCGCCTTTGAGTGCGCGCGCAACTCCTTCACATCGGCTTTGGTGTATTCGCGACGCACGACCGTCTTCTTTGTTTTTTTAGGCACTCAATATTCCTTGATTGTGAGGCCGCCTTAGTACCACAGATAGCGTGAGCAGCAAGCGTCAGCATCCGAGAGAGGACCGCTAAGCGCGCGACGGCTACAATTTAAATCGATATTGGACCGAATCCCGGTCGCTGTCGCCAAGCCGATCAGAGAGGCGCCACTCCCGATACTGCGCCGAAGTTCACCATCTCAGTCCCCTGTTCCGCCGCGATGTCCCTGCAGAGCGGTGGCGAGGCAGTTGATCAAAGTGGGTCCGGCGAAGGGCTTGGCCAGGAAGCAAATTGCCCCGGCGTTCAGCGCTTGGGCGCGGACGCTCTCATCGGGAAAGGCCGTGATGAAGATGAACGGCACACGGTGACCTTGGCCGCGTATGACCGTCATAAGCTCCGGGCCGCTCATAACCGGCATCTGCACATCCGCAATCACACAGGACGTGTCATTCAATTGGGCCGACTGCAAGAACTCCTCTGCCGACGCGAATGTGCGGACCGTGTACCCATGCGACCTCAGAAGATTGTTCGTCGCGGTACGCACCGATGCGTCATCATCAATGACGGATATAACCGAAGGTGTCGTCAAAGCGTGTCTTTCGGACGCGGGTTCAAAGCACTTGCCGTAGTAATGGCTGCTCAACGGGAAAATAGACCGTGCATCACGAGAGTAACCTTATACTCGGGTTTTCAGGAGGCGAGAAATGGCTGGAATTACGTTTGCGGTTTACGATCCCCCGAAGCCAGGGCTTCCTTATTTGGCCGTGGCAATCTTTACAAACGGCGAAGTATCTGCGGCCGCTTACAAAACGGCGGCGGAGGCGGAGATGCACAACACCAAGCACGCTACGGGTATTGCCAAGGGTCCAGCCTTGCCCCGGCTCACTTATTCTGGTATCAGTTAATCATGGCCAAGTCAACAATAATTGGTAGCAGTAAAAAGAAGCGCGGAAGACCAGCGCTTTACGAGGGCAGCAATGGAAAAGGAGCGCCGCAAATCGGTCTCCGTCTCCCGCCCGCTGATCTAGCCGCCGTCGACGCCTGGATTGCCAAGCGGAAAGAGCCGGAGCTGTCCCGGCCCGAAGCAATCCGGCGCCTGGTCGAGCTTGGCCTAACCGTGAAGACGGCGCCTTCGGAGCGACAGCGCGCCGCCCTGGCTGATCTCGCATCAAAGGCGATCGATAGTTTGACGGCCGGGACGCCCGATAACGACCGGCCGAAGGCGAAGAAATCGTGACTCCACCGGTGGAACCGACCGACCTTGAGTTGATCCGCAACATCGCTGCTGCGGGCGGTAGGAAATACACCGCTGGAAAGCTTGACCGTAGAAAATATAAACGTCTCGCAGCATTAGGCTGGCTGACCGAAGTCACCGTCAATATCAGTGATGTCGTGTACGAGGTAACTGAGACTGGGAAAGCGGCCGCGCTTCGAGACGACTGAGAGAGGCGATTGCCGCCGCGCCGTGGCGGCGCCCATGCGTTACTCGGCGCATTTGGGAGATCAGCTAATGCGCGTCTTAGCAATGTTGGCTCTCGCACTGTTGCTGGCCGGCTGCGAGGGCGACCGTATCAAGCATAGCAGCATGAATGAGCGCCAGGCACAGCCACAAAGCACTGTGCTCACCTAAGCGTTAAGCCGCCGTGCGCTGCGGCGGCCGATCGCGAAGCTGCCGCGGCCGTCCGGACGGGAGCGGCCCGCGGGCGCGGCGGATCTACGCCATGAGACAGCGCCGCCATCGCCTACCGTTGCGCGAGCGGCTCCGCCGACGGCGCCGCTTAGCCGACTCGGGCTGAAGGCGAAGGGGAAATAGCCCGAGCGCGCGATTTGGCTCGCTATCGCCGGCCAAAAAGCGCAACCTTCGCGGCGGGGCCTCTCCGTAGGAGGTCGGTCGTGCGCGGTAATATTTTCAATAGCAATGGCATCCACGTTGCCGTGGTGAACGGCTTCGACCTCGACGGCCAAAAAATCTACGAGCTAAAAGGGATCAACCTCAATCGGCCGTCCGGCGAGTTGGTCGGACATCTAAACGGCGCGCCCCTGTGTGTACCGAAAATCTAAATCCGAACGTATTGACGATGAAGTCCGCCCAGTATGGCGCGCGAATTTATGACGCCGGATCGCTGAACCTGGCGAGAGATAGGCGCATCTTTGTTCAATGACCGATGCGTTCTCACGCCGTTGTAATAGTTAGCATAGTTTTTCAGAATCCGACGCAGATGTTCCTCGTCCAGGACAATGATGTGGTCCAAACACTCGCGCCGGATCGATCCGATCAGCCGTTCGGCAAAGCAGTTCTGCCAAGGCGAGGCCGGTGCAATTGGCGTGTCTCGGATACCCATGGCACGCAGTCGGCGCGTGACGACAGTGCCGTAGATTCGATCTCGATCTCGGATCATATAGCGCGGAGCGCCATCCCAAGGAAAAGCCTCGGTGATCTGACGTGCAACCCACTCCGCCGCCGGGTTGGTTGTGACGCCGATCCAGACGAGATCTCTGCGATCAAGCCGGATGATGACGAGGCCATACAGCAGCTTAAAGCCAATGGTCGGTACTACGAACAAATCCATGGCGGCGATGTCCGGCGCGTGGTTTCGCAGAAAGGTCCGCCATTCCTGACTTGGAGGCCCGCGTCGCTTGACCATATACTTGGCGACACTTGATTGAGCGACGCTAAACCCGAGCTTGAGCAGTTCGCCGTGGATGCGCGGCGCACCCCAAAGCAAATTCTCTGTGCTCATCTGCCGGATCAGCGCGCGCAATTCTGTCTCGATCTGCGGTCGCCCTCCCCGTCGACACGATTTCCAACGCCAATAGCGGCGAAAGCCGGCCCGATGCCAACCCACCAGCGTTTCGGGTCGAATAATCATGAGAACCGGAAGGATCGACGGGAACCAGCGATAGAGCTGAACGAAGAACCAGCGGTCGTTGTTCGTGAGGCGAGCCCGGCCTTTCAGCTTGCGTCGCAAGACGATCAGCTGATGTCGAAGCACTGCATTCTCCGCCTCAAGCCGGATGTTCGACTTGAATGGCGAGGCCAGCACAGCCAGAACGAAGCAGATCAGCGCGATCATCGCGCCAACTTAGCCGATTCTATCATTCGATAAACCCGGATAGGGTTTTCGGTACACACAGGATCGAATTTCGGGTTGGCATAAACCTCGGCGACATCATAATTGACGATGACGATATTTACGGCGATGGCGTGAACATCGCCGCACGGCTTGAGAGTATAGCCGAGCCGGGCGGAATTTGCATTTCGCGCCAAGCGCACGATCACTTGCTCGAAAAACTCTCGTTTACCTGCGAGAACCTGGGGCTTCGGAACCTCAAGAACATCGCGAAGCCCGTCGAAGTCTATTCGGTGAACTTCGGTTCCGTTAGCATGACGCAGGAGATTAAATATTGCCGAGCGCCCGATGGGGTGCGCCTTGCCTATGCAACCGTGGGACAGGGTTCACCTCTAGTGAAGACGGCGAACTGGATGAACCACCTTGAATACGATTGGGAGAGCCCGATCTGGCATCATTTGCTCGAGGGATTGGCGAGAAATCACACGCTGGTTCGATACGACGCACGAGGCAACGGGCTGTCGGATTGGGATGTCGATGAGCTTTCTCTCGAGGCATGGGTCAACGATCTAGAAACCGTGGTCGATACCACAGGGATAGAGCGCTTTCCGCTTTTGGGCATCTCCCAAGGTTGTGCCATATCCATTGCTTACGCTGTGCGGCATCCGGAGCGCCTTTCTCACTTGATCCTGTATGGTGGTTTTGCGCTGGGCGGCGGCAAAAGATCACAGGGGGAGCATGAGAAGCGAAAGGCGATGGGAACTCTGATGCGGCTCGGTTGGGGCATGGATGATCCGGCATTCCGGCAAATGTTCACTTCGCAGTTCATTCCCGAGGCTACTAAGGAACAGGCTGATTGGTTCAACGACGTTCAACGGAAGACCACATCACCTGAAATCGCGGCTCGCCTCTTTGAAGTCGTGAATAATTTCGATGTGCGCGAATTGCTCTCGCAAGTGAAGGTGCCGACGCTCGTCATGCATGCGCGTGACGATCTTATGGTCCCGATCGATGCTGGCCGTCAAATGGCGGCGGGGATTCCACATGCTCGTTTCATAGCGCTTCCGGGGCGGAATCATCTCTTTCTCAAGCACGAACCCGCCACTGCCCGGTTTTTCGACGAGATCAATCTTTTTTTGGCTAAGTGATCCGGGCTGGAGACCGTTGCCGACAGGGTCACGCTATGCCGCCGAAAGCGGAAGTGAACTCATAATTGAATGACGAGGCATGATGACCGACGCTCAAGTCGCGGCACAGGTCTGCGTCGCCTCCCGTTGTGCCCGGCGCGCTATCCACCGCAATCTGTAGCGGCTTGCCTGTCCGTCGTGCCTCGGCGCATCCTCCCTCGCATGGGCACCAAGTCACGCGAGACCATTTACGGCGCATCGGTCCGGGCGGCGGCAGAGCGGGCGGCGGAAGCACGCAAGGACGCCGACCGGCTCGCGGTCGAGGCGTGGAACAAGCGCATGCTCGGCTTTCAAGGTCCGGCGCAGCCATCGCCGACGCTGGGCGACGCGATCAACGCCGGGTTTGGCTATCTCGAAGTGAAGTGCCTTGGCTGCAACACGCATCAGACGGTCGCGCTCGACATCGTGCGGCGACCGAAGGCAACGCCGGTCCATGAACTGGAACGATACATGCGCTGCAAGGACTGCTCGGAAGTTCGCGGCTATCCGTACAAGCGCAGCCATCTGGTCGCGCTGCGGCCCACCAAGATCACGGCGAGCGATCCGCCCTCGACGTGGTGGCCGGGCGAGCGGTGATGTTTGAGCAGGGAGATTGAAAAATGGCAAAAGCATACTTGGTTGTTGAACACATCATTACGGACGCCGAGAAGTTTGAGGAGTATCGAACTAAGGTTGGTCCGATGATTGCGAAGCACGGAGGCCGATACCTAACCAAGGGTGGCAGCCACAAATTTCCCGAAGGCGGTCACTGGAAGCCAGAACGTGTAGTCGTAATTGAATTTCCGGACATGGACGCTCTCAACGCTTGGTACACCTCGCCAGAATATCTGCCGCTGATCGCTCTCCGGCGCCAATGCACAAGCGACTTGGACATGCTGATTACGCTTGAAGGGGCATAGGTGGAGGGCCTTGTGCAATCTCTACTCGATCACCACGAACCAAGCTGCGATCATCCCGCTGTTTCGGGTCGTCAACCGCTATGTCGGCAACCTCGCACTCAACGGGCCTCTGTTCACGCTAGTGAATAGGTGGCCAAATCCAATCCTTAACAATTGGCTCCGCAGCAATACATGCGGCAACGGCTGCGATAAGCGTAAATAGCAACATCGACCAAAAGCGCCAACTCTCGCGTCTTTCTAATTTGATCTCTTGTTCGTGCATCCATTCTTTGGCTTCTTCAGTCTGCAAAGCATCTTCGATTGAAAAGCCAAACCCGATGTCTTTGCGAACATACTGCAATCCCAACTTCTCAAATTTAGCCCGACTTTCCGGTCGTATTGTCATCGTTATCCCCATCTGGATCAAACGAGTATATTGCACGGCTTTCAACCTGTGAGACAATAGCCCCAATTAAGGATTGACGGATCATCCATCCGAAGGCCATGCCGGTGATCCTGACTACCGATGAAGAGCGCGACGTTTGGATGCGCGCGCCGTGGGATGAGGCGAAGGCGCTGCAACGGCCATTGCCGGATGACGCGCTCGGGATTGTGATGCGCGGGACGGACAAGGAGGATCGCGCGGCGGCAGCATGAGACCGGAGCGCGCTGTAATTGCGTTCTGTTGTGAACTGCCGTGGTAGTGGTATGGTCAGTGAAATCAGATACCTTCGGAAGGATGGTACTTTATGATAAGCGACGGCACGACAAGCGACGGCGCAGACCATCAAGCCGATGGCATCAAGACGATACAGGCGGCGTTCATTCAATTCGACCGGCGCGCCGAGAAGCTGTCTCAAGACCTGCTCGCAAAAACGTTTGTCGATGCCGAGCCATTGTTCATTCAGCTTTCAAGTAAAAACCATCAGGTGCTCTACGGTCGCCGGGGCACCGGCAAGACGCATGCCCTTAAGTTCTTGGGCGACAGCATTAGCGCGAACGGTGATGCTGCGATCTACATCGACCTGCGAACGATCGGCTCTAACGGATCGATCTATTCGGACGCGGAGCGTAGCCTACCTGAGCGAGCCACGCGGCTTCTAACGGATGTTCTCGAAGCCCTTGAGATGGAGCTGACCCGAATTGCTCTGTATAGCATTGACGATAACGGCGATGCGGAACAGATCACGCTGCGATTAGATGATTTCGGGAAATCGCTGCGCACCGTCGAAGTTCGGGGAAACGTCGAGGAAGAAAGTAACAACGCACAAAGTAGTGAGGCATCTAGCAATGCATCCGTCGCCCTTCAAAAGGACCCGCAGCTCGCGATCGGCGCCACCAAGAAGAACTCGGCGAACCAGTCGTTCAGGGTGAAACGGGCGGGCGAGCAGGTCGTAAGCATTGACTTCGGGACGCTCCAGACCGCTCTCACGGGACTGATCGAGGTTCTTGGCTCGCCTAGAATTTGGCTACTGATCGACGAATGGAGCGAAATACCATCAGACCTCCAGCCCTATCTTGCAGACCTTCTGCGCCGCACCGTGCTGCCGCAGCAACGCGTCATCGTGAAGATCGGGGCCATTGAACACCGATCGAAGTTCGCCGAGCGGCTTCCGGAGGGAGGCATAGTCGGCATTGAGATTGGTGCCGATGTGACCGCCGACACCAACCTTGATGACTTTGTCGTCTATGACGTCAATCAACAACGTGCGACTGAATTCTTCAAGAACCTGATCTTCAAACACTACAGCGTTAGCGAGAGGGCTGACCCGGCCATTGACACTCCGGACAAGCTTGTTTCTGCCGTATTCACACAGATCACCGCGTTCCAAGAGTTCGTGCGGGCGATAGAGGGAGTTCCTCGCGACGCGCTTAATCTCGCAGCGATGATGGCAAAGATTTCCTTCGGTCGTCCTATTTCGGTGGATGACGTCCGCAAAGCTGCCAGAGAATGGTACCAACAGGACAAGATGTCGATTACCAAGAGCAATCCGGCTTTAGCCGGTGTGCTGAGCTATGTGATCGACGAGGTCATCGGCCAACGCAAGACCCGCGCCTTTTTGTTCCCCTCGAACGCGAACGACACTCGCATCGACCAGCTCTTCGACGCCAGACTGCTGCATCTCCTCAAGAAGAGCATCTCGTCGAACGTGGAACCCGGCAGGAGATATGACGTCTACAAGATCGATTACGGCTGCTACGTCGACCTAATAAACACGTCCCGCGCACCGGGCGGCCTGTTCCAAGGCGAGGGCGACATGTTTATCAACGAAGTGCCTCCTGACGACTACCGTTCGATCCGCAGGGCAATCCTACGACCCGACGACATGCCCGGCGGCTGATTGAGCAGGGCCAATAGCGCGGTTGTAGCCACTGCTCTATCCTCCGGCCATGGTCCACCAGCGGCGGCGTCCCTCCGGATTCATCGAACCGTGCCTGCCGTCGAAGGTGGCGCGGCCACCGTCCGGCCCGCTCTGGGTCCACGAAATCAAGCACGACGGCTACCGGCTGATGGTGCGCCGGGATGGCGCGCGCGTCCGCTGCTTCACCCGCAATGGTCACGACTGGCCGACCGATCCCGGCAATTGTCGATGCCGCGCTCCGCATCAAGGCGCAATCGTTCCTGATCGACGGCGAGGCGGTGATCGCCCGCGAGGACGGGACGCCCGACTTCGGCGCGCTGCGGAGCATGGGCCGGGGCCTGTGTGTACCGAAAACCCGGACGTAGTGATGATGAAGTCCGCCCAAGATTGGGCGACAAAGAATGTGTCCAGCGCGATCGACGGCGCGCGAGACTGGTGCATCTTTCTCCAGGGATAGATGCGTGCGGGTCCCATTGTAATATTTCATGTAACAAAGCAGCAGGTGACGAAGGTGGCGCTCGCTGAATACAAGGACGTGGTCAAGGCATTCCCTGCGGATCGAACCGATCAGCCTTTCAGCATATCCATTTTGCCAAGGGGAGCGTGGCGACGTCGGTCGATCGCGAATGCCTATCGATCGAAGCCTTCGGATGAAGACCTCACCATAAGCGCCGTCCCGGTCACGAATGAGATAGCGGGGAGCTTGTTCCCAGCCGCAGGCTTCCGTGATCTGATTTGCGATCCAATCTGCGGTCGGATGCGCTGTGACGCCAAACCATAAAATCTGCCGTCGACCATGCCCCACAATCAACAAGCCGTAGAGCAGACGAAATGAGATTGTCGGTACGACGAACAGATCCATCGCGGCGATGCCGTCGGCATGATTGCGAAGGAACGTCCTCCAGCCTTGGGATGGCGGGTCTCTTCGCTTGGCCATGTACTTGGCCACGCTGGTCTGTCCGATATCGATGCCGAGCTTGAGCAACTCGCCATGGATCCGAGGCGGCCGAGTGGACCCGGGGATTTTCACCCCGAGTCCCTCACAGATTCCGGACTTGATACTCTCGCATCATCCGGCTCGTGCCACCGCTTGAAGGCTGCCGCCTTCCGTTGAATATCGGGCTCCTCCCGTTGCCGGTTGACCCAATCTCAACGGCGATGACCTGCTCGCTTCGCTCCGCGGGCATTACCCCGCTTCATCACTACTACCAAGCAGTCCGCCCCTGGTCGGCGCATCGGTACTTTCGGCCTCGCGGTTTTGGCCGCTTGTGCCTTTTCCCTTGCCATCGCCGTCCAGGTTCTCAAGTTCCGTGCAAAAGCCCGAATGAGAGTCACGCCTCCTCAACACCGGACACCGCATGGCCAATACGTAGGTTTCCGCCATACTTTTCCCGGAGCTAGGGAGAGGCCCCGGTTTTGATGTCATCTGAATCCGTTTTCGATGCTTCGCCAGAGGTTCGCTTGCGCTCGTCTCTCTCATCCATACTTGACGTGATCAACGTCACGCCTTTTGACCATAACGTTCACCACCGCGGCTTTTGGCCGAAGCAGCTTATGGCAGTTTGAAGCCTCCCCCTACAGGACGGCTCCGAAGGGTCTTCCTTCATCTCTCACACAGCATGACGCTCGCGCGTCTTCTTGACACAACTCCCCACAGCGGATTGGCAATGCTCATCTCGCGGATAAGCTTGCGTATCTCAGGCGCTACAGTTGGTCGGCCCCCACGGCGCCGCGACTTCCACCGCCAGTACGATCTGAAGCCCGCGCGGTGCCATTTAATCACGGTCTCCGGCTTCACGACCGCCAAGGCGCCCAGCACCTTCGGAGCCAAACGATACAAGCCGGCGAATATCAGACGGTCCAGCATCCCGAACGTCGGTCGTTTCGGCGATTGCCGCCGCAACACGTTAAGCTGATGACGCAGAATCGTGTTTTCAGCCTCAAGCGAGACCCGCGAACGGAACGCTCCGACCAACGCCAACCAAATTAGGCTATAGACCTCTCGCATAAGGCAGGAGCATCGCCCGATTCGATATCAGTTGCCAGCAAGATTGAGTTTCCGACAGGGACAGGGGCTTGCACCCACTGGAAAGCGCCGCCTTTGCACGGCGCACACCCTTAGCCGACATTTTGGTCCGTTAAAGACGGCATACCCCTAGCTGATGCTCGGCCACCATGCTTTGATGTGTCAGGAGCGAATTTGGGCGGCCGCCCGGCGGCTTGAGCATTTGGAATTCAATCGTGACCGATAGGTTCGTCGAGGTTCCCCAGCAGATCGTTCCTGATCTGCAACGTAGGCTCGACGAGTCCCTGGCCCAGCAGGCCGCCACCGCCGAGCTTCTCAAGCTCATCAGCCGTTCGACCTTCGATCTCCAAACCGTTCTCGAAACGCTTATACAGTCGGCTGTCAAGTTGTGCGGCGCCAATCGAGGTTCAATCTTCCTTCGCGAAGGCGACGTGTTTCCGCTGAGGGCGGCCTCCAGCACCACCCCCGAATTTCTGCAATATTGGGCGGCGAATCCGCCAAGGGCAGGACGCGGCTCGGCCACCTCGCGCGTCATCGCGTCGGGGAAGATCGAAGTTATTTTCGATGCTCTTGCCGACCCTGAAATGGAAATGCCGACGAATTCCCTGAAGAACATTCGTGGGACGCTTGGCGTGCCGATGCTCAGGGACAGCCAGGTCGAAGGCGTGCTGGTCCTGACGCGGCCCGAGCCCGGCCCGTTTGCCCAAAGCCAGATCGATCTGGTGCAAACCTTTGCCGATCAGGCCGTCATCGCCATCGAGAACACTCGCCTGTTCGATGAGGTGCAGGCAAAGACCCTCGATCTCGGAGAGTCGCTGCAGCAGCAGACCGCGACCGCCGACGTGCTCAAGGTGATCAGTCGCTCGGCGTTCGACCTACAAGCTGTACTTGACACTCTCGTTACTTCCGCCGCGCAACTCTGCGATGCCAATTCTGGGATCATCTGGTTGCGCAAGGACAATTTGTTTCACGCCGGCGCCGCTACAGGCTTCTCGCCCGAGGAGATGGGCTTTTTCAGAGATAATCCTAGAAGTATCCACGACAAGTCGCTGGCCCCGCGAGTGTTACGCTCCCGTCAGGCCGAGCATATACCCGACCGGTCGCTGGATCCGGAATTCGCATTTCCCGGCATGTCGGGCTTGCCATCGAGCATGCTCGGCGTTCCCTTGCTACGGAACGACGGAGTCGAAGGCGTGTTCACGCTCGGTCGCGTGAACGTTGCCCCGTTCACGCCGCGTCAAATCGAACTCGTTGAATCCTTCGCCGACCAGGCGGTGATCGCGATCGAGAACGCGCGCCTGTTCGAGGCAGTGCAGCAACGCACCCGTGAGCTCGCCCAATCCCTGGACGATCTCCGGACCGCCCAGGACAGGCTGATCCAAACAGAGAAGCTGGCTTCGCTCGGCCAGCTCACCGCCGGTATCGCGCACGAGATCAAGAACCCGCTCAACTTCGTCAATAATTTCTCGTCGCTATCGGCCGAGCTGATTGACGAGCTCGATGAAACGCTCGCGTCAGCCCCTCTCGATCAGAAGATGCGCGACGATGTCAGCGAGTTGACCCAAATGCTGAAGTCCAACCTCGAAAAGGTGGTCCAGCACGGCAAACGCGCCGACTCGATCGTCAAGAACATGCTGCTGCATTCGCGCGGAGGCTCCGGTGAGCACCGGTCCGCCGACGTCAATGCCATTGTCGAGGACAGCCTCAATCTCGCCTATCATGGCGCGCGGGCAGAGAAGTCAGGTCTCGCGATCACGCTACGGCCCGACTTCGACCCCGACGCAGGAGCGGCCGAACTGTATCCGCAGGAGATCACACGGGCGCTGCTCAACCTGATTTCCAACGGCTTTTATGCCGCGACCAAGCGCAAGATCGAATCCGGCGACGAAAGCTTTGAACCCGTTCTCACCGCGTCCACGAGGAACCTCGGCAAGACAGTCGAAATCCGCATTCGCGACAACGGCACCGGCATCCCGCCCGAGGTGAGAGAAAAGATGTTCAATCCCTTCTTCACGACCAAACCGACTGGGGAAGGAACAGGGCTCGGCCTCTCGATGACCCATGACATCATCGTCAAGCAGCATGGCGGAAGGATCGACGTAGAGACGGAGCCCGGCTCGTTTACTGAAATCATTATTACCCTGCCGCGCGGTAACGGTACTGCCGCCGGATCGAAGCCGGAATGACCGCTTCTGGCCCATCAGCGAAGAGCGGAGCGTTTCGTTGAGGTCCGCTTAGTATGGCAAGGCGGACTAGATTTGCTCAGGTTGAGTTCTTCGCATTTTGACCCCGACTCGGACATCCAACCACTTGGACTTGTGCTGAAAATTTGCTTACGCTCGGGTTGAGAGCATCCGGGCGGGATTAGCGATGAAGCGACGCGAGTTCATTATAGCTCTTGGTGGCGCGGCGGCGAGTCTGCCGCTCGCGGCCCGGGCGCAGGAGCGGCGCGTTTGGAGGATCGGCTTCCTTTCGGGTAAATCGAAGCCGAACTCGCTGGAGACGAGCGTCTATGGAGAGTTTCTGCGAGGAATGAACGACTTCGGGTACATCGAAGGCAGAGATTTCGTGATGGAATGGCGGTTTGTGGCAGGTGATTTTTCGCGTCTCCCTGAAATGGCCTCCGATCTCGTCGCGAGGCAGGTAGACGTGATCATAGCCGGCTTCACCGGCGCGGCGCTGGCGGCCAAGAAGGCCACTGCGGCCATACCAATTATCCTCGGCTATACGGCAGACCCGGTTGGTAGTGGACTTGTTGAGAGTCTGGCTCGTCCTGGCGGCAATGTCACCGGCCTTGCCACTTATTTGCCGGAGCTTGCATCGAAGCAATTTGAGCTCCTGACAGCCGTCGTGCGGAAGCTGTCGTGCGTAGGCATTCTTATGAATCCCAACAACCTCGCCTATGTGGGAATGCTTAAGACCACCCGCGGAGTTGCTGCCGCAGCCGGCACCAAACTAGTCCTAATGGAGGCTCGCAGCACCGAGGAGATAACACATGCCTTCGAGAAGCCTGACGAGCAGATCGAGGCCGTGATGGTCGTTCCAGACCCGGTGTACGATCCGCCGCGCACGGTGGTCGCGGATCTGGCGTTGAAGCATCGGTTGCCGTCGATACACCCCTACGCGGAATACACGGCGCTCGGGGGGCTTATGAGCTACGGTGACAGCCTCGGAAAGTTTTATCGGCGAGCGGCGTATTTTGTGGACAAAATCTTCAAGGGAGTTCAGCCGCGCGAACTCCCGGTTGAGCAACCCACAACGTTCGAATTTGTTATCAATTTGAAGACCGCCAAGGCACTCGGCATCGATATTCCACCAACGCTGCTCGCACGCGCCGACGAGGTGATCGAATGAGGCGGCGCGAGTTCATCACGCTGTTGGGAGCGGCTGCGGCCCTGCCCGCGGCGGCGCATGCGCAACGGGCAAGCGGTAAGTCCAGCATAGGCGTTTTGATGACAGTCGCCGAAAGCGATCCGGAGAGCCATGCAAGGGTCGCGGCATTCCAACAAGGACTTGCGGATCTTGGCTGGAAGGACGGCCAGAATGTCCGCATTGAATATCGGTGGTCTGCCAGCAACAGCGAGTTCATCAGGCAGTATGCCGAGGAACTGGTCGCGCTCGCGCCCGACGTGATTCTCGCCAATGGCACGCCGGCAGTGACGGCTTTGAAGAAAATCACCAGTTCAATTCCGATCGTCTGCGCGCTGGTACAGGATCCGGTAGGCCTCGGCCTCGTGAAAAGTCTTTCGCGTCCCGGCGGCAACGTTACGGGCTTCACTTTCGTCAACCCGGAACTGATCGGAAAGTGGATTGGACTTATCAGGGACGTATTCCCGCATGTCACCCGGGCAGCGTTGATATTCAATCCAAAGACCACGCCCTTTTTCTACGATTTTCTTCGCGAAATCGAAGCCACGCGCCGGCCTGCGGGGATCGAACTCATCGCCCTGCCGGTCGGCGCGCCCAATGAAATAGACGCGGCTGTGAACGCCTTGGGCAAACAGCCCGGCAGCAGTCTGATTATCCCGCCCGACCCGTTCAACGTCGCTCACATCAAGCAGATCGCGCAGCTCACCGGGCAAACCAGGCTGCCTGCGGTCTCGGTCTATCGCCCGTTTGCCGTCGAAGGCGGGCTTATGACATATGGGCCGGACACGCCGGACATCTTTCGCAGATCGGCCGCCTATGTGGATCGCATTCTCAAGGGCACGAACCCGGCCGAGCTTCCGGTACAACAGCCGACAAGGTTTCAATTCATCGTTAATCTCAAGACTGCGCAGTCGTTCGGCTTGACGGTGCCGCCGACGCTGCTCGCCACCGCCGACGAGGTGATCGAATGAAGCGGCGGGAGTTCATCCTCGCGCTCGGCGGCGTCGTTGCCGCAATTCCTGTGGCGAGCGCGCAGCAGGCCACGATGCCGACGATCGGCTTCCTCGACAGCGGATTTGCCAAGGGCATGGATGCCTATCTCGACGGCTTTCGGCGCGGCCTCAAGGAGACCGGCTATGCCGAAGGTGAGAACGTGGCGATCGTCTTTCGCTGGTCCGAAGGCAGGATGGATCAACTGAAGACGTTCGCCGCCGAGCTGGCGGCCCGGCCGGTGGACGTCATCGTCGGCTCGCGTGGGCCGGCGCCCGGCCTTGCGGCGAAGGCGGCGACCTCGACCATCCCGGTGGTGTTTCAGACCGGCAGCGATCCCGTCGAGATCGGCCTCGTTGCCAGCATGAACCGTCCGGGAGGCAACGTCACCGGCGTGACGCGGATGTCCACGGCGCTGATCCCGAAGCGCCTCGGCGTGCTGCGGGAGCTGGTGCCGGGGATGTCGAAGCTGGCGCTGTTGGTCAATCCGAACGGTCCGCAGACCGCTGAGCAGATACGCGACATGCAGGAGCCGACACGTGCGCTTGGCTTGCAGCTTCACATCGTGGAGGCAGGCAACGAAAGCGAGCTCGAAGCAACTTTCGCGGAAGCCAGGAAGGTGAATGCGCAAGCGTTGATCGTGGCCTCGGACAATCTGTTCATCGGCGCGCGTGGCCGCGTCGTCGAGCAGGCCGCGCAGCACGCCCTTCCCACCATCTATTTCGAGCCTGAATCGGTCCGGGCCGGTGGATTGATGTGCTATTCGGCCAGCCTTGCGGATTCGTTCCGTCAAGCCGGCGTCTATGCCGGCCGCATCCTCAGAGGCGCTAAGCCGGCCGAGCTTCCGGTCCTGCAGCCGGACAAGTTTGAACTTATCCTCAATCTCAAAACCGCCAAGGCGCTGGGCCTGACAGTGCCGCCGACCTTGCTCGCCACCGCCGACGAGGTGATCGAATGAGGCGGCGGGAGTTCATGCTGGCTCTGGACGGCGTGGCACCGAGCTTGCCATTCGCGGGACATGCGCAGCAGCAAGCCGTGGTCATCGGGCTGCTTCACAGCGGCTCGGCGGACGATCAGTTCAGTCTGGTGACTGCGACCCGGCAGGGTCTCAAGGAGGCGGGCTACACCGGAGGCCAGAATCTGACGATCGAGTATCGATGGGCCGAGGGCAAATACGATCGCCTGCCGGGAATGGCGGCGGAGCTGGTTGACCGCCGTGTCGCGTTGATTGTCGCGGCCGGCGGCACCGATCCGGCACGCGCGGCCAAGGCCGCCACCTCCACCATTCCGATTGTGTTCGGTAAGTGCCGCCGATCCCGTCAGGGCCGGTCTCGTGGCAAGCCTCAGTCGCCCCGAAGGCAACGTCACCGGCATCAACATGGTCGGGGCGGCGCTGGAGGCCAAGCGGGTCGAGCTTCTGCGCGAGCTGCTGCCGCAAGCCTCCGTTATTGGCGTCCTGATCAACCCGAAATATCCGGCCGCAAAAGTCCAGACCCAGGAGGTGCAGGAGGCAACCGCCCGGCTCGGGGCACGGTTGTTCTCGAACATTTCACTTGGGCCGATACCCGTGGAGGCTCGGAACAGGCGCGCCTGCGGCAACTGCGGAGCGCTATGGTGGGGTGAACCGCGCAATCCCTGACGCGCAGCTCGACGAATTCGTAGCCAATTTTGCCAATCGCGTGGCGTCCTTCGAGCGCAAGGCGCTCGGGGAGTCGAAGCGCCTGCTCAACCGGCACACCCTGCCCACCATCGACGACTTACTTCGCAGAAGGTCATCGTCGAGGCCTTCGGGTGGCCCGGAACTGGGCCACGTCAGCTCAAGTTGCGCGAGATGGGCATGCGCACTCGGAGCGACTTGGAACTTCGGTTTGGCCATTATTTGCCCAGTTTGGGTAACAAGTGGGTATCGCGGCGAGTGCTAAGGAACAGATGGAAAGGCTTGAGTAGCGACTTCGCTTATTGGCCCCTGGGAGATACGAGGGTCCGGCCGAACGTCCGGTTTGCGTCTGAGCTGCCCTCCCCTCGAGGTCGCGCTTTGGCCCTTCCCAAGCATTCGATTTGACGCCCGCGATGCCGCGATCCCTTCGGACATTGAGCAGAGATGAAAGTGGCGCCGACTGACGACTGTCTTTTGTCCCCAAAGGAAGTTCTGCAATGCCGAGGAACCGTCGGCATCCGCCGTAGCCTGGCCCGACTGACCACGTCTGGCGGTCTCTAATCAGATTAGCAAATCAGGCGGTCGAGAACGACATCAGGATAGCTCGGAATGTTGCCAGTGAGAACCGCGTATGCCAAATAGGAGCTCCCTTGGGGCTACACTCAGGGGCTACACCGGCAAACCCGGGCGTTCAGTAAGGCCTTATTTTACGGGGCTTTCTCGATGCCATTTTAAAGTGGCGGAGAGGGAGGGATTCCCGAGGTCCCCAAATCGCCGGCCGCCTCCCCCGCCTCTTTCCGCTAGTGAATCAAAGAGCAACGGAGAGCGATGTCGCCGGAAGTTGCCGGGCGCGAATTTTCGCGTCGCAAATTCCGCTGGCAAATGCCAAAGTAGGGCCGCCACGGTGCTCCACCGTGGTGCTACACCGTTCCTAGCGGCGGTTCAGGAAGTACCTGATTTTGAAGGACTTTTTCGCTATCGAAAATCGGTGGCGGAGAGAGTGGGACTCTCACCCCCGTTAGCGTTTGACCTCGCGGTTTTTGCCGACGCGGTGCCACAGCGGCAATGTTAGATGGATCGCCCGCAACCCTTCCTATCAACTGTTAGCCCGCCGGGCTGCTGAAATCATCCGGCAAGTTTGCCGGCGCACGCGGATGAAGTGCGAGAATGGAATTTCAGACGAGACACAAACTGGACACCCAGTTTTGTCGATCCAATAACTGTTTGATTTTATGGCGCTCCCTAGGGGAATCGAACCCCTGTTTCAGCCTTGAGAGAGCTGAACAGCGAACGGTTCGCTCGCCAACCTCGGTGAGGTTTCAACGCTCCTCGCAAGGCACTGCAAGGACTCAATTTTTCTGCCCGATCGAAACCGAGTATCGCGAAAATTGTGGTACGAAGCGTGGTACGAAGGAAAAGCCCACAAGGAATATGTAAGAAAATGCCGGTTTTGTTGGTAGCGAGAGAGGGACTCGAACCCCCGACCCCAGGATTATGATTCCGGCACTCTACGCTGGGCACCGCTCTGCCGAAAGGTTCGTCAGACACGGACTCGGTTCGGACCGCGGCAGGTGAACGAAGATCTGACCCCCAAGATCTAAAGAGCTTGCGTGCGGGTGGATTTGGTGTTCCCGCGGAGCCCAATACAAGTGCACCCGCAATTTGCGTTATAGCGCCAGTGACGTGAATGCGATCGAAATCCGCGAAACGTGACCCAAACGTGACCTGGCGACAAAGTGACCTGGGCGATACAGCCAAGATTCACGGCAATTTCTTCAATTAAAACAAGTTGGTGGGGGAAGAAGGACTCGAACCTTCGAAGTCATAAGACGGCTGATTTACAGTCAGCTCCCTTTGCCACTCGGGACACTCCCCCGTTTAACAGCATCGCAAACCCAACCGCTCGATTGGCGGCCGATGAGGCCATGGATGACGTCAATACCGGGTGCCGATGGCGAGCTCCCGGTCGGGCGCGTTTATGCGGGAAGCGGCATGGCAAAGTCAACCAATGGCGAGCGCTAATTGGAGCGTTTTCGAGCGAAGTGGGAACCGGTTCGCGTGAAGAAAACACGTCAAATCAAGAATCTAGAGCTTCGGTTCTGATTCCATCAGAACCGGAGGTCTAGCCCCTCGAAATGCCCAAATTGCCATAATCCGGAACCCGTGACACAAGCTCACCCATGAGCGATCGCGACCGAAAACCGCCGTTCCGCCGTGGCGGCGGCAAACCCTTCGAAAAGGGCCGAAAATCGGCCGGCCGGCCGGCCTGGCGCGACCGGGGCGGGGGTTCGGACGGGCCGGTGATTCTCTATGGCTGGCACACGGTGGTGGCCGCCTTGGCCAATCCGCAGCGCGAGATCAGAAAGCTCCTGCTGACTGAAAATGCCGCCCGCCGCCTCGCCGATGAGAATATCGATACCCGTGTGCCGCCGGAAATCGTCCGGCCCAACGCCATCGACCAGCGACTCGGCCCGGACGCCGTGCATCAGGGGCTGTTGGCCGAAGCCGATCCCCTGCCCTCGCCCGACATCGATGAGCTGACGCAGGAAGGCATCGTGCTGGTGCTCGACCAGATCACCGATCCGCACAATGTCGGCGCCATCATGCGCTCGGCCGCGGCGTTTGCGGTCAAGGCCATCGTCACCACGGCGCGGCACAGCCCGGAGGCCACCGGCGTGCTGGCGAAATCCGCGTCCGGCGCGCTGGAGCTGGTGCCGCTGGTCACGGTGCAAAATCTCGCGCGCGCGCTGAACGAATTGAACGACCGCGGATTCCTCACGGTCGGGCTCGACAGCGAAGGCAGCGATGATCTGGGCGCCGTCGCCCTGCGACAACCGCTGGCGCTGGTGCTCGGCGCCGAGGGCAAGGGCCTGCGGCAATTGACGCGCGAAACCTGCAGCGTGGTGGCGCGGCTCGACATGCCCGGCGAAATCAAGAGCCTGAACGTTTCGAACGCGGCCGTCCTGGCGCTCTATATCGGCGCCAGCCGGCTCGGCCTGATGGGCTGAACAAAAGAAACGCCCGCTCGCGTGACGCGAACGGGCGCTGAGAAATTTTAGTCTACGCTATCGACCAGTCGAAGCGCTCAGTAGTAGCGGCGCAGCACGTGATGGCGGTAATAGCCGGTGTGATGCCACCGACGATAGTGGTGATGCGGGTGGTAGTAACCGGGGATCGCGCTCTCCTGATAGGTCGGCAGCGGAGCCCAGTTGCCCGGACCGGTATAGGTCGGGCCCTGGTTGACGTAGTAATATTGGTACACGGGATCGGCGAGCCGCTCATGGGCCCAGCCGCCGCAGGGGTTGCAGCCCGAATAGCTATAGGCCGGCGCCGGGGAAACATAGACCTCCGGCAGCCCGCAGGGGCTAAAGCCGCACGCCATTGCGGGCGCAGCAACCGTCACGGCGACTGCCGCAACCAATCCTGAAATCATCTGACGCATTACTCTCTCCTGTAAGTGGGCGTGGGTTTCTTCAAAGCTTTCTTCAAATTCTTCCTGGGAAGTTACTACGGCATACCCCGATGTTTGCGGGGACGAACATTCGGTGGCGCGCCAGGGAGACTGTCGCCCTGCGGCGCATAGATGATCGCGGGTGGATTGACCGGCACATCGGACTGCGCCGGCAATGGCGCTGATTGTGCCGACCAGGATTGATGATAGCTCTCGGCCGGCTGAGGCAACCTGCGGCCCGGCGGCGGTTCGATCTCCAGACGGCCGTAACCCGGCAAATGGCCCGCGCTGGGATAATAGTGGCCGACATTCGGAACCGGATCGATGATGCGGCCACCGTAGACGGTCGGCTGCACTTGCCAGTTTTGGCCAAGGCCCCATTCGCCTTCGACCACCGCATAGGATGCATCGACGCCATTAATGATGACCGGCACGCCGGCGCGGCCTGGAACCACGATGTCGAAGCCGCCGCCGGCGAAAGCCGCCGACGTCGTCGCCAACAAAATTGCCAGTGTCACGCGAATGCGCATTGCCTGGAGTCCCGACCTCTCTGGCCGCAACCTAATCCAATGCGCGGACCCAGGGGTTAAAGCGTCCGACCAAACTGCCGGTAAGCCTAACGTGTAAGCACCCGGGTCTGTTCAATTGCGAGAGATTGCAATCAGTAATTGTTAACGCGGCCGGGCCGTTCGAGCTTAACCGCCTACGTAAACAACCGTTTTCGACGATCGTCGTGACGCCGATCGCAACGGTGACGAGGCCGACCGCGCCTTGCAGGCCGCGATTGGCAAAAGTGAGCCAGCGCGCGGAGGCCGCAATCGGCAGCGCGATCAGCGTCGACAGCGCGCCCATGCCGATCATCGAGCCGATCCCGAACAGCGCGACGTAGCCAAGTCCGATCGCGGGACTGGAGGCCTGCGATACCGCCAACAGCAGCAGCGCGGCGGAGCCGGCCATGCCGTGCATCAACCCGACCAGCAACGTGCGCCAGCGAAAACCATGCTCATGCGCGTGAGCGGCGCGCGCATGGGCTGCGGCTTCGCCGGCGTGGCTGTGGGCGTGGAAATGGACCGTGCCGTCGCTGTGGCCGTGCCGGTGAAAATGCACGCGGTCGCGCCAGAGCCGCCACAGCACATGCGCGCCGAGACCGACCAGCATGACCCCGACGGCGGTCTCCATCGGACGCGCCATCGCCTCGGGGATCGCGTGACCGAGCAGGATGGCGGCGCCGGCGAAAGCGAACAGCGTCAACGTATGGCCGAGCCCCCAGGTCAGCCCGTGCTTGACGATATCACCGACGTCGGTGCGGCGCGCGGCAATGCTGGATACGGCGGCGATATGATCGGCCTCGAGCGCATGCTGCATGCCCAGCAAAAACCCAAGTCCCAGAATTCCGAACATATGCCCCCTGCCCGCTATGAGGTCGCATCAAACACCAGGTCGCAGCACTTGTCAGGTCAACACTTCATCGAACAGGCTTAGCATCGACGCCCATGAACGGCGGTCGGCCTGCGCATTGTAGAGCGCGCTGCGCAGCATTGATCCGTCCGAGGCGGGATTGGTGAAACCATGCAGCGTATTGCCGTAGCTGATGACCTGCCAGTCCCGCACGGCGGCTGCGCGCATCTCGTTCTCGAAATCGGCGACTTGATCGGGCGGCGCCAGGGGGTCGTCCGCGCCGGTTAAGACCAGCACGCTCGCCTTCACCTTACCCGATACCGCCGGCATTTTCGTTGCCAGCACGCCATGGAAACTGACGACGGCCCTGAGATCGGCGCCCGCGCGCGCGAGTTCGAGTACCACCGAACCGCCGAAGCAAAATCCGATGGCTGCTAGCCGTCGCGCGTCGACTTGCGGCAACGCCGCCAGCGTTTCCAGCGCCGCACGGCCACGGGCGCGGAGTTTTTCAGGCTCGGCGCGGAGGCCGCCGACCAGGGTGGCGACTTCCTGCAGGTTCCGCGCCTGCCGCCGTTCGCCGAACATGTCGGCGGCGAGTGCGACATAACCGAGGCCAGCGAGCCGGCGCGCGCGTTCCATGGCGAAATCGCCCAATCCCAGCCCCTCGTGGACCACCAGGATGCCCGGTTGCGGCTCAGCGCTATCATTCCAGGCGAGATAGCCGCGCAAATTGGCTTGTTCGCAGCGGTAATCGATGTCGCGCGTCTGCATGAAATCCATAGGTCCTTGAAATCGACGGTAACCCGAACTTCACACCGGTTTGAAGCCTGCACAACCTGAAATCGGAACATCGGCCGGCGCCATCCGTTCTTCCCTCCCACCACTTCCCACTCCGGAGAAACCGCATGACGAAATTCAGAATTCTCGGCGCCGCCGCGATACTCGCCTCTGCCCTGGCAAGCCCTGCGATGGCGCAGGAGGTGGTCACCAGCCCCGGCAAATGCGCGCAGTACTATCCGAACGCCAATTGCCAGAATTACGGGGCAGGCAATCCCTACCGAGGCGCCTATCAGCGGCGTGCCTACCAGCACAACGGCACCTGGAACGACAGCTACAACCGCTGGAATGGCGATCGCGACACCGGCTTCTGGCCGGGCGATGTCGCAGCCGGCGTCGTCGGCGGGGCTGTCGGCACCGCGGCAGCCATCGCCACCGCACCGCTTGCGAGCGACGCCTATGCCCGGCAGAACGGTTTTGTCTGCACCCCCGGCACCTACTTCCGCGGCGAAGACGGCCGCCGGCATCTCTGCCAGTAAGCCTTTCGCGCTTTGAGGCAAAAAAGGCGGCTGAGGGCCGCCTTTTTTGTGCTCAAGCATGGTGGAAGCGGGCTTCGAGGTTCTGGCTCTTTGCGGGCAAGTCTGATATTCGGGCCGGTGATCCATCCCCTCAATTCGCCGGTTTAGCTCAGCGGTAGAGCAGCGGTTTTGTAAACCGAAGGTCGGGAGTTCAATCCTCTCAACCGGCACCAGCCATTGCCCTCATCGGCACCTCGATGGATCCGGACCGGGCGCAGGGCTTCGACTTTTCAGACAGCTATCCGATGACCGCCGACGCTATCGGGCGCATTGTTCGATTTTTCGAGGCCCGGCTTAACGTCACCTAGCTCTGGCGCAGACCCATCCCACGCCGCCCACGATGGTTAGCAGGCGGTTGTTTGTCTTTCAGCAGGTCGGCAGCCATCCGCTACTGATCGTTGAGGGTGTCTCGCTTGAAACCATCTATGCGGATTGGTGGCGGGAGGTGTCGCTGATCGGGTCGCTGATGGCCGCGTTGTGCGCAATCGTGATCGCGCTGACCCTAGTTCTGGTCGCGGCCCTGAAACGGCGCTCGGCGGCGGAAAGCCAGCTCGCTTTGCTCGCCAGCACCGATGGCTTGACCGGGCTCAGCAATCGCCGGCGATTCGACGACGTGTTTGCCCGCGAGTGGTTGCGCGCGCGGCGAACCAAAGCCCCGATCGCGCTGCTGATGATCGATGCGGATAATTTCAAGGCCTATAATGACGCCCATGGCCATCAGGCGGGAGACGCCGCTCTGGCATCCATCGCGGCCTGCATCGCCGGCAGCGCCAGGCGCGCGTCGGATCTGTGCGCACGCTACGGCGGCGAGGAATTTGCGGTGCTGTTGCCCGGTGAAACGGTCGAGGGCGCTTTCCGGATCGCCGAGGAGATTCGCTCCAGCGTGTTGTCGTTGCGCGCGCAGCAGCAGGGACGCCCCGACATGTCTCCGACCGTCAGCGTGGGTGTGGCTGCGATGACACCGCAGGCGGGCCTTGCGCCACACGACCTGATCCGATCTGGCCCTCTATGAAGCCAAGGACGCCGGACGCGACCGCAGTATCGCGGCGCCGGCCATCGTGCCGTTGCGAAACAAATGGGCGGCATGACTGGATCGGGCATCATCCGAAGACTGACGTCGGCAGGACGAAGAAGATTATCTGCGCCACCTCCGGGATATTACCTCTTGGGCTCATCCTGCGGCGGCGGCACGGCAAGCAAATCCGGCCGGCCGGAGCGGTTTCCCGGCGGATCGTCCACATCACGGCGACCAGACGCGCGGGTTAACCCCTCGCCGGAGGCGCGCAGTGTCACCCTTTTGTCACCTCGCGCGCAAAAATTGATGCCAAAGCCGCGCAACGTCACGGCATACGCTTGATTCCCCAAGGGCGCTTTGCTGAAATGTTGGCTGGGTTTGAGGTGCGTCATGAAATGGATGCGTGAACGCGATCTCCTGATCGCCCAGACGATGGCATTCGTGCAATCGGTGACCGGTAAGACGCCGGCTGCCGACAAGCCTGTTGCGACACCCGGCGCTTTCGAACCGGTCGACGTGCGCATACCCTCTGACACGCCGACGCCCAGTTTTGCGGCCGCGCCGACGTCTGATTTCAAGCCTGGTGTTGCCGACATAGCGCCCGTTGCCGAGCTGCCGAGGCCGGTCCCGATGGCGCGAATCGAGCTGCGGGACGACTTCCAGTCCGAGATACGGACGCGGGTCGCCAACTTCCGCGCCCATCAGGAGAAGTTCAACCGCGAGCGCGAGGCCTATTGCAGCGCCACCATGGCCAAGGTCCGCGCCGCCCTCGGCGAGCACTCCGAGCCCTCACGGCTCGGCAAATAGCATTCAGGCGCGGTCCGGTTGCGTGACCTCAGCTTCGGCCGATCTTCTCCAGCACCGGCAGCAGATGGTTTAGAAACACCTCCGGATTTTCGCTCATCGGGAAGTGGCCGAGCCCCTTCATGATGGTGACCTCGCTGCCCGCAATGCTGCCGGCGACGGCCAGCGTTTCCTCCGGCGTGCAGGAATAGTCGTATTCGCCGGACAACAGAAACAGCGGACAGCGTTTGGTGTCGATCTCGGCGACCCGGCCGCGGATGTCGCCGTCGATCTTGTAGAAATAGAGGTCACCTTTGAAAACGCCGGGTCCGCTTTGCATGTAATGCCACAGCGTCTCCCAGCGCTCCTTGTCGGGCGCATCGGGACCGACCAGCCCGGAGACGATGGCGGCGGCGACCTCGCCGCCATGCACGTCGCTCCGGTGCAGGAAATTCAGGTCGTAATAGGGATCGACATGCGCGCCGGCCTGCAGACCGATGATGGCGCGAAACACTTCCGGGTGTTCGAGCGCCAGATGCAGCGCGATGCGGCCGCCGATCGAGCAGCCGATCACGATCGGCTTGTCGAGCTCGAGCGCGGCCGCGATCTCGAGGATCATGGTCGTGTATTGTGCCGAGGTGAGCTGATACTCCTCGTCGTGCCAGCCGGCCGGAGGCGACGATTTGCCATGCCAGGGCATGTCGAAGGCGATGACGCGATGATTGCGCGTGATGCGCGCGTCGTTCATCAGCGCGCGGTATTGCCGCCCGTCGCTGCCGGCGGTGTGCAGGCAGAGCAGCGGCGTGCCCTCGCCCGCGTGCTCGACATAGATGCGGTGCGGCCGGCCGAACAAGTCCAGATTCATGTAGCGGCCGGTGATCGGCTCGAATGTCGCGCTCATGACGCGGCTCCTTCGCTGCGCAGTTTGGCGAGCGCTTCCTTGAAGTAGCGCAGATTGGCCATGAAGATCTGGAGATTGCCTTCGGCCTTGAGCACGCGCCGCTTGATCAGCGCCATCAGATCATTCGAGCCGGGCGGCGGCTTCCGGCTCCAGAATTTCGCCCATTCCTCCTCGGATGCCCGGAGCGCAAAGGCCGACGACGGCATCACGAACGGCCCCCGCGTCACCGACACCACGCGGCCCTCGAAGATCGAGATCAGCCACGCGGTCGGGCCGACTTCCAGAAGGAATGTGGTCGTCAGATACCGTCCACGCCGGACCAGCCCTTCGTCGCCGTTGACCCGCTGCTGCAGCACCTCGATCATCCCGTCCCCGCCCCTTTGGTTGCAGCCGGCCGCAATTCGCAGATCGCGTCCACTACGTGCCATGATGGGTGTGGATAGGCGGTGGGGTCAATCACACGGGCCGGGCCGGCCCTAGAGCCAGGCGCATACCAGCGCGACGTTAGCCGCGCAGGCCGCCAGCAGCGCGACGGTCAGCGTGAGTTGGACACGCTCGCAGGAGGTCTGGAGGATCGGGACCGTTCTCATGGCCGGAAACATCCGGCGATTCTAGGCCGGGAGTCTCGGGGATTCTTTTTCGCTGGATTCAGGACTCGTTAAGGACTCAGGGACTCCGGCAAAAAGGGCCGAAACGGACCAATCGCCTTTTTTCGCGCGCGAAGGGCTACCACGCGGCGCGGGCCGAAACCTCCACGCGTCAGCGGCGTTGAGGACTTTTAGCGGAGCAAACCATGCCCTACGCGCTGTTCTGTCACGACGCCAGGCTGAGCAAGGCCTATCCGACCGAGGCGGATGTGTGGAAGCAGGCCAGGAAGTGCGGCCTCGTGGTCGACGTGGCCACGGACGAGGAAAAGCCGTCACCGCGGCCGGTGCTGGACAACGATTATGAGATCAGGCCGTGCCGGCCCGACCCGCATGAGGATCCCGCCAGGAACAAGGCCGACGCCGAGCGCGAAGCGCAATCGGAGCCGCAGTGGGGTTCGTGAGACTTTGGATCGCCAGTCTTACGGCGTTGCCGTCGCCAGCGAGGCCTGTTCCGACGCCAGCGAAACGCAGGTCTTGCGCCGGTGCAGTCCCCTGATCGCGCCGGTCACCTTGAGCACCTTCCCCACCGGGCAAGAGGCGTCCTGAACGAAGGCGATCTCGTAGGGGGCAAGGATAAGGGGCTCGGATTTCAGCACGGTTTGGGCCAAGCACGGTAAAGACACCGCGGAAAAGATCAGTCCTAACGCAAATGCACGCATGTTCGTTGTCCACCAGCCAGCGCGACCATAATAGCTGATCATGACAATAGTTGCGTGCACTGCAGAAATTATTTTTGGCATGCCTGGGAAGCGAAAGCTGCACGGCTTTGCTCGACACCATCAACGCAAAAAAAGGCCGGCTTGAGCCGGCCTTTTCTGGTCTCGATACCAACCGGTATCAATATTTGGCGGCAACCGGGCCGCCCCAGCCGAACCGGTAGTTCACACCGACCTTGACGGTGTGCTCGTCGTTCCGGGAGCTGACGCCGACAATATCGGCCGGTCCTGAGGTGAAAGTGGTCTTGCCGAAATTGTAGTACTGGTACTCGGCCTTGGCCGACCAATTCGGCGCGAACATGTATTCGAGGCCGGCGCCGACGGTATAGCCGTCCTTGTGATTGCCATCGGTGGTGAAGGCCGCAGGCGTGCCGGCAACCGATGCTCCTATATTGCTGTTGTCGCGCCAAGCGTAACCACCCTTGGCGTAGACCAGCGCCGGACCCCAGGTGTAGCCGAACCGGCCGGTCACCGAACCGAGTTGGTCGTTCTTCGAGGTCACCAGCGTACCGCCGGGGAAGAGCACCCCGTTATTATTGCTGCCGGTCAGCCAGCTATATTGCGCTTCGGCGCCCACCACCCAGTTCGGCGCGAACTGATAGTCGAAGCCACCCTGCACGCCGCCGAGGAAGCGCGCGTCGCTGCTCTGGAAGGTGCTATCGCCTGCGAAGGCGCCACCGACATGGCCGCCGATGTAGAAGCCGGTCCAGTTATAGATCACGGCGGGCGCCGTATATGGCGGCGGTGCCTTCGAATAGGTGCGTGCCGGCATGTCAGCCGCAAAAGCCGGCCCCGCGAATGCTGCCAGCGCGACGGCGCCGAGCAAAATCTTCTTCATGTCTGTTCCCCATTACTAACGTTGCGCTATCAATCCAAACAACGTGACCTCAATTAGGTTGCTTTGGGGCAATGCCGGAGCCGTGATCGTTCCCAGCTGTGACGGCGCGGCAACAAAGCGTGTTTGTTCCCTGACACAGAAGGTTTTTTTGCCCCTTAAGCAGACGGTTTGCGGCCGAGCGTGTGTCAAAGATGGCGAAGGTGAGGTTCAAAACTCGCCGAAAAGTGATCGGAGCCGGTTAAGGACCCGATCACCAAGGCGGCCCTACCGCGTCATCTGTTCCAATGCCGGGAATGGCGCGTAGACCGCGCCGGCGCAGGGTTCGCTGGCGTTCTCGATGATGCGGTCGAGCCGGCCGTCGACATAGAGCACAGCGCGCTCACGCGGTTCATGGTAGCTGCCGTCGGATTCGCGCGGGGTGAAGCGCAGGCAACTGACATAGCGCAGCCGACCGCCCACAACGCGCTGGACCGGATCGGCCATCGCAGCCTCATGCACGCCGACGGGGTTGTTGAGATAGGTCTTCATGAACGACACGATCTCAACCTTATAGTTGTTCGGATAAGGCTGGTTGGCGACGCCGCGGTCGTCGGTATAGGTGATGCTCCTGCTGCCCTCGCTGTCCGCGCAGGCCGCGAGCGCGATCGGCAGCAACAGGATCGCCGCAATTTTTGTTGATGTCCCCAAGCGCAATTCTTCCACCTGCCCCCGGGATTGTCTTAAACCGCCCCGAGCCGAATTGGAATTAGCATCTGGATTATCGCGGGCCGTTCGAGCGGCGCAAAAGCAGTACCGGCCCGCCGTCACTGGGGAAGCAGTGACGGACGGGCCGGGCCTGATATCCGCTGGCGCGGCGGGGCAACGTGGATCGAACCGCGCCGGCGGAACAGTGTCAGCCGCGCTTGGCGGGGGACGTAACGTGCTTGGTCACAACCTTCGGCGACACGTGGGTCTTGTGCGCAGCCATGTGCTTGTGGTGGCGATGATGGGCATAGTGCTTGTGATGATGGCGGCCCATCCTGGCGTTCGCGTTCAGCAGCTTCGACTTCGACTGGTCGGCCTTGATGACCGGCGCGGTGGTCGTCTTGGCGACCGGCGACTGGGTCGTTTTCGTGACCGGCGCTGGGGTTGTCTTGTCTGCCGTAGCGGCAAGCGCCGGAGCCGCGATAACGGAAGCGGCGAGCAGCGCTGCGGAAATGGTCTTGAACATGGTTGTCTCCTCTTTGCAGGGGATCGCGAGGGTGGCCGGTCGGGTGCCCGGGCTCGCTGATCATGCAGACGACCTTAGTGAGCGCGCGCTGAACCCACCCTGAAGCGTGTCGACGGACTTCGTTCATCTCGATGACATGTTTGTCATGTTCCACGGGCAGCACCTGCCCCGCGCAAATTCCCTGAATTGCGGCCGGCCGCCGGGAATGTTCCGGACCGCCGGGTGTTCAAGGAAGCAGGCTTCGGTGTAGGATCGCCGACGGTTGCGGAAACCAGGAGAGATGAATGCGCAAGCTTGCGGTCAGGCTTTTGACGTTGGCGATGTTCACGGTGGCACTGGTCGCCGTGCCCCTGCTCTCGGCCTACGCCGCGGGCAGCGACAATCCGGCGCCGCCAGCCTCCGACACCAAGAAAGAGAAGAAGGGCGACAAGAGCTCTGGAATCGACGACCCCAAGTTCCTGGCCGGTTATCGCACGGCCTACACCACGATCTATGATCGAGACGATTATGCCGCCGCGATCGAGCAGTTGAAGGCGCTGGGACATGACGACCGTGCCGACGTCGCCAATCTGATCGGCTACTCCTATCGCAAGCTCGGCGACTACAAGGTATCGCAGATCTGGTACGAGCGCGCGCTCAAGGCCGACCCGAACCACATCAAGACCTGGCAGTACTACGGCTTGTGGCAGCTCGAACAGGGCAACCGTGACCAGGCGCAATATCATCTGAACCGGCTTGCAGCACTCGCCGGCACCGGCAGCGAAGAATATCGTTCGCTCGCAGCCGCGCTCGAAAAGCCGCCGGGTACCGGTCTGGTTTACTGAACGACGTCAACAGGAGAGACGCATGAAAAAGTTCGCGATCAGGCTTTTGACGCTTGCCATCTTGTCGCTGACGCTGGCGGCAGCCCCCGTGGTCACCGCGGTCTATGCCGCACCCGACAACGATCCGCCGCCGACGCCGCCTCCATCCAAGGGCAAGAAAGGGAAGAGATCCGAAATTCGCCCGGGCATCGAAGAGACCGCGTTCGCGAAGGGCTATCGCACCGCCTACGCCACGATCTACGATCGCAACGACTACGCCACCGCAATCGAGCAGTTGAAGGCGCTCGGTCATGACGACAGCGCCGCCGTTGCCAATCTGATCGGCTACTCCTATCGCAAGCTCGGCGACTACAAGGTCTCGCAGATCTGGTACGAGCGCGCGCTCAAGGCCGATCCGAACCACGTCAAGACCTGGCAGTATTACGGGCTTTGGCAGGTTGAACAGGGCAACCGCGATCAGGCGCAATATCACTTAAGCCGGATCGCAGCGCTCGCCGGCACCAGCAGCGAGGAGTATCGCTCGCTCGCCGCCGCGCTGGAGAAGCCGCCGGGCACCGGGCTGGTTTACTGATTGCACCTCAGGCGTCATTGCGGGCCAACGGGTCGCGCGAATGCGCACCCGATGACAGGCTCCGCGAAGCAATCCAGAGCTGCGAAGGCAGACTGGATTGCTTCTTCGCTTACGCTCCGCGCAATGACGTTGTTGATGATACGCGCGCAACCGCTGCATCGCGCCTCCGCCACAGTTTCTGATTCAATTTTCAAAATTGCCGAGCAAACCTAATTTCGCGACCCCGCGGCGCGATACGCCCGAGTGCAGGAAACATTCGCCTATAGAAATCAGAGGGCGCAGGGAATGCCGGGTGCGAGCGGCAACGCATCGAGGCGGCCGAATCGTTCAGGGCGCCGTTTCGTGAACGCGCAAGCGCCACGCGCGATGATGTCAACGCCGCGCGGCTCTTGCCACGCTCGCAAGCAACGCGGCGAGACAACCAAACAACAGGATGGCGCCCGCCGCCAACGAAAGGGCGGGGCTTTCGCTCAGCGTCCAATCGCGTCGGGCGCACCGGTCTTCACGAACCGACGACCCTCCCACCTGTAGAATACGGTCGACGGATGCGGTCCTGCGGTGGTTACCTCGAGGCCGGCCACGTCGCCTTCGTTAGTCATTTTGAGATCGACCGCGTGAATACTCAACGCCAGCCAGAACGACGATCCTGAGCGCACATATACTTCGTGGAGACACTCGCTTCCCCTGCACAGAAGGTCCCGGTGCTCACATCGGAAATCGTCGAAATGCAGCGTGATGAACTGGGTGCCCGACGCACGCAGGTGAAGAACGAAGAGCTTTAGCGTTTGCTAGTTTGAAGCGCGTCGCAGGCAGCGACAAAATTGAATCCCCTTCCACAGCAAAATTTTTTGCCAGTTCAATGCAGACTTAACAAAACATTAAGTATGATAGTCCGGAATGGCGGTGCCTCGACATGGAGAGAACGTTATGGGCAAAATCGCTTCAGCTGTAGCGGCTTTGGCATTGGCCGCAGGTCCGTTTTTGCTGCCAGCGCATGCAAGAGCGGAGAATGGTCAAATTGCGGCTGGCGTGGTGGGTGGACTTATCGGCGGGGCGTTGCTCGGCAGCGCCCTGGCACGTCCTGCTCCTCCGCCACCGCCGGTATATTATGCGCCCGCGCCGGTATACGTCGAAGAGCCGGTATGCCGCTTCGTTCGCGAGCGCTACTGGGACGGGTACGGATGGGTATTCCGCCGAGTCCAGGTTTGCGATTGACGTGCGCTCCCCGACGACCGCGGTTTGAGGGAATTCAGATTCCGCCGACCACTGTTCAGGATTTTACGAGCGAGCGCTGATGCAGTTGGAAATCGACGCTCACCTGTCCGAACTGCGCTCATCAGGCAACCGAAGCGATGCCAATCGATGCCCGCCAGTTTTCTACGGCTGTAAGAATTGCGCGGCGCGCCTAAAGCCGAAGCGTGGCAATCGCTGCGTGTTCTGTTCCTACGGCTCAGTGCCGTGCCGCCCAGACGGGCAATTGTTGTTCTTAACGTAACGCGTTTTTTAGCTGAGTTTGAGTGCCGTTCGATCGTTAAGATCAGGCCAATGCGCGCTGGCTGATGCGACCTGGGACCGAATAGCAGCGCCGCCAATTTCGCGAATGCGCGCGGCGCGAGCGATTAGCGTCTACCGGTACGTGCAACACTCGAAACCAGTGCGGCGAGACAACCAAACAACAGGATGGCGCCCGCCGCCAACGAAGCGTCCGGCATCAGCGTTGCCACCATGCCGGCGAGGACGACGACGGCTATGATCACGAGCGCCAGCGCGCCGTCGTCGACGAACAGTCCGGCCAGCTCGCGCAACGCGTTGGTCAGGACCGTCATAACAGAGCCTCCGCCTTGGGGCGGCGCGCCAGTGCAACGGCCGCGACGCTGACAGCCAAAAATATCGCCGCGAATATGACGATCGCGAAATCCGCGCCCGGCCAGGCCACGCCGAGACCTTCGCCGGTCCAGAACACGCCAAACGCCGACAGCATGATGCCGACAGCGAATTTGAGCGTGTTTTCCGGAACCCGCGCCAACGGCCGATGCACGATCAAGCCGACGGCTGCAACCGCCAGACATGCGGCCACGGCGCCGACGCTTGCGGGAACGAGCATTCCTCGACCGGCGCCGAGCGCAATCACGATAAAAACGACTTCAAGCCCTTCGAGAAGGACCGCCTTGAAGGTCGTGAGTGCCCCGATCCAATCGAGCCGCGCCTCGTTGCGGCGCGCCTGCTCGCGCAGTTCTGCCGTCTCGGTTGCGAATGCAGCGGCTTCATCATGGAGCGGGATGACGCCGGCTGCGCGCAAAATCGCCTTTCGCAGCCACCGCATGCCGAACAGCAGAAGCAGAATGCCAATGAAGAGCTGCAGCAGGCGCAGCGGCACAAGATTGAGCAGGGGTCCGAGCGCAATGACGATGAGCGCCAGCACCGCAAGGCCGGCAAACGCTCCAAGCCCGGCTGGCCGCCAGCCGCGAACGATGGCGACCGCCAACACGATCGTCAGAGCTTCGACCGCTTCGACCAGAGAGGCCAGGAACGCGGCCGTCACCGCCGGCCAAACGAGCGCCAAATTACTTGTCACGCGATGCCTCCGGGTCGCGCATGCGAAGGAAGCATGCGATTCCGCCGTTTCGGCCACGTCCAGCAATATGCGATCGCAGTCATGAGCACTATTCCTGTCGCACCGACGAGAATCTGAACCCACAGGGAGTTCAAGCTTAGTTCGATCGCGGCATGGGCGCAAAACGACAGCACGATGCCGGTGCAAAAGACCCGAAGCGAGTTCCGGCCACATTTGATCAGCGGCGCCAGCGAGCGCCATTGCAGAATGGGCGAATCCACCGGCAGGAAGCGCGTGACGACGACAGCGAGAGCAATGAAGTGAGCGATACGGTAGGGCGCGAGATTGGTCTTATCGTTGGGATCGAATGGCTGCAGGATCCAATGCGGGACAAGACCACCGAGATCCGGTGTCCGAATTGCCATCGTCACGACGGAAGAGAAGACAAGGGTGGCGATTGCCAGCCAGAACACGGTTCTTGTTTGACTGATCGGCCGAAGGGCTCGCGCGCCGCCAAGCGCCGTCCATGCGCCCAGAAAAAACAGCAGCTGCCAGGCAAAGGGATTGAAATACCAAACGCCCGACGGGACCGCTGCAAGATTCCAGCCCAAATGCCTTCCGGCAAGATACACGGCGATCGAGCCGGCCAATGTCAAATTCGGCCTGCGAACCATCAGCCACAATGCCGGAGCGAACGCTGCCAACAACAGAATATAGAGAGGAAGCACGTCCAAATTGACAGGTCGATATCTCAAGGCCAGAGCCTGGACAAACTCTGGGAACGGCGTGTTCAGGAAAACGGCGACGTTGAACTGATTCAGGTCATCCGGATCGTGAAACTGCCGTGAGACGCATGCAATAACGGCGATATAGATCATGCCCACGGTGATGTGAGCGGCATACAGGGTGAAGGCGCGCCTTGCCAGCCTCGACGCGGCCGCCACGTAGCCGCGCTCGATCATCAGCCGTCCAGACACCAAGGCGGCCGTGTAACCCGATATGAACACGAACTGATCGGCGGCGTCGCTGAATCCATAATGCTTGATTGTGGTCCAGCTCAGTACCTCGTGCGGGATGTGATCCAGAAAGATCGCCCAATTCGCCAAGCCGCGAAGCAGGTCAAGCCTGACGTCGCGTGCTGCGGGAAGAGGATCTGCACAAAGCCGCATGGAACGCGCCTCTTATTGCCTTACCGTTGTCGAAGACGATGCGGCTACGCCGGCCTGCGGCGCTGCAGCGGCCACGCGAACCGTATCTCCTGCCGTTAATGTTTCCGGAGGATTGTTGACGATCCGATCGGACCGGGACAGGCCCGCAGTGACCTCCACACTGTCACCGAGATCGCGGCCCAACTGCACACTCCTGAGGACGACCTTATTGTTGCTGTCGAGGGTTGCGACCTGTGTGCCCTGATTCCCGGTCACAAGCGCCGTAGATGGAATTGTTATCAAATTCGCGTCCGTCGGAATTTCGAAATGCACATTGCAGTAACTGCCGCCGAAGAATTTTCCGGCTGCATTGTCGGCCTGAAGCTCGACCTGCATGCTGTGCGAACTGGGATTTATGGCCTTGGAAATATGAGAGAGTGTCGCGTCGAATTGCGCGCCCGGATACTGCGGCATTTCGAATGTCGCCTTCATTCCCACGGTCAACCCGGCGGAAAACGATTGCGGCACCTGCACGTAAATGCGAACGCGATGCAGGTCCGACACCTCGAACAGCGCCTGACCGGAACCTCCTCCCGAATTGATCAGCATTCCGAGTTCGACATTTCGGGCGGTCACGACGCCATCAAATGGCGCGGAAAGCGTCTTGAACGACTGCATCGCCTCGAGCTGCCGGACGTTGGCCTGGTTGGCGTCGACGACGGCTTCCTTCGCCTTCTCATCGGCGGTGGTCTGGTCCGCGAGCTGCTGGGCCACGATCTGCTTTTGCAGCAGGATGTTGTTCCGGTTGGCGGTGAGCGAGGCAATTTGATGATTGGCCCTGACGCTCGCCAATGTCGCTTTGGCCTGACTGAGCTGCTGATCGAGATCCGGAGCGTCGATGGTGGCCAGCACCTGCCCGGCCTTTACCGCCGTTCCGATGTCGTGATCCCAGCTCTTCACATAGCCGTTCACCCGCGCGAAGATCGCCGCCCGGTTGAAGGGCTGGATATTGCCGGGCAGTGTCAGCGTCTGTTGCGCGCTGCCGGGGATCGGTTGGGCAAGGGCAACGGTCGGGATACTCTGCGCGTTGGTCCAGTTGACCACTTCCTGCTTGCTCTGCGCACGGTTGACGAAGCCGTAGCCGACCACGACGCCGGCAAGGAGAACCGCTGCCGTGGCGGCCGTCTGGAGGCCGCGCCGACTTGGGGCTTTGACGTCTTCCGAGGACATTTCTTGTTCTCCGCTTAATGCGATGATGAGGTTGCAGCGTTCGCCTGATTTGCGGCGTGAGACTTCCGGCCGTGCACCAGGCTGAAGATTGTGGGCACCAGGAACAGCGTGGCGCAGGTGGCAAAGATCAGTCCGCCGATCACGGCGCGCCCCAGTGGCTGGTTCTGCCCGGGCTCGATCGCCATCGGCAGCATGCCGATGACCATCGCGAGCGCCGTCATCAGGACCGGACGAAACCGCGAGCCGCCCGCCTCGAATGCCGCCGCCATGGCGTTCGCGCCCGCCGCCATCCGATCGCGGGCAAAGCTGATCACCAGAATGCTGTTGGCGGTCGCCACCCCCATGCACATGATCGCGCCGGTGAGCGCGGGAACCGAAAGCGTCGTTCCGGTCCCGAACAGAATCCAGACGATGCCAGCCAATGCAGTCGGCAGCGCCATCACGATGACGAAGGGATCGACCCAGGACTGAAAGTTGATGACGATCAGCAAATAGATCAGCACGATCGCTGCCGCGAGACCGACGAACAGCTGCTGATAGGCGCTCGTCATCGTGCTCACCTGGCCCCGCAGCGCGACGCTCGCGCCCTGGGGCAGATCCTTTGCCGTGGCGTGGATCGCCTTTTGAATGTCGGACGCGAGCGCACCGAGATCGCGTCCCTGCGGGGTCGCAAAGATGTCGATCACCGGCTGAACGTTGTAGTGCGACACGACGGCGTTGCTGTTGGTGCGTTGGACTTGCGCCAGGCCGCCAAGGAGCTGGGTGTTGGCGGCGGTGGCGGACGTCACCGGGATGTTTTGCAGGCCGGTCATGGTGTTGATATCGCGCTGCGGCGTCTGGACCGAGACCGCGTAGGAAACGCCGTTGGCCGGGTTCAGCCAGTAGGTCGGGGCCGACTGCGAGCTTCCCGACAGCGTCGTCAGCATGGCGGTGGCGACGTCCTTTTCGGTAAGGCCGGCAAGCGAGGTCAGCGAACGGTCGACATTGACGTCGAGGGTCGGCTGCTGAAACGCCTGCTGGATGCGCGCATCGGCGATGCCCGGGATCGCTTTGACCTTCGTCAGCAGTGCATTGGCATATTTGCGATTTGCCACGAGATCCCTGCCGGCGACCTGGAGGTCGATGGGCGCCGGGACACCAAAATTCAGCACCTGGCTGACGATATCGGCCGGCAGGAAGGCAAAGCTCGTACCCGGAAACTGCTGCGGCAGTTTCTCGCGCATCGTCTTGATGTAGTCGTCGGTCGGCGCGTGATTGGGCTTGAGGCTGATCAGGATGTCCGCGTCGCCGACGCCGATGGTGCCGGAGTTGTTGTAGGCCATGTTGATGCCAGACACCGTGAGCCCGATATTGCTCACGATGCCGTCGAGCTCTCCCGCCGGAATGATGCCGTGGATCGCGGCCCCGATCCGGTCGGTGAGGCTTGTCGTCGCCTCGATCCGCGTTCCCGTCGGCGCCCGGATATGAAGTTTTATCTGGCCGCCATCCACAGCCGGGAAAAAGTCCTGGCCGAGATAGGGCGCAAGGCCGAACGACATTACGCTGAAGACCAGGAAACCGGCGATCACCTTGACCCGGTTCCGCAGACACAACTGCAGCAGGCCCTGATAACCGTTGCGGATGTTTTCGAACACATGTTCGAAGCCGCGCTGGAAGCGGGCCAGCGGATTGCGGCTGGGCTTGGCGTGACCAGCCTCGTCAGTCGAGCCGTGGACTTGTTGATTGCGCAGGAGATAGTTTGCTAGCGTCGGCACCAGCGTGCGCGACAGCACATAGGAAGCGGCAAGTGCCAGCATCACCGCCTCGGCAAGCGGCCGGAACAGGTAACCGGCGACGCCGCCAAGCCCGAACATCGGCACGAAGGCGATGCAAATGCAGAGCAGCGACACGGTCGCCGGCACCACGATCTGGTGCGCGCCATCGAGAATCGCGGGTTCGATCTCCTTGCCCTGCTCGAGATGCCAGTTGATGTTTTCGATGGTGACGGTGGCGTCGTCGACCAGGATACCGACCGCGAGCGCCAGACCGCCGAGCGTCATGACGTTGATGGTCTCGCCCAGCAGCGAAAGGCCGGTCAGCGCGGCCAGGATCGCCAGCGGAATCGAGAGCGTGATGATGAGCGTCGAGCGCCAGCTACCGAGGAACAGCAGGATCATCGCCCCCGTCAGCACCGCCGCGATCACGCCTTCCCTGACGACGCTGGATACTGCGTCGGTCACGAAAACCGATTGATCGCCGACCGCCGTCAGCTTCAGGCTGCTGGGAAGCGTCTTGGACACCGAGGGCAGCAGGTTCTTGACGCCATTGATGATGTCGAGCGTTGAACTTGTGCCGGCCTTCATGATGGTCAGCAGCACCGCGCTGGCGCCGTTGACGTGAACGGCGTTGGTCTGCGGCGGACTGCCGTCATGCACATAGGCCACGTCACGCATATAGATGACGGTGCCGTTGACGGTCTTGATCGGGAGGTCGTTGAAGGCTTCGACCGCCTTTGGCGAGTCGTTGAGGTTGACGGTGTATTCGTATGAGCCGATTTTCTGTGTTCCAACCGGCGTAATCAAATTCTGCAGCGAAAGCGCGTTGATCACGTCGTTCGCCGACACGCCGTATTGATGCAGCGCCTGCTGGTTGAGGTCGGCCTGGACCTGGCGCACCTTGCCGCCGAACGGGAGCGGCAGCGCGGCACCGGGAACCGGAGCCAGCGCCGGGCGGATGAAATTCAGCGCCGAGTCGAAAATCTGGGTTTCGGACATCTGGTCGCTCGAGAGCGCGAGCTGCAGAATCGGGACGCTCGAGGCATTGAAGCTCAGGATCAGCGGCGGGGTGATGCCCGGCGGCATCTGCTTCAGCACGGTCTGCGACATGCCGTTGACCTGCGCCAGCGCGGCATTGATGTTCACGGTCGGCTGAAAGAAGATCTTGATGATCCCGTAGTTCACGATCGACTGGGATTCGATATGCTCGATGTCGTTGACGCTGTTGGGCAGCGACCGCTCGTAGAATGTGACGATGCGGCCGGCCATATCGTCGGCCGGCAGACCCGTGTAGCTGAACACCACGCTGATGACGGGGATGTTGATGTTGGGGAAGATGTCGGTCGGCGTGCGCAGCGCCGACGCCGTGCCGAAGATCAGGATCAGCACCGCCATGACGATGAACGTATACGGCCGCCGCAGGGCGAGCCGAACGATTCCGATCATAACGTTCTCCCTGGTGAGACGATGCGTTGTCGCGGTAGCCGCCGATTCTTAGGACCGCCTTAGCGCCCGCAACACACCTGCCCCTCTCGCGGCCTCGCGAGGTGCGATCTTCCATTCGACAAGTCGGAATCTAGGGTTGAGTTTCGCATTCGTAAAATGCATTCTCTTCATCATCACATGCGTGTTTTGAATTGTGGAGGAGTTCCAGTCGCTTGACCAAGACGATGCCCAAGCTGGCCGCGATCGATCTGAATCTGCTGGTGGTGTTCGACGCCATCATGCGGGACCGATCGGTGACCCGGGCGGGGCAGCGACTGGGGCTCAGTCAGCCCGCGATGAGCCATGCACTCACCCGACTGCGTCACATGTTGAAGGACGAATTGTTCGTCCGGAGCCCGAACGGAATGGCGCCGACCCCGCGGGCCGAGGAGCTCGCCACGCCGATCCGGGTTGCCCTCGACGGATTGCAACAATCGCTGGAACCGGTGCAGTTCGATGCGTCAAAGGCGACGGCAACATTCCGCATTGCTGTCGATAATTATGCGGCCATCGTTCTGGTGGCGCCGATCGCGGCACATGTCGCCAGGATTGCTCCTGGAGTGAGGCTGGATTTCCGGCCCAGTGGCACGTTGGACGTTTTCGATCAGCTCGATCGAAGCGAACTGCATCTGGCGATGGGTCCGACAGCCGCACCAGGCGAGCGCTTCTCCCGGCGGCGGCTGCTGCAGGATCAATTCGTCGTGGTGCATCGCAAGGATCATCCGAGCGCGAAAGCACAGGAATTCTCGACGGAGAAGCTGGCAACTCTCCCCCAATTGGAAATCTCGTCCGCTCAATTTGGACCCGATCTTGTTGACGCGAGCTTCGGAAAACCAAAACCTGCCGTAAAGCCAGCCATGCGCGCGCCGTTCCTGTCAGCGGCGCAGATACTGGCGACATCGGACCTGGTATCGGTGCTTCCGCTCAACGTCGCCAAAAGCTTGGTAAAATCTCACAAGCTTGCTTTCCATCGACTGTCGCGCCCGCCCAAACCGATCGAAGCCGCCACGATTTGGCTGCGACGGCTAGACAACCAGCCTGCGCATGCGTGGCTGCGGGAAGTTATCGACCGTGTCGCCAACGACATCCGTGCTACATAAATCCTCCAGCAATCCAACAAAGATCAGCTGAACAAGCAGGCAAATTGCCAAATGTCCGCCTTGCACCGAACGCAAGTGCTAGACCACCCGCTCGACGTGAACGGCGCCGGCGAGCGCAACTCGCAGGCACCAAAGGCGGTCAGCGGACGCCCGGCCGCTTTGAGGATTTTCGCGATCCGCTCAAAACCCGCCTTCAGCGGCACCGGATCGGCGAAGCGCACCCGCTCGATGGTAAAGCCGGCAAGTGCTGCGATGCCGCAGGAATACTGGCTGACGCCCGGCATGAAACGGTAGCCACTGTTGTGAGCTTCAACGGTCTCGATCATGACGCCACTTTGCTGCGGCGGGCAGGTCGCGCCTAGCAATGACTGTGGCGCGAGTTGCCGCGTTCGGCTACCTCTCTTCAACACAATTGCGGCGCTGGATTCGACCACGCCTGCGCGTGACCGTGGCGGGAGGAGCCGAATGAAACCGAGCTCGTTTTATCGTTTGCTGGCCCTGATCGGTGCGGCCGCCCTGTCGACGGTCGGGGCAGCCTCTGCCGCCGATGTGCACGTGATGATCTCGGCCGGCTTTCACGGGGCCTATTCGGAGCTCGGCCCGGCTTTCGAGCGTGCCAGCGGTCACCATCTGGTCACGACGCGCGGTCCGTCGATGGGCGACTCGCCGGAGGCAATTCCCGCCCGGCTCGCACGAGGCGAGGCCGCCGACGTCGTGATACTGGATGGCGGCGCCGCCGACGCGTTGGGCCGACGCGGATTGGTGCGCCCCGACAGCAAGATCGAACTCGCGCGCTCGCTGGTCGGCATGGTCGTGCGCGAGGGGGCCGCCAAGCCTGACATCGGCACGGTCGAGGCCTTCCGCAATACGCTGCTGGCGGCAAAATCCATCGCGTATTCGGACAGCGGCAGCGGCACTTATCTGTCGACGACATTGTTTGCAAAGCTCGGCATCGCCGACCAGGTCGCGGGCAAGAGCCGAAAAGTGCGCGGACCACCGTCCGGCGAGCCGGTGGCGAACGTTGTCGCGCGTGGCGAGGCGGAGATTGGATTCCAACAGGTTGCCGAGCTGATCCATGTCGCTGGAATTACCTATGTCGGGGCGATCCCGGCCGAACTCCAGCCGATGTTTTCTTTCGCCGGCGTGCTCACCAGCACGGTCCGCGAGCCCGAGGCGGCCAGCGCCCTGCTCCGCTTCCTCGGCTCGCCCGAGGCCGCGCCTGTGATCTCGAAGGCCGGGCTGATGCCGCCGTCACCACGATAATGCGCAATCGGATTGCGCCAATCCGCGACTTGTCTCCCCGCGTCTGCCGGAACTCATCGCGTGGTCATGCGCGTTGGAATGGTGCGTCAGCGATCATGATCATTTCCCGATGCGAACTTCCGGCAACGTGAGCTCGAGGGAGGCGTAGAAGCGCTCCGGTATATGGGAGCACCGGAGTGGATCATCACATTCGTGCTGAAAGCACGGTCGGCCCGTTCGGCGATGTACGGATTGCGTTCACGACTTCGCTGGCGCCGCGGCAAACTCAATCCATAGGTTGCTGGCTTGTCCTCACTTCATCAGCCCCTCGACCTCGCTCCGAAATGCCTGCCTCGCCCCGTCGCGCGAGTAGAACATATGGCCGCCGGGATAGACGGCGAGTTTCACCCTGACGGGGCCGGCAAAGGCCGGCAGCTGGTCGAGGATGATTTTTGAGGCGAAGTAAGGTGTGGCGAGGTCGAACAGCCCGTGCCCGACCAGCAATTTCATCTTCGGGTCGAGAGCCAGAATCTGCCGCAGCTGGGAAACCGACTCGGCCGGATTTTGCCCGCGGCCGAAATCCCAGGCCTTGTTCACGGTGTCGCTGAGCAGTTGGTAGGACCCATCCGGCCGCCAGTTGAGCTTGCGCGTGGTGAGATCGACGGCCGCGCTCGTCAAGGGCGCCAGCAGCGGATCGCCGGATGGATCGCCGAAATGAGAGTAGCTCGAATCCGGATAGGGATCGAAGCCCTCGACCGACGCATCGTAACGACCGGTCACCTTGCCGTTGCGCCGGTCGAACTCGCGGCGGAATTCGCCGACATCGAAACGCCCTGCAAGCCTGCGGCTCACCGCCTGGTCGATGCCGGTCAAGGCCGCCACCTTGTCGGCCAGCCGCGTCGTGGCCTCGGTGTCCGCCAGTCCCTTGACGAGGTCGACCAGAAATTCGCCCTGCGCGTAGCGTTCGACGTCGGCGAGATCGTTCCGAGTCACCGGCCCCTTGGCTTCGCGCGCCACCGCCGCCATGGTGGGAAGGCTCGTCATATATTGCAGCATGCTCGATCCCTGATATTCGCGGAAGTCGAGCACCGGCGACACCAGGATCAGCCCTCGCACGCCGACGCCCTGCTGGGTCTGCAGGTTGTGAACCACTTTCGGTCCGCGGATGCCGCCATAGCTTTCGCCGGCAACGAATTTCGGCGACAGCAGACGGTCGTATTTTTCCAGCCAGCGCCGGATCACCAGCGCGATCGAACTGACATCGCCATCGACGGAGAAGAACCGCTTGCGAACGTCGTCGCCGGTTGCAACGAAGCGGCTGTAGCCGGTGCCGACGGGATCGATGAAGACGAGATCGGTGAAGTCGAGCCAGGTCTCGGCATTGGGCAGCAAGTCCGGCGAGGCGGAGGCAACCGCGCCATCGCCGCCGATCGACAGCCGCCATGGTCCGGCGTCACCGAGCTGCAGCCAGGCCGAGGACGCGCCGGGCCCGCCATTGAACAGGAACGTGACCGGCCGGTTGGCCTTCTCGGTGCCGTCGAGCTGGTAGGACGTGTAGGCGATATCGGCCTGCGGTTCGCCCTTGTCGTCGAACAGGCGGATCGAGCCCGCGGTCGCCGTGAAGGCCAGCGTGCGCCCGGGCAGCGCGAGCGTCTGTTTTGTCGTCGAATCCGGCGGCAGGCGATGTTGCTCGGCGGGCGGCGGCGTCGTGGCGGCATTGCCGCGCCCTGCTCCGCCCTTTTGACCTGTAGCCGCCGGCGAGGGCGTCGCCGCGGGTTGCGGCTTGGGCGTCTCCTGCTCATCGTCGGCCCGCGCCCCGGCGGCGAGGGACAGCGCCAGCAGCGCGACGCCGATGCGCGCCGCAAAACCGATAGCCATGACCTTCACTCCCTGGATCCCGCGAGGCGGCGCCTATCGCGCCGGCGGCAGGTTGTAGCCCAAAACTGCGACAGCTTGGCGGCGTCCGCAAGGGCCCACGGACCATCTCGACAAGCCCGGCCAAGCTGTATAGACGAGCGCGGCGCGCCCAGTACCCGCGCGCGAGATGAGTACGCCGCCCCATGACCCGCCCCAAGCGATATGACCGGATCGCCTTCGTAGCGAGCGCTGGCACCGAGGCGCAGGCGGCGCTGGCGCAGCTAACCAGCCTCTACGGCAATCATCACGCCGATGATTCCGACGTCGTGGTGGCGCTCGGCGGCGACGGCCTGATGCTGCAGACGCTGCACGCCCACATGCGCTCGGGCAAGCCGATCTATGGCATGCATCGCGGCACCGTCGGCTTCCTGATGAACGAATTCACGACGCACGACCTGCACACCAGGCTGGCTGCCGCGCGCGAATCCCTGATCCACCCGCTGTTGATGCGCGCCACCGACGCGCACGGCGCGGTGCATCTGCATCATGCCATCAACGAAGTCGCGCTGTTTCGCCAGACCTATCAGGCCGCCCGCCTGCGCATCCTGATCGACGAGCACGAACGAATGGCGGAATTGATCGCCGACGGCATCCTGGTGGCGACGCCGGCCGGCTCGACCGCCTATAATCTTTCCGCGCAGGGACCGATCCTGCCGATCAACGCGGCGCTGCTGGCGCTGACCCCGATCAGCGCGTTCCGGCCGCGACGCTGGCGTGGCGCCCTGCTCCCGAATACCGCTTTCGTGGTGATCGAGGTGCTCGAGGGGGAGAAGCGCCCGGTCGCGGCGGTCGCCGACCATGACGAGGTGCGCGACGTCCGCCGCGTCGAGGTGCTGTCCGACAAGACGATCTCGATGCGGATGCTGTTCGACCCGGGCCACAGCCTCGAAGAACGCATTTTGCGCGAGCAGTTCGGGCACTAGTCTGGTCGTCCCCCGCGGCCTCTTTTGGCAACCACTTGGCAACCATTCGTTAACCTGGGCTGCGATATGGTTAACGCCGGGTATACCGTTTGGCCGGGTATGCCCTTAGGGCCGGACCATGTATCGCATCGACTTCAACAAGCTGCGATTTCTGATTTGCGACGACAATCCGCATATGCGCCGCATTCTGCGGACGCTGCTGCATTCGTTCGGCGCGCGCGAGGCCTATGAGGCCGAGGACGGCGCCACCGCGCTCGAAATGTACAGCCATTACGTGCCCGATATCGTCATCACCGACTGGTCGATGCCGATCTTCGACGGGCTTGAGCTTGCGCAGATGATCCGGCAGCCGGAATCCAAGGGTAACCCCTACGCGCCGATCATCATGTTGACCGGGCATTCGGAAAAGCGGCGCGTGACCGTGGCGCGCGACGCCGGCGTCACAGAGTTTTTGGCCAAGCCGATCTCGGCCAAGGGGCTTTATCAGCGTATCCTCAACGTCGTCGCCAATCCGCGGCCCTTCATCAAGACCAAGACCTATTTCGGTCCGGACCGCCGGCGCAACACCAACAACGCCTATATCGGTCCCGAACGCCGCATCGGCGGCGAAGTGGAAGTCATGCAGCAGCCGTCGCTGCTGGACAAGGCGCGATCCGGCGTTTAGCGCGCGAGCTTCGTTAAGGAGACCACCATGGCAAAAGAACAGCCGGGCAAGCTGCAGGTCAAAAGCTTCGCCGATCATCATGTGATCACGCAACCCAATCCGCTGCGCAAGGTATTGCTCCGCGTCCCCGAAAGCGATCTCGACGATCCCGTCGGACGCGCCGAGAAGGCGTTGGCCGGCCTGTCCGGCGAATTCAAGAACTGGATGGCGATCGAAGCCGACCGGCTCTCCGCGGCCCACGCCGCCGTGCTGCGCTACGGCTTCACCGACGAGTCCCGTGAAGAGCTGTTTCGCGCCGCCCACGACATCAAGGGCGACGCCGCCACGTTCGGCTTCCCTTCTGCGGGCGCCGCCGCCGAGAGCCTGTGCCGCATCATCGAGCATGCTCCCGATCTCGCCGCCGTGCCGGCGAACCTGATCGCGCATCACATCAACGCCATTCAGGCCATCGTGCGCGAGCGCACCAAGCTCGACACCGCGGTGACGGCGAGTGCGCTGAGCAAGCAGCTCCGCGGCATCGCGGACGTATTCCTCACCCACGCCAATCGCGACCGTCCCGAGCACCTCGAAGCCATCCTCGCGCCGAGCATCGTTCCGGCGGAGTGAGATAGCGCTCACGTTCGTTCACGTCGTCGTCCCTGCGAAAGTAGGGACCCATACGCCGCGGCCTATCCGTGGAGCGATATGGTAGTTACCTTATCCAACAATTAGCGGCGGTGGTTATGGGTCCCTGCTTTCGCAGGGACGACATCTGAGGTGTTGCTGGAGAGTGAACTACGCCGCGATCAGATCGTGCTCTGGCGGCGCTATCGCCTCTTCGGCGATCAGCTCGTCGCAGAACATGCGGGCTTCTTCCCTCGCCGACTCGGTTGCAAACCGACGCAGCAGGATCAACAGCGGTTCGGCGGCCTGCCGGTCGGTTTCGCAATGGGTCAGCACGCGCTCGACCATACGGCGGCGCAGCCGCGCCGCGCCTCCAACCGTGTCGACGTAACCGGTTTCGTGGCTGACCTCGAGCGCTACCCTGAACGCCGCGAAAGTCGACTCCGGGAAACCGGCGCGGATCAGCAGCGCCTGCAGGCTGGCGCCGCCGCGGTCATGCAGCAGCGCGGTGACGCGGGCGTGCGGCAGGCCTGACAATTCGGCGAGCGAAGCATCGAACAGTTCGAGATTGCCCGACAACAGCGCGCGCAGGATCAATCCGGCGGTCAACTGCCCTGAGGCGCGCAGGTGCCGCACCAGGCCCTGCATGTCCTCGCCGCGGGAGCGCGCGGCGATGTTGACGGTGGAGCGCTCGCGCGCCTCGCCGGCAACCCGCTCCGCCCGGTCGGCGCTCAGCCAGTTCCGGGCGACGACGAATTGCGCCAGCGTATCGGAGAGCTTTGCTACCAGCGCCAGCCGCGTCGCTGCCGGCAGGCCTTCCAGCACCAGCATCGATTCCCGGATCGCGGCGAGATGGCCGTGACGCTCGACGATGCGGTCCCAGGAGAATGGCGCAAGCTCCGCATAGGCATTTTCGATCAGCTCGAGTGCTGCGGCCGGCGAGCCGACTTCGGCGATCGCCGCACTGACGGATGTCGGCAGATTGATGCGGCGGGCGATCGCGCATTGCGTCTCGCTGTTGCCGGTCGCTACGATGTCGACGAGGTCGGCGTCGATCAGAAGCGGTGAATATTCGAGAACCGGCAGCGCGATCGAGGGCTGGTCGAGCGACAGCGCCTGCACGATCGCGGCCGGCGCCTCGGCGCTGCGCGCAAACACTTCCGCCATGGCCTGGCGTACCAGCGGCGACGGATCGTCGAGCAGCATCAACAGCGCGCCTTCGGCGGCGGCGCGATCGTCTTCGGAAAGATCTGAAATCAACCAGGCCCGCGCCAGCGACCGCGTCGCCTCGGCCCGCTCGCCCGCCGGAGCGGTACGAATCCAACTGATGAACTGCCGAACGATCATGGTCCTGCCGGCCTACGCAACCCAAAACGACACCGTGACGCGATGCCACTGTCATACAAAATAAACCATGACGCTTAACAAAGGGTTCACCATAAACGGCTGGTTTTATTGACGTTTTGTTAAGGGTGAAGGGGCGGCGCCGGCTCTCGCGGAAGAGCGCTTGCCACAGGCTCGAACCAGGAGCCGCGCATCTTGCGCGGCGTCTCGAAGGATGGCCGATGGCGCTACCAGGGGCCTCATGGTTCGAGACGGCGCGAAGACGCGCCTCCTCACCATGAGGGATCAGCTGCTGAACATCCCGCTGCGGTCGCTGAACAGATCGAGCCGGCCCGGCGGGCGGACCTCGGGGGTCTGTCCGGACAGCGATGACGCGGGCGTTGCCGATGCGACTGCCGAGGTCAGTGACGACGAGTTGCCCCACAATTCCTGCACCGCCGGCGAAATCGGCTGGGTGCGATCGCCGGCCTGGAACAGCGAGCGGAAGATCGGATCGGGCTGCGCCGAAGCGGTCTGCGATGTCGCGGAGACCGGCGTTACGGCACGCGAATCCGGAAAGCTCGAAAGATACGCGGCGTTGTCGATCGACAGCGCGGGCGTCGGCACGGCGCTCGCGAGCGCAATCCCCTGTTGCGGATCGCCGCCGAGCGCGGCAAACGCCGTGCGCGTGTCCCTGGAATTGGCCGCACCGGCGTAGCGCGAACTCAGCACCGAATAGACTTGCGAGACGCTACGCGCCTGCCCTGATCGATCATAGAAGATCGATCGGTTGGCCGCGGCGGCGTTGGGAAACATCCGCGCCGCGGAGGCTAGCGGATTGTCTTCGGCGTTCGAGATCAGTTTTGCGGCGCCGCCGACGCCCATGAAATGCGCCATATACAATTCAGCGTCGGTCGGGCGGCGGCCGATCTTGCCGGTCAGCTTAAAACTGTTGGACTGGCTCAGCACCCCCGCCATCGAGGACGCGGCGTCGGGATCGTCGCGCAGCTTCATGATCGCGGCCCGCGCGGTGGGATCGCTGACCGAATAGCCGCCGGACGAATCCTTGCTGATGGCGTCGGCATATTTGCTGTAGCCAAGCTGGCTGCCGGCTTCCTTGACCGTACCGAGCCAGGTCTGGTCGATGAATTGAAAGAGACCGTGCGCCGACGAGGTCGTGGCGCCGGCCTTCGGATTGAAGTTGGATTCCATCTTGGCGGTGGTGAGCAGATATTCGAAGCTGGCACCGGTGCTGGAGGCGGCCTGCTTGATCGAGCCCGCAATCTTCAGACGTGTTGGGTCGACACCTGCCGCAGCCGTGGCGTTTGTTGTGTCGACCGACATGTCCTTGGTGCCCCGCTCCTCGCGAAACGACCGCGCGGCCTGTGCGCACTGGCAATCAGCGCCTAATACCGCGCCACCCTGGGACAATTATGGTTAATGGCGGGTTAAGGAACGCGCCTTCCCCGGTACCTTACGGCTGGGCTTCGTAATAACGAGCGACCTGGTCGATCTCTTCGGCCGTCATCTGGCGGGCGATGTTGCGCATCTGCTGGCTGATGTCGTTGCGGCGGGTGCCGGACGCAAACGCGTGCAACTGCGCCTTGATATAGACCGCGGACTGGCCGCCGAGCCACGGGCTGCCGGCCTTGTTGTCGATATCGCCATGACAGGAACCGCAGGGCGGAACGTTACGCATCGGCGCCCCCGTCACCACGATCGGCGGCGGCGCAAGCTTGACGTCCAACTGGTTCGACGGTACCCGCGGCAAATAGGCGTAGTAGGCCGCGACATCCAGCATGTCCTGGTTGCTCATATTGGCCGGAAACGGGCTCATGACCACGTTGACCCGCGCCCCGGTCTTGAAATCGTTCAGTTCCTTGTAGGTCACCGCGGCAAACTGCCCGGCCAGGTTCGGCGAATTGGCGTCGCTGACGCCCTGCGGGCCGTGGCAGATCGCGCAGCGTTGCGCCAGCGTCGCACCGCGGCCGATTGAGACCTGATTTGACCTGGTCAGCATCTCCGACGTCATCACCACGTTGGAGGTCTTGAAGTCGGGCTGGATGGGATTGCCTTGCGAGGACGCGCGCGGCACGCCGGCGGCGCTGCAGATCGCGTCCCATATGCCGCTAAGCTTCAGATCGGGCTGCGCCAGCGGTAGCCAGATCAGGCCGGTCAGCGCGGCAAGCACCGCAATGGCGGCCGTGACGCCGACGCTGAAACGGAACCAGGGATTGCGAACCGAGAACAGCTTTTGCTCGCTCATCGGCTGGCTCCGACATAGACCGCGGGCACGTTGGTTTCGTTCAGCACCATCAATTGCGCGATCGGATAGCCGTAGTTCACAACGGTGAGGCCGATCATCAAGGCGAGCCAAAGCCCAAAGGAATTCAGCGCAACCGGAATCCGCGCCGGCATGTGCAAGGGCACGCTGAAGCGATAGGCGCCGGCTTCGCTCGCCGGTGCCCTCTGGCCGCGGATCAACACGATCAAAAACAGCACGCCTGACGTCAGCAGCATCAATCCGCCGACCGCCGACATCGACACCGAAAACGCCTGCGGCGAGATCGCGGGATTGGCATAGTCATAGAATGCCATGCGGCGCGGCATGCCGAGAATGCCGACGTAATGCCACGGGAACGTGGTGACGATCATGCCGGTGAACCATAGCCAGAGCTGGGTTCGCATCAATCCAAAGCTTTCCAGCGCGCGGCCGGTCAGATGCGGCCACAGATCATAGGCGATCGCGAAATACATGATGACGATTGCGCCGCCGAAGATCAGGTGGAAGTGCCCGGTGATCCATTGGGTGTTATGTACGCTGGCGTCGAGTTGATAGCTCATATTGATCAGCCCGCCGGCGCCGCCGAAACCGAGCATCACCAGCGACAGCGCGGTCGCCAGCAGGATCGGGTTTTGCCAGGGCAGCGCCCTCACCCATCCGAACGCCCCGCGGCCGCCGCGCAGGCGGCTCGCGATCTCCGCGGACGCGCAGATGGTGAATACCGTCAGCAAGGTCGGCAGCGCGACCAGGCCGGTGAACACCGAATGCATGAATTTGAATCCGGCGCCGACCTGCGGATCGGCAAACAAATGATGCACGCCGATCGGCATCGCCACCACCACGAACAGGATGAAGGAAATCCGCGCCATTGCGTCGCTGTAAAGCCTTCCGCCGATCGCGCGCGGCAAGATCGTGTAATAGGCGATGTAGGTCGGGATCAGCCAGAAATAGACGATGGCGTGCAGCGTCCAGGAGAAGAACACCCGCGCCAAACCGGCGTCGATGGTGGATTTGAGGCCGAGCGCCACCGGCAAGATCTGGAAGATGATTTCCAGCGCGGCACCGACCGCGGTCCAGCCCCAGAGATAGGAGCCCGCGACATTGGCGAACATCGCCAGCGGCACCGGTTTGTCGGGGTTCTCGCGCTTCCAGACCGCCATGTTGATCGGCATCAGCGCGACCCAGATCCATGAGCCGACCACGACCATGACCACGCCGATGTAATAGAAGGGATTGCCGACCATCGGCGGATAGAAGGTGTACAACACGGACGCGAGGCCCAGCGAAACCGGGATCATCGCCACGACGGCGCCGACGGCGACCAGGAAGAAGCCCGCCCACGCCCAGCGGCGACCGACCAGCGGCTTCTCCAGCGAAGCCTCGGTGATGGCGTAACCGAATCCCATCGCGATCAGGGTCGGAAACACGTAGCCCATCGCCGAGCCATGCGCGGTGACCGAGCGATAGTAAAATTCCGGATTGAAGTGCCAGGCATTGAGCGGGCTGCGCTCGAACATCTGCCACGCGCCGAGCACCAAGGCGGCCCCGAACACGATGAAGGCGAGCCAGAAATGCGAAAGAATCAGCCGCTTGTTAGTCAACACAGGTCAGCCTCCGCTTCGCCGCCGTCCTGTTGAGAAATTCTGTCTTGTCCACGACCTTAACCTTGCCCCACATGCCCTGATGTCCGATCCCGCAAAACTCCTGGCATGGCATGACGTGTTCACCCAAAGCCTTGAAGCGGATCGGCAGCACCGAAACATAGCCCGGGACCAGCATGGTGTTGATATTGGTGCCCTCGATCAGCAAGCCATGAACCACATCGGCGCTGGTGGCGCGAAAATTGATCGGGGTCTCCAAAGGGACGACGACGCATTGCGGCGTGAAGGAATATTGCTGCCCGATCGCGCGCACCGTGACCGAGCCGTCGGCCTCGACCGCACTGCCGAGATTGCTTTCGATGAATTCGCCCGAAAGATGCAGCGTCCCGGGATCGGCGGTTTCGACACGGCCCTGCGGCATCGTCGCCTGATGGATGCCGATGAAGGTGGCCATGCCGACCAGCACGCCGACGATCACGATCGACAGCGTGGCCCATCGCCGCTCGATGCGGGCTGCGACCGCTTCGCCGATGCCGTGATCGGTCTCAACAGCCATTGTCAGACGCTCCGCGGCAGGAAGACCAGCAAATAAAACGCAAACCACAGCGCGACCACAACGGCTGTCGCCACACCGGCCACCGCCACTGCGCCGCCCGGACCGGCACGGACGATGGTCTCGACCGCTTCGTCTTCGGAGCCGGGTGTAGCCGCCTGCGTCGAGGATGAATTGATCATGACACGCCTTTTAGTTCAGGGTTGCCGCGCGCAGTTCGTTGGCCTGCCGCGCCGAAACGGGCTCGCCGCGATTGCCCCAGGACGTCCTGATATAGGTCACGACCGCCGCGACCTCGTCGTCGGACAGCCGGTGCGCAAACGGCGGCATGCCGTAGGGCATCGGATTGCCCGCCGTGCCCGGCGGATAGCCGCCATTGAGCACCATCCGGATCGCGTTCACTGCGGATACCATCTGGATCGACTGGTTGCCGGCGAGCGGCGGGTAATGCGGCGGCATGCCCAGCCCCACAGCGCCGTGGCAGCTGGCGCATTCGCGGTCGTAGATTTGCTTGCCCAGGCTGAGCAACAGGCTGCTTTCGGCCGACGGCAACGACTTCGCCGGCTTCTCCGGCGAGGTGCCCTCCGCTAACCCCTTCAGGTAGACCGCCATCGCGCGGATGTCGTCGTCATTGAGATATTGCGTGCTGTTGTAGACAACCTCCGCCATCGGCCCGTACACCGCGCCGCGGGTCGATACGCCCTTGCGGAGATAGTCCGTGATCTCCTCGATGGTCCAATCGCCGAGGCCGGCTTCCTTGTTTTGGGTCAGCGACGGCGCGTACCAGTTCTGCATCGGGATCAGACCGCCCTCAAACGCCTGCGAGTCCGAACTGCCGCCGAGCGCGTTGATCGCAGTATGGCACATCCCGCAATGGCCGAGGCCTTCGACCAGGTAAGCCCCCCGGTTCCACTCCGCCGATTTGGTCGGATCAGGCTTGAACTCGCCCTCCGTGAAGAACAGCGTGCGCCATCCGATGATCAGCGAGCGGTTGTTGAACGGAAACGTCAGATCGTGCGGCCGGTTCGGCTGCTTCACCGGCGTAATCGAGCGCAAATAGGCATAGATCGCATCGCTGTCTTCGCGTGTCACCTTGGTATAGGAGGCGAACGGCATCGCCGGATAGACCAGCCCGCCATCCGGAAAACGCCCGTTGTGCATCATCTGAAAAAACTGATCGGACGACCACGTCCCGATGCCGGTCTGCGGATCCGGCGTAATGTTCGAGGTGTAGAGCGTGCCGAACGGCGTCTTCATCGGCAGGCCGCCGGCAAAGGTCTTTCCTTCGTGCGCGGTGTGACAGGCGATGCAGTCGCCGGCGCGGGCGAGATATTCGCCTTTGGCGATCAGCGCGGTATCCTGCTGCGCCGTCACCGGCATGGCGCCGAACGATAGCCAGCAGGTTGCGGCCAGAACCGGGAGCAGAGCTTTCAGGGTTTTCGGCATCTGCGCGATCTCCCTCAGTTCGGCTCGCTGCCGCACGACAGCGGCATCGGCAGGCTGCCGCGCCTGGCAAATGACGGATCCGATGGTGCCGGCCGCGACGACAGCCAAGCTGCAACCGCCTTGACATCGTCTTCGGTCAGATGGCCGGCAACGATCTGCATGCAATCGGGAGCGGTGGCGGTTCGCGTGCCGTAGCGCCAGGCGCCGAGCTGCGCGCTGATGTAGCTCGCGCGCAAGCCCAGCAGACCGGGGATCGCCGGCTCCATGCCGCCGAAGGTCGGACCGTGGCAACCGGCGCAGGCCGGAACGCCGCGCTGCGGATCGCCATGGGTGACAATCGCTTCGCCGCGCGCCAGAATGTCGTTGCTGACGGTGGGGATCGCGGGCGCCGGAAAGGGCGGCCGCAACGAGGCAAAATGTTCGGCGATCTGCTTCAGATAGGCGTCGGGCAGAAACTCCAGCAGATAATTCATCGGCGGGTATTTGCGGCGCCCGTCCCTGAACGCCACCAGCTGATTGTAGAGGTAGCCGGCAGGCTTGCCCGCAAGCCGCGGGAAATACACGTCGCTGGTGCCCTCGCCTTCGGCGCCGTGACACGACGCGCAAGCGAGAACCCGTGCTGCCATGGTATCGGGCGCGCGTTCAGTGGTCTGCGATTGCGCTGGCCCGCAGGTAAGCGCGATCAAGGCAAGAAAGGCGAATAGATGCGGGAAGCGATACGTCACCATCACGGCCCCATCTCGACGACGAGATGGAACTCTTGCACATCACGCAAGCAGAGGCAACGAAGCGCGATACTTCGCAGCTGCGTTTTTCCTGCATCGAAGTCTATTCGCGGTAGACCTTTGCCGGATCGAACAGCCGATCGGCATCGACAAATGACAGGCGCGTGTCGCCGCCGTCACCGCCGACCTTGCGATAGAAACACGACCGCCGTCCGGTGTGACAGGCAGCGCCGGTCTGCTCGACACGAATCCAGACCGCGTCCTGATCGCAATCCATCCGCATCTCGATCACGCGCTGGGTGTGACCTGAAGTCTCACCTTTTCGCCACAACGCCTTGCGCGACCGGCTGAAATACCAGGCCTCGCCGCTCGCGATCGTCTTGCGCAGGGCTTCGTCGTTCATGTGCGCGACCATCAGCACGTCGCCGCTCGCAGCATCCGTGGCCACGCAGGTCACCAGACCCGACGCATCGAATTTGGGCTGGAATTCCAACCCTTCCTCGCGATCATGGGAATGTGCGGATGTGGACACGGGTAGCCTCGCAATTCTTGGGCGAGGTTACCGGTTCGGTCCTCGCACCATGGACAGGAAACGCGCCTGCTCCGCCGGATTGTCGCGGAACATGCCGGTAAAGCGGCTGGTGAACGTCATCGCGCCATGCTTGGCGACGCCGCGCACCGACATGCAGGTATGCTCCGCCTCGATCACGACCGCAACGCCGCGCGGTTTGAGAACTTCGTCGATCGCGGCGGCGATCTGCGCGGTCAGGTGCTCCTGGGTCTGCAGGCGGCGCGCAAAGATATCGGTGAGCCGCGCCAGCTTCGACAATCCAACCACCCGCTCGACCGGCGTATAGGCGATATGCGCCCTGCCGTAGAACGGCATCATGTGATGTTCGCATTGCGAGGTGAATTCGATGTCGCGGATCAGGACGAAATCGTCATAGCCCGCGGTCTCGCCAAAGGTGCGGTCGAGCACCTCGGCCGGACACTGATGGTAGCCCTGATAGAGTTCGTCGAAGGCTTCGACCACGCGGCGCGGCGTATCCAACAGACCCTCGCGCGCGGGGTTTTCGCCGATATAGCCGAGCAGCGTCTGCACCGCCTGCTCCGCCTCGGCCCGCGAAGGACGCGGCTGATCGGCGCGGACGGCAGCCGCCAGGAATTCGGCAGGATCGAGTTCCGCCGGGCGGGTTTCCGGCGCTTTGGTGTCGGTAGATTTGTTGGGGCGGATAGATTTGATCAAGGCGTCCATGTCTTCTCCGTTCGACCGGTCGTTCAGACCGGAGTGTCACCGGGCAGACGGGGCAGCTTTGCCGCCGAACGCCTGAATCCCCTTATCCTAGCATCACACCAGCGGAATTGGCTTCCAATCAGGCCGCAGTGGCGACATGGCCGGACTGTATTTCCGCCATTGCGGTCCATATATAGGACGGTGAAACCCGGCAGCCAAGGGCGCCTCCGCCCGCGACCCCGAGACCCCGATCTATGCTGAACGACATTTACAACAAGCGCATCATCGAACTGGCCGGCAATATCCCCCGTTTGGGCCGGCTTCCCGACCCCGACGCCAGCGCCACCGCCCACTCCAAATTGTGCGGCTCGACCGTCAAGATCGACCTCAAGATGGACGGGCCGGTGGTCACCGACTTCGCCCATGATGTGAAGGCCTGCGCGCTCGGACAAGCCTCCTCCTCGATCATGGCAAGCCACGTTGTGGGGTCATCGGCGGATGAGCTGCGCGAATTGCGCGAGACCGTGCGCAAGATGCTGAAGGAAAACGGCAAGCCGCCGCAAGGCAAGTGGGCCGACATCGCCCTGCTCGAGCCGGTCCGCGATTACAAGGCGCGCCACGCGTCGACCATGTTGACCTTCGACGCCGTGGTCGATGCGATCGGCCAGATCGAGGCCAAGGCGAAGCAGCCGGCTTCGGCGCAGGGGTAGGCGCAGCCACACACCATCCGTCATGCCCGCCAACGGGTCGGCCGAACGGCCGCCCGATGACAGGCTCCAGCGGGCATCCAGTACGCCGAAAACCGCGATTCAATTACGGCCGCCGCGGCGTGCTGGATCATCCGCTTTCGCGGATGATGACATCGTTTTTGTGAGGCAGGCTTCTTGCGTTACTTGGCCGGGACCGGCGCGGCCGCGGCCGCTGACACACTGCCGGTCGGCACCGTCGCTTCAGCGGTCTTGGTCGACTTCGTCGCTTGCGGCAGAGCGTCGCGTTCGACCGCGCTGCTGACAAAACGATCCTGCGTCGGTTTGGATTTCAGTTCGGCAACCGGCACGGAAGCATTGTCGCGCGGCAGCACGTCGGCCACTGCGTCGGTGGTCACGATATTGGTCAGCCGCAATTCGGTCGGCGACAATTCGTGCAAATCTTCCCAGGGCGGCACGCTCAGCGCCAGCGACAGCAAGTCACCGGCGCCGCCCATATCAAACGTATATTTGGCGAGACGGCCGATATCGCGCTCCACGATCATCAGGTCTTGCGCGGTATAGCTGGCCGCCTTGGCGTCGTCGGCGCGGTCGCCCATCCAGATCTGGTGCACGCGGACATGCGCGTCTTCAGGCACGTAGCGGGTCTTGCCCGACAACAGCAGGAACACGCACATCGACTCGCAATAGGCCTCCGGCACCACGCTTGGGCGGTCGCCCTGAGGTGTCTGGTTCACGACGCTGACGCCGACCGTCGTCGATGCACCGAGACCGCGGAACCTGCGGCCGAGCGTAATGGAATCGTTGACCGAACCGCCTGATGAATCGAGCACGATGGTGGCGCCGCCAAGCTGGCGGCCGCGCGCGAAATCCTCGAAATCCCTGGGACTATCCGCGGTGACGATGCCAACGGCCGAGACCCAGCCCTTGCAGTTCGGCTGGCACGCGACCCATTTGAAGTGCATCGGTAGTTTGCGTTCTTCGAGGGTGACGCCGGCCTGCGCCGAATTGCCCAGCATCGCGACAGAGCCGGGCAATGCGATGCACAGGGTGGCGGCGCCGAGGAGGGCCAAGCCGCGCAAGCGAAGCGACGTCACAAACCTCAATTTGGTTCCTTCCCCCAAGGCTCGGGTGCGAGCAGTGGCAATGGCCCCATTTCAACGCCACATGATTCTGTCATTGAAGCGTTATCGAAACGGTAATCGTGCTTACCTGTGTCGTCCATAGTACCTTTGCTGCATCGCCCCCAAACCTTTGGATAGTTTTGAACTGTGGCGTAAATATCTGCGAACGCTCGGTTCCCAGCGTTGGAACCCCCGCAGAGTTACGGAGATTGTTCCGACCAGGTACCCCATGAAGCATTCGTTCTCACATTCATCTTCATGCATAGAATGTGCCGCTACGGTTCGGCGTCTGCCGCGCAATGCCGGCCGCGCGCTGATCTGGATCTACCGGCACACGCTGTCGCCACTGGTTGGATACAACTGCCGGCATTTGCCGACCTGCTCGGTCTACGGCGACGAGGCGATCGAACGGTTCGGATTGTGGGGCGGCGGATGGATGACACTGGCGCGGCTATTGCGCTGTCAGCCTTGGGGCACCTCCGGCATCGACAACGTGCCGTTGGCCCGGCCGCCGGGCGCGCGATGGTATCTGCCCTGGAAATATGGACGCTGGCGCGGCGTCAACGCGGCGTAGAGTTCGCGGCGGCGCTCCCAAGCGGCGCGCGCATTGCTGCCACACGGGAACTTTGGTTCCACAATCGCGTTGATTTGATGCTTCCGCAGGGAGGACACCAACAATGCGCTGGAAAATCAGCCACCACGGTCACGACCCGAGGCAGATCGATCTCCTGGCCTTGCTCGCACTCCTGATCATCATCGTCGCCGCCTACCTTTATTTCGGCGGTCACCACGAACCGTCGAGCACAACGGCCTTCATCGTGCCCAGCCAGAACGTGCGATGGTGAACGCACCATTCGCGAGAAGCTTAACGCCCGAACCAGAAAAAGCCGCCTCTGGGCTGCGGCTGGACCGGCGCCGGCGGACGAGGCACTCGTGGGCGCGGCGCGCGCGGCGGCGGCGGCTCATCGGTCGATAACGTCGCTTCCGGGCTGGCGGTGCCGTCGTCAGGCAATCTGATCGACAACAACAGGTTCGATTCATGCGAGCGCCAGCGATAGCCGATGCCGAAATCCATCGGCTGTGCGCGCTCGAACAGTTCGGCGTAGGATTCCTGATACCTGCCCGGGAATTCGGCGATCGGGCCGGCATAGCGGCCGAACGGGAAGAACCGCCATTTCCTCGGGCTGTAATAGGCGAGCGGAATTCCGGAATCGTCCTGAATGATCGTGGCGCTGTTGGCGAGGATGTAATTGCGTACCGTGCTGAAGTTGCCGGAGTGCAAAAGATACGACGCGCTCTTGAGCAGGCTGTTGCCGGGCGCCAGCGTCGAGCAGAATTTCAGGAAGCCCGAAGCCCTGACGCCGGAATTGGAAAGATCGGTCGAGAAATAATACAGCGTCCGTTCCACGCCATCGCTGCCGGCGAAGACGATGCGGGTACCACGCACCGCATTCGCTCCCGGATTTTCGTTGCCGAAATACGCCATGCCCTTGTCGTCGAGCGCGACCGGACTGACGCTGCGGATGGTCTTGCCCGAGCGCGCCAGGAACACATAGAGGATCGGCAGGGTGCCGCTGATCTGGCCGGCGTGCAGATCGACCTTCATCTGCTTGGTGATGAAGAAGGAAAAACTCAAGATCGAGCCGAGCGAACGCTCGACATTGTAGAGCGCGGCACCAACGCCGCCGCGCGGCAGTCTGGTCAGATCGGGCACCGTGCCCGGCGGCTCGAGCGCGCTCAGCACATAGGTCGTCGCCTTGGAATAGAACGCGTCGGCGTAGAGGAAGTCCGGCCCTGAGAACATGTAGAACATGGTCGGCTTCGGCGCCGCCAGATTGGCATCGGCCCAGGCGCGGATTTTCGACAGCTGGCGCTGTTCGAGCTGCGCGAAAGCCGCATCGAAGAATTTGGCGTGCCGCTGCCAGGCCGGATCCCCGGTCAGCGGCGTCAGCGGCGAGTCGGCGGAAGGCTGCATGCCCGCAAGGAATTTCGCGGTATCGTCGGCGGTTACGGTATCGGCAGCCCGCGCGGGCAAGGCTGCCGCGAACAACATCGCAGCAGCCAGCGCCAAACCTCTTCGAGACCAAAGCCTGTTCATTCGGGACCCGGCACTGAGGCCGCAGGGAGAGCTTCCCGCTTGCGGAAAATAGCGTAAATCAACAGGCCTGAAATCATGATCAAAATACCAAGCGCCGACTGCAGCGGGCGATCCGTCAAAAGATAGTACATCATGAAGCCGGTCACGAGCAGGAATACCACAGGGGTGAACGGGTATCCCCAGGCGCGGTACGGCCGCTTCAGGCCGGGATGCGTGATGCGCAGCTTGATCACGCCAAGCACGGTGAAGAATGAACAAAACAGCAGCGCGAACTGGATGAAATCGAGCACCTTCTCGAAACTGCGCGTGAACAGCATCAGGCTCGCGACCGAGAGCTGGAACAGGATGGCATAGGCCGGCGCGCCGCCGGTCGATCGCCGCGCGAACATATGCAGCGCCGGAATATCCTCGCCCATGGTCATCATGACCCGCGGCCCGATCCACATCATTGCGCTGATCGAGGAGATCAGCCCGACGCAGATCATCGCGCTGACGATGCGGCCGCCGATCTCGCCGAAGATGTAGCTGCCGGAGATCCGGGCGACATCGAGCTGGCCGGCCAGTTTGTCGATCGGCGCGGTGTGCAGGAACACCGCGTTGAGCGCGACGTACAGGATCAGCACGATCAGCGTCCCCGCCAGCATCGCGCGCGGCAGGTTGCGTTCCGGCAAATGCATCTCGCCGATGATGTAGGTCGCCGCATTCCAACCCGAGAACGAATACATCACGAACACCAGGCTGATGGCGAACGGCGCGCTGACGATCTGCGAGAACGCGGCAGACGACGGCGCAAACGACACCGGCTGCGGGGTGCCGATCACAAATCCGGCCATCAGGAAGGCTACGATCAGCAGCACCTTGAGGATGGTCGCGATCAACTGAAAGGTGCTGGAGTGCCTGACGCCGGTAAGCTGGACCAGCGACACCAGCCAGACCACGCCGACGGCGAGCGCCAGCGGCGGCGCACTGGGAAAGACCGATTTGCCGTATTCCCCGAATGCCATCGCGGCGAGCGCGACGGGTGCCGCGAAGCCGACCGTCGCCGATACCCAGCCCGCCAGGAAGCCGAAAGCCGGATGGTAGGCCCGGCTGAGAAAATTATATTCGCCGCTCGAGCGCGGAAACATCGCGCCGAGTTCGCCGTACGAAAACACCCCGCACAGCGCGACCACGCCGCCGACGGTCCACAGCAACAGGATCGAAAAGCCGGAGGGGATGTCCTTGACCTGAAAACCGAGGCTGGTGAAGACGCCGACGCCGACCATGTCGGCCACGACGATAGCCGCCGCTACCAGCACCGAAACGGTCTGGCCGCCGCCGGGCAGCGGGCGGGGCCATGCCGCGCCTCCCGTTTCTGATGCCGCCATGTCGCACCGTACCTTCAGCGCCGCACGCCTGAACCTGCGCATGGTGCAGGCTGGCGTCCCTCAATTCAAGCAGCGTTAACAATGATTTAAATCGATAGATGTTCTTTGGTATCTAAATACCTAAAACGATATTGAGGTTTACCGTAGCACTACGGCGTTTGCGAAAACGCAATGGCAGCCCCACAATCGCGACACGATTGCGTGGTCTCTTTTAGGGGTTCCGGATGGGGAGTTATTCCGGAAGCTTAACGTCGCCTAAACACTAGCGGACATACGCCGGTCGCCGGTGGATCTTGGGGCAGTGGGTGGATGGTCGGGGCAAAACCGAAATTCCAAATACGTGACCGCGCGAACCGGGTGACATCACCGAGCGCGCGGCCGCATATCCGGCCCCCGCGATGGCGCTGGGTCGCAATTGCCTTTGTCTTTGTCCCGCTATCCCTTGTCCTGGTTCAATGTGGCAAGGCGCCCAGCGCCGGCCTCTTGGCCGCCAACACGCCGGCTTCGTCGGGCGATAGCTTCGTCGACCGCTTCCCGACGCCGCAGTTCAACGATCGCTTCCCGACCGCCAGCGAAAGCCTGGTGCAGCGACAAGTCGCCCTCGCCCCGCCGCCGCGCACGGTACGAACCGAACCGGTCAGGGTTGCGTCGCTGACGCCGACGATCACCCTTCCAAAACCGTCCGAACGTGAGGAGCTGACCACGCTGGTCAGCATGAAGTCCTCCGCATTCCCCTATTTCGGCAACAATCCGCGCTCCGAGGCCCCGTTCCTCAACATCAGCAAGGGCGATCGCCGCGGCCACCGTGCCTACAATGGCCGGGTCTACTGGCAGGACGAGACCTACAACGATAACCGCGTGCTGGTGCACGTCCCCGAGACGTTCGACGTCCGCAAACCCGGCGTGATCGTGGTGTTCTTCCACGGCAATGGCGCGACGCTGGAGCGTGACGTGCGCGACCGCCAAATGGTGCCGCAGCAGATCTCGGACTCCGGCGTCAATGCCGTGCTGCTGGCGCCCCAGTTCGCAGTCGATGCCCCCGATTCCAGCGCCGGCAAGTTCTGGCAGCCGGGCGGCTTCAAACGCTTCATGGATGAATCGGCTGGCCAACTCGCCCGCCTCACCGGCGATCCCAATTCGGCCAAGGCGTTCGCCAGCATGCCGATCGTCATCGTCGGCTACAGCGGCGGGTTCCTGCCGACCGCCTGGAGCCTCGAAGTCGGCGGCGTCACGGGCCGCGTCCGCGGCGTGTTCCTGCTCGATGCCGTCTACGGCGAATTGGACAAGTTCGCTTCCTGGATCGAGAACAACCGGTCCGGTTTCTTCGTCAGCTCCTACACCCGTTACACCAAGCGGCATGACCGGGAATTGATGGAGATGCTGCGCAACAAGGGCATCACCGTCACCGAAAACATGGATGCACCGTTGCGGCCGGGCAGCGTCGTGTTCGTGCAGACGCCCGACGGCGTCACCCATCGCAATTACGTCACCCAGGCCTGGACCGAGAACCCGGTCAAGGAAGTGCTGGTCAAGATGGCGCCGGCACTGACCAGATTCGCGGGCGCGCCGTCGCCTGCAACCCAATAGAAGGCGGCTCAGCGCCATCATATGGCGCCCGCCTTCTCTCGCCGAAAATGTAATGTTGATGGCCGCGCGATTTCGCCCCGCGCGCATTGTTCGACACCTGTCCGCGCCATACGGTGCTCGCATTGCATCAGTTGACAGCTTTTGGGGACGGAAATTGCAGGAAGGCTTATACAAGGTTGAATTTCATACTGTTCATGGGACCGGCAGCGGCGTGATTTATGTCGTCAACGGCAAGCTTCGGGGTGGCAATTCTGCGTTCGCCTTCATCGGCAATTACGCCGACAAGAGCGACGGCATTCACGTCAAGATATCGACGCAACGCCACAATCCCGATCCTGCATTCAAGCCGCTGTTCGGAACCGACATGATCACGCTGACGCTGAAGGGAACCGCCAATGGCGACATGGTCGACTTCGAAGGCACCGCGCTGCAATTGCCCGGCGTCACCTTCAAGGCGGTGCTGACGCGGATTTCGGATTAGACCCGTTTCGGCCTGGTCAGGATCACCATCGTCAGCGCCAGTGCAACAAAGACCGCCGCGACATAACCCGCGGCATGCACAAGATCGCGTGCGTACAGCAAACCGCCGACCGCGGAACCGACGGCCTGTCCGATATAGAGCACCGACGTATTGAGCGACACCGAAGCGGACGCGAGTGCCGGCGCGGCGCCGACCAGTCGCACCTGCTGCATCGAATTGGTGGACGCAAAGCCCAGCCCCCAGATCGCGACCGATGCTGCCATCAGCGGATAAATGCCGGCGCTGAGCGCCCAGCCGGTCACGCCCAGCAGCATCAGCACCGTGAACAACACCGAGGTCTTCCAGGCTCCCCAGGAATCGACGATGCGGGTTGCGATCGCAATGCCGATGAAGCCGAAGATTCCGTAGCAGGCAAACACCAGCCCGATGGCGTCGGGCCCTGCTCCCGTCAGCTTCGCCAGCAGCGGTCCCATGAAGGTGAACACCACGAACTGGCCGGACATCTGCAGCGTCGTGATCGACAGCAAGAGCATGATCATCCGGTTGCGCCCGACATCGGTCCAGGTCTTGAGATCGACGGGTGCGCCGACCAGACCGCGCGGCAAACGCCAGATCAGCAGCAGGAAACTCACGCAGCCCATCGCGCCAATGCCGCCATAGACGGCGCGCCAGCCGTAGCGGCTGGCGACCAACGTAATCAGCGGCAGACCGATCGCAGCCGCCAGCGACCAGCCGAGAAAGATGTAGGCGATGGTGCTGCCGCGCCTTTCCACCGGCACGATCAGGGCCGCGGTGCCGGCCGCCTGCGGCGTATAGAGCGCGCCAACCGCCAGCATGATCAAACGGATGATCAGCAGGCTCGTGTAGTCGGGTGCGAAGGCGGAGGCCGCATTGGTGAGCGCGAGCACCGCAAGCGTCGTTGTCAACAAGGTACGGCGCTCGATCCGGCTGGTCAGCCACGCCGTCACCGGCGAGCCGACGCACAGCATGATGGCGCCAAAGGTGATCAGCAGACCCGCGGTGCGGATGCTGACGTCGAGACCGCCGGACAATTCGACGAGCATGCCCGCCGGCGCCAGGACCGAGCAGCCGGTGACGATATTTCCAAGCATTAAAGCGGTGGGAGCGAAGCGGCGGGCGAGCTGCGGATATTCCATGCAAATGCATGTAGGCGACGCGCGCGCCGAAGGAAAGTGCAAGGACGAGGTTATTTCGCGGCGCCGTCGCGCGCGCCGATGGTCTGCAAGGGAATCCTGGAGGTAGCCGCCGTGAAAGGAGCCGCCGTGAAGGGAACTGCGGTGAGAGGAGCTGAGGGCTTTGCCGGCAGACAGGTCGCCAGCAGACTGTCCAGCGCGCCGGCCAGTCCTTCGCTGGAGAATGTCGCGGTATGCGCGAGTCGGTGCCCGTCCTGCGTCTGCGACGTTTCGGTGAAATCGAATTGCGGCACATCGGCGAGTGATTGAAGCGAAGCCCTGTTCATGCGCACGCCCCAGATTTCAAAGCCCTGCGCCTTGAGAGGGGGCGATTTGAAGTACAGCGAGGTCGCACCGCCGTTGGAAATCAGGACCGTTGGAAAAGCCGACGAAGTGGCTGCCGGACGCTGGAAATGGAGTTCGAACTGGTCGGTACACAGAACAGCCGCCATTGCGACAGGCGATAGGATTTATCGCCGTCGTCCTTCCGGGTGACGACCTTGCGCACCGTGCTGCGGCCGATGTTTTCAAAGATCCACGGTGTTTCCACCCGTTCGCGACGGTCGATGCCGAAGCGGATGATCTCCTCGCGGGTCAGGGCATGAATGTCCTCGAACTTCACGGTGCTTGTGAGGCTGAGCAATCCGATATCGACGCCCATCCTGACAATATAGCTCGCAACCATGCGATCGGCGCGCTCGTGCCCGCGTTCAGTCGCGGCGGCGCGCATCTCCCGGGTCGGCGTAGCGAGGCCGCTGAAATGCACCACCACTTTCGGGGAATGGACCGCCAGCACCGCATCGGGGGCAATCTCGCGCGTGGTCGCGCCCAGCATCAGATAGGAGCACGCCGAGTTGCACGTCGCACCGCGGGTCCAGAGTTCGCCGTGCAGTTCGCGGCCGGACTGCTTCAGCTTGAGGCAGACGTCGCTGTCCTGCGCCTCGAAGCCGCACTCCCTCACCACCGTGCGCGCCACCCGGGCGGTGACGGGCTTTTCACGCAGCATGGCGCCCATCGCCAGCGCCTGGTCCAGATTGCCGCCGGGCGAGGAGAAATAGATCGGCAGGTTGCGGCCCCTGACTTTCTGGAAGAAATTCCGGAAGCGCGGCGCCGCGCCTGAATCGACCTGTCCCTCGACCGCGATCCAGCTGTCGCAGCCGCGGCCGCACGCATCCGGCACGCCCTTGGCGACATAGAAGGTCATCGGCGCCGTCGGCGCGACGCGGGGCGCCGGCCGCGCGATAGGCACTGGCCGCGCGGTGGGCGCGGGCCGCGCCGTGGCAGACGCCGGTTGTGCGGTGGGAACAGCCAGCGCAGGTCCGCAAGCCAGAAAAAGTACTGCGGCCGGAAAAATGCGGCAGGTCATGAAGGATGGCGAGTTCAAGATAATCCCGGGGGGAAATCGAATAGGTTCGAAAGGGCTAACAAGCCGACGCTACCAAGTCCACGCAACGGCAACCAGTGGCTGCATGAAATTTGTTGCATCGAGACATCGTGGCCACAGCATGTCGCGGATGTCTGGTCCGCCATCGGGATTTCCGATGTCAGCGCCGTGCCGGCCTTTTGTATCATCTCCGCGCTGGTTGCGTGGGGTAGCCGGTGCGTTCGACCCAACGCCGTGGCTGCCCATTTTCTTGATATTGCCGGATTGCAGGAGCCGAATCCCCTGCTATACCGCTGCTTCCCGCTTACCTGCGCTCGTTCGCAGGAGTGAGCTAAAGGAGACGAAAATGCCTGACAGCAGTTCCCCCGCATCTGGATTCCAATATGGCCTTGCGAATTTGAAACCGGCCGAACCCCAGATGAAAGTCGCGATCACCTTCCCCGACGGCGCGACCCGCGAATTCCCGTTAGGCATCACCGGTTTCGACATCGCCAAGGGCATCTCGCCGTCGCTGGCCAAGCGGACGGTGGCGATGGCGCTCAACGGCGTGGTCGCAGATCTCAACGATCCGATCGCACACGATGCCAAAATCGAATTCATCAACCGCGACGATGCGCGCGCGCTGGAACTGATCCGGCATGACGCGGCGCATGTGCTGGCCGAAGCCGTGCAATCCTTGTGGCCGGGCACGCAGGTCACGATCGGCCCCGTGATCGAGAACGGTTTTTACTACGACTTCTTCCGCAACGAGCCGTTCACGCCGGAGGATTTTGCCGCGATCGAAAAGAAGATGCGCGAGATCGTCGCGCGCGACAAACCTTTCACCAAGGAGGTTTGGGATCGCGAAAAGACCAAGCAGGTGTTCCGCGACAAGGGCGAGGCCTTCAAGGTCGAACTGGTCGACGCCATTCCCGGCAACGAGCCGATCAAGATCTACTTCCAGGGCGACTGGTTCGATCTCTGCCGCGGCCCGCACATGACGTCGACCGGCAAGGTCGGCAACGCCTTCAAGCTGATGAAGGTGGCGGGCGCCTATTGGCGCGGCGACAGCAACAATCCGATGCTGACGCGCATCTACGGCACCGCGTTTGCGAAGCAGGAGGACCTCGACCTTTACCTCAAGCAGATCGAGGAAGCTGAGAAGCGCGACCACCGAAAACTCGGCCGCGAGCTCGACCTGTTCCATTTCCAGGAAGAAGGCCCCGGCGTGGTGTTCTGGCACGCCAAGGGCTGGACCATCTTCCAGGCGTTGATCGCCTATATGCGTCGGCGGCTGACCGGCGATTACAGCGAGGTCAACGCGCCGCAGATTCTCGACAAGGCGCTGTGGGAAACCTCAGGCCATTGGGAATGGTATCGCGAAAACATGTTCGCCGCGCAATCCGCCGGCGACGAGGCCGAGGACAAGCGCTGGTTTGCGTTGAAGCCGATGAACTGCCCGGGCCATGTGCAGATCTTCAAGCACGGCCTGAAGAGCTATCGCGACCTGCCGTTACGTCTGGCGGAATTCGGCGTCGTGCATCGCTATGAGCCGTCGGGCGCCATGCATGGCCTCATGCGCGTGCGCGGCTTTACGCAGGACGACGCACATGTGTTCTGCACCGAGGCGCAACTCGCCGACGAGTGCCTGAAGATCAACGATCTGATCCTGTCGACCTACGCCGATTTCGGCTTCGAGGGCGAACTCACGGTGAAATTGTCGACCCGGCCGGAGAAGCGCGTCGGCACCGACGAGATGTGGGATCATGCCGAGCGCGTGATGGCGACCGTGCTCTCGGAGATCGCGGCGAAGAGCCACAATCAAAGCATCAAAACCGCGATCAATCCCGGCGAAGGCGCGTTCTACGGGCCGAAGTTCGAATATGTGCTGCGTGACGCCATCGGCCGCGACTGGCAGTGCGGCACGACCCAGGTCGACTTCAACCTGCCGGAACGGTTCGGCGCGTTCTACATCGACGCCGACGGCTCGAAGAAAGCCCCGGTCATGGTGCATCGGGCGATCTGCGGCTCGATGGAGCGTTTCATCGGCATTTTGATCGAGCATTTTGCCGGCAACTTCCCGCTCTGGCTGGCGCCGGTGCAGGCCGTGGTCACGACCATCACCTCCGAAGGCGACGAATACGCCAAGGTGGTCGCCGCCGCCGCGCGACGCGCCGGGCTGCGCGTCAAGATCGACCTGCGCAACGAGAAGATCAACTACAAGGTCCGCGAGCATTCGCTGGCAAAGATCCCGGCGCTGCTGGTGGTCGGCAAGAAGGAAGCCGAAAGCCATTCGGTCTCGATCCGCCGTCTCGGCAGCGAGGGCCAGAAAGTGATGCCGACCGACGAGGCGATCGCCGCTTTGGTCGAGGAAGCGACGCCGCCGGACGTGAAGCGGGCGCGGTTGGAGACCTGATGGCCGACGAACAGGAACTGCCCGCCTATCCGATCAGGGCTTACCAGTTGATCCCGGATCCCAATCAGCCGGCCGTTGTTGCGCTGGCCATCGAAACGGATCAAGGCCATAGCCTGTTTTTGGCCACGCGGGAGATTCTGGAGGATCTCGGCAAGGATCTTTTGGAGCGAGCGGCGAAGATGCCATTCAAACGGCATCAAACCTAGCCGCCGTCAGTTCTGCAATCGCATTCGCCCAGCCGCATCAATTCAATCTCACTCGGCAGCGGCGGTCCGACAAGTTTAGGAGCCTGCTGGACTCCCTCGCTTGCCAATGTCGTCCTTTCACCCGATATATCCGGGGGGCGGCGCCTTGCGTCGCCCGATCAAGGAAGACCCATGCCCGACGCCATCGAACTCCTCAAAACCCGCCGCTCGATGAAACCGCGCGAAATGACCGGGCCCGGTCCCTCGCCTGCCGAACTCGATACCATCCTCACGATCGGTGCCCGGGTGCCCGATCACGGCAAGCTGACGCCGTGGCGCTTCATCGTGTTCGAAGGCGACGCCCGCGGCCGTGCCGGCGATGTCATCGCAAGGGTGTTCGTCAGAAAAAATCCAGGCGCGCCGGCCGCCGATATCGAGGTCGAGAAGCGCCGGCTCACCGACGCACCGCTGGTGGTCGGCGTGGTCAGCTCTACCAAACCGCATCCAAAAGTGCCGCCGTGGGAACAGGAACTGTCGGCGGGCGCCAGCGCGATGAACATCGTCACCGCGGCGACTGCGCTCGGCTACGGCGCCTGCTGGCTGACCGGCTGGTTCGCGTTCGATCGCGACGTGCTCGACGGGCTCGGATTGAAGGCGGACGAAAAGCTCGCCGGCCTGATCCATATCGGCACGCCGACCAAGCCGAGCGAAGACCGTCCGCGCCCGGCGCTGTCGGATATCGTGACGCGGTTTTAACAAGTCGTCATTGCCTTGACCCGGCAATCCATCTACTTCCGAAGAGTCTTTTTTAGATGGATGCCCGGGTCAAGCCCGGGCATGACGAGCTGAAATTAGCTTTACGCCGCCGCCTTCGGCGCCCGCTTACCAAACCCGGCCAGCAACGCTTCGATCTCGCTCGCCGGCCGTGCCGCGCTGAACAGAAAGCCCTGCACCTCGTTGCAGCCTTCGGCCCGCAGCCAGTCCAGCTGGTCGACGGTCTCGACGCCCTCGGCGGTGGTGGTGATGTTCAGGCTGCGGCCAAGGCCGGAGATCGCTCGCACAATGGCGACGCAGTCGGAGCGCCGCGCAAGATCCTTCACGAACGAGCGATCGATCTTGATCTTGTCGAACGGAAAGCTGCGCAGATAGCTCAGGCTGGAATAGCCGGTGCCGAAATCGTCCATCGAGATGCTGACGCCGAGTTCGCGCAGCTGATGCAGGATTGCGAGGTTGGCTTCGGTCTCGGCGAGGAATACCGATTCGGTGATTTCCAGTTCCAGCCGCCGCGGCGACAAGCCGGAATGCGCCAACGCCGAAATCACCGCCTGAACCAGATTGCGGCCGCGAAACTGCACCGGCGACAGGTTGACGGCGACCTTGACGTCGGCCGGCCATTTGATCGCTTCGGAGCAGGCCTGGCGCAGCACCCATTCACCGAGCGGAATGATCAGTCCGATGTCCTCGGCGACCGGAATGAAATCCGCCGGCGAGACCATGCCGTTGTCGGGATGGCGCCAGCGCAACAGCGATTCAAACCCGCTGATCCGGTCGGCTGCGATATCGACCAGCGGCTGATAGTGAAGTTCGAACTCGCCGTTGGCAAAGGCCCGGCGCAGATCGCGCTCCATGTCGCGGCGCGTCTGCGCCTGCCGGTCCATCTCGCGCTCGAAGAAGCGATGGACGCCGCCGCCGTCCGACTTCGCCCGGTACAGCGCCATGTCGGCGTTGCGCATCAATTCCTCCGACGTCGCGCCGTCTCCCGGCGACAATGCGATGCCGATGCTGGCGCCGACGACGACCTCGATGCCGTCGATGTCATAGCAGGCGCTCAACACGGCGATCAGCCGGTCGGCAAAATCGCTGGCCTCGTTCGGCGAGACGTCGGACGCCAGCACGATCGCGAATTCGTCGCCGCCCAACCGGGCCGCCAGATTGTCGCCGCGAACCTCGGACCTCAGCCGCTCGGCGACCTGCTTCAACAGGCGGTCGCCGATCGGATGGCCAAAACTGTCGTTGACGTTCTTGAACAGGTCGAGATCGACGCACAGCACCGCCACGCGCTTGTTGCCGGGCTGGCTGCGTTCCAGCGCCTGGCTCAGGCGATCCTGATAGAAATCGCGGTTCGGCAGATTGGTCAGGCCGTCATGATGGGCCATATGGGCGATCCGCGCCTCGGCCTTGCGGCGCTCGGTGATATCGACCGCGGCGACCAGATAGCCGTCGCGGCCGTCGAACACCACCCGCCGTCCGAAGGTCAGCACATGGACCTCGCTGCCATCAGCCCGGATATGCCGCCAGTCGCGGGCGGAATGATAGACGTCGCCGATCTCCCGCAGCGCCTCGCTGTGGGATGCCCATTCATCTTCCGGCCAGATCTGCTGCAGCTTCATGCCGAGGAATGTCTCGCGGCGATAGCCGTAATGTTGCACCGCCGCGTCGTTGACGCTGAGGAACTTCGTGGTCTCGGCGTCGAACACCCACATCGGCATCGGGTTGTTTGTCGAACAGCAGCCGGAACGAGACTTCGCGCCGCTTGATCGCCGTGACATCGGATACCGTCAGTGACAGCATGTCGCCGAACGCGGTTGCGCCCAATTTCAGACAGCGGTCATCGCTGTCTATTTCGAATTGCCCGCCACAGCCATTGCCGATGATGTCGCGCAACCGTTCGATCACCTCCGGCGATCCCAGCAGGTTTCCGCCGCTGCCGAGCCGGTGCCATAACAACTCGGTCGAAGGCTGCTTGAGCAGCCGCGACGCGCCCTGGTTGAGATGCACGATCTGGAAATCGAACGGCTGTCCGCTTGCATCGCGAAGCGCCGCCAGCGACAACACCCCTTCGTCGGTTGCCGAGAAGATCGTGTCCAGCAGATTGTACTGCGTGTCGCGTTCGTTGACGTAAGCGCCGATCAGCGTGCCGCCCCAGCGCGAAGACGTCGGCATCGCCAGCACGTCGTAGGTCTTGACCAGCCCGTCGCGCACGCAATGGGCGGCGGCGAGATAGGGACGCCCGTTGGCAAGCGCGCTTGACGCGGCTTCGCCGAGCGCGGTCGCGCAATCCGGCGGCAGCGCGCTCAAGGGAATGTCCCAGCGATCGTCGTTGAGCCATTGCTGAACGTAACGGCCGGTGTGCGATACGCAGAGCGTTTCGTTATGATCCCTGAGCAGCACGATATGATCCGCCAGCCGGCCGAGGCTGCCGAGCATCACGTCCTCATACCGCGGCAGACTCTCGCCCGGGCGTAACGCGGCTTGCCATTTGCGTTGCAGGACCGGGACATCACCGAACATCTCGGTGTTGAATTTTCCGGACGACTTCTTCGCCGCAATCATGACCATCCCCGCAACGCAAACGCTTTAACGCGCCGCATCCAATTCTGTCGGGCTTAAGGGTAAGTGAAGATTGCCGGCGCGGTACGCCGGTGCGGCAATTATGACAGTTTAAAGTCGCGCGATGGTTAGTCGGCGTTAGAAACTATGACAGTTCAAAGAAATTTACCGCGCGACGACCTCGACTTCGCCGTCGACGCCGTTGACGACGTTGAAGGGCCGCTCGAACACCTTGCCCTCGTTCTTGGCGATGGCGCGGTATTCGCCTTCCGACAACACCACGCGCGGAAACGCGCCGATCGATTCCTTGATGACGTCGCCGCCCGGCGTAATCACCGACCAGGCGGTGTTCGCCAGCGCCTCGCCGCCCTTGTCGCTGACCAGTTTCAGCGTAATCACCGCGGCGCGATGGGTGACGATCACGTCGGTGAGCTTGCCGGCCTGAACGCGGATATCCGAACGCACCACGGAATTGGCGTCGCCGTAGTTGGAAACGATGTAGTAGGTTCCCTCCGGCAGCAGCGCGACGTCGCCGGCCGCGACGTTGGGCACCAGCGCACCGCGCTCGGAGGTTTCGAATTGGCTGCCCTTGAAGATCGCGAACGAAATCTGGTTCTGCGGGATCTTAGACGTGCCGACACGGCCCTCGATGCGCAGTCCGCCGGCCGGCAGCACGAAGGATTCGCGGTCGGTCTCCGACTTCAGGCTCACGGTGCGCACCGCACTGACGAGACCAAGCGCAACGTGAACGACATAGTTGCCCGGCGGCAGCACGATGTTCGGCGTCGCGCCGCGCTCCTCGCGGATCAACTTGAAGATGCCGCTGTCATCGGGCTTGTCGGCGAATACCCGCCACACCAGCCCGCTGTTGATGACCGGCAGATCCTTGCCGTAACGCGCCGTCAGCGACAGCACCGCCTGGCCCGCGGTGGGCGCGCCCGGCGGCGGCACCACCGGCGGGACGGTGGCGATCGACGGCTGCACGATGGTCGGTTGCGTCAACGGCGCCGGCAAGCTCGGGATCGATGCCGGCCCGGAGGGCGGCGCCAGATTCATCGCCGGACCCGACGGCGCATCTGGGATCGAAGCCGGCGGCACCGGCGGCGGGCGGTCGCTGAACATCTGGGCTGAGCCTGAGGCCGGAATCAGGAGCGCGGTCGCAAGCGCAATCGCCGGGAAAAGCCGCCCGGCCCGCCCGTATCCACCGATACCGTTACCCCGCGAAGTCATGGCCATGCTTTTCACCGAAAACGCGGCAAATTCAAGCCTCCAGACCGGACTAAGGCAGGCGACCATGGAACCGGTGTGAAGGCCCAAATGTTAGTCAGCCGTCGTGGTCCAGTCACATTCCCTGCCTAGGCCAGCTTTCGCTGGGCATAAACCATGCATACGGAAATGCCTGGGGGCGAATCTGGCGGGGTCGCGTCGCGGCGCGTATCGTCGGCCGCAGGAGAGTTTTGGTGTTGGACAACTGGATGGGCCGCGGCCAAAAGGGCTCCGACGGCCGCGACAAGGTAGGACTCGGCAGTATCCGCCGGCCGGTGATCGGGCTGGCGCTGGGCGGCGGCGCCGCGCGCGGGCTCGCCCATATCGGCATCGTCCGCACCCTGGTAGCCCACGGCATCATTCCCGACATCGTGGTCGGAACATCGATCGGCGCCGTGGTCGGCGGGGCCTATGCCACCGGGCATCTCAACACGCTGGAGCAATGGGCGCGCAGCCTGCAGCCGCGAAACATCCTCGGCTATCTCGACATCCGCCTCAACGGCTCCGGCCTGATCGGCGGCGCCAAGCTCGCCGCCCAGCTCGAGGCGGCGATGGGACAGGCCCTGATCGAGGACCTGCCAGTGAAATTCGCCGCCGTGGCGACCGAAGTGCGCACCGGCCACGAGATCTGGCTGACCCATGGCCGCATCGTCGATGGCCTGCGCGCCTCCTATGCGTTGCCCGGTATCTTCTCGCCGGTGCTGGTCGGCGACCGCTGGCTGGTCGACGGCGCATTGGTCAATCCGGTGCCGGTGTCGGCGGCGCGCGCCTTTGGCGCGGAAATCGTCATCGCCGCCAATCTCTCCAGCGACATCTTCGCCCATGGCACGACGATCTATTCGCACGGCCCGTCGGCCGACGTCTCCGTCGTACCGGAGGCGGAACCCGAGCCGCCGAAACGCGGCCTTGGAAAATTCTTCTCCGCCGAACGCACCATGAAGCGCGAGTTCTTCGGCGGCGGCGGCCGGCCCGGCATCTCCAGCGTCATGGTCGATGCCTTCAACATCATGCAGGACCGCATCACCCGCGCGAGGCTCGCCGGTGACCCGCCCGACCTGTTGATCTCGCCCCGGGTCGGCGAGATCGGCTGGTTCGATTTTCACCGCGCCGACGACCTGATCGCCCACGGCGTGCGGGCAGCCGAGCGCGCCATCGATTCGATTCAGGAGTCGATCCACATCCTGGCGCCACCGTCGCCGCGCGATGCCGAAACGGCGGTCGAAAAGGCCAAGGAATAACAAGGAATAATCAGGCCGTCTTGATGTAATCGCGCAGCGCTTCCTGCTCGGTCTCATATTCCTGCACGCGGCGCTTGACGATGTCGCCGATCGAAATCAGGCCAACCACCCTGCCATCCTCGACCACCGGCAAATGCCTGAACTTGCCCAGCGTCATCATCTCCATGAGGCCGGCAACCGTGTCCGACTCACGGCAGCTGACCACCTTGCGCGTCATGACGGCGCTGACGGGCTCGTCGAGCACTGCTGCACCGCGTTCGCCGAGCACGCGTACGATGTCGCGCTCCGACAGGATGCCTTCGAGGCGGCCCTGGTTCATCACCAGCACCGCGCCGATCTTGCGCTCGCCCAGGGTCTTGATGGCAGCCGAGAGTTTGGCGTCCGGTTCGACGCTCAGGATCTGATGGCCCTTGGTATCGAGAATTGAACGTACCGTCATTGTCGTCTCCCTGAATCCGTTCGTGCCCTTTCAAGGGCTCGACTTTGTTCGCGAGTCTTCAATCAACAGCGCCGCACCGGTTTCGTTTCGGGGCGCGATAGGCAAGCACGGCTGTCATGCACGGCAGCAGGCTTTGTGTTCGTCACAACATTCGAAGATGATGGATGAAATCGCCCCGCGCCGCAAGCGGCGATCAGACGCAGCCGTCAAACTTGCCAATCAGACTTGGTCCGATCCGTCCCGCGACGCATGCTCTGCTGCGCGCGGCACCGGATCGAACAGCGAAAACAGCATCAGCCCGGCAAGGAATCCGCCGATATGCGCCTGCCAGGCGACGCTGGCGCCGTCGGCGCCGATCGCAATCGATCCGATCCCGAAGATGATGTTGACGCCGAACCAGACCGCCAGAAACCCGAGCACGCGCCCGTTGCGCAACGCGCGCGCCAGCGACAGCGCCGGTACTTTTGCCGCGGCGTCGGCGTCGCCCCGGCTGAACGAGAGGAAGCTTCCCCGCACGAAGGCAAAACGAATGGCCGCCGCCATGGTGCCGGATACCGATGCCGAGGCGCCGATCATCGCCACGGGATCATTTTCATGGGTCAGCAGATGCGCCAGCGCGCCCGCCGCGGCCGTCACCGCCATGAACAGGAAGAACCTGACAGCACCGAACCGGCGCGCCAGCGCGCTGCCGAACGGCAACAGCCACAGCACGTTGAAACCGATATGGCTAAGATTGGCGTGCAGCAGCGAGTAAGTGACGAAGGTCCAGACCTTGGCGCCGGCGCCGCCGGGATAGGTGACGTCGAGCAGCGTCGATGCGTAATGCTGCGGAATGAAACCGAAGACCTGCACCGTCCAATTCTCAAATTCCAACGGCAACAGAACCCGCAGGTGAATGACCGCGATCAGCGCGACATAGGCGGTCAGCGCACCCGGCAGGGTCAGGATCGGCTCGCGCGGGGTGTCCGGCGGCAATTCTGGCGGAGATTCGAATTTGGATTCCAAGGGGTCCAGGACCTCAGACGGATAGCTCGGCGAGCAATGGACTGAGATAGGCGGCTTTGCCCGCACTGTGCAAGTGCACAAATCGCAACGAAAAAGGGAGGGCCCTGAGAAAGCCCTCCCTGATGTGCCGATCTTCTCGCGCGCCCAAGGGAACGGGGACACATCCCCACCCTTCCCGCGCGATGACCAAACTGTTTGACGCCACCTGTGTACCAACCGCGCCGATAACCTGGAGATAAGCCGGCGCGACCCGATGCGTTCCACCCTACTCGCGCCGGACGGCGATCGCCAAGCTCATAGTTAACTTAACGTTAACAACGCAAAGCCGCCCCAAAACGCGGCTGCGGCATGGACGCTGCAAAGCCTGTCCTGCACAACAAACAAGGCAAGGCGCGTGCGCAAAAGCGGGACAGATGTGTCCCACCGAGGCAGGCGCTGGGCAAGGATTAGATATGAAACATCCGTCAAGCCGCGAGTTCTTTGCCTATTGGGACGCGAAACGCGGCAATGCGCGCGCACCGGACCGCAGCGAGATCGAGCCCGGGTCGGTACGCGAACTGCTCGGCGATATCTTCGTGCTCTCCTACGATAACGACGCCGGCTATCCCTTTCGGGTGGCTGGAACCCGGGTCTGCGCCCTGCTCGGCCGCGATCTGAAGGATCGAAGCTTCTCCGGCCTGTTTGCGGAAGACGGCCGGCGCGAGATCGAAGACGTCATCACCTGCGTTGCCGAGGAAATGCTGGCCGCCGTCGCCGGCATCACCGCCACCTCCGAAGACGGCCGGCCGGCCCATCTGGAATTGCTGCTGCTGCCGTTCAACAACCGCGCGCATGCGCCGATCAGCCTGACCGGATCGCTGGCGCCGTTCGAAGGCGATCTGGGTAAATTGCGGGATTTCAGGCTGACCTCGTGGCGCTATCTGCACCGGCCGGAAAAACTGGTTCCCCGTGCCCTGCGCAAGCTCGCGATCGCCCGCGGCTTCATGGTCTATGAAGGGCTGAGCTAGCGCCGCCAGCGCCGGTTCATGTCAACGCGATAACAGATTGGTCTTTGCCAGGTCCAAGACCTCGTCGCCGCGGCCGCTCATCACGGCTTTGAGCACCCACAGGCTGAAGCCCTTGATCTGTTCCACGGTGATCGTCGGCGGCATGGACAGTTCCTGCGTCGCAGTGACGACGTCGAGGACTGCCGGGCCATCGTGGGAGAATACGTCGCGGATCGCAGATGGCAGGTCTCCCGGGTCGTCGACCCGCACGGCGTGAATACCCATTGCGCGGGCCATGGCCGCGAAATCGGGATTTTGCAATTCAACGCCGGACTCGATAAATCCTGCGGCTTTCATCTCCAGCGCCACAAAACCGAGTACGCCATTGTTGAAGATCACGACCTTCACGGGCAACTTCATCTGCGTCAGCGTGATCAGGTCACCCATCAACATGGCGAATCCGCCATCGCCCGACATCGAAATGACCTGCCGCCCCGGCTGCGAGGCCTGAACGCCGATCGAATGGGCCATGGCGTTGGCCATCGAACCGTGAACCCATGATCCGACCAGGCGCCGCCGCCCGTTCATGACAAGATAACGCGCCGCCCAGATGGTTGGCGTGCCGACGTCGGCGGTGAAGACCGCGTCTTCGGACGCCAGTTCACTCAACAGGCGCGCCAGATATTGCGGGTGGATCGGCTTTTGGCCGGGCGTGCCGCGGGCAAGTTCGTCCAGTCCTGCGCGGGCCTTCTTGTAGTGGCTCAGGCTGTCGTCGAGATGTTTGGTGTCGGTCTTGGCCGACAATCTCGGCAGCAGCGCGTCGATCGAGGCGCCAACGTCACCCACAATGCCGAGATCGAGCTTGCACCGGCGGCCCAGATTCTCGGGCCGGATGTCGATCTGGGCAATTTTCGCGTCGGCCGGCAGAAACTGCTTGTAGGGAAAGTCCGTCCCCAGCATGAGCAGCACGTCGCAGGCGTGCATCGCTGCATAGCCGGACGAGAAGCCGATAAACCCGGTCATGCCGACATCGTAGGGGTTATCGAACTCGACGTGCTCCTTGCCGCCAAGCGCATGCACCATCGGGCTCTTGAGCGTCTCGGCAAGCCGCATCAGGCGGTCATGGGCGCCGGCACAGCCGCGGCCGCAGAACAGCGTGATACGCCTGGCACCGTTCAAGAGTTCGGCCAGCGCGGTCAACTCCGGTTCGGCAGGCCGAACGACAGGCGCTGTCGGCAGCAGTCCGGCATTTGGTGAAATGCCACGCTTGGGCGCCGGCCGCAGTGCGACGTCGCCGGGGATGACGAGAACCGCGACGCCACGCCGCCCGACAGCGGCACGAATAGCGTTCTCCAGAACGTATGGGAGCTGCGCCGCATCGGAGACCAGTTCGCAGTAGTGACTGCATTCCCGAAACAATTCCTGCGGATGGGTCTCCTGGAAGTAGCCGCCCCCGATTTCACCGGAAGGAATCTGCGCGGCGATCGCCAGCACCGGGGTGCGGCTGCGGTGAGCGTCGAACAATCCGTTGATGAGGTGAAGATTACCCGGACCGCACGAGCCCGCACATACCGCGAGTTGGCCCGTGATCTGCGCTTCGCCGGCGGCTGCGAAGGCGGCCACCTCTTCATGGCGGACGTGGATCCAGTCGATCGTTTTCCGTTTGCGCAACGCGTCGGTCAGACCGTTCAGACTGTCACCGACCACGCCAAAGACGCGTTTGACCCCTGCCTGAACCAGCGTTTCCGCGATGAGGTCGGCGACGTTTTCGATCCGCATGATTGCCTATCCATTTTTCCGCGCCTCTGAGATAACGCGACTGATCCGGTTGGCCAGGACGGTCCATGATGTGCGGCGCGATACGATCGCGCAAGTCCGTGGCCCGATCACAGATTTGTGCGGCAACAACGATCGCGACGTTGCGCGGAGATCCGAAATCGAGCGCCGTCAGCGTCCAATTGCAAACATACCTTCACGACCTCGCGGCGCGATACGCCCGAGTCGTGCAAGAGGTTCTCGCCCTGAGAAGCGAGGGCGCAGGGAACGCCGGGTGCACGCTGCACCCGCGGTCTCGCGTGCAAAAATGCACATAGCAAGCGCACACGAGCATACAGGTACAGTCGGAGCATTCCGGCATTCCCTGCACAATGGTTTTACGGCTTATGCCGTGCTCTCCTCGGCGACGAATTCGCCTTGTCACCGTCATCGGCGGATTGAAGGAATTGCCGCGCCCGGTTGGGCTCGAAAAACCTCCGCCGACTTGACACCAGCAACGGGTGCCAGGACCACACGGTTTTGCCGTACGCTTCAGCGCCGTTCGTCTGTCGCGCCTTCTGTTCGCTCACAGACGTGAAGCCTGCCCTGCGAACCCAAAGCGCGCCCGACGCTGCCGCGTCCACCGCATCTCATCCCAACGTATATGACGATCCGGATACGCCCCTCGTGAGGGATGAGATGGCTGGGTTTTTAATCCTGATTTGGGAAAAGGATTATTTTCTTAGAAGGGGCTTGCCAGGGCAAATCACCTTGAACCCCTTCGACAAATCGCTCTCAGGCGACAGACCCGTGCCGCGCGCCTGCATTCATTATTCCGCGCCCCATCAAATTTCATTGGAAATACACGCAAGGTCGAACACAAGACCCTGTATCGCTACTTGATGCTGGATGCGTCGTTCGTACCCTGTTGGTTCAACGAAACTCGAGTAAGTCAAAGGAGGCGGAAGGATAGTTGCTAACTGCCGCCTCGCGGTTGTCCGTTAGCTCTTTTGTCTGAAATTGAGGAGTTTGTTTCTCGTGATCTTGTCGAGCTGGTCCGCCTCGACCGCGCCCTTGAAGAGCAAGTAATACACGACCATTCCTTGTGCCTGAAGCAGATCGTCCTTGTTAGGGCCGTGTACTCATAAATCAAGGTTCGTGAGCGCGGCTCGACCCATGTCCGCTATCTGGCGAATTGCAGACTCAAACCGGACATCACGCTAGCTCCGTTTTGTGCCAAGGGCGGTCGTTCGGGCGCACCCCACAGCGTCCAAGTAAGTAGCGAGCTCAGGAGTTCCCCGTCCTCAAGTCATGAATTCAGCGCAACGATTGCGCCTCGACACGCCATCACTGGAAGCCGTTTCCGAGTTCGGTTAGCCCTCGTGACCTAGGTCGTGGCAAGTTGGCTTTACATCGAGAACCTTGACCGGTGTGACGGAAACCGCCCTTCGATTGCATCTTGCTGCCATAATTGAAAAATGGACTGTGGCGGTTAAGTCACGGAAATTTGGGACCAAATCATTTAGAGTTCAGGCTGCAATTTTGAAGTGCAGTGCAACAAAGTACAGCGGTCGCAAAAGCGACGGATGGAGAAATTGTGATGAAGAAGTTTTTGCTGGGGACGGTTGGTCTAGTAGCATTGCTCGGCGTGGCTGCGCCCGCCTCGGCTGCTGATTTGGCTGCACGTCCGTACACCAAAGCGCCGCCTCCGGTGGTGGCCCCGATTTACGACTGGACCGGCTTTTACATCGGCGCCAACGGCGGCTGGGGTCAGAGCCGCAACTGCGTGGATTTCGTGGGGGTAGCTGGAACATTCATTGCTGACGGTTGCCGCGACCGATCCGGAGGCGTCGTCGGCGGCCAGATCGGTTATCGCTGGCAGTGGGGCGGTGGCTGGGTGGTCGGCCTGGAGGCCCAGGGCGATTGGGCGGATCTCAGCAACACGCGACTCAGCATCATCAATCCCGCGTTCTCGACCCGCGTGAAAACTGACGGCATCGGCCTTTTCACGGGTCAGATTGGTTACGCTTGGAACGCGTCACTGTTCTACGTGAAGGGCGGCGGGGCGGTGACGAGCAATCGTTTTAGCATACTTAGCACGCTTACCGGCGCTGAACTGGCCGCGGCAAGCAACACGCGCTGGGGCGGCACCGTGGGCGTCGGCTGGGAGTATGGCTTCGCACCGAACTGGTCTGCCGGTATTGAATACGACCATCTGTTTATGGGTAACTCAAACAACTCATTCTCGGTGGTCAATCCCATCGTTGCTGGTGCGCTCAACCGGATCAGTCAGGACGTCGATATGGTCACCGTACGGGTGAACTACCGCTTCGGCGGCTGGGGAACTCCTCCTGTCGCGGCGAAATACTGACCTCCTCCTACCTACGCTTTTCCAGTAAAATAGGCCGGCAATTATGCCGGCCTATTTGTTGGAAAGAATATGTCTGAAAAGACCGCAACGCGATCCATCACGCCCCAATCGAGCCGCCGCGCGATTGCGGATTACATCAATCACGCGCTTGAGACGGCGGACATCAACGAAATCTGTCAGGCCATTGGCGTCGCCACCCGTGTGCACAACATCTCAGACCTTGCGCACCAATCTGGAATTGAAAGGGGGAGCGTTTATCGCGCCTTTGCGGGAGGAGCAAAGCATCCAAACTTCAAGACCGTTTTGGGCGTTTTGGATGCGATGGGCTTCCAATTGCATGTCACGGAGCGCACGAACCCCCGCGCAAGGCTGGCGCGCTTGAAATGAGTTCTAAATTGTTGAGAGGCTGAACGGTAATCCGCACGTGAATGTCCGGTCCGGGTCCAAAAGCTGAAAAGCTCAACGGAAGCATATGTTTTCCGCTCTGCCCCCAACAACGGACATAGGGCGGCCACTGCGGCATGTCTCAAAGGTGCCACTTCCGGACTCATGCACCGCGGCAGGCAGCATCTTTCAGGTGCAAGCCCTCATCCCGGCCGGGCCTTCGCCCTCGATGTGCTCGTTGAAGATACCGTCCTTTACTTTGGGACGTAGCTGCGCGAGGCGCGACTTGCGATCGAGGAGATTCTGCCGGCGCCGCGGACTCGACGAAACGCCGGGGAGCCTGCCATCCCAGCTGCGCGGGACCAAGCGGCCGTTTTCATGACGGCAATCGACTGACGTTGATCGGATGGCAACGCCACGCGGCCAGCGACCATTTCCGACGTCGGCGATCAGAACGAGGCGATGCGGCTTGGGAATCCCAAGCTACAGCGACCGAGCCGTCTGCAAACCCAGCCACACTGTCCAGACCGTCATCGGGGCGGAGGCTGCCCCCCGGGAGTGCCGCCCGGCGCGGCGCCTGACGGCTGCATCGATCGGGCCCGGTCCAGCAGCGTGAGAGTGGCATCTACGCATGTTTTCATGGAGTCCTGCGGGTCGCAGCGTACGGCCACCATCGCGTCGCCGCTGCGCAAGAAGAAGGCGGCGCCGCCGCGGCGCAGCCCCTCGCGACCGTAGTCGCCGATCCCGCGGAGGATATCCTCCAGATCACGATCCTTTCGGGAGTAGGAAGAGTCATGCCCCTCGCCGCCGGGGGCGGTCTGGCTGAAGGCGGGGAACGGGCTAAGCATAAGCACAACCGTGATGACAAAGGCCCTGTTCATCGGAGGTCTCCACTTTTGAGCAAGTTGAGTTGCACCACCCAAAAGCGCGATGACTTTCGTCGGATCGTCATCCCGCTCTGGCTCATTGCAGGAGCATGATGTTTCCGAACACCGACGCCAAGCGCGATCAGATCAGAGCAGGCCGTTTCGGGACCATGCTCAGTCGCGACACACGCGCCGGCGAACGATGACGAGCAAATCCCCGTCCTGGGCCCGCAAGCTCCGGGTGAGGAAATAGCAGTCTCCCTCCTCGCCGCCACGGCGCCGCTCGGCTATGCGCTCGCCGATCCGCTCGCGCAGGCGCCCGCGCCAGCCTCCACCATCCTCGTCTTCATCTCGGTTTCGGCAGTCTCCCTCCTCGCCACCTCCGCGCCGCTCGGCGATGCGCTCGCCGATCCGCTCGCGCAGGCGCCCCCGCATGTCTTGCCGGTCTTGAATAAGGTCGACGATGAGATCCCGCAGATCCTGCCGCGTCCGTATCCTGTCCCTGAGGAGATCGCGCAGATCACGGTCCGTATCGCCATCTCTGTCGCGCCATCCCTGAGCTGATGCTGGGCTTGTTGTCGTACAAATCACTGGGGCAGATGCAGCAATCGCGAGAACTGCTGCAGCAATCACTGGCAGCCGTGCCATTGCGTTCTCCTGTCAGAATTTATGTTGAGAAGTCATCGGAAGACGGCACGATCTTCCGGCGAGCGCTTCCGTTAACAAGCTGTGCTGGATCGAGATCGAGTTTAGCCTCGAGCCAGCCCTCGCGCTGCTCAGAATGCCGGGCTGCTCCCGCGTTCGGTCTTAACGTAGAGTACGCTGCACAAGAATACGGCAAAAGATCGAAAACAAAACGCGTGACGACAAACTTCCGTAACATCCGCGTGACCAGCCCGATACTGACTTGTGTCAATCGCTCTCTCCAAAAATCAGTACGAGCACATCTCTTTCGCTGCCCTCGACCGGACATCACTCGATGCAGTCAGTAGGGCGGAAATGCCACAAGCGAGCGCCGCGCGGCAAACAACATCATGAAACGAGCATCTCCTGAACGCTCGGGATTGATTGTGAGCGAGGCTGGCGTCTGGAAGGTCAGCAGAGCTGCCCCCTCCGCGATCAGATGCACCTTGCCGTTTCTTGAAAACTGGTTGTTGCATTAGAGGTACGCTGGGCGGTGAACCGCCAACGTAGGCTCGACTTCAATTGCGGGCAGACCGAACAGCAACGAGGCGATTTCCGTTAATGTGGGTCAAAAGCTCCGGTAATGGGATGGTCCGGCCGTGCTCCTGCCCCGCCAGCAAGCGAAGCTGGCAAGGGGCGCCAAAGACAAGGAGCACGCCATGTCTCAGATACCCAATACCGCGATCGCCGTGATCGGCATCGATATCGGCAAGAACTCGTTCCACGTCGTGGGCCACGATGCGCGCGGCGCCATCGTGCTGCGGCAAAAGTGGTCGCGTGGCCAAGTGGAAGCGCGGCTCGCCAATATACCGCCTTGCCTGATCGGCATGGAAGCCTGCGTCGGCGCCCATCACCTGAGCCGCAAACTCGCATCGCTTGGCCACGACGCCAGGTTGATGCCGGCCAAATATGTCCGCCCCTATAGCAAGGGACAGAAGAACGACTTCAATGATGCCGAAGCGATTGCCGAAGCCGTGCAGCGCCCGACGATGAAGTTCGTGGCGACCAAGACCGCGGAGCAACTGGATCTGCAGGCACTGCATCGGGTGCGCGAGCGGCTGGTCTCGCAACGCACCGGTATCATCAATCAGATTCGCGCCTTCATGCTGGAACGCGGGATCGCCGTGCGTCAGGGGATCGGCTTCCTGCGCACGGAACTGCCCACCATCCTTGCAACGCGCACCGATGCCCTGTCGCCCCGCATGTTGCATGTCATCGAGGAGTTGGCAGGCGACTGGCGCCGGCTGGATCAGCGTATCGATGGCCTCTCCGGCGAGATCGAAGCACTGGCCCGTCAAGATCAGGCATGTTCGCGCCTGATGACGGTGCCCGGCATCGGGCCGATCATTTCGAGCGCCATGGTGGCCGCGATCGGCACTGGAGACGTATTCTCCAAAGGCCGCGACTTCGGCGCCTGGCTCGGACTGGTGCCCAAGCAGATCTCGACGGGAGACCGCACGATCCTCGGCAAAATCTCGAGGCGCGGCAATCGCTACCTGCGCGTTCTGTTCGTGCAGGCGGCATGGGTTGTGCTGGTCAGGATAAAGGACTGGGAACGTTACGGGCTCAAATCCTGGATCGAAGCCGCCAAGAGGCGGTTGCACCACAACGTGCTGGCGATCGCGCTCGCCAACAAGCTTGCCCGGATCGCCTGGGCGGTGCTGGCCAAAGGACGCGCCTTCGAGCTGACGAGGACCGATGATGCAGGCGTCCGACCCGCGTGATCCTCGCGCCGTGCTCGGCGCGGTCAAGGCGCAGCCTGGCAACGCCGGCGCCCGCCGCAAGCCAAGCGCGACGGCCGGCCTTGACCGCCCCTGCGCGCGACGCGATCGACGTTCTGCGGGCCGGGACGAAGGAACGGCCCTTGGCTCGAACAAAGGAACTGCGCGACATGAGGAGCAAGCGATGACGTAACCCTATCAACAGTTTCCAGCCGAGGTCTGCGAGAGGATGAGACGAGATGGAGGTTCGGTCTTCCGAGCGCGTGCGAACACTGGTGACCCAAATGGCCCAATCGAGGCCTGTCCGCTAATTAGAACGCACGCGCGCTGATATCCATGATGGCCCGGAGCACCACATGCTCCAATCAGAGGCCGGATACATTGATGCAAGACCGCCGCCGCCAATTCGACGAAATCTTCTTGCAACGCGCGGCCGGACCTTGGGTCAAAAGCTCCGGTTTGACCCTCTGCCAGTCACTTCCGGTTTGCACCCGATAAACAGACATTCTCGGTGACCGTCGGCATGTCCCAAAGGTGCCAGAAGCGGACTTACGGTTGCCAGCATTGAACCCGCTGGGGGATGTCGGCCTTGCCTGCCGCCGTAAAATGGTCGGAGCAAACGCGGCTATTTAAGCCTAAGCATCGAACTACTTTGCTTCAGTCCTCGTTGTCCTGAAACTGTGCACGGCGCAGCTCTACGGCATCACTCATCTCGCGGACTACAAAGATCGCGAGCGCCGCCCTGCGCTGCCTCTGTTCTTGGCTAAGCGTATTGTAGAGTGGCTGCCACGCCTCGGCGAGCTTATCCAAATCGGCTGATCGTTGAGCCAATACTTACGAGCGTCGCTGCAAAAAAGCGATGGGGTCACGATTGCGCATGACTTCGATGCGGCTTTGGTCGGCCGATCTACCCACTGTTTCCTGGATTTTTGCAATACGGGCTCTCCGATCCTCCGCACTGGTACGAATAGCGCTCTCTACAGCCGGCCAGTATTTTTCCTGCTCAGGTGTCAGCTGCAACGCGGCCTTTACCAGATCAACCCTCATGTCCGTGAGTGTATTCTGGTCGGTTGCATTTAACCGTTCCGGTGTCGCAGGAGAAGAGGTTTGCGAGGATTGCGCGCGCAAGCGTCCGCCTTCCAGCTCTTTTGTTTTTCAACTTACTGGAAGTGGCTCGACAGCGGCTATGCACAATCTATTCGGTAGTCGTTGACCAGTTCCTCGTCTTTGGAATTATTGACGCATCAGGCCCTGCGCCTCGTACGTTCGCTTGCGGAGGTTATGTTTTGTGCCTCCCAGGGGCGGCCCCTGAGCCGCCCCGGTCATATCGTTTGTGCTTCTACTGGCAGCGATAGCCGTACGCCGCACCGGGTAGTGGCGACGCGCAACGCCGGCAACGCTTAGGGGGGCAATGGGCGACCGATCCGCGCCTGCGCGCTCTCGACTGACAGCGAGACGCCGCTCTGTTCAGACCAGCTGAACGAGAGCAACGTAGCGCACGCGAAGGCAAAGGTTGCAATCGCAAATGTCCTCAAACTCATCTGTTTCATGGACGTTCTCCAGTAACGCCTGCTCCTTCATAAAATGCGTGGTCACTGTTCGAGGGGCATTTGCTGATCGAGGATACGACGCGGACTGGATCAGAGCATTCGCCGGTGAACACGGTGCGTGGGCCAACATTCCTCCGAAGCGAAATCGTAAAGACCCAATCTGTTTTAGCCCATATCTGTACCGGGCGCGCAATTTGGTCGAGCGCTTCTTCAACAGGATCAAGCAATGCCGGCGTGTCGCCACCCGGTATGACAAACTCGCCGCAAACTACCTTGCCTTCATCAAGCTCGCAGCCATTCGGATTTGGCTACGCGCTTATGAGTCCACACCCTGGTAAATTCCTCGTTCATCACATCCAGGGTTCTTATAACCCCTTGTTTTAACTCCCCTGCCTTCTTCTTTTCCTTGGTGTGATAGTGCTGTGCGAGGGCATCAAGATAGACTTTCCTGGTATCGACCAAGTTGGACAGTTCTCGCGAGCTTGCCCGTCCTGCGGTCAGCGTTCAGCGTCCACTGAACCGCGCCACGCGATGTTCGACGGATTTCGCTGGACATCGGCACGCCAACGTCCGGCCGGGCCCCCGAGAAAAGGACGCCGGCCGGATTACCGTAACATCAGTTGTCCGCGTCGGCGCGGGCGTGCCGAATGACCTGATGCTCGTCGCGGGTTAGCTGCACCGGCGCGAGCTTGAGGGTGAGCTTGTCAAGCTTGCCGGTGAAGCGGAAGGGCACCTGATAGTCCTTGTCTTCAACGCCGGTCCGGGTATCTACACCCACGTCGAAGGTTTCCTCGATGGCAATGATGAACGGAATGGTGTGCGGAATTTTGTTGGTCGCGACGTCCTTGCCGTCCACCTTCAGGACACCCGTGCCGCCTTTGCCGAAACCGGGTCCATCGTATCTGAAGTCGAACACGATGGTGTGCTTGCCGGGTGTGAGCGCGTCCGGGCCTTCCCAGCGGAAGCGTTCGAGATCGAGGAAGTTGTAGAGAAATACTGGCTTGCCCTTGAGCAGATACAGGCCGTAGCCACCGAAGCGTCCCCCTTCAGTGACGATCATGCCTTCGCTGCTGCCTGCCGAACCCGCACGGCCAACGGTGGCGCCGGCAATGTCCGGAATGTCCACTTCGGCGGTGATTGTGTAGGACCTGTTCAGGATACTGGGTGCATCGCTCTCGGGCAGACCAGATATCTCGCCCGTGTACGTAAAGGTGTTCCGACCTGCGGTCGCGCTTGGGCGGGGTGCGATGAAGCGTGGAAGCACCGAATTATCCAGTGGAAACACGTTGTACTTTGTCGCTTCCACCATGAACAGCTCCTGCAGCTCGCGCAGCTTGTCAGGCATCTTGGTCGCGAGGTCGTTGCTCTCCGAGTAATCCTCGGCGATATTGTAGAGTTCCCACTTGTAGCCGTTGACGACGTCTTCGGGCAGCTTGGCGGTGCCCAGGAGCCAGGGCGGCGCAGGTGGCGTTGTCGCCGCTATCCAACCGTCGTGATAGATCGCGCGGTTGGCGAACATCTCGAAATACTGCGTCGTTCGCGCGGACGGAACGTTGGCGCTCGACTTGTCGAAGGCGTAGGTCATGCTGACACCTTCGATTGGCTTCTGCGCGATGCCGTTGACCATTAGCGGTGCCGGAATGCCGGTTGCCTCAAGGATGGTCGGCACAATGTCGATCATGTGGTGGAACTGGGTGCGGATGCCGCCCGCATCCTTGATGCGGTTCGGCCAACAGATCGCCATGCCCTGTCGGGTCCCGCCGAAGTGCGACGCGACCTGCTTCGTCCACTTGAACGGTGTGTCAAACGCCCATGACCAAGCCACCGCCATGTGCGGATAGGTCGCTGCCGAGCCCCAGGCGTCATACGCCTTCAATTGCTCGGCGACCGGCAGGTCCAAAATGCCATTGTAGGCGGTGTATTGGTTGGGCGTGCCGACGGTCGTGCCTTCCGCGCTCGTGCCGTTATCACCGCTGATATAGATGATCAGGGTGTCGTCGAGCTTGCCTTCGTCCTGGACTTCCTGAATGACGCGACCGATTTCGTGGTCGGTGTAGGCGGCATAACCGGCGAACACCTCAGCCTGCCTTGCGAACAGCTTCTTCTCGTCGGCCGTCAACGTTTCCCATTTTTTCAGGTCATCCGGCCAGGCTGTTAGCTGGGTGTTGGCGGGGATGACGCCAAGCCGCTTTTGATTGGCGAAAATCTGCTCGCGCAGGGCGTTCCAGCCCATGTCGAACTTGCCCTTGAACTTGTCGATCCATTCCTGGGTCGGCTGATGCCGGCGAATGGGTCCCGCCCGGCACGTAATAGAGGAAGAACGGCTGATCGGGAGCGGCGGCATTGAGCTGCCGCAAGTGGGCAATCGCATCATCGGCCAGGTCCGTTGTCAGATTGTAGCCGGGCTTTCCGACCCAAGGGAAAACCTGGGTGGTGTTCTGGAACAGATACGGCGTCCACTGGTCGGTCTCGCCGCCCATGAAGCCGTAGAAGTAGTCGAAGCCCATGCCGATGGGCCATTGATCGAACGGTCCCGTCGCGCCGTACTGATAGCTAGGCGTGTTGTGGTTCTTGCCGAACCAGGAGGTGGCGTAGCCGTTCTGTTTCAGGATCGTGCCAATGGTGGCATTCTCGGGTCCAAGGATGCTGTCGTAACCCGGATAGCCGGTCGCCTGCTCCGAGATGATGCCAAAGCCCACCGAGTGGTGGTTGCGGCCGGTGATCAGCGCCGCTCGCGTCGGCGAGCAAAGTGCCGTGGAGTGGAATTGAGTGTAGCGCAGGCCCATCTGCGCGATGCGATCCATCGCAGGCGTCGGGATGATGCCGCCGAACGTCCCCGAAACTCAGGGGAATCGGGTGAAGGATTTCATGCGGCGATGAGGCTGGCGAGATACTCGTCGTCCCATCCTGCGGTTTTGCGCCGGAGGCGGATGGAATCCTTGCCTGGGGCCTTTCGGGTGAGATTGTAGGCGATGTGCCGGCAGGTTGCGAAGTTGGCTGGGGCGTTGTCTGTTCTGACGCGGCATTCGTCGTCGCGAAAGACCATGTCCATGATCCAGTGCAAGGAGTTCTCGATGGCCCAGTGCGCGCGGATCATCGGGCCGACCGCGGTGGCCGGCATCACCAGCGAGGTGATGTAGAAGCGCGTCTCGTCGGTGATCTTGCCGTTGATTTCGCGCCGGCTTTCGACCACGACAACCGCGTTCAGGCCCGGCCATTGGTGGCGCGCCTGCAGCCAGTCGACATCGTGGATTACCGTGTAGTTTCGGGTCTCGATACGGCCGTGATCCGCATCGACCGTTTCGTGCGTGCTGATCGTGGCATCCCTGTATTTCAAGGCTTTCTGCTCATCGACGAAAACCTCGACATCCTCGCGCAGGGTTCCCTGATTGCCCTTCAGCGCGACAATGTAATCGGCCTTTTTCTCGACGATTTTGGTGGCGATGTCGCGTTGGCAGCCCATCGCATCGATCGTCACAACTGCGCCCTCGATCGACATCATGTCGAGCAGCGCCGGGATGGCGACGATCTCGTTCGACTTCTCGTTCACCTTCACCTGGCCCAGAACGATGCGTTGCCGCGCGGCGAAGGCAGAGACCATGTGGATCGCCTCTTTCGAGCCCTTGGTCTGATACGAGCGCCGCGACGTCTTGCCATCGATCGCGATGACCTCGGCGGGTGTGTTCGTCAGCGCCGCCACCCAAGCCACGAAGCAAAGCTGGAAGGCGCGGGCGTCGAGCGTGGCAAAGATATCGCCGAGATGATCATGCGAGGGTGTGCCGTTCACATAGGGCCGAAACCGCCGCAGCAGCTCGATCTTCCGCTCGCCAAATCGCGCGATGTCGGTGAACGCCTCCGCCCCCGCAAGAACCGCCAGAAGAATCAGGAGCAGCACTTCCGGGAGCGGATAATCCACTTTGCCGGCCTGACGATGATCCGGCAACCCGCTGAAATGGTGAAGAAAACTCGTCGTCTCCGAAACCTCTGCAAACGGTGTCCCCTCGGAATCCATCATCGTCCCCCTCCTGCGGCGCACTGGACGACTACAGATTCAGCACTTCAGCCTTTTGTCACGGATATCTTCACCCGATTGCCCTGCCCCGAAACTCCATAACCCTGGTCGTCAGTCATGATCAGGAGCACGTTGGGCGCCCCCTTGGGCGGCACCACGCGGGCGGGCCAAAACGGTTTTGACTGGCTGGCCTGAAGGTTGATGTCGCCGCCGAACTTCGGCGGCGGCGGCGGAAGATACTTTCCGTCAATCGTCGACGTGGCGCCGGGTGAACCCGGTGTGCCCGTTATCTGTTGTGCGGCCGCCGGCAGACCTGACATAATTGTTGCGAAGGCAGAAGATGCTAATAGCCCGAGCCAGATGCTTCTCGTCGCACTCATGGTTCGCTCCCTCGATCTTATTGCTGAGCCCAAATAGACCGGGTGCACTTTAAGTGAGGTCGTTTGGACCCTTTGAGAGACACTGAGGCGTAGGGAAAACGGAATGGCTCTCATCCGGGTTGATCTAGATCAAGGGATGCCCGCCTTGGGTCATTAGCGACGTTTTGACCGTGCACCGGCCACTTCCGGTCTTCCCCGGTAAGCAGACATGCCAAGCGGCTGCCGGGATGTCTCAAAGGTACCGATATTGTTGCAAAAGTCTTTTTCGGGTGGCGAACGAAAATTCTTAGAGCCGCTGATGCGTCTTACGCGCGGCTATGTGAGGGACCTCATCGTTTCGCACAAAAACGATGACCCAGCTGTTTCAGCCTTCCCCGATATGGCAGTCGGATCGGCCTACACATCTTCCTTTTCGAGGCTTGCTCGACGTTCACTCGCGTTGCGGCCTGCACACTCGCGCTGTCACCAATTCGTGACACGCTAATCGAAGGCTTCAGCCACGTCGTTACCTCCATGACTGCTCCGATTGCTTTCGGCTGGAGCGGTTGCCGGGTGGGGCTTGCACCCACTGGAAAGCGCCGCCTTTGCACGGCGCACGCCAAGAGCGGAAGTCAATCCGCGATTGTATTCAAACCCGGCATATGACCTCTAGCCTTTGGTTTGGTCCTCCCAGTCCTCCCACTCCACATTGTTGGTTTCGAGATAGTGAGAAACGGCTACGCCGATGGTTGGGAAGAAGTAATTCTCGCCAAGCTGCTCGAACAAGCCAAATCTTTTCAGCTTGTCCTTCACGGGATCTTTGAGTTCGGCAAAACACAATTCGATGCCCTGCGCGTGCAACGCCTGATCCAATTCTGCAACCATGTCGCAGGCTGTGACGTCTACGCTGGTGACCGGCTCCGCTGCAACGACCAGCCAGCGTACGGGTGGCGGCGATGTCGCCACGGCATCCAGGACACGTTCCTTGAAGAATTCAGCATTGGCGAAGAACAGAGGCGCATCCCACCGAAACAGGACCAGCCCGGGGATCCGCCGTGCGTCCGGATATCTGGTGATGTCGTGATAACCTTTGACACCGTGGGCGCGACCCAAAACGGCGGAGTGTGGGCGCCAAGCGTCCCATAGAAACTCGGCGATGGCGATGCCGATGGCGAGACCTATTCCTGGAATCACTCCGAGCACTGCTACGCCGACAAAGCAGACGATCGCTAGCCAGAATTCCCACCGCTGAATGCGATAGATTCGTTTGAGGTCGGCGACCTCAATCAAGCCGATCGCCGCGGCGATGACCACAGCGGCCAATGCGGCGGTGGGCAAATGCCGAAGGAGATTTGGTGCGGCCAGCAAAAGCAAGGCGATGGCAAGCGCGCCAACGACGCTGGTGAGTTGAGTGCAGGCGCCGGCGGCTTCCGCAACGGGCGTACGCGAACTGCTGCTGCTGATCGGGAAACCTTGAAAAAAGCCTGTCGCTAGATTGGCGGCGCCGAGCCCCACCATCTCCTGGTTGGCATCGACCCGAGACCCCAATCGTGCGGCATAGGCACGTGAAAGCACGCTAGTATCGGCAAATGATACCAGCGCTATTGCACAACCGCCGATCAGCACCGGGAAAATATCGCCGTAGCCGATCCAGGGAACAACGAAACCCGGCAGACCCTCAGGAAGAGGACCCAGGACCTTCACGCCGTAAAGCGCCCCGAGATCCAGCGCACCGACGACGACCGTCGCCCCAACGACCGCAATCAGAATGCCGGGCATTCGCTTGCTGTTCTTGAGAAGCAGGATAACTATCAACGTGGCGAGCCCAATCCCAAACGCTACCCAATTTGTCCGCCCTTCAAGGATCGCGCTGGCGATCGCCCATAAGCTCCGCAAGGGTCCTTCGCTCTCAATAGAGAAACCGAAGAGCTTTGGCAGTTGGCTGATCAACACGGTCAACGCAATTCCGTTCATATACCCGTGGCGTATCGGCTTGGAGAGAAGCTCAGTCACAAAACCCAGGCGCACGATACCAGCCAGGATGCATACCATCCCCGAGACGATCGCCATCATGCCGGCCAGCGTCGCGGCCCGCAGGGGATCACCGCCAGACAGCGGAGTGACGACGCCCAGGATCACCCCTGCCAGCGCCGAGTCCGGACCCAGGACGAGGATGCGGCTTGGGCCGAAGAGCGCGTAGACCAGCAACGGCACAATTGTTGCGTACAAACCATAGATGCCAGGCAAACCCGATGCCACCGCGTAGGCAATTCCAACCGGGACCAGCATTGTCGCGAGGACGATCCCGGCGAAGATATCGTGCGGAAGCCACGCTGTCTCATATCGACGGAGAGTGTCGAGCCCGGGCAGCCAGTGAATCCAATGCTTCATCTGGCGGTCACTCCCAAACCAAGGTTGGGCTTGTTAGCCACGCGTAATCCCTTGGCCGCGATTGGCGCGGCTGGAACCCAGTATAGGCTATTTCGCTCCTGACATGCTGTATAGGTGGCGCGGCGCCATGTCCTGTTTGGGTCATTGGCTACATGCTGTTTGCCGCCACGCCCTACGCGAAGTCTGCTTTGGCCCGAAAACCGACCTGATTCCAACGCCTGATCCTGTGGCACATGCTTCTCGTCTCTTAACCGAGCCGAGGAGTATGGCCATGCAGGATCAAGTGAATGCTACCCCTGAGCCCAAGCGAATGCCGTGGAATAATGGAAAGCTCACCGGGGAAAAGCCACCGCTGCGACCCAAACATGTCTGGTCGATCCGGACAAAGCTTGAGATCGAGGGCCGCGCTCGCGACCTGGCCATGTTCAATCTGGCAATAGACAGTAAGCTTCGTGGCTGTGATGTCGTCGCCATCCGGGTCGAAGATGTCGCCGCTGGCGGATACACGGCGGATCGCGCAACGGTCCGGCAGAAGAAAACCGGGCGGCCCGTCAGATTTGAATTGAGCGAGCAGACCCGACAGGCGGTCGACGATTATCTAAGGGCCACCGGCAAACGGTCCGGCGAGTTCTTGTTCACCGGGCGTCGTGGCCCTGACCGCGGTATGACAACCCGCCAATATGCGCGACTCGTATCGCAGTGGATCGGAAGCATCGGGCTGGACCCAAGGCTGTTCGGGACGCATTCACTACGACGGACAACGGCTACCCTGATCTGCCAGCGGTCTGGCAATCTCAGGGCCGTCCAGCTTCTGCTCGAGGCACACTCGAGATCACGATGGCAGCCTGAAATTCGTCGAGCGGCAACCCTTCTCCGATCCCGATTCCGCCGCGCGCGGGATCGTCGAGACCGCGAACGGCGTCGAAGCGGTGCAGGATGGCCGTATCTTCATCGAACGCGTCAATGAGCCATTTCTGACGGCTGCCGGCAGTGGCGAGCAGTTCCGCGCCGGTATCGAGCGCGCCGTCGCTCTCGGCTGGCTGTGGCGGCACGAGAGCGGCACTTACCTGAAAATAACCGAGCGGGCGGCGCTGTTTGCCTGATCCACGATTCCTGATCCACGATTAGTGACCGCGAAAGCACACCCGCATAGATTTCGCAGAAACGCACAGCCCCGCAAGTTACCTTCTTTCGGATCGCAAGCTAAATCTAGAGACACTTTCGATTCAGAAGGCCTGCGATGACCCTGCTTGTGACCGTAAATGAGGCAGAGGAGGATCAGACTGGCGCCCCCGACATGAAGGCTGTGATCGCCGTTGTTGGACTAGCAATTGAGGCCAGAATAGCCGGGACGGCAGCGATGATCGCTGATGGTGACCGGACCGCCTTTCTTCTACGTGACGCCATCCGACAGGGTGCGCGCGGCGTTATAAGCTTCGGCGTATGCGGCGGGCTAGATCCGAAGCTTCGACCGGGCAAGGTTGTTATCGCTTCGTCGGTGTTTGCCGGGAAAGGTGAAGCTTATCCAAGTGACCTCCTCTGGGCCGAGGAACTCCTTCGGATGATCCCGGGCTCTGGCTACTCTCCGATTGCTGGAGTGGCTTCCCCCATCACAAGTTTTGAGCAGAGACAGGACTTCCATGCCACCACCGGGGCTGTCGCGGCCGATATGGAGTCGCAAATCGTGGCCCGAATTGCTGCCGAATTCAGAATTCCCTTTGCTGCTTGTCGCGTTGTTCTAAATCCTGCCCATCGAATTCTTCCGAGAGCAGCGCTCATAAACATCGGACCGGCAGGTAAGCCTGGACTGCGTAAAATTGGAGGTTCAGTTCTTAAAGATCCACGGCAACTTCCCAGCCTTAGCCGGCTAGCTATTGACGCTGTTATTGCGGTGCTGGCCTTGCGCAGTGCCAAACAACGGCTTGGAACTCACCTCGGTTTCCCGCACCTGCGTTCACGCCGGCCATTGAACTGCCTGATTCCTTCAGCGCCCGCAGCGTATCCAATGTAGGCCAGGAATCGAAGCAAAGCCGTCTCGGCGGCGTTGGAATTCCGCTCTCGCCGTAACAGGGATAGACGAATGCGAAGCGCGACGTCGCGAGCGCGCTCACGAGTCGGACTCCGGGTCGAGCTTCGGGATTGGCCGCGAACCCGCGCGCGAGTGCAGGAACGCTTTACTCACCAAAAGGGCCGGCGCAGCCAAAAAGGTGGCCAAGGCGGTCCACGAAATCATGGGCCGTGGCGCGGCCGCATGGCGCTCAGGCAGATCCGCCGCCGATCCAAAGCAACCTCTTCGTTTCATGAAGCGCCAGACGAGTGGGTTCCACTGCCTCCAGACCTGCTCAGCCTGCGCTGACAACAGGCCGGAGACGATTTCCGGTGGTGGTCCAAAAACCTCAGGCAGTTTGTTCGATAAATCGTCGTCCTTAAGCACGTCCCATTTCGAATATCCTCCCATCACAGGAGAGGAAAGCGCGAACACCACCCGACCAATCCGCGCCTCTCTTGCAGGAAACGAACACATCGGGCAGGGCTCAACGATCGAATACAAGGTACAATCCTGCAGACGCTTTCGTTTCAGGACCTTTTGTGCTTCGGAAAGCGCCACGAGCTCCGCGTGTCGCGTCACGTCGCTCTCCGATGAAACGCAATTTGTTGCCTCGGCAATGACGTGTCCTCCAGAAACGATTACGGCGCCGAACGGCAGCTCTCCCTTCTTCGCTCCATGTTGAGCGAGTTCAAGGCATCGCTTCATCATTTGCAAATCTTGAAGGTAAGTTTCCGGCCTGTTCATGAGCGTCAGCTGATCCATCCGAATTGACGAGCAGTCCCCTCTGGCTGCTCACGCTTGGAAACTGCTGATTCGTCTAACTCATTGATCACCGAGGGGTGGTCAGAGGGGTGAATGACCAGAAAGTCCTTCGGACTTGCGGCGGCCATTTCCCCAAACGCACGTGCTATTTAACAGCAGGCAAACGATTGGTTCCGTTGATCTAGATCAAGAGCGCAGACCTCTAACGCCCAAAAGCAACGGCCTCACGGGTTGAGACACCCAAACCACCGCCGCTTCAACTGCGGCGTACGACCACTTGGCCCGCCGCATCAACGCCATGACGTCTTGGCATTTTTTCAGAAGCTGCCGCCACGGTGGCACCAAAGTGAGCCCTATTGGATCACCAGTCGGCTCGGGCGGCAGCGTCGGCGGCACAGTGAGGCCGAGCGCCTCTGCGGTTTTTCAGGTTCGAGAATGAATTTCGTGTTTAGGAAACTGCTGGGTCAGGCAGCAACGTCCCGGTGCATTTGAAATTCTTCAAAGGCTGAAATGGCGTCCGCCGCGTACATCAGCGACGGCCCGCCGCCCATATAGATGGTCATGCCGAGGGTTTCCTCCACCTCCCGTGACTACTTCAAGGCCGGCGGCAGCCGTAGCGACCCAAATTGCCTGAGACCGCTTTTGCGCGCGACCTCTCCCCCCTCCTGCCCACACTTGATGCAACAGGTGCAACCCGCGCTAACCTCTCATTAACCCTGTCGGCCGTAGGGTCAAACGACGCCGAAAGACCGGCTGTCGGGTGGCGAAGATGTCGTTTGCGCAGAAAAAATCCAGTCTTCCGGCAGCCCAGGAGCGACGCCGCTTCCAGCGGGTGAAGGTCCGCCTGCTCGGCCGCTACATGCTGCCGGACCGGCGCGAATTTCCCTGCCAGATTATCAACATGTCGCCGGGCGGACTGGCGCTGCTGGCACCCGGCATCGGCAATGTCGGCGACCGCGTGATCGCCTATCTCGACCATATCGGCCGGGTCGAGGGCAAGATCACCCGCATCATCGACAATGGTTTTGCCATGACCGTCGTCTCCACTGCGCGCAAGCGCGACAAGCTGGCCGCCCAGCTCACCTGGCTCGCCAACCGCGACATCCTCAATTTGCCGGAAGACCGCCGCCACGACCGTATCGTGCCGCGCAACCCGATCGCGCTGCTCACGCTCGAAGACGGCAGCCGGATGACCTGCCGCATCATAGACCTGTCGGCGTCGGGGGCTGCGATCGCCGCGGAAAACCGCCCGCCGCTGAGATCGCTGGTGATGCTCGGCAAGGTGCAGTCGCGCGTGGTGCGAAACCTCGAGGAAGGTTTTGCGCTCGAGTTCATCCACGAGCAGAGCGCGGACACGATCGAGGAAGCGGTTACCAACAAGTAGGGTTTGGGCAGGTCGTTCATTCGCCCAGCTTGGCCGGTTTCGACAAATAGTCCTGCGATTGCGCCGCGCTCTTCAGCGGCGTGACTTTGTCCGGGTCGATCCGCACCATCAGATAGTCGATGTGATCCTCGATCCTGGTGAACCAGTGACCGGTGCCGGCCGGAATGACGACGACGTCGCCGGCCCTGATCTCGTAGGCGATGCCGTCGCGAACCTCGGACCCGTTGTTTCCCGGACCGTTGAATTCAACGACGGTGCGCATGGTCGCCGGCCGCCGCTGCCTGTTGACGATGTCGGGGCCCAGCACCAGCGTCGCCGCCCCCGACAGCACATGATAGACCTCGCTGATCTGGTCATGTTCGGCGACTGAATCGGGATTTGGCTTGTCGAGCTTGCCGCGATGAACCATGCCGATGCCGATATTGGCCTTGCCGATATCGATATCCCGCACCTGCTGGTCGAGCAGCTTCTCGGCGAGCGCCTTCTTGGTATAGGCCTCGAGTTCGCTGACCGGGATGTAGGTGCCGGGGCACATCGTGCAGGTTGGCTGCGGATCGGTCGGGTTGATCCTGGCTTTCGGCTGGGCTTGCGCCTGGGCCCCGATCAGCAAGGACAACAGCGTCGACAAAACCCAAACGAGCCGCTTCATGAAGACCTCCCTGTTTTTCCGTCATCCATGCACGGCGTTTCAGCTTTGCCAAGCGCGCCGTTCACCGCCCGAATTTGCATGAACGAAGACAGCGTTACCGCGCCGTAAATCGCAGCGCCCCCGCGATCGCCGATTTTCGGGCGTGTGCGGCTGCGTCCGCGTTTTCCGGAACCACCTTTGAGCCATTCGACCGCAATCGCGCGCGGTTAATGGCGGGAACGTTTGCGGCGACAACGCGCGGCGCAGCGGCGCTTTCCGCGTTAATATGTAAAATTTGAATCAATTGCAGTTGTTTCAAATTTTAGTCTAATTCAATTCAAGTATAGGTCGAATTAGCCGCATCTTTTACTTGCATTCACGTCAAATGTACTTGGCTGACTTAGCGGCGGCGCAAAGCCTTTGTGCGAAACATGGTCCCAACAAGAAACGGGGGCCACAATGTTGTTCAGGGGACAGGGGAAGGGACTGGCGGTCGTCGCCGTCCTGCTGGGAATGAGTGTTTCAATGAGTGTCTCGGCGAAAGCCGGCGACGCACTCTATGCCAGCCTTGGTGAGACCACACGTTCGCCGATCGGCTGGGTCGAATTCTGCGCCGAGAATCCCGGCGAGTGCCGCGGCGGTGCGTCACAGCCGCGCGACATCGTGATGTCGCAGACGGCATGGCGGGATCTGCTGCGGGTCAACAAATGGGTCAACGAAACCGTCAAGCCGATCACCGACATGGATCATTGGGGCGTGATCGAAAAATGGTCGTTGCCGACGGACGGTTACGGCGACTGCGAGGACTACGTGCTGCTGAAGCGCAAGATGCTGATCGACGCCGGCTGGCCGCGCGAAGCGCTGCTGATCACGGTGGTACGCGACAAGAAGGGCGAAGGCCACGCGGTGCTGACCGTGAAAACCGACAAGGGTGAGTTCGTCCTCGACAACCAGAACGAAACCGTCGTGGCCTGGACCGAGACCGGCTACCGCTTCGTCAAGCGTCAGTCGCAGAGCGATCCGAACGTGTGGGTCTCGCTCGGTGACAACCGTCCGGCGGTCTCCACCGCCAGCTCCCGCTAACGCAAGGAATTACGAACCCGCGACCCGGTCACATCCCCACCCCTCCCCGTCCCAGACCGGTTCGCGCGCGGCCAGCCTTCCCCCAAAGGCTGGCCGCAACTTTTTTGGGGACCTGACACCTGACGCGAAACCCCGCGCGGAACAGAAAGCGCCAAACGCCGGGCTCGGAGCGACAGCGTGCGGCCTTATCCGGGCTCGCAGCCAGCGGTCACGTCGGAACATCCGGCGCGAAGCGAACGTGCGCGCAGGCCGTCAAAACGCCATTTGCATCCGAAATCGCGACATTTGGGCGTCTTGCCTGGAATCCGGCACCGATCCGGCAAATCCCTGGTTTTAGCCGCACCAAGGTTGTGGTAATCGGGAACTTTCAAATTATGTCCGGCTTGGAGTCTCATGATCGAACTCGCCCCCCGGAATTCCAATATTGGCTCCATTACGCGTATCGGCGGGCAACCCATCGCGATCGGCGCCGTCGCTCTGATATTGGTTGTGCTGGGGATCGGCTCCATCGCGCTCTGGCGGGCTTATACCGGCAATGCGCCCGAAACGGATCGCGTGGTGGCGATCCGCCAATTGCAGGCTCGCACCGCCCAAGCGTCCGAGCAACTGGTCGAAAAGACCAAGGGCCTCGAGGCCACGCAGCAGGAATCAATCGACCAGCTGCAAGTGGTCCAGGACCAGTTGCAGACCGTGCGTCGCCTGCTCGCCTCGCAGCAGACCGATACCAGGAAGCTTTCCGAACAGGTCGGAAGTCTGACCGAAGCGATCGAGGGGCTGCGGCAGTCGTTCGCGAGCGTGCAGGCCACCGAGCCTGCGGCTGAACCCACCCGCAAGCGTTCGGCCAGGGCAAAACCCCACGCGAGTGCGCACCGCAAGCGCGGCAAACCGAGCGGCTGACGGTCGCTGGCGCCGTTTTCGGGGGAAGGCCCGCCCGGACAGAATTTTCTTCCCATTTGTGAACTGGTTCACATATGCGCGTGAGATTCCCGGTCATGTTGCAGTTCACCGGATGGCGTGAGCCGATTTCAATATCCGGGGCTGGCAAGGTCGTTGACGGTATACTACGTCGACGGCCTTGTTTTTTGTGCCCTTGCAATCTTCAGACCCGCACTTAAAGTGAAATCCTCGCAAGCAGGTGATTTGCGTTTGGCTTCAATTGTTTGCTGAATGCGCCTCCCAAAAAGGAGGAACTTTCAATGAGCACCGAACCCCTGCTGACTTCAGACATCATCGGGCTGACAAAACTCGCGCCGTTTTCGCGCCGCGGGTTCATGACCGCGTCCGCCGCCGTGACGGCCGGATACACCCTTGCCGCCGGACCGGTGCGCGCCGACGTGATCAAGACCGACACCAATGGCCTCACCGCCGGCGACACCAGGATCAAGGTCGCTGACGGCGAAATGCCCGGCTATTTCGCGCGGCCGGCCGGTGTCAGCAATCCTCCCGTCGTACTGGTGGCGATGGAGATCTTCGGCCTGCACGAATACATCAAGGACGTGACCCGGCGCCTGGCCAAGCTCGGCGCATTTGCGGTCGCGCCGGATTATTATTTCCGCAAAGGTACCGATCTCACCAAGATCACGGACATCCCGCAGCTGATGCCGATCGTGAATTCGAAGCCGGACGCGGAATTATTGTCCGATCTCGACAGCACGGTGGCCTGGGCCAAGTCGCAAGGTGGCGACACCTCCCGGCTCGGCATCATCGGGTTCTGCCGCGGCGGACGGACGGTGTGGGAGTATGCCGCCCATAGCGGCGCGCTCAAGGCGGGCGCCTCGTTCTATGGTCCGCCGGTCGATCCGCCCAACCCGATTTGGCCAAAGAGCCCGCTGCAGCTCGCGCCGGAGATGAAGGCGCCGGTGATCGGCCTGTACGGCGAAGCCGATACCGGCATTCCGGTGGCGCAGGTGGAAGCATTGAAGGCCGCGCTGGCCGACAACAAGAAAACCGCCGAGTTCAAGATCTATCCGGGCGCGCCGCACGGCTTCCACGCCGACTATCGCGCCAGCTATCGCAAGGAAGCGGCCGACGATGCCTGGAGCCAGATGCAGGCTTGGTTCAAGAAATACGGGGTGTTGAGTTAGCTGGCGTTCGCCCCCGGGGCGCCGATAGCGCGCAGCCCGACGGCTGCGCGCTATCGGCCCGGACAAGCTAGCCGAAGTGATCGCTGGAGAAGCGATCGCTGTTGCGATGCAGCTTGGCGATCCGCGGTTCGATTTCCCAAAGCATCCAGACAAAAGCCGTTCCCAGACTGACAACGACACCCAGGAACACCAAGGTCAAAGCCGGGGTTGTGAGCATGTTCAACATCCCTGATGCGATGCAAGGGGCGTACCAGCAGACGAATCGAGGCCTCGGCGGTTAAAACACCGGGGCCGCGGGATTCATCCCGATATCGGGGCAAGCGGGATTAGTTGCAAACCTGAACCTGCCGGACACGCCAGCCATAGGGGGTCAGCACCTGCTGCTGGGCGAGGTAGCAGCCGCCGTCGCCGTAATAGTCGTCGTAGCCATAATTGGCGTAGTACGGATAGCCGTAGTCGTCGCCATAGTAACCGTAGGCTCCGTAACCCAGGCCGAAGCCGATGGCTGCGGCGGCAAGCGGAAATCCGCGATGCCGGAATCCAGGGTGGAAGCCGCCGCGGAAACCGTTGCCGGCGAAGCTGCCGCTGCGAAATGCGCCGGCGCCGATCGCGGCCGAACGGAAGCCGCCGCCGCTAATGGCCGCGGCGCGGAAACCACCGCCGCCCATCCCAATTCCGCCGCCGCGGAAGCCCCCGCCAAACCCGCCACCGTGGAAACCGCCACCGCCGTGGAAGCCACCTCCTCCGCCAAAGCCGCCACGGGCCGAGGCTGCATCCGGCGCCAGCACCGCAATTGAAGCGACCGCGAACAAGGCGATCATCGTTTTGCGTAACATCACCCATCCTCCATGCTCACTCGCGTTATGCTCACTCGCGTTCAAACGCTTGACACCTTCGGCGTCGGATCCCTGCAGATCCCGGATCAAATTCTAGGACCGGTTCTCGCAGACCGCTTGATCATTCTGCTCACTTCTCCGCGACCGGCTGACAGTCACATCAGCAGCCGCGACAAATGCTTTTCAGCTTGCGATCGATGGTCTTGTTTTCCTCCGCAATTGCGGCATCGGTATTCTGCGACCCGGATCCTGTGGTCATGCCGGGCTCAGTATTTACGCCCAAGCCCGAAGACTGCGCCGTTCCGGCGCTGTTGGTGCCAGGCGCCGGTGGCGTTGAAAGCCGTGTCGAGTTGCCCGCGCCGGACGGCACACCGCTCACGCCCGCAGTCCCGACGCCGACCGAGCCGGCGCTGGGCGAACCGACCGTGCTTCCCGCGCCGGACGAAGACTCGCTGGCAGCGCCACCTGCACTTCCACCGCTGGCTCCGCCGGTACTTTGCGCAGACGAAATGACAGTCGATACCAGAATTGCGATCGCGCCAATCGCGGCTGTCACAGACGCTCTTTTCATCGCAATTCTCCTTTTCTGATCACAACCGCGGCGTAAGGCCGTTGTTCCTTTCCGGAACAATTTCGATCGGCAATCATTGGATGAGTGTCTGCCGAAATGCAGGAGTCGATAACGCTTGCGCAAATTGATCGCCTTCGACGAAGACACCTTCGACAAGCTCAGGCAGCTTGCGCGCGACAGGATGGCGACGATTCAGGAATTGGCGGATGAGGCGTTCGCAGACGTGCTGAAAAAGCACGGCATCCCCGACGATCTCAAGGATGCGCTTCGCAAGAGCGCTGCGATCGACCGGGCGCCGGCAAAAAGCAAGGCGCGATCAGGTCCCGTGCGAAAAGCCAAATCGTGACGGCCGGCTCCAATTCATTGGTGACCGGCTTGTCCGGGGAAGACCGTGCTCTGTCTTCAGCCGATCTTCTTCAGGCCGTTTTTGAATCGCGGCCCGTTGAGGGCGTAGAATTTCGCAGCACTTCCCATCGCCGTCACCTGTTCGGGCGAAAGCGTGCGGATCACGCTCGCCGGCGAACCGATGATCAGCGAATACTCGGGATATTCCTTGCCCTCGGTGATGAGGGAATTCGCCCCGACGATGCTGCCGCGGCCGATCTTCGCGCCGTTCATGACGATCGAACCCATCCCGACCAGCGCGCCGTCTTCCAGCGTGCAACCGTGCAGGATGACGTTGTGACCGACGGTGCAGTTCGTTCCGATCGTGAGCGGAAAGCCGCGATCGGTGTGGCAGGTCGAATTGTCCTGCACGTTGGACCCTTCGCCGATCTCGATCCACTCATTGTCGCCGCGCAACACCGCGCCGAACCAGACGCTGGCCGAGTTCTTGAGGCGCACCTTGCCGATCACGGTTGCAGTGTCGGCGATAAAGTAATTTCCGTCCGCGGGAAGATCGGGCGCCTGCCCATCCAGTTCGTAGATCGCCATCGAGTTCTCCTGTTCGCGGAGACCTTATAGCGTTTTCGAGCGAAGTGGATACCGGTTCGCGTGAAGAAAACGCGTCCAAAAATGCCAGACCAGAACCGGTCGGGTGCTAGGCCAGCACCCCGGCGGCGCGCAACGTCATCAGGAAGAAGGTACCGGACATCAGGCTCCAGAACCCGGCAATGACGGTCGCCATCATCACGAATTCAAAGCGGCGGCGTTCGATTTTGGCGCCGCGCAGCGTGTTGCGCATGATGATGAAGGGCGCGGCAAAGACCAGGAACGGGACGGCGGCAAACGTCTTCGGCGCCACGCCCTGCTGCAGCAGTCCGAAGCCCGCGGGACGCTCGGCCATGGCCTGATAGCCGCTGGCAAGGGCGCCAGCCAGCGCGAAGCCGATGCAAAGGGAGAACAGGGAATTCAACGCATCGGGGGACATGGACACTTCCGCTACTCGACAAACCGCGCCCTGCTTTCGCAAAATTGGCGGCCTGCCGCCACAGCATCCTTAAGGAAAGGTTAACAGGGGCCGCCGCGGCCGCGTTTGCGCATGGCTCGCAGCTTCCTGCTTTCGGTGAAATCATGCGGAAATCGGCTGGCGCATGGCATATTCGAGCGGTGATTCGGCCTTAGCTTCGAACCCTACGATGCCTCGTTCATGACATTTCTTTCGACGGCCCAGCACATTGCCCGCGACACGCGCAAGGACCCGCGCGGTCACATGATCCCGATCATGGTCGCGGGTACGATCACCATCGGCGCGATCGCCCTGGTCGCCTTTCTGCTGTGGCCGACCTGGGGAAGCGATCCTTCGAGCGGACCGGCACGATTGCCGGTCAGCATCGGCGCAACGTTGTTCAATGTGCCGACGACCGCGGTGCGCATGAAAATCCAGCGCCACTCCGGTCCGCAGGAGCGCGTCGATCTCGGCTTCATGTTCCCTTCGCTCGAACCGCCCGAGGCGCCGAAACACGTCAGCGCCGACACGGTCGAGGAAAAGCCGCAGCCGATCGACCGGATATTCCTGTCGATATCGGCGCACCACGACACGCTGGCGCCCGACACCCGCGTCCGCACCATTTATCCGCGCTATCTGGAGCAGGAGTCGACACCGATCGACGACGGATTGTCGATGCGCGCGTTTCGCGACGGCTCGCCCTACAGCAACGAAGACCTGTTCCTGGCCAACGTGCCGAGCCTCAGTGCGCGCTGCACGCGCGATGGCGCAACGCCCGGAATGTGCCTGAGCGAGCGCCGTGTCGACGGCGCCGACCTGACGTTCCGCTTTCCACGCAGCTGGCTTGGACAATGGCGCGATGTCGCGGGTGCGATGGACCGTCTGACGGTGCAGTTGCACGGGCCGAAGGGGTAGCGGCAGCGATAGCGTTTTCGAGCGAAGTGGATACCGGTTCGCGTGAAGAAAACGCGCCAAAACAAGAATCTAGAGCTTCGGTTCTGATTCAATCAGAACCGGAGCTCTAGCCCGCACCTCACCCCTGATCGGCCAGATCTTCCTCGAGGATCGCCATCTGAAACTGGAACGAGCGATCATCGTCTTCGTCATCGACGAACAGCACGCCGATGAACTCCTCGCCGATATAAACCTCGGCCGAGTCATCCTTTTTGGGCCGCGGCACCACGCGAATCCTGGGATTGCCGAACACGCGCTTGAGATAGGCGTCGAGCTTCCTGACTTCCTGAACGTCCACGGCAGTCTCCAATCGGATCTTTGGGTTTCCGGGGAGTTTTAGGACGAGATGGCGCAGACCGCCAGAGCCTTTTCGGTCTTGAAAGGACGGTATCTGCGCCAATTTCCCGATATCAGAATGCGCTGGAGATCAAAGCCCGATCGCGCCGAGCATCTGATCCATGGTGCGTGACGGCTCGGCGCAACCGGCCTCGCCGACGATCTTGGCGGGAACGCCGGCCACGGTGACGTTGTGAGGCACCGGCTTGACCACCACGGACCCCGCGGCAATGCGCGCGCAGTGACCGATCTCGATATTGCCGAGAATTTTCGCGCCGGCCCCGATCAGCACGCCGTGACGAATCTTGGGATGGCGATCCTCGTTCTCCTTGCCGGTCCCGCCAAGCGTAACGCCATGCAGGATCGAAACGTCGTCATCGATCACGGCAGTCTCGCCGCAGACGAAACCGGTGGCGTGGTCGAGGAAAATGCCGCGGCCGATCTTTGCCGCCGGATTGATGTCGGTCTGGAACGCCGCCGATGATTGGCTCTGCAAATAATAGGCGAAATCCTTGCGGCCCTTTCTATAGAGCCAGTGCGCCAGCCGGTGGGTCTGAAGCGCGTGAAAACCCTTGAAGTAGAGCAAGGGATCAATGAACCGCGAGGTCGCGGGATCACGGTCATAGACCGCCACCAGATCGGCACGGAACGCGTTTCCGAGATCTGGCTCGTCGCGCAGCGCCTCGTCATAGGCCTGGCGGATCAGATCGCCGGACAGCGCCGAGTGGTCGAGCCGCTCGGCAATCCGATGGATCACGGAGTCTTCAAGACGATCGTGATGCAGCACGGTCGAATAGATGAAGGAGGCAAGCTCGGGCTCGCGGCGGACGATGTCTTCCGCCTCGCCTCGCACACGATCCCAGATCGGATCGAGCGCCGCCAGTTTCGCACCCTGTGGATTGACCTGATGCACTGCCATGGGTTGCTCTCGCGATTGTTTGGTTTACGCATTATAGCACGGCGGGCGAACGACTGTCCCGGGCAGGCGCCGGCAGAGTACCCCATCCGAACGGCCCGCCCTGAAGACGTTCTATGCAATTGGTCGGGATTTTCAGGAAATCAAGTCGGGTCCGCTGCAACTATTGACGGATTTCGGCCGCGCCGCCATTCCGGGCATGGTCCCCCAAACAGGGGGGAACGTCATCAACACGCAGATTTTGCGGGCGCGGTTAGCCGACTCACGGTCGGTCTGGATCGCCGCCGTCGCCGTCCCCCTTTTGTTGCTCGCGCCTGCCCTGTGGAACGGCTATCCGCTGCTCCAGTGGGATACCGGGGGCTATCTGGCGCGCTGGTATGAGGGCTATCTGGTGCCGAGCCGCTCCACAATGTTCGGCCTCTATCTGCATTTCGGCGAAGATTCGGGCTTCTGGATCAATCTCGGGATTCAGGCGCTGGCGACGCTGTGGATCGTGCAGCTGACGCTGCGCGTGCTGGGCATGGCCCAGCCGTTGCGGCTGCTGGCAATGAGCCTGGCGCTGATCCTGACAACGGCGCTGCCATTTCTTGCAAGCATGCTGCTGACCGACATCTTTGCCGGCCTGTCGGTGCTGTCGCTGTTCATCCTGGTCCTGCAAGGAGAGAGGACTTCACCCGTCGAACAAATTTCGCTGTTTGCCTTCACTGCCTTCGCGGCAGCGACGCACAGTGCGACGCTGGCGGTGCTGCTCGGGTTATGCTGCGTCGGCTGGGCAGTGCGGCCCCTCCTGCGCGGACGGGTTCCCGTCTCCGGACTGGCGCAGGGCAGCCTCACCATCGTCGCCGGCGCGGCCATGCTGCTGTCGGCGAATTTTGCGTTGTCGGGACAATTGGCCTGGACGCCCGGCGGGTATGGCGTCGCGTTCGGACGGATGCTGCAGGACGGCATCGTTACGCAATATCTGAGGGATCATTGCCAACAGCAAAACCTGAAGCTCTGCCCCTATCGCGACCAGCTGCCGGCTACCGCCGACCAGTTTCTGTGGGGCAACAGCATGTTCAACACGCTCGGCCGCTTCAAGGGCTTGAACGACGAGATGGGATTCATCGTGCTGCGTTCGCTCGCTGAATATCCGGCCTGGCAAGCCGAGGCCGCGCTTGCCGCCACCGCGCAGCAACTCACGCAGGTCGCCACCGGCGAAGGCACCAATGCCTGGATCGGCCACACCTACGGCATCATCGAGCGTTATATCCCGTCGCAGGTGAAGCCGATGCGCGCCGCGCGCCAGCAACAATGGCGCTTCGACTTCACCGCCATCAACCGCATTCACGTCCCCGTCGCCCTCGCGTCGATGGTGCTGGTCGCGATACTGTTCGCGGCCGGCTTGCGGCGCGGCCGGCTCGACGATCTCACGCTGCTCGCCGGGACCGTATCGCTTGCCTTGCTTGGCAACGCCTTCGTCTGCGGCGTGATCTCCGGACCGCACGACCGCTATGGCGCGCGCATCGTCTGGGTCGCGACATTCGTACTGCTGATCGCCGCCGTCAGATATTTCGAAAGCGAGACCGAGCCGGATGACCTACGCTCTTCGTGACAGAAAATCGAGAACGCCCTCCTTGTAGACCTTGTCGCCGACGGCGCGCATGTGATCGCGGTTCGGAATATCGAGCACCTGCGAGCCCGCAATGATTTTGCCCAGCGCCTCGGCCGAGCCCGCGATCTCGTCCTTGCTGCCGACCGCGATCAGCACGGGCACGGCGATGGCAGCCGCCTCCTCACGCGTCATCAGGCGCCGCGAGCCACGCAGGCAGGCAGCCAGCGCGAGGCGGTCGGAGCGGGTCTGGTCGGCAAACGCGCGAAAAGTCCGTCCGACCGGATCGGTCACGTCCTCCAGCGACGGCGCTTCCAGCGCGGTCGCGACGTTCTCGCCGGGGCCGCCCCCCTCGATCATTCCGATCCCGATGCCGCCCAATATCGCCGAGCGCAGGCGCTGCGGCTGCTCGCGCGCGAGCACGGCCGTCATCCGCGATCCCAGCGAATAGCCCATGATGTCGGCGCGCGCGATCTGCAAATGATCCATCAGCGCGATGACGTCGCCGGCCATAATAGCGATGTCATACTGTGCGGCATCGTAGAGCTTGGCGGAATCGCCATGGCCGCGATTGTCGAGCGCGATCACGCGGCGGCCGTTTTTCTTCAGCTCGGAAACCCAGGTGGGATAGACCCAGTTGACGTTCTTGGTCGAGGCGAAGCCGTGCACCAGAACGATCGGATCTCCCTCGCCTTCGTCGAGATAGGCAATTTCAACAGCGCCGTTGTGAAAATTCGGCATCATCATTTCCATATTGTTTTGGGGATTTGAGGCTCGGCGATCGATAATGACCGCAAGCCTAGCCGTGCGCGAGCGTGCCTGCCAGCGGGACTTCGGGGTGTGCGGCCGCCGCCGCGAGCTGTTTTCGCAGCCGCCGCGCCTTCCTGGCCCGCAGCCACGCCAGGGTCAGCCGTTCCGTGGTCGCCTTGATCGACGACAGCAAGCCGAACAGCGCCAACAGGGCACCGAATACCCAGGATGCGAGATTGAACGCGCCGGCGGCCAGCAGAAGAGCGCCGCGGCCGAACAGTTTCAGGATCGCGCGGGTCTGACCGCCCCTGGATTCGGCGAGGCGCGCCGCGCGCGCGACGTCCTTCGGGCCTTCGGCGATCCGCAGCGTATCCAGCGCGCCGCGCGTACCGGCCGCCTCACCGACGCGGCCGACGTCCTTGGCCAATCGAACCAGAGCGCCGGCCTTCTCGGCGCGAAATGCCGCCTTGATCGCGCTGACGGTCTCGCCCGGCCGCAGCACCGAGCCGGAGGCGACCGCCTGCTGCAAGACGGGCGCATCGACGACTTCGCGCGCCGAACGGCCGGCCCATTGCGTCAGCCCCTCACCCAGCCGCCCGACCTTGCGGGCATCCTTGACCATCGTCAGGCCGGCACGTATCGGCGCCATGCCACCGACCGACACATACGTCGCGGCCGTGACCGCAAGGCCAGCCGCGGCAAGCCCCAGCACCAGCCGGTCGGTATCCTCGCCCGTCGCCAGGTGCTTGCCTTCGCGCACCACATCCCTGATGTCGCCGAACACGAAGAGATCGCCTGCAACCGTCCCCGACAGGCTGGCGACATCGTCGGTATTGCCGGTCACCAGCCCCGTGGCGAAGCCCCTGGCGAAATGCGAGGTCGATTTTTCCTCGGCAACGGCATCGCTCACCCGCGTCGTCAGCGCGTCGCTGAGGGCAAGGTTTTTCTCGCGCGCGAGTTCGACAAAGCTGTTGGCGAGATCGGCATCACGAGCGGCCAGCGCCGCCTCGATGTTTTGCTCGACCAGTGCCGGGTTATTTCGCAGAGCAGAATTGATCCTGATATCGGCGAGTTGCGCTGGCTCGTCCTGCGCCGCCAGGATAGCAAAGGCGTCGCGGGCATACGGCACCAGCAGCGCGAGCGCTGCCGCGCACACCGCCATACCAGTCAAAGCCAGACCGAGCCGCCGCGTCCGTTTCATGCCAAAAACCCCTGGGTTTTCGCTGCCCTCAAAATAGTGTGCCGCTTTTTAGACACAACGGCCCCGACGAAAGAAGGGCTTCTCTGGGACGACAAGATTGTGTCGAATTTGCATGAGCAAATGAGCGGTCGGGGCTCTAGGAATCAACTGTTCCCGCCAGTATGGTGCGCGGCATTTCGCGCCGCCGCATAGCGTTGATTGCGTCCGTCCGTCATTGCCATTCAAGGTGAGAAATAATGTCCGACCATGTCGTCCCGCACTTCCACAACGATGCCGGCGTCTCGGTGATCGAGATCGGCTCGCAGGAATTCATGTGCGTGGGCGCCAATCCGCCGTTCGACCATCCGCATGTTTTCCTCGATCTCGGCAACGACAACGAGATCATCTGCCCGTACTGCTCGACGCTCTATCGTTTTGCGGCCGACCTCGCCGCCGGCGAAGCGCGACCCCCTGAATGCGTGCTCAAAGACAGGGTCGCCTGACCGGTCCGTGGCTGCGACGCGCACCATCATCGTCGCTGGTGCCGGGATCGGGGGACTGACGGCGTCGCTGGCGCTTGCGGCACGGGGCTTTCGCGTCGTCATCCTGGAAAAGGCCGAGCGGCTGGAAGAAGCCGGCGCCGGCCTGCAGCTTTCACCCAACGCCAGCCGTATCCTGGTCGAACTCGGCTTAAAGCCGCGGCTCGGCCCTCGCGCCGTGACGCCAGATGCAATCAACATCATGAGCGCACGTGCCGGCGGTGAGATCGCGCGCCTGCCGCTTGGCGAGACCGCCTCATTTCGCGCCGGCGCGCCCTACTGGGTGGTGCATCGCGCCGACCTGCAAGCGGCGCTGCTGGCCGAGGTCAACGACAATCCCGACATCGATCTGCGGCTCGGCTGCCAATTCGACGACGTGACCGGGCATGCCAAGGGCCTGACAGTGGTCCAGCGCAGCGGCAATGCGCGGCAGCAGGAACTGGCGGTGGCGCTGATCGGCGCCGACGGCATCTGGTCTGCGGTACGCAATCATCTGTTCCCGGAGGTGCAGCCGCAATTCTCCGGCCTGATCGCCTGGCGCGGAACGCTCGATGCCACCGCGTTGCCGCGCGAATATACCTCGGCGCGCGTGCAGCTCTGGATGGGGCCGAACGCCCATCTCGTCGCCTATCCGATCTCCGGCGCGCGACAGATCAACGTCGTCGCCGTGGTGCCCGGGACCTGGAACAGGCCGGGCTGGAGTGCCGCGGGCGACGCCAACGAAATCAAGAACGCGTTCTCGTCGCAATGGCCCGCGACCGCGCGGATGCTGGTCGGCGCGGTCGATGAATGGCGGCGATGGGCGCTGTTCACGGTGCCGGACCCCGGCGAATGGAGCGACGGCGCGATCGCACTGCTCGGCGACGCCGCGCATGCGATGCTGCCGTTTGCCGCGCAAGGCGCGGGAATGGCGATCGAGGATGCCGCGGTGCTCGCCCAGGTCCTGAGTGAGGGCACCGGTGAAAATATCGCGGCTATCCCGGTGGCCCTGAAGCGCTATGGCCGGCTGCGGCGCGCGCGGGTGTTGCAGGTCCAGCGCGCCGCACGACGGCAGGGGCGCATCTATCACCTGACCGGACCATTGGCATTCGCCCGCGACCTCGCGATCAAGGCGATGGGCCCACAACGCATGCTGGCGCGTCAGGACTGGATCTACGACTGGCGGGCGTGAGGAAACGCGCGGGCCATGCTCAATTCACCGCGCCGCCGGCACGCGACGGACTGCCTTTGACGCCCGGCCCCGCAGAGCGCGCGGGAGGCGTCGCCGCAGCGGCGGGGGCAGCCGCCGCGGGCGGCGTTTCATGGCACTTGTTGCGCCGCCAGGCTTCATCGGCAAGCCTGGACTGGGAACGCACCGAAATAAGATCGTTGCGGTAGGCCATCTCGGCCACCACCGACCCGGCGACGCCGGTCTCGGCCTTCGCCATCAGGCCCTGCAATTCGGCCGCGCGCACAGCGAGACCTTTACGCTCCACCTCCAATTGCTTGCATTCATAGAGATCGTATTTGGCGGGATCGGCGAAGGCCGGCGACATGCTGTCGCCGATCTGCGCGCAGCCGGAAAGGGCAATGCCGAGCGCAAATAGCGCCAGCGCCACAATGGTGCGCGAAACGGGCTGGCGATGGGACAAGCGAGAGAACATCGGACTTTCGTATACGGACAACGTTGAGATTGCCTAAAGCAGCCCCAGGTGTCCGCATTGAGGCTTTGCTTTGGCGCGCGAGGTCCCTCAAGGAGAGGTGCGTTTACGGTCAGGATTATCCCATTTCCCCTTCGCCGGTAACGCGCTAAGTATCTGATCTCCTGACTAAAGCGGGCGCGGCGGAACTGGTAGACGCAAGGGACTTAAAATTCGTTCCGCTCATTGAAAGCTCTCACCATAACGCGCCCTGCCGGCACGATAGAGACCGATGGGACAAAACGAGATTTGCATAACGTTTTTTCAGCACTGGAAACGCCGCCCAAAACGTTGCCCACCGGTTGGACGATGTATCTATCGTGGAGTGTAGGGTGATCGCTCGGCAGCTTTCTGAAACTCTTCGAGCGCGTCGTCGCCCCACTTAACCCTTATGCTCGTCTCATACTCCTCAATGCGCAGGAGCCTGTATTTTAATGCGCAAGCCTCTCCAATCCAGTGAGGTCGTGTAGAAGTAAAAAAAAGAGGAACATCACCGAGAGCATGCCCAAGGAGATTGTCATATGGTCTTTCACTTGTGGCTGGCGCTCAATGAAGAGCAAAGCGACTAAACCGCGAGCTCCCGCAATTGCGAATCCCGGCTGTGAAGACAGCCAGACTCCTTCGCGGTGAAGCACAAATGACGCAGTGAATAAAGCAAGGTCTAACGGCCAACTGCCGTTTCGCTGGCCCGAAGTAGTTCAGTGTCAAAAGATCGGAGCATCGCAGCGGTACCTGCACGAAGTGTTACAGATGTAGTTTGACGACGGACCGGAAGGAGTTCGGTAAGGTTGTTGTGGGTGTTGTCCCGACCATAGTTTGCCCGCTACGAGTTGGCCCGCGTTACGGACCATAGTTGGCCCGCTATCGACGAAATAAAATAAGAAAGCCCGCCGGAAACGGCGGGCTTTCTTCGTCTATTTGCTGATCCGGACGCTCGTCCGCGGCGGCGATCACGGCGGGCCACCGCGGTCGCTACATGTCCGCTATCGGGGATGAGCGGACCTAGCTCGGACGCGGCCCGAGGTCTGTCTTTGACCCGGATGTTGCCGCCGGCATGCCGTTCGAACGTGTATCCACGTCCGGGGGCGGAGGCGCCTGCGGGCGCACGCAACTGACCGTCGGTAATCAATTTCCTGGGCAACGCTGCGGTTAGGCGCTTCGTATTCACTCTTGGTGGGCGGTCGGCTACAATGCGGTCGCCGGTAATTGGCGAAGCACGGGGGTCGCTGTGGATATTGCGGCTTGGCTGCGCAGCCTCGATCTCCAGCAGTACGAGGTGGCGTTCCGCGAGAACGGTATCGACGCCGCTGTTCTGCCGAGCTTGACCGCCGAGGACCTCAAGGAGCTCGGAGTCGCACGCGTCGGCCATCGCCGCAAACTGCTCGACGCGATTGCCGTTCTGCGTGCCAAGTCGATCGCTGGGGACCCAGCCGGTGCCGACGACAACCCCCCGCCAACGTCCCTCGGCGTAGTCCGCTTCGGCGAGCGCCGACAGGTCGCCGTTGTCTTCGCCGATCTCGCCGGGTACACGCGTCTGAGCGCCGAGCTCGACGCCGAGGACGTGCACGCGGTCTTGAGTGCCTTCTTCCAGGCGTCGGACCGTATCGTCATTGAGCACGGCGGAACGGTCGACAAGCATATCGGCGACTGTGTCATGGCCGTGTTCGGCGCGCCGGTCGACCGCGGCAACGACGCCGAGCGGGCCGCTCGCGCCGCGCTGGCGATCCGCGACGCGATGCCGGCGCTCGTGACCGCGCTCAAGCGGCGGATCAGCGTCCACATCGGCATCGCCTCCGGTGAGGTGGTGGCGAGCGACGTCGGCGGCGCCTACACCGTGACTGGCGAGTCAGTGAACCTCGCCTCGCGCCTCACTGCCGCGGCCGAGCCAGGCGAGATCCTTGTTTCGGCGGCGATGCACCAAGCTCTCGCCGATCGAATGGACTGCGTCGAAGCCGGCACCTTCCAGGTGAAAGGCTTCGCCGCGCCGGTGCGGGCGTGGCGGCTTGTCGGGCCGATGCCAACAACAACGGCCGGTGCGGCGCGGCCGTTCGTCGGCCGCGAGCACGAGCGACGCCGGTTCGCGGCCGCGCTCGACTCCTGCCTCGAGAGCGATCGCGGGCAGACGATCCACGTCCGCGGCGAGGCCGGCATTGGCAAGACGCGACTGGTCGAGGAGTTCCGCAGCGCGGCAACAGCGGTCGGGTTCGCCTGCCACGGCGCGCTTGTGCTCGACTTCGGCTCGGGTGCTGGACGCGACGCGATCGGGTCACTCGTCCGCAGTCTTCTCGGTGTGTCGCCGAGCGGGACCGAAGAGGCGGTCCGCGAGGGTCTCCGTGCGGCCGTGGAGGGCGGATTGGCAGAGCCAGATCGCTCTGTGTTCCTGCACGACCTCCTCGCTCTGCCGCTGCCGCCCGAGTTGCGCGCCTTGGCTGACGCCATGGACAACGCGACCCGCGAGCGCGGGGCACGCGAGACCGCACAGCTGCTGGTCGATCGCACGAGCGCAGCGCGTCCGGTGTTGCTGGTGGTCGAGGATCTACACTGGGCGGACGACGCCACGCTCAAGGACCTTGCGGCGCTTGCCGGCGCCGCTCACCGCTGCCGCGCGCTTCTGGTCACTACCGCGCGCGCTGAAGGCGATCCCCTCGTGCTTGGCTGGCGGATTGATGAACCGCCGCTGACGATCGACCTGGCGCCTTTGCGCACGGATGAGGCGTGCGCGCTCGCCAGCAACTTGCTCGGCGACGCGCAGGCCGCGTTCTCGACGCGCTGCGTCCAACGCGCGGGAGGTAATCCACTCTTTCTCGAGCAGCTGATCCGAGATGCGGCAGAGCGCGTGGACAGCGATGCTGTCCCGGAGACAGTGCAAAGCCTGGTGCAAGCGCGGTTGGACCGGCTCGAGCCGGCGCTGAAGCAGGCGGTGCAGGCGGCCACCGTCTTCGGTCAGCGGTTCTCGCTCGGCGGGCTGCGCCATCTCCTGGGCGATGGGTCCTGCGATATCGGCGCTCTGATTACGCATCATCTGCTGCGCCCGGACGGCGAGGAACTGTTATTCGAGCACGCGCTGATTCGCGATGCAGTGTACGCGACCTTGCTGCACAGCCGACGCCGCGAGCTGCATCGCCGCGCGGCCGACTGGTTCGCGCAGCGGGGTGACCTTACCTTGCGCGCCGAGCATCTCGACCGGGCGGACGACCCAGACGCCGCGGGCGCGTATCTCAAGGCGGCGACGGCTCAGGCCGCGCGGTACCGCTACGAGGCGGCCCTCGCGCAAGTCGAACGCGGGCTTGTGCTGGCAGACGATTCCGGCTTGAGATTCGGGCTCGCCTGCCGTCGCGGTGAACTGCTCCACGACCTTGGTCGGACGGGCGACGCCCAGGTCGCCTACGAGGCGGCCCTCGCGACGGCGCAAAGTGAGGAGGATCGTTGCCGGGTTTGGCTCGGCCTCGCTGCGGTCAAGCGCATCGCGGACGATCTCAATGGCGCCTTCGCCGACCTCGAGCGAGCTGAAGAAATCGCATCGCGACTCGGGCTGAAGGCGGAAGCGGCGCGGGTCCATTTCCTGCGCGGCAACCTGCTCTTCCCGCGGGGCGACCTCGAAGGCTGCCTTCGCGAGCACCGGGCGAGCCTCGAGCTGGCACATGAAGCAGGCTCCGCCGAACTCGAAGCAGCGGCGCTCGGCGGCCTGGGCGACGCTGAGTACATCAGCGGTCGCATGCTCAGCGCGCACGAGCATTTCCGCGACTGTGTGGCGCTCAGCCGACGACACGGCTTCGGGCGAATCGAGGTGGCGAACCGGTCGATGACGGCGTTCACCCGCTGGATCACCGGCGATGTGCGTGGGGCGCTGCCGGACGCGGAGGAAGCAATTGCGGCCGCCCAGCTGGTGGGGCACCAACGGGCGGAGATGGTCGGACATCACGCGGCCTGGTTCTGCCGGTACAGCCTCATGGAGTTCGATGCGGCGCGGGCGCATGCGGACGCAGCTCTCGCGCTGTCCCGGCGGCTCGGGGCGCGGCGCTTCGACACCGAAGCGCTGGCGTTCCAGGCCGAGCTGCATCGTCAAGCTGGGCGGCGCGCCGAGGCAGTTCTCGCGGCGGAGGAAGCCGTGCGCATCAGCCGCGAGGCCGGCGGGACCTTCCTCGGCCCGTTCGCGCTGGGCGTCCTCGCTTTGGCGACGGACGATCCGGCCGCGCGCGAGGCCGCGCTCGGGACAGCCGAGGCAATCCTGGAGGCAGGCGCCGTCAGTCACAACCACCTGCTGTTCAGGCGAGACGCGATTGACGCCTGCCTGCAGGTCGGCGCTTGGGATCAGGCCGAGCGTCACGCCACGGCGTTAGAGGTATTCGCCCGGCGCGAGCCGTCGCCGTGGTCGGTGTTCGTAGTCGCTCGCGGTCGCGCGCTCGCCGCGTTCGGCCGCGGCATGCGGACCACCGGTCTGACGGAGCATCTGTCAAGGTTGCGCGCCGAGGGGGAGCGCCAAGGGTTCTTGGTGGCGCTGCCGGCGATCGAGGCGGCACTGGCGGCCTCATAGCCGGGCTGCTCCGTGATGAAAACGAGTGTCGGCTTCTGTGCTCTGGCCCCAGGGCGAAGTCGCTTGGTGGCACGCCGAGGTCCGCTGTCGCGAGTGAAGCAGACTCATCTGCCACGATCCTCGACGGGCCATTTTGGTAGAGTCAAGATGTGGCGCGGTGGCGTTAGGTAGAGGGCCGTCCATGCTGCTCCCACACTCTGATCCCTGAGGTCACGCAGGCGGATTGCTTGTCAACGAGGGAGCTTCGACTGTTCATCGTCCAGGGCAGCTTCTGGCGGCGCAAGATCTTCGACCAACTCGATTACTTCGCGGCGCTTCACTCGGTCCTTAATTTTCGCAAACGCTCGAAGCAACCTCAACGTCTCAAGCTCTTCGTTAATCGCCATAACCCCTCTCTCTTCGGGCAACATAGAGAGCCGAACGCGACCACGCGGCCTGCGCCTCAAGACAATCAACTGATGTCGAAGCACCGCGTTCTCGGCTTCAAGCGGTAACTTCGACCTGAATGGCGAGGCCAGGACGGCCAGAGCGAAGCGGAACAGCCCGATCATCCCGCAAGCTTAGGCGATTCCAACGCGGCATCACACTCGGATGAGGTTTTCGGTACACACAACGGTATAGTACAATTTCAAGGGAACAAGCGACAAACAATGATTATTTCAGTATTTAATTATAGGCAGTTTGGCGCGAATATATCAATTTAAATAGCCGGACACCGGGGACCGGATGTCGCAAAGACCGTTATGGCGTCATTAGCGGAAGTGGCCGCGCCGTGACATTCCGCGGAGCTGCTAGACGGAAGCCTGCCCTGGCCGCAGTCTCCTCGTTTACGTTAACCCCTCGCTGAGCGCTGCTTCCGACTAGACGACGGTTGGATCCGAAAATCGTCGAGCTTCTTCCCGGATCTGAGCTTTGCAGTCAGCCAGCGTGGCCGCTTACCACGGCCCGCCCAAGTCTCTGAGGGATTATCGGGGTTTCGGTACTTAGGGAGGACTCGCGGATAGGGACGCCGTTCTCGCCTAGCGTTTCCTTCAAATGCATCTACCCCGAGTTGTCGCAGTCGCTGATCAAGCTGCCTTTTTTCTGCAGATATCCTGCGCGCCAGAACAGCGCCAATTTCCATGTGAAGAGCCCAAAGCTCGTCAACGGACATCGATTCAAGATGGTCGGATTTCATGTTCATACCCCAAAGAACTCATCGAGCGTCCCGATCAGGACGGCCAGGAGCGAGTTGCGGAGTTGTGCCGAAGTGGACATCTTCTTTTGCTGTGCGGTCGTAGTGGCCGCGCCGATAACCGCGACTTCGAAAGCAACCGCTGGCAATGGAAAGACGGGGCGTGGAGCCATCAGTTGCTCCTTTATTTAACCGTCGCTCGACAAGATTAGGGTGGTTTCGCTGCCTATTCAATAGCCCAAGCGGATTACCCCACTAAAGCCAACCACTTGCGGCCCCGAATTAACCACGGCGCCGACACCACCCTTAATAAGACCGCTTTGGTTGCAGTAGAATCCTCGCGTGTTAATGGCGCTCGCCGGGCCGATCCGGTAGGAATAACGGGATAACCAGGCCCTCGCCGGATCGGCGTGATGCGAGCGCTTTACCGGCGCAAGCCGCCAGCGACATCTATCGCCGCGCCGGAAGCGCGCCAAAGCCTGCTGGATTGTCCGATGAAAATGGTTTGGATTCAACAGTCGCGCTCGAGCCGCGATTTCCGGTCAGGAGTCGGAAGCAGACCTTGGACCGCATCAACGCGACACCCGCTCGGGTCCGTTTTGTTCCAAGCGACATCGGAAGGCGCGGCTTGGCGGGCCGCCTAGCTTAATAGCCGGTGAAGTCCAAGCTTTTGCCGCGCTTCGCGATCAACGACGTCCGTTTATTTGGGTTAGGTAGACATTATTGCGAGCCGGATCGAGGAACTAAAAGCGCGGGCTGCCGCTGCAGTTAGCTAGGCGGACCCAAAATCGAAGCGGTCGTTGATCTCTTTTCAGCTTTCGGCGCCCCGGTTATCTTAGTTGGTCGGCCCTCGCGAGAGGCGACTCATTTTTGGCGAAAGCGCCATGAAGGTCGTGCGAGGTGCCGCGGCGTAGGCTGAGTACCGTACATCGGAAGCTTGCGTTCCATCGCTCTGAGTACTCCGAGCCGCGCAAAGAGCATCGGTCCGCGATCCTCAGCGGCGTCCATGAGAAAATGTATCGCCAACCTCCATTCCGGACGATCGCGCTGCAATTTTGGGAGGGTTATAATGAATTTCGCTGCGTCGTGTAGCGTTCGCGCCAGCCCGCCGTTTGGCAGAGAAACGGGCTGATCAAACCGACGGTCCCACCTCAAAACGCAACTCCGAATAGCAGCGAATCAATCCCGGGCGGATAGATTTGCTCCCCGTAATTCAATGGCGGTCCCGCTGATCGCTGGAATACCAAGGCTCAGCATCTTGCCGCGTAGTGATCGCTTGGCGATGTTGGATGTTCATTGGGCCCCAAATCCCCCCGGCACTGATGTGTCTGCGGCCGGAATGCTAAGGTTCAAGCCGCGAATGCGGGACAGTAGTCTTACGGGGGTGAGGTCGCGCGGCAAGAGCGGACGCGTTTCAGCGTTGGAAGGGCTGCTAGCTGGCAGCGGATAGTCCTGGCGAACCAGATCGAAGGAGCCAGAAGAGAGGATGTTCTCGACATAAATGAGCTTCCGAGCATCGCATATCGGCACTTTTTCGGACCTCACAAGCCGCTCTGACGACCTCCGCTAATCCAGGCGAAGGGGACATCCCATTGCCGCACAGGTCAGGAACTGATCCCGAAGCGGGTATCGTTAAATGGCTAGCGCAAGAACATCATCGCGAGGGTTCGATAACTGGAACCGGAAAACAGCAGGCCGTGAAATCTCCTATACCGAAGTTCGAACTGTTGACGTCGAAAATCCATCCCGCTATCGCGTACATTAATTTTTTGCGAGGGAAATGTTTATGAGTTTGATCGCGAGATTGGTCTCGATGAGAGCCCTCGACGGCGCAGCGTCTGCGGCTATCGTCGGAGTTCAAAGTCAGCATTGATGGCCACCTGATCTGACACATCGTCAGCTCGAGAATGAAAAGATCCGCCTCCAGCGACATCGTTCACAAACTCATCGCCGCGGCCGCTTGGGCGCTTTTGGCTTTCATAATCTATGCGACGCTGACCTCAATTGAGAAGAGGCCGGAACTGACGGATGGTGGTCTTTATAAAGCATTTTTCCCGCTTCTAGAGCGGATCGGTGCGTATGGGGTTCTTGGCCTCCTTTTCTATTTTTCCTACCCCCGCCGAGTCTTGTTCGTTTCCCTTCTCGTGTCCGGCAGTGCTGCCATCCTCGAAATCTTGCAGATATTCGTTCCAGACCGCGATGCTCGCGTTCTTGATGCGTTGGAGAAAGTAGCAGGCGGTGTTGCAGGCATTCTTGCTGCAAAAGCAATCTTGGCACTGATCGGATATGGACGCCGGAAGGCATAGTTCATCGGCATCTCCAGTCGTAGCCGGAAGAGCAAGACCGCCATACAGACCTCCTGATCATCTTTGCCGCTGGTGATGAGCCAGCGTGCATGCGGCGCCCACCCGCGCGCGGTGGGACGTGGGCGCAAGGCGCAACAATTTGGGGTGCTGGTGAACGAATTCGGTGGTTGCGCGTTGCTTGATGCATAGGCGGGATGGGGCCAGTCGGAAGAGCGAAGATGGGTATCCGTATCCTGTTCGTCGCGTGGGCCGTTGTCCTGCTCACCTCACAACTCATTTGCGGCTGCGCTACGTTCTTGAGCTGGCTATCGGGGGGCTGATTGTCGCCGCTGCGCTTTGATCGCTATTGCGCGTGGTGCAAAGTCGATCGCATGTTCTGCTCGTCCGGGCGAAAACTCTTTCGTGCACTCATCCGGTTATGCAAATCGTCGCAGGGCGGGTAGTCGGCGATCATCGAACTTCGTCGCACACCCATTAAATTACTGGTCACGCATCCGCCGAAAAATACGCCGCAAGTTCGCACATTGCTGCTTGATGTCGGCAAGAAATGTGTTCGATTGAGAAATGTGTTCGATTGATAGAGGCGCTGCGCCGGCGTCTTGGCGACCAGTCCGACGGGAAAGCTGGTTTCCCGGCCGCCTGAGCAATGATCAAGAATTTGCGCGCATGGCCGGAGCCCCAGGCAGAGTAAATATCCCCCGGCAAAGCCGGGGGCTTTAAGATTGGGGCCGCTCAAAGCGGCCAGGATAAAGATGGGGTCCCAACATAGCGCCCTGGTACCGAGTACGTCTCGCCTGCATACAAATACACAACTCACGATCATTTCGAACATGCGGAGCTGAAGGAAATCACTGTTCACCTCCGAAATTCGCTGGCACATTGAGTGCTGGCCCATCACGAAACTCCTTATCGTGTGCTTGGTGGCTCTCGCCATGGAGTTTGGTCGATGGGCGACTGCGGGAAATGTCAAACTTCTGCTGCCTCCCCGGCAGAGCCGGGGGGGGGGCCTCCCTTACTGGGCTAGGCAGTAACGCCACTGATGGTCGAATTTATTCATCCGACAGGATGCTGGCCAGGGTTCGGCCGATTTTCACCCCTGCCCGCGCCTCGTACCACAGTTGAGGGCCAGAAAATTCCGGAGGTTAGCGGGGCCGGAAAAGGCGAAGGCGCCTGCGTTCAAATGCGGGTAACCTTGCATTGGGGCATTCCAAACGCCGCCGGCCAACACTGGCAAGACAGCCGGCAGACAGCAATTCAGCCTACCCCGGATATCCACTGCCTGCCTCAACAGACCTTTCGCGGAGCGACTGAAGCGTTCCTCTCGGAGATCCACACCGGCCGCATTTCAGAAGGGAACGGGGATCCGGCTGCGCCTGGATTGGCAACTCGATGGTCAGGCTGCCGCATCGCCCGCAGACCAACTTGTACTCATGCGTATCCTCGCTGGCTATCTGAGTTTCCGCCTTCATATTGATCAATCCGCTAAAAGAAATTGGGCGATCGGAAAATTCTTGAGCATCTGATAATGATCTGGAAGTCGAATGGAGAGCGCGTGCGGACGTGGTATCCTTCCTGCCACCTCAAATCTAGACTGCCGTTCGACCCTCGCAACGGGAAGCGCATTTAACCCTAACAGCGGCATCTTCCGCGCAAGACGTTTACTACGCTGCCGGGTTCGTGGCCGGGGCAAATTTCGCAATCCGGCGCAGGATGCTATGACAAGTTGACCGCGACTTGACGTCGGCCTGACTGATCGCAATTAATGTGACACAGGTGTAATCGCTTCTGCCGGAGCACCAACTTGTCTTGCCCACCCGGAATTTTCGCCGAGAAGCTTGCTCCGATCATAAGGTATATCCTGCGGCGTTGGCCGCCGGCGCTAGCAGCTTGCTGGCTGGCGGTCGACTCTGGTGCCGCACAGGAGATCGGTAAGCTCTATGACACGCGGCCGCCGCCCGGATATGCCTTCATTCGCGTGGCCGCGGGGGACGACCTGAAGGCGAGCGCCAAACTGCGTATCGACGCTGTCGAGATGCCGGTCGACGAGAACGAGGTCGCGAGCCGCTACAGGGCGGTGCGCGCAGACAAACCTGTCAAACTGTCGATCGATGGTACGACGATCGCCGAAGGCATCACTCCCCTTCCCGACAAGTTCTATACGCTCGTCGTTTCCCGAAACGGCGCGGGCTGGAGCGGCTTTGCGATCGACGAAGGCCAGGGCAGCGCCAACGACCTGAAAGCCCAGCTTCGATTTTTCAATCTCATCGCGGGCTGCGAGGCTTCGCTGAAGGTCGCCGAAGGCCCCTCCGTTTTCGATGCGGCTACTTTCGGGAGTGTCAAATCGCGCGCGATCAATCCGGTTCAGGCCCAACTCGAAGCATCCTGCAATGGTCACAGCGCACCTTCCAAGCTGCCCCAGCTTCGCGCGGGTGATCACTACAGCCTGTTTCTCAGAGAAGTCGCCGGCAAGCCGGCGCTGAGTGGTCAATTTGACGAAACCGAACCCTATCGAGACCGGTAGGCCAGCCCGACATGGTTTTCGTCAGCGACTCATTCGTCTTTGTTTTCCTGCCGCTCTTTCTGATCAGTTACGCGATCGTCGCCGCGTCGCTGCGAAACTTCACGATCCTTCTTTTTAGCCTGATTTTCTATGGCTGGTGGCGCTTTGATTGCCTGCCGCTGCTCGTCGCGATCGCCTGCTGGTCATGGTTGACCGGCTTGTGGATCGCGCGAGCCTCTGGAGCGGAGCGGCGACTGGCGATGCTGGCAGGAATTGTGCCGCCGCTTCTCAGCCTGATCTATTTCAAATACGTCAATCTCCTGGTCGACAGCGCGACCAGCCTGGGCGCGCCGATCAAAGACTCGTCGCCAATACCCTTGCCGATCGGACTGTCCTTCTTTGTGTTCGGCGCAATATCGTATTCGGTGGACGTGTTCAGAAAAACCGTGGCAGCTGAGCCAAGTCTGATCAACTATTCGACTTATCAGGCCATGTTTGGCCACCTCGTGGCAGGGCCCATCGTCAGATATCAGTCGGTGGCGGAGAGGCTCCGATCCCGGGTCTTCGACGTCGCGGAATTTGCCGAAGGCTTGCGGCGGTTCATGCTCGGTTTCGCGCAAAAGGTGTTGATTGCGGACACGCTGGCTCCGCTCGTCGAGGCGGGGTACGCGCTGTCCGCGCCGTCGACATCAGACACGATTCTGACCGTCGTCGCCTACACACTGCACCTCTATTTCGATTTCTCCGGCTACAGCAGCATGGCCATCGGCCTCGGACTGATGGTCGGCCTGAAATTTCCGGAAAATTTCGACAATCCATATTTGAGTACATCGCTTACGGAATTCTGGCGGCGGTGGCACATTAGCCTGTCGAGCTGGCTGCGTGACTATCTCTACATACCACTCGGCGGAAACCGGGCCGGCCGCCTTCGATCCTATGTCAATCTGATGGTGACGATGGCGTTGGGCGGGCTTTGGCACGGTGCAAGCTGGACCTTCATGATCTGGGGAGTTTGGCACGGCATCGGGCTGGTAGCTGGCCGGATTTGGAATGCGGCACTAATGCCGGCCGTCCCCGCGATCGCTGGCCACATCATGACCGTTGTGTTCGTGATGATCGGCTGGACCTTGTTCCGTGCGCAGGACTGGCAGACCGCCGCTACGATGTTTCAAGGTCTCGCCGGTCGGAACGGCTTCGCCATTTCGAACGGCTTTGCCCCCGCAATGAGACCGCTCGAATTGGTCACACTTTTCATCGGCATTGCTGTGGTGTACTTGCCGGCGATGGGCAAGATATTGCGAGGATCAGCCTGGGCGATCGAACGGCCGCCCTTCCCGTTGGCTGCGCTGCTTTGGCTGTGGTCACTTTGGGTGATGCAAAGCCGCACCGTCATTCCATTTCTCTATTTCCAGTTCTGAACAATGAAATCCGCATGATCAAAATCATAACCGTTGTTGCGATCGTCTTCGCAGGTTTCTGTTCCGTCGTCTTCAGGGGCGGCGAATCCATCTACGCCATTTTCCGGACGGCGCAGTTGAAGGATTTCTTGTCTGGAACCCTGTCCGGCAAGATCGATCGCGCGGTGTTCGACGCAATTCCAAGGAGCGCTGCGCTGAACGGCTTCGCAGCAGGGCTGCTCTACAAGGGGCTACGCGATACCGGATCGCAGGTGTGGACCGGCTGCAATGATTGGCTCTACTCCGCGGACGAACTGAGCGCGAACCGTCACGATGCCGAAAACATCGCGGCCCGCGCCAGATTGCTGCCGCTTCTGGTCCAGGCGCTTACAAAGCGCGGCATCCTGTTGGTCGTCGTTTCCGTTCCAGACAAGGCGGAACAGGTCGAGGATCAACTGTGCGGCGTTGCGGCCAACCAATCGCGTTTTCGGGCAAAGTTGTGGAGACAGGCTTCACGCGCGACCGTGCTCGATCAGGCGGATCTGCGAACCCGGTGGCCGCATCCCGGCTACTGGCGCACCGACACCCATTGGGACAGTGCGGGCGCCCGGTTCGCAGCAGAAGCTGTCGCACAGATCATCAAAGGCAAATTAGGACCCGGGTCGGAACGCATCAACCTGACCAGCAGTGCCATGCATGAGCGCCCCGGCGACCTTGCGCGTCTGGCCGGATTGATGGCTTCGCCACGGTGGCTGGCGCCGGCCGCCGAGTTTACGGAAGACCCGAGGGCCGAGATCGAGCGCTCCGGCGGGCTCTTGGACGATACACCGGCGCCTTCGGTCATTCTTGCCGGTTCTTCGTTTTCGCTGAACTCGGGCTTCATCGAATATTTGCAGGCGTCTCTTGCGCGGGAGGTTGCGCAAGTCAGCGAGGCCGGCGGCGGATTTGCCGGCGCCTTGCTCAATATACTGCAACGGAAGCCCGACATATTGGCCACGGTGAAGGTTGTGATATGGGAGTGGCCCATGCGGTCGCTGACCGCGCCGCTCAGTGAAGCCGAGCGTCGATTTCCCGAGCAGGTACCGAGCCGCCCATGACACGGTGCCCCCTTTCAGCCCGGTCGGCGATAACCGCATTCCTGCTGGCGGCCTCGGCGACCTGCGGCTTCGCGCGGGACGCGGTCATCGAGGGTAAAGACAATTGGCTGTTTGCGGGCTGGGAAAGCCTGACCGTCGATCGCCCGGCGGCCGAAAGGTCGTCGATCCAGCTGATCGCCGACGTCAACCGCGGTCTAGCGCAACAAAACATCAAGCTGATTGTCGCAGTCGTTCCGATCAAGCCTCGTTACTACAAGGCGCTGCTGCCCGACGGGCTCAGCATCGCTGAGGCCGTCGAGAAGCGATATGATTTCCTGCTGGTCGAACTGAGGTCAGCGGGCATCGCCGCGCCGGACCTGCGAGATGCTCTCAAGAAGGTGATCGTCGGCAAACAGGAAGTGTTCTACAGAGCCGACTTTCACTGGACGACATTCGCGGCGGAAGCCGCCGCCGATCAAATCGCTGATGTCATCAAGTCGGTTGGCCCGCTCCCTGGCAAAGCCGGATCGGGAGCACAATTGGGCGACTGGATCAACGATCGCCATCTCGGCGACCTCGCGGCCAATTTTCTTTCTCCGGAAAGGAAACGGATCATCGGACCCGAGTCCTACGTCATTCGAAAGCCGGCAAGCGGCAACGCCACTTTGCTGGACAGCGATCCCTCACCGGTCGCAGTGGTTGGCAACAGCTTCGTGCAGCCCTATTTCGGATTTCCGCAGCGGCTTTCGAATCAGATTGATCGCCCCGTTTCGTTGAAATGGAATCCGGGCGACATCGGCCCATGGACGACGCTGCTGCAGTTTCTCCAATCTGCCGAATTCAAGTCCAATCCAGTGAAATTCCTGGTCTGGCAATTTAATGAGGGCCAGCTCCAGAACGGGCCGGATGCCGTCGGCGAATGGGCTGCACAGAGCATTCTGCCGCCGCGGCAATGGCTTTTAAAGGTCGAGGAATCGCTCCAGAAATAGAAATGTTGGTTAATGTTATTTAGTCCGCTTTTCCCCGCGATTTTCCGCTGCAAAAACGTCACAGCTTTTAAAAAACCGTGCCAAATGAACGAGATCCGTAATATTGCGACGCATAAGTTTCGATATCACAGTTCCGCTTGAACGGCCGCTCCGATAGATTTGACGGGTATTTAACGCGGGCTGTTTAACGCTGGTTGTATGGGGCTCGGGGGCGCAAAGCATCAATGCCGACCAATTCTCCGAGCTTGGCTCGGAGCGCTTGCGCTTGCCACCTTGCTTTGTCAGGGAGCCATGGCTCAGGTCGCCGACAGCGACCGTCCGCTCGAAGGTGAGGCGTATTCCGCGGCCGAGGAAGCTTACAAGACTTTCAGCCAGGGCGATTATCGCAAGGCTGCCGCGCGTGCGGGCGAAGCCGTCACGCTCCGTCCCGACATCCTGAGGCTACGCCTGCTTCTGATTGATGCCCTCGTCGCCGCCGGCGACCTCACGCAGGCGGAGCAGGCCGCGACAGGTGCGGCGGAGACCTTCGCATCGAACCAGGAAATCGAGTCCAGGCAATCGAGCATTCGCCAGCGCTTGGCGCAGCAACCCGCGAGCGAAGGCTATAAGGCGCTCGAGCGCGGGGATCCGAAGGCGGCAGTCCGCGCCGCGCGCAGTGCCGTCCAATATGGCCCGGACGCGATGTCCTATCGGCTGCTCTTGCTCAGCGCCCAGTTGGCCGACAATGATTTCGCCGGCGCGATCGAGACCGCGACCGGAGCGATCAAGCTTGATCCCGGCAACTACGTGCCGCTGGTCTGGCGCGCTTATCTCTATCAGCGCACGGGTAACCGTCCGCAAGCCGTTGCCGATTTCGATGTAGCCCTGGCGATACCCAACCTGACCGACATCGAACGCAAGAACACCCGCTTGATCGCCGCAGACGCGGCGCTCGCCGCAGGTGATTATCGTGCCGCCCGGCAACTGCTGGAGGGTTATCCGAAGACCGATCCGGCGGTTGTTCTCCGTTTGGGTGATGCGGAAGCCGCGGCTGACCGCAAGGCCACCTTGAAGGGCGATGCGAAGGGCCTTCCGATGCCTGTGCAAAGCTGTCAGGACACGCCCTATGGCTCGGTCTGCAGCCTGGAAGCCCCGCTTGTGCAGAGCGTCGTGACGCCGATCGACAAGGCGGCGGAAGGCTACGATGCTGCAGGTAAAGCCTACGAGGCCGCGCGCGCGAAAGACTACAAGCTCGCGGTCGAAGAGGCCCGGAAGGCGATCGAGGATAGCCCGGAAGTGTCGGCAAACCGGGTGTTGCTGATCAATCTGTTGATCTCCGCAGGCCGACCGTCCGAGGCCGAGCAGGAAGCAACGAAAGTCATCAATCAGGGCAACGCGTCGGGAGAAATTTACGCGCAGCGGGGTTATGCTCGAAACCTGCAGCGTAATACGCGCGGCGCCATGGCGGATTGGGAGACTGCGCTGCAGCGCGGCCTGTCGTTCGAACAATCCCGCAATGTCCGTCTATCGCTCGCTGACGCCGCGCTTGCCGCCAAGGATCCGCAGCGGGCGCTTCGCGCGCTTCAAAATCTGCCCGCGTCCTATGACACGATGATCCGCAAGGCCTATGCCCTGCAGGCCCTCGGGCGCAAGGAAGAGTCCCTTGTGGCGTTCAAGGCCGCCGCACAGATGCCCGCGACGGGCACACAACGGGACGATGCCTTTCGCGCGCAGATCAACACGCTGCTGGAGCTCAAGCGAAAGCCGGAATCCCGTGTGTTATTTGACCAAGCGATCGCGCAAGGAAGGTTGGGTTCGATGCGGGACGCTGACTTGGCCTATTTGGCGGTCGCGGTCGGCAACGATCCGGTAGCGCTGAAGCTTTTCGACCGCGCGCATGCGACCGGTCAGCTCCCTCCCCGCGCCACCATCGATGCCGGATATACCGCGATGCGCCGGTTCGAAAACCAGACGGCGGTCGATTACCTCATGGAGGGAATTGACGCCAAGGCAGACGGGCGCATCAACATTGACGATCAAAAGCTCTTCGAAACCCGACGCACGGTTTCCGATCTGACGCGCGAGTGGGGTGTCAATTCGTCGATCACCTACGGCAAGGTCGGATCCGCGCCGAACCCGTTCCTGACGATTACCGGCCCCAGCACGTACACCTCGCAACTCGGTACGGAATTTTACTATCGGCCACCCGAGTTTGGCAATCAGAACGGCGCGCTGTTCGAGTTGTTCGGCCGCCTGTTCGAAACCCTGTACGACCAGGCCGGCGGCCCGACGGGATTGCGCACGACGCAGGGCATGGTCGGCGCCCGCTGGAAGCCCTTCTCCGAGCACAACCTGGTTTTGGAGATCGACAAGTTGTTCGCGCTCGGCGATGCCGCGCGTGACGACACGCTGTTGCGCGCCGCCTATTCCTACACCGTCGGTGCCGACCTTCGCGTCCTGGAGACCAACTGGCCCACCTGGTACGTCTACGCCGAGGTCGACCAGTTCCTGGAGAAGACGCAGCTTGTGGGCATTGCGGAAGGCCGCTTCGGCCGCAGCTTCCGGCTCGATCCCATCAGCCCAAACCTGGTGTTTTTCCCGCACGTGGTGCTGGCTGCAAGCTACGACGATTCCTTCGCCAACCATCAGGCCTATTCGGCGGGCGCCGGCGGCTCATTGCGTTACTGGTTCGGCGAAACCAAATACATGGCACCGCCCTGCTATTGGGAGCTGACGCTGCAATATCGCTTCCGTGTCGGGGGTGACAAGCGCGCCGAGGGAATCTTCGCGCAGACGGTACTGAACTACTGATCCCTCGCAAGCTGCTTTTCGGGAAAGCCGAAGACAGAGAGACAGAGCGGGCGCCTTCCCAGAGAAATCCGGGTGGCATCATCGATGCGTTGAGGCGGCTTCAGTTAAGCAGCTCGCGGTCGAGCCGGCGCCACAACATGATGGCCACCCGCCTGCTCTTGCGGCAGACAAACACCCACGCAGAAACGTGCTGCCTGGAGCCCCAGCGCGAGATTCAATCGATCGCCGCTTTGGCACTGGATTGGGAATTCCTGAAGCGACAGCTCGCGATGGGGCAAAAAAGAAGCCGCCCGAAGGCGGCTGCTTCAATTCAATAAGAGACGATCACTCAAGCGGTCGCCAAAGCAGACTGCCTCTTGCGGTAGGTCATGAACCCCAAACCCGCGAAACCCAGGATCATCATGATCCAAGTAGAGGGCTCAGGAACGGCCGAAGAGAAGAACTGGACTTCGCTCAGCATAATCCAGGGTTCAAGTTTCGGCACATATGCATTGTCATTGAATCCGCTTAGGGGGTCGACGAATGCCGTCTGGTAAGCGTAGCCATCTGCCTCAAGCGGACCTCGGAAAAGCTGCAAGGTGAAAGCCAAATCGGACAAAACGGGCTGCTTTAGCGTGATTGTAATCACGCTCGTGCTGCCCGCATACGGATTGCTGGCTGGTTTATAATCCGTCGTCACTTCAGAGTAGAGCGAGGAATTCAAAAGAGAATTCCCGTACATAACGGAAACATTCCCGGGTGCGCCTACCAAGCCACCTGAATTGTCTGCCGCCACATAAAGCGAGATCTGATTTACGTAATGACCACCGGCAAGGTTAAAAATAATCGTCGGATCTTGATATTTCCAGCCGACATACTGGCTCGGCTGGCCGTTCAGGGAACCGTAGTAGCCCGTTGACCAGCCGTTCTTGATCGTCCCGTCCGAACCGCTCACCAGCGAGAAGTTGTCGCTTGCAATTACGCCGTTGGTCAGCATGCCCGTTCCGCCAGTGAGCGGGGCGTTAGTTGCATTTGAATTTGTGGGTATTGAACTTGCGGAGCCGTTTATCCCGGCATTCGTGGCCGGCGAAGATTGACCTGTCTGCGTGTAGGTGAAGTCGAAATAGTTTTGTCCGCCGGTAGGCGTCGTGTATTGGGTAGCGCCGTTACCGTTGTCCATATTGTAGCTAGTGACAGTCACCAGATCGGCAAACGCTGCCGTTGAACCAAGAAAGACGCTCGATAGCGCAATCAGCAAACCAAATCGAAAAGACATTTTAAAAGCCTCAGGCGAAAACCGCTCGCAAGCGATTCTATATCGTTACCAACCGGTTAATGCAATCTGTGGCAGTGCGACAACATCGGCCTGCCGAGTTTACAGTTAATTCTTCTGTTGAGATTAAACCTGCATCATTCTCAGAATAATTCGCTGGAAAATCAGACGATTGGTTCTGCCTTGGGAAATTCCACCGCCTTGAATTCAATACGAAGTGGTTATTTCTTAAGCTGACGCTGGGAATGGCCACAAAATCGTTATCAACAAAAAGACCGCCTCAAGGGCGGCCATTCCAGAGTTGCGGTACCGACGGAGGTCAAGCGATTCGGAACGAAGGTCCGGACGACTTGCCCCGGTAGCCGATGAACCAAGGACCATCATGGCCCCGGTGGCGGGCTCCGGGGCGACCGAAACGTTCACTGAGTCGAGCAGGGCTCCGCCATTGGTGGGTCGCCGGATTACCCAATCCCTTCTCTATCGGACGGTCCTGCCGCCAGAGATGGGATTGGGTATCGGAGAAAACTCATAAGTGTAGCCATCGGGCGCCAGGCCGCGAAACACGAAGAAGCCCCGGTCGGTGACGAGATATCTCCCCTCTGGAGCGAGCTTTTCGTTCATGGCGATTTCGGAAGCAATGCGCTCGGCCTCGGCAGCGTCCGGGGGCTTTCGCTGGATGCGGCCCGTTTTCGCGGAAACAGCGACGCCGGAAGCGATCATGGACACCGCCAGGGCAGCGGCCAGCAGGAGTTTCATTCGGCTCATTGAGTATCCACAGACCGACGCTCGAACCAGGGGCGTCTTCGCCCTCGTCAACGCAGTTTATAAGCAGCTGAAAGGTTTGCCGCCAACGTAACAGACCGTCCGGCGGGGTGCAGCGTAATTTCGTGGTGTCGGGCCCCAAGAACGAGATCGCCCCCTCCCGCTGCAACGGACAACGAAAAAAGCCGCCCGAAGGCGGCTCTTCTAATCCCATAAAGTTCAGATCAGGCGAGGCGCAGACCCGGTGTCGACGACTTCCGACCATACGCCATGAAGCCGATCCCGAAGAAACCGAGGATCATCATCGCCCAAGTGGAGGGCTCGGGAACAGCACTTACTGAAACCTGTGTAAATTCGCTTTGGCAGCAACCAAATCCACCTGGATCAATATTAGAAGAGGCAAGAAAGTTGCCCGTCGTAACCGGATAGTTCGCCCAGTTATATGAGTTTCCATTCGCAACGCTGAAAGAGATGCCAGAGAAATCCGCAAAAGCGGGGCCATTAACGTACAACAGATTGTCTGCGCTTGCGTAATTCGAAAGCCCAGTGATTGCCAAACCATCGAATGTGCCACTGATACCAGTGATTTGGTCGGGATCTCCAGACGAGTTAGTAACGAACAACCCGGACGCGGTGTCCGAAGCCGCCGTGGTGAAAGAAAACTGATAGATAGCCGCGTTAGCTGCCGAAACTGACAACACGACGCCGGCAACCGCTCCAATTAATAGGCGAAGCCCCGATTTCATTTATTTAATCCCTCTGCAGACATTATGCCGGGTTATGTATTTCAACATTTTTGGCGCTCCGCAAGCGAAGAATGCAGCTTTAACAGTTTTTTAGGCATTGGGGGCAGTTCAGCCGGCCGCACGGCATACGTAAATGGCTCGCCAAACACACCACTTTGAACGACCGCCGGGCGCGCGATAGACCTCTAAGCCAGTATGTACGGATGAAAACGAGGCCGAGCACACCCCAACGGGTGTAAGAGCAGCTAAATGCCTAGAACAGGAACCAGCGCCAGCGGTAGTTCGGCCAACCGTAGTAACGAGGTCCCGTGTATGGGCCGGAAAAGTTCTTTTCCCCATAGACCCAGCGAGCGACCGGTGGCCGGCCACGCTGGTAGCAGTGGCCGTCTTCCGAACAGATAATCTTGGCGTTCACGACGTCATCGGGGGCGGCAATGGAAGCACGCGGCGCCAAGGGCATCGCGGAAGCGCTCGACGCGGCGAGTGCCAATCCCAATGCCATCAGGGAAAATGACGTTCTGATCAAGGGGCAGCCCTCCGCGACATGGTTTGTTGTCTGGCGATCATGAAATAAGACTGCCGTAAGGCTATCGCGTCTGTCAGCGCCTGTCGACTGGCCGGGATCTTGGGGGCGCCCTTTTCCTCAGCATCGACGCGCCAAACTCTATGGGCCCGGTCAATGGATCGGCGTCGGTCTCGCTGACCGCACCAAAGCCCCCTGCTGGCCCGCCGCCGTGATCACGCCATCTCGCGCAACCGCAGCAGCGTTCGAAACGAGAAAGCCGCCCCTTTGAGGGCGGCTTTTCTGGAAAGTGAGAAAGGGATTAGGCGATACGCAGGGCTGCGCCTGAGCCTGATTTACGACGATAAGCCATAAAGCCTACGCCAAGGAAGCCAAGGATCATCATTGCCCAAGTCGACGGTTCTGGAACCGAAGCGGTTAAAAACTGGACGTTGAGCCCGCCAGGATTTCCGCCGTTCTGGGCGTAGTTTACGAGATCGAATTCTATCGTGTTCGAACCGGCCACAAATCCCGAGAGGGCACTGAAGCCAGTCCAGTTACTATACTGACTGGTCGGAAAACCGGGCCCCGTATAGATCGTGGTCCCGTTCACTTTGATAGCTGCAACTTCGTTATCCGCAGCGAACTGACCGGTAATGAAAGCACCGCTCGACGAACCAACGAGATTAAATGTCGTCTGAAATTTGTATGTACCGTCAACCGCCGGATCGGTATTCGAATTGAGGGGGTTGTACGGCGTGTCCCAGCTAGAAATGGGAGAATTAGATACCCATGGCGGGATCGGAAAAACGCCATTTGTCGCGTTGGTATAAGCTGGGGAATTATTCGGGAGCGCAGGATCCGACGCGCTGCTTGAAATGATCCAAGCGTTATCAATCCCACCGGTCACATTAACGCCAGTGTTGGTAAGATCGGTGATTACGGTGGCATTTGCCACACCAACTGAAAAACCAACAGCACCAGCTACAAGAAGCGCTTGCAGGATCTTTAACATTTTGCCCCCTTAAATGCTCACAAAACTTTAAATGCTCATAAAAAAATTTAACAGAAAATTAATTAACTGAGTGTTTTGCCCTTGTCAAGGAACAAGATACAAGACTTGGCAGACACTAGTAACATTGCTCAAAGTCGTCAATTCCAGATCGGACTAGCCAACGTCGGCATGGTCGATCGCAGGGAAATGAAGAACCGCGAGAAAAGCTGACTTAGCCCACCTGAAGCTTTGTCATCCCGGAGGCGATATAGGCCGCGAATCTAAGCTCCGCGCTCTCTGCCAGTGAGGCCTCTGCAGTACCATCCATGAAACCCAGCTCAGCCTTCTGGCATGCCCGTAGCGGGGTTCGCACTGTGGCTTCAGATCCCAGCTTGGCCGCCAAATGACGCGGCAACTCTTGTTAAAGTCCCCAGAAAACATCCATCGAAATTGAATGGAATTCGGTCCGGGGCATCGCAATGTCCCGCCTACTGCATATCCTGTAATTCACCAAAACTAGAAAGGCCGCCACAAGGGCGGCCTTCGAAGATGATGTTTGAGCTAATCAGACCAAGGGCAGTGCCGGACCCTGGCTCTTGCGGCGATAAGCCATGAAGCCAACGCCCCGCGAAGCCGAGAACCATCATCGCCCAGGTCGACGGCTCGGGCACAGCGGTCACAGCCTCGTAACCAAATCCGACCTGCTTGATGTCGGCAAAGCTGCCCGTGACAACGATTTTTTTGATGATCTCGTTGGTCGGCTCCGCCGTAAGGCCAATTGCAGGAAAATCGCCATTCGAGGTGATCAAGAAATCGAACGTCTGGGCCAAATTATCCGTGACCGTCACGTGAATAACCTGGTCGAGATTGCTGCTAAGCGCACCTCGGAGCGAGAACTCGTTGAACGTTCCCGTGATCGGGGTAAAGGTGAGCTGGGTGATCGGAATAAGAGTGCCGTGTTTCGGCGTGATTCCGTCGATCGATGCATTTCCGTTGGAGGTACTCACATTTACAGTGGAAACGATGTCGATGACCGACCCTGCGTATCCATTTACCGAGCCCGTGAAAATCGTCCCGGCGGTCACGCTGGCTGTGTCCGAGAGGTTCATATCAGCACCGATCGGGCTCGTATCAATCACGAAGTGAGCACTCGCAGGAGCACTAACGGCAACGGCGGCTAATGAAACCAGAACGCCTGCAAAAGCCAAACGCAATGTCGACATGATGTACTTCCGCAATAAGTTCACAAATTATTTTTTCATTTAAAATCGAGAAGACAACCGAGTCAAACCATTTTTATAATTTTCTCGGTCCAATGGAGAGCATTTAAACCGCGAAACCCGCACGCGTCACTTTTCCCGGCCGGGTTGAGAACATCATTCAGAGGGAGGCGGCCAGGATTACTCAATGCTCGAGACCCTAAAACCCCTCGAGGATTCTGCGTTACTTTTGCCGTTAACTTACCTGAAGCTTGGTCATGCCAGATGCGACATAGGCTGCAAATCTAAGCTCTGCGCTTTCGACCACTGACTCAGCAGTGCCGTCGAGGAAACCAAGGTCCGCCTTCTGACACGCCCTTAAGCGGGATCGCTTCTCGAGCTCGTCAAGCCGCTGCGAGGCGCTCGCCAATTCCAGTTGCAGCCGGGCTATTTCCTGATTTCTGAAATTACTATGACTGCTCATCCGTTAAAGCCTGATCTAATAAACCGCGGCCAAACTTAAATCCGAGTCCACGCGCGCCCACCAAAATCGACAGCCTGAGCGCATAATCCCCATTCGATATTAACCTAAAATCATAGGTCGCGTCACAATTGTGTCAAGAGCCATCTGAGCCCTCGATGGCCCCGCAAACCGCAATTTCCGCACGCGTTTCAAAATCGAGTCGGTCGCGCCAACCAATTAATGGGGTCGCCCAGTCGAGCTTTATCGGCCTTCGCGAACTCTCGCCATACCGGAACTGATCGTCGCTGCGAATCGATTCTCCGACGCCGGCGCATCAACCGTCTTTCGCAGGCGGATGTCGGGCGCATCGATTGGTGCGCGCAGGACTGCGGCGATCGAATTCCAATCGCTTTCCTTGACCTCAACCGATTCGTTCAATGCGGCGAGCAATGCGCTCGAAAATCTGTCCGGCATGATCCGAAGCCCAAATACTCCAACCGGCGGAAGTTCCGGTCGGATGAATGACAAGCCCAATGGCACTGATCGCAAACTATCGGCCACCAGACGCCCGATGAAGATGCACGGACCCAAATCGAAGCCGAGAGCCAACCGGCGAATATTGGAAGCGGAACCCGCGATTCGCAAGCCGCGACCACCCAGGCATCTGGTAGCGGACAGCAGCCAAGTCGTGAATGTTGCCGTAGAACAACAAAAAGCCGCCCCAAAGGGACGGCTTTTCCGTAGTGACGAGATTTTAGTGGATTAGACGAGACGAAAGGCCGGAGTTGCTTTGCGCCGATAGGCTACGAAGCCAACACCAGCAAAACCGAGCAGCATCATCGCCCATGTGGAGGCCTCAGGAACCGCTGATACGGTTGCTGTCAAGTTGCCTACATAAGTACCTACGTCATTCGGGCCCGACGAATAAGGATCCAGCACGATCTTATATCCGCCAAAGAAGTACGTGTTGCCTCCGGAGATCGTAAGAGTGTCCTTATAGTCGATAGCAACGTTCAGCGCGACGTCCAACGCGAACGGGTTGCCGGATAAAAACAACGTTTCATGAATTGTGCGCGGATTAAAAGGGTTTGCCGCCGTTGCATTTATTCCCACAGTAAAGTCAACTTCATTCATTAAGTAGGTTCCCGGCGCGGTAATGAAGCCATTCTCCCCCTTCAACACCACGATGTCATATGGGCTCTGGATCGTGTCGCCGATCTGGCCGATAGCGCCGCCTGTCGTGAGATAAAACACGTCGGCTTTTGCGGAGCCAACGACCGTCAAGGCGGTAAGCAAAGTACCCAGAATAAATCTTTTCATTTATTTAATCCTCACCGCATCGAGTTAATATCAATATTTATCAACAATTAAACTAGCTATAGATCCGATCGCTTGTCAAGCTCATCGACAAGGCAAGAAGGCTATATTTTGGAGGGCTCAATGGCTGTCAAACCCCTTCGATTAAATAAGAGACTTTGTCTGCTACAAATATATACGGCTTGCCAAAAACTCCGCCATTAAGCTTGCGAAAAAAAGGAAGCTAGACCCAGAACGCCCACGTACCCACGCCCGGCCCACCAGCGAGCCTGCCAAGGCCACCGAGATAGGCTGACGGGGCGGAGCCGTTTGCCGGAGCTTATTCATCGCGCATTGCGCCTCGACTCGGCCTCGAAAATGCGTCCCCGGAGGCGGCGCAGCGCCATGTACCGTTGCACGACAGTGCCGACGAAGAGGTCTTCGCGCCCTCCTCCTGCTTTTTGGATTGCTGCGCGCCCTCTGGTAAGGCCTTAAGCAAGCGATGTGCCCCACCCCGCCAGCAGCCCCTTTAAGTAGGTCGAGGGGATCGAGCGGCCCTACAGCAAGGTTCGGTAATGATCATGCCCGGGTCCCAGAAGGGCAGATCGCAGGGATCCGGGTGGCCAAAAGCTTCAACTCAGTTGGGTTTTGCGCGGTCTATTCTGATCCGCGATATGCTCAAATCACTCGCAAATCAGCGGAATCAAAGCTCGACGCGCAATCCTCCGCAGAGCTATTACCCGGGATACTTGATCTTTCTGCCTTCAGACCCAAACAGCGCTGCGAAGTGAAAATTAAACACCCAACACCCACTCCACCCCTTCAAGAGCACCCACACCCAAGCCACCATGGCGGCTGCCAAGGCCGCGAGATAGGTTGATCGGGCAATCTTTGCGGGAGGCCATTCATCTCGCGTAGAGCCTCGATTCGACCTCGGAAATGCGTTCCCGGAGGCGCCGTAACTCCATGTAGCGTTGCGCGATGGTGGGCAACGAACGGCTCTTGGCGGCCTTCTTCTGCTTTTTGGATTTTTCGCGGCTGGTGATGGCAGCCCGATAAGCGGTCGTCATAAAATCTCCCCCCGCCTTGCCCTTGGAAAGGTTTTAAGCAAGCCCTGTGCCGTTGTATGCACCTGCCAGCTCCCCATTGAGTGGGTCGAGCGGCCCTATAGTCAGGTTCAATAACGGTCGCGTGACCCTGTGTATACTTGGAACATCCAAGGACCCGCCGATCACCACTCACAAGAGGGATGGCTGGACGCTGGGCCTATTCGTCTACGGCGGCGGAAGCCCGGACCAGGACCGGAACGGTCAACGTCATGAGGCCGAGATAGAAAAAGCTGATCAATTCAGCAAATTCTTTTAACTCCGAAATCCCAAAGCCATATCTTGGGGGAATGACAGCAAAATAGACTACGATAAAGCTGAGCAACCAAGTCAAGATCGCAAGAGGTAATCCGAAGAGAAGCGACACAAGAAAGATTGGTAACAGGAAAATATTGAACTCCCGTCCAAGCTCAAATCGGACATAATAATCCAGGACCGAGACGATTAAGATCAGGAAGATCGCGCAGCCAAGCCGCATCCAAACGGAAGAAAAACGAACACAACGAAGCGCCGCCAAGATCTTCTTGCGAAATTCATCTTGAGGAGATCTGGCAGGAAAAATAAAGCAGGCGGCGGCAACAAGCCCGGTTGCGGCCAGAATTGCCCACCAAGCGCCCGCGAGCAGCATATCAGACGCGGCGACGCCAATTGCTGCAATGTACGCTGCGATCCTGAAAACTAAAGGGTCGGCCCGGGTAAACAACGTCTCGCGGACATTTTGGTTCTTCGGCAGCATTTGTGTGAGCTCTTGCAGCATCAAGCACATGTCAGCGCGACTATTTCGGTTTTCCACGATCTGTTCGAATCCACTGCGTCGCTGCTCTGCCCAGTAATACCTCAACATAGAGTCGGATTTTAGTCCCGACCAAAGCACCGATGGACAGAAGCGCACCAGCCGACAAAACGTGCCGCGCGAACTTCGACCAAGCAAGCAAGATGGACAGCGCAAAAAACAAGAGATTCGCCGCCGAAATCACTACGACTGCAGACGACAACCCCACAAGCCAACCAACACAGGAAAGCGCAAACATCGCCACAATCAGTAAGCCAAGCAAGGAAAGCGGTGGAACGGCCAAATCGAGCGTCATCACCAGCAGATCGAGGTTCCGTCGGCTGATCGACAGGAACAACAATCGTGGAAGAGTAGTCATGATCGTGTGCAGGTGACCCTGCACCCAACGCTTGCGCTGACTGTCAGTCCCCTTTTCCGAAGTCGGAAAGACGCTACTTCCGATTACGAACGGGAAAAAATACGGTGCCTTGCCTGCTGCCGCCAAATCAAGGCCTAGCTTTAAATCCTCCACGAGGTTTCCGCTCGCAAGCGGTGCAGAGCGAATAATTTCCCAAGGGAAGATCATGCCAGTGCCCATTAACTGGACCGAACAGTTAAGGTACCTGAGCCCCAATGGGCGAACCCAATTCTTCAAAATCCAGGCGAATTCGGCGAGGCTGTGATCAATTGGAGAGTCATCTGCCGTTTTCATCAAGAAACAGGCTTGCACTGGCCGTTGAAGCTTGCTGCAAACGTGTTTCAATCGTCCGATCATGTCAGGCTCTATCCTGCAGTCGGCGTCGATGAAAACCACGAAATCAGGGGGATCGACTTCAAGATGATTGATGCCCCAGCCTAACGCATAGCCTTTTCCGATTTGCGTCAGATCGTTTCGCTCGATTACATCCGCTTGGGATGCGCGCGCGACGGCCGCCGTGTCATCAGAGCAGTTATCCGCAACCACAATCAATCTATCGTCAATGCCAAGTTGCAGCTTGATATCCTCGATTGTCGGAACCACGCCTGTGCTTTCATTGTGCGCCGGCACAATAACAGCAACCCGGGAATTGGAAGCTTCAGAGGATTCCTCGAACTGCTTCATGACCACTGCGTTAAGAGCGGCAATTACCTCGACGAACAAAACGGCAATTGGAACGGAAAGCAGTGCGGCCATCCCGGCAAGAATCAATGAGATCAATGTGAGCATTAGGTCAACCAATCCGGTCCGAGTTTTTGTTTCAAGACACGGGCTTGCCTCAGCTTTCGGTAAAGAACTCCGGCGCCCGCCGCCCTTACGCAAAACTCGGGATGCGACATCGCCCGATCCGGCATTGAGATTCTCGGCAGATGTAACGGATCCGTTTCCGAGTCTGGATAATCTGAATGGGTCAAAAATGCGTAGCGGAACCCCTGCTGCGACAACTGTTTGGTGGTCGCAGCGCTGAATGTGTTGCTCATCCCGTACGGATAAGCAAACACTTCGCAAGTATCGAACTTTCCAGCCAAAATCCGCTGCGTCTCTGCAATTTCGAACTTCATTCGCAGCGGACTAGCCTCCGCAAGATTAACATGGCTCACCGAGTGACCTCCGATTGAAGCACCCGACGCCTTCAAGTCGGCAAGTTCAGCCCACGAACAGGAAATGCGGCGATCGTGGCCATCTTGTTCATTCTGTAAGATCGAGAGAATGGCTTCAAGGTCGGGTTGCGGACCGCCGGTATCCGCTAAAATTAGATCAACTGCCTTTCGAGTTTCCAGCTTGCTCGCCCCGACCGCGATTTTTCCTCGGTTTGTATCGATGGTCTTGGGGGCGCCGGCATACCACTCGATCTGATTGACGAGCCGCGCGACCGAACTGTCCTCGTCCGGGCTTTCCTTGGCGCTCCAGCCCACACAAACAAAAATGGAAATGGGCAGATCGAAAGCCGCAAAGATGTCAGCGACACGCAGAAGCTCGATTTTGGCGTCATCAATGGTGATCAGCAGAGGTTTGGGCGGAAGCTGGTCGGTTTGAAACGCGCCGGTCGCGGACTCCAGACTCAAAGGACTAAAATGACTGCGGAGCCATTCGCATTGGCGCTTTAGTCGGTCCCGCGAGCGCTCCGCGGATTCCTCTTCAAAGAAGAACCTGTGGAACAGGATCGTCGTCAGCCTATTTCCAGCAAGGTTGAGCAATTGCAATCCACGGCTTTTTGGAAAACGGGGCAACATCACGTCAGATATTGAAATTCTAGCTGGTGTCGAAGCGGAAGCAAAGGAATGAGGGACAAAACCTGAAATTCAATTGGCTTTCATGGCGCAAAAGTTAATGCCATTCGCCGAAGCTTAACTCAGAATCTCGATTTTCGCACGGCTACCTTGCTAAAGGTGATCCGGGGTGTCACGGATTAACCTTTAAACGAGCAGCTTTCATGCGCATTGCCTATCTGATCAATCACTATCCTGCCGTCAGCCACAGCTTCATTCGGCGCGAGATTCTAGCCCTCGAGCGGCAGGGCCATGAGGTCTTGCGTATATCGGTACGGGGATGGGATGAGGTTCCACCCGGCAAAGAAGACCAAATGGAGCACGCACGTACGCGCTTCGTTTTGCGAGGCGGAGCAGGCCCGTTGGCGTTGGCCTTCCTGCGTGTCCTCTTCAGCCATCCGATCCGTCTGGCCAGGGCTATCGGTCTCACATGGAAACTAAGCAGACGGGCCGACCGCCCCCTTCCCGTTCATCTGGTCTATCTGCTTGAAGCTTGTGTCATCGTCGGATGGCTTGGAGCTGAAAAGACCGAGCACCTGCACGCGCATTTTGGGACAAACCCGGCAGAAGTGGCCATGCTGGTGCTCGAATTGGGGGGACCGCGCTGGAGTTTCACCGCGCATGGGCCGGAAGAATTCGACAAGGCGAAATTCATTGCGTTGCCGGAAAAGATCCGGCGAGCCGATTTTGTAGTCGCAGTGAGTTCGTTCGGGCGCAGTCAGCTTTTTCGGAACGTCTCTCATGAGCACTGGCACAAGATAAAGGTTGTTCATTGCGGAATAGAACCGGCGTTTCACGAGCATGCGTCCGCGCAGCCAGGTGCTGAACGACGCCTGATCTGCGTCGGCCGGCTGTGTGAACAGAAAGGGCAATTATTGCTGATCGAGGCAGCGCGACAATTGTCTGACCGTGGGACGGAGTTCGAGCTGGTGCTGGCCGGCGACGGTGAAATGCGGGGCGATCTCGAAACACTTATCGCGCGCTACGGACTTGGAAGGCAGGTACGCATCACGGGCTGGATCAGCAGCGATCAGGTGCGCGATGAAATACTGGCGGCCCGCGCGCTGGTGTTGCCAAGCTTCGCCGAAGGTTTACCGGTCGTCATCATGGAAGCCATGACGTTGAGAAGACCGGTGATCACTACGTTCGTAGCGGGGATCCCCGAGCTGGTTGTTCCGGGCGAGCACGGTTGGCTGGTTCCAGCAGGCGATGTCGAGGCCTTGGCTTCGGCCATGCAGGCTTGCCTGGATACGGCCCCCGAGGAAATTACGCGGATGGGAGAAGCAGCGCGTGAAAGGGTGCTGGAGCGGCATGACGTGGACGGGGAAGCAGGCAAGCTGATTGGGCTGTTTCAGGGAAGCCGCGCTCAAGAAGGTTGATTCTTGCTTGCCAATACCCCTTGGCGACCGGGAAATCACGACTTATCTCCCAAAATTAAGGATCCATCTCCGCCGATGGATGCGTGGGCTGGAACTACTCCTCGCCGCCTCCGTTTACGTCGATCTTTTCGGGAGTCACAAAATGAAAATGCTCGGAATCCTGATATCCGCGGTAGCGACATTATCGTTATCGATCGGATCGACTGGTCCCGCCGCGGCCCAAGTCAACATGCAGTACAGCGGCCAAGCTAATGGCCAGTACAGTGGACAATACGGCGGTCAATATAGCGGCCAGTTCAGCGGACAATATTACGGGCGCGGTAGTAGCGACCAGACCGCGTCACCGAGTGCCAGAGACGAGCGCAATGGTCTCCTGGGATACCCGGTTAATTCTAGTGAATGCGGGGAATTATACTATCCACAACCTGGCACGGATTACGTTTTTCACGATCGCCAAGGGCGTCGATGCTACTAGGTCCTAATCTTGGACCAGCATCACGACTCAAGCTTCAAGACTCCGCCAGAGCCATCGCTGAAAATTAAACCGCTTACAGCCGTCGATTTCGGAGGCGCCCCAGATTCTGTTCTCGGTTTGGCATCGCGAGTTAGATCAAATGGTAAGTCAGCGCGGGCTTCAGCTTCCGTCGATATGCCATGAAGGCGATGCCAGCAAACCCGAGAAGAAGCATTGCCCAAGTAGAAGCCTCCGGCACAGCTGATACGCCCGAGAACAAAACGCCAATATCCTGTTCTGTCAGGGAAGCGTAAGGATTTCCCGTCAAGTCCGGAAAGGTGCTGGCGTAATTATAGATGGCATTGCCAGGCAGACCATCAAAAGTAGCGATGGCGAGCCCTGTAGTGGAATTCGTCAAAAAGACAATATAGCTTCCCGGACCAAGCGTTACTCCGCTGCCCAAGCTTACGGAAACAACGTCGGTAAAATTAGCCGTCGGAGTGTCCGAGACATATGATGTAAACGTTTGCCTATAGACATTAGCTCCAACCGTCCCAACTGCATCTTGGTAGATATCGACCGTGACGGGTGTTGGCCAAACATAGTCGTTCGAAACAACAAAGCTAAGGCTCGTCGCGGTAGCGCTTACGCCGAAGGAGAAGATTTGACCGACAGACTGCTGGTCCGCCAACCCCGGACAGTTAGAACAGAACGTGCCCAAGCGCGAAGCAGATAGGTCGGGGATGGATTGATAGAGAACGGTTGCTTTTACGGAAGCGGAGCCAAAACCTATAGCTAAAATAAACGTTCCAACAGCAATAGTGAGCCGCATAAAAAACCCCTGCCCGAAATACGGGTTATCGTGACCAGTCTAAGCAGTCACTGATTCGCAGCCTGTATATTAGCGGAATCCAGCTTGAGATCGAAAACTATATCGCGGCGGCTTGGGACATGGCTCGCAAAGCGCTCTTCCGGCGGGAAAAAGCGCGGCGCTCGTATCGTTCAAGTTTGCCGAGCTTGCCGTTCAGTTCGGCCAAGCCATCCGGCGCATTTGCTTTGGCGAAATAGAGGGTCTGGAATAGCCAGGCCCGGACCGTGCGGATCCGCAACAACTCGAATTCGGCCTCCGCTGCCTCGCGCGCAGGTCCGCTGACATCTTGTGAGCCACTCGTTGAAAGCAGTCTCGCGAGCTTCTCGATTTCCCCCTGCAAAGCGGGATCGCATCCGACGGCAATAGCCAAGCCATGCCTTCGGGCATTGCGACTCGAAGCCTCCTGACCCTTTTTCGAACGCGGGCCGGTACTTTTTCTTGCATTGCTTCGGTTAGCCGCGATTTGTCGATCCGAGGCCATGGGCGTTAATTCACTGCCTCGGTGAATACGCCGTCGATAACCTCAGATGTTACTTGGACCAGTTTGCGCTCGAGGCGATCGCTCCAAAGTCCCCCCTCCTTCAATGCTGCAAGGCGCCGCTGCTCGTGGCCGGCGATCCTCTTATCGATCGCTGAAATCGCGTGGTCTCCCCGGAGGTAAGCCTGGGCGAGGATGTATGAGGCGTCATAGCCCTTCGCGGCCAATCCTTTGTCGACGTTCTCGCGACATTTCGGATCGGTTACCCAAAGGTCGAGGTCGGCACCGGCGTTGAAGATGCGATAATAAGCCGCTTCGAACTGACCCGAGGGAGCAAACTCCGATTTGATCAGTTCGGCGACGACTTGCTTCTCGTAGTATTTGATCGTCTCGGCCTTGATGATCCGCTCACGCCGGATCTCCCAGGACCAATCCACGTAATCCTTGATGAACAGCCAACCTACGACGTCCGTCGGCTTGATCGCCGAAACGACGGACGCCAAGAATCTCTCATAGTCCTCGAGCTTTTCGGAGCCAACCAGTGCAGGGATGGCAAAAATCTGGCTCAATTCATTTGCCGGCTTGAAAACCGAAACTTCTGTCGTCGCAGCGCTCACGGATGTCCTCCTTGAAAGCATCGGGTCAGCTGAATCGCTTTCGCGTCCATAGACCTTCATGTGCAGCAAGATAGCAAACAAACATCCACAGATATCTTTTGGACCTCCGCGCTTCATTTGCGCCGAAAGTCTCCTATGTCTTCAAAGCCAGGCGGCCCAACGCCTGCGCGGTAAATGTAGGCTGGAGCAAATGGTGGTGAAAATGGATACCCGCGAAGCGATCAAATGTCTGGACGCCTATAGCGACAGTCTCATCAGCCTCAGTCTTCTCGTTGGGACCAGCACGTTGCGGAACGACTCCGATCTGGAAATGAAAGGCACCCGCACGGGGTTGCAAATCATGCTCATCGAAAAGCAAAAGGAGGCGATGGAGCTCGCGCTCGCGATCGTCACCGCCCAGACTGTCCGACATAGGGAATCGATCTTCGATCTCAGCTTTTTTGAAATGAATGAGGCGGTACAGCGCTATGTCCTGGCTGATACTCGAGCGAGTCAAGTGCTGGCACCGCCGCCGGAGACCTTTTCAGAAGGCATGTTGAGAATCCATCGCGCCGTGGCGGCCAGAGACGAAGCCGAGAAAGAAGCTAGGGCTAAAGCTGCTAAAAAAGCTAAGGCAAAGGAAGCTAAAAAGGCCCGAGAAGCCTTACAAGCCAAACGCATCAAAGAGGCGCCCGCAGCCACGCTCTCAAGAGGCACGGTCCACGATGCCGCGGCTGGAAACCCATAGCTCCCGAGCAACCCTTAGCGGATCCGCAGCCGTGGTCTTCCACCACGAAAGCTCGTCTCCCGTTTGATGATTTTGCCGATGGTGCATTCTGCATAGTGGGACAACAAATTCATCGCTGGTCTTTCGTCCCATGGCGCGGGGCTGGGCAAAGCGCAGGTGGTGGGGATCAGACGGGGTGCGCTCGCAGATCAGGCACGGCTGTGAGGCGACGAAACGCAAATGGGCCTTATCCCGTAGACGTCGAATTTCACCAAAAGCCAACAGACTCTTGTCGATCTTCGAACGTCGCAGTTCGATTTCTCTTTGCTGCGATAGTTTGGGGACGCGCTGGTTGGGGACAACTGGCACTGCCGGTCTTTTATCCGAAGGGCCAGTCGAGACATTTTGCGGTCGCCGGCGCGATTGGCGCGGCTTAGTCGCTGTTTCATCGATGTTAGTCCGAGGCGGCTGGACGTCCGGCGATGAGGCGGTGTTGGACTCAGTTTCCAGGACGGCCAATCTCGCTTCGAATTCAGCCTCAATCATTTTGGCGTCCGTGGTCAGAAGCGAATTCTTTTCCCGCAGCACTTTGATCGCCTCGCCCTGAAGAACGTCCAAGCTTGCCCAGTTGGCGATTTGACTGAGCAAATGTTCCCGCTGCGTCGCGGACTGGTCTATGGTTAAGTTCGGTTTCGCGGAAACTACCTGTCCGGTCGGTCTTGCCGGCATTTGTACCGGTGCAAGCCGGGAAGCGTTGATCTTGCTGGTGGCGGCCGTCGCCTCCGCTGCATCAAGATCCGTGTCGTCCTCCCCTGCGATCCCGACCAGAGCGAACAACGAATAGCGACGGGCATATGTTAGAGCTGCTCCCATCCGCCGCGGCATTGCTGCGTCGGATAACTGGCATACCGGCCAATCCGACGAGATCCATTCGCCAGAGGTATGCATCAGCACTGTCGTCAGGTTGACCGTTCCGCTGGGCCGGTCGATTTCGGTGGTCTGCAGCAGCGCTATCTGGTGCCCTCCCAGGGATTTTCTGACCAACTCCAGCCCCGTGGACAACGGTGCATAACGGAACGTCCGCTCGCCCTCCCCTCGGCTTAGATTTGGAATCAAGCCGACCGCGCTTTTCTCGGGGTTTGAGAGTTCAATTTGCGCTTTGGCAAGGGCAGTAGCGATCGCCGCTACGGTTTCACTGGACCGATGCATGACCAACCTCCACGTCCAGGGCGTCAAATGAAATCGCGCCGGTCTTGGATCGCTTGGCGCGGATCCCGTGCCCCATCGCCTCTTTGGCATCCTCCGGCATCAGTCCTTTGAGTTCGATCTTCGCCCGCTCGTGGTCCAGAAACGCAGACCGGGTTTCCCGAAAGAGGCCGGCGAATTCAGCCCATGAATTCGAGCTGGTCATATCGACCACCCGAACCGCTTCGATGCGCGGCCGCGGCGGCTCGCAATCAAACAGCGAGGGAGGTTCGCCGGTATGCACGGCGCTCCAGAACGCCTTCTCGGCCGCAATCAGGATGGTCTGGTAGATCGGGTCGGCCTCGACCGAGATTTCGACCCATTTGCCGCCGCCGTTGATAATCGAGAGCACCGATCTCTTGGTACCGGTCACCAGCATGTTGTGCTGAAGCTGGGCGGCGTGCTTTTCCGCGGCTCCTTCTTCGGAAAACGACCACGGCAGCATGAACTTCGCCTCGAATACGGCGTCAATGCTCGGCACCAGCCCGTCGAGCGTCGCAGCCATCCATGGGATCGTCTTGTGAACGGCATGCTTCTGGACGGCTGTGACCTGATGCCCCGAGTTGCGCTCGTACCATCCTCGATTGAGGTCCTCGGTTACTAATCCGAGTTGGACGATTAGCACCGCCGAAAGGTCGGGCCCCTCCGCCTCCCCGCGTTTCTGATGCCAGAGCTGCTGCAGCGCCTTCTCGTCTTTGCCCATGATGATCCGGGCGTCGGAGCCCCCGATGAAGTGGCGGCGGTTAGCCTTGATATGTTTAGGCGATGACCTTGCAGTTTCAATCGGATTGAGATCATTTGACATATCGAACTCCCTTTAATTTGAAATCGATCTTATGATCGTTTTCATATCAAAGAATTTCACGATGGTCAACTATAGATCATACGATCTTAAAAATATCACCGGAGCACAGATCCGCGCCGCGCGGGCCTTGATCGGCTGGAGCGCCGAGGATCTGGCGAGGGAATCTATGCTTGGCGTGGCAACAATCAGGCGCGCGGAGGTCGTTGCAGGGACGGTTCAGATGACCGCGGCCAATCTTCAATCGGTATTAGTTACCTTTCAGAAAGCCGGCGTCGACTTCGTCTTTGAAAAGGGGAAGGGCTTCGGAGTCTTCTTGAGAACAGGAGCCAAAGCACTCAACGCTGATGTTGCGGATCCAAAAGAGTAGCCGCCGGACCAACAATCTCCAAAAACTGCGACGCTCCGCCAGGTTGGTCATCTTCGAACACGCCGACCACCAGTCGCCCCGTCTTCCATGCCAGTCCGTCAAGATTGGTCTTGCCGCGGGTGACGATCGGCGCATCGGGATTTGCGTGATGTCCATGCACGACATGGCGGTTGTCGTGGCCCAGATCGAACCCCTCAGGATATCGCTTCCAGAGAAGGGTTTGTTCGGTTTGCCGGTCCAGCGGAATCTTCGGGTCAACGGCCGCGTGCACGAATACCCTGTGCTGATCAACATGCATCAGCGGGAGATTGGCTAACCATTGAAGATGCGCCAAAGGAACAATCCCAATATTGAGATTGTTCTGCGAAGGTTGGCCGTAGGACATAAGCGTCTGATCACCACCATTCTGGATCCACCAGCCTACCTCAGCAAAATTATTGCAGACTTCCCACATCATCGCTTCGTGGTTGCCCTTGAGATTTATGAGCCTCAGCTCTTCCGAGTGCCATCCCATCAAGCGTTCGATCACTTGGCGACTATCCGGTCCACGGTCGACATAGTCGCCTAAAGTAACGATTGTCGCGGGGCTGCTTTCCGAATGCTCGATTATCCTTTCGATAGCAGCCTCGAGGAGGTCGAGGCGTCCGTGAATGTCGGGTATGGCAAATGTCAACGTCATTGCTCGTCAACCCATGGCCTTCGCATTTCTAATACATTCCCCTGTTGAGACTTTGTATTCATGGATATCTGACCAACACCTTGTAGGTTTTCAATTTGATCTGAGCGACCCTCTCCCAAAAGCTATGTAAGATATCGCACTAAAGGCAACTAACGGGATGATCATCAATCGACGAAACTTTCTTGCATCGATGCCAATTGCGGCTGGCCTGGTGACCAGTTCTTCATTCGCCCAACCGCTGCCTGCCCCCTCCCGATCTCAGCCGACCATTCCACGCTGGCGAGGGTTTAACCTGATCGAACTGGCCGGCGGCCAGCGCCATCAGCGCTATCAAGAGTTGGACTTCAAATGGATGGCTGAATGGGGATTCAATTTCGCTCGATTGCCATGCTCCTACTGGGCTTGGTCCGACAAAAACAAGTGGATGACCATTGACGAGATGGCCTTGCAGCCGCTCGATCGAGCCATCTCACTGGGTCAACAGTATGGAATCCATATCAATCTCAGCCTGCATCGTATCCCAGGATATTGTGTCAACGGCCGTGAGCTTGAGCCCTTTCAACTTTTCGATAGCCCTCGCGACTCAATGGAGCGAGCGCTGGAAGCGGCAGTTTTTCAATGGCGCTATCTCGCACGGCGGTACAAGGATGCACCCAGCAGCCAGCTAAGTTTCGATCTGCTAAATGAACCACCATTTATGAAAGACCAATCGCGTTACGTGGAGATCGCGCGGCACCTCATTGCTGCTATCCGGGAAGAGAGTCCCGATCGGCTTATTTTCGCGGACGGCGTAGACATCGGCCAAACTCCCGTCTTGGGCCTAGTCAGTGAAGGCATCGTGCAGAGTACCCGGGGGTATCTGCCAAAGATGGTTAGCCACTACACCGCTACCTGGGTGCCTGCAAACGAATTTGAATCAACCGATCCGCCATCTTGGCCGATGACCGACCGTCACGGCATAGAATGGAATCGTGAAAAGCTTCGGCAGGAACTGATCTCGAAGTGGGAGCCCCTCATAAAAATAGGCGTACCGATCCATGTCGGGGAATGGGGCTGTTACAACAAGACTCCACATGACGCCTGCCTCGCGTGGATGGGCGATGTGCTCGCCCTTTGGAAGGAAGCTGGTTGGGGATGGTCGATGTGGAACTTGCGTGGGACGTTCGGCGTCCTCGACAACGACCGGTCCGACATTCCTCGCGAATATTTTCGCGGACATTGGCTTGATCGTAAGATGCTCGAACTGCTGATCGCGAACTGAGCGATCAGATGCTGCGGGAGAAGAGACTCCGCTCCTCTGCGGACGAAACTGCCAACGCCCGATTGAGATTAGCAAGCACAGTTTTTCGGTCGTCAGGTCTCTCGCACAACCGCCGGCGCGGCAGTTCGTCGTAGGATCTTTCTCAACACCATCCCACAAAGACCTAAGAAGCCGTCCAGCAAGAACAAGAGAACAATCGCCACAACAAACAGGCCTATACCCGTCATATCATGCACCACGCCCTCAAGCAGATCAGGCCCGCCATAATATGCAATCAAAACCAACGTAAGCACGCGGATGAAATTCGCCAGGATCGTAATCGGGATAATCGAGAGCAGCAGAATTAGGCTACGAACCTTCTCTTCCCAGCGAAAGGCGTACGCATAAAACACCCCGATCGCAGAAAGGGCGAAGATCGAATTCATCCCGGAGCAGGCGTCCTTTACCAGTAGTTGGTACGAGCCGATCATAATCATGACGCCATTTTGCGCGACCGGAAAACCTGCGGCATAGAGCACGTGAGTAACGACGTTCGAGATGAATACTTTTAGCGGGACCGTTGCGGCGTCAATTATCCAGTCCGGCATAGGGACAGCAAATAACAAAAAGAAAATCGGGAACGCTAGAACGCGAAGTGTCGGCCAGCCCACTGAAAGCAGGACACAACCCACGATAACGGGTATCAGGGAAAACATTTCGAAGGTCAGCAATCCCTGCTGGATTCTTGCCAGGAACATCAAGACAAGACCAAACGTGAGGATGATCCAACCAGTAACAGGCGCAGGCGAGGCCTGAACAGCCCTCAGCCTTTCGCGTGACTGCCAAACCAGCCAAAGAGAAGCAGCAATGATCAGCGGCCCATGGCCCTCCTGCTCGGTCTGCCACGGCCCGTCGATCAAGCTCAAAACAGTCGGTACGTATGCCGCAAGCACGGACCCGATTAGCAGTCCCGGCCAAAGGAAGGCTTTCAGGGCGCGTGGTTTAACTTGCTGAAGCGCTTGCGTGTAAGTCATCTATCATGCACCGGAAGCTATTTTTAACGATTAGCATTCTGCAATAAACTCAACAACCGCGTTATCGGTTTACAATCATAGCGGCATAAACGACGCCGGCCACCATCAAGAGAGCTGCCAAAACTGCGGAGCCGGCGTTACCGACCTGATTGGCCACCGCAAACACGACGCCAGCCAGAATAAAATGAACCAGGGTACGGGTCTCACGGTCCGTGAACTGAAAAAATGCAATCACCAAACCCACAAAGCAGGTGACCGTTACTACATCGAAGAAAGTCGTCATCTTCCTAGCGAAAATTCATTGCGATAAGGGTGGGTAACACGAACCTGCTCAATTTTTCGCGGCGGGCAATCCTTCCCCCTGTTGCATGATTTTAGCGTATTGCCCCTCGTACTTGGCTTCCAGATTCGCAGAATAAGCCGCAATTCCCGCTTCAGCTTTAAGAGCATCGGATCTCAAGATTTGCCGAGCCGCGTTTGCGGCGGCTTCTCCTTCCAGCGGGCGCTTCTCCTCACCCTTTACTTTGAAGAATGCGCCATTTTGACCCGCGCGAACGAAGAACACATCATCCGCCTTCTTTGCTTCAATCGCACTATAGAGATCTTGCGGGAGATCAGCGCCATTCAGCGCTCCCATCTGGCGGCTATGCGGGATGCCAACGGACGTCAGCTGCTGGTCGATCTCATCGAGCGATTTGGCGTTCTTGTTTGCGTCAATCACGGATTGCGCGGTCGGACCTAGCGGGAATCCAAGCTGCTCAACGCTGAACAGCTTTCTCTCGGCGAATTTCGAGGGATTGTTTGCGATGTACTTATCGACATCAGCCTTCCCCGCTGCCTTGGAAGCAACTGCGCGCATCAGAAATGCGTTTTCCAGAACCTGCTCGCGAGACCTCAACAGATCAAGCAAAACGCCAGGCTCACGATCAAGCTTCGCAGCCAGGGCCTGCTGCAGCAAATATTTGCGCGCTACCAATTCGCGTAACACTTGCTTGATGACCTCGGGATCCTTTTGCTTGTCGGGCGGAACATTTGCCCAACGGAATTCATTTTCAAGCTCTTGGGTTGTTATGACCTGGTCCCCGACATGGGCTACAACCTGTCCACTCGAAACAGTCGCCTCCCCGCTCTTCTTCCCGCAGCCGGCGGCCAATACTCCGCAGCATCCGAGAACGATCGCCGCGCGATACATCCGCATCGACAAATTCATGATTTCAAAACCCCGTGATATCGGCATGCGAAAGCCCGTTTAGATCTGCTGACCTGGGAAAAGCCGGCTAAGCTCATGAGTAAGCAACGCAAGCTAATTAACAGAGAGGCCCAGTGGTCCGAAGCGAATAGTCGGGCCATCCTCGTAATTCAGTAATTTATGTTAATTTCTAAAACTGATGCAACTACTTACTAATCCTCAGAAATCGGCTATGGTGACCTTCTAGGACGGTCGTTCTGGCTTGGTTTGCGCAGGAAGCAATAGGGATTTTTAGTGTGATGAAGATCGGCCGCATTCAGTGCATTCTGGCATCCATTGCCATCTTGAGCTCAGCCGCTCTGGTTAAAGTGCTCGAGCCATCCGAATTGATGGCACGCTCATCGGCGGCACCTAGTTTAGAAAACGTGATACCGAAGCAGTTTGGAACTTGGACGTTGGTTCCCGAGATTAGTCCCGTCAAACCGACAGATCCCGAGGGATATTTTCAGCCGGATTCGCTTTCGGCGAAAGTATACAGTCAGGAGGTAGGGCGGGGTTATACCGACGGACAGGGCAACATCGTTATGTTGCTCGTCGCGTATGGTCCGGTGCAAAACTACCGACTGAAGGCTCACCGACCGGAAATTTGCTACACGGCGAATGGCTTTCGCATCTCGGACAAAACCGAAACCGCGATCAGTTATCGCGATGGCGCCGCTCCGATCAAGATGACCCGGCTGATCGCACAGCGCGAGTCACGCCTGGAGCCGCTTAGCTATTGGATGAGGATCGGTAACGATATTTCCAATGGAGTCGTCGATAATCAACTCAGCCGGCTCAAATACGGATTGCGTGGGGTTATTCCTGATGGAGCTCTGATTAGAGTTTCCACTATCGGGCTGCCTCGCGAAGCGTCGTTCAAACTGCAGGATCAATTCATTCGCGATTTGCTTGCTGCGATCCCCCCGCAGGAGCTCAAATTTTTCACTGGCGTATCGTAAACGGCAGAATTTCGAAAAGTCCGATCGTTCCAGGGCAGTTCAGCAGGCGACAAATCCAAAGGCTTGTACCCACTCGACAGATCAGCAATGCTAGCCGTTCCTGAACCCGAACAGCTTGCACATGCGGTCTTTAATCTTGGTTGGCGCGTTTCTGGCCTTTCTGCCGAGCCCCTCCTCGGCCGAAAATGCGGATAATTCGTTACTCGCCTATGCGGTCAATGTCCACAGGACACCTGTTCAGTCCTGGCCGGGATACGGCATCTTCATGGGTAACGGCATATTCATCACCGCCGCACATGTAGTGGGCCGAGGGTGGCTGACGAGACCGAAGGTCGTCATCGGCGGGCAAGAATATCCAACCCGCGTTGTCAAGGAAGGCAGCCTCGAAGAAACAGATCTGACACTATTGTCGGTTGAGGAAAGTCTGCTGCCGATGCGCCTCCGCCTCCGCCGAAACAGCTTGTGCAAGGAGCCGCCGCTGCCAGGGGAGCAAGTGGTAACGGTTATTCCCGAGAGAACCGTTCGCTCTTACATACTCTCCCCCGAACGACTCCCGATCGGAGTCCGCAGGTTCAGTACAGTCATCGCCGACGTTGCTCAAACAGGCAATTCGGGATCGGGCGTGTTCGACGCGCAGCAAAGATGCCTGCTTGGAATTATGAGCCGCAAGATCTCTCAATCGCGAACCCGAGCAGACACTGGAAAGACCGAAACCCACGATATCGCCAAGTATTTCGTTCCGGCCTCCGAGATCGCGGCTTTTCTTCCCGCCGACTTGCGGCTCTAGCAGAGATCAGTAATAGCCATAATATGAATCGGCGCTCTCGGTAGCCTTATTCAGAACCACTCGGACAACCGGAGTTCGCTGGAGGTGCTTCTGGCACTCCTTGATATCGGACACAGATGTGGTTCCGACGCCGGCGACGAGAAGAGCCGCATCCATTCTGGGCAAGATCGAGATCACATCGTCGCCAAGCAAAATCGGCGGCATATCGAATATCACGATACGTGATCTGAAATCCCTTTTGATCGTTTGTAAGAGCGTGCTCATTGTTTGAGACGCCATCCATTCCGACGAACCTGATGACGAAACCGAGCCCGGCAAAACCAGTAGACTGTTTGGACCTATATTCGCTTGGATGATCTCCGATGAAGGGGATGCACCTTCGAGGACGCTGAGTATGCCGCCTGTGTCGCCGAGGCCCAGATACTTTGCGACCGCGGGCTTTCTCAGATCCAGGTCAACCAAAAGAACCAATCGCTCCGGCAAACGAGCAATACTCAGCGCCAGATTACAGGCAGTTACCGTTTTCCCACATGCAGCCGTCGGGGAAGTGACCGCCAAGAATTGCCAGCTCTTTTTATCCATCTCCTGCAGAACCTGCGTTCGCAGCATGTCATAATAGCGGCCATGCTCAATCGACGCGCCATGCGCAACGATTCGGGAACTTTCGAGGTGAGCGGAATTGAGACGTACTTCTCTAGTTCGCGCGTCGACGGAGCCGGGCCGAACTCCTGCAGAAAGCCCAGGCGCGCGCTCGCCTTGCCGAGGCATGTTTTCGGTCGCTCTTGCAAGTTCAACCGCTTGTTTGATCGAATCCACGCTTGGTTCTCCTGGAACTGTAGCTACCTGAACAACCCGACCCGCGCCTTAGCGATCATCAGGTCGAGGGGAGGCAGAAAAAGATAGCCTGCAACCAGCACCCCCGTAACAACGACTGCAAAGATGACAATGGAAAGAAAAAGGCGCCGCTTTCGTCCACGCAATTCCGCGGTCGTGACGATGTAAGGGATCGAAATAATCAGCTGATTGTCCACAACGCCAAAAACATCGCTGCTGCGGCGAATTGCTTTGTCCGAAATTTCAACCAAAAACGCCAAACCGGCCCCTGCTATGATGGCCAATACAATGCCAAAGGCCGCTACTTTCAAACGGTTTGGTCTGACCGGCTCTTGCGGAGCGGTCGGCTGCTCAATGATCTCAAGCTTCTCGGACTGTTGGTTTTTCTCGAGATTCTCTCCAAGCTGTGCCGCAGCCAACTTTGTTGATGCCGTTTCGAGATTTTTCTGCAGGGACTCCTGCTGCGCAACCAGGGCCTCCAAGCTTGTCGATACGTTCGAATCGGGGGCAGCGGCAAGCGGCACTTTTTCAAGCGCTTCGATTTGTCGTTTCAATGATTGAATAAGCGGATGTCGCTCCGAATACAGAGCTCCCTTTTGCACAAGCTCCGCCTTGAGCTGTCCTAGAGCCGTGGTTGGCTGATCCGTCCCCCCGGGAGCATTCGGCTTACCTTGGGCTAATTTCAGCTGCGCAATCTTTGCGTCAAGTGTTGCATTGTCGGCCTGCAGCTTCTGGACCTCGCGCGCTAAGAACTTGGTGGTGTCAGTCGCCCGGCTGGTCCGATCGCGGAGATCCTCGCCCAAGATGCGCGTCATCAGTTCGTTCGCTACCCGCGACGCGGTCACAGGATCGGAATACTCAAAACCAACCGAGAAAACGATGGTAGGATTTTCCAGCCGATTCCGTTGCTTAAAGTCCAGCGCCAGTTCCACCGGCGCAATCTTGGTCTGTTTTTTCATCATTTCGATCAGTTCTGTGACCGACATCAATGATCGTTTGTCCCGAAACAATTGAAACTTGTCGATGATCGCGATCAAATTGTCTCGGGTCATCGTCCTCTGCTCGATGACCTGAATACGCTCCTGCGCGGCACTGGTCACGGTTGGGCGTACGAGTTCTGTTGGAATCTGCTGCGACTGAACGAGGACCTTGCCTTCCGACAGATAGGTCGCGGGCCAAAGCAAGGCAGCACCAATGGCAATGGCAGCAATCACGACCGAGGGAACGAGAAAGTAAACCCACCGACGCTTGATCAGTGCCCGATAGTAAGCCGGCCGCAGCAAATGGCTACGGTCTGCCTCATTCGGCATCTGAAATTCGTCTTCAAAGTCTAGTTTCTGCAACATCTTAACCGTGTGCGTTCAGGACAAGCCGTGCAAGGTACGTACCAACGCAGACTTATCCGTAAATGGGTCATTCCGGCTACAGCCGATCTTAGCATCCATTTTGCATCAGATTTAATGAATCGTTATTCCGGAGGAATAAATTGGAGTTCAATCTTAATGGCTTCCATTGAGGCACGTAATCCGCTGGTAATGGTCCATTTCGCGGGTAATACGCTGGCAACAGTGCGGTTTACGTAGTTCGAAGAAACCTTGAGACGGGTACTAAGTACATCATCAGATCGAGCTATAGTAGGTACGCCGCCCGTTAAGGAATTGTAATGTACGAGGCCTTCTACCAACTGCGCGAGAAGCCATTTTCGATCCTTCCTGATCCTGATTTGATCTATTGGGGGAAAATGCACTCCATGGCGTTCACGATGCTGGAATTCGGCGTCATGAACAATGCTGGCTTCACCGTTATTACCGGCGAGATCGGCTCCGGGAAAACGACGCTTGTCAGACATCTCCTCAAAAAAATCAGTCCTGCGATTACCATTGGATTGATCTCGAACTCGCCGCAGGGACGCCAGGAGCTGCTACAATGGATCCTGATGTCTCTCGATCAGCCTTTCGACGGAGATTATCCGATACTTTTCAAGCGCTTACAGGATTTCCTCTACGGTCAATTTGCTAATGGACGGCGCACGATCCTGATCATCGACGAGGCCCAGAACCTTGAGCCAGAGGCGCTTGAGCATCTGCGAATGATTTCCAACATCAACGCGGATAAATTTCAGATCCTGCAGCTAATATTGGTGGGACAGCCCCAGCTACGAGATCTCCTTCTCGCGCCGAAATTGCACCAATTTGCCCAGCGCATATCCTCTGACTTCCATTTACGGCCTTTGGAGGAGCGGGAAGTAGAAAACTATATCGCGTTTCGGCTCCAGGCGGTGGGGTCACCCAGGCCTCTTTTCACCAGGGAGGCCTGCGCCCTCATCTACTCGGCAAGTGGCGGCATCCCGCGCATGATCAACGTCCTTTGCGACACCGCCCTTGTCTACGGTTTCGCCAATGACAAGAAAGTTGTTTCGGATCAATTAGTTCGGGACGTCATTGCAGACAAGCAACAGTACAGTATTTTTCCGGTCAAGAAGGTCTCCCGAGTTCCCTAAGTATTTGTAACCTATTATGGTTTGCGAGTCGGCAGGGGTTGAAATTCTGGTCCGTACTTAAAGCAAATTAAACGCCGAAAGCTGCCTTTCGGCGACGCCGACCATGTTCGATAAGGGGATGAGCCATGCGGATCGTGATCATTTTGTTTTGTCTGTTTATCTGCATGCCTGGGGTCAACGCCGAAACCCTGAAACCGGGCGACAATTTGAGTATATCGGTCCTGCAGGATCCGAAGCTCGACCGCAACGTCGTCGTCGATCCGAGCGGAGAAATCGCGTTTCCGTTAGCCGGTCACATTCGGGCGCGCGGTCTGACGCCTCAGGCGCTGGAAAACATTCTAAAGGCCAAGCTGAAAAGCAACTACAAGGATGACAATCTCGACGTGACGATTGCGGTCGCCAATTCTCCGAAGGACATCCCGGAGGACGACCTGAAGCCCAAGATTTTCATCACCGGCGAGGTATCAAGGCCCGGGTCCTATGTTGTCCGGCAGCCGACGACACTGATGCAAGCCATCGCCTTGGCGGGCGGCATTGGCCCGTTCGCGGCAAAACAGCGTATCCAGGTTCGACGACGCGGTGCGGGCGGCGACGAAACAATCTTCATGTTCAACTACAAGGCATATGAAGCCGGCGCCGACCTCGAAGGTAACATCAGGCTTCACGCCGGCGACGTCATTATGGTTCCTGAACGGGGTCTGTTCGACTAGGCAGTTGGAAGTTCATCGAAGGCAAGATGCTGTGAAGAGAGCTGCCATAGCGATCTCTATTTGCTTTGGCATGGCACCTTCCGTGGCATGGGCGCTTGATTGGTCTCTCAGGACCTCGCAAATCGAAGCCATCGAACTCAATGACAACCAGTTTCTGAAGACTTCCCCCGCAGCTTCCGTGGGATCGTATTCGACCATTACGGCGAACGCCGAAGCGCTAACCCCTATCTCCAAATTCGATCTCGACGCAGACGGCACTTACAGAAAATATTGGGGACCGGGCGTCGAGGGCGTACCGTCGGAAAACCTCAACTACGGCTTTAAAGCCCGATACGAACTGCATGAAAAAAACAACACTGATCGCGGATTTCTGGAATCAAGCTGGAGGCAACAAAGCACCTCCTTTGCTCTCCTGAATGATCTAGGTGTCGTAAGCAACGCACGCGGATTCCTCGACAGATTGACCGCGACCGGGGGCATCGACCGTTCAATTACTGCACGGGATAACCTAAGCCTGTTAGCCACCTCAACGCGCACAAGCTATGAACCCTCAACCGGCGGGATCCCCTTCAATGACACCGTTGCCCGCGGCACGTGGCGGCATAGTCTGAGCCAGGTCACAGCGATCAACGCGTCATCAGAATTTGAATTGCTCAACTACGAAAACGCCACGAATACGCGTGTCCAGATTTACCGCAATCAAGCCGGCGTTGACGCCACACTCTCCCCCGTTCTCTCGTTCCGCGGAAATATTGGCGCAGCTTATCTCGTCACCGAGGGCGGTGTTAATACATTGGCATCAACGACGGCCGCATCGTCGAATACGTCAGGTTCAAGCTCGCTCGTCGATTGGATCGGAGATGCTGTCCTGACCTACAGGCTGCTCAAGAACACGACCCTCGCGATCGACGCAAGTCAAACAATTGCACCAAGTATTGTTGGTTCATTATTCAAACGAGATACTGTTGCCGCCAGCGTAAGCCACACGATCAATGCCCATTCTACCTTGTCCTTTTCCGCCAGCGGCACCCGACAAATTTCGACTACGACGACCGACTACGCTTCTGCCTCGGTCAGCTACGGTTACAATTTTACCAGGGATCTAAGCGCCCAGTTGACCTATCGGTACCAGCATCGTTTTGCTAGCTCCGGGATCACAACAATTGATCCGATTACCGGAACGCCTACCGTCTCGGGAACCGGCCCTGCCAATTCAAATAGTATCATGCTGACAGTCACGAACAATTACATCGTACTGCCGCGCGGGAATTAGCTTATTTCATTGCGGCGCGAATGCTTTCCTTCAACGCTGTGCCATCCGGCTCAAGTGCGAGAGCCTTCTTGAGTTCCTCAGCGGATTTGTCCGGCTGCCCCGCGGCCGCATAGCTCATCCCGAGATGATAGTGGACAGCAGCAAGCGATGGCAATTTCTCCGCCGCCTTCTCAAGTGTCGAAACTGAACCCTTGATATCGCCTCGCTTATTCTGAGCCCATCCAACCGTATCCTGAAACTGTGGCACGTTCAGATTTTTCAAGGCGTCAGCCAGAGTGAATGCGCGATCAAGGCTCTCCTTGTCAGAGCGGAAATCCAACAGCAGACTCACCAGATTGTTGATCGCAACAACGGAGTTGGGTTGATCCTTCAGAATTGCCTCGTACTGCGCGATGGCAGCATCATAATCACCCTTAAGAATCTGCACCGACGCGGCGGCAAGCCTCAATGTAGAATCGGCCGGCAACTCCTTTAGCCCTGCCTGGAGAACGTTTTCAGCGGCATCAAATTTCTTCTGCCTCGTATAGAGATCAGCTAGCGCTTTGTAACTGGCGGCATTTTTCGGTTGCTGCGCAACCACCTCTTTGAATGTCTGCAGAGCCTCAGCCTCGTTATTCTTCGCCAGCTGCGCCTGTCCAAGCAAAATCAAGAACTGCGTATTTCCGGGAAATCGCTTGGTCATGTCTTTCAGCATGGCGATGGCGTCGTCCGGCTTGCCCTGTTTCACATAAGCGGACGCCAAAGCTGCCAACGGCTGAACGGCTTCCGGCGCAGCCTGATGAGCGCGCTCCAGCGCGGCAACACTGTCATCCATTTTATTCTGGCCGGCGAAAGCCGATGCGCGGATTTGCTCGGCAAGCACGCCCCCATTCGCTATCCGTCCAATCGCGTCGGCGACAGCCAAGGCTTCCGGCCATTTTTGGCGCGTTAGCCTTATCTGCCCTAACGAGGACAGAACCTGCAGATTGTTTGGATTGCGATTGGCAACCTCCACCAGCACGTCTTCTGCACGTGCAGCGTCGTTCGTGCGTTGCAGAAACGCGACGTAACGAAGTGCGACGTCGGGATTCAATCCAGAGGATTTCAAAGCGTCGGCATACTGGCGATCGGCCAGTTCGTTCTTTCCAACCCTCTCATAGGCCACCGCGAGCAGCATCAAAAGATCTGGCGATTTTGGCTGATCATTGAGTGCTTCGCGCACATCGGAAATCGCACTATCGAGCTGCCCTCGATCAATGTTAATGGCTGCGCGCAGCTTCAAAGCGCCGGCGTTCCTGCTATCCTTGCTGAGGATGTCCGCAATAACCGGTTCGGCGGCTGTGATATTCGCCTTGCTGACGTACATTTCCGCAAGTTTAAGTTGCGCGGAGGTCTTCTTTTCCGCAGTGGCAGCGGTATTGGCAAGGGCCTGCAATGCCTGCGCAGCATCGCCGACTTTGTTCTGAGAAAAGTCAAGCTCGGCCAAAGCGATCTGATAGTCGAACACGTCGCCACCAGCCTTGATTCGTGCCTCCAGCTCTTTCCGGGTGGCATCAGGCCCTCGGACCGAATTCAAGAAGCGAACCAGGTCAAGACCCACTTTGCTGTCTGCCCGATTGGCCTCAACCCGAGCACGAAGTTCCTTCTCAGCTTCATCAAATCGACGTTGTCCGACAAGGAATTGAATGAGCTGGGACCGGTAAGCGGGCTCGCTGGGATTGAGGGAGATAACCTTACGAAGCAGGTCTTCAGATTTCGCCAGATCACCCTTTCTCGCATAGATCTGCATTTTTAGAAGCGAAATGCGGGTTTCGTCTTTTGGATCGACTTTTAGCGAGTCCAACAGTTTCAAGGCACCATCAGCGTCACCGTCCGACAGCCTCTTTGATGCAAGCAATGTCACGGCATCCAGATTACCTGGATCGATATCAAAGGCTCGCTGCGCCTCTCGTACCGCGCCAGCGTTATCATTGGTTCGCAAAAGAATTATCGACCTTAGCGCGTGGAGCGGAGCGCTCGGTTTTTCCTCCTTGGCAGCATCGACCACCTTAAGGGCCGCGTCGGCAGCTCCGCCTCCAACCATAATCCGACCAAGCTTCAACCTTGCATCGAGATCGTTTGGATCGAGCTCAATTATACGGCGCAGATCTTGAAAAACTGCCTGTCCTCCCGCTCCAGTCCGCTCATTGATTCCAGCAAGTGCGCGCCACACCTCAACCTTGTCGCTCTTATATTTGAGAGCCTTGAGCAGCTCACGTCGCGCGCCTTGATCGTCTTTTTTTTCAATGAGCGCCATACCGCTGTCATAGTATCCCTGCGCGGTCTGCTCTGGCGATCCGCAACCCGCTACAAACGTCACGAGCAGCAACGCAAGTCCGCGGCGAATTTGAAAAGTCTGACCAACTGGCTGCTTCATCTCTTGCCCTGAATGAGTATGTCAAACGGCCGAAGACACGGCCGGCTGATAGTCTGGTTCCACCGCTATCACCCTTCCTGCAACAGGAGGAATTTCCTGCAACAGGAGGAATTCGAATCTGTTCAGGCGGAATATTCGCCGCAGGCGGGCGGACGCTCCCGTAAATAGCAACGTTTGTCCCCGGCTGGCCAATTGCTTTCGCACCATCAAGAACAACCCGAAGAACCTTGCGTCGACGTGCTGCGTATTCGAAACGTCGACGATCATTCGCTTACCGCTGTCGAGCGCGTCGCGGAGCTGCTCGATCGCGCTATCAACATGTGCGGCAACCGCGGCCCCGGACAAGGCGATTGTCACAGAACCATTATCCTCCCTCCTTTCGATCGAGAGCTTGTTCACGTTTCGCATGCGCCGCTCACTCAGCATCAAGGGTAGCACGCAGGTAACGAGCATCGCGAGCAATACCTTGCCGTCGCTCCAGTAACGCCGCCAAAGATACGGCTCTTCCTTGATGCGCCATAGCCATTCGAACCCCGTGCTCCGCAGCATCGGCGGCGCACGCCGGACGGTTCCGGCCTCATAATTGATGGTGGCCCCGAATTGGGCCCGAACAGGCGCCCGCAGCCGCCAATGGTTATGGAGCAACCAGGCCTGGGCCTTTTCGGCGCCAAAAAACACCGCAATTAAATCTGCATTACTCGCATTTATTTCATCGATTATTTGCGGCGAGCTCATCTCTTCGATCGTACCAAAACCGGGATTGAGCACACCAACGCATTCCAACCCGCTCTTTTCGGTGTTCAGCCTCGTGCCAACCGCAGCCGCCAGCCCCTCGGCCCCACCAAGCAGAAACACCCGCGGACGTCGGCCCGTTCCGCTGGCCGATTTTAGTCGTCCGAACAGGTCGCTGCCCGCAATTCGCTCATGGATCGGAATGCGCAGCAGCTTGGCGAGCCAGATCAACGGCATGCCGTCTGCAAGACATAGATCGCTCAGAAGCATGGACTCGCGAAACTCTCCATTGCTTTGGCTCTTGACGAGAAAATTGACGTTGGGTGTCGAGATGAGAAATGGCGATCCGGCATTCGTTGCTAGGTCCATCGACCGAAGCAGCGAAGGAAAATCGAGCGCATCTACCGGAATGCCTAGGAGGCCAAATACATCACGGGAGAGGTCGTCAGAAAAGCTGCTTTCCGATTGCGGGTCTGCCGACCGCTCGGGAAAGATCGACGAAGCCGGAGCGGTGCGCACCGCGTGCAATTTCTTCAACACAAATAGCCCCACGAACTTCAAAATTTTGCCCGGCTCAGCCACCGGGCCCGTCATATGATTAAAACGAAGAGTAACCTGATTAACGAAGAGTAACCTGATTAACGAAGAGTAAGCGATATACACGAAATTCTTGCTTAGTGAAATCGATTTAATATACGTGATTAATACTGCAATCCAGCGTAGAACGCCAATTCAAGGGCTACGGGCCAGACGCCGCTACAGATCGCGACCGGGCTATGGCTACAATCGCCGCCAAATTTGGAAATTGTTGCTTGCCACAAGACCGGCCGCTTCCAACGACCTCAGCCGTCGGCTATTGGTTTAATTCCGAACAGGTGCGAGCAGGTGGACCAAGCTTCCGAACAGATCAGCGCTGAGGTTCCCGACTGCACGCGGGAACGTCCCCGGCAATTCTGGGACCCCGGCCGTAGGTTACTCCTGACGGTGCGGCGGTACCAGTTCTGGCAAGCACGCGGCGGCCTTTTCGGCAAGCTTTGCTGCAAGTTTGTCGTTCTGCGTCACCGCTTCTGGAGTGTGGTTACGGGGGCCGAGACACCGCTGACCTGCCAGATCGGCGGCGGGCTTCTAATCCCTCACCCGAACCCATTGTCATACATCCGGACGCAAAAATCGGGGGCAACTGCCTGATTTTCCACCAGGTCACGCTTGGCGGCCGCGGCCGCGGCGGGGTTCCCGAGATTGGCGGCCATGTCGACATCGGAGCGGCACCAAGATCCTGGGGCCGGTAAAGATCAGGGCGCATGCACGGGTCGGGGCAAACGCCGTCGTCATTGCCGACGTCGAGCCATACGGGGTGGCAACGGGGTATCCCGGAGGAATTCACCACGCTCAGTAATAGTGCCTTCGGTCAGGTCTGTTTCGTGATACCTAGACTAGGCGTCTGTCGATCTGCCGCGCTGGGGAAGCCGTTCGCCAAAAACAAATTTGCCTGCTCTGTCGCGTTTCCAAATCGAAATTTGATGGACGTATACCACCCTCGTAAGCCGCCGCCCGATTGAGATATTAAGAGAAGCTATTTTGCAGACGAGCGAGAGCATTACCCCCAAATCCGGGACGAATCCCACAAAGTTCGGCGTTGTCGTCATCGGGCGCAACGAGGGCCAGCGGTTGATCACTTGCCTTCGGTCGGTGACCACGGCAGCGGCAGTGGTTTATGTCGATTCCAACTCAACGGACGGATCAGTGCAGGCGGCCCGGGACCTGGGGTCCGTCGTCATTGAGCTCGATCTCAGCATTCCCTTCACCGCGGCTCGCGCACGCAATGCCGGCTTTGCCAGCCTGCTGACGATCCTCCCGGGTCTCCCTTACGTTCAGTTCGTGGATGGCGACTGCGAGCTTGCCCCCGGATGGCCTGAGGCCGCTGTCACATTCCTCGATCGACAGGCAGATGTCGCGGCGGTGTGCGGCAGGCTCCGGGAGCGATATCCCGATCAATCGGTTTACAACTGGCTTTGCGACAAAGAGTGGGATCGTCCCACGGGCGAGGTTCGTTCCTTTGCCGGCAATGTGATGATGCGCGCCCAAGCGCTGAAAGGCGTGGGCGCCTATCGCGAAGACATGATCGCCGGCGAGGAGGAAGAGTTATCGGTGCGGCTTCGCCAGGCAAGCTGGCGGATCTGGCGGCTTGCAGAAGAGATGGCCCTGCACGATGCAGCGATGCTGCATTTCGGACAGTGGTGGAAGAGGACAACCCGCGCCGGATACGCCTTTGCGCAGGGCAGTCATCTGCATGGAGCTCCACCCGAACGCCACCTAGTACGTGAGGCACGCCGCGCGATGGTTTGGGGACTCGTGCTGCCCTTGGCCTGCCTCATGGCGACGATTGCGTTTCTGCATTTTGGATGGATCGCCTGGCTGGTCTACCCGATGCAACTGGCGCGGCTGAGTATCAACAACCCAGGACCTCCCTCGGATCGGGTAGCCCTCGCCTTCTTTCAGCTTCTCGCACGTTTCCCAGAGGGACTCGGTCTGGCGATGTTCTGTCGCGATCTATTACTCGATCGCCGTCCACAGCTGATCGAGCACAAGCGGATTCCAAAGCGCGGAAATATGTGACCGATTTTATGCTAATGGGCTGGCGAGGCCGGAGTAAGTATACTACGCTAAAGTTCAGCCATTGGGCTGGCTAAGACAGGGTAGCAAGCCCATTGTTAAAGCTATGATCAGAAAATCATTATCTACGGCAAGATTTTTGATAGATAGATTCCGACGCGGATTTGATGTGCCTGATCAGCCGCAGTTCGATCAAGACGGCAGGGCCTATTTTCTCGACCGGCTTGCCAAGACGTCGTCCTATCTTGAGTATGGCAGCGGAGGCAGTACGGTTGTCGCCGCTCGTCTGCAAAAGAACTTTGTTACAGTTGAAAGCGATCGCGCTTACTTAGAGAGCGTTCGGAGAAAGATCGCTCAATACGACTCGCACAATGGGCGTTTGCTGCACGCCAAATATCGGGCTCACTACTAGGTGGGGTTTTCCACTCGTAAAGATAGAAACATCTCGAAGATTAATGCGATGGAGACACTACGCCGAATTGCCTTGGACCTACGGTATCCGACCGGACCTTATATTGATCGATGGTCGTTTCCGCGTCCACTGCGCCCTCTACTCCATAAGTCGTCTCGACGATTTTGAAATACTGTTCGACGATTATGCCGACCGACCGCACTACCGCGAGGTTGAGAAGTTTCCACAGCTAGAGATGCACGGGAGGCTCGCCGTCCTCAGGCCGAAGCGCATCGACAAGTATGATCTGCTATCGTCAATCAGTCGTTTTTCCCGGGACTATCGCTGATTCTGTTGGATGAATAACCTAAAGTGCGCCAAATAATCGATTACTTTGATCACGCTTTCCTGATCAATCTTCCCGAGCGAATTGATCGGAGAAGACGAGCGGAGCGAGAATTTAGGAAGCTGGGCTTTGAGGTGGCAATCGAACAGCCAGAGCAGAATCCAGAAGCTAAGGTCAGTCTGCTTCCAGCAGTAAAATTCGCTGACGCAGGATCTTTCCCCTCCATTGGATTTAGGGGATCGGTAGCGAGTCACCATAGAGTCCTTGAGCTAGCGCGACATAGGCACCTAAGGAACGTGCTGGTCTTTGAGGACGATGTTCAGTTCAACGTTGTCGAGCCCTCGACTGTACAAAAAATTGTCAATCAAATCCCAACTGAATGGGACATTATCTATTTTGGTTATCTGACTCCGAAACTGTCTCCTTCCTCAGACACGGGATTGCTCCGCCATTCAACGCAAACCACCGGGGGACATTTTTACGCGGTCAATGGTTCATTTTTTGACGTGATGATAACTTACATGAAGGACTGTCAATCGAGACCGGCCGGCCACCCGGACGGCGGATCTATGGGCCGTGATGGTACTTACAGCCACTTGCTCTTGGTGCGACCGCAAACGCGTGTCTTTGTCGCGTCTCCCAATTTGGCAAAGCAACACGGCACAAAAAGTGACATCTCTCCTAGGCTTTTGGATAAGACATTTCTGGCACCTCTCTTAGAGTTCCTCCGAGTCGCGAGAAATAAGCTACGGGACTGAAAAGCCCAGAACTAACCAAGCATGTTGGATCGAAGTTTCTCGTTCGACATCGTCGCAACCTGTCAGGAAAACAAAGTTGGTTGAGGAAAATCTAACACCTGTTGCGGCATTGGCGCTTCTGCTCTGGCCGATCGCGAGCCTTTGCATGTTCGCATTTTGCAAATCTCGATCGGAAGCCTTGATTCTAACTATTCTGGCGGCCCAACTGTTTCTCCCCAGCAATACCGGCATCAAAATCCCGATGGTTCCACAGATCGATAAGGCCAGCTTGGCAAGTTTCTGCGCTCTTGCAGGCTGCTTCTTTCTTGCTCGGGGCGAGTCGCCAAAGCGATCAAGACGATTTGGCTTGGTCGAGGTATTGATCTTATCAACCCTAATATCGAGAATCATTACGAGCGAATTGAATGGTGACGACCTCACTGTCGGCGCGCGTTTTCTGCCAGGCGTTGGCCTCTACGATGCAATTTCTGCCGCTGAGTCAGCGCTGATAGCACTCATTCCATTCATGCTTGGACGACATTTCCTTCGGACTCGAACAGACACTGAGACTATCTTACGCATCCTCACGGTAGCCTTTCTTTTCTACTCCATCCCGCTGCTGTTTGAGATTAGGTTCAGCCCGCAACTACACCAATGGGTTTATAACTATTCTCCAATTGAGTTCATTCAATCAATGCGTGAAGGCGGATTTCGTCCAATGGTCTTCATAGGGCATGGATTGCTCGCCGCCTTTCTCCTGATGTCCAGCGCGTTAAGCGCCATGGCGCTTTGGCGGAATCGCGCTCGGCTGGGTCCCATTCCATCTGGATTGGCAGCCCTATATTTGAGCGCCGTTCTCATGCTTTGCAAAAGCATGGGCGCGCTTCTTTATGGAATTTCCGGAAGCCTTTTGGTTCTTATGGCTAAGCCGAAGTTGCTGTTTCGTGTTGCTGTCCTTCTGGCTACGGTTTCGCTGGCTTATCCTCTGCTGCGATCGTTCGAACTGGTGCCCACCACGGCTATCCTCGACGTGGCGAAATCGATCGATAGCGAACGAGCCCAATCTTTAGAGTTTCGGTTTGCCAACGAAAACATCTTGCTTGCGCGTGCTTTCGAGCGACCGTGGTTTGGGTGGGGACGCTATGGACGAAGTCGGGTGTACGACGAAAGAACCGGCAAAGACCTCAGCGTTACCGATGGACGATGGATCATCGATATCGGTCAGTTTGGATTGGTAGGATTCCTATCGGAGTTTGGACTTCTGGCGATCTGTGTCTATCGAGCTGCGTTTGCCTTTAAATTTACCTCATCTTCGAAGGAACAGCGCGCAATTGGTACACTTGCGTTGATCGTAGCGATAAACATGTTTGACTTGATTCCGAATTCTGGACTTATCCCTTGGACGTGGCTGCTAAGCGGTGCATTGCTGGGTCAAGCTGAAGCGCTTGCTCTCGGGAGGCGATCGGTCAAATCAGGGCCCACTCAAGGGTACCGCTCGGATATGTCGTCCGGTACGAGGGTCCAGCCAAGTTAACCACAACCGGATGAGATTGGGATTGTCTTGGATCTCGCGTTACCCGGCGGCCAGTCAGGGCTGAACAGAGTTTCGCGACACTGATCAAGATCAAGCCCTGGTAAATGGCGCCTAAGGTGAGCTATGACTGGACACACCGACGCCATGCGACCAGCCTGAAAAAAGTGATTAGACAATGACCCTTCGTCAAAGGGCTCTCCGAGCTGGAGCGTGGACAGTCGCATCGTATGGCGTCGAACTGTCGACGCGACTACTAACGAATTTGGTTATGACGCGCCTTCTTTTCCCGGAAGCGTTTGGTGTCGTGGCAGCTGCAACAGCGTTGATTGTCGGCCTTCAGTTGTTGAGCGACTTTGGCGTAAGAGCAGTGATCATACGGAGCACGCATGGAGACGATCCAAAATTTCTCCAATCAGCCTGGACATTCCAGTGCTCCCGAGGCGTCTTGTTGTGGCTCATATTGACCGCTGTCTGTGCTGTTCTCAACCTTCAGGCAGTTCGCTCGACGCTACCGCCGGAGACTGTATTCGCGAATGACTACTTTCCCTCCGTTGCTTGTGTGTTGGGAATTACCCTTGCCTTGGGCGGTTGCGAGTCAACGGCAATTCCACTCAACATCCGACAGCTGAACTTCAGGCCAATAGTGCTGCTGGATCTAACAGCCCGAATAATCCCCGTTCCATTAATGATTGCTTTGGCATACCTCTACCCCAACGTGTGGTCTATCGTTGCCGGGGCGCTAGCGGGCGGCATCATGCGTGCTGCATTGTCGCATGCCATTATCCCGGGCCCTCGTATGCGCTTTGCATGGCATCAAGAACACATCAATGAGATTGTTGCTTTTGGCAAATGGGTCAACCTCTCGTCCATAGCCACATTCATCAGTTCACAAAGCGACGTTCTTCTCTTGGGATTGTGGCTGCCGGGCCCACTTTTGGGAATCTACTTTATCGCGAAGACTCTAAGTGAAGCGATCGGGAATTTCCTTGAGCGACTAAATAGCTCGATGACCCTATCCGTGTTAGGTGAGATAGTCAGAAGGAATCCCAATGATTTAAGAGATCGCTACTATCAATTTAGGTTACCCATCGAACTCGTCGCGGCCAGCTCCGCAGGGTTTCTTTTCTCGGCAGGCGACTTGATCGTGAACATACTTTATGACCATCGGTATGCAGAAGCAGGCATTATGTTGCGCATTCTCAGCTTTGGTCTTCTACTTTACCCCAGCCTGCTCATCCGAGGAGCTTTCGCAGTCGTCGGTAAACCAAATATAGTGGCCTGGATATCAGTTCTTCAGGCAGTTTCTTTGACTTTCTGTATGATTTTCGGGTTTTACGTTTTTGGCCCTCTTGGCGGTATCGCTGGTGCAGTCATTAGTCGTACCATTCCGTCAGTTGCAATAAACTCAATGGCCCGTGGGGCAGGCTGGATAAGTCCACTGAAGGAGCTGCGCTGTATTCCCATCTACGGCTTCGGATTCATCGTCGGTAAGCTGGCCATCTATGTTTTTGGCTTGACCCCGTCGACTAGCTTCGGCCACTCATTCTAGACCACCCCAGACGTTTTATTGACCAACTGCTCTGACCTAGTTCAATCGTGCCCTGTTAGCCAAATACCACACGCTCGTTTCTGCCAAACCTGCCTGTAGCAGACAGACTGGCTCGTACCCCAAAAGACGTTGAGCCTTGCTGATATCCGCGGTTGATCGCACGATATCACCCGCCCTAAGCCCTCGATAAACGGGCTTTAGGTCTTTGACGTTTAGGCAATGTGGGGCAAGAGACCCTTGGATGAGACTAAATAGCTCATTCAACGAGGCGCTGCGACCGAGCGCAACATTGTAGATTTGATTTGTCGCATCGGACGATTCGATCGTCGCCGCCAGAATATTTGATTGAACTACATTGCTAACATGGCAGAAGTCACGGCTCGCCTCTCCGTCGCCAAAGATTTCGACGACGTCGCCAGCAATCATTGCGTCCATCCATCGCGGGATGACCGCCGAATAAGGCCCCTTCGGATCTTGACGGCGACCAAAAATGTTAAAGTACCGAAGTCCAATGGAGTGAAAGGAAAAAATTTGGCTAAAGACGTCCGCGTACAGCTCGTTGATTAGTTTGGTCACCGCGTAGGGTGACAAGGGCCGGCCGATTACATGCTCAACCTGACTTGATGCTTCGTGGTCACCGTAGGTCGAGCTCGACGCCGCAAACACAAAGCGACGAACTGACGCATCGCGCGATGCAATCAGCATCTTAAGAAATCCCTCCACGTTCACTAGATTGGTCGTTATCGGGTCGCTGATCGACCGGGGCACACTCCCGAGCGCAGCTTGATGTAGAACGTAGTCGACTCCAGTGACTGCTTCTCTACACAGTCGAGCGTCAACGACATCTCCTTCAATCATGTGAAAGCGCGAGAACTGCAGAGGCGTGACTAGACTTCTCACTTCCTCAAGATTTCGGCGACTGCCGGTCGCAAAATTATCTAAACCGACGACGGTTTGGTCGAGCCTTAACAACTCCTCGAGGAGGTTAGAGCCAATGAAGCCCGCAACGCCTGTTATGAGCCATCGCTTAGGCTGGGCTCGCAAGCCCTCGCGCACTTGCTGGTATCTAGACATTACAAGATCATTTCTTGACCACTTCGCCTCAGAGCGCGATTCGCCACTGGCACGATAGAAATTTCAAACTAGCCTTAACAAGAGCCCCAACCTATTTCAACGACGTCTACGCGCTTACAGCGCGCTCGCCGAAATGCCGAAATAGCTGCCAGCGCCATATTCAACCGATACTTGTTGGAAGCGGGAAAACCAATTCCGGCTGCACCCAACGTGACTTGAAGGACTAGTCAGTCCCTTCAGTTTTTTGAAATACAGCGATTATCGTGTGTCCGTGAATCTTTGACTTTCTCAACCTAACCCACTTTCGATACAAGTATCCAAAGCCCAACTTGTAGTAGATCGCCTGAGCGACACTGTTCGATAACGCTCTGCGCTCCATGACCGAGGCGTACCAATTCAGCTCCTCGAGAGGCTCAAATCTGATGGCCTTAAGTGAAAGCGGGAAAAAGCTTGTTAAGGCCGTTAGGCTTTTTTCAGTCCACAACCCCATATGGTGCGGAGGCATATTGAGAACCGCGTCGAGGTCCATACCCACGAACCCACCATTGTTTGGAACGCCCAAAATTAACAAACCGCCCGGGCAAAGCACGCTTAGGCAGCTATCTAGGAAGGATTTCACATCTGGTACGTGCTCAAGCACTTGAAACGAGCAAACGCAATCGTACGAAAGGCTATTTTTCCTAGCGTGCTCCGCAATCAACTCTGTCCGCACATCGATTCCTCGCTGTCGCGCCTCTATTGCAGACGCTGAGTTCAGCTCTAGCCCAGCTGCCTTGTGACCAGCCAGGTCAGCCAAAAGGACGAACGCCCCTTTCCCGCAGCCTACATCAAGAACGCGGCACGAACCCGAAATGAAGGTCAGGGCTTCCCGATACTCCCACTTGTCATCCTTGTAGGTTCCATCGACAGTCTTTTCCAACTCGCGATAAAGATGCTCCTTGCCGGTTAAGGAAAATGGGTAGTAGAAGCGATAGCCGGTAGCTTTGCACTCGTAGATATCGGCGGCTTCAAGACCGGCGTAGTACTCCGACACGTCAACCCCATAGATCTCCATGTAGCGCTTTACGATTTGTTCGCGACCTATCTCACCAACGCGCTCAGCTGCAGCGCCATCAACGAGCGGACTTTCAATTATTTCCGATTTTACCATTTTAGGAACCGACAAAATTATTGCCCTTGCTACAGATTACTATGATCTGTCTTAAGCCACACTTAAAAACACACCAGTTGCTCGCATCTCAGGCAGCTAAGGTCAACAAGCCACGTCTCAGAGAAGGCCAAGATGTTTCAACTGATGACCGCACCATGTGTTGAATGCAACCAAGGTATATGGCCTCAAACTCTCATGGGCGCTCCGCTGGCGAGCCTTAGTATCCCTGGTGCACGCAATTTGGCTTAGGTAACAAATGAAAATCGCCATATATGTGCCGTCTTGGCCCCCGGGCTCCGTCGCGAATGGCATCGTCACCTATGCGTCACAACTTGTCCCGGCACTACGCGACCTGGGACACGAAGTTTTTATATTGACACCGAACTGTATCGATGAGCGCGATCAATTCACCATTGACCTCGGCAATGTTGCTATTTCTCAATCCATATTTTCACGTATCAAGTCTCGCATCCTTCCGCATCAGCGGCATACTTTTGAAATACCCGCGATACGAATTGCGTCGGCAATCCTAGCTTTGAAAAGAGAGCATCAAATCGATGTATTCGAAATCGAAGAGTCTTTCGGATGGAGTGCGACCGTTGCACGACTAAACATTGTTCCCTTGGTTGTTAGGTTGCATGGTCCCTCATTTCTCACCGCACGATTCGGCGGGCCAAGAGACATCTCACGAAACAAGCAAAAAGTAACACGCGAACGCATCGGCATTGAAACAGCAACTTTAGTAACGTCACCATCGCAAGCCGCCCTCAAGGAGGTGAAGCGGTACTATAATATCAACTTGGAAACCGCTCGTGTGATTTCGAATCCTTTGGACGCAAGCGCAGGCGCCATCACTTGGCAATTGGACAAGTGCGATACGAATCGTGTGCTCTACGTGGGCAGATTCGACGAATTAAAGGGCGGTGATTTGGTGCTGCGTGCGTTTGGAACGCTGTCCGAACGGTATCCAAATCTTCGACTAACCTTTGTAGGCCCAGACGTCGGAATTCAAGAAAATGGTGAGAGGAACTATTCCTTTCAACAATTCGTCCGTCAATACTTACCGATATCCGCTTGGTCTCGTATCGACTACCTCGGCAAGATACCGCATGCTGAGGTTATGTCGTTGCGACCTAATCACGTTCTTACAATTGTAGCATCACGATTCGAGATGTTCCCATACGCAGTTCTTGAGGCGATGTCAGTTGGAAGTCCAATAGTCGCGGCCGACGTCGGCGGAATTCCCGAGCTAATTTCACACCGACACAATGGACTTCTATTTGCTAACCAAAATGTCGCGGAATTGATTGAGGTTTGCAGATCCTTACTTGACGATCACGTACTCGCTAAAGCTCTCGGATCGCAAGCAAAGAAGGATTGCGCAGAGTTGTTCAACTCCAAGCGGATCACAATTGAAACAGTTGCCGCCTATCAAGCTGCGATCAAGTCATATTCCTCGTCAGCCTCTTAAGCGACTGAAGCCATCCGGTGTTTGTTGGCAAATGTTAATACACACATACCCAGCGACAAGTGGCTGCAGTTTCCTTTTTTAATGCGGCCAGTCGAGACATACGCAGCTGTCGCAAACAACCACGGACTGGAGACGATACGGCTAGGTACGCTACAGGAAAAGGGGTTTCGGAACGAAGCGATGGAAAAATTCAACCCACTTTTGAAGTTTCAGCTAAAGCGATAGCACCGTACCTTGGAACCTCCTGCCCTTTCGAAGAAATTGCGGTCCTAATTGAGACTTCGATTTCTTGCCCCTGCCTGCTGCCATAATAAATCGGTATCGCCCCATTCCGTATTGCTAAAGCCGTAAGCGGTCGGGAAAATATGTCCCCAACGCAGATTACTTGCGACGTACTCTGCCGGCATGCCAGAAGCCGACCCAAACTGATTGAAGAATGTCAGCATCGCAGTCGCCCACGACTGACTTCGCTTTACCGCAAGCAGGAACATCTGTTGCGGGGTGAAAGCCACAAATTGCGCGACAGCCAGGCTAGTAGTCGTGTTTTTGGAAAGAAAAATCGAGGTACCCGATATCGAGACAATCATCGTTAATGCGGGTATCCCATATCCAACGACAAAATATCCCGGCGCCAGAGCCGCCAAATAACTAGAGCTAACGTTGGCTATGACATTTGACTTTCCGTCGACCGCGCCGCTTGCAAACGGAAATGATCCCGAAACGAACCCACCTGCACTGACAGGTTTGATATCATGGTCCCAACCACCTTCGTACATGACAGCGGATTTGCCGTATGACTTCATCTTGCCAACGTAGGCGGGCAACAACGATAATCGATAGTGGTCCACGGTCTCGCTTCCGCCCAAAGCTTGGTTGACGATCCCACTGACATAAGCCGCGCAGGCAACCTCTTGCGCTGCCGAATTACCAAGACTTGCAACCCAACTATTGGTGTAGTTTGCGAGGTTCGCCGTATCGAAAGAGGCTTGCGGAGCGAAGTAACCGGCGAATGCGAAAACATCGTGATGAGCCATCGGTGCGACCGTCGGGCCCCACACGTTTACCGGATCGTTGAGATAGAATTTCGTCCCGTCGATACGGGCGCCGTTCAATCCTGGGATGCCGGCAGCTCCTTGCCCCGCCAAGACGAACTTGAGGCGCGGATTGTTCGAGGCCGACTTTCTAATGTCCTCCACGGTGATGGCAGAGCGAAGGGAGACCATGCTCGCATAATCAGCTGTGCCGGATGTAGGCCATCGTAAGAAGCCGCGATACGCCAAGTAGTAGGTTTGAGAAAATGCTGAACCACCTGAGTTCCACGTCTCGTTACTGTATTCGATGAAAAGCTGGGCGGAATTGGTTAGTCCGGCAAACCCATTTGCACCGCTTAAGACAACTTTGACGGCCTGAATGCCCCAGCTGGAATCAGGAGTGTAATCCGGATCCATCGAGCAAAGGCCCAAACACGGGATATTCATCCACATATGGATCGGGTGGGCTGGCCGCAAAGCATTTACTTCGTTCACCAACGCGGTACAGATTTCCAGCGGAACGCCACCGTCGTGTGCATTGCTCGCCCCGACATCATTGAACATCCAAACGCCGTAAATGTAATTTCCCGTGCCGTCAGTTTGGAATGATACCGTCTTATCAAAGATGAACGTTTTATAATCACCTGCCGCGATATATCCGTCGCCATAGTACGACGCTGGGGTCGACGGTATTGGGAAAACTACTGGATAGACTCCCCTCCCTCCCACGTTGAGCGTGATAAATTGGCTAGCTTTAGCAGTTCCCGCAAATGAGCCGAATGTTGTGGTATTAATTCCGATCGAATAGTTGTCTCGATCAATAATGGTGACAGTGCATGGCAGGAGATGCAGCTTAGACATCACGCCGCCGGAAAGCAGGTGGACGACGGTGTCACCAGTCGAAAAGCCATGAGCAGCCGCGGTAACTCTGCCCGGATTCGAATTGGTGATCGCCGTCACAGTTTTCGACCCGGTCCGCGTCATCCCCGAACCGATGCGGCAGGTCACAATCTCTCCCTGCATCGGACTGGCCGGCATTCCATTCACGGCAGCAAGCGAATATTGGTTCGTCCCCGTCGTCTCCCCGTAAGGCGGCGATGCGATCCAGTTTGAGCCCGCGTTGCCGCCGCCCCAGGCGGGATAATCAGGCCGCGTGCGACTCTCGAAACGCGCAAGTTTAGAATTATTTCCGCCGACCCAGTCCATAAAGCGAATAGCGCTGGGACACAAATCGGCGATAGCGCGCTTATAGGGAGCACGAAAAACCTTGCCGGCCTGGAGATCAGCTTCATCATCCAGGCGATAAAACTGGATATTGTGCAGCGTTGCACCGGTGCTGTCCTGATCGGTGGCATAGACAATAAGCGAAAACAGCTGTGCCGGCCCGGTGAAATTCAGTACGATGTACGTGTCTGATCCAGACGTTGTCTTCCACCTATCAGAGCCAACTTTGGTGGCATTGACGCTCTTCCCAGCCTGATAGGTCCAAGAGCCCGCTGACAACGACAGCCTGACATCGCCGTTTCCCTTCCACCTCAAAACGTAAAACTGGCTGCTCCCCACATCTCCATAGTTGAACGAAGCCGGAATCCGAATACCACCACCAAACGGCTTATTGTCCGTAGCCTTGATGCTTTTATTCGGATAGCCGTTGCTACCGATCGATTGCATCCAGATTGGGCCCCTGCTCCAAGCATTCCCGACAGGTCCAAATTGCTCGGCGATTAAAAAATGATCAATAAACCGATATTCGTTGCCGGTAGAGACAAAACCAATATTGAGAACGGATCGTTGCGATAGAGCTGAGCTTGCGATGCTCGGCGCCGACACCGGCACTGGCGTGGCGGCATCGGCGATAGCCGGCAGCATCGACGATAGGGCGGCGACGCTCGTACCTTGCAAAAATGTTCTGCGATCCATTTTGAATGTCGTCATCGATGGGGTCCAACTGTTTGAGAGACTTCCGGAACAATCACCACGCAGCGGACTCCGCTTTCTATCGTATCTTGCGTAAAAAAGGCCATTGATTTCCGAATTAATTCGTTCAGCGCCGTCCAATCCATCTCGCTTGGTGAATTTCACGGACGAGGATGGGGGCCAAGCGGTCTCCAAATGGTTGACGAACGGAACTCATTTGGAAGACGGTCAACATGGCGTAAGTTAATCGGTAAAATCACCTAGGATTTTCGAAAGCCCATCTCCATCGCCGGTTTGAGTATTAATTATTCACTTTCGATGACCCTGTTTACGTTACCAAAGCCTTTTCTTCGCGATATCCTAGCCGTCCGATACGCACTCCTGTATGCAAGCCAGCTTCGCGAACTATAACGTTAGTCACATAAGTTTTGGTTTTGGTCGCCACGGAAGCGTCCAAGCTTACCAAACGGCTGTGAAATAAAGTTGCGCAGCCCGAAAACCTGAAACATCTTGGTTACGGTAAGTAGATATCAACCGGCCAAATCGAAATGCCGATGCATTTGTAGTCAGATGGAAGTCATGAACAATACCGCCGTCCGGGGATTCATTTGTTAAAAGCACTAGAGCCTGCGGCGCGAGCGGATTCGCAATTCCAAGCCTCGCATGAACATGAATCAGACGACTATCCGCTTTTCGATTGGTTGCGTTTCGCCCTCGCCTCCGTCGTCGCCTTGGGTCACGTCCATTTAATCACCTGGAGTGCGATCACCGGCAACTTGGCCGTTCAAGTATTTTTCGCGCTGAGCGGTTGGCTGATTGGCGGCATCTTGTTGAAAACAGAAGTTTACCAATTACCACGCTTTTTCTTCAATCGGGCCACGCGAATCTGGGCACCGTACTTTTTCTCGGTGGTAACGATTTATGCGCTGAGCGCAGCGCGCGAACCAATAACTTCCAGATGGCTGGAATTTCTCTTTTACGATGTAACATTTACCCATAACTGGTTCACGCTGTGGCCTAACGCGACGCTTGCGCTGGCGGAAATGCCCCTCAAGGGAACCGGCAATGGCTTGTGGAGCATTGCCGTCGAAGAGCAATTCTATCTGATCGCTCCCTTGCTCATCGTAATGGTGAGATTTGGACGCAATACTTGGCTATGGGCCCTGATCGCCACAGGCCTCTGGTACCTTCAACTTACCGATTTCGCATCCATCAGCCTTGGCGTTCTGGCTTCTACCGTCCAACAGACGCATCGCGGCCTGCATCTAAAACCGTATTTGGTCGCGGCTGCCGCTGGCGCCCTAGTCATTTCCGCAATTGTTCTAGCCGCCGTTTCCTACAAATACGGCGCACCACTCTTCGCCATCAGCGTTGTTCTGCTTTGCGCGCGTCCAGGTCATCGCAACACGGCAGGGGTATTTGTTGGCGCCATCTCCTACCCGATGTACCTCAACCACTGGATGGGCGCGTTCTTGATAAATGAGATCGCAAAGCGCGTCGAATGGCTAACGCCCCCCACTATCGGGGTCTTGTCATACGTTTTGGGCATAGCGGCTGGTACAGCTGCCTATTGGATGATAGACAGAACAGTATTGACAAAACGGAACGCGTTTTACTCATCTCCAATAGGTAAGCTTTTGGCAACGGCCGCCTATAGTCTAGTATCACTAGGACTACTTGGCGGTCTCTTTATCCAACACTGGAAGTAAGCGCGTCTTACGTGAAAAGCTTTTGGCTGAGTAGTAGGCGTCTGGATACGTCGGTGTTATGCGCGTCAAAAGCCAAGCTTATAAGCCGAGACCGAGCCCCCAAGACGACTGGACTCATGCACTTTTAAAAATAATATACATGTTGTTTGTAAAATACTGCGAAAGGCCCGGCACTTTACGAAGTGCAGCAAACAGCCGACCCTTAATTGATTTGGCGTTGTTTATTCGCATGTACACTATGTGCAGACCACTCCGTCTGAACATTTCTTGGTACTCGCTGAATTTTCGTTGGTTGAGACTAAGATATGGCCAATCACGCGTATTCGTTATGTGCTTCCCATGCAGCTTGCTCAACTTTCTAAACACGTATTGCTCAAATAGTAGGTGGCCCCACGGCCACGGAAAATATTTGCGACCGGGCAAAACTGCACGCATCCAGCCGTGATCACCATCCATTGCGTGATACAATGGCCCGAACCCCAAGTAGAAATGACCGTCCGGATTCAAACGCTTTCCAATTTCCGACAGCAGCTCCGGGACGTCGAGGACGTGCTCAAGGGTATCCTCGGAAATAATAAGATCGAACTTCTCCGGGGGAAGCATCGGAAGCGTGCCCTCGAAAAAGACGACGCGTTCGGCCGAGGGCGCTGTTTTCAGACGATCGAGAGCGGTTGAAATTGACGGCGCGAACGGATCTACACCGACGACACGACTAGCGCCATGCGCAGCAGCTTCAAAACACCGGCTTCCTTCACCGCATCCGATATCGAGGACCGACTTGCGATCAAAGGTTGGATAGTTGGGACTGAACGCATCCCAAAACCGATTGAATCGATGGTCGACGCAAAGATGATTTAACGGCGCGTCGGACAATTCCACTCTTCTTAACTCCTCAAATAATAACCAACATCACTGACGGGTATTATAGATCGTCAAGACGATCAAAACAAATGCTACTCGTCGCACTGGTAAATTGATAGGCCTTATGTCAACGCTAGCAGTCGAAGCTAACCCAAAAGCGGTGCCTCCCCGACACGGGCACATTCGTCCCGTTAGGTCGGAAAAAATTCCTCAACGTCGGCCGCAGGACAGCTTGGCCGAACCAATTTTTCGTTGTTGTCAGCTCTCGAGCACTCTTTATGTGAATCTCACGGACGATCCTGTCGGCTAATTCTCTCCAAAGTATAGACAAATAGAATCGCTCGCAAAACGGTCAATTTGAGGTAAATTGCGTGAAGCTACTCGTCGTCATCGTTAACTATCGCGTCACCCATCTCACGATCGACTGCCTGCATTCGGTGGCGGCAGAAATCGCGAGCGTTCCGGCCACTCGCGTTGCCGTATGCGAGAACGGGACAGGCGATAATTCAAGCGAGCAAATCCAGCACGCGATTGACGCCAATGGCTGGGCACCCTGGTGCAAGCTGACGAGACTGGACACCAACCTCGGCTTCACCGGCGGCAACAACGCTGTCATTCGGCCTGCACTGCAGTCGGACGATCCGCCGGAATATGTCCTGTTGTTGAATGCGGATACAATTGTGCGTCCGAACGCCTTCAAGGCGCTGGTCGATTACATGGATCAGCATCCGAAGGTGGGGATCGCCGGTAGCCGGCTCGAAGACCCCGACGGCACGCCCCAGCGATCGGCATTCCGGTTTCAATCGCCATTGGGGGAATTTGAAGGCAATCTCAAATTGGGAATGATCAGCCGTCTTTTAAGCCGGTGGATCGTGGCCCCTCCGGTAGTCAACGATACCCTTGAAACCGATTGGGTCTCCGGCGCCAGCATGATCATCCGCCGCGAGGTACTCAGGGATATTGGCCTGCTGGATGAAGGCTACTTCACCTACTTCGACGACATCGACTACTGTTTCAATGCAAAGAAGAAGGGCTGGCCGACCTGGTATGTCCCCGCAAGCCGCGTCGTGCACCTGGTCGGGCAGTCGACCGGCGTCAACAGCAAGCCCAAGCGGCCGCCACCCTATATGCTCGATGCGCGTCGGCGGTATTTCTTAAAGAACCACAGCATGGTCTACGCCGCCGCCGTCGATGCCTGCATGTTGCTTGGCCAGTGCTTGTGGAAGTTGCGCGTGCTGCTGACGGGCAAGCAAGACAATTCGCCCCCTCACCTGCTCGGCGATTCCTTTCGCCACAGCGTATTCATCAGGGGATTCAAAATTGAGGACGTCGAAAATCCTGCCCTAGAAAAACTCTCGACGAATACGTGAATTTCTCCGGCCGGTTCAGCTGTGTTCCAAATTGAAGTTGGTCGTTCTTAGTGCCGCGAAAAGCCCGCAGTTATGTTATCAACGTCACCGCGTCTGAATTGAAAAAGCACCCAATCGACGGGGCTGCGGCTGCGATAGGGTACTTGCATATTGAAAACTAGAGCCGTGAGGCGCGTCAACGTTGGTCCCACGATCGCCCAACCAGGCACACATAGGATCGCATGCGGTAGCCAACCGCGAGCCCCACAAGAGCCGGGACGCCGGTTGAGGCAACTGCCTCACACATAATAACCCAAGCGCGCTCTTCGCCATCAAAGAGATTTTCCCGAGTTAATTCAGATACATAATCCGTCTTAAGGGGCATGTCCGCATGCTCTAAACCGGAGCCTCTTTTCGGCAGCGAGGGACTCTAAGCGATCCGGGGCCCTTGTTAAGAGAATGTGATTGCCATGATTTAAATTCTGGTCTATTTTTACCGATATTATTAAAAACTGTTGGAGGCGTTCAAATGAGAATATCAGCAGCTTTTCTTATTAGCGGGGTCGCGCTCCTAACTGCGGCTAGCGCCGCTCAGGCGACGACCTACACGAGCGACCCTGTTCTGGCAGATTTTCTAACAGGGAACTATGCAACCCTGAGCAATTTCAGCTCGGGCGATACGAGCTCTCCATATACTCCCACCAATGCAACGATAAGCAGCGGCGTTCGAGTATATAATGGCGGCGCGGTTACAGGTTTAGACCCCGCGAATAACTGGATCCAGGCAACGTTCTCAACCGCGATTTCCAACATTCGCGTCTTTTCCAATATCGATCATTTCGGCGCGCCCTACGACGGTTACCAGTACTCGATTGAAGGGAGCACCAACGGCACCAGTTGGACCCCCCTGTTTGACGCATTATCGGTGACGAACTCGGGCGAACCGTTCGCGTTGGTAAGCTTCTCCGGAACAGCTCCCGACCGGGTGAACAATGTCCTTTCGAATGGCGGTCCGGTTGGATATATCGCCGACTTCGGCTTTAGTTCGGCCTATCAATATTACGCATTCGGGGCGAGCAAGGTCGCGTTTGACCAAGGTAATACTGACCAAGAACTAAGCGCGGTCAGCGCTATCCCCGAGCCTGCAACTTGGGCCATGATTATTCTCGGTTTCGCAGGGATCGGTTTCATGTCCTATCGCCGGAAGAACAGGGCGACCTTCCGCTTCGCGTGATCCAGAACTCGATTGCCGATAATAGAGAGACCGCCTTCGGGCGGTCTTTTTGGTTAGTGCGAGCAGCTATGCGTCGGAAACGACGTCCCTCCTTGAAGCGTTATCAGCACCACTGTCACGTTGAAGGCGCCTCTCGGCTGTTCGCCGGCCGAAACTTGATATCGGGCCGTCATTTACTCATCTCGGCGTATCGTTTCTGTTTCGCCGGAACACAGCGATCGGCTACTGCGGCGAAGAAACGCTAATCCAACCCGCACTTCAATTCAAAAAGCGGCTTTCGTTTACGAGGAAGCTACCTGAATTTTGAAATCCTCGATGGAACGACCCGATCCGAGTTGATGCTTCAACCAGCGTGGTTGCTTGCCCCTCCCACTCCATGTTTCCGACTCGTCATCCGGATTGCGAAATTTCGGGAAGACAGGTGGGTACTGCCGACGCTCCGACGTGGCAACGCGCCTTTCAAAAGACGGATTGGCTTTCAGCTGCCTCAATCGCTCATCAAGTACTTTTTTCTCGGCCGCCAACTTCACCGCCAATGCCGCACCAATCGCTACGTGAAGCTTCCACAGATCATCGGCCGACATAAGCTCAAGCTCGCTCCATTTCATGACCGCTCCGTACCGATTCAACCAACGTAGGGATGATGATTACATATTAATAGATGTCAAAAGATTAATGCCCGGCATTAAATATGTTGCGACGCAGCGTTAAATCTTGCGCTTGAGGATTTAGGGAACCTGCCTCGCCGTCCGAGACAAGGGTCGATTTCCCGCTGCTCTTATAGACGCAGATGAAATCTGCGAATATTAGCTCGTGCCCCACATCTCATCAAAAGCCGAATCAGATCGATGTCTGCTTGAATTAGTAAGGAACACCTGTGCGACGAGTGAGTGCTTGAGCGGCCGCCTCGCCGACAAGCGAGCGCAAGGCGACTGCTTTGTATCCCTCGCGGTAGGCCGCCTTGTTCAGTGACCGGTTTCCGACGAAGCATGTGGCTTTAAGGCGCGATTAATAATAGAGATTACTCTGGTTATATCGATTAATAAAGCTTTGACTCTGCCGTCACGATTTGGGATGGTGCCGCATGTAGGGCGAATCTTTAAAATGAGCGATTGAAATGAATTTAAAGATTTTGGGCACTGCTTTGAGTATTGCCACCCTGTTTACGGTGGGGACGGCGAATGCGTCGGTGTATGACGCGGCCGCAGATTTTTCCATTTCGGCGAATGCGAACGGCACTTGGTCGTATGGTGAAGGCAGTGGTCCGAATATCACTTCGCTATTCACTAAGAACTCTGGCAATAGTCCCGTGCAGCCTATTTCGGTTCCTGCGAGCGTCCAGTACTGGCAGTCGAGCACCCCCACGTCTCTCGTCCCCATCGTCGGCGAGAACTTCGGAAGCACGACGACGTGCTGCTCCAGTGTTTTGATCCCCCCGGAGTGCTCTGGGTACACCCGGGCATCAGCTCGGACGTCATCGTGCAATGGAAGGCTCCGACGACTGGAACCTATAATCTCTCAAGCAGCTTTGCGCTGTTGGACAGCAACCCTTCCGGCGTGATTGGCGAAATTTTCCAAAACAGCACATCGCTGTTCAGCCAAACGATAACGGGTCCCGCCGCAAACCTCGGTGGCCAGACCTTCGGGCCGGCCGTCACGTTCGCGCTGAACAACCTGTCGCTTCAGCAGGGGGACATTCTCAGCTTTGTCGTCAACAACGATCGCAGCTATTTCAACGATTCCACCGCGCTCACCGCCACCATTACCTCTGTTCCCGAGCCTGCCACCTGGGCCATGATGATCTTCGGCTTCGCCGGCATCGGCTTCATGACCTACCGCCGCCCGCGCAAGACTTCGCTGGCTCTCGCAGCCTGAATCAGACTTCGTGTCGGAGAAACTGCCTTCGGGCAGTTTTTCTTTGACCCGCCGGAGGTATTATAGAACCTATAATATCCAGCTTTCTATTTTGGCAGAACGAAGCCAATCGCTTCCGTCGCGATTTTCTGGAACCAGATTCCGATCTCATACAGGCCACTTCCAAAGGCTTCGGGTTACAGAAAACCCGCGACCGGCCGCCGAGAAAAATCCAAACCCAGCCTCACAGACGCGGCAGGAATCCGCGCCCATCCGGCTCAAGAATCGAGTCAATTCCAGTCCCCATTTAATGCGGGTCAGCGAATAAACCATTTTGTCAGGCAACTCGGCGCGCGCTCTCGCCTAGCAGCGCATGTTGTTGTACGGACTAGCTGAAAGCATTCTTCGATCGATAACCCCTCGGTCCGATTGGCCGGGCTTCATTCTTGATACGGCAGGTTCTTATGAAAGCGGTTTTGTTGGCTGGGGGTCTTGGAACCCGTTTTTCAGAAGAAACCGATGTGCGGCCCAAGCCGATGATCGAAATCGGCGGCAAGCCAATTCTCTGGCACATCATGAAGATCTACTCGAGCCATGGGATCAACGATTTCATTGTCTGCCTCGGCTACAAGGGCTACGTGATCAAGGAATATTTCTCGAACTATTTCCTGCACCAGTCCAACGTCACCTTCGACCTGCGCGAAAACAAGATGCACGTCCTGCATAAGCATGCCGAACCATGGACTGTGACCTTGATCGATACCGGTGAGAACACCATGATCGGCGGTCGTATCAAACAGATTCTTCCCTACGTCGGAGACGACCCGGATTTTTGTTTGACCTACGGCGACGGCGTCGCAAACATTGACATAACCGAAAGCATTGCTTTCCACCGCCGCGAGGGACGACTTGCGACCGTCACCGCAACGCAGCCGCCTGGCCGGTTTGGCGCCATCAATTTCAAGGGTAGCCGCGTGACCAGCTTTCAGGAGAAACCGAGCGGTGACGGTGGCTTCATCAATGGTGGATTTTTCGTCCTCTCTCCCAAAGTTGGCAGCTATATCGAGGGCAACCAGACCGTCTGGGAAAAAGAGCCAATGACCATGCTCGCCAAGGACGGCCAATTGAGCGTCTTCTTGCACGACGGATTTTGGCATCCGATGGATACGCTGCGTGACAAGCGGTATCTTGAGGACCTCTGGTCGAGCGGCAAGGCTCCCTGGAAAAAATGGTAGATAGGATCACTCCCGTCATGCGCATTCTCATCACCGGCCCCATGGGCTATGTCGGTCCGACAGTGATCCGCCGGCTGCGCGCGCGTTTTCCCAACGCGGAGCTGATCGGTTTCGACAGCGGATACTTCGCCCATAATCTGACGGGCGCGGTGCGGCTTCCTGAAGCGTCACTGGACCGGCTTCATTTTGGCGATATACGTGACTTTCCGCCTGATCTTCTTGATGGCGTTGATGCCGTCGTTCATCTCGCGGCAATCTCCAACGACCCGATGGGCAAGGAGTTTGAGATCGTCACGGAAGCGATCAACGAAAAAGCCAGCATAGCGCTGGCGCAGATGGCACAGGAACGCGGCGTCGGCACTTTCGTCTTTGCGTCCAGCTGCAGCATCTACGGTGCGGCGGAAGGTAGCCCGCGTCGCGAGAGCGATTCCCTTAATCCGCTTACCGCTTACGCGCGCTCCAAAGTGGCGATGGAGAACGCGCTGCGGTCCAGCAATGCCGGACGAATGACGGTAACCTGCCTGCGTTTTGCTACCGCCTGCGGCATGTCGGATCGGCTGCGTCTTGACCTCGTCCTTAACGATTTTGTGGCCAGCGCACTGGCCACTGGCGAGATCACCGTGCTGAGTGACGGAACGCCGTGGCGCCCCCTGATCGACGTCGCCGACATGGCGCGCGCTATCGAATGGGCCATAGGCCGGTCCTCCGACCACGGCGGTCGCTTCCTTGTTGTCAACGCCGGCAACAAAGCCGCCAACTACCAGGTGCGAGAGCTGGCGGAAGTCGTGTCCTCCGAACTCCCCGGGACCAAGGTCAGCATCAACCGGGAAGCTCCTCCTGATAAACGTTCCTACCAGGTCGACTTCTCCCTGTTCGCCACGCTGGCGCCCGAACATGTGCCGGCGGTGTCGCTGAAGAAATCGGTTCAGAACCTGGCGTCGGGTCTGCGCGGAATGGGATTTTCTGACGGCGAGTTTAGGGCCTCGCCGCTGATGCGGCTTCGTACGCTGAAGCACCACATCGAGCAGGGTCGACTGTCGCTCGACCTGCGCTGGCAGTGAGCTTAAGGAAATCGCATGAAATTCCATGCCACGCCTCTTAAGGGCGCCCACACCATTGAGCTGGAAAAGCGCGGCGACGATCGCGGATTCTTCGCCCGTTTTTTCTGCGAGCGAGAGTTCGAGGCGGCCGGCGTTTCAATGCCAATCGTCCAGATCAATAATTCCCTAACCGCCAAAGCAGGCACGCTGCGGGGAATGCACTATCAATTGCCGCCAGCAGCCGAGATCAAGGTCGTACGCTGTATCCGTGGCGCACTCTACGACGTGATCATCGATCTGCGGCCGGATTCTCCAACCTTCGCTCAATGGTTTGGCGCCGAACTCACGGCCGAGAACCGCTTGATGATGTACGCGCCGCAGGGCTTCGCCCACGGCTTTCTCACGCTCACCGATGACACCGAGGCGTTCTACCTGACGAATGCATTCTACGGCCCGCAGGAGGAACGCGGGATTCGCTTTGATGATCCTCGTTTCGGAGTGGTCTGGCCAACAACACCGGTCGATGTTTCTCAGAAGGACCGGACTTGGCCTGACTTCGATCCGGAATTCCATGGCACCGAATTGCTGCGGGGAATGGTTTGAGAATTCTTCTCACAGGTGGCAGCTCTTTCACGGGCTTGTGGTTCGCCCGCAGCCTTGCGGCGGTCGGGCATACCGTGGTGGCACCGCTGAAGGGAATGACCGGCGACTATTCCGGCCTACGTGGCGAGCGGGTTGCGGCGTTGAAACGAGTTGCGGAGGTGGTCGAGGGCTGCCCGTTCGGCTCGGCGACGTTCCAGGATCTCGCCTCTCTGGGCTCCTGGGACCTCTTGTGTCACCACGCCGCCCGCACTGGCGACTACCGCAACCCCAACTTCGACATCCTGGAAGCGGTTACCGACAACACGTGCAATGCAGTCACCGTCCTAAAGGCGCTGCTGGCGCATGGGTTGGCCGGCGTAGTGCTGACGGGGACGGTCTTCGAGCAAGATGAGGGTGCCGGCGATGCGCTCTTGCGCGCCTTTTCGCCCTACGGACTTTCGAAAGGACTGACCTGGCAGTATTACCGCTTCCTGAGCCAGACCATGGGCTTTCCGCTCGGTAAATTCGTCATCCCGAACCCGTTCGGGCCGTTCGAAGAGCCGCGGTTCTGCAACTATCTGGTTCAATCGTGGTTCAAGGGTGAGGTGCCGGCGATACGCACCCCGCTCTACGTGCGCGACAACATCCATATCGATCTGCTTGCGGCCTCATATGCAGCGTTCGCTGGCGACGTCCCGGCCCAGAAGGGTGTGATCAAGCTCAATCCGAGCTTCTATGTCGAGAGCCAGGGGGCCTTCGCAAATCGGTTTGCAACGGAAATGGCGCCCCGGCTCGGTATCGCCTGCCCCATCACGCTGCTCCAGCAGAGCGAGTTCGGCGAGCCCATGGTGCGGATCAACACCGATCGGGTCGACGGCGCGGCCTTTGGTTGGAATGAGGCTGCGGCCTGGGATGCCGAAGCGGAATTCTACAAAACTCGCGCTCGAAGCTGATCACTTTCCGTAACCGACGGCGTCACCGAACGACGGCTTTCGCTCTACCGCAACCTAGCTTCCCGCACTTCGGTATGACGAAGTCGAAGCCGCCGACGCCGAGACCGCCTTGCCGGTCGGGCCGAGCGAGAAGACCTCATACTCCCCGTTCGAACCGGGATAACTATACTGGTAGGGGCGCCCCCAGGGATCGAGCAGGTTTTTGGCCTTTTTCAGATAAGGACCGTTCCACCTTGGCGCTTCTGGCGTGGCTTCGAGCAAAGCCTTGAGGCCGACATTTGCGCTCGGATAGGCGCCGTTCTCCATGTAATACATTTCAAGCGCGGTCCCGATGTTCTCGATCTGCAGCTGAACCGACTGCATTTTGGCCTTGCCGAAATAACCCATCAACTGCGGCGTGGCGACCGCGGTCAGCACGGCCAGAATGCCCATCACCACCAGCAACTCGAGCAGCGTATAGCCCGCGTCATTTCGGCCGCGGCGCAGCAGTGCCCGGCGCCGGCTCGGCAAACGCTTTGTAAGAATCGGTGTCACCTTAATCGACATTGTGATCGCCCCTGGAATTCATCTTCGTGAATTTCATGAGCGATACTGTCGGCTAGTTCTCTCCAAACAATTGACGAGTTTGCCCCCGCTCGGGAAGCGGTCAATGCGAGGTAACGTATTCTGGACAATTGCGCATAATTTCGGTCGCGATCCCGTTTGCGGATGCCTTTTGTCTGGCTAATCGCTTGATAGATCGAGAACGGTTGATTAACGCTTCCTTTCGGAGCGGCCACCGTGTGCCGGTTCGTTGGTTGAGGATCTGCTAACGCGTTTGCGCGGCGCGTTGGCAGTCATATTGCGAACCTCGGCGGCCGGGCGCGAGGTTTGGCGGGAGAACGACCGAACATGCAGGATCAGCCGACAAGCACCGGTGCTTCGTCTCGGTACGATCTCCTCGCCGGTCGCTTTCGTTTGCTCGCCATCGATCCGACCGCGACGAGTGCACAAGTCGAGCAAGCCTATGCCATCGCGCGTGCGCGGGCAGTAGCCCCTAACCAGACGCTAGCCGAGGCGCGCGATAGCATCGTGGACCCGGCGCAAAGACTGCTATGCGAACTCGCCTACCCCCTCGACAGCACTACCGAACAGGTCAACGCGTTCTACGCCGATCTGTCCGGCAACGCCCCCGTCTCCGAGCTCTTGCAGGCTGCAAACAATTTACCGCCTTTGTCGAGAGCCAACTTCCTGGCTCACCTTGGCGCCCGACACGCCGCCGAGGCCGATCTGCTGTCCGCGCTCGTCGGCGCCCATGCTGCGATCGATGCCGCCGCAATTTACGAGATTCTAAGGGAGTGTCGAAGTCGCGCAGGCTTCCCCATGCCGTCACTGGTTGGCATTCGCCAGGGGTTGCAGGAGCTTCTGACCCTGCATTCCGAATCCGCCGTTGCCGCATTTGACACAATCCAGTGCGCGGCGGCGCCGCTGCTCGAATGTGTCCGTCAAATTCTTTCGAGCGACGATCGATATCGCCTCGAAGCCTTATCCGGTCTTCTGGACGCCTACCGTCGGTCTCCGACTGGACTGAACTTGAGCGCAAATCACGACATCGACGCGGCCTGCGAGGCCATCGAACAACGGCCGGACGACACGTCATCCTTCGGAAAATTCGAAAAAGCTCTGGTTGGTTGGATATCGACGGTCGCGCCTTTGGCCCTGTTCGACGCGCATCAAAAGCTTTGCAATGATGGGGTCGACAGAATCGTCGCTCGCGCGCGCGTCCTGCTTGCGGATCTGATCGCACGTGGCGACCATGAGGCTGCGCGAAAGACCGTCACTGTCTGCCTCGACGCATTCAGTCTATTGCCCGGTTTCGTCGACCCCTTCGAAGAAGCCGCAATGGCTCTCCAGGAACTATTGCTGGAAGCCAAGATCAAACCGTTGGAGGAGTTGATTCAAGATTTCAGTCGCGAGCCAGCCCTTTTGATTGCGGCGATCCAGAAGAGAGGATTTGGCAAGGGATCCAGCGGGCAGGCCTACGTTCTGTGGGAGGCGTTCTCCGCGGCTGTCACGGCGACACACCCGACCGAACTAAATGAGCGGCCATGGGCGTCGATCCGCGATTTCGCCTCCAATCTTCATGCTCGACCGGAACTAGCGGGCGCTGCCACGAGGTTGATCTCCGATCTATTGCGATTCGGAGAAACACTGCCCGCCTCCCCGGCCGTTCTCGACATTCTCCGCGACGACCTAAGCAAGTTGGAAATCCGGAACGGCCCAGCAACGACGATACGCAAACGCAGCTACATAAGGACGGCCTCTTTCATTGCTGTCGTACCCGTTGTAATGTTCTCCGCTTTCCTCGCGTATCGACATCTCAATCTGCCCCTGTCACCTTTTAGAGACGCAGCGGCGCTGGCGGTTCCAAAAGAGGAACCTGAGGTTATTCCGCCGGCCAGCAAGGGTGAGCACTTTAAACAGGACTTTGTTCGCTATTGCCATTTTCAGGAAGAGCGGCTGCGCGTGATTAAACAGCATGTTCAGGGTCGCGAGGATATTCAGGCCTATAATATGCTGGCGAACGACTATAATTCACGCTGCTCCAATTTCTACTATTTGGACGAGGACCTGAAGATTGTGACGGAAGAAGTGAAAGCCAAAAAGCAGATCCTCGACGCGGATGCCATGCGGATCCTCGCGACTTGGCCATGGCATGCCGCTACCGGCAGCGCCTCGACGCCCGCGGTCAAATAACCCCGGGTCAGCTATCGGCAGGGTTCATTCAGGCTGCGTTCATGGTAATTCGGTTTACTAAACTTCAGCAGCTTCGACAGGACCCGTAGTTTCCCGGTCATTAGTTTTCAGGCATAGCCAAAACGGCGGTACGAGTTCCAGATTTAACTTTCTGCGCGGCTATCAAGCTTAATACATAGGTTTTGTTGCGATGTAGCGGAAACTTGTTACGGTCTTTTTGCACTTACCTTTTGAACGATAAAGTTCAGGCATTTTTTTAATAGTTTGGCGGCGGGGAGCGGCGCATGACACGTCAAAAATCAGCGAATACAAAACTCAACAACGAAAAGCCGAAAACGACGAAATCGTTGGGCGCCCGTTATGCCGAACTCCTGAGGCTGCGCGAGGCCGTCTCAAGAAGCCAGTCCGATTCGCAACTTTCGTCCAGCGTCGAACGACCCGCCCCAAGGGGAGATCGTGCGTTCCCATATAACTAAGGTCATCTATCTGATTGCCATTACTGGCGCGACGTTAGGGTGGTCCTGGTTGCTCATAGAGGGCTTGGTCTGGGCGTTCGGAAGGTAAGACGCCGAGCGTGATGGCGGTGGATGTACCGCCAAAAACTTCGCATAGGCCGTCATGCCCCCTGCCGCTCTCGGTTGCGGCGTATTCAGTTACAGATCCTGACCGTTCGCCAACGCAGGCCATAAGCGGTCCACACGCGGCGCTGCGATAACAGGCAGCCGCTGCCGGCATATCCGCGATAAGCCCATGGCCCATATTCGGCGTACTCGCCATATCCGTAAGGATAGTCGTATGAGTCATCCAGGGGATAACCGTAATAGCCGTAGCCGAGACCAAAACCCAGACCCACGGCGAGAGCCCCATACGCAGGCCTGTGTAATCCGAAGCCGTAACCGCGGAGCCCGGCGCCGGCATAAAGCCCGCCTCGTGCCAGCGCAGCATCCGGCAAAAGCGCACCCGTTAGCGCAACCGCGCATAAAGCCAGGATTCCCTGACGCAAAACTCTTGGCAACATCGATAAACTCCGCAGTCGGCGTCGTGCTTGACGAGGGGCGATCAACAAAAAAGCCCTCGGCTCCGCGCGCTCTGATGTCTCTAGCGGAAATTGATTGGGGACCGTCTAACCGCACCTATCGCAATGTCGGCGCTGATTTGTAGCCTTGTTTACCAAACCGGTCGGGCGTAACACGGAGCCTAGCCGCAACGGGCTAACTACGGAATAATGCCGCTTAAGCTGCAGTTCGCTCCAGAGGTTAAGGTTAAGTAGCCGATTTGCTCGCATCGGGCTCGACGTCATTGCACAAGTCCAGCATGAACCGGAACAACGTCGTCAGGCTGATCACCGCGTTGGCGTGGGTGGCGATCATTGCCATCGCCTACGCCACCTTGACCAAGGTCGGTTTCGTCTACGCGATCTATTTCAAGCTCGCACCGTTCCTGATGCAGCCGGAGATGGGCACCTACGCCCACCTTGAACATGTCGTCGCATTCGCGATCCTCGGCACACTGTTTAGCTTTGCCTACCCCCGACGCACAATCCTGGTCTGCTGCATCGTGCTTGGCGCCGCCGCATTCCTCGAAATCGCGCAGACGCTAACACCCGACCGGCATGGAACGTTGATGGATGCGTTGGAGAAGGTAGCCGGCGGAGCCACCGGAATTCTGTTCGCCAGGACGATCCAGCATTTTTGCATGAATAAACCAACGACCTCAGACTGATTACCCGAGCAGCCGGTGCGCCCCGGGCGCTCGATATCCTGGTGATTGTTGTCCAGTGTTGTGGCGCCCATTTGGCAGATTGCGCCAGAGAGCGCCTCAGCTCAACGCCCAAAAGATCCGGTTCAATTGGCGCCTTTACCTTCAGCTGTCGGCGTCCGGCTATTTAATGTGAAATAATTGAAGCGGCGGACGCGCGTCGGACCGAGCCGAGCAATATAAGTCTCAATTGGCCTTTTGAACCACTTCCAACCGGCAGATCTACCGAATGGGCTGCGATATTCATGCAATATTCATTTGACTCCCACACCGGAGTTATTTATTTTTTAATATTGATTTTTAAAAGTGCAAATTGAGCTTTTTGGAGGTTCATATGAAGCTTCGGTCCATTCTTGCCGGGTTAACCCTGTCGACGGCGCTTGCCGCATCCGCCCACGCTGGCATCATATACGCGGGCCCCTCCGCCCAACTGGCGACGGATACTTCATTGCCCTTGTCCTTCAATTCGTCCGCACCAACGACGGCGCTTTCGTTTACCCTCGACGGCTATAGGAGCCTCGACGGGCATAACTTTTACGAGGACGACTTTACGCTGAAGTTGAATGGTAACGTGATCTTTGAGGGCACGTTCAACCTTGGAGGTGGTAGCAATACCAGCCAAGCCGTAGTAATCTCGAGCGTGGGTGGCGTGACTTTAGGTAACCCCACGAGCAATGGTCTCGTGGTTGGTTTCAATGGCGGTCAAGAAACCTTTAGCTTCGCCAGCCTCGCCTTAAACGGTGGATTGAATACGCTCGAATTTCACTACTCGAGCCTGCCCCAACCGAACCATGCCGGCTTTCAGGGCCTAGGCGATGAAGGCTGGGGTGTTGAGAAAGTGAACGTGAGTGCCGTTCCAGAGACCTCCACCTGGGCGATGATGATCTTGGGCTTTGCCGGCGTTGGCTTCATGGCCTATCGCCGTCGCAATGGGGTGGGGATGTCGCTCCGTTTGGCCTGATCGCACGAAAACCCAAACACCGCGTCTAAGAGACCGCCCCCAGGGGTCTTTTAACGCGCTTCCAGGAACGTTCGCTGGAGTTGCTTTATCCGCGCTCTCTTGATCGCCTGCATCCGCTAGCCTGGTCTATGACAGCCGTGTGGACGTTGGCGCGCTCGGCTTTGGAAACGTTCACAGCCTCCTCACTGTGCAGGCCAAGAACGCCGACCACGGCGTCGAGTCCGGCGTGGTTAGTATAGTTGGCGGATCAATTCACGAAGGCGGTGCGATCGCTAAACACAAACGTCCACGACGGTAATGGCGTGACCAACACAGGTGGTCAGGAAGTCAATCCGTTCGGCGATAATCAGAAGTTCGGCATTCCCACCCTCTCGTCGCTGCATTGGTCAACGGCCTCGCAAGTCGAAATCCTGTTCAATCCGAGCGAGAGCGACAGTCACATCAACGTGCGTGACATTACGCTGAAGTTCTACAACGGCAACACCGTCATCGCCGCAATCGATGGGCAGCAGAATTTCTTGGGACTGGCCGCCGACCATGGCCACGGGAACGGCGGATTCGTATTTGACGTCGATTCATCTGAGCAGACCTATGTGAACAACACCGTCTTCAACCAAACCGGATTCGGCAATTTCCGCATTGCGCTTGAGCGACGCTTGGCGACGCCGACGGCGGACCGGAGAGCTTTTCAGCGATCGCGGGAGCTGTCCCCGAACCCTCCACCTGGGCGATGATGATCCTAGGCTTCGCTGGAATCGGTTTCATGGCTTACTTACGAGTCCGCGCCCATAGTCGGAAGATTATCGCCGGAAGTCGAGGCCAGCATTACTGGTCGCCTGATCGACGATCATCAGGATTGAAATTGCGAAGTCGCCTCCAGGCGGCTTTGCTTTTTGAGACTACCAGTCACCAGGCGCGGTGGCCCGTTTTAAGCTCCTGTACAATCCGCGAAATAATCGGTGACAAGGTTTTTGGTCAGGGTGCCTGACATAATGCAATTGACCCCGTCCGATAATTCGTGAATAAGATCAATCAAATCGGGGGCAAATACTTTGACGAACGTTTTTAAGGTGAAGGCTTGTTTGAAAGCCGTTGGTTTAGCGGCAGCACTGTTTACGTTTGGGGGAAGTGCTAACGCTGCGGTCTTCGAATTTAGTTATACGATCGTGGACAATGGCTTCGGGTATCCCTCACTTGACGCTCCATCCCACACCCATGTCGTCTCCGGTACCATTGTTGGAACCGAAGCGAGTGGCGACGTGACCTTTAACAGTGTGCTCAGCTTGAACCTTGACGGTACGGCGCTACCGCCCGGCTCCGGATTTGTGGTCAGTACTTACACGGCTCCCGGGACGGACTGTGGTACATGCTTCGTCAGTGGCTCAGGGGTCATTTCTTCGCTCAATCCGCTGGCTAATAACTTTCTAATTTCTGGGCTGGATGATTATTTCTATATTATTCCTTGGCCCAACGGCCCCATGCAGATTGCAACCCAATTAAAGACTCCCGACGGCTACTACGACTACTACAATGGGCAATTCGTAGCTTCCAATTTGAGTGTTTCAGCTGTGCCCGAACCCTCCACCTGGGCCATGATGATCCTGGGCTTCGCAGGCATTGGCTTCTTGGCTCATCGCCGCAGGTCAACGCCAGCGATGTTCGCTGCCTGATCCACTATCAACGGATTTGAATAGAAGCCGCCTTCGGGCGGCTTTTTGTTTACGCGGCCTGCATCTGCCATTTCTGGGTTTGGCACTTTTGAGACATGCCGGTGGCCGCTCGGCTGTGATTGCGTCCACGGATTCCACTCGCCTCCAGTCGAAGTTCAGCCAAAATCTGAGACCGCATTGGCAGTAGGTTCGACGTGCAAACGCACGCGAACGCTACTTGATTTAAAATACAGTTGACAGATTGTCGCATTTGGCCTGTATTTAACTATCTGATTTTCGCACGATTAATTTTGATATTTTTAGGGGGAGCGCTTATGCGCAGTGCACTATGCATAGCGACTTTAATTCTGGTTCCGGCAATCGCGCAGGCCGATACCATCGTGGAGAACACGAACACGTCGGGATTTCCCGGTACATTCAACTATGTTGGATACAACTCTTCAAACGTGGCCTTCGGTCAGCCGGTAGCGACAGAGTTCCTTGCCTTTGGAGGACGCTTCCATCTCAGTTCGGGATCAAGTGAGGCGGCCTTCGCGTCACAAACGATGGTGACCGCGAAGCAGAACGGCGTCACCCTTATCGTCCCGTACTCTAATGCCGTGCCGGATCCTAACCTCTTTCAGAGGACAATTGCGTTCAACCCGAACCTCATCGGACCCTGGCAACTGACGGTCAGCAACCCGAACTACAACTCTCTGGTTGTTAACACCTCCGCCATTCCGGCTAGCCTTCCGCCCCCTCCGTTTATTACCGGAGTAACAATTAGCGGGACCTCGGGGACGACAACAACGCCGACAATTTCCTGGAATGCGCCTGCTGTCACTGCACCCACCGGCTACAATCAGGCGACGAGGGTTTTTATTTTCGACCTCAATAATAATAAGCAGGAAATTTTCAGAACGGACGTGCAGCCAGGCGTGACCAGCGTTACTGTTCCAGGAAATATTCCTGGATTTGGTGCGCTGTCTCCAACCGGTCACTATGGTGTCCTTGTCCGCGACGATTACCGAACTCAAGACAATGCAACGAACGGAGCGAGTTCTCAGAGCTTCTTCGATTTTCACCCCAACGCGACCTCGCAATTCAGTGGTCCCGTGAACATTCCGGTCTCATCGGTCAACACCGTGGGAGCGACTGTCTACAGCTTCAACATTGATGTTAGCCACGGGCAATCTGTTAACTTAGACCCGGCGGCTGCTCTTGGTTATATTTTCTCGATTGGTGTTGGCAATCCAAACTTTGCGACGGTGGAACTGCCAAATCTGGGCCTTTCGCATCCATATGATCTTTATGTATGGAATGGCACGTCTTTCGTGTTCGCGCAGCAGCTCGGAGCGAATACCCTGTACAACTTTGGTCCAGGCGGCGTCAGCAGGTTCGAAGTATTAGGTATTGATGCAAGCTTGGGTCTCGACCCGAACAATTCAACTGCGTTTGTCAGCCAGGTGACTTTCACGGGAGACGGCCAATTTACAGGTACCATGACGGCTATCACTGCCGTTCCCGAGCCCTCCACTTGGGCGATGATGATCCTGGGCTTCGCCGGCGTTGGCTTTATGACCTACCGTCGCCGCAACCAAGCCGCTCTGCGCGCAGCCTGATCGCAGCCCCATCAGAGCCTGCAAGGAGACCGCCTTCAGGCGGTCTTTTTGTTTTTGTTGGGGGGAAACCATAACGTCTATGATCCGAATGCGCTGACCAAGCGCGGGTTCCTGTATCAACATCGGGCGGGCCGGGAAGCCCGAAGCGTAGCTTGCGCTTGCCCCGCGGGACGTCGGCCGAGCTCCGAAGGCATTTTCATCGTGACGGGAAATACATGTCCAAAAGCCCTGCGATTCTCGTAACCGGGGGAGCCGGTTATATCGGTGCTCACTGCTGCAAGGCCCTGTCGGAAGCAGGCTTTGTTCCCGTCTGCTTCGACAATCTTTCGACCGGCCACCGTGGCTTCGTGAAGTGGGGCCCAAACATCGAGGGCGACGTTTGTGATACAAAGCGTTTGGCCGACGCCATCGCTACCCATGAAGTCGTGGCGGTGATGCATTTCGCGGCCTTCAGTCAGGTCGGCGAGTCGGTCGGCGATCCCCAGAAATATTATCTGAACAATGTCTGCGGGACGCTGTCGCTGTTGAAGGCGATGCTCGAACAGGGATGCAATCGCCTGGTGTTCTCGAGCACCGGGGCAGTCTACGGAAATGCCGGGCGCGATCCGATCAGCGAAAGCGCTGCCGGCGCCGTGGTGAATCCGTATGGCGCGTCGAAATGGATGATCGAACAGATCCTCGCGGATTATCGCAAGGCCTATGGGATGAATTCGTTTTGCCTGCGTTATTTCAACGCCTGTGGCGCCGAATCATCGGGATCGATTGGTGAGTTTCGGGATCCCGAAACCCACCTCATTCCACGCGCGATGATGGCACTGCAGGGGCATGTCCGTGACTTCGCAATCTTCGGCGACGACTATGAGACGCCGGATGGAACGGCGATACGCGATTACATTCACGTCGTCGATCTGGCTGCGGCGCATGTTCGGGCGCTCCACGCCTTGTTGGACGGCTCGCGGGGCGGCCACTACAATCTTGGCACGGGTTCAGGGTTCTCGGTGCGCGAGGTGCTGGCGGCTATTGAGCGCGAGACAGGACTTAGGGTTCCCCTCGTCACGAAACCGCGCCGCGCGGGCGATGCCCCCATTTTGGTTGCCGATCCCTCGGCAGCTCAAGCGGATCTCGGCTTTCGTCCGGCCTACTCCGATATGTCGACAATCATGAGATCTTCCTGGGCGTGGCATCAATTGGCCCACCCGAAAAGCTAACGCCGCACCATAATTTTGCAGGGTCGCATGCGTCGGCGTCGGTCGTTGTCTATCGCTGCCCCGCCGGCGGGAAGCTCAAATTCCACTATGCCTACGAGGAACACGGGCAGAAGACGGCTATTGAGGCGCCGAGACGGCTTGCAATTAAATGAGCAGCGGATTAACTGTGATGAGGTTATCAGTCCAACTCCTCTTGCTCTAATTGACTATTGAATGCCGCGCACTATAATACTTCGACTTATATAGTTAATTGCGAGCGGCGGGGATAATTAGAATGTCTAAGTTTGGTCGAACGTTGGCAGCCTTCGGAATTGCAAGCGCCTCGATAATCGGTTTGGTCAATTCGGCGCGAGCTTCGTTGTTCGAGATCCATTCTGAGAATGGGGACGAGCAGAAATTTTACGCGATCAAATCCAGCCTATCTGGCAACACTTTCTATGGCTCGAACGACCACAACAACAATGATCATGATTTTAAGGTTACAACCAATACGGCTCCGAAGATTGATAACGGATATGGAGAAATCAAAGCCGCTTCTGGAGTTTTGACAAGTTTGACGATCACCCCGACTGACTCCAGTGCTTGGGATGGAATGTTTTTTCGTGCCCAAATCAGTGAGTACGGTTGCACGGGCCGTCACTGCACAGACACTCCGTTCGACGGCAAGGTGATGGTGTCCATTCAAGACAATCAGGGGGACACTCCTCAGTTAATTACCTTTCAGCACGTTTCGAGCGACGAGGACGACATTGCTAGATTGGGATTCGAAGACGTTGAACACGCGCTTCAAGAAAAGACGATCAAATCAGTCACGATTTATTTAGACAACACCGGGCTTTTTTAAGTCGTTCAAAGAGGTCGATTTTTCTCCGGCGGTTTCTTCTATTCCCGAGCCCTCTACTTGGGCAATGATGCTGCTAGGCTTCGCGGGTCTCGGCTTCATGGCGTATCGTCGGAAGTCAAAGCCAGTATTGATGGCGGCCTGATAAGCGATCATCTGGTTTGAATTGGGAACCGCCTTCGGGCGGCTTTTTGTTTGGCATTTTGGTCCATGGAAAGGCGGAGATTTCTCGCCGGGCGCCACGTTCTGCGTCTTTAGCGGGCGTGCTCTGCTCTGCGAGAACGGCGTCTGGAAACACCAGGATCTGCCCGCTTGCATCGTAACGCCGGCGGTACTTCCCTGACGGAAGAGGCGACGCTCCGTTTCAACTCGGATTGGAAGCAGTACTCGTGTGGCCTCTTCTCGGCCCTCATCTGTCCCCGTCCTGCTACGTCGCCTGCACTAATAGCTTTCCTTGTATACATGCCGCCGCCACTACCCCGGCGCAGCGTCTGAACGTATCGCTTCGCTCTTTGCATCCAGACGTATCAGTCTTCCCCGAAAGGGTTGTCGGGTCGACCTGCGCATTGTCCTTTTCGAGGCTTGCTGAGCTATCGCCAAATTTTGGTGACGGCCGGGCCGGTCAGGCGGCGGCGGTTATGGGCTGACGGTCGGCGGGTTTAGCGATGACCTCGATCCCGTTGTTGAATGTCACACCGAGAACGAGTTTTGGCAACTGGTTGTGGCCATCGAGACGACGCCAGCTTTTCTGCGCGGCCTCGAGCAGCTTGAAGACCATCGCGAGCGCCGTCCTGTTGGACAGGCATCCCTTCGATCGGATCGTGCGGTGGCGCACGGTAGCGAAGGCTTTCAATGGGATTGGTCGTTCGCAGGTGTTTCCAGTGCTCGGCCGGGAAGTCGTAGAAAGCCAGCAGCGTGTCCCGATCCTTGCTCAGGCAGTCGGCCGCCTTCTCGTATTTGGGCGTGTAGCTCTCGATGAAGGCGTCGAACGCCAGTTCGGCGGCGGCCTTGGTTTCGGCCATCCAGATTTCCTGCAACGCGCGTTTGGCCTTCGGCTGCTGGCTCTTCGGCAACTTGGCGAGTACGTTAGCGGTCTTGTGCACCCAGCAGCGCTGCTCGCGCGTTTTCGGCCAGACCTCACCGGCGGCCTTCCAGAACCCGAGCGCGCCATCGGCGATGGTAAGCCGCGGCGGCACGTCGAGCCCCCGCCGCTTCAGATCGAGCAGCAGATCGCGCCAGTCCTGCGCGCTCTCGCGGGCGCCATCGGTGAAGCCGACCAGTTCCTTGCGGCCTTCCGGCGTCGCGCCGATCAGCACCAGGATGCACTGCTTTTCGTCTTCGAGGCGTGCCTGGAGATGGATGCCATCGGCCCAGATGTAGACGTAACGTTTCGCCGACAGATCGCGCCTCTGCCACGCGGTGTGTTCGTCAAGCCAGCCGTCCTTCAGGCGGCCGATGGCGGATGCCGACAATCCGGCAGCATCCTTGCCGAGCAGTGCTGCCAGCGCCTCGGAGAAGTCGCCGGTCGAGATACCCTTCAGATAGGATCGGCAGCAGCGTCTCGATCGATTTAGAGCGGCGCATATAGGGCGGCAGGATCGAGGGCGAGAACCGGATGCGGTCGGGGTCGGTAGCGTCCGCCTCGCGATCGCGCACACGCGGCTGGCGGACGGCGACCGGACCGATACCGGTCATCACCTCGCGCTCCGGCAGGTGACCGTGGCGCACGACCCGCTGGTGGCCGTCTGCGGTCTTCAAATCGGCATGCTTGCCGAGAAAGTCCGCGACCTCGGCCTCGACCGCCTGGGCCAACAGAACACGGGCCCCCGTACGCAAGATTTCCGTGAGTTGATCGTCGACGTTTGCTGGCTGAATCAGCTTGATGATGTTATCTTTGGACACGGCATATCGCTCCTTTGGTGGAGAAGTGGAGGCCTCAAGCACCCCCACGATATGCCGCCTTCCCGATTCCCGCCGTCACCAACTTTCAGCGATAGCTCGGCTTGCTCGGCGTTCACTCGCGTTACGGCCTGCACACTCGCGCTGTCACCAATTCGTGACACGCTAATCGAAGGCTTCAGCCACTTCGTTACCTCCATGACCGATTGCTTCCGGCTGGAGCGGTTGCCGGGTGGGGCTTGCACCCACTGGAAAGCGCCGCCTTGTCACGGCGCACACCCAACTGAGACATCGCATCAGACACCAGCCCTCGGTGTCCGGCTATTTAATTTGAAATATTTGAAGTGCCGGGGCGATCAGAGTATGTAAAATATTTTGGGACTCCGGTATCTGTTGCGGGCAGTGTTTGTTTACAAAAACTTAATGGTCGTTTATTCTGGGGGTTAAAATGGCGATGATTGATCCATGCGGAATATTAACCGCCTTGATATCAGCCGCTGCTGTCTCGTTGACGATTAACCCTGCCTGTGCTGCGCGGCGCATTCCCGCACCGCTCTCTAGCTAGGAGATTTATTATGAGAAAGCTTTTGTTAGCGACTACCGCCTTAATTGCATTCACGGCCGCAGCTTCTGCGGCCACTGTCGACTTCCATTTGGGGTCGTCTCACCCCGGTACTCTTGGCTTCTCACAGAACTTTACTGTAGGTGCCTACACCGTCACCGCCTACGGCTTTACTGATGGTACTCTAGGCTCTAGCTCTAGAACCGACCTCTACGGCAAGACGGGAAGTGGCGACGAAACCGGCCTCGGCATTGCCGCTGGCACCGATCACGAAATATCCGGCTCCGAAGTTATCATCATCGACACCCGCGCGGCTCGCCTCGCTGGTGCCACCAGCTTCACCTTCAAAATGGGCTCCACCACCGCTGGCGAACGCTGGCTCGTGATGGGCGACCATTCCGACAATGGCGCTTCCGTAGTCGTCAACGCAACCATCGCGGGTGACTTTGGCGACTTCATCAATAGCCAAGGAGGCATCAACCAAGCTGTCAACGAAGCTACCTACTCGTTGGGCACTGATCGCTTTTTCGAGTTCACGCGTGTCCATGAACTTCATGATGGTGGTGACAACGTTCTATTGTCGGACATCACCGCAGTCGCGGCGGTGCCGGAACCCTCGACATGGGCCATGATGCTTCTTGGCTTTGTTGGCATCGGCTTCTTGGCCTATCGTCGGAAGTCAAAGCCAGCATTGTTGGTCGCCTGATCCCCGATCATCGGGTTTGAATTGAGAGCCGCCTTCAGGCGGCTTTTTATTTGCTGTGACTTGCAGTGACGATGTCGCCTGTTGGCACTCACCGGACATGCTCGACACGACGAAGCTGCCGACCTTCGTCGGTGGTCCGCCGCCAGCACAGCCAGGATTTGGCGGGCCGCCTAAGCCCAAGGCGAAACGTGCAGGCTGGGTCTAGAAAGGAGCGGCGTGCGCGTGTACCGGGTCAGAGCGATAAGGTCCGTCGTGGCAAGGTGAAGGATGAGCAGCCTTGCCTAAAACGCTAAGAATACCGCTTGTGGGGTCTTAAGAGGGACAGGTAGGTGAATTTCGATTTAAGTTCTAGGGCGATGTATCTGTGATCGTAGCCCTGTTTCATTTAGGGAGCAAATTGAAGATGATCAGACGCGCGGTTGGATTATTTGGATTTCTTGCATTGGTTGTTGCTACCCCGGCCTACGCTACGGTGTTGCTAGACTTCGCTAATGCACCGGCGCAGACCAACACGCAATTTAATTTATCGTTCGTTGCGACAGGAGCATCGACGACGATAACGATCTCCGGGTACCAAGTACCATCGGCCGAAGGCTCGACCCACAATGGTCTATTTTTGAATGGAAGTGGACCCGGCTTCAGCGGTACTACGAACCTCTCCGCCACCCCAGGGCGCCCGGCACTGGGATAGAAATCGGGCGCGTCCCGCTGTAGGTGAGGGGTTTCCGCTCCTGCTCTTTCGATTGCAGGACGGGTTCACAGTCTCACCATGGCTTACGTTTCCCGAAGCCCCCCTATAATCCCGGACGGCCAGATTTCCCGGGTCCGGTTTGAAACCTTGGCTTTCTTCCGAAGGCCTTCCCAAGTTTGGAGAGGTTTAAACGCTGGTCCGTGTACACCCCCGCCATTCTGGTTTGCCTTCAGCCTCGCCTCCTGAGCTGTCGTGGCGTTCCGCCGGTTTTATCAAGCCGGCCGCCATACGGCCAAGTAAGCCGCCAAGTGTCCTGAGCCCCTTTGCCCAACTTCGGTGCTACCTCCGTTGGGGAGATGTGAGTGCCATCTCCTCCGAGGGCGTTACCCCTCCGTCATCGCTCCTACGGGCTCATGTGCCACTCCCGTTGGGCTCTCTCCTGCTTCGGCATTTAGCCTCGTTCGAAGAGTCCTGGCAGGTTGTACGCAGTCCCTGCTGCCCCCGGGAGCTTCCCGACGTTATCTCTGAGAATCTTTCCTTGGATGCTGGATCCCGTACCCCGGCGGTACACCGTGTGCTCTCACCTGTTTCTTCCACGATGTCATCGGCCTTCCCCAAGGAAAGAATGGGTCGGCTTCCCGCGTTTTGTCCCCACGAATTACGACTTCTCGCAGGTCCGTGTTTCGAGGATGCAGATATTCCTTAATGTTCCGGCCTCCAAGTTTGCTCTCCCCCCAGATCGTTCCTACCGCTGCGATACTGCTGCAGGGCAGCCGGGGATTTTACGTCCGGGCCTATCGTGCTTTGTTGCCTCCACACGCACCGGATATGCTAACCGTCCGAATACAGGTAATTGACGGTACAGGGACTTTCACCCTGTCAGACTCTCAGCCTTGTCGGCTGCTCACTGTCCCTCACGGGCTTCCGGTTGGTTATTGATTTGACCACGCTTTGGGGCTTCCCGTGTTGCGTACGCTTTCCTTGTGTACATGCTGTCGCCACTACCCCGGCGCAGCGTCTGGGCGTACTGTTTTCGCTCATTCACCCAGTCGTATCAGCCTTCCCCGAAAGGGTTGTCGGGTCGGCCTGCGCATTGTCCTTTTCGAGGATTGCTCAGCGTTCACTCGCGTTACGGCCTGTACACTCGCGCTGTCACCAATTCGTGACACGCTAATCGAAGGCTTCAGCCACTTCGTTACCTCCATGACTGCTCCGATTGCTTCCGGCTGGAGCGGTTGCCGGGTGGGACTTGCACCCACTGGAACAGCGCCGCCTTGTCACGGCGCACACCCGAAACGGACATTTGGTCTGAATGATCTGTATCTGTGGCCGGTTGCTACGCCCGCTTCCTTCATCCCAATTGGAATTGCCAGTGAGGATGATCTCAACGCACGATCCGATTAGGGTTACCGGGGCACGACATAAACCATAACTGCGTATTAACGATGCGCTGTCCCGAGCAATTTGCTTCGCTTCTTAGACTGATTAGCAGCGATCAGGTGCTGCGGCATGCTTTTTGAGTTGAGTAGCAGCTTTGAGCGCAGTGAAGATTCCATCACGCGGGCAACACTCGGTGCTTCTGGCGTCGGCGTCATCGGGAGGCACGATCGCCGCCGTGCGCAACCTCGGCAGAAACGGCGTAGGGGCTCAAGTTCTCTCAAGCACACGGCTGGATGCGGCGGCATGGTCGAGGCATACAAGCCGTACCTATTCGACACCTGCTGAAATCGACCACGAGCTATTTTTCGATCGCATCATGGCGATTGGAAAGGCCAATCCCGGCCTTGTTCTGCTTCCTACCTCGGATCAGACCGCCTGGATTTACACTGCCAATGCCGCCGCTCTGGCGCAGTATTTCTTGATGTATCAACCGTCGCTCGAAAGCATCCGACGTATCCTTGACAAAAAGCTGCTTACCGATGCGGCGATCCAGGCAGGGCTTGACGTATTACCAAGCTGGGATCCTGAAACGAGCGACGAACTCCGGAAACTGGTAGCGACATTCCCTTATCCGATGCTCATCAAGCCACGCACGCATGTGCAACGTCTCAGGAACGACAAAGGCGTCGTTGTCGAAACGCCAGATGAGTTTTCGAAACAGTATGAGACTTTTCTTGTTCGCGAGCGGTATCGAAGCGCTCCGCCAGCGCAATCCATCGATTTTCAGAGGCCGCTTCTGCAACAATTCGCGGTGGATGGCAGCCAAAACGTCCAGTCAATCACCGGATTTATCGATCGGACGGGCGAGCTATTCGTCAGCCGGCGCTCAGTAAAAGTTTTCCAACGATCACAACCCATCGGGGTTGGTATTTGCCATGAAGCGCTTCCTGCTTCACTGGAGCTTTCAAGAATGGTCTACGATTTATGCCGAGAGCTAAACTATTTCGGCGTATTTGAAGCGGAATTCATTTTATTTAACGGGCGCTGGGCGATGATTGATTTCAACCCGCGCTTCTATAACCAGACTGGATTGGATACTCGCCGCGGAATGCCACTGCCCCTGCTCGCATTTCTGGATGCTTCAGGTCAGACAGACGCTCTCAGCGAGGCGGTGGCCAAAGCGCAAGTTGAAAATGAATCGCCGTTAGTTTTTTGCGACCAATTCACCCTGAAGGCGATTTTATTGGCGCAGGGAATTGTTTCGCGCGCGCCGCGCGCCAATCGGCAACGTTGGCGGGCATGGAGCAGACAGCACGCCGCGCACTGCGTTGACGTTGCGATCGACAAATCAGACCCGATGCCGGCGATCGTCCATGCGCTTTCCGAAATCTACCTGGGCGTGAGAGCTCTTCCGCAGTTTGTTCGCACGACGCGGCGCAAGTCTCTGGCGTCAACAGTATTGGCGGAGAAATTGCTATCATGAGCCACGCCGATACCGTCATCATCGGCGCCGGGCCGTACGGCCTTTCGCTCGCGGTACATCTGGCGGCCAAAAATATAAATCATCGAATTTTTGGTCACCCGATGCAGTTCTGGTCAAAGATTGCGGCCGCCGGCGGCGAACGTTACCTGAAATCATTCTGCTTCGGAACGGACATCTCAACCCCTAGCCGTGGTTTCTCCTTTGCTGACTATAGCCGTCCGCGCGGACTGGAAACCTTCGAGCCATGCTCGATCAAGGATTTTGCTGACTACGGGCTCTGGTTTCAACAGAGACAGGTCGATTGGGTCGAGACCGTCGACGTTGTCAGAGTTGAAAGACGCAATGAGGATTTTGCCGCTACATTGGAGAACGGCGAGTCCGTTTCAGCTTCGCGTGTGGTGATCGCGACCGGGCTCGCGGGTTTCGCTAATATCCCCGCAGAGGTTGCCCCGCTCGCGCCCGAGCTTGTTCAGCACACTTCCACGATTGAGCGGTTCGCGGACTTTCGGGGACATGATATCGCCGTTATCGGCGCCGGGCAGTCAGCACTGGAAGCCACAGCTTTATTGCACGAAGTCGGAGCAAGAGCGCAACTAATCATTCGTAAGCCGTCGATCTCCTGGATGCGCCGCGTATCTTCGAACCGAAACCCTTGGCAGCGGATTCGATCGCCGATTTCCGAGCTTGGTACGGGACCGAAAGCCTGGGCACTGACAAAATTTCCAGGTGCGATGCATCTCGTCCCGGCGCCTTTGAGGACCCATTTTGTCAAAACTCATCTACCCCCGGAAGGGGCATGGTGGCTGCGTGCACGCGTAGAGCATCAGGTCCCGCTTCATTGCGGAACAAAGCTGACCAGCGCTCGCAGCGTGGGCGGCCGAGCCGTGCTCCGGCTTCGAAATACGCGAGATCGAACTGAGTTTGATCTTGCAGCCGATCGCGTCATCGTCGGCACTGGATATGACGTTGACGTCGATCGTCTCAGTTTCCTCGACCGCGGGCTTAGAAGCGCAGTTGCGCGAATCGAGAAGGCTCCGAAGTTGAATGCCACCTTCGAGAGCTCGGTGCCTGGTCTGTATTTCATTGGCCCGGCGTCAGCGATGAGCTTCGGGCCGCTGTTTCGTTTCGTCGCGGGCACCGCCTATACGTCGAAAATCGTATCGCGGCGACTTGCATTCAGGACATCAAAGAAATGATGATATCATCCCCGGTCATCGTCTTGTCGGGTGCAGGCGGCGGCGCGCCTGACCTCGCGCCGTTCCGGGCCGGATTTCCAGAGGCAACCCAATTCTCGATATTGGTCTATCCAGGTTGGCGACGTTACGTGGAAATAGGGTTTTCGCTGCATACATTGATCGATGATTTAATTCGTCAGATTGAGATCCTGGTTCCAGAAGGCCCCATACGCATCATTGGCATCTCTATCGGCGCCCATTTCGGTTACGCGGTGGCGGTGCAACTTCAGGCAGCCGGCCGGGACATCTCAGGCTTTTGCGCAGTAGATGCCTTCATGGTGAGCTCAGCAGCGCCAACGACAGGATGGCTGGGACGCGCGCTTAAGCTTGGCTCGCGCCTGGTACGTGAAAGACGAATTTTTGATTTCGCCAAATTCGTGCGCTCACGTCTTTGGCGCGCAATGCTGCGACTGTCTCAGGAGCACCTGGTCGGGATACTCCGCAGAGCGAAGCAGTCCGGCCGGCTTCATCAGATTTTTGCGGTCGATCCTGTTTTTGAGCACGAGCTTAGTATGCGCTTTCTGATTCGGTTGGCAGCACCAGGAATTGCAGCGCTCGATCGCGAACCGATTGCGCTGAACACGTCAGCGGTCCTGCTCCGAACGGACTTGATGGCTCACTCCGACGACAGTTGGCAGCGACGCTGTCCCCAGCTGAAAATTGTTCAAATTCCCGGCAACCATGAAACGATGCTTGAGCCGCAGAACTTCCCAGCATTTAGCGATGCGTTTAGCGAGGCCGCGCGAGACTGGAGATCAGAGTCACAGAAGTCAGCGCAGAATAGGCTGCCACCGTGGTAAATTTTCTTTTTGCGTGTGCCGGTCTTCCGTCTGATGTTCGTGGTTGGGGGAAATTGTGACAGGCGGCCCGTGTCGCCTCAATTAAATATTGTCAACAACCATATTACAACTTTTGCTCGCATACGCGCGGTTTGAATTGGAAAACCCGAAGCTTAGCTTGCGCTTGTCGCGCTCCGGGTGTCCGCCGGACTCCGAAGGCATTTTCATCGTGAAATGCGATGCTCTAGTTTTTGACCCACCAGCGACATTAATCTAGAGATACGGGGGTGGTGCGGATAACGAACAAGGTGCTCGGTTCATGCGGATAGTTGTCGTTGGAACAGGATATGTGGGACTGGTTTCGGGTGCCTGTTTCGCCGACTTTGGACATCACGTTACCTGCGTGGACAGGGATGACGCAAAGATCGCGGCGCTGTTGCGCGGCGAAATTCCGATCTTCGAGCCCGATCTTGAGCGTCTCGTGCAAAGCAATGCGCGCGCCGGGAGGCTCTCGTTCACGACCGACCTTGCCGGGCCTGTCGGCGATGCACAGGCGATCTTCATCGCCGTGGGCACCCCCTCGCGTCGCGGCGATGGTCACGCGGATCTCAGTCATGTGTATGCAGCGTCCCGCGCGATAGCCGAGGTGGTCAAAGAGTTTACGGTTGTGGTCACGAAATCAACCGTGCCCGTCGGTACCGGCGATGAGGTGGAACGGATCTTCATGCAGGTCAATCCGTCGGCCGGCGTCGCCGTGGTCTCAAATCCGGAATTCCTCCGCGAAGGCGCGGCAGTGCGCGACTTCAAGCATCCGGATCGTATCGTTGTCGGAACGACCGACGAGCGCGCGCGCAAGGTGATGGGCGAGATATACCGGCCGCTTTATCTCAACCAGGCACCGATCATGTACACCAGCCGCCGCACCGCCGAGCTGATCAAGTATGCCGCCAACGCATTTCTGGCGACCAAGATCACGTTCATCAACGAAATGGCCGATCTGGCCGAAAAGGTCGGGGCGGACATTCAGGAGATTGCGCGCGGAATCGGGATGGACAATCGCATCGGATCAAAATTTCTTCATGCGGGGCCTGGTTTCGGCGGCTCGTGTTTCCCAAAAGACACCCGCGCCTTGATCAAGACCGCCCAGGATTACGATGCCCCGCTTCGAATCGTGGAGGCGGTAAATTCAGTCAACGATACCCGCAAGCGCGCGATGGCGCGAAAGGTTGCGGCGCCGTTCGGCGGGAATCTTCGCGGCAAGACCATCGCGGTGCTTGGCTTGACGTTCAAGCCGAACACCGACGACATGCGCGAGGCGCCATCGATTCCGCTGATCACCGCGCTGCAGGATATGGGCGCGACGGTGCGGGCATTTGATCCGGTGGGCATGGAGCTCGCGCGCATCGAGATGCCGGATATTTACTACTCCGAGAACCCGTACGAATGCGCCGCCGGCGCCGATGCGCTGGTCATCGTCACCGAATGGGAGCAGTTTCGGGCGCTGGATCTCGATCGATTGAAGCGCGAGATGGCGTGCCCGGTGGTGGTGGATCTCCGCAATATCTATGATCCCAATGAGCTGACCAAGCGCGGGTTCCTGTATCAAAGCATCGGGCGGGCCGCAAAGCCGTAGCTCGCGTTTGCCGCGCTCCAGGCGTCTGCCGGGCTCCGAAGGCTCTTTCATCATGACAGGAAATACATGTCCAAAAGCCCAGCGATTCTCGTAACCGGAGGAGCCGGTTACATCGGTGCTCACTGCTGCAAGGCGCTGTCGGAAGCAGGCTTTGTGCCGGTCTGTTTCGACAATCTTTCAACCGGCCACCGCGATTTCGTGAAGTGGGGCCCCTTTGTCGAGGGCGACGTTGGCGATACCCAGCGTTTGACCGATGCGATCGCGGCCCACCAGGTCGTGGCGGTGATGCATTTCGCGGCCTTCAGTCAGGTCGGCGAGTCCGTCGGCGATCCCCAGAAATATTATCTGAACAATGTCTGCGGGACTCTATCGCTGTTGAAGGCGATGCTCGAACGGGGATGCGATCGTCTGGTGTTCTCGAGCACCGGGGCAGTCTACGGAAATGCCGGGCGCGATCCGATCAGCGAGGGCGCGGCCGGCGCCGTCGTCAATCCCTACGGCGCGTCGAAATGGATGATCGAACAGATCCTCGCGGATTATCGCAGGGCCTATGGGATGAATTCGTTTTGCCTGCGTTACTTCAACGCCTGCGGCGCCGAATCATCGGGATCGATTGGTGAATTTCGAGATCCGGAAACCCACCTCATTCCACGCGCAATGATGGCACTGCAGGGACATGTCCGTGACTTTGCGATCTTCGGCGACGACTACGAGACGCCCGATGGAACGGCGATACGCGATTACATTCACGTCGTCGATCTGGCTGCCGCGCACGTTCGGGCCGTCAATGCCCTGTTGGATGGTTCCCGTGGCGGTCACTACAATCTTGGCACGGGTTCGGGATTCTCGGTTCGCGAGGTGCTGGCGGCCATCGAGCGCGTGACAGGACTTAGGGTTCCTCTCGTCACGAAGCCCCGCCGCGCCGGCGATCCTCCCGTCCTGGTTGCCGATCCCTCGGCAGCCAAAGCGGATCTCGGCTTTGTTCCGGTCTGTTCCGATCTCTCGACGATCGTGAGATCCTCGTGGGTGTGGCATCAATTGGCCCACCCGAAAAGCTGACGCCGCGCTGCAATTTGCAGGGTCGCAAGCGTTGGCGTCGGTCGTTGACATCAATTCATCCGAGCTTGCGGGTGAGCGGGCTACGTCCAAAGTTTCTTACCATATATTGACGCGAATTAAATCGATGGTATTTTGGAAGGCTGTGGCTTTTATTAAATTTTGAATATGGCGAGTATTTTGGCCAATTCCAGCGATCAATTAGAGCGACTGCGCCGGGCCCTTGAGGCAGTGTCTGAGGATCTGGATGCCATAGAGCGGCGGCCGCATTTGTCGCTGCGCCTGGCGGCTGAGGATTTGGTCCGGCAGGGTTCTCACGGGATCGAAGGCTTTGTCGATCATTTTGCTTTCGCGCTGAAGCGCGGCCGATTGACTTAGCCCTGCAATTGGCGAAGCTGACCAGCCGTGCTTCACCATGGTTCGGATAGGAAAGTGCCCGGTTTTAACAGCATCTCTTTTCGGTCCGGGCGGCGCAGGCTCGTGAGATTAACTGCTGCAGTTGTCGCGGTAAGTCTGGGCACGAGCTTTGCTGCGAATGCGCAACCCAAACCGCTTCCGACAGTTCCTGCTGTACCAGTTGCCAGGAAGCCGGCGGAACCGGCGAAGGAGTGCAAAGAAAAGGCGGAGATTTCTCGCCGGGGGCCACGTTCTGTGTCTTTAGCGGGCGGGCTCTGCTGTGCGAAAACGGCGTCTGGAAACACCAGGATCTGCCCGCTTGCATCGTAACGCCGGCGGTACTTCCCTGACAGAGGAAGCAGCGCCCTTAGGAGCAGCGCCCGCGTGATCTATTCGTGGCTTCGTCTGTCTTACGTCAGCTACGTCGGCACCTCGAACAGTAACGATCCCTGCCCTCGCCGATCTTTGCATTTTGCGTTTGGTCTTCGGGCTTGCGATGGTCCGGCCAATCAAATCAGGTGCCGTTGGAGATCGGTTGAATCCATTCCTGGCAGAACGACGCCAGTCCATTTCGGCGCCTGGTGATCCGGAATAGCCGCGTTCAGAGGCCAAATTGCAGCGGCCCGGCCACCCATGTCAGCCACAGCCCGACGGCCAGATGCGGTCCAAACGAGATCGCCTGCTGGCCGTGCAGGTCGTGCCCTTCGGCCCGCAGGATCAGCAGGCTGACCACGGCCGACAGTACGGCCGTCAGGAGCAGCATCGGCAATCCCTGGATGCCGATCCAGAGCGCGGCCGCCGTCACAAATTTAACGTCTCCGAACCCAAGCCCGTCAAATCCCCTCATCCAGCGGTAGGAAGCCCGAAACAGCGCGGCCGCCGCCAGTACCGCGATCGCCTCAAGTGCCCGCTCCAAGAGCTCACCTTGCCTGCCAAGATAGGTCTGGAGTAATCCGCCCGCCGCCAGGGCGGCAACAAGGCTGTCGGGAATGATCCCGTAGCGCGCATCGATCGCGCAGATCGCGGCCAGGACAGTCACGAGGTAAAGCCCGGCGATTGCGGCTTCGGGCCAGACGGGGTCCTCCGGCAAGCCGGTCGAGAGCCAGACGGCGCCAGCCACCAGTCCCCAGGCCACGGCGAAGTGCTGTCGGTCCGGCGCCCGCCAGGCCAGCGCCCGCCCGAGGAAGCGTCCGGTTCGGCCGGACGTCTTGCGGAGGGCGAGCATCATTTGCCGCCGCCGACATTGAGTGGCACGATCAGCCTTTGGCCCTGCCCCTCCAGGAGCACTTGATCTCGCTGGACGGCCACGACCCGCCATCCTGCGGCCTCCTCGCCGGCCTGAACCCACACACCAAGCGGATTTTGCGACGACAGCAGGAAGGCTTTAGCCAAGGGGCCGCTCATGAACACCCCCCTTAGCGTGATGTCCTGGTCCAGCGTGGAAGGAGGCGGCGGTGCGACCGGCATCGGGACCGGCGCCTGGCTCATCCCCTGCCGGCTGCGCGAGAACAATGGACGCCGCACGATATTCTCAAAACTAGCCGGCGGCCGGGCCGCGGTGCCACCGGAGGCGGATGAATGCGTGCCCAACCAATCCGGCAGGGTGATGGTGGACATCTCCACCGAAACCACGGCCGCCAGGGAGACCAGGATGACCAGGATGACCAGGATGATCCAGCCGGACAGGCCCGCAATCAGCACCCGCGTCGCTGGGCGCAGTGCGGCGAGCTCCGCGAAGCCAGGGAATTCGGCTCGGCCGAGCAATGCCGCCGTCCCGGACGCGGCCAATCGCCGCGACGAGCCTGCGAGCGCAGCCAGCCGGCCTTGAGTGGCCACCGGCAACGGGAGGGTCCACGCGCCAGCCAAGGCGGAAATAAGTCGACGCCCGATCATTTCGAGCCCGCCTCCGCGGCAAGGGACGACCCGCCCTCGCGCATCGCGCCCTGTACTTTCAGTTCCGCCCGGATCGGGCCGTCTTCGCCATCGCTCACGCTGCGAAAGGAGACGGCGGTAACGAACAGGAACGGCGTCTGGTTTTCGATGGCAACGATCATGTCGCGCACCGCCGGCAGGGAGCCCTCCAGCTCCACGTTGACTGCGACCATGCGCAATTGCTGGGAGCGGCCGGCCGGCAGGCCGCGGATGCCAAGCAGGTTCACGCCCGCATTGGTGGCGATCGCCTTCAGGCTGGCCTGCAGGTCGGCGCTGACAACGCGTTCCTCGCTACCGGGCAGAAACGGATCACCACCTTGCGAAGCCTTGCTGGTCGGTGTGCTCGCGCTACGCATGATCTTGCGAAAATGCGCCAGCTGCGCCGCGCCTTCCGAAATGTCCTCGCCGCGGCTGGCGAAATGGGCGAGGACCGGCGCCAGCAAGAAGATCACAATGAACAACACGGCCGATACGTTGAACGCCAGAAAAAGCGTCCCTCGGTTGATCTTCCGGGAAATCGTCGCAATCATCGGGGGGCACTCCCGGCGCCCGCCACCGGTCGCGTCATTCGTCCACCCCGTATTTTGAAGCTGATGCTGAAACGGTCCTTGTGTTCGGTGGCGTCAGGCGTGATTGCAGCTGTCAACGCCGCGCCGGAGAACAGCGGCGACTGATCGATGATCCGGACCAGCCGGGCGGCATCGGCCGAAAATCCCGACAGCGTCATTTTGCCATCGGCCATGCGCGATTCCGTCAGGAAGGTATGATCGGGAAGGATGCGCGACAGCTCGTCCCAGACCTCAAGCACGCTGACTTCGGATTTCATCGCGAGCAGCCGCCCCGCCGGATCGATGCCATCGTGCCCGTTTTGCGCGCCCTGTCGCGCTTCGGCGAGCGCGGTCTCTATCGTCGTGGCGACGCTGGCCTGGCTCCATTCGAAGGCCGAAAGTCCGGAAAGGGCCGCAACAAGCGCAGTCACCGCCAGAAGCCTGACGGCGCGCGCGGCCCATGGCGGGTCCTCATTGCCTGCGGGACGAAAATTGATGACTGCCGTCGCGTCGCCATTGGCTTCGCCCGCCGCCAGAAAGTCGACCTCACTGCTCTTCAGGCCAAGCTCTGCCAGCGCCTGTTCGGCGCGGTCCTTGCGAATGATCCAATGGCACATCGCTACAATGTCGTTCGTTCCGCCCGGCACGACGGATGCGGCATGCCAGATGTCGGAAAGCTGGAACGGCGTCCGCCGCACCACCTCCTGATCGAGAATTTTGGCCAGCGCGCCGAGCGCAGCCTTCGGCACCGCCAGCTCACGCAGGAAAAACAAGTGGCGGGAAATGACTGGACCTATGATGACCTCTTCCCGGCTCAGGCCCTGTGCCGCGAGCCAGGTTGCAAGCGTCGTCACGTCGAAGCCGGCCGACGGGAGCCGGGCCTCGACTGTGCCCGTGGCTGACGTCAATCGGCAAACGACGGTTTCGTCGTCGTGCCAGATCGTCACTTTCGGGATGGCTTCGCCATCGGCCCAGTCCAGCCAGGCCGGCGGAATGACCTCCTTCAGGCCTGACAGCCACCATTGGGCAAAACCCTGCCATCTCGCCGCCAGGACGTGCAATGCGCCGGAACGGGCTGCCGATACGTAAGCCATAGGCTCGAATGTCCCCGGGTCGATCCATTCGGTTCGAATCAGGTGAGCCTATTTACTAAATCTTTACGAAGGGTAACGGGGCGCAGCGCCTCGACGTCTCCTGCGGGCCAGAACCGCTATCCCTGACGAAGCGCGATGATCCGGGCGGGTTCATTGCGGCGCGCGTCCTCAAAATCGATCTGGATCGAAACCAGGTCCGGCAATCGTTCGGCACGGAGCCATTCGGCCTGCCAGCCCCGCGGCGCCGAGTCGTTCACCCTGCCGAAATAGCTGAAGCGAACTCCGCGAACCCCACCCAGCGCCAAAACCCGCGTTGGGGCTGGGCCGCTCCCGTCTCCCGGCTTTGCAGGCGCCGACCCGGCCACATCGACCGCGAGATCCACACCGCTTCGCCGCAGACGGATCAGGTGCGGCCCGCCCCGCAGCGAGCGGCCTTCGCTTAACCCCATGAACATCAGGGTCTCCTGATGTCCTTCGAACATGATCCCGGATTTCGGGTTTGCCGTGGTAGCCGGTGCGGGAAGTGCGGACGCAATGAGGGAAGAGATGGCCTGGATGGCCGCGTCCGTCTCACTGCTGGTCGCGCTGGTGCGGTCGGCGTCGAAGGCCCGCCGCCCGATCGACAATCCGCCCGCAAGAAAGCCGGTCAGCACGGCCAGGATTGCGAGTGCCAGCAGCAGCTCGATCAGGGTTAGCCCCTGCTCGCCCTGGCGCCGACGCCCCGCGCGTGCCCATCGTCTGTTGCGCGAGGCCATGATCAAGGCTTGGCCACCGGCTCGAGTTTCAGGCCGGCGAGCCTGGCTGCGGTGCCATCCCCCGCCCGTACCGCGACCTCGACCCAGAACGCTGCCACGGCGCTGGCCGCGGGCGGCTTGGCCTTGCCCCCGCCAGGGTCGCTCGAACCGGCGGCGGACTGAATGGCGGTGACCGTTTGCCGCCAAGTGTACTTGTTTCCAACCCGCCCATCGCGATGCCCTGGCACCAGCGCTTCGGTCACTCCTGCGGCTTCCAGCCGCGACTGGGCCAGGCGCAGGGCGCCCCGGCTTGCCTGCGTCTTGGCGTCGGAATGCATCGCAGTCGATACGCCGGCCAGGATGGCTGCAAGACCGAGTGCCAGTATCACGAAGGCGACGAGGATTTCGAGCAGCGCAAAGCCCCGTTCGCCGTAACGCCGGCCGGCGACCATGAGGGCTCGTGTCGGTGAGGTAGGGTTCATCGGTTCAACTGCGGCTCACCGGTCAGCCAATTCACGGCGATGCGCGCCGACCGTCCCTCGAGCGTAAGCGCAATCTCGCCGCCGGATGACTGGCCGTCCGGAAAGAAGCGTATTCCACCGATATTCGCCACCCGCTCGGTCTCTGCAACGGTTACCGCGACCGTCATTCCCCTGGGGAGCGACTGCATCGACCGTGGTAGGCCAAACTGCAGCTTGTCGGGGTCAATGCGGAATACCGTTTCGGCATTGCTTGCCATGGCTTGCCCCCGGGCCAGTTGCAGTGTCGCGCCAACCGCTCGCGCGGTGACGGCAATTCTGGTCGCTGCGGCCTTCGGCCGGGCATTGAGCACGATGACAAGAACAAGCGCCATGATCCCCATCACAACCAGCAACTCGACCAGGGTAAAGCCGGCCGACGGTTTCGCGCGGTGCATCATTGGAATGCAAGGTTGTTAATGGAAAGTACCGCGCTCATCACATGCATGATCAGACCGCCGATGCTGCCTCCGATTGCCAGCGTCAGGATCGGCGTCAACAGGCCGACCACCCGTTCGATATGTCGCTGCAGGTCAGTTTCGGTCACGTTGGCGACCTGCATCAACATGGCGCCGAGCTGACCGGACTCCTCGCCGACGGCGATCAGACGCAGCGACGCTGCAGGAAGCAACCCCGCTTCGTTGAAGGCGCTATGTAGCGGTGTTCCTTCCGGAACCCGGCCAATCGCATGTGCATAAAGCGCATTGAGGTGGCGATTCATCACTAGCGCGCGTGCGGTGTGCATTGCCGACATCAACGGCACTCTTGCACCGAGCAGGGTACCGAGAGCCCGCGCAAAGCCGCCGGCGTCTCGAGCCTGGATCAGCTTGCCGATGACCGGCAGAACGCTCTTCAGCCGGTCGATCGTTAGCATGAGGTCGTCATTCCGTCTTGCGCTGCGCCACAGCGCGGCCGCTGCGGCCGCCCCTGCGCAAAGCGCTAAAATGACGCTCAGCCAATTCTCCTGGATATCGGCAAACGTGCTCAGGATGCCGGGTAGAGGAAGGCCGGCATCGATGAAGATCGGCGAGATGCTGGGAATGAGCACGAATACGATGACGGTCACCGAGACCAGCGACATCAGAATCAGGATGATCGGATAGACCAGAGCGGAGGTAATCTTGCTGCGTATTTCGAGCCGGCGGGCGAGCAGTTCCGCGATCTGCTTGAGAACCTGGCCGGTGACGCCACCCGCCTCGCCGGCGCTCAGTATCGCGCGATAGTCCGCCGGAAAGATATCGGGACGTCGTGCCATCGCCTCCGAAAGTTGAGCCCCGGCGAGAACATCCTTCAGTAGCTCGTTCGCAAGACGAACCGTCTTTGGCGCCGCCCCGGGGCCAGCGATGATCCGAAACGCGGCGTCCAGCGGCAGACCGGAATTGGTCAACGAGGCCAACTCGACGGTAAAGCCCGTCAATTCCTTCAGGTTGAAGCGATTGGATTCAACCAGTTCACGCTTCCAGATCGAAACATCGGATTGACGGGACACCGCTCGGGCACGGTCCGGGCGATCAGCCTGTTGGTCGGGGATCCCGTTGGTCTCGAACGGCGTGAGACCCGATACGTAGAGCGCGTTAATCGCCGCATCGACGCCTTCGGCAACGATCGTTCCCGCCGTGATGACGCCCTGCGCCGTATAAGCCTTGTACTGGAACCTAGCCACGATCCGATGCTCCCTCAGGAGGCCCGTGTAACGCGCAGGACTTCTTCCAGGGTCGTCTCGCCTGCGCCTATCTTGACGAGCCCGTCCTCATAGAGCGAGCGAAACCCTGTCGCCCGCGCAAGTTGCTCGATCAGGCGCTGATCCTGGCTTCGCCGGCCGATCGCCTCGCGGATGCCATCATCTACCATCAAGAGTTCGGATATCGTAGTTCGTCCGCGATACCCGGTACCGGCGCAGGATTCACAGCCAACCGGCTCGCGGCTATTCGACAAGTCGAACGCGCCTCCCGACGCCGCGAGCTTGAACTTTCCGTGCATGCGCTCGCTGGCGGAGTGTGGTCGCGAGCACGCCGGACAAAGCTTTCGAACCAGGCGCTGCGCCATCACCCCCGACACCGTCGAAGCGAGAAGATAGCGCTCCAGCCCGATATCGATCAGTCGCGCGATGGCGGCAATCGCACTGTTGGTATGCAGCGTCGAGAAAACGAGATGCCCTGTCAGTGAGGCCTGGATCGCGATCCGTGCGGTCTCGAGGTCGCGAATTTCACCGATCATGACGATGTCGGGATCCTGCCGGAGAATCGAGCGCAACGCGGTGGGGAAGTCCAACCCGATCTGTGGCTGCACCTGAATCTGGTTGATCCCGGAGAGCTGGTACTCGATGGGGTCTTCCACCGTGAACAATTTCAGTTCGGGCCGGTTGAGATTCTTCAACGCCGTGTAAAGAGTCGTCGTTTTGCCGCTCCCGGTCGGTCCCGTGGCCAGCACGATGCCGTTCGGAAGGCTCATCAGACGATGCAGCTTTTCCTGGGTTTCGGAATGGAGGCCTAGTTTGGTGAAATCGAGCTCGACGCGGGTACGGTCGAGTATTCTCATCACGATGCTTTCGCCAAAGACCGTCGGCAGCGTCGACACGCGAATATCGATTTCGGTGCCGCGAACCGCGGTCTTGATCCGGCCGTCATGCGGAAGCCGCCGCTCGGCGATATCGAGCCTGGCCATGATCTTGATGCGCGTGGTCAGTGCGGCCCGAAGGTTCGCGGGCACGATCCGATCCTGCTGCAGAAATCCGTCGATGCGATACCTGACCGCGACCGCGTCGCGTCCGGGCTCAATATGGACGTCGGATGCACCGCGCTCGACCGCTTTCGATATGATCTGGTTCACGAGGCGGATCACCGGCGCTTCGTTGGCGATATCGCGCAACCGTTCGATATCGTATTCGCTGCCCTCATCACCGACGGAGGCGGCAGCCTCCGCGACATCGGCATGCGCCTCCGCGCCCGCGTCATGGTAGAGCGTGCGCAGGGCCCGCTCGATCTCGGCCGGCGTAATCAGCGCGAGGTCGACCGGGACCTCCAGCATGTAGCTGATTGCCTTTGCCTGTTCGCCCACAAAGGGATCGGCGGTTGCGATCAGCAGGCGCCGGCCGTCGAATGAAATCGGCAGCAGGCGGTTGGCCTTCAGAAAAGGAAGCTTCAACCGATCCACAAGCACTGGCTGATCCGGAAGCCCGTCGCCGCCGACCACCGGAAGCCTGCAATAGCTCGCATAGGCGAAGCAAAGATCGCTTTCCGATATCAGCCCAAGCTTCACCATCACAAGGTCGAGGCGCTCCGATGCGGCCTCGGCGGCCCGGCGCGCCCGGGCGATCGCGGCGGCATCGACAAGGTCCTCCGCGACGAGAAGATCGGCAAAGGCCTGCGCGAAGCCGGCGTCCCCGGGGCCCGGAATCTCCGTCGCCGGCGCGGGCGCCGCGGCAGGACGCAGTAGTTGGCGGATTTCCAATGACATAGGCGCGCTCGGCCGATTTCGGTGCTTATTCGCGCGAATCCTAAGAGATTTTCATTAACACAAGCTGTTTGACCCTTTGTTTGCCATTTCCGGCTAAATATCCGACCAGGGCGGAAGAGGATGAGATCGCCGTCACAACAAGGCTTCTGCGCGTGACAAACCGGCTGACCGTTCCATCGATCCGTTTTTCCGGAGCCGGAAGCCCGTTGCGGGGCCTGTGGCCCTATCGCGCTCGTTCGAACCGCGAGGGCTTTGCGTTGGTCGCGGTAATCTGGAGTCTGGGGCTGATTACGCTAATGGGAATGGCGGTGATGATCGGAGCTCGGTACCGCACCCGGGTCGCGTCGAGTTACGCTTCCGTGGTAGCGGCCGAAGCGGCTGCCGAGAGCGCGATCAATCTGGGAATCGCGACCGCTTTGACTGGAGTTGCCGAACAAAATGTTAGGTTTCCGTTGCGGTGTCGGATGCCCGGTGGCGAGCGTGTCCTCGTCACGGTCGAGGAAGAAACCGGAAAGATCGATCTGAACACGGCTTCGCCCGCCGTCCTCGCCCGTTTCTTCACCGCGTTGACACGCGACCAGTCGCTGGGTGCCCGGATTGCCGAGCGCGTCACGGAGTTGCGCCATCCGGACACCAAGGATGGCAATACGGGGCCGGCGAATGCCCCGCCTGGAGCGGGCTTTACGACCATCATGCAGCTTGATCAGGTCGACGGCATCTCGCCCCGACTTTTCCGTTCCGCCCTGCGCCTGGTGACGGTCCGTTCGGGACGCCCCGAGCCCGACATGGATGCAGCCCCGCCGGCCCTGAGGCGGTTGCTCAATCTCGAGCAAAAGCCGCTATCGCCAGCGCGTGGATTGCCGGCCGGGGGCAGTGTCACGATCCGCGCCGATGTAAGGTCGTCGGACGGTACCCGCTTCATCCGCGAAGCGCTGGTATCGCTTGCGGAAGGCGGTCGCCCCTTCCTGATACGCGAATGGCGACACGGCGACATCGATGCAACAGCCCTGACGCCATTGGCGCCGCGCGACGATACGCAGGCTGAGGGTAGCTGCCTTCGGGCTGTAGGTGCGGTCGCGAGCTGATCTAACCCTTTCGCGGATCGGCGCTTCAGCCGCGGGATTTCAGAACGACGGGCGGTGGGGACGACGGGACGATCGACCCCTCGAGCCTCGCTCGCTCCTCGACGACGGCCGGGCCCGGCTCCATCACCGTACAGCCTTTGAAACGCTGCAGATCAGACAGTGCGTCCAGCCGCCTGCGCTCGTCGACCAGCTGCTTGGGAGCATCCAGCGGAAATCGTTCGTTGCCGTAACCGGCCAGGGGCCCCACCGAAAGCCAGTATTCGAGGAGCGCGGCCCGCCTTGCCGCAAACCGGAAAGAGGAAGCGATTCCGCTGCAGGTCATCGATTCATCGACGGGCAGCAACATGTATGGCGGCGGATCGAAAGGATTGGGATCCGTCACCGGAATGGTATTCGTCACACAGCCGCCCAGCCCGCAAACGAAGCTGCACAACAGGCCGAGCCTTGCAACGCGGATATTGTCCCGCTCGCTCACTGCGCACCTATCCGGGCTATGGTATTCATCGGCGTTCGCGCGCGGGTCGATGTATGGGGCATGTAGACATTCATCTTGCGGCGATATTCCTCGGTCACCAGCCGGCTCTCGGTACCGTCACGAACGACACGGGGCGTGATCAAGATGACCAGTTCGGTCTTCTTAACTTCGTTGTTTCGACTAGAAAACATGGCGCCAACGCCCGGAATGTCGCCGAGCAACGGCACCTGGTTGCTGGTCTTGGTGGCCTGCTCCTGGATCATGCCGCCAAGCGCCAGCACCTCGCCATCGTTGACGACGACGGTTGTCTTTACACGGCGTTGCTGGATCGTCGGTGAATCGATGTTGGAAGTGGTAGTCTTCACCACCGCGCTGACTTCCTGTTCGATCTCGAGCTGCACGCGACCGCTCTCGTTGATCCGCGGGGTCACCGAGAGGATAACGCCGGTGTCCTGCATGGTGATCGAGTTGACGATCGCCGTATTGGCGGTAACGGTGCTGGTCGCGGTTTGTGTCGTGATCGGCACCTGGTCGCCGATCTGAAGTCTTGCCGTCTTGTTGTCCAGCACCATCAGCGACGGCGTCGAGATGACGTTCACATGCGTCAACGCATTCAATGCGCTCATCGTCGCCGCAATATTGGCGGCATTGACAGCGTAGTTGAAGCCCGGAAAAGCCGCAGCCACGCCGCCGGTCAGCGCGTTGCTGAATGATGCGGATGGAGTTCCGTTCTTCGACAGTTGCCATTGCACGCCGTACTGCAGCTGATCATTGAGCGTGACTTCGGCGATCACCGCTTCGATCAGAACCTGGCTGGCGACGACGTCCAGTCCCTGAATGACCCTCAGCACGCGCTGATAGTCCCGGTCATTGGCCATGATCAACAGCGAGTTCTTGGTTTCGTCCGCGACGATCTTAAGCGGCGGTTCGTCAACGGATCCGGTGGATGAAGGCGACCCTTCCATCGGATCGCTCGCCGTCGGGTCGGCATCGTTGTTATTCAAGGCCCGCGCGAGGTTCTGCGAGTCCGTGCCGGCACCGCTACCGCGCGCAAAGCTGCCTTGTGGGGCCATTTCCTGATCCGTCATCGCGCCACCGGGTCCGGGCGCCCTCGCCGAGCTGCCGGTCAAATTGACCTGTTTCGAACGGGGGGAGACGCTTCGTGTCGGGCGCACGATCTTCATCTCATTGGAGAACATCGACTGCAGCACGGTTGCGAGTTCGGCGACCGGACGGTTCTGCACCTGGTAGACATGCAGTTGCCGTTCGGTGCCGTTTGCCTTGGCATCGAGCCGCCTGATCCAGCCTTGGGCACGTGGCAGATAACCTGGCTGCGATGTCACGACCAGGATTGCGCCGAGCCGGGTGTTCGCCATGAACCTGACGCGCCCCTTCAGAGGTCCTTCCTTGTCGGAAGCAAAGATGGCCTTCAGTTCGTCGACCATTTTCTCCGGTTGCGACGTCTTCACCGGAACGACCGCAAACGACATGCCGCGCATCACGTCGACATCGAAGATGGAGATTGAATCGACCATGCTGTCTATTTCGGCCGGCGATCCCTTCAGCGCCAGAATGTTGCGCGCGTCATCGGCCTGAACGATAGCCCCTTTGGGGACCATGGGTTCGAGAACCCGAGCAAGCTCGGTCGCGGAAACATATTTCAGTGAGACGACGCGCATGCCATTGCCGCCAACGGCGTTCACGCCGGGCGGCTGGCCAGTAGAAACTACGCCCGTTGCGGCCTGGTCGGCCGGTGCGATCCGGTAGATGCCGCGGCTCTGCACCAGAACCGCGCCAATCGGTGCAAGGGCTGCCTGGAATAGTTCGAGAGCGTCGGCCTTGTTCACTGGCTGCGTTGTCTGAACCGACACCACCCCATCGACCCGCGGGTCGACGACATAGTTTACCCCGATCATGTCACCGAGAACGGTCTTCGCGGCCTGCTGCAACGGCACGCTGGAGAGGTTAAGCACCACATTGGCTTCAGAACCGCTGCCCCGCTCACGTCTAGAACTTCCCCCGATCATCTGGCCATCGCCAGGCTCGGTCGTCGCGACCGCCTTGGATGAGGGCGACGGCAGCGGCACAGCCCCGGTTGGCGTCGGGTCGTAGGCAAGGCTGTCCAGGGATGCCGGCTGGCCGGAAAGCCTGGGCTGAGCGCTGACGGTCGGACCGATGGCGCCGGGAGCGCTGCAGCCAGAAACGCCGATACTCGCCACCAAGCAGGCGGCAAACCTCGTCGCAAGGCTACGAGCAACCGGCACGGATTAGGGCTCCAACGACTCCGCGCGGCAGAATTTTCGCGCGTAAATAATCGGTAAATCATCATGGTTAATTGAACGTAAACGGTATTTTTTGCGGGAGGTCGTAAAATCCCCGCAAAACTTGCGTGCATGATTAGAAAACCGAAACCGGACACCGAAAACTGGCGCGCTGGCCGCGCGAAAACGGTCTAAGACGCGTGACCTCATTAAATCTGTCGATTATAGTCCAACGGTCCGTTTGGCATGAGCTCGTCATCGCGGAAAGCGAATGCGCGAGGGCGGCTTAAAAGGAGATTTTTATGACCGGCTGGAGTTTATCCGCAGGGGAGCCCGTCGAAATCCTGCGCTCATGCATCAACTGCACGGGGTCTGCGAGCCTCACGGCCACGTTTGTCGTGATCCTAATCGGATTCGCCGTGGCCGGTCATTTTGAACGTCGCAAGATCACTCTGTCCAGGTCGCGGCGGTAGCAGAACGGACGACGGTCGGCTGAGCAAGGATCGGCATCTTGCTCCTGACAATAAATCGGGGATGAGCCCTGCCCCGCGCCCCGTTGGTCGCCCGCATGTATTGGGATGCAGCGACGTTCAACCGGCTGTAAAGTGCTTACTTGTTCCGAAGCGACTGTTTCGAGAGAATTTGGACCTCGCGACGGAGCCTGCATAGCTCCTCATAGCGTCGCGCCAGATTCCGTGATCGCGATCGCGGCGGTTTCTTGAGCGTCGTCTTTTTGGGCGGTTGGTTCTGAACCATGGCGGCATAAATAACGCCGCATGTTTCGCGCGCAATCGAACTCGCGCATTAAGCTAACTGCTCAACCTTACTTCGATATGGCCGCTGCGTGAATTAACTCGAAAGCGCGGCAGACACCGCAGGCTTTTCGCTCGGTATATAGGCGGGCGTTAATTCGAGTGAGACCGCTTTCCGATGTCGATTGTCCAGATCGACATCTTGCTCGGCGGCAAAAGCGGGAACATTGCGGTGCATGAACAACTCCTGGCGCTCGTGTGACGGCAGAAACGCATGAATGATGTTCGTGTCACAGGGTTCTTGCCGGCGGATTTTAAACACGGAGGCCTTCTTTCGGGTCAATGCATGACGACCCGGCGTCTGTGCTTTGGCTGCGGCCAACCAAATCCTACTTGTTCCGGCAATTCTGCCTGCAAGTCTGGGCCTGGCTATCACAGGCACTGATGCAGGGTGGGCTGAATGTGGTCGGACAGACCCGCTTGCAGGACTCGCTTTGGCTGGTGCAACTGGCAAGACAAGCGTCTGTGGCCGCATCGGCCAACCGCCACTTGCCATTGCTCAAGACGGGCCCGGCCATTGCCGTGCCAATTATGGCAAAAAAAAGCGCTGCGCTTAACAGAGGCTTCATCAGAAACTCCGGATCTCGCCGCCGACGAGGGCCTCAGCTATCAGCTAACCGCTCTTGCGCGTCGTCGGCGCGCGCCTTCCTCGTTGATATCGGCCTTGTTGATCATGAACTCCTCGATCTTGTGGCCGGTCTTGAGCGCGGCGGTCAGCCAGCGCGGTTGCTTCCCGCGACCTGACCAGGTTTCAGAAGGCTCTTTGGGATTTCGATATTTCGGATAAACCCGCGGATATTTCCGCCGCTCGCGAGGCATAGCCAATTGTTCGGTCGATGCGGAGTGCATCTCATTCTCGCGACGAAGCTGTGCAAGGCGTTTTTCAAGCTCGCGCTTCTCGGAGGTCAAACGAACTGACAGGACCTGACCGATTTGCTCGTGCAGCTTCCACATCTCGTCCACGGACATCGCGTCCAAGTCTATCTTCTTGTGCATCCCAGCCTGCTCGTCCCCGGCTCTGCCGTTCAACTCGATTCGTCGCAGAGTATACGAATGCTCGATCACGGCTTTCCAGTGTCAATCCGGCGATACAGGAGTAAATTAAATGGGACGATTTTCGTCAACTACCACAGGATTTTACCTAAGTAATTGAATTACAATGATATTTCGAAAAAAGAGCAGCTTAACAATCCATGGTAGAATTTCTCATCTAACACACCACAACAGCTATCCGCACTGGAAATCGGTTGGGCCGGGGCGCATATTGGCTTGATGCAGGTCCAATGCCCCAAATGCGCAGTGATCGTATTCATTGGGATAACCCAATGGTTCTTTAACGGGGGCGAGTGCAGGGAGCTTAGGGGTACTGAGGCGGGCAGCGCCAAAGCCTATGAACAGTGCCCGGTTCTGTCCGAAGCCGTATCCAACACAGGGAAGAATGTTACCCAAACGCCCCCGCGATAGCCTTGCCTCTGTTGCCGAGCGATGATTCCAGCCAAGTCAAGAACACGGTCGCAAAATTGCTGGTCTCGGCCGGTCAACCTCGAAGCCTTTAACTGTCAGTAGCGCGTGATCTGTCGCCTGTTTGTAGCTCGTGAAGTGTCGTGTTTTTGGTGCCCCCAGAACAAAGGGGGCACGATGGGCACGGCATCCATTCACGAGGGTGTACGACGGATGCGGTTTTCGGATTTGCTGGATCGGACGGAGGCGAAGGAGCTGACGCAGGAGGCTGCGTCTGAGCTTCTGGGGATCAACGTGCGGACGTTTCAACGCTGGGCGGAACGCTACGAGGCGGAGGGCGATGACGGGCTGATCGACCGGCGCATGGGCCGGCGATCACCGCGGCGGGCGCCGGAGGAAGAGCTGGAGCGGATGCTGGGGCTGTTCCGGGACAAATACGCGGACTTCACGGTGAAGCACTTCCACGAGCAACTGCAAAAGCGCCATGGCTATGTGCTGGGCTACACCGTGACGAAACTCGCCTTGCACGCGGCGGGCTTGGTGCGGAAGGCGCCGAAGCGTTCGGCGCACCGCAAGAAGCGTCCACGCCGGCCGCTGCCGGGCATGCTGCTACACCAGGACGGGTCGCGCCACGCCTGGATCGAAGGTCTGCCCGCGATGGACCTGATCGTCACGATGGACGATGCGACGAGCGAGATCTACTCGATGCTGCTGGTCGAGGAAGAAGGGACGGCGTCGACGTTCCAGGCCTTGGGCGAAGTGATTGGCGAGCGCGGTCTGTTCTGCGCGCTCTACACCGATCGCGGCAGCCATTACTTCTACACCCCGAAGGCTGGCGAGAAGGTCTCGAAGACGCAACAAACCCAGGTGGGACGGGCTTTATCGCATCTTGGGATCGAGCATATCGCGGCCTATTCGCCGCAGGCGCGCGGGCGCTCCGAGCGGATGTTCGGCACGCTGCAAGGCCGGCTGCCGAAGGAGCTGCGGCTCGCCGGGATCAAGACGGTCGAAGCCGCCAATGCGTGGCTGAAGGCGCATTACATCGCCGAGCATAACGCGGCGTTTGCGATCAAGGCCGAACAGCAAGGCACGGCGTTCGTGGCCGACCGGCACGAGGCGTGGCGCGAGGCGCTGTGCGTGATCGAAGAGCGAACCGTCGGCAACGACAACACGATCGCATGGAGCGGTCGGCGGCTGCAGCTGCCCGAGAGCAGGCTCAGGCCCCACTTCGTCAAGGCCGTGGTCCGCGTTCACGCGTATCCCGATGGCACCGTGAGCGTGTTCCTTGGCCCGCAACCGTTTGACGAGGTTTTCCGCCGACGGACAGCAGATCAGCCCCGACGCGCCTCAGCCTGGCAGCGTGCTCGGAGCCGTCAAGGACAAGCCCTTGCGGGCGCGCAAGCGCGCGTCCTTGACCGCTCCTGCGCGCGCCGCCGCCGAGATAGCGCGGGTCGGGGCGGAGAAACGGGCTTCAAGTCGAACAAAGAAACCGACCCGGAGGGCTAACCAGACCGCAATATCCATGGCATGACCAAATCGGCGGACCCGTCCACGCCTTCCGGATCCTCCGAAACTTAACAACGAAGGCGACAGATCACGAGCTACAAAAATACGACAACTTCACCCGCTACGGACACCTCGAAGCCTTTAACTACGTTGACCGCTGGTTCCATTAACCAAGCGATTTTTTTGGGGGGCACTTTTCAAACGGACCCATTATAGCTTCCCGACAGTTCGGCGCGCAGAGGAGTTCGTAAAATTCGGGGACCGCAACGCGCGCGAAGCCCGTGCACGACCAAATCATGCGAGCGGACCGGCAGAAATGGTCCTTCTTGGCCGCGGAACAAAAGTGAGATGTTCTGGCCCATCCACTACTTGAGACAAAAAGCAAACGTTACAAGAACAAACTGTAAATGTAACGCTCGCTGTTTGAGGCCCGAACCCACAATTCAGAGTGGTCGGCGGACGTCCGCCTCAGTGCGCATTCCGGACTCAATGCGGACATCGGCGCGAGTCCAAAAAGGGCTACGACCGGACATTACCGGCGCCGAGGGAACTTCGTTCGGCGCCGTCGACATCCGGCGCGCGATACTCGTGGGTCTCACTCCGTCCGCTTCAGTGGCCAGCGCATACTTGCGGGATTTATAGAAACTCAGAACGGACCGCCAGGTCTCGGTGTTGAGACGCGCGAACCGGAGACTTAGCCGGCCGTCTGTCCACATTGTAATTTTTGCCCTAACTTGATTGACGATTGACGTGACGGGCTCATCGGTCCGCGTTAGCGCGCGCTTTTAGTTCGATTTCAACCACAGCCCTGATTTCTTTTGCGCTGGAAAGTGCCCGCCGGATGTTTGGATCCTCCGAACCGAATTCGAACGTGATGAGCCTGTTACAATGCACGCAGTTGGTCTGGAAATTAGGCCTGACCTTCTGAGCCCGCTCCCGAAACACCTGGGAGCAATTTGTGCATTTGATTTTGACCTTATCGTCGATCATGAAATGCCCTCGAAAAGGCAAATCATCCCTCGCTGACCTTAAGCGAATGATAACCCGATCGCGCCAACGGCCGCCGATCTACAGTTCAAGGTGACTGCTGATAAAATCACCTTGCAGGAACCTGATCGCCAAGGTTTGGTCTTTAGGCGGGTCCTTGGCGCGAGACCTACCACCCGCAAGTGCCCCCGACCGTCCCACCGGCGGGGGTTTTTGCGTCCTTAGCCCGCCGGCGTGAACCGGCGGGCGAGCGATCGGACGCCAATCGGTTAGCCAACTCTCAGGTTTTCCGCGGACGTCTTTCCCCGATTTTCCTTTTCCTCGTAGCTCACCTTGGCACCCTCATTGAGGCTGCTCAGTCCAGCTTTCTCCACAGCCGAGATGTGCACGAATACGTCTTTGCCGCCGCTGTCGGGTTGAATAAATCCAAATCCCTTCGCTGGATTGAACCACTTCACAATGCCTGTTGCCACGTTCACTCTCCCTTTTGAAGCAAGAACGGCAGCCTAAGTCGATGGCGCAGTACGCCGCAAGGAAAAACCCGCCCGGTCTGCACTGGCGGACGCTAACGTTCTTTATCCGGATCCGCCCACTTTTGAGGCGCGTGATCTCTTGCATTTTGGTGGGCTTGATCATGCATGCCGGCGCGTGGCGGCAATCGTCTCCCGACTCAGCGAAAAGTGCTCAAGATGAAACTGGAGGTTTCGGGGTCAGAGAATGAGCCGGCGTTCTTTTGGGCTTCTAATCCCAATGGGTTTATTGTTCGCCTCCTACTTCGGACGGGCAGCTTGACGTCTCTCGGATGACAGTCATCCGGATGTAACCGGGCAGATTGGGCTGGCAGCAAAGTAGGGATCCAAGGGGACCGACTAATGTCTGAGGCAGCCGGTTGGGACAAATTGACGAAGTTTGAGCAGCGCGCACCGATCAAGTTGTTCGGCGGCGGCAGTTTGCGATACGACGATCCTGCGGCCGTCAAAGGGCTGCGTGCGCGAGGCTTCGTGGGGATCGCTGGACCGACCGAGTGACTTAGGTGACGAAGGAATGGAACCTGCCGCAGCCATTGACTGGCGCAGAGCGGCAAATCGACACGAAGTTCAGTGCGCCCGACGCACTGTTGCGAGGTCCAGGACTGAGAATGGTCTTCAAGGCGGCGCTCAACAAAGGCGCCGACATCGTGGTCCAGAAGACGGCGGACCGTTAGGGCGTGTGGGTTCCAGAATTAACCCGCAGCGCGCCTATCAAGCTTAACACGTGAGTTTCGTTGTCAACCCATACTGAAGCGCTACTGATGGACCACCGAACAATTTCCCCAAGGTTCGGGCCCACACCGGCGAAGTCGTCAGGCGATCATACTCCGCCTGGCGGCTTTGTTTTCTATCCGCCGAAGGATTGAACCATTTTCCAGGGACTTAAAAAACGCGATTGGGCGTTCTTGGCGATATGCCTTGCGACCTCGATCTTTCTCGGGATCTACAGCATCAAGCTTGCAGTTGCTTACAGGGCGCAAAATCATGCGCCTCGAGCGACCCAACGGCCAACCTGATCAGTTGATCGAACCTACGTCTTCCTGAAGTCGGCTTAGTGCCGCGTCGACGATGCTGATATCTTCCTGGAGCACGGAATTCAGGCTTTCCACACTGACCCAACTCCCACTATGCATCCGACTGTTATGCAAAAGACGCTGACGATGGTCGCGGATTTCCTGCAACGCCTCGCGATTTTTGAGGGTAACGTAGCCAGCGACTATATGCTCAATCGCCTTGGTCATAATCAATTACTCCACTCTAACAGCACGCCGTCCGTGATTAAATCAAAGATATTCTTGGTTTACTAGGTGGTTCATTGTCTTGGTCGCGTGAGTCGGACCAACCGATACCGCTACCTGGCGGTCGAAGCTCGTATCTTTTCGCGACGCAGCAACTACATCATGCGCTTCCGAAAAAGGAAGCGGACCTTCCGGAACGGCAGGTCGCAATCGAGGCATTGATGCTGGCGGTGGAGCACGCTGCGCCGACGATGTTCGCGCGCATCGGAGCGATGCGGGTATTGAACTGCAGCCATGTTCGCAAGTTCGGCGCGTCAGGGAACGATCCCCACGGGGGCGCCGGAAGTTGAAGTGGGATGAATGAGATCGCGAGCGGACCCACCCTGGTTACGTCTGGGGTCTCTTTTTCCTCTCGCCCTGTTTCAGGAAACTGACACCAACCTGATCCCCGTTGACCCAGGCTAACTGGCAGCGCCGATATGCCAGTCCAGTGGAGGAAAGCAACAGGAAGAACTCTGTCAAACGAAGACCTTCAATTGAACCGTCGATTGTAAGTTTAGCGCCGGTATCGGACACATCTTCCATAGTGCAGGCCCGCCGCCACGTGCCGTCGATCGCCATCATGTGAGCGGCATATCCGCGTTCAAATACGACCCGCTGCGCCTTGCGCTGTTCCATGGGCTTAATGGTCGAGTTGCAAAAACTGCAAAAAAGAATGGGAAACCCGCCGGGTTGAGACAACGGGCTCCTTACGCATTACTCTCGCGGCGGCCTTGGGAGCTGTCCGCTATTGCCGCAAACATAACGCTACTCGGTTAAGAAAATCCTCGCGGCCGGCGTAAACGGGCGGGCTTACTTCTCCTCAATCGCCGGATGCGCCCGCTGCACGTCAGAAGCGAGATAGGCAACATATCGGACACCACCAAAAAACAACAAACGGCCTGCAGGTCCGGCGGCATCGGAACGCCTGAGCCGACCAGCGGTTTCGTCGCGATCGGGGTAAGGCGCCCTTCCCCGGAATTCGTCAACTTGCACTGGCGACCTAGATCGAGAAGCTGCCATCCGGCACTCGCTGGATTCACGAGATCAAATTCGATCGGTACCGTGTCCAGGTCCATCTCAGGGAGGCTGCGGCCAAGATCCTCATATGCGCGGCAGTGACTGGACAAACCGCTTGCGGCATCCGTTCTTCAAGAGCCTGCGGGACGACCTATGAAGAGACATCATTTTCACTTTCGACGATTGAACGTTATCGACCCTTCGTGCTTTGCAAACCAAGCACGTTGTTGTTCGAAATGGGACCGTCTTTCATTCCTGCAGTTGCGTTCCGCGCGGCGATGGCTGGATATCTATCTAGTGATCGGGAGAACGCTCAGCCTGGAGCGCAAAGCAAACTGTCGCAGTGAACGATCAAGCACATCGGCCGGCGCTTGTTCCTTCGGCGATTTCCGCGTCAAGCCTGCTGCCTACCAAAGCCGAATCGTCCGTTGCGCAACGGAGAGGGACAAGGCGTCAAACGCGGCCTTAGCTTGTTCGAGTTCCCTGTTTGTGATCGCAGGGCAACCAGGTCGATGGCGAATGATCATCGTGGTGGTCGACCAATTCAATCTGGCGGCTTTGCACGCCACCATTAGTCCATCCAGTTCGGCGGTTTTGAGCAACGGCCCGATGACCTCTACCGGCGTTCCCGACAGGAACGACAGCGCAGCCGCGACGTCTACGTATTCGTGCTCGACTGCGAAACGGTTCACGCTGCGGTCGTTAAGCCCGCCCTTGCGACTGAGTTCGACCATCTTGGCCAGGGCCGGTGAATAGTCCACGGGCATCGGCGCCGGAACCTCGACCCGTTCCGCCGTTGTGGCGATCGCCGTTCGAATCTTTCCCTGCAGTGCGGGGGGCAAGGCCTGAAGAAAACGCATTCGAGCGTCACTGACTTTTGCGACAAGTTCACGTCGCAGCGCCGGCGGGAGGTCCGATCGACGTACCAACTTTTCCGCCAGCCCGTCGTCCAGCTTGGCTTTCGCGACAAGCGCGGCATAGCCAGCTTCGGAGAACCTCGCCCCCAAATTCTGGATGAGCCTGCTAAGCACGGCTTTCTCTCCGCGCTCCACGAGCTTGTCGCTCAGTGACGCATTGACGGTTTGCCGGCAGGAGATTTCCAGCAAATGTTTCTCGCCGCGCGCGTTGGCGATTTCGACGAGATCCTTGTCCGGCAAACGACTAGACCTTCTCAGGACCGCTCCGGCCACCAATACGTCGTCGTGGAACGCAAGCTGACGTATAGCCTTCCGCGGAGCCATGCTTATCCCGGACAGATTGTTGCTGAGATGAGCCAGTGCCTGCGCGTCCGCCCGCTCCATCAACCGAAGGAAAACGTCGTCGAATACCGCGATCTGGTCTTCGTTGAGGCGATGGGCGTCAGCCAGAAATAGCCTCGTCATCTGCCGCAATATTTCGGCCAAGCGCTCCGGCGATCGGCTATCGACGGCGCCTTCCAACTCCGCGATCAAAGCTGCCGATGCGGTTGCAGCCATTGTCAGCTTCGTCCCTCAAAAAGCTGCAGTCAAATGTCGGTTGAAATTGCAAGCAATCAGGCAGTCAAGAGCGTCGATGAAATGTCTTCTTCGTTCAAAAAATACACCCACATCGCTAACGGTTTGTAAACCGATCCCGGACGTGCGAGCCATACGCCAGCCCGTCGCCAACGAACGAAGCGGTTGTAGCACGTGGTGCGGTGACCACAAGTCTCGGGCAGGTCACGCCAGGAGCACCCGAGCGCAACACCCAAAAGATGCCATTGAGGACATGTCGGTCGTCAACATGGGGAATGCCACGCGGCTTGCCGCGCGCACAACAAAGCGGCGTGCCGGTGGTCGGCTTTCTCAATCCGCGGTCACCGGCCCAATGACGGCGAACCGCATTGCAGGATTTCTTCAAGACTTGTCCGAAGTGCAATACGCCCCGGGCTAGAAAGCATTGCGCTTGCGCAATACTTCGAAGAACGTCTTGATCAAAATCTGGAAGTCGAGCCACAAACTCCAGTTGTTGATGTACCACAGATCGAGTTTGACCCGTTCCTGTATGTGTTCAATTTTGGGCGTTGCCCCGCGCGCACCATTGCACTGCGCCCAACCGGTTATTCCAGGCTTAACGTGATGGCGGAACGCATAGTCGCTTAGTATTTTTTCGAACTGACTATCGTGGGCCAAAGCGTGCGGGCGCGGCCCGATCAAGGACATCTCGCCGCTCAAAACGTTTATAAGTTGCGGAAGCTCATCGATGCTGGAGGCCCGCAACAGCTTTCCGATCCCCGTGACACGCGGATCATTTCGGGTTGCCTGCGCTACCTCGGCTCCGTTTTCCTGAACGGTCATGGTACGGAATTTAAGCATAACGAATTGCTGACCGTTAAATCCCTTTCTGAGTTGCCGGAAGATGACCGGCCCGGGCCCGTCCAGCTTGATCGCAATCGCCGTCAGCAGCATGACCGGCACCGATACCAGCAAAGCGACCGAAGCCAGCACGATATCGACCAGGCGCTTAACGCCCTGCTCGACCGGGCTGAGCGGCGCACCCAAAATCTCTACAGACATGATGTTTTGACGAGCGGACGATGAATAATCCGTCAGCGATCGTACGCGAATATCCGGTAACAATCGGACCGAGACGGGCAGAATCTTGATGTGCTCACGAATGAAATCGATCCGCGCGGAGTCGCTCCATGGTACTGCCAGCAATATCTCGCGCGCGTTTCGTTCCCTGACAAAATTGGCGACCGAATTGAGAACACGAATGTCGTTCGATTCTCGCTCGACGGGACCGTCCTCCTTACCGAGTATAAAGCGGTTGACGTCGCCAGCTCCGAAGAAAGCGAGCAGATCCCGCGGCTCGAGCACGGATAGTTCAAACGGATCTCCAATCAAAACTATGTCACGCCGGCCAATCACGCCTTGCGCGACCGCCCTCTTCAAAACAATCTTCGAGATTTTCCGGACACCCAGCAATCCCGCGGGCGCCAGGAAAAAGAAAATCACAAATGCCCCGCGCGAATAAGCGACGCCGATTTTGAGCAGAAACGCAAAAAACGCCAGCAGCAGTCCTGTCGATACCCAGGACACCATAATTTCCACGGCTTCCACCCGCGGTTTCGACGCAAATTGAAAGTCGTAGTAGCCGCCGCCGCTAATCCTCAAGATGTGAATAAAGCTCGCGAGCAATCCAACGGCGCAATGCGGCAGCAGGTTGGGCGTCGGGCTTCCAATCGACCACTGATAGAGCGTCCCGCCGATCAGGCTCGACAGCACGATGACTGCAGCATCGGCCGTCGAAAGCACGTAGGGAACCGACTCGCAGGGAAATGTTGCTTTCCGACGCTCAACTGCCGGCGCCAAATCCCCAGGTTTTTCGTTAATATCTGAGCCGACCGACATGGACTACTCTTCACTGCAAATGCTTTGGTTCGAGCGTGCAGAAAACATAGAAATGCGGCTCAACCAACCGCCAAAGTAACTTTTCGTTAACTGCGGCAAGTTAAGCTCAAAATGCGTGCGTTGCAACAACTAGCAAGCGCTGATTTATTGCACCCATTTTATAGAGAAATGGGATTGCAGGGTGGACCAAGGGAAATGCTTATCATTCTGGCATGCCTTGCTGGCGTCCTGCTTGGCCTCACTTTTAATGTCGCTGTCCTGCTGTCGGTGACACTGGCTGGCGCGCTCGCCTTCGCGTTTCAGTCACAAGGACAAGGACTTGGCGCTGTGACTGTTATTGTGGTTGCGGCGGTTTCTCTCCATGGCGGCTATATGATCGGGCTCACCGGGCGGGATATGTTTGCTCAGCTTCTTGCACGGCTGAACATTGCGCAATCAAAGCGGGTCTAGCCCTTCTAAAGCCGGATATTTCAAGGCGACATTTAAATCCTGTCATGGTTAACCTGGCGCGCAGGGCATTCCGGGACGACGGTAATTTGTCCGCGACTTGGGCTAAGTGCGGGTCGCGTTTCGCACGCTGAGATTGAGAACGTGCAAATTAACGGCTGAATGCTTTTTCCCCTCAAAAGCAAAACCAATTACTTTCGTGCTCGATAAATATCTTCCGCGGGGCGTCATTCATCTCGCTGCAGAAGGCCGCGCAGATCGATTCATCGAGAGACTGGTAAAGTCCATTCGGCCAACGTCGTCGTCACCAAGCGCCACGCCACCGGCAGAGACAGATCCAGCAACAGGCTCGAAATTCCTTTAGCCCGGCATCTCAACGACGGATCATGGTGGCAATCCATTCAAAGCCGAGGCTATTGGGCAACGCGGCTCGGATAACTCGCTGCACTCAAGATATCAAATATCGAACCAGGCCCCTTGGTCTGGGGTTCCTTCTGGTGGCCGGCGCGCGCGATCGGCCGTTGAATTTGCGTCGAATCGGGGTTGCGACGTAAGTTATGGGCCGGTCTAATCTTACGTCATCGACAGCTTGGGTATTTCAAACCGGCTTCCGGCCCGTGCACGATAAGCCTTCCAGGTAAATGCCGTCGTGATTTCAATGAACGAACAAATGCATCCTCCGGGGACGTGCGGATGCATCAGGCGCATGGTCGAGAAGGTCCATGTCCTGACCGACCGAGCGGGTACCTGGCAAGAGACCACGGAGCTGGTGGATCGGTTGAACCGCGCGCTACGCGGATGGGCCAACTACTTCAGCGTTGGCACTGTTAACAAAGCGTATCGGGCATCGACAATTACACCGCTGTGCGGTTGCGTACGGTGGTTGCGCATCAAGCACAAGGTCAGGCGACGCAAGGGCGGGACTTATCCACTCCCGCACCTCTACGGGCACTTCGGGCTCGTACGCCTATGCCGCAATTTGGTGCGTAGGACCACTTTGCGGGGTCATTGGCCAAATTCACCGTCATACGTTATGAAGCCGTTATGAAGCCTGGATCCGGCAGTTCTCCTCATTGTTGCCGGCCGCAAGCCATCCGATAAGGAACACCCACCACGTGGCCCACCGCGAAGCTCCAACGTCGTTTCTAGTTTCCCTTTTATTCGGGATCAGAAAGATTCTCGGCATCGCGGTGTTTGCGTTGATCATCGTCCTGTTGGGCCCAAAGCTTTTCGTTCTCTTTGATAATCCGAAGAATGCGACATTCTCGGGCGTCCTCTTCGACGAACGCGATTATGTGCTGAAGAACTCAGCCCCGCTCCTCCGCCGATACATACCGACAAACATTGCTGGAAGCGACCGCTCCGACTGGATCTTGATCGGTTTGGCCATGGCTGTAACGCTGTTTGTTGGCTCGCTTGCGCAACGAGCTCAAACTTCGTTGAGCCGGCGCGAGCTTAGAACGTCCGCCCAGGCATGGCGTCGCCAGCAAGGCGTAAAGCCCGGATCCAAACTTGATACTGAATTGGAGTCTACGCTTCGGATCGCGGAAAGTGGAAGCACGGTGAATAGGCAGGAATTGTTGAGGGTTTTTGCGGAGACGAAAAAGAAGCTCGATACCTTTGGCCGGGAAGTTGCTTTTCTTGCAATTGACGTCGTTGGATCTGTCGGAATGAAGGCTGGCGAGGATCCATCGGCCGTCCAGTATGATTTTGAGGAATACCGAAAACTCGTCGAACGCATCTTCCGAGCGCGAGGCGTACTAAAGCAGGCGTGGACGCCCGACGGGGTCATGGCGTGTTTTGCACACGTCGAGGACGCTTGCCAATCGGGGAAGGATGTCATCAAGAGTCTTAAGGCGTTCAATCGAGACGTGAAGATCTCCAAAGCGGACTTCGCCGTTCGCTGTGGCGTCAATGCTGGCCTCGTGTATTTCGACGACGCGACGCCGCTGGAAACTATCTCGGACCGCGTTATCGACGTTGCTGGCCACATGCAAAAACACGCCGAGCCAAACACGGTCCTGGTTGCCCGAAAGATTATCGAACCTCTTCGCCAGTTGGAAGAATTCAGGCACACCACTCAGGTGATCGATGGCTACGAGGCGAGCGTCTGGCGCGATGCCGAATGATCTGTTCGCGATGCATTAAATCGCCGTCATTGCGCGGAGCCACGGATTGCTCTCGTGCCGTAAGTGGCTTGCAGGAGCCGTAATTGGTACTGCCGATCAAGATTTCGACGGATAGGCGTGACGTCGATTTCACCGAACATTGCCTGATTCTCGCAAAATGAGCGTCTGATCCTGTAGCCCAGCATTTTGTGCGGGATGAATCGAGGAACGTCCGAGATTTCCGGAAGACCCGCGCGATGCCCAGTATTTTCGGGTGCTGTCCAAATTAGGACACTCCGCATTCCAAGTTAGGACACGTGAGAAAAGCACAACGCCGCCCAAGCGGAGTATGATCGCTCGGCGGCGTTGGTCAGTCACCGGGCCCCTGAAATCCCCCGGCTGATTTATGTCTGCACAGGGCGTGCCAAGGTTCAACAATATTTGGGGCTGAGAATTTGGACGGCCCGATTGGAACCATTGCCGGGCGGAACGCCTGGGAACGGTTGGTGCGCCCCGCCAGCCGTGGGCCGCCAAATCCGAGAAACGTTCCCGACAAAATCCAACCACCCAATCCGATCATTCGACGATGGGTATAACGCAAAGAGGCCGCCAACTGAGGCGGCCTCACTCGTCCCAAACACGCTCGCCGCAATCGCATTCGAACGCTCGAATGACTGCTTGTCTGTCCGGGAAGTGCACAGTTCTGATTAATTTCAACGTGGCGCCGCAAATGCTGCATTCCCGGCGTGAATTGGCTTCAATCTCTCCAATTTTCTCAGCCCTGAATATCTCCATTGGCCACCCCCCGGTTGCACGCTTAAACTGAATTAGGACATTCCTAAAATCAACTCAGGACTAAATACGGACAGTGCCTATTTTGGTTGAAAACCCGAGGTAATATAATACTACATCAAATCCGGATGAGATTTAACCGGAGCAAGGAAAACCGTGTAGTTCGACCAACAGACGAGAAAAATGAGGGGCTTATCAATTGTCTAACCAGGTGATGGCCGATAGAACTTGATTGAATTATTGTTTTTGGTGGCTGTGGCGGGGCTGGATGATATCGGGGGCGATCTCTGAGACCGCTTTGTTGTGCTGCAGCGTCCGAGACCTGGCTGGTCTCCTCGCGCATACAGGGCTTGGCCAGCGCGCCCCTCGTAAATGGTCTGACATAAAGTGCTGCCGGCGAAGCTTACGCCGTGCTCAAGGTCGACGGCTGATCGAGCGCAGCCAAAAAGACCGAAGCGCGATCAGACTGAGATATGACCTGCGGCGCCTGCGCTTGCCGGTGATTGACGCACCTGTCGCGTCAAATGCTCAGGCGGCAAGACAAATATTCAGAGAGAAACAGGAATTATTCAATGGTGGGTCCGAAATCCCGCGCCGACTAGAGGTGATTAGATTGCGCCAGGTCAACATTTGGACGCGGCATACAAAGCGGTAGATCAGCATCTATGCAATTAACCAGAACCTTGTTTTCTTTCCGCATCTGGTCGCCGCCGGCAACTATGAGGATTCAAAGAAGGGTAGAGTATCGGCGCTGGCGGCTCTTTATGCTGTTGGTTTAATGGATCCGGATATATCGCATCACCCTCGTATCTCGAACTGACGCTGCAATATCTTCTCCAAATCGCCAAGCAATACTCGGACGCCAAGATATTTTTCGCTCCAGACTCTCATCAATTCCTGATCAATCGATTGTGGACAGGCTTCGCATGCATCACCCCCGCAAGGACAGTTTTTGCCCAATTTCCAGGGTCCGCACGTTTGCGTTCGTGATTGGCACGCGCCCCGAAGTCATCAAGATGGCACCCATCGTACGCCGCTTGCGCAATGTGCCTTGGGCCACCGTCCGGATTATCACAACAGGTCAGCAGAATGAGTTACTTGAAAATACATTGGCCGAATTTGGATTGAAGTCCGACGTTAACATCCGTCACAGGCGTAACTGCCACACGCCGGCAATCCTTCTGAGCCAGCTCATTCAACGACTTGATAAATTCTTCGGCGAACTCCAACCGGATTGCGTGCTTGCGCAAGGTGACACCACAACGGCCTACGCGGCGTCCGTGGCGGCTTTTTACCGCAAGGTTTCGTTCGTTCACGTAGAAGCCGGACTGCGAACCGGCAGCCTGGATGCGCCGTTCCCGGAAGAGTTTCATCGTCGAGCGATTGCCGTCTCCGCAGACTTGCACTGCGCCCCCACATCGGCCGCCGCAAAAAACCTGCTAGACGAAAACATTCCCTCCAAAAAAATCATTGTCTCGGGCAACACCGTTATTGACTCGCTTCTGGAAATCGCCGCAGTCAAACCCCCGCCACCGCCAGATTATCCGCTGTTGCGCACAATCCTGGTGACAGCGCACCGGCGCGAGAGTTTCGGCACTCCCCTGCGAGATGCTTTCACGGCGATCAGGGCCTTTGTCGACCTGACTCCGGACGTCGCAGTCTACTTTCCCGTGCACCCAAATCCCAACGCGCGCGAGATCGCACTCGAGATCCTTTCAAACCACCCACGCATCAAACTTGTCGAACCGCTGGGCTATCGCAATATCGTTGCCGCCATTCAAAACGCCTGGTGCGTCGTAACAGACAGTGGCGGTCTGCAGGAGGAGGCACCGGCTCTCGGCAAGCCGGTCCTGGTCCTGCGCAACACCACCGAGCGGCCGGAAGCGGTAGCTTCAGGCGTCGTGGAGATCGTGGGTACCTCACGCGAAGCTGTCTTTAACTCGCTCGCTGAACTCAATCGAAATCCTGTGAAATACAAGCGAATGGCCCGACCTGTTTTTCCGTATGGCGACGGCCATGCAAGCAAACGAATTGTGGAAGCCCTATTCCGCAATTTTGTGGAAAGTTCGGCTCTGCCTTCTCCCGAAATCATACCTCTCCATCGCGCATCATGATCATGTCAGACTCAACCGGATTCGTTTTCCAGTATATGTACGTCATCGAGGTGCTCACGCTCGTCGCTGGGGTAATCATTGCTATCTCCAGTTTCGACGATCTGTTTGTCGACCTCTTTTACTGGACAAGCAGGCTTTTCGGGAGTGCGGGGTCTCGAGCGCGCGAGCTACCTTCGATTGACTTGCTCGAGCAGATGCCCGAACGACCGTTTGCGATCATGGTTCCATGCTGGAAAGAGCATGAAGTGATCTTTTCAATGCTTTCATCCAATTCGCGATTGCAGCGGTATCAGCACGCGCACTACTTTGTGGGCGTCTACCTCAACGATCCACAAACACAGGACGAAGTGCGCCGCGCCCAGGGCATTTACCCAAATATCCACATGGTACTCGTTCCCCACGACGGCCCAACTAGCAAGGCCGACTGTCTCAACCAGACGATCTCGGATATTTTCATGTTCGAGGCCGAGCATGGACTTCAGTTCGCCGGACTGGTGATGCACGATTCAGAGGATCTCATTCATCCACTCGAACTCAAACTGTTCAACAAGCTCGTTGACATCTACGATTTCATCCAGTTGCCCGTGTATTCGTTTTCCCGGCCGATACTTTCTGTCGTGTCAGGGATTTACATGGATGAATTCGCCGAAATGCACACTAAGGATCTGGAAGTCCGCCAACGCATCAGCGGTGTCATACCATGCGCTGGAGTTTCAGCCTGCTTTAGCCGCGAAGCGATCCAGCACTTGACCGACAAGAACCAAGGCGAAGCGTTCAGAACATCGTCATTTACCGAGGACTACGATATCGCCTTCCGCGTCTCCGAACTGGGCTTCAATTCCGCATTTATCGCCTACGATGCCAATTACGCGATCGACATCAATACCGACACAGGCAAGCCGGGACTCTTGCACCGCTCGCTACCGATAGCCACACGCGAATTTTTTCCATCCGGACTAGAAGCGGCTTACCGACAGCGGGCGCGGTGGCTGTTGGGGATCGTTTTTCAGGGCACGAAGGAGCACGGCTGGCAGGGATCGCTTGGCACGAAATACTTCCTGGCCCGTGACCGCAAGGGTGTGATCACCAGCCCGGCCGTCATGCTTGCCTACTTTGTGTTGGCCAACTTCGCAGTATTCGAGCTTTATCGTGCCTTTTTCGATCCAGCACACCAGTTTACTTATACGTTGCTCTCTACAAATTGGGCGACGTGGCTCTTCTTCGGTAATTTTCTGTTTCTGATTTGGCGATTGGTAAATCGGATGATTTTTACCGGTATGATCTACAATACCCGCCATGCGTTTATGGCCGCGCCCCGGCTCGTGATCGGCAACTTCGTGAACTTTTTCGCGACGTGGCGGGCGGTTCGCATTTATGTCGGTCATCGCGTGTCAGGGACGCCGCTGGTCTGGGATAAGACCTCCCATTCCTACCCTGTCCACATGGGAGATCTGGAGTTGCCTACTACCTCACGCGAGGCACCTGCCCCGCTAGCTTAGCTAGTTTCTGTCGCGAAACGCCTGTTTTTGTGTCGAGGCATGCCATTTCCCCAATAAAAACCGGGGTGAACTGACGTCGGATGTCGGCATTTTCCGGGGCAATTGGACACCGATTTTCGTCGCGATGTCATTAAGCGCCCATTGGGGGCGGGTTCGGTTGCAAGATAGTGCGGCGGATATCTTTGCGCCGCAAACGAACTTGAGGGATATTGTCAGGCGGCTTTTCGTCTGCGCGATGGTCGGTCCGCCAACAGGGCTGCAATCTTCATGAGGTTGTTGGCGAGCACGGCGGCTGCGACCCACAGCTCAAAGCGCTCGCGACCTTCGGCGAGACAGCGCTTCATGCCACGGCCGCGGAACAACACCGAGATGCGCCCCTCGATGCCCGCGCGAAAGCGCTGGCCGTCCTTGAACTCCCGGGTCTTCTCATAGGCTTCGCGCTCGGGCGCTTTGGTGCCGCCGCGTTGTGGGATGCACACCACCTTGACGCCTTGCTGCTTGCACGACATCACGTTCGTTTCGCTGAAGAAGCCGCGATCCGATCCATACAATTTGGGGACGTCGCCGAAGGTCTGCTTGTGGCGCTCCAGCGAAGCAATCACATGCTGCTCATCGACGGGATTTCCGTCCAACACCTTATACTGGGTGATCAAGCCGCGCGCGCTTTCGGCGAGGAAGACCTTGTGGCCGAACTCGATCGGCGTCTGCACCTTGCCGCGCTTGATCAGGTCGGTATGGGGCTCAAAAATCGAATAGATCTTCTCGGCCGTCGGAACTTGCTCGCCATCGAGCACACGCCGGCGCGACTGACCAATCACACGGGCTCCCAGACCACAAAAATGCTCGATCTCCTTGCGCGTCTCCGCGATCGCCAGATCGGCGATCATATCTTTGCCGCGCGCTTTGCCGGTCTGCTGCAGCGCCGTTCGTGCACTTTCGACGACCTCCGTGGCAATGCCGATGAGCTCACGGTATGTTCCGGTCTGATGCTGCTGGCGCTGCCTTGAGGTCATCCTTTGGATCTCTTGCATCCGACGCCGCGCCGATCGCGTCCGATCCCGGAACCCCTTGATACGCCGGCGCCCCAGCGCTGCGGCGAGGCGACCGATCAGGCGCGTGACAACGCGAACGACATCCCATAACAGCGTGTTGTCGGTCGGATGATGAATGTCGGTCTGCACCACCGTGGTGTCGACACGCAGCTTTTGGCCGTCCTCCAGTCCGAGCTCGACGGCCGCCTGCACCACCAGATCATTGATCGCCTTGAGCGTCTCGGGCGTGAGCCGATTGAAGCCGCGGTGGAACGCATCGTGTCGCGGCACCGGCAGACAATAGAAGTCGGTGAACTGGCGCAGTGTGCATCCGTCGGCAATCCGCTCGCGTAATTCGCGATAGTTCCAGTTCTTGACGCGCATCAGAACCAGCGAGCGCAACACCTGTTGTGGCGTCAGGCCGTTGCGACCGGTCTCGGCCTTCTTCAAACCCCGCGTCAGATCGCAGCGGACCTGCTCGATCATGTCCTTTTGGTCGTCCAGAAACTCGGAAATAGCTTGCAGCAACGGCTCCAGGCGCAGGCCCTGACGCACCAGCTCAAAATCGGCAAAACTGACCTGTCGTTCCGCTGTCCGGGACACGCTCAGCCCTCATCGCTCTTCTTGGCTTGGCGCGCGCGCTTCAGTGCCTTGATATATCGCGGTGCCGCCTGGTGCAGCAGATCCTGCAGAGCCCGCCCGTTATCCAGGCTGCGCTGAACCTCCAGCACAAGTTCTTCCGGAACGTAAACGGCAACACGACGCCCGTTCGCGCGACCGTACAGCACATAACTTTGATGTTGCTCGCCAGACTGGCACGCCGGGCAATTCTTGCGGATGCACCGGCTCCGCCGCAAGCTCAGCGAACCGAGAAGTGCAGGCCAAAGATTAGCCGTCTCACTCCGCAGCCAGTGCGCGACATCTGAAGGAGATTCCGAATCAACATGCTTCATAAGAAGTATGTGATACTATGCACATGCACGCCGCAAGAAAACCCATGCTCGAAAATCGCGAGATAACCCCTATTTTAAAAGGCGAAATGTCTTTCGCGACAGAAACTAGCTAGTTAGATAGCTGGCAGTGGATCCCTGTCGCCCGACGATCGCCTGTGCCTGGTGCCGTCCGATCCGAACACGTATCGCGCAAACGAACGCAAGCAAAAGAATGCTGCACAAAGGGCTATCGCAGCTAGTTGCGATGCCGGATAAAAGATAATGGCTGCGAGCACAAACCAACCAATACCAATCGCCAGCACATCGGTAATGCTGCCGGACCGCCGATCGGTTGAAGCAATGCCATGATCAAGGGCGGACGCGATAGCGGCAAAGCCGTCGACCGCGTCTCGTCCCGAGTGATTGCCTGCGAAGGATTCAAAGTTGAAATCACGAGAAAACACTGGATGCCCCCATCGAGAGCCTCTACTGGGCTCCATGGGGCCATTTGAACGAACGGCTGTTTCTTCCCGCTCAAAACGATTGTTAGACTTTTATGGGTTGGCCATTCCGGCAGGCTTACGCCGGGTGATCGGCGCGGTTTGGTTAACTTCTCACAACAGAAAAAATGAAATTTTAGCCAATGGCGAAATCACAGCGAAGTTTGCTCCGATCGGGTTCGCTCGATTTAAGCAGGTTGGAGCCCTACGGGTGCCAGGAGTGGATTACTCGCGAAACCTGTCGCATATTTTGGAATAATCTTCGCCGAAGGCAGATTCTGCCTCGCAGCCCGACTGCCAAATAAACTCCGAGGCGGATAGCAGGAATGACACCACTTGCCAGGATCGCTCTCTTTATCGACGGGGCCAATCTCTTCTCAACCGCCAAAGCATTGGGTTTCGACTTGGACTTCAAGCGACTACTCCACGAGTTTCAAAGTCGTGGTGTCCTGGTGCGCGCGTTTTATTATACCGCGACGTTTGAGGACCAGGAATTTACGTCAATTCGGCCGTTGACGGACTGGCTCAGCTATAATGGATTTACTGTTGTCACCAAGACACTCAAGGAGTCCACCGACGCGAGCGGACGGCGCAAGGTCAAGGGCAGTATGGACATCGAGCTTGCGGTCAACGCCATGGAGATTGCCGATCGCGTGGACCAAATTGTTCTGTTTTCGGGTGATGGCGATTTTCGTTCCCTGGTGGAAGCTGTACAGCGTCGCGGCGTCAGAGTTACCGTGGTTTCAACTATTTCGAGCCGCCCTCCGATGATCGCAGATGAACTGCGCCGACAGGCCGACGTTTTTACCGACTTGTTGGAACTCAAGCCTCAGGTCAGCCGCGAAACGTCTGGGCCGCGAGAGCGACCAAGGGCTGTTCCTTAAGGTGAACTAGCCGTGCCCTCCGCGGCGATTCGGACCGGACACTTCGCCGATCCTTGTTCGAGTTCATGATGTGCGCGGCCATCGTGGGTCGGCCGCGCCGCCTTCCTGCTGCGGCCGGTGCATGAGCGTCTGCTCGCCAGGCTCAAGGGTCCGACCAAGCTGTTCGCCGACGAGACGACGGCGCGCCGGTGCTCGATCCCGGACGCGGGAAGACCAAGACCGGCCAACTGTGGGCTACGCACGCGACGATCGCCCCTGGGGTGGCGCCGACCCGCCTGGCGTGGCGTATGTCTACGCCCCCGATCGCAAGGCGGAGCGGCCGATCGCCCATCTAGCCGGGTTCATGGGCACCCTTCAGGTAGAATACGAAGTCTAGGCTGGAAATCGGTGCCGAACTTTGCCGAAATAAAGCCGGAGGTTGAGCTACTTTTTGGATCGCGTCTCAAACGCTTCGTGCGTTATTTGATGTCCCTCAATGAGACCAGTGGCGCGCCCCGCCTACCTAAGAGGTGCCGACCGCCCAACGCGGGTGGCTAGGCGTTGACAGGAGCCCCGGCGAGTCTCGTTTGGGGCTCCTTTCGCCTATGGCCCAGACAGCCACGACGCGCGGTAGCTTGGCGTCGCGGCGAGCCCCAAGCCCCAAGCCCCAAGCCCCAAGCCCCAAGGGATTCATAAGATGCCCGGAGGCCCCACATAAGTCATTGTAAATCAATTTAAATTCCGGATCTCACTGTATCTTACATGTATCCTACCAGTACAGTTATCGCTGCCGGATTCGCGATTGTGAGGGACTTTCGAGCGGGCAACATGAACAAATTACGGCTTGCCAATCGCGCCATCGCACGATTTGAAAGAGCCAATAGGGTCATGGCACTCGCATCGTGAATAGCGCGCGCGGATGGACCAACGACGAATTAAGCCGGCCGGTAGCAATCGTTGCGGCTCGATCTTTCACATCAGCCTCACAGGCCACGCCGACCACCGCAGTCTGGTCTTAGCCAATGGTAATGTCGGCAAGCTATTGCGCAATGGCCGTGCGGTCGGCTATCTCGCCAAGAACTACCAGGAACTGCTGTTCGAATTCCAAAAATCACTGATCTGAGAAAAGCATTCGTGGTGTTTCGAACTAGCTTCACCGGGCCGGAAATGGGACGAATCCATTCCTGGCGGGCGAGGCGTTTCACCGACAAGACCGGACCCGACGGATGGTGGCCCACCCCAGAGCCGCCGCACCGGGTCAACCAGATCTTTCTCGAACCGATCCTGTTCCACCACGGCCGGCCTCCTTAATCGGTGCGAGGTGACCGGATCGACCAAGACGACGACCGTCCGGACGAAGGTTCGTTCGAGCCAATCCACGGGACGGAAGATACCCGGTAACCATAACTTCCACATCCGGCGGCCGCCTGCTCCGGAGATCCAATCAGACGTCCGGTCCCTTTTCCAAAGGGATCGCAACATGTCTTTTTTCAACACTCAGAACTCCACGCTGAACAGCTGCACCAGCATCATACATCACCCGGCTGGTGGCATCGCCGGCGTTCGCGAAGTCTTCGATGACGCCAGCCGCCTCGCGGTCTGCTCATTCCCGATGCTGCATGCGCGCGACCTCGTGGCCGCCAACGCATCGGTCGCCGCCTCCTACATCCTGGCCAGTCACGACGTCGTGTATTTCGGCGAGACGAATAATCTCTATCGCCGGTTTCTTGAGCATCTTCTGGATCCGACCAAAGCCTTCGCGCGCGAGGCGTTCGTCATCAGCGGACTCGGCGACATCTCCTTCGACAAGACCACCGCCGAGAGACCGACAAGACGTCACCGGACTGACGGTTGATCGAACGCACGGCACAGAGACCAGCTATCGCAAGCGCTATCTGAGCCTGTGTAGGTGCGCGGGCGTTCATCCCGGCTGCATCGAGGACGTGATCGACTGGTTCGTGGGCAAACATGACCACTGGTCGAGAGCCACAATTCGGCAATATCGCGCAGCGCTCGGCCTTGCGATCGAGGATGCTGAAAGTGAGTTGGAGGGGGGTGAGGATCTTCTCGCCCGCCTTAAGCAAGGTCCCAGGGCTCGGAAATCGGGTCCCCGCCGGACATCCGCGCTAAAACGACGGACGATCCCGGAACACCTGTTCGCTCGCTTGATTGGTCGATTAATGGACGGCCGTCACCCTGACGACAGGCTGGCTGCTCGACTGCTCAATCATAATGTCATCCTCTTCATGCGCCCAGGAGAGTGGCTGAGGGCGATCATCCAGAACAACATTCTAATAATCAGAAATGGAAAGGCTACAAACGGAAGAGCGTTGGGATCACACCGCCGGCTCGACCTGCGAGACTACGGTGCGAGCGGACTTAGTGACCTTTTCGATCTCCTAGCAACGTTAAAGACGCGAGCGAAGGACGCTGAGAGCTTTCGTAGGTTATGGGCAAAATTGGCGTCGCGAATCGCGAGGGCTTGCAAGCAGATCCGCATGAAACGCGTGGCGCCCTACTCGACCCGCCACGCTGGCATGGCCACGGCCAAGACGTGGATGTCGCCCGAGGAAGTGGCGGCAAGTGCAGGTCATAAGACCACTGCAACGGCAACAGCGCATTACGCTCGGCGTCGAACGGGCTGGCGCAATAAGCTCTCGGGTGTCGCCCATCCCATGCCGGAGGAGGTCGCCCGAGTAATCCGATCCCGCAAAGCAAATAGGGCCGAAAATATGGAATATTGGGAGAGAAAGCGGCTCGAAGCTGAAGACGAACCACCGTCTTTCAGACCTTAGCTACTATCCATGCGTTATATCTCAGATCGCCATGCGGAACTGCCGGGATAGGCGCTTCTGATAACCAAACTAATCAACGCGCCGCTCTCGCAAGACGAATGCGCCTGATCAAACCAGCGCCTATCTGGAGGACCACGCCAATCATCCACCAGCACGCAATCATGTATTCGAAGCTGCGTCGCAGGGTCTCGTCGAACACGAAGGCACAGACCGAAATCAGCGCAGCGATGGCGGCAAGAAACGTTCCGATCTTGGAAAGCAGTTCGGTCGAATCCATTCTTTGGCGGTCGATCTCAGGCTCGGTGAGTGAAGCGCGCAGACGCGGGAGATCGATGCCGAGATAGAAGCCGAGTATCCCGACCAGAATCATCAGGGCGATAAAGCCCGCGGAATCGAACAGCTCGGCGTTGGTCATGGTTAGTTGCGCCGCTACGAAGGTCCCGCACATCGCGCCTGCCATCGAAAGTCCAAGGCGTCCCGTGACTTGGACGACCTGCACGATCAGCAAGACGTCATCGATTTTGGTCGGCTTGTTGCTTGACATGGCTCTCTTCCTCAATTGACGGATAAGGTGCCTGGCCGCCCTCTCATTTGGTCAGGCGAGAGACAATCACGCCGCCACCAACCGGCTTGTCGCCGGGGTCTCCCGCCGCAGCCGCCACAAAACGAGGCCATGCAGCATCAGGGCCAACGGAACGGCGAAGGTGGGCACCATGACCAGCGGATAGGATGAGATGAGGAGGTTCGGCGCATCGAAGGCGAAGAGATGTGCCCGTCCCGGAGAGGTCATTGCCCCCATCGTGACTGCCACGACGAGGTCGGCGATTCCGAAAAGGCACCAGGCGTATGTTGCCCTGCGTGCGCCAATTGCGTTTTGTGCCAACAGCACAGCCACGACGACGGCAATGCAGCCCGTCGTAACGTCCCCAATGCCCGCCGGCAGCGCGAATTGCCAGGGCAGCCGTCCGTCAGCCGAAAGCGCGAGGAACACACCGCCCGCGACGCGGTAGACCTGAGCCGCCACGAGCCAATGCAGCGGGATCGCGGAGACCAGGCTTGCGATGCTATCCGACCGCCACAAGGCAATGGCGGCGACAGCAAGCGGGATCAGCAAACCGAACAATATGATTGGCACCGCTCTCTCTGTGTTTGCGAAATACGTATTTGCCGCGCCGAGATACTGGGCGACTGCCAGCCAGCCGATGAGCACCGCCGATAGCACGCCAGCAGTCAAGTAACGCGAATTCGCGGAGGCCGGCATGCGCGCGGCGCCCAACCAGATGAGGCTCAGCGCAATGATCGTCACGACGGGCCGGACGGTCGAATCGAATGACAGGAGGTATCCAGGGATTTGCGGCGTCATGGTACGACTCCATCGTTGTTACTATCGTTTCGATTGGGCAGCGGATGAATTGGTCATGGAAGCAACACCTACCAGGCTTGAGGTTAAGGTGAGTGCGAAGACCACGTTGCGGAGTGCTTTCATGGTTCTCGTTTCTGCGATCACGGCGGGCTCCTTGGTTCTCTGCAACAATCATGGGAATACGGGATATCGCGGATCGTGGGTCTCGACGTTGCTCCTGATTTGCAATTCAGATTCTGCGACCGCTTCCGGCGAGCGACTACTGCCGATAGTGTTGATGGGCCATAAAGCAGAACTTCACAGTGCGCTTGGCGGCATCGAGGCGTTTGTTTGCGTTCGCTCCTCGCCTACAAGCTTCGCAGGAAGTCGATCATGGCTGCGCTGACCTCCGGTGCACGCTCTTGCTCGGTCCAATGGCCGCAGCCGGGCAGCATGATCGGCGGCCGGAGCTTGGGAACCATTGACTGCTCAGCAATGAACTGGGAAAAGATGTCGGCAACAAAATCCCGGTCGCCCGCCATGTAAAGCGCGGGAATAGTCACGGTCGCCTCACCAAAGGCGGCCATGAGTTCCCAGTTGCGATCGATATTGCGCCACCAGCTCAAGGGGCCGCGGAACCCGCTCCGCGTGAACTCAGCGACGTAAACATCGATGTCGGACTCTGTGACCCAAGCCGGCGAGGACGGCGGATCGGTTAACCGAGATACCTAAGCGAACTGCCCGTGGGCGCGACTTCCAACGCCAGTAGCAGCGAAATCCGGCTCTGTGCCAACGCACGAGCATCTCGGGCCGAATGACCGTGAGAACCTTCAGGATTGCCGGAAACCAGCGATACAGCTGGATAAAGAACCAGCGATCATGGTTCGTGAGCCGAACGCGACCACGCGGCCTGCGCGTCAAAACATTCAATTGATGTCGAAGCACCGCGTTCTCGGCTTCAAGCCGTAACTTCGACCTGAATGGCGAGGCCAGGACGGCCAGAGCGAAGCAGAACAGGCCAATCATCCCGCCAGCTTAGAGGCGATTCCAACGCGGCATTACACTCGGATGAGGTTTTCGGTACACACAGGTGTCCGAACGAGCCGGGATGACCGAAGGGCGAAGTCGAACCGGGCTTGCCAAGAGAGAATTGGATCTCCCTTTCAGGCACTCATCTAGAAGCCCGGAATCGCCGGAGCCATCAAAAGCCGTAGAGCTTCGGGGCGCAACTGTGCCCTCCGGTCGCAAATACGCCTAGGCACGTGCGATCGCTCGTGCCTAGGGATCGAGCGGATCCCGCAGCGTGTTGAGCGCCCGCGGCGGGCCTGAACCCGTCGGCAAGGCCGCGCCGGCCAGGCTTGGACGAGAAAGCGGCAGACCCGCTCCGGCGCTGGGCGCGGTTCGACCGTTGAAGTACAACCTTGAATAGGCGCGGGCGGCCCGCAAACCGCCCAAATTCGCCGTCGCGTTCGGCACAATTGGGGATTTGCTCCATGCTGACCCAGATCTATGAGATTTCCAGCCCGGCCGAAGCGCGGGAGGTTTCGGAGATCGGTATCGACCACGTAGGGGTTCTGGTCGGCGACGGCGAGTTTCCGCGCGAACAGCCGCTCTCTCGGGCGGCGGATATTGCAGCCGCGATAGCGGCGCCGACGAGGTTTTCGGCGCTGTTTCTCACGGCGCGAGCGGACTTGATCATCGAATGGGCGCGCGCGCTTCAGCCGGCGATCGTCCACCTTGGCGCAGCGCCTGAGCTGCTCGCTCTGGATCAGGTGGGCACAATCAAAGCTGTGCTGCCGGGCAGCCTGATCATGCGGAGCGTGCCGGTCTACGGGGAGGAAAGCGTCCGCATCGCTCGGAGCTATGAGGGCGTTGCGGACTATCTCCTGCTTGACAGCCACCGCCCCTCGGACAAGCAGATCGGCGCGCTCGGCGTGCCCCACGATTGGAGCATCGGCCGACGCATCGTCAAAGCAGTCGGAACCTCCGTCATCCTCGCCGGAGGCCTCGGTCCCGACAACGTCGCGCAAGCGATAGGCATGGTTCGGCCGGCCGGCGTGGATTCGAAGACGAAAACGGATAGGGAAGGCTCTCACGCCAAGGATTTGGAACGCGTGAGACAATTCCATGTAGCCGCGCGTGCCGCTGCGGGCCGTCCTGATTGGGTGTAGATTCGGGCTGGAATGCCCGCTTCGCCGCCAACAGCGGTCCACGGGAGGTATTGTGACCAGAGCTAGGTCCCTGCCCCAGGCCCGATAACTACAAGCTGCCGTTCGGAATCCGGAATGACCCTTGTTCCGAACTGCTGACATCTCCCACCCAGTGTCTGCTGGATCCATTCGATGTCCCGCCACGATGGAATGGAGAGACGAAAGTTCTTGATCTGCAGGGGAACCAGTTTGAGCGCATGGAGGCTTCCGTTGGTCGGATCCAGGTCGGCGAAATACATCAAGGCCAGGTCGTCACGGTAGCGCTCGTAACCATGGATCCCTTCATAGTCGTTCAGAAAATCACCGCAGCCATAGAGAATGAGGCGGTCTCGATAGATTTCGATCGCTCTCGGATGATGCGAAGAATGCCCGTGAACGATCGACACGCCCGCCTGATCGATGAGGGCCCGGGCCAAAATCTTCTGCTCCTCCGGGATGTGATATCCCCAATTGGATCCCCAATGGATCGAAACGACGATGAGATCGCCCGGCCGCCTGAGCGACATGACCCGGTCAGCGACCTCCAACGCGCTCGCCTCACACAGGTCAGGCAGCAAGTTGACACCTGGAGCGTCGGGTGTCGCAGCCCACTCGAGCGGGATGCCGCTCGATGTCGATCCAAACGAAAAGATCAAGAGCCGCGCTTTGCCAACGTTCAGCACTGCGGGTGCACGCGCTTCGTGATCGTTGCGTCCTGCGCCCGTCGCCTTGACGTTGAGTTTCTGCAGGGTCGTCAGCGTCTCCAGCAAGCCGGCGCGGCCCCAATCGAGCACATGGTTGTTGGCCAATACACAGCAGTCGATCTTGGCCGCCGCGAGACATTCTGCATTCTCGGGGCTCACGCGGTAGTTGATGCCCTTGTTCACGCGGTCGTGGCTGCGGGTCACAGCCGTTTCGAGATTGATGATCCGCGCGTCCGGCTGCATGCGCTCCAACTGGCCCAGTGCAGCACCCCAAACGTAGGACGACCCGTTGCGCCGCGGAATGGGCCCGTTCGCCTGCTCGGCGAGCAGCACGTAACCCTCAGCCGATCGCAAATAGTGTTCGTAAATCTCGGGACTGCAGGGATGCGCCAACACCTGGTCGATGCCGCGGCCGCACATGACATCTCCGCATAAAAAGACCCGCACCGATTTCCGATGCCCAGCCGGCAAATGTCTTTCCTCGGGCATGAAATACCACTCAGGTCTTTGCGTCAGGTGTGGGATCCCTGAACGCCGTCATCACCTCGGCCAGCATCCGCTCCTGCGCTCCCGCATAGCGCGGAGAGAAGTGAAACGGCTCAACGCGGCGCACATTGGCTTCCCGCGCAATTTCTCCCGCAGCCGTGGTTGTAAGATGGGCCCGGTCCCTCGCCAATGCGGCGTCCGCCCCCGCAAATGCCGCCTCAATGAAGAGGATATCCGCATTCTGAACGAGCGCCACGATGGCGGCACGATTGGCCGGCGTGTCGGTGACATCGGCAATATAGGCAATCTTCTGACCGGCAGTGACCGTCAGGAGGTCACGCAGGCTGCCGAGCCGCTCGAGGCGACCTTCCGAAGTCGCAGCTCCATCGATCGGTATCAAATAATCGTCCGGACGGCCTTCCACAACGGCCTGCTTGAGCCACCGCAGCCACGGCCCGACAGGAAGCCCGCGCTCGGACAAGCGATTCTTCCAAATATTGACATGGGCCGCTTCCTGCAGGGCAAAGCCGAGGCAGGGCGTACGATGCTCGAGGATGGCGGCTGAGACGCGGCAGGTCCGTTCGTCACAGAGTACGCCGTCAAGAGTTGTTTTCGACGCCGACGGTTCCGCGGCAAAAGCCCTCTTCAACCGGAACTGCCTGGTAGAGATGGAGTTCGGCGTCTCGAGCTCGCTCACAACGAAGACTAGATCGGAGCCGTAGCTCTCGACCAGGTTCCATCGATAGGCCTGAAGCTTGTGATAGACGCACTCGGCAAAGCCGGCCGGGCCGTAAAGGTGTACTGTTTTCTCGTGTCCCACAAGCAAACGGAGCAGATGATCGAAGCCAATGAAATGATCGATATGCGCATGCGAGACGAAGATCTGGTCGACGCGTCGTATCTTCCGCGGCGACAGTGAAGCGATTTCTCCGAGATCGAACAGCACACTGTGCGGTTTGAACAGCGTCTCCACATAGACCGTCGGGTCGCCGTAGCGACCGTTGACCAGGCTCGGATGGAAGATCGGTCGCATGGCAAACTATTCTGCAGCAGGTTTTTCACGCGTCTTGTGCGTCACTCTACCTTCACTGGCCAAGGAACCCTCCTTTGTACACCGGGTTGATTTTGGTCAATGCTCAATGAACTTCCAGATTTAAGCAGACTTTTGGACTCCGCACCGGCAAGATCGAACTACGGCTCTGCAATCTGATCACGCTCGTTCGGCTACGCGACGAGGTACGGCAATCGATGTTCGCTCGCTGCGCCGAGGCGGATCTGGAAGAGCACGTCAAGCCCGCGCCGATGCCTCCTGCAGCCTGATGGAGAGAGCCATGAAACTTGTTTCAAGCGCCTTCGCCGATGGTGCAGCAATTCCACGACGCTTTACCTGCGACGGCGAAAACCTCTCGCCACCCTTGCAATGGTCCGGCGCGCCTGCAGGGACGCGCAGTCTTGTCCTGCTCTGCGATGATCCCGATGCGCCCGCCGGGACATGGCATCATTGGGCGGTCTACGATATTCCTGCGACCGTAACGGAGCTTGCGGAGGGGGCCGGGCAGAACACAAAGAGAAAGCTGGCCTTCAACGATTTTCGGAAAGCGGGCTATGGCGGCCCTTGTCCGCCGCACGGCCATGGGCCACACCACTATCACTTCCGGCTTCTTGCCCTCTCGACGGACCATCTTCGGGCACAGGCCAATGCGTCCTGCCGTGACGTCGAGCGGGAAGCACGCAAATTTGTGATCGCGGAAGCGATCCTCGTCGGTTGGTATGAGAGATAGCCGCTTACGGTTAGGCCAATTCGGGATCAGGATTCGGTCTGCGGCTGCGGTACTACACTGCCGGCTTTGTGATCGGTCCTCTCAGCGCAGCAAATGGGCGGTGGCGTCCATCAGCCAGGCGCGGGCAGCACCTTACCCGGTCCGTGCAACACGCTCGGCATCGGCTCTCATGGCGCTTGCGCCGGCTTGATCGCAGGAAATCGTTTGAGAATAGCGATAACCTCATCGTCACTGATCTGCCGAAAATCGCGGTAAAAATATCCAATCGCGCCAAGATCCCGCGGCGTTTCCAGGCAAACGATTGCATCGACTTCGGAATGCAGCTTCTCGACGGTATCAACCGGCGCCACGGGCACCGCGAGCACCAGTTCCTTCGGCTCCCGCTTGCGAACGGCTCTTATTGCTGCAAGCGTCGTTGCGCCGGTCGCAATCCCGTCATCGACGATGATCGCCACTTTCCCTCTTACTTCTGACCTTGCTCGACCGCCCAGATAGCGTTGACGTCGCCGCTCTATTTCGGCGTGCTCCTCGCTGCAGACCTTTTGGAACGTTCGCTCGCTCACGCCAGATAACTCGATAACGTCATTGTTGCGAATGACGGTCGGCTTATCGCCGTCCACGACGGCCCCCATCGCAAGTTCCGGCTGGCTTGGCAGACCGATCTTGCGGACAAGTATCAAATCAAGTGGAGCATCGAGAGAGGCGGCGATTTCCGCCGCGACCGAAACGCCGCCTCTGGGAAGCGCCAGGACCACGGGGTGGCGGCTCCTGTACTTGAGAAGTTCCTTCGCCAACTTCCGACCGGCATCGGTTCTGTTCTGAAACGGCACGACGGGCGACCCTTGCAAGGTCCTAAAATTATCGGCCCCGACAGGCATATTGTTGATTAGCATCAAACCGGCCGCGGCCTCAATTGGTCATGGCGCTTTCCACGCTTGCTCAGCAAAACCAAGCCTTGGACAAAGATGCTGACAACAACAGCGCGACGGCACTCGCTCGTAAGGTAAGCTTTCTGAGCCGGCCGGAGAGCTACAAACCGACAGCCGACAATGTGGTAGCGAAACAGGCCCAAAGCCGCAAACTGATAAGGATTTCGATATTTGCTTATTTGCTTATCAGTGCCAACTGACTCCATTTCTACTCATTCCTTATCAGTTACGAGATGGCTATTGCATTTGAACGGCAGCTTTGCGCGAACAGCTGCCGTTCCAAAATTGCCACTTCGACAATTCAAATTTCCGCGCCCTGCGACCCGGGCAGCAGCCATCCACACAGGCGATCTGACACACATAGGCAATCTGACGTTCGAAACAGTTCCAAAATGGTTCCAAACGAAGAGAATTTCACGACTTGATTGCCGCAACCGGAATTCGAAAACTGTTCACTGTATGCATGCTCCACGTTAAGCGCGGGGAATGGTCAACGGCCGCGATTCACGTGTCTGAGCGGCGAGGCGAACGGCGGCATTGGCAGCGCCAAAACCCTGATAGTTCCGGCGCTGGACGATCTCGAAAAAGAACCGTTCGTCGAACGTGTGAGTGTAGATCTGGAAGAATTCGCCCTCGCCTTCGCGGTCGTACAGAATCTGGTTGTCGCGTAGCGCCGCGATCGTCGCCGCGTCTATATCGTACTTGGCTTCGATATCGTCGTAATAATTGTCGGGAATCTTCAGGAAGTCCGCGCCGCGGGCCCGCATGTCCGCAACGGTTGCGAAGATGTCGGTGCACAAGAATGCAATGTGCTGGACCCCGGAACCGAAGAATTCGTTGATGAACCGCGCCGAAAGCGTTCGCGTTGCCGACGAGCCGTTCAAGATCACGCGCAGGCCCTGATCGCCGTTAATCAGCGCCTGGGACTGCACAAGCCCAACCGGATCGGCGATCTCCATCTGCGGCGAGCGCTGCAGATCGAGGATTCCGGTGTAGAATAACAGCCAGGACAGCATCTCGTCATAGGGCATCGACTGCGAGATATGATCGACCGCAATGAGACGGTCGGTCGCCGCGTCGCTGCGCAACGCTTCGAAATCGGTGTCCCAGTTCTTGCCCGCGGCCTCCAGGAAATACAGCAAGCTGCCGCCGACGCCCCGGATAGCTGGAATCTGAAGTTCGCCGGGCCCGACCGGCTGATAGAAGGTGTGTGCCTTCAGCGCTTCCGCACGCGTCATGGTCTTCGCGGAATCATCGACATCGATCGCGATGGCACAGACTCCCGGGCCATGTGTGATATAGTGCGAATGGGCAAAACCGTCTGCCTCACAATTGATGACAAGTTCGATATTGCCTTGCGACCAGCGCTCGACGTCCTTGCTGCGGTGGAAACCGGTCTTGCGAAAGCCGAGCTGGCCAAACAGCGCGGACAGCTCCCTAGCCTTGACTTCATCGACGGCGAATTCGACGAATCCGACGCCACGGCTCTGTGCTTTCGGCTGCAACCGGGCCGCGGGGGCCCCGGATGGGCTTTGGGTCAACTGATCTTCCAGCAGAATCAGCGAACGCAAGCCGTCGGTGGCGGTGCGGACCGCGGAGCCGGAGCGGAACTGGTCGTTGAATATTTCCAGCGACAGCGGGCCGGCGTAGCCGGTCGCCGCTATCGCTGCCATGAAGGCTCCGATCGGCAGATCGCCCTGGCCCGGAAAACAACGGAAGTGCCGGCTCCAGGACAACACGTCGAGGCCAAGCTTCGGTGCGTCCGCAAGCTGCACCAGAAAAATCCGATCCGCGGGGATCGACTGGATCGCGGTGACCGGAAATGCCGGCGCCAGCGCGTGGAAACTATCGAGAATGATCCCGATCGATTTGTGATCGGCGCGCCGCACGATCTCCCAGGCGTCGCGATAGTCGTTGACGTGACGTCCCCAGGCCAGCGCCTCGAAACCGACTCGCAGGCCGTGCGACGCCGCAAGTTCGCCCAGGGCACGGAAATCCGCGGCGGCGCGATCGATTCCGCCGAGTGAGGCTGGCGAAACATTGCTGCAGATCAGCAGCAAGTCGGTCTGCAGCTCCTGCATCAAGTCAAACTTGTGCTGCGCGCGCGCGAAATTGCGGGTGCGCTGGGGCTCCGGCATGCCCTCAAAATCGCGAAACGGCTGGAACGCGCAAATGGAAAGACCAAGGTCGCGGCAGAGCTTCCCGACGTCGCGCGGGCTGCCGTTGAAGGTCAACAGGTCATTCTCAAAAATCTCGACCGCGTCGAAGCCGGCGCCGGCGATGGCGCGCAGCTTTTCATCGAGCGAGCCGCTCAGCGAGACCGTGGCGATCGAATGTTTGGCCATGCGAGTTGCTCCAGCAGCGGCGTCTCGCGATGGCAATGACGGCAAGTAGACGCCTGCTCCGCAAGCGGATCGAATGCACGCAGCCATCAACGCGGCGGCCAATATAGATCATCAATGATCTAACACAATTACCTTGACGTGCAGAAAACATAACATCTTGTTATTTTTTGGTGAGCCGCAAAGCGGCGGCCTTCACTGACCCATTTCGACCAGGCCCGTCGGCCTGCATTTCCAAACGCAAGCAATGGATGAAATGTTCGATGTAAAGCGACAACGGCACGCCGCGTTTCACCGCGATATAAGTGTCGAATTTGGTGGATTCGACGATCCGCAGCAATTCGACACCAGGGAAGCCGCCATGCGCGACGGTGAATTGATCGATCACGGCGATACCGAGCCCCGCCTTGACCAGCGCGCAGACCGTCGTGCCGAACCGCGCACGAATGGTGATGTCGTAGTTGAGCTTCTTGCGCGCGAAGATTTCGGCCATGATGCGCCCGTAGGGATCAGTTGGGTCAATGCCGATCAGCGGATAGCGGACGATTTCCGCCGCAGAAATTTGCTTGCGGCCTGCGAGGGGATGCCCGACCGGGACGATGCAAAACAACTCGCCCGACGCAAGCGGCAGGAAGTCGAGGCCGGAGTGATCGAGCCGATAGCTCATCGCAACGCAATCACCTCTGCCAAGCAGCAGAAAATCGATCGCCTCCTCGATTTTGAGGACGTTGATGTCGACTCGCAGGTCAGGGTAACGCCGCCGGACGCGCTCGATCGCGCGGGGCACCATAACCTGGGAAATGCTCGGCACCGAACCAATGCGCAACTCTGACAACGCACCCTGTCCGATCTTGGAGATGATCTCGGTGAGATCATCGACCTTCTTGTAGACACCGTTGATCTGCTCAAAAATATTCTGCGCTTCGGGCGTCGGAAAATAACGCCCGTTCTGGCGCTGGAAGAATCTGATGCCGAGCGATCTCTCGGTATATTTCACCAGCCGGCTAATGCCGGGTGCTGACACATTAAGAAGCTTGGCCGCACCGCCAATGGTGCCTGTCACCATGACCGCCCGGATAACCTCGACCTGGCGCAGCGTCATCATTTGCCAGAAACCCCAGACATGCGGCCTCAACGGTGGTCCGCCGGTATTCGTACCAAGAGAAGCTAGACCGCAGGTCGATCCATCTAACGGAAAAGTTGTCCGTAATTAATATTGACCACAAGCCTTTATCAGCAAATGATGCGAGCGTTGCTCATAAATCGCCCCGGAGCAATCCGGGGATTGGTTCTCATTCGCGTTGATCTCGCGAAGCCGTCCGTTTCGGATTGAGCTCGTGGTTTAGACTGCGTGCCGACGACTTGCACAATACCCGATCTCCCTATCGTCTGCGGCGGCCGCCACTTCGCAAGTGTCCATGAAAAACTTCCCTTAGTCACTGCAATGGTGCGACGCGGGTTGCGACGAAGCCACCTCGCTTCCAGGCGGGATTAAAGACCAGCCGCTACTGCTTTCGATCGCCGAGAGCGCATCCGCGGCCACGGAACCTGAAGTCGCAAAGCTCAACAATTAACATAATGTTCTGTTTGTCGAATAACTGGGTAATTGTGTTATGCCGCCGCTGATCTATCTTGGCGCTGCTTTCGATCGGCGTCGCAATCCAAGTCGATAGTGGAATGCACATCCGTCGATCCCTGAATTGGAAAGCCGAGACGAAACAAGCGCTCGGATAGCTGCCCGCAATTTTCAAAGAAGCCCGCAAAAGGGACCGTCAGCAAACACATTGGGAGGAACCAACATGGCAAGTTCACCAGCTCGAACCGAACATGATGCGCGCCAGTCAAAGAAAGCCGCCGCCAGCGGATGGATCGGATCGGCGCTCGAATACTACGACTTTTTCATTTACGCGACTGCAGCGGCGCTGGTATTTCCGCAGATATTTTTCCCGTCGAACAATCCTACCGTCGCCATCGTCGCTTCGTTGGCGACGTACGGCGTCGGTTACGTTGCCCGGCCTATCGGGGCTTTCGTTCTCGGACACTGGGGCGACACCCATGGCCGGAAAACCGTGCTGATTGTCTGCATGTTCCTGATGGGCATCTCGACGATGGCCGTCGGCCTCCTGCCAACATATCAGCAGGTCGGTGTGCTGGCGCCGGTGCTTCTTGTTATCTTGCGCCTGATCCAGGGTTTTGCCGTGGCCGGAGAGATATCCGGAGCAAGCTCAATGATCCTGGAGCATGCTCCATTCGGCCGGCGCGGATTTTACGCCAGCTTTGCGCTGCAAGGCGTACAGGCTGGGCAGATTCTTGCGGCAGCGGTTTTCTTGCCCCTGGCAGCCTACATGCCGACCGAGGCCTTCAATAGCTGGGGTTGGCGGATACCCTTCTTGCTCAGCTTCTTCGTCATCATCGCCGGCTACATCATCCGCCGTGAAGTTGACGAGACGCCAGCATTTGCCAAAGAGGACGAACAAGGCACCGTTCCGAGAGCGCCGATCGTCCAGGCCTTCAGGCTGAGCTGGAAGGACATGCTACGTGTCGTTTGCATGGCGCTGATGAACGTCATCCCGGTTGTCGCCACGATATTCGGCGCGGCCTATGCGGTCCAACCGGCTTACGGAATCGGCTTCGAAAAGGATGTCTACCTGTGGATTCCCGTCCTCGGCAACATGCTGGCCGTGTTCGTTATCCCGTTCGTCGGCAACCTGTCGGACAAGGTCGGCCGTAAGCCGCCAATTATCATCGGCGCCCTGTGTTCCGGCTTGCTTTCGTTCGGCTATCTGTACGCGATCAGCATCCACAACGTGCCGCTGGCAATCTTCATGTCGCTGTTGATGTGGGGCGTCGTCTACCAGGGCTACAACGCTATCTTCCCGAGCTTCTACCCTGAACTATTCCCGACACGAACCCGGGTCTCGGCGATGGCGATATCCCAGAACACCGGGACAACGATTACGGCGTTGCTTCCCGCACTGTTTGCGACCGTGGCGCCTCCGGGCTCGACCAACATCCCGCTCACCGTCGGGGCGATCGCCTTCGGCATCACCGTGATCGCAGCGCTGGCGGCTGTGACTGCCCGGGAAACCTACCGGATCAATATCAACGATCTCGGGAATTGCGACGCCGTTCCAATGGCGAAGGCAGACTACGAGAGGATGCGGGCCCAGGCCTCAGGTGGGGCAGCCGTCGTTCCCACTTGATGGCGGAATGCGACCTGAAGAGCCGATGGAGAGCCGCAACGTCGAGTGATTGCGCGGTGTATCTCGCCCAAATGTGAAGCTACCGCCTTCGAAGAAGACCGAACGAAGCCGGCAGCGGGTTCCCGATAGTTAACCAGGCATAAGAGGTTCTGGCAGCATGACGCCCCAAGCCGAGTTTCATCAGCGCAATCGCGATATTCATCCTCCCGCGCACACGCCCGTTTACAAGACGAGCGTCCTGCGCTCACCGCGGATCCCTCTTTGGTCTCTGCAAAACTCGTTATCGGAGGTAACCGGCCCGATATTTTCTGCCGACGAACTCGGCCCACTCGATAACGATCTCGTCCTCAATTATGCCAAACAGGGTGAGGCGATCGGCGAACAGACGATCGTCCACGGCTACGTACTCGACGGCAATGGCCAACCGGTGTCCAACACGCTCGTCGAAGTATGGCAGGCCAATGCCGGCGGACGCTACCGCCACCGCAACGACACCTATATCGCCCCGATCGACCCGAATTTTGGCGGCTGCGGTCGGATGCTGACCGATGAGCGGGGCTATTACTTCTTCCGGACGATCAAGCCCGGCGCGTATCCTTTTCGGAATCGCATCAACAGCTGGCGGCCGGCCCACATCCATTTTTCGGTGTTCGGAACAGGCTTTGTACAAAGACTGATCACCCAGATGTATTTCGAGGGGGACCCGCTCATTCCCCACGATTCGATCATCGCGACCATCCCCGACAAGTCGGCGGCCGATCGTTTGACGGCAAGACTCGACCTCAATTCATCGCGCCCACTGGAGTGCCTCGCCTACCGCTTCGATATTGTGTTGCGGGGACGCCGCCAGACCTTGTTCGAAAACAAGCTTCAGGGAGGCTGACATGACACCGCCCCCCTTCATTCCATCCTATCTGCCGGAGACACCATCGCAAACGGCCGGCCCCTACGTGCATATCGGTCTCATACCGGAGCAAGCGGGCTTTGAGATCTTCGAGAACAATTTCAGCGGCAACATCGCTGGTCCGGATGTCGCGGGCGAACGCATCATCATCGAGGGACGAATCTTCGATGGCGCAGGCCACGTGGCAAAGGACGTGCTGGTCGAGACATGGCAGGCGAATGCGGCCGGTCGCTACAATCATCCGGCTGACACGCAGAATAAAGCACTCGATCATGGCTTCCGAGGTTGGGCCCGCACCGGGACCGACTTCGTCACCGGACTTTACACCATCCGAACCATCAAGCCGGGAAGCGTGGTGGGCCGCAAGGGCCGCAAGGCGATGGCGCCTCACGTCAATTTTTGGCTGGCCTCGCGCGGCATCAATATCGGCCTCGCCACGCGCATGTATTTTGGCGACGAGGAAGCGGCGAATTCCGACGATCCTGTCCTGAACATCATCGAACAGCCCGAACGGCGCAAAACGTTGGTAGCGCCTCGATCGGAACGGGACGGCGCGATCATCTACACCTTCGACATTCATCTTCAGGGCGATCGGGAGACCGTGTTCTTCGATGTTTGAACTGCCGATTGCGCCGATGATGGTCCCGGATGTTGTCCGGTCCACCCACTCATGGAGGAAATTGATATGATGACAGACGAGGATATCCTGGCCTCGGTAAGGCCCGGCAAACCACCGGCCAATTGCCCGGTGCTCGGAACCTGGCAACTGCGAAGTTACGTTCGCGAACGCCTGTCCGACGGACAACGGCACAATCAGTTCGGTGAAGCCCCGGTCGGCTATATCGGTTATGCGCCGGACGGCAGGATGTACGCCATCTTCACGCGCGACGACCGCGTGGCGCCTCGCGACGTGGTGCCCACTGACGAAGAAGGCGTGCAATTGCTCGGCACCATGGTCGCCTATGCCGGCACATTTTCATTGGGGGAGAATGTCGTGGTGCATCACATCGATACGTCGTGGAACCAGGCGTGGACCGGCACCAACCAGATTCGGCACTTCGTACTGGAGGGGGATACGCTGACGATCACGACCGCCCCTTACAAGAGCTATCTGGATGGCACCATGGGGCGGTCAATTCTCGTCTGGGACAAGGTGTCCTGATGCCACGTCTCCTGCCTGCGAGAGATTTGCGATGACTGATCCATTTGCAATCGAGGGATCGCATGTGCTGGTTACCGGTGGCTCAAGCGGCCTCGGACGTTTTTTCGCCGTCTTTCTTGCGGCGCGAGGAGCGCGTGTAACTGTCGGTGCGCGCCGCGCGGAAGCGTTGGCCAAAACCGTCGATGATATCGGCAATGCCAAAGGCCAAGCTCAAAGCGTTGTGATGGACGTCACCGTCGCGGCGAGCATCGAGGCCGCGTTGGACGCCGCCGAAGCGCGCTTCGGTCCCGTTGAAATTGTCGTCAACAACGCCGGCGTGACGGCAACGCGACCAGCCCTGCAGCAGAACGAAGCCGACTGGGACAAGGTTATCGATACCAATCTGAAGGGAGTCTGGTTGGTCGCGCAGGCAGTTGGACGGCGAATGGTCGCGCATAAAGTGAAGGGTTCGATCGTCAATGTGGCCTCGATCCTGGGCCTGCGGGTTGCAAGTTCCGTCGCTCCATATGCCGTCTCCAAGGCCGGCGTGGTGCAGATGACCAAGGCGCTGGCGCTGGAATGGGCGCGCTACGGTATTCGCGTCAACGCCCTTGCCCCCGGCTACTTCGAGACCGAGCTCAACGACGATTTTTTTCAGGAGGCCGCGGGACAAGCGCTGATCAAGCGGATCCCACAGCGGCGGCTTGGCGAATTACGAGAGCTCGAAGGCCCGCTTCTGCTGCTGGCTTCTGAGGCCGGTTCGTACATGACCGGAAGCGTGATTGTCGCAGACGGCGGCCACGTGGTTTCGACCCTTTGAATGATGGCTTCTTACGGACTTACAACTTCAGTTAAGCGAGGGTGATGATCCAAATGAGTGCAAACGACACGCATCCTTTCGAGGCCAATTTGGACCGGCATCCGGCCAATTACATCCCGTTGTCGCCCGTCAGCTTCTTGACCCGCGCCGCAAGCGCTTTCGCCGGCAAATTGGCGGTGATCGACGGAGAGCGTCGCTACACCTATGCGCAGCTTCTTGATCGCTGTACCAGGCTCGCATCTGGACTCGCGCAGCTTGGCGTTAAACGGCTCGATACCGTGGTGATCATCGCATCCAACATTCCGGAGATGATCGAAGCGCATTTTGCCGTACCGATGCTTGGAGCTGTACTCAATCCACTGAATACCCGCCTCGATGCCGCGAATATCGCTTTCTCGCTTATGCATGGAAGCGCCAGGGTTTTGATCGTCGATGCGGAATATGCACCGTTGGTACGGCAAGCGCTGCAACAGGTAGATCGAGAGATCGTCGTCATCGATATCGCTTCCCCTGATTTGCCGGCCGCGCCACTAGGCACGCATGCCTACGAGGCGCTCCTCGCTTCCAGCGACCCGAATTTTGACTGGCCTGGCATTACAGATGAATGGCAGTCGCTGTGCCTGCTCTACACCTCAGGAACCACCGGCGACCCAAAAGGCGTCGTCTATAGTCATCGCGGGGCCTATCTTTCGGCGCTCGGCAACGGCTTCAGCTTCGGACTTACATTCGACAGCATTTACCTTTGGACCCTGCCGATGTTCCACTGTTCCGGGTGGTCCTATCCGTGGGCAGTTGTTGCCGCTGGAGGAACGCAGATATGTCTGCGCAAGGTCGAGCCTGCACAGATCTTCCGGCTGATCGCAGAGCACCGAGTCACGCATCTTTGCGGCGCGCCGATCGTGCTGAATATGTTGGCTCATGCGCCCGCCGACCAGCGCGTGCCGTTCCAGCACACGGTAACGGTTGCGACCGGTGGCGCGGCGCCGCCTTCCGCCGTCTTCCGGTCCATGGAAGCCCTCGGCTTTCGGGTTACTCATCTATACGGGGCTACCGAGACCTACGGGCCCGCGACTTCCTGCGTTTTCCAGCCGGAATGGAACGCGCTGCCGGACGACGAGCGCTTTGCCAGGATGGCGCGGCAAGGTGTTGCCTATCCGATGGTCGAGGCGGTCACGGTCGCAGATCCCAAGACAATGGTTTCGGTTCCACGCGATGGCACAACAGTCGGCGAGATCATGGTGCGCAGCAATACCGTGATGAAGGGGTACCTCAAAAACGAAGCTGCCACTGCAAAAACCCTCGTCGGAAACTGGTGCCTCTCCGGTGACCTCGCCGTTTGGCATCCGGACGGTGCGATCGAGATCAAGGATCGTTCCAAGGATATCATCATCTCTGGCGGCGAAAACATTTCCAGCCTTGAGGTCGAAGAGGTGCTTACGCAGCACCCGGCAGTGATGTTAGCGGCAGTCGTCGCCCGTCCTGACCCGAAGTGGGGCGAGACGCCCTGCGCATTCCTTGAACTCAAGCCTGGCGCGACGCAGCCTGACGACAAAGAGGTCGTTGCCTTTTGCCAGGCACGCCTGGCGCGTTTCAAGGTCCCAAAAGTTTTTGTCTACGGCGCGCTGCCGAAGACGTCGACTGGGAAGATACAGAAGTTTGTGCTCCGTGATCAGGCGGGTGAACTGTGAACGGAGAGCGCGAGATTGATAGCGCGAAAGAGTATTGCAGAGCGGATCGCTCACTCGCTGGGCACACCATGGCGATGCGCCACGCCGATGTAAATGGTATCAAGATCGCCTACAGCGTTCGTGGCTCTGGGCCACCGCTCCTTCTCATCATGGGCTATCGGCTCAGTTCGCTTGCGTGGCCATTCGATTTCGTCGAGGCGCTGGCGGAGCGATTTACCGTGGTCCTTTTTGACAATCGCGGGACGGGTACAAGCGATAAGCCTACATTCGGCTATGAACTCTCAAATATGGCCAGGGATGTTGGTGGCCTCCTGGACCATTTAGACATCGCACGGACCAATGTTCTGGGATATTCGATGGGCGGCGCAATCGCGCAAGAATTCGTTCGGCAGTTTCCCGATCGGGTTTTAGGTCTGGTGCTTTGCGCGACGATGTGCGGCGGTCCACGCGCAGTATACGCATCGGCGCCCATTGTCCGGGTGATGCGGGAGCTCGACGGGCTGAAGCCGGAAGAGATCGCTCGACGGATCTGGGAGGTTACATATTCGCCGGGATATCTCGAGAACCACCGGAAACTAGCCGAAGATCAGATGCAACGGGAGATCGCGGCGCCAACCCCTTTGCACGCCACCGATTTACAATATCAGGCTTTTGTCGAATTCGATTGCTCCAAGGCGCTTCCGAACATTAAAGCCCCAACTCTTGTGTTGACCGGCGATCTCGACCAGTTGGTGTCACCGCGGAATTCCAAATTCATCGCAAGCCTTGTTCCTGGGGCGCGCCTGATCGTGATTCCTGGCTGCGGTCATCGCATGATGTGGGAGGCCACCGATGAATGTGTCGGGTTCGTCACGAAATTCCTGAGCGGTGTTTCCGAAGGGCGTCGCGACAATCTGGCTTTACCTGTCTCGCAAGACGGCCACGGCGCCCTGGCAGATTTCGTCAATTTTCTCACACCTGCAGTGGAGCTTGTTGCAAACTGGCCGTGGATGCTGGCAGGAGCCGGGATCGATACGATGACGGTCGCCCGGCAATCGGTCTATTTCGGAGGCAAGGCGCGGTTCGGCGACGGCAAACCAATTATCCTCATCCCGGAACCCAGCAGCCATCTGCCTTTCCTGTTGCTCTCAAATTGGCTCAAAGTGCTCGGCTATCGCCCGGTAACGACGGGTCTGTCCACGAATGTCGACGACCCATCGGTTTCGGATTTGGTCCGCGCCATTACCCAACGAATCGGGAGAAAGGCGGTGCTGGTGACCCCCGCCTCCGGAGTGCAGCGTGCATCGGCGATGGCCGAAGCCCACAGGGATCGGGTGTCCGATATCGTCGTACTCAATGCTTCACAACACCCTGACATGCCCCCCGGCATTCGAACCCATTTCATCTCGTCCGGCTGGTCGCTGCTTCTTGCCATAACCACGTTGCTGCACGTGTTGCGAAACATTCGGATCGAATTGATCGAAGCATCGAGCCCCGTCGGTGTACCGCACTCGACAGTTGCCGATCGTCAGTTTTCCGCAACCGGAGAACCGAAATGAGCGCGCCGGCGGGCCTCAACCTCGCGTCGATCCCGGATCGCATCCAGTCCGAGGTGCAGGGCGCGATCCAGCGCAGCATCAAGGGCGTCGCGCCTGATGTCCCTAGGCTGTGCAACGCTAATCCATACAAACCCAACTTGCCGATCCGGAGCCAATTATGAGCCGCATTGTCTACGTATTGAATGGTCCCAACCTCAATCTCCTCGGCAAACGCCAGCCTCACATCTACGGTCACGAAACTCTGGCAGACGTCGAGGCGGATTGCCGCAAGGTCGCCGGCGAGCACGGACTTGAGCTTCGCTTTCACCAGTCGAATCGTGAATACGAGATCATCGACTGGATTCACGAAGCGAGAGAAGTTGCCTGCGGCATCGTGATCAATCCGGCCGCATTCACCCATACATCGGTTGCGATCCTCGATGCACTGAATACCTTTGAAGCCACCGTCATCGAAGTCCACATCTCGAACGTCCACAAGCGCGAGGATTTCCGCCACCACTCCTATGTCTCGCTTCGCGCCGATGGCGTCATCGCCGGGCTTGGAACCCAAGGATACGCGCTGGCGCTGCGCCGTCTTGCGCATTTGTTGGATAAGCCTGCCGCAAAATGAGTTCGGATTCCAGGCTCCGGCGTTCAAACTCGCCGTCCTCCACCTTGCACAGCCATCTCGATAAGAAAAGGAACACGCCAATGACGATCAGCGGACGCACGAAGCTCATTGCCCATCTGGGCTATCCGACCGAGAGCTTCAAGGCACCAATGATCTACAATCCATATTTCGAGAAGTACAGTATTGACGCCGTTGTCGTTCCCATGGGCTGCAAGCCCGAAAACTACGCTGCGTTCCTCAAGCTAGTGTTCAAGCTTTCTAATATCCATGGTGCGCTTGTCACCATGCCGCACAAGGTGACAACAATCCCATTGCTGGACGAGGTGATGACCACAGCGAAGGTCGCGGGCGCGTGCAACGCGATCCGTCTTGGCCCGGGCGGCAGCCTTGTCGGCGACATGTTCGACGGCGAAGGTTTTGTTCGGGGCATTCTGCGCAAGGGCCGCGTATTGGAAGGTGCGCGCGTGCTTGTGGTCGGGAGCGGCGGCGTCGGCTCTGCGATTGTGGCATCGTTTGCAAAGGCCGGCGTGGCTGAGCTTGCACTGTTCGACGCCTATCCTGCGACAATGAACGGTTTGGCAGAACGTTTGCGCACCTATTATCCGACGTTGAAGATCGTGGCTGGCTCCAGGGATCCGGCGGGGTTCGATGTTGTCGTCAACGCCACGCCCCTTGGCATGAAGGACGGTGACCCATTGCCCATGGACGTTGATCGAATTGCACCCTCGACGTTTGTCGGCGAAGTCGTGATGAAACAGGAAATAACGCCGTTTCTGGCGGCGGCAAGGGCGCGCGGCTGCGAAATTCAAATCGGCACCGACATGCTGTTCGAGCAGATTCCAGCCTATCTCGAGTTCTTCGGCTTTCGCACGACCACGCCCGAGGAACTCCGGGACGTCGCCCAGATCAACTACTGAGAATACCGCCATCAGGAACGACCATTCCACAACCGCTCATACAGCGAAGGTCCCGCCGCTAAAAGCTGCCCTTGGCAGGCTCGAAATCCAACATCCGCTTTACCCCCGAAAGCAGACTCAACTCGGAAATCGCGGCATGTCCGAAAAGTGCCAATGGACTAAACCGCTCGCGCGCCGCTTACTCGACGTGGCGGCCGCACAGCCCGAGACCGGGGATACCAGCTGCGCCGAGGCCAACGAGCCCAAGCCGCTCGCCCGCCCGTGTCCATGCTGCGGCGGCCGCTTTGTCATCATCGAGGTCTTCGAGCGCGGGGCCACGCCACGGTATCGGCCAACAGGCCCAACGATCGTCGTCAGGGTCGACACCTCATGACCGCGTCACAATCCCGCAAATCTGATCGTCGCGTTCGCTGCCTCTCGATCGGCCACGGCACAACGCCCTCAGATATCCTGCCGTCGCCTCAAATTGTCCGACAATTCACAGCGTTCGATGCGACCCGCCGCTCATCCATGAGCCCCTTCATCGTCGGGCAGCTTGCTGGATCCGCTCGACTCCGCTCGCACACCACATCCGCGGCACTCAAATCCCCATGGTCCACGCCACGCCACCCACGTGCCCCCTCCCGCGGTTTCCTCCCCTGGAGGTTTGCGGACGCCGGCCCCGCGCGCGCGGCGCCACCTTCATGGGGCCGGCATCCGAACCTTCACAATAACGGACTCCGGTACCGCAGCAAATGGCATCATCAATCATCTCGTCAGCACGCAGCAAAAAGGGCTCGGGAATGGTTAGGCCAACTGCCTTCGCGCTCGCCGGGCGTCATTGAAGCTGGTGACAGGGAGGTCACCGGTTTTGAGCGAATTCCCGCTCACCAGTGGAAAAGTGGCCAACTGCCGGCATTAGATGGCCGCCTCGGTCTGCGCGTCGAAAACGTGAAGCCTGGAACGCCGCATGGCAACGCGCAGCTTGTCGGCCACCCTCACCCTCGCGGTCGGCTCGACGCTCGCCACCATGATACTCTCGCCGACCTTCATATCGAGCAGGATTTCCGAGCCGAGTTGCTCGACCACCTCAATCACAGCATCGAAGCACGGGTGGTCGAGATCAGCGCTACCCACCACGGTGAGGTCCTCCGGCCGCACACCGAGTATGACCTCGCGCCCGATATGGCCGCGCAGGCGTTGCGCGATCTCGTCCGGCAGCTTGATGCGCAGGCCGGAGTTCTCGGCGATCAGCGATCCGTCCGCCTCGGTCACCGTAACGGCGGCGAAATTCATGGCCGGGGAGCCGATGAAGCCGGCGACGAACTTGTTGGCGGGCTGATTATACAGCTCGAGCGGCTCCCCCACCTGCTGCACCACGCCCTCCTTCATGACGACGACCCGGTCACCCAGCGTCATAGCCTCGACTTGATCGTGGGTAACGTAGATGGCGGTGGTGCCGAGACGCAGATGCAGCTTCTTGAGCTCAACGCGCATCTGCACCCGCAGCTTGGCATCGAGGTTCGACAGCGGCTCGTCGAACAGGAACACGCGGGGGTGGCGCACGATGGCACGGCCCAAAGCTACCCTCTGCCGCTGGCCGCCGGAGAGCTGCCGCGGCTTGCGCTTTAGCAATTCACCGATGCCGAGGATGTCGGCCGCCTCGCGCACGCGCTTCTCAATCTCGGGCCTTTCGAATTTGCGCATCTTCAGGCCGAATGCCATGTTGTCGTATACGCTCATATGCGGGTAGAGCGCGTAGTTCTGGAACACCATGGCGATGTCGCGGTCCATGGGCGCAAGTGCGTTGATCACGTTGCCGTCGATTGAGATATCGCCGGAGCTGATCGCTTCCAGCCCGGCGATCATCCTGAGCGTCGTGGTCTTGCCGCAGCCGGACGGTCCGACGAACACCACGAACTCCTTGTCGCGGATCTGCAGATTTACGTCTTTGACAGCGTGCACGCTCTCGTAGAACTTGTTGATCCCCTTGAGGACGACCTGTCCCATTCGCTCACCTGCCTCCCAACCACTTGGGCGCATTCTGTATGCGCGCTTTTCAATCCCCATGATCCGGGGTGCTGTCAGCCCTTCACCGATCCGGTCAATCCCGCGACGTAGTGCTCGACGAAAAACGAATAGGCGATAGCGACCGGGATCGATCCGAGCAGGGCGCCAGCCATCAGCGGTCCCCAGTAGAATACATCGCCGCGGATCAGCTCCGATGTGACGCCCACCGACACGGTCTTCTGCGCAGGCGAGGACAGGAAGACAAGCGCATAGATGAACTCGTTCCACGACAGCGTGAAAGCGAAGATGCCGGCCGAGAGGATGCCTGGAATCGCCACCGGGATGACGATGTAGAGCATGGCCTGCCAGCGCGAGGCTCCGTCAATGCGCGCGCATTCCTCGAGCTCCCTGGGCACGGCCTTGAAGTAGCCCATCATCAGCCAGGTGCAGAACGGAATAAGAAATGTTGGATAGGTCAGGATCAGCGACCAGGGCGTATCACCCAATCGATAGTTGCGGATGATCTCGGCCAGCGGAATGAACAGCAGCGTCTGGGGCACCAGATAGGTAATGAAGATGGCGCTGCCCAGGCTGCCGGCAAATGGAAAGTTCAGCCGCGACAGAGCATAGCCGGCGAACACGCCGCACACGAGCGAGATAGCGGTTGACGCGAGCGCGATGAACGTCGTGTTCCACAGCCACGATGCGAACAGCGTCTCCTCGAACAGGTACCTGACATGGTCCCAGGTTGGTTTCCAGGTCCAGAACGGATTGTAGTTGATCGAATTCCAGGGCCGGTAAAGCTCGCCGTCCGGCCGCACCGAAGTAATCACCATCCAGTAGAACGGGAACAGCAGGAAAAGCAGGAACAGCGCCATGGGGACGTAGAAGAACACCCACTTTCGCCAGATTGCACCTTCGATCATGGCTCAGCGGACCTCCACGCGGCGGATGTAGAGAAGTTGGATGATGACGACCAGAAACAAGACTGGAAACATTGCGAGCGAGATGGCGGCGCCCTCGCTCAAGAGGCCGGTGCCGATGCCGATCTGATAGGCGTAGGTGGCGAACAGGTGCGTTGCGTTGGCTGGTCCGCCGCCCGTCATCACATAGACGATCTGGAAGTCGGCGAACGTCTGAATCACCGAGAACAGCACCACGACCATGGTCACGGGCAGCAGCAGCGGCCAGGTGATGTGCCAGAATCGCTGCCACGGCTTGGCGCCGTCGATGGCGGCGGCCTCGTTGAGTTCGGGACTGATGGTCTGCAGGCCGGCGAGCAGGCTGATGGCGAAGAACGGCACCCCGCGCCAGATGTTGACGATGATGATCGAGATCATGGCGAGGTCCGGATCGCCCAGCCAGTTGATCCGACCGGTGATCAAGCCGAAATGGTAGAGGAGCCAATTGAGAACGCTGAACGTCGGGTCGAACATCCACTTCCAGGCGAAAGTCGAGAGCACGGTCGGGATAATGAAAGGCAGCAGGATGAAAGCACGGGTGAAAGCCTTGCCGCGGAAATTACGGTTGAGCAGCATGGCCAGCCACAGCCCGAGCGCCAGCTTGAAGACGGTGGTCACGCCCGTATAGACGAAGGTGTTGTAAACGGAGGTGCGAAAGATCCCGTCATTGAAGATCTTGTAGAAGTTAGCGAGGCCGACGAAGTCGCCGGGCATACCGACGCGCGAATTGGTGACCGACAGCAATATCCCTCGAATGAAGGGATAGGCAATGAACATGCCGAGCAGCACGATGGTCGGCACCAGCAGCACGAACGCCAGCCAGCGCTCGTCCTCGAGCAACCGCTGTCGCCGCGGAGGGGGCGCCTCGCGGAGCGTGGTGGCGGAAACCGCGCTTATCGCCATGTTCGATCCTCGTCGGCCGGAAGATTCCCTTGCTCCCACGAAAAATGGGGAGGGGGACGGCTTAACTCAGACGTAGACCTTCGTGAGCTCAGCCTCTGCCCACTTTACGGCATCCTCGGCGGGCATGCCTTGGACGGCCTTTGCGTACATATCAATGATGATGTACTTGGTTACGACCTCGGCTGCCTTGCGCGTAGAGGGCCCTTGGTAGCCAGCGAAGCGCCCTGTGCGCGCCGCTTGCTTGTAGGGCAGCATGATCGGGTCGTCGCCCCACAGCTTGTGCTTTTCCCAATCCGTGGTCGGGCCGACCGAGAAGCCCTTCTGGGAGACGAACCACTTGTCGTAGACGTCCTTGGAGTGAATCCAGCCAAGGAATTTCTTCGCCGCATCCTGGTTCTTCGAATAACCCATCAGGAGGTTCGAGAACGGGACGTGATAGCTGAACTGCCCGCCGGGGCCCTTGGGCAGCGCGGCGTGCAGGATGTCGTCCTTCAGTTGCCCGCCTGCCTCCGTCTTGTAGGTATCCGGCTTGCGAAGAGCCTCGATGTAGATCGAGGCGCCATTGAGCGTGGCGCTGCACGTCCCGGACAGAAAAGCGCGGTTGTTGTTGGAATCGTCCCAGGCGAGTCCGCCTTCATCGTGGGCGTCCTTCCAGAAGGCCACCAAGAACTTCACCGACTCGACCGTTGCTGGGCTGTTCAGCACAACCGTCTTGCCGTCTGCTTCGACCTCTTTGCCGCCCCAGGACCACAGGTAGGGGTAAGCGAAGGCGGGTGCATCGCCGAAGGTGTGACCCAGCGTTTGGCCGATGGGCCGTCCCCTTGCCTTCAGCTTCTTGCCGGCCTCGCGATACTCTTCCCACGTCTGGGGAAATTTTCCATCCGTGTAGCCGATCTCGGCAAACCAGGACTTTCGGTATGCGATCTGCAGGCCGACGATGCACCACGGCACTGCGATCCATTTCTTGCCGTCATTGGCGACAGCGCGGGATGTTTCGTAGAAGCCGCCCTGGCCCTTGCCGAGTTCCTCAGCGATGTCGCTGACGTCTATGACGCTCTCGCCGTAAAGTTGCCCCCAATTGTTGAGGACGCAGACGACGTCGGGGCCCGACCCCGACTGGATCGCCGAGGTGACGCGGGCCTGGATGTCGTTGGCGTTGATGGTCTCGATATTGAGCTTTATGCCGAGCGCCTTCTCGCCCTCCTTGGCGATTTCGTTGCGCAGAAGCTGATCTGACGCCGGAACGAAGTCGGTCCAGCGCAGCCAATGTACCGTCGTGCCCTGTGCAAAAGCGGGCGCGCGGCCGGTGGCCAGGATGCCGGCCATGCCGCCCACGAGCGCGGTACCGCTCTTGAGGACGTGACGTCGGGTTACTGTCGTCATGCATTCCTCCCTCGGTGTGTCTGAGCTGATGCCCTTTGGCCAGTCTTACGCCGGCTTGGAGTCCCTTTCAGTCTATCGCGCCTCCGTGGTTCAACGCATGCGCACGCGACAACGTGCGCAATACGTTGGCTCGATGATCATTTGTTGGTGTTCCACCTGCAGCGCCGTGGTGGCGAGTTCGCCGCGAAACAGGGCGAATTCTTTGCAGAGCAACGGCGCGATTACATCGCTTCCAGTCGTAACGGCGATTCCACGGGCGGCCTGGATCGCGTCGGCGCTGCTGCCAGCGCATGAACCCTACCGTCATAACGGTCCCTCCCGCGCAGCGACGGTCTTGCCGTGGCCAAGCGGGTTTTCCCCGTCTTTTATGAAGTTCGGTACCGGAAGCTGGCGCGACGTCATTGTCGCCCGTCGCACCAGGAAATCAAGTGCTAGCTTTGACGCGCCGCCCATGGTCTCACTTCGTGAGCTGGCCGGCCACCAAAAGTACCGAACCTCTTACGTAAGATACTTCATCTGAGGCGACTACAGATCGCCCATAGCTCTCTTTGTGGGTTCGCGGCCCCGTTGACGAATCTCCTTTGAGTCAATCGCGCCAGGTCGCCGGCGGGTCCGAAGGGCCGCTTCGCCCCCTTCATTCCTGGGGATCTGGTCCTTCACCAAGAGCAAGCCGGCGGCAAAGAGCCCGCTGGCGCACCTGTCGCAGCCGAAGGCAATCGAAAAGATGGTGCCCGAGCGGAGGCCACGACCTTCCAGCCTTCGATAACCTGACGACGCTCAAGACCTGGGCTGACGAAGGACCGCCGAAGGACCGCTGCCAATAGTGTCGATGCTTACGGCAACAAGCAATGTTGGTTGCGAGGGTCCCTGATTCGCCGCTGCTGGCTGATTTAGGGCCGATAAGAAATTCACAACAGCGCTCATGAAGACGAAGCCCGCTGCAACGAATGCGCGTCGGGCCCCTCCTTGGAGCATTGCGGTGACCGAAGCCCCGCTCGCCCTCTTCCTGCATTGGGACGAAGTTGCGATGACCGCGCAAGGAGGAAGTCTCGCAACGCACAACGCTTAGCTGCATCGCAACAACGTTCGAGCGGCTACTGCCGGCCGTCTTCTCCACAACGGTAGTATTTGCATTGGTCAATCGCCAAGGTCGGCCTGACGGAGCAACCGAGATTCATCGTTCTCCAACCGGATCCGGGGGGTGCTAATCTTTTTGGAAGCTATCCAAACGGCTCCGGTAAAGCCTGACAATAGCAGGAGAGAGCTATGGCCGACAAACAGATGCAGCTCACCTGGGATCCGATTGCCCTTGCGGTGCAACTGCAAAACATCGCCAAACAAAGCCAGCTACTGATGCACCGCTTTGTGTCTCATCAGCCGAACGCGGTTAAGTTCGGCATGGGCGAGACGTCAACGCTCGGATTCGATTTTTTCGAGCTCATGACGAGAATGATGACCGACCCGGTGGCAGTCGCCAGCGCCCAGATCGACCTATTCTACAACTCTCTAGGTATCTGGCAGATAACGGCGGAACGCGTGCTCATGCTGCGTGCACGCGAGGCCGATGCCCCGAAAGACAAGCGCTTCAAACATCCGGACTGGAGCGAGAATGCTATCTTCAACTTTGTGAAGGACAGTTATCTCGTTGCGGCGAAGTCGATTCTTTCTGCAATCCGCGAAGTCAAAGGTATGGACGAGGCCTCTGCTCGCAGGGTCGATTTCTACACGCGCCAATTCGTTGATGCTTTGTCGCCCTCCAATTTCGTCGCTACCAATCCAGAGGTCCTCACCGCAACACTGAAGTCTGGCGGACAAAACCTGCTAAGTGGTTTGGAGAACCTTCTCGTCGATCTGGAGCGCGGCAATGGCCGGCTTGCAATTACAATGACCGACATGAAGGCTTTCCGCCTCGGCGAAAACATCGCAGCGACTCCAGGAAAAATCATCCACCAGAACGAGCTCATGCAATTGATCCAGTATGCGCCGTCGACAAAAGAAGCCCGGAGGCGGCCACTGCTCATCGTGCCGCCGTGGATTAATAAGTTCTATGTTCTCGATCTTCAGCCGAACAACTCCTTTATCAAATGGGCCGTCGATCAGGGACATACGGTATTCACCATCTCCTGGGTGAATCCCGATGGGAAGCTCGCTGAAAAGGGCTTTGAAAATTACATGCTCGAGGGACCTTTGGCGGCCCTGGACGCGATCGAGACCGCGACCGGAGAGCGTAACGTCAACACAATTGGCTATTGCCTCGGCGGAACCCTGCTCGCCTCTACGGCGGCATATTCAGCCGTGAAGGGTGACGACCGAATTGCAAGCGCCACCTATTTCGCGACGCTTGTCGATTTTACCGAAGTCGGGGATATGGCCGTCTTCATCGACGAAGAGCAACTGGCGTCTCTCGAAAGACGGATGCGCGAGTGCGGCTATCTGGAAGCGCAAGATATGGCGACGGCGTTCAATATGTTGCGCGCCAATGACTTGATCTGGTCGTTTGTCGTCAGCAATTACCTGCTCGGCAAGGAGCAAATGCCTGTTGACCTTTTGTTTTGGAATTCCGATTCGACCCGCATGCCAGCGGCGATGCATACGTTCTATTTGCGTAAGATGTATCAGCAGAATCTCCTGGCAAAACCCGGCGGTATCACGTTGGCGGGTACGCCGATCGATCTGTCGAAAGTCAGGACCCCGACCTTCATTCTGGCTACGCGCGAAGACCACATTGCGCCGTGGAAATCGACCTATGCCGCGACACGATTGTACTCCGGGCCGATCAAATTCGTCTTAACCGATGCGGGCCATATGGCCGGCGTGATCAGCGCGCCAGGCACCAAATATGGCCACTGGGCGAATGACAAATTGCCGCTCAGTCCCGACGAATGGTTCGCCGGCGCTACGCCTCATCAAGGGTCGTGGTGGCCGCTTTGGAACGAATGGGTAACGCAACTTGATGCTGGTCGCGTTTCGGCCCGCGAACCCGGCGGCGGCAAGCTACCGATTATCGAAAACGCGCCGGGCTCGTACGTACGGGTGAGATCGATGGCCTGGTAAGTTGCGGGGAAGCGATCCGGATAAATGCTCCGACTGCAGCTGTGCGCAAATCAGATGTTATGGATCGACGTGTCCGCTTTGGCCTGGCGATAGTGAAAAAGTCTTTTTTTGGCTGACGAGCAAAAATTTCTAGGACCGCTAATGCGGTTCGTGCGCGGCGACACGGGGGACCACATCGTTACACCCAAAATCGACCACGGTTCTTCGTATCGGCCCTAGCGAGCATTGCAGCAGCCGAGACATCTAAACATCGGCTCTCGCGAGATTTTCAGAGTCGTTCGATTTTCGACTTTTGCAACAGTATCGGACAGAAGCGGACATCCGCTCGCCCGTACGATCACCTCGTCAGCGACCCGCTACGATTCTGATGTCGGTTCGCAATACGCCGAGACCATTAAACTCTGTTTTAAAGTGGCCTACTTTGAATCTGCGAGTGGGGACAACTCTACCGTCGCCCCAGGGCGCGCAAACGGTTCGAGGGTTCCGCAACGCTATAACATTACGTATTTCAATTTGACTTGTTTGCACTTGGGTTGCTGGTCCTCCCAATTATTTCCATGCTGGATAGGCTATCGAGAGAGAAAAACCAACCAGTCAGAAGGAGCATGGCCAATGGCTGCATGTACCGAGAAACACCACGCCAACCACACTCATAAGCATGGTCCGAATTGCGGGCATACTGCGATCCGCCACGACGGCCATTTTGACTATCTTCACGACGGCCATCTTCACCATATGCACGAGGATCATGTGGACGAACATGTCATCGCGGTCACCGCAACAAATCCCGTCCAATGCACGCCTCAGGTTCATTGCTCGCACACACACGGCCCAAACTGCGGACATGAGGCGGTCCCGCACGGCGACCATGTGGACTATGTTGTAGATGGCCGTCTGCATCACCCGCATGGTGATCACTGCGATGATCACGGGGCAGTGGAACTGGCTTGATGGCTCTAGGGTTGTCGAAGAGCATAGCCGCGCTCATTTCCGAGTGCGTCACTTGGACCGCTCGCCGCTCACTTTCGCGGTAAGGACGCGAGTTACCTCGCCCCCCCCACCGGGTCACGGAAGGCGGTCGCCCGCCTCCCGTTCCCACAGAACGTAGCGTGCGGATTTACCGCACTACGCTCTTCGACAGTTGATTCACAGCACTGCAAGAGCCTGCAACCCCGCATATGGGAGGCGCAGCTTTGGTGTCAGTAACGGCGTCCTTGCTTTGATCCGGTTGTACTTCTCCCAGGTCAAGCGTCGCCCGGCCCAGCTGCGGCTACGCAACATCCGACGCCAGTAACGCTCCACGGCGCGGTACACCTTCACGAGACACCGAAGATTCCCGGCGACACCGTAATAGGCATAGTGGCCGCGTAGGAAGGCGTTGATTTCGCCGACCTGGTCACTGATCGGATGATGTCGTATTCGCCGCATAAGCTCCTGCAGCGACAAAAGGCTGCGCCGCAGCCGAGATTTCTCGGTGCGCATCCCAACCTTGAAGTTGCCTTTCAGGTTTCGCGTGCAATACAGCGTCAGCCCCAGGAAGTAGATGGTTTCCGGGCGCTTTCTGCCGCGTTTGCCCGCGTGTCGCTGCGCGAACCGTCCAAACTCGACCAATTTGGTCTTGGTCGGCTCGAGAGTGAGGCCGAACTTTCCCAACCGAAGGCGTAAGGCGTCCTGAACACGAATGGCGTCCGATCGATATTGGAAGCAGATCACAAAGTCATCGATATAGCGCACCAGCCGGGCTTCGCCCCGCAACCGGCTCTTCACCACGCGTTCGAACCAGAGGTCGAGCACATAATGAAGATAAAGGTTGCTCAAAAGCACGCTGATCGATCCGCCTTGCGGAGTTCCTTCCTCGTTCGGATGGACCTTTCCATCTTCCAAGACACCCGCCTTCAGCCAGCGCCGGATCAAACTGATCAGGCGTGGATCACCGACTCGATGCGCGACGAACCGGAGCACCCAATCATGATTGAGACTCCCGAAGAAGTTCTTGAGATCCGCCTCCAGCACCCAACCCATCTTGCCGCCAGCGATGACCTCATTGACGGTCGCCAGAGCATGATGCGCGCTGGGCTTTGGCCGGCCACCGAATGAGCAGGGCAGAAAGTCCTGCTCATAAATGGCAGACAATACTTCGGCCGTGCTGCGCTGGAGCGCCCGGTCGGCGACAGTTGGCACGCCAAGTGGCCGCTTTTCCATCTTGCCGGGTTTGGGGATATAGACCCGCCGGATATCCGGCGCACTATATCCTCGGCGGTGAATGGACTGGAGCATCGGCTCTATCCATCCATCGAAGCTCCTCCTCGCCGCCTCCACCGTCTGTCCATCCACCCCTGCGGCCGACCACTTCGGAATCTGTGACAGATTCTTCCGCACCCGATCGCGCGTGATGTGATGAGCCAGCGACGTGAAACGGAGTTTTGGTTCACATCGAGCTTTCGCTGCTATTTGTTCAAGTTTCGTTTCCATGGTCAGCTGATCTTCTCTTTGAATAGAAGGCCGTGTCTCCCGTTGAATGGAGCCCATGTTGCCCAAGAACAATTCACCTGCCGCTGACCGCTTCCCCATGTGGCCGGCTCTCCCGTCCTCAGAGTACTATCAGTCAGTATGACTTCCACTCGGTCGTCAGGCCTCCCTCACCTTGTCGGCTTGTCGGGCCCTACAAACTTGCGTTTGAACCGAATGGATCTCCCTTGTTCACATGCATCCCTTTGCTTGCATGCCGGCGGTAAGAACCCCGGAAGCATCCCAGAATGCTCGCCAATGACACCTCCTGGGATTCTGCCTTCCCCTTAGCGGGACAAGGTCGGCTACTCCAACCACGATCGATTTCGGGGCCATATTCCCGTTCACTGCTGTTCCGGCCTACAAACTCCCTGTCTACGCTTCGCAATGACCGTTACCGGACACCACGCAAGACTCGGTACGCGGCTGCTGGCTAAGCTTTGCCGCGGCCGCCATTCCAGGCGGCTGGGTTACACGCGCTTTCAAGGCGCAACCCGCACAGATCCGTACGAGCCCAATTCGGGCATACGGCTTGCGCGCTCGCGGCTCGGGCGCCTCGCATCCTCCTCCTCCATCGTCGGGATCGCCACCATCCCGCAGTGCCCCCGCTCACCGCGCAACCATCCCAGGAATACGCGCATCAACATCGCCGCATCCAGTCGGTCCGTCTTCGCCCGCTTGCGCTCGCGTGACACCGCAACGCTTGCCGAATGGATGACGTGCGCCTCGATCCCACGAGCAATAAGCCAGCGCGCCAGCCAGAAGCCGTCGCGGCCAGCCTCATAGGCCAGCGCGACCCGGCTGATCGGCCGGCCAGCACGCACCGCCTCGTTCCGCCACCGCTCGATCAATCGTAACAGTGCCGTCGCATCCGGCCCCAGTTTCTTCAACGGCTGGCGCTCGACGCCGGGAACAACGCCGCTCACCAGCCAGTTCGCCTTGCTCATCTCGACGACCACCACCAAGGTCGAGATCGGATCAAACGCGGTCAGGCTTCGGCTGGGATCATTGACTTGGGCCACGGGGCAACCTCCATTGGTTCGTATGGACGATGAAGGTGCCACAACCTTCGCCGCCCGCCCCATAGCTTCTCCCACCTCGGGTGTGTAACGGTGCGTCGTGATATTCTCACGAAATTCCGTATGCGCTTCAGCGCCTGTGACGCGGTTCCCCGGTACTGTGCCCGGCCCGTGCTTTGCTGACTCACATTCCCCTTGGCCCCCGCCCTTGGCTCCACCAACTCCGCAGCCGGTTGCCCGGCCTTGTTCGTCGGCTTCACAGCTACTATGGCGGGGTCAGACTTCTCATGATCGTACATCATCGGCTACGGCTCCTCGCCTTCCCGACACGGACCAGTGCAGCACGCATGCTGGTGCTGGCCGACCATGAGATCTCCCGGTTCCCGACAGTGTCTAAGACCACGCCGGGCCGTCTGGGCGCTCGCGTTATCGCGCCCATCCGTATTGCCTTCCGTCACCGGAACGACGTCGGCACCCAGGATGAGGGTACTTTCGCGGCTCAATGGCTGGCCTATGCGCTCCCCTGTCAACGCTTCGCCGATACCCTCGCGGGCATCTGCGCATGACTCGGGGTCGATGCGGTTCGCTACTCCTTCATCGTGATGGACTTGCATCATCTACTCCTTGCCGGTCTCCCGGCGCACTCCGGTTTTCCCCTGGAAACGGACATCCGCGCCACACCACGGAGCCCATCGCGAGGCCCAAGCTTCGATCGCAGCTACCGGGCCGTACTTCCTGCCGAGGTGCCAGATGTGGCAAGCCGCGATGTAGAGATCGTCGCGCCCTGCATGGTCGTCGGGAAGCTGAAAGCCGCGCAAGTAGCCCGCTGCCCTATATCGACACCTGCAATCCCTAGCGGCTTGCCGATACCGCGCGGCCCGCGATCTGATGGGACATGGCAGGTTTCGCGAACAGAAAATCACCCTCGGCGAAATGCGGTCATCCGGCCCTCGCTGGCTGCTGGTCTACCGCCAGGATTACCGTTGCATCCCATTTGGTCATCATAAACGCCGATCGTTAGCCTGATGAAGTCCGCCCGTCAGACATTGAAGCCCGCTATGTTTGCCAAGCCTGCGGGCCGCCGTGGCTCCCGCGGCGGTACACTCTCTAAACCCGAATTTAATTGGTAGCGACGGATTGCGAGGCTAGATCGGAATGGTGCCGGTCTCCTCCCTCCCGGTACATCCTAACTTCGGCCCCCGCTTGGCCCCCACCCGCTGGGGCCGTTTCTTTTAGAGCTAGCCGAAATTTCGGCTAGCTCTGTCGTAGCTCTGTCCGCGATTTTTAACAATGAGGCCCCGCTATGCCATTTCGAACAACCTTGGTCGTGGCTTCGATCGTCGCCATGGTCGCGCCAGCCAACGCCCAACCATCGTCCCCGGAACGCGGGATCAGGATTATTACTCCTTACAGCGAGCACGTCTACAGCACCGACCCTGCCGCGCCGCGGCAGCTGCCCGATGACGAGGCTCTGCGACAACAAAACGCGGATAGCTGGAGGCAGTTTCAAATGGACATTGCAAGGCAGCGACAAAACAACATGGACGCCGAGTAAAAAGGAATTCAAGAAAAATCCGCGGGCATGAACCGGCGGATTGCGGTTGTAGGGCCGGTTCATCACCCCCCAAACCGTAGCGGCTTGCTGCTACCCGGCCCGTCGCGCTTTGCTTGGAGCATGACAGGGCGCCAGCAAAAGATCACTCTCGGGGAAAATGCGACAGTCAGGCCCTACCCGGCTTCCTGTCTACTGTGCAGACTATCGCTGCGCTCATTCGGTTGTGATCGACGCCGGCCGCTGGCTCGATCATGTTCGGCTGTCCGATTTCGAGCCGAAGTTCACCTGTTGTGGGCACCGCGGCGCGGATGTTCGACCGCTGTTTGCTGTCGACAAGCTCGCCTCCGGGTATCCCGCCCACGGTTGAGAAAGATGGGCGCCCCCGGGCTCTAGGTCCACCCTGGGGGGCCGCACTTTTTTCAGATCCCGGCCAGCCGTTTGCCGAGGAGGAAGCCTTGCTGGGGGCAACGGCTTGCGCAAACCCTCCGGCGTCGGTGGTCCGAAATTCCGGCGAGCATCGAGCCTTATCGATGCTCGCCTATGTTTGGCGGAGGACGCGCGACGCAGAAACAGGTGCCGATTCAAGGATTCGGTGCAACAACTACTAGGAGAGTTGCAACAGCTACTTTGCGTTTGCGCGATGCCGGGCTACGGTCGGGGTGCGCTTCGAGTAGACGTTGCAACGGCGAGAGTAACTGTTGCAAAACGTACCATGTAACGGGGGGCCGAGAAAAAAATGACGCCTACCCACCTCCCGCCAGCGTCCCGTCGCGCAATAGCATTTTGTCGCTGGTCGATCGTTTCGTTTCGGGCAGGGTGGCGAGCACCAGAGCTCGCCGCGGGCGGGAGGGCGACGTTGAGCCTGCGATGGCAGGCGATTAATGGACGGTCGGCCGCGTAGCTACTTCGACGTCGGCGTTTCCGAGCAGGTCGCCCAAAGCACGTAGCCGGACCGGTCGTTCCTGTGCCAGAAAAACTGCCAGCTGACCAAGAAGATCAGCCTCCAGCGCGCCATTCAGTTGCAGCGCCAGCGCTTCCAGGTCTCGGCTATCATCCATCAGGTCCCGGGTTCCCGAGTGAGCTGCCTTGCGGCCAGCGCTCGCGATCCGCGACTTCAGTTGTTCCATGCCCGGGGCTTGTCCGGCGTGCACCTCTTCGGTCACGCACTTGACCAACTCCGCCGCAACCGCGGCTGTCGAGAGCAGCTTGCAGCGAGCGATGCCTAATTTTGCCGCAACCTCATGGCCGTGCGCAGCGGCAAATGCGGCGATCGTTACGTAGCCGCGGGCCGTTTCCACCTCGAGCCCGCACTCTCGCACGAACGATTCGTACGATCCATGGCGCACGATAATTCGGGCACGCTGCAGCTCCTCTCCAATTCGTATCGCGTCGCGCACGATCGCGGCATGAGTGCGACTCACTCCGATTTTGATGGATTGCAACTCCAAGCGGTCCTTCGCGGAGTATTCCGAAAAGTCAAAACAAGGAGCAATATCTTGAGCCGTTTTGGTCATGCGAAACCTCGGATCGAAACTGAAGGACTTCGATACACTCGGTCACACGCCAACGATTACGCATATTTGGGCAGCTTTGCCTTCAAAGCTAGATCCGATTTGAGCAAATCCAAAATTATTTGGTTTTTGGTCGACACCCGTGCTGCTCGCATAGCTTTCCAACCGATGCGCCGAGAACGATCGTAGCAATTGCCTCGACCGAGCGATCGGCTGCGCCCTGGAGCGCCGTGCGAGCCCCGTAGGCGCGCCGCGTGAGCCTGGCTCGACATTTTTTTCATTTTGCGCGCTCCGTCCACCACTGAGCCCGCATTTGCGTTTTTATAAGGGGTCTCCGAAGCCTGGGGACAAGGTCGGACACGACCCTCGGGTAGACGCCATGTCCCAGAATGAGGCCCGCCAGTTCAGGGTTTCCGGTGAATTTGAAATATGCGTTGCGATCACGATAGCGATTTGCGCTGTTTGGCGTCGTCCGTTGCAAACGCGAAGCCTCGCGCCCTAGATGGGCCCTGCACGAGTCTAGGACGGCCACCGGTGCGGGTCTGATTTCCGGGCGCCGATGTGCAGCCCGGCCGGTGCTATCGCGCGGCCCGCCGGCCCTGCACGATGGTGGTCGCGAATACGGCCCGCCGATCGCTCGAGTGTCCTAGAATTTGAGAGTGTCCTAAATTGAACCTTTAGGGTTCTTGGATGACTCTCGTCCCCCATGAATATAGCCGCTGAACTAAATAGCCGCTGAACTAATAGCTGTGGCTGCCGGAATGGCAGTAGCCTTGCTCATTGAACGGTGGGCCACTCCATGGACAGAGGCGCTTAGGAGGAAAGGCACCCTCACCCCCTATCAAAGCGATAAAATCTGGGCCATCGCGGTCGTGGGCTCAGGTTGGATTGCCTGGATGATCATTGAGCCTTTTGTGCTGGATTGGCTGAAGTGAGAAGCCAGAGGCCGCCTCGGTTGGCGGTCTCATTCAGCCGCCACCGCGCCGGTCTGGCCTTGCTAGCGCCAATGCGGTGCGTCGCTGGCGAACCGAAATTCTGCCCACACTCCCGGCAGGCCCCGGGCCCTGGGAGCAAAGACGATGGATACGACTATCCCCGAAGAAGCCCGCTGCGAAAACCTGTTTCGGCAAGGGCACCATCACAATGATGAAAGCGGTCAGATGGGGGAAACCCATCGACCATTCGCAGCCCATTTGCCCGACCTGCAAAGGGCACTAAGCGCAAGCCAAAAGCCAGCTAGTACCTCGCCACAGTGATTATGACTCTTTGGATGTGACGGGATAGGCGCGGCCCATTTTGGCGCGGGCTTTTTCGGTTGTGAACATCCATCTGATGCGGGCGCCAGCGGCGTTTCGTTGTCGTTCCCATGCGTCGATTTCGCGGCGGAGCCAGTCTGGGTCGTCGATTCTGCGGTCCAGGCACTGGCCGCGCAGCACGCCGATCTCGATCTCGACCATGTTGAGCCAACTGGCATGCTTGGGGGTGTAGTGGAACTCGAGGCGGCGCAGAATCCGCCGGGCTTCGGCAGGTGCGAATGCCTCATAAAGGGCACCGGCCGAGTGGGTTGACAGATTGTCCTGCACGACGCGGATGCACGCGGCTTCGGGATAATGGACATCGACGAGTTCGCGCATGCAGTGGGCGTAGTCTTCTGCCGCCCGGCGCTCGGTGACCTTGACCTTGCGCCATGGCCGATGCACGTCGATGCAGACGAAGAGATTGACGGTGCCGTTGCGGCGATACTCGCAATCGTAGCGTTCGAGCTGGCCCGGCTCGGCCGGAATCGGTTGGCGCACCTCGCCGATGAGCTGGACCGGGCTCTCGTCGAAGCAGACCACCGGCCGCTGGGGATCGGGCGCTTCGGCATAGAGGTCGAGCACGTCTTCCATGCGGGCGACATATTCGCCATCGACCTTTGGAATGCACCACATGTCCTTGCGCCAGGGTTTGAGACCGTTTTCGGCCAACCGCCGGCGTACCGTCTCGCTCGACAGGCTGTCGTGATCGGTGAGCCTGACCATGGCATCGGCCAGCAGTTCCAGCGTCCAGCGGGCGCGACCCTCGGGAGGGTTTGCGCAAGCCGTTGCCACCAGCAAGGCTTCCTCCTTGCCGGTGAGCTTGCGCTCTGCCCCAGGACGCGAATCCTCGCTCAGCGCCCGTTCCAGATTGCCTTCCACGAAGCGCCGCTTGGTCCGGTACACGGTGGAACCGCCCACCGACACCGCGCGCGCAATCTCTTCATCGCTGCGGCCGGCATCGGCCGCCAGCAATATCTGGGCGCGCTTGAGTTTGCGGGCGGCTCGTTTGCCCTTGCTCAACATCGCGGTGAGCTCACCGCGTTCGCCTTGGCTCAATTCGACCCGATAACGTACATTCATCCCGACCTCCTTGTTGGAGGACCGGACGAATCGACAAATGAATCAAAAATCAGGCGCCGCTCGCAGCCTCACGGCTCAAGGCTTCACCGAAAAGCAAGGCCAGTACCTGGCTTTCATCTACACCTATGCGCACATGTTCCGGCGCCCGCCCGCTGAAGCCGACATGCAGCGCCACTTCCAAGTCAGCCCGCCATCGGTCCACCAGATGATCGTGACGCTCGAACGAAACGGTCTCATCAGGCGTCAACCCGGCGTCGCCCGAAGCATCCAAATCCTCGTGCCTCCGGAAGACCTGCCCATCCTAGATTGGCTCGGAATCAACCAGTCAGAACCACTGTGACGAGGTACTAGGAGCTAAGCGTCCAGCGCGCCGGTCGTACTTCTCGACTATCTGGACGCCCTTGCCCTCATGGTTCCTGAGGCATGAATCGGAGGGCATAACAGCGCCGCCAAGCGGAATATGATCGCCCGGCGGCACTGCTTTCAACGCTGGGCCCCTGAAATTCCCCGCGCGATCTAACTATAAGGCCCACTCACCGGCCTCATTGATCCGGATCAATTTTGGGTACTGGCAAGGCGGCCAGCCCTTGAGTTAACGCAAAGCGGCATCGTTAAATCTTCTTATGATTATTAATGTAGCCGAACGACACCCATGGCCGTCGTTAAGGTTATGGGCCCGGCCTCCTAGGCACTCCGGGCCCGCTTTGTTTCAAGGGTGCCTCAGTTGGCGGGCCTCTTTCTCTTTCACAATTGCGCTGGCGAGAGAGCGCCAGCGCGCTCGACGCCCTTCCCCTCCATGGTTCTTGAGGCTGTGCCCTCCCACGCGACGTCGCAAGCTGAAGGGAGACGCGTAGTTGCCGCAGTGCCTGCGAACCGGACGCGGCGGCCTGAACTTTTTCGAGCGGCCATCCCGGCCGATCGAGGAGATCAAGCTATGCGATGCCCAGACTGCAAAGGAAAAGGACTTGAAGTTGAAATAAAGCCGGAATATCTGCCGTCGATGGTTGCCTGCCAGCGATGTGACGGCACTGGCATCGTTTGCGGGGATTGCACTCGACCTCAAGCCAGTCCATGCGAACGTTGAGGAACTGGCCGACGGCGGGCGAAGGCTGCGCCTAGTTTGAGTCGATAACTCAGGGACCGTGCTCCGTGAAGCTGCCCGGCTGTTACAGCCCCGTGTCATCCAGCCGGGAAATGCTTTCGGGCAAGGAAAGATGTTGCGATGACCGGCAAATACGCTCCGCCGGCAGTTACGATCCGGAGTTATCTGGATTCTCCGATCTGCGACGTAGTGGTTGTCGTTCGGGACCAGAAAATGATTCTCCGCTGCCGTGACTATCGCCAGGCGACGCAATGGGCGCGCCTGGAACGTAAGACATACAAAATTCCCGAACCTGATACGGGCTTTCCGGCCAATGAAGAAGCCGGCGACCTGCCACTTTTTTTGCGTTCAGATAGAAGTTGACCACCTTCCCGCCCGGGATGAATGCCCGGATTGCAAGGGCAGCGGTTATCAGTTCGTAAGCGGCTGACCCTTCTGGAGCAGAGACAATGACAGTTTGGGTCTACGTCGCGGCCGTGGTCTTGCATCGTCTCGGCACAAACACCAACTCAATAAGTTATAGAAGGCATAATCGCTCCGGAGTGAGAGCGTGGCCAGCCGAAGACTAAACCAAGATCTCCCCGTGATCGCGCGCTTTGAGGTGCGCCATCGCAATTACCTTGCGCCAGACGGCTCGATAATCCGGCCGCTCCCCGCCTTCGCCTCCGATGCCAAGCTGCTCATCGCGCTCTACCGGGCCATGGTACTGCTGCGCGTCTTTGACAGGAAGGCTGTTGCATTGCAGCGCACCGGCCGGCTTGGGACATATGCCGTTTCGCTCGGCCAGGAGGCGGTATCGGTTGGGACAGCCGGTGCGATGCGGGAAGAAGACGTGCTGTTGCCATCCTATCGCGACAATGGCGCGTTGCTTTGGCGCGGCGTCAAGCTTGAAGAGATCCTTCTGTTTTGGGGCGGGGACGAACGGGGCAATTGTTTCTCCGGACCGCTCCACGATTTTCCATTCTGCGTTCCCGTGGGATCTCAGGCGCCTCATGCCGCCGGCGTCGCCTATGCCTTCAGGCTGCGCAAGGAGCCGCGTGTCGCCGTGTGCCTGTTCGGCGATGGCGCCACCTCGAAAGGCGACGTCTACGAGGCGATGAATTTTGCCGGCGTGCACAAATTGCCCGTCGTATTCGTCGCCACCAACAATCAATGGGCCATATCGGTCCCGTTGCGACTGCAGACCGGTTCCGAAACACTGGCGCAGAAAGCTATTGCCGCAGGATTCACCGGCGAGCAGGTCGATGGCAACGACGTGGTGGCGATGCGCGCCGCGGCCGAAGAGGCCATTGCCGCAGCCCGTGGCGGCGAAGGCCCCCATTTCATCGAGGCGGTCACTTACCGGCTCGGAGACCATACAACCTCCGATGACGCTTCACGCTATCGCTCGGTTGACGAAGTCCAGGCTCACTGGAAGGAAGAGCCGATTGCCCGCTTGAGGGCTTATCTTGTTGGACAAAAAATGTGGGGCAAAGCAGACGAAGAGCGGCTCGCCACCGAGTGCCATGACCGTGTCGAGGCGGCGGTCGAGCGCTATCTGGCAACGGCGCGGCGCCGGCCGGAAACCATGTTCGACCACCTCTATGCCGATCTGCCCGAGGTCTATGCCGCACAGCGCCGTGAACTCGCGGGAGAGCACGATGCCTGAGGTAACGCTGGTGGAAGCCGTCAATCTGGCGCTCGGACGCGCGATGGAGGACGATCCCGATGTGGTCGTGCTTGGCGAAGACGTTGGCGTCAACGGAGGCGTCTTCCGCGCGACCGCGGGCCTGCAGAAGCGCTTTGGAGCGGAGCGCGTCCTCGATACGCCGCTTGCTGAACTCCTGATCAGCGGGCTCTGCGTGGGCATGGCGGCGCAGGGGCTTAAGCCCGTCGGCGAAATCCAGTTTATGGGGTTTATTTATCCCTGCCTGGATCAACTGGTGAACCACGCGTCCCGAATGCGTAATCGCACCCAAGGACGGCTCACCTGTCCGATGGTTCTACGCACGCCGCACGGGGCCGGAATTCGCGCGCCCGAGCATCATTCCGAAAGCACCGAGGCGATGCTCGCCCATATTCCCGGCTTGCGCGTCGTCATCCCCTCTTCGCCGGAACGCGCCTATGGACTTCTGCTCGCCGCGATCCGCGACCCCGATCCGGTGGTGTTTCTGGAGCCAACGCGCTTATACCGCGCGGCAAAAGGCGAGGTGCAGGACGATGGCGAAGCCTTGCCGCTGGATCGCGCCTTTGTCCTGCGGGAAGGTCGCGACATCACGCTGATCGGTTGGGGCGCGGCGTTGAAAGAGACCATGGCCGCGGCCGAAGCGCTCTCAGCCGAAGGCATCGCTGCCGAGGTCATCGATCTTGCCACACTCAAGCCGTATGATGAAAGAACGGTGCTCGGTTCGATCGCAAAGACCGGACGTTGCGTCATCGTGCACGAGGCGGCACACACCGGCGGATTCGGGGCCGAGATTGCAGCCTTCATCGCCGAACGTGGCCTGTCCTCGCTGCTCGCGCCTGTAACCCGCGTCACCGGCTATGACACCGTCATCCCGATGGCACGCCTCGAGCAATACTATATGCCTTCGGTCGAACGCATCGTCGCCGGGGCACGCAGGGTGTGCCAATTCAGCTAAATCTCAACGGACTTTGTCCTATGCGCCAGTTCATGCTGCCGGATCTGGGAGAAGGTCTTGAAGAGGCGGAGATCGTCACCTGGTATGTCAACGAAGGCGATCATGTCGTCGCCGATCAGCCGCTGGTTTCCGTCGAGACCGACAAGGCGGTCGTTGAAATACCGTCGCCATCGAGCGGACGCATCGCCCACGTGTTTGGCACCAAGGGAGACATCGTGAAGGTCGGCATGCCGCTCGCCGAATTTGCCGAAGACGCCGAACAGGACACTGGCACAATTGTCGGCGAACTCGGCAGCGGCCAACATCCACCCGCGGCAGGAATCTCCTCCGAGCGGCCGATCGGGCAGCAGCCTCAGGTGTTTCCAGCCGTGCGCGCGCTCGCGCGCAATCTCGATGTTGATCTTGAGAGCGTCGAGGCTACGGGACCCGGCGGCACCATCACACGGACCGATGTTGAACGGGCTGCGAAGAGTATGTCCCAAGCCGGCCGCGCCGAGCCCTTGCGAGGCATGCGGCGCGCGATGGCCCAACGCATGACAGCAGCCCATGCGCAAATCGTCCCCGCCACCGTAACCGACGAAGCCGACATCGACGATTGGCCGACGGGCGAGGACGTGACGATCCGCCTGGTGCGGGCCATCGCTGCCGCCTGCAAGGCAGAGCCGGTTCTCAATGCCTGGTATAATTCCGGCACGGGGGAACGACGCCTCATCGCGCGCGTCGATCTCGGCATCGCCGTCGATACTGAGGGCGGCCTCATCGTTCCTGTGTTGCGCAATGTCGCAGAGCGCAGCGTATCGGACTTGCGGGCCGGCCTCGACCGCCTGCGGGCTGACTCAATCGCGCGCTCGATACCCCCTGAAGAGCTGCGCGGCGCGACCATTACACTGTCGAATTTCGGGATGATCGGAGGCAGGTTTGCCAACCTGGTCATCGTGCCACCGCAGGTGGCAATCATAGGAGCTGGTCGGATTTCCCAGCAAGCAGTCGCGCATCGCGGCCAGCCTGCGGTGAGGCGTGTGCTACCGTTGTCGCTCACCTTCGACCATCGCATCGTGACCGGCGGCGAAGCCGCTCGCTTCCTGGTCGCACTCAAGTCCGAGCTTGAGCTGATGTCGTGAACCACCTGTTTGCGCGCGCTCCCAAGAAGAGGCTTTCAGCCCAGCCATTGCATTGCACAATGGCCTACAGGAATCCCTATCCCTATCCACGGGGCATTGAGGTTCGGGGAGCGGAACCCATATTTTCGGCATGGGAGTCCTTGCCGTGCGTACTGTAAAGGCGGCCCTCGTTGCGGCGATAGCGATCGTCGCTCTGGTTATCTCTCTCCTTCCCGGTTTGGCGGAGGAGAGCGGCAGTCTAGCACTGACTATTTCGGTCGACGGAGCGATCGGACCAGCGACGGCCAGTTACGTGAAGGACGCCTTGGCCAAGGCAGGCGAACGACGCGCCGAGATTGTCATTCTGCGCATGAACACACCGGGCGGTCTCAACACCAGTATGCGCGAGATCATCACGGATGTACTCGCCTCCCCCGTTCCCATCATCGGCTACGTCGCTCCCTCCGGAGCGCACGCGGCGAGCGCCGGTACCTATATTCTCTACGCGACCCATATCGCGGTCATGGCGCCGGGTACCAATATCGGTGCAGCGACCCCGGTCCAGATTGGCGGTCCGATACCAGGGCTGCCGGGCGGCGCCCCGGACAAGGAGGGCAAAGACAAGAAGGATAACGACCGCCGGCCCGAGCCGAAGGACGCCATGACCGCGAAGGCGACGAACGATGCCGTCGCCTTCATCCGTAGCCTCGCCGAACTGCGTGGCCGCAATGCCGACTGGGCCGAGAAGGCGGTCCGTGAGGCTGCCACCCTCTCTGCCAACGGCGCGTTGCAGGCAAATGTCATCGACTTCATCGCACGCGATCCGGCCGAACTGCTCAGGCTGGTCGACGGTCGCGTAGTCGAGGTTGCAGGTGGCAAGACGCAGCGCCTGGTGACAAAGGGTTCCGTCAGCGAAGCCATCGATCCCGGATCGATCTCCCGATTCCTGGCGGTCATCACCGATCCCAACGTCGCGTTTATTCTCCTGATGGTTGGCATCTACGGGCTGATCTTTGAATTCATGTCCCCCGGCACGGTCGCCCCAGGTGTCGTCGGCACGATCTGCCTGCTGCTGGGCCTCTACGCCCTCAATATGCTGCCGATCAGCTATACCGGCCTCGCCTTGATGCTGGTCGGGATCGCGCTTCTTGCCATCGAGGCCTTCAACCCGACCGTCGTGATAGGCCTCGGAGGGGTCATCGCCTTTGTGCTGGGAGCGGTCATGCTCTTCAGGGTCGAAGCGCCCGGCTACCGACTGTCGTGGTCGGTCATCGCCATCGTAACGGCGACGTTCATCGGCTTTATTCTCGTCGTGCTCGGCGCGCTTCGACGCGCTCGCAGCGGTCCAGTACGAGTCGGCGCGCAAGCCATGCGAGGCCTGTCTGCCGAGATCCTCGATTGGTCCGAGAATGAAGGTCACGTCTTTGCGCACGGCGAGCGCTGGCAAGCGCGCAGCACCGAAACCTTCAAGCCGGGCGAGGTCGTTGAAGTCGCCAACATCGTCGATCTGACGCTGATGGTGCGGCGCGCGCCCGCCCCGACCGGCAAGGGAGGTACATCATGATGCTCGATTATCTGACCTATGCAGCGATTGCGCTGCTCATCATCATATTTCTATCCCAGGCCATTCGCATCCTGCGGGAGTACGAGCGCGGCGTCGTCTTCACGCTCGGCCGATTCACTGGAGTAAAGGGACCGGGCCTCATCATCCTCATTCCAGTCGTGCAGCAAATCGCGAAGGTCGATCTCAGGGTGATGGTACAGGTCGTGCCGCCCCAGGACGTGATTTCGCGCGACAACGTCTCGGTCAAGGTCAATGCCGTTCTCTACTTTCGCATCGTCGATCCCGAGCGCGCCATCATCAAGGTTGGCGATTACATGGCCGCAACCAGCCAGCTCGCACAAACCACGCTGCGCTCGGTGCTCGGCAAGCACGAACTCGACGAGATGCTTGCGGAACGAGACAGGTTAAACGCCGACATCCAGGAGATCCTCGACAAGCAGACCGACATCTGGGGCATCAAGGTCACCGCAATCGAGATCAAGGATATCGACCTCAACGAAACCATGGTGCGTGCGATCGCCAAGCAGGCCGAGGCGGAACGGCTGCGACGCGCCAAAGTGATCAATGCGATGGGCGAGCAGCAGGCCGCTGAAAAGCTCGTCGAGGCCGGCCGGATCCTCGCCCAGGAGCCGCAGGCGATGCATCTGCGCTATTTCGCAGCTCTGCATGACATCGCGGGCGAACGGTCCTCGACCGTGGTTTTTCCGCTGCCAACGAATCTGCTCGACCACCTCGGCCTGCGGAGCAAGTCAACGTGACTTTGGTCAGCGCTCGCGCTGGTCGTATCGGAAGCGATCGCCATCAACGGCTTTGCCGCCCGCCGCACTACGACGACACGTGCCACTCGCGTGAACTGCAAATGGGATCAAGGCGAACGCCGCCCATCGCAACCCAATCAACCAGCCCCGGAAAAGCGGCCAAATCAAAAAAATGACTTTTTCGACAGCATCCGCCAGAAGCGGACATCATGTAGCACGAGAACCCGCCATCTGACGGGTGTTACCCGATGAGCCCTAATCATCCGTTGTGTGTACCGAAAACCTAAGGCATCGCCTTCGGGCCTGCGGTGGAGCGAGCGTGATTGAGGCTCTGCCCGACCTCCCGTTAACAAGGACAGCGCTGTCCGGGCGCGAGCGGACAGACGCGGTTATTCTATTCAAAAATCGCGGGATCGCTCGATCCACGCAAACAACTACGCCGAATACATGCTCGTCGACGATAGAAACTGTGTCGTACTTGGCGATCGTTTCAATGCATAGCTCGAGGAAATTGCCGAATATCTCACGTGAACAAACCTCAGCCGCCGGTCTCCGCCGGCGGCTTTTCTCTTGCGCTCGCTCCATGGTTGCCTGAACATCGGATCGATGGTGAGCTCGGGCTAAAGGCGAAGGTCAAATGAGTGCGGAGCAGCTGCAGGAGTTAGAAGAAATCGCAGCAAAGCTGTTAGCACTGGCTCGTGAACTTCCGCCGGGTGAGGAGCGACACAAGGCTTTTCAGCAGATCGGAAGCTTTCAGGCCCGCATAAACACGCTGAAAGGTATTGATCCGCGCGGGCTAAAGGCGAGAGGAAAATAGCAATGCGGGCGATCCTGTTTCTCATCACGGTCTGCTTTTCGGCAACCGCATTCGCTCAAAGCCCACCGCCCAAAATCGGCAAAAAGCCGCTGGCTCAGGCAAAGCCGAAAGAGCCAATGGGCTGCAAGCTCGTCGGGACGGTCAAGGGCACCAAGCTCTGGGCCGGTGATTGCGTGGCATCGGAGCTAAGGGGCCCCGCATCCACCGAAACGCAATCATTGCCGGAACGGGCGACTGGAGCCATCCCACCGGTTGAAAAACAGTAGTCACCGTCCGATTTGCGTTAGAAATCCATCCCCTTGTGTGGGGAACAGCTTGCGTGCGCGCTCAGGCGCCCCCTCTTAGTTCGCACCATTGCTTAGCAAAATGGCCGGCCGCAAGGATCGGCCACCATGTTCGCGAGTTCAATACTTCACGGAAGGATCCCCACTGGGGACGCAGGAAGCTGAAACGAGACCAGCTATGACGGTCTGGCTTTACGTCGACATCGGCAAGCAGGTGGGCGACCGCAACCATCTCAAGGTCTTTGCGAGCGATGCCGCCGCGGAAACGTGGCTGCAGGAAAATGACCCGGAAGGCGTGGCGTTCGAATACGAAGTCCTGGAATGAACCGCATCGGCCGCCGCACAACTTCGCCGTGCTGCTGATCGTAGCGCTGGATCATCTGGAATCTGTTCGGCGGATAAAAACTCCTTGCATTCGCCCTCAACGAGCCCGAATCGCGGTCGCACTTGCGACGGGTCGGAGGCCGTGCTGCTGCTGACAAAAGCCTCTGGCTACCGCTCCATCGCGATTAGCCCCCAGCCCAGCTGTGGAGCGGTATTCTGTCGCGATCATTACCGGATTAGCTAGGGCTGAAGATCATATAGAGCAGGATCACGGCCACGACGGCTGTCCAGCCGATTGACGTCGCGAGAGTCCGTACTTGCGTCGGCATCGGAAGGCCCCTCCCGCAAATAAAACAAAACGAAGAGACCGCTGGCGCTGGACAGCGGCCTCTTGAACCCGGCCTCAAAAATGGCTTCGAGATGAAATCCCTTGCCCCAGGTCCGCCATTATCAAACTCCGCATTCGCCACCCTGTGAAGTCAAAAGGGGCTCGAAGATCAATGGAACAATTGTGACGTTGCGAGAGCGACACACCTAGAGCGTTCGCCGCGCCTTTTGCCGGTCACGTCGGTTTCGATTTCGGGGATGCCGGGCCGGCGCTGGAGATGCTTTTCCGCGCCAACATCCGCGCCACCGGCTTGTCGGAACTGGCGACCGCCTTGGAAGGCCGTTTGGGGAAGGGCGAAGCATGAGCGAGATCATCAAATTCCCATACGATGTATCCCGCCGAGTACATTCCCCGCGGAGATCGAAGAACGGCACGCCGGAACAACGCCGCGGCAAAATTCACCGCGGTAGCGATCGCGATGGGTGGTGCGGTCATCCCGATACGCAAGGCCGAAGTGACAGAGCCGACCGCGATCAAACAGGCCCGAGCCGTCCGCGCAGTGATGGAAACGCTCGATGAGCGGGAGCTTGACGCGGTGCGGCGGGTATTCACAGTGATGACGATCAGCCCGTTCCCGATTTTGCCTTCAACTCCTTCATTGAGCCGTACGATCGCAGTTCTTGCTGCCCTTTTTGTGAATCGTTAACTATCGGAGACGCGTCCTAAGCAATTAATTGTATCGCTCGCAGGTAAGCACCAAATGTTAGCGCTCTCTGTGCGAGTACTTTTCTATGCTAAAAGATGGCAAATATGCTGCATGGTTTAGGACTTCGCGTGGAGAAGGCACCGGCATCGTCCATCTTGCAAATGGCAAAATATCGGGTGGCGATAGCATCTTCACCTACGGCGGCTCCTACGAAATTCATGACAATCGATTCACCGCTACGCTGACGACCAAAAGGCACGCCGCAGGCCCGTCCACCGTGTTCGGCATCGACGAGGTCGAGGTAAAGCTCACGGGCACCTTCAAAGGCATGATGGCTTCATGCTCGGGAGCGGCCGAACAGGCACCGGGTGTTGTCTTCGAGGCTACGCTTTTCCTTAGCCAAGATCAGCCACCTGTGTCGAAGCGCGCAGCGCCGAATTTCAGCGCCGACAAACTGCCTGTGGGCTTCGATAGTCGATCCCGTACGCGGAATCCTTTTGCGCCCATACTATTTAAGCGCTGATCCCGAATTGCTCTGGCACGTCGGTCTTTGTGTCTCTCCCTCCTGAACGCACATGCGTTTGGACCGCTGGCACGTCAGCTTCGTGCCCAAGAGCCCAAGAACCCATTGAGAGCACAACTGTTCCGCTCTGCTCTTCAGACCAGACCTCGCGCTTCGTCGGTTCATGGCCCAACATGAGATGTTCCTGCAACGCCCGCCTGCGGCGCAAGCCGAACGTCAGCCTCTGGCCCTGCGTTCATTTGGCCTGTGCCTGGGAACGGCTAGCCGAGCTCGGCTCGTCCGATCGCATATCAGCAGAAAGCTCCGGGTGTAGGTCGATGTACAAGTTCACGCGCCGCCGCCTGAACGCCGATTGACACTCAAACGAGTCTGCTGGCGGCCGCGATCACGCTGCACACGCACATCAGTTACACGAACGAGCACACCTCGTTGATATCCGGACGCGGCAGACGGTTAAGCAATCCCGCCGGATCGCCATAGCCGATGGCACAGATAAAGTTCGATTTGATCTGACCACCGGGGAAGAATTCGCGATCAACAGCCTCATTGTCGAACCCGGACATCGGTCCGCAGTCGAGCCCGATGGCCCGCGCCGCCATGATAAAGTAGGCGCCTTGCAGGCTGCTGTTGCGGAAGGCTGTTGTTTCGGCAAAACCGGGCTTGTCGATAAACCAGGATCTGGCATCAACGTGCGGAAACAGGCGCGGCAGCCAGTCGTAGAACCTGGTGTCGTAACCGATGATCGCCGTCACCGGCGCGTCTGTCACCTTTTGCCGGTTACCCTCAAGGACGAGGGGCTTTAGTCGCTCCTTGGCCGCCGGAGTCGTTACGAACACGATGCGCACGGGGAAGCAGTTCGCACTGGTCGGGCCCCAGCGCATCAGATCGTACAGGGCAGCGAGTTGCTCACGCGAAACCGGCTTATCGAACCACTTGTTTTGAGTGCGCGCCTCGCGAAAGATCGTGTCAAGCGCGGAATCGTCGAGCGGCGTCGCCATAAAATGCCTCCTCGCTCTTGAAGCTACCCTTTTTAATTCAAGTTACAGCTCGCTACCTCATCGAGGCGTCACGCGCCGCGATACACGCCAAAGTACGGGACTTCGCTAGGCGGCGGCGTGTATCCTGCGTCCTTGGCCTTCTTGAGAGCCTCAAGCCCTTCGTCGAAAGTCATGAGCGGCGTGGTCTTGACGCTCTTGACCGCCCCGCCGGCTGAGATCGCCATGGACAGCGCCGTGGCGCTCACATTGTCCGGCAGCTGGCAGATCACCAGCACGTCGTAATCGCCAAATGTCAGCCAGCCGTCGACGACACTGCCGCCGAGCCGTTGAACCACGGGTTTGACGGCCTCCATGCGGTTCTGGGGATCTTTGAGCAGGGCTGCCCACCCGACAGGGGCGTAAGCCGTCTGCAAGGCATAAAGAGCCATGGAGGGTCTCCTTTCAGAGTTTGCCGCCCCCTCGCTCACGCGCAAAACGCATTTGCCGCGTCGGGATATTTTTGTCTATCCCTCACAACGGCAAGCTCACGGCACCAGTGTAGATATTGAAAATAGCACTTCGCGCGACTCCCGTGAAGGCACGCTCGCGCTGGTTACTTGGCTAAATGGCCTCAACGTCATCCGGCGGCGCTGGTACCGGATACGAATCTCCAAGATTCGGTTCCATGCATCAGGCAGGCATGAGCGATGGGCTCTTCGGGAGTCTTGGGAATGCGGTGGGACTCCAGATAGGCAGGGCACGCGACCGTCTTTGCGGCAGAATCGGGCCGATGCGCCGAGCGAGAGATTGGAGTCGGCCAGATAACCTACGCTTATTGCCGCATCGAAACCTTCTCCGATCCGGACCGACTGGTAATCGGGGATCCGCCTGCTCGACTGGCCGACGCGCATACCGCCACTGCCGGGCCCCACTTAGATGCACGAGTTCGCACGCTCCAAATGGCAGCAGCCGATCCCCGAGAGCGCAAGAAGTCCCGACATATAGATAGCGAAGGGCGGATGCTTAGAAAGCACGTATCTCTTATCTTCAAGCGATCGCGCGAACAGCGATATCTGGTACCCGGTCGACACGTTCGAGTTGGACACAGGTCTCTGGCGATTGCCGCCGAAAAGTGGGGCTACTTCGCGAGCAAATCGGTGAAGTCATTCGCGTCCGAACAGCGAATTTCATCAATCTGCCGCGCCACCACGAGCGCACTTGCCCTTAGTGCCTCGATCTTCGATGCTTCTGGATGCTGCTTCTCGAGTTCCTCGATACGCTCGTTGAGTGCAGCTAGCTCCAGGTGAAGGCACTCGATTTCCGCGTTCTTCTTGACCGGCCAGGCTGGCTTCCAAATCGTCTGTGCTCGCATTATGCGTCCCCCTCGCAATGGTCACGGCTTGGTGAACCCGATTCGTGGCCAGAAATGGAAGCTCTCTTGGCTAGGATATGACCAGCCGCGGGCCCGATTGTTTCGGAAAATCCGAAAATGGACTCGACTCTCAACCCAAATCAGTCCGGGCGACATGGGCGGAAATTCCGCCGACATTTCAAAGGGCTATTTTTACAAGCACTCCGGCCACCTATTTATAACAATAGCATGATATAATTTCAGATATGAAATTCATCAATACATTGCTATTATAATTCGAACGAATTCTCCGAGGATCGAAAAAATGGCATTGGCTGCGGTTGCGAAGACCGGCGTCGAGTTTGACGTCGCAAACCGGGTATTTTTCCGTCTCTATCAGGCATCGAACCTGATGCATAAACAAGGCACCCGCTACGTCGGCAAGTTCGGGACCACAACCCAGCAATGGGCCGTTTTGGGCGCGCTCGCGCGGCCGCCCGTCCGCGAAGGCGGAATGACCGTCAAGGACCTGATCGAATTTCTTGATGTCAGCCGACAGAATCTCACAGCCGTCCTCGACAGGCTGGAGGGGCGTGGCTGGATCAAGCGCATAAAGGACAAGGACGACGGTCGCAGCAAACGCATTCGCCTGACCGGTGAAGGCAACTCGACCTGGGCCCGCATGCAGGAGCCCATTGAGGCTTTCTACTCCGCCGCCCTGAGCACCTTCAGTCACGAGGACCAGGTAGCGCTTTATCGACTACTCGACCGCCTCACGAGGACATTGTCACAGGTTTAGCCGCGCGAGGCCACGGGCCGTAACCGGCCTTACGAAAACGCCTGAATGCCGGTGATGGCCCGGCCCAGGATCAGCGCGTGGACGTCGTGGGTACCCTCATAGGTATTTACGGTCTCCAGATTCGCGGTGTGGCGCATCACGTGATATTCGATCTGGATGCCGTTGCCGCCATGCATGTCGCGGGCGACGCGCGCGATGTCGAGCGCCTTACCGCAATTGTTGCGCTTGACGATCGAGATCATTTCCGGCGCCATCTTGCCTTCGTCCATCAGGCGGCCGACGCGCAATGAGGCCTGCAGGGCGAGCGCGATCTCGGTCTGCATGTCCGCGAGCTTCTTCTGCACCAGTTGCGTTGCCGCCAGCGGCCGGTTGAACTGCTTGCGGTCGAGCGTGTATTGCCGGGCGCGGTGCATGCAGTCTTCCGCAGCGCCCATCGCGCCCCAGGAAATGCCGTAGCGGGCGCGGTTGAGGCAGCCGAACGGCCCCTTGAGGCCGGACACGTTGGGCAATAGAGCGCTCTCCGGCACCACCACGCCTTCCATCACGACCTCACCGGTCACCGACGCGCGAAGTGAGAGCTTGCCGCCGATCTTCGGCGCCGACAGGCCCTTCATGCCCTTTTCCAGAATGAAGCCGCGGATCCGGTTGTTATGTTCCGCCGATTTCGCCCAGATCACGAATACGTCGGCGATCGGCGCGTTGGAAATCCACGTCTTGGTGCCGGTCAGCCGGTAGCCGTCCGAAACCTTCTCGGCGCGGGTCTTCATCCCGCCGGGATCGGAGCCGGCATCCGGCTCGGTCAGGCCGAAGCAGCCGACCCACTCGCCGGTGGCCAGTTTCGGCAAATATTTCTTGCGCTGGTTCTCATCGCCATAGGCGTAGATCGGATGCATCACCAGCGAGGACTGCACCGAATTCATCGAGCGATAGCCGGAATCGACGCGCTCGATCTCGCGGGCCACGAGGCCATAGGCGACGTAGCTGGCATTGGCGCAGCCATATTCTTCCGGCAGCGTGATGCCGATCAGGCCAAGCTCGCCCATCTCGTGGAAAATCTCGCAATCGGTCTTTTCTTCGAGATAGGCTTTGGTGACGCGCGGCAGCAGCCTGTCCTGCGCATAGGCGCGCGCGGTGTCGCGGATCATGCGCTCGTCTTCGGTGAGCTGCTCGTCGAGCATGAACGGATCGTCCCAATTGACTGCGGCGCGCTCGGTTGTTGTGGCCATGGTCCTATTCCTGTAGCGCGTCGTAGACGCGCCTCGTTATGCGCCTTGATTCAATCAGCGAGCGAATTTGCGGAAGTCAGGCTTGCGCTTCTCGCGATACGCCCGGCCGCCTTCTTTCGACTCTTCGGTGTCGTAATAGAGGCTGAGCGCCGCCATGCCCATGCTGGCGATACCGCGGATTGATTCGGTATCCGCGTTGAATGAGCGCTTGGCGAGCGCAAGTGCCGTCGGACTGCGCTCCAGCAGTTCTTCGCACCAGCGATCGACCTCGGCATCGAGTTCGTCATGCGGAACAGCGATGTTGGCGAGCCCCATTTCGACCGCCTGTGCTGCGCTGTAGCGCCGGTTCAGATACCAGATCTCGCGGGCCTTCTTCTCGCCGACAACGCGCGCGAGATAGGCTGTGCCGAATCCGGGATCGACGGACCCGACCTTTGGCCCGACCTGACCGAATTGCGCGCGATCCGAAGCAATCGTCAGATCGCAAATGGTCGCAAGCACGTTGCCACCGCCGATTGCAAACCCGTTGACCCGGGCAATAACCGGCTTGGGCATATCGCGGATGACGCTCTGGAACTCGTCGATGGGCAGTCCGATCGTGCCGCGACCGTCATATTGTCCGTCATGCGCGCCCTGATCGCCACCGGTGCAAAACGCCTTGTCGCCGGCGCCGGTCAGAACGATCACGCCGATCGACTTGTCCCAGCCTGCGCGCTGAAATGCGTGGATGAGCTCTTCGACCGTCTTGCCACGGAACGCATTGTAACTTTCCGGCCGGTTGATTGTGATACGAGCAACACCTTTCGGACGCTCCTCGTAAATGATGTCTTCATAAGTCGTCATCTTCTTTTCCTTTCTCAGTTGCGTGGAGTGCTGCGAGCTAACCTGCGGCTTGTTTGACGATGTCCCGCAGTTTGAATTTCTGGATCTTTCCCGATGGCGTCGCCGGCATTTCGTTCAGAACCACCAGCTTCTCGGGGATGTATTGAAGCGCGACCTTCTGTGCCTTGAGGAAATCCGTCACGGCGGTCAGGTCGATCGCCTGCCCCTGCTTCGGCACGATGACCGCGCATCCACGTTCGCCCAGCCGCTCGTCGGGATAGGCTACGATGGCAACCTGGCTGATAGCGGGATGCTTGTAGAGAAGTGTCTCGATCTCCACGACTGGCACATTTTCGCCACCGCGAATGATCACGTCCTTCGACCGGCCCGTGATCCGTACGTAGCCCTGATCATCAACCTCGGCGAGGTCGCCGGTGTCGAACCATCCCTCAGCATCTGTATTGTTCAGTTGGGGCCGGTGCAGGTAACCGCCAAAATTGGAACAGGAGCGCACAAAGAGCCTACCTTCCACATTGCGAGGCAACGGCTTGCCCTCTGCATCGACGACGCGAATCTCTGCGCCGGGCAAGGGACAGCCCGAGGTGTTGAAGGCCCGCTCGTCGTCATCATCGATCTTGATCAACGTCACCGCGCCGTTCTCGGTCATGCCCCATGCCGACACGATCTTCGCACCCAGCGTCTTGCGCGCGTGCTCGACGAGCGGCCCGGGGATCGGCGCACCGGCGCACAGGAAGGTGCGCAGCGTCGGAACATCCAGGCCTCCTTCGCCGACACCTTTCGCGAGGTCGGTGAGGAACGGCGTCGATGCCATCGTGAACGTGACACCCTCTGCCTGGATCAGCTCGATGGCTTTCTTCGCGTCCCAGACATCCTGCAGCACGAGGCTGGCGCGCAGCATGATCGGCATCATCAGCCCGTACATAAAGCCGGTCTGGTGCGCCATCGGCGAGGCCATCAGGACGACGTCGTCTTCTCCGAGATGCAACCGTTCTGCATAGGGGATAATGTTCGCCATGGTGGTATTGGCGGAATGCATCACACCCTTGGGCTCTCCTGTCGTGCCCGACGTATAGATGAGCTGCGTAATGTCGTCTGGGCCGGGACGGTGGCGCGCAAGGATCTCATTTGCGTCCGGCGCGTCTTCCCACTTCGGCTCGCTGAGCAACCTCTCGAAACTGTTGGCGCCTGCGCCTCCCACGACGACGACGTGCTGCAGATCGGGAAGGCTCGGCTTGAGACCGGCAATCATCTGCTCATGGTCGAAGCCGCGGAACTGCTTCGGCACGATGACGACCTTGCTGGCGCCATGCCTCAGCATGAACGAAAGCTCGCGCTCCCGGAAAATGTGCATCAGGGGGTTGATGACGGCACCGATGCGCGAGCACGCGAGATAGGTCAGCGTGAACTGCCACCAGTTCGGCAGCTGCATGGACACGACATCGTTCCGGCCAACGCCGAGCCGCGAGAGGCCGATGGCGATACGATCAGCCATTGTGGCCATCTGCCGATAGGTGAAGCGCCTGACCTCGCCGCTTTCCATCGACACCGCTGTCAGCGCCAGCTTGTCGGGACACGATGCGGCGCAGGCGTCCAGATCATCGTTGATGGTCCGGTCGCGCCAAAAGCCTTGCGCGATCATGGCGGCGCGGCGCGGCGGCAACAGTACAGCATCGAAGTCCATGGCTATTCTTCCTCCGGGTCGGTGGGCCTCTGTCTTTTAAGCCGCTGCGGCCTTCAGTTTTTCTCGTGCAATGATGAGTTTCATGATCTGTGCGGTCCCGTCGCCTATCTCGAGGCCCATAACATCGCGCAGGCGTTGCTGATGCGGCAGGTCGAGTGACCAGCCATAGTGACCGTGCGTCAACAGGCACTGGTGTATGACGTCGACGGCCGTCTTCGGCGCAAGCCATTTGCACATGGCTGCTTCTGCCGTATGGGGCTTGCCAGCGTCCTTGAGCGCGAGGGTGTGATAGCAAAGCTGACGCGTCGCCGAGATGAGCGTCTCAGCCTCCGCGAGAGGAAAGATCACGCCCTGATTTTTCGAAAGCGGTGCTCCGAATGCCTTGCGCTCCTGGACGTAAGCCCAGCTTTCGTCGAGAGACGCCTGCGCCGATCCCAATACCTGCAGGCCGATGAGCGCCCGGCTGAAATCGAAGCCCTGCATGACCTGAACGAAACCCGCGCCCTCGTCCGCCAGCCGGTTCTCGACCGGGATCACGACGTCGTCGAAAAAGATCGAGCTACGGCCGATCGCCTTGCTGCCGAGATCGTTGTAACGCAGCGTCGTGACGCCCGGCGTGTCCATCGGCACAAGAAAGGCGCTGACGCCGCGCGCGCCGCTCTCGGGCGCGCCGGTTCGCGCGAACAATACAACGGCGTCGGCCTGGTCGGCCATGCTGATCGAAGACTTCTCGCCTTTCAGGATGTAAGTGTCGCCACTGCGGCGGGCGGAGAGCGCAAGATTGGCGGCGTCCGATCCGCCGCGCGGTTCTGTAAGGCCGATTGCTACGATGACCTCGCCGGAAACGAGACGAGGCAACCATTTCCGCGCCAGCTCCGGCCGGGCGTGACCAGCGATGATTTTGCCGTTGAGCGAGCCGAGGATCTGGATGTAGGCAGCGTTGACGTCGGCGTAGCCGATCGCTTCGGCGATCAGGCCGCTGGTCAGGCTCGGTGTGCCGAGCCCCCCAAATTCCTCTGGGAGTTCGGGTGCGATCAGTCCGAGATCACCCATCTCGCGCACCAGCGCGCGATCGATTCGGCCCTCTACTTCTCGACGCTGGTACCCCGACGCGAGCTTTTCGCGCGCGAAGCGCCGGGCCGTCTCCTGGAAAGCAAGCTGATCGTCGTTAAGGTCGAAGCTCATTTGCAAACTCCTGTCAGCCCGCCATCGTGAGGCCACCCGAAACGCTGAGTACCTGGCCAGTGATGAATGCAGCGTCCTCGCTGGCGAAGAAGCAGATCGCGCCCGGCAGATCGGCTGGCGCGCCAATGCGCCCGAGCGGAATCGAACGGCGGAACGCCTCTTTCAGCTTCTCCGGATTGCCGGCGGCAGTGATGAAATCGCCCAGAAGCTGCGTATCGGTCGGACCGGGGCAGACGATGTTAAAGGTGATGCCATCGCGCGCGTGCTCTCGCGCCATCGTCTTGGAGAAGGAGACGAGGCCACCCTTGCAGGCCGCATAAACCGCTTCGCCGGAAGAGCCGACACGCGCCGCATCGGAGGCGATGTTCACCACACGGCCACTGCGCCGCTCGACCATCTGCGGGAGGACAGCGTGGTGCATGATCAACGCACCCGTCAGGTTAATGGCTATCAGCTTCTGCCAATCGGACGGCGATGTCTTGAGAAACGGCTTGAAGATGTCCCATCCGGCATTGTTGACGAGCACGTCGATCGGCCCGAGCGACGTGTTCACCTTTGAAACTGCGGATTGCACGCCCTCATGATCGGTAATGTCGCAGGCGAACGCCGCCGCCTTCCCCCCATCCGAGGTGATCGCCGCGACCGTCCGTTCGGCCGCTACAGCGTCGACGTCGAACACAGCAACATTCGCGCCCTCGGCCGCGAACCGTCGGCAAGTCGCGCCACCGATTCCGCCGCCCCCGCCCGTAACGACGACGGTCTTTGAACTTAGTCCTCGCATGTTCCGCTCCCTGATTGAAATTATAGCAATGGTATGATCTATTTCAAAAAATATGTCAATACATTGTTCTATTGTGTCGTTGGAGTGCCCTTCCGTCTCTTTTAGGTCAATTATTTCAATGCCTTGCTGATGCAACTCGAGAGGACTTCAATGCCAATGTCAGGCGAGCAACGTCATCATCCCAGGGCGGGTTGGGTGCAAATCGCACCACTACCAAGTCGACGAAAGCGCGGACTTTTGCAGCCGGACGGCGGTCCGGCATGAGACTGCGTGGATGCCGGCAAGTTCGACGGTCCACTGGTCCAGGGTGAGAGCGACTAAAATGCCCGTGCACATATCATCCGCAACGATGAGTCGGCTGGCAGATCAGACCCTGTCTCGCAATCGCAGCGGCCCGCAGGGCATCCCCGTCGTTTGCGCGCAAATTGCCCGAGACCTGATCGCTGACGTCTCCCCGGGCGCCAAGCATCCATCGATCGACGAGGGGCCGCTGAGACAACGTGTACCCAAGACAATTGTGCGAGCCACGCTCGAAACCGTGGCGTTTTGCCTCGCGCTCATTGTGCGAGCGAATACCGCGAACGTTGAGCCTGACTCCGAAATGATAAGCTCGCTACTCAGGCCTTATCGGTCGCGAGATGCTGTTTGCGTATGAATGGCCGCTTCGCGCCATGAGCGGTCGATCACGAATGCTCGCTCAAACGCGCGTCGGTGACCGAGGCAGGTACACACTTCAAATCAAACGCAGCTTGCGCACTTTCGATGTTCGCTATATGTTCTCATGCTCTCGAATTTATTCTCCCAAACGAGCCCGACGTGCCTGAACAGATCGTCATCACTGAGAAGACCAGTCAGGCAAAAGACGTCCGCGCCGCTGTTGGTCCTCGCTACGGAGAGATTCTCCCGGCTGAGGGCCATTTATTCGACCTGCTTGAGCCAGAGGATGTTGTGCCGGCCTGGAAGCGGTGGTCGCCGATACTTTTGCGTCCCGAAGGTCTCTACGACACTTGCCCCGCAACGGGAGGGAACAAGGCCGCCAAGCTCAAAGCCATTCGCGAGGCACTCCGCAGCGCCAAACGAGTTTGGCTCGCCACCGATTGCGATCGCGAAGGTCAGCTCATCGGTCAGGAAATTCTCGAGCATTACAAGTACCGCGGCGTGGTCATGCGGGTGCTGTTTACTGCGCAGGACTCGCAGACTATTCGCGATGCATTCGGCCGAGCAAAGCCAAATGCCGAGTACGCTCGTCTTTACGCAGCCGCCGTCGCGCGGCGGCAGGCCGACCAGATCTACAATCTATCACTTACCCGCACCGCGACCGTCCTCTTGGGAAAAGGTGCGCGGAGGGTCATAGGTGTTGGTCGCGTGAAGACGCCGACGTTGGCAATCGTTTGCAAGCGTGAGTTGGAAATCCGCGATTTCGTTCCACTCGCCTATTTTGAAGTTGTCGCCACCGCGAAAGTTGACGGAGGGCGATTCCAGATGCGGCACGCGCCGCAGGACCGGATCGTTCGGCGCGAGATTGCCGAGGAGGTCCTCAAAGCAGCCGAAGGCTTTGAGGGCGCGCTCGCCGTGCGCGTCGAAGATAAGCGTCAAGGACCGCCCAAGCTGCACGATTTGCCGTCGCTTCAGAAACTATGCAGCTCACGGTTCGGCTGGCCGGCCAGCAAAACGCTCGATGTTTCGCAGGAGCTCTATGATGGCCCGGGTAAGAAGATAATCACCTACCCTCGCGCCGAGGTGCGCTACCTGCCGCAGAGCCTTATCTCGGACGTACCACGGATGTTGGCCGGACTGCGGGCCCGCCAATCATTCAGCGCAATACCCCTGCCCGACCCGCCGGTCATCCGCAGGGGCGCGAGCGGCACGTTCTACGACAAGGGGCTGGAGGGCGCGAGCCATCACGCCGTCATTCCCAACGTCAACACGATCGACAAATTGCCGGAGATTTGGCCTCGTCTGTCGGCCGACGAGAAGAAACTGTTCGACGTCATCGCGCGGGCCTATCTGGCCGCGCTGATGCCTGACTTCCGCTACCGGCAGACGACCGCAACGCTTGACGTGCGCGGCTTCGAATTCCGCTCCGCCGGACGCCAGCCTATCGATCTCGGCTGGCGAGCAGCATTCCCGGAGTGGCAACCCGCCGATGAGAAGGGCGACGAGGCGCAATTACTGCCGCTGTTGCACAACGGCGAGACCGCGCAACTGCAGGATCCCAAAATTGAGGACAAGGAGACCCGACCGCCCCCGCGCTATAACGAAGGCACTTTGATCGAGGCGATGCAAAATGCCTGGCGCTTTGTTGAAGATGAGATTCTGCGGGACCGCCTGAAGGAAGCCAAGGGTATTGGCACCCCGGCAACCCGAGCCGAAATCATCGGCGGGCTGAAGAAGCAGGGTTTTCTTATTGCCCAGGGAAAGAATATTGTGCCAACCGAAACCGGCCTGTCGCTGTTCGGTATTCTCAAACAAGCTGATCCGGCACTGGTCGATCCGGGTGTGACGGCGCAACTCGAATGCCTGCTCGACGATGTCGTCGTCGGCAAACAGGAGATGGTCGGTGCTATTGACGCCGTGTGCGATGTCGCCGAACGCATCATCGGCAGACTGAAGGAGAGTGCCACTGCGGGAGGAACTCCGTTGCGTGGCGACGTAGTCGGCAACGGCGCGGCGGCGTATCCGCCGACGCCTGCGATGAAGCGCTTTGCCGACAGCCTTAGCCGGAAGGGCATCAAACCGCCGCCTGGCTACAAGACGTCGATTTCGATCTGCCGAAAATTTCTCAGCGATCACGCGCCCAAGAAGGCCGACGGTCAAGCGGCTGGGAGGCTCGACCCTAAACCGGCAAGCCCGGCACAGTTGTTGTACGCTACGAAGATCGCGCTCGGGAAAGGCCTCATCATTCCCGACGAGGCCAAGGCCAACTCGGCTGCAATGGCCGCGTGGATTGACTCGAACAAGGGCACGAAGCGCCGCCAGAGCGGTCGCAAGACCGCCTACAAGCCGGCGAGATCAATTTCACCTCAATCGACGTCGCCGACGAAGAGATCTCGGAAATGCAAGGCTGATGCCGTCGAAGCGACTCCTGCTCTGCCAAATCTCGGAACAGGTACACCACTGCGAATTCCTTATGGCAACAAAGAGGTCGCTATGAAGCTGGGCGCCCGTTATGGCTCGACGGGATGGTACGCTCCGCCTGGAGTTGATCTCTCTGCATTTGGCGAGCGCGGGTGGCTGTAGCGCCGGCTGCTTTTGATAGTGACCCCAAAGGGGTTTTCTATCGCCCCCAATTTGCATTGGCAGCACAGGAACACTTTGCGTCCCGACGTGCCCCCCAACAAATAGAGACACGCGTCGCGCAGCCAAAAATGTCAGAAATACCTGATTTAAATTGGCGCGCCATTCAGAAGCGCCGCTGCTGGATCCGAAGCGGCGTGGAGGACCACGTCGACCCACACCGAAACAACCAGAGGCCTCCCTGCCGGCCCTGGAGTGGCTCGCCGTGAAAAGATACAAGAAGGTCTGCTTGGGGCGTGAGAAGTGCCGTCCCGAGGAATGGAGACTGACCGTAATTCCGCAATTCCGTTTACGCTGCTCTGCTATGGTGGCAATCACGAAACGAGGCTCGCCATGATGTCCAAGTCTTGGATCAGCCGGCTCGGCGCGCCGCTCACGGCTTTTGTTTTGACCGTCATGCCGTCGGTTCCGCCGGCGCACGCCGTTGAGGATGCTCGCAAGGTGAGCGTAGTGTCCTTCGGCCTCTTCGGCGATCAAGGCGTGTTTAAAAGTGAGGCGACCGGCGCAGCTCAGGTGGTAGCGAGCCGCTTCGGCAACGGCCCGATCAACGTGCAGTACAATTCGAAGAGGGGCGGAGGTGCAACGATCGAAGCACTGGCCATGTCATTGCAAGAGGCAGCCAAGGGGATGGACGCCGAGAACGATGTTCTGTTTTTGATACTCACCTCGCACGGCTCCACCGCCGGCCTTGCAGTCAAAGCGGGGCGGCTTACGCAAACGCTCACGCCGTCTAATCTCGCGGACATGCTGGCGCGGACGGGCGTGCGACACAAGGTGGTGGTCATCTCGGCCTGCTATTCAGGAGTCTTCATCCCTCGTCTAGCGAACCCCGACATGCTGGTCATCACTGCGGCCGATGCCGACCATCCATCGTTCGGCTGCCGGGACAAGGCCAAGTGGACCTATTTCGGCGATGCCTTTTTCAACGTCGCACTCCGGCAAGCTAAAGGCCTGAAGGACGCCTTCGTTGTTGCGCGCGCGCTCGTCCAGAAGCGAGAGCTGCGAGAGCACTTCGAGCCGTCGAGTCCCCGAATGGCCGGCGGCGCAAACGTGCAGCCGTTGCTGATTGCGCGACCTTGAACGACCGGCCGCCTTCGCCGCCGACGCCTAGCTGTGCCGAAAACCCCGCCCGTATTGACCTGGTGACGGAATCGCGCCGCATTTCTGCTAATGGGGCACTTAGCTGACGTCGGTGTTTCGTCGAATGTCCACCGCCAATTTCGGCCGTTCAAAATAGTCCATCAGGGCGGCACTGCGGCCCGCGAGCGCATCAGATCGACGACTATCCAACCAATAAGCCTGCAAAGATCCCTCATGGCACAACAGCATCGCCCGATCCTCTATCAACTGCCAGCCAGATAAGGTTTGCGACAGGGACAGCTATGCCCCCACTTCGGCAAATAGGCGGCGCAAAACGCGACCCGGCTCTCTCACATCCGCCCAGCGTCCCTGAGGACCGCGATCGTCCGCAATGCGATATCGCGCATCAATCCGATCTCCGTCACATCCCGTCCGTCGACGAGCGCTTTTGCAACGATCGCGAGCTCGCGCCAGCATAGGTCGGCCTCCGGTGGAGCCTCGCGCATCCATACGGCCGTGCGCAAAACAATGTCAGCCCATCTGTCACGATGTCGCGCAATGACGCTCTGCAATAGGTAGGTCGCAAGTTTGGCACGATCACTGCCGCGGGCGCGCTCAACCGCTTGAGCGACCTGCGGGTCGTCCTCGAACCAGGATTGTGCGACGGCCTCAAGCTCGGCAAGTTCGTTGCTCATCTGCAGCACCGATGCGAGCGTGGCGGGCTCACACATCGCCTTGGGGACCTCGGCGATCAGCCCGGCGAGCGTTTCACCAAAGGCCATGCGCGCGGGTTGCCAATCGGCACCGCCGATGGCTTCGGCGACCTGGAGCAGGCCGAACGGCGGCGCTTCCCGTTTCTCGATACTGAGCGCCAGTTCGTGCGCCACGATGCGATCGAGATATGATCGGGATACGGCAAGCGTAGGGGTATCCATCCCGGCGGCGGCGAGACTCATCTCGATCTGGCGGCGCGATTCCGGTTCGCCGCTCCAGGCATCCGCAATCCCGCCTTTGGTCAGGACCGACGATATCCGCTTTTTCCGTCCGGCCGGGGATATCAGCAGGAAACCCTGCGCTGTGGCACCATCGACGGCGGTGGCGACGATTTTCTCGATGCTGCCAGCGCCCCATGGCGCGCAATCGATCCCAGCCGCCCGCGCCTTGCGTATGACCGCGTCGACTTCGGCTCGCTCGTTCTCTGGTCGCCAATTGCGCATTGCGATCAGCCGCCGAACCTCTGTCGGCGTCAGCGAGGCGGCGACCTGCGCAAGCGCGCCGGCAACCGCCCGGCGCACAGTCGAATTTGCGTCGAGCAGGAACAGAACCGCGGCGCCACGCGCCTCGGGGATGCCAGCAAGCGCCAGGCCCACGACCAAGGAGCTGCGGGTTTCCGCCGGCATGGCATGACCGCTTTCGATCAGCGAGCCCACGGCCAGAAACGGATCGCCGTCGCAGGCTTCGAGGACGCCGGCGAGAGCCGCGTGGACGTCGGTCGGAAGCGGTCCGTCCTCGTCCGGGTCGACGGGCTGCCTTGCCGACGCCGCGGCAAGCTCAGGCGATGCCGGGATTTTCGACTGGTGCAGGGCTCCTCCCACAAAGGCAAGCATGCGGCCGTCGACGTTTCCGGCCTCGACCTGCGCGACGACGTCGGCCTGAAAATCCGCGATCAGTTTGGCTGCGTCCGCGTAGCCCCGATCGGTGCGATAACGCAGATGCTCGAGCAGCCGCTGCAGCAGAAACAGATAACCGATCGCAAGCGGCTCATCCCGGCCGGCAGGAGGCATGTGGCGAGCCGCGCCGGTGAAGGCGGCAAAGATTTCACGTGGCGAGCTTTCGCAGTACCGATCGAAGGCATCATTGAACGGGGGCGGTCGACCCTTGGCGATCGCCTGCGCAATCCGTCTCGCATGCTCATCCGTCGGCGAGGATTTTGGCTGGGTTCGGCTCATCGAGGCGCCTCCGCGAATCATCGGTAATCATAGCCGGAAGTTGGTCTCGTTCCTTTCAAAGCTGGCGATATCCACTCACAAAATCCGCGCCCTTGGCGTCGGACAGGTTGGAAAGGAATTATCCGGCTTGGCGGCCTCTTTGTAATTCCGCCTGCACCCTTCTAACTAGTTTCGCTTGACTAGCGCGTACCGAGTGCGTTCGAATCGCCGTGGCTGCGGCTTTTGCACGTGTTCGGCCGAGCCCATGCACAAAGGCGAACGCCCGGTCTGCCCTTCTCAGCGCTCGGACGGGTCTTCAGCCCGGGCCGATCCCGCTCCGGCTGTAGGACACATCCAGAAGCCACGCCAAGAATCAGGGAGCGTTAAAACGGGTTTGTTCATGGTCATTGCAACTTGAGGAGGGGCGTAAATTTGGTCTTAGTTCGTGCTCCAATCTTTGGAAGCAGTCATTGCGAACGAGGAAAGCAAGTAAGGTCACTCAGTTGGACGAAACTGAGGCGGGCTCTCTAAACAGAATTTGATGGCGCGGCGGTGCGAACACGATGGATCACTCGACCAAATGACGGATGAACGTCAAGGCCGTTACTGACCAGTGCGGCGGCGATCCAGCCTGAAGTCAACGTAGGACACGCTCGCGCTGCTGCCGTCGCCGATCGCCGCCTGCTGTATCGCGGCGAACACCCGGCGCGCGCTCCGTGGCAGCGCCGCATAGGCCGGTGAGTTCTCCCGATCTGCCATGTCGGCTCCTCCCTGAGGGTGCGACCCACAACGCCGATGTGTGGGTCGCACCTCGAACGTGGTTCCGCTCGCTTGCTCCACAACCGCGATCACGCCAGCAATGCGACACCGACGACGACCAGCGTCATGAAGATCGCGACCTCGACCGGCGTCATGGTCCACACCGCGCGCCGCCTTTGTGTAACAGACGGTACGTAATTTAGGGCGGTGTGATGAATTGCAAATATATTCACCCATCGGTGTCGCGCGTTCCCCGCAGGCCCCCCACCCCCTCCATAGGACCCTGTCGCTGTCGCTGCTGCATGTTTGCGCTGTTCTGCCGACAATTCGGTCGCCCGGCCGTCACGACAGGCAGGCAGGCACCGCAATAGAGCTTGTTCGGGGTCACCGCGATACCGCAGTTGCGGCAGCGTTTGTACCTCATCATCGCCCCATCAGCATCGCTTGCGCTGCCTCTGGCATCTCATCATGATCCGGGTTCCTCTGCACTTATGCAACTGCCCATCAGGTCATGTACGCCGCTCGCGTTCAGCGCTAGCAGCTGATCGCACGGATGCTTCGGCCGCATCAACATGCGAAGCGCCGCTCATAGTCCTCGGCAAGCGCCTTAAGCTGACCCGCAACGTGTTGGTCGGTCATTGTTTGGGCAGCGCGGAGCAAAGTCTGCTCTGCTTCTAAGTATTCCTTGCCTCGTTGTGAGATCCGGAACGTCATAAGGCCCTCGTGCGGTACTCTGGCAGCTGGTCGAAGGCGATTTGGAGCCAGCCTACCCAATTGCGGTCACTTGCCCGGCGAGCTCTGAAGCGATCAACGCACTTCTTGGAACAAAGCGGGGTTCGCCACGAGTAATGCCGGACGAGACCAAACTTGCCATCACAAACTGCGCATCGCGCGGCTCTGCCAGATCTAAGACTTTCGGAGCAGATGGGCATGGTAGTCTCCTCTCGGTATTATCGTCGCTGTTCGTCGATCATCCTTTTTTCACCGTCGCACTTCATGAGCCGGTGTGCTTTTCCAACGCATGCAGCCTAGGACGATCGCGATCAGCGGCTCAATTGAACGTAGGTAAACGTCGGGCATCTAAAGGGGTCACGGACCTATACGCAGGTTTATAGCGCTCGCCCTTAAAGCCGACCACTTCCGCACTAGGCAAGCGAAAGCCGCCGTCCGGCCCGCTCTGGGTTCATGAAATCAAGCATGACCGCTATCGGCTGATGGTGCGCCAGGCGACTAGAGCCATGCTCAAAATGACAGTCGCGATCCCGGCCGCTTCGAAAGGGCAGCGCTTGTTCGCCGTGAGACTAGTCAAATCGAAGGGGATTAGCCAGTTCGCGGGCCAAGGCTCGGGATCGATCCCGCCTTCCTTACCCGTGTTGACGGTGACGCTGATGGCGGTGGTAGCGATGATACACCCGGGCAGAACTGCCCTGCCAATCATTCCGGAAGAGACCGTTGGGATAGAGCGGGTTGCCGGGTCCGTAGTTCTGGCAGTTCGCGGTCGGATAATATTGCGCGCAGTACCCGGGCTCCTCGACGACGGCCTGCGCTCTCGCTGGACCTGCGAGCGTCGTTGCTAGCAACGCTGCGCCAAGTACCCCTGCGCCAAGGATTGCAAATTTTGTCATGAACGGCCTCGAAAGGTTGGGTTCTTAGGTAGAACACCGCGCCTGCGTGCCTGTTCCCCCACCTATTCGCCGGTGCCTTCACGTCCGATCAATTCAGCGTGCGGCGACGTTCTCGGTGACGGGTTGGCGCGCGGTTGGTTGACGAGCTGGAGGCCAAGCACCGCTTGCGCTGTCGTGTCGCTGCGGAAGTCGATCACCTCGCCCTTGGCTTCGGCGGCCCAGATCAGCGCACACTCACCGCGCTCGATCATTAGCGTGTCGGCCATGATCTGCGCTTCGGCTTCCTGCCGTTCGCGCTCGCTCATGGCCGCGCCATCATCGGCGAGCGCGTCCAACTCCTGCTCAATGCGGACGACGATCTGATCACGGAATAAAAAACACATCAGCCCTAATGCGTCCGGGCTCTCAACGAATGAGATTGCTGGCCCCTCGACGTTGCGCACCATGGCGGAGACGGCCTTGGTCACGAAGCCGATCGGCAAGCCGTGCTCAATGGCGCTGTCGCAATTCGGTGCGGCGGCAGCGGCGAGCGCTTCGATCTGCTCGCGCATCTTTGCCTTGGCCACCGATGACGGCCACGGACTGCCGCGCAGCCGGTGACGGTAACGAGCCACTCCGTCGCTTAAGGTTTCGCCCTTCTTCAGCAACTCCGACAACGGCGGGTCATCAACCAGCCGCGATGTTGATCGCCGGGAATGCCGCCGCGCAAGAACCAGTCGCTTACTGCACCTCGCAACTGCGCGTAGGTATTCCAGCGCGCGCCCCGGACCTCATACAACGCCTGCTGCCGACCGCGTTCAGCCGTCGCGCGCTACAGGGTCAATCGCGTCCTTCTGACAGCGCGCCGCTCACTTCCGGTCTTCCCCGCTAAGCAGACATGCCAAGCGGCGGCTGTCCGAGGCTGGGCAGGATCTCGGCATCCCGGCATCCGACAACCTGCACAAACGGCGACATCGGGATTTTGGTCTCGAAGACGTCCGTCGGAACCTTCCTGAAGTCTTTCACGGGGGCCGAGAACGTCAGTCCGTGGCCGGAGCTATCGGTCAGCCGGAGGTAAGATCCCGGTCGGTACGCGTTCCTCCTTCTTCCGGTCGACGGGCGCGAAGATCATGACCTGGCGGACAGGTCGTCCGGAATTTTCGGCTATCGGATTTCCGTGTGGAATTCGCAAATGTCTTGCCAATATAAACTAGATTATGATAATATGAATTATATTGAAGCATGAGGCATATGATGTTTGTCGGCCGAGAACGAGAATTGGCGGGTTTGGACCGGGAGTTTCGCCTTAACCAAGCCTCGCTGGCTATCGTCTACGGCCGTCGTCGCGTCGGAAAATCAACGCTTCTGCAGCATGCGGCAGAACGCCACGGCAAGTTTGTCTATTTTCAAGCAACGAAAGTAGATGAATCTCTGAACCTCGCGGCCTTCAAGGCGGAAATCGCAAGAAACCTGGGAGTCGACCCCCTGCTCGACGGCATCGGCGACTGGACAGGCGTGTTGCACTATCTCGCCCGGGCTGCCGAGACTCACCGCAAGCTTGTCGTCATCGTCGACGAGTTTCCATATCTGTTGGACGGCAGGGATACGCTGACCTCGGTCATCCAGAAGTTTTGGGACAGCAAGGCCGCGGAACGGGGCAACCTCAAGGTCGTGCTTTGCGGTTCATTGATCGGGCACATGGAGAGCCTGCTTTCGGAGCGTAATCCTCTCTACGGGAGGAGGACCTTTTCGCTCCCCTTGGAGCCGATGAGCCTACGGGAAGCCGTCGAATTCCTCCCCGACTATCCTGCCGCCGAGCAGATCACGGCCTACGCGATCTTTGGCGGCATCCCATACTATCTGCAGATGTGCGACCCTAACGCTCCTCTTCGGGAGAATATTGACCGGCTACTATTGTCGAAGACCGGCGCTCTGTTCGAAGAGCCCGAGTTCCTGTTGCAGTCGGAGCTCAAGGAGCCGCGCCGGTACGCGTCGATCGTCGCCGCCATCGCCCGCGGCGGAACGAAGCTCGGCCAAGTCGTAAATCGGGTGCCCGGCATCAAGGACACGGCGCAGATAACGCCCTATCTCGAACCTCTGATCCGAATGAAGATCATCGAGCGCGTTCGCTCGCTCAATGCAGCCGAAAATTCACGGGACAACAGGTACTACGTAAGCGATCCGCTGTTCCGATTTTACTACAGATTCATTCTGCCCAACGTGTCCCCTATCTCCCTCGGATTCGGAGGGCAAGTCTTCGAACGACAGATCCAGCCTTATCTCGCAGAGTACATGGGCTGGGCGTTTGAGCAGGTTTGTCGCGAGCACATCCGTATGCACGCACAGGAACGTTTCGGTGCACCGGCGTCGGAGATAGGCAAGATCTGGGGACCCGACTTCGACATCGATATCGCTGGCAGCCTCCTGGATCAGTCGAGGCTCTTCGGCGAATGCAAGTGGGAGAACGCCCTTGTGGGTGAGTCGATACATCGGGATCTGCTTGATAATATCTCCAAATCCAAATTCTTCACGGAGGGGAGGACGCAAAACACCGTATATTTCTCCCGAAAGGGCTTTACCGTTGGTCTTCAGAAACTGGCGGCCACGGACGCAAGTATTCAGCTGATCGGAACCGAAGAACTTGTCAAAGCGGCCGCATACGGACGGAATGGCCCTTCGGGCCCTTGAGCCGTCTCAATGGTGTTTTGCGCCCGGAGGGCCTCAGCGATCGCACGCCCGTGATGTCATTCCACACGATAATCCGGATACCCTCCGACGTAGATAGTCAATCCTGTCGTTTCGGGTTCGATCTGAGTCATTCGTGCTCTACTGCTGAGGATTCCTGCACTTCCAAGAGAGTATCCGAGGCCGTAATTTACCCGGATCGGAGCAAGACCTTACCTTGAGGGCGTGTTGGTCCGCAGTCCGGAATCGCGTTCGGGTGCCCGGACGGCTGGGTCGGCCCGGCCATTTCTGACGAACGGCGCCCTAACCTGAAAACGGTCTTGTGAGTTCGATGATCATGCAGAGCTGACGGAAAACACGGAGGCTTGGAATGATGGCAACGCGCGCCACGAAGAATGGCTCCTCGAGGGTTCTTCGTCGAGGGTCAGTGAACGCCGAGGGGACCCCAATATCAGAGATGCTAAAGCGGGAGTTTTTGAAATTCGGAGTCCCCAAGCAGATCGTAACGGACAAGTGTCCAGACTTTGGTTCCAAATCGCTCAGCGACGTGCTCGCGTCGCTCGGCGTTAAGCACCGCACCGAGGTTTAACTCGCTGCACGGCATCCGCGGGCTGTTCCGGCTCGAGTCCTCTCGCATCGGGCCACCGATGGACCGACGAAAACGGCGGGCTATGCGACGGCCCACGCTGATCGCCTGTCTGCGAGCGCCTTTTTCGATCATGACGTTGTAGATCATGGCCCCCTGCTCCCCGGCCATTCGAGCGCGCCGGATCGACACCGTCTGCTGGCTGTTTCCGACGCAAGGAGACAGGACGCGTCGGGAGCACACTCATGTGAGCTGCTGGTGGAATCCATCACTAGACCGAAGTTTGCGCTTGGTTTGACCTGAAAGACGAATCCTTTCGGGCGGATGGGCGGAAAGTAGTTTTCAGTTTGTATCCATGTAATGGGATTCCCAAATCAGTCGAGATGTGATTCGATCCGGGAATGTTTATCGAGACGATTCCCAATCGAGGCTCGCCGCCCGCGGTGCTGTTGCGGGAGGCGTATCGCGACGAGCATGGCCGAGCGCAGAAGCGGACCTTGGCCAATCTGAGCAAGCTGCCGGTGGATTTGATCGGCGGACTGAAGGCTCTGCTCAAGGGCGGTACGGTGATTGGCACCGGACCGGACGAGATTCAAATCGAGCGCTCGTTGCCTCACGGTCATGTTGCAGCGGCGCTCGGGACGATCCGCAGAATTGCACTGGATCGGCTGATTTTAAGCACGACGAAGGATGAGGCATCGCGGCGCCATTGCGATCTGGTGGTAGCCATGATCGTGGATCGGTTGATTGCGCCACGTTCGAAGCTTGGCTTTGTACGGGCGGTGGATCAGGAGACGGCAATCTCCAGCCTCGGATCGGTTCTGCGCCTGGGCAAGGTGAAGGAGCGCGAGGCCTATGAGGCGCTCGATTGGCTGGTCGATCGCCAGAGCCGGATCGAGAACGGCTTGGCGCGGCGACATCTCCAGGACGGCGTGCTGGTGCTCTACGACGTCAGTTCGTCCTACTTTGAGGGCCGTTGCTGTCCACTGGCGCGCTATGGACACAGCCGCGATCACCGGCGCGATCGGCCGCAGATTGTCTACGGGCTGCTCTGTACGCGCGAGGGGCTGCCGATTGCGGTTGAAGTCTTTGACGGCAATACGGCCGACCCGAAGACGCTGAGCTCTCAAGTCGAAAAGATCAAGGATCGCTTCGGAATCAGCCGCATGGTGTTGGTTGGCGATCGGGGAATGATCACCTCGGCGCGCATCCGCGATGATCTGAAGCCGGCAGGAGTTGATTGGATCACCTGCCTACGCGCGCCGGCGATCCAGGCGTTGGCGGCGGAGAACGGGCCGCTGCAGCTGTCGCTGTTCGATGACCGCGATCTCGCCGAGATCAGCGCCCCTGACTTGTTCCCGGGCGAGCGGCTGATCGTCTGTCGCAATCGCGATCTGGCGGCCGAACGAGCCCGCAAGCGCGAGGATCTGCTGGCCGCGACCGAGCACGAACTTGCTCGGGTTCAGGCACAGGTCCAGCGCAAACACTCTCCGTTGCGTAGTTCCGCCCAGATCGGCATGGCGGTCGGTGCGGTTTTGGACCGCAAGAAGATGGCCAAGCACTTCGACGTCGAAGTGGCCGATGGCTATCTCTCATGGCAGCGACGGATCGAGCAGATCGAGGAAGAGGCTCGCCTCGACGGCATCTACGTCATCCGGACCAGCATATCCGCTGGGCATCTCGACGCTGCAGAGGCGGTTCAGGCCTACAAGGACCTGTCGCGAGTCGAACGCAGCTTCCGGTCCATGAAAACCATCGATCTCGAAATACGGCCGATCCGCCACTGGACGGCACAGCACGTGCGGGCCCATGTCTTCCTGTGCATGCTGGCCTATCACGTCGAATGGCACTTGCGAGACGCCTTGGCGCCGCTGTTGTTCCACGACACCGACCTTGAGGCCGCCCGGGGAGAACGGACGTCTCCCGTCGCCAAGACCGAACCATCTGAGGCGGCGAAGGCCAAGAAGGCAACAAAGCGATCAGCCGACGGCCATCACGTCATGAGCTTCAATGCGCTCATCGCCCATCTCGGCACGCTGGTCCGAAACACGATGCGCGTGCCCCTTCACGCCAAGCACCGCTTCACGCTCCATTCCAGACCTACCTCCCTCCAGGAGGCCGCGTTCAAGCTGCTCGATCTCGACCCGCTGCGTGTCCAGTAATTGAAAACACCGACCGTCAACTTATCGAGTCGGATCAATCCCTTGCACACTTCCCACGCGAAAACTTCGGACTAGAAAACCAGTCTCAATTATCGCGCCAACAGGATTGGTGCGTATTGCAGCAGAAAGCGAGTCCACTGCAGAGGAAAACGAGTCGGCCCAAGTCCGAGATTGAGCGTGCCGACCGCCATCCGATACGCACTCGGGATCCACGCCAGCCAGCACCGAGGCGAAAATCCGTGAGGCCGACCGGCTGCATGTGCGAAGGTTGGAACGCGATTATGTGGGCCGGTGCCCCGGCGATGCCCTCGCCTGGCGGCCCGCGGGCTGAGCCGACGATCCGGCCAGCGCTGCATACATCAGCCGCAAACGAGCCCGCCGTGACTCTAGGAAGGCGGCTGGTGCGCCAGCGCATGAGAGAGTCTGTGCCGCCGCCCGGCCGCCGTCGCCGCGCCCCACGTGAAGAGGGCCGCTTCACTTGGCGGCCTCCCCGGTCACGGCAGTTGGTCGAAGGTCAGCGTGTTGTCGAGCGTATCGCCCTGCGCAATCGAGCCTTGCGGTGCACCCAACTTCGGGCCGCGATACCACGGGTCGTTCACCTGGCTACGGTTGCCGCCGCTCACCTGGTCGAGTTCGTCGATGTTCAGTTCACGAACGCCGTTGTTCAGCTTGCTCATGTCATTCCCCTGCCTCTTCGATGAGGACCATTCCTCAGCTCGTGGCGACAGGAATACGTCAGTTCGCGGTTGCGTTATGTGACTCGCGTCACCTTGTGGGTTACATAGATGACAAGGCGGCAGCGGGCTGAAGGCGAAGGTCAAATGAATGCGGAGCGGCTGCGGGAGTTAGAAGAAATCGCAGCAAAGCTGTTGGCGCTTGCCCGTGAACTTCCGCCGGGCGAGGAGCGGCACAAGGCTTTTCAGCAGATCGGAAGGTTTCAGACCCGCATAGACACGCTGAAAGATATTGTTCCGCGCGGGCAAAAGGCGAGAGGAAAGTAGCTATGCGGGCGTTCCTGGTTCTCTTCACGGTCTGCTTTGCGGCGACCGCATTCGCTCAAACTCCACCGCCCAAACCCGGCAACAAGCCGCCGGCCCAGGTGAAGCCGAAAGAGCCAATGGGCTGCAAGTTCGTCGCGACGGTTAAAGGCACCAAGCTTTGGGCCGGCGACTGCGCGAACGCGGCGGAACTTAGAGGCGCCGCGCCAACGACCGAAACCACCCCGCCCGCCCCAGGCGCGATCCCAACTGGTCAAAAAGAGTAAAGTGGCAAAGCCCTCACGGCTGCTTCCCGAGCCTAGCTCTACCGCCACGAACAGGAATCGTGTCACCGTTTGCCTTGACCGCCTTCTCGAAACGACAGCCCTCAGCAACCTTCCGCCGCGCGGCGGCACGTCGAGCCCCCGCCGCTTCAGTTCGAGCAGCAGATCGCGCCAGTCCTGCGCGCTCTCGCGGGCGCCATCGGTGAAGCCGACCAGTTCCTTGCGGCCTTCCGGCGTCGCGCCAATCAGCACCAGGATGCACTGCTTTTCGTCTTCGAGGCGTGCCTGGAGATGGATGCCATCGGCCCAGATGTAGACGTGACGTTTCGCCGACAGATCGCGCCTCTGCCACCGCCAGCGCCTCGGAGAAGTCGCCGGTCGAGATACCCTTCAGGTAAAGGATAGGCAGCAGCGTCTCGATCGATTTAGAGCGGCGCATATAGGGCGGCAGCGCCGGCTGATGGATCAGCCTCTCTTCAGAGGTCGGGTTCGCCTTTTGTCAACGCGAATCCGAGCCTTGTCGGCGGCGTCCGAACGGCCCCTACATGATCGATGAAGGCGCGCAGCTTCGGCATTATCCGACGGCGGCTGGGATAGTAGAGAAAGACGCGCGGCGCCGTCGGCGCGAACGGCTCCAGCACATGCATCAATTTTCCGGCAGACATATGTTCGGCGGCGATCGGCTCAGGCACCTTTGCATCTGTCAGTCTTGCGGCACACACATGCACCTAACAAAGTCAGAACGCATTCCTGTATCGTGCAAGCACGTCGGGACTGCCATAGATCCACATGGGCTCGCCGCATTGGCTTGGGCCCTGGTCGGTTACGCAGGCGACGCTCGAGGGCGGAGCCGCGACCTCGCGGCCCTCAATTCCGTGCTCCGGCGGCAGAGCGCTGCTTTCGTTTGTACGCGCCTGCGCCATAGCTGACATCGCTGCTTCCCGATTGCGGGCGAGTTTACTAATGAAGGCATGCGATCGTCTGTTGGGATGATCAAAAGCGTGTGGGCCTGGTTTATGTATAACTGCTCGCGCGAGCGCAGGCGCTACGATCACCACTGATAGAACTACGGCGGCAGCTACGCCGGGAAATTTGTTCATCGCCAGGTTTCTCCATAGAGCTTGAGTTTCGCGCACCCGCGGGCCCTGATGAGCAAGACTGACGTTCAAGTTCTGATATTCCTGAGCCAACACGCGCGTATCACTCGCTTTCCATCGCCCCAAGAAGCAGCAGGCAGAATCGCTGCAACGATCGCAAATTTGAACATGTACGTTGCTCCTCTTGATGCTGGATAGAGTAGCGGATGTACTTCGGACGATCTTGTTCATTCCTGATCCATTTAGGCGGTAACTGCGCTGTTCCGTGCGCAACGACAGCAGCTGTTATCTTTCAATTCCTCCCGGTGAGCGGCCAATCCATGGCCATCGCGAACGCGGTGTCCCTGCGCGGCGTAGCATTCGAGATTATTTGAACATTATTGATGCATCCAAATGAACATTATCGATGCATCCAAACTGACAACCGCCTCCATCCGCTTCCGCTCTTGCTAACCGACGAGTAATGCGACGCTTGTGCTGCGCCGGCGCTCGGAGCCGGTTTGCGCTCGACAGCTTCGAGGGATGGCTGGCCGCAGAGACCATCAGGTACACCGATGAGCACAGTTATGACCAAATGCTTTCCGCCCGAAAAGCCGCCCGTCGCCAAGGCGGCTCCCTCGAAGAAGCATGTTCTGATCATTGGCGGTGGGTTTGCGGGCATCGCGGCCGCGCGCGCGCTCAAGCGCGCCAAAAGTCATGCTGATCGACCGGCGCAATCACCATATTTTCCAGCCCCTTCTGTACCAGGTCGCGACGTCGGTCCTGGCACCTTCCGAGATTGCAACGCCGATCCGCCAGCTCGAGACGAAGCAGAAAAACCTCAGTGTGATGCTGGCCGACGTTACCGGCATCAATCTGGCGGAACAGACGGTCGAGGCGATTTGCCTGGGAATCGGCAATCGAAAATTCGTGTATGACTTCCTGGTCGTCGCCACCGGAATGCGTCCGAGTTATTTCGGTCACGATGAATTTGCGCAGAATGCGCCGGCCCTCAAGAACCTCAGCGACGCTGAAACGATCCGGAGCAAGATCCTGACTGCATTCGAAGTGGCAGAATCGACCAATAACGAGGAGGAGCGCGCCCGCCAAATGACATTTGTCCTTGTGGGCGCAGGCCCGACCGGGGTCGAGCTTGCCGCTTCGATTGCACACCTGGTCTCGGTGACGCTGCGCAAGAACTTTCGCAGCATTGATCCCACGAAAAGCAGGATCGTCCTGCTGGACGGGGGCAGTCGGGTTCTTGCGACCTTCGCGGAATCATTGTCGATAAAGGTTGCCAGGCGGCTTCAGAAGCTGGGTGTTGAAGTCCGAACGGGTGTGAAGGTTGAGAAAGTAGATAAGCAGGGCGTGATCGCGGCGGGTGAGCGGATCCCGAGCGCCACGGTGCTGTGGACGGCGGGAGTGGCCGCTTCGCCGGTCATCAAGATGCTCGGCACAACCGCGGACCGCGCCGGCCGAGCATTGGTCGGCCCTTTTATGGACATCCCAGAGGCACCCAATGTGTTCATAGCGGGTGATGCGAATTCGGTGATCCAGGATGGCCGACCGGTATGCTCCGCACTGCGGATGTTTTCCGCCACATAGTGCGGGAGCGGCCCATCCGGATCCGATTTGGGCTTTGCAACAAGGTAACGCCGTGTCCCGATAAGGACGCCATAGGGTTCAACGACGCGCGCTGTCGCCCGAATCGATCCCCGCGAGAGGTAGACGATTCTCAAGCGCTCGGATGCCTTGAGCGCTGCCGAGATGGTTGAGGCGATGTCGGACGTCAATCGGGCGGAAGGTCCTGGTCGAGCAGCCAATCCTTGCGCTTCGAGAAGCGCCAAAGGGAACAGTCGACCTCGAACTGAGGCCCTAACCTAACCCGTCCGTCTCCGGGCTGGTACGACGGCGCTTCGGCGCTTCGTTCAATAAGCCGGCAAGACGCAGGCCTTCTAGGATACCTTCCAGCCGCTGCTCCCGGATCATCGCAGCCATCATTGAAACAGCGTCCTGTTGCTGGATTGTGAAGTGCACGTCAGGCAATTGCTCAGACATGGCCTCGAAGAATGTCTGCGGGTTAGTAACGCGATCTCGGAGCGCATATGCCGCGTCCTCCGCGAGGTAGGTCGCAAGATCGCTGTCCGTCAACGTGTCAAAATCAAAGTCGTACCGCGTACGGTCCTTGATCGACTGCCGAATCTGCTCGCTCTGGTGCTTTGCCGCCATAGAGAGCATAAAAACCGCGTCCGGAAGGTTCTCGCGCGGTACATTCTTCAGCTCAGCCATGCGGGCGTAAATTTCTTTGCCAGCACGCTCGTTCCGCTCGAATCGCTCCTGCGCCTGCCGTGCCTCATGCTCACGCAGTATTTTCTCTCGCCGTTTTTTACCGAACATGCTCATGCCTCCAGGCGGCGATATAGTGCGGATCTCGCACGACATGGAAGATCAAAATGACCTCGCGCGATCCCCAGCTCGGCGACCCGCGGCAAGGAGAAGGCGGAGGTCGCTGCCCAGCGCTTCTGTGCACAGGCCGCGGAACACGTTGAGAAAAGGTTCGGCTCCGACGATTCCGACTCCCTGCCCTGTGTTAGCAGCCGGAACGACCGGCGCGCCCCAAAGACACTTCCGGTGTGACGCGAGGAGAATCAAGGTGCCGATGCTCAAGGAGATAGCTTCGGCTCCTTGAACAGCAAACGATCTAGCGTCGAAGACTCTCAGCCAGAAGACTACTGGGCAGATCGTGTCTCAATTGGGCGGCGGCGTCGTAGATGCGTATCTGAAGCATCGGAAAACGGCGTTTCAATTCGATCGCGCCGTGCTCGGCACCTTCCTTGGTGCTGAACTCGGTTTTCAGGCGACCATCGATTTCGAGGGCGAAACCGGATTTGGGCAGTTCGACTGTTTGGCCGGGCATTCGGTATCCGTGGTCGTTGGCGGCATGGTGTCCGGTCTGGTTACGGTGAGTCCGGCATGGCCGGCAAGACTGTTCTGGGGACCAAGAAAGGAGCAGCGCATGAGCGAATCGTTCGAACTTCGGCGCTTCGTGGACGCGCAGGCCTCCGTCTATCCGTGCTATGCGGCACCGCAAATCGAAACTCCCTGATTGGTGCAGAGAGACAATTGTGTGGGCAGCCGATCGTTCACTCGTAGAAAATTTGTCCTTTCCCTTGATCGTAACCTGAGCGCCTGCGGGATCTAGATGCCGGCAGCAATGCTGCGCAATAAACGCAAGGGGTAGTCCCTTCATCCCCATCCCGGAGCGCGCAGGAAGCACGGTCCCGGGTGCCATTCCTGCCGGTTGGCACACCCTCCCCCAACGGGCCTCAGCTGCCTTTCGCGGGCCGTCCCCGCTAAGCGACTGCGGACGGTCGCATGCGGTGAGCCGCCAGACGGCGCGGCCGGCGTCGGGTTACGGCAACTGGCCTTATCGGCGACGGCGCCGGGATCGGCGTGACCGTTACGATGGCTTCCGCCGCTCGTTCGGCAACGGCCGTTGTGGGGATCGGTGTTTCGACCGCCGGCTCGGAGGAACCCACCGCGGCCGTGGTGATCGACGCCAAGACGGCTCCAGCGGGAATGAAAGTGCGAATAAAGTGCATGAACAACATTCACCAAGTCACAGCGGCTTGTGGGCCGCCATTTCAGGCTCATGCAAATTGTACGTTATGATTCTTCAGCGGAAACGACCGGATCCGCTGACCCGTCGCATTAAAGAAGGCATTGAGAACCGCGGGGCCTGCAACGCAGATCGTCGGCTCGCCAACGCCACCCCAGAAGCCGCCGCTTGGCATGACGATGGATTCGACCTTGGGCATCTGAGCGATGCGCATCGAGTCGTAAGTATCAAAGTTCTCTTGCTCGATGCGCCCGCCATTAAGCGTGCACTCTTGATAAAATAAGGCGGACAAACCGTAGACGAATGAGCCCGCGATCTGCCGTTCGATCTGCGCCGGGTTAACCGCAGTCCCGCAATCCGTCGCCGCCACGATCCGGTGGATCTTGATCTTATTTCCGTTATCGACGGAGATTTCGGTTGCGGCAGCCACGTAGCTGCCAAAGGCCATCATCTGCGCGATTCCCCGATGAATCTCCTGCGGAGGAGATTTTGCCCAACCGATCTTTTCCGCGACCGCATTGAGCACGGCCAGGTGCTTGGGATGCTGCGCCATCAGCCTGCGCCGGAACTCTAGCGGATCTTGGCCAATCGAGTGGGCAAGTTCATCCATGAAGCACTCGAGGTAGATGGCGTTGTGATTGATATTCACACCGCGCCAAAAGCCGGGTGGAACAGGTGGATTTCGCATCGCATGGTCGATCAGCAGATTCGGGATGGTGTAGCCAATCGCGGCTTCCGGTCCGCTCGGGTTGAGCCCTTGGAACGTCGCCGGATCGCGTCCATTCTGGAGGCTCTCCGGACGTACGGAGGCGAAGATAGATTGCCCCGAGATCCTCATATGCAATGCGGTTAGATTCCCGCTCGCATCAAACCCACCGACCATCTTTGCCTGGGTGATGGGATGGTAGCGGCCATGCGCCATGTCCTCTTCCCGCGACCAGAGCAGCTTCACCGGTGTTCCCGGCATTTCCTTGGCAATGGCAACGGCCTGATGAATGTAGTCGGTGAAGGTTCGGCGACCGAACCCACCGCCAAGCGGGAGCTTGTGAACCTCACATTTTGGAGCGGATAGACCGGATGCCTCGATCACGGCCGCCAGAGCACGGTCGCCGTTTTGAGTAGGGCACCAGACCTCGCATTTATCGGCCATGTAGAGCGCGGTGGTGTTCATCGGCTCCATGGTCGCGTGGTTCTGATACGGGTATGAGTAGACCGCCTCCACCTTCTTGGCCGCGCTGGCGAGCGCAGCTTTGACGTCACCATTTTGATTGCCCACGAACGCCTGCTCGGCGTCAAGACCGGCCTTTAGCCATTCGGCAATCGATGCACTCGAGATATTTGCATTCTCGCCTTCGTCCCACTGAATCGGAAGGGCATCGAGTGCCGTCTTGGCCTGCCACCAAGTGTCGGCCACGACAGCGACCGCGGACTCGCCAACCCGGACGACTTTCTGCACGCCCTTCATCCCCATAATCTTTTCGGCGTCGAAGCTTTTCAACTTGCCCCCAAACACAGGACAATCCTTGATCGCTGCATTCAGCATTCCCGGCAATTTCACATCAATGCCGTAAATCAGTTGGCCCGTGAGCTTATCAATCGTGTCGAGCCGTTTCAGCGACCTGCCAGCTATCTTCCAGTCCTTCGGATCCTTAAGCTGCACGTCTTTGGGTGGCTCGAGTTTGCCGGCGGCTTCCGCGACTTTGCCGAAAGTCGTTGTTCGTCCCGAAGACTTGTGGGCGATTGCCCCGTTGACCGCGCTACACTCTGAGACGGGAACATTCCAGCCATTAGCTGCAGCTTGGAGCAGCATCTGACGAGCTACAGCTCCTCCGTTTCGAACGAGTTCTTGCGATTCTCTGATACCGCGACTGCCCGCGGTGAACATGGTGCCCCAAACTTGTTTACGGGCGAGGTTCTGGCCTGGAGTGGGATATTCAAACGTGACCTTCGACCAATCGCATTCCAATTCCTCCGCAACCAGCTGAGCAAGTCCTGTGATCGTCCCCTGGCCCATTTCGGATTTCGCGACGCGGATAACAACAGTCTCATCGGGCCGAATCACCACCCACGCATTCACTTCCGGCTCGCTCGCTGCAGCCTCAGCCTCGCCAGACCCGATCTGGAGTTCGAGCCCAAGCGCAAGCCCTCCGCCGACGGCAGCAGTGCCAATGACAAAAGACCGGCGGTTCATTCGCACAACGTGATTCATGGCGTCCTCCTCTCACGCGTTCGTCGCCGCGTGAATTGCCGCCCGCACCTGTTGGAAAGTGCCGCAGCGGCAGATATTTGTGATCGTGCTGTCAATGTCCGCATCACTAGGCTTTGGCTTTTCCATCAGCAGTGCTACTGCAGCCATGATCATGCCGGTTTGGCAGTACCCACACTGTGGCACGTCGTGCTCAAGCCAGGCTTTCTGAACGGGATGCAGAACACCGTTCTGAGCCAGCCCTTCGATCGTGGTGATTTGCTTCCCTTCAGCCCCGCTGACAGGAAGGGAGCAGGAGCGGACAGCAGCACCGTCGATGTGCACGGTGCAGGCTCCGCATTGCGCAATTCCGCAACCGTATTTGGTCCCCGTGAGGCCGACCTGCTCCCGTAATACCCAAAGCAAGGGGGTATTAGGATCCACATCGATGTCGTGAGATTTACGATTGACGGTAATACGGGCCATTCTTCTCCTCCCTGATTAAAGGTATCTGCTTGGAAAAGACTGGGGGGCGACGCTTGCCACATTCCCATCTACTAATTATAGCACTTTCGCTTGCTATGCGGAACGTGGTTCACATCAAACGGCGCGTCGGCGAGGAGACGATCACCTCCAACTTCACCAATGACCTCGGGCGATCCCAAATTTATGGACATTTATGGTCGTGATTGCCACGGGCGCTCGCCCGGCGGTTGCTGCTCCACCAGCTTGAACCTCTGTCTGGTGACACGGCGCGCGCGGAGAGCTGCTATGTCGCCCGGTGCGCGCCGTATATTGATCGTGGTTTCCTGAGGGGCGGTCGTCGCGCCCTAGGTCTCAGCACGGCCATGACCCCGCCCTCTCTAGTCCGCGCCCCGCGTTGAGGAGTCGAACGGAGCCGCCGGTAATTCCTGGATGACCGCTCAGGGTCATTTTCGACCGACTTAGCCGGTTATCTCACCGGTTGATGTCCGTGTTGCCCCGGAAGCAGACCTGAAGCTGAAGGGGCGAATGCGACTCCGGCAGCCGCCGCTGGGCCCTCTGATGCCGCTAGTCAAATCGCACATGTGCAGCAAATGCTGCCGCACGCGGCGGTCTCAGATACGAAACATGTTGACAGGGCTCGGCTTTATTCGTCCTTCCATTTGATCGAGCAGCCAATAGACGCCTTTTGGTCAGCCGGCGCCATCCCTCGGCGGCGGACCTCGAGGCGATCCCGGAGAAGGCGGGATTGGACTGATTGAGAACATAAAGGGAGCAATAGCCCATGCCCGCAGCGCCTGAGACCACCGCCGCCACCGCCCCCGCCGACCTGGACGCCGCCGCGGATCAGGCCATCGCGACCTGCGGCGGCGACGCCAGGGAAGCGGTCAAGGCGCTGCTGGTCGCGAACGATTTTCTGGAAGCCCGGCTCCACGAGCTCGGGGCGCAGATATCGAAAGGCTACACGCGCGGACGGCTGCCGACAGCACGAGGGCGAAGGGAGGATCCGGATGTCTGAAGTTACCTACTACGTCCCGCTCCCGTTCGTTCTCTCCGACGACGGCGCCGCTCCTGCCGAAGCCATCGAGTGTTTCAACCCGAACGCCGCGGTCATGAAAGCCGAGGCGCTGTCGCGCAAGGAAGGCTACGTTGGCGCCGTTGCCTTCAGCCGTAGCGGGGATCCCGCGACCGGCGACTTCGGCGACGCTAAGGTGATCCGGAAGTTCGGGGACGTGCCCGAGGACCTGTCCGCGCTGTGAAGATCGACTGGGTCCGGAACGAGATCACGCGGATGCGCGGACAGATCAGCGCGCAGGAACGCGAGATCCGGATGCTGCAGCGAGCTGGTGCCAGACGGTCTCGGCCGAGGCGCTTCTCGCCCGGATGCGCGCGAAGGTCGACGGCTTGTGCAAGGAGAGAGCCGACCTGCGGCGGCTGAGCAAGGCTTCTGACGTCGGTGGAAACGACCCGTAGAGCGTTTCCGCCTTCGAAGCCACCGGGACCATCGCCACTGAGGTCGATCCGCGCCTGGGTCTGGCCGCATCGACCGGAACGGTCTCTGCGCCACCGCCGTAAAGACTTCCGCTTGGGGTTTTCGTAGTATCCGCCCATGCACTCTGCAGATCCGGAGCCGGACGTCGCGCCGACGTCTCATCGCAAGATCATCCACATCGACATGGACGCCTTCTACGCGTCGGTCGAACAGCGCGACAATCCGGACCTGCGCGGCAAGCCGGTCGCCGTCGGCGGTTCGGCGGAGCGCGGCGTCGTGGCTGCGGCAAGCTACGAAGCGCGGAAGTTCGGCGTCCGGTCGGCGATGCCCTCGGTGACCGCAAAAAGGCAGTGCCCCGACCTCATCTTCGTGAAGCCGCGCTTCGAAACGTACAAAGCGATCAGCCGGCAGATCCGCGACATCTTCGCCGAGCACACCGCGATCATCGAACCGCTGTCGCTCGACGAGGCCTATCTCGACGTCACCGAAAACCTGCAGGGGATCCCCCTCGCCCGCGACGTCGCGCTCCGGATCAGGGAGAAGATCAAGGCGGAGACCGGCCTCAACGCATCCGCCGGCATTAGCTACAACAAATTCCTGGCGAAGCTCGCCTCGGATCACCGAAAGCCCAACAACCAGTTCGTTATCCCTCCAGAGATGGGCGCCGCCTTCGTCGAGGCGCTGCCGGTTGGCAAATTCCACGGCATCGGTCCGGCGACCAGCGCGAGGTTCAACGCCCTCGGAATCTTCACCGGACTAGACATCCGCAATCAAACCCTGGCGTTCCTGCAGGAGAACTTCGGCAAGGCCGGCGCCTACTACTACTGGATCTCACGCGGTGTCGACGACCGGCCCGTGCGAGCTGACCGAATCCGGAAATCCGTCGGCGCCGAGAACACCTTTTCCAGCGACCTCACCGAATTCGACGCCATGGTCGCGGAGCTCCAGCCGCTGGTTGACAAGATCTGGCGCCACTGCGAGGGCACGAGCAACCGAGGGCGGACGGTGACGCTGAAGGTGAAGTTCTTCGATTTCGAGAGCATCACCCGCAGCCGATCGGTCGCCGCCCCCGTGTCCAACCGGGACGACCTGGAGCGCGTGGCGGTCGGCCTGCTGCAGGCCGAGATGCCGCTGCCCAAACCTGTTCGGCTGCTCGGGGTCTCGTTGTCATCGTTGCAGACCGCCGTCGAGGCGCAGCCGCAACTCGATCTTCCGATGTGATCCGATTGCGCCTACAGCGATCCCCTGTGTGTTTGGGACAGCGGTCCCCGAGGATGAAAACGATCAGATGAGCGAAAACGCACTAAGCCTGACGGCGATGGCCGAGGCCCTGGCGAGATCCGGCGACTATCGCGTTCTGCGGCGCCTTATTCCCCGAACCGCAATCACGCCGTCCATCGGGCAAGCGACGAAAACCGGTCTGCTCGTCGACGTCGAAACGACCGGCCTCGATCACCGCAAGGACGAGATAATCGAACTCGGCATGGTGAAGTTCGATTACCTGCCTGACGGACGTATCGTCGGGCTCCGAGATGTGTTCGCATCGTTCAACGAGCCGTCAGGTCCGGTCCCCGAGGAGATCGTAGCTCTCACCGGCATCACGGACGAAATGATCGCTGGGCACAGGATCGACGAGGCGGCGGTGTCCGCCTTCGCGGCCGACGCCGTGATCGTCATCGCTCACAATGCGGCCTTCGACCGAAAGTTCGCCGAGCGCTACTGGCCGATCTTCGAACAGAAGGCCTGGGCTTGTTCGGCGACGGAAGTTGAATGGCGCAAACACGGGTTCGAAGGATCGCGATTGGGCTACCTTCTGAACGGCGCCGGACTGTTCCACCAGGCTCACCGTGCCGTCGACGACTGTCACGCCCTCCTTGAGATTCTCGCCTACGAACTGCCGACGACCTTAACGCCCGCGCTCGCCGTCCTCCTCGAGCAGGCTCGAAAGAAGTCCATGCGGGTGTGGGCCGAGCAATCGCCGTTCGAGCTCAAGGATACGCTAAAGCGGCGGGGATACCGTTGGAGCGACGGAAGCGATGGCAGACCGAAGTCTTGGTACGTCGACGTCGAAGAGAGCGCACTCGAAGACGAAATGGCCTTTCTCAAGACGGAGATCTATCTAAGGGACGTCGAGCCGCGATTTCAGGTATTGACACCCTTCAATCGGTTTTCCGCCAGGTTTTAGCGTCTCCAAATCTCGCACCGAGCGCGAGCATCTCACAGCTGATGTATTTCAGGTCTTAGACCATTGGGCGTTATATCCAGCGTCGCGATCGTGACCGGAAGCTTGAAACGCCGTGGCCCTGCGCTGCCCGGATTGAGGTAAAGCACTCCGTCGATTGTTTCGACCCGCACTTGGTGGGAGTGGCCCGAAACGATCACGTCGATTCCGCGCGCGGCGGGATCGACGGCTAACGTTTTAAGGTCGTGCAAAATGTAGATCGATCGCTCCCCCAGACGCACACATTCGGTGTCTGGGTATTCTTTAGCCCAGTCGCCCGCATCAACATTCCCTCTGATCGCAGTGACGGGCGCGATTTTGCGGAGCCTGACGAGAACGTCGGGATGTCCGACATCGCCGCCGTGAACAATGTGATCGACACCGGCGAGGCAACGTTCGGCTTCTGGCCTCAGCAAGCCGTGCGTATCCGAGATGATTCCGATCCTGAAGAGCATCTAATTTCCGACCGCCTGCGCTTCCTCTCCTCGTCCCCGCGACCTGACGGAAGACGGCACCGGAGACTACGACTAATTATTCAAGATCGATTGGTCGAAACAAGCCAGAGGCGCGGAAGGGCGGGATATACCTCGAGGATCCGGCTTCGCGAAGTTGACGCTCCGTGAAGCACATTACTCCACGCCGAAACACAGTAAGCATCGACCGGCCGGTACCATTCGTCGCGCGAGTTCCACCGGCAAACCGGCGCGACGGCAATATTCTGGGCTCGCAAGCTGTGCTACTTAAGGTATAAACGGCTGCCGCACACCCCGCCATTCGATCTTCGGCGAGGCACTCCGGCCCGCGGCGATCGTTCGGATCGCCGCGGTGGCGCGGGGTTTCTTCGAAATGGCGGCAATGACGGCGTAGGCTGTTGGGCGAGGCGACAGGGAGGGGGCAGATGACCGACGAAAATGCAGATGCGAACAACGCAGCCCATCTCACTGCTGCAAAAGACAAGTCTGCGACAGAACCGGCGGAAGGCGCTCCGGCTGCTTCCGCTGCCGGCACCATTCCCGACTTTACGTCCGACTTTACGTTGGTATATGGCGCCGAATACGCTGACATCATGGATAAAAGTGCGCCGCGCAGGCGGACGCCCTCCGTCAACGACAAAATGACCGGGCTTGCGCTTTCCGGCGGGGGCATCCGCTCTGCGTCCTTCTGCCTCGGCGTGCTGCAGGCGTTCAATGCCACCGGCATCCTGGAGAAATTCCGATATCTCTCCACCGTCTCCGGCGGCGGCTATATCGGAACGTCAATGACCGTCGCAATGTCCGACCCGATCAAGACTTTTCCGTTCGGGCTGAGTGGCCAGGAAGTCGGCGAAACAGATGCGACGCGACATCTGCGCGACAACTCGCGCTATCTCTTGCAGAACGGCATCGGGTCCGCGCTCTCGGCGTTGGTGATTTACCTGCGCGGCATCGTGATGAACGTCATCATCGTATTGCCGTTCCTGCTGGTTGCCGCGGCGCTGCTCGCCGCCGTGACGCCCGACACGCGGGCGTTAGCCGAGGCGCGAAACTGGCTCATGTTCCTGCCCGCGGGCGTGCGTGCAAGCGGATTGCCGTTCTCGATTCTCGCCGGGGCAATCCTGCTCTTGCTGCTGATAGCTTACGCCTTCGGAGTCTCGATATCACCCATCCTGGAGAAGCCGGCTCGCCAGCGGATCGCCAAGATCGCTACGATCATCCTCATCCTGGGCGCGCTGCCGTTCCTGTTCGAACTGCATTTCGCGGTATTACGGATCATGTTCGAGGGAGCCGCCAAACCGCCCGTGGAGGCGGCCCAGGCGTCCGACCCGTTCGGCAACCTCGCAAAGGTGGTAGCCTGGGCCACGCCCATCGTCGCAGCCATCCTTCCGTTTCTCAGAAAGATCGCGGAGAAGGCGGTTTCCGGCGTCACCACTACGTACTCTGAAGCCATCTCGAAATGGACCAGCCGGCTGGTCCTGATCCTGGTGGCAGCGGTGATCCCGCTCCTGCTCTGGCTTTCGATGCTACAGCTCGCGTACTGGGCGATCGGCGTCACCGCCTGCACCACAAGTTCGGCTGGGGTCTGTACGGCCTGGGGAACAGAGGACTGGGCTGCTCACGCGCCTTCCTTCATCGCAGCTCCGATCAAATATCTGCAAGGAGCCCTCCCCGCATCAATCCAGCCCTGGGCGGCGACGATCCTTTATTGCGGATGCGCCATCGTTCTTTTCGCAGCATGGCTGGTGTTCAACGTGAACTCGAATTCCCTACACCAGCTCTACCGCGACCGGCTCGGTAGCGCATTTCTTTTCAAGCGCAATGCCGCGTCCGGCCCAAACAGCATCGAGCCCAACGACACCTTTAACTTTGCCAAAATTGACCAGCGACCCTCGCTGTATCATCTCGTCAACACCGCACTCAATTTGCCGGGATCGAAGTTCGCCAATCGGCGGGGACGCAACGCCGACTTCTTCTTTTTCAGCAGGTTGTTCGCCGGCAGCGAGGCGACGGGCTACGTCAGGACCCACCTTGTCGAGAACTTGACAGACGGAATGAACCTCGGGACCGCCATGGCGATTTCCGGCGCGGCCGCGGCTCCCAACATGGGAATGGCGTCGATGCGGCCGCTCTCGGCGACGATCGCGCTTTTGAATGTGCGGCTCGGACGATGGCTGCGCCACCCACTCGACATCGTGAAATACCAGGGCTCGAAATGGCCTATGAAGTGGTGGCGCGGTTCACCCGGACCGCTCTACCTACTGAGCGAAGCCTTCTTCAAATCGGGCGCCGACATTTCCGAGCGCAAGCCGGACGACAAGTCCTCGGCCGGCTTCGTCTTTCTCACTGACGGCGGCCATATCGAAAACCTCGGCATCTACGAATTGCTGCGCAGGCGCTGCTCGCTCATTGTGGCGGTCGATGCGGAATCCGATCCCGATTTTACCTTCAGCTCGCTGGTCCAGCTCGAACGCTTCGCCCGCATCGATTTCGGAACGCGCATCGTGATGGACTGGACGCCGATCGGCGACGGATCCCGCGCCGCCTCGGATAATGCGAAGAAGCGGGTGGTCTCGCCGAAGCCGGGTCCGCACGTCGCGTTGGGCCTGATTGATTATCCACCGGTTGGAGACTCCAAGATTCGCGAAAAGGGTGCGCTGATCTACATCAAAGCGTCGGTCAGCGGCGACGAAAGCGGATATGTCACGGCCTACAAAGCGGCGAACCCAGCATTCCCGCAGGAATCCACCATGGACCAACTGTTCAGCGAAGAGCAGTTCGAGGTCTACCGCGCGCTGGGCGAGCATATCGGACGCCGACTGGTCGGGGGCGACGATCCACCCAGCGTCGATTCCGCGAACAAAGCGTGTCTGACCCAGCACATCAAGGGGTTGATCCCCGAGATTCAATTGTATCCGCCCGCTCAGCCTCCCGCGCCCGCGCAAGCGGACGAACGTTCGTAAGGTGATGAACCTGCGCGATCCTGAATGCAGAACCGGACATAGCCGCGGTCCGAAGACCCGGGTTTGGGGGGCGAGCGCGGGCTTTTTCCTACTTAGATAGCTCGATCGTCGCTTCGTCCCGGCACTAGAGTTACTCGACTGGAAGACCGTCATGACCGACTCAGCACCGGACTACTCGCGCCTCGATATCGTTCGCTTCAGATATCTGTGTACCGAAAACCTTATCCGAGTTGATGACGTGATGGAATCACCTGAGCCGGCGGAATGATCGGGCTGTTCTGTTAGAGGGGCTGTGGGCGGGTCGGGCTTGGATGGCATGTGATCCGCCGCATTTGACAACCCAGGCAACACCAGCCGGTTGCGCCTGACACCGTTCTCGAAGAGAATGAAGGTGTCGGTTGTCGCGCCTACGATGCCCATGTCGGTGTGCGACATCGTCCGGCGCTGAACCACTCTGAACACCACTCCCTATCACACCGCGCCGGCCGGCTGTCGCATGCCGGCTCACAACAGGCCAAACATCCGCGTGTCCTCGTCGCGCACTGCCAAGTCCCGCTCTCGCAAGACGCGCGTCAGGCAAAGCTGGAACACCTTGCTCCGCCGCGTCAGCCGCTGGCGAGGCGCGCGCTTGGTGCGACGGACGCTGACCGCAGCACCGCGGGCGGTTCGGATCGCTTGCCTCGCGGCGCTCGTCCTCGCGGCATCCTCGCTGACAAACCTCGTCTATCACGTTGTCCGCAAGCCGAGCGAGCTGCTCTTTTTCGTCGGCGGGGCGCTCGACAAGGAACCGATCGAAACGTGGCGGCGGTACGAACCGCTCTTCCACGCGTATTCCACCAGCACGATCACGCCCGAGCTGCTGGCCGCGTTGGCGCAGGTCGAAAGCACCGGCAATCCGGTGGCGCACACCTACTGGCGCTGGCAGCTCACCTGGAACCCCTTCGCGGTGTACAAGCCCGCCTCCAGCGCTGTGGGCATGTACCAGATGACCAATGCGGCTTACGCCGAGGCGGCACGCTACTGTAAAGGGAAATAGTTTTCTGAACAGCCGTTCCGGTGGGCGTCGAAAGCATACCCAACTTCCGATGTTGGCACCAACCGACCAGCCGGGCCGGCCTGGCAGGACCGCAAATGTCTCGAAAGGCCCATTTCGGTCGAGATCGACCCGAAAGCGACATGCGGGTAGGTCGCAACTCAATCACTCACCTCAATGATCATTTCGATCTCGACTGGGATGCCGAACGGGAGCTCGGCCATTCCTACTGCAGACCGGGCATGCTTGCCGGCGTCGCCAAAAACCTCAACCATTAGATCAGAAAATCCATTGATAACTTTTGGCTGCTCGTCAAATCCTGGAGCAGAATTCACCATCCCAAGAACTTTCACTACTCGCTTAACTTTGTCGAGAGTCCCGAGCGCCTCGCGCGTGGTCGCGAGCAGGTTTAGGCCAACCTCACGCGCCTCTTGGTAGCCCTGCTCGGGAGTAAGATCCCTGCCTACTTTGCCTTTCCCGCGTGCCTCCGCTCCTCCCCCATGGCCCGCCAAATAGAGCAGATTGCCCACTCTCACCCATTCAACATAATTTCCGACCGGTTTGGGCGGGGCGGGCAGGACAATGTTTCGCTCTTTGAGCCGAACTTCAGCGCTGATCTGTGCCTGAGCAAATGTGGTGGAGCAGATCATCGCAAGCGCAGCTAAGAAACCGATTGTCGGCGCCGCTAGGCGCTCTGCGCGGCAGGCAGATTGGAACGTCATTTGACCCTCCCAATGGTTTTTGCTCCGGTCGCCGTTCTCACACTATTGCGCCTGAGCAAGATAGACCGGTCCTGACAATGCCGATAGCCCAGTTGCTTCCGGTCACGCGTGTATCGGTACGTCCTCCCCAGCGTGTTGAGGCTACCCAACATGACCATGCGTCTGCATTTGGTCATTCGCGTCGTTCTGGACGAGCCGCCATGATTTCCGATCTACCCTCAACAACGGACTTCGGCTGAATGCGCGACCGCCCAAGTCAAGCCTCGCTCCGTTCGACCTTGCAGTTTTCCGCCGAAACGCTGATTCTACACGCGGCCAAAGCCCTTCGAATTTTGCGCCGGGAAGTAGTCTAACAGTCCGCTGAAAAACCTGGAAATTTGAGTTTTCTTTGTCTTGCGGTGTGCCGCCGATCAAGTTTCAGGTGCGGTGTTCAGTGGCTTGGGGCAATTTTGTTCACGTGAGCGCGGTCTTGGCGCCCGGCACTGCTACGCAGCGATCAGTTTGGGAATGCGGATCAGGTTGTAGGCGATCAGATTGAGCAGGAAATCGGCGGCGACGCGACCGATGCCGCGATGTTTGGTCTTGCGCATGGTCCCGTGCTGCTTGCCCCAACCGAAGATGCACTCGGCCATCGCCCGGCGTGATTGCGACATGCCATACCCCGGATGCCGCGTGGTTCGTTCGTCGATGGCGCTGTTGCGGGTCTTGCCGGTTTTGGTGACGGCGTTGTTTTGTGTCACGTGCGGTGTCACGTTGATGGCGCGAAGATTGGCCACATGATCGGCCGTATCGTAGGCCTTGTCCTCACCGACCGTGATCCGATGGCCGGCGGCTTTGCTCCTGGCCTTCAGCATGACCTCCGAGGCTCGGCGTTCGGCGGTGCCATTGGCGTGCGTGACCATGCCGGCCACCGCCAGGCTATGCCGGTTCTCCATGGTGGCGTGGCCCATATAGCAAAGCTTCGCCTCCCGCCCGGCCGCCTTGCGATAAAGCCTGCTGTCGGGGTCGCTTGTGCTCGCGTGGGTGTCGTTCTTGCGCTTCTGGCCATGGAAGTTCGCGCCGCCATCATCGTCACCGCTCCCGTCCTTGGGACGAAAGCTCTTCTGTGAAGCCCAGGCTTCGATCAGCGTTCCATCTACCGAGAAATGCTCGTCCGACAGCAGCGGCTTGACCTGCGGATGGTTCAGCAGCTTGGTCATGAAGCTTGTAAATATTTCGCCGTTCTGCAGTCGATCGCGGTTCTTGGTGAAGGTGGTCGGATCCCACACCGGGTCGTCGGGTGAAAGCCCCACGAACCAACGGTACAAGAGATTGTAGTCCAGTTGCTCCATCAACTGGCGTTCCGACCGAATGCCGTAAAACACCTGCAACAGCAAGGCGCTCAACAATTGCTCTGGAGGGATCGAGGGACGCCCTTCGCTCGCATAAAGCTTCCCCAAGCTGCGGCTCAAATCGCCCAATACATCCCGCACCAGCGCCCGGATACTCCGCAGCGGATGGCTCGCGGGCACCCGCGCCTCCGGCGAGACGTACGAAAACAAGCCGCCCTGATCCGCAAACCTGCCACGCATGCGAGCCCCCCCGACGATTCATGATTATGATTGAATCATCAACCGCAGGCCTTTGCGAGGGCTTTTTCAGCAGACTGCTAGACGACGAAGAGACCCAGCGAGGCAAAACCTCGCCGGCGATGAGGATGGCGCAGCGAGAATGAACGACGGCTCCGCCGCGCCCGCGTCTGCTTTGCTCTACAATGGTACTATTCGAAAATTTTCGGCCCACAGGCCTCGCGTTCAAGATCGCGGACCAGGGCTGGACGGCTGGAATCGCCCGTCACCACTTTTCCCTTGTTGGTGCGCACGTCGACCTCGAACGACCAGGCCCGTTGCGGCTGCCAATAAAGAAGCGCAAAGGCGTCCACGATCCCCTCGATACTCAACAGAGTGTCTTCCCGTCCAGCTGCCTCGGGAAACCGCTTAAATATCTTTTCTCCGCCGATGGCGCCGTCGACGACCACATGACCGACATGGATTCCATCGCCGGCATATTCCTTCGCCATCGCCTGCGCGATAGCCCGCAACCCGCCCTTGGATGAATTGAATGCGCCGTATCCCGCGCGGCCTCGCAGCGACGCGCTGGCTCTGTGATCAAGCCGTTTGACAGCTCTTTACCTTTGCAATCACTGCACTTTTCAAGATTTGCGACTTGTTGATCGAGAATCTTGCGCGACCCGATGGAATAGGCCGCGCCTCCACACGTCACAGCCGCAACAACCACATGTGGAGACCACAATGCATCAGCCTGCATTTCGCGGCGTCGATTCCAGGGCTTCGGCTGCTCTCGTAGCCGGCACGATTGCGATTGTATTGAACACGCTCGCTCTGGATGCGGCCCAACTCGTACCGTTGGCGACGGGCAATGGTGGCTTGCTCCGCTTCTTGGTGATGCTGACGGGTGGCGCCTTCTCCGCTCCGGCAGGCACGGTATTCCGCACCGGCTTTCACATCGTGATCGGGCTTGCGATGGCTCTCTTCTACGCTTTCGTGTTGGAGCCTTGGATGCGCGTGCCGAGCTGGCTGGGCGGCGTCCTTTTTGCGACGGCGGTGTGGTTGATCAACGCCTTCATCGTCCTTCCCGCAATCGGAGAGGGTATCGCAGGCAGTCGCGGTCTCACGTTGGCTGGGATGGCTTGGTTCGCGTTAGCTCATACCCTCTTCTTCCTCGTGTTGGCCATTCTGTTTGATCGATTCCAATTTGTACGTGCGGCAAACGAATAATCCCGCGCTAACGGTTATGTGATCAAGCCGTTTGTCAGCCCTTTGCCTTTGCAGTCACTGCATTTTTCAAGATTTGCGACCCGTTGATCGAGAATCTTGCGCGACCCGATGGAATAGGCCGCGCCTCCACACGTCACACCCGCAACAACCAGCTCTGGAGATCAGAATGCATCAGCCATCATTTCGCAGCGTCGTGGCAGTCCATGAGCGGCGAGCGGACCGAAAGGTTCGTGAGCGCGCGATGAAGGACATGCTGCTGCAGGTCGAGCCGTTGATTCCCGCGCTCCGCCGGTACGCTCGCGCTCTCCTGCGCGATCGCGCGGCGGCCGATGACCGGGTTCAGGATTGCCCTACCTCACCGGCACGAAGGGCGCAAAATTGCGATCGCGTCAAGGAAACGGACGTCTTCCGAAGGCGCGGAAATTCTCCGCCCGGACCCGACGCCATGACACCAGCGGGAGCAAGTTGATGCCAAAGGTGCTTCTGATCGAAGACGATTCCACCATCGCAGACGCCATCACTGAACAGCTGACTGACCGCGGATTCCTGGTGGAATGGTCATCAAACGGGGTGGATGGGCTCGACAAGGCGCGTTTGCACCAGCCAGACGTCGTGATCATCGATCGAATGTTGCCCGACATGGACGGCGTGGTGGCGATCGAGGCGCTGCGCAAGGGTCAGATGCGGATCCCTGTGCTGGTGCTGAGTGCGCTGGACACGGTGGAGGAGCGCGTGCGCGCGCTGAACATGGGCAGCGATGACTATCTCGCCAAGCCGTTTGCAGCGGCCGAACTTTTCGCCAGGATCGAAGCGCTGCTGCGTCGGCCTGCGCAAGCAAATGAGGTCATTTTGCGGGTAGGACCGCTTGAGCTTGATCGGATCGAGCGGACCGCCAAACGCGGTGGCCGCAAGATCGAGTTGCAACCCCGCCAGTTCCGGCTGCTCGAATACATGATGCGGCGGGCTGACCAGTTGGTGACGCGCGGCATGTTGCTTCAGGAAGTATGGGGCTACAAATTCGTGCCGACAACCAGTCTTGTCGATGTGCATATCGGCCAGCTGCGGCAGAAGGTCGATGGCTCGGGCGAGATACCCCTCATCAACACGGTCCGGGGCGCGGGCTTTATTCTTAGCTCGAGAGGCGCCCAACACGTAATTGAACGTAGCCGACGTTTTTCGTTCCCAACTATGTGAAACTGCCAAATGAAAGCCCCTATCAAGAAAGAGCCAGCGGCCGACTTGCGAGACTATCTCGCCGAAGAGCGAACGCTTCTCGCGTGGATTCGCACCGGCATCGCATCGATGGCATTCGGGCTTGCGTTGGGGCATTTCGGTATTTTCGTAGACGATCCCCACCCCATACAACGCGCCTCTGGCGTTCAGTTCGATGGGCTCTCGCTCTGGCTTGGAGCGGCGCTTATTGCTGTCGGCGTAATCGTCAATCTGCTTTCCGCATGGCGCTATACGCGTGTGGTTGGCGAATTGAACCGCCGTCGATACGTGCGGCGCACCGTCTCAAAGCAAGGTGTAATCGTGGCCATGTTTCTGGCGCTGCTCGGCATCGCTATCACGCTTTACATGTTTCTGGCCCTGCTGCAGCCCCCGAACCCGCTGCATTAGTAGTCGCCCGATGGCGTCCCAATCATCCCCAGGAGAAACGCGATGAAAACTCCAAATGAACCTCACTTTGACAATGGCGCTCCATTCTCTTCGGGGGGCCTGATCATTCGGCAACAGGAGCCAAAGAATCTCGAGGCTCCCTTCGTTCCGATCGAGTCGTACCTTACTCCGACGGAGCTGTTCTACATACGCAGTCATTTCTCAACGCCAGACTTGGACCAAGCCTCTTATCAGCTGCGCATTGAAGGCGCGGTCAAGCATCCGTATTCTTTGAGCTACGACGACCTGCGATCTATGCCATCTGAAAAGCGGATTGCCACGCTCGAGTGCGCAGGTAATGGCAGGGTCTTTCTCGTCCCGCAGGTGCAGGGCGCCCAGTGGGAGCTCGGAGCGGTCAGCACTGCCGAATGGACGGGCGTTCCGCTGCGAGCGTTGCTGGAGCGTGCCGGCCTCGAAGGAGATGCTTGCGAGATCGTGCTCGAAGGAGCGGATCGCGGAACACCCAAAGAAGAGCCCCGTCCTCCCGAGCCGATCTCGTATGCCTGGAGCCTGCCCCGAGCGAAGGCCATTGCGCCGGAAGTGCTGATTGCCTACGCGATGAATGGTCGTGAACTTCCGCGGGACCACGGATTTCCGGTCCGGGCCATCGTGCCTGGTCATTATGGAATGGCCTCGGTCAAGTGGCTGACGCGTATCATGGCGGTTCGCCAGCCCTTTCATGGTTACTGGCTGACATCGGACTACGCCTACTGGGATTCGATGGATGGACGGCCGGTGCGGCGCGCGCTCGGAGAAATGCAGCTCAAGTCGGAGATCGCGCGCCCCCGTGTCTACCAAGCCCTGCCAGCGGACCGGATCTACACGGTTTCCGGCGCCGCATGGGCGGGCGAGACCGACGTGATCGAGATCGAAGTGAGCACCGATGGCGGCCAGACCTGGGCCGACGCGGAATTCCTAGACCCCGTGCGCCGGCATGCGTGGCGACGTTGGAAATTCGACTGGCTCACGCCGAAAAAGCCGGGTCAATACACGCTGCTTTCCCGCGCCAAGGACGGGGGAGGTAGGGTGCAACCCCGTGAGCACGACCAGAACTACGGCGTCTACGTGATCAATCACTCTCTGCCGATCGAAGTATTCGTGGTCGATTCGGCAGGTCAATGAGTATGACGCGAAGGTGACATGCCTGACCTGGTCGTGGCTCCGCAGCGGGGCTGGGTAACGGCGGAGCATTGGGCCTATCAGAATGCCTTAATCCACGAAGCGGCCATAGCCGCATTCGGGATCTTCAGCCATACGAAGGGGGATCGGTCACGGCCAGCCGATGCTTGATCATTGCTGCAGCGTCACTGCTCAGGCAAGTGCTAGACGACGGTGTCGGCGCGATGGTGATGAACGTCGACAAGTCGGGTCCATCGTCCGCCGCCGGCATCCGGCAAGGTGACGTGATTGTGGGGTGGAACGACGACAGGATCTCCGGCGTGCGATCGCTGTTGCAAGCACTCGGCCCCGATAGCGTGGGGTCAGCGGTTGAGGTGACGGTCCGTCGCGCGGGCGAGCCGGTTCGGCTAAAGTTGACGATCGGCGAGAGGCCGGAGACGTGAGCCAGGAGCCCTCGCCGGCAAACGTCGTCGCCGTCGAGATCGACGATCCTGCGCTTGCGAACCGGATGGCTTCGCTGCTCGGGGGCTCGCCGGACTCCGCCTCGCTGCGCCGGGAGAACCGGCCGCAGTCACGGTCGTGTCGCGCAATCTTCAAAGCAGCGTCGAACCACACGGTTTCGATCTTACGCCGAGAGAACTCGACGTGCTCACGTCGCTGGCGGAAGGCGCATCGAACAAGGCAATTGCGAAGCAGCTCGGGATTTCGGTACACACCGCCAAATTCCACGTCAGCTCGCTTCTCGACAAGCTTGATGCAACCGGCCGCACCGACGCCGTGGCCCACGCGGCGCGACGCGGCGTCATTAACCTGTAACGAGCGACGGCCGACGGGTTTCCCGCATCAGTCCGCTTTGCATCTGCACTCGGACATCGCACGATTCCTTCGATCACCTCGTCGACGGTCGCGAGAAGCCCGGCGAGAAGACTTACGCCGAGCGCGTCCTTTCCTGAGGTTGGGCCTCGTTTGGGCATAATCCGCGTGGTGCCGTGACAATCCGAATGAGAAGGAATCGCCTGAGAAACGCCCTTGGAGTATGCGGGGGTCGATCGCCAAGCCTCGTACGTTGAAGCTAAGTTAGCTAGTGTTGCCGGCCCATGCGGAGTTCGTGGTGTATCTGTTTCAACAAATCGACCGGGCGCATCGCCCAAGGACGGCGATGAGCCTGGCCTGCAACTACTTCTAAGTGCAGCGCGACTTTTCTGAACTGCCAAAGTTACCCAGGATCAATCGACATCTCCTCGTGACACCCTGGGGGCACCGTCTTTTCTACTTCGAGCGCGGCGTGGGAAAGAAGAATTTGGCCAGGCGAATTTCGACGCCGATGTTCTCCCTGAACCCGCCGGTCGCCTCGAAATCGTGAAACACGTCACCGGCTATGGTAAAATCCTGAGCGAGCGGGATTTGAAATTGGAAATGGCCCCTCAAGAAGTCATCTCGACCGAGCGACACATTGGGTTGAGGGATCCCGACCGGCAGTCCGGCAACGATAAATCTACCGTTTGTGCCGATCTGCTCGCCTCCCCACGACTTCTCTATGCCAACGGCGGCAAAAAGAAAGGTGCTCGGATTATAGCGCAGGAAGGCCTTGACATCGTACGACGGCCGTTGCGTCAACGTATCGTATCTCAGGACTCCGGGGAGCGGGGCGCCAGGCGGATTGACCACCTCGAGAGGACTGTCGCCGTCGGTATGGAACGATGCGTCGGCGATCAGATCGAAAAACAGTCCCTTAAGGCTTGGCGAAAACTTTCCAAGTCCCTCGGTCCATCCGAACTGAGGGGTGTCGGTGAACTGCCGCGGCGTGGAGACATTGACCGCACTGCGGTTGTCAAAGTTGCGCCCCCACGGCAGCCAGAGAAAATTGGTGATGCCGACCCAGCGCTGGACCGTCGCGTCGGTGATGAGGAAATAGGTCAGGTGAACCACGGGGTCCGCGAGCCCTCCGGCAACGCCGTTGTTGGTGCCGGGGATGTTCACGTTCGTCAATGTCGCAAATGGCAGGTCCGCCTCGATCACAAGGGGACGGTTCGCGAACTCAGCAAAATAGGTCACCCGGGTAAACTCTATCCAAGTATTGGCGTGCGAGTCCGGCAGCGCGTGGCCGGTGGGATCGACGAAAGCATCGGCATGAGCAAAGCTCCCGTATTGGAACGCAATGAAGGTCCCGATCGGAAGCGACCCGCCCTGGTAATCTCCCGCGTATGTTCTTGGGTTGTTGTCGGAGGCCGCGATTGCGGGTGTATTGCCTCCGATGACGCTGCCGAGCACCGCGGCCACTCCAGTCAACACGACGCTCCACCAGGATTTCGTCGACATCTCCTGCCTCCTCGCTGTTCGTACGGCCAAGGCCGGTCTGGACCGGATCCCACTACCTCCACGTGAATTGCATCAACCCGCGACAGGGTATTCCTGCTGGAGACGAATTCTGTGATCGCCATGCAACAGTACGAATGAATTTTCGTGAGTCGAAGGAGGAACCTTCGGGGCCAGGAGGACAAGTAATAGCACCGCCTCGATCCTGATCGGCTCCAAGTCCACCGCCGGGATTATCCTCAGCCGGAAGGATGTATTCCCAGTACAAGACCACCCCCCAACCAAGGGAACTGGGATTACCCTGGGGCGCGTCGGGAGCCTCCTCGCCACTTTCTCGATTCGGTCCCTGACGAAGCAACAGCGTGGCACGCCGGACGTGCGCGCAATCAAGGCGACCCTGCGGGTGTCTGCGGCCGGGATGGATGATCTTGCATGATCAGGCAAGTGCCTTTGGTCGAGCCGGCCCGCGACCAATACGTTCGATGTCGCAAATGGGTCAAAACTGAGAAGTCCGGGTGGGCCACATGACCTGGGGCGCTACGGCCTGAAAGGCACGCTCTATGGCGCATGGGCTGCGCTGACGGCGGTCGTCATCATCGCCGTTGCTCAAATGGTAACGGGCAAAACGGTAGTAGATGGCTGGGCATTCACCGCGCTGGTGTTCATCATAGTGCTTCCCATCACCGCTTTCGGAGCGTTCGTGTTCAAAAGGGCCTTCTCGATGGAAGGCAAATTACCCGGCGGCGCCTTCAAAACTAAAACTGACGGATGACGCTAGCTTGCGGTGCCGGTGACCCGTGAGATGGGCGCGCGCCCTTCGGAACGTAGCCTGACAGGTGTTCCGGGCGGGGAACGAAGGAGGATGTTGCCTCGCTGTCTTCATCTTCCCAAACTCAGTAGTCGCTAAGCAGCCCGCCGGCGTGAACCGGCGCCCTCACCTCTCATCGTCCGGACGGTCCCAAGGGATATCCCGCCCGCGCCTTACCGCCCTTCTTGCCCAGGGTTGCGGCCCTGGGGTCATTGGCGGAACGTCTTTTCTGGCGGGATCGTGAGGCGGATGAGGCACTTCCAAGGAGCCGTCGAAAACCTCAAGGACGTGATCACAGGCCGTCTCGAGTGAGCGGCCAAGCCGTTGCCGGTTGCGCTTTTCGACCGATCGGCGCCGGCGCTTCATGTCGCCGTTTCCTGTGCGATTTGAAGGCGGACGTACTGGAAAACAAATTCCTCCACGTTCCTATGGATGTTCAATTTCTCGAGCGCCAATTTGAACTCCTGCTGTTGAGCGTCGAGGGGGACCTGTCTGCTGAGCATTCGATCGGCAAGGCCGATACTGCGATGTCGCGATGGGTGATAGCCGCTGGCCTAAAATTAATTGTCGTTCTAATTGACTCCACTTGGATGCGGCGTAGCCTTGCTAGCGGATCGCGAGCCACGGCTTCCCACGCCAGCAGAGCCAGAGCGGGTCGCTCCCGCCAGCGCCAGTCGAAGTGGGCCGGTTCCACGCGTAGGTGCACCAGAACGGCGCTGGTAACAGCGCCGTTTCTGTTTGGCACGATCCCGGCAGCAGCGCGTTCAACGCGCGGGCCTGTGAAGGCGGTTCCCTGCAGTAGTTCAACCCTTCCGAGGGCAACCGGTTCGCCCCTTGAGGGGCTGGGTCGCAATTGAAAATTCGCCGGAATGATTCGGATCAGAGGTTGATGGCTTGGTCGCGCTCATAAATTCGGCCTGAGCAACGTCCGATGACCATTCCACGTAACGAACAACCGCGAACGTAAGCGCGAGCAAGACGAGAAGCTCGACGACGACGGTGTTGCCTATTCCCCGCCAATGGATCTGGCTATTGAATAATGGCATCGCTGTCTCCCGAAACCGGGTTTGCGTCGCGTTAGATCAATTTGCGATATTCAAATGTGAACTGCTTCACATCTCACGCTCACTTGATGCTAATTTGACCGTGACAGACGCTCGGAAAGTCACACTGGGGGAAATGCGGGAGTCCGGCCCTACCCGGCTTCTCGTCTATCGTGCAGACTATCGCTGCGCCCATTCGGTCACGATCGACGCCGGCCAGTGGCCGGACGACGTCCGGCTATGACCTCGAGCCGAAGTTCACCTGTAAGGCCTGCGGGCACCGCGGCGCCGACGTTCGTCCGTGCTTTGAACAAACCCACCCCGTGAACCAATACCCGCACCACCAAACCCACCGCTGAGAGCGTCCGTTCGATGTCCTGGTCCGGCCCCCTTCGATGATCCGATCTCGGTAACGAAGCGAGTGGCCACAAGAATCGGCCCCAGCGCAGGGGCAATGCGCACTGGGGCCTTTGATCTGAAATGGACGCAAACTGAACAATGGACCAAACCTAGCACTTGGCTATCCGCACTGGGTGCGGTCTTCTGGATTAACTCGTTCGGATTAGGCGACAGGGCGGGTGGAACAGAGTAACGGTCCCAGCGTGCTTCATTGCAGCGGGAGTGCAGTGTGCATCGCTCACCATCAATCGCGCCGCAAGATGCGGACCAGGACATGTACCTCGTGCTACTGGACGCCTTCGGGGTCTGGGTAGGCCGCGCCTGGCGCGAGACCGATGATGATGCGGGTACGTATCGCGAGATGCTGATCCGCGACCTCTTGCTTGAAGTCTACAGCTGTCCAGTGCGCATCGTGGCCTTCAACACCGCCGAGGGATGGTCGCGCAATATCACCCCCGAAATCGCTGCTGAGCTGAAGCAGCGCAGGGACGAAGGGGAGAATATCCCCGCCTCTGTGCAACATCTGCTAGAATTGGCCGGGAGCTAAGCCGGATTCGCATTTTCCCGATCCCGCATAGTGGGGATGAAGATGACCGACGAGCAGCTGGTGCGCTTGAGAGCACACAGCAACAACATCCATCGCTATCGCCGATTGCTCAGGGGCAACCTGACCGAACACGAGCGGCAATTCGTCGAAAGACGCCTAACGGAAGAACAGTCCGCGATACAGAGGCTAACGACCAATGGTCTCCCGCTCGATAAGATATCCTCTTCGAAAAGCGCGCCTGAACCGCGCGCGTAAAGCATCTGATGGCCCGGCGGCACTGCGTTCGACGCTGGGCCCGCTTTGTTTTGGGTGTCCTAATTCCCCGCCGTGAGGCCCAAAGAGACGGCCCCAGCCGGGCCTTGGCTGGGGCCGCATTCCCATCGCGCCCCTTTCCGAGAAAGGACACGACGCCCAGGAATTCACCAATCAATATGGCCGGTCCAATGTCCTAATTCGGAAGAGTGAGTGTCCTAATTAGGACAGCACCGTCCACTCACATCACGTACTCGACCAACATTTTTTGCACATGATCGCACCGCAGACATTCGAACGTTCGGACGTTGGAACCGTTGGGATATTCGATACGTGCCAGCATCATGTGGTTGTGACACCGGGGGCAACGATGCCGCTCGATCGGAAGTTGAGACGGCTCGGCACGAGTATACGATTCAGGCATGTGAGTGATGCACCGTGGTTGGAGGTCAGCAGTAAAGCATTCCCAAAACAGCTGCCACCAGGCGGAGATTGATCGCTCGGTCCCACTGGTATTTCCCCGGCCGGGCACTCAAATCCCCAGCAGCCAAACGTAGCAATCTACATGTTACGGTCGTGTGACAAGGAAACCAGCCCGACGGCGTGAACCGGCGGGCTGTCTCGTTTACGTTTACGCGCTCAGCCGCGCGATAGATTGCGCCAGTGCAAGGCCGACGAGTTGTCCGGATCGGCCGCGGTATTGACCGACAACGATCTCTACCTCGGCATAGGCCGTGAGCACGCGGGCTTGAATGGGCACGCCGGCCATCATCTGCGGCGCAATCGCGGAAGTGCCGGATTCGATCGGCGACACCTGCCCGGAGTGCCCGCCTCCGGAATGACGGCTCTCTTCCGAGTGCAGTTGGCGTTCGGGCAGGCTGGTCGCGGAAAGCGGCTTAAGTCGCCTTTTTTGCCGCTCGAGAATTCTCCAGATGTTGCTTAAACGTCTCGCGAAAGGCTGCGCTATCAGTCTCCTGCAAGGTCATCCGCGGCTCCCATCCTTTGCGACGCTGATTGGAGCGTAACACCGGTGGCTCGGCATCTAAAACCGTCGCTTGGTCCCGAATGCCGAGCGCTCCCTTGGGCTATTTAAACGCACGAGACCTCTGTCTCATCGCCCCATTTTCGAAATACACGACCCCGTTTGGGGCCGAGCTGCTGATGAATTCAGCGACAAAGGCGCGCCCGATATCGTCTTGCTCAATTGTGCCAAAAGGTCCCGGAATCAGACGCCCCAACCAAGCTGCATAGCGCGGCGTGTGAGCATTGCCTGCGATAATTCCCGGACGAAAAATCGCGAGGCGTTGGAAGCCTATCCCTTGAACCGTCTCTTCTTTGAGCCCCATGATCCGCACATAACGAATCCTGCTCTTCGCGGTGCTTCCCGCTGCCGAGAGCAGAGAAAACTGTGTGATACCCCCGGCCTGACAACCGCGGGCAAAGCCACCGACCACGCCAATTTCGAGGGCCTTTAATTCCTCCTCGCTCCATTTCATGCTGCCTTTACCGACGCCAACACAGGATGTCCCATAGACAGGATCGCCTTGCGCAACCATGCTCTGCGCAAGCTTGGTCACTTCTGCCGGAAACTGAGCATCTGCCGTATTCAAGATCACCTGCCTCACACGGGGATCAGCGGTCAGAGAAATCGTCCTGCGATTGACCATCACTACTTCAGCGCAGGACGGTTCTGCAGCCAGCGCACGCACCACCGCAGCTCCCACCTGCCCCGTGCCACCGATGATCAAGACGCGAAATGCCATTTTAGGCCTTTTTAGTTATAGACCGTATGCCACGTGCCACAGCGCTCGCGCAGGGCTTGCCAAGTTACAGCCGTTCTTTGCGACATACAAAATCGCGTTGATTTAGCCCCGAGCGCGCTGCAGCGCCGCATCCAACCGCTCCTTCTCCTTTTTCCAGCGCGCATTTTCGGCTTCCGCTCTCTTCTCGATAGCGTCCGCCTCGGCCTGGATGGCTCCGGCTCTCACCGCATGTTCCCTTTCAGCCTTGTCCAACGCCGATTGCGCCTTGTCGACGGCCTGCTGCCGGTGTTCGCGCTCTTTCTGCCGGGCGGCCTCTTCCCTCGCCCGCTCGCGATCGCGGCGCTTCTGCTCTTGTTCGTAGGCGACAGCGGCCTTCTGCTCCGCCGCCTTGTCCGCCGGCCGGGAGGATGTCTTCTTCAGTTTGCGGCCGGCCGGCTTGCGGGCGGCTTTAGATGGTCGTGCGGTGGCGTCACCCAGATTCGTCGGTAGCTCGGCATGCTCCTTGAGGGGCCCATTCGAACCCACAGGACGCTTGAGCACGACGCCCGGCTTCGCCATGGTCGCCGCCACGACGTCCGGATCCTCGCTCTGCTTGGCCGCGCCCTGCTGGAAGAGATTGCTGTCCGCGCCCCAGGCTTCCAAGGCGGCCTTCATCGAGGGCGCCGCTATCGCCAGGTCGAAGAATCCCAGCGAAGTTTCGTAGGTCTTTAGCTTCTTAGCCATTCGACATGTTCTTTCGTGGACATCATCGGCAGCGCTTCAGACCGCCAGTCGGTCGAGGTCGGCCGCCACTCGGGAGTTCGGGAATATGTTTGTCGCCTCCGCCCCTCCGCCAACGGAATGAGTTGCAACGGGATGGGCGCCCGTCCCTCGCCCCAGAGTCCAGCGAGCATCTGGACGACGACGTCGAGCGTTCCCGGGCTGCCGTGGATCGTCATGACATCGGTGCTTTACCGCAGCCGCAGCGTCGAAAACAAACCCGGAATGCCGAGGACGTGGTCGAAATGGCCGTGCGTCAGCAAGAGCCGGTCGAGCCTTCTGAAGCCAGCGCCGCTCCGGAGCAACTGGCGCTGCGTACCCTCCCCGCAGTCGACCATGATGCGGTGGCCCCCGGCCTCCACTAGGAGGCCCGGATGGTTGCGGTCCGCTGATGGCACGCTGGCCGAAGTTCCGAGGAACGTTAGATCGAACATTGTCGGGCCGGTACTATCGGTTGCCACGGCAAACTGCCATGGCGCTCTCAAGCAATCGATCGACGAAAACCGTTTGTCCCTTCAGGATCTTCCGTCGCGCGTCGGTGATACCGAACCAAGCCGCGCGGTCGATCTCCGGAAAGGTCCGACGGCGCCCAGAGCGCGGCGGCCATTCCATCTCGAAGGTATTGCTGCGGATGGGCGCGGGATCCCAGTCGCCCTCGATGGCCCACGCTTGAACGACCTTGCCGCCCGGCTGCCGTGCCTTGCCGAGCGGCAGGAAATCTCCGTGCGGGTCGTATCCGGTCTCTTCGACGAATTCGCGGCGAGCGGCAGATAGCGGCGCTTCGTCGGCGCCAATCAGGCCCTTCGGGATGCTCCAGGCACCGTCATCCCTGTTTTGCCAAAATGGTCCGCCCGGATGACCGAGCAGGACTTCCAGATGGGCGGCACCTCCTCGAAACAGGAGGAGCCCGGCGCTTTGCGATTTCCGCGAAGCCATCGTGGACGCTAGGCCGACTTCCGCTGCGGCTTGGCCGTCGGCTTCTTCGTCGCTGTCTCCTTCGCCGGTTTCTTTCCGGCGATCGGCATCAGCATCTCCTTCTGGCCGGCTGCCGCCTTCCGCGGTTTCTTGGCGCCTTTCTTCGGAACCTCGAGCTCCGCCGCGGCGCCGCCGACGCTCCTGCGCAGCGCCTCCATCAGGTCGACGACGTTCTCGCCCCGCGGCCGCTCCTTCCGGCACGATCGGCTTGCCTGACCGCTTCTGGTTGATGAGCTCGACGAGAGCAGTTTCGTACTGGTCCTCAAACTTGTCCGGTTCGAACCGCCCGGACTTCCGGTTCACTATGTGCTTTGCGAGGTCCAGCATATCCTTAGTGACTTTGACGTCCTGGATCTCGTCGAAGTATTCGTCCGCGGATCGGACTTCACAGGGATAGCGCAGCAGTGTACCCATGAGCCCCTTGTCCAGCGGCTCGACCGCGATGGACTCGGTGCTGAGAGATCCTCGCGCCGGCGCGACCGCCGCCCAGATGCGGGTCTCCTGTCGCCGCTGCGAGCGGACCGTGGAAATCCAGACCGCCGACGCGGTCCGCCTCTATGGCGGGGGGGGGGCGGTCTGGAAGGACGTCGCGCAGCGACTCTTGGACGACACGTGCCAACAACGCACCGGGAGGCACGAAGAAGACGGGTGCTGGCCAAGCTTCGAGATGTCTTAGGTGGTAGTGGCCGGCAAAGGCAGGCGCCGGCGCCATTGCTCGCGGCTTGGCGGTCCCCATCTCTCTTGGGCACGGCAATCCACTCCAGTCAGGAAACCTTCATGGCCAAGCTCGACGGCAAGATCGCTCTCATCAGCGGAGGCACCAGCGGTATCGGTGCGGAAACCGCCAAGCTCTTCCAATCCCAAGGCGCGACGGTGGTCGTTACCGGCTCGAGCGAACGCTCGGTGGAAGCCGCCAAGGCGGCGCTGCCAGGGATCGAGGTGCTGCTCTCCGACGCAGCCAATGTGGCCGCCACCAAGGTCCTGGTCGACCAAGTCAAGACCAAACACGGCCGCATCGACGTCCTGTTCGTCAACGCCGGCATCGCCAAGTTTGCGCCGATCGCGCAGGTCGACGAGGCCTTCTACGACAGCCAGTTCAACATCAACGTCAAGGGCGCGTTCTTTCTGGTCAAGCACGCCATTCCGGTCATTCCGGACGGCGGTGCGATCATCCTGACGGCTTCGGTAGCCGGCGCGAACGGCGGCCTGGGAGGCAGCACGGTCTATGGTTCGACCAAGGCGGCGCTGCGTTCGTTCGGCCGCACGATCGCCAAGGAGCTCACGCCCCGCGGCATCAGGGTCAACACCATCAGCCCCGGTCCGATCATCACCCCGATCCTCGACAAAGGCGGCCTCACGCCGGCCCAGAAGGACAATTTCATCGAGGGCGCCAAGACCCGCATTCCGCTCGGTCGCACCGGCACCGCCGCTGAAGTCGCCGCCGCAGCCCTCTACCTCGCCGCCGATGCCACCTACACCACCGGCGCCGAACTGTTCGTCGACGGCGGCTTGATCGACCTCTAGTTCAGTCAGGGCTGCCGAACCGATCTCACTCTCGCCGAGCAGGGTATCGCTGACCCGGACGAGTTCGGGGCCAAGAGCCATCTGGGCCACGAGATCGCGACCATCGCCGCGCGGCGCGGCCTGAGCTCAGCCGACGTGGCAAGGATTGCCAGCGAATCCGAGCAGGACGTCGATCGGATCATGAACCACCGGCACAATGGCTACGAGGTCTGGCGGCTCATCAAGGTGCTGACCGCACTGGGCGCCGACGTCGGCATCACGGTTTTCCCGGACAGCGGCCACGATCGTTGCGTCGTGCTGTCAGAGACGGTCAGGAAGGATAAGGAGCAGACCCTGCGCGAGCTCGCGCAGATGGACGAGGTGGACTACCAGCCCAAGCCCCGGCTCTAAGGGCTCGCTTTGAGCTCGCCAGTCCCCGCCGGCTTCTTGAGGCGGTGCGGCTTTAGGGCCGCACGGCCACGGCGCCTTGAGGAACCGGATATTGTTCCTCCCGGAGGGCTCTGGCGGCGCGAAGCGGCCCGGCCCGGTCGCGCAACGCATCGAGGGCGTCGAGCTTCTCCGCAAACGAACGGCCGCGCAGATCGACGCGCCCCGTGGCCTTGCGCTGGAGGATGTCGGAGACGTCGGGGTAGCTTGTTAATCGGCCTGGGGTCCCGACGCCGATCGGCGAGCTAAGGTATTGATCTGCCTAGCGGTGAAGGGGTCACTACCCTACTTGCGCGCCCCCCCCCCGTTTTACCTAGCGAAAATAGCCCTTTTGCCTTGCACCTGCTGGACCAATCCGGGGGCGGCGTTCGCCGTGGGGCTTGATATATCCTAGCCAAACCTATAGGTTATAGATGTTCTATATAGATATGAGGCTAGACCCATGGCAAGTCGATCTATCTCCGCTTCCGTCAGCGAAGCTACGGCCGCAAAGCTGCGTGTTTTGGCTTCGCGTGAAGACCGCACGGTTTCCAGCCTGATATCGAATGCGATCTCGCTCTACACGGATCTGCCGCAGGAGCTTCGGCTGGCATGGAAACAAATGCAGGCGAGCGACGAGCGCAGTTTCCAGGCCTTCTTGCGTGAGGTGACCGCACTCACCGTCCAGAAGAGGTTCGAACGTGCGCGAAAGCAACTAGCGGCTTCAATTCCGCGATCGCCCGGACTCGCCGAGATGCCGGAGGCGGAACTGGCCGATGCCGCCGTCGAAATGCAAATGAAGCCGTGAGATGCGGATATGCGTCGACCTAAACGTATGGGTGTCGGACCAGTTGGCCTTCGCCGGTGGCAGATCGGACACTTCGGCATCGCAGGTGATCAACGCAGTAAACGCGAGGCGTTTCGGGAGCCTGCCGCTCCAACTGGTCATGTCCATGCAGATGCTGGACAACCTGCGGATCGTGTTGGTTGAGCGGGTTAAAGCCGGAGAGGACAGCGCAGTAGCTTTCATCGATGCGATCGAGGCGACCATTCGCACCGGACCGGATCGGCTGGATCCATATCTCATCATGGGCGGCGCGGCGAAGTTTGCCCTTTCGGACCACGAGGATCGCGAGGTGCTGGCCACCGCATTCGCAGGCGAAGCTGAATTGCTGGTGACGAGCAACCTGAAGCACTTTCGGACGGACAAGTGCGAGGTGGTCGAAACCACGACAGTGAAAACCAGGAAGGGCCCGAGGCAGCTTCACGCCCAGATTCATACCAGCGGGGACCGGTGGCTGATAGTTGCCGATCCGATCAACGTGGCCGATTGGATCCGTCGCGGGATCGGAGTCGATCCGTCCACGTTACGCAACATCTACACACCTTCGAAAAAACGCGGCATCTAACTCGACAAACCTCGCCGTGAATCGACAAATTGTAGCAGCGGGAAATCCTGAAGTGCCGCGCTCACCGTAGGATTTTTGCGCCGGTGATTACGGACGGCCAGCGGTGAAAATTGCCTTGTTAGGCGGCCATGGCGAGTGAGCGGTTAAGGAATGGCCGCGCAAAGCGGTCATTCGCAACGAAGCTGTGTGTGCTCCGTTTCGGAATGATCGCACTTCGGCGTCCCGACCGAGAGCGAGCCGTCCCGTGTCTGCCAGAAGCGCGCTTCACGTCGCCGCTTTAGTGTTAATCGGCGTGGGGTCCCGACGCCGATCGGCGAGCTAAATTATTGATTTATTGAGTGGTGAAGGGGTCAACTCTTGGACGCTTATTCACAGCGGCTCGCAGACCTGGATGGGCTGATGCATCGTGTCCGCGGAAAAAATCGCGGTCTCTCCGCGACTCCGTAACACGAGGATGCAGATGATTGCGAGAACCTTCAGGATTGCTGGAAACCAGCGATACAGCTGGATAAAGAACCAGCGATCATGGTTCGTGAACCGAACGCGGCCACGCGGCCTGCGCCTCAAAACATTCAGTTGATGTCGAAGCACCGCGTTCTCGGCTTCAAGCCGTAACTTCGACCTGAATGGCGAGGCCAGGACGGCCAGAGCGAAGCAGAACAGGCCAATCATCCCGCCAGCTTAGACCTTCCCCGTGGGGGACTTTCACCTCCTATTCTTTGCCAGCTTCCTGGCGCACTCCGCTGAGGGTCAATCGCGCCGGTTTGACCCTCTGCCAGCCATTTCCGGTCTACCGCGAGGAACGGACATCGTCAGACCAGCCCCGCTGGTCCGGTTGGTGCCAGTAGCCGACCTCCCGTGACCCGCGATGGCCATCCAGATGGCTGAGTAGGCTACGCTGCCAGGGCGAGCGTCGGGCCCGACGCCCCCCAAGTGCTCTTTGGTGTAGAATACTCTCGTCAATGAAATCATCGAGGCATTCGGGCAATAGCGTCCATTGCCCACGATCCGCCTCTTCAACGAAGCGCCTCATCAATTCCCCCGCAGAATCACGAGAGAATCATAACAGCGGCACAAGCGTTTTCACACAGCCAGGGTCAAACCCGGAAAAGTTCAATACGAGCATATGTTTTCCGCTGTTCAATCTGAGAACGAACATCGACGGATTCTCGCGCGCTTGCGATGGACAGCAAAATGTCCGTGCGTATTACGCGACCTTGCCGCGTCCTACTGTCTGGCGAACCTCAAAACCCTCGAATTGGGGGTGATCCAGATACAGCGGCTTGTTATCCCCCGCCCGACTATGCGCAGCACGGAACGCCTCTGATTTGGTCCACGCTTCAAACACAGCACGGTTTTCCCAGACGGTGTGAGAAGCATAAAGCGTGTGATCCTCAGCCTCGGGACCTTTGAGAAGGTGAAACTCTACGAAGCCCGGGACTTTTTCGAGATGACTGTCGCGCGACATCCAGACCTGCTCGAAGGCTGCTTCAGACCCTTTGGCAACGCGGAAACGGTTCATTGCGATAAACATCATGATCTCCTGCTTTCGATTGCTGCAATGGACACATAGCACGAAGCAAGCGCGAGATTGCGATGCGCTAGGAGTCCGCGCAGCGTTGACGTGAAAAGGTAGACCCCTCTCCCCGAGCGAAGCTTGGATTTGTCCACTTAGAAAATTGTAAACGGGGACAAGGTTGAGGGGCCAGTTTGTGCCCTGCTCAATCGTGGACCAGAGCTCAAGGGCGCCTCGTGACCCGCGTTTGGCAGCGATCGTTTTGCCCTCAGCAGCGGATCCAAGGATCGCTCCCCGAATGGCCGCTTTGCGCCAGGAGCAGCCCTTCAACCGCCTAAGTGCGACGCGCTTCTTCAATCAGCCAATCCCGGAAGGCCACCAAGGCCGGGTTGGACTCCGACGACATCGGGTAAACCGCATAATGGCAGTAGGAAACGCGCAGGCTGTGTTCGGACAGGCGAACCAGCTTTCCGGCCAGGATATCCGATCGTGTGAACGACAGGCGCCCGAGCGCAATCCCCTGTCCTGTCACGGCGGCCTCCATGAGCGCGTTTGTGTCGGTAAAGGAAGTGCCTGCGATATCGCGATCAAGCTTCAAACCGGCAGACCTGAACCAGGCGCGCCACGACAAGTTGCGGTCGATCAGCAGCGGCTCCGATAAAATCGATGCGGGATCTTTCGGAAGACGCCCGCCGTTGAGGCTCGGACTGCATACCGGGAAAAACTCTTCCTCGAGAAGCTTGATGGCCCGGAGTCCTTTCCAATCGCCCATCCCGAACCGAATTGCGATGTCGACACCGTCTGATTTGAAGTTGGCCAGAGACTGAGCCGTCTTGACGTGCAGATTGATGTGCGGAAACCGCGCCTTGAAACGAGGAAGGCGCGGAACCAGCCACCGGGCCGCCATGACCGGCAGCAGGCTTACGGTAATTTCTGCATCGGTCCGATACGTCTTGATGCTGCCGAGCGATGCGCTCAATTCCGAGAAAGCGTTTTTGACGCCGGCCTGCAGTCTAACTCCGCTGGACGTGGGCACCATTCGGTTGCCCTGCCGCTCGAAAAGGGTGAGCCCCAGTTCTTCTTCCAGCTGTCTTATACGCTGGCTGACGGCGCTGTGCGTCACGTGCAATTCGCGCGCCGCCTCGGAGTAGCTGCCGTGGCGGCAGGCCACCTCGAACACCCGCAAGGTCTCCAGCGACGGTAATCGCGCCATTCGCGAGTTGTTAGAAGCGCTAACAAGTGTTGTCAAATCTTATCGTTCGATCCGCGGCCTTGTCGGAAGTAATCGACAGATCCGAGATGGAGCACCCGCCATGCAAGCCTCCCACGCCATGTCATGCCAAACCGGCAAACCTTCACGATCCGAAAAGTGCAGCCGACAATCGCGCGAAGCTCGCGCCGGATTTTCCGGAAACGCTGCGCCGGCCATAAGCCGCCGGCACAAGGAAGCGAGCTGGCAGCCTCGCAGTCAAGCCGCAGATTTTGACTCCCGTACCCACATGCTGCTGGAGCAGCCAATCGTGCCCACAATCATGCGGCTGGCAATACCCAATGCCGCCGTCATGACCGTCCAGGTCCTGATCGGATTGCTCGAAGTCTATTTCGTTTCGCGACTGGGTGTGGATGCTCTGGCCGGCGTCGCGCCGGTATTTCCGCTGGTTTCGCTGGTGCTCGCCGTCGCCCAGGGCGCGATCGGCGGCGGGTTTGTCACGACCGTCGCACGCGCCCTTGGGACCGGCCGGATGGACGCCGCAAGCGAATATGCGTGGTACGCCGTCACCTTAAGTGTTCCGCTTGGCCTCGCGACAACAGCCGTCATGGTTGTGTTGGGTCCAGGCCTCTACGGCCACATGGGCATCTCCGGAAATGCTCTCGCAATTGCTCTCTCGTATTCGTCCACCATTTTTGCGGGCGCCACGCTGATCTGGTTGTTCAACCTGCTGATGGCCGTGGTTCGTGGCACCGGCAACTTGCAAGTCCCAGTGATCGTGGTCGGTGGCGGAGCCTTGATCCTTGTCCCGCTTTCGCCGGCATTGATCTTTGGCGCCTTTGGTTATCCAGGGCTTGGTCCGTCGGGCGGCGCCGTGGCGATGCTCGTGTATTACGCTTTCGGAACCGTTGCCTACGCAGCCTATATCTGGGGCAAGTTCGGCGTCCTCAAGCCGTCATTTCGCGTGCCAAAACTTTCCCTCGCCCCGGCGCTTGCGATTCTCCGTGTCGGCGGAATGTCGGCCATCGTCTCAGCCACCACGAACCTGACGCTCGCGATCGTCACGGCCTATGTGGGAATGGGCGGCATCGAGGCTCTGGCCGGGTATAGTGCGGGCTCGCGGCTCGATTTTCTTTTGGTGCCCCTTGCCTACGGCGTCGGCGGTCCGGTCGGAATCGTGGTGAGCGCGAACCTCGGCGCCGGCAAGATCGAACGGGCCGTAAGGGCGTCATGGGCTGGTGTTCTGATGGCCTGCGCCCTGACCGAATCGATCGGAGTGGCCGCGGCTGCCTTTCCGAAGCTGTGGATCGGAATTTTCAGTCAGGATCCATCCGTGCTGCAGGTTGGCGCAGAATATCTGCACCGCGTCGGGCCGTTTTTTGGATTCTTTGGGCTCGGCTATGTTCTTTATTGCGTCGGACAAGCGACCAGACAGATGGGAGCCTCTGTCCTCGCCGCTCTGCTCAGGGCCGCCATCGCGGTGCTCGGGGGCTTTGTGGTTGTCTGGTTAAAGGCCGACGTCACATGGAATTTCGTTGCCGTGGCGTTGGGAATGGTCGCTTTCGGCCTGTTCGCATTGCCACCTCTGGTTAGCCGCTCCGGCTATGAGTAACGTGCCTTCGATGGAGGTGATTTGCGTCACGATCGGAAAGTGCCTGAGAGCGTGTACCCCAGGCCGCTCAGTTGTCATCGTGTCACTAGACGACACCTGGACTCGGACAGCGGCTGGAAAGCCTCGTCGCCTGGCACGGTTTCCTTGATGGTGTAATAGTCCCACTTTTCCTTGATTTGGTCCGGCGCCTTCACTTGCACGAGATAGAGGTCGTGGACCATGCGTCCGTCGGCACGGATGTGGCCGTTGCGCGCGAACATATCGTTGATCGGCGTTGCCTTGAGCTGCTTCATAGCGAGGCAGGTTCTTTCAATGCTCCGTGCTGGCATCGAAGACGCCAAATAGGTCATGGGTCGCGAGGACTTCGAACTCGCAAAGGCCGACGCAACTCGATGCCACTGAAAGCGCGTACTCACCATCATGTCTCGGCCAACCCTGCGCGATCTCGCGAACGGGACAATTTCGCCCCGTGGGGCTTCACATCGCATTTCCAAGGCAATTCTGTTGCTCTTTGCTCGTGATCAGTACCTCCGATGCGTCATCGCGTCCGCTCAAGTCTCCTGTCCTCACTATTCGCGACCGGGTTTGCGGTCCCTTGCAACTCTTGGCCGCGTTACAATCCCCATAGCTGGCGCTGCCGTGCCCGGCGGTTTAAAGGACAAGGCGTGAACCTGTTTTGCACGATTTTGGAAAACCGGGTCCGACTCTTGGAAAACATCGGTTGCCTGAGGGCGAAAAACCGTTATGAAACAACGGCGCGGACGTGGCGGAACTGGTAGACGCAAGGGACTTAAAATCCCTCGATGGCAACGTCGTGTGGGTTCGAGTCCCACCGCCCGCACCAGACCGTTGGCGCGAAGCGTGTCCGGCGTAGCTTGAGCGCAGCGAAAGCGAAGACGGACTGTGCGAGCGGGGGGAGCCATTTGCAGCAGATCGGTCTTTTTGAAATGCGCCGGCTGGAGGCGTTGAGCAACACCATCTTCGGCGTTGCGATGACGCTGCTGGCCTATGATCTGCCGAAGGCGAGCGTGTTCACCAAAGCGCCCGCCTGGATCGACCTGGTCCGTGCCTACGCGCAACCTCTCATCGCGCTGATGATCAGCTTCATCGTCGCGGGCCTGTTCTGGTTCAGCCATCACCGGCGGCTCGCAGTGGCGCCCGAAGGCAGCCGCGGCGAAGTCTTCCTCAACCTGATCTTCCTGGTGTCGATCATCATCCTTCCCGTCACGAATGGCCTTTACGGAGCCTATCGGCTCGACGGCGTCGTCGCCGTGATTTACGGCTGCCATCTGACGGTCATCGCTGTCCTGAACGCGCTGCTGTGGCTTCTCGCCCTCCGAGGCCGGGGCCATCGCGAATTGCTGGCAACCGCGATCTTTCCCGCGTTGGTATTCGTGCTGGGTACGGCTGTCGCCATCATTGCTCCACCCGTTGCGCAATTCATATGGTGCCTGGCATTTGGCGCGCCTGTGGCCGGCTGGCTGGCGGCGCGCCGTTAGCGGCTCCCGCAGGTAACAACCTCCGCCGGTCGGCGCCGCGGCGTGCGGCGAAGCGCGGTGTAACGACGCCGGCGCCGATCGTTACCGCTCGGCGGCGTCAGCTTCGGGCAAACACCACGACTCCGTTCGCCGGAATCACGATCGCCGCCGAGGTCGTAAAGCCGTGCAGAGCCCTGCCCCCGGCCGTGACGCTGCCGCCGTTGCCGGCGACCTGCGGATTGACCCAGTGGTCGTAGACGTCGCTGTTGAAACGCTCTTTCCAGAAGCCGCGGGCCGAGACTCCCGGGCCGGCAGCCCCTGGAGAAACTGATCAGCCTCATGAATGATCTTCACAGTCACGGCATTGCCGTCGGTAGCCGAGACCCACGGAAGCCAGAGCCCGAATGTAACGGTGCCGTTCGTCTCGACGCTCCCAGCAATCCGAGCGGCATCAGGTTCATGAGGTCACGATGCTTTTCCATTGAATGTTGCGGAAGAGAACACGGCCGGTATGCGTCTGTAGTCCGATGAATCGAGGGTCCTGGGGACTTGATGGAAGTCCGCGACGCGGAGACTGCGGATCGCCCGTGAAATGGAAAAGATTTACCGTCTGTCCGTTCAGAGCAACCCTGATGTCAGCGCCATCGACGGTGATCTCATAGTCATTCCATTCTCCTACCGGATGCACGATCAGCGGACCGTCAGTCGGGCCCTTGAAGGAGTAGATGGCACCGGTTCTGTGGATCGGCGCATTGTCTGGACGGCCCAACTGGTCGATCTGTATCTCGAAGCCGAAGTTGACGCCGACGTAGGCGGTGTTGTCGTAGCCTTCGTGCCTCGGGTCCGGGAAGCCGACAAATACTCCCGAATTGTCGTCGGGTGCCGTCATCATCCACTGCAGCCGCAATACATAGCTGGCGGGCGTCGGTCGCGTAAGCCAGAGAAGGCCGAGATCCGTCCCGACCCGTCCCTCCAACACACCCCGTCGAACCCAAAAGGAGCCGGGGTCGTCTCGCCCAGGTTGGTTACTGATCGTCGACATCGTCCAGTCGCCGAGCGAGATGCCGTCGAACAAGCTTTCGAAAGCCGCGTCTGCCGTGAAGGCCGGCGGGGCCATGATGAAGTCACCGGTGCGCCGCGACAGCGCGATGCCGGTGAGCAGCGGGTTGGGTGAGCCCATGCTCGGAAAAAGCGCGGGCCCGGCCGCGTACAGATTATCGGTATGATGGAAACGACCCTGGTGATCCGTAACGCTTCGCGTCGGATCAGTTCCCATCCAGAGCGTTCCGCCTTCATGATGCGTGGTTCCCAATCCGTCGCGATTGGTTTGGATGACCTGCATGGGCTGCCCGTTGGCGAATATTGCCGCCACCTTCTGCATGGCCGCATCCATGGCGTTCCAGAGTTCCTGATCGCGTGGCGTCTGTGTGAGCAAGACGGATGCGCGACGGACTCCGTATTCGTCCGTTCGGGTACTCAACTCGACGCGACTTGGATGTGCGCCGGTGTTCGCGGGATCGGCGGGCTCCATTTCCCCAAGGCCGCGGATCGCGATCGCCACGTGAGTATCCGTCGAGGTGCGCAGTTGGTCGTAGAAGTCGACATCGGGAACTTTGCGGTAGAGTTCGTCCTCGGCACCGACGCTGTTACCGCCTCCGCTCGCCGATATCTGAAGGTGGAATCGGCCGAGCAAATCACCGTTTTGCCGCGTAGCGCGCCCCTTTACGAACAGCGCCGCCGTTTGTAGTTCGTTCGCCGCGGCCGAGAGGCCGGATATCGCCGCCCGGGGCACGCGGATGACGAGGTTCGAGCGAAGATGCGCTATCAAGTTCTTGCCGATGAGCGGCAACGTGGGAAGACCGGTACCTTCAAACGAGGCCAATGCCAGTCTCGCGTTTTCGATGGTACCGAGAGCGATGACGACGGTGCCGCCGGGTGCAAGGTCGATAGGCCCCTGGCTTGTATCGATGCCCGTGACCCGCCACGTGCCGGCGGCAGTCGGAACGGTCCGCAGCGACAGCACATGAACGTCCGGCAGAATCATGAATTCCTTGGCGGTATCGTTGCCGTTCGAATCGCTTGCAGCGGTTCGAGCGGCCTTCGTCAAGAGCGGCACCACGCTGAATTTGTTCAGCGGGAAAAAACCCGCGTGAGGAGGCCGCGCCTGGACCGCGAGTGGTGCCTCGAGCTTCAGAAGATTCAACAGGTCGGCTTGAGAAAGGCCACCGGTCGAGGTTAGACCGAGCAATTGCGCTGGATCGGAGCCCGGCTTGAGAAGTGGGGACGGCGGGAGGGCATCCAGGGAAAAAACATTTGGGACGCTGGCAAGATTGTCGAAGAGTTGGCGTCGCAAGCTGTTCTGTAGCTCACCTGAAATGAAATCGTTCGCCTCATCGACACCGATCTGCCTTGAGCTTTCGTCGAAATATCTCCCGTTCAAATCGGCGACCGTGGTCGCGGGCCAAGTCGCCATCTCCTCGTTCAACAGCTGAGGGGACCACCCTCCCCAAAAAAGAGATCTACCTCCGAGCGTGTAGGCGAGCCCCTTGAACGGGATAGCCGACTTCCAGGGAATGCCCCAGACTTCGTTCTGTGGCTTCTCCGGTTGCGGCGCGTTTTCATTTAGAAAAAATGGGTTTTGCGGATCGGTAAAACCCTGGATCCCGGTGTTTTGTACGTGCTCCGGAACCGTGAACAGGCCAGCTTCGACGACCAGCGTGCGCAATCCACCACCCGCTTGCTTCTGACGGAACCAAAGGTGTTCCGCGATCGCGGAACCGAAGGTTCCCCCGCCCACGATGATGAAGTCGAACGGACGCCCGCCTCCCGACTTCCACGCATCGACCTCCGTGAGGTTGTTGCACAGATAGCGGCCTTGGACGTCTTTGGTGAACGAGGTCCTCTCGGTAGTGGTGGGCATGGTCCGTCCTCCTGATACAATTCTCTAGCCAGCGCTCAGCCAAGAACAAGAATTCAGGTCCGGGACCGTGATCCAAAAATTTCAACCCATCTTTCAAAGGGCTTGGATCAGACCCGATTAGCAACGGCGATGCAGAAAGACGCTTCTTCCCAGAGAAACCAATTCGAATAAGCTATCCGTGTGCCTTGCGGAATGACATCACGATCTTCCTCAACCTAAAATGATCTAGATCACAGAATGCTCTTACTTTGGGGGTGACGCAATGGCGTACACGGAGTCCCCAAATGAATATCGATAGGAGACGGATACGTCCGCTGCGGCTTGGCCTGCTCCGCGAACGTCGGTTGGCCTATTTTCGGACTGCGAGCCTACCTATTGGCCTGACATCCCGCCCGGAATCGACGATTTTACGTCGCACGCGACGCCTTCGTGCAACGGATCGAGGATCCAGCTCTTGCTAACTGACTTTCACCGTGGCGGCGAGCGTTGGCGACTAGGTAATCAGCACGTGACAGGGCCGCCTCGCAAACGTCGGAACCGTCGTCTCGAAGGGCAGTTGGTGTCGGAGCGTTATGTCGCAGTTCGCTTAACCAGGAGGACGGATCAATGTTGACGCGAGCAATCTTTCAAATGGTCCTTTGGTGTCTGATGATATTTGGCATCTTCTCGCCTGCCCATGCCCTGACCCGGGAGGAGCTTGTAGCCAAGCTTGAAGCCGCGGGCTATTCGCAAATCCGGGACATCAAATCCACGGCCGAAGGTATCTCCGTCAAGGCGACGAAAGACGGTAAGGACATTTCTCTCGTCGTCGACAGCAGCGGCCAAGTCAAGGAGCGGAAGTAGACCATGCGCGAGTTCATCAGCTCGCGCATGGTCGTGGATCGAAGTCCCCGGCGTTCTGGGCGTAGATCTTTTTGCGGAGCGTCGCGCCGGTTGGCGTCTGCGGAGAAATGTGCTGCTGCGAACGCACCGCGTTCTCCCGTGACCAAACTATCGACGCCACCTGCTTCATTGCATCGGCGTCGCATTCCGATGCTTTCAGCATCGGCACAACCAACGAATGCATGCCAGCACGACGATGCTTTCTGCTGACGTCGAAGATCAAACCTCATTTCCGCGATGGACCAGCCGGGTGAGCCTATCTAAGATGTATCGATGCCGTCGCTCGAACAAATCACCATCGCTCCCGGCCTGACCTTCGACGCCCTTACCGCCGGCGAGCCTGGCGCACCGCTGGTGTTGCTGCTGCACGGCTTTGCAGAATCGATGCATTGCTGGCGCGCGCAGCTCGGCGCCCTCGGTGATATGGGCTATCGCGCGATCGCGCCGAGCCAACGCGGCTATTCGCCGGGCGCGCGGCCGGATCCGAACGACACGGCCAACTATCATATCGACCGCCTGATGGACGACGCGATTGCGATTACGGCGGCCGCCGGCTACGGCGACGCACGCTTTCACCTCGTTGGCCACGACTGGGGCGGCAGTATCGGCTGGGCGCTGGCCGATCGCCATCACGCGCGGGTGGCGTCGCTCACCATTCTCTCGCGGCCGCACCCGAACGCATTCAACCGCGCGCTGCACATGGTCGACGGCGATCAGGCACAGCGCTCGCGGCACCACAAGGCGTTTCTCGAGCCGGATGCCGCCGATATCGTACTTGCCGACGATGCCAAATGGCTGCGCGAGCGCCTGGCGGCCAATGGCGTTCCCGCTGCCGCGATCGAGGCGCACCTCGCCGTACTCGGCAACAAGGACGCGATGGAAGCAGCACTGGCCTGGTATCGCGCGCGCGGCGCGATCCGCGGTCCCCTCGGACCGATCCGCGTGCCCACGCTCTTCATCTGGGGCGATGCCGACGATACCGTCGGGCGCGTCGCCGCCGAAGGCACGGTGGATTTCATCGCGGCGCCCTATCGCTTCGAGGTTCTGCCCGGTGTCGGGCATTTTGCGGCGGATCAGGCGCCCGATCGGGTCTGCGAATTATTGCTGGAGCATGTGGCGGAACATCCGGCCTGACGATCGATCCAAAGCTGAGCAGCCCACGACGATCCCCACCTGCTTGGTCAGGCCGCCCGGGCCATCCCGGCCACGCGCTCCCAGGTGGTTGCCTTCATGCTTGGCCGTGCCGCCATCCGCGCCAGCCAGGCGACGAGATTGGCATGCGGTGCGCCGAGGTCAGACCATTCCGGCGTGCCCGTGAAAAACTCCACCGCCGGAGCGAGCATGAGGTCCGCCAGCGATATGCTATCGCCCGCAAAGTAGTCTTGCCCGGCGAGAAGCCGCGCCAGCTCACCAAACACCGCGTGCGCCTTCGGCATCGCGGCTTCGATTGCCGCTTCGTCCGGTGTCAATCCCATCACCCGCGGGCCTACCACTCGATGAAAAATGATGACATTGCCGACACCGTGAAACAGATACCAGTCGTTGACATTCATCGCCTGGTCCATCCGCGCGGCGCGCCTGGGATCGGCGGGCGTCAGCAACGGCGTCGGCAGCACGCGGTCGAGATAACGCAGGATGGCCTGGGTCTCGTACAGGAGAAAGCCGTCATGCTCCAGCACCGGCACCCGGCCGAACGGATGCCGCGCCAGATGTTCGGGCGAACGGAGCGTACCCGGCGCCACCGGCGCGAGGCGATACGACACGCCTTTCTCCTCCAGCGTCATCAACACCGCCCGTCCGAATGGGCTGCCCGGTATGGAATGGACTGTAAATTCCGACATGACTGTCTCCTCTTCTGGACTGTTGACTTTCAAGCCTCGGTTTTGCCGAGTTCGGCCTGCTGCGCGAAGCGCTGCATCAGGCCAGGCCAGCCGCCGTCGACGTCCCTGCGCATCGAAGCCCCGGCGTCCGCACCCATCGTCTCGAACTTGTGGTGAAGCAGCTCGACGTGGGTCGCGTCCGGCCCGTTGGCGGCAAAGCGAACGTCGACCTCCGATTTCATCGCGGCGTCAGGCTTCCACTGGGCGTTGACCTGCCACAGCATCACTAGCCGATGCGGCGGCTCCCACAGCGTGATCGTGGCGACGCTGGTCTCGGTGCCGTCCTCGGCTATTTCCAGCCAGCGGCCGCCGAGCTGCGGCTCCATCAACACCTTCTGAATGGGCTTCTTGCCGACGCCGTAATCGTACGGCCACCAGCGCGTCAGGCCGCTGGTGAAGATCTCGAACGCATGTTCGATCGGCGCCTTGACGCGAATGGTTTTACGGACGGGCGCGATGATGGTCACCTCAGTCATTTCTTTCTCTTGGAGTCGATGTGGGACTTTTCCACTTCCGCCTTGAATGCGTCGAGTGCATTGCTCCAGAAACTGTCCAGCCATTCGCGCAATTCCACCAGGCCCTCGCGCCGAAGCGAGTAGATCCGGCGGACGCCCTCACTGCGCTCGTCGACCAGGCCCGCACCCTTCAGGACCTTTAGATGTTGCGACACCGCCGGCCGCGACACCGGCAACCCGGCGGCAATCGCATTCACCGGACGCGGTCCGGCGCGGAGGCGCTCGAACACCTCCCGCCGCGTCGGGTCCGCCAATACCATGAGCGCGCTTCCGTAAGCCATGACTAACGGTAAGCCATAGCTTACGCAATGTCAAGCACGCGTTGATTTCGGTTCAGCAAACGAAAACGGCGCCGCTTGCAATGGCGGCGCCGTTCGAAATTCTTGCATAGAGGTGGGCTACGATCGCTGCTGATCAGGTGCAGGAGCGTTGTTGGTCCTCACCTCACTCCGACTTGTCGATGTTCCAGAAGATTGGCGTCGCCGGACCATCGAGCACGCCGGTCAGCGACTTCCGCCATGCGCTCGGCGCGAGATATTGCCCGAGCGGAACATAGATCACCTGGTCGAAGGCTTCCCTCTGGATGTCGGCGGCGATCTTCTTTTGCTCGTCCGGTGACCCCGAACGCGCATAGCTGTCCTTCAACGCTTCGATCTTGGCGTCTTCCGCCCAGCCGAACCAGCCGCCATTCTTGCCGCGGCCGCCTATCGAGAAGTTGGCGATCGGGTTCAACACGTCGGCAGCAACCCAATTGGTGAAGAACATGTTCCAGCCGCCTTCCTTCGGCGGCTTCTGGCTGGCGCGGCGGGTCACCACGGTCTGCCAGTCGGTGGCCTGCAGATCCACCTTGAATCCGGCCTCGCGCAGGAGCTGCGCCGCCACCACCGGCTGCGCTTTCAGCGTCACGACATCACCGGGCGCCATGATGACGATCGGCGTGCCGTCATAGCCGGATTCGGCCAGCGCCTTTTTCGCTGCCGCCATGCCGTTGCCCTTCACCAGCGTCTCCGAGCCTTCCTCGGTCGCCAGCGGCGTGCCGCAGACGAAGAACGCACCGCAGATCTTGTAGTAGTCGGGATTGCCGACCAGCGCGTCCAGCACATCCTTCTGATTGATCGCCAGGAACGCGGCGCGGCGAACCTTGACGTTATCGAACGGCGGATAGAGGAAATTCATCCGGCCCAGCGTCTGAAAGCCGAACTTGTTCAGCGTTTCGATCTTCAAGTCCTTGCTGGCCGATAGTACCGGTAACAGGTCGAAAGGGGGAGCTTCCATGAAGTCGATGTCGCCGGACTGCAGCGCGTTCACCGCGGTCTGCGCATCCGCCATCGTGATCCATTCGACGCGGTCGACCTTCACCACCTTGCCGCCGGCGGTCCAGCTCGCCGGCTCCTTGCGCGGCACGTAGTCGGTGTTCTTTTCATAGACCGCCTTCACGCCGGGCTGGAATTCCGACTGCACGAACTTGAAAGGACCGGACCCGATCTGCTCCTTGATCTGCTGGCCGGGAGGCGTCTCCGCCAGCCGCTTGGGCATCATGAACGGAACATAGGACGACGGCTTGCCGATCGAATCCAGCACCAGGCCGTAGGGCTCCTTCAGCTTCAGCGCGAAGCTCTTGGCGTCGATGGGCTCGATGCTGGCGGTGAAGTCCATCAGCTTCTGACCCATATTGTCGTTCTTGCCCCAACGCTTCAGCGACGCCACGCAATCCTCAGCGGTCACCGGCGTCCCGTCATGCCATTTCAGGCCGTCGCGCAACGTGAAAGTATAGGTGAGCTTGTCATCGCTGACCTTCCAGTCCGCCATCTGCGGCTGGATCTTGAAGTTTGAATCGGTCGCCAGCAGCGTGTCGTAAACCATGTAGCCATGGTCGCGCGTGATGTAAGCGGTAGTGAAGCCGGGATCGATCACCCGCAGGTCGGAATGCATCACCGCGGTGATGGTCTTGCCGGCGGCAAATGCCTGCGACGTCAGCGCCACCGAAAGCGCAGCAATGGATAACGCCGACGCTAGCGCGGTACGTTTCCAACTAAAGGTTTGGAACATTCGTGTCTCTCCTGACGTGAAACTGGTCAAAGCCCGCTTACTCATTATGCATGAGGTTCGTTATTTAGGCGAACTAACACGCTGTAAGGCTTGCATATTCGAGACTTGCACCAAGCGTGTGGCGCGTCAATCCGGTTTTCGTCGAGATCAGACGTACACAAACGAATGGTGCGGGCTCGGCTATTTTGACTTTACAAATCCTCCACCGGCGACTTTCGTAACGCCGCGCAAAGCTGACGCCGCCTGCTGCAACGAAGAGAGATATTCATGAATCCTGCCAATCTTCCCTTTGATTCCGAGACCATGCTGCAGGGACTGCGCGGCTGGGTGGAATGTGAAAGCCCGACCTGGGATGCCGCCGCGGTCGAGCGCATGCTCGATCTTGCCGCGCGCGACATGGCGATCATGGGCGCGACCATCGAGCGCATCGCCGGACGGCAGGGTTTTGCCGGCTGCGTCCGCGCCCGCTTTCCGCATCCCAAACAAGGACAGCCGGGAATCCTGATTGCCGGCCATCTCGATACCGTGCATCCCGTCGGCACCATCGAGAAGCTGAAATGGCGGCGCGAAGGCGGCAAATGCTTCGGCCCCGGCATCTTCGACATGAAGGGCGGCAATTACCTCACCCTGGAAGCGATCCGGCAATTGGCGCGTGCCGCGTTCACGACGCCGCTGCCGATCACCGTGCTGTTCACCCCCGACGAAGAAGTCGGCACGCCCTCCACCCGCGACATCATCGAGGCGGAGGCGGCGCGCAACAAATATGTGCTGGTGCCCGAACCGGGGCGGCCCAACAACGGCGTCGTCACCGGGCGTTACGCGATCGCTCGCTTTAATCTCGAAGCCGTCGGCAAGCCGAGCCATGCCGGCGCCACGCTTTCGTCGGGCCGCTCGGCGATCCGCGAAATGGCGCGGCAAATCATCGCCATCGACGGCATGACGACGGAGGACTGCACTTTCTCGGTCGGCATCGTGCATGGCGGCCAATGGGTCAATTGTGTCGCCACCACCTGCACCGGCGAAGCGCTTAGCATGGCCAAGCGGCAGGCCGATCTCGACCGCGGCGTCGAGCGCATGCTGGCGCTGTCCGGCAGCGCCAACGGCGTGACGTTCAAGGTGACGCGCGGCGTCACCCGGCCGGTATGGGAGCCGGAAGCCGGCACCATGGCGCTGTATGAAAAGGCACGCGGACTGGCCAGGGACATGGGCTTTGACCTTCCCCATGGCAGCGCCGGCGGCGGCTCCGACGGCAATTTCACCGGCGCGATGGGGATACCCACGCTCGACGGGCTCGGCGTCCGCGGGGCCGATGCGCATACGCTCAATGAGCATATCGAGGTCGATAGCCTGGCCGAGCGCGGCCGGCTGATGGCCGGGCTGTTGGCGACGCTGGATTGATAGGACTCAAACTATCCGTCATGGCCGGGCCGTAGCCGTCCGAAGGACGGCGTCGCTTCCGCTCGCCTATGCGCGGCTTGCTTGCGGTGATAAGGACGTGGAAGCCCGGGCATGACGGGTATGTGCCGGTTTTAGGCCCGATGGCACGGGACTTGCTCAAATGCTATGCTGGCGGCGGAACCCGGGTCCAAGAGCGCCGCTGCCCAAATCGCCCACAATCCAACGGATAAGAATGCTCGGATATCTGCTTCGCCGCATCCTCGCCGCCGTCCCCGTGATGGGCGTGGTGGCGCTGTTTGTGTTTCTCCTGCTGCGGCTGACGCCCGGCGATCCCGCCGCGATCCTGGCCGGCGACAATGCGACGCCCGAACAGCTCGAGCGCATCCGCACCTCGCTCGGCCTCAATGAGCCGTTGTACACCCAGTTCTTCACCTGGATCGGCAAGCTGCTGCATGGCGATCTCGGCGTGTCCCTGATCTCGAACGTGCCGGTGCTGAAGATGATCAGCCAGCGCGTCGAACCGTCGATCTCGATCGCGCTGTCGACGATCATCCTCTCGATCCTGGTCGCCGTCCCGCTCGGCGTCATCGCGGCGTGGAAACACGGCACCTGGATCGACCGTTTTGTGATGGGATTGTCGGTGATCGGCTTTTCCGTCCCGGTGTTCGTGATCGGCTATGTGCTGATCCAGATATTTGCGATCGACCTGCACTGGGTGCCGGTCCAGGGTTTCAAGAGTATCTCGGCTGGCTTCGGTCCGTTCTTCGAGCGCATCATCCTGCCGACCTGTACGCTGTCCTTTATCTATGTCGCGCTGATCGCGCGCATGACGCGCGCCTCGATGCTCGACGTGCTCGGCGAGGATTATGTCCGCACCGCCCGCGCCAAGGGCATCAACGAGACCGGCGTGCTGCTGCGCCACGCGCTGCGCAATGCCGCCGTGCCCGTGATCACCGTGATCGGGACAGGCTTCGCGCTGTTGATCTCGGGCGTCGTCGTCACCGAGAGCGTATTCAACCTGCCGGGCATCGGCCGCCTCACCGTCGATGCCGTGTTGGCGCGCGACTATCCCGTCATCCAGGCGATGATCCTGCTGACGTCGGGCATCTATGTCGCCGTCAATCTTCTGATCGACCTCGCCTACACCCTGCTAGATCCCAGAATCCGCTACTGAGGCTTTAGATACTGATGGCGATCGAAACCCTCCCCGAACCATCGATTCCGATTACGACGCCGTTTCGGCCAAAGCTCGGATTCCTGACGGCGACGCCGATCATCGCGGTCGCGACGATCTGTTTGGCGCTCGTCATCGCAGCGTCGGTTCTGGCGCCGTGGCTGTCGCCGCACGATCCGCAGCTCTTGGCACCTTCGCTGCGGCTGAAGCCGTCCAGCGCCCAGTTCCTGCTCGGCACCGACGGCTATGGCCGCGACGTGTTGTCGCGAATTCTCTATGGCGGGCGGATTTCGCTGCTGATCGGCCTTGGCGCCGCCGTGTTCTCGATCGGCATCGGGCTTGTGATCGGCCTGGTCTCCGGCTTCTTCAAGTGGGTCGATGCCGTGATGATGCGCGTGATGGACGGGTTGATGGCGATGCCGAGCATCCTGCTCGCCATCGCCGTGGTATCGCTGTCAGGCGCGAGCCTGATGACGGTGCTGGTGGCCATCACCATTCCCGAAATCCCGCGCGTCGCGCGGCTGGTGCGCTCGGTGGTGCTGTCGGCGCGCGAGGAGCCCTATGTGGAGGCCGCGATCTCGGTCGGCTCCAGCCTGCCCAAGATCATGTGGCGGCATCTGATGCCGAACACGATCGCACCATTGATCGTGCAAGGCACCTATGTGGCCGCGTCGGCCATTCTTACCGAGGCGATCCTGTCGTTCCTCGGCGCCGGCATCAATCCGGAGACGCCGACCTGGGGCAACATCATGGCCGAGGGACGCGCCTATTTTCAGATCAAGCCTTCTCTGATTTTCTGGCCGGGCCTGCTGCTGTCGATCGCGATCCTCAGCGTCAATCTGATCGGTGATGCCGCGCGCGACGCGCTCGATCCCCGCATGAAACAGCGGGAGAGCGGCAAGTGAATATGGTTGGCGTCATTGCGAGCCAACGGGTCGGCGCGAAGCGCCGCCCGATGACAGGCTCCGCGAAGCAATCCATCTCGCAACGCAAAGAAAGAATGGATTGCTTCGTCGCGGAGCCTGTCATCGGGCGCGCATTCGCGCGACCCGTTGGCTCCTCGCAATGACGTTGGGAGAACGGTGACATGACCAACGTCGTGCTCGACATCGACAATCTCGTCGTCGGCCTCGGCAAGAAGCCCGGCGGCAGCCGCATCATCGATGGCCTCTCGCTCAGGGTAAGCGAGGGCGAGACGTTGTGCCTGGTCGGCGAAAGCGGCTCCGGCAAGTCCGTGACCTCGCTGACCGTAATGGGGCTGTTGCAGAAGGGTGCGCTGGCCCCCTCCGGCGGCAGCGTCAAGCTGGTCGGCGAACAGCTGCTTGGCGCCAGCGACCGGCGCTTGCGGCAACTGCGCGCCACGACCATGGCGATGATCTTTCAGGAGCCGATGACCGCGCTCAACCCGGTCGTTCCGGTCGGCCGCCAGATCGACGAGGTGTTGCGCGTTCACACCGATCTCGACGCGCGGGCGCGGCGCCGGAAGATCCTGGCGATGATGGAACAGGTACGGCTGCCCGAGGTCGAACGCATCTTTGCCTCCTACCCGCACCGGCTGTCCGGCGGCCAGCGCCAGCGCATCATGATCGCGATGGCACTGGTGCTGGAGCCGAAACTGTTGATCGCGGACGAGCCGACCACCGCACTCGACGTCACGACGCAAAAGCAGATCCTGACCCTGATCCGCGACCTGCAACGCGAACACGGCACCGCGGTGCTGTTCATCACCCACGACATGGGCGTGGTCGCGGAGATCGCCGATCGGGTCGCCGTGATGCGCCACGGCCGGCTGGTCGAAACCGGCGCGCTCGACACCATCCTGCGGGCGCCGACGATGGAATATACCCGCAATCTATTGTCGGCGGTGCCGAGCCTGGTGCCGCGCGCGCCGCGCGAGGAGACCACCGAACCGGTGGTGCTGGAAGCCAACGAACTCGGCAAGGTCTATCGCGAGCGCTCCTTCTTCGGCAAGGCGCGCGAGGTCGCCGCCGCCAAGGACGTGACGCTCACCTTGCGCAAGGGCCGCACGCTCGGCATCGTCGGCGAAAGCGGTTCCGGCAAATCGACGGTGGCGCGCTGCATCGTCCGCCTGATCGACCCGACTTCCGGTGGCGTGCGGCTTGCGGGACGGGAAATCTCCGACCTGTCGCGCCGGCTGCTGCAGCCGCACCGCAAGCGCATCCAGATCATCTTTCAGGACCCCTACCGCTCGCTCAATCCGCGCGTCACCATCGGCGAGACCATCGCCGAAGGCCCGATCAATTACGGCATGCCCCGCGCGGACGCGCTGGCGAAAGCGCGCGAGCTGCTCGAACTGGTTGATCTGCCGGCTGACGCGGTTTCGCGCTACCCGCACCAGTTCTCCGGCGGCCAGCGCCAGCGCATTGCGATTGCGCGCGCACTCGCGCTCGACCCCGATGTACTGGTAGCGGATGAAGCGGTCTCCGCGCTCGACGTCTCCGTGCAGGCGCAGGTGCTCGAACTGCTCGATGAAATTCAGAACCGGCTCGGCATCGCGCTGTTGTTCATCACCCATGACCTGCGCGTCGCGGCGCAAATCTGCGACGATGTTGCCGTGATGCAGCATGGCCGCATCGTGGAACAGGGACCGGCCGCGCAGGTCCTGACCCATCCGCAGCAGGCCTACACCCGCGCGCTGCTCGATGCCGCGCCCGGACGCGGCTGGGATTTTGCGAACTTCCGGCCGGTGGCGGCGGTTGCAGCGGAGTGAGAAACGCTCGCCGCGATCGCCGCCTGAACTAATCCCGACGCCCATGCGGCATGCAAAACGGGATTGCTTCACAGCTTGCGCTTCGCGCGATGACGGGGCTAACGTCGCGCGCACCAAACACAGGCTGAGACTTCATTGATGACCCGCATCGCCGTTGGCGGCTTTCTGCACGAAACCAACACTTTTGCGCCAACGAAGGCGACGTATGACGATTTCGTCCATGGTGGCGGCTGGCCGGCGATGGCGCACGGTCCCGATGTCGTCAAGGTCATGCGCAAGATCAATGTCGGACTGGCCGGGTTTGTCGAGGCCGCCGAGGCCAATGGCTGGGAACTGGTTCCGACCATCTCCTGCGGCGCCAGTCCCTCCGCCCATGTGACGAAAGATGCCTATGAGCGCATCGTCGCGGAGATGGTCGGCGGCATCGCGGCGGCCGGCCCGCTGGACGCGGTCTATCTCGACCTGCACGGCGCGATGGTGACCGAGCACCTCGACGACGGCGAAGGCGAAATTCTCGCTCGCGTGCGCAAGGTAATCGGCAAGGAACTGCCGTTGGTCGTCAGTCTCGATTTGCACGCCAATGTGACGCCCGAAATGGTGGAACATGCGGATGCACTGATTGCCTATCGCACCTACCCGCACGTCGATATGGCCGACACCGGCCGCGCCTCCGCAAGGCATCTCGCGCTGATGCTGAAGACGAAGCAGCGCTTCGCAAAGGCCTTCCGGCAATTGCCTTTCCTGATTCCGATCAGCTGGCAATGCACCAACGATCAGCCGACCAAGGGCATTTACGAAAAACTGGCGGCAGTGCAGAGCGACGCGGTGCCGACGCTGTCCTTTGCGCCCGGTTTTCCGGCCGCCGATTTCAGGGATTGCGGGCCGAGCATATTCGCCTACGGCAAGACCCAGGCCGATGCCGATGCGGCTGCCGACAAGCTGGTCGCGCTGATCGAAGGCCATGAGGACGATTTCGATGGCCGCATCTTTACGCCCGACGAGGGCGTGCTTCACGCGATGGAGCTGGCCAGGACCGCGAGCAAGCCGATCATCATCGCCGACACCCAGGACAATCCCGGCGCCGGCGGCGATTCCGACACCACCGGCATGCTCCGTGCGCTGGTCCGCAACAAGGCGACGCGCGCGGCTCACGGCGTGATCTACGATCCGCAATCGGCCAGAGCGGCGCATGCCGCCGGCGTCGGCGCGACGGTGACGCTGGCGCTCGGGGGCAAGTCCGGCATTCCCGGGGACGCGCCGTACAAGGAAGCCTTCGTCGTCGAAAGGCTGTCGGACGGACAATTCGTCGCGCCCGGTCCCTATTACGGCGGCCGCGACATGGACATGGGCCCATCGGCCTGCCTGCGTATCGGCGATGTCAGGGTGGTCGTGAGCTCGCACAAGGCGCAGCTCGCCGATCAATCGATGTATCGCTATGTCGGCATCGAACCGACTGAGCAATCGATCCTGGTCAACAAGAGCTCGGTGCATTTCCGCGCCGATTTCGAACCGATCGCCGAACGGCTTCTGATCTGCGCCGCACCCGGCGCGATGCCGGCGGATACCGCCTCGCTCCCCTGGACGCGGTTGCGTCCGGGCATCCGCATCAAGCCGAACGGCTCTCCCTTCGTTCCCACCGCCAAGTCAAGCTCAACCGGATAAACAGACATGCCCAATATCGACCGCATCGAAGGCTTTGCCGACGAACTCACCGCCATTCGCCGTGATCTGCACGCGCATCCCGAGATCGGTTTCGAGGAAGTGCGCACGTCGGGCATCGTCGCCGACAAGCTGAAGGGATGGGGCATCGAGGTGCATCGCGGTCTCGGCGGCACCGGCGTGGTCGGCGTGCTCAAGGGCAAAGGCAACGGGGCTAAGCGCATCGGCCTGCGCGCCGACATGGACGCACTGCCGATGGAGGAAAACACCAACCTGCGTTGGCGTTCGACCATTCCCGGCCGCTTCCATGGCTGCGGCCATGACGGCCACACCACCATGCTGCTCGGCACCGCGCGCTATCTCGCCGAGACCAGGAATTTCGACGGCACCGTGCATTTCATCTTCCAGCCTGCCGAAGAAGGCCTCGGCGGCGCCCGCGCCATGATCAAGGACGGGCTGTTCGATAAATTCCCCTGCGACGAGATCTACGGGCTGCACAACGCGCCCGACCTGAACCATGGCGAAATCGGGATCCTGCCCGGCCCTGCGATGGCCGGCGCCGACTTCTTCGACATCACCATCAACGGCTACGGCGCCCACGGTGCGATGCCGGAGCGCTCCAAGGATGCGGTCGTCATTGCCATGACGCTCGGCCAGGCGCTGCAGACCGTCGTCAGCCGCAACGTCAGCCCCAACGAACCGGCCGTGTTGTCGATCACCCAGATTCATGCCGGCTCGGCCTACAATGTCATTCCCGGCGAAGCGAAGCTCTGCGGCACCGTGCGCGCCTTTTCCGACGAGGTACGCGCGCTGATCCGGGAGCGGATGCGCGCGATCTGCGCCGGCATGGCCGCGGCGTTCCAGGTCGAGATCGTTGCCGATATCCGCGATACGTTCAGCGTGTTGGTCAACCAGGAAGAGCAGTCCAGGGTGGTCGAGGCCGTGGCCCGCACCGTGGTCGACCCGGCAAAGGTCATTACCCGGACACAGCCGAAAATGGGCAGCGAGGATTTTGCCGACATGATGCAGCGGGTGCCCGGGGCCTATTTCTGGGTCGGCCATGAAGGCTCGGTGCCGGTGCACAACCCCGGCTACGTCCTCGATGACAAAATCCTGCCCATCGGTGCCAGCATGTTCGCGCGCATCGTCGAAACCCGTCTGGCAGCAGGTTCCCATGCATAAAACGAAACGTGAAGAAGCCCTCACGTCGCTGCACGACCTTTCCGCCGTCGACCTGATCGCCGGCTATCGCGCCAAGCAGTTCTCGCCGTCGGAAGTGCTCGAAGAGGTGCTCGCGCATATCGCGGTGTGGGAGCCGCACATCAAGGCGCTCTACGCGTTCGATCCCGAGGGTGCCCGCGCCACTGCAAAAGCCTCGACCGAGCGCTGGCAGAAGGGCGAGCCGATGGGCACGCTCGATGGCGTGCCGGTCACGATCAAGGACAATATTGCGACCAAGGGCCAGCCGGTGCCGCTGGGCGCTGCCAGCGTGAAGCTGGTGCCCGCACAGCGGGATGCGCCGCCGGCCGCGCGGTTGCGCGAAGCAGGGGCTGTGATCTTCTCCAAGACCACGATGCCGGATTACGGCATGTTGTCGTCCGGCCTGTCGAGCTTCCATCCCCTCACCCGCAATCCCTGGGACGTCAGCAAGAATCCCGGCGGCTCCAGTTCCGGCGCGGGTGCTGCGGGTGCGGCCGGCTACGGCCCGCTGCATCTCGGCACCGATATCGGCGGCTCGGTGCGGCTGCCGGCCTGCTGGTGCGGCCTGGTGGCGCTGAAGCCCAGCCTCGGGCGCGTTCCGATCGATCCATCCTATGTCGGCCGCGTCGCCGGGCCGATGACCCGCACCGTCGACGATGCAGCGCTGATGATGAGTGTGCTGTCGCGGCCCGACCGCCGCGACGGCATGAGCCTGCCGGCGCATGAGATCAATTGGAAGGCGCTGGACAAGTCACCGCGCAAGCTGCGCATCGGCTTGATGCTCGATCCCGGCGTCGGCCAGCCGCTGGAGAAGGACGTCCGCGACGTCGCTGTGAAGGCTGCCAAAGCGTTCGAGTCCGCCGGCGCCGTCATTACCGAAGTCGATGGCATTTTGACGCGCGAGATGCTCGACGGCCTCGACAATTTCTGGCGCGCGCGGATGTGGGACGATCTGTCCAGGCTGGCGCCGGAGCAGCGCGCCAAGGCGCTGCCCTACATCTACAAATGGGCCGAGGCCGGCGCGAAGCTTTCGGGCGTCGACGTGATCCGGGGCTTCAACATGACGATGGCGATCCGGGCCGCGGCGGCAAAGCTGTTCTACGATCTCGACTACGTCGTGTCGCCGGTGTCACCCGTGGTGAATTTCCCCGCCGAGTTCGCCGCCCCCATCAACGACCCCGCCAAGCCGTTCGAGCACATCTGCTACACCGTGCCGTGGAACATGTCGGAGAACCCGGCCGTCTCGATCAATGGCGGCTACGACAGACGCGGCTTTCCGATCGGCGTGCAGATCGTCGGCCGCCGTTTCGACGACCTCGGCGTGCTCGGCATGGCCAAGGCGTTCGAGGGCCTGCGGGGCGCGCAGAAGCCGTGGCCGAGCCCACCGAAGAAGTAGTGCGGCGGCGCGTGTACTGACTGTCATGCGCGGGCTTGACCCGCGCATCCATCGTCTTCGTAAGATGGAATGCCGGTCAAGCCCGGCAACGACGAGATATGAATCAAGAATAACACCGAGAGGAACCCTCCCCATGGCGTATGAGACGATCAAGTACGAGGTCGCCGAGCAGATTCTCACCATCACGCTGAACCGGCCCGATAAGCTCAACGCCTTCAACGGCACCATGCAAGCCGAACTGATCGACGCCTTCGATGCGGCCGACAAGGACGACGACGTCCGCGCCATCATCGTCACCGGCGCCGGACGCGGCTTCTGCGCCGGCGCGGATCTCTCCTCGGGCGCCAACACGTTCGACCGCGACGCGCGGCGCGGGCCGGTGAAGCGGCTCGCCAGCGGCGCTGTCGATTACAGCGATCCCCAGGTCCGCGACGGCGGCGGCCAGGTGACGCTGCGCATCTTCAAATGCTTAAAGCCGGTGATCGCGGCGGTGAACGGGCCGGCGGTCGGCATCGGCGTCACCATGCAGCTGGCGATGGATATCCGCATTGCGTCTGAAGCCGCCCGCTTCGGTTTCGTGTTCTCCCAGCGAGGCATCGTGCCGGAGGCGGCCTCGAGCTGGTTCCTGCCAAGGATCGTCGGCATCTCGCAGGCGCTGGAATGGTGCTATACCGGCCGGGTGTTCCCGGCGCAGGAGGCGCTGGCCGGGCGTCTCGTCAGCAAGGTGGTGCCGCCGGATGAATTGCTGCCGACCGCGCGGGCGCTGGCGAAGGAGATCGCCGCCAAGACCGCGCCGGTCTCGGTGGCGCTGATCCGGCAGATGATGTGGCGCATGATGGGCGCCGACGATCCGATGGAAGCGCACAAGATCGACAGCCGCGGCATCTACGCCCGAGGCCGCTCCGAGGACGTGAAGGAGGGCGTGGTGTCGTTCCTGGAAAAGCGCCCGGCCGAGTTCAAGAACAAGGTTTCCACCGACATGCCGGACTATTTCCCGTGGTGGGAAGAGCGCGGATATAAGTGACGGCGAAGCCGTCATTCTGGGGCGATGCAAAGCATCGAACTAGGTGCGCAATTGCGCACCTGAGGTCTGGTCCTTCGGACCATCCTGGAATGACGGCTACGACATCATCGCATCATCAACGCCACCCGCCCGATCGCCTTGCGCTCGACCAGCAGCCGCATCGCCTTGGCGTAATCCTCCAGCGGCAGCCGGTGCGAGATGTTCGGCCGCACCTTGCCGGCTTCCGCCCATTCCGTCAGCGCCTTGATCCGCGCTTCGCCAAGTGCCGGATTTTTCCGCACGGCTTCGCCGGCGCGGACGCCGAGCACGCTGGCGCCCTTGATCATCAAGAGATTGGTGCGCGCCAGCCCGATGCCGCCGGTAAAACCGATGATCAGGAGCCGCGCGCCCCAGTTGATGCAGCGCATCGAGTTTTCGAACACCTCACCGCCGACGGGATCGAACACCACATCCGCGCCGCGCCCGTCGGTGATGCGCTTGACGGCGTCGCGGAACGGCTCGCGCATATACTGGATGAGATGATCGGCGCCCCGCGCCTTGGCGACCGCGAGCTTCTCTTTGCTCGAGGCGGTCGCGATCACAATAGCGCCCAGCATCTTGCCGATCTCGACCGCGGCCAAGCCCACGCCGCCGCCGGCGCCATGCACCAGCAGCACTTCGCCCGGCCGGAGCTGGCCGCGGTCGATCAGGGCGTGATAGGCGGTGCCGTGGCCAGCCAGAAACGTCGCGCCCTCGGCGTAATCGAAGGTCGACGGCAGCGGCGTGAGCTGCGACGGCCTGACAACGGCCTCGTCGGTATAGGCGCCGTGCCGCATCTTGACGATGACCCTGTCGCCGACGGTGACGCCCTTCGCGTCATTCACCTCGACCACGTCGCCGGCGGCCTCCACGCCCGGCGTGAACGGCAAGGGCGGCTTGAGCTGATATTCGCCCGCGGCCATCAGAATATCGGGAAAGTTGATCCCGGCGGCATGGATGGCCACGCGCGCCTGGCCGGGCGCCAGCGGCGCTGCGGCAAAGCTTTCCAGTCGCAAACGCTCGGGCGGCCCGAGTTCGCGGCAGACGACAGCCTTCGGCATCAGGCGGCCCGCTCTTTGCGCCGCGCCAGCGCCTCGCGGATCAGCGGCATGCGGTCATTGCCGAAATACATATCGGTCCTGTCGATGAAGATGGTCGGCGAACCAAAGCCGCCGCGCGCCATCACTTCATCGGTGTTGGCCTTGAGCTGGTCCTTGATCGCCTGCTCGCCGATCCCGGCAAAGAATTTGGCGGGATCGACACCGGCGCGCTGGCAAACTTCCGTCAGCACCGCGTCCTGCGAGATATCCTTGTCCTCGCCCCAATAGATCTCGAACACGGCGCGCGCGAACGGGACCAGCTTTCCTTCCGGCGCAAGAAGAATACATCCGCGCATCGCCTTGACGCTGTTCACCGGAAACACGGTCGGCCGCATCTTGATCGCAAGGCCCGCGGAGCGCGCCCAGTCCGCCATGTCTTTCTTCTGGTAGTTCAGCTTCGCCGGCACCGGCTTTTCGCGCGTGGCATAGACGCTGGGATTGATGGTGTTGAAGATGCCGCCGACCAGGATCGGCCGCCACGAAATCTCGGCGCCGAACTCCTTTGCGAGCGGCTGGATGTTGTGGAAGGCAAGATAGGTCCAGGGACTGGAGCAGTCGAAGAAGAATTCGATCATTGGGGTTTCCTTTTGTTTGTTGGTCTCGTTGTCTCATCCGTCATTGCGAGCGAAGCGAAGCAATCCATTTCTCCACTTGCGGCGCGATGGATTGCTTCGTCGCTGCGCTCCTCGCAATGACGGCGCGGATGGTCCTACTTCCTCTCGGCCAGTTCCCTCGCGCGTTGCCCGAACATATTCTTCCGCGCCTCCTCGTCGAACGGCTCCTTGACGAACTTCCCGATCGCCAGCCCCGCCTGCACCTGCGGCCGGGCGCGGACCTCGGCGTACCAGCGCTTGAGGTTCGGATAATCGTCCAGCGTAAAGCCCTGCGCCTTGTGCGTCATGGTCCAGGGGAAGCACGCGATATCGGCGATCGAGTAATCGCCGGCAACGTAGGCGCCGGTCTTGCCCAATTGCGTATCGAGCACCCGGTACAGCCGCGCCGCTTCGTCGCGGTAGCGCTCGATTGCGTAGGGGATTTTTTCCGCCGCATAGAGCGCGAAATGGCCGTGCTGGCCCAGCATCGGACCAAGCCCGCCCATCTGCCACATCACCCATTGCACGACCTGCGAGCGGCCGCGCATGTCCTTTGGCAGGAACCGGCCGGTTTTCTCGGCGAGGTAAATCAGGATCGCGCCGGTCTCGAACACTGAAAACGGCTCGCCGCCGTCGGCGGGCGCACGGTCCACGATCGCAGGGATACGATTATTCGGGCTAACAGCCAGAAATTCCGGCCGAAATTGTTCGCCGGCGCGGATATTGACCGGGATGACGGTATAGGGAAGCCCGAGTTCCTCCAGCATGATCGAGATTTTCCAGCCGTTGGGCGTCGGCGCGTAATGCAGGTCGATCATGGCTTCCTTATTCCCGGTCGCAACGACTTTTGTTGTTCTGTACCTCGATCATAAGACATGGCAGACAGGCGCTCAATCAGAACCGACCGGGAGGCCAAAATGCTGTTTCCAACCACGATCGCCGGCTCGCTGCCGAAGCCGGAATGGCTGGCCGAACCCAACACGCTGTGGGCGCCGTGGAAGTCCACGGGCTCCGAACTGGCCCGCGCCAAGCGCGACGCCACCATGCTGGCGGTCAAGCTGCAGGAAGACGCCGGCGTCGATATCGTCACCGAGGGCGAGCAGGCCCGCCAGCACTTTGTGCACGGCTTTCTGGAAAAGATCGAAGGTATCGATTTCGCCCACAAGGTCGAGATGGGAATCCGTAAAGACCGCTACAAGGCAATGGTACCGCAGGTGGTGGCGCCCCTGACGCTGAAGGGCCGCGTCCATGCCGACGAGGCTCGAATCGCCCGCACCCACACCACGCACAAGCTGAAATTCACACTGCCCGGCCCGATGACCATCATCGATACCATAGCCGACAAATATTACGGCGACCGGGTCAAGATGGCGTTCGCCTTTGCCGAATTGCTCAACGAGGAAGCCAGGGCGTTGCAGGCCGACGGCGTCGACATGATCCAGTTCGATGAGCCCGCCTTCAACGTCTACATGGACGAAGTTTCGGACTGGGGCATCAAGGCGCTGGAGCGCGCCGCGGAAGGGCTGACCTGCGCCACCGCCGTGCACATCTGCTACGGCTACGGCATCAAGGCCAATACCGACTGGAAACAAACGCTGGGCGCCGAGTGGCGGCAGTACGAAGATATCTTTCCGGCGATCGCCAAGAGCCCGATCCAGCAGGTCGCGATCGAATGCCGCAATTCGCACGTCCCGCTCGATCTGCTCGCGCTGCTCCCCGGCAAAATCGTCCAGGCCGGCGTGATCGACGTCGCCAGCGACACGGTCGAGACCGCGGAAGACGTCGTCAAGGTGATCGACGCGGTGTCCAAATTCGTGCCGAAGAGCAACATCGTCGCGACCACGAATTGCGGCATGGCGCCGATGCGGCGGGATATCGCGGAAGCCAAGCTGATGGCGCTGGGTGCGGGCGCGAGGCTGGCAAGGGAACGGTTGGGATAGTTTTCCGTCATTGCGAGCCACCGGGTCGGCGCAAAGCGCCCGAGTCGTTGAAAATTCTTCCGCCCAAAGAAGAGGGCGCAGGGAACGCCGGGTGCTTGCTGCACCCGCGGTCTCGTGTGCAAAGTGCACAAAGGAAAACGCACACGAGCATACAGGTACCGTCGGAGCATTCCGGCATTCCCTGCGCAAGGGAGAGTATGGGCACAAAAAACCGAGATAAATCAAGGCGGTGCGGTGGATGTGTCCTCGGTTGTGTCCCAATGAGGTTTGAGTGTCACGGTCGCTATTTTTTTGCTTAGGATGAGACGACCATGACGACCTACCCGCCGAGACTCTGAGAAAGGACTGAAAGAGACGGATGACCGAGTTGCAGCCACACCGACACCCGCGCCCGACCGCACCGCTCTCTGCGGGGGCGCGCTTCATTCGAGGCTTCACACGTATCGGCGCGATTGCTGCCCTGTTGGTGGTGCTGATCGGTGTGCCGTCTTCCATCGGACTCGCCGTCAGTACATACGGCAATGCGACATCGTCCCATGAAAGCGCCCAGTGCATCGCGCGTCTGGCGCGGTCTGGCTACACGTTCAAGAAGAAATACGATTACGGCAGCGCTCTTGATTACAGCGTCGGCGGATGTGCTGGTTACCATCACTCCTATGAGACGGTCAGCGAGGTGATCGCCATCGCAGACCAACCAACACCGACGTTTCTGACGAGCCTCGGACCCTCGACCCTCGGCTGGGGTTTCCTCGCCACCGGCCTGACCGCCATCGTCATCTATCTCGCCTTCTGGGCGATCGGCTGGATGTTCGCAGGCTTCACGAGGGACGCTTAGACTGATGTTGACTGATATTTTTGCTCGCCGTTACGAACAGCCCCGCATGTGGGAAACGTTTTCCGAGGAGCCGCGCCGCCTTCTCGCGCAAGGCTGCCAACTCTTGAACGACGTTTGCCCATACTATGTGGACGGCAAAGAAAACGAGCACGGCAGGGATTTTTGGACGCAGATACACGACTTGCTGGCGAGAGAGCTTGGCCGGAAGGAGCTGTCTCCGCAGCACTGGGGCTTCTATAACAAGCAAAATCTCTGGCAAGGCGGCCGACATACCACGGTGCAGATGTGCGAGACGTGGATGCTGGAGCCATTTGACGGCAAAATATCAGCTGACCGCTTTATCAAAGAGCGCCTCAGCCTAGTCGAAATCGGCTTCCGTCAGCACGAGAATTTCGTGGCGGGACTGAACGCTAAGCTTGCGGACAATATCACAATAGCCGAATTGTTTGATCAGCGAGGCCAACGCAAGGGCCTTCGGGTACCCGGCAACAGCGCCGATGCGGTACGAGCGATAAACGCCAGTTTGAACGCGAAGTTTCAGATGGCAGTGAACGAGCTAAATGCCCGCTTCCGCCAAGCGGACTGCCAGCTGCACTACCACAATGGCTTTATCCAAATCTCTGAGGACCAAACGGTCGCGCAGGAGATTGAGACGCCTTTTTGGAAGCTGGTGGCGCAGCCGAAGTGGCACAACGTCGACCACGACATGAAGGAGGCTATTGATCTGCGTGATACGGGCGGGCGCGACCCGGCCCGCTATGCTGCCCACTCACTGGAAAGCACCATCAAGATCATCACGAAAAGCAGATCACCACAGGCAACGAGAAAGGTGCTTCTAACTACATTGATAACCTGAGGGGCGCGAAACTCATTGAGGTCTGGGAGATGGAGGCGCTGAAGCACTTCTTTTCAAAGGTCCGCAACCCGATTGGACACGGACCCGGCGCGGCGCCCATGCCGAGCCTCACCGATCACCAGACCAACTGGGCTATCGAGAACTCCATGATCTGGATCAAGAGTCTTATTCGCAGAATGTAGGTGACTCCAGCAACAGCGCCACATCAGCGCGACGATGTCGGCCTCAGAAACTCAACCACTAGCGCCGTCGCTCGATGTGCCCGGCTAGCCAAGCGACCCCCAGAAAGATCGGAAGACCGACAAGCGCGATGCCAAGCATGGGACCCCACGTCCCAACCGTTGTCAGTACTACGTAGAAGCCGAAGGGTATGACCCAAGCGAAATGAAGGACCACTTGAATCGGCAGTAGCGGCGTGTCGGTCAGGTTCTTGCCGCGTTTGATCTGGACGGCACCAATAACAAACGATGAAAAAAACGACGCAGCAAAAATGCAAATCCAAATATCAACTGCGACATCAATCCAGCTCGACATAGCGCTCGCCTGTGATCCCGCTGGCGAAGCGATGAGCGCTACGCCAATTCGAAAAAGGGGCGGGCGACCCTTTGGCCGCCCGCCTTCAGTGGTTAGGCCGATTTGCTAAACCTCGTCTCAGCGACTTGTTTGCTGCCGACGTGGGTCTTTTCCTTCAGGACATGATTGACGGCGCGAACGTTGATGACGTAGGCCGCCGCAATCTGGTGCTGATATTGGCCGCTAAAGTGGCGCATCCAGACATCAACAGCCTGCTCGAAGGTAAACTGCGTAATGCTCAAACTGATCTCCTTTGGATAAGGAGAGCCATTGAGGATGACGTGCGAAAACGCCCATTGACGCGGCGATTCTCGGTCGTACAGTGAGACTGTCCTCGTTGGCTCTGACACGGGTTAATGGGACACGAAGGAGCCGAGCGCCTGTGGAGGGAATGCTCGGCTTTTTCATGAGCGGAACGAAGCAGCGACCGCCAGCGCCAACTTAAGGGCCATTCGGCACCCAAGTATCGGTTTAATTCAACTATCCCCACATTATCGGTGTTTCGGGGTATGAACGGCATCACGATGTGGCGACAAATCACCGCCATCCATGAGAGTTCGCGACAGACAATGGCGAACGAAGGGCAGACCATCCAATCTCTATACTTCGCCAGCTCGGCCGCGACTGTCGCGCAGGAAGGCGTCGCGGTTGTGCGGCGGGATCGGACGGGCGGCATCCAGCAACGCGGCGAGTTCGGAATCGCTGACCGAGATCATGTGTTGATGCTCCGCATCACGCAATCCGGCGCTTCTCGGCCTCGACGCGACCGTGCCCGGCGTCGAGGTTGCGGTGATGCGTGACGTTGGCGGGGACCGTCGAGGGATGGCGGACCCCTCTGAGGAAGGCGCCCCTCCGCAACGGTGGTCGGTCGCCGGGTCCCGCAGAGAGCAAAAGGAATTGCCGGGACCGCGCGACCGCACTTACTGAGGATATCTGGTGCGAGAAAATCAGTGGTTGCAGTTACATGGAGGCGGCGTCAGTCGACGCTGACGTCCACGACCTGCTGGCTGTTCAGATCGTATTTGCAGGTGACGACGCTGTGCACCCTGGCGCCGTAGCCGTTTTGGAACTCGGCCTCGGGCTCGATCAGCGTCGCCAATCCGGTCCTCACGTAGTCGCTGCCGGTGTGGAAGCGACTGAACGAGAAGAACGGGAACGACGGCGAGCCGTACTTCGCGAGCTTCTTCGCCGCATACTGGCATGACACCGAGCCTCGGCTGATGTCGCCGAAATTGTTGATGAGGTCGGCGTTGTCGGAGCACTGGCGCCAGTCGGAATTGCAGGAGCCGCGCCTGTACTTGGCTAAGGGCGCGGCCCGGTGCATCGCTCTATTCGTTTAGCCGTGATGCGCTTTCCAGTCATCAGCGATGGTGTTTATCTCGGCGTAACAATCGTGCTGCGCCGGGCGATCCTTTTTAATGCAGATAATAAGGCCTTGCCTCATGAATTCCGTCATTTCGTCTTCTGACCACTGTCGCCATGGCTTGCCCGGCGCGACTTTCTCCACTGCCGCGGGCGCGGGAGCCTTCGGATGGGCCATCCCCTCGGCGATCTGCTTGGTCATGACTTCCTTGCAGTCGGGGATGGCGCCAGACACGTTGCAGGCCTCCTCGGCCAGATCGGCCGCCGACTTCGGAGGCGGGGCGACCAGCTGCGGGGCGGCCGCAGCCTGCTCCGCGCGCGCGCGGGCCTGCTGCTGGGCGCCGTCAATGGCGGCGGCCGGCAGGAACGTCACCACTGACACCGCCAGCACGATGGCTGCCGTTCGGCGGTCGTGGATGTACATGAAGCGGAGCGGATAGGCGATGGACACCAGTCCGATCAAGATGCCGAAGAAGGACAGGAAGCTCAAAACCGTGGCCATGGGAAAAATACCCCTAAAACGGATTTAATCGGAAAGTCAGAAATCCTAGGCGGAAACGATAAAATTACCTTTGCGGAATTCGCTAAAAGTCTCGCTTGGCGGCAGGCGCAGCGGCAGGTCCGGTCGCCGAAAACGGAAGGTTGGGCTACAGTAAAGACCGCCTCCCGCTGACGCTGCAATCGGAGTATCCTACTGCGACGCAAAAGGAATGACGCTGATGACCGAGACCGTCGGCGTTGATCGCCCGCCCATCGCCAAGGCTATCTCTCGACCGCGATTCGCCAAGCCCGCGACCGTCAGCGCGTCGGCACTTGCGCAGCACCTTGATTGCAGCCGGACCCACATCGGCAAGCTCGAAGCCGAAGGCGTGATCCAGCGGCAAGGTGATGGCTTTCTGCTCGACCAGAGCCGCGTTGCCTACATGCGATACTTGCGGCGCGAGCGGCAGCAATCGCCGCGCACGCAAGCCGACGCTGATCACGTCAGGGTCAAGACTGAGATGCTGCAACTGCGCCTGATGGAGAAGAAGCACGAACTGGTGCGCCGAGCGGATGTCGATGCACTGATCGACGGCATCTGCGGTGCCACCCTGACCGCATTGTCGAGCCTGCCTGCGCGGTGCGCGCCGCGTGGTGATCTTGCGATCCGGCGCAGCATCGAGCGGGTCGTGTTCGAGGTGCGCACCGAGATAGCCAACGTCTGCCAGCAGATGGCCGACAAGCACGGTGAGCCGCCCCTCGATCAACAGGACTGACGCTCACCGGTCAGTCGGCATGGTCTTCCAGCGTCGCGCGTCGCCTCCGTTGTGCCCGGCACGCCATCCACCGCAATCTGTAGCGGCTTGCCTGTCACGCGCGGCCCGGCGCATCCTCTCTCGCATGGGCACCAAGTCACGCGAGATCATTTACGGCGGATCGGTGCGCGCGGCGGCAGACCGGGCGATGGAAGCACGCAAGCAAGCCGACCGGCTCGCCGTCGAGGCGTGGAACAAGCGCATGCTCGGCTTTCAGGGACCGGCGCAGCCATCGCCCGCGCTCGGTGACGCGATCAACGCCGGGTTTGGCTATCTCGAAGTGAAATGCCTTGGCTGCAACACGCATCAGACCGTTGCCCTCGACATCGTGCGACGACCGAAGACAACGCCGGTCCATGAACTCGAACGCTACATGCGCTGCCGCCAGTGCTCCGAAGTCCGGGGCTATGCCTACAAGCGGAGCCATCTGGTGGCACTGCGAGCGACCAAGATCACGGCGAGCGATCCGCCGTCAACGTGGTGGCCGGGCGAGCGGTGAACTGGACGAATGTGCAACCTCTACAGCATCACGACGAACCAAGCGGCCATCCTCGCGCTGTTCCGCGTCGTGAACCGCTATGTCGGCAACCTCGCACCGATGCCGGGCGTGTTTCCTGATTATCCGGCCCCGGTGGTCCGCAACACCGACCACGGCACCGAACTGGTGACCATGCGGTGGGGCATGCCGCCGCCCCCGAAGTTCGGCTCCCCGCCGGTCACCAATATCCGCAACACCAAGTCACCGCACTGGTGAGGCGGGCTGAAGCCGGAGAACCGCTGTCTTGTCCCGGCCAATAGTACGCGCCGGAGCCAAACCCGAAAACACCGAACAGGGAATCGGTATCACGTGCCCTCACCAGAACTGTTGGCGTTCTGCCACCTATTCCGATCACGACCTGCTATTTTGAGCATTGGGATTTCGACATCTCAAAATTCGAGACATTGAGAATTGTGAGTGAGTTGGAGCGCTCGTTGAAAATTAGCAGTTTTCCCTGTGAGATCGTGTCGGAAAGCCCGCTGTAGATAAGAACATTCTCTCGATCACGTTCTGAATTTCCGGTAGACCCGAATAAGCGCGAGAGTGGGACTTCGATCCCATCAAAGAACCCAGCGTAAACAAAGCCATGCGGCGTTTTCACGCCAAAACTTGCACCTTGCTTCTGCTTCTGTTCGCTCATATACAGCGTCAGTTTTTCGTTGCCTTCCGAGCATTGAAATTCCCGTTTAGCGTCATTTCCTAAGGCCGCTTGCCCTTGGAGCGTGAACGAAAACACTATCAGAAGTGAAATCGGAAATCTGAGCGCCAACCTTTTATTGGATCGCTGCAATGCCGCGACTCTGGCGCGGGCGACCGGATGTAGATAATCCGATGCACCTGCTTTTCTCAACACACTTCGTACACTCTTCAACATAGCCATTTTTCCAATCTAAAATCGATTGTACCGCGTAAGGCCAAATGGAGGGTTCGAGTACCCGGAACGGCCCACGGCCCCATCGGTTCGTTCAATGTGCGATCGCTACTCGATCACTTAGGCGGCGATCCGCGACCTATTCAACGTTGGGCGGGACACGACCGACAACCTGCCGCCGTTACCAGCGATCTTGCCCGATCAGGTCGCGCCGGTCGTCCGCGTCGCTGTCGGTGAGCGCTATTTGTGCCGCCCATACCCGCCATACGGACCGGCGTACGTCCCGCCACGATGAGACGAGCCGTAGCCGCCGTAGTAGTGTCCGCCATGACTCGACGTGTGATGCCCACCACCATAGTAGTGACCGCCGCCACCACCTCGGCCCCGCGCGATTGCATCCTGCGAGAAAGATGCGACGGCGATGATCAGTCCAATGAGCAGCGTAAAAGCACGCATCGTCTTTCCTCCGATTTTTTTAAGCTGGATTACTTTACTGGCCCTTGTGACACGTCCATTACGTGGCACTCAGTGCCGACGAGCAGAGTGATCGAATAGGTCTTCTGATCCGTGCTATTACTCGCACCAGACTTTGAAAAGCGAGCCTAAATGAGCACCAACACCACCGGAATATATCTTCTGCCACGGAATGGGTCTTGAGGAGCCTTGGCTATCCCAGTGACTGCGACTGCCATCGTTGAAATGATCGAACCCACTAGCAAAATATTTGAATTCCCTTAGCGCGCACGCAAAGTCGTACTTGGCATTAACATTCTCGGTAGTTCGTTGCTTTTTGCCAAGGTCTGATTGCGGCACCGTGGTCTGAGGAATTTGACACTCATACCTAACGACGACATGGATTTCGTCCGCATAAGTTGCCGCGGTCCAATCGGACTGTCCCGACGCGGATATCTCGCCTACCAAACAGTTGTTCGTCTCGAACAATATGCGCGACTGTTTTATCCTGTCCTTCGGACCGTTCTGGACCAGATCTTCTGGCTGGCAAACCGTGAGGCTCTTTTCGTCCCTGCAACTGAAATCAGCTCGTGCAGACTGCACTGTTACGGTGAAAAAGATAATAGCGGCCGCAGAAATACCTTTTACGGATTGGCGCATTGATATTTTTCCGTCGTAGTTGGCCGTTTTATCTTGGGCCATCCGCATGCAGTTCCCTCCGCACCTTGCTTGCAGGTGAAAAACGATTTCCAATAATCTCCGCGTCTCTTTCGATTTCTAGCCTCGAAAATTCGGGGCACCGTGCAGTTGGCTTACCAAATCAGGGATGCTTCTCTGTTTTGGAAGCGCGGTTTTCCCCAGCGATTGCTTCTTTCTCGCACATGTATGCGCCGCGCTTTGTGGTCCCGTAGCTCTTGGTCTCAGCGAAGTGATAGATTTTGGAAGGCAAATTTACCCAAACAACCGTATCGGAGGGGCATCGAGCTTTGGCGGATGTCTCATCCGCGAACTGCCCAGCCTCTAGTGTTGAGTCGCCTTTCGATGACGCAGGCGGTTGCTGAGCTGGTACCGGGACCGGTGCGGCAGTGGTTGTTGAAGCGGGCTTCTGCGCAGGTTGAGCCGGTGTAGGTGGCGCGGCGGGCGACGCCTGCTTGGGTGCGAGTGAAGGTGCGGGCGCGGGCGCTGTTGTCGATTTCGGTTCAGGAGCGGCGGCCGTAGGGCCGGCACCTCCTGCCCTGCACTGCTCGACATATGCTTTTTCGGTGACGCCACGAGCTTGCATACCTACCTTGTCGGCTCTCCATTCCGCAATGCAATCCTTAGCAGTTTTCTGCGAAGGTGACGCGCTGGTTTGGGATGGGGGTGCTGCAGGTGCCGGTGTTGCGGCGGTCGGCCTTAACGGAGGGGCGGAAGCCGCTGGCGTCACACCTGCCTTGCATTGTTCGACGTATGCCTTTTCGGTCACGCCGCGAGCTTGCATGCCCGCCTTGTCGGCTCTCCATTCGGCGGTACAGTCCTTCGCGGTTTTCGAACCGGTGGCCGTCGCCTGGCGGGGCGCAGCGGGTTGCGCCGTCTCTGCCGGTTTGGCCGCTGGCGCGGCGGCGGTTGGCTCCGCCCCGCCCTTGCATTGTTCGACGTAGGATTTTTCCGTCACACCACGGGCCTGCATGCCGACCTTGTCGGCACGCCATTCGGCCGTGCACTCTTTCGCGGTCTTGGCGAGTGCTGGCATTACAGAGATGCCGCATCCAAGCGCAGCGGCGACAAGCAGACCATGATAGATCTTCATTTTCATTCTCCTGATGCCGTGCTTGCTAACCCGCGGGAGTCAAATTCATGGTGTGGGGAACTGATTGCTCGTACACCGCGACTGAACCGCGGACGTCCGGTCGTAAAGAAGCCGCTGCAGTTGTTCTTCTCGTCACACCGATTGCATTCGTCGACAAAGCCGTTTTTCCAATCCGAGATCGATTGGACCGCATGCGGCCAAACCGACTTGGGAAGGACGCATTTCGGCAGGTTATAGACCGACACGTTCACGCCAGCGGCACTCAGGTAATCAACGGCCTTGGCGAGACCATCGCTGTAGTCCATCGGATCCATCCAGAGCATGGCATCGTTAGCAATGGCGAAGCCCGTGTTTTCGAGGCCCATCAGCGCGACGTGATCGACAAAAGGTAGATTGCGAGCAATCCACCGGCCCGTTTCCTCGATGATCGGCGCTGTCAATGCATGCAGGACGACACGTATTTCGACGCGCTGGCCCCGGTCCTTGAGCTTGAGAATGCCGAGCACGGTTTCGTCGAAAGCGCCCTTGGCCTGCACGACGTGATCGTGGACATGATCGACCGACGCATAGACCGGGATGGCGGCCATAAGATTGGGGTGCCCGATGGCTTTCCAGGCGTCGACAATCTCCGAGTTGGCGAACGCCCGGCCATTCGTCAGCACTTGGATGGCAGTCGTTGGCAGCCGGTCGCGGCACTCCGTCAGGACGGCGATGAAATCTTCACAGTCTGACAGGGTCTCTCCCCCGGTGAACGTTAGCGCGCGGGTTGCCGGGTCGATGAGTGGCAAGCTCTCTTTGATTTCACTCAGGATCCACCGGTCATCGACATCTTTCGGTGGCTGCGAGCACATCAGGCAATAATTGTTGCACCGTTCGGTGATAAGAAATGAGTTGTGCGCGGAATTTCGGCGAAACAGGGTGCGGAATTTCTTGGATGAATGGTCGAACCCGAGAACGTCACCGTCCCCGAGATAATTATATTTCAGGGGAACCGCGACCAGTCGTCCGTCGAACGTGCTGGGCAAATCGATTGAACCGTCCGAAACCACAAAGATCGACGGCCAATTCGCTTCTATCGCGCGCAGGACTTCGACCGACGTTCGAGCGAGCGCAAAATCCGCCGCGTGACGTTCGGCGCTACTTTCAACCGCCCGAAGCCGGACGACCGAGCGCGCTTTGTCTGAGCAAAATCCAGCGCTATGCGAGGCTGTGCCATAGAGAGGAAGAGTCATGACGCGGCCCACCGGCGCAAGATGGCAGCGTCTTCGGGGGAGTTTTCCAGTATATCCAGCAGCAGGCCCATGATGCCCTTCTGCCTCGCGCAAAACGCTGACAGCGGCTTGATGCCCAGGGCGTCACCCTGCGTGGCGTGATGATAAACGGGGTCCGCTCCGCAATGGCTCTCATAAACGCAGGTCGAGCATTCAGGGGCACATTGCGTGAGTGATGACGATATCGCGCCGATCAGCTTGTCCGACAGGATGAGCGAATTGTAACTGTCCTGGTCGACGTGACCGAGCCGGAACGCGTTGTCGCCGGTCTCGGCAAGCATCCTTCCTTCATCCGACGCGAAGACGCTGCCGTCATAGTTGTAGACCAGCGCGCCAAGTCCAGCGCCGGCCGGGCTGCGCAAGTCGACGTAGCCGATGGGACGATCCGAGAGCATCCGCGTGAGGAGCAGCGCTGCATAAAACTCCCGGAATGGAGTGCCCTGTCGGTTGATATCCAGAACCCGACGCAACCCGCGCTCATAGAACCCCAACCACTTTTGCGCATCATATTTCGCAAACTGTTTTGTCTTAATGGCAAAACCAAAGGGGGACAGGGGCCGTAGGAAGATGCCATCCAAGCCCTGTTGCAGATATTCATCAATGATATCGTCGACGCGATCGAGGCTCGCTTCCGTGGTGGTCATCAGGGCCCCGACCCTGTCGGAACCGAGAACTTCCCGGGCCCGCCGGATGCCAGCCACGGCCAGTTCGTGACTGTTTCCACCGGGTCTGGGACGGTTCTTGTTGTGTAGATCGGCGGGACCGTCGAGGGAGGTCGAGAGCAGGATGTTGTTCGCCTTGCAGAACTCAAGAACAACGTCATCCAGCAGCGCCAGATTGGACGCGATGACAAAGTCAACCTTCTTGCCGGACCGCGCCTTTGCAGCCGCAACAATCGCCTTGATCATCGGAAAGTTGAGAAGGGGTTCCCCACCCTGAAACTCAATCTTGATCCGCGTTGCCGGGCTGGCGAACGCAATGTCCAGCGCACGCATCGCGGTTTCTTCGCTCATATCGAAGCGCGAGCGGTCGGTGCTTTGACGCGAGACCTGGCAATAAGGGCAAGAGTGCTCGCACCGCAGCGTTACAACAAAAATATGCAGTGGGGTAACCTGCTGCAGGAACCCCATCCGACTTCTCAGCCGTGCAGCCAAAAGCTGTCGTTGCGCTTTCTGGTTGGTCCCGGTGACCAGATGAGCCGCATAGGCCTTTTCATAGAGGCCGTCGCCGGGTTGTATTTGGAGATCGACCAGCCTATTCAGCTCGCCCTCCGTCAGGCGAATGAAATCGCCGACCATGTTGGATACGAGATACTGGCTTGTCCCAGTACGCTCAAGATTGAATGGCAACAACGAAAGATCTTCGGTCGCCGCACTGAAGGCTTCAGGAGCCAAAAAACGCGCCATGGTGCTCCGGCTGGAATTTATCCAGCATCTTTTTGGGTAGCTGCCAGGGACCCGAAGGCCAATGCAAGAATGACGTTGCGGACGCCTTCGGTCTTCTCAGCGACGCGGGTCCGCAGATTCTCGTCGGTGACGAAGTTCAGGAACCGTTCCTTCAGATCGTCAGCGCTTAACGCAGCGCCTTTTTGCGGATTGGCCGTGGGAGCGAGACGGCAGACATAGCGGTCCCCCATCCGGTCAATCCGACACGTCGCCGTGCCGATCAGACGATAGGCTGCCGCGTCCAAGGCCGCGAGGCCCTGGACTCCCGAATCAAAATCGACAGCTACCTCGACCGGAGACGGCGCAAGATCCTTAACGGCTGGAAGCATGGGACGCATGTGAAGCATGCGACGCGTGGGAGGCGTGCTGCGCGACGATTGTGCCGTCGGCCTGCTTCGTCATGACGAACCCGAGAAGGTCTTCGCCAGCCTGAAAGTGAGCATTTGCGATGAGCTTCGTTGAATTGAGAGCTTGGTTCGCCTGAGTGTCAGAGCCGTCATTGACGACGGCTGCTTTCGCTTCCGCCCCTTGCACGGCCAGACCCGAAAGCGATGCCAGCGCTGCGCCGATTGAAAGCAGCGACTTAGATTTTTCAGCCATTTTAGTCCCCCCAGTGCCAAGATTGATTCCGCCGCTATGTACATTTAAAAGCGACGGAGAGTCCATAGCGTTAGCCCAAAAATTAGGCGTCTTGGTCAAAATAGGCTTGTTTCCCTAACAGTCGTTAAACCCCGTCGCGTCCCTTCCGCAAGCAGTGGTATGCTTTAGCGAAAACAGGGGGCTTGCATGTTGAAGTTTCTCGCCGGACTTATCTTGGGAATTTTCTTGTCGCTCGCCGCAACGTCGTGGGCCGCTGGTGTTTTCGGGTCCGGGACGCTTTCCGGCTGGACCGTTAGTAAGGACGGTGAGGAGGTTTGTTCCGATCCCTCCGTTGACACAGGCTCCAAAGAGATTGAGTGCGATTGATACCCAAGGCCGTGACAGTTAGCTCGCAAATCCCGGCGTATCTTCTCGCCTTGTGCCATGTGGAACGGGTACGGCCACGTCTCCATTTGCTCGACCGCCCACATTGAGCGCGTCTAGGCGGAAAGCAATTTTGCACCAACGAAACAAGGGAGGCGCACCAATGCGTACATGGCATCTACTGTTTATCAGTGTCGCTCTAACATTAGTTGCAGTGACAACGGCGACAGCACAAACATCAGTGAGTCAGGATGTGCTTTCGATCCGTGCCGACCTGGACGAGATGTGCCGAGGATGGTCCGGTGACGACCCCCATACAGACGAAGCATGCAGCGTCAGGCTGAAGGCAGAAAAACTGCTCGGGAAGCTCGGTTATTGCTACGGCACGAAGAGCGACTTCGGGCCAAACGGCAGAGGGCGCGCGGGCGCGACTTGGCACAAGTGTACCGCCCAAAGCTACTACAGACCTTAGAACGCGCGTCGCTACTGATGATGCTGCGGCTTTATGTTGGCGCGCGCCAAGGAACGTGATCGAATGATGCCGCCTGCAACAGAGCCCCGACGAACTGACGCGACGCGCCTAATGACCGGTCGGGTTCAAAAGCAAGGTATCTGCCCAGACGGACCATGTCCGCTTTGGCCCGCTTTGCGGACTCAAGTCGGACACCGCATTGAGTCCGAGAAGTGCCAAAGGCGGACTGATTCAATACCTCTCTCCGAGGCGTGGCACAGTCGCTCGCCAACTATAAGGGCGACGACGGCACAACGCCGGGGACGAGAAAGAGGAGGACGGCTTTTAAGAGCCCGTTGTGGGGGTGTGAACCTTCTGTGTCGCGCCGATGACCCCAAGCGGCTATGTGTTGATGATGTCGTGAAGTATCGCCACCACGTAGCGGCGAAGTTGGACAACGGTTTGCCGTTCGCTCGCCACGTGAGTTGCTTTTGATGATCGTTCATATACGGCTCGGGCAAGCGTTGCGATTGTTTCCTCAAATGCCGTCACCGTTTGTTCGGGCGCTTCGCTCGAAGACCGTTTTCCTATCTTCTTCATAATGAAGCGCACTTTTTGCTTCATCGTTGGGCCGGTTCTCTCCTTCTCCTGTACGTACCCCGGCGCGACCGTCACTTCGCTGTCGGGCGCGAGATGGTCGAGGACTTCTCTCAGAGCTTCACGTAGTTCGAGTGCAGGACCGCGAAAAGAAATTCTGCTGTCGTCCTTGAGGTCGAGAATAGCTTGTTTGTAGGACTGCGCCGCAGACGGCACGAGCGCATCTAGCTTGCTTATGATCTGCTCATCTTCTTCAGTGTGCGCCACCACTTCGGCTTTCACGCTCAGTAAGAGCTCCTGGGCGATCAGCATGATCTGTTTTTTCTTAACAAACTCACTGTGAATGTCCTCAGGGCCGCCCGCGCCCTTATTTTCATTTACGTACCAGTTTTCAGCATATGTCGGGTGCTCTGGAAGTGCTCTCTCCAGGGCGTCTTTGCAAAGACGATCGAGCGCGCGAAGTTCAGGGAAGCTAATTACATGCTTAAGTGATGCTGATGATCCCGGATAACCGGCTTTTCGATGTCGGTCATATTCTTCAGTAAACAACTTTGCGCGCTCGATCATGCGCTCGATGCTTGCTAAACATGCTGCGATCTCCGAGTGCCTCGCGTTGTGAGCCATTACGACACCTCTTTAAGCCGCCAGATCATCCGTTGACCCAAAATCTACCTCGGTACGGACTGCCCTTCCATGTCCGCCATGGGTCAAAAGGCGAAATACTCACTCCGAAGTGCGGTAGGGACGGTCATTGCTGACCGCCCCCCGCCCAGATCCGTGCGTGCAGAATTCCCGCACACGGCTCCCACCTTGGGTGAGTGACGGCGAACTTGCCGTATGCGCTCCAGCGCCTCTGACACGCATGTTCGGCACTGTGTCCGAAGCGTGCTTTGCTGGCTCGCATTCCCCTTGGCCCCCGCCCTTGGCTCCACCGGCTCCGCTGCGGTCGGGACCGCCTTGTTCGTCGGCTTCTCAGCTACTATGGCGGAGTCTGACTTCTCGCGACCGTGCATCATCGGCTACGGCTCCTCGCCTTCCCGATGCGGACCGGCGGCTGTTGCCAAACGGCCGATCGCGAGATCTCCCGGTTCCCGTGCAAGGAGCGTCTGCACATGCCAGGGTCTCTGACCACGCCGGGTCGTCCCGGCGCTCGCGATGACGCGCCCGGATGTGTTGCCTTCCGCCATATGCACGGCGTCGGCACCCAGAATAGGAATCTTTCGCGGCTCAATGGCTGGCCTATGCGCCCCCCTGTCAACGCTTCGCTGAAACCCTCGCGGGCCACTGCGCATGACTCGGGGCCGATGTGGATCGCTATTCCTTCATCGTAAGAGACTCGCACTCTCTACTCCTTGCCGGTCTCCCGGCGTTTCGCATATGTTTTCCGCTCTGCCCCTGAAAAGCGGACATCGCGCAATGCAGTTGGCATGTCCGAAAACTGCCAGACATTCGCCAAAGCGATGGTCACGTCTGGTAGCGCCAAAACGGAAAGGCGGTGCGACAACCTCGACTAAATTCTCTTTATCGGTTGAGGTTTGTTCTGATCTCACACCCGGAGTGTAATTTCGCAAACAAGTCCGTCTTTGCGCCAGTCAAAGCGAGCTTTCCCCTTTTGCTGGACGATCATTTGTTCGATGATACGGCCACCAATTCCCTTTCGCGTAGGTTCCTTCGCGACTGGACCACCCGTCTCCATCCAGCGTAGACGCAATCGACCGTCAGCCGCGTGTGACCATTCCAAGCGGACTTGGCCGTTGAGCGTTGCGATAGCCTAGTTGCTCGGCGAAATAATGCGGGCCGCCGAACAGCGTTGCCGCATGCGATTTACCCTCGAAAAGCGCCTCCATCCTACTGAGCAGCATGCCATCGCTGAAACGATAACTTGATCTGGTCATTGGTCATGTAAGGCTCGATCCCTTGGATCGTGGCATAATGACTATTCAAGAACGCGATCAACGACAGCGGTTGGAGCATCAGCCAGCGCCTATGTCGACCGAAAGATTTGCCGCGCCGCCTTGCGTCTTTACGTTGACGGTGACATCCATTCCGAGTTCGTCGTCGGCATCTCCCCAGTAACTACCGGACAACGGGATCGCCTGCTGGGGCGTCCTGGCGACCCCCACCCTGATCAAATCGCGATTGCCAACGATGCCGTTCGTCGGATCGAATTCGACCCAGCCGGATCCGGGGACGTAGATTTGGCACCACGCATGGGTCGAACCTCCGCCCAGGCGCTGCGGCCGGTCGCGGTCGGGCACATACACATATCCAGTAACGAAGCGCGCGGCGAAGCCCAACGCGCGTGCGGCTTCCATCATAAGCAAGGCGAAGTCCCTACACGTGCCTTGCTGACTAGCGATGGTTTTGTCCGGCGTTTGGGTGCCACGGGAAGCCCGTCGCTTATACGAAAAGCTCTCCGCAATGGCTTCGTTGAGCGTCATGAGGAGTTGTCCGGTTGGTCTGCTTGCGTCCGTCGCGACGAATTTAGCCAGCCAGTCCTCTACCGCACCCTTAGGATGGTGGCGACGCATGTACGCACCTAGGTCCGGCAACTCGTCGTGAGCATACACGAAGGGGTGCAAACGCGCGTAATCCTCGATGCGAAAATCAGGAGCGTTCTCCGGTGTATGTTCCAGACGGATCACCGATTCGAACTTCAGGACAGAAGTGCGCTCGGTAAAGTCGACCAACGTCACGCAGTTTCCGAAAACGTCATGGATCCATCGAACCTCGGCGGGATCAGGCGTCACCGTGAGACGAGAATCGAGCAGGCGCTGGTCGAAGCTATCGCGGGGCCGGAACAGCACCTGATGCCGGCCTGGCTTTACCGGCTTCTTGTACCGATACGTTGTCGAGTGGTGGACGCTGAAAACAGTCATTGGCGCGGCGATCCCAATTCTAGAGCCGATTTTAGCTTCCGGACCTGAAAAACGATCACCTTGAGTGCGGGTTTGGCAATGGCCCTGCGTGTACCGAAAACCTTGTCCGTGTTGATGACGTGATGGAATCGCCTAAGTGTCTGTCCGAAAACATGTTGAATCATCGGAATCATTTGTGATTCAAGGGAGGCGGTCCGAATCTGAAGGAGCGCCGATGTGGACGAAAGAGAACCGCGGTCGTTACGACCGCAGCCGGCTACGCTATCCCAGCGATTTGACCGATGAGGAATGGGCGTTGGTGGAGCCGCTGATTGCGTCAGCCAAGCGAGGCGGCAACAAGCGCACGGTGGATGTGCGTGAGGTGGTCAATGGTCTGATGTATGTGCTGAGCAGCGGTTGCCAATGGCGAGCGATCCCGAAGGATCTGCCGCCGCGCAGTACAGTGCACGGTTATTTTGACTTGTGGACTTGGGACGGCACGCTCGATCGCATCCATCACGCGCTCTATGTACAATGTCGGGAGTTGGCCAACCGAGAACCCAGCCCGAGCGCCGCCATCATCGACAGTCAAAGCGTCAAGAGCGCGGAAAAAGGGGGGCGTGGATTGACCCGCATGGCTACGATGCGGGAAAGAAGATCAAGGGCAAGAAGCGCCACATCCTAGTCGATACCCAGGGCTTATTGCTCCACGCCCTTGTACATTCGGCGGACATCCAGGATCGAGACGGCGGGGTGTTGGTGATGGCCACACTGTTTGGCCTGCATCCATTCCTGCTGAAGCTCTATGCCGACGGCGGCTATCAGGGGCCGATCTTTCAGTCCGCCGTTCGCAAAATCCTCCGGCAAATCGACGTGGAAATCGTCAAGCGTTCCGATACAGCAAAGGGCTTTGCGGTCTTGCCCAAGCGATGGATCGTCGAGCGCACCATCGCCTGGCTCAATCGCTGCCGCCGCTTGGCCAAGGATTGGGAGTGCCTCAACCGAAAGGCCTTGGCGTTCTTGCGCCTTGCCTCAATCCGCCTCATGCTCAGAAAGCTCTGTCAAAAAACAGCATGATCCCGGACAGACTCTAAGCTGGCGGAATGATCGGGCTGCTCTGTTTCGCTCTGGCCGTCCTGGCCTCGCCCTTCAAGTTGAAGTTGCGGCTTGAAGCTGAGAACGCGGTGCTTCGACATCAGTTGATTGTCTTGAGGCGTAGGCTGCATGGTCGCGTCCATCTCACGAACAATGATCGCTGGTTCTTTATCATCCAGCTGTATCGCTGGTTTCCGTTGCCTATTCGGCACCCGAACGAACCCCAACCCCGCCTACAATTGCATCAGCATCATACCGGAACGATACGGAGCATTCAGCTTTACCTCTTTAGAGAACCGAATCAATGTTGAGACAACAAAAATGCATATTCTACCCGTTGACCGCGCGCTGAGCATATACGGCGCCCTTGCGGACCGCTCGGAGACGAAGGGCGCCCGTGAACGTCTTTCAAGACATCTGATGAAATTATACATCGAGGGCGAAAAGGACGAACACCGCCTGACGGTGCACGGGCTGTCGTACCTTCGCGACCTCGATCGAGCGCTCGACTCCAGAAACTGAAGCAGGCGCAGTATCACCCCTTTTGCGCCCGCCGTTGCTTCTGCAGCGAATTGCGCCGCAACAGTCTCGCCTTCGCGACCCAGACTGCTTCAGTTCTTGTCAGTTTCGTTTTTGGTGCCGGTTTTTTCGAAGCATCCGTGCCGACCGGGCTTAGCATCGCAGGCAGCAACGGTGCTGGCATCGTCGCGCCACGATCGATGGGCTGCATGCTCATTGGGCCGGTGCGTTGCGGTTTGCTTTCCTGCATCAGGGATAACGCGTTGCTGCCGGATTGGTTCGCTGTGACAGCGTTGGCTAAAGCCTTGGTCTCTGGGATCCTGCGAAAAGTTCCATTGCCACTTGTGCATTTGCGGCCTTCACCCATGCAACCTATGGGCTGTTCGCGCTTTGGCTCATGGGAGAACCAGCTTGACCCGAATATTCAAACCCTTTGCGTTCCTCGTGGCCGCAATCTACTTCCTGGTAGACGCGGCCTTTTGGATGATCGCCAGGCCGGTCGCTCGGCTGCTGGCGGATCATTGGGTTTTTGACCGCCTGCGGACGTGGATCATATCGCTGGGCCCGTATCCGACGCTCGCCCTGTTTGTCGTGCCGGTTCTTGTTCTCGAGCCTGCCAAGCCTGTCGCAGCCTATCTGACGGCAACGGGTCACGTCGTCAGCGGACTGGCGATCCTGGGCGTCGCCGAGATTCTCAAGCTCATGCTCATTGAACGCCTCTTCAGGATCAGTCGCGACAAGCTCATGTCGATCCCGGCCTTTGCGTGGGGCTACGGCAAGTTTGGCCAAGCCCGGAACTGGGTCGAATCCCGGAGCGCATGGCAGCTCATGCGACGTTTGAGTTTGAGCGCCCAGCACGCCGTTCGCAGGTATGTCCTCGATATCAGGGCATCGCGGAAGCGGGAGCGCCTTTCCTGGCAGTCGCGCTGAATGACGCCTTTTACCTGGGTCTGGGGAGAATCAACAAATGCGAGTTTTGGGAATCGTGGCGCTAGGCGCCGCGTTGGGCGGTTGTGCGTCTTCGTCGGCTGAAATTACGCCGGCATACATTTCGCCCGTGATGTACCAGCAATACACCTGCCCAGCAACTGGCCCTTGAAGCACAGGGCGGTACGGAACGGCTCAGCGGGGCTGTCAAGCTTCGAGACCGCCACCACGCCGTCGCCGCTCGCCGTCGCGAGCAGATTGTTAATGGGGCTGAAAGCCACGCTGAATACCTCGTCTTTCTGCCCGAACACTTGAGGAAGCAACGGGCATCCAGGCTTGGCGAGATCCCACAATTGTACCGAGTGGCCTGCTGCCACGGCGAGCGTTCTTCCGTCTGGTGCGAATGCCACGCTGTACGTGCTGCCCGCGGGATTGCGCCGTTCAAGCGGACACTTCTCGTTGCTAGTCCCGTCTTCGCTAGTCCCGACGTGCCGCACCATCGCGCCAGAGCCTCGATAGGCAGCGGCAAGAAGGCCGCCATCGGCGCTGTAGGCGAGACCATTCACGACGTCGCTCGCCGCCGAAAATTCCCTGCGGGCGGCCAATGGGTCGCCCAGCGGATCCCACAACCACACCCCTCCAAGTTCATCTCCAACCGCAGCCTGATGCACGTTGCTCGGGTTATTCGGCTAACCAATGAGGGCGTGTGGACAGGACTACGCCGCGTCGGCTTGAGGTCGGCATTAGGCAGAAGCATCATTGCCCATGGGTCGGCCCAATTTGATTTGGATCAATGCGCTAGAGCAGCATTCACTATTAACATTCCATGATACCGAGAAAAGAGGAGGGTTAGATGCCAGCCTCATACAATCACCGCTGGTCGATTTTCAAGGCTTGGAAAGATCGGAAAGTGGCCTGCTTGAGCTTTGCTGATTCTGATGTTTGTAGCGAACACGAACTAAAGCGCAGAGCCCATTACTTAGGTATTCCTGTTGCCCAGCTACGTTGGGTTTCAAGTTTTAGCCCGGACCCAATCAGTCTCTTGGAGCGCCGCATGGAGGCGCTTTCGCTCGATCCGGACGAAGTCGCCCACATAGAGCCCTTCACGGTACGGCAACTTCAGCATCGTTGCGCAAGGTGTGAGCGGCGCGGACAGTGCGCGTTAGATCTCGCAGATAAATGTGCCGATCGCGGGTGGCAGTACTGGCGGGATTATTGCCCGAATGCCGCAACACTCTCGATGCTAAGCACCCTCCATAGCTGCTCGAAAGTCTACAAATAGAGCGATCGCTGTGGGCTCATTGTTAGGCCGTGCGCGCACTCTTTAGCCGATCGAGTTTGCACACGGTCGCACGCGCAGCCGAGACGGCGGCCGTTTTCAGGCGCAGGCCTTACGAAATTCATTCGATCCAGCCCAAACATCATGCTGCGGTTGATTGAATTTGCGACCCGCGAACGTGATATGGCGCAGGATCAATTGCTTCTGCTCGGCAATGGATCGGCAGAGGAAAAAGTTGCGATATTTCTCGTTAGCTGGTGGAACCGGTTAGGGTGCCTCTCCATACTTTCGGAAACGGTGCCGTTGCCGATGCGACGTCAGGATATCGCTGATTTTCTTGGTCTGAAACTTGAATCGGTCGTACGCTCGCCAAGCTTGAGCAGAAGAAGGTAATTTGCCTCGTTCCGAACGGAGTCCTCCTGACGGGCCTGGCGCAGACGCCTCTGGTCACCTGGAGAAGCCATCAGTCACAGATTTGAAATTCAAACGCATGAGCTCGGTCCTCGAAGTCTTGTGATTTGTCCGATACCAGGCAGAAAAGCAGTCTTTGGAAAGGTAACTATTCACGTTGGGTATTGTAGGAACGTCTGCCATGGCAAGACCAGCATCAAGCGCTCACTTAAACCCAGACGAATTGAAGAAGCTCGCAGAAACACAAATTGCTCGGGCAATGCAGATTAAAAAGGGCTCCGAAAGGCTGAGAGTGCAAACGGTTGCCGATGCGCTGATGAATCTGGCCGAGATCAAAACGCTGTTGGTGAAATACGAGCGGCGGTTGCTGAACTAGGCCCATGCCCCGGGGCGGGCCGGCATTCAGCGTATGCGTCCCGATCAACTCGCACTGCTTTCGTGGAATCGATTTGCAGCTTACCTAACAAAGCTGAGGTATGAGGCAAGTGCTTCGATTTCGTCCGGGCCCAGCGTGCTGGCAGCCAGAGGCATCGGAGACGCTGGAGCGGAATGATATCCTTGGCCCCATTCCTCGAGCCTCCGCTTCAGGTAGAAATAGGACAATCCTCCGAGACGCGGGATCTCTCTGACGCCCTGGCCACCCGGGCCATGGCAGGCAAGGCAGGCCACGATATTGGCGTCCGGAATCCCCTGCAGGTAAATCGATTGTCCCTTTGCTGCGAGAGCCCAACGTCCATCATGGGCGGATTTCGGCGGCAGCGATGCAAAATAATCCGCCAGATCTCGCACTGTGTCGGTACGGAGATTCGCCGCCGCCCCCCACATGTATTGCTTCGAAAGCGGATTGTCGCGGATGTGCGCGGCATAGCCGCGAAGCTGGGCCTCGATGTACAGGGCCTGTTGTCCGGCCAGCCGCGGCGCGACCGTATAACCCTGCGCCCCGGTTCCATGGCACCAGGTGCAATTGCGGATACCTGCCGCGACCGAGCTGCCTGCCCATGATGATGCGGGCGAGCAGAGCCACGCCAGGAGCGCTAGTTTCGGCCAGATCCGCTTCATGAAATAAACTACCTGAGACTACTGACATAGGCAGCGACGGCTGCGATTTGCGATTTCGTTAGATTGTGCGAGGTCGGCCCCATGACGGCGGATGAATCCGGCATTGAGGTATTCTGACCGCGCTCCACATTCCAGTTGACCAGTTTGCTGAAGAAGTAGTCAGGAAGCTGGCCGGCTAGGCGCGGAATCTGGTCCTGGCCCTTGCCGTCCGGACCGTGGCATGCGGAGCATGCGGGGACATTGGATTCGGGAAGTCCCTCCTCGTAAATCCGTTTGCCTGTGGCCACTGCGCCGACCGATCCGTCGCCGCCCAGCGGTGGCGGGTTCAGATCCCTGAAATGATGCGCCAGCGCCGACAGCATCGACGGCGACAGCGCATGCGCCACATTGGCCATGATCGCGTTTTTCCGCCTGTGCTCGATGAAAGCGCGCAACTGGTTCTCGAGGTATTTGGGTTGCTGTCCCGCGAGTCGAGGCATGGGGTAGTAGCCATGGTAACCCTGGCCCGACAGACCATGGCAGGTTTTGCAATAGGTAAGCTTGGCTTGAAAGTCATCCGCGTGACCGACGGTCGATAGACCAGCGGAGAACACCACGGCCAGGATTGCGGTTCGCAGCGCCGAATGTAAGCTAACGATCTTCATCATCCTGCTTTCATCGTTGCGCCTGGTGCGGTGGTCTGCCCCGCCGAAGAATGAGCCGATGGTTTGAACGCTTGTGCATCGATCTACTGCCAGCCCCAAACATGGAAATTCACCCCGAGCTTGACCATCTGCATGGTCGTTTTGAAACTCAGGGGGCCTGGACCATTGACGGCATCGTTCATTGTCGCGGTATGGGTGCCGAAATCGTAGTAGTCGTATTCGAGCCTCGCCGACCAATCGTCCGCGAAGGCCCATTCGACGCCGGCACCCGCGGTCCAGCCGGTACGCACGCTCAATCCTTCGAAGTCGAACGGGAGACCTAGTCCGGCGCCCCCGTTGAACGTTCCGACGACGCTATACTTGTTGCTGGCCCAGGCGACGCCGCCCTTGCCATAGAACAGCCAGTGATCGACCGCATAGCCCATCCGGGCCGTCAGGGTCGGCATGAAATCGGTTTTCACGCTGACAAGAGCCGTGTCCGGCGGACTGTCCGGAAGCCCCACCAGCCTGCTGCCCTTCATCGTCGCGCCTGACACCGCTCCTTCGACACCGAGCACAAGATTCGACGGGAACTCATAGTCGCAACCGATCTGGCCACCGATCACAGCGCCGCTCTGGTTGACCCCGATGGTGGTGGGGCCGCCAGTTGTGAAGCCTGCCCCACCCAGTCCAGCATTGTCCTGCACCAGCAACACCGGGTCGGTCACATGTTCTTTGGCCCAGCCACCGCCGACGTGAGCGCCGAGATAGCAGCTGGTCCAGGTGAAGCGTTGCACGAATGATGCCTTCACGGGCATCTGGGGTGGCAGATCGGCTGCGAATGCAGGTCCTGTTGCGGTCAGTGCAAACCCTGCGGCAGCGCCCAGGAAAATCAGTTTCTTCATGAAAACATCTCCTTGTGCTCCCGATCCCGCCTACATCGCAAACCAAGCATGGAGGAAGAGGGTGTTGTTGTCATGGGCGCCGATCGTGGTGCCGTTGAACTTGTTGTAGTAGATGTACTGCAAGCCGAGCTTGGCGTTGAACCAGGGCCAGCCCGGCGCTTTACTGACGCCGAACGGAATGTAGTCGAGTTCGGCCATCCAGCCGTTGCTGTTCGGGGTAAGGGCGTTCCCGGTTATCATGTCGGTGCCGTACAGATTTGCGTCGGCAGTGCCCCAGATGTTGAAATATTGACCGGTGAGCGCGATGCGGTTGTCTCCGCCGAAGGTAAACTCTCCCGTCAGCCGAAGGGTGTTGAGCTCGTTGGTTGGGTTGGACGACCCCCCCGTGGCGAAGGATGCATCCAGCCGCTGGAACTCGCGAATATAGTTGGCGCGTAGCGTTACCCAGTAATTCGGACCTTGATATTGGTACTGCGAGTCGACGCCGACGTCGGTGAACCTGTTGGTTTGCGCCAGTGTCCCGGTCGTCCCCAGTGCGAAGGTGTTGTCGATCCACGGATTCACGTTGAAGATCATGCCGTAGGTGCCAAGCATGAACGTGTGGGGACCCCAATGCGGCTCGAACGCCGCGCGCCAATACGGCGCCACGCCGCTGAACAGGCCGGGCGAGGCGAATGGATTCAGGCCCAGCGAGTTCTGCTGGTCAAACTTGAGCGTCTGATAGCCGGTGAATTCGAGAAAGAGCATGTCGTTGATCATCGTGTAGGCGCCGACGCCGCCCACATGCGCGGCAAAAGCGCCCTCTATAATCGTCGCGGCGGCGGGTTTGGCCGCAAGCGTCGAGCCGGCATAGGGGAATGCCCACGCCGGAGTCGTATTCCACGGATCCTGAACGGTCGGATTATTGTTGGCGGTGATGCCGTAGATGACGTCGAGCCCGCCGATATTTGCCGTGCTGGCGAAGCGGAAATCGGTATTGTCCCAGGTCCAGGTGTGCAGGAATTGGTCTGCCGGAGTGCCAGACAAGCCGGATACCGGGCCTGGCGCGTTATAGGTGACCTGAACGAAGGCGCCGATGTTACTGGTGATCGCGCCGCCCCAGAACCCGCTGAACGGCGACAGCACGGTGTTGTCATTTGCCTTGTATGGGTCCGTCGGTGGCGAGATTTCGGCGACCTGCGTGTGGGTAAAGCCGGCGATCGCCATCATCGAGACCGGCGGCACCCAACCCTTCTCGGCGACGGGAGCAGCAGTGGGCGCGTCGCCATTGCCATCAATCCGGTTGGAATAGTTGCGAAGCGCGGCATAGGCATTATCCGGGCCCGCGTTGTTCGAGAATGGCGTCGTCTTGTAGAGGCCGCCTCCCGTCGTATAGCCGAGCAGCTTGAAGCGGCGGCCAAATGGTGTCAGCCCGGGGAAATTAGTGTGGCAAGTACCGCAGGGCTGTCCGGTCTGGCGCGCGAAACTCGGTAGCGCTTGCGCCGGCGTCGCAAATCCGATTGTCAGGTAACCAGCCAGAACAACAACCGCGACGGCTGCGAACAGCCCGCAGTTCCCCAAGGGTCGAGTAGAACGGTCGCGCATCGCATGCTATCCCGTTGTTCGCGGCACTCCGTAGAAATGCGCAACACCGAATTGAGAGCCGTTCACGACAACAAGATAGTGCAAGAGTCGCGAGCGCAGCTAAGCCAATAGCAACGACGCATCCGATTTCGTGATTGGAGAGACAATTTTGCAACACTCGTCGCCGACCCATCCAGTACAATGGGAATAATGATCCGAATTTTTGCCCCGTCGCGTTGATCTCGATCAAATCTGCCCGGAAAGATTGAGCTGGATCAAGGTGCCCGGCCAAGCGTAGCTTGGCTCATTGTCGAAAGGTGAGCCTATGAGCTTTCAACCAGTATTGCTGACAGCAGCCTTCGCCATTGTAGTTTCCACTGCGGTGCACGCGGAGGACAGGGGCGCGGCCGCTGTCTCGAACCAAGAACTCAAGGCCAAGACGGACTATTGCAAAACTTGCCACGGAGTGTCGGGACAAGGTTTTCGCGGATCTTTTCCTATGCCGCGACTGGCGGGACAGCAGCCGGAGTACCTGGAGAATCAGTTGCAGGCGTTCATCGAGCACAGGCGAACCAACCCTGTGATGTTTAACGTGGCGCATGTTCTGAGCCCGCCAATGCTGAAGGCTCTGTCCACGCATTTTAAAGATCTAAATCCCAAGCCGCTGGGAGGAGCTCCAAAGGAGCTCGTGGCCGAAGGGAAGAAAATCTATGAAGATGGCATTCCCAGTGCGGAGGTTCCTCCATGCGCTTCCTGTCACGGACCGGACGCCAAAGGCGCTGACGCATTTCCTCGTCTGGCAGGACAGCTCCATGACTACGTCTACCGGAAACTGACAAACTGGGAGAAAGAAAGAGGTCAAGACAAAGCCAAGCCGGACAACTCCGCCATCATGCAGCCGATCGCCCATAACCTAACCGAAACTCAGATTAAGGCTGTCGCGGCGTATCTCAGCTATCTGGAGTGACGCCGTCTCCCGTTGGACCACAACGCTACGGAATGGTTGCAAACAAAAAACCTTGCGGCGCGGTTGCGCCAGATCAAGGCGGCGCGACGAGAAATGACTCACGATGACGCTACCGATTGGCTCTCAAAGCAGGTACTTGTCATGACAGGATCAAGAGGAATTTCCCGGCGGCACGTTTTGACCATAGCGGCCAGTGCGGCAGGGGCATCGATCGCAGGCGGGACAGCGCTCATCGGTCATCGGCACGTCGACGCCCGCGCAGGCTGCCAAGGCGCCGCAAAAGGTCGTGAAGTATCAGGACACGCCGAAGGGGGAGCAACGCTGCGATAATTGCGACCTGTTTGAAGCCCCCTCGTCTTGCAAAAACGTAGATGGAATCATTGCTCCGCAGGGCTGGTGCATCGTTTACAGGAAAAAGCAGGCGTAGAGTTCCGAGTTGGCTGAGTTCATACCTTCTCAGACCGAGGACGGCGCCATCACGGCTTCATATATATCTTCCTCCTGTGCCGTATGCATGCGTACTAGAGTCTCAATCGCCTCGATTACCCGCTGAGCGTCGCGAATGAGATAGCGGTCGACCTTCTCCGACGGCAGGTCCTCGACCAAACGGGCCAGGAGCCGAGAGAGATGCAATATCTCACGGTGCGCCCGGCTCATGGCGGAAAGGCTGTGGCTCTCTCTCAGTATTCTGGCGAGCCGCGGATAGACGCTGCCCTCGTCGTCGCGCTCGTGCGCAACTACCTGCTTCTGAATGACCTTGTTCGCCTCTGCGATCAGCGCGGCGCCCTTCTCGGGGGTGGCATCGTCGAGCGCGTCGACGATCGATCGCAGTCGGTCGAGATTTCCGATCAGCGCGACGTGGTCGCGATGCAGCTCGCGTCCAGCTGCGGCCGTCATGTGCCTTCCGGTATGGCCATAGGCAGGGCTCAAGGCGCGCAGGGCATTGAGAATCACGGCAACGTCAATCACCTCCTGAACGATGGCCGCCGGCACCGGCGTCAGCCAACCGAAGGTCGCTGCCAGCATCGCCAGGATTGAAAGTCCCATGCCCGTGACGATGCTTTCGACTGCGATCCGCCGCGCCCGCTGCGCGATCACGATCGCTTCGCCAACCCGGTCAAGCCGGTCGGCGAGAATCACCACATCGGCCGCCTCGGAGGAGGCGCTGGCGCCCCGGGCCCCAAGCGCGATCCCGACATCGGCCGACGCCAGCGCCGGAGCGTCGTTGATGCCGTCGCCGACCATGATGGTTGGATGTAGCCGCTGCTCGGAACGGACGGCATCGACCTTATCGGAGGGCACGCGATCGGCCAACACCGCATCCAGATCGAGCGCGGCGCCGATTGCCTGCGCGGCGGCGGCGCGGTCCCCAGTGACCATGACCATGCGTGCAACGCCCGCCTCGCGCAGCAGCCGAATGGCCCGCGGCGTGTCGGCACGAAGCTCGTCGGCGAGCAGCAATGCGCCGATCGGCCGTCCTTCGACTGCGACGAAGACGATGAGTGCCGATCGCCACGATGCGCGCCGTATCGCCCGCGATGCCCACTGGGAAACGCGCTCGCCCGCAAAGATCATATCGCGCGAGCCAGCGCTTATATGCCGCCCCTCGATGACACCGTGCAGCCCCGAGCCCATAGATTCCCGTACCTGCTCAGGTACTTTAAGGCTCAGTCCGCGCTCGACCCCCGCCTGAACGATGGCGCTGGCGAGAACATGATGCGAGGCCTGCTCGAGCGAAGCGCCGAGCATCAACACCTCATCGGCCGTCTCGCCCGGCGCAACCTCGATGGAGAGCAGCCGCGCCCCGCCGACCGTCAGTGTCCCGGTCTTGTCGAAGAGCACGGTATGGGCGCGCGCCAGCGCCTCCAGCGGTCCGCCTCCTTTGACGAGAATGCCGCGCCGGGCCGCCTGGGCGACACCGGCGATGAAGGCGACCGGCGCCGCCAAGATCAATGGACACGGCGTCGCCGCTACCAGCACGGCCAGACTGCGGATCAGATCACCCGAGATCAGCCAGGCGACAAAGGCTAACGCGAGCGTCACTGGAAGGAAAACCAGTGCGTAGCGGTCGGCCAGCCGCACGAACGGCGCTTTTGTGGTCTGCGCCGCAGTCACTAGACGCACAATGCCCGCATAGGTGCTTTCGCCCGCCGGCGCAGATACCGTCAGTTCAAAGGTCTCGCCGGCGTTCAACGAGCCAGAGAGGATGGCGGCGCCGCGCGACTTGACCACCGGGATCGGTTCACCGGTCAGTGCCGACTCGTCGATCCTAGCCACACTCGAGGTGACGACGCCATCGACCGGAACGATTTCTCCCGCTCGGACCAGAAGCTGATCGCTGATAGCAACATCTGATATCGGCACCTCCTCCAGACGGTCACCTATGCGGCGATGGGCTTCGCGCGGCGCGCGATCGACCAGCGAGCGTAAATCATGCTCGGCACGCGCGATCGCGATATCCTCAAGGACGTTGCCGCCGGAATACATCAGCGCGACCACGGCGCCGGCCAGCGGCTGGCCGAGCGCCAGCGCGCCGCTCATCGACACCAGCGCAATCGCATCGACGCCTAAGCGGCCGGCGAGAAAGTCCCGCACGATCGAGAACGCCAATCCCGCTACTACGGGCGCGGTCGCCAGCGTCCAAACGAGATCGGCCAGATCCGATCGGCCGGCCATGTGAGCGACAATACCCGCGGATAATCCCACAACGGCGACCGAGACGAGTGCCCACCGCAGGACGCGCTCAAATGCCATCGACTCATTCCGTTCTCATGCCGCTTCGCGAAAGTTCGCCGAAAATGCCCGGCCTCGCTTGAGGGAAATCAATACGCGCCCGAAATTGCACCGACGGACGAGGATTGCTCCTCGCCCACCGGGTCGCCGGAGGCGGTCGCCCGCCCCCGGCTCCCACAGAACGTGGCGTGCGGATTTCCCGCACCACGCTCTTCGGCAGTCGGTTCGCAGCTTTCACTGCTATCTGTTCAAGTTTCGTTTCCATGGTCAGCTGATCTTCTCTCTGAGTAGAAGGCCGTAACTCCCGTTGAATGGAGCCCATGTCGCCCAAGAACAATTCAACTACCGCTGACCGCTTCCCCATGTAGTCGGCTCTCCCGACCGCAGAGTACTATCAGTCAGTCTGACTTCCACCCGGTCATCAGACCCTTCTCACCTCTTCGGCTTGGCAGGTCCTACAGGCTTGCGCCTGAACCGGATGGATCTCCCTTGTTCGCGTTGCTTCCTTTGGTTGCATGCTGGCGGTACGAACCCCGGGAGCATCTCAGGCCGCTCGCTATAGCGCGGACTGCGATTCCGCCTTCCCCTTTGCGGGATAGGGTCGGCCACTCCGATCACGATCGATTTCGGGGCTATGTTCCCGTTCACTGTCGTTCCGGCCTACAACCTCCCTGTCTACGCTTCGCAACGGCCGTTGCCGGACGCCACGCAAGACTCGGTTCGCGGCTGCTCGCTAGGCTTTGCCGCGGCCGTCATCGCAGACGGCAGACTTCAACGCGCTTGCAAGGCGCAACCCGCACAGATCCCGGCGTGCGCTGCTAACGCACGGGACTCCTCCCTCGGGTCAGACGCCGTATGATGAGCGATCTAGTGTCGCTCATCGTCCGACGCGCAGCCATTATTCGGATCGACGCGGCATTTCGGCTCAGTGTCCGAACCGCAGCCGCCTAACGGTTGCTTCCCTTGGGTGAGACGCTTCCCTCCACGACTTCCCGCCGAGAGTCGCCTCCCCTTGTTCAGTCGCTTCGCAGGTACTACGGCCTCATTCGACTTCTCATCCACGTACAGCGACGTCGGGAGTTCATTGCAGGACTCAGCATCACCGCGATATGGCCGCTCGCGGCGCGCGCAGAGTTGCGGCTCGTCAAGTCGGCCGCCGACGGCTCGATTTTTGAACTCGCAATACCAGTCGACTGAGTAGGCGCTCCGGCCCCGGAAAGCTGCAACAACTGTTAATAAGCGTCCTAAAGTGGCTCTGACGCACTTTCGATGACGTCTCAGCACGCAGAAACGTGATTCAGCGAGTCCGTTCAACAAGATGACCCCCGCGGAGGAAGACCGGAGCAAAATGTTTGACACTAATGCTTCGATCGGCAACCTCGTCGCTGAAAATCGAGAGTCTGATCAACGAGATCGACCGCGGCCCTTATTGGCGGGGAGCCTCCTCCATCATCAAAATTGAGTCAGAGCCCTAAAGTGACCCCTCCACCGCTAGGTAGATCAATGGCTTAGCGTGCCGATCGGCATCGGGCCCCACGCCGATTAACACACCCCGATCGGGAAGGATCATCGGCAGAATGCGATGACACGAGCTGCAAAGCTTTGGCGCAATCTGGCGTCCAGACGCGGGATCGCCATCCCTGCGCTCCTGGAATTGCCCAGGGGCGCGGGAGTGTTCAATTTTGCCCAGAAGTCACTTGCGGCCCTGTCTAAGCTGCGTCTTCGATGGTCCCGAGTGGCATCGGACTGAGGGCGTTGCGGCTGCTCCGTGGAGTGGACTCACGGGCCGTACAGGCCGATAGTAACACCGATCGCGCCAGCCACTTTGCGATCTCTGATTATGCTGAGCCTCTAAATTGTCGAGCTCAATCGAGAGGGAAGCTTCCAATTGCCGCAATCATCAGAGTGTCCCACTGTCGCCGAGCTTACGACTGTCACGACAGCGCTCTCCGGCTACCACCTTCTCGCTGATCCCCTCTTGAACAAGGGGACGGCCTTCACTGAGGTTGAACGGGACGCGTTCGATCTACATGGCTTGTTGCCGCCAAGCATCGGTGTGCTCGACGAGCATATCTCGCGTCGCCTGCAAGTGCTTCGCAGCTTCGCGACCGACCTTGAGCGTTATTCATTCCTGCGCGGGTTGCATGATCTCAACGAGACGCTGTTTTTCGCGCTCGTAATGCAAAATCTTGAGGAAATGCTGCCGCTTGTCTACACCCCGACGATCGGTGCCGGTTGTCAGCAATTCAGCCGTCTGTTCCGCAAACCGCGCGGCCTGTTTCTGAGCCTTCCGCACAAGAAGCGTCTCAAGAAAATTTTGGCCAATCCGCATTTCGACCGGGTCGAGGCCATCGTCGTGACGGACGGCGAACGCATCCTGGGACTCGGCGACCAAGGCGCCGGCGGAATGGGCATCCCGATCGGCAAGCTTGCGCTCTACACCGCCTGCGGGGGGATCCATCCAGCGACGACGCTGCCGATAATGCTCGATGTTGGCACCGACAATCCCGAATGCCTCGCCGATCCGCTCTATGTCGGCTGGCGCCACGAGCGTGTGCGCGGCCCCGAATACGACGACTTCGTCGAGACATTCGTGAACGCAGTTGCCGAGCGTTGGCCGCACGTTCTGCTGCAGTGGGAGGACTTCGCCAAGAACAACGCGACCCGCTTGCTCGATCGCTATCGCGACCGGCTGTGCACTTTCAATGACGATGTTCAGGGGACCGCCGCGGTCGCGACTGGCACGCTCATGTCAGCGAGCAATATTACCAAGGTGCCGCTTACTGAGCAGCGTATCGTCGTACTGGGCGCAGGCTCGGCAGGCTGCGGCATCGCCGCCCTTATCCAGAAGGCTATGATGGATGCCGGTCTGCAGCAGCGCGATGCGGCGGGGCGCTTTTTCATGGTCGATCGCGACGGGCTCCTCGTTGAGGGTATGGATGACATCGCCTCGTATCAGAAGCCTTTTGTGCAGAAAAAATCGGTTGCCGGTTCTTGGAAACTGGATCACCCGGACAAGGTCGCGCTCCTGGATGTGGTGCGGAACGCAAGACCCAGCGTACTGGTCGGAGTCTCGGGCCAGCCCGGCGCCTTCTCCGAACCGGTGGTGCGCGCCATGGCGGAACACAATGAACGGCCGGTCATCTTCCCACTGTCGAACCCAACATCCCGGGCCGAAGCGACCCCGGAGGATTTGGAGATTTGGACCGATGGTCGGGCGGTCCTGGGCACTGGCAGTCCGTTCCCGCCGCTCATGCGCGGCGGAATCAAATTCAAGGTCGACCAGACTAACAATTCCTACATATTTCCCGGGGTGGGTTTGGGCGTAATTGCAGTCAAGGCGCGGCGCGTCACGGACTCGATGTTCATGGCTGCAGCCAAGGCGCTGACTGACGTGTCTCCGGCCCGAGCGAATCCCAATGGCAACTTGCTGCCGCCAGTGACGTCGCTCCGGGATGTGTCGGCCGCGGTCGCGATGGCGGTCGCACTGCAGGCCCACAATGAGGGCCTCACTGAGGGTATCAATGCCGACGAGATCGAAGGTTTGATCCGCGCCCACATCTGGGTCCCGCGCTACCTGCCTTATCGACGCGTCAACAAGCCTTAAGTATTGTCGATCCAACAAGTTCATTCTCCCCAACGGAGAAGGCGGTTTGCGACCCGTTGGTGCAGGCATTTTCACGTCTGTCGCTGGTTTGGAGCACAGGATCGTCCAAGCTCGAAGTTGAATATAGCGCCAAGGTGTTCTCACTCGCCTTGAACAAATTCTCTTTTTGGTGGCGGTCGCAATCGCCAGGATCTTTGCCGTTTTGAAGATCGGCATTCAATAACTGATCAGGGGAACATGATGAGTTCAACGCACATCTACGAATTTACCGACCATACATTCGATGTGGTCGTTGTCGGTGCCGGCGGCGCCGGTTTGCGCGCCACGCAGGGCGCCGTCGAGGCAGGCTTGACGACTGCCTGCATCACAAAGGTGTTTCCTACACGCAGTCATACGGTTGCAGCCCAGGGCGGCATTGCAGCCAGTCTCGGCAATCTCGGCGAAGACAATTGGCAATGGCATATGTACGATACAGTCAAAGGGTCTGACTGGCTCGGCGATCAAGATGCGATCGAGTACATGTGCCGGCAGGCCGTCCCCACGGTCCTCGAGCTGGAACATGCGGGGATGCCATTCTCACGCACTGAAGATGGGAAAATCTATCAGAGGCCGTTCGGTGGACACATGGGCGACTTCGGCAAACATCCGGTACCCCGCGCTTGCGCAGCGGCGGATCGAACGGGACATGCTTTGCTCCACACGCTGTATGGGCAAGCCTTGAGAGTTGGGGCAGAGTTTTTCATCGAGTATTTCGTTCTCGATCTCATCATGGTCGATGGCGAGTGCCGCGGTGTCGTGGCGTGGTCGTTGATGGACGGAACGCTGCATCGGTTCCGTGCTCAAATCGTCATCCTGGCGACGGGCGGTTATGGCAGAATCTATTTCTCCTGCACGTCCGCGCATACCTGCACCGGTGACGGGGGCGGTATGGTCCTTCGCGCCGGCCTTCCACTGCAGGACATGGAGTTCATGCAGTTTCATCCGACCGGTATCTATGGGGCGGGATGCCTCATCACGGAAGGCGCACGCGGAGAAGGCGGCTATCTGGTAAATTCCGAAGGCGTACGCTTTATGGAGCGTTACGCGCCCAGCGCGCGGGATCTCGCATCACGCGACGTTGTCTCTCGCGCGATGACGGTGGAAATCCGTGAGGGGCGCGGCGTGGGTCGAAAAAAAGATCACATCTACCTGCATCTCGATCACCTCGATCCTGCGATGCTGCACGAACGGTTGCCTGGTATCTCGGAATCGGCACGCGTTTTCTCCGGCGTCGATGTGGCGCGGCAGCCGATTCCCGTGCTGCCGACCGCCCACTATTGCATGGGCGGCATCCCCGCAAACTACCACGGGGAGGCAATCAGACCGTCCGACGGCAATCCTGACGCCACTGTGCCCGGCCTAATGGCTGCGGGCGAGGCCGCCTGCGTTTCGGTTCACGGAGCGAACAGACTCGGCTGCAACTCGCTTCTCGATATCGTCGTGTTCGGCCGTGCGGCAGCCCTGCGTTGCGCCGAAAAATTGACTGCGAAAGCTAGACAGCCTGAACTGCCCCCCGAGGCCGGGGAAGAGACGTTGGCCCGGTTTGACAGACTACGCCACGCAAAGGGCGGAACGCCAACCTCCACTCTCAGGGTGCAGATGCAGCACGCAATGCAGAGCTATGCGACCGTGTTTCGGACTGGAAGTATTCTGCAAGAAGGCAAAGAAGCTTTACAAGAGGCCTGGAACGGTCTGTCCGACATCGCCGTGTCGGACCGATCGATGATCTGGAATTCCGATTTGGTCGAAACCCTTGAGTTTGAAAATCTTCTTCTTCAGGCGACTGCTCTGGTGGATTCGGCCATCGCCCGGACCGAGAGTCGCGGGGCTCACGCACGCGAAGATTTCCCCAAAAGGGATGACCAAGGCTGGATGAAACACACCCTCGCTTGGGTGGATCAAACTGGAGCCGTCCGGTTAGATTATCGCCCCGTACACACGTACACCTTGAGCAAGGACATTCAGTATATCGAGCCGACGGCCCGTATTTACTGACCAGAGTTCTTTTCAAATCCGGCAAAGTCCGGCGAAATTGGGCATTCGCCAGGGAGGAGCAACTAATTCTAGTTGTGAGTACACGCGACAGGCGATCGGCTTCGGCTGAAGCTGTCGCTCTCTGGTACGCGTACTCGGCGGCGTAGCGTCCGGCTGGCCCCATGTGGCGCGCGCAGCAACCAGCGATGCCGGAGGTCGGCTTTTCCCGTCACCGTGTCCTCAGGGAACTCTAGGCAATCCGCTGCGTTAACCTCCACGGCTTATCGCCAGTGGAGGTAGCCATGGCTGCAATTCAGAAAGCGTCCAATCATACGCAATTGCAAGCGACCGAATTGAAGGCACCTTAGTACGGCGGCATAACGGCGAGAAAATCGGCAAAATCAAACGATTGATGATCGACAAGGCGAGCGGCACAATCGCATACGCTGTTGTGAGCTTTGGCGGACTGTTTGGACTGGGAAACAATCACTACCAAATCCCGTGGTCATTGCTCAAGTACAACCGATCACTTGATGCGTACGAGAGTGACGTTCCCGCCGAACAACTGGCTAAGACTTTTTTTGCCCCAAACGGCTAGAAAGCATTGATAGCCATTAACGCGTCCTCACCTTCAATGCGATCTCCACAAGCTGGTGGATGAAAGTACCGGCGCTCACCGTTTCGCGGCTGCTACCGCAGCGGCTCGACGGGCCGCCTCGGCGGCTTCTGGGTGTCGCCGGCAATAGTCGTATTCCCCTGGCCGCGAAGCTCGGTCCAGCCCTTCTTGCACGGCGGCTTTGCGGAGATCCTCATCCTTTGTGTGAGAGAGGGGCCTAGTTTTGCTCGGCGCTTCGCCTCAATGTCTCTTAATGGGTCAAAAGCGCCGTTTTGGCAGTGGGTCGGCCACTTCCGGTCTACCCCGATAAACAGAAATGCGCGTCGTCCGTCGGCATGTCTCAAACGTGCCAACAACGGAAGTGCCCGCCTCATTCGTTCACTTCGTCGGCCAGCGCAAACGGCACCGGCGGCGCGGTGATGTTCGGCGGTAATGCTTCCGAGCGCTGAGGTCGTTCGAAATCGTATTCGGCCGTCCACAATGGTCCGTTCACCGCCGGATGTAGTGTTCGAGCTGATCAATCAAGAACTTCTGATCACCGATTGTGCTTTTGACAAGATCGCCGATTGAAACAATGCCAATTAGCTTTTTTCCCTCAAACACCGGCAGATGGCGCACGCGCTTCTCACTAATGAGGGCCATACATTGGTCAACGGATTGTTCAGGCCGTGCAATGACGACGCGTCTTTCCATGATGTCCCGCACGGGCGTTGCGGGAGACGTTTTACCCTTGAGAACAACATTCCGCGCATAGTGCCTTTCAGTGATAATGCCAACGAACTCGTCGCCTTCCATCACTACCAACGATCCAATGTCTTTTTCAGCCATTTTCGCGACGGCATCGAAGACCGTAGCATCCGGGTGAATAGACCAAGTGTTCCCGCCCTTCTGATCAAGCAGCTGTCGCACCGTAGTCATTTGGATCCTCCCTCGGACACAAGCCCTGGCAAGATTTTTGATAACAATCTATCAAATTTCCATCGCCGCAACTTCGTAATGAGCAGCGATTGTGGACGCGTCCGCATCAGGGCAGCTTACGCCCACACAATGGAAACTGCTTATGCTGTTCGGCAGCTTTTTGCCAAGGCGCTTGGGCTGGCGATCTCCCCGCAGTTTCTTGCGCGAGAGCTATTCAGGGCTTCGCGACGGAATTGACAGGTGCGTTCGAAGCCATTCCAGTTGTTACGGGTGGCGAACTCATCATTTCAAGGCTTGTTTTCACAAGGCTCGTTCTCATCAGTGCCCACACCAAGAAGACCGACGCGAACAGGCATATGATGGCGAAGAAACCAGTGTAGCCTGGACTTTGGCGGCTGCCTCCGGGCGCCTTTTCATAAGTGTGCATGATCCTCACTCCACAAAGATGTTTGAGGGTCAACATTTCCGGTGCTTTCAGGTTCCAACAGCCATTCCAGGCCCGATGTCGCAGATGGGTCAAAAGCGACGGTTCGGCGATTTGAAATCGCCGCACCATATTCCGACCCGGATTTGATCTGCCGCAAAAACTGATACCGCGTCAGTGATAATTTGGTCTGGTTCAACTGTAGGAGCGCTGCCATGATCATTGAGCGCTTATCCCAAGAGCATCGCAATATTGAGAAGCTGCTCGCCGTCCTCGAGCGGGAACTTGAGGTTTTCGACCGGGCAGACCGCCCCGACTACGAGGTTATTCGGGCGGTTATCAGCTATTTCGAAGTCTACCCGGAAGTGTATCACCATCCCCAGGAAGACTTGGTCTTTGCCAAGCTAAGAGCGCGCGATCCGGTTGCGGCTGCAAAGGTCGGTGATCTCGCTCGCGAACACAACAAAGGGGCTGATCGCTTGCGCCGCGTCGCTCACGCGGTCGAGAACGTGCTCGCAGATGTTGAAGTTCTTCGGCAAGATGTCGATGCCATTGTTCGCGATTTCATCACGCACGAGCGGCATCACATGATGATGGAAGATCGAGATTTCTTTCCTGCCGCGCTCAAGGCCCTTAAGCCTGAAGATTGGACGGAAATCGCCTCCGCCGTAACCGGTCGCAAGGATCCGCTGTTCAGCGATGTCACCGAAGAACGGTTCGATGCGCTGCGCGCACATATTTTGCGGCTGGAGCAAGAGGCCGAAGCCGAACGAAAGTAGGCGCGAGATGATTCCGATGCATGACCAGACAATATGGCAACGGATTTCGACCGCTCCGTTTGGCTGCGATCTTGAGCTTGCCGTGATTGAAGAGGCCCACGTACATCAACTGGTTTTCGCTTGCCGTCGCGCCCCGGGTGGCTGGATCAACGCGCAAACGAACCAGCGCGTTATCGTCAGGCCGACGCACTGGCGTCTTTGGGCCACTAACGATTAGCTTTCTGTCTTTCGTGGTTTTGTTGGTCAAGGCGAGCCAGTTTGGCCTCTTCTTCGGCGAGCAGCGTTTGCAGCGTTTGTCGCTTGACCGGGTCCGTTTCGGTCTCCAACAGTTTCTTGAAATGCTGGATGTTCAGGTCTGCTACAGTTTTGTCCATGACAACGCCTCCTCGGCCGGCGGGCTTTTGTCGATGCAGGTTGGTCTATTCAAATCAAAGCCCGCATAGAACTTAACTTCCCAGCAGAGAGAGCAATTGCGCGGGGTAGACCTCTATTCTTCGGCTGTGGCTATCGTAGTTGATGAGACCCTCATCGCGAAACTTGTTCATGAAAGTGCTAACGCGGGAGCGCGTTGTGCCAACCATCTCTGCCAACACTTCCTGACTGAGTGTCACCGGTATCGGCTTCTGCCCCTCATGGTATGGGCTCGCGAGAACCAGCAGGAGCCGTGCAAGCCGTCTTTCGCTTGAATTGAGCAACTGGTCGATCAGGTCTTCCTCAATCCGGACATTTCTTGACAGCAGATGGGTCATGAAAAATGCAGAAAGAAGAGGCTCTGAATCGAGTGCCGAAAGCATCGCTTGTTTTTCGACTGAGGTGATCAGGCATTCTTCCATCGCTACAACAGTCGACGTCCGCAACTTCGCGGTGCCCAGGCAAGCCTCTCCGAAGAATTTACCCTCGTGAAAAATTCCGACAATCGCTTCTTTGCCGAGCTCGGACAAAGCGGTCGCCTTGACCTGCCCTTGATGAAGGAAGCAGACCGTGTCGGCAGCCTCTCCCTGCACGTAGATCTTATGATTCTTTTGAAATCGTTCCGAGGTTGTTCCAGCACCAAAATTGCCAAAGAAAACCTTGGCGTCAAATGGCGCCGCCTTCAGGCTCTCGCACGACGAGTATTTCATGCCACGCCCGGCGCCTGGTGACCGAAATGAAAGGCCGGTTAGTTGTGATGGCGCACCAGATCAACTTGGATTACTTCTTCGACGATGTCCAGTACCCGACATAATGAACGACCCGCAACTGGCAGTTATTTCTCGCAAGTCCGCTTGGGTCAACAACGGTCCTGACGGCGGCTACGGGCGATGCTATGTGAGCCGTTTCCGCGCCGCTGCCTACCTTGCGGGTTAGTAATTGTGGTCGACGTCCTTGCCCTCATATCGATCAGCCATGTCGAATAGCGCCTCAAGCTCCTCGGCGATCTTCACGTAGATTGCAGCCGCTAGCCAACAGGAGAAATAGCGCTCGGTTGCCCCTGTACCTAGCCGCTGGTCGGGTGCGTTCAAACCCGCCCATAATCGTGGTCCCGTGGCGGTCACAGACCAGCCATTCCCATTTGGTGGGACTTCGCTCGGTAATCAACACTTCCAGCACGGCCCCGACCGCATCCCCAGTTGTGTACCATCAAGATACCGACGGGCCTTGATCGGTCTGTTCGCTTGTAGACTCTCATTAGATGCCGGGAGCGTGGCCCGGAAGAGACGGCAGCGGATTTTCAATACGTGACGAACCCTTTTTCGCCGGTCGCGCGGACCAAACTTCCCGCGCGCCTCCTGTCTCGCCTCAGCCCTTCGAACCTTGTCTCGAAGGCGTACGAGTTCCAAAAACTCATGAGCAAGTCTGCGAATCCTTTGCGCTGAGTCGTAAATCGTTTCAGCGGAGATTTGCATGTGCGCCATGGTGTCCCTCCATCGCGATCATCGATGAGCTGTGTGGACGATCAGGCCAGGGAGCCCCCGCTGGGACGCCGCGCCCGCGCATTCGGCTCGTCAACCCAGGCTTCCCGTGCGAACCAGCTGTGATCGGTGTGGCAGATCAGGCAACGGGTGCGCGCGAAAACACCGGGCTCTGCCGAAAGCTCTCGCGATCGGTCTTGATGCCGGTAGGGATCGCCTGTCCGGTTTGCGGGCATTTGACCATGACCATACCCATGTGAGCCTCCCCTGGATTTGGCTTTGCAGCAAAAAACGGCCGGTTGGATTTGCGCCTCTTGTCGGTGCGCCTACTTGGGGGCATCACGCACCTGTTGTCTAATCGAGCATCGGGTAGCTTGCTCGTGGCGGGGCTTATTCCAACCGGCCGGATCCCTCCTGAACGAACGCTGGAGATTGAGCGCCCGTTTTTTAAAGCGTTTTCGAGCGAAGTGGATACCGGTTCGCATAGCAATCAAGTTTACGCAGATTGCGTAGACTTATCTGCGGTAGAAAACGCGTCAAAACAAGAATCTAGAGCTTCGGTTCTGATTCAATCAGAACCGATCAGGCTCTAGACGATCGATTCCATGAAACCGGCATTGAGAATGCCAGCATTTATGGAACGGGAAGCATGTTGGTGGATTCCTCGTTTGAGAAGAGCTGAACGAGGAGCGAGATCATGGCAACATGGCGGCGAGCGCTTGAGGTGGTGATGACAGATGAGGACGTTTTGCGTCTGATCAGCATTTCCCGGTCCCGCACCGAGCCGGCGAGCCGGGTGCAGCGTGCGCAGATGCTTCTGGCCTATAGCGAGAACCCGTCTTTTTTTGCCGTTGGACAGCGGGTGGGGGTGCATCACCAGACGGTCCAACGCTGCATCGAGCGGGCGCTGGCCTATGGGCCGTTGATGGCGCTTGATGACCGACCCAGACCGGGCAAGGAGCCAACGATTACGCCGGAGGCCAAGGCCTGGCTGGTGTCGTTGGCGTGCGACAAGGCCAAGGATCACGGCTATCCGCACGAGTTGTGGACGACGCGTCTGCTGGCGCGCCATGCGCGCGAACACGGGGCGGCAGCGGGACACGGATGCCTCGCCAATCTTGTCCAGGGCACGGTGTGCAAGATTCTCGGTCAAGAGGAGATCAAACCGCATAAGGTACGTTACTATCTGGAACGCCGCGACGCCGAGTTCGAACAGAAGATGGCGGAAGTTCTGTGCGTCTATCGCGAGGTCCAGGTCCTGAAAAAGGCCGCGGCCAAGGCGAAGAAGGCGAAGAAAAAGCCTAAAACATCGCGCAAGCCGGTAGCGATTGTCTCCTACGACGAGAAGCCGGGAATCCAGGCGATCGCGACCACGTCGCCGGATTTGCCGCCGGTGCCTGGCACCTACGCGACATTCTCACGCGACCATGAGTACAAGCGCCATGGCACGCTCAGCCTGTTGGCCGGGATCGATCTGCTCACCGGCAAGGTCCACGCCCTGGTCAAAGACCGCCACCGCAGTCGCGAGTTCATTGAATTCCTCAAACTTCTCAATGCCGCTTACCCGGCCGGTACAGCGATCAAGCTGATCCTGGACAACCACTCGGCACATATCTCCCGAGAAACCCAAGCTTGGCTCGCTACTCAACCGAGCGGCCGCTTCGCGTTCACCTTCACGCCCAAACACGGCTCGTGGCTCAACCTCATCGAGGGCTTCTTCTCCAAGTTCGCCCGCTCCGTCCTGCGCCACATCCGCGTAGCATCAAAACAGGAGCTAAAGGAGCGCATCATGCTCGGCATCAAGGACGTCAATCGCCACCCCGTCGTCCACACCTGGTCTTACAAACTCGCCGAGGCTGCCTGATATGATTCAAACCAAGGAAACGCTGACCTAGTTGCTCTGGTGGAGCACCTTGGCGACGCGCTTCCTGATCGGCTCGCCCGTTTCCACCGCGAGCCTCTGGGTAAGCTCCCACAAGTCCTTGCTCTGGGCCGATGCGGTGTCGAAAGCCTTTTGCGCTTGCGCAGCCGACAGGCTGAAGACATCCGTCGGCGACTTGCTGCCCAGCAGATGGGCGAAGAAATCGATCGCGGAGGCGGTATTGGCATTCGAGATCTCGATGACCTTGAGCCCGTAGTCGGTCGTGCTCCTGGCATTGCTCGAATAGGTCTCGCGCAACGCCTCCGCCATCTCCTCCGACGCGGCCTTGATCTTCTCGCAGCCTTCCTTTGCGCGGGCGACGCCCTGCTCGGAAAGCTCGCTGAACATGCGGGGCAACGCGATGTTCGGGAGTCCGAACAACGGCATCGCGAAACCGTTCGTTCCGTTTAGTCCGGCTTTCACTTCAGCTTCACTCACGGCACCATCCCTCTTTGCAAGCGACATCATTTCCCGCGACGCTGGCTTGCGTCACGAAAGCGCATGGAGGCGGAGACTGTCCGCTTCCGGGTTCGATCAGTTTTGTTTGAGCTTCCATCCAGCCCGGATGCACTATGTCCCGACGAAAGGGCAGCTGTCCGTTCGCTTTGCGACTCTCGGTCAAAAATTTTTCGAGGATGTCAATACATACAAACGTCATACAAGATGGCGCTGTGGAGAATGGGACATCGCGAGGGGCCGAATATCCCTTTGGCGCGCTTAGATGGCGCGCGGCTTACGTCACTTCCTGGTGCGTGGCTTCCCGCCAAAATCGGGGGTTAAGGCTCAGGAGGCGCAATTCGCAGAGCGCTCTCTTTCGATGCGGTCGGTTACGTCTCGTGCCACCGCGACCGAGCCGATCACCTCATCTTTGTTGCCTGTGACGATCGCGAAGGTCATCTCGACGTAGATCCTGCGTCCGCTCTTGTGCACCGCGCGGGTCAACGTAGGGCGGCCTTCGAGCTTCGTCTGGCCGTTCGCGATCGCAGCGTCGAAGCCACGCCAGTGCGAGGCTCGCAGATGCTCGGGAATGATCAGGTCGAGACTTTGGCCGAGCGCCTCCTTCGCCGAGTAGCCAAACAGAGCGGCGGACGCGCGGTTCCACAGGATGATCTCGCCGGAACGGTTTGCATAGATCACGGCATCCGCGACCTGGTCGAGAATCGTTTCAGCAACCTGGGATCCGGATTCCATCGGTCGCAGATTCGCACGCAGCGGCCTTAAGCACAAGACTCATCCGAACATCGAGGACACACGCGGTCGGCGGCGTCGGCGAACTGGCGAGCGATCTCTTCCTTCGGCAACTCATGATTCCAGCCGCGGCCGTCGCTCTTGACGAGGTTCCTCGCGCGATAGAAGGCATTTCGCCCGTGATCTACCAGTGCCAGCAACTGGCCCTGAAGCACAGGGCGTGTCTCAAAGGGCAGCCGCACCGTCTGGTGTTCAAGACCAGAAGCGCACAAATAACGGTTTGGCAACCGCCGCAGCTATTTTCTGGCCCGCGGCATTCTTTGTCGGCGGCGATAAACAGACAGCCGCTGAACTGGCCCAGATGAAGGGGCAGATGGTTGCGATCGAACAGGCGTCCATCACAAAGAAATGCGCCATCCAGTTTCAGGGCAAACCACCTGGCGCGACCTAAAGCGGACGCGGTGAGGCAAAGATTGGAAGACGTGGGGTGGCTGACAAAGGCGGGCAGCGCAAATTCGAGAATCCGATACTGCTGCCAGGCCGGCGAAAGATCGTCACTCTGGTCGATGCCGGCGATTACATCGCCAACCTACCGAAAAAGGAAGCCGACCTCCCCAAATGGCAGGCCGCGATCGGGGCCCTCATGGTTGTCGTCGAGCACGGAGGGCCGACGATGTTTGCCCGGATTGGCGTCATGCGAGCGTTAAACCGCGGGCACGTTCGCGAGTTTAACGCTTCACGCAAAGACACGCACTGGGGAAAGGCGAAGCTGAAAAGGGATCAGTGACCAACCAAACGTGAATCGTTGGTCTAGCTCACCCGCAGATTTTCCGCCGATTCCTTGCCGCGATTCGCGACGATATCGAAGGATACCTTCGCGCCCTCGCCCAGCGAACTGAAGCCCGCCCTTTCCACCGCCGAGATATGGACGAATACGTCTTTGTTTCCACCGCCGTCTGGCTGAATGAAGCCGTAACCCTTGGTCGCATTGAACCACTTTACTGTTCCGCTCGGCACGTCGCTCTCCCAATAAAATATCGAGTCGTAATATTAGAGCGACGAAATTCCAGTCGAGCAACAAAAAAACGCCGAGGTTGAATTGGAGGCTGCCAATACAGATAGAAATTCTCCGACAGTAATTCGAAATAGAATGGACCTTTCGGATGATGCTCCTTCTGCTTACAAACGTAGGTCATCGGAACGTCACACAGGCCGCCTTCGGGCAGTCATTTTGTTTACCTCACCGCACGCCCTTCGGCACCGTCAGAAATTATATCTATCTGTTATCGATCGATTGGGCCTTTAGCTGCTCTCGCCCTTAAGCTGCCCGAATCGCAATCGCACCTTGCTTTCCTCGATGCGGCGGCGTCGAGACCCCGATCCTGACTTCCGCCTCGTCACGGTTAACCTCAACCACTGACTCGGGATGGGGCGGAATTTTTCGTTGCATGCTCATCGGTGCGTCCCCGTTGATGCGGCACTCCTCTATCTTAATGGCGACTGTTGATCGGCGTGGGGTCCCGACGCCGATCGGCGTATTGATCTACCAAGTGGTAGAGGGGTCTTGCCTAGTCACAGCTATGAATTGCCACCGCGCAAGGGTGTGAATCGGCGGTGGTGTCTCAGTTTGAAATCTAGACCAAAACCATCAACCCCGTACCCCCTCGTTCTTGTTGAATGGGAGGATAGCGCACGCCCTGTCCCGGCGTGGCAGTGGGTTGAAGATTACGAGATCGTCGATGATCTCTATTCCGAGAGGACCGCCGAGGTCATGTCACTGTTGAAAAAGTCGACGCTTGAACGAAAGTTCATTTCAATCGAAAATTGGCTGGAACGGGTGAAGGTGGAGAACGTCTCAAGATTCCGTTTCTCGGTGGCTTTCAATAGGCCAGCGAGATCACCGAATTGCACAAGGTGTTCACCCATGCTCGGATGCGCTTTAAGAGCAAAGCGTGGCGATATTGTCAGCAGTCGTAATTTGGGTGTAAGATACTGGCCCATGTGGGATGCCGCCAGCGTTGCACTCCTTAAAACACTATGGGTCAGTGGCCGCAGTGCCGGGCAGATCGCCAGCCGCCTAGGGCACAGCCGCGACGCCGTGTGCGCCAAGTTGCTGCGCATGGGCTTGAAGCGCGGGCACAAGCCGCCAACCGCAAAGCCTAAGATCGTGTCGGTGCCCAGGCGAAAGCCAGCACCTATAGCGGCCTGTGCTCGCCCGATTCATAAGGTTGCGTCTACGTGCAAGCCAGTAGTGAGGCAGTCCAAGGAATCCACTAAGTCGCAGTTGAATACAATGTTGGCCGAGGCCGTTGCTAACACGGCGCGACTGCCTCGATGACGCGTTCAACGTTTGCTGAAAGTCTGAGCTATCGCTAGAGCCTAGCCGATGTTGGTTGCTGGCATTTAGCTGACATCGCAAGTTTGCCGAATGTCCACTTTGCGCGCCAAAACCGGACCTTCCGCCATCGGCGCTTCTGACCCCTTGCGGAAATTCCGAAGATGTAGGGTTCGATTCCTGCGGTCCGCCCCAGCTTCCCTGCCATTACCCGCGCATCAAAGACCATTCGCGAAATGAAATGGTTCGAAGTCGTGCAAATGAGAGGCCATATCGAAAAAGAGTCTGTCCGACATTATCAGGTCACTTTGCGCGTTGGATTCACACTAGAGGAGTAGTTCTAGCGGGGAGAGCGGAAGTGGGTCTCAGATCGTTAAACTGGCGCCGGCGCGATTGTCCCTGTCGTTCTCGCATTCGGTTCCGGCGCGGAGCAGGAGCGTGCCGGCTTCGCCCCTGCCAGTGCGGCGGACGCTAGGATTGCGTTGTTTCGCGCCTGCCACTATCCTCCGGCCCGGCACATGCTGGCCCGCATCCAACAGGATCATCCCATGCTGACCGCGAGCTTGGCCCCCCTGGACGAGACCATCACGATCGCGGAGCTCACGCGCGATCCCTATCCGATCTACAGGCGCCTTAGACGCGAAGCGCCCGTATTACGGGTCAAATCCGTGGGCCGCACCTTCCTCACCAAGGCGACCGACACCAAATACGTGAAGGACAATGCGGCGTTGTTCAGCTCCGACGACCCGAACACGCCCATGAAGCGCGCCTTTCTCGCTCATACGCTGATGCGCAAGGACCACGACGAGCACCGGACCGAACGCATGGCGATGATGCCGGCCCTGATGCCGAAGACGATCGAATCCGTTTGGGCGCCGCTGTATGCGAAACTGGCCGCAACGTATCTTGACCGGCTGCCGCGCGGTGAGGTGGTCGATCTCTTTCCCGCTCTCGCAGGACCGCTTGCCGCGCGGATTCTGGCGCATGCGATGGGTGTTCCGGACGCGAGCGATGAGGACATGCAGCGATGGTCGCAGACGCTGATCGACGGCGCCGGCAATTTTGGCTGGACGCCGGGGCCTTTCGATGCGACCGACATCGCCAATGCGGAGATGGACAAATGTATCCGCGCCAACGCCGAACGCCTGCGGGCCGAACCGGATTCTTCGGCGCTCTCCTTCATGGTGAACGCGAAGAATCCGATTCCAGAAAGCCAGATGATCGCCAATGTAAAGATCGCGATCGGCGGCGGCATCAACGAGCCGCGCGACGCCCTGCTGACGATCCTCTACGGCCTTTTGACCAATCCAGATCAGCTTGACGCCGTGCGCGCAGGCGGCAAATGGCGCTCCGCCTTCGAGGAAGGGGTGCGGTGGGTGGCACCGATCCAGGCGAGTTCACGGCTCGTTATGGAGGACACGGAGATTCGCGGCTGCTTGATCCCGAAGGGCGACACCGTGATGACGATCCAGGCGTCGGCCAACCGAGACGAGGACGCCTTCGAAGATGGCGAGAACTACAACGCGCTGCGCGAGCCCAATCCTCACCAGGCCTTTGGCAACGGCCCGCATCATTGCGCGGGCGCGCACCTGTCGCGGCGAACCGTTGGCGCCATCCTGCTGCCAATGCTGTTCGAGCGCTTCCCCAACATGACCTTGCTTGATCCCGCGAGCGTGCGCTGGCACGGATTCGGTTTCCGCGGCCCGCTCAATCTGCCGCTTCTCCTGCAATAGGATCGGCGCGAGGGATAGGCATTGTTTATTTTGCCTCATCCGCCGCCCTAGATCATCCGCAATTCCCCTGATCACCTTGCCGGCGAGTTGCGGCAGGTTCTTCGCGTAGGTCACCTCTTGCCGGTCCCGGTCGTCGCGCAAGCTGGCGAGGCGAGTGAATAACATCGGGATGTTGCTATTGGCGCTTTTCGGACCTTGCCGCCTGGCGGAACCAATCGAAGTGCAGAAAGCTTGTTTGCCGCGACTAACTCGCGAGGACGTTCGACCAACCCGAAAAGGGGAAACATCATGTCCAAGGACAGCAAACCGACGAAAAAGGGCACCGTGTCCCACGACAACAAATCGACTGAAAAGGGCACCGTGTCCGAGGACAGCAAACCGACGAAAAAGGGCGCCGTCTCCAATGAGAGCGAACCTACTGAAATGGGCGCCGTGTCCAACGACATCAAACCGACTGAAAAGGCCGCCGCTGGCGAGACGCCGTTTTTAGACTTCACCAAACTTATGAGCCAGTTCCGACTTCCAGGCGTCGACTTCGCGGCGCTTGTGGACCGTGAACGGAAGAACATCGAAGCTCTCGCCAAAGCGAATAGGATCGCATTTGAGGGCTGGCAGCGCCTCGTTCGTCGGCAAGCAGAAATCTTCCAGGAAACGATGAAGAAAGTGGTTGTCGATGCTGGCCAGGAAGCCGCCAAGAAGCGCGCGGATCTCGCCAAAGAGGGTTTCGAAAAGGCCCTGGCTGACATGCGAGAACTAGCGGAAATGGCCACCAAATCTCAGAAAGAGGCCTTCGATGTGGTTCGCAAGAGGATCGAAGAGAACGTGGAAGGCATCCGAAACTTTGGAAAAAAAACTGGCAAATGAAACTGCCCAGAACGGAAATGACTTTCCATAAATGGGCAGTTTCGTTCCAAGGAGAACAGATGCGCACCTACCGCGTTCCTGAGCACACTTGAGACCCTCAGGAACGCGGTTCAACAGTTAATCGATCCAACGGCACTCAGGAATACTACAAGGCCAGGCTTACTGACGCGTTTCAGCTTACGCCGGCCCCAGTGATGGTCCTTGCGATCTGGAACTCGCGCTCGATGTTGCGCTCGATGTTGCGATTGAGCGCTCGCATGACGCCAATCTGGGCAAACATCGCGGGGCCGCCGTGCTCGACCACCAGCATTATCGCTTCGATGGCGGCCTGCCATTCCGGGAGGGTCGCTTCTTTTTTCGGTAGCGCAGTCACATAGGTTGCCGCGTCGCGCAGCCTGACGAGCTGCCGGCCGTCCGGCAACACGATCGGCTCGTCGAACTCACGGCTCCAGCCTGTACGCTTTGACATCCCTCACCCCAGGGATATCAAACCGGAACCGGAGGAACCGCGCAACAGGTTGCCGCTCTATTCCGAGATTGGGTCTAGACGTTCAACTCACCGCTCATCCGGTAAGGCATCGGGCCTCTCCACTCCTGCCATCACCGGAGCCGCCCCGCCCCCCGCAATGTTCGGCCGACGCTTCCAGCCCCGACGCCCGACCGGTCAATTCTCTCGCCGCGCCGTCACGCAATCTGACAACCCGCTCGGGCCGCCCTCGCCTCCTGCTCTCGGTGCACGTCCCGCCCCTTAAGATTTCATTAACCTTGCGGAAGCAAGACTTTGCCGGGGCTGGGCACTAGCAAGGACAATCCCATGCCAAATCTGGAAGATGCAATTCGCGAACGTGCCTACCACCTCTGGATCGCCGATGGTCAGCCCGAGGGCAAGGCGGACATCTATTGGCTGAATGCTCAACACGAAATTCTCACGGCATCAGTCGAAAGCTTGGCCAGCCCCGCTGCCGCAGCTGACACGGTAGCGACGAAACCTGCTAAAAGGGCAAGGGTCATGCGGTCAGAAAAAACCAAAACTCGCGCTGCGTAGTCATGCGAGTTACGTCGCGCAGAACCGGACGACGCCATTATGAGCGGACGGGGCAGCGCGACTCCCCCCGTGGTCGTTAGCCTTGCCCGGCCAATTTCCAACTTATCATTGCGGCCGAAGCCTCGCGCCCTTTCGCCTCAGCCGGCCTCGCGCAGTTCCTGCTCAATCGCTTTCAGCCTGTTCCTGAGAGCGCGATCTATGGCGCTGGCTTCTCTTGGCGAGATTCTTCCCGTGGTGATGTCGGTCAGTATTCTGCACTGAAACACTGCGATCTGGTCTAACGTCATCTGCTCGATTTGAGCTATCCGCGCCTCAATATCGGCATTTACTTCCGCCGCTCTCCTGTTGCGCATGCCTTTCTCCCTTGGTTGACTCCGATCCTGGACCCCGGCGGCAACGAAACAAGGCACCAGCACCGCCCAGGTTGTGGATAAGCTACCGCCTCAGCCGACGGCGGTGCGTCATGAGCCGCTGGGGTTCCGCTTCCCGTGGCAATGGCAAAAATGACGCACGAAGCAAGGATGGGGACCGCTGTGGCATGACCAGAGCCAAGGTGGAAAAGCGAATCCATACCCTCCGAAGGGAAGACGGGGCTGTGCTCAAGATCGGTCAGATGCTCAGGGTCGGCACCAGCGTCGTACAGCGAGTGCTGATGGATGAGGGTAGCTAAAGATGGCCGCTAGATAATTTTGCGGAGCGAGGGAGCATTGAGCGCATTAGCGTAGGTGCGCGCAATCTCGCGAGGTGCTTCGTCGACATCATAAGAAGTGCGGACGTGGTGCGCTCACCGCACTGTTTAGGCGTCCGCATCCCGGCTAATTCCTCTGCGGACATCGCCGGATCCATAGGCGCGATTCAGTCGTTTCGAGACGACGTCGGCGAAGCCGACGCTTAATACGTCATTCCGATAGCACGCCACCGCGTTTCGAAAGTATCCGAATCATTCGGTGCCAATACGTGCACTTTTGCGGTTTCAATGATCGCGCGGCAATCCGCAAGCAAGCGTTGTACACTGATCGGCGCCCGGGATCGGCGCGCTGCTCGGCCTGAGGCCATTCACGCCGCACGATCTGCGCAGGACGGCGGCGACATTGGCTGGCGAGCTCGGCTTCGATGATGCCTGGATCGCGAAATGCCTCGATCATACCGCGAGCAAGAAGCTGGAGCAGATCGTGCCCAGCGTTACCGACAAGGTCTACAACCACTCGAAGCGGATGAAGGAGAAGCGCGCGGTGCTAAACGGCGTTGCAGCCGAACTGCGGCGGATCATTGGTGAGCCGGTGCAACACGGAGAAGTCGCAATGCATCTTGCCGCTTGATCTCCGTCATAAAAGTTTATCAAAATTCCAACCCGGCCAGCTGGACAAGCTGACCGGGTTGCTTTTCGATGCCTGAATGCAACCGCTACAGCTGGTGCTCCCGCTGAAGTACACGATAGCCGCAGGCGGCCTGTGCTGCGTTGGAACGCTGGGGGTCTTGCTCCAGACAAGCGAAAATCACGCACCGGATCATTCCGCTGCCAGTCTGATCGCTCGTCCGATCAGAACGATACGGGTCATCCCCGACGAGCCACCGGCGCCGCCCGCGATAGTTTCGCCAGTCCCATTTGAGGAGCGCTGGCAAACCACCACGCAGTCCGCGCCGCAGCCTGTCCTCGCCACCACCGCTGAGCCTCCGGCGCAAGCACCAAAGATACGCACCACGCGTGTCGAGTTGAACGATGATCCGGTGTGTGGCGATAAAGGCAGGCGCTATTTCTACATCGGTCGGCATAAGTATTGGAAATGTCGGCGATGAGCGAGTTAAGTCAGGAGGACGGCCGTCTATTCACTGTGCTGATGATCGTTGCGGGGCTTGGATCGACGGCGCTGTTTGCCGTCGCGTTGTTTTCATTTTGAGTAACTCCTGAAACGCGCCATTTGGCCCGCTGATGCGTTTACCGGGTGCGCGGGGAAATTTGCCGGGCTCTTTCGTAAACGCATGGGCGGGCTTCCCGCGCGCCGCTGCAAGGTCCGCTTCCATCACCGATCCTCATCCGGATACACCCATGGATAGGGCGCGATCTCGCGGGTTTCCGTCAGCCGGATCATGTGCTCGGGCGGCGTGTTGCGGCCTTTGTTGCACTTAATTTTGGAGCAAGGTCAGGCTGACATTCCTTTTGCGCGTATCCGCCACGCGTTTCTCGATTTCATGTGCGACCGCGCGGCCTCCATGCAATCCAACCGAGCCAAGACAATGCCAACCGCTAAAGCGCGCGCGTGCTCCATCCTTGCCGAATTCGACCACGCTCAAACCGAGCTTGTTGGCAAAGCCGTCATCCTGACTGACGGAATAGCCGGGACGGTGGACCAAATCTGGCTCGATGAATTACACGGTCTGCGAATTTCGGTCAGAGGTCACGAGGGCAGGTGGCCGGTCTCAACGATAAAGCTGGCGCAGACGGATTGAGCCTGCCCTCTTGGGCCGGTATCTCGTACTGTCCGCACCCTTATATATCTGAGCCAAACGGCGTAAACACGACGTGGTACTTGCACTCCCAGGTCGCGTGATTAAGATGATTGAACTCTGCTTCCATCATGGTCTCCTTGAGGGTTCTTGGCGGTTCCCCAAGGAGACTTCATGACTTCATTCCCGTAGCTGTAAAACTTCCTGTTTTCGCCCCGCCATAGGCGGGGGCTTAGCAGGTTTGGTCAGGCGCGCACCAATCGCAGTCATCCCGCGAACACCAGATCATCCAGCCGGTCGCTCAGCGTCGGGTCGGTCGACACAGCCCTCGTCGCTCGGCTCCTGCTCTAACTTCCGGTGCAACCCTACGCCGCATGGTGAACGGGTAGTTCGGACAATATGCTCCCGCGTCCAATGTTGACCATGCGGTTTGAAATCAAGGCCGCGATCGGCGGCCTCGTTCTCAGTTATGCCTTTCATCACAAGCCACGGGAGAGTAGAGGGTTTTCAACGATCCGCGCGATCCGTTCGCTCGCGTTATTTCCGCTTTCTAGCGATCTGCTGTTCGACATTCTGCACGAGCCTCCGAGGCGAGTTGCGTCCGCTCAACTGGCCTTGTGGCGCAGGAAGGCCGGGATATCGAGAACGTTTTCATCGATTAAATTTCGCGCAGGAGAGGAGCGGCGGTACGGATCGAGGCCCTGCGGAGCCCCATGGCGCGCATATTCCGAATTCGGGTTTGCCGGCCGCCCTGCGGGCTGGCGGGCTGCTGGGGGGGCCGGCGGACTCTCTAACCGCGGCGGCAGCGGTGCATTACGCTCGATGCTGACGATGTGACGGCTGACGTTGCGCAGCCTGCCGGCGAGTTCTGTGAGGAAGCTTTCCGCCGGTTGCGTCTGGCACGTCGGATCGGGATTATCGATGCCGGTCGCCACCACCGAGACGCGGACGATACCTTCCAGACCTTCATCGAAAGACGCGCCGACGATGATGTTGGCGTCCGGGTCTGCCTCTTCGCGAATGCGGGTGGCAGCTTCGTCGACCTCGAATAACGACAGGTCCTTGCCGCCGGTGATGGAGATTATGAGGCCACTGGCGCGCTTGATCGAGGGATTCTCGATCAATGGATTGGAGATCGCGGCCACAGCGGCGTTGAGCACGCGCTTCTCGCCAGAGGCCTCGCCCCTGCCCATCATGGCCTTGCCCTTCTCGCGCATCACGGCGAGAACGTCGGCAAAATCCAGATTGATCAGACCTTCCTTGACGATAAGGTCGCTGATGCAGGCCACCCCCGAATAAAGCACCTGATCGGCCAGGGCGAAGGCATGGGTGAATGTGGTTTTCTCGTTGGCCACCCGGAACAGGTTTTGGTTTGGGATGATCAGCAGGGTGTCCACCACCTTCAGCAATTCCGCAATACCGGCTTCGGCAAAGCGCATGCGGCGCTGGCCCTCGAAGTGGAATGGCTTGGTGACTACACCGATAGTGAGAATGCCAAGCTCACGTGCGGTCTTGGCGATAATGGGCGCTGCCCCGGTACCGGTACCGCCGCCCATACCGGCAGTAACGAACACCATGTGTGCGCCAGTCAAATGATCACGGATCACATCGATTGCTTCTTCGGCTGCGGCGCGCCCCACTTCGGGCTGCGAGCCAGCGCCAAGGCCTCCGGTCACCTGGGTGCCCATCTGGATGACGCGCCTGGCCATCGACATGGTAAGCGCCTGTGCGTCGGTATTGGCGACGATGAAGTCGACGCCTTGCAGCCCGGCCGCGATCATGTTGTTGATCGCGTTGCCGCCGGCGCCGCCGACCCCAAACACGATGATGCGCGCCTTCATCTCGCGAATATCGGTGATGTCGGTCATGTTTGCCTCCCGGTGCTCCGACAGGAATGCGGGGCACGATTTGCTACCTGCATGCCTTGCGGTCTGCTTCCACTATGCTTGCGGCTAGATGTCCCAGTCGGCGCGCAGCTTGTCCGTGGCCGTCGACCGAGCCGCCGCTTTGGCCACCGGTCCGCAGAGCCGCCACCTCATCCTCAAGCCGTGCCGTCGCCTCCCGGGCCGCCGTAGTCTCGGCAGTCGCCTGCAACAGCTCAACCTTCAGGCGATCGGCGCGCTCGCGCTCGCGCTCGAAATCTGCTCTGTGATCGGCTGCCGTTGTTTCGAGCCGCGCGATCTCCGCCTTCAATGCCTCAAGCCGCGCCGTCATTTCCTGGGCCGCCGTAGTTTCGGCAGTCGCCTGAAGCAGCTCAACCGCCAGGCGATCGGCGCGCTCGCGCTCGCGCTCGAAATCTGCTCTGTGATCGGCTGCCGTTGTTTCGAGCCGCGCGATCTCCGCCTTCAATGCCTCAAGCCGCGCCGTCACCTCCTGGGCCGCCGTAGTTTCGGCAGTCGCCTGAAGCAGCTCAACCGCCAGGCGATCGGCGCGCTCGCGCTCGCGCTCGAAATCTGCTCTGTGATCGGCTGCCGTTGTTTCGAGCCGGGCGATCTCCGCCTTCAATGCCTCAATCTTTGCCGCTAGTAAGGCACTGCTGCTCGCCCGACCGCGTCGTGGGCGGGGCGTATGCCGAATTTCAGCGAGATCAACGCTCACAAGCGCTTTGCCATCATCCGAAAGAAAGCGCGGCAACCTGAGCCGCCTGGTAAGCGAACGAGCAGCCTGTGGCGAGATGTTCAGGCGGCCACCTAGAGCGGCATATGTCAGCATCTCAATGGACATCGGCTGTTCTCCTAGAACGAACCGGACGGCAATCGGCTGATGATGACCAGGCGGCAACTGCAGGCCAAGTTGCGTTGGTTAATAGACGGGTGACGCCGGTCCTAGATCGAGCGATTTCACGGGCCTTCGCCGCACTACCGTTCTTTCTGAGCTGAACCCTGGCCCAGGGATGTCGCTGTCGCTGTCGGCGATCATGTAGCAGCGACCGCAACTGATCGCTCGAGACCGGTAGGCACCTCAATATCGACTTCAAGCGTCGAGACATGCTTGCTCCTGTCCATCCTGACGATGACTTTTTCCGGATCGAGCACGATATGCCGCGATACCACAGCAAGGATCTCTGCCCTCAGCACTCCCAGCAAATCAGGCCGACCGCGCAATCCGCGTTCGTGCGCCAAAAGAATCTGCAACCGTTCCCGTGCAACAGGCGCGGAAGCAGTACGGCCACCAATGAGCCGTAGCAGATTCATCATGCGGCCCTCCGTCCGAGTAACCGGTTCATCAAGCCTTTGCGCTCGACCGGCACGGTCATCGTGACGGCCTCACCCATCAGACGACGCACCGCGTCAGTGTAAGCCCGGGCCGGCGCACTGGCGGCGTTGTTCAGAGTAACCGGCGACCCAACGTTCGACGCGAGCAGAACTTCCTGGCTCTCAGGAATGATTCCGAGCAGCGGCGTCTCGAGAATTTCAAGGATATCGTCGATGCTGAGCATTTCGCCACGTGATGCGCGCGCTGAATCAAATCGGGTGATCAGTACATGTTTCTCTACTCGTTCCCCCCGCTCGGCCTTGACTGTCTTTGAATCGAGCATTCTAATGATGCGGTCGGAGTCACGCACCGATGAAACTTCGGGATTGGTGACGATGACCGCCTCGTCGGCGTAGCGCATCGCGAGCAAGGCTCCCCGCTCGACGCCTGCTGGGCTGTCGCAGAGAATCCAGTCAAATTTGGTGCGCAGGTCTGTAATAATAATTCCAACCCCCTCGTCGGTCAGGGCATCCTTGTCCCTGGTAGGGGATGCAGGAAGCAACCATAAATTTTCGAGTCGTTTATCGCGAATGAGCGCTTGCGAGAGCTTTGCAACGCCCTGCACAACATTAATGAGGTCAAACACGACCCGTCGTTCCGCCCCCATTACAAGATCGAGATTCCGCAGACCCACGTCAAAGTCGATGACGACTACTTTTTCTCCCGTTTGCGCGAGCGCCGCACCGAGCGCGGCTGTTGAGGTTGTCTTACCGACGCCCCCCTTGCCAGACGTCACGACCAGAACTTTGGCCATTGTTATCTCCCTGACCGAATTAGTTTAGTGGTGTGATCTTCATAATGCTGCCTTCCAACCACGCCTGAGCTGGACGATTGCGCAAGGCGACGTCTATTTCTTCCGCGGTCCGGTAGTAGCCGTTGATGGCCAACAACTCGGCTTCAATCTTTTGACAGAAGATCCGAGCTGCAGCGTTGCCGCTGGAACCCGCCATCGCACGACCGCGAAGCGCTCCGTAAACATGGATAGACCCGCCGGCGACGATCTCCGCGCCTGAACCGACCGAACCCAGCACGGTCACGTCGCCCTCGCTAAAGATCGACTGACCAGAGCGCACTGGGCTGTCGAGCAACAGCGAGATAGGCTTTGGTTTAGCCTCAGGCTTCTTCGGTTCGTTCTGCACGAGCAGGCAGTCGCGTCCGCCGGTCAGCGAAGGCGGCATGCGCGTCGTGAGCTGAGCGGCATCCACGCCCTCAATGCCAAGGATGCGGATGTTCCGTTGTTCCAGGCTTGTGATGAGGTGAGCGATAGCCGATTGGCTAAGGTCAACAGCGGACAAATCGAGCACCGCCGGCTTGCCGGCAAAAAACCTGGGCGAACGGGCAAGAGTTACATCTATTTCTTCAAGCCAGCCCGCGATCGGAACGACCGGGCAAAAGGCGAGCGCGACGAAAGAACGGCCTCGCATCCGGAATGATTGACGTGGGGCCTTCGCAATCGCATCCATCGCGGTCGGCTCATCATTCTTATTGAATGGTTAGGATCGGCGGTCTTGGTTAACAGTTGGTTAATGCGTTGGCGGGCGATGCAAAGGTTCGATTCGGGTGTGCGCCGTGCAAAGGCCGCACTTTCTGTCAGTCCCTTCGATAAACCGAAGAAAGGTCGTATCGCCGTAAAGGTCATCAATGACCTGGGCGATGAGGTGATGAAGGTGTTTCGCGTATGAATGGCATCCCGTGCCTTAATTTCTCAGCTTTTAGCTGATTTCAAAGTGTAGCCGTCGGTGCCTCATGCGGACACCATGAAGGCACGGCCGGCGACGGTCCGAAGCGTCGTCTCGGTTCTGGCATTGGGCTTAGCCGTTCTCGGCAACCACTCTCCAGCCGAGATGCGGTGTCTGGCAGGGGCCAATTCGTTTGTCACGGCTCGGTGGTCGTGGCGGGTTGCCGCTGCCCCCAAGGGGATGCATCTTCACGATGGCTGATCATTATCAGGACCGACCTTTTCCTACCGGCGCCGACCATGATCGCGGTGCAAATCCCTATGTGCGCGGCGAGAGCGATCCGCTGGCGGAACTGGCGCAGCTGACCGGGCAGACCGATCCGTTCGGCACCCCGGCCAAGTCCCCCCTTCCGCTGCAGTCGCGGGCCAATGTCCGCCCGCAATACGCCCTCGCTGAGGAAGAAGCGAGCGCGCCCGCTGGGCCGCCGCCATGGAGGCAGCGCGCCAGGCAGGAAGCCCCGCCACAGCAGGAATACGAAGAGCCGGAGCAGCCGAGCCCCGTGTATCCTTTGCACCGCTACGCGGCCCCGCCAGCCGCAGCGTCAGAACAGGACCATCACGAGCCACAACAAGACACGGACGAGCAGCCGGCTGATCCGTCACGCTATGACGACGCGCCTTATGGCCCGATCAAATCCGTCGAGCAGGAAAATGCTCGCGATCCGGCCTATCGGGACGATCCTTACGCCTATCAACGCGACTATGAGGAAGAGCCGGAGCCGCGCACTCGCAGCGGTAGGATCGTGACCGTTGCCGCGGTGCTGGCACTGGCCGTGGTGGGGACGGGGGCTGCCTTCGCCTATCGAACCTATGTTGGCTCTCCGCGCAGCGGCGAGCCGCCGATCATCACGGCCGACAACAGCCCGACCAAGGTGGTGCCGGCCCAGTCTGATGGTGGCGCTTCCAAGATCCCCGACCGCATGCCGCCGGGCGACGGCGGTGAAAAGCTGGTATCGCGCGAGGAAGCCCCGGTTGACGTCAATTCCAGGTCCGGCGCGTCGCTCGTGGAATTTCCGCCGCTGAACCAGAACAGCAGCCCGCCGCCGGCTGCGAGCGTTTCTCCCACCGGCCCGGCGCTGGCGACGGCCGCGAACGGCACGATGCCGAACAACGAGCCGCGCAAGATCAAGGCGCTCACCGTGAAGGGCGATGCCGCCGAGAACGGTGGGATCCCGGCGGGTGCGGCCGCACCTGCAAAACCGGACCCCGCTGCCCGATCAGCGTCCGCGCCAACTGCTCCGGCCCAGCGTAACCCATCGGCCGCCAATGCCGGCGCCAACGCACCGCTGACGCTGTCGTCACACAGCGAGCCAGCATCCGATCCGGCGCCGCCGACCCGTCTCGCCGCCACCAATGCCGTCCAGACGGCTCCCTCGGCCGGCGGCGGTTATCTGGTTCAGGTCTCCTCGCAGAAGAACGAGGCCGACACGCAGGCGACCTACCGCGCGCTGCAAAACAAGTTTCCGGCCGCGCTGGGGTCCCGTCCGCCGGTCATCAAGCGCGCCGATCTCGGCGATAAGGGGGTCTATTACCGCACCATGGTCGGCCCGTTCGGATCCACCGAAGAGGCGGCCCAGTTCTGCGGCAACTTGAAAAGTGCCGGCGGGCAGTGCATCATCCAAAAGAATTAATGCGAAATCTGAGTAGTTCCCGCTGGGTGTAACAACTTTCGCCCTAGAAGGCAGATAGGTTACGCAGCGATCAGATCGTGCCTGATCAGAGCCATCGCTTCTTCCGCCATCAGCTCGTCGCAGAGCATGCGGGCTTCCTCGCGTGCTAACTCGGTCGCGAAGCGCCGCAGCCAAACTTGCTCGGCACCGCGATCGCGGGCGACAGTTGGAGGTCATGGCGGGCGCTGCTGATTGCGGCGATGGGCGAGGAGCTCAGGGAGGACGAGCGCGCGATCTTCACCAAGCTGACCGGCCGCGAGCACGAGCCGCTGCAACGTATCGAACAGTTTGCCGGCGTGGTCGGGCGAAGAGGCGGAAAGTCCAAAGCAATAGCGACAGTCGCCACCTACATCGCGGGGCTCTGCGATCATCGGGACGCGTTGGTGCCCGGCGAGCGTGGTGTTTTGCTGTGCGTCGCACTCGATCAACGGGTGGCGAAGATCATCCTTGACTTCGCAAGCGGCAATCTTCCTCTCGGCTATAAGATGAACGACGGCAAGATCGCCATCGTCGAAGAAGAAGCTGAACTGGTCAGATCAATCTTCCGGCGCTACCTCGAACGCTGTTTGACGACGCCGGACATCGCATGATTCCGACCCATGCAACCAAAGCCGGTGGTCGCTATCGCTACTACGTGTCGACGCCTTTCCCGCATAGAGAGGCGAAAACTGCGTCAGCCGGATTGGTCTCCCGCGTTCCCGCCGCTGACGTCGAAGATACCGTTGTAAAATCCTTGAGGAAACATCTTGCCGCAAAACAGAACAGAGCGACATCTTGCGCGGTGCGATTGGGGGACCGCGAGGCCCTCGCACAGCTCGTCGCCGGAATTGTTGTACACAGGGACTAGCTGGTCATCAGACTCAAATCGGACAACGCCGACGAGGCTTCCGATTCACCGGATGACCAGCCGCTCATGATCCCCTGGCAGAAACCACCATCCAAAAGATCCCGCCCGATCCTGCTCCCGCACAATGCATCTCGAAGCGACACCCGTCCGGAACAGTTCGGGCTGGACCCTGCAGCCAATTTTCAATTCTTCTTCCGTCCCGGTGGCGGTGCGACCGACCCACTGGGTGCCAATCCCGGGAAATTGCTGAGGGATGCGGCGGTCTTCGGCCTGCGCACCGTGCTCAAGTTCTGATGGTTCGCGGGCGACAGACAGCAACATACTACGCCTGACGCAAACTAACGAGCACCGCGGCGTCACGGACGACTAGACGATCGATTCCATGAAACCGGCATTGAGAATGCCAGCATTTATGGAACGGGAAGCATGTTGGTGGATTCCTCGTTTGAGAAGAGCTGAACGAGGAGCGAGATCATGGCAACATGGCGGCGAGCGCTTGAGGTGGTGATGACAGATGAGGACGTTGTGCGTCTGATCAGCATTTCCCGGTCCCGCACCGAGCCGGCGAGCCGGGTGCAGCGTGCGCAGATGCTTCTGGCCTATCGCGAGAACCCGTCTTTTTTTGCCGTTGGACAGCGGGTGGGGATGCATCACCAGACGGTCCAACGCTGCATCGAGCGGGCGCTGGCCTATGGGCCGTTGATGGCGCTTGATGACCGACCCCGACCGGGCAAGGAGCCAACGATTACGCCGGAGGCCAAAGCCTGGCTGGTGTCGTTGGCGTGTGACAAGGCCAAGGATCACGGCTATCCGCACGAGTTGTGGACGACGCGTCTGCTGGCGCGCCATGCGCGCGAACACGGGGCGGCAGCGGGACACGGATGCCTCGCCAATCTTGTCCAGGGCACGGTGTGCAAGATTCTCGGTCAAGAGGAGATCAAACCGCATAAGGTACGTTACTATCTGGAACGCCGCGACGCCGAGTTCGAACAGAAGATGGCGGAAGTTCTGTGCGTCTATCGCGAGGTCCAGGTCCTGAAAAAGGCCGCTGCCAAGGCGAAGAAGGCGAAGAAAAAGTCTAAAACATCGCGCAAGCCGGTGGCGATTGTCTCCTACGACGAGAAGCCGGGAATCCAGGCGATCGCGACCACGTCGCCGGATTTGCCGCCGGTGCCTGGCACCTACGCGACATTCTCACGCGACCATGAGTACAAGCGCCATGGCACGCTCAGCCTGTTGGCCGGGATCGATCTGCTCACCGGCAAGGTCCACGCCCTGGTCAAAGACCGCCATCGCAGCCGCGAGTTTGTCGAATTCCTCAAACTTCTTAATGCCGCTTACCCGGCCGGTACGGCGATCAAGCTGATCCTGGACAACCACTCGGCGCATATCTCCAGAGAAACCCAAGCCTGGCTCGCCACTCAACCGGCGGGCCGCTTCGCGTTCACCTTCACGCCCAAGCACGGCTCCTGGCTCAACCTCATCGAAGGCTTCTTCTCCAAGTTCGCCCGCTCCGTCCTGCGCCACATCCGCGTGGCATCAAAGCAGGAGCTAAAGGAGCGCATCATGCTCGGCATCAAGGACGTCAATCGCCACCCCGTCGTCCACACTTGGTCTTACAAACTCGCCGAGGCTGCCTAATATGATTCAAACCAAGGAAACGCTGACCTAGTGACTGGGCGAAAATGTCGAGGTTGGGGCATTCACTGAAGAGCGCTTCGTCCGGGCAATCCAGTCGGCGCCGCTGACGTTAAAATCACGACACCTGAACTTGTCGATCAATAAATGCCCCTCGTGATCTCAACGTGAATCCGTCTTGATGAGATTGGAGGCAAAACGGGAAATTGGAAGCCATCCGTTCTTTCGCGCGCAAGCGACAGCTTCCATCGCCTGAACCTCAGAAATTCCACCAACCACTCGTCCGTCGCGTTGATCGTCCCAGCCGAGCCTCAACGCTCCGTCTAAATATTGAAATCGCAAGCGTTCCACGAATCCCGCCGACGGACGCTGCATCGGTAATATCAAGCCGCGCACATTCATTAGGCTCGCAGCCCGCACGATTGAAGGAGCGAAGATGAGTGACGACGCTGCACCAATAAAGATGCTCCTTCGCGTCATTTCGCCGACGTGATGGTGATCAAGATTTGAAGACATTACGTCGACCGTTTCAATGCGGTAGCTAATGAATATCGTTCCGTGATCGCACGCGGAGGACGTCTGGCAGCACCGTATCGGCCGAAAGCCAGCCAACTTCTCCATTGGGCCATTTGGCCCACCGCCAGCCGGTGAAAGGGCTGATCAACCAAGCTCCAGGGCGGCAATCAGCCAGTCGTTGCGTTGCTCCATTGACACCGGCCATTGGCTTTGACCTGCGTGGACGGTCAGCGTGCAACACAGGAAGGGCTAAAAGCGCCTCGGGGATAGGGAACTGATCGACGGACGGCATGGTGTCCTTCGCCGGGCCATGAAGTCCATCCAGCCACTCGGTATAGGGACACGGCGAGCCAGGCACCTCCGACCAAAGCAAGCCAGTCGAAGTTAGGTCAGTCGAACCGGTCGCCGGGGCCTCGGACTTGCGTTTAGACATAAAAATCCCTCCTTCGGTATCCCGAGGAGGGCTGATGTTCGCGCGACCCGTTTCGTTGCCGAATTGGCCGCATCTCCCTTGCGGGAAACCACCTTGCCCGGATTCGGCAGGTTGGCGAGGGCGTCAGCCCCTCTCTTGATGCGGTTATTAATCTACGAGCAACCAAGCGCTTAATCAAGACGTCAAGATTATCAATGACCATCGCAACAAGGGGGCGATCGGCCGCCATAATGCCAGACGAATTTCGCTGAAATGGGTGCAACAATCGCCTAGCCAAATGGGTCGATTCACGAGTGACGATGATACCGGCAACGCTCTTCTAAACTGTATCCAAATCACGCCAGAGGATCCGGGTCCCGCCGCTATCAAGAGCGCTAGCGCCCAGTGCAATACCAGGCGCATCGCTTGTGGACAACAGGTGGCGACCTCAGCCTAGCAGTCAAACGGAGGTCTACACGTTGGCTCCGCTCTCTCTTTCCTGAATAATCCGGCGTCGAACCGACGCACGGCCCTCCGCGACGAAGTTCCTCCCGTCATCCAGCAGGCGTTCTTTGAACTCGTGTTGCTCGGCTTGTGGCCACCCTACGAACCCAAGCGGTAGATGCTGCCTGGTATCTCGACCCAGAAGCTCACTCACGTGCGACTCGCTCACCACACCCAGCAGGTGGCGGCGGACGTTGATTGTGCGACCCCAAACAATTTCCTCACACTCGTTACACGCATCATCATAACGGTAAGGCTCAATTCGATAGCGCTGGCGAAGCGAGCTCTTGTCCAAGATCAGCACGCCGGGAGAATGCTGGTCTTGCTTGCCGCCCAAGAGGCAGGCGAAATAGGCAGCGACCTCGGGGGAGCGGGTGAAAGAAACCGTGCATTCTGCTAAATCGGGCGGCATTAGCTTCCCGGACCGCATGACCTTCGGCAGAGCGCGGGTGCCGTGATAGATAACTTCACCGCCACGCCCGATCTGTTTGGCCAGACGCGCCATCATTCGTTCGCGCACGGTGAGGTCATCGACGACCCGCCGGATGTTGGATCGACGCCGCTTGTTGCTCACATCAACATCTTTGAGCACTTTATCTGTTGCCATGCTCAGACAGTTGCCCCCGCACCCAGGTTCTCGAGAAAATTCACACGACACGTCTCACTACTCCCTTATCTGTGGCCACTAGTGCAGCTTTCGCCCGAAGGGCCTGATCCGAAAACCAGCATCCACCATGACCTCGTAGACGACACTGCGGATTATTGTTTCAGCTCGGCTTTTGTGAGGAACCTCACCCCTCACCATTCGGACCAATTCGAAACCCCGGGGCTCCCCGTCCTGAGATTGCATCGAGCGGATTCTTTTCGTCTTTACCGTCAACGCCATCACCTATGCGTTTGACCGGGCTTGATTTCGATGTCCGCCGCGGGAACGCGAGGGAGTGCACCGCCGATCACGCTGTCTCATAATCATCGGAGTGAGACGGCATGGCCTCGATCATCTTGATGAAGAAGTCGTCGCCGTGGCGGGGCCATGCCGCCGCCTCGGAGACCTCATCCATCATCTCCGACCAAATCAATTCGGCCCGAGCGCCGAGCACGTCATCATCCGCGATGCGGAGTGATCGACCGATGTCAAGATAGGTTGTCTGATACTCGTGGAGCCGCGGCGCGAGCGCGAGCGCCATCTCGCGGCGCCTATCGAGCGACGGCTCGACGGAGATCAGCGCGACCTGCTTCTCGAAGTTGAACCGCAGCTCGCCGAGCGCCTTCGACGGGATGCGGTACCGATCCCAGCTCTTGCTGGCGTTGCGTCGGGCTTGAGGTGTTAAGGCCAACGCGGCGGTGATCGACGCCATCGTCCAGCGCGGTTGACTGCCTTGATACCCATCTGGCTCCGATCTTTTCCGAGCACATATGCCGCCTTGTTGATTGAGAAAAGTTCTTCCATATGAGCTACTCTCCAAGCTATCAGGGGAATAAAATGCTGTTGTTGTAGCCCTATAGGGATTTTTATGCTCTAGTCATAGTCAGCGCGCGGGCGCTACCCGAGACGTGCCCCGGTCCGGGAAGGACCCGAACCGGGACAAGCTGGTACTTAAAGGAGTCTCGCCAGTTGCCTGGCTTCTGCCTGAGGCAGCGTGCGCAACAGGCGCTCCGGCTGCACAATCTCGCCGGATGCCTTTGTTGCCGCGACGTTCAAAGCGGCGCGCTGCACCTGATCAAACGTCACGGATTCTGGAACGGTCATATGATACGTCTGATCGGCGGATTCTGGAACGGTCGTCTGAAATGTCTGATCGGCGAGCACGAAAAAGCCGAGCTGGATCATGACCGCAAATTCAACGCCGAAGAACTCAAGATCAACCCCCAGCACGTGGCTCGCTTTACCGGAGTGGAAGGGCGAGTTCGTCTGCTTCAATGCGCTCAGAGCCTCAAGTGCAGCGGACTCGAGACACAGCGCCGACGCCGAATCCTTAAAAGCAGGATGGTCCGACATCTGAGACCAGAAGCTCTGCGCTTCTGCCACCTTCAGAAGCCAAGAGCCGACGAAGCGGCAATCGCATTCGTCCGGCATTTCAATCAGAATATATGGGTCCTTACTCAGCATTGCAGTCATCAGTTCTCTCGTTATCGGGACCAGTGTGACCCCGCGATGATGTGGCCCTTCATCATCGCGAGCGCGGCGGAAATTCCGCCGCAGTTGGCTTATCCATGGGGTGGCGAGACCTCTGACGCTGCTGACGCTGCTGACGCCATTTTCGGTTTGACGCTCCACGCGCGCGCGTAAGCGACTAAACCGGAAAATGCGTCAGCGCTGTCAGTGCCGTCAGCGATCCATCTCCTCATGCGTTATTCCCATGCCTGCTTCGGGCGCAGGCGAATCCCGAAAAACTCCCGAGCCTTCGCGCCCCGGTAAAACTTGAACCCGGCCGCCGTCAGATTGTCCTTGAAAGTCGACGACGTGCCCGGCTTATTTCCCGCCGCCTTCGCGTAGCCGGACCAAGACGTGAACAGGACGCTGCTGGCCTCCGAGATGTCCATGTTGCCCGGTTCGCAGATGCATTCCTCATGGAGCCAATGCCGGAACAGGTCTTGATCGCCGAAATACTCGGCCGTGGCCTCGATGACGCACGTCGGGCGGACCAGCCCGTTCTGCTGCCAGTCGAGACAGCCGTCGATCATCCACTGCAGGATTCCAGAGGCTTCCTGCATCAGCTTCTGCTCAAGCTGGCGATCCGGCTGGGCGGGCTTGAGGGTGAACGGCACGATGTTGAAGCGGCGTTTGGCCGCCTCATCGACATTGTGCAGGACGGGTTTGTGATTCCCGATCACGATGAGCTTGAAGGTCGGCACGTAGGTGAAGAAGTCACGCCGCATGAAGCGGGCGGTGATCGGATCGCCGCCGGTCAACGCCTTGATGCGGGCCTCGGCCCATGCGCGGCCTTCCTCGGTCTCGCTCGCGGTGACAAGGCGCGCACCGGCCAGCATCGCGAGATCGGTCGGATGTTTGTCGCTGTTCGAGGCGGTGAACGTTTCCATCGCGGCCGTCACGGCATTGTCGTTCAGAATCGAGGTGATCGTATTGAGAAACACGGACTTGCCGTTACCGCCGGGGCCGTAGACGAACACCAGCGCGTGCTCGCGCGTGATGCCGGTCAGGCAATAGCCGCACCATTGCTGCAGAAAGCGGATCAACTCGCCGTCGTCGCCGGTCGTCTCGACCAGAAAGCGAAGCCAGCGCGGGCAACCGCTGTTGTCCGGCGTCACCGACGTGACCTTGGTTATGCCTTCATCCGGCGCAGCAGGACGCAACAGCCCGGTGCGGAGATCGACGGCGCCACCCGGCGTACCAAGCAGCCAAGGATCGCGGTCCCAATATTCCATCGTGACCGCGACCTTGGGGTCGGATTTCGCGAATCGTTCGACGCCGCCAGCGAAACTGGTGGCGCTGATCTTGTAACGCCTACGATCGTCCTCGTTCTCGGCGAGCTGGCGGGCCAATTCGCGCGCCCAATGAAAGGCGAGGTTGGTGTTGATGACCGCCCAATGGAAGCCATTCCAGAGGAACCACTTTCCCTGAGAATGGCAGTGGCGCAGCTTGTCGTCATGCAGCTCAACGAACTGCTGGGCCGCGCTGTCCTCGGTGACGATGTCGTTCGGCATCATCCGATGCACGGCGTACGGCTTATTCATCCGCGCGCCTTCCAACAGTCGTTGAAGTCGTTGCCGATCTTGGGCTCGACGACGCTGACTGGACGGCGCACTTCGAGATAACGACGTGCGCAGGTCTTGACGTCCCGGCGGCTGGTCGGGTCGTTCTCCTGCAGGATCGTCAACTCGCGCAGATTCTTCAGGACCGGAAAGCAGCGCACGGCACCGCTCGATCCCAATGCCCATGCGGGCGTGAAACCAGCGGCGCGGGCCGCCAGCACCGTCTCGACGCCTTCGCCAATTGTGAGCGCCGAGGAGGGCTCGGCGTCGAGCTTGATCGCCGCGCCCCTGGCGATGCCAAGCATTTTGCGGTCGATCTTCTTGCCGGTGTAACGGTCGAGAAACGTGCGGTGGATTCCGCACGGCTCGTTGGTCTTGATGTCGCGCAGCAGGCACACCATTGCCGGAAGATATTTGCCGATTTCATAGCGCAGCCCCGCGTGAAAGCGGATCACCGAGTAGGCGGTGCTATCGGGCAAGTGCAGCCCGCGATGTTCGCGCAGGTAACGCGCTGCGAGCGTCCCGCGCGGATCGATGCAATCCGACCAGACTTTGAGCGCCAGTTTCTTCCGGCGCTCCAGATCATCGCCGGTCGTATCCGGCGGCGGTGCTTTGTCGGACTGCCAATCGTCACTCAGGCCGAGTTTGCTGCGCACGTAATCACGGCAATCCCTCCAGTCGTCGTTGGTGAAGCTATGGACCACAAAGCCGGTGCGCGTGATGCGGACGGCCAGCGAGCGATCCTGCTTGCTGTGACCGGGGCCGGGGACGTTGCAGGAGTCGCGGCCGGTAACATCGCCCCCCATGACGGCGGCGATCTGACGAATGCTGTACGGGAACAGGGGTGCGTTCACGGCTGCACTCCTGTCTGCTCGTGGCTAGGAATCAGGATCGAGCTGCGCTCGGTGCTGCAAAGGGGCGGCGAAAATTTCCCGACCTCATCACCCCAACAATCCCAGCCTTCACGCTTTTCACGCGCGAACACGTCGGCACGGCGCAGCCCCGGCGTCTTCTTGGCGATGATGCCGTAAAATTCGTCTGGTTTGCGGCTGTGCTCGCGGGCGATACCATCGAAAATCGACGGCAGGAGAAAACAGCGCGGCCTGCCGACCACGCCCAGCAGAACAAGCTCGTGACCGCTCTGTGCCCAGCGCCCGGTGCCCCAACGGACTTTGCCGTTGCGGGTGACCTTGCGCCACACAAAGCTGGTTTTGTAGACGATTCCCCACGCCCGCAGAGTTGCGAGCGCATGCGGCAGCATGGCGCCAGTCGCCCAGAGATACACGATGGCGTCGGGCTTCAGCAATTCGCGCACCGGCAAGGCCATGATCTCGGCAAGCGGCATGGTGCGATACTGCCCCGACGCCGACTTGCTGGTCTGTCCGGCCAGACTCCACGTGTTGAAGTGCCAAGGCGGATCGATCACCAAGGCATCGTAGCTGCGCGCCGCCAGCGGCGCGAAGGGCCAGACGGCCGTTTCCGGCGCAGGTAAATCTTGCGCGCCCGCAGGCACGCTGGTATTGCCGACAAACATTCGAAGCGATTCCGTGTGGGGGAGATTGGAGAGGCGGCTGGCGGGCCGCCTTTTCTTCTCAGATGCAGCTAGGCGACGCGCTCAGCAGCCTGCGCCGCCTGCTCGCGCTCGCGACGCCATGCAGCAGCCGCTTCCTTGGAAATCAACACGCGCGTGCCAACGTTGAACGTCACGGGCATCAGACCCTGCGGCTTCAATTTGTAAAAGAGCTGCGGGCTGATGCGATGACGCGTGCAAAATTCGTCGACGCTGTAGGCGTCGGCGTCGTCCGCGCTATCAAGCGATTTGCGGCCGGTAACTTCAGGGCGCGCCATGCATTGTCCTCCGTGTCCATGTGGCTACGTAGGTGCAGTCTGGAATGCAGCACGTCTAGTTGGATTTTTAAACCGTCGTGTCACGGCCGAAAGGGGAAGTTTTGCGAGCGAGCGAGCGGCGTCGCTCGATTATTTTGGCGATCCGAGATGGCCCGGGTGCCTTGCCGAGAATGGCCTTTAGCGTGAGCGTGTAAAAGTCGATCATTGGCCCGCAGGGCGTGTTGTCGAGCTTTCGAGAAAACGACGGTTCTACGGATAGTGGTCCTATCCAAACATACAGCAGATTTGCATACAGAAAGTCGCGATAAACATATTTGCGTCCTCTAAACGCTGGTCCACAAAAGTATTCATAGGTCTCAAGCCATTTCTGAAGCTCCTGCTGCAGCAACTCGACGTAAGGGTCTGGGGCATTGCGAACAAAATTTTCTGGCAGCGCTTTCAGCGTGGTCTGTAGCTTCCCAATTTGAAGCATCGCGCCGCGCAACTTCCCCAACAATTTCGCTGGCGGTCCTAACCTTAGTCGATGCGCTCGCATGTGCCAAAACTCTTGCCCGGCCTGCACGAGTTGGCGGCGGACCTCTTCCCAGTCGATGCCCTCCGGCCAGTCGTCGCGGACCGCGCGAATGGCGTTCCACTGCTCCCGGGTGAACGCCTTGAATGTCATGATGCACACGGTGCCATCGTCGTGCCAGGCCAATCGGCCAGCGACACGGTTTCCGCAATGTACTCGGTGGGGTAGCCTTGCATTCCGGGCGCGGTGCGATCGCCTTGACTGCGTGTCGTCGCCCGCAGAACGTCGGGACTTGGGAAGCCACCGATTTGATTGCGATTGGGTCTCAATTCCTTTGCACCGACAATCCACGGCGGCCGCCCAGTGCAGAAATGATAGAGTCTTGTGTGGGGGGTGGGCATCAGCGCTCCTCCGTCCCAATCTTTGATCGGTCGGCTTTCCGGGCTGAGCCCGTGATGAAGCGAGCGCTTCGTGATGCGTCGGATCGACCGGCGCAGTGTCGAAAAGCTCGTAGGCGGAGGTTAACAGCAGCAGTGCTTGTCCGTAGCGCTGCTGGCTCTCACGATCGTTTCCTTTGCTCTCTCTGGGCAGAGACCTCTGAAAACTCTCGCCCAGCCTCTTCTATCGCGCGGCGAACTTCTAGCCAGTCGATTTCGTCAGGCCATGTGCGGCGAACAGCCCGGATGGCCTCCCATTCCTGTGGGGTGAAATGACAGTGTGGGGGATGGGCATCAGCGCTCCTCCGTCCGTCCCAATCTTTGATCGGTCGGCTTCCGGGCTGAGCCCGTGATGAAGCGAGCGCTTCGTGATGCGTCGGATCGACCGGCGCAGTATCGAAAAACTCCTAACTGCAAGATACCACTCTGTTGTGCTACTGGCTCTCACGATCAGGTGAAGCGTGAGACAGTCCTAGCTACTTTCCGGCGCAAAATTGAAGCGCTCGGTTGTTGCGGGAGAATCGCTCAGGGCATGGAAAACTGCAAGGTCGGACAGATTTGAAATTGACAGGGGCGACTGCGGTCTGATTCATTCTTGTGAATGATTCGAGATCGATCCCTTCGAGCGCGCGAGAAGCTTGTCGGCAAGCTGCCGGTCACCGGCGAATTGCTGCGTGGCTCGCTGCTGGAGCGCAGCGTCCGACATACCAAAGACTGCCCGAAATGCGCGCGTGGCGAAGGGCACCGGGTGTTTGTTCTGACGGTCACCTATGCTGGTGGACGCACGCGGCAACTCAGCGTGCGTCGCGAGCGCGTCGCCGAGGTTCGCCGCTGGCTGAGCAACTATCAGAAGCTGAAGCAATCGATCGAGACCATTTGCGAACTCAATCATGATTTGCTGCGTCCGGAGCCGCGTCGAAGGCGCTCGGGAGGACAGCGTGATTGAGATGCGCCGAGCGCAGCTCAGCTTTGGCGACGGGTTGATCGCCGAAGAAGTGAGCGATCTTCGCGAAGGTTGGATGGGACACGCCGACCGGGTGCTGGCGGATGAACAGATCGTAGCTGCGGTGTACGAAGCGCTGGCGAGGCGGCATCCCAAGAGCCGCGGTCGCGGTCGGTTGGGCGCGCCGGCCGAGATGGTGTTGCGCTTATTGATCCTCAAGCACATCCGCAACTGGAGCTATGGCGTGCTGGAGCGCGAGGTGCGCGCCAATCTGGTGTACCGCGACTTCACCCGCGTCGGCGCCGGCAAGACACCCGATGCAAAGACGATGGGACGTTGGGGTCTGGCAGTGGGGCCCGAGGTGGTCAAGCAGATTCACCAAAGGCTGGTGAAGCTGGCTCAAGCCAACGGGTTGGCAGCGGGGCGCAGAATGCGCGTGGACACCACCGTGGTGGAGACCAACGTCCACTATCCGACCGATTCGAGCTTGTTGGGCGATGGCGTGCGGGTTCTGATCCGCACCATGAAAAGGATTGGCAAGATCGCCGGCGAGACTGGCGCCAAGCTGCGCGACCGCAGTCGCAGCGTGAAGCTGCGGGTCCTGGACATCGCCCGGGCGGCGCGCTCCAGAGCCAAGCAGAGCCGGGAGAAGCTCAATCGATCCTATGGCAAGCTGCTCAATGCGACCAGCCGAGTGGTGGGACAGGCGAAGCGGTTCTCCAAAGAGGTCGCCAGAGGAACCAAGCGCGCAAGGAACGTCCTGCAGCAGTTGGTGCTCGAAGGCCTGCGCCAGGAGCTCGACGCGATGGTGCCGCTGGTCAAGCAAGTGATGAAGCAGACGAGAGCGCGTATCTTCCGCGGCGACACACACGCCGAAGGCAAGATACTCAGCCTGTTCGAGCCATCGACGGAGATCATTCGCAAAGGCAAGGCCGGCAAGCCGAACGAGTTCGGCAAGATGGTGAAGTTGCAGGAGGCCGAGGACCAGATCGTGATCGACTACGAGGTCTATGATCGGCGTCCGAGCGATTCGGACCTGCTGATAGCCGCCATCGAGATGCATCGAGCAATGCTGGGGCGTCCGCCGCACATGGTGGCAGCAGATGCCGCATTCTACTCCGCCAAGAACGAGGCAGCAGCGAACGCCCAGGGCGTCAAGCGCGTCTGCATTCCCAACCGTTCGACCAAGAGCCCCGAGCGCAAACGAGAGCAGAGGAAGCGCTGGTTCCGCAACGGACAGAAATGGCGGACCGGATGCGAGGGACGCATCAGCGTGGTCAAGCGGCGACACGGGCTCGATCGCTGCCACTACAAAGGCGATGCCGGAATGAAGCGTTGGGTCGGGCTCGGCGTCATCGCCGACAACATCGTCAACATCGGTCGCGCAATGGAAAAACAATCCGTCCAGTAGGCGCCTCAATCTAAGCCAACTCGGGCCCGCCGCTCACCCCGGCGGGTTTTGTTTTGCGGCAACCAACTGACCTCAATCCCGGAAACGTCAATTTTGCGCCGGAAAGTAGCTAAGCATCGTGTTTACGCGCCCGCTTGTCGTGGGGCGTGTATTCAGCGCCCGCGGTTGCCGCTCGTTCATGGTTCCGGAACGGTAGTCAAGCAACGAGAACCCCCGCTGATCAAGTGGCCAGCGCCACGACATTGTGGCCGCTCGGCGGCTCATGCTGCAGCAGCGCGCGACGAGAGATCTCGTCGCTGTGCTCGACGATGAACCGCGAATAATGCGCTTCGATCATGCGGACGCTGGTGTTGTGCAGCGACGCCACGAGACGGATCGGAACGTTCTGCAGCAGCATGCGCACGATGCTGGAGTGGCGCAGCGCGTACATCGTCACCTCGTCAGGATCGAGCCCGATGTCGGTAACGACCTTGTCCACGTCGCGATGATAGCTCTGGCCCGGATTGTCACCCCACGAACGGCCGTCGCTCTGCAAAAGTAACGGCGCATCGTCGGCGCGACCTTTCGCCGCCGCTTTCAGCTTGGCCGCCAACTGCACGGTGATCGGGACCGAATAGCGCTCGGTCTTTTTCGCGCTGCGGTTTCTGCTGCCACCTTTAGCTGATTTGGGCATCGCCAGTTTCGGCCGCACCGGGTGATCGTGCAAATCCTCGACGCGCAGGCGCGCCGCTTGGCTCGGCCGCGTGCCGGTGATCGCCAGCGTATCGGCCAGCAGCCCGAATTGATGATTGAGCCCGTAGGCGGTGGCGACGAATTCGCGCACCTTCCCGTCAGAGATGATGACGTTCCGCACCTCTTGCGCATTCGGCAAAACGGCAAGGCCGACTTCCCACGCTTGCCGGTTCTGAATGCGCTCGTCGTGCTGCTTCGCCAGCTCCAGCGCGGCGCACAGGCAACGGCCGAGCCGATTGATCGTGGACGGTGCCATCGTGCCGAGCAGGCTGTCACGCCAGCGCTTCAGCTCGGTGGCTGCGAGCAACTGCACCGGCTTTGCCAGCAGCGCGCTGGTGAGGTGCAGGCGTGGCCAGTCGGCATTGTACGGATTGGCGCTGCGCGCTTCCAGATCGCGCCTGTAGTCCTTTAGCGCGCTATCCACCGTGATCGGCGCGTTGCCGATGTTGCCGTCCTCGCCGCTCGCCAGTTTCTTGGCGACGTCCTGCGCCTCGAAGAATGTCAGGATGGCCTTGCCGTTGCTTTCGTCGTGGTCGTCGGCCTCGGCGATGGCCTTGGTCCAGTAAGCGCCGTGACCGTTCGATGCCTTCAGCACCCATGAACCGTTGCCCTTGTTGCGTCGATAGAGCAGCAGCACGCCGCGTGCGAGCGCCGGGCCGTTGTAGGGCTTGCGCCGGACGGCGAGCTTCAGCCGCGCGGTGCGGCTCTCAAGGCTGGAATGACGAATCTTGCGTGCCACGATGGTGTCCCCGGTTTTGTCCCAATGGTGTGTGGGAATGCCAATAAATCTCTATGGCATTATATGGAGATAATTCGTGGTCGATCAATGGCTTGCAGACTCTATGCGGTTCTCTGCAACTCCATACGGATCATTATTTTCCCTACCGGTGGTCGGCCAGCAACAGCGAACTCATTCGGCAATATGCTAAGGAGTTGGTAGCGCTCGCGCCCGACGTAATTCTCGCCAATGGCACGCCAGCAGTCGCGGAACTGAAAAAAATCACCAGTTCGATTCCGATCGTCTGCGCGCTGGTGCAGGATCCGGTAGGCCTCGGCCTCGTGAAAAGCCTGTCGCATCCGGGGGGCAACATTACCGGCTTCACTTTCGTCAATCCGGAACTGATCGGAAAGTGGATTGGACTTCTCAGGGACGTAAAGCCGCACATCACCCGAGCGGCGCTGATGTTCAATCCAAAGACCACTCCTTTTTTTTACGATTTTCTCCGTGAAATCGAAGTCACGCGCCAACCGGCGGGCATCGAACTCGTCGCAACGCCAGTCGGCACGCCCGATGAAATAGAATCGACTATCAACGTTCTGAGGAAACAGCCGGGCAGCAGTCTGATCATCCCGCCCGATCCGTTCAACGTCGCTCACATCAAGCAGATCGCTCAGTTCGCCGTACAAACCCGGTTGCCTGCTGTCTCGGTCTATCGGCCGTTCGCCGTCGAAGGCGGGCTCATGACGTATGGGCCGGACGCGCCGGACATCTTCCGTCGATCGGCCGCCTATGTGGACCGCATTCTTAAAGGCGCGAACCCGGCCGAGCTTCCGATACAACAGCCGACAAAGTTCCAACTCATCGTTAATCTCAAGACCGCGCAGTCGTTCGGGTTGACCGTGCCGCCGACGTTGCTCGCGACCGCCGACGAGGTGATCGAATAGTTCTGTTGTTTGCTGCGGTGCATGAGTCCGTTGTTGGCACTAATCGGACCTCGCGCGATGTCCGGCGTGAGTCCGGAATACGCTCCAGAACAGACGTCCGCCGACGCTTTTCAATTTGTCGCTCATCATCTCCGCGGGCGACCATGCGTTCCCGTGTCCCCTTGGTAGACCGTGCTCGCCGACCGCCCTGTCGCTATTGACTCACACTCGGATGCAGCACCGGTCGATACCCCGCACCTAGCGCTCGCAGGGTCGAAGGCGGCGTCAGCAGCATTGCATGCTCGATCGCGCACTCCACCTCGCGATAGCCGGCCGGTGACCATCGCAGCGGCCTTCCCTGCGCGATCAGATAGCTCGCGTCCCCCGCCTGCACCATCGCGCCATCGGGCAATTCGTTCAGCGGCATCGGCAGCGGATGCAGCCGCTTCCTGCCGCGATCCAGCCGCTCCCGATGCAGCACCGCGTCGATGTCGCGCGCGAGAACCTTTGCGACACCGTTGCCCTGCTCCCATGCGCTGCGAAAACGGTTGGCGTCGTCGCGGCGGCAGAAGAAGCAGGGGCGGTGTCCGGCTGCGAACGCGGTCGCCTCGTCGAGGAAGAACAGTTCGGTCCAGCTGCGGCCGCCCATCACCTTGCGCCGCCATCCCCTGAATTCGCAGACGCAGGTGATCCACGCCGGGGTGGACCAGCGCTTGTTCAGTAGCGTCTTGGTCGCGGGGTCATGGATGATGCCGCGATTGCCGGTGAACAGGCCGCGATGCGGCGTAGCGATGATGTCGCCTGAGGGCGTGACCCGGTTTTGCAGAGGCATGGCAAGGCTCACACAATCGACCACCGCCGTCATTGCGAGCCAACGGGTCGCGCGAATGCGCGCCCGATGACAGGCTCCGCGAAGCAATCCACCTCTCCGCGCATGCGGACGCATGGATTGCTTCGTCGCTGACGCTCCTCGCAATGACGATCAAGTCACGCAGCGCTGTCGCCGCGGATCGGGGGCTGGAACGACAATGCGGTATCCCAGGGGAAGAAGATCCAGGTGTCTTGCGACACTTCGGTGATGAAGGTGTCGACCAGCGGCCGGCCTTTCGGCTTGGCGTAGACGGTGGCGAAATGCGCGTCCGGCATCATGTCGCGGACCAGCCGCCCGGTCTTGCCGGTATCGACGAGATCGTCGACGATCAGCAGGCCCTTGCCGGTGCCGCCGCCGAGCGCCGCGGTGTCGGCCGAGATGCCCTTCAGCACCTTCAAATCGCCCTGCTTGGTGTGGTCGTAGCTGGCGATGCAGACGGTATCGATGATGCGCACGCCGAGTTCGCGCGCGACGATCGCCGCCGGCACGAGGCCACCGCGAGTGATGGCAATGACCGCATGAAACGGTCCGACCTCGTTGAGCCGCCAGGTCAGCGCCCGGCAATCCCGGTGAAACTGGTCCCATGAGACCGGGAAAGCCTTGCCCGCCCGCTCCTCCGCGCTGAGTTCCGGAGCATCTGCCGCCATCATCTTCTCCTGCATTTTTAGAATCCCGTCGCCGTCCCCGTTACCGGGTCACGTTCAATCCCGCCAGCATCTCCTTCACGGCCGCCATAGCAGCGGCCAGCTTTTCGGGATCGCGCGAGCGGACGACGAGATTGGTGTTCGGTTTCTTGTCTTCGTCCTGGAACGGATAGCTGCCGATGATGGTGTCGGGATGCGCATTGGCGATTTCCCGCAAGGGCCCGCCGATGTCGCCTTCCCGCGCATTGGCGCGGACCGATTCCGACAGCATCCGAACCCCCGACTTCAGCCGGGGCGCGACGATATCCATCATCGCCTGCATGATCGAGGGGATGCCTGCCATCACGATGACATTGCCGAGCTTGAAGCCGGGCGCGAGAATGGTCGCACTCTGGATCAGCTCGGCACCGTCGGGAACGCGGGCCATGCGCAGCCGCGCCTCGTTCAAATCCTGTTCGGTCCAGCGCTCGCGAAACCGCGCCACCACTTCGGGGTGATGGTCGATGCCGACGCCGAACGCTTTCGCGACGCTGTCGGCGGTGATGTCATCATGGGTCGGCCCGATGCCGCCGGTGGTAAAGACGTAATTGTAGCGATGCCGCAGCGCATCAAGGGCGGCGATGATGTCGGCCTCGTCGTCGGCGACGACGCGGACTTCCTTGAGGTCGATCCCGATATTGGTCAGATATTCGGCGATAAAACCGATGTTCTTGTCCTTGGTCCGGCCGGACAGGATCTCGTCACCAATGACCAGAATTCCCGCCGTGACGATCTCACTCATAGTCTCTTTTCCTCACCCTTTGCACGCGACCTTGCCGGGCCAACGCCTTGAAGTCACGGGGTTTTGCTGCCGAAATAACCACCCTGCAGCCAGTTTTTCAGGCAGCACCGCAAAACACCCATAGCAAATGCCGTTGGCCAATGCATATCCCGCTGGCCCGGGCCTTGCTACCATCCCGTTAAGTCATGCACTGTGTCGTATGGCGTCCAAGGGCAGTCGGGATTCATGGCAGTTGCGTTCGATGAGATGAACGGCCTCGGCGGTGACCTCCGCTCGGCCTACCAGGAGCTCTCCCGCTGGCTGAAGGAGACGCCGCCGGACGCGCTCGAATATCGCCGCCAGGAAGCGGAGCTGCTGTTCCGCCGGATCGGCATCACCTTCGCGGTCTATGGCGACGCGGAAGCCCAGGAGCGGCTGATCCCGTTCGACGTGATCCCAAGGATCCTGTCGGCGAAGGAATGGACCCTGCTGGAGAAGGGCCTGAAGCAGCGGGTGCGCGCGCTCAACATGTTCCTGCGCGACATCTACCACGGCCGCGATATCCTGCGCGCCAATATCATCCCGGAGGACCTGATCTTCCAGAACCCGGTGTTCCGGCCGGAGATGAACGGCCAGAACGTGCCGCACGACGTCTATGTCCACATCGCCGGCATCGACATCATCCGGGTCGACGCTGACAATTTCATCGTGCTGGAGGATAATGCGCGGACGCCGTCCGGCGTGTCCTACATGCTGGAAAACCGCGAAATCATGATGCGGCTGTTTCCGGACCTGTTCGCCCGCCATCGCGTCGCGCCGGTGGAAAAATATCCGGACGAATTGCTGGCGGCTTTGCGGTCGGTGGCGCCGCTTAGCGCCTCGGCCGAGCCGACGGTGGCGCTGATGACGCCCGGCGTCTACAATTCCGCCTATTACGAGCACTCGTTCCTGGCCGACAAGCTCGGCATCGAGCTGGTCGAGGGCCGCGACCTCATCGTCAAGAACGATGAGGTGTTCATGCGGACCACCGAAGGCCTCAAACGCGTCGACGTCATCTACCGCCGGGTCGATGACGACTTCCTCGACCCCCTGACCTTCCGCCCGGATTCCGCGCTCGGCGTGCCCGGACTGATGTCGGCCTATGCGGCCGGCAATATCACGCTCGCCAACGCGGTCGGCACCGGCATCGCCGACGACAAGGCGATCTATTCCTACATGCCGGACATCGTGAAATTCTATCTCGGCGAAGAACCGATCCTGAAGAACGTGCAGACCTTTCGCTGCCGCGAGCCGAAGGATCTCGCCTACGTGCTCGACAACTTGAGCGAACTCGTGGTCAAGGAAGTGCACGGCTCGGGCGGCTACGGCATGTTGATCGGACCGGCCGCCACCAAGGCGACGATCGAGGCGTTCCGCGATAAATTGAAGCGCGAGCCGGAAGGTTTCATCGCCCAGCCGACCCTCGCGCTGTCGACCTGCCCTACCTGCACGGCATCGGGCCTTGCGCCGCGCCATGTGGACCTTCGTCCGTTCGTCCTGACTGGCAGCAACCACGTCACCATCGTGCCGGGCGGACTGACCCGCGTGGCGCTGAAGGAAGGTTCGCTGGTGGTCAATTCCAGCCAGGGCGGCGGCACCAAGGACACCTGGATTCTGGACGAATAGAGAGCAAGACCCTCGCATGCTGTCGCGCACTGCCGAAAACCTGTACTGGCTGGCCCGCTATGTCGAGCGAGCGGAATATCTCGCGCGCACCATCGACGCGACCCTGCGCGTCACCGCACTGCCCGCCACCTATATCGGCAAGACCAACGAATGGGACTCGGCACTTCTGACCGCCGGAGTCGGCGCGAGCTTCTACGAGGCCTATTCCGAAGCCAACGAACAGAACGTCGTCGAGTATCTGGCGTTTTCACCCTCCAACCCCTCGTCGATCAAGAACTGCATCGAGGCCGCACGGCTGAATTCCCGCTCGGTGCGAACCGCGCTGACCTCCGAGATGTGGGACACCATCAACTCGGCCTGGATCGAATTGCAGGAAGTCTGGGGCAAAGGCACCTCTACCCGTGAGGAACTCGCGAAATTCCTGCGCTTCGTGCAGGAAACCTCGCTGCGGTTCGACGGCTCGGCCTATCGGACCATGCTGCGCAACGACGCCTACTGGTTCTCGCGGCTCGGCCTGCATCTGGAGCGCGCGGACAACACCGCCCGCATTCTCGACGTGAAGTATCACGTGCTGCTGCCCGAGGAGGAACATGTCGGCGGTCCCCTGGATTATTATCAGTGGACCTCGATCCTGCGCTCGGTATCGGCGCTGACCGCCTATCACTGGGTCTACCGCGAGACGCTGAAACCCTGGCTGATCGCCGATCTTTTGATCCTGAACGACACCCTGCCGCGTTCGCTGGCGAGTTGTTACAGCAATCTGGTCCGCAATCTCGACCAGATCGGGGTCGCCTACGGCCGCCAGGGCGCCGCGCAGCGCCACGCCCGCGGCGTCCGCAACCGGCTTGAACACAGCCATATGGACGATATCTTCCAGCATGGCGTGCATGAGTTCATCCAGGAGTTCCTTGCGGACAACTCACGGCTGGGTGAAATCATCACCAAGCAATATCTCATCTGATACCGTTATGGCCGGGCTTGACCCGGCCATCCACGTCTTGCTTTAGGGAGCGGACCAGGAAGAAAGACGTGGATGCCCGGGACAACTGGCGCGAAGACGCGCTTCGCGCTATTGCCGGGCATGACGAAAAGAAACTCCAGCTTCGTTTTGGTCTGCCATGCGCCTGCGAATTGCCCATTCCACCAGCTATCGCTACGAGCCGCCGGCCACGGGCGTGATCCAGATTCTGCGGATGACGCCGTCCAGCCATGACGGGCAGTACATCGCCGAATGGCAGATCGACGTCTCGACCGATTCGCGGCTCGACATGCATCAGGATGCGTTCGGCAACGTGACGCATGTGCTGACGTATGGGCCCCTCGCCGAACTCACCATCAATGTCGAGGGCCTGATCGAAACCCACGATACCGGCGGCGTGCTGCGCGGCACCGACGAGCGCTTTCCGCCGAGCCTGTTTCTGCGTTCGACCGCGCTGACCGAGGTCAATCCGGCGATGGCGACCTTTGCCCGCGAGCTGCGCTCGGAGTCGGACGGCGACGTGCTCGGCTTCCTGCATGCGCTGATGGTGCAGATCAACGAGCACATGACGTTCGACGAGGACCCCACCACCAGCGGCACCGCCGCGGCGGAGGCCTTTGGGTTCAAGCGCGGCGTGTGCCAGGACTACGCCCATATCTTCATCGCCTGCGCGCGCTCCGGCGGCGTGCCGGCGCGGTTCGTCTCCGGGCATTTCCTGCGCTCCGACGGCATGGTCAACCAGCAGGCCGGCCACGCCTGGGCGGAAGCCTTCGTGCCCGATCTGGGCTGGGTCGGGTTCGATGCGGCCAACGCCATCTGCACCACCGACGCGCATGCCCGCGTCGCCATCGGGCTCGACTATCTCGGCGCCGCCCCCGTGCGCGGCACCCGTTATGGCGGCGGCAACGAGACGCTGACAGTGGCCGTCAAGGTCGAACAGGCCGGGCGCCCGGGGCAGTGGCAGAGCCAGTCGTAGGCGGTTCAGCGTCGTCATTCCGGGATGGTGCGCAAGCCACCAGACCCGGAATCTCGAGATCCCGGGTTCGCGCTAAGCGCGCCCCGGGATGACGGCCTTTCGGCCGTCATTTATCCAGCCACACGTCCTCGAACCGCAGATTATTGTACTGGCTGTTGTCGTGCGGGCGAAAATTCTTCACGTAAGGCTGCCAGCAATTGCCGGCCGATGAGTGCAGGATGATCGGGCGCGCGGCGTCGTCGACCAGGATACGCTCGATGTCCCAGACCAGCCTGGTGCGCTTGTCCCGGTCGAGCTCGCGCGACTGCGCCGACAGCAGCCTGTCGACCTCGGCATTGCAGTACTGGGTGTAGTTGCGCTCCGAATTGCAGGAATAGTTCTCGACAATATTGCCGTCAGGATCGTCGACGCTGACGCCGGTGACGTTCAGTCCGATGGTGTAATCCTTCTTGGCGAGCCTGGCATACCATCGCGGCGTATCGAGAATATCGAGTTCGCCCGTGATGTAGATCTTCTTGAGCTGGTCGGCCACGATCACGGCCGGGTCGCGGTAGGTCGGCAGGTTCCGCGTTTGAATCTTGATCGGCAGCGGCTTGGCGTCGCTGTAGCCGAGTTTCTGCATGATGGCCTGCGCCTCAGCGATGTTCTTGCCGGTGTCGGGACCATAGCCGGTCAGCGACGCCACCATTTCCGGCGGCATGCCCCATTCGCCCTCGGGCTTCGCCAGCATGGCGCCGCCCAACCGCGCGTCCCCCTCCATCAGGATCGTGTTGAACGCCTTGCGGTCGAGCGCCAGCGACATCGCCTTTCGGATCTCCGGATTGTCGAACGGCGGATTGACGCGATTGACCAGCAAATTGATCTGCGTTCCCGTCGTGGTCATTTCGCAGATCGCCTTCGGCGCCTGCGCCTTGATGTCCTTCATCAGGGGAACGCTGATGTCGGAGGGAAAGGTGATGTCGTAATCGCCGGTCGCGAACGCCAGCATCCGCGTGGCGCGGCTGTCGATGGTCCGCACCGCGATCTCGTCGAGATAGGGGCGGCCTTTCTTGAAGTAGTCGGGGTTGCGCACCAGGCGGATCGAATCGCCGCGCTTGAATTCGACGAATTTGAAGGGACCGGTGCCGATCGGCCTGGTCCGCATCACGGCCTGCGAAACGTGGCACGGATACACCGCCGAAAACGCGCTCGCGAGCAGCACCGGCAGGCTCGGCTGCGGCTCGCTGAGCTCGAAGGTCGCCTCATAGTCGCCGTTGACGCTGACGTCCTGCAGCTTGGCGTACCAGACCTTGCGCGGGTTGCGATGAAAATCCTTGGCATCGCCCTTGCCGATCAGCATACGCCAGGTGCATTGCACGTCCCTGGCGGTGAACGGCTGGCCGTCATGCCATTTCACGCCCTGCCGCAGCTTGAACGTCAGTTTGGTGTTGGTCGGATCCCACGACCAGCTTTCGGCCAGATCCGGGATTACGGTCTCGAGGCTCTCGTGGACCTTGGCAGGATCGAACACGACGAGGTTGTTGAACACCGCCGCAAACGGCATCACGGAGGCGATGGTCGATTCTTCCAGCAGCGACGTCGAGGGCGGATTGTCGTTGTGATAGAGCCTGAGCGTGCCGCCGGCTTTTTGAGCCGCGGCGGGCGTCACCGCCAACATCGCAAAACCCAGCAGCGCAATGGCTGTGGCTAATCGGCGGAGCCGCCGGCTGGCGCGCATGTTGGCCTCCCGAAATTCTTGTTCTTTTTGGAGGCGCCAGCGTGCCGGAGGCCGAGGGCTTAATCAATACTCATGGTTCAGCCTGGCCGCCAAACCGCGGAGACACCAGGGCCAAAGCGCACATTAAGGCGCAGGCTGCGCCCAACGCCCAATGCGTCTCTTTACCCTTTGGACGCATACCGCGCCACGGGGAATTGGGGTTGGATGCCCCCCTGAAATTGGCTACTAGTCTGGCGCCGAGAAACTCGGACGCGTTTGGGGACTGGGAATGACCTATTGTTGCGGAATTCTGGTTCGGGACGGCCTCGTCATGATTGCGGATACCCGCACCAATGCCGGGCTCGACAACGTCTCGACCTTTCGCAAGCTGCATATTTTCTCCAAGCCCGGCGAGCGCATCATGGCGATCGCCAGCGCCGGCAATCTTGCGATCAGCCAGTCGGTGCTGTCGACCCTGACCGAAGGGCTTGAAGACCCGCACACCGGCGAGATCGAGACCCTGATGAATGCGCCGACCATGTTCCAGGCAGCCCAGCGCATCGGCCGCGCCATCCGCAACGTGCACGCCACCGAAGGCGACGCGCTGAAATCGGAAGACGTCTCGTTCGACGTCTCCTTCCTGTTCGGCGGCCAGATCAAGGGCTCGCGGATGCGGCTGTTCATGGTCTACACCGCCGGCAATTTCATCGAATGCACCACCGACACGCCCTATTTGCAGATCGGCGAGCACAAATACGGCAAGCCGGTGCTTGACCGCGCCATGCATTACGACGTCGAGCTCTATGAGGCGCTCAAAACCGGACTGATCTCGATGGATTCGACCATGCGCTCCAACCTCGGCGTCGGTCTCCCGATCGACGTGTTGGTGGTGCGCGCGGATGCCTGCGAGGCCGATCTCAATCACCGAATCGAGGCCGGCGAGCCCTATTTCCACGACCTGCGCTCGCGCTGGTCGGCAGCATTGCGCGCGGCGCACCAGAACATTCCAAGACCACCCTACAAATCCGAAACAGAAACAAAAAACTGAAGGCGAGGAAACCATGGCCGAGGCAACAAACAAGATCGCAATCGTCACCGGTGCAGGCACCGGCGTCGGGCGCGCGGCATCGCTGGCGCTGATGAATGCGGGCTTCACCGTGGTGCTCGCCGGGCGCCGCCTGGAGATGCTGGAAGAGACCAAAAAGCTCGGCGACAATGTCGGCAAGAGCATCTGCGTGTCCGCCGACATGACCAATCCCGGCTCGATCGCAGCGCTGTTCGCCAAGGTGATGGACACCTATGGCCGGCTCGACGTTCTCTTCAACAATGCCGGCATGGGCGCGCCGCCAGTGAATTTTGAGGATCTCAGCCTCGAACAATGGCAGGCCGTGGTAAACACCAATCTCACCGGCCCGTTCCTGTGCACCCAGCACGCCTTCCGCATCATGAAGGACCAGACCCCGCGCGGCGGCCGCATCATCAACAACGGCTCGATCTCGGCGCACGCGCCGCGGCCGTTCTCCGCGGCCTACACCTCGACCAAGCACGCTATCACCGGTCTCACCAAGGCCAGCAACCTGGACGGCCGCATGTACGACATCGCGGTCGGCCAGGTCGATATCGGCAATGCGGCAACGCCGATGACCGACCGGATGGTTGCCGGCCCCGGCGTGATGCAGCCGGATGGCACGATGAAACAGGAGCCGCGCATGGATGCGAAAGCCGTCGGCGACGCCGTCGCCTATATGGCGGGCCTGCCGCTCGACGCCAATGTGCTGTTCATGACGGTCATGGCCAGCAAGATGCCGTTCGTCGGACGGGGCTAGGTCTACCATCGTCATTGCGAGCGCAGCGAAGCAATCTATTTATCCGCGGAAAGGAAGAATGGATTGCTTCGTCGCTACGCTCCTCGCAATGACGTGGAGAGACTCGGGCCTACTCCAGCCTCTCCACATCCCGCAGCGCCGGAAACAGCTTCATCCACAATAGCGCGATAGCGATGGTGCCAACGCCGCCGAGCACGGCGGCCGGCATCGCGCCGAACAACGCTGCGGTGACGCCGCTTTCGAACTGGCCGAGCTGGTTTGAAGCGTTGATGAACAGGAAATTCACCGCACCGACGCGGCCGCGCATCTCGTCGGGCGTCGAAAGCTGCACCAGCGAGAAGCGGATCACCACGCTGATGGTATCGGCGGCGCCCAAAATCGCGAGCGCCAGCACCGACAGCCACATCCAGTGCGACAGCGCGAACACGACGGTGGCCGCGCCGAACACGATCACGGCCTGAAACATCCGCATGCCCACGCGGCGGTGGATGGTGTGGCGCGCCAGGAACGCGGTCATCAGCAAGGCGCCGACCGCGGGTGCTGCGCGCAGGATGCCGAGGCCGAGCGGCCCGGTCTGAAGGATATCCCGCGCATAGATCGGCAGCAGCGCGGTCGCGCCGCCGAGCAGCACCGCGAACAGATCGAGCGAGATCGTTCCCAGTATCGCAGGATTGTTGCGAACGAACCTGACGCCGGCGAACAGATCGCCCGGCGTCGCCGCATCCCTGACCGCGGCCGGCTGCAGCAGGCGGATGCCGCCAGTCAGGATCGCTCCCAACAGCCAGAACAGCACCATGATGCCATAGGGCATGCTGGGCATTACGGCGTAAGCGAGGCCGCCGAGCGCAGGCCCGGTGATGGTGGCGACTTGCGTAGCGCCGCTCGAGATTGCGGTCGCGCGCTGCAGCGAACCCTGCGGCGTGATCAGCGGTAACAGCGCCGATGTCGTCGGGCTCTCGAACGCCCCCGCCGTTCCCAGCACGAAAGTCGCAATGAAAATATGCGTCACCGTCAGCCAGCCCGAATAGGCACCCCAGGCGAGAAACAACGCCGTCAGTGCTTCGGCGAGCTGGCAAAGCTGCACGACGCGCTTGCGCTCGTAACGATCGGCGGCACTGCCGGCGACGAACAGCAACAGCGCCGTGGGGAGAAACTGAACCAGCCCGACCATGCCGAGGTCGAACGCGCTGCCGGTCAAATCGTAGACCTGCCAGCCGATCGCCACCGCGCCGATCTTGCTGGAGAAACGCGACAGGCTGCGCGACAGCAGAAACAGCACAAAGGATCGATGCATGAGCAGAGCGCCGGCGCCCAGGGGCATGATGGAAGACATGGCTCGACCGGTCCTGCGTCCGAAGCGTGAGCCAAAGGCGCGGTCCCGCTTCCTTCTTGCATATGACGCCGTGACCGACCCTCGCCCCGTTGTCAATGGCCGCGCCGGCAGGCGTGCCCGGCATTGCGCTTTGAACGCCGCCGCTGCCATAATCGCTGAAAGCGGGGCTTGGGGATCATGCTGCAATTGCAATCGGCGTTCGGCGTTCTGGCGCTATTGGCGATCGCCTGGGTGCTCGGCGAAAACCGCCGCGCGGTCTCAATCCGGCAAATGACCATCGGGCTTGCGGTCACGCTGGTGACGGCGCTGGTCCTGATCAAACTGCCGCTGGTGGCAAAGGCGTTCGGCGCCATCAACGACGCCGTCAATACGATCTCGGCGGCTTCCCGCGCCGGCACCTCGTTCGTGTTCGGCTATCTCGGCGGCGGCGCCCTGCCCTTCGACCTCAAGGCGCCCGGCGCGGATTTCATCCTGGCGTTTCAGGCGCTGCCGATCATCCTGGTGATGAGCGTGCTGACGACGTTGTTGTTTTACTGGCGCGTACTGCCGCCGATCGTGCGCGGCATGGCCTGGCTATTGGAGCGCACGCTCGGCGTTGGCGGCGCGGTGGGATTGTCGACAGCCGCCAACATCTTTCTCGGCATGGTCGAGGCGCCGCTGTTCATCCGGCCTTATCTGGCGCAACTGACGCGCAGCGAGCTCTTTTTGGTGATGACCGGTGGCATGGCGGGAATCGCCGGCACCGTGCTGGTGCTCTATGCCACGCTGCTCGCGCCGCTGATCCCCGACGCCGCCGCGCATTTCGTCATCGCCTCCGTGCTCGGCGCGCCGGCGGCGATCCTGATCAGCCTGATCATGGTGCCGGAGACATCGGACAAACGCACCGGCGGCGCGTCCGAGACGCCCGGGTTGGCCGACGCCGATCCCGGCCAGGTCGCCTCCAGCACCATGGACGCGATCGTCAAGGGCACCACGTCCGGGCTGGAGCTGCTGCTCAACATCATCGCGATGCTGCTGGTGCTGGTGGCGCTGGTCTATCTCGCCAATGCGATCCTGGGGCTGGCGCCCGAAATCAGCGGCGCCAAAATTTCGCTGCAGCGGCTGCTCGGTTACATCATGGCGCCGGTGTGCTGGCTGATGGGCCTGCCCTGGCCGCAGGCGATTCCCGCGGGAAGCCTGATGGGCACCAAGACCGTGCTGAATGAATTGATCGCCTATGTCGATCTGTCAAAGCTCGGCACCGATGCGCTCGATCCGCGTTCGCGGCTGATCATGCTCTACGCGATGTGCGGCTTTGCCAATTTCGCCAGCCTCGGCATCATGATCGGCGGCCTCGGCACCATGGCGCCGACCCGCCGCGACGAAATCAACGCGCTGGGATTGAAGTCGATCGTCTCGGGCACGCTGACGACGTGCCTGATGGGTGCGATCGTGGGGGTGTTGACGTAACGGCCCCGCTGTCATTCCGGGATGGTCCGAAGGACCAGACCCGGAATCTCGAGGTTCCGGGTTCGACGCTTCGCGTCGCCCCGGAACGACAACGTGTTACGACGCCAATTCCACCGTCTTGAATTCCGCCGGCAAAATCACTTCCAGCAACTCGACATCATCCGAATAATCCATGATCAGGTGCTTGATGCGCGGCGGCTGGGTCCAGGCGCTGCCCTCTTTCATCAGGGTCTCGCCCTGGCCTTCCATGTAGGTCTTCACCCAGCCCTTGAGCACATAGACCATCTGGAATTCGACGTCGTGGTAATGCAGCTTTGACACTTCCGCCGGATTGCATGGACCGATCAGCCGGATCACATGCGCCCGCGCCAGGCCATGGGTCGCGTCGGCGATGCCGAGATCGCGGTATTTTGCATAAGCGCGCAAACCGTCGATCTTGAAATCCTCTTCGCGGTGATGGCTGATGGCGATGCGCTGCTTCGGCCGCGCCTTCGCTGCAGTCTTCGATACTGTCTTGGGTTTGGCCGCGGAAACGCGCCCCTTCGATTTGATGGTCTTGCGCGAGGAAGTCTTGGCGGTGCTGCGAAGGCCCGACCATTTCTTCTTCACCGCGGTTTTGGCTGCGGCTCTTGATGTTGCTTTTTGCTTGGCCATTTTTGTGTCCTCCCTTTTCGTTCGGTGGGAGGAGGCTAACACAAAACGAATTTCGTAGGGTGGGCTAAGCGACCTGTCCGGCGTAGCTCGAAGAGCGAAGCCGGAAGCGAGCCCACCAGAGGTGTTTCAACAAATTCCCAATGTCGTGGTGGGCACGGCGCGAAGAGCGTATTTGCCCACCCTGCGGATCCTGGCTCAATGCAGCCTGAACACGCCGTCGACGGCGCGCAGCTCGGCGGGCTTGATCAGCTTGGAGTGCGCGACCGTGACCGAGAACAAGGGGCCGTCGAGCTTTTCCTGCCAGAAGGCCAGAAAGTCCTTCAGCGCCGGAAATTTCGGAAACAGATCGTAGTTCTGCCAGACATAGGTCTGCAGCAGCGAGGGATGATCCGGCATCCGATAGAGAATTTGCGCCGTCGTCAGTCCGTAACCCAGCACCTGCTTCCGGAAATCGTCGGAAACAACTCCAACCTGCGAGACCATGCCAACCTCCATTGCTGGGGCGCATTTCACGTGGTGGCCGCACCGAGCCACCCCGGCGGAGATGCGCTCACATGAGAGAAATGTGACGCACGATACCAACCCATCACAAGCCTAAATGTTTAACGATCTGTTGAAAAATGTCGCGTTAGCAGCAGCTTACCGCATGTGCTAATACGGGGTTTGGCGGGTCCCTCGCCGAATTAATCATGATGAACGAAATTGGCAGGCGTCATATTTGAGTGCCAATTTTTCTGCTAGAAGCCCTTGTCCCCCGAACAAGTCTGGCCTATGTCCTGCCCAGCCGTGCTGGCACTCGCTGGCTCGGACTGCCAAATTTCCAGAATCTGACAACATCTTCAGAAACTTAGGAGGACTGCATGAAATTCCGTCCGCTTCACGACCGCGTCGTGGTCAAGCGCATCGACGCCGAAGAGAAGACCGCTGGCGGCATCATCATTCCCGACAGTGCCAAGGAAAAGCCCTCGCAGGGCGAAATCGTCGCCGTCGGCCCGGGTGGCCGTGACGAAGCCGGCAAGCTGATCCCGATCGACCTCAAGGTCGGCGACCGCGTCCTGTTCGGCAAGTGGTCGGGCACCGAGGTCAAAATCGACAGCCAGGAGCTGCTGATCATGAAGGAAAGCGACATCATGGGCGTCCTCACCGACGTTCCCGCCTCCAAGAAGAAGGCCGCCTAAGCTTTTCGCCGCACCGCTCACCCTGAGGAGCGCCCGCGTGGCGCCTCCCAAAAGGGTGAGACACAGACAACAACTCAGGGAAATCAAATATGTCAGCTAAAGAAGTCAAATTCGGCGTTGATGCCCGCGACCGCATGCTGCGCGGCGTCGACATCCTCGCCAACGCCGTCAAGGTGACGCTCGGTCCCAAGGGCCGCAACGTCGTGCTCGACAAGTCGTTCGGCGCTCCCCGCATCACCAAGGACGGCGTCACCGTCGCCAAGGAGATCGAGCTCGAGGACAAGTTCGAGAACATGGGCGCGCAGATGGTGCGCGAAGTCGCCTCCAAGTCCGCAGATGCTGCCGGCGACGGCACCACCACCGCGACCGTTCTGGCGGCTGCGATCGTCCGTGAAGGCGCCAAGTCGGTTGCCGCCGGCATGAACCCGATGGACCTGAAGCGCGGCATCGACCTGGCGGTGGAAGCCGTGGTCGCCGACCTCGTCAAGAACTCCAAGAAGGTCACCTCGAACGAGGAAATCGCCCAGGTCGGCACCATTTCCGCCAACGGCGACGCCGAAATCGGCAAGTTCCTCGCCGATGCCATGAAGAAGGTCGGCAACGAGGGCGTCATCACGGTTGAAGAAGCCAAGTCGCTCGAGACCGAACTCGACGTCGTCGAAGGCATGCAGTTCGACCGCGGCTACATCTCGCCCTACTTCGTCACCAACGCCGACAAGATGCGCGTTGAAATGGACGATGCCTACATCCTGATCAACGAGAAGAAGCTCTCGTCCCTGAACGAGCTGCTGCCGCTGCTCGAGGCCGTGGTGCAGACCGGCAAGCCGCTGGTCATCGTCGCCGAAGACGTCGAAGGCGAGGCTCTTGCTACGCTGGTCGTCAACCGTCTGCGCGGTGGCCTCAAGGTTGCCGCCGTCAAGGCTCCGGGCTTCGGCGATCGCCGCAAGGCCATGCTGCAGGACATCGCGGTGCTGACCGGCGGTCAGGCGATCTCGGAAGACCTCGGCATCAAGCTCGAGAACGTCACGCTCGCCATGCTCGGTCGCGCCAAGAAGGTGATGATCGACAAGGAGAACACCACCATCGTCAACGGCGCCGGCAAGAAGGCCGACATCGAAGCCCGCGTTCAGCAGATCAAGGCGCAGATCGAGGAAACCACCTCGGACTACGACCGTGAGAAGCTGCAGGAGCGTCTGGCCAAGCTCGCCGGCGGCGTCGCGGTGATCCGCGTCGGCGGCGCGACCGAAGTCGAAGTCAAGGAGCGCAAGGACCGCGTTGATGACGCGATGCATGCGACCCGTGCGGCGGTTGAAGAAGGCATCGTGCCGGGCGGCGGCGTCGCCCTGCTGCGTGCTTCCGAGCAGCTCAAGAAGATCCGGACCCAGAACGACGACCAGAAGACCGGCGTCGAGATCGTCCGCAAGGCGCTTTCCTGGCCGGCTCGCCAGATCGCGATCAACGCAGGCGAAGACGGCTCCGTCATCGTCGGCAAGATCCTCGAAAAGGATCAGTACTCCTACGGCTTCGACTCGCAGACCGGCGAATACGGTAACCTGGTCACCAAGGGCATCATCGACCCGACCAAGGTGGTTCGGGCGGCGATCCAGAACGCAGCTTCGGTTGCGGCTCTCCTGATCACCACCGAAGCCATGATCGCCGAACTGCCGAAGAAGTCCGGCGCAGGCGCCGGCGGCATGCCTCCGGGCGGCGGCATGGGCGGCATGGACTTCTGATCCAGCCTCTCAGGCGAATATCCAAGAATGCAAAACCCCGGCAGCGATGCCGGGGTTTTTGTTTGGGCAGACGACGCGGATGGCCGCCTGCAACGCAATTAACGCCGAAGGCTCTTTTGCAACGCTACGGCGAAGAGGATGCTTTGTGCTCCCTTGGATATCCCTGTTATGCACAGGACCTAGGTAAATATACGTTTGTTTGAGTGTCCGTAGCGGGTGAAGTTGTCGTATTTTTGTAGCTCGTGATCTGTCGCCTTCGTTGTTAAGTTTCGGAGGATCCGGAAGGCGTGGACGGGTCCGCCGATTTGGTCATGCCATGGATATTGCGGTCTGGTTAGCCCTCCGGGTCGGTTTCTTTGTTCGACTTGAAGCCCGTTTCTCCGCCCCGACCCGCGCTATCTCGGCGGCGGCGCGCGCAGGAGCGGTCAAGGACGCGCGCTTGCGCGCCCGCAAGGGCTTGTCCTTGACGGCTCCGAGCACGCTGCCAGGCTGAGGCGCGTCGGGGCTGATCTGCTGTCCGTCGGCGGAAAACCTCGTCAAACGGTGCGGGCCAAGGAACACGCTCACGGTGCCATCGGGATACGCGTGAACGCGGACCACGGCCTTGACGAAGTGGGGCCTGAGCCTGCTCTCGGGCAGCTGCAGCCGCCGACCGCTCCATGCGATCGTGTTGTCGTTGCCGACGGTTCGCTCTTCGATCACGCACAGCGCCTCGCGCCACGCCTCGTGCCGGTCGGCCACGAACGCCGTGCCTTGCTGTTCGGCCTTGATCGCAAACGCCGCGTTATGCTCGGCGATGTAATGCGCCTTCAGCCACGCATTGGCGGCTTCGACCGTCTTGATCCCGGCGAGCCGCAGCTCCTTCGGCAGCCGGCCTTGCAGCGTGCCGAACATCCGCTCGGAGCGCCCGCGCGCCTGCGGCGAATAGGCCGCGATATGCTCGATCCCAAGATGCGATAAAGCCCGTCCCACCTGGGTTTGTTGCGTCTTCGAGACCTTCTCGCCAGCCTTCGGGGTGTAGAAGTAATGGCTGCCGCGATCGGTGTAGAGCGCGCAGAACAGACCGCGCTCGCCAATCACTTCGCCCAAGGCCTGGAACGTCGACGCCGTCCCTTCTTCCCTCGACCAGCAGCATCGAGTAGATCTCGCTCGTCGCATCGTCCATCGTGACGATCAGGTCCATCGCGGGCAGACCTTCGATCCAGGCGTGGCGCGACCCGTCCTGGTGTAGCAGCATGCCCGGCAGCGGCCGGCGTGGACGCTTCTTGCGGTGCGCCGAACGCTTCGGCGCCTTCCGCACCAAGCCCGCCGCGTGCAAGGCGAGTTTCGTCACGGTGTAGCCCAGCACATAGCCATGGCGCTTTTGCAGTTGCTCGTGGAAGTGCTTCACCGTGAAGTCCGCGTATTTGTCCCGGAACAGCCCCAGCATCCGCTCCAGCTCTTCCTCCGGCGCCCGCCGCGGTGATCGCCGGCCCATGCGCCGGTCGATCAGCCCGTCATCGCCCTCCGCCTCGTAGCGTTCCGCCCAGCGTTGAAACGTCCGCACGTTGATCCCCAGAAGCTCAGACGCAGCCTCCTGCGTCAGCTCCTTCGCCTCCGTCCGATCCAGCAAATCCGAAAACCGCATCCGTCGTACACCCTCGTGAATGGATGCCGTGCCCATCGTGCCCCCTTTGTTCTGGGGGCACCAAAAACACGACACTTCACGAGCTACAAACAGGCGACAGATCACGCGCTACTGACATATACGTTTGTTTGAGTTGACAATTTCAAAAAAAATTGGCCCGAGAGTCGCAAACCGAACCGACAGTTCCGTTTCTCCTGGCGCAAAGTAGTGTCGGGGCTAATCAAAGCTCATCCAGAAACTGATCCAACACGGAGCGTGAGCTCTCGTGACGCAAGCGAGCGTCGCGGGGAATGCTTTCGCTTGAGAAGAGGAATGGTGCCGTGAGTGAAAGCGAAATGAAGGTCACGCTGAACGGAACGAATGTTTTCGGGACGCCGTTTTTGGACTTCTCGAAGATCGCCTTGCCTGGCCTGAGCGGCGAGCTTGCCGAGCAGAGTTTGGCCCGCGCACGGGAAGGCTGTGAGACGATCAAGGCCGCGTCAGAGAAGATGACGGAAGCGCTGCGCGAGACCTTTTCGAGCAATGCCAGAAGCGCGACCGACTACGGGCTCAAGGTGTTCGAAATCTCGAACGCCAATGCCGCATCTGCGCTCGATTTCTTCGTCCATCTCATCGGCAGTAGGTCAGCTACCGATGTCTTTGCCTTGTCCGCGGTGCAAACGCGCAAGACATTCGACACCGCATCCGACCAGAACAAGGAATTGTGGGCGCTTGCCCAGAAGCTTGCGACGGAAACGGGCGAGCCGATCAGGAAGCACTTCACCAAGGTTCTCCACCAAGCCGGCTAAAAAAGCCCGCTCAATTCACGTCCAGGATTCGTTTGAGGAGGGATCCGGCCGGTTGGAACAAGCCCAGCAGCGAGCATGCAGCCCCCACTGGCCGATGCTCGATCAGACAAGGTGCGCGATGCCCCCCCAAGTAACCGCACCGACAAGAGGCGCACTCCAATCGGCCGGTACTTTTCTGCAAAAACACCAAAGTCCAATTTCGAGGGAGGACTACATGGGAATGGTCATGGTCAAATGTCCGCAAACCGGACACGCGATTCCTACCGGCATCCAGACTGACCGCGAGAGCTTTGGGCGCCGCGCGGTGTTTTTCTCGCGCACCCGATGCCCGATCTGCCGCATCGATCACGCGTGGTTTGCGCGGGAAGCCTGGGTCGACGAGCCGAGCATCCGGGTACGGAGTCGCAGCGCGGGCTCCCCGGCGTAATCATCGACACAGATCAAGTGACGATCGCGATGGAGGGACACCATGGCGCGCATGCAAATCTCGGCTGAAACGTCCATTTGGCTGCTGCAGGCCAAGGACTTTCTTGACGAAGCCCGACGGCTGAAGCCGGGCCCCGAGCGCAACGAGCTGCGCCAGACGGCGAAGGTGCTGCGCGAGCTTGCCAAACTCGAGGCGGCATCCGTTGCCGGCAGAGAACCTGGCTTGGCGGAGGATCGCTCTTGATAGGGCCTTCCGGGAACGCCGCGCCGCAAGGTTAAGCGGTCGCGCGGAAACGCACCTACATGGCATCGCCCGATTCAGGGATGCGCCGATTTTCGGGCAGAACCGCCGCACGAGATCGGGTCGTATTCGCCGAGAAGATCTCCTCGACTTCGAGACGCATGGCGCTGTGGCATTCGCACGCTGTCGCCGCGAGCCGCGCTCGGTCGATCTCTAAGATGCCTCGTCGATCGGACCTGATCGCCCCGCGCGCGCGGAGATTGCGCATCAGGAGCGTTACCGTCGTTCGTCGTACACCGAGTATTTGCGCCAGCGTCTGCTGGGTGAGCGGGAGAATATCGTCGTCGACACGGTCGCGAAGCTGGAGCAGCCAGCGAGCCAAACGGGCTTCCACCGGGTGCAGCGCATTGCAGGCCGCGCCGAGCTGGAACTGCATAAGCATCGACCTGATGTGAAGCTGGACCGCATGCCGAATCGCGGGACTCCGGCTGAAGGCGGCGTGAAATCGGGATGCAGGGATCCGACTGGCCGTGCCCGCCGCACGAACGACCGCGGTAATGGCCGAAGGTGACGGCCCCAGCATCGAAAGCGTGCCTACTGCCCCCTCACGCCCAATCGCCGCGGTGGCTACCGTGTGTCCGTCCGCCATGTCGATCATCAGCAAGATGGCGCCGCTATGAGGGAAGAAGACGTACTCGATATCGTCACCCGCCTGCGAAAGGACAGCGTCCTGATCGAGCGCGATCGTCTCAAGCTCGAGCCCCAGCAGATCGAGGTCCGATGCCGGCAATAATCCTAGAAGGCGATTACCCATTCCGCCGCGAGGCGTCACTGTGGGGAACACGCGGTGAGGCCGCGGCCTTCACCATTTGCGGTGTCGCCGACCGGCGACATTAGGCCAAGTTCAGATCTGCTTTCGCTATGCGCACTCACTCAAATACGCCCTCACCCTAACAATAAAATCCAAACGCGGCCGCGAGGCGGACTGTCTGCTCGTAGCAGCATGAGAAGTTAGAGGCAAATGAGCCGCCGGACGCAACTATAAAATACGCATGGGTAACACCGTAAGAGCGCGGGAAACCACGGGTTCCAATTCCGGCACACGGCAAAGCTGCTCTCGGCCGACGAGCCTGTTCCGCTCTCAAGACTGCGGCCGTCGCTTCTCCGCAATGAGTGCCATGGCAGACAGGCGTGGTTATTACCCACGAAGCTCGGGCGTTCAATGAATGAATGTACCTATCCGCTCGGAACGAGCGCCTGGCGCGGCGGGGTCTGAACCGGACGCGCGAGAGTAGAAGATCAGCCCGGCGCGGCCGACGATATTTTCCAGCGGGATATAGCCCACCGCCGAAAGCACGCGGCTATCCGTCGAATTGTCGCGGTTGTCGCCCAGCATGAAGAAATGGCCTGCCGGCACCGTGTAGACATTGGTGTCGTCGTAAAAGCCGTTTTTGACGCAGTCCAGCGTCTCATAACTGACGCCGTTCGGCAGGGTTTCGCGCCAGCGTTTTATCCTGGCGCCGTCGTTCGATCCGCAGGAATCTCCGCCTGCAAAATCGGCCAACGGCTCGTGCGCCACCGCGGTGCCGTTGATGTAGAGCTGCCCTTCCTTCATCTGGATGCCGTCGCCGGGCAGCCCTACGACGCGCTTGATGTAGTCGACCGAGTCGTCTTTCGGCAGACGGAATACGACAACGTCGCCACGCGCCGGTTCTGACCCGAAGATGCGTCCTGAAAACAGCCGTGGCGAAAACGGCAGCGAATAATGGGTGTAGCCATAGGCATATTTCGAGACAAAGAAATAATCGCCGTACAGAACCGTCGGCGTCATCGCGTTACTTGGCATGTTGAAGGGCTGAAACAGGAAGGTCCGAAACACGATCGGGGAAAATACCAACGACAGCAAAATCACGGCCGCGACGACAAGCGTTACCTTGATCCATCGCGACGGCCGGCTTGCTTCTCCAATTGTTGCCATGAATTCCCTCGGGATGTTTCGGTTAAAATAGCGAAGCTGATACCAAGCGCAACTCCACATTGCGCTTTTGCCCGTCAATTCCCGCAGGCGAGTTCTACAGCTTCGAAATCTCCTGGAAGCAATCACGCACCCAGTCGATCACCGCGCGCGCCGCGGGGTCGCGCTTGAGATGGTTCTGCACCAGCAGCCAGACGTCGCGGCGCCGCGGCAGCAACGTTGCGCGCAGGCGGCGATCGGCCAGCAATTCCTGGCAGGAATATTCGGGCAGGATGCCGACGGCCTGATGGGACCCGATCATTCTTCGGATCACCCGCACATTGTCGCTGATGCAGCGGGCGCGCTGGTGCAATCCCTTCGCTTTCAGATATTGCGACTCCGGAATGGCGCCGAGTTCGTCGGAATAGCCGCAGATCACCGGGTCGACATCGGCTTCGGCCGCGGGCTCGATCAGATAGAGCCGGACTTCCGCCAGTTTTGAAATCGTGAAATCGCCCTTGTCGGGCTTGCGCAGGCGAATGGCGAGATCGGCTTCCCAGCGCGAGAATTTGACGTTCTCGCTGGAGGTCAGCAGCTGAATGCTCAGCCCCGGATTCCCTGCCAGAAAATCGCCGGCGCGCGGCGACAGCAACTCTTCCGCGACCGCATTGGTGGAGGCGATCCGGAAGCGCCCGGTCAGGCCCGGCAGGCTTTCACTGACCTTGTTGATCTCGGCAACATGACCCGCCATCGCCTGGACATGCGCCAAAACCGTCTCGCATTGCCGGGTCGGCTTGCGTAGCCCGTCGACGGCCTCGAACAATCGCAAGCCCAGCGCGCGCTCGATCCGCGCCAGCCGCCGCCCGACCGTGGTCTCGTCGATGCGCAGCCGCGCGCTGGCGCCGGCATAGGTGCCTTCGTCCCTGACCGCGGCAACGATGCGCAGATCGTCCCAGTTCATGCCAGCAGCGTATCACAGCGCCCTCGTCGCCTGCAATAACGCAGCCACAGGCTGCGATATTCCTGCGTGAAAGCAGGCCGCCGCCGGCGCACTATCGCGGACGATGCCTGCGATTGAAAGATCACCATGACTGCCACGAAAACCCTGCTCCAGCTTGCCGGCGCCGACCTCAGCCTTCCCAGGCTCGGCGATTCCTGCCTCGTGCTGATCGACCTGCAGAACGAATATATCGCCGGCCCGATCGCCCTGCCCGATGCCGATGCAGCGATCGCGAACGCCGAAAAGTTGCTGGCGCGGGCGCGGAGCAGCGGCGCTGCGGTGTTTCATGTCGCGCATCGCGGACGGCCCGGCGGCCTGTTCGACCGCACCGCGGAACGCGGCGCCATCGTCGCCGTGCTGGCTCCGCTGGCCGACGAGCCGGTGATCGAGAAGGAATTGCCCAACGCCTTCGCCGGCACCGATCTGCAGGCGCGTCTCGCCGCAACCGGCCGCAAGAACATCATCCTCGCCGGGCTGATGACGCATATGTGCGTCAGCTCCACCGCGCGTGCCGCGCTCGATCTCGGCTTCCGCACCACTGTTGACGCCGATAGCTGCGCCACCCGCGACCTTCCCGACGGGCGCGGCGGGACGATATCGGCCGCAACCATTCACGAGGTCGCGCTTGCCGAACTGTCCGACCGCTTTGCCATCATCGCGCGCGGTGCAGGAGCGCTGATCTGACCGCACAAGACAGGGAGATCAACGATGCTGCAGCTCTATTTCTACCCGATGGCCTGTTCGCTCGCGAGCCGGATCGCGCTGATGGAGGCCGGGATCGAGCCGCGCTATCATCTGGTGAATATCTGGAACAAGAAAATTCCGGAGGATGACCGCGACTTCCGGACGGTTTCGCCGAAGGGCGCCGTCCCGGTGCTGGTGCTTTCGAACGGCGAGCGGCTGACCGAGAACGCCGCCGTGCTGCAATACATCGCCGACATCAAACCGGAACTCGGACTGGCGCCGCCGCCCGGCGATTCCGACCGCTATCGCCTGCAGGAATGGCTGAGTTTTGTCGGCACCGAAATCCACAAGGCCTTTCTGTTTCCGACCTTCTGGTACAAGGACGAGGCGGTGAAAGCGAGCGCGCGCGAACGCATCGGCAACAACGTCTCTGTCGCCGCCGAACATCTTGAAGGCAGAAAATATCTCGTCGGCGAACGCTTCACCGTAGCGGACGCGTATTTCGGCTGGGCGCTGCTATTGCTCGGGCATGGCGGTGTCGACGTGGCGCAGTGGCCGTCGCTGGTCGCCTATCTCGAACGCTTCCAGGAGCGGCCGCAGGCCAGGGCGGCGATCGGCATCGAGATGCAGTTGCGCAAGACCGCGGCGGTTTGATCGCTCGCGCGCGGGCTCACTCCACCCGCGCCAGCACGGCGAGACGCTTGATGCCCTGGTTACGATAGGCATTGAGGAAGGCGTAATAGTCCTTGAAGGACACGCAGCCGTTGGAATCGCCGTTGGGCCCGAGCATGTAGGTATGCGCCAGCAGGCCGCTGCGTCCAAAGATCTTGTCTTCACCGCCGATCGGATTCAACCGCAAGGCCGGCACGCCGTGGAACAGCGCCTCGCGCGGCGTCAGCTCGTAGATATGCGGCGGCGTCACGCCTCGCATCCTGATGCGCGAGGAACGAGGATCGTCGAGCATGGAGCCGAGGCCTGAATGTGCCTCCAGCTTGGTGCCGTCGGGCAGATACACCATGCGCGCCGAGATGTCGTAGACCGCGGTCTGCCGGTCATAGGGCGGCGAACCACCGAGCATCGGGTTCTGGTTGAGGGTGGAGGGAAGGCTGCCGGTGACGCTGGCGTCGGCAGAAGCATAAGACAACAGCGATCCATGCGGCGGCTGCTTGCCCCACAATTTTTCGACGATGGTTTGCTTCTCGTTGGAAGCAATCGACATCACGGCCGCCTTGGCGCGTTGCGCCATGTCGCGGACGGTGTCACCCGGCGTTTTTGCAGCGGTCTTTACTTCTGCGGGCTTGGCTTCAGCGGATTTTGTCTCGGCTGCCCGCGGCGGCGTCGGCGCCGCTACATTGAGTGCAACCCGGGTCGGCGCGGCGGCGGGCGCCGTTTCCTTTGGTTTCGGCGCTTCCGCTAATTTTGTTGCGGCCGCAGGTTTCGGCGCTTCGGCGACTTTCGATGCCTCTACCGGCATAGACGCCTCGGCGAGTGCCGGCGCGTCAGCTGGCGGCGCGACCTCTGCCGCCTTCGAGGGTTCGCTTTGCGGCGCCGCGGCTGCAAACCTTTCGTTAAACATAATCGAAGGTTGGACGGTCTCGGGCTTCGACAAGACAGGCGCTGGTGCCGAAACGGACGCGAACACTTCATTGAAGGCTGGCGCCGCGGGACGCGTCGCAACTGCGACCGGCCGCTTGGTGACGGGTGCGTCGAACGCCGCGTTGTTCACCGACGGATAGATGCTGGCGCCAAGTACATTGGTATAAACGGTCCAGGCGCAGCCCAGCACGAGGCCAGCGATGGCCGCGCTGCCGAAGAAGTGTCGGGGAACGATTTTGCGGGAAGATCGCTTGCGGTTGTGGGCCGCAAGGCCAAACGCACCGGTACTCGTACTCATTCGCCTTGCGCCCAGAACAGTTCCACTTGGTCCTCTTTGTTGCCGCGGCCGGAAAGTTCCGCCGCAGCATCTCGCAGAGGCGCGGAGCGTCATTAAGGCGAGTTTTAGTTAAATGCGGATTAAACGTCGGCCAATGTGAGGCATGCCAAAATGATTGCGATGCATGCGCAAAATCCCCCCGTATTCATGCGGGGGTTCCATGGCAATTGTGTCCGCGGTCAATGAAATCCGGGAACGCTCCCTACTCCAGTTCCGGCGGCGGCGAGCGATCGAACACTTCGCCCTTCGGTCCCTCCAGCACATCGAGCGCGTAGGTTTCGATGGTGAGCGGGCCGCGCCTGCGCGGGACCTCGGCGACCTTCTCGACACGGGCAAACATGTCCTTCAGGGGATCGCCGGGCCAGACCTCGTGAACGTAGAGCAATTTGCCGGCAAGCTGCTTTGCGTCAGGTTCGGGCATGTTGACCCAGCGGATCCGCTGGCTCTGCTGCGCAACGCAGGTGCCTTTCGGCAGATAGAAGGCGAGCCAGCCGGTGGTGCCGTAATCCGGCGCGAGTACGCAGGAAGCACCAGTGCGCGCCCGCACCGCTTCGATCTCGCGCGCCAGTTCGCGCCAGCCGACGCCGACGCTGCGCACCGTGGCGTCGCGGCGATAGCCCGTGAGCGCGCCGGTATTGGCCTGCACGATCAACAGCGCAAACATCACGATGCCGGTCGGCGCCGCCCAGCGCAGGCAGAAATCGACCACGCGCTGCTGGCGCACGTCCCATTGCGTCAGTTTGGCCGCGACTGCGGCCGCGATCGCAAACGCCGGATAGACCGGCGCGAACCAGTTCGCTTCGACGCGGGCATGCAGCGAATGCCAGACGAAATAGGCGACGATGGTCCAGAACGTCGTGTTGATCAGCGCGCGTGCCCCGAGCGCTCCGGCGCCGCGCTTGAACAGCGCGTAAAGCCCCATCGCGCCCAGGATCCACACCAGCGGTGTCGCGAATGCGATCTGCGTCGGGATCAACTCGGCGATGAAGGCCGACCGGAAATCCGCGATCCGCGCGCGGCCCATCTGCTTGATGAAGGAAACCCAGCCGTGATCGGCGTTCCACAGGATGACCGGCGCAAACATCAAGAGCGCGACGAGGCCGCCGAGATATAGCCATGGCGAGATGAGCCAGCGCCGCAGTTTTGGAACGGCGACAAGCCAGATCAGGATCGCCGGCCCGAAAAACAGCGCGGTGTATTTCGACAGCAGCGCCGCTCCCGTGGCGGCGCCGACCGCAAGCCACCAGGCGCCGCGTCCGGTCTGCAGCACTTTGGCCAGCGCAAACAGCACAAAACTCGAAGCCACCAGCAGCGGTGCATCCGGGGTGACGATCATGGTGCCGACCGCCGCCATCAGCGTGACGTTGAGAAGGATCACCGAGGTCGACGCCAGCCGGCGGCTGCCGAACAGGATCGCAGCCGTGTGATACACAGCCCAGCTCATCGGCAGCGCCAGCAGGATCGAAATCAACCGCACCCCGAGTTCGGTGTCGCCGGCAATCAGGGTGCCGAGACGGATCACGAACGCGACCATCGGCGGATGATCGTAATAACCGCCGGCCAGACTCTGCGACCACATCCAGTAATAGGCTTCGTCGAAGGTGAGCGGCGTGTAGGCGGCGGCAACCAGGCGCAGCACGACCAGCGCCAGGATCGCCAGAACCGTGTTGAGGACAGACCGCGCCTCGCTCGGGTTCATTTTGGAGTCCTATCGGTCCTGATTGGTTCAGGACCGAACTCCAGTCTATTGTTTCGACGCGTTTTCTTCACGCGAACCGGATATCCACTTCGCTTGAAAACGCTATCCTTCATCGCTTGCGCCAGACGAACAGTCCGGACATCGCGTAGTTCCAGACCACGCCCATCAGCGCGCCGGCGGCGCCCGCGAGCCACCAGATCGGCTCCTGGTCGTAGACCGAGAACGCGACGCCGACATTGGCGAACAGGCCGACGCTGCAGACCAGATAGAACAGCAGCAGGCCGCGCAGGATCGCAAAACCCTTCAGCCGCTGGTCGCGATAGGTGAGGAAATTATTTAGGATGAAATTGCTGGTCATGGCGACCAGCGCGCCGGCGGCCTGCGCCTCCGGAAATGCGACGCCGAAGATTTGATGCGCGATGAACAGCGTGGCGAGATGCACGATGAGGCCGATCGAGCCGACCATCGCAAACAACAGGAAACGCAGCGACACCACATCATTGGTCAGTTTCGCCAGCACCAGCCCGAGGAAATCCAGCGCCACCATGGAATCGAGCTTGCTCTCGCCGTGCTGGCGCGAGCCGAAGGTGAAGGGAACCTCGATCGTGCGCAGTTCGCCGCGCGCGGTGGCGATGATGTCGAGCAGGATCTTGAAGCCCTGGGTGGAGAGCTGCGGCGCCAGTTGCTCGAAACGATCGCGGCGGATCATGAAGAAGCCGCTCATGGGATCCTTGACCTGGACCCCGAGCACGCGCTTGGCGACTTCGGTCGCCAGCTGACTGGCGCCGGCGCGCTGCTTGTTGAAACTGTCGGCGCTGCCGCCCTCGATATAGCGGCTGCCGACCACGAGTTCGGCCTCGCCGCCTTGCAGCAGCCCCAACATCTTCGGCAGCTGCGACTCGTCATGCTGCAGATCGGCGTCGATCACGGCGGCATAGGGCGCACTCGAGGCCAGGATGCCCTCGATGCAGGCGCCGGACAGTCCGCGGCGGCCGATCCGGCGGATGCAGCGGACGCGGGAATCCTGCCGCGCCAGGCCCCGCACCACCTGCCACGTGCCGTCGGGGGAGTTGTCGTCGACGAAGACGACTTCCCAGGCCACGCCTTTCAGCGTCGCGTCGAGCCGCCGGTACAGCACGGTGACGTTGTCGCGCTCGTTGAAGGTGGGGACGACGACCGAAAGCTCTGGCAAACCGATGGCCTGCGACGGGTTTTCGGGGCCCGGTTTGATGGCTTCATTCATGACGGCCAAGCGTATATCCGCAGCCGCCAGCGCTGCCAAGGCAGGGTTCCGGAACGGGGGCAGGTCGGTGGAAAAAACCGGCCAAAACAGGCCGGTCGTTGGTTTGACGCGTTTTCTTTACGCGAGCCGGTATCCACCCCCGCATCAAGTCCGAGGGCACGCTTCGGTTGAAAATGCTCTAGAAATGCCAACGACCACGAACAGAAGGGCGCGCGTACATCCGGCGCTACCTGGCTATTCATGGCCGTTCCAGCGCCGGAGCTTCTTAAGCATCGACGTCGCCGTTAAGAGCTAAATAGAGATGCAAAGAGTATTCCGCAAGAAGCCCCCTGGGTTAATCAATTGGGCACTTCCCGGATCACCGGGCCCCTTGGCGCCGCTGGCGCCGGCTGCACTGCCGCCGGCTCGACGCTGGCCGGCTTGGCCGGCGGCTTGCCGAACTGTCCGATCGGCCCATACGCGATCGCAGCCACCAACACGATCGAAGCAATGATAGCGCCCAAAATACCCGCGACTGACTGGGAACTCATACCCGCCGATTCCCTCTGTTCTGACGAATTGATATCACGGAAAATCGGGTCGGAGGAATAGGGCTCAAGGTCGGTGCTTTCGGCTACTTCGACGCCGCCTTGCGCCGGGCGAACGCCGTCACAACGTCCTTCTGGGCTAGCGCGATGGCGTTGTTGGCCGTCGCCATGTTGGCGCCAGCCTCGTTGTCGGGAAATTGCATCGCAAGATAATCCACCAGCGCCACCCTGAAATTCTGCCGTTCGGAACGACAGGCGCCCGCGATCAGAGAGACGAAATCCGCTTCCGACAGGTTCTTGTTGCTGTCCCGCGGATACTCCCGGGCGAGGCAGTTCCAGTAGGAGTCGCGGCCCGACACCGCCAGCCGGTGCGCGTCGTCGACCTCATCGGCGATCGCAACGGAAGCCGTCATCGTCAGAATGGCCGCGATCATCATGCGCATTTTTCTTCTCCTTTTTGGTCAATTTAGCTCGAACAACCGACGCGGGTAAGTGCGGACGGCGCATTTCCGGCGAACTGGCCAATCACGATTGGTTTGACTAGTCTCCAGACCGAACAACGTCCCCTCCTTCGAGACGAGCCCTCCGTGACCAAAGCCCCGAAGACCGCTTCCACCAAATCCGGCAACATCTATATCGGCATCGGCGGCTGGACCTTCGAGCCGTGGCGCGGCGTGTTCTATCCGGAAAAGCTCACGCAAGCGAAGGAGCTTTCCTACGCCGCCTCGAAGCTGACATCGATCGAGATCAACGGCACCTATTACGGCTCGCAGAAACCGGAGAGCTTTCGCAAATGGGCCCGCGAGGTGCCGGACGGATTTGTGTTCTCGCTGAAAGGGCCGCGCTTCGCCACCAACCGCCGCGTGCTGGCGGAAGCCGGCGATTCCGTGAAGCGGTTTTATGGTTCCGGCGTGCTGGAGCTCGGCGATCGCCTCGGCCCGGTGCTCTGGCAATTCGCGCCGACCAAGAAATTCGACGAAGCCGATTTCGGAAAATTTCTCGAATTGCTGCCGCGCGAGCTTGACGGTCGCGCCCTGCGCCATGTGGTCGAAGTCCGGCACGACAGTTTCTGCGTGCCCGATTTTATCGCGCTGTTGCGCAAGTTCGACACCCCCGTCGTGTTCGCCGAGCACGGCAAGTATCCCGCGATTGCCGACATCGCCAGCGATTTTGTTTATGCCCGGCTGCAAAAAGGCAATGACGAACTGAAGACCTGCTATCCGCCCAAACAACTCGATGCCTGGGCAAAGCGGTTTCAGGCCTGGGCCGGCGGCGGCGAGCCGGACGATTTGCCGCGCGTCGATGACACAAAGCCGAAAAAGGCGCCGCGCGACGTGTTTGCCTATGTGATCCACGAGGGCAAGGTGCGCGCGCCTGCAGGCGCGATGGAATTGATCGAACGCGTGAAGTAATCGGGGGATCCCATGGCCAAGGGCGCGAAGAAGGCTGCGAAGCTCTTTACCATCGGCTACGAACAGACGCCCGCCAAGGCCGTACTCGACGAACTCGAGCAGGCCGGCGTCAAGTTGCTGGTCGACGTGCGCGCGATCGCGTCGTCCCGTCGTCCGGGCTTTTCCAAGAATCAGCTCGCTGCCGGGCTGGATGAGCGCGGGATCGCCTATCTGCACCTGCGCGGCCTCGGCACGCCGAAAGAGGGCCGCGAGGCGGCGCGCAGCGGTGAGTTCGACCGGTTGCACAAGATCTATTCAAAGCATCTGAAGACGCCGCAGGCCAGGGAAGAGCTCGACGAACTCTCGGCGCTGGTGCAGAAATCGGGCCCCATCTGCATCCTCTGCTACGAGCGCGACCACCGGCATTGCCACCGGCAATGGATCGCGGAGATCATCGAGGACCGCGACGGCATCAGTACCGAGAACCTGGTCGCGCCGCAGGTGTGAGGGACCGTCATTCCGGGGCGCGCGTAGCGCGAGCTTTGATGTGCAATTGCACATCAGAGAATCCATAACCACGATAATGAGTATGGAATCCGGGCCTGCGCCAAGAGGCGCATCCCGGAATGACGGCAGAAATTTTTGCACTCACCCCTCTCCCACCAGCCGCAACGTGCCCTCCATCATCTGCACGCAGCCGCCGCCGACATGGGCGGAGACGACCACGCCGCTTTGCTTGCGGACGCGCGTCAGCAACAGGCTCGGCCGCCCCATGTCGACGCCCTGGCCGATCCGTAATTTCAGTTCGCCGTCTTGCGCGTTGTCGAGATCGGCGAGCAGCGCCGCGGCGGCGGCGGTCGCGCTGCCGGTGGCGGGATCCTCGGAAAGGCCGCCGGAGCCTGGATGAAACATGCGCGCCTGCAGGTCGAGCGGCTGTTCGCTACCCGGCACCTCGCGCGTGTAGAAATAGACCGCGTCCGAGCCGTCGCACGGGAACGTCTTGCCGAACGCCGCCGCATCCGGCCGCGCCCGCCGCAATGCCTCGCGCGTCGCCAGTTCGACCATCAGGAACGGCAATCCGACGGAGCCGATCTGCGGCGGATGGCGATCGGTTTTCACGTCCGCCGCGGACAGCGAAAGGCAGGCCGCCGCCTGCTCCGCGTTCAATCGCGTCAACCTCTTGAGCGGCTGCGGCGCTGTCAGTTCGGCACCGACCACACTGCCCTGCTCCGTCAGGATTTCGACCGGCACGAGCCCCGCCTTCTCCTCAAATTGCAGCCGCGCCGGCGGCTTTGCCGCCTGCGTTGCCAGCACGAAGGCGGTGCCGACATTGGGGTGACCCGCGAACGGAATTTCGGAACGCACAGTGAAAATGCGAACCTGCGCGTCATGCGCCGAGTCTTGCGGCGGCAACACGAAGGTAGTTTCGGAATAATTGAATTCGGTCGCGATCGCCTGCATCTGCGCCGTCGACAACCCGCCGGCATCCAGTACGACGGCGAGCGGATTGCCGCCGAACGCCCGGTCGGTGAAGACGTCGACAGTGATGTAACGCCGTTGCATTCGATGTCTCTCCTTTTTAATTTTGGGCATGATCTCTTCGGAAAACCGGTGCCCACCCCGCATCAAGTGCGGGGCAGGCTTTTTCCGGATCATGCCCTAGCCCAATTGCCATACCGGCACCGGCCGGTCGTAACCTCTGATCGGAACCTCGCCGAGCGAGACCGCGTCGCTGCATTCCTGACCCAGCACGTCGTGAACCGCGTCCGAGATCAGGAACTGCGAGTGGAATTCCTTGTTGAGCGCTTCCAGCCGCGCGGCGAAATTCACGGTGTCGCCGATCACGGTATATTCCTTGCGCCTAGGCGAGCCGATATTGCCCGCGACCACCTCGCCGATGTGGACGCCGATGCCGATCCGCAGCGGCCAGCTCGTCGCCTTGTTGGCGCGCTCATTGGCGTCAAGCATTTCGCGCGCCGCGGCAACCGCCCGCTGCGCGGCGTCATGCGCCTCGAGCGGCGCGCCGAACAGCGCCAGAAAGCCGTCGCCGAGAAACTTGTTCACGATGCCGCCATGGCGGTCGAGGATATCGACCAGCACCGCGAACGCGCCATCGAGGCGATCGACCACTTCCCGCGGCGAGCGGGTGCTGGCGCCAGCGGTAAAGCTGCGGAAATCGACGAACATGACGGCGACCCGGCGGATTTCGCTGTCGGTCGCAGCGCCCTCGGCCATCAGACGCTCGACCACTTGCGGCGAGACGTGCTGGCCGAACAGGTTGGTGATGCGGTCGCGCGCGGTCGCGGCCAAAATGCTGGCCTCGAATTGCCGGCGCAACTGGACGCCGACCGCGCCAGCCAGCATGCCGCCGATCAGAATGATGAAGCTGCGCACGGAATGATAGTAGAGATCGGGTGGCGGATCAGTGCTGCCGGCGCGATGATAGAACATCGCCATGCCAAACAGCTCGGCGGCGGCCACGAAGCCGGTAAAGGTCGAGAGCCAGAAATCCAGCCGCAGCGTCGAGAGGATGATGAAAATAAAATAAATGAGCGGCACCACGAAGCCGAGCGCCTCCACCGGTCCCATACTGTCGATCTCCAGCGCCAGTGCGAGCGTCGGCATCGAGGTCTCGATCAGTGCGCCAAAATACCGCCTGATGACGGGCACATCGCGGTCCAGCTTCAAATGACGGCTGATGACCGTATGGACCCACAGCTCGAACAGAATGAAGGGGATCAGGATCGCGTAGAGGTAGGTCGGCTTGAGACGGCCATGCCAGAGATGAGTGACCGCATAGGGGTCGAAGAAATAGATGGTCCAGATCAAGACGGTGAGAACCGCCGCGGTCGCGATCAACGCCTTGATCCGGATCAGCTCGGTGCGCAGCACCTGCTGCATCAACGCATGCGCAAAGTCGGCCGATACCGCCGAGTCTTGTCCGCCCTTGTTGTCCCACAACCCCAGCATTTCTTTTCCTGGTCATTCCGGGGCGATGCGCAGCATCCCGGAATGACACCTCTATTCTGCATCAATCGAGCGTGCGACGGAAGCGCGTCACGGCGATCGTCATGGCCAGCAACATCAGTGCAATCAGGGCAATCGTGTCGTACTGCAAATTCTGGATGGTTGCGCCCTTCAGCATGATGGCGCGGACGATGCGAATGTAATGCGTCAGCGGCAGGCCTTCGCCGATATATTGCGCCCACACCGGCATGCCCATGAACGGAAACATGAATCCGGACAGCAGAATGCTCGGCAAAAAGAACATCATCGATAACTGCATCGCCTGCAGCTGGTTCTGCACGATGGTCGAGAAGGTGTAGCCGATCGACAGGTTGGTGGTGATGAACAGCGTCGACAGCAGCGCCAGCGTCAGCAGGCTGCCGAGGATGGGGACGCCGAACAGCAGCACCCCGATGCCGACGATCAGCGTGGCCTGCACGAAACCGACCAGCACGTAGGGAATGATCTTGCCGAACATCACCTCTATTGGCTTGATCGGCATCGACAGCAGGCTCTCCATGGTGCCACGCTCAACCTCGCGCGTCACCGACAGCGCGGTGAAGATCAGCATGGTCATGGTCAGGATGGTGCCGACCAAGCCCGGAACGATGTTGAGGCGTGACGAGGCCGCGGGGTTGTAGCGCGCATGCGCCCTGATCTCGAACGGCAGCGACGGCGGATCGCCGATGAACAGATCGTGCTCCAGCGCGGTCTGCACGACGGTGCCGAGCGCGCTCAGCGCGGAGCCGGCCGCGACCGGATCGGTTGCATCGGCGGCGACCAACAGCGCGGGATGATCGCCGCGCCGCACCGCGCGCTCGAAGCCGCGCGGAATTTCGACGCCGAACAGCACCTTGCCCGATTTCAGGAGATCGTCGAACTCCGCGACATCGTGCACTTCGCGGGTAAAGCGGAAATAGGAGGTATTTTCCAGCGCTTTCAGGATCGAGCGTGCGAGATCGCTATCCTCCTGCAGCAGCACCGCGGTCGGCAGGTTGCGCGGCGTGGTGTTGATGGCGTAGCCGAACAGCAGCAGCTGCATCACCGGGATCATCACGATCATCGCGAACGAGACGCGGTCGCGGCGGAGCTGGATGAATTCCTTGACCAGCATCGCGTAGCTGCGGCGCCAGAAGCCGAAGCGCGGCTCGGCGACGTCGTGGTTTTGGCGATAGACGTCGGTCGCGCTCATTGGAAATTGTCCCTGGAGCGGCCCATCAGGTCGATGAAGACATCCTCCAGCGACGGCTCGCTGTGCTGCCAGTGCCAGTTCTCGTTGTCGCGATAGGGCGCGATCGCGGCCTCGAGCGCGGATTGATCGCGACCGGAGACATGCAGGCTGGTGCCGAACGGCGCCACCATGTCGATGCCGGGCTTGCCCAGCAGCTCGGCGGAAAGCGTATTGATGTCGTCGCCGGTGACGGTATAGGTCGACAGCGCGGATTTAGCGATCACCTCGTCCACGGTGCCGTGCGCCAAGAGATGGCCGTACGCGATATAGGCGATCTCGTGGCAGCGCTCGGCCTCGTCCATGTAATGGGTGGAAACCAGCACGGTTAAGCCCTCGGCCGCCAGCGCATGGATCTCGTTCCAGAAATCGCGCCGCGCCTTGGGATCGACGCCCGCGGTCGGCTCGTCCAGCAGCAGCAATTGCGGATTGGGCAGCGTGCAGGCGCCGAGCGCCAGCCGCTGCTTCCAGCCGCCGGAGAGTTCGCCGGCGAGCTGCGCCTCGCGGCCCTTCAGTCCGATCCGGTCGATCATGTCGCGCGCGGCGGCGCGTGCGTCGGGCAGGCCATAGAGCCGGGCCACGAATTCCAGGTTCTCCCGCACCGACAGGTCCTGATACAGGCTGAAGCGCTGCGTCATGTAGCCGACCTGGCGCTTGATCTTGTCGGCGTCGCGGCGGATGTCGTAGCCGAGGCAGGTACCCTCGCCGCTGTCCGGCGTCAGCAAGCCGCAGAGCATGCGGATGGTGGTGGTCTTGCCGCTGCCGTTGGGGCCGAGGAAGCCGTAGATCGTGCCGCGCTTCACCTGCATCGAGAGATCATGCACGACCTCGCGGCCGCTAAACGACTTTGACAGGCCCTCGACATTGATGGCGATGTCGGCAGCATTGGTTGCTATCGTGCTCATCGCTTGTCCGCCACCGGCGTCCGGGCATTGAGGAACACGCTGATCGGCTGGCCGACGCGCAAACTGTCCGGCCGGCTCGGCCGCGCCTGGATCAGATAGACCAGCTTGTTGCGCTCATCGAGACTGTAGATCACGGGCGGGGTATATTCGGCCGTGGTTGCGATGAAATAGATTTTTGCGGTCAGATCCGCGGAGCAATTGTCGCAGGTCACCTTGACTTCGTCGCCGATCGCAAGTTCTGGCAATTTCGTCTCCGGCACGAAGAAGCGCAGCTTCATGTTGCCGGGCGGCATGATCGACAATACCGGCCGCTGCGCCTGCACCATTTCGCCCTCGCGAAAATAGATCTGCTGGATGATGCCGCCGACCGGCGCAAAGCCGTTGCGCCGCGCCAATCGCGTTTGCGAGGTGTTGACCCGCGCTTCGGCGACCCGCAACGCCGACACCGCGGCGTCGAGCGCCGCCTGCGTGCCGGAGCCGGTCTTGCTCAACGATGCCGCGCGATCATAGCTCTGCTTCGCGTTGGCCAGCGTTGCGTTGTTCTGGTTGAGGTCGGCCAGCTGCAAATCGTCATCGACCGAATAAAGCGGCGCGCCCGGCTTCACCTCGTCGCCTTCGCGCACGTCAAGCTTGGTCACGCGGCCGGATTCATCGGGGCTGACAAAGATCATGTCGGCCTCGACCCAGCCCTGAAAGCCGGGACCTCGGCGCTCGTTGCAGCCGGCGAGCGCGATCGCCAGCGCCGAGATCGCCAGAAGGCGTAACGTGGTTGGCGACGAGGTCATGTCGTCCTCCGTTCGCCGAAAATCAGATCGAGATGGGTGCGAAACATCTCGATCGCGTCCAATGGCGCGTGTTTGCTGAACAGGCTCTGCCAGATCACCGCGACGATCGCGGGCGCCACCAGGAGCTGCGGAAAGCGCGCGAGGTCTTTCTGCTGGATTTCGCCGCGCGCGATGCCGAATTCGATCAGCGCGCGCATGCCGGCGAGGCCGCGCGAAACCACCTCGCGGTAGTAGAAGTCGGCAACCTCGGGAAAGCGCGGCCCCTCGGCCACGATCAGCCGCACGATGTCGCCGCGGCGGGTGCCGGCAACCTCCTCGATGAAGGTGCGGGCAAACCCCTCCACCATGTCGCGCACCGATGCGCCAACCGGCGGCGGCCCCGCGGCAAGACGGTTGACCAGCGGCACGATGGCGGTCCGGATCAACTCCTCGAACAGCGCTTCCTTGTCCTTGAAGTGCAGATAGATCGTGCCCTTGGCGACGCCTGCCCGCTTGGCGACGTCATCGAGCCGGGTCGCCGCAAAGCCCTGCGCGATGAATTCATCCATCGCCGCCGCGATGATGGCCTCGCGCCGCTCGGCCGCGCGTTCGGCCCGGTTTGATGCGGGCTTTGTGGCTTCCACCTTTTTCGAGACAACCTTTGGGGTCTTGGCGGCGGCAGCGCTGCTGACGGCGCGGCTTTTGGCCGGTTTTGATGGGGCTTTGGTGCTGGGGCGCATTTTGCTCATGGTTTATATATGACTGACTGGTCAGTCATTGTCAATATTTCCCGAAACAGCCAATTTCACATCGCCGTTACTGCTGGGATTGTCTCAACGCTCGTTCGGCCGCTATGCTCAAGGCATGCTCCCGACTTGCTCTGTTCTCCTGGATCTCGACGGCACCTTGATTGATTCGCAGCCCGGCATTTTGGCAAGCTGCCTAGCGGCCCTGCGCACCCTTGGACATGAACCGGACGAAATCCTCGACATCAAGCGCGTCATCGGGCCGCCGCTCGAAGACGTGATGCAGTTTTTGCTGCAGCCGTATGGAGACGACCGGATCGCTGAGGCAGTCGCGGCCTATCGTCAGCACTATGGTGAAAGCGGCCTTCTCGGAAGCGAGGCCTATCCGGGAATTGGCGGTTCTCTTGAAGAGATGCAGCAAGCCGGATTGCGAATCCATCTGGCAACGTCGAAGCGGGCGACTTTCGCGCGCCGCATCCTGGAGCATCTGGAGCTTGCAACGTATTTCGATGGCATCCACGGCTCAGTGCCGAGCGGGGAGTTGGATCACAAGCCTGAACTGCTCGCCCATATTTTGTCGGAACACAGCATCTCACCCTCGCGCAGTCTGATGGTTGGGGATCGTCGTTATGACATCTCCGGGGCACATGCGGTTGGAATGCGCGGTCTTGGCGTGCTCTGGGGTTACGGTACCCGCGATGAACTTGAAACTGCCGGCGCGGATCAGCTGGTGGAATCAACGGCTGATCTCGCCCGAACGGTTCTTTCGATGGTCAGTGGCAAGCAGCCGTCGACCTAGGCCTGCCTCAGCCCGTTCGAAGTCGCTATCGGGGCATAGCGGACATCGATCAAGCCGCGCCAATCTCGATTTATGAGTACGAACCCTAGGCGTGAAACTTGAGCCCGTCGACGATCTTGTCGATCACCTTGCGCTCGGCGCACATCGCCAGGCCGACGCGAATGCCGAGTAGGCCTGGGGAATCTCACCCCGAGCCCCTCACAGAACCGGACTTGACACTCTCGCGTCATCCGGCTCGTGCCACCGCACGAAGGCTGCCGCCTTCCATTGAACATCGGGTTCCTCCCGTTGCCGGTTGACCCAAGCCAAATGGCGATGGCCCGCTCCCTTCGCTCCACGGGCACTACACCCGCTTCATCGCTACTACGAAGCAGTCCGCCCCTGCCCGGCGCATCGGTACTTTCGGCCTCGGGTTGGAGCCGCTTGCGCCTTTTCCCTTGGCATCGCCGATCAGGTTCTCACGTCCCGTACAAGAGCCTGGTTGAGCTTCGCGCCGCCTACTGCCGGATGCCGCTTGGGCCGTCTCAGGACGCCTCCCAAGCTGATCCCGGAGGAAGGGTCCCCCCCCCCCCGGTTTTGACATCGTCTAATCCGCTTTCGACACTTCATCGACGGTTTGCTTGCGCTCGCCTCTCTCAACCTTGCCTGCCGGGATCATGTCCCGACTTTTCCGCAACGTTCACCACCATCGCTTTTGACGACAGCAGCTTGCGGTGGCTTAAGGTCAACACCTGATTGCCGACCTCGAAGGGCCCTCCTTCATCTCTCGTACAGTTGCGCACCGCCGTGTGGACCGGCAGTACTCGTGACACAAGACCCGGAACGGACATGCCCCCCTGCGGGCACTGCAATAGGTCGGTCCGTTGTGGTAGACTTCCTGTCGGTCCAAACCGGCATAGCGTTAAGTGCGTAGGGGGCCGCAATGCAGCAAATTGCCGACTGGCTCGAAAAGCTCGGCATGTCCGAGTATGCGCAGCGTTTTGCTGAAAACCGCATTGATTTCTCGGTCCTTCGTGAACTGACCGATCAGGACCTCAAAGATCTCGGTGTCGTCCTCGGTGATCGGCGAAAAATGTTGCGCGCGATCGCCGACATCGAAGTTATCGAGAGGAACGCACCAGCCGTGCCCGCCAAGGCAACTGCAGCGCCGCGTCGCACACCCGTCGCGTCAGCGCCAATCCCGACCGCAACACCACAGCCGACCTCCGCCGCGGCCGAGGTCAGCGGTGAGCGCCGCTTTATCACGGTGATGTTCTGTGATCTCGTTGGCTCGACCAGCATTGCCGCGCAGCTCGATGCCGAGGAGTGGCGCGACCTCGTCAGCGCTTTTCTCGATGCCGCCTGCGCCGCTGTGACCGAGATGGGTGGCCATGTCGCCAGGAAGTTGGGCGACGGGCTAATGGTGCTGTTCGGTTATCCGGTAGCGCAGGAGAACGACGCCGAACGCGCGGCGCGAGCAGCGCTCTCGATCCAACGCGTGCTCACTGAGATAAACCGCAAGAACACTGATGCCGGCAAGCCAGCGCTGAGCGCGCGCATCGGGATTGAAACCGGCGCGGTCGTGGTCGATGCAGCAGGCGAGATTTACGGTGATGCGCCTAACGTTGCGGCGCGGGTGCAGGCGGTAGCGGAGCCGGGTACGATCGCAATGACGGCGCGGGTACAGCACCAAGTCGCCGGTCTGTTCGTCGTTGAGGAACGCGGCAGCTATGAACTTAAGGGCGTGTCGGAGCCGGTGACGCTATACCGGCTCGTACGGGCGAGCGGTGGCGGGCGCCGCGCGCGTCAGCGCCGCCTCACGCCGCTGGTGGGTCGCGAGGAAGAAGTCGCGATGTTGATGCGGCGCTGGGAGAGGGCGCAGCAAGGCGACGGTCAATTGGTGATGATCGTGGGCGAGCCGGGATTGGGGAAATCCCGCCTGATCGAGGAATTCCATCTCCGGCTGCGCGAGGTGCCGCACACTTGGACAGAATGGAGCTGCTCACAGCTTCTGCAAAACTCGCCACTGCACCCGATCGCCGATTGGGGCCGCCAGCGCTTCGGCGGCGCCGACATAGCCGCCGAGCAGCGTCTCGCAGACCTGGAGCATACGCTGGAGCTGGTCAAGCTTGACCCGGCGGAGAATGCCCCGTTGCTGGCGCCACTATTGGACATCCCCTTGCCGCAAGACCGTGCATCGATTTTAGAGCCCGAGGTGTTGCGGCGCCGACAGCTGACAGCGCTAACCAATTGGCTAATGGCCGGCGCGCGAACTCAGCCGGTGGTGCTGGCATTTGAAGATGCGCATTGGGCTGATCCGACTACACTCGACCTCTTGCGCGGCATCGCCGAGCGCGGTGCGCTGGCGCCCTTGTTCGTTCTGATCACCGCCCGGCCTGAATTCCGTCCTCCCTGGGGCGTGCGCTCGCATCACAGCACGATCTCCCTTGCACCGCTTGGTCTCTCGCAGGTGTGCCAGATGGTCAGCGAGCTTGCCGCTCGCCACGCGCTGCCAAAGGAAGTAGTCGCCGGCGTGACCGACCGCAGCGGCGGTGTGCCGCTGTTCATCGAGGAAGTGACACGCCTTCTTTTAGAGCGCGGCGCGCACGGTGGCATCCACGCGATCCCGCCGACACTGCAACAATTGTTGACGGCGCGGCTCGATCGGCTTGGCCCAGCGCGCGAGGTGGCGCAGATCGGTGCCGTTATCGGGCGCGACTTTTCCTATCCGCTCCTTCGCGCCGTGGCCGGGATAGAAGACGGGCCGCTTCAGACGGCGCTGGAACGGCTCGCCGAGGCAGACATTCTACTTGTGCGGGGCCTACCACCGGAATCTGAATATCGCTTCAAGCATGTGCTCATCCAGGATGCGGCCTATGAGAATTTGCTTAGGAGTTGACGTCGGGTTCTGCACCGCAGCGTCGGCGAAGCGTTACGCGATGATTTCGCCGCCACCTGTGCGACAGCGCCGGAACTGTTGGCGCATCACTTCACACAAGCAGGGCTCACCGAAGCGGCCATCGAATGGTGGGGCAAGGCAGGACAGCGGTCGCTGGAGCGCTCGGCGCTAGTCGAGGCCATAGAGCAGTTTACGCGTGCTCTCGACCAGATAGCCAGTTTACCCGGCACACCCGCGCTGCGCCGTGAGCAAATCAGACTTCAGGTGGCGCTAATTACGCCGCTTATTCATGTGAAGGGGTACGCCGCGCCAGAGACCAGGGCTGCGGCGGAACAGGCGCACACGCTAATCCAGCAAGCTGAAATGCTCGGAGAGCACCCTGAAGACCCCCTCTTGTTGTTCTCGGTACTCTTTAGCTTCTGGGTCCGTAACTACGCGGCCTTCGATGGCAACGCGATGCGCGAGCTTGCTCGTCAGTTCCTGGCGCTGGCTGACAAAAGCCCCTCCACGGCTCCACTGATGAAAGCGAGCCGTCTCACGGGTATCTCGCTCATGACGACGGGAGACATCGCCGGAAGTTTGCCATACTTCAATCGGACGCTTGCGCTCTATAACCCGACCGAGCACCGTTCTCTGGCGACGCGCTTTGCTATCGATGCTGCGGTATCCGCTCTGTGCTTTCGATCCTGGAGTTTTTGGTTGCTTGGCTATCCGGATGCGGCGCTCGCCAATGCGGAGGACGGTCTAAAGAATGCACGTGAGTTTAGCCAAGCCGCCACTTTGATGTGGGCTCTGTTTTACGGATCCCTACCCCACATTTGGTGCGGAAAGTACGCCACAGCAAAAATGCAGGCGGACGAACTCGTGGTCTTGGCGAACGAGAAGGGCACGTCCTTTTGGAAGGCAAATGGCATTCGAGCGCAAGGCTACCTCCTGGCTGAAACCGGCAGCGCGGTCGACGCCATCCGTATGACCCGTTCTAGCCTCGACGCCTGGCGATCAACTGGTTCAACGTTGCGGGTGCCGACCGATCTGTCCTATCTGGCCAGCGCCTATTTGAAAGTCGGCCAGTTCGAGAATGCCGAGCGCTGTATCCGCGAAGCAATGACAGCGGTCGAAAGCACCGATGAACGCTGGTACGAGGCTGAGGTCAATCGCATAGCAGGCGAAGTCACGCTCCACTCGCCCCTTAGCGACACATCGAACTCAGAAAGGTATTTCGAGCGCGCCCTTGCAGTAGCCCGCGAACAACAGGCCAAATCATGGGAACTCCGCGCCGCAATGAGCCTCGCCCGTCTTTGGCGCTCCCAGGGCAAGCCGCGGCAAGCTCGCGAATTGCTTGCTCCGGTCTACAGCTGGTTCACTGAAGGGTTCGACAGGCTCGATCTAAGAGAGGCCAGGGCGCTGCTCGATGCGCTGACGTCATAAGCTAATCGAAGCGTTCGGCAACTTCTGGGTTTGCCGAGTTGGCCCGGGGAATTTCACCCCGAGCCCCTCACAGGTAGGGTCGAGGACTGACGCGCCGGTTTAGGTCGAAGTTTGGGTTCCCTGTTGTCTCGCCCTTTCGTCTGCGAGTGTCCCACTATCTCGACCATGCCACGTCTCCAGCCCCCTCCACGTCGGTAGGGTCGAGGACTGGCGCGCCGACTCCGTCCGAGATACCTCGACCGTGCCACGTTTCCAGCCCCCGCCACGTCGAACGCAGCATGCGGATTTCCCGCATTGCGCGCCCCCATTTGCTTCACGCCAAAAGCTTATGGGACCTATCCTGCTGGGCCGACTTTCGGCCCGTCGCGTCGCACTCGATAGGCGTTGAAGAGCCCTAGAGTGTCGTACAGCCACCGCCTATTCCATCGTTCCAGTCGAAGCCCTTTCGTTTCTGAGCATGCGCCAGATGGCGCCTGACCTTCTTCTCCACCCAGTCCTTGATGAAGCTGAAGCACTCGCTGGAATGCCCCACCGCGAAGTAGTTCACCCAGCCCCGTAGCACCGGATTGATCAGGCCTATCACCCGTTCAATCGGTTGCGACCGGTGTCGGCGGAACACCTCTTTGAGCGCCCGCACCAGCGCCGTCCGCTTTTTGAGCTTGGGCGTGTAATGCGGCCGCATCGCCCCGCTTTGACCGCGGAGGTAGCGGAACTCAAAACCCAAGAACCCGAAGCACTCACCGCGCTCAAGGTCCACCGTGCGGCTCTTTTCATCATTGATTTCAACCTGCAGCTTGCCGAACTCCTCCCGAAGCCGCTTTCCTCCCGTTGCCGGTTGACCCAAGCCAAATGGCGATGGCCCGCTCCCTTCGCTCCACGGGCACTACACCCGCTTCATCGCTACTACGAAGCAGTCCGCCCCTGCCCGGCGCATCGGTACTTTCGGCCTCGCGGTTGGAGCCGCTTGCGCCTTTTCCCTTGGCATCGCCGATCAGGTTCTCACGTCCCGTACAAGAGCCTGGTTGAGCTTCGCGCCGCCTACTGCCGGATGCCGCTTGGGCCGTCTCAGGACGCCTCCCAAGCTGATCCCGGAGGAAGGGTCCCCCCCGGTTTTGACATCGTCTAATCCGCTTTCGACACTTCATCGACGGTTTGCTTGCGCTCGCCTCTCTCAACCTTGCCTGCCGGGATCATGTCCCGACTTTTCCGCAACGTTCACCACCATCGCTTTTGACGACAGCAGCTTGCGGTGGCTTAAGGTCAACACCTGATTGCCGACCTCGAAGGGCCCTCCTTCATCTCTCGTACAGTTGCGCACCGCCGTGTGGACCGGCAGTACTCGTGACACAAGACCCGGAACGGACATGAGGTGGGAACTCTAGATCAGAATCTGGGTCAAGAGCATTGCTCGCCCGCGCCGACGAAATGATCCAGTGAAGCGGGGCCACGTCCGGTCCTGCGGTTCCGCAGCGGCAATTTGTGCGGAGACGTCAACTTACCGGCCAAACGCAGTCATGGTATCAAGACTTGCTGGAGGACCGCCAAGCGCATTGCGGTCATTCGCTGGACGCCTTGCTTCGCTTAACGGCTGATCGGTCGAATCCACTCGTTGCCCTCAAGCGGTCGGCGCGAATCGTGGACCGGTTGGAGACCGCACGGTCATGAAGACCTTGCTGCTGCTCGTGCTTTCCATGGTTGTCGCCGCGCGGGAAGCGACCGCACAGGACGAGTGTGTCCGCGAACGCGCCGCCATGGTCGAAACCATCCGGGCCTACGCCCGGTCCGGCGCCGGTGTTTTGGGACAGCAGGGCCTGTCGGAGAGGGTCCTTGAGGCCATGGGGCAAACGAAACGCCATCTGTTCATCCCTGAGCGATCTTGCTCGATCGCATACGCGGACAGGCCGATTCCGATCGGCCTCGGCCAGACCATATCGCAGCCGTACATTGTGGCCTTGATGACCCATTTGGCCGAGGTCGCGCCCGATCATGTTGTGCTCGAAGTCGGTACGGGTTCGGGCTATCAGGCCGCCATCCTTGCGCACCTGGCGCGAAAGGTCTGCACCATCGAGATTATCCCGCAATTGGCCGAGGCCGCCGCGAAAACACTCAAAGATCTCGCGTATGACAACGTGAGCGTCAGGCTTGGCGACGGCTATGGTGGCTGGCCCGAATGCGGTCCTTTTGACGCCATCGTCGTGACCGCCGCGCTCGGGGAGCTACCGCCGCCGCTGATCGAGCAGCTTAAAGTGGGTGGCCGGCTCGTCATGCCGGTGGGGCCCGCTTACTCCACTCAGCACCTCACGGTCGTCGAAAAAATCGCCCCTGGCGAGACGACCACGCGCGCTGTCGCCCTTGTGCGCTTTGTGCCCTTCACGCGTTCACAAAACTGAAAACAAGTGATGGCCCAGTTCTTGAGGAGCAGGACTTCTTGAAAAGCAGGACTTCTTGAGGAGCCGGACTTGGGGGTTCGCCCAGGCGGCTGAAGCCTTGCGCTCACGCGCTAGCCGTGAAATTTGAGCCCGTCGACGATCTTGTCGATCACCTTGCGCTCGGCGCGCATCGCGAGCCCAACGAGGTTGAGCTCGGCGCGGATCACCGCCCTCACCACTTCGCGGTTGGCGGCGTCATGCGTGGTCTTGAACATGTCTTCGGTATAGACTGCGGGCTTGACGTTGCGCGACAGCGCGCGTTCGAGCGCGCGGGACAACGCCGGGCGGTCGGCGCCGTAGATCAGGATCGGCTGGCCGATCAGCGACAGATATTTGGTGCCGGAGCCGTCTTCGTAATTCTCGCCGATGCATTCGGGAAACGTCGCGGCGATGCCGCCGGCCAGGAACGACGCCACGTTGAGTTTTTGCCACGGTTCCAGGTCGGTCCGGATCACGACCGCGATCTTGGTGTCGAATTGCATGAATGCTCCAATGGCCGTCATTCCGGGGCGATGCGAAGCATCGAACCCGGAATCTCGAGATTCTCAGATGCGCAATAGCGCATCATAGTTGGCGTCTACGACGCGCCCCGGAATGACGGCAATTTAGGTCCTACCCCTTGGCGTCGCAGGCCCAGGCGCGGATCACACATTCCTTGCCGCCGAATTCGTAGCATTTTTTGGTCGCGGCGTTGAGCGAGCTCGATATTTTCGGCTTCACCGCATAGCCATGGGCGCCGCAGGGATTGGTCATGTCGACCGCGAGCGCAGCGCAGGCGCGCTTCATGGCCACGGCGGTGCAATCGCCCTTGCACTGTTTCAAGGCAGCCGCGCGCGCGGTGGCCTCGGCCGGAAAGTCATAGGCCTGGCCATAGGCGCCGCATTTGCCGACCGCCAACGCGCCGGCGGCCCACGCCTGCGTGGCGAAACGCGTCGCGCCCACGACCAGGGTCAGCGCAAGAATGAACAGCGCGCGGCGTTGCGCTGTGGCAGTCGAAACGATCAAGATCCCATCCCCCAAGGCAGGCGGCGCCGAATCTAGCCGGGGAGAGTTGAGACTTGGTGAACGGGAGGTTGAAATCGGGGTGCGTAAGCGAGAGTCGATCTGTTGATTTCGTCGTCCCGGCGAACGCCGGGACCCATAACCACCGGCCATGGATTTGCGGCAGGGCGTTAGCCACATGGCCCTATCGATAGACCTCGCGGTATGGGTCCCGGCGTTCGCCAGGCGTTCGCCGAGACGACGGGATAGAGTTCGTGGCTCGCCCTACGACTACGAATTACGACCGCCGCGCCGCCTCCAGCGCCTGCGGCGTGTCGATGTCGAGAAAGGCGCCAAAACCCTCGACCGGGACTTCGGCCACCGCTTCCGCGTGCTTGGCTATCAAATGGCGGGCGCCGACGTCGCCGTCGAGCGTCATCAATTCGGGGAAGAAGCGCCGCGACCACAGCACGGGATTGCCGCGCCGCCCGTCGCTGACGGGCAGTGCAATCAGATGGCCGCGGTCGGGCTCGAAGGCCTCGATCAGCCGATCGATCAGTTTCGCATCGATCAGCGGCATATCGCCGAGGCAGATCACCGCGCCGTCGGCATTCGCGGGCACCGCCGCGATGCCTGCCTTGACCGAGCTGGCGAGCCCCCCGGCGAAATCCGGGTTGCGGACGAATTTTACCTTGAGGCCGCTCAATGCCTGCTCGACCAGATCGGCCTGATGGCCGGTGACGACGATGACCTCGGAGGCTTTCGACGCCAGCGCCTGCTCGGCTGCGATCCGCACCAGTTTTTTGCCGTCGAGTTCGGCGAGCAGCTTGTTGGGACCGCCCATCCGGGTCGAACGACCGGCCGCGAGCACGATCGCGGCGACGTTGCGGTTGCCTTCGAGTTCGGGGACGGTGCGCGGCTGCGGCCGCGTGACGATTTCCATCAACAGCCCGCCGACGCCCATGCCGGTCAGCTCGGCGCGCGTGACCTTGATGCCAGCGAGAAGGCGCATCAGCACCCAGTCAAAACCGTTTTCGACCGGCGAGCGCGCGCAGCCCGGTGCGCCCAGCACCGGCACGCCGCCGGCGCTGCCGATCAACAGGAGATTGCCGGGGTCGACCGGCATGCCAAAATGCTCGACCGCGCCGCCGATTTCGCTGATCGCGGCCGGGATCACGTCGCGGCGGTCGGCGATCGCGGAAGCGCCGAACACGATGACGAGTTCCGCGCCGAGGCCGAGCAGTTCCTTGATCGAGGCCGCCAGCGCCGTCTCGTCATGCGGCACGCGCCGCTCGGCGATGATGGTGGCGCCCGCCGGCGCCAGCCGTTCGGCCGTCACTCGCAGGGTTTTTTCGATCACCTTCGGCGCCAGCCCGGGCAGCAGGGTCGAGACTACGCCGACCTTCTTGATGGTGTAGGGCGCGATCCGCAATGCATCATGGCCCGCGACCGCGACCGCCGCGTCGCGCAGCTTTGCCTCGACGCCGAACGGAATCAGTTTTACGGTCGCGATCATCTCGCCTTCGACCACCGGCTTGAACGCGGCCAGCGTCGCAAACGTAATGGCCTCGTCGACGCCGTTGATGCGGTCGACCGCCGCGCGGTCCACCACCAGCACACCGGCGCGTGCCGCGAACAGGTTGGCGCGGCCGGTGAAGGCGCGCTCGACATGGACGCCGTCGCCGGCCACGGCCTTGGCAATGCTGGCGGCGGCCACGTCCTCGGAGACGTCGCCGTCTTCGAGCCGCACCACCACAACTTCCTTGACGCCGGCCTTGGTGAGCGCGTCGACCTCGGCAAGCCCGATCGTGGTGCCCTTCTTGAGCACCAGCGGTCCCTGCCGCAGCGTATGCACGGTGACGCCGCCAATCGCGTCGGCCGGACTGGCGGGTCCGAACTTCATGCCGCCTGCTCTTTCCTGGTCTCGCGGGGCAACCGCAGCTCCGCGGTTATCTCGGCCATGATCGAGACCGCGATCTCCGACGGCGAGACCGCGCCGATGCTCAAGCCGATCGGTGCGTGGATGCGCGCGATGTCGGCGTCGGAGGCGCCCTGCGCCTTCAGGCGCTCGGCGCGCTTGGCGTGGGTCTTTCGCGAGCCGAGCGCGCCGATATAGAAGCAGTCGTGCGCAAAAGCGTGCAGCAGCGCCGGGTCGTCGATCTTGGGATCGTGCGTGACGGCGACGAACGCGGTGTAATGATCGATGTTGAGCGGCGGCAGCGCCACGTCGGGCCATTCGGCGACCAGCGGCACGTCGGGAAAGCGCTCCGGGCTCGCAAACGCGGTGCGCGGATCCACCACCGTGACGTCATAGTCCAGCGAGCGTGCCAGCGGCGCCAGTGCCTGGCTGATATGGACCGCACCGACGATCACGAGCCGCGCGGTCGGCGCATAGACATTGAGGAACAGTTTTTTGCCGCCGGCCTCGATCATGCCGCTCTTGCCCATCCGCAACTGCTTGGCCAGATCGGCGCTCAGCGGGTCGGTGGCGATGTCTTTTGCCTTCACCAGGCGCTGGTCGCCATTGGCGGTGTCGGTGACCACGATCACCGGACGGCGCGCGGCGCGCTCGACGTTCACTTCGCTCAGGGTCTGGAGTTTCACGACTGGCCGACCTTCTCGACGAACACGCGGATGGTACCGCCGCAGGACAGGCCGACATTCCACGCGGTCTCGTCGGCGACGCCGAATTCGAGCATTTTGGGCTGGCCGCTGGCGATCACATCCAGCGCTTCGGTGACCACCGCACCCTCGACGCAGCCGCCGGAGACGCTCCCTAAAAACGTGCCGTCGTCATTGATGACCAGGCTGGAGCCGGCGGGCCGGGGCGCCGAGCCCCAGGTTTCGACGACGGTCGCCAGCGCGACCCCGTGGCCGGCCTTCTGCCAGTTCTCAGCCGCCTGAAGGATATCCTCGTCACGATTGAGCATTGCGGGCCTCTTTCAAGCTGCGGGGCGGATATGGCTCAGATGATGCGGCGGAGGCGGCGCCGACAGCGCCGCGATCAGCCCCTCGATTGAACTCAAATTATGCACCGGGCGGAATTCGTCAACGTGCGGCAACATCATTTTGATGCCCTGCGCCTTGGCCTCGAAGGCGCTATAGCGCAATAGCGGGTTGAGCCAGATCAGGCGGCGGCAGGACCGGTGTAGCCGGTCCATCTCGAAGGCCAGCTTGTCGTCGGCCTCGCGCTCCAGCCCGTCGGAGATCAGGAGCACGATGGCGCCCTGCCCCAGCACCCGCCGCCCCCACAATTTGTTGAACGTATGCAGGGAGGTGGCAATCCGGGTCCCCCCGGCCCAATCCTCCACCGAGGACGAACAGCTCGCCAGCGCCTCGTCGGGATCGCGCGCCCTTAAACTGCGCGTCACATTGGTCAGCCGGGTCCCGAACAGGAACACCGAGACGCGCTTCCTGGCATCGGTGATGGCGTGGAGGAAATGCAGGAACAGGCGGGTATATTCGCTCATCGATCCGGATATATCGAGCAGCGCCACGATCGGCGCCGGCTTGTCGATCCGGCCGAGCTTTCGGATATCGATGATCTCGCCGCCGGTGCGCAAGGAACCGCGCAGGGTGCGGCGCATGTCGAGCCGTAAGCCCCGCGCGTCCGGCTGGTAACGGCGGGTGCGCAACTCGGCCTGCGGCAGCCGCATATTGGCGATGGCGCGGGTGACCTCGGCGATTTCGGCCGCGCTCATCTGCGCAAAGTCTTTCTTCTGCAGGATCTCCTTGTCCGAGACCGACAGCCGCAATTCCTGCTCCTGGGCCTGCGGCATCTCCTCGCGCATCGGCGGCTGCGCCATCGCCTCCTGGACCCGGCGCGAGGCCGGCGGCGGCTTCTTCCTGGCGTGTTCAGGCAGCGGCACCGAATCCAGCATGTGCTTCCATTCGTCGGCGGCGCGGAAGAACAGGTCGAAGGCCTGGGCGAAGATCAGCATATGCTCGTGGCGCTTGACGAAGATCGCTTCCAGCGTGGCGTAGACGTCGGCGCGGTTGCCGATCTCGATCGCCTGCAGCGCGTTGAGCGCATCGATCACGGCGCCTGGTCCAACCGGAATCCCGGCAGCGCGCAGCGCGCGGGCAAAGCCGACCACGTTGTCGGCCATCTGGCCGGTCGGGGGCGCGAGGTGGTTGATGGCCATCGGACTACTCTGCTTTCGTCATTCCGGGATGGTCCGAAGGACCAGACCTCAGATGCGCAATTGCGCATCGGGGAATCTCGAGATTCCGGGTTCGACGTTGCCGCGTCGCCCCGGAATGACGGGGCGTTGTTACGCGCAAGCTAGCTCTCGCTCGTCGTTTCCTTCAAAACCTTCTGCAGCGCGTCGCCCTGCATCCGCGCGATGTCGTCCTGGTATTTCAACAGCGCGCCCAACGTGTCGCCGACCACTTCCGGCGTCAGCGAACGAGCGTCGAGTTCGGTCAGCGCGGTCGCCCAGTCGATGGTCTCGGCGACGCCCGGCGACTTGTAAAAGTCCTGGTCGCGCAGCGCCTGCACGAAGCGCACGACCTGCTGCGACAGTTTTGCCGAGATATCCGGCACGCGCGACTTGACGATCGCAAGCTCGCGCTCGGCACTGGGATAATCCACCCAGTGATAGAGACAGCGGCGCTTCAGCGCGTCGTGAATCTCGCGGGTGCGATTCGATGTGATGATGACGATCGGCGCCTGCGGCGCCTTGACGGTGCCGAATTCGGGGATCGTCACCTGGAAGTCCGAGAGAATTTCCAGGAGATACGCCTCGAACGCCTCGTCGGCGCGGTCGAGTTCGTCGATCAACAGCACCGGCGCGCCGGCGACATCGGGCTCCAGCGCCTGCAGCAGCGGCCGCTTGATCATGAAGCGCTCGGCGAAAATGTCGCTCGACAACTGCTCGCGATCGGTATCGCCGGCCGCTTCCGCAAGCCGGATCGCGATCATCTGCGCCGCGCTGTTCCACTCATAGACCGCAGAGGCAACGTCCAGGCCTTCGTAGCACTGCAGGCGGATCAGTTTGCGCCCAAGGGCCGCCGACAGCACCTTTGCGATTTCGGTCTTGCCGACGCCTGCCTCGCCTTCCAGAAACAGCGGCCGGCCCATCCGCAGCGACAGATAGGTCACGGTTGCCAGCGACCGCTCGGCGAGATAGCCGCGCGAGGTCAGGAGTTCCAGCATCGCATCGACGGATTTGGGTAACGCCGGTGCGCTCATGGGCAAGCCAGTCTTGATAGAGCAGGAGTTGGCAATTTTATTTGGCGGTCGCAGCTTCGACCGCGCGGCGCGTCAGCACCCCGATCAGATGGGCGCGATATTCGGCGCTGCCGTGCAGGTCGCTGTTCAATCCTTCCGCCGGCACCGACAGGCCGTCGAGCATCTTGTGCGAAAAACGCTTCTTCAGCGCTTCCTCGAACGCGGTGACGCGGAATACGCCGTCCGCGCCGGCGCCGGTGACGGCCACCCGCACGTCCGACGGACGCTTGGCGACGAACACGCCGACCAGCGCGTAACGCGAGGCCTGGTTGCGGAACTTGACGTAGGCCGCCTTCTTCGGCACCGGGAACATCACTTTGGTGATGATCTCGTCGCTCTCCAGCGCGGTCGTGAACAGGCCCTGGAAAAACTCTTCGGCCTTGAGGCGGCGCTTGTTGGTGACGATGGTGGCGCCGAGCGCTAGGCACGCGGCGGGATAATCCGCGGTCGGATCGTTGTTGGCGAGCGAGCCGCCGATCGTGCCCTTGTGGCGCACCGCGGGGTCGCCGATCTGGCCGGCCAGTTCGGCCAGCGCCGGGATCGCCTCGCCGACGACGGCGGAGGTGGCGACATCGGCGTGCTTGGAGGTGGCGCCGATCACCAGCGCACGGCCCTTCATCTCGATCGTATCCAGCCCCTCGATATGGGAGAGGTCGACCAGATGCGGGGGGCTGGCGAGCCGCTGCTTCATGACCGGCACCAGCGTGTGGCCGCCGGCGATCAGTTTGGCGTCTTCGTTCTTCACCAGGAGATTGGCGGCCTGCCGCACGGTTGCCGGACGATGATATTTGAATTCGTACATGAAAGTTTCCCGGAAATTTCCTGATCGCAGTCGCGATGATCTGGTTTAAGCGAGGTCGGACTTGGCCATCGCCTTGGCGCCGGCTGCGATCGATTGAACGATGTTCTGGTAGCCGGTGCAGCGGCACAGATTGCCTTCGAGCTCTTCGCGGATGACATGGTCGGAGAGGTCATGGCCCTTGCGATGCACGATATCGACCGCGGTCATGATCATGCCGGGGGTGCAGAAGCCGCATTGCAGGCCGTGATGCTCGCGAAAGGCTTCCTGCATCGGATGCAGCGGCGCGCCGTCGGCGGCCAGGCCCTCGATGGTCTTGACCTCATGGCCGTCGGCCATGACCGCCAGCGTGGTGCAGGATTTGACCGCCTTGCCGTCGAGATGGACGACACAGGCGCCGCACTGCGAGGTGTCGCAACCGACATGGGTGCCCGTCAGGCGCAGATTTTCGCGCAGAAACTGGACCAGCAGGGTACGGGGGTCGACATTGGCGTTTACGGGATTGCCGTTCACGATCAGGGAAATCTTGGCCATCAGCACTCTCTTGGGCTGCCCTGCCGCATATCGGCAGAACAGGCGTTTAGAAACGTTCAAAGGCCATAATATGGGCCATGCCGGCAATGAGCAACCTCAGCTGGGGCATGGCCTGATATGACCTGGCGGGACTCTTGGGCGGGTCTAGCCTTCTCAGGGATCAGGCTTTTTCGGGAATCAACCCTGGACCGCCTTGGCGAAATTGGCGAAGAACTCGTCGGCCAGCTTCTTGGCCGCGCCGTTGATCAGCCGCTGCCCGAGCTGGGCCAGCTTGCCGCCGATCTGCGCCTCGACATTGTAGCTCAAAAGCGTCCCGCCATCCTTCTCGGCCAGCCCCACCGTGGCGCCGCCCTTGGCGAAACCGGCAACCCCGCCCTCGCCCTCGCCCGAGATCTTGTAGCCGTTGGGCGGATCGAGATCGCTCAGCATCACCTTGCCCTTGAAGCGGGCGGAGACCGGGCCGACCTTCATTTTGGCGGTGGCGCGGAAGCCGCCATCGTCGGTCTTCTCCAGTTCCTCGCAGCCGGGGATGCAGACTTTCAGCACTTCGGGATCGTTCAATTTGGCCCACACCGCCTCGCGCGGCGCCGCAAGCTGGACTTCGCCGGTCATCGTCATGGCCATGGGGGGTGACCTCCTGGATCGCTTCAACCTCCCCCAAGTAAAGCACGCTTGGCCCAAAAGAAAGACCACCTTCCGACAATGAGCGATGCATATTCGCGGGCGCAGCAGGCCGCAAAAGCGGCGCCGGTTTCTGACCAGAAAGTGCGCAAACCGATCGGGGGCCATTGGCAGAGCCAACCGGGGATGGTTAGGTCGCGCGCAGATGAGCACTTCCCTCTCTCCCTTGCTGGCCCCGATGCTGTCGAGTACCGCGATGCGCGCGGTATGCGACGATGCCGCATGCCTGCAAAACATGCTCGATTTCGAGGCCGCACTGGCGCGAGCCGAAGCCAGCATCGGCGTCATTCCGGAGCGCGCGGCTGATACGATCGCCGGCGCCTGCAAGGCCGAATCATTCGACCTCGTAGCGCTCGCCGAGGCCGCGACCCGATCCGGCAATCTCGCGATTCCCCTGGTCAAGATGCTGACCGCCAACGTCGCCAAGGCTGATACCGAGGCCGCGCGCTATGTGCATTGGGGCGCGACCAGCCAGGACGTGATCGATACCGCTACCATGCTGACCTTGCGCGCCGCCATCGACGTGCTGCTCGGCGATATCGACCGCGCGGTCGCAGGCTTCGCCAAACTGGCGCGCCAGCATCGCACCACCGCGGTGGTCGCGCGCACCTGGCTGCAGCACGCGCTGCCGATGCCGTTCGGGCTCAAGCTCGCCGAATATGCCGCAGCGTTGCACCGCTCGCGCAAACGGCTGCAGCGGCTGCGCGGCGAGACGCTGGCGCTGCAATTCGGCGGCGCCGCCGGGACGCTGGCGGCGCTCGGCGACAACGGCTTGCCGGTCGCCGAGAAGCTGGCCGGGCTTTTAAAACTGCCGCTGCCGGACGCGCCCTGGCACACCCATCGCGACCGCATCGCGGAAGCAGCTTCGGTGTTCGCGATCCTGGCCGGCACCTGCGGCAAGATCGCGCGCGACGTTTCCCTGATGATGCAGACCGACGTCGCCGAAGCCTTCGAGCCCTCGGGCGAAGGCCGCGGCGGCTCTTCCACCATGCCGCACAAGCGCAATCCCGTCGCGGCAGCCGGCGCGCTGGCGGCGGCCACCATGGCGCCTAATCTCGCGGCGACGATTTTTGCCGCCCAGGTCGGGGATCACGAACGCAGCGCCGGACCCTGGCATGCGGAATGGCCGACCCTGCCGACGCTGCTGCTCGTCACTTCGGGTGCGCTCGCCGCGATCGTCGATATCGCCGAAGGGCTCGAGATCGACGCCGCGCGCATGCGCGTCAATCTCGAGGCGACGGGCGGGCTGATCATGGCGGAAGCGGTGACGTTTGCGCTCGCCGAAAAGATCGGCAAGAGCGACGCCCATCACCTGATCGAGGCGGCCAGCAAGAAGGCGGTCGCGGAGAAGAAACACCTGCGCGACGTGCTGACTGCCGACTCGCGCGTCAGCGCACATCTCGATGTGGAAAAACTTGCGAAACTGTTCGAGCCGATGGCCTATCAGGGCGCCTCGCAAGCGCTGATCGACCGCCTGCTGGCTTCGCTCGATCAAAAGTAGTTCAGATGTCGTTGCCGGGCTTGACCCGGCAATCCATCTTCTTGATTGGACTCTTCTTAGATGGATGCGCGGGTTACTGGGCAGAAGACGCGCTTCGCGCTTATGCCCGCGCATGACGAGGAACGCGCAAAATGCCGATGATCGACGCCGACGGTTGCCTGCTCAACGTATCCGTCGAAGGCCGCGACGGCGGACCGACGCTGATGCTGTCGAATTCGCTGGGCTGCACGCTGCAGATGTGGGAGCCGCAGATGAAGGCGCTCGGCCAAGTATTTCGCGTCATCCGCTATGACCGCCGCGGCCACGGCAAATCCGGCGTGCCGCCCGGCCCCTATTCGATGGAACGGTTCGGCCGCGACGTGCTGGCGATCCTCGACGACCTCAACATCGCCAGGACGCACTGGTGTGGCCTGTCGATGGGCGGCATGGTCGGGCAATGGCTGGGCGCCAACGCGCCGGATCGCTTCGGCAAGATCATTCTCGCCAACACCGCCTGTTATTATCCGGACCCGACCAATTGGCTGAACCGCATCAAGGCGGTGAAGGAAGGCGGCATGTCAGCGGTCGCGGATACCGTCATAGCAGGCTGGCTGACGGCGGATTTTCGCGAGCGCGAGCCGCAAATCGCCGCCAACATGAAGGCGATGCTGCTGGCCTCGCCGGTCGAAGGCTATCTCGCCTGCTGCGAGGCGCTGAGCACGCTCGACCAGCGCGAACTATTGCCCAAGATCAAGAGCCCGACCCTGGTGATCGCCGGCCGTCACGACATGGCAACGCCGATTGCGGCCGGCGAGTTCATCCGCAGCAAAATTCCCGGCGCGAGCATGACCATCCTGGACGCCGCGCATATTTCCAATGTCGAACAGCCGCACGCCTTCACCGACGCCGTGGTCGGTTTCCTGACGCAACCCTAACTCTAACAGAGTCATTGCTTGGAGCGAAGCGACGAAGCAATCCATTCTTTCTTTGCGCGGCTCCATGGATTGCTTCGCTACGCTCGCAATGACGGGAGGAGAAAACATGGACGACCAGAAGCGCCGCGACGACGGCATGACCCAGCGCCGAAAAGTGCTTGGCGATGCCTGGGTCGACAAATCGATCGCCAACCGCAATGCGTTCAATACCGATTTCCAGGACCTGATCACGCGCTATGCCTGGGGCGATATCTGGACCCGGCCGCATTTCGACCACCGCACCCGCCGCGTGCTCGTGATCGGCACCATGGTCGCGCTCGGCCAGTGGGACGAGTTTCGCCTGCACGTGCGCGCGGCGCTGGCGGAAGGCGGTTTTACGCCGGACGATATCAAGGAAATCCTGCTGCAGCAGGCGATCTATTGCGGCGTGCCGGCCGCCAATCACGCTGTGAAGGAAGCGGCCGCGATCGTCGCGGAATTAGGATTGCTGAAGGGATAGGTCGCCGGACGTCGCGCCGGAATCGGCCTGCACCTGCGCCTGCTTTTGGGCCTGCGGTTTCGCCGGCGATTCGACCAGAAGAACGATCGCGGTGCCGAGCAACATCAACAATTCGGTCGCATGCAGCCGAAGCGCCTCGGTCTCGCCGACCTGCGACGCCAACACCATGCTGGCGAAACTGATCACGCTGCCGATCGCAAGCGCCACACCGAGCGCTTCATTGTTGCCTCCGCTCTTGCGGATCGCGGCACGGGCGAGGAAGAGGAGAAAGATCGCAAAGAACGCCACCACCGTCATCCGGCCCAGCGCCAACAGCCAGGCGAAGCGCACGGTGGCCAATCCCGCCATTTGCAGATGATCGCTGATGAACAGCGCAACCGATATGTTCGGCCGCTCATAAAGGCCGTGGACCGGCGAAATCATGATCTTGAACGCGACCATGGTCCAGGACGGAATGAAATAGGCCGCCAGCAGCGCGCCGTTGAATGAGCTGATCCGCCAGTTGCTGAACATGTCGCTTCCCGCTTGTTCCGCGAGCCCCGGACCGGGGCGGCGGTTTGAGCAGCGAGCTAACTCGCTTCAACAGCAGGCGGCAATTTAAACCCTTTGTTTACCTTAATGGCGCCGACAAGAGGATCTCAGTACCTTTGCGGCAAATCATACTGTGTCATGGCCGGACTTGATCCGGCCATCCATCCTCTCTGAAAGAGTCTTGCGAGGAGCGATGGACCCCCGGGTCATCCAGCGCGAAGACGCGCTTCGCGCTCTTGCCCGGGGGTGACGAGTGAACAGAGAACAAAAAGTAAAGCCCCGCCTTTCGGCAGGACTTTCCTTGCTCTCGCTTGATTCAAGTCCGAATTAACGGCCGCCCTTGCCCTGTTGATCGGGTTTCTGGCCCTGACGGTTGGGATCCTGCTGCTGCTGGCCCGGCTTCTGGCCGCCGCCCTGCTGCTGACCTGGCTTCTGACCCGGGTTCTGGTTCTGCTGGCCCGGGTTCTGGTTTGGGTTGTTCATTCGGGGATCTCCGTTGTTGAACATCGCCGGCCGACAACTCAGGCAGCCGGCATTGGTTGCGGTGGAACCGCAGTTCCCAGGTGAAGATTGCGCGGCAACCGCATGTCGCCACCGTCACGGCGGAACCTCCGACGCAAAAACTAGCTATGTACAAGCCCTTAAGCCGCCGCGAGCGCTGTTGCCGCCCCCGGTTCCCACTGTTAAAAACCAGCCGACGCGTCGATTAAGGCTGCCGGGGGCCCTCGTCGCGTCTCTTCTCTAAATACGGCAGCGCATGGATTATTTCGCCCAGCAACTCATCAACGGCCTCGTGCTCGGCTCGGTCTATGGCCTGATCGCCATCGGCTACACGATGGTCTATGGCATCGTCGGCATGATCAATTTCGCCCATGGCGACATCTTCATGATCGGTGGCTTCATCGCGCTGATCTCGTTCCTGATCCTGGTCTCGTTCGGCCTGACCGCGATCCCCCTGATCCTGCTGATCGTGCTGCTGGTCTCGATGGCGATCACCGCGCTTTACGGCTGGACCGTCGAGCGCATCGCCTACCGGCCGCTGCGGCACTCGTTCCGCCTCGCGCCGATGCTGTCTGCCATCGGTATGTCATTCGTGCTGACCAATTATTCGCAGATCGCCCAGGGCGCGCGCGTCAAGCCGGTGCCGCCGATCATCCGGGGCGGCTACACGCTGCATGAGGGCGCCAGCGGCTTCGTCGTGCAACTGTCCAACGTCCAGATCGTCGTCGTCATCGCTACCATCGTGCTGCTGGCGCTGTTCACCTGGCTGGTGGCGCGCACCCGGCTCGGCCGCGACATGCGCGCCTGCGAACAGGACCAGACCATGGCGGCGCTGCTCGGCGTCGACGTCGATCGCACCATCTCCATGACGTTTGTCATCGGCGCCGCCCTCGCCGCGGTCGCTGGCATGATGTACCTGCTCTACTACGGCCAGGTCGATTTCAACATGGGCTTTGTCGCCGGCATCAAGGCGTTCACTGCGGCCGTGCTCGGCGGCATCGGCTCGCTGCCCGGCGCGATGCTGGGCGGACTCGCCATCGGCCTGATCGAGACCATGTGGTCGGCTTACTTCTCTGTCGAATACAAGGATGTCGCGGCGTTCTCGATCCTGATCATCGTCTTGATCTTCCTTCCGACCGGCCTGCTTGGCCGGCCCGAAGTTGAAAAAGTTTGACGGGCGGCCGAGTGAACGCGCCCCCAGCCGTATCAATACAAGCCTCGCACGCGCTGGGCGCAGCCTTCATCTTCAAGAAGGCGCTGATCAGCGCGCTGGTCGCGCTGGTGTTGTTCTCGCTGATGATCGGCGTCCGCACCGAAGCAGGCCCGACCGGTCAGCTGATTTACTGGACCCGGTTCGGCGATCTCGCCGCCATGGTCGCAACCGTGTTCGGCGGCAGCATCGTCGTCGAATTGCTGCGGCAATGGTGGGGGCCGGTCGGCACCATCAGGGTGGTTCCAACCAACGTAAAGAGCGCGCTTGCGCTGGCGCGGCGTGGCATCGCGCCGGTGCTTTTGATCTTCACCTTTCTGGTGCCGGTCATCTTCTACGATCAGCGCTACATTCTCGACCTCGGCATCCTCGTGCTCACTTACGTGATGCTGGGATGGGGGCTGAACGTGGTGGTCGGCCTCGCCGGCCTGCTCGACCTCGGCTATGTCGCGTTCTACGCGGTCGGCGCCTATTCCTACGCGCTGCTGGCGACCAATTTCGGGCTGTCGTTCTGGATCTGCCTGCCGCTCGCCGGTATCCTCGCGGCGCTGTGGGGGGTGATGCTGGGCTTCCCGGTCTTGCGGCTGCGCGGCGACTATCTGGCCATCGTCACGCTGGCATTCGGCGAAATCATCCGGCTCGTCATCATCAACTGGCAGAGCCTGACCGGCGGACCGAACGGCGTTTCCGGCATTCCACGCCCGACCATGTTCGGCATTCCGCTCACCCCGGGCGACGATGGCCTGGCCGCGAAACTCGGCATCGAATTCTCACCGACCCACCGCATCGTCTTCCTGTTCTATCTGATCCTGGCGCTGGCGCTGCTCACCAACTGGGTCACGATCCGGCTGCGACGCTTGCCGATCGGCCGCGCGTGGGAAGCGTTGCGCGAGGACGAGGTCGCCTGCCGCGCGCTCGGCATCAACACCACGACGACCAAGCTGACGGCATTTGCGACGGGGGCGATGTTCGGCGGCTTCGCCGGCGCGTTCTTCGCAACCCGACAGGGTTTCATCAGCCCGGAATCCTTCACCTTCCAGGAATCGGCGCTGGTGCTGGCGATCGTGGTGCTCGGCGGCATGGGCTCGCAGCTCGGCGTGGCGCTGGCGGCGCTCGCGATGATCGGCGGCTTCGAGCTGTTCCGCGGGCTCGAACAGTACCGCATGCTGGTATTCGGCATTGCGATGGTGCTGTTGATGATCTGGCGGCCGCGCGGGCTGATCGGCCATCGCGCCCCGACGGTTTTCCTGGAGCGCAGCCAGGCGATCTCATCCGACCTCGTCAAGGAGGGGCACGGATGAGCGGCGATCACATCCTGTCCGTCGACCGGCTGTCGATGCGCTTCGGCGGCATCGTCGCCGTCAACGATCTCTCCTTCGGCGCCGAGCGGCGCAAGATCACCGCGCTGATCGGGCCGAACGGCGCCGGCAAGACCACCGTGTTCAACTGCATCACCGGCTTCTACAAGCCGACATCGGGCACCATGCAGCTCACGCATGATGACGGCCGCGCCATCCGGCTCGAGCGGCTGAACGATTTTCGGATTTCCAAACAGGCCAAGGTCGCACGAACCTTCCAGAATATCCGGCTGTTTCCCGGCATGACGGCGCTGGAAAACCTGATGGTGGCCCAGCACAACGCGCTGATGCGCGCCTCCGGCCTGACCTTTCTCGGGCTGATCGGCGCGCCGTCCTGGCGCAGCGCCGAGCAACATGCGATCGATCTGGCGCGAACCTGGCTGGAGCGCGTCGGATTGGTCGACCGCGCCGACGAGGCCGCCGGCAACCTGCCCTATGGCGATCAGCGCCGCCTCGAAATCGCTCGCGCGATGTGCACCGAACCGGCGCTGCTCTGCCTCGATGAGCCGGCCGCCGGGCTGAACGCACGCGAGAGCGCGAGCTTAAGCGAGCTGTTGCTCTCGATCCGCGCCGGCCAGGGCACCTCGATCCTGCTCATAGAGCATGACATGTCGGTGGTGATGGAGATTTCCGACCACGTCGTGGTGATGGACTACGGCGTCAAGATCGCCGAAGGCACCCCGCAGCAAGTGCGCGACGATCCCAAGGTGATCGCGGCCTATCTCGGCACCGACGAAGAGGAAGCGATCGCCGTGATGGAGAGCGGCACGTGACCGCGCCGTCCGCAACGCCGCTGCTCGCGATCCGCGGCTTGCGCGCGGCCTACGGCAAGATCGAGGCGCTGAAGGGCGTCGATATCGAGATCAATGCCGGCGAGATCGTCGCCTTGATCGGCGCCAACGGCGCCGGCAAGTCGACGCTGATGATGACGATCTTCGGCAAGCCGCGTGCCCGCTCGGGCCAGATCGAGTTCGACGGCCACGACATCACCGCCGTACCGACGCACCAGATCGCACGGCTGCGGATCGCCCAGTCGCCGGAAGGTCGGCGGATTTTTCCGCGCATGAGCGTCGCGGAAAACCTGCAGATGGGTGCCGACGCGACCGAGTCCAGCGAGGCCGATCGCGCGGCCGGCCTGGAGCGCGTCCTGACGCTGTTCCCGCGGCTGAGGGAGCGCATGACCCAGCGCGGCGGCACGCTGTCCGGCGGCGAGCAGCAGATGCTGGCGATCGGCCGCGCCTTGATGAGCCGGCCTCGCCTGTTGATGCTCGACGAGCCGTCGCTCGGCCTTGCGCCCCTGATTGCGCGGCAGATTTTCGACGCGATCCGGACCTTGAACCGCCAGGACGGCCTCACCGTGCTGATCGTTGAGCAGAACGCCAACCACGCGCTGAAACTGGCGCATCGCGGCTATGTCATGGTCAACGGCCTGATCACGCTGTCGGGGACCGGCAGCGAACTGTTGCAGCGCCCGGAGATTCGCGCCGCCTACCTGGAAGGCGGACGCCGGGGTTAGCCCCGCTCCCTCCGTCATCCCGCCGCGAAAACTGCGGCAAGATGCGGCGAACGGAGCGTGGATTTGCCCGAAAATTGCCGATGACTTCGCGGCTAAATCAGTCGACAATGCACCGGATTGTCGTACCCGGCGCGCCCGGGTATTTCCCGAAAGCGACCTACCCGCGAGGATCCCTCATGAAATCACTGAAACTCATCGGCCTGGCATTGGGCGCATCGGTTGCGCTGTCGGCAAGTGCGCTCGCGCAGGACATTACGGTCGCGGTGGCCGGCCCGATGACGGGCGGCGAATCCGCGTTCGGCCGCCAGATGAAGAACGGTGCCGAACAGGCGATCGCCGATCTCAACGCCGCCGGCGGCCTGACCGGCAAGAAACTGGTGCTTGATGTCGAGGACGATGCCTGCGATCCGAAACAGGCGCGCTCGGTGGCGGAAAAGATCGCCAGCGCGAAAATCCCGTTCGTCGCCGGCCACTATTGCTCCTCGTCGTCGATCCCGGCCTCGGAAGCCTATGCCGACGGCAACGTGCTGCAGATTACGCCGGCCTCGACCAACCCGCTGTATACCGAACGCAAGCTGTGGAACGTGGCGCGCGTCTGCGGCCGCGACGACCAGCAGGGCCTGGTCGCAGCCGACTTCATCGCGAAAAACTACAAGGGCAAGAACATCGCGATCCTCAACGACAAGACCACCTACGGCAAAGGCCTGGCCGACGAAACCAAGAAGGCGCTCAACAAGGCCGGCGTCACCGAAAAGATGTTCGAATCCTACAACAAGGGCGACAAGGATTTTAACGCCATCGTCTCCCGCCTGAAGCGCGACAACATCGATCTGGTCTATGTCGGCGGCTACCATCAGGAATCCGGATTGATCCTGCGCCAGATGCGCGACCAGGGCCTGAAGACCGTCCTGATGGCCGGCGACGCGCTGGCCGACAAGGAGTTCGCCTCGATCACCGGCCCTGCCGGCGAGGGCACCCTGTTCACCTTCGGCCCCGACCCGCGCAAAAAGCCGACCGCCAAGGCCATCGTCGAGAAGTTCAAGGCCAACAACATCGATCCCGAAGGCTACACGCTATACACCTATGCAGCGCTGCAGGTCTGGTCGCAGGCGGTGGCGAAGGCCGGCACCACCGATCCCAAGAAGGTGATGGACGCGATCAAGGCCGGCGCGTGGGATACCGTGATCGGCAAGCTGGAGTTCGACGCCAAGGGCGACATCAAGCAGCTCGACTATGTCGTCTACAAATGGGACGCCAAGGGCGGCTACACCGAGATCAACCCGAAAGGTTCCTGACGTCTCCGGATCAATTCTTAACGCCAAACGCCCCGGCTTGCCGGGGCGTTTTTGCTATGTGCTTTCCCATGGAACCCGGACGGGAACCCTTGGGAACCCTTGGGAACCCTCGGTGCTGACAGGATTTTTACCGACCCCAGGGAACCAACGATTCGTCCGCGACTTGGGTCAGTTGGGCTGAGTTCGCCGGAACGCCTCCTTTGGCGGTTCCGGTCGTTGCCGTCTGATGTGAGAGAAGCAGCCGCGTGCATAAGGCACGCGACTCAGATTTTCTCTCGTACATGCTTGGGGGAATGCAATGAGCGACCTCGATCCGGCGGCACCGTCGAACCTTCGCCCTATCTCAAAGCGAAAATCAGAGGCCAACGGGAAACCGGACTCGCTGCAGGATCTGCTGCACGCATTGCAGGCGATGCGAGCCGGCGATTTTTCGGTGCGGATGACCGGGGACCATCTCGGGATCGAAGGCAAGATCGCCGACACTTTTAATGAAATCGTCGCCGCCAATCAGCGCATGGCCCAGCAGCTCGAACGGGTCGGCCAGGTGGTCGGCCGCGAAGGCAAAACCCGCCAGCGCGTCAAGTTCGATCTGTCGAGCGGCTCATGGGCGGACATGGAAGGATCGGTCAACACGCTGATCGACGATTTGTTGTGGCCGACGCGCGAGGTGACCCGCGCGGTTGCCGCCGTTGCGCAAGGCGATCTGTTGCAGACCGTCCAACTGGATGTCGATGGCCGCCCTCTGGGCGGCGAATTCTTGCAGTCGGCCAATATCGTCAACACCATGATCAAGCAGCTCAGCGTGTTCACCTCGGAGGTGACGCGCGTCGCCCGCGAAGTCGGCACCGAGGGCAAGCTCGGCGGCCAGGCGCAGGTGCCCGAAGTGACCGGCGTCTGGAAGGATTTGACCGAAAGCGTGAACTCGATGGCCAACAACCTGACCGGCCAGGTTCGCAACATCGCCGAGGTCACCATCGCGGTCGCCAACGGCGATTTGTCCAAGAAGATCACTGTCGACGTCCGCGGCGAGATTTTGCAGTTGAAGGAGGCCATCAATACGATGGTGGACCAGCTGCGCTCGTTCGCCTCCGAAGTCACCCGCGTCGCCCGCGAGGTCGGCACCGACGGCAAGCTCGGCGGCCAGGCCATCGTGCCCGGCGTCGCCGGCACCTGGAAGGATCTCACCGACTCCGTGAACGCGATGTGCGGCAACCTGACCGCCCAGGTTCGCAACATCGCCAACGTCACCACGGCGGTCGCGCGCGGCGACCTTTCGCGGAAAATCACCGTCGACGTCCGCGGCGAAATTCTGGAGCTGAAGGACACCATCAACACGATGGTGGACCAGCTCAATTCCTTTGCCTCCGAAGTGACGCGCGTCGCGCGCGAGGTCGGCACCGAAGGCAAATTGGGCGGCCAGGCGCAGGTGCCCGGCGTCGCCGGCACCTGGAAGGACCTGACCGACAACGTCAACTTCATGGCGTCCAACCTGACCGCGCAGGTGCGCAACATCGCCGACGTCGCCACCGCGATCGCCGGCGGCGACCTCTCCAAGAAGATCACGGTGAACGTGTCGGGCGAAATCCTTCAGTTGAAGGAAACGCTCAACACCATGGTCGACCAGCTCAACGCCTTCGCCGGCGAAGTGACGCGCGTGGCGCGCGAGGTCGGCACCGAAGGCCGGCTCGGCGGCCAGGCCAACGTGCTCGGCGTCGCCGGCACCTGGAAGGATCTGACCGAGAGCGTCAACTCGATGGCGAGCAATTTGACCGCGCAGGTCCGCAACATCGCCGAGGTCACGACCGCGGTCGCCAATGGCGATTTGTCGAAGAAGATTACCGTCGACGTGCGCGGCGAGATTCTGGAGCTGAAAGACACCATCAATACCATGGTCGACCAGCTCAACGCCTTCGCCGGCGAGGTCACGCGCGTCGCCCGTGAGGTCGGCACCGAAGGCAAGCTCGGCGGCCAGGCGCTGGTGCGCGGCGTCGCCGGCACCTGGAAGGATTTGACCGACAGCGTGAACTCGATGGCGAGCAATCTGACCGGCCAGGTCAGAAACATCGCCGAAGTCGCCACCGCCGTCGCCAAGGGCGACTTGTCGAAGAAGATCACCGTGAACGTATCCGGCGAAATCCTTCAGTTGAAGGAAACGCTCAATACCATGGTCGATCAGCTCAACGCCTTTGCCAGTGAGGTCACGCGCGTCGCGCGCGAAGTCGGTACCGACGGCAAGCTCGGCGGCCAGGCTCAGGTGACGGGCGTCGCCGGCACCTGGAAGGACTTGACCGACAGCGTGAACTCGATGGCCGGCAATCTGACAGCCCAGGTCCGCAACATCGCCGAAGTCGCGACCGCGATTGCCGGCGGCGACCTGTCGCGCAAGATCACGGTCGACGTCCGCGGCGAGATCCTGCAGTTGAAGGAAACGCTGAACACGATGGTGGACCAGCTCAACCGCTTTGCGGGCGAGGTCACGCGCGTGGCGCGCGAGGTCGGCACCGAGGGACGACTCGGCGGACAAGCCAACGTGCCCGGCGTCGCCGGCACCTGGAAGGATCTCACCGACAGCGTCAACTCGATGGCCGGTAATTTGACGGCCCAGGTCCGCAACATTGCCGAAGTCACGACCGCCGTGGCGCGCGGCGACCTCTCGCGCAAGATTACCGTCGACGTCAAAGGCGAAATCCTCGAGCTGAAGAACACCATCAACACGATGGTGGACCAGCTCAACGCGTTTGCCTCCGAAGTCACGCGAGTGGCGCGCGAGGTCGGCACCGAAGGCAAGCTCGGCGGCCAGGCCGAAGTGCCCGAAGTCGCCGGCACCTGGAAGGACCTCACCGACAACGTCAACTTCATGGCTTCCAACCTGACCGCGCAGGTCCGCAACATCGCCGAGGTCGCCACCGCGATCGCCGGCGGCGACCTGTCCAAGAAGATCACCGTCGACGTCCGCGGCGAGATCCTGCTGCTCAAGGACACCTTGAACACGATGGTCGAGCAGCTGCGTTCCTTCGCCGCCGAAGTGACGCGCGTGGCGCGCGAAGTCGGCACCGAGGGACGGCTCGGCGGCCAGGCCGTGGTGCCCGGCGTCGGCGGCACCTGGAAGGACCTCACCGACAACGTCAACCTGCTCGCCGCCAATCTGACTACGCAAGTCCGCAACATCGCCGAAGTCACCACGGCGGTGGCGCGCGGCGACCTGTCGCGAAAGATCACGGTCGACGTCAAGGGCGAAATCCTCGAACTGAAAAACACCATCAACACCATGGTCGATCAGCTCAACGCCTTCGCCGGCGAAGTGACGCGCGTGGCGCGCGAGGTCGGCACCGAGGGCAAGCTCGGCGGACAGGCGCAGGTTCCCGGCGTCGCCGGCACCTGGAAGGACCTCACCGATACCGTGAACTTCATGGCGGCCAATTTGACCGAGCAGGTGCGCGGCATCGTCAAGGTCGTGACCGCGGTCGCCAACGGTGATTTGAAGCAGGACCTGACGGTGAAATCGAAGGGCGAAGTCGCAGCCCTTGCCGATACCATCAACAACATGACCGAGACGCTGGCGACGTTCGCCGATCAGGTCACCAGCGTGGCGCGCGAAGTCGGCGTCGAAGGCCGGCTCGGCGGCCAGGCCAACGTGCCCGGCGCCGCCGGCACGTGGAAGGATCTCACCGGCAACGTCAACTTGCTGGCCGCCAATCTGACCTCGCAGGTGCGCGCGATCGCGGAAGTGGCGACCGCGGTCACCAAGGGCGACCTCACCCGTTCGATCCAGGTCGATGCGCGCGGCGAAGTCGCCGAACTCAAAGACAACATCAACACCATGATCGGCAATCTCCGCCTGACCACGGACGTCAACTCGGAACAGGACTGGCTGAAAACCAATCTGGCGAAATTCACCAACATGCTGCAGGGCCAGCGCGACCTGACCACCGTGGGCCGATTGCTGCTGACCGAACTGACCCCGCTGGTCAATGCGCATATGGGCGTCATCTACCAGGTCGAGAATGAAGACAATCCGCAACTGCGGCTGCTGTCGGCCTATGCCGGCGACGGCGCCAATCCTCATCCGCAATTCGTGCAATTTGGCGACGGCCTGATCGGGCAATGCGCGATGGACAAGCGACAGCGGCTGGTGTCGGACATTCCGAGCGACGCCGTCCCGATCAATTCGGCGCTGTTGCGGGTGATACCGAAAAATCTCGTCGTGCTGCCGGTGCTGTTCGAGAATCAGGTCAAGGCCGTCATCGAGCTGTCTTCCGTCAGTTCGTTCACGACCTCGCAGATGACCTTCCTCGAGCAGCTCACCGATTCTATCGGCATCGTGCTCAACAGCATCGAGGCGACGATGCAGACCGAAGGCCTGCTGAAGCAATCGCAACAGCTCGCCGGTGAATTGCAGACGCAGCAGAAGGAATTGCAGCAGACCAACGAGCAGCTCGAACAAAAAGCCCAGCAGCTCGCCGAGCGAAACGTCGAAGTGGAAAGAAAGAACCAGGAAATCGAGCAGGCGCGCCGCGCGCTGGAGGAAAAGGCCACCGAACTTTCGCTGACGTCGAAATACAAATCGGAATTCCTCGCCAACATGTCGCACGAGCTGCGGACGCCGCTCAACAGCATCCTGATCCTCGGCCAGCAGCTCACCGAAAACCCGGATGGCAACCTCTCCGCCAAGCAGGTCGAATTCGCGCGCACCATCCACGGCGCCGGCACCGACCTCCTGAATTTGATCAGCGATATTCTCGACCTCTCCAAGATCGAATCCGGAACGGTGACGGTCGACGCCGAGGAAATCCTCACCTCCAACCTGCTGGAAACCGTGGGACGGCCGTTCCGCCACGAAGCGGAGAACCGTCAATTGTCGTTCAACATCGATCTCGACCCCAACCTCGGTCGAAGTATCATTACCGACTCGAAGCGCCTGCAGCAGGTGCTGAAGAACCTGCTGTCGAACGCCTTCAAGTTCACCGCCGAAGGCGGGGTTCGCTTGAGCGTTTCCGCCGCCCTCGGCGGCTGGAGCGCCGAGCATCCGATTCTGAACCATTCGCCCGCCGTCATCGCGTTCGAGGTGTCGGACACCGGCATCGGCATTCCGCTCGACAAGCAAAAGCTGATCTTCGAGGCGTTTCAGCAGGCCGACGCCGGCACCAGCCGGAAATATGGCGGCACCGGCTTGGGCCTCGCCATCAGCCGCGAGCTGGCGACCCTGCTCGGTGGTGAAATTCATCTGAGGAGCACGCCCGGCAAGGGCAGCACCTTCGTGCTCTATCTGCCGCTGAAATATTCCGGCCCGACGGTCGCGCCGCGCGTCCCTGCCTCGCCGCCCTACGCGGCCGTGCCGGCGCTGCAGGCCGCGACGCAGGAGCGCATCATCGAACAGCTGCCCGATGACCGGCTCAATCTCGAACCCGGAGACACGATCCTGTTGATCGTCGAGGATGACCCGCACTACGCGGGCGTGCTGGTCGACCTCGCCCGCGACAAGGGATTCAAGGTTCTGGTTGCCGCCCACGGCGCCGAGGCGCTGGAACTGGCAAAACAGTTCCAGCCGTCGGCGGTGTCGCTCGACGTCTTCCTGCCGGACATGCTGGGTTGGACGGTGCTGAGCCAGCTCAAGCACAACCCCCTCACCCGGCATATTCCGGTGCAGATCATCACGCTCGACGAGGACCGCCAGCATGCGCTGGCGCGCGGGGCGTTTTCCTTCGTCAACAAGCCGACCACGACCGAAGGCGTCAGCGCGGCGCTGTCGCAGATCAAGGAATATGCCAAGCCGCGCCGCAAACGCCTGCTGATCGTGGAGGACAATGCCGCCGAGCAGATGAGCATCAAGCAACTGCTCGACCACAACGATATCGAGATCGTGACCACCGATACCGGCGAAGGCGCGCTTGCCGCCCTGCGCGACAGTCCGTGCGACTGCGTCGTGCTGGATTTGCGGCTGCCCGACATGAGCGGCTTCGAAGTGCTCGACCGGATCCGCAACGACGAACAACTGTCGAACGTGCCGGTGGTGGTGTTCACGGGGCGGGAACTGTCGGTCGAGGAAGACGCCGAGTTGCACACGATGGCGCGAAGCATCGTGGTCAAAGGCGTGGAATCGCCGGAACGCCTGCTCGACGAAACGTCACTGTTTCTTCACCGCGTGATCACGGAATTGCCGATCGAAAAGCAGCGCATGCTCGAAAAGCTCAACAGTTCCGACGAGGACCTGGTCGGCCGGACCGCGTTGCTCGTGGACGACGATGCCCGCAACATCTTTGCACTGAGCAGCGTGCTGGAACGGCGCGGCATGAAGGTCCTGACCGCGACCACCGGCAGCGAGGCGGTTGCGCTCGTCGAGTCCAACCCCCAGATCGCCGTCGTGCTGATGGATATCATGATGCCCCAGATGGACGGCTACCAAACCATTGGCGTGATCCGCCAGAACCCGGCGCTTCGCCGGCTCCCGATCATCGCGCTGACGGCCAAGGCCATGAAGGGCGATCGCGAAAAATGTCTCGAGGCCGGCGCGTCGGATTATCTGGCCAAGCCGGTCAACACCGAGCAGTTGCTGCTTGCCATCCGCATGTGGCTACACCGTTGACCGGCGTTCAAATGATGGACCACGAGAAAGTCAATATTCTTCTGGTTGACGATCAGCCGGCAAAACTGCTGGCCTATGAAGTCATCCTCAAGGAGCTCGGCGAGAATCTGGTCGTCGCCGCATCCGGCAGGGAGGCGCTGGAATATCTGCTCAAGAACGAAGTCGCGGTGATCCTGGTCGATGTCTGCATGCCGGAACTGGACGGCTTCGAGCTCGCCGCCATGATCCGCGACCATCCGCGCTTCCAGAAGACGGCGATGATCTTCATTTCGGCCATTCAGGTCAGCGATCTCGACCGACTGCGCGGCTACGAGATGGGCGCCGTCGACTATGTTCCGGTACCGGTTGTCCCAGAAGTGTTGCGCGCCAAGATCAAGGTGTTTGCCGAGCTGTACCGCAAGACCCGGCAGCTGGAGCGGCTGAATGCCGAACTCGAGGATCGCGTGCGGGCGCGAACCGCCGAGCTGGAGGAATCGCACGCCCGGCTCCTGGAAAGCGAGCAACGCCGCAGTCTCGCGATCGCCGCGGGCAAAATGGGATCCTGGGACTGGGACTGGGTCAATGGCGACTGGATGTGGGACGAGGGCCAATATCAGATCCTCGGAGTCGATTCGAAGACCTTCGTGGTGACGCCTTCCAAGATACAGGCGTTGCTGCATCCGGAGGACATCGGCGAACTGCGCAAGGCATTGGCGCACTTCGCCAAGGGTGCAAAATCATACGAGGCCGAGTTTCGCGTAATCCGCCCCGATGGCGAGATACGCTGGTGCGTCGGCACCGCCGCCGCTACCCTCGACAAAGCGGGCCGCGTGGTACGCGTCAGCGGTGTCACGGTCGACATCACCGAGCGCAAGCATGCCGAGGAACGCCAGAACCTGCTCGCCCGGGAGGTCGATCATCGCGCCAAGAATGCGTTGGCGCTGGCCCAATCCATCGTCCGGCTGACCCGAGGCGAAAACGTCAAGGCCTACATCCGCTCGGTGGAAGGGCGGATCAATGCGCTGGCGCGGGTGCATACGGTGCTGTCGCTGTCGAACTGGCAGGGCGCGGAAATGCGACGGCTGATCGGCGAGGAGCTTGCGCCCTATGCGGTGGGCGATCAGATCGCATTGTCCGGTCCGGAGCTGCAGTTGCAGCCTGCCACCGCGCAGACGCTGGCGTTAGCCTTGCACGAGCTCGTCACCAATTCGGCCAAGTATGGCGCGCTGTCGACGCTGTCGGGCCGGCTCTCCCTCAGATGGGAGAACGACCAGGGCCTGCTGCGGTTGCTTTGGGAAGAGACCGGCGGGCCTTCGGTTCAGGAGCCGACAACGCGGGGCTTCGGCACCCGGACCGTGCTCGCCAGCATCGAGTCGCAACTCGGCGGCGAGGCCAGGTTCGATTGGCGCAGCGAGGGCCTGCTGTGCCGTCTTTCCGTTCCGTTGTCGCCCGCGCTGGCGCGGCCGGATTCGGGCGTGCATCAAGGCGACGTCATCGAAAAAGGTAGTCCCGAACGCACCATACGATCGGCCGACGCATAAGCCCGATCAGAGCACAGCCCCGCCGGCAACTTCGGTCTCGCGATCATGCGACGGCCGAAACCCAAGGACCGCCTCGATCGCACGCATCAGTTCGATCGGGCGAAACGGTTTTTGCAGACACGCGACATTCGAAAGCTCGGGGGATTCGGCCAGGAAGTCGAGCGCGGTCATTCCCGATATGGCGACAACGGGCAAATCGGGCACGCGCTCGCGCATCGTCCGAATAAGGTCGAACCCGTTGGTGCCCTGCAGGAAGATATCGACGATGGCGAGATCGAAACTGGAATCCGCAAACGCCTGCAATGCAGTTGCGGCGCTGGCGGCCTCGACGATTTCGAAACGGTTGACACGCAGCACGATCGCTATCATCGCGCGCACATTTGATTGGTCATCGACAACGAGAACGCGTGGCATGAATGGCATCCAGAACCGGTCGTCCCGCACCCTATGGTGAAAATCCCCGATTTAGCCCATTGAAGCGGCATTATTCGACCTTTCGGTAAAGAGGCCGTTACCCCTCAATGGGCTTTCCGCTGCCATCCCGATTGGATATTATGTAACCTTTAGTTGATTCCGTGATGCGCGGCGGCGGCATCCAGGTCCGTCGCGGCGCTCGGCCCGATCCCGGCCGCCATATCCTGCCCGTGCCCAGGCAGGGCAGCATTGCTCCCGGTCGATATCCGCATATCGGCTAGATTTCCCGCTTCGGCGGATGCTCTATGGTGTGCGTGTTTGATTTGGACCCTTTAGGTGCATCGATCGATGCCAGCCTGCAGGAGATCGTGAGTGCCGACAGGTGACGACCGCAGCATCTTCCTGTCGACCTTGCCCGCCACCAACAGCGACCGCACGACGGCGCTCGCTGTCGTCGGCGTCTCGTCGATTCTCTTCGCATGTGTCGCGACTTTCGCCACTGTGCCGCTTACCCCGATTCCGGCGTTCATTGCGAGTTATCAGTCCGCGCTAGCCATCAACGATCTGATCACGGCCATCCTGCTGTTTTCGCAATTCAGCCTGTTGTGGTCGCGGGCTCTGCTGCTGCTGGCGAGCGGATATTTGTTCACCGCGGCCGCGGCGATCGTCCATGCCCTGACCTTTCCCGGCGTGTTTGCCCCGGCCGGGCTTCTCAATGCCGGTCCGCAGACCACCGCGTGGCTCTACCAGATCTGGCACGGCGTATTTCCGCTTGTCGTCCTCGGTTATGCGCTGCTGAAAGACAAAGATGGCGGCGCCAAAATACAGGGATTGGTTCGCAGCGCGATACTTTCGAGCGCCATCGCCGTCGGCGTCGTGTTGTCGGTCGCAGTCTGGATCGTCACCGCCAAACACGACCTCCTTCCGACGCTGTTGAGCGACGGACACTTCACCTCCTACTTGACCACCGCCATATCGACGGAGTTGTTGCTCAGCCTGGCGGCGCTGCTGACATTGTGGTTTCGGCGGCAACATTCCGTGCTCGACATCTGGCTCATGGCCGTGATGTGCGCCTGGCTGTTCGACATCGCTCTGTCCGGAATTTTCAGCGCGGCCAGATTCGATCTCGGCTTCTACGCCGGCCGGTTCTACGGCCTGTGCGCAGCGAGTTTCATTCTCGCCGTTTTGCTGATCGACAACATCGCCCTGCAAGCCCAGTTGTCCCGCCTGCTCGGTACGCTCCGTCTTCAGGCCGCCTCCGAAAGGCAGCAACATACCGAACGGGAGCGGCTGTTGAGCGCGGTCGTGGAATCCTCGAACGACGCCATCATCACCAAGGCGCTCGACGGCAGGATCACGAGCTGGAACAGGGCCGCCGAGCAACTGTTTGGATATTCGGCTCAGGAAGCGGTCGGCAGACCTGTTGATATCATCGTCCCGCGTGACCGGCGCGCCGAGGTCCACAATATCCTCGACCGGGTTGGCCGCGGCGAAAGGATCGAACATTACGAAACCTCGCGCGTGCGCAAGGACGGTCGCAGCCTGGATGTTTCGCTGAGCGTCTCGCCGATCCGATCGGCGTCGGGCGAGATTATCGGCGCCTCCAAATCCGCGCGCGATATTACCGAGAGCAAGCGGACGGAAAAGGCGCTCGATCAGGAGATCGAAGAGCGGCGGCGCATCTTCGACACCTCGCACGATCTCATTCTGGTGACGGATACCGCGGGCAATTTCATTCAGGTGAGCCCGAGCGTCACTTCCATCCTGGGCTACGAGCCCGCGGACATGGTGGGACACAGCGCGGTCGAATTCATCCACCCGGACGACCTCGACAATACCCGCAACGAGATGCGGGCGGTGCGCCGGGGCCAAAACAAGCGCAATTTCGAGACACGCTATATCGGCAAGGACGGCAAGGCCGTGGCGCTGAACTGGACCGGAACATGGTCTGAGCCGGTCAGGCGTCATTTTTTCATCGGTCGTGATCTGACGGAAAAGCAGGCTGCGGACGCGCATATCCGCCAGGTGCAGAAGATGGACGCGATCGGCCAGCTGACCGGCGGCGTCGCGCATGATTTCAACAACATTCTGACCGTCATCACCGGCACCATCGGGATCTTGGAAGAGGCGGTCGCCAGCCAGCCCGAACTTGTGGCCATTGCCAAGCTGATCGACGAGGCCGCCGAACGGGGCGCCAGCCTGACCAAGCATCTGCTCGCCTTCGCCCGCAAGCAGCCGCTGCAGCCGGTTGAGGTCGACGTCAACGGGTTGATGCTCGAAGCCGCCAAGCTGCTGCATCCGACGCTGGGCGAGCATATCGTGATCATGCCCCTGCTCGCGGAAGACGCATGGACGGCGCTGGTCGATCCGAACCAACTCAGCACGGCGATCCTGAACCTTGCCCTGAACGCGCGCGACGCCATGCCCGACGGCGGCAAGCTCACGCTCGAGAGCCGCAACGTCTTTCTCGACGACGCCTATGCGAGCATGCATAGCGAGGTGACGGTAGGCCACTACGTCATGATTGCCGTCAGCGACAGCGGCACGGGAATTCCGGCAGCAATGCTCGAGCGGGTGTTCGAACCCTTCTTCACCACCAAGGAGGTCGGCAAGGGCACCGGCCTCGGCCTCAGCATGGTGTTCGGCTTCATCAAGCAGTCAGGCGGGCATATCAAGATCTACAGCGAGGAAGGCCACGGCACCTCGATCAAGATGTATCTGCCGCGGGCGACGGGGTTGAGCCAGACCGCCACAGAAGTGCGGATGTCGGCGAAGGTCGAGGGAGGCAACGAAACCGTCCTCGTCGTCGAGGACGATGCACTGGTGCGCAAATATGTCATCACCCAGATCGAAAGCCTCGGCTATACCACGTTCGAGGCGGCCAACGCGGCCGAAGCCCTCAACGTCATCGATACCGCCGCGACCGTCGATCTGCTGTTCACCGACGTCATCATGCCCGGTATCATGAACGGCCGCCAACTGGTCGACGTCGCGCGGCAGCGGCGGCCCTCGTTGAAAGTCCTGTACACGTCGGGATATACCGAGAACGCCATCGTCCATCATGGCCGCCTCGACACCGGCGTGCTGCTGCTTGCCAAGCCCTATCGCAAATCCGAACTGGCCAGCATGCTCCGAATGGCGCTTGGCAATTGAAGCAATCCTTGCGACTGATATATCGGTGATCACGACCAGATATCGACGGCCCGAATGCGGGCCTGACGGACCGGCTTCTTGAAAAATCTCCTCACCGACATATCCGGCGTCCGCGTCGGTCACGCCGACGACGCCGCACTTGCGTCCGGCGTTACCGCCGTGATCTTCGACAAACCCGCGGTGGCATCGATCGACGTCCGCGGCGGCGGGCCCGGCACCCGCGAGGCATCTGTGCTCGACCTCCAGAGCACGGTCGAAGCGATCGACGGCATCGCGCTCTCCGGCGGCTCGGCGCTCGGACTGGACGCCGCCGGCGGCGTGCAGGCCTGGCTCGCCGAACAGGGGCGCGGCTTGCGCATACGTGGCGCGGTCATTCCGATCGTTCCGGGCGCGATCTGCTTCGATCTCCTGAACGGCGGCAACAAGGCGTGGGGACGCTTCCCGCCCTATCGCGATCTCGGTTACGCCGCAGCCGGTGCCGCGGCGGCGAATTTCGCGCTGGGCAGCGCCGGCGCCGGCCTCGGCGCGACCACGGCGAATTTCAAGGGCGGTCTCGGTTCCGCTTCCGCGCAGACCGAAGGCGGCGTGAAGGTCGCCGCACTCGCGGTGGTCAATGCCGTCGGCAGCGTGACGGTCGGCGACGGGCCGTGGTTCTGGGCGGCGCCGTTCGAAATCGGCGGCGAATTCGGCGGACGCGGCCTGCCGCCGTCGTTCGATCCGGACATGCTGAGGGCGCGGCTCAAGGGCGGCCCGGAGGCCACCTCAGCGGAAAACACCACATTGGCCGTGGTCGTCACCGACGCCGTGCTGACGAAGCCGCAGGCCAAGCGGCTTGCGATGATCGCGCAGACCGGCATGGCGCGCGCCATCTATCCCGTTCATGCGCCGCTCGATGGCGATGTGGTGTTTGCTGCAGCGACCGGCGAAAAGCCGATCGATCCGCTGTTCGGTCTCACCGAACTCGGCATGGTGGCGGCCAATGTGCTGGCCCGCGCGATCGCGCGTGGCGTCCATTCGGCGACCGCGCTGCCCTTTCCAGGCGCGCTGCCGGCGTGGAAGGACCGGTTCGGGTAAATGATGCGGTTCCGACCGTCGGTTAATCGCGGCTCAGGCGCTGACCGAGAGCGATGCGGTGGCGGAGGATGCGATCGCGCTGGCCTCGCGCTGGATCATCTGCTCGATGAAATTGTAGGACGACGTCGCGGTGCTGGACGAAGTCGTTGCCGCGGGCGACGTCATCGTCACCTTTGAACCGTCAGCGTAGGTCAGCGAGGTCGTCGTGGAACCGTCGCTATTGGTGACGGAGGTGCTCGACGCGCCATCCAGCGCCTGCAACAGCGGATCGGTGCTCGATGATCCGTCGCTGCTGGTGCCGCTGCTGCTGGAATCGCTCGATCCGTCCGAAGCGGCGACGTGGTGATGGTGGTGCCCGCCCTTGCCGCCGGCGCCCTTCAGCGCGTTCGACATTTCGCCGAGGCCGACCGAGCCATCGCCATTCTTGTCCAGCTTGTTGAAGACGTCGTCAGCTTGCGCGATGTTGGTGCCGCCGGCGCCGAGCGCGTTTTCGAATTCGGATTTTGAGATCTTTCCGTCGCCATCGGCGTCGATCTGCGAGAACAGGTCCTTGAGTGAATCCATGGGGCTGGTGGACGTCGAAGTCGTCGACGAGGTCGAAGACTGGCTTTGCGCCGCCAGCAGCGCGCTCATCGTTTCCGGTGATATCTGCGAAAAGCCGCTGCTGGATCCGGTGCTCGTGCTCGCGGTCTGGCTGGTCGAGGTCGAGGCGCTGCTGGAAAAATCGAACGGACTGCTCGCACCCTGGCTAAAGCCGGTCGATTGCATGGACGAGGACTTCGACGAAAGCAGCCCTTGAAGGGCATCGATGGCCGCCGACGCGGCGCCAATGGCAGGCAACATGGCAGAACTCCGACAAGGCCGGACGACGCGGCCGTTCACTCACGCCAACATCTGAGCAAGCGCCGTGCCATGGTGAAAAACCCAATAAAACCGGCGCTTTTTGCATTTGACCTCGGCCGGCACGGCAGGCAATTCGTGCCCGCTCCGGCAGATTTTTCCGCCCCGCGTTGAGATCTCCTCGCGCCGACGGTCGGCATTCGCACGATTTATCGGATCATTCGTTTTGGAAATCGGGCGTGGCTGCGCTGGCTCCATTCGAACTCACGCGGGCTCGGTTCTGCCAATTTGTGCGCGGAACCCATGCGGCCCGATGGCTTCGCATGGGACCATCTTTCTATCCTCGATACCCGGCCCCGCCCGCATTGCCCCCACGCTTTGCGCGTGTTAGGCGAAACGTTCCGCTCCATCGAAATCGGCCTTCGGAAAAGCGCACATGTCCCAGCAATTTGCGTCACGTCCCCTCGTCATCGCACCGTCGATCCTGGCAGCGGACTTCGCCAAACTGGGCGAGGAAGTCCGCGCCGTCGATTCCGCCGGCGCTGACTGGATCCATCTCGACGTGATGGACGGGCATTTCGTCCCGAACATTTCCTACGGTCCCGACGTCATCAAGGCGATGCGCCCGCACACCAGGAAGATCTTTGACGCGCATCTGATGATCTCGCCGTGCGATCAATATCTCGAGGCGTTTGCAAAAGCCGGCTGCGATCACATCACGGTCCATGCCGAGGCGGGTCCGCACCTGCATCGCTCGCTGCAGGCGATCCGCGCGCTCGGCAAGAAGGCCGGCGTCTCGCTCAATCCGGGCACGCCGGCAAACGCGATCGAATATGTCATCGATCTGATCGATCTGGTGCTGGTGATGTCAGTCAATCCAGGCTTCGGCGGTCAGGCCTTTATTCGCTCGGCGCTCGGCAAGATCAGCGACGTCAGGGCGATGACCGCAGGCCGCCCGATCGATATCGAAGTCGACGGCGGCGTCGGCCCGGATGTGTCGGGCCAGTTGGCGGCCGCCGGCGCCAACGCGTTTGTCGCGGGCTCCGCGGTGTTCAAGGGCGGCAGCGTGGACGCGTACAAGACCAATATTTCCGCGATCCGCAATGCTGCGGCCAGCGCGCGCGGCGAAGCAATCTAGCCGGCGATTGCCGCGCGCACGACCGCTTCGGTGCACTGCAGCAGCTCCCATGTTGCGCCGCAACATGTTCAACATTCGTGCGCCGCACCGTAGTGATCCGGGCTTCCCGGATTCAGCCAAATCAATGCACATACCGCGCTCGAATTCGCGGGAGTGCGCATCATGACGATGACCTATGTTTGGATCGGCGTTGCTTTGTGGCTCGGCTTGAACGTGGCGTTCGTCGCGCGGCGCATCTATGTGACACGACCGGGCAAGATCACCGCCAACTCTCGTCGCGCGCGCTTGCGGCTGGTTTGAGTCCATGGCGGGCGTGATTGCAAAGCGGCCGTCAAAGCGCAGGTGTCGCATTCCGCGGCGCCCGCATCCGGACCTCGAATTTTTCTTCAGCCGCTACCAGCGGCGCCGGCCTCTGCTTCTTGCCCATGCACCGCCGCCAGCCGCGGCGGCCGCACCACGGTGACCGTACAACCGGCCTCCGCCGCCACCCTGGCCGAGACGCTGCCGAGCAGCGCGCGCGCCAGCGAATTCTGCCGCGCGCCGATCACGACGTGGTCGACGTGATTGACCTCGACGAATTCCAGGATGCCGGAAGCGGGATCGACCGCCTCCAGCACATGCACCGTGAGCCGGCCTTCGTCGAGCTGCAATGGCGAAGCCCAATGCCGGAGTGCGACAAGCCGCTCGATGTGCTTGTTGTTGCCCTGCTCGTCGAGCGTCTTGTCGAGCGTGATGCGGCCGAGCTTGAGCACGTTCAGGCAGGCAAGCCGCGCCGATGGCAGGGTTGCCAGGATCTGCTCGGCGGCCTTGCGCAGCGATTCGTTCAGCGGCCCCGCCCCTTCAGCGGTATCGAGCGCGACGGCCACGATCGGCCCCGACGCCAGTTGGGCGGCAAGATCGGATTTCGGTTTCGGTTGGGTCAGGCCGCGATTGAAGCGGCGCCGCCAGACCGTTGAGAGCGGATCGCGCTGTTGCCGCTCCGATCGCGCGGTCAGCTTGATCTGCTCGGGATGGGCAAGTTCGAACGCCAGTTGCGATGCCGTCGGGTGCCGCCAGACCGGCTCGATCTCGAGACACCGCAGCACGATCTCCTGCAGCCAGGGCGGATAATCGGTCTTGAGCTTGCGCGGCGGATGCGGATCGCGCCACAGCCGCCGGCGCATGCCGCGCAGCGTTTCGCCCTCGCCGAACGGCCGCTCGCCGGTGGTGAAGAAATACAGCAGTACGCCGAGCGAGAACAGGTCGCTGCGCGGATCGTCGCGTACGCCAAGCAGGCGCTCCGGCGCCATGTAGGGCGCGGTGCCGTAGGGCAAGCGGAATTCCTCCTGCAGCAGATCGGGCAAAAGATTGTGATGCGACAATCCGAAATCGATCAGCACGCACTCGCCCGAGGGGCGAAACATGATGCTGCTCGGCTTGATGTCGTGATGAATGACGTTCTGCCGATGCAAATCGGCGAGCGCGGTCGCGATCTTGCCGCCGATCGCCCTGGCCTCTTCGTATGGGATCGGCAGGTCGCGGAGCCGGTCGTACAACGTGGTGCCCGGGATGCGCTCGATGACGACATAGGGCTGCCGGCCGAAATCGCCGGTGCCGAAACAGCCGGGGACGTGCGGTCCCGCCAGCCGCGGCAGGATCATCTGCTCCATTTCAAAACTGACGATGGCGGCCGGATCCTCGCCCTCGGAAACCCGGGGGATTTTCATCAGCAGCGGCACGTTGATGCCGGGATGGGTCACGCTCCACAGCGTCGCCATGCCGCCGCGATGGACGCACTCCCCGATCGTAAACCCATCCAGCTCGGCGCCGGTCGCAATCGTTGGCCTGTTCCGCGAAGGTTTGGCCATCGCTCACCTCCCGACCAGCAGCCGGTCGGCCAGCCAGTGCGGCAGGCCGTTGGCGCGAATCCGGCTGGCCGCGGTCTCGACATCGTAGGGCACGCGGCAATAGGTGATCTCATGCGAGGTGGTATCGAGCATCGCAAACGCGGCGGCCGGGTTGCCGTCGCGCGGCTGCCCGACCGAGCCGATCACGGCGAGCCAGCGCCGGCCGCCGAGCAATTGCACGGGGATGCCGGCGGTCGGAACGAAGCTCGTCATCTTGGCGGCTGACGACATCGAATACAGCGCCGGCTTGTGGATATGCCCACAGAAGGTGATGTGGGTTTCCGTCGCCTCGAGGCTGCGCGCGGCCTCCGGCGTGCCCTGGACATAGCGCCATCGCGCCGGGTGGCTGGCTTCGGAATGAACGTAGAGGCGATCGCCGTCCTGCCGGGTCAGCGGTAATTCGGCCAGAAACCGCCGCTGGTTCGCGCTGAGCCTGCCGCGGGTCCATTCGATCGCGGCTTGCGCTTCGGCATTCATGGTCTCGGAGGGGGTACCGATCGCGCTGTCATGGTTGCCGCGCACGGCCATGGCGCCGCGATCGACCAGATCCATCACCGTCTCGACCGTCGATTCCGGATCGGCGCCGTAGCCGACGATATCGCCGAGGCAGATCATGCGCTCGGCGCCGCGCGCCCGCGCCGCCTCCAGGCAGGCGCCAAAAGCCTGCTGGTTGGCATGGATATCCGCAAACAGCGCCAGCCGCACATCTTCCTCCGCGCTATCGGTACCAGAAAGGCTGGTGCCAGATTTGATGGATGTCAAACACGCGCTACCTCGGGCCCGCGGCGGGTCCGAAACGAGGTCAAATGCAGTGGGGTTGGTTTCGACGCGGTGCGGCGACGATCGCGCCGCCAAGTCGATCAGCGTTTACGCGGGGCTTCCAGGCCTTTGAGCAGCAGCGCCAGCACGGCATCGATCCGCGCGGCAAGCTCCGCCTCGCTCCATTCCTCGGCATGGGCTGGATGATGGAAGCGGCTGGTGGCGTCGAAAATCGCGCGCGCCGAAGCTTTGAGATCGGTAACCTGAAATACACCCTGCTCCACGCCTTCGGACAGAATATGCATGATCTGGTCGACCAGGCCGTCCTTATGCGCCTTCACCACCGTGCAGGCTTCCTGCGCCAGCGTCAGGTAGGTCCTGAACATCTCGGGGTCGTCGCTGACCTTCTTGTGCTTGATCGCAAACATCGTGCGCAGCCAGCGTTCCAGCCGGGCGGGCGCCGGCCCCGCCTCCTCCGCAATCTTCTGAAGCGGCGCGTTGACGCGGTCGAGCCAGCGTTTTGCGACCGCCTGGCGCAGCGAAGCCTTGCTCGGAAAGTGGCGGTAGACGCTGCCGTGGCTGACATCGAGCGCACGGGCGACGTCGACCACGGTAGCCTTGGCGAGCCCATAGCGCCGCAACACGTCCTCTGTTACTTCGAGAATCCGTTCCGGCGTCAAAACCATTACTTCATTCATGGGCCGCTCCGTTTGGTTCTCGCTGTCCCGCTTCGTTTAGTGAGTAAACTTGGCGGCCTGGGCCTCAAGATGGCGGGCGACGCGCAGGTTAAGCCAGCGTTGAATTTGGGCGGTTAAATAAAGAATTTCCATCGTCATCGGGGTAGTCCTCTTCAGTTCCGAAACCCGCCGTGTCGGCCGGCGAGCCCTAATATTTGACGCCCGGCCCTGGCGTCAGAAGAGGACATAGCACATCCCGCTGACAGAGTTCAGTATCTGTTACTCAATATTTCGTGACTGCGAGCCTGCGCGGGCGGACGGCCCGGGCGCCTCGCACCCCGGCCCCCGACCCCCGACCCCAAGGTTTGTCTCACCCGGGCGGCTCTGTTAAAGCGCGGCGTAAAAAACAATTGCCGAGAGTCGACCATGATCCCCCGTTATACCCGCCCGGAAATGGCCTCGATCTGGGAGCCCCAGACCCGTTTCAAGATATGGTTCGAGATCGAGGCGCATGCGGCCGACGCGCTGGCGGAACTCGGCACCATTCCCAAGGAAGCCGCCAGGACGATCTGGGCCAAGGCCAAGGATGCGACCTTCAACGTCGAGCGGATCGACGAGATCGAGCGCGAGACCAAGCACGACGTCATCGCCTTCCTGACTCATCTGGCCGAAATCGTCGGCCCCGAGGCGCGCTTCGTCCACCAGGGCATGACCTCCTCCGACGTGCTCGACACCTGCCTCAACGTGCAGCTCACCCGCGCCGCGGATTTATTGATCGCCGACATCGACAAGGTGCTGGCGGCGCTGAAGAAGCGCGCCTTCGAGCACAAGATGACGCCGACCATCGGCCGCTCCCACGGCATCCACGCTGAACCCGTGACCTTCGGGCTCAAGCTCGCCTACGCCTATGCTGAATTCACCCGCGCCCGCGAGCGCCTGGTCGCCGCGCGCAAGGAAGTCGCGACCTGCGCGATCTCGGGCGCCGTCGGTACCTTTGCGCAGATCGACCCGCGCGTCGAAGAACATGTCGCCAAGGCGATGGGGCTGACGCCGGAGCCGATCTCGACCCAGGTGATCCCGCGCGACCGCCACGCGATGTATTTTGCCACCCTCGGCGTCATCGCCTCTTCGGTCGAGCGCCTCGCCACCGAAATCCGCCATCTGCAGCGCACCGAAGTGCTGGAAGCCGAAGAGTTTTTCTCGGAAGGCCAGAAGGGCTCTTCCGCGATGCCGCACAAACGCAACCCGGTGCTGTCGGAAAACCTTTCCGGGCTGTCGCGGATGGTGCGCGCCTATGCGCTGCCGGCAATGGAAAACGTCGTGCTCTGGCACGAGCGCGACATCTCGCACTCCTCGGCCGAACGCATGATCGGCCCTGACGCCACCGTGACGCTCGATTTTGCGCTGAATCGTTTGGCCGGCCTGATCGACAAGCTTTTGATCTATCCCGCCAACATGCAAAAAAACCTCGACCGCCTCGGCGGCCTCGTGCATTCGCAGCGGCTTCTGATCGCGCTGACGCAAAAGGGCGCCAGCCGCGAGGACTCCTATAAATTCGTGCAGCGCAACGCCATGCCGGTGTGGCGCGGCGAAGGCGATTTCCAGACGCTGCTGAAAAAAGACCCCGACGTGAAGAAATATCTGACCGAGGCCGAGATCGAGGAGCAGTTCGACCTCGGCTATCACTTCAAGCACGTCGATACGATCTTCAGGCGGGTGTTCGGGGAAGCGTAAGGCGAAGCAGAAGCCTTCGCCTCTCCCCGCGGCAGGTCGGCAACCACAGCTTTCATCGCCCGGCATAGCCGTCCGAAGGAGGGCGTCGCTTACGCTCGCCTATGACCGGGCGACCCAGTATTCCAGAGACGTCAGCGATGAAACCAAGAAGCCGCGGCGTACTGGATACCCGCTTTCGCGGGGTATGACGACTGCTGTTGGATTTGGCCTCTCCCCGCGAACGGGCGAGGTAGTCCGACCGGTGGCGCCGATTAAACCGAAATCCATCACGCTCTAGCTTCTTATCGCCGCCGCCTTCGCCGGCGCGCCGTAGAGCCGCATCAGCACAAACGTCACCGCCAGGATCGCCAGATAGACCGTGAGCTGCATTTCCGTCGGCTGGTCAGTGTAGCCGATCAGGGTGTGCAGCGCGCGGCCGGGAATGCTGGTATCCGACAGGATCCAGCCTGAATCCCAGACGACGTTGTCCATCGCCGTCAGCCAGTTGGCCTTTTCCAGGAAGGCCGCCGCCTGCGCCGCCATGCCGGCCGCCAGCAGCGCGATCAGCACCGTCGTCGTCGTGAACAATTTCCGCATGGGAATGCGCACCAGGCCAAAATAGGTCAGCATGCAAATGACGGCGCCGAGCGCGAGCCCGGCAAAACCGCCGAGCGCGACGCTCCACGAAGTGTCGCTGCCGGCGGCGAGCACGCCATACAGGAACAGCACGACCTCGCTGCCCTCGCGCAGCACCGCGACGCCGACCACGATCGCGAGCGCCAGCAGCGATTTCGATCCTTCGACCACCGCCCGCCCCGCTCTGCGCAGTTCACCGGCCAGTTCGCTGCCGTGACGCGCCATCCAGACATTGTGCCAGGTCAGCATCACCACCGCGAGGCTAAGGATCGCGGCGTTGAACAGCTCCTGCCCCATGCCCGCAAACAGATTCGACAGCGCGCCGGCAAAGGCAGCGACGACGCAGGCCAGCAGAACGCCGGCCAGCACGCCGCCGCCGATCCAGCGATTGCGATGCGGCACCGGGCGCGTCACCGCCAGCACGATGCCGACGATAAGGCCGGCCTCGAAGACTTCGCGGAAGACAATGATCAGTGCGGGGATCACGATTGCTTCTTACTTCACGACCAGCGCGCCGCGCGCGGTCTTCTCGTTATATTCGTCGAAGAACTCGTAGCGGCCGGGCTTTTGCGCGCGCACATTGATGGTGGCGTCGCCGCCGGCTGCGACCACCTTCTCGACATGCAGCGTCTTGCTTTCGAATTCCATCGCCCCGGCGCCGAGATTCCTCAGCTTGATCGCGATCGGCGTGTTGGCGGGCGCGCCGATCTCGGCCGGATCGAATTTCTTGTCCTTGTAGCTCAGTTGAATCTCGACCGCGTTCTCTGCGTCCGCGGCGAAGACAACGAATACAAGAGCTATGGCCGCGAGCAGTGTTGCACTTGAGAGCATTCGCGAGAGAGACATGGCGGTTCTTTCATTGCGGCTGATGGGTTCGACCGATGCCTTACGCTGCCGGTAGCTATCCCGAGAAGAGGCAAAACGACGCGTTTTTCTGGAGCGATTCTAAACCGCTTCGGTCAGCCGACCGCACCATCCACCATGCGTGCGGCGACGCGATCGCGCCTGATGAAGTGATGCCATAGCGCGGCCGCCAGATGCAGCACGATCAGCGCCAGCAGCACATAGGCAAAGAGGATGTGGCGGTCCTCGTAAGCCGCCGCCGCGGCCTTGTCGGGCGAGGTAATCTGCGGGACGTGAAACAGCCCGAACCAGTCGGAATAATCCGGCGAGCGCGCACCGGAATGGGCCCAGCCCAGCATCGCCACCAGGATGGTGACCGCATACAGCGCGCCATGGCTGACGCGCGCGGCGATCCGCTGCCAGCGCGACGTATCCGGCGGCAATTCCGGCGTCGGATTGACGCCGCGCCAGGCGAGCCGGATCACCGTCAAGAGCAGCACCAGATAGCCGAGATCGGCGTGGATCGAGCGGTAGAAGAAGCGATCCGCACGCGCCGGAAAGTGGTTCATCCACCACCCGTAGGCCAGCATGCCGATGATCGCGAACCCGAGAATCCAGTGGAATGCGCGCGAGAGGGTGCCCCAACTCGATGACGTATATCGTAGCATATTTGGTTCGGGCTCCCGGCTTTCGGATCGCTCGTGCGTCGCGGTTTTGTCCGCGTCTGCAACGGCTTGCCCTGATAGCTTTGCGGCCCATGCAAGGCGATTTGAATCATTCAAAATTGGGCGGGGCAGCGACACCGCCCGGGAAGCCGCGGGGCCAGCAAAAACAACTGAATGGTAACCGCGGATCGGCTAGGATTGCGGCGTGTCAGTCCCTCCGACGATTCTTCTGTTCGATTCCGGCCTTGGCGGTCTCACGGTATTGCGTGAAATCGTCGGTGCCCGCCCCGATGCGCATTATGTCTATGTCGCCGACGATGCGTTCTTCCCCTATGGCCACCATGGCGAGGAGCAGATCATCGCCCGCGTGGTGCCGCTGGTCGGCGAATTGATCAAAACCCACACCCCCGACCTGGTGGTGATCGCCTGCAACACCGCATCCACGCTGGTGATGTCGCATCTGCGCAGCGCATACAAAGTGCCGTTCGTCGGAACCGTGCCCGCGATCAAGCCGGCCTGCGCCTCTTCGAAGACCAAGCGCGTCTCCGTGCTCGGCACCAAGGGCACCGTCAAGCGCGAATACACAAGGAAACTGATCCACGATTTCGCGCAGGGCTGCGAAGTGACGCTGGTCGGTTCGGCGGAGCTCGCCTCGCTGGCCGAGTCGGCGCTGAGCGGCGACGCGGTGAGCGATGCGGATATCGCCGCCGAACTCGCGCCCTGCTTTGTCGAACACGGCGGAGCCCGCACCGACACCATCGTGCTGGCCTGCACGCATTATCCGCTGCTGCTCGACCGGCTCATGAAACTCGCGCCATGGCCGGTCGACTGGATCGACCCCGCGCCCGCGATCGCGCGGCGCGTTTCCGATTTGCTCGGCCCGCCGGGTAACGAAAGCGACGAGGCCGGCGCTGAAATGATTTTCACCTCAAAGCGGCCGCACACGCTGAGCCACGCATTGATGCCGTTTTTCGGCGGGCGGGTGCCTGCGTAGCCGCCCGAGGGCGGATTACGCGTTGACGGAAAAGGTGACAGGCCGACCAAAATTGCCGCGTCACAGAAGATGACCGTGTCTCACTTATGGGGTGCAGTCCAGTGCACTTAACTCACGGCGAGTTTAGTGCACTGTCACCGTAATTCCGCTGTTGAGGCAAAAGCAGACATGCGCTGGAAACCCCGGAATTTCGCCTTTTGACCCATCTCAGACTAAAGCTGCCTCACTTATATGGTTCGACAGAACTGTCGAAACGCTAAGGCCCCGTTCGGCGACAGCGGTTTAGGAGGTTTGCATGGCGACAAAGACAGCTTACAAATCTTTTCGCTACAAGGCCAACACAGCCTGGAGCTCCGCCCGACGGGGTACGCTTTCTGCGTCGGGAAAAGCGAACATCAATGTTGGTAGTCCGCCTGAGTTTAAAGGCGAGCCAGACATCTGGGCACCTGAAGAGCTACTCGTGGGCTCAGTCAATACATGCATGATGCTGACCTTCCTCACGCTCGCCCAAGCGAAAGGCCTGACTCCGGTACGATATGAAAGTGAAGCCGAGGGCCTGCTCGAAAATATCGAAGGCAAGTACAGCATCACAGAGGTTATGGTTCGACCGCGCGTAAGCCTCAAAGACAAAGCCGAACTCGAACGTGCCCGCGAAATCATGGAAAGCGTCGAAGCACAGTGCTTCATCTCGAATTCCATAAAATCGAAAGTCTCGCTCGCTGCTGAGCTTGTCGTTGCTCCCTCGCCAAAGTGAAAGCGAATTGCGTTGGCTGTGCGAGTCCGGTTCTGGCACGCGACGCACATCCCAGCCCGCACGTCGGATGTCCGCTTTCGGGGTGAAGTGGAAACATCTGCTCCTGGCGAGTATTTCCGAGTTTGACCCGAAGGCGACCTTGAACTCGCAACCAGCGAGAGGCTGATCGCAGCTTAGCAGAGTCCTTGGTGAGGCCGGCCGTTAGGTCGTGGGACTTAGCACGGGCGGCACGCTCCCCAGGATGCGCAGCAGCCACCGTCCCCCCAGCCACCGAACCCGATGTCGTCATCGAACCAGATGCCAACTCCGCAGCCGCCGCAACCGCAACCACGGAAGCCACGGCAACCACGGAAGCCACCGCAACCTCGGCAGCTAACAAATCCGCCACCGCCGCAACCACGGAGGCCGACACACCCGCCGCCACCATGGCCGCACCCGCCGCCAACATGGCCGCACCCGCCGCACCCGCCGCCACCATGGCCGCATCCGCCGCAACCACCGCCACCATGGCCACACCCGCCGCCGCCACCACCGCATCCGCGGGCTAGCTGCACGCCGCTGCCAAAGTTTTCCCTATCGAAGACATAGAACGTGGCGAGACTGACGTCAGCCATTTCCTCTTCGTCAAGAACGAAGCGCTGATTTGGCGAGGTATTGTCAGATTGCGGGATACCGGCAGTGGGCATTGTGGATGCGGATGCACTACCCACCAGCGAAAAACTCAGTCCGGCGGCACCCAGCGCCTTCACGGCGGCGGCTTTTGTTGTGCGTTTCTGCTTCGAGGCTTGCTTGACCCGTGACATGGTCGCATCCCTCCGTAAGTTTTGTGAAATCGCTTGCCAAGCGTGCCCTCGGCGAAACCGGCGCGCAAGGGTTACCTTTGCCATTCTGCCATAAAACGCGAAACATCTCATCGAGTTCCATTCATCTTCATGAACGAGATCGACACATAGCGCTTTTGGTTGGGCAGAATCCTACCATCTGCGTACAGCCGCATAGACCTGTATGTCAGGTATTGTTGAGGGTTTCGGATGCCGGCCGATCGCGGCGATGCGGCTTGCACCGTGTCGCGATGATGACGTGATGTCCGCGACGGCTCGATGTGAGGATATTTGCAATTCATCGCATCGCCCTAAATTATGTACCATTTCGTACACAAAGGCGGTGCGCGCGATGTGAGCGCGAGCAATGGCTGACCTCGCCGCCGACGCCAACGCGTTTAGCCAAGGAAAGTCTTGCCACTCTATCAGCAAACGCGACCGCTCATGGAACACCTTAGGCGCGCGTTAGCGATTGCACGGTCCATCGCCCCCTCCTCCAAAGCCCTCCTCTGTCCTTCCGAATCAGGATTCGACGGACAAACACGGGTATTCGGATGAGAGAGCAAATACCGCGTTTCTGCTTCCGGGTTAGGTTGCTGCGGGAACCTGACGCAGTTTCTGGCGGGATCATATTGCTGGGCCTGAACTTGGATCGGCGCAATCAGCGTAGCGATAGTAAAGCTTAGAAATGCAAGACGTTTCATCGCAAAGCTCCTTCGACTTGATCGTCACGAGGCTGCTCTGAAATCAAAACAACCCTGTCTTTAATACCAAGCGCAGGCAGGCTTTGTGAGGTACGCCACACGTATGGGTCATTGGGCTCTCACAGCTACGTGAGGCTTGACAAGACCACTGTTCGTGGCCGCAAGGAATTTCGGTGACGGTGCACTTGACTCACGGCGGTTTGGTGCATCGTAATTCCTGTCACCGTAATTCCTGGAGGGTGAAAACCGACGCAAGGCTCGGGCGCATCGCGCCGCGAGAATGCGAACGCACATCCTCTCGCTGTTTGACAATTGAATCCGAAATCTCACGGCGCGGAAGCCGACGTATCCAATGGTCGCCGCGTTCTTCCAATCACGGCAAAAGCTGAAGTCATCGGGCATCAAAGCGAGGTCGGCTTTGGTCCCGATCAAACATTTGGGGCCGGCAAACGTGCCGGCCCCAATCCTGTTTGGCTTATTCGCGTCGATCGACTACCTGGAGCGCTGGTCGCCGCCCCGATCACGATCGTGATCACGGTCGAAATCGAACATATCGAACAGGTCTCCGATTGCCGGCATGTTGACGGGAACATAGGGATTGTCACCGTCGGCGCGCGGATTGGGCAGGTTGTCGCGGCTGCGCTCGCTGAGCTTGCCGAGATACCAATTCCGCTCGACGAATTTCACAAAGGACGAGTGTTCTCCATAGACGTGGGTGATGTGACCGCCCCGTGAGAACGGCGAAACCGCAATCATCGGAATGCGCGGCCCGGTGCCGAAGAAATCGACCGGTTGGATGAAGCCGGAGTCATAGTATCCGCCTCCCTCATCGACGGTGACAAAAATCGCCGTACTTTCCCATTGCTCCTTGTTGCCTTGGGCAAGTCCGATAATGTTCTTGGTGAACTCCTCGAACAGATTGAACTTCGATGATCCCGGATGGCCGTCCATGGCGCCGTCCGGCTTGACGTATGACACCGCCGGCAACGTGCCGTTCTTGAGATCCTGGAAGAGATCGGTGACGTCACGCATATGGTCGGCACGCATCGCCGGATAGTTCACCTGATATTCAAACGGGTTGCAGATGTTGCAATAGATTCCGTCGAGCGGAGCGCCCGTCCCGGAAACATTGTAACTGCCACCGTAATACTTCCATGGGATGTGTTTTGCGCTCAAGAGATCGCCGATGCTCGTCATGGTGACCGGCGGAACGGCGCCGGCCGGACTCGGCGTGCCTTGCGGCGTCCAGGCCGGGTTGACGTTCACCGCGTTGTAATAGTGGCCGGGATCGCATTTCGCCTGCACCGGGTAGGGTAGCTTGCCGAGGTAATCCAGGATTGCCTTCACCCCTGGCTGCGTCGAGTCGGAGCAATTGAACCACTGCTTCCGCGCCGTGTACTGGTTGAGCGTATTGGAGAGCGGGTCGGGATTGTAGAAGGTGCTGGAAGGCGGCGTCGCAGCGTTGCCCCGGCCGTCGCCAAAAAAGACCTGATCGGCAAAGCCCAGCGGTACGCTGTCAGGCCCGGTCCCGCCCATCACTGGCTGATGATAATTGTCGCTCATGGTGTATTCGTCGGCGAGGAATTTCAGATAGGGCACATCGTTCTTCTGCATGTTGAAAAACGCCATCGTCTGGCCGGTATCGTGTGCTGCGGCACCGGGCGGGGTCGAGTAGGTGGTCGTGACGAACGATTGCAGATCGTGCAGGCAGCCGGTCGGATTGCCCCGGGTGACGTGCTCCTTGTCGATCGCGCAATCCATCTGCTGGTACATCTGGAAGAACTGGTGGATGGTGTCGGCGGTATAGGCGTCATAGGGCATGGTCGGGCCGGTCAACTGGAACGGCCCGGGCGGCAGGTTGTTGACGTTGGTGATGCGCGTATCCGGGCCTAGATTGGTTGGCAGACCCGTGCCGCCGGTTCCGAACAGGAATTGTTCGGTCGCGGGGAGACCTGGATCGCCGCCCGGCAGGCCGAGAATGCCAGCTGCTGGCGAGTTTTGTACGCCGCCGAGGTCAGGCGCAGGCAGCGTTGAATACAATGCCTTTTTGGCGGATCCTGCGCTGATGAAGTAACTTGCGCCATTCGGCGCCGACGTGATCTGAAACTGATGCGCCCTGTCGAATTTTTCGTCAGGCGTGCCGTCGGCCTTGACGATGTGTTCGGACAACAGGTTCAACACCGTTTCATCGTGCGACTTCGGCACGTAGGTGGCAAACAGGTGGTCAAAGCTGCGATTTTCGCCGACGATAATGATGACATGCTTGATCGGCGACGCGGTCTTGACGGGATTATTCGCGTCCTCCGCGTGAACACTTTGCGTAAGCGCAACGGCCGCCATGGAAACGCCGAGCAGCCAGAACCTGCGCGCAAGCGCTGTTTTCAGCATATCTTTCTCCTGTTGGATTTTGAAAGTCGGGAACGGGAGCTCGTTCTTATTCTGCGACGATGACACGCATGTTCCGATTGCGTGACACAACCAAAAATGTTCGTCGGACGAGATCGCCACCGGGCGACACACTGGCGGCATGATGTTGGCCAAGGCTTGATGCCAAGGCTTGATAACGACCGCGAGATGCGCTGATCGCGTTTGAAATGGTCTGACGTATAACTAGACGGACCTTCGTTTGCTGGCATTCGAAGTGAGTGCGATCAAGCGATCCGCCAAAAAGCGGTTTGCCCCGGGGAACAGACATTCTCCGGGCCGCGGGCATGAGATTTTGGAGGGAGTTCGATTTTCGACTTTTGCAACACTATCTGCCAATAGGCGACACGGCGTGTTATTCGATTACCTCGTCCGCTCGGGCAAGCAACGCTGGAAGATCTGCCAGCCCAAAAAGTGTCAGGCGTCGGCGGGCTGTTATGAATCCTCTCGCTACTCGCCAACAATCTCGACGCGGTTGTCTCGTCATAACCAGCCCCAAGTCGGCACAAAAAAGGCCGCAGCCATCTCTGCGACCTTTCGTTGTCCGGGACTTCAGCGTCGCCCCTCGCGATCACCAGTATGCGGGGCGAACGAAGCGCCGGTACCGGGGACCGTAGTAGGCGGGAGCATAGTAGCTCGACCGGTATCCGCCGTAATATGCGGGGGCGTAGCCATAGTTATAGTACGCCGGGGCGTACCCGCCGTAATATGCGGGCGCATAACCGCCATAATAGCCGTAACCCGGTCCGCCATAGTAGCCGTAACCAGGGCCATACGCGTAGGCACTGGAAGCTATGCCACCGATCACCGCGCCAGCAATTAGTCCGCCCGCGAGACCGGGACCCCAACCCCAACCACCCCGCCAAGCCTGAGCTGGTGACGGGGCCGCCAAGGCAGTGACACCGATGGTGGCAGCGGTCGCTAACGCCAATACTGCTTTCTTCATGTCCAAAGCCTCCATTTTTTCCCGGAACTTCAACCGGCAGTCCGGCCATAGGTTCCCGCGACCGTCCATCTCATGGCGCGCAGTGCGGCTTTCAATTGGCCGCCGTCTGCTGAAAGGTCAGCAGGCCTGACGTGCCATTTTCCAGTCATATTTGAAAAACGGGTTGTTGCATTAAAGGTACGCAATCTCAGGACCCAGTCGCATAGGTTGTGGACGGAATTGGAATTGAGCGAATGTCTGCAACAAAGTTATCGGCGGTCGCGAGGTGCATTCATCGTTTCAGATAGATCACCACAGGCGACGGAGATGGAGAAACCCATGAAAAAGTTTTTGCCGGCCGCGGTCGGTTTGGTGGCACTAGGAATGGCCGCTCCCGCGTCGGCGGCTGATCTGGCTGCGCGTCCCTACACCAAGGCGCCACCCCCGATGGTAGCTGCGATCTACGACTGGAGCGGCTTCTACGTCGGCGCCAACGGCGGTTGGGGATCGAGCCACAAGTGCTGGGATATTACGAACTTCCCCGGCGCAACTATCGTGCCCACCTTCCGTGAAGGTTGTCACGATGCGACCGGCGGAGTGGTTGGCGGTCAGATTGGCTACCGCTGGCAGAGCGCCGGTTGGGTGTTCGGTCTCGAAGCGCAGGGCGACTGGGCGGATTTGAAGGGATCTAATGTCAGCGCTTTCATTCCCGCCTGGACTAACAATTCCAAGATTGAAGCGTTCGGCCTGTTCACCGGCCAGGTCGGGTATGCCTGGAACAACGTCCTTTGGTATGTGAAAGGCGGCGCCGCCGTGACCGACGACAAATACCGAGGTACGGTGACCGCCACGGGCGCGCTGTTCGATTCGGCGAGTGAAACACGCTGGGGTGGTGTCGTCGGAACGGGACTCGAATTCGGATTCGCACCGAATTGGTCGGTTGCGGTCGAGTACGATCACCTGTTCATGGGTAACCATAGTCACAGCTTCACGTCGACAGGTGTTTTGGGTGCCGCTGTCGTACCGGTCGGCGGCGTATTCCGCACTGACTCTATCCGCCAAGATGTGGACCTCATCACCGCTCGCATCAACTACCGCTTCAACTGGGGTGGTCCGGTCGTCGGGAGGTACTGATTTTCTCGAACCCCGGCAACTCAAGCCCCGGCATCGCCGGGGCTTTTTTACTTGCCTTAGCGGAATTATAGATCGCGCGGATGTCCCGGTTGGGGGCATGCCGGTTGGGATGTCATTCGGGCAGCCCGGCTTTCCGCAATCCCTCCTCGTATCTCGTCAGGTCTTCAGCACGTCGATACGGGCCAAGCACGTGTTTGAGATTCGAAACACGCAGCGCGGAATTCAGCCGCTGCAGCCGGACCGCCGTCTCATGTGCTTCCCCGGTCCGTCCGGCCATTGCATTGCTTGCAGCGCTGATACGCACTCCAGCTTGAAAGTCCGGATTGTTCTGCAATGCCATTGCAGCCCACGATGCCGCTTCGTCATAGCGGTCCAGGAAAAAATGTGCATGCGCGATCCCGCTTTGAATGTCCACCAGCCACCGACCAAGGGGACTTAGGCGCATGGCACGTGCAAAATGCTCGATTGCCAGCTTCGAATCTCCAAGCCAGATTCTCATCCAGCCACTGCAACGCCACGCCTCGGCCAAATTGGAATTGAGCATCAGCGCGCGATCGACCAGGCTTGTGCCAACGCCGAGGTCACGAACAACCAACGCCAACGCCCATCCGCTACCGCAGAGCACCCATGCGTCATCTTTGCCGAGTTCAAGCGCCCGCTGAGCCAACCTCGACGCTTCAGCAAGCTCGTCCGCTGTGTCTGAAGACCAGCTGTTGGTTTTAGCCTGGGCATAGCAGTGACTAGCATGACTGTAGGCTAGCGCAAACTCCGGATCGAGTTCGATCGCGCTGTTGAACAGGCGCAGCGCTTCGGTCGTGGCAAGCCGATTGCCGTACTGATAAAACTTAGCCAGCCCCCGTAAATAGATGGCATAGGCATCGAGGCTCTCCGTCGGCTTGTACTTGGCACGTTCTATTTCGGCTATTTCAACCGCCGGGGCGATCGCCCCGACCACCCTCTCGGTCACTTGATCCTGCAGATCGAAGATATCGCCGAGCCCGCCGTCAAAACGGTCGGCCCAAAGATGTGCACCAGTGGCGGCATCGATGAGCTGTCCCGTGATACGGACTCGGTTTGCCGCCCTGCGAACGCTCCCTTCCAGCACGTACCGCACCCCCAGCTCGCGTCCCACCTGCTTCACTTCGACCGCGCGCCCCTTGTAAGTGAAACTCGAGTTGCGGGCGATGACGAATAGTGCCTTGAAACGGGACAGTGCAGTGATGATTTCTTCCACTATGCCGTCGGCGAAGAACTCCTGCTCCGGATCGCTGCTCATGTTCTGGAACGGCAGTACGGCAATGGAAGGCTTGTCTGGGAGTGAAAGGGCCGCACCCAACTTATCGATCGGCGCGCTATGCCCTCCCGCGCGCACCGCGTACGCACGGACCGGCTCGGGGATGTTCTTGAGCTGCAGCTCGCCGCGATCCTCGAAGCCAACGTCCAACTTGCCTTCGACTTCGCTGTACATCTTCTCGGAAATCAGGATGCCGCCCGGATCGGCCATCCCCTCCAGCCGGATAGCAATCGTGATCGCGTCGCCGTAGAGATCACCATCCTGCCCAACGGTAACGTCACCAAGGTTGAGCCCGAAGCGTAACCTCAGGGTGCCACCTCCGGAAGCGAGATGATCCCGTATCTCAACCGCGCATCTCAGTGCGGCTAAAGGACTCGCGAACTCGGCGAGCGCGCCGTCACCCGTAGTCTTGATAAGTCGCCCTTCGTGGCGGGAGAGGCCAGGCGCAATTAGTTCTCTCTTGAGCCGCTCGAACTCGGCGTAGGTGGCTTCCTCGGCGCGTTGCAATAACGCAGAGTAGCCGACCACGCCAGCGGCCAAGATCGCCGCCAATCGCCCTTGTTCCGTGCTGTCTTCGAGACGAACGACCGATTCAATGAACGAGTAACCTCTTCCTTTAGCGTTTGCTATATATCGGTTGCCGAATTGGCCATCCTCGAGCGCTTTGCGGATGGCGGCCACGTGAACCCGGAGGCTGCCCTCCTCCACGGTGACGTCCGACCAGACATGATCGATGAGCTCCTTCTTTCCGATGACCTTGCCTGGACGTTCGGCGAGATAGACCAAAATATCGAACGCCCGGCTGCCAATGGAAAGCGTGACACCGTCACGTCGCAGCACCCTCTTGCTAGTCAAAAGCTCAAACGGACCAAATCTCAGCGTTCCATGAACACCACGGCTAGACATAGTCTGCTTATGCTCCAATTTGGCCACGATGGCTTCACTTGATCGTCGGACTCGGTAGTGGCTCGGCTGGTACCGTCGCAGTCCTGCGGACCGGCACGCGGCGGGCGTTGCGGATTGTGATGCCCCGCAATCGCAACGGCACCGAGCATTCCAAGACACTGCTCAGCCCCGTAAAGATTGCGTACTTGCGCGCGGGAAGATTGCGTACGGTGACATAGGACGAGCCAATGAACGCGCCTGGGCCGATGCTTCCGCTCACTCGCGCTCACACAAGTGATTCGAGAACCTTCGGACCTCAATTCGTCGAGCTACGCTTCAATGTTTTATGTTTCAAATAGTTTTTTAGTGAGAGCCAGCGTTAGCGCCGCCGTGGCCGGTCGGCTTTCTCGATCGCCCCATAGATACCGCAACCGAATTTGCCGCGGGAGGTCCGGACCGGTCAACGGCGCGTCCGAAACGGTCAACGCGTCGGAAGAGGAAGACCGGAAGCGGCCGGGACACGGTCAAAACGTCGCGAATGACCCATTGCGGAATTCGTCGCGCTGCACGTCGGCGCAGGAGACCGAAGACTTGGTCAGCTTTATCGAACTGTCGTTGGCCTCCGTCACATCGATCACCTTGAACAAATTGATAAGCTCACTGGAAAACGGAGTGCGAGGGGCCTGCTCAAGCTTTTCGAGAAGCAGCGCAAGCACCGATTGATCGGGAGAACGGCTAAGACCGTGAGAGAAGACGTAGAGAATGTCCGAAACGTCCTGCTTGTGAACGCTCACGGACTGATTTCGAGAGCCTATTTTCCGCACCGCGACTGGCGGCGTGGCCTTCGATCCGCCGGCCAATGCGTCATTTTGGTAGGCGAAGCTGAGGTCTCGTGTGTCACCGGGCGACGGATTACGACCTATGACGCCTAGTCCCGGTTCGGTGTTCTCCTGGAGATGTTGGCCGACACCGAGCCGGGGTTTTTAGCTCTCTTCGAGGTTCCCAGGCGAAATATGCCAACGCACCGCAGAAGTCGCGACCAACCATTATCCGGGCCGCGACCGCAGCTTTCCACGACCTGCTCGCAAAATGGCCGTAGTCTGGAGCAATTGAAGGCAGCCACTGAATTCGACGGATTGGTCGAGGTGACAACGATGCGGAATTCGTCTTTCGGACTTCGGCGATTGCTGTCGCTTATCGCGGGCCTTACCCTCTGGGCGGCCGCCGCTTGGCCGGCTGCGGCGGAGCCCTCCGCGGCGGGCCTGTGGCAGAAGGTCGAGAACGGCGAGCCCCGGCTTTACGTGTTGGTCGTCGATCACAACGGCGTCTTCGAAGGCGTGATGGCGAAACTTTTCCCCAAGCCGGGCAGTACAGGCCCGCGGATCTGTTCGGAGTGTACCGACGACCGCAAGAACGCGCCCTGGCTCGGTATCTCCTTCGTCCGTGACATGAAGCGCAATGGTCTGAAATATGAGAACGGCAACGTGCTCGATCCCCGCGACGGCAAGATCTACAGCGCCATTATGACCTTGAGCCCGGATGGGCAGCACCTGACCCTGCGCGGCTATATCGGCATTTCGCTGCTCGGCCGGGACGAGACCTGGACCCGCCTGCCTGACAGCACCATCGCCCAGATCGATCCCGCCATCGTGGCAAAACATCTCCCAGCGCATGCCGCCGCGATGAAGCCGCCCGCCATACAGAGGAAGATGGCGCCAGCGCATTAGCCGTAGCAGCGGGTGTGGCCTTTAGAGCAGCTAGTAAAATCGAACGGATGAACGTTCCAAAATCGTGGTTGGCCTTTGGAAGCATCCAAAGCGTCATAGTCCCGCTGCCCGTGACCGCCATTGGTTCTTAGACTCTAGAAGGCTAGGCCGCATCGGCGCAGATGCCTGTATCCCTCTCGCGTCATCCATTTATCTCGAGCAACGCGAGCGCTTTTTTTTGCCAGCATGCGATTAGCGGGGTACCGGAGGGGTAACGGCCGCTACGGGTCAAACTCGGAAAAGCTCAATGCGAGCACATGTTTTCCGCTTTACCCCGAAAGCGGACATGGTGGTTGCGCCTGCGCCGCTCACGCCGCTCCAGCCATTCGAAAATCTCGTCGTCGATGCAATGGATCGTGGAGGCAGAGTACCTATCGGTGATCCGGGTCACAGTCGCGGCGCTAGCGTTGCGCCATAGCGGTGGTGCATCAGCGACGGATGGTCCGCGCTAGCCTGAATTGGGAAGATACAATGACCAGCAATACTCAGAGCCAGGACAATCGCATTTTGACAGAAGCAGAACTCAACGCCATCACCGGCGGCAAGGGGGGGACTATAGAGACAGACAAGCCGGGAATAGCCACCAGCATGGTGTTCGGAAATCAGAAGCTGACGGTGTTCGCGTCCGCGGATGTCCATGGCCTGGTTTGGTCACCGAGATAATCGCTCGCCGATCCGTTACCAGGTCGTGACCCAGGTCACTTGAAACGCTGGCATAAGCTGTTACCCGTGCTGCAACAAAGTGCTGTGGTGGAGGTTCGTCCGGACAGCCTCTGCAGCAAGTTCGCCAGTAACCTTGTTCAACAGGCGTGGCCTGCCGGGCGAGCGCCATCGCCTGGTGTCAATTTCAAAGGACAAGAGGTCGTTACTTAGCAACCGCGACAAATATTGAGCGTGCGGTCGAGCGCCGCGTTCTCCTGATTTACCGGATCGTTAGGATTCATCAAATTATCCTCCGACGGTACTTGATTGGTGCGCGGCTGGGCATGTCCCCCCGATTGCTCGAGCAGCGATTGCCCCTCTAAGTTCGTCGATGGAGGTGCGACCGGATTTCGGGAGCCGCCCGGCTGCGTCGGAGCGGCTATGTGCGGTTGTGGCAGCCCGGCCGCCCTGAAAGCGTTGACCACGCCGCTGGCGTCGACCGTCACATTGTTGATTCCCCCAGCGTTAGCCGGGCCGCGCGGAACACCACTGATTGGCACATTTCCCGTTCCCGCCGAACCCGCGGGGCGCGCAAACCCATGCGCAAAACCCCCGCCCCCGTGTCCCCCTCGCGCAAATGAAGCGGCAGGAGGAGTCAAGACAATCGACAACACAATAGCAATTTTCAATGCTTGGTCGGACATTGCGAAGCCCTTCAGTGATTCACTAGAACCGCGAACCCGTGAACGTAATGTAGGGTTCGAGATCCATCGACCCCACTAAATTGGATGTTAGATGCACACGGCGCGGTCACGGCTGGTTGAGCAGGTAATTTGCTTAATACGAACCTCTCCGCCACCCCATGGCGGCCGACCTGTCCCTCGCGGGCGTTCGGTTGGTCATCGCTGACCTCGCCTTGGGGCTTCCCGTGTTGCGTACGCTTTCCTTGTGTACATGCCGCCGCCAATACCCCGGTCTAGCAACTGGCCGTACTCTTCGCTCAACTCGCCCAGCTGTTTCAGCCTTCCCCGATATGGCAGCGGGTCGGCCTACACATCTTCCTTTTCGAGGCTTGCTCGACGTTCACTCGCGTTGCGGCCTGCACACTTGCGCTGTCACCAATTCGTGACACGCTAATCGAAGGCTTCAGCCACTTCGTTACCTCCATGACTGCTCCGATTGCTTCCGGCTGGAGCGGTCGCCGGGTGGGGCTTGCACCCACTGGAAAGCGCCGCCTTTGCACGGCGCACGCCAACACCGGAAGTCAGTTGATTTTCGATCGCTTCGTCGGCGCATTCTTCCTCGACAAGGCATCTCCGCCTCTGCCTTGGTCACACTCCAATCCCTTCGTTTGTGCTATATTTCCGACAGGAAAATGCGCCGAGGGAGGAAACCCATGAAACTCAAGTCTGCACTTTTTGGACTTGCCGCCCTTGGTGGCCTTGCGGCGGCAGGAACCGCGTCTGCAATGCCTCTCGCCCCACTTTCCCCAGCTTCGAACGTCGAGAAGGCCGCTGCAGTCTGCGGCCCTAATGGCTGTGTCCAAACGGCCCCCGTCTACGCATATGGCTACGCGCTCTACGTTCGCCCGTATCCCTATTCCACCCGCATTATTCATGACAGGCGTTATCGGAGTGTCAGAACAGGGTGCTTAACAATTGGCTATGATCCCCTGCCGTACCGCTTCGGCTCAGCATCGGTAAGGGCACCGCCCTACCGGTATTTCTGTCGGTGGTAGCACCCCACAAGGAAAACCCGCCTGCGTGAGCCGGCGGGGCGAGGCAGGCCTGAGGGGGTATGGTGTCCAAGCGGCGCGATCCGGCCCTCTACGTCGCTGAATTTCTAGCACTTGTGCCGTTGCCCTTTTGCCGTCCGTTCCGGATCATTCGCGTCGTTTCCGACGGTGACTTCCGGTCTTCCTCGGTAAGCAGACATGCTCGGGGCCTGTCAGCATGTCCGAAAAGTGCCGATTTTGTTGCAAAAGTCGAAAATCGAACGACACCGAAAATCTCGCAAAAGCGGATTTTTAGACGCCTCTACCACTGCAGCACTCTGTAGCGTCGATACGAAGGGCCGTGATCGTTTTTGTGCGAAACGATGAGGTCCCTCACATCGCCGCGCGTAAGACGTATCAGCGGCTCTAAGAATTTTCGTTCGCCACCCGAAAAAGACTTTTGCAACAATATCTTGCCAACAGCGGAAATGACGAGCAGGTCGGCTATGGACCCATTGCTGACTTCACCTGGCAGGAATATCCTCTCGCGGTCGGAATTCGTTCCCCGCTCTCGCCGTGGGAGGTCACCATGTTTGAGGTAGACCAGTTCGTGGCCGACTGTCGCACAGCCTTTGCCGAAGATCCAACCCACAAGTCGGTACGGGAGGTACTGGCACGTGCGGTATCTAATCCTGTCGGTGTCCTCAAGGGATTAGGCGAGCCAAAGCGTGCTGAAATCCGTACGCTGTTTCACTCGCCTTCTCTCACCATCATCAATGTTGTATGGGCGCCGATGATGACGGTGATGCCCCACAATCATCGCATGTGGGCCGTAATCGGTATCTATTCGGGTCGGGAGGACAACATCTTCTGGCGGCGTGTTCGTGAAACGCCAAATAAGATCGAGGCGGTTGGTGCCAAAGCATTGTGCGAGGGAAGCGCCGAGCCGTTGGGCACCGACATCATCCATTCGGTTCTTAACCCGATCGATCGGCTGACCGGTGCTATCCACATCTACGGCGGAGACTTTTTCGGCGCCGAGCGGAGCGAGTGGGACTCTCTGACCCTGCTTGAGCATCACTCCGACGGTGAACGAACCCGACGCATGTTCGAAGAAGCCAACGCTCGTCTCGAGGCAAGCAAGCGCGTCCTTGGAAGCTGATGCGGGCCGATGACCGCTCGTGGCACGAACCGGCATGTCAGCTCTTCGGCCGCTGTCGGGGCCAAACCGGACATGGCTCGGAAAGCCCCATCCGGTCGAGAATGACCCCAAAGCAGGCATTCGCAATCTGAATTTAGGCCAGATAGCCGGAAACACCGTCCCATAACAATTTCAAGGCCGTCACGACCAGCAATCCGTAGCAGGCACGAAAAACCTGCTGCTGGTCCAGCCTTCCGTGAAGCCGCCAACCAAGCCATACGCCGGCGGGAATGGCGAGCAGGCTAGCCGCCATCAATATCCACACGTTGCCCTCCGGCTTCACCAGCAACAACCACGGCACCGCCTTGATCGCGTTGCCTACGGTAAAGAACAGGCTCGTCGTTCCCGCATAGACTTCCTTGCTGAGGCCAAGCGGCAGCAGATACATCGCAAGCGGCGGTCCGCCGGAATGCGCAACCATGGTCGTGACGCCCGAGGCGAGACCGGCGGCGACTGCCTTCGGCGACGAACGCGCCCTCTTGTTCTCCTGGAGGGTGAAAACCGACGCAAGGCTCGGGCGCATCGCGCCGCGAGAATGCGGACACACATCCTCTCGCTGTTTGACAATTGAATCCGAAACCTCACCCCGTCATTGCGAGGAGCGCAAGCGACGAAGCAACCGATGCTTCAGCAAGCCGAGAAATGGATTGCTTCGCTTCGCTCGCAATGACGCGGAGAGAGCGAGGCGCATCCTCTCGCAGTTCGACAATTGAATCCGAAATCTCACCCCGTCATTGCGAGCGAAGCGGAGCAATCCATGCCTCAGCGAGCGGATAGATGGATTGCTTCGCGGAGCCTGTCATCGGGCGCGCATTCGCGCGACCCGTTGGCTCGCAATGACGCGGAGAGAGCCGTTAACACCGGCGCATCGTGTGCTATCCTGCTCAGCATGTCGAATTATCGCCGCGCGTTTGTTACACCGTAACTCCCGTCATTCTGACCGGCGGATTACGCCCATCGGGCCGCGCCTCGCGCGGACCCGCCGGGCTCCAATCCGCCCACCCCGCCGAACGGAGTTTTGCAATTGACCTCGGCACCCCTCCCTCCCCTCAACCGCCTTCGAAAAGAATGGCGCGAAGGTCGCCCGACCTTCGGCGCGATCGCGACCATCCCAAGTATCCAGACCGTGCGGATCATGGCGCGTTCGGGGCTCGACTGGATCATCGTCGATCTCGAGCACGGCCCGATCGATCTGGGCTCCGCGCATGCGATGATCACGGCGACCGCAGGCACGCCCTGCGTACCGTGGGTGCGGATTGCCGCCAACGAGCCCTGGCTTGCGAAAGCACCGATGGACCTCGGCGCGCTCGGCATCAATTTTCCGATGATCTGCAGCCGCGCCGATGCCGAAAAGGCGGTGCGCAGCGTGCGCTATCCGCCGAAGGGCGACCGGCTCTGGGGCCCGTTCCACGCCCCGTTCCGCTGGGGCGTCTCGATGGCGGATTACATGGCAACCGCGGACGACGACATGATCTGCGGGATCACCATCGAGCATGTCGAGGCGGTCGAGCGCATCGACGAGATCATGGCTACCCCCGGCATCGACCTCGCGGTGATCGGACCCGGCGATCTCGCCACCTCCATCAACAAACGCGGCCTGCCCGACGATCCCGAAGTGCTCGCGCTGATGAAGCGCGCCGAGGAAGGCATTTTGAAAAGCGGTGTGCCGATCGGCGGCGTCGCGCGCACCGCCGAACAGGCCAATGCGATGATCGATCGCGGCTATCTGGCGCTGGCGCTCGGCTTCGACTGGTCGCTGTTTCAACGCGGCATCGCGGCAAGTTTTGCGGGGATCAAGCGCTGAGCGGGCCTCACCTGCTTTTCGCGTGTCGCAGGCGCTGCTAGTCTCTAACCCACACGGAGAAACCAAAATGCTCAAGAAAATTCTGCTCGGACTGACCGTCGTTGCTTTCGCCGGTGTTGCCATCGCCCAGCAAACCGGCATCAAGCGCACGCCGCTGCAAAAACTCGATTTCCCGGCCGGCTACAACACGGTGACCGCCATCGCGGAGGTCCCCGCAGGGGGCGCCGCCGGCCGTCACACCCATCCCGGCATGGAGACCGGCTACGTGCTCGAAGGCGAACTTGAGCTTGTGATCGACGGCCAGCCGCCGATGAAGATCAAGGCCGGCGAGTCCTACCAGATCCCGGAAGGGGCGGTTCATGACGCCAAGGCCGGTGACAAGCCCTTCAAAGTGCTTGGGGTTTACGTCGTCAAGGCAGGCGAGCCGCTGGCCAAACCAGCGCCCTGACGCCAACCATCTGGCGTAAGTCCGGTCGGTTCGTGCTAGATCAGGGGCTGGCGTACTGCTATTGGGCGCGCCGGGCTATTTTTGTATAGCGAGAACTCGAGCGGAGCATGCGCGGAACGGTTCGAAAAATAACAATCCCGCGCCGCCTCGTTGCCGACCTCATGCACGCATCGATTCGCGTGCCTTTTGTCTCGCTGGCGCGTCCGCTCAACATTCGTCACCTGATCGAGGCTCGCGCGCAGCTTAAGCAGCCGCCGGGGTGGGCGGCGATCTTCGTCAAGGCATTTGCGCTGGTGGCGCAGGACGAACCCGCTCTGCGCACGCTCTATGTCAAATGGCCCTACGCCCGCCTCTACGAACTGCCGCGCAGCATTGCCATGGTAACGATCGCGCGGGTGGAAGACGGCCAGGATTGCGTGCTGCTGCAAAAGGTCAACGCGCCCCACGAAGCGCCGCTGACCGAGGTCGATGTCGAGCTCCGGCACGCCAAGGAAGCGCCGGTCGACCAGGTGCCGGCGTTCCGGAAGATGCTGCTAGCGACCCGGCTGCCGCTGCCGGTTCGCCGTCTGCTGTGGTGGATCGGCCTCAATTGGGCCCGCCAGCGCGCCAACTATTTCGGCAGCTTCGGTGTGACCTCGGTGGCGGCTTTCGGCCCGGGCGAATTGTATGCGCTGGGTCCGGGACCCTTCGTCCTCAGCTACGGTGTGGTGAAGCCGGACCAGACTGTCGACGTCATCTTACGCTGGGACCACCGGATTACCGACGCTGCCCTCATGGCCAAGGCGCTGACCCGGCTGGAACAGGTGCTGAACGGTGAGATAGCTGCCGAATTGCGGGCGATTCGCCAGCAAATGGAGCCCAAATCGGTCCGGGCAGTCGCGACCTGACCAAAAGTGCGCCAAACCGCCGGTTTCGAGCCAAATTAAGCCCGGAAATCGGGGTCTTTCGTTTGACAGAACAGCGGTTTCTCCCTTAGAACCCGCTTGCTCGCGGGCCGGTTTCGGCCCGCGTTGCGTTTCGCGACCCGTGGTTCACCCCGGAGCTTTCTGAGGCGGACCTGTCGGCACCGGGAAATTCCCGGCGCACAGGAGGGCGCGTTTCCTCAAAACTCAAACCTATCAAAGAGGACGCGATGACAAAGCGCAGTGAGGCGAAATACAAGATCGATCGCCGTATGGGCCAGAACATCTGGGGCCGCCCGAAGAGCCCCGTGAACCGCCGGGAATACGGTCCCGGTCAGCACGGCCAGCGCCGCAAGGGCAAGCTGTCCGACTTCGGCGTGCAGCTGCGCGCCAAGCAGAAGCTCAAGGGCTATTACGCCAACATCTCGGAGCGCCAGTTCCACGGCATCTATGTCGAGGCCGGCCGGATGAAGGGCGACACCGGTGAAAACCTGATCGGCCTGCTCGAGCGCCGTCTCGACACCGTGGTCTATCGCGCCAAGTTCGTGGCCACCATGTTCGCCGCGCGCCAGTTCATCAACCACGGCCACATCAAGGTGAACGGCCGCCGCGTCAATATCGCGAGCTACAAGCTGAAGGTCGGCGACGTTGTCGAGGTCAAGGAATCCTCCAAGCAGCTCACCCCCGTCCTGGAAGCGGTCCAGCTCGGCGAGCGCGACGTGCCCGATTTCCTCGAGGTCGATCACTCCAAGATGACGGCGAAATACACCCGCATCCCCGCGCTGTCGGACGTCCCGTTCGCGGTGCAGATGGAGCCGCATCTGATCGTCGAATTCTATTCGCGCTAATCGGTTTACACGGTCGAGATATCGAAGGCCCCGGTTTTGCCGGGGCCTTTTTGTTTGGGTAAGATCGATCATCAACTCGATTGTCGTCGGGTCTGTTTGATGTCATTCCGGGGCGCGTCGAAGACCCGAACCCGGAATGACGCCGGAGAGGAATGCCATGCACTACACCCCTGCCCCGCGCGATCCCAAGGCAACACCCGTCCGCGTCAATCTGCTGTCGGATACGCAGACCCGTCCGACGCCTGCGATGCGCGAGGCGATGGCGAAGGCTGAAGTCGGCGACGAGCAGATCGGCGACGACCCGACGGTCAACCTTTTGTGCGAGCGCGTGGCCGAACTGCTCGGCAAGGAAGCCGCGGTGTTCATGCCGTCGGGCACCATGTGCAACGTCGCGGCGACGCTGTCGTATTGCCGGCCGGGCGACGAGATTCTCGCGCATGTCAGCGCACACATCATCGCCCGCGAAGGCGGCGCGCATGCAGCGCTTGGCGGCTTCCAGATCACCCCGCTGCCGGGCCCCGACGGACAATTTTCGCCGGAAACCTTCCGCTCGGCCCTGCATCCACGCTCGCGCTACCAGCCGCCGCAGACCGTCGTCAGCGTCGAGCAGACCGCCAATATCGGCGGCGGCACGATCTGGAAGAAGGCCGATCTCGACGAGATCGCAAAGATCGCGAAAGCGAACGGCCTCGCCACCCACATGGACGGCGCGCGGTTGCTTAACGCCACCGTTGCGACCGGCATCAGCGCACACGACATGACGGCAGGATGGGATTCGGCCTGGATCGATTTCTCAAAGGGCCTCGGCGCGCCGATCGGCGGCGTGATCGCCGGCAGCAGCGACTTCATCGACAACGTCTGGCGATGGAAGCAGCGGCTCGGTGGCTCGATGCGCCAGGCCGGCATTTGCGCCGCGGCCTGCGTCTACGCGCTCGACCACCATGTCGACCGCCTTGCCGAGGATCACGCCAACGCCCGCGCGCTGGCGCGGGGCCTGTCGCAGATCAACGGCGTCGAAGTGCAGCAGCCCGAAACCAATCTGGTGTTCTTCAAGCCCGATGGCGCGGGCGTCAGCGGCGACAAGATGGTCGCGGAATTGCGCGGGCGCGGTGTGCTGCTGGCGATGATGGATGGCCGGATCAGGGCCTGCACCCATCTCGGCGTCACGGCTGAAATGGTCGAGGAGACGGTTGGCCTCGTGCGCGAGATCGTGCGCAGGGCCTAGGCTCACCTCCCCATCGCCTGGTAAATCAGCGCCGCTGTCGGCGCCCGGGAAATAGAAATCGTCGCGCCCGATGTAAAACCGTCAGTTCTCCATCGCTTCATAGATCAACTGTTTCAGCGTGCGCTGGATGCGCTGGCGCTCGGTTGGCGTCTGCTCCAGCACCACGAAGAACATGTCCTGCTTGCGGTCGACTACCATGTAGCAGCCGGCGGCGCCGTCCCATTTCAGTTCGCCGAGCGATCCCGGCGGCGGCGGCTTGGCGTTACCGGGATCGGTGCGCACAGCAAACCCAAGCCCCATGCCGAAGCCGTCACCGGGAAAATAGAAATAGTCGCGCTCTACACCGGAGCCCTTGCCGATATGATCCGATGCCATCAGTTCGAACGTCTTCGGGCTGAGATAGGTCTTGCCCTCGAACGTACCGCCATTGACCAGCATCTGCGCAAACTTCGAGAAGTCCGACATGGTCGAAACCATGCCGCCGCTGGCGGATTCCCATTTCTGACGAACCTCGGTCCTGTATAGGCGGCCGACCCGGAAATCACTGTCGTTCGGCAGCGGCTGGGCGAGCCGCTGCAGCCTCTCCGGTTCGGTAACGAAGAAGCCGGTGTCGGTCATGCCGAGCGGATCGAGCAGCTTTTCCCGCTCGATCTCGAGCAATGATTTTCCGGACACGATCTCCATGATCCGCGCCAGGATGTCGGTGGAATGGCCGTATTGCCAGAGCGCGCCTGGCTGATTGTGCAGCGGCAGCTTTGCGATCCGCTCGGCGAACTCGGCAAGGTCGAAATCGCCCGCGTAGAGGTTGGCCTCCCTGTAGGCCTTGCGCACCAGACTGTCGCCATAGAAGCCGTAGGTGATGCCGGAGGTATGACGCATCAGATCAAGAATGGTGATGGGCCGGGTCAGCGGCACCAGTTCGAGCGTCTTGGTGCCGTCCTCGGCCTTTTTCTCCACACCGACCTTCATATTCGCGAAGGAGGGAATGTACTTCGAGACGGGATCGTCGAGCTTGATCTTGCCGTCCTGGATCAACTGCATCGCCACAACAGAGGTGATCACCTTGGTCAGCGAAGACAGGCGGAAGATGGTCTGGTCCGTGATCGGCGCCTTGGAGACGACGTCCTGGACGCCGAAGGATTCGTGAAAGACCGGCTTGCCGTGCTGCTGGATCAAGACGATGGCGCCGGAAATCTTGCCGGTCGCCACCTCATTCTTGAAGAAGTCGCCGATTTTCGCCAGCTTGTCGGGGTTGAAACGCGCGCCGGCGGGAATGTCGAAGGTGCCTTCGGCGCGCGCCTGGGGCGCCGCCAGCAAGGCAAGTGCCGCGCCGCAAAACATCGAACGTAATACATGACGTGAAATCATCACCCGCTCCCAATCATTTCGGGGGGAGTGTAACGGCGGCGTGATCAGGCACAAGGGCTGCCGAAGGCGGCCAGCGCCTCCTCGTGCAGTCGGCCGCTGGCGTCGGAAAAGCAGCAGAAGATGACCTGCGTCACGACGGGTGCTGCGGGCAGCGCATCGACGATGGATTTGGACGCGATCCCGGCCGCGCGTTCGGCAGGGAAGCGATAGATGCCGGTTGAAATCGCTGGAAAGGCGACCGAGGCAAGGCCATGCTTCTGGCAGAGTTCGATCGAGCGGCGATAACAGGAGGCGAGCAGATCGTCCTCGCCGAGGCCACCGCCATTCCACACCGGCCCAACCGTGTGGATCACGTGTTTCGCCGGCAGCCGGTAGCCTTGGGTGATCTTGGCATCGCCGGTCTCGCAGCCATGCAGGGTGCGGCATTCGGCAAGCAGTTCGGGCCCGGCCGCCCGATGGATCGCACCATCGACACCGCCTCCGCCCAGGAGCGACGAATTGGCCGCGTTGACGATCGCGTCAACGCTCAATGTCGTGATGTCGGCAACGATGACTTCCAGCCGCGCCTGCCCAACCTGGCGCGCCGCCAAGCTTAGACCGCCGCGTTGACCGCGACGCCCTTGTCGGCAAACAGCTGCTGCAATTCGCCGGCCTGGAACATCTCGCGGATGATGTCGCAACCGCCGACGAACTCGCCCTTGACATAGAGCTGCGGAATGGTCGGCCAGTTCGAATAGGTCTTGATGCCGTTGCGCAGGTCGGCGGATTCGAGGACGTTCAGGCCCTTGTAGCCGACGCCGACGTGGTCGAGGATCTGCACCACCTGACCGGAGAAACCGCACTGCGGAAACTGCGGCGTACCCTTCATGAACAGCACGACGTCGTTCGACTTCACTTCGTTGTCGATAAATTGTTCGATGCTCATATTCGCTTCCTTTTGGGGCGCTGCCCCCTGCGGCTTTGCCTTACGGGCCGCTCCTCCCGTTTTACCCGACACTGACCATATATGTAGCCCAAACCGTTGTGCATCCAAAGCAAAATGGCGGGGATCTGGCATGCATGGGCCTGGCAACAACCCCAACCGACTGATCGGGCCATAGTCTGATGGCATCAATATCATCGCCGCGAGAGGCTTTTTTCCTGAACGGGAACCCCTATCTAGGACGGACTGTCCGTCAGGAACCAGTTCGCCGAAGCAACGTTCTCTCCCCGACCGGAGACACCAGTGACGAAACCAGTAACTGCTGCGGCCGCCATTTCCGCCTCCTCCCCCACCCTTTTTGCCGATTCCGGCAACCTCGCCCAGAATCTGGTGGAGGCCTACCTCGCCGTCCGGGACGAGACCGAGCGCCGCGCCGCGCCCTTGAGCCCCGAGGACCAGCTGATCCAGTCGATGCCGGACGCCAGCCCGGCGAAGTGGCACCGCGCCCATACCACGTGGTTCTTCGAGCAATTTCTGCTCGGCGAGCATTGCGAGGGCTACACGCCCTTCCACCCCGACTACGCTTACCTCTTCAATTCCTATTATGTCAGCGCCGGTCCCCGGCATGCCCGCCACCAGCGCGGCCATTTGACCCGCCCGAGCGCCGACGAAGTCACCGCCTATCGCCGGCATGTCGACGCCGCAGTGGTGAAATTCTTCCAGACCGCCGCCGAGGACACCCTCGCGAAGCTGGTCCCGTTGGTCGAAGTCGGCCTCAATCATGAGCAGCAGCATCAGGAATTGATGCTGACCGACATCCTGCACGCCTTTGCGCAGAATCCGATCCCGCCGGCCTACGATCCGGCGTGGCGTTTCCCGGACTGGACCCGCGGCAATGACGAATGGGTCACGCTCAACGAAGGCATCCACACGGTAGGGCATACCGACGACAGCTTTCATTTCGACAATGAAAAGCCCGCGCACCGCGCGCTGGTAGGGCCGGTCAAATTGGCCCGCAACCTCGTTACCAATGCCGAATGGCTCGCCTTCATGAAGGACGGCGGCTACTCGACAGCGACGCTGTGGCTGATGGATGGTTTTGCGGCTGCGAACAACGAAGAGTGGCAGGCGCCCGGCCATTGGCGCCAAGTGAACGGTGAAGCCGACGGCGAATGGCGGATCATGACGCTGGGCGGATTGCAGCCGATCGATCCGTCAGCGCCGGTTTGCCATGTCAGCTATTACGAGGCCGACGCGTTCGCACGCTGGAGCGGGCGTCACCTGCCGACCGAGATGGAATGGGAAGTCGCCGCCCGCGCCGGGCAGTTGAACGACGCCTTTGGCATCGTCTGGCAGTGGACCCGCAGTTCGTACTCGCCCTACCCCGGCTATCGCGCCATCGAAGGCGCGCTCGGCGAATACAACGGCAAGTTCATGGTCAACCAATTGGTGCTGCGCGGCTCCTCGCTTGCAACTCCAGCCGGACACAGCCGTATTACCTATCGCAACTTCTTTTATCCGCACCACCGCTGGCAATTCACGGGATTTCGCCTCGCCGACTACGCCTGAGCCCCAGATGACGATCACAACCGCGCGGGAAAGCGCGTTCAGGAGAGTATCATGAATGTGCATGCCCCCGCTTTGGCCAAAGCGCACGCGTTCGACGAACAGACCTCGGTGTTCGCCGACGACGTGATCGAAAATCTCGCGCAGCATCCGAAACGGCTGTCGCCGAAATATTTCTACGATGCCGCGGGCTCCGAGCTGTTCGAACAGATCACGGTGCTCCCGGAATATTATCCGACCCGGACCGAACTTGGCATCCTGCGCGGCCGCGGCGATGAAATCGCCGATATCATCCCGCAGAGCGCTGCGCTGGTGGAGTTCGGCGCGGGTGCGACCACCAAGGTCCGGCTGCTGCTGGAACGTTGCGACTTCGGCGCCTACGTCCCCGTCGATATATCCGGCGATTTCCTCAATGCGCAGGCCGATGCGCTGCGCCAGGATTTTCCAGGCCTCGACGTTTATCCGGTGGCAGCGGATTTCACCGCGCCGTTCGCATTGCCGGAAGATATCGCCGGAATGGCCAAGGTCGGCTTCTTCCCAGGATCGACGCTCGGCAATTTCGAGCCGCACGAGGCCCGTGCCTTCCTGCGCAGCGCCCGCGAAATTCTGGGCGCCGGCGCACAGATGATCATCGGTGTCGATCTCGAAAAGAACGAGCGCGTGCTCTATGACGCCTACAATGATTCCGCCGGCGTCACCGCGCGCTTCAATCTCAATGTGCTGGTGCGCATCAACCGCGAACTCGGCGGCAATTTCGATCTTTCGGCCTTCATGCATCGCTCGGTCTACAATCGCGACCGCCACCGCATCGAGATGCACCTGATCAGCAAGAAATCGCAGACTGTGCGCATCCTCGGGCGGAATTTCTCATTCCGTCCCGGCGAGAGCATCCACACCGAAAGCAGCTATAAATACTCGTTCGAGCGTTTCACCGCGCTTGCCTGCGATTCCGGCTGGAAGGTGCGGGAGTCCTGGACCGACCAGGACCGGATGTTTTCGGTTCACGCGCTAGCGGCTGCGGAGTAAGAACGCGCCCCACGTGGCAAAAATATCCCGCTATTCTTTGGGGCCCGACCACAGCGAGATCGTCTCCCATGCAGCAACCACGACCAGGGTTGCGGTGGTCAGGAACGACAGCATCAGCGGCGACAAATCGCCGGCAAACCATGCCAGCACCGCCAGCGCGATGATCCCGACGCCGTGCGAGAGCTGAAGAAAGCCGCGGATCGAGTGTTTGAACAGGATCGTTCCGACAAGGAACAGCAGCGGCCCGCCGATCGCGCTCACGACCGTCCGGATATCGGTATGGCCGCCTGGATGCTTCAGCACCAGTTCGTCGGCCACCGCCGACAGGATGATGCCGCCGACGATCGGCATGTGCAGATAGGTATAGGCCAGCCGCGCCACCCGCCCGGACTCGGCCGATTTCGAGATCAGTTCGGAGCCGGCTTCCGCCCCTTTGTGGAAATAGATCCACCACATCGCAATGCTGCCGACAAACGCTGACAGGAACGCGCTCACATTTTCAGCGCTCCAGGTCAGATCGGCAAACGTCGCGCCGTTGACGACGATCGCTTCGCCGAGCGCGATGATGATGAAGCCCGCGCAGCGCTCCGCCATGTGGCCGCCTTCGACGGCCCAGGCCTCGACCGACGACGGCCCCAATTTCGGTATCCAGAATAGGGCCGCCGGCGCGATATATTCGATCGTCAGCGCGACGCCCCACAGCCATAACCGGGACTGCCCTTGCTCGAGGCCGCCGAGCAGCCAGAAGATCGCGGAGCCCGACAGCCAGACCTGGATGCGGATGGCATTGTGCCGCACCGGCGTCCGCTCCGGCGGCGTCGAGAACAGCCAGAACAGGGTCCGGCCGACCTGCATCGCCGCATAGGCGATCGCAAACCAGAGGCCGCGGCCTTCGAACGCCGTCGGGATCGAGGTCGACAGCACGAGGCCGCCGAGCATCAGCAGGAACAGCAGGATCCGAACCGGCGTCAGCTCGGGATTGAGCCAGTTGGTGACCCAGGTGGTGTAGACCCAGACCCACCAGACCGCGAGGAACAGCAGCGTGACCTGGACGGCGCCGAGCGGCGTAAACCGGCCGAGCAGCATGTGAGATATCTGGGTGACCGCGTAAACGAAAACGAGATCGAAAAACAGCTCGGCGTAAGTGACGCGGCTGTGCTGGTTCGGCACGATGACGCGAAACAGCGCCCCGCGTGGGTTGTCCGCCATCGGTGTGCCCCCGCTTTCCCCGCCGGGCCTAGGCTTCCGGCACTCCGGTCTGGAGCGCCAGCGCGTGCAGCACGCCGCCCATTTGTCCCTTGAGCGACTGGTAGACGATCTGGTGCTGCTGGACGCGCGACTTGCCGCGGAAGGACTCCGAAATCACGGTCGCGGCGTAATGGTCGCCGTCACCGGCCAGATCGCGGATCGTCACCTCGGCATCGGGTATGGCTGCCTTGATCATCGATTCGATATCGTGGGCGTCCATCGGCATTCCAGGAGACCTCCATCAGATGTTTCGAATCACGGCCGGCTCTCGCGACCGTGAAAGCCAAACCTAGCGCGTACGCCCTTCTAGGTCACCCATCCCTGCACTATATTCCCGGTCCAATTGTTTTAAACCCGCAGGATCCGGCACGTCCGATCACAAAGGACTGACCGAAAAAGAGGCTCAAAACCATGAAACTCCCCGGTCCCGACCATCCGATCACAATTACGGCAAATCCGAAGCGCGTCCGCATCTCGGCCGGCGGCGTGGTCATTGCCGACACCACCCATGCGCTGACCCTGAAAGAAGCGAGCTATCCGGCCGTGCAATATGTGCCGCGCCAGGACGCCAATATGGCGTTGCTCGCCCGTACCGAGCGGACCACCCACTGCCCCTACAAGGGCGATGCGAATTATTTCAGCATCAACGCCAACGGCAAGAGCATCGAAAACTCGATCTGGACCTACGAGACGCCCTTCCCGGCCATGGCCGAGATTTCAGGCCATCTGGCGTTCTACCCGGACAAGGTCACGATCGAGGAAGTGGCGTGAGGGCTTGAGCGCCTCCAAGAAAGCGCGCCCATGATCCCCCACTTCGTCATGGCCGGGCTTGTCCCGGCCATCCAGGCCTTTGATTCCTAGAAGGAAGACGTGGATGCCCGGCACAAGGCCGGGCGAGCAAAGCGAAATCCGGGGTCGACGCCGTTCCAAATCTGTCGAATTAGCCTTGCTGAATCGGGCTCCCGGTAGCAACATTCGGTGCCATCACCTGCCGAGTGCGCCCATGTCATCCATCACCCACGCCGCCACGACAGCGGACATTCACGCCGCGCCGAAAGCCAAAGTCCGCAACTTCTCCATCGACCGCGCACGCACCTTCCTGACCCTCGTGGTCCTCCTCCACCATGCGGTCATCCCCTACACCTATTTCGGCCATACCGATCCGAAGTCGTGGATCGGCTTCGACATGATCGTGCTTGCTACCGACAGCTTCTTCATGGCGATGTTCTTTTTCCTCTCCGGACTGTTCGCGTGGCCGGGCATTGCGCGCAAGGGACCGCTGAACTATTTGCGCGATCGCCTTACCCGGCTTGGCCTGCCGTTCGTGATCTGCGCGTTTACGCTCATTCCGATCGCCTACTACGCGATCTCGTTGCGGGAGCATCCCGAGATCGGCTTCGCCGAGTTCTGGTGGAACACGATCACCGTCGGCCCCTGGCCGAGCGGACCGCTCTGGTTCCTTTGGGTCCTGTTCGGCTTTGATCTCGTCGCATGTCTGCTGTTTCGGCTGTCACCCACCCTGCTCGAGTCGATCAATCGCCTGTCGCTGAACGGTCACGATCGGCCGGGGGAATTCTTCGTCGTGATGTTTGCCGTCACAGCCGCGCTCTATGTTCCCGGGCGAATTCACTTTGGCGCTGGCAGCTGGTTCGAGTTCGGGCCGTTCTCGGTCCAGCATGGCCGCGTGCTGCTCTATGCCACCTATTTCTTTTTCGGCGCCGGCGTAGGCGTCCTGCATATGGATCGCGGGCTGTTGGCGGCGGACGGCCAGCTGGCGAAGCGCACGTCGAACTGGGTAGTCCTGGCGCTCGTTCCGTATTGCCTGATGTGGGTGCTGATCTACATCAAGCGCGAAATACTGGGGAATCCGGTGCGGCTGCCGGAATGGTACGAAGCGGACTATGGTTTCTCCTTCGCCCTCTTCAGCGTGGCCATCCTGTTTGTGATCCTGGCCTATTTCCTGCGATTCAAGCAATCGGGCTGGAGTATGCTCGATCCGATGCAGGCCGACGCCTACGGCATGTTCCTGGTGCACTACCCGATCGTGCTGTGGCTGCAATACTGGCTGTTCGATCTCAATCTTTCCGCCATCGTCAAGGCGGCGATCGCGTTCGTCCTGACCGTCGCTTTGAGCTGGGCTGCGACGGCCGCGCTGCGCAAGATTCCAGGCGCGACGCAGGTGTTGTGAGAGACGTCAGGTAGCTCAACATTGTCATTGCGAGCGAAGCGAAGCAATCCATCACGCCGCCGAAAGAAAGAATGGATTGGTTCGTCGCTTCGCTCCTCGCAATGACGAGGATAGAGCGTTTCAGGACACCTTGGCGCTCATATAGGTCGGCAACCAGGCCTCGAACGCCGTGTTGAGCGCCTTGATTGTCACCGGCGCTTCGCCGGCGACCTCTATCGTGTCGCCGCCCGTGGTGCCGATACGCGCGCAGGGCACACCAGCGCCCTTCATCTTCGCCAGCACCAGGCCGGCCTGCTCCGCCGGGACCGTCACGATGTAGCGCGCCTGATCCTCGCCGAACCAATAGGCATGCGGCACGATCGCCGCAGGCGCCGCCAATAGCTGCGCGCCGATGCCGCTCGCGATCGCCATCTCGGCGAGTGCGACCAAAAGCCCGCCGTCGGAGACGTCGTGCACGGCGGTGGCGGTGCCGGCGTGGATCATGCCGCGCACCACGCAGCCATTGCGCTTTTCGGCCGAGAGATCGACCGGCGGCGGCGCGCCCTCTTCGCGGCCGCAGATATCGCGCAAATACACCGACTGGCCGAGCCAGCCGTGGGTATCGCCGATCAGCAGGATCGCCTCGCCGGCCGCCTTGAACGCCAGCGTCGCGGATTTCGTGAAATCGTCGAGCAGGCCGACGCCGCCGATCGAGGGCGTCGGCAAAATGCCGCGGCCGTTGGTCTCGTTGTAGAGCGAGACATTGCCGGACACGACCGGGAAATCGAGCGCGCGGCAGGCCTCCGAAATGCCCTTCAGGCAGCCGACGAACTGGCCCATGATCTCGGGCCGCTCCGGATTGCCGAAATTGAGATTATCGGTGATCGCGAGCGGCCGTCCGCCCACGGCCGTGATGTTGCGCCAGGCTTCCGCAACCGCCTGCATGCCGCCTTGATACGGATCGGCCTCGCAATAGCGCGGCGTCACGTCGACGGTCAGTGCCAGCCCCTTCGGCCCGTCCTGCACACGCACGACAGCGGCATCGCCGCCGGGACGTTGCACGGTATTGCCCAGAATGACGTGGTCGTATTGCTCCCAGACCCAGCGCTTCGAGCAGAGCTCGGGCGTGCCGATCAATTTTTCCAGCGCGGCCGCAATTCCGACCGGTGGCTTCACGTCGCGCGCATGGATCACGGGCAACGGCGCGGATGGCACGTGCGGCCGGTCGTAGAGCGGCGCCTCGTCGCCCAATTCCTTGATCGGCAGATCGGCCATGACGTCGCCGCCATGCTTGACCACAAAACGCTTGCTCGGCGTGGTGTAGCCGACCACGGCGAAATCCAGTCCCCATTTCCTGAAGATCGCCTCGGCCTCTTCTTCCTTCTCGGGCTTGAGCACCATGAGCATGCGCTCCTGGCTTTCCGAGAGCATCATCTCATAGGCGCTCATGCCGGTTTCGCGCGTCGGCACCGCGTCGAGATTGAGATCGACGCCGAGGTCGCCCTTGGCGCCCATCTCGACCGCGGAACAGGTCAGACCCGCCGCGCCCATGTCCTGGATCGCGATCACGCAATCGGCTTCCATGATCTCGAGGCAGGCCTCCAACAGAAGTTTTTCGGCAAAGGGATCGCCGACCTGCACGGTCGGGCGCTTCTCGGCCGAGTCGTCGTCGAATTCGGCCGAGGCCATCGAGGCGCCGTGAATGCCGTCGCGCCCGGTTTTGGAGCCGAGATAGACGATCGGCATGTTCACGCCGGAGGCCGCGGCATAAAAAATCTTGTCGGTCTCGGCAAGGCCGACCGCCATCGCGTTGACGAGGATATTGCCGTCATAGCGGGTGTGGAAACGCACCTGCCCGCCGACGGTGGGCACGCCAAACGAATTGCCGTAGCCGCCGACGCCGGCGACGACGCCGGACACCAGATGCCGCGTCTTCGGGTGCTCCGGCGCACCAAAACTCAGCGCGTTCAGACACGCGATCGGCCGCGCACCCATCGTAAAGACGTCGCGCAAAATGCCGCCGACGCCGGTGGTGGCACCCTGATAGGGCTCGATGTAGCTCGGATGGTTATGGCTCTCCATCTTGAACACGACCGCCTGGCCGTCGCCGATGTCGATCACGCCGGCGTTCTCGCCCGGGCCCTGGATCACCCAGGGCGCCTTGGTCGGCAGGCCCCGCAAATGGATGCGCGAGGATTTGTACGAGCAGTGCTCGTTCCACATCGCCGAGAAAATCCCCAGTTCAGTGAAGCTCGGCACCCGCCCGATCAATTTGAGGATGCGCTCATACTCGTCCGGCTTGAGCCCGTGGGCAGCGACGAGTTCGGGGGTGATCTGGGGTTCGTTCATGGGTCTCTTATTAGGTAGATCGAGGGGGCGCGAAAAGGCCTTTTATGGCGCATTTTCGCCCTGTCCAGAGCTTTACGGCCGCTGGTCGCAGGATGAGGGTTTGCACAACTCGGATGGATCGGATTTAAGGGCTCAAACACCCAGATAAAGGCCCATATTTCGTGAACGAGCTATCCAAAACCGCATTCCACAACCGACCCGATCTCCACGTCGAAACCGAGGGCGAATTCGCCGGCTGGCGCACCTGGACCCGCGACAGCTTCGAATCCAACAACGGGCCGTTCTGGCACCGGGTCGAGGAAGACGGCCGCGTCCGCTGCGCATTCCGCGTCGAGAAAAAGCACCTCAACGGCATGCGCAACGTCCATGGCGGCTGCTTCATGACATTTGCGGATTATTGCCTGTTCGCGCTGGCGTCCTCGGTGCTGCAGGGACCCGGCGTGACGGTGTCGTTTGGCTGCGAATTCCTCGATGCCGCGCGCGAGGGCGAACTGGTCGAATGCGAGGGCGAAATCACCCGCGCCGGCGGCTCGCTGATCTTTTTGCGCGGCGTGCTGAAATCCGGCGAGCGCGCGCTGTTCACCTTTTCCGGCACCATCAAGCGGGTGAAGCGCAAGGCGCCGGCGGGGCCAAGCGCCTAGCGCCTGCGGCCTAGCTTTCCCGGGCGCTCCCAAGGTAGTACTGCCCCGGCGCGCCAATGCGCCGGGAGCAGGTCAAGGTGCCGAAGAGCACAGCAGAGACGGATGGGGCGATGGCTGCCGTGCAAACGCCGATTCCGTCCACGCCGCCCCGTCGCGGCTGGCGTGATTATGCGCTGCTGCTGGCGCTGGCGTGCTGCTGGAGTTCGACCTATCCGCTGACCAAGATCGGCCTCGGCTCGATCCCGCCGATCACCTTCATCTCGGCACGCTCGCTGATCGCGGCCGGTTTCCTGCTCGTCATCCTGCGCGCGCGCCGCATTCGGATTCCGACCGACGCCAAGGCCTGGAAGCTGTTCGCGTTCCAGCAGACCATCAATTCGACGATTCCGTTCCTGATGATCACCTGGGCGCAGCAATATGTGCCGGCGTCCATCACCGTGGTGCTGGCCTCGACGACGCCGATCTTCGCCTTCGTCATCACCTGGGGCATAACGCGGCACGAACCGGCCACGCTGCTCAAGCTCGCCGGCGCCGTCCTGGGGCTTGCCGGAACCGCCGCGATCATCGGCCTCGACGCGCTGGGCGGCCTCGGCAGCAATATCTTTGCCGAGATCGTGATCCTGCTCGCCACCGTCTCCTTTGCCTGCGCCACGATCTTCGGACTGCGGCTAAGCGACTACGACCCGATGGTGGTGGCGGCGGGCTCGCTTTTATTCGGCGGCTGCATCCTGCTGCCGGCGTCGCTGATCATCGACCATCCCTGGACCTTGCGGCCGACGGCGCACGCACTCGCCGCCACCGTCACCATGGGGATTTTCTCGAGCGCGCTCGGACTGATGCTGTTCTACATGTGCCTGACGCGGCTCGGCACGCTGACCACCAACGCGCAGGGCTATCTGCGCATCCCGATCGGCGTCGGGCTGTCGGTGCTGCTGCTCGGCGAAACCGTGCCATCTAACCTCGTGCTCGGACTGCTGCTGGTGATGGCCGGCGTCGCCGCGATGACCATGCCGAAAGACGGGTTGAGACGATGGATCAATCGAAACCGCACGGTGTGAGACACCGGCCAAGCCAGAAAGCCCGAACCGCTACTTCTGGTCCGCCAGCAGTTTGCGGTATTTCTCGACGTCGCGCGTGACCAACTGCCCGAGCACTTCCGGCGCATGCTCGCTGGCATCGGGTGCGACCGTCGACAAATCGGCAAAGCGCTTCCTGACCGCGTCGCTCTCTACCGCGGTCCGCGCCGCCGCGTTCAGCTTCGCGATAATCTCGGGCGGCGTTCCTTTTGGCGCGAACAGGCCGTTCCAACCCTGCGCCTCGAATTCGGGAAGGCCAGCCTCCGCCGACGTCGGCAGAGCCGGCAGCGTTGCGAGCCGCACATTCGAGCCGACCACGAGGCCCCGGACGAGTTTGTCGTCGATCGCCTGCGACACCGACGCCGCCGCGTCGCAGACGCCGTCGATCTGGCCGCCGATCGCATCGGTCAGCGCAGGCGCCGCGCCGCGATAGCCCACCAGCGTCACATCGATGCCCGCGGCCTGGACGAAGCTCTTACAGATCAAAAAGTTCGACGAGCCGACGCCGGCATGACCGAGATTGATCTTGCCAGGGTTATTCTTCGCGTAGGCGATGAAGTCCTTCAGCTCCTTGGCGGGAAAATCCTTGCGCAGCGCGACGATGCCAAAGGTCTTCGCCACCATTGCAATCGGCGCGAAGGATTCCGGCGTGAACGGCAGTTTTGGATAGATCGTGTAGGTCGCGGCGCTGGTGCCGGCATTGCCGATCGCAATGGTGTAGCCGTCGGGCTCCGCGCGCGCTGCCCGCGCCAGCGCGGTCGAGCCGCCGGCGCCGGCGACATTCTCGATCACGATCGGCTGCCCCAGCGACTGGCCCATCTCCTCGGCGACGGCGCGCGCGATCACGTCCGAGGTGCCGCCGGCCGCGAACGGCACGATCATGGTGATTGGATGTTTTGGATAGTCCTCGGCGAGAGCAGCCGTGACCGATAACGCGGCGACAGCCGCGAGCAGCGTCGTCGTTAAAAGCTTCACGCCGCGGCTTCCAGATGCGCCACCAGACCTGCAAACAGGCCGCGGCCGTCGGTGCAGCCCATGATGTCTTCGACGTGGTTTTCCGGATGCGGCATCATGCCGAGCACATTGCCGCGCTCGTTGACGAGGCCCGCGATCGAATCCGCAGCCCCGTTGATGTTGGAGGTCTCGTCAACGACGCCAGCAGCCGAGCAATAGCGATAGAGCACCCGCCCCTCGCCTTCGAGCCGCTTGATCGTCTCTTCGTCCGCCTCGTAATTGCCTTCGCCATGCGCCACCGGCACGCGGATCACCTGCCCGGCATTGTAGCCGCGGGTGAACGGTGTGTCCGAGCGCTCGACCCTCAAGTGAACATCCTTGCAGATGAATTTCAGCCGCGCATTGCGCATCAGCACACCGGGAAGCAGCCCGGCTTCGCAGAGGATCTGGAAGCCGTTGCAGACGCCGAGCACGAGGCCACCGTCAGCCGCAAACGCACGCACCGCGTCCATTACGGGGGCGCGCGCGGCAATGGCGCCGCAGCGCAGATAATCGCCATAGGAGAAGCCGCCGGGTACGACGACGAGATCGGTGCCCTTCGGCAGCGCGGTCTCGGCATGCCAGACCATCGCGGCCTCATGGCCCGATGCCAGCTTGAGCGCGCGCGCCATGTCGCGCTCGCGATTGATTCCGGGAAAGACGAGGACGGCGGATTTCATGGCGGTTCCGACTGGAAAACGGGAATCGGCGGCTGACGGCCGATGGGCCAGAGATAACCAATTGACGGGGGCTTTTCCAGTGCTAGCCAGGGCAATCGGGTGAAGATATCCGTGACAAAAGGCTGAAGTGCTGAATCTGTTGTCGTCCAGTGCGCCGCAGGAGGGGGACGATGATGGATACCGAGGGGACACCGTTTGCAGAGGTTTCGGAGACGACGAGTTTTCTTCACCATTTCAGCGGGTTGCCGGATCATCGTCAGGCCGGCAAAGTGGATTATCCGCTCCCGGAAGTGCTGCTCCTGATTCTTCTGGCGGTTCTTGCGGGGGCGGAGGCGTTCACCGACATCGCGCGATTTGGCGAGCGGAAGATCGAGCTGCTGCGGCGGTTTCGGCCCTATGTGAACGGCACACCCTCGCATGATCATCTCGGCGATATCTTTGCCACGCTCGACGCCCGCGCCTTCCAGCTTTGCTTCGTGGCTTGGGTGGCGGCGCTGACGAACACACCCGCCGAGGTCATCGCGATCGATGGCAAGACGTCGCGGCGCTCGTATCAGACCAAGGGCTCGAAAGAGGCGATCCACATGGTCTCTGCCTTCGCCGCGCGGCAACGCATCGTTCTGGGCCAGGTGAAGGTGAACGAGAAGTCGAACGAGATCGTCGCCATCCCGGCGCTGCTCGACATGATGTCGATCGAGGGCGCAGTTGTGACGATCGATGCGATGGGCTGCCAACGCGACATCGCCACCAAAATCGTCGAGAAAAAGGCCGATTACATTGTCGCGCTGAAGGGCAATCAGGGAACCCTGCGCGAGGATGTCGAGGTTTTCGTCGATGAGCAGAAAGCCTTGAAATACAGGGATGCCACGATCAGCACGCACGAAACGGTCGATGCGGATCACGGCCGTATCGAGACCCGAAACTACACGGTGATCCACGATGTCGACTGGCTGCAGGCGCGCCACCAATGGCCGGGCCTGAACGCGGTTGTCGTGGTCGAAAGCCGGCGCGAAATCAACGGCAAGATCACCGACGAGACGCGCTTCTACATCACCTCGCTGGTGATGCCGGCCACCGCGGTCGGCCCGATGATCCGCGCGCACTGGGCCATCGAGAACTCCTTGCACTGGATCATGGACATGGTCTTTCGCGACGACGAATGCCGCGTCAGAACAGACAACGCCCCAGCCAACTTCGCAACCTGCCGGCACATCGCCTACAATCTCACCCGAAAGGCCCCAGGCAAGGATTCCATCCGCCTCCGGCGCAAAACCGCAGGATGGGACGACGAGTATCTCGCCAGCCTCATCGCCGCATGAAATCCTTCACCCGATTCCCCTGCAGTGCTAGCCTTGCTGAAATGCTCTGTGTCGGAGCATGGCTCAACAACATCCGGGGATTGAAACCATGAATGTTGTGCCGCTGACGACCCCCGCAACCGATCCGATCGCCTCCGAAGGCGTTGTCGCCGCCGGCGTTTATGTCGACGGCCGGCGCGTTGCCAATATTGCCATCGATGAGGCGTCGAGCTGGCGCAGCAGACCGGGTCATGTGGTCTGGATCGGGCTCTACGAGCCGGATCTGGCGCTCCTGACCAGTGTGCAGAAACAGTTCGACCTGCACGATCTCGCCATCGAAGACGCCAACAATGCCCATCAGCGGCCCAAAATCGAACAGTACGGCGAAGGCCTGTTCATCGTGGCGCGGACGGCGCAACTGATCGACGGCAGGATCGCGTTCGGCGAGACGCATCTGTTCGTCGGCGAAGGCTATCTGGTCTCGGTGCGCCACGGCGCATCGACGTCATATGCGGCGGTGCGCGAACGCTGCGAGAGCTGTCCCCGCGCGCTTGCACGAGGCGAGGATTATATCCTCTACGCCATCCTCGATTTCATCGTCGACAATTATTCCCCGGTCCTCGAAACGATCCACGAGGAGGTCGAGGAGATCGAGGATTACGTCCTGGCCAATACCATCACGCGGGCGCAGATCGAACGGCTCTACATGCTGCGCCGCGATCTGTTGCGGCTCCGTAACGCGGTCGGACCATTGGTGGAAGTCTGCCGCCGGCTCGAACACGACAATCTGCCGATGGTGCGTTCGACCATGCAGACGCTGTTTCGCGACGTCACCGACCACGTCAGGAACATCCAGGAGCGCATCGATTCAATGCGCGAGGTGCTGGCGTTCGCGTTCGAGGCGAGCCTTCTGCTCGGCCAGGCCCAGGAGACCGCGGTCTCCAAGAAGCTGGCGTCGTGGCTCGCCATCATCGCCGTTCCGACCGCGGTTGCCGGAATCTACGGGATGAATTTCAAGTACATTCCCGAACTCCAGCTGGAGTACGGCTATTTCATCGTGATGGGACTGATGCTGGTCGCCTGCGTCGGATTGTACTGGCGATTCCGCCGCGTCGGATGGCTGTGAGCGCGCGGCTGACCGCGACGCCCAAAATCATGGTCAGCTCAGAACCTCGACCCGATAATTCTCGATCACGGTATTCGCCAAGAGCTTGTCGGCGGCGGCTTTCAGTGCCGCCTCCGCCTTGGCCTTGTCGGAGCCGGACAGTTCGATGTCGAACACCTTGCCCTGACGCACACTGGCGACGCCATCGACGCCGAGCGATTTCAGCGCGCCTTCGATGGCCTTGCCCTGGGGATCAAGAATGCCGGACTTCAACGTAACGGTAACGCGTGCTTTCATCTTCGTGACCCAGTATCCAGAACGTCACCCTGAGGTGCACGGGCGAAGCCCGGGCCTCGAAGGGCGACATTGTATTATCGTGTTATCTCCATCCTTCGAGGCTCGCCGAAACCGGCGAGCACCTCAGGATGACGGCTAGCAATCAGCTCTTCACCAGCACCGGACCGGAGCCGGCCGGCCGCTCGTTTTCCATCAGGATGCCGAGCCGTTTTGCCACTTCGGTATAGGCCTCCAGCAGGCCACCGAGATCCCTGCGGAAGCGGTCCTTGTCGAGTTTTTCGTTCGACTTGATGTCCCACAGCCGGCAGGAGTCCGGCGAGATCTCGTCGGCGACGATGATGCGCATCATCTCGTTCTCGAACAGGCGTCCGCATTCCATCTTGAAATCGACCAGGCGGATACCGATGCCCAGAAACAGCCCGGTCAGGAAGTCGTTGACGCGGATGGCGAGCGCCATGATGTCGTCGATTTCCTGCGGCGTCGCCCAGCCGAACGCGGTGATGTGCTCTTCCGACACCATGGGGTCGTTGAGTTGGTCGTTCTTGTAATAGAACTCGATGATCGAGCGCGGCAATTGGGTGCCTTCCTCGATGCCAAGGCGCTGCGACAGCGAGCCCGCCGCCACGTTCCGCACCACCACCTCGAGCGGCACGATCTCGACCTCGCGAATCAGCTGCTCGCGCATGTTGAGGCGGCGGATGAAATGGGTCGGCACCCCGATGTCGTTGAGGTGCTGAAACAGGTACTCCGAAATCCGGTTATTGAGGACGCCCTTGCCCTCGATCACCTGGTGTTTCTTGGCATTGAACGCGGTCGCATCGTCCTTGAAGTGCTGGATCAGGGTTCCCGGCTCCGGACCTTCATACAGGACCTTTGCCTTGCCTTCATAAATGCGGCGTCGACGGCTCATGGGGATGTACCGTGTTTTGTTGAAATCCATGAATTTGGTGTGCTCCGGATGACAAGGTTTGCGACCCACGACGGAGCTGCCGTGAAGGCCCGGGAACAAGAAACAGAACAAGAACCGAGCTTGATGCCAACCTATCCGATTGGCCCATCCAGCACAATCGACCCGGCCCGATTGGGCCCAACTTATACCGTTTGCCCTGCGGCCTAACGGCCCGTTGTTTTGCCGATTCGCCGCCTTTATGTAGGTATCCAAGCAGCCTGCCGCAACGCGGACCGCGTTTACCATTCGACCGGGGATTGGAACCGCAAAAATGACCACTTTCGACAAGCGCGAGGAAGGTTTCGAGAAGCAATTTGCCGTGGACGAGGAGCTGAAGTTCAAGGCTCAGGCACGCCGCAACAGGCTGCTCGGACTGTGGGTGGCCGAGAAGCTCGGACTGACGGGCGACGGGGCGACCGCCTATGCCAAGGAGGTGGTCGCGGCCGATTTCGAGGCCGGCGACCGCGACGTGGTCCACAAGGTGACGAAGGACCTCGCCGCCAAGGGCGAGGCCATCACGGAATCGGAGCTCGGCGCCAAGATGAACGAGCTGATGGCGCAGGCGATCGCCCAGGTGAAGGCGGGGGCGTAAACGCCTCGCTCGCCGTCATTCCGGGGCGCGCGAAGCACGAACCCGGAATCTCGAGATTCCCCGATGCGCAATTGCGCATCTGGGATCGCCGTTTCACGACGTCCGGAATGACGTTGTCGTCGCTTCGCGACGCCAACGTCACCCCTCCTTAAACCCATACTCCGGCACGTTGCCGCTGGCACCGTAATATTTGTACGGCAGGAATTTTCCGGACATGGTGATCTTGACGCGGTCTCCTTTCGGGTTGGGCAGGCGCTCCATCACCATGTCGAAATCGATCGCCGACATGATGCCGTCGCCATATTCTTCCTCGATTAGCGCCTTCCATGCCGGGCCGTTGACCATCACCAGTTCGTAGAAGCGATAGATCAGGGGATCGGTCGGCGGCATCGGCATGCCGCGCATCGGGGTCTCGTTGAGCATGGCGGTCTCGGACTTCGAGAGCCCGAACAGTTCCGCCGCATTCGCCGCTTGCGGTTTTGTCAATTTCATTTGGCCGAGGATCGCGCCGACGATCAACACTTCGGAATAGCCGCCGATCTTTTCGCAGATGTATTTCCAGCTCCAGCCCTTCTCGCGCTTGATATCGAGCAGCTTTTCGGTGAGGTCTTCGCGTTTCATGTGGGTCTCCCTTTCAATCGTCATGGTCGGGCTTGTCCCGGCCATTCACGCCTTTTTCCCTGCGAGTTCAAGAAGACGTGGATGGCCGGAACAAGCCCGGCCATGACGCCTGTTTTGTTTCTTCGGATACCGATGCAACGAACAGTTCCGGTTTGCCGATCCGAACCAATGGCACGTTGCGCGCATCGTGGCCGGGCGTCTCCGCAGCAAACGTCTTGCTGCGGCTGACCAGGAAATCGACGATATGGTTTCGCAGCGCGTAGTAATAGGGGTGGCGGTGCAGATCGATGCGGCCGCGATCCTTCGGCAGCGGGTTTTCCACTATCTCCGCCAGCACGGCACCTGGACCGTTGGTCATCAGGAAAATCTTGTCGGCGAGATAAATCGCTTCATCGACATCATGGGTGATCATGAACGCGGTCTGCCCGGTCTCGAGACAGATGCGGCGAACTTCATCCTGCAGCGTTCCTCGCGTCAGCGCGTCCAGCGCCGAGAACGGCTCGTCCATCAGCATGATCTTTGGCGTGATCGAGAGCGCGCGCGCGATGCCGACGCGCTGCTTCATGCCGCCGGATAGTTCCGACGGGCGCTTGTGCTCGGAGCCGGTGAGCCCCACGAAATCGATGAAGGTCTGCGCATGCGCCTTCACCTTCGCGCGGTCCCAGTTCCGCCATTTCGACGTCACGGCATAGGCGACGTTGCCGAGCACGGTGCGCCACGGCAGCAGCGCGTGGCTCTGAAAAATCACGGCGCGGTCGAGGCTGGTGCCCTCGATCGCCTGCCCGTCCACGATCACCGTGCCTTCGCTCGGCTGGTCGAGACCGGCCAGGATATTCAGCACTGTGGTCTTGCCGCAGCCGGAATGGCCGATCACACAGCCAAATTCGCCGCGCGCCATCGACAGCCAGAGATTTTCGAACACGGCGGTCGAGCCGCCGCTGGCGCCCGGGTAGCGCCGCGCGATACCCTCGATAGAAATGAACTTGTCGGCCATCGTGCTCATTCCGGGAACGTGACCATGCGGGTGAACCGCGCCAGAATCTGGTCGAGCAGCATGCCGACAATGCCGATCAGCAAAATCGCGATGATCACATTGGTGATCGAGAGGTTGTTCCACTCGTTCCAGACGAAATAGCCGATACCGGTGCCGCCGACCAGCATTTCGGCCGCGACGATCACGAGCCACGCGATGCCGATCGAGATCCGCATGCCCGTCAAAATGGTCGGCGCGGCCGCCGGCAGGATCACAGTGAAGGCGCGCCTGACGGTTCCGACTTCCAGCGTGCGCGCGACGTTGATCCATTCCTTGCGCACGGCGGCGACGCCGAAGGCCGTATTGAGCAGCATCGGCCACACCGAGCAGATGAAGATCACGAAGATCGCGGAGATCGAGGAATCCTTGATGGTGTAGAGCGCCAGCGGCATCCAGGCGAGCGGCGAGATCGGCTTCAGCACCTGAATGAAGGGGTCGAGCGCCTTGTTGATCAAGGGCGACATCCCGATCAGGAACCCGAGCGGTATCGCGACGATAACGGCCAGAACATAGCCCAGGCCGACGCGGGCGATGGAATAGCCGAGCTGGATGCCGAGGCCCTTGTCGTTCGGGCCGTTATCATAAAACGGCCGCTTGAGGTGCTCCCACAATTTCGCGCCGACATCTAATGGTCCCGGCATCGCCGATTTGCCCTGCGTCGCGGTCAGCCCCATCAGCTTGGCATATTCCGGCGTCATGGTGGCGACGGCGGCGGTGCCGCGGGTGGCGATGTGCCAGATGCCGATGAAGGCAACAAACAGCGCGATCGACACAATCGCGGCGCGGAAGCGGAGCGAGAAGGTCATCGGAGACAGTCTCTCAGCATGTCGTCCCGGCGAAAGCCGGGACCCATAATCCCCGGCGCCGGATTTCGCAAAAGGCGTCTGACCAAATGCCCCAACGCGAAGCCGCGGTGTATGGGTCCCGGCCTTCGCCGGGACGACGACTGCAAACGTGTTCGCGCCATTCCGCTACGACGCCTTCCTGATCTTGAAGCTCGCGAGATAATCGTCGGGCGTCGCAGGATCGAAAGTCTTGCCCATCACCGAGAACGATTTGTAGGAGGTCTGTGGCGGCGTCAGCCCCATCTCGGCCATCACCTTCTTGGTGTCGGTGGCAAGATAGACCTGCTCGGCCACCGCCTTGTAATCGACATCGCCCTTGATCTGGCCCCAGCGTTTCATCTGGGTCAGCATCCAGACCGCAAAGGATTGCCACGGGAACGGATCGAAATCGACGCGCCTGGCGTCGGTTTTGACACCGCCGAGACCGTCGGCATAGGTGCCGGTCAGCACCTGCTCCAGCACCGTTACCGGTGCGTTGATGTAATTCGCCGGCGCGATCGCCTCGGCGATTTGCTTGCGGTTCTCGGCCTTCGACGCATAGGCGGTGGCGTCCACGATCGCCCGCGTCAGCGCCGCGAAAGAGTTCGGCGAGGTCGTGATGAATTCCTTGCTGACGGCAAAGCTGCAGCAGGGATGCCCGTCCCAGATCTCTTTGGACAGCAAGTGCATGAAGCCGACGCCGTCAAAGATCGCGCGCTGGCAGATATTGTCAGGCGCGAGGAAGCCGTCGATGTTGTCGGCGCGCAGATTGGCGACCATTTCCGGCGGCGGCACCGAGCGCAGTTGCACATCGGTGTCGGGATCGAGGCCGTGCTCGGCTAGGTAATAACGCAACAGGTAATTGTGCATGGAGTAGTCGAACGGAATAGCGAACTTCATGCCCTTCCAGTCTTTGGGATCGCGCTTGTCCTTGTGCTTCATGGCAAGCACAATGCCCTGCCCGTTTATGTTCTCGATCGCCGGCACCGCAAACGGGATCGCGGTCGCGCCCAACCCCAACGAGATCGCGATCGGCATCGGCGCCAGCATGTGCGAGGCGTCGTATTCCTTGTTGATGGTCTTGTCGCGGATGACGGCCCAGCCGGCGGTCTTTACGACTTCGACGTTGAGGCCGTATTTGGCATAGAAGCCCAGGGGTGCGGCCATGATGATCGGCGTCGCGCAGGTGATCGGAATGAAGCCGACCTTGAGGTCCTTTTTCTCCGGCGCGTCGCTTTCCGCAAACGCCTCGGTCGCGGTCTTGAGCGGGAAGAATTGCGAGATCGCGGCAAGCGCGGTCGCAGCGCCGACCGATTTCAGGAACGCGCGCCGCGCGGCGTCCTTTGGAAACATCGCCCGCACCACGGCAGACGCCACCACGCCATCGTAACGCTTCTGTTCGCTTTCGACAGCCTCGCAGCGCAGCGCCAGCGTGGCGTGCTCATGTTCGGCCGCGGAGCGATGCTGGCCGCACACGCAGCCGGATTGCGCAAGCGCGCGATCGGCATCGAAGGGATCATCGAATGTGGACATGCTGCGCCCCTTTGTCACACCGGCCGCGGAGAAGGTCCCACACCACCGCGTTCGGGAAAATTCAGTCACTGCCCAGCCAAATGGCCGGGCAGTGAGAGGCATGCACGTTTTATGCCGCCTTGCCTGTTATGCGGGCAGCGGTCGGCAGGCCTTCATCGATCGGCAGCGATGGATCGCGCGACCATTCGTTCCAGGAGCCGAAATACATCCGGACATCCTTCACGCCGGCATTCTTGAGCGCGAGGAAGGTATTCGACGCCCGCGCGCCCTTGAAGCAGTAGAGATAGACCGGCGTATTCTCGGAGATGCCGACGGTGGCGCACTCCGCCAGAATCTCGTCCTTGGACTTGAAGCGCGGCCCTTCGGCGGTCGGCTTCATCATGCGGTACCATTCCAGCCAGACAGCGCCGGGGATGCGTCCCTTGCGCGGGCAAAAGTCCTTGCCATACGGCGAGGAGCTTTCACCAATCCACTCGTCGACATCGCGCACGTCGAGCAGCGCGATGCCGGGCTTGTCGAGCGCCGCCAACATCGTCTTGGCGTCGATCAGGATGTCGCCGGCCTCGGGAATGATCGAGAACGACGCCTTCACCGGCGACGGCACGTCCTTGGTCGTCGGCAGCCCCGCGGCCGCCCAGGCGTCGTAGCCGCCATGCAGCACCTTGATCTTGGGATAGCCGAGCATGGTCAGCAGGTAATAGCCGCGGCAGGACTGGCCGAAGCCGGAGTTCATCGACTGTTCGTAGATGACCGCGGTTTCCTTGCCGGAGAGGCCGGCGCCGCCGAAGGCGTCGGCGAATTTGGTCTTCAGCTCCTGCATGCCTTCCGGCGTCGACGTTGCGAGGAACGTGAAGATTTCATGCACGTTGACGGCATTGGGCAGGTGTCCCGCAGCGTAGGCATCCGGATTCCTTGTGTCGATGACGACACACGGTTCTTTCTTGATGAGATCGGCGAGTTCGCCGGCAGTAATCAGAACGTCCGTCATGGCAGGCCTCTCCTGTTTGTGGTTGCAGTCAGGGTCGAACAGAAATTCTTCGTTGCTGGTTTTTTGGCTCAATCTCCCGCCAGCATCTTGCGAAGCTGCTTGGTGGCAGGGGTGACGATGGCGACGAAATAGGCTTCGCGAAGCCTGCGCTGGGCGCGATGGCTCTTGAGGTAACCGCGCGCACCGCAATGGAGCATCGCGGCATGCGCGGCCGCGACCGCAGCATCTCCCATGCGCAGGCGAAGCGCGACGACACGGCGCCAGTAGCTGTCGTCCGAATTGTAGGGATCGCTTGCCAGCGCCATCCCCTCCTTCTCGAATTCGGCGTACAGCTCGCGGAATTGAACCGGTTGCTGCGGCAGATAGCGGTTGACGTGGCCAAGGGGTGCTGCGACCTCGTCCATGATGGCGATGCAATCCTTGATCAGGCCAAGCGCCATTCCGGCCTGCAGCAGAATAAAACCTGCGCGGATTTTCTTGACGAACGGTCCGGCCGGCGCGGCCAGGATCAGATCGTCCGATACGAAGACGTCGCGGAACTGGACGCCATAGGTGCCGGTGCCATCCATGGCGAGGAACGGCTTGCAGGGCTGCAAGGTGATCGCCGGATCGGAACAATCGGCGAGGAACATCACGGTGCCGCCGGGCTCGTCCTCGCGCTCGAAAATCGTTCCAAAGAAGTGGTCGGGACCGAGGTTCGACACCCAAGGCAGCGCGCCCCGAACGATATAGCCGCCCTCGACCTTGCGACCCCTCAATTTGAGCTTCTCGATGCCGAAGAAGCTTTTCATCGGGTTGGAAAGGCCGGTGCCGCCGAGAATTTGCCCCGTCGCGAACTTGTCGCCAAACCTGGCGAGTAGTTTTGAATTGTCAGAATTGGCCGCGTACCAGACCAGCGTGTTCTGGCACCACGCCATGAAGGCGGTCGCGCCGCAGACCTCGCCGAGCGCCGAGATCGATTGAATGGCGCAGCGCAAGTCCGCCGCGCCATTCTTGGCGCCATTTTTGGGTTGATGGCTACCCCATGCGCCGACATCGCCGAGGCGCCGGAGCAGTTCGTCGGGATAGACAGTCCCCTCGTCGATCGCCGCCGCCTGGGGTGCGAGGTTTTTGCGGGCGATGAGTGCGACTTGATCGGCGATCGATGCCGATGGCAGGTCGTCCTCAACAGCCAGCCGAGATGCAGCCAATGAACCCATGTGACCCTCCGCCCCTCCTGGTGGTGGCTGTTTAAGCGCTGACCTCGAGATTGACCGGGCGCGTGAAGGTGTTGGCGACCGGCGACCATTTCTTGACGTGGGTCACCAGCGCGTCGATCTCGCTTTGCGGAATGCCTTCGCATTCCATGTCGACCTTGACCCGCACGTCGGTGAAGCCGACCGGTTTCTCGCTGACGTCGCCGGTGCCCCAAACGGCGGTGATGTTGAGATCGCCCTCGAGCTGCAGTTCGAGCTTGTTGACGATCCAGCCGCGGTGAACCGCGTTGGCATGCAGGCCGACCGCAAGGCACGAGCCGAGCGCTGCCAATGATGCTTCCGACGGATTGGGCGCGGTGTCGTCGCCCAACAGCCCGGGCGGCTCGTCGACGATGTAGGGCGCGAGGTTGCGGATATAGTTGGCGTGGCGGAACTTGCCCTCGGCCACCGTCTTGCATTTCAAGGTCTTGATGACCTGTGGGTTGGCCTTGCCGTTGGCGATGAGCTGCTCCAGCCCGCCTCTGTCGATGGGGGCAAGGCAGCCCGTAAGCACTGTTTTTTGAGCGACCGCGGTCATAATTTCTCTCCCTTGGGTAGGATACCGAACGGTCTGTTTCCTGCACGAAGCGTGCCAGATGCGGGCGAAATCAAAACGCGAAGTGCTGGAGGGCTTTAGCCGGCCCTGCCTGCGGATTGATCAGCGGCGTCGTGCTCAAAGCCGATGCAGTTGCTCGCGTGCTTGCGATTATTTTGAGCGAACAAAAGATGCGACTTGATGATTTTGCCGCGGTCCGATTAACTGCGGTGCATGGGCAAATCAGCTTCGAAGAAAAAATCCGTCGCGGCGGTCTCTGCCGCAGGCGATGAGGAGTCTGCGCGCGGGCGCCTGCTCAATGCGGCGACGCACCTGTTCTGCAAGAACGGCATCAACGCCACCGGCATCGACGCGATCATCGACGAGGCCGGCACGGCGAAGACCACACTCTACAAACTGTTTGGTTCCAAGACCAATCTGGTGCATGCGGTGCTGGAGAGCGAAGGCAAGCAGTGGCGCGAATGGTTCATCGGCGCCATCGAGGCCGGCGGCGGCGACCCGCAGACCAAGCTCGCGAGGATCTTTCCGGCGCTGAAGCGCTGGTTCGGCGAAGAGCGCTTCTATGGCTGCCCTTTCATCAACGCGGTCGGCGAGCACGACAAGGATGCAAAGCAGTTTCGCGCCATCGCGATGCGCCACAAGAAGGTGGTGCTGGCGCATATCGAAAAGCTCGCCGGTGAGATGGGCGCGGTCGAGCCGGAGAGTCTCGCCCATCAGCTTGCATTGCTGATCGACGGCGCCATCGTCGCTGCCATGGTGTCGCGCGACCCCGGCGTCGCCGATACGGCGGCGATCGCGGCCGGCAATCTGTTCGGGCCTTCCAAGGTGAAGAAGCCGAAGCGGGCGAGCGGCGCCACCGCGCAGCTGGTCGCGGTGTGAGCCACGCGCCTTCTATCGCAGGATAGGCAACAGGCGCTGTTTGCGCCGTGCCCACCGTCTGCGCTCGATCTGACGCTCACGGAAACTCAACAACAAGTGATAGCCGAATGCGAAGCGCTTCACAGCGGCGTTCGACCTATTGAAGCATCCTGATCGAGTAACGGTCGGCATTGCCAGGCGCCAAGGCCGAAAACCTCGGAAAATCAAATCGCGGAGTGGAAAACGCGCGTGGGGCAATTACGGCTCCAGGTTCGGAGCGGAGCCTTGTTCGAACGCAACTGATTTCAAGGGGGTGACTGATCTCACCCGGATTTTGAGGAGATTGTCATGGACAGTTATCGTCAGGATTCCGCGTACACCAGCATTTCCGGACTGGATCCAGCCGACTTCGAGACACTTACACCCGAGGAGAAGGCGACTTGTCGCAGCTGGCGTCGAGCCGTGATGGCGTTTTATTGCGCGCTAGTGCTGTTGGGCGGGGTCGCGCTGCTGGTTTCGATTCCCGTCTCAAACCCGCAAGTAACCCAGTTCATGCCGGCCGTGAACATTCCCTGATCCGCCTGCCAGGCATATTCGGGAAGAATGACGGCGCGCAGGCTGGACCTGCTCGGCCTCGCCTCGCGCTCGCCGTTTTGGCGGGGTTCTGCATGAACTCGATCCGTCCTCCTCGGAGGCTCCAGCGTGCCCAGGAAATTCACACGCGCAAATTGCTGCGATAGCGAAGGTCCTTTGGAGCCGGAATTCAGCGCTGCTCGAGCAAGCTCGCTTCAAGTCGTTCCAGCTCGCCCGCCAGATCGCGCTCGACGTCGGCGACGCGCATCCGGACCACGCGGTAGTCGCGCGCCTCCAGCCAGGCCTGCCGGGCGGCGCGGTCGCTCGTGATCGCCTCGGACTCATCGGGGTTTTCGAGCTCGATTGCGATCCGGTGCACGAAGGAGACGAAGTCGGGGATGTGGCGGCCGACCGGTGTCTGGCGCTTGAACTGTCCAGCGAAGCGGCGGTCGCGGGTCAGCGCCTGCCACAGGATGCGCTCGGCGTCGGTCGGGTTCCGCCGCAGCAACCGCGCCAGCCCGCGCACCGTGCTGCTGCTGTCGGCCGGGACGCCTCCTTGCCCGTGCTCGGCCAACAGCGCGCGCAGCCTGGTCGCCTGTTCGCCGTCGAGCACGCCGCCCTTGGCCGGGCCCTTGCGCCCCTCCGCGATCGCCATCACCACGCCGTGCAGTGTGTGCATGTCCTGCTTGGTCGGGTCCATCCGGGTAAAAATGTTGCGCAAATTGACCAGCATGGTCTCGCGCTTCTCGGCCGGCCGCAAGAATTCAACCTTGTCGAGCTCGCGGACCAGATTGTCGAAGAAGGCCTGCATCTGGTGCTGCGAGGCCGGCTCGGACCGTTCGGGCATCGAAAACGGAAGCGCGCCTGAGGTCGAGAGCTTGAACCACTCATAGCCGATCAGGAGCACCGCCTGCGCCAGGTTGAGCGAGGCAAAGCCGGGATTGACCGGAAAGGTGATGATGCGGTTGGCGAGCGCGACCTCTTCGTTCTGCAGGCCGTAGCGCTCGCGCCCGAACAGGATGCCGACACCGCCGCCTGCGGCGGCATGCGCCACGATCTCGCGGGCGGCAGCTTCCGGCGCCACCACCGGCTTGGCCTGGTCGTGGGCGCGGGCGGTGGTGGCAAACAGCAGCGTGAGGTCAGCGACCGCCTGCTCGACGGTGTCGAACAGCTCGGCACGGTCGAGGATGTGGTCGGCGCCAGCCGCGGCGCGCTGGGCTGCAATGTTCGGCCAGCCGTCGCGGGGGTTGACGATTCTTAAACGGGTCAGGGCGAAATTGCCCATCGCGCGCGCGGCCATGCCGATGTTCTCGCCGAGCTGCGGCTCAACCAGAATGACAACGGGACCTCTGAGGTCGTGGCCTGTTTTTGTCTTGTCGGTACCCGAGCCGGACATCCCACTTCACTTTCTGATTCAACCTCTGAAGATCTTGAATCAAGCTCCGAAGAGATTGATTCAACACCTTACCCCCGCTCGTCTTCGATTGCCTGTCCGGCATAATTTCTCAAGTAAAATAATGGGGTTAGCGCCATTGCTTGAGGTTTTTTAAAAACCTCAATTGCTCTGTCCACAGGCTCGCTTGTGCGCATTCCGGCTTCGGATAGGGTATCAATCACAAATAAAACGAACCTGAAAGCCGCTGCAAGGCGAAGGGCACATGGGGGAGGCGTCGATGCGCGGCAGATGGTCGTTGGCCATTATTGGCGTTGTTCTGATCGTGGCGGGCGGGTTGCTCGCCCACTTCACCCAGACCGCCGGCGGTATCCGGATCGAGGATACGCCAAGGGCAACAGCATGAGCGCCCTGCTCTACATCCCCCCGAACGCGACCGCCCAGACCCCCGCCCCTGGCATCCTCGCGGTGCACGGCTATATCAATTCGCGCGAGACCCAGGACGGCTTTGCAATCGAATTCGCCCGCCGCGGTTACGTGGTCCTCGCGCTCGACCAGACCGGCCATGGCTACAGCGATCCGCCCGCTTTCGCAGGCGGCTTTGGCGGCCCCGATGGGCTCGCGCATCTGCGCAGCCTCGACATCGTCGACAAGAACAATATCGGGCTGGAGGGCCATTCGATGGGCGGCTGGACCGTGCTCGCCGCCGCCACGGCCATGCCCAACGACTACAAGTCGATGGTGCTGGAGGGGTCATCGACCGGCAAGCCGTTCGCCGCCGACGGCACCCCGAACTGGCCGAAAAACGTCGCGCTGGTGTTCGCGCAATACGAGGAATTCTCCACGCTGATGTGGGGCGTCGATCGCGCCCGCGACGTGACCCAAAGCCCAAAGCTGTGGGCGATGTTCAGCACAAAGGGACCGGTCGAACCCGGCAAGGTCTATGGCGATATCGCCCAAGGCACTGCCCGGGTGCTCTACACGCCCGCGATCACCCATCCGGATGAGCACATCTCCCATGAGGCGATCGGCTATAGCCTCGACTGGTTTGCCAGGACCTTGCAGGGCGGCACGCCGCGGCCGGCCGACGACCAGATCTGGTTCCGCAAGGAGATCGGCACCCTGATCGCACTGCTCGGCTTCGTGGCGCTCCTGATCGGCACCTTCGACAGCCTGCTGGAAGCTCGCGCCTGAGGCTGCCGGAAATCGCCGACGGCACCATGCCGGACCACGTCGCGGCCAAGGGCAAACGCTGGACCGTGGCGCTCCTGCTGTCAGCCTTCATTCCCGCGCTGACCTATTATCCGGCGTTCGCGCTGGCCGGGACTTTTGCAAAGCCGTCGGCGTTGCTGCCTCAGGGCATCACCAACCAGATCATGGTCTGGGCCATCATCAATGCGCTTATCACGCTGGCGCTGATGTCGTTCGCGCCCAAACGGAGGGGCCGGGCCGGGATCGTCGCCCAGTCGGTCGTGATCGCAATCGCCACCGTCGTAATCGGTTATGCCGCGCTGTGGCTGGCCGATCTCGCCTTCAAGATCGATTTCCGGTTCTGGATCGTCGCCCTCAAGCTGATGAGTGGCAAGCAATTCCTGATTTTCCTGATCTACCTGGTGCCCCTCACCGCGTTCTTCGTGGTCGCGCTCCATGTGCTGCACCGGAATTTCTCGACCATGGGTACCGGGCGCGGCGCGCTCTATTTGACCAATATCCTGGCGCTCACGCTCGGCTTCATCGCGCTCCTGGTGCTGCAATACGGCACGCTCTGGATTTCGGGAAAGCTGTTCAATCCGCTGCCCGATCCCGGCTTCGTGCCCCTGTCTACCATTGTCGCCATCCAGTTCGTGCCGCTGCTGGCGATTTGCGCTGTGATCGCGACCTTCACTTGGCGCCGCACCGGCTCCAGCCTGCCGGGCGCGCTGATCTGCGGCCTGTTCGTCACCTGGTATGTGGTGGCGGGGACGGCTACTCAGGTCGCGTTCTAGTTCAGGGTTTCGCTCCGGATCTGGCGCGAACCCACGGGCGTCAGCTTGCGACCAAGTCGGCATGACCGCCTATTTGCGCAGCAAGCTGGTGCCCGACCGCCCCACGATGGCCTCGGTCCATGGACGCGCCGAGGTCGAGCGGATTGCGCCGACCGATCCAGCCAGGGCGCTCGCGCTGGCCCATGCCATTCCCGATGCCTGGTATCGCGCCCAGGCGTTGTCCTGGGTCGCTGAACACGCGCGCGAATCGAGTGTCCGCAGCATCGCGGGTCAGGCCATCGCCGCCGCCTATGACTGCTCCGACGCCGATAACACCTTGGCGGTGATGTCCTGGCCGCTGCGGGCCGCCTGGAGCCGTGGCCGGCAAGCCTATGCGCGCGCCGAACTCGACCGGGTGTTGCGGCTTGCTCCAGAAGTCGAGCCGCTCGCCTCGCGGCATATTCGCCCTGGACTGTCTGTGGAGCGGCTGCAATGCCGCCGACGATGCCTTCGCCGAACCGATCTGGCGGACGATCCTCAGGCTTTGCAACCCGGATCGTCACTGGCGCGCGGCAAGGCTTTATCGGCACATCGCACCGAAGTCAGGGAGCAGCGGCAGGCGGGATCGGCGGCGCCCGTGATAGCTGCCATGCCGGAGGGCAAGGCGAAAGCGGCGCTGGCGCGCCGTTTCAAGCTCGCCTGAGATCGGACCGCAGCTACCCGCCCAATCGCCTTCCAGCCCGCGTTTTCGGGTGCTATAGCGTCGGCATTACCCACCCCCCCTTCCGAAACGCCCTGTTCCAAAAAGGCCCCCTCCGTCATGGCAAAAATCAAGGTGACCAACCCCGTCGTCGAACTCGATGGCGACGAGATGACCCGGATCATCTGGCAATACATCAAGGACAAGCTGATCAACCCGTTCCTCGATATCAACCTGATGTATTTCGACCTTGGGATGGAATACCGCGACAAGACCAATGACCAGGTCACGGTCGACGCCGCCAACGCCATCAAGAAGGTCGGCGTCGGCGTCAAATGCGCCACCATCACCCCGGACGAGGCCCGGGTGAAGGAATTCGGCCTCAAGGAAATGTGGAAATCGCCGAACGGCACTATCCGCAACATCCTCGGCGGCGTCGTGTTCCGCGAACCCATCATCTGCAAGAACGTACCGCGGCTGGTCCCCGGCTGGACCAAGCCGATCATCATCGGCCGTCACGCCTTCGGCGACCAGTACCGCGCCACCGATTTCAAATTCCCGAGCAAGGGCACGCTGACGATGAAATTCGTCGGCGAGGACGGCAAGGTGATCGAACGGGAAGTCTACAAGGCTCCCAGCGCCGGCATTGCGCTTGCGATGTACAACCTCGACGACTCGATCGCCGATTTCGCCCGTGCTTCCTTCAATCAGGGCCTCTCCAAGGGCTATTCGGTCTATCTCTCGACCAAGAACACCATCCTGAAAACCTATGACGGGCGTTTCAAGGACATCTTCCAGGACATCTTCGACAAGGAATTCAAGGCCAAGTTCGACGCCAAGAAGATCACCTACGAGCACCGCCTGATCGACGACATGGTGGCGGCCGCGATGAAGTGGTCGGGCGGCTATGTCTGGGCCTGCAAGAACTACGACGGCGACGTGCAGTCCGACACCGTGGCGCAAGGCTACGGCTCGCTCGGCCTGATGACCTCGGTCTTGATGACGCCGGACGGCGACACCGTGGAAGCCGAGGCCGCGCATGGCACGGTGACACGGCATTACCGCGAGCACCAGAAGGGCAAGGAGACCTCGACCAACTCGATCGCCTCGATCTTCGCCTGGACCCGCGGCCTGTCGCATCGCGCCAAGCTCGACAATAACGAGGCGCTGGCGAAGTTTGCCGCCACGCTGGAGCGGGTTTGCGTCGAAACCGTCGAGGCCGGCTACATGACCAAGGACCTTGCGCTGCTGGTCGGCGCCGACCAGCGCTGGCTTTCCACCACCGGCTTCCTCGACAAGGTCGCGGAAAACCTGACCAAGGCGATGGTGCCGGCATAAATCGCCGGCGCTTTCCGCTGGCCTATCAACGTCATTGCGAGCGAAGCGAAGCAATCGATCTCTCTACCGAAAGAAAGAATGGATTGCTTCGTCCGCGGAGTTTATCAGCGGTCGGCCGAAGGCCGGACCCGTTGGCTCCTCGCAATGACGAAACCCTACATCCGGAAGCACACAATGCCGAATTTCAAGACTGCCACGCTGGCACAACTGCTGTTGTCCGGAATGCCTCTCACCGCGCACGCCGAGACACCGCTTCCCGCCGCCATCGCGGCGCCGGGAGAGGCGGTCGTCCTCGCCGTTCGCGCCGAGGGCGCGCAGGTCTATGAATGCAAGGCAGGCGCCGAAGGCAAACTGGCCTGGGCGTTCCGCGAGCCGGTTGCGACCCTGATGGCCGACGGCAAGACTGTCGGCCGCCACTATGCCGGACCGAGCTGGGAACATGTCGACGGCAGCGCCGTGGTCGGCAAAGCCACAGGCAACGCGCCCGGCGCAGCGCCAAACGACATTTCCTGGCTGAAGCTCGAGGTGACTTCCAGGCGCGGCAGCGGAATCCTCACCGCGGTCACGACGGTGCAGCGGATCAACACGCAGGGCGGAAAACTCGACGGCGCGTGCGACAAGACCGGTGCTACCCGCAGCGTGCCCTACTCCGCGGATTACGTGTTCCTGCGCAAGGGGTAAGAGTGGAAAGCTCACCCGATCCGTCAGAAGGCTGATCTCGGACCTCATTCTGAGGAGCGGCGTCTTCGCCGCGTCTCGAAGGATGGCCGCGAGTCCGTGTGTTGCGTCCATCCTTCGAGACGCTTGCTTCGCAAGCTCCTCAGGATGAGGTTCGTCTCTGCCATCCTCGAGCCACCGGGTCGCGCGAATGCGCGCCCGATGACAGGCTCCGCGAACCTCGGGATAGGCGCGGGACCGGATTGACGCTTAAGCTGACTGACGCCGATTGTGTTCGGCTTCGCTCAGGACGTAGTGGCCATGGGTTCGTGAGGTCAGCTTTCCCGCCTGCAGCATGCGGTGAAGACGGACGACCAGCGTCGCCCGCTTGATCTCGATCTCGGCCTCCTGGAGGCCGTCGACAATTTCCTGCACCGACAATCCCCGCGGGCTGTGGGCGAGGATTTCAAGGATGAAATCTTCGATTTCATCGCCGCCGGATTTGGCGAGACGGACATTGGGCCGCCGATCCAGCGATAGCAGCTCGGATTTCGGCGCCAGATCGGCCCCTGGCGAAACCGCGTCCCGCAAGCGTGCAACGATCTCGTCGTAGACGGCCTTGGCCCGCTCGGCGTCCGTCACTACCAAATTACCTAAATGGTAGGCCAGCACATCCGCCTTCACGAGCAAATCCTGCTCGACCTGCCGCACAACGTCCGAGGAAAGCGCCATTTGTCGGTTCCAGGGTCCCTTTTACTCTTTATTAAGGTAACAGAACATTACCGGTTCGCCAGAGCCTTACCGATCGAATCGGTGGTTACCCCCAAAAATGGTTAATGGCCGACTAATGTTTGACTCCGTGAACCCTTTGTGTAATTTTTAATTACAGTTTTAACGAAGGGGGTTTTCGATGTTCCCGTATCTTTCGACGCGGCTCAGCACGCTGCTGGGCGGAGGTGTTTCTTCCCGTCGAGCCCGAACGCCTCGGGCTAAAGCGCGATGGCCCCGCATGTATTGGCCAAGGATCCGGATGCAGACGGTGCATCAGACCTGCCATGGCATTCGGGTCACCGATGTCGCATTGAGCTTTTCGGGCGGGGAACCGCCGCAGGCCGGCGCTGCGACCTCCCAGCCGAAATTCGAAGGCACACTGTACTTCGTCTGGAAACGTAAGAATTAATTGCGACGCTGCCGTTCGCGCCCGGCTATTTGTCCGCGGGCTGGTCGTCGTGCTCGGCCTGCGCGATTTCGGCCACGGCGAGGTCGCCCTTCATCGCCTCATTGCTATCCGCAAGCCTCGCCTTCGCGGTCTTGTGGACATGGGCGGCGAGCGTGGGCATGCGTTCGATCAGTGCGTGGAAATCCTGCGCATCGAGCGCCAAAAGCCTGGTCTTGCGTGTCGCCGTCACCGTGCCACTGCGATTGGTACGGTGCAGCAGCGCGATTTCGCCGAAGAAGGTCCCGTCTGAAAGCCGCACGCGCTGGCTCGGCAACTCGATTTCGACCTCGCCCGCGGTGATGAAGTACATCGAGGAGGCGGTATCGCCGCGCCGCACCAGGACTTCGCCGGACTAAATGGTCCTGGCCCGCAGCAAGCGCATGATGTCGGCGATTTCAGCGGCGCTGAGATGCGAGAACAGCGGCACCCGCGCCAGCATGCCCCAGGTGACGACGAAGTCGCGCCGCCGGACCTCGTCGGCAAAGGCGGTGGAAATGATCGCGACCGGCAGCGCGATCATGGTCAAGCCGCCAATGATGGCGAACACCGATACCAGTTTGCCGAGCGGCGTGATCGGCACCACGTCGCCATAGCCGACGGTGCCCAGCGTCACGATCGCCCACCACATCGCCTGCGGAATGGTACCGAATTTGTCGGGCTGCACGTCGTGCTCGATGGCGTAGAGCAGCGAGGCGAACAGCAGGACCGCTCCCATCAGGATCACAAGGCAGCCGACCAGCGTCCGCCGCTCAGCGTGAAGCGCCGATAGCAGCGAGCGCATCGCCGGCGAATAACGCACCAGTTTGAAAAACGGCAGCACGCCGAGCAGCACCAGCGTCGAGCGGCTGCCGGCGATCAGTGCGATCGAAGCCGGCAGGAACGCCAGCAGATCGATGACGCCGAGGCTTGAGAGCGCGTATTCGATCCGGTCCTGCGTCGGCGACAAATTTCGCGGCGAGTGGCCGACCACGCTCCAGAGCCGGGCGGCGTATTCCAGCGCAAACACCGCGACCGCACCGATCTTGACGACGGTGAACAGGGGGCCGAAACGCGCATCGAATTCCGGCACCGACGCCAGGATCATCGCCAGCACGTCGATGATGATGATGGCAACGATCAGCCGGACGAAGCGCGAGCCGACCGAGTACGGCAGATGATCGTGTTCGAGCAGCTCGTAGAGCCGGTCCCGCAGATTGGGATCGTTCAACCGCTTTCTGCGCGGGACGATCGCCACCGGATTTACGCGCCGGTCATGGCTTGTTCGATGGCCGCCAGCGCCGCACTGGCCTTGGCGCCGTCGGGTCCGCCGGCCTGCGCCATGTCGGGCCGTCCGCCGCCCCCCTTGCCGCCGAGCGCCTCGGAGCCCTTGCGCACCAGTTCCACCGCGTTGAAGCGCGCGGTCAAATCGCTGGTGACGCCGACGACGATGCCGGCCTTGCCGTCCACGGTGACACCGACGATCGCGACCACGCCGGAGCCGATCTGCTTCTTGCCGTCATCGACCAGGCTCTTGAGGTCCTTGGTCTCGACGCCTTCGACCGCGCGCGCCAAAAGCTTGACGTTGCCGACTTCGCGCACACCGGAGGCCGCCGCCGATCCATTGGCGGACGAAGCCCCGCCGCCCATCGCCAGCTTCTTGCGCGCCTCCGACAGGTCGCGCTCGAGCTTCTTGCGCTCTTCCATCAGGGAAGCGATCCGCGCCGGCACGTCGTCGATCGTGGTGCGCAGCTCCAGGGCTGCGGTTTTCGCCAGCGCCATGGTGTCGTTGGCATGCTTGCGCGCGTGGCGTCCGGTCAGCGCCTCGATGCGGCGGACGCCGGAGGACACCGCACTTTCGCCGGTGACCGAAATCAGGCCGATATCGCCGGTGCGGCGCACATGGGTGCCGCCGCACAATTCGACCGACCAGCCGAGCGCGTTCTGGCCGTGCTCGCGGCTGTGCTTGCCCATCGAGACGACGCGGACCTCATCGCCGTACTTTTCGCCGAACAGGGCGCGCGCCCCCGCCTCGCGGGCGTCATCGACCGCCATCAGGCGCGTCGTGACCTCGTCGTTTTCCAGCACCACATCGTTGGCGATATCCTCGACGCGGGCGAGCTCTTCCGGAGTGATCGGCTTCGGGTGCACGAAGTCGAAGCGCAGACGATCCGGCGCCACCAGCGAGCCGCGCTGCGCAATGTGATCGCCGAGCACTTGCCGCAGCGCTTCATGCAGTAGATGCGTCGCCGAGTGATGGGCGCGGATCGACGAGCGGCGCGCGTGATCCACCTCGAGCTGCAGCGCGGTGCCGACCTTCAGGGTGCCCTGCTCTACCGTGCCCAGATGCACGAACAGATCGCCGGCCTTCTTCTGCGTATCGGTGACGCGGAACTTGACGCCCTCACCCAGCATCAGGCCGGTGTCGCCGACCTGACCGCCGGACTCCGCGTAAAATGGCGTCTGGTTCAAGACGATCGCGCCGCTCTCGCCGGCCTTGAGACTGTCGGCGTCCTTGCCGTCCTTCACCAGTGCGCCGACCACGCCTTCGGCGGTCTCGGTCTCGTAGCCCAAAAATTCGGTGGCGCCGAGCTTTTCGCGCAATGGAAACCAGACGTTCTCGCTCGCGGTATCGCCCGAGCCCGACCATGCCGCGCGCGCCTTTTCGCGCTGCCGGTCCATCGCATCCGTGAACGAGGCGATATCGACGCCGATGCCGCGCGATTTCAGCGCGTCCTGGGTCAGATCGAGCGGGAACCCATAGGTGTCGTACAGCGTGAACGCGGTGTCGCCGTCGAACATGTCGCCCTGCTTGAGCGATCTGCTCTTCTCGTCGAGGATCGAAAGCCCCCGCTCCAGCGTCTTGCGAAAACGCGTCTCTTCCAGCCGCAGCGTTTCCTCGATCAGCTTTTCCGCGCGCACCAGTTCCGGATAGGCCTGGCCCATCTCGCGCACCAGCGCCCACACCAGCCGATGCATCAAGGGCTCGCGCGCGCCGAGCAATTGCGCATGGCGCATCGCGCGGCGCATGATCCGGCGCAGCACATAGCCGCGGCCTTCGTTCGATGGCAGCACGCCGTCGGAGATCAAAAACGACGACGCGCGCAGATGGTCGGCGATCACGCGCAACGACGCCTTCTGCGGCCCCTGCGGATCGGCGCCGGTCAGATCCGAGATGGCGCGGATCAGGGCGACGAACAGGTCGATATCGTAATTGTCGTGCTTGCCCTGCAGCACGGCCGCAACACGCTCAAGGCCCGCACCCGTATCGATCGACGGCTTCGGCAGTGCGTTACGCACGCCGCCTTCCAGCTGCTCGAACTGCATGAACACGAGATTCCAGATCTCGATGAAGCGGTCGCCGTCCTGCTCGGGCGAGCCCGGAGGGCCGCCCCAGATCTTGTCGCCATGGTCGTAGAAGATTTCCGAACAGGGACCGCAGGGGCCGGTGTCGCCCATCTGCCAGAAATTGTCGGAACCGGCGATGCGGATGATGCGCGATTCGGGAAGCCCCGCGATCTTCTTCCAGAGATCGAACGCCTCGTCGTCGTCGATATAGACGGTGGCCGTCAGCTTATCCCTCGCCAGGCCGAACTCTTTCGTGACCAGGTTCCAGGCGAGCTCGATCGCATGGTCCTTGAAGTAATCGCCGAACGAGAAATTGCCGAGCATCTCGAAAAAGGTGTGATGCCGGGCGGTATAGCCGACATTGTCGAGGTCGTTGTGCTTGCCGCCGGCGCGCACGCATTTCTGCGAGGTGGTGGCGCGCTGATAGCCGCGCTTTTCGACGCCGGTGAAGACGTTCTTGAACTGCACCATGCCGGCATTGGTGAACATCAGGGTCGGGTCGTTGCGCGGAACGAGCGGCGACGACGGCACGATCTCGTGGCCGTTCTTGGCGAAGAAGTTGAGGAATGTCGACCTGATCTCGTTGACGCCGCTCATGTTCATCCAATCGGAAATCTGTCCGGGTTTGGCCGCAAATAGCCTGATCCTCCGGCGCAACGCTTTTAGACAAGGGCTGTCGCGCTGTCCAGAAACTGTGCAGGCGGATCATAGGCTTGCCGCACCACACAAGAGCAGTTGCAAGAACCGTTGATATTGCTGCGGCTGCGTTGACAGGCTTGGCGGAGCCGTGTTTTGCTCTTATCTGTTCAAGACAGTCGCGTCGGGAGAGATCGGCTTAAGTGCCGGCGCCGAAGGAGCAACCGCCCCGGAAACTCTCAGGCAAACGGACCGCGTGACTTGATAGCATCTGGAAAGAGACACATAGGCTTGGGCCCTCGGGCCTCGGCCTGATGCGTCCGCCGACGGGATAATACTCTCAGGCACAGCGACAGATGGGGCTTTCTGTGGGTTTTCGGGGGCTGGTCCTCGGGAACCGCGAGGGCTCCTTGATGCTGGCGCGCGACGAATCTCCCTTAAAACAGACCCCTTTGCACACCCTCCATGTGGCGCGCGGCGCCAGGATGGTGCCGTTCGCCGGCTATGAAATGCCGGTGCAGTACCCGGCCGGCGTGCTCCGGGAACACCTGCATACCCGCGAGAATGCCGGCCTGTTCGACGTCTCCCATATGGGCCAGGTCGCGCTGCGGCCGAAATCCGGCAGGGTATTGGACGCAGCGCTCGCGCTGGAGCGGCTGGTGCCGCAGGATATCGTTGCGGTTGCGCCGGGACGGCAACGCTATGCTCAGTTTACCGATGCGAACGCCGGCATTCTCGACGATTTGATGGTGGCAAATTTCGGCGACCATCTGGTTCTGGTCGTCAACGCCGCCTGCAAGGCCGACGACGAAGCGCATCTGCGCGCGCACCTCTCAGATCTCTGCGTCATCGATTCGCTCGGCGACCGCGCGCTGATCGCGCTGCAGGGACCGAAGGCCGAAACGGCGCTGACGAAATTTTATGCAGACGCAGCCGCGATGAAGTTCATGGATGCAGGACCGCGTCGCGTGGCCGGTTACGACTGCTTCGTCTCGCGGTCCGGCTATACTGGCGAAGATGGTTTTGAGATTTCGGTTCCGGCCGTTCACGCCGAATCGCTGGCCAGCGCGCTGCTGGAGAACAGCGACGTGCTGCCGATCGGGCTCGGCGCGCGCGACAGTTTGAGGCTCGAGGCCGGGCTCTGTCTTTACGGCCACGACATCGACACCACGACGACGCCGGTCGAAGGCGCGCTGGAATGGTCGATCCAGAAGAGCCGCCGCCATGGTGGCGCGCGCGCGGGCGGCTTCCCCGGCGCGGACGCGATTCTCGCGCAGTTCGAAAAAGGCGCCCCGCGCCGCCGCGTCGGCTTGCGGCCGGAAGGCCGCGCGCCGGTGCGCGAAGGCGCAGCGCTGTTTCCGGATGCGACCTCGACCGAGGCCGTCGGCAAGGTCACCTCGGGCGGCTTTGGCCCGAGCCTCAATGCACCGGTGGCGATGGGCTATCTGCCGTCGTCGCTCGCCGCCGTCGGCACATCCGTATGCGCCGAAGTGCGCGGACAGCGTCTGCCGCTCAAGGTCGCAGCCATGCCCTTCGTTCCCAACACCTATAAACGCTAGAGGAAGTTCCATGACGACGCTGTTCACCTCCGACCACGAATGGCTCCGCATCGATGGCGATGTCGCCACCATCGGGGTCACCGACTACGCGCAATCGCAGCTCGGCGACGTCGTGTTCGTCGAACTGCCCAAGGTCGGCCGCTCCCTGAAGAAGGCGGAAGCCGCCGCCGTCGTCGAATCCGTCAAGGCAGCGTCCGACGTTTACGCGCCGATCTCCGGCGAAGTGCTCGAGGTCAACGATGCGCTGGCCGCCGAGCCGGCATTGGTCAATTCCGATGCCGCCGGCAAGGCGTGGTTCTTCAAACTGAAGATCGCGGACAAGAAAGAACTCGACGGCCTGATGGACGAGGCCGCCTACGCCAAGCACACGGCCTGAGGATCAGCCCATGAACGCGCCGCTCAAGCATTTAAACGAAGCCGCCACCCATTTCGTGCGCCGGCACATCGGCCCCTCGCCTCGCGACATCACGGCCATGCTGAAGACGGTGGGCGCCAGGAGCCTCAGCGCGCTGATGGGCCAAACGCTGCCCTCCTCGATCCGGCAGCAGGCGCCGCTCGATCTCGGCCGTGCTTTAAGCGAAACCGAGGCGCTGGCGCATATGGGCGAACTCGCCGCGCAAAACCAGGTGTTCACCTCGCTGATCGGCCAAGGCTATTCCGGCACCATCCTGCCCGCAGTGATCCAGCGCAACATTCTGGAAAACCCGGCTTGGTACACGGCCTATACGCCGTATCAGCCGGAAATCAGCCAGGGCCGGCTGGAGGCACTGTTCAATTTCCAGACCATGATCTGCGATCTCAGCGGGCTCGACGTCGCCAACGCTTCATTGCTCGATGAGGCGACTGCGGCGGCGGAGGCGATGGCGCTGGCGGAACGCGCCTCGCAGGTGAAGACAAAATCGTTCTTCGTGGACGCGGAAGTGCATCCGCAGACGCTGGCCGTGCTGCTCACCCGCGCCGAGCCGTTGGGATGGACATTAATCGTCGGCGATCCCCTCACCGATCTCGACAGCGCGGACGTGTTCGGCGCCGTGCTGCAATATCCGGGGACGTCCGGCGCGGTGCGCGATTTGCGGCCGGCGATCGCAACGCTGCGCGCCAAGGGCGCGCTTGCGGTGGTTGCCGCCGACCTGCTGGCGCTGACGCTGCTCGCTTCCCCCGGCGAACTCGGCGCCGATATCGCGGTTGGTTCGGCGCAGCGCTTTGGCGTGCCGATGGGGTATGGCGGCCCGCACGCGGCCTATATGGCGGTGCGCGACGCGCTGAAGCGTTCGATGCCCGGCCGCATCGTCGGGCTGTCGGTGGATTCGCGCGGGGCGCCCGCCTATCGGCTGGCGCTGCAGACCCGCGAGCAGCACATCCGCCGCGAAAAGGCGACCTCCAACATCTGCACCGCGCAGGTGCTGCTCGCAGTGATCGCCTCGATGTATGCGGTCTATCACGGCCCGGAGGGATTGACGCATATCGCACGCGCCGTGCATCGCCGCGCGGCCGTGCTGGCGGCCGGGCTGCGCAAGCTCGGCTTTGCCCCCAGTAGCGAGGCGTTCTTCGACACGGTGACGGTGGAAGCCGGCGGCAAACAGAAGGAGATCGTCGCCCGCGCGGTCGCGGAGAAAATCAACTTTCGGATCGGTCAAGGCACGCTTGATAAAGCCGGCCTTGGCATTGCCGTGGACGAGACCACCACGCCCGCGATCATCGAGGCGGTGTGGCGCGCGTTCGGCGGCAAGCTGTCGTATGCCGATATCGAGGCCGGCACGCGCGAGGCGTTGCCTTCGGAACTGAAACGCGCCAGCGCCTTCCTGACCCATCCGGTGTTCCATGCGCATCGTTCCGAGACCGAGCTGCTGCGCTATATGCGAAAACTCAGCGATCGAGATCTGGCGCTCGACCGCGCGATGATTCCGCTGGGCTCCTGCACTATGAAGCTCAATGCGACGGCGGAGATGATCCCGCTGACCTGGCCGGAGTTTGGCCATCTGCATCCGTTCGCGCCGCGCGAGCAGGCCAAAGGCTACCATGCGCTGTTTGCACGACTGGACCAATGGCTGTGCGATATCACCGGCTATGATGCGATCTCGCTGCAGCCGAATTCCGGCGCGCAGGGCGAATATGCCGGATTGCTCGCAATCCGCGCCTATCACGCCGCGCGCGGCGAGCCGCAACGCAAGGTGTGCCTGATCCCCTCCTCCGCGCACGGCACCAATCCGGCGTCCGCCCACATGGCCGGCATGGAAGTGGTGGTGACGGCGTGCGACAGCAGGGGCGACGTCGACGTCGATGATCTCCGCGCGAAAGCGGAAAAGCATTCAAAAGATCTCGCCGCCGTGATGATCACCTATCCCTCGACGCATGGCGTGTTCGAGGAACACATCAGCGAGATCTGCGACATCGTGCATGGCCATGGCGGCCAGGTCTATCTCGACGGCGCCAACATGAACGCGCAGGTTGGCCTCGCGCGGCCCGGCGATTACGGCGCCGATGTCAGCCATCTCAATCTGCACAAGACCTTCTGCATCCCGCATGGCGGAGGCGGTCCCGGCATGGGACCGATCGGCGTCAAGGCGCATCTGGCGCCATACCTGCCCGGACATCCCGCCGCCAACGGCGCCGGGCCGCACGTGATCGGCCCGGTGTCGGCGGCGCCGTTCGGCTCGGCGTCGATCCTGACCATCTCCTACATCTACATCCTGATGATGGGCGGCGAAGGTCTCACGCGCGCCACCGAGATCGCGATCCTCAACGCCAATTATATCGCCGCACGGCTGCAGCCGCATTTCCCGGTGCTGTACCGGAATGCAAAAGGCCGGGTCGCGCATGAATGCATCGTCGATCCCCGCCCGCTGAAAACATCGAGCGGCGTCACCGTCGACGACATCGCGAAGCGGCTGATCGATTACGGCTTTCACGCGCCGACCATGAGCTTTCCGGTGCCGGGCACGCTGATGATCGAGCCGACCGAATCGGAATCCAGGGCCGAACTCGATCGGTTCTGCGATGCCATGATCGCGATCCGCAACGAGATTGCCGAGATTGAGGCCGGCCGCTGGAAGGTCGAGGCCTCGCCACTGCGCCATGCCCCGCATACCGTGCACGACATCGCCGACGATGCGTGGGCCCGCGCCTATAGCCGCGCCGAGGGCTGTTTCCCTGCGGGCGTGTCGCGCACGGATAAGTATTGGAGCCCGGTCGGGCGGGTCGACAATGTCTATGGCGACCGCAATCTGGTGTGCTCGTGCCCGCCGATGGAAGATTACGCGCAGGCGGCGGAGTGAGGCGATCGCGTTAGGGCGCGACCAGCGTACGGCGCTCAGGATCCCAGCGCCACAGCCGATCATTAGTCAGTTCGGCGCCGCCCCACCAGCGATGAATGGGGTTGTGCCAGCTGAAATCGTCCGCTCGCGCGATGATGGCTTTGCCAAATTCAGTGAGCGCCAGCGTGCTGCGCTTGTACCGCGCGTGACGGTGATGGTCTTCGTGCATTTTGAGATCGAAAGGTGCGCCCGGTATGCCTGCCAGCTCATGCTCGCCGTTTCCAGTTCCGCTTCGGTGACGAGGACATCGAACACCTCCGACCTGCGCAGTTCCTCCTCACGCGCCATCATGAGATCGAAGTCAACAAGGCGTAAGACGAGCTTGGTTGCAGTCTTCGGATGAGCCTGGAAGTAATCAAGCAACCAGATCAGTAGCAACTGATCGTTTGGATCTGGATCGAACCATAATTCGATCGTCTCGTACGGCTCACAGAACTCGGCCAAACCGAGGTCTCGCCTTTCCTCGGCATCGGGGCCCCACCTGCCGACATAGCCTGACCAGTGATAACCCGAACCCTGTTCTTTCGAGCGCGGACCGAGAAAAGCGGCAAGTTCGTCCGGACACGGCAACGGTCCCCAGCAAAGCGAAAGAAGGAGGTGATGACAAGGTCGGCGAGCCCGGTACGGCTGAGATTGGTTCCGGAAGAACTCGTCAGGATCAGGCGCTTCATAGCCTCACCGTTACACACAAAACAAAACGGGCACCGGAGACGTCGGCAACTCAACGTCCTCAGCGCCCGCTATGTCGAAACTCAGATCACGCGGACCAGGTCTCGGAAAAACTTACGCCTCCGCGGCGTCCTCCGGCTCGTCGCCGTCGGCGTCGCGCTCGGGCGAGCCTGCCAGAATCTGCTCGGCGATCAGGCCGGAGTTTTGCCGGATGGCCGCTTCGATCTTCGCGGTCATGTCGGGATTGGCCTTGAGGAACGCTTTCGAATTCTCGCGGCCCTGGCCGAGGCGCTGGCTGTCATAGGAGAACCAGGCGCCGGACTTTTCGACGATGCCGGCCTTGACGCCGAGATCGAGGATTTCGCCCATCTTGGAGACGCCCTCGCCATACATGATGTCGAATTCGACCTGCTTGAACGGCGGCGCCAGCTTGTTCTTCACCACCTTGACGCGGGTCTGGTTGCCGACCACTTCGTCGCGCTCCTTGATGGCGCCGATGCGGCGAATGTCGAGGCGGACGGAGGCGTAGAATTTCAGCGCGTTGCCGCCGGTGGTGGTTTCCGGCGAGCCGTACATCACGCCGATCTTCATCCGGATCTGGTTGATGAAAATCACCATGGTGTTGGATTTGTTGATCGAGGCGGTGAGCTTGCGCAGCGCCTGGCTCATCAGCCGCGCCTGCAGGCCGGGCAGCGCATCGCCCATCTCGCCTTCGAGTTCGGCCTTCGGCACCAGCGCCGCGACCGAGTCCACCACCAGCACGTCGACCGCGCCGGAGCGCACCAGCGTGTCGCAGATTTCCAGCGCCTGCTCGCCGGTGTCGGGCTGCGAGATCAGGAGTTCGTCGATGTTGACGCCGAGCTTGCGGGCATAAACCGGATCGAGCGCGTGTTCGGCGTCGATGAAGGCGCAGATGCCGCCCTTCTTCTGGCCTTCGGCCACCGTGTGCAGCGCCAGCGTGGTTTTGCCCGAGGATTCTGGTCCGTAGATTTCGACCACCCGCCCCCTCGGCAAGCCGCCGACGCCAAGCGCGATGTCGAGCCCGAGCGAGCCTGAAGAGATGGTCTCGATGTCCATCGAGCGGTCGTTCTTGCCCAGCTTCATCACCGAGCCCTTGCCGAACTGACGCTCGATCTGGGAGAGCGCGGCAGACAGGGCCTTGGTCTTATCCATGGAGGATCCTTCGACGATACGCAGGGCAGTAGCAGACATAGGACGTGCTCCTTATGGCGGGGATTCGCTAGTGGGACAAATGGGCGATGAAGTCTTTGGAATCGGCGGCTGATGGGAACCTTGTACCACGTTTGTTCTCAGTTCGCAATATGTTCCTTCAGTAGGTACGGTACTGTCCGTATTTAACCCCAAGTGTCCTAGGTAGAATTTCGGAGTGTCCTAATTCGATTTTTGGGCACTGGCGCGTCCGGGCCTAGCCCGTGCAGGCTTTCCGTCTGGACGCTTGACCAGTTCGAATGTGGCAACGTGGGTGCTTTCCGCCCAAGCCTCCAATACCGCCCCGCAGACTTCACAGGATACGTGGCCGCTATGCGGCATTAAGCACGTCGGTTCGATGCGCTTATATTCAGCGCCGCACCCACACCGGACAAGCGTTGTTTCCATTCTCGAATATGCGCCCGCAACCACCCGTTTTCCAGTGTCGATAGCGTGTGGTATGGGGTGGAAACTAAGGGCGCCTCAGTTAGCGGCCTCTTTCATTTATCGTAGGGCAATGGCGGAAGTTTATCAGGGCTGTCCTTATAGATCATCTTGAAGGTACTGGCCGCAGTATCAAGCCAAAGCTTGCGTTTCTCTTCTGGCCATGGCGTGCCCGCTTTCGGAAGTTCTTTTAGAAGGCCTTGCACAAAGGGATGAAGTTCCGGCGGCTCGCTCCCATCGTTACCATTGTTTCGTTTTTTACTTTCGTCCGGTTTTTCCTGCGGCGGCCGCCGCGCCGTCTGAAAGTAAGGCGCATCTGCGAGTGGCCTATTTCGGCCAGTACCGCTGAGGGGGCGCTGGCCCGGGCCAGCACCGCTGAGGGGGTTTTGAAACGAGGATTGACTCGCAATTCGATTGTCGCGGGCGCCCTGTGTTTGGCATGTCTCAGCCCTCCCCGGCGGAAATACCAATCGCCCCACTTATGCTGTGTCCGGCACGCGGCGCGCGACCCCGCAAGCTTAATTAAACTGTCATATACGGCTGTTAGCTGGGGGACGTCGTGGCGCCTTGGAAACCGTCATGGCGACTTAACCCCGCTCGCGGTTCGAGCGGGGTATTTTGTTGGGCCGCCTCAGTTGGCGGCCTCTCTCATGGCCGGCACGCAGAGGCCCGTACAGTATCCTGGCCTTTGGCTAGCCGTGTCCTGATTTGTTTTTGGCGTTGGCTAAAAAAGCAGGAACATGATGCACGCCCCGATGGCCCAAGCGATCATCATGGCTGCAGCCGTTCGGAGAAATGGTTTCTTGTCAGGCGTCATATTGGACCCGAGAAATCCCGTGCAGACCGGCTTCGATCCTCAATGGCCTGATTTGATTTTTTCAAGGGGCCGCAGGTCGCAATGGCAAGGATTCCGCCCCTTATCCGATCCGGGAAAACGCCAAAGGTAAGTATCAGCAGACCAGCCAGTATAGCGATTTTGATCGGGATCGTAGCCATCGTCTCATCGCCCTCTCATGCCAAATTTCAGGGCACGCCCACACTGACGCCGACGGCCTGGGCGAGATCGCTTGATGACGATCCCCTAATTTGAATTCTTCGCACGCACGCATTCAAAATTCGCTACACGCCCCTGCAAGAACGCCACTGCTCATGCACGGCGCAAAGCTGTACAAGTTCGCAGCTTCTTCCCGATTTCAAGAAGGAGCTCTTCATGAACGAATTGTATTCCTGGCTCTCGGGCCAGCATCCGGGTCTTGCGACCTTCAAAACCCTCCAGCTCAAACTTTCGAAACTTGCCGCCGACCATCCGGAACAGCGCGCCATGTGCCGGCTGCTGCATGGCATTGTAGGCAGCTATATAGCGGAGTTTGACGAGGCGCCTTTGCCATCGGCTATTGCCGATCGCGCCTACCGGCGGCTGCTGCAAACGCTGGCGGAACTGGACGTGGCGGCGGATCCGGCCAGGCAGCTCGGCGATCTGAACCGGCTGGCGGAGTTGGATCTGACGCCCTGAACAAGGCCGGTTTCCGCGCGGGGAACGATGTCTTGCGCCCGACCGCTTGAGTTTCCAACGTGCACGATGGCGTGCACTATTGAACGAACGGAATTTTTGCGTTCCACTCCGATGGTGCAGGCGACGTGTGGGCGACTCCCCCCATGAATTACCAACGTGTAGACGATAGGCTCGGACGAACGGCAATACCTTCCGGGCGGATGTGGCGGTTCCGGACAGGACACTATCTCTCATCGGTTCGGCACCGAGCGAAGCAAGGCACGGGCGCACCGGGCCGACGCGCATCCTGGACGCGACACGCATCCGGGATCCGGCGGCCGTCGAGGCCGGCCGGCGGGAGCCGCACCCACATTTGCAGGCGCGGCATCAAATATTCTCTGAGCGCGCTTCAAATGTAAGTTACAACCTTTGGTTTTGATTTGGGATTGAATACCCTCAATCGGGCCGGGGAAGTCCCATGAACTACAAGGGCGTCGAGTACATCCTGACGCCGGTCGCGCCGGGCGTCTGGAAATGGCAGTTCCAGATCGGCGACAAGGTGATATCGGGCAAGACCGAAGCCAGACTCAACTTGCTCGCCATCCGCCGCGTTCAGCTGCGGATCGACCGCGAGCTGAAGAAGGCCGCGAGAGATGAATGAGCCGATAGTTAGTTCTCCGGATCGAAGGGCGGCGGCAATTTTCCGGAATTTATCAATGATTACATGGCTTTGCGACGGCCGTAACAGTTTTTCGAGCTTCTGGATGCATCCAGGAAGCCGGTTTTCCGAATTCGGCTGGTCGCGGAAACGCTGGATTAGGCCCCCGCAGCCACGGCGGCTCCGCCGAGGCTAATCGGCGCTGGCCAGCCGCCGCATCGTGAATTCGATCTCGCCGCCGGGCAGTTCGCGCCAGCTTTCGACCGCGCTCATATAGGCCGCCTTGGGATAGCGATTGAGGAAGTCACGCGCCCTGGTGCGCGCCGCGTCGCGCGGCAGCGTAAAGGTCTCGCGCAGATAGCCATCGTCCGGCCTTCGACGGCTGGCCATCCGGCTGGCGAGATCGCGCGGACGCAACACCATGTCGCAACTCCGAACCACATGACGACCGGCTTGATATAGGGCGGCGGCGAATGAATCCGAGTCCCAGCAGGTCGCGTTCTATTGGCTGCGTTGCGCGCTGCTGCCGGTCTTGGTCTTCGGCTTGGCCGGGGCCGCGGCCGCCTTCGGCGTGTCGGTACGCACGCTGCCCCACGGATCGGAAGAGACCTTGGCGTCGGGAATCTTCTTCAGCGATTCCTTGTAGGCCTTTTCCTTGATCGCATCCTGTTCCTTCTCCTCCGGCGTTTTGGAGCTGAGTTCGGGGATCAGGTTGATGTTGGGGGTCGCAATCTGGGCATAGGCAGGCGCCGTCAGCAACACCACCACGGCAGCCGCGCTCAGAATTCTCATGGGCCGCTCTCCTCGCGTTCTCTCCGTAGCGTTTTCAGGCGAACTGGAACCGGTTCGCTCCAAGAAAACGCGTAAAAGCCAAAGCCGTATATCACCGCCCAAACCGCACCGCCAAGCGCGGCCGGGTGTGGCTCAAAGGCGATCCGATTTACAGGATTTCGGCGATTGCACCCAGTCGTCCCAGATCGGACCGCATTTGGTGCAGCCATTGAGCACGAGACCCATGGCGATCACGCTGAAAAGCAATACCAACCGGCGTAACATGAACCACCCGCTCCCCCTGTGGCCGGATCATAGGCCTTCAAGTCGGGCATTTTCAAGCCGAACCGACCCACTGTTCCTTTTCGCCGAATGCACCGTAGAATGCCCGGGACAATCATTCAGGCGAGGAACCAGCGTTCATGCAGCAACAGCCGGCCGCGGAGTTCGGCATCGACGAGGCGAGGCGCGTGCTGGGCGAGGTGTTTGCACCGTGGGTGAAGGACCTGGATTTGTCGATCGAGGGTTTCGACTTCACCCCGCCGCCGGGTGATGCGGCCGACTGGCAGCCGGGCGCGATCCTGCGGATGCCGTTCTCGGAACGGCTGTGCCGCAATGGCGGCATCGTCTGCGGCCAGGCGCTGATGGCGTTCGCCGACACCGCGATGGTGCTGGCCAACCTCGCCGCCAACCGCGGCTATCGTCCGATGACGACGGTGGACCAGACCATGCATTTCATGCGCGCTGTCACCGCCTCCGACGTGCTGGCCGATGCGCGCGTGGTCCGGCTCGGCCGCACGATGAGCTTCGGCCGCGTCACGCTGTCAGGCGCCACCGACAACAAGCCGGTGGCGATGGTCTCGAGCGCGTTCGCTATGCTGCCGTAGCGTTTTCCAGCGAAAGCCTGCCCCGGACTTGATCCCCGTGCGTAGCGGTCCGCGTGAAGAAAACGCATCACACCGCAATACGAACGGGGATTTATACAGCGACACCAGCCCGGTTCCGCAGAGGTTGTGGTAAACGAAATCTGAACGCGAGCGCAAGCAGGTTCGAGACTGGATTCAATTGTTCGTAATTTCGTGCTGCTAATTTTAATGAAAGAAAACCGGCAGACGGATAACGGCGATGATCGAACGACGAACAGCAACCAGACACCTCGTGCTCAAACAGGGAACGCTGGCTTTCGGCAGTGGCGGCGGCGTCGACTGCATGGTCCGCAATATCTCCTCGAGCGGTGCGCGGATTGAGACAGCGAGCCCGATGGGACTGCCGCCGTCTTTCACCCTCGTCATCAAGTTTGATCATTTCCTGCGGCGCTGCCATCCGGTCTGGAGCAAGGACACAAAGGTCGGCGTCGCGTTCGACTAGATGGCTGCCTTTGCGCGACGCGAGCGGCGCCAGCGCCACACAGCAGCCACCAGCAGCATCACAACAAGCGCAAACGCTGTCGCCTTGCTCGCAAATCGTCCACCCGGCCGGTCGATGCTGCGCGACCACAGCGAGGGCGCCTCGCCCGGCCGCGGCAGGCGAAACGCCACCACGCTGTCGCCGATCGTGGTGCCTTCCTCGGAATGACCGCCGGCGCCGATCGCGACATATTGCTCGCCCTTCCAGAGATACGTCATGGGATTGGCGACGCCGGGGACCGGCAGCCTGCCCTGCCACAGCTCCTGGCCGGATTTGGCATCGAAAGCGCGCAAGTAAGCATCCATCGCGCCGGTGAAGACGAGGCCGCCGGCGGTGATCGCGACGCCATTGACCAGCGGCGTCCCCCAGTTGCGGGCGATGCCGAGCGGCGCCTGATCTTCGGAGGTGCCGACCGAGGAATGCCAGAGGATCTTTCCGGCCTTCAGGTCGACCGCGACCATCTCGCCCCAGGGCGGCTTGTTGCACAACAGACCCAAAGGCGACATCGCCACCGCGCGCGTCATCGCGAACGGCGCGCCCTGCTGCTGGCCGAAATCGTGGCCGGGCGGCGGATTGAAGCCGGTGGCCTGCGCGCGCGGAATCAGTTTCACCACATGCACGGCGTGGCTGGTATTGGCATAGAGGATCTGGTTGACGGGATCGAACGCCGCGCTGCCCCAGTTCACGCCGCCGCCGGTCATCGGATACAACAGCGTGCCTTGTGTCGAAGGCGGCGTGTAGAGACCCTCGTTGCGCGCGCCGGCGAATAATTCCTCGCAGCTCGAGCGGCCAAAGCTGGGAAACGGGTTGAACGCATCATCGACGGAGATGCGTTGCGACATCAGCGGCGGCACATGCGTTGGAAACGGCTGCGTCGGCGAAAGCTGTTCGCCCTCCGCGCCGCCCTGCGGCACGGCGCGTTCCTCGACCGGCCATATTGGTTTGCCGGTATCGCGGTCGAGCACGAACACAAAACCCTGCTTGGTCGGCTGGATCACGACGTCGCGCATCCCCTCGCCGGTGTCGATGCGCGCCAGCGTCGGCTGCGCCGGCAGGTCGTAATCCCAGACGTCGTGATGCACGGTTTGAAACGACCACACCAGTTCACCGGTCTCGGCACGCAGCGCGACCACGGAGTTGGCTTGCGCGTTATTGCCGGGCCGCTTGCCGCCCCAGAAATCGGTGCTCGGCGAAGAGGTCGGCAGGAATACCAGGCCGCGTTCTTCATCCGCCGACATCGGCGCCCAGACATTGGTGTGGCCGGCCTCGATGCCGTCATGGATCAGCGGATCGAAGGTCCAGCTCGGCTGCCCCGTCCGCGCATCGAGGGCGCGCACCGTTCCAAGCGGCGCATCGACGCGGCGGTTGTCCGCGATCGACGAACCAACCACAACGACGCCGCGGCTCACCACCGGCGCCGAGGTGATCTGGAATTCGCCCGGCCACTCCAGCTTCATGCCGATATCGGGCTTGATCTCGCCATTACTGCCGAAATCGGCGCAGGGAATGCCGGTCCTGGCGTCGAGCGCGATGACGCGGACATCGTTGGTGCCCATGAATATCCGAGCGCGGCAGGGGGCGGTTGCCGCGGCCTTGTCATCGACCCAGTAGGTAACGCCGCGGCAGTTGTAACGGTTGGCCGGGCGCTGGCTGGTCGCGATCTTCGGATCGTACCGCCACTTCGGTGCGCCGCTGCCGGGATCGAGCGCGATGACTTCGTTGAAAGGCGAACAGAAGATCAGGCTGTCCTCGACGAACAACGGCGTTGCCTGAAACTTGGTGCGCTTCATCACCTCCGGCGCGCGGCTATCGAGATCGCCGGTGCGAAACTCCCAGGCGCGGATGAGGTCGCCGACATTGGCCGGCGTGATCTGGGTGAGCGGCGAGAACCGCATGCCGCCGCGATCGCCGCCCCAATGCTCCCAGGCCAGCGCCGGCGACACGCACAGCAACAGGACGGCAGACAGGCGAGGCAAATGTCGCATGGCGTTCCGGTGATGATGCGATCATTGCAAAGCCAGTCGCATCTAGCGCCAATGGATTACGCCATTACCGTCTTAGTATCCACTCCTCCGGCTCATCCCCTCGCCGCCGGAGCGTCCGCCAAGTCCACCGCCGCCAATGCCGATGCCGATCCCGATGCCAATCGGCGGTCCTGACGGCTGGTAGACGTCGCGCGGCGGCGGCGGGCGACGCACGACCACGACGCGGCGCGACGGCGTCGAGCTCGCACGCTTGGGCATATTGGGATCGCTGCGCCTCTTCGCCGCCAGGTCGACCTTCTTCAAAGGCTCTGGCGGCGTGGTGCACGGACAAGTGGGCGCGGCCAGCGCAACATTGGTGGCGGGAACGCTGACGGGAGCCGCCAACCCGCTGCTACGCGACGCCGCAGGTGTCGCTGGCCGGGTGTTCGGGCCAGAGCCCTGCGATTTCAGGCCGTCACTTAAGCTTCACTTCGGTTTTCACACCGGCTTCACTCGGGATTTCACTCGGGATTTCACTTGGGTTTTCACTTCGGTTTCTTGGCGGGATCCGCGGGCTTGGTAATGCTCCACGGGTCGTATTTTTCCTTGGAATCGGGAATTCTTTCCAGCGCGGCCTTGTAGGCCTTGTCATCCGCCTGCTGCTTTTCGTGCAGCTTTTTCTGATCGACCTTCTTGTCGTCGCCGCCTTGCGGCCGCCGGGCCTGGGCGTGCGCGGGCACCGCAAGCAACGCCAGCATGACCGCCGCAACTGTGAACGTCTTCATCGCCTCTCTCCGCTGTCCCGCTCCGGAAACATTCTGCAACACAAGCGTCACAGGATAGCCGGTCTCGCGGCCATTTTCAGCAATTGTTGATCGGCAAACCCGATTAACCTGCGTGAATTAACCACCGCCGGGGGCGCATTTTTGACCGGCACAGCATAAATTCGGGCCATGGGACGGGGCAGACTTCACATCGCGGTGACGACGATCGCAGCGCTTTCGTTGGCGGGCTGCGGCTTTGCCGACAGCCGCTCGCCGGTGGTGCCGGAGTTCATGCGCAGCAAGCCGCCCGAACCGCCGCCGCTCGAAACGCCGCCCGACGTCAAGCGGCTGGTTAGCGAAAAACTGGATGCAGTATTTACGGCAGCGTCGCATCCGACCCACGTGCAGGTCTCGACGCCGATCCACGATCCGCGCGGGCGGGGCTGGACGGCCTGCGTCAGGGCCGAGCTGACCTCGGTGATGGGCAAGCCGCTGGGCATGCAGACCTACCGCATCACGATCACCGAAGGCGTGATCGCGGATCGCCAGCATATCGATGCCGACGATACCTGTGCGAGCGAGAGCTATGAGGCGATTTAGCGAGCGTTGCTAGCGAGCCGATTGCGACGGATTCAATTTTCAAAGAGCCACAACAATTCCAACCGTCATTGCGAGGAGCACAGCGACGAAGCAATCCATTCTTTCTTTGTGTGGCGACATGAATTGCTTCGCTTCGCTCGCAATGACGGTGTCCAAACACGAATCCACGCCCCCGCGGCGCGATGCGCCCGGGTCGTGCAAAAATCTTCCGCCCATGAAAGACGAGGGCGTGGGGAACGCCGGGTGCCCGATGCACCCGCAGCCCCTGGGCATTGGTAGTAAGCACAGGGTAGTCACCACGGTCGCACCGGAATCACCCGGCATTCCCGCACGCGAATGGGTTTAACGGCTTATGCCGCGCTCTCGCCGGCGACGAATTCGTTTTGTCACCGTCATCGGCGGATCAACGACGTGTCAGCACCCGGTCGGGTCGACGCGTCTCCGCCGATTTAGCACCAGCAACGGGTGCCAGGACCACACGACTTGATGTCTAGATGCTTTTTCGGCCTGTTGAAAACGGCGGAAGCGCCCGAGAATAAAGACATTTTTCTATTTCTGCTAGACCGACGGAAGGCCTGCCGGACCCCGCCGGGCCCCGATAGGCCCTCGTATGCGCTGGCGCGGCCTGCCCGGTGTTCCTGTTGCCCTCCGTTTTCGGCGCGCTGTAGGGCCTTCCTACGGCTGTCGCCTGCCGCTCTTGGTGCGGTGCCTGCTGTGTCCTTCCTGTCCCCGTCGTGTTGGTGCGGTCGCGCGGCTCTCGATGTCGCTGCTCAATGCGACGGGTGTTGCTGTCGATCCCAGTCGATGTCGGCGCAGCGCAGTGAGGACAGTAGCGGTCAGCGGCTTTGCTGAGTTGGCGTCCAAACTCTTTCCGAAGGGCTTCTCCCTGCCACGTCGTGCCATCGCTCTTGACGAGCTTTCGGGCGCGCGCGAAAGCATGGCTTTCAGCCGCGTCGTCACCGATACGGATCGTCAGGTCCAAGTGGAAAGGGCAAACTGCAATGGCACGGGTCGTTTCCAGCGCATAGTGTACGGCTGAACCGAGATCATCTGCGTAATAGCTTACAGACATGCGAGCCTCCTGCTCGGACGAAGCGGGGCTCAGAGTGCCTATGGGCGCGCGAGCCCCATAGCCTCAACAGCTTTGGACAGGCAGGTTGTTCGGCTACACCGCTTGTCTAGCGCGGTAGGCAACCGTGTCTTTGATGTAGCGCAAAGAAACGGCGCTCTTGGTCAAAGAAGTACCGGTGTTGCCGGGGCGGCAAGCGTGACCCGACGTTATCCCCTTTCAGTCCCACCCGATTGGAGGAGGTTAAGCCTCAACCAGCTCGCCGCCGATGCCCCAATCAATCCCCAAAGTATGTGAACTCGTTCACAACCACTTGCGCTCTTCCGGCACAGAATACGGGTCGCGGAGGGAACAAGCCATGACCCAACAACCCGCGAAGCGCATACCCCAGTGGCTCAGGATCGACCTGCTGGTGATCGTCGTGTCGCCAGCGATTATCGGTATCTATCTATATGGCCTAGCCATCGATTGAGCCGCCCTATCAGTGCTGCCGCTTGCTGCCCTGCGTCCGTTCGGTGGACGCGGCGCGCGTGCGATGGTCTCCGGCGCGAAGGTCTTGCGATGTCCGCGTTACGCCCAGAAGCGGACATCTGGGCTGGCCTTTCAGCATGTCTGCTTTAAGAGGCGACATTCGAAATGAAGGACGGGCCAACCGAGGTGGCCTTACACGCGCCTGATTAGGAACGAATGGCATAGAGCGTAGCCGCCACCACTCCAACGCCCAACAAAAGCCACGCGCTAACTCGCGACCGCTTGCCGCCATCGCCCGTCAACCATTGAGCTGCGGCAAGTAGGAATGGGCCGAGGATCGCAATTTTTAGAGCCATACTTCTACGCTAAATCCGAGCAGTGAGGACAACAGATGCCGACCGAACGTTCGTTCAGAACCGTTCTGGATGCAGCAGCGCGAAAATCAGATAGCCCAGCAGGCCGAGGGCCACGAGCGCAGCGAGCGAATAATCAAAAACCATGGCTCAACCTCCTCATCTCTCTCCGATGGCATGGGCGTACGCAATCCCAAGTGCGAAGAGGCCGAGCGCGATCCCAATCATAAGAACGTCCATCATGGAGACCTCCCTTGTGCGCTTGATTGTTGCTATTGTTTCGCGCGCTCTTGGGTGACATTTGCGGTAGAGCCTCGGCGCAACGATCACTGACGCCACCCGCATTTCACTGGTTGATGCCCCACGCATAGGTTTTCCAGATGGTCACGGAGGCAATGTTATAGAAATCGCATAAGGAGCTGTCCCTCAAAAGGTGCAGCGAAAGAAGGCGGCTCAGGGTCAAAGGGCGAAATTGCGGGGTTTCCAGCGCATGTCTGCTTTGCCTCAACAGCGGACACCTCCTCGTTGATGGCTCGCACCGTATCGCGGTGATGACGTGATGTCCGCGACGGCTGGCGGGGATCGTCGAAGGATGGCGGTCCCTCCGCAATCGGTCGGCAGTCGCGACAGTCGATTTTGTCATGTCCGCGAGGGGCGGCCTTAAGGGCCGCGACTTTGAGCGGTCACCAACTGAGGCGGCCTTACTTTCCTTCCGATTTCTCGATGAGCGCAAGGTTCTCAAGTTGGTTCGCGAGTGCTGTCCAGCTACGTGAAATACTCTTCAGCACGGAGGACCGGCGGGCTGAATTCGTGGGATCAGCTCCCAGTTTCTTATATTTTGCAGCATTGGCTCTGCATTGTTCGACTGAAATCATTTAGGGCGTGGACTCATTAGCACGCAGCCAAATTCGGATTGATGCGAGCTTGACGAACGCCAGATAGTTGGCTGCGAGTTTGTCATATCGGGTTGCGACACGCCGACATTGCTTGATTTTGTTGAAGAACCGTTCGATCAAGTTCCGCGCGCGATACAGATACGGGCTGAAGCAGATCGGGTCTTTGCGATTTCGTTTCGGCGGAATGTTCGCCCATGCTCCTTGCTGGCGGGCAAGCTCCCTGATCCAGTCCGCGTCGTATCCACGATCCGCGAGTAACATCGTTTGTGGGAGCAAGGCGCTGAGGAGAACCGAACACAGCCGATTGTCATGCGCTTCACCGGGCGTGAGCGCGAGATGGACCGGCAGGCCATTGGTGTCCACCACCGCGTGAATCTTGCTCGTGAGGCCTCCTCGCGAGCGACCCATAGCTTGGTGATTGTTGTCCGAGATACACGCTCCGTGCTGGTGCACGCGCACGACGGAGGTATCGATCATCTGCACCGCCGCATCATGACCGGCGGCCAGCGCATCCATGATCCGGTCCCAGACGCCAGCCCGCCGCCACCGCACGAAGCGATTGTAACAAGTGGTGCGGGGACCATAGGTCTCGGGCAGGTCGCGCCATGGAGCACCCGAGCGGAGGACCCAGAAGATGCCACTGAGCACGCGACGGTCGTTCACACACCGAACGCCACGCGGTTTGTTCGGCAGCATCGGTTTGATGGCGGTCCATTCGTAGTCGCTGAGTTCGTAGCGCATGATTCGAGGCTCCGGTTTTGGAGCTTGAATCACGTCTCGGGCAGCGCCACCAACCCGCAATGGCCGGTCGCGGTCCTGCTAATGCTCTGAATTTACTTCCGCTTCCGGCATAAGGGACATTTGTCGGACTTGCTGCTGGCCCGGCCCCGTCGCGAATGACCCTAAGCGGTCCTCTGCGCCGTCAACCGAGTGCCGGGGCGAGGCCCTTCGTTCACTAAGCCCGGCGCAACGGCATTCCCCCAAATGTTTTGCGAGCCACGCCCGATATAGGCGGCCCGGGCGTGCATCGAAGTCATTCGTAGTGTTCAATTTTATATAGCTGCCGCTCATTGACTGCGCTAAGATGACGAACCTTTGGCGCGTCGTTGGAACGCGTGTCGGTCACGGCGCGCAGAACTTTTTAGATAGCCAGGGAGATTTCCATGAAAAAGCTTCTGATCTTGGCAGGCTTGATCGCGTTGGCGGGTTCGGCATTGGCGCAAGATACCATGAAGGGGATCGTGGTGAAGCCCGATGCGCTGACCTGGAAGGACAACCCGGCCCTTCCAAAGGGTTTCCAAGTCGCGGTTATCCTAGGCGATCCGACGAAAGCTGACCTAGTCGTGCAACGCTTGAAGTTTCCACCCAACTCTCAAATTGCGCCGCACACTCACCCCTATTCCGAGGTTGTCACTGTGATCAGTGGTGCCGTCGGGACCGACGAGGGTGAAAAGTTAGAAAAGAAAGGCGAGATGTTGAAGGCGGGTTCAGTGTTCACGCACGCGGCAAAACACGCACATTACGCTTGGACAGGGAACGAGGAGGCGATCCTCCAAATTCAGTATACCGGGCCAGCAGGCATCGACTATCAACCCGGCTGACGACCCACGCAAGAAGATGCAGTGAAATAAATACGCCTACGGGAGAGCCTTGGCTCACGGCCCCGGGCTTTTTCCTGACGGCTGGTAATGGCCCTTCGCGACATATTGCACCGCCACAGGACCTCGGTCGCGATCGGGGCATAGCGGAAATTGACGAACAGCCGTGTGTTGCAGAGGGCGACGCTTGTGACCCTTATGCGACATCAGCGGGGCCGTGGAGCTACCTCCGCTCGAACCACACTCGGCCACTTTCAGTGTGCTAATTTAACTCGCAACGATGCTCGATCCCGAAATGGGAGGCTCAGATGAGATCCAACGTTGTGACGCTGGCTGCCGCAACCATAGTAACTGGTGCCAGCGCTGCTTATGCCGCTAGCGAGACGATTACCATGAACGCAATCGATGCCAACGGCGTCGGCAAGGAGATTGGCACGCTTGTTTTGTCCGACACCCAAACAGGCTTACAGATCACGCCACAGTTGGTCGGTCTACCGCCGGGCGACCATGGATTCCATGCCCACGTTAATCCGAATTGTGGCCCGGGCCCTGGACCGAATGGCCAGCCAGCGGCCGGCATGGCGGCGGGTGGCCATTATGACCCAGCCAACACTGGCAAACACCTCGGACCGTATGGCGAGGGCCACAAGGGCGACATGCCCGTGCTGACCGTCGATGCTAGCGGCGAGGCCACGAAGGCCGTGGTAGTGCCGCGCCTCACTGTGGCCGACGTTAAGGAGCGCTCGATTATGATCCACGCGGGCGGCGATAATTACTCCGACCAGCCAGCGCCCTTGGGCGGTGGCGGCGCGCGCATCGCTTGCGGCGTTGCCAAGTAGAGCTGCTAATAACGAGTGAATCTGACCGGCACCTAGCGGACGTCAAAACCGCGCCGATCGATGTCTGATATTGTGAAGACCCCGGAGACCTGAAAAGCCTCGAGCTGCCTGAGCCGAAACTGTTTCGGGCTGCTCGTCAAGAGGATCACGTGTAACTGTGCTTGCGTCGAGGGTACTCAACGTGCAAACCGCCAAGGCGCTTCACCTGGAAATCCCGGATGAGCTGCTCGCGCTGGCCGACTAGATCATCAAATAATCCCTTGCTGCGGTGCATGAGTCCGGAAATGGCCCATCGCGTCATTTCGCTGCGATGCGGAATTTGATCGCTACCGGGGCATAGCGGACTCTCGCGAGCCGTCAGCTCGGCCGATTTATGGGTTCACGGCCTAGCCTCTTCCATCTGCCCCATTGGCCCACCGTGTTGAGGGCAACAGCATAGTGCTCCGCTGCTCGGCTGGCGCAAATTAAATTCTTTCCCCTGCGCGGTAAGAGTTATCGGGCGGCCCGACGCTCGGCTTCGGCGGCAGCCGGGTCGGGATGCCATTGCTGACGCCGCACTGAGAGAGTGTGCTCCGGTTGGTGACGTGCTCGTGCGGCACCCAATGCCGTGCGAGCGATGGTGTGCGCTCGATGCTGGCACGGTCGCGTCCAAGGTCGCGCGGGTGGCGCTGGCGGGGACCGTCGAAAGATGGCGGTCCCTCCGCAATCGGTCGTCCGGTCCTGTAAGAGCGGCGTTTCAACAGAAGATTGCGTCGCGAACGCCGAACTCGGAGTTGCAATTTCCGGCGGATGCGACAAGCTTCAGCTTTTAGACTGGGGGAGACCGATGATTGACCAAAGAACTGCGCCTTATGCTGCATTCCTATTGCGAATTACGATTGCCGGGCTGTTCATCGCGGCCCTCTACGGCAAGTGCATCCTCAAGCCGATCAGCCTCTGGTGGAACGGACTTCTGAAGGCCGGATACCCGGAGTGGGTGCTCGCCTACACCTTGAGCGCGGAATTCGCATCCGCTGTTCTGCTTCTGCTCGGCATCTACACCCGTTGGGTAAGCCTCTACACTTTGCCCATGATGATCGGAGCCACGCACTTCTGGATGGTTCGCAAAAACTTCTGGTTCGTCGAAGGCGGTTGGGAGATGCCCTTCGTTTGGTCGATCATGCTGCTCACCCAAGCGCTGCTGGGGGATGGCGCGTTCGCGATAAAGGTACCCAGCCTGCCTTGGGAGCGTCGGCTACAGAAAGCTCCAGCCTAAGCGCTCGATGCTGGCACGGTCGCGCCGAGGGTCGTGGTGCGTGAGCTGGCGGGGACCGTCAATGGATGGCGGTCCTTCCGCAATCGGTCGGCAAGGTACTGTGGACGGCGAAACCCTCCGCGGGGACCGCGCGACCGCACTTATTGAAAATATCTGCTGCGAGAAAATCAGTGGTTGCAGTTGCAGGGGACGTGCGTCGTACTCAACGTCCGCTATGCCCCCACAGCGACCAACTTTCGCTTCGCAGCGAAATGATGCGATGGGCCAATGGCGACCCACCGCCCGAAATGGATTTATTCAATCATCTCGTCAGCGAGCGCCATCAGGCTTGCCGGGATTTCGAGACCAAGCGCTTTCGCCGTCCTCGCGTTGATACTTAGTACCAGTTTTGTGGGTGCCTGCACCGGCATTTCGGCCGGCTTCTCGCCGTTGAGGATGCGATTGACGTAGTTCGCAGCCAGTCGAAACATTTCATCTGCATACGCCTCATGCGGCCCGTAAGACATGAGACCACCAGCGAGGACAAAGTCGCGCCAGAAAACAGGAATATTTTCTCATGAATGTCTTGACAGGGCAAATCACGTTGAATCGTTTCAACAAATCCGTTTTCAGGCGCATGGCGCTCGATGCCGGGTCAGCCGTGCGTGAAGTCGCCACGCTTCAAGCCGAGCGCTTTAACCGCTGCCTCCGGAAGCCGGCCCCACGCTTCGACCTTCTCATTCGGAGCCATCATTGCACCGATAATTGCCTTGGCCGTCTCCGGATCCTGCTCGGCAACAAAGTAGACCGATCGGAGGGGCGAACCGCCCTCTAACCGTTCAGTCGTCACCAGTACGACCTGACCATCTGCCATATCCCATTGTAGCACCGTCGCGATAGGCGAGGCCAGCAACGACGAGCGCCGATACCACGGTAATCTGTCCGAGGATCACGCGTGCGACATCCGCTCAGGTCGTTCCGCGAAGGTCGAGAAGCACCTTTCCGCCCCGCTGGGCGTGAAGAACCGCTTCGCGCAATGAGGACAGAGGATAGGTTGCCGCGATGGGCACCTGGATCGCGCCGGAAGCGGCGAGCGGTACGGTTTCACGTAACGCCGCGTGAATCTTCGGCTCGATATCGGGATGGTTCAGGAAGAAGCCTTTGACGACGATGCGCTTCACGATCAGGTCGAACGGGTTGATCGCGACCAGCCCTCCGCCCATGTACGCATAGACAACGAAGATCCCGTGCTCGCTGAGCGCGCCGGCAATCATGGCGCTGCTCTTGCCCGCAACTCCGTCGATGGCGAGCGGCACGCGACCGTTTCCGACGGCTGCCCGGATCTTGTCGAGCGCGCCGTCTTCATCCACGACCACGAGGTCACCGCCGACGGCCTGCAGCTCGGGAATGAGCTCCGGGCGGCGCACGAGATTGATCGTCTTCATGCCCCGCGCCTTGGCGATGGCGATAAGCGACCGGCCAACACCTGAATTGGCCGCGTTCTGGACGATCCAGTCGCCAGGCTTGAGATCGGACGCCTCGTCGAGGAGTAGAGACGCCGTGGGTGGATTGATGCCCAGCATCGCCAGTTGCTGCGGTTCGGCCTCGGGGAGGCTGAACAGACCTGTCGCCGGCACGACCAACCGTTCGCGCCAACTGAAGGCATAGAGCGGGAGGAGGATCCGATCGCCGACCTTTAGATGCTCCACGCCGCTCCCAACCGCCAGGACGCGGCCGACGCCCTCATTGCCGACGACGCTGGGCAGCGACGGTCGAACCGGAAATGCGCCCTGAATCACGTATAGGTCGTTCATATTGATCGGCGCGTACTCGACACCGACCAACACCTCACCGGCAGCCGGTCCCGAAGGCTCCGGCACGTCGGCAAGCTCGAGCACTTCCGTCGGTTCACCAAAGGCCTTGATCAGCGCTGCACGCATTGGCGATTTTCCCCGTTGACTTAGGGGCTGCCGAAATCGACGAGGTCGCGACCGGCGAGCGGCCCGCCCGCCTGCTGCAAGCGGCCACCGGTCGCGAGACCGCCGAGGTAGACCGGCACGAAGCCGAAGCCCTCGATCACGGTCTTGACGAATTCGGTCGGCTCTGGGTGATCCCCGGAGACGAAGATGACGCGGCGGCCACCATTCTTTATGGGTCCTTCATTGAAGCGAGCGGTGACGATCGAATTGAACGCTTTCACGACCCGGGCGCCCGGCGCCAGGCCGGCTACCACTTCGCTCGCCCCCTTGCCGCCCAAGTCGGCCAGCACGAGTTTGGGGCTGTACTCGATGAACGGATTTGTGGCGTCGATAAGCACTCGGCCGTTCCACGCTGGCAGGCTCCGTAGCGCGTCCTCGACATTCGGCCAGGGAACGGCGAGCAGGACATAGTCGAGGCTTGCGGCCTCCTCGACCGTGGCAGTGAATGCTCCACGCCCGAGCTCAGCAACCTTGCTGGCAAGAGATTCTGGACCACGTCGGCTGCTCAAGACCACTTGATGGCCAGTCGCCAAGGCCTCTCGCGCGAATGCAAGCGCGACCGTGCCGGCGCCGATCGTGCCGAACTTCATGGTCCGGCCTCCTGATTTCTCGAGAAATCGATAAGAACGACGCCGGCCCGGCCTGCTTGACTGACATGCGCAACGGCCTGGGCGATCCGGGACGGCACGTACCGTTCGGCAACCTCGAACAGAGTTCCGGGCTCACGCGCAAGTCGCTGTGCGAGCGCAATATCGGCTTTGCGCTGCTCCGGCGGCTGCTGCATCCAACTGCCGAGCACCACGCCTTTGAGCGTGAGGGAGCGGGGCGGAAATAGACGGATGTCGCTCGTCTCCCCGCCGAGTGAGCCGAAATTTATGACGGTCCCGGTCCGTTCAGCCAACAAATCCGCGACGTCGCCCAACAGACGCCCGCCGACGCTGTCGATCGCGACGTGTATCTTGGCGCCCTTTGCGGCGGCCCTGACGCGGTCCTTCCAGCCCGCAACCTCCGTCGCGAAAACCGGGGACCCTGGCGAGATCCCGGTGAGTTTCGCCGCGCTAGCTTCGCTTCGGACCAGTCTGATGACCTTTACGCCCCGCTCCGTCAGAACCTTGCCGATGAGGCGCCCGACAGCGGATCCTGCTCCAGTGAGCAGCGCGACGACCGCGGTACGTGCGTCAGGGGGAAGGGAGTCGTGTGCCGCGCGGATCACGGTAAGAGCCGTGACCGTGTTAATCAGCATCTGCGCGCCGACTTCGTCCGGAATCGCGTCCGGCAACGGCACTACGGAGCTGGCCGGAACGGCGGCTTCATCGCTCCAGGCGCCTGATGCAGGGAAGAAGGCCACTCTGAGGCCCTGCTTCAACCCGAGAGCAGGATCGACCTGGGGGCCGACCTCGCTCACGACGCCGGCGCCTTCAAATCCGGGTACCCGCCCACCGGAGGCGACTGTCGGCGGCGTTCCGAACGCTGGCGAGCCCGTGACACCGTGAAGATCGCCTGGATGGATCGGCGCGCAAGATAACCGGACGCGAACTTGATCTGGCCCAAGCGACGTGGAGGGGCCGTCTTCGACACGAAGCACTCGCGCCGGTTCTCCGAGTTCGTGGTGGACGATTCTTCTCATGTGAATCTCCGGCGGCTTGAGGCCCGCATCGGTAGCATTGTCACTTCGAGCTACCGTCGACATTGAAGTGCGAGAGATAAGCCCAGAGATTGGCTATTTCGGTTTCGTCCTTGATGCCCGCGAACACCATCTTGTTCCCGGGAATCTTCCCCCTCGGATTGGCAATGAAGGCGGCGAAGCTGGTCCCATCCCAAACGAACCCTGCATTCTTCACAGCGGGTGAGTACTGGTATCCCCCTGCCGCACCAGTTCGGCGCCCAACCAACCCGTTGAGTTCAGGGCCCAACTTGTTCTTCGCCCCTGGCCCGACCGCGTGGCAGGCTTGACACTTGCCAAACGATACCTTTCCAGTCGCGCTGTCCTGCGCCGCCGCAATACCAGGCGCGGCGAGAAAGGCCGCGGCAAATATGGAGTATGCAGCTAGTCGTTTCACGTTCCATCTCCCATCGCCTGAATCAATCCGTACGGTCGACTTCGATTTGTCAAACGAAGGTGACTCCATTGCCTCCGAAGGGCTGAGTCCGAATGCGCTTGCCGGTCGCTGAGAAGATGGCGTTGCCAAGAGCCGTGCCTACCGGCATCGTCCCAACCTCGCCGAAGCTGCCCGGCTCGTCGCCAACCGAGATGATCTCGACGATGACATCGGGAGTCTGGTCGATACGGAGGATCTCATACGTATCGAAATTGGTCTGCTCGGGCGCCCCACCCGCGAGGGAGATACGCTCGCTCATAGAGTTGCTCAGACCGAATATCATTCCAGCCTCGACCGCTCGTTCGGCAAGTAGCGGATTGATTGCGAGACCGGAGTCACAGACGCCAACCAGCCGTTCCACTCTGAGGGCGTCCGCCGTTCCAGAGACCTCTGCGATCACGGCGAGTCTGCAGCGATAGAATTCCGACTGGAGATACGCGATGCCCTGGTGGTGACCTGGGGCAGCCTTGCCCCAGCCGGCAATCGCGGCAGCACGGTCGAGGACTGCGATACTTCGGGCGTCTTTCGACAATAACCTGCGACGATAGGCCAGCGGATCTGCACCCGCGATGTGCGCCGCCTCGTCAATCATTGTCTCCAGCATGAAGCCGTTATGCGTATCGTTGTTGCCGCGAAAGGCGCCAATGCGGACCGGAAGCGGGACGTTGACGTAGGTTCCCGCTTCATTCGGAATTCCATACGAGCCGCCTACCAGGTTGAACATCGGCAAGTCCACCGGCTTCTTCTTCGCGTAGAACCACGGGAACAACCGTTGCCACAGACCGTCACACGCGATTTTCGCTTCGTAGGCCACGGGAGTCCCATCGGCGCCGAGACCCATGCGCACGCGGCCCAGGAACGCGGTACGATGCTGGTCGACCCGCAGGTCCTCCTCTCGGGTCCACACGACTTTCACGGGTCGCCCGGCTGCCTTCGCCAGCAGCACCGCCTCGGTCGTATGCTCCATCCCGGAGCGTCGGCCGAAGTCTCCGCCCTGATACTCGTTGTGCACGACGACGGTCGACGGGTCGATACCGAGCGCGCGTGCCGCGTGGCCCGCATCCAGGCTGGGCGATTTGGTGGAAAGCCACAACTCGACCTGGTCGCCGCTAACGCGGGCGGTACATGAGACAGGCTCCATACATGCGTGCGACAGGAATGGCATCGAGAACTCGGCCTCGAGAACCTTCACGGCGGACTTCATCGCGGTCGCGACGTCTCCATGGCTCCCCATCGTCGGGTGCCCGGGCTGCTCCAGTCCCCGCCTCAGCGCGACCTCGACTGTGGTGGAAGAGGCGTTGTCATTCGGATGGCTAGCGTATGTCTCCCGCACTTCGGCCAGGGCCTTAACAGCCTGCCAATATTGATCGGCGACAACGGCCACGCCTTGCGGTACCGCCATGATCAGCCTGACGCCCGGCATGCTCTTGGCTTTGGCGTCATCGATCGCCGCGACTGTCGACCCATAGGCGGGGCCGTGTCTTACGGCCGCGTACAACATGTCCGGAGCTTCGAGATCAAGTCCGAAGCGAGCGCTCCCGTCGACCTTTGGCGGAACATCCAACCGGTCCAACGGCTGACCGATCAGGAGAAGCTCCTTTCGAGCGCGCAGCCGAGGCTCTGCCGGAACCGGCTCCTTGGCCGCAGCCGCCGCCAATTGTCCGAATGTGAGATAGCGGCCGGAATGCGAGTGTGTCACTTTGGATTCCGACACGGACAAGTCGCCCGGGCTGACCCCCAATTGCTTCGCCGCTGCGGCGACGAGCATCTCCCGCGTCGCCGCTGCGGCTCGGCGCATTGCGCCATAGAAGCCTGGGATCGAAGAGCTCCCGGCGGTCAAGACGAGCCCTTCGTAGAGCATCGGATTGATGTATTCTGGCCGTCGTCCCGTCGTGAACCGGTATCGCATTCGCGGCCAAGCCGCTCCCAACTCGGCAGCGATGACCTGGGTCATACCGGTCGAGTTCCCCTGACCACCCTCGGTTTGCGCAATGATCGCCGTGACGACATCGTCCTCACCGATAGCAAGGAAGGCGTTGAATTGCCCGGAGACCCCTGACGGTTCACCCGCGCGTCCGGGGCTGACCGGTAGTTGGAAAGCGAGGAGAAAAGCGGTCGTACCGATCCCCTCAAGGAAGCCGCGGCGGCTAGTTCCCCCGACTATCTCGCGGCCAGAGCTGGTCTCGACGGTGTTCATGGCCGCACGCTCGCTATTGACCGAGATGCTTCGAGGCGTCCGCGATCGCGGCGCGGATCCGCGGATAGGTGCCGCATCGACAGATGTTGCCGCTCATTGCGGAGTTGACGTCATCACGCGAGGGCTTCGGGTTGGACTCGAGCAACGCTACCGCAGACATGATCTGACCCGACTGGCAGTAGCCACATTGGGGCACATTGTTCTTGATCCAGGCTGACTTGACCGCTTCCGCAACGGGTCCGGAGATTGCTTCGATCGTCGTGACCTTGCCGTCCCCGACGTCGGCAAGAAATGTTTGGCACGAGCGGACAGGCTGGCCATCCAAGTGCACGGTGCACGCACCGCAGAGCGCCTTTCCACAGCCGAATTTCGTTCCTTTGAGACCTACGAGATCTCGAATAGCCCAGAGCAGGGGCATGTCGGAGTCGACCCCCTCCAAGACCCGCTCCTGTCCGTTCACCATGAGCTTCATCGCTCGCAGCCTTCCTTGCCGTCCATGTGGTCGCAATCCGGCTCCAATCGAGCTCGGTGGCCGTATTCCCGGATTATGCTAAGGTGCTTCCATCCCCTCAGCGGTTTCAATTGCCGGAAGGGTCAAAGTTCTGACCGGGAGGGACAATGCGATGACTGGAATCGCCGCACACGAAATTGGCATCGTGGATTATCCTGGCGCGCAGGTGGCCTGTATCCTGGGCCTTACCGATTTGTTCGGCGCCGCTTCCACGATTGCGCTCGATCAACGGCGATCTGGCCAAAGCCCGCTTCGCGTGACGCACTGGAAACCGATCCATTGCGGCGCCGCGAAACTTTCATGCGTCTATGACAGCGCACCGCGCGGCAGCCCAAAGCCGCGGACGCTGATCATCCCGCCGACCATGGTGAACCTTCCAGATCCTGACGTCCCCGCCGGCGTGGTGTCCTGGGTCCGTAATCGCCATGCCGCCGGCACCACGTTGGTTTCTCTGTGCTCGGGTGCGTTTATCCTTGCCGAAACGGGCCTCGTCGACGGCCTTTCAGTTGCCACACATCAGATTTGCGCAGAGGCGCTGGCGAAGCGTTTTCCGCAAATCGTCGTCGAAACGAGTCGGCGCATCATTGATCATGGCGACATCATCACGGCTGGTGGATTTCTGTCATGGATCGATCTTGGACTGTTTCTCGTTGACAGGATTTTCGGCCCGACCATGTGGGCGGAGACGGCGCGCTTTGTTCTTTCCGGCCCAGCCGCGGGTGAGGCGCGCTATTTTACAGGCTTTGCTCCTCCTCAGACGCACGGAGATAGAGCCGTTTTGAAGGCTCAGGAGTGGGTGCACATGAGGGACGGACGAGGCGTCTCCCTTGCGGCCATGGCGACGGCCGCGGGACTGGAACGGCGCACGCTGCTGCGGCGGTTCGCGAGTGCAACGGGCATGAGCCCGATCGAGTATTGTCGGGCCGTTCGCATTGCGCGAGCGCGCGAGCTCCTGGAGGGAGGGGACACCTCGCAGAAGCAGATCGCCCAATCGCTCGGCTATAAGGACGTGGCCTCATTTGCACGTGTATTTCGCAAGGCCGTAGGCTCGGCGCCGGGAGCCTACCGCAAAAGGTTTGGCCGCAACGGCATCTCGCCAGCCGATTTCGCAGCAAAAGATGGCTCACGTCAGAAGAAGCGCATATTCGAGGCCGGCCTTCAGACGGGCTGAACGAGGCACCGTCGCATGCCGACCGACCTTCCAGAATGCATTGTTACCGTGGATTACGCTCCGCTAATCCGGAGGCAAGATTCTCTCGTAGCGTGCTCGCGCGGGAAAATCCATTCTCACGACCGGTGATGGCGACGGGCATGATGACGCGGGAATGCGTCGGGCGCAAAAGCATATGAGTCGTAGCGGTCGCCGCAGTAAGAGACGCCGCCGCCGGCCGACGCACACGCACCCTTCAACGCGGGCCAGTCGGGAGACAACCTGGCCGCAGGAGTTGGCGCCCCTCCATTCAGAACGTCCAGATTGGGATAATAGAACGCGAACGCGCCCGGCTCCTGGATGGCGGCCCTTATGGTCCCGTTCGGATTGAAGTCGTTCTTCGGATTATACCCGGAATCGTGTAGATTTTTGATATACAGGGCGCGGTCTTGCGCGAGTGCCGGCGTCGCTGCGGTCGCGGACAGCAGCAGGGCCGCTGTAAGAGCTTTGAATGAAATCATTTTCGTTTCTCCTGTATGGATCGATTGTAGACCCGCGCGGGACGAGACGAATTGATCACGCTTCGTGAGGCGAGCGTGCTGTCCAGACCGCGAGCTATCTGCTTGCAGCATCCGATGCGGATACCTGATGCTCGATGTAAGGGAGACCGCACGCCGTCCCATTAAATTCCGCTTCAAACAAATCAACTCGGCTTGAAACGCGCGTTACAGAGTCAATCGCCTGCGGACCGGCATTCGCGCACAACAAAGCTGATTGCAGCGCGACAGGACGTCGTGGCGAAATCATGCCGCGTGAACACGGAGTGACTCGACTCCTGAAGGGTCGTCGATCCCTCGCGCTGCCCGGCTCAACCAGTCCGACACCGGTTTCATTTTCTCAATCCCGGTTGGAACCGACGAAAACCTTGCAAGGGTCTGGTTGGTGCCCAATGCGAGGCACGTCGGTGAGCTGTCTCACTCCTCGTATTTTCGTGATGTTTGCTTTTTGCGGTGCCGCGGCGGCTCAATGTCACTCCGGTTCGCAAGGGACATTGTTCCCGCCCCAGGGCGCTGTAGCAAATCCGCCGACGCGCGGCGCTGGAATGCAGACACGGAGATGGCTTTGCTATTCCGCATCAAATCAATCAACCAAGAGACTGGACGGGCGATCGATTTATTCCGACGAACTGCGCTTGCTGGGATAAGCATCGGTATCGACGACCTAACATTCGCGTGAATACAAATCATCGATCACAAAAAATGTGTCGTTGCATGAGGCACGTGCATATTCATCGACGGCCAGAATGCCGCAGTGTATGAGTCCGGATATGGCACTTAGCGTCGCTTCGCGGCTATGCAACAATATGTCGGGTGTTGGGGCACAGCGGACTCTATCAGCCCGACGGATTTATGGGTTCACGGCCTGGTCCTTCGAATTCGACACGCGTGCAGTTAAAGACCTTGCCGCTGATATTGTGAGGACAACGAAACGAGCCTCCCTTGGGATCAATTGCGTGAATGTGTTTTATCAGGCGGTCAACGTGGTCACCCCACTCGTCTCCGCCCTCTGAAACATGTGCGCGCCGCGGCCAGTGCGGCTTTGCGCCCAGGGCGACGAGTTCATCGGGTTCGTCGAACAGCCGCTCCGGCACGCGCCAAAACGAGAGGTCGATGGTGGCCCCCCTGCTTCGCGTAATTGAGCGGCGGAAAGGCCTCGGCTTCGCTGAACGTCGCCTGGTTCTCTTCATCGACCCGGACATAGAGCGCGTTCTCCATCACCATGGCGAACATCACCCCGTCGCAGAACACCACCGCTCTTGCCGAACATGCGTCGCAGCGTGACGCGGCCGAGCGGCGTGAGCGGCGTGAGCGGCTCGCGCTGGAACTCGGCAAAGGTGTCGCTGGCAGCCATCCCCCAATCCCCGGCGGGTCCGCCTCAAAATTGAATATTGCGCGGTTGACTTACCGGGCCGCGCACTTCTTGATGGTCTGGTTGTAGAATTTCATCCACGGGTTGGCCATCCTGTCCACATGATGTTGCCCCTGATCATTGCGTCTGCCATCGCCGTCGTTTGCCTGGCGGAGCGCGGCGTTGAGCATCTCAAACTGGCCATTGCCGCGCTGTGTTTGATGGCCGCGGTGCTGTTGTTTTTCGTGACCGATTTAGAAAGAGCGTTGCTGCTGTCGTCGATCCTGGCCGCGGCCATCTTCGGAATTTCAAACGTCAAGTACAGGCATAGCGGGCTGAAACTGACCGTAACCGATTTGCCGCTGGCGTTTGCGGGAACAATGCCGTTCTTCATCGTGCAATATCCGCTCGCGGTGGCGGCTTTTTTTGCCGGAGCCATTGGCCTCATCCTGGCCGCGGTCGCGACGCTGCTCTACGTCGCCGGGCCGCCGGTTTCCCGGGAACTCCAGATCATTCTATTCGGCGCGGCCTCCGTCGTTTTGTTTGCAGCCTACCGGACCGGCGGCGGGGCCGTCCCTTTGCAGCGGATTGCGGCCCAGCCGCGGTGTTTCTTTTCGACCTTCATGGCTTCCCTGTTCGACCCGCTGTCCTGGCGGCAGTTCGGCGGGCTCGCGCTCAGCGATATCGCCGACGATCCGTTACCATTGATGCCGGCCATGCCGGCGCGCACCCCTGACACGCCCGACATTATCGTGATCCAGCACGAATCGATCTTCGATCCGCGGGTGTTCGGGCTCCCGGTCGATCCCATCGTCGAAGCATTCCTGTCCCCGAAAGACGGTCGCCATGGAACGCTCAATGTCGATATTTTTGGCGGCGGATCGTGGCAATCCGAATTCAGCCTGCTCACCGGCCTTTCCAGCGCCAGCTTCGGCTCGAGCGCGTATTTTCTTTTCAAGAGAGGCGCCGGCCGATTCCACAACAGCCTGCCAAAGACGCTGACGGCGCTTGGCTATCGAACCATGCTGACGTCGAGCTGCCGCCGCAGCTTTCTCAACTACGATGAGTTCTACCGCTCAATCGGCATCGGCGAACGCATCTTCACGGACGATTTTCATCCGCCTTTCGATGTCGGCCGGTTCGAGGCGACGCATTCCGATGCATTGTTTCTGCGAGCCGCCCTCGACGCTCACATGAAACGGATTGCCGGCGATTCAGCGCCTCGTTTCCTGTATGCGTTGACCAATTTCAATCACGGCCCCCACAACCGGCGACTGACAGCGCCCGGGCGCTTTGAGCGCGAACGGGCCTTTGCGGCCGCAAGCCTCGCCGATGCCTGCTATGCCGAGTACTACGCCCGGCTGGTGGAGACCGCGGTGACTTGGAACAGGCTCAAGTCCGAACTTTCCAGCCGCTTTCCTGGACGCCCGATGCTGATCGTGCACTACGGCGACCATCAACCCGTCATGGCGCGGCGGATCGAGGCGAAAATCAAACTGCCGGTGGATGCGCGACGCCAGTTTCGCACCTTCTATGCCATGGAAACCCTGAACGACCGCTCTGAGCGGATGATCCCCGGACGCGGCCCGGACCTGGATATTGCGTTCCTCGGCACCGTCGCTCTGCAGCAGGCCGGCCTGCCGCTTGACGAGATATTCGCCACCCGCGCGAGCCTTCTCGGACAGTGCGGCGACGCCTACTTCGCGTCCTCCTCGGAGCGGAAACGCCGCTTCCACCGCACCCTTGTCAATCTCGGCATGATCGACCTGGCGGCAACCGCGCGACCTCAATACTAAGTCATACGAGGGATTGGGAGTCAGACGAAAACAGAAAATCGTGCGTCGACAGGGAAAAGACGCCGAAGTCGCGGAAGCCTGCTGGCAAGCCATCGACCCATACACCAACAAATCTGAAACGATGACTTTCAATTATTGATGTTTTGCGATCGCTCCAACGACCGCATCATGGTCGCGCATAAAAGGAGGCCTCTGATGAACCAGCATGCCAGCAAAAAGAGCGTCCCGCCGTCCGTGGGCGCGGATGTGAGTGGTATCGAGACGCTGCTCAACCGCAATATTCCGGAAGTCTTCGGTGAAGGTGATCCGGCTCGCCGAAGGGCCGCCATTCAGGAACTTTACACCGAAGATTGTGTGTTGTGCGTGCCGCCCGGCACTTTCGTCGGTCACGACGCACTGGACAAGTTCGCCGGCGATCTCCGAGCGACGCATCCCCATTATGTTTATACGCCTCATGGCGTCCCCCAGGTTCTGCACAATTCGGGACGGCTGGCGTGGGGCTCGGGGCCAAAAGGCGAAGGGCCGGAATACACCGGTGTGGATTTCATCATCGCACGGGACGGCAAGATCGCGGCTCTTTATGTCTACCTCGACTCGCCGCCCACATAGAGCCGCGCCGGGCACATCTTGAACGCGCTGAAGAGCGAGAACAGGAACCCGGCGCTGCGGCTGCTGTTGTCCGGCGCGGGATAGCTGACATCTACTGGTCGGTCTCGCTGTTCGACGTCGATACCGACAATTTCTATGCCTTGAACGATCGGCAGACCAAGGCCGGCGCCGCCGATTTCGTTTTGGCAGCAGCGGGGAAATCGGTCGAGCGCGCCGGATTGCCCGTGGTCGTGCCCCACACCAACCGCGGCATCGTGCTGTTTCGCACGCTCATCAACGACGAGAGCCGGACGGCCGAGATCGACGCCAAACGGCAATTTGCTGCCTATGCCCCCTACGGTAGCGGGCCGATAATTACGCAGGGCGAAGCGCCGCCGGATTTAATCACCCCCGACCCTTGATCCCTCGCCGGCGTTGGCATGCTGAACGGCCCGTTAACACGACCGCTCCAATTCGGGTCTGCGCCCAGCGGGTTTTTCCAATCTTTTCGACTAGCGTTTCCCGTCAACGCGACAGGAGCAGGCGGCACCACTTGTGTCCCTGCGCTGGTCGCGAACGGGGAAGCGGGGAAGTGGCCGAGATTGCTGAACAAACGGTGGTCCGTCGTGCATCGATCAACGATGCCACGGGCGCGCGCGCGCCGGCGGCGAAAGCCGCCGCTGCGCTGGCACCGCTCGCCGACATCTTCCCTGCCCAATGGCGCGCACTCGCCGAGCGCGCCATTGAGCCGAACGGTTATTATCTGCCCGACTGGGAATTGGCGGTCAGCGCTTCCGCGCGGGGCCGCGTCGACGCTTCCGCGCTGAATGCATGGAGCGAGGCCTCGAAACTGATCGGCCTGATGCCGGTCATTTCGATGAACCGTGCCTACAAGATTCCGCTGCCCGCCCTTGTCAGCGCCGACCCCTATGGCACGCTTTGCACGCCGCTGCTCGATCGCGATATGGCCGACGATGCGGCTGTGCGGCTGCTGCTCCATGCCAAGCGGGCCGGCCACCACGCACTGATCCTGCGCGACGTGGCGCTCGATGGCGCCGCGATGAAGGCTTTTGCCGAGGCGTTGCGGCGCGAGGGCCTGCGCCCGCGCGTGCTGGAGTTCCATCTCCGCGCCTGTCTCGACGCGATGCGCGACGCGGACGAACTGCTGCGCGAGGCGATCGGCGCCAAGAAGCTGAAGGAACTGCGCCGCCAGCGCAACCGCCTCGCCGAACACGGCACGGTCCATTTCGACGTCGCGCGCACCCAGGCGGAAGTAGCCACCGCGCTCGAAACGTTTCTTGCGCTGGAAGCCAGCGGCTGGAAAGCCAGGCGCGGTACCGCGCTCGGACAGGATCTGGGCGATGCGGCCTTTATCCGCCGCGCGACCGCAGGCCTGGCCGGAACCGGCCAGTGCGAGATCGTCAGCCTGCGGACCGGCGATACGCCGGTGGCGGCGGGGATCGTGCTGCGGCATCGGGATCGCGCGTTCTATTTCAAGCTCGGCGTCGACGAGCGCTTCGCCAGGTTTTCGCCCGGCGTGCAGCTGACGCTGGACCTGACCGCGCATCTCTGCGCCGACCCGGCCATCGCGCTTGCCGATTCCACCGCGAGCCCCGATCATCCCATGATCAATCCGATCTGGCGCGGACGGCTGGCAATCGGCGACGTGCTGATCCCGCTGCGGCGGCACGATCCCGTCGTCGCATTGATCCATGCCGCGTTGGGCCTGCGTCGATCGATCCGCGGGCCGATGCGCCGCGCCGTTCATTTCATCAGGAAACGTCAGGAGAAATCCTCATGAACAGCGTCACCGCTGTCGCGCCGGTGATTACGGCGGCAAACGATGCGCTGCGGCGCGACTTTCCGTCAAAGCCATTCGCGATCCGCCACAAGCTTGTCGGCCATCCCTTGCTGACGCTGCCGCGCATTGCCGCGCTCGCCGCCGAACTGCCGCGCGACTTGATCGAATATAATTCCGGCAAGGTCGCGATCAGCCAGGATCCGGACGCGATCCCTTCTGTCGATCTCGACCCGGTCGAAGTCGTGAAAAGCATCGAGACCGCGGGCGCCTGGATGGTGCTCAAGCGCATCGAGAATTCGCCGGAATACCGCAAGCTGCTGGAAGACACCCTGCTCTCGGTGGCGCGGGCGCGCGGCTTCAACTCGCTGCTCGATGCCGGCTTTGAGCAGGTCGAGGGCTTTCTGTTCGTATCCTCGCCGAATTCGACCACGCCGTTCCATCTCGACAGCGAAGACAATTTCTTCGTGCATATCCATGGCGAAAAATTCTTCACGATTCTGGACAATACCGACCGCTCGATTGTCGATGACGACGAGATTGAGCGCTCGATGACCAAGCATCGCAATCTGAAATACGACGAAAGCTTTGCGCCGCGCGGCAAGGAGTTTCATCTGTTCGAGGGCGACGGCTGCTACGTGCCGTATCAGTGGCCGCACTGGGTCCGCACCGCAGGCTTCTATTCGATCTCGATGGCGATCACCTGGAAGACGCGCGAGGTGCGCCGTCTCAACGATCTGCATTTCTTCAATTCGATGCTGCGCGGCATCGGCCTGCCGCAACAGCCGCCGGGCAAACGGCCGGTGCGCGATGCGTTGAAGCTGGCATTCTATCGCGGGGTGACGGCGACGATCAAACCGCTGCGTAGCTCGATGGCGATGCGCCGCGTGCTGCGCCGTGTAGCGCTGGGCAAGCGCGCGAATTATTATTTAAAGGGGCGTGAGCTTTAAAGACTGCCCGTCATCCTGAGGCGCGAGCTCTTGCGAGCCTCGAAGGATGAGATCCTCGGCCCATCCTTCGAGGCTCGCCAAGATGGCGAGCATCTCCAGCGATGAGCGCACTTGCGCTCACGCAGGGATGACGGCGGCGGTTGTTACGCGAGGGTTTTCGAGCAGAGATAAGTGAAGCGCCTTCCGGGGCCAGCATCGCGCTCGTCTCGGATTTTGCTTCACTCATCCGGGCTACGATCTCACTACTTCAAGGGCGAGTGCGGCGCCGGCAGCATGATGGTCGAGTGCATCTCTTCCAGCAGCGGCGGGCCCACCTTGAGGAATTCCTGCCAGGCCGGATCCTTCATGGCGTTGCCACGCGCTTCGGCGCGGGCGTTGAGGTCGGGATAGGCCCAGATGTGCAGGACCTCATTGGGCTGTCCCGCTTCGGTCTGCCAGAGGCCGACGATCTTTGAATGTTTTTCGCGCGCGGGCAGCACTGCGGTGAACGCATCGAGCCACTGCTTTGCGGCACCCGCAGGCCTGGCGCGATAGTTGCGCATCTCGTAGATGTTGCCGGTTGACACCGGGGCAACCGGCGCCCTCACCGCGTTGAGCAGACGGACGTCCTGACGTATCAGCAGCGGACGGATCAGCGGCAAATATTCGCCGCCCCACCGCGGGTTCTTGGCGAGTTCGGCGCGCAATCGCGTACGTTCGGCATAATCGCTGTAGCTCCACATGTGCAGGACCTGGTTGAGCGGACCGATCTCGGTCGACCAGTAACCTTCCAGCTTGCCGAAATTATCGGCGCGGATATCGCGCGACACCGTGCTTGCCGCCTTGACCATGTCGCCGATGGTGCCGGGCTTTACGGTGTAGGTTCGTAGCTCGTAGATCATGACGTTCCCCCCTGGTTTTTCCTGTCGCCTGTTCGCCGCTGCCCGTCATCCTGAGGTGCGAGCTCTTGCGAGCCTCGAAGGATGAGAGAAGGCGGTGCATGCAGCCATCCTTCGAGACGCCGCGCAAGGCGCGGCTCCTCAGGATGACAGTGGTGTGTGGCAATGCCCCTACTCCGCCGCCTGCGCGTTGATTTCGCCCGACACCTGCCGGATCGCACGCGCGAGTTGGTCGGCCGGCTGGGCGCCGGAGACGGCATATTTCTGTGCGAACACAAAAGTCGGCACGCCGGAGATGCCCTTGTCGGAGGCTTCCTGCGCCTGGCCGGAGATCAGCGCCACGTCCTCATCGGTGGCGAGGCGCTTGCGAATATCCTCGGCATCGAGCCCGACATCGGTCGCGGCCTGCACCAGCACATTCACGTCGGTGAGATCGCCGCCGTCACGAAAGTACAATTCCATCAGCCGCTGCTTCATCTCGGCGGATTTGCCCTGCGCTTCCGCCCAGTGGATCAGGCGGTGGCAATCGATCGTATTGGGCTGGCGCTTCACCAGATCAGGCCGGTACGTCAGGCCCTCTTCGCCCGCGGCGGTGACGACGCGGGCGGCGATGTTCTTGTAGGCTTCGACCGAGCCGAATTTGGCGGTGAGATATTCGTCGCGGCTGATGCCCTCGCGCGGTACCCACGAATTGAGGAAGAACGGCCGCCAGCGCACCTCGACCGGGACATCCGGCACCAGCGCCAGCGCATTCTCGATCCGCCTCTTGCCGATATAGCACCAGGGGCAGACCACGTCGGAAACGATATCGATCTTAAGCGGCTTCAGGGTGCTCATCGGACGGTCCCTCGCTGGAAAGGACCCAGAGATAAGCCCCGATCCGAGCTCGGACAAGGCGCTATTTGAGCAAGGCCCTATTTGAGATTTGCCGTCATCTCCCGCATCCGCCGGGCGGTCAGATCGTCGGCCGGAAAAAAGGTCTCCAGCGCCAGTTCCGACAGCGTGACATCGACCGGGGTGCCGAAGATCATCGTGGTCGAGATAAAGCTCAGCACCTCGCCGTCGAGCCGCATCTTGAAGGGGATCGCGACATTGTCGGGCGAGAGCGGGCCCGAGCGCGCCGGCATCGGATAGGCCTTGAGTTCGTGATAAAGCTTGATGAGTTCGGGATCGGCGGTCGCCTCGCACTGGCGGTGCAACCGTTCCAGCAGATGGCTGCTCCATTCGGCGAGGTTGACCGTGCGCGGCGCCAGTGCCTCGGGGTGAAAGGCGAGCCGCAGGATATTGAAGGGCTGCCCGAGCAGCCGCTGCGGAATGCCCTCCAATAGCGGCGCCACCATGCGGTTGGCGGTCACCAGATTCCAGTGACGGTCATAGGCCAGCGCCGGATTGGGTTCATGCGCCTTCAGCACCAGATCGATCGCCTGGCGTGCCGATTTCAGCGCGGGATCGTCGAGCGAGCGCTGTGGAAACGCCGGCGCGAAGCCGGCGGCGACCAGTAGCACATTGCGTTCGCGCAAGGGCACCTCCAGGCGTTCGGCCAACCTCAAGACCATGTCGCGGGATGGCGCCGCGCGGCCGGTTTCGACGAAACTGAGATGACGCGCTGAAATCTCGGCGTCGCCGGCGAGGTCGAGCTGGCTGAGATGGCGGCGCTGCCGCCATTCGCGCAAATGGTCGCCGATATGGACGGGCTTGATACGTTCGGCTCGCGCCGCGGATGCGTGTGCGTTCATGCCCGAAAACCTATCACGCGATTGTCAGCCGTTCCATTACGTCCGAGGTAATCGAATTGGGGCGCGGGCCGGATCATCTTGTCAGGCACAGGAGATGACCATGCTGATCCTTTCCATCGTTCGCACCCTCGCCGTCCTGATCCCCTCGATGCTCAATCTGGCAGTTTGGGCATTGGCGCGTTCCCTCAACATGCCCGAACCGCCGGTGCACCACACCAGCGTTTTCGTGTTCGCGCAGGTGCAGACGATCGAGAACAGGATCGGCAAGGCGCTGTGTCCCGTGCGGCTGATGCGCCGGCTCCTCGCCTGGCTCCGCTGAATCGTCCCACCCCCAAACCGATAAGGAGATTTGTCATGATCAACCCCTCCCAATTGCTGCGCCGCGCCCTGTTGGCCGGCGCCGTCTTCAGCGGCGTCTCGGCCATAGGGCTCACGCTCGGCGCCGATACGTTTGCGTCCTTGCTCAATTTGCCTGAAGCGCTGCTGAGCCAGACCGGCCCGTTCCTGATCGCCTATACCGCGCTGGTCGGCTGGCTCGGCACGCGGCAAGCGGTGCCAAAGGCGCTTGTCATGATCGTGGTCGCCGGCAATGCGGCCTGGACGCTCGCCAGCATCGCGCTGCTGTTCTCGGGCGCGGTGAGCCCGAACCTGCTCGGCGAGGTCGTGGTGGTGGCGCAGGCGATCGCGACCGGCGTATTTGCCGAACTGCAATATATCGGCCTGCGCAAGCGCGGCGGCGCGGTGGCGGCTTAGACGTCATTGCGAGGAGCGCAGCGACGAAGCAATCCATTCTTTCTTTGCGTAGTGGGATGGATTGCTTCGCTTCGCTCGCAATGACGCCTAGCTCAACGTCAATGCGGCAATCATACCAATCAGCGTGAGGGCAAGTCCGACCAACAGCATCGGCACCAGGCTGCTGCCGGCATAGGGATCGGTCTGCTCCTTGTCGGTTACGACATGCGCCCGGTCGATCATTGCACGGCTCCCGTTTCGTTACGCCTGAATCGCTCGCCCGGCCTGAGCATGACGCCCTGGCCGCCGGCGATGCCGAGTTCGAGGCTCGCGGCAATCCGCCGCGCAAGTTCGACAAAATGCGTCGCGGCTGCCGGCGGGCAGATCTCCCGGGCCGTCTCCTCGAACAGTTTTAGCCAGCGGTCGAAATGCGCGGCATCGACCGGCAGCGGCACATGCTTGACCATCGGCGTGCCCTGATAACGGCCCGACATCAGCGCCACCGACGACCAGAACGCGCACATCTGCTTAAGATGCGGCTCCCAATCCCGGATTCGGGCCTCGAACACCGGCGCCAGCGCCGCATCGGCCCTTACCCTGGCGTAGAAGCCGTGCACCAGGCGCTCGATCATGGCCTCGGTAATCCCGGTTTTCGCGACGATCTCGGCCGTGATCTTTTCGCGCCGTTCTGCCCCTGTCATGGCAGGTCTCCTTAAAATAGGTATTTCAAATGCCTATTTAGACGGATATAGATGATCCACAAAGTTCTTTTTTCGAGGGGCTCCCATGCGCCTGACGTCGTTTACGGATTTTGCCCTACGCGCCCTGATGCGGCTTGCGGGCGAGCCGGCGCGCTCGTTCGCGACCAATGAGATCGCGGCCGAATTCGGCATCTCCCGCAATCATCTGGCCAAGGTGGTGCGCGACCTCGCCGACGGCGGATTCATTGCGACCCAGCGCGGCGCCGGCGGGGGCTTCACGCTGGCGCGTCCGCCGGCGTCGATCACACTCGGCGAAGTCGTGCGCGCGCTCGAAGGCGAGGCGCTGGTCGAATGTTTTCGCGAGGATGGCGGCGGTTGCGTGCTGACGCCGCGCTGCCGCCTCAAGGCAAAACTCGCCGCCGCGCGCGAAGCTTTTATGCGCGAATTGGACTCCACGACGCTGGCGGAATGCGCCTATCCCGCCAGGTCCAAACCCGGCCCTGCCCGAGGTGCGGCATGAAACCGGTCGAATTCCGCGACGGCGACGTTCAGATCGACGCGTCCGTGATCGCCGAGGGCCTTGGCATCGCGTTGCCGGTTCTCAGGCAACAGATGCAGGCCGGCAAGATCACGAGCCTGTCCGAGCGCGGGGTCGATGCGGATCTCGGCCGGCATCGCCTGACGTTCTTTTGGGAACACCGGCGATTTCGCGTCGTCGTCGACGACTGCGGCGCGATCCTTCAACGCTCGGCACTCGACTTCGGAGATTCGCCACTGCCGCCCTCAGTGCGGAAGCCGGGTGGATGAGACCGCAGCCCAGGCGTGTGCCTACGCTTGGGCCTGAAGGGCCGGCGCAGGCGCGGAAGTTCGCGGCCTTGTGGCGGGCGATCTCCTCGCCGTCACCTTCGCACGGCCGTTGCCGTTAAGGTGCTTGCCATTGAGGTGCTTGCCATCAAGGAGCTTGCCGTTCGCCTTCACGCCGCCGTTCTTCCGGGCGGCTTGCCCGGCCAGCTTTTCCGCCGCTTTCTGAGCCTTCTTCAGCGCCTTGCGCTCCGCCTTGGCCTTCAGGCGCAATTTCTCGGCCCGCGCCTCGGCGCGCTTCTTCTTGCGCTTCTTTTCGCAGGCCGCGCATTTGCAGCCGATCGGCTTCAGATAGGCTTTGAAGTAATCGGTGCCGTAATCGTAATTGATCTCCTCGCCCGGCTCGATGTTCTTGATGGCGCGGATGAAGACCTTGCGCTTGCGCGGGCGAACGTCGGATTCCGCGTTCGGCTTGCAGGCGTGATTGATATAGCGGGCGACGTTCTTGCGCACCGAGCCGTCGATGGTCCAGCGGTCGTTGAGTTCGAACAGATATTTGTTCTCGATCGCGTCGTCTTTTTTCTTCTTCGAATCCAGGAGCGGCCCAAAATAGCGGATGATTTTGGTGCCCTTCTTGATCGGTTTGGTGGCGAAGAGGCCAAGCCCGGTGGGGGAACGGCCGACGCGGTAGGGTTTATTCGCTGGAATAGCAGGCATGGCGATGACGTAACTGACACACTGGTGAAGGCGAAAAGGGATCGCGAAGCCGCCCTTCTAGGACGATTCCGCGCCCGTGTCAGGTGTTTCGCGCCTCCGGCTTGAACCTTCCCCAGATTGCACACGTCTGATCGGTCGAGGTTCCCGTCGAAGTTTCCCTTGGCGATAAGGTTTTTGGGATGAAACGCGTCCCCTGTTTGCAGGTCGCATCCGGACTGACCGCCGCGGCGCTGATATTCGCCGTTTCATCGGCAAACGCCCAAACATTCAGCAGCAGCTACAGCTCAACCGCCCCGAAGGGTTGCCGCATGATCGGCAAACCCAGCGAACTCAACGGCAGCACCACGCGCCTTTGCCCGGGCAAATCAGGCCTGATGGTGCGGATAGCCGAAGACGATCTGCGCGAAACCGTCTCGGTTGGCCGCAGTGGCGCCGCGGCGGCCAGGGAGCCCGCAGCCCAGGTCTGGTTTCACCCGTTCAATTCGAGCAGCCATACCGTCGAATGGCGGAGTGCGGACGGCAAGCCGTTCGCGATCATTCAGCGCTGGTACCTCGCCGACAATGGCGACCCCGACAACAGCGGGCGGCCGACCGACAAACCGATGCTGGCGGTGACGCGGCTGCCGCCCGGCGAAGTCTGCCATGTCGCCTATATCGACGCGCAGGCCAACCCCAACGCCAATGAGCTCGCCCGCAAGGCTGCGGACGAGCTCGCCCGCGACTTCAAATGCGGCAAGGACGAGGTGAAGGTGATCGGCGATGCCGGCGTCGCGGTGGGGCTGGCGAAACGCTAGGTCTTGGGTCGCGCCATCACGGCCGCGGCGGGCGGCCTCCCGTCGACCGCACCATGGCATCCAACAACATTTCCGCGGATGTGCCCTCGGGCGACCGGTTCAGAATCTTCGAGAGGCGGCCCTCGAGCAGCAGCATGGTAAAACCATGCACCAGCGACCAGGCGCGCGCGATGGCCGCAGCCTGGTCCAGCGACAGCGATTCCTCGGAAATCTGCTCCTGCCGGCTGGCGCCGACGCCGCGGGCCAGCCCTGCGAACGAGGCTTCGGACGCCTCATGCAGCGACGGGCGCGAATAATCGAGCCGTTCGCTGCGGAACATCAGCCCATACATGCCGGGATGCGCCTGCGCATAGGCGACATAGGCTTTGGCGCTCGCCATTCCCCTCTCTGGCGGCGTGGTCGCGGAAGCGCGCGCAGCCGCCATCGCCGCGCCGAATTGGCGGAAGCCGATCGCGGCGAGTTCGCTGAGCAAACCGGTGAGATCGCCGAAATGATGGGTGGGCGCGGCATGCGATACGCCGGCCTCGCGCGCCACCGCGCGCAGCGTCAGCCCCGGCAGGCCGTCGCGCTCCAGCACCTGCTCGGCGGCCTTCAGCAAAGCCTCGTGCAGGTCGCCATGGTGATAGGGGGTATCGCCGGATGATTTGCGCCGCCGGCGGGTGGGCCTCTCGGCTACAGCCTTCGCCGGTCTGCGGGCTCGCGCCGTCGCCGGACGGCTAGCTTTGTTTTCTCTGGATAATCTTGCCATGCGAATCCTTATAAGACGCCATTTTGACACTGTAAAGATTTTGCTTGACGGCGCGAGCGACGCCTTGTACCCGTATCTTTACGATGTAAAGATTTAAATGGAGGGAGCGCGAAATGCTTGACCAGGTGACTTCCAATGCGGCGCGGACCAATCTGGCGCCGATCCCTTTTGAGTGCGACGCGCCGTTTCTGAAGGTGACCGGCGAGCTGCCGCGCGAACTCAACGGCACGCTCTATCGCAACGGCCCCAACCCGCAATTCGACGCGCCGGGCGCGCACTGGTTCGTCGGCGACGGCATGCTGCACGCCTTCCGTCTCGAAAACGGCCGCGCCAGCTATCGCAATCGCTGGGTCCGCACCCCCAAGTGGCAGGCCGAGCATGACGCCGGCCGCGCGCTGTTCGGCGCTTTCGGGGGCCGAAAACTACCGGATGCACCGGCCACTTCGTGTACCGACAGCGGCGTCGCCAACACCAACATCATCTTTCACGCCGGCCGCCTGCTGGCGCTGGAAGAAGGCCATCCGCCGACCGAGATCGAGCCGGATACGCTGAACCGGATCGGCTATTGCGACTACAGAGGCGCTATCTCCGGCCCCTTCACCGCGCATCCCAAGATCGATCCTGTCACCGGCGAAATGGTGTTCTTCGGCTACAACGCCGCCGGCCCGCTGACCCCTGCCCTGTCCTTCGGATCGGTCAACGCGTCGGGCGTGGTGACGCGGTTCGATCGCTTCGAGGCGCCCTATGCCAGCATGGTGCACGACTTCATCGTCACCGAACATCACCTGCTGTTTCCGATATTGCCGATCACCGGCAGCATGGATCGCGCCATGCGCGGCAAGCCGCCTTACGCCTGGGAGCCGGAGAAAGGCGCCTATGTCGGCGTCATGAAGCGCAGCGGTTCGGTGAAAGACATCGTCTGGTTCCGCGCCGAAAGCTGCTACGTCTTTCATGTCATGAACGCTTGGGAGGAAGGCGACCGCATCATCGCCGACGTCATGCAGTTCGAGGAAGCCCCGTTGTTCACCCATCCCGACGGCTCGCCGACGGATCCTGCGAAATCCCGCGCCCGCCACTGCCGCTGGACCTTCGATCTCGCAGGCAATACCGACCGCTTTGCGCAGACCTATCTCGACGACCTGACCGGCGAATTCCCGCGCATCGACGATCGCCGCGCCGGCCTGAAAAGCAGCCACGGCTGGTACGCCTGCGCCAATCCGGATCTGCCGATGTTCGGCGCGCTGTCCGGCATCGTGCATGTCGACGGCAAGGGCACGCGGCTTGGCAATTATCTGCTGCCCGCCGGCGACACGATTTCGGAGCCGGTGTTCGTCGAGCGCGGCAGCGATGCCGCCGAGGGGGTTGGCTGGCTGTTGGCCGCGGTCTGGCGCGCGCGGGAAAACCGAAGCGATCTCGCGGTGTTCAATGCTACCGATGTCGAAGCCGGTCCGGTGGCGCTGGTGCATCTCGGCCATCGCGTGCCCGATGGTTTTCACGGCAATTGGGTGGGGGCGGATTGACGTTGCACCCTCCGTCATTCCGGGGCGGCCGGCAGGGCTGAACCCGGAATCTCGATGGCATGGTCTCTGGATTCCGGGTTCGATGCTGCGCATCGCCCCGGAATGACGATGTCAACCATTCGAGAAATCGCCCTGCACCTGCCCTCGATCACGTCAGCCTATCTCGCGGTTCTCGCGCTGCTCTATGCAGCCCTCACCCTGCAAGTGATCCGGTTGCGCCAAACCAATCGGGCGAGTTTTGGCGACAGCGGCAGTCCGACGCTGCGTAGCGCGATCCGGGCGCATGCCAATTTTGCCGAATATGTCCCGATGATCGCGCTGATGGTCGCGATGCTCGAAATGTCGGGCGCTTCCGCGCTGCGCGTGCATTTACTGATGGCCGCGCTCCTGGTCTCGCGGCTGCTCCATCCGCTCGGCATGTATGTCGCTCCCAGCACCCTGCAATTTCGCATCTGCCGGGTCGGCGGCATGACGATCACGATCGGGTTGCTGGTCGCCTGCGCCGTGCTGATCCTGTCGCGGATTCTGTTCGGCGGATTCGCGACGACCTAAATAATTGTAATTACATCACAATATCCGATTATCACAATTTAGACACTGTAAAGATTTCGCTTGACGATTCCGCCGCTCGTCCCTAGTGTATCTTTACGGTGTAAAGATTAGCCTGAAAGAGGCTGCCATGACGATTTTCCTGATCCTTGCCCCCTACGGCGCCTATGCCCTGCTGATGCTGGTGACCTCGGCCGCCGTGAGCCTGTTTGCCACCGTTGCGGTCTGCCTTGGCGTGATCGCGCTCGACGTCTTGCGCGGCCGCTCGGTCAAGATTCTCGGTGCCGGCTCCGTGGTGGTGTTCGCCGCGGTCGGCGGCTACGTCCTGACCGATCCCGCCATGAACTCATCGGCTGTCAAGTTCGCGGTCGATACCGGCATCTTCCTGGTGTCGCTGCTGTCGATCGTGTTCCGCCACCCCTTCACGCTGCAATATGCACGGGAGGCTGTCGATGCCGAGACCGCGCGGCTGCCCGGTTTCCTTCACGCGAACTATCTGATCACATGGGCCTGGACCGGCGCTGCGCTGCTGATGATGATCGGCAACATTGCGCTGCTCTATGTCCCGAGTCTGCCGCTCTGGTCTGGATTGCTGATCACCTTCGCCGCCCGCAACAGCGCGGTCTATTTCACCAAGTGGTATCCGCAGTATCGCAAGGCGAAATACGGAGCGGCGCCCGTCAGTGCCCTGCCGGCAACGCACTAGGATATCATCAGACCACCGATCCAACAGAGAGCAGGACGATGAAGGACGTATTCGCCAGACTGGCCACCGATTTTCTCTCCACCATCCTGTTCCTTGCGATCTACCTCTTGACCGACAATGTGCTGCTGGCGACGGGCATCGCGATCGCAGGCGCCATCGCGCAAGTGATCTATGCCCGCGTCAAGGGCAAGCCGCTCGGCTTCATGACCTATGCCAGCCTGGCGCTGGTGATCGTGCTAGGCAGCGCGACGCTGCTCACCAACGATCCGCGTTTCGTGCTGACAAAGCCTGCGATCGGGCATTTTGCGATCGGCGCCATCATGCTCAAGCGCGGCTGGCTGCTGCGCTATCTGCCGCCGATCGTGACCGAGACCATTCCCGAGTATGTCACGCTTGCCGGCTTCGCATGGGCGGCGCTGATGTTCGCGCTCGGCTGTGGCACCATCGCGGTGGCGCTGACCGGCAACATGAAGCTGTGGACATTCTATGTGACGGTTGTGCTGGTCGGCGCGAAGATTGCGGCCTTCGCCATTCAATATGTGGCGTTCCGCATCCTGGTAACGAGCCGCCTGCGCGCCGCCACCTGATGGCCGCTCACCACACCATAGGCTTGCGCAGCGAGATAGGTTATACCGCCGCCCGAGTTTGGAGCTCAGAACCATTCCGGTTTACTGGGAAATATTGGGGAGACAGCAATGGCAGTGGACGGCAACTGGAACATCGTGATGACCACGCCGATGGGCGAGCGCAAGGCGACGCTGACCCTGAAGAATTCAGGCGGCACGCTGACGGGCACCCAGGGCGCCGACGGCAATTCTGGCGAAATCTTCGACGGCACCGCGAGCGGCGACGACGTCGCCTGGAAGATCTCCATCACCAATCCGATGCCGCTGACGCTGGCCTTCACCGGCAAGGTGTCCGGCGACAGCATGTCCGGCGAAATGGGCATCGGTCCGATGGGCAGCTTTCCGTTCACGGGAACGCGGGCGTAAGGGCGCCGCTGTCTTCCCGGCCTTGAGCCGGGACCAAACGCCGCGGCAGTAATTGTTTTGCCGCGGCGGTTGATGGCTTTCCATCAACAATGATGGATCCCGGCTCCTGATGCGCAATTGCGCATATGGGCCGGGACGACAACCTACCCCAGATTCAATTCCTTGAAGAAGTCGTTGCCCTTGTCGTCGATGATGATGAAGGCCGGAAAATCCTCGACCTCGATCCGCCAGATCGCTTCCATGCCGAGTTCGGGATATTCCACCACCTCGACCTTCTTGATGCAGTGCTCGGCGAGGTTTGCCGCGGCCCCGCCGATCGAGCCGAGATAGAAGCCGCCGTGCTTCTTGCAGGCCTCGCGCACCGCGACCGCGCGGTTGCCCTTGGCCACCATCACCATCGAGCCGCCCGCGGCCTGGAACTGGTCGACGAAACTGTCCATGCGTCCTGCGGTGGTCGGGCCGAACGCGCCGGAGGCGTATCCGTCCGGCGTTTTGGCGGGACCGGCGTAATACACCGGATGGTTCTTGAAATAATCCGGCAGCGGTTCGCCCTTCTCCAGCCGCTCGCGCAGCTTGGCATGCGCGGAATCGCGGGCGACGATCATGGTCCCGCTCAAGGACAACCGGGTCTTGATCGGGTGTTTTGCAAGCGTCGCTAGAATATCCTTCATCGGCTGGTTGAGATTGATCTTGACGACCTCGCCGCCGAGCGACTGCTCCACCGCCGGCAGGTACTGCGCCGGGTTATGCTCGAGCTCTTCGAGATAGACGCCGTCTTTTGTAATCTTGCCGAGCACCTGGCGGTCCGCCGAGCAGGACACGCCAAGCCCGATCGGCAAGGACGCGCCGTGGCGCGGCATCCGGATCACGCGGACGTCGTGGCAGAAATATTTGCCGCCGAACTGCGCGCCGACGCCGAGCGACTGCGTCATCTTCAGAATCTCTTGCTCCATCTCGAGATCGCGGAAGGCGTTGCCGTCCGCCGAGCCATGTGTGGGCAGCGCGTCGAGATAACGCGCGGATGCCAACTTCACCGTCTTCATGCAGAGTTCAGCGGAGGTGCCGCCGATCACGATCGCCAGATGATAGGGCGGGCACGCCGCGGTGCCGAGCGTCAGCACCTTCTCCTTCAAAAACGCCAGCAGCCGATCTTTTGTCAGAACCGACGGCGTCGCCTGGAACAGAAAGCTCTTGTTGGCGCTTCCGCCGCCCTTGGCCATGAACATGAACTTGTAGGCATCATCGCCCTCGGCATAGATCTCGCACTGCGCCGGCATGTTGTTGGCGGTGTTCTTTTCCTCATACATCGACAGCGGCGCCACCTGCGAATAACGCAAATTACGGCGCAAATAGGCGTCGCGCGCGCCTTCCGACAGCGCGGCCTCGTCGTCGCCATCAGAGATGACGTTGCAGCCCTTCTTGCCCATGATGATCGCGGTGCCGGTGTCCTGGCACATCGGCAGCACGCCGCCGGCGGCGATGTTGGCGTTCTTCAGGAAGTCGAAGGCGACGAACTTGTCGTTGTCGCTGGCCTCCTTGTCGTCGAGGATGTTGCGCAGCTGCTTCAGATGCCCGGGGCGCAGATAGTGGTTGATGTCGCCGAAGGCGGCCTCGGACAGGGCCCGCAGCGCCTCGCGCGACACCACCAGCATGTCCTTGCCGAGCACCTTCTCGACCCGCACGCCCTCGGCCGTGATCTTCTTGTACGGCGTGGTATCCGCGCCGAGCGGAAACAGCGGCGTATGCTTGTAGGGCGGGACTGGTTTTGGGTCGGGAAAGGCGGTGGGGGCGTTCATGGGGGGCTCGCAAGTTGAGGTTCCGGACGCGTCCACGGACGCCAGGCCGGCGATAGAGCCGTTCTAAGCACTTTTGGGAGAAAAGGAAGGTTCCGGATGCCTCAGCAGCAATGCTTCCTCACCCCTTCCCTTCCTGCTTTTCCGCATAGGCGTCCACCAGCACGCGGATCATGCGCTGGTAGGGCACGCGGCGCGTTTGAAGAACGCCACCGATCGCTGCGACAGGCTCAACGTCACCTTCACGTTGTCCTCGCGCAGCACCAGCCGGTCCGGAGATGGCAGAAAATCCTCGACGATCCGGACCCGGCCGACCTCGCCCTTGCTGAATTTAACCGTTGGCTTTTTCATAGACCGCCGATCGCCGTCACGGCACGTATTGACGCGCTCGCGCGGACCTTGCATGAACCTTGCGTGCGTTTCAATGCCGCGGGGGGTAGTATGACAAAAACACTGCGCAACCGTTCCGTGCCGGGTGTTCTTTCTGCGGCGCTCGCCGCCATTTTTGCCGTGCTGGCCGTATTGACGATCTCTCCGGCCCGCGCCGATCCCTGCGACGATGCCGCAAAGCAACTTGCCGATCAGATTGACGGCCTCAAGATCAACTTCAAGGCCGCCAACATCGTCTATCTGACGCATCCGGCGGCAAAAGAGCTGTCGCTCGGCTGCCGCGGCCAGGATTACTCCAACGAGCTCTACGCCAAGGGCGACCGCAAGCCGAAGCCCGCATTTTACGATCTGGTCGGCCGCGCGGCGGCGATCGTCTTCACGGTGCCGAAAGACGACACCACGACCGGCACCACGCGCTGCCTCAAGCGCATGGGTATCTTGCGCGGCGACAAGGTCAGCTTTCGCTATCGCCGGCTCAACATGGAATGCACGCGCACCAAGACCGACGCGTCGATCGCGGTCACGCGCGACAAGGACGAATAGGCCTCCAGCCGGCCGCGCCTGAACGCCATCGGCCGCCGGCAAGTTCGATAAACTTGTCATGAAAATCGGAGCCTCCCGTTCACTGTTCGACGGGATCGGCGGCGATGCTGCGTGGTTGAGGCGCCGGATTCATAAATCGTTCGCTTCAACGCGGCCAAGGTCGGAGGCAACGAAAAGGATGTTTCCGATGACGATCGCAAGTGTTGCCGCGCCGGTGCCGATCGCGCCGCCGCAATCCAGCGCGCCCAACCCGCCCGACAAGACGCCTGACGCCAACGCCGCTGCGGCCGACGGCACGCGCCTGCCGCAGCCGACGGTGCTGGCCGCACTTCCGCCCGGACAGGGAACGCGGATCGACCAGCTGGTCTGAGCTAGGTCACAACTGTCATCACCCGCGAAGGCGGGTGATCCAGTATTCCAGGTGTTCGAAATTCCCGGGGGCCAGTGATTACTGGATACCCGCTTTCGCGGGTATGACGGCTATCTTCGGATCTGCACCTGATATCGCCCCGCGAAATCGCAACGTCGCAAGTTCGCCGGAAAACCGCGCTATCATGCCAATCCTTCAAGGGACGCGAGCATGATCGCAAAGCTGCTGCTGCAGAACGCGTTCGTTGTCGTCGCCATGGGCGTGCTGCTGTTTGCGACTGCGGGCACGCTGCACTGGCCGGCGGCGTGGGTGTATCTGGCGACCTCTGCGATACTCGGCCCCGCCTGCGGATTGTGGCTTGCGCGAACCGATCCGGGGCTGCTGGCCGAGCGCATGCGGCTGACGGCGCGCGACGAGCAGCCCGCCGCCGACAAGAAATTCATGCTGGTATTCGTCGTCGTGGCATTCCTGTGGTTCGTCGCGATGGGACTGGACCGGCGGATGCAGGCCTCCGACGTACCCCTGGCGCTGCAGGTCCTGGGGCTGGCGATGTACCTGCTCTCGACCGGCTTCATCATGTGGGTGTTCCGCGAAAACTCCTTTGCCGCCCCCGTGGTCAAGGTGCAGGCCGAGCGCCACCATCACGTGGTCTCGACCGGTCCGTATGCGTTGGTGCGGCATCCCATGTACAGCGCCATCATGCTGTTTTTCGTCGGCGCGCCGCTGCTGCTGGGCTCCTGGTTGGGCGTGGCGATCGCGCCCCTGTTCGCATTGCTGTTCGCCATTCGCGCCCATATCGACGAACGGGCGCTGATCGCGGGGCTGCCGGGCTATGCTGACTACGCCGCGCGCGTACGCTATCGTCTGGTACCGGGAATCTGGTGAGAGCGTCTGGTGAGGGGGAAACGATGCCCGACAGCAAGGTTTACACCGGCGGCTGCCATTGCGGCCAGGTGCGCTTCGAATGCACCACCGACATGGCGATGGTGACCGCCTGCAACTGCTCGATCTGCACCAAAAAGGGCCTGCATTTCACCTTCCTCGCACCGAAGAGCTTTCAGCTCCGCGCCGGCCAGGAAAATCTGCACGAATATCTGTTCAACAAGCACGCGATCCGGCATCAGCTCTGCATCGATTGCGGCGTCGACGTGTTCGCGCGCGGCACCAAGCCCGACGGCACCGAAGTGGTGGCACTGAATGTCAGCTGCATCGACGGCATCGAACTGGCGAAGCTTGCGATGACGCCGATCGATGGCAGGAACAGGTAGAGATAGCCGCGCCGCGTACTCGGAGTAACCTCTTCCATCGGGAGAGGGGTTAGGCCCACGATGATGCCGATCGATGGCAGGACTCGTTAGCGCCGTCATTCCGAGCCTGTAGGATGGGTAGAGCGGAGCGAAACCCATCGTGCTCCGCCAACACGTTCCGGCAATGATGGGTATCGCTGCGCTCCACCCATCCTACAAACTAAATATCCAGCGCCTTGTAGTGCCGAAAAATCCCGTCCTCGTTGAACGCGATCCGCCGGTCGCTCGCCAGGTACGCCCTGATGTTCGGCCGCGCGCTGACGCGGTCATGCAGGCCGATCAGGCCGGGTATTTCCCGCTCAAAGGCCTTCATGCGCTTCGGAAAAGCGTAGCGCAGCCCTTCCACGATCTGGAACAATGAGAGATCGACATAGGTCAGGCGGCGGCCGGTGACGTAAGCGCCGCCAGTGGCTTTCAGCAGGCGCTCGAAATAGCCCAGATATTTCGGCACTCGTTCTTTCCAGAATTCCTCGGTGCGCTTCTTTGCAGCCGCACGCTGATCCTCGTAATACAGCGACGGCCCGAGCGGGTGATGGGTGTCGTGAATCTCCGACACAAAATCGGTAATCGTGAGCTGCAGCTGATGCAGCCACAGCTTTCCCGGCTCCGCCTTCGGCGCGAGACCATGGCGCGCGCCGAGATAGAGCAGGATGTTGGCGGTCTGCCCGATCACGAGCTTGCCGGCCGTGAGGAACGGCGGTGCAAACGGCGGCGTGCCGTTGGCCTCCATCATCTTCATCATCGCACCCATGCCGTTGCTGCTTCGCGCGACATCGCTGTAAGCAGCACCGGCGTCTTCCAGCGCGAGGCGAACATATTCGCCTCGGCCCTGAATGCCCGGCCAGTAATAGAGCTGATAACGCATCGGCGATCCCCTCGTGAATGTGGACATGACGGCCGGTTGCGAAACTACATCCTGAGTGTCAACGCGCCAATCCACCGCCTTCCTGTGCGAATGCCGGAGCCAGCCGACCGCGCGCGGATCGCGCTGAGCCAGCCTTACGAGGTCCGCTACTGGTCGAAGAAAGGTCGGCGAGTATCTCGGCGGAAAAAAACTCCGAAGAAAATGGTGACCAAAAAGAAGAAGGCCTGCTCAGGCGCCGCAAATGAACACCGTCATTGCGAGCCACCGGGTCGCGCGAATGCGCGCCCGATGCCAGGCTCCGCGAAGCAATCCATCTCTCCACTCAAAGAAAGAATGGATTGCTTCGTCGCTACGCTCCTCGCAATGACGTTCTTGGACGTCCGCTCAATTCGCCGCGAAACAATACAGCAGGCCGTCGCCGCCGGTGCTCTTGAGGTCGGCCTGCGAACAGCCGCCGTCCGGCCCGCGCGAGGCATGCGAGGAGTTCCAGGATTTTGAGGCGTCGTCGTCGCGCAACCCCATGCGGTCGGAATGCCCGAGCATGGCAGCACCCTGCGTCGAGCTCGTCCAGTTCTTGCAGGTACGGTCGTCGCCGGCCGCAAACGCGGTGCCGTCGGGCTGCGATCCCGTCAGCACGTCGTGGCGGTTCGGCGTATCGCCGCGACCATTGATGACCTCGCCTTTCTCCGAGAGCGCGGTCTGCTTGGTGAGGTTGTTGCCGCCGGAGTGCAGCTCGGCGACGTCCTTGGCAATCACGACGCCCCTGGAATTTTTCCACGGCCCCTTGCCGATGCGATCGCGCGCGTTCACCGCAGGCGCGCCGTCGGCCGCCTGGGTCGAGAGATAGGCGCGCCAGGTCTTCGGGGCGCCAAAGCCCGCGGCCTGCGCCAGCGTCTGGCAATGATTGTCGGCGCCCGCCAGGCCGCCGAGGTTGCCGCCATTGCCGATGCCGTTGCTGGTCAGGAAGAAGCTGGTATCGGCCGATTGCGCCTGCGCCGGCTGCGCAGCCAGAGCGTACATGGCGGCGAGCGCGAAGCAGGCAGCCGACAGGACCTTCGCGAAACGGTTCATCGAAATCCTCCCAAGTGTTTTTTTGGTTCGCAGGGATCAACCCGTCGCGAGAGGCATTATTCCTCGTCATCGACGACAAAATGAAGAACGGAAAAACAAAAGGCGCCGCGGAATGAACCGCAGCGCCTTCAGATGGTCGCTTCAGATGGTCACTTGGGCAATAATCAGTTGGTCTGCTGGAGCGCCGAGAGTTCCCAGGTTGCGCCGCGCGGCCGCACGAAGGTCCAGACCTCGGTGATTTCGGACGGCCTTTCGCTACCCTCGACCAGACGGCCGGTGTTGCGATCCAGCGTCTTGTCGACCAGCGAGAACCGCATCGCCACGCTGGCGTAATCGGTATCGCCTTCGCGCCAGGCTTCCGCGAGGTCGCCCTGCAGCAGCTTGACGTCGGAGGTCTTGTTGATGACGTTGCGGGCCTTGTTGGCCTGGATATCGTCGGTGAGATACTTGACCATCTCGGGCGTCGCCAGCGTATGCAGCTTGGCGACGTCTTCGTTCGACCACGCGGCCTGGATCTCGCCGAGCAATCGTTCGAAGGCCTCATAGTCCGCGGGCTGGATCTCGAGCGGCGCGCTGCTGCCCGACCCCAGTCCAAAGCCCATGGCCGAGCCGAAGCCGGATTGCGTACCGGGACCTACCGCAGGCCCGCCGGCATAGGCCGAGGCCGGTGTGTGACGGCGCTGCCACCACGACATCGCCATCCGCACCACGATGAAGATCAGGCCGATCTGCAGGAGCAGGCCGAAGATCGATGACAAGCCGCCGAGGCCGGAGAACATTCCGCCGCCGAACAGCATGCCGAGCAGGCCGGCGCCGAGGAAGCCCGCGGCTAGTCCGCCGAGCAGGCCCCGGCCCATTCCGCCGCGGTTGAAGAAGCCGCCGCCCGGGGCCGGCGCGCCCATGCCCGGGCTGCCGGGCTGGGTAAAGGTGCGGTTGAACGGTTGCGCCGTGCCCGGCGCCGTGGTCGTGCTCGGCGGCGCGGAAAAGGTCCGCGATCCCCGGGAGCCCGAGCTAAATCCGCCGCCGACGCGGGCGTCGGCCGACGAGATCGCGATCACCAGCGGCACCGCCAGCGTCAGAACGACGGCGATGGCCCGGACAATCCCGCGCGTGCGTTGCGAGAAATTCATGTCTGTTTCCTCAGTCCCCGGCATGGGGAAGCGCCCTTAACATGGGCACAGTTGCCTAAAAGTGAAGCCGCAAACGGGAACCGCAGCTGCGGCCCTCGGTCGCGGGGACGTGACGATAAGGGGCTTGTAGGGGCAGGTACACCCTATTGCGCACCCTATTGCGACGTCATGGTTTCCTTGACCTTCTCGACCAGCGCGCTCAGCGCGAACGGCTTTGCGAGGAAGGCGAACTGCTCGTTCTCCGGCAGGCTCTTTTCGAAGGCTTCTTCGGCATAGCCGGAGACGAAGATGATCTTGAGGTTGGGATTGCGGGTTCGCATTTCCCGCAGCAGCGTCGGGCCATCCATTTCCGGCATCACCACGTCGGACACGACCAGATCGACCGCGCCTTGTTTTTCCTCCAGCGCTTCGATCGCCTCGATGCCGTTGGAGGCCTCGATCACGCTGTAGCCGCGCGAACGCAAGCCCCGTGCGTTCAGCGAGCGCAGGCCGTCTTCGTCCTCGACCAGCAGGATCGTGCCGTGCCCGGTCAAATCGGGTTTTGGCTTCGGCGGCTCGGCGCGGGGATCCATGGCGCCACTGATAGCTTGCGGCTCGGGTGTTGCCTCCAGCTCCTGATGGTAGCGCGGCAGGAAGATGCGGAACGAGGTGCCCTCGCCGGGCCTGGAGTCGACGTAGACAAAACCGCCGGTCTGTTTGACGATGCCGTAGACCGTCGACAGCCCAAGGCCGGTGCCCTTGCCGACCTCCTTGGTGGAGAAGAACGGCTCGAAAATCTTGTCGACGATGTCGGCGGGGATTCCGGTGCCGGTATCTGAAATGTCGATCCGCACATAATCCGCCGCCGGCATGCCCTTGTAGGACAGCTGGGTCGCTTCGTCTGACGTGACGTTGGCGGTCTTCACCGTCAGCTTGCCGCCGTCCGGCATCGCATCGCGGGCGTTGACCGCAAGATTGACGACCACCTGTTCGAACTGGGAGACGTCGACCTTCACCGGCCAAAGATCGCGGCCGTGCACGAGGTCGAGCTTGACCTTCTCGCCGATCAGCCGGCGCAGCAGCATGGTGAGGTCGCTCAGCGCGTCGCCGAGATCGAGCACCTGCGGCCGCAGGGTCTGGCGGCGCGAGAACGCCAGGAGCTGCCGCACCAGCGTCGCCGCCCGCGTCGCGTTCTGCTTGATCTGCATGATGTCCTGGAACGACGGATCGGTCGGCTTGTGCGCGTTCAGCAGGAAATCGTTCGCCATCATGATGGCGGACAGCACATTGTTGAAGTCGTGCGCGATGCCACCGGCAAGCTGGCCGACCATGTCCATCTTCTGCGACTGGTTGATCTGGTTCTCCAGCGTGCGCCGCTCGGTGGTCTCCAGCATGTAGACGATGGCGGCCTCGGCATCGCGCTCGTCCTTCTCGACGCCGGTGACGAAGAACTGCCCCCAGCGCTCCTTGGGCCCGTCGAGCATGGCCTCCACCGGCGCGATATCGCCCTGCCCTTCGGCGGCCTGATTGATCGCCGCGATCAAAAGGCTGCGGTCGCGGGCGTTCACCGCCCGGAAGATCGATTTGTTCGCCGCACCGTCCGCGCTCAGGCTTTGCGCCAGCTTGGCGAAGCGAGCATTGGCGCGCACCACCGTGCCGCCGCGATCCACGGTCGCGATCGCCATCGGGGTATGGTCGAAGAAGCGCATGAAGCGGACTTCGGCCGCGCGCTCCGGATCGGAATGCTCGTCGCGCGCGCGGCTGATCACCAGCGTGCGCGACGGGCCGGGCACGCCGTCCGCGCCGAACGCCAGCTTGTGATAGAGCCGCACCGGCATGGTCTTGCCGCCGCGCATGCGCAGGTCGATGTCGAACACTTCGGTTTTGACTTCGCCGGGCACCGCCGCGATCGAGGTCAAAAGCGAGGCGCCGTCGCCCGAGACGATTTCGGTCAGCTTCAGGCCGCCCGATCCGATTTCGGCGAGGTCGTGGTCCAGCCAGTTCGCCAGCGTCGCGTTGACGTAGCCGATCTCGCCGGAGGGATTGACCGAGAAAAAGCCGCAGGGTGCGTGATCGAGATACTCGATCGCGTGCTGCAGTTCCTTGAACACGTCTTCCTGACGTTCGCGGTCCCGCGTGATATCGGCGATCGACCACACCGCGTATTTCGCCTCGCGCTTGCTCTGGCCGAGCGGACGCACCCGCATCCGGAGCCAGCGGCCGTGGGCGCCGCCCTGGCCCGCGATACGGACTTCCTCCTGCTGCCGCTTGCCCTCGCGCGCGGCTTTCAACAGGCGGAACACCGCTTCCGACACGTCGGGATTGCCGATGAAGACGCGCTCGACGGGACGGACGTCCTGCGGGCTCGCGGCCCCCGTCAGCGTCAGATAGGCGGCGTTGGAATAGACCACGTGCCCCCGGGGATCGGTGACCGCCAGCCCGTCATAGGCATGATCGGCGATGTGGCCCATCACCGGGTCGTCCGCGGTACGGTCGGTGAAACGGATGATGCCGGCGGCGAACGCGAACAGATTGAACAGGCCGACCATCGCCAGCAGCGCCAGCACGCCGAGGATATAGGGCTCGGCCTGGGCACGGCCGATGGTCATCAGCGCGACCGCGACCGCCACGATCCCGGCGGCCACCAGCAGCACCAGCACGATGCTGCCGCCCCGCCGCGCCGGTTCATGGGCCAGGAAGGGCTCGGGTGACGGATCGTTGTCAGTTTCGGCGGTCATTTGAAGCGACATTGCCCGTCGGCATGGAGATGGCGCGCCATCCCAACCGGCCGGCGCGTCGCTCTTGAGTGCCTGAATCGGACCCGCAAACGCAAGTCCATCAGGCAGGTATTCCGCAGATTACAGGCATTTCAAGGCGATTTCCGTTCCGTTTCACGTCCGCCGGCCGGAAAGCCCGCGCTTCAGGCCCATGACGTAGCCGATGATTTCGGCAACCGCATGATAATGCTCGACCGGGATCTCGGCGTCGACCTCGACGGTGGCATAGAGGGCGCGGGCCAGCGGCACGTTCTCCACGATGGGAATATCGTGCTTTTTGGCGATTTCCCTGATCTTGAACGCGATATTGTCGACGCCCTTGGCGACGCAGACCGGTGCCGGCATGCCGCGATCGTAGGACAGCGCCACCGAATAGTGGGTCGGGTTGGTGATGATCACGGAGGCCTTGGGAACCGCAGCCATCATGCGCTTCTTCATGCGCTGCTGGCGCAATTGCCTGATCTTGCCCTTGATGTGCGGATCGCCTTCGGACTGCTTGAACTCGTCCTTCATCTCCTGCAGCGACATCTTCTGCCGCTCGTACCACTGCCGGTACTGAAAGAAATAATCGGCGATGGCGACCGCGGCCAGCATCGCCACCACGGCGCCCATCAGGTGCAGCGTCAAGCTGCTGGTGACGCCGAGAATCGCGTCCGGGTCGAACCGCAGGAACGATTCCAGGCGATGGCGCTCCGGCCACAGCACCGCCATCATGACGGCGCCGAGCGCCACCAGCTTGAAGATGCCCTTGGCGAAATTCGCCGCCGCCTGCTTGCCGAATATCCGCTTCAAGCCGGCGCCGGGCGACACCTTGCTGAATTTCGGCTTCAGCCCCTCCGCCGACCACACCAGCCGGTGCTGGATCATGTTGCCCGCAATCGCCGCGATCATCAGCATCAACAGCGGCACGCCGACCGCCGCCAGCACGGCGTAGCCCAGCGTCTGCGCCAGCGCCAGCAGGGCGGCGCCGTCGGTGTGGATCATCCATGAATTGGCGACCAGATTGCGCAGCGGCATCAGGATGCCGCCGCCCATCGATCCCGAGAAGGTCGACAGCACGAGCGTCCCGCCCGCGATCACGAACCAGGTGTTGACCTCCTGGCTCTTGGCAACGTCGCCGCGCGCATGGGCGTCGTCGAGACGTTTTTGCGTAGGGTCTTCTGTTTTGTCGTGGGTATCGTCGGCCATCGCGGCGCTCTAGCCTCTTTGTTTGAGCATGATCTCCGCGCAAACGCTATCCGCGTTTGTCGCGAGGGAAAACCGGTACCCACTTTTCCGGATCATGCTCTATCTCAGCGGTGTCAGGTCGTGCATGACGCCGACGAAGTAGTCGAGGTAGGTTCCCATCATCGCCGTGAGGACGAGGGCGAAGATCAAAAAGCCGACCATGATCGCGAGCGGCACGCCGACGAAGTAGACCTGCATCTGCGGCATCAGCCGCGCCAGCACGCCGAGCCCGATATTGAAGACGAGACCGAACACCAGGAACGGCGCCGCAAGCTGCATGCCGATCTTGAACGCGGCGGCGAACGCGCGGGTGGCGAGTTCGGCGACGTCGCCGCTCTGCATCAATTCGCCCGGCGAAAAGATCCGGTAGCTCTCGTTCAGCGCGGCGATGACGAGATGGTGGCTGTCGGTGGCAAACAGCAGCGTGATGCCGAGGAGGGTGAGGAAGTTGCCGATCAGGAGGCCCTGCTGGCCCTGGGTCGGATCGACCGAGGTGACGAATCCGAGCCCGAGCTGCTGGGCGATCACCGACCCCGCCACCGACAGCGCCGCCAGCGTGACGCGGGCGGTGGCGCCGAGCACGACGCCGACGATGATCTCCTGCAGCATCAATACCAGCAGCGAGGTCATCGAATTCATGTCGACGTGGTAGGCCGAGCGATGCAGCGGCAGGATGATCAGCGTCAGCAATAGCGCGATTGCTAGCTTGACGCGCACCGGGATATTGGTCTCACCAAGCCCCGGCAACAGCATCACCATTGCGCCAATGCGGGCGAACGCCAGCATGAAGGCGGCGGCGAGGGCCGGAAGCAGGGATATATCGACGCGCATGACCCACGCATGATGCCATCAACCGCCTATGATTCGCGACGATATCCGCATCATGTGACTGTGCAGCGAATCCGCCATGAACGGCAGCGCCAGCAACAGCGTCACGAAGATCGCGAGAATCTTCGGCACGAAGATCAGCGTCTGCTCCTGGATCTGCGTCAGCGCCTGGAACAGCGACACCACGACGCCGACCACAAGGCCAACCACCATCAGCGGCGACGACACGATGACAATGGTCCAGATCGCATCGCGCGCCACGTCGAGGGTTTCAGCACCGGTCATTTCAAATTCCTGTCTACTCTGGAAGCGGATGCACCCGTCATTGCGAGGAGCCCTTGCGACGACGCAATCCATTCTTTCTTTTTGCTGCGCGATGGATTGCTTCGCGGAGCTCGCAATGACGGCAGCCTTCAGATCGGCATCTTCATGATGTCTTCGTAGGACTGGATGACGCGGTCGCGCACCGAGACCAGCGTCGACACCGCGACGTCGGTTTCCGCCACCGCCGTCACCACGTCCATGACGTTGGCCTTGCCCGAGGTCATCGCCATGGTCTGGGCGTCGGATTTCTTGCCGGCCTCGAGCACGCTGCCGACGGCGTCCTTGAGCAGCGCCGAGAAGGACGGACCGCCCGAGGTCTGGCCGCCCTTCTCCGCGCCGCCGGACTGCATCGTGCGGGCAAGGCTGGCGTAGGCGTTGGCAGCGACTGTGGGTGTAGCCATTTGCGAAAAATTCCTGTTCAGGCCTTGAGGATGTCGAGCGTGCGTTGAATCATCCGGCGCGTGGCGCTGATGATGTTGAGGTTCGCCTCGTAGGATCGCTGGGCGTCGCGCATGTCGGTCATTTCGATCAGCGGATTGACGTTGGGATATTTGACGTTGCCCGCGGCGTCCGCCGCCGGATTGCTCGGCTCGTATTTGACGCGAAACGCCGACTGGTCGGTGCGGACCTTGCCGAGGGCTACGACCTTTGCGTCCAGCGTACGGTCGAGCGTGGAGGAAAAGGTTGGCACCTTGCGGCGATAGGGGTCGCCGGCGGCCGTCGGCGCGGTCGAATCCGCGTTGGCGATGTTTTCCGAGATCACCCGCATCCGCCCGGCCTGCGCGCGCAGACCGGAGGTCGCAATGCCCATCGAGCGGGCGAAATCGCTGCTATCGTCAGCCATGTCGGGGTTCCTCCGCTTTGATCATGATCTAGCCCTTGCCGATCGCGGTCTTCAGAAGGTGCAGGCTCTTGCTGTAGAGCGAGGTGGCCGCCGCATAGTCCATCTGGTTGGCGGACACTTTCAACATCTGGTCCTCGAGGTTGACGGCGTTGCCGGCGGGCCGGGTCTGGAACCCGCTCTTGCCGCCATCCCCGTCGAAAGTCTGTTCGCCGCCGGACACCGCGATATGGCTGGTCGAGGTGCGCATCATCGCCAGCGACCCCATGCCGCCGCCGACGGTTCCACCCTTGTTGTCGAAGGTCGGCTCGACCAGATCGCGCGGCTTGAAGTTCGGCGTATCCGAATTGGAGATGTTTTCGGAGAGCACCCGCTGGCGCTCCTGGTGCCACTGCATCTTGGTGCGCAGCGCCGACAGGATCGGAAGATCGTTCATGGGCATGGGCGCCGCTCCCGTTAACCTCTGGGGCCACCTTCGAGGTAGGCAGAATTTGCCCGGTGTATGGTTAACGGGTGGTTAAAATCGCGCGCTTTAGCCGCGGACTGTGCGCGGGACCGCCGTACGGCGACAAACGGAGCGCTTTTTGCCACGAAAGCTGCGTTAACCAGCGCGAGCCAATGCTTTTTGCGCGCTCAGAAGTCGTTTTGGATCAAGCGATTCTTGGTCTATTAATTAACGGACGGCAGGGTTTGCCGTGGGGAGTTAAGGAATAAGGCTGATCTCGGGCGTGATTCGCGGTATGTGGATCGCTTCCAATCCGCGCGCGTTGAAATATGCCATGTTGAGGACGGCCTCTGGCCGGGGACCAAAGAATGCCGCAAACACTGACATTCCTCTTCGCATTCATCGCCGTTCTGGCGCTGATCGGCGTTGCCGCATGGCTGGTTCGCCGCTTCGCCACCAACCGCCTCGGCGCCAATCCCAATCGCGGACGGATGCCGCGGCTGGCCGTGATCGACGCCGCCGCCGTCGACGGCCGCCGGCGTCTGGTGCTGGTACGGCGCGACAATGTCGAACATCTCCTGATGATCGGCGGTCCGAGCGACATCGTGGTGGAACCAAATATCGTGCGCGCGACCCCAGGACGGGACCAGATGTCACCGCGACCCGCGGTAGCCGGCGCCGAGCAGCCGCCCCGGATTGCGCCGCTGCCCGATGCCGCCTGGGCGGACGGCGAAGGTTCCCGGACCGACATGTTCGACCATGCGGAACCGCAAATGCCGGAGCCGCCGCCGCGCTCGACCCGCCCTTCCTTCGCCGACGAGGTTCGCCGCCCGGTGCCGGAGCGCCGCAGCGATCCGATGGCCGGCTTTGCGCCGGAACCGATTGGCAGCCGTCCGGAGCCAAGGGCTGAAGCGCGCCCCGATCCGGTCCCGCCGCGGATGACCCGCACCGAACCGTTGCTGCCGCGGCCGCCGCGTCCGAGCGAACCGCCGAAAGCGCCGCCGCCGGTGCGCGCGCCCGAACGCGCCGCGGCACCGCCGCCCCCGCCGTCGCCGCCGCCTGCGCCGCCGCCACAATCCAGTGCCGACCAGAATCTCGCCGAGATGGCGCAGCGGCTGGAAGCCGCCCTGCGCCGGCCGGCCGGCGACACCGCGCCGCCGGTCGCGCCCGAGCCGCCGCCCGCGCGCCCCGCGCGCAGCGACGCCCCCGCCCCCACCCCCGCCCCCCAGAAGAGCGGCTTTGAAAATCTCGAAGACGAGATGGCGTCCTTGCTGGGCCGTCCAAAGTCTCCTTCGTGAGATCGGCGAAAGTCCCGCGTAGAGTTTTATTTTTTGCCGTACTGATAGCCACCGCCGGATCGCTGATTGATCCGGCGTTCGCGCAGGATATCAGCATCAATCTCGGCCAGGGCAATGGCGGCGTCACCGAGCGCGCGATCCAGCTGATCGCGCTACTAACGGTGCTCTCGATCGCGCCGTCGATCCTGATCATGATGACGTCGTTCACGCGCATCGTCGTGGTGCTGTCGCTGCTGCGCACCGCATTGGGCACCGCGACCGCGCCACCGAACTCGGTGATCATTGCGCTCGCCATGTTCCTGACCGCGTTCGTAATGGGACCGGTGCTGCAGAAATCCTATGACGACGGCATCAAGCCGCTGGTCGCCAACCAGATCGGCGTCGAGGACGCGCTGCAGAAGGCGTCGGTGCCGCTGCGCGGCTTCATGCAGAAGAACGTCCGCGAGAAGGACTTGAAACTCTTCATGGACCTCTCCGGCGAACCTCCGCCGGCTACTCCTGAAGAGATGTCGCTGCGGATCCTGGTGCCGGCCTTCATGATCTCCGAACTGAAGCGCGCGTTCGAGATCGGCTTCCTGCTGTTCCTGCCCTTCCTGATCATCGACCTCGTGGTCGCATCGGTCCTGATGTCGATGGGCATGATGATGCTGCCACCGGTCGTGGTGTCGCTGCCGTTCAAGCTGATCTTCTTCGTGCTGGTCGACGGCTGGTCGCTGGTGGCGGGCAGCCTGGTGCAGAGCTACGGGGGGTAGGCGTTCATTCCAGGGGCCGCGCCAAAATCGCGGAAGCCCAGTTGATGTCACCGGTCCCAATTGCCTTGATGAAGGCGGCGGAAGCGGACACAAGAGCCGCGACGATCCGGAATATCTCCGGCTCGACGATTTACCATTTACGGCAAATGCTGCGCTGACTTGCGTTAATGCTTGGCATTGCCGCTACCGTCTTAAGCCACCAGAAAGGAAGGGCCGCTAAAACTCCGGCCCATGAGGCCGCTGCAGAAAACATTGCTGCTGTTGTTTGCGACCTGCCTGGCGACGCAGGCCGGCGCCAATCTGATCAAGTATTTCCACGAACTGTCAGACGGCTCGCGCTTCGGTGGCGACTTCCTTAGTTTTTGGAATGCGGCGCATCGCGTGCGGCACGGCGACATCACCGCCATCTATGACCCGGAAACGTGGCATAGAATCTTGTCGACGAATACGACAGGCACCCTCTCGTGGTTCGTATATCCACCATTCACCTTATTTGGATTATGGCCGCTGGGCGACGCGACGTACAACGAAGCGGTCCTGGCATGGTCGCTCGTTCCGCTGGCCTTCTATTTTGCCTTGATCGTTTTGTTGGCGAAACGCTCCGGCTTGGGTGCCGGCGCCAATCCTGCTTGCGAGAATTACTGGCCGCGAATTCAGGCGTACGCCGTGCTCATCGCATTCTCCTTGCCCTTTCTCAGCGCCAATTTGTTCAGCGGACAAACGGGTACGCTCATTGCCGTGCTCTTTCTGGGGGCGGCGTATTTCTGGCCAACGCGTCCCATTCTAACAGGAATTTGCATCGGTCTTTTGGCCATCAAACCACAAATGGGCCTGTTGATGCCCTTTGCGCTAATAGCGTCCGGTCAGTGGCGCGTCGTCGCGGCCGCAGCAACAACCGTCCTCTCCTTGATTGTTCTCTCGACGATATGGCTTGGAGCCGCCATCTGGACAGATTATTTGCGCATGAGCCAGCTGTTCGGCCATTTTATTGGCAGGGGCTACGACCAGATACAACAACTGGCACTCGGTCCCTATGTATCGCTGGAGGGAGCTGGAATGCCGGCTGCTCTCGCGGGCCTTTTGCAGGTGGTCGTGATCATTGCGGTTCTGACCGTGATCACCCGGGGTTTTTCGCGGTGGAAGTCAAGCAAGCAGGAAACGGGAAAAGAAGATGGGAGGCTTGATCTTCGATTGGCGCTCCTGGCCGCGGGGACGTTGCTTACAACGCCGTACTCATTGTCTTACGACACACCACTGCTGATGCTGTCCGTTATCCCGCTGCTCGCACGCAGCTGGCGTGATGGGTGGGACGGGATCGAATTAGTCTCGGTAACGGCGCTACTGATCATGCCCTATGCACAGCCTGCCGCAGTTGGCAGCCATGTCCCGTTTGCCTTCCTGGCCCTGTTACTTTGGTTTGGCGTGCTGTATCGGCGTTTTCAAAAAGAAACACCAGCCCCAGCCGGCTGGCTCGCACATCCTGGGTACAAAAAGCACCCTTTTTATCCGGAAGATGGTCGCAATTTAGCCTCGAGCGCGAATAGCTGACCAAACACCATCGCCACATGACAAACGCGACGATGTCGATCACGCGCATCCCGCAAGCGAGCGTCACATAATCCGCGATTGCCTTGACGCGCGCGCCAAACAAGCCGCCGGCATTCTTCCAGGCCTGATACAGCGAGGGATGATTTGGGATCGTCGTTACTGGGCGATCTCGTCGAGAAGCGGCTCGTGCGCCTCGGCATCCAGATCGGTTTGCAGCGCCTTGAATGGCGAGTTCCCAGAATTCTTCCGGCCGGGCGGCGGATCGTGCGGCAGCCGATCCGGCAAACGGGCGCGCCGGTGGAGATGGGAGATCACGAACAGTGGCCGATGCTTCGATTGAATATAGGTGCGGCCGACATATTCCCCGATCAGGCCGAGGACCAGAAGTTGCACGGAGGAAATCCCGACGACAAGCAGCGTCAGGCTGGTCCAACCGGGTACCGTGCCTGAGAGAATCCAGCCTACCGCTGCCCAGAGGCCGACAAAAGTGAGGACCGTCGTCAACAACGCGCCGACATAGGTTGCGATCCGCAGCGGGACCATGGAAAAGCTCACCAGCGCATCCGCGGCGAAGCCGATCATTTTGGTCACCGGATATTTGGTGGTACCGGCAAATCTGGCGTTGCGATCGTATTCAAAAGCGACCTGCTTGAAACCGAGCCAGGCGACCATGCCCCGAATAAACCGATCATGTTCCGGCATCTGCACGACCTGATCCGAGATGCGCCGGCTCATGAGCCGGAAGTCGCCGGTATCAACCGGGATATCGACGCGCGTCAGGTTGGCGAGCAGGCGGTAGAATGCCTCGGCTGACCTCTTCTTGAAGCGGCCCTCGCCGGCGCGGCTTCGTCGCTGCCCATAGACCACGTCGGCGTCTTCACGCACCATCAGATCGTACATCGGGCCCAGCAGTTCCGGGGGATCCTGCAGGTCGGCGTCGATGACGAGGACCAGGTCGCCGCGCACGGTGGAAAGTCCGGCCGTTAGTGCCAACTGGTGACCGTGATTGCGCGACAGACGAACCGCGACGACATTGCGGTCTTGCGCCGAAAGCTCGTTGATGATTTTCCAGGTATTGTCGGTCGAACCGTCATCGACCAGGATGAGTTCGAATTTCTGATCGAACCGCGCGCGCGCTGCCGCAGTCATCTGACGATGAAATTCGCGCAATCCCTCTTCTTCGTTGCAACACGGCACGACGATCGACAGGAACAGTCTTTTGGGGCGCTGCATACCGTCGTGAATTTCCATGTCTCTGGCAGCCTGCAAGATCGGGAATCGAATTCGACTGGTCGCGACATACTCGGTGAACCCCGGTTAATTATTCATCAATTTTTATGGCCAACCTAACGCATGATTCGCTAACCTTTGCGGGGGCTCAATTGTCCCACCGGGTCCTATGCGAGGCGGATATGTAATTAAATATTGGGGTCTATTGTAATTGTTCGAGCCCCCGACAACGAACCGCCGACCCGGCTTCGCAGAAATTCGAACGATTCAGCGCCTGAAACGGGTAACCCGATAGCAACATGGACCAGGCCGAATTCGACCGCTTCGCCGACGAATACCACGACCAGCATCGTGAGAACGTGGCTGTCACCGGGGAGGGCCCGGAGTATTTCGCGGAATACAAGATCAGGAAGCTGCGGCAGATCGTCGATCGCGGCGCCATCGGCGTGTCCCGAATCTGCGACTTCGGTTCCGGAATCGGCAACTCGATTCCGTTCTTTCGGACGCATTTTCCTCAGGCTTCGCTGACGTCATGCGATGTATCCGAGCGTAGCCTTGCGCTCAGCAAACAGCGTTATCCGGATTCCACCAACTATCTTCTGATCGAAAATGACCGCATCCCCGCCGAACCGGACGCTTTCGACCTGGTATTTTCCGCATGCGTGTTTCACCACATCCCACATGACGAGCACGCCATGTGGCTGCGCGAACTTTACCGGATCACGAAACCGGGCGGATTGATCGCCATCTTCGAGCATAATCCGTTGAACCCCCTTACCGTCCATGCGGTAAACACCTGCCCTTTCGACGTGAATGCGAAACTTGTTCTTGCCCGCAATTTGGCGCAACGATTGGCTGAAGCCGGTTGGGCGTCCGCTCGGATTCGATACAATCTGTTTTTTCCGCGTGCGCTTGCCCTGCTCCGCCCCATCGAGGACAAACTCGGCTGGCTGCCGCTTGGGGCGCAATACGTCGCGCTTGCGCGCAAATTCTAACGAAGCGGTTTGGAGCCGACCCGCCATGCACCGGGCGGTTCTCTGATGTTCTGCTGGTGGACCCCCGCATTTCGACTCGCTTGGGGCGCCGGTCTGCACGTGCTCGGATATCAGGGCTGAGCAGAAAAAATCGGCCCGCCCGGGCAAGTGCATTGGCCACCGGCCGGGTTTTACTTGTGCCCCGACAATTCCACGACCTTGCGCCAGCGCTCGGTTTCCACGACCAGCATGGCGCCGAACTCGCCGGCATTGCCGGCAATCGGAATCGCGCCGAGTTCGCCGAGCCGCGCCTTGATGGCGGGGTCGGCCAGCGCCGCATTGATTTCCTCGTTGAGCAGTTCGACGATTTGCGGCGGCGTATCGTGGGGCGCGCCGACGCCGTAGAACGACGCGGTCTCATATCCCGGCAAGGTATCGCTGATCGGCGCCACGTCGGGCATGGTTTCCGACCGTTCCCGCGTCGTCACGCCGAGCGCCCGGATCTTTCCCGACCGGACCAGTTCGAACGAGGACGTGACGTTGTCGAACATGCCCTGGATCTGGCCGGACATCAGGTCGGTGAGGCCCGGCGCCGATCCGCGGTAGGGCACGTGGATGAAGTCGACGCCCGCCATCACCTTGAACAGTTCGCCGGACAGATGCAGCGACGTGCCGATGCCGGAAGACGCGACGCTGAGCTTGCCCGGATTGGCTTTGGCATAGGCGATGAAATCCGCAACGCTGTGCACCGGAAGATCGTTGCTGACCACGAGCACCAGCGGAATGCGGGCGACGCCGGCGACCGGCGCGATGCCCTCGGCGAAATCGTAGGGCAGCGACGGATCGAACGAGGCGTTGATGGCGTTGGCCGTGCTGGTCAGCAGCAGCGTATAACCATCCGGCGGCGACGAGATGACGGCCTGGGTGCCGATATTGCTGCCGGCGCCGGGCTTGTTCTCGACCACGAAGGGCTGGCCCAGCCGTTCGGTCAGATGCTGGCAGATCAGCCGGGAAAGCACGTCAGTCGCGCCACCCGCCGCGTACGGGACAACCCATTTTACCTGACGGGTCGGGTAGACCAGATCGGCGCGCGCCGCCCTCGCGACACTGACGCCGAGCAGCGATATCCCGGCGCACGCTGCGGAATGAAAGAACGCTCTCTTGGTGATCATCGCGGGCTCTCGTCGTTTTAACCGAGGCCGATATCGCAGGAATCCGGCGGCGCCGCACGGGTTTCCCGGCATCGTGGTAAAATTCGCGCGCAACTGACGCTGCGAAGCATCGATACGTATTCGATTGCCGATCAATTAATCAAAACCCTGCCTATCCCATTTGCACGGGAAAGGAGTTTTAACTCTGCTGATTAACACCTGGGCGGACGGACCCCAGTATAGATGGCGCGGAAAACCAACGCATTTTGGGCCATGAACAGCGGCGTCATCGATCACGCAATAGAACCCGCGCAGCTTCGCGGCAGGCCGTCGGCCGCCAAAAGCTGGCTGAAGGCGATTGAACTCACCTCGCATGTCGAGACCGATCCGCATCGCCTGTTTGCCGACATCCTCGAGGATTGGTCGGAGAAACAACCGGACCGCCCCGCACTGATATCGGATGCGATCACGTTGAATTACCGGGAACTGGCGGCCCGGATCAACCGCTATGCGCGTTGGGCATTGTCGGCCGGCATCGAGGCCGGCGCTACCGTCAGCCTGTTCATGCCGGGTGGCCCCGATTACATCGCGGCGTGGCTCGGGATCACCAAAGTCGGCGGCGTCGCCGCGCTGATCAACACCCGGCTGGTCGGGCAGTCGCTGGCGCACGGCCTCAACGTCGCGAATGCCGATCAAATCATCCTCGCCAAAAATCTTGCCGGCGTATTTGAAACCGCTGTCCCGCATCTGAAGCGCGCGCCGAAAATCTGGCGCCACGGTGACGTCGCCGGCGAAGCGAGCATCCACGCCGCGCTCGCGAAAATGGATGGCGCGCCGTTGTCATCCGCCGAACGGCGCGGCATCACCATCAACGATCGGGCGCTGCTGATCTACACCTCGGGCACCACCGGCCTGCCCAAGGCCGCCAGTATCAGTCACCGGCGCATCCTCAACTGGGGCGGCTGGTTTGCCGGACTGACCAATGCTGCGCCCGACGACCGCCTGTACGACTGCCTGCCGCTCTGCCACAGCGTCGGCGGCATCGTAGCACCCTGCAGCATGCTGGCCGCAGGCGCCTCGGTGGTGCTCGCCGAACAATTCTCGATCGTGCGTTTCTGGCACGACATCGTCCGCCATGATTGCACGCTGTTTCAATATATTGGCGAGCTCTGCCGCTATCTGGTGAAGGCGCCGTCATCCGAGCTCGAACGCGAGCACCGGCTGCGGCTGGCCTGCGGCAACGGATTGCGCGGCGACATCTGGGAAGCCTTTCAGGCCCGGTTCGCGATTCCGCAGATCCTCGAATTCTACGCGGCGACCGAAGGCAATTTCTCGCTGTACAATGTCGACGCCAAACCCGGCGCGATCGGTCGGATCCCGGCGTTCCTGGCCCACCGGTTTCCGGCGGCGATTATCCGTGTCGATCCCGAGCTTGGTACACCCATTCGCGGCGCGGACGGCCTGTGCATCCCCTGCGAGCGCGGCGAAGCCGGTGAAGCGATGGGACGGATCGGAACCGCCGACGAGGCCGGCGGCCGCTTTGAGGGCTATACCGACGCCACTGAAACCGAAAGGAAGATCCTGCGCAACGTGCTGGCGCCCGGTGATGCCTGGTTCCGTACCGGCGACCTGATGACGCGCGACGAGCGTGGCTATTTCCGCTTCGTCGACCGGCTCGGCGATACGTTTCGCTGGAAAGGCGAAAATGTCGCGACCTCCGAAGTCAACGAAGCCGTTGCGCAATGTCCTGGCGTCGTCGACGCCGCGACCTATGGCGTGAAGCTTCCTGGAACCGACGGCCGCGCCGGCATGGTTGCGATCGTGACCGGCGATGGTTTCGACCTCGGGGAATTGCGAGATCACCTGTCGCGCCGATTGCCGGCTTACGCCTGCCCCGTCCTGGTGCGCATCTGCGCGACATTGGACAGTACCGAAACCTTCAAGCAGAAAAAACACGAACTGGTTCGCGAGGGGTTCGATCCCTCGCGCGTGAACGACCCGCTGTTTTTCCTCGATGTAAATTTGGGCCTCTATCGTTCGATCGATGCCGAGGCCTATGCGCAGCTCATGAACAGCACGCTTCGGCTGTAGCCGGATCACAGGCCAAAAATCGCCAGTTCGGTGTCGGCGAGATCGCCGAGCGCGGCGTGATGCGGCCCTTTGAAATATTTGCGGCCCTGCGGCTCGCGATAGACGCCGGTCAATCCGGCCACCGGCCCGTTCGCATCCATGATGACCACAGGCTTGCAACGGCTCAGCAGATAGCGGCCGATCACGGCCGCGCAACGAACGTAATCCGCGACGCTGTTGCAATAACCGAGCAGCATCGCCGGCACCGGAATGATCCCCCGGCGCTTGCGCAGCGGGAAGAAGATGAACGGCAATGCAGCTTCGTTCGTATGGCAGACCAGACTGAGGCAGCCATATCCAGCGTGACGCCGCAGCATCTCCAGGTCTGCGTCCGCCAGGCCTTCGATCGCCTTCGTATCGGCGCCGACGGCCTCGACCCGCATGCCGCGTCCGCCGCCCGACAGCACAGGCACGGAAAAATACCGGCCGCGGCAATAGGCTTGGTATCCCTGCGCTTCGAGGATCGGCCAGGTGTGGGTGGCCGGCGTGACGTTGAGATAGGTGACGTCCTTGCGCTTCTGCGCCATTGAGGCAAACAGCGCCGCGTAGTTCCGGAACGCCGGGTCGACATACCAGCTCGATACGTTGCAGCGTGTCACGGACTGGCCGTCGAGGATCCTGCTCGAATAGATCAGCAGCAGACAGCCGACCGGCACGCCCTCATTTTCGAGCAGATAGCCGTAGCGCGGCGCGTCCGGCGGCACCGGCCGGCTCGCCTGGCGATGAAGGCCGCGCATCCAGTAGTCACGCGGCCGGTACACGAAACCGCGGGTCAGGAGGTCGCCGACCGCCTCGAGATCGGCGTCCAATATCTCGCGAATCCGGGGTTTTGCGGCGAGGATCATGTTTACCAATGAACCCAAAAGATCGACGAAAGGCGGCGCTATTTCGCTTTTGCATTCTATGATGTCCTCTCACACTTCAATGGGAAGGCAAAAGAATCCATGTCGGTAAGGTTAAGGATCATTGCAGCGATGCAGCAGATCGCCGTCGAGCAGCAGGTGAAGCTACCGCCGCTGCATGACGAGCTGTCGCTTCATGAAACCGGATTCGATTCGCTCGGCTTCGCCATCCTGGTGGCGCGCCTCGAAGACGATCTCGACGTCGACCCCTTCACGCTCGCGGACGATGCCGCGTTCCCGCTCACGATCGGCGACTTCGTCAGGGCGTATGAAAATGTCCCCGCGTGAGATCTTCGCGCTCCGCGATTATCTCGGCCCGGAGCTGACGGGCCGGACGATTTCGGATGCGCGACAGATCGTATCGCTGACCGATATTCTCGAACGGACCTGCCTCGGCAACCGTCTTGGCGAACTCGCCGGCCGCGCCGTGCTGCTCGCGGTTGCGGATCAACTGATTTCCGGGCTTGCGATGACGGAGCTCGATGGCGTCGCCCGGCGCATGCTGCTGTGTCCGCCCGATGTCAGCGCCGATCACGTCCGCTCGCTGGTACAGGACGCCGGGATCGACGCCGTCGTGACCGACCGGCCAGCCGAGTGGAGCACGGCCGGGCTTGAGCTGGTCGTCACCGCGCAATCGCCCGCAGCTGCGGCGAGCCGCGCACGAACCGAGCGCGCGACCGAGTGGCTGATGCTGACGTCGGGCACCTCGGGCGTACCGAAGATCGTCCGTCACACCCTGGAAGGCCTGACCGGCGCGATCATCGCCGACGGCCCCGCCCGCGGCGGCCCGGCCGTCTGGGCGACCTTCTATGACATCCGCCGCTATGGCGGCCTCCAGATCTTCCTGCGCGCCATCATCGGCGGCGGCTCGATGGTGCTGTCGCAGCCGGAAGAACTGGTCGCCGATCATGTCGCGCGCCTGAACAAGATGGGCGTCACCCACATCTCGGGCACGCCGTCACACTGGCGCAAGCTTCTGATGAGCGGATCGGCCCCCGGGTTTTCTCCGTCCTACGTTCGGCTGTCGGGCGAGATCGCCGATCAGGCCGTGCTCGACGGTTTGAGCAAGGCATATCCAAAGGCCTCGATCGGCCACGCCTATGCCTCGACTGAGGCCGGCGTCGGTTTCGCGGTCAATGACGGCCGCGAAGGTTTTCCAGCCTATATGGTCGGAGACAGAAACGGCGGCGTCGAGATGAAGGTCGCGGACGGATCGCTGCGGATCCGCTCGACGCGCACCGCGCACGCCTATGTCGGCCGGCATGCCGCCGCACTCACCGACGGCGACGGCTTCGTCGATACCGGCGACATGGTCGAGTTGCGCGGCGACCGCTATCACTTTGTCGGCCGCCGCGGCGGCATCATCAATATCGGCGGATTGAAAGTGCATCCCGAAGAGATCGAAGCCGTCATCAACCGGCATGCGGAAGTGCGGATGTCGCGCGCCAAATCGCGCCGCAGTCCGATCACCGGCGCGATCGTGGTGGCCGATGTCATTCTGGCCGATGGCTGCGGCCCGGACCGCAGCGAGGAGATCCGCGCCAACATTCTGGCCGATTGCCGGGCGCAGCTCGCCGCCCACAAGGTGCCCGCCGTGATCCGCGTTGTCGTATCGCTCGACATCACGGCGGCCGGAAAGCTGGCGCGAAACGATGCGTAACGTCCTGGTGACCGGAGGCAGCCGCGGCATTGGCCTCGCAATCGCGCAACGGCTGGCCGCCGCCGGCTACAATGTCATCGCGGTGGCGCGGCGCCCGAGCGATGAAATGAGCGACGCCATCCGCGACGCCGCCACCGGCACTGGCGCCATTCATTTCAGGGCATTCGACCTCAGCGAAACCGGCGCCATCCCCGGCTTTGTCAAAGGCCTGCGCGACGAATTCGGCGCGATCTACGGCCTCGTCAACAACGCCGGCATCGGCACAGAGGGACTGCTGGCCACCATGCACAACAGCGAGATCGAGGCCCTGGTCGGCCTCAACATCCTCTCGCCGATCGTTCTCACGAAATATGTCGTGCGCCAGATGATGGCCGACGGCGCCGGCCGCATCGTCAACATGTCCTCCATCATCGCGACGACGGGTTACAACGGCCTGTCGGTCTACGGCGCGACCAAGGCGGCGGCGACAGGCTTTACCCGCTCGCTCGCGCGCGAGGTGGGCAAGCTCGGGATCACGGTGAACGCGATCGCGCCGGGATTCATCGATACCGAACTGACAAGGGATCTTGCCGAGGATCAGCGCGAGCGTATCGCCGGCCGCAGTGCGTTGCGCCGCCTCGCCGCCCCGGACGATGTGGCCCGCATGGTGGAATATCTGCTCGGCGACGGCGGCAGCAACATCACCGGCACCGTGATGACGATCGACGCCGGCAATACGGCGTGATGCCGCCGTTCACGCGTTCCGCGACCGAACCCAATCGCTCAGACCGGCTGCTCGCGCGCGTTATGGCTCATTCCGCGGGCGAGAACGCTGACCTGCCGCACCGGCCGGTTGAACAGGGTTTGCGCGATCCACGCGACTTTCTTCGAATAGTGCAGGTCGATCACCGCGGCACAATGTTCCGACGGCGACCAGGCCCGCAACTCGTCGTCGACAACCTCCACGATCTCGAATCCAAGAAACACCTGGTCGTATACATGTGCTCCGAAAAACCGGTTGAGCTTCGCCTCAAACGCGAATTGCTCGATTTTCGTGGGACGGAAAGACGTCATGCCAGACCCCGGTGATGCAGCCCTATGCATTAGTAACCGCACCGGCAAAAAGGTTCTGGCATTGGGCCATGCAGGTGCGGCGTGGAATAACAGGCAGGCGCCGGCGTTACACGCGGGTTTCGGCGGCCTTGCCGGGCTGGGCCGGTTTCCCCGAGATCCAACCGACCGGCGGTGTCAGCGCTCAAAAAACAGCATCCTTGGAGTGCGTTCGCGCTGCAGCCTATACCTGCCAATGTTCGACCTTGCCGACCATGTCCCAATTGAGCGCGTCGAGGTCGCCATCGATCTGCGAATTGCGGCGGCTGGCATTGGTGAACGCAGCCCAGCAGAATCCGCTGTGCGTGCGCACCGCCACGGTCGTCGTGCCGGGCAGGCTGCCGCTGTGCCACCAATTGCCGGATTTGTTCACGGCCCAGCCCTTGGCGTAGTCGGGATTGGCGGTCGAGCCGGTCGTCATGGCCTGGATCGTCTGAATGTTAAGGATGTTGGGCGGCCTGGCGAAGCCGTCGACATGCATCATGAACTTCACGATGTCCGCGGGCCGCGCCAGCCATCCGCCATGTGAATCCATCCGGGCGACATTCATGTCGTAGGGATTTTCGCCCTGGCCATAATATTTCACCTCGTTGCGCTGGCGCTGCTCGAGCGAATTGCCCGATATCGTCATGTCGGTGACGCCGCAACGGCCGAGCACCTCGGCCCGCACCTGATCGGCATAGGGCTGGCCGGTCAGTTTCTCGATCACGCGCCCGAGCACGCAATAGCCGAAATTGGAATAGGCGTAGTGTTGACCGGGCGGATTGTCCAAGGGACGATTGTTCAAGGTCCAGGTAATCAGTTCCGGCTGGTCCATCCTGGGATGGCTGAACATCGGATCGCGGGAATCATTGCTCCAGCCGCCGCCCGTATGGGCCAGCAAATGCCCGAGGGTGATTTCGTTCGCCCCGGGATTGTAGGGCGGCCGCCCGTAATCCGTGCCCGTGATGCCGCCGGGACCGAAGACCTTGTCGGCCTGATGAATTGTCGACGTTCAAACTTCATGCAAACAAGCCCCCTGCCTCAACTCCGCCCGGGATTGCCGCCGCGCAGCACGCAAGACAGCCAACCGGCGACCTCGGTGGCTGGGGCGGCCCGGATAGGTTATCAAGATCATATTGCAACCGAGAGACCGAAATGCTGCCGTCGCAACGTGACCTGTTCGAGATGCCGCGCCACATCTGCTACCTGAATTCGGCCTCCTACAGCCCGTTGCCGCGGCGAACGCTGGAAGCCGGCCGCACTGCGGTTGGGCGCAAAGGGACGCCCTGGACACTCGACGCCGGCTTCGCCAATAGGCAGCATGAGCGCGCCCGGGCCGCCGCAGCCCGGCTAATCAACGCCGATCCTGCCGACATCGCGCTGATAGCCTCGATCAGTTACGGCGTCGCGACAGCCGCAAAGCTCGTGACCATCGCCCGCGGCGCGCGCATCATCGTTCTGGAAAACGATCATTCCTCGCCGGTGCTGGAATGGCAAACCCGCGCCGACGCGCAGGGATTTACCGTCGATACGGTCCGCCAGCCCGGCGATGGCGACTGGACTTCGGCGGTGCTGGCCGCGATCGAACGAATAGGTGCGCCGCCGGTTGCGCTGGCATCGATCTCATCGGTGCACTGGTCCGATGGCGGGCGGATCGACCTCGACAAGGTCGCTGCGGCGCTGCGGCGGCAAGGCGCCCTCTTTCTGGTCGACGCAACGCAAAGCGCCGGCGTGCTGACGATGGACGTTGGGCATCTCGACCCGGACTTTGTACTCTTCCCGACCTACAAATGGCTGCTCGGCCCCTACGGCAGGGCGTTTGCCTACGTTGCCAAGCGCCATCAAAACGGCATTCCGCTCGAGCAGACCGCGGCCGGCCGCCGTAACGTGCGCGCCGAGAACGACGTCTATTTCTCTGATATCGGCTATGTCGGCAATGCGCGGCGCTTCGACATGGGCGAGCGCGACCATTTCATCTCGATGGAGATGGCGTCCATTGGCATGGAAATGATGGCCGAATGGGGGGCGGCAGCCGTCGCGCAGCGTCTCGCGATGTTGACGGACCGGATCGCGGACGGCGTGCACGGTCTCGGCGTCAGCGTACCGGCGCGGGACGTCAGGGCGCCGCATGTCCTGAGCCTTGGTTTCAAGGACGGGATGCCGGCGAAACTGATCGAGGGACTCGCCGCCGACGGCATCCACGTCGCGGCGCGGCTTGGCCGCATGCGCATCTCGCCCCACGTCTACAACGACGAAGCCGACGCCGACAGCTTCGTTGCGGCGCTGGCCAAGCGGCTGCGGGGCTGATATCGCCCCCCAACGATGGCGGCGTCACGCCCGGCGCGCGTTGGCCATCTCCGCCGCAAGCAACACCGCCGCGCGGGTGGCTCCGATCGAGGCGATGCCCTGGCCCGCGATATCATAGGCGGTGCCGTGCGCCGGCGTGCAGATCGGAAACGGAAAACCGCCCAGCAGCGTTACGCCGCGATCGAACCCCATCAGCTTCATCGCGATCTGGCCCTGGTCGTGATACATGGTCAGCACCGCGTCGAAGGCGCCATTTTTCACGCGCAGGAACACGGTATCGGCCGGAAACGGTCCTTCCGCGGCGATCCCTTCTTCCCTGCCGGCCATGACGGCGGGAGCGATGATGTCGATTTCCTCGCGGCCGAAATTGCCGCCGTCGCCGGCATGTGGGTTGAGCCCGGCGACCGCGATGCGGGGCTTGCTGAAACCGGCCCGGCGCATGCAGGCATCGGTCAGCTTCAGCGCCTGGCTGATCCGCTCAAAACTCAATTGCGACGACACGTCCTTGAGCGCGATATGCGAGGTGACGCGCGCATTCCAGATCTTGTCGAGCACGTTGAACTCGCTGGCCGGCGTTCGCAATCCGACCACTTCGGAAGAGAACGCGATTTCGTCGTCATAGCCGGAACGCGCCAGCCGCATCGCCTTCTTGTTGAAGGGCGTGAAGCACACGGCGTCGGCGTGGCCGTCGCGCGCCAGCATCAGGGCATGGCGATAATTGGCCAGCGCAAACGCGCCGCCCGCCTCATTGGCGACGCCGCGTTCGACCGTGGCCGGGTCGAGATTGGCAAGATCCATGAACACCGCGCTGGCGTTGATCGACCGCGGGTCGGCATCCGGCATGACATTGCCGAGATCAGGCTTGATGCCCACGACACGCGCCCCCTCGTCGAAGACGCGGCGATCGCCGATCACGATGACGCGCGCGCAGGCGCGGACCTCGTCGAGGGCTGTGAGCTTCGCGGTCAGCTCGGGGCTGATGCCGGCGGGATCTCCCATCGCGAGCGCGATAATCGGGCGGCTGTTGCCATCTGCGTTCATGTGATCCGCATCTCCTCAGGCTTCGCTTGATCGGGCGCGGTTCCGCGCAGCATGCGCACGACCTGCAGAACGAGCGGAAGCAGCAGCAGCGCCACGCCGCCGACGACAAGGCTGGTCACCAGCCGGTTGGCGAAGAAAATCCCGAGCGAGCCCTTCGACATCAACATCGATTGCCGGAACGCATCCTCGGCCTTGTCGCCGATCACGATCGCCAGCACCAGCGGTGCCAGCGGATAGGACAGCTTTTTGAAGAGGTAGCCGACCACGCCAAACCCGAGCATCAAGATCACGTCGAGATAGGAGTTCGAGACCGAATAGGCGCCGACCGCGCAGATGATCACAATCAGCGGCGCGATGATGACGAAGGGAATACGCATCAGGGCGGCGAACACGGGAACGGTGAGCAGGACCAGCACGACGGCGACGATATTGCCGACATACATCGAGGCGATCAGGCCCCACACGAAGTCCTTCTGATCGATGAACAGCATCGGCCCGGGATTGAGGCCCCAGATCATCAGGCCGCCCATCATGACGGCGGCGGTCGCCGAGCCGGGAATGCCGAGCGACAGCATCGGCAGCAACGCGCTGGTTCCGGCGGCGTGATCGGCGGTCTCCGGTGCGATGACGCCCTCGACTTCGCCGGTACCGAAATGTTTGCCGCGGCTCGAGAACCGCTTGGCGATGCCGTAGCTCATGAAGGAGGCCGCCGTCGGACCACCCGGCGTGATCCCCATCCAACAGCCGATCGCGGCACTGCGCAGCAAGGCAACGCCATGCCACGGCAGACGGCCCAGCGCGCGGAATACTTCGCGCCACTCGATCTTCGACGACACCGCGCGGGCGTGAAATTCCTCCTCGACGGCGATCAGCAGTTCGCCGATACCGAACAGGCCCATCACGGCGACGACGAAGTTCACGCCTTTCACCAGCTCATCGATGCCCATGGTGAGCCGCACGCTGCCGGACACGGTATCGATGCCGATCGCCGCGATGGCAAATCCGATCGCCAGCGCGACGATGGTCTTGGCCGGCGGCGCACCGCCCATGCCGACGAAGCTGGCGAAAGCCAGGAAGTAGACCGCGAAATATTCCGCCGGTCCGAACGCCAGCGCAACCTTCGCTACCCAGGAGGCGAGAAAGGTAATCAGGATCACGCCGACCAGCGCGCCGAACGCCGCCGATCCGAACGCGGTGGCGAGCGCGGTCGTCGGGCGGCCGTCGCGCGCCATCGGATAACCGTCGAAGGTGGTCGCGACCGATGACGGCTCGCCGGGAATATTGAAGAGGATCGACGTCACGGAGCCGCCGAACAGCGCGCCCCAATACATGCTGGACAGCAGGATGATCGCCGAGACCGGCTGCATGCCGAAGGTCAGCGGCAGCAACAGCGATACGCCGTTCGGCGCGCCGAGGCCCGGCAGCACGCCGACCAGAATGCCGAGTAGCACGCCGATCACCATCAGCGCCAGATGCGGCAGCGTGATCGCGATGGTGAAGCCGTGCAGCAGCAGATCGATATTTTCCATCGCCGCCCCCGTCAGAAGCCGAGCGCGGCGGCGAGCGCGCCGTGCGGCAGCGTCACCAGGAACAGGCGCTCGAACACGACGTAGAGCGCGACCGGCGTTAGGGCTGCGATGATGAGCGAACGCAGCAGCGATTGATGTTTCGGCAGCGCCAGCACCCCGAACATATAGCCCGCGGAAGCCAGATACATGCCGATCGCCGGAATGACGCCGATAAAGATCGCGGCCGGAACGAACAACGCCGCTATGCGGCGTAGGTCGGAACGCGAGACCACCACGGCGGCCCCCGTCAGCGCGCCGCGTCCGAAATTGTAAAGGCTGCCGAGAACGATGATGACCCCGGCAAGGAAAGGGAACGTGCCGGAATCGACGCCCGCCGTGGACCAGCCGATGCCGTTTTCGATGCTCGAGACGGCGACCGCGAGACCAAAACTCCCGGTCAGCGCCGCCGTCGAAACCTCGAGCACCCGTCGCGATATCATCGATGCCTCCCGCCGCGCATCAGGCCGCGGTGTGATCCTCGTTCACACCGCCCCGGTCCGTTCACTTGACCAACCAGCCCTGCTCGGCCGCTACCTGCTTCAGATGCTCGAGATCCTCCTTGATGAATTTGTCGAACGCATCGCCGCTGAGGAATGTGTCGACCTGCGAGCTTTTCTCGATGTAGTCCTTCCACTCCGGCGTCGCCTGAACCTTCTTCATGAGATCCTGATAGAACGCGGTCTGGTCGGCGCTGACCTTGCCCGGCAGCCATACCGTGCGCGGCTGCTCGTACTGGGAGATGGCGAGGCCTTGCTCGACGCAGGTCGGAATGTCGCTCCAGCCTTCGGTCGCGGTGATCTTCGGCCCTTGCGGCAACCGCTTGGGGCTGAAGGCGCAGAGCGGGCGCTGCGTGCCGCCGCGCCACTGTCCGAGGCTTTCGCTCGGATTATTGACGTGGGAGTCGATGTGGCCTCCGGCCAGTTGCACCGCGGCCTCGGCGCCGCTCTTGAAGGGAATATAGGTGAACTTCACGTGCGCGGCCTTCTCGATCAGGCGGGTGAGCACTTCGTCGGTATCCTTCGACTGCGCGCCGCCCATCTTGAAATCGCCTGAGGCCGCCGCCTTGAGAAAGTCCGTGGCGGTCTTGTAGGGCGCGTCCTGTTTCACCCAGAGCAGGAACTCGTCCTGCGCCATCGCCGCGATCGGCGTGAGATCGGTGTAGTTGAACGCAACCTTGGACACCAGCGGCTGCTGCCAGGCGTTCGAGGTGCCGAAGATCACCTTGTAGGGATCGCCGGCCGAAGCCTTGCCATAGACGTAACCTTCGGCGCCGCTGCCGCCGGCCTTGTTGACGACCACCACCGGCTGGTCGGTCAGTTTGTATTTGGTGACGATGTTCTGCACGGCGCGGGCAAGATTGTCGGTGCCGCCGCCCGGCCCCGCCGTCGCCACGAACTCGATCGGTTTCTGCGGCTGCCAGGCCGCGCAAGCAGGCGCAGCGCCGGCGAGCAGGATCGCGGCCGTGGACAACAGAAGTCTTGACGTGATGTTCATGTTTCCCCCGTCTCGTTGTTTTTTTGAAGAAGAGTATGTTGGACTGTTGATCAGGCGACCTGCTGGCCGGCCTTGCGGCTGACGGAAGCGGCAACGACCGCTCCTTCGCTTTCGAGCGCCTCGATTTGCTTTTCGTCGAAACCGTATTCGCGCAAGACTTCGCGGGTGTGCTCGCCATAGACCGGTGCGCCCGAGCGCACCTTGCCCGGCGTCGCCGAGAACTTGACCGGGAGGCCGATGGTCTTGACCGGTCCGATCGTCGAATGCTCGACCTCAACCACCATCTCGCGCGCCAGCGTCTGCGGATCCTCAAGCGCCTGCAGCATGTCGTGGACGGGACCGCAGGGCACGCCTTTCTCCTCGAGCGCGGCCAGCCAATGCGCCCTGGTGCGGGTCTGGAAATGCCGGCTCAACACCGCTTCGAGCTCGGCAAGATGCGCCATGCGGTCGGAGCCGTTCACAAAGCGCGGATCGGATGCCAGCTCCGGCGCGCCGAGCGCCTCCAGCATCAATAGCCAGTGCTTCCTGTTGGCGCCGCCGACCACGAGCCAGCCGTCCGACGCCTCGAAAGCCTGGTAAGGCGCGTTCAATGGATGCGCCGAGCCCATGGCACGCGGCGCCACGTTGGTCGCGAGCGCAATCGTCGACTGCCAATAGGTCTGAACCAGCGCCGCCTCGTAGAGCGAGGTCTCGACCCATTGGCCTTCGCCGGTCTTCAGCCGATGCGTGTAGGCGGCGAGGATGCCCATGCTGGCCAAAAGCCCTGCGGTGATATCCGACAAGGGCGGTCCGCATTTCACCGGCGGTCCGTCCGGACGTTCGCCGGTGAAGCTCATGATGCCGCTCATCGCCTGCGCGACCAGATCGAAGCCGCGGCGATCCTTGTAGGGACCGGTGCGGCCGAAACCCGACAGCGAACAATAGATCAGCGCCGGAAAATCCTTGTGCAGATCCTCGTAGCCGAAGCCGAGCCGCTCCATCGCCCCCGGCGCGAAATTCTCCACCAGGACGTCCGCTTCGGCGATCAGCCGCCGCAGCACGGCCTTGCCGCCCGCCGTCTTCAGATCGAGCACGATGCCGCGCTTGTTGCGGTTCATCATCAGGAAGGATGCGGCCTCGTCGCCGATCTTCGGCGGGATCGAATGCCTGGTATCGTCGCCGTTCGGCGATTTCTCGATCTTGATGACGTCGGCGCCCATATCGGCCAGCATCAAGGTGCAGGTCGGGCCCGCCATCACATGGGTGAGATCGACCACCTTGAGGCCGGCAAGCGGTCCCGAAGCGCGCGCGCGGGTATTGTCGTTGCGGGTCGGCATGCGCCCTCCTACTCGCCGCGCCATTGCGGCGCGCGCTTGGTGAGAAACGCGTCGAGGCCTTCGCGGAAATCCCGGCTCATGTAGCACATCCGGATCAGGTCATCGCCTTCGTCCTTCGTAAGCCGCTTTTGCAATCGCGCCACCGCGTGCTTGGTTGCGCTCAGCGTCAGCGGCGCGTGGCTTGCGACAAGCCGCGCGACTTCATCGGCACGCTTGTCGAGTGCGGCCAGATCGTCGACGACTTCGGTGAGCAGGCCGACCGAGGCCGCCTCCTCCGCCCCGACGAGCCGCGCCGAGAAAATCAGGTCTTTCACCCGGGCCGGACCGATCAGCGCCGTGAGACGGCTGATATTCGACATCGACAGGCAGTTGCCCAGCGTCCGCGCGATCGGGAATCCGATCTTTGTGTTCGCGGTGCCGATGCGCAGGTCGCAGGTGGCCGCGATGGCCGCACCGCCGCCGGTGCAGGCACCGGTGATCGCAGCGATGGTCGGCACCCGGCATTGTTCGAGCGTGGTGAGCACGCGATCGATGCGACGCTCGTAATCGATACCGTCCTGCGGCGTCTCGAAGGCGCGGAACTGGTTGATATCGGTGCCGGCGGCGAAGGCCTTGTCGCCGGCGCCCCGCAGCACGAGCACCTTGATGGCGCGGTCGGTGTTGGCCCGATCGCAGATCTCGGCGAGCCGCTCATACATTTCGAAGGTGAAGGCGTTCCTGGCCTGCGGGCGATTGAAGACGATCCGGCCGATGCCGTCGTCGAGCGTGAAGAGGAGATCCTCCCGCTCGGCTAGTTGCTGGTTCATCCCCCAAGCCTTCCCTTTTCTAGTTTTTCAGATTTTGAATGCAAAATTTGGATTTATCAAGCTGGAACTTTCATGTTTCCGATGTTATTGACCATTTTGAATTCAAAAATAAAGGATCGACGGAACCATGCTGCATGAGGAGGTCGTCGGCCGGGTCCGCGCGATGCTGCTCGAAGGCGAAATTCCGCCCGGGGCGCGGATTCCCGAACGCGACCTCTGCGAGAAGCTGCAAATTTCGCGCACGCCGCTGCGCGAGGCGCTCAAGGTGCTCGCCGCCGAGGGCCTCGTCCAACTCCTGCCCAACCGTGGCTCGCGCGCAGCCAAGCTGACCGACAAGGACATGCGTGACCTGTTCGAGGTCTGCCAGGGACTGGAGGCCCTGGCCGGCGAACTCGCCTGCGAACGCATCACCGATGCGGAGATCGCCGCCGTCGCCGCCGCCCACGCCGCGATGGCGCAGCACTACCAAGACAACGATTTGCTGCAGTACTACCGCTGCAACCGCGCGATCCACGAGGCCATCGTCACCGCCGCCGGCAACCCGGTGCTCTCAGGGCTTTATGAATCGGTGACCGCGCGCATCCGCCGCGCCCGCTATGTGACCCCGATGACGCCGCCGCGCTGGGAGTTGGCGCTGCAGGAGCACGAGGCGATCCTGAATGCGCTGCGGCGCCGCGATGCACTGGGACTGGCGCACATCCTGCGTACGCATCTTCGTCACAAGCGCGAAGAAGTCTTGCAAGCGGGTTTTGCGGAAACGGAAAACCCGGGCGTTGCCCGGGCCCAGCTGCGACTGCAGGCGTAAAGCAGGCGCGGCGCGCCCGCGACAATATTCCAATGGTTCGGATGGCTACCGCGCAGATCTTGGCGGCGTTCGCCTTGCGCCAACGCACGGCCTGTAATGACCGGGCATCGCGTGCTCACCCCTTCACGTCATACTGCTTGCTGAGATGGTCGCCGATCTGCACCAGCATCGCGACGCATTCGGGATAGCCAGGTTTGGCGACCGTCGCCGCATCGGCCTTGGCGCGGAATTCCCAGCTATCGCCGTCGGGGATCACGGAGATGACCATTCCATCCGGACAATCGACGTGAACCTTCAATTCGGCTGCCGCCATCGCAATGAGTTCGGCTTCGGTCTTCACTTGCTTGCTCATGGTGACGGCGTCCTCCCCAAAGTATTGTTCGCTACAGGTTGCCGCGTCGGCGGGCATCTGTCGAGAGGACGAAGGAAACGTTATCGCGCCGCGCGGACCTGCTTCAATCCGACAATCGCCGGCAGGGAACCGGTGTGGACCGGGTCGGTCCTGGCTTCCGGCGGCAGCGGCGCGCGCGCGGTGGCGTCCGGGAAACGGGTCTTCATTTCGCGGATGAAGCCGTCGAGCGTATCGACACTGGCGGCCATCTTGGCGATCTGGGCGAATTCGGCGCTGCTGGAGGTGGCTGGCTTGCTGGCGGTGTCGAACGCCAACCGGTCCGCCTCGCCGATCATCAAGGGCGCGTATTTCTCGCGGAATCGCGCCAGGCCGATGGCATCTTCCGCCAGAGCATATCCGACCACGGCGCGGATCACGTCGCCCTTCTCAGCGGCGTTGAGCGGCGTGAAGTCACGCCAGCGATCGGCATAGTACAATTCGATCTGTTCGGAGGCCTCGCGCCAGTGCCGCGAGGCCCAGTAGATGTCGGAGCGCAGCCGGATCGCCTCGGGCCCGGTGATATTGGAGATGATGTCGAGCGCGAGATCGTGGCGCCCGACGTCGCTTTGCGCGCGTGCCTCCAGCAGCAGCCGCTGCTGCCGCAACTCCCCGGACAGATCCGCGATCCGGGTGGTGCGAAGGGCGGCGATCGCGCGGTCCGGCTTGCGGTTGGTCAGATAGACCATTGCAAGCTTTGCCGCCACCTGCGCGCGCGCGGCCCCCTCCAGCCGCTTGTCGATCTGATATTGCAACAGCTCGGCTGCCTGATCGAGCAGGTCGACCGCGACCAGCCGGTCCGCCAGCCGCCGGATCATCTCGTCGCCGCGCCGGCCGATCGGCGTCAGCTCGCGGTTTTCGTAGAACATGCCGAGCGCATCGATCGGCTTCATGTCCTCGCCCTTGGGGCTGAGATACAATTGCGCGAACAGCGCCGACGCCGCATCCTGGCCTTGCCGCGACAGCTCGGAATTCGGCTGCAGCCTTGTCGCGGTCCTGACCGCGGCGAACGATTCGGAATAGCGCCCGGTATCGGCATAGATGCGCGCCAAAGTCTGCAGCGTCTTCACCTCGATCCCGTCGCCGCGCCAGATCGCCGACAGCGTCTCCAGCTCGCGCAGGACCTCGGCCTGGCCGAGTTCGCCGCGCTTCTGCCGCAGCAACACCTCGAGCAGCCTGCCTTCGGCCGCCGCGGACCGGTCGGCGGAGTTGGCCGCTAACCTGTACTCATCGAGCGCGTCCTTGTCGTGTCCGAGCGCCTCGGCGAGCCGCCCGCGCAACACCGCGACCGAAGGCTTCATCTCTTTGGGGACGCCGACCACTTCGAGCTCGCTGCGGCGGCGCGAGGCGCCGGCATAATCCTTCACTTCGAGCGATGCCCGCATCGCCTCCGCGGCCACGATGCGCTGCAGCTCCAGCGGCAGCACCGCGATCGAGAATTCCGCGTTCTTGAACTTCTCGCGCGCGTCCGCCCATTTGCCCTGGCGCGCAAAGGCCAGCGCCTGCCACAATTGGGAATCGTAGCCGTTTCCGATCGCGGGATTGGCGAGATCCTTCAATCCCCGGTCCGGCCGGCCGATCAGGATGCCGGAGACCGCACGCACCATCATCACGCCGGCTTCCTCGGTCCCCTGCTTGGTCTCCGAGAGGATCAGATTGGCGAGGCCGTGGGCTTCCTCATACATCCCGTTCGCCATGTAGAAATCGGCAAGGTCGAGCCGGGCCTGTGAGCGCTGGTCGGGCGCGGCTGCGGCCGCAGCAGTGATCAGCGCATCCAGCCGGGCGAGAAATTTCTCCTCCCGGTTCTTGCGCCATTCGTTGAGGTCGAACAGCGGACGGACCGCGGCGGTGGCGCGTTCGGCCGCGACGTCGGCCGATGACAGCGTAAGACCGCCCGGCCGGCCCAACATGACCTGGTCGGCGCCGACCTCGGCGCTGACATCGTCGGAGTTCGGACGAACCACCACGCCTTGAACGGATTCAAGAAGCGACAGCTCGACGAAATCCTGCCGCTTGATGAAGCCGCGGGTCGGCGGCGGCGCGGTCACCACCCAGAGCGTATCGCCGGCGTCGGGATCGACCAGCCGGTGCAGCATGCCGGGGTTCGCCAGCGGCACGCTGACATTGGCGAGCGCGGGGTCGGTGATGTTGCGGATCACCGTCAGCGGCAGCGGCGGCGTTTGCACCCGGTCGGCAAATGTCAGCGTCCAACTCTCGCCGGTGGCGCGGTCGTCGCCGGTCAGCGACGGCATCTGCGGGCGGTTGAGACGAAACCGGATGGCCTGGCCTTTTTCCAGCGGCAACCGGCTGACGTCGCCGATGATCGCGCCGGCCTTGGCGCGGATCGGCTCGACGTCGATCGCCCTGTTCGAATCGAACACCAGCCACACGGTGTCGGCGCGGCGAAACATCGCCGCGGGTGTTGCCGCACCGAACGAAAACGTCACGCGAAAGCCGTCGCTGTCCCGCTGCGCGTCGACGGCAACCGCTTTGCCGGTTCCGCGATTTTCGGCCGAACGTGGGGACGCGGCGGGCGGTATCCTTGACGGCGCCTCCGCCGCGCGCGCCGGCGTTTCCGGGGCCGCCGGTGCAGGCTTCGCGGCCTCGCTTGCGGCGGTCTGCTTCTCCTCCACCGGATGCCCCGCTTTCGGTGCCTCCTGGGGAGCAGCCATCTCGGGCGCAGGCGAAGCCGCCTCGGGCGCAGCCTTGTCAGCCGTAACCTTCTCGACCGTAGGTGCTGCGATCTCTGCGGCGGCCTTCTCCGCCGCCGGCGCTGCCTGCTCCGCCGCGGGCGCTGCGTTGGCGGCCTGTTCGGGCTTGATCTCGAGCTTGGCCTCCTCGGCGAACATCTCCGAGGTTACCGGTGCGACTTGCGCCGGCTGTTGCGGCGGCATCGACTCCCTGGCCAGTCTGTCGCGGGCCGGCGTCATCGCCACCGGCTTGTCCGGCGCCGGAGCGTGTGCGGCGGCCGGGGCGAGCGCCGTAACCGCGGCCGGCAACTCGGCCGCGGCGGACTTTTCGGCCTGCTGGAAAGCGACGTCGATGATGTAGTTCTTCTCGTCGCGGAACGAGTGGACGTCGACTTCGCCGATCAGCGTGATGTCGACCGCCGAAGAATCGACATCGACCCGCTGGTTGATCGAGGCGATGTTCGGCGGCGCCGCCACCTTGGCGTCCGCCAGATCGAAGGCCAGCACGCTGTTGAACTGCAATGTCAGCTTCTGGTCGTTGAGCACTGACGAAACATTGACGCCGTCGGGCATTTCAAACACGAAGCGGACGAATGTCGGCTGCACCGAGGCGCGGACGCGAACCGGCGGTTTTCTCTTCGACGCCGCGGCCGCGCGCTGCAAGCGAAGCGCGCGTTCGGCAATTCGCGCGCGCTCCGACAATTCGCGAATGACTTCCTGCGGCAGCGAGGGCGGCGGGCCGGTCCAGCTGTCGGGCAGGAAGTCGACGAATATCCGCTCGCCCGCGGTCATGGTGTTGACGGTCGCCCGGCGCTGTAGCGACAGCCGGATCGCGGAACCGTCGGGATCGCGCCGTGCGGAGCCGACATAGTCGGGCACCGCGTCCGACAATTTGTCGACCGGAATGTCCACCGGACGCTTGAACCGGATCACGATGATCGAACCGGCCGTGGTGACTTCGGATTCGACGTCCTCGGCGAGCTTCAGCACCAGCCGGGCGTAACCGCCGGCGGCCGAAAAACTCGCCTCGCCCTTGACCGGGTCTTGTTTGGCCAGATCCTGCGCTCGGCAGGGCAAGGACAGCGTCAAACCGGCGAGGACAAGGATGATCGAGCGCGATGACGGCAGGCCGATGCAATACCTGGCCGCCCGCGCCAATGCGCGGCCCAGCGACCAGTTTCCAGCGGCAGCCGTTCGCCCCATTCCAAAACTACTTTCAGCCTCAAGATACGGTCGCGGGCGAAGCCGTCGGCTTCGCATTTGAATCTTGAATTGGCCGGCTTAAGGCTTTGTTAAATATCCGCGTTAATTGGGCTTTTGCGACAGCATCTTGCCTTCGATCTTGGGCAGATCGGCGCTGGAGGCGGAGCGGTCCGGATTGGCCCGGCGCGCCATCTCGACGGTCAGCCGTTCGGCCGCTTCCGGCTGCATCAGGCCGAGGATGTCGGACATCTTGCGCGGGGCGATCTGGGAGGCGATTTCGAACAGCACCGACATTTCCAACCGGTCGAACACCTTGGCGGCGTCCTTTGGCTTCATGGCCTCATACATGGTGATGATGCCCTTCATGCGCGCGGCTTCGACTTCGGCCTTTTGTCCGGTCGCGGTCGTGATCCGCGCCTCGGTGGCCTTCATCTCCTCGACCCGCGACTCGATGCGTTTCTCGGCCGACTTGAGCAGGTTTTCCCGGATGTCGATTTCGCGGGCGCGCGTCTCCAGTTCCTGGCGCCGCGCCTGCAGCCGCTCGAGGATCGCACGCTCCGACGGCGACACCCCCTGCGCCTGCTCGGGATAGACCATGACGCCGTCGGGCTTGGGCGCTTCGGTCGCAGGTGCCGCCGGCTTCGGCGCCTCTTCCTTGGGCTTTTCCTGCACCGAACCGGTGATATCGGAATCGCCCTTCAGATCGATCCTGGAATTTGCCTTTGGGCCGCCCGGGAAGTTGATGGTTTCCTGTGCCCATGACTTTTGGGTCGAGTTCGGATCGTAGTCGAAGACATATCCTCCATCGAGCACCAGGCCGGCGATCTTCAGCACCGCAAGGCCGAAGACCGCGACCAGGACGACGGGAATGACGCGAATGTCACGGAAGGATTTCATGCGGCGAGGCCATCGGCCCTTCGGCGGTCGGAGAACGCCTGTGCCGCCGCGGCGACCGCCTTGGCGGCCGAAACCTTGGGCGCCGCCTCAGCCGGCTCCGACGAGGGCCGCGCGGCGGCCGCGATCCTGGACAGCCGCCGGATCACGCCGTCGCCTTCGGCGAGCTGGTTCTTCAGATGCGCCGACATCTGCGCCGCGGCGGTCAGCTGGCTCCCGAGATTCTCGTTGACGTCGCGAACGGTATGCTTGAGGCCGCCGATCGCGCGCTCGGCGATTTCGGTCGCCGTGATCAGTTCGCCGATCGTCGCTTTCAGCGAATGTTCGTCCGCCTTCAGGCGCTTCAGGCGGGCGTTGAGCAGCATGCAATAGCCGGTCGTGAGCATCAGCAGCACCGCCACCAGGCTTTCGATCGCAATTCCAAAGGAATGACTCATGGTGCCTCCATCAACTTGGTTTGCTCGTCGGCCTTCTCGAACATCGCGAAGGTGGTATTCGGCTTGCGCAACTGCTTGGTAACGCGAATGGCGACGCGATCGCCGACCCGGCCCATGCGGCCTTCGGTCAGGACGACGTTGCCGCAGCGAACCGAGACCAGCGCATCGGCGCGCATTTCCAGCGGCAGGGTGTCGCCGACCTTGAGCTTCATCAGCTGCTTCAGCGGGATATCGGCCTCGTACAGCACGGCATCGACCGCGATCTCGGCCTGCGCCACCTCGGTGGCGAAATGGCCCTCCCAGATCGGGTCGCGGCCGAATTTTTCGCCCATGAACATCTGCAACAGCACCGGCCGGATCGGCTCGATGGTCGCATAGGGCAGCAGCAGCTCGATATTGCCGCCGCGGTCTTCCATGTCGATGCGCAGCCGCACCAGGATCGCGGCGTTGGCCGGACGACTGATGGCGGCAAAGCGCGGATTGGTTTCCAGCCGGTCGATCGAGAACGTCACCGGCGACAGCGGCCGGAACGCCTGCTCGGCGTCGGACAGCACGACCTCGACCAGCCGCTTGACCAGATTGGTTTCGATCGTGGTGTAGGGCCGACCTTCGATCCGCATCGAGGTCTGGCCGCGGCGGCCGCCGAGCAGCACGTCGATGATCGAATAGATCAGGCTGGAATCCACGGTGGCGAGGCCGAAATTTTCCCACTCCTCGGCCTTGAACACCGAGAGCACGGCCGGCAGCGGGATCGAATTCATGTAGTCGCCGAACCGCACCGAGGTGATGCGGTCGAGCGAGACTTCGACGTTGTCTGAGGTGAAGTTGCGCAGGCTCGTGGTCATCAGCCGCACCAGGCGGTCGAACACGATTTCGAGCATCGGCAGACGCTCGTAGGACACCATCGCCGAATCGATGATGGCGCGGATGCCGGAATGGTCGTCGAGATTGACGTCGCCGACGGTGAAGCCGAGCAAATTGTCGATCTCCTCCTGCGACAGCACCCGCTCGCCGGAGTTCTTGTTGCCGAACTCGCGGCTGCCGTCCTCGACCATGGCGGCCCATTGCAGCGCCATGCTCTCGGAGAGTTCATTGGCCGCAGCCGCTTCCGCGGCCTCCGCCGGATCCTCGGAATCCAGCGAGGCTTCCCATTGCGCGGCAATTGCGTCCTGATCGACCTGATCGTTGTTGCCAGCCATGATTCTACATCCGTCTCGTCACTGGACGAGAACTTCCTTGAACAGCACCGCGCTGACCTGATTGGGCGATACCGCCGAATTCACCCGCTTGGTCAGCTCTTCCTTGAGGCGAAACAGTCCGGCCGAACCGTTCAGATCGGACGGCCGCAATTCGCGCAAGTACGTCTGGAACAGATCGGTGACGCGCGGCAGCGACGGCTTGATGGACTCGGCCTGCTTCTCTTCCTTGACCTCGAGCACGATCTTCACTTTGAGATATTGCACCCGCTCGCCCGGCGCGCCGACCAGATTGACCATCATGTCCGGTACTTCGACAAAGGCCGGCGGCTTCGGCGGCAGCGCTTCGGCATGCGCCTCCTCGCCGTGACCGCCGCGCATGAAGAAGAACCAGCCCGCGCCGGCGCCGAGGATGGCGATGAATCCCACCGCGGCGATCATCAGCTTGAGCTTGCCCTTTTTCGCAGGGGAGCCTTCGGCGCCGTCGGCCGCGCCTTCTGCTTCGTTGTCCGCCATTGCCCCGCCCGCTCATCAGGAGAACGAACGCGATTGCCGCCTGCCGGGCTTTAGGACGCGATACAAATGCCGCCAGCGCACACGCGCTCTCTACCGGTGCAACGGTAGGGTAATAATGGTTAACGGAACCTTTCCATTGCCCTGCCACTAGGAAAAAACTGCCGGGCAAACATGGTCAACAAGACCTTTCTGCCGCCCTCGGTCTACCCCTGCAAAACACCCAAGCCATTCAAAAATCAATATTTTTCGACTTGGCACGGCTTTCGCTGATAAGTCGGCGAACCCTAGGGGCTTGGGAGAGCCCTGCACGGTTTGCCAGATCCGCCAGCAACGCTTGGGAGAGCCGCGCACGGATCGATTTGGAGGGGAGAACCACCGATGGAGAATACGCTTCTCGTCGGACTATCGCGGCAGATGACGCTGGAACGGCAGATGGATGTCGTTGCCAACAACGTTGCGAACGTCAACACGTCAGGTTTCAAGGCCGACCGCTCGCTGTTCGAGGAATATCTGCGGTCGGGCGCGCATGAGGATAATTTCGCCTCGACCGACCGCCGCGTCTCCTTCGTGCAGGACCGCGGCACCTTCCACGATTTCGCACCCGGCAATACCGAGCAGACCAGGAACCCGCTCGACGTCGCGATCGACGGCGCCGGCTTCCTGGTGGTGCAGACCCCGGCCGGCGAGCGCTACACCCGCGACGGCGGCCTGCAGATCAACAACCAGGGCCAGCTCGTGACCGTCAGCGGCAATCCCGTGCTCGGCGCCTCCGGCCCGATCGTGTTCCAGCCGACCGACCATGACATCAGCATCGCCGCCGACGGCTATGTCACGGTGCAGGAAGGCATCGGCCGCACCGACTCGGTCCGCGGCAAGCTGCGGATGGTGAGCTTTGCCGATGCGCAGAAGCTGCTGAAGGAAGGCTCCAACCTCTATTCGGCCGGCACCGGCACCGCCGCGCAGCCGGACACCACCTCGCGCGTGCGCCAGGGCTTTATCGAGAAATCGAACGTCAATTCGGTGACCGAGATGAGCCGCATGATCGAGATCACGCGCACCTACACCCAGATTTCGACGCTGCTGCAGCAGCAGAGCGACTTGCACAAATCCGCCATCGAGAAACTCGCCGACGTTCCGGCTTAAGGGGAGACTGACCGATGCGCGCTCTTTATACCGCAGCGACCGGAATGGCGGCACAGGAACTCAACGTTCAGGTGATCTCCAACAACATCGCCAACCTGCGCACCACCGGCTACAAGAAGCAGCGCGCCGCGTTCCAGGACCTGATCTACGATCACGTGCGCCGGGTCGGCGCGCAGGCCTCCGACCAGGGCACTATCCTGCCGGTCGGCGTCGACCTCGGCGGCGGCGTCAAAACCGTCGGCACGCCGCGGCTGATGAGCCAGGGCACGCTGGCGGCGACCGGCAACGATCTCGACATCGCGATCCGCGGCGAAGGCTTCTTCAAGATCCAGATGCCGGACGGCACCTTTGCCTACACCCGCGACGGCTCGTTCCAGATGGACAACACCGGCCGCGTCGTCAACGCGCAGGGCAACCCGGTGCAGCCGACCATCACGATCCCGCAGAACGCCTCGGGCATCACCATCAACGCGCAGGGCCAGCTCTCGGTAACGCTGCCGGGTTCGACCACGCCGACCACGGTCGGCCAGATCGGCCTGACCCGCTTCATCAACAAGGCCGGCCTGCAGCCGATCGGCGACAATTTGTTCACGGATACGCCGGCCTCCGGCGTGCCGCAGGACGGCATCGCCAACACCGACGGCTTTGGCGACATGCAGCAGTCCAACCTCGAACAGGCCAACGTCGAAGTGGTCTCGGAAATTTCCGATTTGATCGCAGCACAACGCGCCTACGAGATGAACGCAAAAGTCGTCAGCGCGGCCGACCAGATGCTGCAATCCGCTACTGCCCTGTTCCGCTGAGGAAAGCACATGATCGCCCGCTCGCTCCTCCTCGCAGCCGCCCTGCTCGCAGCCCCGGCAACGGCGGCCGCAGCCCAGACCCGCGACGAAATCATCGCAACCCCGGTGCTGCGCGCCAGCGTCACGGTGTCGGGCGATATCGTGCGGATCGGCGACGTCATCGACAATGCCGGCAGCGCCGCGCAGATCGCAATCTATCGCGCGCCCGATCTGGGCACGACCGGCGCGCTGCCGGTCTCGCAGGTGCTGTCCGCATTGCGGGCGCATCAGGTGATCGGCGTCGACACGCGGGATATCAAGGAGATTTCGGTGACGCGGCTCGCCCGCACGCTCGAGGGCAAGGACATCGAGAGCCAGGTCGCGCATGCGCTGGAACGCAGGAACGGCCTCGGCGATGCCGCCAATCTCAGCCTGACCTTCGATCGCGATCCCGGCGATATCCGCCTCGACGCCTCCAATACCGGCAGCCTGCAGGCGACCTCGGTGCGCTACGAGCCGCGCAGCAGCCGCTTCGACGTCACGCTCGAAATAGCGAACGAGACCGGCGCCGCGCCGGCCAAGCTGCGCTTTACCGGCACTGCGATCGAGACCGTGGAAGCCGCGGTGCTGGCGCGCAATGTCGAATCCAAGGAAGTGCTGAAATCCTCCGACGTGGTGGTCGAACGCCGGCCGAAAGCCGAAGTCGGCGTTGACGCTGCAACCCGCGACCGCGCCGTCGGCATGCAGGCACGCCGCCAGCTTCGCGCCGGCCAGGCGTTGCGCGTCGCCGATCTCGCCAGGCCCGATCTGGTGCAGCGCGACCAGAACGTCACGCTGATCTATGAAACACCCGGGATCTATATCACCGCTCGCGGCAAGGCCATGGACAACGGCACCGAGGGCGACGTCGTCAGCGTCACGAACCTGCAGTCCAAGCGCACCGTGTCCGGCGTCGTCACCGGCCGCGGCCAGGTCACGATTTCGGTCGCGACCCCGCGCCCCGCACCGGTCAGCGATGCCACCTCATCACAGCTCGGAGCCGCCCAGCCCGCCGCCCCCGCTCCTGTCGCCGTCGCCAACGTCAGTTCAGTCGCTCCAAAAACCGAGTAATGTAAATGTCAGTCTCCCGTATTAAACGCATCGTCCTCTCCGGCGCCTTGCTGGGGCTCGGCACCCTCGCCAGCGGTTGTTCCGCGATCGACCGTCTCTCCCAGGTCGGCGAGACGCCGAAGCTGACGGCGATCGAAAATCCGACCACGCAGCCCGGCTACAAGCCGGTGCAGATGCCGATGCCGAAGCCGGAGCAGGCTTCGTATAACGCGAACTCGTTGTGGCGAAACGGCTCCAGAGCCTTCTTCAAGGACCAGCGCGCGGCGCGAATTGGCGATCTCCTCACCGTGACAGTGAATTTTACCGACAAGGCCAATATCGCCAACGAGAGCCAGCGCAGCCGGGCCTCAAAGGAAGATTCCGGGATCGACGACTTCATCGGCGCGAAGACACTCGGCGTGCAGGCGCAAAAGGTTTTGCCAGGCCGCATATTGACCACCGATTCCTCTTCCACCTACGACGGCAAGGGCTCGGTCAACCGCCAGGAAAATCTGCAGACCAATGTCGCCGCTGTCGTTACCCAGATTTTGCCGAACGGCAATCTCGTGGTCGAGGGCAAGCAGGAGATCCGCGTCAACTACGAAATCCGCGAATTGATCGTGGCCGGTGTTGTGCGTCCAGAGGACATCCAGAGCGACAATACCATCGATTCGAGCAAGATCGCGCAGGCCCGCATCGCCTATGGCGGCCGCGGCCAGATCTCCGACTTCCAGCAGCCACGTTACGGCCAGCAAGTGACCGACATTCTGCTGCCGTTCTAGCCTAGGGCATGATCCCAAAAAGTGGATACCGGTTTTTGGATGAGATCAAGCCCACTCAATAACGAGCTCCCACACCTCATTGCGAACCTAGGCGCGATGATGTGTACCAACGCGGCCTTCGCCAGCTCCCCTGGCGAAGGCCGCGGTCGTTTTTTGCGGTTCAATGTTGTTTTGGCGGACCCGGCTCCATCGAAACGCCGAGAATTTCAGGCAACAGGCGAACCAATTTGATGCTAAATGGCACCTGCGCGAACCTTTTCTTCAAACCGGACATGACGATGCGCTTCTGCTGGCAACTCCTTGCCGTTGCGAGTTTTATCTCGATGGCTCCGGCGGCGGCCGCGCCACCCGACGGCACGCGGCCGGTCGTTTCCGTCGCGGCCGAGCCCGAGCACGAAGAGCCCGATATCGACATGTACGCGCTGATGTCGGGCAAGTGCACCACGCTCAGGATCGCGGGCCGCGATTTCACGTGCAAGGCGGTGGCCTATTTTCACAGCCAGCAAGGCCGCGCCCATTTTACCATCGTGCTCGACGACCCCAGGGACGCCAGCCATATCATCTCGTTCTCCGGCGAAAACGGCAGGCGGGACCAGGACAATGTCTACGAGCTGCAAGTCGACAAGATGCTGCTGAATTCCAAGGACCGGCCGAGGGTCGACGGCCTGCCGGTGCCGTCGGCCGAACCGTCGGCGGGCAGCTGCAAGCAGATCGGGATCATCACGAAAACACCGATCTCCAGCATCTCCTGTGCGGCGACCACCGCCAACGGCAAGAAATACGAACTGCAATTCGAGTCCGACGGTTCGCCGATCACGTTGCGAAAAATCCGGCAGTCCTCGCTCACCGAAGAAAAACGCCGCGCCAAAAAAGCCGAGCAACTCGAATGCCGCCGCAAGGCCGATATCGCCAAGGTGCTGCCGCGAGACTGGACCGCGTTCGTCATCCGGTGCCTAGCAGAGGATGGCGAGCAGGCGCCGGCGAAGGCGGAGCAGTGAGGGGGAGCGTGTCATCGTGACCCGATGCCGAACCGAACTGCGATCGCGTGAGACAAGCAAGCTCGAAACCGAAAATAGTTCCCGCGACATTTTGCTTTCGTCGCAGGAACTTCACGCCTCACGGGCGATTTCCTCTCCACCATCACGAGGAGAGGAGATTTAAATGAAGTACGCTTTGGTGATTGCGACCGTTGCCGCGCTGGCTACCCCGGCTTTGGCGGACGAGGTTGGCGTTAAGGTTGGCCCGGTTGGCGCCGGCGTGACGGTCGGCGAAGGCCATCGGGACTATGATCGGGATCGCGATCGTGACCGCACCACGGTCATCAAGGAACGTGAGCCCACCGATCGTACCACGGTGATCAAGAAGGAACGCGGTGAGGGCGTGGAGCGCAAAACCATCATCCATGACCGTGACTAATGTTTCCAAGGCGCGCTTCTCGCAAGGGAAGCGCGCTTTTTCTTTTAATCACAAGTCTGCTGCTGCGCGCTCGCGCACGCCTGGTCTCGATCTACCAGCGCCGGGCAACGGCCACGCCGAACAGGAACGCGATCAGCAGCGATGCGAGCGGCGCTTCGCGCGCGATATTGCTCAGGATGCTGAGGGGCATTCCGGGCTTGCGGCCCTTATTGATGGTATTGCCGACAAAGCCGGCGGCGTTCTTCACCGCCTCGGTGGCTTCCGCTATCGTCGACTTGGGTTCGGGGACCGGATCCAACCCTTCGTAGACGAACGGCGGTGGCTGGAAATCATCGCTCATGATTGCATTCTCCGGGTCGATCATAGCCAATCTGCTGGCGGGCCGATCGTTCCGGATCGCAGCAAATATCTTCGGGAATGGCGTACTTCCAGCGAACCCAGGCGCGGCGATGCAATCACGCCGCCTTCGTCAGCTTTCCTGCCCAAAACCGCTGCCGTTTGGGATATCGGTTAACACTCGCCGGATACACTCGCGCCGGCCAGCCGATCCCGACCACAGAGACCGTCATGAAATTTGCTGCCGCGATTGTGGGACTATTGTTGCTCGCCTCGCCTGCGCGCGCCGAGGTGGACACGCCGACCCTCGATAGCTGCAAACGTGTCACTGCGGACGCAGAACGTCTCAAATGTTACGACAAGGCGGCCACCAGTGTGCCCTCGCCAAAACCCTCCGACGAAGCCGAAATGGGCGAAGCAGGCTGGTGGATCATCCTTGGCTCAATCGACATCGGCCGCGACAACAACATAACCGCGGAGACCGGTCGAAAACGAGAAATCGTGGAACGTGCCGCCGCAAAATGCGGATATCAGGCGTTCAACGACTTTTCCATGAAATTCAAGGGAATGGCTTCCGGTTACAACGTCGTCGTGCTGGGCCCGTATCGCTCGAAGTCTGCCGCCGGCAATATCCTCGAATCCGTCCGTCGCTGTGTGCCGGACGCTTACGTCAGGCAGACGGAATTTGCCGGTGAATAACGGCGGCTTCAAATCGATCGCCATGCGCTGACTGCCCGACGGGCAAATCAGTAATTTCTGTCAAGCCCCTCTTAAGAAAATATTCCTCTTGCCCCGTCGGGCAAATCAGATCTAGAAGCTCGCCCCATCCCGTCCCTCTCAGAGGGAACGATGGGATGCGGTGGACGCGGCAGCGTCGGGCGCGCGATGGGATCGCAGGGCGGTTTTCCGTGAGCGATCAACAGCGCGCAGACGATCGATGTTGCGGCGTACGGCAAAACCGTGTGGTCCTGGCACCCGTTGCTGGTGCCAAGTCGGCGGAGGCGCGTCGGCCCGACCGGGCTTGGACAAACCATATCGGCCGACGACGGTGACAAGACGAATTCGTCGCCGGGAGAGCACGACATAAGCCGTAAAACCATCGCGCGGGGAATGCCGGAATGCTCCGACTGTACCTGTATGCTCGTGTGCGTTTCTTCGCACAATTTTGCACGCGAGACCGCGGGTGCAGCAAGCACCCGGCATTCCCTGCGCCCTCTGTTTTCTTTGGGCGAAATGATTTGCAAGACTCGGGCACATCGCGCCGCGAGAACGCGAAATTGTGTTCACCGTCATTGTGAGGAGCGAAGCGACGAAGCAATCCATTCTTCCTTTGTGCGGCAAGATGGATTGCTTCGCGGAGCCTGTCATCGGGCGCGCATTCGCGCGACCCGTTGGCTCGCAATGACGGTAAGCGCCGTAGGTGGGCAGAGCGAAGCGTGCCCACCGTTCCGACGTTTTCGCGCAAAAGTGGTGGGCACGACGCAAGCGCGCCTTTGCCCATCCTACGAAGCGAGCGGTGGATTGCTTCGCTGGCTCGCAATGACATACACTAGACGTTGTTTTTGAGCTTGCTTTCGCCTTCATTCTCGCCAGGGAGAACCGCCATGTGCCGACTGTGCGATGCCCGCGATGCTGTTGCGCCCGAGACAACATCACGCCGCCGCTTCCTTCAATTCGCCGGCGGGGTTGCCGCCGGTCTTGCGTTGGCGCCGCCGGCCTTTGCCAAGGAGACGAAGCCGCCACCGAAACCGCAGAACGAAATTTCGCCGGAGGCGGCGCTGAAGCGCCTGATGAAGGGCAACGAACGCTATGTCGAGGGCGTCTCGCGCCGGCACGATTTCACCCATGAGCGGGAGGCGCTGGCCGGCGGGCAAAATCCCTACGCCAGCATTTTGAGCTGCGCGGATTCGCGCATCGCGCCCGAATACGCCTTTGACAGCGCCCGCGGCGATCTGTTCGTCTGCCGGGTCGCGGGCAATTTCGCCAATGACGACACGTTGGCGAGCCTGGAATATGCCGTCGCCGTGCTCAACTCGCCGCTGATCCTGGTGCTCGGCCATGAAAGTTGCGGCGCGGTGGATGCGACGATCAAGTCACTGAAGGACAACACCACCCTGCCCGGCCATCTGCCGTCGCTGGTTGCAGCACTCGCGCCTGCGGTGAAGGCGACCATGGACAAGCCCGGCGACAAGCTTGCCAACGCCATCCGGCAGAACGTCGTCGACGTCGTCGCAAAGCTCAAATCGGCGACGCCGATCCTCAGCGCCGCGGTCGCAGACGGCAAGATCAAGATCGTTGGCGGCGTCTATCGCCTCGGCGACGGCAAGGTGAAATTGATCGATTGAGAATATCAGTCCGCCATCATGCCGGCGTGGCGCGGCGGATCAACGCGCAGAGCCCGGTCATGCGTGCGATCGGGTGCTCGACGAACAGGCGGCAGGAGGCGAGCGCATCCGCGAGCGTGTCGGGCGGCGCGGCAGGCTTCAATTGCGCGGCGAGCATCTGACCGTGGGCATGGCCCAGCGCGCGGGTGGCGTTGGTCAGCGCGAGCAGCCGGCCGTCGGAATGCGGCGGCACCAGCATGGTCCGGACCAGCGCGAGATAGGCCGGCCAATAGGCCAGATGGCGGTACATGCTGGCGATCAGCTGCGGCTTTGTGTCTTCGCCAAAGCCGTTCAATTCGGCGACCAGCCGCCCCACCTCGGGGTCGAGCGCGTCCATCGGCGGCAGTTCGGGTATTTTCACGCCCAACGGTTTTGGCGCGGCGCCCGCCGGCTGCACGGGTTCGGCAGGTTTTGGTTCGAAGCGCGCCAGCAGCGCCGACAACACGACGAGCGCCAGCGCGTTGGTGTATTGATAGCTGTCCAGCACCTGCCGGATGATGATCTGGTCCGGCGGCAAAATGCCGGCGGCGAGCAATGTGTCCTCGGAGAAGCCGGGCAGGTCCGGCAACGCGATCGTGCGCCGGACCGCCTCGGCATGCAGCGGCGCGTCGCCCTGATAAAGCGGGCGCACCGTCGACCAGGTCCATGGCAGCGCGCCCGGCATGGTCGCGAGATTGCGCCAGATCAGATTGACGACGCTGGTACCGAGCACCTTTCGGATGTCCGAGAAAATTTCAGCGATTTCGCCGGCGGCATCCTCCTCGCGCACCGACGGAACGCTCTCCTGCGCTTTCATGATTTTTTCTCAATCCCGAAAATCGGCGGCGACGTTGCCGAGCCCCGACAGCTCCATCACGACGCTGTCGCCGACGTTGAGCCATACCGTCTTCACCAGGCTTCCGGTGAGCACGATCTGCCCGGCATGCAAACCGCGGCCGTCGGCGGCCAGTTGATTGGCGAGCCACGCCAGCGCGTTGTGGGGATGGCCGAGCACGTCGGCCCCGGTGCCGCGGCCGACTTCCTTGCCGTTGACGATCGCGCGGCCGGCCACGTTGAGCAGATCGGGCACCTTGGTGCGCGCCACCGCCTCGCCGAGTACGCAGCCGGCGGCGAAGAAGTCATCCGCCACCAAAGTCGGCACGCCGATGGTTTCCCATTTGACGTAGCGGTCGTCGACGATCTCGATCGCGGGGTGATAGGCCTCGACCGCCTCGTGCACCCATTCGGCGGTGAACGGCGCTTCCGACGGCGCCAGATTGCGGGCCAGCCGCACCGCGATCTCGCATTCGACGCCGACATGGATGTAGTCGCCGGCCTTGAGCTGCGCGCCGCTCTCGTAAACGCCCTTGGCGAACACGCCGCCGCCGCAGGGATGGGGGATGTCGAGATATTGCTGCATCACCGCGCTGGTGCAGCCGATCTTGTAGCCGACCATGGCGCCGAACTGCGGCAACAGCAGATCGTGGACGGCGCGCTGGATCTCGTAGCCTTCCGCCTCGTCGCGCGGCGCGATGTCAGGCGGAAGCGAATCCAGCTTCGTCCGCTTGCGGCGGGCGCTCGCGATGACTTTCGCGGCCGCGAGAATGTTGTCCATCAGCGGCAGCCTTCCGTTCCACTACTATGCCGACACGCTAAAACCGGGTCGACTAAGTGCCTGATTTTGCTCAATCCCGCATTCTAAGAATGGAGCGATTTTGACAATAACAATGGGTCGATGGCCTACCTTTTACTTTAAGAGCGGGTCGAACGCTATAAGTCATTGAAAAGACTTGCATGACCCTGTCGGCCAATCGACACTCCCGCGCGAGGGAGTCATGCCGGAAATCTTCACAATCGGATTTTCAGAGGACGCGTTTGTCGCCGCGGTCGCCGGCGCAATGGCGACGCCGGGTATCACTCCGTTGGCAGCAGCTTCGAGATGCTTTTCAGGAAGTCTGCTCGATGGTCTCACTAGGACGATGGGACAGCGGCTGGTCAAGGATCCTACTGTCAGCCAGGGCACGTGGCCGGCGCGGTATGAAACGCTGGCGGATCTGGCGGCTATGGTCGAATACGACCGTGCGGAAGCCGGGCAGGCAGGTATCGGTCCTGCGGGCGGAACCATGCGGCTCCGGATTGGCGATGTAGGGCTGAGACAGCGGCGGCCCAGCCCTCAGTCTGTCCGAGATTCGAGCGAAAAGCGAGGCCGGAAACACCTGTCCCTGTCGGAAACTCAATCTTGCTGGCCACTGATATCGAATCGGGCGATGCTCCTGCCTTATGCGAGAGGTTTGTAGCCTAATTTGGTTGGCGTTGGTCGGAGCGTTCCGGTCGCGGGCCTCGCTTGAGGCTGAAAACGTGATTCTGCGTCATCAGCTTAACGTATTGCGGCGGAAATCGCCGAAACGGCCGACGTTCGGGATCGCCGGCTTGTATCGTTTGGCTCCGAAAGTGCTGGGCGCCTTGGCGATCGTGAAGCCGGAGACCGTGATTAAATGGCACCGCGCCGGGTTCAGATCGTACTGGCGGTGGAAGTCGCGGCACCGTGGTGGCCGACCAACTGTGGCGCCTGAGATACGCAAGCTTATCCGCGAGATGAGCATTGCCAATCCGCTGTGGGGAGCGCCGCGGATCCATGGAGAACTCCTCAAGCTCGGCGTCGATATCGGACAGACCAGCGTGGCCAAGTACATGGTCAGGCGAAGACACCCGCCGTCCCAAGGCTGGAGAACCTTTATCCGCAATCATGCCGACGGCATCGCGGCGATGGATCTATTTGTCGTGCCGACAATCTCGTTTCGCCTGCTCTATGGATTGCTGATCATGGGGCACGGCCGGCGACATATTCTGTGGTTTGGCGTCACAGCGCATCCAACCGCGGAATGGATCGCAAATCAGGTCACGGAAGCATGCGGGTGGGAACAGGTTCCCCGCTATCTCATTCGTGACCGGGACGGGGCCTATGGTGAGGTCTTTATCCGCAGACTCCGATCGATAGGCATCCGCGATCGACCGACGTCGCCGCTCCGCAGGGAATGCCTTGACCACGTTGTTGTATTCAGCGAGCGCCACCTCTGTCACCTGCTGCTCTGTTACATGAAATATTATAATGGGGCCCGCACGCATCTATCCCTGGAGAAAGATGCACCGGTCTCGCGCGCCGTCGATCGCGCCGGGCACATTCGTTGTCGCCCAATCTTGGGCGGACTGCATCACCAATATGCCCGGATTTAATTTACGACAGGCACACCTTCAGATTCGGACCGCCTCCCTTGAATCACAAATGATTCCGATGATTCAACATGTTTTCGGACAGACACTTAGGCTTTTTCACCGCTTGGTACCTAATTCAGCCATTTCTATCGAATACTTCTGGAACATGGCGATCCGCTTGCTTGTGAATTCTGCAATGACGCTGAGAATTTCAACGGGCGACCTAATCGTCGCAAGCCTCTGGGCGAATTCAAAAGCAAATTGCATGTTGGCTTGTGCCATTTCCAGCAGCTTTGCTTGATAAGCCCGCACGTTTGCCGTTGCTGAAGAAAAAACAAACCCCTTCTTTGAATCGTTATCCGTCATCGTCTGTTTGCCGTCATCTTGCAAGGCTGTCGCCGGTTTCTCAACGAGGGGAGCTTCTTGTTTTGAGTCGTTATGACGCTCAGGGGGCGATTCAATCGGGCCTGCCGCAACCGAGCGCAGGGGGCTGTCTTTCGGGCTTTTAATAATAGCCTGCTTGGCCCGTTGGGCGGCTATTTTCGTGCTGTGGGCGTGCTTTGACGCCGTTGCCGGTTTACGTTTGCTCATCTGACACTCCCAGGGATGATTGGGGGACCACAACGGTCATTCGTGTGCAGCGACAACATACTGTGTAGTTTAACGTTCCAAACGCAGATCAAATTCATCGCATAGGCTAATCAGGAAGTTCGGCGATGTGCCCGACGACCTGAATGTGTTGTGAGGTGAGTGTGCGATTCGCCTTCATTTAACTTTTCCGATGTGAGCAATATTGACCACCGACTCCGCGAACCAGAAGAGCATGCTGGTTCCATCACGGTCCCTCATATCGGCACCGGTGACTGAGAGTGTTGCGCTCCCGCCCAACGCAGGGGAAGCATCATGCCCGAAGCCTATAGTCATGCCTACCCGTCTCTGCTTCCCATCCAACGGCCCCGCTGCCCCAAGTGTCAGGGCCGGATGATGCTGTTCCGGATCGAACCTGGTCCCGCCCATTCCGACTTTCTGACGTTCGAATGTCCGAAGTGCGAGCATGTCCAAAAGATGGTTGTCGGGGACCCGATGAAGCCAGTCAACACGGGTTGGACGGCAGGCGGCCTTAAGGCTCCCGAGTAAAGGCCGCCTCGGCGTTGAAATGCGCCGTGCAATTCGGCCAAGGTCTGCTTTCGGGGGTAAAACAGACATCCCATTTCAAGGGCGTCAGGACCGTTTTTGACAGTGGTCTCAACCCGGTTGAGCCGGCAACCCAATTCGGACAGTCGGGCGCGCAACTGCCCCCTCTTGTTGGGCAGTCTCAGTGTAATGCGGTGTAACATTCGACGCGCGATAAGGAACAAAGTGACCCGGATAACAGTTGCCCGACATCGGCTCTCAAAGTGAAATCACTGAGAGACTTTAAGATCAGGGAAGAATAAGCCATTGCGTGTCTTCATCATCGCATTGTCAGTCTTGGGATTTTTCGTCAGTGCAAATGTTGCCAAAGCCGGCCCCAGCACGACCGACCGCGAACTGTTGGCATCCATCGATCCGGCGACGTTTACCCACGAGGCAACTCAGGAAACCGAAGATCAGATAGGCCTCGACAAGGGAAAGCGTCGCGACGTGCAGCGCCGGCTGACCGGTCTCGGCTTCGACACCAAGGTCAACGGTCGGTTCGACGAGTCGACCCGGTCCGTCATCACGCGCTGACAGGCGGCACGCGGCTATCCCAAGACTGGCTTCCTCAACACGCTGCAGCATCAGGCGCTACTGACCGAGTCGGTCTCAGCGGCGCACGCCAGCTTCAGATCCGACCGTCCGGCCCGGCGTAGCGGCGGGGGTAGTGCTCACCCTCACCGCAGCGGTGGCGGTCCAGGTGGACTGATTGGCGGCGTGGTGGGCGGACTGTTCGGACGCAGGTGACCCGACGAATTGTACGAAGCGTGAGTTCTCAAACTTCTTCGGTCCGCGCGATCAGCAATAGCCCCGGGCGCCGATGCGCGCTGCGACTTGATCGTACGACATAGATGCCCCCAATCGCTGACTGGGGCGGGCCAGTAGTTTTTCGAACCAATAAGACCCGCCCCTGTACTCGCGCCCTCACTTCATTACTTGATGCAAGTCTTGTCGGCCGTCAAAGCCGTTTCCGCTGATGCATGTGTCGGATGAGCGGCACCGATAACCTTCATGTTGCCACCAGCGGCAGGCTGGGCATTGACAACTTGACATTTCATTGTCGCGGTATCCTGAGCCACGTAGAACGAGGAAGCACCTGATGGCGGCGCTTGACCGACAGTTTTGTCCTGCGCGAACGAAGGTGCAGCGAATGCGAGAATAGCAGCCGTCGCTAAAAGAATCTTCTTCATGGTGTCTACCGGTTGTCGTGCGTCCAGTATTGAACATGGAGCAAACAGAGTCAGCCGACAAAGGTTCCAGCTATAATAGATCTCGTTTTTTACAGCAACCTCAGCTTGTATTCCTTCTAAGTGGAATATTTCTTGTACTGCTGCGATCCAATCCACTCCAACCCCGAATACATTTGGGACTCGCCGCGAGATTACGGGTGAGGTCTTTTGTTCGGTCAGCTGTGCTTCCGCAAAATGGCTCGCATCAGGCGAGCAACGGCATTTCGCGTGTGGCTTGTGGAACCATTGGCTCGCGAGCCTATTGGCTTCCCGACACAATCATTTTTTGGAGAAATGCTATGAACAATCTTGCGATCTCTCTCGCAGTCGGCGCAAGTGCGCTTTTCATGACTGCTGCTTCCGCTGCACCGCTTTCCGCCGATTTATCAGTCACGCCGGAGAGCAACATTCAAAACGTTCGCATGATCTGCGATGAAAACGGCCGTTGCTGGCGCGAACGCGGTGAACGCCGTGTCATCATCCGTGATCCCAGTGATTCATACGGATACGCTCCTCGTGAGCGTTATATCGAGCGCCGTGGATATGAAGAACGTGGCGGTATCGGCTTCCGCGCTCCCGGCGTGAGCGTGGGCATCGGCACCGACCGCTATTGAAGAAAAAGGTCGTATGCAAAAGGCCGTGGAGAAATCCGCGGCTTTTTTTGTGGGTCTAGGCGCAATCTCAAATGCAGTAGACCGATTGCGTCAGCCGTACTTAGCGCCAAACGCGAAACCGCAACAAACTGATCAAATTTGCACAGACAGCAGCAGATCGGCCGGTCATGCTGCGTCTGAGCCAGGAAAGCCGGAGGTGACACAATGAATATCTCAAGTGAAAGCCTGTTGGTCATATTGTTTGTGGGTCTCGTTGCAGGCTGGTTAGCAGGTCAAATCGTGCGAGGCACCGGTTTTGGGATCATTGGTGACATCATTGTCGGGATTTTGGGCGCCTTTATCGGAAGTTGGCTGTTGCCTCAGCTGGGCATCCATCTCGGTACCGGAATGATCAGTGCAATCGTCAACGCTACCGTTGGCGCGATATTGCTCCTCTTCGTCGTGCGACTCGTTCGAGGTGGCGGCGGCTGGGGAAGTAGGTGGAGCGGCGGCTGGGGGCGGCGCTGATAACGCGTCCTACGCGAAGGATGACACGATGCTCGGCCCACAAACGCGCACCCGATCGCGTTGCGCGGCAGCGAGACCTTGTCCCAGATGCCAGTCGCGCATGGAGGTTCAGCGCATTGCCGCAGCCCGTGCTGGATTCGAGCACTGGACCCTGCGGTGCACTGAATGTGGCCTTATTCATGAGGCGCAGATAAACGCTGGCTCGATGAAGTCCGGTGTTGTCGGCTGGGAGGACAGCGACCTGCAAGGGTCGCAGGAAGGATGATGACATGACAGAATTGACGCGCAACTATCTCAACATTCACGATTGGGCTGCCCGGGCATCCGAGGCACTAATACAGGCAAAAACGTTGCCGCCCGGATTGTTGCGATCCCAAGCCATCAGAAAAGCCGGACAACTTCGCGTTGCTGCGGACATGAAAAATTTGCTGATGTCGAAAGAGAGCCCAACGGCGTGCTGAATGTGACTGGCTGACGGCGATCCAAGACGATAGGCCGCATCTCAAACTCGGAATCGCAAATTGCCCCCCCTATGCCGATCTCAGGCCGAGGTTCGATCCGCGTTACAGAATCGCGGACGTTGTCGAGAAGCGGCGCGACGTTCTGCGTTTCGCTCGATCCCTTCCAAGGGGTCCGAGGCGGAATCAACTTCGAGAGACCGCAGCGTCGCTTCGTACACTCCTTAAGAACAAGGGTTGGCTAGACGCCCACGCGTTGGACGGTTGATGCCTCAAGCTTATTCTCGTCCCGTGACCCGCTCATCGCCAGCCAGCGGCCGCATTGCCCAAAATGCGATGCCAGAATGCATCTGGCGCGCGTTGCGCGGGGGCGTCCAACTCCAATATCCGCACATTTAATCGCCCCGAGTGCGGCCACACCCGCATTGTGACCGCCGCAACTGATCTGGTGAGCGACAGCCGCAGCCTGCACGCGAGAGCGATTGATGCGCTTGTGGCAGCGTGGGCGATGTCGCCCGGCGTGCAGCGAAACGACGCACTGAAAAAGGCGGGCCTTCTCCGTTGAACTGCTGGCAATCAGGGGTAATCTCTGCGAAACGGGGCAGACCCCCGTAAGTGGTGACTTAATTGGAGCAGCAGCTCGCCGCTCAGTGCGAAAGGCCTGACGCCTGGCAGCAAACCGAAATCGAGCAAGTTCGTTGAGCCAAAGGAGGCTCCCATGGCAAAGCCAACCAAGGACACATTTGACCCCAAAGCATTTCTCGCCAAGGTGGGCGCGGGGAAAACAATCCTCGAATTTCACAAGAATCAGCATGTGTTCGAGCAAGGCGATGTCGCGGACACGGTTTTTTACATTCAAAGGGGCAAGGTCAAGCTTACTGTCGTGTCTGAGCAAGGCAAGGAAGCGGTCGTCGCAATCCTGGAGCCCGGCCAGTTCTTTGGCGAAGGATGCATGAATGGTCATCCGTTACGCATCGCGACGACCACAGCGATAGAAGATTGCGTCATCACGTCGATCACGAAGGAGGCGATGCTCGCGGCTATTCATGATGAGCCGACATTTTCGGAGCTGTTCATGGCGTATCTCCTGACCCGGAACAGCCGGATTGAGGAGGATCTGATCGACCAGCTATTCAATTCGAGTGAGCGGCGGCTTGCGCGGCTGCTTTTGCTACTCGCGAATTTCGGCAAGGAAGGCAGCCCGCAGCCGATCAGTCCGAACATCAGTCAGGAAACATTGGCAGAGATGGTCGGAACTACTCGATCCCGCGTCAGCTATTTCATGAACAAGTTTCGCAAGCTGGGCCTCATCAGCTATAACGGGCATATCGAGGTCCACAATTCGCTGTTGAGTGCGGTTTTGCATGAGAAGCCGCAGTTAAGAGAGAGCGAGTAAATATCCCCCGGCAAAGCCGGGGGCTTTAAGATTGGGGCCGCTCAAAGCGGCCAGGATAAAGATGGGGTCCCAACATAGCGCCCTGGTACCGAGTACGTCTCGCCTGCATACAAATACACAACTCACGATCATTTCGAACATGCGGAGCTGAAGGAAATCACTGTTCACCTCCGAAATTCGCTGGCACATTGAGTGCTGGCCCATCACGAAACTCCTTATCGTGTGCTTGGTGGCTCTCGCCATGGAGTTTGGTCGATGGGCGACTGCGGGAAATGTCAAACTTCTGCTGCCTCCCCGGCAGAGCCGGGGGGCCTCCCTTACTGGGCTAGAAGCAATCCCGGCCTCAAAAAAGCGGCCCCGGCTCGGGGGGGCGTGCCGGGGCCGTCATTTCATCGGATGCCTGGGGGCGTAGTGGCATCCGGTAGCTCATCACCAAGTTGCCCCGGCGACATTGGTTCCAAGGCAGACTGTCCTAACTAGGACGGCACCGAAATTCCGGTGCTGTCCGAATTCACGGCTGGTGTCCTAATTTGGAATCCGGCGTTGTCTCAATCTATCAATTTTCGAATGTGAGCAATCTTGACCAGTAAATGGCAGTGCGTTCCGGGCATAATAGTTCCATCGCCGCCCCGCCATCGGCATCCATCGGCGACAGAGAGTCGGTAATGCTCCCGCCCAACGCAGGAAAGCATCGTGCCTTCATCCCGACAATTCTTGACCGCTATTGAGCGCCCCCGCTGTTCTCGTTGCCAAACGCGGATGATGCTGGAACGCGTTTCATCGGGGCCAATTGGGTTCGAACATCGGTTGTTCGAATGCCCCAAGTGCGATCAGGTTGAGATAAGCGTTATTGCATCGGACCCCTTCGCATCGAAGGCGGCGGGTTGGCTCGCGAGCGAACTCAGGGCACCGAACTGAAAGGCTGACCGTCAAGGGAGCAACAACACATGCTCGACAAACAAAACCAAGGTCCCCAATGCACGGCTTGCGGTTCTCCCATGAAGCTGGCGGCGATTGAGCCGGGCGCGTTGGGCCAGGACTTGCGAACGTTTGCTTGCCCAGAATGCAAAAGGGTACAGCGGGCACGTTATTGAGAGTTCGGTGACCGAGGCTTGGATAGCGCCAAAGCAAGACTTCGCCACGCAAGCTTCGATGAAAAAAAGTCGCGCTTCGTGCCTTGTTGAACAGGAAGTGGCCTACACATACAGTTGAGGGCCCCAGCGGTTGATGTGATCGCGATTTGACCCCCATTTGCACCGCAAGAGGCGCGAGCCCGATTCCATGACCTACAGCGAACCGCCCGTTGAGCGCCTTTACAGCAGCGAAGAACTTGTCGAACTGCGGCGGAATAGTCTGCGCTCCGCACGGTCATTCCCGCGAGGCGACGAGCGAAATTGGCATCGGTACGTTGCTGGATCGCTACGTTCTCTGTTTAGAGATAAGAATTGGTTGCAGGCTCACCTTCGGAACGAATCCTGACACACCGGATTGGTGTCCTCAGAGGTAAGAACATGCAGAAGTTTTTCTTCGATATGAAGGATGGCGTCCCGCATAGAGATAAAGTTGGGATCGAATTCAAGACAAATGCAGAAGCGATTGGGCATTGTAAAGAAATTGCCCAGCACTTCCGCGACGAGAGCCTCCGCGACGACCAGGACCTTGAGATATTCGTGGTCAACGAGCTGGGGAAGGAAATTTATCGCGAGTTCGTCCACCGCGAGCCGGACCAGCGCGATTAGCGTTGAACCGCGCAACGCCGCTGAGCGGAATATGATCGCTCGCGGCGTTGGTTTAGTTACCTGTGCCTGTCGAAAATCAAATCCGAACATATTCGTGGTGCAATCCACCGAGGATTGGGCGGCAAAGAATGCGCCCTGCCCTCTTCACGGTGCGCGATAGGGGCGCATCCTTGTCCAAGGCCAAGTGCGTGCGCGTCTCATTATAGTAGCGAGCGTAAGATTTCAGAAGCCGGCGCAGATGTGCCTCGCCTAAGACAATGATGTGGTCCAAACACTCACGCCGGATCGATCCGATCACGGATGCCCATGGCACGCAGTCGGCGTCTGACGACCGCACCGTAGATGCGATCACGGTCCCGGATCATGTAGCGCGGAGCCTCGTTCCAGGGGAATGCCTCCGTGATTTGACGCGCGACCCATTCGGCGGTTGGATGTGCCGTGACGTTGATCCAGATGAGCTCTCTGCGGCCGAGCCGGACGATGACGAAAGCATAGAGCAGGTCGAAACCGATGGTCGAAACAACTAACAGGTCCATGGCGGCAATGTCCGGCGCGTGGTTATGCAAGAAGGTCCGCCATCCCTGGCTGGGTGGCCCTCGCCGTTTGACCATGTACTTGGCAACGCTCGACTGCGCGACCTCAAACCCAAGCTTGAGCAGTTCGCCATGAATACGCGGTGCTCCCCAAAGCTGATTTTCGACGCTCATCCGCCGGATCAGCGCGCGCAGCTCCGTCTCGATTTGTGGCCGCCCTCCCCGTGGGCGAGACTTCCAACGCCAGTAGCGCTGAAAGCCGCCCCGATGCCAACGCACGAGCGTCTCGGCCCGGACGATTGTGAGAACCTTCAGGATTGCTGGAAACCAGCGATACAGCTGGATAAAGAACCAGCGATCATGGTTCGTGAGCCGGACGCGACCATGCGGCCTGCGCTTCAAGACAATCAACTGATGTCGAAGCACCGCGTTCTCAGCTTCAAGCTGCAACTTCGACTTGAATGGCGAGGCCAGGACGGCCAGAACGAAACAGAACAACCCGATCATTCCGCCAGCTTAAGCGATTCCATCACCTCATCAACTCGGATTAGGTTTTCGGTACACACACCTAGTCTTACTGCGTCACAAAAGAAGACGCTTCGTCTGTTTGATCGGGCGAATGCAACAGGGACAGCGTGAGAGGTTCCGGACGATGGCAACGATCAGTCTTCGCCGCATCGTCGCAATCGAGTTCGGGATGTGACGTTCGGGTCGCAGCAGCGGAGCCTCTGGGTCGGTAACCGTTGGAAATCGCAAGTCTCTTGAACGGCCTGGTGGAACGAGATCCCGAGGGGGGAATCGTCTCCCTCTCGGAGACCAGGAATCCGTAGGCTGCGATGCACAGCGTAGCGTGGTGGTGGAAGCCACGCCAACCTCGCCCTTCGAAATGCCCGAGCCCGACCTCTTGTTTGAGATCCTGATAATCGCGCTCGATGCGCCAGCGCAGCTTGGTTAGATCGACTAGCCTTCCAAAAGTGGTCGTTTCCGGCAACGTTGAAAGCCAGTATTTGGTCGGCTCGTCCTCACCTTCTGGCCATTCGATCAAAAGCCATTCTTCCGGTCGGCTTTCGGTGAGTTGGTAATCTCGATGCGCGACGCAAACGCGCGCGCGAGCGAAGCGCGATGATAGCCGCTCGGCCGCACCCTCTCGCCACTTGATCGTGCGCCAGACCCGCTTAGGAAGGCAAAGAGCAAGCTCCTTGACCGAAATCGGTTGATGCTTGTGGTCGCGGCGCAGCAGCTTTGGTGGTCGCCCTTTGCCCGACCATTTTTTCGGCGGTAGCGGCGCCGTGTCGGATGTCCACACCGTGGTGTTTGGCAAGATACCGGCCACATAGGTCAACGCCAACGCGCTGATGCTGGTCCGCAGGTCCGTGTTGCAGCCATATCCGGCATCCATCAGCACCACGCCGCGAGGAAGCCCGGCTCTGCAGGCTGCTTCGATCTGCTCAAGCGCGATCTCTGGCTTGGTCTTAAAGCTGATCTCCTTGGGCACGCCCGCTTTGCGCCGACGTTTCTTATCTGCCGCCCATTCCTGCGGCAGATAGAGACGATACATTGCCGGCAGACTGGCGTGGTGATTGGCAAGCGACAGGGACACCGCGACTTGGCAGTTATCCTGCTTGCCGAGCTGCCCGCAATATTGACGCGCCACACCGACCGAGTGCGCTCCCTTCTTGGGAAAACCGGTGTCATCGATGATCCACGCTTCGATCGGTCCATGGCGCTCTATCGCCGGCAGTACCATCTCACCCACTTTGGCCAAAACACCCTCGTCAGACCAAGGCGATTGGCCGACGAAGTGAAGCAGCGACTGATGCTGCGCCGCCGTCCGATCAGGTGCCGTTACCGCGGCCATAGGCTCAACGCTTTTACGCTCCCCCGGCATGATTAAGCCGATGCAATAGTCAAACAACGGCCGGGCCCGGTCCGCATGTCCGATCACACTCACAAGTTTCTCGACAAAAGCCGAAAATCGCGATTCACTGCCGTCTGATCTCCGGAGATCCATATCAGCCCCCGTTACCGATGCCTGAATCTCAACCGGTAACTGATTCTCACAGGACCTCGCCCGCGACCTTTTGAATCAGACACTTTTCTGACTCAGTAGTACTAGGGAATGTCGCCCTTCCTACCGCCAATCGACTGCGGCCTGTTCAGGAAGAAATCCCGATTGCCCGTGGCCGCTTCCGCATACTAGTCGATCGACACAATGATTGCCTGCACGTGTTGATAGCACCATCCTTCACGGGTCGCCTTATGACGGACCTCCGCCAGGGCTTTAATCCATGGCGAGTTATCGGCGTTAGCGTCGCACCACTGTTCGCCGATGCCCGCGGCGCATAAATTCAAGACGTAGCGCGCCTTGGCCGCTGCTTCCGGCCACGAAGCTGCGGGAGCCGACAGAAGCTGGTTTTCGAGTATCCCCTGCCGATCGCGTAGGTCCTTTGCATTGTTCTCGACGTCTGCCAGAATTCGCCGGATGTCGGTTGCTTTTTGTTCGGCCATACCGCGGTGCTTGTCGAGATCGAGCTGCTTGTCACTCACGAAGGCGCGTTCGCGTCAATGCGCTGGGCATCGGATAGATCGATCGGACTGATGGAAACCATCTCCATCGTTGAACTGCGCGGCGCTGCCGCCGGCACCATGATCATGGTGGCAACACGGCGGAACACGGCGAATGACAATCCTTCGATCATCTCCTCATCGGTGATGACCTCGTAGGCGCCCGCAGGCAGCAAGCGATCGATGCCCTTGATCCGGAAAGGGTGTTTGAAGGTGATGGTTTCCCGCCGCGAGCGCATGGTCATGCCCGGCTGTCTTTCGCAAACAGTTCTACGCCGGTGCTCTAGTTGTGCACGCATTCACCGTGCGCTCTTTCAGCCCGATTAGCTATCTCTTTCCCGCGGGACCGGCGTCGTCAGGTCGAATAACCATCGGCTTGCCTTCCGCTTCCTCCAGCGTAAGGAGCCAATTCAGCATATATTGTGATCTACTCCCCTAAAACACCCCCGGTTTTGACTAGAGTCCGTTCTCCCTGGAGACACTATCACGGACGTTGTCGAATCGACACCAAGGGCCAAATTGGAAATGAGCAGGATGAGTCCTCCACCAAGAGGGCAGCCCTGCCGGGGCAGCCGGGATAATCGTCAGAGTGCGACCGTTTCCTCGACTACATGTTTCAGTGGCGTCACCTCAGCGGACAGGGGCATTCGCAGTTTGAGCTTGCCACCCTTCACCTCTCCGCTACGCACCAGGTTCTCAATTTCACGCTGCGATGTAACTCTGACGAGCATGTTCTCGCCCTCATAGAAGCAGTCCACGGAGCACACGTCGACGCAGTCCATGATTTTTCAGCGAATACAGCTCTCGTTGACGACGAAGGTCAATTAAGCGTCCTTTCAGCAGATCGCAGTGGTGAACTCATTCACGGTGTCCGTCCGTCCTCGCGGTGCTCGTTCATTGGTTGAAAATGGACGCACAGAAGACCTACGTCCTCTGGCTGAATCGGAACACCGAGGAGCAGGCATTCAGCGGCCGAGGGGCCCGTGCTCGGCAGGTTGCCGCACATCTCTCTGCCGAAGTGCGTGCAGGACGGGCAAACACCGAAGCGCCGATGCGCCCCACTCGTAGCTAGAGTGGACAACACCTGGTGCAGGGCGCGACGCATCGCAGTTCGCTCTGTCGCGTCGAGCGAATCCACGGCGCGCACCAGAACCTCGAACGGATCGCGTGCAAGCGCTTTTTTGCCCTTGCTCGTCAGTCGCAGACTTACGCTTCGCCCATCTGTCTTGAATGGCCGTCGAACCAAGTACCCACCCGCTTCAAGCGCCTTAATGGCTTGTGTTGCGGTGCCGCGGGTTGTCGCTTGAAATTCCGCGAAGGCCGACGGCGTCCGTGAGAACGGGTTGGCACGGGCGAAGAAGCGGAGCGCCATCCATTGGGCCGGACTGAGTTCGCCGTCATAGCCCTCAGCTTGTACGAGCCGTCCCACCTGCAGCAGGAGCTCTGCCGTTTCGCGCGCTGACATGATTGCCTCTTCGAGAATATAATAGTGTTTCGAAATTAACTTGACAACCGATCGGATGCAGATAATTTTGTTTCGAAACTAGTTTGAGGGCTACGCTGATCGCGCGTCAGTGTGCACGACGAAAATGAGTGTGTCGCCAATGTGGAGGCGATAAGATGAGCAAAAAGACGTTTTCAAATTCTAGCATTTCTGCGGCAGGTCGAGAAGCGAACAAGCATTTCAAAACCACTGAAGCAGAAAACGCCCTGACTGATAACGAGAAGGCGCAAGAGACCTTTCACAAAAATCGCGAACGATTGAAGTCGGAACGGCTTGCGCGAGATGCTGCCAAGGCGAACGTGAGCGAGCCGAACATGCTCGATCCGACGCCAGAGCTACCGGACGATACGCCGATCAGCAATGTTGAATTTCCGGCGCGAATTCGCAACGTGTTGGCGGCCGCCGGCCTGAAAACGGTCGGGGAAGTGCGCGAGGCGTCGGATGAAATCCTGTTGAGGTTCCAGGATCTAGGCAAGGCCTCTGTCGCCCATCTTCGCGAGGCACTGGGTCTTCCGTCGTGCGATGGGGTCAGGCTTTAGGCAAAAAGCCGGCCTGATTTTGCCGATTTGACAATTCCCCACTGGGGAGTTCGGTGCGTTTGCGCGGTGCGCGCCATGGCAGTTGGAGAGTGCGATGCATAAGGCTACGACCTTCGAGCACGGCGGCAAGGTCTACGAAGTTCGCGCGATCCCGACGCTAAACGGTTGGAAGGTTCGCATTTTCGTCGAGGGCATCCCGGCAAATGGCTTCACTTATTCAGTCGACTCCGAAGTCTATCAAGACGCTGCGATCAACGGAGTGCCGGAAGATTTGGTGGCCGGGCTGATGGAAACAGCGGAGCGTGATTTTCGACGCTGCCTTGCCCAGGAATTGGTGGCCGCCGAAGAGGCCACCGACGACGATATCGCGGCGGAAAACGATGAATTCAAACCATGAGATTACCCCCTGGCGCTCTTGGGAGATCCAGAAGCGGCCAGCTGACGCGGCGAATACCACCGGACGCGTAGTAACGAAGCCGTCACGAGCGGCTTTCGCGGGTTCATTAAGCCATCGACCGCAGGTTGCTGTAGGTCGGTTTGATTGTTGTCAGACGACCGGCTTGAACCGGCGCGCCGAAGGCGCATATTCGCGAGATGCCCGAATACGGACCCGCTTTCGTGCCACGAAAAGGTAATCCTGGATTGGCTGGGTGGTCGATGTTTGGCGCGATGGCGAGACCGAAGTAGTCAAGGCTTCTTCATAATTTCGTCGCGTGTCTTTTTGCTTTTTTGCTTTTGCGGGCCGCGGCAAGTCGTTGACGGTACCTTTCAAGTCGGCGCTTTTGGGAGCGATCGATGCGAGCGACGAGACAAATCTAGCGACCCACCGCTGCTCAAACTTTCTTTGAAGGTGAAGAGGAATAAGTGCTCATAGTCAAAGCTCCGCGTTGGTCGTCGCCCCGGTCTCACGGCCTCAACGCGCGTGGGTCGCCTAAGGGTCCGCCTCGGATTCACCAGCGGCCTTGCCAGACTCGCGCATCGCCATCGAGGGCGTGGAGCATGCCGGGATCCTAAGCCGGCGCTTGCAGCCCGGAAGATATCCACTTCATCGATTTGGTCTCGGTGACCACCTTATCGACGTGATCGCTATTGACGTCCTGAAATGTGCGCAACTCGAATCCGATGCGCGAGGGCTTGATACGCGCCAGGATCATTGGGCCCAGACATTTGGGACAGGCGTGGGACTGAATCGCTATGCGGCTTGGATCCAACAAGACTGCCAGTGACGGCATGATGCTCACCCAAACTCAGGCGGGAGCGTTACAGAACTCTTAGTCACCGATAGATGCCGTGATGGGACGGTGATGGAGTCACCATGGGGTCATCGCTATCCCCGCGCTGTTCCATTTTGCTCACTTTCGAAAAGTTAACGAATTAGGGCACCCGGGAAAGCACAACGCCACCAAGCCCAATAATGCTTGGTGGCGTTGCTGCGATCGTCTGTTCAAAATTGCTCCCTTTCAAAATGGGCCACGGCTATTTTCAAACTGCGCCACTGTGGTCGGACAGGCCAGTACCTAATTAAGCCGCCTGCAATTTGAAATTTAGGACAGTGAGCAAAAGTGAGCAGCGCGCCGCTGTTGGATGTGGTCGGCTGCAACGGAAGCCGCAGCCATTCTGTGGTTTCCCTCAAGACCGAGACGGCGGTGGGCCGTGTGAGGATCGATAACCCCTGCATCGCGACAGCTTTCTGATACTCGATCACCTCGTCAGCGCAGTCGAGCAGCGAGTGTGGAATGGTAAGAGCTTCAGGCTACGTCACATTTGCAAACCGGCTTCCTGTGCGCGCAGGAACATAGACTGACCTTGTCGGTTAGGTCGCCGGGACTTCATCTTAGGGAGTGTGCGCCATGGAGACGAATCGAATTGCCGGCTCGGCGAAGGATTTCGCCGGTAAGCTCGAGGGTGCCGTAGGCGATATTGCAGGCGACGCAAAGACCGATGCAGCAGGCCGCGTCCACGAGGCGACAAGTACCGCGCAGAACCTGTACGGCCAGGCCAAGGATGCAGCGCGCGAGGCTACGGATGCCGCCGTCAACTACGCCAAAGACGCTTATGAGAACAGCGGCGATACTTTCCATGACGGCTCGCAAGCGATTGCGAAGAGGGTGCGGGACAATCCGCTCGGTTCGATGTTGATCGCGGGCGGGATCGGCTTTGCATTGGCGCTATTGCTGACGCGCCCGCCGCGCCGTGCGCCGCAGCGCGGGCGATAGCGGCTACGACGGCCATATCAGAACAATTCACGCCCTTTGATTGATTGGCTGTTTGTTGATTTGTTGATTCAATCGTGAGTGATGACATTCCGCTGGCCCCTTACGCCAACGAAGGCTTGGGCCCCGCTCCAGAACCGAAATCCACCATCGCGGAAGTCTCCGAAGCTGTGAAAGGGACACTCCATCGAGTTAGCGGCGCGATAGAAGCGGGTCGGAAGCCAGGGATGCCGTTGAGCATCTTGAGCAATGTCGCGCGCGAAGCGCCACTTGGTTCGCTGTTAGTCGCGTTCCTGTTGGGAGTTGCCGTCGCCCGTGGCCGATGATGGTTTGGGGGCGCGCTAACCGTCCCGGGCTATACAAATGGCTCACTGCTCGGTGGATGCTTAGAGCGGGTGCTCCGATACCTGCGGCCGACGGATGGCGTCCAAACTCGACAGACTCGGGCGCGACACGCCCTTCCGCGCATGCCCTTCACACCGGCTAAAGAACCCGTCGCGCTGCCACAGCTCAACGGTGACCGAGTATGAATCCAAACTACTGTTGCAACAAAACGGCAGATGCGCCCGGCCATTCAAACAAAAGACCGGTCCCCGTGAGGGCGGCTCTTGGATCGTATGTCGAGAGTTAGTACTTAAACTCCGGCATGGCCTTCAATTCATCCTTGGTGGCGTTATACACCGCGTGATCGGGATACCAACGCGTACTGGCGCTGGTTGTGGTGGTTGTCGTGGTGGTAGTTGCAGCACCGGTGGTGGTTCGCGTGGTGCCGTCTGAAGCGGAAGTAGTTGCAGGAGCATTCGCCGGTGCGGACGTTGTCGAGGCAGTTGTCGAGGTCACCGGCTGGTCAACCCACTTCAGCTTATCGAAGGCGACCGCCACGTAGCGCTCGCCCAAGCCGAGAACGCCGCCCACACCTAGAATGACATTGGCCACTTTGCCTGACCTATCCAAAATCACGTCGTTGATGTCGCCGATCTTCTCGTTTGCGTCATTGTACACATCGACGTGGACGAGCTTGGATGCGCGCCATTCACCCTCCTTGTGCGTGGTAGCACTGGTAGTCGAAGCCACTTGGTTTGTGGCTGTTTGCGCCGACGCCGCGCCGGTCATCGACGCGATAGCGAGGAATGCTATTGCAAAACATTTGGAAATCATGACGTTCCTCCATTGTTTTGGGGAACAATAATGCGGTGTGACTTTGGTTCCAGCGACGGAACAGTAAATCGTCTCCCTTGCGGCAATGTCTCTCAGAAGCGGCTGACGCCCGCGCTCAAACGTTGCGCGTCTCATTCGATTACTTCGTCGGCGCGAGAGCAGCGTGAGTTGCGGCCTTCTCTATACCCGTGGCGGCAGATGATCAGCCGGTTTGCCCGATGTTGCTCGTCACTCGTCAATTTCCAAAGCGAACAAGGGATGTCCCATTTTCTCGGGTTTAGGTGTCAGATTTTGGCCGATCAGAAACGTTTACCAAAGCGGACGTACGGCCCTGCCGATCATATTCTGCACCTAAAGGTGCGTTTCGCTCGTTGGCGATTGCGGCGGATTCGACGGCGATTCGCTCGGCGTTACCCGGCCGAACTGCGCCTAAGGTCAGTGATCATCATACGAACACCCAAGCACCGCCTAATGAACATGCGGGAACCGAGGTTCCGAAGCAACCATTGGTGGCACGCGGCATTGGTCCACTGTTAAACAAACAAGGGAAAGTCCAAAAATGTCGAATGCAAATCAGATTCACTCGAATCAGAATTTCGAGCACCAACAGAATAGTACCGAACAAATCGATACAGGGACTGCGTCATCCAACGCTTTCCTGGCGATTGCCACTGCTTACGGTGACTACACGAAGAAGTCGTTTGAAGACACGAAACTGTTCGTTGAGAAGCTCTCTGGCGTGAAGTCGCTCGACAAGGCGATTGAAGTTCAAACCGAATTCGCCAAGACGGCCTACGATACGTTCGTGACGGAGTCACAGAAGATTGGCGTACTGTACACCGATCTTGCCAAGCAGTCCTACAAGCCATTCGGTGACCTTGTTGCAAAGATGACCCCGACAAATCGATAAATCTTCCCCCCGCGGTGTCAGAGCACAATTGCCCTGCTCATCGCGAGGTTTTTCCGATCATCACTCAATTCGTCTAATCCTGGCAAGAGAGCTTGCGCTCGCGCTTGCTACGAGGAGCATTATGTCCAATCCTGATCCGCTTTTCCAGAATTTGTCCTTTGATCCAGAGCAGGTAACCGCCGTGAACCAGGCATACGACCTGGCATGTCGAACGCTTCAGAATATCGGTCAGCTGGAGGTAGATCGCGAAATCATTGCCAGGGGTATTTTGCAGGCTGCAGGCAGCGGCGAGCGGGACGCCAACAAATTATGTGAGCGTGCTATCCTTGGATTGACCCCGCTCGACTATCGGCAGCATAGCACCTAAAACAACCAACCGAGCGACTGGGTTCAGGTTCGAAGACGGAGACATCGGCCTGCCAATCAAGAGCCCAGGAGACGCCTTTTTTCATGTCCAGACCGCCGGCCGACCCGACAGGCCTTGTTCCCACCTCCGCCGTGCTGCAGCGGCTGCATGATGAAGTACCAGCGAGCAATTTCACCTTGGGCTGGCTGATGCACAGCCTTCGCAAGCGATCCTTTGGGATCATCATGCTCCTGCTCGCGCTGGTCGCGATCGCACCGGGGCTCTCGATCGTAGCCGGCCTGCTGCTCATGATTCCCGCGTTTCAAATGATCGCGGGCAAACCCGCTCCGGTCTTTCCACGCCGCATCGCCACTCATTCCTTGCCGACGAAGCACCTCGCTGCTGTGGTGCAGCGATCCCTACCGGTGCTCAGATATCTTGAGAAGGTGGTTCATCCACGCTGGCACACCCCGCTGGAGGCAACCAAGCGCCTGGTCGGCACGATAGTCGTAGTGCAGAGCGCCACTCTGGTGTTCATTCCAATACCGCTGAGCAACATCGTCCCCGCCTTGGTGATTGCCTTGATCTCCCTTGCCTATCTCGAGGAGGATGGGGTCCTGCTCTCGATCGCCTTGCTGGCCGCCGTCATTGTGTTGGCGGTCGCGACGGCGGCAATTTGGCAGATGGTCGTCGGCGCAAAATGGATTGTCGATCTCTGGTAGCGACCTGTCTCCGGCTAACGAACTCTGCCAGGAAGCGAGATTGGGCCTGCGCGTTTACTCGATGCCGCTTGTTGACCGCGCCAACAATACTCGCGTCGCTTCTGTCCGGGAGACCGTTCGAAGCCGCAACCACAGGCATCAGCCCTGCTTCGCTCGACCACACGACCGGCGGAGCTACGGGACCGAAGCGCGAAAGAATACCTGCTGGCGATAGAAACTTTTCCTTTGGATCGATGTTGTCATTACAGCAACGGAACCGGGCGACTGGCAGTTGCTCGAAAAGCCGCTCGGCGTAATGCCCGGGCGGCTTTTTCTTTTAACGTGGGAGGATGGGATGCCGAATGATAAGCTCCTCAAGCCCGACGACTTCCCGGTTGAGGTTGAGGGCGACAAATTAATGACTGCGGACGGCAAGCCAATCGCCAAGGCGAAAACGCCAGATATCGCAGAGGATATCGCGGACCGTCTCAACGAAGACGATTACCGCAAAGAGCAAGACAGACGGTCGGCTTGATTAGCTCGGTGTCGCGGCGAAGCATGCCGCTCACAGACTGCAACATCTTACCCGCGGGGGTGTCGCCCCTGTGAGGTGTATAGGCCGAGCCCGCCATGAACCCCAATCTTGCCTCCGGAAATGCATCACGAAGCATGTGATTGCGACAACCACAACGAGGCCGCCGAGGGTGGGACACTTCTGCCTTAAAACATTGGTTTGCGTTTCAAGATTCCTTTCTGTTCCTGGCGTTTTGCGGAGTCTGGTTTGGAGCCATAGGCAGCCATCGATCGGCGTGATTTCACCCGCATTATCTCCAATACACCTCCCAACCCAAGATAGAAGCGGAACTATAGGCGGTCGGGGCCGTTCGCTCTATGACCGACCTTCGTCGGCATACAATCAATTTGAATTGGAAAAAATCAGATGAGAAAGACATTGATGGTTTCTGTGGCCGTTGCGGTCTTGTTGGCCGCGACCGGACTTGCGACGGCTCAAGGCGTTAATCAAGGAGTAGCGAAGGAGTCTCCGGCTGCCGCTTCCCCTAGAGGTGATACCGCGGCGCCGATGAATGCACCAGCAAAGGGAGCCGAGACAGCAACCCCGGGCGCTGGATCAAAAGACGCGGTGCCTCAACATGCGCAGGGCAAGCCGGATGCAAAGACGACCGGCGACATGAAAGCCGATGGCAAGTCCAAGGCTTCAGAGTCAACTAGTCCGACCACCACTTCGAAGGACATGAAGAAGCCGACCGCCGAAACGAAGTCGCCTTCTGACAGCAAGGCGACCAGCGAGACGAAAGCCGACGGCAAAACGAAAGCGCCTGATTCGACCACCACCTCAAAGGACTTGAAAACTCCGACTGCCGAGACCAAGCCTTCGACCCCCGACAGCAAGACGACCGGCAATGCCGCAACCGCGGCGACAGCAGCGCCTCCGGCCGAAAAGCGCACCCAGATAACCTCGGCGATCAAGCAAGAGAAGGTCGAGGAAGTTACAAACGTGAACTTCAATCTCTCAATCGGAACGGCTGTTCCGGCGGGTGTCCGCTATCACCCGATGCCGTCACGTATCGTGGAAATCTATCCGGAATGGCGTGGATACGATTTCATCCTTGTGCACGGCAAGTACATCATTCTTCGCCCGCACACCCACGAGATCGTTTACATCATCGAAGGTTAAGCGAATTCGTCAGGCAAACTACAAGCAAACTACAAGCAAACGAGAGGGCGGCTTAAGAGCCGCCCTCATTTCTGAGCCCACCGCGGCGGGGAGGTCCTATTCTCCGCTTCGGGAAAGAGTCTCTAGTTTTTGAAAGCGAGCAATATTGACCAGCGTGGATGGAACCCTAAGCGTATGTTGGTTCGATCACCGTCCCACCACTGGCAACAATCGGTGACTGAGAGCGTCGCGCTCCCGCCTGGTCTTAAGGGGAGTATCATGCTATCGAATCAATCCAATCAAATTTTTAGTGTTGCGGAGTTCGGAATTATGAACTGCTCTGGATGCGGCAAACCGATGAGGTTGGCCTGCGTTGAGCCGGACAAACCTGGTTTCGATCTGCGCACCTTTGAATGCGCAAAGTGCAATACCGGTACAACCTTCCTCGTTGCCATTTAAGTGGGCTTCGTGCTCCGTTTGATTGCGCAGCCTAGGAGCCTGTCCGAATAGTGGCTGTTCAATTCTGAGCGAGTCTGATTCAACCTTGGGCGATGAGCAAGTATTTTCGCCCCTGGAATATCGATCAGACGCTGCTTCTGCCGCCGAATGTGCAGGACTTCGTGCCGAAAGGCCATGTCTCGCGGTTTATCGTTGAACTGGTGCGGGAGAGCCTCGATCTCAAGGAGATCACGGGCAGCTATGTGAGCGGGCTCGGGCAGCCGCCGTTCGACCCGCGCATGATGGTGGCGCTTGTGCTGCACGGCTATGCGAGTGGGCTGTATTCATCGCGGCGGATCGCGAAGGCCTGCCGCGAACGGAATGATTTTGTAATGATTGTCGCGCTCGATCCGCCGGATTTTCGCACGATCAGCGACTTCCGCAAGCGGCATTTGAAGGCGCTCGGCGCACTGTTCCTGCAGGTTCTGAAGTTGTGCGAGACGGCAGGGCTGGTCAAACTCGGCCATGTCGCGCTGGATGGCACGAAGATCAAAGCGAACGCGTCGAAACATAAAGCGATGAGTTATGAGCGCATGAAGAAACGCGAGGCGGAATTGAAAGCCGAGGTCGCTCGCATGCTGGCGGCCGCTGAGGCGGCGGATGCTCAGGAGGACGAGACTTTCGGCAAAGACAAACGCGGCGACGAGCTGCCGGATTGGGCTGGCGACAAGGAGAAGCGGCTGGCGAAGATCCAGCAGGCGATGGCGGCGCTGGAGGCCGACGCCAGGCTGGCCGCGGAGGAAGAGCGTCGCATCGAGGCCGAAAAGGAACAGCAGCGCCAAGCCGAAGGCCGCAAGAAGCCGGGCAAACCGGCGGCGCCGGCGTCGGACCAGCCTGATCCCAAGTCGCAACGCAACTTCACCGATCCGGAAAGCCGCATCATGAAGTCGAAGGATGGCTTCGTTCAGGCCTATAATGCACAGGCCGCCGTCGACGCAGGCGCCCAGATCATTGTCGCGCACGAACTGACGCAGTGCGGCAACGATCAGGGCCAGCTGGTGCCCCTGATCGAGGCCATCGAGAACAATCTCGGCCGCACGCCGGAGCAGGCCTCAGCGGACTCCGGCTACTGCAGCGAATCCAATCTCGAAGCGCTCGAAGCACATCGCGTTGACGGCTATGTCGCGCCTGGACGCGCCAAACACCCGACAGCCGCGAACGGAAAAATCGGCGGACCGCTGACCCAACGGATGCGAAAGAAGATCGACGATGGCGGCTTCGAAACGCCCTACCGATTGAGAAAGCAAGTGGTCGAACCGGTCTTCGGACAGATCAAACAGGCACGCGGCTTCCGCCAGTTCCTGCTGCGGGGTGTCGAAAAAGTGCGTGCCGAGTGGGCCATGATCTGCACCGCCCACAACCTCCTGAAGCTGTTCACCCTCGCAAAGGCTGCCTGAGCCGGCTAACATGCCAATAAATGCCCGTCGCAGCACCTATCTGGACGGACTCCTAGAGGAGAACAAAGCTCCGTCGCAGAATTTCATTATTGCGATGCCGCAGCGGCAGAAGCGATTGAGGTTGACCGCATGACGGGGGCTCGAAGTGGTCATAGCCCGTTTCGCCGGGTCTCGGTGCCGGACACTGGTCAATATTGCGCTGTTTTCGAAACTTACTTCTTAGGGCGGCTCGTGCAGGTATATGCCGAATTTCGAGTGGTCTATTTCGGCCAATAGTTCGCCAATCCTGCTGGCGTGGATCGCCCGTCAGCGAGCTAATGCATCACGCCGCTGGCTCATTTCGCCGTTAGCCAGTTTTTCATGTCTGCGGCAATGCGAAGGTGTGCTGCTTTTCTGATGGCTTCGGATCGCTTCAATCCGGGCGGCAACTTTTTGGCCTGTGCCAGAGCTTCAGATGCCCGGGCAGCCCAATCGTGACTATCGATATCGTTGCGCGTCAGTTCTGTCATGTCATCGTCCTTTGCCTCCGGTTAAATCAGGCCTGAGCGCTGCCGAGTTGTCTCCGGTGGGTGCCGGAACGGTGCGGTGATCGCAGCAGTATGCCGACTCGGCATTATGACTCGCTGATCAATTTTGCTCACTTCCCAGTATTTAATGAGGCGTTCTTCCCAAATTGACCGGGATGACTGGAACGAAGTTGATCTCACAATATTGATCCCTCGGCGGTATTGTTACCGACCAGATGGAGGCTACCCATGAGAAGGATCAATATTGCAATCTTGGCTGGCGCAGGCGTTCTGTTCGCGAACAGCGCCATGGCTGCCGACGTGTTTACCAACGACGTCACGTATCTCGGCATGAACCAGCCGAACGTGGAGCAAGTGCGCCTAGTTTGCGATGACTCCGGCCGTTGCTACCGGTCCCGTGGATCGCGGCGCGTGGTTATCCAGCAGGGCTACGACGATTCGTACAACTATGCTCCCCGCGAGCGGTACATCGAGAGGCGCGGTTACTATGACGACCAGCCGCGCTCCGGCATTGGCTTCGGTGCCCCGGGCGTGAGCATCGGTGTAGACGTCGGTAGCGGTCGCTGGTGAGTACATGAGGCCGCAGAGGACGCCCCTGCCGAAAAACCAGCAAGCCAGGATGGAAGCAGCCCGCGTCGCGAGAGCAAGAATTATGCGGCGCAATTCCCTGCGGAAGCAGCGACAAGCTCAAGAGCGCTAATCCCGGCCACAGATGCTTGTTAGTTTCTGGAGTCAATTGCCCGGTCCAGCTCGTGAAGGTACGACAGTCCATGCACCGTCAAGCGGTGCTCGTCTTTTTCGCCCCCTAGGTACAAATCCATCAGATGCCTGGAAAGCCGTTCACGGGCCCCCTTGGTCTCGGAACGGTTTGCAAGTGTGCCGTATAGGTTCAGCGCGCGATCAACGGGGAGAATGCTCATTGGATTTAACTCACAGGATCATTTCAGTCTCTCAACAGGTAAGGTTCACTGCTTCGTATTGTTCCGGAAAAACAGCCCATCTCGTGAAGCAAATTTTAGGCGCGAAGTGATGGCGCCCGTAGATCATCAAGCCGACAACGATGCAGCTCGATCGCGCCCCCGATTGAACGCGGTCGCGACTTATGAAGGTCTCTGCTCGGCGGATTGAGGACCGTTTCGAAAGTTGGACTCGCGCAGATCGTAGGACCCCCGGCTACCGCGCACGTAAACCCTGGCGGCCGCAGCGCAAAGGCGCGCGAGGCGTCATCGAATGAGTGTCAGGTTCTCGGGGCCATGGTTGCGGAGTTATCGCCCTGAACGCCATTGAGCAGCACATAACAGCCGAACAGAATGACTGCCGACAAGCAATACCGTGATCGCAGCCATCAAGGGCTTGGTCCCGACGACGTTTATGACCGCGTCCAGATTATGGGCCAAGGCAGAGAGCTATCTCGGCGATCACCACCGGCGAATGGCATGCGGGTTTTTGCGTCGCCGGCAGGATTGCAAACGCTCGAACCGAAATGCGTTCCGTCGACTGCTGGCACGCATGAGAAAATGCTCTGAGCGATTTGCTACGCTTGGCAATCTTCGTGTGCTACGGCAGGAAACCGGGGATTGGTCTTCCCGATGTCCCGCAACGCCACCAAGCATTATTGGGCTTTGCGCCGTTGTATGGGTGTTCTAATTTGCCAGAGCGGGTGTCCGGCTTAGATTAGGACAGCACCGCTTGGCCGGCAGATTCCACCGTCTCCTAGGCCCGCGGTACAAAGCTCCAGAGTATCGACGGGGACCGCATTACACGCGAATATCACAATGACGGGCTGCTACTGGAACCATTCCCCCGCCAGCATCTTGACTCGCTGACACAATACTTTTGGAAAGAGATATTATGAAGAATCTCGCGATCTATCTGGCAGCCGGCGCAAGTGCCCTTCTGGTGACAGCCGCTTCCGCCGCACCGCTTTCTCCGAACGCATCAGTCGCTCCAGAGAGCGACATTCAAAACGTCCGCATGGTTTGCAATGAGGCAGGCCAGTGCTGACGCCAACGTGGTGAACGCCGTGTCATTATCCGTGAACACAGTGATTCATACGGGTATGCTCCCCGTCGCGAGCGTTATATCGAGCGCCGCGGTTATGGGGACGGCGGCGGCATCGGAATCCACGCCCCCGGCGTCAGCGTCGGAATCGGCACCGATCGCTACTGAGAAAGCCGACAACAGTCCGAATACGAGCAAAGCCGCGGCTTTTTCCGATGCAAACTCAAGATAGCTCGGAGCGGGTGGTCAGCCGGCATCGAGCCGGCACTCCGACATGTGGCGCTCAACTTGGCCGGCTTTTTTACACGTGAGGGGCGTTTGCTCCCCGCAGCCGTTCCACGTACCAAAAGGCCCAGATCGTAACGAACGAGAGAGCGAAAAATGCTCCGCAGGCCAAGAAAGTCGGCACTGAACTGGTATCCATGGCATCCTCCAGCAGGTTGAGCGCTTGCCGTTTCTGTTCGCGACTAACGGAGCGCCCGCCCGGTCTGCCACGTCGCCTCGGCTAATCAGATCAAACGTTCATTTTCGACAATCTGCAGCGACCAGATCGTAAGATCCCCGACCTCCACGGACGTAAACCTTCGCGGCCGCCGCGCATATCACATCACGGTTGCAATCGAACGCGTTCAGGAAACCGGACCCGTCGGGGCGGGCATCTGGTTGAATTCGCCTCAATGCGCCCTTTTCTATAAAGAATGTCGCTTCCAGCGCGCTGTCGTGCCCCCAGAACCGCACGGCTCGCCGTGTCTGGTCATAAGCGCGGCTATGATTTGGAAACTCAATCATGGCTTACCACCGATCGGATTATCAGGCGTCAAGCCACGCGTCTCACCGGGCCTTCACACGACCCCTGTCGAGGTCTGGTTCAACGGCCTCGAGACGCGCACATCGAAGCGATGTGCGGTTGGTCAATGTCGTTGACAAGATTTGGCGTGGCTAAGCTTCGCGCTGCCGTAAAGGCGATGCTGAAGCAATACGAAGGCGCTTGGACTGAGATGGCCACTCAATGCAGCATTACAAGCCTGCCAGGCAACTCCCAGAAAACAAATTGCGATTCTCCTCGCTATTCGGCAGATAGTCGCTATATCTGAGATATCACCGCGCGCCCCGGGCTGTTATCGGTGACTGAGAGCGTTGCGCTCCCGCCTCAACCAAAAGGGCGGTCATATGCCAAAATTCCCCGCATTCAATCTTCGTGAGTGGCTGGTACCTCCGGTATTGATGCCGATCTTTCTTGTGCTGCTGGTCGCCGCTGCGATGGTTATTCAATGGTGATCGAGCGTAGCGCGGCTTCACTGCAGGACGGGCTATCTCGGATTAAACAATCCCAATCGTCGCTGGCGCACGATCTGGACGCCAGGGCGGTGACCGCCCTGGACGAGGCTCGCGAGATGCCGCCAGGGGACGAGCGCAACGAGGTTACTCACAAAGCAGTCGTCCTTCGAAATGCCGCTGAAATGCACGAATGGCTCTGCGGCAAGCGCGGCGTACCGGACGTATGACGGAGGCTTAGTCCGTTGGCACCGAGCTTTTGGTGTCATTGTTAAGTCAGCAGGGATCATATGGGCCGCGAGATACTTGTCCCATATGAACACCTATCCAAGTCGATCGCCATTCCCCCGCGAGCGCCCTTATGATGGCACTTGATCGTGCATGCATTCCCGCCGTCGTTCTCATTGTCGAGGACGAGATGGTGCTCCGCATGCGCGTGCTCGATATGGTGGAAGACGCCGGATACACGCCACTCGAGGCGCTGGATGCCGCCGAAGCCGTCGCCATCCTGGAATCCCGATCCGACGTCGCACTGATATGCACCGATATCCAGATGCCTGGCCAAATGGACGGCGTCGGGCTTGCGCATGCCGTGCATGAGCGTTGGCCGGCGATCAGGATCATCGTGGTATCGGGGCAATTGAACCTGCCACACCTCGATCTTCCTCCCCGCAGCAGGTTTCTCGGCAAGCCGCTCAATGCCGGGGAAGTGATAGCCGAAATGCGCGACATGATCGGCTACACCTGAGACGCCCGTGCTTTTCACGCCTAATACGGCCCAAGGCGCGTGATTTCGGCAAAATCCCAGCCCCCGAAGATCAGTGCGGTACCCAGCCTATGATGATACAATCGGTGATGTCTGAAGCCGATCTCCGAACCGACCCGCGTCCCGCAAGCGGCGCAGCACAGCACTACGACGATCTCGCGGAAGAGAACGTCAGCCTGCGGCTTCTGCTCGCGCAAGCCGAGATTGATGCACGGGGTTTGCTTGCCACGGCCGGCATCGACGCCAGGGAGCGCGAGGCGTCCGACAAGCTGCAGAAGCTGATCCTTGAGGAACTGCACCACCGTATCAAGAATACGCTTGCGACCGTTGGCGCCATCGTCTCGCAGAGTCTGCGCCATCTGCCAGCTGCTGAGCACGCGCAGCAAGCGATCGAGGGCCGGCTACTCGCACTCGGACGCGCGCACGACCTCCTTTTGCAGGCAAGATGGAGCAGCGCAGACCTTGGCACGATTGTCCGTAGCGCTACCGAAGCCTTCGATAATCCCGACGAGCCGAAATTCTCGATTTCGGGACCCGATATCCGGATGATGTCGGGCGCCGTCATCGCCATCGCGATGACACTCAACGAGCTTTGCACTAACACCACAAAGTTTGGCGCCCTGTCGGTCCCGCAAGGGCGCGTCGACATCAACTGGACGCTGGATCAGCAGTCGCAGCGCCTGCACCTCACATGGGCTGAGAAGAACGGTGCGGCGGTTCGCCCGCCCGAAAAGCGCAGCTTCGGGACACGGCTGATCGAGACGCTCGGCAGGCAGCTCCGGGGCGACGTGCGGCTGACCTATGCGTCCACCGGTTTCGTCTACGCACTCGACGTGCCGATGGCTTCGCTGACTTCGGCGGCGGCATAAGCCCGTATTCGGGTATTGCGGAAGCCAGACCGTATTTGCATTCGCTCGGAGCGTACCGAATTGAATCGACGACCGGGCTGAAAGGATATCTAGTTCTGATATCACCGCTCTGCCTCTGGCAGATATCGGTGACTGAGAGTGCTGCAAGCTCCCGCCTGTATCAGGAGAGTTAATGCCGCTTGTCCAACATAACCAATCTGACCCGCTGTTCCGCGATCTCCTGCGTTGGACACTTTGCCCCCTAGCTTAGCTAGGGATCCGCCAGCAACGGATAACGCGCCAGCGCTGCGACCCGGCCCGAACGTGAGGCGATGCTTCGCAAGGCGCGCCTGGTGGAGACCGCCTCGCATATCGATGAATGGCTGGCATCGCCCGGCTTGCGGGCCCCGCGCTAGAAGCTGATTTCAGGGAAAGAACGGCCCCAGCACGGGGGCGTACTGAGGCCGTCATTCATCGGATGCCAAGGGGCATAGCATCCGGTCGCCTTTAATCAAGCGATCCCGGCGACAACAGTTCCAACCCGTATTCGTCAGGAACGGTTGCCAGCGATGAAGCTCGTCACGTGGCGCCAACACCCACGCGCGCCATCGGGTTCGTGCTGGTGACATATGATGTGGTGATTTGTCACCGGGTGCTCGTTATTCGACCTCTGATCCCCATATAAAAGCCTATCCTCGTCAACCATCGAGATTGGTCAGAATGCGCGGAGACTCCAACGAAAGGACCCGGCATGTTCAGATCTCAGCAGCACCGCGAAAAGGCAGCCGCATACGGCGAACTGATCAAGCGTTCGAGCGATCTGGGCGAAAGCGGCAAATTTCAGAAACTAAGGGATCGCCACTCAGCGCTCGCCGACAGCGAACAGGGACTGGCTGACAATTACGACAGCGCCGTGAACGCAGCGGAACACGATCGCGCTCGCGGCTTGGCCCTTGCAGCCGAAGAGGAGCACGTCTTGCGATGTCTCGGCGCAGCCGTCATCATGCAATGGAACGCGCTGCCGAAGTCCATGCAACGTGAGATCTTCGACACCGCCGCATCGGTCGGAGAGTTATTGGATACAGCGGCGCTTCGCGGGCAGATTGCCCGCTTTCTGCACAAGCATAAGAATGGTGCCGGTCGCAAAAAGGCTTCGACGGAGGGTGCGCATCGCGACGCAAAATCGCGCGCCGCGGCTCTGTCGCGATGGGACGATGAGGGAGGCGCAGTCCCCGACGGACTGCCGAGGTGAACCAACGTCGGCAACAAGGAGGATTCCCCATGTCACTTACAAAAAATATGTCACTTACGAAATTCGGCGTCGATGACGGACCGCACAACATGGACGGGCTGCGGCTTCTCGCGCGGGACGGAACTGAACCGGTCGAAGCGTTCATCGGCCGCAAGGTGATGGACGTCTGGGCCGAGTCGATTGAGCACCTTGGAGGAAGACAAAGTCTGTTCCGCAGTCAGTACAACGCCCTTGGCAAGCTGAACCTTGCGGCGCTTGAGCGGATCGTGAGCGCGAAATACCACCGTGGCGCCGCGGCCAACCGCCAGCATCCCTTTGTCGAGGTTCTGGTCTCGGACATCACGGAAAGCGGCGAGGTCCTAAATCTAAGTGAACTCGTGCGCGAGCCTTTGCCGCCGGCATTTCATAGGCTGGCTTGAGATCTGCACCGCGAACAGATGGCGGATGTTTCGTAAGATGAAGGTCATGTGACATGCCTGTGTGTACCGAAAATCTAAATCCGAACGTATTGACGATGAAGTCCGCCCAGTATGGCGCGCGAATTTATGACGCCGGATCGCTGAACCTTGCGAGAGACAGGCGCATCTTTGTTCAATGACCGATGCGTTCTCACGCCGTTGTAATAGTCCGCATAGTTTTTCAGAATCCGACGCAGATGTTCCTCGTCCAGGACAATGATGTGGTCCAAACACTCGCGCCGGATCGAACCGATCAGCCTTTCGGCATATGCGTTGTCAAAAGCAGTCAACTGCACTCGTATCGCTTGATCGGACGCAAACACGGCGGTAACGGCCTACGCCATCGCGGTCACTCCGGCCCTCCCATGGGCGTTCAACTCCGCTTGGGTTTGCATGTCTGGGTCATCCTGCGCCAACACCACTGATCAAGTTGTTGCCGGGCTACGATCGCTCTTACCGGGATTAAATGGTCATTGTTCAATACGGATTGCAACGTTCGCTCGGTCCCAACAGCAATTTCGCCGTGGAGGTGTCTTAGCGAATTAATGCGTTCTAGCCCACTTCCGTTCAAAGCGGCGGTGGGCGCTCAATGGATATATGGCACTCATTAGGTCAACCTCGATGACACGCTCCTATGCGAGAATAAGTCCTCGAGGGTTTGCGTTCTCTCGGTGAACGACGTCGCGAACACTTGGAAGGTTCCACGGCAATTTGGGAAAGCAGCACGTCGACGTCAGATATGGCTTTCACAAGTGTGGAGCACTCGCTCCTCGCAGTCGCTCCGCAAACCAAAATGCCCAAATTGCAACGAAGGAAAGAACGAAAATCCCTCCGCACGCAAGGAACGTTGATGCATAGTTTGTGATCATAACATCCTCCGTTGCCCTCGCTTATCGGCGTCAGTGAATTTGGGGCACCCTCATGAACTGCATCATCACCTAGGGCGCGATGAGCCGTGCAAGCGAGTCGAGATCACGAAGCTGCTAACGACGACCGCCGGCTCCGAACCTCTTGAGGCGGGAGCGCGACCGAACTCTCAATCACCGAAAGGTGCCACAGGCAGGGTCGTGATACAGCCAGCATGCGCGCTCGCGACCCGAACCTTCTGATCAATATTGCTCATGTTGCTCGAAATAATGTCGCATCCGAGATCATCGATATCGGAACCGTCTGGCCGTTTGCGACTCGTACCGCGCTAATGTTGAAAAGGTCGCCTCGTTGCTGCTTGAGCCGCATCCGAAAGTGCCCAACATGACGCTAAGCCGTGCGGAAGCAAAAAACGTCAGCGCCTTTATTGCCGAACAACTGACGCAAATAGCTGTTGTTTCGCAGGAGGTCACCAATTTCTCGCGAAGTCACGAAACAATCCAGAGCCATCTCCCCGGCTAGCGTGTTGGCGCTTGCTGTGGGAGCGGCGGCGTTTGGCGCTGTCGCCATCGGTGCACTGGCGCTTGGTAGGCTTGCGGTCGGTCGCCTGGTGATCAGGAGAGCACATTTCAACGCCTAAAATTGCATCACTAGATAATGCATTTTTCCCGGAACGATACGGAGCAACGAGCCTTACCTATTCAGAGCTCGAACCATCCTGAGGCTATCCAACGAACATTCTACCCGTCGATCGCGCGCTGAGCATATACGGCGCTCTAGGAGACCGCTCCGAGACGAAAGGCGCCCGCGAACGGCTTTCCAAGCATCTGATGAAAATGTACATCGAGGGTGAAAAAGACGAACACCGCTTGACGGTGGCCGGACTGTCGTACCTTCGCTATCTCGATCGGGAGATCGACTCCAGAAACTAACGGTCTTTAATTGTCGAAGTCGTGCGGCATTCAGCCCTTCAGGGCTTCCCGCTGTTTTTGCAGGGAACTCCGCCGCGTTATTCTCGCTTTCGCGGCGCGGACTGCTTCCGTCCTTGTCGGGTGTTGTTTCGGTTGTGGCGCCTTCCTATGCTCTCCGACCGTTGGCATCATAGGCAGCATTGGTGTCGGCATTGTCGCGCCGTTCTCGATTGGTTGCGTTCTCATTGGGCCGGTGGGCGTTGGTTTGCTTCCTGGCATCCTAAACACGGCGAGTTGGGACGGACAGCATCGATGTGGAAGGCGGTCCATTCGAGCCGCCTTTTTATTGCAGTGACGCTTCTGACAGAGGTGTCGGCGACCGTCTTCGCCACGGAACCAGGTTCCAGGCTGACAGACGAAGGCATTGCGGGCGGCGTAACCGTAGCCGTTATCCTATGCATATGAATCGCGGAACGGCGCTGTCGCAATAGCGGCGGCTGTTCCGACTGCGAACCCGGTATACCGGCGGCGGCATCAACCGGTCCACGGTCGCGGTAACCGTCGTGGCCTCGGTAATACATGCTGTACCATTGCTGGCGCGACCATAACGGTTGAAAGCACTGCAGCGGCGGCAAGAAGTTTTAACTTGGTCATCTCTCCTCTGGAGTTGTGAGAAGCCAACAACCTGCAAGAAGAGATGTTCCGCTATTAAGCGGCGATCGCTTCAAACAAAGGCCACGCAGCCGCGATCTGCCAGGCAGTCGCCCTCTGAAGGCGGGCCGCCACGATGTGCGCGATTATTTCCGAATCGCATCGCGCGCTCGAACTTGGGTAAGCAGTGAGCGAAATTGCTCACACCACCGCTATGTAAGTTGGGGGTTGCATGCTTATCGGGAACAACACTTTGACGACGCCGTTGAATGCTTGATATGCAGCAAATAGTGCCCATCGCCATCAAGGGAGAACTCCCATGGAAATGATCCTGATTATCGTTTTGCTAGTCCTCTTGTTCGGTGGCGGCGGTTACTGGGGTCGCAGTCGCGGTCATTGGTGATAAACTGACTCTTTCGCGTTCTTTGGAGCATTATCGAATTGCCGTTCTAGCTCCGGCGACACACCGCGAACACTGCGCCACGATCATCATACGCCCATTGAGCGCGCAACCAAAGTCGGATTGATGCGAGTTTGAAGAAGGCCAGTTAGTTGGCCGCGCGCGCGATCCCCTTTGCCTTCGCGATGGCGTCGTCATCATCTTTGAAGTTCAAACCTGATGGGTCCACCAACCTATGGCCGTCTTTGATATCGAAATAATAATGTGACATCGGCCACCTCCAGCTGAGCTAATGTTGGATACGCTTACGTCCCGCTCCAGATCGCCATTACCCGGCCCAAAGAAACCGCCCCAGCGCGCGGACGAGGTGAATGGTATTGTCGCAGGCGGCTCATGTCGCGCATGAGCTGACGTACCGAACCGCGCGGGAAGCAAGAGCACCCAATAGCAAATGTGAGCCTGTATAAAATTGACCACCTTTCAGCTGCCGTCGCACCCGCAAATGAAGATCTGTGCGCAACCGTTGATCGATGTTGGGCGATCATCGAAATAGGCTCCTTCAGTGAACGATGGAACGTACCGTCCTGCCCAGACGTTTCCTATTCAAGCGCCGCGCTTTCATATTGAAATCGCGCATACCTCGATCGGAGCACACAATGAACATTTTTTACATCATCGGCGTAGTGGTAGTTATCATCTTTGTTGCAAGCTTCTTGGGTCTGCACGCCTGAATGTGGGGTGGCAGATCAGGCTTTCCGCAGCGATTGCGGTGCTCATGGCTCCATGGTGAAGATGGTAGGCGACATATCTATTTGGTCTCGGTGACTACCAAACAGCAGATATGCACTACGATCGTCTGTTCAAAATTGCTCACTTTCAAACTAGGCCACTGTCGTCGGAAACAGGCCAGTACCCTCCGTCCGGCGCCGTCCGGACACCCGCAATTTGAATGTTAAGAGCGTTAGGCCACACAACATTTGCAAAACCGGCTTTCTGTGCGCGCGGGAACGGAAACTGACCTTGTTGGTTAGCTCCCGGGGACTTCATCTTAGGGAGTGTGCGCCATGGACAAGGATCGAATTGCAGGCTCGGCGAAGGATTTCGCCGGTAAGGTGGAGGGCACCGTCGGCGATATCGCCGGCGACGCAAAGACCGAGGCAGCAGGCCGCGTCCGCGAAGCGACAGGCACAGCGCAGAACCTGTACGGCCAGGCCAAGGATGCAGCGCGCGAAGCTACGGATACCGCCGTCAGCTACGCGAAAGACGCTTATGAGAACAGTGGCGATACTTTCCGTGACGGCTCGCAAGCGATTGCGAAGAAGGTGCAGGACAATCCGCTCGGTTCGATGTTGATCGCAGGCGCGATCGGCTTTGCGTTGGCGCTATTGATGACGCGCCCGCCGAGCCGCCCGCCGCAGCGCTCGCGATAACGGTCAAGATGGCCATATCGAAACAATTCACGCTCTGATTGATTGGCTTTCTGTTGGCTTGGAGATTAAATCGTGAGTGATGACATCCCGCTGGCCCCTTTCGCTTATGAAGGCTTGGATCCCGTCGCAGAACCAAAATCCACCTTCGCGGAAGTCTCCGACGCCGTGAAAGGGACAGTCCATCGAGTTAGCGGCGCGATAGAAGCGGGTCGAAAGCCTGGGATGCCGTTGAGCATCTTGAGCAATATCGCGCGGGAAGCGCCTCTTGGTTCGCTGTTAATCGCGTTCCTGTTGGGAGTTGCCGTCGCCCGCCGCCGATGATGGTTTGAGGGGCGCGCTAACCGTCCCGGGGTGCTGACTGCTCGGCGGATGCTAGAGCGCTTGCCCGATACCTGCCCGCAATGTTCGAGAAGGGTCAACGAACCTTGGGGCGCTTTGGAGTCAGGTCCGCTCATCCCCTCAAGACCCGACATCACGCAGCTGTGCCTGTCGGAAATCCAATCCGGACATATTCGTGATGCAATCCGCCGACGACTGGGCGGCAAAGAATACGCCCTGCCCTCTTTACGGTGCGCGATAGGGGCGCATCCTTCTCCAAGGCCAAGTGAGTGCGCGTCTCATTATACAACACGACTTCGGAACGCCGGTTGTGTGTACCGAAACCCTAAACCCGGACGTAGTGATGATGAAGTCCGCCCAAGATTGGGCGACAACGAATGTGTCCGGCGCGATCGACCGCGCGCGAGACCGGTGCATCTTTCTCCAGGGATAGATGCGTGCGGGTCGCATTGTAATATTTCATGTAACAGAGCAGCAGGTGACGAAGGTGGCGCTCGCTGAATACGAGGACGTGGTCAAGGCATTCCCTGCGGATCGAACCGATCAGCCTTTCAGCATATGCGTTCTGCCACGGGGAGCGTGGCGACGTCGGTCGATCGCGGATGCCTATCGATCGGAGTCTGCGAATAAGGATCTCCCCATAGGCCCCGTCCCGGTCACGAATGAGATAGCGGGGAGCCTGTTCCCACCCGCATGCTTCCGTGACCTGATTTGCGATCCATTCTGCGGTTGGATGCGCTGTGACACCAAACCACAGAATATATCGCCGGCCATGCCCCATGATCAGCAATCCATAGAGCAGGCGAAACGAGATCGTCGGCACGACGAACATATCCATCGCCGCGATCCCGTCAGCGTGGTTGCGGAGGAATGTCCTCCACCCCTGGGACGGCGGGTCTCGTCGTCTGACCATGTACTTGGCCACGCTGGTTTGTCCGATTTCGATGCCGAGCTTGAGGAGTTCTCCATGGACTCGAGGCGCTCCCCACAGAGGATTGGCAATGCTCATCTCGCGGATAAGCTTGCGTATCTCCAACGGAACTGTTGGCCTGCCACCCCGCGGTTTCGATTTCCATCGCCAATATACACGGAAGCCAGCGCGATGCCATTTGACTACCGTCTCCGGCTTGACAATCGCCAGCGCATCGCGAACGCCAGGGAGAAGCCGATACAGGCAAACAAAAATCAATCGGTCGATGGCGCTGAAGGTTTGTCTCTTAGGAGCGGTTCGCCGCAGAACGTTTATCTGCTGCCGCAACGTCAGGATTTCCGCCTCGAGCGCTGCCCAGGACCGAAACAGATCTACCACCGTCCAAACAATGAGCCTGACAAGATCTATCATCCCGCAACAGCATCGCCCGATTTTCGATCAACTGCTAGTCAGATTAAGTTTGCGATAGGGACATTGGCGTCGTCACGCGCCGATTGTGCGCCATGGGCATCCGGGACAAGCCTACCGCACCAGCCTCGCCCTGGCAGAACGGCTTTGCCGAACGGCTGATCGGATCGATCCGGCGTGAGTGTGTGGACCACATCATTGTCTTGGGCGAGATGCATTTGCGCCGAATCCTCCGATCTTATGCGGACTATTACAACCGCGTCAGAACTCATCGGTCCTTGAACAAGGATGCACCAGTGTCTCGCCCGGTTCAGCGAACCGGTGTGATCGGTTCACACGCCATCCTGGGCGGTAGAGTAGGAGTGTGGCGCGGTAGACGTTAGGTCCGGCGTATCTGTTTCCGCCCCTTTCGTCTGGCGGTGCCTGAACGGCCGAGCCATGGTCCCCGTTTCCACACTCCCCTCATCGAACCGGACATGCGCGACTAGCGCATCCGGCTCTCGGACAAGCACTCATGCCTTCGCCCACGGCAGGTTACGCGTCAGCCCCGGCAACCGGACCAGCCTCAGGGTTTCGTGGAGGTACTGGTCGGGGTAGCGACTGATCCCTTTGCCATTGACCCGGTGCTTTCTGCATAACCATTGGCGCAGCCGATAGTTGGTATGGGCCTCGACCACTTGGTAGGCCTTGGAGACCGGCCCAAGATGGAAGTAGTTCGCCCATCCGCTCAGTTTGAAGTTGAGTCGCTTCACCAGCTTCTCGGCTGATATCGTCTTCGTGTGTTGGCCGGTCTCGGCACTGATCGCATCGCAGATTCGCTTGATGCTCCTCTTCGATGGCGTCGTGCCCAGATAGGCCTTCCCGGTCTTGCGGGAGTAACACCGCCCGAACGTGTAGCCCAGGAAGTCGAAGCTTTCCCCCGGTACACGGCAGATGCGCGTCTTGTCTTCGTTGACCTCCAGTTGCAGTTTCTTGATCACCTCTCGCATCGTCTGCATGGCAAGATCGGCCGTACCCTTGCAGCAGATCACCAGATCGTCGGCGTAGTTGACGATGACGGCTCCCAACCGTTGCCGCGTGCCTGATTGCTTCCACCACAACACCAGCCGTCGCATGTACAGGTTCGACAGTAGCGGAGAGATCGGGGAGCCCTGCGGAATGCCGCGATGCTCATCCCGATTTCGCGTGGTTCGATGTTTTCGTCCGCGATCGTCCGTCTCTTCCACCGGCGCCTCGATCCACATCTTGATCAGGTGCAGGACCTGCCGGTTGGTGATCCGGCGCGCCACCGATTTCATCAGTGGTCCGTGCGGAATCTCATCGAAGTAGCCACGCAGATCAGCGTCGACCACGGCCGTGTACCCGGTGTTGATTAGGCGGTGCACGGTCTTGACCGCGTCCAGCGCATTCATGCCGGCGCGGTACGCATATTGCTCAGGCTGCAGGTCGGCCTCGAAGATGGGCTCAAGCACCAACATCGCCGCCGTCTGTACAACCCGGTCGCGTATCGTCGCCACAGTCCCATCGAACTGCACTTCGGCTCCGTCAGCCTTTGGGTTCGGCTGAAGTAACCCATCCCTTTCATCCGCTTCGCGGTCATCGCTTCGTTGTCCTGAAGGTGAGGAGAGTCTCTGGCGTCGAGACGCTGAGCCTACGCCATGCGGATTTGGGGTCGTTTGCCATGCCACGCGAATGGACCGACTGGGCGCCTCCCGGCGCTCAGGCAGTGCCCACCGGCGCCCAACCGTTGCCGATAGACGCCTTCGGACTATTGGCACTCGCCGAGCTCGTTACGTCATTGACTTGCAATGATGGACTTGACTGATGGCGCGAGTTCTGAATCGATCGGACATCTATCTGATTCGGTCCGGCCGACATGCAACATGTGTCCTCCGCGGCGCTGCGCAAACGTCGCCACCGGCTTGTGGGTGGCCTGCCCCCGCTCGAGCAAATACTGCGCGGTTCACTGATCGAGACCTACAAGCGCTGCGGGCGGCCGAACTGCCATTGCGTCGACGGACCTGGGCACGGCCCGAAGCGATATCTGTCCACAATCAGCCGAACCGGCGAGCGACCACGACTTGGCTACGTGCCGAATGCGAGCCACGATCAGGTTGCCGAGTTTCTTGGCAATTTTCGCGAGCTGCAGCAAATGCTCAACGAGATCTGTGCGATCAACGCCGAGCTTCTGCGCCGTCGCGAGAGTCTCGACTAGATGGATCCGGCCGTCACAGGCCTCGACGTCGCCAAGGCGGGCGTCATCCTCGCCAACATGATCGAAGCCTATCTTGCTGGTGGCGCCCCGCCGTCCAACCCGGAGGGAGCCGCTCATGATGATCTCCAAGATTGCCGATCGACATCTGTCGCGGGAAGCCTGCATCTACATTCGTCAGTCGACGATGGGGCAGGTCCGCTTCAACCAAGAGAGCACCGAACGTCAGTACAATCTGGCGGGCAAAGCACAGTCTCTCGGCTGGAGCCCGGAGCGGATCCGGATCCTCGACCGGGATCTCGGCCAATCCGGTGCGCGAACGACCGGTCGCGAGGACTTCAAGGTGTTGGTCAGCGACGTGGCGCTGGGCCAAGTCGGAGCGATCTTCTCCCTGGAAGCCTCGCGGCTGGCGCGATCGAACCAGGATTGGCATCGCCTGCTCGAGTTGTGCGCCATCTCCGGCACGCTCGTGATCGACGAGGATGGCTGCTACGATCCGGCCGAGTTCAACGACGGCCTTGTGCTCGGCATGAAGGGGACGTTCGCCCAAGCAGAGCTGCACATCATCCGCGCGCGCCTCCACGGCGGTAAGCTCAACAAGGCGCGCAAAGGTGAGCTGCGCTTCTCTCTGCCGGTTGGCTTTGTTTTCGACGACGATAAGATCGCGCTCGATCCGGACCAGGAAGTGCAGGGTGCGGTTCGAACGGTCTTCGAACTGTTCGAGCGAGAGAGCACTGCATACGCCGTGGTCCAACGCTTCCAGGAACTCGGCCTTCGCTTTCCACGTCGGTCGTACGGCGGCGCCTGGGACGGCAAACTGCTTTGGGGTCGACTGACCCATTCGAGGGTGCTCGGAATCCTTGCCAATCCATCTTACGCCGGCACCTACGTGTTCGGGCGATACCAAGCTTGCAAGCAAATTGGGCCGGCCGGCGAGATCTGCACTCGGTCCCGTCGCATGCCGCAGGATGAGTGGCGCGTCGTCATTCCTGATCACCATCCCGGCTATATCACCTGCGAACAATTCCTCACCAACCGTCAACGCTTGGCGGCGAACCGGACCAATTGTGAAGTCCTCGCGGGACCAGCTCGAGAGGGTTTTTGTTTGCTGCAGGGCCTGTTGATTTGCGGGACGTGCGGGCGGCGTCTGGGCGTGCGCTATACCGGCAATGGCGGTCTCTACCCAATTTATCAATGCAACTGGAAGCATCGGGAAGCCCTGGCGCGACGAGCCTGCATGGGCGTGCCCTCCGGACCGCTCGACGACGCCATTGCCAAGCGTCTGGTGACGGCCGTCACGCCGCTGACGATCGACCTCGCGCTCGAAGCACTGAGCAGCCTGGAAGAGCGCGATAAAGCCATTGCCACACAGTGGCGTCGACGGATCGAACGGGCACGCTACGACGCCGACTTGGCGGAACGGCGCTATGAGGCCGTCGATCCCGCTAACCGCCTCATCGCCAGCACGCTTGAGCAGCGCTGGAACGACGCGATGCAACGCTTGCTCGAACTGGAGACCGAACTGGCCAACTTCGAGCGTCAGACACTCCGTGCCGTCACGGCCGAGCAAAAGCGGCAAATCCTGCAATTGGCGACCGACTTCCCTCGACTGTGGAACGCTCCCACTACCGCAGCGCGTGACCGCAAGCGCATGCTCCGCTTGCTGATCAAGGACATCACCGTCGTCAAGGCTCCCGAGCCGAAGCTGCTGCGACTAAATATCCGCTGGCAGGGCGGCACGACCGAAACGGTCGCGCTACACCTGCGGCCGAACCGCGCAGAAGCTATTCGTTATCCCGATACGTTCGTTGCCAGAATCAGCACCCTCGCAGCCATCCACGACGACGACGCAATCGTCGCGCTGCTCAAGCGCGAAGGCCTCGCAAGCTCAACCGGCAAGCAATTCACGGTCAGCATGATACGCTGGATCCGCTACAAACATCGCATCCCCGGCCCGTCGCTTCTCGCCGGAACGTTAAGCGTCGGCCAAGTTCGGGAGAGATACGGAGTAAGCATGTGGGTGGTTTACTATTGGATCGACCAAGGTCTCGTAACAGCACACCGGAAGAAGCCCGGTTTGCCATACGCCATCACGCTCACCGACGCGACAGATCGCACGCTGCGGGATTGGGTTGCAAATTCGCCCCGCCTTGCCTTACCGTCCCCAAATCCAAGTTGAACAAGGTGCATTATGCAGCCCATGTCGCGATCCCCAGAGGTCGCATTTTCTTGCTGTTCGGCTTCGGAATGTAGACCCGTCTGACCGCTTGCGGTCGATAAGTCTTCTCCCTGAGCTCTTGCGCCAGTTCCCCGAGCCATGGGTTCCAGTCGGTTTCGATATCCGGGTTCTTGCGATCCTCGGAGTCCCGATCTTGGCTTCCGTACGCCTCAATGTCCTCGAACGTCTGGCCGTCGACCCCAGCTGCGCCGCCATTGGCTTTGCATCTGGCATAGGCGAAGCTCAGAATATCCGCGCGGTACACCTTATCGTACAGAAGATAGAACCGATACTCGGGTTCTGCCTTCGCTTTCGCATGTAATGCAGTCTGCAGCTTCCGGACACTTGGCGGAGTTTCCAGGTTGCCAAATCTCCCCTCCTTCACCACTTCCCACATCGACTTGAACGAGGGCTCACTGGGATAGAAATCGGGCGCGTCCCGCTGTAGGTGAGGGGTTTCCGCTCCTGCTCTTTCGATTGCAGGACGGGTTCACAGTCTCACCATGGCTTACGTTTCCCGAAGCCCCCCTATAATCCCGGACGGCCAGATTTCCCGGGTCCGGTTTGAAACCTTGGCTTTCTTCCGAAGGCCTTCCCAAGTTTGGAGAGGTTTAAACGCTGGTCCGTGTACACCCCCGCCATTCTGGTTTGCCTTCAGCCTCGCCTCCTGAGCTGTCGTGGCGTTCCGCCGGTTTTATCAAGCCGGCCGCCATACGGCCAAGTAAGCCGCCAAGTGTCCTGAGCCCCTTTGCCCAACTTCGGTGCTACCTCCGTTGGGGAGATGTGAGTGCCATCTCCTCCGAGGGCGTTACCCCTCCGTCATCGCTCCTACGGGCTCATGTGCCACTCCCGTTGGGCTCTCTCCTGCTTCGGCATTTAGCCTCGTTCGAAGAGTCCTGGCAGGTTGTACGCAGTCCCTGCTGCCCCCGGGAGCTTCCCGACGTTATCTCTGAGAATCTTTCCTTGGATGCTGGATCCCGTACCCCGGCGGTACACCGTGTGCTCTCACCTGTTTCTTCCACGATGTCATCGGCCTTCCCCAAGGAAAGAATGGGTCGGCTTCCCGCGTTTTGTCCCCACGAATTACGACTTCTCGCAGGTCCGTGTTTCGAGGATGCAGATATTCCTTAATGTTCCGGCCTCCAAGTTTGCTCTCCCCCCAGATCGTTCCTACCGCTGCGATACTGCTGCAGGGCAGCCGGGGATTTTACGTCCGGGCCTATCGTGCTTTGTTGCCTCCACACGCACCGGATATGCTAACCGTCCGAATACAGGTAATTGACGGTACAGGGACTTTCACCCTGTCAGACTCTCAGCCTTGTCGGCTGCTCACTTTCCTCCACCGGCATTACCCGGCTTCCTCAGTACTACGAGCCCAACCGACTCCCCGCCGCGCCCGGTCTGGCCTTCACAGGCCTCCGGTTGGTCTCTCGCTCAAGACCACGCGATGGGGTCTCCCGTGTTGCCCCAGTTCTCGTTGTGTACGTGCCGTCGCCACTACCCCGGTGGAGCTGCTGGGTGCTTATCGCTCCCTTCCCCAGCAGTGGCAGCTTTCCCTGTGAAGTCGTCAGGTCAGCCTCCACATTGTTATTTTCGAGGCCTGCTCAGCGTTTACTCAAGTTACAGCCCGCACACTCGCGGAGTCACTAATGACCCTTTCCACCGGAGGCTTCAGACAGATCGTCGCCTTCCCGCCTGCTCCGATTGCTACCGGCTGGAGCGACCCTTGCCGGGAGGGACTTGCACCCTCTCAAGAACCGTGCCTTTCCACGGCACACGACTTCATCACCACTACGCCCGTGTTTAAGTTTTCGGTACACACAGGCTGGCCAACGGTTAAAAGTGACGCGAATAACCCATCTCGGAAGAAGGCCCTAGAGTGTGACGCTAGGGACGCCCCTGCGTTGAACCCAATGCGTCCTCACCGTCGAACATCCGACCTACCGTCGTGCCACGGCTGCGACATACGCGCGCGCTGTTGCCGAAAGCTGTTCACGACTAGCTCCGGCTAACTCCTTTCTTTGTCTTTTTACGATCTCATTGAACGTTGTTGCCATACTCCTGCCGTCAGGTTGTCTATCCGCGTGAACATTGTCCTCTCCGGAAAGCAGTACATCTGCGATCGCCGCGCTCGCCGCCTCCAGCAGGGGGGCGGCGTCCTCGCCACTGTTGCGCTCGATTTCCACACGCCGGGCGAGCGCAGCCTGCAATCCTGTTTCTCCACTTTTCTTTTCTCTGTTTGGCTTGAATTGCGCTTCCCATTGTTCTCGCTTTACATCGTAGAGCTGCAGCATCGGCAACCGATCCGTTTCTGTCAGCTCCGCCGATTGCAGTACGGCCGCTCGAAGTTCAATCATCTCGGCTTCAGCGGCATCAGGAGCGCCTTTGGCGCGTACAATTTTGTCGATGACGGCCAGCCAGTGCGCGTGAAAAGGCAGTGCCTCTACGAGCGAGAAGGTGTCGTCTATCAGGGTCGACCGATGTTCGAAGGCCAGCACAAGGTAGTCGACGTCGTCTATCGGGACGTCTTTTCCGGCGGTACGGCGCATGAGCTGGCCGTCTTGCACGCGCAGCTCCTGAGGGTCGAGCGAAGGGTCTGCCGAGCCGGCCAGCAGACGATAGCCGCTAGTCGCGATCGCGTTTCCGTCAAGGCGCCCGAACCGGGTTTCAACTCCATCAATCGAAAAGATATTCATTAATCCTGAGGCAAAACTGTTTGCCGCCATTGCCATGGGTCCGACAACCGGGCCCCCAACCGCCGTGGCCGTTTTTGCGGCGAGATCCAGCAGTCCGCGTACCAGGTGGCTGTCCTTGAACCTGCAAAGCGACAAGTACATTGTCACATCGGAGCCCGGCACCGGCACGTTTTTGGCGACGGTAAGATTTGCGAAGGCGATCCGCCTGGCGGCGTCCGGCGGCGCGTTCGGGCCGACCAGTCCGCGGATCATCTCCACCCCAGCGATGAAGGGGATGGTTCGCTTGTCCGAAGCTTGTTGGAAGCTTAGGACGCACGTACACATGGGCAAGAATTCGACCAAGTAGCGGCCTGCCGTCGCGAGCCGGAGTTCGATTAGACGCACACTGAAATAACTCTTACCCGCAACGAATTTTTCTCCGGTAAGCCCTGGCTCAGAGCTCTCCGAGACAATCGGCGAATAGATCTGCCGCAGATTAGGCCGGCCGTGGAACTCTGCGCCGAGGACGTCAACAATCGGCCGAATGGCACGCCACATGTTTTTCTCCGTCAATCGTGATCAAGCAATACCGCGGCAGCCCAAGCAGAATTGGCGACGTTACCCACAAAACAGGCGTTCTTATATGCGTCAGCAACGGACTCGCGTTGCTTCAAGCGTTCCTTGTAGAAATTTATCATAAACTCAGCCGCTGGTTTTGCCTGAACCTGGCACCGGAAGCCAAGCACAGCGATGCCCCTAGCGGCGTGCAGAAACCGGGCCGTGTCCATGGAAATTCCCTGGCAGGCAGATAGAACGACCAGTTGGGTTTCTTCAGGAAGCCAAGTCGCCAAGACCTCAACAGAGAGTCGCTCGACCTCGCCGAGGCGGCTGCTGGGAAAGATAAGTTCCGTGCTGCCGGCTGTCGGCGATATTGCGTGGCCAGTAAAATGGATTATTTCCGGGGGCGGTTTGGACGAGTCGGACAAACGCTCCCGCAGAGTGTCTTTCAGACTGGTCCCCGCTGCGGGTTTCAACACTTCGAGCGAGCAGTAATTCTTGAGCCTTTCAAGTTCCTCTTGTTCTGCGGCGACCGCACTCGACAAATCGCGGAAAGATCGGCTTTCCAATTCACCGTTCAAGCCGATTACCTGCATAGTTCCTCGCGTCGCCGACGCGTCCACGAAGAGTAGAACCGGTCGATCTGCGGCATTCCTGTGTTCATGGGCCTTGCGCGGCTTCACCCGGCGCGCCATGGCCGTTATTCTGCAAAAGAAGCCCTGCCAAGTCCCTTCCCGATTGAGAAGCTCAATTGGCATTGCAAACAAACTGGATTCGTCTGGATCGATTTCGAACCGGAGGTCGATGATGGTGCCTTGATTTCTCGCGTCTACCAACGCACCGCCGAATTCCTCAAAAATCGCACTGAATAGAAAATACCCCTTTTCTGCGAGACTGGTCCACGCTGTCGTTCGGTTTTCCATATCGAACAGATGTTGCAGGTCATCCTCGCGCCAATTGCGCCGATAGCCTGGCTTGACGTTCAGCCGCAGGTTCTGAACGAGACTGGCGTCTCCAATCTTGATATCGCAGACCGGTTCGGGTTGGCATAGCCGGATGACAGCTCGCAGCCGCCTTTTTTTGGACGGATCGAGAAGCAACGGAAGAAGATCTTCCAACTTGGAGTCTAAGTTATCCCAATTCCAAACCAAAAGGTCGGAACGAAGAATTGTTTCGCGCGCCCAACTACTATCCGAACGTGGTAAGGCAACGAGTATGGGGGCCCCCGCGCCAATTCGCTCAAGAAGTGCTGGTATCTCGCGCAACGACTGCATTCCGTCGCCTGGTGGCGTTTCTGGATCCAACACGATCAACGTTGGCCGAACTTCGCCTATCTGGGCATGGGCATCCTTGAGGTTAAGAGATCTCCTGATGCGCGGATTTACCAGAGGCAATCGGGTGTTCAAACGCTCGATTTCGCTCTGCAAAAGCTTAGGTATCGTGCTGCCACTGCTGATCACGAGAATTTCGTGATCCCCACTGGTTTTCGGATTAAGAGCCATGATCGACCTCCGAAACTAGCGGCAGGCCGATCTCCATGCGCGGCGTGCCCGAGTCCAGCTCTGCTCCGAGAATTCGTCCTCTATGAGCGGTGATAATGATAGTTGCCGTCTGCAACGGTGCGCCTGATTGCGCGCGCAGCTTATTCAAACGAGAGCCGGAGTTTTCGGCTTGCGGGAATGAGAATTTGATTACCGCCGCTCCCGCCCGCTGAAGCAGCGCAACATCGATAATCTTTCCGTCGACCCCATGATAGCGGGCCTTGGCGAGAAAAAATGCGACAATGGCGCGAAGCGCTAGCTCGATGCGGCCGCCGTCACCCGATATGAACATGGGCTCGCGTGGCAGAACTAGCTTGATCCTGTCAGCGTCCCACTTAGGCAGAGCCTCATACAAATCGGAAAGCAGCGCGTTCAGCTGCAGAGGACAGCGATCGCGCAGCGGCGTCTTACGGGCCTCGACGGATTCGGCGATCCGCTCATAGGTCAAGTCGGCCTTTTTTAGTTCGTCCACAGCACGCAAAGCCAGGTCGCTGTCAACCGCCCCTTCAGCTATTCGCTTGATGAACGAAGCCGCCAACATTAAAGGCCCGCGCGCTTGACGGGCCACTTCACGGATTGTGCTTTCGATGAAGTGTGAATCATGCTGCCACTCATCGGCGCGTAGATCGGTGAAAAGCCAAATCGAGTCGCCTGTATCGGGATCTAAGTCTCGCCTGGAGGCCAGAACGGCATTCCCGACTCCTCCTTCTAGGCCGCAAATTCGAAGCGGTTGCCGCTCCACGATCGCGTGACTGGCGAGGACGTTTTTGCTCTGCTCATCGGCACCATAATCGCCAATCCTGCCCAATTCGGCGCGCGGACCATTCAGTCGCAGCAATTCTTCTGCCCTTCGGTTAACGCGCAGAATCCGGCCCCCACGGTCCGCGATGATCGTGCCCTGTTCGGTGGCATTTAATAGTGCCTCGCTCCTGATCCGCTCGTTCAACAAAGCCACCCTCTGCTCGAGATGGCGGGCAATTCTTTCGACCATGCGCTTGTCTTCATTGCCGAACGCGCGGGTGGTCAGTGATTCGATATCAAGCAGCCAACGAATCTCGCCATTCACGCGAACCGGCACAGTCATTGCTGAACGTCGAGGCTTGCAACCCTCCGGGGTCCGGTAGTGGAAGAGCGGCTTACCGTCGGGGCCGAGCGCCTCGGTATCCTCGATTACGAGCGGCTCGCCCGCAAAAAAGGCCGCTCCCAGCATTCCGGATTCCTCTGGGAGATCCGGGTCCAGAGGCTGCGAGTATCCCGGCGTGACGGCCAATTCGTGCAACGAGCCGGATTCGCTCAAGTTTGGGTATTGGCGCGCCAACAACGTGCGCTTGTTGGCAGTATCGGCAAAAAAAATGGCTGCATGATCCCACTGGAATTGAGTTACCAGGCGCTTCAGCAGCAAATCGGCGGCGTCACCGACATTTTGCGCCTTGATGATTTCATCACCAATTCGCCTTATCGCCGCAGTGTCCTCGCGCTCGGCCGCTCGCTGTAGCGTGGCCACGTAGGATTCTATGCGCAATGAGCTAAGTAGGAACAGCGCCTCGTCACCGAAAGCAGAATTGCTGCGGCTACAGAGCGTGAGAACCCCGTCCGGGATACCGTGCGCGCCTATGGGCAGCACAAGTACTCCAGCTATCCCGTCGTCGACGCTGCGTCGCACGGTGGGATCTTCCAAAAGCTCGGGAAACCCTTTTATCGTTTTGTTCCAATTGTTATCGATGTACGGCCCTTCGGCAACCTTTGCCCGACGCTCGGGTGGAACGTTAACCCAACGGCGAGGCCATGTCGTTTCTGGCTGGGGATGGACAAGCATTGTGCGAAAGCGTGTGCCATCTTCAGCGAACGCGCCGAAGATGGCGCGATCATGGGGCACGGCCTCGCGGAGCGCATCCAGCATCCCACGAAAAGCGCGCTCCCACCCGTGGCCCTGATCGACCGCACTGCTGAGAGCATCGCGGTATTTTTCGTAACGGTCCCATGAGATCACCGCGATCCGCCCCATGATATATTCGCCGGGACCGAAATCGGGCATCAGAAACAGCCGCGCCTTCGTAACTCCCTGGGAACTTTGCAGCGCGTCCGGCGCTGGCAGGACGTGTTCCGAACTTTCACGAGGATCGGTCGCAAACTCGCAAATTAAACCAGGTCGCGCGTTCTCCGGAAAAATGTCGGGCAGTGGCCGGTCTACTAAATTTGCCCCAAGTGTGCGTTGTGCCTCCTCATTGGCAAACAGGACACGCCCATCAAATGACAGGCGCAGAACGGGATAGGGAGTAAGATCGAACCGTTGTTCCTCCGCTTGGCGGGACGGCTTAAGGTCTGTGAGCACGACCAGGGTCGCCGACCGTTGCGGTACTCCGATTGCTTGCGCGAGGACATGATTAGTCCGCTCGTTGATGTCGACGCTTTCCCCGACAAGAACGCGTTGTCCTTGGGTTGCCAAGTGTTCCGCTAGAGCTTCTCGGGAAATACCGAACGTTTCCGACAGCGGTCGGTTGGTGACTGAGGCGCAGAAGCGTTTCGCGGCCGGACTCGCGTCCCAAATAATGCCGTCGTCATTAACGAGAAGGCACGGCAGTGGCGAAGATAAAAGTTCTTCGGCAGCAATATCGGCCTGGGCCATTAACTCGGGCATATACCATGCCTTTCAACGCAAGATACGATCCATCACAAATTTGCAAATAGAATGCATGCGGAATCGTGGAATCCGAACGGCCTGAACTCGGCGCGCTGCTGCGTCGGACCACAATTTTGCGCATCGCGCCGCGCAAACGCAATCGCCATCAAAATCAAGATGCCAGCTGTAAGTTAGTCAAGAACTGCACGGTAGACCGTCTGCTTATCACTCCTTGGTCTGCCCCTGACCGACGAGATTGCGCCTCCATAGGCTCTTCACAAGGCCTCTCTGATACTATCGCGCTTCGGATACACGTAGTGTGATGCAGTTCACACTCGATGGTCTAATGGCCGCGACTTGTCCGGTATTCCCTCGATAGTGTTGCAAAAGTCTTTTTGCGTCACCGAGGACAAGTTTTTCGGGCCATAGGCGCTACAATCGAGTAAGAATATGGAGGACCACATCGACTAGCGCTCAACTCACTAGCAACTTCGCTGGCGCGCTGGAGGATACGTCGAATCGACGATTGTCGCTTGGTTCGCCCTTTTAGCGGAAATTATTCGCACAGCGTTTTGGGACTTTTGCAACACAATCCCCTCAACAGCGGACATCAAACTGCTGGGACTGCGACGTCAGAGCCCTTAAACCGGGTTATTGCGTTTGAGTGCGTCACTAGTGGAGAGACCATGCGCGTCGTGATCTGCGGCGGTGGCGTGATGGGCGCCTGCATCGCCTATTTCCTAAGTCGCCGCGGCATCAACGTGATCGTCGTGGAAGGGACCGAGGTCGCCGCCGCGGCGTCCGGCAAGGCCGGCGGCTTCCTGGCGCTCGACTGGTGCGCAGGCTCTCCGCTTGACGCGCTGGCACGACGAAGCTTCGAGCTTCACGCAGCTGTGCCTGTCGGAAATCAAATCCGGACATATTCGTGATGCAATCCGCCGATGACTGGGCGGCAAAGAATACGCCCTGCCGTCTTTACGGTGCGCGATAGGGGCGCATCCTTCTCCAAGGCCAAGTGCGTGCGCGTCTCATTATAGTAGCGAGCGTAAGATTTCAGAATCCGGCGCAGATGCGCCTCGCCTAAGACAATGATGTGATCCAAACACTCACGCCGGATCGATCCGATCAACCGTTCGGCAAAGCCGTTCTGCCAGGGTGAGGCGGGTGCAATAGGCTTATCCCGAATGCCCATGGCACGCAATCGGCGTGTGGCGACGGTGCCGTAGATCCGATCGCGGTCTCGGATCATGTAACCCGGAGCCCCGTCCCAAGGAAAGGTCTCGGTCAACTGACGTGCAACCCACTCCGCCGTCGGGTTGGTTGTGACGTTGATCCACGCCAGGTCCCTACGATCGAGCCGCACGATGATGAAGGCATAGAGCAAGTCGAAGCCAATGGTCGGGACAATAAACAAGTCCATGGCGGCAATGTCCGGCGCGTGGTTATGCAAAAAGGTTCGCCATTCCTGGCTGGGTGGCCCCCGTCGTTTGACCATGTACTTGGCGACGCTCGACTGTGCGATCTCAAACCCGAGCTTGAGCAGTTCGCCGTGGATGCGTGGCGCGCCCCAAAAGCGGATTTTCCATGCTCATCCGCCGGATCAATCCGCGCAGCTCCGTGTCGATCCGCGGTCCCCTCCCTGTGGACGCGACTTCCAACGCCTGTAGCAGCGAAAGCCGGCCCGATGCCAACGCACGAGCGTCTCGGGTCGGATGATCGTGAGGACCTGCAGGATCGACGGAACCCAGCGGTAGAGCTGGATAAAGAACCAGCGATCATTGTTCGTAAGCCGGACGCAACCATGGAGCCTACGCGTCAAGACCATTAACTGATGTCGAAGTACCGCGTTCTCAGCTTCAAGCCGCAACTTCGACTTGAACGGCGAGGCCAGCACGGTCAGAGCGAAACAGAACAGCCCGATCATTCCACCAGCTTAGGCGATTCCAATACGTCATCAACTCGTATAAGGTTTTCGGTACATACAACGGGGAGCTCAGGCGTTGGCGCGAGCCTGGCCGGCATCGTCTCGCAGCGCTGGGACTGGGGCACGATCCATCTGAATGCCGAAACAGCCCTCACCCGCGACCATCATGCCGATGTCTTTCTTGGCGGCAGCATCGAAGGACCCTCAAAATGGCCGGTGCGGCCGGTCGCGGAAGTCTTCTATGAGAAGGAATTTGGCCAGTCCGAGACGGTCTCCGCTTTGATCGGTCTCATCTGGCGGGTCCGCGACGACCTGAGTTTCGACGTGGGCCTGCGACACGCGCTCAAGAATGGTCACCCCGTGAACGAAATACGCGCAGGACTGACGTTCGGCATTCCACTACAGATGCTTGGTGAACGAAGGCAACAAGGGCGATGAATTCGCTCATGCAGGCAACGGATTGCGCGACCTGAAGATCATCCTCTAGTGCCGCTCCTTCACCTGACCGCTGCTGTCGACGACAAGGGAAATTTCCTTTCCGTCTTTCATCGCCTTCACGGCGGTACCTTCCGCGGCGGATTTGATATCCCGGATTTGCGAATAGCCGGCAGATTCAAGCTTGGCCCTCAGTTCCTGCTCGGTCAGGGCATTGGCAGGCGAGAAGACGCCAAACATCAGCAGACAACAAAGGATGATTTGAGAGACTGTTCGCGCTGACATGATCTGTACTCCCTGGCTTGTGTAAGCTGCGAAAACACTTATGAGGCCTTAACGCCGTTCCGACATAGCGGTTCCTGCCGCATAGCCCGAGCGAGCGGGCTCGACGTCGACCAGCAACTGACGCAATATTCGTTGTCCCGACGGTCGTTGCTCATCAGCCCGATCAGAGTGTGGCCTGCATCGTCCAGTAAGATTCAGACTCAAATCGCCGTTCACGTGAATAGGCGAACTGCCGGTCGGCTCGATATTGTTCAACCTCGCGCGCGGTTTTTGCATTCATCTTGTCCGCGGCCTCGCCCCATCCTGAGCTTGTCACGAGCTCAATTGCGGAACAGGCGTCATCGATCGCCCAGTGGATGCCCTGGCCGGAAAGCGGGTCGGGAGCGATACGCGCATCACCGATCGCAAGCCAGTTTTTGCCGGCGCCCCGAAGCGCATAGGAACCACGCGCATCGCACACCGAGAGCTTCTCGGGGATTCGGCACCCGTGCAGCGCCGCACGGATCAACCCGGTTCGCGCCAACGCTTCCAGCCACCAGCGCAGCCTTTGCGCGCGCCCGCGCGGCACCAGTGGCGCCGACGTCACGAGAATGGCAACAGCCGAACCGGTTGGCAAAGCGGAGAGATAGAACCATCCGGAAGGCACGGCTTCGACCAGCGTGCGCGGCTTGAAATCCCCTGCTGGCACTACGAAATGCGCGGCGACGCCAATCTGGTCGTCGAGATGGCGGCGCGTGTAAGGGAGGCCGACATTTCCCCCGCTCCTGCCCGTCGACAGGATTGCGATGGTTGCCCGAGCGTCTGCTCCGTCGCGCAGTTGCACGATATGGCTGCCGTCCGGCTGTTGCACGAAGCGCGCGCGGCATGCGAGCCTCAAATCGGCGCCGGCATCGCGTGCCGCGAAGGCCAGCGCCTCATCGAACTTTTGACGGTCAAGATGCAGCGCGGCGCCAAAGGGCGACAGAATGTGATTGCGTGACAGCGATTGGTCGCCGCCCCAAACCGAAACGAGTTCCGGCGCATCACGGCCGTAGGGGGCACGGGTCAGGTGATCCAGTCCGATCCGCGTCAGCGCGGCGCGGAACTCTGGCGGCGCCGTCTCGCCAAATCGTGCTTTCTCGAAATGCGACCGCTCGGCAAGCAGGACGCGGTAGCCAGCGCGCGCCGCAAGCAAAGCGAACGCGCTGCCCGCCGGGCCCGCGCCCGCAACGGCAAAGTCGTAGTCGGTCATCGCAGCATCCGGTTTACACTACGCTGTCTGGCTCGGTTCTGTCTGCCGCCGCAACAAGAGGGCCGGCCGGTGGCGCAACGTTAAACTCGACTTCATAGAAGTCAGTCGGCGCGCCGGCCGGTGTGGTCTCGATTACGAAGCCGAGCGTCCACCAATCGTCGACCATTTTCTTGAGACTGGCTTGCGTATCGGGAAATGCGTCGCCATTGGCAAGACGGGCCCATGGTTGCCGAGCATTGGGCGTAGATTCGGGAAAGACCTCGTCCGGGCGATTTGTCGGCCACCACGCGACCCTCCGTGACGAACCGGGAAGAGAGGTATCCGTGACCGTCTCTCCAGTGCATAAGCGGAAATCGGCCTGCCATGGCAGCGCCATCTGTTGCGAAAACGTACCCCGTATGGCCAAAAAATTAAATCTATAAGAAAGTCGGGTAATTATCTCATCCCAGCGTAGCCTCACCGCGTGTCGTCCGCTAGGTTTTGTGGGACGATCCATGGCGCCGATTGTGGGTCCGCGAGCGAGAGGGGGAAGTTATGGAGTGGGCACGTATCCTAGCCTACATCACCGGAACCGTGGACCAAGAGCTGCTGCTACGGAATGAGTATTTGGTTGCTGAAAACCGAATCCTGAAGTCCCAGTTGAAAGGGCGCCTGAAGCTCTCGGACGTCGAACGTACGAAGCTCGGCGAGATTGGACATCGACTGGGCCGAAAGGCCCTCGGCGAGGTGGCGGCTACCGCCCTGCCCGACACTATCCTAGCATGGTACCGAAGGCTCATAGCTCGCAAGTACGATGGATCACAGGCACGTCGAGCCCCGGGGCGGCCACGAATCGACGGAGAAGTTGAGCAATTGATTGTTCGCATGGCCGACGAGAACCGGTCCTGGGGTTATGATCGGATTGTTGGGGCGCTAGCCAATCTGGGGCATGAGATCTCGGATCAAACGGTCGGCAATGTTCTGCGCCGTCACGGCCTGCCGTCCGCACCGGCGCGCAAGCACACGACGACCTGGGCGGCATTCATTCGGGTTCACCTGGCGGTTCTGGCAGGCACCGACTTTTTCACAGTGGAGGTCCTCACGCTGCGCGGACTGGTGACCTACTACGTGCTGTTCTTTATCCATCTCGAGAGCCGCAAGGTGGAAATCGCCGGGATCACCATCCACCCGAACGAGCAATGGATGCAGCAAATGGCTCGGAACGTGACTATGGAGGGATGCGGCACCCTTCGAGACTGTCGCTATCTCCTGCATGACCGCGACACGAAGTACACCATCTCCTTCCGAGCGATCATCGAGTCAGGCCGGGTCAAGACGCTCCCGCTGCCTGCGCGAAGTCCGAACTTGAACGCCTTTGCCGAACGCTGGGTGAGATCGGTCAAGGAGGAGTGTTTGTCGAAGATCATTGTCTTTGGTGAGCGGTCCTTGCGGCGAGCGCTGAGTGAGTATGTGGCGCATTACCAGGCCGAGCGGAATCATCAAGGGAAGTCCAACGTCCTGTTGTTCCGTCAGGTCACGCAAACGCGTCACGAGGAGCCGGTACAATGTCGCGAGAGGCTGGGTGGGCTCCTAAACTATTACCATCAAGAGGCGGCGTGAGCAGCTGGAAGAGTCCCGGATCAACATTTGGCAATGGCCGGTGGGCCGATGCTTCTCATCAGTCCGCAAAGCTAGGCTTCGTGATCAAAATGGGGCTGACCAATGACACCGATCAAATCCAGGCCGCTGATCGATCAGGAGATCGAGGAACTTGACGCGTTTCTGCTTTCCGACGGCAGCCTCGAAAATGCAATGGATGTGTCCGGCCTCGACGGCTTTCTCTGCGCAGTGCTATCGGGGCCGAATGTCATCATGCCGTCGGAATGGATGCGGTGGGTTTGGGATTCTACGGAAGGCAAGCAGTCTCCGGAGTTTACGAGCGAGAAGCAAGCGCAACGCATCCTTGACCTACTGATGCGCCACGCGAACGATATTGCAGTCACGTTGACCCAGTTCCCGCAGTATTACGAGCCGTTTTTCTTAACACGCGACCACAAAGGACGCACTGTGTCGATTGTCGACGAGTGGTGCTGCGGCTACGTCAAGGGCATCGCACTCGACCCTTCGGGTTGGCAACCGCTCTTCGAAGCGCATCCCGACTGGTTCGAGGCCATCCATCTCTACGGCACCGAAAGCGGCTGGGACAGGCTGAAGGAATTAGTCGAGGCTTACCAGGATGCCGATGCGAGACATCAGGCGTTCGTGGAATTGATAGCGCCAGCCGCCCGCAACATCCATGCGTACTGGCTTGCCCGCCGTGCACCTGCGAGAGACACCATCGACGGTACGCGACGACCGATTCACAAGGTGCTCGTTCCCGGCCGCAACGACCCATGCCTCTGTGGCTCTGGCAAGAAGTTCAAGCACTGCCATGGAGCACTGAAATTGTTGCACTAACCTGCGGTATCCAGAATTGCTTGCGACCCCCGTCGTCCCTCGTCAAGCGTCCACGGCAAGCTTGTTGTGCAACACCGGCCCAAGACCAAAAATGTTGGAACGCTGCCGCCTTTGAGCAGTCTCAATTTTTTGACCATGCGGGACGATGATGGATTCCGAGGGGACACCGTTTGCAGAGGTTTCGGAGACGACGAGTTTTCTTCACCATTTCAGCGGGTTGCCGGATCATCGTCAGGCCGGCAAAGTGGATTATCCGCTCCCGGAAGTGCTGCTCCTGATTCTTCTGGCGGTTCTTGCGGGGGCGGAGGCGTTCACCGACATCGCGCGATTTGGCGAGCGGAAGATCGAGCTGCTGCGGCGGTTTCGGCCCTATGTGAACGGCACACCCTCGCATGATCATCTCGGCGATATCTTTGCCACGCTCGACGCCCGCGCCTTCCAGCTTTGCTTCGTGGCTTGGGTGGCGGCGCTGACGAACACACCCGCCGAGGTCATCGCGATCGATGGCAAGACGTCGCGGCGCTCGTATCAGACCAAGGGCTCGAAAGAGGCGATCCACATGGTCTCTGCCTTCGCCGCGCGGCAACGCATCGTTCTGGGCCAGGTGAAGGTGAACGAGAAGTCGAACGAGATCGTCGCCATCCCGGCGCTGCTCGACATGATGTCGATCGAGGGCGCAGTTGTGACGATCGATGCGATGGGCTGCCAACGCGACATCGCCACCAAAATCGTCGAGAAAAAGGCCGATTACATTGTCGCGCTGAAGGGCAATCAGGGAACCCTGCGCGAGGATGTCGAGGTTTTCGTCGATGAGCAGAAAGCCTTGAAATACAGGGATGCCACGATCAGCACGCACGAAACGGTCGATGCGGATCACGGCCGTATCGAGACCCGAAACTACACGGTAATCCACGATGTCGACTGGCTGCAGGCGCGCCACCAATGGCCGGGCCTGAACGCGGTTGTCGTGGTCGAAAGCCGGCGCGAAATCAACGGCAAGATCACCGACGAGACGCGCTTCTACATCACCTCGCTGGTGATGCCGGCCACCGCGGTCGGCCCGATGATCCGCGCGCACTGGGCCATCGAGAACTCCTTGCACTGGATCATGGACATGGTCTTTCGCGACGACGAATGCCGCGTCAGAACAGACAACGCCCCAGCCAACTTCGCAACCTGCCGGCACATCGCCTACAATCTCACCCGAAAGGCCCCAGGCAAGGATTCCATCCGCCTCCGGCGCAAAACCGCAGGATGGGACGACGAGTATCTCGCCAGCCTCATCGCCGCATGAAATCCTTCACCCGATTCCCCTGTAGGCGCAAGTGAATCCTATGGCGCCACGGCTCCCCGAGCAGGCCAGAGCAGTAGCACCGCGCGAAATTTGGCTGCAATGCGCCGTCTGCGGCGCGACCATGGAACTGGAATATGGCCAGGGCCCGGCTCCATCGATTGATGGCCGGCCGGTCGGGAAGCCAGATCACGCTCAGCAAGAGGAATACGAGGGCTCAGCCAACCGAAAAGCCCGGCCTAAGAAGGCCGGGCTGATCGAAAATATATTTCAGGAAAGGATAATCCGGAGGGATAACAGTTCTCGAACCCACTGTCGGTACACAAAGGTACATAGGAAACAACATACCGCCCGTAAGACTACGGTGTCATCTGGCTTTGGCATACGTCCTGCGAGACTAATACTGTCGGGATTTCGGGCCAGACCCAGGACGTGCCAACGTCCCGCGCGTATTAGCTATGCCGGACTCGTCGTCGATCTCCCTATCATCGCTGAAACGCGAGGATCCGGCCTCCGAGGGACCTTCTCAGGAATTGGCGGTCTATCGTCTCTTGATCGAGCCCCTGTGTTTGGCAAAGCGCACAGGTGACTTCTGCACCCATCAGAATAATCTGCGAAGTGACCCAGATCAAAACCACGGCACTATAAGTCGAATCCAAGCCTTGTTTGCCGATGTAGAAACCGATCGCGGACTTCCCTATTTCGAACAATACTGCAGTGAGAATGGCGCCGAGCCAGACGTCGTACCAGTCGACCGCCGCGCCCGGAAGCCACTTGAACATCATCGCGAACAGCAGAGAGATCACAGACAGCGACACCAGGATGCTGACGAGATGCAAGATCCACTCCTGTACGTGCAGAGCAACAACTTTTCCAACCGCGGCCAGCCCGGCGGTAATAACAAGCGACATTAGAAGGAGAAAACCGAGGGCAGACTACCGTCGGGCCGGAACTGAGCTTCAGCTTGCTCATGATCTTGCGCAGTTGCTGCAACGCATCATCGGCGTTGCCCTTCTTGCACAGGATCAAAAGATCATCGGCGTAGGTTACGATACGACTGCCGAGGCGTTGCTCCAGTCCGAGCTTCTTCCATCCCAGTATGAACCGGCGCATGTATATATTCGCCAGCAACGGTGAGATGGCTCCCTGAACGCAAAAGATAACTTCCGCTTCGAACGGGCGATTGTGGGCTGGCGTGGACGGTGCGTGGTTGATTTGAGACGCAAAAGGTAATACGCAAGTGTCAGATGATTCGTTCGACGCGAGGGCAAAAGGCCGAACGACTGAGAGCGGCGCGGCGCTTGCTCGCGGACGAGATCGGCATGGCGGAGGCCGCCGTGGCTTTGTCGCGCACGTTTGGCTTGTCGCGACGACAAGCTTATCGCTACCTCGAACTGGCGCGAGCGGGTGCGCCGCCATTGGCGGCCGAGAACTCGGTTACGATCACGCTCAAAATGCCGGAAAGCCTCGCGCGCGGTCTGCGTGCTCACGCAACAGCGCGTGGTGTCACGACAAGCGAGGTCGTCAGGCAGGCCGTGGCGGCTCTCCTGGTGGCGAAGCGCAGGCATGGTTGAGCGGCGACCGATACGTCGCGCCATCCATCTGGAGTTTGCATTCGATCGGCTGCTCGCGGCCAAGCTCGAACAGGCTTACGACATTCTGGTTCCTGATCGGGTCCGGGTGGTGGGCAGCGCAAAGGTGACGGGAGCAGACGATGAAGACGGCAGCAATTTACGCTCGTGTATCGTCGGACAAACAAAGGGAGGAGAACACGATCGCCAGTCAGACGGCGGCGCTGGTTGCGTTCGCCCGCGCGGAGCAATTCGAAGTGCCGAAGGAATGGGTCTTCGAGGACGACGGCTATAGTGGGGCGAACCTGATCCGTCCCGGCCTTGAGCGGGTGCGCGATCTTGCTGCCGAGGGGCTGATCCAGGCCGTCCTCATCTATGCGCCCGACCGGTTGAGCCGACGATACGCGCACCAGATTCTCTTGATCGAAGAGCTCGCCCGCGCCGGCGTCGAGACCCTGTTTGTGCGCGCGCCGCGCGGTTCGACGCCTGAGGACGAATTGCTCGTGCAGTTCCAGGGAATGATCGCGGAATATGAACGAGCCCAGATTTTGGAGCGCTCGCGCCGCGGCAAACGACATCGCGCTCGTCAGGGCGAAGTCAGCGTACTGAGCGGCGCTCCGTTCGGATTTCGTTTTATCCGTAAGACAGATCACTCGGCTGCGTACTACCAGATCGACGAAGAGCAGGCTCGCATTGTACGGTGGATGTTCGAACTATACACCGTTCAGGGGCTCAGCATCGGCGCCATCGCTCGCCTCTTGAACGAACAGGCAATCCCCACCTGCAAGCGACGCGGTCGGTGGGAGCGCTCGACGGTCTGGGGCATGCTGCGAAATCCGGCGTACAAAGGCCAAGCCTGCTTTGGTAAGACGACGCTTGCACCGCGCCAACGGATCACGCGGCCAATACGGATGCGTGGCGGCATTTCATCCATAACGAACTCGACCGACGGCTCGCAGCGGCGCGAGAAGCCGACCCGACCAAACGCCGTGAGGAGGCTCTCCGCCGCGATCTCGTTCGCATCCGCAAGAGCATCGATCGCTTGCTCACCGCCTATCAGGACGGCCTTCTCTCGCTGGACGAACTGCGCGAGCGCATGCCGAACTTGCGGCGGCGCGAACAAGCCGACAACGCCGAACTGCAGGCGGTCGTCGACCAGTCAGTCGACCGCACAGCCTACCTGCGCCTCGCTGAAACGCTGGCCACGTTCCTTACGCGACTGCGGTCGTCGGCGGGGGCCCTCGACGTATTGGAACGCCAGCGCGTCCTGCGGCTTCTCGTCAAGGAAATCCTCGTCGGCGACGACAAGATCATCATCCGGCACTGCATTCCTTTGCCCATGGCACCGGGCGACGGCCCGCCAGCCGGCAGTGCGGACGCTGCACTGCCGGCTACGCAAAGTTACCTTTTGCGTTCGAGGAGCCATCACCGATCCCCGCCCGGTCCCCTTGTCACTGACCGTCACGATCCCGTCTTCCAGGACGCCTGCAGGTCCTCAAGATTGCGCTCAAGGTGCTGCTCGTAATCCCGACATGTCAGCCCATCCACTCCAGCTGCAGCATTTTCCTTGAGTTCAGAGAATGCCTCTGCGAGGTGATCAATACTGACGTGATGGAAGAGCGCGGTGAACTTCTCCTTCTTCCTTTGCCTTGCAGCTTGCCGTATGCGCTCCAGCGCCTGTGACACGGTTCCCCGGTACTGTGCCCGGCCCGTGCTTTGCTGACTCACATTCCCCTCGGCCCCCGCCCTTGGCTCCACCAACTCCGCCGCCGGTTGCCCGGCTTTGTTCGTTGGCTTCACAGCTACTATGGCGGGGTCAGACTTCTCATGATCGTACATCATCGGCTACGGCTCCTCGCCTTCCCGACGCGGGCCAGTGCAGCACGCATGCTGGTGCTGGCCGACCATGAGATCTCGCGGTTCCCAAGCAAAGAGGGTGCGCACATGCCAGTGTCTAAGACCACGCCGGGCCGTCTGGGCGCTCGCGTTATGGCGCCCATCCGTATTTGCCTTCCGTCACCGGAACGACGTCGGCACCCAGGATGAGGGTACTTTCGCGGCTCAATGGCTGGCCTATGCGCTCCCCTGTCAACGCTTCGCCGATACCCTCGCGGGCATCTGCGCATGACTCGGGGTCGATGCGGTTCGGTCGGGTAGGATCGAGGCGCGGACCGGGCTTCGAATGATGCCGACGTTTCCTCGATCCCCCCTATCATTCCGTACGGCGGGTTTTCCCCGATACGGCTGGAAGGCTGGCTTTTCAGATGGCGCCTTCCCGGCTTCCACGCGAGCTTAAGTCTGCTCCCGACATTCGCGGCGTGTTTGCCAGTTTGCATCCATCCTTCGTACACCTCGTGATCCAACGGTTATCCCGTACTGAGCCGGGGCGCGGATTCGATCGTGCACCGCCATGAAGTGGGATCACCACAACCCCAGGGGTCCTCGCTCTTGCCCGAGTTATGCTGTCTCGAGCCGTCATCACTTAATCGACCCCATCCGCCCCACTCGCGGGCACATCGCATTTTCACCGCATGGCGGCTTATACGCGATGCCTTCGCTGTGCGGGAGCGCCTGGGCGACCCGCGAGTGGTTCCGGGCTTTCGCTATCCATTCTGTCCTGGCATACCGTCCTCTCCGACCCCGGGGAGTTCGATCATCGTCAGTTCCAGCGCAGCGATGTCGACGCGGCCTTCGCCGAGAGTAGACCGGCTCGGCACTCCCAAGACTCCCGCAATCCGTTTCACGCGGGCGATGACTTTCGTGGCTTCCTGGTTCACACATCTGCTACGGTCTGCCAGCTTGCTCGCCCCCTGCACGGATCTGACCGGTTACCCAGCTAGCGGGGCTTTTACATCCGGGCTTTCAGCGGGTTGGTCGCCCTTCCCGCTGCAGGATATAACTACAACAGCGACTGGACTCCTCTGTTGGCGAGACTCTCACCCGCTAGAATGGCAGCTAGCCTCGCTGCACCTACTCCTTCATCGTGATGGACTTGCACCATCTACTCCTTGCCGGTCTCCCGGCGCACTCCGGTCTTACCAGATAAGCTGACGTTGTTAGGGTCCGTCCCAACCATAAGCAGCAGCCCCTCTTCGCTCGACCACACGACCGGCAGAGCTACGGGACCGTAGCGCGATAGAATACCTTGCTGCGGGAGAAACTTTTCCTTTAGATCGATGTTGTCATTCCAGCGACGGAACCGGGCCGACGGGCAGTTGCTCGAAAAGCCGCTCGGCGTAATGCCCGGCGGCTTTTTCTTTTAACGCGGGAGGGTGATATGCCGAATGAAAAGCCTCTCAAGCCCGACGACTTCCCGGTTGAGGTTGAGGGCGAGGAATTAGTGACTGCAGACGGCACGCCAATTGCCAAGGCGAAAACGCCAGCCATCGCAGAGGATATTGCGGACCGTCTCAACGAAGACGATTACCGCAAAGAGCAGGACAGATGGTCGGCTTGATATAGCTCGTGGTCGCGGCGAAGCATTCCGCTTAACCGCAGTGCGTCCTACCGCTTTTGGTTTTGGCACCGGAAGGAAAATGCCATTAGCGTTCCTGGCCACGTCGTAGCTACGCTTAAAACTCGTCCGAAGTTGCTGAAGGTTGCCAAACGATTCAAAAACGGGAGGCGAGCGCCATGGAAGATATAGAAAAGCGTGTAATCGGAAAAGTGATGCGGCGGCTGATACCGTTCCTGATCTTATGTTACTTCGTTGCCTATCTCGATCGCGTTAATGTCAGCTTCGCAAAGCTTCATATGGATCAGGCGCTTGGTTTCAGCGAGGCAGCCTTTGGACTGGGCGCCGGCCTTTTCTTCATTGCCTATTTTCTGTTTGAGGTGCCCTCCAATATCTTTCTGGAGCGGGTTGGCGCGCGGCTTTGGATCGCCCGCATCATGATCTCATGGGGGATCGTCTCAGGTGCGTTCGCCTTTATTCCATCGATAGCCGGAGCAACTGGAGTTTCGAACGAAGGGGTTTTCTATACCCTTCGTTTGTTGCTCGGCGCATGCGAGGCCGGTTTCTTCCCCGGCATCATCTTCTATCTAACTTTGTGGTTTCCCGCGGTGTACCGCGCTCGGGTAATTAGCTTCTTTATGCTGGCGATCCCAATTTCATCCATCGTTGGGGCACCGATTTCCGGGATGTTGCTGAACGTGTCTGGGTTGGGGCTGGAAGGTTGGCAATGGCTGTTCATTCTCGAGGCGCTGCCATCGGTTCTGGTGGGACTTGGCGTGTTGATCTATCTGACCGATTTTCCGCGCCAAGCCCGCTGGCTGCATACAGACGAAATTGCGTGGCTGGAAAACGTGCAAGCAACCGAGAAAAGAAACAAGGAGAAGGTTGAACATCTTTCTCTGTTTCAGGCACTTACGGATACCCGCATTTTGCTTTGCGCTCTTGTGTATTTCTGTCTGAATGCGGCTAGTTACGGAGTTGCCTTTTTCTTGCCAACAATCATCAAAAACTTTGGCGTGAGCGATACCCAGACCGGATTGCTGGCCGCTTTGCCCTTTGTCTTCGGGGGCATAGGTATGGTGTTGCTCGGTCGGCACTCCGACCGCACAATGGAGCGAAAAGGCCACGTCGCCGTCGCGCTGCTGATGGCCGCAATTGGAATCGGTTTGTCCGGGTTCGTTTCCAATCCCATCATCGTGATGGCGTTACTCTGCTTTGCGCAGATCGGCGTCTCCTCAGTACCCGCGATGTTCTGGCCACTGCCGGCAAGTTTCCTGACCGGGGCATCGGCCGCTGCTGGAATTGCGGCGATCAATTCACTGGGCAATCTGTCCGGGTTCGCCGGTCCTTTTGCGATGGGTTATCTAAAGGATCTAACTGGCAACTTCACGGTCGGGCTGCTCTTGCTCGCCGGGTGCGCTGTAATTGGCGCAGCTGTCGTTGTGAGCCTGCGTATTGACGCGAAGCGAGAGCAGTCATCGGGCGAAGTGGCGCTGGCGCATTAGCGAATTGTCGTTACTCGGGATAGAACCCGCACCGACGGCCAAATCCCAGCCAGCGACAACTAGAAGCGTGATGTACTCGCGCCGCTTCATTGCACTGGCCCAAAACCGGCAATGGATGCAGCCTAGCATAACTCTGGCCTAGACCCTGTCCCTGTCGCAAACCTATTGGCTGGCGGTTGACCGAGAATCGGGCGATGCTGATCTGTAATGAGAGATCTTGTGAGGCTCATTGTCTGGGCGGTTGTCGATCTGTTTCGGTCGCGGGTAGCGATCGAGGCAGAGATTTTAGCGTTGCGGCAGCAGATCATTGTTCTGCGACGAACCGCCCCCAAGAAACAAACCTTCGGTGCCATCGACCGATTGGTGTTCGTTGGTCTCTATCGCGTCTTCCCTCGCGTGCTTGATGCGCTTGCGATTGTTAGGCCCGGGACCGTAATCAAATGGCACCGTGCGGGCTTCCGTTTGTACTGGCGCTGGAAGTCGCGACCTCGTGGTGGCCGACCAACTGTAGCGCCTGAGATACGCGAGCTTATCCGCGAGATCAGCATTGCCAATCCGCTGTGGGGAGCGCCGCGGATCCATGGAGAACTCCTCAAGCTCGGCATCGATATCGGACAGACCAGCGTGGCCAAGTACATGGCCAGGCGAAGAGACCCGCCATCCCAAGGCTGGAGGACGTTCCTTCGCAATCATGCCGACGGCATCGCCGCGATGGATCTGTTCGTCGTACCGACAATCTCATTTCGTCTGCTCTACGGCTTGTTGATTGTGGGGCATGGTCGACGGCAGATTTTATGGTTTGGCGTCACAGCGCATCCGACCGCAGAATGGATCGCAAATCAGATCACGGAAGCCTGCGGCTGGGAACAAGCTCCCCGCTATCTCATTCGTGACCGGGACGGGGCCTATGGTGAGGTCTTCATCCGAAGGCTTCGATCAATGGGCATTCGCGATCGACCGACGTCGCCGCGCTCCCCTTGGCAAAATGGATATGCTGAACGACTGATCGGTTCGATCCGCAGGGAATGCCTTTACCACGTTGTTGTATTCAGCGAGCGCCACCTCCGTCACCTACTGCTGTCGTACATGAAATATTACAATGGGGCCCGCACGCATCTATCCCTGGAGAAAGATGCGCCGGTCTCGCGCGCCGTCGATCGCGCCGGGCACATTCTTTGTCGCCCAATCTTGGGCGGACTGCATCACCAATATGGCCGGATTTAATTTACGACAGGCACTACTCCCTGGGCTTGAACGGCAACAGGACCTGAGATTGCGAAAACAACAGCAGCAGCTCCGACTAAACGGCGGATCATTGAAATCTCCAATGTCAGGATTGAGGTGGGGTACCAAGCCGTCTGCGGCCAAAAGGTTCCGATGCCGCGTCACTCAGCGAATAATGACGCTAGATGGTCATTGTGGTCACCGAAAGGGTCAAGGGAAGCATTGTTCATCTGTAATGCGGCGATTGGCACCGAACGGGCATGCCGAGTAACAATCACTACATCCGCTGATGAGGGCTAAACGGACTCGGCGCCGACATCGCTTCTGGTCAGTTCATGAATCCCGTTTGAAGGCGCGTTCGCTCTGTTCGACGCCCCCGCGTCAAATTCTTACCAATGACCTCTACGGCGACCCCAGTATCCGCCGCCGCCAAACAACAGCACCAAAAGAACTACAATAAGGATCAAATCCATAGGAAGTCTCCTTTTATGGTAATGACTTCAAATAGGGAACTGCCTACCGTGAACTAAGTTCCGCCTCGTGACTCTTTGCCCGATTGTATCGCTGACGAGGCTGCCGGTGATCATTGTGACGTTCGCTGGGAGAGGCACGACAGGGCACCTATCTGCGCGCCGTGTCATTCATCAAAGTCTCACGCAGCGGCCATTGCAGACGCTTCCTGCTTGGAGGCTGCGTGACGCTGGTCCTCCACACCCGTAGCCTCGATAAATAGCTTGACCGCCCCGCCCAGGCTCGCGGCAGCGAGGTCGGCTTTCGCGCCTTCCCGTAACAGTTCCAACGCGGCCGGGTCGATGTCCTTGACCCAACAACCCAGGATAATTGTTGCCTTTGGCAACTTCCGCCTCAGGCGCCGAACGGAATAGCGCATGTGCGCCGGTCCACTGGCATCGAGATAGACTAGGCAGACGATCGCAACACCTGCGGTCTCAAGTCGGAAGACATTCGTCGTAGAGAGCGCTTCGGCCCCTTCGACCCGAGCCGCCAGACCGTGTGCCGTCGAGAGCTGAGCCAGCATGATCGCGGCGGCTTCATCGATGAGACTGCGTCCGGCCACGCAGAGGACGGGATGTTCACCCTGCCATTCAGGCGGCAGGTCTTCCTTGCTGAGAATGGGTAAATTTTCATGCGCTGCATCTTCAGCCACGCTTTCTACCGCGGACGATGCTTCTGCATCCGTGGTTAAATTGACTTTCGCCGGCGGCCGGTCATCCTGATCGGAAACGTCGCTGGCAAATTCGCTGACGGCGTCTCGAATCTTTGTGAGACGTTCCGAATCAAGTGCGCCGCGCTCGGCATCAGCCTGCGCCAGCTGCAAGCCTTTCAAGGCGACCTCATCGTAATACGAAGCCAGAGACCGTTCTTTCAGGAATTGTTCGGCCTTTTCGGCAGCTTCCGTCGGGTCACCAGCCAGCATCCGCTGGTAAAAGATTTCGGGGGGAGAAAGAGCTGGCCGGTCCCCAAACATGACGTCAAGGAATTCCAGGCGTTCCACATGACGCCCAAGCACAACAAGGCACACCGTCAGAGGCGTAGCGAGGACGAGTCCAATGGGCCCCCAAAGTGCGGTCCAAAATGTCGCCGACGCGACCACAGCGACGGGAGAAAGCCCTGTGCTGCGGCCGTAGACCATCGGCTCGATGACATGGCCCACGATTGGCTCCACAACAAGAAAAAGCGCAAGCGTCCACAGCAGCATCGACCAGCCGGGATCGACGGCTACCGCCAGAGCGAGCGGGAACGCGGCCGCAATGACGGCGCCGATGTAGGGTACGAAGCGGAGGACTGCCGCCAGGATGCCCCACAGGATCGCGCTTGGAATGCCTATGAGCGACAGACCTGTCCCGATCGCCACGCCAAAGGCGCTGTTCAAAATGAGCTGAGTCAGGAAAAGCCGGCTAAGGCGCGCCGCCGCGTCGTCCAGCGCGGCTGTCGTACGTTGCAGGTCATATGAGCCCGCCAGCCGAATGAGGCGGTTACGAAGGTCTTCGCGTTGAAGCAGAATGAAGATGACGAAAATGATGATGATGCCGGTTGTCGCGAGGGGATGAACCAGGGGAGAGATCAAAGTCCGCAGGTTCTCCAGCGCGCCCGGATCGGGCTGGCGTACTTCGACCGGAACGGGCGTCTGGGGTCCGGGGGCATTGGAACCGGCAATCGAGCTTGACGCGCGTGCAGATGCGGCGTCTTTCGGCTTATCGATTTCTTTGCTGAGATCCTTCAGCATGTCGGAGGCGCGTTCCAGCGTACCCCTGCCGGCTTTTGTATTCCGAAAAGACTGGATCTTTTCGCTTATCGTCGATTGATAACGTGGGAGATCTCCGGCGAGTTGCGTCAGTTGCGTGGCGAGAAGACTCCCCATCGCAAAAATGAGCGCGAAGGCAAGTATAGCCACGCTCACGACCGCCAACCCGCGCGGCACATGGATATGCTGCAGTATTCTCACCAGCGGCGCCAGCACGAAGCTGAGAAGAATCGCCAATGCAATGGGCACGAATATCTCACGACCAAAATAGAGCATCGCGATAATGATGACAGCGAGTATCGCAGTTGCCACCGCGCTGAGCAGCGCCATAAGTTCTTCAGTGGTACGCGCTTTGAATGGCCGCCTGATCACAGGCCTCATCTGCTTTCCATAACCTGGGTCGTCCCTGAAGAATTTTCTGACATGCTGATTCCAATCAGGAGGGCGCGCGCCGCCTTCCATAAAAAAACCGCTCGGGCATTACTCCGCGCGGCCTTCGTAAACGACTGCCGGTTTCCCAGTTCCGCCGCTGCATACATAATAGATGAGCAGCGCAAAGGTTTCGTGCTCGGACAAAGAAAGAAGAGTCACGCAGGCGGATCTCGCCGGTGTGCGCATGGGCGCCGGGCGAGCAAACTTAGGCGCCGACCGAGTATGAGCTGGCGTGGAACGGATAAAATGGTCGGATCTGTTTAAGTTGAAGCCAACGGGCCCGAACCATGCCGCCGGCATTGGCCACAAGGCTTCGTGACGCCCTCCAAACTTCCAGCGATTCGACCAGATCCATGATGTCTCGCCAGTACCGATAGCCCCAAGCGAAAGCTGGGATCGACAGGAGCTTCTTTCGATTTAGTTGAAACAACTGTTCGACCAACGTCAGCTTCAAAACTTCCGCCGTGATGAAGGTGACTGCGCCGAAGAAGAAATGACCAGTTCCCAACAAATATCCCGCCAACGGCTTTGCCGGCTCTAGGATGATTACCGGTACGGCAAAAGCGCGAGCGAAGGATAAGGGCGCAAAGAAGTTATCCAAAGTCGTGCTCGCTCGAGTAACTTCTTTCTCGCAAGCCATACCGTTATGGGCCGCGTGACGTGAGAAAACACGCCGTCTACGACGAAATACACTGTCGCAATGATGAATGCGGGTGTGTTCCAGACGCGGGTCATTAATCCTCCGCGGATTCAAGTTGCGGCGCGTCGATCGGTTCCCGGCTCCGCCGCGCAAAGGCTCCGTATACCCCCGAGGAGTCCCCAAGTTCCTCCGGAGTTAATTGCCATGTTGGCCGCAGTGTGTTCGTCCGAATTTTAGCTGGGAAGAAAAGCCCCGACGCGCGGGGAAGTGCGGCAAGCCGGTCAGCGCGCCGAAGCGAAGATTTCGATGGTGTCATGCTGAGTTCGGCCGATCAGCCCGTGCCGCACTAGCTAAGCAACCGCGCTGCCCCTCCGAAAGAGCGGCAGTATATTTCGTGGCACGCGGAAAGTTCCGATCGCGACTGCGACAAAATTCCGAGCGTTGTGAGCAAAATTGACCACTACGTTCTGAGCCGGAGGCGCAAACTAGTTCTGTCACCACACTGCCTGTGGCTTCCCTTCGGTTGCCGAGAGTTCGGTAGCGCTCCCGCCTCAAGAAGACCGGAACCGGCGGTCGTGATAGCAGCTTCGTGATCTCGGCCCCGCTTGCATGGCTCGTCGCGCCTTGGATGATGATGCTGTCATGAGGGTGCCCCCAATTCACTGACACGGATAAGCGAGGACAACGGAGAATGTTATGACCACAAGTTATGCAGCAACTTTCCTTGCGTGCGGAGGGATTTTCGCTCTCTCCTTCGTTGCAATTTGGGCATTTTGGTATGTGGAACGGTTGCGGGGAGCGAGTGCTCCGCACTTGTGAAAGCCATGCCTGACGTCGACGTGCGCCTCTCCCAAACTGCCCGCGTAAACGGCTTTGCCGCCGCGATGATCGATACCGCAATGCGCAAACGGTTCGAGTTGATGGTTGCCGAATTCCATCGCGAACTTGATGCGATCGAAGAGCACCCGGTTTGTCAGAATGACAACGACAAAAACTGAGGCAGGCAACTGCGTTGCCTTGCGATCGCGTACGGCGGGGTCACCTTGCATCCGTCTCGGCGCGGGGCTCGACCACGAGGAGCCGCTGTCGCAGCCAGAGTCCGATCAGCCGCAATAGACAAGGAACCTTGGTGCTTCTAGCCGATTAAGGCGATGCCTCCCGGAGTGCGCGAGAGGTAAACTTTACAAAGTGCGAACGTATGGCCGAAATCACTCTTTTCGTGGCATTGCCTTTTGATTTCAATAATGACGGCGGCATTGCTGCTGGTGAACCCATTGACTGCCCGAGCCCTGCCGCTGCGATACAGCGTGCGCAAGGGGTGTGGAAGGTATTTGGCCATGCTGGTTCTGTAGCGTTCAGCCGCACTACCGATTTCGAGATCGGCAAATTCAACGATAAGCATCTGCTTCGCCGATTTGGGCAAGTGACAGACGAGTATCGATGAGCCTCGCAGGCCAAAGGAGGCGCCCACTGAGTCGGCGTTATTGCTTTGGTGCTAGCCACGCCTCAGTCACGGCGCTTTCGATGATGTGCCGCTGAATCCTACTGCATTTGCGGACAAGCAAATGTTCGCAAGTCTTGGGCCAACGAGCTCGGCTCAATCGCCGTCAGCCTCATTGGAGAACCGCAAGCCGTGCATTGCGGACCTTGGTTTTGTGTGTCGAGCATGTGTTGCTCCCCCTGAATTTTATCCCTCAGTTTGGTGCCCTGAGCTCTCCGACAAGCCATCCCGCGGTAGCCGATTTCATGGGGTCGCCCACAATGACCTCGGTCTCTACGGAGTTGCACTTAGGACATTCGAACAGGCGATGCTCAACGCCCATGGAACCCGGCCTGATGCGAGCAAGCATCATGCGTGATGTGCAGTGCAGACATCTTGGGCGCTCAATTTGAATGAGTGATGGGCCGGAGGAAAAACAAGCTTGCGGCACGGAGTCCGCGTCGATTGCCATACCGCGTTGCACTAAACGATGACAGTCGTGCCGGCGACGCCAGGCCAGGTCTCTCTATTGACGCACGACGCTCACCATTGCCGTGCCGCTGTCGATCATATTGAGTTCACGCGCCGCCGCGCGGCTCACGTCGATAATTCGACCACGACCATACGGCCCGCGATCCGTGATGCGCACGACTACAGTTTTGCCATTGCGAACATTGGTCACTAGCACCTTCGTGCCAAACGGTAATGTCCGATGAGCAGCAGTAAGCCCGTTCGGGCTGGTTACTTCTCCGCTTGCGGTCCGCCCGCCGCCATAGAATGCTGCAAGACCGCTTTCAGCGTGAACTGGACAGATCGATATCGATGACAAAGCCGCAGCCAATGAAAGTTTAACGAGCATCATCGGATCTGAACGTCCAGCGATCTACTAAGTTCCCCGAACCGCGTGCAGCATCATTCAGCTAAAGCTGCAACTATCCTTGCGGCCGTTAGGGTTGCGATTTCAGATCAATCCTGGTTCGGATTTGCGTTTCACGCGCCGATCTCAAAGTCTTCAGTCGAGCGGCTTGTCGTCGTCGGTTGATCCGGAAATGGCTGGCGGCCCGCCAGAGATCCGGACATACAGATTCAAATAATGCCTCAAGGTTGAGCTGTTTTGCTCAGACTCCATGCGGACAACGGAGCAACTGTGTGTGTCGACATAAGCGGCCGGGCCGTAAATCTTGATGCATAGATTCCGGCCACCAGCGTGTGCTCGGAAGTCAACCCGCCGAATTCGGCTTCGGCTTTTGGCGAACTTCCGCTGGGAGGATGCAATGAGCCTGCCCGTCAGCATCACCGGCGCTTCAGCCACCAATCCACAGCGACCAGAGCGAAGGAAATCGCGGGCCCCCCGGCGACTGCCTGCGACCGAAGCGCAGCAGCACGACATAGTCCACGACTTCGTACTGGAAACAGCGGTCACTGTCGCGTCTGATCCAGCACGAGGTCAGGTGCCTGTCGACGGACTGCCCACCGCGGCCGTGATCGACCAGATGTGGCAGGCCAATCCGCTCCAGAAGCTCCTGCCCGTGGATTGGGAAGCGATCACGCAGGCTCTCTCGACGCTGGGTGCCCGGTCGATGGCAGATCCGGTGAACGCGACAACGGTGGCCGCGAAACTGAATATGAGGCTGTGGCAGGAAGCGGCGGAGACGTGGATCGGCACCGCATCGCGCTGGTGGGGACTGGCGACGCCAACCGAAGATAAACTTCGGGGCCCCGCAGCCGACCGCCGCTTCGAGGCGCCGGAATGGGAGCAACACCCGTTTTTCCGGGTCCTTAAGCAGTGCTATCTCGCGATCGCCGCCCAGCTTCGCGAGGAAGCCGACCGGGAGGTTCCCGATCCGACCGAACGGCATCGCCTCATGTTCCACGTCCAACAGTTGATCGATGCGACGAGTCCTACCTTGTTTTTGGCGACGAACCCGGCGGCTCTTCGCAAGGCGTTGGAGACGGGTGGCGGCAGCGTGGCTGACGGCCTGCGTAATCTGGTTGCCGATCTGCGCGAGGGTCGGATGACTATGACCGACACCGAAGCTTTCGCGCCAGGAAAGAACCTCGCCATCACGCAAGGGAAGGTCGTCTACCGAAACCGCCTCATCGAGCTGATCCAGTACGCGCCGCTCACCACGCAGACCTACGCGGTACCGCTGCTGTTCATTCCGCCCTGGATCAACAAGTTCTACATTCTCGACCTGCAGCCCAAGAACAGTCTCGTCCGCTTCCTCGTCGAGCATGGCTTCTCGGTATTCATGATCAGCTGGAAAAACCCGGACGCATCAATGCAGGGAATCGCGTTCGAGGACTACATGACCGATGGGCCACTGACCGCGAGCGATGCGGTGCGCGAGATCATGGGGGCGGCATCTGTCAACCCGGTCGGGTACTGCATTGGCGGAACGTTGCTCGCCATGACGCTGGCCTATTTGGCGGCGCGGGAAGACGACCGCTTCGGTCCGGCCACCTTCATGGTTTCGCTGCAGGATTTCTCCGAGGTCGGGGATACAGCTGTTTTCATGGACGAGCCCCAGATCGAGTTCATGGAGCGACGCATGCTTGAGCGCGGCTATCTCGACAGCAGCGACATGGCGAAGATGTTCAATCTTCTGCGCTCCAATGACTTGATCTGGAACACGTTCATCAACAGCTATCTCATGGGGAACAAGCCGTCCGCCTTCGATCTGCTCTATTGGAACGACGATGGCACCCGTATGGTCCCCTCGGCGCACGGCTTCTATCTCCATAACACCTATCTCGAGAACAACCTGGTCAAACCGGGGAAGATCTCTCTTCTCGATCAACCGATCGATCTGCGTCGTATTCGCAAGGACATCTACACAATCGGCGCCGAAAGGGACCACATCGTTCCATGGAGCTCGGCTTGGCGGATAGCGCAGCTGACAAGTGCGAAGACGCGCTTCGTGCTTGCAGCGAGTGGGCACATCGCCGGCATGATCAACCCGCCGTCCGCAGGCAAAGGCGGCTACTGGACCGACGAGACCGGCGATGCGGCGGCAGCCGGGACGGCGGCGGCGTGGCTGGCTGGCGCGAAAAAACACGAAGGCAGCTGGTGGGGCGATTGGACCAAATGGCTTGAGGCCCGTTCCGGAAAGAGAATGCCGGCGGCGGCTGTCGGCAGTGCTGCCTACCCGCCGATCCAGGACGCACCCGGAAGCTATGTTCTGGAAAAATAGCATGGGGGATCTGTCCCTCTCGGACATCAAATCTGGAGGCATTCGTGTGCGGATCTTGACAGCAGCCGAAAGTGAATTGCGGGTTTCCGTACAATCCAGGAGCGCGGTCCGATGAATGAGCTCGGAGGTTACGCAATTGCAGATCTGCGGGTCGGGATGTGCGCCACGTTCGCCAAGACCATCACGGAAGCCGACATCGTCCTGTTCGCCGCCGTGTCCGGCGACAACAACGCCATCCACATCAACGAGGAGTTCGCGGCAGGCACCATTTTCAAGGGTCGCATTGCCCATGGATTGCTGTCGGCAAGCGTAATCTCCGCGGCGATCGCCAACAAGCTGCCCGGACCGGGCAGCATCTACGTGTCGCAAAGCCTGCGATTCAGGGCGCCTGTCCGAGCCAACGATACTGTCCGTGCGACCGTCACGGTCAAAGAGATGATCCCAGCGAGATTTCGCGTCTTGCTCGCCACGGTTTGCACGGTTGGCGGACGGGTGGTGATCGAGGGCGAGGCCGTGGTCGCACTCCCTGCTCCCTCGCCCCCCGAATATCTCAGTCCGGTCGCGTTCGAAAAAGAGGCTGCCCTTGCTTAGGAGGTCGTCCACGGAAGGCAGCAGGCCAATTCAATGTATCACGCGACACTCATCGAAGCGGTACAGCGCCGACAACAATATCGAGGAGAGGGCAATGACGACGATATTGGAAATCCACACTCAGAGAGGCGGCCCGTACAGTGCTGGCCTGGGTAAGACCGAGGCGAACTACGCCTCGCTCTCGCCGGTGAGCTTCTTACCCAAGGCCGCCGAGACCTATCCCAACGGGATCGCCGTGATCCACGGCGAACAACGCAGGACCTGGGCAGAGACCTACGCACGCTGCCGCCGTCTCGCATCGGCTCTGCATAAGCGTGGAATAGGTCCCGACGATACCGTTGCGGTGATGGCGCCCAACGTTCCCGCCATTTACGAGGCCCATTTCGGCATCCCGATGATCGGCGCGGTGCTGAACACACTGAACATCCGGCTCGACGCCGAAGCGATTGCGTTCCAGCTCGCGCATGGCGAAGCGAAGGTACTGATCACTGACCGCGAGTTCAGCGGAACCATACAGCGCGCGTTGCAACTGATGGAACGCCGGCCGCTGGTGATCGACATCGATGACAAGCTGTACGCAGGCGGCACCCTGCTCGGAGAGAAGGACTACGAAGCGTTCCTGAAGGAAGGCGATCCCGATTTCGCCTGGTCCCTGCCGGAGGACGAGTGGGGGGCCATCGCCCTGAACTATACCTCTGGCACCACGGGCAACCCCAAGGGTGTGGTCACGCATCACCGCGGAGCATACCTGAACGCTTTGTCGAACATCGTATCCTGGGCCATGCCGGCACACGCGGTCTATCTTTGGACGCTGCCCATGTTCCACTGCAATGGATGGTGCTTTCCCTGGACGATGGCGGCCATCGCCGGAACGAATGTCTGTATCCGGCGGGTTGACGCGAAGCAGGTCTTCGAGGCGATCCGTGACGATGGCGTCACCCACATGTGCGGCGCCCCGATCGTCTACAACATGTTGATCAATGCTGCAGGTGAATCGAACGGCGGTTTCGGCCGCAAGGTTAGCGGCTTCATAGCGGGCTCCGCTCCGCCCGCTTCCGTCATCGAGGGCATGGAGTGCATGGGCTTCGACATCACCCACGTGTATGGCCTGACCGAAACCTACGGCCCGGCGTCGGTGTGCGCGAAACACGAGGAATGGGGATCCATGCCGCTGACCGAGCGCGCCCGGCTGAACGCGCGCCAAGGCGTTGCCGGTCTAGCGCAGGAGGCGATGGCGGTCCTCGACCCGGACACGATGAAGCGGGTGCCATCGGACGGGGAGACCGTCGGCGAGATCATGTTCCGCGGCAACATCATGATGAAGGGCTACCTGAAGAATCCCTCCGCCACGGAAGAGGCTTTCGCCGGGGGCTGGTTCCACACCGGGGACCTCGCGGTGATCGAGCCTGATGGGTACGTCCGCATCAAGGATCGCTCGAAGGACGTGATCATTTCCGGTGGCGAGAATATCTCCTCAATCGAGGTCGAAGACGTTCTGCACCGCCACCCCGCGGTGGACTCGGCCGCCGTCGTGGCCAAGCCCGACCCAAAATGGGGCGAGGTGCCGTGCGCTTTCATTGAACTTCGGCCAAACACAACAGCAACCGAGGTAGAGATCCGCCAATTCTGCCGCGAACAGATGGCCGGCTACAAGGTGCCAAAGCGCGTGGTGTTCGGCCCGATTCCGAAGAATGCGACCGGCAAGATCCAGAAGTTCATGTTGCGCGAAGTCGCAAAGGGGCTGGGGTCATGACCTATGCAGCCCCCCTGAACGACATGCGGTTCGTGCTCAACCGTCTGGCCGGTTTGCCGGAGATCGCCACTTTGCCCGGCTTCGAGGACGCCGATCCGGAACTTGTCGAGGCCATCCTGATCGAGGCAGGCCGTTTTGCCGGCGAAGTGTTGGCGCCGTTGAACTCAACCGGGGACCGCCAGGGCTGCCGCTGGTTCGATGGGAAGGTCGCTACGCCGGACGGCTTCCCCGCGGCCTATCAACAGTTTATCGAAGCCGGCTGGCACTCGATGCCAGCCAGCACCGACATCGGCGGCCAGGGAATGCCAGCGTTGGTTTCGAGCGCGGTAGCCGAGATGTGGAAATCCGCTAATCTGGCCTTCTCGTTGTGCCAGATGCTTACCATGGGGGCCGTTGAGGCACTCGTGAATCATGCATCTGACACGCTCAAGCAGCGCTTCCTGCCGAAGATGGTCGCTGGCGAGTGGACTGGAACCATGAACCTGACCGAGCCGCAGGCAGGCTCCGACCTCTCCGCAGTGCGCACGCGGGCAGAGCCGGACGGCGACCACTATCGCCTGTCCGGATCGAAGATATTCATCACCTGGGGCGAGCACGATGTTGCGGAGAACGTCATTCATCTCGTCCTCGCCCGATTGCCGGACGCGCCCGAGGGCACACGCGGGATTTCGCTATTCGTCGCACCGAAATTCCTGGTCAATCCGGATGGCAGCCTCGGCGCGCGCAACGACCTTGTTTGCGCCTCCATCGAACACAAGCTCGGCATACATGGCTCGCCCACGGCAGTGATGACATACGGCGACAAGGAAGGGGCGGTCGCCTACTTGGTGGGCGAGCCGAACCGCGGTCTCGAATACATGTTCACGATGATGAACCATGCCCGGCTGAATGTGGGGCTCGAGGGCGTGGCGGTCTCCGAGGCGGCCTACCAGCACGCCGTCGCATATGCCCGCGGTCGGGTGCAGGGCAAGCCGATCGGCGGTGCCGAACGCGACCCGATCATCCATCACCCTGACGTGCGCCGGATGCTGATGGATATGCGTGCGCGCACCGAGGCGATGCGCGCGCTCGCCTACTGCATGGCCGCCTGCATGGACCGCGCCCGGCATCATCCGGACCCCGCGGTGCGGGCGCCCAACCAGGGCCGGGTCGAACTGCTGACCCCGGTGGTGAAAGGCTGGTGCACCGAAAGTTCAATCTTGATCGCCTCTACCGGAATCCAGGTGCATGGCGGAATGGGCTATGTAGAGGAGACCGGCGCCGCGCAGTATCTGCGCGATGCCCGGATCACCACTATTTACGAGGGCACCACCGGCATTCAGGCCAACGACCTGCTCGGCCGCAAGCTGATCCGTGACAAGGGGCTGAATGCGGGAGCGCTGATCCGCGATATGACAGCGGAGTTGGACGCGTTGGCACTCACCAACGACGCGGACCTGTCAGCGATTGCGTCTGCGTTTAGGGCGGCGCTCGGCGCGTTCGAGGAGGCTACCGCTTGGCTGCTGGCGCGTTACGATAGCGACCCGCGCGAAGCGGTTGCCGGGGCGGTCCCGTATTTAAAACTTACCGGTATTGTCGTGGGCGGATGGCACATGGCGCACGCCGCACGGATCGCTCGCGATCTGTTGTCGGCCGGCGAGGAGAACACCGCCTTTCTGCACGCCAAGATCGCCACCGCACGCTTTTACGCCGAGCACGTGCTGCCGGAGGCCGCCGCAGCACGGGACGAAATCACGACTGGCGCTGGCTCGACGTTGGCGCTGGAGGAGACGTCATTCTAATCTCGCATGCACGTAGATGAACTGCGTGCCGCTCGGGGTGGCTCAGGAAGGTATTGAGGCCGCCGTTCGCACCCGCTTTGAGGGTGCTTACGACTCCGAAAACGATGAATTCGTCAGCAAGCTTGGTTCGCTGTATCCCGCTAGGACTTCGTCCACCGTAGATCAGCCGAAGGTTTGATTACCATATGTAGCGTCCATCGCCGCATTGAAACGGTGGGCGGAACGCATTAAGTCGCTAAGACAAATCCGCGGCCAACTTGATGTTGCGACCGATCGAGCGCAAAGCGCATTCAACAATAAGGTCCGCTGAATTCAGTACCGGCACGGAGCGTCGTGCACCGGCAACATCTTGATCGGGTTCAATCACGTGATTTATTTTCCAAATCATAGTCGTTCATATGACTCAACGCGGCGTGCCGTACGATTTTGGGGACACGACAGCGCTATAGAGGCATCATTTTTTATAGACCAAGACGCATTGACGAAGATTCAACCAGGTACCCGGCCAGATGAGTCTGGTTTTCTGAACGCGTTCGATTCCAACCGTGATCTGATATGTGCCGCCGCTGCCAAAGTCTATGTTCGCGGAAGCAGGGGTTCTTATGATCTGGTTGCCGCTAATTTTTGAAACGAACGCCCGCTGGCGGAACCCTGGCCTGTTCAAAGAGGCTGTTCGGCGATAAAGGCGCTGATATCTTTTGCTTTTTCAGGGCTGCGTGCATGTTGGGCATTTTCGGACGAGGCTCAAGCAGGAAAGAGGCGAGCTTCTCGGCAAGCCATTTGGGGCAAGAACTAGTAACCCGCTCGCGCTTGACACTGGCGAGATCAATTAATCGGACTGCAAGCGCTCAACTCAATTGTCCAAATAGAACAGCTCGGCCTAATTTGACCGAGCTCTCTAATTTTGCAGCTTGTTCTTATCTTATTAGACTTCTCTCACTTCGTGGGAGTCATCCTTGCGATCAAGCCCTCGAATGGCTGAAACGCCTGCTTGGCGAAATCAGTGTAGAGTTCAGAAATCTTTTTTGATTCTGCAACAAACGTCTCAAGAGCTGACTTTGCGTAGTCAGCTTGAAGTTTCACTGCCTCATCCGGTGACTTCAGGCTGGTCAGCTTCGAAATAAATTCCGAGGCGTCCTGAAATGCTTTCCTGGCATATTCAGCATGGGCAGTTGCGATCGTCTTAACGCTTTCTGCCAATGTAGTTGCCGACGCCATTGCTACTTCATTTTGCTCTTGGCCGTGGTTTTGAAATTGCTCAACGTTTTTCACTTAAGATCTTTCTCGGTCCTGTGGAGGATCGGTTTATTGCACCATTGTTCTCATATGGTGCGCCGCAGCATAATTTCAAGGGGCGGGGCTAATCAAATGCGTTTGGACCTTCGCAAAATGAACTGGCACGTCAGTTTCGTGTGAACAGCACGCATCGTGTCCTAACTTCTGAAATCGTTGCAGGCGAATCGGGAAGGGCATATGGCGGTGGAGGGCATCCTCCTCGAGATAAGGGAGATCAAGGCAATCACCAAAGCGGGGACGACGTTGCTCAGGGGTATTGGAATGAACACCAGGGTGGCGCTCAGCACCACGACGATGGTGCCGACCAGGCGCTTGGTTGCAGGTTGAGGTTCGTAAACGCATAGGTCGTCATAATGGCCTCCTCATCAATTCGATCGTGATGATTGAAGTCCGTTCGGCACCGTCCTTAGGCCGCAAAAAAATCTAGTTATCTGCCTCAAGCAGATGATCAAAAGCACGTAGCTCAAACGGCAACAAATGAGCTGGCCCCGGTTGTCTGAACAAAAATTCCGCGTCGATAAGTGGAGCCTCTGCCGAGGTTAGGCCGCCGCGCGGAGCGGCGGAAGATCGAAGTAGGCTTGATCCGGGGTCATGTCGTCAAGACTCGAATGAGGACGTCGGCCGTTGTAAAAGTCGAGATACCGGCCGATCGAATGTCGCGCCTCGCCGACGGTTTCGTAGGCTCGCAGATAGTCGAGTAGCGCGGGGGAATCCCACCCCCACGCCCTCCGAGAACCGGACGTGAGTCTCTCGACTCATCCGGCTCCTATCGCCCCAACCGGAGATTCCGTGGACCAATGGGCGAACAGGTTCGGCTGGCGGGATTTGACCCCGCGCAACCAGCCCCACGCTCGCTTTGCGTGTCCCCGAAGTCTTTTGTATTTCCGCTGTGCCCAGCGCACGATAAATGGATCTACTGTGCGCAGTGCCCTGCGAAGCGCCGAACGATGAAAACGCCCGTAATAGTTGACCCAGCCAACAAGAATAGGCCGTGCCCATTGGGCGATTTTCTCCAAGTCGAGATCGTTGCGATGATGCAGCTTCCAGCGACGCGCGTCTTCGCGCATCGCCTTGGCCGCTTTGTCGCTGACCGCAGGAGAGAAACTGACGAACAGCTTTCCAGCGCGATTCATCGATTGTCGGGGTCGAAACGTAAAGCCCAGAAAATCGAAGCGTTGCTCCGGATAACCGTTCGGTCGGTTCGAGTCTTTGCAGTACACAATCTTCGTCTTTTGCGGATGCAATTCCAACTTACACGCCGCAAGCCGCGCTTCCAGCGCTTGCCGCAATGAAAGCGCTTGCGCCTCACTGCGACAGTGACAGATGGCATCATCCGCGTAGCGCTCGAACGGAATGTCTGGATTATTTTCCTTCATCCAACGATCGAACGCATAGTGCAGGAAAAGGTTTGCCAAGATTGGGCTGACGACTGCCCCTTGCGGGGTCCCCTTCTCTCGGCTGACCAGCGCGCCATCCGGCATGCTCACGGGTGCCTTCAGCCATCTTTCGATGTAGAGCAGCACCCATGCGCAGTCGGTATGACGACGCACCGCTCGCATCAATAACTCCCAGTCGATGTTGTCGAAGAAGCCTTTGATGTCGAGATCGAGCACCCAGTCAAAGCGCCAGCATCTCTGCCGTGCCGCAGCCAACGCATCATGCGCCGACCGACCGGGACGATATCCAAAGGAGTCATCGTGGAACACTGGTTCCAGGACGGGCTCAAGATATCGCTTGACTACCATTTGGGCGATTCTGTCAGAAACGGTCGGGATACCTAACGATCTCGTTCCCCGTCCGTCCCCTTTCGGTATGTCAACTCGACGAACCGGTGGCGGCATGTAGCTGCCCGACGACATTCGATTCCAGAGCCGATAAAGGTTGTTACTCAAATCCTTCTCGAACTCCGCGATCGTTTGATCGTCGACGCCAGCCGCCCCGCGGTTTTCCCTCACTCGCTTATAAGCCAACCATACTTCGCGCTTGGAAATATTAAACGGTCTTGCTTTATCCACGCTGGTCCTCCCCTTGCGGGTTGCCAACATAATAAAGCCGGGCGACGTCACCCCTTCGGTCCAGCTCCGTTACAGAGCCTTCATCCCTACTACGAGCGACTCCGCCCCTGTGTCCCGCATCGGTACTCTCGCCCTCGCGGAGTCCATCCGCTTGAGCTTCTCCCTTGGCATCGGGACGACAGGTTCCTGAGTTCCTTACCAAAGCCTGGATCAAGGTCACGCCGCCTCCATGCCGGACGCCGATTGAGCAGTAGACAGGCTCCCCTCAATGTCGACCGTAAGCACGATTTGTCGATCACCAAGCAGGCAGAGATTTTGAAGGTCAGTCGCGGCAGCGTGTACTATCTGCCGCGTCCAGTCTCTTCAGCCGACCTCGAGATCATGCAGCGTCTCGACCGGCTGCACCTGGAGTATCCCTTCGCCGGTTCGCGTATGTTGCGAGGCCTGCTGGCTGCGCCGCCCTCAAGCTGTGATTTCCAGGCCGTAATCTGATTGGGGTGAACGTCGAAATGCTCCGCCAGCTGGGCTATCGTCCGATCGCCCTTGATGGCGGCCAGAGCCACCTTCGCCTTGAAGGCCGGTGAGTGGTTCCGCCGGGGTCGTCTGCTCATGGTCTCTCCTGTTCACGGCAATTATCGCCGCTGTCAGGCAGAAATTCCACTTATCGTCCTGCCCAGATTTCCGCGACCGGCTCTCACCTCGAGACCGTCTGGCCCCGAAACCATACCAGTAAACATCATCGGTATCGGTCCGTGGCATCTCGGGCATGGCGGCCGTTCTTACTACATTCCAATCGTGCATTTCTTCGTTGTGATGATCTCGATTTCAAGCCCTTGATATGTTTGGCTCGGCCGGGGTGATTTGAGGGTCGGTCATCACGGCCTTTCCAACAAGAGCAGGCAGCTTGGTTGGCAATGGATGTCGGCTCAAGTAAAAGCGCATTGCCCAAACGGCGGCCGATATCACGATCAGCCCGGCGACGAGGAGTAGTGTGCGCTGCCCTGCGCTGACGCCGGCGAGGCTGACCGCCATGCCAAGCAGCACGCCTGGAAAGACATGGGCCGGCGCCCAGGCAAGGGCCGACAGAATATTGGCGGCATAGAATTGGCGCGGTGACATACGCAGGATGCCTGCAACCAACGGCACGAAGGCGCGCACGACCGCTATGAAGCGGGCTAGAAAGACGCTCGCGGCTCCGTATCTGTTGATGAACATCTCGCTGCGTTCGATGAACTGCGGATACCGATTCAGCGGCCAGCCCAAAAGAATCTCCCGGTGATACCGCTGTCCGAGCCAGAACGACAAACCATCTCCGGAAATGGCTCCCGCCAAGGCAGCAGCAAGCAGGAGCCATGGGTTCACATCAGCTCCGGTCGCGAGAGCGCTGATCCCGATAATAAGCGTGGAGCCGGGGACCGCGGTGCCGACGACAGGGATGGCTTCCGACAATGCCAGCAGGAAGACCGCAGCGAGAGCGTAGTGCGGATGCGCTCCTACGAAGTCGACGACTGCGGCAAAATACGAGGTCATCGGTTGCCCTCACACGACTTGAATGAAATGGCCCGTTTGCGGCGACATGGTTTGGACGGGCCATATTTCGCAACTATTTGCTATGGCGTAAGGAGCATCACTTCCGTGGCTCGGAAGCGATCACCCCGCGCTCGCGATGTGGTGATGGCGACCGCTCCCTGCTCCATTTCACTTTTCGGATTTTGCAGGTGAGAGGCGCAAAGAAGACGCGCCAGGCGTCTTTTTGTTCCAATTCAAGATGCCCGTCCCGTCCTTCGGGACGAAGGACGGCTCCATATGCTGCTGGGCGGCCCCCGCCGTTTGACCATGTACTTGGCGACGCTCGACTGCGCGACCTCAAACCCGAGCTTGAGCAGTTCGCCGTGAATACGTGGCGCACCCCAAAGCGGATTCTCCATGCTGATCCGCTGGACCAATACGCGCAGCTCCGTGTCGATCTGCGGTCGCCCTCCGTGTGGGCGCGACTTCCAACGCCAGTAGCAGCGAAAGCCGGCCCTGTGCCAACGCACGAGCGTCTCGGGCCGGATGATTGTGAGAACTTTCAGGATTGATGGAAACCAGCGATACAGCTGGATAAAGAAACCAGCGATCATGGTTGGTGAGCCGGACGCGACCATGCAGCCTGCGCTTCAAGACAATCAACTGATGTCGAAGCACCGCGTTCTCAGCTTCAAGCCGTACCTTCGACTTGAATGGCGAGGCCAGCACGGCCAGAACGAAGCAGATCAGCGCGATCATCGCGCCAACTTAGCCGATTCCAACACGTCATCAACTCGGATAGGGTTTTCGGTACACACAACGGCCAGAACGAAACAGAACAGCCCTATCATTCCGCCAGCTTAGGCGATTCCATCAGGTCATCAACTCAGATAAGGTTTTCGGTACACACAGCGCTTGTGCTTCGACAATCCGTCGCACGAGACGATCCGCTCGGGTGTCGCTGCGCTCGCCGAAGTCTGCCGTCGCGAATTCGGCGTGCCGTCGCGCATCGCCAATGTGGAGCGGGCGCGGGCTTAAAAGGTCACCTTGTTAGGGACTCTCAGTTGGAAGCCGCGGGCGCCTTGCCATTGTTGGCGGACGCGCGGCTGCCATTCCCCGCGTGCCGCTCGGCCGGACGTGCTCCGAATTCGGCGATCATGTCACGCAGCCAATCTAGCTTTAGTTGCGTGGCGTCCGGTTGACCAAACGGAATGACGATGCCGGCCTCCTTGAAGGCGCCCAGGATCGCCATTGCCAGCTCGGTCCGTACCCCTCCGGCCTTGGTGATGTCGCCGACATAAGCATAGAGCGTGAAATTGAGGCTCGTGGCGGCGAAATCGTCCAGCATCACGAACGGCTGCGGCGTTGTTAGGACGTCGGGATTTTCCTTCGCCACTCTCAGGAGCGCGGCGCGAACCTGGTGCGGATCGCTGCCATAGGACACACCGATCGGAAGCGCCACGCGGCGAACGCTGTTGCGGAACGTCCAGTTCTTCACCTTTTCGGTGGTGAAGTAGGAGTTCGGGACGAGAACATTGGCGCGGTCGAAGGTTTCGATCTCGGTGGAGCGCACGCTGATCTTGCGCACATAGCCTTCCTCGCCGCCGACAACGACAAGATCGCCGACCCTGATCGGCCGTTCCACCAAAAGAATGAGACCAGAGACGAAATTATTGACCAAATTCTGCAGGCCGAAGCCGATGCCGACGGATAACGCGCCGGCGACGATGGCGATGCTCGAGAGATTGAAGCCCGCATAGGAGACGGCGACGAGCGCCGCAATCAAAATCCCCACATAGCCGACGCCGGTGCGGATTGAGTTGCGCACGCCGCCCGAAATTCCCGCCGGCTGCAGCACCTGGGCATCGAGCCAGCCCTGGAACAGGCGCGCCGCCGCGTAACCGACGCCGAACACGATGATCGAGGCGAACAGCGCGCCGAACGTCACTTCGGTATTGCCGATGTGGAGCCCGAAGAACAGCTGCCAATACCATTCGCGAATATCCGGCCAGGCGTAGCCCCACTGCAGCATGATGAGCGGCACAGCAAGGATCAGCACCGCGAATTTCAGCGACAAATTGATCGGCAGGGCCAAATGCTCGCGCCGTGCCGGCTCCAGTCGGTCCGTCTTCCGCAGCCAGGCGCCGACAACGGTGCCATCGTCGCTCAAGCCTTGCGTGAAACCGTCAACCCACAGCAGCAGCAAGTAGACGACGGCGAGAATCGAGCCTGTCACGACCAATTGCTGTGCCAGAAAGCGCGCCAGCGCCAGATAGCCCGTCAAGGCGCAGACGACGATGGCGCCGACGATGGCCCAGACCGCGATGCGGATCGGTTTGAGCAGCTTCGGCGGCGCGGTATCGCTGCCGCGCTCGATCGGCGTTCGCAGCAGCGCCACCACAAGGCCGGCCAACAACAGACTTGATGGCAGAGCCACGGCAATAGTCAGCGCAAACGGCGCCTGAACGAGCTGCGTGATCACATAAAGCAGCGTGGTGAGGCTGTAGACGAGCGCGAGCAGGATGACGAGGCCGCAAAGGCGCGCGGCCGCCGCATCGGAGATGGGGACAAGTCGCCATCGCGCCGCGCCAGGCGCAAATACGACGCTCGCCAGCGCACCGACCGTGAAAACGATCACGATCGATTGCGCTGTGAGATAGAACAACCAGTCGACCCGCACCGGAAGCGCCTCGATGCTCGATACCATAGCGTAAAGAAAAACCACTGGACCGACGACTGGAAGCGCTCGCAACACCAGCACGACCGCGGCGACCGATACGCGTTGCCAGAATGGCGGTTCTGCGGTGTCTTGTCGGCGATGCAAACGGCGCACCAGCCTTGCGCTCAATAAGCTCAGCGCCAGAACGCCCAACAACGCGCCGATGACGAGGTGCTCCAGGTTCTCAGGATCGAGAACCGCGTTCCACCAATTGGCGACGAGGTCATGGGCCTTGCCGACCGCCGCCGGCACATCTTGCGGTACCTTGGCCCAGGTTTGATAGGAGTAGACGCCGGGAATGGGTTGCAGCAGAGCTGATGCAAACTTCTTGCGGCGGACCTCTTGAACCGTATTGAGCAGATTATCGATGCGCAGGTTGGCCGAATTCACCGCCGCCTGTCCGGCCAACAACAATCCGAAGTGATAGTTCAGTTCGGCACGCGCGATCGCGGCCTGTTCCGGTTCCTGCGACTGGCCAGCCGCGGGCGCGGGACCGAGCAGTTTCATCTGCGCCTTGCCGGCATCGAGTCGCGGCTGCAACCGGCCCGCGACATCCGCCGCCTGCGAACGTACGCGCAGCAGCTCGTCGCGATATTGATTGAGGTCTGAATAGCGCAAACCCTCGCGGCCGAGATCGCTTTCCACCTGGTCCAGCGCGTGCTGCCAGCCGGCAATAGTCGCCTGTAGATCGATGCCGAGTTCCTGATTGAGGCGGTTGACGATGTCTTTGGTGTTGATCGCAGGATTGGCCGCTTGCACCGCGTGCGTGAGGTTCTCCGCAGCAGGCGTGCCGCTCGCGGCAGGCTTTTCCGCGGCCGGCGCCGCTTTGGGCGATTGCGCGAAAGCACACCAGCTGCCCGCCAATCCAATGGCGAGAATCACCGCGGCCATCAAAAGGATGCAGGTGCGTGCAATGCGTCGCAGTAAGGCCCCCATCGGCTAGACCGATCCAGTTAGGACGCGGCCTTTAGCGTTGGAACCAGGGCAGATTATGGCAGGCCAATATCAAGCGGATGTCGACCCGTATGGCCAAAAAATTAAATCTATAAGAAAGTCGGGCAATTATCTCTATCCCCAGCGTAGCCTCACCGCGTGTCGTCCGCTAGGTTTCGTGGGGCGATCCATGGCGCCGATTGTGGGTCCGCGAGCGAGAGGGGGAAGTTATGGAGTGGACACGTATCCTAGCCTACATCACCGGGACCGTGGACCAAGAGCTACTGCTACGGAATGAGTATCTGGTTGCTGAAAACCGAATCCTGAAGTCCCTGTTGAAAGGGCGCCTGAAGCTCTCGGACGTCGAGCGTACGAAGCTCGGCGAGATTGGACATCGACTGGGCCGCAAGGCCCTCGGCGAGGTGGCGGCTACCGCCCTGCCCGACACCATCCTGGCATGGTACCGAAGGCTCATAGCTCGCAAGTTCGATGGATCACAGGCACGTCGAGCCCCGGGGCGGCGGCCACGAATCGACAAAGGAGTTGAGCAATTGATTGTTCGCATGGCCGAGGAGAACCGGTCCTGGGGTTATGATCGGATTGTTGGGGCGCTAGCCAATCTGGGGCATGAGATCTCGGATCAAACGGTCGGCAATGTTCTGCGCCGTCACGGCCTGCCGTCCGCACCGGCGCGCAAGCACACGACGACCTGGGCGGCATTCATTCGGGTTCACCTCGCGGTTCTGGCGGGCACCGACTTTTTCACAGCGGAGGTCCTCACGCTGCGCGGACTGGTGACTTACTACGTGCTGTTCTTTATCCATCTCGAGAGCCGCAAGGTGGAAATCGCCGGGATCACCATCCACCCGAACGAACAATGGATGCAGCAAATGGCTCGGAACGTGACTATGGAGGGATGCGGCACCCTTCGAGACTGCCGCTATCTCCTGCATGACCGCGACACGAAGTACACCATCTCCTTTCGAGCGATCATCGAGTCAGGCCGGGTCAAGACGCTCCCGCTGCCTGCGCGAAGTCCGAACTTGAACGCCTATGCCGAACGCTGGGTGAGATCGGTCAAGGAGGAGTGTTTGTCGAAGATCATTGTCTTTGGTGAGCGCTCCTTGCGGCGAGCGCTGAGTGAGTATGTGGCGCATTACCATGCCGAGCGGAATCATCAAGGGAAGTCCAACGTCCTGTTGTTCCGTCGGGTCACGCAAACGCGTCACGAGGAGCCGGTACAATGTCGCGAGAGGCTGGGTGGACTCCTAAACTATTACCATCAAGAGGCGGCGTGAGCAGCTGGAAGAGTCCCGGATCAACATTTGGCAATGGCCGGTGGCCCGATGCTTCTCATCAGTCCGCAAAGCCAGGCTTCGTGATTAAATGGGGCTGACCAATGAGACCGATCAAATCCGGGCCGCTGATCGATCAGGAGATCGAGGAACTTGACGCGTTTCTGCTTTCCGACGACGGCCTCGAAAATGCAATGGATGTGTCCGGCCTCGACGGCTTTCTCTGCGCAGTGCTATCGGGGCCGAATGTCATCATGCCGTCGGAGTGGATGCGGTGGGTTTGGGATTCTACAGAAGGCAAGCAGTCTCCGAAGTTTACGAGCGAGAAGCAGGCGCAACGCATCCTTGACCTGCTGATGCGCCACGCGAACGATATTGCAGTCACGTTGACCCAGTTCCCGCAGTATTATGAGCCGCTTTTCTTAGAACGCGACCACAAAGGACGCACTGTGTCGATTGTCGACGAGTGGTGCTGCGGCTACGTCAAGGGCATCGCACTCGACCCTTCGGGTTGGCAACCGCTCTTTGAAGCGCATCCCGACTGGTTCGAGGCCATCCATCTCTACGGCACCGAAAGCGGCTGGGACAGGCTGAAGGAATTAGTCGAGGCTTACCAGGATGCCGATGCGAGACATCAGGCGTTCGTAGAATTGATAGCGCCAGCCGCTCGCAACGTCCATGCGTACTGGCTTGCCCGCCGTGCACCTGCGAGAGACACCATCGACGATACGCGACGACCGATTCACAAGGTGCTCGTTCCCGGCCGCAACGACCCATGCCTCTGTGGCTCTGGCAAGAAGTTCAAGCACTGCCATGGAGCACTGAAATTGTTGCACTGACCTGCGGTACCCAGAATTGCTTGCGACCCCCGTCGTCCCTACTCAAGCGTCCACGGCAAGCTTGTTGTGCAACACCGGTCCAAGACCAAAAATGTTGGAACACTGCCGCCTTTGAGCAGTCTCAATTTATTGACCATACGGGATCGGCTTCCTGCGCACGGAACTGCCCACCATCCTTGCAACGCGCACCGATGCCCTGTCGCCCCGCATGTTGCGTGTCATCGAGGAGTTGGCAGGCGACTGGCGCCGGCTGGATCAGCGCATCGATGGCCTATCCGGCGAGATCGAAGCCCTGGCCCGTCAGGATCAGGCATGTTCGCGCCTGATGACGGTGCCCGGCATCGGGCCGATCATTTCGAGCGCCATGGTGGCCGCGATCGGCACTGGAGACGTATTCTCCAAAGGCCGCGACTTCGGCGCCTGGCTCGGACTGGTGCCCAAGCAGATCTCGACGGGAGACCGCACGATCCTCGGCAAAATCTCCAGGCGCGGCAATCGCTACCTGCGCGTTCTGTTCGTGCAGGCGGCATGGGTTGTGCTGGTCAGGATAAAGGACTGGGAACGTTACGGGCTCAAATCCTGGATCGAAGCCGCCAAGAGGCGGTTGCACCACAACGTGCTGGCGATCGCGCTCGCCAACAAGCTTGCCCGGATCGCCTGGGCGGTGCTGGCCAAAGGACGCGCCTTCGAGCTGACGAGGACCGATGATGCAAGCGTCCGATCCGCTTGATCCTCGCGCCGTGCTCGGCGCGGTCAAGGCGCAGCCTGGCAACGCCGGCGCCCGCCGCAAGCCAAGCGCGACGGCCGGCCTTGACCGCCCCTGCGCGCGACGCGATCGACGTTCTGCGGGCCGGGACGAAGGAACGGCCCTTGGCTCGAACAAAGGAACTGCGCGACATGAGGAGCAAGCGATGACGTAACCCTATCAACAGTTTCCCGCCGAGGTCTGCGAGAGGATGAGACGAGATGGAGGTTCGGTCTTCCGCGCGCGTGCGAACACTGGTGACCCAAATGGCCCAATCGAGGCCTGTCCGCTAATGAGAACGCACGCGCGCTGATATCCATGATGGCCCGGAGCACCACATGCTCCAATCAGAGGCCGGATACATTGATGCAAGACCGCCGCCGCCAATTCGACGAAATCTTCTTGCAACGCGCGGCCGGACCATACATGAGGGTCAAACTCGGCCGTCGGACCGCCAAAGGGGCTTGGTCTGTTCATCCCCTCATAGCGGACCTGCGGCGATCGGCGCTGAGCCATGTCGGCGGGATCGATAACGCCGGACATCGAGAGCAGGTTTGTGCGAAGGGTGCTCGTATGATGGCGCCTTGCGCGCTGGCCAGCTTTGAAAACGTTGCCAGACCCAATGGTGCCCAACTCAGTCTGTCGATGCTTCTTCTGCGCCATCGCTCCGCTCCCGCGCTTACGGACGCCAGCTGCTACCGATTTCGGCCGGCTCGTCGGTCCCGTCCGGAAGATCGGTGAACTTGCGGGGACGCTTCGCCGGATCGGTCGGATGCGTCATCGCACGAATGATGTCGTCGGCCGAGGCGATAATGCCGAGATCCTGCAGGCCGCGGAGCCATGAGACCGTGCTGGTAAGATGCACGTTACGTGGCCTCCGGATCACCTTGACTGAACGGAAATCCGCGTCCTCGAACAGCAGCAGCGCCGCCTGGTCGTCACGGACGTACTTTTCGAGCCCATGCTGGAAGAAATCGGCGATGGCCGCCTCGCCGAGGCTCTGTCCGGTCTTAAACGTTCCCTGTGCACGTAGAACCGCCGCCATCCTGCCGACGTTCGTCTCCTCGATCATGAACACGTCCGGATGCGCTCCGACAAACTCCTTCACCTCGCGGTCCTTGAGGTAGTTTTCGGGGTCCGACGTCAGTTCGGCGTAGACTTGGTCGATGATGACAACCGGCATCCGGAGCTTCAGCAGAAGCGGCAGCTCTCCGGCAACCCAGAGGCTGTTGATCGGTCCGGCATCCGGGATAATGAGAACGCAGCGGGCGGTCATTGTGGCAGCCCCACTTCCCGGCAGATGCGAAGGAAGTTTTCCGTCATCTCGTTGATCTCGTGGGGAGGAAGCCGGGGCAGATCAAGACCGCGATCGCCTAGCGCGACCAGCAATTCCGCGTAGTCACGCAGCCCGGCCTGCTCGATCGCCTGTGCCTTATCGATCTCCCCCTTGGAGAAGGCAACCAACGGGTCATTCGCGCCGTCGTTCGGCCGGTAGCCCGTGACCTTCGTGAGGTGGTCGCGGACAAGCGCGGTCAACGTTGTTCCATGCGCGGCCGCGTAGGACTTCCCTCGCTGCACCAGTTCGTCATCGAGGTTGAATGTCGTGTTGCGCTTCATCAGCCGTCTCCCGTTGGTTCACATATATACGTGAACGCAGCGTGGAACAATTGGAGTCCTTGCATTTTCTACCGAAAATGTGATAATAGTCGTTAAGGTAGAAAGCCCATGTCCGACCTCGAACCCATCCCAATGGACCGCGCTCAGATCCGGCATCTCGAAGATGCTCGCGAGATGTGGGATCGCTACGACTTCGTCATGACGCTGCAGGAGCAGTTTCGTGGTGCCATGGGCTGGAAGACGGTCGGGCCCCACGAATACCTGACGACCTATTGGACCGACCCGGTCACCGGCAAAAAGCAGATGAACTCGCTCGGCCGGCGGTCGCCGGAGACCGAGAAGAAAAAGGCCGACTTCGACCGTGGACGCGCCGAGGTCGACAAGGCCGCGGCCGAAATGGAGCGAGAGCTCGAGCCGCTGTTCCGGGTGGGACGGGCGCTGCGGATCGGCCGGTTGGAGCCGATCGCTGGCGACGTGCTGCGCGAACTGGCTCGGAAGGAGCTTCTCGGGCCGAAGCTGATGGTGATCGGCAGCGCTGTCATGTCTCTCTACGAAGCTTCCGCCGGCGCCATGCTGCCGATGGCGATCAGGACCCAGGGCGACCTGGACCTGCTGTCGTCGGCGGACAGCCGTCAGGAAGCGATGGACGATCTGCTTCCCGTCATCCTCCGGGCCGACAAGTCCTTCGCGCCCCACGGCCCCTCTCGATCGATCAGGAACGACCGCGGCTTCCGGGTTGACCTGCACACCCGCCGATCCTTGCTCCGGTCCATCGATCGGCTGGACGGGGCCTCCGAGGAGCAGCTGTCGGTGCTGCACAGCTTGGTCGATCTCGAGCCGGTGTCGGCGGTCGCGATCGCCCGGGACGGCGCCCCCGTCGGCATGGTCGGCATGGACCCGCGGGCATTCGCGCTCACGAAATTCGCGCTGGCGAGCCTGGATCCTGACCGGGACGGTGCCGCCGCTCGCCTCGTCAAGGACCAGGCTTTCGCCGTCGGGCGGCTGGTCATGCGGTTCGGGGCAAGACCATTCGAGGGCGAGCATTTGGCCGCGTTCCCGGCCTTCGCTGAATCCATCGAGACCGGCGATCCGGAGGCCGCGGCGACTATCGGAAAATTCCTGCATGCTCCAAAGCTGTCGCAAGGCTAATCGCTCACAAGTTGTCGAACGTGACCGTTTTACAACACCTAACTCTTTGAAATCACATGGGGGGAGAAACCTACTTTCCCCAATTAGCAATACTTGTGCCATAACGCCAAAGTTGTGCATGCCTTCGAGGCCAGTACACCCTCCGAAAAATTATTACCCGGCGCTCAAATCACGCACCGCGGCAAAATCCCCATAGCACCCGCGGCACCGCCGGTGCCCCGCTTCCCGCGATTTCGTGCCTTGGCGCTTTTCGGACGCCGGTCAAAAGAGCGCGTGGATAGCCTCGTCATGCCGGCATCCGAAAACCTACACAAAGGCGGAAGTCGTCGCTTCATTCGATCACCACGTCAGCGCGCAAAAGAACTAACGTGGGGATGGGTATTCCCAAGGCCTTTGTCGTTTTTAGGTTCAATACCAATTGAAAGTTTGTCGGCTGCTCGATCGGCAGGTCTGCTGGCTTCGTTCCCTTCAGCACCTTACCCATCATAATGCGGACTGCCGATACATATCGAGCAAGTTCGGCCCATAAGCCAGCACCCCTCCTGCGCGCGCGAAGTCCGGGAAGAGGGTGACAGCAGGAAGGCGGTGCCCAATGGAGAGCTCGGCGAGCATCTGCCCATTCGTCGAAATTAGTGGAGACGACAGCATGAGCATCGCGCCCGCGCTTCGCTCGCAAATGCAGGGCGATCTCACGGTCGACCAGGTCCGCCTTATGCTGGCGAACCTTTGCAATATCGGTGGCGAGGGACTGGTCACCGTGCCAAATTGCGCGGCGTGCTGCGCCAGATGCGCGACACTCGCGCTCCAAATCTCATTCTTGCTGAGCAGGCAGGTGGTACTGGGAAAACGAGCCCGCTTGCCACCGGCGCCCCACAACGGCAGAGGCCGGCGCTAACTCCAGCTCGCCGCAGTTAGCTCCCCCGATTGCTTGCAAACCTGCGTCGATGCGATGCGGTCGGTGAGCTTTGAACTCCTCTACTACTTGCCGTGAATCTGTTATTTGGATCGCCTGTGCTCGCGGCGATGAGGTGCTCCCACTTACCCCTGCTTTGAAATCCTGGCAGGCGTAATAGTCATTGCTTCAACGCGGGGTATCCTTGGACATAAATCCAATCGGAAGCTCGCGCCGGCTGATGGCATGACAGACAATCAACGTTGTAATCTGTAGACGTGGTCTTTGACGGGTTGGCAGCATCGAACCACGACCAGCCCCAGCCGTCGCCCCACAACTTATTCCCGGCATGGCGGCCATTACTGTCTTTCACCATGACGAACCAGCCTTTCAAGGTGTCGGCATGGCTAACCGTGCCCGTCGTCATTGGTTCGGTGGCAGCCTCGTACACCTCTTTCACAAGCACTGTGCCGGCAGGAAAATGGCCGTCCCTGCTATAGGCGGCGATAGTCCCCGGCGACGCATAGACGAGATGGAGTTCCTTCGAGCCCCTCCCCTGATCAGCACTTACCGCCCAGCTTCCCAACGACTGATAGGTGGTGCGATAGGCGTCGGGTACATGCAAATTACCAGCAGCGTCATCGACGGCCTCCGCTTTCGGCCGCTTGTTCGACCCAGCCACGTCCATCTGTCCGTGCGAAGCGATGGCGAATATTGCCGACATTCCCGCTATGCAGATAACTACAACAACATTGGCCGTCCTCATGATCCTAGTTTTCCTCATCTAGTTCGCGGAGTCACTTTATTTGGGGCATTCCTATGTCCAGCAAGGGATAGAACTGGGTCCAAACCTCATCTTTCTTGGCGCTGGCGATATGGCAAAAGGCGCATTCCGACTTCGCCTTCACTTTGGCGGTTGGAGCTTTGGGTTCATGATGATTGAAATTGTAGTACCCCCACCCTCCGGTATCGGCATAGCGCTTGGAATCTTTCACGGTCACATCAGCGCCGTTCCAAGGTCCGGGGAAGTAGCCCCGACCCGACGGTTCAGTTCGCGAACCATCCGGGTTCTCGCCCGGCAGGGTGAGTTGAAGCTCTTTGAAGAAGATCGTTCCTTCGGGAAATTCATACGTCTTCTTGTAAATTTCGTATGAACCCGGTTCGATGTAGACGTTGTGAAATTCTGGGAAACCGGCCTTGCCGCCATTAAGCGCATTGGGAGTGAGTGGCGATCCGACGTACACCCATTCGTGGAAATTCTTCGGCAGGATCAGATCGCCATCGGCGGTGTATTCGGGCAGATAGCGCGACTTCGTTTCAGTTTGCGCGCTGGTAGGGGAGAGCGACTGTACGAGAACAGTTGTCACAATGACGCCGCTCGCAATTGCTGCAGTTGTGGTCAGGAATCTTACGCGCATCGCCATTCTCCCTTCCGTTGCTGGGGGAGCGTAGAACCGCGCCAAGTCCCTTCACCACTTTTTCCTTTTCTTACCCCGGATCGGGCGGCATCGGCGCCGACGCTCTTGTCGGGACTCTACTACTTGGCCCTCTGGCTGTCCCACATGGATGCTTATCAATTGAACTCTTTTTTACGATGCGACCTGCGGTCGGCGCAGGCCGAATAGTTCCGCAGCCGGCCGGAACCGACCGGAGGTCAATCAGTCCTCATGACCCTGTTCTTCCTGAAGGCGAGACGATGTCGAGTTTGCAGACTCACTTTAGACAGCCGACCAGCTGCGACCTGCAGGCGCTGCACCGGGTGCGCGAGCGGTACTGGGTCCAAACCTCATCTTTCTTGGCGCCGGCGATATCAAAGCCTCTTGCACCGCACGGCCGGACCATACATTGGGTTATTCGCGTCGTTTTGGCCGTCGGCGGACCTCTTTCGCGGTAGGGACGCGAGTTACCTCGCGCCCACCGGGTCGCCGGAGGCGGTCGCCCGCCCCCGGCTCCCACAGAACGTGGCGTGCGGATTTCCCGCACCACGCTCTTCGGCAGTTGGTTCACAGCTTTCACTGCTATCTGTTCAAGTTTCGTTTCCATGGTCAGCTGATCTTCTCTCTGAGTAGAAGGCCGTAACTCCCGTTGCATGGAGCCCATGTCGCCCAAGAACAATTCAACTACCGCTGACCGCTTCCCCATGTAGCCGGCTCTCCCGACCGCAGAGTACTATCAGTCAGTCTGACTTCCACCCGGTCATCAGACCCTTCTCACCTCTTCGGCTTGGCAGGTCCTACAGACTTGCGCCTGAACCGGATGGATCTCCCTTGTTCGCGTTGCTTCCTTTGGTTGCATGCTGGCGGTACGAACCCCGGGAGCATCTCAGGCCGCTCGCTATAGCGCGGGCTGCGATTCCGCCTTCCCCTTTGCGGGATAGGGTCGGCTACTCCGATCACGATCGATTTCGGGGCTATGTTCCCGTTCACTGTCGTTCCGGCCTGCAACCTCCCTGTCTACGCTTCGCAACGGCCGTTACCGGACGCCACGCAAGACTCGGTTCGCGGCTGCTCGCTAGGCTTTGCCGCGGCCGTCATCGCAGACGGCAGACTTCAACGCGCTTGCAAGGCGCAACCCGCACAGATCCGTACGGGCCCAATTCGGGCATACGGCTTGTATGGGGCTTTCTTTGTCAAGGGGGCGTCATGTCGTTTTGGTCGTCCTTTGCATTCCATTTTTTTGTTCGACCCGCGCCGCGAGCATTCTTTCGTCCCGACCGCATATTTCCATCGCCGTCGCGCGCAGCGGCGGTCAAGGACGGCGCTTCTTCAGCGCCGCCGAAGGCTTGTCCTTGACGGACGCGAGCACGGTGGCAGGCTGCCGGCGATCGGGTGGTCGGCCGTGCGATGATCCGAGGGGAGCCTGCCATTGGCCGCGATCAATCGCGCGAACCACGCTTGTATTCGGTTGAACCCGTATGGGGTCCCGACCATGAAGCAGTCATACGCTTCTGCGGGCAAGGCTCCGAGGCGGCGGGTCCATTCTCTCAGCGGCATTGCAGCCATAGCCGAATGCGGATTGCCGCCACCTCGGATCGTCATCGGCAACCCGGCGCATCAAGTGCGGTCAGGTTGCCGAACCCTGTTTGTCCTTTCTCGTTCTAGAGTGTTGCTCACGCCGCCGGCCGCAGCTCGACACCGTCCGGCACCTCGCCGGTCGTGACCAGGCGCCACAGCGCTATCAGCAGCTTGCGCGCCAGCGCCACGATCATCGTCGTCTTGCGCGCGCCGCTCGGCCCCTCGGTCCGCGTGCGATACCACTGCGCCAGCGCACTGTCTTTCTGGAACATCAGGAAGCGCCACGCCAACTGGATCAGCCCCCGTCGTACCCGCGCATTGCCGGCCTTGGCCAGGCCCTTCTCTCGGCGTTTCAAACCGCTCTCGTCGGGCGATCCCGTGAGCCCGGCGTAGCGCGCCACCGCTCTTCGATCTCGAAGCTTCCGCGACAGGATCTCCTGCACCAGCATGTCCGCCGTCTCGATGCCGATACCGATCACCCTGGCGAGCAGCCGCACCATCGCATGCGGCCCTGTATCGGGGGCCCGCTCGAGCCGCTCGGCACGTGTCTTCTCGATCGAGCTGATCTGCTCACGGACCAGTGCCAGCCGAGCCATGTCGCGCCGGAACTCCTCGATGATGTTTGCCGGCAGGCCCGTGCCCTCCGCTGTCCGCAGACCTGCCAGACGCTCAGGCGCCTTGCGCAGATGCGGCTTGAATCCCCGAATCCCGAGACGGGCGAGCGCACTCTTCATGCGGTTGGTGATGCGAGAGCGCTCGTCGACAAGGCTCTCGCGCTCGCGGCTCGGGCGCCTCGCATCCTCCTCCTCCATCGTCGGGATCGCCACCATCCCGCAGTGCCCCCGCTCCCCGCGCAACCATCCCAGGAATACGCGCATCAACATCGCCGCATCCAGTCGGTCCGTCTTCGCCCGCTTGCGCTCGCGTGACACCGCAACGCTTGCCGAATGGATGACGTGCGCCTCGATCCCACGAGCAATAAGCCAGCGCGCCAGCCAGAAGCCGTCGCGGCCAGCCTCATAGGCCAGCGCGACCCGGCTGATCGGCCGGCCAGCACGCACCGCCTCGTTCCGCCACCGCTCGATCAATCGTAACAGTGCCGTCGCATCCGGCTCCAGTTTCTTCAACGGCTGGCGCTCGACGCCGGGAACAACGCCGCTCACCAGCCAGTTCGCCTTGCTCATCTCGACGACCACCACCAAGGTCGAGATCGGATCAAACGCGGTCAGGCTTCGGCTGAGATCATTGACTTGGGCCACGGGGCAACCTCCATCGGTTCGTATGGACGATGAAGGTGCCACAACCTCCGCCGCCCGCCCCATAGCTTCTCCCACCTTGGGTGTCTAACGGCGAAGCGCCTCGCTGGCCACGGATGAAGGATTCGCGGTTTCGGGAGCCAGTCGTCTGCCAACCGCTTGATCCGCTCCCAGGTCGTCCAGTCTTTCTGGCTCCGCTGCCGTAGCGTGCGCCGCCAGAGATTGGTAACGTGGAATAGGAACGCGGTCAGTGTCGAACTGTTTGTCGGCACCGCGTGGTAGTTGAAGTAGCCGGTGACGACCTGCTGCAACCATCTTCCCTGCTGGGGAATCGGCTGATGCATGCTCCGTCGCAATTCCTGTTTGATGGCTTGCAACTTTGCCTGCATGCGGTCCCGCCGAGACTTCCGTTTGATTTGGAATTTGCCCCGACGAGTTTTGCTGCAAATAAAGATGAAGCCCAGGAAGGTGAAGGTCTCCGGTTTGCCGAGCCCGCGCCGCTTGCGGTTTTCCGCCGCGAAGCGTCCAAACTCGATCAGCCGGGTCTTCTCCGAATGAAGCGACAGTGCAAACTCCTGTAACCGCTTACGCATCTCGTCGAGGAAGCGACGGGCGTCGGTCTCGTGCTCGAAGCCAACAATGAGGTCGTCGGCGTAGCGCACGATGATCATATTGCCCGCGGCCTCACGCCGTCGCCAGCGCTCGGCCCAGAGGTCGAAAACGTAGTGTAAGTAGAGATTGGCCAGAAGCGGTGAGACGACTCCCCTTACGCAAAAGGCAACTTCACCTTCGATCGGGTGATTTGTGGCTGGCGCAGAGGGCTGGCTGTGCTCGACCTGCGTCTTAAAAGGTAATATGCGTGCGGCGCACGTAAACGAGTTGTTAACCATGGTTATGTCAAAAATAAATACGTTTATGTCAGATGGCACGTTCAACGAAGACGCAGAAAGCCCTGAACTTGAACGCGGCGCATGGCCTGTTGTCGCGGGGAAGCAGCGTGGCAGAAGCGGTGACCATGTTGGCGCAGGAACGCGGCATCTCGCTGCGGCAAGCGTATCGGTATCTGCAACGCGCGCGTGCGCTCAGACGTGCGATGCCGGTTGGAGAACCGTCAGTGCCGGCGACGTTCAAAATTCCCCGCGACGTGCTCGCGCAATTGCGTGCGTATTCCAGGCGCAGCGGGTTGCCGCTGAGCGTGATTGTCACCGAGGCGATCGAGAAGCGTTTGACCGCAACACGTCGGCGCGGAAGACATGGCTAAGCGCTCTGCAGAGCGTCCTGCCGTTTGTTTGGAATTTGCTTTCGATCGCCTGCTCCCCATCAAGTTACAACAAGCCTACGGGCTGCTGGTTGCGAACTGCGTTCGTCCCGTAGGGCAGGACTCCGAGAAGAGAGGAGACGGCCGTGAAGCCTGCAGTGATCTACGCCAGGGTCTCGTCGGACAAACAGAAGGAAGAACATACCATTGCGAGCCAAACGGAAGCTCTGCGCGGCTTCGCCCTACAGCAGGGCTTCAGCGTGCCCGATGAATGGGTGATCGAAGACGAGGGTTACAGCGGAGCTACGCTCGTTCGCCCCGGCCTGGAAAGGGTTCGCGATTTGGCGTTGGAGGGGCAGATCGATGCAGTCCTCGTTTATTCACCAGATCGACTGAGTCGAAAGTATGCATATCAGGTGCTTCTAATTGAAGAATTTGCACGACATAACGTCCAGACGGTGTTCATCAAAGCGCCCCAGACAGCTACAGCGGAAGATCAGCTGTTGTTGCAGTTCCAAGGCATGATCGCCGAGTATGAACGGGCGCAAATTCTGGAGCGGTCACGCCGGGGCAAAAGGCACCGTGCACTGCAGGGAGTTGTCAACGTTCTTTGCGGCGCTCCGTATGGCTACCGCTATATCCGCAAGACTGAGCACGCGCCCGCGTCTTACGCCATCATTGACGCTGAGGCGACCGTGGTGCGCAAGGTCTATGAATACTACACCGTCGCGGGTTTGAGCATCGGCGCCATCACGCGTCTGTTGAACGAACAAGGCATTCCTACGCGCAAGCGTATCTCTCGTTGGGAGCGTTCGGTGGTTTGGGCGATGCTGCGCAATCCTGCGTACAAGGGAACGGCATGCTTCAACAAAACGAAGACGGCGAAGCGACAACGCATCACGCGGCCAATCCGTCTGCGGGGCGGATTTGCCTCACGTGACAGCGCCCACCACGAGCGGCCACGAGAGGACTGGATCGAGATTCCGGTACCACCAATTGTCACCGAGGAGACCTTTGCACTGGCTTCGGAGCGGCTTAAGGCGAACAAAGACCACGCGCCTCGTCGCACGATCACACCCAGCGTCGTGCAAGGCTTGGTGTCGTGCCGCAAATGCAGCTACGGTCTTTATCGCACTTCGACGCGGACAAGTGCGCGTATGATCCACTACTATCGTTGTCTTGGCTCCGACGCATGGCGCCGCCTTGGCGGGCCGGTGTGTGATAGTAAGCCGATACGACAAGATCTTCTTGACGAAGTGGTATGGCGTGAGATCCTCAAACTGCTGGAGAGTCCACGCCTCATTCAAGAAGAACTGGAACGGCGATTGGCTGCGGCACGCACTGCCAGCCACCCCGTCAAACGCCGTGAAGAGCACTTGCAGCGGGAGTTGGCACGCGTACGAAAGAGCATGGAACGTTTGATGACCGCGTATCAGGAAGAACTGATGTCGTTAGACGATCTCCGCCGTCGCATGCCCGAGCTTCGCAAACGAGATCAGGCAATCAGCGCCGAGCTAAATGCGCTTGAAAGCCAACTTGCCGACCGCGCTGGATATCTGCGACTAGCAGAAACCATGACAAGCTTCCTTGCACGACTACGCGAAACGGCAAAAACGCTGGAGGTCGCGGAGCGTCAGCGCATTGTGCGTCTCCTGGTCAAGGAGATCTTGGTGGACGATGACACGATTGTCATCAGACACTCGATTCCAGCTCCAACCGGATCAACTGACGGCAGTGGGCCGACCTCGCGCTCCAAAGGTGACCAACCGCTAGGCGACGCAAGTTACCTTTTGCGTAAGGGGAGTCACCACCGATCCCTGCCCGGTCCCCTTGTCACTGACCGTCACGATCCCGTCTTCCAGGACGCCTGCCTTGAGCCATTTCTGGATCAGGCGGATGATACGTCGGTCGCCGACGCGATGTTCCACAAACCTGATGAGCCACTCCTGGCTCACCGTGTCGAAGGAAAGCGTCACATACTACCCATCTCCGCAACCTTTCGGGTTCGGTGACGATCCAGCGTGAGCGGCATCCGTTTGAGGGCCGCTCATTGCAACTTATGGGCACCGTCAAGCGCCGCGGCACTCTGCTGCTGCTGGTAGTGCTTCCAGATGGCAGCCGCTCGCTCGTTCCCGCGGGCTGGACTGATTGGAAAGCAACAACACAAGCTGTTGACGAACCTTCCACATCTGGGTCGGGACAAGGTGAGCGCTGCCTCGCGCCATTGACCGATTTGCTTCATGCGCGGGCGATCGTCGACGCTCTCCTGGGCCGCTGCCTGATTCCTCAGCCAAAGCCAGCGGCCGATGAGGAGAGTTTTGATGCAACGGACCCTGCCTATTCACGAACCTCCCGCTCCTGCGCAACGAACCCTGGCGTTTCTCGAACTTCCCCCTGCGGCGCAGCGGAGCCAACAGCTCGACGCCGAAGCACGCGCCGAGGCTCTCAGCACTCTGGCCCGCTTGATCACTCAAGTCGTCAAAGCCGCCGAACAGACGGAGATGACGGATGAATGATCTCTCCAAGATCAGCGCTTCGCATCTTTGCCGCGCTGCCTGCATCTATCTGCGGCAATCCACACCCGCTCAAGTCGAGCACAATCGAGAGTCGACGCAACGCCAATATGCGCTCGCCTCCAAAGCAACCACACTTGGATGGCCGTCTCAGCAAGTTGTCGTTATCGACGAAGATCTTGGCGTTTCCGGATCCGGTGTCGTGGCGCGCAATGGCTTTGCCCGACTTACTGCCGAAGTCGCTCTCGGCCATGTCGGCATTGTACTCGGCCTCGAAGTCTCGCGGCTCGCGCGCAACAATGCCGACTGGTATCGCCTCCTGGATCTCTGCGGAATCACCGACACCCTCATCGGCGATGCCGATGGCATCTATCATCCGGCGATGTTCAACGACCGACTATTGCTTGGCCTCAACAGGACGGCGACATAATGCAGTACCTCGTGATCTCATTGAAAAGACAGGATTTCCTGTCGCGGGTCGGCTGATATTGGGCGAACTCTCGCGATCGCCTGCCGAATGGCTGGCCGCGCCAGGTCATCCTCGCGGATGACATAGGGTGCGCGGGCGCAAACCTGCCTTGCAGGCAGCAGTCCATCCCGGATCAGGCGAACAACGGTCATCTTGCTGACACCGAGGCGGCTTGCGGCTTCGCCCAGAATAAGCTCATGGCGCTCTGCACGTTCGCCCTCCTGGTAGACCGGTATCTGATGCGCGCCGCGAAAATTACGCACGCGCAGCTGGGTCCAGGTCTGGCCTCTGGCCGAGCGGATACCCAGCCGATTGAGAACGGGGGCGATGCTGTGGTCTGGCAACAGGCGGGCCAGTTCGCGCACCAACTGCTCGGTTGCCACATCGGTCTTGTAGCGATTTTGGCCCGATCGGTTCTTCAGCACTTCAAGCCGCGTGTGATCTCCACCCTGCCAGTGCAGCACGAGGTGCAGCCGACCGGTCTCGACTGTGACGATGATCTCCTTCAACACGGCGCGCACAATCCGCTTGCGCGTCTCGATGGAAGCAGCTGCATCGTTCCAGAGCGCTGGCAGGTCACCGGCAAGCGCCATAAGCGCCATGCGCTCGTCGTCGCTGACGGCGCTCGGCTGCTCGCTGCGCAAGCTCCGGATCTGATCTTCGAGCCGCGCGACCGCCGCGAGACAGTCATTCCACCGCCGTTCGAGCTCGCCGGCGACCAGTCGGTTGTCGGGATCAACAGCGTCGTATTGCCGGCGTGCGTGCGCCGCCTCATAGCGGGCCTGGTCCAGGGCAAGCTCGCTCTGGCGCAGCCGCTCGCTGCCGGCTTGCTTGCGACCGGAAATCACCTGCAACGCCGCCTCGAGCGCCAGTGGCGAGATCGCACGCAGCACTTCCGCCGACACCGCCGCGTCGATGCGCGTGTTGCTGAAAGCGCTACACCCTCTCTCGCGCGACGGATCCACGTGACTAGCGCAGACATAGCGCGCATCGCGCCTCGAATGATGGAGGACCTTGAACTTGCGTCCGCAGCGCCCGCAGCGCAGTAAGCCGACGAGAAGTCCACTGCCATTGCGCACCGCGCCCGCCACCATCGCTCCCTTCATACTCGCATTGCCGGCAATGATCGTCCGGTTGCGATCATACTCCTCCCAGGAGATATAACCAGCATGGTGATCGCGGATCAGTACCATCCAGTCATCGCGTCGGCGCGCGACACCGTGGGTGATGACTTTACGGCCGCCTTCGACCCGCGTGCGTGAAATCGTTCGTCCGAAGACATAGGCCCCGGCATAGACCGGATTGGTCAACAGCCGATGGACGGCATGGTAGCGCGGCGGGCCCCACCGCACCGTCCGCCCCTGCGGACCATGCACAGCGGTTGGCAGGTCGATTCCTTCCTGGCGCAGACATAGGACCAGCTGGCGCACGCTGCTGATCTCTCGAAACTTTCGGAACACCAGAGACAGCACTTCGCGGATACGCAGGTCCGGGTCCTGTTCCAGACGGTCATCGGCGCTGCGCCGATAGCCGATGGCGACCGTTGTGTGCAGATCGCCGCGCGCCGCCTTCAGGCGCAAAGCCTCTTGCGAGCGCTGCCGCAACGTCGACAGTTCGAGCTCGCTGAAAGTGCCTTTCATGCCGAGCAGCAAGCGATCATTTACGAGCCGCGGATCGTAGACCCCGTCCTCATCGATAATCAGGCTGCCGACCAGGGCGCAGAACTCCAAAAGGGTGTGCCAATCGCGCCCGTTACGGGCCAGGCGCGAGGCCTCAAGGGCAAACACCGCGCCCGCGTCGCCGCTGCAGATCGCCGCCAGCAGGCGTTCGAAGCCCGGGCGCGCCGTCCCGCCCCCCGAGCGGCCGAGATCGTCATCGATGACAATCGCGTTATCCCAACCGAGGGCGCAGGCGCGCGTCGTCAGCGCATACTGGCGTCGTCGGCTCTCCGGATTGTGCAAGAGCTGATCGATGCTGGATTGCCGCACGTAGACATAGGCGCTGCGCGCCAGGTGATCGCCAGTGATCTTAGTCATCGTCCGTCTCCGTCGGCATACTGACCCGCGCGAGGCGATCGCTCAGAAGAACTTTGAGCAGGGTTACGATCTGCGCGCGAGTCGCCAGGTCGAACAGAGGCGGCGCGACGTCGTCGGCCGCCAGCATGAGAAGATCCAGTTGCCGTTCCTGGGCACGCTGTTCCATCATCGCCTCCATCGTTGCGAATCGCTTCATTCGCTGGCGACAAGGATACGTCCTGCAGATCGACGAGCCGGCGCAGCTCCCTCAAGCAAGTAAGGGAAAGCTGCGGCGTGGCCACGATAGGCGATGCCGCCGCGCCGGCTTCGGTCATCCACGCCGGCAGCAGGAGCCGGCCGCCATCCGGCAGTTCGACGACAAAATGCGCGATGCCGGCGTAAACGAGATGACGCACAACCGTGAGGCGCTCGCCGGTGCGCGGGTGATGTGGATACTGGACAACGACTTCAAGCGGCTGTTGCTGGGCAGTATGTCGTGGGTTCGAAAGGCACCATGAGCGAAGCGGAACTGCATGTGCTACGGGCACGTCTGCTCGGTGGGATCCGCAACAAGGCCGCACGCGGCGAACTGCGTCGCAATCTTCCCGTGGGCTTCGTCTGGGGCGAGCAGGATGGCGAGGTCTGCCTCCACCCCGACGAATCCGTGCGCGCCGCCATCCAGACCGTCTTTACTCGCTTCGCCGAGCTGGGATCGGTACGTCGCGTCTGGCTATGGTTCCGTAGCGAGGGTCTGTGTATGCCCCTGCGGATGCACTACGGCGCTAAAATCCGCTGGGTCGACCCAAGCTACATCGCCGTCTATCATATCCTCACCAATCCGGTCTACGCAGGCGCCTACGCATATGGCAAGAGCCGTCATGAGATCACCCTCGACGCTTCCGGCGTACGCAAGAAGCGCGCGCGCAAACTGCCGCGCGCGCAATGGCAGGTGTTCATCCCGAACCACCATGAGGGCTTTATCGATTGGAACACCTATGAGGCTAATCGCGCGCGGATCACCGCCAACACTCATCCACGCCGCATCAATCAGGTAGCGGTGCCGTGAGAGAAGGAACTGCCCTGCTGCAAGGCATCGCAGTCTGTGGACGTTGCGGTCGTAAGTTGCGTACTCACTACACGGGTCGCACTGCATCCGCAGGCTATCATTGCGCCGGCAAGGACATCACCAATGGTCGCGGCGTCTACTGCCTTACCATCGGTGCGTTGCAAGTTGACGAAGCGGTTGAACGGGCCGTGCTCGCCGCGCTCGCGCCCATCGGTGTCGAGGCGGCAATTGCCGCGGCCGAGCGGCTCGAAGCCGACCATGACGGTGCGCTCGCGCAATGGCGTCTCACGGTGGAACGGGCAAGCTATGAAACGCAACGCGCCGAGCGTCGCTATCGCGCCGTCGACCCTGATAATCGTCTTGTCGCCCGCGGTCTCGAGGCTGAGTGGGAGAAAGCCCTGCGCGAACTCGATAGGGCCAAGGCCGAGCTTGCCCATCGCGAAGCATTGCGACCGAAGACGCTCAGCGCCAATGAGCGTTGCCGCCTGCTCGCTCTGGGTACTGACTTGTCCACCGTTTGGCGGGCTCCAACCACCTTGCCAAGAGACAAGAAAGAACTCCTTCGCACCGTACTTGAGGAAGTCATCATCACGGTCCACAAGGAGCAGCATCGCGCTCATCTGACGCTGCGTTGGCGGGGAAGCGCTCTGACCGAGATCGATTTCGACCTACCGCGTCGACGCGCAGCCGTGCGCACCGATGAAGACACCATTGCGCTGCTCCGTCGTCTAGCAACTCATTACCCTGACGCCGTCATAGCCGGTATTCTCAACCGACAGGAGCGCAGAACCGCGTATGGTCATCGCTTCACTGCGAATCTTGTCAGTGGTTTGCGCCGACAATGGAACATCGCTCGTTATGAGCGGCCAGCCAACCCACCAGATGGAGAACTGATGAATGTCACACAAATTGCCAATACACTCGGCGTTGCGGCATCCACCATTCATCGTTGGCTCAACGACGGCATCATCGCTGGTGATGAACAGATCACACCTGGCGCACCATGGCGCATTCGCCTCACCGACGACTTGCGCGCTCGTGTCGCCGAAGAAGTACCGCAGGGATACCTCACCATGTATCAAACCATGCGCCTATTAGGCGTTTCCAGACAAACAATATTGCAGCGTGTCAAGCGCGGTGAGATCCAAGCTGTCCATGTCAAGCAAGGACGCAAAAAAGGCTTGCGGCTCAAGGTGATCCGCACTCAAACAGACCTCTTCAATCAAACTTCATAAGCTGGGGTGCAGTATGAATCACGATCGAAGAACGAGCGGATGTCGGCGTCCAGTATCCAGTTCACCTTTGTGCTGGTGATCCCGACCACGAGCGCATCCATCGCATCGTGCGTGCTGCGTCCGGGTCGGAACCCATACGAGAACCCGAGGAAATCTTCCTCGTAGATCGCGCTCAGCACCGCAGCCGTCGCCCTCTGGACGATCTTGTCCTCAAGGGGGGCGACCGCGATCGGGCGTTGCCGACCATCCGGCTTGGGTATGTAAACCCGCCGCGACGGTAGTGCCCGATACGCTCCCCGATGGACGCGAGCATGCAGGTCCTCAAGATTGCGCTCAAGGTGCTGCTCGTAATCCCGACATGTCAGCCCATCCACTCCAGCTGCAGCATTCTCCTTGAGTTCAGAGAATGCCTCTGCGAGGTGATCAATACTGACGTGATGGAAGAGCGCGGTGAACTTCTCCTTCTTCCTTTGCCTTGCAGCTTGCCGTATGCGCTTCAGCGCCTGTGACACGGTTCCCCGGTACTGTGCCCGGCCCGTGCTTTGCTGACTCACATTCCCCTCGGCCCCCGCCCTTGGCTCCACCAACTCCGCCGCCGGTTGCCCGGCTTTGTTCGTTGGCTTCACAGCTACTATGGCGGGGTCAGACTTCTCATGATCGTACATCATCGGCTACGGCTCCTCGCCTTCCCGACGCGGGCCAGTGCAGCACGCATGCTGGTGCTGGCCGACCATGAGATCTCCCGGTTCCCGAGCAAAGAGCGTGCGCACATGCCAGTGTCTAAGACCACGCCGGGCCGTCTGGGCGCTCGCGTTATTATCGCGCCCATCCGTGTTGCCTTCCGTCACCGGAACGACGTCGGCACCCAGGATGAGGGTACTTTCGCGGCTCAATGGCTGGCCTATGCGCTCCCCTGTCAACGCTTCGCCAATACCCTCACGGGTACTGGCGCATGACTCGGGGTCGATGCGGTTCGCTACTCCTTCATCGTGATGGACTTGCACCATCTACTCCTTGCCGGTCTCCCGGCGCACTCCGGTCCACCCCGATCAACGGACATCAACCGACCCGCCCCGTCGGTCCGCTTCGTGCCAAAAGCCGACCCATGCGGTGCAGCAAGAGAAAGGCAAAATAAAGCGCGCACAATGATCGATGATCGACATCGGCAAGACCTAGACAAGCTTGGGGAAGAAGTGGTGCTTCACAGGCTCGCCAATCGGATGTCGAATCGGCGGTGGCGCCGAAAATTTACCCGCTGAGGCTGTAAGAGCTTGGCTTGCGAAAAAAAAAAAAAAAAAGCCGCAGGGCGCGGACGAGCCGAAAGTCTTCGCTTAGGTTATTCGGACTGTGGCCATCTTATGCGCAATCGATAGGCGTCGTGGATTCGACTCAAACTGGAGGCTGTTTAGAAGCGATGGGCCGGAGGCGATCATCGATAACTTGACGTAGGAAATCCATGAAAACCTTTCCAAAGATCTCGCTGTGACCGTCCACGACCTCGGGCCCCGCTTCAATTGTCCAGAATGGATTGTTCGGGTTACCACGGACGTGTTCCAGAATTGCGCCACTGCTATAGGTGCGCTTCCATTTCTCTCGGAGACGCCCATTAGGGCGAAACGTTTGGTTAAATTCATCGAACGCCGTTCGCTCCTTGTCCCAATCATCCTTATCAGGCCTCATACCCTTATAGGCCTGATGCGCCGATTCGTCCGTATTTGGGCAGGTCAACCGGTGCGTTGTAAGCCATTCAAGATGTCCTACAGTATGAAGGATGCTCCTTCCCTGCGCGTCCGCGGGTGCATCATCCCACTCAAGGGTGTTTCGCCGCACGGACTCCAGTCGTGTGCTAAACCATCGACCCATTGGGAACCCATACTTAGTCACATCATCACTTTTTGAAGTCACAGCCAGAAAGCACGGTCTCTGATTTTCCGGGTAGTCGGCTCGGCGCGCTGCGCTATAGAGCGGAAGGTAACGGGCAGCCTCGAAGGCCGGGTTTATCAAAATGATGAGGTCACCAAAGGGTCGGACGACAGGCGCGCTGTAACAAATACAACGGACCACGCTTTCGATGAGATACTCGGAAACTGCCGTAAACAGTATTAGGCCACCAAAAGAGTGACCCATGATGATAAGGCGCGTCCCCCCGTCCAGTACGTCGGCATCGTTTGGTTGGTTCCGTTCTGCTTGAAAAGCGCGTAGCCAAGCAAGGATTTCCCGGATGCATCCGAGCGCGACTTTGGTCGCCGCTTTCTTCCGCGCCCAAAAAGATGCAAGCGTCCAAAACCGGTTGCCCGACAAGCTCGCCGCCGTTTCCGGCGGGCTTTCTTATCTCGTCGATAGCGGGCCAACTATGATCGGTAATGCGGGCCAACTTGTAGCGGGCAAACTATGGTCGGGACATCAATGTGCGGCGCCGGGCATAGTCGGTCCCCTAGCTGCTCCGCAAATCATTGAAATCGCATGCGCTGAATTTCGCACAGCGCCGCGAAAGCTTACGGGTACCAAGCAAAGTACATCCCCGCCGTGCTCGTCCGCCTGCGCGTGACGGCGGGCTCTCCGTGGATCATGGCTTTGCAAACGATATGAGACCGGTCTCAATGGCTTGGAGAGCCACTCCAGTCCGGTAGAGGATCTGCTCCAGGGTTGGCTGGCGGAAGGCGATAGTCCGGCTAGATGCCCTTTCTTGTTGCCGATCAAGTGTTTATACTTCTAAGCACCAGTAAGCCATTCAAACCGGTCAAGACCATGAGGCTCACGGACGCAGAACATGCAGAGATCGTAGCTCTGGCGAAGCGCCGCTTCGGCCAGTTCGCGATCGTTCGCCTCTTTGGATCCAGGATTGACGACCACGGGATCGGCGGAGACATCGACCTCCACATCCAGGCGGAGAGCTCCGATCTCGCTACCCTGGCCAACGAATTGGAGTTCGCGGTGGAGCTCAAGGACCGGATCGGCGACGAGAAGATCGACGTGATCGTGCGCGGCCCCGGCCATAGTCCTCGAGGCATCGACGACGTAGCCGTCCGGACAGGAATAGTTCTGTGACCGAAAGTCAGGACGGGAAGTCCGCGTCGGACGGAAAAGCCGAGGTTCTCAAGATACTGACAGAGAATCTCACGGCGAGCGCGAAAGTTGCCAAAAGGCTCCTGTGGTCTTGCCCGTCGCCGATCTCCTGCCCCTCGACGCTGAGAAGGTCGATCTGCTGACCGACGAGCAGGAGGAGAGCTTCGATGCTCTCCTCCTGAGGTTCAACTCGCTTACTGCGATGGTCCAAGACCACATCACTCGCGGGATCCTCACGCTCGAAGAAGAGGACGTCAGCAAGAAAAGCCAGCGGGACCGCCGCATTCTGATGGAGCGGTTGGGGGCGCTGAAGCCCGAATTGAACTTCGGAACGCTGGCAGAACTGAGAAACAGGATCGCGCATTTCTACCCGGACGAGAACGCCAAGCAGGCCGAGATCCTGAATGAGGTTCACAGCAGGACAAAAGACTTGGTAGAAGGCTACAACGAGGCTCTCCAGTACGCCGACCGAAAGTTTTTCGCCAAGAAGCTCGACGTGCATCCGGTCGTGATTTCCTCCCTGCGTGGATGGGGAAACACCTGATCTTGCGGGAAAGTCCCGCTCGCGCGGGCCGAACCGGAAGACGGACATGAACGGACGACTTGAGCTCGCAGAAGCGGGCGGGGAATCCACACCCATATTCGACAGTGCTGCGGCCGAGGCGGCACGTGCCGCAGGGTTCTCTGATGACGAGATCGTCGACATGCTCGGGTATCTTCCGCCACTCTTGGTACCGGCCGAGCCGACAGCATCCAGAAAGTGAAAGACCCCGCCGTTGTCGGCGGGGTCTGCTGTCCTACGAAAGTAGGGGACGTACTATGCCCGGCGCTTGCGGCACTGGGCATAGTTCGTCCCTTGCGGCTCCGACAACCCACTGGAATTGTTAGTGCGAGATTTCGCGTTCTAACGCGTACCCTGCCAGATGCTAGGCAAAGTGCGTCCCCTACGACAGCATCCGCCAGCACCTGCTGAAATCCGCGTAAAATCAGCCCGACCATGGAGGCCAGGCTGGCGTTAACCGTCAGGGTTTCGGTCCGAGTGAACTGTCCGGCTCGGGGAAAACGTCTTGCATCGTAGGCTCCAACGCTTCGGATATCTTTGCGATAAAGGCAGCGTCGTCGGAAATGTCCGGTGTGCTGTATCCATGGTGGCGGAATATTCGCAGAGCGGCTTCCGCCACTTCATGCATCGCATTCTCGAATCTATATTCGTCGGATCGGCTGGGCTCGGTCTTGGGCATCGGGGTCTCTCCTCTGGAGACAATCATTGAGACCGTGTCGTGCAAGAGGCAACCTCGCCAGCAGAACCGGACCTCAGGGGTCGGAGGGCAAGAAGCCTCCAATGGTCATGCGGTCGTGCCGGATCTCGGCATCCCGCCACCTTATTTGCCGCGGCCAGGCCCGCCTGATACCGAATCCGAACCATCCCCGACGTCGGGAACGTCGAGATGATCCTCCAATCCGGCCAGGAGGACGTCCGGGCTTGGCAACGCGTTTGCGATATCGGGCGGCAGGACGGTGTACTCAGATACGGCCATCGGCTTGTTCATGTCTCGCAATGCATACTCCACGACGAGGCCGTTCTTCCCTCGGCAGAGAATCAACCCAATGCTCGGGTTGTCTCCTTCGGTCCGAAGCTTGTCGTCGACCGCCGCGAGGTAGAAGTTCATCTTCCCGGCAAACTCGGGCTCGAAGTCGCCCATCTTCAAGTCGATGACGACATGGCTGTGGAGCCTCGTGTGGTAGAAAAGGAGGAGTAGTCTTGGCCGCCAACATCGAGGTGGTGCTGGCTCCCCATGAACGAGAATCCCTTGCCGAGCTCGAGCAGGAGTTCCTTGATGCGATCGATCAATGCCTTCTCAAGATGCCGTTCGTGAGCGTCGTCGGCCACTTCGATAAAATCGAGCACGTATGGATCCTTGAAAAGGTCGGCTGCCGCAGCAGCCCGAACCGGCTCCATCGTCGAATCGAAGTTCGTAATCGCCTTGCCTCGCCGTTCATGGAGCCGTGTCTCAATCTGGTGGACCAGAATGTCTCGTGTCCACCCATGCTCGATGGCGGCCCGAGCGTACCAAAGCCTCTGCCCCTCATCCTGAACTTTATCCAAGAGCGCGACGTGCTGGCGCCAAGGCAATTGTGCAACGGCGCGTTGCACAATTTGGTTATCTGGCCAGGTCTCGGCAAATTTCCTCATATATTTCAGGTTCCTAGGCGAGAAACCTCTCACATCCGGGAATTCCGAGTGAAGGTCTGCGGCCAGCCGGTCGATGACGCGGGCACCCCAACCGTGCGTGGCCTGCCGCTCACGCACTGCAACCAGTGTTGTCCCGACCATAGTTTGCCCGAGGTCTAGACAAGAAACCCCCTTAAATCGTGGACCTTGGATGCGGCGCGTCGGAAACGTGAGCCAACGATGCCGACCAAAGTAGGCCCGCGAACTGCTCGAGTCCGGCAACGAGCCGCAACTGGCCGGCGCCGGCGCCGATACCGCCGGCGTACAGGAATTCGACCAGTTAAACGTGAATCTGTCGCTTGCAGATCGGCATCGCGCTGAATGGCGCCGGCATCGCCAGCGAACCACGTAGGCATAATCAGGCCCACAGCGTGCGAAGAAGCCGGCTAGGAGGTTTCGGCGATCGCCCGTAGCACTACCAGCAACCCGCATGGACCGCACACTACTGCAAGATCTTTAATAGACTGCCGGCCTTGTCTTCCAGCCAACCCGTAAGGTCGCGGACGGCGTGGAGTCCTTCCACTACCTTTTCGCGTTGCGGTTCGAAGGCAGCCATCGGATCGATCCCTGGGGTCGGCTTTCGAACAAAAAGAGCCTCGCCTGAGACCTCTAAAACCGACGCCGGCCGCACCAGCAAAAGTCTTGAAAATCGGTTATTTCGGCTGAAGAAGCCCGCTGAGAGACGCCGGATGCGTACGATACCGATAGACGCACTACGCACGGCGCCAGTTTCGAGTTCTCAACGCTCGCCTGGATCTCGTCGTCGGTCGGACCGAAGAGACCGATTGGACGCGACCGCCCGTTACCAACCGTGCGCATCTCTGTCGGCGCAGAAAACGAAGGTGATCGACCGACATCGAATCAACCTCAACGACTGGCCGGCGCCGCCGCATGCAGGGCTTTATTTTTCCCAAGCCGACCTTGCGGGGATTATCGAGGCGCTTCAGGTTAGCTCCCGCGTCCCGTGCCTAGCCCGCTGGTCTGAGATGGCTCGGGTTGGTCGAGGCGGAATTCGCGCTCCATTACATCATGCCATGTATACTCGGACTTTTCGGGGAAGCTCTCCACGGGCATATCGGTTTCGCCGGACGCTCTGTCACGGCCGTATTCGTAACCCTCCGTTGTGGCTTCGGCCAATTTCGACTTCAAGGAAGGATTTTTTTCCAGCAGTTTGGCAATGCGCTTTCTCTGCTCCCGAATGGTCGCTTCCCAGCTTCTGGTTCGACGTTCCGGTTGATAGTCCCATTTGAGCATGTGCGCGAACAGAATGGTGAGCGCACTTTCAAGCCGCCGGTAAATTTCGCTCCCCAAGTCGTCAAGCTCCTCAGCAATATGGTCCAAGTCGAGTTCGTCGACGCGACCTGCCCGAATCAAAGTTGCTTGCCGAGTTGTCCACGCATAGAGGTCGTCCTCGTAAAGCGATTGCTTGCGGGGAACAACTGAAGGTGATGTCGACATCGCATACCTCTGTTTGACCGCTCTCGACACGACAACTTGAATGGGCCGACGGCTCCTGGAGACTATCACGACGATATGCGAATTAAAACGGACTAAAGGGGCATCCCAGCGCAGCTTTATGCCCGAAACTGCCACGCAAAGCGCAGCCCGCCGCTGCACACCAACTTGGTGAATGCGGCACCGGGCAATCGGGCCAACTGGCAACGGGAGGAGCCCGAAGCTCAACGGAAGGCGGCAGCCTTCAATCGATGGCACGAGCCGGATGATGCGAGAGTATCAAGTCCGGATCTGTGAGAGGCTCGGGGTGAAATTCCCCGGGCCTACTCGGCAAGACAGACCTCGGGCCGCGTCCGAGCTAGGTCTGCTCATCCCCCGATAGCGGACATGTAGCGACCGCGGTGGCAGTCAGCCCGCCGTGATCGTCGCTGCGGACGAGCGTCCGGATCAGCACGTAGGCGAAGAAAGCCCGCCGTTTCCGGCGGGCTTTCTGATCTCGTCGATAGCGGGCCAACTATGATCGGTAACGCGGGCCAACTTATAGCGGGCAAACTATGGTCGGGACATTGCGGTACCGGGCATAGTTGGTCCCCTACGGTCCGGCTATCATACTGAAATCGCTCTATCGGAATTTCAACTGATCGCGCACCCAATGACCGAGGCCGGGTAAAGTATGTCCCCTAAATCCGACGCCTTGCCCGGCTCGCCAGGCTGACAACGGCAGGCGTCAGGATCACCCAGCACAAATTTAAGAAAACTGCGCCTTGGCGGTTGGCGAATATCCTTGATTGTAAAACTCGGAAATTAGGCGTCTTGTAACTACGGTTCGCAACATTATATGTTGCAAATGGCAGTCGATAGTTTGCGCGGATTTATTGATGGCGTACAGGCCGGCGGTCGGCTGTTCTTCTCGGCCGACGAGATTCCGCACGTGGAGGGCAGCCGCGCTGTCGAGGCGGCTCTGCGCAGGCTTGTGAAGAAAGGCGCGATCCGCCGCCTGCTTCCGAAATCGCCCGCCTTCGTCATCGTGCCGCCGGAGCATCGCACGATGGGTCTGCCCCCGGTCGAATGGTGGCTCGACGATCTGATGGCCCACCTGGGTCAGGACTACTATGTCGGCCTGCTGTCGGCGGCCGCTGCGTCCGGGTCATCGCACTTCGCGCCTATGGAAACCCAGGTCGTCACGACCAAATGGCTCCGGCCGATCGAGAACGGACGTCATCGCATCCGGTTCTTCCAAAAGGCCGCCATCCCGCAGGAATTTGTGTCGACGCGCCAGGACGCCTGGGGACCGCTTCGGATCGGTTCTCCGGCACTAACCGCGCTCGATCTCGTCGTCTATCCTATCGCGCGACAATCTGGATGAGAACGGCGCGTCAATCTGGTTGAGACGAGGCAGCCGAGCGGAGGCATAATTGACGCTGGCCGCGGTCTTGGCAAGGCTTTGATTGACGCGGAGCGTCAATCAGTCTTCGGCCTTCTCGATTTCCTTGACGGTGGCGTGGGTTGGTGGCCGGCCGCGACCACGTTTTCGATCGAGGGCCTCGCGGCGGCGATAGCTCTCGACGTTCATCTCCAGGATGGTGGAGTGATGGACCAGGCGATCGATGGCGGCGAGCGTCATGGCCTGGCCGGGGAAGATCTTACCCCATTCGCCAAACGGCTGATTGGCCGTGATCAGCATGGATCTGCGCTCGTAACGTGCGGCGATCAACTCGAACAGCACGCTGGTTTCGGCTTGATCCTTGGTGACGTAGGCTATGTCGTCGAGGATGAGCAAATCGTAGCGGTCGAGCTTGGCGATCGCGCTTTCGAGTGCCAGTTCGCGACGGGCGACTTGGAGCTGCTGCACAAGATCAGTGGTGCGAGCAAACAGCACGCGCCATCCATTCTCGACCAAAGCAAGCCCAAGCGCTGCCGACAAATGGCTCTTGCCGCCGCCGGGAGGGCCGAACAGCAGGATATTGGCGCCCTTCGCCAACCAGGCATCGCCGGACGCCAGCGCCATCACCTGGGCTTTCGAGACCATTGGCACGGCCTCGAAGTCGAAGGTGGCGAGCGTCTTGCCGGCGGGCAGACGCGCCTCGGTGAGATGCCGTTCGATGCGGCGGCGGCCACGGTCGGCGATCTCGTGCTCGGCGAGCATCGCGAGGAAGCGGGCTGCCTGTGCCTGTCGTAAATTAAATCCGGGCATATTGGTGATGCAGCCCGCCCAGGATTGGGCGACAAAGAATGTGCCCGGCGCGATCGACGGCGCGCGAGACCGGTGCATCCTTCTCCAGGGATAGATGCGTGCGGGCCCCATTGTAATATTTCATGTACGATAGCAGTAGGTGACGGAGGTGGCGCTCGCTGAACACAACAACGTGGTCAAGGCATTCCCTGCGGATCGAACCGATCAGCCTTTCAGCATATCCATTTTCCCAAGGAGAGCGCGGCGACGTCGGTCGATCGCGAATGCCCATTGATCGAAGCCTTCGGATGAAGACCTCACCATAGGCCCCGTCCCGGTCACGAAGGAGATAGCGGGGAGCTTGTTCCCAGCCGCATGCTTCCGTGATCTGATTTGCGATCCATTCTGCGGTCGGATGCGCTGTGACGCCAAACCATAAAATCTGCCGTCGACCATGCCCCACAATCAACAAGCCGTAGAGCAGACGAAACGAGATTGTCGGTACGACGAACATATCCATCGCGGCGATGCCGTCGGCATGATTGCGAAGGAACGTCCTCCAGCCTTGGGATGGCGGGTCTCTTCGCTTGGCCATGTACTTGGCCACGCTGGTCTGTCCGATATCGATACCGATCTTGAGGAGTTCTCCATGGATCCGCGGCGCTCCCCACAGCGGATTGGCAATGCTCATCTCGCGGATAAGCTTGCGTATCTCAGGCGCTACAGTTGGTCGGCCACCACGGCTCCGCGACTTCCACCGCCAGTACGATCTGAACCCGGCGCGGTGCCATTTAATCACGGTCTCCGGCTTCACGATTGCCAAGGCGCCGAGCACCTTCGGAGCCAAACGATACAAGCCAGCGAATATCAGACGGTCCAACATCCTGAACGTCGGCCGTTTCGACGATTTCCGCTGCAACACATTAAGCTGATGACGCAGAATCATGTTTTCAGCCTCAAGCGAGGCCCGCGACCGGAACGCTCCGACCAACGCCAACCAGATTAGGCTACAAACCTTTCGCATAGGGCTGGAGCATCGCCCGATTCGATATCAGTTGCCAGCAAGATTGAGTTTCCGACAGGGACAACGGGACATACGACAGAAATAATAAACTTCGCATCAGAAAAGAAAAGGACCTGTGGTAATGCCGCTCTACAATCAACCGCAGTTCATCCGCTCGTTCCGCCGCAACGGCGGCGTTGCGAGATAAGGAACAGCGCCTCCCCACCCTTTGTCCGAAACCGAGAGCCCCCGACAGATCGGACCGTATTTGTAACTGTCCAAAAATTTCCCCGAAAATTTTCGAATGCCCCTGTAAGACACCGTAATGCGAGCCGCAGTTCAGCCGCGTATTACACCGTCCTACAGTGTCCACCCCCATATCTTTCCAAAGCTGTATAAGAAGCCAAACGCGAAAATCGCGGCCCAATTCTTTACAACGTAATACTCGAAATCGTTGTAAGATCATCCGTTTAAGTGCGTTTACAGCCAGCAAAACTGATGTTTCCCGATGGTCGTTCACCCTATACACGTTGCTGGAAGCAGAAACCGATATCTGCCGTGCAGGCACCTGCACCGATTCAGCCAAGGCAAGAGCGATGCAGTCCGAAATGGGTAAGGCACCTCGTACAGTTTCGATCCACGCCCCCGTGAAGGAGGCGACGCAGGCTCGGGCTCTGGCAATTGTCGGCCATTCTGAACAGTTCCGGCAAAAGCGGGGCATTATATGGCATATGGCCAATCGAAGCAGCTTCGCATCGATTAGCTTCATCCGACAAACCGAACACCCCTGAGGGGCAACAAAGCCCGCCACGCCGCCAACGGCTCGCGAAAACGGACGCATATGAACGGATCGCTTTTTCTGGATCGCAGCGCTGACGGTATCGGCTTCAATTCGTTCAAGTCTGCCGTTGATCCACCGCTCCGGCTTGCAAGAGTGCACTCCGTATGTTGTCGTATTGCTTGGCGCTCATTTGGAAAGTATCGAATTTGACCGACATCCGCTGAATGCGATTTCCGAACAGATCGAGCGCCGTGCAACCCACGAGCCCGGTTCGATCCAACCCGGTGTAGTTGTAGATTCCACCTGCTTTCCATTCGAAGCCGCCGCCTGCCGGTCCTCCCACGATGTGAGTCAGCTTTGAGTCCTTGCAATCGGGCAATAACTGCGACGCGGCTTGCAGCAGCCTCGCTATGAGCTGACGTCCCCTTATCTGGATGGACTGATCGAAATTGCCGTAGCCCACGGCTCCTTGATGGATGAGCGGGTTCACATACAACGCGTCCTCCGTAAAAAATTCCGCGACCTCTTCCGGTCGGCCCTGGCGCAGCGCTGCGTGAAACATTTTCACGAATGACACCATTTCGCTCGATGCCGAGGGTCGACCGGTGGGGCCGATCGCCAGTTGCATCGGTCCGGGAGGCACTGGAGAAGCTGCTGTTCGAGGCACGCCTCCCGCATGAACTGCACCTAGCGGAACCGCGACGCCAGTGGTGGCAGCCGGTCCGACGATATCGGACATACCGAGCTCTCTTGAATCCCAATAGTCAGTATCGCGCGCGATCAAGCCATTATCGAGATCGAAGACTGTTTGAACTGTTATACCGTTCGTCGCGTAGAATGTATTCTTCAAGTCGACATATTCGACAACGGCACCGAATCGCATGTCACCAACGACACGAAAGACCTTGGAGAACTGGCCCTTGCCTAATGCGGACGCCACCGCGTTGAGAAAGCCGGTGAAATTGGCTGCAATCACGTCGTATCCCGCTATGACGAGGCCCAAGGTCGCATCTTGATACTGGTCCAGTCCGGACTTCACGAAATGCGACAAAAACTTCGGTACGTCCACGTTGTCTTTGTCGCTGTAGAAGGACCGGAAGAAGGCCCAAGTCTCTTCCTGCTGTCGTTGCGCGAATATGAGCTGGTCAATCGAGACCGACGAAGCTGCGGATACGGCCATCGCCCGATCAGTCAGAATTGCTGATGTTGGGACGGCCAGAGTTGCAGCCGAGATTGAGCGAAGAACAGATCTTCTGTTCAAACTATGCATGATTTACCTCCCTTTTGATGGCACTCTCCAAAACTGATCCAGCCAGCGATCGATTTGTTGATCGTGGTTTTTCACGCCTCCTGGGAGGTCGCTCGCATCAATACAGAGCAGGCCTCACCGAAACTCTCGTATTGGTTGCCGTCTGCTTCACGGCCTATCGTCTGCGCGTGTTGCAGTAATCCTGGTGCCGCTGCTGCTCATGTTCGGCTGCTGTCCGTCCGGGCATTGCGTTCCTCTGGTGAAGCGGCGCTCTTTTTGGCGCGTTCGTTGAGGTCGCATCGCGAAAGCGCTCGGCATGCGTCACCCCTTATCGATGGCTGTCGACATTCCGGATCCTGTCGTTCCGCAACGGTTCGCCCACGTCGCTCCCATTGGAGCTTCGTTCACGAGGTCAAGCTCTACTATACTGCACGATTGTAAAGTTTAATCAAGTACCGATCCGCGCACCGATGGCTGCATCGCGGTCGAGAAAGGTAGCCTCGATCACCAAGGCGTCGGCGTCGCGAGCGTGTTCGACCAATCCCCCGGTGGTTTCGGCATCACCCACGATGACGAGCCTCTTCTGACCCTCTGGCGGTCCGAGGACGTCTCCGGGATCGATCGTTCTGCCGTCCGCCAGCGTCACCGACCTTCCTTCCGCTAACTCCTTGCGCACCGGGCCGTCCGGCACGCCGAGGGACGCGAGGCGGTCTGGCCTAATATGACGGCGGGCCTGGCTTTCGAAGGAGAATCCGAAGCTGCCGGTGTCGCGATGCCGGACCGGAAAGCAACCGATCGTGAATTCGCCGGCGTCGAGGACCCGCCCTTCCGTCAACGACACGAGTTCCAGCGGAATGGGCGCTCGTCCCTCTCCCCACAGTCCGGCGAGCATCCGGATGACGACTTCGAGCGTGTCTAGGCCCCCGTGAATCATCATCACCTCGGCACTTTGGCGTAGCCACCTACTCGTCCCGTCGCAACCGGGCTCCGGTGCCATGAGCGGCCGCTTCGCGCCAATAGCTGCCGGTCACCGGGTTGTGGCTCCAGGCCGATCACGATGAAGCAGGGATCGCCCAACGCGGACCGCAGGGCCCACACTCCTAATCCCACGGCGGCGTGCCGCGAAACGCCTCGGCCAGAAAATCCACCATGACACGCACCTTGGCGCTGAGGTGGCGGCGGCTGGGATAGACTGCAAGCACGTCGGTTTCAGGCATGCGGTAGCCGGTCAACAAGGGCACCAGCCGTTTCCGCCGCAAATCCTCGCCAATCAGGAAGGTCGGCTGCCGGACAATGCCAAGGCCGGCCAGCGCTACTGCGCGGGCGGTATCGCCATTGTTGGTGCGCATGATGTGGCGCACCGCGACGGAATGTTCCTTGCCCGTATTGTCCAGCAACCGCCACTCGTCGATGGAATCCGAATAGACATAGGCAATGCAGGCATGATCCTTGAGGTCCTCGGGGCTCGCCGGCGTGCCGTGGCGCGCGACATAGTCGGGGGAAGCGCAGATCAGGTGGCGCGTGGTCGCGAGCTTGCGGCTGACAAGGGCCGGCGACCCGCCGCGCGAGATGCGGACGGCCAGATCGTAGCCCTCCTCGACGAGATCGACGACCCGATCGACCAAGCTGATATCCAGCTCGATATCCGGATAGCGCGCGCAGAAGCGCGGCCAGAGCGGCGCCAGATGACGAATGCCGAAACTCAATGGCGCATTGACCCGCAGCCGTCCGCGCGGCTGCATCGCGGCGGTAGATGCGATTGCTTCGGCTTCGGCCACGTCCTCGAGGATGGAGAGCGCCCGATCGTACAGCGTCTTTCCGGTCTCCGTCAGCGACAGCCGCCGCGACGTGCGGTTGAGCAGACGGGCGCCGAGCGCCTCCTCCAGCTCGTTGACGTAGCGGGTGACGTTGGCCGGCGAGGTGTCGAGCTTATCCGCGGCGCGGGTAAAGCTGCCCTGGCCGACGACGGTGGCGAAAACCTCGAAAGCCCGTAACCGGTCCATGCCCTATCCGATCATTCACAAAAGATGAATGATGTAACCAGTTTCTGCCCCTTCTTTCAATGCTTTGATGAGTCTACCCACTCTGCATCGGGCCGCGATGGACGCAGCCGCATAGGGAGAACGGACATGGCACAGCAGCAAACAGGGCGCCTTCACAACAAGGTCGCGATCGTCACCGGCGCAAGCTCCGGCATCGGGCGGGCCACCGCCAAGTTGTTCGCAGCCGAAGGCGCCAAGGTCGTCGTCGGTGCACGGCGCGAAACCGAGCTCACGAGCCTCGTGGACGAAATCAAGGCCAACGGTGGGACAGCGGTGGCACTTGCCGGAGACGTGCGCTCCGAAGCCTATGCCCAGGCCCTTGTCGCGCTGGCCGTCAAGACGTTCGGCAGGCTGGATATTGCGTTCAACAATGCCGGCACGCTCGGCGAAGGCGGTCCCTCGACAAGCGTTTCCGAAGCCGGCTGGAACGATGCCATCGCCATCAATCTCACCGGTTCGTTTCTCGGCGCCAAGCATCAGATCGCCGAGATGGTCAAGCATGGCGGCGGTTCGGTCATCTTCACCTCGACCTTTGTCGGGCACACTTCATCCTTTCCCGGTGTCGCCGCCTATGCCGCGAGCAAATCCGGCCTGATCGGACTGACGCAGACGCTGGCTGCCGAGTTCGGTCCGCAGAATATCAGGGTCAACGCGATCCTGCCCGGCGCGGTCGACACCGACATGTATCGCGAGATGAACAACACCCCCGACAAGACGGCCTTCATCACCAATCTTCATGCACTGAAGCGCGTCGGCCGGCCGGAGGAAGTCGCGCGGTCGGTCCTCTACCTGGCATCCGACGATTCCGCCTTCGTCACCGGTACCGCGTCGCTGATCGACGGCGGCCTTTCCATCACCCGCACCTGAGCGGGGCGCGACCAAACAGGGCAACGAGGAGGCTGACATGGGACTGCTGGTCGAAGGTCAATGGCACGATGCCTGGTACGACACCAAGTCGACGCGTGGCCGCTTCGTGCGCAAGGATGCAGCCTTCCGCAACTGGATCACGGCCGACGGCAGCGCCGGCCCGAGCGGCATCGGCGGCTTCAAGGCGGAAGCTGGCCGCTACCACCTCTACGTCAGCCTCGCCTGCCCGTGGGCGCACCGCACGCTGATCATGCGCTCGCTGAAGGGGCTCGAGGACATGATCTCCGTCTCGGTGGTGCACTGGTTGATGCTCGAAAACGGCTGGACTTTCGCGGACGGCCCGGGCGTCGTCCCGGACACCGTCTACCATGCGCGGTTCATGCACCAGATATACAGTGAAGCCGATCGGTACTACACCGGCCGCGTTACCGTTCCGGTACTCTGGGACAAGCATGCGCGCACGATCGTCAACAACGAATCGTCCGAGATCATCCGCATGTTGAACTCGGCCTTCGACGCGATCGGTGCGAAGTCTGGCGACTATTACCCGGAAGCGTTGCGCGGCGATATCGACGCGGTCAACGCCCGCATTTATGACACGCTGAACAACGGCGTCTACAAGGCCGGCTTCGCGACGACGCAGGAAGCTTACGAAGACGCTATCATCCCGCTGTTCGACACGCTCGATTGGCTCGAGCAGCGGCTTGCTGACCGCCGGTTTCTGCTCGGCGACAGCCTCACCGAAGCCGATATTCGCCTGTTCACGACGCTGATCCGCTTCGACGCGGTCTATGCCGGGCATTTCAAATGCGACATGCGCCGCATCGCCGACTATCCCCATCTGTCGGCGTATACGCGCGACATCTATCAATGGCCCGGCATCGCTGCGACGGTGAATTTCGAACATATCCGGCGGCACTATTACGAGAGCCACCGCTCGATCAATCCAACCGGGATCGTTCCCGTCGGTCCTCCGCTTGATTTCACCGCCCCGCACGGGCGCGAGCACTTAGCCGAGGCCAGCACGCCGCCGTTGCACCATCGGCATTCGTCCCGGTCGGCGGCTTGATTGTCCCTGAATCATCCACCCGCGGACCTTCTGGAGACGTCGTCATGACCAATCGTGTTCGGACAATCTTCATCGCCCTGCTTACGGCCGCCGCGTTGAGCGGTACCGCAGGGGCGCAGACGCCGGCGCCCGCAGCACTGATCCAATCGGCCGACCTAGCGCCGCTCGGCATCGGTCTTGAGGGCATCAACTATCCCTATCCGGTGCACTATCTGGATCTCACCCTCGAAGGCCAGCCGGTTCGCATGGCCTATATGGACGTTCCGCCGGCCGCGGCAGCGAACGGCAAGACCGTGGTGCTGCTGCACGGCAAGAGTTTCTCCGGCGACTACTGGGGCCATACGATCGCAACGCTGACGGGCCAGGGCTACCGCGTCATTGCACCGGACCAGATCGGCTTCGGCAAATCGTCGAAGCCCGACATCCGCTATCACTTCGATATTTTGGCACGCAACACCAAGACACTGCTCGACAGCCTCGGGGTCACCAGGGCTGCCATCGTCGGTCACTCCTTCGGCGGCATGCTCGCCGTCTATTTCGCCCGCAACTATCCGGAGACCACGCAGGTGCTGGCGCTGGAGAACCCGATCGGTCTCGAAGACTATCGCAGCGCCATCCCGCCGCAACCGGTCGAAACACTGATCAAGACCGAGATGTCGCAGACGCCGCAGAGCTTCCGCGCCTTCATGGCAGCGTTCTTCGTCGGTTGGCCGCCGGTCGCACAGCATTACACCGAGATCTTCTCGCGGGTGCTGCAAAGCCCTGAATACCCGCGCTGGGCGCGCGTGTCGGCGCTTACCTACGACATGATCTTCAACGAGCCGATCCGCCACGAGTACCGTCTGTTGAAGATGCCGGTCCTTCTCGTGATCGGCCAAGGCGACCGCAGCGTGTTCTTCCGCCGCTATGCCGCGCCCGAGGCGATCAAGCCCCTCGGCAACTGGCCGGTGCTCGGTCGCGACGCGCTCAAGGAACTTCCCGACGGCAAGCTAATTGAAATCAGCGACGCCGGCCACGTCCCGCACGCCGAGAAGCCGGACGAATTCGATGCGGCTCTCGTGGCGTTTCTGGCCACGAGGCTGCCTTGAGCCATAGCTTCACATTCAGAGTACTCTCGTGACTAAGCCAATCAGTCGTCAACGCCTCAAACCAGACAACCCGAAGCGGAGCAATCGCAAGCGCGGCCGTCGATGGGATTGAAACGTATTGCGGCTGATACAACCACCCCGGCAAACTGATAAGCTTTGTGTAATTTGCTTATCAGCTGCGATTATACCCGCCCGGCTTCAGCTTTGAGCCATGGCACGCGTACATTTCATCTGGTCACCGCAGATCAAGCGCCGCCAAACTTGGATGCGCTCTTGCGGCGGCGTTGGCAGAAGCACAGAGAGCGATCAAAAGGCATAGTGCCAGGCCAGAACGCATTGCATTTCTCCAATCAGTTGGTCCCCTTCTTACATGGTGCCTACCGACAAAGGTTGACACATGGACGGCCGCTTTGCGCCAGAATCTGCCCTCCGGCCAAGTCGCAATTTGACCCAATCCCGCAATTTGACAGCGTGCTCGGGCAAACAACTAGGGAACGAGGATAGGAAAGATACTAACCAATTTCCAACCAGCGTCTGTCATTACGTAAATATGATTCAGTAGAAACAGGTTTGGTTGAGCGGTCTGCCCAGGAGGCGCAATTCTGAATACGGTAGGCGCGAGCAATTGCACGACGCCGGGCGACAATACGGTAACTTTGATTTCATCAACCTTGGGTTCGAGGCTCCAAGTGCCTTGGTAGAATTGTTCGAAGCGCTTTAAGGCTGCGTCACGCCCCCAAAATGGTGCGGGGCGTCCGGTTTGCGGGTCGCGCGTGATCCAAAGAAACTGCGGTGAATCCCGGAGAATTTCGCCGACTGCTTTCGAATCGTGGGCATTCTGGGCCACAACGAATTTGCCAAATAGGTCCCTCACTTCGTCTTCTGCTCCTGCTCTCGCCGAGGCGGGAGCGGCAAGCGAGATGAACAATGCCACCATTGAGGCGCTAAAGTACTTTCTGGTCACACTCTTTGTTGGCATGGTGTTCCTCCTTCGTTGACCTCGGTTTGCTGCACCGCCGTCCGGCGAAATGCTACTCCAGTGGTCACGGCACTGAAAGAGAACGGATTGCAGCTTCTGGCCCTTCTGAGACATGCGGGCCCGGCCGAATGTCCGGTTTGCGCGGCCGTAGCCGAAACGAGCGTTTCGCTACCAGATCAAACCTCAATGCGAGAGGAACTCGGGGAACGAACCTTCGCCAAGTAGACCAAGCGCAACCGATCGGGCGCAGACGATGTAGGTTTGGCGGACGATCTAATACAGACGTCGCAAATTCATAAACCATCAGCTCTGGTCAGCTTTGGTTTACCAGAGTCATTAAGCTTTCGGGTCCGAGAGCATGCAATTGTGGATGCAGATCGGGGACAAACCTTGACAGGGAAAGCGTCAGGGTCAGGCCTTAAAGGGCCTGACCCGCCAACTCCGGGGAATGCAATGTCTGCACAGGCTACGCCACAAAAGGCGAAACGCAAGAAATCAAAGACGAGCCTGCCGCCGGCCTATGCAGCATCGACGATATCGATGGCCACACAAAACCTGATCAATATGGTCGTCATATTTGTCGTCTCAGGCACTGTTCTGCTCGGACTTTTAGCCGCCAAGCATTTTTGAGACGGTCAACGGTCGAGTAGGCGTTATGGACCCAGATGCGCGCCTTGCGCCCAGAAGCGGACGTCTCCGAAAACTGGAACTGACATCGACTTCCGACGCAAACAGCCGATTCCGAAATCTTTAATAAATTCGGACCAACCTGACTTCGTGTCCGACGGATTCCTCGCGCTGATTGCGACCTGCCTTGTGCTGTTGTGCTCGAGCCTGCTCGTTATCGAATTTAGCTAGTCTGGCCCCGGGCGTCCTCACCTCTCATCGTCCGGATGCAGCCGGACGTAGGGCGCGCGCCGCTTCAAGGTGGGCTCATTTCGCTCATACCTTGTTCACATTCAGCTCTTTACTGTGTGACGTGCAGATTGCACAGGAGGAAACCGTGAAATTCAAATTTGCGATTGTTGAACTTGCTGCACTCGGCAGCCTTACTGCAGCAAAAACCGCGACCGCAATGCCGCTCGCCCCACTTTCTCCAACTTCGAACGTTGAGAATTGCCGGTTGAAGCGAGGACAGGGCGCTCATCTATAGGCCGAATGCCTGTTGGGTCCATAAGAAGCCTCCTACTGACGCGGCCTTCTTACGACAGAAGGATTCAGTGCACCGACAACGATGGCGAACCAGCGAGAGCCTGAAGTAGAGGGTGTCTTCGGTGCATCGCGGTCAAAGGCTAGGACCATCGGGCGGGGAGCGTGAATGAGTCATAGCACCTGCCTATTTTCGTTCGTAAAGCCAATCAGAGCAGCTTTTGAACTATGGCTCGAGCGCCGCCCTTTCCCCGTCTCCAAGGCCAGCGCTCTCAATCAACGAAGTCGTCGTCTTCGCCCCGTGGTAGCCTGGTGGTCGCCCGCTGCAGGAATTGCGGCGCGTGATGGCGCGGCTCGCGCGGGGCCGGACGCTCGGAGGGGTCGCGGCCGATCTTGGATTGCAGCTCGACGAGGTCGGTGAAGACGTCGGCCTGGCGCCGCAATTCGTCGGCGATCATCGGCGGCTGGCTCGAAATCGTCGACACCACGGTCACCCGGACGCCGCGACGCTGCACCGCTTCGACCAGCGAGCGGAAATCGCCATCGCCCGAGAACAGCACGATCTGGTCGACATGTTCGGCGAGTTCCAGGGCATCGACCGCGAGCTCGATGTCCATGTTGCCCTTGACCTTGCGGCGGCCAGAGGCGTCGATGAATTCCTTGGTCGCCTTGGTGACGACGGTATAGCCGTTGTAATCGAGCCAGTCGATCAGGGGACGGATCGACGAATATTCCTGATCTTCGATGATCGCCGTGTAGTAGAACGCGCGCAACAGCGTGCCGCGGCTCTGGAATTCCTTGAGAAGGCGCTTGTAATCGATGTCGAAGCCCAGTGTCTTCGCCGTCGCATAAAGATTGGCGCCATCGATGAAGAGCGCGATCTTGTTGGAATCGAATGACATTTTGATAATGGCCAAAGTCGAATTGGAAATGGATGCAAACGCTTTCCCGTTTCAAGCTCTAGTTGGATTGAAAGACACGATGAAGTTTAGATTGTGGCGGCCCGGGAAAACCGTCGAAATCCAAAGGGAGCGGCCCATCGGGAGAAAAACTACATCCGATTGTTTTAAGTATCAAATTAATTCCTTGGAAGATGCTCCGCACCTCGAGAGCGCGCGGCGCGAACCCTTAGGGCAAAAAGGACCAATGTTCTTTCACGCAGTTTTGCTATACTTTGTTCTAAACCTTGAACCTGCGACGAGATCGAACGACACAAGACCAGACTGACCGATGAGCGATCGCAAATGCCGGATCAATTTCCTGTTTTTGAACGGCTCTTGAAAAAGCGCGGCCGCGTATGGAGGTGGTGCCTGTGCACGACCGAAGGGAAGGTCGTCATGCATGGGACGGAAAGCAGCCGAACCGCTGCCAGATACAAGGCTGATAGGGCGCTCTTCCTGATGCTGCTCTGCGCTCCGCATCAGTCGATCCGCCTGAGTGACCGCAACGGCTCAGGCTACACCCGCTCAGGCCGGTCCCGTTCCACCAGCTGACTCTTCTCGACTTTGGGAAGTAGCCGGGCTGGGAAAACGTCCACAGGCCCTGCGCTCGCTCGCGGCCTTTGCGCACGGCTCGCAAGCTTTTGCACTAATCGACTGAAGATTGACTACCTTCGTTCTAACGACCGCTTAGCGGTTTTCGAGCATCAGCGAAAATGGACTTTTTCAACACAATCCGCCACGAGCGGTCATACAATGTCTGGCAAGCTGAGGCTGCTCCTAGTAAAATGTTTGGCTCAACGAACGACCCAGTGTGCTGTGCAGCGTCAGGGGAATGCGGCGGCAAGAGCAACACGACTGAAAAAAGCGTCCCAGCCATGGGCGATGGCTGAGACGCTTTGGGAGTTCCGCCGGATTTCGCAATCGCGCAGCTGATCGGTCGCCTCACCCTCATCGTCCGGATGATGCCGCGCATAAAACATGATTTTGCGAGCGTAGTTTAGTTGCCATTCGGTACCGGCGGGAGGATGCTCTCGGCTGTGGGCACAATGGAGAGCAGCATGAGCAAGGCAGGTCTCGACAATCGCCACCGCAACAAGGATGGCGAAATCAGCGGCAAACACGGAAACACCCTCATATACCTACGATGTAGTTTAATTTAGCTAGAGGAGAAATCCCATGGGAGACACAGCGAATCCGTTCGAAGCAGTTCGAGCCATGATGCTTGAAAATCTCGAAAAGGTGCAAAGCGCGACGCAGAGCTACATCGACACGGTTGAAAAGGCCATGCGAGGCTTTCCGGGTGCCAACGAAGATCAAATAACCACTTTCAAGGCATACCTTGAGCGGAAAGTTGCAGCAAACCGGGATTTCGTGGAAAAGCTCTTGCGCGCGAAGGACTTCCAAGAAGCGATCCGCATTGAGGTCGAATATTTCCAATCCCAACTAAAGGCCGCCGCCGAAGACGCAACTCAAATTGGCGCCAAGATGGCTGAGTCGTTTAAGCGTTCTACCGGTTGAGGTTTGCGGTTCGACTTGACGACGACGTGGTAAGCAATGCCGGAGGTCCTCGCGATCCGCCGAAAAGCGTAGCGTTTGGCTCGACGCGCCACGGGGATAAGGCGAAAGCGTTACAGCGACCGTTACCGGATGACGCGCTCAAGATCGTGATGCGTGGCGCGGATAAGGAGGATCGCGCGGCGGCATGATCAGAACTGACAATCAATGTCCGCTTTGCTGCGCGCTACGGACTCAATTCGGAAATGGCGCCATGTCCGTTTTTGTGCCGATTTTGTTGCAAAAGTCGGCTGTGGCCGATGATGTCGTTCGGCCATTTCACTTGGGGCGACGGGGTTTGGTCCCGCGACCCCGACGCTCTCTACGCAACTTTTACGCTACGCAATACACAGAGCCTGAACGGGTGGCGGTCGCGCGACCAGCGATGCGAGCCGCCGCAGGTTCTGAGCGATGGCTGTGTGTACCGAAAACCTCACATGGGGATTTCACGGCGCGCCACGCTGGCGCGGCCGGGGAATCGTTTAAGCTGAGCCGGGCCGCGTAAATGTCAGAACCCTGCAAACCAGGATTTTTGTTTCATGGGCGATCAATCGAGATTCGAGTGTCCACCAGGACCTAGTCGCCACTCTCGGAGCGGGCGTATCTTCGTCCTCACGTTGCTAGCCGTCGCCTTAATCGTACCTTTGGGCGTTTACGAAACTATTCCTGTGAAGCAGCACAAAGCGACCGCACCACCACCACCAGATCCGACTGCTCAGGCGATCCATGACCTGCAGGCGTCCCTACAGCAGGCCGTCGGTCAACTGGGGCCCTTCAACAAACGGTCTCATCCGATCGGGCCGAGGTGAAGCGGTTGTCCGACGACGTCGCAGCGCTGAGCGCCAAAATCGAAGTCCTACAACAATCATTCGCGAGTACTCAGCAGGCTCCTGCAGTTCAGCCAACAGAGCCGCCAAGGCAGAAGCGCGCGACGGCCCGATAACCGATAACGGATCACCCGGCCCCACCACCGGCTTAAGAGGGTCGCTGGTGCGGGTTCGGCGTGCGGGCGGGTCGATCGGGGTCTCCGAAGCGATGTGAAGCGGCGGCGATTGGTGCTGAAAATTAGCCTTTCAAAACGTAATTGTTCCGGAGTTCCTTTTCGATCGCTCTAACGCGGTTTTCCCATAGCGGTCGGTGCAGTCGTACGTTTTTGGGAGTCAACGCTGTCCAGCCTGCGCTCGGCACTGGCACTATCGCAATCGGAATTCCATGAAGGGGGTGATCGTCAAACGCTTTCAGCCTTTCGTGAAAAATCCAAATTAGGTCAGTGCTCGAAATCTTCTTTTTTGCCATAAATCGGAGTTTACCGTGGCCGCACCTGTTGTCGATGGTGACGCTACCCCCTTCCCGCTTCCCCAAAAGAAAGCCCCGCCTGGGCATGCGGGGCTTCGCTTTTCGAGCCGGCCGATCGGCGCCAGCGCATAGGCGGTCACGCCGGCCCAATGAAGCCATTTTCCCCGATCGCGAAGTCGTCCCGCAACAAACATGGCCTACCGTCGTCTTAGATCAAACAGCGGGGTTCGATCATGCTGGCCCTCATCCTCAACACGATTTACCGCCAATTTCTCAAGGCCGCCCTTCCAGGCGTGGCAAGCCAGGGAGCAAGGCGATGACCGAGGTAGTCACGGCACTATTTGCCTTTTTCAGCATCAGCGTTTTCTTGGCTCACGCATTCGACGCATACTATATGCGCTAGTGAACCGGAGGCTCACCTCCTCTTCCGGATGCAGCCACTTGTAAGGCGCGATCCTCCGCATCTTGGTGAGCCTGATCATGTGCACAGGCGGCGCGTAGCCGACTGCCAATTTCTTCGTCAGTCCCCCAAAAGAAACGGCCCCAGCGCACGGTTGCGCTGAGGCCGTCTATTGCTGCCGGAACCCCGGCTGGTTTGGCCCGACTCATAGTCGCCAGCCGGGGGCTCCGGCACGCGAAGGCGGGGCCCTAATTGTCGCGTTCATTCGGCGCATGTCTGAATCTGTGCAGGTTTTCGGATGCCGGGATGCCGAGACCATCCCCACGCTCGGACAGCCGGCGTCCGAAAAGCGCCAAGGCACGAAATCGCGGGATGTGGGCACCGACAGTGCATCGGGTGCTATAAGATTTTTTGTCGGCGTGAGTGTTGCGGGAGTTGAGCCGATGGTGGCGGTCGGATCGCTTTAGCGCGAATCTTGGGCGTGCGTGCTGGCGCGAGCGATCGGATCGCAGGTTGCTCGCCAGGATTTGCGGTGCGATCACGGGCCAGTCTTGCTGATCGGCGCAGGCGGGTGTGCTGCCGGGCGAGAGCCGGCCGGAATGGCGCGCTTCGGTGCGGTGCTGGATCAGCGATGACGGCATCATGAGGTGTCGATCCTGATCGCGGCGGACGCCGGCGTGGGTCGGTGCTTTGGCTCGCTGCCGCGCGCGAAGGTCTCGATGATGAACATGCGTCCGCCGCAGCAGGGGCACGGTCGTGGCCGCATGCGGGGGTCGTCGGCCGCTGGGGCCTCTGAGGCATCTTGCTGTTCGGAGCGGATCGGCACGGCGAGCAGCTGGCGCGCCCGCGCGATGTTGGCGGCGCGGCTGCCACTGGCCAGCAGTCCGTAGTGCCGGATGCGGTGGAAGCCCCCGGGCAGCACGTTGTGTGTACCGAAAATCTAAATCCGAACGTATTGACGATGAAGTCCGCCCAGTATGGCGCGCGAATTTATGACGCCGGATCGCTGAACCTGGCGAGAGATAGGCGCATCTTTGTTCAATGACCGATGCGTTCTCACGCCGTTGTAATAGTCCGCATAGTTTTTCAGAATCCGACGCAGATGTTCCTCGTCCAGGACAATGATGTGGTCCAAACACTCGCGCCGGATCGATCCGATCAGCCGTTCGGCAAAGCCGTTCTGCCAAGGCGAGGCCGGTGCAATTGGCTTGTCTCGGATACCCATGGCACGCAGTCGGCGCGTGACGACAGTGCCGTAGATTCGATCTCGATCTCGGATCATATAGCGCGGAGCGCCATCCCAAGGAAAAGCCTCGGTGATCTGACGTGCAACCCACTCCGCCGCCGGGTTGGTTGTGACGCCGATCCAGACAAGATCTCTGCGATCAAGCCGGATGATGACGAAGCCATACAGCAGCTTAAAGCCAATGGTCGGTACTACGAACAAATCCATGGCGGCGATGTCCGGCGCGTGGTTTCGCAGAAAGGTCCGCCATTCCTGACTTGGAGGCCCGCGTCGCTTGACCATATACTTGGCGACACTTGATTGAGCGACGCTAAACCCGAGCTTGAGCAGTTCGCCGTGGATGCGCGGCGCACCCCAAAGCAAATTCTCTGTGCTCATCTGCCGGATCAGCGCGCGCAATTCTGTCTCGATCTGCGGTCGCCCTCCCCGTCGACACGATTTCCAACGCCAATAGCGGCGAAAGCCGGCCCGATGCCAACCCACCAGCGTTTCGGGTCGAATAATCATGAGAACCGGAAGGATCGACGGGAACCAGCGATACAGCTGAACCAAGAACCAGCGGTCGTTGTTCGTGAGGCGAGCCCGGCCTTTCAGCTTGCGTCGCAAGACGATCAGCTGATGTCGAAGCACTGCATTTTCCGCCTCAAGCCGGATGTTCGACTTGAATGGCGAGGCCAGCACGGCCAGAACGAAGCAGATCAGCGCGATCATCGCGCCAACTTAGCCGATTCTATCATTCGATAAACCCGGATAGGGTTTTCGGTACACACACCGCCGCCAGGCACGACAACAAGCGTGGCGCTCGGAATGAGTTTGGCCACGATCCTCGAATTTTGCGGCGGGATCAGCTTATCGAGATCGCCGGTCAGGACCAGCGTGGGGCACTTGATGTGGGAAAGGGCGTGTGAGCCGTCGAATTCGGCGAAGGCCTGGAATTGCAGATCAGCGGCATGCAGCGGCGTAGGTAACGCGATCTCGCGCTGCATCTGATCCTTGGCTGATTCTAGGTTCTGTTCCAGATAGTGCGGCGCGTAGGTGACCTGCCAAATCCGTCGCGCTATTTGTTCCGCTGATAACCCATCGAGGTCGCGCATGACACGAACGACAGAAGGTTCCGCATAGGTCGCGCGTGGACCGCCGCACATCGTAGCGCAAAGGATCAGGCCGGTAACGCGATCTGGAAACTGCCTGACGAATTCCTGGGCAATTGCGCCGCCCATCGAGTAGCCGATCACGTATGTGTTTTCGATGCCGATCTCGTCGAGTAGGCCGCCGACGTCGCACGCCATATTGGCAAGTGCATAGCCGGTGACCGGCTTGTCGCTGTGCCCGGTGCCGCGATTGTCAAAAGTGATCACGGCGAACTTCTTGGCGAGCATATCGACAAATTTTGCCGGCCAGGCCGCCGAACTCAGCCGATAGCCCATGATGAGGACGAGCGGCGGCCCTTCGCCCTGCACGCGGAAAGCGATATTGATCCCGTTGATGCGGGCGAATCTCGCAGTCGTTGGCGAACTCAGTTTCATAACCCGGAAACCATATGTCCCCCGTCGACGGTGATCACGCTGCCAGTCATGAACGATCCTGCGTTGGAAAGCAGCAGCAGTAGCGGTCCGTCCAATTCGCTGAGCTGACCCAGACGGCGCTGCGGCACGCGCTTGACCAGCGCCTTTCCAGCATCGCTCTCGAAAAAGTCATCATTCAACTCGGTCACGAAATATCCGGGCGCCAGCGCGTTGACTCGAATGCCATAGCGCGCCCATTCGAGCGCCAGCGCCTTGGTCATCTGGATGACGCCAGCCTTGGAAATCGCGTAGGGCGCGACCGCACCGGCAACGCGTAGCCCAAGGATCGACGCAATGTTCACGATCGAGCCGTTCACCTTATTGTCGATCATTCGCCTCGCCGCTGCTTGTGCGACCAGCCAGACTCCCTTGAGGTTGGTGTCGACGACGCTGTCCCAATTGCGCTCGTCCTGATCGAGCGCGGGTCTGGTCGCGGTGACGCCGGCATTGTTGACGACCGCATGCATCGGACCGAATGCCGCTTCGGCCTCATTCATTGCTCCATCAATCCTGTCGCCTAGTGTGACGTCGAGCACAACGCCTTGCGCTCGGCCGCCGGATTTGTTGATGTCCGCAACGACCGACGCCAGCGCGTCGGCACGACGTGCCGCCAGCGTAACCTTGGCGCCGTTGCTCGCAACGAAGTGCGCAAAGTGGCGTCCAAGTCCGCTTGAACCGCCGGTTACCAGAATGTGCTGATCATTGACTTCGAACACAGGTATCTCCCAGAACTCGGTGTCAGGCGACAAGTGCATCAGCATCAAGAGGCTCGCCACTTTCGTTCGGCCTCATCCCACGCCGCCAGCGGCTGCAGGTCAGGGACCCAAGCAAGCCCGGTCTTTCCGTCCGAAGAGATCGCCTCTGGCGTGACGATCATGTCGAGCAGCGCCGGGCGGTTGGCTAGCGCGCGTTCAATTGCGGGTCCGAGCTGCTCCTCGGTCTCGACGCGCTCGGCATGCATGCCAAATGACTTTGCCATACCGGCGTAGTCCGCGAACTGCAATTTGGTGCCGACGACCTTGCCGTGGGTGACGGTTTGATCGTGCACCTCGATCTGCCACGCGCCGTTGTTGGCGACGACGATCAGGACCGGCGCCTTGTGGCGAACGGCGGTGTCGACCTCGATGGCGTTGAAGCCGAATGCGCCGTCGCCAGTCGCCACGACCACTGGCTTGTCAGGGAAAGCGAGGCTGGCGGCAATGCCGTAGGGCACGCCGATGCCGATACAGCCGA
>FSRD01000001.1:0-232500 GCA_900129675.1 Bradyrhizobium erythrophlei | reverse complement strand
CCCGTTCAGCCAAGAAATCTGGATCCGCCCCTGACCCGAGGAGAACCCCATGCGTGAGATCGTCCGCCCTGTCTGCGTTGCCGTGAGCGTTGCCGGCCTTGCGGTCGCTCTGACCGCACTATCCCACAGCAGCGCGCCGGCCCAGGCCAAGCAGGCGCCTGCGAACCAGATGGCGCCCGCGCAGGCGGCGCCGGCGCAGGCACCTCAGATCAAGCAGATCGCATTGACCGACAAGCAGGTCGAGGCCGCGCTAGCGGCGACCAAGGAGATGGATCCGATCACCGAGAAGATCCCGGAGAACGCCAAGCCGGATGCGAAGATCACCGCCCAGCTCGAAGGCATCGCCAAGAAGAGCGGTTTTGCCAGCTATGACGAATACAGCAACGTGGTCGACAATATCAGCCTGGTGCTTGGCGGCTTCGACCCCGCGACCAAAAAATATGTCGGCAGCGACGCCGTCATCAAGGCGCAGATCGCCCAGGTCCAGGCCGACAAGAAAATGTCGGCCAAGGACAAGAAGGAGGCATTGGCCGATCTCAACGAGGCGCTGAAGTACCCGGCGCCGGCGATCGAGAACAAGAGCAATATCGATCTCGTGACGAAGTATTACGACAAGCTCGCCGAGGCGTTCGGCGGCGACAGCGAGCAGTAGACCCGATCGAATCTGTTGCAAAAAAGCCCCGGGGAATCCTCCGGGGCTTTCTGCATTTCCAGCTCGGTCGTCCGGTCAGGTGCGGGTACGCATCCGCATCATGAAGCTGTCGTAGCTCAGCTCGGCGACCTGCATCCACGCAAGCGATTCGTTGCGGTAGGCTGACAGGCTCGCGTACAACTTGTTGAAGTGCGGGTTGCTCTTCGAGAGATCGGCATAGATCTCGTTCGCGGCGCTATAGCAGCTCTCCAGCACTTCCTGCGGGAATGGCCGCAGCTGCGCGCCTGCGACCAGCAACCGCTTCAGCGCCGGCGGATTGACGTAGTCATACTTCCCGGTGACCCAGGTATATGTGTCTTCCGACGCCGCCTGAAGCACCGCCTGATAGTTCTTGGGCAGCGCGTTCCACTTGGCCAGGTTGATCAAATTGTGGCCCTGGCCGGTGCCCTCCCACCAGCCGGGATAATAGTAGAACTTCGCGACCTTGACGAAGCCGAGCTTCTCGTCGTCATAGGGACCGACCCATTCCGCTGCATCGATGGTGCCCTTCTCGAGCGCCGGATAGATATCGCCGCCCGCGATCTGCTGCGGTACGCCGCCGACCTTGGCGATGATGTTTCCGGCGAACCCGCCGACGCGGAATTTGAGACCTTTGAAATCCTCCATGGATTTGATTTCCTTCCGGAACCAGCCGCCCATCTGCGCGCCCGTGCTGCCAGTCGGAATACCCAGGCAGTTATATTCCTTCAGAAGATCGTTGAGCATATCGGTGCCGCCGCCCCATACCAGCCACGAAATATGCTGGCGCGTGTTGAGGCCGAACGGCAACGCCGTGCCGAACGTAAACGCGGGGTTCTTGCCCCAGTAGTAATAGAGCGCGGTGTTGCCCATCTCGACGGTGCCGTTGGAGACGGCGTCGAGCACTTGCAAGCCCGGCACGATTTCACCGGCGGCGAACGACTGGATCTGGAATTTGTTGTCAGTGATCTCGGCAACCCGCTTGCAAAAGAATTCGCAGCCGCCGTAGAGCGTATCGAGCGCCTTCGGCCAGCTCGCGGCCAGCCGCCACCTCACTTCCGGCATCGATTCCGCGATCGCGGGTGCCGCAACTGCGCTCGCGGCGAGACCGACGCCGCCCACCTTCAAGAAATCACGACGTTTCATGCGCTTCCCCTGTGTGCCGATACCTCGACGAGGGACAACGATCTTGATGCCGTTTTTTGTTCGCCGACGGACGACGTTAAGTTGTTGATGAAGGTTTTGGCCTTCAAAGGCTCGTGGTTTTGGACGCAATCAATTCAGAGATTTGTACGTCCGCGGGCAGGATGAACAATCGACCGCTGATAATCAAGCGTTGTGCTTCCATTGCAGTTGCGAAGAGGGCTGCCAGGCCTGGTCCGTCTGACGAAAGTCTAAACGGCCCGCTGCGGCGCCGGCTGCCATTTGCTACGTAGGGCAGGTCATCGCAGCGGAGTTGGAAATGGCGGGCAAGAAAGTCGTGGTCGCGGGCGCAACGGGGCTGGTGGGAAATGCCGCCTTGCGGCACTTCGGTGCATTGGGCGGATGCGAGGTGGTCGCGCTGTCGCGGCGCAAGCCGCGCGAGCTCCATGGCGCGCGCCATGTGCCGATCGACCTCACCGTTGCGGCGCAATGCGCCTGCGCCGCGGCGGAACTGCAGGGCACAACGCATCTGATCTATGCCGCGCTATATGAGGCGCCGAACCTGATCGACGGCTGGCGCGATCCGAACCAGATACGCACCAACGACCTGATGCTGCGCAACCTGATGGCCGCGCTCGAGCCGGCCGCGCCGCAGCTCAGGCACGTCGCGCTGCTGCAGGGCACCAAAGCCTACGGCGTTCACGTCCGCCCGCTCATTGTGCCGGCGCGCGAAGGCCGCTCGGAAATGTACGAGCAGCCGAACTTTTACTGGGCGCAAGAGAATTTTCTGCGCGAATTGCAGCAGGGCAAGGCCTGGCACTGGAGCATTCTGCGCCCGGTCCTGATCATAGGCCTTGCGATGGGCGGCGCCATGGACCTGATCCCGCCGCTCGGCGTCTACGCCGCGATGCTGCGCGAGCAGGGCAGGGCGCTCGATTATCCCGGCGGCGCCGCGCGGGTGTCGCAGGCGGTCGACGTCGATCTGCTGGCGCGCGCGATCGCCTGGTCCGGGGAAGCCGACGCTGCGCGCAACCAGGCCTTCAACGTCACCAATGGCGACGTCTTCACCTGGGAGAATATCTGGCCGGCCATTGCCGATGCGCTTGGCATGAAGCCGGGCGATGCCGTGCCGCTCTCGCTGGCGCAGCAATATCCCGCATGGATCGCGCCGTGGGATGAGCTGCGGCGCAGGCACAATCTGATCTCACCGGACCTGGAGACGTTCGTCGGCCTGTCGTTTCAATATGCCGACTACAGCATGCGCTATGGCCAGAACCAGTCGGGTCCGCCCTCGATCGTCTCGACGGTGAAGATCAATCAGGCCGGTTTCACCGAAATGATGGATACCGAAGCAATGTTCCAGAAATGGTTCAGCCAGGCACGGACGCTGCGATTGCTGCCTTAGAGTCCGGGTTCTGAAAAATCAGAACCGGACTCTAAACTTTTGTTCTGGCGCGTTTTCTTTACGCGAACCGGCGCCCACTTCGCTCGAAAACGCTATCGGCGCCGCCGAACGCCGCTTCCATCGCCTTGCGGGTCTTGATGGTGTCATTGTTGGCGTCGACTTCGACATCGCTCCAGCGCACCACGGCGCCGTGGGCGACATTGTTCTTCAGCTTGACGCGATGCGCGAGGCCAATCGGCAGCGCGCCGGCGGCAAGGCTCGCGGCCGCCGGCATCAGCTTGCCCCACACCGTGTAGCCGCCTTCGCCGTCGAGCATTTCGCCGGCGCGCAAATCGCGTTTGGCCACGGCTGCGACGTCGCCGCGAAAACCTTGCGGCTGGCCGGTCGGCTCGTTGCGCAGTGCGGCCGACAAAATCGAGATGTTCAGTTCGAGCCCGATCAGATGATAGGGCTTGTACATCGCCGCATACCGCCCCGATGCGTCGGTCTTCAGGCCGTATTGCCTGAAACAATCGGCGGCATAATCGTTCGGCGCCTCCAGCACGACGTAGACGCCCCAGCGCAGGTCGCGGAATACCGGGCGGCCGTCGCGCTCCAGCGACGACACGACCTCGACCACGCCGGATTTCTCCAGCACGCCGCCTTTGTCGCGCGGCCGCATCACATGCGGCAAATCGTCGACGCCGCAGGGCGGAAACAGCAACCCGTCGGTGGGGACGTCGAGCAGGCAAGCGTTGGCGATCGCCGCCATTTCGATCGCGGATTTGGTGCCGTCGAGAAACGAGTTGAACATCTGCGGGTTCATGCCCGCCGATTGCGCTTCGCCTGCGGTCAGGCCGTAATGGCCCCAGACGCCGTCCGGCGTCACGTCATGATAGGCCGGCAGATACTTTGTTCCTTTACCAGCGGCCACGACCCGGAATCCCGTAGCGCGCGCCCAATCGACCATCTCCGCGGTCAGCGCCGGCTGATCGCCATAGGCCAGCGAATAGACCACCCCCGCTTTACGCGCTTCCGCCGCCAGCAGCGGCCCCGCCAGCACGTCGGCCTCGACATTGACCATCACGACATGCTTGCCCGCCGCAATCGCCGCCCGCGCATGCCGGATGCCGACCGCGGGATTGCCGGTGGCTTCGACCACCACGTCCATCGCGCCGCCCGCGATCGCGCGCGCGCCGTCGTCGGTGAAGGCGGTGGCGGCGATCCGTGCCTCGTCCCAGCCGACCGTGCGGCACGCTTCGCGGGCGCGGTCGCGGTCGAGGTCGATGATGACAGGCACCTCGAGCCCCGGCGTATGCGGCACCTGCGACAGGAACATCGAGCCGAATTTTCCGGCCCCGATCAGGGCGACGCGAACCGGTTTGCCGGATGCTCTGCGGGCGTTGAGGAGGTGGGAAAGGTTCATGGGGAAGGATCCGGGGAATGAATTTGTTGCGAAAGCGGTGGGCACTTTATTCCGTCATGGCCGGGCTTGTCCCGGCCATCCACCTCTTTGTCGCCGCGATACCGTTAAGACGTGGATGCCCGGGACAAGCCCGGGCATGACGACGCATTTGGTATCCAAGCGGCTATGCTACTCCGCCGCCTGGCGATGCGCACGCGCCAACCGCAGCAGCGCGTCGTCAGCCACGGTCTGGATCGGCGTGAAATCGCGATGGGCGATGTATTCCGGCCGCGTCGGGGTGCGGATGTAGTTCGAGACCGCGTTCAGCGTCAGATAGACGATCTTGCGCGGATAGGGCGTGATGTTGCCGGCCGAGCCATGCACCAGATTGCCGTGGAACATCAGCATGCCGCCGGCCTTGCCGGTGGGTGCGACGATGCCGCCTTCCTTCACCAGCCGCGTCACGGTCTCCTCGTCCAGCGTCCAAAGCGGATATGAGGTCGTTTCCAGATCGTGCGCGGCCTTGAGATCGCCGGCTTGCTGGCTCTTCGGCACCAGCATCAAGGGGCCGTTGATCGGCATCACCTCGTCGAGGAAGATCGCGATGTTCATCGCGCGCGGCTCCGGCATGCCGTCATCGCGCTTCCAGGTGCCGTAATCCTGATGCCACTGCCAGACGTCGCCGGTGAAGGCGGATTTGGCGTTGATCTTGTACTGGTGCATGTAGACCTTTTCGCCAAAGATCTGCTCCACCGGTTCGATCATGCGCGGATGCGCGCCGAGCGCGCCGAACGCTTCGTTGTAGAGATGGGCTGCAAAGGCGGTGCGCGGCGCGCCGCTCTTTTCGCGCCACACCTCGGGGCGATCGGCGTCATAGATGCCGACGGCCTCGCGCGCGAGATAATCGACTTCCTCCTGGCTGAACAGCTCAGGCAGAAACAGCCAGCCTTCGCGGTTGAAAGTGTCGATCTGCTGCTGGGTCAGTTTCATGGCTTTCCTCCTGTTGTTCATTTTTTGTCATTCCGGAGCGCGCAAAGCGCGAATCCGGAATCTCGAGATTCCGGGTCTGGTGCTGGCGCACCATCCCGGAATGACAGCGTTTCATTCACGCCGCCTTGTCGGTCGCCCTGAGTCTCTCTTCCGTCAGTCGTCCGGCAGTCTGCGCATGCGCCAACGCCGCGGCCTCCGCCGCCTGTGCATTGCCCGCAAAGATATGCGCAGCGATTGCCTTGTGCTCGGCCCAGGCGCGCTCGCGATAATCGAGTTCGGCCAGCACCGTCGCCATCGAGCGGCGCATGTGCGGCCATTGCGGCGCGATCATTTCCTCGATCGCGGGATTGCCTGACAGCCGGTAGATCGTGCTGTGAAAATCGACGTCGAGCGCGATCAGCCGCGCCAGCGGTGTATCCTTGTCGATGGCGCGCCCGGCCTGCAGTGCGGCCTCGAGCTGCGCACGGCCGGCCGCGTCGGTCTTGGCCCTCTGCGCGGCGAGCCGCGCGGCCAGCGCGTCGATCGCGCCGCGGACTTCGTAGAGTTCACGGATGCGCTGCGGATCGAGCTGGGTGACCTCAAAGCCGCGCCGGCCGCTTTCGGCGACGAGGCCCTGCCGGTGCAGCAAATGCAGCGCGTGGGAAACCGGCTGACGCGACACCCCGAGTTTCTCGGCCAACTCGTTCTGCCGGATGCGCTGCCCCGGCGGCAGCGTGCGGTCGATGATCGCCTCCAGGATCCGCGCATAGACCTGGTCGATCAGATTGGGGAGTGGGTCTAACGGGATCATGCCAGTGCCCAATATAGAATACGGAATTCCGTATTCACTAGATAGCTGATCCGAGATGGCTGGGTCAAGGGGGAGAGCCGCATTTGGATGAGCAGGAACTCGCAGCCTCGATCCTCGCCATCGCCGACATCAATGTCTGGAACCGGCTCAACGTCGCGGTGCGAAATCGCCACTGGCGGATCCCCCGCAAGCGGGCCGCAAGCCGGGCGAGGTAACCAAATCGACGAGAGCGAATTCAGCCTGCCAGAAACGCCAGCACGGCCTTCGAAAACTCCTGCGGCGCCTGTTCGAACATCCAGTGGCGGGCGCCGGGGATGACCGCAGTCTTTGCGCCCGGAATATGTTCGGCCAACACCCGCCATATCAGGGACAGCGTGCCTTCAGTGTCGCCACCGCCGATCAACAGCATCGGCGTCGTGATCGATTCCGCCTCGCTCCTGGCGAACGGCCTGCGCTTCTCGCCGACCTGGCCGAGCAGCGTGAAGATATTGTCGCGCAGCTGTTGCTTGGCGGCAGTGGGCAGGCGGGCCCACGCGCCGTCGCCGTCGATCGCGTCGACGAAGTTCATCAACGCGCCTTCAATATCGCCGGAAGCGACTTTCTTGACTGAGGCCGCGACCCGAACCGCGAGCGAGGGCGTCCCTGAAGCGGGGGCCGCTGGGGTCAGCGACGCGTCGAGGTCGCCGCCGGGTTCGGGCCAGCACGACCCGTCGCAGCAGGTCAGGCCGCGCTTGCGCGACGCGGAAGGCGATGTGGCCGCCGCGCGAATGGCCCATCAGGTCGACCGGCCTGGGCTCGATCTGCTCGATGAACGCGATGACGTCGGCGACATGCTGCGACATCAGGTAATCGCTGCCGGCGCCGTCCCAGTGTTCGGGAAAGAAATGCCGCAGGCTGAACGAGATCACGCGATGCTGGTGCGCCAGCGGCCCCAGCACCGCGTACCATGTGCGGAAATCACCGAGCGTACCGTGCACGCAGACCAGCGGCGGGCCCTCTCCGACTTCGAGATAGGCCATGTCGTAACCGTTGACGCGCAGCGTTTGCATCGGTTCACGCCCCGGCCAGGAAATCGAGCACGATCTCGCAATATCTTTGCGGCGCCTGTTCGAACATCGGATGCGCGGTGCCCGGGATCATCTCGGTTCGCGCGCCCTTCACATGCGCCACCAGCGTATGCAGCACCTGCGCCAATGCGCCCTTGGTGTTGGCGCCGCCGATGAACAGCGTCGGCGTCTTGATCGCCTCCGCATCGGCTTTGGAAAACGGTGGACGCTTGTCCCGGGTCTGGCCGATCAGGGTGGTGGCGTTGTCGCGTAGCTGCTGCTTCGGCGTCGCCGGCAGGCGCCCCCACGCACCGGGGCCTTCGATGGCGTCGAAAAACAGCGTCAGGCCACCCTCGACGTCACCGGCCGCAATCTTCCCGGCCGCGGCTGCGATCCTTTCCGCCAACGGAGAGGGCCCGGGCTTGAAGGCCGGATCGAGCGTGGCGTCGAGTTCGCCGCCGGGCTCGGCGAGGATCAGTTTCCGCAATAAATCAGGCCGGCGCTGCGCGACCCGAAACGCAATGTGCCCGCCGCGGGAATGGCCCATCAGATCGACCGGCCTTGTATCCAGCTTCTCGACGAAGGCGATGACGTCGTCGACATGCTGGGCGATCGAATAGGTGTCACCGACGCCGTCCCAGCGATCGGGAAAGAAGTGCCTCAAGCTGACCGCGATCACGCGACGCTGTTTCGATAGCGGTCCCAGCACCGCCGACCAGATCCGGAAGTCGCACAGCGAACCATGCACGCATACCAGCGGCGGCCCCTCGCCGACCTCGAGATAGGCCATGTCGTATCCGTTGATGTGAAGCGTTTGCATCGGGGGCTCGTGGGGTGAGGCGAGGTGGGGCTGGTGCCATTGAATGGCGCTGCGACGACCCCAGATCATCGGAACTTGTTTACGCCGTCAAGTTCCCTCAGGATTCGGGTGGATAGCAACAATTTCCAAGCCCATATTGCAGCGAGTTAGCAAGCTCACAGCAAGGAATTACAGGATTTGGAGCCAGCCATGAGCGGCCAGCATTTTGCGATCTTCGACACCGCGATCGGACCTTGCGGCATCGTGTGGGGCGCGCGCGGCATCACCGGCGTGCAACTGCCGATGGGCAGCGAGGACAAGACCCGCAAGCGCATTCTTCAGCGCAATGGCGATGTCACGGAAGCCCCGCCGACGGCGGAAGTGCAAGGCGCGATCGACGGGATTCTCGAGCTGCTCGCGGGCAAGCCGAACGATCTTGCCGAAGTCGTGCTCGACCTCGACGGCGTTCCCAAATTCAACCGCGGCGTCTACGACATCGCGCGGAAAATTCCGCCGGGCAAGACCATGACCTATGGCGATATCGCCAAAAAACTCGGCGGCGTCGAGCTGTCGCGCGATGTCGGCCAGGCGCTCGGGCGCAATCCGTGCCCGATCGTGGTGCCCTGTCACCGCGTGCTGGCGGCCGGCGGCAAGCCCGGCGGCTTCTCCGCCAATGGCGGCGTGGTTACCAAGCTGAAGATGCTGGCGATCGAGGGTGCCGTGGTGAACCACACGCCGAGTTTGTTTGATTGAGGTTGGCCGGAGAGAGCCGTGCACTCTGCACACCTCTCCCAAGGGGAGAGGTCGATTTGCGCAACAAATCGGGTGAGGGGTTACGCTCCATCGATAGACCGTAACCCCTCACCCGCTCGCAAGGGCTTGCGACCTCTCCCGATGGGAGAGGTGGCACCGAGCAAGCGGCACGCGCTCAATCCGAAAGAAGGCTAAATCGCCTCGGAGGTAAACCCGTTGCCCAGCCGCCGTATCTTCCCCGTCGAGGGCGAGGGGAAATGCGCGGTGCAGCACAGCGTGTCGGTGTCGCAATAGCGCTCCAGAAAACTGCGCCGCGTCGCCGCGGCCTGCGCCTGATCGACATCGAACTTCGCCGACATCTCGGGATAGCGCGTCTGCAGCGGCGAATGCATCAGATCGCCGGCGAACGCCGCGTCGTCCTTGGCCCGGCCGAAGGTGAAGGCGACATGGCCGGGCGTATGGCCCGGGGTCGGCAGGATGCGCGCGTGATCGCCGATCTGATAATCGTTGCGTACGATCTCGGCCTTGCTGGCTTCGACGATCGGCAGCACGCTGTCTCCAAACGGCGGCACCGGCGCTTTCGCATTCTGCTCGGACCAGTAATCGAACTCGGTCTTGCCGAACACGTAGCGCGCGTTCGGAAACGTCGGCACCCAGCGGCCGTGCTCCAGCCGCGTGTTCCATCCGACGTGATCGACATGAAGATGCGTGCACATCACATAGTCGATATCGCCAACCGAAAATCCCGCCGCCGCCAGTGCGCGCGCATAGGTGTCGTCGGTCTTCATGTTCCATTTCGGGCGAGCTGGCCGCGGCTTATCGTTGCCGATGCAGCTGTCGACCAGAATGGTGTGGTGCGGCGTCTTCACCACATAGGACTGGAAGCACAGGATCAGCACGTCGCTGGCGTCGAGCGCGCCCGCCTTTTGCATCCACGCCCGGTTCTCGGCCAACAACTCCGGCGTCAGGCCCGGCAGCATCTCCAGCGCCGGCAGGAAAGTGGTTTCCTGCTCGATGATGCGATGGATGGTGAGATCGCCGACGCTGAATCTGAGGCTCATGGGGATTCCCGCTTACGCCGCCGGCGGCACCGAGATTTTCACCGATGGCCGCTCCAGCATTTTCTGGTGGAACGCATCGAGCTTCGGATAGGCCTTGCGCCAGCCGCAATCGGCAAAGCGGAAATCGGCATAGCCGAGCACGCAAACGAGGCCGATCTGCACGATGTCGAACGGTCCGGACAGCACGTCCGGCTTGTTCTCGAACCGCGCCATGCCGGTCCAGGCCCGGTTCCAGTGATCGTCCGACCAGGCCTGCCATTGCAATCCCTGCGGCCGCACCATCTTTTCGTAGCGGCACAGCAGCATGGAATCGAGCATGCCCTGCAGCAGCGAATGATCGGTCTTCACCTGCCAGCGCGTCGGGCCGGAGGCCGGGATCAGCTTGCCGCCGCCGGCGAGCTCGTCGAGATATTCTGTTATGACGTAAGAATCGAGAATGACGTCACCATTGTCGAGGATCAGCACCGGCAGTTTCTTCAGCGGCGTGATGCGCGAATACACGTCATTGGCCTGCCCCGGCGCCACGGTTGCCGGAACGAACTCGATCTTGTCGATCAGCCCAGTCTCGATCGCGGCGATGCGGACTTTTCGGGCAAAGGGCGAGGCGGGGGAGAAGGTGAGTTTCATGTTGGTTTTCCTCGAAAGGTTCTATTCTCCGTCATGGCCGGGCAAAAGCGCGAAGCGCGTCTTCGCGCTAGATGTCCCGGCCATCCACGTCTTTCTTGCCGATGCACCGCTAAGACGTGGATGCCCGGCATCGCAGACAAGTTTACGCAGTCTGCGCAAGCTTGACTGCTATCGCCGGGCATGACGAGTTTCGGGGTGCTTGTCGCATGAGAGGCATCACGCCGCGACGATTTCCTGGCGCTGTTCGCCGAGGCCTTCGATGCCGAGGGTAACGACGTCGCCGGCATTGAGGAACTGCGGCGGCTTCATGCCGGTGCCGACGCCCGGAGGCGTGCCGGTCGTGAGGATGTCGCCGGGCAACAGCGTCATGAACTGCGAGACGTAGGAGATGCACTTCGCCATGGAGAAAATCATGGTCGATGTCGAGCCGGTCTGGCGGCGCTGGCCGTTGACGTCGAGCCACATCGACAGCTTCTGCACGTCGGCGATTTCGTCCTTGGTCGCCAGCCACGGGCCGACCGGGCCGAAGGTGTCGTGCGACTTGCCCTTGGTCCACTGGCCGCCGCGCTCGATCTGGAAATTGCGCTCGGAAACGTCGTTGCAGATGCAGTAGCCGGCGACGTAATTGAGCGCGTCGGCCTCGCTGACATATTTGGCGCGGGTGCCGATGATGGCGGCGATTTCGACTTCCCAGTCGAGCTTGGTCGAGCCGCGCGGCTTCTCCACCGCGTCGTTCGGGCCGGAGAGTGCGGTGTTGGCCTTCAGGAAGAAGATCGGCTCCGGCGGAATCGGATTGCCGGTCTCCTTGGCATGGTCGACATAGTTCAGGCCGATGGCGACGAATTTCGAGATGCCGGTGACCGGCGCGCCGAAGCGCGGCTTGCCGTCGACTGCGGGGAGTTTTGACGGATCGAGCCCGGCGAGCTTGGTCAGCGAGGCGGGCGAATAGGCCTCGCCGTCGAGGTCTTTCACATGCGCGGAAAGATCGCGCAATTGGCCGGATTTATCGATCAGGCCGGGCTTTTCCGCACCCTTCGCGCCATACCGAACAAGCTTCATTTTTGATCACTCCCTACGGGGTTTTTTGAGGATTTCTCAAGGCTTCTTGGGCTCTTACCGGGATGCTTCATGGAACAGCGCGGCGGGAAATTCAATGGCAGACTGCGCGCTGCATTGCAGCCAAGCCTTATTTCAAGGGCTTTTCCGTAGATGGGGTAACGGGCCCCGGTCTGCCCTCCAAGCAAGCCGCGCTTGCTACGGCGCTATTGGGTAGCGCGCTGCGCGCGGCTTGCTTGGAGGGCGGGCGGTCGTCCCTCACATTGATGGTGTGACGGAGTCGAGGGATGAGCCTCGCTCCAAACATCGAGGAGAGACGACCATGGACCATTATGCTGGAATCGACGTGTCATTGGAATGCTCGAGCGTGTGTGTTGTTGACGCCAACGGCAAGATTTTGCGCGAGGCCAGGGTAGCCAGCGAGCCGGAGGCACTGATCGCCTGGTTCGCTTCGCTCGGCTTCGGCCTTGAGCGGATCGGGCTGGAGGCCGGCCCCTTGTCGCAGTGGCTTTTTGCGGCGATGCGGGAAGCGGGGCTGGCGGTGGAACTGCTGGAGACGCGGCACGTGCGGAAGGCGTTCGAGGCGATGCCGGTGAAGTCGGATCGCAACGATGCGCGCGGGATTGCGCAACTGATGCGGCTGGGCTGGTTCCGGCCGGTACACTGCAAATCGATCAGCGCGCAAGAGACCCGAACGCTGCTGACGGCGCGGAAGCTGGTGCAATCGAAGCTTCACGACGTGGAGAACAGCCTGCGCGGGATCCTGCGCGGCTTTGGTCTCAAGGTAGGCAAGACCACGGAGCGTGAGTTCGCGGGACGGATCGAGGAGCTTGTGGTGGGCCATCCGCACCTCCAGGTGATCGCCAATGCGCTGTTGGCGGTTCGCGCGGTGCTGCGGAAGGAGTTTGCAGCTTTCGAGAAGCAGGTGCGCAAGATGGCGCGCTCCGACACGCGGGCACGGCTTTTGATGTCGACGCCGGCGGTCGGCCCGATCGTGGCGCTGACCTATGCCAGCGCGATCGATGATCCGACCCGGTTCAAATCGTCGAAGCAGGCAGGAGCCCATTTCGGGTTGACCCCGAAGAAGCATCAATCCGGCGAGACCGACTACACCGGCCGGATCAGCAAGATCGGCGATAGCTCGGTGCGCACCGCGCTCTACGAGGCGGCCCACATCATGCTGACCAAGCCGCTCAAGGGCTGTTCGCAACTGAAGAGCTGGGCGATGCGGATCGCCAGGCGCGCCGGCATGAGCAAAGCCAAGGTGGCGCTGGCGCGCAGGCTCGCGGTGATCATGCACCGCATGCTCGCCGACGGAACACCCTTCAACGCCGCTGCAACAGCAGCCTAACAGGGAGAGGCGCAACAGTTTTCGGGCGGGTCACGACACCAGGCCTTCTCGAAGCGAAGTCCCTTCGCCGGGACGATGGATCAGGTCAGACCGTTGCCCACCAGGTAGCTTCCTGAGAGCACGCGAACGTAGATTGGTCGACCTATCCTCTTCCAACCCCATCAGGTGGCGGCCATGCGCCGACCCCGTACAGAAGCGAGACCCCGGCGAGCGGATAACGCAAAAGGGATTGACTAATCGAGGCCCGTTACAGAAGGGTGGGCAAAGCCAACGGGTCGCGCGAATGCGCGCCCGATGACAGGCTCCGCGTGCCCACCATTTCCCGGCAATAATCAGGATAGATGGTGGGCACGGCGCAAGGGCGCCTTTGCCCACGACCGCCCGCCCTCCAAGCAAGCCGCGCGCAGCGCGCTACCCAATAGCGCCGTAGCAAGCGCGGCTTGCTTGGAGGGCAGACCGGGGCCCGTTACCCCATCTACGATTGTTGGCCTCATCCCAGCGCGATGAACTTGAAGGCATCCCCCTCCCGCCGGATATGGCCGGCATTGAAGTGCCCGCCGATCACCAGGGTCGGCGTATCGGCAAAGCGCGAGAACAGGTCGCGCCGCGTCACGGCCGACTGTTTGGGGTCGGAATCCGCGGTCGACGACCAGTCGAGATGGGCCATCTGGCAGGGATGATGGGCGACGTCGCCGGTGAGCAGGCCCGCTTCGCCGTCCGATTGGATGTGGATGCTCATATGGCCGGGGCTGTGGCCGGGCGTCGGGATCAAGGTGATTTCGTCCGCAAGTTTGTGATCGCTGGCGACGAGATCGGCCTTGCCGGCGTCGGCGATGGGTTTCACGGAATCCGCGAACACGGCAATCTTGTCCGGCTCGACGCTGTGGTCGCGCCAGTATTCGTATTCGGTCTTGCCGAAGACGTATCGCGCATTGGCGAATGTCGGCACCCATTTGCCGCCGACGAGAGTGGTGTTCCAGCCGACGTGGTCGACATGCAGATGCGTGCACAGCACGGTGTCGATGCTGTCAGGCGGAAACCCCGCCCTGGTCAGGGTGTCCAAGAACGGATCGTTGCGGTTGTTCCAGGTCGGCACATTGCGGCCCTGCTTGTCATTGCCGAGCCCGGTGTCGACCACGATCCGGCGCTGCGGCGTCTCCACCACGAGCGAGTGGATCGACATTTTCAGGCGGCCCTCGTCGTTGGCGAAGTGCGGAATCAGCCAGGGCAGCTTCTGGATTTCCTCGTTGGTGGCGAGCGGCAGGATGAATCGCGTGCTGCCGACCGTCTCCAGTTCGACGATTTTTGTGATCCTGACCTTGCCTACATTCCAGTGCATCCGGCGCTTTCCTTCCGCTCAAATTGATCGCGATTTTTTTGTTTGAGCACGATCTTTTTCGGAAAACCGGTACCCACTTTTCCGGATCATGCTCTAGCGCGCGCAGTCGACAATCACCGTGCGCAACTTGTCGCCCTTCTCCACGGCGAGGTGGGCCTGCGCGGTTTCCGAAAGCGGGAACTGTGCGGCGATGTTGTGGACGCGCGTTCCCGCGGCCAGCCATTTCGAAATGTCTTCCTGGGCTGCGGCCAGCAGCGGCGGTGGCAGCGCGAACAGCACCAGCGTGCGCAGCGCGATGCATTTTTCCATCAGGTCGCGCATCGGGATAACAGGCGTGCGATTGCCGTTGGTGGCGTAGACCGCGATGGTCGAGTTGAGCGCCATGATCTTCAGCGTGGTCGCGATATTGCCGCCAAAGTCGACATCGACCACGCGGTCGACGCCGCGGTTTTCGGTGAACGCCATCACCTTGGCGACGACGTCTTCGGTCCGGTAATTGATGACGAGATCGGCGCCGGCCAGCCGTGCCTCCATGTCCTTCGGCTGCGAACTGACGGTCGCGATCACGGTGGCGCCGCCCCATTTCGCCAGCTGCACCGCGTAATGGCCGACCGCGCCGGCGCCGCCGGTGACCAGCACGGTTTGTCCGGTGATCGGCCCGTCGCAAAACAGGCTGCACCACGCGGTCATGCAGGGAATGCCGAGCGTCGCACCGGCGGCAAAGGAAACATCCTCGGGCAACGGCGTCACCAGATAATCCGCCAGCGCGATATATTCCGCCGCGGTGCCGAAAATTCGATTCCGCGATAGCTGCCGCCGCGGCGGCCGACATCGGCCGGGTTGACGCCGGAGGCCTCTAGCCGGACGCGGACCTCGCCCGGACCCGCATTCGGCGTCTCCATCTCGCCGACGGTCAGCACCGTCGGCGCAGCGCCGGTTCGTTCGTACCAGACAGCCTTCACAGCGTGCCCGGGAACGCGCCGCCGTCGAGCAGGATGTTTTGCCCGGTGATGAAGCCTGACTTGGCGCTGCACAGGAATGCGCAGGCCTCACCGAATTCCTCAGGGTCGCCAAAACGCCCGGCCGGATTGAGCTTGGCGCGCTCGGCCAAAATCTGGTCCACGGTGAGGCCGCGCTTGTCGGCATCGCCCTTGGCGGTGCCGCGCAGCCGATCGGTGTTGAACGGGCCCGGCAGCAGGCCGTTGATGGTGACGTTGTTGATCACGGTTTTGCGCGAGAGGCCGGCGACAAAGCCGGTGAGGCCGGCGCGGGCGCCGTTGGACAGGCCCAATATCTCGATCGGCGCTTTCACCGCGGCCGAGGTGATATTGACGATGCGGCCGAATTTGCGCGCCATCATGCCGTCGACGGTCGCCTTGATCAGCTCGATCGGGGTCAGCATGTTGGCGTCGATCGCCTTGATCCAGTCGTCGCGGGTCCAGTTGCGGAAATCGCCGGGCGGCGGGCCGCCGGCATTGTTGATCAGGATATCCGGATCGGGACAGGCCTTCAGCGCGGCCTCGCGACCCGCCGGCGTGGTGATGTCGCCGGCGACTTCGGTCACCGTGACGCCGGGATGCGCTTTACGGATCTCATCGGCGGTCTTTTTCAGTGCCTCGGCGCCCCGCGCCGTCAAGGTGACATGCACGCCTTCATTGGCCAGCGCCATCGCGCAGGCGCGCCCCAGGCCCTTGCTGGATGCGCAAACGATGGCGCGACGGCCTTTGATCCCAAGATCCACAGTTTCACTCCCGTTATGTCAGGTGATTTTTTGAAGTTCGACCTTGTCACTCTAGCCAACATTGTCGGCTCTGATAAGGGAGCGGGTCCGGTCAAAATGCATATCAGCAAGCGGCTATCGTGCCGGCCGCCCGGTCTAGATCCGCTGTTCGCGCTTCAGGCGATCGACGGTGGCGGCGACGTCGGGCGGCAGGGACCGGAATCCCATTTGCCCGGCCGCTGAAAACAGCGGCCTTAGCTGCGAGCCGGTCAGGAACGCCGGCTGGCGATCGACCGGAACGAGCTGGTCGAAGATCAGCACCAGCGTGATCGCGACCAGGCCGACCCGCGCCGCGCCAAGCGCCGCGCCGCCAAGCCGATCGCCGATGCCGGCTTCCGATCCGATCGTATCATCGAGCGCCATGCGCGCGCATTTTCCGAGCACCATGCCGGCGATCAGAAAAGTTCCGAAGAACAGCAGCGAATTCTGTGTCAGCGGCGAGCCGAGCTTGCCGTCGATCTGCGGCGCGAGGGCCGACGTTGCCCACACCGCGATCGGCATCGCGAACAGATAGGCGAGGATCGTGATCGCGCTGCGCAGCAGGCCGGTGTTGAAGCCGGTGACCACGGCAATGAGCAATCCGACATAGACCGCAACATCGAACCTGTTCATGGATCAGAATCCTGTTCCCGGCGCTTCGGTGGTTGGTCAATCAATCGGGTTTGCGATCGCTAAAATCGTAGGTATCAATGAGCCCGCTTTGTTGCGAAGGACCTCGTCATGTCTGACCTATTCGACGTCAGTAAAGAAATCATCCTCATTACCGGGGATTCCGCAACGTCGGGTCGGCGCCAAATCCAATCTCGGCGGCGCGATCCTGCTGCTGGCATCCGGCGCCTCGCGGTACATGACAGGGAGCGTGGTGACGGTGGACGGCGGGTTTTTGCTGAATTGATGGGTACGTCCGCGTCATTGCGAGCGAAGCGAAGCAATCCATGTCGCAACGCAAAGAAAGAATGGATTGCTTCGTCGCTGCGCTCCTCGCAATGACGGTGTGATAGGCAATAACGTCCCAATCAACTCGCCCGCAGCTCCGCCCCGCCTTGATCATGTCGGCAGCCTTCTCGCCGATCATGATGGTCGGTGCGTTGGTCGCCGATCTTGGCCAGCTCGCTTGAGCAGTTCGTCAAGCGCTGCATGCTCGGGGTCCATCTCGGCCCGTTCAACGGCGTCGATCACCACTTGGGACGCATCGACCGTTCGGGTGGCGCGCTTGGCAGCGGCCGTTAGCCAGTCGTAATGCTCAGCCGACATTAGACTTCACCAGCGTGGTCACTATGATCCGGGAGCGATGTCAGCAAACATTGCATCGAACTCGTCGCGGAACAAGTGATCCATTTGCTTGAGCTGGTCACGATACCGTTCGCTATAATAGGCACCAAAGGCCCAGCGCCGTCGCTCTGGGTCTGTGAGTTTACCTGACATGAAATTCTCAACCCCAACCGCATTGATAACTCCGGCGGCTTTATCAAGTTCATGGACGGACATGATGGAATACGGCATCGCATCCAGCCATTCGATAGGAAGACCAACGGCCAACATTGCAGCTCTCACGGCCAAATCGAGCCGGTCGGGTAGATCGTGACCGAAGAGATACCAGTCCTCAAGGGTAACGATCGCTGGATATACCTTGAGGGCTTCAACGAAGGCCAGATGAGGATATCGGCCCTCCCGGTAATCCCGGATCGTTTTGTAGACCTGAACAACCGCGCCAGCGAGTTTTCTGATATCCCGTTCGAGCGCTGCAAGGTCGGAGAGGCCGACCTTCGAGGCCCATGTCAGTCGCTTGGTTTTGCACTCTACGAATAGCGCAGCCTGCTCGCCATGTAGGACAATCCAATCCACACTATCCTTGCGGTTTTTTCCAACCTGAAATTCGCGCTCTTCCAGTATCGACATTTCTGCGTTGTTAATCCGCGCGGAAAGTACCTCGCCAACAAAGCGCTGAAATGATTTGCCGAACGCAGTGGGGAAACCGGGCGTGTCCTTCAGGCTGTAAAATAGGCCATTCGTTATACGCCAGAATAAAAGGGTTGGGAGCGGGCATGCTATTTCGTCCTGCCCACGATAGGATATCTCAACGAGCGGAAATTCGCGCAGCGAAGAGTACCGGTATGCAAATCCGTCATCTAATGCATGCTCCGCTCGCAACATGTTCGCCAACTGGCGTCGGGTACGTGAGGTGAATGCAAGAAACAATTCAATATGCCGAGGGGATATTCCCGGCACCTGAACATTCACGTTTTTCACGGCGCGTGAATGAGATGCGAACGTTCCCAAATATAGTAGTCCGATCAAAAATATCTGGTCGATCGTCAGGCCAGTGCTTGCGCGCGCAAACTCTGAAATCTCTGGCGTATTGAACATCTTAAAATACCGGATGACTGGTACCCATCCGAACCTCTGCTGCTGCCAAACGAATTGACGATGTGAAACGCGCATAACTTCGAGGTGTATGTGCCCCTCGGGAACCTCCGCGTATATCTCGTTTTCAAGGTCGCGAATGCCATTAGCGACTAGCGCCAATGTGCGCCATCGTCTTAAGGATTCGCCGCGTCTGGGCTCTTCGTCTGCGTGGCGAATAGCTTCTTTGGCAATAATTTCGAGCGTCCATTCCGCTAGGATTCCTTGCGGGATATCCGAGTCTAAGAACTGGCGTCCAACTTCAATATCGCGTGGAAGTTCGAATTCATTGAGTTGAAGATACTGGCAGTAAGCCCAAGTGACATAGAGGCTGTCACGGCCGCCGAGCTGACGTACCAAAGTCCGGATTTTTCGGTAGATATTTTCGGCTGCCACCCGTAGCTCCCACCCAAGATCATTGCTGCCCCAGCAACGTGCTTCGTTTCCCGTACCCAGAGTTCTTCCAGGATATCACCCAAGTATTGGTTACATTCGGTGCTTAGCAAGTGTTCCGGCTGTCCAGTGCACTTAACTCTCGGTTTGTTTCGATGAACCAATCACTAACCTTCGGCCTCACGAGACACTCAACTGTCCATCAAATGTCCATCAAACCGGCGCCAATTCCGTTGCGCCAAAACGGCGATTTCCCGAAATCTTTCAACGTGATTTGCCCTGTCCAGTCCCCTCGCGGAAAAAATTCCTCTTGCTCCGTCGGGCAAATCAAAACTATAAGCCTCGCCGTCTCGTCCCAGAGAGAGGGGCGTTGGCCATCGTCACGAACGTTGGGACGGGATGCGGTGGACGCGGCGGCGTCGGGCGCGCGACGAGATCGCAGGGTAGGTCGAAAGGCCTGTGAGCGATCAACCGGTGCGCAGACGAACGACGCCAAAGCGTACGGCAAAACCGTGTGGTCCTGGCACCCGTTGCTGGTGTCAAGTCGGCGGAGGTTTTCGCGGGCCCAACCGGGCGCGACGAAACCTTCAATCCGCCGATGACGGTGACAAGACGAATTCGTCGCCGGGGAGAGCGCGATATAAGCCGTAAAGCCATTGCGCGGGGAATGCCGGAGTGCCTCCGACTGTACCTGTATGCTCATGTGCGTTTCTTTTGCACAATTTGGCACATGAGACCGCGGGTGCAGCGCGCACCCGGCATTCCCTGCTCCCTCTTTTGTTTCGAGGGACAGACCGTTCCAGCGAAGCTCGGGCAAATCATGCCGCGAGAACGCGCAGCTGTGTCTGTGGCCGCATTCTCAACTGTCGTCGCCCGCGAAAGCGGGCGATCCAGTACGCCGCGGCCTCACGCCTCTATCGCTGCCGTCTCTGGAATACTGGATCGCCCGATCAAGCCGGGCGACGACGAGGGGAGAGGGTTTGCTCAGATCGCCACCACGTCATTGCGAGGAGCTCTTGCGACGAAGCAATCCATTTCTCCTTTTACGCCGGACCATGGATTGCTTCGTCGCTTTGCTCCTCGCAATGACGGCGAGGATTGATCGTTCACGCAAGCAATCAATTCGCCCGGATCTCCGCCTTGATCATGTCGGCGGCCTTCTCGCCGACCATGATGGTCGGTGCGTTGGTGTTGCCGCCGATCAGGGTCGGCATCACGGAGGCGTCGACCACGCGCAGGCCTTCGAGGCCGTAAACTTTCAGTTTCGGATCGACCACGGCGAGGGGGTCGTTGACGCCCATCTTGCAGGTGCCGACCGGGTGATAGACGGTGTCAGCGCGCGCGCGCAGCACGGCGCGGATGTCGTCGTCGGTGCGCACGCCTTCGGTGAACATGTCCTTTTTCTGCAAGGCGCGCAGGGCCGGCGTTTCCAGAAGCCGTCGCGTGGTCTTGTAGCCCGCGACCATGGTTTCGAGATCGTCCGGATCGCCGAAGAAATTCGGATCGATCACCGGTGCTGCCAACGGATCGGCGCTGCCGAGCGTGACGTCGCCGCGGCTCTTCGGCCGCAACAGGCAGACGTGGCAGGTGAAGCCGGTGCCCATGTGGCGCTTGCGGCCGTGATCGTCGGCCAGCGCCATGCCGAAATGCAACTGGATGTCGGGGATGTCGAGGTCGGGCCGGGTCTTCAGGAAACCGCCGCACTCGGCGAAGTTCGAGGTCATCGGTCCGCGGCGTTCGCGCCGGTACTGGCCGATCGCCCGCAGCAGCCGCGGCAGGCCCTTGAACGAGAGGCCGTTGAAATTCCGATCGTCCGACATGTAGCCGAACACGAAGTCCACATGATCCTGCAAATTTTGTCCGACGCCGGGCAGATGATGCACGCTTGCGATGCCGTGCTTGCCGAGCGCGGTGCTGTCGCCGACACCCGACAGCATCAACAATTGCGGCGTCTGGAACGCGCCGGAGGAGAGGATCACCTCGCGCCGCGCGCGGATCTGCTTCAACGCCTTGCCCTGCCGGTATTCGACGCCGACCGCGCGTTTGCCCTCGAACAGGATCCGGGTCGCCTGCGCCTGGGTTTCGACGTGCAGATTGGCGCGCGATCCCATATGCGGATGGATGTAGGCGCGCGCCGCGCTCCAGCGCTCGCCGTTCTTCTGGGTCACCTGATAGACGCCGAGCCCTTCGTGCTCATCGGCGTTGAAATCTTCCCGAAGGCGAAACTGCGCCTCCTGGGCGGCCTGCAGAAAAGTCTGCTGGACCGGATTGTCGGAGCGCAATTTGTTGACGGCGAGCGGGCCGCCCTTGCCGTGATACTCGCCGCCGAAATCGGCATTGTCTTCCGCGCGCTTGAAGTAGGGCAGCACGTCGGAAAACGACCAGCCGGGATTGCCGAGCGATGCCCACTGATCGTAATCGGAGCGGTGGCCGCGGATATAGACCATCGCATTGATCGCGGACGAGCCGCCGAGACCCTTGCCGCGCGGCTGATAGCCGATGCGGCCGTTGAGGCCTTTCTGCGGCACGGTGTCGAACGCCCAATTGTTGAGCTTGCTGGGGACCATCAAGGCCAGCGCGAAGGGTGTCGTGACCACCCAATTGTCGTTCTTGCCGCCGGCGTCCAGCACCGCCACCGACGTCCCGGCGTCCTCGGAAAGCCGTCCCGCCACCGCGCAGCCGCCGGAGCCGCCGCCCACCACCACGAAATCAAATGTATCCGTCACGCGTATTCCCCCCAGTTTTTGTTGTTAGCGTCATTGCGAGCGCAGCGAAGCAATCCATCCATCAGCGCAGGAAGTGTGGATTGCTTCGCTGCGCTCGCAATGACGGCTATTTCCCCACGAGCAATGACGGTTGTTTCCCTACGACAAGAACCTCAGCAGTTTTTGCAGCCGCGCGATCTTCGCGCCATAGGGCGGATAGAGATCGGCGAGCCGGTTGAAGGGCGAGCGATAGAATACCGGCTTCAGCTTGGTCAACGTCCGAAACCCCCATTCGCCGTGATAGGCGCCGGAGCCGGACGCGCCGACCCCGCCCATCGGCTGATTGATCTGGGCGAAGTGAAACAGGCAATCGTTGACGGTGACGCCGCCGGAGACGGTGCGCGCCAGCACCTCGTCGCGCGCGGCATCGTCCTCGCCGAACCAGTACAGCGCCAGCGGACGATCGCGCCCGTTGATGTAGGCGATCGGCTCGCCCGCATCCTTGTAGCCGAGCACCGGCAGCAGCGGCCCGAAGATTTCCTCCTGCATCACGGTCATCCCGGATGTCGCGCCGACGATGATGGTCGGTGGAAACTTACGCTTCGATTTCCAGGCGGGGTCGCCGGGTTTTGCCGCCTGCATGATCGTGGCTCCCTTGGCCGCGGCGTCCGCCACCAGGGCCTCGAGCCGCGCATAGTGCCTATCCGAGACGATCGAGGTGTAATCCTTGTTGTTGGGATCGGTGCCGAACATCCGCAGCATGTGGCCCTCGAGCCGGACGACGAAATCCAGCATGGATGCTTCCGGCACCAGCACGTAATCAGGCGCGATGCAGGTCTGGCCGGCATTGAGCAGCTTTCCGTAGGCGATGCGCTCGGCTGCCTCGTTGAGATCGGCGGAGCGGTCAACGATCGCGGGCGATTTGCCGCCGAGCTCGAGCGTGACCGGCGTCAGATTGCGCCCCGCCGCCTCCGCCACCTGACGGCCGACGCGGGTCGAGCCCGTGAAGACGAGATGGTCGAACGGCAACGCGGCGAAGGCTTTGGCGATCTCGTCGTCGATCCCGGTCACGATGATCTCGCTGGCGTCGAATTTTTGCGCGATCACTTCCTGGAGCAGCGCGGAGAATCGCGGCACCAGCTCGCTCGGCTTGATCATCACCCGGTTGCCGGCGGCAAGGGCGGCCACCGCCGGCGCCAGGGTCAGCTGCAGCGGATAATTCCAGGGCGCGATGATGCCGACCACGCCGAGCGGCTGCGGGATCAGGCGGTTCTTGGCGGGCGCAAATTGCAGCGTGGTGGCGATGCGCTGCGGCGCCATCCATTTTTTGAGGTGTTTGGCGGCGTGCTTGATCTCGCCCAGCACCAGCATGGCCTCGGCGATCGCGGTCTCGACCGGGCTGCGATGGCCGAAATCCGCCGAGATCGCCGCCTCGAACCGCGCCTCATTTTCCGAGATCACCGCCCGCAGCCGGTTCAACCGGTCGAGCCTGAGCGCGAGCTCCGGCGCGCCCTCGCTGCGCGACAGCTCGAACTGGCGATGAAAGGCCTCCTCCAGGGCGTGCCGCCCCGGGCTTTTCAGTGGCTGGTCCATGGCGCTCTCCCGGTCGTCTCTTGGCGCAAAGCTCCGCTTTTGCGGTGTTTCTGGCAAGTGCGGTTCCACTCATCGATTTCGGGCGCAAAACCCCCGGTTTGGACGTCACAAAAAGCTCAAAAACCGGCCTTTGGGCCTTTCCAAACCAGAGCCACGTTGATACATAGCGCTCGCACCCGATGGCTTCGGCCCGGGTCGCCTTCTCAGGAAGCCTCCGGACGGGATCGATCGGCGCCATCTGGCGTTCGCGGGGATCGTTTCGGCACTGGTTTTTCGGAAAAAGGCGCGCATCGGTTTAACGCGGGGTGGAGCAGCCCGGTAGCTCGTCAGGCTCATAACCTGAAGGTCATAGGTTCAAATCCTATCCCCGCAACCAAATAATGCCGCCAAGTCAATGACTTGGCGGCATTTCAATTTGGACACCGCCTCATTCCGGCGGCGCGGCAAGCGGCAGTTTCATGCGAAACGCCGCGCCGCGTCCCGCCCGGTTCTCTGCCGACAGCCATCCGCAATGGGCTTCGACGATGGTTCGCGCAATCGACAAGCCCATGCCCATGCCTTGAGGCTTTGTCGTAAAAAACGGCTCGAACACCTCCTTGAGTTTCTCGACGGGAATGCCGGGACCGACATCCGAAACAGAGAGCTCGGCAGAATTGCCGTCACGTGCAGTCGAGACGGTGATCCTGCGTTCAGCGCTCGGCATGCCTGACATCGCATCCATAGCGTTGACGATCAGATTCAGGATGACCTGCTGAAGTTGAATTAGATCACCTTTGACGGGAAGTGGCGCCGGTGCAATGAAATTGGTCAAGCCAACTTCCCGCGCAATCGCCAGCCCCGAAAGAAACTGCATGGTCTCGCGGACAACATCGTTGAGATCGATATGTTTGGGCTCAAATGGTGCCTTCTTCAGCAGGCTCCGCAATCGGCCGATGACTTCGCTGGCGCGCTCGTCGTCCCGGCGTATGTCGGCGAGGATTTCCCCGATCTCCTGCAGATCGGGGGTCGGAGATTTGACCATGATTTCGGCTGTTTCGATGTTGGTCAGAATAGCGCCCAGCGGCTGGTTGATCTCGTGCGCGATCGTCGCGGTAAGTTCACCAGCGGTGGAAAAGCGGTTCATGTGGGCCAGCTCCGCCGAGCGTTGCCGCGATTGGACTTCGGCATAGAGGCGCCGCCGGCGCTGATGCAGAAGGCCGGAGATCAGCGCGCCCTGTAGCAGGACCACCGCGCACATCAAGGCGATCTGCCAGCGATATTGCCGCCACACCGTCGGCTCGCGAAAACGAACCATACTGCCGGTGGGAAGCCGATCCTCGCTGATGTTCCAATGCCGAAGTTCCCGCCAGTCGTACTGCGGTACCCCAAGGGCCACCGGCGGTATCTTGAGTTCGCCAGGCGATTCGCCGCTCAGGATGCGAACAGCGGCTTGTGCCATCCGTCGTCCTACTTCCTCGCTGGAGAGCATCGGCCCGCCAACGATGCCCGACCCGAGGTAGCTGTCAATATAGCTGAAGACGGGCGCGTTGGTCGCCTCTCTAAGTTTCGGTAGCACCAGATCGCGGTCCAGAGGAACGCCGGCTGCGTCGACACGAAGGTCCACGTAGAATGCGGCAGAGTGCGGCGGCAGTTGCGATATGCGTTTCAACATATCTTCAAATCGCAGGTCATTGAACCATTCGAATGATATTCTGTCCGCAAAGGGCTGCGATGTACGGCGGAACTCCTCCGTCCAGAACCTCTCAAGGGGAGACGCACCCACAACCCATGCGATGTGGGTCGTGTCCGGGAGAACTTCCAAAATATTTTCGATCCACTTCCTGAAGTCCAGCGTCACCGGGACCGGTGCATCAAGCGAAGTGAGCGTGCCGTAGTTGATGGCTCGCTGCTCCGGCCCACCGATGACGAGTGGGATGGAGGGGAAGAACTGCGCCCGGTATTTCTGAACAAAAAAAGCAGCCGGCGCGCCAATCGTCACAATCAGGTCGAGCTTTCGCGAGCCGAAAAGAGCCGCCAGATAATCGACAATCGGGCCTTGCTCGTCCGGTTGTTGAAATCGTGCCCCTTCGAGCGAGGCTTCATAGAGATCGATCTTGTCTGGCGATTGCTTGAAGAGTTCCTCTCGGAAATGTCCTGCAAAGAAGGCCCAGGGTACAAATTGCGGACCGAACGAGTGCAACAGCAGTACGCGCTTCGGCTCTGCCGCAGCGGCGCTGATCGTGGAAAAAATCAGCATTATTAGAATAAGCCAACCCCGCGTCGAGCATGCCATGGCTCACGGTCCGCAATCACGCCTGTGCCAGAGTGACGGTAATGTGCCACGGAGGAATGCTGACAGCAACTCAGCATCGGAGCATGTGGCGAGCCGGTCATGAGCCGCAGAGGTATCAAAATCGACAACGACTGAGCGTCGCCGAAGCTGAGGGGGGCGCGGCGACCGCCATCGTTATGATCGCGCCGCAGGTGCATTCAGGGCGACGAGCGCCGACGGACTATTTGTGTTACGATAGGGGAGAATAACAAAGAGGCAGCTCTAACAGCTGCCTCTTTCACTTCTACTGGCAGGGGTACTGCAAGCCGTCGTCGAGTCGTACCATGGTGCCGGGCCGGCAGACAAAGCCATTGCGCGTCGCGTAGTCTTGCACGGGTAACCGTAAGCCGCGTAAGGACCATCGGAATAATAGCCCGCTCCACCATAGTAGGGTGCGGCAGCGATCGCGCCGGCCGTGCCGATCACGGCGGCACCTGTGATCCCGGCGCCGTACACAGCCCGCCGCGTATGTCGGCGCGCGACACCCGCAACGCTCACGGGCGTCAGCGGGCGGCCGACCCGTGCCTGGGCGCTCTCGACTTACAGTGAGATGCCGCCTTGTCCAGACCAAGCGAGGGAGAGCATTGCCGCACACGCGAAGGACGAAGCTGCAAGGGCAGCCTTTGTGACATATCTCATCGGCTTTCTCCATTTGCAAGGAAACACCATGTGCATCCGACTTGCGCGCCAATTTCGCGATACTTGATCCAGATCAACGTCACCGGAAGTGTAGCGGAAGCGATGATAACGTCTGCGTTACGAGCAAAGCCGATCGAGCGGGTGGGCCGCAATAGCCACTGGTTCTGCCCCCTTTATTGCAATCGCGGATGGATTGTTTCCCAAGACCGAGCGCGCCGATCCCAAATGAAGAGAAAAAACTGCAGCCAGGTATTGCACCCAAGGACAATTGCGCGGTCAGTTTTTCTCGCATTCAATTCGATTGCGCATGTGTCCCACTCAACGCATCGCGCTCTCATGAGAGCTGACGGCCCCGGTTGCCCCCAAGTCCGGGGCCGTTACGCGTGCTGGAGTGCGCAACTTGCCAATAGGCAGCCCGCGGCAAGCGCGAGGGTGGTGCCAATATCCGCCTGACGGGATTGCTGGCATCAACGATCTCCGGCGCTCTCTGATGCTTCGGCGATCGCAGGCGATCTCAATCTCGCTCAGTCGAACGCCGTTGATGCCGCTCCAGACGCAGTCGCTGCGCTCTCGATCGCTTTATCTCTTCGTTGAGCGCGTCAATTTCCTCATTTATGCGCGTTCTTGGATTTTGGCGCATCGGCGGCGCGCAGCTTTTCCAGCGCCTTCTCAACGGAGAGCTTGGGTGTTTCAGCCATTGTAAATCCTCATGCCCAAGCGGCAGACGTTCAGACAATAGCGCAGCCCGCCGGTCAAAATCGGGGAAGCAGCCAGGGGGACAACGTCGCCCGTACGGCCTGAAATCCCGTCAAATCAACGCAGGCACCCGTTGATCTAGATCAACGTGAGTTGCGCAGCGGAGGCTTGTCCTACATTCGATGTCCGCTCAGCGGTCGACGTCCGCTGAGCGGTCAATGTCTCCTCAACGAGGATCCGACGGTCGAGTGATTGCCAGGAGGCTGCCATGCGTCGAGTTGCATGCTTTGCCACACTCTTCCCGATGAACGTCCGTTAGGTGCAAAACCGTGACCGGCGGTTCATTCCGCGCGTGGGTGACCTCAAGCGTGAACTCGCTTATTTCTGACGGCGGTCAAGAAGGAGACGCCAACACCATGAACCCTCTGCTAAGGGAAATCCGACACACCCCGTTGCTCTGGACGCTGATATTTGTACCAGTCGTGCTGGTCGCAGCAAGGATAGTGCCCGAGGCTCACACGCTCCTGTTTGTGCTCGCGGTCCTCGCAATCGTTCCGCTTGCAGCCCTTCTCAGTCACGCGACCGAAGCGGTCTCCGAAAAGACGGGTGACGCGGTAGGCGGGTTGCTGAATGCGACGCTTGGGAATCTGACGGAGTTGATCATTGCGGTGACGGCGCTCCGTGCCGGAGAGTACATGCTGGTGAAGGCGTCGATTGCGGGCGCCATCGTTACCAACACGCTCTTCATGCTGGGAGCGTCGTTTCTGTTGGGCGGCCTCCGGTACCACGTTCAGGAATACAATCGCGCCGGGGGAAGGATGTATTCGGCGTTGCTGTTGATGGCTACGATTGCGCTCCTCGCTCCGGCGGCGGTCTCCGAACTGGATTTGACGCGAGGCGAGGCGATGGCTCAGAAACTCAGCGCCGGCCTCGCAATATTGCTTATCGTGGCCTACGGATTGAGCCTGCTGTTCTCGCTAAAGACGCACAAGGAACTCTTTGCGAGCGAAGCGCATGGCGAGACGGAGGAGGCCAAGTGGCCGATCGGCCTCGCGGTCGGCACGCTCCTCGTTGTCACGGTGTTGGTGGCACTGGTAAGCGAAATTTTCGTTGAGTCCGTGCAAAAGGCGGCCGAGACGTTGGGGATGAGCCCGGCTTTCGTCGGCTTCATCATCGTCGCGCTCGTGGGCGCCGCGGCCGAGATGGCGGTGGCATTTTCTGCTGCGCGCAAGAATCGCCTGGACATGAGCGTCAGCATCGCGCTTGGAAGCGCTTCCCAGATCGCGCTGTTCGTCGCACCGGTACTTGTGCTCCTCAGCTACGTCATCGGGCCCAAACCGATGGATCTGCAGTTCTGGCCGGGCGCAGTGACGATGGTGATGATCGCCACCGTCACAGCCACCTTCGTCACGAACAGCGGTCGTTCGGCATGGTTCATTGGCGCTTTACTGGTGTTCATCTACGTAATATTCGCTATGACACTTTATATGGTTCCGCCGGGATCGCACGGACCGGTGTGATAGAGGAGGACTGCAAATGAGTGATCTCGTCGTGATCGCGTTTCCTACGGAGGCGAAGGCGGAGGAGGTTCGTCAGAAATTGCTGGCAATGCAGAAGGAGTATCTCATCGAGTTGGGCGATGCGGCGATTGCGGTGAAGGACATCCAGGGACGCATCAAGCTAAATCAATTGATCAACACCACGGCTGCTGGTGCGGTCTCGGGCACCTTTTGGGGAACCCTTATTGGCCTGATCTTTTTAATGCCGTTGGCCGGGGCGGTCCTCGGGGCAGCGTCTGGCACGCTTGGCGGATATTTGACAGATGTTGGTATCGACGACAAATGGATGAAAGAAACCGCTGCTGCCATCCAGCCCGGAACGGCAGCGCTCTTCGTGCTGGTGCGGAAGGTCACCGCAGACAAAGTGCTTGAGGGCCTCAAGGGAGAGGGTGGTACGGTACTAAAAACGTCTCTCGACCATACCAAGGAAGCGGCGTTGCAGGCGGCCCTGGCAGGGGTCCAGGCGGCGGTTCCTTCACCGCCGTCGTGAATGCATCATTCAGTACGAGGCGCCTGCGGACGTCCCGGCTGTTTAGAGGTTATTCCTGCCCAACGCTTACACGCGTCGGTAAACGGCGTTGAAGGCTCAAGATTAGGATAAGGGGCGTCACTGTGTACCAGTTTGAGGCCAACGAAAACAGGCGCGACATGCGACTGTACTTCTACAGCTGTTCCGTTACGTTTTTTGCCCTTATCTTATGTGCGCCACAGAGCGCGATGGCGCAAACTCTTAGGCCGTTCCGCTATGAAGCCCAGGCGCAACGCCATTGTCCCGTCGACACCATCGTCTGGCTCGATTTCAGAAGCGGGCGCTATTACCTGAAAGGTCAGAGGCGCTACGCGTCGGGACATAGCGGCAGCTTCGCCTGCAGGAATGAAGCCCGCGACAGCGGTTACCGTCGCTCGCTGCTGGGCCTGAGGTAGGCTTTTGCAGGCATTCCGGAGCGGTCCTACGTGAGCTCCAGCACCAGATGCACTGTCTGGGGGTCTCGGCGCGTCGCGGGCTTGAAGCCGAACTTTCCAAATACCTTTAACATCGGTGCGTTTTCGGGCAGAACTTCTGCCGTCAATTCCTGCAGTCGGGCATCGCTCGCGATCTTGACGAGATGACGCATCAGGATCGAACCGATGCCGCGTCGCTGCCAGGTATCGACGACGACAAACGCCATCTCGGCTCGTCCCGGCTCGAAAACAATGTACCGGCCGCCCCCGACGATGACCTTGCGGCCGGCTTCCTCCGCGACCGCGACGATAGCGACATGGTTCTTGAAATCGATATCCATGAAGAAGGCGCGCTCCTTGTCCGAGAAGTGGCGCTTCATGACGAAGAAGCGGCGCTGCAGCGACTGCGCGCTGGCCTTTCCGACAGCAGCGAGCATGTCAGCCTCATCCTCCGGCCGAAGAGCGCGGATATCGATCTGGCTGCCGTCGCTGAGAAGCTCGCGCGCGGTGTAGTTGGTGGCCTCGGACATAGGGCCTCATGTGCGGACAACGAGGCGTCGGCCTCGATCGGCGCCTGCCGATGAAGCCTGGGCCGGCTTGCGGTCGCTTGATCTGGATCAAGACTACTGCGTGAGAGCGGCAGGTAGCCTGACGGACAGCATGCCCGCTCTCAGATGAAGGCGCGCCCTTGAAAACCCTTCGCCAGTACTTGCTCGGAGACGACATTATCCAGCTCATGATCCGGCTCGGATTGCTCGCTTTCCTGATCTACTGGACGTTCGTGCTGATCCGTCCCTTTGTGCCGATCTTGGCCTGGAGCATCGTCCTCGCCGTCGCGCTCAATCCTGTCTTCGGTCTTCTTGCGAGGCTGCTCGGCGGTCGCCCGAGGCTCGCGGCGGCAATCCTCACCGCCGTCAATCTCGGGATCGTCATCGGGCCGGCCACCTGGCTCGGGTTGAGCGCGGTAGACGGGGTAAGGGACCTCGCCGAAAAACTCAGTGCTGGCGATCTGATAGTTCCTTCACCACCAGGCCAAGTCAAGAATTGGCCGCTTGTCGGTCCGCAGCTTTACGAGATCTGGAATCAAGCATCCAACAATATTCGAGCAGTCTTGCGCGAGGTTGCTCCTCATCTGAAGCCCTTGGCGGGCATTATGCTCACCCTTGCGGGCAATGCCGGCCTGGGAACACTCAAGTTCCTTTTGTCTGTGGCGTTGGCCGGCTTTCTCTTTCCCCACGGGCCGCAACTCGTGGCGGCGGGCAGGGGTTTCCTCTCCCGGGTAGTGCCCGAGCAGAGCGAACATTTTCTGGAACTGGCAGGAGCGACCATCCGCGCGGTATCCCAGGGCGTCATCGGCGTCGCAATTATCCAGTCCTTGCTGGCCGGTATCGGGTTCAAGCTGGCAGATGTTCCCGGCGCCGGCCTGTTGGCCTTCGCGGTCATGATCCTGACGATCGTGCAGATCGGCGCGGCAATCGTCCTGCTTCCCGTGATCATCTGGATCTGGGTGGACAAGGATTTCACCACGGCGCTCCTGCTGACACTGTATCTGGGCATCGTCGGCATACTCGACAACATCCTGAAGCCGCTCGTCATGGGGCGCGGCCTGACGACGCCCACACTCGTGATCTTCATCGGGGTGATCGGAGGAACGCTCGCGCACGGAATCATTGGTCTTTTTATCGGACCGATCATTCTCTCCCTGGCCTGGGAACTGACGGTGGCCTGGATACGCACCGATCGCGCCGGCGCGAGGCCATTGCCGGACTGACTGTCGAACGTTGACCTAAGTCAACGTTCGACTCCGCGGGGGCACCTTGAATGAATTACACGACAGTGAGGTCGAGACATGTCTATGAACAATCCAACGTTGCCGGGCGGACCGATGTCAGGGCTTGTCGCTTCGGCTGTTGAGTACATGATGGATGCGGGCCAGCGGAGTGTCCTGTTCCTGGATGTCATGCGTCGGCGCGGCGACCAGTATCGGGAACACATTGCCCAAACCGCGCCTCATGTCCTGCAGTATGCCGCCGAGCTGATCGTCGACGGCCGCAAACTGGATGAGCCGGTAAATTATGCGCTCGTGCGCATCATTCCTCCCAAAGATGTCGAAATCGATCTCAACCGACGACCCTTCATCGTGGTCGATCCGCGCGCCGGGCATGGTCCGGGAATCGGCGGTTTCAAGGCGGACAGCGAAATCGGCGTCGCGATGAAAGCAGGCCATCCCTGCTATTTCATTGGCTTCCTGCCGGAACCGATGCCTGGACAGACGATCGAGCGCATCGCGCGCGCCGAGGCGGTGTTCATCGAGAAAGTCATCAGCCGCCATCCGCAAGCCGACGGCAAGCCTTGCGTGATCGGAAACTGCCAGGCCGGCTGGGCCGTCATGATCCTGGCGTCGCTGAGGCCGGAACTATTCGGACCGATCATCGTCGCTGGCGCACCGCTTGCCTATTGGGCGGGTGTGCATGGCAAATACCCGATGCGCTATTCCGGTGGCCTGTTGGGAGGAAGCTGGCTGACTGCGCTGACCAGTGATCTTGGGGGAGGCAAGTTCGACGGCGCCTGGCTGGTGCAAAACTTCGAGAACCAGAATCCGTCGAACACGCTGTGGACCAAGCAGTACAACGTCTACTCAAAGGTCGATACCGAGGCCGAACGATACCTCGAATTCGAACGCTGGTGGGGCGGACATGTCAACCTGAATGCCGAGGAGATTCAGTTCATCGTCGATGAACTGTTCGTCGGCAACAACCTCGCCGCCGGCCGGATCAAGATGTCTGACGGTCAGACGGTCGATCTGCGCAATATCAGATCGCCGATCCTGGTATTCTGCTCCAAGGGCGACAACATCACGCCACCGCAGCAGGCGCTGGACTGGATCCTCGACCTCTACGCCGACGTTGATGAAATCAGGGCCTACGGGCAGACGATCGTCTACACGGTTCATGAAAGCGTCGGCCATCTCGGCATTTTCGTTTCCGGCGGCATCGCCAAAAAGGAGCATGCGGAATTCTCCAGCAACATCGACCTGATCGACGTATTGCCGCCCGGCCTCTATGAAGCAACGTTTGAGGCCAAGGGTGACGATACCGCGAATGCCGATCTCGCCGTCGGGCAGTGGGTGATGCGCTGTGAGGCCCGGACGCTGGATGACATCCGCGCCATGGGCGGCAATTCGCCGGAGGATGAACGGCGGTTCGCGGCCGCCAAGCGCGTGTCCGAGATCAATCTCGCCAACTACCAGAAGTTCGTCCAGCCCTGGATCAAGGGCATGGTGACGCCGCAGATGGCGGAGTCGATGCGCAATCTGCATCCATTACGGCTTCAATACGAGCTTTTCAGCAGCCGCAATCCCTTCATGCCCGCGGTGGAGTCGCTGGCGGAGAAGGTGAGCGAGGATCGCAAACCTGTCTCGAAGGACAATCCGTTCATGGCGTTCCAGGAGCAGGTCTCCAAGCAGATCGTTCATGCGCTCGACGGCTGGCGCGATTCTCAGGAGGCGCTCAGCGAAGCGATCTTCCTCGCCGTCTACGGCTCGCCGGCGGTTCAGGCGGCCGTCGGAATCGATCCGCAGTCGGTACCGTCGCGCCGGCGGGAAATGTCGGTCCAGCACCGCGCGATGCTGCAGGCGCGGATCGCCGAGTTGAAGTCCAGGATCGGCGAGGGAGGCCTTCGGGAAGCGGCCGTTCGCGGCCTGCTGTATGTCGGGTCCGCCCGGGGAATGGTGGACGAGCGCAGCCTTGAAGCGCTGCGTAACCTTCGTCGCAGCGACACCGGCGCGCGGCTGACGCTGTCCGAGTTCAAGATGCTGGTCCGCGAGCAGTTCTTCATGTTGCTCCTGGATCGGGAAACTGCATTGGCCGCCATTCCGAAACTGTTGCCCGACAACGCCGATGATCGCCGTACCGCCTTTGCTGCGATCCGCGAAGTGTTGTCCGCCAGCGCCGCGATATCGGGCGAGGTCGCGAACCGCCTGCAACGCGTCGCGGAGCTGTTTGGCGTGGATGCTGAGGGATCCTCGGAGAGGGCTTCGAACGTCGCCCCTTTCGATCCCAAGGCGAAGGCGTCGTAACGCCGGTTCGAAGGATTGGGAGTGAAACGATGTCAGCCGAGACACGCCAAGCGGGAACGCCCAGCAAATATGACCGCTTGATCGCGGCGGCCAAGGCTGTTCCGCCGGTGCCGACGATTGTCGTGCACCCCTGCGACGAAACCTCGCTGCGTGGTGTCGTGGACAGTGCGGCGGCCGGTATCATCCGGCCGGTTCTGGTCGGACCCGAAGCAAAGATCAGGAGTGCGGCAAGCCGGTTTGGGCTCGATATCTCGGGCTTCGAGATCGTCGATGCAGCACACAGCGAGGAGGCAGCCGCAAAGGGCGTAGAGCTCATTCACGCTGCCAAGGGCGAAATGCTCATGAAGGGCAGCCTGCACACCGACGAATTGATGCGGAGCGTCACCGCGAAGGTGGGCGGCTTGCGGACCGCCCGGCGGATCAGCCATGTGTTCGTGATGGACGTGCCGGCCTATGCCGAGACCCTGTTTGTCACGGACGCGGCCATCAACATCTTTCCCGATCTCGATGCCAAGCGGGACATTATCCAGAACGCCATCGATCTCTATACGCAAGCCGGCTTCGGCAAGTTACCACGTGTGGCGATCCTGTCGGCGGTCGAAACCGTCACCTCCAAGATCCCATCCACGATCGAGGCGGCGGCGCTCTGCAAGATGGCCGATCGCGGGCAGATTACAGGCGGCATGCTTGACGGACCGCTGGCCTTCGACAATGCGATCGATGTGGAGGCTGCGCGGATCAAGGGAATCAAGTCTGAGGTTGCCGGCCGGGCGCAGATTCTGCTCGTTCCCGACCTTGAGGCCGGCAATATGCTGGCGAAGAATCTCGCCTATTTCGCCAAGGCGGATAGTGCCGGTATCGTGCTCGGCGCCCGGGTACCCGTCGTTTTGACGTCGCGCGCTGACTCGGCGCGCGCACGGATGGCTTCCTGCGCGGTGGCGGCGCTCTATGCCCATGCAAGGCGTCAGCATGCTCCAACGATTGCCGCGTGATCGCCATGGATACGATCCTTGTCGTCAATGCAGGCTCCTCAAGCGTCAAGTTCCAGGTCTTTTCGATTGAGGGAGAGGGGAAGTTACGCCGGCTGATCAAGGGCCAGATGGATGGCATTGGCAGCCGTCCTCGTCTGCGCGCGAGTGGTGCGGACAGCGATCCGCTGGCCGACCGCGCCTATCCGATCGAATCGGTCCCGGACATTCCGGCCGCGATGGGTATCGCCGGCGCATGGCTGCGGGACGAGCTTCGCATCAACCCGATGGCTGTCGGACATCGCGTCGTTCATGGCGGTCCGGATTATGACCGGCCGGTGCTGATCGACCATGGCGTCGTCGCCAGGCTGGAGCGGTTCGTCGCGCTGGCCCCGCTTCATCAGCCGCATAACCTGGCCCCGATCCGCTCGCTTCTGACCAATTTTCCGGCTCTTCCGCAGGTGGCTTGCTTCGACACCGCGTTTCACCGCACGCATGACGCGGTCGCGGACTACTATGCGATCCCGCATCAGCTTCATGCCGAAGGCGTGCGGCGTTACGGATTTCACGGTCTCTCGTACGAATATATCGCGAAAACCTTGCCGCAGATCGCACCCGAAGCCGCAAAGGGACGGGTGATCGTCGCGCATCTCGGTAGCGGCGCTTCCATGTGCGCGCTGAAGCAAGGACGCAGCGCCGAGAGCACCATGGGCTTCACCGCCCTCGACGGACTTCCAATGGGAACGCGCCCGGGACAAATCGACCCTGGCGTCGTGCTCTATCTCATCTCCGAAAAGGGAATGTCGGCATCCAACGTGCAGAATTTCCTCTATCGCGACTGCGGATTGAAAGGCCTCTCCGGTGTCAGTAACGATATGCGCGAGCTGGAGGCGAGCAAGGATCCCAAGGCGAAACTGGCGATCGATTATTTCGTCTACCGGATCGGGCTCAACGCCGGCATGCTGGCGGCCGCGTTGCAGGGCCTCGACGCCTTCGTCTTTACAGCCGGTATCGGGGAAAACTCGGTGGGCATCCGGGCTCGCATCGCCGATCAGCTGGCATGGCTCGGCGTTGCGCTCGATCCAGCCGAAAATTCTCGCCACGCGCGCCTGATATCGCGTTCCGACAGCCGTATTCCGGTCTACGTCATACCGACCGACGAGGAACTGATGATCGCGCAGCATACATTGGCGCTGCTGTTGAACAGGCCATCGTCCAGTGCCAGACATGAGAGGGTTTCATGATTCCCGTATTCCCCGATACCAAGGTCGCGCTGAAGGGCAAGAAGGGCCTGATCGTCGGCATCGCCAACGATCAATCGATCGCCTGGGGATGTGCCAAGGCTTTTCGTGCGCTTGGCGCCGATCTCGCCGTCACCTATCTGAACGATCGCGCTAAAAAGCATGTCGAGCCGCTCGCACAGGCATTGGAGGCGCCGATCTTCATGCCGATGGATGTCATGGTCGAGGGCCAGACGGAGAAGGTGTTCGAACGGATCGGGAAGGAATGGGGGCAGCTCGATTTCCTGCTGCATTCGATCGCGTTCTCTCCAAAGGAGGCGCTCCATGGACGTGTGGTGGACGTAGACCGTAACGGCTTCCTCAAGACCATGGATGTCTCATGCTGGTCGTTCATGCGGATGGCCCATCTGGCCGAACCGTTGATGAAGAATGGCGGAACCATATTCACCATGACCTATTATGGCAGCCAGATGGTGGTGGAGAACTACAACGTGATGGGCGTGGCAAAAGCTGCGCTTGAAGCTGCCGTCCGGTACGTGGCTGCAGAACTGGGCCCGAAGGGCATCCGCGTTCACGCGATCTCGCCCGGGCCGCTCGCCACGCGCGCAGCGTCGGGGATCCCCGAATTCGACGAGCTGATGGACAAGGCGCAATCGAAGGCGCCGGCGCGCAGTCTCGTCAGCATCGACGACGTCGGTAACGCAACCGCGTTTCTGGCGCTCGACGGCGCCAAGCTCATCACCGGAAGCGTACTCTACATCGACGGCGGCTATCACATCGTCGATTGAGCGCGCTTGGCGTGCTCCGGCGCACCGCTTTAGCGATAGTGCAGGGCGATCAACTCGGCGACGCAAGCGGGGCGCTTGCCGCCCTCGATCTCGATCACGAGATGATAGTTTACGCGCAAGCCATCTGGCGGCACGTCCTCCGCTTCTGATATCGTGACGCGGCCGCGCAGCCTTGAGCCCGCCGGAACCGGCGCCAGATACCGTATCCTGTCCGCACCGTAGTTCAGGGTATTGCGCAAGCCCTTCAGACCGATCACCGATCGAATGAAGAGCGGCGCGAGCGCGAGCGACAATAGCCCGTGGGCGATGGTGGTGCCGCCGGGCAACTCCTGCTTCGCGCGCTCCTGGTCGACATGGATCCACTGCTCGTCACAGGTCGCTTCCGCAAAGAGGTTGATGCGCTCCTGCGAGACCTCGATCCAGTCGCTCGCGCCAATCTCTGTGCCGACGGCGGATTTGATCTCTTTGAAGTCGCTGAATATCCGCATGTGCGTTACCCGGTCAGATCTTCATTTCGGGGACATTGTCGGGAATGACGAGCTCCGCTTCCGTTACGGCCATAACCTCGGCGATGCTGACGCTCGGCGCGGTTTCCAGCAGGGTCGCCCTACCGTCGAGGAAAGCGATGACAGCCATGTCCGTCACGACCATGCTCACCGGCCTTGTCGACGTTAGCGGAAGCGTGCATTTGGCGACGATCTTTGATTTGCCCTTGGCGGCGTGCTGCATGGCGACGATAACCCGCTTGGCGCCGCTGACAAGGTCCATCGCTCCGCCCATGCCGGGCACCATCTTGCCGGGGATCATCCAGTTGGCGAGACGTCCATGCGCGTCGACCTGCAAGCCGCCCAGGACCGTCACATCGACATGGCCGCCGCGGATCAATCCGAAGGACATCGCGCTGTCGAAGGTGCTGGCGCCCGGCAGGGCGCTGATCGGTCGGCCGCCCGCATCGGTCAGAAGCGGATGAGCCAACCCTTGCTCCGGGATCGGTCCGGTGCCGATCAATCCGTTTTCCGACTGGAAGAACACCTTGAGCTCAGGCGGAACATAGTTGGCGACCAGCGTCGGAATGCCGATCCCCAGGTTTACAAGGTCGCCGGTATGGAGCTCCTGTGCGACACGCCGGGCGATGATTGTCTGTGCATCCATGGTTCACCCGTTCGTAATGAGGTAGTCGACGAGCGGCGCCGGGGTCACGACGTGGTCGGGTGCAATGACACCCACAGGCACGATGTGTTCCGCCGTCACGATCACGGTGTCGGCGGCCATCGCCATGATGGGATTGAAGTTGCGTGCGGTCAGCGCGTAGGTGAGGTTGCCGAGGTAATCTGCCAGAAAGGCGTGAACCAGGGCGAACTTCGCCCGCAGCGCGGTTTCGAGCAGAAATGTCGTTCCGGCTACCTCGATCTGGCGCTTGCCTTCGGCAACCAGGGTGCCGACGCCGGTCGGGGTGAGCACCCCTCCGAGACCGCAACCACCGGCACGAATGCGCTCGACAAAGGTCCCCTGGGGTATGAGATCGACGGCGACCTGGTTGGCCAGCATCTGCTGCTGCGCCTTCGGATTGAGGCCGATGTGGGTTGCGGTCAGGCGCGATACGAGAGTCGCGTCGAACAGCTTGCCAACGCCTTTCCCGGGTACGGCAGCGTCGTTGCAGATCACCGAAAGGTCGGTCTTTCTCTGTCTGACGACTTCGTCGAGCAGGCGTTCCGGTGTTCCGACACCCATGAATCCGCCAACCATGATGCTCGCACCGGGCGGGATCATCGCAACGGCTTCTTCAACGGAAACGGCCCTCATGATTGAAACTCCAGCCAGTAAGCGATCAATGAAAGGGCGGACGTAACGGTGATGTTGATGAAGCCCTTCAGCGCTCCTTTGATCTGCATCAAGGCTTTCTGCTATTCCGCGCGAGGGATAGTAATGCCGACTCCTTCGAGCGCTTCGGCCCATAGCTTGCCAATCTCGGCGTGACGCCTTTCGAGGGCTGTGCTCACGGCGTTACGAAACGGCGCGAGTTCCGGGCCCTTCAGGAAGAGGATTTGCGCCTGCAGCAGGCGGCCGCTCTCGAACTCGATGCGGCGCAGCGCCATCACGAAGGGATCGTCGGCGTTGGCTTCCAACGGGAGCAACGCGGCCGGCCGGATGCCGGCATGCACGGCATGCGCGAGCGTCGCGAGGCCGGCTGCCACCGCCAAGCTCCGATCCGGGATCCCTTCCATCGGCGCTGGAAACCATGCCGTCTCCCAGGACGCAGCCATATAGCCCAGGGTGAGGTCCGGCACCCACGAGGTTGCGCGCAGCAGCAGGGAAATGATTTCACTCTCGCGATGGAGCTGCGCGTTCAATTCGGTTTGCCAGGCGGAATCGAGCTTCATCGGCAGGGTGAACGCGAACTGCCGCGCCAATGCGCCGTGGGCCGAAATCAGGAAAGCTGCGATGCGCGTCTGCTGTCGCGGTGGCACGCGGCCTTCGGAGTCGAGCGGGCCGAAAAATTCGCTCATGGATTCATTCCCTGCGTGGGAATGGCGCGCAGATGATCGTAGCCGGCTGGAAACGGAGCTAGCGCGCCGCCGGCTTCTTCCGGGGCGATCCACACGGCCTTGTTGCCTTGCCAGCGTCCGGCCAGCACGTCTTCCGCGAAGCGCGCCAGCAGATCTGCGGTCAGAGCCGGCTTCTCCAGGGTGAAGGCGTGATAGGCACGTGGAATGATCACGAGCGAACTGTTGGGAATGTGGACGCGCAGGGTTTCGTGCAGGGCGCGTGGCGTCAGAAAGTCGAACTCGCCGTTCAGGATCATGGTCGGCACGCCGATTGAAGCGAGCTGCGGCGTCAGCGGCTCGAAATCTAGGAAGGATTCCATCAGGTTCTGCAGGGCGTAGACGTCGTTGACCAGCCAACCCTGGCGCTTCACGCTGTCGAGCTTGTCCAGCAACGGCTTCAGCCATTGATCCGATAGATTCATCGGCAGCAAAAGATCTTGAAGATAGCTGGTTCCGCCGAGGATCAGCCCGGTGCGCATGGCGTTGCCGAGCAGAAGGAGTTGCGGCGAGAGCTCTGCGAAGCAACTCATCGGCACAAGTCCGGAAAGCCGCTTGCCATGCGTAATGGCATAGCGAAGCGCGATCAGGCCACCGAAGCTGATGCCGCTGAGAAAGACGGGGCCGTCGCCGAGTTCGCCGATCAGAAGATCGAGTGCGGCGACCTGGTCGTCTTGATTGATGAACAGCGCCGGCTTGTCGGAAGTGCCCTGGCCAAGCAGATCGAATGTTGCGACGCGAAATTGTTTGGCGACCAGCGCGTCGCGATAGGCCGCCCACAGCTCGGCATATTGCGTGAGCCCGTTCACCAGGACATACGCGGGGCCGATGGCGGGACCGTCGAGCTCGTAGCGGATTCGGTAGGATCCGTGGCTGAGGAAGGGCATCGCGGCGTCCAGCGATAAAGGTTCGCAGATCGTTGCTCGCGCCGTCCGGATTCTCTTGAGTTAGATCAAGGGTCGGGCCAGCACCGTACCTAGCCTCCGGCCAAAGGATTGCCAGGAGGAATTCGCCATGATTGGAAGACAAGCTATTAGGCGATGCTTCATCAGCCTGTTGTTGCTTTTGATCGGTACCTCGCTCGCTGTCGCACAGCCATTCACCCGGCGCTCATCGCAAGTGCAGCACGACGGGTTGAAGAAAACCTACGAGATCGCGGACTTCCGGCTCGGCGGCAAGTACGACCTCGCGGATCCCTCCAAGTGGGAAAATGGCGGTGAGGGTGGAACGACCCTGGAATCGCTCGGTGCCGGCAAGCTGCGGACGGCCTACATCGCAATCGGCACGCCGCGCCGCAACGCGGCAGGCGAAATCACCAACGCCGTGATCATCAACTCGTATTACTCAGGCGATTCCACTGACATGTACGAGCAATGGGTCAAGGGTACCGCGCTGTCGGGCGGCGTGCCCGTGATCGGTCCGGGCAGGCCGATCGATACCGACCGCTACTACGTCATCATGGTCGATCCGCTCGGGACCTGGGGCGCCAGCAAGCCATCCGACGGGCTTGGCATCAAGTTTCCGCAGTACAGCTATTACGACATGGTGCAGGCGAATTATCGCATGCTGCGCGATCACCTGAAGGTCGCGCGGGCAGCGCTGATCACCGGTGTCTCGATGGGCGGCACGCAGACCTATGTCTGGGGCGTGATGCATCCGGAATTCATGGGCGCGCTGATGCCGATCGGCGGTACGACGCAATCGGACGCCGAGGATCCGGTCGGCAACTGGACCTTCCAGATGATGACCGCCGCAATCGAGTCCGATCCGGTGTGGCAGGCCACCAAGGGGGACTACTACAAACTACCCAAGGAAAAACACCCTGTGCCGGGCGTCGCCTTCGGTTGGTCCGTGCTCGGCCTGACCGGCTATGATTTTGCGTTTCGCACCACCCAGAGCTTCGCCTCGGTGCAGCCGGAAGTCTTCTACTGGGATCCGCCGAACGAGAAGGCCGGTCTCAACGTGACCAATCGCGCCAAGATTTACGACGCGGTCGATCTCGTGTGGCGCAACCGGGTCGGCGAGACCCATAACGTCAATCCCTATCTCGGTCGCATCCAGGCCCGCACCTTGGTGATGCACATCACCAATGACCTGTGGCTGAACTTCAAGCTGGCCGAGCGCGCGGTCGACCGCGTGCCGGGAGCGCAGTTGATTGCCGAGGAAAGCCCGGTCGCCCACTACGGCGTGTTCTCGATCGTCAACCACCGGAAGAACGATCCGAAGTTCGTCGCGTTCATGGATGACGTTGCGAGCCTCGACCGCGCGCAGCAGCTCGTGGACAAGAACTATCGCGTGCCCGGCGTGGCCGCGAACATCGATCCGAAGAAGTCGTTCTGGAAGGATTTCGTCACCTATCCCTATCCGGTCAAATACGCGACCGCGAAGGACAGTCGCGGCACGTCCTGGCAGATCGGCTACATGGATGAATATGCCGGCACCGACAGCAATCCGAAGGTTCTGGTCATCATCCATGGCAAGGGGGCGTTCGGCGGGCACTACGGCAACATCATGCAGTACGCCCTGCGCAGCGGCCTGCGCGTGATCGTGCCCGACCTGCCGCATTACGGCATGTCCGGGCCCGGCAATCTCGACAAGAGCCCGGCGCGCACCATGCAGGACATGCGCGAAGTCGTGTATGATCTCGTGGTCAACCAGCTCGGGGTCAAGAAGGCAGTCTATCTGGGCCACTCGCTCGGCGGCCAGTTGGTCCTCGGTTATGCGTTGACCTGGCCTGATGCAGTGCAAGCGCTGGCGCTCGAGGCGCCCGCCGGTCTCGAGGAATATCCGCGCGAGATCGCCATTTCCAAGGACAAGAAGCTGCCCCTGTTCGATGCCTCCTTCGCTCGCGACTTCGACAAATGGAAGCAGACCTGGGATCAGACCGGCATCCTGGCCGCGGAGATTGCGCGTCCAGAGCAGAACATCCGCGACTTCTACTATTTCAAGAAGCGAGATCCAGTGACCGGTGTCGTAGCTGCTTCCAAGAGCGGCTATTTCATGAACGACAGCGAGTATGCCAATCTGCATACCGAGCAACGCGTTGGGCTGACCAAGGGTAATCCTAAGGAACTCGAGCAGTGGTCCAACGTCTTCATTTTCGACATCTACACCATGGTGGCGGAGCTGCAGCAGGACGATCCGAAGAACCTTTACGAACGGCTTACCCAGATCAAGGTCCCGATCTTCGTCGCCTTCGGTGACAAGGAGCCGTTCATTCCGGGTACCGCCTTCAATGGCCTGACCGACCTCGGACGCGATATCATTACGCCGTTCATGACCCGTATGACGAATGCAGGTAACCGGCCGATCCTGAAGATCTATCCGGACACCGGGCATTTCATCCATACCGATAATCCGGTGGAGTATCCGGTCGACGTCGTGGACTTCGTGACCAAGGGGACGGTTGACACCAGTTCGCCGCTTGCGACCGATCGCATGATCCGCGGGGCTGTCGTATCGGCGCTCCCGGTGGCGCCGACGCCGCCCGGCGCGTCGCCCACGGCCGGCCTGAACAAATAGGACCGCCATGGCACGGTTGCAGGCTGGCGAGGTTCATCTAGGATGGCGCGAATGGGGAAGAGGCGACGTCACCGTCGTCTTCATCCACGGCAATCTCGCCAGCAAGGACTGGATCGAGCTTGCCGCACCGCTGTTTCCGAGCGGCCTGCGCGCGATCGGAATCGACTGGCGTGGCTGTGGCGAAAGCGATCGCCCAAAGCCGAATGCCGACTATTCCAACTACTCGATGCAGCAGCATGCTCAGGACATGCTGGCGGCGCTCGACGCGCTGGATGTCAGGTTCTGTCATCTCGCCACCCATTCGACCGGTGGCATCATCGCCGCGCGGATGCTCCTGATGCAGCCGCAGCGGTTCGGGCGGGTGTTCGCGCTCGATCCGGTCACCCCGCTTGGCATGTCGTTCAATGCCGATCAGATCGGTCTTTTCCGTTCGATGATGGCGAGCAAGGAACTGACGCGGGCGGTGATGGCGACTGCGGCATCCTCGTTGTTCGTGCCGGAAAGTCTCGCGCCGAGCGTCACCCCAAGGTTCCGCGACGGGCTCGGAGAAATCCAGGCGCTCTTCGAACGAATTCTGGAGCAAACGTTTGGTGTTTCCGAAGGCATCTGGATCGGCACGCCGGTCAATCTAACCCGCGAGCGGGAGAGTGGCGAACTGGAGCACCGGATGCCAGATATCCACCATCCACACCTGGTGCTGTGGGGCGAGTGGGATGGCTGGATTCCTCCGGCGGATCTGCGGGCGATGGCTGCGGCAATGCCGGACTGCCGGCTCGTTCTTGTGCCCAGCATCGGGCATTCGATGAACCTGGAACTGCCGGCACTCTACGCCGGGTATTTCGGTGCCTGGTTCGGGGGGCTTTCAAAGTAGTCGATCGGGTGCGTTCTTCAAAAGGAGCTAGTCATGTCAGATGCCAACCTTTCCGCCGACAAGATCCGTGCGATGCTGGCCGAGGCCAACGGGCGCCTTCGAAAGGCCAGCGCGGAGTATTTTGACCTGCTCGAGAAGGGCCTGAGTTCCTCGCCACTGCCGGTCGCCGACCAGGCCAAGCAGTTCTGCGGCTACATGCAACGCAATGTCACTGCGACATTCGATCTCGGCGATAAGCTGATCACAGCCAAGGACATGCAGGACGCGGTCAAGATTCAGTCCGAGTTTTTCCAGGACCAGATGCGCTCGCTGACCGACCATGCAAGGACCATGGGCGAGTCTGCCATGAAGGCCGCGACAGGCGTCTTTACCCCAAAGGGCTGAAGGTAGTTGCAGGGTCGGCCGAGGCGCTCGAAGATCCCTCTGCCGGCCCGATCAAGCGTGGGACGGCTATGGCGCTTCAATTCCGGCGGCGTCATCAGCGCAGTCAACATCATGATCCATGCGATGGTGACCGTCGGCGCGGTCGGCATTGCCCGCTCTGCGGGGTTGCGGCACACCCTGTGGCCGAGATCGCACTTGATGGCGGTGATGGTCGCGACCGCCGCGGCCCTGATGCTGGCGCACACGCTGGAGGTCTTCGTTTGGGCGCTGGCCTATGCGATCGTCGGTGCGGCGCCGGCCGGCAGCGATCTGCTCTATTTCGCTTTCGTCAATTACACCACGCTCGGTTATGGAGATATTACGCCCGTGCAAGCATGGCGACTGACGGGTCCGATGACCGCGATGAACGGCATCCTGATGTTCGGTTGGTCAACGGCCGTTCTGTTCGAGGTGCTGCGCAAGACGCTTGAGCACCTCGCGTCGGTCGTCGCCCCCGCGCTCAGTTCTGAAGATCGAGGCTAGCGAGCTGCGGGCGATCCAGGAGCACGATCTGGCGCTGATTAGTGCTGATGAATCCGATGATGCCGAGTCCATGCAGTCGCGATAGCGCCCGGGATACCGTCTCCAGTGTCAGGCCCAGATAGTCGGCGATGTCGCGCCGGGACATCGGGAGAGGCATGACGCCGGCCGCCGTCAGTCGTCGGTCCATCTCGATCAGGAAAGCGGCGACCCGCTCCAGCGAAGTCTTGCGGCCGAGCAGCAGCATGTGGTCTTCCGCATGCTGCAGGTTGCTCGTGGTCATACTGAGCAGGTTTCGCGAGACCATGGCATCGCTCTCAGCCACCATCTCGAGGCTGCGCCGCTTGATCAGGCGAACCGTAGTGTTCACGATCGCCTCCGCCGTAAACCGATGTTCACCTCCGTTTTCCAGCCCGAAGATGTCGCCAGCCAGGTGAAATGCGCCGATCTGTCGACGGCCGTCGGACAGCAGCTTATAACTTCGCACCGCACCGATCTTGACCTGATAGACGTAGTCCGCCGGCTCCTTTTCGCCGTAGATTTCGGCTCCCTTATTGTAGGTAAATTCGTTTAAACTGACTTTTGGGTTTGAATCACTCGCTATTCCGAGTTCGCCGAGAGAGGTGGGACGGGGTGCCGGATCGGTCGTGATGCGGACAAACATGGCCAACTCCTGAACTGGTCGTTGAGATGGTTCCTTAGCCTTTATGGATATTTCGTCATGGATATTTCGTCGCAGGAATGCACTGCCGCTTTAGCCCTCCCGCTCAGGTTGATTTACGACGAAGGCAACATTTCGAACCATTGTCTCAAGGTTCATTGTACCAAAGGACAGGACTGCGATACGATGCCTGAAATGAGATGACCGGTCCCGCCATGGATATCATACCGGCACCACCGGCGTGCCGCCAAATGGTTGAACTGTTTGTCGATTTGAGAATGCAGCTTTACTTGCGCGCCGCCGACGGAGGCGGTCTTGAATGACGGCCAGGAGGAGAAAAATTGCATAGCCTGGTTCACGTGGTGGACGACGATGCTTCGTTTCGGACGGCGATCGCGCGTCGGCTGAAACTCGCAGGCTATGAGGTCGAAACCTATTCGTCGGCACAACAATTGCTGGACATCTTGCCGGGCGTCGAAAAGCCGGGATGTATTCTGCTCGACGTGCAGATACCGGGATTGAGCGGCCCCGAACTGCAAGGTCGCCTCATCGAGCTCGGTTCGATCCTGCCGATCATCTTCGTCACCGGGCATGCCGACACGCCGACGACCGTGCGAGCGATCAAGGCCGGCGCCGAGGATTTTTTGACCAAGCCGGTATCGTCAGAACAACTGATCGAGGCGATCGAGCGCGCCATGACGCACTACGAGTCGGCACGCCATCAACGGAACGAGCTCGATTCCCTTCGCAGGCTGGTGGCGAGCCTGACGCCGCGCGAGCGGCAGGTTTTCAATCTGATCGTCCGCGGAAAGATCAACAAGCAGATCGCCTATGAGCTGGGAACAACCGAGCGCACGGTGAAGGCACATCGCCACCAGGTGATGGAGAAGATGCAGGTGCATTCGCTTGCCGAACTGGTTTCGAACGCGGAGCGGCTTGGCATGCTTGAACCCAACCGTGATTCCAGCACCTAGTCGATATCCTGACTCTGAGCTCTGCGATTCCCCCAACGATCCTGTACATAAGGACAGTATGAAGCTTTCGTGACGACGTGTTAAAAGGTGGGTGCAATGGCCGAACCTAGAAAACTTGCAGGTAGAGCGACATCTTGCCAACACGCAGGTCCATTTTTGTTGTGGACGACGACCCGTCAATGCGCACGGGCATCAAGCGGCTGCTGAGAGTTCACGGCTTCCATTCAAAATTGTTCGAGTCGGCCAGTGCGCTGCTCTGCCACGAAGATTTCGGCGAGGCGCTTTGCTTCATCCTCGACATCAACTTGAATGGAGAATCGGGCATCGCGCTGTGCCGGTCTCTCTCGGAGAAAGGGGTGAGGCTGCCGGTCATCTACATCACCGGCAACGACAGCGAGGCGAACCGCGCGGCCGCGATCGCGTCGGGTTGCATAGCCTACCTGACCAAGCCGTTTGCCGCACCTTCGCTCATCGAATCCATCGAAAAAGCGCGCGCGGCCGCCGCCTAGGCGATTCCTGGCTCATTCATCAATGTCCTGTTCAAACGTCTGCGCGGGCGCGCCCTTGTGTACCGAGGCGAACTGACCAAGCGGCAGCGACGTCGTGAGCGTCAAGAGGCTCGAATCCACGAATTCCAGCCGCAGCGTCTGCCCGGAATCCATTTCCTTGACCATATTCGGGTCTGCGACGGCGCCTGCGATGCAGGCATTGGTGAGGCACCAGGTATAAGGCACACTATGGGGGTTGCCTTGGTCGATCGTAAGCTTGGCCGGCTTCGGCAGATACATGCCGACGGGGGAGAACACCTGCAGCCGCGCGTTGGCGTCGCCTTCACGCTCCACGATATCGACGCGGACCGCCACCTGGCCGGTCGCGAACGTGCCGGTGATCGAAGTCCGGCAGATCATTTTTGCGCCGCCCGGCTTGAAGCACAGCTTCTTCCAGTCTCCATAAGCAATGTCCTTTACCTCTCGCTGGCCGCGGGGCGCGATTTCTGTCGCCGCAGGTTTCTGTGCGGCGGTCGAACTCTGTTGCGACCCGGCCGGCCGGTTGACTGCAACGCTTGCGGCTCCTGCCAACAACAACGCTGCGACGGCAGGGATCGCATGAATGCGTCCTGGCCGCGGCTCGGTGCGATGTGATCCCGTCATATTTGCGCCTCCAGTGTTGGCCCTTGGCTATCCCTGCTCATCGAGAAATTTCGTCACGACCGGCGACCAGATCGGGATGGCGTCGGGGGAGCCGATGAAGAAATGGCCATCGTTGCCGAACGGGGGCATCAACCTGTATTCGGCTTTGCCGCCTGCCGCGGTAAACGCCTCATGCATGCGTTTGGACAGGTCAGGGCCGAAGAAGGTATCGTTCTCGATATAAATCCACAGCATCGGTATGCGCGACGTGCGGCCGAATTCGCCGGTCGCCTCCACCAGTTTGTCGGGAGCGCAATTGTTGTTTGGCTTGCCGTCGACACGCCCGCCACGGCCGGCGGCGAACGTGATGATCGCCTTGACCTGGGGTGGGTTCAGGCTGGATAGCGCGATCGAGGCCCACCCGCCGGCGGATTGCCCGACGACGATGACGTCCTTCGGCAGGATTCTCTTTTCGGCGGTCATGTAGTCGATGATCCAGAGGTCAACTTGCGCAACCGCCATGCCCGGAGCGCGGAAATTGGGATTGCTGCATTTCCCGACCTTCGAGAAGAACGGGCCGTAGAGGCCATGCTCGGGTATGTCGATGGCCGCTGCGCCATATCCGGTGCCGACGGGGGCCACCACGAGGTAGCCGCGTTGGGCAAACCACTTGGCGGCGTCGCGGAATTCCACAAGCGGGAAAAAGCTGCGGCCGGTCGGACTCATTGAAACGCCATGATTCATGATCGCGAGCGGGAACGGCCCGTCGCCGACCGGCCGCACCAGATAGGCGAACATCGGTAGCGGTAACGGCAGCGCCCAGATCTCTTCCTGGATGGGGCGGGACTTGGCCTGATCGTCCGCGCGCGACGGCGTGATCAGGGTGGCGAACAGCAACATTAGCGCAGCGACCGGGCTTCGTAAGTTCGGCTGACACATGTTACGACTCCCTTGATGTAGCAACCTGATCAAAAATGCTCAGCCAACAAAGGTGCAGGCAACGATGATCAGCCGGAGCACGCTCGGGACAACGTTGCCGATGACCTAAGGCACGGCGACGCCGAGCACTGGGGACGCGGCGGTTTGACCGCGCGTCGATTTGATTCCAGGGAATTCACGGAAAGCTTGATCCAGATCAAGCCGGGCCAAGCCCGTGGGCGTCGCTTATCGAGCCATACCGGATCCGCGACAGCCTGCGTCTTGACATGAGTTCTCTGGATTTTGCCGCCAGTCCGCCGATACGCTGCGATGAAACGGTGCAGATCGCGCTGCTGCTTGCTTTCGCCGGTGGCTATATCGACGCCTATACCTGGATTATCCACGGCGTCATGGCCAATGCGCAGACGGCCAACTTGGTCTTGCTCTGGGTTTACGGCACGGTTGGCGAGTGGGAGCGAGCGCTTCACTTTGTCCCTCCAATTGCCGCATTCATCGTGGGCGTCGTCATCGCCGCCTGGCTCCGTCGCTCCACCGGGGACCGGGCCAGCGCGATCAGTACGCTGGTCGAAATCGTGCTGCTGTTCGTGGTCGGTATCCTGCACAATCGGCTGCCGGACCTCGCGGGTACGCTTGGCATTTCGTTCGTCGCGGCGATGCAGAGCACAATTTTCACCAAGGTCGAAGGCGTGGCCTACAGCTCGGTGATGATCACCGGTAATCTGCGCCAGGCGATCGAGGGATTATTCGCCGTGGTCTCCGGACAGCTCGGCTCGTTTCGCCGCCCCGGTATCTTCGCAGCATTGTGCGCCGCGTTTGGCGCAGGGGCAGCGGTCGGCGCCTACGCAACGAAGAGTATCCCGGACCTCGCGTTTGGCCTGCCCGTGGTCGCACTGCTGATCGTCTTGCTTCGTTGCGAGATACGCCCCACTGAGGAGCGCACATGAAATTCCGCTCGGCTCAGGGAACCGGCTGGATACGGATTTTTCCGCCCTCGAAGTGGCTTGCTGAATACAGACCAGCCTGGTTGCGCCATGATGCAATCGCCGGCGTGACGCTCGCCGCCTATGCAATCCCGGTGTCACTGGCCTATGCGGGCCTTGCCGGGTTGCCGCCGCAGGTCGGCATTTACGGCTACATGCTTGGGGGCCTCGGCTATGCCCTGTTCGGGTCGTCGCGCCAGCTTTCGATTGGCCCGACATCCGCGATCTCGCTCATGATTGCCGGTACCGTCGGGTCGCTCGCCGGGGCAGACGCGGCGCGATACGCACAGATCGCAAGCCTTGCTGCATGTGCCGTAGCGCTGCTTTGCGCGATCTCCTGGCTGTTCCGGTTGAGCATTCTCGTCCGTTTGGTCAGCGACAGCATTCTCGTCGGCTTCAAGGCGGGGGCCGGACTCACAATCATAATAAGTCAGTTGCCAAGCCTGTTCGGCGTTGCCGGCGGCGGCCACAATTTCTTCGACCGGGTAATTCGGCTTGCCGGTCAGCTTGCCGACATCAACCCGCTCGTATTGGCAATAGGGGTGGTTGCGATCCTGCTCTTGCTGCTCGGCGAACGGTTTTTGCCGGGAAGGCCGGTCGGCCTCACCGTGGTGGCGGTGTCGATCCTCATGGCAACCTTGTTGGGACTTCCGGCACTGGGCGTACCCGTTACCGGGATCATCCCGGAAGGACTGCCGGCCTTCGAGGTGCCCAGATTCGGCATGCTGGAATTCGAAGAGTTATTTCCAATCGCAGCCGGATGTCTGCTTCTGGCCTATATAGAAGGTGTTTCGGCGGCCCGGAGTTTTGCAGCGAAGCACGGATACAGCCTTGATGTCCGGCAGGAATTTCTGGGGCTGGGGGCCGCCAACCTCGCAGTTGCGTTTGGCCATGGCTATCCCGTCGCCGGTGGCTTGTCGCAATCCGCCGTCAATGATACGGCGGGAGCGCGCACGCCCCTGGCATTGGTGGTTTGTTCATTTGCCCTCGCGCTCTGCCTCCTCTTCTTTACGGGGTTGCTGACCAACCTTCCCAAGGCGGTGTTGGCTGGCATTGTCTTCGTTGCCGTTTACAAGCTGGTCGACATCCGCGCGCTGCTTCGGATGTGGAGAGTTAGCCGGATCGACTTCTATGCAGCGGCTATCGCGCTTGTGTCCGTTCTACTGCTTGGAATTCTGCAAGGCGTCCTGCTTGCTGCCCTCGCATCCATCTTCCTGCTGCTTGGCCGGGCGTCGAATCCCAACATCGCGTTTCTCGGGCGGCTTCCCGGAACGGGTCGCTATTCCGACAGCGCCAGGCACGAAGGCGTGGAGCCGCTGGTCGGTGTCATCGCGTTCCGCCCTGAAGCCTCGCTGCTCTACATCAATGCCGAGACGATTCTGGAGACGGTTTTGAAGGCGCTCCGAAAATCGCCTGACGTCAGGCTGGTTGCCTGCGATCTCTCGGCATCCCCCTATATCGATCTGGCGGGCGCGCGCATGTTGCACGATCTCCATGATGAGCTGGCGTCGCACCTTGTGGCGTTCTGCATCGTCGGCGCTCATGCACAGTTGCGTGATCTATTGCAGGCGGAAGGACTGGCGGAGAAGACGGACAGCAGTGAGTGGCTCCGGACACTCGACAGCGTGCTCGGCGACGGCGAGGCCGAGGAACGATCCGATCTCCACGAGGATCAGCCACCTCGACTGTAAAGCTTAAGCGCCGATCAAATGCAAAGCCGCCCGTGTCGTTCTGTTGCATTGCGAAGTGCACTATTCACCCGTGGCCTGGCGTGTCCGAATTGAGAGAGTGCGACCCTTGACTTGAATCAAAGGAGTAGGGGAACCGGGGGGCCACGATCCAACGAGCCAACGCCCTCGCGAGGATCGGGAGACAATTATGTCAAAGGACGCCAAGCCCGCACAGAAGCGCATCGATCAATTCCTTTCCGGGCCCGGTGGACGAGCGGACGACTGGCGCGATCTGGTAGAAGGCGCCAAAGTGTGGGCTCGAGGTGGGGATCGTGCGAACTACGATGCCGCGCTGGCTGATCTGTCAGTGACGGAGGAGTTTCACGGTTATCCCGGCCTGCATTTGATGGCGGCGTTGAGGGAAGCGGCCGCAGCCGGAGACGCCGGAACGTCGCTCTCGCTTGCCACGCGGATCACGCAGGCCCTGACGACGAGGTCCTTCCGTCAGCACGCCGGCGACTGGAGCCTGAAAGATGACGGCAATGGGGAGGCTCCCGACCTCGTGCCGCCGACATTCGGGCAGCAAGCGGTGCGCCGTCCTTATTTCGAAACCCTGATCGTCACCGGTCTTTCATCCGGCGACTGGTCGGCGCTCGCGACCGAATGGCGCAAGCTGCGACGTCCTGTCGATGCGTTCGTCTATGAGCCGGTCATCGTCGGAAGCCTGGAAGACGCCTTCTGCGCGGTGATGTTGAACCCCAACATCGCGGCCGTCATCATCAACGAAGGCTTTGCCCTTCGCTCGCGCCATAACGCGGCCGTGCTCCGCCCCATGATGACGGCCTCCGGTCTCAACGATGAGTCCGATGCTTCCGCGCTCCGGCTCGCCCATATCATCAAGCGGGTGCGCCCCGAGCTTGATCTGTATCTGATGTCCAATCGCGATGTCGAGGAGATGGCTGGAAGCCCCGATGCGAACGTGGTTCGGCGGATTTTCTATTCCATCGAAGAGCTTTTGGAGCTTCATCTCTCCATCCTGGAAGGCATCCAGGATCGCTTCGACACCCCGTTCTTCGACAACCTCAAGAAATATGCACAGCGCCCGATCGGGACCTTTCATGCGCTGCCGATCGCGCGCGGAAAATCCGTCTTCAGATCGGACTGGATCCGTGACATGGGCGAATTCTATGGCCTGAACCTGTTCCTGGCCGAGAGCAGCGCGACAACCGGCGGTCTGGACAGCCTGCTGGAGCCGACCGGCAACATCAAGAAGGCGCAGGACAAGGCGGCCCGTGCGCTTGGCGCGGATCGCGTCTTCTTCGTGACCAACGGCACCTCGACGTCGAACAAGATGGCCGTTCAGGCGCTGCTCGCGCCAGGCGACATCGCGATCGTCGATCGCAACTGCCACAAATCGCACCACTACGGAATGGTGCTGGCCGGCGCGCAGCCGCTCTATGTCGAAGCGTTCCCGATGACGGAATATTCGATGTATGGCGCGGTGCCGCTGAAGACCATCAAGCAGGCGCTGCTGAACGCCAAGGCCGACGGCCGGCTCGACCGGGTCAAGATGCTTGATCTGACCAACTGCACCTTCGACGGTCATATCTACAATACCCGCCGGGTGATGGAGGAATGCCTCGCGATCAAACCGGACCTGATCTTCCTGTGGGATGAAGCCTGGTTCGGCTTTGCGCGCTTTTCGCCATTCCTGAGGCGGCGCACCGCGATGGGGGCCGCCAACGAGATCGAGGCGTGGATGCACGACCCGAAATCGGTCGCGGCTTACGAAAAGCAGCAGGCAGAACTCGGCAAGAACCCGTCAGACGAGGTGCTGCTCAAGACCCGGCTGATCCCCGATCCACGTCAGATCCGGCTGCGCGTCTACCAGACCAATTCGACACACAAGTCGATGTCCGCTATCCGGCAGGGCTCGATGCTGTCCGTCAAGGACGTCGAATTCCACACCGTCGAGCAGCAATTCAAGGAGGCGGTATTTACCCACGCCTCGACCAGTCCAAACCAGCAGCTCATCGCAAGTCTCGACGTCTCGCGACGACAGATGGAGCTCGAGGGTTATGGGCTCGTAGCCAATGCGATCGAGATCGCGATCGCCATTCGTCGGGCGGTCAACAACAATGCATTGATCTCGAAGTATTTCCGGATTCTCGGTGCGGACGCCATGGTGCCCGCACAATATCGGCAAAGCGGCTTTACAGACTATCTGGCGCCGAGCGCGAACTGGGCAACCGCCCTGAAGAGCCTGGATGACGACGAGTTCTGCCTGGATCCGACCCGCATGACCCTGGTGTGTGGTACGGCCGGCTTCGATGGGACGCAATTCAAAGGCATCCTGGCGAACGAATACAACATCCAGATCAACAAGACCTCCCGCAACTCGGTTCTGCTCCAGTCCAACATCAACAACACGCGAAGCGATGTCGCGCACCTCGTGCGGGTGCTGGCCGAGATCGCCGGTGAAGTCGACCGCGGCCTGACGCAGGGCGGCGCAAATGCGAAGAAGACGTTCGAGGCGCGGGTGAAGAGCCTGATGACCGATGTGCCCGACCTGCCGAATTTCTCGCATTTCCACCCGAGCTTCCGTGGCGATGCGGGCACCAAGACCAACGAAGGCGATATCCGCAGCGGCTTCTATGCTGCGTATGACGCGGTGGGTTGCGAATACATCCGTCTCGCCGATCCCGAGATCGACCGTCGCCTCAAGGCCGGTCCGGAGCTGGTCTCCGCCAGTTTCGTGATCCCGTATCCGCCAGGCTTCCCGATCATGGTGCCGGGGCAGGTCATCACCCAGGAAACCATCGACTTCATGCGCAAGCTCGATGTGAAAGAGATCCATGGCTACGACGCCGCCGAAGGTCTGAAGCTCGTGCGCTCAGAAGCCTTGGCGAAGATGGGCAAGCGCCAACCGCCCGCCGCGCCGAAGCTGAAAGCCGCGTCATAAACGGGGGACGACGACCATGCGGGGCCTTTTTTTATTCCTGCAGCAGAACCCATATCTGCTGTTGTTCTTCGTCGTCGGGCTCGCTGTGTGGATCGGGCGGGCGAGCATCAAGGGCTACGGGCTCGGCATGGTGGCCGGTGCCATCGTGGTGGGCGCAGGCCTGTCCGTCTGGGCTTCCACCTACGGCGTGAAGCTCGAGCTGAACAACTTTGCCAAGAGCCTGTTTTACTACCTCTTCATGTATGGCGTCGGCCTGCGCGTCGGGCCGTCCTTCATCAACAGTCTGAAGGGTGACGGTCTCAAATTCTGCATCCTTGCGCTGGTATCGAGCATTCTCGGCTTGGCGCTTGTCGTTATCGGCGCCAAGCTGTTTGCGTTGCCGACCGGTGCCGCCGGCGGTATGCTTGCGGGCTCGCAGACCATGTCCGCCGCGATCGGTTCGGCGGAGCAGGCAGTCACCTCGGGTGTCGTCAAGCTGCCGGAAGGCATGAAGCCCGAAGATGCCACCGGCATGATCGCGCTGTCCTACGGCATCACCTACATCTGGGGCACCGTCGGCATCATTCTGATCTGCAAATATTTGCCGCGCTGGTGGGGTGTCGACGCCAAGGCGGCGGCCAAGAAGTACGAGCAGGAATTCGGTGTCAAGGATCTCGAAGGCGGCGGCCTCACCGGCTATCGCCAGTTCGGTCTGCGCGCCTACCGGCTCGAAAATCCGGCCCAGGTCGGGATGAGCATTGCGGGTTTCCGCAAGAGCAATCCCGAGTACCGCATCGTCAATGTGTCGCGCGGCGGCGAGCCGTTGGGCGCCGATCCCAACCTCGTCCTGCAAATGGGCGACGTCATCGCGCTGGGCGGCTCGACCGAGCATCTCACCGGCAAGATGGGGTTGATCGGGCCCGAGGTCGCCGACGCCAAGGCGCTTGGCGTTGCCATGGATCAGGCGGATATCCTTGTCACCAACAAGGATGTTATCGGTCGCACGTTCGAGTCGTTCCGCGGGGAGACGCTGGCTGGACAGCTCCAAGTCACCAAGGTCGAGCGCGGAGGCGTGCAGATTCCGGCCGGTCTCAAGACCCAGTTGCAACGGATGGATATCGTCTCGGTGGTCGGCCTAAAGTCTGCCGTCAGCGAACTCGGCGAGATGTGGGGACGTATCGCGCGCACCAACACCTCGACGGATCTGCTGACGCTGGCCGTTGGCATGATCATCGGTTTTCTGATCGGCATGATCGAATTCCCGGCCTTCGGTGCCAAGGTCGGTCTCGGCAACGCCGGTGGTCTCCTGCTGTCGGGCGTGATCGTGTCCTCGATCGTGTCGCGGCTGCGCTTCTTCGGCAACACGCCCAACGCGGCGCGAAACGTGCTGGAGGATCTCGGCCTCATAGTCTTTGTCGCTATCGTCGGCGTCAATGCCGGTGCTGGCCTGTTGGCGCAGCTCAGTGGTGCGATCGCACTGAAGATCTTCATCGTCGGCTTCATCGCCTGCACGATCCCGCCGTTCATCGTCTGGGCGATCGGCTTTCACGTCTTCAAGATCAACCCAGCCGTGCTGATGGGTGGCGTCGCCGGTGCACGGTCGCACTCCGGCCCATGTCGTGAGGCTGCGGTTGAGATCCAGAGTTCCGTTCCCTGGATCGGATTTCCGGTCGGCTATGCCGTGTCGGGCATCCTGCTTACCGTGTTCGGATACTTCGCAATGCTCCTGGCCCAATAGGCTGATGTCATAGTTCAGAGGAAAGAAAATCATGAGGAAATTTGTTACACGTGGCCTTCTCGCTATCCTGCTTGCTGGCGTCGTCGGCTTCAGCACACCGTCACGCGCCGAGACCGGCCATGTCGCCGTGGTCTTCACCAAGGGCGGGTTTATCGTCGGGGTCGGCGGCGGCGAGGGGGTGCTGGACTTTCGAGGCAAGCGCTATCCCTTCACCGTATCGGGCATGAGCGTCGGCTTCACGATCGGAGCCTCGACCACCAAGTTCGTTGGGCGGGCACTGAATTTGAAGGGGCCAGCTTCGATCGAAGGCACCTACAGCACGGTTGGCGCCGGCGGTGCCGTCGCGGCCGGCGCCGGAGGCGTTCAATTGCAGAACGCCAACGGCGTGATCTTGCAGCTCAGCGGCCCGAAGGTCGGCGCTGAAGTGTCGGCTGCGGTTGGCGGGGTAACGGTACGTTTGAAGTAGATCTTGAACCGGATCGGGCCGCGATTGCGCGGCCCGATCCTCTCAGTAACGCTGCGCGACGAACTTCACCCTTCGCAAGCCCGCCTGGTCATTATAGCGTCCCTTGTCGGAACGCTTTGGCAGCTTGACCTTGTCCTTCCGCATGCGCTTGTGCGGGATCAATTCCAGCAGATGCGCAATGCAGTTCAGCCGTGCCCGGCGTTTGTCATCGGAGCGAATGACATACCATGGTGCGTGCTTCGTGCTGGTCGCCTTGAGCATCAGGTCGCGCGCGCGCGAGTAGTCATACCACCGTCGGTACGATTCCAGATCCATCGGGCTCAGCTTCCATTGTCGGAGCGGATCGGCGATCCGCGCCTCAAAACGGCGCTCCTGCTCGTCCATTCCGACCTCCAGCCAGAGCTTGATCAGGATGATGCCGCCTTCGATGATGTATTGCTCCATCTGGGGGCAGAGTGAAAGGAAACGCTTGTGCTCGGCCGGCGTACAGAAACCCATCACATATTCCACGCCGGCGCGGTTGTACCAGCTCCGGTCGAAGATCACGATCTCGCCTGCGGCCGGAAAATTCTGCATATACCGCTGCAGGAACAGTTGCGACTTTTCGCGATCCGACGGCGCGGGAAGGGCGATCACACGAAACACGCGCGGGCTGACCTTTTCCGTGATCGCCTTGATCGTGCCGCCCTTGCCGGCGGCATCCCGGCCTTCGAACAGGACGATGACCCGAAGCTTGTTCGCCTTCACCCATTCCTGGAGATGGCAAAGCTGCACCTGGAGCTTTGCCAGCTCCTTCTCGTAGACCTTGCGCTTCATCCGTGTCGCACGCTCTTCGGCTGACATGTTTATCGTTCCGTTGCTTGAGGTTCAATTCGGAAGAACTGCCCTCAGTCTCCCCATGCAATGGTGACGGCGATGTCACCCGGCACGCCTCCGGGGTAATCGATGATCTGGTAGCTGATGCGATAGCCCCGGGGTTTCAGGTAGTCGGCCCAGAGCTGAAATATTTCCTTTGGAATTCCGGTCAGCGTGTTTTCCCAGCCCGCCTCCTGCTGATTGATGGCGCGGCCCTTGTCCGTGCACAGCGAGTTGGGGAACCGATATACTTGCACTTCCGTCAATCCGTTTCGCACCGCCCGCTGGATGATGGTCGAGGCGAGCTGGATTTTTTCTTCCTCGGATTTGCCTGACGGACGGTTTAGCCGCTCGATCAAGGCCCGCTTCTCGGCTTCGGCGGCAGCTGCAAGACGCGCGTATTCGTCTGCCTTTTCGGCCTCCTTGAGGGCCGCTTCCTTACGAATCTGCGTCGCGCTGGGGATGAGATCATCGATGCTGTCGGGCATGGCTGATGGCTCCTGAATGGTTGTTCCGTTCGATGGTTGGCGCTAGGCTAGTTTCGGTCGATGTTGTTCCCTTGATCCAAATCAAGAAATCCCGCGCGCGACGTACCCAAGCTGTATCTACCCACTCAGGTCTTCTCGAGGAGAAAGCATATTGAGCGAGCAGCTTCATCCGATGGCCCCGCATCATCTGCCCTTCTACCTCGCCCCTGGGAGCGGGACCGATGTGCTGATGGTGGTGGTGGGAATCTTCCTGGTCGCCACCGTGCTCTGGGTGGGTACGCTCTATTGGCGCCTGCATAGCCTTCCCGAACGGATGGCGCACAAGTCACAGAAGCTGCAGTTCGAGATCGTGGCCGTCCTCGGCCTGATCTCACTCTTCACGCATATCCATGCATTCTGGGTCGCGGGCCTGCTGCTCGCGCTGATCGATATCCCCGATTTCGGTACGCCGCTGCGCAGCATTGCCGATTCCGTCGAGAAGATCGCCGATGCGGCGCCGGGAGAGGCGAGCGAGGCCGCTCAACCCGGTCCGCCGCCGACGGAACAATCCCGTCCCGCCAAGGAGAAGGTGCACGGCCATGTTTGAACTCATGATCTGCTCCCTCCTGACGATATTGCCTGACTACCTCTTCCGTCGCTATGTCCAGGGCAAGCGGTTCGGCAAGGAGATCACGTTCTTTTCGATCTGGTACGAGTTGCGATGGGGCATCACGGGTTGCCTGATGCTCACGGTGTCGCTGATCACCATGATCTTCTACTTTCATCCTTCAACGACCAGCGCCGCGCTGTATTTTCGCACGGTCCCGATACTCCCCGAAGGATCTGGACGAGTCGCGGAAGTCAATGTCGGATTCAGCGAGGCGGTGAAGAAAGGGGAGGTCCTGTTCCGGCTGGACAGTTCAAAGCAGGAGGCTGCTCTCGAAACAGCCAAACGGAAAGTCGCCGAGGTTGATGCCGCGTTCACGACGGCACAAGCCGACGTGACCAGGTCCGAAGCCCAGATCCAGGAGGCAAGGGCCGAGTATCAGCAGGCCAAGGACGAATTGGATGTCAAATCCGACTTGCAGCGTCGCAATCCCGGTATCGTGCCGCAACGCGATATCGAAAAGTTGCAGGTGTTGGTCGATCAACGACAGGCCGGAATCGATGCCGCGATGGCCGCGACGCAATCGTCGGTTTTGCGGGTCTCAACCCTGTTACCGGCGGAGAAAGCAAGTGGCGAGGCCGCGTTGGCTCAGGCCCAGGTGGATCTCGACAAGACGTTCATTCGCGCCGGTGTCGATGGGCGTGTGGAGCAGTTCCTGGTTCGTGTCGGTGACGTGGTCAATCAGCTGATGCGGCCCGCGGGGGTGCTCATCCCGGAGGGCGCCGGCCAGCAGTCTCTGCAGGCAGGCTTTGGCCAGATCGAGGCCCAGGTCATGAAGGAAGGGATGGTCGCGGAAGCGACCTGCATATCGAGACCCTGGGTGATCATTCCGATGGTCGTCACGACCGTGCAGGATTACATCGCCGCCGGACAGTTCCGAACCGGGGAGCAGCTGGTCGATCCGCAGAATATCGCCAGACCGGGCACCATCCTTGTGTTTCTGGAGCCGCTCTATAAGGGCGGTCTCGATGGTGTGACTGCGGGCAGCAGCTGCATCGTCAACGCCTATACCAGCAACCACGAGGAAATCGTTGCGAAGGAGACCAGCACGGGCCGGAAAATCGTCCTGCATGTCATCGACGGCGTCGGACTGGTGCATGCGTTGCTGCTGCGCATCCAGGCACTGCTCGTGCCCATCAAGACACTGGTACTCAGCGGTCATTGACGGAGGCTCGAGGGGAAAGCCGATGATTGCGCTTCGTAAGCTGGTTCTTGCCGCGGCAATCGCGGCTGGCTCCGGCCTGTCAATACCGCAGCAGGTGAACGCGTTCGAGCTCACCGGCGCATGGGCCACGAGCGCTGACCAATGCAGCAAGGTATTCGCCCGCAAAGGACGCGCGAACCAGGTAAATTTTTCCAATTTCTCCGGCGTGTACGGCGGCGGCTTCATCGCCGAAGCCAATCGTCTGAGAGGGAAGTTCGAGAGCTGCCTGATCAAGTCGAGGAAGGAAAGCGATCAGCTCATCAATCTGGTCGTCGCCTGTGCTTCTGGCATCATGGTTTCAAACGTCCAGTTCTTCCTGAAGGTGCTCGATGACAACACCATCACCCGAGAATTTCCGGGCATGGAAGGAATGGACGTGACATATCACCGTTGTCAGATCTAGCGGACGAACGACCGCACCATTGTCGAAGCATACCACCGACAGATTTCTGCGGAGAATCGCGTGTCGGGTGGTGCGCTTTTCAGACAGGCGTCCGATTGCCGCGGTAGATCAACTTCAGCCTGATCCAGGCGGCCGCGCTGCTCTTGCGCTGCCGCGCGCGGTAACGGGGTTTCCTTGATCTTTATCAAGGAACGACCTTGCCTCGGACCGATGCTCGCCGCGAGGAACCTCAAAGGAGGGTGTGATGCTCCGCTGCGGCAAGATTCTGATTGCGCTCGCGCTGCTGATGGCGATCCCTGTCGCCGCCTTGGCGCAGACGGCCGACCAGCCATCTGCTCCCAGCAGCCAGGCACAACCGGCGAGCCAACCGCCGCCGAGTGCCGAGTTGCTGAAGCCGGAGCAGCTCGAAGCACTGGTTGCGCCGATCGCGCTCTATCCTGACGAGCTGCTGGCAAACGTATTGGCGGCGTCGACCTATCCGTTGGAAGTGGTGCAGGCCGACCGCTGGCTGAAGGAGCGCAAGAATCTGAAGGGTGATGCCCTGAAGAAGGAAGTCGACAAGCAGGCCTGGGACGACAGCGTCAAGGCGCTTGCCAGCACGCCGGACGTCATTTCGATGATGAGCGACAAGGTCGACTGGACCAAGAACCTCGGCGACGCGGTTCTGGCGCAGCAGCCGGACGTGATGGACGCGATCCAGCGCCTTCGCTCCAAGGCCTATGACAACAAGAAGCTGGTCACCACCAAGCAGCAGAAGGTCAGCGTTCAGACCCAGGAAAGCAGGCAGGCGATCGTCATCGAGTCGGCCGATCCAGATACGATGTACGTCCCGTACTATGATCCGGCGACGGTTTATGGAAGCTGGCCCTACACGGATTATCCACCCTACTACTTCGGCTACCCGTCCTATATCGGCGCGGGCGTGATCGCGACGGGCCTCGCCTTCGGCGCCGGCTGGGCGATCGGACGCTGGGGCAATTACTGGGGCGGCGGATGCAACTGGGGCAACCGCAACCTCTACGTCAATCACTACAACAAGATAAACAACATCGGGAACAACTGGCAGCACAATCCGGTGCATCGCCAGGGGGTGCGATACAACAATGCCAACGTTCAGCAGCGCTTCGGCAACAACAATCTGAAGGCCGGCGCCTCGAATCGGATGGATTTCCGCGGCCGCGACGGGCAACAGGTGCTTCGTCCGGGGCAGGATCGGCCGGGCGGAGGAGATCGCGTTGGAGATCGCGCCGGCGATCGCACTGGCGACCGCGTCGGGGATCGTGCCGGTGGTGCCGGTGACCGCGGCAATCGCCCGAGCACAGCGGATCGCGCCAAGGGCGGCGGCGATCGTGCCAAGGCCGCCAAGGGTGCTGGGGATCGTGCCAAGGCCGCCAAGGGTGGTGGCGATCGTGCCAAGGCCGTGAACCGCGGCAGCAACGCCGCGCGTGGTGGCGGTAGTCGCAGCTCCGCCCTGAACGTGTCGTCGGGTAGGGCGGCCGCTGCGCAATCGGCCCGCGGTCGCTCCAGCATGGCTAGCATGGGTCCGCGGGGCGGTGGTGCTCCCAGCTTTGCCGGCCGTGGCGGCGGCGGCGGTGGCTTCCGAGGCGGCGGCGGTGGCGGAGGAGGCGGCTTCCGCGGTGGCGGCGGTGGTGGACGGCGCTCCGACATCGCATTGAAGCACGATGTTGTATTGCTCGATCATCTCGCCAATGGCCTCGGCTACTACCGCTTCAGCTATCTCGGCAGCAGCAAGGCCTATGTTGGCGTCATCGCGCAGGAAGTGCAGCGCCTGATGCCGGCAGCCGTGACCCGCGGCCAGGACGGGTATCTGCGCGTCTACTACGAAAAGTTGGGGCTGCAGTTCCGCTCCTACCGCAACTGGCTTGCCGGCGGCGCGAGGATTCCGACGCCATCGGAGGTCTTGCCATGATCATGTTTCAACCGCTCCGGTTTCATCGCGCGTCGGCGACCGTCGCTGCCATCCTGATGTTGGCGCTGTCGATCTCCATGGCCCAGGCTCAGCAAGCCTATCCCTCGCCGGAGGATGCCGCGGCGGCGCTGGCCGCCGCTGTCAAGACCGGCACGAAGGACATCATTCTGAAGGTGCTTGGTCACGGCGCCGAAGACATTGTCGAATCCGGCGACGATGTCGCCGATGCCGAGATGCGCCAACGGTTCCTCTCCGCGTATGACGCGAAGCATTCTGTCAAAGCGGAAGGAAACAACAAGGCCACGCTCATCCTGGGTGCGGATGACTTCCCGTTCCCGATCCCCCTGGTCAACAACAAGAGCGGCTGGGAATTCGACTCGGATGCGGGGCGTATCGAGATTCTGTATCGTCGCATCGGACGCAATGAACTGGACGCCATTCAAACCTGTCTGGCCTTCGTGGATGCCCAGAACGAATATGCCGAAAAGGATCGCACCGGTGAGGGGTCGGGAGTCTACGCCCAGCGCATCGTCAGTAGCCCCGGCAAGAAGGACGGGTTGTTCTGGCGCGACGATCGCGATCCGAGTCCGCTTGGCGAACTAGCGGCGCAGGCGTCGGCCGAAGGGTACAAGGTCGGTGAGCAGGCGGCGCCCTATCATGGATACTATTTTCGGATCCTGAAGGGGCAGGGCCCCAACGCGCCCGGCGGCGCGTTGAACTACGTCGTTAAGGACAAGATGATCGGCGGCTTCGCGCTGATCGCATATCCCGCCGAGTACGGAAATTCCGGCGTCATGACCTTCATGGTCAATCATGCCGGTACCGTTTACGAGAAAGATCTCGGAAACCGGACCGAGGGCATCGCAAGGCGTACGTACCTGTTCGATCCCGATCAGACCTGGAAGAAGATCGATGTGGCGGTCCCTTGAACGCGGCAAAGCTGCAACGAAGTTGTCTGCATTTCGCGTCGCCGTGATCGCGCTCTTCGCAGTAGTTGTTCCGGAAACATCATCGCTCGGGCAGGCGGCCGGCTACGTCCGGGTCAAGTTCGTGAAGGCGGGTCTGATGATGGGCGCCGGTGGCGGCAGCGGCGTTCTGTCGTATCTCGGGCGCGACTATCCATTCAGAATTTCCGGTCTCAGCCTGGGTGTTACAGCTGGAGCATCTATCATACGGCTGGAAGGATGGGCTTCAGGCATAAGGGAGGTGAACGACTTTGCCGGTACCTACAGCTCCGCCGGTGCTGGCGGCGCCTTCATTGGCGGCCTCGGAGGCATTCACCTGCGGAATGCGAAAGGCGTCGTCATCGAACTGCAAGGGCCGAGAGCGGGAATGGAGTTCGCCGCTAACATCAGCAGGATCGCGATATCGCTGAAGTGATGGCCTATGATTTGCTTGATAATACCTCACTCCTCCCGCTCCGTTTCTAAAGCACCGTGACAAGCAAGCGAGGCGGTCTTACCGCATGAACAGCACAATAAACGCTAGTGCGACCGGCAGCAGTCCCAGGCCAATGACGCAAATTTGGAACACAAGGTCATCTTTCATAACGCCACCAAGACTAGGTCCAAATCGGCGGGCAGCCCAGTGCAGTTTGTGCCACGGACCGAATTAGGACCGTGCTGACCGTCAAACCAGCATTTGAGAAACACCCAAACCGCGAGTGGGATGGACAGAGCGCTCGAAATGCCAAGCGCCAGCGCCACATTTTAGTCCATTCCCAGCCAGTCAATGCGCGAGTTCCTGTCTCCCAATGCCGCGCCGCAGCATCAACGTCGAAACAGGTTCCGACCACGGGTGGCCTCACAATTCCCACTCAATTGATCCAAATCAAGCCGAGAACCAGCTGCGTCCTAAAACTGACCGCACTGTTTTAACCCGCCAAGGGAGGTCGCCATGAAGACGTTTAACGCGAAACGGATGCTGCTTGCTGTTGCCGTCCTGGGTTTTGGAATATTTGCCTCGATCGACTTGCCGCAAAGCGGCGGCCTTGCGCTGTCCATCCAAAGCGCCGAAGCCAGGGTGGGACGACCAGCTACCCCCGCTAGCGTTGCCGGCGTTGCGCGTCGAACAACGCGCCGGGCGGTCGTGGGAGGAGCGGCTGTCGGTGCCGCAGCTGCAGGCACGGCTTGCGTCCGCGTTCTTGTAAATGGCGCATACGTGTGTCGCTGATGCACTTCTTGCGGGTGACTCGAGGTCACTCGCAAGAAATGTTGACGATATTTACCGCGAAGGTACTTCCAGCCTGGTTAGAGCGCAGCTAACGGGAGAATTGCTGTCGCCTGACGACGGTTTGATCAGGTTTGGAGCGACCAGACATGATGATGGTCTCGGGAGCGACGAGAGTTCTCGTCTTGGATACGAATATGTCGCTCGTCTGTATTTCCGAAATCACAAGGAAGACCAACCACCAAAAGCCAAACACGTTCGTCGTGATCGTTTCAATCTGCATCGTATGGAATGCCGCGGATAGCGTTGATCAATGGCCATTGAGGGCCGCTTACCGGTCCTGCCATTGGCCTACAGAGGTCTCCTGCAAGCAAGATGGTGCTCAACGTCTCGCTTGAATCGGCACGCGTTCGGTTTCTCGTTGCCAAGTTGTGGCGGAGGTCTGACGTAAAGGGATGGCGATCAGTTGCACCCGCGCGCACAACGGCCCCGGACTTGGGGTAACCGGGGCCGTCGCCTCTCACGAGAACGCGATGCGTGGGTCGAACATGCGCCAGCGAAACGAATGCCAGAAGCCTGACTGCGCAATTGCCCGAAGGTGCCGTATCCGACTGTAAGTTATTTCCTGATTTTAGAGCCGCGCGCCAGGCCCGGCGAAACCAGATAACCATTGACCTATATCAATAAGTAGAAGGCTTTGTGGCAAACCATCGCAAACTCGAAGGCGGATTATTCGAGGCATGAAGATGAAATTGGCGGGCCGTCTGCTCCTTGTTCTCGCAATAGCGCTGGTGTCGGCTAGTGCGATGTCTCCGCAATCCTCAACCGAAACGGAGATCCGTATCGGCAATCTCATGCCTTATACCGGACCGTTGGCGGAATTTGCAGCTATCGGAAAGGCCGAGTCCGCGTATTTTGACATGATCAACGATCGCGGTGGCATCAACGGCCGCAAGGTCCGTTTCATTTCCCTCGATGACAAATCCGATCCAACCGTTGCGCTCGACCTGACCCGTGGATTGGTCGAGAGAGACAACGTCCTGCTGATGTTCGGGTCGTTTGGATCGGCTGCGAATCTGGCGGTGCGAGGCTTTTTGAATGAAAGGAAGGTTCCCCAACTGTTCGTTGACTCGGGCGCCGAGCAGTTGATCGCGCCGGATGCGTTTCCCTGGACCATGGGCTGGCAACCGTCGTTCCGTGCCGAGGGTCGCATCTACGCTAACTACATCGAGGCCTCCTATCCGCAGCGCAAGATCGTAGTGCTTTGGCAGAATGACCAGTTCGGGCGGGACATCTTCAAGGGAATTGAGGAAGGACTTGGCGATTTGGCCCACCTGATCATCGTCGACGTTGCCTTCGATATCGCAGACCAGTTTATCGATGGACATGTCTCGATCCTGAAGCGCTCGGGTGCCGAGATTTTGGTTTTTGCGGGCGTACCGTCCACCGCCTCTCATGTCATTCGATTGGCGGCGGATATGCATTGGCACCCAGTCGTCCTTCTGAACGATGCGGCCGCCTCGATAGGTAACGCCTTGAATCCGGCGGGTATTGAAAACTCCGCGGGCGTGATCTCGGCATCCTTCCTGAAAGATCCAAGTGACCCGGCATGGAAGGATGATGCGGGGATCAAGAACTGGCTGTCCTTCATGGAGAAGTATTATCCGAACGGAGACAAGGGCAGCAACGCCGCGCTTTACGGCTACGCAGCCGCTGAAACGCTCGCGCAGGTATTGAAACAATGCGGCGACGATCTCTCGCGCGAAAACGTGATGAGACAAGCAGCCTCACTGAGGGAAGATGAGCCCTCCGCGTTGCTGCCGGGCGTCAAGATCAACACGGGTCCCGAGAACTTTCGTCCGATAAGACAGCTGCGATTGGTTCAGTTCGACGGTCGAACTTGGCAGCCAATCGGTGACGTGATTGAAACCGCGTTTTCTGACGCGCGGAAAAGATAGCTGCAGTCGGCGCGACCAAACCCCAGTAATTTCAGTATATTACCGGGAATTCTGTTCCGACGCTTGCATTGACCGCAGCACCTGGACCGTCGTGTCTCTGACGTCCAATTCAAGCTGTCGAGAAGGAAACCATCGTCCGGCATTGGGATCGAGAACAAGCTTCCAGCCCGGCGCATCAAAAGGCATTTTGCTTCCATTGCTTCCCGGCCGAAATTCGCGACATCTATCCCAGTCATTGCGATCAGTGGAAGCGATTGTGAGCAAGCCTGAATTTGATCCAGTCACAATGTCGAACGCGCTTGCCGACGCGGCAGGTTCGCGCGGGCGGGCTTCGAAGCGCTTGATGTGGCTCGGCGCAGCCGCGTTCTGGTTGCTGGTTTTCACGATCGTCGTTGCACGCGCGATCTACTTCGAACCGGGCAGCGGCGGCATCTTCGCGTTCATTAATCCCGTCTGAGCCTGACCTGCGCGCGCTTGCGTTCCGCCTGCTCGCCAATGGGCTCGCGGATCATGCGCTCAAAGGCCGTGGCCGCCGGAATATCGAGCCGGCCCGGGGTCTTCAGCTGCCAGAGCATGCGTTCGATGCGCAGGTCCTTGAGCGGTATCACCTTGAGGCGCCCGAGCCTGACCTGGTCGGCGACGGCGACCGTCGACACGATCGATACGCCGACACCGGCGGCGACCGCCTGCTTGATCGCTTCGGTGCTTCCGATTTCCAGTGTTCTTAGCGGCTCCACCCGTTGCGCAGCAAGCGCTTGTGTTACGACTTCACGCGAACCGGAGCCGGGCTCCCGCACGATCAGAATTTCCTGTTCGAGTTCCCTGCAGTCGACCGGGCCTTTCGATGACGCAAACCGGTGAAGCGGCCCGACGATCAGGCTCATGACGTCGGTCCGCCAGGGCTCGCTGACCAGACTGTCGTCTTCCACCGGACCTTCGACCAGCGCGATCTCTATCTCGTGTCGTGCCATGAGGTCAGCAATGTCGCGGGTGTTGGCGGTAACGATGTGGAGATCGATACCCGGATAGGTCCGGTGGAAGATGCCGAGATATTCGGGGATCATGTAGGTCGCGATCGTGGTGCTCGCGCCGACGCGGAGCGATCCGCTGTCGAGACTGCGCAGCGAGCGAAGCTCGTCTTCGGCGGCGCGTTCGGCTGCGAACAGGGTTTCCGCGTGCCGGGCAAGCGCCTGTCCTTCCCGGGTCGGCCGCACGCCTTTCCGGGTGCGGTCCAGCAGGCGACAGCCTACCTGCAACTCGAAGTCCCTTACCCCCTTGGATATGGCGGGCTGGCTGATGCTCAGGATATCGGCCGCGCGTGAGAAGCTCCCGGTCTGGACCACGGTGGCAAACAAGCGGAGCAGATGGAGATTGAGGGACATAACTTCTCTCTATGGGGGCAGGCCGAAAAGATATTATCTTCAATTGCGGGTTCAGCGCATAAATTCTTCTAACAGCGGAGAGTTTTTGTGCCTGAAGACACGGAGCCTTCCAATTCCCGAAGCCGGCTGGGACGCACGGTCAGCCGGCTGACCTCCCTGTTGCCCGGCGCCGCGCTCTGTGCGCTGATTTCGCTGGTCGCATTGGGTGCCCAGAGCCTGGAAGAGCGCGCCTTCGCGCATCCCTATGTGGAGGCGCTCGTCATCGCGATCCTGCTGGGAGCCGCCATCCGCGCTGTCTGGAATCCGCCCGAGCGCTGGTCGGTCGGTATCGCATTCAGTGCCAAGCAACTGCTCGAACTCGCCGTGATGCTGCTGGGCGCGTCGATCAGCTTCGCTGCGATCGCCGCCGCCGGCTCTCTCCTGATGGCCGCGATCGTTGCCACCGTCGTCGTTGCGCTCGCCGTCAGTTACAGCCTCAGTCGAATGTTCGGCCTGTCGACCAGGCTCGCGATCCTGATTGCCTGCGGCAATTCCATCTGCGGAAACTCCGCGATCGCGGCGGTGGCGCCCGTCATCGGCGCCGACAGCGATGACATCGCGTCCTCGATCTCCTTTACCGCCATTCTCGGCGTCTTGATGGTATTGGGTCTGCCGCTCTTGATTCCGCTCTTGCGGTTATCGGCGACGCAGTACGGGATTCTTGCCGGGCTTACGGTCTACGCCGTCCCGCAGGTGCTCGCGGCCACATTGCCCGCCGGTCTGGTCAGCACCCAGATCGGAACCCTGGTGAAACTGACACGCGTGCTGATGCTGGGCCCGGTCGTGGTCGGCCTTTCCATCCTGATGTCGCGCAGGCGGGCGGACGGATTGACGATGAAGGCCATGAGCCCGTTCACGCTTGTGCCCTGGTTCATCATCGGATTTCTCGTCCTTGCCGCGTTTCGTTCCTTCCAGCTGGTCCCGGAAGGCGTTGTGGCGCCCGTCACCAGGATCGCGGCGTTCCTGACCGTGGTCTCGATGGCCGCACTTGGGCTCGGTGTCGATATTCGTCTTCTCGCCGGCATTGGCGGCAAGGTGACGGCAGCGGTCACGCTGTCCCTGCTCGCGTTGCTCGCGATCGGCATCGGACTGGTTCATCTGTTCCATTGAGGTGTCGCGCCGACGCGGACCATCAAAAAAATTCATCCGGCCGGGAATGTTTTGCTTCAGCCGTCGATATCTCCTCTGAGGGAGGCGCGCGTCTGTCCTGAGAGAGCGAGTGAGTTCTCCCCCGTCAGGCGCAAGCCGAACTTGTTAAAACATCTCCATGACTACTCCCGGACACGCCTCGGCCTCGCAACAGGCTGAGGCGTGTTTCCGAAGCGATTCACTCAAACCGCCACCGACGACAGCGCGACGTCCGAGATCCGTTTGCTGAAGGAAAAACTCACTCGAGCAGCGTGTCGATACGCGGAGCAAGAACGACTATGCGACGCGGGCGAATCTCGCTGCGGTGAAGCCGGTGCCGGTCTGCAAGGGGCCGTCGGCGTTCGATCCCTGTCCGGAAGGAAGGCGAGGAGATCGAGCGCCGGCGTCGTATGCCACACCCCGCCCGCCTCCAGCGCCGTAATGGGCAGCAGTTGAATCGAACCGTCCTGCCATAAAAAGCGCCCCAGCCATGCCCGGTTGACGCGCTTTGATTTGTGCTTCCGCCCCCTTCATTTTGCGTTACCTTTCTCTTCGGATTGGAGAGCCATTGATGCCGTTCTGGACTTGCGAACAATGCGGTGCCCAGTTTCCCGAAAGCGCCGCGCCGCCTCCGTCATGCCCGATCTGCGAGGACGAGCGGCAGTTTGTGAACTGGAAGGGGCAGGCCTGGCTTGCCCGGGAGGACCTGGCGAAACGCCACAGGCTCGTCTGGCGAGACGATCTCGGGATTTCCGGGATCGGCGTTGAGCCGGGTTTTGCGATCGGGCAGCGCGCGCTGCTGGTGCCGCAGCCGGATGGCGTCGTAATGTGGGATTGCATTCCCCTCGTCACCAGCGAGGCGGTCGACCACATCAGGTTGCTCGGCGGCCTGAAGGCGATCGCGATCTCGCATCCGCATTACTACGGCGCGGTCGCCGACTGGAGCGACGCGTTCGGCGGCGTGCCGGCCTATCTTCACGGCGACGATCGCCAGTGGATCACGCGGCCGCACCCTGAGATCGTGCCGTGGTCCGGGGAAAGCCATCGGATTTCGGATGACATTGTCCTCGTTCGTACCGGTGGGCATTTCGCCGGCGGCACCATCATGCATTGGCGCGCCGGCGCCGACGGCCGAGGGGCGTTGCTCACCGGCGATGTCGCCATGGTGGCGATGGACCGGCGATCCCTGAGCTTTATGTACAGCTATCCGAACTACATTCCCATGAATGCGGCGTCGGTGCGCAGGATCGCCGGCGCGGTCGAGCCGCTGGCGTTCGATCGCATCTACGGGGCGTGGTGGGAGCGCAACATCGCGGCGGGCGCCAAGGCTGCGTTCGATGCTTCGGTCCGGCGGTATCTTGCGGCGATTTCGGACTAAACCGGGCCCCGAGCCCCGACCTGGCCGCTATCAGCTCCAAAAATCTTGCCGCCCAGGATAGCGTTGCTATCCGGGATAGCGTTGCCATCCGGGATGGTATCGCTATATCAGGGCTTTCCTGGCACCCCGTTTTTTCATCCGAGTTCCCGTCATGAACACCACCACCGCCCCCGAATCCCAGCCGTTCCAGGCCGAGGTCGCCGAACTCCTGCACCTGATGGTGCATTCGGTTTATTCGGAGACCGATATTTTCCTGCGCGAGTTGATCTCGAATGCGTCGGACGCCTGCGACAAGCTGCGCTATGAGGCGATTGCCGCGCCCGATCTGATTTCCGACGGCGCGCCGCCCAAAATCCGCATCCAGCCCAACAAGAAGGCCGACACACTCTCGGTGGTCGACAGCGGCATCGGCATGGACCGGCAGGAGCTGATCGACAATCTCGGCACCATCGCGCGCTCCGGCACCAAATCCTTTCTGTCCCGCCTCACCGAGGCCAAGGACGGCGCCAATTTGATCGGCCAGTTCGGCGTCGGCTTTTATTCCGCCTTCATGGTCGCCGACCGTATCATGGTCACCAGCCGCCGGGCGGGCGCCGATGAGGCGTGGACCTGGTCATCATCGGGCGGCAGCGGTTTTGAGATCGCGCCGGCCAGCGAGGAAGACGGCAAGCGGGTCGCGCGCGGCACCGAGATTGTGCTGCACCTCAAAAAGGACGCGGCAAAATATCTCGAGACCTACGAGATCGAGCGCATCGTCCGCGCCTATTCCGACAACATCCAGTTTCCGATCGAGCTGGTTCCCGAAGAAGGCGAGCCGCGCCAGATCAATTCGGCCAGCGCGTTGTGGCAGCGGCCGAAATCGGAATTGACGCAGGAAGACTACAAGCAGGCGTACCAATCGATCGCCGGCGCCTTCGACGAGCCGGCGATGACGCTGCATTACCGCGCCGAGGGCCGGCAGTCCTATGCGGTGATGCTGTTTGCGCCATCGACAAAGCCGTTCGACCTGTTCGACCAGGGACGCAAGGGCAAGGTCAAGCTCTATGTCCGCCGCGTCTTCATCGCCGACGATGCCGATCTGCTGCCGGCCTATCTGCGCTTCATCCGCGGCGTCATCGACAGCGAGGATCTGCCGCTCAATATCTCCCGCGAAATGCTGCAGAACAATCCACAGCTGACGCAAATCCGCAAGGCCGTGACCAGCCGCGTCATAGGCGAACTGGAAACGCTCGGCGACAAGGAGCCGGAGACGTTCGCAAAAATCTGGGACGCGTTCGGCGCCGTCATCAAGGAAGGCCTCTGGGAGGATTACGAGCGGCGCGAGAAATTGCTGGCGCTGTCGCGCTTCACCACGACGTCGGGCGAAAAGCGTTCGATCAAGCAATATGTCGAGGACCTGAAGCCGAACCAGACCGAGATCTATTACCTTACCGGCGACAGCATCGAGCGGCTGAAGTCGAACCCGAAGCTGGAATCCGCCAAGGCCCGCGGCATCGAGGTGTTGCTGCTGACCGATCCGGTCGACGCGTTCTGGACCTCGGCGCCGCTGGATTTCGGCGGCAAGCCGCTGAAGTCGCTGAGCCAGGGCGATGTCGACTTCGGCCTGATCCCGCTGCTCGAGGAGAAGGCCGACGACGAAAAGGACAATTCGGGTGCCGACGAGGCCGCGACCATCGCCGTCATCAAGGACGCGCTCGGCGACCGCGTGTCGGACGTGCGGGCGTCGCAGCGGTTGACGACGAGCGCGTCGTGCCTGGTCGCGGGCGGCGCGGGGCGCGATCGCATGCTCGAGCAACTTTTGGCGCAGCAGAACAAAGGCTCGGTCACCAAGCCAATCCTCGAGGTCAACATGCGCCATCCGCTGGTTGGCGCGATTTCCGGTGCGAAGGAGTCCGCGCAGGATCTGTCGTTTCTGCTGCTGGAGCAGGCGCAAATCCTGGACGGCGAATTGCCGGAAGACCCGGCCGCGTTCGCCAACCGGCTCAATCAGCTGGTGCTGCGCGGGGTGGGTAAGGGGTAACTGTTCTCCCTCGCCCCGCTCTTGCGGGGAGAGGGTCGGGGTGAGGGGCTGTCTCAGCAAATTCGATAGACGTGAGTGTGCGGAGAGTCCCCCTCACCCGGATCGCAAGAGCGATCCGACCTCTCCCCGCAAGCGGGGCGAGGTAATCCGAATGAGCACGCTCAAATCGTAGCACCACCCGGCAGGGGATTGCCGAGGTCGTCGGTCGGCACCAGTTGCTGGTTGAATGCCGAGAAATACGCCGCCCACTCCGGATTGCCGACATCGACCAGCACCGCGCCGTCCTGCCAGACGTCGTTGTGGTCGTTGGAATCATTGCCCGGGCGATGGATGAAGCTCTGGGTTGATCCCTGATTGAGGTGGACGTCGTGCAGGCCGTCGCCTTCGCTGTAAAAGCGGCCGAAGATATAGACGTCGAGATTTTCCTGATGCGCTTTCGACAGCAGTCGCTTCAGCGAGCCCGCGGGTTCGGCGGTGTCGGAGCCGTCCATCACGTCGCTGTCGCGCCACTTGCCGGTATTGGCCAGGAGATCGCTGCGCATGAAATCGAGCGCGGGAAGGGTGGCCTGCCCGGTCAGATCGTGCGAGCCGGCTTTGGCGGCCGCCAGCGTCTGGATCAACGGGTGACGGAAGTCGAACGCGAGCTTGTATTTGAGCAGATCGTCGGCGTCATTTGTGCCGACATTGACGGCGACGTCCCAGGTGGCGCCATCGACCTGCAGATTGCAGTGCAGGTGATACTGGGTTTCGTGCCCATGACGCGACGGCTTCATGATTGGCTCCGAGGTCACCTTGGTCTTGACGTATCCATAGGCAAGGGTCATGGCGGCACTCCATCCGATTGCCTGATTGTCGGGAGTATGAGTACAACCCAGGAAGTGACGTGTTGGTGAAGTAGGACACAGTTGCAGCGCGGGAGTTCGGATTTCGTCCGGCCGCCGCGCGAACCGAATGCCAAATTCGGCCGTATCTGCTAGACAGCTTCGAGCACGGGACAAGTCCGGATCACCATGACCCACGGAACCGACACCTTTTACGGCGGCATTCCGGTTTTTCGCGGCTTTGGCAGCCTGATGGACCCGGCGCTGTATTCGCCGTTGCCGGACGACTGGAGCATCGGCGTCGCCGACATCGTGGAATCGACCAAGGCGATCGCGGCGCAGCGCTACAAGGCGGTCAACATGGCCGGCGCCTCGGTCATCGCCGCCGTCACCAATGCGCTCGACGGCCGCGAATTTCCGTTCGTGTTCGGCGGCGATGGCGCGAGCTTTGCGGTGTCGCCCGGCGATCTCGAACGCGCGCGCGAGGCGTTGGCGGCGACCGCGACCTGGGTCGAAGAAAGTCTCGACCTCGTGATGCGGGTGGCGCTGGTGCCGGTCGCGGCGGTCCGCGCACAGGGGTTAGATGTCCGCGTTGCCCGGTTCGGACCATCGCCCAATCTGTCCTATGCGATGTTTTCCGGCGGTGGTCTCGGCTGGGCGGATGCGGCGATGAAGCGCGGCGAGTTCGCGATTGCGCCCGCGTTTCCGGGCACGCAGCCCGATCTATCCGGGCTTTCGTGCCGGTTCGAGGAAATTCCTTCCGCGCGCGGTCTCATCCTCTCGGTGCTGGTGGTGCCGGCGCAAAACGCCGATCCGCGCGCCTTCCGCAAGGTGATCGAGGACGTCATCGCGCTCTCCGAGCGCAGCCCTGATGCGGGACGCCCGGTGCCGCCGGGCGGTCCGCCGCTGCGATGGCCGCCGCAGGGTGTGGAATACGAGGCGCGTGCGGCGCGCGGCGGCTCGCTGTTGAAGCGCCGCGGCGTGGTGCTTGCCGTTACCTTGTGGGCCTATGTCGTCATGCGCTTGGGCATCAAGGTCGGCAATTTCGTGCCTAAAACCTACGTGCAGCAGGTGGTGGAGAATTCCGACTTCCGCAAATATGACGACGGGTTGCGGATGATCCTCGACTGCACGCCGGAGCTCGAGCGCGGGCTGACGCAAATTCTGGTGGCGGCAGCCTCAAGCGGGATCGTGCGCTATGGCCTGCACCGGCAGGACGCCGCGATGATGACCTGCTTCACGCCGTCGGTGATGCGCAGCGACCACGTCCACTTCATCGACGGCGCGCGCGGCGGTTATGCCTCGGCGGCGACAGCGCTGAAGGCGATGGTGGCATGAAGTGTTTCATTCCTCATGGTGAGGAGGCGCATTTGCGCCGTCTCGAACCATGAGGCCACGGTGCTCATCCTTCGAGACGCGGCGAAGACGCAGCTCCTCAGAGCCTGATCGAAAAAGCAGCCAGCATTACAGGGCGCTCGCTTATAGCTTGAAATTGATTCACTTTTCGTCATGGCCGGGCTTGTCCCGGCCATCCACGTCTTTCTTGCTGCGAGATTGCAAGGACGTGGATGCCCGGCACAAGGCCGGGCATGACGAGCTAGACGTTAATGCCCGAATTTATTGATCGCTTTTTGAGTTAGACTCTCAGGATGAGGACAATTTCTACTTAGCGTCCCGCCCGCGTCCAGTTTTCGCCGCCGCACAGCGCGCCGACGCAGCCTTCGACCCTGAGCGTGTCCTGACCCGTCACGGAGACGTTGCTGGCATAGGTGCTGCCATCGTCGGCGTTGTAGATCTGGCCGGACCATTTGCCGGGCGCGGTGGCGCGCATGCCAGAGAATAGCGGAAGCCCGATCATCGGGCGCTGCCTCAGGGCCGGATTGGGGTTCTTGTCATCGACCTGAGGTTTGCCGGTGGCGGGATCGGTCGGCTCTCGCAGCCAGACCACGACGCCGCAAATACCCGCGCTGCATTTGCTGACGCGCACCTTGGCATCGCCGGCCTGCGTCAGCCAGAGGCCGGACGGATCGCCGGCAGTCTGCGCGCGTGCGGGCAATGCGCCCGGCAACGCGATCAACATTGCGACCAAAAATGCGAATCTGCAGGCCATGAATCATCCTCGAAAAGCAGGCCTGAATAACAACAAATCGAATTTGTGCAATGCCAAACCCGCTGGGGCTATTTGCCCCAGTCTGTGACCTTGATCGCCAGCACCGTGCCGAGCCCGTATACCACCATCGCGGCGCCGACGAGCGCAAACAAGGTCCAGGCCGGCGCACCCGACGCCACCAGCCGCCGATGCCCACCAGCAGCAGGCGTCCGGTGCCGGCCAGCACCGGCCCGCCAACTCTTGCCGCGCCCTGCGCCGCGAAATAGAGGCAGGCGCCGACGCCGAAGAATCCGAAGGCGGGACCGGCGAGAGCGAAATAGGAGTAGGCCGCCGCGGCAGGCCGAACACCCCGAGGCCGAAGCCGCCGCCGACCGCGATCTGGACGATCGCGGTCGCGATCAGGGTTGCCGACGGCAGGCGCATATCGCCGGTGCCGCGCAGCACCGAGGCCAGCGTATTCACCAGCCAGATCGAGATCGCGCCGGAGAACAGCACCTGCGAATATTGTATGGACTGTTCGAGCACGCCGCCGCGGCCGCCCAGCGAGAAATAGAATTCGCGGCCGAAGCCAAGCATCATCAATGTAAAGAACAGTCCGGCGCCGACGCCGATCATGGCGGCGTGCAGCGCCAGCGCGGCGGCGCGTCAGCATGATGAAGGGAAACACCAGCGCGATTCCGGCCAGCGGCTCGGTGCCGAGCCGGCCGATATAGGAGGTTTCGGCCACCGCGACCAACGTGCTGCCGAACATCGCGATCGTGTTGGGGATGGCGAGCTTCAACAGCGTCGGCAGGATCGGCGCGGTCAACAGGCTGTTGATCGGGACGGCCATCGGGCGCGCGTCGATCGGGGCGTCAATGGTCATGCGTCAGCGATCGGTCGGCCTTAATTCAAAAGATTACGGCTAACATATTATTGGCGGGCCGATGCGCGGGCCACCCATGGCCGTGCAGGGGTCACCACGGCAGGCCGCATAGGTCGACGGTGCCGTCGCGCGGCGCCCGCCCGATATCGTGAACGAACGGGGCCAATGCCTCGAAGCGAATTCGCCCGCCGGGTTGTTCGGCGTAGATTTCGCCGGTGAAGGGATGCCAGCCGCGCGCAGCATAAAATGCGAAATTGTGCGGTTCGCAGAACAGCAGTCCGAACCTGATGGCTTCGTGGTGGCGCAAGGTCTGGATTGCGGCGTTGAGCGCCACGCTGGCATAGCCGCGGCTGCGGCAGTCTTCGCGGGTCGCAACGCCGCCGATGCCGCCGACACTCACCTTGCGGCCGTTCCAGGTGACGGTGCGGAAATAGATGCCGACATGGCAGGCGAGGCCGCCCGAGGGCGCGTCGATCAGCACCCTGAGGTCGGCATGGGCAAAGACGACATCGCCCCACGGCAGCTTTTCCAGCACATGGGGCGGCCAGACCGCCTCCATCAGCGGTTCGGCCAATTTCCACGAGGCGTCCCCATTCAGGACGTCGATTTCGATGCTCATGCTGTTTTGTCCCCGTCGCGCAGGTATCTGTCATACGCCGGCCGCAGAGGGTAGTTACCGGAGCAGGACCCGCTTTGCCAAATTGCGGTGTTTAAGCGCGATGGAACCTTCTATAAGGGTTCCCGTTAGATCACGTCTCCCACCAGTTCGGACATCACCCCATGACCTTTACGCTGCCCAATCTGCCCTACGCCCACGACGCCCTTGCGCCCCATATGTCCAAGGAAACGCTGGAATACCACCACGACAAGCATCACCAGGCCTACGTGACCAACGGCAACAACGCGATCAAGGGGACCGAATTCGAGGGCAAATCCCTTGAGGACATCGTCAAGGGATCGTTCGGGAAGAACCCGGCCGTGTTCAACAATGCCGGCCAGCACTACAACCATCTGCATTTCTGGAGCTGGATGAAGCCGAATGGCGGCGGCAGCAAATTGCCCGGCCGGCTGGAAAAGAAGATCAACGAAGACCTCGGCGGGCTCGAGAAGTTCAAGACCGATTTCGCCGCCGCCGGCGTCGGCCAGTTCGGCTCCGGCTGGTGCTGGCTGCAGGTCAAGAACGGCAAGCTCGAAGTCTCCAAGACGGCGAACGGCGAGAGCCCGCTGTGCTACGGCGCAACGCCGATCCTCGGCTGCGACGTCTGGGAGCATTCCTACTACATCGACTATCGCAACCGCCGTCCGGATTATTTGAAGGCGTTCGTCGATCATCTCGTGAATTGGGATTATGTCGACGAGCTGTTCGGCAAGGTCTGATCCATTCGAGTGAAGTTTGGGGCGGCAGCGTTTCGCTGCCGCCCTTTGTTTTGCCTGCGCCGCACCGTCTGCTCGCCTTCACCTTGACCTCTGAACCGGGCCGCGTGTCACTCCCGCATGGGCATCCCTGAGAAGCGCATGGGTATCGTCCAGCTTCCGTTTGCTTCAGTGCGACGCCGGGACTAAGCAGGGTGGAATCCATCACCCGTCCGACTCATTGCCTTGTCAGAATCTACCTTGAAAGACCCGGCGCCTGCCGATGACGCGGAAGCCGAGCCGCGGCCGTTGCGGGTCCGCAAGCCGATCAGTTGGTCGATGCTGTTCATTGCCGTGCTTGTCGTGGTCAGCGCCACGCTGGTCTACCGGCGCGACGGCATCGGCGGGGTGCTGGAAATTCTGACCCACGATCTGACGCTGTTCGGCGGCATCCTGCCGCGCGTACTGGCCGGCTGCCTGCTCGGCGCCTTCATCGCCGAAATCCTGCCGCACGAAAAAGTGTCGCGCTCGCTCGGGCCGAAATCCGGACTGAAGGGGCTTCTGATCGGCACCGCGTTCGGCGCCATCCTGCCGGGCGGGCCGTTCACGGCCTATCCGGTGGCGGCGGCCCTGCTCACGGTCGGCGCCGATTTCGGCGCGACCATTGCGATGGTGGTGAGCTGGACGCTGATCGGTTACGGCCGGGCGGTGGCCTGGGAGCTGCCGATCTTGGGTGTCGATTTCACGATCTGGCGGATCGTGATCGCGCTGCCGATCCCGGTTCTCGCCGGCGCGCTCGGGCGGTTCGTGTTCGTGCGGATGTATCCGAAGGGCGAGCCGCAGCCATGAGCGCCGCCCTGCTCATCGATATCCTGCTCTGGGGTTCGGTCGCTGCCGTCGGATTTATCGCCTGGCGGCGCGGCCGCGTGGTGCTGGTGTCATCGCTGCGCGAAGGCTCGCTCGAATTCATCAACATCGTGCCGCGCATCGCGCTCGGCGTGATCGGCTCGGGCTATATCGCCGCCGTCATTCCAGCCGAAGTCATCACCGGCTGGCTCGGCCCCAACAGCGGCTGGCTCGGCGTGCTGACCGCCGTGATCGCGGGTGCTGCGACCCCGGGCGGCCCGGTGGTCGGGTTTTCGATCGGCGCGGTGGCGCTGAAGGTCGGCGGCGGCCCGCCGCAGGTGATCGCCTATGTGGTCGCCTGGGCGCTGTTCGCCTTTCAGCGCCTGATCCTATGGGAAATCCCGTTCATGCCGGCGCGCTTCGTCTGGTTCCGCGCGGCGGTATCGGTGCCGTTTCCGTTCCTGGCGGCCGCGATCGCCATGGCGATCGGGAAGCCGTGAGGTGAGGAGCGAGACGCCTATCAAGCAATTGACAATAAAGGATTTTTTATATCATGGGCAATGACCAAGGGCGCGCAGTGTTTTGGACTGCCGGGAAGCGGCGGTTCTGGTAGAATGCATCCCATGGAAAAGCAGGACATCCTTGCCAAGTTGCGCGAGCATGAAGCCGCCTTGAAGGCTCAAGGCGTGAGCCATGCCGCTCTTTTCGGCTCGCGCGCCCGCGGCGATGCCCGCCCTGATAGCGACATCGACATTTTGCTTGAAATCGCGCCGGACGCTCGGATGGATGTTTTCAAGTATGTCGGAATCGTTCACAGCATCGAAGATTTGTTTCCGGTGCGCGTGGATGTTTCAAACCGAATTGCGCTCAAACCTCATGTGAAGCCTTTCGCCGAGCGCGAAGCCGTTTATGCATTCTGAGTCCATCAAGCTGGCCCTGTACGACATTCGCGACAATGTCGTGCTCGCCAGTGAATTTGTCGAGGGTTTCACCTGCGAAGGATTCAGCGAGTCGCGTTTGCATATTTATGCTGTGACGCGAGCGCTGGAAATTATCTCGGAAGCAAGCCGCCGGTTGCCCGACGATTTGCGCGATCGACACCCCCAATTACCTTGGCGATCCATCCGCGATGTTGGCAATTTCTACCGGCATCAATACGACAACGTCGCCGCGTCCTATGTCTGGGAGACCGTGACGGCGCATCTTCCGCCCTTACTTGCTGCCGTGGTCGCCGAGATCAAGGCGTTGGAAGGCGAGATCTGATCGGCAATGGTGGATATCCGTCGGCGTGATCGGCTCGGTCTACATCGCCGCCGTGATTCCTCCTTTACCGGCCGCCAGCCCCGATCCCTTGGGAAATCCCGTTCATGCCGGCACGGTTCGTCTGGTTCCGCGCGGCGGTGTCGGTGCCGTTTCCGTTCCTGGCAGCGGCGATCATGATGGCGATCGGGAAGCCCTGAGGCTGCCTGCCTTGGTGGACTCAGGTAATGTTATAATATAACATCTATGGAATGGCGCATCCCCATTCCCACGACCATGGACATCACCACGGCCACGCCCATGGCGGTTCCCACAGCCATGGGCCGGCGACGCCGCATCCGGCGCAGGCGGCACCCTGGTCGATCCTGCGCATGACCGTGCTTTCCAGGCTAAGTGCTGCGGTCGCGGTCAGCGCCGTCCTGTGGGCCATCGTCTGGCTGGCGATGAGGTGAGCATGGCCGCGCAATTGCAATTCCGCGACGTCACGCTGGGCTATGACCGGCATCCGGCGGTGCATCACCTCGATGGCGAGGTCGCCGAAGGCGCACTGCTGGCGGTGATCGGCCCCAACGGCGCCGGCAAGTCGACGCTGTTTCGCGGCATCGCCGGGATCCTCAAACCGCTCGCCGGGTCGATCGCGCGCGGCGGTCTCGACCACAGGGATATCGCCTATCTGCCGCAGAGCGTGGATATCGACCGCAGCTTTCCAATTTCGGTATTCGATTTCGTCGGCACCGGGCTGTGGCGCTCCACCGGATTTTTCGGCGGCATGGGCAAGACGGAGCGGGACAAGATCGTGCAGGCGCTGGCGGCCGTCGGCCTCAACGGCTTTGAGAACCGCGCGATCGGCACGCTGTCGGGCGGTCAGATGCAGCGCATGCTGTTCGCCCGCGTGCTGCTGCAGGACGCCCGGCTGATCGTGCTCGACGAGCCGTTCAATGCCATCGACGCCAAAACCTCGGCCGATCTTCTCGCCCTGGTGAAGCGCTGGCACGGCGAAAAACGCACCGTGCTGGCGGCGCTGCACGACATGGACCTGGTGCGCAGCCATTTTCCTGAAACCCTGCTGCTGGCCCGTGGCGAGGTGGCGTGGGGCCCGACCGCGCAGGTGCTGACCGCGGAAAACCTCATCGAGGCGCGGCGGATGTGCGAGGCGTTCGACGATGGCGCCGCCGCCTGTGTCGTGCACGCGCCTTCGCGGGCGGCCTGACCTCCCATGATTTACGAAGCGCTGATCGCGCCTTTCACCGAATTCGAGTTCATGCGCCGCGCGCTAGCGGCCGTGATCGCGCTCTCGCTCGGCGGCGCGCCGATCGGGGTGTTTCTGATGCTGCGGCGGATGAGCCTGGTCGGCGACGCCATGGCGCATGCGATCCTGCCGGGTGCTGCGATCGGTTTCCTGATCTCCGGGCTCAGTCTGTTCGCGATGACGACGGGCGGCCTGATCGCGGGCTTCACGGTCGCGATCCTCGCAGGCGTGGTCGCACGCACCACCGAATTGAAGGAAGACGCGTCGCTGGCGACCTTCTATCTGGTGTCGCTGGCGCTCGGCGTCACCATCGTTTCCATCAAGGGCACCAATATCGATCTGCTGCACGTGCTGTTCGGCAACATCCTGGCGATGGACGACCAGACGCTGCTGGTGATCGCCTTCAACGCCACCATCACGATGCTGGTGCTGGCGGTGATCTACCGCCCGCTGGTGATCGAATGCGTCGATCCGGTGTTTCTGCGCACGGTCTCGCGCGCCGGCGCGCCCGCGCATCTGGCGTTCCTGGCGCTGGTCGTCATCAACCTCGTCAACGGCTTTCATGCGCTCGGCACCTTGCTGGGCGTCGGTCTGATGATCCTGCCGGCCGGCATCGCGCGGTTCTGGTCGCGCGATATCACCGGCATGATCTGCATCGCGGTCGCGAGCGCGATGATCTCCGGCTATGCCGGGCTGGTGCTGTCGTTCCGGACAAAGATTCCCTCAGGCCCGGCGATCATTCTGGTGGCGGCAGGGCTCTACGTGGTGTCGGTGCTGTTCGGCAGCGTCAGCGGGCTGGTCCGGCAGATGTTCCCCGGCCGGCATCTTGAAGCGTAACGGCGATGCGGCGTTTCTGGCTCATTTCTCTCATGATCGCAACGGCCATCCTTCCCGCCCGCGCGCAGGATCGCCTCAACGTGGTCGCGAGTTTCTCGATCCTCGGTGACTTCGTCCGCAATGTCGGCGGCGACAGCGTCAGCGTCACGGAGCTGGTCGGCCCCGATGGCGATGCGCATGTCTACGCGCCGACGCCGGCGGACGCGAAAAAGATCGCGGATGCGAAACTCGTCATCGTAAACGGTTTTGGGCTCGAGGGCTGGTTGCCGCGGCTGGTGCAGTCCGCCGGCGGCAAGGCCGTCATCGTGACCGCGACCTCTGGCATCGCGCCGCTCAGGCTCGGTTCCGACGCCGATCCGCATGCCTGGCAATCTGTGATCAACGCGAAACTCTATGTGGCCAACATCCGCGACGCGCTGGTCGCCGCCGACACCGCGGATGCCGAGGCCTTTCGAGCCAATGCCGGCGCCTATCTGACAAAGCTCGATGGCCTGGACCGCGAGGTCCGCGCGGCTGTGGCGCAGATTCCGGATGCCCGCCGCAAGGTGATCTCGACCCATCGCGCCTTCGGCTATTTCGCCGCCGCCTACGGCGTCGAGTTTATTGCGCCGCTGGGCGTTTCGACGGAATCCGAGGCCAGCGCCCGCGATATCGCTGGCATCATCACCCAGGTCAAAACCGCGAAAATTCCGGCAGTTTTTCTTGAAAATATCAGCGATCCCAGGCTGATCCGCCAAATCGCGGCCGAAACCGGCGCCAAAGTCGGCGGGACCCTTTATTCGGACAGTCTGACGCCCGAAAAGGGCGCTGCCCCCACTTACATTGATATGGTCAGGCACAATATAAAGGCCCTGACCAGCGCGCTCGCCAACTAGGGCAGGGGCCTCCCTGCCGGCCGGGGCGCGCCAGAAGTCCCCGCTTTCGGAGTTGTTATGTCTGAACCGTCCTCCCCTAAAATTCCCGTGACCGTGCTGACGGGCTATCTCGGCGCCGGCAAGACCACGCTGCTCAACCGCATCCTGTCGGAAAACCACGGCAAGAAATACGCCGTCATCGTCAACGAATTCGGCGAGATCGGCATCGACAACGACCTGATCATCGGCGCCGACGAAGAAGTGTTCGAAATGAACAATGGCTGCGTCTGCTGCACCGTGCGCGGCGACCTCGTACGCATCCTCGACGGGTTGATGAAGCGCAAGGGCAAGTTCGACGCCATCATCGTCGAGACCACGGGGCTGGCCGATCCGGCGCCGGTGGCGCAGACCTTCTTTGTCGACGAGGACGTTCAAAAGCACGCCCGGCTCGATGCGGTCGTGACCGTCGCCGACGCCAAATGGCTGAGCGACCGGCTCAAGGATGCCCCCGAAGCCAAGAACCAGATCGCGTTCGCCGACGTCATCGTGCTGAACAAGACCGACCTCGTCTCCAAGGCGGAACTCGCCGAAGTCGAGGCCCGGATCCGCGCCATCAACCCCTATGCCAAGCTGCATCGCACGGAGCGCTGCAAGGTCAAGCTGTCGGACGTGCTGGAGCGCGGCGCGTTCGATCTCGACCGCATCCTCGAAATCGAACCGGAATTTTTGGACGGCGGCGATGGGCACGATCATGACCACGATCATCACCATGACCATGACCATCATCACCACGATCACAGCCACAGTCACGGCGGCCTCAAGCACTACCATGACGAGGACATGCAATCGCTGTCGCTGCGATCCGACAAGCCGCTCGATGCGACCAAATTCATGCCGTGGCTGCAGAACCTGGTCGCCAGCGAAGGCCAGAAGATTTTGCGCTCGAAGGGCATCCTGGCCTTCACCGACGACGACGACCGCTACGTGTTCCAGGGCGTCCACATGATGCTCGAGGGCGATCACCAGCGGAAGTGGAGGGACGGCGAGGCGCGCGAGAGCCGCCTCGTCTTCATCGGCCGCGAATTGCCGGAACAGATGATCCGCGATGGTTTCGAAGGCTGTATCACCACGTGATGAAAGAGTTCGATCCGGGCGAATCCGCCTCCATCGTGTCGGTGACCGACAAAGTGCGGCCGCTGCCGCTCGGTCACGCCGTCACCTCGGTGCATTTCCTCGGCGACAACGCCTGCTTTGTCGGCGCCGAGGAGAGCGTGTCCGTGGTCAGCGCCAGGGGCGATATTTCGCAAACTCCCGTTCATGGCGGCGGCATCCTCTGCGCGGTGTCCGACGGCGCGCGCATCGTCATGGGCGGCGATGACGGCAAGGTCGTTGCCCTCAATGCCAAGGGCGAGGTGACGCTGCTGGCGACCGACGCCAAACGGCGCTGGATCGACAATGTCGCGCTTCAACCCGACGGCGCGGTGGCGTGGTCGGCCGGCAAGACCGCCTATGTGCGCAGCGGCAAGGGCGAAGAGAAATCCTTCGATATGCCCTCGACGGTCGGCGGGCTGGCGTTCGCGCCAAAGGGCCTGCGGCTGGCGGTCGCGCACTACAACGGCGTGACGCTGTGGTTTCCCAACATGGCCGCGCAGCCGGAGTTTCTGGAATGGGCCGGCTCGCATCTCGCGGTAACGTTCAGTCCGGACAACAAATTCCTGGTCACCGCGATGCACGAGCCGGCGATGCATGGCTGGCGGCTGGCCGATAACCGGCATATGCGGATGAGCGGTTATCCCGGCCGCGTCCGTTCGATGTCGTGGAGCGCGGGCGGCAAGGGCCTCGCCACCTCCGGCGCCGATACCGTGATCGTCTGGCCGTTCGGCAGCAAGGATGGCCCGATGGGCAAGGAGCCGGCGATGCTGGCGCCGTTGCAGGCACGGGTTTCCGCGGTCGCCTGCCATCCGAAGCAGGATATTCTGGCGGCCGGCTACAGCGACGGCACCGTGCTGATGGTGCGGCTCGAGGACGGCGCGGAGATCTTGGTGCGCCGGAACGGCGGCGCCGCGGTATCGGGGCTGGGCTGGAACGCCAAGGGTACGCTGCTGGCCTACGCCGCCGAGGATGGCGACGCGGGGTTGCTGGAGTTGTGATAGGACCGTCATGTCTCTCGCCTAGGGGGCCTCGGTTCTGATTGAATCAGAACCGAAACTCTAGATTCTTGCTTTAACACGTTTTCTTCACGCGAACCGGTATCCACTGCGCTCGAAAACGCTCTGGGAAGCCAGCATGCGATTCCTGACCACCTTCCAGACGGCCGATTTTCTCGACACGCTGATCAGCCTGGCGGCGGCGTTCATTCTGGGCACCCTGATCGGCGCCGAACGGCAGTACCGGCAGCGCACCGCGGGGCTGCGCACCAATGTGCTGGTCGCCGTTGGTGCGGCCGCCTTCGTCGATCTGGCGATGCATCTGAACGGGGCCGACGGCGCGGTGCGGGTGATTGCCTACGTCGTTTCGGGGATCGGCTTCCTTGGCGCCGGCGTCATCATGAAGCAGGGCATGGACGTGCGCGGCCTCAATACCGCGGCGACGTTGTGGGCCTCCGCCGCGGTCGGTTCCTGCGCCGGCGCCGACATGATCGCGCAGGCGACGGCGCTCACCGTGTTCGTGCTCGCCGGCAACACCCTGCTGCGCCCGCTGGTGAACGCCATCAACCGCATTCCGCTCGACGAGCGCTCGTCGGAGGCGACCTATTACTTCAAGCTCGCGGTCACCCCGGCAGCATTGCCTGGCATGCGCGACCATCTGGTGGAGAGGCTGGAAAGCGCCAAATATCCGGTCGCAGATGTCGAAGTCGCCGAACATGGCGACGATCTGCTGGAGATCGTGGCGACGCTGGTCTCGACCGCCATCGATCCCAAAGAGCTGGACACGGTGGCCGCCGATCTGGAGCGGCAGCCCGGCGTTCGGCACGCCACCTGGGAACTGAATACCAAGGACTAATCGCTGCTTTTGAGGCATTTTCGCAAGCTTTCCGGGCGCTGCGCCGCCGGAACCATGCGCCGCCGGAATCGTTGATATCGCGAACAATTTTGCGGTGAACGATATGTCTCCCGAGGACAGGAAACGCGGCTACGCGAAGGATCTTCTGCTCGCGACCGCGCTGGTCGCGACCGGACTGGTGATTTCTGGCCTTTCGCTGGCCCAACTCAAAACCCAAGGTTCGCAGCAAATGGCGCAGGCAACACCGCCGTTGCAGTCGACGCCGGGCGCGGAGACCAAACCGCAGGCTCCGGCCGAGCCGGTCACGACGGGTACACGGCCGTCCAACGTTCCGCCGCAGCCGGCCCGTCCGGATGCCGAAGCACAGAAGAGGGGCGTTGAGCCCGCGCTGCCGCCGGCGCCAGCGGAAAAGACCGCGCCGCCGATCAAGGAGAAGTAGGGTTTCCCCACCTTGTCATCCCGGGGCGCGGTGTAGGGTGGGCAAAGGCGCCCTTGCGCCGTGCCCACCATCTATCCACATCGTCGTCTTCAATGGTGGGCACGCTTCGCTTTGCCCACCTACGGTCTACGACGCATCGATCTCTGACGCCGTTTTGACTGGCTTGCCGATTTTACAGTCTCGCCTGTGTCACCTGGCTGCCCCATAATCGCTCATCGCGTGAAAGCGAGGGCGACACCATGAGGCAAGCAATGAAGATCGACGATGTCAGGCGAACCGCGTATTCGATGCCGCTGACCAACCCTTCGTTTCCGCCAGGGCCTTATCGTTTCTACAACCGCGAATATTTCATCATCACCTACCGGACCGATCCGGAAGCGCTGGCCGCCGTGGTGCCGGAACCGCTCGAGATTGTTGATTCGGTCGTCAAATACGAATTCATCCGCATGCCGGATTCCACCGGCTTCGGCGATTACACCGAAACCGGGCAGGTGATCCCGGTCCGCCTCGACGGCGTCGAGGGCGGCTATACCCATGCGATGTACCTGGACGACGAAGGCCCGATCGCCGGCGGCCGCGAGCTCTGGGGATTTCCGAAAAAGCTGGCGTCGCCGAAGATCGCCGTCGAGAGCGACGTGCTGGTCGGCGCGCTGCATTACGGTTCGGTGCTCTGCGCCTCAGCCACCATGGGCTACAAGCACCGCCCGGTCGATCACGACACCGTGCTGAAGAGCCTGAAGGCGCCGAACTTCATTTTGAAGATCATCCCGCATGTCGACGGCACGCCGCGGATCTGCGAACTGGTGCGCTTCCATCTCGAGGACATCACGCTGAAGGAAGCCTGGACCGGCCCGGCCGCGCTCGGTCTGTTTCCCCATGCACTCTGCGACGTGGCGCGGCTGCCGGTGCGCGAGGTGATCGCGGCGCTGCACTTCAAGGCGGATCTGACGCTGGGGCTGGGGACGGTGGCGTTCGATTATATGGCGAAGTAACGCCGCAGGCGGGTTACTGCGCGCCCTTGAGCGTGCAGGAGGTCGAGCAGGTCGTGACGACGCCGCTTTCGCAGGCGATGCAGGCACCGACACACTGCTTCATGTCCTTGGGATTGTAGGCGCTATAAAGCTTCCTGACGCAGGTTCCGATCGACCCGGTCACGTCATTATTCTCGGGCGTACAGGCGGCAAGCGTCGCTGCCGACAGCATGATGGCGATCATGGCGCGCATGTGCATCGCTCCACTTTGGAGCCGTCGCTGGAATGAGGCTGCGGCGACGGTTCCGAGTCCTCGCAGAACAAGGTACCCCTCAGAATGGCGCGATGTGATTAATCCCCGGTTACCATTGATCCCGCATCCTGAGTCGGGTCGTTTGTCAGCTTCTGCCCTCACAGTGAAGCTATTTCAAAGGCAACCAGGTGATCTCGCATGCGCCGTCGCAGTGATTGCAATGGGTCGGCCGACCGAAGGTGCTGGCCAGTTCCCATTCCTGCGATTCGTTGCTCCACTGAACGGTGGCGTGGGCGATAATGTCGTCGGACTGGCAGCTTGAGCAGACCGGCCTCGATCGCGCTACCGCTCGATTGACGATCCGGACCGGCCTGGCCGGCTCCTGGTTCAGGTGGAACGGATTGAGAAGTGATGCATGATTCATGTCGTGCCCGCGGGTGAGTCGGTCACTACCCCGGCGTGAAGATAACGCGGCGATGACAAGCGCGTCATCATCGCTCTTCTCATGGCTGTGGATAGGTCGCCAGGAACCGGCCGGCTTCTGCTCAGAAGCCTCGCTGGTTCACCGCACCAGCACGTTGCGGAATTGCCAGGGATCCGAGGTGTCGATGTCTTCCGGGAACAGGCCGGGCCGGTCCGACAGCGGCGTCCAGTCGGTGTAGAAACCCTTCACCGGGCCGAGATACGGCATCTGGATTTCCAACAGACGATCGAAATCCATCTCGTCGGCTTCGACGATGCCTTCGTTAGGGTTTTCCAGCGCCCACACGATGCCGCCGAGCACGGCGGAGGTCACTTGCAGGCCGGTGGCGTTCTGATAGGGCGCGAGTTTGCGGGTCTCTTCGATGGAGAGCTGCGAGCCGTACCAGTAGGCATTGTTGTCATGGCCGAACAGAAGCACGCCGAGTTCGTCGATGCCATCGACGATCTCATTCTCATCGAGGATGTGGTGCTTTTCCTGCATCTTCGCTGCGCGGCCGAACATTTCATGCAGCGACAGCACGGCATCGTCAGCCGGATGATAGGCATAGTGGCAGGTCGGCCGATAGATCGCCGTGTCCGATGCGTCACGCACCGTGAAGTAATCGGAGATCGAGATCGACTCGTTGTGGGTGACGAGGAAGCCATACTGCGCGCCGCGGGTCGGGCACCAGGTGCGCACGCGCGTGTTGGCGCCGGGCTGCATCAGATAGATGGCTGCGCCGCAGCCAGCTTGGTGGGTACGCGCATTCTCGGGCATCCATTTTTCATGGGTGCCCCAACCGAGTTCGGACGGCTGCACGCCTTCCGACAGGAAGCCTTCCACCGACCAGGTGTTGACGAAGACGTCCGGCTCTTTCGGCGACTTGGAGCGCTGGGTGTCGCGTTCGGCGATGTGGATGCCCTTGACACCAGCCTGCCGCATCAAGTCGGCCCATTCGGCTTTGGTCTTCGGCTTGGGGGCATTGAGCTTCAGATCAGCGGCGACATTGAGTAGCGCCTGCTTGACGAAGAAAGAGACCATGCCGGGATTAGCGCCACAGCAGGAGACGGCCGTCGTCGAGCCCGCGGGGCGCGCCTTCTTGGCGGCCAGCGTCACTTCGCGAAGGGCGTAGTTTGAGCGCGCTTCCGGGCCCTTCGAAGAATCGAAATAGAAGCCGTGCCAAGGCTCGTTGACGGTGTCGATATAAAGGGCGCCAAGTTCGTTGCAGAGCTCCATGATGTCGGTGGAGCCGGTATCGACCGAGAGATTGACGCAAAAACCCTGGCCGCCGCCTTCAGTGAGCAGCGGGGTCAGCAAGTCGCGATAATTGTCCTTGGTCAGGCCCTGCTGGATGAATCTTACATTATGCATCTCGCAATGTGCCTTACGGCCCTCGTCCTTGGGATCGATCACCGTGATGCGCGACTTGTCGTAATCGAGATGCCGCTCGATCATCGGCAAGGTGCCTTTGCCGATGGAGCCGAAGCCGACCATGACGATGGGGCCGGTAATCTTCGCGTAGATCTGCGAGGCGGGGCTCATGGGATGGTTTCTCCGGAAAGTTCTGGCGGACAAATGGTGAGGGGTGGATCAGGCGCTGCGGCGCTTGGCGGTCACTTCGATCTCGACCTTCATCTCGGGCTTTGCCAGCGCGGCGACGACCAGCAGCGTCGCCGCGGGACGAATGTTGCCAAGGATCTCGCCACAGACCGCGAAGTGGGCCTCGATGTTTTTGGCGTCGGTGACGTAGTAGGTCGCGCGGACGATATCTGCCATTGCGAAGCCGCCCTCTTTGAGGGCGGCCTCGATGGTCTTGAAGCAGTTCCGTGACTGGCTCGTGACGTCGGCCGGCATGGTCATGGTGGCATAGTCGTAGCCGGTGGTTCCGGCGACGAACGCGAAATCGCCGTCGATCACGGCGCGGCTGTAGCCGACAGTCTTTTCAAGCGGCGAGCCTGTGGAAATCAGCTGGCGGGGCATCGGGACCTCGGAGCGTGGAAAGGCGGGATTGGCGCGGGTTTAAGGGGTTTTCACCGGCGCGCGCAAGGCCTCAACACCGACGCGCAGCGATCGCGCGCGTTTTACGCCGCCTGCGGCACGACATGCCGCGCGCGCTTCGCCCTGAGTGCCTTGGGCCTGAGCAACAACGCGCCGGTCGGGGCAATCATGCCCCAGGCGCCATCGAGCGCGCCCTCGCGCAGCTCAAGGCCGAGCAGGCGGTCGCGCTCGAACGGGCCGGGCAGCGATAGCGCGCCGGTCTTGCCGGCCGTGAAGCCGAAGCGGGCGTAATAGGGCGCGTCGCCGAGCAGGATCACGGCGCCATGGCCGCGCGCCCTGGCGACAGCCAGCGCGTGGTCCATCAGTGCGGCGCCGATGCCGAGGCCGCGGCAGGTGCCGTCCACCGCCAGCGGCCCCAGCATCAGCGCTGGCTTGCCCCCCGCGCTGACGTGCCACAACCGCACGGTTCCGACCAACCGACCCTGGCGCACGACCGAGAGGGCAAGGCCTTCGGCGGGCGCGCGTCCGTCGCGCAGGCGCTGGCAGGTGCGCGTATGGCGGTTGTCGCCAAAGCAGGCATCCAGCAGCGCTTCGCGCGCAACGACGTCTGAAGCTCGCTCCGCACGGATCGCGAACGGAGCGGCGTCAGGTATGAGGGTAATCGGGGTGTTCCGCAAAGCAGTCATGGCACGTCAGCCCTCACTCCAACGGCGGGGCACGCCGCGGAGCGCTGTCAGAAAAATTCGCAAATGAGGGGATGGGAGCCGGCAAGCCGGCTCCCGGTTAGTCAGGCCTCAGAGGAGGCAGCTTAGATGTGGTAGGTCCGCAACGGCGGGATGCCGTTGAACGCCACCGCCGAGTAAGTCGACGTATAGGCCCCGGTGCCTTCGATCAGCAGCTTGTCGCCGATCTCGAGCGTCACCGGGAGCGGATACGGCATCTTCTCGTACAGCACGTCGGCGGAATCGCAGGTCGGACCCGCGAGCACGCACGGCGTCATGTCCGCCCCGTCATGCGGGGTACGGATGGCGTAGCGGATCGACTCGTCCATCGTCTCGGCGAGACCGCCGAACTTGCCGATGTCGAGATACACCCAGCGCACCTCATCCTCGTCGCTCTTCCTGGAGATCAGGACGACTTCGGTCTCGATGATGCCGGCATTGCCGACCATGCCGCGTCCCGGCTCGATGATGGTCTCCGGGATCTGGTTGCCGAAATGCTTGCGCAGCGCGCGGAAGATCGACCGGCCGTATTGCACGACCGGAGGAACGTCCTTGAGGTACTTGGTCGGGAATCCGCCGCCCATGTTGACCATGGTGAGGTTGATCCCGCGCTCGGCGCAGTCACGGAACACCGTCGAGGCCATCGACAGGGCACGATCCCACGCCTTCACCTTGCGCTGCTGCGAGCCGACATGGAACGAGATGCCGCACGGCTCCAGACCCAGACGCTTGGCGAGGTCGAGCACCTCGACCGCCATCTCCGGATCGCAGCCGAACTTGCGCGACAGCGGCCATTCGGCGCCTGCGCAGTCATAGAGAATGCGGCAGAACACCTTTGCGCCGGGGGCGGCACGGGCGACCTTCTCGACCTCGGCGGCGCAGTCGACCGCGAACAGGCGAATGCCGAGCGCGAAGGCACGCGCGATGTCGCGCTCCTTCTTGATAGTGTTGCCATAGGAGACGCGGTCGGGCGTTGCGCCCGCGGCCAGCGCCATTTCGATTTCGGCAACGGTCGCGGTGTCGAAGCACGAGCCCATCGAGGCCAGCAGCGACAGCACCTCCGGCGCCGGGTTTGCCTTCACCGCGTAGAACACGCGGCTGTCCGGCAACGCCTTGGCGAAGGTCTGGTAGTTGTCACGCACGACTTCGAGGTCGACCACGAGGCAAGGCTCGGTGTCCTGGCCCTCGCTGCGACGGTGACGCAGGAATTCCTGAATACGTTCGGTCATAGCACTCTCCCAAACGGCCCAGCGACGGGGATCCGTTCAAAAAATGATGTCGGGTATGAGCGCCCCGGCCACATCGCGCTTTGGAGGCGCAACGAAGCCACAAGACTCAAACCAGACTGTGCTGCCGTGGATTGGTTGGGAATGATCCCGCCCGCACACCTGGCAATGAAGGACAAGCCTTTTCAGTAGCCCGCGCCGGCGTTGGAATGCCGGTAGAGACCAAAAAAGCCCGATCCGTCGTTGCTTTAAGTCGCGTCCCCCGTTGAGAGCGGGGTGCGCCGGTTCGCCTCCGGCTGCCAGTCACGGTTGCAAAGGATGCAGACACCTTCAACGGCATCTCTTGAGAGAGATGCTGGCCTCTCAAATCTTCGACCTCTGCAGTCTTGGACCTGAGCGACCCTCGGTTCTTCATCCCTTGGCGGCTGTCCGGCCTCTTGTCCGGATACCTACCGACTGACACACGACCACAGGCACGTGCGAAATTGGGCAAAATGGGAAATAGTTCTTTTGAGTCCGCTTCGCAACATTTTTTTTAGGCTGTGCGCAAATTTCCCTAACGCGAGCTTGCAATGCCGCGCTCGGGCGCGCTGAACATGAACAGGCGTTAAGACTTCTGAACAAAGCGTAAGTGCTTTGGCGCCTGTGCCGCAGCGGTTTCTCGCTCGCTCGCTGCAAGCGCGCTTCGTGCGGGCGCCGCGTCAGGCGCGTTTTGTGCGGGCGCCGCGTCAGGCGCGTTTTGTGAACGGCTCGACGCGCTGGGCGGCGCGGATGAACGCCACCATGATGAGGACGCCGATCGCAAACAGCGCCGCCTGCAGGATGTGCGCGCCGGTGTCGTTGAGCCCGAACAGAATCGCGAGCGCCCAGCCGCCGGCAAACGCCGCGCCGAACACCTCCGCGCCGATCAGGATCGCCGCCGAGATGACAGTGACGACGCTCGGCCAGACGATCTCGTTCTTGCCGGTGGATGAAGACTGTGGGCTCATGGATCAGGTCCTGTTCAGGGGCCGCAATCTCTCCGAAAAGTGCCCGTGTATCAAGCACAAAAGGCCTAAAAATGCCGTATCGCGTGATATAGATTGGGCCATCGTTCAAAGCGTTTTCGAGCGAAGTGGGTACCGGTTCGCATAGCAATCAAGTTTACGCAGATTGCGTAGACTTATCTGCGGTAGAAAATGCGTCAAAAACAAGCTTGGAGCCCGAACGGGCTCCAGTGGCGAAAAACGGGAATTGCGATGTCAGAAACCCAGCAAACGGCAGTCACCAATCCGCTTCTAAAAGCCTGGCAGACGCCGTTCGAGGCGCCGCCCTTTGCCGAGATCGTCCCCGAACATTTCATGCCCGCCTTCGAGCAGGCCTTTGCCGATCACGCCGCAGAGATCGCGGCGATCACCCACGACCCCTCCACGCCCGACTTCGCCAACACCATCACCGCGCTGGAGCGCTCGGGAAAGCTGCTCTCCAAGGTCTCGGCGGTGTTCTACGACCTGGTTTCGGCGAACTCCAATCCGGCGATCCTCGAGATCGACAAGGAGGTCTCCCTGCGGATGGCGCGGCACTGGAATCCGATCATGATGAACGCGGTGCTGTTCGGCCGCATCGCGATGCTGCACGAGAACCGCGCCGGCCTCGGGCTGTCAGGTGAGGAGATGCGACTGCTGGAGCGGACCTATACCCGCTTCCATCGCGCCGGCGCCGGCCTCGACGAGGCCGCAAAAACCCGGATGGCCGAGATCAACGAGCGGCTGGCGCATCTCGGCACCGCGTTCAGCCACCATCTGCTGGGCGACGAGCAGGACTGGTTCATGGAGCTCGGCGAGGACGACCGCGCCGGCCTGTCCGACAGTTTTGTGGCGGCGGCCAGGGCCGCGGCCGAAGAGCGCGGCATGGCCGGCAAGGCGATCATGACGCTGTCGCGGTCCTTCGTGGAGCCGTTCCTGAAGAGCTCCGGCCGGCGCGACCTGCGCGAAAAGGTCTTCAAGGCGTTCACCGCCCGCGGCGACAATGGCAACGCCAACGACAACAACGAGGCCATCGTGGAGATCCTCAGCCTCCGCGAGGAGAGCGCCAAAATCCTGGGCTTTGCGACCTACGCGGCCTATCGCCTCGAGGATTCCATGGCCAAGACGCCGGAGAACGTGCGGGCCCTGCTGGAGCGGGTCTGGAAGCCGGCCCGCGCCCGGGCGCTGGCCGACCGCGACGCGCTGCAGGCGCTGGTCACGGAGGAGGGCGGCAATTTCGCGCTGGCGCCGTGGGACTGGCGCTACTACGCCGAAAAGCTGCGGCAAATGCGCGCCAATTTCGACGACGCCGCGATCAAGCCCTATCTGGTGCTCGACCACATGATCGAGGCCGCGTTCGACTGCGCCACCCGGCTGTTCGGCATCACCTTCGCCGAGCGCAAGGACGTCCCGACCTGGCATCCGGACGTCCGGGTCTGGGAGGTGAAGGACGCTAACGGCCAACACAAGGCGCTGTTCTATGGCGACTACTTCGCCCGGTCGTCAAAACGCTCGGGCGCCTGGATGACCTCGCTGCGCGACCAGCAGAAGCTCGACGGCGCGATCGCGCCGTTGATCATCAATGTCTGCAATTTCGCCAAGGGCGCCGACGGCGTGCCGTCGCTTTTGTCGCCGGACGACGCCCGCACCCTGTTCCACGAGTTCGGCCATGGCCTGCACGGCATGCTGTCGGATGTGACCTATCCCTCGCTGTCGGGCACCTCGGTGTTCACCGATTTTGTCGAGCTGCCTTCGCAGCTTTACGAGCACTGGCAGGAGCAGCCGCAGGTGCTGCGGCAGTTTGCCCGGCACTACCAGACCGGCGAGCCGCTGCCGGACGATCTCCTGAAGCGCTTCCTCGCCGCGCGCAAATTCAACCAGGGCTTTGCCACCGTGGAATTCGTCTCCTCGGCGCTGATCGATCTCGAATTCCACACCCAGCCGGCCGCCGCCAGCCGCGACGTGCGGACGTTCGAAAAGGCCGAGCTGGAAAAAATCGGCATGCCCGCGGAAATCGCGATGCGGCACCGGCCGACCCAGTTCGGCCACATCTTCTCCGGCGACCATTATGCTTCCGGCTATTACAGCTACATGTGGTCGGAAGTGATGGACGCCGACGCCTTCGGCGCCTTCGAGGAGGCCGGCGACATCTTCGATCCCGCTGTCGCAAAGCGCCTGCACGACGATATCTATTCGTCCGGCGGCTCGCGCGACCCCGAGGACGCCTATGTCGCGTTCCGCGGCCGCGAGCCGGAGCCCGATGCGCTGCTGCGGCGCCGGGGGCTGCTGGAAACGCCCGAGGCGGCCTGAGGTGAGGGCCGCCTTACGCTGGGTACTCGCGCTGCTGGTTGCCGGCGGCGTTGCGCTGGGCGCCGCGACGGCGGAGGCGCATCCGCATGTCTGGATCACGGCCAAGAGCGAACTGATCTATGCGCCCGACGGCACCATCACCGGCGTGCGCCACGCCTGGACCTTCGACGACATGTTCTCGACCTATGCCCTGCAGGGCATCGAGGCCAAGGTCAAAGGCGCCTACAGCCGCGAGGAACTCGCATCGCTGGCGCAGACCAATGTCGAGTCGCTGAAGGAATTCCGCTTCTTCACCTTCGCCAAGGCCGACGGCAAGAAGGAGAATTTTCTGGAGCCGGTGGACTACTTCCTTGAATTCAAGGACTCAGCTCTGACGCTGCATTTTACGCTGCCGGTGAAGACGCCGTTCAAGGCAAAGCAGCTCGTGCTCGAAGTGTTCGATCATGAGTTCTTCATCGACTTCAAATATGCCGACCTGGACCCGGTGAAACTGGTCGGCGCGCCCGCGGACTGCAAGATGCAATTCCAGCGGCCCAATGACGGCACCGCCAGCGCCCAGAAACTCGGCGAGCAGAATTTTTCGGGCGGCGGCTCGAACTTCGGCATGATGTTCGCCAACAAGATCACAGTGGATTGCCCGTGACATCAAACCCTCGATCGAACGCCGCCCGCTATCTCTGGGTTGGCGTGGTGGTGCTTGCCGCCGTCATGATGCTCGACGGTGCCGTGCATGATCTGCTGGCACAAAATCCGTTCGGCGGCCCGCGACCGGGCCCCGCCGCCGAGCCGCAGGTCGGCGGCTTCGTCGGATGGCTGCTGGCAAAGCAGTCGGAATTCTATCGCGAGATGTCGGCGACCATCCGCGCCGCGAAATCCGACGGCTCGGCGGTCTGGACGCTGCTTGCGATCTCGTTTGCGTATGGCATCTTTCACGCCGCCGGCCCCGGCCACGGCAAGGCGGTGATCTCCTCCTATCTGGTCGCCAACCAGGAGACCGCGCGGCGCGGCATCGTGCTGTCGCTTGCCTCGGCGTTGCTGCAATCGCTGGTCGCAGTGATCGTGGTCGGGATCTGCGCCTGGCTGCTCAACGCCACCGCCAAGACCATGTGCGGGGCGGAGAAGGGAATCGAGATCGCAAGCTACGCTCTGATCGCCGCGTTCGGCGCCCGGCTGGTCTGGACCAAGGGCGGCGGCTTCATGCGCGCGCTGCAGGCGAAGCCGGCGCCGGCTTTGGCCGAGGCGCATCACCATCACGATCACGGCCATCACCATCATTCCGACCATGATCATCACCACCACGATGATGACCACCACGGTCATGGCCACGACGATCACGTCCATGACGAGCATTGCGGCCATTCCCATGGCCCGACACCGGACCAACTCGCCGGTCCCGGCGGTTGGCGGCGCGGCCTCGGCACGATCTTCGCCGTGGGCTTGCGGCCCTGTTCGGGCGCGATCCTGGTGCTGGTGTTCGCGCTGGCGCAGGGCCTGTTCTGGGCCGGCATCGCCGCGACTTTTGCGATGGGAATCGGGACTGCGATCACGGTGGCGGCGATCGCCATGCTCTCGGTGTCCGCGCGCAGCGTGGCGCAGCGTCTCAGCGCCGGCCGCGACGGCGGCGGCACCTTGATCATGCGCGGCATCGAATTCGGCGCGGCCGGGCTGGTCCTGCTGTTCGGGCTCGGCCTGCTGTTCGGCTATCTCGCCGCCGAACGGGTGACGTGTTTGTAGTCTGGGGCGTGAATGCATAGATTCAGGGCGGTCCGTCCGGCGTGAGCCCGCGCGTCTCACTTCACAGTATATGTACCCCACTCGTGGTTGCATCCGTTTGCCATGTTCGGCACAGGCGGGAGGCCGATAGGCATCCATTTGCCTTCGTCTGTCATCCCCTCGAATTTCCCGGTTCCGTGCACAGGGTGCCAGGTTCCTTCAGCCTTTGCGGGATCGCCCTTACGCGCGTACACGCCGAATATCTTTTCGCCGGCTGCATTCCAAAACTGACAACTGCCAGTCTCGCTGTAGTCGCCGTTGATGATGGTGAACTGCCCGACGCAACGTCCCGACATCCTGTAAAATGGGGTACCTTCTTGACCAGGCATCATGGCAGTGGCGTCGTATGATCCGGCCGTGATGCCATCGCCCTGTTGAATGACGTGGGATGGACCCGAATAGCAGCTGGTCATGTCGTATTTGCCTTCAGCGGCGCAGACCTGCGTGCAGAAGGCCAGTCCTGCGGCCATGCCGCAACCGAGTAGCACTTTGTGTGACATAGCATTCCTCCGCTTCCAACTTTGGGATCGTCGGATATTAGTCACTCCCTCGATAAGCGAACTGCTTGAAATGGTCCGAGGTTAGAAATTCAGGATTACCTCCGTCGAACCGAGGCTCCCTTCAACTCAGGATCGGCATCAACTCGCCGGCTCCCGCGGCTGGCGGCGCGGCGCCTGCGCGCGGCCTGGCGCAGCGCCTCAGCGCCGGCCGCGACGGCGGCGGCACCTTGATCATGCGCGGGATCGAATTCGGCACGGCCGGACTGGTACTGCTGTTCGGACTCGGCCGGCTGTTCGGCTATCTCGCCGCCGAGCGGGTGACGTGTTTGTAGTCTGGGCACGAATCCATAAATTCAGGGCGGTCGGGGGACGTCCGTTTTGCCGCGCATTCCGGACTCAAGTCGGACATGGTGGGAAGTCCGACGGTGCCCAACAGCGGACCCCTGCCGCCGTCCGAAGCACGGCCCACAGACCGGTCGTAGCGAGCTTCAGAAGCGGAAGCGCAATCCGACCGTGGGAGCGATGTTGTTGCGCTGGAGAAAGCCGAAGGCCAATCCGCCATTCACTTGCGTGAACATGATCCCGGAATAGAGATCCCACTTTGGTGCAAACCGCCAATCGACAGCGGCAGAGATCGCGTCGAACGTCCCGGCGCATTGCGGGTGCTGGGTGCCGAAGCAGGGGGCGGGCCCCCCGGCGGCGGTGCCGAAGAAAGAATTCTGGATATAATGGTAATAGGCGCCGATCACATCCAGATTTTCGGTAACAGCGTACTTGGCGCCGGCCCACATGACTTGGAAAGTCTTGTTACCAAGACCGTTCACGCCGAAGGCGGTATTGTTGATATTCGTGTTGTTGACCGCATCACAACCCAAACAAAGAAAGCTTCCCGAGATATCGGTAAAAGCGGTCTGCGGATTGCTGGGCGCCATATATCGAATATGTTCGTAACCGGCGTACACCTTCAGCGGTCCGTTGGTGTATTTGGCCACAAGCATCACGGCTTCATTGTCGGAGATCGTCGCTGTGAGCGTCTGTGGCAAGAACGGGGGTATCGGCACGCCATTGGCGTTATTGCTTCCCGGCGCAAGTGCGAGTGACACGGAATCTGTGACATGGCTGTAAATTGCGTCGAGCGAGAGCACACCTTTGCCCCACGTCGAGATATCGCCGCCGGCCTGGAACTGGTATGCTCCATTGGAAGCATTGTTCTGGGCGTAGCCGCCGAACTGCCACAGCGCCGCCGCCCGGAACTGGCCGACGTTGATCCGATATTTCAGTGACGTCGAGTTTCTACAGTTTTCGGTATTGCCGCCCCCGCAGGTTATTCCCTGAAAGCCGATGGGTGAGAAGCCGTAAGAGGCGCCGAACGGATCGTAGTCGAAGACAGCATCCAGGGTCAGCGAGTTCTGTCGGAAAACGGTCAGGGTGCCATAGATCGGAGAACTGACGCCGACATAACCCTGGCCGTTGAACCACTGGCCCGCTCGGCTTGAATCGGAGTAGGCGGTGGCAAAGTTTTGGGGGATGCCGGCGTTCGCAGCAATCGCTCCCGGTCCACTGGAGAATCGCAAGGAATACGGGTCGAAGCCGGCGTCCAGAGCAAAGACAACAGAGACGTTCCCGCCGATCGGCTCAGTTCCCTTGATTCCAAGGAATGAATTGGTCAACGCGTTGGGTGCAGGGCCCCATAGCGCCAAGTTGTTCTGTTTCTGGATTAAGTATGAGGCTCCGACAGCGGATCGTGGATCCCACGGCGCGCCGTGGCTCTGCCAGCCGAACCCCGTGTCAATCGCGCCGTAGACTGTGATGCCCTGCCAGGTCAGCTGGCAGTCCGTGGCAATAAAGCCCCAACCGTCAGTGCATGGCTTGGGCGTGGAAGCCGCCGTTGCCACGGAAGCCCCGGTCGGGACGACGTCGGCGGCCCACGCCTCCACTCCGCAGCAGGCGCCAGCGGCCGCGAGGATCACTGCAGCAAAAATGCCGAGCTTTGGCATGCGAGCCTCCCCGGCTCATATGCATGATTGTAAGCTGGTACAAAGTTGGTCGGCAAGACAGAGTCGGCGCCATGTGCCGTGATGCCAGAAAATTCCGATCCGAGTGGCAGCCGCGCCACAGTCATCTTAAAAGGCCCAACGGGTTCGGCGGCGCAACCGCGAGGAGTACCCTCTTTCTCACGCCCTTCGAACGAGCGCGCCCGCTACAGATCGAAATTAGTCGGCAGCATCACCACTTCGCGAATTGTCATGCCGCGTGGCCGCGTCAACATGAACATCACCACATCAGCCACTTCGCTGGCCTCCAGCAGACTCCCCGACTCCCTGGCTTCCTTCAGCTTCTCAGGCGGCCAGTCCGCGAGCAGGGCGCTGATGACCGGGCCGGGAGAGATCGAGCCCACGCGAATGCCATGCTTGAAGACCTGGCGCCGCACCGTTTGCACAAAGCAGTTGATCGCCCATTTGGACGACGCATAGACCGGCTCCCATGGCGTCGGAAAATGGGCCGCCAGGGAGCTCGTGACGATGATGTCGCCGGTCCGACGCCCGATCATGTGCGGCAGCACGTCGTGCACATTCTTCATCACGACGTTGACATTCAAGTTCAGCATCCGGTCGATCGCCCCGGTGTCGGCATCGACCAGGTCGCCGCCGACATAGGTACCCGCATTTGCATGCAGGATGTCGAGTTGGCCTGCCTTCTCGAGGACTCCCGGCAGCAGCGTGGCGCAGTCCTTTGGATCGAGCAGATCGATGACAAGCGGGATCGCTGCGTCGCCGTGCCTGTTGCAGAGCGTCGTCAGCGCTGCCGCGTCGCGGTCGACCATCACCACGCGCGCACCTGCAGCCAACATCGCCTCGGCACTGGCCAATCCGATGCCCGACGCAGCCCCGGTCACGGCGGCAACCTTGCCTTCCAATTCTCTCGCCATAGGGTCTCCGCCTTGCTGGGATCACCGCAACACGCGCCGCAGTATAGCAATCCCAAGCACGGTTTGCCGGGGATCAAGGACGGCCTTGGCGCCCGGCGGCGTTCCCCGGCGTCGACCGAAAATCTTCGCAACGGCGGAAGTAGCCATCCGGGTCTTGATTGTGATTGGATACAGCCGGAATGATCTACGGGCATGAAGATCACAATTCTCGATTGAGGGCTGCCAATGGAAAGCATCAGCGACGGACATTTGCTATCAAGAATTCTTTTGACGCTTGCGGCCATCGGATTTGGTTTCCTGACGATCAAAGCCGATTTCAATCGCACCCATGCAACTAATCCATCATGGACGCCGCACGCACGCTTCCACGTCGTGTGGCAGGTCCTGAGCTATACTGGAATCGCAGTCATCGCCCTCTGCCTGATTTGGCTGAACGGACCGCTTCCGAGAGAAAGGTTGTTGCTAGCGGGGGCACTTGGCGCTGCGGTTTATGGGGCTTTTTTCGCCACGCTAGTTGCGCGAAAGCTGTTTGGCGGCGCCCTCTATGATCAAAACGGCTACCCGCCCTTTCGATCCCCGGTAGGACCGTGGTTGTGGGATGCGAACGTCACCGCGTTCAGTGTTTTGTCGACGATCCTGGTGATCGGAATTTTCGTAGTGTGAATGTCTTCCGGTTACTCCCCGACCGCGGACATCGCTCGAAGCAGTCGGCATGTCCCAGAGGCGCCAGCCGAAAGCACGTCATGGGGTCAGAGAGAGACCGCCAGCTCCACGGAGCCTCTTGGCGCAATGATCAGGCCGGTCTGCCTGCTCGATCGGCAGCCGACGCCCCCGCGCAAGTATTTATAGATAGGTCCCGTCGGGCTTGGCCCGCTTGCCGCCGCTGGGAGCGGGAGTATATTTCGTCCATGGCTGTCAGCTCCCCCGACCTGAAAGCGTTCTTGCTCGCCACGCCTTTCTTCGGTGGCCTCTCAGACGCAAGCCTCGATCTCTTGATCTCAATGCTGGTCGAGCGCTGCTTCGACGTCGGCGCCACTGTCGTAGCGGAAGGAGAACCGGGGCGCTCAATGTTCGTTGTTCACTCCGGCGAGCTCATGGTGAGCAAGCTGGGGGATTCGGGGCGCGCAATTCGTATGGCGGGTCTCGAGCCTGGCGATTTTTTCGGCGAAATGACGCTCATCGAAATGCAGAACCGATCAGCCACCGTGGTCGCGGAGAGCCCGACCGTGCTGTACGAGCTCACGGCCCAAAAACTCTACGCGTGCTACAAGGCCGACATCCATGCATATGTGATGGTGATGCAGAATATCAACCGCGAGCTTTGTCGGCGGCTCCGCCGCGCCGACAATCGCATTGCCGAACTGCAGATGCTTCACGCGAGTCGATGACGAAGATTCGCGTGCGTCACGTCGGTTGAGAAGAAACCGCGACCAGCTGAGGAGCCGCCAACGGGTCCGCGCGAAGCGCGGCCCGATGATATACTCCGCGGCGTCTCGAAGGATGATGAGGGGTCAAACAGGCAAATAGCCGCGCACCGCCGGCAGGAAGAAGATCGCGATGTTGATTGCAAAGCCGAGGCTCCACAGGATCGAACGCAGCGTCGGGCGGTTGCCGAGATAGGTGAAGACATAGGCAATCCGCACGATCAGGAACAGCACCGCCAGTTCGTCGATCAGCCGAAGCGGCCCCAGCCGAAACTCCGCCAGCAGCACGGCGACCGCAAAGAACGGAAACGCCTCGATGCCGTTCTGATGGGCGCCGAGCGCCCGGGCGCGGATCGGGTCCTCGTAGAAGACGGGATCGCGCGGCTTCGCATTGTCGAAGCGGCGATGCCCAATCCATTTGACGGAGGTGATCGTCAATAGATACAGCATCAGCGTTCCGAAAACGCACCATTCGGCAACCGTCATGGTTCCTCCAGACCTTAATATTTGGAGCATGATCTTTTCGGAAAAACCGGTGCCCACTTTTCCGGATCATGCTCTCCATGGACAGTATCGAAGCAGCCATTATCTTGACAAGGATGGTGCAACGCGCGAAGCCACTGAAATCATGACCACGGTCGTTCCCTTTGAAGGTGCAAAGCCGGATTCGCAGCCGGAACGCGTCGGCGTGCTCTTGGTCAATCTCGGCACCCCCGACACATCAGACGCCAAAGGCGTTCGCGTCTATCTCAAGGAATTCCTGTCCGATCCGCGCGTGATCGAGGATCAGGGGCTGTGGTGGAAGCTGATCCTGAACGGGGTGATCCTGCGCGTCCGGCCCGGCCGCAAGGCGCGCGATTACCAGAAGATCTGGAACACCGAGAAAAACGAATCCCCGCTCAAGACGATCACGCGCGCGCAGGCCGAAAAGCTCGCCGCGGCGATCTCGGACCATGACCATGTCGTGGTCGACTGGGCGATGCGTTACGGCAATCCGTCGATCAAGTCGCGGATCGATGCCCTGGCCGCGCAAGGCTGCGACCGGCTGCTGGTGGTGCCGCTCTATCCGCAATATTCCGCGGCGACCTCGGCCACGGTGTGCGACGAAGTGTTTCGGGTGCTGGCCGGGATGCGCGCGCAGCCGATCCTGCGGGTGACGCCGCCCTATTACGAAGACCCCGATTATATCGAGGCGCTCGCGGTCTCGATCAATGCGCATCTTTCGACGCTGCCGTTCGAGCCCGAGCTGATCGTCGCGTCATACCACGGCATGCCGCAGGAATATGTCGACAAGGGCGATCCCTATTATGCGCAGTGCGTCGCAACAACGAACGCCTTGCGCAAGCGCATGGGCCTTGATGCGAAAAAACTGATCCTTACCTTTCAATCGCGCTTCGGCTTCGATCAATGGCTGCAGCCCTATACCGACAAGACCATCGAAAAATCAGCGAAAGATGGTGTGCGCCGTATTGCCGTCGTGACCCCCGGCTTCTCCGCCGATTGCCTGGAGACGCTGGAAGAGATCGCGCAGGAAAACGCCGAGATTTTCAAGCACAACGGCGGCGAGCAATTTGCCTTCGTCCCCTGCCTGAACGACAGCGAACCCGGCATGGACGTCATCCGCCAGCTGGTTTTGCGCGAATTGCAGGGCTGGATTTGATTGTTGCTGGATTTGATTATTAAAAGGCTGGATTTGATTGTTAAGTGATTCCGAACACGCTCCCCAATGTTCAGCCGCCATACATCTGGCGCCCGTAAAACGGCTCCCTACGTTATATCTGATACTTGAGAACGGCCGGCTGAACCGGCGCCGCGGCTTTGCCGACAAATATTGAGACCGCGCCCGGCGACGGTTCTTGCCGGCATTGGAGGAATTTATGACTGGCTTTGATATTTTCGCGATTGCACTCGTTCTGCTCGTCATTGTTACATTGTTTGCCGGCGTCAAGACCGTGCCGCAAGGCTATGACTGGACCATCGAACGGTTCGGCAAATACACCCGCACGCTGGCGCCGGGGCTCAATCTCATCATTCCCTATTTCGACCGCGTCGGCCGCAAGATGAACATGATGGAGCAGGTGATCAACATTCCCGAGCAGGAGGTGATCACCAAGGACAACGCCACCGTGACCGTCGACGGCGTCGCGTTCTTCCAGGTGTTCGACGCCGCCAAGGCGAGCTACGAGGTCTCCAACCTCAATCAGGCGATCATCGTGCTGACCATGACCAACATCCGCTCGGTGATGGGTGCGATGGATCTCGACCAGGTGCTGTCGCATCGTGACGAGATCAACGAGCGCCTGTTGCGGGTGGTCGACGCCGCCGTCTCGCCGTGGGGGCTGAAGGTCAACCGCATCGAGATCAAGGATATCGTGCCGCCCGCCGATCTCGTCGAAGCCATGGGCCGGCAGATGAAGGCTGAGCGCGTCAAGCGTGCCGACATTCTGCAGGCCGAGCGCCAGCGCCAATCGGAAATCTTGCGCGCAGAGGGTGCAAAACAGGGCCAGATCCTGCAGGCCGAAGGCCGCAAGGAGGCCGCATTCCGCGACGCCGAGGCGCGCGAGCGTTCAGCGGAAGCCGAGGCCAAGGCGACGCAGATGGTCTCCGACGCCATCGCCAGGGGCGACGTCGCCGCACTGAACTATTTTATCGCTGACAAGTACATCAAGGCGTTCGGGCAGTTCGCGGACTCGCCGAACCAGAAGCTCCTGATGCTGCCGATCGAGGCCACCAGCGTGCTCGGCTCGCTCGCCGGCATCGGCGAGATCGCCAAGGCCACCTTCGGCGAAAGCGCCGCCTCCGCCGCGGCCGCCGCCCGCCGCTCCTCGGTGCCGTCTGCCGGCCCCACGCCGCCGCCGGTGACGCCGCAGCGGTAACAGTTGTTTGGTAATGAGTGCATCGGCGCATGCGATCTCGTTCACCTCTCCCATTGGGAGAGGTCGGATCGCATCGCCAGATGCGATCCGGGTGAGGGTCTCGGACTATCGATAGACCTTAGCCGCTCACCCCAACCCTCTCCCATCGAAGTCGGATATATCCGACTTCGACAATTTAAGATGGCCCAACTCGGGTAAACCCGAGTTGGGTGGGAGCGGGGGCGCACCGCCGGCGCTTCGAGACCGGCAAGTAACTGAGCAAATAACTGAGGTCGTGTCATGGCCGAGATGTTTTCGACGTTAGGTACCTGGAACTGGCTGATCTTCGGCTTCATCCTGATGGCGCTGGAGCTGGCGGCACCCGGTGTGTTCCTCTTTTGGCTGGGGCTCGCTGCGCTGCTGGTCGGATTGCTGTCATTCGCGATCGAGCCGTCCTGGCAGACGCAATTGCTGATGTTCGCGGTGTTTGCGGCCGCGGCGGTACCGGTATGGCGGCGCCTTGCGAAGAGCGAGGGCAGCGTCAGCCAGAGCAACCCGTTCCTCAACAAGCGCACCGAAGCACTGATCGGCCGGGTGTTCACGCTGGAAAAGCCGATCGTCGATGGCGCAGGCACGGTGCGGATCGACGACACGGTTTGGCGCGTCGCCGGTCCCGATACGCCGGCCGGCAGCAGGGTCAGGATCGTGCAGGCCGACGGCGCCAGCCTGACAGTGGCGGCGGCGTGATGGGAGGTGGCACCGAGCGCGCCGCGCAGGCTTCTCAGCTCACTCCGCGTTTACTCCAGCGCTCGGCAAAGTGATGCACGGCCAGAAAATTCTCCTGCAGTTCCTTGCCCAACCCGGTGAGGCGATAGCCGTCCCCGGCAACGAGTTCGACGAAGCCCGCCTCGCGCAGCTCCGTCAGCCGCGTCTGCAGGATGGTGGGGGAGGCTTCATCGCACGCGGTACGCAAGGCGCGCGAGGTCAGCGACGCCTCGCGCAGCTCCCAGATGATGCGAAGGCTCCAGCGCCGGCCCAGCAGATCGAGCAGCGCCATGATCGGCCGGCCCGTGCGGGAGCCGCGGACGGCGCGCTTCTTCGTGACGGAAGCCGGTTTAGGCATCGAAAACCCTCTTGCGCACTGCTACAGATATTGTAGCGTATTGCTACAATTAGTGTAGCACAGGAGCCAGCCATGTCACGCATTGCGCCGCTCGAACCGCCTTACGCGCCCGATATTCAGCCGCAGTTCGACCGCATCATGCGCGGCGCGCCGCCGCTGGTGCTGTTCCGCGTCATGGCCGGCCAGCCCCGCGCCTGGGAGAAGTTTCGCGGCGGCAGCCTGCTGGACCGGGGGCCGCTATCGCTTCGGGAGCGCGAGATCGTCATTGACCGTACCACCGCGCGGAACGCCTGCGAATATGAGTGGGGCGTGCATGTCGCGGCGTTTGCGGAGGCAGCCCATCTCACCGACGAGCAGATCCGCGCAACCGTACTCGGGGAATCCGATGCCGCGTGCTGGTCGGCGGCCGAACAGGCGCTGATTGCCGCCGTCGACGCGCTGCATGACCGCGCGACGCTCAGCGATGAAGAGTTCAAGGCGCTGTCGGCGCATTACGATGATGCAAAGATCCTGGAGATCATCATGCTCTGCGGCTTCTATCGCACGGTGTCGTATCTGGCGAACACGCTGGCCTTGCCGCTCGAGAAAACGGCGGCGCGGTTTCCGGTGGCGGCGTAACCGCCGTCATTGCGAGGAGCGTAGCGACGAAGCAATCCATCCGTCGGCGCAAAGAAAGCATGGATTGCTTCGCTTCGCTCGCAATGACGTTGAGGGAGTTACGGCCTACGCCACGCCGGCGCGCAACAGATCGTGCAGATGCACGATGCCGACCGGCTTGTTCGCGTCGGTCACGATCAGCGCGGTGATCTTGGACGAATTGAGCATCTCCAGCGCCTCGCCGGCCAGCGTGTCGCGATCAATCGTCTTGGGATTCCTGGTCATGACCTCGTCGACCAGTGCCGTCATCAGATCCGGCCGCATCTGGCGCCGCAGATCGCCGTCGGTGACGATGCCGGCGATCTGGCCTCTGTTGTCGACGATGCCGACGCAACCAAAGCCTTTCGAGGTCATCTCGACCAGCGCGTCGGACATTTTGGTGCCGAGCGGCTTGAGCGGCACGGCGTTGCCGGAATGCATGAGGTCGCGGGTATATTTCAACATGGCGCCGAGCTTGCCGCCGGGGTGCAGCACGCTGAAATCGACCGAGGTGAAGCCGCGGCCCTCCAATAGCGCGATCGCCAGTGCGTCGCCGAGCGCGAGCATCATCAGCGAAGAGGTGGTGGGCGCGAGATTGTGCGGGCAGGCTTCGCGCGCCTTCGGCAGCGTCAGCGCGAAGTCGGCCGCCTTGGCAAGCGTCGATTCCCGCTCTGCCGTGATCGCGATCAGCGGAATCCGGAAGCGCGCGGCATAGTTGATCAGGTTCCTCATCTCCGGCTGCTCGCCGGACCATGACAGCGCCAGGATGACGTCGTCGGCGGTGATCATGCCGAGATCGCCGTGGCTCGCCTCCGCGGCATGGACGAAAAACGCCGGCGTGCCGGTGGAGGCAAACGTCGCCGCGACCTTGCGGCCGATATGGCCTGATTTGCCCAATCCCGTGACGATCAGCCGTCCCTTGGCGTTGCGGATCAGCTCGGCCGCCGCATCGAAGAGAGCGCCGAGATCGGATTGCAGTGCCGCGGTCACGGCCGCGATGCCGCCGGCTTCCGCCTCGAGCGTACGCAGGGCCGACTTGACAGCGGCATTCGCGGAATCGGTGCCGGAGGATTTTGCCATCAGCGGTTTCGGATTGGCCATGTCTGGTTCCAGGGAGGGGGGCCTCGGTATCTTGGGCCTCGAACCCCTCCTTAGCATGGCCCGCCGCGTGAGGCGACGCGCCCTTCCGGCTCTCAACGGCTCATTAACCATAATTGTTTTAACTCCATTAACGACGTTTCCGCGCGCGCTCGGAACTCGTCGCTTAAGTAAGTGAATTTGCTGGGGTATTTTCATCGTGATGGCGGGTCCAGCAAGGGGCCGAAGCAGGCGCGCGACCCTTTTCCGCGCGCTTTTGCCATGCCTTGCGCTGGTCGCGTCAGGTGAAGCGCCGGCGCTGGCCCAAGCCGTCACGCCCGACCTGTTCAGCCCGACCCGCTCCAGCCAAATCACCACGCCGGATTCGCCGTTGCGCCGCACCGGCATCGGCGCCGTCGACAAAACCGGCAATGCCGCCGACGACACAAGGCTCCGCGAACGCGACACCGATACCCCGGCGCCATCGCGGATCGGGCAGATCCCGAGTTACGGCCTCCCCGCCGCCAGCGGCGCCGCCGACATCGGCTATGACTCGCTCAATCGCAGGCGCAAGAAGCCGAAATATTATCCGGGCCAGGTGAAGCCGAAGCCGCCAGCCGGTCCCGGCAGTCCGCCGCCGCCGATTGCAACGAACACGCCGCTGCGGCTTTCGATTCCGCCGTCGGAATCCGCCAACAAGGCGCCGATACCCCCGGCGATGGCCGGCACGGTCGCAGGCCAGCCGCTGCGCAAGCGGCTCAGGATCGATGACGATCCGTTCGGCCCGGTCGGCGATTACGCCGGCGGTTTCCTGATCAAGTCGGCGCTCGAACTCTCCGGCGGCTACGACACCAATCCCGGCCGCACTGCGATACCCAAAGGCTCGCCGTTCTACGTCATCGCGCCGGAATTCCTGGCGGTGTCCGATTGGGAACGTCATGCGCTGGTCGCCGATCTCCGCGGATCGTTCACCGGCTATGGCAACACCTTTCCGCCGACCGACGGCACCATCGCCTCGGCGCCGACCAATGTCGATCGCCCGGATTTCACCGGCCATGTCGATGGCCGCCTCGACGTCACCCACGACACGCGCCTGCTGGCCCAGGTGCGGCTGCGCGTCGCCACCGACAATCCAGGCAGTCCGAACGTGCAGGCGGGGCTGGCGAAATTTCCGGTCTATACGACGCTCGGCGGCACCTTCGGCTTCGACCAGAACTTCAACCGCCTGGAGATTTCGGGCGGCGCCACGGTGGATCGCACCGATTATCAGTGGTCGAAACTCACCGACGGCACCTCGACCAGCAACGACGACCGCAACTTCACCCAATATGGCGGCGTCGGCCGCATGAGCTACGATCTGACGCCGGGGGTGAAGCCGTTCGTGGAAGGTGAAGCCGATAACCGCGTGCATGACCAGAGGCTCGACCGCAACGGCTATGCCCGCGATTCCACCGGCGGCTACGTCAAGGCCGGCTCCTCCTTCGAATTCAGCCGCATCCTGTTCGGCGAAATCTCGATCGGCTATGCCGCGCGCGACTATGCCGACGTCAGGCTGGAGCGGCTGCAAGGCCTGCTGGTCTCGTCCTCGCTGACCTGGAACGCAACGCCGCTGACCACCGCCAGATTCTATTCCACCACCTCGATCGACGAGACCACGCTGCCCGCCACTTCCGGCGTGCTGACGCATGTCTACACCGTCGAAGTCGATCACGATTTCCGCCGCTGGCTCACCGCGATCGGCAGGTTCACCTGGGGCAATCTCGACTATCAGGGCGACAACCGGCGCGACAAGACCTACTCGGTGGAGGGCGACCTGATCTACAAATTGAACCGCAATCTCTGGCTCAAGGGCACCTTGCGGCGGGATTGGCTGGATTCGAACATCCCCGGCAACAGCACCGCGTCGACGGTCGTGATGCTCGGCGTGCGGCTGCAGCACTGAGGGTGCCCGCCGTTTTCCAACTTCGTCATTGCCGGGCTTGACCCGGCAATCCATCGCCTTTGAAAAAACTCTTCTTGTGAAGTTTGATGGATACGCGGGTCAAGCCCGCGTATGACGTGCGAGCGCTTTCACGGGTGATGACGGACTTTGCCACCTTACCTCGGCAGCGTCGTGCTTCCCATCAGATACTGATCGATCGCCCGCGCGCAGAGCCGGCCTTCGCGGATCGCCCACACCACCAGCGACTGGCCGCGGCGCATGTCGCCGGCGGAGAACACGTTCGGGCGCGAGGTCTTGTAGTCGGTCAGATTGGCGCGGACGTTGCCGCGCTGGTCGAGATCGACGCCGAGCATCTTCAGCATGCCCTCGTGCACCGGATGCACGAAACCCATCGCCAGCAGCACCAGCTGCGCGTCGAGTTCGAATTCGGTGCCGGCGATCGGCTTGAACTTGTCGTCGACATGGACGCAATGCAGCTTCTGCACCTTGCCGTCGACGCCGGAGAATTTTTGCGTCAGCACCGCGAATTCGCGCTTGGCGCCTTCGGCCTGGCTCGACGAGGTCCGCATCTTCAACGGCCAGTTCGGCCAGGTCAGGCCCTTGTTCTCATGCTCGGGCGGCGCCGGCATGATCTCGAGCTGCGTCACCGATTTAGCGCCCTGGCGGAACGACGTGCCGATGCAGTCGGAACCGGTGTCGCCGCCGCCGATCACGACCACGTGCTTGCCGTCGGCGAGAATTTCCGAAACGTTGCCGAGCGGTTCACTCGAGACGCGGCGGTTTTGCTGCGGCAGGAAATCCATCGCAAAATGGATGCCGTCAAGATCGCGGCCGGGGATCGGCAGATCGCGGCCGGCTTCGGCGCCGCCGGTCAGCGCCACCGCGTCATATTGATTGAGCAGATCGCGCGGATCGATCGCGCCTGGTGCGCTGCCGCCGACATGGGCGCCGTAATGGAACGTAACGCCCTCGGCTTCCATCTGCGCCACGCGGCGGTCGATGATGTGCTTTTCCATCTTGAAGTCGGGAATGCCGTAACGGAGCAGGCCGCCGGCCTTGGCGAATTTCTCGTAGACATGAACGTCGTGGCCGGCGCGCGCGAGCTGTTGGGCGGCGGCAAGCCCCGCCGGGCCCGAACCGATGATCGCGACCTTCTTGCCGGTCCTGGCGGGGGCGATTTCCGGTTTCAGCCAGCCATTGTCCCAGGCGCGGTCGACGATGGCGCATTCGATGGTCTTGATGGTGACCGGGTTGTCGTCGATGTTCAGCGTGCAGGAAGCCTCGCACGGCGCCGGACAGATGCGGCCGGTGAATTCCGGGAAATTGTTGGTCGAGTGCAGATTGCGCGAGGCTTCTTCCCAGTTGCCCTGATAGACGAGGTCGTTGAAGTCGGGGATCTGGTTGTTGACCGGACAGCCCGGCGTGCCCGGCTGAGCCGAGCCGGTGCCGTGGCAATAGGGAATGCCGCAATTCATGCACCGCGCGGCCTGGTCGCGGGTGTCTTTCTCGCTCAAGGGAATGACGAATTCGCGATAGTGCTGCACGCGCTCTGTGACCGGCGAGTACTTGCGTTCGTTCCGGTCGATCTCGAGAAAACCTGTGATCTTGCCCATTAAACCTGACGCCCCTGCATACCTACTTCGTCTTCGTTGCTTCCTGTCATTCCCCCGTCATTGCGAGAAGCGGAGCGACGAAGCAATCCATGTTCGCCTGTGGCCCGATGGATTGCTTCGCTGCGCTCGCAATGACGGTTTTGAGTTCTCTCGTGCCTACGCCCCGATCGCGATTTTCGGCTCGGCGTCGGCGTGGGCCTTCATTTCCTTCAGCGCGCGGCGGTATTCCACCGGCATCACCTTGCGGAATTTCGGCAGCCAGATCTTCCAGTTCGCCAGCATCTCGGCGGCCTTCTTCGAGCCGGTCAACTTGGCGTGGCGCGTGATCAGGACGTGCAGCCGCTCGACGTCGGAATCGAGCAGGTTCTGGAACACATCGACCCGGCCATGCGCCTCGAGATCGCCCGAGTGGTGATAGGTGTTGGCGTTGATATTCTCTTCCGACAGCACCGGTTCGAGTTCGACCATCGCCATGTTGCAGAGTTTGGCGAAGTCGCCGGCCTCGTCCAGCACATAGGCGATGCCGCCCGACATGCCGGCCGCGAAATTGCGTCCGGTCTTGCCCAGCACCACCACGATGCCGCCGGTCATGTATTCGCAGCAATGATCGCCGGCGCCTTCGACCACGGCGATCGCGCCGGAGTTACGCACCGCAAAACGCTCGCCGGCGATGCCGCGGAAATAGCATTCGCCCTCGATCGCGCCATACATCACGGTGTTGCCGACGATGATGGATTCCTCCGGCACGATGCCGGAATTGTGCGGCGGCTTGACGATGATGCGGCCGCCGGACAGGCCCTTGCCGACATAGTCGTTGCCTTCGCCTTCGAGATCGAAGGTGACGCCGCGCGTGAGCCACGCGCCGAACGCCTGGCCCGCGGTGCCCTTGAGGCTGACGTGGATGGTGTCATGCGGCAGGCCGGCATGGCCGTAGATCTTCGCGACCGCGCCCGACAGCATTGCGCCGGCCGAGCGGTCGGTATTGTTGATCTCCTCTTCGACCTTGACCGGCGCGCCGCGGTCCAGCGCCGCCTGCGCCTTCTCGATCAGCCGGCGGTCGAGCACGGCCTCAAGGTGATGGTTCTGCTTTTCCGAGTGATAGATCTTCTGGCCCGGCAGTTCCTTCTGGCGAACGAACAGCTTTGAGAAGTCCAGTCCCTTGGCCTTCCAGTGCGCCACCAGCTTGGACTGGTCGAGCATCTGGGTCTGGCCGACCATCTCGTCGAAGGTGCGGTAGCCGAGATGCGCCATGATCTCGCGGACTTCCTCGGCGACGAAGAAGAAGTAGTTGATGACGTGCTCGGGCTGGCCGGTGAAGCGCTTGCGCAGCACCGGATCCTGCGTCGCGACGCCGACCGGGCAGGTGTTGAGATGGCACTTGCGCATCATGATGCAGCCGGCCGCGATCAGGGGGGCTGTGGCAAATCCGAACTCGTCGGCGCCGAGCAGCGCGCCGATCACGACGTCGCGCCCGGTGCGGAAGCCGCCGTCGACCTGGACCACGATGCGGCTGCGCAGCCGCTCGCGCACCAGCGTCTGATGGGTTTCGGCGAGGCCGATTTCCCAGGGCGAACCGGCGTGCTTGATCGAGGTGAGGGGGGAGGCGCCGGTGCCGCCCTCAAAACCTGCGATGGTGACGTGGTCAGCGCGCGCCTTGGCCACACCGGCCGCCACCGTGCCGACGCCGATTTCGGAGACGAGTTTTACGGATACCTGCCCGTCGGGGTTCACGTTCTTCAAATCGTAGATCAGCTGCGCCAGATCCTCGATCGAATAGATGTCGTGGTGCGGCGGCGGCGAGATCAGGCCGACGCCGGGCGTCGAATGCCGGACGCGGGCGATGATGGCGTCGACCTTGTGGCCGGGCAATTGTCCGCCTTCGCCGGGCTTGGCGCCCTGCGCCATCTTGATTTGCATCATGTCGGAGTTGACAAGATATTCCGTCGTCACGCCGAAGCGTCCCGAAGCGACCTGCTTGATCGCCGATCGCATGCTATCGCCATTCGGCAGCGGCTTGAAGCGATCGGACTCTTCGCCGCCTTCGCCGGTGTTGGACTTGCCGCCGATCCGGTTCATCGCGATCGCCAATGTCGTGTGCGCCTCGCGCGAGATCGAGCCGAAGCTCATCGCGCCGGTGGCGAACCGCTTGACGATGTCCTTGGCCGGCTCGACCTGATCGAGCTTGATCGGCTTGCGCTTCTCATCCTCGGCGGTCTTGATCCGGAACAGGCCGCGCAGCGTCAGCAGCCGCTCGGACTGCTCGTTGAGGATCTTTGCGAACGACCTGTAACGCTCCAGCGAATTGCCGCGCGCGGCATGCTGCAGCATCGAGACCGATTCAGCCGTCCAGGCGTGGTCCTCGCCGCGTGTGCGGTAGGCATATTCGCCGCCGACATCAAGCGCGGTCTTGTAGACCTGCGCGTCGCCGAACGCGTCCGCATGGCGGCGTGCGGTTTCCTCGGCGATTTCGGCCAGGCCCACGCCCTCGATGCGGGTATGGGTGCCGACAAAATACTTGGCGACGAAGTCCGCCTTCAATCCGACGGCGTCGAAAATCTGCGCGCCGCAATAGGACTGGTAGGTCGAGATGCCCATCTTGGACATCACCTTGAGCAGGCCCTTGCCGATCGACTTGATGTAGCGCTTGACGATTTCGTAGTCGTCGAGCGCGCCCGGCAGCCGGTCCTTCATTGCGATGATGGTTTCGAACGCCAGATACGGATTGATCGCTTCGGCGCCGTAGCCGGCCAGACAGGCGAAATGATGCACCTCGCGCGGTTCGCCGGATTCGATCACGAGCCCGACCGAAGTACGCAAGCCGGTGCGGATCAGATGATGATGCACGGCGGCGCAGGCCAGCAGCGACGGGATCGGAATCCGGTCCGAGCCCGCCATGCGGTCGGACAGGATGATGATGTTGATGCCTTCGCGCACCGCGCCTTCGGCGCGCGCGCACAATTCGTCGAGCACCTGTTCCAGACCCGCAGCACCAAACCCGGCGTGGAAGGTGGTGTCGAGCGTACGCGACTTGAAATGGGCTTCGGCGACGTCCGAGATCGAGCGGATCTTTTCCAGATCCGCGTCGGTCAGGATCGGCTGGCGCACTTCGAGGCGCTTGGTGGACGCCATGCCCTGCAGGTCGAACAGGTTCGGCCGCGGTCCGATGATCGAAACCAGGCTCATGACGAGCTCCTCGCGGATCGGATCGATCGGCGGGTTCGTCACCTGCGCAAAATTCTGCTTGAAATAGGTGAACAGCGGCTTCGGCCGGTCCGACAGCGCCGAGATCGGCGTGTCGTTGCCCATCGAGCCCGCGGCTTCCTCGCCGGTGGCGGCCATCGGCGTCATCAGGATCGTGACGTCTTCCTGGCTGTAGCCGAACGCCTGCTGGCGGTCGAGCAGCGGCAGGTTCGAGCGCATGCCCTTGGACAACGCGTCCGGCAGTTCCTCGAGCTGGATCTGGGTGCGGCCGAGCCAGTCGCGATACGGATGGCTCTTGGCGAGCTGCGCCTTGATCTCGTCGTCGGGAATGAGCCGGCCCTGGTCGAGATCGACCAGCAGCATCTTGCCGGGCTGCAGCCGCCACTTGGTGACGATCTGGTCCTCGGGGATTTTCAGCACGCCCATTTCGGACGCCATCACGATGCGGTCGTCCCTGGTCACGAGATAGCGCGCCGGACGCAGGCCGTTGCGGTCCAGCGTCGCGCCGATCTGGCGGCCGTCAGTGAAAGCGATCGCGGCGGGGCCGTCCCACGGCTCCATCAGCGCGGCGTGATATTCGTAGAAGGCGCGGCGCGTCTCATCCATCAGGGGATTGCCGGCCCACGCCTCCGGAATCATCATCATGACCGCATGCGGCAGCGAGTAGCCGCCCTGCACCAGGAATTCGAGCGCGTTGTCGAAGCAGGCGGTGTCGGACTGGCCCTCATAGGAAATCGGCCACAGCCGGTTGATGTCCTTGCCGTACAGTTCCGAATGCACGGACGCCTGTCGCGCGGCCATCCAGTTGACGTTGCCGCGCAGCGTGTTGATCTCGCCATTGTGCGCGATCATGCGGTACGGATGCGCCAGCGACCAGGTCGGGAAAGTGTTGGTCGAGAAGCGCTGATGCACCAGCGCCAGCGCGCTCTCGAAATCGGGCTGATGCAGGTCGGGATAATACTTGGCGAGCTGATCGGCCAGGAACATGCCCTTGTAGATCACGGTGCGGCACGACATCGAGACCGGGTAATAGCCTGCAAGACCGCGGTCGCGGCGCTGATAGATCGCCTGCGAGATCGACTTGCGCAGGATATAAAGCCGGCGCTCGAAATCGTCCTCGGTCTTCGCCGTGCCGTTGCGGCCGATGAACACCTGCATGTTCGCAGGCTCGGTCGGCTTGACGGTTTCGCCGAGCGAAGAGTTGTCGGTTGGCACGTCGCGCCAGCCGAGCAGCGTCAGCCCTTCCTGCTTGATCTGTTCGGCGACGATGCTCTTGATGATATTGCGCCATGCCGTCTCGCGCGGCATGAACAGCGCGCCGACTGCATATTCGCCGGGCTTCGGCAGCTCGAAGCCGATCTCGGCTGCCTTGCGCACGAAGAAATTATGCGGGATCTGCACCAGGATGCCGGCGCCGTCGCCAGCGCGCGGATCGGCGCCGACCGCGCCGCGATGCTCGAGGTTGCAGAGAATGCTGATCGCGTCGGAGACGATCCGATGCGACTTCTTGCCCTTGATGTTGGCGATGAATCCGACGCCGCAGGAATCCTTCTCCAGGCTGAGGTCGTACAGGCCCTCGGCCGGCGGACGCCAGGTGTGCTCGCGCGCCACTTCCGCCGGTTTCGAGGCCGCGGTCGACGACAGCGTTTCTGTCACGATGTTTTCGCGCTCGATTTCCGACCCGCTCATCTCAATCCTCTCAATCAGGCTAAGGGCCTCACCGTCATCGTCGGCGCACCTTGGGCGCTTGCGGCACCCACCGGGCCACCGCTCGTCCTCCGCGAGCCGCAATTTCATAAATTCAGGCCTGGGCGTTCAACGTCCCTGAGGAACGGCCTTGCCTGCACTTTCCTTGGTGCTCGAAGCGCCAAGTTTTCGTTGCAATCCCTGTGCCGGGAAAGCCCCGTAATTGAGACAGTGATACTGTCCTAACTCCGACCATGCCAAATTTTTCTGTATCACACAAGCGCGCCAAAGTCCCCGCCCGCATGCCTGATCCGTAGCTGTCGCGGGTACGAACAGCCCGCCCCGGATTTGAAGCAAACGCGCCGCGATCCGGCCCAAGGTCCGCCGGATTCGGCCACCAGATTCGCGCCGGGACAAGGGCGCGAAGACGCCAAGGGGCCTACCAGCGGCTTACAGGAGCAATCGGCGATGAAGTTGTTCACAGGATGGGTCGTGGCGGCCGGACTGGCTCTGGCCGCGACCGGAGCGCAGGCACAGTTGCCGGCGCCCCATGTGGGTTGCACGGCGGTATCCGATGTCAGCGGGCCCTATGCGGCGATGCCGCCGGAGGCGCCGGTTGCGCGCTACGGTCACGGGCCGACGCTGCTGCCGCCGATGGAGGTCTACACCGTGGTTCGCGAGGCCGGATTTTCGCCGCTCGGCATCCCGCAGCAGCGCGGCGTCGTCTACACGATTTCCGTGATCGACCGCGGCGGCGACGATGGCAAGCTCGTCATCGACGCACGCACCGGGCGGATCATCCGCTTCATGCCGGCCGACCGGATGGGCGACAATTTCAACGACGAACTGAACGTCACCTATGGCGCGCCGGGACCGCTGCCGGCGATCGCCACTGTGCGGGGCGTGCCGCGCCCACCGAGATCGATCCCGCATGTCGCCAGCCGCACGGTGCCGGTGCCGAAGGCAAGCCCGCTCGCCGCCAGGCCCGCGCCGGCCCAGCAGCCAGCCCAGCAAGCGGCGGCCGTGGCAAAACCTGCAGAAACGCCGCCGGTTCCGCCGGCCGCGGCTCCCACTGTCGGCCAAGCCAAGCCTGCCGCGGCGTCGATCCTGCCGACGCAGGAAATGCCTGCCGCGCAGGGGTTGGAGTAAGGGGGGCAGCCCCCCGTCGGACGGCGATGCCCGGCGGCGAGAAGCCAATCGAGGCCTATTCCTTGTGTCCGGCGGCCGCCAGGATCAGGTCGGCGATCTCGCGGGGATGCGACACCAGCGACAGGTGACCGGCGTCCAGTTCCACGGTGGTCGCGTTCATGCGCCTGGCCAGAAATCGCTCCAGATCGGGGTTGATGGTCTGATCGAGCTTCGAAACGGCGTACCAGGACGGTTTTGAGCGCCACGCGGCCACGGTGGTTCGGCCGCCGAACAGGGACACGGCTGTCGGCTCCTGCACGGCATAGAGTACCTCGGCTTTTTTCGGCTCCACGCCATTTGCGAAATATTTCAGAAATGACTCCTCGGACAGTTTGGTGAAACCGTCATGCTCCCTGACGCCGGCCCTGACCGCGCCGGTCGGAAACTTTCCGGAGAGCGCGACAAAATCCTCGCCGGCGTCGGGGCCGCGCGCAGCGACATAGACCAGCGCCGTTACTTTCGGATCCATCCCGGTCTCGCTGATGACGGTACCGCCCCAGGAATGGGCGACCAGCACGGTCGGGCCGTCTTGCAGCGCCAGGGCGCGTCGCGTGGCCGCGACGGAATCTTCCAGCGACGTCAGCGGATTTTGTACGGCGGTGACCTTCAACCCGGCGGCTTGCAGATAGGGAATGACTTCCGCCCAGCTCGAGCCATCCGCCCACGCCCCATGCACAAGCACGACATTTTTCGCCACCACCGGCGCGGCCGTTTGCGCCTGCGCCGGGAATCCGCCGAGCGTGCCCGCCAGCACGCCGATCGCCAGTGCCGCTACAAACCGTACTATCTTCATCGAACCAACTCCGTGACTTAAGTCTTCCGCGTGATGCGGATGCTTCACACAGATGTTTCGATCCGATCGCCTGCGATGTTACGAGGCACACGGCGTCGTGAAGCCTGAACAGGCGGGTGCAGTGGACGGAGCGCGAGTTGGAGTAGCGACGTCATTGCGAGCCACCGGGTCGCGCGAATGCGCGCCCGATGACAGGCTCCGCGAAGCAATCCATAGGGCCACAAAGAAAGAATGGAATGCTTCGCTTCGCTCGCAATGACGGGTAATAAAAACGCCCCGGTTTCCCGGGGCGTTTTCACGTTCAGCCAATATCTGCTGACGCTCGTACCGCGGTTACGCGGCGACCTTGGCGGCGGAGCCGTCGACCACCTGCGGCGCCTGGGCGCCCGAAGAGATCGGAATGCTGCGGGGCTTCTTGGCCTCGGGGATCTCGCGGACGAGATCGACATGAAGCAGGCCGTTCTCGAGCGAGGCGTTCTTGACCTGCACGAAATCCGCAAGCTGGAAGGCGCGCTCGAAGGCACGCGCGGCGATGCCGCGGTACAGCACCTTGGAATTGTCGTTGCCGTTCTCGCTGGCGGTTTTCTCACCCTTGATCGTCAGGGTGTTTTCCTTGGCGACGATCGAAAGCTCGCTCTGCGAGAAGCCGGAGACCGCAACGCTGATGCGGTAGGCGTTCTCACCGGTGCGCTCGATGTTGTAGGGGGGATAGCCGGGGCTGCCGTCGGCGGTGGCCTGATCGAGCAGGTTGAAGAAGCGGTCGAACCCGACGGTGGAACGATAGAACGGGGTGAGGTCATAGGTACGCATAGGGTAGTCCTCCATTGAGCGACTGTTGCAATTACCCGCCCGCCATCGGGCCGGGCCTAGTCTGTGTGCAGCCTTTCGTTCCGGTTCCGAAACGCTGGTAGCGGCCTGCACGGAAATGATATGGGAGGGGTGAAACGGCGTTCAAGAGGGCCAAACCAGGTCCTTTTTGGCGCGCACGCCTTGATTTCCCGCCCCTCTCACCTAGCCGGTTCCCCGTCCATGACGCTCGTCTCGATCCCTGCCAATCCGGTTCCGGAGGATGTCGTCTCAGGCACCATCAAGACGCCCGACGGCGCCGAATTGCGCTTTGCGCGCTGGGCGCCGCCGGCCGGCCGCAAGGGCACGGTCTGCGTCTTCACCGGGCGCAGCGAGCAGATCGAGAAATATTTCGAGACGGTGCGCGATCTGCGCGACCGCGGTTTTGCGGTGGCGATGATCGACTGGCGCGGCCAGGGCCATTCGTCGCGGCGCCTGCGCGATCCGCGCAAGGGTTACGTGCGCGACTTCTCCGATTTCGAGGTCGACGTCGAAACCTTCGTGCAGCAGGTGGTGCTGCCGGATTGCCCGCCACCCTATTTCGCGCTGGCGCATTCGATGGGCGGGGCGGTGATGCTGCGCGTCGCGCATGCCGGCAAGCGCTGGTTCGACCGCATGGTGCTGTCGGCGCCGATGATCGATCTTCCCGGCCGCGCGACCTCGTTTCCGGCGCGTGCGCTGCTGCGGGTCATGCGGCTCGCCGGACAGGGCGGCCGCTACGTTCCCGGCGGCAGCGACGCGCTGACCGGCTCGGAATCCTTCATCAACAATCCCTTCACCAGCGATCCCGTGCGTTTCGCCCGCAACGCCGCGATCCTGGAGGAGGATCCGACCCTCGGCATCGGATCGCCGACGGTAGCTTGGGCCGATACCGCCTTCCGGGCGATGCACGGATTCCGCGCGGCCAACTACCCGTTGGAAATCCGCCAGCCGATCCTGATGCTGGCCGCCAGCAACGACACCATCGTCTCGACCGCGGCGATCGAGGAGTTCGCCTATCATTTGCGCGCCGGCTCGCATCTGGTGATCGCCGGCTCCAGGCACGAGATCCTGCAGGAACAGGACCGCTACCGCGGGCAATTCTGGGCCGCGTTCGACGCCTTCGTGCCGGGCACGCCGCTGTTCAAGTGAGGGTCCAGAGCGTTTTCGAGCGAAAGCTGCCCCAGACTTGATCCGGGGTCGATCCCGGTTCGCATAGCAATCGAGCTTGCGCAGATTGCGTAGACTTATCTGCGTCAAGAAAACGCGTCAGAACAAAAACCGAGAACCCTACGGTCCCTGCTGCAGGCGTGCGACAATGCGATCCGGGAAGCGCCGCTCGACGAACAGCATCCTCACCTCGGCGACGCTGAGATAGCGTTCTTCGCCTTCGCCCTTGCCCATGATGTTCAGCAACACCGGCCATTCGCCCTTCATCAGCATCGGGTAATACCATCGCGCCTGGTCGCCTGCGCGCTTGATATTGGCCGCCATAAAGGTGGTGATCTCCTGGCTCGTCAGCCCGCGCTCGGTGCCGCCGGACGGATCCTTGCAATCTTTCCCGAAGGTCGCGAGACGGTCGATTTCGTCCTCATGTACATGCGCGGTCGCACCCAGGATGCGCGAACCGGCGCCATGCTTGTCCAGCGGACCATTGCGCAGCTCGTCGAGATCCGCGCCGGAGGTCGCGCTCTTCAGCAGGCGCAGCGGGCTCAGGCCATTGGCGCCGACGGCGACCATGTAGGTCTCCATGCCCACCACTTTTTCCTTCGTACCCTGTTCGCCGCTGGCGGCCTCGATGGTGTTGCAAAGCTTTTGCAGCGGGACGGTGTGGCCGTCGACATAGCCGCCCGCGACCAGCCCGCGCAGGAACGGGCAGGGATTATTGGGCGAAACGGCGATCTGCGCGGTGGGCGCCTGGCCTGGAGTGATGGGCTGGTCTTGCATGGATCCAAATCCTGAAAAACAGCGAATGATGAAAAGCGAACGCGCCTCGATTTGAAGTGAATAAAGCTCCCGAAAGGCGAATTTTCCCGGCGACGCACTACTTCAGGATGCACATGAGTTTTGGCGGAATTCGAAGCCGTGTCAACCGAAGGCTTGAGGATCAGGCGGCTCGCCGCCAAACCTGCGCCCTCAGGAATCCGCTGCAAGCTTCGGCGTCGGCTTGACGAGGGTCAATTTGCCGAGCGGCACGCCAGCCTTCAACAGTCCGTCGCGATAATGCGCGACGTCATCGGCAAGCTTCCAACGGAAATTCCTCAAATGCCGCTCGACGGTGATGCCGGGATAGTTGGTTTGCAGATCGGCCGCGGCTTTCACCGCTTCCTCGGTTCTTCCCAATTGCGCCAGCGCCGCCGCCCTGACGGCCAGCACCTGCAGATGATTGGGATTCACATAGAGCGCCTCGCGCGCCCAGGACAGCGCAGCGTCATATTGCCCCAGCAGATAGTGGCTGAACGCGTTGGTCGCCGCGAATTGATATCTGGGATCGCTGTTGCCGCGCTGGGCCGCCATCGAAAACAGTGCAATCGCCTGGCGATGCTCGCCGATCACGAAGTGGCACATCCCCTGAACACCGCGAGCGCCCATATCGTACGGGTTCAACTCGACGGCGCGCCGCGAGGCGTCCATGGCGGCCTCGTAATGGCCTTCCGTCGCGTGCAGGTAGGCCAGGATCTGGAATGCGAAGGACGAGCGCGGATCGAGTCTGACGCTGCTTTCGGCGAGGCTCATCGCCATGGTCCACAATTCGCGCGTGCTCTTGATCCAGCCGTACTGGGTGCCCTGGATCATGATGGTGGCGAGATAGGCGCGGGCGATCGAAAGCGTCGGATCGAGCGCGATGGCCTCCTTGAACAGGGCGATCGAGGTTTCGAAATCCGCCTTGGTGCCCTGATAATAGTGGGACAGCCCCTTGAGGAACCGGTCCCAGGCGGTCAGATCGTTCGACGATGCCCGGGGCGGCGCGGCAGCTTCCGCGCGATAGATTTCGGCCGCGACCGCCGCCGACAGGCTCGTGGTGATCTCGTCCTGCATCGCAAAGAGATCGCCGATGTCCCGGTCATATCGGCCGTTCCACAACTGCTCGCCGCTTTCCGGCGCGACCAGTTCGGCGGTGACGCGAATTTTGGTTGCGGCGCGGCGCACCGAACCCTGGATCAGGTAGGTCGCGTCGATTTCCCGCGCGATCAGGCGCGTGCTCTGGTTCTTGCCTTTGAACGCGAAGGTCGAATTCCGGCTCAGCACCCGGTAGAAGGACTGCAGCGAGAGCGCGTGAATCAGGTCCTCGGTCAGTCCGTCGGAAAAATATTCGTCGGTCGAGTCGCTGAGATTGGCGAATGGCAGCACGCCAACGATCGCCGTCCGGTATTGGGCCGCGAGATTCGTCGTGTCCTTCGGCGCCAGGCTGCGGCTGTCGATCCCGGTCGGTTCCCAGGTCCAGACCGCGACCGCCTCGGCAATGTTCTTGAAACGGTAGCTGCCGGCGTCGACCAGCGCAGTGCCGAGATGCCTGCCGGCCTCATGATAGGCCTTGGCCGAAACCGCCAGCCCGCCGGGCGCGGCCACCGATTCAAGCCGGACGGCGATGTTCACGTCGTCCCCGAACACCTCTTCCTCATCGGCCATGACATCGCCCATGTGGATGCCCAGGCGGAATTGCATGACCCGGTCGGAGGGGAGGTGGTTATTCCGCTCCGCCATCAGGGACTGCATGGCGATCGAAGCCTCGATGGCGCCGACGATGCTGGGAAACTCCAGCAGGAAGCCGTCGCCGGTGTTCTTCACGACCCGGCCGCCATGATTGAGAATGATCGGGTAAATCGCGGTCCGGTGCGCCTTGAAGGTGGCATGCGTGCCTTCCTCGTCTGCGCCCATCATGCGGGAGTAGCCGGCAACGTCAGCGCACACGATCGCAGCCAGACGTCTCTCCATGTCTCCTGTGCCCCAGAATGTTCAGATAACCGCCGTAATACGTCGTTGGTCGCCGGAATCCAATGATTATAAAGCATACTTATGTGGCGGAAGTCCGGTTCGGCCGTCACATTAAATTAAAGCAATCCACCCCTTTGGCTGGCGCGGCGAGGCAAGAAAGTCCGTTATCATGCTCGGCATTCACGAACTCTGGCTCTTCGTCCTGTCCGGATTGATGCTCAATGTCGTGCCGGGTCCGGACACCGCCTATATCGTCGGCCGCAGCATCCAGTTGGGGTGGCGCGGCGGGGCGGCGGCCGCAATCGGCATCAGTTGCGGCTGTCTGGTCCACGTTTTCGGCGCCGCGATCGGCCTGTCGGCGCTGCTGATGGCGTCATCGGCGGCGTTCGCGGCGGTGAAACTGGTCGGCGCGGCCTATTTGCTCTTCACCGGCCTGCAGATGCTGCTGTCGCGTCCGCGCCCGGTTGCGGAGGTCGCAGTTCCGGGTGATGGAATATCGCTGCGCCGCGTGTTCTGGCAGGGTGTGCTCACCGACGCTCTCAATCCGAAGGTGGCGCTGTTTTTTCTGGCGTTCCTGCCGCAATTTGTCGCGGCGGATTCGCCGGACAAGACGCTCGCCTTCCTGCTGCTCGGCCTGATCTTCATCTCCGGCGGCACGCTCTGGTGCTTCGGCCTGGCGGCGTTCGCGGCCAGGGCCGCCGACCGCATCCGGCAGTCGCAGGGCGTCATCGCCGGGATCAACCGCGCCCTCGGCGGGATGTTCGTCTATCTCGGCGTCCGCGTCGCGATGCTTCAGACGCGGTGATTGCTCACTTAATTCTTCAGCCGTGAATTTTCACCAGCGCGCTGGCGGCGAGATAGACTCCGAGCAGGATCATCGAGATCAGGAACCAGCGGCGGAATGCGTCGGGCCGCATCCGGTTGCGTACCGCCTGCCCGATGAACATCCCGGTGAAGGACGCCACCATCGCCACCGCGCCGGGCAGCGCGGTCGCTGCTGTCAGCAGGCCTGCGCTGGTCAGGTTGAAGGCGAGCGCCACGGTCGCCACCGTGAAGAACACCCCGAGCGCCTGCACCAGTTCGTCCTTTTCCATGCCGATCGCCTGCATGAACGGCATCGACGGGATCACCTGGACCCCGGTCGTCGCCGAGATCACGCCCGTCATCAGGCCGACGATCCCGCCGATCCACTTCTCGTCGCTGCGGGCGACCTTGAAGCTGAACTTGCTCAAGCCGATGATTGCATAGATCACCAGCAGCGCTCCGAGCACGACTGCGGCATAGGGCGCGTAGGGACCGGTCAGCATGCCCCTGTTCAGCCAGATGCCGACGGCGGTGCCGACCATCAGTGGCCATAGCCTGAGGACGATGTCGCGCAGATAGGGTCCGACAAAGGTCTGCCAGACGTTGGTGATGATCGCCGGCACGATGACGATAGCGAGCGCTTGCGCCGGCGGCATCGTCACCGCCAGCAGGCCCATCGACACCGTCGGCAGGCCGAGCCCGAGCACGCCCTTGATGAAGCCGGCGAGCAGGAACGCGGCGGTGATGAGAAGCAACAGGGAATCGACCATCCCGACACATTGACCGATTGGCGTTATCGGCACAATCTGGAGATTACGGAGATAGCCTTCGTACTCGCCGAAGGCAGATAGGTGCAGCATGCGTTTCGACCTGGTCGACCTGCAACTGTTCATCGCGGTGGCCGACGCGCGCAGCATCACGCAAGGTGCTGTGCGCGCGCATCTGGCACTGGCGTCCGCGAGCGAACGGATCAAGGGCCTGGAGGCGGCGCTCGGCGTTTCGCTGCTCAAGCGCGGCCGCCGCGGCGTCGAACTGACCGCGGCCGGTGAAAGCCTGCTCGATCACGCCAGGGTCGTGATCCACAATGTGGAGGCGCTGCGCGGCGATCTCTCGGCCTTCGCCAGCGGCGTCAGGGCGAGCGTGCTGCTGCTCGCCAACACCTCGGGGCTCTCGGAGCATTTGCCGCGGGCGCTCGCCGCGTTTCTGCGCGAACATCCGGATATCAATGTCGATGTCGAGGAACGCGAAAGCGCGGATATCGCCACCGCGATCGCGACCGGCGCGGCCGATCTGGGCTTTGCGGCGGAGCACGCGCTGCCGGACAGCGTCGAACGCTTTTTATTCAGCGAGGACCGGCTGATGCTGGTGGCATCAAAGCGCAGCGATCTCGCCCATCGCCGCCAGATCGATTTTGTCGAGGTGACCGGCCGCGACTTCGTCGGGCTGACGGCGTCGACCGCGTTGCAGGTACACATCTCAAAACACGCCGCGCGGCTCGGGGCGCGCCCGCGATTCCGGGCCCGGATGCGCGATTTCGACGCGATCTGCCAGATGGTCGCCGCCGATGTCGGCGTCGCCGTGATGCCGGAAACCGCGGCCAGGCGATGCGCGCGCTCGATGCCGATCATGATGATCCGAATCCGCGATTCCTGGGCCAACCGGAAGCTGACGATCTGCGCCCGCAGCTTCAAGGCGCTACCGCGCCCGGCCAAGCAATTGGCGGAATTTTTGCGCAAGGCGGTGACGTGAGGTGTTTGGCTCGTGCCGCTCGATCAACCCGTCGCGCCCAACAATGACAACCGGTCACTTCGTCGTCTCGACGCCGGCGTCCTTGATCACTTTCGCCCATTTCTTGATTTCAGAGTCGATAAATCCGCGGAAATGTTCCGGCGTGTCGCCGGCCGCGGTGACGCCTTGATCGGCAAGCTTGGACTTGACGCCCGGATCGGCCATCGCCTCGTTCGCGATCCGGTTCAAGGCGGCCACGATCTTCTCGGGTGTTCCCGCCGGCGCGATCATGCCGTACCAGTTTTCGATCAACAGATCCGGCATGCCGACTTCGGCGGTGGTCGGTACATCCCGCGCCGTCGGTGCGCGCTCGCGCGCGCCAAGTGCAATTCCGCGTAGCGCGCCGGCCTTGATGTGCGGCAGGATCACCGGCAGATCGAGAAACGTCATCTGCACCTGCTGCCCGAGCAGATCGTTGATGGCGGGTGCAGCACCTCGATAGGGCACGTGAACGATGTCGAGCCTGGCGGTCAGCTTGAACAGTTCGCCCGCCAGATGCGGCAGGCTGCCCTGACCGGAGGAAGCAAAATTGAGCTTGCCGGGCTGCGCTTTCACCAGCGCGACCAGATCCTTCATGTTGTTGGCGGGAACGTTGGTCGCAACCACGAGCATCTCCGGCACGGTCACCACCAGCGTGACCGGCACCAGATCCTTCTGCGGATCGTAGGCGACCTTCTCCATCGCCGGGCTGATGGCCAGCGCGCTCGCGCTGACAATGCCGATGGTGTAGCCGTCGGGCGCGGATTTCGCGATCGCATCGGTTCCGAGCACGCCGGCCTGGCCGCCGCGATTGTCGATCAGCACCGGCTGCTTGATCAGTTCCGACATGCGTTGGCCGACGATGCGCGCAATGATGTCGTTGGGGCCGCCGGCCGGGAACGGCACGATCAGCCGGATCGGCTTTGCAGGGAAATCCTGGGCGAAGGCTGCTGCGGTCAACAGCGGCAGCAATAATCCAGCCACCAGCGTGCGTGCGATTCTCATGCGAGCCCCCCGGCACGGATCTTTTGCGGCGCAGGCCCTTAAAACCGGCGTTTTCGTCCGTGGCTGGCATCAGTATGCCGCTTGCCGCGTGGTCGGACTCCAGAGGCTGCCGTCCTTGTCGCCGTGACGCGCAGTCGGTCAGCGTCTGCCGCGGTCCCAATCCGGGGGGGTGTATTAAATCTTGCTTAGGGGCCGACGGCTACCGTGCACGCATACATTGCAACGGTGGCGACGATGTCGAGCTTTGAGAGCGCCTCTTCCGAGACTCTGGCGCCGGTCAATCCGCGCGCGGCGGCGGGCCGCCTTGTTCCCTATTTTTACGCGGCTACCCTGTTCGTCTCGGCGCTGCTGCTGTTCTCGATCCAGCCGATGTTCGCAAAGATGGTGCTACCGCGGCTCGGCGGGGCGCCTGCGGTGTGGTCGGTGGCGATGGTGTTTTTCCAGACGGCGTTACTGGCGGGTTACTGCTACGCGCATGTTCTCGGATTGTTGCTGTCGCCGCACCGCGCCGCGCTGTTGCATCTGTTGTTGATCGGCGCGACCGCGATGACGCTGCCGATCGGCATTGCTGCCGGATGGGCCGCGCCGCCATCCAGCGGGATCGCGCTGTGGCTGTTCGGTCTGTTCGCGGTTTCGATCGGCCTGCCGTTCTTCACGCTGTCGGCCAGCGCGCCGCTGCTGCAAAGCTGGTTCGCGGCGAGCGGGCATCCGGAGGCCGAAAACCCCTATGTGCTCTATGCGGCGTCCAATCTGGGCTCGTTCACCGCGCTGTTCGCATATCCCGTCGTCATCGAACCCTGGCTGACGCTCAGCGTCCAAACGCGGATCTGGTCGGCTGGATTTGCGATCCTGGCGGTTCTGGTCGCAGCCTCCGCACTCTTTGCCGGGGATACCGGCTTCAGCGCCGCGACACGGTACAAGCCGCAGGAAGATTCCGCACCCGCTATCGGCGAACGGGCGCGATGGGTTATGCTCGCCGGGATTCCGTCAGGCCTCGTGGTCGCGGTGACCGCGCATATCACCACCGATATCGCGGCCGCCCCGTTCCTGTGGGTGGTTCCGCTGGCGATCTACTTGCTGACCTTCGTCGCCATCTTTCGCGAGCGGCCATGGATTGCACATACGACCGTGGTCTGGCTGGTCCCGTTTGCGGTAGCGCCGCTCGCCGTCAGCCTGATCGGCGGCGACAAGGTCTACCGGGTGGCGACGATCCTGCTCAATCTCGCAGCGTTCGCGCTTCTGACCTTGATGTGCCATGGCGAAGTCTATGCGCGCCGTCCGGGCGCGCAGCGATTGACGGAATTCTATCTGTTCACCTCGCTGGGCGGGGTGATCGGCGGCGCGTTCGCCGGCCTGCTGGCGCCGCAAATATTCAACGGCAACTACGAATATCCGATCCTGATTGCCGCCGCGTTGTTGTGCATGCCGGGTTTCTTCACCGGCTCGCGCAAGGGAGCGGCGGAAGCATTGCCGTGGCTGGCGCTGAGCGCGGCGCTGGTGCTGGTCTGGTGGTTCACCCGCCTCAAGCTGCCGGCGACACTTGAACTGCCGTTTCAGGTCGCTTCCGCGGTGCTGGCCGCCGCCATGCTGCTGCAGCGGAACCAGCCGATGCGCTTCTTCGCACTCGTGATGCTGGGGTTCACGATCACGGCGTTCTGGCGTCCGGGGCTGGCCCCGATCGAAACCGCGCGAAGTTTCTTTGGTGTTCACAAGGTCGTGGAAACCGCCGACGGCAAGGCGCGCCTGCTCTATCACGGCACCACGATTCATGGCGCACAGCTCCTGCGCAGCGACGACGGTACGCCCATCGACGGCCCGCCGGCGCCGGCCTCCTATTATTATGCAGGCGGTCCGTTCGCTGAAAGCATCGGGTCCGCGCGCGCCGCCCTGGGCGGGTTCGATCGTGTGGCGGTGATCGGACTCGGCACGGGGACCCTTGCCTGTCTTCGCAAGAGTTCGGAGCGGTGGGACTTCTTCGAGATCGACCCAGAGGTGGTTCGTATCGCCAGCGATCCGCATTTCTTCAAATTCGTATCGGCTTGCGAGCCGGACGCCTCGATCATGCTTGGCGATGCGCGGCTGACGCTGCCGGCTGCTTCCGGCCAATACGATCTGATCGTGCTGGATGCCTTCTCGTCGGATGCCATCCCGGTTCACCTTTTGACGCGTGAGGCTTTCCGCGGCTACCTTTCAAAGCTATCGCCGCACGGCGTCATCCTCGCCCACATCTCCAATCGCCATCTCGATCTCGCGCCCGTGGTTGCGAACGTCGCGCAGTCGCTGGGGCTGGTGGCCTTCCTCAGGGAGGACCGGGCGGCCGGCGGAATCTTCACCGACCTGCACGCCAACGCCCGGGTGATCGTGCTGGGGCGCAGCCCGCGCGATGTCGGCGCCGTCGCCGAAAGCTGGACAGCGTTGCAGCCCGACCCGTCCAGCGCGATCTGGACGGACGACTATTCCAATATTCTGGGCGCGATGCTGCGCAAGCAGTTGGCCTGGCAGGCTGTCGTTGGACCCTAGAGCTTCGGTTCTGATGGGATCAGAACCGAAGCTCTAGATTCTTGTTTGACGCGTTTTCTTAACGCGAACCGGCATCCACTTCGCTCGAAAACGCTCTCTAGCTGTTGAGCAGCTTCATCGCCGCTTCATGCACGCGCGGGTCGCCCGCGGCGATGATGCGGCCGCCGTTTTGCGCGGGCTTGCCGTCCCAGGTGGTGACGACGCCGCCGGCCCCGGTGATGATCGGGATCAGGGCGGCGATGTCGTAAGGCTTCAGCTCGGTCTCGACCACGAGATCGAGATGGCCGGCGGCGAGCATGCAGTAGGAATAGCAATCGCCGCCATAGCGCGTCAGCCGCACCGCATCCTCGACCCGGCCGAAGGCCTGGCGGTCGGCGGCGTTCATCAACAGCGGGCTCGTCGTGTAGGCGGTTGCCTCGTTCAGCGCCGCGCAGCGCCGCACCGCCAGTGTGCGTTCGCCCGAGGGTCCGGAGTAATGCGCCGAGCCGCTGTCGCCGGAAAAGCGTTCGCCGATGAAGGGCTGGTGCATCATGCCGAACACCGGCGTGCCCTTGTGCAGCAGCGCGATCAGCGTGCCCCAGATCGGAAAGCCGCCGATGAAGGATTTGGTGCCGTCGATCGGATCCAGCACCCAGACATATTCGGCGTCTTCGCGCTCATTGCCGAATTCCTCGCCGACGATGCCGTGCTGGGGAAAGTTGGCCTTGATCAGCCGCCGCATCACCGCTTCCGCGGCGCGGTCGGCCTCGGTGACCGGATCGAAATCGCTGGCGCTCTTATTGTCGATCGACAGCGATGTCCGAAAAAACGGCAGGATGGTTTCGCCGGAAGCGGTCGCAAGGCGGCCGATGAAGGCTGTAAAATCGATGACCGTCACGGCAGTTCCTTGGGCGTACGATGCGGAGCGAGAATCCGGAGCGCTATTGCCTATCCCAATCCTGCGACCCGCGCACGGTTAACGGAGCGTTATCCTACCGTCATCGGCCATATCCGGCTTTCGAATCGGGTTCGTTTAGCCATGCATTTTCGATGTCACGGCCATTCACGAAGTCGAGATTTTATCGCTTGTGGCCGCGCCGTCACACGGGTTTTCACGGATAGGGTCGTGCAAGATATTGATTTTGTTTATGAAAATATAGTCTAACCGACCTGTGGCTTAACGGCCAGTCTCATCAAGATTGCACTGGAAAGGTTTCGAAAGGACTTGCGTTTTGTGCATCGCGGTCGCATATTGGTGCGGTGCGGTAGCGCCTCGCGCTATCGCTGCCCTCCTTGGGCGTTTCCTCCCTAGACTTGGGCCGCTTGTTCATTCAAGCGGCCCTTTTTTCTTTTGGGGGGCACTCCGCTCGTCATTCCGGGGCGCGCGAAGCGCGAGCTTTGATGTGCGATTGCACATCAAAGAATCCATAACCACGATCGTGAGTATGGATTCCGGGCCTGCGCCATCCAAGTCGGATGTTGCCGACTTGGCTAACTACATTTGCCGAACTCGGGTAAACCCGAGTTCGGGGGGCGCATCCCGGAATGACGAAGAGGAAGAGTCCTACTCCGCCGCGGCCTGGAACGGGCCGAGATCGCCGAGCGGGACCTGCGCCAGCGCATCGGCCAGCGTGGCGAAATCGGCGACGACTTGCGCGAACCGCGGCCCGCGTTCGCGCCGCCGCTCGTCCATATAGATTGCGCGGTTGAGTTCGAGCTGCACGGTATGCAATCCGCTGGCGGGGTTGCCGTAGTGTTCGGTGATGAAGCCGCCGGCATAGGGTTTGTTGCGTCCGATCGAATAACCGAGCCCGCTCAAGATCTCCTCGACGGTATCGGGAAGCAGGCCCGCGCAACTGGTGCCGTAGCGGTCGCCGATCACGATATCGGGCCGCCGCGGCTCGTCTCGCGACACGCCGACCGACGGCATCGAATGGCAATCCACCACGATCACGGTGCCGAAGGCCTGGTGCGCCTTGTTGATCAGCCGCCGCAGCGCGCGGTGATACGGCTTGTAGAGCGCCTCGATCCGTCCCAGCGCCTCGTCGACGCTGAGCCGTTCGCGATAGATCTCCTGACCGTCGCCGACCACGCGCGGAATGGTGCCGAGCCCGCCGGCGACCCGCATCGAGCGCGTATTGGCAAAGCTCGGCAGCCTCCCCAGGAACATCCGCGGATCGAGCTCATAGGGCTCGCGGTTCACGTCGACATAGGAGCGGGGGAAATTGACCCGGACAGTCGGGAATCCGCGATCGCTCAAACCGGCGATCAATTCGTCCATGAACGAATCCTCGGAGCGGCGCAGCGACAGCAGATCGATCCGCGACGCGTCGAGGAAGTCACTCGGATAGACCGAACCGGAATGGGGAGAATTGAAGATGATCGGCGCCCGCCAGTCGGCCGGCTCCACGATCTCGAACGGAGGCGACAATTCGCCATCAAACTCGGTCATTGTCGGGCGCCGTCCCTTGATCCGCGCTTCCTGAGTCAAATCGATTTTGCGATTCTGCCAGAAAATCGGAGGTTTTATGAGAGACATTGTCGGTAATCACAACCAATCTGCCAAGTGAAAAACGTCGCAAACGTGCTGGAACATGTCTTAATGCGCCGAAACGCCCGTCTTGATTGCTTTGGGGCGGATTCCGGTACAGAAATAGCTGAGCAGGCCACCGACCTAACGCCACCACCTTTCACCCGAAATTTACCCTCTATCGGGCTTAGTGTGCGGAGCCAATTTCATCAGCCGGATTCGACGAACAAACCCCATGCACAAAATCCTCCTCGCCGAAGACGACAACGACATGCGCCGCTTCCTGGTCAAGGCGCTGGAAAACGCCGGATTTCAGGTCTCGCCCCATGACAATGGCATGTCGGCCTATCAGCGGCTGCGCGAGGAACCGTTCGAGATGCTGCTCACCGATATCGTGATGCCCGAGATGGACGGCATCGAGCTGGCGCGCCGCGCCTCGGAACTCGATCCCGACATCAAGATCATGTTCATCACCGGATTTGCCGCGGTGGCGCTCAATTCCGATTCGGAGGCGCCGAAAAACGCCAAGGTGCTCGCAAAGCCGGTCCACCTGCGCGAATTGGTCAACGAAGTGAACAAGATGCTGGCGGCCTGATTCGACCCCCAAAAGCATCAATTAAAGGCTCCAAATAGCTCTCAGGTGTCCTTGCCTGCCCGCTTTGGAGCCGATATACGGACCCCACCCAATACGACTTAGGGCGCGTAGCTCAGCGGGAGAGCACTACCTTGACATGGTAGGGGTCACAGGTTCGATCCCTGTCGCGCCCACCATCTTCTTCAACGACTTAGCCATCGCGGCCGTGGTCCGCGAGAAGATGATTTCCACGAACTTTCCACGAAGCCAGTCGGATTGATGCAAGCCGTCCATAGGCTTTGCGAATGACGTCCGGCGCTGGGCCTTGGACATCGCACGTTTCGAGGCGGATTCCGAAGCAAAGCCCTGCTCCCCCCACGTTACTCCGAAGGTAACGCGAGTGGACGCAAGCTCCTTCTGATCGGTCATCCCATCCGTCATCGCAGATCCATCCCAAGCCGCCGCCACGATGCCATAGGCCGCAGCTTCCTCAACCATACCGCGCCGATTGCAAATTGCAAGCCACAGCACTGGCAGGTTACGGTGCCTCGAATAGGATTCGCAAGCATCATGGGCGCCCCCTCAAAAATCGCGTCGAACTGGCTCGCCTACATCCGGCCGCACCTGCGGCCCTATGAGACACTCGGGCGTGGCCAACGTCGCTATTACATCGCGAGGTTATCGGAAGAGACGCACCTCAGCGACAACAGCCTGCGCCGCTACATCGCGGCCGCCCAGTTCCTGGAGGAGGAGGGGATCACCGAACTTCCGCCCGGCAAGCGCATGCCGGTCGCCGCAGTGGAACGCATTGCCCGCATCGCCGCGCGCGAGCCGGAACGGCGACGGCAGCTGTTGGACGACCTGGCGGCTGGCGACTTGACGGTCGAGCAACTCGTGCATGAACTCGACAAGAGCAAGAAGGCGGTAAAACGCAATCGGCCGAAGACACCCGATATATCGCTCGAGGAACTGGCGAAGGCCGAGCTCGAGGCGCAAGACATCGCCATCGCGGATGACATGAAGGTCTTTCCCTTCGAGGTGATGGACTCCTCGACATATTACGATTGGCAGACCAAGCCTGCCCTGGCCATCATGCTTCCCGAGGCCCGCCGCGTCGTCGTCATGGATGCCACCCGCTTTACCGGGGCGCCCACCTCGTTCATGCGACAGCGCAAGGAATTCCTGCGCAACGTCCTGGTCGCTGCTTACTTCTATGATTTTGTGCTCGTCTACGCCCCTCATTGGCGGGCCGACGTCGAGAAACTGATCGCATCAGGACGGCCTGACGCGCGCGATCGCATCATTCCGATTGGAGCCGAAGAGTAGTCGGCAGCTTGCTTGTTGTGTCCTGAGCAGGGCGTTGCGAGAGCGCACTGAGATCCGGCCGGGCAGGCTCGCGTTAGGCATGTCTGGCGCGGAAGGTGACGAGATCTGAACCGCTCACTATCTGTCGCGTGTACCCGCTCTTTTGCCGGGGGAAGACTTTGTCAGAGCCGGTTGTCCGGCTTCGACTTCGGCGCCAGGCGCGGGTAAACCGTCTTGCCGATTAAAGCGGGTGACATGCGCCGTTTGACGGTGGCCGCTTCGAAATCGAAGCCCATGAGCAATGGCTGTTTCCGGACTGGAAAGTCTACGTCAAGAACACCGGCGAGATTAAGTGGAGCCACGTTCTGACCAAGGCTCTCACCTACGGCATCGAGAAGCTGGAGATGGACCGCGCAGGTCTCGTCAATTATTCAGGCAGGCATACCTTCAAGGGGTTCCTGGATGACCTCGAAGGTCTCAGCGAGCGCTCGCGGCTTGTTGTCTTTGGACACTCAACCAAAAAGGACGTCTCGTCGCGGTACGGACCGAAATTTATTTCTGAAGAGCAATCGGAGATCGTCCAAAAATTGTCGAGCAAGCAAATTTGGCGGCTTGCCCTGATTTTGATCCGAGCGAAGCGAAAAGCCGAATGCGGCGATCTGAAAACGGTTCACGCCTGGCGCGACGATCAGCGAGCGCAAGACGTCAAACTGCAGAAGGCGCTTGCAAAGCGCAAAGAACAATATTCGTAAGTAGGCGGCAAAGGGTACGAAGCCAATCCCTCTCCGCCAGTGTCCGCCTGATGCTTGCGGGGCTGCTAATCTCGGGGACTTAGCCCAGAAGCCAATCGACGAGCGCCGAAACATGTGGCTAGTCCGTCGAAAGAGACTGCTTTGCCCCATTGGAGCGAACAGCCTGAGGGCGGATCAGCTTGACCGGGTGTCAACCAGTCCTACAATCGTTGGTTTAGGGCGGGGGCCATATTGGCGGGAACATCGATACGAGACAGGCTTTTGGCGGACCGGCGAGCTCTACTCGACCTCGGTACGCGCAACCGGCTGATAAACATTCCCCTGCGGACGAAGAACATCCGCGCGATCGAGATCGTGGATTGCAAGTCGACAGAGGTTTTCGACCTGCTTGGTCAAGCGAAGCGCTGTACCTTCGTCCACACTGAGGAAGATAAACCACCTCCAGCGGCTGAAGGCGCACCCAAGGAGGTCAACGGGGGGGCGCGATCGCGGCAAACGGAAACAAGGCTCCAAACCAAGCTGTCGGCTGAGGGATTGCAAAAACGCCTCTTGGACATTTGGTACGACGCGAAGACGCTGGAGGAAGAGCAGGGCGTCAACATCCTCTATCTGGCCTTCGGCCTGCTAAAATGGTTCGAGGACGATAAATCCGATACCGAGCGCTTTGCGCCACTCGTGCTGCTGCCCGTACGACTTGAGCGGAGCAGTGCGGCCGATCGCTTCCATCTGGTGTCCCGATCAGAACCTCCGTCACCGAATCTCTCTCTACAGGCGAAGATGGACGGCGAGTTCGGTCTGAAGATCGAGGATTTCGGAGACGAAGACGACGCCGATATCGCGGCCTATATGTCGGGCATAGCTGAGACCGTGTCGCGAAAGTCGCGTTGGGAAGTAAGGCCGGATGCGATGGTCCTTGGCTTCTTCTCGTTTTCGAAGTTCTTGATGTATCGGGATCTCGACCCGGAGAACTGGCCGGCCGACGGAAGCCTCGACCTGAATGCCCTCATTCGGGGCCTGCTGCAGGACGGCTTCGATACACCAGAACCCATCGTTTCCGATGACGGCAATATCGATGCGGTCATTCAGCCGGCGGCGATGAACCACGTCGTCGACGCCGACGCGTCGCAGACCGTTGCGATCGAAGAGGTTGCACGAGGACGGCACCTTGTTATCAAGGGGCCACCAGGTACTGGCAAATCGCAGACGATCACGAACATCATCGCGTCCGCGGCCGCTCAGGGCCAAACGGTGCTTTTCGTCGCTGAAAAGATGGCCGCGCTCGACGTCGTCCACCGGCGGCTGCGAGATGTTGGTTTGGGCTCGCTCGCTTTGGAACTTCACTCCAGCAAGGCCAACAAACGGGTGCTTCTGGAGGAACTGAAGCGTACGCGGTCGATGTCAGCACCTCAGCCTCGCGGAGAAGCTACCCTCGTGCAGAGACTGACCGACATTCGCGATCGGCTCAACGAGCACGCGGGGATGATGCATGCGGCCCACGATCCGAGCGAACTCACTCCTTTTCGCTTGCTCGGTAACTTGATCCGATCGTGGGGCACGGCGGGCCAGTCCGGCCACGAATTGGAGGCGCCGGAATCATGGTCCCCGCTCGAACTCGAGCGACGGCGAGAACTCGTCCAGGAGATAGCCGAGCGTGTCGCTTCGGACGGTCCGCCTCACCTTCACCCTTGGCGCGGCGTTGGTCGGGACGCGCTCGATCCCGGCGAAATGGAAACTCTGAGAAGGTCGTTAGACCGGCTGGCCGACGATCTATCGAAGGCAGTTGCGGGGGCGGATCGCGCGTGCGCTCTTTTCGATTTGTCGCGACCTGACACGTTCGGACAAGCCACAGATATCCTCGGGTTCGTCGAGGGAGCCGCGGCAATGCCCGAATGCGATCGGGCGGCTTTCCAGGATCCCATTTGGGAGCAACCCGACGAGATCAGCGAGATCGTCGAGAAGGGGGCACGCTTTTCGAAATTGAAGGGCGTGTTCGAGTCAGCATTCGTCGAATCCGCGTGGGATGTGTCTGTCAGCGAATGCAGGGATGTGATCGCGAACAAGGGCCGGTCCTGGTTGAGGATATTCAGTCTGCGTTATCGGGCACAGACGGCAACCCTTGCGTCGTACCTGAAAGTTCCGATGCCGAAGACGGTCGATCAACGATTGTTGCTCCTCAACGGGCTCATCGCCGCGCAGACGGCGCGTCGATCGTTCGAGGGAGTCCAAACAGCAGGCCGTTCGGCTTTTGGAGGCTCCTGGCGCAAGGAAAGATCGGATTGGGAAAGATTGGAATCCCTTTCGTCGTGGTGGGATAGCTTTCCAAAGGAAGTCGCGGGGGAAGGTACGCGAGATCGCCTCGCGCGCGTGGTGTTGTCGGCCGACGACAGGAAGTCGCTCGGGGACTTCAGGACGGCGCTCGACGCTGTTAAGACCGGTGTGGACCAGCTGTTCGATTTTCTGCGGCTCGATCCTGGGCGCATCCCGGTTCAGGTGGGCCCCGAAATGCTTTTCGCCGAGATATCCGCGAAGATCTCGGAATGGCGTCGTTCGCCCGAGCGTATCACTCGGTGGGTCGCATTCATGGATCGTATCCGTACGGCGGAGGACGATGGACTCGGGACGCTGGTCGGCCGGCTGCTCGATGGTTCTCTGTCGGGCGATGCACTTCTGGAGACGTTCGATCGTGCCTACTTCGAGGCCATGCGGAGTGTCATTTTCGTCGCACATCCCGAACTGAAGAAGTTCGACGGTGATTCTCATGGGCGCAACGTGGAGAGCTTCCGCAAGCTGGACCAGGAGCGCATGAAGCTCGCGCGCGATCAAATTGCTCACGAACATGCCTCACGTCTGCCTAGAAACATGGGTGGAATCGGCCCGCTCGGCGTACTGAACGGAGAGGTAGCGAAGAAGCGAAATCATTTGCCAATCCGGCAACTTTTGGAACGGGCCGGACCCGTCATTCAGCAGATCAAGCCGATCTTCCTCATGAGTCCGCTTTCGGTGGCTCAATTCCTGAAGCCAGGCGCGGTCTCGTTCGATTTGCTGGTGGTCGACGAGGCCTCCCAAATTGAACCAGTAGACGCACTCGGAGCGGTGGCGCGATGCCGACAGATGGTAGTCGTCGGCGACGAGCGGCAGCTACCACCCACCCGCTTCTTCGCGAAACTGACAGGCAACGACGATGATCGAGACGAAGATGACGAGGTGACCTTCCAGGCAAAGGATGCCGAAAGCATCCTCGATCTGTGCCTGGCGAAGGGGCTCCCGCATCGGATGCTCAACTGGCACTATCGCAGTAAGCATCAATCGCTGATCGCGGTCTCGAATAAGCAATTCTACGACAATCGACTGTTCATCGTACCCAGTCCCTACGACGCCGTCGCCGGCATGGGCCTGAAATTCAACTATCTGCCTGATGCGCACTACGATCGTGGAAATACGCGGACGAATCCCAAGGAGGCTCGGATCGTGGCGGAAGCGGTGATGCGGCACGCGCGCGAGGCTCCGGACAGGACGCTGGGCGTGGCTACTTTTTCGGTTGCCCAACGCCAGGCCATACAGAATGAGCTTGAGCTCCTCAGAAAGCAGAGCCCCGAAACGGAGGAATTCTTCAGCCGCGGATCCACCGAGCCCTTCTTCGTAAAGAATCTCGAGAATATCCAGGGTGACGAAAGGGACGTCATCTTTATATCGTTGGGATACGGCCGGACCAAGGAGGGGTATTTCGCCATGAGCTTCGGCCCGCTCAATTCCGATGGCGGCGAGCGCCGGCTTAACGTGCTGATCTCACGGGCGAAGCTCCGTTGCGAAGTCTTCTCGTCGATCACCGGAGACGACATCGACCTGTCGCGTTCGAAGGGCAGGGGTGTTGCGGCACTCAAGTTGTTTCTCTCCTTTGCGCAAAACGGAAGGCTTGGCATCGCTGAAGAGACGGGCCGAGATCCAGATTCGGTCTTCGAAGAACAGGTTGCGTCGCGACTGACAGCGCTCGGTCACGACGTGAAGACACAGATCGGGACCGCCGGCTTTTTCATCGATTTGGCGGTAGCCGATCCGGAAAAGCCCGGTCGGTTCGTCCTCGGTATCGAATGCGATGGCGCGCAGTATCACTCGTCCCGATCGGCTCGCGATAGGGATCGTCTGCGGCAGAATATCCTGGAAGCGCACGGATGGGTTTTACATCGTATCTGGTCGACCGATTGGTTTCTACGGCCGGAAGAAGAGACGACAAAGGTCGTGAAGGCCATCGAGGCGGCGAAGGCGCAATGGCGGGAGATGGACGAACGTGCCGAGGACTCCGTCTCAGCCGTTCCCATTCGCTTTTCGGCTCACGAAGAGGTCGGTGCCGAGGTGGTGGTCGCCGAAATTGGAACGGAGAGCGAAGCGACCACTCACTACGAGGAAGCAAAACTTTCGGTACGCCGGCAAGTAGAGCCTCACGAAACGCCGCTGCCGGAGATGATGAAACATGTCGTGCAGATCGTCACGGTGGAGGGTCCCGTACATGAGTCGGAAATCGTCGTCCGAATCCGTTCGGCTTGGGGGTTATCCCGCGCTGGCAACCGCATTAGGGATGCCGTTCAGGCGGCCATCAAGGCAGCGAAGCGGAAAGGCGAGATCTCAGGAGGACCTTTCTACTTCGTACCGGGCCAACAAGTGATCGTGAGAAATCGGGGAGAAGTCGAATCCAGCACACTGCGACGTCCGGAGATACTGCCGCCCGAAGAAGTCAAGGTTGCGATCGCACAAGTGGTAGAGCAGAACTATGGGGCCGAGCGCGACCAGTTGGCGCAGGCAGTTGCCCGACTGTTTGGATTTGGAGCGACGAGTGCTCAGTTGCGAGAGGTGGTGGAAGGTAGCCTCACGGGTCTACTCGAATCGGGCCAGTTGCGCCTGGACGGTCGGCTGATCGCACAAGCACAGGAAGCGAGCGTCGGAGCGACTGGATCATGATCGGCGACGCATGAATTATGACTTCGCGAGTTTGTCCCACAGCGAATTTGAGGATCTGGCCCGTGACCTCATCGGGCGCGAGATAGAGCTGCGCTTCGAAGCTTTTCCCGAGGGGCCGGACGATGGGATGGACGGTCGCCATGCGCGTGCCGACGGATCAGTCGTGATGCAGGCGAAACATTACCATCGCTCCGGTTTCGCGGCGTTGAAGTCGAAGATGACAAAGGAGCGACTATCGATCGACCGGTTGGCGCCGACGCGCTACATCCTTGTGACGTCTGCGCAACTCACACCAAAGAACAAGAACGCGTTAGCCGAGATCATCGGCCCGTCGCTGCGAACGCCGGGCGACATTTTCGGACCCGGCGACCTCAACGCCCTGTTGCGCAAATATCCAGACATTGAGACGGCTCATCAAGAGCTTTGGGCGCAGAGCACATCGGTTCTGCAAACGGTTATAACTGAGGCCGTCGGAAAGGCTCTTTTAAAGCCGTGGGCGGTTCCCGCCGTCCTTGCCAATCTCCTGCCCGCTAGGGAGGCTACCGGAAACGCAGCGCCTGTCGAGAAAGCGGCACGGGACACCATATTTCTAATTAAGGCGTCACCGATCGACGACGAATTCGCGCTTTGGCTCGCGCCCAAGCTTGAGGCCGAAGGGTACCGCGTGTTCGCCGACATCCTGACGCTTCAGCCCGGCGACCGATGGCGCCGTGAGATCAATCAGGCGCTGCAATACCGGGCGGCGAAAGTTCTCCTCCTCTGCCGCGATGCCACGCTCTCCGACCGGCATGTCCAGGACGACCTCGACATCGCGCTGGGGTTGTCGAAGGAGTTAGACGATTCCCGGTTCATCATTCCGCTGAGGCTCGAACCGGGATAGAAGGTCAAGGGCGTCGGGGATGCGGTGACCGTCGATTTTGTGCGCGGCTGGGGAGAAGGCGTCGGCCTCCTAATTGACGCGCTTCAGCGGCAGAAGGTGCCGCGCCCTGCCGGCCAGGCAGCGATCAATCCGAATTGGGAGATCTTCCGGCGGCGCGGCGCGATCCCGCTCGTCGAGGAAGCCGAGCGGTTGACCTCAAACTGGTTGCGCGCCGCCGAAGCGCCCGACGTCATCCGATATTTCGAGAGCACCGGCGCGATCGAGGACCGATTGCTCGATAGCTCGCTCGAGGATTTCCCCTATCCGTGCGCGAAACATTGCTCCGGGATCATCACCTTTGCGGAGCAATCCGAAGTCGACACCGCGTTCGCGTCTGCCGGCCGGTTCAAGCTGAAGCACGAGATCCCGTTGCTGGAATTTGTCGACAACGGCTTTTCTGCGCTCGGGATCGAGCGCCAGGTCGCCTCCAACCTGGTCATTGCGATGATCAAGAAGGCATGGCTTTCGTTCTGCAGGGAGAAGGGTTTCATCGAGTATCACTATTCTAACGCTGTCGGCTTCCACGCTTCGGTCGCACAGGCGCCGGTCGGACGACGCATCCCCTGGGGCAAGCAAGGCGACCGGCGGTCCTCGATGCTTCGCAACGTCGCGAAGGGACACATCTGGCAGTTCGGCGTCACCGCGATGCCCTACTTCTGGCCGTTCTGGCATCTGAAGCTCAAGTCGAGGGTTCTGTTCTCGGTCGACAACAATACTCCCGAGGGGCTCAGCATCGATGACGCCAGGAAGATGCACCGCCTGCGCCGAAGCATTTGCAAGGGGTGGCGCAACAAGCAGTGGCATGGGCGTATGCTCGCATTCCTGGAGCTTTTGTCCGGCGAGTCGGCCTATATCCGCCTGGCGCTCGCCGCGAACGCAGCGCTCGCGATTGAAGCGGTGCCGATATTGTTCACCTCGCCGGTGAGCACCGCGCTTCCCGATATTCTCGACGCCGACGAGGAAGAAGCTGACATCAGCACCCTGGGTCGACCCGACAACGATGACGAGGTCGAAGCATGAGATTTCCGGAGAAATCGCTTCGGGTCGAACATTTCGACGAACCGCAGCTAGAGTTTGCATTTTCGCAGCGCAGTCCGCACCCCAAGGACGGGTTGTTCCTGTATGGACCTCACGCCAAGGCGAAGAAAAGCCAGGAAATCCGGGTCGGCGTGATCGGCACCACCGACGGGATCGCGCATTTTCGAGCATGGGGCCGCAAGCTCAAATCGGTTGTCCAGGTCCCGCCGCCCGGAAAAGGAGAGAAGGCCGATCGGCTACACCTGGCGGACTTCCCAGGTCTCGAAGAGGCGTTCGGAATTTCCTTCGAGCCGGATGAATGCAGCGCGCTGTCGATTCAGCTGAAGGAGATTGATCGCGCAACGCGCATCGTCAACCTCAACGAGGCCGTCGACAAGGTCGCGCGGTTGTACTTTGATCGCGTCAAGCAGCATCTGCGCAACGACGAGCGATCGATCGACGTCTGGATCCTGGTGCTGCCCGAGATCGTCTACGAGCGATGCAGGCCTCAGTCCAAGCGATCAGGCCTGCCGATGGAAAAGGGAGAGTTCACCAAGCGGCAGAAGGCGAAGGAGAGCATTCCGCTGTTCTCCGCCATGGGCGTCATTGATCAAACCAAGGAGGCGATTTTCGAGGACGTTGCCGATTTCCATCGCAGGATCAAAGCCGAATTCCTGACGATCGCGCCGACGCAGCTTGTTCGCGAAACGACGCTCGCCCCCGACGCCTATCGCAACAAGGCCGGATACCCGCTGCGCAAGACGCAGGACGCCGCAACGGTCGCCTGGAATCTCGCGACCGGGCTCTACTACAAGACGCAGCCGAAACCTCCGTGGCGGCTGGCGAACGTTCGACCGGGGGTCTGCTACATCGGTATGGTCTACAAGAGCCTGCCGCACGATCCCGATGGGCATGCCTGCTGCGCGGCGCAGATGTTTCTCAACGAGGGAGACGGTGTCGTATTCCGCGGCGCCAATGGACCGTGGAAGACCGGAGACTACGAGTTTCATCTCAAGGCGTCCGCGGCAAAGAACCTGCTCGCGCTTGTGCTGAAGACCTACTCCGAGACGCATGGCGGCCCGCCCAAGGAGCTGTTCATTCACGGGCAAACCTATTTCAACGACGAAGAGTGGAACGCCTTCGTCGAGGCGGCTCCGAAGGAGACTAACGTCATTGGCGTGCGGATCCGCTCGACCGGCGGAGAAACGAAGCTTTTTCGGGATGGCGACTATCCCGTGCTGCGCGGGACCGCGCTACTGCTCGATGATCAAACGGCCTATCTTTGGACGACGGGATACGTGCCTCAGCTCGACACCTATATCGGGCCGGAGACACCCAATCCACTGCACATCACCGTGATGCGCAGCAAGAACGCGAAGCCCGACATTCGCACCGTTCTTGGCGACATCATGGGTCTCACCAAGATCAACTACAATTCCTGCAACTTCAACGATGGCCTACCTGTCACTGTCCGGTTTGCGCGGATGGTTGGGGACGTCCTCACTATGGGGTCGGCGAAGGGAGAAGAAAGACAACCGTTCAAATTTTACGTGTGAACGCGCATCGAACGCCTCAAGACGGCTATCCGCAGGATCGATGCGGAGCGAGCCTAAGATTATGCCGGCTCAATACTGACTAAGCGAAAACTTCGGACTAAGCTTTGATCGCGAACCCAGTCCGTCAACCTAACCTAGTGATAAGAAAACTACACAAGCCTTATCAGTGTGCAATTTGTCGTCGAATTGACTAGCCAACCTACTCCGCCGCCTCGCCCTTCACCTCGATCATCAGCACATCTAGGCTCTCGATCTCCTGCATGGCGCGGCCGGCGATGCCCTGCAAGTCGCCGTAGAGGCCAGCGGTGGAATCGAGCACGCCCCTGAGCTGCTCCTCCCGTTTTGCCCACAACCGCATCATGGTCTTGCGTTCGCGATCGAGGTCGGCCTGCATGTCGGTGAACTTTTCGACGATGGCGTCGATGCGGTGGCGGAAGCGCGGGCCGGTCAGGTAGGCGTACACCATCTCCATCTTGGTCTGCTGGCCTTCCTGCGCCTGGCGGCTGGCGGCGACATCGATCAGCGACTGGCGGAGCGCGATGGCAAGCGGGATCGCGAACCTGGGCTCCGTGACCCAGACGTTATCAACGAGGTCAAAGCTCTCGATTCCTTTGGGGAGCGCGGTCGAAACGATCAGCGCGATCTCTGCTTTGGCGGTGCGCTGGTCATCGCGCAGTTTCGCGAGCCAGCCGTCGTTCCAATTCCGCGTGCGCTTGGACTCCCATAGAATGGTGCCGCAGATTTGACCGCCGGGGCCAAGCACGCGATGCACAAGATCGCCGCCGAACTCGCCCTTGGCCACCGGCTCGATCAGGTCTCGCGGGAATCGGGTGCGGAGCAGGGATTCAAGTTCGATTTCGAGCGCCTCACCCTGCAGCTGCTGTGAGCCCTGGTCGGCCTTGCGGCGGAGCTCCTCGATCTGGCGCTGCATGCCGGCGATCTGGGTCTCCTTTTCGGTGACCTTGGCCTTCAGCGTGTCCTCGGCCTCCAGCCTGGCCTTGTCGCGAACGGTCGCAAGGTTCTCCTGCACCTTCTTCTCTACGGTCAGCTCGACCTCGCGCTTGGCGTCTTCGAGCTCACGCTGCTTGCGCAGCATATCGGTCTGGGATTGCTGGGCTTCGGCGAGCTTCGCGTTGTTCGTGGCCAGCATCTGCTGCAGCTCCGCAAGCTGCCGGTCGCGTTGGCCAAGATCATCGGCCAGCGCCAGACGGGCTTTCCTTGCCTCGGCGTCGGCGATGGCCACACGTTCGGCGCTCATCTTGGCGGCCACCTGTTCGTCGAGGGTCTCGCGCGCCTTGGCGAGGTCGTCCTGCGTTTGCTTGAGGTGGGCCTCACGACGGCCGAAATCGGCTTCCTTGGCCGCGAGCTGTGCCTCGAACTGCTTGCGGGTCGCAGCGATCATGGGCGCCGCGAGCGATTCGGTCAGCTTGATCTCGGTGCTGCAGTTCGGGCAGAGGATCTGAGGTCGGTCACGGTGTCGGTCCTTTGGTGATTGCTCCAGATTGTATCGGGATTTCCGGCGTCGCTCGGGCTGGTTCGCGGCGTTATCCCCGGCAATCGCGCCGGTCGTGGCAATGGCGACACCCTGTTTGGTGCTTTCGGTTTCGGCTTCTCGGCGGGATCGTGCGTCATGGTCAGTTCCTCGTGGCGCGCAGGTCGCGTTCGCGCAGGATGGCCTCGACGATCCGGCGCAGGCGGCGCACCGAGCCCCCGCGCCAGTGCCGCGCGACCGCGGCATGTTCGGCGCCGTCGAGAGGCGGCACCCAGCTTCCGTCGAGACCGCGTTCTCGGGCGAGGTCCGCGATCACGGCCGGCAAGAGCGCATTGAGATCGCCAGCGCCGGGCTTCGGAAAGGTCACGACGCGAAAGCGATCGCGGATCGGGGCCGGCAGCGGATCCAGCGTGTTGGCCGTCGCCACGTAGGAGATCTGGCTGAGGTCAAGCGCAATCTGCAGGGCGGGATCGGGATAGCGGCAGTTCGTCTCGGGCTCAAGGAAGCCGAGAAGGCAATCCCAGAGCCTGCCGTAGTCGGAGCGCGTACCGGCCTTCTCACATTCGTCGATGAGGACGAGCGGGTTGGCGATTTTGCCCTGGGCGACAGCAAGAAAGGGGTGGCACGGTTCGGCGGAGTACCAGCGACGGTCGGTACCGCCGAATACGGCGCCGTCGGCGCGGGACGCGTCCTCACGCCAGACGCTCAGGCCAAGCACCTCTCCGAGGCGCCGAGCAAATCGGGTTTTGCCGCCGCCGGGGTCGCCGACCATGAGCAGCGGCCGCAGCCGGACCGTGGTGCGGCTGACGAGGTCGGCGAGCGCGAAATCGATGGCCTCGCTGGCGTAGGGGAATTCGAACAGTAGCGTGCTGCGCACCTGATGCAGCGGCGGCACCTGGACCAACGGCAACGCCACGTTGATGATGCTCTTCAGCGGTCCGAGGATTTCCCTGAGTTTGACGTTCTTCATCTGGTCGCTGCTCATACGAGCGACCATCAAGTGATGGTCGGGAACGGCTTGCGCGCCAGTCAAGGAGGCTTGCTCAGAGACCTCGGCGGCCTTTTCCTCGGCCTCCTTCTTCCTCCTGCGCTCTTCCTCCTCCTTGACCTTACGTCGGGCAGCATTGGCGGCCGCGGCGACGCGGTGCTCTGCCATGCGATTACCGACGAAGCCAGCGTTCCGCGCCGCTGAAGCTCCCCGCGGCAACAGGTCGGTGCAGGCCGGTAGAGCCGCCCAGCCAAAGACAAAATGCTCGAGATCGCAGCAGACCGCGCCCTCGGCATGCCGAGAAGCGGCCTGGAAAGCTTGGATCAGCGCTTTTCCGACCCTGCGGTGATCCTCGAAGTAGGTCCGATCGCGCGGTGTCGGCAGGCACAGCAGTCGCACGCAGTCGGCAAGGCTGCGCAAGTTCGGCTCGTCCTGCATGACCGCGCGGTGGTCGAGCTCGGCAGCGAGTGCAAGTGCGGCATCGACCCCGAACGTCGCGGCCCACGCCGCGTTGTAGGACAGTTGCGGACACAGTTCGTCGATCTCGGCGATGAGCCGCTGCTCGATATGGTCGGCACCGTCGGTGACGAGCATGGCGTAGCGCAAAAGCCGCGGCAGGCCGTGCAGGCGCTCGTCCCGATCCGACGAATCCGCCGCCGCTCCAGTCGAGACGGCATCGTCTGCCGGGGCCGGCAAATCAATGTCGTCGGCGTCGTCGGTGGCGCTCATGCTTCGTCCTCCGAGCCGTCGTCACTGGTCGTACTGGAATTCGCCATCCGCCCCAGAACGCTGCGAATGTCGTCACGATCGAGTGGCGGCCCCAGCCGGTAGAAGCGCGAAAGGGAACGTGCCCACGTGCCATCGGGATCGGCGAACCACAGCGGTGTGGTGGCGGCTGCGCAATCTCCGAGCAGGGGGTGGCCGGTGACGCGCCCGACGAGCTGCACGCCTAGCGGCGTCACAGTCGGGAACCAATCTTCGAGCAGCGGAGCCTTCTGCAGCAAGATGGGTGAGACCGGACGCCCGAGCTCAAGACGGTCGCAGTCGTCAGCCAAGACGCGTAGCCGGCGAGCCAGGTCCGGGTCGATGCGAGCGGGGTCGAGGAAGGGGAATTGGCGGGTAAGCATGGACAGCTCTCAATAGGACGGAACGCAGAGCGAGGCGGTGGGAGCGACGATGAAAGCTTTCACTCGCCGAGCTCCACGACCAGGCCGCCGTTAAAGTTCGGGTTCTCGTTCCCGTACCCGTGCGGGTTACACAGCACCCTCGTATTGCCGACCAGATAGTCTGACGAGTTGTGGACGTGGCCGTGCACCCACAGCGTCGGCTGATAACGTTCGATCAGCTCGGACTGGTCCGAAACGAACGCCCCGGTCACCGGATCGCTCCGAAACCTGGGATGGACTGACCGCCAATGTACGGCAGTGTGGCTGATTACCACCGTAGGTCCACCGAAGGGCGTCGACAGGACACCTTCGAGATACGTCCTCGACCGATGGTGCAGCAGCGCCGCTTCCTGCGGCCTGAACCGCAACCAGGGCTGTTTCTGCCACCCGATCAGGCGATGATCGTTCATGCCGCTCGCGCAGGCGTTCATCACCGCGGCCTGATTGGCCTCACCAAAAATCCGATAGTCAGTCCAAAGCGATGCCCCCACGAGGCGGACGCTGTCGGACACGCGTACGCCGCTCAGCGTAACGGTGTCGTTCTCCAGCACGTGGATATTGAAGGTCGGACCATGGGAACGAGCCAGCGCCAGTTCGTCGGGGACGAAGTGACGATAGAATTCGTGATTGCCCATCGTCATCACGATGGGAATGTGCAGCGGCACGACCCTGCGCAGGTGCTCGAAGGCGTGCAGCACGCCTTCACATGTATCGCCGGCGACGACCGCCACATCGACGTCATCCTCGATCGTGATCTTCTTCACGGGAGCGACGTCGACATGGAGATCCGAAAAAATCTGCAACTTCATGCGCCATCTCCGTCGCAATGACGTTCCCGGAAAGCAGCCATCAGTAGGGTCTCGGCCTTGCTGAACTTGCGCGGATTGTCCGAACAGCGCCGGCCGTAGGCGAGCCACGACACGGCGAGCTCGGTAGCGAAGGAGTGGCCAAGGTCGGTCAAGCCCAGGACCTGCGCCAACACCAGCGCCGCCGCCGCATTGCGCTCAAGCGCGCACCGCAGCAGCGCCGTCATGGCGATGTCGGCCTTCAGTGTCACTTCCTCGATCGGCATCAGGGAGAACGCGACGCCGATGGCAGCGGCCGCGTCGCCTTCGAGTGCGGCCGCGAAGTCGTCACCACCGTGGAGCACGTCGATCTCGAGCGTCCGCAAGAGGATGAGGCGCTGGGCCTCGCCGAACGTGTCCGACGGCAGCGTCCGCCACCACGCCAACGGGGAGCTGTCCTCTGCCTTGAACGGCCAGGGACGTGCACTTCCGAGAGTCACAGCCATTGGATCGTGAGCTGCCAAGCCGGAAACCTTCGTTGCGAAGACCGGCAATACTGACGCCATGGTGCCCGTCTCATTCTTGCGCATGCAAATTCTCTCGTTCTCGCGGGTCAGTCGGGCGGGGATGCCTTTGGGGATGCTTGATGGTGATCTAGAGCAGAGGGACCAGCCTCAACTGCAGGGCTCTCTCTTTGCTTTGCCGGACGTTACCCCGCCACGCCTCGGCGCAGCCCGGCACGTTCATACGGAGACCCGAAATGGGCTGAACGATCACGACCCGCCTCCGCGGCGGTGGCGACGGCGTGCGGGTCGGCGCAAAGACGACAACAGATTGGCGACTTGCCAAGACGTCGCCAGCTTGGTGCGTAGGTGAGCCTCAAGCGGCATTTGGCGAAGCTTGTGAGACAGCAAGAGAGCCGCTCCGGGATCATCGAACGCGCACGACAACAACACCGTCATTGGGAAGTCGACCTTGATGCCGATCGAGGTCGGCGCCTTGCAGTGCATGACCATGCTGATGGCCGCCTCAGCGTCGCCCGAGATCGCACGCTGCCACTCCGGGATCGTCGATGTCGTAGCCCGCACGAGCGTGATCACCTCGGCCTTCGTCGCGTCGTCGAACGCCTCGGCCGAAATGGTCCGCCAGTAGCTCAGGACGCCGGGCCACGGCTCGTCTGTGGCCTCGTCGCCGCGTCCGCGGTCACCATTGTCGATCTCGCTCAAAGGTAGGCTCCATCGTTCACGCAAGGCGAAACCCGCGCGCCGAGTTAGTGTTGTTGTCGTCGTCGTTGCTCGTGGATCTCTCTCCGAAGATCCACGGCGGGCCATGCCATGCCTCGCCGGGCCACGCACCGGCACGGGGAGCTATTCGAGCGAAACTTCCTCCACCTGGAAGCGCCCATATTCGGGGGTAAAGTCGCCCAAGCCGAACAAGCCGGCCATGCGATAGAACTCGACGATGTCCTTGCGGTCGAGCAGCGAGGGAAGGAAGGTGCCGTGCACGACGGCGCTCCAGCCGTCGAAGATCGGGCGGGTCCTGACAGTGAGGGTGCCCCGGCTGCGGATCCGGACCACGGCACGGTACCGGAAGCGCTCGTCGGCCCAGAGCTCGGCGGCGGTCTTGGGGCCTTCGAACTGCAGCAAAGCGGCGCCCTCGGCGCGGAAAGCGGCCTTGGTCGTCTCGCCCATGTTCGACTTCTTCGCGCCGTCGACGCAGACGCTCTTGATCATGTTCTGCGGCAGGCACGGCGCTCCGTGATGCAGATAAAGCGAACCGTGGAATTCCAATTCCGAAATCCGCAAGTGATCAGCCTCCGTCTTCAGTCGCTTCGACGTCACCGCGGCCAGCGCCTTGGCGTAGGGGTCGAGGGGGTCGCCGAGGCGAGAATTGCGCATCAGCATGGGGCCTACCCCCGTCAAGCGCAGGGAAATGTGTTCGATGCTCATCAGGTGATCTCCAACGCGAGGCGGTAGTCGAAAAGCGGAGGCGGCGGCGCCACCGGCACGTGGTTGGGCGGCAACACGGGCGAGCGGGCGTACTTGCGCGCGCGCTCCATGCACGTCACGACCAGGTGACAATCGTGGCAGAGCGTTGTGAGGTCCTCGGCAAGCTCACAGCCGAAGTTGCGATAGGTGCGATGATGCACCTCTAACCGCGTCTGTTCGCCCGAGGCGAAGCACAGACGGCAGCGGTGACCGGCAGCATGGAGTTCGGCCAGGCGGGCCGGACTGGTTTGCCAGGCGGCGCTGCTGATGTAGCGTTCGTAATCTGCCGACTCGCGGCGAGCGGACGCATAAGGGATGGGAGAGAACGCGGGAATGGCGTACTCGGCGAGGGAGCGTGGGCAGTCGCTGAGGCCATCACAGGGCTGACCGGCAGCATCGGGAAGCGTCATTGGGGTCCTCTGGCTTCGATCGTTTCTGCGGTCGCTGGAATAATGTCAGCGATCTAAGTCGAATAGTCAACAGTTCGCTGGAAAAATTCCTGCAAATTCCGTGATATGGTTAACAAAGTCTCACCCATCCAAGATATTTGGCCTCCGCCTCGTCTCATTCGTGCGGGGCGGGCGTTGGCGGGTGTCGACCAAGCGACGTTAGCTTTGGAGGCGGGCGTGACTCGGCAGGCGGTAAGCGTTGTCGAGACGGACGAGAGCGAAAAGATGGATCCTCGTCGCCGAAAGATTCTTGAGGCGATGCAACGAGTGCTGGAAGACAAGTACGGCATTGAATTCTTCGCGGCATCCCAGAATTCTGGCGAAGGCGTCCGTTTCCGGAAGTAGCAGGTAACGCAAGCTAAACCCGGGCGAGATCCCACGATGTCTTGGGATGTTGACACTCTTGGCCAGCGACCCGATCGGCCGGACAGGAAGCCCGCCGGATCAAGACGATCCCAGCAGCACGATCAGGGGCGAGGCCTTCCAGAAACCTGGCGCCACGTGGACGTTGCAGGCGACGAGCCGCCCGCTGGCCCGACTGAAGCCGTCGGCCATCGCCACGACCAGGCTTTCCTGCATGGCCATGACGAAAGTGACGTCCGGGTAGTCCTTCAGCGCGTGCATGATCGGCAGCTCGGTGGTGCCGGGATTGCCGAAGAGGTGAGTGATTCCTTCATCCCTAAGAAGGGCCAGAAAGGCCGATCGTCCGGTGGTGCGCGTCATGTCCTGCTTCTTTGTTGGCTCGGGCCGCGGTGCGACGACCGTCGTCGAGCCGAGGGCGAAAAAAAGGCCCCGGCTCTTTCGAGGTCGGGGCCCAAGTCCGGGAGGAAGGGGTCGACTATTTGCCGAGCCAGACTTTCGGTGCCGCCTCGGCGACCATGGCGGCGCGGGCCTCGACTTCGGCCTGGGTGATCGACGAGACCGGGTGGTCGATGACCACCGGGATCAAGCCTTCCATGCCGATCGCGGTCCGGGTGAGCACGGTCTCCTTCTCGAACTCCGTGGTGATGATCGCTGCAGACGGAATGCCGAGCTTCTCGAGCGCCACCGAATCCCGGATGCAGCAGGAGCAGCAGGATCCGCAATCGCCAATCGCGGTCAGGACCAGATCATTGTTGGCAGCGATTTCGGCGATCAGCTCCGGCTCGGCGTCCTTCGAGAAGGAGCCCTTCACGTAGTAGTTCACCTTGCCGAACTTGATGCTCTTCTCAAGCGCCGCCGTGGATGCCCTCAGGACCTTGTTCGCGTTCCACTTCGAATTGTCGAGGATCGCCAGGCGCAGGCCGTCCAGGCTCTTCGGGCGGGCCGCGATCGGCGTGTTCGCCGATTCCACGACGCCGCGCGGGTCGAACACCGTTACCGAATTCGCGTCAGTTACCTTCATCAACATGTGAGTTTCCTCCTGCTTTCGTTAGAGCGCGCAAGCGCCGTCGGCGCATCCGTCTCGGCCGGACCGGCGGCGGAATTGATCGGCTTGAGCACCGGCGTGCTCATGTGACCCCAGCCGGGAATGAAGGCCGAGAAACGTCCGGCGTGTCCGCCCATGATGAACAGGTGGATGTTGTCGGCGGATGGCACGATCGGAATGCGAGTGTCGGGATCGCGCTTCAGCCACTTGGGCAGGTTGCGGTTGTAGACCTTGCCGTAGCGGTGGTCGCGCGAGATCAGGCGGAATGCGTTGCCCGAATTCATCCAGAGGTAATGGCGGATGTCGGAACGGGTCCAGCCGGCCTTCGCGATGGTCTTGGCATGTTCAAGACCGAGCACGACGGTGCAGTGTCCGCCCAGAACGGCGGAGTTCGAGGCAATGGTGCTCATAGCGGAACACATCGTGTCGAGGATGCCTTCCGGATCGTTGCACTGGTGATCGGTCACGCTGTGCGGCGCTTCCGCGGCGATCGCGAACACGGTCGAATCCATCGCGCTATAGCCGTGTTCGACGTCGGGCTGTCGAGCTCGTTCTCCGCGACGCAGTAGCTATACTTGCCCGGGTGACCGAGCGTGCTCTTGTCGAAATCCGGCGGCCATCCGCCGCCGACGTTCAGCATGATCAGACGGACGGCCCGGCCGATGGTCGCGTTGGCACGGTTGCCCGATCCTGTGTGTACCGAAAACCCTATCCGAGTTTATCGAATGATAGAATCGGCTAAGTTGGCGCGATGATCGCGCTGATCTGCTTCGTTCCGGCCGTGCTGGCCTCGCCATTCAAGTCGAACATCCGGCTTGAGGCGGAGAATGCAGTGCTTCGACATCAGCTGATCGTCTTGCGACGCAAGCTGAAAGGCCGGGCTCGCCTCACGAACAACGACCGCTGGTTCTTCGTTCAGCTCTATCGCTGGTTCCCGTCGATCCTTCCGGTTCTCATGATTATTCGACCCGAAACGCTGGTGGGTTGGCATCGGGCCGGCTTTCGCCGCTATTGGCGTTGGAAATCGTGTCGACGGGGAGGGCGACCGCAGATCGAGACAGAATTGCGCGCGCTGATCCGGCAGATGAGCACAGAGAATTTGCTTTGGGGTGCGCCGCGCATCCACGGCGAACTGCTCAAGCTCGGGTTTAGCGTCGCTCAATCAAGTGTCGCCAAGTATATGGTCAAGCGACGCGGGCCTCCAAGTCAGGAATGGCGGACCTTTCTGCGAAACCACGCGCCGGACATCGCCGCCATGGATTTGTTCGTAGTACCGACCATTGGCTTTAAGCTGCTGTATGGCTTCGTCATCATCCGGCTTGATCGCAGAGATCTCGTCTGGATCGGCGTCACAACCAACCCGATGGCGGAGTGGGTTGCACGTCGGTTGACCGAGGCCTTTCCTTGGGATGGCGCTCCGGGTTACATGATCCGAGACCGCGATCGGATCTACGGCACTGTCGTCACGCGCCGACTGCGTGCCATGGGCATTCGGGACAAGCCAATTGCACCGGCCTCGCCTTGGCAGAACGCTTGCGCTGCATATTGCACCTCATGAGCTGATTGAGTTGCGACCCATGGCGGAAGCCATTGAGTTTGCGCGAGTTTTGCGCTGATAATGGTATTTTATCGGTGTATTTGGGCCGGGCTGCTCGAACAAGGTTTCTCCTCTGTCGTTGTAGCGGTGCGATCTTAGCAGACCGGCACGTCGCCAAGTTTTAGCCGTTGCCGCGGAGATACCCAGACGCTTTGCGATTTCAGCTAAAGTGAGCATGCCGCGTGCCCGGAGCCTGGAGTAACGAGCCTCCAGATCGTAGTTGGATCTGATTCGAGCGACCATTGTACGGTTGAAGCGCTTCCCCTCACCGGAGATCATACCCTTGCTATTGAGGAGATCTGCAATCTCGCCTTCGGTGTGGTCGTCAAGAAGCCGATTAATCTCTGTAACAACAGTTTCCGGCGTTTGTCGCAACATCCAAGATGACTTTGGCAGCGGCAGCGTCAGCGTGTGGGTTGCGCCTCCTTTAAAGCGTAGCTGAGCGCGGACCTCATTACTTTTAAGCAGGGTCACATCGGCGATCAGAAGTCGTGCCATCCGTTTACGCTCCCGTTGTGGCGTGTGCGAGTCGTTCCACAATCGAGGAAAGTCTGTTGCCAGAGCTATAATAGCGGCTCGCTGCTCGTCGGTAAGTCCTGCACGATCGCTCTGTCGCTGCTTCTCATAGCGCTCTTTGGCATCAGCGAGCGCACGCAAAGCCTGGTTCCACTCCGCCTCGAGCGTATCGGCGACTAACCTGTTGCCAGGATCAACGTGCATGAAGCGTCGACGCGCCTGATCCGATTGATAACGGGCTCGCTCAACTTCGTGTGAGCGCAGTCGCTCGGTCTCGTCGCAGCGACTTTCGAGCTCGGTTTGCACAGCGAGGGCCACCTCAAGCGTCAGCGGCGTGACTGTATCAACGAGCAGCTTGCCGATGGCATCATCAAGGGCGCTCCCGGGAATCTGCTGGCACACGGGTTTGCCGCGTTGGATGCGGCGAGCCTGGCACAAGTAATCGGGCACTGTGCGTAGACTGCGCTGATGATACCGTACGGTCATTCGCTCTCCACACTGTGCACAGACCGCCAGACCTTGCAGCAAGGCAGGACCTTCGCGCGGCGGGCCTTTCTCTCGTTCCGTGCCCAGAGCCTGAGCGTTATCACGCAAACGTTGGACATTCTGCTCGAACCGATCCCAGGTTATATAGCCCTCATGCGCGTCTCGAATCAGCGCAGTCCACTCCTCGGGCGCGACTTTGACGAGGGTTTGATGGCCGTCGGGATGGAGGCGTGTATGCGTGCGACCAAAGCAGAAGGCACCGGCATAGCGCGGATGATGCAAGATCCAAAGGACACGGGAATGCTGGAGCTCATTCCACATGACGTCGCCTTTGTTCGGTCCATGTGCGACGCGCCGCGGGAACTTCAACCCTTGCTCTCGAAACTCTTTTACGGTTGCAACCGCGGAGCCGGTCCGACGGAAGGCGCTAAACAACTGATGAACGCTTGTCTGGATACTGGTGTCGGGGTCCAAGCGCACGTGCCCGTCGGCATCGTAGACAAAGCCAATCGGCAGCCGCATCTCCAGTTCCCCTCGGCGTGCCTTGTTGATGATACCGCCACGAAGCCGCGCGCGTATCACGTGTAGTTCCGCCTCACTCATCGTACCCTTCAGACCTAACAGCAAGCGATCGTTGAAGTGAGCAGGATCGTATAGTCCGTCATCGTCAAGGACGAGGGTGTCGGTCAATGCGCAAATCTCGAGCAGTCGATGCCAGTCGCTCGAGTTGCGCGCCAATCGTGATACTTCCAGGCCCATGACGATACCGACACGCCCCAAACTTACCTCGGTGACCAAACGCTGGAAACCTTCGCGATCCGCGGAGGACTTACCGGATAGGCCCTGGTCCGAGTCAATGATGATCACTTGATCGACGTGCCAGCCGAGTGAGATGGCGCGCTGACGCAAATCATACTGACGTTTGGTGCTCTCGCTGTTCTCAAACACCTGACGTAGCGAAGATTGACGCACGTAGAGAAAGGCACTCCTCTTAAGGTGTCGCGCCTGGACTTTGGACTGGGTATCGGAACTCATGTCACACCCTCCCATGCTGTTGCAAAGCCATGGCGGCGACGATATCGACGAGGCTCCGCTCAATGCTCTCGAGCACGCACATCGCTGAAGAAACCGGCGGTGTGATATCCTCGCGTACCGGGAGCTCTTGTCCGACGTCTTTGATCCACGCTGCCATCCCTCTTCGCATGAGCAACGCTAAACTGTGCAGCGTATGGCGGCGATCTGCGGAGGCGACAACGTCGTGTCGCAAAACCTCGTAGCGCGCCGCCAACGCATGACCATCGAGATTGCCGGCGGCGGGGTTCACTGCGCTTTTTTTTTCAAACGCGCCAACGCTCGCTTGACGGTGCGCTGGTGCACGACCAAGTCAAAGCGTTCGGCGATGCGTTCAACCAGGCGCTGGGCGGTCAACTCCTCGCCGGGGACGACCGTCTCCTCGATGAAGCGCGCCACCTCAGGGGTGATCTTGTGGGGTCGGCGCGGTCCCCGTTTGCCCGGTAGGAGTCCCACCAGACCGCTCCGATCGAAGTCGCTTCTCGCTTTGTAGAAAGTTGGACGTGACAAACCGAACATTGCGCTTGCCTTAGCGATGGATTGGCCCTCGGTCCGCACGCGGCGAAGCATCTCGTACTTGACCTGGATCAGGTCGCGAGGATCGAAGAAATCGCTATCGATAAAAGCGGGATCTCGTACGTCCTGCGCATGCGGATTGGCGGTGCCGCTCTCTTCGAGCGAGCGCTGCTTGGGATCGGTTTTGGGCGGGCGGCGAATCATTGTAACGATAATTGTGTCCATATATCAACCAATGTCAAGCAGGTATCGTTAGCCCTAACCGACATCCGGTGCGAGCGACTGCGCGCTATAAAATCCTAATATAGCGCAAGTATTATGATCAGCACGCGAGCTTCCTCTGAACCATCTGGTCTGGAGGCGGACCCGCCGCGAGCGACTAATGGACATATTTTACTTAACACGAAGGACACAATTTAGTTTACACAGGTGAACGTCGTCGGTGCCGCGGTCTTGGTCGCTGCGCTGGCGTTTGCTGGGCAATGAGCGTCGCCAACCGCAACAGGTCTTCGACGCGGAAGTGCGAACGACCGGCCGACGTCCGCACGAACGAATCCGGCGGTGCTATGCTCGTCCATGCCGTCGGCAGATATCGAAGCTCGCCCCCGTCATCACGAAAGCAGACGCGGTCTTCTCCCCAAGCGAGGTACTGGTCTATGAGCCGGAGCTCACGACCGTAGAGGGGGTGAAAGACATGCGTAACCAGGAAGGTTTGCGTCCGATCAAGCGATACGAGTGCAGTTGACTGCTTGAACGGCTGATCGGTTCGATCCGACGGGAGTGCCTTGACCACGTTGTTGTGTTCGGCGAGCGACACCTCCGTCACCTATTGCTCTGTTACATGAAATATTACAATGGGACCCGCACGCATCTATCCCTGGAGAAAGATGCACCGGTTTCACGCGCCGTCGATCGCGCTGGGCGCATTCTTTGTCGCCCAATCTTGGGCGGACTCCACCACCGATACGCCCGGATTTAATTTACGACAGGCACAGCTATGCAGTTGGACTACCAAGTCCGATGTTGCGCGCGGATCTTGAAGGCGAAGCGTGGCTCCTGCGGAACGGAGTCCGAGATCTTTTCGAACACAAATCGCAAGGAAAATCCCAGATAGTCCAGCAGGTCTTCGGCGTGGCTCACAACGTCCGTCATTTTCGCCAGAGACTTGTGATGATAAACGTCATTGCGGGCTTCTCGGACAACTCTGAATTTGGTTTTGAAGTGCTCCAGGGAAAGTTTATTTTTCCCACGAACAAATTTTGGAGCAAATAAGGACCAATGATCTTCAATTAGTCGCGCGATATGACTGAGTTCGCAGCACTCTAGAAACTGAAACCCGTTGGAACACTTGGAAACCAAGTTTCGTTGGAATCGGTCCCCATCTATTGCGTAGATGATTTCGCCTATTGAATGGGAAGCATCCGTAGCAATCCGCTTCCCGTTGATTACCGTGATGGTTCTGGCTTCTTTTCCCTCTCGAAGCCGCTGGTAGATGATCGTCCACCAAGCCGGAATTTGGTAGTGATCCTCCAATGTCACAGCCAATGTCGACCGAAAGGCTGTTTCAAACGAGTGAAAAATCGGGAAGAGCTGGGCGTGTTCGGCGACTTTACGGTTGTAGACCTGGAATATTGCTGGGCGCCAATCCTTCCCCAAGGCCAGGTTTTTGCCCAAAGTTCCGTTTTTGACCTCGACTAAGGAAGCTTCCATTAGGTATGGGCTTACGAGCGACAAATCGCTTTTGAATTCATCAACCTGCCCGGAAGTCGGGGTGAATGGTAAATAATTCACAAAAAACTTTATTAAGAATTCGTATGTAGTATCAGGCATTTAGTAGAAATAGCCTGTCAGATGAAACTTGACAAGCCGAACAGCGTTTCCCATAACAATCGCCTACGCACTCCGGGAGAGTTGTCGCTTCGGGGACATTTGCTGCAAAGCCTCAACCTGAGTCTAAACTAACTTATTCGGAAAAGGCCCCTCTGTGAGGGGCTTTTTCTATTTTGGCTATCCGGATTATCGTGTTGATCTGCGGCCGGCGCCGCACTTCGGCACGCCGGTAATCGTGATCGGCCCCGACAAGACCGTCATCATCGTCGGGGGCGGCACGCGGGAGGCATGCCTTATGGTATTATAGTAGTGCGCGCAACGCTTTCTCTCTCAGCGAATGACGAGGTATCGGACAAGACGCCATGCGCCGTATGTTGGGACGTCGCGCTGAGTTTCAGTTCGGAAGAGGGCGGCGGCACGAATGATGCGTTCCCGGGGCGTGTGCCGCCAATCCAATTCTGGGTCGTCCGGAACTCTCCGCGGCCACTCTTAAGCAGCCGCTCGTGCAGATCGGGCCGTCTCGCAGGTCGGAGCCGCGTGGCGTGGTGAGCTGCGACGTTGAGGCCAAGACCATGGCGGGACAACGTATGGCGGAAAACCTTCTTCGCGAAACGTGGGCAAACCTTGATTCCCAGGAATTGAGATTGCTTCTCAATAAGCGGATCGTCGGCGGAACCGGCCAATTTGACAACTACGAAGCCAACCCGAACAAATTTTATCTCCCCCTGGCACGCGAATCTTGCCGCGTGGCCCTCACGCTCAAGAACAAAAGGATCGTTGCCGTCGAGCCGGGGCAGGCCTTCGATGCAGATGAGTGGAAGAAGATCGCGGAGGAAATTGAGAACGCGATCCTTGTTGGACCGCCGAAGGTCGGCCGCGAATACAGCTTCAGCAGTTTCCGCGTTCCGGGCTCATGGTGCGGGCAACGCTCCGGTGTACAGATTCTCCCGCCGCCGCCCGAGGTGCCGAAAGTAGCCAATAGTGGGGAGAACCCATTCATCCTTGAATTCCCAATCGTCGGCGCGTCGGACGACCTTTGGGTGATTACAAACCATCGCCGCATACGTGAGCATCGTCGGCTGACGTTGCTGCTCAATGTGTTGTTGACGTCGCGAATCAGTTTTGAACCTCGCATGCGCGAATCCTTTTGGGCGTACATTCCTCCTGGCGAGGGGCGTTCGAACACGCGCCGCGCGGTGATTTTGCGACGCCTGTTCAGGCCATTTCACCGCCGCAGTACGATCGACGAAAATGGCGAGAGCCGATGGCTTCAGCGGTGGTTCTCTACCCCGCTCAATGAGATCGTTTGTAACGCGCTGTCACCTCCGGCCGCCGAAAGACTAGCCGAGGTAGAGTCTGAGGCGTACTACACAAACGTCGGGAACGACGGAGGACCGCTGCGTGTCCCGACCGATCTTGACGAATCTCTTTGTCGTTATCGCGATCTTTCAGAAGCTAACCGATCCAAATTCGACCGCGCTGCGTTCTGGATGGACGTGGCCTCGCGTCAATGGACCATCTCCGTTTCATCATCGTTCGCATCGCTCGTGTCGGCGATTGAAGCGCTGACGGATCTGGGGAACACCCATTGGGTTTATTGCGAACAATGCAAGGCCAACCGGACGCACGAAGTGCCAGGCGCAACAGATAGATTTCAGTCGTTCTTCGCGACTTACGCGCCTGGACCTGCTCTGAAGAAGCGCCGGAGAGAAATGTATAAGCTTCGATCAGGCATTCTGCACGGCAGCGACCTGATGCAACTGGATCAGGACTTGGCCTTCGGGTTTGACCCGTCGGATTTTAACGAGAACGAACTCCAAAGGGAGCTTTGGAGTATTACGCGCATTGCGCTTCGCAATTGGTTGAAGAATCCGGCGGCATAAGCCCGCTATGTGGTCAGGCTGAGAATCGCTGCGGTGCTTCCCCGGACCCCTTTGGCCAAGCGGCGCCAGATGAGGGCGTTAGATAAACACCAGCATTCATTGGGTGTTTGGCTGGTGCCGGTTGAGTGCTTCACTCAGTCTAGCCGACAACAACCTATTGAAATCATTAGCTTCGGAATTTGGTCCGAATCGGAGAATCCCGCAATCCCGACGCGACCTAGGCCAAAACCCAAGCGGCGATAGAGGGCCATAGACCCCCCGCAAGGACGCTCGGGCCGTGTACACAAAATGTTCTCGTTTCGTGGTCTGTTCACTTTCGCGGGATGGTGCTGGCCTGTTTTAACCCCTTGTGGCCTAATTTGATTTTGGCACACTACTTAGCGGGTCGGAACTTTGTATCAGGAACCGGGCGCAAGAGGACCATGTCGGGGACACTTACGCGCCGCAAAGTTGCCGCCGCCTGTTCTCTGCAAACTGTTCTGTTCTCCATAAAATTACGGAGTGAGTGGAATTTAGGGGTATGCCAGGGGGTATATTGTTCCATGAGTGAACCCCGCGGGGGCGCCGTTCATGGACAGCGTGCAACACTGCTTGGATCAAGCGGCGGAATGCCGTCGCTTGATGAAATCAGCGCGGAGTGAGGCTGAGGCCAAGGCTCTGAAAGAGATCGCCCAAAGTTGGACGAGGCTCGTCGGTCAAATCGACCGACACCACGCGCTCACGCGTGAACTGGCCCGCCGCGTCGCCCGGAAGTAAGGCCGCCGGTCCCTTTTGATTTAGCTCAATGGTCCCTTTTGATCCCGGCCGACCATCACGTCTATGACGCCGACCAAAGAACCGCCCCTTGATAAAGATCAGCCGTCGCCCAGGCTGTCGCGCCAAGAGGAGGCGCGCCAAATCACTGAGGAGTACGCGGCAGCCCTGCGCGAGATCATCAAGAAGCTTCGCCGGCATCTGAATTGAGGCCGCCTCAGTTGGCGGCCTCTTTCTTATGGTGGCGGGTGGTGGCGGGCCACTGGCGCTCAATCGGCCGAAATTATTCAACAAGAACACCGCACCGGCTCACGGCGGTTGACGTGAGCACAACGCCGGAATTACCCGGCATTTCAAAAAGCAGAAAATGATTAGTAGCAACAAAGAATATTGCGCCGAAAGCCTCCGAAGTAGTCTTGCTCGCTCCGCAAGTTGGAGGCGCGGACTGCAAAGCCGATTTCCAGACGATCCGCGCCTTGCTCGCGCGGCGGAAAACCTCGATCAGTTGGCCAGTGAAGCCAGCAGCCTTAGCGAGGCCTCTTGGGAAGAACTGAAGAACTTCTATCGGTGGGACTCATGGGAATGGTCCGACGCCGTGTCTCAAGCCGCAAGGCTTGTAGGATACCGCAACGTTCGTACGTTGCCCGACTTCGTCGCCAGCCTCGTTGGTATTTTGAAGTACCCGGTTGCCGCGTAAGCAGAAATCGAAGAATAGAAAATGAACTATTACCACCGCGACCCGACCGTTCCTTTTTGGCGGTCGAACGTCGATGTTGATTCTCTTTTCACTGCTCACGCACACCGCCCCGAGCGGGCACAGGCTTGGCTACGATTTTTCGATACTTCTGAAAGCACCCCTGCCTTCGAAGAAGTCCGCATAATGCGAGGTCATTTCGAGGGAGCGATACTAGGAGATCATACTTATCACTGGACGTTCACTCCGACCTATAAAGGTGAACCGGCCATTGTGCTGCCGGTTCGCGAGTGCGGACGCGTTGTAGACATACTTGCCATCGCACGCGGCGACCATAACGTTTGGGGTTGCTGTACAGGTGCTGGCCAGTTTGTCGGGAGCACCGCCGTTCATCGCAAAAACTTGAACAGTCCCTTGCGCGTATACAAAACGCCTATCAACTGGCTGCTGCTAGCCAACTGCGAAGGGATTTTGCCACTATCGAAATCATTCTTCCCTTTGTTACAGCAAGCTTCAAGCATCATCGCGGAGGGTTTCGAACACGCTTGGGAAGTCGCGGAATATGCATTCCTCGCACCCGCAGAACGACTCTTCCTAGATTGCGAAGCTGCCGAGCAGGCCGCGCTTAATAAGATATCTTTCGAGGTAGCGGCATGAGTAATCTGCGAACACTTAGACAATCAATTGCCTATACCCCGAGCCAAAATGTCAAAGCGCAAGCATCGTATACCGGCTCACTTCCTGTCATCGACCCCCGCGACTGGCAAGGCCAATCGGTGCAGGAACGACAATGGCTCGTTGAAGGCTGGATACCCGATCGTACCGTTACAAATCTCAGCGGAGACGGCGGGTCTGGCAAAACGCTAATCGTCATGCAGCTAATTGCGTCCGCGTCGCTTCGAACTCAATGGTTTGGAAGGGACGTATCAACCGGCCCGTGTCTTTATTACGGCGCGGAGGACGAAGCCGACGAGCTTCACAGGCGATTAAAATCGATTGTGCGGAGCGCTGGCCGCGAATTGTCGGAGTTGGACGGTATCCGTCTCATTCCGATGGCCGGTTCAGATGCCGTACTTGCCGAACCGGATCGAACAGGGAATATTACAGCTACCGCGCTCTTCAAGAAACTGGAATTCGAAACCAGAGCGCTGCGGCCAAAACTGATTGTGATTGATCCAAGCGCCGACGTATTTGGTGGCGACGAAATCAACCGGTCTCAGGTTCGGAAATTCGTTTCGATGCTGCGCGGCCTCGCCATCGATTATGATTGCGCGGTTTTGCTCCTCAGCCATCCCAGCCTTACCGGCTTGAATAGCGGTACCGGCACGTCTGGCAGCACAGCATGGAATAACTCAGTCCGGAGTCGGCTCTATTTGCAAGCCACGTCGCCCGACACCAGAACCCTGAAGGTCGTCAAAGCCAATCACGGCAAGGTTGGCGACGAAATCGCCATCCGGTGGAATGACGGTGTCTACGAATTGGACAATGGGGCTGATCCGGTGGTCGAAACGCTGGTCAATTCAACAGTCGACAAGCTGTTTCTCGAATTGCTCGGCATCTTCACGGCGCAAAGCCAAAACGTTGGAATCATAACGGGTACGACCTATGCGCCAGCCAAGATGGCAAAACATCCCAAGGCGAAGGGATACGGCAAAGACAAGCTTGCCGCGTCAATGCAGCGGCTATTGGATAGTGGCTGCATCAAGGTCGTAACGGAGGGCTCGCCATCTCGGCAGCGTTCGCGGCTGGTACTGACTGGCCAGCCGACCGTTCATTAGCGCGCCTTCCACCGACCACCTTCCACCGCCCTACCACCGGCTTCCACCGCCTTCCACCGCGTGTGTGCTGCCACCCCCTATATACCCCCGTGGCGGTGGAAGCACCGCCGCCCGGTGGAAGCCGGGCCGTCGCTGCCACTGCCAACTTGTTTTTGAAAGTGGTGTGACAATGATGCTGATCGGCCTCGCCGGTTTTGGCTTTGCGCCTATCGTCGGAAGTCAAAGCCAGCGTTGATGGCCGCTTGATTCATTGTTGCCGACTAATCCCGAGTTCTTTTTGAAGTTGAGGGGGAAGCCCAAGAGCGCCTTCGGACGGCTTCTGGCCGGTTCCCGTCGAATTGCGATTTACCGATGGGGTGATCGAAGCCGATCCTGCAGCGGTGTTGGCCGAAGTCGGCGAACTCGCTGTACCAATTGATCCGCCGCCATATCCACTGCGAATGCCGCCTTGGGTGTACGTGCCCTGAGCCCGTATGGACGAAGGCGTGCAGAGTAGAAAAATCGTCACCAAAAATATTAGTCGTTCTTTCATCATCTGCTCTATTCCTGTTCGTCCCCAAAGGGATGATGTCAAAGCTTTGCGGCGAAGTACCGACCATTGGCTTTAAGCTGCTATTCCCTCGCCGATGGCAACCATACGCATGAGGGCGGTTGCAAGGTCGTCCCCATCCTCACCCGACTCGAAGGAGGGCGATCGCGCTGCCCCGGGAGCGCTAAAAGAACGACCAGTGAGTCCCCCGGACAAGGGGCCAATCCGATAGTGGCTGAGGCGGAGTTCTCTCTCGGCAAACGCCCAACGGAAGCGTCCGGCATCAGCGAATTTCGCCGATGGTCGATCGAGACACGGACTCATTCGTTCATCCCAGCGACCCGCCGCGTGCACAGCGAGTTGAGAGAATCTACGGCTTGCAGGTCGGCGCGCGGCTGGGGGCTGGGTCCGGATCCCTGTGGAATCGAGCGAGGAGCGGTTCGAGGGATTCTCTTGACCAGAATTTCGGAGCGCCGATTTGCTTCAGACAGACGGCGTTCCAATAAGGGCTGTCGGACAAATGCGGTCGGCGAGCCGAGACGGCTTGCGCCACCGCCTTGATGTCTGCCGATTCCGGGTAGATGTAGAGCGTGGTCGGATCCTTGAGCAATGGAATGATTTGTTCTGCGTCGGACCGCGACCAGCTTGTGCACCCATTGCTGCGTCCGCCGGCGTAGTCCTCGAGAGTGCCGACCGGAACACACCCGTTTTCATTCGCGTACGGACTGCGCGGCATCCATCGATAGCGTATCTGTCTCAGCAAAACGGCCGCATGCCCACCGATGTCACGCTCTCTGGCATTGGCGGTCTCTCCCTCGCCGTCAAACTGAACGAACGAGCGCATCAGGGCGGCATCCTGTTTCGCGGAAATGCGATAATAGCCCTTGAACAAGGTTCTCGTCTCGGCCGTCACGTAGGCGCCGCCGGTCGTCAGATACGAATCCAGCGCATTGCCGAAATTCTTCGCACATTCTTTTCCGTTCCCGAAGTTGGCGACACCCTTGACGTTGCGACCGCTGCCATGGCCGGTGGCGACGGCGCGAAACGATCGGTCAGCTTCGCAGATCGTGTAAAATCGCTTTCCTAATCTGCCGCCGTTGGGACGCGTCGCGTCCATGGCAAAATAGCAGGGGTTCTTGACGGCGCGTGCGGCCACCTTGCTCAGATAAAGCGCGCGCGCCCTCTGCAAGACTACCTGGGGGATCTGACCCTCGCCTTCGCCAATATGGCTCCGCAGCCAGGCCGGAATGTCAGACGGTTGCTCCGTTGCAAGGGATGCAGCCGTCCCCCAAACGGCAATTGTGCCGATGAGACAAAGGCTTTTGATAAGGTGCATTGCTGACCGCCGCAACGGAACATCCCTATCTTTCTTTGACGCGTTCCCAGTTCAGTTGCTGCTTCGGCAACGATCCGGCGATCGTGGATTCGATGGCAGTCTACGCCAATGATAGTCGATTATCTCCCTGTGTGTACCGAAAACCCTATCCGGGTTTATCGAATGATAGAATCGGCTAAGTTGGCGCGATGATCGCGCTGATCTGCTTCGTTCTGGCCGTGCTCGCCTCGCCATTCAAGTCGAACGTCCGGCTTGAGGCGGAGAATGCAGTGCTTCGACATCAGCTGATCGTCTTGCGACGCAAGCTGAAAGGCCGGGCTCGCCTCACGAACAACGACCGCTGGTTCTTCGTTCAGCTCTATCGCCGGTTCCCGTCGATTCTTCCGGTTCTCATGATTATTCGACCCGAAACGCTGGTGGGTTGGCATCGGGCCGGCTTTCGCCGCTATTGGCGTTGGAAATCGTGTCGACGGGGAGGGCGACCGCAGATCGAGACAGAATTGCGCGCGCTGATCCGGCAGATGAGCACAGAGAATTTGCTTTGGGGTGCGCCGCGCATCCACGGCGAACTGCTCAAGCTCGGGTGTAGCGTCGCTCAATCAAGTGTCGCCAAGTATATGGTCAAGCGACGCGGGCCTCCAAGTCAGGAATGGCGGACCTTTCTGCGAAACCACGCGCCGGACATCGCCGCCATGGATTTGTTCGTAGTACCGACCATTGGCGTTAAGCTGCTGTATGGCTTCGTCATCATCCGGCTTGATCGCAGAGATCTCGTCTGGATCGGCGTCACAACCAACCCGGCGGCGGAGTGGGTTGCACGTCAGATCACCGAGGCTTTTCCTTGGGATGGCGCTCCGCGCTATATGATCCGAGATCGCGACCGAATCTACGGCACTGTCGTCACGCGCCGACTGCGTGCCATGGGTATCCGAGACAAGCCAATTGCACCGGCCTCGCCTTGGCAGAACAGCTTTGCCGAACGGCTGATCGGATCGATCCGGCGCGAGTGTTTGGACCACATCATTGTCCTGGACGAGGAACATCTGCGTCGGATTCTGAAAAACTATGCGGACTATTACAACGGCGTGAGAACGCATCGGTCATTGAACAAAGATGCGCCTGTCTCTCGCCAGGTTCAGCGATCCGGCGTCATAAATTCGCGCGCCATACTGGGCGGACTTCATCGTCAATACGTTCGGATTTAGATTTTCGGTACACACAGCTGTCGCAAATCGCCTCGCGGATACGCGATAGCATCAGTTCAAGCGACGTCTTCGCGCGGATCGGTGACGATGAATTTGCGCTGTGTTTGGCAGGCATGGACCCAGAAAACGCTCTGGGGGTTGCCGGCGCTTTGCTCGAGGTTGTAAAAAAGCCGGTCCAAATCGGAATAGAACCTCACAGCATCAGCGCTAGCATTGGGTTGGGATTGTGCAGGTAGGCCGTGGCCATACGACCGTCGATGAGCTTCTCCGATGCGCCCACGTCGCGCTTTCGCGGGCGAGAAATGGTCAAGTCGATTGCTGCTTTTTCGATCCAAACATGGATGCACATGTCCGCGCGAGGGCCCTTTTAGAGAAGGATCTGCGCGAGGCGATTGGCGGCCATGGCATTCGCCCCCACTATCAACCCATCGTCGATTTAAAAACGCGGCGGACTGTCAGCTTTGAGAGCTTGGCGCGCTGGCACCATCCGATAAACGGCCTAATCGCCCCAAATACGTTCATTCCGCTTGCGGAAGAGTTGGGCTTGATGAACGTACTGTCTGAGCAATTATTTGGCGATTCTTGCCGCGATGCGACGAACTGGCCAGGGGACGTTTCCTTGTCGTTCAATTTTTCATCGACGCAACTCAGCGACAAGAATTTTGCGCAAAATGTTCTGACGATCCTCGCCGATACCGGGCTGCCGCCCTATCGCCTTGAGGCTGAAATTACCGAAAGCGCGATTGTCTCGGATTTCGAAGCGACACGTCACGTCATTCGGACCTTGCGTAATGCAGGGGTTCGAATCGTTATTGACGATTTTGGCACCGGATATTCAGGTCTCTCCCAACTATATGAATTGAGGTTCGATAAGCTCAAGGTCGACAAGCGGTTTATCCAGGAGATCGGGAAAAGCTCCGAAAGCGATATCTTCATGCGAGCTATATTCGGTCTCTGCAAAGGTCTCGATCTGTGCGTGACCGCCGAAGGCATTGAAAATATCGCTCAAGCCGATGCTGCATTTGCATATGGTGCGCACCAGGGCCAGGGATTTTTATTCAGCAAAGCCGTGCCCGCTGATGCAGTTCCGCAGTTGCTCATTGGCTTTCCGCAGGCGAAATTCGTTGCGTGACAAAAAACGACGGAAAGTCCGTTATGGGTGTGCGCCGTGACAAGGCGGCGCTTTTCCAGTGGGTGCAAGTCCCACCCGTTCCAGTGACCCACGGTTGGCACCTGAACCGGCTCGGCCGTAGCGAGGCTCCGACGGGCAGCAGCGACCGGACACATGAGGTGCCATCCAGCCAAGAATGGGATATAGTCTGTGGTCCAGGGTTGGGTGGCCGCAATGCAGTCGATTGCGCATTGGCTCAACACAATTGGCCTCGGGCAATACGCGCAGCGTTTTGCCGAGAATTACATCGATGCCGGCGTTCTCCGCGATCTAACCGACCAAGACCTGGAGAAAATCGGCCTGCCGCTTGGGCACCGTAAGAAGCTGCTGCGCGCCATTCGCGAGCTTGTCGACGCTTCCACGGCCACGCCTCCGCCAGCCACAGCCTTCAAGCCCGCCCCGCACGACAGCGCGGAGCGTCGTCAACTCACGGTCATGTTCTGCGACCTTGTGGGCTCGACGGCACTCTCGACCCGGCTCGACCCAGAGGATCTGCAGGAGATCATCGGTACCTATCACCGATGTTGCGCCGAGGTCATCACCCACGCCAATGGTTTCGTCGCGAGATACCTGGGCGACGGTGTGCTCGCCTATTTCGGCTATCCGCAGGCCCATGAAGACGATGCCGAGCAGGCAGTGCGCGCAGGGCTGGCGCTGGTCGAAGCCGTGGCGAAGCTCGATGCCGGCCAAGTGACGTCGTTGCACGTGCGGGTCGGCATTGCCACCGGTCTAGTGGTAGTCGGTGATTTCATCAGTGGGGGGCCGGGGCACGAAAACGAAGTAGTCGGTGAGACTCCTAATCTTGCTGCGCGTCTTCAGGCGCTGGCTGAGCCGGATGCCGTGGTCATCAGCAGCGAGACTCGCCGACTGCTTGGCGACCTGTTCGAGTGTCGCGAGCTGGCACCGGTTCGCCCCAAGGGCTTCCACACCGCCGTGCGCGCCCATCAGGTCCTGGGCGAGAAGACGGGCGATAGCCGGTTCAAGGCACTGCACGGAACGCAGCTCACGACCCTGGTCGGACGGAGAAAGGAACTCGATCTGTTGCTCGACCGCTGGGATCTGGCGAAGGGCGGCGAAGGTCAAGTCGTATGGCTCTCCGGCGAGCCGGGAATTGGAAAGTCCCGGCTGGTGCAAGCGCTGCAGGAGCAGCTCGGAGCCGATGGCGGGCATCGGCTGATGGCCTACCAAAGTTCGCCCGAACGCTCCGCCAGCGCCCTCCATCCGGTAATCGCTCAACTGGAGTATGCCGCAGGCTTTCTCCCGTGGGACGATTCGCTCCAGAAGCTTGTGAAGCTCGAAGCCCTGCTCCAGCGCGATGTCCAAACCGCCTCCGAGTTCGTCCCTCTCTTCGCCTCGCTCCTGGGGCTGCCGGCTGCCAAGCACTGCCCGACGGCGGACCTCACGCCGGCGCAGCGGAACGCGAAGACGCTCGAGGCCCTGGTGCGTCATCTCGAGGCGTGCGCGGCACGACTGCCGGTTTTGCTGATCTTCGAGGACCTACATTGGGCCGATCCCACGTCGATCGAACTTTTTGGAATTCTTGTCGAACGGGTCCGCCACCTGGCCATGCTGGCAGTCCTCACCTTCCGGCCCGATTGCGTTCCGCCCTGGACGCGCCCCGGCCACGTCACCTTGCTCAGCCTCAATCGCCTGGGCCGGCGCGACGCGGCGGATTTGGCGGAGCGGGTTGCTGGCGGCAAGCCTCTGCCTGCCGAGCTCGTGGACCGCATCCTCCTCAGGGCCGACGGCGTGCCGCTCTTCATCGAGGAGCTGACCAGGCTCGTGCTTGAGTCAGAGCTAATCACGGAGACAGACGATCGCTATGTCCTGCGCGGCAGTATACCGGATACGGCGATCCCAACCACACTGCGTGGTTCGCTGATGGCGCGGCTCGATCGCGCCGCATCCGCCAAAGAGGTCGCTCAGCTTGCCGCCTGCATTGGCCGAGTGTTCTCGCACGTGATGCTTGCGGCCGCTTCGACCCTTGAACCAGATGCACTTCGCGCAGCTCTGGACCAACTCTCGAACAACCAATTGATCGATCGTTCCGGCGTGCCGTCGGCACAGGTCCATGTGTTTCGTCACGCGCTCGTTCAGGAGGCCGCCTATCAGTCGCTCCCGAAGACCAGGCGCCGTGAGCTGCACGCACGCATCGCTGACGTCGTTGAAGCGCGCTTTCCCGAAATCATTGCGCATCAGCCAGAATGGCTGGCACATCACCATGCCGAGGCCAGGCATGCCGGACGCGCATCGGAGTGCCTGCTCGATGCGGCGCGCCGTGCAAGGTCCAGCTATGCCCTACGCGAGGCGGCCGCGCATCTCGAAAAATGCATCGCTGTGCTGCAGACGCATCAGTCCGTCGATGTGGCTGAAGGGGCCCACATCGCAGAGAGGCGAGAGCTCGAGGCGCTTGAGATGCTTGGCGATTTGGCGGGTCTGATGGACGATCTTGCGGGGGCGAACAGCCGGTACGACCAGGCCCTGATGCGCGCCTCCGCGGAGGACGACCGGACCCGGATTGAGCGGAAGCGCCATCGCCCGCGGGCTGCATTCCGCGGCGGGGCGAGGATCGTGTTCTATGAGCATGGGGGCGGCGAGATCACGCTGCTGTTGGCCGTCCCGCTCGCCTATGGGCTGGCCACGATCCAGCCTATCCTCGAACAGCTCTGCCAGGAGTTCCGGATCGTCACGATTGATCCGCGCGGCTCGGGCGCGTCCGATCCTTTGACGCGACCCTACCATGTCGAAGACCACGCCGAGGACGTCCGAGCCGTGATCGCCGAGCTGGTTGGCGGCCCGGTGGTCGGGGTCGGGATCTCCGCCGGAGCAAACATGCTCTTCAGGCTCGCCCACGCCGAGCCGAGCCTGTTCACGGCCCTGGTCACGGTGGGCGCTCCACCGAGCGACTTCTCGCGGGCGTTCCAGCCCGCCTACCTGGAAAGGTGCATGAATAACCAAGGGGTGAAGGACGTCGCCGAAATCGTCCGAGTGCATACTGAGCTCGTTTACTCCGAGCCCGAGATGGAGGAGCTGCGGGAGCGCGCGATTCGAAGCCGGCTGACGTTACCGCGCGAAACCATTCTGAGTTTCTTTGACCCCGATCCAACGAAGGATGTCATGCCGCTTCTTTCCGCCATCACGGCGCCGGTGCTGGTCGCCCATGGACGTGAGGATCGCCTCGTCGCATTTGCGGCGGCCGAGGAGATCGCGGCACGTCTGCCGAATGCGCGGCTGCACGCGTTCGAGCGGAAGGGGCACCTTCCGATCTTCACGGCAACGACCGAGTTCTGCAATGTCGTGAGGAGTTTCGTTCGGCAGTCGCTCGGGTGAGGCTCCCTCCAGCAAGGGATGAACTCCCGTCGTCTCATATGCGCTCCACTGGCGGAGGGGCGCATCCTTCCACATCGCTTGCTGGGAGCTGTGTTGGGCGCCACGGCACCGATGTCGCATTTGGGTCAAAGACAGACCTCGGGCCACGTCCGAGCTAGCTCCGCTCATCCCCGATAGCGGACATGTAGCGACCGCGCTGGCAGTCAGCCCGCCGTGATCGTCGCCGCGGACGAGCGTCCAGATCAGCACGTAGACGCAGAAAGCCCGCCGTTTCCGGCGGGCTTTCTTATCTCGTCGATAGCGGGCCAACTATGATCGGTAACGCGGGCCAACTTGTCGCGGGCAAACTATGGTCGGGACATCACCCACATACAGTCTGCATAATCAACTGCACCCGGTTGTCACACCGCACGTGTCGCACTTCATACAGGTGCCATTCGGCAGCAGTCGCGGCGTCGCCGTGGCCGAGGAGGGCGGTCGCGCCGGAGGAGGCTGATCGCGGTGAAGTTGCCATAAGCACGGACATCGGCCTCGCCGGCCCCTTGCGACTGACGACGAGGTTGTCGGTGCGAAAGCGTGTCAGCGCGCCACGCGCACCTCCGTAGTTAGTCGTCCGTGAAGAACGCTGATTTCAGACTGAATTGATCAACGGGTCGGCGAAGAGAGCGGCCAGGATTTGGCGCAGCAAAATCCTGAGCCAGCGGATCAGGCGGCGGAAGTTGTAGCCGACGGCGGCGAGGACAGTGTTGTTGGCGTCGCCGCGCCGGAACCAGAGATAGTTGCGGCCCATGCGATGCTCGGCTTTGAGATGGCCGATAACGGGCTCCACGGCGGACCTGCGGCGCAGTTCTCGCTTGATCCTGGGCGTCACCCCTCGCTTCTGGCGGGAGAGGAAGACCCTGAACTTGTAATCGGGCGGCGCATTGTGGCCGCGGTAGCCCTTGTCGGCGAGGATGCGCGTGATGGTGCTGCCGACCAGCGCCTCCATGTCCGGAATCACCGTTGCCAGCGTGTGGCCGTCATATGGATTGCCGGGCAACGCCTTCACATGGGTGACGAACTGGCGCCCCTTCCTCGCCGAACCGAAACCGACGCAAAAACCGGTGCCGGTTGTCGCTCTGATCGGCGGCAGCGAGCGCACCTGATCAGGCGCTACGCGCGCTGAAGGGGCCCGCCGGTTTCACCACCGGCGGGCTTTTTCAATTTCGCCAATGAGTGGGCAGAGTGTGTGCAGGCGGGTTTTTGCCACGAATCGTCCTTACGCCCGATTTCGACCATGCCTCGCGCGGGCCAAAGGGGAATGGTCAGACCCGGCGCGCGTCGTCCACTACTCACCGCGCGCCGGGCCGCTCCTAGTGACCAGTATGCGCAGGCGGGATCACGCCGGCGGGTTTTTCTTGCGGTTTCCTGGGTGACCGACCTCGGTTGTCACCGTGTTAAAAAGGGGAGTGCGGACGTGGCGATAGGTACTGTGAAGTGGTTCAACGCGACCAAAGGATACGGATTTATCCAACCCGACAAAGGCGGCAAAGATGTATTCGTGCACATCTCGGCCGTCGAAAAAGCCGGCCTGAGCAGCCTCAATGAGGGTGCCAAGGTGAGCTATGAAGAGATGGAGAACCGGGGCAAAACGTCCGCGGAGAATCTAAGAGTCGGCTAAGAACGCTGATCTGCATCCAGCCCGCCGGTTCACGCCGGCGGGCTGGCGTCTCTTGCGACCCGCCTTAGTAGATGCGGCGACGATGCCGCCGATAACCCGCGGGCTCTTCCGCGCCCGCGAAATATGGATTGATGACGCACTGTGCTGCGCGGCCCGATGCCGACGCGTTGCACTGAGGCAGCGACGTGTAGCGGCATTCGTAATAGTTGGCCCTGTGTGTACCGAAAACTTTATCCGTGTTGATGACGCCCCGGAATCACCTAAGCTGGCGGAAATGATCGGGCTCCTGTGTTTCGTCGTGGCGGTCTTGGCCTCACCATTCAAGTCGAAGATCCGGCTTGAGGCTGAGAATGCCACGCTCCGACATCAGCTGGTGGTCTTGCGGCGTAAGCTGAAGGGCCGGGCTCGTCTCACGAACAACGACCGCTGGTTCTTCGTTCAACTCTATCGGTGGTTCCCGTCGATCCTTCCGGCTCTTATGATTATTCGACCCGAAACGCTGGTACGTTGGCATCGGGCCGGCTTTCGGCGCTATTGGCGTTGGAAATCGCATCGACGGGGAGGGCGACCGCCGATCGAGGCGGAATTGCGCGCGCTGGTCCGGCAGATGAGCACGGAGAATTTGCTTTGGGGGGCGCCGCGCATCCACGGCGAACTGCTCAAGCTCGGGTTTGAACTGGCTCAATCAAGCGTCGCCAAGTACATGGTCAAGCACCGAGGACCACCAAGCCAGGGGTGGCGGACCTTTCTGCGAAACCACGCGCCGGACATTGCCGCCGTGGACCTGTTCGTTGTTCCAACTATCGGTTTCGACCTGCTCTATGCTTGCGTCATCGTCCGGCTCGGCCGCAGAGAGCTCGTCTGGATCAACGTCACAGCAAATCCGACGGCAGAATGGGTTGCACGTCAGATAACGGAGGCGTTTCCTTGGGATGAGGCTCCGCACTACCTCATCCGTGATCGCGGCCGGATCTATGGCAGCGTCGTCACGCGCCGATTGCGCGCCATGGGCATCCGGGACAAGCCTACCGCACCAGCCTCGCCGGCTGATCGGATCGATCCGGCGTGAGTGTGTGGACCACATCATTGTCTTGGGCGAGATACATTTGCGCCGAATCCTCCGATCTTATGCGGACTATTACAACCGCGTCAGAACTCATCGGTCCTTGAACAAGGATGCACCAGTGTCTCGCCCGGTTCAGCGAACCGGTGTGATCAGTTCACACGCCATCCTGGGGGACTTCATCACCACTACGCCCGTGTTTAAGTTTTCGGTACACACAGCGGCAGGCGCTCACGCGAAATATCGGCAGCACTCGCGGAGGCTGGTCATGTGACAGAGACCGGCAACCCGTACGCCGCGACTGCTATCAAACTCATGCTTAGCTGCCGCGAGAAATCTACCCCGGCAAGGCCTGCGCGTTCGCCGGGGCCATCTCGATCTTGCGCATGTCGTTGAAGAATGGCTCCCTGATCCTGCCATCGCTCCACCTGATCCTAACAGCAAAGCGATTAACCGCTTCGACCACGCCTTCCTCGGTGGCTGCGCCGCCAACCCAGAAGACTTTGTCGCCGACTATGAGCCTCCGCGCCTGGTCCCCGGTCATTCTGGCTCCCCTCCAGAGATGGGCAACCTACTCGATTCGCGGTCGATCTTCCGCGCGCGGCAGAGTCTGGTCGGCGCCATGGCGACATCGACGCGCTGCGGTGCCGCAAGGGCGGCTGAGGCGGTGATGAGAAAGGGCGGTGAGCTTCGGCCACAATGGCCGGGCAGGTTGACGGCAACGGGCAAGTCGAGCTGCCCCGTCCGCTCACAACGGCGTCGTACGGTCCTGCGCGACGCCACTCGCATGAACTAGGCCGCGGGAGTTTTGGTTTTTCTCGACCGCGCGGCCTTTGCCCTTTTAGTAGGTTTCGTGGCTATCGTGTCAGCTGCGGTAGCGCTGCTGGCCAAGCTTTCGATTGATGTCGTGAGAATTTCGTGTTGAGCATTCAGCCAATAGATGTCCGCCTTGTCCTCGGGTCGACCATCGGCGATCCAGAGGTGGTAGGCACGTTCGCGAATTGCCTCTTCCAGATTTGGCATGGGAATCCCTTGCTAATGATGTGCCCAGCCCCGGCAAAATCTTGCTTCCACAAGGTTAATGAAATCTTAAGCGGCGGGACGTGCACCGAGAGCAAAAGAGTGTGACGGCGTCGAGAGAGACCAAAGCGGATTTCCCAGACGACGGTTCGCAATTGGCCGCTGGAACGTCGGGGCTGGAATGGTCGGCCGAATATTGCCGACCGGCGGCCGAAGAGCTGGAGCAGGGCGGTTCGCTGTCCCAAAATCCTGTCCCAATGCCTGGAAAACAGCGCGGACCTATCTGGACGCTGGTAGACACAATGTGGCGTCTGGGTGCCGGAAGTGCCCGGGAAAATCGAACGGATCGGTACGCGCGGACCTGCTAAAACTGTTGCGCACGTACTTCAAAACCGGGGTTGGAGTTCGAGCCTCTCCTTCTATCGCTGGAGCCGTGGACCCACAATTTTTGGCACTGGCTCCGTGCGGTCGCGGAGGGGCCTCGGCTGTCCCATCGCAAGGCTATTGCCCACGCAATCCCGCGGGTCCGGCTGGCGCGCCAGCTTGAAGCGGCCATCCCACGCTCGGCCAATCGCTGAGCCCGGACAGACTCGTAACCCCCCGTCCAAACCTTGGTAGGCCGGGAGTTGCGCCGCAGTTCCCGACTGATCGTCGACGGCGTACGGTCGAGCGCAGATGCAATTTCGTTTTGAGATCTACCGCCTGCATGCAGGCGGTAGATCTCAACGCGCTCCTCAAAGCTGAGCTGGCCATGCGACCCTAGACCCGAAGTGTACGATGAGGCAGGGTCAAAATCGACGCCGAAAGTACGAGAATTCGGCGCCGCCCCCCACGTCAGTCGAGCCAGCCTCACAGGAAGCCTATCGAAATCCATGGTACGGCTGCGACGATGAGCGTGCCAATCAGCAGCGCGATCATGTAGCCGACGATTGGTTTCATGCCCTCGTCTGGGTTGATGCGGCTGATGGCGCATGCCGCGTAATACCCCACTCCAAACGGCGGAGCGAAAAGGCCAATTCCCATCGCAAGAATGACCACCATGGCATAATGGACATCGTGAACCCCGACTTGGCGCGCTATCGGGAAGAGCAGCGGGCCAAAGAGCACGATGGCTGGAATACCCTCAAGAACGCTGCCCAGGATCACGAAGGCAACGATGGTGACTGCGAGGAATATCGGCACACCGCCGGGTAGTCCGGTCATGAACTTTGCCAGCGAAGCCGAGAAGCCCGACTGGGTCAAAGCCCAAGCCATTCCCGTTGCCGCACCGATGATAAGCAGAATCGCACCAGACAGCGCTGCAGTATCAATCAGCATTGGGTACAGGCGCCGCCATTCAAACCGCCTATAAATCAGGAGCCCCGCGAGAGCTGAGTAGATGATGCCGATGGTCGACACTTCTGTGGCTGTCGCGACGCCCTTGACCACGGCGGCCCGAATTATGAACGGCAACGCGATGGCCGGAATGGCAATCACGAAGGCACGACCGATTTCTCGCTTCGTCGCTCGCTTCGCCTGTGACAGGTCCTCGCCCCGGTATCGCCACCAGACCACCGCGCATAGCGTTATCGCAAGCACGATGCCCGGAAGAAGCCCGCCAGTAAACAGTGCCGAGATCGAGACACCCGTCACCGACCCGATGGTAATCAATACGAGCGAGGGCGGGATGGTCTCCGTTTGCGCGCCTGTCGCTGAGAGTAGCGCAACGAGATCACCGGGTTTTGCTCCGCGCTTCTTCATCTCAGGAAACAGGACTGGAGCCACAGCCGCCATGTCAGCAGCCTTGGACCCGGAGATGCCGGAGACGAGGTACATGGCTCCCACCAGGACGTAGTGCAGACCGCCGCGGACGTGCCCCAGGAGGCTCGCAAGGAAGGTCACCATGGCGCGCGCCATCCCCGTCATCTCGATTAGTAACCCGAGGAAGACGAAAAGCGGCACCGCCAGGAGAATGAGGTGACTCATTCCCTCGTCCATGCGCCCGATCACGACGACGTCCGGAGTGCTTGTCGTTAGAGTAAGGTAACCGACCGTGGCGAGGCCGAAAGCAAAGGCGATCGGTACCGCCGCGAATACCATTGCGCCGACGAGCAACACGAAGAAGATGAGCAGGTTGAGGTTTCCCAGCGGTTTCAGTACGGGCGCCAGCAACGCAAAGGCAGTTATGATGACGGCAACGAGAACCAGTGCCGCCAACACGTTGCGCAAATCAGACACGCTCACGAGCCGAAGCACGGCAACGACCAGCATCAAGCCAATGCCGACCGGTAGTGCCGCGGCGCGCCAGGCGTTAACGATCTCGAGCGCCGGCGTTGTGACGTAAACTTCGTCGGCAGCGAACTCGTAAGCGGGGTGGATCACGAGGAGCAGGAACGCAAGAGAGGTCGCTACTGCGACCACGTCCAGGAATGCCCGAGCGCTTGGACCGAGCTTGCCAACGATGGCCGTCATCCGCATGTGCTCGTCACGCTGGAAGGCGAGCACGGAGCCCAGCATGGCGAGCCAGAGGAAAAGGATGCCAGCGAGTTCGTCCGACCACACGAGCGGAGAGTGGAACACATATCGCCCGACGATGCCTGCGAAAAGTACGGCGATCTCCGCCAACACGAGGAGTGCCGCCGGGATCGCGGTGAAAGTGAAGAGCGCCGTATTTGTCCGCGCAACCCAACGAGGCCAGCCAGCCCGAGGCCGTTTCCGCACGACCTCGGATCCGATTTCCTGTGTGTGAGCCATGATGGTCAAGCCAACTTGCCGGAGATCTTTTCAAGCTGAGTCCAGGCCTCGTCACCGAACTTCGCTTTCCAATCATTGTAGAAGCTGGTCTTTGCCAGGGCCTGCCGGAAGGTGGCGCGATCGACGTCGATGAACTGGAGTCCCTTCGCCGTGAGGTCAACGCGGAGCGACTCGCTCAGTTTCGCGATGTCCGTCCGCTGGTCTGTCGCCGAGCGGTCAAATTCGCGCGTAACGATCTCTTGCACGTCCTTCGGTAGACGCTCGAAGGCACGTTTGTTGCCAAGTATCCAATAACCGTCCCAAACATGGCCGGTGAGGCTGCAGGACTTTTGTACCTCGTACAGCCTCGTTGTGGCTATGATCGGCAGTGGATTCTCTTGTCCATCGACGACCTTGGTCTGTAGCGCCGAATAGACTTCGTTGAAGTTGATCGGTGCGGGGCCTGCCTCGAGTGCCTTGAAGAGTGAGGTCAGGATCGGTGCCGGCGGGACCCGGATCTTGAAGTTTTTGAGATCGTCGGGCGTTCTGATTTCACGCCCTGAAGATGTGACGTGGCGGAAGCCGTTGTCCCATACCTTTGAGACCGTGATAATGGGCGTCTTCGCAATCTGGGCCCGGATATAGGTACCCAGCGCTCCGTCCATTGCTTGCCATACAGATTCGTAGTTCGTGAATGCGAACCCGGTATTCACGATACCAGCTGCCGGCACAAAAGTTGCGAGGATCGACGAGGACTGATTGAAAAACTCGACTCCGCCGTTCCGAACCTGGGTCAAGAGCTCGGTGTCTGATCCGAGTTGGTTCGCGGGGAACAGCTTGATCTCGAGGCGGCCGCCGGTGGCCTCGCGGATACGATCGATCGCCTCCTGCGCACGGGTATTGACCGGATGTGTGGGGTCTTGTCCCGTTGCAAGCTTGTAGCTGAATTCCGTAGCGGACGCCCGGCGGGTGAGAATGCCGCAGAGCGGCACGGTTGCGCCTGCCATGAGCAGACTGCGGCGACTGATCGTCGTTGGTTTTCGCATGGTCATGGAGTCCTCCGTTGATATTCTGGCGGTGAAATTTGCTGCCTGTTCTTCTTGCCCGCCGGCTCTCGGACGCCGGCGTAGTGAGCAGCACCTCTCCTTCTTCGCCGCGATGCTGTGAAGGGACGAGATTGTTGCTTGGGTTGGATGAGATGGCGGCGGCTAATGCTGCCGCGTTACAGCCATCCCTTGATCTGCTTTGCGACTGCCGAAGCCGAGATGCCGTATTGATCGTGCAATGTTGGAAGCGCGCCGGCATCCAGAAATTCGTCGGGGAGACCGATCTGGCGAAACGTCGGATGAATGCCGGAACGCATCAGAAGTCCGGCGACGGCTTCTCCGAGGCCGCCGATGACAGTGTGGTTTTCGGCGACGACAACCAGGCGACCAGACCTGCCAGCTTCCCGGAGGATCGTCTCGGCATCCAGCGGTTTGATCGTCGGGACATGCAGTACCGCGACGTCAACATGGTCATCGGCAAGGGTCTTGGCGGCTTCAAGTGCGCGCATTGTCAGGAGACCCGAAGAAATAATAAGGGCGCACTTGCCATCGCGTATCAGCTTTGCTTTCCCGAGCTCGAACTTATAGCCATATTCATCGAGAACGAGCGGCACTTGACCGCGCAGAAGCCGCATATAAACCGGGCCGTGATGGGCAGCTATAGCGGGGACCGCCTGCTCGATCTCATGCGCGTCGCAAGGATCGATCACTGTCATATTCGGCATGGCGCGGAAGAGGGCCAGATCTTCTGTAGCCTGATGACTTGGGCCGTATCCCGACGTGAGGCCCGGCAATGCGCAGACAATCTTCACGTTCCGGTTTTCTTCGGCGATCGTTTGGTGAATGAAGTCGTAGGCTCTGCGAGAAGCAAAGACCGCATAGGTTGTCGCGAAGGGCATGAAGCCCTCGGCCGCCAATCCCGAAGCTGCGCCGAATAGGAGCTGTTCCGCCATGCCCATCTGGTAATAGCGGTCGGGGAACTCCTTTCCGAAAATGTGGAGATCGGTGTATTTGCCGAGGTCAGCAGTCATGCCAATCACTTCGGAACGCGTGCGGGCCAGTTCGACCAAAGCGTGCCCGAAGGGGGCTGCCTTCGTCTTTTGACCTTCGGCCGCGATCGACGCGATCATCGCGGAGGTCGTCAGACGAGGCTTATCGGAAACTGTCTTGTGTGCGGTTTTCATGCTTGCCTCCCGGAATCGAGTGCTTTGATGGCGAGCTGCCATTCATGCTGCTCGACGCGGATGAAGTGATTTTTCTCGCGCCGCTCCAGGAACGAGACGCCCTTGCCCATTAGCGTGTCGGCGACAATAATTCGGGGCTTAGGTTCAGCGTGATACTTGGCAGCATCAAAGGCAGCCACGACGGCGTCGAGATCATTGCCATCGACGCGCTGCACGAACCAACCAAAGGCCTTGAGCTTGTCGACCAGCGGCTCGAAAGCCAGCATTTGTGTTGAAGGACCGTCGGCCTGCTGGTTGTTGACGTCGACGATCGCGATCAGGTTATCGAGCTTGAAGTGGCTGGCTGACATGATCGCCTCCCAGACGGAGCCTTCATCAAGCTCGCCGTCTGAAAACAGCGTATAGACCCGCGCGTCGGAGCCTTTGCGCTTGAGACCGAGCGCCCTGCCAACAGCGATGCTGAGGCCCAAGCCGAGCGATCCACCCGACATCTCCATACCGGGCGTGTAGGCGGCCATGCCTGACATCGGCAGACGGCTTTCGTCGAAGCCGTACGTCTCAAGTTCTGCTTCCGGGACGATCCCGGCCTCGATCAGTGCCGCATAAAGGGCGATGGCGTAGTGCCCATTCGAGAGCAGAAACCGGTCTCGGCCTTCCCAAGCGGGATTTTCCGGACGATACCGCATTGCGTGGAAATAGGCGGCAGCGAGAACGTCAGCGATATCCAGCGCCTGAGCAATGTAACCTTGGCCTTGTACTTCGCCCATCCGTAGTGCATTGCGACGAATGTGATAGGCGCGCTCCGCGATTCCGGGCGCATTGGCGAGCGTCTTCGTTTCCATAAATGTCTCCCTGATCTGCTGTCTCAATGGATGAGCATGCCGCCGTTGACGTCGATCACTGCGCCGGTGACATAGGCGGACAGGTCGGAGGCAAGGAACAGGTAGATGTTCGCTACATCCTTCGCGTCGCCGAGCCGATTGAGCGGAATTCCCTTGATGATGTCGGCTTTCATTTCGGACGTTAGCTTGCCGCCGGTGATGTCCGTCTGGATGAGACCTGGCGTCACGCTGTTGACGCGGATGCCGTCGGGTCCAAGTTCGCGGGCCATCGCCTTGGCGAGGCCAAGGACACCGGCCTTGGCGGCGGAGTAGTGAGGTCCGCCGAAGATTCCGCCGCCGCGCTGGGCGGAGACGGAGGACATGCAGGCGATCGAGCCTTGCTTGCGTGTTCGCATGTGCGGAATGAACGCTTGGCTCAGGTAGAGCACGCCGGTGAGATTGACGTCGACCACGAGCTGCCAATTCTCGGGTGCGATATCCATCACCTTAAGCGGCTGGGAGATGCCGGCGTTATTGATGAGAATATCGATCTTGCCGAAGGCCGCGATGGCCTGCTCGGCGGCCTGGCGACAATTGGTGAGGTCGCCGACGTCGCAACCGATGCCGATATGATCGGGGCCAAGTTCCGCAGCCGCGCCTTTGGCCGCAGTGGCATCCAGATCGAGGATGGCGACCCGGGCTCCTTGCTCGGCGAAAAGTCGCGCTGTGGCGCGGCCTATCCCGCGCGCGCTCGCCGCCCCTGAGATCACGGCGGTCTTATCGGTCAGCAGCATGAATTCCTCCCTGTCAGTTGTTAGGAGCGATCTATCATTGCGCTCCGTTCACCGACAAACGAGAAATTCCCTTCGAATGAAGACTTGGATTCACCTATCGACCAAGGGCGCTTTGGCTCGCAGAACTGGCGTCGACATTTGACCGGAGGTGACCTCATCAAGGGTAGCGAGATTGATGTCGAGGCCCAGCTGCTTCGTGAGCCAGCTTATGAATGTCACCATCGACCGCGCGAATCGCTTTGATCGCGGGAACACGAGCCAGTGCCCCGTGTAGACAACGTCCTCACTGATTCCCTGAAGGGGACGCACGAGGCGGCCGGATGCGATCTCGCGCTCGGCAAGAAGCGTTGACTCCAGGGCGACCCCGATCTCGTCTGCGGCGGCACTCAGCGACATGAAGCTGCGGTCGAAACGTGGTCCATTTGGAAGAGGAGCGACGAGCCCATTCGCTGCGAACCAGGCCGGCCAACGCACCTTCTTGTTGTCACTTTCGATCAGTGTCTGTTTCAGCAAATCACTTGGGGAGCGGATCTCGGGGGCGAGTGAAGGAGCGCACAGTGGCGTCACCACTTCCGTTCCAAGCGGCAGGACAATCAAGCCTTGCTGCTTCAAGGTCCCGTAGTAATCGGTCGCAGGGACGCCATAGACGATGTCCGCATCGAACTCGTCGGCAAGGAACTTGGTATAGTCCGTACCGGTCGCGAGCCTCAGCTCGAGCCCCGAACATTCAGCGAGAAGTTTACGCAGTCGCGGAACAAGCCACTGCGCAGCGAAACTTGGCGCGCAATGCAACTTCAACAGCTGGGGCTTCCGCGCGGCGACGCTGCTTAAACCGAGATGCAGTTCGCCGAAGCCTCGTTCGACATGCCGCATCAAAGTCTCGCCTTCTGGTGTCAGCCGGATGCTGCGGCCTTCACGCTCGAAGAGCACGGTTCCGAGATCCTGTTCAAGGCCGCGGATGGCATGACTGACCGCGCTCGGCGTCAAGCCGAGATCATCAGCCGCGAGGCGAAACGATCCGGTACGTGTCGCCGCCTCAAAGGCGCGCAGAGCGGTCAGGTGAAGATTGCGAAGCATGGAGGCAGAATGGCCCCTGATGCAGTTTCCAGGCAAGTTCTTAACTTACTTACACGTCCTCGAATCGTGCCTGATGAGGTCCGAAAATGGGTCCAAAACCGGACTTCCAAGGAGTGAATGCTTGGCGCTAAGCGGTCGTTCGCGAAATAGGCCGATTATGAAAGCTGCTTGGAAAGCAGGGCTTGAAATGGTTGTAGCGGAAGTCCGTCTAAACTCCGTTCAACCGCCGCGGAACTGCGGTGGCCGCTTGGCGACAAAGGCTGCGATTCCTTCTTGCGCGTCATCCGTGCTGCTGGCCGCCACGATAGAATCCCTTTCAGCGGTGAGTTGGTCTGGCAGGCCGGTTTCGAATGACTGTCTCAGCATGCGGCGGACGGCGCCAAAGGCGCGCGTCGGACCTGCGGCCAGTTTGGCGGATCATCAGGCGCGAGGCTCCAGTCCGAAGGCGAGGGCCTACTGCGCGGTGAGGCGGCGGTTCAGTAGGAAGAGTTCTTGCGCGCGTCGCTGCTCTGTATCCCTGGAGAAAGATGCACCGGTCTCACGCGCCGTCGATCGCGCTGGGCGCATTCTTTGTCGCCCAAATTTAGGCGGACTCCACCACCGATACGCCCGGATTTAATTTACGACAGGCACAGCTCCGGGTTACATGATCCGAGACCGCGATCGGATCTACGGCACCGTCGTCACACGCCGATTGCGTGCCGTGGGCATTCGGGACAAGCCTATTGCACCGGCCTCACCCTGGCAGACCGGCTTTGCCGAACGGTTGATCGGATCGATCCGGCGTGAGTGTTTGGATCACATCATTGTCTTAGGCGAGGCACATCTGCGCCGGATTCTGAAATCCTACGCTTGCTACTATAATGGGACGCGCACGCACTTGGCCTTGGAGAAGGATGCGCCCCTATCGCGCACCGTAAAGAGGGCAGGGCGTATTCTTTGCTGCCCAGTCCTCGGCGGATTGCATCACGAATATGTCCGGATTTGATTTCCGACAGGCACAGCTTCATGGAGCGCTCGGGCGGATTCATTCCCAACCTCATAACGGCCGGCACGTACCCGTCGGTGCTTCATTATCTGAAGGCCGTTCAGGCGGCCGGCACTGATGAGGGCAAAGCGGTTGCGGCCAAGATGCGCGAACTGCCGGTCAACGATTTCTACAACAAGAACGTCGAGATCCGGCCGGACGGACGCGTGCTTCACAAGAACTTTTTGATGAAGGTGAAATCGCCGACCGAATCCAAATATCGCCGCGACTACTACAAGGTGATGGCTGAGATGTCGGGTGCCGACACTTATCGACCGCTTAGCGAAAGCCAATGCCCGCTGGTGCAGAAGTGATCGCCCGCACAAACCCGCACCCGGCGATCTTCACGGCGCCTCCGAACCGTAGCCTGCGTTGCCCTGGATCGCCTCTCGGTCCGCCTGCTCCTGCTTCGTGGAGCCACAGTACCAAAAATCCGGATGCTTGTCCGCGCGGTTCGGAGCGACGGCCGCCGTCGGCGGGATCAGATCGCCAGCACTAGCTGCAGCTCGTCGCCGGCCTCCGCTTGTAGGGACGACAGCGATACGCCTAAAAGCCGGATTGGCTTGGAGAGGGGCATCTCGACCCGCAGCGGGTCGACGACCAGGCGTTCAAGATCGTCGCGGCTCGATACCGGCGCCGGGACGGACCTGCTACGGGCGATCATTTCGAAGTCGAAGAATTTCAATTTCAGCGTCACGGTGCGTCCGCGGGTGCTGGCGCTCTCGCAATAGGTCCAAACTTTCTCAACGAGCGGCTCAAGACGCTTCGGCCCGCCAAAACTTGAAACGCGCCAAGTGGCGCGCGCTTGCGGCATAAGCGGTGCCGTCCAAATCAGCAGAGTTTTCGGGTGAACTTCGTGCATCCTTGAAAAGGTCTAGCAGCTTCATGGATTGTGATGCTTTCAGGCAATTGCTTAGTGAACCAAGAATTGAAACTACAACAATAACCTAAGCACACCGACAGGTTGCGCACCATCGATTCAGAACTTCCATACACTGTCAAGCCATCGCCACGCGTTTTCCTGTTAACAGTCGCTCCTTCGATAGAACGTCGCCCCGACCTTCTCCGGATCCAGCGCCGGAGAGATGCCGGCTGCATCGATCTCCTTCTTCACCGCCAGGAAATGCCGTCCCTGCTGCTTCGCCAGGGCAAACAGGGAGATGTATTCGCGTTTTGCGGACAATTATCGGGGAAACCTTCTACGATCATCCACGATCGCGCTTGCTACGCGATTCCGCCCATGGGAAACGATTCCCCGCTTATCCTTGGCTTTCAGTCGGTCCGATGGAGGTCGTCGAAGGAAACAGGTTCGGTAGGCAAGGAGTAATACGTAGTCATGCCGCACCGTAGAACCGTGATCGTGCATACGATCCTCGCCGGCCATATGAGCCGGGTGGACGCCGCCCGTCGCAGCGAGGTCGGCGTGCAGGTCATGACGATGGGCCAGCTTGCCGCGAGGCTCGCGGGCGGTCTCCTGCAACCAGTCGACCTCGACGTGCTCACGGAAACTGTACGGGACGCGCTGCCCGACGTCGAGATGGGCGAGCTCGAACCAATCAAGGACCTGCCGGGAATGCCGGCGGCCGTTACCGCCACTTTCGACAAGGCATGGCGCGCCGGCGTTGATTTGTCGGAAGTGGGCCACCCTCGGACCGCGGCATTGGCATCGCTCGAGCAGGTAGTCGTTCAGCGTCTGCCGGCGTCAATGAAGCGCCCGGGCGACCTGGTAGCGTTGGCGCTGCAACGGGTCGGACATGCGCCGGCTGTGATCGGTCAACTGGAAATCCACGGCCACAGCGAGATGTCGCCGTGCTGGCGGCGGCTCCTGATCGCGCTCGCCGAGAGCATCCAGGTCTCCTGGATTGCCGGTCCCAGGCACGTTCCGAAATGGCTAAAGGGGTCAAAGGTCGGGGTGGTGACGGCACCTCCGGCCGAGCCGCCAGCGGAGCTATTCTCTTGCGCGAACCAGCTTCATGAGGTGGGCGAGGCGTTTCGCTGGATGAGGGCGCTGTTGGCAAAAGAGACGCCGGCGTCGGACATCGCGATCGCGTCGTCGAGCCCGGGCGACTATGATGACCATGTATTTTCGTCGGCGCGGGACAGCAACCTTCCGATCCACTTCGTTGGCGGCATTAAGGCGCTGACGACGGCCGAAGGGCAGGCGGCCAGCGCGCTCGCCGAGGTGCTGGTCAAAGGCTTGTCGCAAGAGCGGGTGCGCCGGCTGCTCGCGTTGCTGCGGGGCGGCACCGCGCTGCGCGACTTGCCCGGAGAATGGACGCGGCTCCTTCCTGCCGATGCCCCGCTGACCTCGGTCGAGCGCTGGGAGCGGGTGCTGACGCAGGCTGACGACGCCGCCTGGCCCGACGGGAAGAACAGGACCGCCGATGTGATGGCAGTGATCCGGCTCCTCGACCGCGGCGCCGAGGCGGCGGAGGAGGCCGGCGAGACGCTGTTGAACGGATTGCAACGGTCGCTATGGCGGCGCGCGCTGCGGGAGGGGCCGGCCCAGGCACTCCCGGTGACCTTAGCGCGCTTGCGTATCGACGACGACATCGAGCCTTCGGCCAACGCGATCTGGACGTCGGCGATCGCGCTGGCGTCTTCGCCGCGCCCGCACGTCTGGCTGATGGGGCTGAATGCCGGCCGCTGGCCGCGGCGGATTTCGGAGGACAGGCTCATTCCAGATCACGTGCTGCCAATCGAGAAGCTCGATCCGCTTCCGGTGGCGGACGGCGACAAACGGGATTTCCTGACCATCGTAACGTCGGCGCGAAGCGTCGCGATTTCGTTCAGCCGGCGCGACGCCGAAGGCCGCATGCTCGGCCGCTCGCCGCTGATCACGGAGCTGGCGGAGACCTATCTTGACCGCGCCGGCACGCCCGGCCACGCCGCCAGCGAGTCCGATCGGCTTCTGGCCCGCCCGTCGGAATTCACGAAGCTGCCGATCGCCGTCTCGGGATTGGCGTGCTGGCGGGACTGGCAGCGCAACGAAATCACGGAGCATGACGGCCTGATTGCGCCGGCGCATGCGCGGCTGACGAAACTGTTCGAACGGCCGCTGTCGGCGACGTCGCTGAAGATGCTGTTGCGCGACCCGATCCGCTTCGTTTGGCGCTACGGTCTTGGCTGGAAGGTGCCGGAGGATGCCGACGAACCGCTGACGCTCGATCCCAATGTCTTCGGCACGCTTGTTCACGCCTTGCTCCGGGATGCCGTTGAGCGCCTCGAGGCCGACGGCGGCATGGCCGGCGCCGATCAGCACCAGATCGAGGCTGCGCTTGCCGCTGCGCGCGACCGGACCATCGCGGACTGGGAGGATGCCCAGCCGGTGCCGCCGGACGTGATCTGGCGCAGCACGACCGCCCGCGGCCATGAGCTGGCGGCGGCCGCTCTTGCCTATGACATCGGAGAACTTCCGGGTCAGCAGACCTGGTGCGAGATTCCGTTCGGCGAAACCGATCCGGACGAGAGCGGTCGGGACCTGCCGTGGAAGACCGACGTCGCCGTCGAGATCCCGGGCACCGGCCTCCTGATCAAGGGGCAGATCGATCGGCTTGATCTCGCGGGCGACCGCTCGCGCGCCCGTGTCGTCGACTACAAATCGGGCAAGCTCGCCAAGAAGATGAACGAGGTGATCATCAAGGGCGGCACCGAGTTGCAGCGTTGCCTCTATGCCTTCGCCGTCAAGACTTTGCTCGGCACCGACGTGGCGATCGAGGCATCGTTGCTTTATCCGAACGTTGGCAAGGGCGAACAGGCGCTGTTTCCGCTTGCTGACCTTGATGGCGCGCTAACGAAGGTATCGACCGCGGCGGCGGCGTCACGCGAAGCGTTGCTGTCCGGCGTGGCGCCCCCCGGCGAGGATGCGGCCAGCGATTACAACGATCATGCATTCGCTTTGCCGGCCAACGCCGGCTATCTGCCACGGAAGCTGCCGTTGGCGCAGGACAAGCTCGGCCCGGCCGCAGCGGTTTGGGAGGAGCTATGAAGGTGATCCCAGACCTGGCCGCGCGGATGACCGCGCTGACCGCCGTCGACAGCACCCTGCTGGTCGAGGCGGGCGCCGGATCCGGCAAAACGTCGGTGATGGCGGGACGCGTCGCCGTGCTGTTCGCCCGCGGCGTCGAACCGAAGCACATCGCCGCGATCACCTTCACCGAATTCGCCGCCAGCGAGCTCCGGCTCCGCATCGAGCGGTTCACGACGGCACTTTCCAGGGGCGAGGTGCCTCGCGACCTCAGGCAGGCGTTTCCGGACGGCGTCCCCGAGGCGCAGAAGGCCAACGTCTATCGGGCTTGCCAGATGTTCGACCAACTGACCTGCAGCACCATCCATGGCTTCGCCCAGGCACTGATCAAGCCCTATCCGGCGGAGGCAGGCATCGACCCCGGGGCGAACATCGTCGACCCCACCGAGGCCGATCTGGCGTTCAAGGAGCGATACGACGCCTGGCTGAAGGAACGGCTCTCCGGAGACGGGGGCGACGGTTTGATCGCCCAGCTCATCCTCGCGAGCGAGTCCGCCGGATTGAAGCTCGTCGAAGACGTCGCCCAGTTCCTGCGGAAAAATCGCGACGCCGAGTGCGCGCAGGTTGCGTGGTCGCCCAAGGCCATGACCGACCTGATCGCGGCGGCAAAGCAGTTCGAGGCCGAGCTCGGCGGTTACGGCTATCAGGAGGAGAAGACCTCGGTCGCCTGCCGAGTGTTGCGCGATCTCGCCGATCTGCTCGACGGCCACAAGCTCGCCGACGCGACGCCCAGCAACGCCGCCCTGATCGCGGCGCTGAACTTCGAACGCGACGAGACCTGCTTCACCCAGACGGGCAGCGCGAGAGCGCTTCAGACCAGCGGGAAATGGCAAGACGCCGCCGCCAAGGCGGGCCATTCCAAGCCCAACGGAAAAGCGGCCTTCGACGCGATCGTCCCCCGGTACAAGGCATGCCACGAGGCCCTCGAAGCCTTGCTCGGCGCTATCGCTGGCGAACTGCTGTCTCGTTTGCGCAACGAGATGCAGAGTCTTCGCGACGACTGGCGTGACTACAAGCGGGACGCGGCGCTATTGGATTTCGACGACCTGCTTTACACCGCGCGCAACCTGCTTCGGGACCACGAGGAGGTGCGGCGGGCGCTGTCGCGGCGCTTCCGTCACGTTATGGTCGACGAATTCCAGGACACCGATCCGCTGCAGATCGAGATCCTGTGGCTGATCTGCGGGGAGGACTGCGAAGGAGGCGACGCGCTGGCACGTCCGCTGCGCCCCGGTGGCCTGTTCATGGTGGGCGACCCCAAGCAGGCGATCTACCGCTTCCGCGGCGCCGATGTGAACGCCTACATCGCCGCACGAACAGCAATCACCACCGGCTCCCAGATCAAGATCACGGCCAACTTCCGGTCCGTCGAACCGATCCTCGCATTCGTGAACAAGCGGTTCGAGCCGGTGCCGTCGGCTGACGGACAGCCCGGCTTCTCCGAGTTGTCGCCGATCCATCCCGCGATCGGTTCGAAGCCTGGCGTCTGCGCGCTGGATGTGGTTGTCGAGGGCGAGAAGCCGAAAGCCGCCGCCATACGCGACGGCGAAGCGCTGGCGGTGGCCGATCTCTGCAACAGGCTGGTCGGCAACCTGCAGGTCCGCGACCATCACACCGGCGAGATGAGGGCATGTCGTTTCGGCGACATCGCGCTGCTGGCGCCGGTTGGCACCGAGCTTTGGCGGTTCGAGGAGGCGCTGGAGGAATTGGCGATCCCGGTCTCTACCCAGGCCGGCAAGGGCTTCTTCCGCCGCCAGGAGATCCAGGACCTGATCGCGGTGACCCGCAGCCTGGCGGACCCGCGTGATACGCTCGCCTTCGGCGCGCTGCTGCGCGGACCGCTTGTCGGCCTGACCGAAACCGAGCTGCTCGACATCTCGGAAGCTCTGCCGGTTGATCCGGAACGGCGGGGGCTGCCGATGCTCACGCTCCGGACCGATCCGGCAAGCGTGAACCATGCGCTCGCCAAGGATGTCCTGACGAAGCTGTCGTCGCTCCGCCGGCGCGCCCGGACCACGACGCCGTACGCACTTCTCGCCGATGCGATCGCGGCGCTTCATGTCCGCCCGCAGATCCGACAGCGCTTCAAGGCCGGCGCCGAGCGGGCGGTCGCCAACGTGGATCTCTTCCTCGAAATGGCGCGGGCCTACGACGTCCGCGGATTGCGGGCTTTCGCCAGCGACATGCGCGCCAACTGGGAGGAGGCCGTCCGTCAGGTCGAGGGCCGGCCCGATGCTGAGCAGGAGGCGGTCTCCCTGATCACGGTGCATGCGGCCAAGGGGCTCGAGTGGCCGGTGGTGATCCCGATCAACATGACCGGCACCCCGAAGTCCGAATCCGGCCTGGTGCAGGATCGCTCGAAGAACCTGTTCTCGATCCCGATCCTCGGCAACTGCCCGGCGGACTATGCCGGCATCGAGGCCAGCGCCGAGGAGGAGCAGCGGCGCGAGCGCGTGCGGCTTTGGTACGTGGCCGCGACCCGCGCACGCGACCTGCTGATCCTCCCCAGGCATTCCGCCGCTCTGTCGGACAAGTGCTGGGCGAAGCTCGTCGATCTCGGCCTCACCGATCTGCCGCCGATCAAGCTGGAGGACATTGGCGCCGCGAAGGAGCGAACGGTATCGCCGCAGGAAAATGGCCAGACCTGGGAGATCTTCGCAGCCGAGTCCGCCGCGATATTCGCCGGCCGCAAGACCGTGATCTGGCGCCGTCCGAGCCGAAGCGAACTTGATCAGGTCGACGAGGGGGAAGCCAAGATCGAAAGCGCCGAAATTCCGGAAGCGACCGAAATTGCCCCGGCCGCCGTCCTCGGCAGTTCTACGCGCGGCACCATCCTTCACAAGCTGATCGAAGAGGTGCTGACTGGTGAGGCTGGAGACGCGAAAGCGGACCTGGAAGCCAGGGCTGCCGACCTGATCCGGCAGATGGGGCAGGAGTCGGCACCGGACCCGAAGACGGGCATCTGCGCGGCGGAATTAGCCGGCACGGTGCTCCGGACGCTCGCGCTTCCTGACGTCGCGGCGCTGCGCGAGCGGCTTGTCCCGGAGTTGCCGGTGTTCGGAACTGAGGCTCGCGACGGCGAGGAGATCCTGCTCTCGGGGCAAGCGGATGCGGTCGCGTTCGATGAGACCGGGGCCATCGACGTCGTCGTTGACTGGAAGAGTGACGTAGCTCCGGAACCGTCGAGCATCGGCCACTACCGGCAGCAGATCGGCGACTACCGCAAGCAGACCAAGGCCAATCGGTCGCTTCTCGTGTTCATGACCACGGGGCAGGTCATAGATGTCGCTTGATCACGTCGATGAAATAGCCCACGAGCCGCGGCTGCTATTCACGGACTGAGTGCTGTTCTCAGAATGGCTTAAAGAGATCGCATGGCTCCCACGTCCACAGGATCGTAAGTCAGAAGCAGCCAGTAATAAACAGGGGGTTGCTCCGTCACAAAGTGATGTATTGATGTCTTAAATAAAAACTTCGGGGGCGGAGATGGCGCATAATATTGCAGACATGACTCTCGATCAGGTGGTCTTACATCTGATCACGGGAGAGGTTTTGCATATTGCTGGCGGAGATGAATTCTCGCTTCCGTTGAATGATAGCCGCGCCATTCTCGCCTTCTACAATCAAGACCGCAAAGCATACTGGAATCCAGATAAAGACACTTCCATTCAGGATGGGGAAGTGGATCGTGTACTTGCCGCGCTCGACAATGTGCCTAAAACAATGGCCGCCCCGGCCAAGGCAACGGCGGTTTCTCAGAAATGGCAACTCGTCAAGATCGAGGCGCACCGCTTCCGGGGTCTGCATCGTCATTGCGCCGAAGGAGGCTTAGATCCCAAGCTGTTCGTGCTTGAGCTCGCAGCGCCGGCCACCCTGTTTCGAGGGTTTAACGGGGCAGGCAAGACCTCGCTGGTGAGTGCGGTTTGTTGGTGCCTGACGGGATATGGACACCGCTCGCAGGGGCTGCCGGCGCCGTTGCATGAGTGCATTGCGGTGCAAGTCGCCAGCGACGACGAGGCGGAGAAGAACGGATTTGACATCCCGACGATCGTGCCGATTCCTACAGAGCAAGAACTGGCGGCTGTTGACGGCGTGCCGAAGGTCGATACATGGGTCCGGCTCTCGTTCCGCTCGCTGATCGATGGGCGGGAGGTCGTAGTTGAGCGCCACCTCCAGCGGGATGGGAAAAAGACGTTCAAGACGGGCGCCATCGGTCTGGAAAAATTGGGATTGTCAGACCTGGCGCTTCAGGTCGGGACCCTAATGCCCGGTATTGCAGCTGCGACCCGCTTCGACGACAAGACCACGCTATCACAGGCCGTCTCAGCACTGACCGGATTGCGGCCACTGGCGCATTTTGGCACGCGGAGTGGGCGTCTGCACGATCGGCTAACTGACAAATATCCGAAGTTGGCAAAGCAAGAGAAGGAAGCCAGCGAGAAGGCGGCTGTAGCGCAGAAGCAGACCCTCGACGATCTTCTGAAGGAAGGCCAGGACCTGCCGAACCTAGATTGCGTCGTCCTTCCTGGCGACAGCGACCCCGAGGCGTGGGCGACCGGCCTTGAGGAAGCCGAAAAGCGTCTGAAGGCGGTTGAGGACAAGGCGGCCGAAGAGGCAACATTGATCCTGGGAGTCTTGCCGCCTCTGACATCGGATGCGGAGATCAAGCGGTTCGAGGGCGCTCTAACGGCTGCTCAAAACTGTTTCAGCGGTGCTGCCTTGAGGGGATTGCCGTCGATTCAGCTTGTGGCGAAGCTCGGTGAGCTTCAGGAAGCCGATTTCGATGCCGCTGAAAGCGTGCTGGAAAGCGTTGAGGCAGAGGCGAAGAGCCTGGTCGAACGTCTGTCGGACGCAGATCGCTCGGATCGGCTGCGCCTCTACGGTCTCGTGGCCAAATGGCATGAAACAGTACATCCGGGGCATGCCTTCTCGGCCTGTCCGGTCTGCGATCGTGATCTCACCGAACCCGGGGCGATTCCCAGGGACGCGCTGCTCGATCAGTCCGTGGCGGACGCCTTAGAGCAGGCACGGAAAGCGGATGCCGCGCTTATAAAGACTGCGTCCGAATGGGAACGGGACGCCATGCGCGCGCTTCGCGGACAGTTGCCTGTAGGTTTGCAGCCTTTCGTGTCCGACAACGTGCCGGATGACCTTGCGATGGTCTACATGACGGCACTATCGAAAGAGGTCTTTGAGCAACCGGATTTCCCCGCTGCCCTTCGCAAGATGGTTCCGAGCATCGCCGAACTGTGCCGTCTTGCTTGGACGAAAGCACCTGAACGCGCGCCGCTGCCGAGCGCAACGATACCGCCAGAGATTCCCGACAACGAAGGTCTGCGAAGCGCAATCAAAAAGGTGCGGCGCGCGGTCAACCTCGCCAAATATCGTGCCGCGAACGCAGATTTCGCAAAGTCGGCTGTTACGGGCGTTATGCGCTCTGAGGTGCAGGAAATAGAAGTCCCGGCCAACAAGCGTTCCGTAGCGGGGCAGCTAAGCGTTCTCAATACCTACCTTGAGGCAGCGACCGTATTCGCCGGCGTGCGCCGTCAACTCGGCCAGTTCAAGCTGACATGTGGGACGTGGAAGACAGCTTGCGATCGGATCAAAAAGCTCGATCGTGCGGCCAAGGCGGTTGAGCCGTTCAAGCGCTTCTCGGCCCTTGTTCATGATCAGGTCGCGGGTCTCATTCTTAGTCTCGACTCGCAGGCGACAGCCTGGTCGCAGCGGATGTACAAGGCGCAGTTCCTGCAAGCGCCAGCCTATGCCGGGTTGGATCCGGCCAAGAGCGATGGCTTCACGTTCCTGGCGGCGCAGGGCAAGCATTTAGTCGAGGCGCATCATGTGATGAACGCCTCGGCTTTGCGAGCTTACCTGTCGGCGTTCGTGCTCGCGTTATGGCAGCAGGTGTGGTCAAGATCCGGGGGCATTTCGACGGTCCTGATGGACGATCCGCAGGATCTGCTCGATCCGGGTAATGTCGCCAATCTGGCCGCGACCGTTCCACATTTGATCGATGCGGAAATGAACCCGCTGATCGTCAGCAACGATTTCGGTTTCATCCCCGCCATTGAGGCATTCGTCTCCGCACACACGAGCGCCGCCCAGGGGCGGCGCACCGAAGTGTGGGAGTTTTCGGCGATCTCGACATCGAAATGTACTGTGAGTCTTGCGCCCGTCGCCGATGAAGCACGGCTGCGCTGCGAGCACTGGCAGAAGACCGATGTGAATGATGTTACGCTTGCGCGGGCGTTCGTTCACCCCGTCCGGGTCCGCATCGAGATCAAGCTCTGGGATCTGCTCGCGTCCGACCCCGCTGTCCTGAAAGACCCGACGCTGAATGATCTCCTCGGTAAGATCGCCAATGCACGAAACCGGGGCGAACGGCCGTTCAATGAAGAGCCGTTCCGTAAGCTTATTGAGCTACCTGCACTGAAGGCTGGTGCTCCATTCCGAGATGCGATCAACAAGGCGCACCACGGCAAAGCGGATCAGCTCACGCCGGTCGACGCGGATGTCGTGCGCGGGGGCTATGAGGACGTCTTCGCCGCTATTGACGCCTGCTGGCTTGCCTATGCCAGGTTCATGGGCCGTTTGCCGCCGGAACAGGCCGTGGCGGAGGCTGCGAAGACTCCGGCCGAGCCGAACGTTGTTCCGTTTTCGGCCAAGCCTATATCCGTTGTCGGGCGGCTTGCTGCTTACGAGAGCGGGGCTCCGCTCACCAGCATCGAGGATGCAAAGGACAAATTCGAGTTTGCGTCGATGGGCGATGTTTCGCTCTTCACGCTCCGGGCGCCGACGCTGGGACTGGTGGCTTTTCCAGGACAGACATTGATTGTGTCGCTGACCGCCGAGGTCCGCAACGGTGACTTCGCGGTCGTTCAAACTCCGGGGAGGACTTATGCGCGACGCATCGGCATCGACAAGGCCGATCCGTCGAGGATTGCTTTGGAGAGCATGCCATCGACCAATTCGCGAGTGCCACAGACGCACTTCGTACAGCGGAGTAGCGCGACACTGAACAAAATCGTCGGTGTCCTATTCGACGAGACGGTGCCGGCAAAATCCCAAGACGAGGCTATCGCCGCGACGACTTCAGCCATCCTCTCTCAGGTGGTTGCGGCGGCGGTCGTAGCTGGCGATAGCGCCTTCCCGGTGGCGCCGGACAAGGGCCACGTACTGCTCGGACGAGCGCCCGACATCTCCCAGTTGCCGGGACGAATTCTGGCTGTTGTGACGCGACGAGACGTCCACTCGTCGGAATACTTCGCCTATCTCAAACGGCTCGGCAAGCAGATGCCCGGTAATTCCTCGGTCTACTACCTGGAGAATGTGGGGCAGGCTGGCGAGGGCGAATTTGTACAATTCCCGGGGGTGGGTGGCGGGGTCGCCGGCATCTCGATCGTCGACGACATGTGGAAGGTGCATGGCACGATTTTCTGATTATCCGACTTTCGCGTGATCAAATAGTCAAAAGTTTCCGGCCTGAAGGAGGAGCGATGCAGATAGATTTCGAACGTGCATTTGAAGCGATCGCAGGGGCAATGGTGCGTGCCGCTAAGGACTGTTCATGCTCCACCGCATCTACCGAGGCGGAACGCAATGGATTGATTGAACAAGGCGACGGCAAACCTTCGCAATTGCAAGTCTGGGAGAGGAGCGAGAACGGCAATACGCTTCGATTCCAATGGCGCTGGTACGATCAATCGCAAGCCTTTTCGATCCAACCTGACATGAACATCATGTCGCTAGAGCTTCGACAGGGTGACGTAGTTCTTCGGCGCGCCGAGGAGCGTTATCAGGATTGAGCTCGGATCCACGCCACTCAGCAGATCCCACCGTGCCGGACGACTACGTCTGGTGATATCGCCGGTGCGGTCAACAAAATCTCGAAGCTGTACGTCGCCGCTACGCACGTCGGAAAGGCATCGTCGCTTTGGTGTCCGACGATTTTCGGAGAGCAATCTGTTCACCGGCCGGGTTCGGGCTGGGGAGAGCCGGAGGGGGAATGATCCGTATTCTGCACACGGCTGATTGGCATATCGGTCAAACTTTGCGGGGGTTTTCTCGGGAGCACGAGCACCGCAAGGTGTTTGAGCGACTCGAAGAGATCGTCGTGGAGCGGGATGTCGATGCCCTGGTCGTCGCCGGTGACGTGTTTGACAGCCAAAATCCGTCGGGAGAAGCGCAGCAGCTCTTCTACAATACGCTCGTGCGGCTGAGCCGCGCGCATCCACGCATGGCGATGGTGATCTCTGCGGGCAATCATGACGCAGCTGGTCGGTTGGAAGCGCCACGGCCTCTGTTGGAGGCATTCAACATCCGTGTCGTGGGCAATGTTCGGCGGCGTGAAGGACGGGTGGAAGCGGCACGCCATCTCGTTCCTATCGTTGACGCAAGCGGTGCGGTGGCGGCTCATGTGCTTGCGGTCTCCTACCCAACCGCCGCGTGCCTTCCGAATTTGACGCGGCTGGATGGTGAAGCAGGCTCGCCCGTCATTGCCGGCGTGCGAAGCCTTTATGCCGAATTGGTCGATACGTTACGGGGACCGATGGATGGTCTACCCTTCGTCCTAACGGGACACCTCCATGTCGCGGGGGGCATCGAGTCGGAGGGCGCTGAGCGACGTATCCTGGTCGGTGGTCAGCATGCCGTGCCGCATGACGTCTTTCCGGGGGAAGCGAGCTACGTGGCGTTGGGCCACTTGCACAAGGCCCAGGCTATCGGTCGCGATACCGTCCGCTATTCTGGATCACTGATCCCTATGTCGGCGACGGAGCTGGCTTACGCGCACGGGGTCACTCTTGTGAGCCTCGACGGTACAACGGTTCTATCTGAACAGATCCCGATTGGCCGGCCAGTACCCTTCGTCCGGCTTCCTGAGTCGGGCGATATGCGTTTGACCGAATTGGGCGACCACCTGACAGCAATGAGCCTCCTACCGGACCTGCTGAGTTATGAACGGCCATTCGTGCAGGTTAGGCTTGCCCGCGAAGGACTATCTCCTGGATTCAGGGAAGAGGTCGACCGCATCGCGGAGAGCTTTCCGGTACGCATCGTCGATACCCGTGTTGCGGCGATACCCGGGGCGTTACATGAAATGGCCCTCGCGGATCCTATGATCCGGCTGGCGGAGAGAGATCCCGAAGATTTGTTCAAGCTCGCATTCGAACGCGCCTTCGGCGTCGCCCCGGATGCCGCCCATCTAGATGTCTTCCACCGGGCACGGGCGGAGGCATAGCGATGCGTATCTTGGCTATCCGTGGCGAGAATCTGGCAAGTCTTGCGGCTCCCTTCGAGATCGATCTGGCAGCGGAGCCTCTTTTAGGTTCCGGCCTCTTTGCCATCACGGGCGAGACTGGCGCCGGGAAATCCACCATCCTCGACGCGCTATGCCTCGCGCTCTACGGCGAATATCCACGCGTCTCCGTTGGTCGGCGGGAAAATTCGCCCGATCCCAGCGGGGAGGCGATTTCAATTCATGATGGCCGAGCGATCCTGCGCCGAGGCGCTGGCGGCGGATATGCCGAGGTAGATTTTGTCGGACAGGATGGTGAACGCTACCGCGTCCGCTGGGAGGCCAATCGGGCGCGGGGTCGAGCAAATGGGCGGCTTCAGAATGAGCAGCGCTCGCTGTATCGCCTTGACGACGGCAGCGCGGTAGCGACTGGCAAGACTCAGGTCCGTGAGGCGGTGGAGACGAGAACCGACCTCACATTCGATCAATTCCGGAGAACGGTGCTCCTCGCACAGGGCGAGTTCGACGCCTTCCTGCTCGCCGCCGAGAGCGAGCGCGCGGAATTGCTCGAGAAGATCACAGGTACCGAAATCTACGCGGCGATCTCGGTCCGCGTTCATGATGGCACGGAGGCACGACGAAGAATTGTCGGGCAATTAGAGCAGCGCCGAAACGACATCGGCCTTCTTGATGACGAAGCCAGGCAGGCGCTGCTGGACGAGCAGAGTCTGCTTGTTTCAACCGTCGATCAAAAAGGTGCGGAGCGCGATCAACACAGCGGGCGGTTAGATCATTTCAAGCGCGTCGCCGCCGCTCGCAGCGATCTCGCACAGGCTGAGGCTCAGGCGGTTGCAGCAAGCGCGACACGCGAGGCAGCCGCTGATGAGTATCGGTCTCTCGCCGAATTCGATCTCGTAGAGCCGCTTCGTCCCCTGGCGGTTGATTTGCAAAATGCACGGCGGACGGCTGGGGAGGCCAAGACCCGTCTAGAAGGTTTGGTCGTTTCGCGCGAAGAAGCGCGGACGCTAGGCGTGACGTCTGAAGCGCAACTGGCGGACGCGGTAACCGCCAACTTGGCGGCAGAAGACGCCCTCAAGAATTTCGGTCCCCTTTGGAGCGAAGCCGAAAGGCTCGACACTGAGCTGGCGGCAGCTCGGACCGAGGTTAATGATGCGATGGAAACGTCGCGGCGAGCGGAAGCGGTACTGCGCGATCAAGCAGATGCGCTGGCCACGATTAATCAGACTCTCGGTCAGACGGCAGAGTTACACCGCACGACCGCGGCGCAATTAAACATTCAATCTGATCGCGTTCTTATTGCTGATCGGCTCAGCGACGCGGTCGATTTGTTGGAGAAGCGGGGTGCGCTCAAACAGGAGCACGCTGCAGCCACGTCAGAGGTCGTTGAAGCGGAAGAAACAGCCACGCGATTGCACGGTGAAATAACAACGCTCTCGGAAAAACTCACCGAGGATCGTGGACGAAAGGATGGCCTAAGTCGCGAAATCGGTGATCGGCGAGGCGGTCTCGCCGGCATCGACGAGGCGGCGCTGCATGAACGCGACATGGATCTGCAACGCGCGCTTGAGACTCTGCGTGGGGCAAGTGCGGTTTGCGACCAGCACAGTCGCGCGTCGGCAGATCAAACGCGCCAGGAATCAGAACACACGCTTGCGACGCAGGAGGTGCACGCGGCGGAAAGACAAATCGTTGAAGTCGAAGCCGACCAGCTCCGCGATCGAACTGCGCGAGCGGAAATTGTTCCAATGATGGAGCTTGCCGTTGAGGCGGTCTCGTCTGAGGCCATCCATCTGCGCAGCCTGCTGGGTCCAAATGTGGCCTGCCCGGTGTGCGGTAGCACCGAGCATCCCCATCTTGCGCAACCCAACGCGCTGAACGAAATGGCTACCAGGCTTCGCCGCCGGCGCGAAGAGCTTGATGCGGCGTTGACTACGACGGGCCAGCGTTTGGACGCCGCCACGCGCGCGCTCTTCGCCAGAGAGGCGCGTCAGGCGGAGGCAAGTCGCAGAATCGATGCGGCGAGCGGGCAAGTTTTGGCTGCCAGGGGTGCTTATGGCGAACAGTGGCGGTCGCTGAACGACCTCTGCACGAAAGCTGGGATCGAGGGAAGTATACCTCCCGTTCTCGATGACCAGGCAGGGTCGGAACTGGCGGCGCTCATCTCGGTCGCGATTGCGGAACGGATAGCCATTGCGTCTCCGCTCGCAGATGCCCGGCGTCTTCGGACAGAGATAGACGGTTTGCAGCAGGAGCAGGACACGCTCGGTGAGGCCATCGAGACAACGACGCGGTCCATTGACCAAAGACGTTCTGATTTCCACGCTGTACGGTTGAAGCTAACTAAGTACACGGTCCAGGCGACGGCCCTTGCTGAGCGCCTTATTTCCATTCACCGTGAAATCAAGCCGTATCTTGCTGCCGCAGGTCTGGCCGTCGAAGACCTCGATGTCGATCCCGCCGGTGTTAGCGTTACGCTGACCGCAGTCGCGACGGAATATAGCGCCCTGCGCGACAAGGTTGGGCAATTTGAAATGACGCTCCGGTGTCTGGAGCCCGAGCGTGCGGCGGCGGGCGCCTCGCTTGAGCACGCGCAGGCGCAGGTGACGGCGACCACGCTTCTTCTCGACCAACGCCGCGCGGGGGAGGAAGAGAAGGCACGCGCCAGAGCCAAACTCCTCGATGGCGAGGCGACAGCTCTCCACCGGATACGGTTCAATGAGGCTTGCCAGGCCACTCGTGACGCTCTCGTTCAAGCGCGCGAGGCAAAATCTGCTACCGATGCCGCGTTCCAGGCGGCCGACGCCCGTTGCGACGAGGCGGCCGCGGCATTGGAAAACGCCAACGGCCGTAACGCTTCAGCGGAAGAGGCATGCAACGCGGCCTGCGTGAATATTGCTCGCTCTTCAGCTCAGGTTGCCGCGCTGATCGCAACCGACCCAGCGTTGAGCAGAGCGCTGCGGGTGCGAATTCAGGAGACTGACCGGAGTGTCAACGATGCCGGCGCCGCAGTGGTTACGCGTCAGAATGACCTACTTCGGGCGTTGGAAGGATTCGACGAGACTACCGATGCCGAAGCGCTGACCGCTGTCATTGCGGTACTTGCAACTGAAATCGGCGATTTGCAACAGCGTACGGGCGTGCTTTCCGGCGCGCTCGTGCGGGACGACGAGGCGCATCGCGCGGCGACGAGCCTATCTGCGGAAATCGATGCTGCGAAAGCCGAACTCGCTATCTGGCAGGCAGTCGATGATGCTGTAGGGTCTGCCGGCGGTGATCGTTTCCGTCGCTTTGTGCAGGGTATTACGCTCGACTACATGGTTCAACTAGCGAATGACCACCTCCATGCATTGACACCCCGCTATAGGCTCGCGCGGGGCTCCGCGTCCGATCTTACGCTGCATATCATCGATCGCGACATGGGCGACGAGGTTCGTGGGACCCGAAGCCTGTCAGGCGGTGAACGTTTCCTGGTCTCGCTTGCGCTGGCGCTGGCGCTGTCAGGTCTCGAAGGCCGATCGTCCTTTGTCGACACACTGTTTATCGATGAAGGCTTTGGATCGCTCGATGCCGAGACACTCAATTTGGCGGTAGATGCGCTGGAGACGTTACAGGGCAGAGGTCAGAAGGTTGCTGTCATCACGCACGTGGCCGCCATGATCGAGCGTATCGCTGTGCAGATTCGCGTAGAAAGGCGCGGCGCTGGCCGATCAGAGATTAGAGTTTCTGATGGCATGGGAGCGACCTGGCCTGCCATTAGCGCCTCACAATAGTATCAGGAGAAGCTGCCTGAGAATGCCGCCGAGAAGGGCGACATCTACCGGGTCCGCCGGGTATTTCACTTCCGCAACGAGGTGAGGATGTTCGACATCGCGCCGCCGCTCGAAGCCCGACCGCTATTGACGCCAGATGGCGGTGCCGAGGTACTATAACGACGGTAGCACTATTGCGAGTTCGCGTTCCCCGTGTCATCGTGATCAGCTCTCAACCTTGGACTTATGATGCCATCCAAACCCAAAAAAAGACGCGCAAAGACCCGCGCTCGTGCGCCTGAGGGCAAACGACAGGTGCTGATCATCATGAACAAGGACGTCGTAAAGCTGGTTAAGGTCGCGGCCGTTGAAGATGACATCAAGATGTCTCACGCCGTGGAAGAGGCGGTACGAGATTGGTTAGATAAAAGGAAGCGCGAAAAGGCGGCGAGTAACGCGGTCTAAATTCGCAATGGGGAGGCGGTTGGATTTGTTAGCCATGCATCGAGGGGTAATCTGGTGACCATCGCTGACGGTTTGGGCGAGCAGGAACGCTTGACGGAGGTTTACGGACGCCTCCGCCTAAAGCTGCTTGATCTCTCCAAAAAGAACCGGATGCTAAACTATAACCTCGGTAGCAGGTCCAAGAGGCACCTGCAGATCGTCGACGAGGTGATGGACGAGATCTACAAGAAGTTGGCCGGCGACGACGCAACGCTCCGGATAGAGCCCCTGGATGAACCGGAAGACGTACCACCGGAAGAAAAAACTGAAGAGTTTATAGGCGCTCTCGAGCATGCGAAGGTCTCGAATCTGGAGTACCTGACGAAGTTGGAGGCTGTGCGCGGCGGTGGCGGCATGCCCCAGCGCATCATTGTCAGTTCGCGATCATCGCCAACGTTGCGCACCACAGGGGCCGGATAGTCCGGAAAGACGCCGGGCATCGGCGGCAGGTTGCCGACGTAGCGGTTGATCACGTAAAAGAGCGCGCGGATGGCCTCTTGGTTGGTGGTGATCGAGTAGAGATTGCACATCGATTAGATGTCTCGCATGAAAGATGATGTGCAAAGCGTTCGCGCCTACCTTAGACCCTTGTCAAGCCTTCCTCAGGGCTGCCGCCGCAATTGATAAGGCGTCTTTGCGATCTGCCAAGCTATTGAGGCGCTCGCCGCCCTTTGTGCCACCGATAATCTGATTTACGCCGACACACACGCCAATGCAGGACATTGCTAGGTATTCGTAGGTTTCGATTATCTCGTCGGGTCGTACAAGGGGCTCAACGTCGAAGCCCGGCCCCGCTAGATGATTGGCGACAGTATAGCGGTTGAGGGCTGTGACGGACGGATGCGCTGAGTCAGACGAAAGTTGCGAATAGAAGACATAGGTCTTGCCGAAATCTTTGCGAAAGGCGGAGACGGCTTTCGGGCTAAGCGTCTTGCCAACCAAACCTCGCTTGTTGAGATCACGCATAAACTCGCGCAGTCGATCCTCGACGTCGTCGTCAAGCGCCAAATCCAGCTCAAAGAGCGCTTGTCCGGTCGCCTTCCTGTGGCTCAACTCGTCGTCGCGCATCCGTTTTACAAACTCGGGCCCGTGCTCGACGAGCCCAACCATCCAGTAGAGATTTTCGAAGCAGCACCGGGTTATCGTCCGCGCCTCAATGATCCGGCGTGCGTCGAGCAGGATAGCCGCGCCCTTGAGGTTCGAAAGCGTGCGAGCGAGTAGCGTTAAGGCGAGAAATTGCGGATCGGCAAACCCCTGCGGAGTGATCTTTACTTCGGCTGTCTCGAAGATTGCCACCGCGCATGTCGCGACGTCCGCACAAAGCGACTTCCAATCTGCGATTAGTCCGGTTTCCGTGTGCGCCGCTGGCATTACCGCCCCTGTCGATAAAATCGTTCGAGTCAACCGAATTGAATTAATCGGGTTACCTTTCACCCGGCCACCACGTTGACGGCGGATCACTCGCCGAAATCTTCGTTGGCCGCAGCGCCACCAGATGGCTGCGCTTGTACGGATAACCTCGCACCTCCGAGCAGTCCTCGCAGCGCATGTAGCGCTCCAGCTCATGGATCGGCATCGTCTTCGGTCGCCGGACGATATCCAGCGCGATGGTTTGATGCGTGTCGCAGCCGAGGCATTTGACCTCAAGATACAGGTAACCGGCATTGAGCGCATCACCGAGCGCGGGGGACGGCTGCGCCGGACCCTGAAAGCCGAGCATGCGCTTGTTCCACGCCTCGACGGCGAGCCGGTCGGCTTCCTTGCGTGCTTCGGCGGCCCGCTCCGCCGACGCCCGGACCGAGCTAGATGGTTTCTCGTGATTTCGTGCCCATGCTCGTATGAAAGCCGAGCGTTGGCCGATGTACAAATTATCTATCGGTTGGGGGGCGGTCCGGGGGCGGGCTACCGGGCGTCGTGGGTGTGGATAGGTCCGCTGTTAAGGGTAGATCGGACCTAAAGGCCGTGCGCGTTGGTTCGCCCGCTGTTGACTCACAAGAAACATCCGGCCTGAATGATGCTGGATGGACCCGCCAGCGCCTTTCGGGAGTAGGAGATCGTTAAGGTTGCGCCGCCATCGTGTTAGTAAGTCAGTCGTTTTGATGCCAACTATGTTATTTGGACTTCGTACGACCATGGTTTTCTCAGGCCCGGCAACCCGGCAACCGCATGTCGAGCCTGCGCCCATCAATTGGAGCGCCGAGATAGATCGGCGCATCGGCAACGAACATGCGATCCGCGCGGATGCAACTACTTCTTTAAGCCGCTCTGAAATAATAGCTCTTGAACGACGCTCCGAATATCGGCGATCAAAGGCTGTATGTCGCCCCGCTTTGCGACGAAGAACCTGTTGTGGGAGGATTTGTCGCCCACATCCTTGAGCTTCGGAAGGGCCGCCTTGAGATTTCGGCTCGGACTCCACGTCGTCTCGTTCAACGTTGCGGCGATTAGGTCTCTAAGGAACAGATAGTCCCCACCTGCACCTTTTATCTTATGGGCGACACCGTGCTTTTCGTAGGTCTCAATGATGAGCGTCTCGATTAGTCGTCGGATCATAACCGCGCAAGCATCGTACCACCCCTTCTCATACGACCCATTGATCTGCTGAGCGATGGCCACGATGTAGCTTCGTGTATCATTGGTGAGGGATTTCATGATTACCTGATGCGAATTGGGCACGACTCCTTCCTCCGGAGGTCCCAATTCGCGCTCAACGTCAGCGCTGATCGCCTGAGCCGCGGCGAATATATTTCGCACCGAGGTCATGATCTATGCGGTCGCCGTCTTCGATCCATATAGGTGCTTCGCCATGCTTTCAAAGATTTTGTCGATCTGCTCTGAGGAAGACTCGGGAGAGATGTGGATTTGGATGTCGATGTGCACGGCGGGATGTGGAGGAGATGCGCCAGTATTCTGCGCTGGTAACGTCGGGGCCATTGATGGTGCTGCAGGTGTATGCAAGGGGCCGGTTGAAAGGATATTCGCACTGACAGTATCTGCTGACGGAAAGTGAGCTTCATCGACAAGTGCTTTGAACGTCCCGACGGTCTGCTTGATGACCTGTTCTCCCCCCGTGGAGCTTGTGCTGAATACGTGGGTAAGATCGGCCAGTGATCGGCTATTCGCATCCGGGTAGAGGGCGAATAAGTCAGAGTAACCTTGCTTTATTGCCTTCCCAAGGACTGCTCGATGCGTTTGCCCTCGATATTCACTCCACAGCGGCGTGGGTATGCCCGAGCCGTCAACCAACCCGATGAACTTCATCACACCGATCATGCTCGGATCGTTGCTCGAATTAAAACCAAGAGTCTTAAGGTGAGCTGCTGAAAGCTTCGGGGGTATTCCGGTTGAACGTATTTTCTGCAGCAAAAACTTCAATTTCCCGGTAACGGGCGTGTACGGATATGTCGCCAAAGGGTTGTCTCCTCAATAATTAGCTGAGGTAGGTACAACTTCGGCGTGAGTCGCAAGGGCAATTCGCGAGTTATGCGCACTATCAACAATGGGCCACCGCAGCAACCGCACGGGCCGCGCGAGGTCGACAACTGTGATCAGGGCGGGGGGAGGCAATAATTTCGGAGGGCCCAGCATATCCGAGCGCGGCGGCGGTAGAAGGTTCGCCGAAATATTTCGTTTTAGGCTGGGAAGAGCAAGGTGGCCGACGCGCCGAGTTTCTTTGGACCGACAAGTGACTCTACGCGCTGTTGCAGCGCGCGCCGCACGAGGTCTCCGTGTTCGAGGACCTGAGCAGCGGTCCCCGATCTACATGCAGCGACGGCAACATGCCGAGCCATCCCGACTTCAACGGCTGGTCTTCCGCTCGCGAACTGCAGCAGCACCTACAGGCTTCGCTTGATCACGCGCGAAATGCGTGGATAAAGCACACCCATTGGTTGATAAGCCTAGGCAGTAAGTCCCAAATTGGCGACCGTGCGGGCGGGGGCACGATGATGGGCGTGAAATGGTGGGATGACATTTGGAAGGGGAGGTTGCCCGCGAGGCCAACACAAGGCGGCAAAAATTCCGTTTTGACTTGGTCGCGGCTAAGAGCAGTTGGAAAGTCGTCGGCCGCAAAGGTGACTGTTCTTTTGCCGCTGATAGGGTACCTCATCATCTTTAATAAGAACGTTGCCGATTTCCTGCAGCTTGCCGCCCAATTCACCGGGGCAGACCAAGCCCAGTTTGGTGTCGCACCGAAATTGATGTTGGTTTACGTCGGCGCTTGCGCAATCGCAGCGGGCCAGGGCCTTTACGGTCTGTTCTGTCCCGCTGAAGTGAAAGGGTATGGCCATGTAACACCCTATGTTTTGGACGCCGCGCGCGTCACAAAAGACTTCAAATACGAGAAGCTTGAAGATGTACTCCGTGCGTCTCGATATCGCGCCGAGTACATCCGGATGCGAGACCGCTACGAAAAAGGCGGATCGCCGATAACCGAGGAGCAAAAAGGTCATATCAACAATGGAGTTCTCCATCTGCATTTCGCTTGGCTCGATAATCGATTGTGGTTAGCTCGATGGCTGACAGGTCTATGCTACCTGCTCGGTCTGGTTTGCCTGCTTGTACCTTCGCTCGGCGTCTTTCTTCGCGTTGCGCGGATCATCTTCAACGTCCTGAAGACCAACATCTCTTTACTTTTCTGAAAAGCGAGGGGCGAGCGTGATCGAGGGACTGGGGTTCACGGAGGCGGGGTTGCGCCGCATCATAGCCGCGCATGCTCCGGGACATCTCACATTGCGTGATTGGGACGATAATCTGGACGCATACGCCCAGTACGTCGCGCGAAATGGAGAAGTGATCCGAGTCAAGTTCGCGAAGGCAGCCTTGAAAGCTGTAGTTCCAAAGCAGCGCCCGAGTTTGCTTCGCAATGTTGAGAAAGAAATTCATTCTCTGTTGTGCACCAACAGCAGGCGGTATGCGCCTATCCGCTCAGCGTTCTTCTTGTCAGGTAGTGGAAAGCACAGCCAGACTGTCGTGATCTCATCGATTGCGTCAGTCATCGCATCTACCTTCAACGTTGCACTTGGGCTCGCAACTTCGCTCGTAGCGGTCTGCATGCTGGCTGCTTTGAAGGTGGGTGTCGGCGCGTACTGCAGATACTACGCCGAAAAGAAAGTCCTTCCGCCTGCGAAGAAAGGGCGCTCGGGTAAAGGGGCGAAGCGATGAAGGACCCGAAGGCGATGAGCCTCGGCGAGCTGGCGCAGGAGATGCAGAAGCGCGAGGACGCGCTCGACCACCTCAGCGCGAAAGCTGAAGCGATCTGGAGGCAGGCACAGGCGCAATTGAACGCCGCGCATGCGACCATCCGCAATGCAAACTACATGCTTGCATCCGTCGTTATCGCTATGCTGTCAGCAGTGGCGGCGGCCGCGTACCTTAGCTCATTGCCGAAACCGCCGCAGTGATCGGCATCAAAATATACGCACGGGGAACCGCGTGCAGGGGATACCATACGGACACCACCTTTGGTTTCCCCTGTAAGATGAAGTGGTTACATGCAACCTCATTCTCCCACAAGGGGAGAAGCAACGGGACTTCGCGGCCATACTGGCTTCGGGGCGGTCGAGCCAGGCGAGCGCGACCCCGAGGTCCGGATGCTCGGCGTTTAAGCCACGGATACCAAAAACTCAGCGAAAATGGGTCGGGGGGAACGTGGGTAGCGCTCTCTCGCTACCAACAAAACCGGCGTTTTCTTACATATTCCTTGTGGGCTTTTCCTTCGTACCACGCTTCGTACCACAATTTTCCCGATACTCGATTTCGATCGGGCAGAAAAAATTGAGTCCTTGCAGTGCCTTGCGAGGAGCGTTGAAACCTCACCGAACGTTGGCGAACGAACCGTTCGCTGTTCAGCCCTCTCACAAGGCTGAAACAGGGGTTCGATTCCCCTAGGGAGCGCCAACCGTGTCCATATCATTCTGTTTTTCCTTCCTTTTTTACCGATTTCCCCAAACGCTTGGAGACGGTTTGGGGAGGTTTGTTCTCTCTATGGTCGTTTAGTTGCAGGACGGCGCGGTGTCCGCCGCGCCTGCGGTCGGCTTCTCGGGTGTAGCGCTCCGCCTCGGCCAAGGTCGTGTGACCGAGCGCCGCCATGATGTCATGAGCTGATACGCCGGCATCAGCGAGCATCCGGCCGAGCGTCTTGCGCAGGCCGTGCGGCTGGCAGCCGAGCGGCAAGCCCGCGGCGCGGATAGCATCGCGCATGAAGCCGCTGAAACCGTCGACCGTGAAGGGCTTCTCGTATGCGGTGGTAATGACGCAGACGTGCTTGCGCGGCGTGGCCGCTAGCGCTTTCTGCAGATCCTCACTCACGGCCATGTCGACCGCGACGCCGGTCTTGTGCCGACGATAACAGGCGCCGTCGTCGACCTGATTCCATGTCAGGAGATGGGTGTCGACGCGGGCTGTTCCCATATTCAACATGAGGGCGTAGGCGGTGCGCTGCTTCTTCCCGATCGGCCAGCGCCGCTCATAGGCCAAAAGCTCGGCATCGGTCCAGGCCCGGATCTCCTTGCCCTTCGGCCTCTTGATGCCGGTCGACGGATCGTACTTGAGCCAACCCTTGTCGATCGCGTGCTTGATCAGAATGCGCAGCTTCTTGATGGTGTCGAGCGCAGCGCCCGGCCGATCAGTGAGCGGGTCGAGAATGAAGGTCTGGATGCGGTCCTTGGTGAGACCAGCGACGGCGCGATGGCCGTGATCGACGCGGATGGACTCGAGCCGCGACATGTAGCCGGTTTTCGAGGTTTCACCCAGCCCCGTGAATTGACCACTTGCCTTATAGCTCGCGATCAGCGCGCCGATGGTACCGGGCGCATCCTTCTTAATGCTCGGCTTGACCGCGGTCTCGCCCGCCATCGCGGCCGCGTAAGCGTCGCGAAACTCTTGCGAGGTCGGATCGTCGGGCAATCGAATGCGCGGCCCTTTGCCGAGCCGGAACGACAGATAGGTGTGGCCCTTGACTTGGTTGCGCTCGACATTCGGCGGGAGCTTGCGGGGCATCGCTATTCCCATCCCTCATCGCTGGCGGTTAGCTCGCCGTCATGCGGCAGTGCGTCGGCGGCTGCGTCAAGCTCGCGAACGTCCCAGGCGCGGCGCTTGTCGCCAAGAATGCGCGGCTTCGGCATCAGCTTGCGGTCGACCAGGTCATCAAACGTATGGGGCGAGAGGCACACATACGCCGCAGCCGCGTCCCGCCCGATAAGACGAGGCGCGAGTGTCGGCGGAAGCGCGACTTGGCGCGGCATTTAGCCGGCCGCCTTCTTCGGCTCGGCGGCATCCATGCGGGCCCGAAGGCTGCGAATGACCTCGGAATTCTGGCTTGCGCCGTAGCGGGTGGCTTCGTTTTCAAGCCATGTCATGACGTCGGAAGGCAGCCGGACCGTTAGCGGCTGCAGCGGCTGTTCAGTCTTATTTCGACTCATCATCGTCGCCTTTAGTTGCCGGAAATGGTGGGTGCGAACATATTGGTGTCACGGTGGTGGCGATCTGAATTGTCGTCAATGTGTTCGACCGCCGAAACGAAAGATATTCGCACCTGTCACGGTACCGTGACAGGCCAGCGGATTGATGCCCGCGCGGCCCTTGCGGGCCTTCAGGATGCGCCCCGCGATCTCGCGGCACGATACCCCCGCCTTGGTGAAAATAACGCGCAGGCGCCTGCCGGCGCTTGGATTTGCATAGCCCTAAAACGACGAAAGGCCCGCCACCGGCGAACCGTTTGCGAAGCGCACCGCTTAAGCATTAGCTTGTCGGCTCGCTAAAAGCAGGAGGCGAGAAATGGCTGGAATTACGTTTGCGGTTTACGATCCCCCGAAGCCAGGGCTTCCTTATTTGGCCGTGGCAATCTTTACAAACGGCGAAGTATCTGCGGCCGCTTACAAAACGGCGGCGGAGGCGGAGATGCACAACACCAAGCACGCTACGGGTATTGCCAAGGGTCCAGACTAATGCCCCGAGGCCCTAAAGGCGAGAAGCGCCCGCCCCATGCGCCTTTGGGCCGGCGCTACAACCCATGCGCCTTGGTGAAAATAATCGCCCCTCGGGATTCCCCCGGCCAGGCCGCGCGGTCCCAAAACGACAAAAGCCCCGGCGCGTCGAAGCGCCCGGGGCCATGTCGATTTTCTCGCCTGAAAAGGAGGGACTCTATGCTTGCCCTTCGCTGGGGCGAGTCATTACTTCCAATCCGAGCGGGATTAGAAGGCTCTGCACGGCTTCGGCGTGTTCGGGACAAAGAGCGCCATCACGCTTCCAATCCTTGATTTCGAGAATGTCAAGCACGGGCTCGGGGTCGCCGAACATGAGGATGCATTGCCATCCCTTCGGCATTTCGTCGTCATAGGCCTTATCGCAACCATTCCAGCAACAGATGCAGCCCTTAATCCTGTTCACCTCAATCATCTCAACTCTAGCCACCTTCACGCGCCGTCTCTCATGTCGATTTGGCATCATGCTTTACTCCTGTTTCGCCGCCTTCGTGCTCGCTCATGCTGCATCATCGCCGGTGAGGCGGCGCGACTGGTGCGGCCGGGGTGCAGTTCCGCGGGGATACGATCTAATATCGCCCTCGAAAAGCCAGTCCGTGGAAATGTCCTGCGCTTTCGCGAAGGCCCAATAGTCAAACCGAGGCTTGCAGTTCTTGCGCCGGCTCACATAGAACTTTGCCAGTTGTTTTTTGGTAAGCCCGCGCTCGGCCACGATCAAGGCGACTCGGGTTTCTGTGGTCGCCCACGCTCCATGCTCGGCTTTTCGGATTCGGATGCCGCGATCGATCGGCTCTTGGCTTCTCATGACAGCACCGCCTTTCCATTCGCGTCGGCCGCCTCCGCTACTGTTTCCGCGGGCGCATCATCATCCGGGAGCGTGAACAAATCCCACGCCGTTCTGATCTGAGCGTGGGCCTCATATAGCGCAAACAGTAATGTGCCCTCGTCTTGCTCGTGAATAAAGATAGGTTCACAGCCTTCCTTTCGGCGTTTCTCGTGATATTCCGCGTCTCCGTAGTGCTCGTAAACGTTTAAGACCTTCTCCGCCAAGGTCACGGCGATAGCCGCCATGTTGACGGCGCGATGAAGGTGGTCCTCGATGTCAGAGTTAACTTTTATCATTTGGGCCATTGTTTGAATCTCCCGAAGGTGCAATGCGTGGGACGTCAGCCTTGAACGTCGTCTTGATCCGGGGGATTGGCTTGGTGGGACATTGTCGACGCCTCCGGCTTTGAATGACGGCGCGTATATCCCTCGCGCCAACAAAGGTCCGGACGGAGTCCCTGAACGTCGGGGACTTTCCCGACGCCTGCCTTCCATGTTATCATAGCGTCATGGACAAATCAAGTTATGATAACATAATTAAACCGGTCCGAAGGCGATCGGCGGAGACCGGGAAGCTCGTCGGTGTCCGCCTTCAGGCCGATCAGTTGAAGGCCATTGATGCATGGGCGGCCAAGCAAAAGCCGCCGGTAACCCGCCCCGAGGCCATACGCGGCATCCTCGAACTCGGGCTGAAGGCGAAAGGGAAATAGCCCCTGGGCCCGCGATTTGTCTCGCTATCGCCGGCCAACAAGCGCAGCCCCTTTGCTAAGGAGGAGGGGCCTCGAGAGGAGGTCGGTCGTGAACGGCAATATATTCAACAGCAAAGGCGTCCATGTCGGCATAGTCATGGACGACGCAGTCTTCAGCCTTAAAGGTCGAAAGCTTTACGATCTTAAGGGTTCGAACATTTACAAGTTGAATGGCGACCTAGTTGGTCATTTGCTGGATGCGCGCGCCGAGAAGAAGCGTTTGGACAAAGCGACCGACAAGCTGTTCCCGGAAGGTTAGGCGCGGTCTGCCGATTTTGGTATTCCGAAATCTCAGCCATCCGCCGCCTGGTCGAGCTGGGGCTGAAGGCGAAGAAGTGAACAACATGGACGACGAGGACGACCTCAAGCTGATCCGTCAGATTGTCGCCAGCGACGGCCGCAAATACACCGCCGGCAATATTGATCGCAGCAGATACCACCGGCTGGTCGACCTGGGATGGCTAACGCCGTTCAAGACGAACATCAGCGATGTCGAGTATCAGGCCACGGAGAAGGGCCGGGCAGCGGCGCGTGGCCGATGATTAGACCGATCCGGGCGCCTGGTCGAGATCCGGGGGGGGGGAAATCCATGATTGCATTTTTCGAATACCTAAAAACGAATGCAGTAGTCGTTGCGGCCATCATCTCGTCGTTGCTGGCCCTAATCGGCGGCCTCGGAGGTCCGATAGTCGCGCTGTTAATCGGAAGGAAACAGGCCGCCGCTGCTCAAACAAGCGCCGAGGCAAGCATGCTGACGGCGCAAAAAGCCGGAGCGCGCGCGATCGCCACATTGCGACAGGAATGGATAGATACATTAAGAACGACGTTGGCCGAATACCATTCGATCATGATGTCAGCGAAGGTACCTCTTTCGCCGAAGGACGACAGAGCAGCTTCAAATCTTGGGACGCGCGTCGAACTGATGCTCAACCCGAAGGAAGACGCGTCAAAGGAACTTGAGCGCGTTATACTTGAAATCGATAATTGCAAGACGCTGGACGAAAGGGTCAAGATGGATCCGCAATTTGTGGCGGCCGCACGGCGCGTCCTGAAATTGGAATGGGACCGGGTTAAGTCGGATCTTCAGTGATGATTTCGGATCGATAGAACGCGCTCAAGTCGCCGCCGCGGGTACGTCCGCCGCGGGAGCCTCATGGTGCAGGACGCGCCCTCTCGGGAACGCCAAGATCAGTTCAACACGCGCGGCGACGTCTCGCCCGCAGCCTCGAGCTCACGCCGCACGCGGATGACGGTGGCAACGAAAGATTCCGCGATCGTCGAGGCCGCATCCGCGCCGAGCGACTGAAATTTGTTTTCCAGCTCCGCTTCAATGTGACACAGCGCGGCCACCATCTCGTCCTCAGGCGTGACCGAGGGCATCCCGCGGCCGTAACCATGGTCAGCGATCCATTCGTCGGTCATCATGTCGGCCATTTCAGCGGTCGCCAAAATTATGATCACCGCTATTGTGCTGGCCGAGCCCATCGGCGGCGGGCGCCTGCGTTACAAAACCCGTGTTATTGCCAAACGCGTCACTGACGGCATGCGCCAGCATCTGCCCGTCGATGTTGAGGCTGAGCGAGAGAGTCGGAGCCAGCGTCACCTTCGGCGGTGCGGTCGGCCCCTGGAGGAAGTTCGTTTTGTCCGGTGCCGTACCATCGTCACCGCCACCACCGCCGAATTGCCACCATGATTTTGTTGGCGCCCCAGCTGGCGGTGGTGGCAGGAGCGGTTCCTGTTTTGGAAGAGCAGAAACGCCTTTGCCCAACCAGTTTCCAGGCGACAAGTAGTCATGGAGATTTTCCAACCAGCTTGGCTTGAACGTCTTATCTTCCGGTGTGCGATGCCCTCCTGTAAACCAACCGAGTGCGGTGGAGAGGCCCTTGACGCCCGCAATGGCGGCTGGCAATGCCTTACCACCCAAATCTATCAACGCGACGTTGAATTCCTGCAACGTGGTGCGAGCCACCATCTTGGAGGTGCCCATCGTGTCACTCAAGATTGTGTTGTATCGATTGATATTTCCTTGATCGTCCATGCCAGCCCGCATTTGCCTATATCGTTCGAGTGATGTTTCACCACCGAGCACCGCGAACCCTCCGCCGCCGCGCCTGCCGAAAAGGTCCATCTCAGTAGCCAGCCGCCGCTCTGGAGGCATTGCCGCAGCGATTGGACCAGCTATCTCCAACGCCTTCACGAGACTGGGCTTGCCGTTCACGAACCAAGTGGGCTTTCCGTTTTCGTCCAGCAATCCAAGTTGCTTGAGCGTCTCATTATGCTCTTTGTTGCCCGGCATTGCCCGAACACCAAACTCTCGCAACCAAGTGCCAGCCTTACTGCTGGTGACGCCAGAAGTTGACAGCACAGTACTGAGAAGCATTGCCTCTTTTGGATCAATATCGGCTCCTGACCGAAGTATCGGTATCGCGTAACTATACGTCTTTTCCATCTGGCTCAGCGGTGCCGGGTTGGCCGTACTCAAGTAAGCGAAGACTTGATACAATTTCTCCATCTCACCGGGTTTGTACGCTTGCACCATGTGCGTCATGCCGAGAATGGATTTTACCGACTCGTCCAGTGTTGTGCCCTTCGACAGGGCTTCGGTCAGAGCCGCCCGCAGAATTCTCGGCGATTCTTTGACGACATCAAAACCGGGAGTATCCCGCATGATCCGCGCAATATCCGTAACTGACTTGCCAACTTCAGACAGTCCCAGACCAGTGCCCTTCATGGTATCTTCGATGAGCTTCTGAGATTGAGCGTTGGCCTCCGTGCTGTCTTTCCGGCCTAGGTGATAATTCAACCAATGTACGTCAGTCTCCATGTTGGCGGCTTCATAGAGACTAAGGCCAGCTATGCCTGCACCCACCATCGCCGGAGTGCCACCAAGGTTAAGGTGACTTTTACCGGGAAGTGGAATGCTTGGACCGGTGACATGGCCCGGCAAGTAACTTGCCGCGCCGCCGACGCCGGGTCTAAAACCACCGCCTCTGCCTACTGCCGCTGTAGCGCCGCTGGTCGCTGCCGCCGCTGCGCTGCGTGCGGAAGAAGCAGCGCTTGAAGCCACGACCTTGGCGGCCGCTGCCGCGCTTTCGCCGACCTTGCGCCAGGCCGCGGCGAGGCTATCAGTCTCAGCGATGGCGGCGCCGAGGCCCGGAGCGGCGCCTAGGCCTTTTAGGTTGTCGCGCGCCAGAGTAATCGCCTTGTTGAGTTCACGCACCGACTCCAGAATCTTCCGGAGACCAGGAGAGACTTCGTCCACAAGGCGGAATAGTGCGCCGACCTCCATGCCTGTGATCATCTGCTTATTTTCCCGTCAATATGGCGACCGCGATCTTGCCGAACGTTTCCGCGGCGAATGGCATACTATGAGCCATCGCGAGTCCAAGGAACGGCCGCGGCGGGATACGCGAAGTGCCCAACTCTTGATACAGCGCCCTCTTGTCGTTCGATCCGACCACCATCTCGAGCATGATCGGGTCCACCTCGTGCCTGATCGAGTCGCGCATTTCGCCGGTCTCTAGCAGCGGCGTGTCGGCGGCCTTGCGCTCCAATGTGGACTCGGCCAGCCGTGGCCAGCCCGGTTGGTAATGACCGATGTAGGCCGCGGCCATGGTCGAGGCCAGTTCGCCGACCTTATCCAGACCGATTTCTAGTCTGGGCCGCGCGGTCTTGATTGAGGCACTCAAAGCCTGTTCGAATTGTTCGGTCGTCATCATTTCTTGAGCCACTCCATTCGATCCCAAAGAAATTCGCCGCCCTCGTTTTCGCCTTTTGCAATTATCCAGGCCAGCACGAAATCATCGCTGGCGGCAAAGGCCGCATCAAACGGAAGCCCCGCATTGCAGGCAGCGCATCAGAGCTTGAACGAAGGCTGCCTGCTCAATTTTTTGCCGCTTTGGTCCCATCATCAGCCTTCGCGTTCAGCTGCCGCAGGCCTTCGCTTGCCGCCTTCAGACCGTCAAAATCGAGTTGCTGCATCAGAAACCGGAGATCAGCCTCGGTGGACGGCATCGCGAAATCAACAGTGTCTATTCTTCTAACCGAGGCGCAAGTGGTCGCCACATCCATAAGCGCCGGATTGGCGGCAGATTCTCCCATGACCTTGGCCAAATCGAACCATGCGAGCAGGTTGAGCCGGTGCACGGCGATGATGCGGCCCCGGTCGTCTGTGATGAGAACCTTGTCTCGCGCCGCAGCAGCCCCTAACTGCTCGGTGGCGGAAGGTGTGTCATTCATGCTTCTTGCCTCCTTCGATTATGGTCAACCTGGGCTTGGCTTTCGATCGCGCAACCGCCGCCGCATACGCAGATCTGATCGAAGCCGGCGCTGCAAGCTTTGCTGATGACGCCAGATTCTCGCGCAACGCGCGGATCTCGGCGATCTGCTCGAGGAGCGCCGGGCTGGCTTTGTTCAAAATACTTCTAACTATGAAAGGACTAATCATTTTACTTTCCTTTGCCGCATCATCGCGGCGTTCGAGCCCCAAAAAAGATGCCAGCCACCAGCTAAAGGAGTTTAAAAGCCGCGCTGGCTGTGGGTGTTGTTTTTCCCGCACCACCGCCCACTGGGCACGCCGGAGTAGAATGGGCATCCCTCCGGAATTACGCCGCCTTCGCCTTCTCTTGCTCGGGCAAATTCCAAAATCTGGCCTCGGCCGTCGCCAAATTTTCAGTTTTCATTTCATCATGTATGGCGCCGGGGAAAAGCTTCCAGAAAAACTTCGGCAGCGAAGCGCGCACGCGCCGCGCGCCGAGGACCGCCTCATGATCCGTGACGCCATGCATACTCGTCGGCAGCGCACCGGGCATGTTCACAATCTCGCGGCCGAGCTTTTCGTATTCGGCATAGACACGGGCAAAATCGGCGCTGATCGCATCAAGCTTGCTTGCCACATCGATGCGCTGGCGCATCAGCACTGCGGCGTGAAATTTCCCGAGCACGTCACGGGCTGATGCTGCCGCCTTTTCTGCCGCCGCGAGCTGTTCCTGCGCCGCCGGCAGAGCGGTCTTCAAATCGTTGATGGTCTCTTCGGCCGCAAGCTGATCGCTTCGCGCGGCCTTTATGGCAGCCACGGCCGCGGCATCGTTCATCGATGCCTTCAGCGCGTGGATCTCGCGTTGTTTTTTCGCCCTTGCCAATGCGAGGCCCGCGACGTTGAGCTGCGTCTCGATCTTCGCGATTGTGCTCTTCCAACCGGTGACAGCCAATGCGGTTTCGGCGACGGCGTCCTCGAGAGTTTTTGCGTTCGACATAGTTGTTGCTCCTTTTTTTACGGAATACTCGGGAGCGTGTCCCAGGTGCCGTTGACCACGCAGAAGAACCGCACGGACTTGCCGGCTGGGAGCGCAAATGCCACGTTGACCGCGAGCGCGTTGATAGCGTCGCCGGCGGGGATATTTGGGCCGTCGCCGCGAAAGCCTCCTTGAGATGCCGCGGCCGGGAAAATATTCATGCTGTTGGTGGCATGGGCGTTCTTGACGACGTATTCCAAGCCAGTACTCGCGGGGGGAAGCACCGCACTGTCGCCAGCGGTTACGACGACGGTGAATCGAGTATAGCAGCGAGTGATCGGCGTGGCGCCGAGCTGGGCGCCGCCAGCGGTTGCGACGGCGGCATTTTGATAGCTAGAATCCATTTTGATGCTCTCCCTTACGTGCTCCTAATGTTTCGATCCGCTCGACGGGCGCACCGCGCGATTCGAGCCACTTAATGGTGTCGGGATCGGTTATGATCTTGTCCTTGGGAAATTCTCGCCACAAAAGCTCGCCGTGGTCGGGATCGTAGTGTGCGAAGTGCGCGAGCAAGCGAAGAGCATACCGCTGTGTGGTCTTGAGTTCTGTCATCCGAATCTCCGCGCATGTTCCTTGAGCCACTCTTCGCGCTCTTTGTCTGACATATCGCGCATATGACGATCCGTCGGCATCGGTTTTGGCGGTGGTGCGCCGCCAGGGAATTTCCGCGCGTGATCTTTCCACCATGCGGCCATTTCGGCCTCGCTCATGTCTCTGGCATGCTTGCCGAACAGATACGGTTTTTCCCTTTTGAGTGATGCCATCAGTTCGTCCGCGCCTTGGACGATTGCGCCGTACTTGCCTTCCTGCAGCGTCACCTTGCTCGTGTCGACGAGTTTCAGCCAATCGAGATCGATCAGGCGGGCCTTCTGTGCTGCAATCTTCAAAGCTTCGTCTTTGGTCATCGGTCCATCCAGTTTCCTAAATTGATATGGGTCGGCGTCACCGGCCGCTCGGCCCACCACGCCGCAAGCGCGACGCTCAAAACGAGGTCGTCATGAATCGATTCGCGCCATGCGTTGTAACTGTCATGGCCGGCCGCGCTGATCTTGACCTTGAAGTTGCTCAACTCGCCGATGAATGTTTCGGCCTCTCGCAGCTCCGGCGCGACCTTGAGCCGGCCCGATTGCAGCAACACCGCCAACGTCGAGACCAAATTGCGTTTCGGAATTTTCCACTCGTTCGACAGCACCCGGTTTTCGTCGAAACCGCCGGTAATCGTTATCGCGACCGGACGAAGTCCCGCCTTCTGCATCATGTCGATGACGGGCCGGCCGACGCCGGTTGCGTCGGTGACTAGCGCTGGCGCGTTCTTGGCTTGCGGCAGGGACTTCAGCATCGTGCCGACGATGTTCACAACGTCGGGATAGTCCGTTCCCAACTTCAGGCGTTGCAGGTGGCGCAGATGAAAAACATTCCGTGTGGTCGTGATGGAGGCCGGCGGCTCAAAGCCTTTTTGCTCGACGACGGTCGAACTCTCTCGATGTTTTTCAAGAATAGACAGCGCAGTAAAATCGTTGGCCTGTCCCAGATCGCAGCCAAGAATGTAGCCCTCAACCTCCCGGCATTCGATCGCGGGCGGTGGTGGTGCCTGGACAGCGCCGGCGCCTCTCGAGTTTGCGAAGTGCATAAATCCGCCGGGGCTCATGCTGCTGCCCCTGCTGCCATTCGGACAATCTCCTCGGAACTGAAAAGCGGTGTCACCGCGGGATCGAATGCGGCCCTGATGACGTCGTAAGAGAAGATCTGATCGACCGTTTCCACAAACTCACACATGTATTCCTGGCGAAAACGCCACTCACTCATTGAGGCGCGTTCCTGGTCGAGGAATTCCTTGGAGATGCGCGGACAGTCCGTCGCCGGAACGGAAATCCGCTGCCAAGCGTCGCCGCCGCTTTGCCAGGTATCGAAAAAATGTCCCCTTCTGCCAAATGGGGTCGACATTAAAATCAATTGGCCGCGCGAGACCGCGAGCATTGGCTTAATTGCGCCGAACAATTCGTCGGAAACCCATGCACTTTCATCCTCAAGAATCATGGCTGGCGCACTGAAGCCGCGAATATTCTTCGGATCGCCCGGCAACGAACAAATCCGGCTTCCGTTCTCGAGCGTGCACGAAAGGCGGTTGTCTTCCTCGAGGATCTGGGCCGGCTGCAGCGATTTCAGGAAGCCGGTGACCTTTCCGAACAGCTCCTTGGACTGCCGCAGTGATGGCGAGACCAGCAAAACCAGACTGTCGGGCGAAAAGATCGCCTTGTGTAATCCCTTGATCGCGCAAACGACGGATTTGCCGGATTGTCGCGAATTGTTCAGGATGGCTTGCCGCTCGCTGGTGCGTAGCAACACTTTCTGCCAATCGTCGGCCTCGAATCCCAAGACCTCCTGAGCCCACAGGACCGGATCGAGAGCGTACGCGAGCTGGCGGTATGGGCTAGGCGGCTGATGCATGCGCGCCCCCCTGGTGCTCGATCATCGGAGCGCGGGCCTGTGGCGCGGACCGGCTCTCTAGCTCGCGCAACCCATCGATCACCTCTGCCAGTGCGTCGGGACGGTTGGCCAGGCGCTTTATGAGCATTTGCTGGAGGTCGACGAACACCGGGGAGTTGACGAAATTCACAGTGTTGCTGACGTTCATCACGCCCGGTGTCCGCATTAGCTCGCCCGTGATCTTGCCGACCTCGCGAAGCACCTCCGTCAGCCGGCCGGCCAGGACCGCGGTTCCGTTCCTGTCATGGACCGAGGCGCAAAGCTGAAATTCCTGCAGCAGGACGCCGCGCATGACCGCCAGGTAATCGAGAACACTCAGGCTGTGTGTACCGAAAACCCTATCCGGGTTTATCGAATGATAGAATCGGCTAAGTTGGCGCGATGGTCGCGCTGATCTGCTTCGTTGTGGCCGTGCTGGCCTCGCCATTCAAGTCGAACATCCGGCTTGAGGCGGAGAATGCAGTGCTTCGACATCAGCTGATCGTCTTGCGACGCAAGCTGAAAGGCCGGGCTCGCCTCACGAACAACGACCGCTGGTTCTTCGTTCAGCTCTATCGCTGGTTCCCGTCGATCCTTCCGGTTCTCATGATTATTCGACCCGAAACGCTGGTGGGTTGGCATCGGGCCGGCTTTCGCCGCTATTGGCGTTGGAAATCGTGTCGACGGGGAGGGCGACCGCAGATCGAGACAGAATTGCGCGCGCTGATCCGGCAGATGAGCACAGAGAATTTGCTTTGGGGTGCGCCGCGCATCCACGGCGAACTGCTCAAGCTCGGGTTTAGCGTCGCTCAATCAAGTGTCGCCAAGTATATGGTCAAGCGACGCGGGCCTCCAAGTCAGGAATGGCGGACCTTTCTGCGAAACCACGCGCCGGACATCGCCGCCATGGATTTGTTCGTAGTACCGACCATTGGCTTTAAGCTGCTGTATGGCTTCGTCATCATCCGGCTTGATCGCAGAGATCTCGTCTGGATCGGCGTCACAACCAACCCGATGGCGGAGTGGGTTGCACGTCAGATCACCGAGGCTTTTCCTTGGGATGGCGCTCCGCGCTATATGATCCGAGATCGAGATCGTATCTACGGCACTGTCGTCACGCGCCGACTGCGTGCCATGGGTATCCGAGACAAGCCAATTGCACCGGCCTCGCCTTGGCAGAACTGCTTTGCCGAACGGCTGATCGGATCGATCCGGCGCGAGTGTTTGGACCACATCATTGTCCTGGACGAGGAACATCTGCGTCGGATTCTGAAAAACTATGCGGACTATTACAACGGCATGAGAACGCATCGGTCATTGAACAAAGATGCGCCTGTCTCTCGCCAGGTTCAGCGATCCGGCGTCATAAATTCGCGCGCCATACTGGGCGGACTTCATCGTCAATACGTTCGGATTTAGATTTTCGGTACACGGCGTTCAAGCCTGTGTTAGTTAGCCCGTCTAAGCCCGCCGGTCAGTTCCCAACAAATGCTGCAGCAAGGAGGGAGAGCATCATGAACTATGCGGAAGTGCAGATTCAAGATCACAGCCTTAACTGGATAACGGTTTCAAATGTAGAGGATAACTTGCAACGAGTCGGCTTTGAATTGCGTGCCGTCCAATCGCTTGCCAAATGCAAGTGCTGTGGTAGAACGCCACTCCTTTGAATACTGGAGTGACAATGGCGAAGAAAACTAAAGTGCGTCGTGAATGGACCGCTACCGAGATTCACAAGCTAAAAGGACTCGCCAAAAAGAAAGTTGGCGTCGATAAGATTGCACGTACATTGAAGCGCACCGCAGGGGCAACTGCCGTGAAAGCCTCGATGCTGGGAGTGTCACTCGATACACGAGGATAACGGCCTTTCAATTTATTGTTAGCATTCCCGCCCCGCTGGTTTCACCGGCGGGGTTTCGTTTTGATGACGTTATTGTGCCACCGATGGCCGTGAAGAATCACAACATAGTGCAAGCGGTGTCACTTCCTCGACTCACTGTCGGGATAGACGATGCTCATCAATGGAGTGCCCTATGCGGAAGACGCTATCGCCCAAACTGTCGCCATCTGAGTTTAATCCCGAATTGGTCTCGACAATGCGTTCCGTTCTCGATTCAGCGGTGGGGCAGATCGAGAAGGCAAACCGGACACCCGCAACGAAAGCCAAAATGGCCCAACGAATTCTGTTGGCCGCATCAGATGGCGTTACCGATCCCGAACAGTTGACTGCTGTCGCCATCGAGGACGGAAGGCAACCAGCGGATTAGGAACCCCTGTGTTGTTGAACAAAATGGGGCAGCGACCAGCAAAGGTTAGCTGTGTATCGGGGCCATTCAGTTCCTTCCCGGTCAGGCGCTTGCCAATAGTCGGTTCGCGGGTACGTGGACCGCACGCCATCGAAACTGCTTCCTCGCAATAACGCAATCGCTTTGTTTGGCCGTCGTCGTGTTCGGCGAATGCCATACGCGTGTCCGAGCGGTCACTAGGGGCCGGAAGCAAATTGCCCATTTTCGGAAAGTCCTTTCCACCGGGACGGGGCGAGAACTTCGGCAACCAAGCCGGTGCCGGTGGTGCCTTGTCTAGTGCACCGTGTAGGGGGGTAATGTTTGGTTTGCGACCTTTCATGGGCGGCTCCGTTAATATTTTGTCGCGCTGTTGCCGCAAATCCGGGTCACATTCGTAGCGAGAGGGGAGGTTGAACAGGTTGAACAGCGTAGGTTGAACAATGAGTGAAGCGGCACGGAAATCAGACGAGCTAGAAGACCGGTTTGTAACCTTGGAAAATCTAGGTCTTGAAGAAAGAGCGTTGCGGTACAATAGAGCCGCCGACACAGTAACGGTTGTGGGTGACGAACAGGCATCCAAAAATTTCTATGCAAGGGCGTTTGACGAATGGGCAGGCGGAAATGTTGTTGGTACCGCACGAGAAATTTTCGACCGGGTCACCGCAATTATCGAAAGCAAATGAACCTAACGCTGCTAAAATCTCCAATTCGACGTTCTACCGAACTTTGAACCTATGCGGCCTAACCTCCCTAACTGGAGATTTGTCAGGCCGTGGCGTTGGAATAGACGCGGATGCGGGCCGGTGACGAAGACAATCCACGACGATACGGCAGATAATGAAGACAATCCACGACGATACGGCAGATAATCTTGTGCCCGCCTGCGGACCTTGCAATCAATCAAAAGGCGGTAGTGATTGGCGGAAGTGGATGGAAAGCACGACCGCAAAAGGTTCGCCAACTAGGCGAAACATCGAAGGTACAGCGGCTCGCATGGCGCGACTTGCCGCCTTTGGAGAAACAGGCCGTACTAGCGGCAGAACAGATGCGGGATGTAGTTGGCGAGGGCCTATGAGACCGTTATTGGCAGCGGTTAGGAGCCATCAAAGCATTGATGGATGAGGCTCAGTCCGATGCCGAAACTATTCGCGCTCTTTTGGAAGCCGAATTCGAGCGGCGGTCGCCGCAAATTGCAAACTGAAAAATCGAACCCACGAAAAGTCCCTCAAGGCGGATGCCGGATATCCCTTTGATATTGCTGGACCCCGCATTTTGAAAACGACTCGATTTTGACTTTAAGAACGACTCGATACCCCCGGTTTTCGTTTTGAGAACGACTCGATCTCGCAACCTATTAGAAACATGGCGGAATCCGGCACGCTTTTTCTGCGAGCCGGCCGTAGTAAACGGCCTGCTCGCAGGTTAGGCCCGCTCCCGTAAGTCCGATCAGACTAGGTGATAGTCCTGCCCTGCGACGAAGCCGCTCAGCAGCACTGGGCCGCATAGGTTGCTGCAAGGGAAAATGTGATGGGCGGCTCCTCACATCACTTGGGCAGGCCAGTACATGTAGGCCGCGTCTTCCAAGAAGTGCTCTGGCGGCATCGGCATGTGAGATCGCTGCTTCAGTTGGCCAGCGGTCTCCTCGGGAAGCTAACTTTTCTTCGCGTCAACAACTGTCGCCGCTGCGCGCCTTGAGCTCGTTTTCTTTGGCCGACGAGACCCATTGAAACCTTGGGCGGCTACACGGTCGAGACCGAAACCAACCGGAGCACGCCATCATGCCTTCCAACCGCCGCACCGAATTCGCACCCTTCGTCCTCGACCTCCTGGACTTCATGGAAGAGAAGATCCGCGAGGCCATCGACAACGAAAGCTCGCGGCCGGCGGCCGTCAGCGAAGCCGCCGGCGCCGTTCCGCTGCTACGCGCAGGGCGGCACGACGGACGTTTCGCGTCCAAGCGGTTGGCGCTCGTCATGAGATTCCGGCACTGTCGCCGCCATTTAGGGAAGTCACGATTTAGGCAAGTTAGAAATGTCACTCGGTGGGGAGCAGGATAGCCGCCTTTCTTTGGGCTGGGGTTGATATCTGCTTCTCGAGAGGGCGGCGCGTGAAGCTTCCAGATCGCGCAACGCGACGCCCGGGTGTCCATCTATCCGACCTTGAACATATGGTTGTTCTGGCCACGTCGCCGTGGCGCCTTGGCTGAACGGGACATGTCGAGCTTCTTTTGCTGCTTGGCGATGTAGGCCAGGATCGGACCCAGGCGCTTGTTCTCGACGATCGCGGCCGGGTTCACCTGCGGCCGCTCGTCGAAGGTGCGGTAGGACAAGTCGACGCCGTTGTACCGGATCGCCAGTCGTCCGTCGGGGTAGTTGATCACCATGACCCGCTTGCGCGCCAGCGACCGTGCAATCCCGTTTGGCTCCAGGATAAGCAGCACCTGGTCATACTGCAGCGTCAGGTTCATCGAGACCGTGCGCTGTTCCTTCCAGGCAAAAGCATCGTCGAGGTCGTCATGTCCGGCGAGGGACCGGTGAACATCGCGATCCTCAAGAGGTGCCTTGGCAAACCGCGCGTTGTAGTCATCAATGAACTAGGAACGCGTTGCCGGCCGCGATGGTATCGATGCCGCATAGCCGCATCTCCTTCACCAGCCGGTCCTGCAGCGTTCCATTGGCCCGTTCAACGGGCATATTGGCGAAGGCCATGTCGCACGGCATATGCGTTACAAGCGGCCGAATGCCAATGACTATAGGGCGCGCCAGCAAGGACACCTCATCCAAATCGCGAGCGAACGTGCTCGGCAGAACGCCGCTCGGCAGATCGCCGGCGTCAGGGCCAGGCGATGGCCGTTTGTGCCGAGCAGCTGCTGTGGTCAGGAAGGCTGATTGCCTCTTCCACCCCGCAAACCCTCGTCGGCGCGACCTCCATTGGCCATTGACAGGGGAGGTGAACTGATAGAATTATAACACAGTAAGTTGCAATAATAACAAAATGTCACCATCGTACCAGCGATGGGGCGAGCGGGGAGGAGAATTTGGAGCCGTCTGGTTCGGTTGCAACACAGCCCCGGCCGCCGCCGCCGCTTGTGATGGTCAATGCCATCAACAAGCGGTTTGGCGGCGTGCGTGCGCTGCGCGACGTGAACCTCGAGGTGCGAGCCGGCGAGGTGCACGCGCTGCTCGGTGAGAACGGCGCCGGAAAATCCACGCTGATCAAGATCCTTAGCGGCGTTCATGCCTATGACGGCGGCGCGATCGAGATCGCGGGCCAGCCGGTGGCGTTCGACAGCCCGGCAAAGTCGCGCGAGGCGGGAATTGCCGTCGTCTATCAGGATTTGAGTCTGGTCGAGTCGCTCAGCGTCGCCGACAATCTGTTGCTCGGCCGTGAACCGCTCGGCCGTTTCGGTTTTGTCAGGAAGCGTGAGTTGATGGCGCAAGCGAGCGCGTTCCTCACGCAGCTCGGCATTCCCCTCGACATCAAGGCGCCCGTGGGCTCGCTGCCCTTCGCTTATCGCCAGATGACGGAGATCGCAAAGGCGCTGATGGGCGAGGTGCGGCTACTCATCCTCGATGAGCCGACGTCCTCGCTGACGTCAGACGAGGTGCGTATCCTGTTCGATGCGATCGGGAAGGTGACGCGCCGCGGCGTCGGCGTGATCTATGTGACGCACCGGCTGAATGAAGTCTTCGAGATCTCGCAGCGTGTCACCGTGCTCCGCGACGGGGCCAATGCCGGCACCTTCGTCACGGCCGACACCGACATGAGACGCCTGGTGAATGCGATTGTCGGATCGGATCGATTGGCGCCGGCTACGGTTCGGGCCGAGGCGCAGACAACGCGCTCTATCGATCCGTCACCGGTCCTGTCCCTGTCGAACGTCTCCAACGATCGGCTGCGCGAAGTCGACCTGTCGGTCCTGAGAGGCGAGATTCACGGGCTCGCCGGATTAATCGGCAGCGGGCGCACCGAGATTCTGGAGACCGTGTTCGGCCTCCGGCCGGTCGAGAGCGGTACATTCGAGATCGATGGCCGGCGATGGTTGCCGAAGAGCCCGGCGGACGCGATCGATCACGGCATCGCGCTGGTGCCCGAGGATCGTCACGTTCAGGGTTTGGTGCTCGACCATTCGATCGAACGCAACGTTACGCTGTCACGGCTTCCGTATTTTTCGCGCTGGGGCTGGATGCAGCAAGGCGCCGCCGTCAGGCGCGCGGAGACCGCGATCGGCAAGCTCGCGGTGAAAGCGCAGGGCGCCTCGAGCCTGGTCCGGACGCTCTCCGGCGGTAACCAGCAGAAGGTCGTGTTTGGAAAATGGAACGACCCGAGGCCGCGCGTGCTGCTGCTGGACGAGCCCACCGTCGGCGTCGACGTCGGCGCACGTGAGGAAATCTACGGCGTGATCCGGCATGCCGTGCGCGACGGCACCGGCGTCCTCGTCGTCTCGTCCGACCTCGTCGAGCTGATCGAGCTCTGTGACCGCATCTCGGTGATCATCGACGGCCGCGTCGTCAGAACGCTGGTGCGCGGCGAGATCGACGACGCCGAGGAACTCCACCATCTGCTTCAATTGCTCCAGGCTTCCGGCCAAAGCGCATCCAAGGACGCATTGCAAGAGTTGCCAGCATGACCGAACTGACCGCGCCCAATGTCGTCGCCTCGCCGACAGCATCCGACCGCCGCCGCAAGCTGCTGCAGAACCTGCTGCGCGGCGAGCGTCCGTACATGCTCTATATCGCCTTCGTGATCCTGCTTGTCGTGTTCAGCCTGTCATCGCCATGGTTTCTGTCGGTCGATAATTTCCTGAACATCGGCCGGCAGACGACCTTGGTGTCGATCATTGCGGTCGGCATGACCTTCGTCATCATCGCGCGCCAGATCGACCTTTCAGTTGCATCGACGCTGGCGCTGTCGGGCATGGCGGCCGCGCTCGCGATGAGCCAGATCAACAACAGTTGGGTCGTGGGCGCCGTGGCTGGGCTCGGCACCGGTGCGTTGGTCGGCCTACTCAACGGCATCCTGACCACGCAGCTGTCGATCCCGTCCTTCCTGGTGACACTCGGCACGCTCAGCATGGCGCGGGGACTGGCGATGATGGTCACCAACACCAAGCCCGTCATCATCACCAACGAGACGTATTTCGCGATCTTCGGTGAAGGCACGTTCCTCGGCATGCCGGTGCCGATCGCCTGGACGCTTGCGGCCATGATCGTCGGCATCCTGCTGCTGCACTACAACGTGTTCGGCCGGCGGATCTACGCGGTCGGCGGCAATCCGACGGCGGCGCTCTATTCCGGCATCAACACCAAATGGGTGACGACGGCGGCCTTTGTCCTGACCGGCACGCTGGCCGGTCTCGCAGCGCTGGTGCTTTCGGCGCGCTCGCATGCCGCGCGGCCCGACGTCGTGCAGGGCATGGAGCTCGACGTCATCGCTGCCGTGATCCTCGGCGGCTGCAGCCTGTTCGGCGGGCGCGGCTATATCCTGGGAACGCTGTTCGGCAGCCTCATCATCGGCACGCTCAACAATGGCCTCGTGCTGCTCGGCGTCAGCTCGCCGATGCAGCTCGTGATCAAGGGCGCGATCATCGTTGCCGCGGTTGCTTTCACCAAACGCTAATCGAGGTCAGTCAGGGCAACGCCGCCGGCCCTCCGGTCAATCGGCGACCAAAACGGGAGGAACAACAAATGAAGCCAATCTTGCGACACACCTTGCCACTAACCGCGCTGATTGCGGCGACAGCGATCTCGATCGCTCCCTCGGCCCGCGCCGAGGTGCCGGCGACCTGCGTCAAGGGCGTCGATCTTGCGACGCTTGGACCGAAATCGATTGTCGGTCAGGGCCCCCACGGCGAGAAGGCCGCCTCGCCGGAGGTGCTCGCACTCTCTGACGCTGATGCCGCCAAGGTCAGGGATCGCCATTTCAAGGTCGGCATCTCCATGCAGACGGTCAACCTCGACTGGGCGCAGCTCCAGATCCAGGGCATCACCGATACGCTGAAGAAATACGGCGTGATGGTGACGGGCGTCGCGTCCGCCGAGTATCAGGTCGACAAGCAGATCGCCGATATCGAGAACACGATCCAGCAGCATCCGGACGGCATCATCTCGATCCCGGTCGATTTCACCGCGACCGCGCCGACCTACAAGAAGATCGCCAAGGCCGGCATCAAGCTGGTGCTGATGGACAGCATCCCGACTGGCCTGAAGCATCCCGAGGAATATGCGACGATGGTGTCGGCAGACAGCCAGGGCAACGGCCTGATCGCGGCCCAGATCCTTGCCTCCTGTGTTGCGCAGGGCGGCACCATCGGCCTGGTCAATTTCGGCGTCGACTATTTCAGCACCAACGAGCGGACCAAGGGCGTGCGCGAGTGGATGGCGAAGAACCGGCCTGACATCAAGATGAAGCAGGTCGATTTCACCGATCCGCCAAAGGTCTCGCAGATCGCGGGCGACTTCCTCACCGGCAATCCCGATATCAAGGGACTGTTCGCGGTCTGGGATCAGCCGGCGCTGGACACGCTGAGCTCGATGCGGGCGCAGAGTGTCGACATTCCCGTCACGACGGTTGATCTCGGCCTGCAATCGGCAATCGAGATCGCCAAGGGCGGTCCGTTGAAGGTGACCGGCTCGCAGCGTCCCTATGACCAGGGCGTCGCGGAAGCGATGGCCATGATGAACGCGCTTCTCGGCAAGGAAACGCCTGGCTGGATCGGTGTGCAGTCGCTGCCGGTGACGCAGTCGAACGTGCTGGAATCCTATCGGACCGTGTTCAAGAAGGAGCCGCCGCCGGAACTGGCGGACGCCTGCAACAAGGCGAAGCCTGCCTGCAACTAGAGCATTATCGGTTCTGATTGTATTAGAACCGAAGCTCTAGATTCTTGTTTTGACGCGTTTTTCTTGACGCGAACCGGTATCCACTTCGCTCGAAAATGCTCTGAGCTTCCGGCCTGCGGTGCGCGGTCTCGCAAGGTCGCGCATCGCAGATGAACCTGATCCGGGCGTGCCAGCCCCCGTCCAGATCAGGTTGCGTTCGTCACATACTCGACGGGAAGACTGCGGAAGTGCTTGCGCATGTCTGACGTCACCGCGCCGCCGACGATGATCCGCGAGAACGCGCCGATATCGGCGAAGAACGCCGGCTTGAGACTGCCGAGCTTGCTAGCGTCGACCACCACGATGCTCTCCATTGCGGTGGCGATCACGGCCTGCTTGATGGCGACCTCATGAAAGTTGGAGCAGCTCGCGCCGCGGGTCCAATGCAAGCCGCCGGCGGATATGAAGGCCTTGTTGACGCCGAGGCGCCGCAGATAGGACAGGCCGTCATCAGATGAAAACGACTGCGATGACGGATGGTAGAGCCCGCCCATCAGCATCACCTGCGTCGCCGGCCGCCGCGTGACGATCGACGCCACGTTCAGCGAATAGCAGATCACCGAGAGCGGCAGATCCAAGGGCAAACAGTCCGCCAGCGACTGCATCGTGGTTCCGCAATCGATGAAGATCGTGTCGCCTTCCTTGATCGAGGCGGTGGCGGACCGGCAGGCGAGACGCTTGTCCTGGGTGTGCTGGTCGATCTCCTGCTCGAACGCGTATTTGATCCCGGTCGGCGACGCCGCATTGACGACATAGCCGCCGAGCAGAGCGAGTGCGCCCTCGGGACCGGCAAGGTCACGCCGCACCGTCATTTCGGAAACCTTGAGCAGCTCGGCGGCGTCCTTCAGGTGCAGCGCGCCGCTGCTCTCGACCGCGCGGCGCAGCCGCTGCAGGCGCTGAACGCGGGTCTCGCTTGGTCGTCCGTTCGGTGTTTCAGCCATTTTGGTCACCGAGCTTACTTATCCGGTTGACAATGATCTTACAATGTTGTGAGTTTATCAACGGCAATATGTTATAATAATAACATCGAGCCCGGAGAGACAATCCGGTGTCTGGCGGTGGCGTGCGTCGTCAGGCAGCAAGCTCCGGCGGGCAAGGTCTGGGAGGATCACATGTTGCAATCGACACATTCAGTCTATCTGGCGCTCTCGTCGATTCGCTAGGACCCCAGGCGTTTCGATGACGCAGACCGTCCTCATACAGAATCCGTCCTCCGTGCCGGTGCAGCCTCATGCCAAGGGCGAGGGGCACACGCATCCGGTCTCGCGCAACAGCGGCCGCGCGATTGAGATGGATTGGGTCGACGAGATCAGGATCAATCTGTCGGCCGCCGAGCGGCGCGTTGCGAGCTTGCCGGGCCGACGAACGGTCAAGAAGGACGCGCAGGCGGCGTGGCTTCTGAAAGCGGTCACCTGCATCGACCTGACTACCCTCAACGGCGACGATACCGCTGAACGGGTGAAGCGGCTCTGCGCCAAGGCCAAGGCCCCCGTGCGGGGCGATGTTCTCGAGGCGCTTGGCTTTGCCGGGCATCGGCTGCACACCGGTGCGATCTGCGTCTATCACCGTTTTGTTGCGACCGCAGTCGAGGCACTCGATGGTTCCGGCATCCCGGTTGCCGCGGTCTCGACCGGATTTCCGGCAGGTCTGATACCTCACGACCTGAAGCTCAAGGAGATCGAGGCGTCCGTCAGGGATGGCGCGCAGGAGATCGACATCGTCATCACCCGCGAGCACGTGCTGACCGGCGATTGGCGTGCGCTTTACTCGGAGGTCGGGGACTTTCGCGCCGCCTGCGGCAATGCGCATCTGAAGACCATTCTGGCCACCGGCGATCTCAAGACGCTGCGCAATGTCGCCAAGGCATCGATGGTCTGCATGATGGCCGGCGCCGACTTCATCAAGACGTCTACCGGCAAGGAAGGCGTCAATGCGACGCTGCCGGTGACGCTCGCGATGCTGCGCATGATCCGGGTGTATCAGGAGCGCACCGGCTACAAGATCGGCTTCAAGCCCGCCGGCGGAATCTCGACGGCAAAGGACGTGCTCAACTATCAGTTCCTGATGAAGGAGGAGTTGGGACGCGACTGGCTCGAGCCGGATCTGTTCCGCATTGGCGCCTCAAGCCTGCTCGCCGACATCGAGCGCCAGCTCGAGCATCATGTCACCGGCCGCTACTCGGCCTTCAACCGCCACCCCGTGGGATGAGACTCCGTGACCGTCGCACATTACTTTGAAACCATGGAGTACGGTCCTGCTCCCGAAGCGGACGGCGAGGCGCGCGCCTGGCTGAAGCGGCATGACGCCACGTTTGGACAGTTCATCGGCGGCAAGTTCGTCGCACCGCATTCCGGCAAGCACCTCACGACGATCGAGCCTGCCACTGGAAAGGCGCTGGCGAAGATCGCGCAGGGCTCCTCTGCGGATGTGGAAGCGGCCGTCAACGCCGCGCGCACCGCGCAGCCGCCTTGGGTAAAACTCGGCGGTCACGGCCGCGCGCGTCATCTCTACGCATTGGCGCGCATGCTGCAACGGCATGCGCGGTTGTTTGCGGTGCTGGAGGCGATCGACAACGGCAAGCCGATCCGCGAAACCCGCGATCTCGACGTGCCGCTTGCCGCGCGGCATTTCCTGTATCACGCGGGTTGGGCGCAGTTGCAGGAGCGCGAGTTCGCCGATCAGGTGCCGATCGGCGTGATCGGGCAGATCATCCCCTGGAATTTCCCGCTGCTGATGCTGGCATGGAAGATCGCGCCGGCGCTGGCCGCAGGCAATACGGTGGTGCTGAAGCCGGCGGAATTCACCTCGCTTACCGCGCTGCTGCTCGCCGAACTTGCGGCGGGGGCAGCTCTGCCGCCGGGCGTATTGAACGTGCTCACGGGCGATGGCGCGACGGGCGCGCTGCTCGTTGAAAATCCGGGAGTCGACAAGATCGCCTTCACGGGATCGACTGAGGTCGGGCGGCTAATCCGTCAGGCAACCGCAGGCACCGGCAAGTCGCTGACGCTCGAGCTCGGCGGCAAATCACCCTTCATCGTGTTCGACGATGCCGATATCGACGGCGCGGTGGAAGGCGTGGTCGATGCCATCTGGTTCAACCAGGGCCAGGTCTGCTGCGCCGGCTCGCGCCTGCTGGTGCAGGAAGGAATTGCAGAAACCTTCCGCAGGCGTCTGATCCGCCGCATGGAAACGCTGCGCGTCGGCCCACCGCTCGACAAGGCAATCGACATGGGCGCCGTGGTTGCGCCAGTGCAGCTCGAGCGGATCAAGGCGCTGGTCGAGACCGGGGTAAAGGAGGGCGCGGAGAAATACCAGGCGCCCGGCGCAATACCGGAGGAGGGATGCTTCTATCCGCCGACCCTGCTCTGGAACGTGCATCCGTCGTCGACCGTGGCGATCGAGGAGATTTTTGGCCCCGTGGCGGTGGCGATGACGTTCCGCACGCCTGATGAGGCCGTGGTGCTCGCCAACAATACGCGCTACGGGCTTGCCGCCAGCGTATGGAGCGAGACGATCGGGCTGGCGCTGGATATCGCGCCGAAACTGCTGGCCGGCGTGGTCTGGGTCAACGCGACCAATTTGTTTGACGCCAGCGTCGGCTTCGGCGGTTACCGCGAGTCCGGTTTCGGCCGCGAGGGTGGCCGTGAAGGCATGTACGAATATCTCAAGCCCAAGGCATGGAGCGGGCGGAAAGCGCGGGCCAAGGCGTTGCCGCCGCCGACCGCCGCCGCCGACCGCGCCGGATTTGGTGTGCCGCCAATCGACCGGACCGCAAAACTTTTCGTCGGCGGCAAGCAAGTTCGCCCCGACGGCAATTATTCGCGCGCCGTGCTGTCGCCGAAGGGCCGGCATCTCGGCGAGGCAGGCGAGGGCAACCGCAAGGACATCCGCAATGCCGTGGCCGCCGCACGCTCCGCCGAGGCGTGGGCGAGGGCGACGGCGCATAATCGCGCCCAAATCCTCTACTACCTTGCCGAGAACCTCTCCGCGCGCGGTGACGAGTTCGCCCGGCGCATCGCCGACATGACGGGCGTATCGGCTGCCAAGGCGCGCGCGGAGGTCGATGCGAGCATAGAGCGGCTGTTCAGCTATGGGGCCTGGGCCGACAAATTCGAAGGGGCAATCCATGCGCCGCCGCTGCGCGGCGTTGCGCTCGCGATGCACGAGCCGATCGGTGTGGTCGGTGTGGCCTGTCCCGACGATGCGCCGCTGCTTGGCTTCGTCAGCCTGATCGCGCCGTTGATCGCGATGGGCAACCGGGTGGTGGCGGTACCGAGCGAGAAGCATCCGCTCGCCGCGACCGATTTCTACCAGGTGCTGGAGACGTCGGATGTGCCGGCCGGCGTCGTCAATATCGTCACCGGCGGCCGCGACGACCTCGTGAAGGTCCTGGCCGCGCACGACGATGTCGACGCACTCTGGGTTTTCGGGTCGCAGGACGCCTCGGCATCGGCGGAACGGCTGTCGATCGGCAATCTCAAGCGCACGCTTGTCGACCACGGCCTGACGCTCGATTGGTACGACAGGGCGGCGAGTGAAGGTCCGATCCTGCTTCGTCATGCCGTGCAGGTGAAGAATATCTGGATTCCCTATGGGGACTAGAGACGTCATCTTGCGGTGATATCGATTGGGATCCGGACCGTCAGAGTTCGGGCAATTTCGAAGAAAGGGACGCAACATGCTCAAGGGCATCAACTCATTGCTCAACGCCGACGTGCTCTATGCCCTCCGTGCCATGGGGCACGGAGATCACCTGGTCGTCTGCGATACCAATTTTCCGGCCGACTCGATCGCGCGCCAGACGGTTCTTGGCCGGTTGCTGCGCATCGACAATGTCAGCACCGCGAAGGCCATCGAAGCAATTCTCTCGGTGCTGCCGCTCGATACGTTCGTCGACGACGCGGCTGTTCGCATGGAGATCGTCGACCAGCCTCAGGAAGTGCCGCCGGTCCAGCGCGAGGTGCAGGCCGCGATCGATTGCGCCGAGGGACGATCCTGGCCGCTGGTCGGCGTCGAGCGCCACGCCTTCTACGAAAAGGCCAAGACGGCCTATTGCGTGATCGCGACGGGCGAGCGCCGTTTCTATGGCTGCTTCCTGTTCACCAAGGGCGTCATCGCGCCGGACGGAGAGTGATGACCATGAGCAGGAATGGCGTCGCCATCCTTGGCGTCTTCGTCGTCGATCTCGCCTTCCGCGCCGGCAACATGCCTGCGATCGGCGAAACGATTGCCGGATCCGGATTCGCGATGGGTCCCGGCGGCAAGGGTTCGAACCAGGCCGTGGCCGCCGCGCGCGCGGGCGCCAGCGTGACCTTTATCTCCCGCATCGGCAGTGATGCTTTCGGCGAGCTTGCGGTCAAGACCTGGGAGGCTGAGGGAATTATACCGCGCGTCGCAAAGACCGCGGAAGCGCCGACCGGCGCCGCGTTTATTTATGTCCACGAGACGCGGGGCGATAACGCGATCATCGTGGTATCAGGGGCAGCCGGCGGTCTCAGTCCGGCTGACATCGACGCGGCGGCTGACGCCATTCGTGCCAGCCGCGTGTTCGTGACTCAACTCGAGCAGCCGGTCGACGCGGCGCAGCGAGGGCTCGAAATCGCGCGCGCCGCGGGCAGCATCACGGTGTTCAACCCCGCGCCGGCCATCAAGTTCGACAGCAGCCTGTTTGCGCTCTGCGACTATGTCGTCCCCAATGAGACCGAGGCCGAAGCATTGACCGGGATCGCTGTGGGCGACCTCGCGGCCGCGCGCCGCGCCGGAGACGCGCTGCTGGCCAAAGGGGCTGGGACGGCGCTGATCACGCTCGGCGAGCGCGGGGCGCTGTTCCATGCGCGGGACCGTTCGCTGCATGTGCCGCCCTTTGCCGCCGGCAAGGTGGTCGAAACCACCGGTGCGGGCGATGCATTCGTCGGCGGCTTCGCGGCGGCGCTCGCGGACGGCGCCGATCCGCTCGAGGCTGCGCGTTTCGGTTCGGCGACGGCGGGGATTTCGGTGACGCGCGCCGGGACCGCTCCCGCCATGCCGCGACGCGCCGAGATCGAAGCTCTCTTGAGGAAGTGATCCGCGCCATGATGCGGAATGATCCGATCAAGCATGTCTTCATCTGGCCGGCGGTGCTCGTCGTGCTGGCGATCTCGATCTTTCCGCTGATCTATTCGCTGACCACAAGCTTCCTCAGCTATCGCCTGATTCCGCCGATCCCGCCCCGGGTCGTCTGGTTCGGCAATTATGTATCGCTGCTGCAGGAGCCGCGCTTCTGGAATGCGATCTACACGACCACGCTGATCGCCTTCATCGCCGTCGGACTGCAATACACTATCGGATTCGCCGTGGCGCTGGCGCTGAACGCGCGCGTGCCGGGTGAACGGCTGTTTCGCGTCGCCTTGCTGCTACCCATGCTGCTCGCTCCGGTGGCCGTCGCGCTGGTGGCGCGCATGATCTTCAACCCGACCATGGGACCGCTCAACCAGCTTCTGGGAAGGTTCGGTCTGGTCAACCTGCCGTTCCTCACCAATGGCCATTGGGCGCTTGGCTGCATCATCGCGGTCGAGGTCTGGCAGTGGACGCCGTTCGTGGTGCTGATGATGCTGGCCGGTCTGCAGACGCTACCGGAAGATGTCTACGAGGCGGCCGAGCTCGAGAACGCCAGCGCCTGGCAACAGTTCTGGGGAATCACATTTCCGATGCTGCTGCCGATCTCGGCTGCGGTCGTCTTCATCCGGCTGATCGAGAGCTACAAGATCATGGACACCGTCTTCGTGATGACGGGCGGCGGACCGGGTGTGGACACCGAGACCCTGACCTTGTTCGCCTACCAGGAGGGCTTCAAGAAGTTCAATCTCGGCTATACGTCGGCGCTCAGCTTCCTGTTCCTGATTGCGATCACGATCATCGGCGTGACCTATCTGGCGCTGTTGCGGCCGCATCTGGAGAAGCGCCGATGAGCGACCGCGGCCTGATCGGATTGTCGCCCTGGGGCCGTCGGCTGGTGACCGCCGGCTGTCTCATCTGGTGCCTGATCAGCATATTTCCGCTCTATTGGGTGGTCGTGACGGCATTCAAGACCCCGCCGGGAGTCGTCGGTGGCCCGACATACCTGCCGTTTATCGACTTCACGCCGACCTTGCAGCCCTTCATCGATCTCTATCAGGGTATCAGGGGCGAATTCTTCCGGACGTTCCTGAATTCGACCATTGTGGGCCTGTCGGCGGCGGCGATCGCGACCGCGATCGGTGCAATGGCGGCCTATGCGCTGGTGCGCTTCGAATTCAGGGTTCGCCTCGGCACCGGCCTCGCCTTCTTCCTGCTCGCGCTCGGTGGCTACCTGCTGTTCAACATCACGTTCGGATTCACCAGGCCGCAGGCCTTGCTGCTCGCGTTTCCTATCGCGCTCGTGGCTGCTGTAGTCGCCAATCGCCTGCCGTTGCCGGGGCCGATCCTCGGCAATGAGGACATTCTGTTCTGGTTCGTCAGCCAGCGCATGTTCCCGCCGATCGTCACGGCGTTTGCGCTGTATCTGCTCTACAGCGAAATCGGCCGTCTGGTTTCCAGCTGATCGACAGCTTCGTCGGCCTGACGCTGTGCTACGTCGCGTTTTCGCTACCGATCGTCGTCTGGCTGATGCGTGATTTCTTCGAGGCCGTGCCGATCGAGGTCGAAGAGGCGGCGATGGTCGACAACGTGCCAAGCTGGCGCATCTTCCTCGGCATCGTGGTGCCGATGTCGATGAACGGCCTGCTCGCGACCTTCATGATCACGCTGGCCTTTGTCTGGAACGAGTTCCTGTTTGCGCTGTTTCTGACCAATTCGAGATGGCAGACGCTTCCCATTCTGGTGGCGGGACAGAACAGCCAGCGCGGTGATGAATGGTGGGCGATTTCGGCCGCGGCCCTCGTC
>FSRD01000002.1 GCA_900129675.1 Bradyrhizobium erythrophlei | reverse complement strand
CTCGGCCGTCCGAGACGAGAGCGTATCGCTGGTGAACAGCGTTACGGCCGTATGAGTATGTGTCTGCTTGGCGACCGCCGGAGAACTAGCCAAGGTCGCTAAGGCGTCATCCTGCGCAAAGAAGACATCGCGACCAGCGCTCGCCTGCAAATCATTGATGACGTCGGAGCCGCGTTCTCTCGAGATAACGTATGACTCGCTGTCGGCGCCTCCAGTCAAGAGGTCGTTTCCCGTGGCGCCAACCAGTGTGTGCCTGCCGAAGGGTCCATTGATAATGCGCGTGTATGTCATCATGGTCGTGTCTCCTTCTCGATGACAATGAGGGATAGGCCTCAACGTCGACTTACGCGCGTGCGGACAATTTGAGATATGGATCGCTTCTTGAGCGGCATCCCGTAAGGATGATGTAAGCGAGCCCCGTCACGACGCATTCGCCTTCGCAAGGCTCCGTAAATTTTGGGGGCTATGCGCGGCCATTTAGCGAAGACTGGAAAGGATGATTCCTCCCGATGAAATACGCCGCCGATCGACCTTTCGCAGATCCTGATAAGGCCGCGCGCAAGCTCATCGAGATCGCCAACTCGGCGGAGGCCTACATGGACGGGCGGATTCCGATCGAGGCCATCAACGGGCCGTTTCCGTCCGAATATGGCGCGGGGCTCGCCCTCGCCGTCGCGAACGGTTGGCTGTGGCCGCACGAATCCGGGGTCTATGTGAAGTTCACCCAGGCGGGCGCTGAGTTATTCGCCTGATGGCCGCCAAGGGCTGGAAGAGGCGCTTCGACGAGCCTGTTGCACTCCCGGATGGTCGCCAGTTGCACACCCTGCACGACGCCGCGACCTACATCACCGGGCTGCCAAAAAAGGAAGCCGCCCTGCCCGAATGGCAAGCCGCGATCGAAGCGCTGATGCTGGTGGTCGAGCGCGACGGCCCGGCTATGTTCGCGCGGGTTGGCGTCATGCGGGCACTGAACCGCGGCCACGTTCGAGAGTTCAACCCTGATCGCAAAGAGCATCACTGGGGCCGGAGCAAGCTAAAGAGAGACCAATGACCGTCTTTGTCTACGTCAACACCAGCAAGCAGGTTGGCGACGCCGAGCATATCAAGGTGTTTGCCAATATCGACGCCGCAGAAAAATGGTTCGAGGAAAACGACCCGGAAGGCGTAGCGTTCAAATATGAGGTTCTGGAATGAACCGCATCGGCCGCCGCACAATCTTTGCGATGCTACTGATCGTCGCGCTGGTGATCATCTGGAATCTGTTCGGCGGATAAGAACAATCGCTTCCTTGTGTGTACCGAAAATCTAAATCCGAACGTATTGACGATGAAGTCCGCCCAGTATGGCGCGCGAATTTATGACGCCGGATCGCTGAACCTGGCGAGAGACAGGCGCATCTTTGTTCAATGACCGATGCGTTCTCACGCCGTTGTAATAGTCCGCATAGTTTTTCAGAATCCGACGCAGATGTTCCTCGTCCAGGACAATGATGTGGTCCAAACACTCGCGCCGGATCGATCCGATCAGCCGTTCGGCAAAGCAGTTTTGCCAAGGGGAGCGCGGCGACGTCGGTCGATCGCGAATGCCTATCGATCGGAGTCTGCGGATAAAGACCTCACCATAAGCCCCGTCCCGGTCACGGATGAGATAGCGGGGAGCCTGCTCCCAACCGCATGCTTGCGCGACCTGATTTGCGATCCATTCTGCGGTTGGATGCGCTCTGACGCCAAACCACAGAATATGTCGCCGGCCGTGCCCCATGATCAGCAATCCATAGAGCAGGCGAAACGAGATTGTCGGCACGACGAACATATCCATCGCAGCGATCCCATCAGCGTGATTGCGGATAAAGGTTCTCCAGCCTTGCGACGGCGGGTGTCTCCGCCTGACCATGTATTTGGCGACGCTGGTCTGGCCGATCTCGATACCGAGCTTGAGCAACTCTCCATGAATCCGCGGCGGCCGAGTGGACCCGGGGATTTTCACCCCGAGTCCCTCACAGATTCCGGACTTGATACTCTCGCATCATCCGGCTCGTGCCACCGCTTGAAGGCTGCCGCCTTCCGTTGAATATCGGGCTCCTCCCGCTGCCGGTTGACCCAATCTCAACGGCGATGACCTGCTCGACTGGGATAGAAATCGGGCGCGCCCCGCTGTAGGTGAGGAGTTTCCGTTCCTGCTCTTTCGATTGCAAGACGGGTTCACAGTCTCACCGTGGCTTACGTTTCCCGAAGCCCCCCTATAATCCCGGACGGCCAGATTTCCCGGGTCCGGTTTGAAACTTTGGCTTTCTTCCGAAGGCCTTCCCAAGTTTGGAGAGGTTTAAACGCTGGTCCGTGTACACCCCCGCCATTCTGGTTTGCCTTCAGCCTCGCCTCCTGAGCTGTCGTGGCGTTACGCCGGTTTTATCAAGCCGGCCGCCATACGGCCAAGTAGGCCGCCAAGTGTCCTGAGCCCCTTTGCCCAACTTCGGTGCTACCTCCGTTGGGGAGATGTGAGTGCCATCTCCTCCGAGGGCGTTACCCCTCCGTCATCGCTCCTACGGGCTCATGTGCCACTCCCGTTGGGCTCTCTCCTGCTTCGGCATTTAGCCTCGCTCGAAGAGTCCTGGCAGGTTGTACGCAGTCCCTGCTGCCCCCGGGAGCTTCCCGACGTTATCTCTGAGAATCTTTCCTTGGATGCTGGATCCCCTACCCCGGCGGTACACCGTGTGCTCTCACCTGTTTCTTCCACGATGTCATCGGCCTTCCCCAAGCGAAGAATGGGTCGGCTTCCCGCGTTTTGTCCCACGAATTACGACTTCTCGCAGGCCCGTTATTTCGAGGATGCAGATATTCCTTGATGTTCCGGCCTCCAAGTTTGCTCTCCCCCCAGATCGTTCCTACCGCTGCACATACGGCTGCAGGGCAGCCGGGGATTTTACGTCCGGGCCTATCGTGCTTTGTTGCCTCCACACGCACCGGATATGCTAACCGTCCGAATACAGGTAATTGACGGTACCGGGACTTTCACCCAGTCAGACTCTCAGCCTTGTCGGCTGCTCACTTCGCTCCACGGGCATTACCCCGCTTCATCACTACTACCAAGCAGTCCGCCCCTGGTCGGCGCATCGGTACTTTCGGCCTTGCGGTTTTGGCCGCTTGTGCCTTTTCCCTTGCCATCGCCGTCCAGGTTCTCAAGTTCCGTGCAAAAGCCCGAATGAGAGTCACGCCTCCTCAACACCGGACACCGCATGGCCAATAGGTAGGTTTTCGCCATACTTTTCCCGGGGCTAGGGAGAGGCCCCGGTTTTGATGTCATCTGAATCCGTTTTCGATGCTTCGCCAGAGGTTCGCTTGCGCTCGTCTCTCTCATCCATACTTGACGTGATCAACGTCACGCCTTTTGACCATAACGTTCACCACCGCGGCTTTTGACCGAAGCAGCTTATGGCAGTTTGAAGCCTCCCCCTACAGGACGGCTCCGAAGGGTCTTCCTTCATCTCTCACACAGCATGACGCTCGCGCGTCTTCTTGACACAACTCCCCACAGCGGATTGGCAATGCTCATCTCGCGGATAAGCCGTCGTATTTCGACCGCAACTGTCGGTCGGCCGGAACGAGGTCGTGATTTCCAGCGCCAGTACGATCTGAACCCGGCACGATGCCAACGGACGACAGTCTCCGGCTTCACAATCGTCAGCGCATTGAGGGTACTTGGCGCCAAACGAGACAGCCCAACAAAGATCAGGCGATCCATGGCACTGAAAGTTAGTCTCTTTGGCAGGTGCCGTCGCTGGATGTTAAGCTGATGACGAAGGACCAGGATCTCAGCTCCCAACGAGGCCCGCGACTGGAACAATAGGACCAGCACCGACCAGACCAGGCTGCAACCTTCTCTCATAAGCCAGAAACATCGCGCGATTCGGCCGCACTTGCCAGCCGGATTAGGTTTCCGACAGGGACAGGACCCGGCTGGGCGGTAAGCGCTGTGTGACCAGCACCTTGTTCGGAACGATCTGCTTTTGGGCTGTCACGTTCATCAGGTTAACCTCGTTCCCTTGATCCTTCAGACTACCGTTTATGCTGCCCACTCAAACGACTTTCCTGTAGCCTGGAGGCGAGGATAGAAATCTTTTCGCTGCATCGGAACCACCACGCGTCTAAAGCGTTTGGGCGGTGATGGCGGGTAACCAACATGTCGTTTATCCTTGGGCGTTCGTCAATTGCTCGGCAACGATGCCTCGGTTTCCGCTTAAAAAAATGCCAACTGGGCCCGCCATCCATCGCTAGGGAACTAGCGGCTCGCCGCCGGGCAAGTCACCTCAGGGTGAGTCAACGCCCTACCGCGGAACAGAATTTGACATCCGTCGAATGCAGAGACGCTGCGTGTTTGCAACTCGCACAGTACCGGCCTGGAAGCGACAAATAGAGGAGACTCTTTACCTCGTTGACTTGCCCCGATGACTGGCGCGGGGGGGGGGGGGGGTAACGCTCGGCTCGATGTACACGCGCCGTACGAAGGTGAACCATGATCGAGACGACCCAATCGACAAATTACTTTTTTCCTGTCGAGGCCTCAATACCCCCTGGTGCGGTTTCCCTAGAAGCGATCCTTTGCACAGAGGAGCTGCGTCGTCGCGCGTGGCGTCCACCCGACCACGAGAAGGAGAACCGCGCGCTCGTAGCGCTGGCCCGCGCGCTTGTCGAGTCACCGTTCAATATCCTTCAGACACTGGCGGAGATAATTCTCGACGTCACCCAGTGTGATTCTTCCGGCCTCAGTTTGTTAACGAAGGATGATGGTGGGAAACGGTTTTATTGGCCAGCCATTGCTGGCGAATGGAAACGGCATATTGGCCGCGGGACGCCGCGCGATTTCGGGCCCTGCGGAGACGTGCTCGATCAAAACCGTACATTGTTGTTCCGACACTTCGAGCGGCGTTACCCATACTTCATCCCGATAACGCCCGCGGCGGAAGAGTGCCTGCTGGTCCCGTTTTACATCGGGGGCAAGGCTGTCGGGACAATATGGGCGATCACGCACGGCGATCGCCGCAAGTTCGATTCGGAAGATGAACGGATCATGAATACCTTGGGACAATTCGCCTCCGTGGCGTACCAAACCGTTGAGTCCATTGAAGACCTCAAATTGCAAATCGCGGCGCGCGAACAGGCGGAAACAGCCTTGCGGGCGTTGGCCAGTGGGTTGGAAGCGAAGATCCGGCACTTAGTCAACGCCAACATTATCGGGATATTCATCTGGAGTTTTGATGGCCGGATCATTGATGCTAATGACGCCTTTCTCCGTATTGTGGGCTACGGCCGCGACGATCTCGTTTCGGGCCGTCTTCTGTGGAAAGAATTGACGCCTGCCGAGTGGCGCAACGCCGACGAGCAACGGGTCAGAGAATTAGAGACGACTGGAACTGCCCAACCGTATGAGAAGGAGTATTTTCATAAAAATGGCGATCGCGTGCCCGTATTGGTTGGAGGTGCGACCTTCGAAAAAAAGTCAGATGAAGGCGTCGCCTTCGTGCTCGACTTAACCGATCGCAAGCGAGCGGAAGCGGCGATACGAGAGAGCGAGCGGCGGTATAGCGAAGTACAGAATGAGCTCGCACACGCCAACCGCGTCGCAACGATGGGGCAGCTGTCGGCCTCGATTGCCCATGAAGTCATTCAGCCAATCGCGGCGACAGTTAACTATGCCCAAGTTGCCTTGCGCTTTCTAAACGCCCAGCCGCCAAACCTGGAGGAGGCCCGGCAGGCGCTCGGTGCCACCGTCAAGCAAGGCAACCGAGCCACCGACGTCCTCGAGCGGATCCGTGCCCTAATCAAGAAGGCGCCCCCACGGAAGGATACCTTGGAGATCAACGGAGCAATCCTTGAGGTCATTGCCCTGACCCGTGGCGAAATTTCAAAGAACCGCGTCTCGGTGCAGACACAACTCGCGGAGGGCTTGCCGCTCATTCAAGGAGATCGAGTCCAACTGCAACAAGTGATCCTCAACTTGATCATCAACGCCGTCGAAGCGATGAGCGCGGTCAGTGAAGGGGCGCGAGAGTTGCTAATCAGCACCGGGAAAGATGCATCGGGCGGGGTGCTTGTCGCCGTGCGGGATTCGGGCCCGGGACTGAACCCGGAGAGTGTTGCCCGCCTGTTCGACGCATTCTACACTACCAAGCCTGGTGGCATGGGCATGGGACTATCGATCTGCCGATCGATCGTCGAAGCTCATGGGGGACGAATATGGGCCTCTGTTACTGCCGCCCCGGGTACGGTCCTTCAATGTATCCTGCCTGTAGGGTGAGAGTGTAAACGCAAAATTACACTCGTCCTCGCAACCCCGACATCGTGAACGGTAGCCAGCCGCTCCGGAAGGAGTTCTGGGGCCTGAAGTCCGGAATGGGTCTTGGCTGTGTGAAAACGCGACGGCGCGCAAATTGCGGAGAAAAGCATTCCTTCTGACGCCGCTTCTGAGACTACCGAGCGCATACTGCGCCCCAGTGCCGCCTGATCTGAGAAGTAGATTCTCCAGCGTTCGCAAGATTTCACGTTTTCACACAGCCAGGGTCAAAAGGCGACGTCGGCCGGCGACGGGGCTAGGTCCGCTTTGCCTCCGACAACGGACATCGACCATTGCCGGACCGATGTCCGTTAGGTGCCACCTCCGGACTCATGCACCCTAGCAAAGTCAGGCTTCGTTCAGTCGCTTCGAGGTAATGGCGAGCACGGGTCGCCGACCGCCGACGAGCAGACACAACTTCAAATGTTGATTTCGAGGGCCGGACGAAGATGTTCGTCTCGCTATTCCAGATACGGCGTCAGCACACCTTCGATCCATTTCATGAATGCGCGGACTCGGCGCGACAGATTGCTCCGATGTGCGACGACGAGGGACACGGCGAGCGCCCGGCGACGACAATCGGGTATGATTTCCACAAGCGCTCCACTTTCTAAGTATCGGCCAATCCCCAATAGTGGCGCCTGAATCAGGCCAAGGCCGGCGAGGGCAGCGGCTTCGTAGGTCTGCGCGCTGTTGACGTGTAGCGCACCCGGCAACTGAAGCGTCGCGTAGCTGTCGCCGTCCGGATATTCCCATCCATAGGGTCTTGCGCCCAGCATCGTCGAAAAATGAATTGTCCGATGTTCCTGATGCCGGAGATCATCTAGCGATCGAGGGACGCCGTAGCGCGCTAGATAGGCGGGACTGGCAGCGTTGACCATGCGCAACAGGCCCAGTGGACGGGCAATCAGCGTCTCGTCCCCTATTGGTCCAAGCCGCAATACACAGTCGAGTGCCTGTGTGTACCGAAAATCTAAATCCGAACGTATTGACGATGAAGTCCGCCCAGTATGGCGCGCGAATTTATGACGCCGGATCGCTGAACCTGGCGAGAGACAGGCGCATCTTTGTTCAATGACCGATGCGTTCTCACGCCGTTGTAATAGTCCGCATAGTTTTTCAGAATCCGACGCAGATGTTCCTCGTCCAGGACAATGATGTGGTCCAAACACTCGCGCCGGATCGATCCGATCAGCCGTTCGGCAAAGCAGTTCTGCCAAGGCGAGGCCGGTGCAATTGGCTTGTCTCGGATACCTATGGCACGCAGTCGGCGCGTGACGACAGTGCCGTAGATTCGATCTCGATCTCGGATCATATAGCGCGGAGCGCCATCCCAAGCAAAAGCCCCGGTGATCTGACGTGCAACCCACTCCGCCGTTGGGTTGGTTGTGACGCCGATCCAGACGAGATCTCTGCGATCAAGCCGGATGATGACGAAGCCATACAGCAGCTTAAAGCCAATGGTCGGTACTACGAACAAATCCATGGCGGCGATGTCCGGCACGTGGTTTCGCAGAAAAGTCCGCCATTCCTGACTTGGAGGCCCGCGTCGCTTGACCATATACTTGGCGACACTTGATTGAGCGACGCTAAACCCGAGCTTGAGCAGTTCGCCGTGGATGCGCGGCGCACCCCAAAGCAAATTCTCTGTGCTCATCTGCCGGATCAGCGCGCGCAATTCTGTCTCGATCTGCGGTCGCCCTCCCCGTCGACACGATTTCCAACGCCAATAGCGGCGAAAGCCGGCCCGATGCCAACCCACCAGCGTTTCGGGTCGAATAATCATGAGAACCGGAAGGATCGACGGGAACCAGCGATAGAGCTGAACGAAGAGCCAGCGGTCGTTGTTCGTGAGGCGAGCCCGGCCTTTCAGCTTGCGTCGCAAGACGATCAGCTGATGTCGAAGCACTGCATTCTCCGCCTCAAGCCGGATGTTCGACTTGAATGTCGAGGCCAGCACGGCCAGAACGAAGCAGATCCGCGCGATCATCGCGCCAACTTAGCCGATTCTATCATTCGATAAACCCGGATAGGGTTTTCGGTACACACAGCCATCTCGGCGGCTACTTTTGGAAGTGTTTTCGTCAGGAAGTGTGTAGCCCCCAGCCGACGTCGTGAGAGTTAGAGCGCTGTTCGGCTCAGGGCCACAACCGGACTCATGCAACGCAGCAACGGGTCCCCAAGCGGCTTGCCATGAGAGAACGGCCGTAGCTGGACCATGGCAGGAGGTATATTATGCGAAGGAGTGGCGCTGTTGAGCCATCCCTGCGACCGACATCGATGAGAGGGGCGCTGTGGAACAATCATCCCCGAGCATATCGATACGACCCCTCAACGAAAGCGACCTGCCGGAAGCCTGCGCAATCTTGCGTCGTGCATTCGCGGCCCAGTTTGGGATGGCGCCAGATACGTTTTGGACGGATCGGGACTTCGTTACCGGACGTTGGATGACAGATCCCTCGCTGGCTTTTGGCGCATGGATGGGAGATCGGTTGATCGGATCGAGCCTGGGAACTAGTTGGGGAAGCTTGGGAATATTCGGCCCGATCTCCACACACCCCGACACCTGGAATCACGGGACCGCCAGACTTCTCATCCCTCCGGTGCTCGAACGGTTGAATGCATTGGGAGCTCGGCACCTAGCCTTCTTCACGTTTGCCGAGAGCACTAAACACATTGCCTTGTATCAGAAGTTTGGCTTCTGGCCGCGGTTTCTCACCGCGATCATGACCCGCCTGGTCGAAGCCAATGAGATAGTGCCCGAAACGACTCGCTACTCGACCGTTGCCGGCGCAGGTCAAGCACATTGGCTCGACGCATGCCGAGCTTTAACGACTGAGGTGCGCGACGGATTGGATCTCTCAGCGGAAATACGCACTGCTCACACGCATCGACACGGCGACAGCGTCTTTCTTACGGATGGATCACGAATGGAGGCGGTGGCTTTGTGCGAGTATGGACCGAAGAGCCCCGCAGGGGCCGGCTCATGTTTGATCAGGTTCGCAGCGGTTCGCCCTAACTCGGAGAGTGAAACGCGCTTCAGTCAATTGGTCACTGCCTGCGGAAAGCTGGCAGCAGACGAAGGGCTTAAGCAGGTGGTGGCATGTGTAAATGCCAGCCGGCCCAAAACATATCGACATCTCCTATCAATGGGCTTCCGTGCCCAACGCAACGGCGTAACTATGCATCGCCCGAATGAGGACGCATACCATCAAACAGCCTCGTACATCCTAGATGATATGCGATAGTCCGCGCTATGGCGTCCGACAAAGCGACTTTTGATCTGTCGCAGCACTGGCACTAGTTGTTCTGCTGAGAGACGTGCCCGTCTCGACCGACGGCAGGCTATGCGCAGATTTGGTCCTTATGTCCGAAATGGGTCTTGGATCACAAGCGGCGGTCGAGGACGACGCGAGGGAAGTCAGGTGTACCCGTGACAGCGGACCTGAGGGGGCCTGTTAGAGCTTCGTTCGCATTGGAGCCAAGCGATAACGCGCGGCTTTAGGAAGCATCATCCCGAAGCATGCCTTAACTTGGCTGGATCCGCCCCTGTCTAGCTAAAGAGCGAGGGCGTGGGATCCATACTTGCTTTTACTCTCGCGTCCACATCGGCTAGACTTTGGTTCGCGGTACGGGGATGACCATGGAGGCGTTTGGCTGCGATTCTGGCAGCGGATGTTGCCGGCTATATGTTACTTGCATGCCGGCGCTCTGCGGCGCCTCTTCGATAACCTCCTGGCGCGAAGCTCCCCAGAGCAGGATGGTCCCAAAGACGGCCGAAAGAATCGACGCGGCGAACACGGCGATCTTGGCGGCCGAGAAGTCAGTGGCGCTTGGAAACGCCTGCCCGGCGATGAAGAGCGACATCGTGAAGCCGATGCCAGCGAGGGATCCTGCCCCGGCCAACTGCCGCCACGTGTACTCCGCCGGCTTGACAGCTATGCCTGCGCGCACGGCCGCTGCAGCCGCGAGGAAGACGCCGAGCGGTTTTCCTATGGCGAGGCCGGCGATGATCGCGGCCATGAGCCAGCCATGCCCAACGAAGACGCCCGGGTTGATCGCCACACCCGCGTTCGCCAGTGCGAAGATCGGGAGGACAGCGTAGCTCGACCGCGCTCCGGCGTGCCGCAGCAGCCGGTCGGCGGGCGATTCAAGTCTGTCGTAAATTGAGTCGAGCGCGTGCAACGCCGGGGTGGAGGGGCCGTGCCTGAGCACCTCCCCCTCATGCCGGGCCTCGGAGGCGATGATGGTGCTGGCCTGCGTCATCAGGGCGGCCAAGTCGGCGGGCGGCCGCGTCGGAATGAACAGCGCAAGTACCACGCCGGCCAACGTAGCGTGGAGGCCGCCCGCGTGGACGGACGCCCACAACGCAACGCCCAACAGGATGTAGGGCGACAGCAGGTAGACCCTCGATCGGCTCAGCAGCGCCAGCGCGACTACAACCGCCGCGGCCGCGGCAAGGTAGGCCGGATGGATCTCGCCGGAGTAGAACACAGCGACGACCACGATCGCACCGATGTCATCGACGATGGCCGCCGCGGTGAGAAAGATGCGTAGCTCCACAGGGACGCGCGCGCCCATCACGGCGATTAAGGCGATCGCGAACGCGGTGTCGGTCGCCATCGAGACGCCCCAACCGGGCGACCACGGCCCCGCAGGGATGACCAGCGCATACATAAGCGCCGGCACGACCATGCCGCCGAGCGCGGCCGCGATCGGAAGCGCGGCGGAGCGGCGGCTCGCAAGGTGGCCGACCGTCATCTCGCGCTTCACTTCCAACCCCACGACGAGGAAGAACACCGTCAGGAGGCCGTCGTCGACCCAATGGAGGATGGACATCCGGAAGGCCGCGTCGCCCAAGCTCACGCCGAGTTCCTGGCGCCAGAGCGCCTCGAACGCCGGCCCGATCGGCGAGTTCGTCAAGACGATCGCCGCCACGGTCGCGAGGACGAGCAAAATGCCGGCGGACGGGCCCCAGCTCGCGAAGTCCAAGGCTGCCGTCCGGACGCGGTGGCCTAGCGTGCCAAGCATCGCATCGACGAGAGAGCTCTCATCCCAGGGCCCGTCGTAGCGCCGCCGGTTGATGTAGAAGGCCGGCGTGAATCTCACGCCGCTTGCGCGTGAGCTTGCGACGTCCGCCTCCACCCTCGCCCTCGCGCGCCGCATGGCATCACTGTCGCCCAGCGCGAAGTCGGCATTCACGCCGAGGTCGGCGGCCACCGCGACGAGGTCGTCCTCTGTGAGCTGCATCGACCTCGTCATCAGCTTGATGTGCGCGGACCAGAACGCTTCGGGCGTCTGGGCAAGCTCAGCGAGCTCGGCGGCCCGAAACGAAAGGCTGTTGTCCGTGAGCGGCCTGTGGCGGAAGGCGTAGCAGACGCGGTCGCCAAGTTGATCGCGTGCTTGCGCGATGCGCTCGTTGGCAGCCCTGCAGTGCGGGCACGCGTAGCTGCCGTACTCGACGAGCGTGATCTCGGCATCGGCGGGGCCGAGCACGTGGTCCGTCTCGTGGTCGACCGGACGGTCGAGGCGGCCGGGCGGGATCATGAGCTCCATCGCTGAACCGGTCTCCAGGTGTTCGCGCCGGCTACGACGTCGGCGCAGCCGTCGCTGGGTAGATGACGTGGAACATGCCGCCGTTGGGTGACGGCGTGTACGCGATCTCCGTGCCGACGATGCTGCTGGGGGGCCCAGCGGCGTGCACGCGCGGGAGGAAGAGGCGCACCAGAGTGCCGGCACCCCGCTCGCTCTCTATCCAGACCGCGCCGCCTCGTCCTGCGGCGAAGCGCTGGACCTGGGGGAGCCCGAGGCCGGTGCCGCGGCCCGCGGGTTTTGTCGTGAAGTACGGGGTGAAGGCCCGCGATAGGACCTCCTCGGTCATGCCCTCCCCGTCGTCGGCGACGACAATCTCGACGAATCCCCGGGCCGCGCCAGAGGAAGGTTCGACGTTCCGCGCCACGACGGTGATCACGCCGCCGTCGGGTATAGCATCGGCCGAGTTGCGGCAGAGGTTCAGCAAAGCGAAGTACAGCTCTTCCGGGTCGGCATTGAAGGCCAATAAGTCAGGGGCGATCTCGGTGCGGACCGTGATGTCCGGACGCAACGCCCGGTCAAGCGTGCCCGCTATCGCTGCGAGGCGACTGCCTGCGACAAACCCGTCGATCGACTTGGGGCGCGGTCGCGCAGCGTCGAGGAGCTGCCGGCTAAGCAACGCGCCTCGCGTGATCGCCTGCCGTTTATTGTCGACGATGGCTTTTCGGTACGCAGCATCGCTCTGGCACTCGACCAGCCGCAGGCCGCTCCCGATCACGGCGAGAAGGTTTTTGATGTCGTGGACGACAAACTGCGCCACGTCCGCTATCGCCCTCACCCTCGCCCGCCCGCCAGCGGCGATCGCGCCTCGCGTGTCGGACCGCGGGCTGGTGTGGCACAAGATCCCCGAGACCTCGCCGTCGGACCCGACGACCGGGATCTCCACGTACCTGGACGCGATGAGGCCGCTACCGCCATTGCGGACGCCACGCACTCTTGCGCTGAACGCACGCTGCACTCCAAGCGCGACGCCGGCGCTGTCCACGAGCACGACGACATCCTCCAGCGGCGGGCTTTCGACAGAGCCGAGGAATGAAACGCCAATTGTCTCTTTGATCCGCATGTCCGACCTCCTGGCCTGCGATCGTCCAACGGAACGCCGACTTCGGCCCGTAGACGAGGGCGGGCGACGATGGATCGAAGATTGAGTCCATGACGGTGGAAAGGAAAATCACCTCTCGCCATGGAGTCGATAGACGACCGTTATCGAAATGACTTTGGGCCGCGGCGCCTGGCGCGAGCTGAACGACGGAGATTGTTGCATCTCATTCCCTCCTACCGGCACCATCGGCAAATCATCGGCGTGTCTCAAACTTGATCGCGCTCCGACGCCTCCACCGAGGGCACTTCCCCTGATACGGCTTGCCGTCGAGTTCCGAACGCCATCGATATGCCTACCGGCCCGGGACGGGGTGCGGGCTCACACGGTGGCGGTCGAACCCCCGCCGAGGGAAATCACCACTCGCCATCGAATCGATAGACGATCGTTATTGCCGCTCGCCGCGCGGCGTGACGCCGTCGCGGCCTGCGCAACTTGCCTTGATTTATGAATGGCAGTGAGGACTGTCGCAGCACAATTCCCCGCCGCTATGGAAACTATACGTAGCGGCTATTGGAAACTTTCGTCCCGCGCTGCGACCAATGACAACCACTGTCGCAGATTTCATCGAATAACGCCCAGGGCAACCGTTTCAACCAACACGAACAGGAGACCCCTGATGTCCGACTCCTATCCGCTCCCTACTGAACCCGAAGGCATTGTCGCGTCGCTGCTCGAGCGATTTCACCCGGCAAGGTCGGCGCGATGATGGCCTTGTACGACCCAGAGGCCGTGTTCATCGCGAATGACGGGCGAACCATCACTGATCACACCGAGATCGCCGCCCGACTCGAGCGCGATCTCAGGCTCGGTCTGCCGCTGAAGGCCAAGGCACGCCATGTGTTCGTTGCCGGCGATATCGCGCAGATCGTGCTGGACTGGTCAATTGATGGCACAGGTCCCGACGGCAAACACGTGCACCTTGGAGGCTCGGCGAGCGATATCGTGGGCTGCGGCGCAGATGGACGATGGCGGTACCTGATCGACAATAATCAAGGGACGGCAGTGCGACAGCCCGCCTGACATGTGTGCGCCACGGCAGCTCTCAGCGATGGGGCCACTCTTCAGCCTGGCGTCGACGATCACCGCCACTTGGTGAAACTACCTAGTCGGAGATTTTGGACCTGTGCGCCCGAATTCTCCGGGAGACGACGGATGCACGGCTCGATGCAAAACGTGGCACCAGTGATCAACCAGGCTCACCGGGGCGGAACGCTCCGGCTGGCATTCTTATCTGCGGTAGTCTCCCTGGTGGTCTCGTTTGCCGCGGCGGCCGCTCCGATCCCCCTTTACAACATCTACCGGGCGGAGGACGGGTTCACTAACGCCGGCATCTCGATGGCCGTCGTCGCCTACGCCGTTGGCACCATCGCCGCACTGTTGGTGCTGGGACGCCTGTCCAATCATCTGGGCCGCCGGCTCACTGCGATCACTAGCCTCAGCCTGCTCCTGCTGGGCTGTCTGCTGTTGCTGAATGTGCACGACATCGACACCCTGCTGGCCGGTCGGCTCCTCGTGGGCGTCGGTACCGGGTTGGCCGGCAGCAGCCTGACCTCCTACATCGTCGATGCCGCACCCAGCAGACCAGAATGGTTGGCGTCCGTCGCCTCCAGCCAAGGACCGATGCTCGGCCTCACTGTCGGTGCCATCGCCTCCGGCGCCTTGGTCCAGTTCGGCCCCTGGCCACGCGACCTCATCTACCTGGTTTGCGTCGGCTTCCTATTACTGTCTGCTGCACTCATCGCCATCAGCCCGGAAACAGCAACTCCGACGCCGGGCGCTTGGCGATCGCTGTTACCCAGGATCAGCGTACCGGCCCGGGTCAGGCATCTGGTCCCTGTCGCGGCGGCGGTGTTCCTGGCCACCTGGGCGAGCGGGGGCTTCTACCAAGCGTTCGTGCCTGCGCTTGTCGAAGATCAACTCCACACCCGCAGCCCGCTCATCCTCGGACTGGTCTTCGCCGCCTATATGACCCTCAGCGTTCTCGGCGCTCCCATCGGCGCCCGGTTCACATCCGCGGTAGCCCAACGCGTCGGTATGATCACCTTCCTGGCCGGAATGATCGTCATCAGCACAGCGATCGACGCTGGCACACTGGTGTTGTTCATCATCGCAACCATCGTCGCCGGCGCCGGCCAAGGCATCGCCATCAGCGCCGCCACCCGCGGCCTGCTGCACGGCAGCACCTTGGCCGAACGGGCACCGATCTTCAGCGCGATCTACCTTCTCTGCTACAGCGGCGCCGCCTTCCCCAGCCTCATCTCCGGCCAACTTTCCAGCGCGTTCTCGCTACCGCAGATCGCGCTCGGATACAGCGGACTTGCCGTCGTCGCCACCCTGTTCACTGTCCTCGGTGCACGCAATCCGCACACCGACACGGCGGGGAACAGCACCTGCGACAGTTCGAACGCTACCGGTTCACCAATACAGGGAACAGTGTCATGAGAATCGTCGCTGTCTTGGGCGTCGCCCTATCAGGATTGTTTGTGATCGGCGCCGTCACCGCCTACGGGCAAATCAATACGCGCTCACAGTACAGCGGAACGACAGCGACCGTCGTCGACGACAAAGGAAATCTGCGCGTGCCTTCCGACTATCGGACCGCTTACCAGATGCCGGGCAGCACGCGTGCCAAGCGCGTGGATTCATCGATAAAGGTCGATGGGCGCGCGCTCTACGGCATCGACACGCGATTGCCGGGAATGAAGGTTGCCGCGGTTGCTATTTCGCCCGTGTTCGGTGGCAAGGCGAAAACGGTGGACGAGAAGGCCGTGCTGGCGGTGAGGGGCGTCCGGCAGGCGGTCAATATCGATGAAGCTGTTGCCGTGGTGGCGGATCACATGGGTGCGGCCAAGAAGGGGCTCGAGGCTGCCGCCATCACGTGGGACGACGGGCCGAACGGCAAGGTCAGCAACGCCGATATTGTCAAGCAATTTGAGGAGGAATCCAAAAAGCCGGGCGTGGTTGCCCGTAAGGAAGGCGATGCAGGGAAGGCTTTTGCGGAGGCGGCGCGACGACTCGGACCGAGGAGAAAATTATCATGAAGGCGATCGTTGTGACGGACCGGGTTGCGGGAACGGCCGGGATGAAGCTGGTGGAGCGGCCCGAGCCGCAGGCAGCGATAAACGACGTCGTCGTTCAGGTTCATGCGTCGGGATTCACCTCGGGTGAGCTGACGTGGCCTTCGACCTGGACCGATCGCCTCGACCGTGACCGGACGCCGACGATTCCCGGCCAGGAGCTGGCGGGTGTGGTCACCGCTCTCGGCTATGGCACGACCGGGCTGTTGGTGGGACAGCGGGTGTTCGGTCTCTCGGACTCGTATCGCGGCGGCACCTTGGCGGAGTATGTGGCCGTGGAAGCACGCAACCTCGCGCCGCTTCCGGGCGACGTCGACTTCACGGTGGGTGCGGCCGTGGCGATGCCGGGCCTGACCGCGTGGCAGGGACTGTTCGTGCACGGCCGCCTTCAGGCGGGGCAGAGCGTCCTCGTGCACGGCGCGGCCGGCGCAGTCGGTTCGATGGTGACGCAGCTCGCACGAGAGGCCGGCGCCTACGTCATCGGCACCGGACGCGCTGCCGACCGTCAGAAGGCGCTCGACTTCGGCGCGCAGGAGTTCGTCGACCTCGAGAACGACGTTCTCGAAGACGTCGGCGGAGCCCATCTGGTTTTCGATGTCATCGGCGGCGACATCGGGAAGCGGTCCGCAGGCCTGATTCGAGCCGGAGGAACGCTGGTAACCATCGCCGGGCCGACCGAGGCGCGGCCCGCCGACGGCCTGACGATCGACTTTGTTCTCGTGTCCGATCGTGCCCAACTGGGTGAGATCGTCCAGCGGGTGCGGGACGGACGACTGCGGACGAACATCGGCACCGTCTCGACCCTCGGTTACGCCGTCGCCGCCTTCAACCAGACCAAGCGGATCAACGGGAAGACGATCATCCGAGTTCGTCCGTGAGGAAACAGCGAAGGCGAGCGGTTCTCCTCTCCCACATGGATTGTCGGCGCCTTCCCCGCGGGCCCGTCTGCGCGCCGCGCCGGGCTGTGCCCATCCATCCCACCGTCTCCGAGCTGATCCCCACGGTCGTGCTCGGCGTCAAGGAATCCACTCGATGAGCACGCAAGAGCAACGCGGTTATCAAATGTTTCCGGTGCTCGATGCGGCACGGGTCGAGACGGCGCTGCGCTTCGCCAGCGGGCCGGAGCGGCGGTTCGCGCCTGGCGAGATCGTCTATGACCACGGCCAGCGGGACGCCCCTTCCTGGCTCGTGTTGTCGGGCTCGGTCGACATAACCCGGCGCGACGGACTCGACCGCAAGGCGCCGATCGTCACATTCGGCCCGGGCCAGTTCACCGGCGAGATCAACCAGCTCGCAGGCCGCCCCGCGATCACGTGCGCCCGCGCCGGGGAGCAAGGCGCCACTGCGCAGCCTTTCGACGCAGCGCACCTGCGCGCGCTGATGATCGGCTCGGCCGAGATCGGCGAGACGGTTATGCGCGCGCTGATCCTCCGCCGCGTCGGCCTGATCGAGGAAGGCGCCGCCGGCACGATCATCATCGGAGCGCAGGACTCTTCCGCCGTCGTTCGACTGCAGGGCTTCCTCGCCCGCTTGGGCTATCCCTACCAGTTGCTCGATGCCCGCGGCGACGGCGAAGGCCACGCGCTCATCGAACGGTTCGGTGTGACGCCCGACGAGCTACCCCTGGTCGTCTGTCCCGACGGATCGCTGCTGCGCCGACCCAGCGAAATCGACATGGCCCGCTGCCTCGGCATCACGCCCGAGATCGATCCAAACAAGCTTTACGACGTGGCCGTGGTCGGCGCCGGCCCCGCGGGCCTGGCGGCGGCGGTCTATGCCGCCTCGGAAGGGCTTTCGACGATCGTCCTTGACGGGCTCGCCATCGGCGGCCAGGCCGGCGCGTCCAATCGGATCGAGAACTATCTGGGCTTCCCCACCGGCATCTCGGGCCGGGCGCTCGCCGGGCGCGCCTTCAACCAGGCGCTCAAGTTCGGAGCCGAGATCGCTATCCCGCTCGAAGTGCAGCGGCTCGATTGCCCCGAAGGCAAAACCTGCCCCGAACGGCCGCTGGGCGTCGTCCTCGCCGACGACAAGCGGGTGAAGGCGCGCACCGTCGTCGTGGCCTCCGGCGCACGCTACCGCCGACCCGAAGTCGAACGGCTGGAGATGTTCGAAGGCAAGGGTATCTCGTACTGGGCCTCGCCGATCGAGGCGCGGCTTTGCGCGGGTGAGGACGTGGCGCTGGTCGGCGGCGGCAATTCGGCTGGCCAGGGCGTGGTCTTCCTCGCGCCGCAGGTGAAACACCTCCACCTCGTCGTGCGGCGGCCGCTGGAAGCGACGATGTCGCGCTACCTGATCGACCGCATCCACGCGCTGCCCAATGTCACCATCCATGTCGGCAGCGAAATCGCCGCGCTCGAAGGCGACTGCCAGACCGGGCTTACGGGCGTCGTCTTTCGCGACCGCAAGGACGGATCGACCGAGCGTTGTGCCGTCAGGTACCTGTTCCTGTTCATCGGCGCTGATCCCAACGCCAGATGGCTTGTCGGCTGCGTCGAGACCGACGACAAGGGCTTCGTCCTGACCGGCAAAGCCCCCCTGGCGCTCGAGACCACCCGGCCGGGCGTCTTCGCCATCGGTGACGTGCGCTCGGGCTCGGTCAAGCGCGTCGCCGCCGGCGTCGGCGAAGGCGCGGCGGTAGTCGCACAGATCCACCAGGCGCTTGCGGCCCAAGCTTCGTGAGGCGGCATGAGGAAACGGTTCGATAAGCGAAAGATACAGCCACGCCGAGGCGATCCACACGGTGACCCCGAGTGCCAATCGCGAACAAGCGTGTACCGCGCCCGTATCGTTTCCTGCTTTTTGGCTCCACCTGCGGGCCAGCTCGGCACGCATCCAGATGGAAGATTCGGCCATGTCCCGGCCCAGCCGGCCCGCTCATCCAGGAGGAAGAAAGTGACGCTCGATCATCCGATTTTTACGCGCTGGCCGGCGCAGTACCCCGATCGGCTGCAACTCTTTTCCACCCCCACGCCCAATGGGGTGAAGGTCGGCATCATGCTTGAGGAAACGAGCCTCGCCTACGAGCCGCACCGGATCGACATCATGGCGAACGAAAGCCACGACCCGGCCTTTCTCGCGCTCAACCCCAACGGAAAGATTCCCGCAATCTACGACCCTGATGGGCCGAGCGGCACGCCGCTCGCGCTGTTCGAATCGGGCGCGATCCTCCTCTACCTTGCCGACAAGACGGGACAACTTATCTCGGCCGATCCGAACACCCGCTACGAAACGATCCAGTGGGTGATGTGGCAGATGGGCGGAGTCGGGCCGATGTTCGGCCAGGTCGGCTTCTTCAACAAATTCGCTGGCAAGGCCTATGAGGACAAGCGCCCGCGCGACCGCTACGCAACCGAATCAGCGCGGCTGCTCGGTGTCCTCGACGAACGGCTCGCGGGCCGCGACTGGTTGATGGGCGCTGACTACAGCATCGCCGATATTTCGCTGCTCGGCTGGGTGCGCAACCTAATCGGCTTTTACGAAGCACGCGATCTCGTCGACTTCGACCGCTTTCTTCATGTGAAGGCGTGGCTCGCCCGCGGCCTCGCGCGGCCGGCGGTGCAGCGCGGGCTGGAAGTGACAGCGGGCTAGAGAGGGTTCGCGAAGAACGAAGCGAGGATATCTATGATTGAAATCACCGCCGACATGGAGGCGATCATCAAGCAGGCGATACTGTCGTTCGTCGCGACGGTCACGCCGAAGGCGTCTTTGACGGTCACAAACGGCGTTCTCTACTTCGCCGATATCGCATCGCCCCGGACGATACTGAACTTGAAGCGCAATCCCGCCGTCGAAATTAACGTAGTCGACATCTTCCAGAGGCGCGGTTATCAATTCAAGGGCCGTGCGTTGATACTGCCGCCAGGCGATGACGAGTCTTTGATGATCGCCAACTGGGTTCGGGCGACGAATGGCCTAGAGTATCCTGTCGATCACGTTGTCAAAATCGAAACCACTTCGATCACCCCGTTGCTGTCTCCAGCCCATGTCTTTGCCCACCCTCCTCGAAGTCAGGACGAGATCAGGAGCACCTACTATCAAAAGTACGGTGTGAAACCCGTCGGGGCATAGGTGCAGGGTCCGCGAAGAACGAAGACCGACCGATACTCAGAGGGAGAAAGCCCATGAAGATCCGAACCATCATCGCCACCACCTGCGCCGCCCTCGCCTTCTCGATGGCCGGCCCCATCTACGCCCATGATACCAAAGCGCAAACCATCACGAAGAACTTCGAGGCGGCAATTCCTAATATCCCTGGCAAGTCGTTGATCGCCGTGGAAGTCAATTACGCGCCCGGCGCGGCCTCCGCGCCCCACACCCACGCGAAGTCGGCTTTCATCTACGCCTATGTGATTTCGGGCGCGATCGAGTCGAAGGTGAATGACGGCGAGACGCGCATCTATCGGGCGGGTGAGAGCTGGTCCGAACCGCCGGGTGCGACCCATTTGATCAGCCGCAACGCGAGCAAGACCGAGCCGGCGAAGCTGCTCGCTGTCTTCGTCCTCGACACCAATGACAAAGCGCTGACCACGCCCATCAAATAAACCTTAAGACGCACTCGACCCGCCAAGCATTGAAGGCTTGCACCGTGCAAGACCCGCCTCCCCGAAAGAGCAGGGAAGGCCCCTGCGGGCCCGCCAGGAGCCGCGTAGGATTCAGGAGCATTCTATGCAATCAGTCAAAATCAAAGCCATTGATAACAACGATTTTGATATTTGGCTTCCGCTGTGGAAGGGCTATCGGCGATTTTACGAAGTGGATATCCCCTTTCTCGTGACGCACAAGACCTGGGCGCGCTTCTTGAACTCAGCCGGGCCGATGCATGCAGCGCTTGCCATGGTGCGCGAACAAGCATTGGGCCTGGTGCATTCGATCCACCTGGGCGACGGGCGATTACTACTATCTTCAGGATCTGTTTGTTGCGGACGATGCGCGTGGCAGCGGCATCGGCCGCGCGCTGATCGAGCATGTCTATGCGGGTACTTTCCGATTCCGACCACTCCAAGTAAATCGGCTGACGCCCTGATCATCGAGAACAAACTAGGGAATCGCGCGCCAGACATCTGTGTCGCGCACGAGCGTCAATGTGCGGTTATCAAGATTGAGCCATTGATTATCGACCCGGACTGCCACGACAGCATGATTTTCGTTTGGCGGACGGCTTCTCAACACGACGATCTTCACCACATCCCTTGAGATGGCAACCAACAGCGCGCATATTTAACGATCGCATAATCCTCGCAGTCGCCGGAATTGGAGTGGTGCGTCTCGAGCGGGTCACTCCAATGATCCGTGAGTCCCCATTGGGTCTCATCGCTCACGGGGGTGATGACAAGGTCAACCGCTCTGTTAAGTAGGCCGACGCGTGCGCGGCCGCTTTGACCGTAGCCCTCCAGGCTTAAGCTGACCAGCCTTTGCACGGTTGCGGGAGATGGCTTGCCTGCCTGATACTGCGCGACAACTTCAAGATCTTTGGTGATGTCGGCCTGTACGCGACGCCACTTGTTCAACAACGCGCCGTCAGCGACTGGCTCGATATCCATGCCAAAAGCTATGCTGATCCTTCATCCCTTGTGGTGGTGGAGACGCTCGTCACGCTGATGCCGCAGGTGCGGGCGCGTCAGAGTCAGCGGCCACAAAGCAGATCGGCAGGACGGAAGAGGAGAGCCGTTCAAGAGGGTCGACCATATAGAGCGCATCCGCCAGCAAAAGACCAGCCCAAGCGACGATCCTCCAAAACTCGACGCCATGATACATTGCGCTCCGAGTTGGCGAGCTGGTCGACATTTCACCCTAAGCTCCCCTGCCATCCTTTTTACCGAACACGCAGCGCCATGCCGCAAGGCGCTCGGTCGGATGCTGATTCATCCAATCGGCGAGCTGCGGTGCGCCCATCAGGCAGGACTGCATCGAGACGTCAGCGAAGTCCGAGGTGGTGACGGCCTGCTCGTGGCAATTTGCCGGAGAAGACAAACTGCAGAGCACGGCGATGATCGCGATCATGATAGGACCCCCTCGCCGCGATCGACGTCTGCGCCGTTGCGCATATGGCTTGCGGATGCATTGTCCCGCTGCTCGCGGACGGGATCAGACGGCGGAAAGACGCTGTCGTAGATCGCTCGGGCTTCTCGAATAAGGCGAGCTCGGTCCCGCTCGGACTTTGGGACAAATCGAATAACCTCACCCATATTTCACTCCTATTATATTACAATGATCATTTCATCTGGTCATGTCATGTAGGTCCGTTGACGCCGACTTCGAAGCCTCGCGCAGGTAGTAACGAGGGGATAAGAAGCCAGTGACGGGGTCGGTTAGTTCCGTCGAGTTAGTATGCCAAGGCGCTGCTTTCCACCGCGCGATCGGAGCGATCGCCGTAGATGTAGAGCGGACGCGCCGTCCTCCCGACCACCTCGCGGGAGATCACGATTTCTTCGACGCCTTCGAGTTCAGGAAGATCGAACATGGTCTCGAGCAGGATGCTCTCAAGGATCGAGCGCAATCCGCGCGTGCCGGTCTTGCGCTCGATCGCCTTGCGGGCGACCGCGCCAAGCACCTCGTCGGCGAACGTCAGCTCGATATTCTCCATCTCGAACAGCCGCTGGTACTGCTTCACCAGCGCGTTCTTCGGGTCGGTCAGGATCTTCTTCAGCGAGGTCTCGTCGAGGTCCTCGAGCGTCGCCACGACGGGCAGACGGCCGACGAACTCAGGGATAAGGCCGTACTTCAGGAGATCCTCGGGCTCGACGTGGCGGAAGATCTCGCCGGTGCGGCGGTCTTCCGGCGCCTGCACCGAAGCGCCGAAGCCGATCGTGGTCGACCGGCCGCGCGCCGAGATGATCTTCTCCAGCCCGGAGAAGGCGCCGCCGCAGATGAAGAGGATGTTGGTGGTATCCACTTGCAGGAACTCCTGCTGCGGATGCTTGCGGCCGCCCTGCGGCGGGACCGAGGCCACCGTGCCTTCCATGATCTTCAGGAGCGCCTGCTGCACGCCCTCGCCCGACACATCGCGGGTGATCGAGGGATTGTCGGACTTCCGGCTGATCTTGTCGATTTCGTCGATGTAGACGATGCCGCGCTGCGCGCGCTCGACATTGTCATCAGCGGCCTGCAACAGCTTCAGGATGATGTTCTCGACGTCCTCGCCGACGTAACCGGCTTCGGTCAGGGTCGTCGCGTCGGCCATCGTGAACGGCACATCCAGGATGCGGGCGAGCGTCTGCGCGAGCAGCGTCTTGCCCGAGCCGGTCGGACCGATCAGCAGGATGTTCGACTTCGCGAGTTCGACGTCGTTGCGCTTGGTCTGGTGGTCGAGGCGCTTGTAGTGGTTGTGCACCGCGACAGAGAGCACCTTCTTCGCATGGCTCTGACCGATCACATAATCGTCGAGGACCTTGCAGATTTCCTTCGGCGTCGGGATGCCGTCGCGCGACTTCACCAGCGAGGACTTGTTCTCCTCACGGATGATGTCCACGCAAAGTTCGACGCATTCGTCCCAGATGAAGACGCTCGGCCCCGCGACCAGCTTGCGGAGTGTATAGTTGGAGAGTGACTGAACTGCCATGGCGGCCTCAAACCACATCCAGGTGGTTATAAGCGGGAACGTGATCATCTGCGGACCTCGTGCATTGTCATTGTCACAGAATGGTGGGGGTCAGCTGCCGCATTTCGTCCCGAACAGGTCTTTGAAAGCGTTAATCGCGGAATCGAGCGCAGTTGACACCCGCGCGCCGTCGACGCGGCCAGCAGCGGCTTGCCGCAGCAACACGGACTCATAAAATGAGGCGGCGAGGGCGCGACAAGTCTTCTCGTCGTCGGCCGCATTGTCGGGTTTGCTGTGTACAGTCGCCAAGACCGCGCGAGCGGCGTTAACATCCTTGTTTAACGTGGACTCCGCCGCAAGCCCGGGAATTGTAGATGCATTGATCAGAGCAGAAGCGATGAGAATAGTGATTCTCCTCATGAGCGGACTCCAGAACGCGAGTTGTTGCGAGGAGACTTACATTTCTGCCGGTCTATCTTCTATGCAGCGGATCGAGCAATGCCTTGCACCGTCGAGCGAAGCCTTCTCGGCTCGCCGCTCGTAGTCGTCGGCAAGAGCCTTAAGCTGAGCCGCAATCGCTTGGTCCGTAATGGTTTTGGCAGTGCGAAGCAAAGTCTGCGCTGTCTTCAAATATTCCTTCCCTCGTTGTGAGATCTGAAGCGTCATGACGCCCTCGCGCGGTTTTCGGTCGACTGGTCGAAAGCGATTTGGAACCAGCCCATCCAATTGTGGTCACTTTGGCGGCGCGCCTTGAAACGATCGACGCACTTCCTGGAGCAAAGCGGCGTTCGCCACGAATAATGCCGGACGAGACCAAACTTGCCCTCACAGACTGCGCATCGCATGGCCTTGTCAGACCCGTGACTTTCCAAGCGGTAAGGCATTGTTTTCTCCTTTTGGCCTGTGTTCATTTCGGATGCACTAAGACTGAGGGGATTGTCACCAACGGCTCAATTGAGCGCAGGTTGAGCTCGGGCATCCAAAGGGGGCGGGACGATAATACAAAGGCTCAGACGAGTCCTAGAGTTCGCCCGCTGCGATCCCGCGACTGCTTTCGTCCGGCGGAAGCCTCGATCACAAGCCATGCCGGATTGGCTTCGCAATCAGGCTCGCACCTTCGCGCTGAACGCGTGCTGCACTCCGAGGGCGACCCCCGGCGCTGTCCACGAGCACGATAACATCCTCCGGCGGGCTCTCGGTCGAGGCTGTGGAGGGGTTGTCGATTGTCTCTCTGATCTGCATGTCGGGCCTCCTGGCCTGCGATCGTTCAACGGAACGCCGACTTCGGCCCGTACACGAGGGCGGGCGACGATGGGTTGCAGATTGAGTTCAAGCCGGTTGAAAGGAAAATCACCTCTCGCCATGGAGTTGATAGCCGACCGTTATCGGAACGGCTGAGGCGCGTCTGGGGTCCCGCGGCGAGAGCGCGGCGCTCGTTCCACGAGGATTCGCTCGAGCGGAACTCCCGGCCGCCGCGAAGAGGTCTTCACGCTCCAATCATCCGGGCCCCTGTATTACACGCGGTTATTGAGATCATAGCTTTACCAGCGAATTTCACGGCAATAACGCTGGCTGCCGTAAGGGGGGCGCGAGACCGCAGCCGACGGCCTGCACCTCGCGGCAATCAGGATTGCGAGCATAGCCATGACCCAGAGCATCGAAGGATCCTCTCACCCTGAAGGAGCTCGGTGCGCGCCATAGACTTCTGTTTTTCTACCAACATTGGTGCGCCGGCTGCCATTCGCACGGATTTCCAACTCTACAAGCACTGGTTCAAAATCCCCGCACCAAGAACGTCGGAGTTGCCGCGATCCACACATCACATTCGTGCTGTTTCTCGCGTGGATCTTCGCCTCCAGCTACGCGTCGAGCGGCGACCGCCGTAGCGAGTAAAGCCGGGCAAATCGCTCCAAATTGCTGCTAAAATGAAGGAGGATCCGCGTCCGCCGTATCCGGCAAGACCAAGGGACGGCTGGCATTTCTCGGGCGATGGAGTACGATTTCTCTAGGCTGGAGAGAGGCTGTGCGTGTGGCGCACGAAGAGCTTGATCAGCCGACTTCAAGCCGAAGCCCGACGCCGGAGTCTGACAGATGGTGCAGCAGTCGCTGAACGTCGCGTACTCGGACGGTAGCTCTCAGGTGTTGTGGGAGGACGGCGAGCGCGTGTTCAGCCGTGGCTGGCGACTGGACGACAATGGCAACCGGCTCGCCGTGCTGCTTGTTGCCCCTGCCGCCGACCACCCGTCCCGCTCAAGACTCGATCGCCTCACGCACGAATACGAGCTGAAAGATGAGCTCGACAGGGCATGGGCGGCGCGGCCGCTCGCCCTCATGCGCGACGCCGGTCGGACCGTGCTGGTGCTCGATGATCTGGGCGGCGAACCGCTGGACCGTTTGGTCGGTGGGCCCATGGAGGTAGGACGCTTCTTGCGCCTGGCCATCGCTATTACCTCGGCTCTGGGCAAGCTTCATCAGCGCGGGCTCGTTCACAAAGACATCAAGCCGGCCAACATCCTGCTCAATGAAGCGACCGGCGAGGTGCGGCTGACCGGGTTCGGCATCGCCTCGCGCTTTGCGCGCGAACGTCAGTCGCCTCATCCTCCCGAGACGATCGCGGGTACGCTCGCCTACATGGCGCCGGAGCAGACCGGACGGATGAATCGATCAATCGATTCCCGCTGCGATCTCTACGCCCTCGGCGTCACGCTGTACCAGATGCTCACGGGCGTTCTGCCCTTAACGGCGGCCGATCCCATGGAGTGGGTGCATTGCCATATTGCCAGAAAGCCGGTGCCGCCAGGGGAGCGGTTAGAGAGTGTCCCAGCGCCCGTCTCGGCGATCATCATGAAACTGCTCGCCAAGACACCCGAGGATCGTTACCAGACCGCCGGCGGTGTCGAGCGCGATCTGCGACGCTGCCTGGCGGAATGGGAAGCGCGCCGCCGCATCGATGACTTCCCGCTCGGCCTGCAGGACACGCCGAACCAGCTGCTGATCCCCGAAAAGCTGTATGGACGAGATCGTGAGATCGCGACGTTGCTTTCCTGCTTCGATCGCATCATCAAGACCGGTGTGCCAGAGTTGGTGCTGGTCTCAGGATATTCCGGCATCGGCAAGTCCTCAGTCGTCGACGAACTACACAAGGTGCTGGTGCCGTCGCGCGGCATGTTCGCGTCCGGCAAGTTCGACCAGTACAAGCGCGATATCCCTTACGCGACACTGGTGCAGGCTTTTCAAAGTCTCGTCCGGCCTCTCCTCAGCAAGAGCGACACCGAGTTGGCAAGCTGGCGCCACGCGCTTCTAGAGGCGCTGGGATCGAACGGGCGGCTGATGATCGACCTCATACCCGAACTCACGCTAATCATCGGAGACCAGCCACCGGTTCCTGAGTTGCCGCCACAGCAGGCACAAAGCCGTTTTCAACTCGTATTTCGGCGCTTCATTGGCGCATTTGCCCGACCGAACCAGCCACTGGCGCTCTTCCTCGACGACCTGCAGTGGCTCGACGCGGCGACGCTTGATCTGCTGGAGTACCTGTTGCGGCCAGATCTGGAGCACCTCATGCTGATCGGTGCCTATCGTGACAACGAAGTCGCTGCGGCCCATCCGCTAATGAGAAAGCTCGACGCCATCAAGGCCGCCGGCGGAAAGGTCGCCGAGATCAGGCTGTCGCCGCTCGCCCAAGAGCACCTTGGGCAATTGGTTGCGGACGCTCTTCGCTGCGAGTTAGAGCGCGCTGCGCCGCTTGCGAAGCTGATGCACGTGAAGACCGGCGGCAATCCGTTTTTCGCCATTCAGTTCCTGTCTTCGCTCGTCGAGGAAGGATTACTCACATTCGATCATGATGGCGCGCGCTGGTCCTGGGATATCGACCGCATTCACGCCAAGGGCTATACCGACAACGTCGTTGATCTTATGGTCGGGAAGCTCACCCGCCTGCCGACCGCGGCGCAGAATGCATTGCAGCAGCTGGCTTGTCTTGGAAACATTGCCGAGAGCACAGCACTTTCGATGGTCCTCGGGATTTCGGAGGGGCAGCTCGATACGACTCTGTGGCCGGCCCGCCATCAGGGGTTAGTCGAGCGTGTGGCAGGCGCTTACCGGTTCGTCCACGATCGCGTTCAGGAGGCCGCCTATGGGCTGATCCCGGAGCAACTGCGCGGCGAGGCGCACCTTCGAATAGGGAGATTGCTCGCGGCGCATACGCCTCCCGAAAAACCGGAGAAGGCGACCTTCGATATCGTCAATCAGCTCAATCGTGGGGCGAGCTTAATGACCTCGATGCAGGAGCGCGAGCAGCTCGCCGCGCTCAATCTGCTCGCGGGCGAGAGCGCCAAAGCCTCAACTGCGTACGTCTCGGCGCTGAACTATCTCACCGCCGGTGCCGCGTTGTTGGCGGAGGATTGCTGGGTGCGCCGGCGCGAGCTCCCCTTCGCGCTGGAACTGAATCGGGCCGAATGCGAGTTCCTGACCGGTGCGCTGGCGGAAGCGGAGCAGCGCCTGGAAACGCTTTCGGCTCACGCCACAGATCCGGTCGAGCGAGCGACCGTCGCGTGTCTGCGCGTGGATCTGTACGTGACCCTCGATCAGAGCCCCCGCGCGGTCGCCGTCGGTCTCGATTTCCTCCGGCATCTCGGCATCGAGTGGTCGCCGCATCCGACGGCAGAGGAAGCGCGCCGCGAATACGAGCGGATCTGGTCAACCCTCGGAGACCGGCCGATCGAGGCGCTTGTCGAGCTGCCTTTGTTAAGCGACCCGGCATCCCTCGCAACCCTCGAGTTTCTGACCAAGCTCGCGTTGCCTGCCTTGTATACGGATGCAAACCTGCTTTCCCTAGTCAGCTGCCGGGCAGTCAACCTTAGCCTCGAGAGTGGCAACTGTGACGCATCGAGCTTGGCCTATACAGTGCTTGGCTTCATCGCTGGGCCACGCTTCGGCGACTACCAGGCCGGATTTCGATTCGGGCAGCTCGGCTATGATTTGGTCGAAAAGCGAGGGCTGAAGCGCTTCCAGACCAGGATTTATTTCAACTTTGGGAGCTTGGTGATTCCTTGGACGAGACATATCCGGGGCGGCCGCGATCTGGTGCGTCGCGCGTTCGAAACCGCAAACCAAAGCGGTGATCTCAATTTTGAGGCGTCCTGCTACGCCCACCTTAACACAAACCTTCTCGCAGCGGGCGATCCACTCGATGAGGTGCAACGCGAAGCCGAGCGTGGTCTCACATTTGCGCTGAAGATAAGGTTCCGTCTCGCCATTGACCGCGTCCGAACCCAACTCGGACTGATTCGGACTCTCCGCGGCTTGACGCCGACATTCGGCTCATTTGACGACGAGAGCTTCGATGAGCATCTATTCGAACACGGTTTGGCAAATAACCCAGCTTTGGCGCTGGCCGAGAGCTGGTACTGGATCCGCAAGCTGCAGGCGCGCTTCTTTGCCGGCGACAACGCGGGCGCCCTCGAGGCCTCACGGAGGGCGCAACGGCTGCTGTGGACATCACCGTCAATGTTCGAAACGGCGGAGTTTAGCTTCTATGATGCGCTTGCTCATGCGGCGTCATGCCATCGCGCACCTCCCGAGGAGAGGCCGCAACATTTTGAGGCTCTTGTGGCTCACCACAAACAACTCGAAGTATGGGCGGAGCACTGTGCGGAAAACTTCGAGAACCGCGCTGCGTTGGTTGGCGCGGAGATTGCCCGGATTGATGGCCGCGCGTCCGATGCCATGATCCTTTACGAACAAGCCATCCGTTCGGCACAGGCAAACGGCTTTGTCCATAACGAGGCGCTCGCCAAAGAGCTGGCGGCGCGCTTTTACGCCGCGTGCGGCTTCGAGCAAATCGCGCACCTATATCTGCGAAACGCCCGCGACTGCTACCAGCGCTGGGGCGCGGACGGCAAGGTGCGCCAACTCGATGCGATGTATCCGCGCCTCAGAATGGAAGAGCCCGTACCTGCTTCGACAAGCACGATCGCAGCGTCGGTCGAGCAACTCGACCTCGCAACGGTGATCAAGGTGTCGCAGGCCATATCGGGCGAGATCGTGCTGGAGAAGCTGCTCGAAATGCTTATGCGCACGGCACTCGAACAGGCTGGCGCCGAACGAGGCTTATTGCTTTATTCACGCGGGGCTGAGCAGCGGATCGCCGCCGAAGCCACGACCGATGGCGATTTGGTGACCGTGCATCCGCGCGACGAGGACGTGGCTGCGACAGTGCTGCCGGAGTCGGTGCTTCACTATGTCCTGCGTACCCAGGAAAGCGTTATTCTCGATGATGCGTCATCTCACAATCTATTTTCTCTCGATCCCTACATCGTTCAGCGTCGCGCGCGTTCCATTCTTTGTCTACCGTTGATCAACCAGCGAAAGTGCATCGGCATTCTCTACCTTGAGAACAATCTCACCCCGAACGTGTTCACACCAGGCCGCGTCGCTCTATTGAAGGTGCTTGCGTCGCAGGCGGCGATCTCGCTCGAAAACTCGCGGCTTTATGACGACCTAGCGGATCGGGAACGGAAGATTCGGCGTTTGGTCGACGCCAACATCATCGGGATCTTCATCGCCGACCGCCAAGGTCGGATTATTGAAGCCAATGACGCGTTTCTACGTCTCGTAGGATATCGCCGTGAAGACTTGGTTTCGGGCCGCGTGCACTGGACGGAGCTGTCCCCGCCCGAGTGGCGCGAGCGCGACGTACTCACCCAGGCTGAACTAAACTCAACCGGCATCGTTCAGCCCTTCGAGAAGGAGTATTTTCGGAAAGACGGCAGCCGCGTTCCGGTGCTTGTGGGCGCCACGCTGTTCAAGGAAGGAGGCGACCGCCTTGCGTTCGTCCTCGATCTGACCGAGCGCAAGCGGGCCGAGGACCGGCTGCGCCGCAGCGAAGCCTGGCTAAGCCAAGCACAGAGGCTGAGCCGTAGCGGAAATTGGGTCTATAGTGCGACAACGAAGCAATTTATTTATTGGTCCGACGAGAGCTACAGAATCTGGGGGTTTGATCCGCTGCAGGGCCTTCCAAGCCGTGAGGATATGCGGCAACGAATCCACCCAGACGATCGAGACCGAGTGAGGGAAACAGTTCAAGAAGCAGTGCGCCAGAAAACGGATTTCACAACCGAGTTCAGAATCTTACTTCCTGATGGAACAGTCAAATACCTTGAAGGAACCAGCCATCACCTGTTTTCCTCCGAGGGCGCGCTGTTGGAGGCTATGAATTCGACCGTCGATGTGACGCAACGCAAGCGTACCGAGCAAGCCTTGCGTGAAAGTGAGCGAAGTTTGCGCTCGGCGATTGACGGGATACCGGGCCTCGTTGCGGTCTTGGCCCCGAATGGTGACCTCGAAGCCGTAAATCGTCAAATCTTTGAGTATTGCGGCCAGTCACTGGAAGATCTGAGGAACTGGGGCACAAACGGAACGATACATCCCGATGATCTTCCCCATCTCGCTGAAGTCTTCACAAAATCGATCGCCGCCGGCGTTCCCTATGGGACCGAAGCACGCGTGAGGCGCTTCGACGGCGAATTTCGTTGGTTTGAGATCCGCGGCATTCCGGTCCGGGATGCCTCCGACCGCATTGTTCGCTGGTATTCTCTGCTGACTGACACCGAAGATCGCACACAAGCGTTGGCGCGGTTGCAGCAGATGCAATCGGATTTCGCTCACTTGAACCGCGTGAACATGATGGGAGAATTGGCCGCCTCGCTCTCACACGAAATCCTGCATCCGATCGCAACCGCCCGCAACAACGCTTGGGCGGGGATGCGCTTTTTGGAAATGAGTCCGCCAAATCTGGATAAGGCCCAGATAGCGCTCGGTTGTGTCGTCAGGGACGTCGACCGGGCTACGGATATCGTCGGACGGATGCGTGATCAAATCAAGAAAGCGCCTCCGCGAAAAGAGCGGTTTGACCTCAATGAAGCGATCGACGAGGTGATTGTGATGGTGCGAAGCACAATCACAAAGAACAAAATCGTTGTCCGCACCCACCTGATGAGTGGGCTGGTTGCTATTCGGGGCGATCGCGTTCAACTGCAACAAGTCCTCGTCAACTTGATCCTCAATGCGGTTGAAGCCATGAGCTCAGTTGAGGACAGGGCGCGAGAGTTGTCGATTAGAACCGAGCAAAGCCAAAGCGGCGGCATCTTCGTCGCAGTGCACGATTCAGGGCCTGGCATTGATCCGGGAAATCTCGAGCAAGTCTTCGAACCCTTTTACACCACCAAGACCAGCGGGGTCGGGATGGGTCTCTCGATCTGCCAGACCATAATCAATCATCATGGAGGCCGGTTGTGGGTAAGTGCCAATGAGCCTCAGGGGGCCGTATTTCAGTTCACCCTGCCTGCGGCCCAGGAGGACTCATGAATTGTCTTCGTTCGGCGTACCGGGCTGCAGAGCCGAGCGCAGGCATCGATCGAGATGGTCCGCGTCCACCGGCTTGCTGAGGAAGCAAACAACCCCGTCCCTTAGGGCCTGATCCCTGATGGCTTCATCGGGGTATGCAGTAACGAGGATCGTCGGAATCGCGTATCCAGCGTCGACCAAATGTCTGTGCAACTCAACTCCAGTCATGCCAGGCATTTGAACGTCGGTGACCAAGCAGGCGGTTTCAGGCAGGAGACGCGATGCGAGGAAATCGGCTGCTGACGGAAACGCTTCGACAGTGTAGCCCAACAATATCACGAGTTGTCGCATTGATTCACGAAAAGATTGATCATCATCGACGATGGAAATCAGTGCACGGTTCAACATCGCGGCTTCCATGTAACTTCCTCGCTACACGATACCAGCGGCACCAGTACCTCGCCTGCATGCAGTTGCACTGTCAGCGACATTTCCCAGCAATGCAATAGCGGCGCCCCTAAGCGATGTGCTTAGGCCTTGGGCCATCCGCTCAGGCAACACATACTTTTCATCTCGATGGATTGGGCGTAAAATAGCGTCGTTTGTGGGAAGAATGCGCTCCCCTTGAATGCGGGATACCGGGAATGGGTAACGCAGATCCCAGCGTCTTGGTCATCGATGACGATCCTGAGTTTCGGGACTCGGTCGTGCGGCTGTTGGAGACGGTCGGCTTACATGCCCGTCAATTTTCCTCTGTTCCCGATTTTCTCAGGGCCGATCCACCAGAGGGGCCCGCTTGCCTGGTCCTCGACGTGCGCATGCCAGGGCGAAGCGGTCTTGAGCTTCAGCGCGACCTTGCCGCTGCGAACAGGCAAGTGCCGATCATCTTCATTACAGCCCATGCCGACGTGCCGATGACCGTGCAAGCGATGAAGGGGGGTGCAATCGAGTTCCTTACAAAACCGTTCCGTCCTCAGGATCTTCTTGACGCCGTCGAGGCCGGCCTCGCTCGCGATCGCACCCGTCAGGAGAGTGAACGAGCATTTGCCATGCTCAGGGCGCGTTTCGACGAGCTCAGCTCCCGCGAGCGTGAGGTCATGCTCCTTGTCGTGGCGGGTCGCCTAAACAAACAAATAGCCAACGATATCGGCATCGCGGAGGCTACAGTAAAGGTGCATCGCACCCACCTGATGCGAAAGATGAAGGCGCGTACGTTTCCCGAGCTCTGCCGGATGGCGGACATCCTCAATATGAAACCGCAGCAGCCATAGAGTTTCTGAGCCGGCGAACGGCATCCTCTTCAGGCGCATTCGTACCGAGTGCACCGATCATTGGCGCAAATTGCCATCTGCCGTGTCAGCTACACCGCTGATCATCCTCCCTTGGCTACTCATCCGGTCGACGGATGCGGCAGCAAAAGATTAGAGCCCTCGCCCCCCGTTGTTCCTAAGCGATTTGCTTATGAACATGCAACCGCAAGCGAACCTCACACCACCCTGCGAGCAATAGAACGCGGCACGCCAAACCGTCAAATTACGTTTCAAGAATTTTGTCGGGAAACGGCGAATCCCCACACGCGAGGTTACAATGCGCGCATTTATCGGACGCTTGGCGCATCCCGAACCGGGATTTGACGTAAATCACGCCGCTCAAAGTTCGGATACGGACAAGGCATTCTTTGTTCCGCCAACCAAAGTTTCATTCGAACCGTTTCGCCCGCTTCCGACGCAGTTTCTTTTGCTGGAAGGCGACGAGCCCGTGTCGCCCTTTTTCGCTTCAGACGAGCACGGGGGGCTTAGGATCGCCGCCGTCCGCGCTGTGGTGGCGGTCGCCGCCGCGCTCGATTCGATCCTGACAGCCTTCGCGCTGGCCCCGGCCTTCGTGTAGCCCGCAGCGAGCGCACCGAGCGATGAACGATCGACTCTCAGCACTAAGACTGTTTGCCCGTGCCGCGCGCGTCGGCAACTTCTCCAGTGCTGGCCGCGAGCTCGGCCTGTCGCAGCCGTCAGCATCCCGGCTGATCGCCGCGCTCGAGGAGGAGGTCGGCGCGACGCTCTTCAGCCGCACCACGCGAGCGGTGACGCTGACCGAGGCCGGCGCGACGTACCTGATGCGCGTCGAGGCGATCCTGGCGGCGCTCGACGAGGCCGACCACGAGGCGCGCGGAACGGGAGAGTTGCGCGGCTCGCTCCGCGTCGGCACGTCGTCAAGTTTCGTGCTCAGGGATATCATCCCGCGGCTTCCCGCGTTTATGAAGCAGCACCCGGCGCTGAAGATCGAGCTCGTGGCGAACGACCGCTGCCAAGACCTCGTGACCGAGGGCATCGATGTGGCGTTCCGGTTCGGCGCCCTGCCCGACTCGAGCGCGATGGCGCGCAAAATCATCCACCAGCCGAGGATACTCATGGCCTCCCCGGACTACCTACGGGAGCGCGGCACGCCCAAGATGCCGTCGGACCTCGCGCACCACTCGGTGCTCATCGGTCCGGCGCACCCCTCGCCGACTTTCTCCTTCCGCAAGGACGGTCGCGTCACCTCCGTGCGCGTTGACAGCCAGCTCGCTATCACCATCAACGAAGGAGCCACGGCAAGCGCCGTCGCTGGGCTCGGGATCGCCGCGTCGAGCGAAAACAGCGCGCGGGCAGAGCTCGAGGCCGGGCAGCTCGTGCGGGTACTGCCTGACTGGGATTTCGGCTCGATGGAAGTGAATGCGCTCTTCGTCAGCGGAAAGACCATAAAGCCTGCCGCACGGGCATTTGCCGACTTCCTACTCAGTGAGCTCCGTGTCCGAACTGATCCCGGTCCTCGCCCACCTCGCCGCGCACTAGCCCGGCTCTCAGAGGCTCCAGAAAGCGTGTCCGTGCGTCCAAACCAATAGACCGAGCCGTTCCAACGTGTGCATGCAAGTGGCATCCATGCGCCATGATTGCGGCCTGCTCCGTCACGTCGTCGAGTGCAAAGGCTAGGCTCGTGAGTATAGACAGGAGCAACTTAACGGAGAACAACCCATGGAGCTTCATCAAGTTCGCTACTTCCTCGCCGTCGCGTCCACACTCAACTTCACCCGCGCGGCCGAGCAATGCAATGTCACGCAGCCCGCCCTGACCAAGGCGGTGCAGAAGCTCGAGCAGGAGCTCGGCGGCCAGTTGATCTACCGCGAGCGCCAGCTGACGCAGCTCACCGACCTTGGAAAGGAAGTCCTTCCGATGCTGGCGCGCGCACTGGCCTCGGCAGAGACGGCGCGTCGCAGAGCCAAGGAGTTCCAACGCAAGGAGGTCGCGCCACTGAAGATCGGCCTCGCCCCCTCTATCTCGGCGTCGCTCGTCCTCGATCTGATCGCGGAGATCGCAAAGTTCGTCCCTGGACTTCACGTCGAGCTGCGCGAGGGCGCAGCGGAGAAGCTCGTCGACCTCTTGCTTGAGGGGGAGATCAACGCCGCAATAGTCGGGGAAATGCAGGACATGCCCGCCCGCATCGACGACTGGTTGCTGTTCGAGGAGCGCTACGTCGCGGTTCTCGCGCCGACACACCAGCTCGCAAACCGTCCCTCGATCGGCATCGACGACCTCCGCGAGACCGTCTTGCTGGAACGCGCCGGATGCGACGTCGCCGCGAAGATCCAACGGTTGTATTTCCCCGAGGAACCGCCCCACTTGGGCCACTGCAGCGGTCACGACTTGCACCTGCAGCACATGGCCGCGGCTGGCTTCGGCGTGATACTCGCGCCCGAGCACATGCCGCGCCTTCCGACGCTCAAGACCATTCCGCTCGAAGGCGACCCGGTTTCGCGGGAGGTGCGGCTGCTGGCTGTGCAGGGGCGCCGCTACTCGCCGGCGCTGGACGCTTTCGTGAAGGTCGCGCGGCTTCGCGACTGGTCGGTCGAAGCCCCCCACCGGGACATGCCGCACGCAACGCTCCCGGAGATGGCGAGCGCGCCCGCATGACCACAACATGCACGCCGGCGGCCGACCGCTTCCAGCCAATCGATCCGCGGCCTGACGCCTTATCGATGCCAAACCAGACCGACGAGACACTCGCCCGGATTCGCACCGAGCCGTTGATGACGTTCAGCGCCGCTGACTGGGAGGCATACAGCCACCTCGTGGGCTGGCTGCGCGATACAGACGTGGCATCGCACTCGTTGAAGGTCGGGGATACCGCGCCAGACTTCCTTCTGCCAGACGCCGAGGCCATCTCCACTCCTCCGAGCAGTTGCGCCGCAGCGGACACTCGTCCTGAGTTTCTTCCGAGGCGACTGGTGTCCGTTCTGCACCGCTGAGCTGTGCGCCCTCCAGGCCGCGAAGGATGGGTTCGAGAGCGTCGGCGCGACCCTCGCAGTCGTGACACCCGAGACGAGGGACTTCCCGCGGCAGCTCAAGCGGAGCCGAAAGCGATTGAGATCATGTTCGACCCGAGTCAGACGAGCTTCCGCGACCTGCTGGAGTTCTTCTTCCAGATCCACGACTCGACGACGCCCAACCGGCAGGGAAACGACAGGGGCACAAGCTACAGGTCGGCGATTTTCTACACGAGCGAGGAGCAGCGCCGCGTCGCCGAGGACACCATTGCCGATGTCGAGGCCTCAGGGCTGTGGCCGGGAAAGGTTGTGACCGAGCTCTCGCCCGCTGGCAATCTCTGGGAGGCCGAGCCCGAGCACCAGAATTACCTGGAACGCTATCCGAACGGCTACACCTGCCACTTCGTCCGCCCGCATTGGAAGTTGCCGCGGAGGAACGCCGCCTGACGGCGACCGCGGTACGTGTGGCCTGCGGCGGGCGCAGCCTGACTGCGTGTGCATTGTAAATCGTTTGCCAAGTATCCTCGCCGCCCCCGCGAAGTCGCTCACAACGCGACAAGGTGGCGAGGTTTGGACGGCCGGACACGGCTTTGAGATTCCCGAGCTCAGAATATCCCATATCGTCCGGGATGCACGGCGCCTTGCCCGTTTTTTAGCCCATCCCGAAGTCATCGTAAGGACTTGCATTGCCCCCTGCGCATCTTTTTCAGTCCGCGCTCGCACTCAGCGACCTGGAGCGGTTCTACGGCGAGGTCCGGCACACGAGCGAGAGGCTCGGCGAACCTCTTTCTGACGCGGACGCAACGGTGCAGTCGACGCCCGATGCGAGCCCTGCAAAGTGGCACCTCGCGCACACGACCTGGTTTTTTGAGGCGATGGTTCTCTCGCCTCACCTGAAGGGCTACCCCCTGATGTGCGACTAACGGTCCCATGGTGCGATGCTCTCACGCGCACAGTGAGATCCCCGCACCGGCCGGCCCCAATCACCCTTGCTGGTAAGCATCGCTTGCCCGTTCAGCGGATCGCCGGAATGTCTCCACGCGATGTACTTCTTTCCCACATACAGCGCGACAGTGAGCCCTAGGATAGCGCTGGCTGCGATACCAGCGGCCAGAAAGAACAACTGTCTTGAGTAACAAATCGGAACATGGCTTCTTTTGCCTGCTGGGCCATCATCTGTCCGGTATCCGCGTCTGCTCGCGCGGGTACGAGTCCTTGCATTGAAACCCAAATCCGATCCCGCGCGTAAATCAAACGGCCTGCCACGCGTTATTCCCGTTCGGGCTATTTATGTTTGACAATGAACGGTTAGTGCCCACCGAGGTTAATCGCCATCACCGGCCAAGAGTATGCTCGTAAGCGTCAGTGGCTAAGAGACCAATTGCGCTCCCGCATGAACAGGGTGAGCGCAGTTATGTGGCCCGGAGATTATTCGTTGGTGAAGCCTACGACCGGACAATTCACCAGATTCCCCGTCGTCTTCACCGGCCCCCCCGCAGGGCTCACCAGTAAGCCTGACGCACTTTTGGATTCGAGATCGTCGCCGTCAGTGATCAATTTCCGTTGATCCTTCGAGATAGCCTCCTTGGTCCACTCGGCCAGTTGTACATCCCACATCGGAGAGTATCCGGCACTGATCTCCGTGAAGTGCGCGAGGACGTCGAGTGAGGGACCCTCTCCGTTGAGGGCGCTGTCGAGCCCCTGGCGGTTCGGATCTTTCACACCCATCTTGCCGTTCACAATCGTATAGATCACCTCGGTCGCGCCGCTCTGAAGAATGTCGCTTTCCCCCGGCGCAAAGGTGGACGACTCGAGGGTCGCTGTCTCCTCGGAGTTGGCGTCAAAACTGAGATAACGCAGGTGTTTACCGTTCGCAAAGCCGAACCGAAGTTTCAAGTCAACGGTGCCCTTATCAGGACAGATGCTCGCCACGGAGTCCGTCACGACAGAGTAATCAGGACTGCCGTTGCAGAACGAGATCCTTTCGGGTCCGACATTGAACGCGATGACCGGAGCATTAAAGACAATGTCTTTATCGTTCGTCACCCGAACCAATGGGCTGTAGTGCGCATCCCCAACAGACCCGGCTCGCGCCGTTTTAGGAGGAAAAAAATTGGGCGCCTCGCCCCCCACTAACCTCTGGGACGGTGAGAAATCGATCCGGCCCGATTTGAACGTGAAGTTACCCGAGTCGTCCATTTCCGCAACCCGTGTGCTCGTCAGGTCTTTGGCCTTAGCGAGACTTGGCGCCCATGTGAGCCCCATCTTTTTCGAAGTAGCAAAATCACTTACGTCGGTAAGCACGAACCAAACAATTTCTCCCGAAGAAAGACGCCCACGATGGAGCGGCAGCGTCACCACCTCTCGTACGAGGTCCACTTGGCCCGACGTAAGGAATTGCTTTGTGATTTTTTTGTCGGCAGCTGGATTGGCCGCTAGACTCCCTTGCGGTGCCGAAAACGACACCGCAAAGATCATCATCGATCCACAAATACATCTGCCGAGCTTTTTGCTGGACTCCATGACTCTACCTTTCTTCTGCATCAAGTCGCGGTTTTACCCACGTAACATTCAAGCGAAGTTGGCTAACGATCCGTCACTTCTTCAGTCCGGGATAGCCTTGCAAATAGATCCAGTCAGTCGCCTTGGCAGGGATGTGGCAGCCTAGACAATCTGAGCGAAAGTTCGTTGAGGTCGTTTTCACCGGGTTACCCGCGTCGAACCACGACCAGCCCCAACCGTTGCCCCATAGCTTATTATCGGGGTGGCTGTTATTACTGTCCTTCACCATCATGAACCAGCCTTTGAGAATGTCTTGATGGCTGACCGTCCCGGTCGTCATACCCGAAGTGGCCGCGCCGTAAACTTCCTTCACGAGGATCGAACCTTCGGGGAATTTTCCCGTCGTGCGATAGGCCGCCGCAGTTCCGGCCGAAGCGTAGACGACGTGAATCTCCTTAGCACCCTTATCACCTGCGACAGACCAGCTCCCAAGGAATTCGTAGGTCGTTCGGTACTTCTTCGGGATATGCATGTTGCCTGCCGCATCAACCAGTTGTTCCTGCGCAGGGGCGGGCTGGCTATCTACGGGCTGCGAGACAAGGCACCCGACGGTCACGACGATGAAGGACGCGGACGCCACGGCCGCACTTCTGAGGAATTTCATCGTGGTTCTCCTTATTTTTTTATAGTCTGGCCTGGCGGTACCGGTACCTGGTCGAGCAACGCATAGAACTGCGTCCATACGTCATCTCGTTTTGCACTTGCAATGTGGCAGTAGGCGCATTCCTCGATCGGCCGGACCTTAGCGGTGGCCGCCTTGGGTTCATGGTGGTTGAAGTTGTAATAGCCCCAGCCATCGGTAGCCTTATATCTCTTGGTGTCCTTGACAGTCACATCCGCCCCGTTGAAGGCGCCCGGGAAGAATCCGCGCCCCGATGGCTCGGCTCTCGAACCGTCCGGATTAGTGGCGGGCTGCAGGAGCTGCAGTTCCTTCACGAAGATTGTTCCTTCAGGGAAGGCGCCCGTTTTCTTGTAGATATCGTAAGAACCAGGCTCGATATATACGTTATGAAATTCAGGGAAATTGGCTTGGGGGGGGTTTAAAAAATTGGGCGTTGTTGGCGAACCAACATAAACCCATTCGTGAAAGTTCTTTGGCAAAATAAGGTCGCCATCTTTCGTGTATTCAGGAAGATAGCGACTGGTGGCATGCCAATCGTCGGGTGGTGGAAGCTGTGGTTGCTGCGCGAAGACTGCGGTTGCTATAGCGCCAGCGCCGAGGGCGGCGGAAAGTGCTAGTACTGTGCGTCTCATGATCTCTCTCCTCTGACCAGTTGTATTTCGCCGAATGAGGCAATGACGGCATTCGTGCGCAGGTGGTCTCATTAACTACGCACAGGTTAGATTAACGTCGGTGCCTAGATTCGAAAGCAATAAAGGGGCATGAAATTAATGCCCGCGGGGAATGACGCCTTGGCGAACTATGGATGTTTGGCCACGGAGAGCTTCTGACCCCTAACGCCGAAATGACTCGGGATGCGCCGGCGTGAATGCAACTCCCCGGCCTCACTGATGTGCCGGTGTCGTTGCGATCTGCAGGTGAGGCCGTTGACGTCTCTAGTTCTTGTAGTTCAATTTTTCGGCCGCGTCGTTACGGACAGGCGACACCAATGTCGAAAGCCACTCTCCGATCGAATCTGCCTCGTGCGTCGCTTCACTAGTAGCTGCTTCCATTGCTGCCTTAAATGCTTCGCTGCCGTAACGGGGCCTCGATCAGCCAATCCCCTTTTTGCGTTGTCCACTCGCCGGGATCTCGCTTCTGTACGGGGTCGGCGCGAGGCCGCCACCCGATGGGATTGGAAGAGGATAAGGCTGGCCGATCTAATCCGCGTGATCGTCATGTCACCGCGAAGCTTACGGCCTAACGTGATCCATCGTCCCGGCGAAGGGACTTCGCTTCGAGAAGGCCTGGTGTCGTGACCTGCCCGAACTGTTGCGCGCCTCTTGTCAGACTGCTGTAGCGTTGAAGGGGGCTCCTTCGGCAAGCATGCGATGCACGATCACCGCCAGTCGGCGGGCGAGCCCCACCTTGGCCTTGCTCATGCCGGCGCGCCTTGGTGATCCGCATCGCCCAGCTCTTCAGTTGTGAACAGCCCTTGAGCCGCTTGGTCAGTATGATATGGGCGGCATCGTTGAGTGCCGTGCGCAACGAACTATCGCCGATTTTGCTGATCCTGGCCGGTGTAGTCGATCTCACCGGACTGATGCTTCTTCGGCGTCCAGGACAATCTCGCGACCGCGATGGCGTTTGAATCTGGGCGACGTGCGCATCATGCAAGCCTTCGAAGCCGAGGCCGTGGCGCAGAAGCGATTCGCTCGAAACGAATTTTGAAGCGGCCCGCTTCGCCGCGACCGCCCGCGCGACGCTCGATGCGGTCAATATCAGGCGGCAGTTCGCCCTCGTGCCTCAGGATCCGGTTATCTTCTCTGGCAGTATCGCCGAGAACATCCGCTTTGTCCGACCGGAGGCCTCGCTCGACGAGGTGTCGCGGGCCGCGACCAAAGCGGTCAGCAAGCGCGGAGTGATCCTCTGAGTCGGCCAACGCCAACGCCTCGCTATTACGCGCGCGATCGTGAAGAACGCACCGGTGCTGCTGCTTGATAAGGCGACTTCCGCGCTCGACGCCGAAAGCGAACGACTGGGGCGGCAGGCGCTCGATCGCATGGCGGACCAACGCACCACCATCGTGATTGTTCATCGACTCGCCACCGTGCAAAAGGCAGACCGTATTGTCGTCATGGAAAACGGCCGCATCGTCGAACAGGTTTCTATTCGGACCTCACGCAAGGCACCGGTCTCTATGCCTGGTTCGCAGCCCTGCAATTCAGCCGCCGTCACGGAGGACGGCAAAGCCGCCTCGGCGATAGTTGCACTGGAACGGGCGTAGGTTTCCCGAAAGGGACCCAGACGTAGGCCATACGTGAGCTGCCTCAGGCGGCGCCTGATCATAACCAGGGGTCATGCAAATTATAACTAAGACGAGTGCGAAGTGCTCTGCGTGATGAGCTACGGTCGAGCGACGGTCAGAGGAAATTGCGATGGACGATCTAGACGTATCGGCAAGGTGTCAAGCAAGGCATCCGACACACGGAAGCGTCGGTAATAGACATTTGTGTGTGGATGTATTGCCGGCGCAAAGAGCGTTGACGTCGCTCAACGGGACGTTCGCTACGGACGATAACAATTGTGCGGCCCAAGCGTACGAACGTTATTTCCACGACTCTCTTGAACGCCTGCACGGAGAGCAGCGTTATCGCGTGTTCGCCGACATCGAACGCATCTCCGGCCGCTTCCCAGTCGCCAAATGGCGCCGGTCTGACGGAACCGTTACAGAGATCACGGTTTGGTGCTCGAATGACTATCTCGGCATGGGACAGCATCCGGAGGTCGTGAGCGCGCTGACCGCGACGGCACACCGCTGCGGCGCCGGAGCGGGTGGAACGCGCAACATCGCCGGAAATAATTCGCCCTTGGTTGATTTAGAGGGCGAGCTTGCTGATCTGCATGGCAAGGAAGCGAGCCTCGTCTTCACCTCCGGCTACGTATCGAACCAGGCCAGCATCTCGACGATCGGTAAGCTGATCCCAGACTGCGTGGTCTTATCTGATGCATTCAACCACAATTCGATTATCGAAGGCGTCCGTCAATCAAGTTGCGAAAAGCGGATTTTCCGCCACAACGATCTCGGTCACCTTGAGGCGTTGCTGCGCGAGGCGGGAGACCGCCCCAAGCTTGTCGTGTTCGAGTCCGTATACTCGATGGATGGCGATGTGGCCCCGATCGGCGCCATCTGCGACCTTGCGGACCGGTATGGCGCGATGACCTACCTCGATGAGGTTCACGCGGTCGGCCTCTACGGCGCTCACGGGGGCGGGATCAGCGAGCGTGATGGCGTGATGCACCGCGTGACCGTGATCGAGGGTACCCTCGCCAAGGGATTCGGCTGCGTTGGCGGTTATATCTCGGCGTCGCGATCGATCTGCGACGCGGTGCGCAGCTTCGCGCCCGGATTCATCTTCACGACGGCACTCCCTCCACCAATTGCTGCCGCGGCCCGTGCGTCCGTTCGTTACCTGAAGCACTCGTCTGCCGAGCGCGAAGCACACCAACGGCAAGCCGCTGCAACGAAACGAGCGCTCCGAGCCGCCGGGCTTCCGGTACTCCCGACCGAAACCCACATCGTGCCTGTGATTGTCGGCGATGCGGAATTGTGCAAGGCGGCAGCCGATCGCCTACTAGAGCGCCACGCCATCTATATCCAGCCGATCAACTATCCGACCGTTCCCCGTGGGACGGAGCGTCTGCGCATCACGCCGTCGCCATATCACGGGGATACCCACATAGCGGAACTCGCAGCTGCGCTCGCTGAGACCTGGGACACCCTCTCTCTTGCCTGAGAGCCGTGCTTGGGAACGTCCCCTTCGCAACCGCCGCCCCCCGGATTATGCATCGAAGGGGCGTCGGCTAACCGGCGGGCGCAGACCATGCTGGGAAGGCGTCGCGTGTCCCAGGTTGCGGCCGAGGCAGCCAAGTTGGGACGATGGACCATCCGCTGAAAGCCGTTTGAGGGCATACCCGCCCCTTTTCGACACGCTTCCGGATAAAAGTTGTGATGCGCCCCAATCCAGTCCTTCTATCACGCGGCCAGTTTGCATGGGTCATCGCGTGGCACATCTTGCTGCTGACGTTCTCAATCGGGCTCGCATCCTTCTAGTGGGCAGCCCCGAAGAACTGAACTTCCTCATCCTCTTGGGCGGCTCTCCCCAACGGCGCCGCCTTTCGCTCGAACACGCTGATCCAGAATCGTTCATTTCGATAAGCCCTCCAACCGGGCATTCGAAAACGATCCGAACGAGACAACGGGTAACCGGAAATGAAAATGGATATCACGCAGCGGTGCCATCTCCTCATCGAGGATCTGTCCGTCGCGCGCGGCGAGCGCGTGGTGTTCGGCGGGGTGTCTTTGAGACTGGGCTCGGGCGAAATCGCCGAAGTGACGGGTCCCAATGGCGTGGGCAAATCCACGCTTTTGCGCGCAATCGCCGGTTTCTTGCCACTGGGATCCGGCCGCATGTCGTGGGTGGAGTCCGAAGCCACGGATTCGGCGCCCCTGGCAGAGCGCCTCCACTACGTGGGCCATCTCGACGGGCTGAAATCGGCGTTGACCGCCCGCGAAAACCTCGAGATCGGCCTGGGAATTTTGGGGCGAGGTCGGCTAACCCCGTTAGAGGCGCTGGACCGTATGGAGTTAGCCCACGTTCTCGATCTGCCTGTCGGCTATCTCTCCGCGGGGCAGCGTCGCCGTGTCGCATTGGCCCGGCTCCTGATTGCCGATCGCCCTCTATGGCTGCTCGACGAGCCGCTAACCGCGCTCGACCGGCACGCCCGCGCCTTGCTGAAGGCCATTGTCGCCGACCATCTCGGAAGCGGAGGATTGATGCTCGCCGCGACCCACGAACCACTCGGTCTGCCGGGGACAATCCAAGTCAGGCTCGGAGCGAGGTGAGGGTCGTCCCGTTCGGGTGCGGTCGGCCCCCCCGTAGCCGTCTGTCTCAAGGTCGGGAGAGAAGAGGTCACGCCGCTCTTCCGATTTCCCGGGAGCGGTCTCGACGCGATGGCGACACCGGATGGGGGCCATGACCCGTATTCTCCTCGTCGTTTTTCTTCGCGACCTCATGCTGGCGCGCCGCATCGGTGGAGGCGGCGTTCTCGGCCTGGTCTTCTTCCTCAGTCTCGTGACGGTCGTACCTTTCGCGATCGGACCTGACCTGAACTTGCTGTCACGCATCGGTCCAGCCATTCTGTGGATAGCGGCGCTCCTCGCGAGTCTATTGGGCCTCGACCGTCTGTTCCAGGCGGATCACGAGGACGGTTCGCTGGACCAGATGTTGCTGTCGCCTGCGCCCCTAGAACTCATTGTTCTGGTGAAGTGCGTGGCCCACTGGTTTGTCACGGGGCTGCCGCTCGTGATGCTCTCGCCTTTGTTTGGCCTGATGTTGGACTTGGACGGCCCGGCGCTCCGGGCGGTGGCAGCGACGTTGTTGGTTGGTACGCCGGCTTTCACCTTTCTGGGAGCAATCGGTGCAGCCCTTACCGTCACGCTGCGGCGCGGCGGTCTTTTGCTGTCGATCCTCGTCGTGCCACTAGCCGTACCGGTGCTGATCTTCGGTGTCTCCGCGGCGCAGAGTGGCACAGTGCCCTTTCTGACGCCCTTTCTGGTCCTCTGCGCGCTCGGACTCGCATCCGTCGCCCTCGCCCCAATCGCCGCAGCCGCAGCACTTCGCGGCGCGGGAGAATGACGAGCGCATGCAGCGGAAAGGGTGCGCTTCCGGGGTCGCTGCCGTGGAACGACTCCGCGCGCCTCCGAAGCTAAGACGGCTTGACCATCGGGAAATGCCTATAGCGGAGTATCGGCGTCTAACACAGCCGCGAGCCGATCCCGCTCGGCTTGGCTTAAGGGCACTGCCGGCGTGGACCGCAGGCGGCGCAATCCGAACAGGAGAGCAATCCCGCCCGCTACGAGCACCAAAGCCGGCATTCCCCAAAGGAAGGCGGTTTCCAACTTGAGTGGTGGTTTCAGCAGGATAAAGTTCCCGTAACGCTTCACCAGAAAGGCGCTGACCTGCTCGTCGCTCTCGCCGAGATTAAGGCGTTCGCGCACCAGCAGTCGGAGATCTCGCGCGAGTTCTGCTTTCGAATCGTCGATCGACTCGTTTTGGCAGACGAGGCAGCGCAGCCCGGCGGAAATAGCCCGCGCGCGTGCCTCAAGTTTCGGGTCGAGCAGGACCTCGTCTGGCTGTACTGCCCTTGCTAAGCTGGGCGCGAGGCCTGCAAGTAAGATCGAAAGCAGGAGAATGCGACGAAGCGAAGTCATTCGGCGGGCTGCGGTGCTGCGGGGTTGGCGGCGGCGCGGACGCGCGCTGCACGGCGTGCGAAGCCGATTCTGAGGCGTCTATCGGACAACGATACGATCCCTCCGAACGCAATGATGACGGCGCCGATCCAGATGGCCGTCACAAGCGGTTTCCAGAACATGCGCGCATCGATCGAACCATCGGCGTGCTGGTCTCCGAGCGAAATGTAGATCTGGCCAAAACCCAGCGTCACGAGGCCTGCCTCGGTGACGGTGGTCTGTCGTGCGGGAAAACTGCGCTTGGCGGGCTCGACGGTGGCCACGGTCGCGCCGCCCCTGCTGATGACCGTATAGGCCAGGACCTCGGAATAGTTCGGGCCCTGTCGCGATCGAAGATTCTCGATGGTGGCTTGATAGGGGCCGAGATCGATCCCCTGGCCTAGCTTGACGGTCGCGATCCGCTCCACGCCCCAACCGGTCGCCGCCAAGCCCATGAGTGTCACGCCAAGGCCAGCGTGAGCGATCGCCGCACCCCAGGTGGAGCGCGGCAGCCCTACTGCTCGGGCCAGCATCACCCGAGCGGGCTGCCCACGTGCCCAGATACGCGACGCCACATCGGTGAACGAACCGACGATGAGGTAGACGGCGAGTCCGAGACCGACCGCGGCGAGGACGGGGCCGCCTCGGATGACAGCAACGAGCACAAGGGCTACCACGAGGCCCCCCAAGGCTGCGACCGTCACTCGTTGCGCCGCGCCGAGCAGGTCGCCACGCTTCCAGGCGAGCGACTGACCGAGCGGCATCAGCAGAACGATCAGCGCTACTAGCGGACCGAGCGTCAAATTGAAAAACGGTGCGCCGACCGAGATCTTGTCCCCGGTCAGAGCCTCGAGCGCGAGCGGATAGAGCGTGCCGGTCAGCACCGTAACGCAGCAGGTGGTGAGCAGCAGGTTGTTGACTGCGAGCGCGCTCTCACGTGACACGGGCGCGAACAGACTACGCTGGCTCAGCGAAGGCGCGCGCCAAGCATAAAGCGCAAGGGAGCCGCCGATGAACGCCGTCAGGATGACCAGGATGAAGACGCCGCGCGCTGGGTCGCTTGCGAAGGAATGGACGGAGGTCAGCACCCCTGAGCGCACCAGGAAGGTGCCTAGCAACGATAGTGAAAATGTAAGTATCGCCAGGAACAGTGTCCAGATCTTGAGGGCTTCGCGCTTCTCCATGACGGCAGCCGAATGCAGGAGCGCGGTCCCCGCAAGCCAGGGCATGAGCGACGCGTTCTCGACCGGATCCCAGAACCAGAACCCGCCCCAGCCTAGGGTGTAATAGGCCCAATACGAGCCCATGGCGATACCAAGCGTCAGAAAGATCCAGGCAATCAGTACCCAAGGCCGAACGTAGCGCGCCCAAGCGGCGTCTAGTCGGCCGCTGATCAGCGCCGCCACCGCGAACGAGAACACGATCGAGGAACCGACATAACCGAGGTAAAGGAGCGGCGGGTGTATCGCAAGGCCCGGGTCTTGAAGCAGCGGATTGAGGTCCTGACCTTCGAAGGGCGCCGGAAACCGTCGCACGAAGGGATCGGACGTGAACAGGATGAAGCAGAGGAAGGCAAGGGATATCCAGCCTTGGACCGCTAGCGTATTGGCACGCAGTTCCCTCGCCATACCGCGCCCGAGAATCGCTACTGTCGCTCCGAAGGCCGCGAGGATCAGAACCCAAAGCAGCATGGATCCTTCGTGATTGCCCCAGACGCCGGCGATTTTGTATACAAGTGGTTTGGTGGTGAGCGAGTTCTCGGCGACTGTTACGAGACTGAAGTCGGACACCACATGGGCGTAAGTCAGTGCCGCGAAGGCATAGCCCAACAATAGGAACTGGGTAATTGCGGCCGGGACCGCAATGGAAGCGAGTCCAGAATCACCACTGCGGGTCCCCCAGAGCGGCAGAACTGACTGAAGCAGCGCGACGGCGAGAGCCAGAGCGAGCGCGTAATGTCCGGTTTCGACGATCATTCTTTCGATTCCATCGGCTGCGACGTTTCGCGGAAGGCGGCGCTATTGCGCTCGCGCGGATCTTTCGTTGCGCCAAGTGTCTTGTTGCTTGAGTTTGTCGGCAACGTCCTTCGGCATGTATCGCTCGTCGTGTTTGGCGAGCACAGTATCGGCATGAAAGAGGCCTGGACCCTCCACCGTGCCCTCGGCCACGACGCCCTGTCCTTCACGGAAGAGATCCGGCAGCAATCCAGTGTAGCTGACCTTGATGTCGTGCTTCAGGTCGGTCACCGCGAAGACGACAGTCGACGATCCACCATAGGTAAGTGAGCCACGTTTCACCAGGCCGCCGATGCGCAGACGGGTTCCTCGCGGCGGCGCCTTTTCGGCCATCTCGGTCGGCCCGTAGAAGAAGACGACACTGTCACGCAACGCAAACAGGATGAGCCCTACCGCGATGGCCAAAGTGAAGCCTGCTCCGCTGATGATAGCGAGGCGCCTGCCCTTTCTGGTCAAGGTCTACTCCTTCAAACCAAGCTGCCTGATGAGTTCATCGATGCGTGCCGGCGCTTGCGCATCGCCTGCTAGCTGGGCACGTGCGCTTGCGACGGCCGCCTCGGCCTTCTGGCGTTCACCCAATACCACGTAGGACCTAATCAGTTGCAGCCATCCCTGAAGGTCATGGCCGTCCTTCGAGAGTTTCTCGGCGAGCCCCACCACCATCCCCCGGATCGCGTTGCTCCGCTGCTCCGGAGGAAGCGCTGCGATGTCAGCCCGGGCTTGGCCGGCGTGGATGTCAGGAACCGCGGCAGCGAGGGTGAGGTCCCCACCCGTCCGCCTCGATGCGATCGGCATGTCAGGCTGGCTGGGAGCGCCGACCTTGAGGTACGACGCGAGCGCGACGAGCGGCAGTGCCACGACGATCGCCAAGGCCGCTGCGGCGCGTCTCGGCCGCCGGCGCCGCGACGCACGCGGCCGGCCCTCCGACGCCGAGTTGAGTGACGCGAGCAGCCGACGCCCGATCTCGGCACGCGTCGCCACGGCATCCTCGGGCGCTACCAGTCCGCAGCGGACGTCATCATCCGCCTCGGCCAGAAGGCCGCGATAGAAGGTCACATCGGAATCGCGAGCCCCAAAGCCCTCGCACCGCTCAGAGAGCGACCGGGCGAGCGCCAGCACGACCGAGGACGTCATGATTGCTAAGACGGCCCAGAGCACGTTTCAAAGCCTCCGTCCGTTTTCGCCGCCGCGTAGCGCACCAGGTCGTCGGGCATCCGCCGCCCTTGAAAATCGGACTATTTCTGGGTGTGCCGCTTCCATGGTCCGGTCGGTCACTCTTGAATAATGTAAGTGGGCGGAACACCACGCCGCCGAGGCAAGAAAAACCTTTTTTGCATCCGTCGCGCAGGGATGGGGAGCTTGCAAGGCAGTCGTCATGGACGCTCTGCCTCCGCAATTGCGGCCATCAAAGCAGGTCGGTTTGCGTCCGAGATGCCACCAACCAGCTTGTAGGCGATTGTGCCATCGCCCTTGACCACATAGGTCTCGGGGACGCCATAGACGCCGAAATCGATCCCCGTTCGGCCGAACCTGTCAGTGCCGACCTGTGCGAAGGGGTTCCCGTTGGCGGTGAGATAGGCTAGCGCGTTTCTGGGATCGTCCTTGTAGTCGATGCCGGTAAGCTTTACCCCCTGTCGCTGCAGCGTCCGATCGCTCGCCAACGCTATCAGCGCCCCTTGTTCTTCCCGGCACTCGACACACCATGACGCGAACACGTTCACGATTGTCACGTGCCCCCTCCGCAGATTGGCGCTCGACAAGCCAGGTGGACCGGGCGTGGAAAGCCCATCGAGCGGCTCCAGCGCAAACTGCGGTGCTGGCTTGCCGATCAAAGCGGAGGGCACGAGCGACGGGTCTCCGGCGCCGAGCCGCACCAGGAGTAGTGCCGCAATTCCGAAGAAGACCAGAAGCGGGATAATCACCCACAGGCGGGCCAGTGCGCGTCGAGGGGCCGTGGCGTTCGCTGGGAGGTGAATCGAGGCTGGGATGTTGCTCATACGCGGCCGCGCGGATCCGAGTGATCAAGTAGCAGGCGACGCAAGGTACGGAGCTGAACGCGATAGTCGATAAGGACCACCGCGATCATCCCGGCTAGAACGGTTCCCGTCACCAGAAAAGCCACCGTGATGAATCCGCCATGCTGCACCATGATCTGCTCAGGACGCTACTTCGGCAGGCAGCATGCGAGCCATCGCAGGTTCGCCCGCGGCCGCCAGCGTGATCGCAAGCCGCCGGACTCGGCGCCGCATGATCTCGTTACGGACCGCCATTACGTGGAGAGTCACGAACAAAAGCGTGTATGCGAGCGCCATAACGATTAGCGGCCATAACATCGCGCCAGTAATCGCCGAGCCCTCCATTCGAAATACCGACGCCGGCTGGTGGAGAGTGTTCCACCAATCAACTGAGAACTTCACGATCGGGATGTTGATGAACCCCACCAAGGTCATGATCGAAACTGCTCGTGCCGCCCTACTCGGGTCCTCGATCGTCTGCCAGAGCGCTATCAGGCCGAGATAGATGAGAAACAGAACCAACACGGAGGTGAGCCGGGCGTCCCAGACCCAATATGTGCCCCACATCGGTTTGCCCCAGAGGGAGCCTGTGACGAGGCAGATGAAGGTGAAAGCTGCGCCAAGCGGCGCAGCCGCCTTTTGTGTTGCATCGGCAAGTGGATGACGCCAAACTAAGGATCCGAGCGCAGACACCGCCATGAACGTGTAGGCAAGCATCGCTGCCCATGCGGCGGGGACGTGGACGTACATGATGCGCACCGTCTCGCCTTGCTGGTAGTCGGGTGGCGCAGCGAATGTTCCAAATAGACCAAGTGCGAAGGCGAAGGCTGTCGAACCCCAAAGCCAAGGCAGCAGCTTTGCGGCCATACGCAGGAAATTACCAGGATTGCTGTAGGCGGTGAAGCTCAGCTTCAAATTTCCAATCTCCTCGATGCCAACCTGCAGGCCGGGAATGAGTTCGCTTCCGACTGCGGCTTCGCGACGAAGGACCGTGCCATTAGGGCGTCAGCGAGCCGATGAGTATTGCATCACGCCGGAGACGATTTCGCAAATTACCGTCAGTTATCGTTTCGATGCCCAGTAGGCGCCCAGAGATTCGAGATCTCCATCGCGTGGTGAGGCAGATGATATGACAATCATCGCGGCCGGTGCTCTCGACGACAGCTCGCCTGCAATCTGCCGGAAGGTCGTCGGCTGAGACGGCGTCGCAAGGCTTTCTCTCGTTGGGTCGGGGCGAGCAGTTTAGCGTCGTCCACGCTGATCCGCAGGCTGACTGCGCTGGCCGCAATCAGCGTGAGCAACTCCCTTCGCACGCGATGCGTACAATCCCGTAGTCGACCGAAAGACCGCTTACGGTCGACCCGGCCGCCCTTGGTGTGTCGCTGATGTTGGACACCGCGCTCTTGACAGATGATGACTGGATTCGTCTTCGCCAGCAGGTCGGGGAGTCTTTTCGGGGTTAGTACGAGGCGCCATCCGTCAGCGGCCCCTTTGCGGTTCCTGATGGCCTGAACGCGACGACGTGAAGCGCTCTCGACAGCTCTGTGCTCGTAAGTTGATAATTGCCGTAGAGGCCCACTCCGCAAACGGCCATCATCTTGATGTCACCTGACAGGCGAAATTGCTACAAGACCCGTGACCGCGCCGTACAGTGCGTGCAACCCACATGCTAACCAGGCCGGGTCAAATTCTACGTGTTTACGCGCGCCTGCCGTCGCCGAGCCGATCAGGAAATGATTGAAGAGCCAAAAGACAATCCTCACTGCGACGCCTGCATAAACAAACGCGATGTCGAGCTGACGGGCACGATACACGGTGGCAATCCTATATGCGGCGGACAGCGCCATGTGGACGCCGATCCCGACTAAAGTTCCCACTCCGAACGAGCGGGTGTCGCCAGCGCCTGCACCCATCACAATGCCCCCGATGGTGTTCGGCAGGGTCCAGAAGTAACCGCGCTATAGACCATACCAACGCCGGCAATCGTGATGCCTCCAACGATACCGGCTAATGCAGAGAGAAGAAGTCGATCCATCTTCCTGTTTGTCTCCAAACGGTCGGCGTTTTCGAAGTGCCTTATGGCTATGCTTTTGATCACCGAAAGTCATAGCGTGATCTGTTGTGACGTGATTTGCAGTCGCATGCCGCTTGAACTGTGAGTGTGGATCGAGTTGCGGTCGGCGCGCGCCAGACGAACAATGCTCATGCAAATAGCTAGGTATCCGTCCGGCAAAGAACCGGCAAGGCCGCCTTGCGCAAGGCGCGTCGGAGCGGAACGTAGTGCGGATCGGGCTGCCATCGCGACGACGGTGATTATGATCGCCAAGCTCAACGGTGTAGATCCGCGGGCTTGGCCGGCGGATGTCTTCGCCCGTATCGCGGCCCTGCCGCAAAATCGCCTGTGTCAACTTCTTCCATGGGAGTGGAAGCCGCTGCAGCACGGAACCCGGACACGCCGCGTAACGCTGGTCACTGCAGACTGATGCTGCTCAGGTAACAGACGGTTCCGGGGCCCATGCAGGAACTCGGTGGCGCGTTGATTCACCGTGAAGGTCACCTCACCCAGCTCACCGAGCTGGGCAAGATGATTGTGCCCACGCTGGAGAAAATATTTGCCGCCGGAGGCGGTGCGGCTTCAGGCGCGAGGCTATCAAAAGAAGACAATCGCCCCGCTCAAGATCGGGCTAGTGAGGTCAGTCTCCGCCGCACTCATTACGGAAGGTGCGCACGCCGGTCGAGTTTGGCCATAAGCTCTTGCTCGCCGAAAGCGCAGCGGGCCTGATCACGCAATACGAGGTGCTGAGGGGCAGGCAGCGCGACATGAGACCGAGTGATTCTGCCGGGGCCACCTCGCCGGATTCAGAGGGAAAACGCCTCGCCGCAGTAGCTCGGACCAATCATTCATGCGCCCGGAGCCATCGACTGAAAGACTTCGTCGCGCAGGTAGAAGTGGTGGAAGAGAGCCGCGGCTGCATGCACGCCGGCAACCCAGAGGATGGCGTTGCCGAGGGTGGTGTGTATTTCCATGATCAGCTGCCCCAGTCCATGCGCCTTCGCGATCTGGGGGGCGATGTCGAATCCGGGAAGGGTGACGGGAATCCCCTCGAGCCAGGTACCGAGCACCGCCGTTGCTGGAATCGCGATGAGGAGCGCATAAAGCGCGAGCTGGACGAGCTTCGCGGCCGCAGCCATCCATCGCGGCATCGGCTGTTTCGCGGGCGTGCCGTCGATCAGCCGCCATAGCAACCGCAGCACGACGACAATGAAGACGAGCACCCCGAGCGTCTCGTGAATCCTGCGGAGCCCGTCCGCGGCGGCGGAATAGAGCGAATTGCCGTCGCCCTTGCTCAGCATATAGGCGGCGAGAACCAGCATGACGGTCAGCCAATGGAGGGCCCGGGCGCCGGCGCCGTAGCGAGAGGAAGTGCTGCGCAAACCGATTATCTAACTCCGATCTTAAGCCCGCCGCAGCGGTTGATGAACGGTGGCGGCGCGTCGCCAGAGATTTGGGCGCTTGGTAAGCTAGCTGGCTCCCCCTCCCCGCCGCTCAACTTCACCTTATGACGAACCCATTGCCCAGGGGTCCTCAATCGGTGTCCGAGCGTCCGGCACTCTTCAACCCAGACTGCAAGAAGATGATGATCATCGCCGCAATTGGGGGTATTCGCTAAAAAGCAACTGCCGGTTAGCTTCGTTCCGTCGTGCTCGCAACCGAAGAAGCGGCGGAAGTCCTTGCCGCAGGGTCATACGCCCGGCGACATCGCGGGCCGGGATACCGAACTTCGCCTGCTTCAAGCGTGGCCCGCCCCCTACTCGCCCCGCCCGCGCGACGCACCCCTGCACCGGCAAGCCGATGACACATATGAGGCCATCTGCAAAGCTCGGACGGACACCCCCGAGCGATACAGATACGATCCAATCCACCTCACATCGGCCTGAACAACTAGTTGCGGTGACTCGGCTTGCCCCCGTGAAGATCGATTCCGCTCTTCAGATGCAATGTCTGGAGGAGCTCGGAAATGCGCCAATGAACGCCAAACTGCAGCGCGATCTTCCCGCATTTGTCGCTCAAGATTGGTAGCGTTACCTGCGTGGTCCTTCGGGTTCTTGCATTCTCCTCAATTATATTATCCGGCTCGGAATTCCTCGCTACGGCATCACGCGGCGCGGCGGCAATAACGATCCTCTATCGACTCTATGGCGAGAGGTGATTTCCCTCGCCGGCGTTGCAAGGTCATTCTCGTCGGGTGGTGGATAGTCATTTTTGACACGAACAGGAGCTACTATGAAGATTCAAGTCTGCAGCCTCGCGATTGCGCTCGCAATTGCTGTTCCTATCGCAGTGGCCGCCACGGCCAAATCGTCTGCTGCCCCGATCAATGGCACGTCGATCAAGGCGGCGGTACCAGCCGTGACGACGGACGTGCGCTATCGGGTGCGGCGGGGTTATCCCACCTATAAGTCGTACCGGGGCTATCCCACCTATAGTTCGTATTGGGGCTATCCGACCTACAATTCATATTGGAGCTATCCGACCTATTACTATCCCGGCTTCTCTTACGGCTGGTGGTGATTACGGCTGGTGGTGACGCCAAAGCTTGACAACGTGCGGCTCCCTCGAGCCGTCGCTTGCGTGAGATGGAAGTGGCCATGGAGCAAATGAGGATGCATGCTGAAATAAGCCTGCAGAGCCCCAGTCGGTCAATCCACGGGATGTCGCATGAGCAACCTAGCGAACTGGCTTTTCCTTATCGGATCACTGTGCTTTGTTTTTGGTACAGTGATCAACATGCTTCCAGTTTGAGGAAGGCCAACATGTATTTGAGAAATCTTAGCGTTCCTCGGTCATGCGCACGTCGCTCTTGGGTCACGAGCGGTAATGTTCAGACTGATTGCAATATTTTCGCTTGGCCGTTAGAAGCTGACATCTACGCCTTTTGTACACGCCCTTCTGTAATGGACCCGATGATATCACGCCTCCCGAGCGAACGTCACGCCGCCGAGCTCATGCTTCTGTCCGTGGTCAACGCCTGAATGCGCAGATTCACGCTACTTTGGACGAACTGTGAACACGGGGTCAGAACAAGATTTGCTCAGAATCGATGGGATGGAAGGCTCTCGCTCCGCCGGTGCTAGGTTGGCATCAGTTAGGATGGACAAACCGGAAGCGTTCGAATGAAAGAGATTTCCACTCGAGCGCTTGTCTGACCTCCTGCGCGGGGGTCGTTGGCGTCTGAAAGCTTTAGACGCAGGCGCCGGAGAGAATGAAAACGATAACGATCCGGCATTTCTAACGGCGCGCAGACGGGAATACCCTCCTCATACACCTCATCGATACTTGGTGGCAGCTCGGGTGGCCCATCGATCACAATGCGGTCGATCCGCCGTTCGTGTGCGCGGGCCCCTACTCTCGATGTCCCAAGAACTCGATCGAGCAGCCCAGCATGCAGGAGTTACGTCATGCTCTTTCGCTTCATCACAAAGTCTATCCACACCTGCTTAATCGGCTATCCTGTTGCCATCGTCTTGATGGTCGCGCCATTCCTGCTGAAGCTAGGCAAGAGCAGTCCTGTCGCGCCGTGGCTTTCGGTGGTGACCCGCGTCATGGCACTGCTGCTGCCGGTTCTCACGGACCACGCGACGGGGCTCGTCCGGGTCATCCGTTACTGGTTGCATCTCTGGGTGGACTGCGCATTGGGTGCGGTCTCCATCACCGCCCCTCCGGTTTCCATTTTGCAGGGCTTGACGCCTGGTACTACTGGGTTCTCGCCGCCGCGGGCTCATTTCTCCAGCTTGGCGTGGATCGTTACCGACGATGATGGGTAGTGAGCGGCTCTGGTTCGCGCGTATACGCGCGGCGATCGATCACCCCGTCATGGGCCCCCTCCTCTACCGACTGAATGTCAACCGATTGGTCATTTCGAAGATGGCGCGCGGGCACGTCTACAGTGATCCGAGTTGGCTCACCGGCGATCGCCTACTTGCAAAGGTCGCCACCGCGCGCGCCAAGGGTGCGCGATACGGCTCGGCGCGGTTTATTACTGGCGCTCTCGACCGCGTTGGCAACCGTACGGCTTTCCTTGATCTTGCTAAACGGGCGAATGTCCCAATCCTCGTGATACATGAGGGCGATACGCCTCCGAAGTCGCATGCGGAAATGGAGGCGCTTGCCGACCTCCCGAGTGTCAAGGTGGAGCGGCTGCCGATCGGAAAATTGGCGATTCATGAAGAACTGCCGGACATTGTCCTCCGCTAGCACTATGATGCCGGTTCTCAACGCTTAACGCTCGCCGGCGTGCCTCCTTTACAGACTTCGCGCCAGTCGTGGAGATTGCGGAAGGCATAGAAGATGATTTTGCAGGATGCCCGATGATGCGGGAGCGCCTTTTGTGATCAATCGTTTCCGGATCGGCACGCGCAAAAGCGTTATGGCGCTGGCGCAGACCAACGAAATCGCACGCCGGCTCACTGCGGCGGCTCCCGACCTCGAGGTCGAGGTGGTCACACTCGACACCGCGGGCGATATCGACCAGACCAACAAGCTTCCGCCGCATGGCGGCAAGGGCGGCGCATTTGTCGCACAAATCCGCGATGCTCTCCTTGCAGGCGAGCTGCAGGCGGCAATGCATTCGCTCAAGGACATGCCAGGGAACGAGGAAACGCCTTCACTCGTAGTTGGCGCGACCCTGTCGCGCGACCCTCCGGGTGACGCGCTGGTGCTACGCGCTGGCGTTTCGCTCGATGAGATCAGGCGTACGCGCGGCAACGGTTTCAAAATCGGCACCAACGCGGTGCGACGCGCTGTTTATGCGCGGCGGCTGTTCCCCGAAGTCGAGGTAATCCACTTTCGCGGCGCCGCCGACACGCGCGTGCGCAAGCTCGATCAGGGTGAAAAGCAGCGGCTGCCCGGCGGTGCGGTCGGGCCGGCGGATGCGCTGATCATGGCGCGTGCGGGGCTCGAACGCGTTGGTTTCTCCCACCGAATCGCTCACGAATTTTCGATAGCTGAGATGCTGCCTGCGGTCGGGCAAGGTATCATCGCGGTGGAATGCGTGGCGGCCGATTGGCAGACAAGGCAGCTGCTTTCAAACATCGATGATGCGGTCGCTCATTGGTGCGCCGACGCCGAACGCGAGGTGCTGTGGATGCTCAACGGCCATTGTAATTCGCCGATCGCCGGCTTTGCTAGGATCGACGGCAAAACGATGTCGCTCAGCGCTTCGGTGCTTGACGAAACCGACGGGCTGGTCATCGTAGCTTCCCGCTCCGGTCCCGCAAACAGGCCGCGCGAGCTTGGTCGCGCGGTGGCGTTCGAGCTACTGGCGAAGGGCGCGGCGGAGATCATCGAACGCAGCCGGCCAAAGTGAGTTGAGCGGGAACCTCGCGGCCAGGAAACGCGCCCCTGGGTCCGTGACCAGCTGCCGGCGAGCGCGGCTGCGCTTCGCGCACAAATCTTGAATGACAGTTGTGGGCATCGTGGGTCGCTCGAAAACGCCCTTAAGTCGATCTTTCAGGTTCATGGCATCGCTCCGTTGGAGACAGATGGACGGCGCCAATACTCGCGGCCCTCTTTCGCCGCAACATTTCCTTGCGGAGAAGGACCAGATGACCTTGCCCATCTTTTTCCGCAGAAGCTTGTTTTCTTTTACTCTCAGGACTGAGATTTTTGTCGCGATGAATAAGCCCCAGGGCCGTTCCAACCGTTGCACGCCAATGGCATCCGCGACGGAGGCTTTGACGCCGTGCGGTCGATGGCGGCCTACATACCACAACGATCGATGTTCCAGCAGCTCGGCCGTAGCGATCCCGGGATCTGTCGGCTTTCAAGGAATGAGGCTATGATGGCCCGGCAGATATGACCTGCCGGCCGCAGTCTCGAATCGCGACCTTTTTACACAAGCGCGACGCCGAGCACATACACGCCGACTAGCAGCGTGAGACTGCTAACAGTAATCGTGAGGTAGATCTGATGCATGGCGACCTCTCGGAAACGGCGCAATTCGTTTGATTTACTGCTATCTCAGAACGACAACTGAGGCCATGGTACGCTTGTATCGCGTTATCGTACTGAGGGAGGATCGCATTCCACAATCGGAATGGTCTGATTATACGTTGGTTTATTCCTAGCCCACGACGCGCTGCCCTTGTGAGCAGTGTCGGCAGTTAAGCCTCAGTCTCCTCAGTTTAATTCGTGGGGCCTTTTGGACAAATCGGAGGTTGCTGATCCTGTCAGAGGCTGGATCCAATTAGATGCTATGCGCGTGCGCTCATGTCGCACCGACGGCCAGCTCGATGGGGCAGTGACACTGCTTTGACACCAAGCCGTTCGTAGTGGCGATTTTCGTTCTTATGCTGATGGTCTCCATCGACATCAGCGAGGTTGCTCTTTCGTAACGGCTTCCGCCAGATACTTTCCGCTCTTGCTTTGAAGACTCGGTGGCTATCTTGAGCAACAAAATGGCAATTTTACTCGCCGAGTGGCGCACCAACCGTCGGCAAAGTTTGCTAACCTGAGCTATTCTCTCCGATGCTGCCGTGCGCTGGCAACCTACTCCGCCGCAAGCTCGCGATATCGCAGCGACAAACCAAGGCGTTCCCACGCATCGACCAGTGCTTTAGCGAGCGCGTCGATCAGCGCGTCATCGTGATAGGGCGTTGGCGTGATACGCAGCCGCTCGGTGCCGCGCGGAACCGTCGGATAGTTGAGGCTCGATATAGATGCCGTGCTCGGCGAGCAGGACTGCGCTCGCTTCCCCGCATTTCTCCGAATCCCCCACTATCACCGGCACAATGTGCGTGTCCGTTGTCAGCGGCAGGCCGGCGGCAGTCAGTACGGCCTTTACCCGCGAGGCGCGGTCCTGATGGCGGTCGCGCTCCATTGCGAGGCCTTGAGGTGCCTGATCGCCGCTGTGGCAGCGGCGCAGACTGCCGGCGGCAATGCGGTCGTGGAAGCGAATCCCGGAGCGTAAGAGCGCACCGTATCGATGACGTCAGCACTCGCCGCGATGTAACGCCGAGGCAGCCGAACGCCTTCGCCAGGGTACCCTCGACCACGTCGATGCGGTGCAAGGCGCCCTCACGCGCCGCGATGCCCGCGCCGACCGGTCCGTACCTGCCGGCCAAATGGACCTCATCAATGTAGGTCATCGCGTGATAGCGCCCCGCCAGATCGCAGATGCGGTTCACCGGCGCGAAGTCGCCGTCCATCGAGTAGAGCGCCTCGAATACGATCTGCTTCGGTCGCCCCGGAGCCTCCGCCGCCAGCAATTCTTCGAGGTGGCTAACGTCGTTGTGGCGCCAGATCTTCTTTTCCACACCGGCACGCCGCACGCCTTCGATCATCGAATTGTGGTTCCAGGCATCCGACAGGATCACACAGTTCGGCAGCAGCTTGGCGACGGTCGCGATGCCGGTCTCGTTGAACACGTATCCCGAGGTGAACACCAGCGCCGCTTCCTTGCCGTGCAGGTCGGCGAGCTCGCGCTCCAATTCGACCAGCGGATGGTTGGTTTCCGGAAATGTTGCGAGTGCCGCCCGCGCGCGAGCACCAGATTGCGACCGGACGCGGGCCGTCCGGCGAATGCCATGTTGCGTGCGGGAAACGCCCGGCCATGCGCCCGAGATCGGCAAACACGCGGTAGCGCCGTTCGGCGTGCAGGCGAGGAAGCGCCGCGGAAAAGAAATGATCATAGGTCATAAAGCAAAATCTCCGTCCGGTTGTGCTCAACGATTGGGACTTCGCCGATCCAAATAGCCCCAAGCTTATCCGATCCAACGTCGTCGCCTATAAGGCCTGTGAAGGAAGCGGCCGGACTCCGGGAGGAAAAAGGACCTGCCGCGAAGGCCACGGCAAGGGGACGGAGCGCCGGGCGCCAAGCACTTAGGAGTGTCGTTTGTCTCCGATAAGCAAATTGATATGCGACAAGGAGCACAGTGCGAGTGAAGCAATCCAAATCTCAGCAAATCGTGGCGAATGCATATGCCAATGCATCGACCACATCCGCTGTGAGGAGTGATCCGCTTTTCACCCTACGCTCCCCTGCGATCCTGATCGCCGATCATGCAGCGCCATGCCATGAGGCGCTCCGCCGGATGCGGCTTCATCCATTTGGCAAGTTGCGGCGCGCCTACCAAGCAGGACTGCATCGAGATGTCAGCGAGGTCGGAGGTGGTGACGGTCTGCTCGTGGCAATTTGCCGGAGAAGACAGGCTGCAGATCACCGCAATGAGCTTAATCACGAGAAAGCTTCGCCGCATTGAGCATTGGCGCCACTGGCCCCATGAGTTGCGGCCCCTTGTCCCGCTGCTCGCTGACGGGATCGGCCGGCGGGAAAACGCTGTCATATATCGCGCGTGCTTCCCGAATGAGTCGGATGCGCTCGCGCTCGGATTTTGAGACAAATCGGATAACCTCGCCCATAATCGCTCCTATTGAATTATGCTCGTCATTTCTCGTGCTGAGGTGGGATTGTTGACGCCGACTTTGAAGCCCCGGCAGGCGGTCACGAAGGAATAAAAAACGCGTGACGGGTCCGAATATTGGAGGGGCAAGCCTTCGTCTGGATCGGCCGAGATCGCTTAAAGAATTCTAGCCTGCACCGCTGCCCGTCCACCTCCTGTACGCGGCCAACCGGTTTCTGCCGATCAAGGTGCGCGCTTTCATCGACCTTGCGGCGCCGAGGCTGAAGAGAGTCTTCGCGGGGGCTCCAGCCGTGCTTTCTAAGTGGGACATGTGCGCTTTGGCCCAAAGGATCGCCCGGAGCATGGCGACCTCAATTCGGCTCGCCGAGCACGAAAGTGAAGGGCACAACGAAGAGCTCATCGCCCTGGTCGTCGCTAACATGCAGGACCCAGTCACGCCAATCCTCGAGGCTGCACTCGCTGGTGAAGGATTGCACGACACGGGTCGCGTGATCGCGCGCCTCAGCAAGATCGTCCACCACGACGCCGCGGCGATCGAGGAAAACCTTCTTCGTGTTCGAGCAGTGGAAATATACCTGGGTCATGTTCAACCTCCTTCAAATGCGACGGTTCATCACGATACCTCAGCGTTGCTGGTGTCCTCGACGGCGGGATACGAAAGATGGAATCGGTTATGTCTTGGGAGATTTGGAACCACATCCAAGTCATTATGGGTGGAAATAGGATCATTTGCGCACCTTGTAGATTGCCCACTGCCGAGTGGTAGTGAGGCTCAATCCTCACATTTCGTGGCTCCGGAATGCACCAGCGCACGCCGAACAGCTTGGCAATCCGGCCGCCTCGGTCCGAGAGAATTGGAAAACCCAGCTTTAACCGCGCGTGGGCTTTTGCGTTCTCGGCGACCGTCTGCTGCGAGATGCTCACGAGAGACGCCCCCCCGCGCCTCGACCGACGGCCGGAGGGACTCGAACGCCTGCAAGTCCTCGCCGGAGGATGAGGCGCACCAGCGTGCCGGCACCCCGCTCGCTCTCAATCCAGACCGCGCCGCCTCGTCCTGCGGCGAAGCGCTGGACCTGGGGGAGCCCGAGGCCGGTGCCGCTGCCCGCGGGTTTTGTCGTGAAGTACGGGGTGAAGGCCTGCGAAAGGACCTCCTCGGGCATGCCCTCCCCGTCGGCGGCGACGACGATCTCGACGAATCCCCGGACCGCGCCGGCGGACGGCTCGATGTTCCGCGCCGCGACGGTGATCGTGCCGCTGTTCGGCATAGCATCGGCCGCGTTTCGGCAGAGGTTCAGCAGCGCGAAGTACAGCTCTTCCGGGTCGGCATTGAAGGCCCATAAGTCAGGGGCGATCTCGGTGCGGACCGTGATGTCCGGACGCAACGCCAGGTCAAGCGTGCCCGCTATCGCAGCGAGGCGACGGCCTGCGACAAACCCGTCGATCGACCTGGGGCGCGGTCGCGCAGCGTCGAGGAGCTGCCGGCTAAGCAACGCGCCTCGCGTGATCGCCTCCTGCATTTTGTCGACGATGGCCTTTCGGTACGCAGCATCGCTCTGGCACTCGAGCAGCCGCAGGCCGCTCCCGATCACGGCGAGAAGGTTATTGATGTCGTGGATGAACTGCGCCACGTCCGCTATCGCCCTCACCCTCGCCCGCCCGCCAGCGGCGATCGCGCCTCACGTTCGGACCGCGGGCTGGTGTGGCACAAAATCCGCGAAACCTCGCCATCGGACTCGACGAGCGGGATCTCCACGTACCTGGACGCGATGAGGCCGCTACCGCCATCGCGCACGCCACGCACCCTTGCGCTGAACGCACGCTGCACTCCAAGCGCGACGCCGGCGCTGTCTGCGAACACGACGACATCCTCCAGCGGCGGGCTTTCGACAGAGCCGGGAAATGAAACGCCGATTGTCTCTTTGATCTGCATGTCGGACCTCCTGGCCTGCGATTGTTCAACGGAACGCCGATTTCGGCCCGTACACGAGGGCGGGCGACGATGGCTCGAAGATTGAGTCCATGACGGTCAAAAGGAAAATCACCTTTCGCCATGGAGTCGATAGCCGACCGTTATCGGAATGGCTGAGAGACGCGTGGCGCGCTGCGGTGGGAGTGCGGTGCTTCCCTCTGCGCCGCCTCGCCGGAGCGGAACTCTCGGCGACCGCGAAGAGGTGTTCACGTGCCTATCCTCCGGGCAGGCTTGTATTACACGCGGTTATCGAGATCATAGCTTTACCAGCCGATTCCACGGCAATAACACTGGTGCCGCGAGCGCGGTCGTGAGGCCGAAGCGCCGGCGTACCCCCCGCCGCAATCAGAATTGCGAGTATAGCCATGACCCAGAGCATCGCAGGACAGCCTGCCCCTGAACTCGCAGTCACCTACCGGATCGATGCCGAGGGAAAGGAACGCCCGCCTCTCACTCTGAAGGAGCTCGGTGCGCGGCACAGGCTTCTCTTTTTCTACCAGCATTGGTGCGGTGGGTGCCACTCGCACGGATTTCCAACTCTCCGGGCGTTGGTTCAAGATCCCCGCACCGAGCACGTCGGGATGGCCAGTCCAGACCGCATTCGAGGGCGCCTACGTCAATACGCGCGACAAGTTACCCTTGGACCAGCAGCGCTACGGCCTCCGGATTCCCTTCGACCACGAGGGCCGTTCGTCGCTCGGCGTCCTTCCCACCACGATGGAAAGCCGCATTGAAGTCGCGATGCTTGCGGTTCAGTCACTCATAGCGCCGCTTCGCCGATGCGTTGTTGGTATCAAAAGCAGATGCAGCAAGCTCATCGCGACCGCCTGTGACCCGTATCGGCCCGAGCGTCATTATATGCGTGGGCCTGACCGTAAATGGGTGGCCGAGCATGGTGTCGTAGTTGACAAGCGGCCTGCACGCGAACGTCCCATATGTTGATCGGCAACCGTACTGGTTCAGGACGAATGCCGGCCGTTACTGGACTGCTCGAACACATGGTCTGCTTTAAGTAGTTAGGAGAACTATCATGACAAAGCGTTCGCTTCTGATCGCGGCAGCGAGCTGCTTCATTGTCTTTGCACCGGCAGCATACGGGCGCTCGGCGTACGACGGCTCCTGGGACCTCGTCTTCGTGACGCAAAGAGGAACCTGCGATTCCAGTTACAGCTTTACTGTCGATGTGACCGACGGAATTATCACGCATCCCAATCTCGTGAGATTTCGAGGTTACGTCGCAAAATCCGGCGCGGTTCGCGCTTCGGTGACGGTCCAAGATAAATATGCCACGGGTGCGGGCAAATTGTTCGCAACGTCGGGTCAGGGGACCTGGAGCGGCCACTCAGGAACGGCGCGATGCTCGGGCTACTGGACGGCGCGACGCAATTGAAGGACGCAACGGCGGCACGCGACCGGGTACGACTGTGGCGCGAATGCTGGCAGCGCCAAGCCATCTTACGGAGAGGAGCGATTCCTCAGTGAACTGGAGACCATAGAAATGACAGTTCCCAGAATACTAGTCAGCGTTGCAGTCCTGCTCGGCTTGCTCTCAACCGGCCTCGGCAGGACAATGCGGTTGGAGAAGCCTCATAGCCGGCCTATGAGCGCGCCCATCTGGTCGGGTGAATCCGCACCCATCGATACTAATCGGCTAGCTCTGGTGATCGGCAATTCAACCTATCCCGATGCCGGCTCTCCACTTCCCCAAATGACACGCGATGCGGAAAGTTTGACAAATGCTCTTCGCAAGGACGGCTTTCTGGTCGACACCGTTGACAATGCGACGCGCCCCGACATGACGCGCGCAATCGATCATCTAAGGGCAAGAGTACATTTGAACTCAATTGTGTTAGTCTATTTCGGAGGTTACGGCGTCCAATCTGACGGACAAAATTATTTAATTCCAGTCGACGCGAAGATCTGGAGTGAAGAAGATGTCCGTCGACAAGGCGTAAGCATTGACCGTCTCCTTTCGCAACTCAAGACTTCCGGAGCCCGCGTCAGGCTCGTAGTCATTGAGGCCTCACGCCGCAATCCTTATGAGCGACGCTTCAGGACTTACTCACACGGACTTGCACCCATTCAAACGAGTGAGAACGCGCTCATCCTGAGCTCAGCAGCGCCTGGCCAGGTCGTCGAAGACCCGGATGAACTACATAGTCAGCTGATGACCGCTCTTCTTACGCAGATGGATTCTTCGAAAGTGATCGAGGAGGTCTTCAACAACACCCGAAACGCAGTGGCGGCTGCTACTCAGGGCCAACAGATTCCAGCTGTGTCATCTACGCTAACCGAGAGCGTCAATCTTCGGCCGGCACAGAGCGGCGCTCCCGTGTCCTCCGTCGGCTCTGCAGCTAGCGGTCGCCGCGAGTGATCAAACAGATTTCTGCTGACTTCCAAAGATCAAAGGTCAAGGCTGACTTCCCATGGCGGTCGCCACTCAATCATCTCCGCCTTGTTTGGAACCCCCAACGCGCCCTGGCGCCGTCCCATATCGAAGACGCCGCATCACTGAAGGTTCTTTTCCGCGTTTCATGATCGTCTGTTCCTGCAATGTCCTTAGCGACCACGATGTTCGCCACGCCGTAAACACGGCCGACGACGCGCTGCGAAATGCCAAGCAGATCTATGACTGCCTTGGCTGCAGCGCTGAATGCGGCCGCTGCGCGCGCACCATCAAGACGATCATCGACGGGGCGTACAGGGAATGTGCACTAGCCTGTCAGGCCGGCTGCCCGCATCGCCGGATCATGGATGACGTGCAGGATGAGCCCAAATTCGCACCCACAGCGCCCTAACTTCCCTGGATTTGCTGGATAGGTGCCTCTCGGTTTCGTGCCCGGGGGATGCCTGCCTGCTTGTTCTTTCTCAGAAGCGTTCTAAACTAACGAAGGCCAAGACCCGGCCTCAAGCTTTGGAGTTCATCATGCAGGGCGACCCCAAGCTGTCTCCGCGCGCGTCAGATAATACTCCTCGAGGCGCGTGATCTCCTCGAACAGGTCGGAGCCCCGTCCGTCGTATAGCCAGCGGCATGGGATCGTCTTTTGAAGGCGGGGCAGTCCGTCGACGACGTCAGAGCGAAAAGAGGTTGTCGCCGCTTTGGGACAGCGTCGCAGTCAGATCTGCATCGGCGCGCGTTTCGTCCAATGGCCCAAACGGGAGTGCCGCGGGCCAATGCGCCCGCGGCGGAAAGGTAAGTCCGCGGATCGCGCCACGAATCCACAATCCGTCGCCGTGCGTCCGGACACACGGCTTGCCCCGCTCGCCGCGGCTGTGGCCGGCAGACCATCGCTCACGGGCCTGCTAACTTTGTCGGCTGATGAGCGAGGGAGACAGAAGGTGGAAAGCGACATCCGGGACAATTCGGCCATAAGCCGGTTTGAAATGCCCCTCAGCGACGGCGCGCTCGCAGTCGCCTGCTACAAAGTCGAAGACGGACGGATTGTCCTGCTCCATACGGAGGTGCTGCAAGAGCCGTCCGGGCTGGGGTATGGATCGCGGCTGGCGCATGGCGTTTTCGAAGCGTTGCGATGCGACGGGAAAAGAGTGATCGTGAAGTGCCCTTTCATGTCTTCCTACGCCGCCCGACACCCCGAGTACGGCACACTCTTCGACGGCTGATCGCAGACGGGCCGGACGCAGGCGCGCACAGCGCTTTTGGACGACGATACCTCACGCCTATCGAATGCATGTCCAAAGGGAGTTTCTATTTTCGTCCGCTGTATCCGATCTTTGGGTCGGCTGGGCCGGCCGAGCACACGCGGCCGCCTCGACAAGGATTGAAACTATTGCGCCGAGCCGCGCGAGTAGCAAAGGAGACCCCATGAAATTATCGAGGACCGTCGGCGTGCCTGGCGCTGTCTCGCTCCCAAGGTTCTTGCCCCCACCCACCCGTAGGATTGCGCCATGATGGCAACAACCGAAACGCTTCGCGGCGTCCTGCGCACTTCGCGTGGCCAACCCATCCTCAAGCTGCAATCCGCGGAGCAACGAGCTTCTCTTGCCCTCGATCTTCTTTCGCTGGGAAGCCGCGCGGCACTGGGGGTCTCGTTCCTGTTGTCGGTCAGCGACCGGCTCGGGTTCTACGGCAATCCAGGCGAGCGCGGAGTTTCCTGGGGAACATTCGAGCGATTTTTGGGCTACGCGGCCAAGGTAAATGCGTTCGCACCAGCATGGATGATATCCTTTCTCGGCACGGCCGCGACGGTGCTGGAGCTCCTATTTGGCGTTACGCTGGTACCCGGACTCGCGCTGCGGTGGTCGGCTTTCGGCAGCGCGGGCCTGCTCTTCCTATTCGGTTCAGCCATGGCGATCTCGTTTGGGATCAAGTCGCCATTCGACTACTCTGTATTCGCTGCGATGTGCTGCGCCCTATTTCTGGGTCTCGCCGGCTCGAATCGATGGACCGTCGACTCTTTATTATGATGCTCCACGAGGTTGAGAAACGTGCAATAAGCTCTACGCAGCGGCTCCTTCAACCAGGCCTGGCTCGTGCTTGGCTGAGGCGCACTCCGCGCGGCCTTTCTGTTTGCCTACGTTGCTGCTGAACCGGGCCCACGCGATCGCGAGCGCTGAGGCTGGTGCCTTCCTGATCTCGCCGTTTGTGGGCCGTATCTACGACTGACACAAGAAGTCTGGTGGAAAGGACTTCACCGCCGACGAGGATCCAGGGGTCCTGGTCCGTGCGGGACATCTACGGCTACTACAAGTCGAACGACATCGAGACGATCGTCATGGGCGCGTCGTTTCCCAACACCGGCCAGATTCAGGCGCTGGCCGGATTCGGTTTACGATAGCGCTAGCCCTCATGGACGCGCTTGCGTCCGAGGGGGGCGAGTTCAAACGCGTCTTGGCACCGGCCGCCGCGGAGCCGCGCTCCCTCCGGACGGCGGAAGACGGAAGCTGCCACTGGTCCGTGAGCGAAGATGCCGTCGACATTAAGCACCCGGCCCCCGAAGGCCCGATCGACGAGACAACCTTCAGGTGGATCATGAACGAAGACGCGATGGCGACCGAAAAGCTGGCCGAAGGCATTCGCCTGTTCGCACACGACCTGAAGACGCTCCGCCGCAGGATCGCCGAACGCCTCCAGTGAGTTCCGCCACGTCGCCACGGCCGACAGCAAACGCAGAGCCGTGATGATCGTGGTGCACACCACCTGAACAACTCGAGGTCTCAACGCATCCTGTGGCTGCTCGAGGAGCTGGGCTGCCCTACGGGATCAAGTTCTACAAATGCGACGTGCAGACGAACGGCGCGCCCGAGGAATTGAAGGCGGTCCACCCGCTCGGCAGGTCTCCCATCATCACGGACGGCGGAAAAGCCGTCACGGAGTCCGCGGCGATCATCGACTACGTGATCCGGCACTACGACGGCGGCCGGCTTCAGCCGGACGTCGCAGACCCCGCCTACGACGACTACGCAGAGGGCTCCGCGATCCAACCGGTCGTGCTCAAGGTGAACGCCGCGAGGATCGGCGAAGGAACCGCTGCTATCGAGGCGCGGATCGAGCGCGAGCCCGCGAACGACCTCGGCTACATCGACCGCTGTCTCGGGGCCACGACTACCTGCTCGGCAGCGAGCTGCCCGGCGCCGACATTTAGCTAAATTTCGTCGGAGAGTTGGCGGGCCGGTGGACAGACCGTTCGCGTTACCCGAACCTCGACGCCTGGGTACGCCGATTCCAGTCGCGTCCAGCGTACCTCGCCGCGGTCGCGCGCGACGGCGCCTACGCTCTCGCGGAATGAACGCTTCTCACGCGGCGTCGGATTCCTCGATCGCATCTTCGGCCGGGGCCGCGCATAAGGACGGGACGCGCTGCGCTTTGGAGCGGTATTCTGACGGTTCGCTGCCGTAGTACCTGCGGAAAGTGCGCGCAAAGCTGCTCCGGCTCTGGTAGCCGGCGTTTAGAGCGACTTGGTCGATCGACAACGCGTTGGCTGCGAGCAGGTCAGCAGCGCGGCGCATCCTCACGCGGCGCAGCAGTGACATGGGCGACTCTCCAAAGGCGGCGGAGAACCGCGCCATGAAAGCTGAGCGGCTGAGACCGACGGCGTCCGACAGACTTTGAACGGTGTGCGGAAGGGACGGGCGCGAGGCCATCTCGGCGAAAGCCCGTGCGATCGGCGGGTCGCTCAAGATCGAGAAGCGCTCCACCCACGCTTTAGTCGAGACTAGACAACGCCGGAGTAGCGCGATCAACACGAGCTTCAGCAGCGCCGCCGACATCGGCCCTCCACCGACGTCCTGGGCCGCCAGCTCGGCCATTGCGTAGGCCATCACCTGGTCGAGTTGGTCGTGCGCGTCGAACGTCTCGACAATGGGCGTTGCAAGGGATGCGAACAAGTCCAGGGCCGGCCCGTAGTTGGCTCGGAAAGTCCCGCACGCAAGCACCAGTGTCGGCTCGCCGTCTCCGACGGTGTGCCGGTGCGACGAGCCCGGCGCGAAGGCGCCTTCGCCGTGCTTGCCGACGTTCCGTGGTGCGGTCGGGCGCTCCGTCGCGGCGATTGTCATTGCTCGCCCAGGCGGGACGATCACCAGCGTGTGCGGCGTCAGGCGTATGGGCGTTTCGTCGTCCAGGAGGATGAACCCGGCGCCTCGAAGGCAGTAGTGGATGGTGGAGGCTTCCGCGCGGGCAACCGCCAGGTGGGCACCCGCCGCAAGCACGCACTCCGACAGCCTGACGAAGGTGATGTCCAACGTGGACATCAACTTGTCGAGGTCTTGTCGCGATATACGCCAGAACGGCTCATCTGCCACGTCCAGAAGCCTTTATGCTGCTCAGGTCCACATCAGCTCGGCTCCGGGACAGCGGGACGATGCCATCTCACGCAGGCAGCCAGCCTGCGCAACCGGACGAAGAGTCCTTCCGCGCTCCAACCTGATCTGGGATTTTGATCGGTTCGGTCTTCGTTGCCTTCGACTGAAGACGCTAAACAAATAGCCAGTTGCGGCTGACCGAGTAGTGGTTGCAGCCGAATTAGATATATTCAGCCGCAACATGAATAATCCGGCTAAGCGTCTCAGCGACCGGCGAAACTCTATGAACTCACGCGAACCCATGCCGACGCGCCTCAACAGGAAGCCCCGAGCCTCGATCGCACAGCCGAATTCGCGATCGGACCGATCACGACGCACCGGTGTCGGGCAGTCAGGATCGTGCCGTCACTGTGCGTGCCGCGCGGCCACCGCCGACTGCTCGGTCTGGTTGCTCCCCCTCAAACGCGGCGGCAATTGCGACGTCGACGCCGTTCAAGCCACTCGAACTCAAGTTTATCCCGGGCGCCGGCGGGGATATCGCCGCAGTCGCGGCGGTTAGGCTCCCCTTCAGGCCGACTTGTTGAGACGGAGGCCGATGCAGCCATGGCTGGAGAAACGGGTTATCGCGTAGCGCCCTGGCGGAAGGACGATGCGACGCTCGAAACAACCCTGCGGGAGCTCCAAGCGGTGGATCCGCGCATCTTGCAATTCCGCAGGCTGCACGCGGCGGCCTCGCACGACGAGGGCGTCGCCCTCGATCACCGCCTCGACGTCATAGGGCGCGACACCCGGAAGCGCGACGAGGATCAGGATCTCCGTCTCGGTCTCAAGCACATCGACGGGCGGCTCCCAACACGGCCCGCGCGGGCCCTCGCGAGGTAGCAGCTTCAGGAAGTGCTGGTGCATTCTCTCGGCGCTCGCGAGCGTTCCGAGCGCAGCGGAGAGCATCCAGTTGGCGTGGTCCGTGCCCTGCATCGAGCCTCTCTCAACTTGTGGTTTTGCGGCGACCCCGCGAGGTAACGTGTCAGCGCGGACTCCGCCCGGCCCGAGGCGAGAGCGCGAACACACAGAACAGCCGCTTGTCGTTCTCCCAGGCCTTCGACACGCGCCAGCCCGCACGCTCCGCGAGCGCGCCCAATCCTTCGCGATCGTATTTCCTCGAGCTCTCTGTGTGGATGGTCTCGCCCTCCCGGAAGTGGAATCGGCGTTGACCGATCGAGGCCCACTGGTCTGTGAGGCTGAGCAGGTGCATCTCGACCGCTCTTTCGGCGTCGTTCCACCTCGCGACGTGCCGGAAGCGATCCAGGTGGAAGTCGCCCCGAGTTCCCTGTTGATGCGGGCGAGCAGGTTGAGGTTGAACTGCGCCGTGACCCCTTCGCTGTCCTCGTAGGCGCGGAGCAGCGTCTCGACCTGCTTCACGAGGTCAACGCCGACGATCGCGGCGCCGTCGGGTCCAACATGGCGCAACATCTGCGAGAGGAAAGCCTCGGTTTCCGAACGTCGAGGTTTCCGAACGTCGAGCCAGAATCCGACGCGCCGGCCTGCGGGCATGTCCGTGGGCATCTCGAATGCGCTCATGAAGTCGCGTTCGACAGGCCGCACCCACAGAGAGCGAAAGCGGCGTTCCATCCGGTGCGCCGTTTGAAGCAGGTACTCGTGCGCGACGTCGATGGGGACATAGCCCTGCGGCTCTGCAAGCGCGTCCAGCACGAGTTCGGTCTTCACTCCCGCACCCGCGCCGTACTCGATCAGGATAGTCCCCGGACCGGCGAACTGTCGCAGTTCGGGTTGGCGCGCCCGCAGGATCCCTGTCTCCGCGCGCGTCGGATAGTAATCTTCGAGCCGCGTGATCTCCTCGAACAGGTCGGAACCCCGTTCGTCATACAGCCAGCGACATGGGATCGTCTTTTGAAGGCGGGACAGTCCCTCGACGAGGTCGGAGCGAAAGAGGTTGTGTTCGCTATGGGACAGCTTGCAGTCAGATCGTGCATCGCCGCGTGTTTCCTTCAATGGCCCAAACGGGAGTGCCGCGGGCCCACGCCGCCGCGGCGGGAACGTAAATCCACGGATCGCACCGCGAATCCACAATCCGTCGCCGTTCGTCCAGACACACAGATCGCCCCGCTTGCCGCGGCCGTATTCGGGACAAGAAATGCCCTTAGGCGACGGCGCGCTCGCAGTCGGCTACTAAAAGCCGCGTCGCCCTGCTCCACGCGGAGGTGCCGCAAGAGCTGGCCGGCCAAGGGTACGGATCGCGGTCGGCGCATGGCGTTTTCGAAGCGTTGCGACTCGATCGGAAAAGAGTGATCGCGAAGTGCCCTTTCATGTCCTCCTACGCCGCCCGACACCCCGAGTACGGCGCGCTCCTCGATGGCTGATTGAAGACGGACGGGACGCACGCGCGCACAAAGCTTCTAGGCGACGATACCCCATGATTATCAAATGCATGTCCCAAGGGAATTTCTAATTTCGTCGGCTGTGTCCGATCCTCGGGTCCGCTGGACCGGCCGAGCACGCGCGGCCGCCTCGACATTGATTGAAGCCATTGCGCCGAGCCGCCGTGCCGCGCGCGGGCAGCAAAGGAGACCCCCCAATGAAATTATCGAGGACTGTCGGACTGGCTGTCGCCGTCTCGCTGGTCGCCGGCGCCGTGGCGGCGCTCGCTCAGATCAGCGGAGCGGCGACGGCCGACCCGATCGCGAACGTGGTGGACGCCGCCGGACACCTACGCGTGCCGGCTGACTACCGAACCCTCTACCAAGCGCTCGGGAACTGGGCGATTGCCGCCGACAGCGGCCAAGGCTCGAAGGAAATGCACGCCGTCTACGCATCCCCGGGGGCGATCGACGCCTACCGGAGGACGGGGCACTTCCCAGACGGCGCCGTTCTGGTGAAAGAGGTCTTCGCGACCTCGACGAACGAGATGACCACCGGCACAGTAAGCCACGCCGAAAGCTCAAGGGCTGGTTCGTCATGGTGAAAGACAGCAAGGGAACGCACCGCGGCAACCCGTTGTGGGGCGACCGGTGGGGATGGTCGTGGTTCGACGCGGACAAGCCGCTCAAGACTACCTCTACCGACTACCACACCGATTGCCAGGGGTGCCATGTGCCCGCCAAGGCCACCGACTGGATTTACGTGAACGGATATCCCGTCCTGCGTCACTAGGCGGCCGCACGCGTAGGCGCTCTCCTCTTGCCGCGGTTTCGAGGCCAATGTCGAGTCCGGCAAGCTGGTGTGGCAAGCCGTGAGATAGAAGGAGTTATTGTGACCATTCGTTTCGGTTATCGACCTATCGGGTCCGATCGACGTTCAGACCACAAGCGAGCGGATGGAGGTCAGCGTGTCCCTCTCGGTCTATGACATCACTGTTCCTGTCATGGTACATGGACTGAACGTGATGGACGACTATCTCGACGACGCCCAAGCGCTCGAACGGTCCAAGGGGTTTGAGCCTGGGAGGATTCTTGGCGAGCGGCTCGCGCCCGACATGCTAACTTTCGGAGAACAGTTCTCCGTAAGCTGCAACAAGGTCGAGGCGCACATGGCGAAGTTGATGCAACACGACCCGCCGGCACCCCGTAGCACCCCGATGATGTATCCGGCGTTGAAGGGACGGCTCCTTGAGACTCGCGGTTTCCTGCAAAATGTGCAGCCGGACGAGATTGCCGCCGCACAGTCCCACACATACGAACTGATGCCGCCTATCGTGCGCGGGTGGTTCGGCGGCGACGACTACATCCGGCACCTAGTGCTGCCCGACTTCTTCTTCCACATCTCGATTGCGCACGCGATCCTCCGGCACCTCGGAGCGAAGATCGGGAAGCGTGACTACCTCGGCAACCTTACTCAGCAGAGCGGCGGTGACTACTCGTGAGAGGCGGGCGCGGTGCGCGGCACAGCCGAGGCCTTCAAGGCAGGAAAGCAAGTTTGAGGGATGCCGATGGTGAGCGAGTTGCGAGAGGTCATCGGCGCTCTGCAAAGCGAAGTTGAATTCGAGGCTACTGTAAGCGAGTTGGGAGCCGCGGGGATCGACCGCGCTCGCATAAGCTGTGGCGTTAGGAGGAGATCGCAGCGTCCTGTGCGGGCGCCGTCGGCTGCGACATCAAGCAGCTGCCCCGCGTCGAGATTGGCTTGAGCGACGACCGGCAGCAGGTTCGCACGCTTGCGACCTCGCTCGCGGCCACCGTCGCGTCGTTCGCCGGCGCCGGTGCCGTCTTGGCAGCAGCGGGCGGAGCGGCCGCGCCGGCTCTGCTAGCGGGGTTGGCTACCGGGGGTGGTGTGGGCGGGCTGATAGCCTTGTTCGGGCAGCGACACGAAGCCCACGTGCACGAGTGGGCCGAGAGCCAGATCCTCAACGGCGGCATCGTGTTGATCGTCCACCCCGCCAGTGCAGAACAGTTCGAGGCCGCGCCACCGCTATTATGCGCCGGCACTGCGTAGCCGACGTCTTCGCGACGCCATCAGCCTAGCAACGAGCCTCGCCCCTGACTCATCATCGGCGCTAGCGGCGGGTCAGTTCTGCGGCCCCTCGGCGGTTCGCGACTTCTGGAATGAATGAGCCGACGGCAGTCGCCAGCTCGGCCGAATGAAGTGGCAGCTGTAGCCGCCTGGGTGCCGTTGCAGGTAGTCCTGGTGCTCGGGCTCGGCCTGCCAGAACCGCTCCTCGGGGTTCATTTCAGTCACCACGGAACTGGGGGGCCACAAACCAGAGGTTTCGATTTCGGCGATCGTCGCGATGTGGACGAGATGGCAGGCCCAGGCGTAAAGCTGCTCGAAGTAGTCGGAGGCAAAGCGCAGGCCCTGTGCCCAGTCGAATCCGAGCCACTGCACGTCGCGCTTGATAGCATCAATGTACTCCACCCTCTCCTTTGCTGGATTCGTGTCATCAAGGCGCAGGTTGCAGCGGCCGCCAAATTCTTTCGCGAGCTCGTAATTCAGCACGATTGACTTCGCGTGCCCAGGTGGAGGTAGCCGTTCGGCTCGGGTGGAAAGCGCGTGACTAGATACGCGTGCGGCCGGCCTCGACGTCCGACGCTATGATGCTGCGAATGAAATTGCTGGCGCTCGCGCCCGCTTCTCGGCGGCCGTTCTGTTGAGGCACCTTCCGCCTCAAGCTTGGAATTCGTCGGGCGGATGCACGCCGAAGCCGTGCATCCTGAGCGACCATTGTAGCGCCACGACGGCGCCCTTGACCGGTTGCAGGAGAGCTAGTCCATCTCGATCCAGAGAATTACCGGAACCAAGACGTGTCCGACGATGACGATTGTGAATAAGCGTCCAAGAGTGACCCCTTCACCGCTAGGCAGATCAATAGCTTAGCTCGCCGATCGGCGTCGGGACCCCAAGCCGATTAACACCAGCTTGGCCGCCTTCATGTTGCGGCGCTTCACTGGCGCGGGAAAAGCCGGTCCATTAGTGCGTTCGTAATGCGGTCGAAACGGCTATCGTCAAGCTGATAGACGCCACCGAAGGCGGGACCGAGCTGGCGTACAAGCACTTCACCCAGCAAGCTTCGGGCGTTGTGCAGACGTGCCTCTACCGTCTCCAACGTGAGTGCAAACAACTTGGCAAACTGCCCCGGCTTCATGCCATCGACGCGGGCCACGAACACGGTGCGCAGCTCATCGGGCAACTCATCTATCGGCCGTTCCCGGATGTCTCGGATCGCACCGTCGGCCATCTAGCACTCCTGGAGCAACTCTTTGCTACAACCCTCGCAGCGCCGCACTATCTGAGCCAAATCCCCCGAAATGGTGCATTTTACGGAGTTTTCCCATTCGGGCCTCGGCTCCGGACCGTCATCCCGTGCGCGCTGCCGCGCACACGGGATGACGGGCAAGGACTAAGACGACGACTTCAGCGAATTTGTATCGATCGGCAGGCTGCGCACACGCTTGCCGGTCACGGCGAAGATCGCATTGGTCACTGCAGCACTGACAATGGCTGTCGGAGCTTCACCAACGCCACCCGGAGCTTCTGCGTTCTTAATCAGGTGCGTCTCCACCACCGGCACCTCGTCGATACGCATCGGCAGATAGGTGTCGAAATTGCTCTGCTCGACCCGTCCATCCTTGAAGGTGATCGAACCATGGAGCGCAGCGGTCAGCCCGAAAAGCGTTCCACCCTGAACCTGTGCTTCGATCGTATCGGGATCGACGTACATGCCGCAATCAACCGCACAGACGATCCGCTTGACTTTGACAGAGCCATCGATCGCCACTTCGACCTCGGCGACCTGCGACGCGTAGCTTCCGTATGCGAATTGCACCGAAATCCCGCGGCCATGCCGCCCGGGAAGCGGTGATCCCCACCCTGCTTTTTCCGCAGCAAGCGACAGAACAGCAAGCGCTCGCGGATAGTGGCCAAGCAATCGCTTGCGATAAGCGACGGGATCCTGCTTCGCGGCATGCGCGAGCTCATCTATGAAGCTTTCGACCACGAAAACATTGTGAGTCGGTCCGACACCGCGCCACCAAGACGTCCGGACACCAGGGGGCTCAACCTGGATATAGTCGACGTGGATATTGGGCAGTGCATAGGGCGGCTCGGCCGCTGCTTCTACGGCATCGAGGTCTACTCCGTCCTTGACCAAAGGGGGATAATAGCGCGCGGCGATTGAGGAGCCGGCGATCCGATGCGTCCAGGCAACCGGTTTGCCGGCCGCATCAAGTCCGGCCGACAGCCGATCGAGATAGTAGGGCCGATACATATCGTGCTGGATGTCTTCCTCGCGGCTCCAGATCACCTTCACCGGACCATCGACGTACTTGGCGATCTTGACGGCCAGCACCGTGCCATCGGCCTCCAGCCTTCGGCCGAAGCCACCGCCAATCAGATGGTTGTGAATTTTGATCGCATCCTTTGGCAGGCCGGTGAGTTCGGCTACTAGAGACTGCGTGATCGTAGGTGCCTGTGTCCCGACCCAGATGTCGCAACGATCCTTCTGCAGATGAACGGTGCAGTTCATCGGCTCCATCGCCGCATGGGCCAGGAAAGGCACCTGATAGATGGCGTCAAGCCGTTGCGCTGCCTCCGCAAGAGCCTTCCCCGCGTCACCGACGTTACGGGCAACCGCGCCCGGCTTTTTGGATTCCTCCTCCAATTGCTTGACGATATCGGCGTTGCTGACCTTGCCGTTCGGCCCGTCGTTCCACGTGATGGCGGCGGCCTCGAGCCCCTTATTCGCCGCACCCGTGTGATCCGCCACCACGGCAACAGCTTCATCGATATTGACCAGCTGCCGGACGCCCTTCACCGTCAGCGCGGCCTTCTCGTCCACCGTTTTCACCTTGCCACCGAGCACGGGCGAAATAGCAACCGCTGCGACCTTCATACCCGGCAGTCGCGTATCGATACCGTAGAGCGCGCGCCCATCGACTTTTATCGATGAACCCACGCGCTTGGTACGCGTGCCGATCAATGTGAAATCCTTCGGATCCTTCAATTTGACGTTTGCCGCAGGCGGCACAGGCAATTTCGCCGCGGCCTTCGCGAGTTCGCCGTAGCTCAGATGCTTCGAGCCTGACGCATCGAACACGACGCCATCCTTGGCGCGGCAAGTCGCTGGATCGACATTCCAGCGCTTTGCGGCCGCCGCAAGCAGCAGATTGCGACCCACTGCCCCTGCCAGACGCAGCGGCGTCCAGAACGCGCGAACAGAGGCGGAGCCACCTGTATTTTGAATGCCTATGATCGGGTTGACGTAAAGCGCATGATTTGCCGGCGCATGCTGAACCTGAATCTGGTCAAGCTTCACTTCCAGTTCTTCAGCCAGAAGCATCGAGAGCGACGTGTAAACCCCCTGTCCCATCTCGATCATCGGAATGACCAGGGTCACGGCGCCGGTTGGATTGATCCGTATAAATCCGTTCGGCGCGAAAGTACCCGTGACCTCGTTTTCGACCACCTGCGAAGCAGGCGCTGCGAAGACGGACTCGGTGCTCGCACCGGTCAGCGCAAAACCAAGCAGCAAACCTGTGCCCTGAAGAAAGGCGCGCCGCGACACCGCGGTTTGGCCCGCAACCGGTTCTTTCAGAATAAGCTCACCCATGATCTCAAACTCCCGCAGCGTGCTTGATCGCAGCGCGGATGCGCTGATAGGTGCCGCATCGGCAGACATTGCCCGACATCGCGGCGTCGATGTCGTCATCGCTCGGCTTCGGCGTGTCCTTCAGCAGCGCCGCCGCCGACATGATCTGGCCGGACTGGCAGTAGCCGCACTGCACCACCTCCAGCTCCAGCCACGCCTTCTGCAAGGCCGCGCCCTGCGGCGTCTGGCCGATCGCTTCGATCGTGGTGATCGTACTGTCGCCGACGCTGTCGACCGGCGTCTGGCAGGAGCGGACCGGCTGACCGCCGACATGCACGGTGCAGGCGCCGCACAGCGCCTGGCCGCAGCCGAACTTGGTCCCGGTCATACCAAGCACATCGCGCAGCACCCACAGCAGCGGGGTGTCGCCGTCGACATCAACCCCATGGGGTGTGCCGTTGATCTTTAACGTGAAAGCCATGGATGCCTCTCGGTGGCTAGGGTTGACAGGACGCAGCCGGTCGACCCGGACCGCGTCGGCCGACTGCATGCGTCAATGGGCACGTGTCCCTACGGACGAACGCGGATGATTGTCTTCCCCTTGCGTCGCTTGGTTGGGTTGAGGGCGGCGACGGCGTCATCGAGGGTCGAGACGGTGCCGATGTTCGTCCGCAGTCGTCCGTCCCGCACCCGCTGGACGATCTCACCCAGTTGGGCACGATCGGACTCGACGACGAAATCGACCGCCAAGCCGTTGGCGAGCCGTGCCTCGGTCGGGCCGGCGATGGTAACCAACGTTCCGCCGGCTCGAATCTGGGCTGCGGACCGCTTCCCGAAGTCGCCGCCGAAGACATCGAAAACCAGATCGACTGGGCCGACGTCTTCCAAAGCGTCGTTCTCGAGGTCGACGAACTCTTGCGCGCCGAAGTCGAGCACCGCCTGACGGTCGGCGGCGCGTCCGGTGCCGATGACATAGGCGCCGGCCTCTCGTGCGAGCTGGATTACCATCGAACCGACTACGCCGGCCGCGCCGTGCGCGAGGACGCTCTGCCCTGCATGAAGGCGGCCGTGCTCGAACAGTCCCTGCCATGCGGTCAGGCCCGGCATCGGCAGGCTCGCGCCCACCGTGAAGTCGACGTCGCCCGGCAGCGGCGCGAGGTTGCGCGCCTCGACTGCCACATACTCGGCCAGGGTGCCGTCGCGAGTCCAATCCGTGAGGCCGAACACCCGCTGTCCCACCGACAGCCCCGTCGTGCCATAGCCGAGCACGGTGACCACTCCGGCCAGCTCGTGCCCAGGGATCGACGGTGTTCGGTCACGATCGAGGCGATCGGTCCAGGTCGGGGGCCACGTCAGCTCATCCCAGGTGAATCCCGACGCATGAACCTGAACGACGACGTCGTTTGTCGCTGCCTGCGGCTCAGGCCGCTCCACCAGCTTCATCCCGGCCGTTCCCGACGCTTGGTCCGTCACAACGATCGCCTTCATGGGAATTATCTCCTTAGGTCATTTGTCTCTTTGGTGGAATGTTGCAAGGATGGAAAGCCCGTCGCGCATCGGCGCCACCGCAACTCACTCCGCCGCGGCCGCCATCGTTTGGGTGGGCTTGCCCTCGTTCTTGCCTTCCGCGAGGTTGCGCACCACCATGTAGAAGATCGGCGTGAAGATCAGGCCGAACAGCGTAACGCCGAGCATGCCGAAGAACACGGCTACCCCGACCGCCTGGCGCATCTCGGAGCCGGAACCGGTCGAGAGCACTAGCGGCAGCACGCCAAGGATGAACGCGAACGACGTCATCAGGATCGGCCGCAGGCGGAGCCGGCAGGCCTCGATGACGGCCTCCAGCCGCGGCCTGCCCTCGCGCTCGATGTCGCGCGCGAACTCGACGATCAGGATCGCGTTCTTGGCGGCAAGTCCCACCAGCACCACGAAGCCGATCTGGGTCAGGATGTTGACGTCCTGGCCCATGATGCGTACGCCGATGGTGGCCGCGAACAGGCACATCGGCACGATCAGGATCACCGCGAACGGCAGCGTCCAGCTGCCATATTGCGCCGCCAGCACCAGATAGACGAACAGCACACAGATCGGGAACACATAGAGGCCGGCATTGCCACCCGTCACCTGTTGATAGGACAGATCGGTCCATTCGAGGGAAAAGCCGCTCGGCAATGTTTCGTCGGCGAGCTTCTTGATGGTGTTGAGCGCCGTCGTCGAGCTTACGCCCGGCGCCGGCTCACCCTGCAGTTCGGACGCCGAGTAGAGATTGTAGCGCGCCACACGATCGGGGCCCGAGATGTTCTTAAAGTCCACGACGCTACCGAGCATCACCATATCGCCGGCGGCGTTACGGGTCCGCAGCCGCGCAAGATCGCTGGTCTCCTTGCGGAATGGCAGGTCGGCCTGCGCGGTCACGTGATAGGTGCGGCCGAACAAATTGAAGTCGTTGACGTAGGTCGAGCCGAAATAGGTCTGGATCGTGTCATTGATGTTGGCGATCGGCACCCCGAGCTTCTGCGCCTTGACGCGATCGATGTCGACGAACAGCTGCGGCGTGTTTGCAGAGTACGGCGAGAACACCGAAGTCAGGTTTGGCGACTTCCGCGCGGCGGCGACGAGTTCGTCGGTCGCGGCCGCCAGCAGTTCAGGGCCGCGCCCTTGCCGATCCTGGATGCGGATGGTGAAGCCGCCGCCGGTGCCGATGCCTGGCACCGCGGGCGGCGGAATGACGATGATGAAAGCGCCCTGAATCACCGACAACCGCTTGCGCAGTTCGGCGGTGATCGCGGTTGCCGTCAGCCCCTTCTTCACCCGCGCCTCCGGCTCGTCGAACACCGGGAACAATGCCGCGGCGTTGCCGGCCTGCGTGCGCGTCGCGCCGGAAAACCCGGCAAATGCCGCGACGCGGACGATGCCGGGCGTGTCCAGCGCAATCCGCTCGATCTCGCGGACCACCGCGGTGGTCCGCGCCAACGACGCGGCGCCTGGCAATTGCACCGAGATGATGAGGTAACCGCGATCCTGCGCGGGAATGAAGCCCTGCGAGGTGGTGGCGAGCAGCCAGCCGGCGCTGCCGATCAGCGCCACATAGATCAGGAGCATCACCGTCGAATGCCGGATCACGAAGTCGGCGGCCGCCGCATAGCCGTGCGCTAGGCCGTCGAAGATGCGGTTGAACAGCGCGGTGAAGCTCTCCCAGCCGCGCGCGATGGTGTTCCAGCGCGCCGGCGGACGCTTCTCCTCGTGCGGCACCAAGATCTGCGAGGCCAGCGCCGGCGACAGCGTCAGCGAGCAGAAGCAGGAGATCGCGGTTGCGACCGCAATGGTGACCGCGAATTGCTGGAAGAACTGCCCGGAAATGCCGCCCAGGAACGCAGTCGGCACGAACACCGCGCACAGCACCAGCGCGATTGAGACCAGCGCGCCACCCACCTCCTCCATCGTCTTGAGCGCCGCCTCCCGCCGGCTCATACCGTGCTCGAGATGCCGCTCGACATTCTCGACCACCACGATGGCGTCGTCGACCACGATGCCGACCGCGAGAACCAGACCGAACAGAGTGAGATTGTTGATGGAGAATCCGAGCGCCGCCATCACCGCAAAGGTGCCGACCAGCGACACCGGGATCGCGATGATCGGAATGATCGCGGGCCGCCAGCCCTGTAGAAACACAAGCACCACGATGACGACGAGCGCCATCGCCTCATAGATCGTCTTGATCAACTCATGGATAGACTGAGCGATGAATTCGGTGGGGTTGTAGCCGATATTGTAGTCGAGCCCCTTTGGGAAGCTCGTCTTGAGCTGCGCCATCGTGTCGGAGATATGCTTGGCGGTCGCGAGCGCGTTCGATCCGGGTCGTTGCGTCACCACCATTGCGACGGCCGTCTTGCGCAAGATTAAGCTGTTGGTGGCGTAGGACAGCGCACCGAGTTCGACGCGGGCAACGTCGCGCAGCCGCACGGTACGGCCGTCGGAGCCGGCCTTCACCACGATGTCCTCAAACTGCCTGATATCCTTGAGGCGGCCGGTGAAGACGAGGTTCGGCTGGAATGCCCGATCGGCAATCGGCGGCTCCGCGATCTGTCCGCCCGCGATCTGCAGGTTCTGCGCGCGGATCGCTGCCAGCACCTCGGTCGAGGTCAGACCGAGATTAGCGATCCGGTCGGGATCGAGCCACAGCCGCATCGAGTAATCGCGCGCGCCGAACATCTGGATGTCGCCGACGCCGTCGATCCGCAGCAACTGGTCGCGAACTTGGAGCAGCGCGTAGTTGGAGATGTAGAGCTGGTCGAAAGTGTCGTCAGGCGACAGCATGAACACGACCATCAGGATGTCGGGCGAGTTCTTGCGTGTGGTGACGCCGTTGCGCTGCACCTCCGCGGGTAGCCGCGGCTGCGCGATCGCGACGCGGTTCTGCACCAGCACCTGGGCCTTGTCGAGGTCGGTGCCGAGCTTGAAGGTGACGGTAATGGTGAGCTGGCCGTTCGAGGTCGCCTGGCTGTAAAGATACAGCATGTCCTCAACGCCGTTGATCTCCTGCTCGATGGGAGCTGCGACCGTGTCGGACACGGTCTGCGCCGAGGCGCCCGGATATTGCGTGGTGACCGTGACGGTCGGCGGCACCACTTGCGGATACTCTGAGACCGGCAGCGTCTGGTAGGCGATCGCGCCGACAATCAAGAGCACGATCGACAGCACCGTCGCCAAGATGGGCTGGTTGATGGAGAGCCTTCCGAGATTCATGGCTTGGCACCTGCCAGAGCCTTGTCGCCTGCCGGCGACTGCGCCATTTTCGGCGTCACCCTGGCGCCGACGCGGGCACGCTGCAACCCGTTGACGATGACGTGATCCTCCGCCTTGAGGCCCTCGCGAATCACGCGCAGCCCTTCATCGAGCGGCCCGGGCACCACCGGCCTTGCCTCCACCGTAGTGGCGTCCTTGACCACGAACACGATCTTGCGCGACTGGTCGGTGGCTATAGCGGTGTCAGGGATCAGCAGCGCGTCGTAGGGCGCGGAGCCAATCAGCCGGACGCGGCCGAACTGGCCGGGCAGGATGGACAGATCGTGGTTCGGGATGATCGCGCGGCTGCGCAGAGTGCCGGTGGAGACATCAAGCCGGTTGTCGATGAAATCCATGTGGCCTTCGTGCGAAGGCTTGGTTTCGCCGGTCAGCGCCACCTGCACTGGATTGGGCGTATCGCGCGAGCTCGGCCGCTTGCCCTCGACCCACAGCTTGTTGTTCTTCAGGTAGGTCGCCTCGTCGACATCGAAATAGATGTAGATGGGATCCATTGAGACGATGGTGGTCAGCAATGTGGATGCGCCATTGTCACTGCCGCTGACGAGATTGCCGACACTGACGAGATGGCGGCTGACGCGGCCGCTGATTGGCGCCACCACATGGGTGAATTCGACATTGAGCTGGGCCGCCTTCAGGGCGCCCTCCGCCTGGATCTCGGCGGCGTGCGCGGCCTGCAGTGCCTCGCGGCGCTGGTCGACGACCTGTTCGGAGACTGCGCTGGTCTGGACAAGGGTCAGGCCGCGATCGAGCTCGCGCTTGGCAAGCTCGGTCTTTGCCCGGGCGTCGGCAAGCTGGCCATTGGCTTGCTCGGCCACCGCCTCAAACGGCCGCGGGTCGATGATGTAAAGCAGGTCGCCGGCATGCACCATGTCGCCGTCCTTGAACTCGACATTGGTTACAAAGCCGCCGACGCGGGCGCGGACCTGGACCTCTTCGACCGCCTCGAAGCGGCCGGTGAACTCGTCCCAGTCGGTGACGGTCTGTTTGACCGGTTGGGCCACCGTCACCGGCGGCGGAGGCGCGGCCGCCTGCGATTGCGCCTTCCCGTCGCAGCCAGCGAGCGCCAGCGCGAACAGCATACCGATCGGTGCGCCGCCGCATCGTGGAAGGCGGCGAAACGGACCGCGATCGAGCCGGGTCGCCGGAGCCGGATACTCCGTTCTGTCAGTCGCACTCACTTCCGTCTCTCCAAGGACCTAGAATGTTGCAATTAAATTGGACAGGTCGCACTGTTACCGTCGGTCGGTCTCGATACAGGCAGCAGCATTCGCACCGCCGCTCCGACGCCGACCTCGAACTTGATTTCAATAGCGCCGCCTCTCTCTTGGACAAATTGCTGGACCTGGCCGAAACCGAGACCCGACCCTTGCCCAACTGGCTTCGTCGAGAAATTGGAGTCGAACGCTCGCCGAAGCACTTCGTCCGCCATGCCGTTTCCGTTGTCCGCGACGATGATTTCTACCACCCCAGTCGAAGCTCCTGGTCGCGGCACACTGTTCTTGGCAGAGATTGCGACCTCGCCGTCGTTTTGCAGCGCTGCGCTCGCATTGCGGCACAGATCGAGGAATGCGAAGTAAAGGTCCTCTGGATCCTTGGCAAAATCGGATAGATCTTGGGCAATCTCGGTCTAAAGCTACCGACCAAGACTGACGGCGCGCCGCGAATCCTCCGCAGCTGCGACAAGGTCCCGCCGGGTCGTAATGTCCCTGTGTCCATTTTGTTGACTCCAATTTCCACCCAAGAGTTTACGACTCGAAACTGAACCGCGCTGTACCGAGCGCAGAATTCGGTCGACGACCTCCGTCTGGCGCTCCAAGAGCCGCAGCACACAATCAATCGTGGCAAGGAGGTTTGTGATGTCGTGCAGAACCGTTTTGGCGGTCTCGCCTATAACGGCAGTGTCTTGATCTTGCGTCAGCGGAGTAGAGCGCGAGGAGCTGGTCAGCGGTGAGTTGCGACACAGCACGCCGGCAATTCCATCATCTCTGCCAATCACGGGGATCTCGACCCTCATCACGAACAGGGCGACGTCGCTCTCAAGCGATGAGAGATGCCGTCCGGCCGCGCGAAAACTCCGGCCCGGTTTCACCAATGCACCCGAAATGCCCGCAAAAACGGCAGCCGCATCTGGGAGACGGGCAACTTCGCTGATCCCACCGCCTAGAGGCGCGACGACTTCCATTGCGTCGTTGCTTTGCATATCGAGCCTCCTGGTTTCTCAATCTGGCATCGTGTTCCACGTGTCGGTTTCGGCACTGAAAGTTTCGGTACGACGATGCTTTGGAGAGTGACCCTGCAACGCGGGCAAGGAAAATCACCTCTCGCCATAGAATCGATAGACGATTGTTATTGCCGCTTGCCGCGCGGCGTGATGCCGTAGCGAGGAATGCCACGAGCCACATCACACTTAGAAACCGACGCCCTTATTCTGTAGAAAAGTCCAAGCCGCGTTCAGTCGCTGTATCGGCAATCATTGCTGTCGCGGTTTGCACAACTGGCGCCGCGAGGTTCGGGCCGTGAGCCCCGGAAAAGCTCGCGCATGATGCACGAGAACGGCAAGAAGCGCGAACGGCACTGTGGGTCATTCATGATCCGCATGAATAACTCAAATGCATTTTCACGATCTAGCGCCTCTTGGACGAATTGGTCATTTTGCGCGCCAACGCACTCGAAGTTCGCTCAGGAGATGACCAGCCTGTGCGGAAGCTTCGGCTCAAGCTACCTTCGCCCCTTGCTTTAACACCGATCGGAGCATTGACTGGCTCAACGACGACGGAGATCGCCAAAACGAGACCTCTCGCGTATTATCTTTGTAAGCGTGAGCGGCATTTTCGGCCAAGAAACCCGGCCGGGAAATAGGACGAAAATAGAGAAGCGATGAACGCTCTGCCTTCCTTTTCGTGAGCGCGCTTTGACAAAGTGTGAGTTTATCTAGTCATCGAAACAATCAAGAATCGATGCACGGCCGCAAGGCGATACGCGAAGGCAGGTTTTCCAACCTGTCTTGGAAGTCGTCTCGCACATCGGTTTCTTTGTTGTGACTCTATAGGTTGATGATGGAAGCATTCGTTCGCCCGCAGAATCGCAGAAGGTTTCTTGAGAAGCGCTTTGACTATTTGGCTCTGCTTCCCGCAGCTGCGGCGATTTGTTATCCATTTTTGCTCAATGCTTTTCATGCCATCGTCGGCGCGCAAGCCGTACTCCTGCCACCGCTCGCACTCGCCAGCGCGATCTTCATCCTGGTCGTTGCGTTCGTCGTGCCGTTTCTTGGGATCGCTCTGGCTTGTCGACCCACGTCCGATCTCGGTTCAAGACGCCTCGCCTATGCCAGCGTTGTGTCGCCAACGCTCTATGTCTTTCTCGGCGTTGTGCAGGCCATGATCAAGAGCCCTATTCCCGACGAGGTCGTCTGGTGCGCGATTTGGCTCGCGATCGCGATCTGGTCGCAGCCTGCCCGAGATCCGGTCGTCGCAGCTGCGCCTGCAGTCGGGGGTTGGCGAGTTGTCCACGGGGTAACGGCCGCGGTCCTGTCCCTATATGTAGTGTTTCATCTCACCAATCATCTGTTCGGCTTGATAGGACCGGATGCGCATGCGGCCGTTATGAAGATCGGACGCGTGGTTTATCGCTCTGCCATAGGTGAACCGTTGTTGGTGGCGACCATGCTTTTCCAGATCGGCACCGGCCTCTTTCTGGCATGGCGCTGGAGCGCCGCAGCGCATGACTTCCAACGGACCTATCAGGTCGCTTCCGGAGCCTATCTCTCGCTGTTCATTCTCGGCCACATGAATTCGGTCTTCGTCTACGCGCGAAGCTTCCTCGGCATACCGACGGATTGGAATTTCGCGATCGGAGCCCCGACTGGGCTCATTCATGACGCATGGAATATCCGTCTGCTGCCCCACTACGCGCTCGGCGCCTTCTTCGTCCTGAGCCACCTTGCTTCAGGGTTGAGAGTGGTGCTGATCGCACACGGTGTCGATCAACGTAATGCCGATCGTCTTTGGGGTGTCTGCGTCGCTATGAGCGCCATCGTCGCGGCCGCGATCATCGCGGGAATGTCCGGCGTCAGGATCGGTGCATTGGCTTCGTGACTTGCGAACGTGATTATCGTGGTGCATACGCCGTTTTGCGCAAGGCGCGGGAATCCCCGACCTTGGTGGCGCGCGGTCTGAGAATTTTTCCTTCTTGGTTTCCTGTCGGACGCTCCGGGTAAGAACCGTGCGTCTCGTCTTGTGGCGCCGCCAAGCGATGACCAGCGTCCGGCGACCGACGAAGGAGAGTCAGCAGGGAAATCCTGACTCCATCCGCTTCGTGCTCCGCCGCTTCGCAGGCCTGCGGCATGATGGGTACTACGTCTACGCTATAGCCACCTAAGGCGCGCTATCGCTTTCTCATGTCGGCGGGACTACCAGAGCCGGGAGATGATGAAGAAAGGCAGTCGGTGTCATTTTCGTTACTTGTCGGAAGGCAAACGAGAACGCCGCGGTGCTGCTGAAGCCTACATCTGCCGCGGCTCTCGAGATTGAACGCCCCTCCGAGAGTTGATCGATTGCGAGGGCTATTCTTGCTCTTTGCCGCCAGGCCTTGAAGCTCAATCCAGTTTCCACCGGAAAAATGCGGCTGATCGTGCGAATCGACGTTGCCGCGCGACGGGCAAGGTCACTGACGCCGAGGTGCATCTGCGAATCCGCTAAAGCCAGATCAGCGACGCGTCTTCCGATCGTGCTCGTTGGCATCGGAAGGAACACCGGAACGTCGGGTGTCTCGGTAAGCTCGTGAAGAATCAATCGGACGGCAAGTTCGGCTTTTTCGGACGGTATATCGACCTTGAAGGCGGCGAGGATCAATTCCCGTAGAAGTGGTGTAACCGTCAGGGCGAATATGTAATCGAGTGGCCTTTCCGGCGCCCATTTCTGTAAAGCCGATGGGTGCCAATAGATCATCCGTAATTCGGTATCGGAAAGCATATCGACCCGATGAGGTATGCCGGCTGGCATCCAGAGCGCAAGTTGGGGCGGGACGAACCAGCGTCCAGATGCGGTGTAGACCTGCAGCGTACCCGAAGCAGCAAAGATCACTTGTGATTCTTCATGCGCGTGCAATCCGACGGCCTCACCTCGAGGGAACGTCCTGCGAAGAATCCTGAATGGCATAGGTATCTGCGCTTGGCGTGTCATATACGTCGATTGGCCACACATCGTTGACACGCCTTGGTACCATTGCGCGATGACTTGGTCGAGCATCCTATTGCCCAGACCGTGTTGTCTATGTCCATCCCGACCTGTTCGAACGAGAGAGATAATGTTGCAGAGAATACCGGTCACTGGTGTGCAGTTATGGCCAACACAACTCAACTGTTCCCTCGACATCAAGTATCGATCTACGGAATCCGCTACTGAGAGTATGCGCGAAGTCGCCCGCAAAAAGTTCGCGCCGGAAATTGCATCCTAATGGGCGGCGTCGAATGTTTAACGGCGTCGAAGCGCCGCCGGGCAATGCTCTGCATCTTGCTCGGACTTGGTCTAAGTTCCCTCGGGAGCGCGATCGTGAATATCGCCTTGCCGAATATCTCGCGTTCATTCGGAGGTAGTGACGCAGCGACCGTTTGGGTCGTGAATGCCTATCAGCTTTCGGCAACGGTCTGCTTGTTGCCCGTTGCAAGTCTGGCCGAATCACTCGGTCAGAAGCGCGTTTATGCCGCCGGTCTAGCTATTTTTGTTCTCGCGTCGTTGGGTTGCGCTTTCGCTCCAACATTGCCGATGCTGGTGAGTGCACGCTTGATTCAGGGTGCTGGAGCGGCCGGGGTTTCTGTGGCCGGCGTTGCATTTGTACGCGTGATCTATCCGCACCGCATGGTCAGTAAGGGCCTCGCGCTGGTCGCATTAGCGGTGGCGATACCTGGAGCATTGGGGCCTACCATCGCCGCTACAATACTTGCCGTCGCAAAATGGCCCTGGTTGTTTCTGGTAAATGTGCCATTCGGCCTCGCGGTACCGCTATTTGTTGCCGCTGCACCACCAGACGTTCGGGTTGCTCGCCCTCTCGATCTGACCGGGACCGCTCTCAATGCGTTAGCGTTCGGGCTTTTCGTCGTCGGTGTCGGCACACTGGGTAGCGGCGATGGGCGCATTGCGATCGGAGAGATCGTAGCAGGTCTTTTCTGTTTTAGCCTCTTCGTTCGACAACAACTCAAGCACCCTATGCCAATGTTGCCATTCGATCTTTTCCGTATACCTCTGTTTACCCTATCGGTGTGGACATCTGTCTGCTCCTATGCAGCACAAATTCTGGCTTACGTCTCCTTGCCGTTTTTATTTGAGACGGGGATGCATCTTTCGGCCGTGGAAACAGGTTTTCTTGTGACACCCTGGCCGTTCATGACTGCCGTCACGGCTCCGATCGCCGGTCGCTTGACAATCCGCTACCCCGCCTCAGTGATTTGCAGCATAGGTTTGGCGTTGTTGGCGGCCGGTTTACTTCTGATGGTCTTCTTGCCGACAACTCCAGCGAAGTGGGATGTCGTATGGCGGCTGGCCCTTTGCGGTATCGGCTTTGGCTTTTTCCAGACCCCGAACAACACTGCGATGATGACGGCTGGACCCATAGGGCGTAGCGGGACCGCAAGTGGGATGAATGCTGCGGCTCGCTACGTCGGATGGTCACTTGGTTCCGCCTTGGTCTCACTGATCTTCGGCTTGGGCGGAGATCATGGCGCGGTCTTTTGTTTGGTCGCCGGAACGGGCTTCGCTCTGATGGGAGCCGCTACCAGCAGCGCTCGTCGGTTCAGATAGCGTCCAAATGCGGGACGCCGGCACCTCGCCGAAGGTTGTGTGGCAATATCTGCGCGCTATGTGCTCGCTGCTGCAGTCTAAGCCCCTCGCGAGCCGCCCGCTTTCGCTGCGGCCGGTGTCAGGGTCATCGAGGCTGTAAAGGCGCCACCGATCGAGGTCGCGGCGGCTACGGCGAGGCCGACTTCGTAGCCGGACGCGAAAGATGCGACGCCGGCGGCCAGTGCCACCCCGGCAAGCTGTGCAATCCGGCTCGCCGCATTGTTGATGCCGGAGGCGAGCCCTTCGTCGGCCTGATCAACACTCGACATGACCGACGCGGTGAGCGGCGCCACGAGCACAGCGAAGGACAGGCCCAGCAGGGTCATGGGTCCGATCACGCCGAGCATCAGGGATTCTTCCCGGCCGAGTGCCATCAAGACATAGGCGAGTGCCGCTCCCGCCGGTCCCGCGATGAGCATGGCCCGTGCGCCAATCTTGTCCGCCAACCCGCCGAAGACATTCGATAAGAGCCCCACGCCGAGCGTGAAGGGCAGGAATGCCAGCCCGGCATCGGTCGACGACAGGCTGCGGCGATCGACGAGGTCAAAGGGTAGCAGAAAGAACATGATCGAAACCCCCGCATAGACCATCAGCGTCGCGACGTTCAGCCCGAGGAAGGCGCGGTTCTTCACTAGGCGAGGTGGCGTCATCGGGTGTTCGCTTCTGAGCTCCCAGAACGCGTAGACGGCGAGCCCGACAATGCCAAGCCCGGTGACGATCGTGAGCACCGTGCCCGGCTGGGCTGGATTATCCGCGGCGGCCCGAGCTTCGCTAGGGCCGATCTGGCTGAGCGCCCAGGCGAGCGCACCGATAGCCGAAGCGAGGATCGCGGCGCCAATCACGTCGAACCTGCGCTGGATGCGGCCATCTTTTGGCGCGAAGACCAGCAGGACTCCCACTGCTACGAGTGCGAGAGGCGGGTTGATCCAGAACACGGATGGCCAGCCAAAGGTCTCGGTCAGCCAGCCGCCCAGGACAGGACCTCCGGCGGTGGTGAGAGCCGATGCCGCGGCCCATACGCCGATCGCCCGGTTCCGCTCAGCGCGCGGATAGGTGGCCCCGATCAGGGCGAGGCTGGCAGGGGTGACGATCGCGGCGGCCGCTCCCTGCGCGACGCGGGCAGCGATCAGCCAAGCGGGCGAAGGCACCAGCGCGCAAGCCGCGGACGCCAGACCGAACAGGACGCAACCGAGCCCGAGCATGCGCGCCTTGCCATAAACATCCGCGAGCGCGCCGCCGATCAATGTCAGCGAGGCGAGCGCCAGCATATACCCGTTGAGAACCCATTGAACGGAGGCGAGGTCCGCTCCGAAATCAGCGCGCAATCTCGGTAACGCAACGGGCAGCGCTGTCCCATCGATGAACGCCATCGAGGACGCGAGCACACAGGCCGTGAGCACCATGCGCCGGCACCGAGGCGGCACTTCCCGCCCGAGCTCTCGCGGGCAGGGTTCTGTATCGATAACGCCGCGGCCGCACTGCTCTACAAACTGCTGCGCCATTCATCGACCTCCCCACCAATTTGCCGCTGTTCCTCAGTTCTTTGCCGAAGATTTGAGGTGGCGGACAAAATTCAGCACATCGTCTGGCATCAGACGGCCAATCGCACGGGTCGAATAGACGGCTGTCACGACCCGGCCTTCGGGATTAAGGACGAAGCCGGTTGCCTGGAGACAGACGGGATTGTCATTGACGAAGGCGCCGGTGACCTCGGAAACCGCTCGTGCGTCGGCGCCGTAGGCGACCGGGAAACCGAGCTTATGCTTTTCGACGAGCGCCTCCGACTTTTCCCGATCGTCCACCGATACTGAGACGACCCTGATGCCTTCCTCGGCGAAGTTGAGCGCCGCTCGCGCGAAAGCGGCAAGCTGCGCGTTGCAGTACGGACACCAGGAACCCCGGTGGAACAGGATCACGCCGAATCCGCCGGCCAGATCGCCGGGCAAATGGATTTCGCCGCCACCGGTGCGAGCAAAGGTAAGCGAGGGGAAGACATCGTTATTTTGCAGCATCAGAATTGCGATCCTTGTGTGAAATGTCTGGCGTTCACAGCGCAGAATGATTCTTCGCCGCTTTTGACAGAAAAGCGGTCTCACACCATGGCGGTCGAACCCCCGGCGAGGAAATCACGTCTCGCCATAGAATCGATAGACGATCGTTATTGCCGCTCGGCGCGCGGCGTGATGCCGTGGCGGCCTGCGCAACTTGCCTTGACTTACGAATGGCAGAGAGGACCGTCGCAGCAGTATTCCCCGCTGCTATGGAAACTATACATGCCGGCTATTGGAAAATTTCGTCCCTCGCTGCGATCAATGGGTACGACTGCCGCAGATTTCATCGAGTAACGCCAAGGCCAACCTGGGACGAGACGCCGATGCACGCGCCTGAAACTCACGAAGCGCTGGGAGCTTTCAACCCTATTGGACGCATAGGTGAAGAAGCGATATCGCCGACGCCATCCTCTTTCTCGACTCTGCACCGTTCATCACTGGCGAGATCCTGCACGTCGACGGCGGGCAAAGCGCTGGCCACTGAGCTGGGCCATCACTGATCGTCAAGGAGGGAGAAAGTGACATCCAATCATCCAATCATCCAATTTTCGCGCGCTGGCCGGCGCGGCACCCCGATCGGCTGCAACTCTTTTCCCTCCCGACGCCCAATGGAGTGAAGGTCGGAATCATGCTTGAGGAAACGGGCCTCGCCTACGAGCCGCACCGTATCGACATCCTGGCGGACGAAAGCCACGACCCGGCCTTTCTCGCGCTCAACCCCAACGGCAAGATTCCCGCAATCTACGACCCGAGCGGCACGCCGCTCGCGCTGTTCGAATCGGGCGCGATCCTCCTCTATCTTGCCGACAAGACGGGGCAATTTATCTCGGCCGATCCGAACACCCGCTACGAAACGATCCAATGGGTGATGTGGCAGATGGGTGGCGTCGGGCCGATGTTCGGCCAGCTCGGCTTCTTCAACAAATTCGCCGGCAAAGCCTATGAGGACAAGCGCCCGCGCGACCGCCACGCAACCGAGTCAGCGCGGCTGCTTGGTGTCCTCGACGAACGGCTCTCGGGCCGCGATTGGGTGATGGGCACTGACTACAGCATCGCCGATATTTCGCTGCTTGGCTGGGTGCGCAACCTCATTGGCTTTTACGAAGCGCGCGAGCTGGTCGGCTTCGACTGCTTTCTTCATGTGCAAGCGTGGCTCGATCGTGGCCTCGCGCGGCCGGCGGTGCAGCGCGGGCTGCAAGTGACGGCGGCCTAGTAAAACCATTGGGATCGACCGCATGAACATCCTCCATATTGATTGCAGCCCTCGTCCAGAATCGCACAGCCGCGAGCTTTCAGCGGCGATCGTCAAGCAGCTCCTTGCGGTTGCGCCCGGCGCGAGCATCAGCCGGCGAGACTTTGCCGCCGCTCCGCTGCCGCACGCTTCGCCCGACTACGCGACTACCCTGTCGTCGCCGGCCACGTTGGCGGCCCCGCAGAAGGGCGCGCTGGAGCTTTCCGAGGCGCTTATTCAGGAAGTCGAGGCGGCCGATGTGATTGTCATCGGAACGCCCATGAACAATCTCACCGTCTCCTCGGTCCTCAAGGCGTGGATCGATCAAATCCTACGCGCCGGTCGGACCTTCAAATCGACGCCGGCCGGCAAGGTGGGAATGCTCCGCGATCGTCCAGTGTTTATCGGCATCGCTTCCGGCGGCGTCTTTACCGGCGAGCGAGCCAACCAGCCCGATTTTCTCACCCCGTATCTGTCGGTGGTGTTGGACAGCATTGGGCTGAAAACCCTGCAATTCCTCTCCGCGCAGGCCACAGCGTTTCTCGACCGGGACCAGGCCACATTAGCGAGGGACAAAGCGCTCGCGGGGATCGACCTCACGGTCATGGGAGAGATCGCATGTCTATGATTGAAATCACTGCCGACATGGAGGCGGTCATAAAGCAGGCCATTCTGTCGTTCGTCGCGACAGTCAACGAGGACGGAACGCCCAATCTTTCGCCGAAGGCGTCCTTAACGTCCATGCTCGGTGTTCTCTACTTCGCCGATATCGCATCGCCTCGGACCATACGGAACTTGAAGCGCAATCCCGCCGTCGAAATCAACGTAGTCGACATCTTCCAAAGGCGCGGCTATCGATTCAAGGGTCGTGCGTTGATACTGCCGCCAGACGACGACGAGGCTTTGGTGATCGCCGACTGGGTTCGGGCGACGAACGGCCCAGAGTATCCGGTCGATCACGTTGTCAAAATCGAAACCACTTCTATTACGCCGTTGCTTTCGCCGGCCCATGTCTTTGCCAACCCTCCCCGTATTCAGGACGAAATCAGGGACACCTACTATCAAAAGTACGGTGTGAAACCCATCGGGGCATAGGTGCAGGGTCCGCAAAGAAACAAACCCAAACCGATACTCAGAGCGAGAAAACCCATGAAGATCCGAACCATCATCGCCGCGACCTGCGCGGCCCTCACCATCTCGATGGCCGCACCCGTCTCGGCCCATGATGGTGAAACGGAAACCGTCACGAAGAACTTCGAGGCGGCCATTCCCAATATCCCTGGCAAGTCGCTGCTCGCGGTGGAGGTCGATTACGCGCCGGGCGCGGCCTCTCCGTCCCACACCCATGCGAAGTCGGCTTTCATCTACGCCTATGTGATCTCGGGCGCAGTTGAGTCGAAGGTGAATGACGGCGAGACGCGCATCTATCGGGCAGGCGAGAGCTGGTCCGAACCGCCGGGCGCGACCCATTCGATCAGCCGCAACGCGAGCAAGACAGAGCCAGCAAAGCTGCTTGCTGTCTTCGTCCTCGACACCAATGACAAAGCGCTGACCACGCCCATCAGATAAACCTTAAAACGCACTCGGCAGCGCCAAGCATTAAAGGCTTGCGCCGTGCAAGACCCGCCGACCGAAAGGGCTGGGAAGACCCCTGCAGGCCACTAGGAGCCGCGTAGGGTTCAGGAGCATTCTATGCAATCAGTCGAAATCAAGGCCATTGATAACAGCGATTTTGATATTTGGCTTCCGCTGTGGAAAGGCTATCAGCGATTTTACGAAGTGAATATTCCCGAGTCCGTGACGCTCAAGACCTGGGCACGCTTCTTGGACTCGGTCGAGCCGATGCATGCGGCGCTCGCCATGGTCGGCGAGCAAGCATTGGGGCTGGTGCATTCGATCTACCATCGATCCACCTGGACGACGAGCGACTACTGCTATCTTCAAGACTTGTTTGTTGCGGACAACGCGCGAGGCAGCGGCATCGGCCGAGCGCTGATCGAGCACGTCTATTCGGATGCGAGACGTCGCGGGGCGTCCCGTGTGTATTGGACGACGGACGAATCCAACCATGACGCCATGCAGCTTTACGACCGCATCGCTGATCGCTCGCCTTTCGTCCAGTACCGAAAGCTATTTGCCTGACCCGCTGGTGCGGGTCCGTCCTCAGGACTCCTGCGGCGCATCGGCGAAAACCGACCGATACTCAACGGGGAGAAAGCCCATGAAGATGGTCGTGATCGGCGGCACTGGTCTGATTGGCTCGAAGACCGTTGCCATTTTGCGCCAGGGCGGCAACGAAGTCGTCGCGGCGTCGCGCAGAGGTGGCGTCAATACGGTCACCGGAGAAGGGCTCAAAGAAGCTATGGCCGGCGCGCCGGTGGTGATCGACGTCTCCAATGCGCCTTCATCTGACCGCCAGGCGGTGTTGGAATTCTTCGAGACCTCCGGCCACAACCTTCTCGCAGCAGAGGCCGCAGCGCGCGTTCGGCACCATGTTGCGCTATCCATCGTCGGGACTGACCGAGTACCCGACCAAGGCTATTACCGCGCCAAGGTCGCCCAAGAGAGACTGATCAAGGCTTCCGGTATCCCCTACACGATCATCCGCTCGACCCAGTTCCTGGAATTCCTCGGTAGCATCGCCGATGCGAGTACGGATGGAGGCGTCGTCAGGCTCGGGCCGGGCCTGCTTCAGCCTATCGCGGCTGATGACGTCGCCGCTTTCGTCGCCGAAGTTGCCTTCGCCAATCCGCGAAACGGGATCGTCGAGATCGCGGGCCCGGAACGAGCGCCGTTCAACGAAATCGTCGCTCGCTATTTGAAGGCTGTCGGCGACCCTCGCAAGGTCGTGAAAGATCCCGAAGCCCGATATTTCGGTGGGCGACTCAAGGAAAAGTCGCTCGTACCATTGGGCGAGGCGCGTCTCGGCCGCCTCAATCTCGAGGAGTGGTTACGCCGCTCGCGGAAAGGAGCCTGATCACGCCGTCACAGCCGGCGCCAACACTGCCAAAAACTAAGCGAAGTGCACCGCACCGCGGTGCTCACATCTCGAAGGAGTTCCGCTCGTGAGAATCTTTGTTGCCGGCACCACCGGTGCCGTGAGCCTTCCTCTTGCGCGCGGTGGACACTGGGTCGCGAGGTTACGGGCGTATCCGCGAACGGACACCGCGGCTTGGCTTCGGGCTGCTGGCCAATGAGCTCGCGCGCCGCGAATCGCGCGACTTAACCTGAGGGATTATGTCGTGAGTAGCGCGTCCCTGATCCTGATCGACCGCGGCCTGGCGCTCTCCGAGGCTAAGGCCGTCGGCGCGCAGGGCAGCACCAAGGTGCTCGCCGCGTCGAGCCTGGGCGGCTGCCTCGTGTTCGTCAGCAGCGCCGTTGTCACAGTCGCGCTCGCGGCCATTGGCCGAGATATGCGCCTGTCGCCGCTCGAACTGCAGTGGGTGATGAACGCCGAGCTCCTGCCGCTCGCGGCTCTGACCTTGGTCGCCGGCGCTCTGGGTGACCGGTTCGGACAGAAGCGGATCTTCCTCGGGGGGATCACTCTCTACGGCCTGGGCGCGGCCGCGATTGGTTTCGCGCCGAGTTTCGCGCAGCTCATCGTTGGCCGCTTCCTGCAAGGCTTGGGTGAAGCCGTGATCCTGCCCAACGGCCTTTCCGTGCTTGGGCAGGCCTTTCCCGCCGACAAGAAAGCCCGTGCAGTCGGCATCTGGTCCGCAGCCGCGGCTGTCGCCAGCGGCGTCGCGCCCGCGATCGCCGGCGCGATCCTCGATAACGGGTCTTGGCGGACGACCTTTCTGATGCTCCTGCCTGTCGTCGTCAGCGCGCTGGCCGCCGGCGCCGTGTGGATACCCAAGGACGTCCCGACCAGCCACGCCCGGGTCGACGTCGGCGGCGCGGTCCTTTCAACAGTCGGGCTCGGCGGGCTGGGCGCGGGGCTGACCAGCCTGACCAACGGTTCCGCTCTGAACCTCTGGGTGCTCGTCACCGTGATTGTCGGTCTGGGCGGCTTAGCTGGCCTCATCGCGACCCAACGGCGATTAGGCGACAACGCCATGCTGCCCCCGTCACTCTTCGCCTCGCGGTCGGTCGTCGGCGCGAACCTGTTCACCGCGCTCCTCTACGGGCCGTTCACGGTCATGCTAACCTTGATCCCGTTCGTGATGATCCGGGGCGCGCATCTGCCGACGCTGGTGGCGGGCCTGGCCTTTATTCCCCTGCAAGTGCTAATTACGGTCGTCTCGCCGCTCGCCGGTATGCTCTGCCGCCGGTTCGGCCGGCGCTTGCCATTGTTCGCCGGCGGCGCCGTCGTCGCCTTGGGATGCACCATGGCGCTCCGTGTCGGTCCGAACGCGACTTATTGGGCGGACATCTTCCCCGGCATCCTGTTGCTGGCGCTGGGCATGAGCCTTGCGATCGCGCCGTTGACGACCCTCGTCCTCACCTCCGTCGAGTCCGATCGCGCCGGAACCGCGTCTGGCGTCAACAGCGCGGTCTCGCGCGCCGGGTCGCTCTTCGCCATCGCCCTGCTCGGCGGCGTCCTGCAGCAGGGCGGTCCTCAGCTGTTCTCGGGATTCCACATGGCGATGGCTGTCGCCGCGGTCGCCTGCGTTCTCGCCACGCTCGCGGTGTTCATTATCGAGCCGGGGCCCCACGTCGACTTCATCCCGCGATGACTGACCCGTTCGGTGCAGGCCGGCAAGGGCGGGAGGAAACAATGAAGAACGAAGACCAACCTACAGGAAGAAGGAGAAAGCCCATGAAGATCCGAACCATCATCGCCGCGACCTGCGCGGCCCTCACCATCTCGATGGCCGGCCGCGTCTCGGCCCATGATGGTGAAACGGAAACCGTCACGAAGAACTTCGAGGCGGCCATTCCCAATATCCCTGGCAAGTCGCTGCTCGCGGTGGAGGTCGATTACGCGCCGGGCGCGGCCTCTCCGTCCCACACCCACGCGAAGTCGGCTTTCATCTACGCCTATGTGATCTCGGGCGCGATCGAGTCGAGGGTGAACGACGGCGAGACGCGCATCTATCGGGCCGGCGAGAGCTGGTCCGAACCACCGGGTGCGATCCATTCGATCAGCCGCAACGCGAGCAAGACCGAGCCGGCAAAGCTGCTCGCTGTTTTCGTCCTCGACACCGATGACAACCCTCTGACCACCCCCGTCAAATAAACCTTCAGACGCATTAAGAGGAACGAGGGTCCTCGAGGAGGTAACGACGAACAAGAACAATGCTTTCGCTTGAGGGGGCGGCCCTCCAAATCGCCCGAAAAACGTACTTCGGCTACGTTGCTGATGCTCCACTCGAGCGAAGCGAACCGATCGAAGGCGATGAGCAGGCCCAGGCTGAAATCGCCGGTGATCTTTCCGAAGTGCTGGACGAGCGCCGCTACGAGATCAGCGAGGACGAGGCATCATTTTCGTTCGTCTGCAGTTGCTTCCATGCGCTTTACGGTCCGGGACTGGATCTCTTTGCTGCACTCGCTTCGCCGGTAGTCGAAACCTTTGATGCGTGTGATCAGCTCAACCAGCTCATAAGCTACGCGATGGTTGAACTTGCCGCGCACGAGATCGGTGGGTGACCGATGGCGTCAGCGCTGTTCAAGCTCGTGCTGCTGACCCTGCTTCGTCGCAGTCTGACTTCTGCAAGCGCTTGGGTGGAGCACTTTTCGCTTTTGAATGACCCGCCGATAACGCGCGCGTTCGCCGAAATGGCATCACGTCTCGCGGCGGACTTCAGTGTTCAAACCCTGTGCAGATCGGTTGGGTTGAGCCGCTAGGCGTTCATGGCGAGATTCACCGCCGCGTTTGGTGAATCGCCGATGTCCGTCCTGAGACGTCTCCGCATGCGGCATGCGGCTGGCCTGCTGGCTGCCAATGCATTGTCCATCGAGCAAGTTGCACTTCACGCGGGGTATCAGAGCCGCAGCAGCTTCACTCGAACCTTCCGGTACCACTAGGGGACCGACCCTTCAAACTATCGGTCAGAAGCGAAACGCGTCTTCGGTTGCGTATCAGATCGAAGAGGACGGCGCCCCGAGTGATCGGGGCCATGACAAGAACAATGCGCAGATTCACGCTACTTTGGACGAACTGTGAACACGGGGTCAGAACAAGATTTGCTCAGAATCGATGGGATGGAAGGCTCTCGCTCCGCCGGTGCTAGGTTGGCGTCAATTGGGAAGGATAAACCGGGAGCGTTTGAATGGAAGAGATTTCAACTCGAGCGCTGGCCTGACCTCCCGCGGGGGCCGTTGGCGTCTGAAAGCTTTAGACGCGGCCGCCTGAGAGAATGAAAACGATAACGATCCTGCATTTCTAACGGCGCGCAGACGGGAATACCCCCCTCATACACCTCATCGATACTCGGTGGCAGCACGGGTGCCCCATCGATCACAACGCGGTCGATCCGCCGTTCGTGTGCGCAGCCCCTACTCTCGATGTCCCAAGAACTCGATCGAGCAGCCCAGCATGCAGGAGTTGCGCCATGCCCTTTCACTTCATCGCAAAATCTATTCACACCTACCTAATCGACTATCCTATTGCCATCGTCTTGATGGTCGCGCCATTCCTGCTGAAGCTAGGCAAGAGCAGTCCTGTCGCGCTGTGGCTTTCGGTGGTGACCCGCGTCACGGCACTGCTGCTGCCGGCTTTCACGGACCACGCGACGGGGCTCGTCCGGGTCATCCGTTACTGGCTGCATCTCTGGGTGGACCGCGCATTGGGTGTGATCTCAATCACTGCCCCTCCGCTTTCCATTTTACTGGGCTTGACGCCTGGTACTACTGGGTTCTGGCCGCTGCGGTCCTGCTGACGACCTCAGTTCCCAGCGCGCCCGAGGTGAGTGCCGCCCAGCGAACAAACCTCGACACGCGGACTACCATGTGAGGATCGGTTCGATTTTAGCACGGCATCCCGTTGCAGATTTGATCGCAAGAAAGGTGTGTCGCGCCGATCGGGGTTGAATAGACGTAACCGGCGAAACTATGATCGAGGCGACGTATGGCCACCTACCTCTTCGATCAGAGCAAGACCCGCGAGTCGGCGGAGATGGGCGGCGCCTACATCCTGCGCGGCGGGGGCCTTGCCCCAAGAGGTCGAGCTCTTCGCTTCCGTCGAGACGTCGCTTGCGCCGCTCGGGCGAGTGGGCGGCTAGCGGTTACACCATGTCGGTGATGATGGCGAATTCCTGGACCACCGAATTGACGAAGCCTGGTGAACTCCGTCCAATCCGGCTGGTGGGCCGCCATTCGACCGGGCGGCATTATCATCAAGACCGATGCTAATGGTTCGGCCAAAGTACCATGAATCTGAGCACTGTTCTTGCCGTGACCCCGATAGCCGCCGTCGGCCTTTAAGGTGGGGGGTGAGGACGGCGGTCAGTCCATTACCTTACATCCACACCTTTCCAGAATGCGATGTAGCCTTTAATGGCCGCAGCTGCATCGGAGGGCTCGGCGTAATACCATGCTGCATCTTCATTAGTTTTGCCATCGACGATAAGCGAAAAGTAATTCGCAAGACCCTTCCATGGACACCGGCTGGTCGTCGCGCTCTGCCTAAGATATTGTGTATTGACGGAATCGGGCGGGAAGTAGTGGTTGCCTTCGACGACAACGGTCTTGTCCGATTCCGCTATCATTGTCCCGTTCCACGTCGCGACTGCCATTTCTCATTCCTTTCCATGCTATAAGCTCGAGCTGATGCAATCTGGGCTCGATCCGTTCGGTCGGCGCCAGATAGCGTGGTCCGCGAATGCGCGGTCAAACCGGCTTACTTGCTTCCTCTTCCTCGAAGATGACGGGCCGATCTGGACAGCGCCGGTCGGCCGCGCGCATCGATAGGCGCAGTCGCTCACGGACGAACGCGGATGATCGTCTTCCCGTTGATCCGCTTGGTCTGGTTGAAGGCGGCGACGGCGTCATCGAGGGTCGAGACGGTGCCGATGTTCGTCCGCAGTCGTCCGTCCCGCACCCGCTGGACGATCTCACCCAGTTGGGCACGATCGGACTCGACAACGAAGTCGACCGCCAGACCGTCGGCGGGCCGTGCCTCGCTCGGCCCGACGATGGACACCAGCGTTCCTCCGGCTCGAACCAGGCGCGCGGACCGCTTCCCGATGTCGCCGCCGATGAGATCGAACACCAAATCGACGCCGCCGACGTCTTCCAAGGCGTCGTTCTCGAGGTCGACGAACTCTTGCGCGCCGAAGTCGAGCGCCTTCTGACGGTCGGCGGCGCGTCCGGTGCCGATGACGTAGGCGCCGGCCTCACGTGCGAGCTGGGTCACCATCGACCCGACTGCGCCGGCCGCGCCCTGCGCGATGACGCTCTGCCCCGCCCGAAGGCGGCCGTGCTCGAACAGTCCCTGCCACGCGGTCAGGCCCGAGATCGGCAGGCTCGCGCCCACCGTGAAGTCGACGTCGCCCGGCAGCGGCGCGAGGTTGCGTGCCTCGACTGCCACGTACTCCGCCAGAGTGCCGTTGCGATACCAGTCGGCGAGGCCGAACACTCGCTGTCCGACCGACAGCCCTGTCGTGCCATAGCCGAGGGCGGTGACCACTCCGGCCAGCTCGTGTCCAGGGATCGACGGTGTTCGGTCACGGTCGAGGCGATCGGCCCAGGTCGAGGGCCACGCCAACTCAGTCCCGACGAATCCCGACGCATGAACCTGGACGACGACGTCGTTTATCGCTGCCTGCGGCCGGGGCCGCTCCACCAGCTTCATTCCGGCCGTTCCCGCAGCCTGGCCCGTCACCACTATCGCTTTCATCGTCCACCTCTTTGAGTGTGGTATGTCATCATCTTTCGAATTCCTTCGCAGACCACCGAAAATACGACGCAAAACTCGATGGTCCAATGACCTGTAGCTATGGAATCGATGCCATCGACGCAGCGCGCGAAAGCCAAAGGTGCGGTACAAACATCTGCTTCTCACGCCGAGAGAAATCGTCAATGGGTGGAAACTGATGATTTCGAGACGGCGCCGGCGTAGCTCAACCGCGCGCCGGCTCGCCGCGGCAGCCGGTCGGCGGGTGATTGAAGTCGGTCATAGATCGGCTCGAGCGCGTGCGGCGCTGGTGTCGAGGACCGTGCCGGAGCACCTCGCCGCGGCGAGAGTGCGGCGCTTCCCTCCGCGAGGACTCGCCCGAACGGAACTCTCGGCGACCGAAGAGGTGTTCACGTGCCTATCCTCCGGGCGCGCCTGTATTACACGCGGTTATCGAAATCATAGCTTTACGAGTCGATTCTTTGCCAATAACGCTGTCGCGGCGAGCGCGGTCGTGAGGCTGCGGCCGACGGCATACAGCTCGCGGCAATTAGAATTGCGAGTACGCTCATGGCCGGGGCACTTCGACATCGAGATCGACTACGTCGCAGCACTCTAGGAGCGAGATACGACCATGTTTTCAGTGATTTTCGAGGCGCTCCCCAATAAAGAGAACTGGGATGACTACCTCGACAACGCCAAGATACTGCGCCCCGAGCTGGAGCAGGTCGAGGGCTTCGTCGACAACATCCGCTACAAGAGCCTGACCCGCGAGGGCTGGATCCTTTCGCATTCGAACTGGCGGGACGAGAAGTCGCTCGTGCGCTGGCGCACCCAAATGCGCCATCACGAGGTCCAGCAGAAGGGCCGCGACGAAATCCTCGCTGACTATCACCTGCGCGTCGGCCAGATCACTGCTGACAATCAAGTGCCGCCGGGGTACGCCCTCACGGAGCAGAGGCTCGAGGAGACCGAAGTCGGGGAGGGAACGACGGTCACGCTGATTAACGCGACTCGCCCCGCGGAGTGGAAGCAGACCAACAACCCGTACGATTGCGCCGAGTGGCTCGGCCTGAATCCGTGGGCCGCCGACAGCACGTCCTGGGACATCTTCGAGGCCTTGCTCACGCCCGGCGACCTGATTCTGCTCATATCCTGGAAGGACGCAGCTGCAGCGCGGGCCTACGAGGACACTTCCGCACTGAATGACAAGGCGAGGGTCCGGAGGGCGCGGATCGTGCGCGACTACGGGAAATACGACCGTCGCGAGGCGCCTCAGTATTACGCAGACGCCAAGGGCGGCGAGACCCTCCACGCCTGACACCGCTCCGTGCAGGAACGCGAGCGAACTGAACCGTGGCTTCAGCGTCGACATGCTCGTCGAAGCTTACACCCGCCTCCGTCAGTCTCTGAGAGAGGACTTGTTGCCAGCCAGGTCCTGAACAGGGCTCTGGCTTCGCGCAAGCGTCGGTTCCTTGAGCGTGCCCACCGACGTGGACACGACGGACGAGGACTCAAGCGGACGATGCACCGGGCACTTGTTGGCGATCTCGAGGATCTTCGACCGCAGCTCCTCGGTCACCTCGGTGTCCACGGCGGTCGATCTTCGCTTCCGGCGAGGCGTCCACCGCGCACTCGGCGCAGTCGACGGCATGGACCTCCTCATGTGCGACGTCGACGCTGACGCGGCCCAGGGAAATGTTCTTGCGGTCCGCGTAGAGGCGAAGCGTCATCGAAGTGCACGCCCCAAGAGCGGTGGAAAGGAAGTCGTACGGCGTCGGCCCGGAGTCTAGGCCAGCCATTTTTTCGGGCTCGTCCGCAAAGAGCCGATGCCGGCCTGCGCGCACCATGTTCTGGAGCCGGCCCTCCCCGGTTTCCATGACACGCACGTTGCCGGGGATGTCGTCCTCCTGGGGCGTGTCCGCCGGCACGTAGCGCGACAGCCAGCCCGCCATCGCTTGCCCCCTCGCTTGAACCGAGGCCAGTGAAGTCGTAACGCAATACTGTGTCCCGTCATTGCCCGGGCGCTTTCTAGGGCGTAGACCCATTAAGCGATCGGCCGACTGCTGTCCGCTCAACGCGAATAACGGTAAAATAGCGAACATTGCCCGAGGTCGCAGAAGAGCCAACGGCGGACGAGCCCATGCCGGCTCAGGCAGCCCGCCAAGATCGCCCACGAAATTCGTCCAGCCGGCACGCCGATGATCGTCTCGATTGTACCAAGATCCTCTATGCCGCCCGCGATTGTGTCTCCACGACGATGGGACTGACGCCGGTGGGCGTTGTCATGATCAACTCACCGGACCTGAGCGTCATCGGGTGCGGACGTTTGTTAACTTCTGCGTTCATCGTTCCAGCTCACTCGGAACGGGATTGCCGCCTCTTCGGGACCATCACTTCGGGATAATCTTGTAACCGAACCTCCCGGCCCATACCTGGCGCACCTCTTCGACAGTGACCCCCTTTCTGAGCCAATAGGCGGGAGACAGCACTTCCTGGGCTTCGAGTACACGCACCTTCACGATCGCGTGGATTGGAACGTCTCGCCCTTCTCGATTCCAGATATCATTCGCGACATGGTCGAAAACATCACCCCGCTCGAATATCTCTCCAGTCTCCTTGAATCGAAATCCACGGCGGCAAATTTGATCGATCGTATTTATCTCCAGCTTCAGGTTTTCTTTTATGTTCTTCATCGTGCGCGGCGACGCGATATTCGCAAACGCCAAATGATCACCATCCCAGACGGTGAGAGATCCCTTTGGAGAGACGTTCGGCATTCCGTCACTGGAGGCTGTTGCAACGAAACAGAGTCCAATATCGTCGACGGCTGCTTTCATTTCGGTTGTCAGTATTCCCTTTGCGAACGACTCCTCTGTGTTTAGGTTGCCTGCGTTGAACGGCGTTCGGCCACCGGCCTGCGGAAGCTTATCGCCATCCGATTCCAGGCATTAATTGTCGATATCGTGAGCGTTAGATCGACAAGTTCAAGCTCATTGAAATGCTGCTCGACCTGATCGTAGTCCTCGTCTGGAACATGCGTCTCGGAAATACGCGTAATGCTCTCTGCATATGCGAGCGCAGCGCGCTCACGCGGAGTGAACAGTTCGGTTTCGTGCCAGACCGTCAAACAATGAAGCCGCTGCGAATTTTCTCCATCACGCAATGCCTCGTGCGAGTGAAGATCGACGCAGTACGCGCACCCATTGATCTGCGAGACCCTCAGCTTGACAAGATGGCGCAGCGACGCCTCGATACTTGATTTTTCCACGTATGCGTTCAGACTCATCATGAGCTTCACCGCTTCCGGGGCGACGGTCCAATACTTCAGTCTAGGCATTTCAGACTCCTATAGAGTGCCATTTCTTTGTTCATCGCATGGCCTAATTCCAACGTGACGCCGTGCGCTCGAATGTCAGGTCAGTTATTGGTTGCCTGACTCTGCGTCCGCCGCTATTGCACTACCAATCAGCTAGGGACCTCATCGAGTTCAAGCTCATTGGTCGGCGGCCCCAGGAGCGCCCCCCAGCGAGCCGCCGTCGGCACATACGAAAAGCCCAGACGCGTTCCCAAGATTCTTTCCTGGGTGCATCTGGGCTTTGCCGTTACGCTCGCATCGCATGAACCCCCTAAAGGCCCCTCGGAGATGGTCGATGCGACCGGGTAGAGTTCAGAGCGAGCCGGCCGGCGTAACGACGGGAAAGTCCTTCTCGGGATCGAACACATTATTGAAAAAGTTCGTCAGAGAGTACATGGCCACCAGCGCGACGATCTCCATGAGGTTCGCATCCGTGTAGCCGGCATCGCGGACGGCTTTCAGATCGGCGTCACTGACGTTGCCTCGGGTCTCGATGACTTTGCGCGCAAACTGGACGGCGGCGTCCCGCTTCGGGTCGGTGGCATGGCCCTTCCGAGCGAGAATGATTTCATCGGCCGGCAGCTTTGCCATATGCTCGGCCGTAAAGCTGTGAACCGTCAGGCAATAGTTGCAGCCATTCACTTCGGAGACAGCGAGGCCGATGCTGTCACGGGTCTTCACGTCGAGCGCCTTGCTCAAGGAGCCGAGCAGGGTGGCCCAGGCGTTGAACGCGATCGGGCTCTGCGCGAAGGTCGCCATCATATTTGGGGTGAACCCGATGTTCTTGGTGAACGCATCGAGAGTCGGTTTGCAATCGGCCGGCACCTGTTCCGACTTTAGAGTTGCGGTTCTTGGCATCGTAGTCTCCGTAGCTAATAATTACACGAGATCCAGCACATCGGCCACCGGACGGCGCGGCTTCTGCGGCCAATTTCCCGGACGCTCCGCCCCTACGGACAACAGCATGACCGGCACTTCGTCCTTGGTCAGTCCGAACTCGCGGTGCACCGCTTCGGCATCGAAACCGATCATCGGCGTCGAACCCAGGCCCAGCGAACGGGCCGCATAGATCATCGCCGCCGCGCCGAAGGTGCCGGTGCGTACTGCTTCGTCGCGCTGGCGCTGCGGGTACTCCATGTACAGATCGCGTGCGGGGATTTCCCATTCCGGCACCATCTCTGCCGGCATGATGCCCGCTTCCACCAGCGGTGCGAGACGCTCTGGTACAACGCTGGAATCGGCCAACTGGCCGCAGACGATGAAGGTAACGGCCGCTTCGGTGATCGCGGGCTGACTCCAAGCGATCGGACTCAGCCGAGCTTTGGCGTCCGGCGTGCGCACGGCGATGAAGCGCCAGTTTTGCAAGTGGAAGGATGTCGGCGCGGTGGTGCCGATTCGCACCAGCTCGCGGATTTGGTCGTCGCTCAAGATGGCGGCCGGGTCGTAATACTTGGCGGCGCTTCGGCTCAGGATACATTCGATGACGGCGTTGGTCATGGTGATTCCGTTGGTCATGGTGATTCCTATGCGTGCTGGAACTGTTGCGGCGATGGAGCCCGTTCGACATCTCATGCCGGGGGCCATGGGTAGTTTCCCAGGTTACCCCCGGCGGGTCTGATAGGACGCGGTCGGCCGATCTGGATGGCGCCGGCGACCCGTTCCGGCCGCCTGGTTCGTCACAACGATTGCCTTCATCGTCCACCTGCTTGTGTGCGGTGGGTCGTCATCTTCCGAATTTCTTTGCACACGAACGAAAATATTGCGGCGAAACTCGATGGGCCAATGACCTTTGGTTATGGAATCGATGCCATCGACGCGGCGCGCAAAAATCAACGGGGCGGTACAAACATCTGCTTCTCACGCCGAAAGGGAGCGTTAGTGGATGGAGAGTGTTGATTTCGAGGCGGCGCTAGCAGCACTCTCTGAGGGCTACAGCGAAGGGATCTCCGAGGGACCGCGATATGGTGTGAGCTTTCGCCGATCCGACTATGGACGACGCAACAGCCTGTTTGCGCGAGAATTGGCAGGAACAGACATTGTCAGTTTCAACCTAAACCGCTTGATCAGTTTCAACCTATACCGCTCGGGATCGGGCAACGCATCTCTCAAACCATGCGAGATGTCTGCGGAGAAAGTGACAGACTTCGTCTTGGGGTTTCGATTGAGCGCGTCAAGCGCAGCAGTGCACCGAAGCAGATGTCCCACAAGCGCATGATTACGCAACTTTTGATCTCTATCTTGGCAGCGCCTGCCAGAACCATAATTCCCAGTCCAGTTCGCAGGATCACAGTAATAGCGGAGATGTCCTCTGGCCGACATCATTCGTCGGATGCGGAAGCATCCTCAGCCTGAGATCCGGCAAGTTGGCGAACCTCGTTGAGGGTGTCGGATGGTTCTTGGCGGATCGTAAAATCAGGCTCGACGAAGGCGCCTCTGACGACGCCGTCTTGATCGATCACGAAAGTCGCCGGGATTGGCAGCATCCACTCGGTCGACCCATGACGGTGCCCGAAGTCGTAACCTTGCCCCGCATAGTGCCCCTTGGTTTCGTCAGGGACACGAAATAGGACGCCGTAGGATATTGCCACGGCATGGTCGACGTCCGCGAGCATCGTCAGGTCGAGGTTCAACTGCCGTTTCAGCTGCCTCGGCAGATCACGGGTCTCGGGAGACAGCACAACAAGGTTCGCCTTTAGACTATCAAATTCGGCCTTGACCGCCTGAAGAGCGCGAAGCTCCGCGTTGCAGAATGGGCACCATCCCCCCCGATAGAAGCTAACTACGAGCGGCCCTTCACCGCGAAGGTGTTCGGACGAACGAAGTCGTCCATGCGCATCGGGCAGGAGAAAATCTGGCGCCGTATCGCCAACCTGCAATGCGCGCGACGCGACATCAGTCTTGCGAAGCCAATCGACGAGATGGGTGTACGCCTCCCGGTCCGTGTCACTGAGCCCGGCCAAAAGCTCGTTACGCACCTGATTGAGGGTCTTGGTTAAATGGTCGGACATCAATTCGATGTTCATCTGCACACCGGGCATCTCGAGAAATGGGCGATGCGAGTCGTGCGGACATACCGGTCGCTTCGAGGTGGCCGCGATGCTCGGTTTGGAGAGTTGATCCCGCGTGAAGAGACCAGTCGCGCAGCCGCGCAACCTTTACAAAGGCGTCAAGCGCCGGTGAGTAGCGGCGGCCCTGCACGGCAAGAAGCCGGACCTCTCGCCATACCGGATCCCCCTCGATCGGAAGAGCCTTTAGGGAGGGTAACCGGGGCATATGCTCGGGGGCGAGGACTATTCCGAACCCCGCGGCCGCCAAATGTTGCAGGTGCAAGTCGCGGCTGCTGCGATGATTGTAATGCGGCAGCGCGTCGGGAAAGCAGAGACGGTGAAATTTCGAAGCCACGTCACAGTTGAAGCGATCCAGAATGGTGGCTTCGCGAAGCGCTTCCATTCCGATCACCGGAAGGCCAGCGAGTCATGCGACGGGGCGAGCACGGCGACATAACGCTCTTCGAACAGCGTCCAATCGTCGATTCGTTCCGGCGTATCGTCGAGATCACCAACCAAGGCGACATTTACTTCGCCCTCTAACAGAAGCTCAACTAGGCGACTTGGCGGCTCTTCTCGAAGCTCGACACGGAGGCCAGGGACGAATTTGCGAATCTCAGCGATAGGCTCAAGAACGAGCGAAGCGGAAATGGATGGGGCGAGACCGATAGTTAATGGAGCTACTTCCTTTTGCCGAAACTCACGCGCGCGGCGTCGAACAGCCTCCGTCGATGCAAGTGCGCGCTCGAGCATCGGCAGCACCGCCTTCCCCAAGTCAGTGAGATGGGTGAGTTGACGCTCTCGGTAGATAAGCTGACCCCCGAGCTCCTGCTCGAGCTTTTGCACGCCCTTGGTCAGCGCCGGCTGCGTGACGTTGCACATCTCCGCGGCACGCGTGAAGTTCAGCGTGCTTGCAACAGCTAGAAAGTACCGAACCTGATGGAGCTCCATTGGATGTTCACCGTCAACTATTCTTGTCACTATTGAGCACGCGTGATGGCAATGCAGCAATACGCGGCGCGTAGAGGCGCTATATCCTAAAGCCACGTTGCCACTAGTGCTGGCGCGATGAAACCCGTGTCGGGCGTCCCTGGACTAGCGGACACGCTTTCTGGAATCCAGAGCTGGCCACCGCCGAGGATCAGTGCGCCAGTCGTGCGCGAATCTGGCTAAGGACGGGAAGGAGCTCGGTTGGGTCGCAGCGTCGGGTGTAGTCGGCGCTGATATCGGCGTACTCGACGATCCCTTCTGGGCTTATTACGTACCGAGCTGGCATCGTCAGTGTCCAGCTCGACTCTCCATTCACGGCGGCGAGATCGAGACCACATTCTATTTCAGCGGCGCGCAACTCTCGGGATAACTTCCAACGCAGGCCGAACGCGCGAGCGACCTTTCCGCCACGGTCGACGAGGTTGGGGAACGATAAGCCGTTCATTCGCTCAGTGGAGCGGCTCTCGTTCGCAGACTGCTGAGAAACCGCGATGATCGACGCACCCGATGTGCGAAGCTGCCGCGCAACAACCTGGATCGCGCGCAAATCGAGCTTGCAATAGGGGCACCATCCCCCCCTATAGAAGACAATGAGAACTGGGCCACTGTTTAAAACGGCGTAGGATGAAATCGTTTTGCCATCGGGATCGCGCAGCCGGAATTCGGGAGCATAGTCTCCAGCATGAATAGCTCTTTCGGCGATGCCCGAGGAGACCAGGTCGTCGATGGCTTCCTGGCGGACACGCCTAATATGCGGAGGCGTGTTTTCATAACACTTGTCCCTAAGCGCATCGAGCTGATCTTGGAGTCGCATTGCCGTTATCCTCACCGTATTCGGCAGGCTCCCCATCGACATTGGGGGTGGCGCCAGTCTGGCGGTAGTGCCGAAATGCAAATTTGACATATTCTCGCACGACATGAGCGGGGCTCCATCGCACAACGCCGATCTTGGTCTCGTGCCACTTCTGCGACCTTATCTCAGCTTTGCGAGGTCGTCGTGCAAGGACTTGCGCAGACGCGAAACGGCGAAATCGACGTAGAGGCGCATTTTCAATGCCAAGAGCGCCTGCCGGACGTGAATAATATGGACCGGGGTCGGTTCGGGTTCAAGTTCTTGGAGGATGACGGACAACTTCCCCTCGGAGACTGGCTTGACGATTTGATCTGAGATGACGTTCGTAATCGCGACACCCGCAACGGCAGCGTCTATCGCTGCTTCGGCGGTATTGATCTTTCAATCGGCACAGAGGACGGACTCCTCGGCTCGGCTTGCCGTCTCGAGGGTTGAAAATCCAGGCCATCCCAGCGGGGAGCGCTGTGTAGGTGACACACTATGCTTGGCCAAATCATCGAACGTCTTTGGCGTTCCGTCGGCCGAAAATAGGCGGGGCTCCCGCACACGACGCTGCGAATTTCGCCAGCCTTGGTCGCAACGAGCGTACTATCAGACGACATCGCCATCCGAACGTCCAGATCGATGTGCCATCAACGAGGTCAAGCGTATGATCTCACAGAGTCAAACTGATATTTATCTGCGGAAACTCGGCTAAGAACGCGTTCACTACCGGGACGACATGAAGCCGGCCGAAGGCGATCGGCGCCGTGATCGTAAGAGTGCCGCGTGGAACGCTATGCTCTCCAGCGGCTTGGGATTCGGCTTCGTCAACCTGATCGAGAATGCGTTTGCACGCGGGTAAGTATCCCCCGGCAGAGCCGGGGGCTTTAAGAATTGGGCCGCTCGAAGCGGCCACTCTGAATCCGAAACTCTGTCTATTTGGTCGGCACACGAATACTCCCTCCCCGACCCTCGACCCTTTATTCAATTTTTTCTGCGCCACTTCGGAGAACAGATGCCTCTTGATAATTGTATCGCCACTTGATGGGTTAAGGTTTCACGATTGTCCATCGTCAAACTTCCTTTCGTGTGCGTGGTGGCTCACGATCGGAGGTTTCGGCGGTGGGCGACCGCCGTAAATGTCAAACTTATGCTGCCTCCCCGGCAGAGCCGGGGGGTCTCCTGGTTATGCTAGATAGGAGACCCCGGCCTCTGTCAGCGCCAGCTTTCGGGTCGAGCGAACCAGGAGCTGGGTATTGAGATGAGCCTCGAGATCGGCAACCTTGCGGCTGACCGTGGGAAGAGGAACGTTCAACTGACGGCCAGCCGCGGAGAAGCTCCCGGCTTCAACCGCGGTGATGAAATATTCCATTGCTTCCAAACGATCCATCTTCTCTCACTTTCCGAGAGGCCGACCGATTAACCTATTATTGGGATGACCGGTAGGGCCACTTCGTCTCGAAACGCGATTTGAGAGCAGTGGAGGCGGAAAGAAGATCCGCTTAGAGAACAATCGCCAGTCGTTACGGGGCGTCCAGGGCCACGGATTGTACGGAACCTGAGACCCTGCGGGTTTGGTAGACTGCCTCGCCCCAACGGCAGCGATCGACTGCCGAGAGACGCTCAATCCGGATCGATATACGGGATCTGGAGTTCAGCCAGTTCATCCTCATAGCTGGCCTGAGTGCTTGCGTTGCGGCCGGAAGTAGTGGCGTCCGCGCGTGTGTGAATATCCGCACTAATGCCGAGAATTTCGCCAACGGGGCAGAGGTTTGCGGCCTCCAGCAAGAATGCTCGCTGTTGCGCGTCGAGTTCTCCCTCCAGCACGAGAGTGCGCTCGAACGATCCTCGTTCGCCCTGGGCGCTGTGATGGAAGCTGACGCCCACTTCCACCCGCTTTAGCGGAAGTTTCTGGCGCCGAGCCTGAAAACGAACGGTCATAGCGGTGCATGCAGCGAGAGATGCGCTGAGAAGGTCGTAAGGATTGGGACCGGGTGATATATGGCCGACGCCATCCGGACCGCCGATAGGAAACCGAGATGCGTCGACATGGCCAACCAGCGCGCCATGATTGGTGGGGTCGTTTGCGACGACAACTTCGCGGATCTTGGGTGCCTTGTCCTGTGGTATCATAGAGTGTCCTTCCATTGTGGTGAGCGCGTCATGCAAAGCGGCGTCGTTAGCCGCCATATCGTTCTGTCTTGATCACCGCGGCGTCCAACCCTGCCATTAGTGCGCCATCGGCCGCGATATTGACGAAGCGGTTTGATCCGCAGACAAATACATGCGCAGGCATGCGAGGGAGTCGGGCAACCAACTCGGCGACCATTGCGCTATCGATGCGTCGCGCAAAGTCACAGGCGCGCTCTGGGGGCTCTCGAGTAATCGCCAGCGCCAACGTGAACTTCGGGTCAGCCAGCTCCAATGAGAGCAGCTCATCGGCGAACAACACGTCGCGTTGTGTCCGAGATGACAGGAGCAGCGCTGTCGGCACAGTCTGCGCCAGGGCGCGGCGTTGTCGGATCATCGCCATCAGCGGTACGACGCCAGACCCCGCCCCGATCAGCAGTACCGGTGCGGTTGCACGTTCAGGCCACAGGAAGTGGCCGCCGAGCGGGCCTCGCAGTTCAATTTTGTCGCCAACAGCCGCAATGTCATGGAAAAACGGAGAGACTTCGCCGTCCGGGAGGCGTTCGATGGCAAGCTCAATGACATTCGAGGCGCTCGGTGAGGAGGCGATCGAATAACTGCGCATCGCCACGTAGCCGTCTGGAGCCGTCAGTCGCACATCGACGTGTTGACCGGCAATATGCGCAAATGGCTCGCTGAGCCGCAGGAAGTAGCTCTTGATGCTTGGCGTCCGCTGAATGATCTCGGCGATCGCGCACGTCTGCCAAGACGCCGATCGCGCGCCACCCTCAGTCATTAGTGTACCGCTGCTCGCGCCACGGATCACCATATTTGTGATATCCGCGCAACTCCCAGAAGCCGGCCTCGTCGCGTTCGGTAAATTGGAGCCCGTTTACCCACTTGGCAGACTTCCAGAAATACAGGTGTGGGACGAGGAGTCGTGCTGGGCCACCATGGTCGCGCGGAAGCGGTTGACCCTCGTAGTTCAGAGCGATCATGGTCTTTCCGGAGGCAAGATCTGCAAGGGGGACATTTGTAGAGTAGCCATCGTAGCAGTGTGCGAGCACGAAATCAGTGGGAGGCTCCACGCCGGCATCGGCAAGGATGTCGTCGACGACGACGCCCTCCCAGGCGGTGTTAAGTTTCGACCACGATGTGACGCAATGAATGTCTCTCGTCATCTTGGTCTTGGGCAGCGCGTTGAACGCGCTCCAGTTCCAAACCTTAATATGCCTCGGCCCGATCTTGAGGGTAAACTTCCAATCCGCTGTTTCGACGCGCGGGGTCGGTCCCGCTGTCAGGACAGGGAAGTGCTCGACAAGGTGCTGGCCTGGCGGAATTCGATCGGACTGGTCTCCTCCCGAATTTCGCCCGGTAAAGCCTCTGGTGATCATGGCGGACTCCTTTGCGGCGTTGTGGGCGGCCATGATTAGGTGCCGATCATTCGAATGATTGATCCACCGGCTTCGGCCAGTGCGTATGTCGGTAGCGGCGCAAGTAAGGCTTAGAATTCGTGGGAAATCTCAGCGCCGCATCCGCCCCAGCCAGTGCGTTTGGTAATTAAATTCGGCGACCACTCGGGTAAAGCTATCATATCCATAACCGGCAGGAATGCTCCGTGAAGTCAGCGACGAAGCTCCTCAATGAGGAAATCCGTGAACGCCCGCGCGGCGGGCTTAATGGTCTTTCCGCTCACGAACAATGCATTGACTTCCACCGAGCCGAAATCCCAGTCGGACAGAATACGAACGAGCGCACCGCTTTCCAACTCAGCCTTCGCACTAATGAGGCTTGAGGCGACGATACCCAGCCCAGCCTTCGCGCCGGCGACGGCGCCTTCAGTGATTGTCACTGCCAACTGACTTTGCACACGGACGGACGCGACACGCCCGTCCTTGCGGAACGTGAACGTCGGTGAGAGATGGGCAGGGCCGATGATCACCGCATGGTGTGCAAGATCCGACGGCATCAGCGGCGTGCCGTGCTCTTCGAGGTAGAGGGGCGCGGCTGCAAGAATGCGCGGAACGTCGATCACCTTCCTCGCGGTGGCGCTTGAGTCAGGCAAGCTTCCGAACCGGAAGGCGACGTCGATACCCTCGGTGACCAGATCCTGATACCGATCGTTAGACAGCAATACGACACGAAGTGCCGGATGCGCTGACAAAAATTTCGACAGCCTGGGAGTGATCTCCCGGAGCACGAAACTCGACGAGGTTCCGACGCGAAGCACCCCTCGTAGCTCTCCGGTGCCGCGAGCCTCGTGGTCGGCCTCCTCAAGCGAGGCCAGGATCGCGTCTACACGCATCAAGTAGGTTGCTCCAGCGTCCGTCAGCGTTACCGCTCGGGTTGTCCGGCTGAAGAGTGTCGCGCCGACGTCGGCTTCCAACGCGGCGATAAGGCGTGAGGCCGAGGGCTGAGAGAGACCGAGTTCACGACCGGCGCTCGAAAAGCTCCCCACGCGACCTGCGCGGGCAAACAATTTCAGCGCTGTAAGTCGGTCGTTCATCTGTAGGCACTGTCCGGCACCCCAGTCTCGGCGACGCGCGTCACGCTCTCGGCCCAGGCAAGCGCGGCGCGTTCGGCCGCGCTGAAAAGACTGCCGCCCTCCTCCCAGGCCTGCACCAGAGCAAGCTTCTCGACCTTCACCCGCTTCCTGATGAGGTCGCGGGTGTGCATGTGGAGACAATAGGCACAGTTATTGATCTGCGAGACTCGCAAATAGACGAGGTCCACCAGTTCACTCGGTAGACCGCTCCGCATGACATAGCCATAGACGCCGCCGAGCGCCTTGGCCCCGTTGGGAGCGATCTGGTTATAATCGAGCCTCTTGGCCATAATTCTGATCCGTTCGGTCTTACTTCACAGGGGTGGTGAGCGCCTTGTCGTCGGAGTCGACGACGAAGACTGCGAGCAACTTCGCCGGCGTGGTCTTGCCCGCGTTGCGGCTGATCGGATGGGTTGAGTTCGGCGGTTCGGACCGGCTCTCGCCGGCCTTGTAGATGCGGGTCTCGCCGTCATTCACCTTCGATTCGATCTCGCCCGAAATCACATAGGCCTAGATGAAAGCGGACTTTGCATGTGTGTGCGGCACGGGGGCCGCGCCCGGTGGATACACGGCTTCCAGGGTGACGAGCGATTCGCCAGGAATGTTCGGAATCGCTCGCTCGAATTTGGGCGTGACTGTTTCGGCCTGGCCGTTATGCGCCAGGGCAGACCCGACGCTCATAGGCTTTCTCCTTCCGTCCGCCCATAGATGCGCCATGTTGGGCCAGAAGAAAGTACCAAGAATGCAAATAAATCGTGTACTATGGGCGATGAACAAGCCGCTTCAGCTGAAGGTCGACCGTGCGGCAAAGCTACCGCTGGCGGAGCAGATCCGAAGGGGGCTGACCGCAGCCATCGAGGGCGGAGTGCTGGAGGCCGGCGCACGCTTGCCGTCATGGCAGGATCTCGCCGCCCAACTCGGTGTCGCGCGAGGTACGGTGCGGACCGCGTACGAGAAGTTGGCCGCCGCCCAGTTGATCGAGGCCTCGCGAGCCGCTGGCACGCGCGTCGCCCAACGGCCTCGGGCTCTCGTCAGGAGTGAGCAGCCGCCGGACGCGGGCTCGTTCATGGAGATCTATCGGGAGAGGACGCAGGGGCCTGCGCTCTTCCAGATGGGGGTGCCGGCGACCGAGAGCTTTCCGGCGACGCTGTTCGCGCGAATTCGGGCGCACGCAGTTCGTGCCGAGGCGAGTGTTCCCCTTCTCTATCCCGATCCGCGCGGCGAGCTCGAACTGAGGCAGGAAATCGCAGGCTATCTTGCTGTCGCTCGGGGCATCATCTGCTTGCCATCGCAGATCATAATCACCGGGGGCTTCGGCGCTGGGCTCGGCCTGGCGCTCAGCGTTCTGGGCCTGGCCGGGCAAACAGCCTGGATCGAAAACCCGGGCTTCCCCTGGACCAGAAAGGGACTTGAGCTCGCCCGCCTGTCCCTTGCTCCGATCCCGGTTGATGCAGACGGTATCGATATCGATCATGGCTTGCGCCACCATCCTGACGCCAAGCTCATACTCGTGACACCCGGTCAGCAGGCGCCTCTCGGTTCCACCTTGGCGCTTGAACGGCGCCTTCGCCTGCTCGAATGGGCAGCCGCACACCAGGTTTGGGTGATCGAGGACGACTATTTGAGCGAGCTACAGCTGTCTGGCAGGGCCGCGCCTGCGCTCGCGTCGCTCGACCGGGATGGACGGGTCATCCACATTGGCTCCTTCAGCAAGACGATCAGCCCGACCATTCGGCTGGGCTTTCTGATCGCGCCGCGCGAACTCGCCTCCCGGTTCGCCGACGTAGCGGCGTGTCTCGCGCCGGCACCGTGCCCCGCGGTGCAACTCGCGACCGCCGAGTTCATGCGCGAGGGCCACTACATACGCCATCTCCGCCGCACGAAACGCGCCTATGCCGCCAAGCGGAAGGCGTTGTTGGACTGCCTTCAGACAGCCATGGGCGCCGATCAGGTTGCTGCGCCCGGCTTGGCCGTACTGCTGAAATTTGCCAAGGGAACTTCGGACATAGCCGTGGCTCGCGAAGTCTCGGCGTTCGGCATGGCTCCGTCGCCGCTTTCAGCCTGGTATGTATCGGCTGACAACGCCGAGTCCGGGCTTCTGCTTGGCGTCGCAACCGCGCCGACGAAACACTTGGCTCGATCCTGCGATCGGCTGTTCGAAGTAATCCGTCGGTTCAGCTGAGAGGTTTGAGGCTGAACCGTTGGCTGTCGATTGACTCTCCCTATTCGATTACGGCGGAGTGATCTGACGACTCTTGCTCGGCTCCGTACGGAACGAGAGCCATGGCGCCACGCCCTGAAATGCCATCACCAGCACGCGGGACGTAGCCATCAGACTGTAACTTTGACAGGTACATTGATTACCGCTTGAAAGAGAAGGCAGTTCACATAGTGATGATGATCATTTCCCAAAGCGGCTCCTGTTAGGCCAGCTGCTTTGCAAGGACCTGCGAGTTTTCCGAGTGCTTCTCAGGGGACAGAGCTGGTCGCGTCCGCTGTCTCTTTCTTGGCGGTCACCGTCGTCGTTGAGTCAGTGAATGCTCCGATCGGTGTCAAAGCAACGGGCGAGGGTTGCTTCAGCCGAAGCTTCCGCAGAGTCTGGTCATCTCTGAGTGATCTTCGAATGCGTTGGCGCGCAAAATGACCAATCCGTCCAAGAGGCGCTAGATCGTGAAAATGCGTTTGAGTTATTCACGCGGATCATGAATGCCCACAGTGGCCCGCGCGCTTTTTGCCGTTCTCGTGCGCCATGTACGAACATCTCTCGGGGCTGACTGCGCGAATTTCGCGGCACCAGTCGTGCAAGCCGCGACGGCATTCATTGCCGATTCAGCGACTGAACGCGGCTTAGAAGTCTCTGCAGAATAGAAACGTCGGCTTCGCGTGCCATACGGCTCGCGTCATTCCTCGCTACGGCATCACGCCGCGCGGTGAGCGGCAATAACGATCGTCTATCGACTCCATGGCGAGAGGTGATTTCCCTCGCCGGCGTTGCAAGGTCACTCTCGAAAAGCATGGTCCGATCAATCTCAGGATCAGGCACCGCGATGGTGCTCCGCCGGCTACGGGCGTTGATTGAACGATACAAATTGGCGCGAAAGAGAAAGACGCTGATGTCTCAAGAAGCCTACGATATTGTCATTGTTGGTGCGGGCGCGGCCGGCTGCGTCGTTGCGAGTTATCTCGCCGAACACACCGATGCTTCGGTCGCGCTGATCGAAGCGGGCGACACGGATCGCGATCCGTTCATCCACATTCCTGCTGGCTTCGCCAAAATACTGGCCCAAGACCGGCATGTCTGGAAATACGAGACGGTTCCCCAGCACGGCACCAAGCGAGCTTATCGCTCAGGCAAGGTGCTTGGCGGCGGCTCCTCGATCAACGCTATGGCCTACGTCCGTGGTCAGATACACGACTACGCCGCGTGGCAGGACGCGGTCGGCGACACCGGCAAATGGTCGTATAATGACCTGCTTCCCGTCTTCATGGCGCAGGAGAACAATGACACCTTCCACGACGAATTTCATGGCATCGATGGTGGCCTGGCGGTCCAGCAGCCCAAGGGCATCAACAAGCTGAACCAATACTGCCTCAAGGCCTTCCAAGAATATGGAATTCCCTTCAATCCCGACTATAACGGCAAGAGCCAGATCGGCGTCTCACCGGTGCAGTCTACAGTCGGAAATCAGCGGCGGTGCAGCGCGGTCGACGCTTATCTGCGTCCGCACCTCGCCTCGGACCGCGTGACCCTTGTCACCGGCAAGACCGTCGTTCGCATCCTCGTCGAGAACAAGCGGGCCGTTGGCGTCGAGCTCATGGACAAGGGCCTTAGGATCACGGCCGGGGAGGTTGTGCTGTCGGCCGGCAGCGTCCATAGCCCGAAGATCCTCATGCACTCGGGCATCGGGCCAGCCGAGCAGCTTCGCCAGCACGGCATCGCGGTGATCGTCGATTCTCCGGAGGTGGGCGAAAATCTCCAAGACCACCCGATGGTACCGGTCCGTGCCTATGTGAAGGGCGATCTCGGCTATCAGGCTGTCGCGCAGGGCCTCGGCATCGTGAAGGCGGGCCTGCGCTATCTCGTCACCAAGGATGGCCCGGCGTCGGGCAACGGCATCGAGACGGTTTCCCACTGGAATCCGTCCGACTTCACCGCCGAACCCACGATCCAATGCTATCACGCTCCTATCATCGCGAACCAGGAACTCAGCCCGACGGGCGACCGCTCCGGCATCACCTTCGAGCTCGTAGTGCTTCAGCCCAAGAGCCGCGGCTGGGTGCGGTTGGCCGACAGCGATCCGACGTCGATGCCCCTCATCAACCCGAACTTCATCGGCGAGGAGGAAGACTTGAGGGCCGTGCTGGAATCGGTGCGCGCGATCCGCAAGGTTATGGCCCAGGAGTCGTTGGCGCCGGTGATCGAGGAAGAGATGGAGCCCGGGCCGAGCATCCAGTCGGACGCCGAGATCGGCGAATGGGCGAAGCGCGTCGTGACGACGATGTGGCACCCGGTAGGCACGTGCCGGATGGGCCAGGATGCGCGAGCGGTGGTTGACGCGAGGCTCAGGGTCCGCGGGATCGACGGCCTCCGGGTGATCGACGCCTCGATCATGCCGAACATCACCAGCGGCAATACCAACGCCCCGACCCAGGCGCTCGCGCGCCACGCCACGGCGATGCTGGTCGAGGATCTGAAGCGGACCTAAGGAGCTCTGGCGCAAGCCGACGTGGCCCGACGTAGATAGTCATCGAGGACGGAACCGACCATGTCGCGTCAACGTCAAAGGGCCGAGTCCGTGCAAACGTTCAGACTCTATCCCGCACAATTTGCTTGTTCAGAGCCATCCGGCAAACAGCAAGACTGCATCAACTCTGAAGGAGGGATCAAAATGAGTATAGAGGCCGCGAGAAAGCGCCGCGAGGCACCACTCAACACGCGGAGCAATCTCGGCTCCAACGCCACCAAGGATATTTCGGCCGCCCTCACCGTGCTTCTGGCAGACGTGTTCGCGCTTTACGTCAAGACCAAGAACTTCCATTGGCACATATCAGGCCCGCATTTCCGGGATTATCACCTCCTTCTTGATGAGCAGGCCGCGCAGATTTTCGCGATGACGGACGACATCGCGGAAAGAGCCCGCAAGATCGGCGGCACAACGATCCGCTCGATCGGCCACATCGCCAGGGTGAAGCATATCGAGGACAATGATGCGGGTTTCGTCACACCCGAAGACATGCTGGCCGAGCTGAAGGATGATAACCTGGCGCTCACCCAGCGCATGCGGCAGACTTACAACGTCTGCGACGAGCATGGCGATCTCCCCACGGCCAGCCTGATCGAAAACTGGATCAACGAGGCGGAACGTCGCACATGATTCCTGTTCGAGGCGACCAGGAGAGCTTAACCCTGAGCGCACGCCCACCCGCGAAGCTCGGGTGATTGCCTACGCTCCCGCAAAAATCCCCTCTTGGGCTTTGACGTCAGACTCGTTCGCTTGGATTGGCATTTTGTTGGCGGCTTCAGAACGTCCTCTCCATCGATACACGGCCGTCCAGCACGATGCGCAGCGCGCGCGATTTGGTCCTGTCATGTTTGTGGACTCTACGTCTCATCGGCTGGCTGGACGATTTGCGACTGGCTCATGACGGGGCTGAATAAGTCAAAGTTGCCAATGACCGCTACTGAGAGAAGCTCTTATCGTTCAGCTTGGGCATTGAAACGCGAGCTGTTCGGACTACTGGACGCCGAAAATGACCACTGATATCACGATTGCCCTGGCGCAGGCTGCCGAATACCTGAAGGCCTCCGGCCAAACTGAGAAGGCATTAGCCGCCGGACGATACTCGCCGGGCTTCTGTCTGCCCAACCAAGATGGCGTAAACACCTCCTCGGCGTCGATACTGCGCCGCGGTCCGCTCCTTTTGATCTTCTATAGTGGCAGTTGGTGTCCGGGTTGCAGTCTCAGCTTAAGGGCGCTCGAAGAAGTCCGCCCGCTAATCGAGGCACGTGGAGCTTCGTTGGTCGCCATCTCGCCGCAGACAATTGAGGAAAATGCAAGAACCCGAAGGACCGCGCAGGTAACGCTACCAATCTTGTGCGACAAAGGCGGCAAGCTCGCGCTGCAGTTCGGCGTTCGTTGGCGCATTCCCGAGCTCCTCCAGACATTGCATCTGAAGAGCGGAATCGATCTGCCAAGCCTTCACGGGGAGGATAGTTGGACGCTTCCAGTCCCGGCACGGTTCGTTGTCGATCAAAGCGGGGTCATCGCGTACTCGGAAGTCGATCCGGATCAAACTCACCGGTCAAACCCATCGGACATCCTTCCAGTACTGGATCGCCTCCGGAACGCACGGGGTGCGTAGTCACCGCGGCCAGAGCTCGCGAGCGACCTGTCCGAAGCCTTCGACGACACCGCTCACTCGCACTCCGACAAGATCGAGAAGCTCTCAGCGATGGACTTCGGGCCGAAGAGCGAGGTCGAAGAAGGCGCAGTGGTGAAGCTCGGCGGACGGTTTTTCGTTATTGCCATGTCGACAGGCAAGTTTGTGTGCGACGGCAACGAGATCATCGGCATCTCCACCCAGGCACCGATCTATGCTGAGTTGGAGGGCAAGCGCGCCGGTGACACGATCTCGTTCAACGAAAGGGAGCTCGTGATCGAGGAGGTCGCCTGACAGCTGCGACACCAAAGGTCGAAAGCTGCTCCTCGGCATAACGCGCGGCGACCGTCGCGAACCTGTGTGGGGTGCCCAGGAATGAAGCGGATGACGCATGGCACGGTCCGGGCGATCTTCCCAAGCTTTTCCCGACCTCGACAGCCAGACACTGAAGCATCGTCGCCTCGTGCGCCTGAAGTTCACTCCGCTCTTGGACTGCCAGACGCTCAACGCCACACTAACCCGCTTCTATGGCGCCGGGCGAGTGGAATGGAAACAATAACGACCGGGCATTTCTAATGGTTGGCGTATCGGCATAGCCTTTCTGTGCGTCTAACCGGGCTGACCCGTGGCGGATGTACGGAGTGCTTGCCAGCATAGGGCGGCGTGATCGTCGTCTTGGGTGGCTGCACTCGCCGCGTCGCAAGGACCCGCTCAAGCAACCAAGCACATAGGAGTCACTGATGTCGTTCCGCTTCATCACCAAGTCTATCCACGCCTACCTAATCGATTATCCCGTCGCGATCGTCTTGATAGCAGCGCCGTTCGGGCTGAAGCTCGGCCAGAGCGGACCGGTCGCAATGTGGCTTTCGGTTGTTGTCGGTGTCGCGGCACTACTCTTGGCCGCCCTGACCGACCATCCCACCGGGCTCGTCCGCATCATTCCCTACTGGCTGCACCTTTGGGTCGATCGCGCCGTCGGCGTGGTGTTTGTCATCGCCCCGTTTGCCTTCAAATTCTTCGGGCTCGACGCCTGGTACTACTGGGTCCTCGCTGCCGCTGTCCTGCTAACGACGTCAGTCCTTAACGCGCCTGAGGAGCCAATCGCGCGTTTGGGGTTGAACAGACGCGCAGCGGGTTGAAGGCGGCGTCGTCGAGGGTCGAGACGTTGGCGATGTTCGTCCGTGAGGAATCGGGGAGGGCGAGCGGTTCTGCCCTCCTCGTGGATTATCGTTGCCTTTTGGATCGTGGCGATCGTCTCGGATGGCCGAGACGCAAAGCGGCTCGGTTCAGGAGAGCCCGATGCGGTGGAAGCCGCACGCGCGCAAGCGGAAGGATCCGCTAAGATTTGAATCGGAATATCTAAATTTCCTCACGCGCATTCGTCTGCGCATCGTAGATTCTAATCTGAAGCATTGGGAAACGCTTCTTCAACTCTTCTCCACCTGCCCTGGCGCCGTCCCGAGTGGCAAACTCGGCTTTCAGTCGGCCATCCACTTCAAGCGCGTAGCCGGAAGCTGGCAGTTCACCGGTGGCTGCAACCATGTTGTCCCTATCATGCAGTGAAGCAATCGATGAGGACTGGTTAGCATGAGTCGCCCAAACCAGGCCAGCGTCAAGACCCGGCTCGCCGTCTCAACCGATCACGGATGGGAGCTTGCATCATCCGAGCAGGCGGGCGGCTTGCCGTTGGCGCGGATATGCCCCTCCGAACGTTTGTGTCTCGTGCTCACGCCGACGCGAGCCGTAACGAATCCATCGAGTGGAAAGCGAAGCGCTCGCCGCCGAGATAAGCAAGTTCAGTGCAGACGCTCAGAACCAGACGGGCGCTGGGTTCGCGCCCGAATCCTTGAATGTCGCAACAACCATATTCGAAAGCCACCGAAAGTATGCGCAATCGAAATTGTGGTACGAAGCGTGGTACGAGCAGGAAGAACTAAGGGAAAATATCGGCAATGGCCTATTTTTGTTCGTAGCGAGAGATGGACTCGAACCCCCGACCCCAGGATTATGATTCCCGTGCTCCCTTAGTCTGCCTTCGGGGCCAGGCCGATATCCATCAGTGCCCGGCTCGCAAACGAGGGCGGCCTTTCCCCTCGGGGCCGGCCGTCGTGATTTGCCGACGAGTGAAGGACAATTAGCGAAGTGGTGTGAGCTCGCGTCGGCTTTTCGGCAACACCGAAAGTTCACTCAACCTTCGCCTTTAGCGCCACCCCGCCCATACCAATATCCGAGCAGGAGGATGAGCAATCCGGCGATCAGCATCGGGATCCCGGCAACGTAGAGAATGTGCTGCGCGCTGAGGTGATACGCGAGCAAGGCCCCAATCAACAGCGGGCCGCCAATGCCGCCTAATCTGCCTATCCCGAGAGCCCAGCCCACGCCTGTGGATCTGATCGAGGTCGGATAATAAATCGCCGCCAGCGCGATCACGCTCTTCTGTCCGCCGCTGATGCAAAAGCCGGCGCAAAATGCGGTAGCCACCATCATCCAGCTCGGTTTGTCGATCGAATAGCCGAACATGACAACAAACAGCACGCCAGCCAGATAAACCGTGGCAAGAGAGCCGTAGGGGCCGATGCGATCCATCGCCGGTCCGATCGCGAATGCGGCGACGATGCCGCCGACGGTGGTCATGGTGGTGGCGAGCGCGACTGTGTTGAGAGAATGGCCGACATTCGTCAGCATGGACGGCAGCCAGCTTTGCAGCGCGTAGAATTCGGCGAGATTGAGCATGAACACGACCCAGATCACCAGCGTTCCGGCGGCGCGGCCGGACGAGAGCAGACTTCCAACCGCGCTGCGCCGCTCAGCCGCCTCGGTGACGAACTGCGTCGGCCCCTGCACCGGCAACGCACGATCGACTCGACGCACCACTAGCCAGACGGCATCCGGCTTCGCCTTTGTGCGGATCAGGAAGTCCATCGACTCCGGCAAGAACATCAATGCCAGAATCCCGACGACCATGGGCGCTGCGGCGCCGATCCACAGCATCGATCGCCAGCCATATTCAGGGATAGCCCAGGCCGCGACCGCGCCGGCTGCGACGAAGCCGAGCGAGAAGCCGCAATAGATCGCCAACACGAACGTCGCGCGCAAGCGAGCGGGACTAAATTCCGTCGTCAATGCGATGGCGCTGGGCACCACCGACCCCAGCGCAATGCCGGTCAAGAAACGCAGCGCGATCAATTCGGTGACATTGGTCGCGAAGATCGTTGCGAATGTGAGTAAGGCGAAAGCAAAGGTGCTGATGATGACGAGCTTGCGATGGCCGAAGCGGTCCGAAAACGGCGAGACGAGCAAATAGCCCACCATCAACCCGGTCAGCGCCGACGAAAAGATCGGCCCGAGAAGCTGCTTGGTGAGCCCCCACTCTTTTGCGATCGACGGCGCCATATAGCTGATAGCCTGCGTGTCGAAGCCATCGAGGAACATGACGAGACCGCACAACAGGACAATCCCATATTGCGTGAGGCCGGTGCGGCGCGAATCAATGAAGGATGGGACGTCAAAAGCAACCTCGGTACTACTCATTTCCTCACCTCTGCTGGCCAAATTATTTTTGGTCCGATTGATTCGTTAATCTTGAAACAGCGCGGCGATTGCGTCGCGCTGCGGGCACGAAGGACGTGCAGCAATTATCAGCCGGTGGCCTGCAAGACTGGCGCCGGCTCTGTGTCGGCCGATCCGCTCGGAATGAACGCATCGGCGTAAAAGTGATCATTGGGCAATCCGCCGCGCGTCTGGAATTCATTGCGCGCAGCTTCAATCATCATCGGATTGCCGCAGGCATAGACATGCCGGCCCGACAGATCGGTAAGATCCTCAAGTACCGCGGCGTGAACCAGTCCACGACGGCCCTTCCAGCTTGCATCCGCCTCGGACAGCACCGGAATGAACGTGAACCACGGATAGCGCTTGGCCCATTTTTCACAGGTCTCCGCGAGATAAAGATCGGCCTCTCTGCGTCCGCCCCAATAGAAGCGAACCTCGCGGTTGAGCCGCCGCCGGATCATGTCATCGAGCATCGATTTCAATGGCGCGAAGCCGGTGCCGGTCGCCACAAACACGTAACGCGCCTGATCCTCTTCGCGAAGGTGGAAGTCGCCAAACGGCACTTCGACCTCGAGCTTGTCGTCGAGCCGCAAGGAGGCCAGCACTTTTTCGGAGAACGCGCCGCCAGGCACGTGCCGAATGTGCAGCTGCACGCCGTCACTCTCCTGCGGAGGGTTTGCCATTGAAAAGCTGCGCTCGTCGCCATCCGGCGTGCGGATGCGGAGATACTGCCCCGCCTTGAACTTGGCGCGAATGCTGGCCGGAAAGCGCAATTGCAGGATGGCCACGTCATCCGCCGGGCGCGACATGCGAAAGACCCGCGCCTGAATTTTCTTCCGCGCCGACGGATCGTGGCGCTGGATCCGTCGCGGCCGAATGGTGAGATCGCTCTTGGCGGTCGCTCTGCAGAACAAGACCTTGCCGGAGGGACCTGCGATTTCTTTTGAACGCTGTTTGACGTCGCCCTTGCTCAGAAAGCCTTCGCAGGATGCGCAGACGCCCTTTCTGCAGGAATAAGGCATCGTGTAGCCCGCGCGCTCCGCTGCAACGAGAATGGTTTCGCCGTCTTCGCACGTGAAGCTGATGTCGGCGTCTTCGACCGCGATTGTGTGCGTCATGCGGTTTCCTTGAATTGATTGCCACCTGCGACAAGCTGGATGCAACGCAGGACAGGCGTCGGATCGGCAATGCCCTTCCCAGCAATGTCGAAGGCGCTCCCATGACCGACACTTGAGAACATCAGACCGGCACCGATCGACATCGCCGCCGAATTGCGGCCCGCGAGCAGCTTGATCGGGATGTGCCCCTGATCGTGATACATCGCGACGAACGCATCGAAGCCTTGATGACCAAGCATCAGGTCAGCGCCCACCGGCCCCTCGATATCGATGCCTTCCGTCTTCAGCCGTTCGACCAGAGGCTTGACGATACGGTCGTCATCATCGCCAAAAAGGCCGCCTTCGCCCGCGTGGGGGTTGATGCCGAAAACGCCAAGCCTAGGATGCGGAATGCCGAGGTTGCGCAAGGCATCGATCGTTGTGCGAATGGCGCGCTCGATCAACGTTGGCGTGATCCGATTGAGGGCGTCGAAAAGCCGCTCGTGCAAGGTCACATGAACGATGCGCAAGCCGGCGCCGGCCAGCATGAGGAACACCTCATCCTCCGGCACCTTCTTCAACTGCGCCAACAGGCTCGGATAACCGGAAAACTTGATACCGGCGGCGTTCACGTTGGTCTCAGAATGCGGACAGGCCACAATGCTGTGGGCACGCCCCTGCTTCATGAGATCGAGCCCCGCCTCGACATAGGCAACGGTGGCGCGACCGCCCTCCGCGCGCCCTTGCCCCGGCGTGAAAGCCGCGGCGTCCAGCGCCGCGACAGGATGATAAAGCAGCGCCTGCTCATCGGTGGCAGCGCCGGCCTGCGTCAGCGGCCGGCCGGGTGCGAATTTGTCCGCGTAGAAGCGGATGACGTGTTCATCGCCAACCAGAATGGGCGAGGAGCCAGGCTGCGCTTCCGCGCACAGCACCGCAGCCTTCACCGCAATCTCCGGGCCGATCCCATTGGGATCGCCAATGGTCAGCGCGACGGCTTTCGACGTCATAGCGGCAGCGCCAGCAGCGTGTCGATCCGCGAACTGTCACACACTACCGTGCGCTCGTTCAGTTGCGCCTTCCCATCCACGATCTCATAGGTGTCGAAATAGCGACCGGTGGCGTAAATCGAGGTGTCACCGTCCTGCAGGATGCGCGCCACCATGAACGGTGTCTCGCTCTTCACCTTGGCGCCGTCCTCCGACAGGATCGATGGCAGGCCGAGGATGTGGCGATAAGTCTGCCGCTCGTAAATATTGGCTTCGCGCAGAGCCGATACACGATCGGTCAGCATGCCGCGCGAGTTGGCGAACACGATGCCGGCCTCGAGCCCATCGCGATAGTTCGATGCGGTCGTGATCTTGTAGAGGCACGGGCCGTGAAACAGGCTCGGCCATTCCTCGAGACGGTCGTCATCGATGCAACGTGCGTAATCGGCCTGCGCCTTGGTGATGTATTGCAGAGAATTCCCGTACATGGCGCTGTCCTTAGATTCCCATGTGGGCGCGATACGCCTTCCAGAAGCCGCGTACCGACGCCTCGGTCACCCTGCTCTCGCTGCTGTTGGCCTCGGCGCCGCCCATTTCGAGCACCGCTTGATCCTCGCTTGCACCGGCAATGCCACGCTGAACGAAGCCGCCGACGCAACCGTCTTCCATCGAGATGTAACCGGCGGGACCCACGAGGTTAGCCTGCTTAAGGCGCGTCAGGCGCTGCTCGGGCGTATCGTCGGCGAAGCCGAGATAGGTCCAGTTCAGATCAGTCTTGGTCACTGCGCGTGGCACGATCTGGCGCACGGCGATCGCGTTCTGGATCTGCTGCAGCACGAAGGTCGGGAAAACCGACAGGATCTGCAGCGTGCAGCCGTCGTGATATTCGTCGAAGCTTTCCAGCAACGTCGGATCGGCGAGCTTGTACTCGCTCTCGGACCGCAACTGTTGCTTGGCGTAATCGACATCCTTCACTGCCTCGGGATCGATCGCCGAATAGCTGACGTGGTGACCGCCGCTTTCATCGACGATGATGCCGCCCTTCATCGACAGCCGGTTCAATTCAAACGTCGTGAAGAACAGATGCAGGATGCTGGCGTGATAGGAGTCCTTCACGTTCTCCATATAGAGCTTCCAGTTGTTCGGAAGCACCTGGGTGAAGCGCCCGAGCACCACAGGCGTGCGGCCGCCGAGCACGCGCTCGATGCGGTTCAGGATCTCTTCGCCGAGATATTCCTCGATCGGCGGCACCTCTTCCGAGAATGAGCCAAAGATCAAGCCGTGAACAATGGCGATGCGCAACTTGCGCGGGCCGTGCTGCTCCATCTTGAAGCTATCCGGCATGCCGCCCTTGCCCTTGATGCCGTCCTTGAAAGCGACGCCGGTGAGGTTGCCCTGCGGATCGTAATTCCAGGCGTGATACACGCAGCTGAAATCCTTGCGGTGCCTGCCGCGGTTTTCCAGGCAAATCAGCGCGCCGCGATGGGCGCAGCGGTTCTCAAAAGCATAGATTTCATTGTCGGTGTCACGGGTGACGATCACCGGCGTATCGCCGATATTCGTGGTGAGGAAATCGCCGGGCTCCGCCAGCTCAACTTCCAGCGCGAGATAATGCCAGTTCGGTCCCTGGAAGATCTTGCGCTGCTCCTCCGCGTAAACCGATTGATCCTGAAACACCCAATACGGAACGCGGGTGAGGCCTTCCGGCCAAGGAGCTGAATTCGCAGTGTCCGGCGGCAAAACGATCTTATTCATCAGCGCTCCCTTACGCTTGACTTGAATGGGTATATGTTCGAATATCGAACATATACTTGATTTTCGAACACATTGAGCCGTTCTAAATCGGCTGTCAAGGCGAGCTCCGCTCATGGCGATCGCAGAAGAACCCAAAGAGAAGAAGCACGAAGGAATGGCGGGGCTCGCGAAAGGCCTCGCGATCATCGAGGCATTCTCGGTGCATCCGGTGATGAGTGTTGCCGACGCCGCGCGTGCATCAGGCGCCACACGCGCAGCAGCGCGCCGATGCCTTCTCACCCTGGTCGAGTTGAATTACCTGGAGCTGTCGGGACGAAACTTTCGTCCCCTGCCTCGCCTGCGCCGGCTGGGCGGCATGATGTCCGAGCGCGATAAACTCGTGCAAATCGCGCAGCCGCTGCTGGAGCGCGCCCGCGACGAAGTCGCGGAATCGGTTTCGCTGGCGGTGCTGGACGACGATCAATCGCTCTTCATTGCGCGCGCGCAAGCCGAACACTACGTCCAGACCGGCGTTCGCGTCGGCGCCTATCTGCCACTCTACTGCTCGGCGACGGGCCGCATCCTGCTCGGCCGCCATACCGATGACGACATCACGCGACGGCTGAGCCGGCATCCGATGAGCGCGCGCTCGCCGCGGACACTGACCACGATCCCGGACATTCTGTCCGCGATCCGGACCGCCGCGAAGAACGGCTATGCCATCAGCGACGAGGAGCTGGCGCCGGGCATCAGATCGATGGCCGTCCCGGTGTTTGTCGCCAACGGCGACATCGTCGCCGCCGTCAGCGTGAGTGCGGCCTCGGCCCGCGTCAAAGTCAGCGATCTGCGCAAACGTCTGCTGCCTGTGTTGCTCAACTGCGCGAACCAGATCGCACGGCCGTTGAAAGAGCTGCGCTGAAGCGCTTCGCCGCCGTTCGTACAGCGAAGGCGGTCATGCGCCCATCGCGATCCGTAGGGGACCGCGAGTTCGGGAAGCAGGCTGTCCTGCGATGCTCTGAGTCATGGCTATACTCGCAATTCTGATTGCGGCGGGGTGTACGCCGTCGCTTCGGCCTCACGACCGCGCTCGCGGCATAAGGTTTCTGCCAAACCTTCTCAGTGGATAGCTAACCTATTTCTCGGCATTTGCTCGTCGCTTGCGGCGCAGAAAACACAGTTAGAACCAGACTCCCACCGAGCGGCGCGGTTCGATTGCGCGTGTCCGCGCGAGCAGGCCGTTCAGAAAGCCATGTCGCCAGGACGGCTTCATCAGTTAAAGAGCCGACGGCGGTGCAGGCGGCGCCATGAAGCCGCAGAGCTGCTGCTCCAGCAATTGAGCAAATTTCAGCGTCGTACGGTCGCCAAGATAGGGGTCGACGATCTGCGCGCCTGCCGACATTCCGCCAACCAGGTGCCGCGTCGGCATCGCCGTCGCCGGCAAATTCGCGACCGTGACGAGAGCCGGCCACGCCAGATTGTCACTTCTTCCGCGCGTGATGTCGCTCGAGCCATTGTCTAGCGGCCTCTTCCATGATTTCGGACGCGGTCTTGTCCAGGCCGATTGCCGCTTGCTTGATCTGCCGAATGACCTCCGGATCGAGCGACGTCAGGAATTGACGCTTGTCGCCGGGTGGGGGTTTTCGGCCCTTTTTTGGAGACCGTTTCGCGTCCGCCATCGCCCTGCCCGTGCTTGTGCCATCCCCAAAACCGTCCCATGGGTTGCGGGCTGCGGCAAGGGATTGAGCCGGCCATCAAGCGATTTTCCCCGACAATCGGCCGCTCTTCATCGATTTTCGTCTTCGATCATCCCCTTGAAAGCACGACAATTTCGGCAAATGAGTTCAAGTATATGTACCTATATTAAATAGATGGATAGATAGATAGATACCTATTGACTCTCGGTTAAAGCTCCCGTTTTGTTCTCGTTCGTACGCATTGTTTGTATCGCCGGTGCAATTGGCTTGTCTCGGATACCCATGGCACGCAGTCGGCGCGTGACGACAGTGCCGTAGATTCGATCTCGATCTCGGATCATATAGCGCGGAGCGCCATCCCAAGGAAAAGCCTCGGTGATCTGACGTGCAACCCACTCCGCCGCCGGGTTGGTTGTGACGCCGATCCAGACGAGATCTCTGCGATCAAGCCGGATGATGACGAAGCCATACAGCAGCTTAAAGCCAATGGTCGGTACTACGAACAAATCCATGGCGGCGATGTCCGGCGCGTGGTTTCGCAGAAAGGTCCGCCATTCCTGACTTGGAGGCCCGCGTCGCTTGACCATATACTTGGCGACACTTGATTGAGCGACGCTAAACCCGAGCTTGAGCAGTTCGCCGTGGATGCGCGGCGCACCCCAAAGCAAATTCTCTGTGCTCATCTGCCGGATCAGCGCGCGCAATTCTGTCTCGATCTGCGGTCGCCCTCCCCGTCGACACGATTTCCAACGCCAATAGCGGCGAAAGCCGGCCCGATGCCAACCCACCAGCGTTTCGGGTCGAATAATCATGAGAACCGGAAGGATCGACGGGAACCAGCGATAGAGCTGAACGAAGAACCAGCGGTCGTTGTTCGTGAGGCGAGCCCGGCCTTTCAGCTTGCGTCGCAAGACGATCAGCTGATGTCGAAGCACTGCATTCTCCGCCTCAAGCCGGATGTTCGACTTGAATGGCGAGGCCAGCACGGCCAGAACGAAGCAGATCAGCGCGATCATCGCGCCAACTTAGCCGATTCTATCATTCGATAAACCCGGATAGGGTTTTCGGTACACACAGGCGCAAGGATCGCTTTGCAATGCTTTCCCCGCGGCTGTTGGAGTTGCTGCGCGATTGGTATCGCATCGCCCGGCCCGCGGTCTGGCTGTTCCCGGGCCGTGATCCGCTGCTGCCGCTGACGACGCGGCAATTCAATCGCGCCGTTCATGCCGCTGCCGATAGGGCGGTGATCAAGAAGCGAGTGACGCCTCACACATTGCGCCACAGCTTTGCCACCCACCTGCTCGAAGAGAAAACCGATGTGCGTTTGATCCAGGTTTTGCTCGGACATGCCAGGCTCGATACGACCGCGCTCTATGCGCAGGTGGCCACCAACGTGATCCGCGCGGTCATGAGCCCGTTGGATCGGCTCACGCCGCTGACATCGGAGAAGAAGCCGCCGTCATAAGCCACGACGATCATGGCTCGTCCCGCCCTGGAGATCGCGGATATCTTCCGCGACCACGGGCCCGCTTGGCGTAAAGCTAATGATGGTCACGTCAGCCTCGGCCAGTTGAAGGTGATGTCGGCGATCGAGAGCTGCCGCACGGCAGCTCTCGGCGGGCATGTCATGCGCTGCGAGGACTGCTTGCACACGCAGATCGCCTACAACAGCTGCCGTAATAGGCATTGCCCCAAGTGCCAGAGCTCGCAGGCGCTGGCATGGATGAAGCAGCGCAAGTCAGAACTGCTGGACGTCCCTTACTTCCACGTCGTTTTCACGCTGCCGGCGCGGATTGCCGCCATCGCCTACCAGAACAAGGCCGTCGTCTACGATCTCTTGTTCAAGGCTTCCTCGCAGACAATGCGCACGATTGCGGCCGATCCCAAGCGCCTCGGCGTCAAGATCGGCTTCACCTCGGTGCTCCACACCTGGGGCTCCGCGATGAGCCATCATCCACACGTCCACATGATCGTGCCGGGTGGTGGGATATCGCTCGACGGCACGCGCTGGATCGGCTGCCGTCCAAACTATCTCTTGCCGGTGAAGGTGCTGTCGCGGCTGTTCCGCCGCCTGATGCTGGAGATGCTGCTCGCCGCACACGACGCCGGCCGCCTGCAGTTCTTCGGCGACCACGCCCACCTCGCCGGCAAGGCCGCGTTCAACGCCTATCTCGCGCCGCTGCATCGGACCAAGTGGTTCGTCTATAGCAAGAGGCCGTTCGCCGGGCCCGAGCAGGTGCTGGCCTATCTGTCCCGCTACACCCACCGCGTCGCGATCTCCAACCGCCGCCTCATCGCCGCCGACGCGACCGGTGTAACGTTCAGCTACAAGGACTACCGGATCGAGGGACCCGGCCGCTACAAGACCATGACGCTCAAGCCGGACGAGTTCATTAGGCGGTTCCTGATGCATGTCCTGCCTAACGGATTCCACCGGATAAGGCACTGCGGTCTGCTAGCCAGCGGCACCAAGACCGAGACCATCGCGCGGATCCGTGAGCTGATCGCTTCTGTGGCACCTGTGCAAACCGCGCACCAGCCGCCGCCTCCCGATCGTGCCCCGGCAACCGACCAGGCGACCCACCCGTGCCCGTGTTGCGGCGGTCGCATGAACATCATCGAGACCTTCAACCGCGGCTCGACACCGCAATATCGACCCCCACCGCCAACCGTGATCAGGATCGATACGTCATGATCACGGTCCCCATTTCACAGATTAAAAATCCCGTTCTTACTCGCCGGCCCTCGATCCGCCACGGCGACGCTCGTGCAAATATGCATTTACCGCGTCAACCTCGCCATCGATCTTGCTGGCTTACCGCAGATTCCCGCACCTGCGAGCGACCAATCATGCGCCGCAACGTCGTCAGCCAACACACTCATCAGCGTCGGTTGCCCTCACACACTTCCCTCGTGCGCAAACCTCCATAGCGCTCGCCGCTCGCCGCGCCACCGCCTGCCATCTCCCGCGGGTTCCTTCATTGAAGGCTTTCGGACGCCGGCCACGGTGCAAGCCGCATCGCCGCGATCGGCCGGCATCCGAAACCCTCAACAAAAGCGGACCAAAGCGCGACCGCACATTTGAGTGCGCTTCTCCCCGCTAAGCAGACATCGAGCGGAGCCGCTTCCACGTCTGCTTTGGGCCAAAAGCCGGCGCCTCAAAATTCTCGCTGAAAATTCCAAAAGCAGATGGTCGGCTTGAGCCGCGAACTTCGATTATTGGAAGAGGGTGCTCGCACCGCCACCGGATACAAGTCGATGCGCGGGAGCGCATGGCCACGACCGAATGACCGAAATCGACGCCCCTGTAGTGCGCAGCCGGTTTTGAGTTCTGTCGTCCCCGCTCGCCCCGTCTCCGCCATTGGGCTGGCGGCCTTATGCGGTGCGCCATGGAGACAGCCGCGGAATCCACCGCGGAACGTTGGCCCGAAAATCCTCGTACTGGGCCCCAAACTTCTGAGCAAGCACCGGCTCCTCGTACGTCAGGACAAAGGCGTGGAAGGCGAGCCACATGAGCCCGCCGTAAGTCATGAGACGCCAGTCGCCGAACAGGATCGCTTGGCCCAGAATGACGGCGACGACGGCAACGTACATGGGATTGCGCACGTAGCGATACAGGCCGGTAACGACGAGGTGTTGGGGCGGGGCGATCGGCGCCGGCGTGCCGAGCCCCTGCAGCGCAAAACGCACGAATGAATCCACGAGCCCGGCTACGCCGGCAAGAATCAGCGCGGCGCCGACGAAGCGCGTGAGTTCGACTCCGAGGAACGACAACTGGAACTCCCAGCGCGAAATCCACCACGGGACCACCCCGGCCAGCACGCAGGGCACGAACACGAAGAAGATGGCGGTGCCGATGACGGCGGCGGCTCTGCGCATGGACACGATCCGTTCCTTGCTAATATCAAACCATATTGCGCTAATGTCTCAGTCGGGTCATTCGCGACCGGGTCGAGCCAGCAGTAATTCCGGCCATGTCTGCTATGCCCCGACAGCGACCAAATTCCGCATCGCATCGAAATGACGCTATGTGCCAATACCAGACATGAGGACAACGTCGCGCCGCAGGGCACCCATCCGCCTCATCGGCACTGACGAGGCGCGAATACCCCACCACAGCAAGAATACTAGCGACGCGCCGTCATTCCGGCATGCCCGCTATCCGGAACGCTTCCGCATATCGTTGGATGTCTTGGGGTCGACGAAAGTGCTGCCACCTCTTTAAAAGAATCGAGATGCGCTGGGTGGGGTCGATTTGTCGCGCGACCGCCCAGGCCTGTCGTGCTTCTTCAACCCGTCCGGCCATCGCATGGCAAGCCATCAGGATGCGATGTCCACCTACATAATCGGGGTTCTGCTGCATAGCAATTTTCGCCCACAACAAACCATCCTCGTATCGACCAGCCAAGAAATGCGCATTTGCCATTCCATTTTGGGCCAAAAAAATACGCGGATCGAGGGGGCTCAACCGTAAACCGATTTGGAATTGTTCTATCGCGGCGTCTCCGTCACCGAGAAAAAGTTGTACATACCCATTCCAAATTCGTGCGACGGCCAGATTTGGGTCGAGGCTTATGGCCCGCGCCAGTAGTGCCGCTCCCTCCTCCACTTCTCCCACGAATAGCCCGAGGGCATGCCCAGCTGCTGCAAGCACCGTGGGATCATCTCTATCAAGTTCAAGGACCCGTCTCGCCAGTCGGCGAGCCTCTGTTTTATCTTCAGCACCACCACTGCTCCAGCCAAACCCCCACCTTTGGACCAAGCAATCTGCTCCCAGCGCGAATGCGGCTGCGAAGTCGGGATCGAGATTGTTCGCCGTCTGGGTGAGCTTGAGCGCTTCTATATTCGCTTCTCGCGTAAAGCGAGAAAAACTTGCCAGGGCGCGAAGATAGTAATCGTATGCTTGTAGGCTCTCGGTCGGTTTGCGCTGAGCCCTCGCAATTTCGGCCCGCTCAAGTTGAGGCACGATTGCGCCTATTACGCTCATCGTCACGCGATCCTGCAGATCGAAAATGTCTTCGAGTGTACTGTCGTATCTGTTCGCCCAGATGTGATTGCCGGTCGCGGCATCCACGAGCTGTCCGGTGATGCGAACGCGATTGCCGGCCTTGCGGACACTGCACTCCAGCACGTAACGGACACCGAGTTCGCGCCTGATCTGCTTGATATCGACAGCTCTGCCCTTGAACGTGAAGCTGGAGTTCCGAGCGATAACGAAAAGCTGGTGGTTTCGGGAAAGGGCGGTAATGATTTCTTCCACCATTCCATCTGCAAAGTATTCCTGTTCAGGATCGCCGCTCATGTTCTCGAAAGGCAGCACGGCGATGGAAGGTTTGTCGGGGAGCGGGAGCACGCGAGGCTGGCTCACAGCCGAACCTGAATTTACTGCGGAAGGGGTTTGACCAGTCAGCCGAACCCGCCACGCCCGCATAGGATCAGCAATATTTTTGAGGGACTGCTGTCCCATATCATCACAGGTAATCTCGACCTTGCCCCGGACCTGCCGATAGGCATCATCGGACATGCAGACCCCGCCCGGTTCGGCGATGCCCTCAAGGCGCGCAGCAATATTAACCCCATCACCAAAGATATCGTGGTCTTCAATGATAATATCACCGACGTGAATGCCGATGCGAAATTCAATCCGCTTGACCTCCGGTACATCGATATTGTGTTCGGCCATGCCGCGCTGAATTTCGACCGCGCAGCGTACGGCATCTACGACGCTGCCGAACTCGACGAGAGCGCCGTCCCCGGTATTCTTGACGATGCGTCCGCGGTGATCAGAGACTTTGGGATCGAAAAGCGTCTTTCTAAGAGCTTTCAGTTGCGCCAGCGTGCCTTCTTCGTCGATCCCTATCAGGCGGCAAGAGCCCGCGACATCCGCCGCCAGAATAGCCGCCAGTCGTCGCTCTACGTGCTCGCCGCTCAAGGTGGCCCCCCATGCTCGGGGCAATTGAATGGCTATATAGCAGGATTGTGGACCGATGTCCGGCTATGCCCACGTCCGAAATGGGTCAATCGCGTCACATTGACCGCGCGCCGATGACTTCCGGTCTTCCCCGAAAAGCGGACTCTCTCAGAGTTCGTCGGCATGTCTCAAACGTGCTAACAGGCGACATCAAACGCTTCGCTTGAACTGAAAGAGGCCGCCAACTGAGGCGGCCTATGAGGCACCGACTCGATCCCATCGATCTCTATGCACGCCATACGTCGACGCTTGCGAACGTGATATTCAGGCTGGTGCTGCCCTGGATCGTGCCGGCGCGCTACGACGCGACACTCAAACTATTTCCAGACTACAAGGAACTTTGGTGGCGATCTTGCTGTCCGCAATCGAATCTTCTCCAGAGTGCTCGATCGACCATCGCCCCGCGCTGTTTTTTCCAGAAACCGAACGAGATAGGTTTTCTCCGCCCCAAATGGCTGGGCCGGAATTTCCGTCTTACTCCGATGAGCCGACATCGCCCCATTACCCGCTAGGTCGAAAAAGTGCCAACGTCCGACATCGAAATGGCTTACTCACCCTGTCGGCGCCCAACGGCAACGATGTCGGCACGACGACGCCTAAGAACGGGCCCCGACGACGCCGGCGGCATGGAAGGGTATGACTTTCTGCAGTCGATCAGGCGGCACCCCTAGCTGAGGCCTCACATGGACTCGCTGCACGGCAGTGGCGTGCTGCGGAGATGGGTTCGCAAACCAAGAAAGGTTGACCTTCGCGAGTTTGTCGAGAGTGAAGTGACTGATGACGCGAAGCGTGCGTGTCGGGCTTCTCGCCTCCCTCTCGTCCTACCGTGTCATTGCCGGGCAAGGTGCGAAGCTAGAGAGCCGATGCGCCACCACAGCCTTTGCCGTCACGCTAAGACTGGATACCTCAAGTCGGAAGTTTCCGATTTGAGGTACCCGAATGAACGCAACTGGACATGGCCGAGTTGCTATGTATCCATTTTACCAGCCTGTCTCGCGTATCAATTTTCTGGAAGAAAGCTCGATAGGCGGGTCAAGTTCGGCAATGACGCAGTGGGGCTAGAGCCTCGGTTTTTGATTCCATCAAAAACCAAAAGAGGGCGCTAGTGGTGCTCATCCTTCGGCGGCGGTGCTTTCGGGCGCGGCGCGGGACGGGCCGCAGCAACGGGATGCGGCGCCGGCGTAGGGGCGGCCGCATGCGGCGGTGGCTTCTGCGGCGCGGCGACGGCAGCGACGGCGGGCTTGGGCGGCCGCGCGGTCACAGCGGGCTTCGGCGGCTTGGCCGGGGCCGCGTTATTGAGCGTGGTATGCTGCTGGTTGCTTTCAAGCGGCTTGTTTCCGAGAGGCTTGTTGGTCTCGGGCGCTCGGTTGGTCTCAAGAGGCTTGTTCTCTGGCGGCTTGTTGGCCCCAGGAGACTTGTTGGTCCCAAGAGACTTGTTGGTCTCAAGAGGCTTGTTGGTAGCCAGAGGCTTGGCGCCGGCCGGCGTCGTAATCGGTGCGGTCGCAGGACCCGGCTTTGCTTCCCGGGCAGCGACAACACCTTTGCCGGTGAACTCAGCCGGCCTGGATGTCGCCGCGATCGCCGGATGGCCATGATTTTCGGATGCCAGCAGCGCCCTGTTGGTGCTCGCCGTTTGCTGGTGCTGGGTTTGCACGGCAGTCGGGGCCACGTGTTGCTCGTGCGCCGCGGCCTGCTCTTGCGGTGTCGGCTGCACCGTCGTGCCGCCGGTGCCACCGTTGAAGCTGGTCCGTGTGACATTCGTATTGTTGATCACGGTCTGGCTATAGACATTGGTGATCGAGACACCGCCGAAATTATTGACGGTCCGGTTGTAGGCGAACACGCCATTGTTCCAGCGTCCACCCTCGTAACCGACGCCGCCATACCCGTAGCCGTAGTTGACGCCGCCGTAGAAACCGATATGCGATCCCCAATATCCGGCATTCCATCCATAATTGCCGTCGTGCCAGCCCCAATAGCCGGGCGTCCAAAGCAGCCCCACGGCGGGTGGCTCAACCCAGGTGCCTGGAACCCAAAAATATCCGTCCGGACCGTAAGCCCAATAGCCGGGTGTCCAGATGTAGCCGGGCGCAGGAATTTCCGGCTGCTCGTAAAGTGGAAGCTCCGGAGGAGCAATCGTAATGCTGATGATTTGTGCCGTAGAGGCCGCCGGGATGGCCATCGCGGCCAGTGCGGACAAGATCCAAATAACAAGGCGAAAACGTCGCATGCATGTTCCCTTAGAAGACGTGGTTGCCCTGCCGCCCGATACAATCATGATCGAATGATGCGACATTGTGGCGCACATCGAAAAATTCCGTCGGGGAACATCGTCCCCGGCAGGGAACTCCCCGCACGTCGTTGCACCTGCAACAGCGATTCACCCAAAGGCGACACAGGCGCCTTGGATGGCGGCTTTGACCGAACAATGTCCATGTGGGTCAAACTCGGACCTAACGGCCCCGAAATGGCACTTCCGGTCTGCCCCGATCAACGGACATCAACAGACCGGCCCGGTTGGTCCGGTTCGTGCCATGACCCGACATCGCGCATCACGTGAGGGCCGAACCGAAGTGGGCAAGCATCGAGTGCGTCGAAAGTGTTGTGCATGGCACCAATGGCGTTTGGCCGGAATGCACACTGATTGGTTCGACAGCCGCACGGCCGCTTGCGTTGTTTTTTTACAGCTGAGCGTCGCACGAATATGGGACACCTTGGGAGAGGCGCGCTGCGTGCTTTCCCTGCAACTTCGCGCTAAAGTGACGCAATGGCCAGTGCCCTTGACCATGTCGCCTGGGAGGCGTGCCTACTTGACCCCCGCCGCGACCGGGTGCTCGAATCCTACGCCCGGCGGAAGATGGGGATGCCCGTTCCATCCATCCGCTATTTCACGTCAGTTCCATGGTTGGCACGAGCGCTGATAGATCTGCACCCCGAATACGGGCTTCTGATGCATCTCGATCAGCACACGGCAGACGTCCTCACGCTGGTCGTAAGTCAGGAGAATTCCTGCCGCTTCTGCTACGCAGCCCAACGGGCGCTGCTGTGGGCCCAGGGGATGAGCGAGGCCCGCATCCAACGCGTCGAGCAGAACCTGAGCCGCGCGGATCTCGTGCCGCGGACGGTCGCAGCCATCGCGTTCGGGCGGAGTCAGTCGCGTGTCGGCCCCGCGGGAGCGCAGGAGGCCCTGCAAGCTCTCCGCCGTGCGGGTTTCAGCGATGATGAGATGAAGGAGATCGCGTTCACCGTGGCCACCACGGATTTCCTTAACCGCGCTTTCTCAATTCCTGCGATTCCCTCGCGTCCATTGGAGCAGATGCCGGAACAGATGCACATGCGGCTGCTCCGACCTTTAATCAACCGCGTCCTGCAAAGGCATCGATTCCGCGGGCGGGCGACGCCATTGGAACGCTTGCCGTCTTATCCCTATGTCCGCCTTGTCAAGGCGTACGCGGGATCGCCGATCGCACCAGCGCTAGGGCAGACGATCGAGGAGATGTGGGCATCCTCCCATCTCACCCGACGCTGCAAGCTCTTAATGCTCGCTGTTGTCGCCCGTGGGCTGGGCTGCCAGGTATGCGCGTTCGAGGTGAGCGAGGCCCTGCAACGCGAAGGCCTGCACGAGCCGACGCTCACTCAGGTCCTGACTCATCTCGACGCCCCGGACCTGGATGTCCTCGAGCGGTTGCTCGTGCGCTTCGCGCGGGACACGATCTGGTTCGAGCCGGCGGCGCTCCAGCGCCGCACCCGCGGCTTGCGCGATTACCTCTCAGGCCCGCAGCTTCTGGAGGCCATAGGCGTGGCGTCCTTGGCCAATGGGCTCTGTCGCCTCGGCGCCATGGTGATGGGCCACTCATGACGTGGACGGTCGTCACAGCCGCCGTGCTCGTTATCATCGCTATCCTCGGCGGTGCGCTCTATCGCCAACGGCGGCTGAATCAGAATCTCCGCTCGCAGCTCGAAGCGGCGGCCGCCAACCTCGAGAAGCTTCAGCAAGCGTGCTCCCGGCTCGCGCCGGCGGGTGTGGTACAGCGGCTCATCGCGGATGACGTACAGCCCGGCACGGGGCCTAAGGCCGAGCGCAAAGTCGCGACTGCACTGTTTGTCGATCTTGTGGGTTTTACCGCTATGAGCGAGCGGCTGGAGCCAGCAGTCCTGGCGCGCGTGCTCGACGGCTACTATCAGCGCATGAGCGATGCCATCGACGAGCACCGTGGGCAGGTCGGAAGCTTCGTCGGAGACGGCATTGTTGCCTACTTTGGTGCAACCCAGCCGAACCCATGGCAGTGTGACGATGCAGTACGCGCTGCCCTAGCCATGCGGGCGGCCATTGACGAGTACAATGGTGAACTCGACCGCGAGGGGCTGCCGCGGCTTTCCATAGGTATCGGCATCGACCGCGGCCCGGGGCTGGCTGGGCTTATGGGTTCCCGCGATAGGAAGGAGTACGCATTTATCGGACGCTCCGTGAACATCGCGGCGCGGGTACAAGCCCTGACGCGCATTCATCAGGTGGACATTCTTGTTACCGAGACGGTGCGCGACGATCTCGATCCTGGTTTCGTGCTCGTGCCCATGCCTGCGGAGCCAATCAAGGGACTCACTAAACCCGTGATGACTTATGCCGTGCGGAGGCGCTCAACCGGTCGTGAGCCTGCAGTGGGCTGACCGGATTCCGACGGGCGACGATCGAAGCGTGGTACCCTCAGGATGCGGGCCCATAGGACCGCTTTGGGTCAAAACCGGAAAAGCTCAGTGCGAGTATATGTTTTCCGCTGTTCTCCCAACAACGGACATTCGGCAGGGCATTTGCCGATCTCCTAGAGCCATTGCCCACCCTTGAGGTTGATCGCATCTTTGACTCAGTCATGAGCGAGGTATTTGGCACCGAACTCGATCCAGACGACATGGATGGGAGGTCTTGGACTAACAGCGGACATTGTCAGACCGCGATTGCATTGCCGAAAAGCGCCTTAAGCGGAAATCAGCTCGCTCCGCCACTAGGTCCCCTCGTCGACATCGTAACTCCTCACCCGACGGACATCCCCTCCTCCCTACTCGCCTGCGAAACGAATTGAAATCACTCACGGCCATCGCCGAGGTAAACCTCGCGCTCGCTCATGTGGCCCTCCACTACAGATACCGCGTGAACTTCTGGGCAACGCGCCCGACGATCTTGACGGGATCCTCAAGCGGAAGTTCGAACGGAGGATAGCGAGGGTTTGCAGATGGTGCGGCCTGATCTTCTCAGACATCATGACGCATCTCCTCCCTTTGCCGAAGGTCGCCGTCGGCGTGGCCGAAGATCAGGCGAACCATCAGCTTCGTCAGCGTATGGCACCCCATAAATTCGCGCGATGCACCCCAATTAGGTGTCGCGCGAACTGCAACCTAAGAGTTGTGGCGCGGTTTTGTCTAACTGAGGTACCTCGTTCGATCAGACTTCAGGGCTCGACGCCAACGGCGCCGAGCCCTCGAATGGATGGGATTTCACGCAGGAAGTATCTTGAACTTCACATAATGCAGAGCGTTTTTAGCCTGGCGGCGCGGCCACCAACAGCGCGGTTGAGCGCAGGATTCTGATCCGCGCCGGTGGGCTAAAAACGTGTTGGACAAAACCGTGGGGCACTGCATCGCCCCAGCTATGGGCATTGCAACCCGGCGAGGAGTTGGGGATGGGCGAAACTGCTATCGCCAAGCGAGGGTACAAGAGTGTCGTTCGGGAGTCGTGGGGGGTGGAACAACTGAGTGAAGTACGAGACGACCCAAAATTGCCTTCGGAAATTGATATCAAACTGCACGCGGCAATGTCGTCTCGTTCGCGTGATCGCCCAAGGTCGGTCGATATATGTTGGTGAGATCCCAGCGACGGTCATGAGGTATCCATTCGCGGCTCGCGACTTGCGGCGCATTCGAACGTTTCAATGACAATCATGGTGCCGTGGCGACACAGGGGACAGGTCTTCAGGGACACGCCTGTGATCTCTTCGTACCGGTCACGGTAGTCTTTTTTGACTTCAACGTTGGGAGCGGGCGGCGGGGTTTGGAGGAGCTGCCGGCATAGCGCAAGCTTCTCAGCCCGGTAGCGATTGGCGAGGAAGCCGTAGTAGCGAATACGCTGAAATCCTTCAGGGAGAACGTGAAGCAGGAACCGACGGATGAACTCCTCGGCGGCCAGCGTCATGGTCTTATGGCGGCTGTTGTCACGGTAGTCCTTCCAGCGAAACTGAACCTTCCCGTCGTGCAGCCCGAGCAGCCGGTCGTTCGAGATAGCAACTCGATGGGTGTACCGTGCGACGTACTTGAGGACTTGCTCCGGTCCGGCGAAAGGTGGCTTGGCGTAGACCTTCCAATTTATTTTTCTGGTGGGCGCGATGTGGCGCAAGAAGGAGTGTCGCGTCCTCAGTGGTTCCAGGGAGGAAAAGAACTGCAGCTCTCCGGTATCGAAGGCCTGCTCCAGATAATTGAGGAACAGTCGACGGAATAGAAGCCTCAACACAGGAATGGGCAGGAAGAACTTCGGTCGGCAGGAAATCCACCGCGTGCCGTCAGGGGAAATGCCTCCACCGGGAACCACGCAATGCAGATGGGGATGGTGGAGAAGAGCCTGTCCCCAGGTATGGAGCACCGCGAAGAATCCGATCTGCGCGCCCAGATGCTTGGGATCGGCCGCAATGGTGCGCAACGTCTCGCCGACGGCCCGGAACAGAATGTTGTAGACGACGTCCTTATTCTGCAGAGCAATGGCCGCGACTGGCTGCGGGAGAGTGAAGACCACATGAAAATACTGGGTGTCGAGAAGCTCAGATCGACGATCATCCAACCATTGGGCGCGAGCCAGTGACTGGCATTTTGGACAGTGGCGATCTCTGCATGAATTATAACAGATGCGCTGGTGGTCACAGCGGTCACAGTGCTCGATGTGTCCACCAAGCGCCGCGGTTCGACACAGCTCAATGGCGCTCATGACGCGACGCTGTGCAGTGCATAGCGAGGCGCCATGACGCTCACGATAGGCTTCGCCGTAGCGGCGGAACACATCCGCGACTTCCGGCCCGGAGCGGGCCACCGGCCCCAACTCAGAAGTGTTTTGGCGGTGTCGGCTTTGGCTCCGCGGGAACCAGATGCGGCAGCAGGTCCAGGGGGCTGGACGTGGCGCAGACCTTGCTCGCAGCTATTCGTAAGTACTTGGCGGTGGTAGCCAGGCTGCGATGACCAAGCAGCAGCTGAATGGTCCGGACGTCGGTGCCAGACTCGAGTAAATGTACCGCAAAGGCGTGGCGTAGCGAATGCGGTGTCACAGGTTTGGATAGGCCGGAGACTCGATGTGCCTTTTGGCAGGCGTCTTCGACGGCTTCTCTCGTGATCGGCTGACCTGGATGAGCACCCGGAAACAGCCACTCCTTCGGATGTGCGACCTTCCAGTAGGCACGCAAAATCTCCAGTAGCTTTGGCGATAGCATTACGTACCGATCCTTGCGGCCTTTGCCTTGCTCGACCCGGATGACCATCCGCTTGCTATCGATTGCGCCGGCATTCAGCCGAACAGCTTCCGATACACGCAAGCCTGCAGCGTAACAGGCGGTCAGGATTGCGCGATGTTTTCGACAAGCAACGCATCCGAGGAAATGTACCACTTCCTCCCGGCTCAGAACGACGGGCAGTTTCTGCGGCTTCTTAGGAAGAGGAAGCACATCCGCAAAGGTCCATTCCCGCTTGAGGGTGATCTTGTAGAGGAAGCGAAGTGCCGCAACGGCGATGTGTATTGAACCGGCAGCCAGCTTCCTCTCGTTCGTCAGATAGATTTGATACGTGCGAATGTGCTCGGGAGCCAGCACATCCGGCGATTTAGCGAAGTGGCGTGCGAACAGCGAAACCTGTTGGACATAAGATGCCTGGGTATGAGGCGACAAATTCCGTAGCTGCATATCCTCCATCATTCGTTGTCGGAGAACAGTCATGGGAAGCTCCTTTGCGATATGGAACAGCTGCGGCGAGCAGCCCTCCATGATGTCGCAATCGGGCTTCCTCAAAAATGCAGGACGATAGGGTGGCTCCGACGTTGCCACGCGGCACTACCGCGCAGCGGTTTTGTCCAATGAACCTTATGCGAAGGCCAGGCGGTTTCGTTACTGTTGCTTTTTCCCTGATGTAGCGGTCGGTACATTTCCTGTAGTTCGCGCGGACGATTCCCGCACTGGACTCAACCCATGCCAGGTACCCTCCTTCCAACTCGCGGGATCAGCGGTACCGGGCAGCGACTACGGCTCTTCTGGCGGCCAGACCGCCGGTAGGCCAACAAGGTCCGCCATCATGGTCCCTTCAATCTGGGCGACCGCGCCCTGGGCAGATACTGCGAAACCCGGCAACGGCATGAACCCAGCCGGCAGCCGTCGCTCAGCGCTCCCGTTACGGACGATTTGAGGCTGCCAGCGTTCGGTCCTCAGGTCCACAAATGCGGCTTCGGCAGAAGCATAATGCCGCTGACCTGGGCATGGGCCGGCGCGCCCATCACGCCCCAATAGCCGTCCGGCTTTCGCTTGTCCGTTATGGTTTGTTCGCTGGTCTCCGAGACCTTTACCTCGGTGTAGATCGTGCCCAGAACCGCTTCGAGTAACGCTTCGCCGTTAAGTCTGCCTGTGCCTGTCGTAAATTAAATCCGGGCATATTGGTGATGCAGCCCGCCCAGGATTGGGCGACAAAGAATGCGCCCGGCGCGATCGACGGCGCGCGAGACCGGTGCATCCTTCTCCAGGGATAGATGCGTGCGGGCCCCATTGTAATATTTCATGTACGACAGCAGTAGGTGACGGAGATGGCGCTCGCTGAACACAACAACGTGGTCAAGGCAATCCCTGCGGATCGAACCGATCAGCCTTTCAGCATATCCATTTTCCCAAGGAGAGCGCGGCGACGTCGGTCAATAGCGAATGCCCATTGATTGAAGCCTTCGGATGAAGACCTCACCATAGGCCCCGTCCCGGTCACGAATGAGATAGCGGGGAGCTTGCTCCCAGCCGCATGCTTCCGTGATCTGATTTGCGATCCATTCTGCGGTCGGATGCGCTGTGACGCCGTCTTCCAGCCTTGGGATGGCGGGTCTCTTCGCTTGGCCATGTACTTGGCCACGCTGGTCTGTCCGATATCGATGCCGATCTTGAGGAGTTCTCCATGGATCCGCGGCGCTCCCCACAGCGGATTGGCAATGCTCATCTCGCGGATAAGCTTGCGTATCTCAGGCGCTACAGTTGGTCGCCACCACGGCTCCGCGACTTCCACCGCCAGTACGATCTGAGCCCGGCGCGGTGCCATTTAATCACGGTCTCCGGCTTCACGATCGCCAAGGCGCCGAGCACCTTCGGAGCCAAACGATACAAGCCGGCGAATATCAGACGGTCAAACATCCCGAACGTCGGCCGTTTCGACGATTTCCGCTGCAACACGTTAAGCTGATGACGCAGAATCATGTTTTCAGCCTCAAGCGAGGCCCGCGACCGGAACGCTCCGACCAACGCCAACCAGATTAGGCTACAAACCTCTCGCATAGGGCAGGAGCATCGCCCGATTCGATATCAGTTGCCAGCAAGATTGAGTTTCCGACAGGGACACCGGGTCACGCTCTTCTCGACCGACTGACAGCGGCATTCACTCATACATTGATATGAGCGACATCTTCCCAACGTTGAATGGCTCATTAGAACGAGGGCTGACAGTTTCCGCCCAGTAGTGTTGGCGTCGCGACGCAAAAATGTTGCGAGGTCGCGCGGTTCGAGTGGCAAGGTGATGCAACATGATCAAGGTAAAACGCTTGCACGATATCGGTCGACGACGGTTTCTTGGTGTTGCTGCCGGGGCGTTAGCGACGGCGCAAGCCGTAACAATCAAATCGCCAAGGCGCGGCCGGTCTTGGAGGCATCTGTCAGAGACGCGCAGCCTGAGGCGGATACTCTGCTTTCGTCCTAAGCAGATCGATACGGGCGTGGTCAACGTCGGATACGCTGAGACTCTGCTGCTGGCCGTAAACGGGCGACTTTTGTCCGTTTTTTCACTTCGCTTCCGATTTCGGGACAGCCCCTACGGCACTATATTGGATTCGGCCACACGGTTGATCTTGTCATTCGTGTTCACCGACATCCAAGGCAGCACTGCTTTCGCGACGCATACAGCGCCGCCATGCGACCGCGTATGGCCGGAAATCAGGTAAAGACAATGGATCGAACAAGGGCCACCACGTCGGCTAGGGAATATTTCGCAACGACGTCGTTTCTCGACGGCGCCAACGCGATCTACATCGAGCAACTGCAGGATCGTTACCACGCGGACCCGAACTCGGTGGACGCGGAATGGCGGGAGTTCTTCGCATCTCTCGAGGAGGACATTGCGACGGCGGGGAAGTCGGCGGACGGGCCGTCCTGGAAGCGCGCAAATTGGCCGATCCCGGTCAACGGCGAGTTGATTTCGGCACTCGACGGCAATTGGGCGCCCAACGCAAAGCCCGCGGTCGACATGGCGGCCAGCACCCCGCCTGCCCGTCCCGCATCAAATCTCGATATCCAGCAAGCTACGCGCGATTCCGTTCGCGCATTAATGATGATCCGGGCGTACCGGATGCGCGGCCATTTCCATGCGAACCTGGACCCGCTGGGGCTGGTGCAGCCGCAGGACCACGAAGAGCTCCATCCGTCGACCTACGGGTTTTCGGATGCCGACCTCGATCGCAAAATCTTCATCGACGGTGTGCTTGGAATGGAGTTCGCGACCATCCGCGAGATGCTCGATATCCTGCGCCGTACCTACTGCGGCACCATCGGGTACGAGTTCCTGCATATTTCGGATCCCGCCCAGAAGGCGTGGATCCAAGAACGTGTGGAGGGTCAGGAAAAGCTGGTCAGCACCAGCCGAGAAGAAAAGCTCGTCATCCTCGACAAGCTCGTCGAGGTCAAAGGCTACGAGCGGTACCTCGACAAGAAGTTCGTCGGCACCAAGCGGTTCGGTCTGGACGGCGCCGAAGCGACGATCCCGGCACTCGAGGAGATACTGAAGACCGGCGCGAAGCTGGGCGTACGCGATGTCGTGCTGGGCATGGCCCATCGCGGACGTCTGAACGTGCTCGCTCAGGTGCTGCGCAAGCCTCACCGGGCCATCTTCAACGAGTTCAAGGGCGGCTCGTTCGTTCCGGACGAAGTGGAAGGCTCAGGAGACGTGAAATACCATCTCGGCGCCTCGTCGGACCGCGAACTGGAGGGTCATGCGGTCCACCTTTCGTTGACGGCCAACCCATCGCATCTCGAGATTTCGGATCCCGTCGTGCTCGGCAAGGTCCGCGCCAAGCAGGATCAGAATAATGACATCGTCGAGCGCACTACCGCTTTGCCCCTGCTGATACACGGCGACGCGGCATTCGCCGGCCAGGGTGTCGTCGCGGAATGCTTCGGTCTGTCCGGGCTGAAGGGATACCGCACCGGCGGCTCGCTGCACTTCATCATCAACAACCAGATCGGCTTCACCACCGATCCGCGGTACTCGCGGTCGGCACCCTACCCGTCCGACCTAGCCAAGACGATCGATGCCCCGATCTTCCACGCCAACGGCGACGATCCGGAGGCGGTTGTCCACGTCGCGCGGATCGCGATCGAATTCCGGCAGCGCTTCCATAAGCCTGTCGTCATCGACATGTTCTGCTTCCGCCTGTACGGTCACAACGAAGGCGACGAGCCGGCGTTCACGCAGCCGCTCATGTACAAGGAGATCCGGTCCCACAAGTCGACGCTTGAGATCTATGGCGAGCGGCTGATGGCAGAAGGTGTCGTCACCCAGGCCGATATCGACAAGAAGAACGCCGACTGGGTCGCGCACCTGGACGCCGAGTTCGAGGCCGGACAGACCTACCGGCCCAACAAGGCCGACTGGCTGGATGGGCGCTGGACCGGTCTAAAGGCCACCATCGAGGACCTCGATGATGCCGGCGGCACCGGCGTCGCAGTGGAGAAACTCCGTTTGATCGGGGAGCGGATCACTGCCCTGCCCTACAACTTGAAAAACGCGGTGGCGATTCGTTTAACAGGGGAATTTGGTTCATAAATTGTGGGGGCAATGCAACAACCATTGGGATTTTTGTCGATTCATGTTTCGTGATATCTGGGAAAGCACACGCGCGCAAGATGGCTGGTAGCGCCCTGCGAAAGCATTGAACAAGAAGGATAAAGTGATGGCCCATGACGTCCCCCAGACCGCTGGCCCGAGCAAGCTGGTGATCCGCAATATCGGGCTGTTGCTTTCCGGCGCCATGGAAAAGCCAATCCTCGACGCCGACACGATCGTCGCCGAGAATGGAAAAATCACTGCGATCGGACGCTTCAAGGACGTCAACACCGATGACGCCACCACCACCGTCAATGCCAACGGCACCACTGTCGCCCCCGGCCTGATCGACAGCCACGTCCATCCCGTCGCCGGCGACTGGACGCCGCGGCAGAACCAGACCGGCTGGATCGACAGCTACCTGCACGGCGGCGTCACCACGATGATTTCCGCCGGCGAGGTTCATATGCCCGGCCGTTCGCGCGACGTCGTCGGCATCAAGGCGATGGCGATTTTTGCACAGCGCTCGTTCTGGACGCTGCGCCCCGGCGGCGTGAAAATCCATGCCGGCGCGCCCGTGATCGAAAACGAAATGGTCGAGGACGATTTCAAGGAGCTGGCCGCAGCCGGTGTCAAACTGCTCGGCGAGGTCGGGCTCGGCGGCGTCAAGGATGGACCGACCGCGCGGAAAATGGTGGGCTGGGCGCGCAAATACGGCATCCAGAGCACGATCCATACCGGCGGACCTTCAATTCCCGGCTCCGGCCTGATCGACAAGGACGTCGTGCTGGAGGCCGACACCGACGTGATCGGCCACATCAATGGCGGCCATACCGCCCTGCCCGACGACCAGATCCGCTGTATCTGTGAAGGCTGCAAGCGCGGCCTCGAACTGGTTCACAACGGCAATGAGCGCTCGGCGCTGTTTACGCTGCGAACCGCGCGCGAGATGGGCGATCTCAGCCGCGTCATTCTCGGCACCGACGCGCCGGCCGGCTCCGGCGTGCAGCCGCTCGGAATCCTGCGCATGGTGTCGCTGCTGTCATCGCTCGGCGATCTGCCCGCCGAAATCGCCTTCTGCCTCGCCACCGGCAACACCGCGCGTATGCGCGCGCTGGACTGCGGCATCATCGAGGTCGGCCGTTCCGCCGACTTCGTGATCATGGACATGGCGCAGCATTCGCCCGGCAAGAACATCTTGCACAGCGTCCAACTCGGCGACCTCCCCGGCATCGGCATGACCATCATCGACGGTATCGTCCGCACCCAGCGCAGCCGCAACACGCCGCCGGCGACAAGGGTGCCGGAGATTGTCGGGCACTAATCCATCCGCCGGTTTGATGTGTTAGTATGCGCTATCGTCGTGAGTTAAGTGCACTGTCACCGCACCCTTGGGACGGGACCGCAATGGGGACTCGTAACGGAAGAAGCCGCCGCTGAGCCAACCCCAGCGGCGGCTTTTTTTGCCTTTAAGCTGCGGTTGCCGCGTGCTCGTGCCGAGCTCGCTCGGTGTGACGCTGTTCAAGGGCGGCAATGGTCATCTTGAGATTGTCGCGCCGCTCGATCAGCGTCCTCGCCAGTATCGGATACTTAGCGTCGGATCGGTCGAAAACCCCGGCGCGCTCTTCTTCGGCTGCGATGTCGGATTCGATCAGTTGAACGGTGCGAACAAGTTCAGCCAGTATCTTACGAATTACTGCGACCTCTCGTACTGCACTTTCGCGCGTTGTCTCAAAACGAGATTGTATGTTCATTTGCGTGCTCCCGATGACTTGGTTCGGCACATCCAGAGCCCGGAAGCCGAACAGCTGACACACCCATCGCAAGCTGTTTGCCAATTGCGACCCGTAAGAACACGGTCATCGAAACCCATCCGGGGCCTTCGGCCTCGCGCCGCCTACATTGAAAACGACACCCCACACTCACAGATTTTTTCTCCGGTGCCCCCGAAAGGAGGCGGGTTTTTCACAGGGTGCCACCCATCCAGAAATAAGTTCTTGTGATCGGAGTGGGTCTTCCAACTCTGAGACTTAAAACCAACTGTTGGCGGAATGCTTTTCCAAGCCTGGAGAACCCCATGGGCGAAATCATCCGTTTTGTCCCGAAATCCGAGCTCGAGCGGACGCGTTTGATTAGAGAGGCCCGCGCGATATACGAAAGCATATTCCCATCGGATGATGCCGTCGGCAGCGCGCAGCATGACCGCAGGGAATGAGCGCGCCCGCATCCAACTCGGCGACCTCCCTGCCATCGGCATGACATCATCGACGGCATCGTGTGGAGGCAACGCAGCCGCAACACGCCAGCGGCGACGCGGCTGCCGGAGAACGTGGTGCGCTGATTGTCGCAGGCCTGGCCCCTGCATCGTTCCTTTCACCTGATGCCATTGAGGAGTATGGTGACCACAAGCGAACCCCAGCCGGCGGCACTCGCAAGAGGAATCAACGAGCCGGGTTAGTTTTTGCTGCTGCATGCCGCTGAGCCATCTTGGTACACACCAAGGCAACCAGGGAGGCAGTCCGATGACGATCAGGCCAGATCCCACGTTTCATGCATCGCCGAAGCTTGCAATGGAAGCTCCGCCAGAGAGCTTTGCGTACACCTTGCTGCTCAGCCCGGACTTTTCAAAACCCGACGCGCTCGCGGTGATTGATGCAAAGCCTGACTCTCCGACCTTCAGCCGGGTCGTCCACACACTGACAATGCCGACCAAAGGCGACGAGTTTCACCATTTCGGATGGAACGCCTGTTCGTCGGCCCTGTCGCCGCTCGCCGGGCACGCATTCCTCGAGCGCCGCTATCTCATCATTCCCGGTATGCGGTCGTCCCGGATCTACATCGTTGACACGAAACCGGATCCCACCAAGGCCAGCATTCACAAGATCATCGAGCCTGAAGAAATCTTCAGGAAGACCGGCTACTCCCGCCCCCACACGGTCCATTGCGGGCCCGAGGGCATTTACATCAGCACGCTCGGTGGCGGCGGCAAGGATGGCACCGATGGACCGCCCGGCGTCTTCATCATGGACTGCGAGACATTCGATGTCCTCGGACGCTGGGAGATCGATCGTGGCCCCCAGAAACTGCACTATGACTTCTGGTGGAATCTGCCACGCGATTACATGGTGACGAGCGAGTGGGCGTTGCCACCGCAATTCGAGAACGGGATCGTGCCGGAGGATCTGCTCTCGAACAAATATGGCCATCGGATCCACTTCTGGGATCTGCGCGCGCGGCGGAATGTCCAGACCATCGATCTCGGCGCCAACCATCAAATGGCGCTGGAAGTGCGTCCCGCTCACGATCCCGTTCGCGAGTACGGCTTCCTGGGCGTCGTGGTCGACACCACAAACCTCGAAGGCTCGATCTGGACCTGGTGGCGCGAGGGCGGCACGTTTCACATCGAGAAGACGGCGACGATCCCACCCGAGCCCGCGCCGAAGGAGCAGCTGCCGCCGCTTCTGCAGGGCTTTGGCGCGGTGCCGCCGCTGGTCACCGATATCGACCTGTCGATGGATGACAACTTTCTCTACGTCGCGTGCTGGGGCACCGGCGAGATGCGTCAATACGATGTCAGCGATCCCCGAAAGCCAAAGCTCGCCGGATCGGTTCACATTGGCGGCATTGTACGCCGTACGCCTCACCCGAACGGCAAGGCCTTTGCCGGCGGCCCGCAGATGGTCGAGATCAGCCGCGATGGCAAACGCGTATACTGGACCAACTCGCTCTACTCGACGTGGGACGACCAGTTCTATCCGAGCGGCATACCGGGCGCCGAGGTCATGGCCAATGCAAGCGCGGGCGGCGGACTCGAGTTGGCCAGGGATTACTGGGTGAGCTTCCCCGACGGGTACCGGGCGCACCAGATCCGGCTCGACGGCGGTGACTGTTCGACGGATTCGTTCTGCTATCCGTCGGTTTGAATGTGAGCGCGGCCGATTGGACACCGGCCTGGCTCTGGCTGTTTGTCATCGCAAGCGGTCTCTATCACGGCGTAAATCCGGGAATGGGGTGGCCGCTGGCCGTTTCGGCCGGATTGATGGATAGGAGTCCGCGTGCGCTGGTGGCCGCGCTTGGGCCGCTGGCGGCCGGCCATTTGCTCGCGATGCTGCTCGTCATCCTTCCCTTCGCGCTGCTGGTCGCCCTCGTCGAATGGCAGCGCCAGATACAGATCGGCGCCAGCCTCCTCGTCATCGGGTTCGGTATCTTCCGGCTTGTCGCGAGGGGCCATCCGCGGACACTGGCGCGAATACGACCGACGCAACTTGGACTTTGGTCCTTCGCGGTCGCAATCGCCCATGGTGCGGGATTGATGCTGGTGCCGATCTATCTCGGGCTCTGCCGGGAAGCCGACCTGGACAAGGGCCACGAGGCAGCCCGGGCCCTCATCAACGTCAATCTCGGTATGGCTGTACTGGTTTCGATTGTCCACGCCACTGCGATGATCGCCGCCGGCGGATTCCTGGCGTGGCTGGTCTACCGTTATCTTGGTCTCAAATTCGTATCGCGGAGCTGGTTCAATCTGGACACATCCTGGGCCGTTAGCCTCATTCTGGTAGGGGTCATCGCACTCGGGTTCGGCCTCGCGGAATAACGCGAACGCTGCGCGGCATTGCAACGTGACTGCACTGAATGAAGCAAGCGCCTGTCACCGCAGCTTGTTCAACAATCCCATCAGCGTCTCGCGCTCCCTGGCATCGAGCGGCGCCAGCGTCTCCTTGGTGATCGCCAGCGCATTCGGCGCGGCTTTTTCGGCCAGTTGCTGACCGGCGCGCGTCAGGCTCACCAGCAAACGGCGGCCGTCCTCGGGATCGGGGCTGGTCTCGGTCAGGCCGCGCGCGGTGAGGCGGTCGATCACGCCCTTGATGGTGGCGACGTCCATTGCGGTCAGCCGCCCGAGCAGGTTTTGCGAGCACGGCCCGGTCTCGGTCAGTTTTGCCAGCGCCGCCCATTGCGTCGGCGTCAGGTTGATGCCGATGTCGCGGGCGAAGATCGTGGCATGGCGTTGCCATACCTGGCGCAGGATGAAGCCGATCTGCTCGTCCAGGATGTAGGACGGTTTTGACGGCTTGACGCTTCGCTTGGGCGAACCATTTCTGGCCATGGCGTTTCCCATCCCTATTCTTGTCCTGTGCCGGTCACAGCGACAGATGCGCGTCGCGGATATCGGGACGCGCGTCGAGCTCGCTCATCGTTCCGCCGAAACAGATCTTGCCGCGCTCGATGATATAGGCGCGATCGGAAATCAGTCGCGCGAAGTGCAGATTCTGTTCGGAGACGACGATGCTGACGCCCTCCTTCTTCATCGCCAGGATGGCGTCGACCATCTGCTCGACGATTTTTGGCGACAGTCCCTCCGACGGCTCGTCGAGCAGCACCAGCGACGGATTTCCCATCAGGGTGCGCGCGATCGTCAGCATCTGCTGCTCGCCGCCGCTCATGCGCCCGCCTGCGCGGCCACGCATTTCGCCGAGGTTCGGAAACAGCGTGAACAGCTTTTCCCGAGTCCAATACGGCGCATTCGGCCGCCTCGGTTGCCGGCCGACTTCGAGATTCTCGTCCACCGTCAGATCCGTGAAGATACGGCGCTCTTCCGGCACATAGCCGAGCCCGCCGCGCACAATCGCATGCGTCGGCTCGGCCGATACGTCCTTGCCTTCAAACAGGATGCGGCCGGTGCGGTTCGCGACCAGGCCGACGATGGAGCGGAAGGTCGTCGACTTGCCGGCGCCGTTGCGCCCGAGCAGCGCGACCACTTCGCCATCGCCGACTTCAAGTCCGATATCGAACAGGATATGCGCCGGGCCATAAAAGCTGTTGAGGTCTTTGACTGAAAGCTTCATGCACCCGCTCCTTCGCGGTGGCGGGCGTCGTAGACCAGACCCTCACCGAGATAGATGGCGCGGACTTGTGGATTGCCGCGGACTTCTTCCGGCGATCCCTCGGCGATCAATGTGCCGCGATTGAGCACCAGGATGCGGTCGGCGTGCTCGAACACCACGTCCATGTCGTGTTCGGTGAAGAGAACGCCGATCGACTGTTCGCGGGCAATGCGCGCGGTGAGCCGCATCAATTCGATGCGCTCGCGCGGCGCCATGCCGGCGGTCGGCTCGTCCATCAGCAGGAGTTTCGGCTGATTGGCCAGCGCCACCGCAAGTTCGAGCCGCTTGAGATCACCGTAGGCCAGTTCGCCGCAGGGGCGCTCGGCGTAGGCACCCATGCCGACGAGATCCAATAGCCGCCCGGCCTCGTCCCGCGCGTATTGCGCCGTCGAGGTCCAGAGATTGAACAATTGCCGGCCAAACGACACCAGCGCGACCTGAACATTCTCTCGTACCGTCATGGTCGGGAATGTCGCGGTGATCTGAAAAGTGCGGCCGACGCCGAGCCGCCAGATCGCGCGCGGCTTCTTGCCGGCGGTATTCTCGCCCAGCAGACTGATCCGGCCACTGTCGGGAATGTTCTGGCCGTTGAGCATGTCGAAGCAGGTGCTCTTGCCGGCGCCGTTGGGGCCGATCAGCGCCAGGATTTCGCCGGCGCGCAATTCGAACGAGACGCCGCGCACGGCATGCACACCGCCATAGGACTTCGTCAGCCCATCGACCGACAGCAATGTAGGGACCATGCTCATTCGGCGGTCTCGATGCGCGAGGTGACCAGTGCAGTCTTTGGTAAAGAAGGACGACGGCGATTCCTGATCGTCTCCAGCATGCCGACGATGCCCTTGGGGAAAGCCACCACGATCAGGACGATGAAGCCGCCAAGCACCAGCTTGGAGAGATCGGTCTGACTCACCAGCCAGATATTCAGTGCCTTGTAGACGATGGCGCCGACGACCGCGCCGGAAACCGTCTCGACGCCGCCGAGCAGCACCATGACCAGTGCATCGACCGAAAGGGATATGCCGAGGCTGTCGGGGAAGACGCTGCCCTTGAGGTACGCAAACAGCGCGCCGGCGACACCGGCGACCGTGCCTGCGATTACAAAGGCGGTCCACTGGATGCGCTTGCCGTTGATGCCGACGGCTTCACTGCGCAGCGGCGAATCCCGCGTCGCGCGTAGCGCAAAGCCGAACGGCGAGAACACGATGATCCGCAGCACCGCCACCGCCAATGCCGCGATCCCAAGCGAGAGCCAGTAAAAATGCGACGGGCTCGCCGCCCATTTCTCCGGCCAGACGCCCAAAATGCCGTTATCGCCACCGGTGACCGCGACCCACTGGAACGCGATCGACCAGACGATCTGCGCAAACGCCAAGGTCAGCATCGCAAAATAGACGCCGGACAATTGCACGGCGAAGAAACCGAACACCGCAGCCCCAAGACATCCGAGCAGAGGGCCGAGCAGAAGCGAGACGATCATCGGCAGTCCCGCCATCTTGGCGAGGAACGCGACGCCGTAGGCGCCGAGCCCGAAATAGGCGGCATGGCCGAACGAGGCGAGCCCGCCGACCGACATCAGGAAATGCAGGCTGGCCGCAAAGATCACGAAGATCGCGATCTCCGAACCGACCGTCAGTGCATAATTGCCGCTGACGAACGGCAGCGTTGCCGCTGCGATCAGCGCAGCCACCGCGGCCCAGCGTTCGCCCGGGCCGAGCGGACGCCAGGGATAGACGGTGAGACCCGGCGTACGGCGTGCCGGCGCCTCGGCTTTGCCGAACAGCCCCCACGGCCGCACGATCAGCACTACGGCCATCACCAGAAACACCAGGATGATCGATATTTTCGGGAAGATCAGGATGCCGAAGGCGTTAAGTTCCGACACCAGCACGGCGGCCACGAAAGCGCCGATGATGCTGCCGAGGCCGCCGATCACCACCACGACGAAGACATCGACGATGATGCGCAGGTCCAGCGCGTGATGCACCGCATCACGCGGAATCTGCAGCGCGCCGCCGAGGGCGGCGAGAAATACGCCGACCGCAAACACGCTGGTGAACAGCCATTTTTGATTGACGCCAAGCGCCGCCACCATGTCGCGGTCCTGCGTCGCGGCGCGAACCAGCACGCCCCAGCGCGTGCGCTGGAACATCAGCCACAGCAATCCCAGCACCACCGGGCTGAGCGCGATCAGAAACAGATCGTAACTCGGAATGTTCTGGCCGAAAAAATCGACCGCGCCCTTGAAGCCCGGCGCGCGGCGGCCGAGCAGATCCTCCGGACCCCAGATCAACACCACGAGATCTTCGACCATCAAGGTCAGGCCGAAGGTCGCGAGCAGCTGAAACAGCTCCGGCCCGTGATAGATCCGCCGCAACAGCACCATCTCGACCAGCACACCGATCGCGGCCACCACGAGCGCCGCGACGACCATGCCGCCCCAAAATCCAAACGCGCCGGAAAATCGTTCGGTCAGCGTGAACGCGACATAGGCGCCGAGCATATAGAACGCGCCATGCGCGAAATTGACGATCCGCGTCACGCCGAAAATGATCGACAGGCCTGACGCGACCAGAAACAACGACGCCGCGCTGGCCAGACCAGTCAGGAACTGAACGAAGTAAAAGGCCATGAGCGGTCCGGGTTGGGGGCATCCAATGAGATGCCAAAATACAGTGCGTCTACTTCACCTCTCCCATAGGGAGAGTCGGATCGCGCAAGCGATCCGGGTGAGGGGTTACGGACCAACGATAGACCAAAACCCCTCACCCGAATTTTTCGCTGCGCTCCAAATTCGACCTCTCCCTTCGGGAGAGGTAAGTCTCACTCCTTCGGCCGAAGCTTTTCGACTTCGGCATCACCGGGCAGATAGTCGGAACCCTTGCGGTAGACCGAATCCACCATCACGCCCTTGCCGTCCTTGACCGCGGTCTTGCCGACGTAAGCGCCGAGCGTGGACTGATGGTCGATCTTGCGGAAGGTAATCTCGCCGAACGGTGACGGCACCGACAATCCCTCCGTCGCTGCGATCAGCTTTTCCGGATCGGTCGAATTCGCTTTGGCAAGGATCGCCGCCGCCGACTTGATGGTCTGGTAGCCGACGATCGAGCCGAGCCGCGGATAGTCGTTGTACTTGGCCTGATAGGCCTTCAGGAACGCGTCATGCTCCGGCGTCTTGATCGAGTACCAGGGATAGCCGGTCACGATCCAGCCGTCTGGCGTCTCCTCCTTCAGCGGATCGAGATATTCCGGTTCGCCGGTGAGGAAGGAGACCACCGCGCGATCCTTGAACAGGCCGCGGGTGTTGCCTTCACGCACGAATTTGACCAGATCGGCGCCGAAGGTAACGTTGAGGATCGCTTCCGGATTGGCGGCGGCGAGCGCCTGCACCACCGGACCCGCATCGATCTTGCCCTGCGGCGGCCACTGCTCGTCAACCCACTGGATGTCGGGGCGCTTTTCCGACATCAACTTCTTGAATACCGCGACCGCCGACTGGCCGTATTCATAATTCGGCGCGATCGTTGCCCAGCGTTTGGCCGGCAACTTGGCCGCCTCTTCCACCAGCATCGCGGCTTGCATGTAGTTGGATGGACGCAGGCGGAAGGTGTAGCGGTTGCCCTTGGCCCAGGTGATGGCGTCGGTCAGCGGTTCTGCCGCGAGGAAAAATACCTTCTTCTGATTGGCAAAATCGCTGACGGCGAGACCGATATTGGACAGGAACGTGCCGGTCAGCATCGCGACGTTTTCGCTCGACACCAGCTCGTTGGCCGCGGTCTGCGCGTCGGCGGGCTTGCCGCCGTCATCCTTGGAGACGACGATGAGTTTTTTGCCGTTGATGCCGCCTGCGGCGTTGATTTCCTCGACCGAGAGCTGCCAGCCCTTACGATAGGGCTCGGTGAACGCGGGCAACAGCGAATAGCTGTTGATCTCGCCGATCTTGATTTCGCTCTGGGCCATGGCGGTATTGGCCATGCCAGCGACCATGATGGCCAATCCTGCCCCCAGCAAATAACTCCGTCGCATACCCAACCTCCAATGTTGCAGAATTATTATCTCAAACCGTCTTCGCCCTTGACTTCAGAAACCGTGAGCCCGCCGACGCGCGGCAGCGGCCTGCCGCTATCGGTCACCGCGACCGCGACCATGATTTCGTTGGCGCGCGGCGCATCGTTGATCTGCACCTCCATGCCGTCGAAATGGCTGCGCACGAACGCCGCATCCTTGTGCCCGAGCGGAATATCCAGCGTGGTTCCCGGGCCGCTGCGCTTCTTCGACGACGGAATTAGCGCAGCACCCTTGCTCAGCACTTTGCGCACCGGGGCGCCCATCTTCGGATGCAAGATCGCGGCCGCATGCTCGAGTTCGCCGTTTTCGCCGACCGCGGCAGCCTTGCCGTAGCTTTGCGCCTTGGCGCCGTCGATCCCGAGCGCCGCCACTGCCCTTTTCGACAGCAATTCGCCGAGTTCCTCGCCGATCGCGATCAGCGGCGAGAGGTCCTCGACATATTTTCCGGCAAACGGGTTTTCGATCACGGCAATCGCCGCCGCACGCCGCGTCGGCGGCGAAATCTTCTGCCCCATCTCCAGATGGGTTTCCTCGACCACCGTGACGATTTTGCGAATGATCGCGCTCATCCCTGTCAGTCCTGTTCCCGATCAAGCATGCATCATGCTTTCTATCGTCTGGTTGTGAAGCGCTTGCGATCCCTGCGTCGCGGTCCCCGTCACCCCCACCACGACGATTTCGCCGAGTAGCCGCAAGGCCGCACCCTCGATCAATCCTGCCATGAGCAGTTGGCGCGCGCGCCGTGCACCCGCCGCGAGCGCGTCCTCGATCTCATCGTTCGACAGCTTTCCGACGTCGCGGGTGACGAGGCGCGCACCGAGATCGTTGTCCGGCTGCAACGCGTTCGCGGGACAGCGGACGATCGCGGGATGCCCGGGCAGATCGACGGCATTGGCGATGATGGTCGCGGCGGCATCCGCCTGCGACGCCGTTCGCGCCAGCACAGTGACGGCGTCGGCAATGCCGAGCGAGAAGCTGCGGCCGTGGCGTCCGCTGGTCGCGACGCCCCGGATCGGCTCATCGGCGTCGATGACCATCGTCCGCAGCAATCCATGCCGGTCCGGACGGTCCATTAGGCCCACCGTGAACTGTTCGCCCTCGGCCAGATGCAGCGCGATATCGCCGCCATTATTGACGTAAGCGCGATCGAGCCGCGCCGCGCCCTGCATCGCGCCGAGAATTTCTTCCGCCACGCTGCCAGCCACCGCCGCCATTGGCGTGATGAAGCAATCGGCCGCAAACGGCGCGACCGCCGCATGCATGCGGCGGGCAACGACGCCTTTCAGCGAGCATCGCGCCGGATCGGCCGCCTTGCGCAATTGCGAAAGCTCGGCGCAGAGTTCATCCAGCAAGCCGGTGAAACGCCGCGCCGCCGCGTCATAGGCGGCATTCACATCCGCCTCTTTCCCGTTAGCCTCGACGATCAGATCAATCGGACCGTCCTGCAAATGCAGCCGCTTTCCGTCAGGAAGAAGCGCGATTTGCGGGAGCCGTTTCATGCGCGCCGCCCGGGAATGTAGGGCATCGGACGGATTTCGGTGTTGTCCTTCAACGACGCCAGCGGACGCACATAGTCCATGTGGCCGCCCAATGCCGCATAATCCGACAGTTTGAGCGTGAACTCGATCGGCGCCACCAGTGCCGGCGTCGGAACATAACCGAACGCGCCTGCCGGCATCTGCGTGACGTCGACCATGAAGGTGATGCCGCCGCCCGGCCAGACATAGACCGGCGCGCCGCCGCTGGTGACGCGTGTCAGCGCGTCCTTCACCGATCGCGTCAGCCGCACCGGATTGTCGGTGACGCCGGCGCGCAGCGATCCGCCCGCCCCGCCCATGAACAGCACCGTGCACAGCGCCGGCTCGCAATTCTCCTGAATGCGCTCGACTGACATTTTCAGGTCAGGCGGCATCTCGCGCTCGACCGGCTTCAGCGCCTCGTCGAGTTCGTAATACGCGGCGTGTTCGCCGGTGGTGGAGACCATCAGCATGGTGAGGCCCGGCCGCGCCTCCTTCGGATCGAATGGGCCGAGCACCGACAACGGATCGGAAATCTTGGTGCCGCCCCAGCCGGTGCCGGGCTCGGCGACCTGGAAATAGCGGCCCGGCGTCGAGCGCCGGCCCTTCATCTTGATCCCGGTATCGGGAATATCCAGCAGCTTGCCGGCCTGATGTTCGCTAAGAACGCCGGTAATGTGGTCATCCACCACGACCACCTCGTCGACCTTGCCCTGCCACTGCTTGGCGAACATGCCGATGGTGGCCGAGCCGCAGCCGACCCGCATGCGTTCTTCCGCGACGCCGTTGACAACAGGCGGATAGCCGGCCTGCACCACCACGGAGGCGCCGCCGTCGATCGTGAGCTCGACCGGCTTGCAATTGGAGAGGTCCATCAGCGCGTCGCAGGTGACGCGGCCCTCCTTCTTGGAACCGCCGGTGAGATGATGCACGCCGCCGAGCGACAGCATCTGCGAGCCGTATTCGGATGTCGTGACATGGCCGATCGCTTCGCCCTGCGCGCGCACGGTCGCGGTCTCCGGACCGAGATAGCGGTCGGTGTCGATCTTCACCTTGACGCCGCAATAGCTGAAGATGCCTTCGGTCACGACCGTGACCATGTCGACGCCGTCGATCTCGGAGGAGACGATAAAGGGCGCCGGCTTGTAGTCGGGGTAGGTCGTGCCTGCCCCGATCGCCGTGACAAAGACCTCCGGCTGATGGACGATCTTGCCGTCCCAGTCGCCGGTGGCCTGAAACGGCACCAGCCGGCCACCGTGCTCGACCGTTCGCTCCAGCACGATATGCGGATCGACCCGCACCAGTTCGCCGTTGTGATTGGCATAGCGGTCGCAGGCGCCTGCCGCGCCCGGCTTGATGTAGCACATCACCGGGCAGGCATCGCAGCGGATCTTGTCGCCACCAGCGGCCGTCGTCGCATCGATCGTCATGAACAAGCCTACTCTCGGGCGGCGTCCACCATACCCTGTTTTCAGCCGCCGGGTATATTGTTCGTATACGAACGATCCTGCGCGCAGGCTGGAAACCTGTCAAGCGGTCGGGGAAGCGAATGTCAGTAGCGCGTGATCTGTCGCCTGTTTGTAGCTCGTGAAGTGTCGTGTTTTTGGTGCCCCCAGAACAAAGGGGGCACGATGGGCACGGCATCCATTCACGAGGGTGTACGACGGATGCGGTTTTCGGATTTGCTGGATCGGACGGAGGCGAAGGAGCTGACGCAGGAGGCTGCGTCTGAGCTTCTGGGGATCAACGTGCGGACGTTTCAACGCTGGGCGGAACGCTACGAGGCGGAGGGCGATGACGGGCTGATCGACCGGCGCATGGGCCGGCGATCACCGCGGCGGGCGCCGGAGGAAGAGCTGGAGCGGATGCTGGGGCTGTTCCGGGACAAATACGCGGACTTCACGGTGAAGCACTTCCACGAGCAACTGCAAAAGCGCCATGGCTATGTGCTGGGCTACACCGTGACGAAACTCGCCTTGCACGCGGCGGGCTTGGTGCGGAAGGCGCCGAAGCGTTCGGCGCACCGCAAGAAGCGTCCACGCCGGCCGCTGCCGGGCATGCTGCTACACCAGGACGGGTCGCGCCACGCCTGGATCGAAGGTCTGCCCGCGATGGACCTGATCGTCACGATGGACGATGCGACGAGCGAGATCTACTCGATGCTGCTGGTCGAGGAAGAAGGGACGGCGTCGACGTTCCAGGCCTTGGGCGAAGTGATTGGCGAGCGCGGTCTGTTCTGCGCGCTCTACACCGATCGCGGCAGCCATTACTTCTACACCCCGAAGGCTGGCGAGAAGGTCTCGAAGACGCAACAAACCCAGGTGGGACGGGCTTTATCGCATCTTGGGATCGAGCATATCGCGGCCTATTCGCCGCAGGCGCGCGGGCGCTCCGAGCGGATGTTCGGCACGCTGCAAGGCCGGCTGCCGAAGGAGCTGCGGCTCGCCGGGATCAAGACGGTCGAAGCCGCCAATGCGTGGCTGAAGGCGCATTACATCGCCGAGCATAACGCGGCGTTTGCGATCAAGGCCGAACAGCAAGGCACGGCGTTCGTGGCCGACCGGCACGAGGCGTGGCGCGAGGCGCTGTGCGTGATCGAAGAGCGAACCGTCGGCAACGACAACACGATCGCATGGAGCGGTCGGCGGCTGCAGCTGCCCGAGAGCAGGCTCAGGCCCCACTTCGTCAAGGCCGTGGTCCGCGTTCACGCGTATCCCGATGGCACCGTGAGCGTGTTCCTTGGCCCGCACCGTTTGACGAGGTTTTCCGCCGACGGACAGCAGATCAGCCCCGACGCGCCTCAGCCTGGCAGCGTGCTCGGAGCCGTCAAGGACAAGCCCTTGCGGGCGCGCAAGCGCGCGTCCTTGACCGCTCCTGCGCGCGCCGCCGCCGAGATAGCGCGGGTCGGGGCGGAGAAACGGGCTTCAAGTCGAACAAAGAAACCGACCCGGAGGGCTAACCAGACCGCAATATCCATGGCATGACCAAATCGGCGGACCCGTCCACGCCTTCCGGATCCTCCGAAACTTAACAACGAAGGCGACAGATCACGAGCTACAAAAATACGACAACTTCACCCGCTACGGACAGCGGTCGGGGAAGCGAAAAACCGCCATTGCCGAATAAAAAATCATTTGCCTCGCATCGTTGTTTATAAAGCGGGCAACGCACCGCACTGCGGAACGGGCGGCTTGCACGTTTGTATACAAACGTTATCCTCCGATCGGGTTTAGCGCTGACTTAGCAGTGCAATCATCGGGGTTTTAGGGAGCACGATCACGATGCGCCTGACCGTTAACGGCAGGGTCCATGATGTCGACGCCGCTCCCGACACCGCATTGCTTTACGTGCTGCGCAACGATCTCGCATTGAACGGACCGAAATATGGCTGCGGGCTCGGCGAATGCGGCGCCTGCGCCGTGCTGATCGACGGCGTCGCCGCGCGCTCCTGCGCGATTCCGATTCAAGGCTGCGCCGGACGCGACATCGTAACGCTCGAAGGCCTCGGCTCGCGCGAGCATCCTGATCCCGTGCAGGCCGCTTTCATCGAGGAACAGGCCGCGCAATGCGGCTATTGCCTCAACGGCATGATCATATCCACCAAGGCGCTTTTGACGCGCAACCCGCATCCTTCCGAAGCCGATGTGCTGGAATCGCTCCGCTACAATCTGTGCCGGTGCGGCGCGCATATCGAGATCGTGCGGGCGGCGATGCGGGCGGCCGGGCTTGTCGTAGAGGCCCAGGATTGATGGCGGCGCCGGACTCCCCAGGGAATCGTGAACGGCAGCAGGGATCGCTGTCGGTGGTTCGTCTCGGTTGGTGGGGCGAGAGCAGCGCATTCGAGACGTTCATCAAGATCACGGCAGATGGCTCGGTCACCGCCTATAGCGGCCATGTCGATCTCGGAACCGGCATTCGCACTGCGCTCGGACAGATCGTCGCCGACGAACTCGACGTGTCCTTTGCCCGGGTCGTCGTGGTGCTCGGCGACACCTCGCGCGTACCCAATCAGGGCGCGACGATTGCGAGCGAAACCATCCAGATCACAGCCGTGCCGCTGCGCAAGGCCGCGGCGCAGGCACGTCAGTTTTTGATCGCGCGCGCGGCCGAACGGCTGGAGTTGCCGGCCGAGGATCTCGCGATCGAAGACGGGCTGATCCGCGGCAAGGACAACCGCAGCGTCAGCTATGGCGAATTGATCGCCGACGACATTATTCGCCTCGAACTTGGCGACGACGTTCCGGTGAAGGAGGTCAGTGCCTATACCATCGTCGGACAATCGGTGCCCCGCGTCGATCTCCCCGCGAAGGCGACCGGCGAACTCGTCTATGTCCATGACGTTCGCTTGCCGGGCATGCTGCATGGCCGGGTCGTGCGGCCGCCCTATGCAGGCGTCGATGCCGGCGCGTTTGTCGGCACCAGCCTGATCGCGGTCGACGAAGCTTCGGTGCGCGACATTCCGGGGCTGGTGGCGGTGGTCAGCATCGGCGACTTCGTCGGAATCGTCGCCGAGCGCGAGGAAAACGCGATCAAGGCGGCGGCGCAGTTGAAGGTCAGCTGGAAGCCGGTGCCGACGCTGCCCGACCTCGGAGATGTCGAGACCGCGCTTCGCGCCAATCCGTCGACGCCAAGGACGCTGATCGACAAGGGCGATGTCGATGCCGCCATCGCGGCCGCCGCAAGACCGATGCCGCGGACCTATGTCTGGCCCTACCAGATGCACGGCTCGATCGGTCCGTCGTGCGCGGTCGCGGACTATCAGGACGGTGCGATCCGGGTGTGGTCCGGCACGCAGAATCCGCACATCCTGCGCATCGATCTGGCGCTATTGATCGAACGGCCGGAAGCCGAGATCGACGTGATCCGGATGGAGGCCGCCGGCTGCTATGGCCGCAATTGCGCCGACGACGTTTCCGCCGACGCGCTGTTGCTGTCGCGCGCGGTCGGCCGCCCCGTCCGCGTACAATTGACGCGGGAACAGGAGCACGCCTGGGAGCCGAAGGGCGCCGGGCAGCTGATGGACGTCAAGGGTGGGCTCAATGCCGATGGCAGCGTTGCCGCTTACGATTTTGCCACGCGCTATCCATCCAACGGTGCGCCGACCCTGGCACTGCTGCTCACGGGACGGATAGCGCCGGAGCCTGCGGTTTTCGAGATGGGCGATCGCACCGCGATCCCACCTTACGATTACGATCATTTGCGCGTGGTGGCGCATGACATGCCGCCGATCGTGCGCGCCTCCTGGTTTCGCGGGGTCTCGGCGCTGCCGAATACGTTTGCGCATGAATCCTATATCGACGAGCTCGCGGCCGAAGCCGGCGTCGATCCGATCGAATATCGTCTGCGCTACCTGAAAGACGCGCGCGCGGTCGATCTCGTCAACGCGGTTGCCGAGCGCGCCGGCTGGGTTCCGCGGCCGGTCCGGCAGGAGCCGGAGGCCGAAGGCGATATCGTGCGCGGCCGCGGGTTTGCCTACGCGCTCTATGTTCACAGCAAGTTTCCCGGCTATGGCGCGGCGTGGTCGGCCTGGATCGCCGATGTCGCGGTCAACAAGGCGACCGGCGACGTCAGCGTCACCCGCGTGGTTGCCGGGCAGGATTCCGGCCTGATGATCAATCCGGGCGGCGTTCGTCACCAGATCCACGGCAATGTGATCCAGTCGACCAGCCGCGCGCTGATGGAAGAGGTCTCGTTCGACCGCCATTCGGTAACGAGCCGCGAATGGGGCGCCTACCCCATCATCAAATTCCCGGATGTGCCCAAGATCGACGTGCTGATGCTGCCGCGGCAGGACCAGCCGCCGCTCGGCGTCGGCGAGTCCGCTTCCGTCCCCAGCGCCGCCGCGATCGCCAACGCCATTTTTGATGCAACCGGCGTGCGGTTTCGCGAGCTGCCGTTCACGCCGGAGCGCATCCTGAAGGGATTGCGCGGCGAGGAGCAAGCCGCGCCAGCCGCGTTGCCCTCGCCCTCTCCCGCGCCCGCTGTCGCATCCGACAAATGGCGAAACCCGTTTGCCGGACGTCGCGGCGGCGTGCTTGCAACAGCCGCAGCCCTTTGCGCGGCCCTGGTCGGCGTCGGCGCCGCCGTACTGCCGTGGCGATCCATCGCGCCAATCGCGCGGCCCGACGCGTCGGTGTTTTCGGCTGCGACCATCGCCCGCGGGCAACAACTCGCCGCGCTCGGCGACTGCGCGGTGTGCCACACGTCGGTAAATGGCGTCCTCAACGCCGGCGGCCGCGCTATCAAAACGCCGTTCGGCACGATCACCTCGACCAACATCACGCCCGATGTCGAAACCGGCATCGGCGCCTGGTCCTATCCCGCCTTCGAGCGCGCAATGCGCGAGGGCGTTCACCGCGACGGCCGGCATCTCTATCCGGTGTTTCCCTACACCCATTTCGCCAGAGCGACCGACGCCGATCTGCAGGCGCTCTATGCCTATCTGATGGCGCAGACGCCGGTCCGCACCGAGACGCCGAAAAACGCGCTGGCGTTTCCGTTCAACCTCCGCCCGCTGCTGGCGGGGTGGAACGCGGTGTTCCATCAGGCCGGCGTATTCCAGGCTGACGCGACAAAATCCGAGACCTGGAATCGCGGCGCCTACCTGGTCGAGGGTCTCGGCCATTGCAGCGCCTGTCATTCGCCGCGCAATGCGCTCGGCGCGGAAAGGCAAACCGCCTACCTCGCCGGCGGTTTTGCGGAAGGCTGGGAAGCGCCGGCGCTGACCTCGCTGTCGCAGGCGCCGACCCCCTGGAGCGAGGACGAGCTTTACGCCTATCTGCGCACAGGCGAGTCCCGTTTTCACGGTGTCGCCGCCGGGCCGATGGCGCCCGTCGTGAAAGAGTTGGCTGCCCTGCCCGACCAGGATATCCGCGCCATGGCGGTCTATCTCGGCTCCTTCAACGAGACCGCCGTCGATAAAACAGCGCAGGACGCCCTCGCCGCCAAACTTGAAGCGTCGACCGGCACCAACACCGTCGCGACCTCGTCCCTCGGCGCCCGCGTCTACCAGGGCGCCTGCGCGGTTTGCCACGAGGTCGGCGGCGCGCCGCTGTTCGGCAGCCGGCCCTCGCTGGCGCTGAACAGCAATCTGCACAGCGCGGTACCGGACAATCTGATCCAGGTGATCCTGCACGGCATCGCTTCCCCCGCATCGAGCGATCTCGGCTACATGCCGGCCTTCAAGGACAGCCTGAGCGACAGCCAGGTTGCAGAACTGGCCTCTTACCTGCGGCGGCAATTTGCCCCGGATAAGCCGGCCTGGAGTGATATTCATGCGGCTATCGGCCGTATCCGGCGGGAAATGGCGCGCTGAGCTGCCATGCCGGGCCCGAAAACCCACTGGTTGGGCGGCTTCCGGCACGGTACAGTTCCGCCATGGCAGTGACCGATATCGCATCCCGCACTTACAACCATGGCTGGCGGCTCGACCCGATCGTGCGCAGCCTGCTCGATACCGATTTTTACAAGCTGTTGATGCAGCAGATGATCCGGGAGTTTTACCCGGATCAGCGCGTGACCTTTTCGGTGATCAACCGCAGCAAGCAGGTGCGGCTTGCCGAAATCATCGACGAGGACGAGCTTCGCGCCCAACTCGACCACGCCCGCTCCATCCGTTTCACCAAGAAGGAGCTGATCTGGCTCGCCGGTAATACGTTCTACGGCAAGACCCAGATGTTCTCGCCTGACTTCATCAACTGGCTCGCCGCTTTCCGCCTGCCCGAATATGAGCTGAACAAGGTCGACGGCCAGTACGAACTTCACTTCCACGGGCCGTGGACCCATACCACGATGTGGGAGATCCCTGCGCTCGCGATCATGAACGAGTTGCGTTCGCGTCAGGCATTGAAGGGACAGGGACGGTTTGCCCTCGACGTGCTCTATGCCCGCGCCAAGGCAAAGCTCTGGTCCAAGGTCGAGCGGCTGCGCAAACTGGACGGCCTGCGGCTGTCCGATTTCGGCACCCGCCGCCGACATGGTTTTCTGTGGCAACGCTGGTGCGTCGAGGCGGTGAAGGAAGGCCTGGGGTCGTCCTTCACCGGCACCTCCAACGTGCTGCTCGCGATGGACAACGATCTCGAAGCGATCGGTACCAACGCGCATGAACTGCCGATGGTTGCGGCCGCCCTGGCGGACGACGATACCGAACTGCGCTGGGCGCCCTATCGCATCCTCGACCAATGGCGCCACACCTATGGCGGCAATTTGCTGATCGCGCTGCCCGACGCGTTCGGCACCAAATCGTTTTTGCGCGACGCGCCCGATTGGGTCGCGGACTGGACCGGCTTTCGCCCCGACAGCGCGCCGCCGATCACGGCCGGCGAAGACATCATCAGATGGTGGAAGCAGAAGGGCCGCGATCCCAAGGAGAAGCTTCTGGTTTTCTCCGACGGCATGGATGTCGGTTCGATCGAGGAGACCCACCGCCACTTCGCCGGACGCGTCCGCGTCAGTTTCGGCTGGGGCACCAACCTCACCAATGATTTCGTCGGCTGCGCACCGGACGGATCGGCCCTGCTCGACCCGATCTCGATCGTCTGCAAGGTGACGTCGGTCGACGGACGGCCCGCCGTCAAATTGTCCGACAACCCCGAAAAAGCCACCGGCACCGCATCCGAGGTCGAGCGTTATTTGCGCGTGTTCGGCAATGTCGGCCGCGTCCGCGCCGCCGTGCACGTCTGAACCAACGCACCTTCCTCCCTGACCACCCATCGATTTGACGAGCCCCGCATGCCCGCACCCAAGCCGCCTGCCTTCGAAACCCTGAGCCTGCATGCCGGCCAGCGTCCCGATCCCGTCACCGGCGCGCGCGCGGTGCCGATCTATCAGACGACGTCCTACGTCTTTCAGGATTCCGATCACGCGGCCGCGTTATTCAACCTGGAACGTGCCGGGCATATCTACACCCGGATTTCCAATCCCACGACCGCGGTGCTCGAGGAACGGCTGGCCGCGCTGGAGGCCGGCGTCGGCGCGATCTGCACCGCGAGCGGCATGGCCGCGATGCATCTCGGGATCGCGACCCTGCTCAGTAACGGCGACCATATCGTCGCCTCCTCCTCGCTCTATGGCGGCACCATCAACCTGCTGGCGCACACGCTGCCACGGTTCGGCATCACGACCACCTTTGTGAAGCCCCGCGCGCTCGATGAATTCCGCGCAGCGATCAAGCCGAATACGCGGCTGGTGATCGGCGAGACCATCGGCAATCCCGGCCTCGAGGTTCTGGATATTCCGGCGGTCGCAGAGATCGCGCATGACGCAAAGATTCCGCTGCTGATCGACAACACCTTTGCGACGCCTTTTCTCAGCCGCCCGATCGAGCTTGGCGCCGACATCGTGATGAACTCCGCGACCAAATGGATCGGCGGCCACGGCATCGCGATCGGCGGCGTCATTGTCGATGGCGGGCATTTCGATTGGCACGCTTCCGGCAAATTCCCCGTGCTGACCGAACCCTATGCCGGCTATCACGGCATCGTCTTTGACGAGCAGTTCGGCCAGGCCGCTTTCATCATGCGCGCCCGCACCGAGGGCCTGCGCGACTTCGGCGCCTGCCTGTCGCCGACCAATGCGTTCCAGCTGCTGCAGGGCGTGGAAACCTTGGGCGTGCGCATGGAGCGGCACATGACCAATACGCTGGCGGTGCTCGAAATCCTCAAGAGCAACAAGGCCGTCGACTGGGTGCTGCATCCCGCGCTGGAAAATCATCCGGACTTCGAACTCGCCAGGAAACTGTTGCCGCGCGGCGCCGGATCGATTGTCAGCTTCGGCATCAAGGGCGGCCGGCCTGCGGGCAAGAAATTCATCGAGTCGCTGCGCATGGTCAGCCATCTCGCCAATGTCGGTGACGCCAAGACGCTGGTGATTCATCCTGCCAGCACCACGCATCAGCAGATGGACGCAGCGCAGCTTCAGGCGGCGGGCATCGGCGAGGAACTGGTGCGATTGTCGGTCGGCATCGAGGCCGCAGCCGATATCATCGACGATCTCGGCCAGGCGTTTCGCGCGTCGCAGAGGGTTTAAGGCAATGCAATTGTCCATCAATGGGTTCGATACATTCGTCGCCACCGGTGGCCGGCCGTTCGATCGGTCCCTGCCCGCCGTCGTGATGCTGCACGGCGCGGGCTTTGATCATTCGACCTGGGCGCTGCACAGCCGCTGGTTCGCCCATCACGGCTATTCGGTATTGGCGCCGGATTTGCCCGGCCACGGCCGTTCGTCCGGCAAGGCGCTGCCGACCATCGCCGACATGGCCGACTGGACCGCCGCGCTGCTCGAAGCCGCCGGTGCGCCCAAGGCAAAGCTGGTCGGGCATTCCATGGGCTCGCTGATCGCGATCGAGACATCCTCGCGGCATCCCGACAAGGTGTCGGGTCTGAGCCTGATCGGAACCGCCGCGACGATGACGGTCGGTCCCGATCTGTTGAAGGCCGCCGAGGCCAACAACCCCGACGCGATCGACATGGTCTCGATCTGGGGCCTCGGCTTCAAGGCGGAACTCGGCGGCAGCCTCGCGCCGGGACTCTGGATGCACCAGGGCGCACAACGCGTGCTGCAGCAGACCCGTCCGGGTGTGCTGTATAGTGATCTCAACGCCTGCAACGCCTATCAGGGCGCACTCGCTGCGGCGGCGCAAGTCAAGGTGCCCGCCACCTTCATCCTTGGCGAGCGCGACATGATGACGCCTGCGAAGGCCGGCAAGACGCTTGCCGCCGCGACGCCGAATGCCCGCACCGTGGTGCTGCCAGGCGCGGGCCACATGATGATGGTGGAAGCGCCCGACGAGTTGCTGGCGGCGCTGCAGCAGTAACATCAGTCAGTCCATGGCTTCCTTCTCCCCTTGTGGGAGAAGGTGGCGCGGACGCAGTCCGCGCCGGATGAGGGGTCTCTGTCCGCGGAGACAGACCCCTCACCCGTCGCCTCACTTCGTGAGGCGCCACCCTCTCCCACAAGTGGAGAGGGGAAGAGACGCGCAAGCCGATAGAGCCATCACTGCCGCGCCACGGGCTTGCGCTCGATCGGGTGAATATCGATCGCCCGCAGGCGGCCCATCCGCAGCACGTCCATCGCAAGCTGCCGGTCGATGCGGTCGCGGTCCAGTGCGCGGATCAGATCGTCGACGCCGTTGATCTCGACGCCGTCGAGCTTGATCACGACATCGCCCGGCAACAATCCCGCCTTCGCGGCCGGACTGTCCGGCTCGATCTGCGCCAGGAGCGCGCCCATCTTGTTGTCGACGCCGGCGACCACCGCATGCCGCCGCGGGATCGGCGCGGTCTGGCCGGCCACGCCGATATAGGCGCGGCGGACATAGCCGTGGCGGATGATCTCCGACAGCACGAATTGCGCGGTGTTGCTCGCCACCGCAAAGCAGATGCCCTGCGCACCGCTGATGATGGCGGTGTTGATGCCGATCACCTCGGCCGAGGACGACACCAGCGGCCCGCCGGAATTGCCGGGATTGAGCGCGGCATCGGTCTGGATCACGTCCTCGATGGTCCGGCCGCTGACCGAGCGGATCGAGCGGCCGAGCGCCGACACCACGCCCGCGGTCACAGTCGATTCGAAGCCGAGCGGATTGCCGATCGCAACCACCAATTGGCCGCGGCGCAGGCTTTTTGAGTTACCGAGCGAGGCATAGGCCAGATCGCGCGCACCGTCGGCCCGCAGCAGCGCGAGGTCGGTGTCGGGATCGACACCCAGCACATGGGCGTCAGTGACAAAGCCTTCCGTATCCCGGAGCCTGATCTCCTTCGACGATCCGACCACGTGACTGTTGGTCAGCACCAGGCCATCCGGCGAGATCACGATGCCGGAACCAAGGCCGCCGCGCTCGCGCGCGTTGCGGACTTTCGGTCCGGTTTCGACGCGGACCACCGCGGGCCCGACGCGTTCGGTCACGCCGATCACGGCATTGGAATAGGCGTCGAGCAGCGCTTGATCGTCGGCTCGAGTGGTTTCGGTCGCTTCCGGCGACGGGCCGTCGCCGGGAATATCAGAGGTAAAGTCCAGCATGGCGAAATTCCTTCGACCTCATCAGATGGTGCCCGGATTTCGCCCTCGCAAGAGCCACCGCACGGGCGCAGGGCAGCCCCGCCCCCTATTGCGCCCGCCGTAACGCCGGAGGCCTTGCCTTCACGGGATCGAGCAGCGACCAATCGCCCTGCTCCAGCGTATATCCCTTCGGAAAAGGCGCGCGAAGTTCCAGCCCCAGCGAGCGCAGCACGCGGTCGTCGCGGTAGTAGCATTGCAGCACGACGCGGACGAGGGTCGCCGCGGCGGGGCCGCCCGTGCTCCGGAATTCCCCGGCCACCGCATCGCGCCGTGCCGGATCGAGGTCGGCGAGCGGCTTGCCGGCGAGGCGCGCGAGATGATCGAGTGCCTGACGTACCATATCGGTATCGCGGCCGAGCGTTGCAAGGATGTCGGCCTGGACAGCCGCATCGTCGGCGCCGGGTACCTTGTACTCATCGCTTGCCGGGATAATCATGGCGGCGATGGTGCGCAGATCGTCGCGTTGCGCTGGAGTCAGGATATTTTCGGCGGACATTACTTCCTCAATCGAACAAATTGGCGAGGCGCTGCTTCATCTGATCGGCGATGTAGAGCGCAATGGCCTGGATGGTGGAGGTCGGGTTGACGCCGCCCGACGTCACGAACACGCTGCCGTCGACGATGAAGAGATTCTTCACGTCGTGCGACCGGCCCCATTCGTTGACGACCGAGCGTGCCGGGTCGGGGCCCATCCGCGCGGTGCCGAGCAGATGCCAGCCGCCATAGGGGATCGGGCTATTGATGCAGAGATCGGTGGCGCCGGCGGCCTCAAGGATTTCACGGCCCCGCGCCAACCCGTGCTCAAGCATCTTCGCGCTGTTGGCGCCGATGGTGTAGTCGACGCGCGGCGCCGGAATGCCGTGGCTGTCTTTCAGCACGGGATCCAGCGTGACGCGGTTATGCTCCTCCGGCAGATCCTCGCAGATCGCGGAGATGGCGAGCCTGTGGCCGTTGAGCTTGCGGAACACGCGGTGATGATCGGCGCCCCAGGGCAGGATACCCTTGCCCTCACTCATCACGGCTTCGAACACCGGCCCAACGCCACGGCCGAACTGGATCGCGTAGCCGCGCACAAAGCCGCGCGACAGATCGGTGTCGTAAAATTCCTTGCTCCACAGGCAGGTCGGCGGCGCCCGGTTGCTGTCGGTCGGCTCTTCGACATAACCGTAAACCTGCCCGTAGGGGTGGAACATCAGGTTCTTGCCGACCAACCCGCTGGAATTGGCGAGGCCATTCGGGAAACGGCCGGAGGCCGAATTCAACAGCAGCCGCGGCGTGCCGACGCCATTGCAGGCGATGATGACGACTTCGGCCGCCTGAAACTGTTCGACGCCGTCCTTGTCGTAATAAACGACACCGGATGCCATGCCGTGCTCGTTGGTGGTGATCTCGCGCACCCGGCAATGCGTGCGCAGTTCGACCCCGGCGCGCAGCGCATGCGGCCAATAGGTGATATCGGTTGAAGCCTTGGCGCCCTGCGCGCAGGCCGGCGTGCAATGGCCGAGATTGATGCAGCGCGCGCGCCCCTCATAGTCCGTGGTCGCGACCGTGGTATCCGACGGCCACCAGTGCCAGCCGAGCTTGTTCATGGCCTTGCCGAAGATCGCGCCGGAGCGGCCGAGCGGCTGCGGCGGCATCGCCGGCTCCGTCAACGGCGAAAGCGGATCGCCTGACAGTCCCGAGACGCCCATCATGCGGTCGTTCTCGGCAAAGAACGGCGAAAGCGCGTCGTAATCGATCGGCCAGTCGTCGGCAACGCCGTCGAGCGTCTTCACTTTGAAGTCGGACGGATGCAGCCGCGGCCAGTGCGCGGTGTACATCACCGTCGAGCCGCCGACGCCATTGAAATTCACCACCTTGATCGGCGAGTTGTCGTCGTTGATCGGGTAGTCTTCCGGCCGCGCACGGACGTTGGGACTGGTCGAATAGTCGCCATAGAAGCGCGCTTCCCAGTCGCGGCCCGTGCTCGGATATTGTGCGGGATTCATCCAGCCGCCCTGGTCGAGGCAGAGGATGTGCATCCTGGTGTCGGCAAGGCTCCAGGCCACCGCGGCGCCAGACGCGCCGGCTCCGATGATCAGGACGTCAACGGGATCGTTCATTGTGGTTCCTCAAGCCTCAGCCGTCATTGCGAGGAGCCAACGGGTCCGGCCTTCGGCCGGGCCGATGATAAACTCCGCGACGAAGCAATCCATTCTTTCGTCTCCGCTATGAAATGGATTGCTTCGCTTCGCTCGCAATGACGGGGGAGACATTTCAATTCGTCGCCGCTTGACGGGCGATCGTCGTCTTGAGCCTGGACGCGGCGACACAGCCGGGTCCGGACGACAGACGATAGAGTCAAACCGGATGCTTAGTAATGCCGGCCAGGCGCGGATCTGACGAGCGCTCAGGGCTGCTTGACCGCGATGAACGACGCCACCACGCCCGCAGGGTTGCCGTTGTGGGGTTTTGCACGGATCACGTTACCGACGATCGCCGGCACCTGGTTGACGTCGTTCGGCCACTGATAGGCAAGCTGGCCGTGATAATCGTACTCCCAGTTCGCGGTGCCGGTGTTGGGGCGCCCGGTACCGACGATCTCCAAGATCGGTCCACCGTCGTTCTCCCGGATCGTGCCTTTCAGATCGAGGCCGCCGCCGGTCCAGTCGATCGCGCCTGTCAGCGTCGTATCGTTTGGAATCTCGAACGTGAACACGGCCTCGGCGAACAGCAACGCATACAGGTTCGCCGGCGCCGTATTCGGATCGTCGCCGATCAGCGTCGGGTCGTTGAGAAAGCTTCGATAGGTCCATTTGCCCGCGAGCGCCGCGGCCGGTTGCGCATATGCCATGGTTCGACCTCTAAAATATCCAAGGTTGACAGTTATAAAATATTATACCTGTGCGAGCGATGCGGCAAGCCGACGGAACAGCGCGGGCACGCCTGGAGCGCCCGCCAATTCGCGATAGCAGCTCCGCGCTCCGAGGTTTGTTGATGGGCGCGAGACCGGATAGCGTTTGGGTCAACCAAGTATCCCGGGAGTGACGCCGCGTGGCCCATGCGAGCCAGACCGAACGACCTCAAACTACAGCCCTGCCGGAATACGACGCCATCATCGTCGGCGCCGGCATGTCGGGCCTGTACCAGCTCTATCGCTTGCGCGAAGAGGGGTTGCGGGTGCGCGTGCTCGAGGCCGGCACCGAGGTCGGCGGCACCTGGTACTGGAACCGCTATCCCGGCGCCCGCTTCGATTCCGAGAGCTATTCCTACGGCTACTCCTTTTCCAAGGAGTTGCTGGAGGAATGGGACTGGTCCGAGCATTTCGCCGGCCAGCCGGAAACGCTGCGCTATCTCCAGCATGTCGCCGACAAATTCGATCTGCGCCGCGATATCCAGTTTCGCAGCCGGGTCACCGCCGCGATCTATCAGGAGGACACGCAAAGCTGGACCATCACGCTGGATGACGGCTCCAGTTTCCGCGCCCGCTTCCTGATCACCGCGATCGGTCCGCTGTCGACGCCGACGCTGCCGCGCATCGAGGGCCGGGACAGTTTTAAAGGACAATCCTTCCATACCGCGCGATGGCCGCATGAGCCGGTCGATTTCGCGGGAAAACGCGTCGCCGTGATCGGCACCGGCGCAACCGGCGTGCAGACCATCCAGACCATTGCCGGAAGCGTCGGGCATCTCACCGTGTTCCAGCGCACGCCCAACTGGTGCGCACCATTGCACAACGGCAGGATCGACGCCGAGACGCAGCAGCAAATCAAGGCCGGCTATCCCGAAATGTTCGCCCGCTGCCAGGAGACCTTTGCGTGCTTCCTGCACACGCCGGATCCGCGCGGCGCGTTCGAGGTGTCCGATGAGGAACGCGAGGCGTTCTACGAAAAGCTCTACGGCGAGCGCGGCTTCGGCATCTGGCAGGGCAATTTCCGCGACATCCTGATCGACCGCAAGGCCAATGCCACGATCAGCGATTTCGTGGCGCGAAAAATTCGTCAGCGCGTGAAAGACCCTGAGGTGGCGGAAAAACTGATCCCGAAGAACCACGGCTTTGGCACCCGGCGCCTGCCGCTCGAAACGTTCTATTACGAGGTCTACAACCGCGACAATGTCGAGCTGGTCGACATCACCACGACGCCGATCGAGCGGATCACGCCGGAGGGCATCAGGACCAGCGCAAAAGAATACGAATTCGACATCATTATTTTCGCCACCGGATTCGACGCGATCACCGGCAGTTTTGACAAGATCGATTTCCGCGGCGCCGACGGCGCGCGGCTGAAGGACAAGTGGAAACATGGGCCGGAGACCTATCTCGGCATCATGGTCGACGGCTTTCCCAACATGATGATGCTGATGGGGCCGCACACCGCGCTCGGCAATATTCCGCGCAGCATCGAATACAGCGTCGACTGGGTCACCGGCCTGATCCGCTTTGCGCGGGAAAGGAACCTGACGCGGCTGGAGGCCACGATAGCTGGCGTGGCGGCGTGGACCGAGCACGTCAAGGCGCTGGGCGTGGGTCTTCTTTCCAACGAGGTCAATTCCTGGATGACCGGGATCAACTCCAACGTCGAAGGAAAGCAAACCCGCATCGTCGCCCGCTACAGCGGTAGCGCGCCGGCCTATCGCGCAAGGTGCGATGAGGTGGCGGCGAAAGGATATGACGAGTTGAGGTTGGGGTAGATTCTTGGCGCACACTGCGCTTTGAACCGTCATTGCGAGCGAAGCGAAGCAATCCATCGCGCAACGCAAAGAAAGAATGGATTGCTTCGTCGCTTCGCTCCTCGCAATGACGGCGTTCCAAATCGGGAACGCGACCCCGCATTCCCGCGGCGCAATGCGCCCGAGGTTTGCCTGAATCTCGCCCCCCAAAAATACAGAGGGCGCAGGGAAGACCGGGTGCGCGCTGCACCCGCGGTCTCGTGTGCAATTTGTGCATAAGAACACGCACACGAGCATACAGGTTCAGCGGAGAACATCCGGCCTTCCCTGCGCAGTGGTTTTACGGCTTACTTCGCGCTCTCCCCGGTGAACGGGCTTTCTTGCCACCGTCATCCCCGAGAAGCTTGCTTCCCAAGAACTTGACGCCAGCATCGGGGCGTCAGGACCACACGACTTCGCCGTCCGCGTCAGCACCGTTCGTCAAAGGCACATTCGCGTCCACCGTATCCCACCGCGCGTTTCGTGACGATCGCGAGCCGCCCCTCGTTCGGGTGAGACGCGCGGAGAAATGCCACTGATTTGCCCCATGAGGGCAAGCAGGATTTTTTCTTGCGAAGGACTTGACAGAAAATTCGCTGATTTGCCCGTCGGGCATTTTGTAGGATGGGTAGAGCGCAGCGAAACCCATCAATGGCTCGTGTGGGGCGATGGGTTTCGCTGCGCTCTACCCATCCTACGCACTCGCAATGACGGTTGATGGAATCCTTTTCCTTCACCACGCATCGATGCATGGCCGCTTGCGGCCGTTGCGCGGCTCCGGCTTCGGCACCGAGCGCAGGCCCGACATGATCCAGTGCCGCGTGTCGGCGGGATCGATCACCTCGTCGATTTCGAGCACGGAGGCAATCGAGACCGCCTTGCCGTTGGCATAGAGTTCGGCAACCTTGGCCTTGTAGTAGTTTTCGCGCTCGACCGGGTCTTCGATCGCCTCCATCTCCTTGCGGAAGCCGAGCCGGACATAGCCTTCGAGGCCCATGCCGCCGAACTCGCCGGTCGGCCATGCCACCGTGAAGAACGAGGCATGAAAGCCGCCGCCGATCATCGACTGCGCGCCGAGGCCGTAGCCCTTGCGCAACACGATGCCGAACAGCGGCACCGTGAGGCTGGCGCCGGTCACGAACATCCGCGCCACATGGCGCACGATCGCGGTCTTCTCGGCCTCGGGCCCGACCATGAAGCCCGGCGTGTCGCACAAGGACACGATCGGAATGTCGAAAGCATCGCAGAGCTGCAGGAAGCGCGCGGCCTTGTCGCCGGCCGCAGCATCGATCGCGCCGCCGAGATGTTTTGGATTGTTGGCGATCAATCCGAACGGTTTGCCCTCGATGCGAATGAAGGCCGTGATCATGCCGACGCCAAAATCCCGGCGGATTTCCAGCACCGAGCCTTCGTCGGCCAGCAGATCGATGACATTGCGGATGTCGTAGACGCGCAACCGATTTTCCGGGATCGCCCGCCGCAGCAGGCGCTGGTCCGGCGCTTTCCAGTCCGCGACCGCGCCCTGAAAATACGACAGGTATTTTTGCGCGGCGGTTGTCGCTTCCTCCTCGTCCTCGACCAGGATGTCGATGACGCCGTTGGGCGACTGGAACGACACCGGCCCGACTTCGGCGGGGTGATAGACGCCGAGGCCGCCGCCCTCGATCATCGCGGGGCCCCCCATCCCGATCGAGGCATTCCTCGTGGCGATGATGACATCGCAGCAGCCGAGCATGGCGGCGTTGCCCGCAAAGCAATAGCCGGAGACGACGCCGATGACCGGCACCAGGCCGGACAGCTTTGCGAACTGCACGAAGGACGGCCCGTCGAGGCCGGTCATGCCGAGCCGGTCGGTATCGCCGGGACGGCCGCCGCCGCCTTCGGCATAAAACACCAGCGGCAGGCGCCACTGCTCGGCGAGACCCAGCATGCGGTCGATCTTCTTGTGGTTCATGTGGCCCTGGGTGCCGGCCAGCACGGTGTAGTCGTAGGAGATCACCATGCAGCGGGCGCCATCCGCACCGAATTTCTCGGCGTTGACGGTGGCGACGCCCGAGATCAGCCCGTCGGCGGGCGTGTTGCGGATGAGGTCGTCGACCTTGCGCCGCCGGCGCTGGGCGGCGATCGCCAGTGAGCCATATTCGACGAAGGATCCCTCGTCGACGAGCTGCGCGATGTTTTCGCGCGCGGTTCGCTGATTGGTCTTGCGCCGGCGCTCGACCGAGGCCGGCCGGTTTTCGTCCAGCGTGATGGCGTGGCGCGCGATCAGTTCGGCGAGATCCGGGCGGATGTGATCGAGGTCGATGTCTTCCTCTTCGGCCTCATGATGGCTATCGATCTCGGCCGGCTCGAGGAACAGAATGGCCTCGTCCTGCATCAGCGTCACGCCGACACCGGCCGCGATCCGGGTCACCCTGCCGCCATGCGGGGCGGTCACGAGGTGTTCCATCTTCATGGATTCGAGCACGGCGATCTGCTGCCCGGGACGAACGAGATCGCCCTCGCCGACTTCGATCGCGACAATCGTGCCCTGCAGCGGCGCCGGCACCGGCACCGAACCCGCCGGCGCAGTTTCGCTGGCCAAGGATTTGGCCCCATCGCCGGCCGCACCCGTCGCTTCGAAAAACAGCGGCTCGGAAAGTTCATTTGCCGCGCCGACCAATGCCGCGACATGTGTATCGATGAAGCCGGTACTGATGTGGTTGGCGGCGAACTCCGGATGCGCCAGCGCAGCGCCGAGGAACGGGATGTTGGTGGCGACGCCGCCGATGCGGAATTCGCGCAAGGCGCGCGCGGCTTTCTGGACCACGTCTCCCCAGTTCGCGCCCGGCGAATGGACAATGACTTTTGCGAGCAGGGAGTCGAAGGCCGCGCTGGTCCTGTAACCGGTGTAGCCAAAGGTATCGACACGGACGCCGGGACCGGACGGCAGGTCGAACACCGCGAGCGTGCCGCCGGTCGGCCTGGTCACGCCGTTGGCGTCCATCACCTCCATGTTGACGCGAAGCTGCATCGCATAGCCGCGCGGCGCCGGGATTGCGGCTTGCGCAAGCCCGAGCGAGGCCAGCGTAGCATCAGCCGCGACCGCGAGCTGCGATTTCACCAGATCGACGCCAAGCACTTCTTCGGTGACGGTATGCTCGACCTGAAGCCGCGGATTGGCCTCGATGAAGGCGAACGCGGTGTCCCCGCCTTTGGCGTCGATATCGACCAGGAATTCGAAGGTGCCGAGATTGTCGTAGCGCGCCGCCGTGGCAAGCGCTTTTGCCGCCTCGATGATGCGCGCGCGCAAGGGTTCGTCCAGCGAGGGGCTGGGCGCCACTTCGATCAGCTTCTGGTTACGCCGCTGGATCGTGCATTCACGCTCCCACAGATGGCTGATCGCGCCATGGCGGTCGCCGATGATCTGCACTTCGATGTGGCGGGCGTTGCGGATCAGGCGCTCGACATAGACGCCATCGCTGCCGAAGGCGGCCCTGGCCTCGGACTGGCAGCGCGCATAGGCCTCTTCCAACTTTGCGGCGTCATCGACGATGCGCATGCCGCGCCCGCCGCCGCCGGCGATGGCCTTGATCATGATCGCGCCGCCGGCGCCCAATGTTGCAAAAAACGCCTTCGCCTCGTCGAGGCTGGTCGCACCGCTCGTGCCATCGATAATGGGAACGCCGCACTTCCTGGCCAGCGCCTTGGCTTGCGCCTTGTCGCCGAACAGGTCGAGCGCCTCCGGCGACGGGCCGACGAAGGTAATCCCCTGCTCCGCACAGAGCCGCGCCAGCGCGGGATTCTCGCTGAGAAAGCCGTAGCCGGGATGCAGCGCGTCGCACCCGGCCGCCTTGGCGGCGGCGACGACCGCCTCGATGTCGAGATAGGCCCGCGCGCCCCGTCCCGGGATTTCGCAAGCCTCGTCCGCGCTGCGGACATGCAGCGACAGCGCGTCGTCGGCGGGATAGATCGCGACGGTGGCAAGACCGGCCTCGCCGGCGGCACGCGCGATGCGAATGGCGATCTCGCCACGGTTGGCGATCAGCAGCTTCTTGAAGGGCATGAACGGTTCCGTAAGAAGTTAGCGATCCTTCATGGTCGGATCGAGTACGATGCGCAAGGATTCTCCGAGCGCGTTGAAGGCCAGCGAGACCACCAGAATGGCGAGCCCGGGCGCATACATCTGTTCCGGCGCGATTTCCATATATTGGTAGGCGCGGGCCAGCATCGCGCCCCAGCTTGGATTGGGCGGCTGAATGCCGAGGCCGAGGAAGCTGAGGCTGGCTTCAGCCAGCAGCGCCGCCGCCAGCAGCAGCGTCACCTGCACGATCACCGGCTGCAGCGCGTTCGGCAGCACATGCTTCCACAGGATGTACCAGCTAGGCGCGCCGAAACCGCGCGCCGCGTCGACATAGAGTTCCTGACGGACGATCAGCGTGCGCGCGCGGACGATGCGCGCCAGCGCCGGAAACATCACGATACCCACCGCGATCATGCCGTTGGTGAGACCGATGCCGAGCGCGCCGGTGACCGCGATCGCCAGCACGATCGCCGGAAACGACAGAAAGGTATCGATCACCCGGCTGATGATATCGTCGGTCCAGCCGCCGAAGAATCCCGCGATCAGGCCGACCGGCAAGCCGATGGCGACAGCCACCGTGACGGCCAGCAGGCTCGCATACACCGTCGCCGGCGCGCCGTAGATCAGCCGGCTAAAGATGTCGCGGCCGAGATCGTCGGTGCCGAGCAGATGGGCAGCCCCCGGCGGCGCCAGCATGTTGTTGACGTCCTGTGCGGTCGGCGCATAGGGCGCGATCCAGGGCGCGCTGATCGCAACGATCACGAGCACCAGCAGCACGAGGATCGCCAGCGCCGCGCGAAGATCGCCGGCGAGCCAGCGGAAGAAACGGCGCAGCCGGGTCGGCCCGGCTGATGATTCCCGGTTTGTGAGCGCCAGATCCGTCATGACTCGATCCTGGGATCGACGGCCGCGCACAGCAGATCGGCGATCAGATTGACGGCGATGACGACGATCACCATCGCGAACACCACGCCCTGCACGATCGGGAAATCGCGCTGGATGGCGCCGCGGACGATCAGGCTGCCGAGGCCGGGAATCGCGAACACCGCCTCGATGACGACGGTCGCCGCCAGCATGCGGTTGACCAGGAGGCTGATGATGGTGAAGAGATTGACGCTGACGTTCTTCAGGCCGTGCTGCCAGAGAATGCGCGACATCGACAGGCCCTTGGCGTGCAGGGTGCGCACATATTGCGACGACAGCACTTCCAATAGCGAGCCGCGCAACTGCCGCGCCACATCGGCCATGCCATAGGCCGCAATCGCAATGCCCGGCAGCAGCGCGTGCCGGACAGCCTCGACCGGCGATACGCTGAAGGACTTGGCGCCGGTGGCCGGCAGCCAGTTCAGTTTCAGCGAAATCTCCGCGACCAGAATCATCGCCAGCCAGAAGCCGGGAATCGCGACGCCGAGGGAGGCGATCATCGAGACCAGCTTGTCGAGCAAGCCATTGGGCTTGATCGCCGCGATCACGCCCATCGGAATCCCGGTGACGAGCGCCAGCACCAGCGCAATCGCGACGATCAGCAGCGTGTTGGGAAACGCGCGCCCGATCGAGGTCGCGACCTTCTCGCCGGTCAGCAGCGATTGCGAGAGGTCGCCCTGCGCGACTTTTCCGAGCCAGGCGCCATATTGCACCAGGAACGGCCGGTCGAGGCCGTAGATCTTCTTGATCTCGGCGATGCGGGTATCGGACGCGTTGTCGCCGGCCAGCGTCACCGCGATGTCGCCGGGCACGAGTTTCAACAGCGCGAACACCATGAAGGTCGCGAGCAGGATCACGGGCAGCGCCTGCAACAGGCGGCTGCCGATCACCCTTGCCGGACTTCGTCGCGCCATGGTTCAGCTTTCCAGCCAGACGTCGTCGTATTTCGGCTTGCCGAGCAGGTTCGGCCGATAGCCCTGCACCTTCTTGTTCATCGCGACCAGTTCGAACTGGAAGGCCAGCGGCGCCACGAAGGCATTTTCCATGACAATCCGTTGCACGGTCGCGAATGCCTTGCGGCGGAATTCGATATCTTCCGACGCGCGCGATTCCCTGATCGCGGCCTCCAGCTCCGGCGGCACCGGTGCGCGGCCGCCATTGTAATAGGCGTCCTTGGTGAACATCAGCGAATAGGTCAGGCTCGGGTCCGGCCGTCCGGTCCAGGCCGCGAGCAGGCCGGAACCGCGCTTCTCCGGCCCGAAGAACGCGGCGGACGCCTCCGCGATCGGCGCGTTGACGAATTTCACATTCATGCCGGCCTTGCGGAACTGTTCGATCAGGATTTCCTGGCGCTGTACCGAATCCTGATCGGTATAGCCGCCGATCTCGATCACCGTCCCTTCCTTGAAGCCCGCCTCCGCCAGCAGCTTGCGCGCCTTTCCGGGATCATAGGGATAGAGCTCGGCCACGGATTTGTCGTAGGCCCAATGCGCCTTCGGCAGGTTCATGTAAGCGGGTTCGGCGAGGCCTGCGAGCGCCGCCTTGACGAACGCCTCGCGGTCGATCGCGAAATTGAAGGCCTGGCGCACCCTGATGTTGTCGAACGGCGGCTTGGCCCAGTTCAGGAAGATCTGGAACACGTACAAGGTCGGCCCGTTGAACACCTTGATGCTGCTGGCGCGCTCGATGATCGCCTTCTGGCGCGGCGGCAGCTGGTAGATCAGATCGTTTTGCCCGGCAGTGACCGAGCGTGCGCCGGTGGTCAGTTCGGGAATGATCGAAAATTCGATGCCGTCGGGATAGGGACGGTTGGGCTTCCAGTATTTCTCGTTGCGCTTGACGACGATCTTTTCGCCATCCGCCCAGCTGACGAAGCTATACGCCCCCGCGCCGACCGGCGTGCGTGTGACATTGCCGGCCGAACTCGCCTTGAGCGCGGTGGGCGACACCATCATGCCAGCGCGATCGGAGAGAATGCCGGGCAGCGCGGCGTCGGGTGTAGTGAGCTTCAGCGTCACCTGCATCGGGCCGGTGACTTCAGCCGAGGCCATCGAGGCGAGATCGGCCTTGATGTTGGATTTCTGGTCGCTCTTGTTGCGCTCCAGATTGAATTTGACCGCTTCGGCGTCGAGCGGCGTGCCGTCATGAAAGGTGATGCCGGCGCGGATGTTGAGCACGAAGGTGGCGGGATCGGTAAAACTCCAGCTTTCGGCCAGGCCCGGCTTCGGCTTCAACGTTTCGAAATCCCACTCGGTCAGCGTGTCGTACATCGTGAACAGGAACGCATGATCGGACCCGGCGCCGCCGGTTGCCGGGTCGAGGCTCGACGGATTGGCTGGCGCCGAGATACGCAGGATGCCGCCGCGCTTCGGCGCGCCCTGAGCGAAGGCGCAGCCGCCAAAGGCAGCACCTGTCAGCGCGGCCGTCATCAGCGCCATTGCCTCGCGTCGTGTCTGTGTCATGGCCAATCCTCCGGCAGTTTGTTCTAGTTCGGCGAAAAGTTCGGGCGATCGGCGAAATGGCAGGCGACCCAATGATCGGGCATCAGCTCACGCCAGTCCGGCGCCCGGGCAGCGCAGAGGGCTTGCGCATATTGGCAGCGGGTGCGGAAGCGGCATCCCGACGGCGGATCGATCGGGCTCGGGATTTCGCCCTGCAGCACTATGCGATGATCGTCGCGCATCGACGACGGCAGCGGCCGCGGCTCGGCCGACATCAGCGCCTGCGTGTAGGGATGCAGCGGCCGTTCCGAGACTTTGTCGGTCGGGCCAAGCTCGACGAAGCGGCCGAGATACATCACCGCCACCCGCTCGCTGATGTGGGACACTACGGCGAGATCGTGGGTGATGAACACGTAGGTCAGCCCGAGGTCGCGCTGCAATTCGGCGAACAGATTGAGCACGTCGCCGCGGATCGACATATCCAGCGCCGCCACCACCTCGTCGCAGACGATCAGCTTTGGCCGCAGCGTCAGCGCCCGCGCGATCACCACGCGCTGCTTCTGGCCGCCGGACAATTGATGCGGATAGCGCTCGCCGGTTTCCTGCGGCAGGCCGACGCGATCCATCGCCTCCCGCGCCCGCGCTAGGCGCTCCGCCCTGGTGCCGGCGCGCGCCAGTTCGAGCGGCTCCAGCACTGAAGCCAATATCGTCATGCGCGGATTCAGCGCCGCATTCGGGTCCTGAAAGATGATCTGGTAATCGCGGCGGTGGTTCTGGAACCCCTTCCGCGGCAACGCAAGCGGATCGATGCCGTCATGCAGGATGGCGCCGGCGCTGGGCTTGAGCAAAAACACCAGTGCGCGGCCGATCGTCGTCTTGCCCGACCCGGATTCGCCGATGATGCCAAAGGTCTCGCCGCGGCGGACATCGAAGCTGACGCCATCGACCGCTTTGACGGTGGCGCGGCGATCGGTGGTCTGGAATTGCACTTCGAGATCGCGCACCGAGACGATCGTATTGTCTAGGGCGTCCTTGGGAATGCCGGTGGCCTGCGCAATCATGGCCGGCTGACCATCGCCGCGATCGGCGCCGAGCCCAAATGCTGCAGGGCGCCCGGCAGTTCGAGCTCGCGAAAACGCCAGCAGCGCACCTTGCGCCCGCCGCCGGCATCGCACAGTTCCTGCTCGGCCTCGCAACCTGCCACCGCGTGCGGGCACCGCGCCTTGAAGCGGCAGCCATTGGGCATATCCAGAATGGACGGCACCCGGCCCGGGATCGACGGCAGCTTGCCGCCGCGCGGGCTCAAATGCGGCAGCGACCGCAACAGGCCCGACGTATAGGGATGCAACGGCCGCACCAGCGCATCGTCGACCGCGGCGTCCTCGATCACCTCGCCGGCATACATCGTGATCATGCGGGTGCAAGTCTCGGCGACGACGCCGAGGTCATGCGTGATCAGCATCAGCGCGGTGTTCGAGGTCGCACTGAGGTCGCGCAGCAATTGAAGGATCTGCGCCTGCACGGTGACATCGAGCGCGGTGGTCGGCTCGTCCGCGATCAATAGTTGCGGCCCGCAAATGAGGGCGGCGGCGATCATCACGCGCTGGCGCATGCCGCCCGAGAGCTGGTGCGGGTAATCGTCGATGCGCCGTTCCGGCGAGGCGATGCCGACCCGGCGCAGCATATCCAGGGTTTTCGCCCGCGCCTCTTCCTTAGCTATGCCGGTGTGCACGCGCAGCGTCTCGGCGATCTGATGGCCGACGGTGAACACAGGATCGAGCGCGCTCATCGGCTCCTGAAAGATCATCGCAATGCGCCGGCCGCGGATCGCGCGCATCTCCCGCACGCTGCAGGTGGCCAGGTCGACACCGTCGAACAGGATCGAGCCGTCGAGGCCGGCAAAATTATTCGGCAGCAGTCTTGCGATCGACAGGCCGGTGATGGTCTTGCCGCAGCCGCTTTCGCCGACGATGCCGACGCGCTCGCCCGGCGCGATATCGAAGTCGATCTTGCGCGTCGCCTGCCAGATGCCGTGCGAGGTCTTGAAGCGGATACCGAGGCCGCGCACCGACATCAGCGCGGAGGAGCCGCCGGCGGCGGCCGCGTCCGATCTGCGCTGTGCCGGCTCCGCCGTTTGCATCAGCCCGCCGCCCGCTTCTTCTCTTTCACCAGCTGTTCCTCCATCAGCATCTCGGTGCCGATGATGCCGTCGCGGGTCAATTGTTCGATCTCGGCGTCGGACAGCCCGAGCAGGCCGGCGAGAATTTCGCGATTATGCTGGCCGAGCGTCGGCGGCGGTTTTCGGATCGGAAACGGGTTGGCGCCTTCGCGAAACGGCATCGACGGCTGCGGATGCCTGCCGATAAAGGCGCGGTCGATTTCCTGGATGAAGCCGCGCGCATGCAATTGCGGGTCTTTTAGCAGTTCGATCGGCAGCCGCGCGACGCCGGAGGCGATACCCGCCGCCTGCAAGGCGTTCATCGCAGCCTCCGGCTCCCGCGACGAAGTCCAGCCGGCAATGGCGGCCTCGATTTCGCTCTCCATGTCGCGCCGGCCGGCCGCCGTTCTCAGCGTTTCGTCGCTGGCCCAGTCGGCGCGGCCCAACAATTGCGCAAGCTTTGGCCACATCGCATCGCCGGAAACCGCAACCACGATCCAGTTGTCCTGACCTTTGTCCCGGCCCGCGCAGGGGAAGCAGCCATGCGGCACGAAATCCGGATGACGGTTGCCGTATTTTGTCGGCGCCTCGCCGCCGATCGAATGCGCCACGATCCAGGGCGCCGCGAACGGCATCATGCATTCGATCTGCGCGAGATCGATGAACTGGCCCTTGCCGGTCAGCTTGGCGTGGATCAGCGCGGTGAGCACCGCGGCGCAGCCGTTCATGCCGCCGACCGCATCGCCAAACGCGGTGTGGCTCATGACCGGCGGCCCATCGGGGTCGCCGACCACGCTTGGAAGGCCCGAGCCCTGCTCCAGCGTCGAGCCATAGGCGCGGCAATCGCAATGGGTACTGCCGGCGCCGAAGGCCGACATCGACATCATCACGAGTTTTGGATTGAGCTGGCTCAGCACCTCATAGCCGAGCCCGAGCTTCGGCAGCACTTCGACCGAATAATTATCGACGACGAGATCGGCGTCGGCTAGCAACTGTTTTGCCAGGTCGAGGCCCTGCGGCCGGGTCAAATCGAGCGTGATGCCGCGCTTGTTGCGGTTCATGATGCAGTAGCGCACCGATTTCTCGTACATCTGCTCGAGAATATAGGCCGGGCGGCGGTCAACGCCGCGCCACCAGTCCGGGTATTGAATGGCCTCGATCTTGATCACATCGGCGCCGAGATCGGCGAGCGTGCGCGTGCAGATCGGGCCGGCCCAGCCCATCGAGAAATCGATCACGCGGATGCCGTCGAGCGGCAGGCGATTGGCGCTGCCCGGCTTGGGCGAAGCCGCCGGCATCTCTGTCTTGTGCGCATGGGCGCGGCCAATCATCTGCTCGCCGATATCGGGAACCGCGCCGCCACGGCGCGGCGGCGTGCCGGTCAAACGCTGCATCGAGCCGGCGGTGAAGCCGGCCTCGTCGCCGATCAAGATCGGAACGATCGCGCCGCGCGCCCGCTTCTCTTCGTCCGCAATCAGGTCGCCGATCGCGGGCACCGGCACGATCGGGATCTTTCGCTGCAGGCCTTCGGCGAACCATTCCTGCGCGGTGCGTTCCTTCAATTTCGGAATGATCTTGCTTTCGATCGCCGCGATGTGCTGGAGCCGGTCGACACCCAGGAACAGCGCCGGGTCGTCGCGCAGCTCGGGCAGGCCCAGCATCTCGCAGAACGCGCGCCATTGCGCCGGGGTCACGGTGGTGACGCCAAGCCAGCCCTGTCTGGTTTCGTAGATGCCGACCGGAAAAGTCGGCCAGAACCGGTTGACGCCGATCCGGCGCATGATGTCGCCGCGCGAAAACGACTCGAACATGATGTATTCGGTGACGGCGATGCTGGATTCGAAGATGCTCAGGCGGCTGCTGCGCCCGCGACCGTCCTGCATCCGGCCCAGCACCGACGAGGCCGCCGATATGAATCCCCAAAGGCCGGCAAGGATGCCGGTCTGGAAATCCGGCGCATGCATCGGCGGTCCCTCGACCGGCCCGACCAGCTTTATCAGCCCGGTCAACGCGCGAATGGTCGAGTCGGTCGCCTCGAACTGCGCATAAGGGCCCTCGCCGCAGAACCAGCTCGCTTCAAGATGAATGAGGCCGGGATGGCGTTGCTTGATCGCGGCCAGATCGAACGACGGACAACCCGCCGCGTCGACGTCGCGGCCGTCGATCAGGATGTCGCAGTGCCCGATCAGTTCCGACAGAAGCGACGCGGCATTCGCATCATCGGGATCGAGCGCGATGCTGGATTTGTTGAAATTGAGAAACGCAAACCAGGCGCTGTGCCCTTTCGGCGTCAACGGCGCGGCGCGACGCAGCGGATCGCCCTCTGATGGTTCGACCTTTTGAACGGTCGCGCCGAAATCGGCGAACAGGCGCGCGCAGTAGCTCGTCGCGGCGGCGCTCCCGATCTCGACAATCCGCAGATGCGACAACGCGCCCATCACGCTTCCTCATCACAAAATGACCGGCGCAAGAGGGCCGCCGGTTCGGTTTCTTGTTGAAGAGCATGAAACCTTGCTGAGGTGTCGATGCAAGCGGAATTTTGTTCCGCGTTACGGAATTCGCGAGGAAACGCTTGCGCTTATCGGCAATCCCGTTGCGCTTCGAACCAGTTTTGCAATGTGGCCGAAAGCGGCGGCCAGGCGCGCTGAAAATGTGAGAGCTGCTTTGCATTCGCGCGATAGATGCCGCGCAGCTCGTTCTCGATTGCGGGCAGATCAACACCCAGGCACCGGCCTTCGCTGACGATCGGCCGCCCGTCCACAACCACATCGCGCAACAGCGACGCATTGCCTCGCGCGAACAGGAGATCCAGCGGATCGACCGGCAGGATCTGATCGCGATCGAGGCGATCGAGATCGACCGTCACGAAATCGGCGGGCGCGCCCGCGACAAGCTCGCCGGTTCCCGGCGCGCCGGTGGCGCGACGGCCGTTGCGGACCGCGAGGCCGAAGAATTCCGGACACGTCCATGTCCGCTTGAAGCCGAGCCCGCCGTGCATCATCTGCACCAGCCGCATTTCCCGTAGCACGTCGTCGTCCTCGTCCAGTGCCAGACCATCGACGCCGACCGCAATGGCGCAGCCGCATTGGTGCGCGGCGGCGATTGGCGCGAGACCGGAGCGCAGATGCATGTTGGAGCTGAAATTGGTGACGATTCGCGCGCCGGATGCCGCAATGAGATCAATCTCGTCCGGCCGGGCGTGGATGCAATGCGCGAGTGTCAGCCGCTCGGAAAGGAATCCGATATCGCCGAGATAGCGAACGATCCCTTGCGGGAAATGCTCGTCGGCCCAGGCGCGCTGATAGACCGTCTCCAGCAAATGCATATGAATGCGACGGCCGGTCTGCGCCGAATTCTCGGCCACGGCTTCGAGCAGCGGTTTTGAGCACCATTGCACGCCGGCGGGGCCAAGCTGCACATCGACCTTCGGGCCGGCAATCGCGGAGGCGATCGCTTCCGTCAGTTCGATATAGGCCTTCGGTGACATCGGCGATCGGACGAACAGTTCCTCGACCGTTTTGCGATCATCGCTGGATAGGCTCGACAGCACCGGTTCGCTATCGCCATACACCACCGGGTTCTGGTCGCGCACCGCGAGCGCGAAAGCGATGCGGATACCGACATCGGAGGCCGCCCGCGCGATCGCCCTGGCCTCCTCCACCAGCGGCATGGTCCCGCTCGGCCGCGTATAGTGAACCATCATCGCGGCACAGCCGGCCCGCGCCGAGCGCGCCAGCGCCGATGCCGCGGTCAGATATGGGTCGACCGGCGAGCCCAGCGCGGAGCGCAGGATCCAGCTTTCCAGGGGCATGCCGAGCGCCCCGAACGACGAGGTGGGCGCCCGCGCATGGTCGTGGGCGTTGACGAAAGCCGGAAGAACGAAAGAGCGCGGCCCCGCCGCAGGCCCCGCTGCTTCCGAGACGGAAGTGATGATGCCGTTGTCGTGCCGTAGCACGACGTTCTCGAGCATCCCTCGGTCGGGGCCACAGAACAGGCTGGTTGCCGTCACTTCGGTCGTCATCACCGCACCTTTTCGTCATTGCGAGGAGCACTTGCGACGAAGCAATCCATTCCTTCTTGATGCCGTTAGATGGATTGCTTCGTTTCACTCGCAATGACGATCTCATGCACCTTCCGTCAGTTCGTGATGTAGGTCAATTCGCGCTCGCCGCGCGGCGGCAGGAATTCGCGCGTGAAGATCTCGGAAGGCGTCGGCGTACGCGCCAGCTGATAGCCTTCGACGATGATGCCGATGTTGCGGGCCATGCGGTCATCCCTGATATCGCCGACACCGATATCCTTCATCTCGGCCGAGACGATCAGCTTGTCGAAGGAGTATTGCAGGCGGCGCTTCTCGACGTCGACATTGATCAGATTGTCGTAGTTCACCGCGGCCTTCATGCCGGCGTTCTGGTCCCTGGCGACCGCGATCAGACCCTTGTTGATAGCGCGGACGAGGCCCGCCACGGCCTTGGGATTGGACGCCAGCAGCTTGCGCGAGACCATCACGCCGTTGGAATAGAGGTCCATGCCGTAGTCGCCGAACGAGAACCATTTGTAGTCCTTGTCCGGATCCTGGCGGTTCAGCACCAGATTGAAGTAGCTGGTGATATTGAACACGAGGGCGGCGTCGATATCGCCCTTGATCAGCATCGGCTCCTGCAGGTTCGGCGCCATGTTCGAAATCTTGATCTTCTCGCTCTCCAGTTTGTTCTTCTGCACGAACACCGGCAGCAGCCGCGTGGTCGGCGTGCCCTGCGCGCCGCCCAGCGTATGGCCCTCGAAGTCCCTGATGCTGTTGATGCCGCTGCCGTTCCTGGTCACGATCGCGAACGGCGGCTGATTCCAGATCATGTAGACCATGACGGGCGCGTCCTGCGGCCGGGTCGCGGCGTTCTGGATGATGGCGTTGACGTCGCCGAAACCGGCGTCATAGGCCCCCGACATGATCCGCGTCACCGTCGCCCCCGAGCCCTCGCCCTGGTCGATCACGACGTTGAGGCCCTCGTCCTTGAAGTAGCCGTTGTCTTTGGCATAGAAGAACGCGGCGTCGGACCCTTGCGTCTTCCAGCCGAGCGTAAACTTGATGGTGGTTTCCTCGGCGCTGGCTGCGCCTGCGAACAGAGCGACCCCTAACAGCGCAGCACCTACTCTAGCTAACATGGTGACCTCCTCGACTGGGTTGGACGGCGGTTGGCGAAATGAAATTCACGTGGCGATCACGTCGTTCTTGCGGGTGGCCCACCCGGTGACGCGGCCCTCGATCAGCGAAAAGATCACGTAGAGCGCGACGCCGAGGCCGGCGAGCACGAACAGGCCGGCGAACACCAGCGGCACGTTGAAATTGGACGACGCGGTCATCATCACATTGCCGATGCCGCGGTTCGACGCGACGGTCTCCGACAGCACCGCGCCGACAAAGGCGTAGGAGATCGCGACCTTCAGGGACGCAAAGAAGAACGGCATCGTGCGCGGCAGGCCGACATTCCAGAGGATGTCGAACTTGCTGGCGCCGAGCGCCTTGAGCACGTCTTCGAGTTCCGGCTCGGTGGTGGCGAGCCCGGTCGCGATGTTCACGACGATGGGAAAGAAGCAAATCGACAGCGAGGTCAGCACCGCCGGCACCGTGCCGGAGCCGAACCACAGCACGAAAATCGGCACGACGGCGACTTTCGGGATCGACGAAAAGCCGACCAGCAGCGGATAGGCGGTATCATAGGCGGTTTTGGAAACGCCGATGACGGCGCCAAGCACGACGCCGAGTGCGACGCCAAGCACGAAGCCGGCCATGGTCGTGGCCAGAGTCTGGATGATGTGCGGCCACAGGATCGGGAATTTCTGGTGCAGCGTGACGAAAACCTGCGACGGGCGCGGCAGCACGAGGTCGGACATGCCGGTCATCAGGCAGAACAGCTCCCAGGCCACGAAGAACAGCACGATCAGCCCTGCCGACCGGGCCTTTTGACGAAAATCGAGTTCGGGCATGGCTTAAGCCGCTCCCTCTGCTGATGCGGTCCGGGCATCGACGATGAAGGCTCTCAGTTTCTGGTTGAGCGCCACGAAGTCGGGCTCGAATGTGTTGGCGACCGTACGCGGGCGGCTGAACGTGACCTGGCTGTCGTCGAGAATGCGGCCGGGCCGCGCGCTCATCACGCAGATGCGGCTGGCGAGGAACGCGGCCTCGCGCAGATCGTGGGTCACCAACAGCACGGTGGCGCTGTGGGCCATCCAGAGATCCTGCAGGATCGACCACAGCTCTTCACGGGTGAACTGGTCGAGCGCGCCAAAGGGCTCGTCGAGCAACAGCATGCGCGGCTCATGGATCAGCGCGCGGCACAGATTGGCGCGCTGAAGCATGCCGCCGGAGAGTTGCCAGGGAAAGCGGCTGCCAAAGCCCTTGAGCCCGACCTGCTCCAGCAGCGCGTTGGCCTTGTCGCGGAATTCGGTCTTGCGCAATTTTCGAAACTGCGAGCGGAACGGCTCGACGATCTTGAGCGGCAGCATGATGTTCCGCTCGATCGTCATCCACGGCAGCATGGTCGGATTCTGGAACGCCATGCCGACGCGCAAGGCCCGCGCCGCAACTTCGCGGCCGCCGACGATGACGACGCCGGTGGTCGGCTGAACCAGGCCGCTCACCAGCCGCAGGATGGTCGACTTGCCGCAGCCGGACGGCCCGACAAGGGCAACGAACTCGCCGTCCGCGATACGGAGCGTGGTTTTGGACAGGGCCGGCACCGCGCGCGCACCGCGTCCGAAGGTGACGGAGGCGTCCGACAGTTCGATGGCGACAGGGGCTGGGGCGGCCGGAACCGGCATTCCCGCGAACTCCGAGATTGGTTGCATGCGCATCATGGCAACAAGTGCATGCAAGCCGGATGCCAAAAACTCGCGTTCTAAATCAACCACATCGCGAAAGGCCGACGGATTCACCGGATTCGTTTTGAGCAACCGGGCGCCAAACTGCATGCAATTGAGGCGCTCAATTGTTGAACATTTGTGATATGGAGGTGTTATTCGAAGCACTTCGATCAAGGATTCGCCGATGGCGCCTCGCGCTGCCAGCAAAACTGCCGAATCTTCCGACAAGGTCAGCGTGATCTGCCGCGCGCTGCGCCGCGCCATCATCGAACAGGCTTTGGAACCCGGCGCCAAATTGCCGGAGGATTCGCTCGGCGAGCGCTTCGGCGTCAGCCGCACCATTGCGCGCCATGCGCTCGGCCAACTGGCCGCCGAAGGGCTGGTCGAACTTCGCCGCAACCGGATTGCGGTGGTGGCGACGCCGAGTTGGCAGGAAGCCCGCGATGCCTTCGACATCCGGATCGAGCTCGAGCGGCTGGTGGTGCGCCAACTCGCCGGCAAGCTGACCAAGGCCCAGATCGCCACGCTCAACGCGCATGTCGACGCCGAAGACGGCGCCCGCGGCGGTTCCGACCCGGTATCGATCCGCCTCGCAACCGAATTCCACATCCTGCTCGCCCACATGACCAACAGCCCGATTCTGGTGCGTTATGTCAGCGAGGTCGCCTATCGCTGTTGCCTGACGTTATCGCTGTACAGCCGCCCGCACTCGTCCGAATGCGCAATCAACGAGCACCGCGCGATCATCGCAGCGCTCGTCAAGGGCGACGAAGGCAAGGTGATGAGCCTGATGCACAGTCACCTGGATTCCGTCGCCAGCCGCGCGCTGGTGGCGCCCGCCCCGCAGCGCGGCCGCGATCTGCTGGATATTCTGGCGCCCTATGCCGAGGAAGGCGACGGCGACCGCGTCGTGAAACTGCCGAAGGTAGTGAGGGCGCGCTGATTAGTTTTCCGTCATGGCCGGGTTTGTCCCGGCCATCCACGACTTCCTTACTGTTGCGGCAAAGACGTGGATGCCCGGGTCAAGCCCGGGCATGACGACTTTCAGATGAGCGCCGTTAAGCCTCGATCCCGCGCTGAACCAAGATCCGCTCCGCGCTGTCGTTCCAGACATCCATCTTCACGATCTGCCCCTCCTTGACCACGAAGCGGTCGACATAGCGGTTGCCGTCGAACGGCGTGCCGTCGATCCATTCGCCGTAGAGCGTGCCAATGCTGTAGACGACGGTCTCGCCATTGCCGGGGCACACATCGAAGCGGTCCATCTGCTTTTTGACCCAGCGATAGCGCCGCGCATTGAAGCCGGTCGGCCCGCGCGGATGATCGAATTCGCGTCCGCCGGTGAAGGTGATCACCGTGCCCGGCTTCATATAGGCTGCGGCGGCGTCCGGATCGGGGATCATCGACGCGGTCAGATAGGCTTCGACCACTTCGGCATCCGACAAGGATCGGGCTTCGGCCTGCGCGGCAGCGGACATGGCGAATTCTCCGTGGACGTCGAAATACTACAATCCGGCCATCAAATTGCATGCACATTTTTTGAACACTTTGGCCTATAAACTGCACACAATCTGGTGCTGCCAGATGATGGCGCTTCCGCTAGGGTTCGGTTTCCAGTCTGCCTCCTCCAGCCCGCCTTGCCCATGAACGCGCGAACCGCCTTCGATCTGATCTTCCGCAACGCCAGGACGCGGTCCGCGGCAACGTCCGTCGATATCGGGGTGTCCGGCGGCCGGATCGCCGCCATCGAACCACGTCTCGCCTGCGAAGCCATGGAGTTCGACGCCGGCGGCAGACTGGTTCTCCCCGGCTTCGTCGACACCCACATCCACCTCGACAAGGCGTGCCTGCTCGGCCGCTGCGGGCACGATCATGGCACCGTCAGCCAGGCCATTGCCGCGGTGGCGGCGATGAAGCGCGATTTTACGGTCGACGACATCCACGCGCGCGGCGCCCGCGTGATCGAGCGTGCGATCGTTCACGGCACCACGCATATGCGTACCCATGTCGAAATCGATCCGCGCATCGGCTTGCGCGGGTTCGAGGCGGTCAAGGCGCTGAAACGCGACTATGCCTGGGCGATCGACCTGTCGATCTGCGTGTTTCCGCAGGAAGGCCTGACCAACGATCCCGGCACCGAGGAGCTTCTGGTCGAATCCCTCTGCAATGGCGGCAATTCCATCGGCGGCTGTCCCTATATGGATACCGACCCGAATGCACATATCGCAAGGATCTTCGACCTGGCGCAACAGTTCGACGTCGATGTCGATCTCCACCTCGACTTCGATCTCGATCCGTCCTGGTGCCACATGGACGAGGTCTGCCGGCAGACCGAGCGCCGCAATTACCACGGCCGTGTCGCCATCGGTCACGCCTCAAAACTGTCGGCGATGCCGCCGGATCAACTCAAAACCGCGACCGAACAGCTGGCCAGGGCCGGCGTCGCCGTCACCGTGCTTCCCGCAACCGACCTTTATCTGATGGGGCGGGACGCCACCCATAATTCGCCGCGCGGCCTCACGGTGGCGCACAGGCTGGTCGAAAGCGGCGTGCTGTGCTCGGTCGCGACCAACAACGTACTCAATCCGTTTACGCCATTCGGCGACGCCTCGCTGCTGCGGATGGCCAACTTCTACGCCAATGTCGCCCATGCCGGCGTCAGCGAGTTCGACGCCTGTCTCGACCTGGTCACCGACCTCCCCGCCCGCCTGATGAACCTGCGGGATTACGGCATCGCCGTCGGCAACCCCGCCGACCTGATCATCCTCGATACCGACTCCGGCCCCAACGCGATCGCGGAATTGCCCGACGTGCTGATGGGGTTCAAGCACGGACGCCAGGTGTTCGAGCGGCGCCGGCCGACGCTGTTTCCGCCGCAAGGCTGATGTATCCGTCATGGCCGGGCATAGCCGTCCGAAGGACGGCGTCGCTTCCGCTCGCCTATGCCCGGCCATCCACGACTTCCCTACTGCTGCGGCAAAGACGTGGATGCCCGGGACAAGCCCGGGCATGACGAGCAAGGTGCATTGGTGCCCCACCTCTCCTGCAATTGACGCGTCGGCCAATCCATTGTTGTTATCGGCCAACTCAAAAACACGACCGGGCAGGAAAATCATGACCAAGGCATCCAGCATAAGAAGTGTCGAAACCCTGTCCTGCGATGCCGGCTGGCGCAACTACCACTTCGTCAAGGTCATGACCGAAGACGGCATCGTCGGCTGGAGCGAATTCGACGAGGGGTTCGGCGCGCCCGGCGTCGGCACCGCAATCCAGCGGCTGTCGACGCGGATCATCGGCCAGAACGCCTTCCAGCATGAACGGATCCATGCCGAGCTGTTTTCGGCGACGCGCCCCGCCGCCGGCGGCGTGGTGGCGCTGGCGCTCGGCGCGATCGAGAACGCGCTGCTGGACGTGAAGGCAAAAGCGCTCGGCGTGCCCTGCTATGAACTGCTCGGCGGAAAAATCCGCGACCGCGTCCGGGTCTACTGGTCGCATTGCGCGACCTGGCGCATCAATCATCCCGACTGGTACAAGCCGGCCATTACCGACCTCGACGGCGTCAAGGCGATCGGCCGCGAGGTGCGCGAAAAGCGCTTTACCGCGATGAAGACCAACATCTTCGTCTACACCGACGGCAAGCCGCAGGGCTGGCGGCCGGGCTTCGGCTCGCCGTTCGAGCCCGAGATCAATGTCGACCGCAAGGTGCTGCGCAATCTCTGCACGCATCTGGAGGCGATCCGCGACGGCGCCGGGCCCGACGTCGATCTGCTGCTCGATCTCAACTTCAACGCCAAGACCGAAGGCTATCTGAAGATCTTGCGCGCGATCCGGGACATGGACATGTTCTGGGTCGAGATCGACAGTTTCAATCCGCAGGCGCTCGGCTACATCCGCCGCCAGAGCCCGCACCCGATCTCCTCCTGCGAGACGCTATTGGGCCTGCGCGAATTCCTGCCCTATTTCACCGAACAGGCGATGGATGTCGCGATCGTCGACACGCCCTGGAACGGGGTGTGGCAGTCGATGAAGATTGCCGCCGCCGCCGAGCATTTCGAGGTCAACGTCGCGCCGCATAATTTCTACGGGCATCTCTGCACCATGATGAACGCGCATTTCTGCGCGGTGGTGCCGAATTTGCGGATCATGGAAACCGATATCGATCGCCTCGCATGGGATCACGAGCTGTTCACGCACGTCCCCGACTATGTCGACGGCCACCTCGTCATTCCCGACCGGCCGGGCTGGGGCACCGAACCGAACGAGGAAGGCCTGCGCGCGCATCCGGCGAAGACCAAGGGCGGGTTGCTGAATTACGGGCAGAAGAAGTAGCGCTCGCCGCGCTTACCCGTGTCCCGGACGCGGTGCAGCGTGAAACGCTGCTCCGCCGAGCCGGGACCCACGGCCGCAGAGTGTGGACCCCGGATCAGCAGCGCATCACGCCGCAAGCGCGGCGCGCTGCGCAGCATCCGGGGAACGCCGTCCGATGTTGCGGCAAAACGTGGATGGCCGGGTTGTCTGGCGCGAAGACGCGCTTCGCGCTCTTGCCCGGCCATGACGAAGAAGATCAATTGTCCCCCGGCAAACTCGTAAACGCGCTCTCGATCACGTCGCCGATCGGCTGCCAGGCGTTGCCGTCGAACTGCACCAGCCGCATTTGCTTGATCGGGCGGAAGTCGGTCGGCCCGGTGTTGATGGCGATGCCCGGCAGCGCGATGGGGTTCTGATAGTTTTTCAGGGACGCCGCCTGCCGCATGATGTTTTCGCGCGACAGGTCGTTGCCGCACTGGGTCAACACCTGCAACAGCGTTTCGGCTGCCGCATAGCCAAACAGGGCGTAGGCGTCCTCCCTGTCGCCGTCGGGATAATATTTGTCCATGAACGCCAGCCACGCCTTGATGGCAGGGTCTTCTTTCCAGGTGGTATCGCCGGCATCCTTGAGGAACGAGGTTGAAATCACGCCGACGGCATTCTGAAGCCCCGCCGGTCTCAACGCGTTTGCTATCGAAGCCGCCGCATTGACCAGCACCAACACCGGATGCCAGTCCAATCCGGCCGCTCTACGGATGGCACGGGCCGAGATCAGCGGCGCGCAATTGAGGACGAGCACTTCAGCGCCGGAGTTCTTGAGGATGTCGACCTGGGCATCGATCGACATGTCCGCTTCAATGGCGATATCAGCCACAATCCTGTCGGCGGTCACTCCCAGGCCTTCCTGCAATCCGCGGAAAAGATCGCGACCGAACTGATCGTTCTGCCAGAGCACGGCGATCTTGCGGTCCGAATAGGAAGCCTGGATGTAGTTGGCGTAGATCCTTCCCTCTGCCCGAAACGTCGGCTGCCAGCCCATCGTCCACGGAAATTTTTTGGGGTGCGCCCACTCCTCGTCGGCGGAGGCGACGAAGAGCTGGGGTATCTTTTTGTCATTGAGATATTTACGGGTCGCCAGATTGCCGGGCGTTCCGAACGACCCGAACATCAGCAGCACGTTCTCCTTCTCGACGAGATCGCTGGTCTGCTCGACCGCTTCCTTCACATTCGAACTGTCGTCGCGGGAGATGAACCTTATCTTGTGTCCGTTGATGCCACCGCGCTCGTTGACCATGTTGAAATAGGCAGCCTCCGCCTTGCCGATGGTCGCAAACCCGGCCAGTGGCCCGGTGTATGGCATGATATTGCCGATGCGGATGTCGCTGTCGGCCGCGCCGGCGTCGGCGGCCTGCTGCGCGCCCAGCGGCATAGACGTGAGGAGCGCGGCGAGGAGGAAAGATATCGAAAGTCCGGTTTGTTTTATTGTTTGCATCAACATCGCCTCAAACGCGTCGACCGCCCCCCGGAAGCCGCCCGCAGCGTTCTATCCAGCGATCACAACAATACCGCGCAAGTGTGACTGTTGAAATCAATTGTTGCGCTTGACCGGCGACCGGTCGGTCCGTCAGCGCAGCCTGATATCCAGCCAGCCCAGCGCGTTAACGGTCACCCGGTCGCCGCTATCGACCAGCACCGTCGTGGTTTCGGCCTCGATGATCGCAGGCCCCGCCAGGGAATGACCGGGCTGGAGTGCGTCGAGCGAATAGACGGGAACCTCGCGCCACCCGCCGAAGAACGCCTGCCGCGTCGCGCGTGGCGAGCAGGCGCCGGACGACGTTGCGGATCCCGTATCCCGATCGATTGGCGCGACTGCGCCGACCGCCGCGACCCGCGCGTTGACGAACACCACCTCCTGGCCGCGCGAGGCGTAGGTGTACAACTCCTCATGCCGGCGGTGAAAGCGCTCCTCGATCTGCTCGACGATGTCAGGCGCAGCCAGATCGAGATCGGTCAGGGATACGTCGATTTCAAAGACCTGCTCGCCGTAGCGCATCTCTGCCGAGCGTTCGATCGAAACCGGCCCGTTGAACCAGGAGCGCAGCCGGCCGGCCGCCTGTCGTTCCAGTTCGGCGAATAGCTCGCGCACTTCGCCGGCCGAAATGCGCGGACCGGCGCCATAATGGGTCCGGCTCAGTTCGTAGCGCAGGTCGCTGGTCAGCATGCCCCAGGCCGACAGCACCGAAGCCACCGTCGGCACGATGATGCGCTTGATTTCCAGCTCGCGCGCGACTTCGGCGGCGTGCAATCCGGCTGCGCCACCAAAGCTCAGCAGCGCGAATTTTCTGGGATCGACGCCGCGGCGCAACGTCATCAACCTGATGCCATCCGCCATCGTCAGGTTGATCATTTTGTGGATGCCTGCGGCAGCCTCCAGCCGCGACAGTTCCAGCGATGCCGCGATCCGGTCGACCGCGGCCTCGGCGGCCGCGCGGTCGAGCGGGCGCGCGCCGCCCATGAAGGCGGCGGCATCGAGATAGCCGAGCACGACATTGGCGTCGGTGACGGTGGCGGCCGTGCCGCCATTGCCGTAGCAGGCCGGCCCCGGCACCGAGCCGGCGCTCTCCGGCCCGACCCGCAATGTACCGCTGCTATCGACGCTGGCGATCGAACCGCCGCCCGCCGCGATGCTTGCGATATCGAGACTGCGGAGCGCGATGCGCTGGCCGGCGAGCATGCCGTCGGCGGACAGCGACACCTGCCCGTCCGCGATCAGCGAGATATCGGTGCTGGTTCCACCCATGTCGAACGGCACCAGATCGGGAATTTTGAGCAGGTCGGCGCAGCGCCGGCTGCCCGAAATGCCGCCGGCGGGTCCGGACAGCACCGTGCCGGCAGCGAGCCGCGAGGCTTCCTCCACCGGCGCCATGCCGCCATGCGACAGCACGACGAACAGGCTGCCCTTGAATCCGGCCTCGGTCAGCCGCGCTTCGAGATTGGTCAGATAGCGCCGCACGACAGGCTCGACATAGGCGTTCACGATCGTGGTCGAGACGCGCTCATATTCCTTGATCTGCGGCAGCACATCGCTCGACCGCGACACGCTGATACCGGGCAATTCCTTTGTCAGATGCTCGACCGCGGCGCGTTCGTGGACGGGATTGAGATAGGAATGCAGAAAGCAAACCGCGACCGAGGTCGCGCCGGATGTCCTGACGGCGGCAATGGCGTCGCCGAGCGATCCGGCGTCCAGCGGGGTCAGAACCTCGCCATTGGCCTTGAGCCGCTCCCGCACGCCAAAGCGGCGTTCGCGCGGCACCAGCGGTTCCGGCGGCGGCGAGCGCAAATCGTAACGGTCGGGCTTCAGGCCTTCGCGCATTTCGATGATATCGCGATGGCCCTCGGTGGTGAGCAGCGCGACTTTTGCTCCCTTGCGCTCCAGCAGCGCGTTGGTCGCGACCGTCGTGCCATGAACGAGACGCTCGGTCGTAGCGAGCATCTCCGCACGCGTGACGCCCAGACGGCGCGCCAGTTCTTCCAGGCCCGCCATGACGCCGAGCGACTGGTCAGCCGGCGTCGACGGCGATTTCGCAAAGATCGTCCGCCCGGTTTCATCCGTGGCGACCAGGTCGGTGTAGGTCCCGCCGACATCAACGCCTATTCTGAACATTGTCAGCTACGCTGCTCCGCCCGAGTGCCGGTCAGTCCCTGCTCCGCGTCGCGCTGCCGCGCGTTCGCCGATCTCAGGGAAGGCGGCCCCCAGCCGCCGCCGCCGGAGGAGCGGACCTCGAGGCAATCGCCGGGATGGAGTTCGATGCCGACTTCCTTGGTGCGCAACAGGCGCGGCTCGCGGCCCTCCGACAGCAGACGATAGCGATGCGGTTGGCCGTCCTCGCCGCCGAGCATGCCGCAGGGCCCATAGCGCACGCCATCGCCGGCGGTATTGCCCTTCGCCGGCTTTTCCGTCTCCAGCACCAGATCGAGCGAGACGCCGAGCCCGCCGCGAAACTGTCCGTCGCCGCCGGAGCCGGCACGGAATTCATGCTGCCGGAAATGCAGCGGGAAGCGCACTTCGGCGACCTCAAGGCTGCCGAATTTGAGGCCGCCGACCGAGTGCCACTCGCCGATCGACGACCAGCCGTCGCCGCCGGACGAGGCGCCGCCGCCGGGGCGCGCGTGAAACATGTGCCAGATGAAATCGCGCCCGGTGCGCGGGTCTTCGCCCTGGATCGCGATCCGGAACCGGCGGCCCCAGCCCGCCATCGCACGCTCCGGACAAGACGCCGACATCGCTTTGATGATCGCCTCGACGATTTCATTGGAGGGATGGCTGGTGCAGAGCGTAACCGGACGGCCCGGATCGGCCCAGACAATCGTGCCTTGTTTTGCGATCACTTTTAGCGGCCGCAGCGCGCCGGTGTTTTTCGGGATTTCGGCGTCGATCAGATAGGCAAAGGCCATCGCGACCGCGGCCTGCATGTTGGCGTGCGAGGAGTTCACAAAACTGGTCGATTGCGGATCGGACCCGGACAGATCGACTTCGATATCGCTGCCGTTCTTGGTGACCTTTGCGGCGATGCGAATGTCGCTGCGGCCATGGCCGTCATCGTCGAGAAACGCCTCGCCGTGAAAGATGCCGTCCTTCCAGGTCGAGACCACCGCGCGGGTCTGCTGCTCGGTCGCGTCGAGGATCGCCTCGATGGCGGCTTCGACGACGGGCGCGCCGAACTCCGCGAACAGTTTCGAGACGCGCCGCTCGCCGAGATGCGCAGCCCCCAGCATCGCGGCGAGGTCACCGCGAAACTCGCGCGGGTTCCGGACGTTCAACGCCAGCAGATCGAGCAGATCCTCGCGCGGCCGGCCGGCCTCGTAGAGTTTGATGGGCGGAATGCGCAGCCCCTCCTGGAAGATCTCGGTGGCGCCGGGATTGTAGGCGCCATGGGTGGCGCCGCCGATATCGCTTTGATGGGCACGAACGATGGTCCAGAGCAGACGCTTGTCGCCGGCGAAAACCGGTACGAACACGGTCAGGTCCGGCAGATGGCTGCCGCCATGATAGGGATCGTTGAGCAGGATGACGTCGCCGGGTACTACGTCCTTGAACCGCTCCTCGACCGCGATCGTCGCCCACGGCAGCGCGCCGACATGTACCGGAAGGTGATCGGCCTGCGCGATCAGGCGTGCGCTGACGTCGCAGATCGCCAGCGAGAAATCGCGGCTGGAATTGAGGATCTGGGAATAGGAGGTGCGAAGCATGGCTTCGCCCATTTCCTTCACGATCGAACTGAGACGATGCTGGACGACGGATCGGGTGATGGGATCGATCTTGGTGGACATTATTGCCTTGTTATTAACGCATCGCCAGTTCGGGGGGGAGACTTCCGCCAACTGCCGGGCGCTGCGCACGGGTGTCTATCTTACCGCTGTCGCCGGCGACGTATAGATCAAAAACAGGGAGGTGCCGACCGCCAGCACCGCAGCCATGAACAGCAGCACTGCAGGCAAGCCATGGAGTGCCGCAACCAACCCGGTCGTCAACTGCATCAGCGCCGCGCCGAGGAAGAAGGCAAGGTTGATCGCCGACAGCGCCTTGCCGGTATTTTGGGCGTCGACGAGCTGCCTCGTCATTCCGTAGAGCAGCGGCTGCGACGATAGAACGAAGCCGATCAGGACGAACAGGATGGCATCATATTGCGCGGGCATGACTGTAACGCCGAACAGGTCCGAAACCGGATAATGCGGCGCGCCTGCTGCCATCAAACAAAGCAAGACCGCCGCAAGAAAATGGCTGGCTGCGAGGATGGCCCGACGATGGCCGAACTTGCGGTCGAAGATCCCGATGCACAACGGCCCGACAATCAGCGCGACGGTGAACACGCCGAGTTCATTGCCGGCCTCGACGCGGCTGAGCCCCTTGACCTGCATCAGCCACGGACCAGCCCACAATCCCCGCAAGACCAGTGTGGCCGCCAGCGAGACCAGCGCCAATGCGATCAGGCCGCGAAGCGGACGCGACAGGCCGAGGCGCAGCACCTCGGCCATCTGCGACAGCGGCGAGGATCTGTCCGCATGCGCGGCCGGTTGTTTCGGAACCAGCACGAACACGGCGAGCGCCACCGCAAAACCGAGCCCTGCGGAGATCCAGAACCCGGCCCGCCAGCCCAGGTGCTCGACGACCCAGGCGAGAGGGCTCGACGACAGCAGCATGCCGATATTGCCGATCGACAGGATCACGCCGGACCACAGACCGAACCGCGCCGCCGACATCTGCTTTGCGGCCAGCGTCATCGGACACATCAGCATCCCCGATGTCGCGACCCCGAGCAGAAACTGTCCGAACAGAAAACTCTCCGGCCCGGTCGCGAAGCCGGACGCCATCGCGCCGACGATGGTTCCGGCCAGAAGGCCCAGCGAAACCGGCCGGACACCAAAGCGGTCCATCGCCGCGCCGACGGGAATCTGCGAGGCGGCAAAGGCAAAATGATAGATCGAGGTCAGGCTCGCCAGCGCCTGCGGCGGCGTACCGAAATCGGCGGCCATCAGGTCGAGGCTGATGGCCGGGATCGTCCGCAGCAAGGTCGACAGCATATGGCCGCAAGCGAGGGCCAGAAGCGCAAAAATCAATGCACGGAAGCTGGTCCCCGCACCGTCAACCTTCCCAGCGTCCATGAATCGTCTCGTCCCAAAAAAATCGTGAGACGCGGCGTATCACCAATGCAAGCCGAAGGCGAATCGCGGGCTTCTCTTTCATTCTTGGCAAAAGACTATCGGAGAACTTGTTCGAAAGTCGGAACGGATTGAGCAACGTCATTGCGAGGAGCGCTTGCGACGAAGCAATCCATACCGCGGCAAGCCGATAGATGGATTGCTTCGCGGAGCCAGTCATCGGGCGGCGCTTTGCGCCGACCCGTTGGCTCGCAATGACGAGTTGCCCAGATTGTGGTAACGCCTCTGATCACTGCTTGTGGAACACCAGCGTCCGCAGCTCGATGCTCTCGCGCGGCGGCGCGTCCGCCGGCGTGGTCGGATCGACGAACGCGGTATGCGGCGCGAACCGGGTGCGGCCATCGGTCGCCGAATCGTAACACTTCAGCAGCAGCGCCTCGTCGGCGGTCATCTGCGGAACGTAGAACCAGCGATGGTTGGGATTGTATTTGACCGAATAGGTTTCGCCGCTGCGGTTTGGATAGATCAGGTCGGAGGCGACGAGATCGCCGGGATCAACTGTCTGCCCGTCGCACATCGCCAGCGGCGCGTCGCGCAACGGCCCCCGGATCGGCCGCCACAGATTGATGACCTGTACCCGTCCCTTCAGAAGCTCATCGGCCTCATCGGGCAAATGCTCGCGAACGCGGTTGGCCCCCGATATTTCGGTCTGGTCGACATGGACGCGGGTGGCCGGCTGCCGCGGACCGGCGCCGCGAATATCGGCGGCACCTTCCACCCGCTTTCGCACGGTATGATCGAAGATGACGACGCGATCCGCCTTCAGGGTGGCCCGGAGGAAGGCTTCGGCGGCGGGATAGTAGACGCTCCTGACCTCCTTATCGTCGTAGAAATTCCGCACGATGGTCGGATGCCGAACCAGGGCAAAACCCTCGCGGTCGAGCGAAAGGGTATCGGCGATCAGCCGCGCATCGAAGACCGGGACGTTGTGAGGTTCGGGCAGCGCGGTGGTTTTGGGCTCGCCCGGCGGCGGATCGAACGCGTAGGTTCGTGGCTTTCCCGGCGCCGGCGCCAGGTAGTTCAGTTCGGCAGTGACGAACGGAAGTGACTCGATGCTAGTTTGTTGAAGGCCCATGGTGGTCTCCCGGACTCCATTGTTTGTTGTTTTGATCTCGGCGGCGCCAGCGCTCCCCGCAAGGCCGCCCCGCAAATAGCAACATTGCGATTTCGGGGGGTGCAAACCGGAGAAAATTCGTATCGTCTGCGTCGCCCGGGCCGCGTGGTTGTTCTGGCAAAGCAAATCCGCCGACATTGACGCTCGGGCGATGCGCGGCAACAATAAATCCGCCAGGGAGAGAAACCATGAACATAACCATGAAAGACCGTGTTGCCGTCGTCACCGGCGGCAGCAAGGGGATCGGCATCGCGGTCGCGCGACGATTTGCCGAATCCGGCGCCAGGGTCGCGATCCTGGCGCGCGGCGCAGCGGATCTGAAGGCCGCGCGGGAGCGGCTCGCCAAGGACGGCCTCGAGGTCCGCGACTATGCCTGCGACGTTTCCAGGGCGGCGGATATTTCGAAGAGCCATGAGAAGATCATAGCCGATCTCGGCAAGATCGATGTTCTCGTCAACAATGCCGGGACGTCGCGCGCAATGGCGTTCGAGACCGTCACCGACGAAATGTGGCAGGAAGACCTCGACCTGAAACTGTTCGCCGCGATCCGCTTCAGCCGGCTGGTCTGGCCGGGCATGAAGGCGCGCAAATGGGGCCGCATCATCAATGTGCTGAACATCGGCGCCAAGGCGCCTGCCGCCGCGTCAACGCCGACCTCGGTTTCACGCGCGGCCGGCATGGCGCTGACCAAGGCGATGGCCAACGAAGGCGGCCCGCACAACATCCTGGTCAATGCGATGCTGGTCGGCCTGATCGTCAGCGATCAATGGGTCAAGCGGCACGCCCAGAAGGCGCCGGAGGTGGATTTCGACGGCTTTACCCGCGATCTGGCCAAGGGCGTTCCGCTCGGCCGGATGGGGACCGCGGAGGAATTCGCCAACCTCGCCTGCTTCCTCGCCTCGGAGCAGGGCTCGTATATCACCGGCACCGCGATCAATGTCGACGGCGGCCGTTCACCGGTGGTGTAGCCCGCGGTTATGTAGGTGGGCGCAGTCCCAGACCACCTCGCCCGCTTGCGGGGAGAGGGAGCCGGTCCTGCGAAGCCCGCTCTGGCAAGGCGTCGCCAGCAGGTCCCAAAAGCAAAAGGCCTCCGTCACCGGAGGCCTTTTCTTTTTTAAACCGCGTCCTTGGCAGCCTTGACCGGCCGTGCCCTGACGATCTTCCGGGCCGGCTTGGCCTTGAACATCATCTCTTCGCCCGTGAAGGGGTTGGTCCCCTTGCGGGCCTTGGTCGCGGGTTTCTTGACCACAACGAACTTCGCGAAGCCGGGAACGAGGAACACCCCGTTCTTCTTCAGCTCCTTGTGACCGACGTCGACGAGCGCTTCCATCACGCCCTTGACCTCTTTCTTGGAAACTTCGGTGGTGGTCGCGATCTTTTCGATCAACTGCGACTTCGACATTTGGGTAGCCATGTTTGCTCCATTGATTCTGGAATGAGCACGTTATGGCGGAAACTGGCTAAAAAAACAGGCTTTTCGACATTCTGCACAGCTATATCGCCGCGAAAGGCGCTATTTCCTGCAGTTCTAGGCGTTTTCTGGCCTGCCGGACGTGGCGGAGGCTCTATTTCAAGAGGTTTCGGGCGGTGCGAATCGTCTGCCGCGCACTTCAGGAATGATCTTTCCGAATCAGAACATCATTAGAAAATGACTCTGGCTCACCTTCCATCGTAACATCGGACCAAGCTGCCGCCGCAGAGGTGGCTCACCACCCGATGCGCCCCCGGAGACCCCCGAATGGACTTGACCCGCCTGGAAATCAACCGCCGAACCGCGCTGCTGACATCGGCCGCGATCGCGGCGAATGTCATCAATCCGATGCGGGCTTTTGCGCAGGAAACGCCGCGCAAGGGCGGCGTGTTCAACGTCCATTACGGCGCCGAGCAGCGCCAGCTCAATCCCAGCATTCAGGCTTCCACCGGCGTCTACATCATCGGCGGCAAGATCCAGGAAAATCTGGTCGACCTCGACGCCAACGGCCAGCCCGTCGGCGTGCTCGCCGAGAGCTGGGAAGCCGCGCCCGACGGCAAGACCGTCACCTTCAAGCTGCGCAAGGGCGTCACCTGGCACGACGGCAAGCCGTTCACCTCGGCCGACGTCGAATTCACCGCCATGAATATGTGGAAGAAGATCCTGAATTACGGCTCGACGCTGCAGCTTTTCCTAACCGCAGTCGATACGCCGGATCCGCAGACCGCGGTCTTCCACTATGAGCGGCCGATGCCGCTCAATTTGCTGCTGCGCGCACTGCCCGACCTCGGCTATATCTCCGCAAAGCACCTCTACGAGAGCGGCGATATCCGCCAGAACCCGACCAACCTGGCGCCGGTCGGCACCGGCCCGTTCAAATTCGTCAAATATGAGCGCGGGCAATACATCATCGCCGACCGCAATCCGGACTATTGGCGCCCCAATGCGCCCTATCTCGACCGCATCGTCTGGCGCGTGATCACCGACCGCGCGGCGGCCGCGGCGCAAATGGAAGCCGGCGAATTGCATTACAGCCCGTTCTCGGGCCTGACGATCTCGGACATGGCGCGGCTGTCCAAGGACAAGCGCTTCATCGTCTCGACCAAGGGCAATGAAGGCAACGCGCGCACCAACACCATCGAGTTCAATTTTCGCCGCAAGGAGCTGTCGGATATTCGCGTCCGCCGCGCCGTCGCGCACGCGATCAATGTGCCGTTCTTCATCGACAATTTCCTCGGTGACTTTGCCAAGCTCGGCACCGGGCCGATCCCCTCGACTTCGACCGATTTCTATCCCGGCGCCAACACGCCGCAATATCCCTATGACAAGGCCAAGGCGGCAGCGCTACTCGACGAGGCCGGCTTCAAGGCCGGCGCAGGCGGCACGCGCTTTTCGTTAAAACTGCTGCCGGCGCCGTGGGGCGAGGATATCTCGCTGTGGTCGACCTTCGTCCAGCAATCCCTCGGCGAAGTCGGCATTACCGTCGATATCGTGCGCAATGACGGCGGCGGCTTCCTCAAGCAGGTCTATGACGGGCACGCCTTCGATCTCGCCAGCGGCTGGCATCAATACCGCAACGACCCCGCGGTCTCGACCACGGTCTGGTACCGCTCGGGCCAGCCCAAGGGCGCGCCCTGGACCAACCAATGGGACTGGCAGGATGCCACCGTCGACAAGACCATTGATGATGCCGCCACCGAGATCGACCCGGCCAGGCGCAAGGCGTTGTATGCCGAGTTCGTCAAGGAGGTGAATACGGAACTGCCGGTCTGGATGCCGATCGAGCAGATTTTCGTCACGGTGATATCGGCCAAGGCGCGCAACCACTCCAATACCCCGCGCTGGGGCTCGGCAAGCTGGCACGATCTTTGGCTTTCCGCCTGACACCATATCCGTCAAGATAGGCTTATGCGTATCCTTGGCCTCGCGGGGCGGCGTCTCGCCGCCTCGATCCCAACCTTGATTCTGATCCTGATTGGCGTGTTCCTGCTGTTGCAACTGGCGCCGGGCGACACCGTCGACGCGCTGATGGCGCAGATGGGCGGCGGCGATGCTGCGACCGCACGCGAGCTACGCAAGTTCTATGGCCTCGATCTCTCAGTTCCCGTGCAACTCGGCAATTATCTGTGGCGGCTGATCCGCCTCGATCTCGGTTTCTCCTCGATCTACGGCAAACCGGTGGCGACCGTGATCCTGGAACGGCTGCCGCCGACGATCCTGTTGATGACCGCCTCGCTGTCCTTTGCGTTCTTCTTCGGCCTGTTGTTCGGCGTGATCGCCGCCCGCGGCGTCAACCGCTGGCCGGATACGCTGATCTCGACGCTCGGCCTGATCTTCTACGCGACACCGTCGTTCTGGTTCGGATTGATGGCGATCGTGGTGTTCTCGATCTATCTGCAATGGCTGCCGGCTGGCGGGTTTCAGGATATCGGGACCGTGCAAACCGGCATCTGGGGCGTCATCGACATCGCAAAACACCTCGTGCTGCCGACGCTGACGCTCGGGCTGATCTTTCTCGCCATCTATCTACGCATCATGCGCGCCTCGATGCTGGAAGTCCTCAACCTCGATTACGTCAGGACCGCGCGCGCCAAGGGCCTCGACGAGACCCGCGTGGTGACCCGCCACGTGCTGCGCAACGCGCTGTTGCCGATGGTGACGCTGATCGGCCTGCAGGCCGGCACCATGCTGGGCGGCTCCGTCGTGGTCGAAAGCGTGTTCTCGCTGCCCGGCCTTGGGCGGCTGGCCTACGAATCCGTGGTGCAGCGCGACCTCAATACGTTGCTCGGGATCGTGTTCGTCTCCGCCCTGCTCGTCATCGTGGTCAATTTCATCGTCGATCTCCTCTATGCGCGGCTTGACCCGCGCATCGCGGCTGAGGGCTAAAGGCATGGACGCGCTCAAACGCTATTTTCGCAGTCCCGCCGCGGTCGCCGGCCTGATCCTGTTGCTGGTGGTGATCGCGATGGCCGCCAGCGCCAGCTTCCTCTATCCGCGCGATCCGCTGGCGCTGGCGGGACGTCCCCTGATCTGGCCGTTCTCCAATCCGCGCTTCCTGCTCGGCACCGACAATTCTGGCCGCGATATCGCCGCCCAGATTTTCTACGGCGCGCGGATTTCGCTGCTGATCGGCGGCGTCGCGACCGCGATCGCGATCCTGATCGGCATCCTGGTCGGCGCCTTTGCCGGTTACTATGGCGGCTGGGTCGACAATGTCTTGATGCGGATCACCGAGGCGTTCCAGACCTTGCCCAATTTCGTGCTGCTGCTGGTGCTGGTCGCGGTGTTCGGCTCGACGCTGACCACCGTCACGATTGCGGTCGGCGTGGTGTCATGGCCGGTGCCGGCGCGGCTGACCCGCGCCGAATTTTTGTCGCTGCGCAACCGCGAATTCGTCCAGGCCGGCCGAACGCTCGGCATGAAGGACCTTCAGCTGATTCTCGGCGAGATCCTGCCCAATGCGATGCCGCCGGTCATCGTCTACGCCAGCGTGGTGATGGCGGTCGCGATCCTGCTCGAAAGCGCGCTGGCGTTCCTTCGGCTGTCCGACCCCAACGTCGCCTCCTGGGGCAATCTGATCGGGCTCGGCCGCGACGTGCTGCGGGTGCAGTGGTACGTCTCGGCGATCCCCGGCATCGCAATCCTTGTCACCGTGCTCGCAGTGTCGCTGGTCGGCCAGGGCCTCAACGATGCGCTCAATCCGAGGCTGAAGAGCCGATGAGCGAGATCGCCGACGCCGTCCTCTCGATCGAACATCTCGGCGTGAGCCTGCCGAAGGGCGCGGACCGGCCGCATGCGCTGTCGGACGTGTCGCTGTCGATCGCCTCGAACGAGATCCTGTGCGTGGTCGGCGAGTCCGGGTCCGGCAAGTCGATGATGGCGAACGCCATCATGCGGCTGCTGCCGAACGAGGTTCGAATCGACAGCGGCCGCATGGTGTTCGAAGGGCGCGACCTCTGCGCCGCTTCCGTCGCCGAGATGCGCCAGGTGCGCGGCGCCGGCATCGCCATGATCTTTCAGGAACCGATGACCGCGCTCAATCCGCTGCGCACCATCGGCGATCAGATCGCCGAGATGTTTTCGATCCATACAAAGCTGTCGAAACCCGAGATATCCGCCAAAGTGCTGGCGCTACTCGAAGACGTCCGCATCCCCGACCCCAAAGTCGCGGCAAAGGCCTACCCGCACGAGCTGTCCGGCGGCCAGCGCCAGCGCGCCATGATCGCGATGGCGCTGGCGCTCGACCCGAAACTCCTGATCGCCGACGAGCCGACGACGGCGCTCGATGTCACCACCCAGGCGCAAATCCTGAAGCTGATCCGCGACCTGCAGCAGCGCAGGAAGACCGCCGTGCTGTTCATCACCCATGATTTCGGCGTCGTCGCCGAGATCGCCGACCGCGTGGTGGTGATGCAGCACGGCGTGGTCGTGGAGCAAGGTGCGGCGGCGCAGGTCTTGAACGATCCGCGGCAGCCTTACACCAAACAGCTCATTGCCGCCGTGCCGCCGCTGAAGGCGCCGCCGGCGCGCATCATTTCCGGCAAGAACATCCTGACCATATCGGGCGTGTCAAAAACCTATCGCACCGGCGGCTTTCTGGGACGCGGCGCGCGCGTGACGCCGGCGGTCCAGGACGTATCGCTCTACCTGCCGAGGGGCGCGACGCTCGGCATTGTCGGCGAATCCGGCTCCGGCAAATCGACGCTGGCGCGCTGCATCGTACGGCTGATCGATCCTGAGACCGGATCGATCGTGCTCGGCGGCAAGGACTGGGCGAAACTCACCCGCGAGGAGTTCCGCCGCGAAACCCGTCATATCCAGATGGTGTTTCAGGATCCATTCGCCTCGCTCAATCCGCGCCGCAAAGCGGCTGAACTGGTCGCGCAAGGACCGATCGTGCACGGCACGCCGCGGGCGGAAGCCATCGCCGAGGCCAAGGAGCTGTTCGCGCTGGTCGGCCTCGATCCGTCCTCGGCTGACCGCTTTCCGCACGAATTTTCCGGCGGCCAGCGCCAGCGCATCGGGCTGGCGCGAGCGCTCGCGCTCAAGCCGGACGTGCTGGTCGCCGACGAGCCGGTCTCCGCGCTCGACGTTTCCGTGCAGGCGCAGGTGCTGAAACTGCTCGCCGGGTTGCGGCAGCAGCTCGGCCTGTCCATCATCTTCATCACCCATGATCTCCGGGTCGCCGCGCAAATCTGCGATCTCGTCGCCGTGATGAAGGATGGCGCCGTGGTGGAGCAAGGGCTGGCGGCCGAGGTGTTCGGCAACCCGCAGCATCCCTATACGCAGGCGCTGCTCGCCGCGATCCCCGGCGGCAAGTTCGCGCGCGAGCACGCCACGGCGACGGTGTAACCAGGCACGCGCGGTACGCAGCGTTTCTCTACTCGGCCGCTTCCGGCTTGCGCTCCTCGCGCAGCCGAAAACGCTTGAGAAGCGCGGACACAGTGTCGCGGAAGCCGCCATACTCCAACTCGGAATAGGGCAGCATCGCGGCGCCGGACCAGCCCTGGCTGCGCATCTCGATCGCCTTGCGCTGGGCGCGCTGACGGACCTCATCCCACGCAAGGTTGTCGAAGAAATCGGTATACGACTCCGAGAATTTTCCGTCCTTGTCGATCGAAAAGCCGGCGCAGGAAACGATCGGCAGGCAGTACATACCCGTCACCGGCGTGTTAAGTGGCACCGGCATCAACGGCATCACGTGCGAGCCCCGCGCATCGCCGCCCACGAAGTGCGCCTTGGCGAACGGCGAGATGATTTCTTCTGGCGCCGGAAAAATCCCCTGGTTTCTGACGATCGCAACCGGATCATCCTTGCCAGTGTACTTGCCTGCGATCGAGTGAAGGCGCTGCGCCGAAACAGCGACGGCGACCTCGCCATATGTTTGAGAAACGATACGGTCAATGCCAAAGCGCTCGTTGTCGCGAAGCAGCGCCGCAATATGGTAGCCGTCCGCGGGCGCGTCGAGTTCGATCACGCTGTCGCCACCCGTGTTATCCATGTCGATGACATGGAAACGGAAACCCTTGATCATCGGGGGCAGCATCAGCCCGGCGCAATACATCGGATCGGCAAAGGCCAGATAGAGCGGCAGGTTGTAGGCGCCGGGGCCGCATTTGTCGGCGGCGAACACCATGAAGGACTCCGCGGGTCTCGCACCCGAGAGGCCGTGCTCGAAGCTGAGCTCGGCGACGGCCGGGCCGGCACCGCGAACGTTTCCGGAAGGTGCGTCGACGAGAAGATCCTGGCCGGCGCCATAGAGCCCGGAAGCCTTCGCGACCGATGTGGCGGCGAGAAACGTTTTCCATGCGAATTGATGTACCTCGGAGCTGCCTTCGCCCCGTGTGTGCGTCATGATGATCGCAATGTCGTCGCCGGTGTGGCGGACGAAACCGTCGATCAAGAGACCATTGTCGATCGCTTTAGCGACCTCGCCCTCGACAGTCGCCATCATGCGTGCAGACGGTTTCGTGTGCCCGCCGACGGAACCAATGTCAGCCTTGATGACCGAAACAGTGAGTCTCATGAGCTTTCCTCCGACCGCAGCTCAGCGCCGTCGCCTCGGCGCTCGCTGCGCCGGGGCGACGGCGCTGCTCATCCATGAAAGGAACCTCTGATGGGTTCCTCGGCTGCATTATGGCCCTCCAGCAACCGCGTGTCGATACGCGCTTACGACGCACCGCAGCAGCCGATGATGCCACGGTCCGGATTGCCGCTCCCCGTACTATGACGCGCGGTTGAGAAAGATCGGCAACCCCCGCTTGTTGGCGTAGATGGGACGGTAGCGCTTCGTGTTGTACGTGCTGGCGACGTCCAATTTGCGTGGCCCGAGTCTGGCGTCAGGGATAGGCACGAGGTCGTAGCGGCCATCGACCAGCGCCGACATGAGGCCGGTCCTGCCTTCCAAAACGGCATCGTAGGCCATGTTGCCGAAGGTCAGGGCGACAAGCTTGTCGATGAAGTCGGGATCGCCCGATCGCAGATCGTAGGTGAGGTCGGAGACGATGGTCTCCTCGCCCGTGCGCCGCTTGATCTCGTCGGCAAGCGCTTCGGCCACGCTAGCCTTCTTGCGGTGACCATAGGCGTCGGACTCGCCGTATTCCTGCACCTTGTAGCCCTCCCACTCGGCGCCCTCGCTGAGCACGATCAGCGCATAATTGCTCGGGTTGGCGCGTTTGTCCTCGAGCAGCAACTGGATCAGTTCGTCGAGATTGACCTTGTATTCCGGTATGACGCATCGAATCGAGGTCGCGTACGCGGTGTAGAGCGCGGTAAATCCGGCATCACGGCCAAAGATCCGAAAAATGCCAATTCGTTCGTGCGAGCCGACGGTGGTACGCTGCCGCTGGATGGCATCGGTGGCGCGGGTGATCGCGGTCGAGAATCCGATGCAGTACTCGGTGTTCCGGACGTCGTTGTCCATCGTCTTCGGAATGGCGATGATCTTGACGCCGAGTTCGTTAAGCTTATCCGCATAGCTCAGCGTATCGTCGCCGCCGATCGCGATCAGGTGTTCGATGCCGAGCCCCGAGAGGTTCGCCAGCACCTGCCCCGTGAGGTCCCACGTTTTGGTTGCGATGCCGCCCTTGGTACTCTCTGAGAATGGAAAGTCTCTGCCGACGAGATGATGAGGCAGCTTTTTCGTTTTGGACGGATTGGTGCGGCTCGAGTGCAACACGGTGCCGCCGCGCCGGTCGATGGTGCGGGTGTTTTCACGATCCAGCGGAATGAGGTAGTGAGATTTGCTGGCGGGGTCGTCGAGGTTCAGATGGGTAAGGGCCTCCCAACCGCGGCGGAGCCCGACGACCTCGATGTCGTCCTCACTGCCGCGATAAGTCACGCTCTTGATGACCGCGTTGAGGCCGGGGACGTCGCCGCCGCCCGTGAGAATGCCGATGCGCTTCCTCGCCATGCCCACCTCCCAGGATTGCCATACCGTAATAACGCCTGCATCACGTCGTGGTTTCCGCAAGGCGAGTCCGTGGCTATTCGCCAGCAGAGGCATACTCGCCTAAATCTCCACTTTGAGTTGCGCGACCCTCCTTGCTCTACATCTCCCGCGCGTCGCGGCGGCGGTAGACCAGCAGCATCAGCGGCGCCAGTTTGCGCAGCAGCCCATGGGCCACGATCGGCACCGGCTCCGTGAACGGCAGCGCCAATTCCTTCTCCGGCACGCCGCGAACCGCCTTCGCCAACTCACCGCCTAGTGGAATCGTCAGCGCCACCGCGCGGCCGTTGCAGCCGGTCCAGCCAAAGGCATTAGGTCCGAGCCGATGAATGCGCGGCAAAAAGTCCGTAGTCATCCCGACATAGCCGTTCCAGACATAATCGAACGAGACCTCGCCGATCTGCGGCCACAGCCGCTGCAGCCGCTCCGTCACCCGCGCCTTCAGCCGCTCGGCCTTGTTGCCGGGGCCGATCACCGCGCCGCCTGTGACCAGGCGATTGCGCGCGTCGTAACGCGCGAAATAGAGCTCGCCGTGGGTATCGGACATCGCCTGCCGGCCCGGGATGATGGTCTTGCGGACATTGTCGGACAGCGGCTGCGTCGCCATCTGCCACGACAGCACCGGCATCACTTCGGTCGCGATATCAGGCACCAGCGATTTCGAGAATTCGCCGCTATAGGCATTGGTCGCGACCACCAGCGACCGGCCCGAGATCTCGCCCTTCGCCGTCTTCACCACCCATTTGCCGTTGCGCCTCTCAAAACTCTCCGCCGGCGAGCGCGCATAAATCCGCGCGCCGAGACCGAGCGCGGCGCGCGCGAGGCCGCGCGCCAGCGCCAGCGGATTGATGTGCCCGCCGGTCCTGTTCCAGAAGCCGCCGTACCACGCGTCCGAGCCCAGCATGTCGCGCGCCTGCTCGCGCGACAGCAACTCGACCGGCGCGCCGTAGTTCGACCATTGCCGCACCCGCCGCTCGGCGATCTTGATGCGGCCTGGCGAATGCACCGGCTGAACCCAGCCGGCCTGCTCCTGCTCGGCCTCGATCTTGTAGCGCCGCGCCACCTCGAACAGCGTCGAAGCGCTGTCGCGCAGCATGCCGACAAAGCGTTCGCCGACCGCGCCGTGCCTGGCGATGATGTCGTCGGGGTCGGGCCGCGACAGCGTTGGAATCACCTGGCCATTATTGCGCCCGGACGCGCCCCAACCCGGCTCCGCTGCCTCGACGATCGCAACGTCGACGCCGGCTTCCCGCAAATGCAAGGCAGTCGAGAGTCCGGTAAAGCCCGCACCGATGACGATGACATCGGCCGCTTGCATGCCGATCAATTCCGGAAGATCGGGCCCGGGCGGCGTCGCCGCGGCCCACAGCGAGTCGGGCCAGCGGACGTCTGTCGTATTCATCGGGATCCTTTCTTGCGGGCGCCTGATCGATCTGGTTAGCTTAAACCTTCAATCCATGCCGGGGAAATAAAAGAGTGGCACTCAAAAACGTCATCGGACTAGATCACGCCGTCGTCATGGTGAAGGACCTCGACAAAGCCGCCGAAAACTGGAAGCGGCTGGGGTTCACGATTTCGCCGCGCGGCACCCACAGCGCGCATATGGGATCGGGCAATTACACCATCATGCTCGACCCTGATTATATGGAATTGCTCGGCGTACTGACGCCGACGGAACATAATGCGCCGGCGCGGGCGTTTCTGGAAAAACGCGGCGAAGGCATCGAGCGCATCGCCTTCACCGCGGTGGATTCGGCCGCCGGCGCCGAAGAAATTCGCGCACGCGGCTATGTGCCGATCGGTCCGACCGACTTCGAGCGGCCGGTGACCATGCCCGACGGCACGCTGTCGGCGGCCAAATTCCGCACCTTTCAATGGCCGACCGCGGAAGCGCCGGGCGGCGTGCGCATCTTCGCCTGCCAGCACAAGACGCGCGAAACCGTCTGGATCCCCGAGTTGATGAAACACGCCAATGGCGCCAAGCGCCTGAAGCAGGCGCTGATCGTTACGCCTGATCCGGCCAAGGACGCCGCGCATCTGTCGCGCTTGATCGATCGCGATGTGCGGGCTGAACCGGACGGCGCCATCGCGGTGCCGTCCGGCGGCGACCGCGCCGACTTCGTGTTCCTGACCAAGGATCAGCTCGGCAAACGCTATCCCGGCGTTTCGCTGGCAGGCCTGCCCGAACGCAGCGGTGCGGGTCTTGTGATATCAGCCGATGTCGCAGCGGCGGAGAAAGCGCTCGGTGCGGTCGGCGTCCACAGCAGCGGCGCCATCTGTGTGCCGCCTGCTGCGGGCAATGGCACGTTGCTCGCCTTCGTGAAGGCCCTGTGCGCGCGGCCATCGCACTGCGATACCGCGCACATTAGGGCTATGCACACCGCTCGCGCGCGCTAGTATTCTCCCAAAATACAAGCCGACCCCAGGGAGAGAAACCATGAACGATCATCTGATCTCGCGCCGTGCATTGCTGGCCGGCACAGCCGCGGCCGGCGCACTCAGCCTCACCGGATTGCCCGCGCGCGCGGAACCGCACTGGAAAAAATACGCCGGTACCAAGCTGGAAGTGGTCCTCGCCAAGGGGCCGCGCGGCGACAATCTGCAAAAGTACATCAAGGAATTCACCGATCTCACCGGCATTCAGGTCGAGTCGGAGCAGATTCCGGAGCAGCAGCAGCGCCAGAAGGCCGTGATCGAGCTCGCCTCGGGCAAGCCCAGCTTTGACGTCGTTCACGTCAGCTATCACGTGCAGAAGCGGCAGTTCGAGAAAGCCGGCTGGCTCGCCGATATGACCGGCTACATGAAGGACCCGAATCTCACCGCGCCCGACCTCGTCGAAAGCGATTTTTCCGCGGCCGGGCTGGAATACGCCAGGAACGACAAGGGGCAAATGCTTTCGTTGCCGTGGTCGGTCGACTATTTCATCCTCTATTACAACAAGGAGCTGTTCCAGAAGAAGGGCGTCGCGGTGCCGAAGACTTTCGACGAGATGGTCGCCGCGGCCGAAAAGCTCACCGACGCCAAGGAAGGCACCTATGGCTTCGTCGGGCGCGGCCTGCGCAACGCCAACATGACGCTGTGGACCAACTTCTTTCTCAACTATGGCGGCGAATTCCTGGACTCCAAGGGCAACATCCTGACCGACGGCCCGGAGGCGATCCAGGCGACCAAGCTTTATCAAACGCTGCTGACAAAAGTTGCCCCGCCCGGCGTCGCCGGCTTCAACTGGATGGAGTCGATGGCGTCCTTCACGCAAGGCCGCTCGGCGATGTGGATCGACGGCGTCGGCTGGGCGCCGCCGCTGGAAGACCCGGCCGCCTCGCGCGTCGTCGGCAAGGTCGGCTACACCATCGTGCCGGCCGGACCCAAAGGACAATATTCGGCGACCTATGGCGATGGCCTCGGGATCGCGGCCGCGAGCAAGAACAAGGAAGCCGCCTATCTCCTGTGCCAATGGGCGGTGTCGAAGACGCAGGGCGCGCGGCTGTTGCAAGCGGGCGGCGGCGTGCCGTTCCGTAACTCCATTCTCAACGATCCCGAGATCCAGAAGGGTGTGAAGATGCCGAAGGAATGGCTGCAATCGGTGATCGATTCCGCCAAGATCAGCAAGCTCGGCCTGCCCGTGGTGATTCCGGTCGCCGAATTCCGCGACCTCGTCGGCGCGGCGATTACCGCGACGCTGGCCGGCGCCGATCCCGCAACGGAATTGAAAAAGGCCCACGAGCAGTACCGCCCGATCCTGGAGCGCAGCGAGAAAGCGTGAGTGCGTTGACACAGACTACTCCGGCCGCGGCGGACAACGATGCCGCGCCGGAGCGTGAATGGCGGCCGCCGTCCTACTGGCCGTTCGTGGTCCCGGCGCTGGTCGTCGTGCTCGCGATCATCATATTTCCGTGGCTGTTCACGATCTGGATGAGCCTGAACGAATGGAAGGTCGGTTCGCCGACCACTTTTGTCGGCTTCGCCAACTATTTGCGGCTGCCGAACGATCCCCGCTTCGTCGAGGCAGTGGGGCATACCATTCTCTACACGGCTCTCTCCGTACTGCTGCCGCTGGTGTTCGGCACTTTGGCGGCGGTGGTGTTCCACGCCAAATTTCCCGGGCGAGGCTTTCTGCGCGGGGTGTTCATCATGCCGATGATGGCGACACCGGTCGCGATCGCGCTGGTCTGGACCATGATGTTTCACCCGCAACTCGGCGTGCTCAATTATCTGCTCTCGCTGGTCGGCCTGCCGCCGCAGCTGTGGGTATTTCACCCGGCAACCGTGATCCCTTCGCTGGTGCTGGTCGAGACCTGGCAGTGGACTCCGCTCGTGATGCTGATCGTGCTCGGCGGCCTCGCCGCGATCCCGGTCGAACCGTACGAGAGCGCGCAGATCGATGGCGCCGGCGTCTGGCAGATGTTCCGCTACATAACGCTGCCGCTGATCACGCCGTTCCTGTTCATCGCCGGCATGATCCGCATGATCGACGCCGTCAAAAGCTTCGACATCATTTTCGCGATCACGCAAGGCGGGCCCGGTTCGGCGTCGGAGACCATCAACCTCTATCTCTACAGCGTCGCCTTCATCTATTACGACCTCGGCTATGGTTCGGCGATCGCGGTGGTGTTCTTCCTGCTCATCATTGCGATGGCCGCCATGATGCTGCATCTGCGCCAGCGCACGCTGTGGACCGAGATCGGCGGTGGCGCATGAGCGCCCGTCAAATCCTCGGCAAGGTCGGGCTCTGGTTCGCGGTGTTCGTCATCGTGTCGCCGGCCATCCTGTTCTTCCTCTGGATGGCTTCGCTGTCGCTGAAATTCGAGGTCGATAACGCCGCCTACCCGCCGGTCTTCATCCCCGAGCATTTTGCCTGGAAGAATTACGCCGACGTGCTGGCGTCGAACCGGTTCCTGACCTATTTCGTCAACAGCCTGATCGTGACCGGCAGCGCGACGTTGCTGGCGATGCTGGTCGGCGTGCCCGCCGGTTACGGGATCGCGCGCATGGCCGCGCACAAATCCGCGATCGTGATCCTGATCGCCCGCATCACGCCGGGACTGTCCTATCTGATTCCGCTGTTTTTGCTGTTCCAGTGGCTCGGACTGCTCGGCACGCTGCTGCCGCAGATCATCATCCATCTCGTGGTAACGGTGCCGATCGTGATCTGGATCATGATCGGCTATTTCGAGACCACGCCGCTGGAGCTGGAGGAAGCGGCCCTGATCGACGGCGCCACGCGCTGGCAGGTGTTCCGCCACGTGGCGCTACCGATCGCCCGCCCGGGACTGGCCGTCGCCTTCATCCTCGCGGTGATCTTTTCCTGGAACAATTTCGTGTTCGGCATCGTGCTGGCGGGGCGCGAGACGCGCACGCTTCCGGTGGCCGTCTACAACATGATCTCGTTCGATCAGTTGAGCTGGGGACCGCTGGCGGCAGCAGCCCTGATCGTGACGTTTCCGGTGCTGCTGCTGACGGTGTTCGCCCAGCGGCAGATCGTCGCCGGGCTGACCGCAGGCGCCGTCAAGGGCGGGTGAAGCCGACGCCCGGCTCTGATCAAATCAGAACCGGGCTCCAGGGACACGTACTACTCCGCCGGCGCCGCCGACAGTTCCGGATGCGAGCTGTAGCTCTCGCTGGTGCTGGTCTTGCCCAGCGCGTACAGGCCACCCGCCATCACGGCATAGGCCAGTGCCACGCCGGGCGTCACGCCCAATCCGCCGCCGATGCCGACCGCTTCGCCGTGCATGAAGCCGAAATAGGTCATGACAGCGCCGGCGAACGCGAAGGCCGAAGCCTTCATGAAATCACGCTCGATGATGAAGACACCGATCGCACCGAGAACGAGGCCGGCGAGAATCGAACCGCCGCCCATCACTTCCAGCCCGTGGTAGATCACGCCTTGCTGTGGAAGCGAGGCAATAGCCGCGGTCTTGACCGCGCCGACCTTGTCGGGAGCCAGCGCACCGACCGTCTGGGCCGCACTCAAGGTAGCTCCGAGCATGGTGTCGATCTGAAGCTTGGCCCAGGCCGCAAGATGCGGCGTCAGCGCCAGCACCACAGCGGGCGCGTGCTTGACCGGCGTGGTCTGGAACGCCTGCGCCCCGATCAGCATGCCGATGTAGAGCAGGATCGGTGAGATCGCGACCACCGGCACCAGCGCCAGCAGCACCGTGATGATGCCGAACCACGACAACACGACCACCATGATGCCGGTCGCGGCGGAATAACCGATCCGCCCGCCCATCGCCTTCCAGCCGGGATGGCCGATATAGACAGCGTTGATGAAGGGATTGCCCATCAGGCAGCCGATCAGGCTGACGACGCCGTCGGCGGTCAAAACGCGGGTGGTCGGATATTCGTCGCCGGCGGCTTCCGCGCTCTCGACGTTGTCCATGGCTTCGACGAGATCGTAGATGCCGAACGGGATCGCCGTCACCAGAATGATTCCGAGGAATTCGAATCCGGAGAACACCTGGCCCACGGCCGGGATCGGCACCGAGAAGCCGAAGCTTGCGAAGGCGGCGCCGACGCCCTTGACGCTGAGGCCACCGAGCCCGAGGCCGAACAGGTTGGAGCCCCACGCGATGATCATGCCGACCGCGATGGCGACCAGACCCGCCGGGATGCTCTTCGGGTATTTCACGCCGCCGAACCAGCTCACCAAAATGATGGCGAAGCAGACCAGGCCGATCTGCGGCGTCATGTACATTTCCAGCGCCGGCCGCATCGAGATGAAGGTGACGGATACTCCGGCGAGCGTGCCGAGCAGCGCGGCGCGCGGGGTGATCTTGCGGATGTACGGGGCGATGAAGCCGCCGATCATCAGGATAAAGCTCTGGAAAAACACCCAGACGAGGCCCGCGGACCAGCCCTTCATGGGATCGCCAGTCTTGATCGTGATCGGCAGCATGATCACGAAGGTGACGATGAACATGTGCGGCACGCTGACGCCCGACGGCAGCGCGCAGACGTCGCTGCGGCCGGCTTTCGCCGCGAGCCGATAGGCGAGGAAGGCGTAGTAGAAAGTGGACAGGCACATCATCAGACCGAGCGCCGGCAGGATGCGGCCGAACACCAGAGAGTCCGGCATCTTCAGCACGAAGCGCAACAGGCCGGTCAAAACCAGCATGTTGACGAGGATGTTGGTGCCGAAGCCGAAGAAAGCGTTCCAGTCGCCGGGTGTCCACAATACCGGCTTGAATTCGGACTTGCCGGCCGTCCCCGTCATGCTCGTGCTCATGTCAAACCCCCGCTATACAGCTATTTTTGAAGTCTCCGGTAAAAGTGCCTCCAGTACCGCGGCTGAATCGGTGACCCAGCCGAAGATTCCGCCCTGGGCCTTGATCATCTTCAGGCCCATCTCGTGGAATTCGGGGAAATAGGACGCGCAGCCGTCGGACAGCACGACGCAGCGATAGCCGCGGTCGTTGGCCTCGCGCACGGTGGTGTTGACGCACACTTCGGTGGTGACGCCGCACACCAGGAGATTCTCGATGCCGTATTTCTGCAGAACGTCGGAAAGCTCGGTGGCGTAGAACGCGCCTTTGCCGGGCTTGTCGATCACGACCTCGCTGTCGAGCGGATAGAGTTCGGGAATGATGTCATGGCCGGCTTCGCCGCGGATCAGGATCCGCCCCATCGGTCCGGGATCGCCGATGCGCAGGCTCGGCGCGCCGCGTTCGACTTTCGCCGGCGGCGCGTCGGACAGATCGGGCAAATGTCCCTCACGGGTGTGCACGACCAGCATGCCGGTATCGCGCGCAGCATTCAGCACCGCCGCGATCGGCTTCACCGCGCGCGCGAGCTGCGAGACGTCATTGCCCAGCGTTTCACCGAAGCCGCCGGGCTCCATGAAATCGCGCTGCATGTCGATGATGAGGAGTGCGGTTTTGGTCCAGTCGAGCTCGATCGGCTCTGGTTCCGCCGCCACTTTGCCGAAGGTAGCACTTGAGTTCGTCATGACGTACGCGTCCCGAACGAGAGAACTCCTGGACTTAGCCAAGCAAGGCGCGTGCCATTGTGTACAATACGGTTTGGCGTTTCCATAAAACGGAATCCGTCATGTTTTCAATTTGTTGATCGTCGACGGAACAGTTGCTTATTCTCTGTGCGTCGCTTTGATGACGTGCATTTGCTTATTGGATGTGCGGATTTTTTGATGCACTTGATTTGCGCAGGGAGGGGCAAGGCTGGCATAATTGTTGCTGATGACGATTGGATCGGACGGAAACAGCGCTGGCAGCATTTCGCGCATCGAAGCGCGCGCCGGCTGACGGGAGGACAGCATGAACGGACTTGGCGGCCTCAACAAATCGCCCAACGGCGTCGTGATCGGGCTCGTTCAACTGCAATTGCCCGTGGTCGTGACCCGCGCCGACCTGGCGCGGCAGACCGAGCGCATCGTCACCATGGTCGGCAAGGCGCGGCGCAATCTTTCCACCATGGACCTGGTCGTGTTTCCCGAATATTCGCTGCACGGCCTGTCGATGGACACCAATCCCGAAATCATGTGCCGGCTCGACGGCCCCGAAGTCGCGTCCTTCAAGCGTGCGTGCATCGACAACAAGATCTGGGGCTGCTTTTCCATCATGGAATTCAACCCCGACGGCAATCCCTACAATTCCGGCCTGATCATCGACGACCACGGCGAGATCAAGCTCTACTATCGCAAATTCCATCCCTGGATTCCGGTCGAGCCATGGGAGCCCGGCGATATCGGCATTCCCGTGATCGAGGGACCGAGGGGCGCCAGGATCGCGCTGATCATCTGCCACGACGGCATGTTCCCGGAAATGGCCCGCGAATGCGCCTATAAAGGCGCGGAGATCATGATCCGCACCGCCGGCTATACCGCGCCGATCCGCGAAAGCTGGCGCTTCACCAACCAGGCCAATGCGTTCCAGAATTTGATGGTGACCGCCAATGTCTGCATGTGCGGCTCCGACGGCTCGTTCGATTCCATGGGCGAAGGCATGATCGTGAATTTCGACGGCACGATCATCGCGCACGGCACCACCGGACGCGCCGACGAGATCATCACCGCCGAGGTGCGCCCCGACCTGGTGCGCGAGGCGCGGATCAACTGGGGCGTCGAGAACAACATCTATCAGCTCTGGCACCGCGGCTATGTCGCGGTGAAGGGCGGCGCGATGGATTGCCCCTACACCTTCATGCAGGACATGGTCGCGGGCACCTTCCGCCTGCCCTGGGAAGACCAGGTCAAGGTCACCGACGGCACGTCGTGCGGTTTTCCGGCGCCGACGCGGATGTTCGGCAAGACCGCGAAGGCGGCGGAGTAAAGCAAGGGCTGATTCTGAGCCGTCATTGCGAGCCAACGGGTCGGCGCAAAGCGCCGCCCGATGACTGGCTCCGCGAAGCAATCCATTGGGCCGCAAGGCAAGAATGGATTGCTTCGTCGCAAGTGCTCCTCGCAATGACGTAGATGGTGCGGCGCCATACGAAGCTGTCATACCCCGCGCATGCGGGGTATCCAGTACGCCGCGGCCTTTCGGTTCAATCACTAGCGCCTCTGGAATACTGGATCACCCGCATTCGCGGGTGATGACGATTGGGCATGCCTCAGCGATCTCGCGGCACGATGCGCCCGAGGTTTTCTGGAAATCTTCGCCCTTTGAAATCAGAGGGCGCAGGGAAAGCCGGGTGCGCGCTGCACCCGCGGTCTCGCGTGCAGTTTGTGCATAAGAACACGCACACGAGCATACAGGTTCAGCGGAGAGCATCCGGCCTTCCCTGCGCAATGGTTTTACGGCTTATAGCGCGCTCTCCCCGGTGACCGGCTTTCTTGTCACCGTCGCCGGCGGGATACTTCCCGCCAACTTGACGCCAGCGTCGGGGCGTCAGGACCACACGACTTCGCCCTCCGCATCAGTGCCGTTCGTCGTCGGCACATCCGCGTCCACCGCATCCCACCCCACGTTTCGTGACGATCGCGAGCCGCCCCTCTTGTCGGGTGAGACGGGCGGATTCAAATCACTGATTTGCCCGACGGGGCAAGCGGAATATTTTCCGCAACGGGGCTTGACTCGCGGTGTGCGAAGACGCGCAAGTGATTTGCCCGTCGGGCAATCAGGTCGCAAGGGTATCCGTCATTGCGAGCCAACGGGTGGAGCTAAGCGCCACCCGTTGACCGGCTCCGCGAAGCAAGCCATCGCGCGAGGGCCGAAAGTGCCAATACCGGGCATACAGGTCCATGCTGCTGTATGTACGCGGCTGGCGGGATTCTGCTCAACCAAAAGCGGTTATGTGTCGATCTTGTTCATGAAGATGAATGGAACTCGATGAGATGTTTCGCATTTTATGGCACAGGTAATCCTTGCGCGCCGGTTTCGCCGAGCGCACGCTTGCCAAGCGTTTTCACAGGAACTTACGGAGGATGCGACCATGCCACAGGTCAAGCAAGCTTCGAAGCAGAAACGCACAACCAAAGCCGCCGCCGTGAAGGTGCTGGGTGCCGCCGGACTGGGTCTCTCGCTGGTGGGTAATGCATCCGCATCCACGATGCCCACTGCCGGTATCCCGCAATCTGACAATACCTCGCCCAATCAGCGCTTCGTTCTTAGCGAAGAGGAAGTGGCCGACGTCAGTCTCGCCACGTTCCATCTCTTCGATAGGGAGAACGTTGGCGGCGGCGTGCAGCTAGCCCGCGGATGCGGTTGCGGCGGCTGCCGAGGTGGCGGCGGGTGCGGCGGCTGCCGAGGCTGCGGCGGCTGCCGAGGTTGCGGCGGCTGCCGAGGTTGCGGCGGTGGCGGGTTCGGGTTCGGCTTCGGTGGCTGCGTGGGTTGCGCGGGTTGCGTGGGTTGCGCGGGCTGCTGCCTGTCCTGGGGAGCGTGCCGCTTGTGCTAAGTCCCGCGACCTCACGGCCGGCCACACCAGGGACTCTGCCAAGCTGGGCCTCTATTCGATCAGCCTCTCGCCGGTTGCGAGACAGGGCCGTTGATGCGTAGTCGAGTACGCGCTTGGCCGAACTTTCGGCCGGCGCCGCTACTCCATGCTTTTGTGCCGGGCCTTAAGCCTGAACCCTTTACGACGCTGAGAAAATTGCATCTAACGAGTTCATTAGCTGATTTTCCCAAGGTCGCCTTCGGGTCAATCGCTACCGAAATGGGATGTCCGCGTTACGTCCGCTTTTCCCCTGTTAGCGACCGAAGAACAGACATCGCCGAATGTCTCAGACGCGCCAACAGCGGAAGTCCAGATTCGCGCGCGCGGTCGCGCGCGCCAGCAAATCGAGAAGCCGGTGCTGGTTGGCCGGACTACCGTAAAGACATTTATCAGGCTAATCATGCGGTTCGGTCCTCTCTATTGTTGCCTGAGGCCTTGCCTATCATGAAGGGGTAAGAGCTCCGTTAGGACAGTCATCCATTTCAGCCTCGCGCCGGATCCGCCGCCAGAGGTCGTTGCTGGATGCAAATGATGCGTCCTCCAGAAGGCGACAAGTAGTGGCCGCACCCACCTGCCGACCAAGTCGCGCGAGCGGGTCGAGACCGTGGATGATCCGGCGCAATTCCCTGGTCGGCGCGCCCGACCGCCGATTTCCTTAAAATCGCCCAAGGCTGAAATTACACCGACGACCGGGAATGTTTGCAGAGGAAAGGAAACTACAACCGAGGTTGGCACAATGAAAAAGATTGTGAGTGCAATCGTGTTGGCGGTGACCATGACAGCGATGCCTACGTTGGCGAAGAACGGCCTGCTGGAAAACAGCTCTCTCGGCGAGACGGTGATTTACTGCGACAGCACCGGCGCGCTACACGCCGCTATGATTATAAAAGTTCAGAGCGATACGATCGTCGACTTGGAAGTGACTGGAGACGATGGCGGCAAAGTAATCGCCCGCGGTGTAGGTTGGAATCGCACGCGGAGCGACCAGCCAAATACCTGGTGGCGCCGGATCAGGTTTTGACCGAGCAAGACTACCGAAGGACGTCTTCTAGCAGACGCGCGGTTTGTATTCGCCGACTTGAGCGCTTCCGTGCAGCCGATGATGATGGCGTCGCGGGTCAGCTTAAATCTGCCTTTGCCGCGTCCCGATCTCAAATCCGAGAAACTCGAATCCCTGGGCAATGTGCACGATCCAGGTTTTCTCCCGTTGTGGGAATCGATGTGGTACCTTGATCGACGAGTTGGGCGCTGTGCGCGTCGCTATTGGCGCGTGATATACTTTTCGAGAATTTCCCGCAGCGACAGGGAAGCCTACGCCGTCAAGGGCTTTGCTGGCGTCGGCCTACGCTGCCAATGAGACCTCGCACAAAAAAGATCACCAAACGGTAATAGCGCGACAAATACGTTGGATGTGGAAAGGAATGCAGGTCACGCTGGGCATGGACTTCGCCGGCGACGGTCCAACAGTTGTCTTGCTGCCGGCTCTGAGTTCGATTTCAACGCGCGAAGAGATGCGACCACTCCTTGATAGGCTCACACCGAGTTTCCGGGTTGTGACAGGTGACTGGCCGGGGTTCGGCGACCAGGCGCGCCCGAGAATCGATTGGACGCCACAGGCGCTTTCCGCTTTTCTCGACTGGTTTTTAAGCGAGATGGTAGGGCCGCCGTATGGCATTGTTGCTGCCGGTCACGCGGCGGGCTACGCCCTAGCCCTGCCTTAAGCTTCGACCTCAATCCAGAACGAGCACTGGTTCGGACTAATCAACCTCGTTAGCTCCCGCTATCCGATACTCACCTCTTTCCGTACTCCGTGAAAACGTAATCGCGGTTCTGCACCACCGTGTGGCACGCGAACCCGCACTTCGCGTCGTTTTCCTGCGGCGGTTTGGAGGCTGCGGTAGAGGGCTTAAACGTATCGGCCGCCGCGTCATAGTCGAACGCGCCCCATCCCCATCCGCCGCTATCCGCGAACCTCTTGCTGTCCTTCACCATGAAATCAACGTCATGCTGGGTACCTGGCACGGATGGCTGACCGGGGTACGCCTCTTGTTTTTTCGGTGTCCAATGAATTTTCGCCATTTTCGCGCCGTCCGGGAAAGGCTTGCCATTACCGGGCACGCCTTCCTTATAGGCGTCGATCATTGCCGGATTTCCCACGATCACAGCAATAAGGCCTTCGTTCTCACTGATCGCGATCACTGGCCAGTCCTCGTATCCCCTGAACTCAGAGAACGCGAGCCCATTCGGCACTTGCACAGTGTACTTGTCCTGCGCGGAAATGGCCTTGCCGCCCAGGACGACGAGCACTACTGCGAACGCAAGCGCGGCAAACGCGCTCACCAAACGGAATGTCGAGATGCACGTCATGATCAACCTCCTGATGCTATGGTGGCCGAGAGCCTGCTCGGCCTCGTTGTAAGCCTTGACCGCTCGGTCGAATGAGCGGTCCACGGAGTTGATTTTTGTTAGTCCAAGTGAGCCCCGGCTTCTTGATTGGCATTCCAGCGGACAAAATAACAAATGTCGGAGTACACCAGAAGATTAAGGCCGGTTCAGCATATCGGAATTTCCTCCGTGGAGGTTCAATCCGGTACTGCAACACCAGTAGCGCGCGAAATCGGTTTGGTTAGTCGACGCTTAGTGACACACGACGCCGGAATCCCGCGCGCGTGACAATCAAGCCTTGGCGATAGCAGTGTGCGCCGCCACAGCGATTGAGGCTGGCATCTCCCCGGCGGCATTTAATCATCATTGTTTCCACTGCTGCGATGCGCACTCCACTACCGAGTTGGGTCATTCGCGTCGATTTTGGCATGTCTGCAGTATGTCCGGTTGGGGGTAATCCCGGAAATGCAGGTTGTCCGGTTTTGCCGGTTGAAGGCATCGGTTTGGACGCGATGCAAGCGTCTAGCGAATATGCCCGCTGGCGTAGTGCTTGACTTCGGCCGCAGTCATCGGCGGCCTGACCGCCATCGCCGAAGCGACTGCCACGGTGGTTTGGCCGGGTCGGTTTTGCCGCAGCACCAGCACGTCGATGCCTTGCGGGGTGATCTTCATCGCAAAATCGTAACCTTCGAGGATGCGTGCGGCGACGCGCTGCAGCGGCCCGTCAAAGACGCCGGTCTTGCGCGTCTCCAGCGTATCGTCCGAACGGTACTGCAGACCGAACCGGTCGTGCAGCACGGACAGCACCTCCTGCAGCGGCACGTCGCGGGCTTCGACATGGACCGCCTCCGGCTTGCCGTCCACCCGTAGCTGCGCCAGCGCGGCATTGCCGCCGGCCAGCAGGAGCGCGGATGCGATCGCCAACATCAGGGATGTGCGATGAGCCGTCATGCCAGTTCCGCTTCCGGAATCTCGCGCAACAGCCGGGCGCGCAGTGGGGCCAGCCGCGCCGCATGCGGCCGCCACTTGCCGACCGACGAAGTGTAGATCGGGCGGCGCACCTGAACGGCACTGGCCGTCGCCGACGGCGCCGGGCTTTCGTGAAAGCGCATCACGTCGTCCTGCCACGGTAGCCCGATGAATCGAATAATGTCCCGGCTCGCCGCCGCCTGGTCTCTGATGATGTCCTCGTAATTGACTTCCAGCAGCACATCGGGCGGCAACACTTCCCGCCAGTGCTGCGACAGGCGGCGAAAGGCCAGATAGTAATCCGCAAGCTCGATCTGATCATACGAGAACGGGAACTTGCCGCGGAAGTGGGCCTTGTAGATTGCCCAGCACGCGTCCATCGGATGCCGCTGCACCAGGATGATCCTGGCCGCCGGCAGGGCTGCGTGAATGAGTCCGCAGTAGAGATAGTTTTCCAGCGTCTTGTCGACGAAACGAGCGTCCGGCGGCACGCGAAGTGCTGTCGCCGCGTCCATATATCGCTCGCCGATGCCTCCGAGGTCGCTGCCGGCCGGGCTCGTGGTCATGGCACGGTGCATCTCGGCCGCGAACACACCGGTCTCGCCGACCGAATGCATCGCGGAGTGGCTGGCGATGATGCGTTCCACCAGCGTCGTGCCGGTGCGCGGCAGCCCGGTCACGAACACCGGCGCGGCGCCGCTGTGACCCGCCGGCGCAGTGTCGAGCCAGCGTCGCGTATGTGCGCGGATGATGCCGTCGATTTCCCCGATCCCGCCGGCGGAATCGCGCGCGAGCAAGCCGTGCTGCAGCGCGCAGCCGGCCTCGACGTGCTCGAAGGCGCGGTCGTGGCGATCGAGGTCTTCGCATTCCTTGCCGAGCGCGAACCGCAGCAGGACCTCGCTCGGACCCGTCAGCCTGCCCTCGCCGACCAGCGCTTCCATCTCCTCGATATGGTTGCGCTCGGCGGTCTGGATGCGCAGGTCGGAGCGCAAATAATGAGCGAGGCCATAGTGGCGGTCGCGCGCGATCGCCAAATCGCAATGCGCTTCGGCGTCCTGCAGCGCGCCGGTCATTCGCTCGGTCGCCGCGAGATTGAACAGATATTGCGGCACGTCGGGACGGGCGGCCGCGGCGCGCAGGAACAATTGCTTCGCCTTTGCGTGCAGGCCGAGCAGGCCGAAGATCGCGCCGAGCGCGTCCTGCGCTTCGGGAGCGTCGCCGATGATCTGACCGGCGGCTTCGGCGGCCTCGAACGCGGCGCGCGCCTCGCCGGAAACGAACAGGCATTTTGCGCGCAGAATGAGCGCGATCGGATCCGTCGGCATCAGGGCAACCGCGCGATTGGCGCAGACGATGGCCGCGTCGGGGCGCCCGCGCTGCAACGCAGTTTCCGTCAACAGCGCCCATGCGGCTCCTTCGTCGGGCGTGCGGGCGAGCACTTCGGCGCAAATCCGCTCGGTCGTCGCCAGATCTCCGCCGGCAAAGGCGCGGCGCGCTGTCTCTATTGCCGGTATCGTCGGTGCGGGAGCCCGCGGCGGCGCGATTGTTTTCAAGGGGGCAGCTCCATGACGAAGGCCGGATGGTGATCCGGCCCTTGATACGCGTGTGAAATGGCGATAAGGCCGTTCCCTGGCGGGAACGGCCTTTGTCGATCAGTGATCGCCGTGGTCGTCGCCGTGCTGGCCGTGATCCCCGCCACCATGATCCGCGAAGGCGAAATTGCCGAAGAGATCGCCGATCGCCGGTCGGTTCTGCGGCACATAGGGATTGTCGTCGGAGGTCTGCGGGTTCGGCAGGTTGTCGCGGCTCCGGGTCGAGAGCTTGGGCAGATGCCAGTTGCGTTCGATGAATTTCACGACCGAGGCATGATCGGAATACTCATGCGACATGTGCCCGCCTTGCGAATATTTCGACACCACGATCATCGGAATGCGCGTGCCGTCGCCGAAATAGTCGACCGGCTGGACGTAACCGGAGTCGTAATAGCCGCCGCCTTCGTCGGTGGTGACCAGAATGGCGGTGGACTCCCACAGCTCATCGTTGGCCTTGACCTGTTCGATGATCCGACGGGCGAAGGATTCGAACAGATCGAGCCGGGACGAGGAAGGATGGCCGTCGTTGAAGGTGCTCGGCTTCACGTACGACACGGCCGGCAGATTGCCTTTGGCGATGGCGTCATAAAGATCGAGCGTATCCTTCATGTGCGCACTGATCGCCGCCGGGTTGTTCATGACGGAGGCGGAATAGAGGAACGGGTTGCAGATGTTGCAATACAGATAGGCGACCGGGTCGAGCGCGCCGAAGTTCGTGCCTTCGCCGGGTGCGGTCTTGAAGTCGTTCCAGCGTTCGCCGAAATACGCCCACGATACGTGGGCCTGGCTCAGCACATCGCCGATGTGTTGCTGTTTGATCACCGGCGGCAGCGTGAACGGGCCGTTATTGATCGGATCCTGGGCGCCGCTGCCGATGAACGCGGGGACGTAGTTGTTGAGCAGGTAATAAGCGTGCGGCGCGCAATTCGGCGGCACGTGGATCGCCGTCAGATAGTTGACGATCGGGGCGACGCCTGGCTGCGTGAAGTCGGAGCAATTGGTGTAGCTGCCGCCGCCGTAGCCGTCATTGCTGTACCAATTGTTGGTGCCCGGCGCCGGATTGGGGTTCTCGACCTCATCGACGAAAACCGGCGGATTCGAACCCGGAACCAGAACGTGGTTGGGGGTGGCGGGATCGCCCTTGGCGTCCGCGTAATACAGCGCGTCGGCATAGCCGAACATCATCTGGTTGGCGAAGGTGCCGCCCATCACCGGCTGGTGATAGTTGTCGTTGAGCGTGTACGTGCGGGCGAGTTCCGTCAGATAGGGCGCGTCGCCCTTGGCGACGTTGTAAAAGCCCATCGCGATATCGCCTTCGTTGAGCGGATGCGGCGTCGGATTGCCGTTGCTGCCGGAAGAGACGGTCTGCTCAACCCAGGGGAAGAGATCGGCCTGACATCCGCTCGGATTGTGGCCGGTGGCCTTGCTGACATCGCAGTCGAGCTGTTGCCACATCTGGTAGAAGCGATGCACCGGGCTGCCGCCGTAGGTCGCATAAAGGCTCTGGGTGGCTTCGCCCGGCACCACCGTTACCAAAGGATAGGGGCCGTTCGGCAGGTTGCTGGAGCTCAGGATGCGGGTATCGGGCGAATTGCCCGCGATGCCGGTCGCACCCGTCGTCAGCAGCGGCAAATCCTGCGGACGCAGGCCGTAATCGCCGCGGGCGGCTTCCGACAGCGTGGAGAGGCACCCCGGACCGTTGAGGGCAGCCTGTTCCACGGTGGTATAGCACTGCTGCGGCGCGTACGAGGTTCCGGGCGCCTGAAGCTTGTTGGTCGAATTGTTGTAGGGGGTCTTTTGGCCCGGGCTGTTCGAGAAGGTGTTGTTGACGACCGCCGAGAATTGCGCCGCCTTGGCGTAATTCGGGCCGGGCGAGCCGTCCTCGTTGACAATTCCCTTGGACAGAAGATTGTCGACGCGTTCGCCGTGGCCCGGCTTGTAAGTCGCGAACACATGGTCGAAAGTCCGGTTTTCTCCCATGATGACGATCACGTGCTTGATCGGGCTTTCGGTCCGGCGGCCGTTGCTGTTGTCTCCGAAGGCGTTGTTGTCCATCGCGTAGACGTCATGTCCCATCAGCGACAGGATCGCTGCGGTGACGACAGTACGATCGCGTAGACGTCTGGTCAGTTTAGGAAGCATGACGCGCCCTCTTTTGTTATGAATGCGGGGGAAAATGGTTCGGCAGGCAGCAAGTGCCCGGGCGAACGTTAAGGGGCGCAGTTGTCAGATGTGCTGCGGCAACATGTCAGTTCCGTTAAAGGATGATGACAGCGAGCGGGGGTCGCCCGCCAAAGCGCCGCTCGACCGCCCGGGGTTTATGGTTTTCGCTCAACGCATTGCGGGTAGAACCGAAGATTTCGGACTCAGCGCATCAGAATTCGTCGCTTCCGCCTTATCGCCGAGCTACGGCGGACGTGCCCCTGCTCGCCATGACGTGTTCAGTGCAAACGCAGATTCGCAATCCCGCGCTTTCAAAACGATGAGCAATGGTGCCTGCAATGCAGGAATCGAATTGATAAATCCCTAGTTCCATTTGAGCAGCGGGCTTCCGAATGCCCTTCGCCAGACCGAAAGGAAACGAGGAAACCAGGAGTGCGCAACCGCTCCCCGATAGGCCCATGTCCGGTATTTGAGACCTGTTTCGGACAAGAGTTCCTGATATCCGCCATGCGTCTCGGTGGCGGTTCGAATGTCGTTCAATATCTCCCGGGCGTGGGACCGGTATGTATCGACTCCCGCAAAATCATCGTAGTCCAGCATGCGATCCGCGAATTCGACATTGAACGTCGGCCAGGAAGAACGTCCCTGGTAGGCTGGAGCTGCAATCCTGTGGATCATCTTGTTCTGCGGGTTATCCACTGATACCAGGAAGTGAGACGTACTTGGTATACGAAACCGGGGTTCAGCGAGGACCAGATCGGTCGTGGCTGCGAATAAAGCGCGCTCGCCAGCGTCGCTCAAATCCCAAAATCCGCGGTGCACATTGACGAAATCCAGGGCGATGGCAGACGCTGGCGGTACGCTGGGGGACTGCAGCGCATGCCTGATATAGCCGTGCCTGCCGAACAGAAGGAGAAGCTCCTTCTTATGTTGTGATAACTCGCGCCCGAGCTCTCGCTCCAGCTCGGCCTGGTCAATCACCCCGAGTTGTACGCCGCGCAGGAATGTCGTGTAGACACAGGCGTTGGTGACGAACCGCCTGTGTTCGGCGCGGGTGTCGGTTACCGCGGAACGGGGCGCGGCCACGTCACAAAGCAAATATCTGGCGCCGCCATCGTCGAACGGCTCCAGCGATTTCGCCAGTTGCAGTATCGCCCTTTTCAGATCCTCACGATACTCCGCAAGCAGCAAGCGGCCCGCATGCGCGCCCTGCGACATCACCAGATAGGAAGACGGCCTCTGGTCCGCGCCAACAATCTGTTCCAGACCTGCCAGGATGCCCAACAGCGTATCCGAAGGCCGCGAGAAATAATTGACGCCAAGATACCGATCGCGTCCCGCCGGGATGAGGGTCGTCGTGACGACATCGGCGCGAACGGCCTCCAGCATCAGCCGGACACTTTTTTCGAGCAAGCGAACCCGCCGGACGGCGTCCTCGGAATCCATAATGGTCTCGGGATCGAGAACATCGGGATAGAACCAGGCGAAGTCCCGGGGATAATAGGCGGTTGCGTGCGGCGCCCCCGTGACAAGGAAGGATTCCGTCGCGGAAAACGCACTGTTCATCGCGTGCCGGTACAGCTCATCGAGGGCCGACGACAGGCCATGGGTCTTTCTCAGGAATCGATCACCGAGAAAATTCACCGCCTGGATGGAGTTGGCGACACAGGTGGCAACAAGCCCCTGGTAAAATCGGTATTCGCGATGGGATGGAAATGAAATATCGCTGTTCATATGTCTGGATAAAGGATGTTGGTGTGTCGGCTACCGTCAGTTAGTACGCAAACAGCCCTGATTCGTCTCTCCGCTTGCTTACGGTGTCGTGCTTTAGCCCCCTAAGGTGGGTAGAGCGAAGCGAAACCCACCGGCGGCGAACTCAGCCATAAAGTTGATGGGTTTCGCTGCGCTCTATCCATCCTACGACGATATCTCCCGCGGCCGGAAATTCTCGATCAACCGCAACAACACCCGAGCGCCGGCATCCACATCGGCCAGGTCGACATGCTCGTCGGGATGGTGGCTGACGCCGGCGCGGCAGCGGACGAAGATCATGGCGACGTCGGCGATATCGATCATCGCCATGCCGTCATGCCCAGCCCCGCTCGGCAGTTCAAACACGGGATAGCCTTCGGCGGCGACGGCGTCCGCAACCTGCCCCTTCAGCCACGGCGCGCACGGCACGGTGCGGTTTTCGTGGGTGACGTCGACCTGCAGCGCCAGATTGCGGCGCTTTGCAATCGCTTCGATCCGCCGGACGATGTCGGCGACGGCGAGTTTGCGGTGCGCGTCGGTCGGGGCGCGGATGTCGATGGTGAAATTGACCCGGCCCGGAATCACGTTGGTCGCGCCGGGCATGGCGTCGATATAGCCGACGGTGCCGACCAGCCCGCCCTCGCCGGTCTTGCAAAACTCCTCGATCGCGACGATGCATTCGGATGCTCCCGCCAGCGCGTCGCGCCGCAGCGCCATCGGCACGGTGCCGGCGTGGCCGGCCATGCCGGTCAGGTGCGCCGCCAGCCGCGTCGCGCCGGCAATCGCCGTGACCACGCCGACCGGCAGGTTGTTCTGCTCCAGCACCGGTCCCTGCTCGATGTGCAATTCGACATAGGCGTGCAGTTCGCGCCGGGCGCGCGCGGCGGCGCCGATATGGTCGGGGTCGAGGCCGAACTGCACGATCGCCTCGCGCATCGAGATGCCGGCATGGTCGCGGCTATTGAGCACACTCGCGACGAACGTTCCGGCGACGGCCCGGCTCCCGAGCAGCGTCGAGGCGAACCGCACCCCCTCCTCGTCGGCAAAGCCCACGACCTCGATCGCGAACGGCAACCGCCGTTCTCTCTTGTACAGATCGGCGACGCAGGAGATCGCCGTGATCAATCCGAGCGGCCCGTCCCATTTGCCGGCATCGCGCACGGTGTCGTAATGCGAGCCCAGCATCAGGCACGGCAGGTCCGGCCGCTCGCCTTCATAGCGGCCGCAGACATTCCCGATCGCGTCGAGATGCGCGCTCATGCCAGCCTGGCGCATCCAAGAGAGGATCAGATCGGCAGCGGTGCGATGCTCGGGCGTCAGGAATATCCGCGCCAGATGTTCAGGCGTCTCGGAAATGGCCGCGAGCTGATTGATCCGCTCGACGATTTCGTCGCCAAGCGATGATCGTCTCGTCCCGGCAGCTGCCGCCTCTGTCCTGCTCATGCTTATCCAGCGCCGCGCCGATCCGCGCTTTCTCAATCGATACAAGTTCAATGCTAGCGGATGCGACGCAACCATCAACCGGACGTTTTCACTGGTAGCAGCCCCGCTCCGCTTGAGCAGCCGACAAAAGACCGATCCCCGCCTTGTGCAGGCATCCGGAGCCCCCGGCCGGAGCCAAGAATTGCTTAACCGCCTTGCATACAATGATAAAATCATGCCTATAAATTAGACTAACAGACTCCTGCACAAACTTTGAACGGCGGCACCGACCTATAGATAATGTTGTCATTTCAAATAGTTAATTAAATATGCTCATCAAAGGTGCTCTGGCACGAAGCTTGCGACTCCCCTTTAAGCTCCGCCGTGTCGGCGCGGCTGCGAATTTGGTGGCGGATCATCCGCCGAGAGGGAGCAGGCACATGGATTTCAGCAGGATTTCACGACGGCACTTGTTGCAGGGAAGTGCTGCGCTGACGCTTGGCACGGCCTTCGGCGCACGCAGCGCCGCGGCGGCCGACACCACGATCGGCTTCATCTATGTCGGGTCGCGCGACGACTACGGCTACAACCAGGCCCATGCGCAGGGTGCGGCGGCGCTGAAAAAAATGCCCGGCCTCAAGGTGGTCGAGGAAGAAAAGGTCCCGGAGACCGACGCGGTCGAGAAGACCATCGAGTCGATGATCAACCTCGACGGCGCCTCCCTGCTCTTCCCGACATCGTTCGGATACTACAATCCGCACATGATCAAGATGGCCAACAAGTTTCCAAAACTCCATTTCGAGCATTGCGGCGGGTTGTGGAGCGACAAGGATCCCAAGAATGCCGGCAGCTATTTCGGTTATATCGACGAGGCCCAGTATATTTCCGGAATCGTTGCCGGCTACTCCACCAAGAGCGGCAAGCTCGGCTTTGTCGCGGCGAAGCCGATCCCGCAGGTGCTGCGCAACATCAACGCCTTCACGCTCGGCGCGAAACTTGCAAACCCCAAGGCCACCACGCAGGTGATCTTCACGGGGGACTGGTCGATGCCGGTCAAGGAAGCCGAAGCCACCAACAGCCTGATCGACCAGGGCGTCGATGTCCTGACCTGTCACGTCGATGGTCCCAAGACCATGGTCGAGAACGCCGCGCGCCGCGGCGCGATGGTCTGCGGCTATCACGTCAACCAGTCGCCGCTGGCGCCGAAAGCCTATCTCACCGGCGCCGAGTGGAACTGGGAAGCGCTGTATCCGAAATTCGTCAAGATGATCGCCGCCGGCGAGGCCATCCCGAACTTCTATCGCGGCGGCCTGAAGGAAGAGATCGTCAAATGCTCGCCCTATGGCGAGGCGGTGTCGGCGGAAGCGCGCAAGCATGCCGACGACATCAAGGCCAAGCTCACGGCCGGCACCTACACCATCTTCAAGGGCCCGATCATGGACAACAAGGGCAAGGCCGTGATCACCGCGGGCACCGATCGCGGCCAGAAGGATCCAGAACTCGAGAAGATGGACTACCTTGTCGAAGGCGTGATCGGAGCGACTTCGTGACAACAGACGTGGCGGATCCAGCGGAGGCGGCCGGAATAGCTCCGGCCGCCGATTCCGGCTTCCTCCAGCGCTACGGCGTGACCATCGAATACATCCTGATTCCGGGCGCGGCGCTGCTTGGCGCGCTCGGCGTGTTCGGAATCTTCGTGGCGCTGTTCGGCAAGAGCCCGCTCGACCTCTATTTCTATATGTACCAGGGCGCATTCGGCACCTGGTTCTCGTGGCAGAACACCTTGACCCGCGCCGCACCTTTGATCCTGACCGCGCTGTGCACGGCGCTGCCCGCACAACTGGGCATGGTGATCATCGGCGGCGAAGGCGCGCTCCTGATCGGCGCGCTCGCCGCCACCAGCGCCGCGCTGGCGATGCCATGGGCGCCGCCGCTGGTGGTGCAGATTGCGATGGTTTGCGCCGGGATGATCGGCGGCGGTCTCTGGATCATGCTGGCGGGCGGCTTGCGGCAATACCGCGGCGTCAACGAAACGATTTCCAGCCTGCTATTGGTCTACATCGCGCTCGCGATCCTCAACCATCTGGTCGAGGGCATGATGCGCGACCCCGCCAGCCTCAACAAGCCGTCGACGCGCGAGATCGGCGCCGCCAACATGATCGGCAGCATTCCCGGCACCGACGTGCATTGGGGCCTGGTGTTCGGCGTGATGGCCGCCGTCGCGTCCTATATCCTGATCTATCACACCGTGTTCGGCTTTGCCGCGCGCGTCGCCGGCGGCAACATCCGCGCCGCCAAGATCGTGGGATTGGGCGTCAGCAAACTGATCCTGACCATTTGCTTTCTGGCCGGCGCATGCGCCGGCCTGGCGGGCATGGTCGAAGTCGCCGCCGTCCAGGGCCGCACCAACGCCAACCTCGCCGCCGGCTACGGCTTTACCGGCATACTCGTCGCCTTCCTGGCGCGGCAAAATCCGCTGGCCGTCATTCCCGTCGCCATCCTGCTTGGCGGCATCAGCGCCAGCGGCGGCCTGTTGCAGCGCCGGCTCGGCCTGCCGGATGCTTCGGTGCTGGTGCTGCAGGGGATCATCTTCGTCTTCGTGCTCGCCAGCGACGCGCTGTACGGCCGCATCGGCTTCCTGAAGGGAAAATCCTGACATGGCGGATGGAACGATCGGACTCTGGACGGTGCCGCTCGCCGTATTCGGCGGCGCGATCCGCGTCTCCACGCCATTCCTGTTCGTCAGCCTCGGCGAGTGCATCACCGAGCGCTCGGGCCGCATCAATCTCGGCCTCGAAGGCACGCTGGTGATGGGCGCAATGAGCGCCTATGGCATCTCCTATCTCACCGGATCGCCCTGGCTCGGCGTGCTCGCCGCCGGCGTGACCGGCTCGCTGCTCGGCGCGCTCCATGCCGGAATTTGCTCACTGCCGCGGGTCAACGACATCGCCGTCGGCATCGCGCTGATGCTGTTCGGGACCGGCCTCGCATTCTATCTCGGCAAGCCGCTGATCGAACCGACCGCGGCGCGGCTGCCCGCGATCGATTTCGGCTGGTGGAGCGATATCGCGCAGGTTCGCGCCGCGCTGCGGATCAACGTGCTGTTCCTGATCGGCATTGCGCTGGCGCCTGTTTTATACTGGGCCTTCCGCACCACGCGCTGGGGCCTGCTGATCCGCACCGCCGGCGAGAGTTCGGATGCCGCGCGCGCCATGGGATATTCCGTCCTTGCGATCCGGCTGCGCGCCACCATGGTCGGCGGCTTCCTCGCCGGGATCGGCGGCTCGTTCCTGTCGCTGTTCTATCCCGGCAGCTGGAACGAAGGCCTCTCCTCCGGACAGGGCGTCACCGCGGTGGCGCTGGTGATCTTCGCGCGCTGGGACCCGATGCTGTGCATGTGGGCGTCGCTGGCCTTCGGCGGCGCCGCAGCCCTTGGACCGGCGCTGCAATCGGTCGGCGTCACCTCCGGCTATCATCTGTTCAATGCCGCGCCCTACATCCTGACCTTGGCGATCATGATCATCACCTGCTCGCCGAAGCGCACGCTGACCGGCGCGCCGGCCGAACTGTCGATCACCCGATAATACCGATGAGCGAGAACCAGCCATGCCCGAACGCTACCTGAAATCCGAGCCCTATGCCTGGCCCTACAACGGCGACCTGCGTCCGGCAAACACCGCGCTGATCATCATCGACATGCAGACCGACTTCTGTGGCGTCGGCGGCTATGTCGACAAGATGGGCTACGATCTCTCGCTGACCCGCGCCCCGATCGAGCCGATCAAGAAACTGCTCGCGGTGATGCGCGCGCAGGGCTTTCACATCATCCATACCCGCGAAGGCCACCGCCCCGACCTCACCGACCTGCCCGCCAACAAGCAGTGGCGGTCGCGGCAGATCGGCGCCGGGATCGGCGATCCCGGCCCTTGCGGCCGGGTGCTGGTGCGCGGCGAAGCCGGCTGGGAGATCATTCCGGACCTGGCGCCGCTGCCCGGCGAGCCGATCATCGACAAGCCCGGCAAGGGCTCGTTCTGCGCTACCGACCTCGAACTGATGCTGCGGCTGCGCGGCATCGAGAACATCGTGCTGACCGGCATCACCACCGACGTCTGCGTCCACACCACGATGCGGGAAGCCAACGACCGCGGCTTTGAATGCGTGCTGATCGAGGATTGCTGTGCCGCCACCGACAAGAGCAATCACGAGCATGCGCTGAAGATGATCAAGATGCAGGGCGGCGTGTTCGGCGCGGTCGCGACATCCACGGCGCTGATCGGAGCCCTGTCATGATCATCGGCGAAACGCCGCTGCCCAGTGGCGCGCTTGGCGTCGATGCCGTCGCCATGACCATGCGGTTCGGCGATTTCACCGCGCTCGACAATGTTCAGCTCAAGGTGCGGCCCGGCTCTTTCCACGCGCTGCTCGGCGAGAACGGCGCGGGAAAAAGCACGCTGGTGAAATGCATCATGGGCTATTACCACCCGACCGAAGGCGACGTCCTGGTCGGCGGCCGCGAACAGACGATCGCCAACCCCAAGGACGCCCACGCGCTGGGGCTCGGCATGGTCTACCAGCATTTCACGTTGGTGCCGGCGATGACGGTAGCCGAGAACCTCGTGCTGGCGCGCGACGACGTGCCTGCGGTCGTCAACTGGTCGAAGGAAAAGAAGGAACTCGAGGCGTTTCTCGCCCGCATGCCCTTCAAGGTGCCGCTGAATGCAAAAGTGTCGGATATTTCCGCCGGCGAGCGCCAGAAATGCGAAATCCTCAAGCAGCTTTATTTGAAGCGGCGCTTTCTGATTCTGGATGAGCCGACCTCGGTGCTGACGCCGGGCGAAGCCGACGAAGTGCTGGGCATGTTGCGCGACATGGTCGTCCATGGCGACCTGACCATCCTGATGATCACGCACAAATTCCGCGAGGTGATGGCGTTCGCCGACGAGGTCACGATCCTTCGCCGCGGCAAGCTAGCGGGCAATGGCAAGGTCAGCGATCTCACGCCGGACAGCATGGCCCGCATGATGATCGGCGCCGAGGAACTGACGGTTCAGCCGGCCCGCGTCGGACAAGTCGGTGCGGCGCGGCTCGAGCTTGACAGGCTGAATGCGCTCGACGACGCCGGCGGGGTTGCGGTTCATAACGTCTCGCTCGCCGTTCGCGGCGGCGAAATTGTCGGCATCGCCGGCGTATCCGGTAACGGTCAGCGGCAACTCGTCGAAGTGCTCGCCGGTCAGCGCGAAGCCGAGAGCGGCGAGATCCGCGTGATCGGCGACGTCTATCACGCCAGCCGCGAGGAAATGCGCCGTCACAAGATGTCGCTGCTTCCCGAGGAACCCCTGAAGAACGCCTGCGTTGGCGGCATGAGCGTCGCCGACAACATCGCTTTCCGTGAATTCGACCGCGCACCGTTTGCCAGCGGCGGCTGGTGGCTCAACCGCGCCGCCTTTCGCGAGGACGCCGAGCGCAAGATCGGGCTCTACAAGATCAAGACCCGTACGCCGGATACGCCGATCTCGGCGCTGTCGGGCGGCAACGTGCAGCGCGCGGTGCTGGCGCGCGAACTCGGCGGCGAAGTCGAGGTGCTGATCGCTGCCAATCCCTGCTTCGGACTGGACTTCGCCGCGGTCGCCCAGATTCATGCCGAGATCATGGCAGCACGAAACCGCGGGGCGGCGGTGCTGCTGGTCAGCGAAGACCTCGATGAATTGCTCGAACTCTCGGACCGGCTTGTGGTGATGTTCCACGGCGAATTCGTCTATGAAGCGCGCGCCAGCGAAGCCGATCTCACGGAGGTCGGTCGGCACATGGCGGGACATTGAGCTTGCTTGGAGTTCGCTTGGAGTTCGCTTGCCTGCCGCATCCGCCATCTGCATGATGGACGGAGCGGTGGGAGCGGCGATGAGCAGCACTTCAGATTTGGACCAAGCAAAACTCGACGAACTCTTCCTGCGGCGGTCGTTTGACGTCGCCCGCCGCGCCATCGCTCACGGCAATCACCCCTTCGGCGCCATTCTCGTCGATCAGAACCGGAACGTGCTGATCGAGACCGAGAACGGCTATATGCCTTCCCATGACGGCACCGCGCACGCCGAGCGCCTGCTGGCGACGCAGGCCTGCAAGACGCTCAGTCCAGACGTGCTCAAGGGAGCGACGCTGTACTCCTCCGCCGAGCCCTGCGCGATGTGCGCGGGCGCGATCTACTGGGCCGGCATCGGCCGGCTGGTCTACGGCTTGAGCGAACACCGGCTGCGGGATCTCACCGGCAACCACCCGGAAAATCCGACCCTCGATCTGCCGTGCCGGGAAGTCTTCAAGAGCGGGCAGCGACCGACCGAGGTGGTCGGGCCCCTGCTCGAGGACGAAGCGGCGGCACCGCACGCCGGCGTCTGGAACAAATAGCGCTCTACGCCGCAAATCACCCAAAGAAAAATGGCGCCGCGGGAACATCGCGGCGCCATCGCTTTTCACCTGGAGAAGGATCAGGCGGTTAGAACTTCACTGTCACGCCGCCATAGACGGTCGATTCGGTGCAGGAGTTGGTGCTTTGACCGGTTGCCGCAATCGTGCAGACGCCGGGGGACGCGTTGTGATCGAGACCGAACTTGTTCTGCCAGTAGCGATAGGCAACCCAGAGATCAACGAAGTGAGAGTACTTCGGGCCGATAAAGGCCTTGCTGGCGTCGAAGGTCAGGCGGATCGGTTCGGCGTTGAACTCGGTCTTGGTCGCCGTGCTGAAGCGGCCGACACCAAGCCCGGTGAGCGGCTGGTTCTGATCGCCCTTCGGTCCGTACCAGGCAGCGCGGCCGCTGATCGACCAGAACTGCATGTTCTCGGGCAGGAAGCCCAGATCCATGTAGTAGTTCGTCTCGACCGCCCACGTAGCGTTGTACTTGGTGTTGCCGTCCGCAAGGCAGGTTACGCCGGGGACGCCGGGACCAAACAGGCCGCACTGGTCAAATGCGTTGTGGTTGGCGAATTCCCAGTACACCAAGGGCGCCACGTTGAAGTAGCCCTTGTAGGGCAGGTCGAAGGCGAACTGCAGACCGGCGACGACGTCGCGCTTGGCCGGAGCCAGGAAGTTGTTTTCGGTGTTGGCGTCCATACCGACTTCGAACGAGACGTTGTGCAGCGGCCCCATGGTGAAGGCCTTGGTGTTGAAGATCTCGTTCCAGCCGAAGGTCGAGCGGAACAGGCCATAGATTTCGGTTGCGCCTGCGCAATCGGCGGGAACCCCGAAGATGGTTCCGGCATTCGTGCACGGCGAGGCGGGATCGTTATGACCCGACTTGAACATCGAGATGGTGAAGAAGTTGGTGCCGTAGGCCCAAAGGTCGAAATGGGTGAACGAATAGACCTGCTTGGCGGTCGTACCGTTGATCGAGCCATTCGGATTGACGGTGAACATTCCCGGATCGGTACCCTTGGGCATCCAGGAGAAAGACACCCGGTCGTCGATCACCAGGAAGAACGGCAGGTCGGCGACCGGCTTTGCCTTGGCCTTGACCGGCAAGTCGGCGGCGCTGGCAAAGCCCGCCGGAATGAGACTGGAAAGCGACAGCGCCACGGCTGCCAATGTTCTGCGTAGACGAGACATCCTAAATACCCCCAAGTTGACGATCGATGATCGAGGCCCTTGGCGGCGACCCTTGCGCCGTTCGCATGAAGTGAGAAGCCTCAACTTTCTCCATGGCATGGCGTAAGTTTCATCAAGAACGCGCTGCGCTGCAGCGGTTTTCGCGAACATTGGCGAGGATCGAACGAGCGGTGAAGCAACCCTGAGTGGAGATCGAAAGTTCCACTTATGCCTATTTTTGTCGGCTTTCCGCGACCATTGGGCGCAAGGACAAGCGGCATGATCGGCGCAAAAACCGCGATCGTACACAGGCCGAACAATCCTGCTCAACTTCGCGTCAGCCGCGCCGTTGCGAATCCGATTTGTTTCCACCGTCACAATTCTGCAACAGGTTGTTCGGCGTTTTCGTGGGTGCTGCAGCGTGTAACTACGGAAAGGCAGCTAACGGTCGGGAAGCCTGCCCAGAATCACGCCGGGTCTTCGCTTGCCAAAGAGTTGGGCAAGGGCTGGCGCTTTTTCCCTACTTACGCAGGCGTCCAAACTAGCACAGTATTGAGGCATTCACTCCTGATACGCGTGACACCGGATGTTAGATTCGACGCCTGCCGCGCTGCACACTGGTGCGACGCCGCTGCTCCAGACGATCGGCCTGACCAAGCGTTATGGCGATTTCCTCGCCAATGAAAACCTCGACATCGAGATCTGGCCGCAACAGATCCACGCCTTGCTCGGCGAGAACGGCGCCGGAAAATCGACGCTGGTCAAAACCGTCTACGGACTGATCCAGCCAAGCGACGGCGAGATGCGCTGGCTGGGCGAGAAGATGGTTCTCTCCGGACCGTCGGAAGCCCGCGCACGCGGCATCGGCATGGTGTTCCAGCACTTCTCGCTGTTCGACAATCTCACCGTCGCCGAAAACGTGGCCCTTGGGCTCGCCGGCAAGGAATCCTTCAAGGACATGTCGGCCCGCCTCGAGCAAGTATCCAATGTTTACGGGCTTCCGCTCGATCCCAGGCGCGAGGTCTGGCAGCTCTCGGTCGGCGAGCGGCAGCGCATCGAGATCGTGCGCGCGCTGATGCAGAATCCGAAATTCCTGATCCTCGATGAGCCGACCGCGGTGCTGACCCCGCAGGAGGCTGATCAGCTCTTCGTCGTGCTCGAGCGCCTCAAGGCCGAGGGACGCGCGATCCTCTACATCAGCCACAAACTCGAAGAGGTGAAGCGGTTGTGCGACACCGCCACCATCCTGCGCGGCGGCAAGAAGGTCTCGACCTGCAATCCCAGGGCGGAGACCGCGGCCTCATTGGCCCGCATGATGGTCGGAGCCGACATCAAGCAAGTGAAGGCGCCGGCGAGCCGGCAAACCACGGTGCCGCGCCTTGTCGTCAACGACCTCGGCCTGGAGCCCGACGATCCGCATGGCGTGAGGCTCGAACACATCTCGTTCGAGCTCAAGGGTGGCGAAATCCTGGGCATCGCCGGCGTCGCCGGCAACGGCCAGGACGAGCTTTTCGCCGCCCTCTCCGGTGAGCGGCTGGCGAAGGACCCGGGCACGGTGGTGATCGAGGGTATCGCCGCGGGGCACCTTTCGATCACCAAGCGCCGCAAGCTCGGCGCCGCCTTCGTGCCCGAGGAGCGGCTCGGCCACGGCACCGCGCCGCGGATGAAGCTCTCGGAAAATGCGCTGCTGACCGGCCACGCCGCCAGCGGCATGGTGCAGCACGGCTTCGTCAACACCGCCGCGACCCTGAAGACGGTCGATCGCGCGACCGAGGCTTTTGATGTCCGCAAGGCCAAGCGCGATCCGGAAGCCGCGAGCCTGTCGGGCGGAAATTTGCAGAAATTCATCGTCGGCCGCGAAATCCTGCGCAACCCGGCCGTGCTCGTCGTCAGCCAGCCGACCTGGGGCGTCGACGCCGGCGCTGCCGCCGTGATCCGGCAGGCGCTGCTCGATCTCGCCGCCGCCGGCGCTGCGGTTTTGGTGACGAGCCAGGACCTCGATGAGCTCGCCGAGATCGCCGACCGGATCGCCGTGATGTTCCACGGCCATCTGTCGGAGCCGCTCAAGACGGCCGATGCCAGCCGCGAGAAACTCGGTCTGTTGATGGGTGGAAGCAGCCTCGAGCCGACGGAGGCCGCGCATGCAGTTGGTGCTTGAGAAACGCGCCGAGCGCTCCAACACCATCGCGCTGGTTTCGCCGCTGATCGCGATCGGCCTGACGCTCGTGACCATGAGCATCCTGTTTGCGATCCTCGGCAAGAATCCAGTTTCGGCGCTCGCTGCCTACTTCATCGCCCCCCTGACCGACAGCTATTCGCTGCAGGAGATCGCGGTGAAGGCGACGCCGCTGGTGATGATCGCCATTGGTCTGTCGCTCTGCTACCTCGCCAATGCCTGGAACATCGGCGCCGAGGGCCAGTTCCTGATTGGTGCGGTGGCCGGAAGCTGGCTCGCGGTAAAGACGCAAGGCACCGGCGCCGGCCCTTGGGTGCTGCCCGTGATGCTGCTGCTGGGGGCTGCGGCCGGCGCGCTCTATGCCCTGATCCCGGCGCTGTGCAAGGTCAAATTCGGCGCCAGCGAAATCCTCACCAGCCTGATGCTGGTCTATGTCGCCGATCTCTTCCTGGATTATCTCGTCCGCGGTCCGTGGCGCGATCCGGCCGGCTTCAACTTCCCGACCACGGCCGAATTCGATCCGGTCGCGACCGTTCCCATACTGATCGAGGGCGGCCGGCTGCATCTCGGCGCCATCATCGCGCTGGTCGTGGTCGCCGCCGGAGCGGTGCTGCTCGGCAAGACCATCAAAGGCTTCGAAATCCGTGTCGTCGGCGCCGCGCCGCGGGCGGCGCGCTTCGGCGGTTTCAACTCCAACCAGTTGGTCCTTCTGACCTTCGCGATCTCGGGCGCGCTGGCCGGGATGGCCGGGATCATCGAGGTCGCCGGTCCCGTCGGGCATCTGCAGCCAGGCATCTCGCCGGGCTACGGCTTCACCGCGATCATCGTCGCTTTCCTTGGGCGGCTGAACCCGGTTGGAATATTAATTGCAGGACTCTTCCTCGCACTTACCTTCATCGGCGGCGAGCAGGCCCAGATCGCAATGAAAATCCCGTTGGACGTCACCAAGGTCTTCCAGGGCATCCTGCTGTTCTACGTGCTCGCCTGCGATTCCCTCATTCTCTACCGCTTCCGGCTCATTTTCGCGTCACGACAGGTGGCCTGATGGAGCTCATTGAGGCCATCATCCTGGCGGTGCTGGCGGCGTCCACGCCGCTGTTGCTGGCGGCCACCGGCGAACTCGTGACCGAGCGCGCCGGCGTCCTCAACCTCGGTGTCGAGGGCATGATGATCGTCGGTGCGGCCTGCGGCTTCGGCGGCGCCTGGCTCACCGGTTCGATCATCATCGGCGCGCTCTGCGGCATCGTTGCGGGCACGTTGCTGTCGCTGGTCTTCGCCTTGATGACGCTGGGCCTTGCCGTCAATCAGGTCGCGACCGGTCTTGCGCTCACCATCCTCGGCATCGGGCTGTCCGGCCTGATCGGCGCCGGCTTCGTCGGCGAGCGGATCACCCCCGCGCCGCATCTTCACCTTCCCGTCCTGACCGATATCCCGCTGGTCGGCCGCATCCTGTTCGGCGAGGACGCCTTCGTCTATCTCTCGCTGGCGCTGGTCGTCGCCGTCTGGCTGTTTCTGTATCGGACCCGCGCCGGACTGGTGTTGCGGGCGGTCGGCGACAATCATGTTTCGGCGCATGCGCTGGGATATCCGGTACTCAAAATAAGAATGTTCGCGGTGATGTTCGGCGGCGCCTGCGCAGGCCTCGCCGGCGCCTATCTACCGCTGGCCTATACGCCGTTCTTCATTCCGGGCATGACCGCCGGGCGCGGCTGGATCGCGCTGGCGCTCGTGGTGTTTGCGTCATGGCGGCCGGGCCGCCTCGTGGTCGGCGCCTATCTGTTCGGCGCCGTCACGATCCTGCAGCTGCATGCCCAGGGCTGGGGCGTCGGCATACCCTCGCAATTCATGTCGGCGTTGCCGTATCTCGCGACCGTGATCGTTCTCGTCCTGATTTCGCGCGCGCGGACCGGCGGCTCGACGGCGCCCGCGGCGCTGGGGACGGTGTTCGTGCCCGATCGATAAAACATACCGGAGCGCGCGCGATGGGGCGCGGGCGCATCGGGAGTGACATTCAACCCCTTAAGTAAACCGGAGATATCCATGAGAAAAATTCTCATTGCGGCGACCGCAGTGATGCTCACCGCCGGAGCAAGCATGTTCGGCGCTTCCGCCGCCGAAAAGCTCAAAGTCGGCTTCATCTATCTTGGTCCGGTCGGCGATTTCGGCTGGACCTACCAGCATGACCTTGCCCGCCAGGCCCTGGTCAAGGAATTCGGCGACAAGATCGAGACCACCTATCTCGAAAACGTCAGCGAGGGCCCCGATGCCGAGCGCTCCATCGAACAGCTGGTGCGCGCCGGCAACAAGCTGATATTCACCACTTCGTTCGGCTACATGGATCCGACGCTGAAGGTGGCCAAGAAATATCCCAACGTGCATTTCGAGCACGCCACCGGCTTCAAGCGCGACAAGAACATGTCGATCTATAACGGCCGGTTCTACGAGGGCCGCTACATTCAGGGCGTTATCGCCGGCAAGATGTCGAAATCCGGCGTGCTGGGCTACATCGGCTCGTTCCCGATCCCGGAAGTCGTCATGGGCATCAACGCCACCATCCTTGGCGCCCAGACCGTCAATCCCAACATCAAGGTCAAGATCATCTGGGCGAACACGTGGTTCGATCCCGGCAAGGAAGCTGACGCCGCCAAGGCGCTGCTCGACCAGGGCGCCGACGTGATCATGCAGCACACCGACTCACCGGCCGCGATGCAGATCGCCTCCGAGCGCGGCAAACTGGCGTTCGGGCAGGATTCCGAAATGATCAAGTTCGGACCGAATACGCAGCTGACCTCGATCATGGACAACTGGGCGCCCTACTACATCGACCGGGTCAAGGCCGAACTCGACGGCAAGTGGACCTCGGAGGACACCTGGGGCGGGTTGAAATCGAAAATGGTCGTCATGGCGCCCTACACCAACATGCCCGACGACGTGAAGAAGCTGGCGATGGATACCGAAGCCGCCATCATCGACGGCAAGCTGCTCCCGTTCAAATGTCCGGTCGTGGGCCAGGACGGCAAGGAAGTCGAGTGCAAGGGTGGCACCCATCTCGACGACGGTCAGGTGCTCGGCATGAACTTCTACGTCAAGGGCATCGACGACAAGATTCCCGGCAAGTAAGGCCGGGGCTATCGAGCGAAGCGGGTCTGGGCGGCAACGCCCGGACCCTTTTTTCTCGCCCGAATATACGTTCCCCGGATGCTGCGCAGCACGTCGCCCTTGCGGCGTGGTGCGCTGCCGATCCGGGGTCCATCGTTATTGGAGCACATGGGTCCCGGCTCTGCGGTGCATCGTGAAGGAACGCTACACCGCGTCCGGGACACGAGAACTTACCCCACCTGCATCGCGTGCGCGGCGGCGCTGTGGCGCCGGATCAGATCGGGCACATCGAGTCCGGGGATCGCGCCATCCATCACCACCCAGTTGCCGCCGACCATCACCCGGTCGGCGCGATGCGCACCGCACAGCACCAGCGCGGCCAGCGGATCGCCATGGCCGGAGAAGCGCAATTCGTCGAGCTTGAACAGCGCCAGATCGGCGGCCTTCCCGACCGCGATCTCGCCGAGTTCGGGACGGCCGACGCAGGCCGCCGAGCCCTTGGTGGCCCAGCGTAGCGCGTCCTTGTGGCTGATCCGGCCGACGCCGTAGCGCGCCCGCTGCAGCAGGAACGCGGCGCGTACTTCCTGCATCAGATTGGATCCATCGTTCGAGGCCGAGCCGTCGACCCCGAGCCCGATCGCAACCCCCGCCTCTTCCATCTCGCAGACCGGACAGCAGCCGGACGCCAAAAGCTGGTTGCTGCAGGCGCAGTGGCTGATGGCGGTCCTGGCCTTGCCGAGCCGCTTCATCTCTTCGGAATTGAAAAAAATGCCGTGCGCCAGCCAGGTCCGCGCATTGAGCCAGCCGCATTGCTCGAGATAATCCAGCGGCCGGCAGCCATGCATCTGCTCGCAGAATGTGTTCTCGTCCTCGGTCTCTGCCAGATGGGTATGCAGGCGGACATCGAGCTTGTCCGCCAAATCTGCCGTCGCGCGCATCAGCGAGGTCGTCACCGAGAATGGCGAGCATGGCGCCAGCGCGATTTGCACCATCGCATCCGCGCCGCGCTGGTGATGTTTTGCGACCACGCGCGCGCTGTCGGCGAGAATTGTGTCCTCGTCCTGCACCACACTGTCGGGCGGCAGGCCGCCATCGCGCTGCGAGCGGTTCATCGAACCGCGCGTCAGCAGTACGCGAATGCCGAGCCGCTTGGCCGCGGCCACCTCGATACCGACGGCGTCCTCGAGCCCGGCCGGAAAGACGTAATGATGATCGGTGGTGGTGGTGCAGCCCGACAGCAGCAATTCCGACATCGCCACGGTGACGCCGAGATTGAGGGCATCAGGCGTCAGCCGCGCCCAGACCGGATAAAGCGCCTGCAACCAGGGAAACAGCTCGCGGTCCAGCGCCGCCGGCAGCGCCCGCGTCAGCGTCTGGTAGAAATGATGATGGGTGTTGATCAGCCCCGGCAGCACCACATGGTCGCCGGCCTCGAAGAAAACCGCCGATATGCTCGGCTGGCCGCCTTTCGGCACCAGTTCGACGATCCTGCCGTTCTGGACGACAATGCCGCGTTCCGCTCCATCGGCGAGGATGCCTAAGGGATCCTTGATCCAGATTGCCCGCGTGGGGTCCATGCTCCAAACTTTCCTCAAACTTTCACTGGGATACCGAATTGCAGAACGATCAGCTTAACCGTCCCTGCAATTCAAAGACCATCGCAAGCCCCGTGACAATTGGCGCTGGTCTTGCAAGACTCTTAAGCTGAGATGCATCGTGTTGAAAGCGTTGGCGTATCTATGGATTTAAATACCATCAATGAAGTTGCGCATCCGACCACGCGGGCGCAATTGCCCGTTTGGACGGCAGGCGATGCTTGGCTCGCGGGCGGCACCTGGCTGTTCTCCGAGCCGCAGGTCCATCTGACCCGGCTGATCGACATCACCGATTTCAAATGGCCGGCGCTGACCATCGGCGCGTCCGGGCTCAGCGTTGCGGCGACCTGCACCGTGGCGCAGCTCGATGCGCTGGCCTGCCCGCCGGAATGGATCGCTTCGCCGCTGATCAACCAGTGCTGCCGGGCGTTTTTGGCCTCCTTCAAGATCTGGAAGACGGCGACCGTCGGCGGCAACATCTGCATGTCGCTGCCGGCGGGGCCCATGATCTCGCTGACATCGGCGCTCGACGGCGTCTGCACGATCTGGCAGGCCGGCGGCGGCGAGCGCAGGATTGCCGTCGCCGACTTCGTCACCGGCGACCAGCGCAATTTGCTGGCGCCAGGCGATCTGCTGCGGCAAATCGATATTCCGTTGGCGGCGTTGAAACGGCGCTCGGCGTTTCGCCAGATATCGCTGACACCGGTTGGCCGGTCGGCGGCGCTGCTGATCGGCAGCGTCACGAGCGAAGGTGATTTTGTGCTTGTTATCACCGCGGCCACCGCGCGGCCCGTCAAATTGTCCTTTGCCGGAATGCCAAAACCAGAAGAGCTGCGCGAAACGATCCTGCAGCGGATTCCCGACGGCCTCTACCACACCGACATCCACGGCAAGCCGATGTGGCGCAAGGCCATGACGCTAAGGTTGGCGCAAGAAATCCGCAGCGAATTGCAGGCGCTGCCATGACCTTCGAGATCAATGGCAAGAAATTTTCCGAGAGCCCGCAGGCCGGACAATGCCTGCGGACATTTTTGCGCCAGCTCGGCCATTTCGGCGTCAAGAAGGGCTGCGACGCCGGCGACTGCGGCGCCTGTACGGTGCTGATCGACGGCGAGCCCGTGCATAGCTGCCTGATCCCGGCGTTCCGCGCCGACGGCCACGCCGTCACCACGATCGAAGGGCTGGCGCCCGACGGCGGTACCCATCCGATGCAGCAAGCCTTCGTCGATGCGCAGGGGTTTCAGTGCGGCTTCTGCACCGCCGGCATGATCCTGACCTGCGCCTCGCTGAACCAGGCGCAGCGACAGGATCTCGGCGCCGCGCTGAAAGGCAATATCTGCCGCTGCACCGGCTATCGTTCGATCGAAGACGCGCTCGATGGCAAGACCAATGTCGAGGACGCCCCCGCTGGTGGCGCGCTCGGCCGCAGCCTGCCGGCGCCCGCGGGACCGCAGCTGGTGCGGGGCGCTACGCGCTACACGTTCGATACTGAAATCGAAGGCCTGCTGCACATCAAGATGCTGCGCTCGCCGCACCCGCACGCCAAAATCATCTCGATCGACAAGACCGCCGCGCTGAGCGTCCCCGGCGTGCATGCGGTACTGACGTATGAGGATTCGCCGGATCGCCTGTTCTCGACCGCGCGGCATGAAAGGGTCTGGATGGATCCCGACGACACCCGCGTGCTCGACAATGTCGTCCGCTTCATCGGGCAGAAGGTGGCCGCGGTCGTTGCAGAGACCGAGGCCGCCGCCGAGGAAGGCTGCCGCTGCCTCAAGGTCGACTACGAAATCCTCCCCGCGGTGGTCGATCCCGTTCAGGCGATTGCGCCGGGCGCGCCCGTCATCCATCCCGACAAGACGCCGGAGCATCGCGTCACCAATGCCAAACGCAATATCGTCGCGGAAAGGCACGGCGAATATGGCGACGTCGCCACCGCGCTGGCACAGGCGGCCGCGACCTATGAGGGCACCTTCACCACCCAGCGGGTCCAGCATGCCGCGTTGGAAACCCATGGCGGTCTTGCCTGGGTCGACGCCAGGGGCGTCCTGAACGTTCGCTCCAGTACGCAGGTGCCGTTCCTGACGCGGCGCGCGCTGGCGGAGATTTTCGATCTCGCGCCCGACAAGGTGCGGGTGTTTTGCGAACGGGTCGGCGGCGGCTTTGGCGGCAAGCAGGAGATGTTCGTCGAGGATATCCTGGCGCTTGCCGCGATGAAGACCGGACGGCCGGTGAAGCTCGAGCTGACCCGCGAAGAGCAGTTCATCGCGACCTCGACGCGGCATCCGATGCGCGTCACCGTGAAGGCCGGCGCCGACGAGAACGGAAAACTGACGGCGCTGCAGCTCGACGTGCTCTCCAACACCGGCGCCTATGGCAATCACGCCGGGCCGGTGCTGTTCCACGCCGTCGGCGAATGCATCGGCGTCTATAATTGCCCGAACAAGAAGGTCGATGCCGTCGCCGCCTATACCAACACCGTGCCGTCAGGCGCCTTCCGCGGCTATGGCCTGCCGCAAACGCTGATCGCAGTGGAAGCGGCGATCGACGAACTTGCAAGACAGCTCGGCATCAGCCCGTTCGAAATCCGCCGCCGCAACATCGTCAGGCCCGGCGACCCCATGCGCTCGCCGCCCGGCCCCGAACATAGCGACGTGTTCTACGGCTCTTACGGGCTGGACCAGTGCCTCGATCTGGTCGAACGCGCGATGGCCGCCGAGACGGCAGACAACACGCTCTCCGCCGAGTGGCTGATCGGCGACGGCATCGCCCTGACCATGATCGATACCGTCCCGCCGGAAGGACATTTGGCTGACTGCAAGATTTCGCTGCGTGACGATGGCGGGTTCGAATTGACGGTCGGCACGGCGGAGTTCGGCAATGGCACCTCTACGGTGCATCGCCAGATTGCCGCGACCGCCCTGGCGACAACGGTCGATCGCATCCGCTTGCGGCAATCCGACACCGTCCATGGCGGCCACGACACCGGCGCCTATGGCAGCGCCGGCACGTTCGTGGCCGGGCGCGCGACGCAGGCGGCTTCGGAAAATCTCGCGCGCGACCTCAAGGCGCTGGCGTCGCACATCACCGGAGCCGATCCCGCCGCTTGCACGCTTGAGAATGAGGCTGCTCTTTGCGGCCGGCAAAGCCTGTCGTTTGCCGAACTGGCAAAGTCGGCGCGCGGCAACGGCAGAACGCTGGTCGCAAGCGGCTCCTCGGGCGGCACGCCGCGCTCGGTCGCCTTCAATGTGCAGGGCTTCCGTGTCGCCGTGAACAAAGCCACCGGCGAGATCAGAATATTGAAGAGCGTGCAGGCCGCCGACGCCGGCCGGATCGCCAATCCCATGCAATGCCGCGGCCAGGTCGAAGGCGGCGTCGCGCAATCGCTCGGCGCGACGCTGTACGAAGAGATGGTGATCGACGAGGGCGGCCGCGTGGTCAATCCCAAATTCCGCGATTATCATCTGCCGTCTTTCGCCGACGTTCCGCGCACCGAAGTATTGTTCGCCGACACCTCCGACACGCTGGGGCCGATGGGCGCCAAATCGATGAGCGAGAGCCCGTACAATCCCGTCGCCGCCGCGCTCGGCAACGCCATCGCCGACGCCACCGGCATTCGCTTTACGGCTACGCCGTTCAAGCCGGACCGGCTGTGGCCAGCGTTGCATGAGAAGTTTGGAAAGGATTCGTAGGCAGCAGCTCCACTACAGTCATTGCGAGGAGCGAAGCGACGAAGCAATCCATACTTGTTTTGCGATCCTATGGATTGCTTCGCTTCGCTCGCAATGACGCCGTGAGAGCGAACCTCCCCCCTTTCAGCTGCCCCGATACGTCGCGTAGCTCCATGGCGTGATCAATAGCGGCACGTGGAGATGGCCTTCGGGATCGCTCACCGAAAAGCGCAGCGGAATCTGATCGAGGAACGGCGGGTCCGACATCGGCACCTGCCGCGCGGCGAAGTATTTCCCGACGCTGAACACCAATTCGTAATGCCCGATCGGCACCGGGCGGCCGTCGATCAAAGGCTGATCGGTGCGGCCGTCGCTGTTGGTGACGGTGCGCGTGACCACGCGGCTGATGCCGAGGCCGGACAATTCGACGAGTTCGACGGCGATCCCCGCCGCCGGCTTGCCGCTATGGGTATCCAGCACATGCGTCGACAGCCGCCCGTGCACCGCGAGCCGGTCGTCCGACGTTACCAGTTGATCGAGACGCAGCGCCGCGATCCGGCAGATTTCCGCGATCGAGGCCTGCATTTCGGTATTCGCGTCGTTCGGCAGCCGGCGTTCGAAATCGCGCAGGATGGAATCCCTGGTGTGGCGGCGAACGCAGACGACATAGGGAAAACCGAATTTTGAGCGATAGGCGTTGTTGACGCGCTCGAACGCGTCATATTCGGCATCCGACAGCCGATCGAGACCGACGCTGTTCTGCTCGTGGTTGGATTCCGCGGTCAGCCCTGCGGCGCGCTGGGTCTTGTTGGCAAGATCGGGATGCCCCTTGATCAGCGCCAAACGCAATTCGGAAGGCGCGCGATCGACCACCGCCTTCATGGCGGCGAAGAGCGCATTGACGCCCGCGAACGGCCGCGCTGACGCCGTCTGTTCGGAGATCCATGGCGAATACTCGAAAATGTTCGCGAGCGCTGCGACGAAATCGTCCTTGCTGCAGGCATTCAAATCGGCGAGCGTTTTCTGAAGCATTTCGCGCTTTCACTGTCTGATGTCGAAGGCGTTGGCGGCGAGATGCCCGAGATTGGCGTGCCAGTGCTGCGCGATCTGCAGCCGCGTCGGCACCCAGACCCGCTCATGCTTCATGATGTAATCGAGAAACCGCATCAGCGACGCCGCGCGGCCGGGACGGCCGACGACGCGGCAATGCAGCCCGATCGACATCATCTTCGGCGAGGTCTCGCCCTCGGCATAGAGGACATCAAAGCTGTCCTTGAGATAGGTGAAGAATTGATCGCCGCCGCCAAAGCCTTGCGCGTTGACAAAACGCATGTCGTTGGCGTCGAGCGTATAGGGAATGATCAGATGCGGACCCGCCGGCCCCTTGATCCAGTACGGCAGATCGTCGGCATAGGAATCGCAGGAGTACAGGAAGCCCCCAGCTTCCATCACCAGCCTCACCGTGTTGATCGACGAGCGCCCGGTGTACCAGCCCAGCGGACGGGCTCCTGTCGCCTCGGTATGCACGCGGATCGACTCGGCGATCTCCCGGCGCTCCTCGGCTTCCGACATGTCCTTGTGCTCGATCCATTTCAGGCTGTGGCTGGCGATATCCCAACCGGCCTCCTTCATGGCCGCGACCACCTCGGGATTGCGCTTCAATGCGGTGGCGACGCCGAACACGGTGGTCGGCAGTTGGCGTTCGCCGAATATCCGCCACAGCCGCCAAAAGCCGGCGCGCGAACCATATTCGAACATCGACTCGATGTTGGCGTGGCGCTGGCCCGGCCAGGGCTGCGCGCCCAGCACGTCGGACAAGAACGCCTCCGAGGCGCGGTCGCCGTGCAAAATGTTGTTCTCGCCGCCCTCTTCGAAATTCACCACGAACTGCACGGCGACGCGCGCATTGCCCGGCCATTTCGGATCGGGCGGATTGCGGCCGTAGCCGCGGAGATCGCGCGGGTAACGGGCCTCAGCCACCTAGACTTCCTCGAAGCGGATTTTCTGCGCGCCCTTCCACAGCACGGTCTTGCCGAACGCGGTCAGGTTTTCGAGCCCGGAGGTCAGGGTGATGAAATGATTGCCGGCGAGCTGGCCCATCTTGCTGGCGAAGTGCACGCCGCCATAGGCGAGCAGGATCTCGGTCTCGCTGATGCCGCCGGGATAGAGGATGATCTGGCCGGGCGCGGGATAGCTGGTGTGATTTTCGTAAGACACGCCGAAATCGAGATCGCCGAGCGGCATCCAGACCCCCTCGCCGCTCCAGCGGACGTGGATAGCCTGGCTCTCGAACGGCATGGCCTTGCGAAACGCCGCGACGGTTTTCGGCGCCAGTTTCTGCTCGAAACGGGCCTGGAAGGTGAACTCGCCGGCGCGGACAATCAACTGGCTCATCGATATCTTCTCAGAGAGGGCCTGGAGGGTTTGCGAAAAAAGGGTTCGGCAATATCCATTGCAGCCGGGATTAGCGGAAGCAAGGTCCATTCCAGCCCAAGAGGCTGGTTTCAACGACCGCCCGGCGCGGTCGCTCTATTGCCGCCGGTCATAGGACCAGCCGAAAATGCCGCTCCGCTGAACCTCGGGTTCCGGGGGCGCCGCTGGCGCTTCCCTGACTTCGGCCTGTGGTGGCGGCGGCGCGGGCGGCGCCGGCAGATTGTCGCATTTGATCGAGTAGACCAGTTCGCCCTTCGCGGTCCGGCCGATCGGGGCGCAGTTATCGACGACGCGCGCCGCCGCGCCCTTGGGCGCCGTCGCTTTGGGCGTCAATTGGGTCTGCGCCCAGGCTGGCGACGCCGTCAGGAGAATGACCAGCAAAATCTTCTTCATCGGTCTCACCCGCAACACAGGTATTCCCTGATCGAACCGGATCGGTCGCAGGCAGTCTATTACAGACTGACGACAGCCGCTGCTGAATATTTAGCCGAAAATATTTTTGACCAGGAAATTTGCTCGCCGCTTCGTGATTGGCGGGGTCGTAATCATCCGCACCGGCCATCGTTATCTCGGAGAGAGCGCTGACACGCGAGGCGCGTTTGCCTCGCCAGCTAAAAGCGCGAAAGGGAGAACTGAAATGCGCAAGACCATGCTTACCATTCTCGGCTCCGCCTTGCTCGTTGCGGCATCCGTGCAATTCGCCACCGCCGCGCAGCGCCATCATGGCAAAGCGGACCGCGCGGTTGCGACCCACCAGCAGAACCGCAACGCCGATGCCTACGCGGCCTGGCCGGCTCCGGCCGCACTGTCCGACGCGTACCGCTATTCCGGCGGCTACTCGGCGCCTGCCGGGCACTGAACGCCGAACCGGCGTTGACAAAAGAAAGCCGGTCGCACATTGCGGCCGGCTTTTTGTTTTGCCGCGGGACTGCCGACGCCTAATATCGAATGCACAACGAATTGGTGATTCCGATGACGACAGCAACCTTGCGCGGATGCGTGGCGCTGGTGACCGGGGGCTCGCGCGGGATTGGGGCTGCGATCGTGCGAAGGCTGGCGGATGCCGGCGTCGCCGTTGCCATCAATTATCGCGAGCGCACCAACGAAGCCAATGGATTGGTGAAAAGCATTGGTGGAACGGGCGGAAAGGCCATCGCGATCGCCGCGGATGTTTCTCAAGCCGACGCCGTGGCCCAGCTGGTCCAGCGGGTAAATTCCGAGTTCGGGCCGGTCGACATCCTCGTCAACAACGCCGGCATCGCCATCACCCGCGGGATCGACGATCTCTCGGAAGCAGACTTCGATCGGACCATCGCGGTGAACCTGAAGGCGGTCTTCCTGTGCACCCAGGCGGTGCTGCCGACAATGCGCGCGAAACGATGGGGCCGCATCGTCAATATATCGTCGGGCGCCGCCCGCGGCGCCGGCTCGATCGGACCGCACTACAATGCCTCGAAGGCCGGTATCGAAGGGCTGACCCGCGGCTATGCCGCGCGGCTCGTCAAGGAAGGCATCACCGTCAACGCGGTGGCGCCCTCCTTGATCGAAACCGATATGATGAAGGGGCAGCAAGGTCTGGTCAGCCGGGTTCCGCTCGGCCGCTTCGGCAAGGCGGATGAAGTCGCCCAGGCGGTCATGATGCTGCTCGACAATGCCTACATGACCGGCCAGACGGTGGCGATGAGCGGCGGCATGGCGTTCAATTAATGCATGAGCGCCAAGCTCTTGCTTTCGTGGATCATTGCAGGTTTCATTCGGACCATTGGCGCAGCAGTCGCCCTGGATCGGAGGAGCAGCCATGCCCGTGAAGATCGCCGGTATGATCGGCACCCAGATGGAGGGGGTCGCGGTTCACCTGATCAAGGGCAAGATTTCGCGCGAGTGGGTGATCGACTTTACCCGCCTGCACGAGCAATGGGACTATGATTCCGTTCTGGTCGGATATTATGCGTCGGCGGCCGAAGGGTTCGGCATCGCGCTGTATGCTGCCGACCATACCGAGCGGATCAAATTTCTGATCGCGCACCGGCCGGGCTCCGTCGCCCCCGCACTCGCGGCGCGACAGGTCGCCACCTTCGACCAGCTCACGCAGGGCCGGATGTCGCTCCACATCATCGCCGGCACGACCGACCAGGATCAGGCCAGCGAGGGCGACTTCCTGCCCAAAAACGACCGCTACCGGCGTGCCGGCGAATATCTCAATGTCATGCGCCGGATGTGGACCAGCGAGGCCCCGTTCGATCACCACGGCGAGTTTTACCGGGTCGCCGGCGCCTATTCGGACATCAAGCCCTATCAGCAGCCCTATCCCACGCTGTTCTTTGGCGGCTCGTCGGACGGCGCGCTGCAGATGGGCGCCGAATATTGCGACGTGTTCGCGATCTTCGGCGAGCCGCTCGCGGAGACGCGCGACCGGATCGACGATTTCCGCCGGCGCACCGCCAAATATGGGCGGAAGGCTGATTTCAACATGTCGCTGCGCCCCATCATGGCGCCAAGCGAGCGCGAGGCGTGGGACAAGGCGCATCGCCTGCTGGCGGATGTCGAACGCAAGACCGGCGCCGCGCCGCAACCCGGCAATCATTCCAGCGAACGCCTGCTCGGCTTCGCCGCGCGCGGCGACGTCCACGACGAACGGCTGTGGATGGGAATAGCGCGCGCCACCGGCGCCCCCGGCAATACATCGTGCCTGGTCGGGACGCCGGAACAGGTCGCCGCCGCGGTGCTGCAATATTACCGCCTCGGCATCCATTCGTTCCTGTTGCGCGGTTTTGAAAACCCGCACGACACGATTGCCATCGGACGCGATCTAATCCCGTTGATCAGGGCTGGAGCTGCCGAGATCGACCGGCAAGTCCAGGCCGCCGAGTAAATTCGGCCTCACAGCCGCGGGCTCCAAGAAAAACAAGAGGAATTGGCATGAAAGCGGTGGTCGTCGAAAATTACGATTCGATCGACGGCATTTCCATCAAGGAGATCAGCCAGCCGGGCATCGCGGACGGCGAGGTCCGCGTCAGGATTGGAGCTGCCGCCATCGGCTTTGTCGACAGCCTGAAGGTGCAGGGACTTTATCAGACCAAGGATCCGCTGCCGTTCGTGCCGGGCACCGAATTCGCTGGAATTGTCGATGCCGTTGCCGACGATGTTCCGGCGTTCAAGCCAGGCATGCCCGTGATTGGCATGGCCCGTTCCGGCGGGCTCGCCGAATACATCTCGGTGCCTTCGGCGGCGCTAAAGGTTTTGCCCGGGCAGGTTGCCGCGGAAGCCGGCGCGTCGTTTCAGGCCAACTATCTGACGGGGCTCTATGCGCTGAGCGAACGCGCTTACCTGCGCGAGGGCGAAACCCTTTTGGTGTTGGGGGCCGCGGGCGGCGTCGGTATCGCCGCCGTGCAACTCGGAAAGCTTCTGGGCGCGCGCGTCATTGCTGCGGCTTCGACGCCGGAGAAGCGCGCATTCGCCACGAGTTTCGGCGCCGACGATGTCGTGGACTACACCAAGGCGGATTGGCGCGACACACTCAAGACGCTGACCGGCGGGCATGGTCCGGACGTCATCTTCGATCCCGTCGGCGGCGAAGTCGCGTTGCAGGCATTCCGCTCAATCGCCTGGCGCGGCCGGCATCTCGTGGTCGGGTTCGCCTCCGGCACCATTCCAGCGCTGGCGTTCAACCTTCCGCTGCTCAAGGGCGGCGCCTTGCTCGGGGTCGATATGGCCCAAATCCAGAAGCGCGAGCCGGAAACCCATGCGCGTCTGATCGCCCGGCTATTCGATTGGCTCGCATCGGGCACGTTGAAGCCGGTCGTCGGCAAGGTCGTGCCGTTCGAGAATTTCCGCGAGGCCTTCAAGACCATGCAGTCGCGATCGGCGCTCGGGAAGATGATCGTAAAACTACCTTGATGCGAAGCTAGATCCGATAAAGCCGCGCCGCGGTGTCGTGCAGGATCGCCGCCTGCCCGGCTTCGTCGAGATGCGCGATGGCGTTTCGAAACGTCCGATAGAGCGTCGCGTAATCCGTCCACAATTTTTCGATCGGAAAATTGCTGCCGTAGAAGCAGCGATCCGCGCCGAACATCGCAACCGTCTCCCGGACGATGGAGCCGACCAAATCGTCGCGGCAGGCATGAACGAAGGTGCCGAGCCCGGAAAGCTTGACGTTGACGTTGGAGCATGCGGCCAGCGCCGTCATGCCCTCGCGCCAGAGCCGCCAGCCATCTGGCGACATGTCCTCGAGCATGCCGGCATGCTCGAGCACGAAGGTCGTTGACGGAAACGACCGCGCAAGCTTCGCGCCATCCGGCATCTGACTTGCAAAGATCTGCAGCTCGAACAGCAGGCCGTGATCGGCAAGCCGCGCCAATCCGCGGCGCCAATCGGCATCGTTCATGACATCGGGCCGCGGCGCAAAGCGATATTGGGGATTTTCGTGCCAGTGCAATTGCTGCCGGATGCCCCGCGTGGCCGGCAGTTCGGCCAGACGCTTCAGCAATGAACCGACATCGGGATCGGCAAGGTCCGCGTACGCGACGCTGGCGTGGGGCCAGCCGGTTTCGTCGGCCACCGACTGCACCCATTGAGCCTCGTCAAGACTCCGCCCCGCGGGCCAGTTGGTCTGGATGTAGACCGATTTGACGATATCGCAGCCGGCGATGTCGCTGCGATATTCCGCGATCGGATAGTCGCGGCAGATCGGCTGATACGGTCCGAAGATTCGCGGCATCTGCGGCCCCGACAGCCACGGGAGATCGTTCAGCCGCCAGATATGATGGTGGGCGTCGATAGTTGGAACGGATTTCATTGCAACATCTGATTAGATTCTAGCCTGCGGGATGTTAAATAAGACGACTCCAACAATGAAGTGGCTCCGTCACGCGGTAGCGAGCAAATCGACGATATTCTGGATGGCCTTGTCGGCGCGGTGGTAGGCGGCTTCGAGTCGGCTGTCTGGGCGATTTTGAGGGTCCGGACGGCGGTGGAAGCGGCTGTTGGCAAGTGGTCCGCACAGCCGTTTGTGGAAGAACAGAAATAGCAAGGCGACTTGAACACCCTTTGAGGTGAGGCGGTAAGCGTAGCGGGATCCGTCGCGTTCAAGCAGTCCGTGACCTTTGAGCTTGCGCAGATCGTAGCGCAGTTGGTTCAGACCATAAGATGGTTCGGAGAGACTGAAGGTCGTGAGGACGGATTGGTGGATTTCCTTCGCGGTCCAGCCGCCGACGTGAGTGGCGCCATGCAAGAGAACCTCGAGAAGCCGAATGACTCGTCTGTCGTGGATTTTGATGCCGGGATAGCGGACCGAACCGATGGTGATCGGCAGCGCAATCCGCTGCAAAAGCGGGAAGTCGACGTGAACGTTGAGCCACTGGGCCTGGAAGCCAGCGAAGCGGCTGGTGATGACTTGGAAGGTCTGGCGGACGGCGTCGAGATTGTCCAATCCCTTTTTGAGGCCGAAGTCGTTGAGGTTGTTGGAGCAGAGCTCATTGCGCAAGAACGTTGCGAACTTTTCGTACTGCTTCAGGAAGGCGTGCTTGAAGTAGGCGCGGAAGACGTGATGGCCATGCTCGATCTGATCGATGACGGTGGCGAGCTTGCCGGGCAGCCTGCGGTGTAGGCGGGCGCCGAAGATCTCGGCAATCTTGTGGGCTGTCAGCCGCCACAGTCCGAGCTCGCAGCCGCGTTCGAACAGTTTGTGGATGGGAAAGTTCCGTTTGAAGATGAAGTTGCGGCAATATTCGATTTGCGAGATGGCATAGAAGCGCGACAGCTTTACCCGCTTACGCTCCTTGACGGAGAACTTGGGCCCGAGGATCAGGGTCCAATAGTCGAGCCGTTTGCGAATGATGTCGGGGCTCAGTCTGTCGGCAGCGGCCTGGAGTGCAGCGATGTCGTCAATCGCCAGGAAGGCATTGTCATTCTTGCGGAAGCCGACCTGCTCACGATTGAGCTCCTGCTCGATGAAGTTGTGGCCGTTGAGGTAATATGTCGTTTGGAAGGGGAAGAAGGTTGCGACACGCATCACCATGGGGCCGAGAACTTCATCGCGGATATAGAAGTAGTCGTGTGTGAAGCGGCTGCGCTGGCGGGCGAGGATGCGGTGGTTTGGATCCTTGGTGGGATACTTCGGCACGCTGACCCGGAAGGTCGGGCCCTGTTCCATACTCTTGAAGATGAAATAAACGCCATAGGCGTTCCTCTTTGTCATTCGGCGTAGCCAGGGGAGCACATAGTCTTCCTTGCGCACCCCCTTTTCGGCCCACTCGATCGGGATATTATGATTGCGGGCGAAGGCCTCGACCCAGTTCTGGTAGTCGGCCGTTCGCTGGCTCAAGATCTCTTTGCTGAGCACAGGAATGCCAACGACCTTTCGGAAAAAGTGCACCACCTGTTCGGGCCGTGACAGCCCACTGAGGTAGCCGTGAATGACAATGCGGTCGAAGCAATGGTAAACGAACAGCAGCAAGTCGCCGAACAATTTGGTGAAAAGTTCCATGGCTAACACCGGCATCAAGCGTGGACCGGGCAAGCGCATGGTGGACGGCAAGAGCTTTCGTCTCGCCGATGAGGTCCGTTACATTCAGCGTCGGGCAGCCGACCACACCGGACGCGTGATCAGCATCGGTCAGCTCATCCTGTTCTCGAGCAAATCTGGCGATGCGTGGCTGCTTGACCCTTCCGACCAACTCGCTGCACGACTGGCCCGGGATGGAGACCCCGAACCGATCCACATCGACGAGACTGATACCACCTTCGCGATCGGTTGGAAGGGCCACTATCGCATCGACGGACCGGCATTCATCTACGTTGATCGCGACACAGGCCGAACAAGCACCATCCTCGGATATCCGACGCATCAATTGACGAACATCGGTTGACGCTAAAAATTTCAAATATTTTTGATTAGGTCTTGGCCGGCGCGCCGGGCGCTTCGCCAAAAATCTCCGCCGCAATACGGTTGGTCTCGATCGCGGCCGGCACGCCGCAATACATCGCAACCAGCAGAAGGACATCCTGCACCTGCTCCCTGGTGCATCCATTCGCGAGCGCGCCCTTGGCATGGACCTTGAACTCGGCGGGCTTGTTGCTGGCGGCGGTGATGCCGAGCATGACGAGGCTGCGGATATCATTGGGGAGGCCCGACCGTTCCCAGATATCCCCGTAGACATAGGCGTTGATGATGTTCTGCAGCGGTGCGCCAAATTCGCCGGCCGCCGCCATTCGCTGCTCGACATCCGCCTCGCCGAACATCGCTTTGCGCCGGCGCAGACCGCGCGCGTATAGTTCGCTGGTGTCCAATTTTCCGTTCCCCGGTCCTGCTATGGTCCATTTATACGGTCATTTGGCCCATAGTTCAATCAAGGCAACCCCTTTTATCGCCCGCCATCCTGTTGCCCAGGCCAACTTTGTCCGTATAATCCTATGGGGCGTCCGTAGAGAGGCCTGAATGTCAGGGAGCGAACGGATGGGACTGCGACCGGGTGCAATGTCTCAATGCTCAAAAACCTTCCCTACGATCCCGCCAGGGATTTTGCGCCGATCCTGCGCACCGTAACCACCGCGATGGTGCTGCTGGTCAAGCCTGACTTTCCGGCCAGGGATCTTTCGCAATTCATGGAATATGCGAAAACCCATCAAAACATGACCGCCGGCTACGGCTCCGGCGCCTCGCAGATATCGAACGCGCAATTGCAAAGCCGGGGCGGCATGTCGATCATCTCGGCATCCTATCGCGGCGTGCCGCTGGCCGTGACCGACGTGATCGCCGGCGTGATCGATCTCGCCTTTGCGGATTTTTCGGTGGCTATCCCGCAAATGCAGGGCGGCACGCTGCGCGGCATCGGCGTGACATCGCCGAAGCGAAATGAATTGACACCGGGCCTACCCGCACTCGCCGAGGCCATGCCGGGCTTCGAGGCCACGATCTGGTACGGCCTGCTGGCGCCCGCCAATACGCCCGAGCCGATCATCAAGAGGCTCTACACCGAAAGCGAAAAAATCCTGTCGACGCCGGCGGTCCGCGAAAAACTTGCCAACCTCGGCATGGTTGTTTCCACGATGCCTCCGGCCGAATTCGGCAGCTTTATCCGCAGCGAGATCACGCGATGGACGGCGGAAGCCAAGGCCGCCGGCATCGAGGCGAAATAGCGCGCTGAACGGACGGAAGAGGCACGTTGCCCATGCAAGCTGACGCGCCGGTGGGAATCCTCGGACTTGGTCTGATCGGGACTGCCTTTTCCGAGCGCCTGATCGGCGCGGACATTCCCGTGATCGGCTTCGACATCGATCCGGGCAGATGCGCGAAACTCGGGGCAAATCGGGGGACGGTGGCGGCTTCCGCGCGCGAACTCGCCGACCATTGCCGCGCAATCGTCATCGCCGTCTACAGCGGCGCAGAGGCCGAGGCGGCCTTCGCCGATCTCGAAAACAACCCTGCCCGCCCAGCGATCGTCTGCACGACGACTTGCGCGCCCGGCGAAATCATCCGCCTTGCGAGGCGCGCGGCGAGCGCCGGCATTCCCTTTGTCGAAGCCCCGATTTCGGGCACCAGCGCCGAGGTCAGGGACGGCACCGCGACCGCGCTGGTTGCCGGTGACGCCGCCGCCATCGACGCCGTCGACGGACTGCTGGACATTCTCTGTCCGCAGCGTACGCGCATTGGAAAAGTGGGCGACGCCAGCCGCGCCAAGCTTGCGATCAACCTGATCCTGCAGAACAACCGCGCGGCGCTGGCCGAGGGAATTGTTCTGGCAGAGCGTATGGGGCTCGATGGACAGACCTTCCTGGCGACGGCGCGCCAATCCGCCGCCTACTCCCGTGTCATGGATAGCAAGGGCGAAAAGATGCTGAACCGGGATTTTCGGCCGCAATCGCGCCTCGCGCAAACCCTCAAAGATGCCGAACTCATTCTGGCAGAAGCCGCGCGACAAGGTCTTCGGCTGCCTGTGACCGAGACCCAGGCCGAATTGCTGCGCACCGCAATTGCGATCGCGGGGCCGGACAGCGACAGCTCAGCTATCATCGAAGCGATCCGGCAACAACCGGATTCAACAGAGGTTTCCCGATGATCCACGGCGCAATCGTCGGCCTCGGCCGCTGGGGCCGCAATCTCGTCGAGGCATCGCGCGGCCACGCACGCCTGAAAATCGTCCGCGGCGTCGAGCCCGACATGACGGCGGCACGGAGCTTTTGCAGCGAACACGATCTGGCCCTCACCGACGATCTGAACGCCGTCCTCGCGGATCCCGCCATCGACGCTGTTGTATTGGCGACGCCGCACTCGCTGCATCCGGCACAGGTGATCGCCTGCGCCGCCGCAGGCAAACAGGTGTTTTGCGAGAAGCCGCTGGCCCTGCACCGCGTTGACGCGGCACGCATGTTCGCCGCCTGCAGCGAGGCGGGAGTGACGCTCGCCGTCGGACACAACCGGCGTTTCTGGCCGTCGATGCACGCGCTGCGCGACATGGTGGCGAGCGGCGAGCTGGGCACGATCCTTCATATCGAGGGCCACAACAGCAACGAGAATTCGCAAAGCATCACGGCGGGCTGGCGACTATCCGAAGAGGAATCGCCCGGCGGCGGCCTGACCGGCGCCGGGCTGCATGTGCTGGACGCCTTCGTCAGCCTGCTGGGACCACTACGTCGCATTAATGCCCAGCTCAATTCGCGGGAACGAGGTCCGCCGCCGCTGGATACGGCCGTTCTGATGATGGACTTTGTCAATGGCGTCACCGGCACGTTGTCGACCATCCGGGCGACCCCGTTTTACTGGCGGGTTCATGTGTTCGGGACCAGGGGCTCCGCCGAGGTGCTGGATGAAACCACGCTGATCAGGCGCAATTCCGGCAGCAAGCCCCGGCAGGAAAGCTACCCGGCGACCGATGTTCTGCGCGCCGAACTCGATGCATTCGTCGATGCGATCGATGGCAGGCGGCCGTATCCGGTCGCGGAAGCCGAGGTGCTGGCGACGCTGTCGGCATTCGAGGCCGCGCTTGCGTCGATGAAATCCCAAAGCCCGGTTCAGTGCGATGCCGCCTAAACAGGAAACACCCAAGACGTCGCGCTATCGCGACATCGCTGCCGAATTGCAGAAAGCGATCAGGCTCGGCGCCTATCCGGTCGGAGATCTCCTGCCGACCGAGACCGAGTTGATGGCGCGCTATGCGGCAAGCCGCCAGACCGTGCGCGAGGCGCTGCGCATCATCACCGAGCAAGGCCTGATCGTTCGCCGCGCCGGGCTCGGCTCCGTCGTCATCGCGGCCGAGCCGCCGGTGCTGTTCACCCACAGCGTCAAATCGCTGACGGAATGGCTGCGATATTCCAACGAAACCTATCGCCAGGTCGTGCGCAGCGGCGAGATCACGGCCGACCGCAAGCTCGCCGCACTGTTGAAATGCGAGCCGGGCAAGCACTGGTTCCTGATTGAAGCCGTCCGTCGCGCCGACGCGTTTACTGCGCCGCTCGGCTGGGCCGAAATCTATGTGTTGCGGAAATTTTCCGGCGTCGTCGACCGGCGCGATCACGGCCGGACGCCCGTGCATGAGCAGATCGCGAAGATGTATGGCGAGACCATCGAATATGCCCAGCTCGAGGTATTTGCGCGGGGGATGCCGGCAAAACTCGCAAGGCCGCTTGGAGTAAAGCCGGGATCGCCTGCGCTCACCATGGTCCGCCGCTATTACGGCCAGCGTGAAGAACTGTTCGAGGTGACGGTCACGACCCATCCGGAAGGCCGCTACACCTACACGATGGACATGCAGCGTTCGCTGCGGCCGCGCGTCTAGAAAAGCTGTTAACTAAGGAACGGATTCCGGCCATCCGCAAGCTCGGCCAGCCTGTTCCGCGCGGTCAAATGGAACGCGCCGCGGCAAAGTCCAAAGCGCCGTCGCGATCCCAGGCAAACATGGAACGAAGGAGGTGCACCGCGGTCTCCCCGTGATTCGGCCTTGCGGCCGCGCGCTGAAAACGACTCAGGGCTCAGCGCGCCGCCAGTGATTGACGCGGTCGACGACGGTGAACGCCGCCGCCAGCACGCACCCGGCGATGATGCCAAACGTGAGATCCACCACCAGCGTGAAGCCGAAGGTGGCCATCAGCACACTGCCGGTGCGCCAGTCATGCAGCAGAAAAAAGAAATCCTCCTTTTCCGCCATGTTCCAGCACACCACCACCAGCACACCGGCCAGGGCCGACAGCGGGATGAAACTCGCCAGAGGAGCGGCGACGAGCATGAAGATCAGCACAAACAGCGCATGCGCCATGCCGGCGACCGGGCTGCATGCGCCCGCGCGAATATTGGTGGCCGTGCGGGCGATCGTACCGGTGACACTGATGCCGCCGAACAAGGCTGACGCTATATTCGCGATGCCTTGCGCCACGACTTCCATATTGTAACGGTGCTTGCGCCCCGTCATGCCGTCAGCGACTTTGGCTGAAAGCAGGCTCTCGACGGCCCCAAGAAGCGTGAAGGATATCGCCGCCGGGAGAATCTCGCGCAGCGATGAGAACGAGATCGATGGCCATCGAGGCGCTGGCAAGCCGTGCGGCAGTTCGCCGAAATGACTCCCGATGGTCTCGACGGGAAGATGGAACAGCCACGCCGCCAATGAGGCAAGGACGACCGCGATCAGCATCCCGGGCCAAGTTGGCAGCAGGCGCCGCAGCAAAAAGATCAATGCCGCCGATCCGGCGCCGACGGCGAACGCGGCCAGGCTGATGGTCGGCAAGGCCTGGCCGAGCATGGCGAGCTTCGGCAACAGCGGTCCCGGTTCGGCGGCGGGCAGCGCCAAACCGCCGAGATCCCGGATCTGACTGGCGAAGATCGTGACCGCGATGCCGCAGGTGAAGCCGACCGTCACCGCATGCGGAATGTACCGAATGAGCGCGCCAAGCCGAAGCAGCCCGATCAGCGTCAGCATGAAGCCCGACACGAAAACCGTGAGCAAAAGCCCATCGAGGCCGAATTTGGTAACGGTAGCCGCCACCAGAACGATGAACGCGCCGGCGGGACCGCCAATCTGATACCGGCTGCCGCCCAGTGCCGACACCAGGAAGCCGCCGATGACGGCGGCGTATAATCCCCGTTCCGGCGACACCCCCCGAGGCCACAGCGATCGCCATCGACAGCGGCAGCGCAACGATGCTGACGGTCAATGCCGCCAGCATATCCCTGCGAAAGCAGCCGAGATTGTATCCCTCGGCCAGCACGGTGGCGAGTTTCGGACGATAGAGATGGGAAGAGGCGGAGCCATCGGGCATGGTGGGGCAAACCGGTCCAGATTCGGGCATGATAGCCGATGACCAGCCTTGGAGCCATCCGATGAAAATGCGTTTCCTCCGCGATTTACTGGCGGTTTCGATGGTCCTGGCGGTCGCATCGCCGGCATCCGCCGAGCCGTCATTCGACCCGCCGGCCATTTGCCGAACGGCGATGGCAGCGATCACGGACCGCGATCCCAAACTCATGCAAACGAGGACCGCCCCTGACGGTGTCGTGATGCTGACCTATGCGCGCCCGATCGACAATTTCGTCTGGGCCTATCGATGCCGGCTGGAGGGCAATCGCATCGTATGGGCCAACGAGCCCGGACGTTGGCGCGACAACGCCAAGGACGACAAGCTCTTCTTTGAAGTTGTCGGCGCCGGCGCCCAGCTTCGCATCATCGATAACCATGCCAACGGAACGACCACACGGCAATTATTCGATCGTGCCAAGATTGAATGAGCTTTGCGCGGGAATGACTTCCTGCGCAGCTCGCATCAACTAGATCGGCTTCTCGTCATCCGTCACCGGCGAGGTGATCACCAGAAACACCAGATCAGCCAGACCCGAATTGGAGATGGCGTGTTCGACGCCGGGCGGCAGGAAGATGAAGTCGTGCCTGCGCACGACGTGATTTTTTCCGGCGATTTCCATCAGGCCCTCGCCTTCAAGGACATGATAGATCTGCTCCTGAACCTGATGCTTGTGACGCGCGACATGCGCCTCAAGCATGAACCCGTGCCGGAGAAGATCATCCTGCCCGCCGAGGTGATCGACCAGACCAACTACAGGGCGTGGCTGATTCCGGTCGAGCAGCGCACCTGTCCGGAATGGAGCGAAGTGGCGAGGTGAGAGCGAACAGGCCCAGGCTACGCCGCTCCGTCAGCGGGCGCTCCGACGACGGCGATATCGCCGAACCTGTCCCACATCCGCTGCAGCGAGGGCCCGTAGCGCGTATCGAGACAGGCCGGGTGCCTGTTCGCGTATTTGTTGCCGGCCACGACGTAAATCGTGGTCCAGCGCCCGGCCACCCTTATTGGAATAGGCCACAGGGTCCGGCACCTCTTATCGAGCACGTCGTCGGCAGGCGGCATCAGCAGAACGGCGTTGCCATCGCGCGCAAGGACGCGGAGTATCTCGGAGATCGCCAACCCAATATCGTTCCGGACAATTCCTTCCGGCTGCACGGCCTGCCCCCACGGCAAATTCGCCAGCATACAGTCCGCCGAGCCGTCACGATACGGCAATCGGCCGAGGTCGGCTCTGGCAAGCCGCAACGCGCAACCGGCGTTGATGCCGTTGCTGCGCGCGGCCTGCAGCGAGACCTCGCTGAAGTCGGAGCCGACCGTTACGGCATCCGGCATCAGACGCTTGGCCTCTATCAGCAAGGTTCCGGTTCCGCAGCATGGATCGGTGATGAGATGACCCGGCTGAGCGCCGCCCAGCATTGCCATCGCAAACGCCACCGGCGGATGCAGTGCGCCCGGGATCGAGGCTGTCCGGTAATCTCGGCGATGCAGCGGACGCGAGGTGACGCGGAGCCCGACGATGGCCTGGGTATCCCGGATGTGAATTCGAAAGCTGACATCGACGGCGCCCGGATCAATCAAATCGTGATCGAAGAACGGCAGGCTCACGATCCCGGCGATCGCTTCTCCCGCTGAGGTTTCAATCTCCTTGCGATTGTAGTTCCGGCGTCCGAGAAAGCTGCCGACGACTTCGAAGCCCGATGATCGCCGAACGGGGCGAAACTTCTCGACCTTCGCCAGGAAGCGCGCGAGCGGAAGCTTTCGTAACCCCTCCGCCAATCTCGACAGACTCGCGCGTGTGCGGTCGACGGCGTCGATTGTCCCGCAGACGATGAACAGATCGTCGATGCTGCCGAGCTGCGATATTTTCGAATCATGGCGCGCATTGAAAATGATTTCGCGATGCCCGACTTCGATGATCTCGCCTTCCAGTTCCGTCTCGATCTCGGCCGCCGCCAGCCATTCGAGGCCCCGGACGGAACGCGCCAGAAACGTCACCATGTCAGGATCGGCACCCTGTTTGGCGTCGCGCAAAATGATCCTCTCAGATGCCATGGTATCCGGGCAACTCCCTACGCTACGGTGCAGTCTGGCCGGCGAGCTGTTGAATCTGCAGCACGATGAATTCGGCCGGCTTCACCGGGGCGAAGGCGACGCGAACGTTGACCACCCCGCGATCGATGTCGGCTTGCGTGGTGGTGGTCCGGTCGCAGGCCACGTCGTAGCCATAAAACGCGCCCTGCCGGGAGAGATCGGTCATGAACGCCCCGATGGTCTGCCGCAATGTCGACCAGAGGGCTTCATCATTGGGCTCGAACACAGCGAATTTGGTACCGCGATAGAGGCTCTCCTCGATGAAGAGCGTGAGCCGCCGCACCGGAACGTATTTGTAATCATCCGATAACATATCCGCGCCGCGCAGCGTGCGCGCGCCCCACACTACCGGACCCTCGACCGGAAAATTGCGCAGACAGTTGATGCCAAGGGGATTGAGTTCCCCGTTCTGGTCATCGTTGAGGTCGAACTCGAGCCCATTGATGCCGCCGATACCGGCCGTGATGCCGGCCGGCGCCTTCCACAGCCCGCGCAGATTGTCCGTCGCCGCGAAGATGCCGGCGATCGCGCCGCAGACCGGGAAGGTTTCGATCTGGCCGGTCTTGGGATCCGCTTTCCTGATCCGCGGGAAATAGACGGCGCAATTGCGTGCCTCCAGCTCCGGTCCGCCGATTCCAAGATCGGCCGGCTGGATTTGGTCGATCCTGCCCTGGCGGGCGTGGTCGCTCCATGCCTTCGGTGGGTCAAGGATCAGCATCGCGCGGCGTTTCAGGCAATACAGCGCCCCGGCTTGATACAGCGTCTCGAGATCGCCGTAGTCGGCATCCGCCGGATCAGGCGGAATGCACATGAGGTTGAACAGATCGACATCGTCGAGCGCGTAGATGCCGGTGTGCAGTTCCGGATCGCCCGTGAGGTCCGCGGCATCAAGACCGGCGCTGTCGGCGCCGCCGGCAAACGGGACATCGGTGACGGCCGTCGGCGTGGCCACCGGCAGCCGATCACCCGGCACGCGGGCGAGCTTCGACTGCGTCTCCAGCACCTGGTCCAGTCTGTGCGGCCCGGCGTCGCCGTTGATCGAGACGTCTTGAAAGCGTTCGACGGTTTCGCTGCCGTCGGGCGCCTTGTAGGTCAGCGCCAGATTGAACGAATCGACGGAGCCAAGCGTGGCGTCGATCGACATCAACAGACGGCCATTGGGCCAGGCGCCGGGCGCTGCCGCCACCAGCGTCAATCCGCCGCCCTCGGCGCGCGCCAGCCCGTCCCCCGCTCCGGCCGGCGCCTTGAACACGCGCACGATGATCGCATGGCTGCCGCCGTTGCCAAAGAAATCCCAGACGGCATCACCCAGCGGATAACCAGCGGCCCGTCCACCAAAGGCGCGCTCGAAATCCGCTGCACTGAAGCAGTGCATCGGCGCAAGCGGCCCCATCACCGTGCGACCGACAAAGGCTGTGATAGAGGTTTCGACACCGGTGATGGTGACGTTGCCGCTGGGGATCTCCTGGACGAAGACGCCGGGATATTTAACCGGGATCGGCATGGACGCTCCAAAAAAGCGCGATGGCTTCCTTCGGTTCTATACCAGCTTCGGGATTGGAAGCCCCCGCAGTCTGCTCAACCGCCCAGCACTGCCGTTTTCATAGGCACATGCCTGCCACAAGAATCGGCAAAAGACCGAATTGTTCCGGTCGCGCGAACTGGAATCGATGACAAATCAATAGGTTGTGCGAACAACATCGATGGCATGAATCTTGATTGAAAAGGTTAAAAATTGGATGCGGGAACGTCAACGGCATTGTCCGACCCTGGCTAAGCAGCGGGGAAAGGCCGGTAAGCCATGGGGCCATTCGCTACCAATCTCCCGTCGTTTGAGGCCGGCGCATTCACCGGAGCGCCGAGCATAGCGTCGGCTTTTGCGCCCATCGTCAGGACGGATCTTGTTGTCGCCCCCGAGCAACGGAGCGGCGCGATCACGACGGCCATTCAAACTACAGCGAGAAGGAAACCGGCGGGCGAGGACAACATCCTCGCCTCGCCCGATCGAACGCGCCGTTGGCGTTCGCAAATGGAGAGACTGGGGGAAGGCTAGGTAAATCTTAACCGACATCTCTTGTGACGAGGAGTGGAGACAATGGAATCCTGGAAATACGCGCGGCAAAGACTCGTACCTTTCGTGGCTGCTCTCTTGGGGACTGCGCTGCTCTGCTTTCTACTGAGTGACATCGCATTCGCGGAAGACGCGGGCCCGCCAGCCTGCGGGGGCAAGATTCTCGAGAAGTGCACTCCCAATTCCGGCGACACCGCTTGGATGCTCGCTTCCGTCGCACTCGTCCTGATGATGACGATCCCGGGCCTTGGGCTGTTCTATGGCGGCATGGTGCGCAAGAAGAACGTCGGCGACACCGTGATGACCAGTTTCGCCGTCACCTGCCTCGTCACCATCCTGTTCGCGCTCGTCACCTACAGCATGGCGTTTCGCGCCGGCACGCCCTTTATCGGCGGCCTGGACCGCATGTTCCTCAAGGACATCCTGAGCGACATCGGCAAGGGAGGTATCGGCAATCCCAATCCGCTCGCTGCGACCATCCCGGAAAGCGTCTACATCTGCTTCCAGATGACCTTCGCCATCATTACGCCGGCGCTGATTGCCGGCGCGTTCGCCGAGCGCATGAAATTCTCGGCCATGCTCTGGTTCATCGGCCTGTGGGCGATTTTCGTCTATGCGCCGATCGCGCACTGGGTCTGGGGACCTGACGGGATCTTCTCCTCCGGCAACGATGCCGCGTTGGTGAAGGTACTCGATTTCGCGGGCGGCACGGTCGTGCACATCAACGCCGGCGTCGCCGGACTGATGTGCGCCATCATGCTCGGAAAGCGCAAGGAGACCGGGCCGGCGCACAACATGGTGCTCACCTTCATCGGCGCCTCGCTGCTGTGGGTTGGCTGGTTCGGTTTCAACGCGGGCTCTGCCGTGTCGGCAGGCATGCAGGCCGGCATGGCCATGCTGGTGACCCAGATTGCCACCGCTGTCGCCGGGTTCACCTGGATGCTGGTGGAATGGGCGCTGAAGGGCAAGCCGACCGTCGTCGGCATCTGCTCCGGTGCGGTCGCGGGCCTCGTCGCCATTACGCCGGCTTCCGGCTTCGTCGGCCCCGTCGGCGCCTTTGCCATCGGCGTGGCCGCGGGCGCTGTCTGCTACTGGGGATGCACCGGGCTGAAGCGCTTGTTCAGCTATGACGATGCGCTGGATTGCTTCGGCGTGCACGCGGTTGGCGGTATCATCGGCGCGCTGCTGACCGGGGTGTTCGCGGTCGAGCAATATGGCGGAACCGCAGGCGCGCTGGAGGGGAACGTTGCTCAGTTCTTCAACCAGTGCATCGGCGTCGCCACCGTATTCGTATATGATGCCGTGGTCAGCCTGATCATCCTGTTCGTGGTCAAGATGTTCGTCGGGCTGCGCGTGACGCAGGATGTCGAACGCGAGGGCCTCGACCTCGCGCTGCATGGAGAAGTCGTACAATAAGCAATTGACGTCAAAGCAGCGTCGCCGGGCGTTGGAGCATGATCCGATCAGTTTCGATCGGGTCATGATCCGGCGCTCGCCGCGAACAAGCTGCCCGGAACAGGGTGGAAGCAATCGAGGCACCGCCGGCCAAGGACCGGCCGGACCGGTGCCTGCGCAAGCGAGGAGCCACATGAACTGGGTCTATTGGGACACAGCATGGTCGCTGTTCTTCAGCCTCGTTTGGTTCATGACCATCACGCACCATCCGGATGCGCAGATCTCGGATGCGCATTTCCGCGATGAGGCGTTCGGCGGCTGAACGAAGTAAGACGTGATGGAGCGGATCGGGCCGGAGCCCCCGGACGCCCGACGGGTCGTTGCATGCCAGGATGTCCCGATTGCGCAGGCGTTGCGGGCGGCGGTGGCGTTGGGTTCCATGCGCTAGCTCCGGTAATAGCGCAACATCCTGAGGAATGTGCGGTGGATCTCGTCGGCCGGCTGGTCGAACGGTTCCACATTGACCCGCACCACGCCGTTGTGGTCCATGCGCCACGGCAGGCGCATCAGCCGGCGATAGTTCGGCTGCTTGCGCCAGTCGGCCACGAGCGCGCTGCCGAGCGGCGCGTTGAGCACGATCTGCAGCTCATGGACGGTCATCGCGCGCTCGGCGATCTCCGCCAGACCGATATATTCGATCGCCCGCCACCGGATCAGTCCGAAGGCCTGGATGAAGATGCCATATTGATTGGCGCCGATGGTGGGCCGCCCGGTCTCCAGCAAGGGCATATTGTAGTAGGTGAAGCCGGCAGCCGCCAAGGCGAATGCCAGCCAATAGGCTTCGCCGGTGATCCAGGCGGCCGTGACGAACACCGCGGCCAGCGCGGCCGTCACATAGACGGGAAAGTTGGTGTCGTCGCGCCGGTAGGCGACCGAGTAGCCACCCACATCGCGTTCTTCCAGGTTTGCGTTCATGTCTGGACCCTGCCCGGATGCGCCAAGCTTACGCCTCTGCTCCTGTCTGATCCATTTCGTGTCTCGGCGAGAGTGGGTACGAAGCCTCGGATTTTCACCTGCTCCATGACGGCGTCGGCTGAAGAATTTCGCTGATCGCGGCCGGAATGAATCGCAGCGATTGAGGAAGCGGCCGATTTCATTTCTTGAACGCATGGCTGGCGACGCAGTGCTGATCGCGCCCGTCTCCAGCCGAATTCCCTGCTAACAGGGAATTTTATAGGGAAAATTGCATTCTTTGGCTGCCAGAGACAATCGCGAAGTCACAAATCGCCGAGCATCAGGCGCTTTTTAGGCAGTTTCCCTACCCGAATTATCAGGGAAATCTAGAGCCTGTCCTCAATTGAGCCAAATGACTGCGGCGGCGAGATGGACTGCGGCGAGAAAGTTTCTGGCGGTCTTATCGTAGCGGGTGGCTATGGCTCGATACTGTTTGAGCTTGCAATAGAGGTTTTCCATGAGGTGGCGCGCTTTGTACAGGTCCTTGTCGTAGGCGCGTTGGAGCTTTCGATTGCTCTTGGGCGGGATCACGGGCGTTTTTCCTGCCGCAAGCAGAGGCTCGATGACACGTAGATCGGCATCGAAGGCCTTGTCCGCCAACAAGGTATCGGCCTGCATCTGAGGCAGCAGCGCGTCAGCGCCTTCCAAATCGTGGGCTTGCCCTGCGGTCAGCAGGAACGCCAATGGATTGCCAAGTGCATCGACCATGGCATGGATTTTGGTGCTCAACCCGCCTTTGCTGCGCCCGATCGCCTGGTCTTCGCCGTCTTTTTTTGGGCGCCGGCACTGTGCTGGTGCGCGCGTACGATCGTGCTGTCGATCATGGCGTATTCATTGTCCGCGTCGGCAGCCAGCATCTCGAACATCTTCTTCCATACCCCGCTCTTCGCCCAGCGCGAAAATCGGGTGTGAATCTTGATCGGGTCGCCAAAACGTTCCGGCAGATCCCGCCAGGGCATGCCGGCGCGATAACGATAGAGAACTGCTTCTACAAACAGCCGATTATCCTTGGCCGTCGCGCCGACGTGACCCTCACGTCCCGGCAAAATATCCTTGATCCTGTCCCATTGATCGTCGCGAAGGGCGTAACGGCGCATTCAGTCAACTCCGAATCAAGTTGACCTCCCATGAATCACTTGGGGAACGTCTTGGGAATCCGCTAATTGAGGACAGGCTCTATTTGAGGAACAGCGAATTTTCCGGACTCCAACAGCAATCGCCCCTGACAAGAGACATGTGCGGACGGTTCTCGTGGCAAGATGAAATGATCCTCAACTCCAGGCTGGCCACTGCATTCATGACCGCACAGGTATAAACGGACCTGCACCCCCCGGTACTGATCGAGTTCGTCCAGCGCTGCACCTAGCGATAGCCATCGAGGAATTTCGAAACCTGTGTTGCGGTAGAGACACGTTGTGCCGACAAAATCGCAACTGCTCACCCCACTCTTGTTGCAGTTCCGTATACGCGGGCGCTACGGTCACCCGGTGCAACCCTTTGCAGCCTTCGAGGACAAGCAATGAAGCCAAATCGCGGCGACACCGGATTTTTCGTTCGGCCCTCCTTTCTCAGCCGGGCATCATGGCGTCGGCTGCAAGCGATAGCGATCGCATTCCTGCTGCTCCTTCCGGTCGGTGTAAACCCCGCGCGAGCCGTGACGAAACCCGCCCTGGGAGCCTCGACTGCTCATGTTTATCTGCTCCGCGGCGTGCTAAATATTTTTTCTCTGGGCCTGGATGACATTGCGGCCAAGCTGCAGGCGCAGGGCATCCCGGTCACTGTCGCGAACTTCGCCTCATGGTCGTCGCTCGCCGACGAAGCCGCGGCCGAATACAAAAGCGGCACACTTAAGACTATCATTCTGGTTGGGCATTCCTCGGGCGCGACCGCGCTGCCCGACATGGTTGCCAAACTGGATCGGCTTGGTGCTCCCGTTAAGCTGGCAATCGGCCTGGATTCGGTCTTTCGTACCAGCCTTTCGGGACGTGTGGGGCGCTATATAAACTTCTACATCGCCAACGGCGCCGGCACGCCGGTCGAGAAGAACAAGCAATTCGAGGGCACGCTAGAGAATGTCAACGTGCAGGACGTACCTGGCGTCGGTCACATATCCATCGATAAGAACCAGATCATGCAGCAGAAGGTGATCAGCGCCATCGACGCAGTCGTCTTCGGCCGATCGGTACCTGCTTCAGGGGCACAGAAGCCGCGCCGGCATGGAGAAGCAAGCGCGGTGAGACCCGGTACGGCAAGCACCGCGGCGGTGCGGTAAATAGCTCGGCTCGAGGTGCCGTCACCTGCGCGAGGAGCGCGCCGCAAATTCTACCAATTCCTCGACGATAAATCATCCGGGATCGCTGGGTGGCGTGGCCCGCCGGCATTGATGGTCCGGTGTGCCTGTACGTCAAAGTGGCAGGTGGAAGCGCGTGAGCAATCCGACGCAAGTTGCGGCCGTAGTGATCTGGGCGACTCTTTCCGCCTGCATCTTTTCGCCTAGTCTCCATCTGGCGCTCGCCAGTCCGGTTACGCGCCTGGTCGATGCACCCGCAACGGCCGCGCCCGTGGTACCGCCCGCTACGCAGCCGCAGGCGCGCGTGTATTTGTTCCGTGGCGCCTTGGGTCCGATCTTCTCGCGCGGGATGGACCGCCTCACCGAGCGTCTCGAACAGGCCGGTATCCGGGCCGATGTCAACGAGTTCACGATTTGCCGGCTCATCGCCGCCCAGGCCATTCGCGACTTCCGTGACGATCCTGCGCCGATCGTCCTGATCGGCCATTCGATGGGCGGACTTTGCGCCTTGATCTTCGCCGACATATTGCAGTCAGAAAACATCCCGGTGCGCCTGGTCGTCACGATCGATCCCGCTCACGCAAGCCCGAAGGTGCCGCTTAACGTTGACCGTTACATCAACATTTTCCTGTCCAACAGCGTACTTGGCGGCGGCGATGTGGTGGCGGAAAACGGTTATCAGGGTCACTACGCGAGCTTCGATCTGAAGGAGCACGCGGAAGTCACCCACATTAACATCGACAAGATGGATTCTATGCACGAACAATTGGTGAATATGATTGCGCAACTGGCAATGACCCCGCTGATAACCAAGGACAAGGCGGAGCCGCTTCGCTTCGTCGTTCCCTCCGACGCTCCACTTGAACTGTGGGACAGCGGCACGCAGTGGGTCGCTCGTTCGGGCGATACCTTGCCGAAGCTTGCGGCGCTCAACCACGTGCCGCTCTGGTCTATCACCCAGGCCAATCAATTGTCGGATAGTTCACCGCTGGCGCTTGGCCAGCGCATCATCGTTCCACGCCATCTCGTGCCGCCCGTCGCGGCGGCTGCGATGCCGCCGCCGAAACCCTGACTGATACGGTTGTCCTGCGGCGTCAGCCGGGTGGCAGAAATGGAATCAGCATCGGAACGCGCCGGCAATACGCCCCATACGCTTCCGCGCCGAGCTCAGTCGTGAGGAAATCTTCCTCCATGCGGGCCTTCTGCCACATGCCGAGCGAGATCAGCACCGCACCCAGCATCGCGGTCAGTGTTCCGACCGCAATGCCTGTCGCCAGCATTCCCGCGATCAGCCCGGTATAGATCGGGTGGCGCACCAGGCCATATGGGCCGGTGTCAATAACCCGATGGCCCTCTTTGCGAGTGATCGCGTTCGACCAAAAACGCCCGAGATGAATTCTCGCCCACCATGTGAAGGAGATCCCGGCAAGCGTCAGGGCCGCCATCACGTAGACACCGAGATTATCGAATTGCCAGAGCGGCTTTTCACCCAACACCTGACTTGTCCAGGGCGTGAAAAGAACGGCGCCCGAGAGAATGGGAATGCGGTACCTCCGCGAGTCCCAGGTCATCACGTGTTTCTTCGTCCGACCGGACCAGAAAGACGCCAAGACCCAGCTGATGAGCCATGCAATCCAGATCACCGCGAGCAACTGGGTAGGCCAGGTAGCGGTCCAACCACTCCAGACGAAAGCTAACCATTGGCGGGGATCGTGCAGCATGTCAGACACCGTATCGCGCGACTGGATCAAATGCCAAACCGGCGCGTGGTGTGAAGCGGTTGGGTACTCGGGCCCGCCGTTGAGCCCCGTTCGGGCTGATTTTGGCCTGCGCCGAGCAGATGCGCAATAGTTTCCCGCAACACGGGTTCGACGGGCCGTGGCGCGTAGCCAAGCTCGCGTCGCGCTTTAGCGATTGACAAGGCCTCGGCCCGCAATGCAATCCGAACGCCTTCTGCGGTACCGGAGGGAGGTCGGCCTGTCACATTATCGGCAATGAATTCCAACATTGCGGAGACCATTTCGGCAAGTCGGCCGGTAACCTCGAGGCGCCGAGCGCGGCGGCCACTGATCGCCGCCATGAGTTCGAGAACCCGTTTCAGCGGGATGGTTTCGCCGCCGAGGATGTAACGATGTCCGATCTGTCCGCTCTCCATGGCAAGGATCAGCCCTTCGGCGACGTCGCGCACATCGACGAGGTTCATGGCGAAATCAAGATACAATTGAAGACGGCGGCCGAGAAAATGCCGGAGCATCGCCATCGGCGGGGTGACATTGTGGTCATGAAGCCCGATCGGCATCGTCGGACAGCCAATAACCACCGGATACCCGGATGCCGCAACCTGCATAGCGAACCGTTCGGCGAGCATTTTCGAGCGCGTGTATGGACCCGGCATCTCGTCAGGCGGGAACGCATCGTCCGCGAGAGAAGCGCTCAACGGCGAGGCACGGAACAGAATGGACTCTGTCGAGCAGTGCAAGAAGCGCTTTACACCACGCTTGCGCGCCGTCTCAATGACGATTTCGGTGCCACCGCAGTTGACGGTATGAAAATCATCCTTTCGGGGCAGCCACATTCCGGGCAGGCCGGCAAGGTGATAAACCTCGTCGATTCCGTCCATCGCACTGTGCACCAACTCCCGATCAAGTACCGACCCGCCGACATACTGAACCTGGGGCAAGGCTCGGGGCGGCAGCTGAAGATCGAGAACCCTCACCTGTCGATCTCGCGCGACAAGCGCCGAAACGAGGTACTTTCCGATGAAGCCGCTGCCGCCTGTAACCAGTATCCGTGTCATGCAGGCGGGTGCGGCTCAAGCCGGCCTTGTTGAGAAAACAATGAAGAGCTTCGCGGACGCTCCTGAATGATAATGGCGAGATCGCGGCGAAATCCGAGCGCAATAAACAATTTCGCCATTACAAATGTCGGTCCGAGCAACAGGTGGGTCGGATTGTCGACCAGCGCCGGTTGCCGACGCTCGAACACCCGGTGCCCAATAATCTGTGATGCAACGCCAATCACAATCATGATGCCGGTAAGCGACCACATGCCGGCAGTCGTCGCATGACTAACGATCATGCCAGCGGCTGAAAGCAATACAATCGAGGCCCCTATGATCGCGGCCCCAAGCGCGAAATCGAGCAGGAACCAATAGATGAGCACCGGTACAACAGCGATGGTCGCCACGCTGGTTTGGATCCCGAATACGGTGATGGGCCACAGGCTGAGCGGAAGAACGGCAGCCAAGAACAATAACACGATGCCCAGGACATGCATCGCGCAATTCCAGGGGTCGCGATGATATTCAACGTAATCCGCAAGCTGTCGCCGAAAATATGAACTCATGCGCCGCTCGCTTCACCTGTTGCGTCGGCAGAGGGGGCAAGATTTATCAGGCGCATTTGATAGCCTCCGTCGGAAACATCCTGGCAGTTAAACGTGGGAATCAGCCTCAAGTCAAAGCGCGCCCACGATGAAGGTTCGCTGCCCATCGAGCGCGCGACGCCGCCGCCGGCATTCGAAAATCGTGCGGTAATTCAAACGACTAACAGACTACAAGGTAGCATCATGAAACGGGTCTCCGGAATGGCCGCGCGTTGCGCCGAATTTTTCTCGCAGGTGTTGCCGTTCAGCCTCATCCTCGTTTCCGCAGGTAATTCCGCAGGTTATCGAAATCTCTGCATTCGGATTGTGTCCGGGCCGTGGCGGAAGCAGATGCGCCGTGTCGGAGACGCTGTTTTGGAGAACGTCCGCTTTGCGCGCCAGAAGCGCCCATTCAACAACCGACAAACTTCTATGGTTTTCAGTCGGCCCCGAACGGAGTCGTCGCGATAGATCCACACAGCACCCGGAATGACGTAGCTGGGGATCACAGCCTGACTGGGACGAACGTTGACATGTCGCGATCACACAGCGGCAAGGGCCGTGTTGCGATGGCGGTGATGCGAAGCGCGTTGACGATGTCGATTGGGAAAGTAAGGACGGTCGCTATCGCGTGCGCATTGATGGTGAGTGGGTTGACGTTCCGAATGAAGCTGTAGTGGACCGACCGAACCGCGCTGGCCGCACGATCGTTTGGCCTTATTACCTGGATGGCCATCCAATGGCGCGCTGCTGCTCGCCAGGGAGCATGAGCCTTCGTCACGGATTGGCGTGAGCGGGCTTACAGCGCGAGGCTTTGGCGATAGAGGTGTTGCATCGAGATGCCTTAGACGAGCAAGCGGGAAATTCGCAGGATTCATGCCGCTCAGAGCACATTTCGACAAGCGCTCTGATCTGAAACCTCCCATAGATCCGATGGATGCAATGGCCTCTGACTGGCGCTGGTTCCGCACAGGTAGCGGTGCCCAACGTGCTCGTCGCCGGTGATGCGGCTTCCGTGACCAATCGCGAAAGCGGACTACCGCCGGAGTTGGCTGATGTTGAAAACGAGACTCACCCCGTTTGTGATTTTGTCGGCCTTGGTGTTCGGTTCGCCGGACGCGACTGCCAAATCGAGTGAAACTCCGCACGCGCTGGACGGACAGAATTCCGAACTTGAAGAGACTATTGATCGCGAGCTGGAGATGTTCCGGAACGCGCAAGTATCCCTACAGCAGGCATTGCTGATTGCCGAGAGATTACACACCGGATCGAGAGTTGTAGACATCAGCTTCGATGGCGCGGCAAACCCGCCGGTCTATAGAGTGAAGAACATTCAAAAGGAGCAAATTTGGGAGAATTCCATCGATGCAAGGACAGGGAGCAGCATTGCAAGCGACAAACACGCGCAGTCCGTTAAAGACCTTGAAGCACAGGATCGGCGTAACTTATTGGCGTTGAGAGCCGTACGGCAAAAGCTGTCGGATGCCGTCGTCGTCGCGGAGCGATCAACGCGCGGAAAGGCAATTAGCGGAGGTTTAATAGATGAGGATGGCACACTGTACTTTGTAATTGTTGTGGATACCGCCGATGGTCTAAAGCAAGTACTTCTGGAGCCGCCTCGCGTTCGAGACCGATGACCGCCGCAGCCGATCAATCTGCGTACCGACAATTTCTACTGAATGTTGGCCATCCCGTGCCTTCGACTGGTATGCACCACCACTCGATCACCTTGAATCGCTGCGGTGCATCGTTTCGCCTCGCGCGAGCGCTTCACCACATCAGCCGTTAAAAACCATTTGTCGGGAAATGGGGGCCGGAGGCTGTTTGCGAATGAACGGCCGCTTCGCGCCAGAACCGGTCATTTGCTACCTCATTCGGCCGAGCGCGAGACGCCCACTTCGAAGGAGCGCTCACGCGCGCCGCACTTTAGGCCGCCTCACCCCGGGCTTCGTGCGCAACAGACGTCAGGCGTTGATTTCCAATGGCTCGTTCGCACTGTCGAGAAACTCGACAGTGGCGAACCACAAATCGGTATCACCGACGTTTTCAAGATCATGGATCTTGTATTCACCTGTGCCATACACGAAGTGACGCGTGTCGCCCGCCGCGTAGGTCGCCTCGACAATGGAGCCATCCTGCGCATGCGACCGCGCCCGGCCAGGTGTGACGGCTGTCCAGAAATAGTCCAGCACGTGCCGATGAAATCCGATCCGCTCACCCGGAGCGAGTCGAATTTCCCAGACGCGCACGCGATCGGTTTCAGACAAAAGCCGAGTGCCGACTCGACCGTTGAGTTGATTTGCCTCGAACTCCTCGCGAATGGTGCTGGGCCAGGCCGGCGCGGCCTCCTCGATCGCAATAGCGGTCATCACTGTTCTCCTTGGTGCTGAGTTGTCTATTTGAAAGCCCTATTCGATACCCATTCCGGTCTGTGCGCGAACATGCTGCGCACCGAACGATGCGCGGACCAGAGCAGCAGCGGTGCTGCGATCCAGCACCGACACGGCCCATGACACCGCGAACGCGAGCGGCACGGAGACCAGCGCCGGATTGTCGTAGGGAAATGGCGCAGGCCCTAGCTTGAGGGTCGCGGTCCACACGCCGGGACTGAGAGCGACAAGGCCCACCGAACTGAGCAAACCTGCGAGCGACCCGCTTACCGCTCCCCTGGTCGTCAGATCCGGCCAGACGATCGACAGGAGAATGACCGGAAAATTGGCACTCGCTGCGATCGCAAACACCAGTCCGACCATGAATGCAATATTCTGGTTCTCGAACACGAGGCCGAGGCCCATCGAGAGAAGGCTGATCGCAACGACGGCAGCCTTCGACACGAGCACTTCCTCGTGCTCGCTCGCACGGCCTCTGCGGATCACCCGGGCGTAGAGATCGTGGCTGGCAGCGGATGCACCAGCGAGCGTCAAGCCGGATACGACGGCAAGAATGGTCGCAAACGCGACTGCCGAGATAAATCCGAGCAGGAGTGACCCGCCGACCGCATCTGCCAGGTGCAGGGCAACCATGTTGACGCCCCCTGTCAGCCCACCCGCAGCATCACTGAACCGAGGATTCGCCGAGACCAGCGCAATGGCGCCGAAGCCGAGAACGAACAGAAGACTGTAGAACACCGATATGAATCCGGTCGCGACTAGCACCGATGTGCGAGCGTCGCGCGCATTACGCACCGTGAAGAAGCGCATGAGTATGTGCGGAAGCCCGGCGGTGCCGAAAATCAGGGCGAGCCCAAGCGACATCGCCGATATCGGATCCTTAACGAGCCCGCCCGGAGCCATGATCGCGGCAGCTTTCGGGTGCAACGTCACCGCCTCGCGAAACAGCGCCTCCAGGCTGAACCCGAAATGCCATAGAATGAGGAACGACATCAGGGCAGAGCCGGACATGAGTAGTACAGCCTTGATGATCTGCACCCACGTCGTGGCGAGCATGCCTCCGAACGTCACGTACACCATCATCAGCCCGCCTACGATGCCGACCGCATAGATATAGGGCAGCCCGAATAACAACTGGATCAGCTTGCCGGCGCCCACCATCTGGGCGATCAAGTAGAAGACGACGATCACCAGGGTATTCGCTCCCGCAATTGCCCTGACGGGGACTTCGGACAATCGATAGGCTGCCACGTCGGCAAAGGTATAGCGGCCGAGATTGCGAAGCGGCTCCGCTATCAGGAACAGGATCATTGGGAAGCCGACCAGGAAGCCGATGGCATAAATCATGCCGTCATAGCCCGAGGTGTAAACGAGCGCGGTAACCCCCAGGAAAGTCGCGGCCGAAGTGTAGTCGCCGGCAATCGCAAGCCCGTTCTGGAATCCCTTGAGACCACCTCCCGCGGCATAGAAATCCTTCGCCGTACTGGTACCTTGCCTCGCGGCCCAAAAGGTCACGCCGAGGCTGACGGCGACGAAGCCCAGGAACATAAGGATCGCCGTGACGCTCAACGACTGCCTCGTACCGACTGCGGACGTCAGCGCGTCCGCTCTCGCCGTACCAGAAAGAAGGGCGAACGCGGCTGCGAGCAGTGGACCGCAAATCTGTCGCGAGATCATTGTACTTCCTCCAGAAGACGTTGGCTGAGATGATCGAAGCGGGAGTTCGCCCGCCGGACGTAGACGGCTGTCAGCACGAACCCGAGCGCAATGAGTCCGACGCCGATCAGAAATCCCCAGGTGATGACCGTTCCGTTCCACAGCGGAAGTCCGAGCAATCGCGGCCAGAACGCGATGGTGAGGATGTAGCTGAAGTAGGCAGCAGCCATGCCGATCGACATGCCGGCGCCGAAGCGTGTGCGCTCGTTCGCGAGTTGCCTGAACGCAGGAATATCCTGGATCTGTTGCGGGTCCATCGGTGTGTTTCCCTCTCTGCTTGGGCCGTTTAGGCGGCGATTCCGGTTGCTACGGCCGTTTCGGCCATCACGGCCTCAGGGGTGCGGTGCCGTTCCGCCATCGCCCGTTCTTCAGGGGTGGCGATCTGCGCCTGCATGTATGAGCCGAGGTGGCGGGCACGCCTGACGACGGCGGCCCCGAAAGAACTTCGCGCCGACTCGAACTGTGCGAGTGCAGCCTGCAAATTGGTCGGATGTGCCTGCAATGCATCGACCAATGCCATCGTATCGGCCGCGGCCTTGGTTACTCCCATGCCAACATGCGGCCTTGCCACGAAGGCAGCATCCCCGAGGATCACCGTCCTCGCTCCGAGCACCATACAGGGCGTCTCGAGGTCGAGGATCGCCTGTATGAACGGTTGTGACGTCAGCCGAACGACCTCGGCGAACTGGGGCGCGAGCAATCGCTCTGCATCGCGACGCATTGCTGCGAATATCTCGGCTCGAATCTTCGTCGGGGGTATCGACAGCTCGTGCCGAACGCCGTCCATATCCGTAAGCATGTCAGCCAACCGATGATCGGCATCGGCGGGGCGGTACCATACGAAATTGAATCGGCGCTGACCGACTCCCGTCTCTTCGTTGGCCCCGGCAACGGGATAGCCGAGCATCTGCTCGCCGGGCGGCAAGCTAAAGGCGAACCAATCGCATAGTTCGGCGCGCACCCGCGGCGACAGGTCCTGCTCGTTGACAAGCCCGCGCCACGCGACGTATCCGGCGTAGACAGGGCGGACATTGGGCGCGCACTGCGCCCGCACCGTGGAGAAGATTCCATCTGCGCCAATCAGCAGATCTCCCGAGGCCTGCGTGCCATCGGCAAACTGCGCGACAACCCGGTCGCTATGTTCCGTCACTTCGACGAGGTTCTCGCCATGGTGGTAGCAATTCGCCGGAATCGCGTCCTTCAACATGCCGTACAGTCGGCCCCATGACGTCAGAACCTGCGGTAGCGCGAGTTCGCCCGCGACCCGCCCATCGCGGTCCAATACGCGCCGACCGGGCACGCTGACCCCCAGGGCCGCCGCTGCAGTATCGATGCCGGCCCTGGCCAACACATCGAATAGTTCCCCATGGGTAACGATACCTGCGCCTCGGCCGGCCAATTCCGCACCGATGCGCTCATACACGTCCACCTGCCACCCCGCCCGCCGCAACAGCAGGGCGGCGAAGAGGCCGGCCATCGAACCGCCGATCACCACCGCCTTTGGCTTGGTACTTCCCTTCCCGAGACCATCGTTCATGAACTCTCCTCCCTTTCGGCTGTTTGCCGAAACCGATCGAGGTGCACCTTATTTATCGTTTGATTAATTATGGCGCCGTCATTGCACTATGTCAACCGTTATTTATCATTTGATAAATAATATGGGATTTGCCCCTTTCTGACCAGCGAGGCTCTGTCTTGGGGCTGGCCCGTTGCTTGAATCGATTGAGCAAAACCGGGCGATTGGATGTACAAATGCTGAAAGCGTTCACTCCAACCGAAGAATCATTCGTGAAACAATCCGCCAAAGCCCGTCCACGAAGTGCAACCAGAGGGCCACCGCGACTCGATCCGAGCCAACGCGAGGCCATCATCACGCGAGAAGCTGTAGCGTTTTTCGCCGAACACGGGTTCGAAGGGCAAACCCGCGAACTCGCGAAGCGGCTGCGGATCACCCAACCCTTGCTCTACCGATACTTTCCCACCAAGGAAGCGCTCATCGAGCGCGTCTATCAGGAAGTCTTCGTCGGCCGCTGGAAGGCGTCCTGGGGAAAGCTGATCACGGACCGGGCCGAACCATTGAAGTCAAGGCTGACGCAATTCTATCGCGAGTATGCGGAAGCAATCCTCACTTATGAGTGGATCCGCCTGTTCATGTTCGCAGCCCTCAAGGATCTTGGATTGAATGCGCGCTACCTGAAAATGTTACGCGAACGCGTCTTTGAGAAGGTGATCGTCGAAATCCGGGCTGAATACGCCCGTCCTCCTATTGCCCAACTTCCAATCACCGTTTTGGAAATAGAGATGGTGTGGGGTCTTCACGCGGCGATTTTCTACTTGGGGGTTCGCCAGTTCATCTACGGGATGCCTCTGGAAGCAGACGTGAACTCGATCATCGACGCTAAGGTAACGACCTTTCTCAGTGGCATCCGGTGCATCCTGCCGGCGAAATCGCGAGTTTGATTTGGCCGGAGCTGGGAAGGATCGTTTTCCGCGCGACGGTGACCTTCCAACGCGGTAAACCTAGCCAAATGACGCCCCGAGTCGGCGTCCATACGCTGCGATCTCGTTACCAACCTTCCGCCGGGTCGCATCATACGCGGCAAGCGCCGTCGCGAGGTCGCCGGCCTGAGCAAGTGCATGGCTTAGCGCAAGCGCGTCGCCCGCCGCCTTGGAAACCCCCATCGCCGTGTGGGGGCGAACAACGAAGGCGGCATCGCCAAGCAATGCAATGTGTTTGGTCACCATCATCGGCGCGGCATAGTCGAATATTGCCTGGATGAAAGGCGATCTTTCAGCAGAGACGGCAGTGGCAAATTGCGGTGGAAGAGTTTCTTCGGCAACCCTGACGAGATCATCGCGCGCCGCATCCGCCATGGCACCTGCTGGGAGCGAGTATTGATGGACATGTCCGGAGGCGTCAGTTAACGCGCGCGCGAGCGAGCCATCCGCATCCGACAGTCTCCGATACCAGACCCAATTGTATCGACGACGGCCTGGCTCAAGAGAGCCATCGGGGTCGGCAACCAGATATCCAAGTATGTGTGACCGATGCATATTGAAGAATGCAAAGCGATCGCGCAGCGTTTCTGCGGCTGAATCCGGCAGGTCAACTTCAGGGTAAAGACCGCGCCACGCAGCGTACCCCGCATATTCCGGCGCAGCATCATCACCCACCACTGCCTTGCGCAAAATTGACCCGACGCCATCGACGCCAATCACGAGATCGGCCTCCACAGTCATGCCATCCGAAAACGCCAGGTAGGCCACACCGTCGTTCTCGCCCGCAGAAACAACCTCCCGCCCCTGCAGATAGTTTCGGTCCGGGAGTCGCTCACGGAAGCTTCGGAACAGGATGTCCCATGAGATTTGCATCTGGGGCGTTTCATGACGCTCGACGATCTGACCGTTCTGGTCGAGAAAAATTCGCTCGCGTGCGACAACCCCAATTCGCGCGACATGCTCGCAGCCGACGGCTCTCAGGATCGCAAATATCTCACGCTGGCCGACAAGACCCGCGCCACGGCCTTCCAAGCCGTGCGTCGACCGCTCGAAGACCGTCACCTCGTGGCCTGCGGCGTGAAGCAGGGCTGCCGCGAAGAGGCCGCCGAGCGAGCCACCAGCGATTGCGATTTTGAGGGGGTGCATTGGAGAGAACTACCTATTCAGTGAAACCGAGGTCCGTTTTGGCAGAAAGCTTGATGTTTGCATGCGCCGAACCCCGGCAGGCTGAGCATCCCGCTGGGATCGTGATGAACTCTCTTCTCCGCATTTCAAAATTCATCGTTGCCGGGCAGCAAAAATCCGGCCGCAGCTATGAGAACCCAAGCGTCACACGATCGCCTCATGGGGAAAGCCGAATTCTGTCGGGACGATGAAATGACGGCTTGTAGCTTTGCGGCTCCGTTTGGACTTTTGGCTCAATTCCCGGCAAAGGGTTCAGCAAGCCAAGCCTTTGCCCAGATGGCGCTGACCTCCTGCTCGAGCACGATCGCACCAATCACTCGTCGCCGGCTCACGCGTCGCTTCCTTCCGTCCGTTCCGGCTCGCTTCCAAAACGTTCAACAAGAAAATCGATAAAGAGACGAACTTTCACCGCAAGGTGGCGCGTCGGCGGATAGATCGCATAGAGAGTCAAGAGCGGAGCCTTGTATTCAGGGAGAAAGCTTCGCAACAAGCCTTTCCGAAGCGCGTCTCTCGCAATGAAGGTCGGCAGCAAAGCAACGCCACGCCCTTTTATTGCGGCGTCGCGCAGCACCTCCGCATTGTTCGCGCACAGGAGCCACGATGGCTGGATCCAGTGATCTCCGTCGGCACTGGTGAGCCTCCATTGATTGCCGGTCAGCAGGAAGCCGTAGGTAAGCAAAGCGTGGCTGCGCAAGTCGCCGGGATGTTGCGGCACGCCGTGTTGATCAAGATAGGACGGCGACGCGCATATCACGCGGTCGATCGCCACAATCTTGCGCGCAATCAGGCTGGAGGATTCGAGATCGGCGATACGCAAGGTGACATCATAGCCGCCTTGTACCGGATCGACCTGCTCGTCGCTGAGAACGAGCTGAATCTGCAGCTCGGGATAGAGCGCCATGAAATCGGCGAGCGCCGGCCCAAGCTGCAATGTCCCGAACGACATCGGCGCGTTGACGCGCAACAGCCCGCGCGGCGTCGCCTGCAACTGCGCGACGGCGTGATCCGCGGCATCGAGTTCGGCGAGAATTCCGAGCGCGCGTTCGAAATAGGCCTGGCCGTTTTCGTTCGGGCTGGCGTGCCGCGTGGTGCGATTCAGAAGCTGGACGCCGAGTTCCTGCTCGAGATCACTGATGTATTTCGAGATCGCCGAACGCGACAAGCGGAGTTGCCGGCCGGCTTCCGAGAAGCTGCCGAGTTCAACGACTTTGACGAAAGCGCGCAGGCTGGTGAGCTTGTCCATGATTGTCGTTGGATTGTAGACAGTAATGTCACGAAAAGCCAGATTGTCTTTGAAAATGACCTGCACAATTATACCTGCAACGGGAGGCGGGGCGCCTCCAGATCAGGAGACAGAGCATGTCAGGCATCCACCACGTTACCGCCATCGCGGGTAACGCCTTGCGAAACTACGACTTTTACACCCGGTCGCTCGGGCTTCGCTTCGTCAAGAAGACCGTCAATTTCGACGATCCGGGCACTTATCACTTCTATTACGGCGACGAAGCCGGCCATCCCGGCACCATCCTCACCTTCTTCCCATGGGAAGGCGCAGCGGCTGGCCGTGGCGGCGTCGGCCAAACCCAGCAGACGGCGTTCCGCGTGCCGGCGCGCTCGCTGGGCTACTGGACCCATCGATTCATCGAAAAGGGCATCGCCCATCAGGCGTTGGAAAAGCGGTTCGGCGAAGCGGTGCTGCCGTTCACCGATCCGGACGGCATGAGCCTTGCTCTCGTCGGCGTTCCCGGTGCGGAGAACGAAGCTGGCTGGAGCAATGGCGATGTGCCGGCGGAGCACGCGATCCGGGGCTTCCACGGCGTGACGCTGTTGCTCGAGAACGCCACGAAGACCAGCGCGATTCTGACCGATGTGTTCGGGTTCGAGGAGACGGAACGCGAAGGCTCGATTATCCGCTTGAAAGCGGACAATGCAGCCGGGGGCATCGTCGATATCTACGAGGCCAAGGGCTTCCTGCCCGGATACCAGGGCGCCGGCTCGGTGCATCACGTCGCCTTCCGCGCCGTCGATGATGCCGACCAGGCCGAAATGGCGCGCAAGCTGGTGGAGACCCATGGCCAGCATCCGACCGAGCAGAAGGACCGCAACTACTTCCGTTCGGTCTACTTCCGTGAACCCGGCGGGATCCTGTTCGAGATCGCCACGGATATTCCCGGCTTCGCCGTTGATGAACCGGTCGAATCGCTCGGCGAGCACCTGAAGCTGCCGGCCTTCCTCGAGCCGCACCGCAAGGAAATCGAAGGCGTACTGCCGCCGCTGGAAAGGGCTGCGTTATGAGCAACGACCTCGGCTTCATTCATCGCTTCGAGCCGGGCAACCGGCTCGAAGCACCGCCGCTCCTGCTGCTGCACGGCACCGGCGGCGACGAAAACGATCTATTGCCGCTTGGCCAGGCGATAGCGCCGGGTTCGGCACTGTTATCGGTTCGTGGCAAGGTGCTGGAGCACGGCATGCCTCGCTTCTTCCGTAGGCTCGCCGAAGGCGTGTTCGACGAGAATGACGTCCGGCGGCGCGCCAACGAACTGGCGGACTTCGTGGCCGACGCTCGCAAGCGCTATGACCTCACGGCGCCCATTGCGCTTGGCTACTCCAACGGCGCCAACATCGCGGCTGCGATGCTGCTCCTGAGGCCGCAGGTGCTTGCCGGCGCGATCCTGCTGCGAGCCATGGTGCCCCTCGCCCAGCCGCCAAAGCCGGACCTTGCGCGCAAGCCGGTAATGATTACCTCGGGCCAGCGCGATCCCATCATCCCCGCGAGCAACGCAGCCGAACTCGCAGGCCAGCTAACGGACGCCGGTGCAAACGTCCAACATTCCGTGCTGCCTACCGGTCACGAACTATCCCAAATGGACCTCGCGCTTGCAAAGGAATGGATGAAGACTGCTCTCCTTCCGGAGGCCGTCCCGTCGAGTGAGTAACCGCTAATCCGTCAATTGAAGAACCGCGATCAATCGGTTGAATAGGGAGTGCGATGAAGGAACGACGGACGTATGGAGACGCTGTAGCGCACAGCCACCATTTAGACGGCTCACCGACCCTGATTACACGCTCGTTGCCAAGGTCCCAGATCGGGATCACCAGGATATCTTGCGGTCCCGAGCACATTGGCATGAAGGCCAAAATTCCGGCGGAGGACACGTTCATCGCCGCGCTTCACTTGACCGCCGTCGAACATCACGAATTGTGGAGCGACGGACGCCCGGTGATCTCGCAGGGTTACGCGCCCAATTCGTTGAGGATCGTGAACCTGGGAGCCGAGTTTTCATCTTATGTGGCCAGCCCGCACGAGGCGCTGTCGTTCTATATTCCAAGAACCGTCCTCAATGGGTTTACTGACGATGCCGGCCGCCCGCCTGTTGCCGATCTCCACTGCCCGCCCGGCATCATCGATCCCGTCGTCGCGCATCTGGGAGCCGCTCTGCTACCGGCTCTCGACCGCCCCAACGAAGCCTGCTCTTTGTTTGTCGATCAGGTCGCGCTCGCCCTCACGACACATCTCTGTCAACGCTATGGCGGGTTCGTCCAACGCGAAACCGTTCGGACCCGTGGACTTTCCCTGCGTCAGGAACAACGCGCGAAGGAGTATCTGGCGAGCAATTTGAGCGGTGATATCCTCATAGCGGACGTAGCAAAGGCGTGCGGGCTCTCTCGCGGCCACTTCACGCGCTCGTTTCGCATGACAACGGGCATGACGCCTCATAAATGGCTGCTGCTGCGCCGGATCCAGCAGGCAAAAACGCTGTTGCTGGAATCGTCGATTGCGACCGCGGAGATCGCCGTCATTTGCGGGTTTGCCGATCAGAGCCATTTAACGCGGGTTTTCACGCGGCTCGTCGGGACACCGCCGTCCGGATGGCGCCGGGAACATAAAGGCCAGAGAACGCCCGGACGCATGACACCGAACAGCAAACGAGGCTGGCTCGACGAAACGCAATAGGTTGTTCGGCGCACACAATGGACCAAAAGGCAATGGACGGTTCGCACCTGTTCAACGGCCCAGTTCCAGCGCCAGGAAGTGACGCACGACCGGGGGATTTGGGCCGATGTGAAACTGCGTTGTTTCCCGCTGAATATCCGCATCGGCGTTCGACAAGCGATGATGCTGGCGCAGATGCTCCGCCCACGACTCGACCATGAACCATTCCACGATGCGCTCCGAATCCGCGGCATCTTCCGTGATGCCCCAGCCGTAGGCACCGTCGCGCCGGCGCGCCTGCGACAGCCGCTTCAAGCACTCGAAGAACTTCGGACGGTCGTCCTTCGCGATGCGATATTCGATCAGGACGAGCACCGGCCCACGGTCATGCTCAACGGGATCGGCGGTCAGGGGTTCGGGCCAGTAATTCGAGGGTTTCAGATCGGCTTCGCCGGCCGGCAGCTTGATGCGATGGAGAACGATGGCAACAACGAAGAGCCCGCAAGCGCTGACCAGGAGCGTCACCGGCACGCTCAAGGCCCCGGCCACTATTCCCCATCCGAGGCTTCCGCCAGCCATGGCCCCGTTGACGATCATCAGATAGACGGCAAGGCCCCGGCCGCGAACCCAGTTAGGCAGGATCGCCTGCGCCGCGCCGTTGAGCGTCGTCAGCGCGACAATCCATGCGCCGCCAAGCCCAAGCAGGATCACGACGGCAAGCCATCGCGGCGGCGCGAGAGCCAATACCGCCATGATGATGGCCGCGATGACGGCGGCGCCGAGCAACAACCCGTCGGCGTCGAACCTGCGACGCAGTCGCGGCAAGGCCAACGCACCGAGGATCGCACCGGCGCCGACTGCACCGAGCAGGACGCCGTAGAATCCAGCGTTGCCGCCAAGAAGCTGCCTGGCGACGAGCGGCAGAAGCGCCCACAGGGCGCTCGAGAAAGCAAAAAATATCGCGGCGCGCATCAGCACCACGTGCAGTTCGTGGCTTGAGCGAACGAAACGGAGTCCGGCCCTGAACGCTCCAAAGAAGTGCTCCGACAATTCGTCATCGGCTCTGGGCGCACGCCGCCACCACACGAGGGCAGAGATGACGATGAGATCGCTCACAATATCGGCACTATAGGCGACGGCGGCGCCCAGCGCGGCAAGCAGCAGGCCGCCCGCGGCCGGTCCGATCGACCGCGCAATATTGAAACCTAGCGAGTTCAGCGCGACCGCGTTCTTGAGGTCCTGCCTGCGAACAAGCTCGGGTACGATCGACTGCCAGGTCGGACCCACGAGGGCCGCGCCGACACCGCCGACGAACGTCAGCACCACGAGCGACCCAACCGTCAACGCTCCGGTATGGGACAGCAGCATCAGCGTGGCGCTGACCGATGCGAGCACGAGCTGCATGGTAATCAAAAGCTTGCGCCGGTCGAGAATGTCCGAAAGGACGCCCGCGGGGATCGCGAGCAGGAATACCGGTATCGTGCTCGCCGCCTGAATCATTGCAACCGCCGCCGGCGTACTCGACAGATCGGTGACCAGCCAGGCGCTGGCAACGTCACGCATGAAGCTGCCGGTATTGCCCAATACCGTCGCGACCCAGAGCACGGCGAACGTCGTTTGACGGAACGGCGCGAAAGGGCTTGGAATTGGACCGCCCTCGGCAGCTCTTATGTCTTCGGTCATGGCGAAGGATTCCAAAAGTATCCAGGGCAACCAGCTCATCCCACTTCCAGGCGTCGCCAGGTGCGAATTTTTTCATGAAGGAAGGCGTCGACAAGGCGCCTGTGAGATTTTGCTTTCTCCTTCACAGAGGCTGCGTGGAGCGTTACCTTAAACCGCCGCAACTTCCTTAACGGTCGCGCGCAGAAAGAGTGCTACCAGCGCGACCACCGGAGGCAACAGGAAGCATTTGACGCCAAAGTGCGCGTAGATGAGTGCGGCGGAGGCGCAGCCGAAGGCAAAAATTACAAGATTGACCGACATCCGCAACAGACGCGATCTTCTCTCAGGCGATTCGGCGCGGGGTCGCGGCATCATGTCCGCCAGATCGATCATGATTTGCGTTGTGGTGCCGGTCATCAGAGTCGATGGCGGCGCGCTGGCGAGATGAATGCGATGCGCCGCGTTCTGGATCGACATCGCCGCCACCAGCACCATGCCGGTCAAGACGGCCTGCCACGAGTCGCCATTCGCGAAAGGGCCGAAGTGGATGGCAAGCGCCGCTCCCAGAACCAGCAGCGTCACCTTCAGGGCCAGCAATATCTTCAGGGCCGGAAGATTTCGCCGCGTCAGCGGCGTGCTGAGAAGCCGGGTGGCGATGACGACAACACAAAACACTGGCAGCGCGAGCAGCTTTGCGACGGCGCCGGAAATACCGAACACGAGCGACGCGCCGAGGGTTACGAAGTTACCCGTGACATGCGCCGTAAAGAGGCCCTGCAACGCCAAAAAGCCCGCCGTGTCGACGTAGCCGGCGTTCAGGCTGAGAAGCAAAGGAAGCGCCGTCGCCAACCGCGGTGATGTCATAACAGACCTTTTCGTTATCTTTCTGCAGTTCCATCGACCCTCCAGCGCATTCGACTCAACGCCTCACCAACCTCGCTTGATCTCAACGCCGAGGTAGTTGGAGTCGTACCCCCCGGCATTGCGCAGCGCGTCGCCGATAGCAAAATGCACCGCCTCCACTGCGAAAGACGTCGCGCGATCGATGGTCCAGTCGACTCTCAGCTGGCCGTAGCTTCCGGTGTAGGCGCCGGGGCGGCCTGCCGTGTTCGGGACAGCGACGTCAGGCTGAGTGTAGACGGCGTCGGCCGTGGTCTCGCGCCATTGCGCCGCGGCCGCGAGCGTAACTTTCACCGACGGAAACGGGTGCAGCGTCAGCGACGGCTTGATGTGGATGAAGTTGACAAAACCGGTATACCCCGCAAGCGTGACGTAGTAGCCGTTCGGAAAAAGTGGATTGAACGTGCCGAACGTGTGGCCGGGCGAACCGCCGCGGTCGCCGGAGGCCGCGTCGATCTGGATTCCTAGTCTCGGGGTCCAATCAAGGTTGGCAAAGGTGTAGCCGGCAAGCGAGCCGAAGGCCCAGGCCTCGATCTGATCCGGGCCGATACTTCCGGTCTGGTTCATTGCTTCGATGTCCCAGTCGAAGTGTTGGGCATTGCCGTTCAGGCGCAGATCGAAAACATCTCGCCGTTCGTTGCCGGCGGCGTTCGGAAAGTGCACGTTGGCCTGCGTAAAGTTCGCGTAATAGCCGGTGATGCTCAACGAATCCGAAAGCTTGCGCTCCAGCCTTACGCCGCCGAAAGTCTGCTTGCTGCTGCTGAAGTCATCGAAAATCTGGTTGTCCTGAACCTGGACCGGATGGCTGTAAAACGTGATGAACCGCCAGGGACCGTTCTCGTAATCGGCCCAGGCGGCGTCGTAGGATTGCCGGACGTTGGGACCGTCGCGAACGGATACGAAGCGCTGCAGGTCGAAGGCGAATTGCTGCCGGCCCAACCGCAGCTTCAGCGTACCGCCGCCAACTGGCTCGGTCAGCGCCACGAACGCCTGCTCGAGATCAAGCCGATCCCGGTCCACAGGAGACAGTATGGTCTTCCATGGCGCGAAGTCGCTCTGGAACTGCACGAACATCTGGATTTGCGAGGCGATGCGAAGGTCCGCATGCAGCTCGTTACGGGTGATGACGTAGTCCTGGTTGTGATTGGAACCCGTGCCGAAGCCCTGCGCGTTGTTTGCCTCGAACCTCTCGCGTGTGTCCGCTCCGAACGACAGGTAGGTATACGGATCGACCGCAGACAGCGGAATATATTTGAACTCGTCGAAGGGCTGCCGCGCAACGCGCGGGTTCGCGAGCACCGACCAATCCTCCTGCCACCGGTTGAACATGATGGCCGGACGCTCCGGCGTGGCGTTCGCCTCCTCGGCGCGCGCAGCCAGTGGCGCCGCCGCGAAACAAAGCATGGCAGCGGCACATCCCTGTCGGGCTCGAAAAAGAGCTTTGGCGACGAGATCGCCATTTCGACTCCTACCTCGGCGTGTTCGCATGGATTTCAGCGACATAGCCGCCCGGGAATTGTACCATAGCAGCGGTTCGTCCGCCGGACGAGTAGGGCTCGACGAGCGCGGCGGCGCCGGCGGCTTTGGCCTTCGTCAGCGTCTCCTGAAGATCCTTGACCTCGTAGCCGGTGAATTCGCGACCGTAGGGGTAAGGCAGGTGGCCGTCGGTGACGAGCACGGCCATCTTGCCGAAGACGGATTCGATCCGGATCAGGCGGTAGGTCTCACCGGAGCGGCCGATCTCCATGCCAGGCGCGCGCGGGTCGTCGGAAACGACCTTGCCGCGCGAGAAGCGGACGAAGCTCCGGACGAAGGCGTCCGCGCGGTCGGACGAAACATAGACGCGGTTTTCCGGCACGGTCTGAAACGCTGCGTAGTTCGGCTTCGTCGTGTGCCAGTAGATCTGCATGTTGATTCCGCCCGGCCACTGGATCACCGCATCGCGGCCGATCGGATCGGGAAACGGCGCGACGATGACGTCGGCGCCGGCGGCGCGCGCGGCCTTGATCGCCGCATCCATGTCGGTGACCAGATATCCGGTTCGCTCCGCTCCGAACGGATAGGGAATCGGCGTCTTGAATCCGAACAGCGATACCGTCCCGGCCGGCGTCTGGATCAATTGCGAGGTCGTGCTGCTCGGCGTCGGCGTCACCGTTGCGACCACCTGTTTGGTGCTTTGGCCGCCGAACGTTGCTGTGAAGGTCGTGACAAATTTATCGACGTCCTCAGGTGCGACATAGACATGCGTCGTATCGTATTGCGCGCCGACGCCGACCGAGGGCGCGGCGTCGCGCGCGACAGCGGCGGGCCCCATACCGATAGCGGCAATAAGGATGGCACCGATCAATATGCGCGGGTGGTTCATGAGCGACTCCTTGGCGAACGAGGTGATGAAAGTGGCACTAGCCGGGCCCGGTCATGCGGATTGGGTTTCCGCGGCGCGCATCGAAACCAGTACAAGCCCGGCGATCATGCCAAGATGCTCGAAGAACGCGTTGAGCGCCATGAAACGTTCGTGCCCGGCCATGTTCCAGAAATCGTTTGCGGTCAGCATCGCGACGGCGGTGAGCACACCGAGGCCTCCCGCACCGAGCCAGACCAGTCGGCCGAGCATCACGAGCGCCGAACCGCCGAGTTCGACCGCGATCGCCAGCGTGGCCCAGAGCCCACCGGGCCGAAGCCCGAAATGCTCCTGCTCGGCGACGGCCGCCGTGAAGTCGGAAAGCTTGGTCAGCCCGCCGATCAGGAACGCTGATACCAGCGCCGCCCGCGCGGCGTGCCATGCCCACGGGGAGCGAAGGATCGCCCGCACCCATCGCGGGGTATCAGCATGCAGTTTCATCTCACACCGCCCAGCACGCGCAGCCGAGCGCGCCCCAGAAGCTCTTCAAATCAGCGATCGGCAGCTTGCTCGACCAGGCCGTCGCGTGATCGTGCCCGTGAACGGTACATTGATTAGCGCAGCCGCAGCTCATAGCCATCTTCCGCGCGAGTGCCGGTTCACGCGCTGGCTCACCCCAGGCCGCATAGCCGCCGAAGGTGCGCACCGGCGACCAGTCCGGCATCGCCGGCGGCAACGCGCCGTCGTCGAAGCGTGCAAAGTCGCCGTCGCCGTAGACGACCCTGCCTCCGACAACGGTCAGCAGCGAGGTCGTGTCGGCGATCTCGTTCTCGCCGCAGGAAAAGAAATCCCGATCGGGCACGATCAGGTCCGCCAATTGCCCAACCTGTATGCGGCCTTTCTTGCCTTCCTCGTTGGAAAACCAGGTAACGTTCTCGGTCCACATCCGCAGCGCGGTCTCGCGGTCGAGGCAATTGCGTTGCGGGTAAAGCTGCATCCCGCCGACGGTCCTGCCGGTGACGAGCCAGGCGAGCGAAACCCATGGATTGTAGGAAGCGACGCGGGTCGCGTCCGTCCCCGCGGAGACCTTCACGCCCTTCGCCAGCATCTTCGCCACCGGCGGCGTCGCCTCGGCAGCGCCGTGACCGTAGCGCTCGACGAAATACTCGCCCTGATAGGCCATACGGTGCTGCACGGCGATGCCGCCGCCAAGCGCGGCGATCCGGTCGATCGACTGGTCCGAGATGGTCTCTGCGTGATCGAAGAACCAGTTCAGGCCCTCCAGCGGGATATCCTGGTTGACGCGCTCGAAGACGTCGAGCGCCCGCGAGATCGTTTCGTCGTAGGTGGCGTGCAGCCGCCATGGCCAGCGGTTTTCGGCGAGAACGCGGACAACGCTGTCCAGGTCGCCTTCCATTTCGGGCGGCATGTCCGGACGCGGCACCCGGAAATCCTCGAAGTCGGCGGCCGAATAGACCAGCATCTCCCCGGCCCCGTTGTGCCGGAAATAGTCGTCGCCCTGCTTGTATTTCGACGTCCTGGTCCAGTTCAGGAAATCCTCCTTCTCCTCCTTCGGCTTCTGGGTGAAGAGGTTATAGGCGAGCCGGATCGTCAGTTGGTCGTCCTCGGACAGCTTCTGGATCACCGCGTAGTCGTCCGGATAGCTCTGGAAGCCGCCGCCGGCGTCGATGGCGCCGGTTACACCGAGCCGGTTGAGTTCGCGCATGAAATGGCGGGTCGAATTGACCTGGTATTCGAATGGCAGCTTCGGCCCCTTCGCCAGCGTCTGGTAGAGGATGCCGGCGTTCGGTTTCGCCAGCAGGAGGCCCGTCGGATTGCCGTTGGCATCCCGGACGATCTCGCCTCCGGGAGGCGCCGGGGTTTCCCTGGTGTAGCCAACCGCCCGCAGCGCCGCGCCGTTGAGAAGGGCGCGGTCGTAGAGGTGGAGCAGGAACACCGGCGTCTCCGGAGCGGCGGCGTTGAGTTCATCGATGGTCGGCAGGCGCTTCTCGGCGAACTGGTGCTCCGTGAAGCCGCCGACGACACGAACCCACTGCGGCGGCGGCGTGATGGCGACCTGCCGCTTCAGCATGCTCATGGCGTCCGACAGGCTGCGCACCCCGTCCCAGCGAAGCTCCATGTTGAAGTTCAAGCCGCCGCGAATGATGTGCAGATGGTTGTCGATCAGGCCCGGCAGGACACGGCGACCCTTCAGGTCGATGAGCCTGGTCTGCGGCCCCGCCAGCGCCATAATCTCTTCCTCGCGTCCGACGTGCGTGAATCGCCCGTCCTTGATCGCGACGGCGCTCGCCGTCGGATTCGACCGATCAAGCGTCGTGAACACGCCGCGATGCAGAATGACGTCAGGTTGCTGGTGCTCGGTCATTGCCGTTCCTTTAATTGTTGAAGGCGTGTCGACACGCGGAGCGTTGCGGCCGGCAGCAGGTCTTGTCAGCCCGTGTCCCGGACTCCGTGACGAGCCTTCACGGTTTCGGAATCAGTTTTGCCTTCCGGCAGTTGGCCGAAAACATGCGGCCGGATCTGATGAATCCAGGACAAGGCGACGGGCTCGTTGCGCCAGATCTGCATCACGAGAGGCGGCACTTGCTCGCCGATCAAAATCCCCAGCAGGCCCACCAGCGCCACGATCGGCGGCGCCGGTGACCGTACGTTCAACAACGCATAAATCACTCCCACCAGCACGCCGGCTCCCAGTGAAATCAAATAGACTTTCACAACAAACCTCCGTTGCAGATGGGTCTGGGATTACGCGATCTTCTTGGCCGGACCGGCCTCGGAAGCATGTTCGCCGAGTGCCCATTTCGAGAAGCGCACCTGGATCCCGTAGGGCGAATGCGCGCGCAGGATATCCATCACGCCCTCATAGGTTTCCGAGCGCGCCCAATCCTGCTGAAGCTCGAACAGGTATTGAGCTGAGGTGATCGGCACGGCGCCGGCCTGCACCGCCCGGTCCATGGAACGGTTGTGAGCCTCAAGCGAAAGGTCGCCGCAGGCGTCTGCTGCGACATAGATCTCGAAGCCTTCCCTCAGCATGTCGATGGTCGGAAACATCACGCATGCCTCCGTCCAAAGGCCTGCGACGACGATCTTCTTTCGCCCGGTAGCATGTATCGCCTCGCGGAAGTTCTCGTTCAGCCAGGAGTTCATTGAGGTACGGTCGATGACGTCGTGCTTCGGGAACAGTTCGAGCACCTCGGGCATGAACGGCCCGGAGAAGGAATCCTTCGCCACCGTCGAAAGCACCGTGGGGATGCCGAACAGCTTAGCGGCCTTCGCGAGGATCTGGACGTTGTTGAAAGTCACGATACGATCGTGCGACTGCACGCCCTGGTACATCGCCGGCTGGTAGTCGATCAGCGCGATCGCGCTGTTCTGCGGGGTAAGCATTTCGAGCTTGGACATTGCCTCGGTCTCCGTTGGTTAGGTTGGTCGGTTCGCTTTCGTCTAGGCGCAGGGTCGTGAGCAATCGTCAGGCCGGATGAATCATGTCTCTTGCGTATGGGAGGCCCAGGCCGTAGCCACCGCCATTCGATTCAACGATGGCTCTGGCACCGTGGTTTCCTTCCTGGTCCAGTCGCGTTGAAACTCGAGCAAAACCTGGATCCAGCTTGTCATTTTGGGCAAACCTACGTCTGCAACCACCCGAAAATCTTGTCGTTTTGTCTCTCGTCTTGGACGATTGGCGCGCCCGTCTGAGGCGGATCATCGGTCGGCAACGCTTCGCGACGCCGAACGGCGTCCGATTCCAAGGAATGCCCACGAGCGTTGCAGAAAATGGCGTGCACGGAGCCAGTCTTGGCTCAGCCGTCGTCAGACCGAAATACGGATCGATTCGTACAAAAACCATATCCTTCGTTCGCCGCCGTCGATCCAGTTCTCGAGCAGGCTTGAATCGGCCAACCACCCCGAATGTTCCCACTGGAGGCAACTCGAGCCCCCTGTACGTCCTAAATCGAGAAATTTCCAAAGCGGGCGTGAGACAGCTCACATCGCTGTGGCGCATTTCGGCCTAGTCCAATTGTCTCGGGAGATGACCTGAAACGAATGGAGATGACGCATGATGCGCCTTGCCCCTTCCGTGATTGCCGTCCTGGTTGCGATAGGTGCAGCGACCAGTGTCCTCAAATCCCACTCGCTCTTCCCCATCGGCGGGACTGGCATGCCGCCGGTCCAAGAGCTCCGAAACGCGGATCGGCTGGGTGAGCTCCCGGTCCAGGACTTCGATGACCGCTCGTTGGTCTTTCCGAGGGACTCCAGGAAATAGCCAGGGCCGACGCCCCGCAGCGAGCCTCCGGCGCCCCCTGTTGTGTGCGCGGGTAGTCACCATATAGTTACGAAGTTGACGTCGTGTACCGGGAGATCGCCATGAAGGCATTTGTGTTGGCTTGTGCGGCTGCCATCGTCATTGCGTCCGCTGCCGTCGTGATTCTCGACGGGCTACAAGAGCCTGTTCAACAGGCGTTCTCCACGTCAGCAGTCCGCCTGTAACCGAATCCGGCTAAGCGCAGCATCGAACTTCGGAACAGCATGCAGATTCCGAGCGACCTGAAAGTCTTCCGCCGCGGTGGTTGCGCAGCGCAGTCGACCGGTCGTCAACGTCTTAAAAGTCCAGCTCTTATTCCGCCGCTGTCGCCGGTTGCGGCTGGGTGCCATTGGGCCCGGTTCGGGCGCTTTGCTCTTCGAGCCACAGGCTGTGGTGCTCGCGCGCCCAGTTGACGTCCACCGTGCCCGAGCCCATCGCCTCGAAAGCGCCTTCCATGCCGATAGTGCCGATGTAGATATGCGCGAACATCACGGCGATGAATAGCACCGCGACAATGGAATGCACGATCTGAGCCAACTGCATCCCCTCGATGCCGGAGAGATAGAAGGGGAACATCAGCTCGTAGCCGGTCGCTGCAACCAACCCGCCGCCAATCACGACGATCCAGTAGATCGCCTTCTGGCCGGCGTTAAATCGATAGGCCGGAGGATGATCGTGGCCGACGATGCCTCCGCCCCGCTTTATCCACTGGATATCCATCTTGTTAGGAATGTTGCCCCCGATCCACATCAAAAAGATCAGCACGACGCCGATGGTGAAGGGGAAGCTCAGATAATTGTGGGCATATTTCGCCCACTGCGACCATTCGGAGAACGCTTCGAAGCCGATCAGCGGCAGCAGCAACGGGCGGCCGAAGGTGATGTTCAACCCCGAGACCGCGAGAATGATGAAACAGGTCGCCGTCATCCAGTGCACGAAGCGCTCAAAGGCGGAAAAGCGCTCCACGGTGCGGCCGGATCTGCCACTTTGCAACCGCACCATGCCGCGGCTGAGGTAGAAGACGACGAGCAGTGCCAGCATGCCGAGGATGGCGATGCCGCCGACCCAGCGCAGCGTCACATTGCGGAATTCGCGCCAGTCGCGTCCCGCCGGCTGCTCGAGCACGCCCGAACGCTGATCGGGTATGCTGACGCGCCCCTGGATCCGGTTGAGCTCCTGGAGAAGCTGCTGCTCTTTCACCGAGCTTGCGGTCGGGTTGACCTGCTGCGCGGCTGCGGGCATCGAAATGGCCACGAGCAGCACGAACGCCCAGGCGCCGAGTGCCAGGCGGATATATCTTCCAAAAGACGCCATCAGCCTCCTCCTCGATCTAGTCGCCCTGCGCGCCGATTGTCAGGACCCGATCGTTTCGCGGTAGGCGGTCTTCCAGCCCCAGGCGCCGGAGCCGTAGCCGCGCTTGGTGACGCGCTCCTTGTAGATTTGGGCGATGATCTCGCCATCGCCGGCCAGCAGCGACTTGGTCGAGCACATTTCGGCACAGAGCGGCAGCTTACCCTCGGCGAGACGGTTCGCGCCATACTTCTCATATTCCTCTTTGCTGCCATCAGCCTCGGGGCCGCCCGCGCAGAATGTGCATTTGTCCATCTTGCCGCGCGAACCGAAGTTGCCGACCTTCGGATATTGCGGCGCGCCGAACGGACAGGCGTAGAAGCAATATCCGCAGCCGATGCAGAGGTCCTTGGAGTGCAGCACCACGCCGTCGGCGGTGGTGTAGAAGCAGTTGACCGGGCATACCGCCTGACAGGGCGCATCCGTGCAATGCATGCAGGCCATCGAGATGGAGCGTTCGCCCGGCTTGCCGTCGTTGATGGTGACGACGCGGCGCCGGTTGATGCCCCAGGGCACCTCGTGCTCGTTCTTGCAGGCTGTCACGCAGGCATTGCATTCGATGCAACGGTCGGCGTCGCAGAGGAATTTCATACGTGCCATAGTCGTTGCTCCTTATGCCGCCGCGATTTGGCAGAGAGTGACTTTGGGCTCCTGCATGCCGGTCGCCGGATCATATCCATAGGTGGTGATCGTGTTCGCGCTTTCGCCGAGAACAAACGGATCGGTGCCCTTCGGGTAGTTTCCACGAAGATCCCGGCCGGCGAACCAGCCGCCGAAATGGAACGGCATCCAGGCGACGCCCTTGCCGACACGCTCGGTAACGAGCGCCTTCATCTTGGCCTTGGAATCGCTCTCGGCGCCCGTGACCCACACCCAGCCGCCGTCCTTGATGCCGCGATCGGCGGCATCGGCCGGGCTGATCTCGATGAACATGTCCTGCTGCAGTTCGGCGAGCCACGGATTGGTCCGCGTCTCCTCGCCGCCGCCCTCGTATTCGACAAGACGCCCCGAGGAGAGGATCAGCGGGAATTGTTTTGCAATTCCCTTCTCCACCGCCGCCTTCTGCACGGAGAAGCCGATATTGGGCACTCGGAATTGCTTGGCGTCCGGCAACGTCGGATATTTGGCGACCAGGTCGACCCGCGGCGTGTAGATCGGCTCGCGGTGAACCGGAATCGGATCCGGCAATCCGAATGCGTTCATGCGGGCCTTGCCGTTGCCGTAGGGAACGCAGCCGTGCATCAGCGCCACCCGCTGGATGCCGCCCGACAGGTCGAGCGACCATGACACCGCGTCTGGATTGGCAGGATTGACCTTGTCGATCGTGGCCATCTCCGCTTCGGTCAGGTCCTTGTCCCAGCCGAGCTTCTTCAGGCTCGCCAGTGTGAATTCTGGATAGCCGTCCTTGATTTCCGAATCCTTGGAATAGGACCCGTCCGCCAGCAGGCTGACCTTTCGCGTCGTGCCGTCGGGAAGCTTCTCCTCGCGCTCGATGCCGAAACGCGGCCGGAACGTGCCGCCTCCGTCCATCACGCCAAGATTTGTGTTGTAGAGCAGCGGCGTACCTGGATGCCTGACATCCGGTGAGCCCCAGCACGGCCAGGGCAGGCCGTAATAGTCGCCGCCGACTTCAGGGTCGTCCTTGGGCGCCCGCATCGTCAGCATGTCGAACTTCGCCTGTTTCTTCATGTGCGCCTTGAGCCGCTCGGGCGACTGCCCGCAATAGCCGGTCGACCAGCTGCCGCGGTTCATCTCGCGGAGCACATCCTCCGCTTCAGGCAGATTGTTCTCGACCTTGATGTTCTTGAACATCTGCTCGGCAAAGCCGAACTTCTTCGCCATCAGATAGATGACCTCCAGGTCGTCCTTCGACTCAAAGATCGGTTTGACGATCTGCTCGCCCCATTGCAGCGAGCGGTTCGAGGCGACGCGCGAACCCTTGCACTCGAACTGCGTGGCAACCGGAAGGATGTAGACGCCGTCCTTGCGCCCGGCCTCCACGGCAAGCGATGCCCAGGTGGTCGGATGCGGGTCCGCTATCACAAGCAATTCGAGCGCCTTCAGGCCGTTCAGGGATTCGGGAATGCGGGTGATGCTGTTGCTGGCGTGTCCCTGCACGAACACAGCCCGCACATTATCCTTCTGCGCGACCTGATCTTTCGGCAACGTCACCGCGTCGAACCAGCGCGTGAGCGGGATGCCGGGGGTTTCCATGATCTGTTTGGATTCGAAGCGCGACTTCAGGAAGTCATAGTCGACCTCCCAAACCCGGGACCAGTGCTTCCAGGCGCCCTCCGCCAGCCCGTAATAGAACGGCAGCGTGACGATATCGAGCCCGACGTCGGTTGCTCCCTGCACATTGTCGTGGCCGCGGAAGATGTTGGCGCCTGTGCCCGCTTTGCCGACATTGCCGGTCATCAAGAGCAAGATGCAACTCGTCCGCACATTGGCGGTGCCGACCGTCTTCTGGGTCTGGCCCATGGCCCAGATCAGCGTTGACGGCTTCTCCGTGGCGAAGATCTTGGCAACACGCTTGAGCTGTTCGCCCGGAATGCCGCTAACACGCTCCACTTCTTCCGGATTCCATTTATCGACTTCCTTGCGGAGATCGTCGAAACCGTAGACGCGCTGCTTGATGAATTCCTTGTCCTCCCACCCGTTTTGGAGGATGTGCCACATCATGCCGTAGAGCACCGGGATATCGGTGCCCGGCCGCATACGAACATATTCAGTCGCGTGGGCCGCGGTGCGCGTCAGGCGCGGGTCGATCACGATAAAGTTTGCCTTTTGGAGCTCCTTGCCCTCGAGCAGATGCTGCAACGATACCGGATGCGCCTCGGCCGGATTGCCGCCCATGATCATCTGGGTCTTGGCATTGCGGATATCGTTGAAACTGTTGGTCATCGCGCCGTAGCCCCAGGTATTGGCCACGCCGGTCACGGTAGTCGAATGGCAGATGCGCGCCTGGTGGTCGGTGTTGTTGGTGCCCCAGAACGCGCCGAGCTTGCGGAACAGATACGCGCCTTCGTTGGTCATCTTGGCCGAGCCGAGCCAATAGACGGAATCGCCGCTCGACTTCTCGCGAATCTGCAACAGCTTGTCGCCGATCTCGTTGACCGCGGTATCCCAGGAGACGCGGGTCCATTTGCCGTCCACAAGCTTCATCGGGTAACGGAGCCTTCGGTCGCTATGGACTAGTTCGCGCACCGAGGCACCCTTGGCGCAATGTGAGCCGCGATTGATCGGCGACGCCCAGCTCGGCTCCTGTCCGATCCAGACGCCGTTGAGGACCTCCGCCGTCACGGTGCAGCCGACGGAGCAATGCGTGCAGACGCTCTTGCGGACGGTCGCCCCTGAGGTGAGCGGACCGGCCATTGCCGCTTCCGCTTTGCGCACGCTGCCGACCGGCAGCGTGCTCAGTGCGGCGAGACCGCCGCCGACGACGCCAGATCGACGCAGGAAGGCACGGCGGTCGAAACCGCCACCTTGCGCCGAAAGTGACGCGGCGATCGATCCGCGGGATTGGGCTTCGGAACGCTGGCGTTGTGTTCTCTTGATCAGCACGGCCGCCTCCCTCAGGCAGGATAACGATTGACGCGGTAATATTCCTTCACATGATCCGTCTCCTGATAGCGCGCCTTTCTCTTCTCATCGTTGCTCTCGCTGTCCGCCTGCGCGGATGAGATCAACGGCGTCGCCAGCGTCGCCCCGGCACCCACCGTGCCGACGCCGACCTTTCGCAGGAAATCACGCCGACCGACCTTCGCTTCCTTTTCGTTGCTCATCGCATCTCTCCCGGACCATCCGCCTCAGGTCAGTTCGCGATCGTAAATGCCTCAGCCTCGATTTCGATAAACAGACGGCCGAGCGCACCGACCGCCCGGTAAAATCTTGCGTTCTCCGCAGTCTCCATGTCGGAAAACAGACGGCCCATCCAGGGCGACACGTGTTTCTCGAAGAAGGCGCGCTGCGCGTCCGCCGACGCATCGAACCGCCCCTCGGCAAAACCCGCCATGATTTCGCACAGTGTCGCCGCGTGGTCCTCGGGCTCGAAATTGTTCTCGACGCGCTCGATGCCGAGTGCGGCGAGGTCGTCGCGCAGGCGCGACAGTGGACGCTCGTTGAGAAAGCCGGTGAGATAATAGGATGCATAGGGCAGCACTTCGCCGCGCCCAAGGCCGACGAACAGATCGAAATATTCGCGTTCGACATCGGACGCGACGGCCCTCGATGCGGCCTCGGCGAGCGCGGCATGGGCACGTCCAAGTGGCGTTGCATCGTCGGAGAGCCGCGTGATCTGGTCGAGCAATGCCTTCGGCGGTGTCGATGACAACAAGGCCGCAAGCAGCGCATATTCCTGGCCGCGCGCGGCATCGACGGGATCAACGTCAGGCATGGCGCTCTCGTCATAGAGATCGGGCCGCAATTCCGCGCGCGATACGCCGGTCGCCGTTTCGACGGTGATCACTCGCTGGGCAGGCACCCGGCTCCAGTTCGGTACCGACGGCTGCGCAATGCCGATTTTGCGGGCGAGCTGAGCTACACCGCCTGCCGCATCGATCGCATGAGTAAGGCCCGCATCGCGCAACTGGACCTCCCATCGCTGGTGCGGAAGCGCGTATTTTTTGAACGATTCCAAGATTAGACCTCGGTGGGGAACCGGTCAATTGATCGCATAGTCTGAGGCTATATAGCCCTTGGTCGATGGGCTAACGCGGCAACGCACCTCCATGGGTGCGACGCGCCGTCGCGCCGTCGTTGCTCGCGACTTCGTGAGGCGTTTCCGATTGCACCGCAGCAAGGGGTTGGGGCAATTCGCAGGTCGAAATTTCATCGGAAGCGCCGTGCGCGGAGATCGCCTCCGGCTGCGGTGGCGGCGTGCGCTCCGAATCGTCCGGTTGTCGGCCGGTGCCCTGCCCGGCCGGCGCATCCGCAAGGCTCTCGGCAACGCTGCGCGCGCTGCCGATGACGCGGCCGATCAGGGCCTGAAGTTGCTCCGCCGAGCAATCCAGCGGCCCGAAGCCCGGCATCGCGTTTGGATCGTTGAAGTCCCACGCATTCTCCGCAAGGCCTATGAAGTCGCGGATGGCGGGATCGGCGCTCCAGGCGCGGCGAAGCGCCGCACGGCTCAAGTCCTGCGGAATACCCTTGCGCAGGAACGCCGTGATGTCGGTAGCCGCGTCGATCGAATCGATCGGCGGCAGGCTCGCCAGATCCACGGCTTCCGGCGCGGGATCTACCGCCGCAGCCGGCGGCGGCGCTGCAAGCTGCGGCTCGGCTGGCGGGGATGGCAGTGAGGCGTCGACAGCGGCTTTCGCCTCCTGCTTACGGCGGGACCAGCGCGCAAGGAATTCCTCGTCGCTCATTCGTGACCACCTTCATGAGAGCGCCGTGCCAGCGCCTCCGGATCGGATCGCCGCCGCTCGCGCTTGACGAACTCCCGTTCGACGTGGTGCTCGGCAATGAAACTTTCAATCGCCTCGCGCAGCACTTCCGGCATCGGCACCGCCTCGACGAGATTGGCGCCCGACTCGGTGAACGCCTCGCCTTCCGCGGGATCGGCGGTGACCGCCGAGACCGCATAGGGCCACGCGCCTTCGGAAGGACTTAAGACGATCCAGATGCTGGGGCTTCCGGACGCCATGTTCTCGCGATAGCGCTCCGTTTCGGAACGGTAGAGATCAACCGCCGCACGACCGGCATAATAGAGCGTTGCCTCGTACTGCTCGTGCAGCACCGTCCACGGCGCCATCTCCGGCTCGCCGGGCAACACGCCGACGCCGCGCCAGACGAAATCGATCCAGGACGAATCCGCCTTGCGCCGCTCGACCACGACGCCGACCGGAATGCGCAGCAAGGGAACGGCGGCAGGACTCAAGTTGCGGCCTCCAGATGCTTGATCGGCAATCCCGTCAGGAGATTCTGCGGCTTCATCCGCAAGCTTTGATCTGATGAGAGCGCCATGATGAGATATACCGGCTCCTGCCCGACAGCATCGGCGACCACGGCGGGATCGGAAAAGTCGAGACGGAACAGCGCCAGCAGGCGTCCCGCAGTCCTCTCGTCGAGCGTTTCGCCATGCCAGAGGCGGTCGCCAATACGCGTGCCTTCCGCGTCCAAACCAACATACCAGGTGAGCTTTGCGTCGCGCAATTGGCTCAGGGGCTCGATCGCAACCTCGATCCCCAGCAAGTGGGAAACCCAGCGTCTCATCGCCTCGCCGAGCGCCGTGATCACCCTTCCGCCGTCACCAAGATCGAGCCCCATGTCGAACTGATCGCTGCGTTGCCAATAGCTGTCGGCGTTCTCGTCCGACAGGATATCGATTTGCGCTTCACTGGGCGCGTCCAGCATCGACATCAATGACAGCACTGGCGTCGGACTGAGCCCGCCAAGGACTTCCTTGTCGCCGAGTAGCAACAGGCGTTCGTGCGGCATGATGCGCTGCGGCCGGAAGAACAATTCGGCCGCGCGCAGCACGAACGGATCGTCGCAGCCGTCCAGCGCGTTGCGCAGGATCACGTGGACGAGTTGATTGACGAACAGCGGCGGCAGATGGATGGCACCGGAACGGACCAGCGCAAGATAGGCGGCCTCCAGAGTCGGATGCCGCAGCAGGAGGTCTCGAAATGCCAGCACGAATTGCCAGTTCTCCCTGGCATCGGCGTCGGCCATCTCAGCAACGTCCCCCGCGCCGACCGGCCGACGCGGATCGGCGAGCAATTCCCGGTGCAGCTTCAGTTCAATGGCGCAGGCGTCCGCCGGCGGCATCAGTTCGGGACGCGCGAAATAGGCTTTCAGATACTCGTCGGTGACCACCAGCCCGCCGTTCGCATTGCGGTCGAGTAGATGATGGCCGCAGGATATCCAGAAGTCCTTCATCGGTGCTCCGGCTCCGTGCTCAGGTCAGCAATGTTGACGTGTCCGTCAGGCTCGGTGTCGTCCTCAACCTCCATGAACGAGAAGGCGTTGCTGTGTCGCTGTCCTTCGCGCAGTCGCAGCCTGCGGAATGATTCCCGGACCTCGCCGTCTCCAGCCGAGCGATGGACCGCAACGAGCGTGCTGACCGGATGGGTGCAGAGCTGCTCCGCAAAGGCGACTTCTTCCTCCGCCGCGAGGCGCGCGCTTGCAAGATCCGGCGCGCCGAACAGTTCCACCAGCTGCGTGGACAGAAGTTCCACCAGCGTCCGCCGATCATCCTCCGTGGCGTGCACGATCTGCACCAGGGTCGACCAGCCCCATGACCGCACGCCGAGAAAGCCGCTGCGAAAGGCCGCGCGGTCCTTGCCTGTCAGCGTGGCCGGGTCGCGGTCGCAGAAGCGGAACGCGCCCGACACTGCCCATTCGCCGGGCTCCGCAGCCGCGTCGAACACGAAAGTGTCGGACGGATCGAGCGCGATGGTGCGCAGGAGCTTCACGGCCACACCCCTCCTGTCTGTGGATCGAACCAGGAGGGCGTGGCCAACGCCTTCGCGAGCTCGCATCGTTCCGTGTTGCCGGTATCGACGCGATGCAACAGGAGATCGCCGTTGTCGTCGATCCGGCGACTAACCTGCCGCTCACGCGCCGTCCTGCCGAGATATTCGCGCGCCACCGCTTCGAAGCCGTCAGACTGCCAAAGGTCGGTCACCACCATCAGATGCCGGGAAAAGCTTTCCGTTACCTGAACGGCGCCGGCATCGCCAAAGCCCTCCTGCTCCAGCGCTGAGGAAAGCGGATGGATGCCGGGTTCGGCATCGGTCACCGAGACGGTCCGGATCATGGCGCCGAACACCAGCCAGCACGGCGGCTCATCCTCCTGCGCCGCGGACGGCCAGCCGAGCCGTCCGCCGCCAACGAGACCGCCATCGATACGGATCGCATCCGGCCAGTCGATGGTCACGGGCTTGTTCGGCGGCGCATAGGCGCGGAGCGCATCGGTCAAGGCCACCATGCCGGCGTAGAAGGCGCGGCGCGCGCGGCCCAGGGGCTCGTCGGGTTCGAGCACCACCGAGAACTCGGCAAGGTCAAAGCGCCCGACATAAACCAGCGTGCCGGCTCCGCTCGCGTCTGCGATGCCGAGCGCATGGTTAAAGGCGTCACCGCTTTCGCGCAGCCGCACCAGACGATAGGGCGGCGGCAAAACGAGCGGCGCCGATACGAACGCATGCGTGCGCGAGGTCGGCGACAGGTGATCCTCCAATTTCCTTTTCTTCCCTGTTTAGAACAATTATACGAGCAGGACGGTCGGCGCGAGTCCGCTCGCTGCCGCTCCGTTAGTCTTTAGGAGTGCGTAGCCAGGCATGGCCCATCCGCCAAAGACGATCCTGATGTGCTCGTGCGAGGACACGATGCGACTCGATCCGGCTGCGGTTCAGCGCGGATGCCACAACAGCGAGATCGCCACGTTCCGCCAGCTCTGTCGCGCCGAACTCGATCAGTTTCGCAACGCGGCAAAGGCGGGGGGATCACTGACGGTCGGCTGCACCCAGGAGGTCGCGCGCTTTACCGAAGAGGCCGGCGAACGCCCGGAGCGCATCGATTTCGTCAACATTCGGGAAACCGCTGGCTGGTCCAGCGAAGGGAACGCGGCGGGACCGAAGATGGCGGCGCTGCTTGCCGCCGCGGCCGAGACGGCCCCCGATTTCCCGCTCGTCACGCTCTCGAGCGAGGGCGTGATCCTGATTTATGGCCGCGACGAGCGCGCGATCGAAGCCGGCAGGCTGCTGGCCGATCATCTCGACGTCACCGTGATGATCCGCCGGCCGACGCAGATCGAACCGCCGGCTGCGACCTCGTTCCCGATCGTCAAGGGCACGATCCGCAACGCCCAAGGCCATTTCGGCGCATTCGAACTCACCATCGACGACTTTGCCGCGCCCCGGCCTTCCTCGCGCGACCATTTCGTCTTCGAGGCGCCGCGCAACAATGCGACCTCGCGCTGCGATCTCGTGCTCGATCTGTCGGGCGATGCACCACTGTTTCCCGCGCATGATCTGCGCGATGGCTATCTGCGGGCCGATCCGCGCGATCCGGCAGCGATGCTGCGCGCGGTACTGAAGGCGCGCGATCTCGTCGGAAGCTTCGACAAACCGAAATACATCAACTTCACCGCCGCGCTTTGCGCCCATTCACGCTCGAAGCTGATCGGGTGCCACCGCTGTCTCGATCTGTGCCCGACCGGGGCCATCACGCCGGATGGCGATCATGTCAACGTCAACGCAGAAGTCTGCGCCGGATGCGGGCAATGTGCCGCCGCCTGTCCAACCGGCGCGGCTTCCTATGCACTGCCGCCGGCGGATACACAGCTGCACCAACTGCGCGCAATGCTGCTCGCCTATCGCGATGCCGGCGGAGACCGGCCCGTCCTGCTCGTTCATGACAGCCAGCACGGCAGTCCGCTGATCGACGCGCTGGCGCGCCATGGCGGCGGTTTGCCCGCGAACGTGCTCCCCTTTGCCGTCAATGAAGTGACGCAGCTTGGGCTCGAAGCAATCGTGGCGGCCTTTGCCTACGGTGCCGCGAGCGTGCGTTTTCTGTTGCGGGCAAAGCCGCTGCACGACCTGACCGGGCTCTCGCAAACCATCGCCATGGCCGATGCCATTCTCGCCGGCCTCGGATTTAACGGCGATCGCGTCGCGACGATCGAGACGGACGATCCCGATGCACTTGATGGGCATTTACGAACGATTGTGCCATTCGCAACCGTCCCTCAACCCGCAACATTCAGGACGGTCGGCAAACGGCGCGATCTGCTGCGATTTGCCTTGAGCGAATTGCACCGGGTCGCCCCGAGCCCGACCGACGTGATCACCCTGCCGGAAGGCGCACCGCTTGGCGCCGTCAGCGTCAACACCGACGGCTGCACGCTGTGCCTGTCCTGTGTTTCCGTCTGCCCCACCGGGGCACTTCGCGACGATCCGGAGCGTCCGGTCCTCAAATTCGTCGAAGACGCCTGCGTGCAATGCGGATTGTGTCAGAGTACCTGTCCCGAAAAGGTGATCACGCTCAAGCCGCAGATCGACTTCCGCGCGGCCAGGGCGCCGGCGCAGGTGATCAAGGAGGAAGAGCCCGCACTTTGCGTGCGATGCAACAAGCCTTTCGGCGTCAAGAGCACGATCGATCGCGTCGCAGCAAAGCTCGAAGGCCGGCACTGGATGTATCCGGCCGGCGACAAGCGCCTCGACGCCGTGCGAATGTGCGCCGATTGCCGCGTCATCACCATGAGCGAGCAGCAGTTCGATCCGTTCGCCGGCGTGCCCGAGCGCGCCCCGCCGCGTACGACCGACGACTATTTGCGCCAACGAGACGACAAGAATTAGACTGTTTGCGTTCGTGCGTGACACAGTTCGTCACGCGCGCCTGTCCAAAACCAAAAATTTTCGCCGAGTATCAAATCAAGGAAATTGCCTATGTCTCGTCTCGTCACCGGCCTGATGACGTGCATGATTGCCGTGGCTTTCACGATGGGCGCGACATTCACCGCCGAGTCGGCGAGGGTGACCAAGGCGGAAACGGTTGCCTTGAAGCAGGCGGTCGTTGCCTGCACGGCGGAGGCGAAAGGCAAGAAGATCAAGTGGCTGGCGTGCCGGAAATACGTCAACCAGTGCGTCGTCGCGGCGCTCAAGGACCATCCCAGCATGGATATCCAGCGAATGCTCAAGGAGCACCCCGGGATGAGGGGTCTTCCGGCCGAGCAATGGGACGCATTCTAGATCCGCCTACCTCGCCGTCGCCCGTGCCAGGAAATCCGTGAGCGCCCGGCGATCTTCGGCCGAGCCGATGCGTTGCTCCGGCATCTTGGTGCCGGGAGTATAGGCGTTCGGGCCGATCTCGAACAGCTTTGCGACCGTCTCGGGAGTCCAGATGATATTCATCGTCTTCAAAGCATCGGAGAAGCGGTAGCCGGGCAGCGAGGCGATCTTTCGGCCGTACACTCCGGCGAGCGTCGGGCCGGCACGCGGCAGTTCCTTGTCCGACAGCGTGTGACAAGCGACGCAGGCTCTGAACACTTCGGCGCCGTGATCTCCTGCGTAAGCGGCGAGCGGATCTGCCGGCCCTCCAGGCAGGTCGGAGCCGACGGGATCGCCGGTGAGTACATTCCACCGCCGGATTTTCCCGTCGGCGCCACCGGTCAGCAAGGTCTGGCCATCCGGCACGAAGGCGACCGCCCAGACCGGCGGGCCCGAACCGGCGAGCACGCGCATCAGAGCGCGCGCCTTGCAGTCAACAATGGCCACGGTGCCGCCGATGCCCGCAGCAGCAATCAGCGTTCCATCGCTGGACTTCGCCAATGCCACGATCGGTGTCGGGGCCGCCTGGACCTCGCCACTTTCCATTCCATCGGGACTCAGTATTCGCAACTTGCCGTCAGCGGCGCCGGTCACGATTTCGCCGTCCGGCACGACGGTAACCGCGTTTTGCGGCGATGGCAGCGCGACGACCTCGGGCACTCCCTCCGGCAGTCGCCAAATTCTCAGCGTCAGGTCATAGCCCACGCTCACGACCGATTTCCCGTCTGGCGCGAAAGCGACACCGTTGACATTTTGCGAATGGCCTTCCAGTACGCGCTGCGTACCGTCGGCAAGCGACCAGAGCCGTACGGTGTGATCCCAGGATGCCGAGGCGAGCATCGCGCCGTCGGGCGAGAGCGCGAGTGCGACGACGGGGGCTCGATGCCCCTCCAAAACCTGATCCGGCTGTTGCCGACCTGTCGTCCAGATCGCAATGCGCCCGTCCGCGCCGGCCGTCACCATCCGCCCGTCCTTCAGGAAAGCAACCGCATTCACCGCATCCGAATGAAAACGAAGCACCTGCTCCGCGGATTCGGTTGCCAGCGACCACCGGATTGCCGCGGTGTCAAAACTCCCCGACAGGATCGTCTTACCGTCGGCCGAGACCGCAATCGCGCGCACGGGACCGCCGTGCCCCATCAGTTGCGCTTGAGCGGGCTGCGGCGTCGATATCAGCGACGCGACAAAGACAATCGCATGGATATGCAAGACCAAGCGCATCTACGCTCCGATGCAGCCCTGGAGGAGCAATATGCCGTTCATTCTGCCTGAAGTGGCTACCAAAACGAAACCATTGCTCATTGCGAAACGAGCTATTTATCCGGAGCGACGACCGTCTTGCTCGATCCTTCCGGCGCGGCTTGCATGCCCGGCGGGCTTTGGCCTTGCGGGCGCACCGCCCGATTGCGTGTTGATCGGTCCCGTCCAACCTTGCGGCTGCAATTGGCCTTTATCCTCAGGGGCTGCTCGTCCGCTGGCGGTCGGAGGCGGGCCCGGGCTGGGTTGACTCGATTGCGCGAGGGCACCCCAGGAGCTCAGAAGAAATATCAAAGCTGGAATAGCCTGCAGTCGCATCCAAATCTCTCCATTGATCCATCTCAACGGAGGACGGTCCTCTCAGTTCCAGGATTCCCAAGGAGCGCCTTGAAACGACGCACACCAGGTCCTAGCTGCAGATGGACGTCAAAGGCGATGGTCATGCAAGTACGATCCAAGACGTATCTGCAGGTTGTTTCGCGTCTCCGGGCGCTGCGCGTTCTGCTTTCGCCTGGCGAAGATCCCGCCGCACGAGAAGCGTCGCCGCTACTCACCTACATCGCGGTGGTGCTTGCGCTGCTGTTGGCCATGCTGGGGGTGGATAGTCACAGCATCGAGTTGCAGTCATTGGGGGTGACCGGGGGCGCGTTTCCCGTCGATCCTCTTTTCAAGAGCCCTTAGCCCTGCCCTGCAGTACTGAACGGCTGCGCTTTCCGATTCGAAGCGAGTCAAAGCAACCCATTCGAATTGAGTCGGGCGAGATGCCGCAGAGAGACGGGGCTCAACTTGGATGCGCCTGGGACCGGATGGAAGAGTAAGGGTTTCTTCCATAGTTCTCCGGCTGTGAACATAGTTCCGCCTCGCCGGCTGCGTTAAAAACGCAGGGACAGTTCAGGTGTGAGGTTATAAAAAAGACGATGTGACGTGCAGGCCTGCATGCTCATCCCCAGGAAGCTTCGCAGGCTGCAAACACCATCTGCGTCCCGTGAATGTTGGCCCGCCGCAGCGCAGATGCGCGCATCGCTCTCAGGCGAGTGACATTGCGTTTGATACGGAGCACCCAAATGGATTCCCAGCTGGACGACAAACCCGCGGAAGGGCAGCTCGCGAGCTTCGAGGAGCAGCTTTCGAACCTGGCGCGCGAAGCGGGAGTGAATCCTTCGGACCCGCCGATCAGCATGAAGACGTTTCGCGCTCCGCCGGCAATGATTCATGGAATGGTGGATTGGCGCTACCTGGCTTTCGTCGGTTCTCTGTTGGCAGCATCCATTGGAGTCGCTGCCTGGTGGTGGTCGTCCTCAGTTCATACGGAGGCGATGGCGCCCTCAGACCCAGCACCTCTGACCCAGACCGCGCCGAAAGACGCCGCGCCGACTGATGTCGCGCCGAATGCAGTTGCCCTGTCCTCCGACTTGGCGCAGCAGCTTCAACCGATAGCGCGCGAGCTCGCTGCCTTGAGGCAAGCGGTCGAACAGCTCGAGACGAGGCAAGAACAATTGGTCCGCGACAATGAAAATGTCGCGAGCCAACTCAAGGCGAGCAACGCAGAAATGGCACGCAACAACGATATCATCGAGCAGATCAAGGCGACCCAAATACAGATGGCGCGCGAAAGCGAGACGGTTACCGAGCGGCTCAACGCAAGCCAGGAACAACTGGCCCGCGTCATCGCCAACGCTTCAGAGCCAAAGGTGACGCCTGAAGAGCCAAAGGTGATGCCTGAAGAGCCTAAGGTGAGCCCCGAAGAGCCAAAGGTGATGCCCGAAATACCAGTGCCGCGTCCTCGGCCGTCGACCAATGTCGCCCAGACGAGCAAGCCCGCGCCAACCCCGGCGCGGCCGCAAGCCAAAAGGCCGCAACCGTCATCGGCATGGCCATGGTCAGTGCGCTAGTGCCGTGACGTACCGACCCAAGCGCTGATGCCGTGCTCAAGCGACACAGACCGACGATGACTGCCGGTTATAGTTCGTTGGGGCGATCGATCTTGAGCCGCTTTGCGTTTGCAGGGCTTACTGCGTCGCGATTAATCCGCGAGCTGTTGCAACTATCCAGCGATTGCCCCAACGCACGATAGAGTCGATACGCCCAATGCCGGGCACTGTGTCGCCGCGCTTTGCCATCTGAACCCCATCGGGCCCTCCGAGGACCGCCGTTCCGCCTCGAACGTCAAGGACTGTCCAACCCTCAATAGTCGTCGGTCCTGTCTCTGGCGCCGGCGTCATAGGTCCCTTGGGCGCTATCGAGCCGGTCGGCGTCGTATCTGCTTGTTCCACAGATAATTGAGCTCCATCCGACGCCGCGGCTAGAGGCTTGACGGGAACGCTCGCTCCAACTGCGGAGATCTGAGTTGCGCCTGATGGTGTTCGCAAGCCTAACGTGGATGTCGTCTTTCGGGCGCCTTCGATCTTCCCGCCCAACCTTTTTTCGGCAACTCGATGCGCAGGCGTTTCTGTCTGAGTGATTGGATTGAGGGCCGAGATATTTGCAGGACCGTACCAGCTAAAGCCGCCAGCCCATCCCGATGCAAAGCCCGCAACCAGTGCGCTTGCGACCAGCCAAATAGGGCGCTTTCGATCACCCTCTGGCTTCAACAACGCCAGGATTTCATCTCCATTGGGATTTGAGAAATCCCATGGCTCCCCCGTCGCAGGCTGCGTTATGACGTCGCTACTGCCTTCATCTCCGGCCGACTCGATCCTTTCCAAGGTATTCGCCTGGTGCAATTGCATGATCGGACTCCTTGTGGTCCCCAATGATCATGCTTGGAACTAAACCAACTATTAACGGCGAATCAGTCGCAACACTTTGGGCTGGAATAAATTGGGCCGAGGGCGGTCATTGATCGCAACGGAGCCGGATCGCTGAAGTGACGTCAGAAATCACACGGGGGTGATAAATTCAGCTTTCTCAGGAGTGGATCCAGCCCGTCTGAACGACACCGCTTAACTTCACTAACCTGGTTTGGAGGCTTATCAGCGGCGTCCTTCTTTGGTTGCTTTGTGATGTTGGCTCTATTGTTTGCGGCCTTGGCCTTGAGATCATGCGGATCGTGCCTATGACGAGGAGTAATGTCGTGATGCGGTGGAACAGCGGCTTGCTTTGGTGCCGGTGGTGGCAAATCGGCCTGGCTTTGTTCGCTGGGCTGAACATACACAACATTCACCCTCTCAGCGGCAGTCGTGTCCTGATTGATTACAAGCGGCAGGCGATCAGCCTTGTTACCGGCCACTACAGGCATGACAACTTCTGGCGCGGGCGGCAGCGCTGACTTCTTCGCAGCTGCAGCAATAGCACCTAGTCCCGCCACGCAAACCACTCCAAGCGCGACGGCTCTGATCACGCGGGAGCCCCCCTATGCAGAGAGGCTCCAAGCCTCGTGATCAAATTGGTCCAGAATGAGGCCGCTCGGCCAACGTCACTGAGCTGGGCGCTGGCGCCGGCCGTCCGGCGGTGACGCACCCGGCGATGCTTCGTTCCCGCGCTGGATTGGAGGTGGTGCAGCTGGAGGTCGGACAAGTAAAACAACGGTGCCGCCCGGCTCTTCCGGTATTATCTTCTGTACCGACGCCTCGATCGAGGCGAGCAAAGCTCGGCCGGCTTCGGTGATCTGCCAGCCGGACTTGTCACGCAAGACCAATGCTTGGGTAAAGATATCGAGGCCAGGCGCACGCGCCGCCAAACGTTTTGTCCGGTCAGTCCAGTCTGGGCCACTGGAAATTAGAATGGCCACCGCGCGCCTCAGCTCTTCCAGCGAAGCGCGTCCTTCTGGATATCCGACCAACACCTTGAGAACTGAAATCTGAAAACTCACTATCCGCCCCCGACACGCAAGGCGTTCAAATACAGCGGACATGAGACTAGTTCGCAATTTCACCGGTCGTCTGTCGACTACCGGGCACACCTTCTGCGATCAGACGATTTTTCGACGCCGCGCTAAATGAGCAACACCGCCTGGTCCAGAGTAGTCACTTCACTCTCGCCTTAAGGCGTCACCGCAGGCCGTCGCTGACGCCTTAACGCGCATTTCATTGGGCATGGTTCTCTGCCGCCGCACCCGCTGTTCCAGGAACAGCGGATGCAGTGGCAACGGCCAACCTTACCGGACCCAATGCCCGCCAATGAGAGATGCCTGCTGGCAGGGCAAAGGCCCGGACCTACCAGCCGCGCTGAGAATTTAGTATCTTCGGCTCGTTCACTGGAGCGGCGCCCATGCCACGCCCTGGAAATCCGTCCGCCGTATCGAGGGCTAGAATGGCGGCAGATCTCAAAGCCAAAGAAGAGGAGCGGCGTAGGAAGTATAGGGTTTTCAAGGCGATCGACGATGCCTACCGGAAGGGTGACATCGACGCTCTGCTTGTGGCTCTGGGGGATCCTGCCGACTTCCCGAATAGCCTGCACCCCAGGGATTTAGGGCTGGGCGACTGTCCGCTTGAATACGCGATCTATTGGAGCCCGCTTGCGTTCATTGAAACGCTCCTCAACCATGGGGCAAATCCCAACTACCCGGATCGAGCCGGATTGCCCTCACTGATTGCAGCACTTTCGACCGACCGGCCTGACCGGCTCGAGCTTTTGCGTCTGCTGCTGTCCCGCGGTGCCGACATCGCGCAGCGTGGATTAAATGACTGGACCCCGTTGCACTACGCTGTGAGCCGAGACGACGTCCCTGCAATAGAGCTCCTATTGGCGCATGGAGCCGACGTCAACGCGAGGACGCGGATTGACGATTGCACAACACCGCTCGAAGAAGCAGAGCGATCGAACCATAAACGAGTAGTTGACGCTTTGAAGCGGTCAACTTCATCTTGAGAGACCGCGAATTCATAAAGTCGAACAGAACTCACGAAATATTCAGATTGGAACGGCGCCGTCTATCCCACGTGCACGCGCCATTAGCCGAAGTTGGTCACGGCACGCATAATCTGTCAGAGCCACCGCCTGCGCTCTAGGTTTCCCGGCTATATTGCTCGTACAGTTTGGCGGCGTTGTCCCAGCGAGTGGCTTCCATGTAGACGTCGACGTAGCGCCCGGCCGCCGCACCGTAGTCCATTGTGATAGGCGTGCTCGTACATATCGAGCACCAGGACCGGACGACCGCCTGCAAGCGTCGTGGTGTGGTCGGCAGCCCATTGGTTGACGAGCCGCTTGTCGCGAGGTGAATACGCGAGGATCACCCAACCCGAACCACCATCGCTGCGAACTCGGATCGCCAACGCTCCATACTGCCGAAATCACGTGCGATCGAATCAGCAAGAGGTCCACTGGCTCTTGCGCCACCACCAAGCCCATCAAAATAAATTTCGTGGAGGATCATCGAATTTGAGGCGACTAGGTCAGCGTTTCCTTGGTTTGAATCATATTAGGCAGCCTCGGCGAGTTTGTAAGACCAAGTGTGGACGACGGGGTGGCGATTGACGTCCTTGATGCCGAGCATGATGCGCTCCTTTAGCTCCTGCTTTGATGCCACGCGGATGTGGCGCAGGACGGAGCGGGCGAACTTGGAGAAGAAGCCTTCGATGAGGTTGAGCCAGGAGCCGTGCTTGGGCGTGAAGGTGAACGCGAAGCGGCCCGCCGGTTGAGTGGCGAGCCAGGCTTGGGTTTCTCTGGAGATATGCGCCGAGTGGTTGTCCAGGATCAGCTTGATCGCCGTACCGGCCGGGTAAGCGGCATTAAGAAGTTTGAGGAATTCGACAAACTCGCGGCTGCGATGGCGGTCTTTGACCAGGGCGTGGACCTTGCCGGTGAGCAGATCGATCCCGGCCAACAGGCTGAGCGTGCCATGGCGCTTGTACTCATGGTCGCGTGAGAATGTCGCGTAGGTGCCAGGCACCGGCGGCAAATCCGGCGACGTGGTCGCGATCGCCTGGATTCCCGGCTTCTCGTCGTAGGAGACAATCGCCACCGGCTTGCGCGATGTTTTAGACTTTTTCTTCGCCTTCTTCGCCTTGGCAGCGGCCTTTTTCAGGACCTGGACCTCGCGATAGACGCACAGAACTTCCGCCATCTTCTGTTCGAACTCGGCGTCGCGGCGTTCCAGATAGTAACGTACCTTATGCGGTTTGATCTCCTCTTGACCGAGAATCTTGCACACCGTGCCCTGGACAAGATTGGCGAGGCATCCGTGTCCCGCTGCCGCCCCGTGTTCGCGCGCATGGCGCGCCAGCAGACGCGTCGTCCACAACTCGTGCGGATAGCCGTGATCCTTGGCCTTGTCACACGCCAACGACACCAGCCAGGCTTTGGCCTCCGGCGTAATCGTTGGCTCCTTGCCCGGTCGGGGTCGGTCATCAAGCGCCATCAACGGCCCATAGGCCAGCGCCCGCTCGATGCAGCGTTGGACCGTCTGGTGATGCATCCCCACCCGCTGTCCAACGGCAAAAAAAGACGGGTTCTCGCGATAGGCCAGAAGCATCTGCGCACGCTGCACCCGGCTCGCCGGCTCGGTGCGGGACCGGGAAATGCTGATCAGACGCACAACGTCCTCATCTGTCATCACCACCTCAAGCGCTCGCCGCCATGTTGCCATGATCTCGCTCCTCGTTCAGCTCTTCTCAAACGAGGAATCCACCAACATGCTTCCCGTTCCATAAATGCTGGCATTCTCAATGCCGGTTTCATGGAATCGATCGTCTAGTTCCTCACGCTTCAATCCGTTGATGACGAAATTCGGAGCCTTGGCGAAATCAAGCTCCGCCAGTTGGGTGCCAATCGCATTAAGGCGCTTCACCGCGCCGACATAGTTGTTCTCATAGTGGCTAATGAGCGACCTTTTCCGAGATGCCCGTGATGGCTTTCGGATCGAAGGGCATCGGTTTGGCTTGATAAGGCATCGCTTTAGCTGCGGCCCGCAGGTTGCCCTGAGCAAGCACCTGTGTTCCGGCAAGCACAGCCGTCGATGCTGCGGCAGCACTTACGGCCTTGAGAAATTTTCGGTGGTCATGGTCATCGGACTCTCCACGTGTTGATTGCCCCCGCATGGTAGAAGCCGCCCGTGCAGTTCATGGCACGACGGCTCGGCTCTCCGCAGGCGCGGAGAACCGAATGCTGGCGGAAAAACGCACAGCGGTAGTGAAAAGCGGCAAAAGCGGCCGATCGCGAATTTCCATTTAGCCAGATCCAGATCGCTTCGGGGCAAGACCTGCATTCACGCGAGATGACCTCAGCGCCCTCTCGCGCCAAGGCCATCTCGCGGCCAGATACTCAATCTTTCAGCTGACCGTTCCAGATCGCGATCAACATCGATCTACGACCGTCCATCAACCGCACACCTGATGCGGTTGGAGGCGCCAGCCATGCTTGGTGTGCACGCGTCGCCGGACCACGTAGCAACTGCCGTCGTCGGCGTATGAATCGCTGGAGGCATACGGATAATAGCCATACGGATAGTCGTAAGCGTAGTCGTCATAGTAGCCGTACGGGTAGTAGCCGAAGCCGAAACGTCGTCGCCCGAAGTCGCGATCATGAAATCCACGGCCGCGGAATTCACCGCCACGAAATCCACCTCCGCGGAAACCACCGCCATCATGGAATCCGCCAGCCAACCCGCCACCATGGAATCCGCCAGCTATGCCGCCGCCATGGAAACCGCCTCCTCCGAAGCCGCCACCACCATGGAAGCCACCGCCCATACCGCCGCCGTGAAAACCGCCACCGCCGCCGCCAAAGCCACCGCCGCCCATGCCGCCGCCGTGGCCGCCGCCACCACCACCACCACCACCACCACCACCACCACCGCCGCCGCCACGAGCCAACGCCATCGTCGGCGACACCAGGCCAACGGACGCAACTGCCAATAACGCGATCACTGTCTTACGCAACATAACCATTCTCCGTCACAGATTTATCGTTCCCAACCAGGACCGGGGGTTTAGAGGTATGAATCGTTTTGGAAATCGCTACCAGCTTCGACGACTCCGTTACTCAACTCTCCGCGAGCCACGCCTGATTAAATTTAAATTCAGTGAACGAGTTGTTCGCGGGGCGTGTGCGCGGCGCGGCGGAAGCGCACCCGCACTGTTGCAGACGTAGCTTGATTTGGAATCTCGTAGCCAACATCTGCTGAAATTGAACGACAGTGATTTCGCCTTCAGTCTCCATGCTGTGATGCTAGGAGTTCTCTCGGACCATCTGGGGGCTGGACCGCCCGTTGTCAGTGGTGGGACACCCTTGGAGCTTGCCACCACCAGCGTCTCCTCCGAAAGGCCGGCGGTCACCTCGATGCGACCATTATCGATGAGACCCGTCTTGACGGTGAGGCGTGTGATCCGATTGTCGGCAATTGTGTACACGAAGTTGCCGTACCTACAGCAGCGCTAGGCAGAGTAAGCGAATCGGGATGCCGGTTCACCTACGCCACTGTCGGTCAAAAGCTAATTTCCGTCGTCAACACCGACTCCTTCTGGGTCGACGGTTACTTCGAGGAGACTAGTCTCGGCAGGATCCACGAGGGCGACCCAGCAACCGTCAAGCTGATGGGCTACAGCCAGATCGTTCGTGGCCATGTCGGCGGCGTCGCTCGTGGCATCAACATCCCGAACGCGCAGCCGGACCAGGCGGGGCTCGCGTCGGTAAATCCGATCTTCACCTGGGTCCGGCTTGCGCAGCGCGTGCCGGTATGCATTCACATCGATCAGGTAGCGGATGGCATCCGCCTCGTGGCCGGCATGACGGCTACCGTGCAGATCGACACTCCCCCGCGGGCGTCCCCTCCGTAGCCGGTACGTCGGCTCACTTGGGCAAGCACGCCCCGCCCGCCGTGGCCGCCGCAGCTGCGATACCGGCGTCTACGCAGCGACGGCCCCGGCTACGTCAGAAGCTGACGAATGACATCTTAACTTTGCTGAGCAAGGGACATCTCAACTTGGTTGCAACATTGGGACTCGGCATAGATTGGATGGATTTGGAGAATACCGCAGCGATTTTTGCCGCTGCAGCCAAAAAGGCACACAGTGTTGCTGCTACTGCTGAGAGTATCCAGCCAGTCGATGTCGGAAGCGGTGTTGGACCAGGAAGCCGCCGCGATGGTGCGCCGAGGGCTTCTCGCATTGAAATAAAAATTGATCGGATAGCTTAAAAAAGTGGGGATATTTCCCAAAAGCAGCTTGATTTCTTGTTTCTTCTTTTTGCCTGGGCGGCATTTATTTAATGGGTAAGAAGAGATGACTGATCAACAATTGGCTCTTCAGGCGATAAACGAAGCGCAACTCATACTGGAAGACTACCTTCGGCCCCGGCCGCAGAACAATGAGCGTATCCTCGACAGGTTGGTGGAAGTTCTCGAACGCCCCGATTTGGCAGTCGCTGTAAGCCGCTTGCAGCGACAAAGCAGCCTCGCAGTGCGCAAATGAGCAAACTGCCATCAATCGCTTTGGCCGCCTGGATTGCTACGCTCTTATCCGTTGGGATACCAAATGCGCAGGCCAAACAACTATGCAGCGCCGCGGCGCCAAAAAATCCACACGGGCAATGGTGGTCCTATCGTCTGATCGATGGACGAAAGTGCTGGTACGAGGGCAAGCCCATGCTTTCGAAGTCGTTGTTGGAATTTCCCAAGGAGGCATCTGCGCAACCCGTTTCCAACGGAAAAGTCACAAGCATTGTCACACAGAAGCCCGGCAATCCATTAGACGCGCAAGCCCGGACACTGAATGACTCTGATTCTTTCGAAGCGCGATGGCGCGAAAGGGTGGAGATGCGATAGGCGTTGCCCCCAAAGGAAAGTCTGGAAGCGCCGGGATCGCGCCTACGCGCCACAGGCAAATTGGTTTTTGGAGACTCGCGAACAGCGCTTGTTTTCAATCGGCGGAAAGCAGCAATGCGAACGGCTGCAGATTTCAATCTCTATTACGCGGTCCCGGACCCCTGGCATGTTTCTCACGCGCGATTCAGGGATAACGTGCTGCGCCGATGTATGAAGCCATTCATCCGGGACAAATCCATTCTTGAACTCGGTTGTGGTGAAGGCCACTTGACCCAGGCAATTTTTAGCAAAGCACGATCCGTGGTTGGCATTGACATAAGCGATGTAGCTATCGCTCGCGCCAAATCGCTAAACCTGCGAAATGCCAGATTTGAAAGCGCTGATTTTTTACAGGCGTCATTCGATGGTTACGACGTGATCGCAGCCATCGAATGCGTCCACTATCTGTCCCTGGAGGAGCAGGGAGCGCTTCTGACGAAAGTTGCCAACGAACACTCCGGCAAAATATTTCTGCTTTCCGGTCCAATTGTGGACTACAGAAGGCACTTCAGTCATAAGCGATTGATGCACGAGTTCACGACTTTAGGGTTCACGCCGCTTAAATTTTATAACCTGTCGGTTTATTGGCATCCGCCTTCATCCAGAATTATCGCTAACCTGATCAAGCTGCCACTTGGATACACTTTGCTTGATTGGATACCGGAGTCGATGATCTACCAGCGACTATACGCACTTCGAGCACCGAAACATCCCTGACTCGGATACTCCAATTCGAGCATGCAAGCGACTGCAATGTCCGAGTTGGGGTCAAGAGCGCCGTTTTGGCAATCGGCCAGGCCACTTCCGGTCTACCGCGACAACCGACATCACCCGACCGGCCCAACTGCTCCGGTTGGTGCCATCACCGGAAGTCAGTTGATTTCTCGATCACTTCGTCGGTGCATTCTTCCTTGCCCAAGCATCTCGGCTCTATAAGCAAGAGGCACGCGAGGTTCTCGTCTAGCCACAATATGGCACCGATCGCATTTTTGGTTGCCTGTTTTTGGGTTGACGGGCAAAAGGAAACGTAGCCTAATCAATGCCTTAAAGTAGTCCTCCTGCAAGGAGGCCTTCATGAACGAGCTCTCGGGCTACGTATTCTCGTCGCTGCGGGAGGGCGACATCGCTCTATACCGGGGCTCTGGCAACGGCTTGACGCCGATCCTGCTTGTTGCCGCAGAAGAAACCTCGCCCGGTTGCGTCGAGCGACTTGAACACGAATATGCGCTCAAGTCCGAACTTGACGCAGGCTGGGCGGCGTGCCCCGTGGCACTGACGCGCGACAACCGCCGCTTGACGCTGGTGCTTGAGGATCCCGGCGGTGCGCCGCTGGATCGACTGCTTGGCCGGCCCCTGGACGTGTCGCATTTCCTGCGCATCGCGGTCCCTCTCGCGGGGGCGCTCCGCCATGTGCATGAGCGTGGCCTTATCCATAAGGACATCAAGCCCGCAAATATCCTGGTGAACTCGGCAAGCGGCGGGGTGTGGCTGACCGGGTTCGGCATTGCCTCGCGTCTGCCGCGCGAGCATCAAGCGCCCGCACCGCCGGAGGTGATCGCCGGGACGCTTGCCTACATGGCGCCGGAACAAACTGGCAGGATGAACCGCTCCGTGGACCCCCGCAGCGATCTCTACGCACTGGGCATCACCTTCTACGAGATGCTTACAGGGACACTGCCCTTCACCGCTGTCGACCCGATGGAGTGGGTACACTGCCATATCGCGCGGCAACCGGTGCCGCCCAACGAGCGGGTCGCGGACGTCCCAGGTCTGCTCTCGGCAATCGTGATGAAGCTCCTCGCCAAGACCGCCGAGGAGCGCTACCAGACTGCCGCTGGTGTCGAGGCCGATCTGCGGCGGAGTCTGGCGGAATGGGAGGCTCATGGCCGGATCGAGTCGTTTCCGCTTGGCGTCCACGATGCGTCGGACCGGTTGCTGATTCCGGAAACACTGTATGGACGCGAAGCGGAGATCGAAAATCTCTTCGCGGCCTTTGATCGGGTCGTTACTGACGGGATGACGGAAGTCGTGCTCATCTCCGGCTACGCCGGTATAGGCAAATCCTCAGTTGTCAATGAACTGCACAAGGTTCTGGTGCCGCCGCGCGGCTTTTTCGCCACTGGCAAGTTTGATCAGTACAAGCGCGACATTCCTTACGCAACACTGGCCCAGGCGTTCCAGTCGCTCGTGCGCCAACTCCTCAGCAAGAACGACGAGGAAATGTCGCGCTGGCGACGCCACCTGCTCGAGGCAGTAGGTTCCAATGGTCAGCTCATGGTCAACCTGATCCCGGAACTTGCGCTCATCATGGGGGAACAGCTGCCCGTTCCTGAGCTCCCGCCGCAGGAAGATCATAATCGCTTTCAACGTGTATTTCGCCGCTTCCTCGGCGTATTCGCTCGACCAGAGCATCCCTTCGCGCTGTTCCTTGACGATCTGCAATGGTTGGACACGGCAACACTGGAGATGCTTGAACATCTCGCCACACATCCCGAGGTCAGGCATCTGTTGCTGGTCGGTGCTTATCGTGACAACGAAGTCGGCCCATCCCACCCGCTCAGGCGAATCCTGCGAGCGATCCGCGCCGCCGGCGCAAGAGTGCAGGAAACGTTGCTCGCGCCGCTCAACCATGAAGCTGTCGAGCAAATGGTCGCGGACTCGCTGCATTGCGACCAAGTGAGCGCGCGGCCGCTTGCGAGCGTGATACACCAAAAGACAGAAGGCAATCCATTCTTCGCGATTCAGTTCTTCACGGCGCTCAACGAGGAAGGGCTTCTTCAGTATGACCACGATAGGGCGAAGTGGACCTGGGATGTCTCACGCATTCGTGCAAAGGGCTTCTCAGAGAACGTCGTCGATTTCATAGCCGTCAAGCTCGGCCGTCTATCGGACACGACACGAAAGGCCTTGGGACAACTTGCCTGCCTCGGTAACGTCGCCCAGATTGCCACCATGACGGTGGTTCACGGCGAACCCGAAGAGAAGATTCACGCGGCACTGTGGGATGCGGTTCTGGCAGACCTCATCTTCCGAGTGAACGGTGCCTATAGATTCCTGCACGATCGCGTGCACGAAGCGGCCTATGGTCTCATCCCCGAGCCCGAGCGCCCTGCAGCGCATCTTCGGATCGGCCGAGTGCTCGCGGCCAGCACGGCGCCTGACGCGCTCGAAGACGCAATTTTCGACATAGTGAATCATCTCAATCGCGGTGCAGCCCTCATCCTGGCGCAGGACGAGCGCGAGCGGGTCGTCACGTTGAATTTAATGGCCGGGAAGCGCGCAAAGAGTTCGACCGCCTATGCGTCCGCTCGCAATTATCTGGCGCAAGCGGCCGCGCTACTATCCTCGGATGCGTGGATCCACCGCTACACGGAAACGTTCGAGCTCTGCCTGCTCCTTTCGGAATGCGAATATCTGGCTGGCAACTTCGAAGCGGCGGACGCTCTCTTCGAAATGATTCTGGGTAGGGCGTCCTCAGATCTCGATCGAGCAAAGGTTCACAGCTTGCGTATCAAGCTGTACCAGGTGGCGGGCAAGTATGACCAGGGACTCGCTGTCGCGCTAAACGCGTTGCGCTCATTTGGCGTGACCTTTCCCGAGATCGATCAGGACATCAAGTCAGCGGTCGAAGCGCAATTCCGTGACATTCCGATCAATCTGGCCGGACGCCCGATCGGCGAACTTCTCGAGGCGGCTGTCGCAGCTGACCCCGTCAAGCGGACGGTCATCGATCTTCTTGTTGACATGGCGCCTTGTGCCTATATCGCGCAGCCATCGCTCTTCCCGCTTGTCGCCCTCAAGGCTGTGAACCGCTCCATGCGAGACGGGAACACCGACCAATCGAGCTACGTTTACGGTGTCTTCGCCGTCATGCTGGTGTCGTTCGTGGGCGACATCAACTCTGCCTATCAATTCTCGGAATTGTCATTGCGGCTGAATGAGCGATTCAACAATCCGCGTCTGCGCGGCACACTGCTTCACCTGCATGGTGATCACGTCAATTTCTGGCGAAGGCACTTTGCCACAGGCCTGCCGATCCTGGAGCAGGCCTTCGCGGCTTGTCTCGAAGCGGGTGACCTCGTCTATGCGGGTTTTCTCGCTTTCGAAACGGTGTGGCAGCTGGTCGAGAAGGGAGACGTCCTCGAGGATGTGCTGTCGTCAGCGACCAGATACGCAGCCTTTGCAAGGCAGAGCCGCAACGATGCCGTTTTCGAGACGATTCGGCTGGAGCAGCAGTTTGTCGCGAGCCTTCAGGGTAGGACCAAAGACCCGTTGAGCTTCGACGACGGCACATTCGATGAAGCGGCTTGCCTTGCCATCGTCGTCAAAGCGGCCTTTGGCTGCGGCATCGTCTTCTATCATATCATGAAGCAGATACTCGCCGTCATCTATGGACGATACGAAGAGGCAATGGAGGCCACCGCAGAAGCAGAGCCGGTGCTCGGCGCCGCCATGGCGATGCCCATTGAGGCGACCTATCATTTCTGTCATGCGCTCACGCTAACGGCACTCTACCCCACCGTGTCGATGGTTCAGCAGGAGCAGTATCGTCAATTACTTGACGAGAAACTGAAGAAGCTTCGGCTTTGGGCCGACAATTGTCCGAAGAACTATCGCAACCGATATGCGCTGGTGTCAGCGGAGATCGCGCGCATCGAGGGTCGCGATGTGGACGCAATGCGGCTCTACGAAGAGGCGATTCGCTTGGCGCACGAAAACGGTTTCGTCCAGAACGAAGCTATCGCCAGCGAGCTAGCCGGTCACTTTTACCTTGCCGTCGGTCTTGAAACGAACGGCTACGCGCACTTGCGCAACGCACGCGCGTGCTTTGCGCTTTGGGGGGCGGACGGCAAGGTGAGGCAACTGGAATCACGGCACCCGCGCCTGGCCGCTGCCGAGGGGCATCCGCGAACCGAGACGATGGATGCCGCCATTCAGAAGCTGGACGTCACCGCCATCGTCAAAGCCTCTCAGGCCGTATCCAGTGAAATCGAACTACCAAAGCTGATCGAGCGACTGATGACCGTTGCGCTGGAGAACGCGGGAGCGGATCGAGGCTTGTTGATCTTGCCTCAGGCGAATGGCTATTGCGTCGAAGCAATGGCCGAGGTCAGCGGCGGCGAAATCGTTCTGGGCCGAGGGTCGCTCTCCGGCGATGATACCCCCGATTCACTTATTCGCTATGTCATTCGCACGCGCGAAAGCGTGATCCTCGGTGACGCCATGCGACCAAACCCATTCGCCGGCGACGAATATCTTATCCGCCGACAACCTCGCTCGGTCTTCTGCCTTCCGCTCGTGCGACAGACAGCACTGGCCGGCGTGCTCTATCTAGAGAACACGCTGGCATCGCATGTGTTCACTCCGGCGCGCATCTCTGTGCTGGAACTCCTGGCGTCGCAAGCGGCGATCTCGCTGGAGATCGCCCGTCTGTACTCCGACGTCGGAGAACGGGAGGCCAGGATCCGCCGGCTGGTTGATTCGAACATCATCGGGATCGTGATCTGGGATCTTGAGGGCCGGATCATCGATGCCAACCAAGCCTTTCTCAATATGGTCGGATATGCCCGGGAAGACCTCGTCTCGGGTCAACTACGATGGACGGAGCTGACGCCCGCCGAATGGCGCGGCGCCGACGAACAGATCATCGAAGAGCTAAAGGCGGTTGGAACCCTCCAACCGCGTGAGAAAGAGTACTTTCGCAAAGACGGCAGACGCGTGCCGGTTCTGGTCGCCCGCGCGCTTTTCGAGTGGAAACGAGACGAAGGGGTTTCCTTTGTCATCGACATGACCGACCGCAAGCGGGCAGAAGAGAAGCTGCGCGCGAGCGAGCAGCGCCTCCTCGATGCCCAAATGGAGCTCGCACACGTGAATCGCGTCACGACGATGGGCCAGTTGACGGCCTCGATCACCCATGAAGTGAACCAGCCGATCACAGCCGCGGTCACATACGCGTTAGCCGCTCGGCGCTGGCTAAGGGCGGAGCCGCCAAATTTTCATGAGGTGGATGACGCGCTCTCTCTTATTGTCAAGGAGGGGAATCGCGCAGGCGACGTCGTCGGGCGAATCCGCGCACTCATCAAGAAGGCGCCCGCACGAAAAGACGCCGTCGAGATCAACGATGCCATCCTCGAGGTTATTGCTCTTACCCGTACGGAAGCCGCAAACAATAGCGTCTCGGTGCGGACGCAGTTGGCGGAGGGCTTGCCGTGTGTTCAGGGAGATCGGGTCCAGCTGCAACAGGTACTGCTTAACTTGATCATCAATGCCATCGAAGCGATGCGCGACGTCGGCGAAGAGGAGCGGGAATTGCTCATCAGTACCCGTAACGAGCCGGATGGCGTGTCAGTCGAGGTGCGAGATTCGGGACCAGGCTTCGCGCCGGCGGTTCTTGACCGTGTGTTCGAAGCATTCTACACGACGAAACCGGGCGGTCTGGGGCTTGGCCTGTCGATCTGCCGGTCGATTATCGAAGCGCATAATGGACGGTTGTGGGCCAGCGCGAACGTGCCCCGCGGCGCCAGCTTTCAATTCGCCCTGCCGGCGATCGCAAACACTGCGTCGTGATGCTGCACTCGTGAGCCGTCCTAAAGAACAGGCAACCCGCCCGCGAGTTCTGGGTCATTCGCGTCGTTCTGACCGCCCGCCCGTCACTTCCGCCCCCTGCCGGCTCAACCGGTCGACGCAACACAGGTGCTAAATCTCTCTGCTGGGATTTCAAATTGCAAGGTCTCACGTGGTCGTTCGTTTAGCTGACGAGCGACTTTGTTCAGATAGGCTTGCGAGTGCACCGACAAGTCGGTGCCCTTCGGAAAGCACTGTCTGAGCAGGCCGTTGGTGTTCTCATAAGAGCCACGCTGCCAAGGACTTTGCGGATCGCAAAAATATACGTCGATTTTGGTCGCCAACGTAAAGCGACGATGATCCGTAAGTTCCTTGCCCGGGTCCCAGGTCAGCGACTTAGACAGCTCCTTTGGTAGCTTCTTCGCCTGCTTGATGAGCGCGGAGACTACTGTCTGGGTGTCCTTGCCTGCCACCTTGGCCAACATCACGTAACGCGTATGACACTCGACCAGGGTCTTGATGTCGCCTATGGTCTATATTTGGCTTTCGGTGTCTCGCATGGAACCGAAGACTCGACGCAGCGCACTGTTTTTTAAAGGCGCACTTGTGGGCGTAGCGTATTATGTCGGCGCGCTCGTCGGCTTTGCGCTAAAGTTCCCCTCGCACTCCCCCTCGGCCCTGTGGCCTCCGAATTCGATCCTGCTCGCCGCGTTGCTCCTGCTGCCGACGCGGCAATGGTGGGTCGTTCTACTGGGCGCGTTCCCCGCGCACCTCTTGGTGCAGCTGCCGAGCAGTGTGCCGGTCGTCATGTCGCTGGCGTTTTTTCTGAGCAACTCGTGCGAGGCGCTCCTCGGCGCCTTTCTCATCCGCCGGTCGATCGACGGACCGCTGCGCTTCGATAGTTTGAAAAGCGCCGGCGTCTTCGTTCTCGCCGCCGTCGTGGTGGCGCCTTTCCTAAGCTCGTTTCTCGACGCCGGTTTCGTAACCCTCATTGGATGGCAAGAGGAAAGCTACTGGCGCGTGTGGCGCGCGCGGCTGCCTTCGAATGCGCTGGCGGCGCTCGCCATTCCGCCGGTTATCGTTCTCTGGGCCAATGACGGCCCGGCGTGGCTCCGGCGCGTATCGACGCGACAGCGGGTCGAGGCCCTCATCATGATCGGCGGCCTCCTGGCCGTCAGCGCGCTGGTTTTCGCTTGGGGAGACTCGCGGCGCGACGCGACGCCGGCGCTCCTGTTCCTGCCGCTGCCGTTTCTTCTTTGGGCGGCGCTGCGCTTCGGCCCACCGGCATCGAGCGCTTCTCTCCTAATCCTGATTTTCGTGTCGATCTGGGGCGCCGCCAAGGGCCTCGGACCCTTTGCCGCACTCTCGCCGATGCAAAGCGTCCTGTCCCTGCAAATGTTCCTGCTCGCCATCTCCGTTCCGTTGATTTTTCTTGCCGCCGTGATCGAGGAGCGCCGCAAGAAAGAGGAATCGCTGCGGGAAAGCGAAGCGCGCTTCCGTACGATGGCGGACACCGCGCCGGTGCTGATTTGGACTACGGACGCCGACAAGTTCTGCACCTATGTGAGTCAGACCTGGCTCGATTTGACTGGGAGAATCTTCGAAGAAGAGTTGGGTAACGGCTGGGCTGACGACATTCACCCGAGCGATCGCGACGCGCGCCTCGAGGCTTACGCGCATTGTTTCGACCAACGCAGCCCATTTTCACTCGAATATCGCGTGCGGCGGCACGATGGCGAGTATCGCTGGCTGCTCGACAAGGGTACCCCCCGCTTCGCTTCCGACGGCACTTTCCTCGGCTACATCGGCTCGGCCACGGACATCACCGAGCGCAAGCGCGTAGAGGAACGCCTCCGCGTGCAGCACACGGTCGCGCAGATTTTGGCCGAAGCTGCCACGATCGAAGAGGCCACTCCGAGAATACTGCGGGCTATGGGCGAGTGTCTGGGATGGGACGTAGGCGCGCTCTGGCGCGTGGACCGGGAGGCCGAGGCGCTGCGCTGTGTCGAGCTTTGGCATAAAGCGTCGATAGAAGTCACGGAATTTGAAAGAGTCAGCCGGGAGTTCACTTTCGCTCCGGGCTTGGGGCTACCGGGCCGGGTGTGGTCCAGCCTTGAGCCCGAATACGTTCCCGATGTCGTTCTTGATGAAAACTTTCCGCGCGGACCCATCGCCGAACGCGAAGGACTACACGCGGCCTTCGGCTTTCCCATCCTGCTCGGAGGGGAAGTCTTGGGCGTGATCGAGTTTTTCAGTCGCGAGATCAGGCAGCCCGATCAGGAGCTGCTCAACATGCTGGCTACCATCGGCAGCCAGATCGGTCAGTTCATCGAGCGTAAGCGCGCCGAGGCGGAATTGCGCGAGTCGGAACAGAATTACCGCATGTTGTTCGAATCGATTGACGAGGGTTTTTGCACGATTGAGGTTTTGTTTGACCAGAACGAAAGGCCGATCGATTATTGCTTTTTGCAAATCAGCCCGTCGTTTGAGCGGCAGACGGGAATCAAGAATGCTGCCGGCAGACGGATGCGCGAAATCGCGCCACAGCACGAAGAACATTGGTTCGAGATTTACGGCAGGATCGCCTTGACGGGCGAGCCGATGCGCTTTGAAAATGAAGCCAAACAACTCGGACGCTGGTATGACGTTTACGCCTTCCGGGTCGAAGACCCCAAGCGCAGACGCGTCGGAATCCTTTTCAACGACATCACCGAACGCAAGCGGGCGGAAGCCGAAGCACGAGACAGCGAGCGCCGCTATCGCGAAGTGCAGGCGGAGCTGGCGAACGCGAACCGCGTCGCCACCATGGGTCAGCTCTCGGCCTCGATCGCCCATGAAGTGAAACAGCCGATCACAGCGGCAGTCACATACGCGTTAGCCGCTCGGCGCTGGTTAAGCACGGAGCCACCGAATTTTCGCGAGGTCGATGACGCGCTCTCTCTTATTGTCAAGGAGGGGAATCGCGCAGGCGAGGTCGTCGCGCGAATCCCCGCGCTCATCAAGAAGATGCCCGCACGAAAGGACGCCGTAGCGATCAACGATGCCATCCTCGAGGTTATTGCTTTCACCCGTACGGAGGCCGCAAACAATAGCGTCTCGGTGCGGACGCAGTTGGCCGAAGGCTTGCCGCCTGTCCAGGGAGATCGGGTCCAGCTGCAACAGGTACTACTTAACTTGATCATCAATGCCATCGAAGCGATGCGCGACGTCGGCGAAGAGGAGCGGGAATTGCTCATCAGTAGCCGTAACGAACCGGATGGCGTGTCAGTCGAGGTGCGGGATTCAGGTCCAGGCTTCGCGCCGGAGACTCTCGATCACGTTTTCGCAGGCTTCTGCACGACGAAGGCTGGCGGTTTGGGGATGGGCCTGTCGATCTGCCGTTCGATCATCGAAGCGCACGGCGGCCGATTGTCGGCGAGCGCGAACCTGCCCCGCGGCGCCAGCTTTCAATTCGCCCTGCCAGCGATCGCAAACACTGCGTCGTGATGCTGCACTCGTGAGCCGTCCTAAAAGGCAACTCGACCGCGAGTTCCGCTAATGGGATGGTCCGGCCGTGCTCCTGCCCCGCCAGCAAGCGAAGCTGGCAAGGGGCGCCAAAGACAAGGAGCACGCCATGTCTCAGATACCCAATACCGCGATCGCCGTGATCGGCATCGATATCGGCAAGAACTCGTTCCACGTCGTGGGCCACGATGCGCGCGGCGCCATCGTGCTGCGGCAAAAGTGGTCGCGTGGCCAAGTGGAAGCGCGGCTCGCCAATATACCGCCTTGCCTGATCGGCATGGAAGCCTGCGTCGGCGCCCATCACCTGAGCCGCAAACTCGCATCGCTTGGCCACGACGCCAGGTTGATGCCGGCCAAATATGTCCGCCCCTATAGCAAGGGACAGAAGAACGACTTCAATGATGCCGAAGCGATTGCCGAAGCCGTGCAGCGCCCGACGATGAAGTTCGTGGCGACCAAGACCGCGGAGCAACTGGATCTGCAGGCGCTGCATCGGGTGCGCGAGCGGCTGGTGTCGCAACGCACCGGTATCATCAATCAGATTCGCGCCTTCATGCTGGAACGCGGGATCGCCGTGCGCCAAGGGATCGGCTTCCTGCGCACGGAACTGCCCACCATCCTTGCGACGCGCACCGATACCCTGTCGCTCCGCATGTTGCGTGTCATCGAGGAGTTGGCAGGCGACTGGCGCCGGCTGGATCAGCGTATCGATGGCCTCTCCGGCGAGATCGAAGCCCTGGCCCGTCAGGATCAGGCATGTTCGCGCCTGATGACGGTGCCCGGCATCGGGCCGATCATTTCGAGCGCCATGGTGGCCGCGATCGGCACTGGAGACGTATTCTCCAAAGGCCGCGACTTCGGCGCCTGGCTCGGACTGGTGCCCAAGCAGATCTCGACGGGAGACCGCACGATCCTCGGCAAAATCTCGAGGCGCGGCAATCGCTACCTGCGCGTTCTGTTCGTGCAGGCGGCATGGGTTGTGCTGGTCAGGATAAAGGACTGGGAACGTTACGGGCTCAAATCCTGGATCGAAGCCGCCAAGAGGCGGTTGCACCACAACGTGCTGGCGATCGCGCTCGCCAACAAGCTTGCCCGGATCGCCTGGGCGGTGCTGGCCAAAGGACGCGCCTTCGAGCTGACGAGGACCGATGATGCAGGCGTCCGACCCGCGTGATCCTCGCGCCGTGCTCGGCGCGGTCAAGGCGCAGCCTGGCAACGCCGGCGCCCGCCGCAAGCCAAGCGCGACGGCCGGCCTTGACCGCCCCTGCGCGCGACGCGATCGACGTTCTGCGGGCCGGGACGAAGGAACGGCCCTTGGCTCGAACAAAGGAACTGCGCGACATGAGGAGCAAGCGATGACGTAACCCTATCAACAGTTTCCAGCCGAGGTCTGCGAGAGGATGAGACGAGATGGAGGTTCGGTCTTCCGAGCGCGTGCGAACACTGGTGACCCAAATGGCCCAATCGAGGCCTGTCCGCTAATGAGAACGCACGCGCGCTGATATCCATGATGGCCCGGAGCACCACATGCTCCAATCAGAGGCCGGATACATTGATGCAAGACCGCCGCCGCCAATTCGACGAAATCTTCTTGCAACGCGCGGCCGGACCATACATTGGGTCAGACACGGTGCTGGCCGTCAGGAAGCGCCGCTTCCGGTCTACGCCAGACAAGCAAACATACTCAGGGTCCGCTGGCAGGTCTCAAACGTGCCAGTAGGCGACCTCTGAGCATCGTATCGCGCAATGCGGACGAAGCCTTCCAGTGGTTACAGGCCAGAAATCCAGGCACGCCTTCTCGGTAAGTGGCTTTGTGGGGTTTAAAAGGTATTTTTGCATTCGCGACCTGTGGTCACCGACGGCGTGCGATTTGCGCGGTCGTTACAACGATCTCGGTGACTACACTGTTGCGGCTCAAATGGCATTAGGCGCGCCTCCACATCACGCAGCATCGGTTCGACCTTCTCGCCTAGCGCAGCCGGTGAGGAAGATGAGTAGGTCAACACGCGCTGAGCCAGATCAGCCACACTGGTCTGTTTCGTAGTCTCGACCCGGATCACTTCGCCGGCGCAAAATGTGGTGCGTTCGAAGGGCGAGGAAAGCTCGCGATGCACACGCTCCCCGTATTTGGACTGGGACCACAGTCTCTCGTCAGACCAGGCGCGCCGCGCTGCAGTATATTCTTCAAGCCACGCATTACGCCCGTCCGTCGCGGAGAACGAAGCGCACACGGCCACGACGCCACCGGGCGCCACCAGGCGCTCGAACAACGGCCCCAAGGCGCTCTCGTCGAACCAGTGGAGCGCTCGCCCGATACTGACCACGTCGAAGCGCCCGACGTCCTCCGGCAGGTCCTCTGCCCTGCTTTGGACGAGCATGATTTCCTGCCCGGCTCGCATGACCGCCTCTCGCGCTGCCTCCAGCATGCTTGGCTCCGGATCGACTGCGAAAACACGTCCGACGTACGCCGCAAACCCGAGAGCCAACGGGGCAGGCCCGGTGCCTAGATCGATCAGTGTCTGCCTCTCGTTCAGCCCGAGCCGCTCCGCGACTTCCTGGAAGAACGCGGTCGGATAAGGTGGCCGGAATTGATCATAGAGGGCCGCCGTTGTAGCGAAGCGTCCCATTCCGCGGCTCCATGTGATAAAGGGGCAAGGCGTCAGCTTATCGCACGGCAGCAGGCGTGACGATAAATTTATGATTATACTCTCACGCGCGCGCGATCCGTTCCATCGCCAGATCCAGCCGATCGGTAGAAAAGATCGAGGGAGACTGACGCATACTGAACTCCATGGACCCGATTAGGGCGAGCGTCATAAACCTTCGTATCGATCCGTGACCCCTTTAGATGCCCGACGTTTACCTACGTTCAATTGAGCCGCTGATCGCGATCGTCTTAGTTAGGGTGTGCGATAGCGCTCCCGCTATCGCTGCCCTCCTTGGGCGTTTCCTCCCTAGACTTGGGCCGCTTGTGGCAACGCAGGCGGCCTTTCTTTCCAAGCAAGGTTCAGTCGGTTGACCAACGGATGCGCCTGCAATGCGGTGTCGGCTTTCGCAGAATATCGGACCACCATTTTTCGCGGACACTGATCACTTCCGGTCTATCCCAACAAACAGACATCCTCAGAGCCGGGCGGCATGTCTCAAACGTTCCAATAAGTGACATCGCGGTCCATGCGAACACGTCGGCGGCGAGTCGGCACTGCGCAGTAGAACCGCCGTAGCGTAGTCGCCATCACCCTTCGAGGCTCGCGCAATCACATCTCAGGCGATCTACAAGCTTGTGGCGCGTAAATCTTCAGGGCAACGTTGTAAGGTGTCTCACAGCCCCATCATGCGGAAGATCATGCCTCCGAAACTGTAGCCATGACGGTGGCGGCGGTGATGAGGCCGCGGGGACTCGTCTCTGTCGGCGGCTAGCGCACTTGTGGCGCCGTTTCGCTCGGGGCCGATGGCATCAAACGCCGCCCTTTGCTCGTCGGTGAGCGAGTTGTAGAAGGTATCTAGCGCAGGGCGCACCGTCCCAACGGCCTGGAGCATGGCATCAAGCCGTGTTCCAACCGCGGCAAGCCGCGCGGGCGGCGTGCGCGCGTCCGCCGGCGGACACGATGATTTCAGAATGTCCGCTGCCTTGGCCACGGCATCCTGCAATGCCGCGAGGCTCGCGCGCTGCGCATCCGTCGGCTTCACGCTGCGCTCGATCAGTTCGCTCGGCCAATCCGTCGCGCGGGGCTGCGCCGCGTTGCAGTTGCCGTCGCTCGGAAGATCCTCGCGCCACGCGGGCTGCTGATCCGCCGCCAGTGCTGTGATCTTGGCTTTCTGCTCGTCGGTAAGGAGCCCGTAGAACCTGTCGAGCGCAGGCTGCAAAATAGTGACAGCGCTGCGCATTGCCTCGACGCGCTGCGCTATGGTGGCGAGACGGCTCGGCGCGGTCAGCGCCACGTCCCTGGGGCACGAATTGCGAATGGACTCGGCCGCTGTGTGGGAGGCATTGGCGAGATCGTCGAGCGCGGCGCTCTGCTCGTTGTTGGGCTGGATCGCATCGCGGAACCGCTCGATCGGAAAGCCGGCGATATCCCGGCTGTCGCTGCCGCACATGTCGGAAAGGCCTGTTCCCGCCTCCGAGCCTCCGGGAGCGCGTGCCCACCGCGTCGGCCCGGCGTAGCCCGGCAGATAGCCGGCATAGCCACTCAAGGCACCATAGTCGTAGAGGCCGAACAGGCCGGCATAGAGATCGGGATAGCCATAGTCCCAGAAGAATGGGTCATAGCCCCAGCCCCACCAAGCGTAGTCATAGAAATCGTAATAGGCATAGGGCCAGAATACCGGGCCGACCCAGCCGAAGCCGCCGTGGGGGTGGCGCCACCACAAGCCACCATTGTGATGATTCCAGGCGGCACCCGCGACGCCTGCCGTGATGGCGGCGCGCGTCATCGGATTGCGCAGCCCGCCGGGTGCGTGCAGAGCGCTCCTGACCTGAGGTGAGGACAGAGCATGGCCTACCGCGTTGGCATTGCGCAGGGCTATGCGGTTCGAGACGGTGCGGTTGCCTGCAACGAAGCCGTGCGAAATGCCGGACCGACCATGATAGCCGGAGGGCACGTTGCGACCGGAGAAGGCGTGCGCGGAGTGGGATTGGAAGCCACGTACGCTGTAACTGCGTCCGCCGCCCGGCGCAGCGTGCAGGGAATGAACGCCCCCGCCACGAAGACCACCAGCGGAATGAAAGCCGCCACCATGAAAACCGCCAGCGGGACGAAAGCCACCGCCACCGTGGAAACCGCCACCACCACCACCGTGGAAACCGCCACCACCACCGCCGCCATGAAAACCGCCGCCACCGCCGCGGCCCGCTTGGGCTACGTCCGTGAAGGAGAGCCCCAAGACTGCGCCCGCCAGGATCCCAGCGAGCGCTAATGAGACCTGTTTGCCGCACGCAGCTCTTAGCATATTTTCCTCCACCTTAATTGACGGCGGTTGGGAAGGCCGGCAGCGCCAGAGGCTTCCTAAGCAACACTTGAGGTGGTCAATAAGTTCCGCCAGCCAGATTGGCGCGCACGCCAATGTCAATTTTTGGGTCGTTCGCGACCGAAATGGGCCGTCGGCCAATGCGATGCGGGAATAATTTCCGATAATTTCCCTGGCTAGAGTGATGGTCAGACGATCCGCCGAACAGAAAGAGCTTGGCGATCATCCACATTGCGCAGTGCACTCGCACGGTCCGACGGAAGCTATTCGAATATTCACGAAATTTGCCGGAGACTCCAATCCGGGGCAGACTATTCTCGAGGTGAGACTCCGGACGGTTGGTGTCGATTGCGGTCAAGAAGATTGTCTGACCGCAGACTTATCTCACCCTCCGATCCAGGCTTCCGCTTCAAGACATTGCGCATGCCCAGCGGCATGTAGTCTTCGTCAAATTGATTGGGGAGGAGCCGCCATGCGAATTACCCTGAATGGGCAGGCGACAGATCTTGACGTTGATCCGGCTAAGCCTCTGCTTTGGATTTTGAGGGACGATCTCGGCCTGGTCGGGACCAAGTACGGCTGTGGCCAGGCTCTGTGCGGAGCATGCACTGTTCTCGTCGATGGCCAGCCGGTCCGCGCCTGCCAGACGGCTATCGCCGACATTGTCGGTCGCAGTGTCGTAACGATCGAGGGCGTATCTGGAAAGGTCGCGGAGGTCGTTCAAATGACCTGGACCAAACTCGATGTGCCGCAGTGCGGCTACTGCCAGTCTGGCCAGGTCGTGGCGACGATTGCCCTTTTGAATGCAAACCGAAAGCCAACCGAGAACGATATAAACGATGCGCTAAGCGGCAATATCTGCCGTTGCAATACCTATCATCGTATTCGCGCGGCTGTGCACGAAGCCGCCAAGCTCTTGGAGGCGTGAGATGAACTACTTTGGTCTTGCGCCTCTCGCTCGGCATTTACAGACAACGCGTCGTTCGTTCCTTATCGGAGCGACGGCGATCGGTTCGAGCCTCGTCGTCGGTTTCTCGGCGGAGGCAGATGTCGCGCCGGCCGCCGCCAAGCCGGTCGCAAACCCGTTCGTGGGCTATGTGCAGATCGCGCCAGACGACACTGTGACTATCTTTTCGTCGCAAATGGATATGGGCCAAGGCATCTATCACGGGATCGCTACGCTCGTTCAGGAAGAGCTCGATGCGGACTGGGTAAAAGTATCGGTCATCGGGGGATTCGGAAACACGGCTCTGTACGGCAACGTTCCCTTTGGCGGAAAGATTCAGATGACCGGCGGGTCGAGTGGCACAGCCTCATCCTGGGAGCGCTACCGTCGGGCGGGCGCAACCGCGCGTGCGATGCTCATTGCGGCTGCCGCGGAACGCTGGAATGTCCCGATTGGCGAAATCAAAGCCCAGAACGGCACTGTGAGCCACGCTTCTGGCAAGTCGACGACATATGGCGCACTCGCTGCCAGCGCCGCGAGCGGTCCGGTTCCTGCTGACGTCGTCCTGAAGGAGCCGAGCGAGTGGAAATACATCGGCAACGAGGCGTTGCCGCGATACGATTCAGCCCCAAAATCGAGCGGCCGCCAGCAGTACACAATCGACTTGCGCGAGCCGGACATGCTCACGGCGGTCATGATTCATCCGCCGCTTTTCGGGGCGACCCTGAAATCCTTCGACGCATCGAAGGCCCGGGCCATGAAGGGCATTGTCGACGTCGTCTCTACCCCGCGGGGCGTCGCCGTCGTTGGGACAGGCATGTGGGAGGTAATGCAAGCCCGCGAGGCTGTCACCGTTGAGTGGGAGGATGATAAAGCCGAGAAGCGGAGTTCGCGCGAGATCGCGGCCGAATACCGTGCTGCCGCTGATAAGGGAGGCGAGGCCGTTGCGGCCAATGTCGGTGACGTCGACGCGGCGTTCGCCAAAGCGGCAAAGGTGATCGAGGCCAGCTATGAATTTCCGTACCTGGCGCATGCTCCTTTGGAGCCGATTAACGCAGCCGTCAGGATGAATGCTGATGGAACTCTGGAAGTATGGGGCGGTCATCAAATGCCTGACGCCTATCAGGCAGTTGCGGCCAAGGTCGCAGGCATTGCGCCAGACAAGGTGATCTTGCGTGTGATGAAGACCGGCGGCGGCTTCGGCCGGCGCGCTTCCGTCGATTCAGACATCATCGTTGAGGCGGTCGCCACGGCGAAGGCGATGGGATGGACGGCACCAGTCAAGGTCCAGTGGACCCGCGAGGACGATATGCGCGCCGGTCGCTACCGGCCCGCTTTTGCCCACAAGATGAAGGCGGCGCTCGACGACAGTGGCAATCTGGTCGCTCTTCGCGACACTCTCGTTGGCCAGTCCATTGCCAAAGACAGTTTCATGGAGAAGAGCCTGGTCAAGAACGGAGTAGATGTGCTGTCGGTGGAGGGAATGGCCAATCAGCCTTATGCCATTCCAAACCTGCGCGTCGATCTCACTACAACAACTTCTCCGGTATCCGTGCTCTGGTGGCGTTCAGTGGGATCCACGCACACAGCGTATGCCCTTGAGACCTTTATCGACGAGATCGCGTATGCTGTGGGTAAGGACCCGGTGGAGTTTCGGCTCGCGATGTTGAAGGACAAGCCGCGCCACGCGGCCGTCCTGCGGCTTGCCGCCGGAAAGGCCGGTTGGAGCACGCCAACGCCGGCGGGTCGCTTTCGCGGGGTGGCTGTTGCCGAGTCATTCCATTCCTATGTCGCGCAAGTAGCGGAGATTTCGGTCGATGGGTCCGGACGGCCCAAAGTGCACCGCGTCGTCTGCGCCGTTGATTGCGGCGTGGCGGTCAATCCCGATCAAGTGCGCGCGCAAATGGAGGGAGGTATCGGCTTTGGACTTGGTGCGATCTTGAAATCGCAGATCACGCTCGACAAGGGCCGGATCGTCGAAGGCAATTTCGATGGCTATGACGTTTTGAGGATCGACGAAATGCCGTCGGTCGAGGTTCACATCGTTAAAACTTCCGCTCCACCAACCGGCGTTGGCGAACCCGGCGTTCCGCCGATCGGACCTGCGGTGGCTAACGCGATGTTCAAGGCAACAGGTAGGCGTATTCGTATCTTGCCGTTTGCGAATTCGGAAAATAGCTGAGCACAAAGACAGGTTTCGCAGCCTGCTAATCCACGGGTAGCGGTCCGCCGGTGGCACGCCGCCCGGTCGCGGAGGGTTGGCCGGGCGTCTCCCGGCGAAGGCAAGTCCTCGACGGCCGCTGTGGGTCAAACACCGCTATTCTGACTACCCGTCCGTTACTTCCGGTCTATCCGATAAGCAGGCATTCTCCGGGTCCATCGGGATGTCGCAAACGTGCCAACAGGCGACGTCTAAATCGATGAGTCGTGGGCGTCGGCTCATGTATCAGGAAAGCCGTGTTGACGGATCGATCCTCCACCACGGACTTGCGCGATACGGTTACCATGAGCGAAAATGACAGCTGAGGGTACCAGGCCATGGCCGCCTACAACCTGCCATGCCAAAAGCGGCGACGTTCACATCGCGTATCAGGTCGTTGGTGAAGGGCTCTTCGACCTGGTGCTTATCCATGGCCGAGTCTCTCATCTCGAGTATCAGTGAGAGGATTCCGCATTAGCTCGATTTTCTCGCTGAGGAAGGATCGTTTCTGAAGCTGTGCTGGCACCATGGTGAACAGGAGAACGTCATGGCTAGACAAGTTCAACAGACCGAGACGTCGGGAATGGTGAAGGCGGTCAGCGTGGCCGATTACATCGTCGAGCGCCTCGCCGCGGAGGGAATCAGTCACTGCTTTGGCGTTGCCGGCGACTACGTGTTTCCGATCTGCGATGCGGTCGACAGCAGTACGAACGTGAAGTGGATCGGCTGCGCCAACGAGTTGAATGCGTCCTATGCGGCGGACGGCTATGCCCGCATCCGGGGCGCAGCGATGTTGGTGACGACCTATGGTGTCGGCGAGCTATCGGCCTTGAATGGCGTGATGGGAGCCAAGGCGGAACGATCGCTGGTCTTCCACATCGTCGGAATGCCTTCTTATCAGAACCAGCGATCGGGCAAGATTGCCCATCACACACTTGGCGACGGCGTCTTCGGCAATTTCGTCGACCTGTCCGCGGGTGCCGCGTGCTGTCATGCCGTCATCAATCCGGAGAATTGCATCGTCGAAATGGAGCGCGTCATCGGGGAGGCGCGCCGCAACAATCAGCCCGCCTATATCGCCGTACCGTCAGACTACGCTCTGTCCCCAGTCATGTCGGCTGATGTGAAGCCGATCGTGCCCCGATCAAACGAGGTAGCGTTGCAGAAGGCGATGGCGATCATCGCAGAGCGCGTCGACAATGCCAAATCCGTCGTCGTATTGCCGGCCTTCACAATTTTGCGGCTCGGCTTGCAGGAGCAGGCACAGAAGGCGATCGAAGCGCTCGGCTGTCCCTTCGTTACAACGCTGATGGAGAAATGCGTCATCGACGAGGGTCATCCGCAGTTTGCCGGCATTTATGCCGGCGCGGTGTCAGATCCGAAGACGCGGCAAATCGTCGAAGGCGCCGATCTCGTCCTCGATCTGGGCGGCGTTAATTTGAACGACATCACCACGGCGGCCTATTCCGCCCAGCTAGCTCTGTCCCGGTTTATTACCGTCGGTCTCGACGACGTCAGGATTGGAGACAAAGTCATCGCCAATGTCCGGCTTACGGACGTTCTGTCTGAGCTGGCCAAGCTCAAACCATCATCAACGCCATACCGGGGAGCACGGCAAGAACTTGCGCCGGTGACGGGGAACCCATCGGACAAGATCACAATGGTCGCCCTCTATCCCCGTTACGCGGCATTCCTGCGCGCGGGAGACACGCTCGTTCTCGAGACCGGCAGCACGAGTCTCGGCGTGACACCAACGATACTTCCGGACGGCGTCAGGGTGGAAGCACAAGTTCTGTAGGGATCGATCGGCTGGGCGACGCCCGCCGCGTTCGGTATCGCGCTTGCTGATCCGGGCAGGCGTACCGTTCTGATCACCGGCGAAGGCTCCCATCAACTGACCGCCAACGATATCGGTGCCATGGGGCGGTTCGGAGCAAACGTCATCGTCTTCGTACTCAACAATGGCGGTTATCTGATTGAGCGCGCGCTGGAAGAGAACCCGGACTGGACCTACAACGACGTCGCACCCTGGAACTACGCCGAATTGCCGAAGGCGCTTGGATGCGCAGATTGGTATACGGCGCGTGTGACCACGCTCGGGGAGCTCGATGACGCGATGAAGGCTGCACGCGCCAGCAAAACCGGGGCGTATATCGAGATCATCGGCGGCAAAATGGACATGCCGCCGATCCTTGCCTTCGCGCACAACCGGCTCAAGGAAATGTACGGCGGCACACCATAATTTGCAGACAACAAAACAGCCAATGGCGAGAGCAGCTCTGCTTTCGCCGTTGGCGCATGATGCAAATGTCGGCTTCGGGTCGGAAGCGCCGGCTCGGCGGCCGGCCGGACACCTCCGGTCTTCCGCACCAACCGGACATATTCAGTACCAGTTGGCATGTCTCGAACATGTCAAAACCAGAAGTCTTCAACGGCTTGGGTCATGTTCCGCTCGAAACGTGAAGCGCGCCTCGCCACCCGGTGAGCGCGCCAGCGAAGCTAACGTTCTTGTGATCAGGCCGTTTGGCAGCCCTTTGCCTTTGCAATCACTGCACTTTCCGAGATTTGCGCCTCGCCCCTCCAGAATTTTGGGTGGCCCGATGGAATAGGACGGACCCCCACACGTCACACCCCCGACAACCATCCAGGGAGCCCAGAATGCAACAGCCATCATTTCGCGGCGTCGTGGCGGCGCTGCCGGGCAAACTTCCGAGATCAGGTCTCGGCACTGCGGTCTTCGGCGCGCGCCTTCTTATCGCGTTTGCCCTTCCGTCACATGTGGTTGCGCACGAAGCCCACCCGGCCGCGCAACCGGCGACGGCAGTCGCCGTCGACGAAGCTCCGTTCTGGAAAGAGAACGAGGCCGCGATGATCAAGATGATGGACGACATGGCGATCAAGCCGACCGGCGACATCGACCGTGATTTCGTCGCCATGATGGCCCCCCATCATCAAGGCGCGATCGACATGGCGATCAGCGAACTGCGTTACGGCAAGAACGAACAGCTGCGGCGCATCGCGCAGGAAATCATCGTCGACCAACTGCAGGAGATCGCCGCCATGAAGCTCGCGATTGGCGAGCCGGCAACGGGTTCCGCAGCTGCTCCGACGCAACAACAACGGGCGTCGGCTGCAGTCGAGCATCACCAATCCGGCATGCATATGGACATGTCACCGGGAATGAAGAACTAGGAGCAAAACATGACGATATGGAAGAGCCTTCTCCTTGCAGGTACGATGCTTGCGACCTGTAGCAGTGCATGGGCAGGACAGGCGCCCGGTGCGCTATCCGCGCCTGATGTCCCAATCAGCCATCACGACCGCGTTTACGCAGCGGAGCAATTCTCAAACACCCTCTCGGTGACGGATCCGGTCGATAACAAGCTCCTCGGCGTGATCAAGCTGGGGGATGCGCAGCCGGCCAATTTCAGCCCGCTCTACAAGGGTCAGGTTCTCGTCCATGGCCTCGGCTATTCGCCTGATCATCGGACGCTCGCGGTGGTTTCGATCGGATCGAATTCGGTGACCTTCATCGACACTGCGACGAACGCCGTCAAACACGTGACCTATGTCGGCCGCTCGCCGCACGAAGCGTTCTTTACGCCGGATGGTCGGGAGGTTTGGGTCACCGTGCGCGGCGAGAACTACATCTCGGTGCTCGACGCCAGGACGTTCATGGAGAAGACTCGGATCATTACGCCCAGCGGACCCGGCATGCAGATCTTCTCGCCCGACGGCAAATACGGCTATATCTGCTCGTCTTTCAATCCCGAGACCGACGTCGTCACTGTTGCCGATCACAAGATCATCGCGAAGGTCAAACAGGAGAGCCCGTTCTGCCCGAACATCGCGGCGACGCCGGACGGCAACCAGGTGTGGTTCACCCTGAAGGACGTTGGCAAGACGCAAGTGTTCAACGCAAAGCCGCCGTTCAATCTGATCAAGACGATCGACACGGGCCCGATCACCAACCACGTCAACTTCGCGCATACCGCCAAGGGCACATTCGCCTATGTCACGATCGGTGGTTTGAACGAAGTCAAGGTGTTCCGCACCGACGATTTCTCGGTGGTCGCAACCATCCCAGTTGGGAATCTTCCGCACGGCGTGTGGCCGTCCGGCGACGGCTCGCGCATCTATGTCGGGCTCGAGAATGCCGACGCGCTCGCGGCAATCGACACGGCAACCAACGCGGTGATCGCAAACATACCAATCGGACAGGCACCCCAGGCGATCGCCTATGTTCCGGGCGCAGCACCTGATCCCGACGATCACCAGAACCTACAGCCTCTCGGTATCGCCGGTCAGGTCGCGCATCTCGCGCTCGTGACCAGGGACGAGAAGGACGGAAAGGCGCCAACCAGCGTCTCGCTGTTCGACCAAGGGCTGATTCAGGTGCTCCAGGCGTCGGTAACCGGGCTCGAGCCGAAGCAAAAATACGTGCTCGCGCTGGCGGATCGCGTGGACGGAGGCGGCCCCTTGCAACCGCTGGCGGCCTTCATGACCAATCCGGCAGGATCGGCCATCGTCAACGCGACCGGCCCGATCCGACAAATTGTCCACGATCCCGCAACCTCGGAGCGGCGCTATCTGGTCATTGCCCCCGGAGATGCAACGACCTTCGGAGAGGCAGTTCAGGTGCAAGCCCGGTGATGGTAGATTGAGGCAAGCCGCAGGCGGAGCGCGCGATGAAAGACATGCTGCTGCAGGTCGAACCGCTTATACCCGCGCTCCGCCGCTATGCCCGCGCGCTCGTTCGCGATCGCGCGAATGCCGACGACCTGGTGCAGGACTGCCTGGAGCGCGCCGTCAGCCGCTGGTACCAGCGGCGCGACGGCGCCGTCCGCGCCTGGCTCTTCACCATTCTGCATAACCTTGCGATCAATCAGTTCCGCCAATCGGCGTCGCGCGGCAGGCATGTCCCGATCGACGAGACCAATGAGGACAGTTTCGGCGAAGCCGCCGTTCAGGAACAGAAGCTCATGTATCAGGATGTCCTGAACAAGCTCGCAAAACTGCCCGAAGACCAGCGGGCGGTGCTGCTGCTTGTTGCCGTCGAGGACCTTTCCTATGCGGATGCCGCAACGGTGCTCAACATTCCCGTGGGTACAGTGATGTCACGGCTTTCCCGGGCCCGCGAAAGGCTGCAGCAGGAGATCGAAGGTGCTGCGGACGATACGCCGAAGAATGTCGTGCCAATACGGAGCGTGAAAAATGAACCACCGGCCGATCACGGAAGATGATCTCCACGCCTATGTGGATCGTGTCCTCGAACCGGAGCGACAGGCGGAAGTCGCCGCCTATCTGGGCGATCATCCGGATGTCGCCAAGCGCGTCGCCGCCTTCACCGATCAGCGTGATCTGCTGCGTGCGGCGCTCGCGCCGATCGCTGAGGAACCGTTGCCGCCGGAGCTCAATCTGTCGCGAATCATCGAGAACCGCGCGCGACGGCCTTCGGTGGCCCGGTGGGCGATGGCGGCAATGTTCCTGTTGAGCATCGGCGGTCTCGGCGGCTGGGCCATGCGCGGCGCGCTGCAGGCTTCGCCGGAAGGATTGGTTGCGCTCGCTCGGGAGGCCACCGCTTCGTACAACGTCTATACACCGGACCGGGTCCGACCCGTCGAGGTTCGCGCGTCCGACAGTGCCCAACTCGTGCAATGGGTCTCCGACCGGTTGCATCGGCCGGTGAAGGTGCCGGATCTGGCCGCGTCAGGTTACCGGCTGATGGGAGGGCGCCTGGTCGCCACCCAGCACGGCCCGGCGGCGATGTTCATGTATGACGATGATCACGGCAGTCGGCTTGTCGTGCTGACGCGCCCGATGAGCAGCGCGGACCAGAATGCGCCAATGACGTCCCAATCGCAGGGCGATGTTGGGGGCATCGCCTGGGCTGACGACGGCGTGGGCTACAGTCTGGTCGGCCACGCGGCGCCGGAATCCTTAAGGCCGATTGCGAATGAGGTTCGGAAGCAGGCGCGGGCGATCTGAACGCTGCGATCGTTCCGCCTGACGCTCGTCAAGACGAGACCTCGCCATGAACTCAACCGCGACTATGTTCATCCCGGAACTTGGAATGATCGAGCCTCGCCCTCGGACGCCTCGCCCAACGCGCCGCGGGGTTAGTTTTCCGCAATCTCTCTCGTTAGCGGCGCACCACCGGCAACATTAGCCCTGCGATTCTTGACCCTTGCGGTTACTGCGCCCGCCCACCATCATTGGTGCCAATTCCTTATCGCAGCCAGGTGGTAATCATGCTGGGCACGAGTAGTTGGCAACTCCGCGACGGTGAACAAATCATTGCCTGCAATAGAAGCCTCCTGGGTCATAGGCACTTTTTGATCGGAATCACCCGCATTCGCAATGAAGCACTTGTTCTCCGGGATACACTGGACTACGTCGGCAAGCACGTAGATGCGATAGTCGCCTATGATGACGCGAGTACGGATCGAACGCTGGAGATCCTTGGCGGGCACCCAAAAGTCGCTCTGATTGTGACAAATCGGTCGTGGGAAGCGGACATCGAGGCGCGACGGGTTGCCGAAGGTCGACATCGCGGACTTTTGCTGCAGGCGGCACGCGAACATTTGCAGTTCGACTGGATGTTTTGTTTCGATGCGGATGAGCGCGTTACCGGAGATCTGCGCGGATACATGGAACGAACTCGTTCTGGCGATTACGACGGCGTGCGGGTTCAACTGTTCGACGCCTATATGACTCCCGGCGATCATGCACCCTATCAAGCCGATTGCGAACTATTGGACTTTCGTCGTTTCTTCGGCCCGGAACGGCGAGACATTCTGATGTTGTGGCGAAACCGGCCTGAGGTCATCTTCTCGAAGCACCATGGGCGAGAGCCGGCCGGCGTAGAACGCGTGAGGACCGGTCTGTATTGCCAACACTATGGCAAGTCGTTGTCGGTCGAACATTGGGAAGAAACGTGCGAATACTACATGCGACACTTTCCGTTCGATACCTACGGGCGAAAATGGCGCGATCGCAAAGGTCGAGCAATCCACACCCAATCTGACTTCATGCGGCCCTTGTACGAGTGGGGTGACACGCTCTTCGCGAATGCGATCAAGATGTGACTTGTCCAAAAATCGAGCATGGCTTCCGCCCCGTGCCAATGTGACCGCTTGGCTAGACAGGCTCACGCCGAGTTTCTCACGCAGAGTGCCGCAATTTTTTTGGACAAAACGGTCAACTAGATCAGCGAATGCAAAGCCCTGACCGCGGCCTCGCGGCTCTCTGCAGGAATAATTAAATTCACCGAATGCGGCGACAAAACATATTTGTCGGCGATAATCCCGTGACGTTGCAGAATCTGAATCGCCTTAAACGGCAAGTCTGAAGAAACGCCGCCGAAGCAAGTGAGGCTCACCGAACTTAAAGTCTCGCGCTGTTGACGCAAGTCTTTGCTCCTTTCCAGCGTGCGCAGCAAAGTGTCGAGCGACTCCGAATCGGAAGTCATCATAATGCGCGTTTTTCCGCCGGTGAACGCCGAGGCGAGAAGCTGCGGCCAAGATAAGCCGCTTTGTTTGAGATGCTGCGCGAATTTCTCAAAGCCTTGATTGAGATCCGCCGAATCGATCTCCACGTGCTCAATGCGAGCCATTGAGTTAACGGCCAGAACTTTTCCGCTTTCCATCCCCATAACCTCTCTCATCACTTGCGTGCTGTGTTCAGCGCTGCCCAATTTTCTAAGAACCAGAGGAACGTTTTGGCTTTGTGCCAGCTCGACGCTGCGAAAATGCAGGACCTTGGCGCCCCAAAAACACATTTCGGATAGCGATGTAAAATCGAGCTGACGCAAGGGCTTTGAATCCGCCACGATGCGCGGATCGGCCGAGCAAACTCCGTCGACCTCTTTGATGATCTCACAGCACTCCGCTTTTAGCGCCGCTGCCATGGCGACCGCAGTGGTGTCGCTGCCACCTCGGCCCAGCGTGGTGATTTCTTTGGTCACCGGATTCACGCCCTGAAAGCCAGCCAAAACCACGACGCGTCCGCGGTCGAGTTCTTCGCGCACGCGAATGGGCCGCACATCCAAAATGCGCGCGGAAGAGTGGGATTCGTCGGTCATCACTCCGGCTTGACTGCCGGTAAAACTAATCGCCGGCACGCCGAAATCAGACAGCGCCATGCTCATTAGAGACATACTGACGCGCTCACCGGTGGTCAGCAACATATCAAGTTCACGGCGATTGGGATGCGGGCTTACTTGATAGGCCATTTTAACAAGTTCGTCGGTGGTCTTACCCATCGCTGAAACGATCGCTACGACCCGATGACCACGCTTGTGCAGGTCGGCGAGACCGCTCGCGACCGCGCGGATTTTTGCCGGTGTTTCAAGACAGGTGCCGCCGTATTTTTGCACGATGATGGGATTGTTGCGCATTCTACTTACAGAAATACCCCGAGCGAGCCCTGCGCGCCAGCACGAACAACCTGCGACACGCGCGGCTGCACGATCGTTTCAGGAAGACGGTCCTAGTGGCCCGCAAGGATCAGGGCCCCTTTTCTCTGAGCGCCAGACGGCCTGGCTGGCGACGCAGTGTTGATCGCACCCGTCTCCATGGAAATTCCCTGACCGCCGCTGCAAAGCGTCCTAATAAACCAGGCCAGTGCCGGGCGGTTTCTCTAGCGCGGCAGCCAACGACCGATACTCCTCGCAGCCCGTCCCGCAAATCGCCGCGATCCGACTCAAATGATATTGCGCTTGATCGCGGTTGCCCTGCTCGATCTGCCACAGACCGTAATATTGCCAGGTCAGCACATGGTTCGGATCTGCTTTCAGGGCGCGCTCGTACCAGACTTGCGAAACCTTGTAGTCGCCTAGCTTGCGATAGGAGTAGCCGATCAGATTGGCGACACCTGCGTTGTCGTCATGGCCGAGCGCCTTTAGCTGCTCAATCGCGCCAGCATAATCGTTGCGGTCATAGATCGTCGCGTAGGCGGCGCGGTACCCATGAGCGAAGGCGGGGTCGTCGAAAAGGGACTGCTTGGCTTTCTTGGCTCTGGGGGCGTGAGTGGCCTTGGTGCCCGACCGCTTCGGGTATGACGAAGGCGGCGGATAAGCGGAGCGGTGGTCCATCCCGCTATAGTTTGCCTCACCACCACCTAGATCGCTGCCCCCGGCCGCAACAACCGGAGTGACCGAGAACGCAGCGATCAGCGCAATCGAACACGTTGCCAGCGTCACCATCCTGATCATCAAGTTGGTCATAGGAACCTCCTGCATGCCACGCCTTCGAGCTCCCAATCCAGCCGAACGTGTTAACTCCGGCTTGCTTCAAACATTCCAGGAAAGGTATTCAGAAAAACGAGAAGTGTGACAGCAATGCTGTCTTATGAGCAGGTCAATGTCCGCTAATGGGATGGTCCGGCCGTGCTCCTGCCCCGCCAGCAAGCGAAGCTCTGGCAAGGGGCGCCAAAGACAAGGAGCACGCCATGTCTCAGATACCCAATACCGCGATCGCCGTGATCGGCATCGATATCGGCAAGAACTCGTTCCACGTCGTGGGCCACGATGCGCGCGGCGCCATCGTGCTGCGGCAAAAGTGGTCGCGTGGCCAAGTGGAAGCGCGGCTCGCCAATATACCGCCTTGCCTGATCGGCATGGAAGCCTGCGTCGGCGCCCATCACCTGAGCCGCAAACTCGCATCGCTTGGCCACGACGCCAGGTTGATGCCGGCCAAATATGTCCGCCCCTATAGCAAAGGACAGAAGAACGACTTCAATGATGCCGAAGCGATTGCCGAAGCCGTGCAGCGCCCGACGATGAAGTTCGTGGCGACCAAGACCGCGGAGCAACTGGATCTGCAGGCACTGCATCGGGTGCGCGAGCGGCTGGTCTCGCAACGCACCGGTATCATCAATCAGATTCGCGCCTTCATGCTGGAACGCGGGATCGCCGTGCGCCAAGGGATCGGCTTCCTGCGCACGGAACTGCCCACCATCCTTGCGACGCGCACCGATACCCTGTCGCTCCGCATGTTGCGTGTCATCGAGGAGTTGGCAGGCGACTGGCGCCGGCTGGATCAGCGTATCGATGGCCTCTCCGGCGAGATCGAAGCCCTGGCCCGTCAGGATCAGGCATGTTCGCGCCTGATGACGGTGCCTGGCATCGGGCCGATCATTTCGAGCGCCATGGTGGCCGCGATCGGCACTGGAGACGTATTCTCCAGCCGCGACTTCGGCGCCTGGCTCGGACTGGTGCCCAAGCAGATCTCGACGGGAGACCGCACGATCCTCGGCAAAATCTCGAGGCGCGGCAATCGCTACCTGCGCGTTCTGTTCGTGCAGGCGGCATGGGTTGTGCTGGTCAGGATAAAGGACTGGGAACGTTACGGGCTCAAATCCTGGATCGAAGCCGCCAAGAGGCGGTTGCACCACAACGTGCTGGCGATCGCGCTCGCCAACAAGCTTGCCCGGATCGCCTGGGCGGTGCTGGCCAAAGGACGCGCCTTCGAGCTGACGAGGACCGACGATGCAGGCGTCCGACCCGCGTGATCCTCGCGCCGTGCTCGGCGCGGTCAAGGCGCAGCCTGGCAACGCCGGCGCCCGCCGCAAGCCAAGCGCGACGGCCGGCCTTGACCGCCCCTGCGCGCGACGCGATCGACGTTCTGCGGGCCGGGACGAAGGAACGGCCCTTGGCTCGAACAAAGGAACTGCGCGACATGAGGAGCAAGCGATGACGTAACCCTATCAACAGTTTCCAGCCGAGGTCTGCGAGAGGATGAGACGAGATGGAGGTTCGGTCTTCCGAGCGCGTGCGAACACTGGTGACCCAAATGGCCCAATCGAGGCCTGTCCGCTAATTAGAACGCACGCGCGCTGATATCCATGATGGCCCGGAGCACCACATGCTCCAATCAGAGGCCGGATACATTGATGCAAGACCGCCGCCGCCAATTCGACGAAATCTTCTTGCAACGCGCGGCCGGACCATACAGGCTTGACGGTGCGCCGATCACTTCCGCTCTTCCCCTATGAACAGACATCCGCAGCATCGGTCGGCATGTCTCAGAGGCGACAAACCCAGACATCGCGCTTCATTTATCAAGGTTCAACGATCTGATCATACGGTGCTGACCATGTCCGCAATACTAATAGTCACTTTAATTGCGACGATTTTAGCTAAGCTTTTTAAGGGCGCGAAATAGAACTTCATGTCTAACAGGTGTCAGACCAGAACAGAGCGACGCATGGATCGTCATACGCGCGATAGGCAGCACTTCCTATGAGGTCACGTCGTCGGACGAAGCGGTGCTCAATGCCGTCCGATCGACTTATAGGGTCGTGAGAGTTGCATCCGGCCCTGCGACTTCCGCCCCGATTGAGCGCATCTAAAGCGGAGGGAAGCAAGCCTTGAGTTCGGCGATGGATCAACAACGGACGCCGTCGCTCGATCCGGCCTTGCTCGCTCGACCCCTGACAGCATACATTGTGGCCATCACTTCGCATGTCGGCTTGGACCAAAAAGCTGAAATCCGATCTTGAGGTGGCATGACACATTGGACCGAAAGTGTCGTCGTAATCTTGCTGACGAGTTTTTCCGGCGTCGCGAGCGCGCAGATGAGCTGCGACGCGATACCTCACGGACCGGCGCGCACCGATTGCTATCTCGCCCTAAGTCAGTTCTATCGGGGACAATCGGACCTTGCCGCTGCCAGAGCGCGCGCTCAATCAGACGCCGCGTGGTATCGGGCAATCACGGGGATAGACCCGCCAAAACATAGACTGCAGCGTCAGCGATAGAGCTGTCGATACCGTCAGGGTGAGCCGGTGGGTGACGTCTGGTGTGGGTCAAAAGGCGGAATTCCGGGGTTTCCAGCGCATGTCTGCTTTTGCCTCAAAAGCGGCCGGTTCGGCGCAGTCAGCGTAGCGATTGTGAAGCCTAGAAATGCAAGACGTTTCATCGCAAAACTCCTTCGACTTGATCGTTACGAGGCTCCTCTGAAATCAAAGCAACCCTATTTTTAATCCCAAGCGCAGGCAGGCGTTGTGAGGTACGCCACACGGTATGGGTCATTGGGCACTCACAGCTACGTGAGGGCGTGATAAGACCCACTGTTCGTGGCCGCATGTGCGGAGGAGGACGAGTAGTGAATGCATGACCGCCCGCCAACCGATCCAGACGCCAAGCGCGACCACGAGCGCGAGCTTAGCCCGAATTCGGTTTTTCACGAAAGCAGCTGCGGCTGGAGCCATCCGAAGCTGTTCGCGAAGTTCCGGAAGTGATCCACATTGGTGCAATCCGAGCGAAGGCATCACCCGCCATTGAACCAGTGCTTCGCCGGGGCAGGCGAGCGAGCCCTGATCCTTCGTGCCGTGACCGCGCTTCGAAGTGTCGTTGCTCTTGCTCACGATCTTCTCCATGCAAGCCAGCGCGGATCATCCGTCGCTGGTGCGTACCCGCCAGAGAAGCGAAATGAAAAAGAGCACACCAGCCGCTGGGGTAAGAGTTCGCGCTGGCCACGCTTAGCTCCAACTAGAAGAATTTGTTCCACACCCACTTGGCCGCACTGGCAACATCGCTACCCGTTACTTTGTGGCCGAAGACCTCGACGGAAACGTCGCCACCAGACACCGCTTCGAGTTCCTGAGGGGACAATTCATCGCGCGCGTCCAAACCTTCGCTCTTCGCAGTGATTACATGAGTAGTAGTCTTGCTCATCATCTTCTCCATTCAAGCCAGCGCGGATCATCCGTCGCTGTGCCGGCACACTGGCCCAACGCTTCCGCCGCTACTGTGACCCTGGTCACATGTCGCTGTTGTCGTCGGTCGTGATGACGCGATGAGCGCGAAGGGCTTGCGATGTCTGCATTACGCCCAGAAGCGGACAAAACTCTATTCGATCACCTTGTCTGCGAGGGCGAGCAGCTTGTCTGGAATGGTGAGGCCGAGCGCCTTCGCAGTCTTGAGGTTGATTACCAACTCGAACTTTGTTGCCTGCTGCACCGGCATCTCGGCCGGCTTCTCTCCGTTGAGTATGCGCCCGACATATAGTCCCAACCAAACGATAAGCGTCGGGGAGGTTGTTATCGTAACTCATCAAGCCGCCGACCGCTGGATACTCGCGCCAATGAGCTATCGCGGAGACCTCACGGCTGATTGTCGATGCAGATCGTCCCAATTGCCGAGCAATCGAACGCAACGAACATTGCGTGCTGAGCCCTCTGGAAATCTCCTCCCGTTCAGAGAGGCTGAGCGCCTGTTTGGGGCGCTGCCGAACCGGTAGACGAATGCCAACGGTTGGCGAAATCACCGAAATACCGCGAGGACTCCCGATCAAATCGGCGTCCGATCGAACTCATCGAATCCCCGGCCTGCCAGCGATCCCAGATCTCAGACCGCTGAGCGGATGAGTAGTAGATGCGACGTCGTTGCTTCATGGTCCACACTCCATCTTGCCAAAAGATGAGTGTGTTGCGCTGACCAGTTGAACCCGCCGCCAAAAGTGGACTTTCGTTAAAACATGTCCTTCTTCACCTCATCCGTCCCGCCCTGGCTTCTCGCGGCACATGGTTCGGCTCCGGGCGGCTATGTTGTTGCTATTTAAAGTACCGCCTATCGATATCGATTTCCTATGGCAGCCTCGGCAAATGATCTCTGCACATCCGTTCGAAGGGCCCTCACCTGCGGTCCGGAAACAGGAGCAGGATTTGTCTGGCAAAGAATGTGCTTACTGGATCGGCGTTACAATCAGCATGCTTTTGAGTGGCCCTCTTGCTCTCGCCCAATCCACCCCAGCGCAGGATGGCCTGCTTAAGAACGGGCCGCCGATCTGGGACGCCAATCGCGACGGCGTCTTCACCTGCGACGAATGGAAGGGCTTTGCCGACCGGATCTTTACCTCGGCGGACCGTAACCGCGACGGCAAGCTCGACCCATCCGAGTTCGCAACCGTCCAGAAAGCCGACGCCACGCTGGCGGACGCGGACTTCGGCTATTTCGACGAGAACCAGGATGGCAATATCACGCGCAAGGAGTTCGTCGAGAAGCCGAACGCGTTCATCCTGCGGTTCGACAGGAATGGCGACTGTCGTGTCACAGGCGATGAAATAAGAGCGGCGAACGCCCCAAAGGGGCCGCAAGGCCCGGCGGAGCGGCCTCGGGACCGGTTCCATTGACCGTGCGCCGGCCGACAAATCGGCGGGCTCGCCTGATCCGGTTGACGGCCTTTGCCGCGCTGATGCTTGCCGAAGCGGGCTGCGGCGCCGCGTACGCAGAAGATCCCGACATCAGCAGCCGGCGCGCTGCCGAGCGCCGCGACTTCACCAATGAAGAGATCAAGGACGGGTTTTTCAAGATCGCGCTGAACGCCGAATTGCAGTTCGGCGCGCCGGCCGAGCGCGTGCGGAAGTTCGACGAACCGGTCCGGATATTCGTGGCGAGCCAGGGCCAGCCTGACCGCGCACCGGAGATTGCCTCGATCGTTGCCGACATTCGGGCGCATGTGAACCATCTCGACATCGCGATCACGAGCGACAAGAAAGCCGCCAACTTCTTCGTTACGCTGGTCGCCGAACGGGATATCAACAAGGTCATTCACGCGCGCTATGGCAGCGGCAAGGCAGCGCGGATTCAGCAATCGCTCAATCCGCAATGCCTGTCAGGGATCGGCAAGGACAGCCGCTACCGTATACGACGCGCCGAGGTGATCCTGCCTGTCGATGCCGGCGAATTCACCTTCTATGACTGCGCCTATGAAGAACTGCTCCAGGCGCTCGGCGCGATCAACGACGACCGATCGGTGCCATGGACCATGTTCAACGATGACGTCCAGATGGGCTTCTTCGATGTCTACGACCAGTATCTACTCAACATCCTCTACGACCCGCGTGTTCGCGCCGGCATGACCAGGGCGGGGATCGATGGCCTGCTCCCGGAGGTGCTGCCGACCGTGCGAACATGGATCAACGGCGCCAATCCGGCGCGCCACGCAGAACGCCTCGAAGCCCCCACTGCGCAAGGGCAGAGCGCCTCGTCGCTTCGAACAACAGACGCACAGGCGGCGGAACCCGGACCGACTAGCGATAACCGTGCCCTCGCGGCGGATTCTTCGCCGACGAGGAGGAATATTCCGTGATCGCGACGTTGGGTTTTCGCGCCAGCCGATCGGTCCGCACCTGATGCGTGGTCGCGACCTGGCTGGAGTGACCGTACTTCGAAGGTGCGCTGGCTGACGCGCCGGCCTGAGCGGGTTGCGACGCCAATAGTGCGACGGCCGCAGCGGCGAGCGTGACTGTGGCAAGGCATTTATACATGACAGCCTCCATTTGGTGCGAGACAACCCAAACGGAACAGGGCCCGGTGCTTTCAGCGTTTCCTATTCCACGACTCTGTTCGGCGTCGTGTTGTCCCTGCGGACGATGATGATCCTGCGTTTTAGGAAGCGCAAGGATTCGTCAGCACCCTGCCCGAAAGATCAGCAAACCGATCAATCGGTGATAGAAGCGGCAGAGGATGGAATGAATACCAATCGCTGCGGCGAAAAATCATTCCGCAGTGCAATAGAAGAACAGGACCGCGCCGAGCTTACCGTCATCTCTTCTTTCGCAGGAAGAAATTCTGAAACGCCGCGATGGCCTCCGGCGAGCGCATCCGCTCGCCGAAGAAATGATCTTCCTGACCGATCCGGCGGACCAGGTCCTCGGTCGGCAGCTTCAACAGCTTCCGAGCGATTGCGACGGCATCCGCCGGCAGCGCGCAGATCTCGCGCGCCACCTTGCGGGCCTCGACGACGGCATGGCCAGGCGGAACAACCATGTTGACGAAACCGGCCATGCGGGCGTCTTCGGCGCTCATTGGCCGTCCCATCACCAGCATCGAAAACGCACGCTGATGACCCACCATTTGCGGCACCAACAGGCTGGTAGCCCCGTCCGGAACGAGCCCGTATTGGATGAAGGGCGACGAGAACGACGCTGTCGTGCTCGCGACAACGTAATCGCAATGAAACACCATGGTGGTGCCGATACCTATGGCGATGCCGTCGACCGCGGCGATGATCGGCTTCTTGTTGTTCACCAGCGACTGCAGGAAGATCACGGCGTTTCGCGGCCGTGCCGCATCGTGTTTTTCCGTGGCCGCCTGCAGAAAATCCCCGATGTCGTTGCCGGCCGTGAATACCCCCGAACGGCCGGTCAGGATCAGGCAGCGAATTGCTGGGTTGGATTGCGCGCCGTCGATTGCATCGCTCATCGCAAGATACATGTCTTGCGTCAGCGTGTTCTTCTTCTCCGGACGCCGCATCGTGATCGTGCGCGTAGAGTCTTCATCCTCGACAATGATGTGCTCGGTCATGCTGTCCCCCGGAAATGTGATGCAGGTGGTCCCTCGCAGGCCGCGGCGTGCCAAGACAACGTCTTCGCACCTGACGCGGTTCATCCTCAGTTTGATTTTTTCGCGCTCTTCCGCGGTTCGGCTGGGCGCGCGATGCCCCAAGGATCATATTTCTCGTTAGGGACCGGTATTCGATCGAGCGCGGCCTTGTATGCTTTCTCGTCCACCGGCGAATGCGTTTCGGCCGGGGGCGGATTTGATGGGCCGCCGCTCTTTCTGTTTTGGATGCTCTGGGGATACGCCGGGAACACAAGCCATGAAATCACGGCCGCGGCCACCGCGAGGGTCGTCATTGCTCTGGTTCGGCCGGTCATGTGTCTAGCCTCGCAATCATTGACCTGAGGGCGTACGGACTCCGTGCCACGCATCCCGGACCTGGTGGTAATGAACCTCAGGCAGGTAGTCCGGCGTGTTCAGATTGAGGGTATGTACGTCGAGTCGGCCGACCGCGCTCAGCAGCGTGTAGGATGCGATCACCCGGTCGCGCTGAGCTTGGATCAAGCGGGACCGGGCGGTGGTCAGGTCCTGCTGCGCGTTGAGGACATCGATGGTTGTGCGCTGGCCGCCCGCGGCCTCGCGCCGGACTCCCTGCAGTGCCGTATCGGCCGCGCGTACTTCGGACTCGGCCGCCGTGAGCGCGACCTTGCTTCCCTCATTGGATACCCAGGCACTGACGACCGCTGTTTTCGCCTGGTTTCTGACCTGCTCCAGCACCATGCGGCTCTGCGACTCCACCTCCTTGGCCTGCCGGGTCTGCGAGGCCGCTGTGCCGCCGTCGTAGATCGGCACGTTGATCTGCCCCAATATCGAGGCTTGATCGGTGCCGAACGTGCCGAGCGTCTGGTCCGACTGCTTGGACCGGCTGGCGCTCGCCTGCACCGCGACCGTCGGCAGCAAACTGCTTTCCGCGACCTTGATCGTGGTCGTAGCAACGTCGACATCGAAGCCGGCGCCGAGAACTGCGGGATGTTCGTGATTGGCGGTTTCGGTCGCGGCCGCCAGCGCAATCGGCGACAGGCGGTCGACCGGCGCGGCCGGAACCAATTGAGACGGAGCGTCGCCGACGACCTGGGTATAGGTCGCCTTGCTGATGGCCAAGACGACTTCCGCCGCATTGAGATCGGCCAGCCCCCGGCTCAATCGGGCTTCGGCCTGTGCGGGGTCGGTTGGCGTGACGTCACCGGCGTCCAGACGCTTTTTGGTCGTCGCCTGGATCTCGCGCAGGACCGCAACATTGGTGCGCTGAGCCTCGACCAGCGCCTGGTTGGCGAGCACGTTCATATAGGCCGTCACGGCGTCCAGCAGCACGCCCTGGCCGGTATTGCGCAACGCCTCGCGCCCGGACTGCACCTGAAATTCCGCAACCCGAACGCTGTTGGCGGTCTTGAAGCCGTTGAACAGGACTTGCGAGACCGTGACGCCGATCGTCCATGGACGCAGCGTATCGCCCTGCACCGTATTGTCGGGCAACAGGTTGCGAACCGCCTGCAGCCCGGCGTTTAGACTCGCCACGATCTGCGGCCGGTAGCCCGCCAACGCCTGCGGCACATTTTCGTCGGTCCCGCGCTGGCGGGCGCGATCCGCGTTGAGTTGCGGGTTCGACTGGTACGCTTTCACAAGTGCTTCCGGCAAGCTCTCGGCCGCGCAGGAAGCGACATCAGCGAGAGTCGCGACCGCAACAAGGCAGAGCAACGGCGCCGTCAACCGAAGCCTCGTCCTTTGCAACATCGGTGCGCATTCGGACGCGACGCTACTCACCACCCACCTCGTCCATCCACTTCGCCCATCATTCCGCCGGCGCCAGATTGCCTTCGGGAGCCAGACCAGGCCGGCTTCGCCGCGAGAACATCGAGATCAGCGCTGGCAATGTGACGAGAATGACGACGGGCGCGAGCATCATGCCGGCGACCACCACGACCGCCAGCGGCTTCTGCACCTGCGATCCAATTCCGGACGATAACGCCGCCGGCAGCAGACCGATGCCCGCGACCACGCATGTCATCAAGACCGGGCGCAACTGCAGCTCCCCTGTGCGCAGGATCGCCCTGCCCCGCTCCATGCCTTCATCGATGAGCTGGTTGTACTGCGAAATGATGATGATGCCGTCCATCACCGAGATGCCGAACAGCGCGATGAACCCGATCGCCGCCGACACGCTGAACGGAATGCCGGTCAACAGCAGTCCCAGGATCCCGCCGAATACCGCCATCGGGATCATGCTCATGGTCAAAATGGTGTCCACGACGGATCCGAAATTGAACCAGATCAACATGGCGATCAGCGCCAGGCTGATCGGCACCACGATAGACAATCGCTTGATGGCGTCCTGCAGATTGCCGAACTCGCCGACCCACTCGACGCGTGACCCGGCCGGCAACTGTACCTGGGCTGCGACCTTCTCCTGTGCTTCCTTGATGGCGCCGCCGAGATCGCGTTCGCGCACCGAGAATTTGATCGGGAGGTAGCGCTCCTGCTGTTCGCGGTAGATGTAGGCTGCACCCGACACCAGCTTGATCGACGCCACCTCGCTGAGCGGAACCTGCGTGATGCCGTTCGGACCCTGCACGCCGATCCGCAAATTCTGGATGGCCTCCGCGCTCCGCCGATATTGTGGCGCCAGCCGGACGATGATCGGGAAATGGCGATCGCTGCCCGGCTCGTACAGGTCGCCGGCGCTGTCGCCCCCGATCGCCGTCTTGATCGTCGTGTTGATATCACCCGGCGACAAGCCGTATCGCGCCGCCCGCGCGCGGTCGATATCGATCTGGATCGTGGGCTGGCCGAGCGAAGTAAAGACCGCGAGGTCGGTGATACCCTGCACCGTGGCGAGCACGGCCTTGATCTTGTTGGCAGTGTCGGTAAGCGCCTCCAGGTCGTTGCCATACAGCTTGATGGAGTTCTCTCCCTTCACGCCGGAAACCGCCTCCGAGACGTTGTCCTGGAGGTACTGCGAGAAATTGAACTCGACGCCCGGAAACCTGTCCTGTAGTTGGGCCAGCAGCTTGGCCGTCAATTGGTCCTTGTTTTCTCCGTCAGGCCGCTGCTTTGCGGGTTTGAGTGGCGCGAAAAACTCCGCGTTGAAGAAGCCCGCCGCATCGGTGCCGTCGTCCGGTCGGCCATGCTGTGAAACCACCGTGTCGACCTCCGGCAAGTCGGCAATCACCTTGCGCATCTCGTTGACATAAGAATTGCCTTCCTGCAGCGAGATCGTCGGTGGCAACGTCGCCCGGATCCATAGATTACCTTCCTCGAGCTTCGGCAGGAATTCGAGCCCCAGCAGGCGAACGGCGATCACGGTCATCACGATCAACGCCGCCCCGCCCATCAGCACGACTCGACGGCTGGCGAGCGAGCGCGCCAGCACCGGCATGTAGATGCGGTGCAGGATCCGCATGATGAAGGTCTCGGTCTACTCGACATGCGCGGGCAGAATGATGGCGCTCAGCGCCGGCGTAACCGTGAACGTCGCGAGCAGACCGCCGGCCAGCGCATACGCATAGGTGCGGGCCATTGGGCTGAAAATATTGCCTTCGACACCGCTCAGGGTGAACAACGGCAGGAATGCCGCGATGATGATGGCGGCGGCAAAGAAGATCGACCGCGACACGTCGACCGCAGCACTCAGGATCGCGTGCTTCTTCATGTCCAGGACGGTGTTGGCCGAGATCGCGGCCTGCTCACTGGCCGAGAGCTTGTTGGTGTGTGATAACCGCCGAAATATCGCCTCGACCATGATGACGGTGGCATCGACGATCAAACCGAAATCGATCGCCCCGACGGAGAGCAGATTGGCGGACTCGCCGCGCAGCACGAGGATGCTGACGGCGAAAAACAGCGCAAACGGAATGGTCGCCCCAACGATCAATGCGCTGCGCAGATCGCCCAGAAACAGCCACTGCAGGAAAACGATCAGCGCGATCCCAACCACCATGTTCTCCAGCACGGTGTGCGTTGTGGTCTCGATCAAATCCTTCCGGTCGTAGATCCGCTCGATCCGGACGCCCGGTGGAAGGATGGTGGAGTTGTTGATGCTTGCAACGAGTTCCTCGACGCGGGCGATGGTCGGCGAACTCTGCTCGCCGCGCCGCATCAGCACGATGCCCTGGACGATATCGTCGTCCTGATTCTCACCCGCAATACCAAGTCGCGGCTGCTCGCCCACGGTGACGGTCGCGACGTCCCGGACAAGAACCGGGGTTCCATTGCTCGACATGACCATGGTGTTGCCGAGGCTGTCGATCGAACGGATCAGCCCCACGCCGCGCACGACCGCCGACTGCGGACCGATATTGACGGTGTTGCCGCCAACGTTGACGTTGGCGTTGCTCACCGCCTGCAACAATTGAGGCAACGTCAGGCCGTTTGCGACCAGTTTGTTGAAATCGACCTGAAGCTCATAGGTTTTCGTCTTGCCGCCCCAGCCGGTGACATCGATAACCCCGGGAACGACGCGAAAGCGGCGTTGCAGAATCCAGTCCTGCACGGTTTTGAGATCGAGCACGGAGTAATTTGGCGGCCCGACAAGCCGGTATCGATAGATCTCGCCGATTGGACTTAAAGGGGAAATCTGCGGCTGGGCGTTGTTCAATAGCGGCGACAGTTGCGACAGCCGGTTCAACACCTGCTGCTGCGCCTGGTCATAGGTGTAATCGAACGAGAACTGCAGTTTGACGTCAGACAAGCCGTACAGCGAAATCGTACGGATCACCTTCATGTTCTTGATGCCGGCGACCTGCGTCTCCAGCGGAATTGTGATGTAGCGTTCGATCTCCTCAGCCGACAGCCCCGGGCTCTGGGTCACGATGTCGACCATCGGCGGCGTTGGATCGGGATAGGCCTCGATGTTCAATTGCTGGAACGCGACGAGCCCGCCGATGATGACGGCGGCAAACAGCCCGACCATCAGAAACCGGCGATTGACAGCAAGGGCTACGAGACGATCCATTCGATCCGGTTTTCGCGAGAGAACAATAGCGGCGATTAGCTGCCGGAGGCGGCGCGATCGATGAACAGGCTGCCTCTGGTGACGATATTCTCGCCGGCCTGCAGATTGGCCCGGACCTCGACCAGATCGCCGTTCGTCAGACCGGTTTCAATCTTGCGGAGCTCGATCGACTTGTCGTCATGCACCACCCACAGGTGGACGCGATCGCCTTCGTAGATCAGCGCCCGCTTGGGCACCCCGATCGAGGGATGATCGCCGCCGGCGTAAATCGTCACGTTGGCGAACATCTCCGGCTTGAACAAGCCGTCCTTGTTGTCGATGGTCGCACGAACCAACAGCCGCCGGGTCGATGGATCGATCGCGGCCGAGACATAATCGATGCGCGCCTTGAACTCGCTGCCCGGCAGCGCCAGCAACGAGAACGCTACTTCCTGGCCGACGGCGACGCCGGAGGCTTCCGACTCCCGCACGAAGGCGGTCAGCCACACCGTGGAGAGATCGCCGACGATGAACACGGGATCGCTGGCTCCGCTGCTGATGAACTGGCCCGGTCCGACCTTGCGCTGGATGACGGTGCCGCCGATCGGCGAATAGATCGGGGTGTCGGCGCTCATCTGCCGCGTCTGCTGGAAGGTCGAGATCTGGTCTTCCGAACGGCCGAGGATCCGCAACCGGTTATGCGCGGCTTCCAGCGCCGTTTCGGCCGAACGCAAATCGTTCTGGGCCGCGGTCAGATCCGCCTGCGACTGCTGCCAGTCCTTGAGCGGAACCGCCTTGCCGGCGTAGAGGTCGTTGGCGCGTTTCTCGACGATCTGCGCCAGATTGAGCTTGGACCGCGCGGTATTCAGCGCGCCCAACGCCGCAATGAAATCATTCAGCGCCTGCACCGTGTCGGTGGCCTCGACCACGAACAGCGGCTGGCCGCGCTCGACCATGTCGCTCGGCTTGACCAGAAGTTTTATCACGCGGCCGGCATAGGGTGAGAAGATCGGCGTCGAACTCTCTTCGTTGACCGCGATCTTGCCTTCGGTGATTCGCTCGGACCGAAAGACCTTTTCCGAGACCGGCTCGACCGTCAGGCTCGCCCACTCCGCCGCCGTCGGAACGTAGCGTGGAAGGACGCCCTTTGCCGGATGCGTTGTTTCAGTGGATTTGGCGTGCGGGACAAACATCCGTACGGCGCCGATCACGCCCACGCCGACCAAAACCGTCGTCGCGAGCGCGACGGCCAGTCGTCGCACATTCCAATTTGCAATGGTACTCATATTGGAAATGCGCACATTGACTTATGCGACCTCGCTCGCGTTGTTGACACATGCCGGTTAGCTTCCGGCCTTCTAATTTTCGGCCGGGCCGCGCCACATCGGCGATTTCGGCCCGCCGTAGTAGCGCATGGCTCCAAGCCGAGCCGGTTGTTGCGGTAAGATCTGCGCGTAGCTCCCAGCAATCGAGTGATGCACATGTGCGTAATTCAAGTGCCCCTTGCGATGCTTTGCAGCCGCTTCGCCGCTGGTCGCGACGGCCAGGATCGCACCCAACACCACCACGACCCCCCATCGAGCAATCCTGGTAACAATGCACGCCATCATCAGTCTCCCAAAAGCAACGCTGTGTACAATTACTGGCCCGACCACATCGGAGATTTCGGGCCGCCGTAATATCGCATCTGACCGTTGCCCTCGGATCGCTCCGGCTTTGTCGTTCCGATATCGACGGCGCATCCAGCCGCGACGGCACATAGCGCCGCGACGGCAAGTCCAAGCCAGATCCTTCGCGCAACCATCGAAGCAATCATCGCTACCCCTCTCCTACTGCGCGCGGCCTGACTTGCAGGCCGCGCAACGTATAAACGCAAGCAACGCGTCAATACTTCGCGACAACCGGCCCACCGAACTTGAAGTCCAGGCCAAGCGTCACGACTGAGTAAGTGCTGTTCACGGTGTAAGGCAGCTGGCCGTTGAGCGGCGTCAGGCGCTCGTACCGGCCAAAGTCGTAGTAGCGATATTCGAACTTGCCGATCAGGTTGTCGGTCACCGCGTAAGCGATACCACCGCCGGCAGTGATGCCGCTCCGGTGCGTCGAGAACTGGTCGACGCCCAATACCGGGTCAGTGTTGGTGTGCTGGAAATTGCCGTACGCCCAACCACCGGTGAAGAACATCAGCAAGCGGTCGACGGTGAAGCCGCCCCGCGCACGAAGCGTGGCGCCGTTGCGAAGGTTGGTCGCGTCGATTGAGCCAATCGGAAGCGCACCTGCATTAAACGCACCGATATCGCTGCCCTTGATTCCAGACCAGAACCCGTCCCCTTCGACACCGACCACCCAACTGCCGCTCTGCACGTTGTAGCCCATCTCGCCGCCGGCGATGGCCCCCGTCGAATCATAGTTGAGCGTGAAGTTGGCAAACCCGGCGGGGCCCAGCGCGTTGTTGAGATTGTGGTTGCCGAAACCGCCGCCGCCGAACACGCCGACATAGAAACCGGACCAGTCGTACGCCGGCGCGACGGCTGGCGGAGCCTTTATATAAGGCGAAAGATCAGCTCCGAGTGCCGGCGACATCAGGCCGAGCACCCCGAGCGAGACGGTGGTGAAAAGAATTCGCTTCATTGTTATCCCCTGTCGAATTTTCTCTGATCAAACGTCGGGCGACATGAGCCGCCGCGACGTTTCCCCGCATCAGAAGTGAATGATGATGTCCGCAGAGCCGATGAGGGCATCTTTCTTGTTGGGCGCAATACCGAGATTCGAGTTGCCATTGAACGCAGCCGCATCGAGCGCCCTGTAGTATGAAACCTCGGGCCGGATCTCGATCTGGGGCGAGAACCAGTGCTGCCAACCGATGCCGGTCTCGAAGTACCGGGTCTTGACGCCGGTACGCTGGCCCTGCTTGTCGTCGAAGAACTCTACACGATAGGAGATGTTGTCCAGCGGCGACGGCTTGTAGCTCAAATAGGCCAGGTAAGTTTGCACCGACGCCGTGCACGAAAACACTGTCGGACTGTTGCACTGCGCGAGGAACGGCGAGTTAAACGGCATAACCTGCGGTGAGAACGGCGTGCCGCCTCCGGCAAAGGCGGCAAGGGCAGCAGGATTGTTCGCATTGAGCACGTTGTTCTGGTGCTCATTGTAGGTTTCAAACGAGATATGCCACTGCTCGTTGAACTTGTGATAGGCCGTCAGACCATACCATTGCAGGTTGTTGTAACCCCATGTACCGTTGTTGATGCCGTTCGCGACCACGTAAACGGAGTCGTTGCCAGTGTCGCTGGTCCAGCGAACACCTCCCGAAACGGTTGGCTGCGCTCCCGGATCTTTCAGCATCGTGCTTCCGGGAAACAGCGGGTTCGGGAACGGATTTGCGATCGTTGCCTTGTAGTGCCAAGGCATCGCTTCGGTACCAACCGACACACCCAACTGCAGCATCCAGTTCTTCGTCACAGCGAGCGTGCTCTGGATACCGGTGTTGGTATAGTTGTCGAACGTGTAGGTCATCGAGTGCGAGTACATGTAGTTATTCGGCGCGAGCTGCGCCTCGATGTCCGGGATCGAGATGTAACGGCCGAAGCGAACCATCAGGCCTTCCGCGATCTGCGGGATGAACACTTCGCCATAGGCCATCGGCATGTCGTAGCCGTTGTTCTTGTTCTGGTTCAGGAGCTGGTAGCTCCAGAGACCGTAGGCCGTCGTATAACGGTAGTTCTCGCCGTAGATCGGCGCGATGCGGAAGCCCCAGTCGACGTGATCCTTCTGAACCGTATCCGGCAGCCGTTCGATATAGAGGACCGCCTGGTCGAGCTGAACGGTATTGGGATTGTAGTCGTAAGCCGCCGGCGAGTTGCCGCCGCGCACCGTGTTATTGCTGAGGTTACCGCCCGCGTTGATCCAGCCGTAAACCTGGATGTGGTTTTCATTCAACCATGAGCCCGCGGCGGTGTTGCCGAGTGCAGCCATCAGCGGACTGTCGACTGAGCTCGGCCGCGTCACGCCGATCGTCGTCGTGCCGCCATAGGGCCATTCGGTGAACGGATAGGGCGGAATGCTTTCGGGCGTACCAGGCCAATAGGCGCGGCGTGACTCCGGCGCCTTGGGATCGGCCGGCGCGGCATCATGTCCCCACTCGAGCCGATAGTAATTGACGAAGCGGCTCAGAAAGTCGGTGCCGAGGTAAGCGTCGAGGCAGTTATAGTTCTTGTAGGGATCGCCGCCGTACGGGCATGGCCCTTTCGCAGCCGGGTCTGCCGCCTGAGCCACATTGCTCAGACCGATCGCCGCCAACGAGACACCTGCCAGAAGAATTCTTTTCATAATCTTGCCCCACGTTATTGGTACAGATGCTTTCGCTTTCGCGACGCACCGTTAACCTTCGAGACGATCTTTGCGTTGGGGGCCTGCAAAAAAGCGATACGGCTTTCCGCGCGATTTCATAAAGATAAAATATCCGAAATAGCGTCTTTGACGCCGAATGCATTCTTAAGCGTCAATTGCCCATCGCGTTGCTCAGACTGGCAGCGAAATAAATGACATTTCGGCGAAAACGCTCGATGCACCGCAATAGTTTGTGTCGCAATGTGTCTTTTCAGCTACATTTCCGATTGCTCGGTGCGATTGATACGATCGCCTCTTTGACACAGAGAAACTTGAGGCGCGCGCGAGCTATCTTTTTTCTATGAATGCAGCCGCTATTGCACATCGAAGATATATGCCGCGAACCGGTATGCTGAAGCATTGAGTGGAATCTGTTCGCTCATCGCGAGGCGAAACGATGGAAGTCGCGGCAAACGATAGCGCTCATGGGGCTCGCTCCGGCAAGACTGAAGACTTCGGTTTCTTGCCGAAGAGCCTGACGACGCAATGCCAGAGCCTGATCGAGAGTTTCCATGAACTTCACGGCTTCGCTTGCTTGCCGGACATTTTGTGGAAATCCCGGCTTGGCCCCTTCATCGAAGCACATCCAGAGTTTCGGCACCTATTGAAGAAGGCGTCAACGACCCGGAGCGCAAAGAAATCCAACGAAGGCTTCGTGCAGATAACGACGAGGATATTGGCGCTCGAGATATTGGCCAGCAGTTTTGCCGGCTGGAGCGCCATCCATCCGGAAGCCGGATTGACGGCCCATGCGATTCTCAAGCGTGGCGGGCGAGGTCCGCACATGCCCCTGATGGAATTCTATCTGTACCCGCCGAAATATATCAGTTACGCGGCCCTCGCTGCCCTGGTCCCACCGCCATGCCGTCAACCAGGCGAAGCGGAATTGTATCGTGCCGCGAAGCCGGAACTCTCCGGTGAAAAGCAGGCACTCCATTACGTCAATGCGATTCAACAAGCGCTCGACGCGAGACTGCCTCGCTCCGCCACCGCGCCGCTGACTTGAAGCCGCCGCCAATTCCGTAAAAATGCGGATCCGATTGCAGTTCCGATTCGAGATGCCACGACTATCAGCCCAGGCTTCCCGTTCTTCTGCGACCGACGCGCGTGCATAGATCGGCCCCGTCGCGGTCGAATACTATTACTTTTATATTTCTTGTCCCGGCGAACGACATAGATTTCCTACGTCGGTCCGGAGAACATTGTTCCGCTGGGTAGTTACTGACATCGGGGCAACGATTGATTTGAGGACAACGAACGGCCGCGGATAGCGATAGAGAGTCGCCGGTCCTGCGAGCTGGTATTTCCGCGTCACGATCGAACGTCGCAGGGGCGTGATCTTCCCGCGGCTGATTGCAGCCTCAGTGACGATCATTCGATGTCTTCTACGAAAGCAGCTTTCCGTGAATTCCTATCTGTCCATTGCCGAGAGATTCGCGAGCGCGCGAGCAAGACCGGTTGGAACCAGCAACAGAAACGGCTTGCAGTCGGAAGAAGAGCTCCCTTCGTATCGCATCTGGCGAGCCGACGTCGTCCCCCCGCTGCTGGCGATATTGTCGGTCAGCCTCATCACTGTCGCTCTGCTCCCGCTTGACTACACCATTGCGGCTAACCTCGTTCCAATCGCGTACCTGGTACCGGTCATTTTCGCCGCCACCCGATGGGGCATCTGGCCTGCGACCCTGGCGGCGGTTGCCGGTACAGTCGAGGCCGATTTTTTCTTCTTTCCTCCCCTCTACAGTTTTCGAGTCGAGGATCCCTCGGAAGTCATCGACTTGCTGCTGTTTCTCGTGGTGGCGCTGGTCAGCAGCAATCTCGCCTCGCGCTTGCGCCGCGAGACCGAATCGCTGCGCCAACGTGAAAGCGAAATTCAGCACCTCTACGAGTTGTCGCGACTCCTGGCGGCCTGCTTTTCCGTATCGGACCTGATCGCCGCAATTCGGAACCACCTCTCCCGCACGCTCGGACAACAGGCCGCCTTCTTCGCGACCGGGACCGAGGATCACTTCGAGCCCCCCGAGCTCGGCTCGGTGCCGAAGCTGGTGCAAGAGCGTGTCTCCTCCACGGTCCCGGCGGTCGGGAACCCCTGCTTCGCCATCGTTGACGAGCCGACGCAACATGTCTGGTTACTCGGGACGGCATGTTCTGTAACTGCGGTTTACGGCATTGTCGCCGTCAATATCGGACGCGGATCGCGTAAACACGTTGAGATCAATACGAGCCGCTTCGAGACGGTCCTTGAGGAAGTGTCCTTGACCCTTCAGCGTCTCGATATTGAAAAGGCGATGGATGACGCCCGGCTGCACCTGCAGGCGCAGCTATTGCGAGACGCATTCCATGGCACGCTTTCGCATGAATTGTGCTCTCCGCTGGCGGCCATTCAGGGCTCAGCGAGTGTCCTGGAGTCGATGTCCATGATTCGCGCCGATGACCGGACCCGCTCGCTGGTCGAAGCTATCTCCGATGAAGTCGCGCAACTCGATGGCTATATTCAGAACCTGCTCAGTGCAACGCGGGTTACCGCAGGCGGCGTTAGCCCGCGTCTCGAATGGGCGGATGCCAGAGACATCGTCAATGCAGCCATCCGGCGAAGAGCCCGGCGACTGGCGGCACACAAGCTCGATGTCGATTTCGCCGATGACCTGCCGCTGGTCAACGTGGATTCCGGTTTGATCGAGGAGGCGTGCGGCCAGCTGCTGGAAAATGCCGCAAAATACTCTCCCTCCGGTTCGATCATCTTGATCGTAGCGCGCTCCGAACCGGGGCGAACCATTTTATCGGTCGCCGATCAAGGCGTCGGAATCACGCCTGACGAATGTCGGCAACTTGGCCGCAGGTCGTTTCGAAGCCAACGTCATCAAGCGACGATTCCCGGATCCGGCCTCGGCTTCTGGATTGCAGCCACCTTCGTCAGGGCAAATGGCGGAACGATCAGCATATCAAGCCGGGGCCAGGGACAGGGAACGACGGCTTCCATTGTCTTGCCCGCCCCAGACCAAGCGACGGTCTTGGCCGATGAATAAACCATCCAATGTCGTTCTCCTGATCGAGGACGAACCCAAGATAAGACGGTTCCTTCGTGCGGGTTTTGAGATTCACGGCTTTTACGTCCTGGAAGCGGAGAACGCCGCTGACGGACTGAAAGCGGCAACGTTCAACTCACCCGATCTCATTATCCTCGATCTGGCGCTGCCGGACGTTCATGGAAAGGACGTTCTCGAACGGATCCGGTCATGGTCGAACGTGCCCATCATTATTCTCTCAGTGGTCTCGAACGAAGACAAAAAAGTCCTGTTGCTGCAGTCAGGCGCCGATGATTACGTGGTCAAGCCGTTCGGGATGGCCGAGTTGCTCGCCCGCAGCGGGGCTGCCTTGCGGCGATACTTCAAGAGCGCGACCGAGAATCCGGTCGTCGCAGCCGGCCCCCTATCGATTGACCTCGTCGCACGAACCGTGGCGCTCAACACGAACCCGATCCGATTGACCCGAAAGGAGTACCGCCTGCTGCATATCCTGGCGACGCATGTCGGCCTTGTGGTGACGCACGACCAGCTGCTCAAGGACATATGGAGCGGCAACCAGCGGGAAAATATTCAGTATCTGAGAATCCTCGTTCGCAAGCTCCGGCAGAAAATCGAAACTGATCCCAATAGCCCTCGCCTCCTGGTGACCGAATCGGGTGTCGGCTATCGCCTTCAAGCCCGCCTTGAGACAAGTTCGGTGGAGTAAAACTCGTGCCGCGCCCGGCGATCGCAGCGATGGACTCCTTTCCCAAATCCCGATCCGGAATGCCTCGGCCGGATGTTTCGCGAATCGAGGCGGACGATCGACCGGGTTTGGCTTGATCATGCTCCGTCCTTCACCACGCCGATCGTTCTACATGATCGTTTTCCGGACGGAGAACGATCCGGGCTGGTGCTGGGAAATACACCGCAAAAGATGGCCTATGGGCGTCAGGCTGCGTGAATGCGGCTTCACGTCGCAACGCAGTGCTCAGCTGGCGGGAAAGCTTGCGCTGGAGGATTTCCTGAACGGATTGTCGCTGGACCCCGGATTGCGATCCAGTGCTGAGGCCGGCGCTGGAACGGAAATTGCTGGATCGCGGCATCGCGCATTGCGCAAATGAGGTGTTGCCGTGACCTTCATTGTGCAGGCGTCACGCGGCGAAGACGTCACGACGACGATCCGCTTGAGTGTTGTGCTTGAGTGTTGTGGTGGCGATTGCCAAGGCCGGCTCTTGCCGAGGACGGCTGGCAGATTTTAATCATCGGGCCCGACGACGTCCATTACTATCCGCCCGAGTTCGAGAAGTTGCTGTTGTTTAGCCCCGCAGTTCAATTCCGCGAGTGATTCAATGCAGCCTTGATAGCGTGGGTCGGCCTGGAATTTCCGGACCGCGCCGCTCAGTCCGCTCAATATAAAAATAATATATTTCTTCTGCCAAACTCCCTATCTTGCGCAAAAATTGGGGGCCGAGGTGGCTAAGTTTCTGGTTGAGCCTTTCACCGTTCTGGGTTTCGAAGGCCAGAATTGGATGCTCATCGTGGTCGGGGTGATCGCCGCCCATGTTTCGTTCATCTGGCTCACTCGTGATCGACGCTGACGCAACATTTTCGAAATCTAATTTGTAGTGCATCGCCGAAATCCGGTGTTAGCATTTGGCTGCGGCGCCCTTGAACAAGGCTTCGTGTTTTACTCCCAAGTGAGCCCGCCCGAATTCCAGCTTCGGGCGGGCTTTTCATTTGCCGACAACGTCAGATGATGGACGCGTGACGACGCGTGCGCGGCTTCCGAACCTCTTCTGCAATTGCGGCATCGGGTTTGAAGCCATGAATGCGATGCCGTTGTTCCGATCGGGCGCCGCCCACAGCGGGAAACGATTGTCGTTTCGTTGTTTTGAGGCGCGCGGCCGTTGCCGAGAGAATGAAGATTGCCGATATCGGCGCGCGATCTCACGCGCAGCTCTGAAGTTTATTATTTCTATATTTTTTCGAATGAATTTTGATGTCACGAGCGCGCAACGCGCGCCCGAAAAGTGCACTGCAATGGCCGGTACAGCGCAGTTCGCAGTCGCCCACATCGCATATTCAATCTAACTATATTTCAGGATCGTGAATCGTTTATGGCCGCGGCCACACGGGGGATTACATGCGTCGACATATGAAATTGGCTTTCGCTGCAGGTGTTTTGTTGGCTCTTGGTGCAACCGGTACTGCCTCTGCCGCAGACCTTGCGGTCAAGGCCCGGCCGGTTGTCGCACCGATCATGGCGACGCCCTGGACCGGTTGTTACATCGGCGGCAACGTCGGCGGCGGCTGGACCCGCATCGACACGACGCGGGTGCAGACCGATCTGGTTACACCGGACTTTGCGAACTACGGCCGTGAAAACGACAGCGGCTTTGTCGGCGGCGGCCAGATCGGCTGCGACTTCCAGACTGGCAATCTGGTGCTTGGCGTGCAGGGCATGTTCGACTACGCCAACATCAACGGCCGGCACGCATTGACGGACTTCCCGGCTCTCTCGGAGACAAACAATCTTCGCTCTATCATTACCGGGACCGGCAGGTTCGGCTGGCTGTTCACGCCTACAGTTCTCACCTACGGCAAGGTCGGCGCTGCATGGTTGAACAACCGCAATCAGGTATTCACGCCGGGCGGCGCGCTGATTGAATCCTCCAGCTTCACGGTGCCCGGAATGACCGTCGGCGCCGGCATCGAATGGATGTTTGCGCCGAACTGGTCGGTATTCGCCGAATACAATTATATGTGGTTCCTGGACGACACCGCGACGCACATGAACCCAAATCCCGGCTTTATCGGCGAGACGCTCAACGTCAGCCAGCGGGCGCAAACCGCGTTGGTCGGCGTCAATTACAAATTCCACTGGGAAGGGCCGGTCATCGCGAAATACTGATCTTTCCTTCTGTCTCCAGGAAGTCTCAGAGCCCCGGCATCGCCCGGGGCTTTTTTTGTGCAAAGTTAATTTCGGACCCGGCGTGACGCCGATCACGCGTCCTTATGGGGCTCAACTTGCCGAAAAATAGTCTCTTGAAATCGATTGGGCCCATCCAGTGGATTTCGCTGCAACGTTCCTTGGATCATATCTGATTTCCTTCGAGCGGCCGCTTTGCGCCCGAAGCAGCCATTCCATAACCATCCATTCCGCGAACGCGACCTAACAGCGTAATAGTCCGTTTGCGACTGCGGTGCGTCAGCAGCCCTTACGGAATTCCAGCAGTAACCACGTTGCAAGATCGTTCAGGGAATCGCGCCGCGGTTACGAACTATCAGGAATTACGGCATTTGCTCGTCACGTTAGTATTGCGGCGAGAGATGGTTATGCCTATCGGACGGTACATAGCCTGGGTTGGCGCATCGCTTCTTGCGTTATTGTTTGCAGCAGATTGGTTCCTGCCCAAATCTTTGCCCGAAACAGCGGGTGACCCAATCAACAGGCCGGTCATTCGGATAGCTTCGGTTCAGCGGCCCCCCGAACGTGTTGTCATTGACACCAGCCAGCCCACCACCGTCCCGCCGCCAGCGCCGGTCGGGCTCGCAATGACAAGCGAACCATCTCCCCTGCACTCGTACGCGTCAGCGCTTCCGCCTCCGCCAGTAGTCGACGTTGATAAAAAACGGCGGAAGGTCATTAAACGGCAGGGTCCTCAGGTTGCGGCTGACCAACCGCCATTGGCGAGCACGCCTGCAGTCGCGAGCCGCGGCGCAGCGACGACCATTCCGCCGACCAGATTATCCTTCGCGGATATCATTTCCGGGCGGCTGGTGAAAAACTTCTTCAACCTGCATTGAAGCCTCGCCTGGTCGATCAGTTGTCGGTCGGCAGGCCAATCGCACGACAATCGCAGTTGGTGATTAAAGGGTGCGCCGACCAAAGCCAATTACGTGTCGCATCCTGCCGAGAGGTTCAATGCCCTTAACAGCCCCGCGAAGCCCTCCGGGCGCCGACAGGCCCTGAGATCGACGGTTGCTTTCCCATGGTCGACATTCTTACTCTTCTTCGGCTCTTGACCCTTGATGCGTCGGCCGAGAGACACGGCTGGGGACTTCTTGGCGTTGGGATCGTGCCAATGCCGGCTCACAATTTTGGGCGTCGCTGCTGGGCCAGGAGGTTGTGGCCGAGTTTCGTCAGGCGCCTTCGTAACCGGCATGGCTGGCTCCACGGCGACGGCGTCACCAACGTATGCAATTTCCAATTTGTCTGCCTTCGTCAACGTATCCTCTGAAAAGGTCTTGCCGACGGTCGTTTGCTCCGGAGAAACTCCCACGGTCGGCGGGGGCGTCGAAGTTCCGGCGCTAATAGCGACCATTGCACCTAGGCCACTCAAACAAAGAGCCGCAAGCCACAGTGTCCTGATCACGACCGGCCCCGCATGGTCCGAATATGCGAATTGACTGTGAGCTTAGGACTGAATCAGGCACTTAAGGGGCAACCGCGCAGGAAGTTCATCGCAAAGTAGAAGAGTTTCGCATCAGAGTTAACGAGCGGACGGGTTGACGAACAGCGTTCGTCGCTGGTCTGCCGTCATTTTGAAACATAGGAACGAATCAAGAGCGGCCGGGCGAACTGCTCGACAAGCGGCACGTCCGCGTAGCACCGATACTGTTGAAAAAGTCGAAAATCGAGCGGCTCCGAAATTCTCGCGAACGCCGATTTCCAAGTAACTCTGCCGCTGCACGGCTCTATAGAACGGATAGCATAATCTGTGGTCGCTTTCGTGTGAATCGACGTGGTCCCTCTCGTCGCCACGGGCTGGGCGCACCAGCGGTCCTGAAAAATTTCGTTCGTCAGCCAAAAGAGACCTCTTCAACAGCGTTCACCAACAGCGGATGTTGCAACCAAGTTGAGATGTCCCTTGCTCTGCAAAGTTAAGATGTCACTCGGCAGCTTCTGACGTCGCCGGGGCCGTCGCTGCGTAGACGCCGGTATCGCAGTTGCGGCGGCCCCGGCGGGACATGCGATAAGTATGTTCGGTCGAAATATCCATCGCCGCCGCGGCCCCAAGAATTTGACTACTGCCGCCCTCGGGCGGCTGTCGTGATCGAACCGGTCTCCGCCAACGGTCTCCGCAAAACGGGAATATCCGCGGACAAGGCCGGAGACTTTCTGCGATTTACGTCTCAAGATCGGCGAACCGGGAGTCCGGAGACGAAGTCGAATGCGTGAACAGCCGGGATTTCCGGCCCATTGTCGCGGGTCTTGGGAAGCCTGGCCGACCGCCGGACTGTCTGGCTGGGGCGGGAGGGATCGAACCTCCGAATGGCGGAATCAAAATCCGCTGCCTTACCGCTTGGCTACGCCCCAACGCACCGTTCAGGGAACGCGTGGGACGATCGTCGCCCAGGTTCTGATCCGGTAACGCCGGTCTATAGGGGGAGTTGAGCCATTTCAACAGCCTAGAGGGCGAAATCCGCTCAAATCGGCCGGGAGGGTTCAACCCGCTATAATGCCGGGTTTTGGCGCCGGAACGCACCGAAAGCGGCCGGCCCCGGACCATCGTCCCGGTCCGTCCCGGATTTTGCCCTTGGGAGAGTTGAGGGCGCGCCGGTTTCATGGGAAGACGGCGGCCAAATGTTCCGTCGGGAGTAACGCCATGACCTACCGCGCTCCGATCAATGACATCCTGCTCGCCCTCAATCACGGCGCCGGCCTGCAGGCCGCGCTCGCGGCCGGTCACTACGGCGATTTCGACGGCGACATCACCGCCGCCGTGCTGGAGGAAGCCGGCAAGTTCGCCGGCGACGTGCTGGCTCCGCTCAACAAGGTCGGCGACGAACACGGCATCAAGCTCGACGACGGCAAAGTGACGACCGCGCCCGGCTGGCCCGATGCGTATCAGCGCTGGACCGCGGCCGGCTGGAACGCGGTGTCGGGTCCGGAAGCGTTTGGCGGCCAGGGCCTGCCGCTCGCGGTCAACGCCGCCTGCACCGAAATCTGGAGCGCATCGAACGTCGCTTTCGGTCTCTGCCCGCTGCTGACGCTCTCCGCAATCGAGGCGCTCGACGCCCATGGCAGCGAGGAACTGAAGCAGATCTATCTCGAAAAGCTCGTCACCGGCGAATGGACCGGCACCATGCAGTTGACGGAGTCGCAGGCCGGATCGGATGTCGGCGCATTGCGCAGCCGAGCCGAGCGCGCGCCCGACGGCAGCTATCGCATCAAGGGCACGAAAATTTTCATCACCTATGGCGACCACGACATGACCGATAACATCGTGCATTTCGTGCTCGCGCGACTGCCCGATGCGCCCGCCGGCACCAGGGGCATTTCTCTCTTTCTTATTCCCAAGTTCCTCGTCAATGCCGACGGGTCGCTGGGCGCGCGCAACGACATCTATCCGACCGGCGTCGAGCACAAGCTCGGCATGCATGCTTCCCCCACCTGCACCATGACCATGGGCGACCATGGCGGCGCGATCGGCTACCTTGTCGGCGAGGAAAACGCCGGGATGCGCTGCATGTTCACGATGATGAACCAGGCGCGGCTCGGTGTCGGCCTCGAAGGCGTCGGCGTGGCCGACCGCGCCTATCAGCAGGCGCTGGCCTATGCGCAGGAGCGCCGGCAGGGCCGCGCCGTCGGCAAGGAGGGCGACGGCATGGATCCGATCATCGTGCACCCCGACATCAAGCGCATGCTGATGCAGATGCGCAGCCTGACCGCGGCCGCGCGCTCGATCTGCTACGCCACGGCGGTCGCGCTCGACATTTCCGTGCGCGCCAAGGACGCGAAAGTGCGCGCCGACGCCGCCGCGCGCGGCGCGCTGCTCACGCCGGTCGCAAAGGCCTTCTCCACCGACATCGGCAACGAGGTGGCCTATCTCGGCGTGCAGGTTCACGGCGGCATGGGATTCATCGAGGAGACCGGCGCGGCGCAGCACTACCGCGACGCGCGCATCACCGCGATCTATGAGGGCACCAACGGCATCCAGTCGATCGATCTCGTCACGCGCAAGCTCGCGGCCAATAGCGGCGCATCGGTCTGGGCGCTGCTCGACGAGCTTTCCGCCATCGTCAAGCAGGTCGAAACCTCGAATGATCCCGCCTTCGGCACCACGGGCGCAAAACTGCGCGACGCGCTGGGGTCGCTGGAGCACGCCAGCAAATGGCTGCTGGAGCGCGTCACCTCGGCCCCGAACGATGCGCTGGCCGGTGCGACGCCCTATCTGCGCCTGTTCGGCTCCACGCTCGGCGGCTGCATGCTGGCCGGCGAAGCCCTCGCCGCGCGCAGCGATCGAAACGGCGGCGATCCGCAGCGCTACGTCGCGGTGGCGCGGTTCTTTGCCGAGAACGTCACGGTGCAGGCCGGTTCGCTGGAGAAGACGGTGACCGACAGCGCCGACGCGGTGAACGGCGCCGACGCGGTGCTGCTGGGGTAATTTCCTCGTCATTGCGAGGAGCCAACGGGTCGCGCGAATGCGCGCCCGATGATAAACTCCGCGACGAAGCAATCCATTCTTTTCTTTCTTTGCGCGGCGAAATGGATTGCTTCGCTTCGCTCGCAATGACGGTCAGTATTTCAGGCATGGTCTCGCGTTCCCGCGGCACTATGCGCCCGAGTCTTGCATGATCGTTTCGCCCCCGGAAATCAGAGGGCGCAGGGAAGACCGGGTGCGCGCTGCACCCGCGGTCTCGTGTGCAATATGTGCATAAGAACACGCACACGAGCATACAGGTTCAGCGGAGAGCATCCGGCCTTCCCTGCGCAATGGTTTTACGGCTTACTTCGCGCTCTCCCCGGTGACCGGCTTTCTTGCCACCGTCGTCGGCGGGACACCCGCCCCGCAAACTTGACGCCAGCGTCGGGGCGTCAGGACCACACGACTTCGCCGTCCGCGTCAGCCACGCTCGTCAGTCGCAGCATCTACGTCCACCGCGTCCCACCGCGCGTTTCGTGACGATCGCGAGCCGCCCCTCTTGTCGGGTGAGACGGGCGGAGTCAAACCACTGATTTGCCCGACGCGACAAGCGGAAAATTTTTGCGCGCGGGGCTGGACAGGTTTTTTTGATTTGCTACGGCGAACACGTAGAAATTCCACCATTTCGCTCCATCGGCGCTACCGGCGGTTGCAGTCTGTTCCGGAACCGGCCGCCTCCGACGGCATCGCACAACCATTGGTTGGCTTCATGGAACATTGACACCTGGCTGATTGCGGCCTAGCTTTTTTGGCGCCTTCGTGGTCCGTCGGCCGTCAACTGGACGGCATATTGGTCAGGTGATCCAGATGGCATCAGACATTTTTGCGAAGATCGGGGACATCAAGGGGGAATCCCTCGACGACAAGCACAAGGACGAAATCGAGGTGCTGTCGTACTCCTGGGGTGTCGCAACGACGGCGACCGTTGGTGGTGGCGGCGGCGGCGCCGGCAGGGCGACCTTCCACGATCTTTCCTTCACCCACACCATCGACAAGGCGTCTCCGCAGCTGATGCAGGCGTGCGCGACGGGTACGCACCTGAAGGAAGCCACCATCACGCAGCGCAAGGCGGGAAAAAGCCAGCAGGAATTCCTCATCATCAAGATGAACGACATCATCATCACCGGTGTCTCGCTCGCCGACAGCAGCGGCGGGTCAGGGTCGGAGAACGTGACGCTCGCGTTTTCCAGGATCGACCTTGAGTACAAGCCGCAAAATCCCAACGGGTCGCTCGACGCAGGGGTCCATTTCAAGTTCGACATCAAAGCCAGCAAAGCCGGCTAGGACCGCATTCGACCGGAGACGGGCCGAGGACTGCCCGGACAACTCATGGAGCCGTCAGAATCATCGACGCATGAGTTGACGCTCGAAGAGGCGGTTTCGGTCGCGATCATTCTGCAGAAAAGCGAGCAGCTCGTTGCAGCCGGCGAGGTCTACCGCCGCGTGCTCGAAACCGCCCCCGATCATCCCCGCGCGCTGCACTATGCCGGCGTGCTCGCCCACCAACAGGGGCGAAACGAGGAAGCCGTCGCGCTCATCGAACGAAGCGTCGCACTCGTGCCGGATAAAGCGGACTGGTACAGCAACCTCGGCATCGTCCTTCAATCGGCCCAAAGGCTGGACCCCGCCATCGACGCGTACCGGCGTGCGATCGAAATCGATGCCGGCCACGCCAATGCCCACAACAATCTCGGCGTGCTGCTACGCGCAGTCGGACGGCCGGTCGAAGCGGAAGCCGCCTATCGCGCAGCGATCCGGGCGGCTCCCGAGCACATCGACGCCTACACCAACCTCGGCATTCTGCTCAATGGATTGAAGCGGACCGAAGAAGCCGCGGCCTGCTACTGCAAGGCGATCACGCTCCGGCCGAAGCACCCCGAAGCGCGCAAGCTGCTGGCGCTGGCGCACTGCACGCTGGGTGAGGTCGACAAGGCAACCGAGATCCTCGAACAATGGCTCGAAGAGGAGCCGGACAATCCGGTTGCGCGGCATATGCTGGCGGCCTGCACCGGCCGGGACGTGCCTGAACGCGCGTCAAATGGCTTCATCGAGACAACCTTCGACAGCTTTGCGGCGAGCTTCGAAGCCAAGCTCGCGCGGCTGTCGTATCGCGCGCCGGCGCTGGTCGCGGCCATGGTAGAAGATTGCGGCCTTGAACCTTTGCATTGCCTCGACGTGCTGGATGCCGGGTGCGGAACCGGCCTTTGCGGCGCGCTGATCGCGCCCTTTGCACGCCGGCTGGTCGGCGTGGACCTGTCCGAAGGCATGCTGGCGCACGCAAAGGACAAGAACGTCTATCACGCCCTGGTGAAAGCCGAACTGGGCGAATATTTGCGCGACAACAGCGAAGCCTTCGACCTGATCGTGTCGGCCGACACGCTGGTGTATTTCGGCGACTTGAAGGACATCGTCGCGGCCTTCGCGGAAACACTGCGCCCGAATGGGCGTCTGGTGTTTACGCTCGAGCACGCGACCGGAGACCGCCCCGATGCCGGTTACCGTCTGGAGTTGCATGGCCGCTACAGCCATACCCGGGCCTACGTTGAGCAGTTGCTGACGTTCTCGGGCCTGCAGTCGGAGATCATCCAGGCCGAATTGCGCATGGAGGCAGGTGCACCGGTGGCGGGGCTGGTGATTTGTGCGGCGAAGCCGGTTTCAGCTCCGTGACTGCTCTCTGCGCGCAATCACTGATTTGCCCGTCAGGCAGAAATTGACGTGCGCAGGATCGGCAGAGCAAAATGGTACGCGGCTTTTCGGTTTGATTTGCCTCAAATCGGGAGGCCGTTGCCGCCAATAAATTGAGAGGCAAAAGACGGTGGCGGCGTTCGCGCGACTGCGGCTTCACGGAGGAGGCGGAGATATGACCGAGGTCACCCAGTTCATGGTCGTTCCGTGTGACTACGCCGATGGCGAGATCGTGGCCGGCGACCCCATCTGCTGCGCGAATCCCGCCGAAGCGATCCAGCGCGCGCAAGGGCTCTGGAAAACCTTTGGCCATGCGGGTGCGGTCGCGTTCAGCCGCACCAGCGATTTCGAGATTGGCATGTACAACGTCAGGAGAGTACTTCGGCGATTTGGACAAGTCCCCAGCGAATATTGATGTCCGGCTACTCGCTACTGGGCGTCAGAATCGTAGGATGGGTAGAGCGAAGCGAAACCCATCGCCTTCACTGCATCTGATGGGTTTCGCGGAGTTTGTCATCGGGCGCGCGTTCGCGCGACCCGTTGGCTCTACCCATCCTACGAGAGTTGCAAATTCCGAGGAGAAATAAGAAACAGTTAACCGCTGTAGTTGATCTGCTTATTGAGCGTTGCGAGAAATGTAGCCTGACTTTAAAACCACTCAGTGATGGGAACACTCAGGATATATGACTGCGACAACGGCGTGTTGGCGCTAGAATTGCGCCACCTAATTGATCTGCTTGCACCGCGCTCAATCCAAGCAATTTGGACCGTCTCCCCGGTCAAGCTGTTTTGCTCAGAACTCAATTCCTTCGAGGAAGATTTTGATGCGATCGGGCAAGGCGGAGATCCTTTGGAAGTGCTCGCTCGCAATAGATCGTCTGTCAGCGGGACAGTTCTGGCTGAGTTGGCCAAAGCCACGAGGCAGGTCATTTGGGGCGAGTTCGAAGCCCTACTTCCTGAGCAAGACCGTGTCTGGGTCAGCATTCGAGCGATCGATAGCACCTTCTACGAGCTCGGTACGTCGGACGAGGCGGTACTTAATAAAATCAAATCGTCCTACAAAGACGTCCGTGTAGCTTCGGCCCCTGTTACTTCCACTCCCATCACATAAGCTAGGGTCCCGGGACCGAAGCTTGCGCATTAGCGGATCGATGGGTTTCGCTGCGCTCTACCCATCCTACGAGAGCTGCATTTACGCGAGATCCTAGGCCCCGATCACGTGCAGTTCGGCCGCCGGACCGCCCTCGCCCATCCCGAACACATGGACCTGCGCGGCCGCGTCAGGCGCGACATAATCGCGCAGGCGGCGCACGTTCATGACCTCGGTCAGCACGTCAGCGGCCCGCGCCAGATCGTGCACGTAGAGCACGATCGGCCGAGGCCGCGGATCTGGTGCTTGGCCGGCACCGCGCTGCGCTCCCACGGCGCGGCCGGTCCCACCCCGCCATCCTCGAACGGCAAGGTCAGCCGGCCGTCGGCGGCGGGAAAAATCGAAAAAGATCAGGTCGGTCCCGGGGTTGGCTTTGCCGTCGGCGTAGAACAGATGGCAGGCGCTGACGTCGTCCTGATTGACGGTCTTCTTCACCAGCCGCATCCCGAGCCGTCAAATGGTGAATTCCGGCCAGCTGCATTGCATAATCCCCAGGGTTGTTTCCCCGAAAAATCGCGCGCGGGCAGTTGGGCCTTTTCAGGGATCATGTAGGATAGCAGCTGATGACTCGCCAGCGGCGCCGTCGCCGCATGTTTCAGGGACAGCTGCATGACCGCGCATGTCATAATCACCGACGAAGCCGCCGCGCGCGTGATCAGGCTGCGCCGGCCCGAAAAGAAGAACGCGATCACGCAGGAAATGTATCGCGAGATGAGCGATGCGATCGACAAGGCGCAGAACAATCCGAATATCCGCTGCATCATCATCACCGGCGGCTCCGGCGTGTTCACCGCGGGCAACGATATCGAGGATCTGCTGCGCGAGGGCACCTCCAGGACCGACCCGCCCCGCGCCTCAAACCTGGTCAAGTTTCTTTATTCGCTGGCGCACAACGTCAAGCCGGTCGTCGCGGCCGTGGACGGCGTCGCGATGGGTATCGGCACCACCATGCTGTTCCACTGCGATTACGTGCTGGCCAGCAAGACCGCGACGTTTTCGACGCCCTTCAGCAATTTCGGCCTGGTGCCGGAGGGGGCATCGAGCCTGCTGATGCCGCGCGGCATGGGTCAGCAGCGGGCGTTTGCGATGCTGGTGATGGGGCGCACCATGACGGCCGACGAAGCGCGCGTCGCAGGCTTCGTCAACGCCGTGGTGGCGCCCGGCCATGCCGAGGTCGAGGCGCGCAAGGTGGCGCGCGAGATCTGCGCACTGCCGGCGGAAGCGGTGGCGATCTCGCGCAGACTGTTGAGATTGCCGCCTGAGGATGTCACCCGCCGGATCGATCAGGAAAACCACCTGTTCACCGAGCGGATGCGCTCCACCGAGGCGATTTCCGCCTTCCAGGCGTTCGTCGCACGCACGAGGGATTAAGCCAGAGGCGCACTCTCGCCACCGTCATTGCGAGCCAACGGGTCGCGCGAATGCGCGCCCGATGATAAACTCCGCGAAGCAATCCATCACGCCGCCCGAAGAAAGATGGTTCGTCGCGGAGTTTATCATCGGGCCGGCCGAAGGCCGGACCCGTTGGCTCCTCGCAATGACGCGGAAACAGCAAATTACCTGATCGGTGCCATGATAATTCCCCTTCGTCCGATCTTGGCCGCCTTCACGATCACGATCGCGCTTGCCGCGTCGTCTCACGCCCAGACCGCGGCGCCGGTCGAATTGCGGATTCTCGCGATCAACGATTTTCACGGCAACCTTCGCCCGCCGCCGGGCGGAATCAGAATCACCGATCCCGACGACAAAACCAAAAAGATCATGGTGCCCGCGGGCGGCGCCGAACACATGGCGACGCTGGTCAATCAGCTCCGTCAGGGTCACAGCAATACGATCTTCGTCGCGGCCGGTTGATCGGCGCGAGCCCGTTCCTGTCGGCGATGTTCCACGATGAGCCCAGCATCGAATCGCTGTCGATGATGGGGCTGGCGCTTTCCTCCGTCGGCAATCACGAGTTCGACGAGGGCAAGGACGAGTTGCTGCGGATGCAGAACGGCGGCTGTCATCCGGTCGACAAGTGCCAGGGGCCGCACCCGTTCCCCGGCGCCAAATTCCACTATCTCGCCGCCAGCACGATCGACACCGGCACCGGCAAAACGGTGTTTCCGCCTTACGAAATCCGGACGTTCGGGGGCATCCCGGTCGCCTTCATCGGCCTGACCTTGAAGGGCACGCCGAACATCATCTCGCCGGTGAGCGCGGCCGGGCTCGAATTCCGCGACGAGGCGGACACGGTGAACGCGCTGGTCCCCGAATTGAAGGCGCGCGGCGTCGAAGCGATCGTGGTGCTGATCCATGAAGGCGGCTCGCCGACCGGCGACTACAACGAGTGCCCGGGCATTTCCGGCCCGATCGTCGACATCGTCAGGAAATTCGATCGCGCGGTCGATGTCGTGGTCTCCGGCCATACCCATCAGGCCTATGTCTGCGAGATCGACGGACGGCTGGTCACCTCGGGCGACAAATACGGCACGCTGGTCACCGCGATCGATCTCAAGCTCGATCCGGTTACGCGCGACGTCGTCAGCGCCAAAGCCGACAACACCATCGTCCGCACCGCGACCCTTGCCAGGGACGCCAAACAGACCGCGTTGCTCGACGCTTACGACAAGGTCGCAGCACCGATCGCCAACCGTCCGGCAGGTTTGGTGACCGACACGCTGTCGCGCATTCCAAACAACGCCGGCGAGAGCCCGCTCGGCGATATCGTCGCCGATGCCCAGCTGGCCGCGACCAGCGCGGGCGCCAACGGCGGCGCCGTGATGGCTTTCACCAATCCGGGCGGCGTGCGCACCGACATCGCCCGGAAAGAAGACGGCCGGGTCACCTACGCCGATCTTTTCGCGAGCCAGCCGTTCCGCAACCAGCTGGTGACGCTGACGCTGACCGGAAAGCAGATCAAGGACATGCTCGAGCAGCAGTGGCTTGACCCGAAACGGCCGCGGATTCTGCAGATCTCGAAAGGATTCGCCTACGCCTGGGACAGCGCCAGGCCGGATGGCGATCGCATCCTCGCCGATCGGATGTCGCTGAATGGGACACCGATCGATCCCGCGGCAAGCTATCGCGTCACGGTCAATAATTTCCTCTCCGTCGGCGGCGACGGCTTTACCGTGTTCAGGGACGGAAAGGCGCCACAGTTCGGCGTCTACGATGTCGATGCGCTGGATATCTATTTCCGTTCCAACAGTCCGGTCGCGCCCGCCGCGGCCGATCGGATCGTCCGGATCAACTGACCCCGGCGCGTGGGCCGCCAGGGGAATCGGGTGAAGGATTTCATGCGGCGATGAGGCTGGCGAGATACTCGTCGTCCCATCCTGCGGTTTTGCGCCGGAGGCGGATGGAATCCTTGCCTGGGGCCTTTCGGGTGAGATTGTAGGCGATGTGCCGGCAGGTTGCGAAGTTGGCTGGGGCGTTGTCTGTTCTGACGCGGCATTCGTCGTCGCGAAAGACCATGTCCATGATCCAGTGCAAGGAGTTCTCGATGGCCCAGTGCGCGCGGATCATCGGGCCGACCGCGGTGGCCGGCATCACCAGCGAGGTGATGTAGAAGCGCGTCTCGTCGGTGATCTTGCCGTTGATTTCGCGCCGGCTTTCGACCACGACAACCGCGTTCAGGCCCGGCCATTGGTGGCGCGCCTGCAGCCAGTCGACATCGTGGATCACCGTGTAGTTTCGGGTCTCGATACGGCCGTGATCCGCATCGACCGTTTCGTGCGTGCTGATCGTGGCATCCCTGTATTTCAAGGCTTTCTGCTCATCGACGAAAACCTCGACATCCTCGCGCAGGGTTCCCTGATTGCCCTTCAGCGCGACAATGTAATCGGCCTTTTTCTCGACGATTTTGGTGGCGATGTCGCGTTGGCAGCCCATCGCATCGATCGTCACAACTGCGCCCTCGATCGACATCATGTCGAGCAGCGCCGGGATGGCGACGATCTCGTTCGACTTCTCGTTCACCTTCACCTGGCCCAGAACGATGCGTTGCCGCGCGGCGAAGGCAGAGACCATGTGGATCGCCTCTTTCGAGCCCTTGGTCTGATACGAGCGCCGCGACGTCTTGCCATCGATCGCGATGACCTCGGCGGGTGTGTTCGTCAGCGCCGCCACCCAAGCCACGAAGCAAAGCTGGAAGGCGCGGGCGTCGAGCGTGGCAAAGATATCGCCGAGATGATCATGCGAGGGTGTGCCGTTCACATAGGGCCGAAACCGCCGCAGCAGCTCGATCTTCCGCTCGCCAAATCGCGCGATGTCGGTGAACGCCTCCGCCCCCGCAAGAACCGCCAGAAGAATCAGGAGCAGCACTTCCGGGAGCGGATAATCCACTTTGCCGGCCTGACGATGATCCGGCAACCCGCTGAAATGGTGAAGAAAACTCGTCGTCTCCGAAACCTCTGCAAACGGTGTCCCCTCGGTATCCATCATCGTCCCCCTCCTGCGGCGCACTGGACGACAACAGATTCAGCACTTCAGCCTTTTGTCACGGATATCTTCACCCGATTGCCCTGCGTGGGCCGCCCGGGGCTCTTTCCGAGCGGCCGATGACCGCCTAGATTAGCCGCTCCTCGCACGGGCGTTCGTACGCCGGGATCACGCATGACGCTGCTTCTGACCCATCCCGCCTCTCTCGACCATCTCACGCCGCCGGGACATCCGGAGCGGCCGGACCGGCTGCGCGCGGTTGGCGAGGTGCTGGCGGAAGACCGCTTCCATCCGCTGGTGCGCGGCGAAGCGCCGGAAGGCAATCTCGATTCCGTCATGCTCTGTCACGACGGACACTATGTCGAGGAACTCCGGCATATCGCGCCTTCAAGCGGCCTGATCTATCTCGACGGCGACACCTCGATGTCGCCGGGCACTTGGGAAGCGGTGATGCGCGGCGTCGGCGGCGCGGTGGCCGCGACCGATGCCGTGATGTCCGGCACCCACCACAATGCGTTCGTCGCCGTCCGCCCTCCCGGCCATCACGCCGAGATCAACAAGCCGATGGGCTTCTGCTTTTTCGACAACGTCGCCATCGCGGCACGTCACGCCCAGCGCAAATATGGCATCGGCCGCGCCGCGATCGTCGATTTCGATGTCCATCACGGCAATGGCACCCAGGATATTTTCTGGGCCGATCCGAGCGTGATGTATTGCTCGACGCACCAGATGCCGCTGTTTCCCGGCACCGGTGCCTCCGGCGAGCGCGGTGAGCACGACACCATCGTCAATGCGCCGCTCGCCTCCGAAGACGGCGGCCCAAAATTCCGCGCGGCGTTCGAAAACCTGATTCTGCCGCAGTTGCGGAAATTCGGCCCCGAACTGATCATTATCTCCGCCGGCTTCGATGCGCATTATCGCGATCCGCTGGCCTCGCTCAATCTGAGGGCGGAGGATTTCGGCTGGGTCACGCGCAAGCTGATGGATCTCGCGGCGACCAGCGCCGGCGGCCGGGTTGTGTCGGTGCTGGAGGGCGGCTACGACCTGCAGGGACTGAAAGAGTCGGTTGCCGCGCATGTCACCGCATTGATGGGCGCGTGAAACCCCGCCACAATACGCCCGCAAAAATTCGCTTGATTCGGCGCCGGGAAGAGCATGATCCGGACCTGGAAGGCCGCCAAACGCGAAAGCGTTTGCGCGGAGATCATGCTCCAACTGAAGAGATCGCATCCGGGAACGAAATATGGCCGAAAACACCCAAGTGGACGTCAAGAAGCTGAGCTTTGAGCGCGCGATCGAGGAGCTTGAAACGATCGTCAAGCGGCTCGAGGACGGCAAGGTGCCGCTGGAGGAATCGGTCGCGATCTATGAGCGCGGCGAGGCCCTGAAGCGGCGCTGCGAGGAACTGCTGCGGCAGGCCGAGGCGCGCGTCGACAAGATCACCACCGACGCCTCGGGCCAGGTGACCGGAACCGAGCCGCTCGACGTTCAATAGCGCAAGCCGCGCTGCAACAGTCGAGAACATTCGGCGAATCCAGCGTCCGCCATCCCCGACGAGGGCCGAAATAGCTCTTGGCGCGTTCGCTGGCCTGCTATAGTCCGGCCACCACCCGGGGGCACTACGTGCGCGTTCAGCACCGACACATCATCTATATCCAGGGATACGATCCGCGCGGCCTCGCGCAATACTACCGCATGTTCCGGACCGAACTGCGGAAATTTGGCCGGCTCTATCAGCTTTCGGCCACCATCAGCCGGCCCAAGGTTGCAGCCGATGACGAGATCGCGTCCTGGACGATCGATACCAAGGCGGACGATTGGCAGACCCACACCGCTTACAACTTCCTGCAATTCGAGGACTTCATCCAGCGCGACCTCGCCTGCCCGATCTGGCGCACCGTGTTCCACTCCGTGTGGATCTACTGGCGGCTGGTCTTCAACGGCACCATCGCGCGGTTCACCAGGGCGAACTGGCGTTTTGCCACCTTTATCACCTACCCGCATTTCGTGCTGCTGTTGGAGGCCGTATGCGCCGCAGGCATCGCCTTTGTGTTCCAGAAAGGCCTCGACGCGCTCGGCATCCCCGCGCTTATCAGCATTGCGGGCGCGGCCGCGATATTCGTGGCCCTGATCGGCACCGTGCTGAAATACACCGAAAACAGCACCTATGTGCTCTACCTCCTGTCCGACTGGATCTGGACCTGGGAATTCTCGCACCGGCAGCGCCCCGAATGGGACCAGCGCATCGACCGCTTCGCGCAGCATCTGGTCGACGTCGCGCGCGCCAGCGAGGCGGAAGAAATCGTCATCGTCGGCCACAGCTCCGGATCGTTCCTGGGCACCGAACTGCTGGCGCGCGCGCTCAAGCTCGATCCCGCCTTGGGGCGTCATGGCCCGCGCATCGTGCTGCTGACGATCGGCGGAAATTTCCCGATCGTCGGGTTCCATGCTGCCGCAAAGGATTTCCGCGATCATCTCAGGCTGCTGGCGGTCGAACCGTCGATCGACTGGATCGACTGCCAGGCGCGCAAGGACGTGATGAACTTCTACCAGTTCGACCCGATCAAAAGTCACGGCATCGATGTCGGGAGCGCCGGACGCAACCCTACCATCGTGCCGATTCGTTTCCGCGACATCGTCAAGCCCGACCACTACGAAAGCTTCCGCTGGAAGTTTTTCCGCGTGCACTTCCAGTTCGTCATGGCCAACGAACGGCCGAACGCCTACGATTTTTTCATGATCGTCTGCGGACCGATCCCGCTGAGCGAACGCATGGCTGCCCCTGACGCAGCGCTGGCGATCGCGACCGGCGACCAGGCCGCCCGCGAATGCGGCTGGAAAAAGATCGAAATTGCCACAACCGTGGCTTCGGATGCCGCCGAATTGGGCGAAATGGAACCTTCGGCGCGCCGCAGCGGTTAAAAAATCGAGATTATTCAGACCCTCGTCGGGGAACCCGTCGGTTTCGCGGGTTGGCTTTGGCTGCTGCTTTGGTGTAAAGCTTGCAGTTCTATGGGCTGTTGAGAGCAGCCTGCCGCTGATTTCCGACGGCAGTAAGCACTTCAAAAGCTTAAGAAAACTGGCCGGGAAGGGTAAAGCGACCACCGTGATGCATATCACATGGTTCGATCCGGAGTGCATCCAGGCGTTCAAATCAGGCACCGGCCCGCCGAGATGGCGCCCGGTGTCTGGATTTTTCACTGCGCGGTTAATGCGCAACCCATCTCGCGTTGGGCCGTTCGTCCCGACATGTAAAACTGGAATATCGCTGTGACCACATTTAGTAAAACGCCGCTTCTCGACACCATCCGCACGCCCGACGACCTTCGCCGGCTCAAAATCGAGCAGGTGCGGCAGGTGGCCGACGAGCTGCGTCAGGAGACCATCGACGCGGTTTCCGTGACCGGCGGCCATTTCGGCGCCGGCCTCGGCGTGGTCGAGCTGACCACCGCGATCCACTATATCTTCGACACCCCGCGCGACCGCCTGATCTGGGACGTCGGCCATCAGGCCTATCCGCACAAGATCCTGACCGGCCGGCGCGACCGCATCCGCACACTGCGCACCGGCGGCGGATTGAGCGGTTTTACCAAGCGCACCGAGAGCGACTATGATCCGTTCGGCGCCGCGCACTCCTCGACCTCGATTTCGGCCGGCCTCGGCATGGCGGTGGCGCGCGACCTCTCCGGCGGCAAGAACAACGTCATCGCCGTGATCGGCGACGGCGCGATGTCCGCGGGCATGGCCTACGAGGCCATGAACAACGCCGGCGCCATGAACTCGCGCCTGATCGTCATCCTCAACGACAACGACATGTCGATTGCGCCACCGGTCGGTGCCATGAGCGCGTACCTGTCGCGGCTCTATTCGGGCAAGACCTACCGCACGCTGCGCGAGGCGGCCAAGCAGATCAACAAGCGCCTGCCGAAGATCATCGCCAACCGCGCCAACCGCGTCGAAGAATATTCCCGCGGCTTCATGATGGACGGCGGCACGCTGTTCGAGGAACTCGGCTTCTATTATGTCGGCCCGATTGACGGCCATAACCTCGACCATCTGCTCCCCGTGCTGAAGAACGTTCGCGACATGGAGACCGGCCCGATCCTGGTCCACGTCGTGACGCAAAAGGGCAAGGGCTACGGTCCGGCGGAAGCGGCAGCCGACAAATACCACGCCGTGGTCAAGTTCGACGTCGCCACCGGCGCGCAAGCCAAGGCCAAGCCGAACGCGCCGGCCTACCAGAACGTGTTTGGCCAGAGCCTGGTCAAGGAAGCCGAGAAGGACGAAAAGATCGTCGCCATCACCGCGGCGATGCCGTCCGGCACCGGCATCGACATCTTCAACAAGGCGTTCCCGGACCGCACCTTCGACGTCGGCATTGCCGAGCAGCACGCGGTGACCTTCGCCGCCGGCCTCGCCACCGAAGGCTACAAGCCGTTCTGCGCGATCTACTCGACCTTCCTGCAGCGCGGTTACGACCAGGTGGTCCATGACGTCGCGATCCAGAGCCTGCCGGTTCGTTTCGCTATCGACCGCGCCGGCCTGGTCGGCGCCGACGGCGCCACCCATGCAGGTTCCTTCGACAACGCCTATCTCGGCTGCCTGCCGAACTTCGTCATCATGGCCGCCTCCGACGAGGCCGAGCTGGTGCACATGGTCGCAACGCAAGTCGCGATCAACGATCGCCCGAGCGCGGTGCGCTATCCGCGCGGCGAAGGCCGCGGGGTCGAAATGCCGGAGTTCGGCGTCCCCCTGGAGATCGGCAAGGGCCGCATCGTCAAGCAGGGCAACAAGATTGCGCTGCTGTCGTTCGGTACCCGTCTGGCCGAATGCGAAAAGGCCGCCGACGAACTCGCCGCTCACGGCCTTTCCACCACCATTGCCGACGCGCGCTTCATGAAGCCGCTGGATGTCGAGCTGGTGCTGAAGCTGGCGCGCGAGCATGAAGTTCTGCTCACCATCGAAGAGGGTTCGATCGGCGGATTCGGTTCGCATGTGATGCAGACGCTGGCGGAGCACGGCATGCTCGACGGCGGCTTGAGGATGCGTGCGATGATCCTGCCCGACGAGTTCATCGACCACGATTCGCCGAATGCGATGTATGCCCACGCCGGCCTCGACGCCAAGGGCATCGTCGCCAAGGTGTTCGACGCGCTCGGCAAGGATTACAAGGCCGAGACGGTCAAGCTCGCCTAAAGGGCGGGCGCGGACCTTCGCCACCTCTCCCTGGGGAGAGGTGTTGGACCGTGGATCCCGCGCTCGTCAGGTGATTCGATGAAAATCTATCTGGCAGGCCCTGATGTGTTCCTGCCGGACGCGCTTGAGATTGGACGGCGCAAAGCCGAGATCTGCGCGCGTCACGGGCTGATCGGACTTTATCCGCTCGATAACGCGGTCGACCTGTCGGCCCCTGACGCTTCGCTCACGATCTTCAAAGCCAATGAGGCAATGATGGAGGCGGCCGACGCCATCATCGCCAATTTGACGCCGTTTCGCGGCCCCAGTGCCGACGCAGGCACCGTCTACGAACTCGGCTACATGGCGGGCCGCGGCAAGCTGTGTCTCGCCTACAGCAACGACCCCTCGTCATACAAGCAACGCGTTGCGCGCCGATATGACGTAAAAACATCGCCCGATGGCCGCCTGACCGACCCGGAGGGACTGACGGTGGAAGATTTTGGCCTGCCCGACAATCTCATGATGATGCACGCGCTCGATCTGCACGGTTGTCCGCTGGTCGCGCCAAAGATCGCGTCTGCGGATCTCTGGCATGATCTCACCTCGTTCGACGCCTGCGTTCGCCTCGCCGCGGATCGCGCAACAAGCAAATCGGACCGAAATTGACCAACAAGCGCGAAATCGAGCCAACTCCCCGCAAGCGCGCCGACGTCGTGCTGGTCGAGCGCGGCCTGTTCGAAAGCCGGGCCCGGGCGCGGGCGGCGATCGAGGCCGGCGGCGTGATCGCCGACGGCAAGCCGGTGCTGAAAGCCTCGGAAACCATCGCCGCCGACGCGGAATTGTCGGCGCAGCCCGCGCATCCCTATGTCTCGCGCGGCGGCGTCAAGCTTGCAGGCGCGCTGGAGCAATATCCGATCGACATCGAGAACCATGTCTGCCTCGACGTCGGCGCATCGACCGGCGGCTTCACCGAAGTGTTGCTGGCGAATGGCGCCAGCCTCGTCTTCGCCATCGACGTCGGCCATGGCCAGTTGCATCCCTCGCTGCAAAGCCATCCCAAAGTCGTATCGATGGAGGCGACCGATATCCGCAGCTTTGAGGGCAAGCGCCTGCCCGCCCGGCCCGACATCGTCGTCATCGACGTCAGCTTCATTTCACTGAAAGCCGTGCTGCCGGTGGCATTGTCGCTGGCGGCGGCGCCGATGAGTCTTCTGGCGCTGATCAAGCCGCAATTCGAGGCGTCGCGAAAGCATTCCAAGCACGGCATCATCCGCAATGCGATGGTGCATCAGGAAATCTGCGACGACATCACGGCGTTCGCGGCTTCGCTCGGATGCACCGATATCCAGGTGTTTCCGTCGTCGATCACCGGCGGCGACGGCAATATCGAATTCTTCCTCGGCGCGCGCCGTGGCTGAGCACCTCGTCATCGATCATGTCGGACATTTCGGCGACGGCGTCGCCCTCGCCGGCGGCGGGAACGTCTATGTGCCCTATACGCTTGGCGGCGAGACGGTCGAGGTGGCGCCGGTGCCGGGCCATCCCGACCGCCGGCGTCTGCTGCAAGTCGAGCACGCAAGCCCGGAACGGATCGCGCCGTTCTGTCCGCACTTTGCCATCTGCGGCGGCTGCGCGATCCAGCATTGGGAAAGTGGGCACTACCATGCCTGGAAGCGCAATCTGGTGGTCGAGATGCTGGCGCAGGCAAAGCTCGATTGCGAAGTTCATCCGCTGATCGACGCCCACGGCCTCGGCCGGCGGCGCGTCACTTTGCACGCGCGGATGGGGACGCACGACGTACTCAAGGTGGGCTTTTCGGCCGCAGGTTCCCACGACATCATTCCGGTCGACCGCTGCCCTATCCTTAGCCCCGGCCTCGACGGCGCGCTCGATGCGGCATGGGCGCTGGCCGAACCATTGATATCGACCGGGAAGCCGCTCGACATCCAGATCACGGCGACCGACACCGGCCTCGATGTCGACGTGCGCGGCTCCGGTCCGGTACCCACCAAAACCATCGCGGCGTTGTCGCGCGTGGCGGAACAGCATCGCCTGGCGCGGCTGACGCGCCACGGCGAACTGGTCCTGATGCGGACGCCGCCAACGATCACGGCCGGCACCGCGCAAGTGATCCTGCCGCCGGGCTCGTTCCTGCAGCCCACTGTCGCCGGTGAAGAGGCACTGGCCGCGCTGGTGGCGGATCATTGCGTGCGCGCCAAATATATCGCCGATCTTTTTTGCGGGGTCGGGCCGTTCGCGCTTCGCCTGGCCCGGAAGTCGCGAATCGCCGCCTTCGACAGCGACGCCGGTGCTATCGCCGCGCTGCAGAAGGCGGCGGCATCGACCTCAGGCCTGAAGCCGCTCAAGGCGGAGGCGCGCGATCTCTTCCGGCGGCCGCTGATGCCGCAGGAATTGCGCGACTACGAGGCCGTCGTGTTCGACCCGCCGCGGCAGGGCGCGCAGGCGCAAGCAACCCAACTCGCAGCCAGCAAGGTCGCGACGGTGGTCGCGGTGTCCTGCAGTGTCGCGACCTTTGTACGCGATGCAAAAATCCTGATCGATGGCGGCTATACAATCGAAGGCGTCACGCCGGTCGACCAGTTCCGCCACACGCCGCATATCGAGCTGGTGGCAAGGTTCGGGCGCAAGCGCTGAGGTCAACTCGCCCCGCTTGCGGGGAGAGGTCGGATTGCGAAGCAATCCGGGTGAGGGGGACTATCCGCGAGCGAGTACGTTGAGAGAGCCCCTCACCATAGCCGATGCTTCGCATCGGCGTCCTTCTATCAAGTACGGCGGCCAAAGGCCGCCTACGCCCTCTCCCCGCAAGCGCGGGGCGAGGGAGAAGAGAGACCTTCCCCGTTTCAATTCCTGAAATCTAACCCGATGTCGAGAACGCTGACGCTGTGGGTCAGCCAGCCGATCGAGATCAGGTCGACGCCGGTGGCGGCGATCGACGGCGCGGTGGCGGGCGTGATGCGGCCGGAGGCTTCCGTCACCGCGCGGCCGGCAACCATCGCGACCGCCCTGGTCAGGGTTTCCGGATTCATGTTGTCGAGCAGCACGGCATCGACGCCGTGATCGAGCGCCTCGCGGAGCTGGTCCAGCGTATCGACCTCGAGTTCGATCTTGACCAAATGGCCGACGCCGCTTTTGGCCCGCTTCAACGCCTCGGTGACGCTGCCGGCGATCGCGACATGGTTGTCCTTGATCAAGACCGCATCGTCGAGACCGAACCGGTGATTGCTGCCGCCGCCGACCCGCACCGCGTATTTCTCGATCGCGCGCAAACCCGGCGTGGTCTTGCGCGTGCAGACGATGTCGGTCCTGGTGTCCCGGACCGCCGCCACCACGCTTGCGGTTGCGGTCGCGATGCCGCTGAGGCGGCACAGTAAATTCAGCGCGACCCGCTCCGCCGTCAAAATGCCGCGCGCGGGGCCGGAGATGGTGGCGATCACATCGCCCGGGGCGAGCGCTGCGCCATCGCCACGTTCGACGCGCATCTCGATCGCCGGATCGATCAGCTGAAAGGCCAGCCGCGCCAGATCGAGGCCTGCGACCACACCGGGCTGGCGCGCCACCAGGACCGTCGTCGCGCGGTGCCCCGCCGGCACGATCGCATCGGTGGTGAGATCGCCGGCCCGGCCGAGATCTTCAAGCAGCGCCATGCGAACCAAAGGCTCGATCATGACCGTCGGGAGCGGCGAAGGCGTCATGGTGTTTCCTTGGATCAGATGACCGGTTCGGGAACGAAGTCCCTCGCCGCCTCGAGGGCATCATCGAGGCGCAGCGTCGATCGCCGCGCGGTGTCGGCGTGTTCGGGAAAATCGGTGCGGGCATGTGCGCCCCGGCTTTCGCGGCGGCGCAAGGCTGACATCACGATCATCAGGCCGACGATCGCGGGGTCGCTTGCCGCCTGGTGCGAGACCGCGAGCGGATAAAGCGCCCGCGCCGCCGCGCGCAAACCGTCGCCATCGCGCAAGACGCCGGCAGCACGCGACAGGATCGGACGAACCGAAGCCGGATCGCTGCGGAGAGCGCTACTCTCGGGCAGCCGCGGTGGGCGCCGTCCGGTCGCCGCGGTTGCGGCAACATCCCGCGCGACCCAGCCACCGCACACCGCCGCCTCCAGCAGCGAATTGCTGGCGAGGCGGTTGGCGCCATGCAGGCCAGTAGAAGCAACCTCGCCGCAGGCCCAGAGCCCGTCGACCGACGTCCGTCCGCGCTGGTCCACGGCAATGCCGCCCATGTGATAATGCGCGGCGGGGCGGATCGGGATCGGCTGCGTGACCGGATCGATCCCGGCCTCGCGGCAAAGTGCCGTGATGGTCGGGAAACGCCGCGCGACGTCCAACCCTGCAACGTTCCGCGCGTCGAGAAACACCCGGTGTCCGGCCGCCAGATGACGCCACACCGCGCACGCGACGACATCGCGCGGCGCCAGCTCCGCGCCGGGCGCGTTCGCCATGAAGCGATCGCCCCGCTCGTCGATCAGGATTGCGCCCTCGCCTCGCACCGCCTCGCTGATCAGCTTGAGCGGAAAGGATTTACTGTCGAGCGCTGTCGGGTGGAATTGAATGAATTCGAGATCGGCCATATCGGCACCGGCGCGGGCCGCAAGCGCGATGCCCTGGCCAAACGACCCGGCCGGATTGGTGGTGTGCAGGAACAGCCCGCCGATGCCGCCGGTCGCGATCACGGCGCGACCGGTGGCGAACACGACTGGCCCCTGCGCCGTCTCGCAGAGAACACCTCGCACGGCATTGTCGTCGACGATCAGGCGCCGCGCGGCCGTCGCCTCGCACACGGTGATCGACGGCGTCTCGTCAACCTTGCGGGCCAGCGCACGGATGATGTCCCGGCCGGTCGCGTCGCCGCCGGCATGAACGATGCGGCGCCGCGAATGCGCCGCCTCGAGACCAAGAAGAATGTTGCCGCCGGCGTCGCGGTCGAATTCGACGCCGAACCGCACCAGTCGCTCGATCGCCGCCGGCGCCGACGCGAGAATGGCGGATGCGACCGCCCGGTCGCAAAGCCCGTCGCCGGCAGCCAGCGTGTCCGCCAGATGCAACGGCACGCCGTCGTCGGCGCCGAGACTGGCGGCGACGCCGCCTTGCGCGAGTGCGCTGGAGGCCTCAAAACCAAGCGGCGCCATGGTTACAAGCAGCACCGGTTGTGGCGCCAGCGCCAGCGCGGCCGTCAATCCGGCGAGGCCGCCGCCGATGATCACGGCCGCGCCGTCGGTATCGTGAATGGCTGTCATTTTACCTCCAGCATCCGCTCGACCGCGAGGCGTGCGCGCACGGCGACGCCGTCGTCAATCGTGACCTGGTGCTTCATCGTCTCCAGCGCATGGCGGATATTGCCAAGCGTGATCCGCTTCATGTGCGGGCAGAGATTGCAGGGCCGGATGAATTCGAGATCGGGGTACTGGATCGCGATGTTGTCGCTCATCGAGCATTCCGTCAGCAGCACCACGCGCGGCGGCCGCTGTTTGGCGACATAGGAGGATATCGCCGCCGTGGAGCCGGCGAAATCGGCCTCGGCCAGCACCTCCGGGGGACATTCCGGATGCGCGAGCACGACGATGCCCGGATGATTTTCGCGCAATTGCCGTACTTCCTCGGCGCTGAAGCGCTCGTGCACCTCGCAATGCCCGGTCCAGGTGATCACCTTGACCTTGGTCTCGGCGGCAATGTTCCTGGCGAGATATTCGTCGGGCAGCATGATGACGCGCTCGACGCCGAGCGACTCGATCACGGCCCGCGCATTGCCCGACGTGCAGCAGATGTCGGATTCGGCCTTCACCGCGGCCGACGTGTTCACGTAAGTGACGATCGGGACGCCGGGATAGCTTTGCCGCAACAGCCGGACGTCCTCGGGCGTGATCGAATCCGCCAGCGAACAGCCGGCGCCGCGATCCGGGATCAGCACCGTCTTGGACGGATTGAGCAGTTTGGCGGTCTCGGCCATGAAGTGAACGCCGGCGAGCACGATGACGTCGGCTTCGACATGCATCGCTTCGCGCGCCAAAGCGAGACTGTCGCCGACGATGTCGGCCACGCAGTGGTAGATTTCGGGCGTCTGGTAGTTATGCGCGAGGATGACGGCGTTGCGGTCCCGCTTCAGCGCGAGGATCGCGTCGATATCGCCTGCGAAGGCCGGCCATTCGATCGCGGGGATCGCATGGCTTACTTTTGCGTAGAGCTGATCTGAACTGAATTGTTCCATTGCCCGCACCATAAGTTATACTCCAATCGAGTACATGTCTTATGATGATATTGAGTATAAGCCTTGTCAAGTGGCAATGGGCAATTTGCTCCCGGTGATGGCGCGTTCCGCGAATACCGCGCGGCGGAACCGGAACAATTTTGCCGGACGGCCGCCGGTATCGAGGCTCATTTCGCCAGTCTCCTCAACCAGTTCCTGCCCTTCGATCAGGCGGCGAAAATTCTGCTTGTAGAGCAGCCGTCCGGCCAGCGCCTCGATGCAACGCTGCAACTGCAGCAGCGTGAACGTCTCCGGCATCAATTCGAACACCACCGGATGGTATTTGATCTTGGCCCGCAGCCTTGCAATGCCGGTGGCCAGAATCCGGCGGTGATCGAGGATCATGGCGTGGCCGGGGGCAGCGACGGCCTCCTTGTCCGGCACCGGCGCGGAAGCACGGCCGCGCAACGCCTCCGGAATCAAACCCGCCTCGTACAGAAGTTCGTAGCGCTGCAGAACGAGATCCTCGTTCCAGGCATGGTCGTCGAACCCGAACAGCATCGCGGCGCGTTGCCGGCGCACCAATCGCGCGGCCTTGTCCGGCGTCGCCGACACAAAGGCCATCAAGCCCCGCCGCAGCGTCTTCTCGATCAGCGGCGGCGGCCCCTGACGATGATCCTCCCAGGGGAAATAGGAGTACCAGCTGTGCCAGCTTGCCTCATATTCGCCGGCGGCCGGCTGCTCACGCGTGAGGCCGAGATAACTGACGGAGATGACGTGCTTGGCGGTGACGCCGGCGCGATCGCGATCGGCGAACGTGTACAACTGCTCGACATAGCCCAGCGGCAGCCGGGTTTGCCGCTCGACCCAGGCGCGCATCCCCGACTGCAGCGAGCGATGCGCCAGTTCGAACGGGCCGGAAGGCAGCGCGGACTGATCCTGAATCGTCAGCACGCGTGGTTCGCCCGAGGTCACAGCCACCAGCACCGCGACCAGTTCGGCCGCAATGCCATGTTCGGATGGAGCCTTCGCGCGAATCATTTCCGCCCTGGATTTGGTACGGTCATGATGATCCACGGTCCCAACATCGACGGCAAGGGCGCGATCCCGCGAAAGCCGCACGCGATACCCGGCTCGCCTATTCGCAGCGAGCCGGCTGTCGCTCAGTTCGTGATATGAGCGGTCGTCAGTGCCTTGTCGAACATGGCCTTCAGGGCATCGTTGATGCCCGTCGGCGTGCCGGCCGAGAAGTAGAAGCCCGGCGATGCGCAGGCTTTAAGACTCGGCTCAATGTACGGGATGTTCCAGTTGGCGTATTCGTCTTCGTCACCGGCAAAGGTTTTGTTCACCGGGTTGATCGTCTGGTAGGGAATGTTGAGGACGGAAATGATGATGCCGCGGTTCTTGAGGTTGGTGCAGGAGGGAATGGTCGCCAGTGTGCCCTGGAGATCAAGCGTGGTGGCGTGGTTGCTGCCGTGCCAGCTGCCGTTGGGGACGTCTTTGTATTGGTTGTCTTGTGCGCCGTCGGTGACGAGGAAGATAAAAGGCTGCGTCTTATTCGACGTACTGCCGTCGCCGACACTGACAATCAGGGTGTTCAAGCTGTTGAGCGCCGTGTCGATATGCGTGCCGCCTGAGCCAAGAGTTGAATTCAAATTGTTATCAAGTTCCGTGGCGAGATTTGCGGCGGCGTAATTGATGGTGCCGGGCGACGAAGCACTGCTATTGATACTTGAGGTCAGCGGAGCATAATTCTTATCGATATCCGTGATGAACGGATAGAGTCCGATTCGGAATTGATTGGTCACCTTCTCGTCGGCATTGGCCTTAACGAACAGTTGGGTCAGGGCGTAGCCGACAGCGTCGAGGCGCAACTGGATGCAGGCGTCGGTGCCGTCGGTCGGGCAGGAGGTAGCCGCCGACAGGCTGTACGGCAGACTGCTAGAGTTGCCGGTAATCAGCGAATTCGGCGAGCCAGGAGTAACCGTCGTATTCAGGCCGGGAAGCATCGCAACCGGCAAGCCGGGAACCTGCTTCTTTACGGACGAGGTCGACGCCTGGTTGATGAGGGCAGAGAGCGCGCTCTGGCTGAGGCGCGAATACACATAGCCCATGCAATAATTATTCGTATTGTATCGCTGGGTATACGACGTAGTAGTGATAGGGGGATTGGCAGGGGGAGCCGCGGGGGCGGTGACAGGCGGATCGACGCACGCGCTCTTTTGCGGCGCAAAGTGGCAGGCCAGGGTACAGCCGGTCGGGTATTGCACAAAGTTATCCGGGCTGATCGACTGCATCCGCAGGGCTTCGGCCGGTGTCGACGGCAGGCCCATCGATCCCGAAACGTCCAGCGCCAGATAAAAATCGAGATAGGGCGGCAGCGAGGCAGTCGATTTCGAGACGCCGGTCACCGTCAGTTTTTGCAATCCAACCACCCTCATAAAGTTGGTCGGCACGTCGGCACTGAACGAGACGTTGGAAGCCAGCTTGATGCCGGTTTTTGTGACCGTGCTGGTGCGGGTCAGATTCGTATAACCGCTGATCGAGCCCACGTTGCCGTCAAAGATGTTATTGGCCTCGGTGACACCGGCTGTAACCGAGCCGTCGCCCGACATGGCCGAGGCCGCGGTAAATCCGGCCGATTTCTGGGAAAGCGAGGCAACGCTGGCGGCGTCGGCCGCGGATTGCAGCTTCGCCCTCATTCTGGTCGCCATCGAGTAGTCAACCGCACAACCCATCGCCGAGATCAGCGGCACCACCGTGATCCCGAAAATCATCGCGACATTGGCGCGTTTATCCCTGCGGAAACGGTCGATCAGGCGAAAGAAACTACGCATGTGAGGGGCCTATCCGGTTTTAAAATCCGGCAATCTTTACCGCTAAAGAATTAAGCGCGGCTTATCGCGATCGACGAAAGACGGATGATTGCCTAAGGAGATGGCACACTATATTGCCGTGGCGAACATCATGCCGATCCGGTTCGCCTTTCGATCCGGCGAGCCCCCGCCGCAGGTTGCGGCAGCTTGTGCCGGCGCCGCCAGCCTTCGGGACATGCTGTCGCGGAGAAATGCGAAGCCCTGTCATATTCATTTTACGGTCGGTTTTGTATGGATAGACGTAAGGGTCGGGAGGTTAACGAAATCGGAATCGACGTTGCTTCGCGGAAATCGCCGGATCGTCTATTGCAACTGCAAACGATTCGCATCAGCGCGGGTAAACAACGGCGCCTCTCCTGGCTACGGCTTCTGACGCGATCATCGGCAACCCCGGACGGAGGAAATCGATTGCTTCATTTCCTTGCCGGCAGCGCGCCGACATGATTGCGGTGATGCCTGTGCTGCAAAAAATTCACACGATGAATCGCCGCAGCCGACCGGACGTATTCGCGGACGCTGGGCTTGATCGGGCTCGCACGCGATGGCCGTGCAGTCACGGCGGACACAGTGATGATAACGAATTCTGGACAAGGCGACAGTGATGACCCTTCAAGAGATTCTGTCGCCGAGATTGGGGCAGGCGCTGCGGCCCAACGTCTGGGACGCCGTCGCGCTGGTGCTGGTGATCGGCGCCATGGTGCTGATCGTCTATGGCGGCGAGCAGACCGCCCTTCCCTTGTCGGCGCTCGATGTTGATCCGGTAACGCTCGACCCGGCGCATCTGCCGGCCTATGCGTTGCGGACGACCATGCGGATGCTGCTGGCGATCGTCTGCTCGATCATCTTCACCTTCATCTATGCGGCCCTTGCCGCCAAGAGCCGCCGCGCCGAGATGGTGCTGATCCCGCTGCTCGACATCCTGCAGTCGGTGCCGATCCTCGGCTTCCTCACCTTCACTGTGGTGTTCTTCCTGAATCTGTTCCCCGGCCAGGTGTTCGGCGCCGAACTCGCCTGCGTGTTCGCGATCTTCACCAGCCAGGCCTGGAACATGACGTTCAGCATGTATCAGTCGATGCGCAATGTCCCGAAGGACCTGGAAGAGGCGTCGCAAAGCTTTCACCTCAGCGGATGGCAGCGATTCTGGCGGCTCGACGTACCCTTCGCCATGCCGGGCCTGATCTGGAATACGATGATGTCGATGTCGGGCGGATGGTTCTTCGTGGTGGCGTCCGAAGCGATCACGGTCGGCAACACCACGGTCACGTTGCCGGGTATCGGCTCCTATGTCGCGCTGGCCATCAAACAGCAGAATCTCGCGGCGATCGGCTATGCCCTCCTGGCCATGTTTCTGGTCATCCTCGCCTACGACCAGTTGCTGTTTCGCCCCGTGGTGGCCTGGGCCGACAAATTCCGCTTCGAGCAGACCGCCTCCGCGAGCGCGCCGGCATCCTGGATGCTCGACCTGTTTCGGCGGACGCGCGCGCTTCGCGTCCTGACTTACCCGTTCGCGGCGCTCAACAAGGCCATCTCGAATTTGCACATCGGGCTTCCGGGCCGATTCAAAACGGCAACGAGACGCCGTCGCCAACCGTCACGCATCGTCGACGCCGCCTGGCTTGCCATCGTCATGGCATGCACCGGCGACGCGGCCTGGCGGATCTATCGATATCTCTCGGCGACGTTGGGCCCATCGGACCTGTTCAGCGCCGTCGGATACGGCTTCATTACGCTGGCGCGTGTAATCGTGCTGATTGCGCTCGCGACCCTGATATGGGTGCCGGTCGGGGTCTGGATCGGACTTCGGCCGAAATTGGCCGAGCGAATCCAGCCGCTGGCGCAGTTCCTGGCCGCGTTTCCCGCCAACCTCGCCTTTCCGGTCTTTGTGGTGATGATCGTTCGCTACGGCCTGAACACCAACGTCTGGCTCAGCCCGCTGATGATCCTGGGCACCCAGTGGTATATCCTGTTCAACGTCATCGCAGGCGCCAGCGCATTTCCGACCGATCTGCGGGAGGCTGCCGGCAGCTTCCATCTGAAGGGATGGCGATGGTGGATCAAGGTCGTCCTGCCCGGAATTTTTCCGTACTACATCACCGGTGCGATCACCGCGTCGGGCGGGTCATGGAATGCCGCCATCGTCGCGGAGGTCGCAAGCTGGGGCGACACCCATCTGACGGCCAGCGGTCTCGGCGCCTATATTGCGACGGCGACCGAGGCCGGTGACTTCCCCCGGGTCGTCCTCGGCATTGCCATCATGTGCGTGCTGGTGACGCTCTTCAACCGGCTGTTCTGGAGGCCGCTCTATGCCTTCGCCGAACGCCGTCTTCGCCTCGGCTGATCAGGAGAAACCGATGCTCGATCAACTCAATCAGGCCAGCCTGCTCGACATCCGCGGCGTCTGCCGGTCATTTCCGAAAGGCAGCGGCGAGGAATTGCTGGTCCTCGAAAAAGTCGATCTGACGCTTCATTCCGGCGAAATCGTCGGCCTGCTCGGCCGGTCCGGCTCGGGCAAGTCGACGCTGCTGCGGATTATCGCCGGCCTGATCGCGCCGTCATCGGGCGATGCGAAATGCCGCGGCGAGACGATCATGGGACCGCCGAACGGCGTCTCGATGGTGTTTCAGTCGTTTGCGCTGTTTCCCTGGCTGACGGTTCTGCAGAACGTCGAACTGGGACTGGAGGCGCTTGGAATCGACAGCGTCGAACGCCGCACGCGCGCGCTGGCGGCGATCGACCTGATCGGTCTCGACGGCTTCGAGTCCGCCTACCCCAAGGAATTGTCTGGCGGCATGCGACAGCGCGTCGGGTTTGCCCGGGCGCTGGTGGTTCATCCGGACCTGCTCTTGATGGACGAGCCGTTTTCGGCGCTCGACGTGCTGACCGCCGAGACGCTGCGTACCGACATGGTCGATCTCTGGATCGAAGGCCGGTTGCCGATCAAGTCGGTGCTGATGGTGACGCACAACATCGAGGAAGCGGTATTGATGTGCGACCGTATTCTGGTCTTCTCGTCCAATCCCGGCCGGATCGCGGCCGAGATTAGGGTCGACCTGCCGCACCCGCGCAATCGTCTCGATCCGGCATTCCGGCAGCTGGTCGACAGCATCTATGCCCGCATGACGCAGCGCGCGGAGGCCAAGACGCCGGCCATCGAGGGCATCCCCGGCAGCGGCGTCGGCATGATCCTCCAGCACGTCTCGTCGAACGTGCTGTCGGGTCTGATCGAGACGCTCGCGGGACCACCCTATGCAGGGCACGCGGACCTGCCGGTGCTCGCCAACAGCCTGCAACTCGAAGCCGACGAAATATTCCACCTCGGCGAATCCCTGCAATTGCTGAGATTTGCCCAGCTGAGCGAAGGCGACCTCATGCTGACGGACGCCGGCAAGCGCTTTGCCCATCTCGAGACCGACGCCCGCAAGAAACTGTTCGCCGAACATCTCATCAACTATGTGCCGGTGATGGGCCTGATCCGCCGCGTCCTCGACGAGCGGCCTTCGCACTCGGCGCCGGTTGCGCGCTTCCGCAACGAACTCGAGGACTACATGGCGGAAGATCAGGCCGACGAAACGCTCAAAACCATCGTGTCATGGGGACGTTACGCGGAACTGTTCGCCTATGACGAGCAGGCGGAACTGTTCAGCCTGGAAAATCCGCACTAGCTGGGGTGTGGACTCATTGGCACGCAGCCAAATGCGGATTGATGCGAGCTTGATGAAGGCCGCCCTCTAACCATGTAGCAATCGCGGGTCCTGCGAGAACCAGTATCCTTGAAGGTTCCATGAGAGTACTTTGCGAGACAGGGCAACGGAGGCAATCAACATTGCGCGCAACAATCGCGTCAACCGTCGCCATGCCGTTTATATTTTCTCGGGCAACGGCGTTTGACACTCGAAAACCAGGAGCCCTCATTGTCGCAATACAAGTTGATCGTTTGCAGGGAAAGCGATTGGCTATTGCCATAACTCCGGCTTTATCCAATGAAGTAACATGATCGCCCGGAAGGCTGTTTGCTTTCGGGCAATCAAATTTCTGTTCTGGACGGCACATTGACCGAAAATCCAGCAACCACTGCTGCCGAGGCAGCGCGACAAGCTCCGCAGGGTAAGCTGCAAACGCTCGGTCTGTCCGCGCTCGGTATCGTATTTGGCGATATCGGGACCAGCCCTCTTTATACGTTCAAGACCATTCTCGGCACCACCGAAGGCCCTCCCGACGCAGGTATTATCCTGGGCGCGCTTTCGCTGGTGCTCTGGACTCTCTTCATCATTACAACGGTCAAATATGTCTCGTTCGCTATGCGCGTCGACAATGACGGCGAGGGTGGCATTCTAGCCTTGATGGCCTTGTTGGGAGTTAAGAAGCAACGGCGGCCTACCATCGTGGCGGTCGGCCTGTTCGGGGCGGCCCTGATCTACGGCGATGGGGCGATTACGCCGGCGATTTCGGTGCTGTCGGCACTGGAGGGCCTGAACATGGCTACTCCGGTATTTCAGTCCTATGTTGTTCCCGCCGCCGCGGCGATTCTGCTCGCGCTGTTTGCCATCCAGTCACGGGGAACAGCAGCGATCGGCCATTATTTTGGTCCAGTAATGCTGCTCTGGTTTGTCGCCCTCGCGTTGATGGGAATTTCAGGCATCGTCCGGCATCCTTCCGTGTTCGCCGCGCTCAATCCTGTCTACGGTCTGTCGTATCTGTTCTCACATGGGGGAACCGGCTTTCTGGTTTTGGGCGCGGTGTTTCTCTGCGTCACCGGCGCTGAAGCCCTCTATGCCGATATGGGTCATTTCGGTAGGGGCCCCATTACACTGGCATGGTTCGCGGTCGTCTTCCCCAGTCTGATCCTCAACTATGCCGGGCAGGCGGCACTGGTTCTTGAAGGTGTCCCGACGGACGGCAATATTTTCTTTCGGCTTTGTCCCGGGGGGCTCCTGATTCCGCTCATCACGCTTGCGACAGTAGCGACGATCATTGCCAGCCAATCGATCATAACGGGCGCTTTCTCGATGACGCGGCAGGCAATTCAGCTCGGCTGGTTGCCAAGGCTGCTGATCAAGCAGACCTCATCGGAAGGTTACGGCCAGATTTACGTCGGTGTCGTCAACTGGCTGCTGATGTTCGTAACTCTCGGGCTCACAATCGGGTTTGGCAAATCTGACAATCTGGCGGCTGCCTACGGCATCGCGGTTTCGCTGACGATGCTGATGACGTCGGCACTGCTTTTCATTGCGATGCGCGAGGTCTGGGGCTGGAGCATGTTAGCTGCCGGCTCCGTTGCAGCCTTCTTTCTCATCGTCGATAGCGCCTTCTTCCTTGCTAACCTGACAAAGATTGCCGAGGGCGGGTATGTGCCGCTTATCCTGGCTATCTCTGTCTACAGCGTGATGTGGATCTGGCATCGCGGAGCGGAGGCCGTGATGGCTCGAATCCATGAATCTCTGATCCCCATCCCGGAATTCATGAAGGATATTCAATCCAAAGGCATTCCACGCGTTCCCGGCACGGCCGTGTTCCTGACCCGGACCGAGCGCGATACGCCGCCGGTCATGGCCTGGCACGTCAAGCATAACCGTGCATTGCATGAGCATCTCTTCGTACTGCGCGTGGAAATCCAGTCGGTGCCGTGGGTCGCGCCCGGCAACCGCATGACAATCGACGAAGTCGCGCCAAATTTCTGGCGTGCGGAAGCGCGTTTCGGCTTCATGGAGCGCCCGCATATTCCGGAACTGCTTACGGCCAGCAAGGCGCAGGGATGCACCATCGACCTCGACGACGTGACCTATTATGTGGGCCATGAGACGGTGGTCGGCCGCGAAGACGGCATGGGCTTGCCTGCCTGGCAGGAGCGGTTCTTTGCTGTGATGGAGCGCAACGCCGTCCATGTTAGCGACTTCTTCCGCCTCCCCAGCGATCAGGTCGTTGAGATCGGGCGACACGTTTCAATTTAGACACCACGACAGGATTTTGCGCGGCGCGAAACCGGCTGCCCCTCCCATCGAGCCGCCAACCAAGTTCGATCTCGTCATCAATCCCAAGGTTGACCAAGGCCAACGTCCGCCGACCACCTTGCCCACCCCTACGCTGGCGACGGCCCTATCGCCCCCAGCGGTCCTGCCAGATCTTCTCGCCGATCAGGCAGCTGACGCGCGGCTCCTTTTCGGCCGCCGGCACGACCTTGCGTTCCGGGGTGCGGCCCGCGACTTCGAGCAGCAGCTTGGTGCGGATCGCCTCCTTGAACTTCTCGCGGTCCTTGATCGACACCACGAAGGAACCGGGGCCGCCGATGACACAGTCCTCGTAATAGAAGTCGAGATTGTCGATATCCATGGTGGAATAGGACGGCTCCTTCACCATGATCGGCAGGCCGTTGATGACGATGCCCTTCTCCAGCGCGGCATCGCGCGCCTGCACGACCGGCCCGCCATTGTTGTTGGGACCGTCGCCGGAAATATCGATCACGCGGCGGATGCCGCGATGCGGATTCTCGTCGAACAGCGGCATCGCGAAGTTGATCGCACCCGAGATCGAGGTGCGCGACGCCCGGCGGATCGGGGTCTTCATGATTTCGGCGGCGACGGCGTCCGCGGTTTCGGGGCCGTCGATCACCCGCCACGGGATGATGATCTTCTGGTCGCTGGAGGCCGCCCACTCGAAATAGGTCACCGCGATCTTGCCGTTCGGGCCGGTCTTCAGCGCCTGCAGGAACTCCTTGGAAACGAGGGCCTGCGCGTAACCCTCGCGCTGGATCGCCAGTTCATCCATGTCCATCGAATAGGAGACATCGACGGCGAGGGCCAGTTCGACGTCGACGGAGGGCGTGGCTTCCTTGTCGGCCAATCGATCGCCCGGCTGCGCCGCCGGGCTCGGCGCCGCCACACCGGCGACATCGCCGCTGGCCAGCACGCCCGCGACAAGCACAGCCCCGATCGAGACATACCAGCGCATAGCGGCCCTCCCGTCGTCTGGAGGGGATGGTGACATGCAAATTTGGCCGCGCAAAGGGCGAACATCATTTGTCCTTCACATTCAGGTTAGCCCGCAGGTTAGCCCGGCCGTCGCCCCGATTTGGGCAAACGTTGCCTGTCCCCGAACGGACGTGCGATACATAATCGCTGCAGGGGGAACATCATGCTTCGCATCGGCATCGCGGCTTGCGCATTACTGCTGGCCGTCTCAAACGGGGCCAAAGCGGAAACGCCGGCCGAGCGCGGCGACTATCTCGTCAACACCATCATGGCCTGCGGCAACTGCCACACCCCGCGCGATGGCGAAGGCAAGCTGATCGCCGACCGGGCACTGTCCGGCGGCCTCTCTTTCACAACGCCGGCCTTCGACGCCACCGCGCCGAACATCACGCCCGACGCCGAGACCGGAATTGGAAGCTGGAGCGATGCCGAGATCAGGCGCGCGCTGGTGGAAGGCATGCGCCCGGACCATGGCCATCTTTCCGGCGTTGCGCTCGCGGCGATCATGCCGGCCAATTTCTACAAGGCGCTGCTGCCGGACGATCTCGATGCCGTCATCGCCTACTTGCGCACCGTCAAGCCGGTCCGGAACCAGGTTCCCGATCCCGTCTACAAGGTCGCGGTGCGTCGCGATCCCTATCCGGACGCCGATGCGGGTTTCAGTAAATCCATGTTCGCCGATCCGGTCCGGCGCGGCGCCTATCTCGTCACCATCGGCCATTGCATGGAATGCCATTCGGCATGGTCGCGCGGCGTGTCCGATTTCAAGACCGGCCTTGGCCGCGGCGGCAGGGTTTTCCCGCTGCGCGAAGGATCGCCGGACGGTACCGCAAGCAGCACCGCCGCCAACATCACATCGCATCCAACGGCCGGCATCGGCGCATGGACCGATGCGGAAATCGTCCGGGCTATTACAAACGGCGTCGCGCGCGACGGACGGGCGCTGAAGCCGCCAATGGCTTATGGCTATTACGCGGCGCTCAAGGGCTCTGATTTGGCCGATATCGTCGCCTATTTGCGCACCGTGCAGCCGCTGCAATGACGGACTGCGCAGCCGCGGGTTCCACGGCCGGCAGGAAGGCGATATTCTCGTCGAACAACCGCAAGGCGCCAGGAGGTGCCGGGAATGCCCGAAACCGTCGTCACGCCGAAAACCAGGGTCAAGACCAAGACCGAACGGCCGCGCCTGCACAAAGTCATCCTCGTCAATGACGACTACACGCCGCGCGAATTCGTCGTCACCGTGTTGAAGGCGGAATTCCGCATGACCGAGGACCAGGCCCACAAGGTCATGATAACGGCACATCGGCGCGGCGTCTGCGTGGTTGCGGTCTTCACCAAGGACGTCGCCGAGACCAAGGCCACCCGCGCCACCGATGCCGGCCGCGCCAAGGGCTATCCGCTGCTGTTCACGACCGAGCCGGAGGAATAGCGCGTTCGGGCGCAGGCCGGATCGAACGCAGCGAAATCCGCGACGGACGCTGCGCTGCCGACCCCAAAAGCTTTCTCGCCAACGACCACTTTACGTCTCCGCTATTTGTCTTTACCACTCATGATAGACATTCGCTGACCGAGAAACAGACCCACAAGTCCATCGTACCGCACGCCGACGATCCGCGGCCTTCACCACCGACATTGTCGCGACCAACGCAACACGCACGACCGGCGCCGGTCGCCGGAAGCTATCTGCTGCCGTTCACAAGGGGAACAAGAAGGCCATGAAGAAAATCGTCGCTACCACATTGCTGCTGATCTCGACGCCGGCGATGGCCGGCACATATATCGCTCCCGTCGTCCACGTCGCCCCGATCGTTCACGTCGCGCCGGTCGTTCATGTCGCTCCGGTCGTTCGCGTCAATCCCGCCATTCGTACCAATACGGTAGTGAAGCCCGTCGGCCAGCCCGTCCTGCATCAGCATCATCATCCGCGGCCACAGCCCGTCGTCGTGTATACCGTTCCCCAGCAGCCGAAATGTGTGGAGCAGAAACCCGGCTCGAAGGAATGCGCGAAGAAGTGAGCGGCGGCCGCCGGCGTCAGCTCGCCGGCGTTTCGTCGACCAGGCCGTAGACCCGCGCGGCCTTTGAAAAGCCGGCAACCGGAAACTCGCCGAGGTCGCTCCAGCCGCCCCGGCAGATGCCGGCAAAACCTTCCGACGCCACCACGGTGCGATGGAGGCGGCTGGCGATCTTTTCCAGCCGGGCGGCGAGGTTGATGGCGGGGCCGATGCAGGTGAAGTCGAGCCGGTTGCCGCCGCCGATATTGCCGTACAGAATCTTTCCGACATGCAGCGCGACGCCGAAACGGAAACGTTCGACCACGTCCCCGATCGGATAATGCAGCGCCTCGATGCTGGCGCGGGATTCCTGCGCGGCTTCCAGCACGTGGCTGCAAACCTGCTGGGCGTCGCCGACATATTCGTCGATCGGAAATACCGCGAGCAGCCCGTCCCCCATGAATTTGAGAACCTCACCGCCATGTGTCCTTATCGCGGCGACCTGGCAGTCGAAATATTGATTGAGAATGTCCACCACCGTTTCTGCCGGCAGCCGATCCGACAGCGCGGTGAAGCCACGCAGATCCGACAACCAGATCGCGGCGTTCATCATATCGGTGTGGCCGCGCCTGATCTGGCCGCCGAGAATCTTTTCGCCGGCGCGGTTGCCGACATAGGTATCGAGCAGGCTCGTGGCGGTACGCGTCAGACTGAAGATTTCGATCACGCGCGCCAGCGGCGTCACGACCTGCCGTAGCGCCGCCAATTGTTCATCCGTAAATCCACCCGGCTGCTTCGTGGTCCAGCTCGACGCGTTGACCGTTCCATTGATGAATGGCAGCGGCATCGCAACGTAATCCGTTACACCCTCGGGGCGCATTTCCTCGACGATCGGGAAGCGCTTGCTCGCGGGATCGTCGATGCGGGCGCGAACCTCCAGCCCCTGCTGAAACACGATGATCAGCGGGCTGGTGCGGAAATCCGGCGACTCCAAAATCTTGTAATCGACCGTGCCGAGCTCGACCTCGGCGCCCGGCTTCCAGATGAAATTGCGCCCGTAAATATCTGGATGCAGGGTGCGAACGAAGATGCCGACACGCCAGAGCGGCAGGCCTGCTGCAACCATCCGCTCGCAGGTTTCGGCCATGAACCTGCTGGGGCTGGCTGCGGATCTCCCGCCGTCGATCAGCCAGTCGGTCAGCTTCTGCAGTTCTGATGCATTCATGACGCCGGTATTTGCCGCGCAAGAGCCGCGCGCGTCAAGACGACCGGAACGCTTGACGTTGCGGCAATGCAGCCCGTTAGCCGACCTGCCCGCGATGCCGCAACAGATGATCCGCCAGCACGCAGGCCATCATGGCTTCCCCGACCGGCACCGCACGGATGCCGACGCAGGGGTCGTGGCGGCCCTTGGTCATGATATCGGTGTCGGCGCCCATGCGATCGACGGTCTGGCGCGGGGAGAGGATCGACGAGGTCGGCTTGACGGCAAAGCGCACCACCACCGGCTGGCCGGTGGAGATGCCGCCGAGCACGCCGCCGGCATGGTTCGACAGGAAGCGCGTGCCGTTATTGCCGGTCCGCATCTCGTCGGCGTTCTCCTCGCCGGACAATTCCGCAGCGCCGAAGCCGGCGCCGATCTCGACGCCCTTCACCGCGTTGATGCTCATCATCGCCGCCCCAAGCTCGGCATCGAGCTTGGCGTAGATCGGCGCGCCAAGGCCGGGCGGCACGCCTTCGGCGACCACTTCGATGACCGCGCCGATCGACGAGCCGCTCTTGCGGATGCCGTCGAGATAGCTTTCGAAGAACGCAGCCTTGTCCTTGTCCGGGCAGAAGAACGGATTGCGCGCGATCTCGTCCCAGTCCCATTTGTCGCGGTCGATCTTGTGCGGGCCCATCTGCACCAGCGCGCCGCGCACCTTTACCTCGGGCAGTATTTTGCGCGCGATGGCGCCGGCCGCGACCCGCGTCGCGGTCTCGCGCGCCGACGAACGGCCGCCGCCGCGATAATCGCGCAGTCCGTATTTGGCCTCATAGGTGAAGTCGGCGTGGCCCGGCCGGAACTTGTCCTTGATCTCGGAATAGTCCTTCGAGCGCTGGTCGGTGTTCTCGATCAGAAGCGCGATCGGCGTTCCCGTCGTCACCTGCGCGCCGGTCTCGGGATGCGCCATCACGCCGGACAGAATCTTCACCGCGTCGGCCTCCTGGCGCTGGGTGGTGAAGCGCGACTGGCCCGGACGGCGGCGGTCGAGATCGTGCTGGATGTCCTCTGATGTCAGCGCGATCAGCGGCGGGCAGCCATCGACCACGCAGCCGATCGCGATCCCGTGGCTCTCGCCAAAGGTCGTGACCCGGAACATATGGCCGAAGGTGTTGAAGGACATTTTGAGCTCGATACCGCCGGATAGGGCTGTGTGGTAACGCGCGCGCCCCCGGCGGTCAAACCCACCGTCATTCCGGGGCGATGCGAAGCATCGAGCCCGGAATCCCGAGATTCCCCGATGTGCAACTGCACATCTGAGGTTCGCCCTTCGGGGGCCCCGGAATGACAGCGCAATTCTTAACTATACTTCTCCAGGCCCCCGTCACGAAACACATAGACCGCGCCCTGCTCGATGGTCAGGTCGGCCGCGCTGACCGGCGTTTCGAGGCCGAGCGCCACCATCAGCGCCCTCGCCGTGCCGCCATGCGCCACCGCGACGGTGTCGATCTGCAGCGAGGCATACCAATCCTGCATTCGCGCCTGCACCGCCACATAGCTCTCGCCGCCCGGGGGAGCCACCGTCCATTTTTCGCTCTGGCGCCTGGCGAACAGTTCGGGGTCGGCCACCTGCATCTCGGGCAGCGTCGAGCCTTCCCATCGGCCGTAGGCGATTTCACGCAGGCGGTCGTCGAGCGCGTAATCGGCGAGCGGCAGTTTCAGTTCGCCGCGCACCAGCTCCATGGTCGCGCGGGCCCGGATCAGCGGACTGGCGACAAACGACAGCGAGGATTTGCTGCGGCCATCGCGCGCGAACAGACCGGCCAGGATGTTGCCGGCTTCCGCGGCCTGCTTGCGGCCGACATCGTTCAGGGGAATATCCAGTACGCCCTGCAGCCTGCCTTCCGCATTCCACGACGTCTCGCCATGGCGAATGTAATAGATGACGGGCGCAGACATCGGACTTGGCGCTATTCCTTGCCGAGCGAGAGCGAGATATCCGGCGCCTCGGGACGCTTCATGCCGAGGACATGATAGCCGGAATCGACGTGGTGCACCTCGCCGGTGACGCCGCGCGACAGATGCGAAAGCAGATACAGCGCGCTGTCACCGACTTCCTCGATGGTCACGTTGCGGCGCAGCGGCGCGTTGATTTCGTTCCACTTCAGCAGGTAGCGGGAGTCGGCGATGCCGGCAAACGCCAGCGTCTTGATCGGCCCGGCCGAAATCGCGTTGACGCGGATGTTCTTCTCGCCGAGATCGGCGGCGAGATAGCGCACGCTGGCCTCCAGCGCCGCCTTGGCGACGCCCATCACGTTGTAATGCGGCATCCACTTCTCGGCGCCGTAATAGGTCAGCGTCAGGATCGAGCCGCCGTCGGTCAAAAGCTTTTCGGCGCGCTGCGCGATTGCGGTCAGCGAGTAACAGGAGATCAACATGGTCCTGGAGAAATTGTCGGCGGTGGTGTCGAGATAGCGGCCGTCGAGCTCATCCTTGTCGGAGAACGCGATCGCATGCACCACGAAGTCGATCTTGCCCCATTTTTCCCGCAGCGCATCGAACGCCGCGTCGATGGTCGCGGCATCGGTGACGTCGCAATGGCCGAGCAGGAGAGCGCCGAGTTCTTTGGCCAGCGGCTCGACCCGCTTCTTCAGCGCATCGCCCTGCCAGGTCAGCGCGATTTCGGCGCCGGCCTCGCGGCAGGCCTTGGCGATGCCCCAGGCGAGCGAGCGGTTATTGGCGACGCCGAGGATCACTCCGCGCTTGCCCTGCATCAGACCTGAATTTCGCGCCATCCGGTTTCCAGTCCAGCTCGAATTGAGGGGTTGGAGGTACACCAGCACTCCAGCGGGGTACAGCCCAAATCCGCCCCGGTTAACGCTGTTTCCCGCTGACCGCCATCACAGGAATAGACGCGCCATTTGGGTGTTATGTTGGGTAAGGCGTTCGCGCCGGACCTAGCAGAAGATCTGGTGCCAATGACCGCGTTTCGTCAAAGTGTCGAAGCCATGATTCCGGCGCTCCGCCGGTACGCGCGCGCGCTCGCACGCGATGCCGATATCGCCGACGATCTGGTGCAGGATACGCTGGTGCGGGCGCTGCGCTCGGAGCGGCTGTTTCTCGGCGGTGACGTCAGGAGCTGGCTCTACACCATCCTGACCAACCTCAACAAGAACCGGCGGCGATCGCTGGCGCGGCGGCCGCAATTCATGCCGCTGCTCGACAACAATCCGGACGCCAGCGGCACCGAGGCCGAAGGACGCGACATCGCCCGCGCACTGGCGACGCTGGTGGAAGAACAGCGTTCCGTGCTGCTGCTGGTGATGCTGGAAGGATTGAGCTACCGCGAGGTCGCCGACATTCAGGGCGTCCCGATCGGTACCGTAATGTCCCGGCTTGCCCGCGCGCGGGCTCATGTGAAAGCGTCGCTAGAGGGCGAGCGCACCGCACTGCGGCGGGTGAAATGATGGAAGCGCAATGTCAGGCTTCATGCATGGCAGAGGCTGACTGAAGGAACGTCGGTTTTAGGGAGCGTAGATTCAGGCGCGTTGGTTTTTTGCAATTTTCGATCAGGACTGGACAGAGACGACAATGACCGATCCCAAGATTCCCGTCACCGAAGACGAGCTGCATGCTTACGTCGACGGCGAGTTGCCGCCGGAACGGCGCGGCGACGTCGAGGCGTGGCTTACAGCGCATCCCGACGATGCCGCGCGGGTGGAGTCATGGCGCGCGATGGCCGAAGCGCTCCACGCGCGCTACGATTCGGTCGCCGACGAGGCGGTGCCGAAGCGGCTCGAGATCGAGCGGCTGGTGCGACAGCCGCGCCAATGGGTCTACGGCGCAATCGCGGCGACGCTGGCGGCGTTCATCGCGGGCGGCAGCGTCGGCTGGATGGCGCACGGCGTCGCGGCGGCGCCCTCGACGTTCCAGAGTTTCACGGTGGATGCGCTCGATGCGCACCGGCTCTATGTGGTCGAGGTCCGTCATCCGGTCGAGGTGCCCGGCAGCGAACTCACGCATCTGCAGCAATGGTTGACCAAGCGCTGCGGCTGGGACGTGCGCGCGCCCGAACTGGCCGCCGCGGGATTGAAGCTGGTCGGCGGGCGGCTGTTGCCGGGCCCGACCGGGCCTGCATCGTTCCTGATGTATGAGAGCGCCTCGGGCGAACGCTTCACGATCTACACCGCGAAGGCGGACTCCGCGGCGGCGCAGATGCGATACTCATCGCAGGGCAACGATGGCGCGCTGTTCTGGGCCGATCGCGGCGTGGCTTATGTGGTGAGCGGCGTCAGCGACCGCGGCCGGCTGACCCAGATCGCGCAATCGGTCTACGACCAGATGGAGAAGGCCGGAGGCTGATCGATCGCGCGATCGCGCGCAATGACGTCGGTTACGTCAAAACGATGGCTGGAAGCCGTACTGATTCAACCGGAGCGGATCAGGCCGGCAGTTATCACCCCAGTCCAAATTCTGACATCGAAAATCTGGAATCAAGACATCGACGCGTCTCATTATCGCACTGGGTGATCACGCGAAAATGAGTAGCGCTCGATCCGCCGATCGGCGCAAGCGGCCTCGATTGGGTTTTTGTACCGCGCTGGTCCCCCTCTCGAGGCCGCCCTTTTTTACAGGCTCTTTTTTGCTCAGCTGAGATCACTGCGTGGATTATAGGGGTGTCCGTCGCGCCACCTCTGCATCAATGCCTCAAGCTCGGCATCGTTCCCGTCGGGCAGGATGATGCGGGTCGTGACATAGAGGTCGCCCGCACCGCCCGGCTTCGGCAGGCCCTTGCCCTTGAGGCGGAACGTGCGGCCGCTGGAGGTGTTTTTCGGGATCGACAGTTCGACCGCGCTGCCGAGCGTCGGCACGCGAACCTTGCCGCCAAGCACGGCTTCATACAGCGTGATCGGCAGATCGACGCGCAGATCGCTGCCGTCGACCTTGAAGAACGGATGTGCCGCGATGCTGACCGTGATCAGGAGATCGCCGGGGGGATGGCCATGCGCCGTCTCGCCCTGCCCCTTGAGCCGGATCTGCTGACCGGCCACGACGCCAGCCGGGATTTTGACATTGAGTTCCTTGCCGTTCGGCAACCGGACGCGCTTCTCCCCACCCTTTACCGCCTCCTCCAGCGACACCGTCATGGCGACGCTGAGATCGAGGTCGAGCCCGATCCCGCCGGTGTCGAACTCAAACGGACTGCTTCGGCCGGCCCGCGCGCCGCCCCGGGCGGCCCCGCCGCCGAACATGCTGTTGAGGATGTCCTCGAACCCCGCGCCGCCCATGCCGCCGGGGCCGCCGCCGGTGCGGAAGGTATGGGATTCAAACCCGCCGGCTGCACCGGCGCGGCCGCGCGGGTCGCCGCCGGGAAAGCCCTGGAAGCGCGGCTTGCCATCGGCGTCGATTTCGCCGCGATCGAACTGCTTGCGCTTGGCCTCGTCGCCGATGATCTCGTTGGCCGAGTTGAGCTCGGAAAAACGCTCCGCGGCCTTCGGATCGTTCTTGTTGCTGTCGGGGTGATGCTTCTTGGCGAGCTTGCGATAGGCGCTCTTGATCGCCGCAGCGCTGGCGCCCCGCTGCACCCCCAAGACCTCATAGGGGTCGCGCATCCGTCACGTCTCCTTCACGGGAAAATCAAACCTGAAATGGACGGGCAATTCGCCCGCTTTCACTTCATTTGGGGTCTCAGTGGCATTTTTGCAACTGCCTTGGAACGCTTTTGGAGAGTTCTCAACCCTGCTTCCAAGGCTTTAGCGTATGAATTTCCCAACGGCCATGGCTGGATTTACAGGCGGCGCCCTGCAGCCACCGTTCCGCACGGCCGTTGACGTAGCTGGCCAGGAAATCCCGGCAGGTACGGCCGTCCTCCGCGGAATAGGCCTCGGCCAGCGGCGTCACCGAGCCGCGGGCGCCGGTCTCGGGGTTCTCCCAGGGCTGGCTGGAATCCTTGTCGCCCTTGGTCAGGACGTCTGAGGCGGCATTGCGGGCAAAGGCAAGATCGCTCTCGGTCGGCGCCGGCGCGCCGGCAGGTGCCGTCCGAAGCGAACCCGTGACCTCGTTGGCATCCATCTTGGCAAGGGCGGCATCCGGGCGCGACAGGCTGCAGCCGCCTGCGCCAACGCCAATTAGAATCAGTGTCATCACCGCGCCGGCCGGCCGGATCGCCGATAGGCCAATGCGTCCCCATGTCCTATATAGGGCGAGCCTATAGTGGGACTGCAACGCGCTCTCGGACGCGAACGGACGCAACTCTGGACTCCTGACATGACTGACACAACCTCCATCAAACACCCGACACCGTTAACATCGGGTGATTTTACCGCCGCCGCGGAACCGTTTGCGCTGTTTGGCGAGTGGTTTGCGGAGGCGGTGAAGTCCGAGCCCAACGATCCCAACGCCATGGCGCTGGCGACCGTCGATGCCGATGGATTGCCTGATGTCCGCATGGTGCTGATGAAAGGCTATGACACCGACGGTTTCGTATTCTACAGCCACATCGCGAGCCCAAAGGGCCGCGAACTTGCCGCAAATCCTAAGGCGGCTTTACTATTTCACTGGAAATCGCTGCGCCGCCAGGTCCGCATTCGCGGCAGCGTCACGCCGGTGACGGACGCCGAAGCCGACGCCTATTTCGCCACAAGGCCGAGGCAGGCCCAGATCGGCGCCTGGGCCAGCAAGCAGTCGCAACCGCTGGAAAGCCGGTTTGCGTTCGAACAGGCGATCGCGCTGATCGCCGCCAAGCATGTGATCGGAGAGGTGCCGCGCCCGCCCGGGTGGAGCGGCTGGCGCATCGCGCCGACCCGTTTCGAGTTCTGGCACGACCGACCGTTCCGCCTGCACGACCGCATCGAATTCCGCCGCGATGCTCCGGCCGATGGCTGGAGCAAAGTGCGGCTCTATCCCTGATCTCGAAAGACTGAAGCCTCCATGCCTTCTTCATCCAACGCGCCCCGACGCACGCTGCTGCTGACCGGCGCCAGCCGTGGTATCGGCCATGCTACTGCAATCCGGTTCTCCAGTGCCGGCTGGCGCGTCATCACCTGCTCCCGGCACGCCTTTCCGGAAGTATGCCCCTGGGGCGCCGGTCCGGAAGATCACATCCAGGTGGACCTCGCCGACCACGCCGACACCACGCGGGCGATTTCTGAAATTCGGCAGCGAATCGGGACCGGCGAACTGCATGCGCTGGTCAACAACGCCGCGATTTCGCCGAAGGCCGCGGGCGGCGGGCGGCTCGGCACCATGGATACCGACATCGATACCTGGAGCCATGTTTTTCGGGTCAATTTCTTTGCGCCGATCATGATGGCACGCGGGCTGATGGAGGAATTGAAGGCCGCCAAGGGGTCGGTGGTGAACGTCACCTCGATCGCAGGCTCCCGCGTTCACCCCTTTGCCGGAGTGGCTTACGCAACCTCGAAGGCGGCGCTGGCGTCATTGACGCGTGAAATGGCATCCGACTTTGGCCGTATCGGCGTCCGCGTCAATTCGATCGCGCCGGGCGAGATCGACACCTCGATCCTGTCGCCGGGCACCGAGAAGATCGTCGAGCAGCAGATCCCGATGCACCGACTCGGCACGCCCGACGAAGTGGCGAAGATCATCTATGTGCTGTGCACGGAAACCAGTTCCTACGTGAACGGCGCCGAGATCCACATCAACGGCGGCCAGCACGTGTAGGGCATTCGTGATTCACCCGTCTCGTAGGGCGGGCAAAGCGAACCGTGCCCACCCTTCTGGATGCGGGTAGGTGATAGATGGTGGGCACGGCGCAAAGCGCGCCTTTGCCCACCTACGGTGCACGACGGCGTCGTTTGCGGCTCGACAATTCAATCCGCATAAAATTTCCGCGTTATCCCGCGCAGACGCGGCGCCTCGATGTTGAACGCGCTGGAACATTCGTCTTCGTTCTCGCCGTCCAAAAGCGCAGCACCGCAATGCCGGCAAAGCCGGGCCGCGATCGCCTGTGCCTTGCCGGCGGCGCGGTCCTGTTGATAGCGCGCAAACTCAATGACGTTGCGTCCTGACATTGTGACTCTCTCAACCATTGTGTCCTCGCGACCTGAGGCAGGCGTTATCGCAGACAAGTTTGGCTCAATCGTTCAGCGCAATGCTCAAATTTTAGCGGAGGAATTGGGGCAGGTTCCATTCCCTAACCACAGCTTTACGTCGCTGCGTATTCGGGATGAAGATCGCTTAACGCAATGCGGCTTCCACGCCGCCTCACAGCCACTTCTTCCATTTGAACAGAAAATACGGCACCACGGCCGCGGCCACCATCAGCACCAGCGCGTAGGAATAGCCGTGCGCCCATTCGAGCTCCGGCATGATCTTGAAGTTCATACCGTAGATCGAGGCGATCAAAGTCGGCGGCATCAACACCACCGCCATGACCGAGAACAGCTTGATGATGTTGTTCTGCTCCAGATTGACGACGCCGAGCATGGCATCGAGCACGAAGGTGATCTTGTTGGAGAGATAGGAGGCGTGATCGGTCAGCGAAGCGACGTCGCGCTGCATGGTCTTGAGCTGCTCGCGCATGTCCTTCGACCATTTCATGCCTTCCATGACCGCCGACAGGAAGGTGACGACGCGGCCGATCGAAACCAGGCTTTCGCGGACCTTCGATGTCAAATTCCCCTGGCGGCCGATCGCGATCAGGATCTGCGAATATTGCTTGGCGTGGCCGTGACGCTCGCTTTCGGGCTCGAAGATGTCGTGGGAGACCTGATCGACGTCGGCGCCGGCGCGTTCCAGGATGTCGGCGCAGCGGTCGATCACCGCGTCGAGCAGTTCGACCAGCACCATTTCGCCGGTGATGCCGGGCGAGCATGCGCGCGCCAGCTTGTTCTCGACCAGCGCGAATGGTTTCGGCGCGTCGTAGCGCACCGTCACCAAACGATGGCCCGCGAGGATGAAGGTGACCGCCGTGGTCCGGGGCATGTCGGTGTCTGACTGGCACATCAGCGTCGCGGTCATGTAGCGCGCGCTGTTCTCGATATAGAGGCGGCTGGAAATCTCGATCTCCTGCATATCCTCCCGGGTCGGAACCGCGATCCCGGCCAGCTTCTCCACCGCGTGATCCTCCTCGGCGGTCGGCTTGACCAGGTCGATCCAGACCGCATTTTCCGGCAAGGCTGCAGGATCGGGGGAAGCGACTTTCTTGAGCGAAAACTCGGAGGGGACGTACACTGAGAACATAGGCAACTCCGAAAACGGGGCGATAGTCTTTGTTTGGACGCGTTTTCCTTACGCGAACCGGTACCCACTTCGCGCGAGAACGCCAGGGGGCCACCCAGCAGGACTAAACGCGATTCTGGCAAGTGCTTGATGACCGGCGCATTAACCACCGACCCGTATTTATGGCGGTGGGGCGGCGGCGGCATGGCTACGATTCGGCAGCAGCCTCACCTCTGCCCAAAAATCAACCGTATTCCGCAAAACTTGCGGCAAAAAAGCCACAGCTGGCGTCCCGCAGCGCGGGACGGGCGTCTAAGCACTGGAATTGCGGCCAGTTTCAACGATAATGGGATTAATGGAATCGTCGCGTTTGAGGCGCAAAATTGCCGCCGCGAACGCAGGACTTCGATTGGAAGTGAACATGTCGTCGCTCAAAGTTACGTTGGGACTCTTGGCCGCCGGCCTGATGCTGTCGGGGTGCATACAGGGGGCGACCTACGAGGCGACCAACACCAACAATTTCAAACCGCGCGACAAGGAACTGCTGGCCAAGGTCTCCTATGTGAAGACCCCGGTGCCGGAAGCTTTCCGGCGTGCGATCGTCGACTATCACCGCAAGGAAGCCCCGGGCTCGATCGTGGTCGATTCCGACAACCACTATCTCTATCTGGTACAGAAGGACGGCAAGGCGATCCGCTACGGCATCACCGTCGGCGAAGAAGCCATGGCGTGGTCCGGCATCGCCAAGGTCGGCAGCAAGACCGAGTGGCCGCCCTGGCATCCGACCAAGGGCGAAATCGAACGGCTCGGCGTTCCCACCTTCGTGGCGCCCGGACCGGACAATCCGATGGGCTCGCGCGCGCTCTATCTCTACTCGGGCGGCAAGGACACGCTGTTCCGGATTCACGGCACCAACCAGCCGGAATATATCGGCGCGTCGATTTCCTCCGGCTGCATCCGCATGACCAACGAGGACGTGATCGATCTCTATGATCGCGTCGGACTTGGCACGGTCGTGGTTGTGCTGGAGCCGAAGCACGGCGACTCGCCGTTCAATTCGCAGATGGCGCTGCAGGGCGGCGGCAACAGCCTCCAGTAAGCGTCCGATGTGACGAGATCAAAAGCGCCGGTTTTGCCGGCGCTTTTTTGTTGCCGGCTTGGACTTGGACTCGGGCCTGGACTCGGGTTCGGGCCCGACCGGATCGGATTTCGCGTCGTCCGGGTTCACGGGCTTGGCCGCGTCGGATTTGGCGGCGACCTCGCGCGGCGGCGCGTCTTCCGGACGCTCGGCCGGCAACAGCGGCGCGGTCTGCGGCAATGGATCGTATACATTCCATTGGCAGATCCGGTAGTTGTTGCGCCGCTCCATCAGATCGAGATGGATGTGATCCTCGTGGTACCAGTCCGACCCCGGGCCCAGCACGGTCGGGAATCGCCCACAGGCCGAATGCAGCACGGTTTCGCGAAAGTCCCGCGGCACGGTGCGATCGGTCAGCGAGATCGAATGGCCGTTGGCAAGCCTGAAGGCGCGCACGTCGAGCGCATTGGCGCGGCCGTGTTCGGACAATTGGGCGCCGACGACGCGGTTGCGGCCGCGGCACTCGAAGGAATCGAAATTGTCGAGGTCGGAGATCGTGCTGCCGAGGCCTTGCGCCAGCGGTGCGATGTCGGTGCGGATCCAGTCGGCAATCGCCGTCGCCATTTTGCAACGCAGGATCGCCGCCGGCTTGACCGAAACCTGCCGACTTGTCGGGCAGCACGATCGCCTCCAGCCGCACCAGATCCTCGCCGCCGCAGCCGCCGGCGCCGTGAATGTCGGGAATGCTGGGGGCAATCGCGATGTCCTCCGTCAGCGCCAGCCGGCAGGCAGAGGGTGTCGGCGCGGCAGGGGCAGCCTGCTCGGCCGGTTTGGGCGGCCCGGCGGGCGCCGGCTTCTCGGCCGCGGGCGGACCGGGCTCGGACGTCTCAGACGCCGCCCGAGGCGGCGCCTCGGCCGGGCGTGGCCGCGGCAGCGGGATCGCCAGCCGGTGGACGGTGCCGCGCAGCTTCACCGGGCCGCTGCCGAACAGGTCCCACGGCGCCGGCACCGGCCTTCGCGAGGCCGCGGCCGGTCCGACACCGCCGCCAAGCCAATGCAGCACCGCGGCAGCGGTAACCATTGCCGCCGTGCTGCGGCCAAAGGCGCCATTAGCCCATTTTCGACTTGCTTTCTCCGCGCTAGAGTTCATGCCAGTTCCATGATCAGGCGCCCGGCCGCCGGTCATGCGCGAGGAAATAAAAGCGGGAGGGATTATGCTTGGTTTGATGCAAGACTGGCCTTTGCTGTGCCACCGGATTATCGAGCACGCTGCGAAGTATCACGGCACGCAAGAGGTCGTCACGCGGTCGGTCGAAGGCCCCATTCATCGCACCAATTACGCCGAAATTCACGCGCGCGCCCTGAAAGTTTCGCAGCGGCTGGAGCGCGACGGCATCAAGCTCGGCGACCGCGTCGCCACCATCGCCTGGAACACCTGGCGTCACCTTGAAGTCTGGTACGGCATCATGGGCATCGGCGCCGTCTGCCACACCGTCAATCCGCGCCTGTTCCCGGAACAGATATCGTGGATCATCAACCACGCGCAGGATCGGGTGGTGATGGTCGACATCACCTTCGTGCCGGTGCTGGAAAAGATCGCCGGCAGCCTGCCCAGCGTGGAGCGCTACATCGTGCTGACCGACAAGGCGCACATGCCGCAGACCACGCTGAAGAACGCGGTCGCCTATGAAGAGTGGATCGCCGAAGCCGACGGCAAGTTCGAGTGGAAGGACTTCGATGAGAACACCGCGGCGGCGATGTGCTACACCTCCGGCACGACGGGCGATCCCAAGGGCGTGCTGTATTCGCATCGTTCCAACGTGCTTCACTCGCTGATCGCCAACTCGAGAGACGCGCTCGGCACATCCGCCAGTGACACAATGCTGCCGGTGGTGCCGCTGTTCCATGCCAACAGCTGGGGCATCGCCTTCTCCGCGCCGACCATGGGCACCAAGCTAGTGATGCCCGGCCCGAAACTCGATGGCGCCTCGGTCTACGAACTCATGGACACCGAAAAGGTGACCTATACCGCGGGCGTCCCGACCGTCTGGCTGATGCTGCTGAACCATATGGCGGCGAATAACCTCAAATTGCCCCACCTGCAGATGGTGGTGTGCGGCGGCTCGGCGATGCCGCGCTCGATGATCAAGTCGTTTCTCGACATGGGCATCCAGGTGCGCCACGCCTGGGGCATGACCGAGATGAGCCCGCTCGGGACGCTTGCCGCGCTGAAACCTCCGTTCGCCAAGCTCGCCGGCGAGGAGCAGCTCGATATCCTGCAGACGCAGGGCTTCCCGCCCTACGGCGTCCAGATGAAAATCACCGACGATGCCGGCAAGGAACTGCCATGGGACGGCAAGACCTTTGGCCGGCTCAAGGTCTCGGGGCCTGCGGTGGCAAAGGCCTATTTCCGCGTCGATGCCAACATCCTCGATGAGCAGGGCTATTTCGACACCGGCGACGTCGCCACCATCGACCCGCACGGTTATATGCGGATCACCGACCGCTCCAAGGACGTGATCAAGTCCGGCGGTGAATGGATTTCGTCGATCGACCTGGAAAACCTCGCGGTCGGCCATCCCGCGGTCGCGGAAGCGGCCGTGATCGGCATCTACCATCCCAAATGGGACGAGCGGCCGCTCTTGATCGTGCAACTCAAGCAGGGCCAGAAGGCCACGCGCGAAGACATCCTGAAATTCATGGATGGCAAGATCGCCAAATGGTGGATGCCGGACGACGTCGCCTTCGTCGAGGGCATCCCGCACACCGCCACCGGCAAGATCCTGAAAACCGCGCTGCGCGACCAGTTCAAGAGCTACCGCTTTCCGAACGCGGCGGCGTAGGGAAGCCGTCATGGCCGGGCATAGCCGTCCGAAGGACGGCGTCGCTTCCGCTCGCCTATGCCCGGCCATCCACGTCTTAACGTCGGGCGGTAGAAGACGTGGATGCCCGGGACAAGCCCGGGCATGACGAAGTCTGAGGATCACCACCCCCAATCCACCCTTGAATTTGCCGTTAGTCCGTGGTCTCACACGGGCCAGCAGCCCGGCTTTTTTGGCCCCGGCCAGGTTCCAACCAGCAGTTATTTGACCGATGGCCCGCAGGTTTTCCGCTCCCTACCAGTCGGAGCCCGTGTCCAGCCTCGCCACATGGGCGCGCAACCTCGCGATCTTCTCGCTGGTGGCGGTCGTGGTCTCGATCATCATCGTCCGCTTCGGCTTCCTCGAAATGAAGCCGGCGCTGGCGACGTTCTTCGGCGCGCTGGCCTGCGCCGGGCTCTCCATCCTGGTCGGGCTGGCCGCCTTTGCCGCGATCTGGCAGAACGGCTCGCGCGGCATGAGCCGGATCCTGCTGGCGCTCCTGATCGACGCCGTCATCCTCGCCTACCCCGCCTATCTCGCCCTGCAATATCGCAAGCTGCCGCCGATCCACGACATCACCACCGATCCGATCGATCCGCCGCGGTTCGAGGCGCTGGCGCGGCTGCGCAGCGGCGACGGCGCCAATTCCGCGGTTTATGCCGGGCTCTATTCGGCCGAGCAGCAGCGGCAAGCCTATCCCGATATCGAGACCGTGGAGCTCGAAGTGCCGGTGCAGCGGGCCTATGAGGTCGCGCTGCAACTGGTCACCAGACGCAAATGGCTAGTGATCGACGAGCGGCCGCCGCAGCTGCCGCGCCGCATCGGCCGCATCGAGGCGGTGGCGCGGACGCCGATCATGGGATTCCGCGAGGACGTCTCGATTCGCGTCACCTCCGACGGCGAGGATTCGCGGGTGGATATCCGCTCGGCGTCGCGCTATTTCGACAGCGATCTCGGCAGCAACGCCGCGCGGGTCACCAAACTGATCGACGACATCAACAACGCCGTCGACAACGCCAAGCCGGTGGTGCCGAAGAAGCCGCAGGCGCCGGCGAAGCCCCAGGCCAAGGCCGGGAAGAAGTGATGCGCGAAAGCGCGTCGTTCCGGGGCGCGCATTAGCGCGAACCTCAGATGCGCAATTGCGCATCGGGGAATCTCGCGCAACAACTCCGAGATTCCGGTCTAGCCCTTCGGGCCAGCCCGGAATGACAGCCTCTAGCAGCCTGTCGGACTGAGGTGTCGATCTTGGCATGTGCAGACGATGGCGTGCTGCACCTGGGTGACGGACGGATTCAATAGTCCCTGAGGGACGAATGCGACGTCACGAGCATTCCGGTGCCGAGCGGAACGCCGCGTAGGGACGGCGGGCGCTTCAAGCGGCCGCCAGGGCGAACATTCGCTTCATATTCCACGCCATGGTGACGAGGCTCCACTCACCTTGCACCTTCTCAAGGCCGCGCAACAGGAACTGGCGGAAGCCCATCACCGATTTGATGATCCCGAACACCGGTTCCGGGGTCTGCTTGCGCAGGGCATAGAGCTTCTTGCCTTCGGGCGTCTGCAGACGGTAGCTCATGGCATCGAGCGCCGTTGGGTTCTGCGGCGCCGGCGGTGCTTTTGCAAAGCGCTCCGACAGGGGCGGATAATGCGATTGCCGGCCCTGCGCGATCATCGGGTCGATCTGCGCCGCCGCGCACAGCATGACGTTGGCTTCACTGAAGTAGCCGGTGTCCGCCAACAAAGTGGTCGGCTTTCCCAGCTCCGCCGGCAAGGCCTCGATCCGCTGCAGCAACGGCTCGATCTGCTGCTTGTCGTTGGGCGCCTGAACCACCTGCGCGGCGATCACCAGGAGGCTGTTCGCCGCCACCACCGCCTGGGCGTTGTAGCACTGCTCGAAGCCACCGCCTGCCACCGGCATGATGCGCGACTCTTCGTCGGTCAGATTGATCTGATCGGTTGGCAGCGCACCTTCGGTAGGGGGCTGGGGCGGCTTGCCTCCGGACTTCTTGCCGGTGGCCTTGGCCTTTGCCGCACGCGCCGCCAGCTTGGCCTCATGCTCGGCCTTCTCCCGTTCATACCGCTCTTTGGCGCGGGCTTCGATCTTGGCGCGGGCCTCGGCAAGCTTCGCCAAGCGCTTCTCGCGGCGTGCCAATTCCTCAGGAATTGACATGCCGTCGGGCACATCCGCTTTGTCCGCGGCTTCCGCCCGCGCCAGCAGATCGGCCACTTCCGCCTTCAATTGCGCCTCAATCTTGCCGGCGTGCTCATACGACAGCGCGCTGTGCCGGCTGGCGTTGGCGTGGATCTTCGTGCCGTCGAGCGCAACGGTGCCGATCTTGAGCATCCCCATCTCGCGCGCCAGCTCCAGCAGCCGCACGAACAGCCCCTCGATCTCCTTGAGAAAGCGCCGCCGAAATGTCGCGATCGTGTCGTGATCGGGATGGTCGTTCGCCGCAATGAAGCGGAACGCCACCGAATCGTACGTCGCCCGCTCCAGCTTCCGGCTCGAGAACACGCCCGTCGCATATCCGTATACGAGCAGGCCCAGCAGCAGCGCGGGATGGTACGAAGCCGATCCCGCTCCCCGGTAGCTGTTGCTCATCGCCGAAAGATCCAGCCCATCAATGACCTCGACAACGAAGCGCGCCAAGTGCCTCTCAGGAAGCCACTCGTCCACCGACGGCGGCAGAAGGTATCCGGTCTCGCGATCGATCGTACGGAAATTGCTCAACGGCGCCCCACCCAGTCAAAGAAAGGCCGAATCAATGCATCGATTCTACCTAACCCCGCTCGCTCCGCTAAGGGTCTGTTAAGAAATAACTTAGTCACTTTTTTGGGCGCTTCCTGTTCGGAGCTATTGTGTAGTTCCACTCCCCATGAAAGTCATGAGGAAACATGTTGACGGTGGCGAGTTGCGCATCGGAGACTTTGAGTCCCTTGGGATATTTCTTTTCGTCGAGTTCAGCACGCACGGTCAGGCCCGTCTCGGTTGTCGTAGCGGCAATGAGCTCGACGATTGTGCGAAAACTGCGCAGGGGTTTGCCGCGCCAGTTGATGCTGATGAAAGAAAAAAGCCGGTGCTCGATTTTGTTCCACTTACTGGTTCCAGGCGGCAAGTGGCACACCGTGATCGGAAACTTTAGCTCGTCAGCCAGCTTCTGGAGTTCAATCTTCCACAGACGGACGCGATAGCCATTCGACCCACCGCCGTCAGCGGTCACCAACAGACCCTTGGGTTTCGGATAACGTTTCTTTCCCATGGCCTTCCACCAGCGGCGGATGGCGTTAACCGCAAAGGCGGCGGTGTCGTGATCCGTTCCCACGCTGACCCAGCCGGTATTGTTGTTGATGTCATAAACGCCGTACGGCACCGCGCGTTTCAACTTGGGATCAATGAAGTCATGTACATTGACCTCTTCGGGTGTGCCTTTGGGTCTCCATTCGCGGCCCGCATTCTTGAAATTGCCGACCAACTCCTTCTTTTTCGTATCGACCGAGATGACCGGCTGGCCGTCCGTCAAAAAACTGCTAGCCTTTTTGTTGATGTATTCGAACTGACCATTCCGGTCCATATGCTCGCTTCCTTCGTGGGATTTTCGGTTGGCCTGTAAGCTATAGTGCAGCTTGTGCAGGCAATCCCCAACGACCGTATAGCTGATCTCGTGCCCTTTGCCTTTCAGCTCCACGCATAGCTTCCGCAGGCTGAGCGACGTCCACAATTGCCGCCGCATCGGGTCACCTCGCGTCGCCGGTTCGAGCAGCGACTTAAGGTCGGAAAGCAGTGTTGGATCCTCGGTTATCCTCGATTTACGTCCGCCACCCTGCCGGCGTATCCGGTCATTCCCGACTGAGGCACGATCTTGGAGATCTTCAAGCCCTCGATATATTGTCCGCCGGGCCAGCCCCGTCGCCTCAGCCACGGCGCTCACGCCGCCGTGTCCAATCATACGTGCTTCCGAAGCCGCCCAGCGCCGTCGGCTCCGCTCATCCAGCAAAGGCGCCATCGCCTTCCAACGTTTCCGAAGAGTTCTGATGTCAGAAGCGCTTATCACGCGACGATTCTATCGCCGCTGATTCTCTTCAGGGAATCCTCAAGCGACAATTCTTACAGAGCGTGATAAAATTGACTCAGTTATTTCCTAACGCGCCCTAAGTCCGACAGGCTGCTAGTTCGCCATCCGATAATTGCCGCCGATCACGGGATCGCCATCGGTTGCCACGATGCCGCGCGCGACCAGGTCTTCCAGATGCGCCAGCACGGAATAGCCGGCGGCGCCCGACAGCCGCGGGTCGAGGCCGATATAGATCGCGCGCACCATGGTCGGAATGTCGGTTTCGCCCTTGGCGAGGCGATGCAGGATCGAGGCTTCGCGCGCCCTGCGGTGCCGGGTCAGAAACCGGACGAAGCGCGGGCCCTCTTGAATTTCCGGCCCGTGGCCCGAGAAATACAAATCTTCCGGCCGGCTCTCCAGCGTTGCCAGCGACGCCATGTAGTCGATCATCGAACCGTCCGGCGGCGCCACGATCGAGGTCGACCAGCCCATCACGTGGTCGCCGACGAAACTGATTTTTCGCTCCGGCCAGGCGAACGCCAGGTGATTGGCGGTGTGGCCGGGAGTGGCCACCGCTTCGAGCGCAAAGCCCGATCCCTCGATCACGTCGCCATTCTTCACCTCGACGTCCGGCTTGAAGTTGCGGTCGGCGCCGGATTCCGGATTGTGCTTCTCGCTCTCGAAGCGCGGCCGCGAGGCGCGATGCGGACCTTCGGCATAGACGGTGGCGCCGGTCGCGGCCTTGATCCTGGCGGTGTTCGGCGAGTGATCGCGATGGGTATGGGTGACCAGAATATGCGTCACGGTCTCGCCGCGGACGGCATCGAGCAAGGCCCTGGCATGCGCCTCGTCGTCCGGACCGGGATCGATGATCGCGACCTTGCCCTTGCCCACGATGTAGCTGACCGTGCCGGTGAAGGTGAACGGGCTCGGATTGTTGCAGAGAACGCGGCGCACGCCGGGGCGGGCTTGCTCGGCCACACCGGGCTTGAGCGGGAAGTCGCGGTTGAACGGAATGTCGTCGTTATCGGCCATGGGGGATTTGCCCAAATTGCGGTCGTAGGATGGGTAGAGCGCAGCGAAACCCATCAGGCGAACGCATGCTGGGTGGCAAAATGGGTTTCGCTTGCGCTCTACCCATCCTACGGATCCGTCGGGGATTTACGAAAACGCCTGAATGCCGGTGATCGCGCGGCCCAGAATCAGCGCATGGACGTCGTGGGTGCCTTCATAGGTATTCACGGTTTCCAAATTCGCGGTGTGGCGCATCACGTGATATTCGATCTGGATGCCGTTGCCGCCGTGCATGTCGCGGGCGACGCGCGCGATGTCGAGCGCCTTGCCGCAATTGTTGCGCTTGACGATCGAGATCATTTCCGGCGCCATCTTGCCTTCGTCCATCAGGCGGCCGACGCGCAATGAGGCCTGCAGGGCGAGCGCGATCTCGGTCTGCATATCCGCGAGCTTCTTCTGCACCAGTTGCGTTGCCGCCAGCGGCCGGTTGAACTGCTTGCGGTCGAGCGTGTATTGCCGGGCGCGGTGCATGCAGTCCTCGGCGGCGCCCATCGCGCCCCAGGAAATGCCGTAGCGGGCGCGGTTGAGGCAGCCGAACGGTCCCTTCAGGCCGGAGACGTTGGGCAATAGCGCTTCTTCCGGCACCACCACGCCGTCCATCACGATCTCGCCGGTGATTGAAGCCCGCAGCGAGAGCTTGCCGCCGATCTTCGGCGCCGACAGGCCCTTCATGCCCTTTTCGAGGATGAAGCCGCGGATCTGGTTGTCATGCGCGGCCGATTTCGCCCACACCACGAACACGTCGGCGATCGGCGCGTTGGAAATCCACATCTTGCTGCCGGTCAGCCGGTAGCCGTCGGACACCTTCTCGGCGCGGGTCTTCATGCCGCCGGGGTCGGAACCGGCATCCGGCTCGGTCAGGCCGAAGCAGCCGACCCACTCGCCGGTGGCCAGTTTCGGCAAATATTTCTTGCGCTGGTTCTCATCGCCATAGGCGTAGATCGGATGCATCACCAGCGAGGACTGCACCGAATTCATCGAACGATAGCCGGAATCGACGCGCTCGATCTCGCGGGCCACGAGGCCATAGGCGACGTAGCTGGCATTGGCGCAGCCATATTCTTCCGGCAGCGTGATGCCGATCAGGCCAAGCTCGCCCATCTCGTTGAAAATCTCGCGATCGGTCTTTTCTTCGAGATAGGCTTTGGTGATGCGCGGCAGCAATTTATCCTGCGCGTAGGCGCGCGCGGTGTCGCGGATCATGCGTTCGTCTTCGGTCAACTGCTCGTCGAGCAGGAACGGATCGTCCCACTGAAAGCTCGCGGTAGTCGGTTTGTCCTTGGTCTGAGGGCGCACGCTCATGAAAATCCCTTTCGCATCACTGTCCTCATGGAATTGCCGGCCAAATTAATGCGCTATCGGCGGAAGCGCAATTGAATTGGGTGCTCTGTCATTCCGGGGCGATGCGAAGCATCGAACCCGGAATCTCGAGATTCCGGGTTCGCATCTTCGATGCGCCCGGGAATGACGACGTTCATCCCTCGAGCCGCTCGTTGGACACGATCTCGATGCCGAAACCGGACAGTCCCTTGTAGTCGTGGACCGACGACGTCAGATGCCGGATCGAGGTGACGCCGAGGTCGCGCAGGATTTGCGCGCCGACACCGACTTCACGCCACTGCCGGTTGCGATCGGCTTCCGCAGATTTCTGTTCGCCCACCGGCTCGACCGGAACCCCGGCGGCGCCGTCACGTAAATACACCAGCACGCCGCGGCCGGCATCCTTGAAATGCCGCAGCACGATCTGCATCCGCGCCTGGCCGGTGAAGAGGTCCTTTACGATATTGGGCTTGTGCAGCCGCGTCAGCACGTTCTTGCCGTCGCCAATGCCGTTATAGACGAACGCGACGTGCGCGATTTCATCGAACGGCGAACGATAGGCATAGCCCTGCAACGGGCCGATCGGGCTATCCGTCGTAAAGGTCGCGACCCGCTCGATCAGTTTTTCGCGCGCCTGGCGATAGGCGATCATGTCAGCGATCGTGACGTGCTTGAGCATGTGGGTGGCGGCGAAGCGCGCAACCTGCTCGCCCTTCATCACGGTGCCGTCGTCGTTCATCAACTCGGAGATGACGCCGACCGGCGGCAGGCCGGAGAGCTTGCAGAGATCGACGGCCGCTTCGGTGTGGCCGGAGCGCAGCAGCACGCCGCCGTCGCGGGCGATCAGCGGGAAGATGTGGCCGGGCCGCGCGAAATCATTGGCGCCGGCATTGGGATTGGCGAGCGCGCGGCAGCAGGAGGCGCGCTCGTCGGCGGAAATGCCGGTGCCGGCATCAGGCTTGTAGTCGATCGAGACCGTAAACGCGGTGGTGTGATTGGATTCGTTATGCGCCACCATCGGATCGAGCCGCAGCCGGCGTGCATCTTCGGTGGTGATCGGTGCGCAGACAATGCCCGACGTGTGGCGGATAATGAACGCCATCTTCTCGGCCGTGCACAGCGAGGCCGCGACGATCAAATCGCCCTCGCCTTCCCGGTCGTCATCATCGGTGACGACGACGAGTTCGCCGCGGGCAAAGGCTTGCAGAACTTCCTGGATCGTATCGGCCATTTTGTTCGGATCTCTCCCTTTTCAGGAAGTGCATTAGCCGGACTCGGAACCCCGCGCCAGCGTCAATACGCAGGGCAGAACGTCGCCGACCGGGCGCCGCAGAACGGCATGCTACGGGCGGGCCCGGACAGGAAAAATCATTGACGAGGTCCGGTTACAATCGCCATGGTCGCATGCCATAAAAGGCAAGAAGCGGGCGCCGGAAACATACCGTATGCTTTTTTCACGGAATTTTCCACCTGTCATGCGGGATGTGAGGGGCAAACGAGCGATGTGTCACAGCCGCATAGCGGGCTTTTTTCTCGCGATTCTGGTCAGTCTGCCGATCCTGCATTCGCCCCGCGCCGCGGCGGAGACCTCCGGCACGATCGAGCAGAATTTTGCCGGATCGCTTACTGCGGTGCCCGCCGATAACCTCGCCGTTTCCGGTTCATTTTACGTGCCGGTCTATTCCAGCGTGTCGATGAGCCAGGGCAGGCTGCGGGCGGATTTTTCGGTCACGCTCAGCGTCCACAACGCCTCGGAAACCAGGCAGCTGGTGCTGAAGCGGATCGCCTATTTCGACACATCCGGCAAAGTGGTGGAAAGCTACCTCAAGACACCGATTGCCCTCAAGCCGTTCGCGACCATCGAGGTGTCCATCGCCGCCACGGACGTCCGCGGCGGCACCGGCGCCAATTTCGTGGTCGACTGGGCCGCCACGGCAGAGATCGCGGAGCCTGCCGTGGAAGCGCTGATGGTCGGCGGCGTCGGCGCCGGGCATTATGCCTTCATCAGCCAGGGGCGGCCGATCCGGATCGACGGGAAGAACTAGACTGCAAGAAAGCGGCGCAGACCGCTTTCTCAACGAAAACAAAACGGGAGTGAATGTCCATGTCTACCGCCGCACGTTTCGATTTCGCGCCCCTGCTCCCGGCGGGATTGCCCGCGCCCGCGGCGCGATGGACTGGACTGGCAAAGTACAGCTTTGTCGGCGGCAACAACGACCCCGATCAGGTTCCGGTCGACGGGCTGGTCGACGCAGTCACTGCCGTGCTCAGGCGCGAAGGCAGGGCCCTCGCGACCTACAACCTCGCCCACGGTCCGCAGGGCTATCTTCCCTTGCGCGAATTCCTGACCAAAAAACTCAAGCGCGATGCCGCTATCGACTGCAGCGCCGACGACATCCTGATCGTCTCGGGCTCGCTGCAGGCGCTCGACCTCGTCAACCAGACGCTGCTGGCGCGCGGCGATACCGTGCTGATCGAACAGGAGACCTATCAGGGTTCGCTCAACCGGCTGACGCGGCTTGGCGTCAACGCGGTCGGCATTCCCCTCGACGATCAGGGCATGCGGATGGATGCGCTGGCGGCAGCACTGGCCGATCACAAAAGCCGCGGCATCACACCAAAATACATCTACACCATCCCGACCGTGCAGAACCCGACCGGCAGCATCCTGCCGGAGACGCGGCGCGCGGAAATGCTGAGGCTGTCGCAACAATACGGCGTGCCGATCTTAGAAGACGATTGCTACGCCGACCTGATCTGGAACGGCCAGCGCCCGCCGGCGATCTACGCCATGGCCAGGAACAACAGCGTCATCCATATCGGCTCGTTCTCCAAATCGATCGCACCGGCGCTGCGGGTCGGTTTCATCGTGGCGCCCTGGGAAATGATGTCGCGGATGCTCGCGCTGAAGACCGACGCCGGAAGTGGCGCGCTGGAGCAGATGGTGCTGGCGGAATATTGCGCGCCGCACTTTGCGACCCATGTGCCGAAACTGACACGCGGCCTGCGCGCCAAACTCGACACGCTGATGGAGGCGCTGAATGAACAGTTCGGCACCTCGGCCGAGTTCGAGGTGCCCGCGGGCGGCATCTTCCTGTGGGTGAAGCTTCCAGACAATGTCGATACGCTAAAACTCTATCAGGCGGCGCTCGCCGCCGGCGTCGCCATCAATCCGGGGCCGGAATGGTCGACCAACAAGGCCCATGCCGGCAGCCGGCTGCGGCTGTGTTTTGCCAGCCCCTCGCATCAGCAAATCCGCGAGGGAGTCGCCGCGCTGGCCGAGGTGTGCCGCAGGGAGTTCGGCGTGCCGGCGCGAAGCGCGAATGTCGAGAAGCAGGCTCGGGCCTGAACGATCAGGCGGCTCGTCAGACCGGTGTCCCTGATGACGGAAACCGCTTCGCAACGCCGCACGGGCATCATCCTCGTCGTCGCCGCGGCCGTGGCATGGAGCACGGCGCCGTTCTTCACCAAACTGCTTCCGCTCGACTCCTGGACGATCCTGTTCTGGCGCGGGCTGTTCGGCGGCGGCCTGATCGCGGCCGTCCTGGTGCTGACGCAGGGCCGCGCCGGCTTGCGGGATCTGGTTCGGATGGGAAAGGGCGGCTGGCTGGTCGCCTCGCTGTCGACGCTGGGCATGGTGTGCTTCATTCCGGCCCCGCAGCTCACCAGCGTATCGAATGTCGCGATCATTATCGCAACAGGCCCCTTCGTCGCCGCGGCATTCGCCTCGATATGGTTGCGGGAGGCTGCGCGCTGGCAAACCATGCTGGCCAGCCTCGTGGCGCTCTGCGGCGTCGCCCTCATCGTCGGCAATACAAGCGCCAGTTCCGATTTGCTCGGGATCGCCCTGGCCTGCCTCATGACGACAGCGATCGCAGCGATGACCGTCACCATCCGGACGCACAAGCACACGCCGATGGTGGCCGCGGCGGCATTGTCGAACTTCCTCGGCAGCGTCGTCAGCATTCCCTTCGCCCATTCCGTCGCGGGCGTAACGGGAAACAACCTGTTCGTGCTGGCGATGTTCGGATTCTTTCAGGTCGCGCTGGGGCTGACGCTGTTCATCCTGGGCTCACGCCGGCTGCCGTCCGGACAGGCGACGCTGATCGGCACGCTGGAAACCCCGCTAATGCCGTTTTGGGTATGGCTGGCGTTTGCCGAGGTCCCCGCACTCCGCGTCTTCGTCGGCGGCGCGCTGGTGATGGGTGCGGTCATTGCCGACATCATCGGCGATATCGGCGCGCAGCGACGAATGGCCGGCGGATCAAATCATCCGCCGACGTGAAACCCGACGTTGACCTTACCAGATTCAGATTCACGCGCGTTCGCATGGTATCTCCCGCTTCATGCCGGCTGTTTGATGGCCGGCGCGATCGAAGCGCCACCTACCGCACCGCGAACGGTGATTGATAGGGCCGGCCGAACGGCACGCCGTTGATCACGGTCTGCACCGGCTTCAACAGCACCTTGCCGTCGCGCTTGTTGTTGCGGGTGTCGACGAAGGTGACCGGCCCCTCCACCACATCCAGAATTGCGACATCGCCAGGTGCTCCCAACTGCAGGGTACCGATCTTCGGCGCGCGGTTTATGATTTTGGCGGGTGCCGAGGTTGCCATCGCCACCACCTGCTCCAGCGTAAAACCCATCGCCATGAACTTGCTCATCACGTTGGGCAGATAGGGCATGCTGGGCGAATTACCGGAGAACACGTGGATGTCGGACGAGATCGTGTCCGGCGTGCAGCCACCGGGGATCGCGACTTCCGCCACCGTGAAATCGAAACTGCCGCCGCCATGGCCGACATCGAAGATCACGCCGCGCTGCTTGGCGGCCAGCGCCGCCGGCAACAGCCTGCCGTCCTGCACGATGTTGGTGAAGGCGCCCGCGTTATTGGGCGCGCCGGAATAGGCGTGGGTGAGGACGTCGCCCGGCCGCAACAGGTTGAGGATATCCGACATCAGCGCCCCGGTCTCGACGCCGCCGATATGCACCATCATTTTGGCCGGCCAGCCGCACATCTCGCAGGCCTGGATACCGCGCTTCAACGGCTCGAGCCCGTGCTTGTAGATCACGTTCTCCGACATCCGGACCTTGACGCCGATCAGGAAATCCGGGTTTTCCGCCAGCGCCATGGCGCAGGCTTCGACCTGCGCGTTGTCGATATTGTAGAGCTCGGCCACGGGGAAAGCCGACAGGCCGTTATTGGCAATGTGAAGGAAAGCGAACATCCGTGCCCGCGTCTGCGCGACAATGAAACGGCGCAGCGCCGCCAGATTGTTGACGCCGGCATCGCCGGCCGACACCACCGTGGTGGTGCCCTGAAACTGCACCAGTTCGTCGGCGGGAATGCCGATCGCGGAGCCATAGGGATAGACGTGGCAATGCAGGTCGATCAGGCCCGGCGTCACGAGCTTGCCCGAGGCATCGATGGTCTTCGAGGCGCGGGCGGCCGGGATCTCGTTCTCGATCGCCTCGATCACGCCCCAGCGAATGCCGATGTCGCGCTTTCCGCGCAGCGACTGGCTGGGATCGAGCACGTCACCGCCCTTGATCACGAGATCGAACTTGTCGTTCGGACCCATCGCGGCGTTAGCGCCTCCGGAGAGTGCGGCGGCCGCGGCCGATCCCGTCAGGCTCAGAAAATGACGGCGTGAAAACCCGGTCATGGCAGCGCTCCCCCTGATTTGATTTTTATACACGGATGATGCGCCGGGGACCGACTTTGCGCAAGCTGCCGGCGGAAGATCGACGAGATGGTGTATCAGGCGATCATCGATTGGCGCTTTCCGTCATGGCCGGGCTTGTCCCGGCCATCCACGTCCTTGCTTCCCGGCAACACAAAGAACGTGGATGCCCGGCACAAGGCCGGGCATGACGAACAGAGAGTTTGATGATCGCTTGCTGAATCGGGCTCTCAGGATCACGAGGATAATGCCGAACGTTGCTGAACATCTGTTCAGAATTCTCTTCGGGTTCCCGAGGAACGTTCGCATCGATGAGAAGTTTAATCAGCTCAACTGAGGAGAACAGCATGAAGAAGTTTGGATATGTTTTAGCCGCGCTTGGCGCGATCGCCATTGCGGCGCCGTCGATTGCAAGCGCCGAGACCGTCGTGGTGAAGCGCGGCGGCTATCATCACGGCTACGGCGCGCGTGCTGAATTTCGCGAGCACCGCGACAACGGCTGGCATCGCGGCTGGCATCATGATCATGACCGGGTCACGGTCATCAAGCGGCATCGCGACTACTGAGACCGACACGCCTGAACGGAAAATGGCCCCTCGCGGGGCCATTTTCTTTGCGAACGACTAAAGCGTCTCAGCTGTAGATTTCGAACAGCCCTGCGCCGCCCTGACCGCCACCGATGCACATGGTGACGACGCCCCACTTGGCCTTGCGCCGACGGCCCTCTTGCAGAATGTGGCCGGTGAGCCGTGCGCCGGTCATGCCGAAGGGATGACCGATCGCGATCGAGCCGCCATTGACGTTGTACTTCTCGGGATCGATGCCGAGCTGGTCACGCGAATAGAGGCACTGGCTGGCGAAGGCCTCATTGAGCTCCCAGAGATCGATATCGTCGACCTTGAGGCCGTGGCGCTTCAGCAGCTTCGGCACGGCGTAGATCGGGCCGATGCCCATCTCGTCCGGCTCGCAGCCCGCCGCCGCCCAGGCGACGAAGCGGCCGAGCGGATTGAGGCCGCGCTTTTCCGCGTCCTTGGCTTCTATCAGCACGACGGCGGCCGCGCCGTCAGACAACTGGCTGGCGTTGCCGGCGGTGACGAACTTGCCGGGGCCCTTCACCGGCTCGAGTTTTGCCAGGCCTTGCATCGTGGTGTCCGGCCGGTTGCACTCGTCCTTGTCGACGACGTAATCGACGATGCTTTCCGCCTTCGTCGCCTTGTCGACCACCTTCATCCTGGTCTTCATCGGGACGATTTCGTCCTTGAACTTGTTGGCCTGCTGGGCGGCGGCCATGCGGCGCTGCGATTCCAGCGAGTACTCGTCCTGGTATTCGCGGCTGAGCTTGTAACGCTCGGCGACGATATCGGCGGTGTCGATCATCGCCATGAAGATGTCGGGCGCCGCTTTCAGCAGATCCGGATCGATCGATTCCTTCGGCGAACCGCCGCCGGGGATCGAGATGCTTTCGACGCCGCCGGCCACGATGCATTCGGCGCCGTCCGAGCGGATCGAGTTGGCAGCCATCGCAATGGTCTGCAGGCCCGAGGAACAGAAACGGTTCACCGAGACGCCGGCGGTGGATTTCGGCATGCCGGCGAGCAGCGCGGCCTGACGGCCGATATTGGGCGCGCCATGCGCGCAATTGCCGAGATAGCAGTCCTCGACATAGTCCTTGTCGACGCCGGCGCGCTCGACGGCGTGCTTGATGGCGTGGGCCGCCATCGACATCGGCGGGGTGATGTTGAACCCGCCGCGGCCGGACTTCGCCAGTCCGGTACGTGCATAGGAAACGATAACGGCTTCACGCATTTCTTGACCTCCCTTGGATGTGGCCCAGTATGGACGGAACCACAGCCGGTGTGTAGCTAAAACCTGAATTTCGGCGGGCGGAAAAAGAAGGAATCGCCCTCAATCCCACGCCGGCGCGAAGCCCGGATTTACACAGCGATTGCCCTTCGGCAACCCCGCAATAGCCTTGCGATCCGCGTCATCGAGTTTCACCTTCAGCGCATCGAGGTTGGCCTGCTGGCTCTCAGGCCGCGACGCCTTGGGGATCGCGGCTGTGCCATCCTGGTCGAGCAGCCATTTCAGCGCCACCTGCGCGGCGCTGGCATTGTGCTTAGCGCCGATCGCGGCCAGCCCCTCGTCGTCGGCCACGCGGCCCTGCGCCAGCGGGCAATAGGCCACCAGCGGGATCGATTTGGCGGCGAGATATTTCCGCAGCGGCGTCTGGTCGAGCATCACGTGATATTCGACCTGGTTGCACGCGATCGGCGCCTTGATGTCCTCGACGACCGTCTTCAACAGCGCGATGTTGAAATTGGCGACGCCGATGGCGCGGGTGCGGCCCTCCTGCTTGAGCTTCATCAGGGTCTCGAACATCGCGGGCAGGTTCATGTTCTTCGCCGGCCAATGCACGAGATAGAGATCGACCTGATCGAGCCCAAGCTTTTTCAAGGAGGCGTCGAACGCGTGGCGGATCGCTTCCGGCGCCAGATTCTCGTTCCAGACCTTTGTCGTGACATGCAAATCCTTGCGGGCGACGCCGGAGGCTGCGATCGCAGCCCCAACCGCCTCCTCGTTGCCGTACATCTCGGCGGTGTCGATATGCCGGTAGCCGAGCCCCAGCGCGCTCTCGACCGCGGCGCGGCAGGCATCGCCCTGCATGCGAAAGGTGCCGAGCCCGAGCCTGGGCAGGCTGATGCCCTGGGTTTGCAGATGTTCCATGGGTTACTCCAAAAGACGTCAAAACACCCGCATGCGCAGCGAACGCCGCCTGAACGGGGTATTTCATTGAGGGGGACAAGCCGCTATTGGATAGAATGCCGGCAAGGCGGCGTGCAAATCAAGATAAGGTCAGCATAGCGATGGTCAGGGCGATGCGAGAGTGGTTGGAATCGCATGAATTGCCGGCCATCATTCTCGGCGTGGCCGGCACGCTGCTGTTGCTGTCCACGCTGCTGGTCGTGGGTGGCTACTGGCTGGTGACGCCCTGAACCCATAGCGTTTTCAAGCGAAGCCTGCCTCGGACGTGATCCGGGGTGGATGCCGTTTCGCGTCAAGAAAACGCCTCAAAAAACAAAGTAACGCGCAACGGCTCAGATCAGATATGCTGCGCCACCATCTGACCGGGCCGCGCGTCCGGCCGCGGCTCGATATCGACCGACCATAGGTCGCGGTTGTCGACATCCTTCAGGGTCACGGTCATGACTTCGCTCTCGCCGTCGATGTCGACGCGGCCGAAGAACTGCAGCCCGAAACAGGGCGCGAGATTCTCGCCCTGCTCGGCCGTGCAGCCCTTCTGGAACATCGCCTTCGGGCCAAACGTGTTGTCGAGCTCGCCGGGCGCCCAGGTTCCGGCATGCAAGGGACCTGAGACGAATTCCCAGAACGGCTCGAAATTCTGGAACACCGCGCAGTTCGGATCGTAATGATGCGCGGCCGTATAATGCATGTCGGCCGTCAGCCACACCGTGTTGCGGATGCCGGCGCGCTGCATGAATGACAGCAAATCGGCGATCTCGCATTCGCGCCGCTGCGGCGGGCCGTCGCCGAGCGCGATGGCGTCTTCGCTGACCAGCCCGATCGGCAGGTCGGCTGCAATCACTTTCCAGGTCGCCTCGGAGGCGGCGAGTTCGCGTTTCAGCCAGGCCAGTTGCGTCGGGCCGAGAATGAACGTTTCGCCTCTGTCGTCGCGCTTGTTCCAGGTGGAATCGCGGTAGCTGCGCATGTCGATCAGGAACACATCGAGCAGCGGACCATAGGCGACCTTGCGGTAGACCCGGCCATTCCGCTCGGGCATTGCGCGCATCGGCATGAACTCGTGAAACGCGCGCCGGGCCCGCGCCACGAGATTTGAGGTGCCGTCCTCGGCATAGCCGGTCTCGTCGGCAGAGCCGACAGGCGACCAGTCGTTGGTCACCTCATGGTCGTCCCATTGCGCCAGCATCGGCACCTCGGCATGGAAGGCGCGCAAATTGTCGTCGAGCCAGTTGTACTTGTAGTTGCCGCGAAACTGCGCCAGGCTGTGCGCGACCACGGATTTTTCTTCGGTGACGATGTTGCGCCAGAGATCGCCGTTCGGCAGCTTCAACTCGGACGGTACCGGACAATCGGCATAGATGTGATCGCCGGAATGAATGAAGAAGTCCGGGCGGTTGTCGCGCATGGTGCGATACGTCCGCAGGCCACCGCGCGCGGGATCGATGCCCCAGCCCTGACCCAGGGTATCACCGGACCAGACGAACGAGACCGAACCTTGCTTGGTAGGCGCGGTGCGAAAATGCCCGGTCTGGGTCTCGCCTGCGATGCCGCGCGTGTCGATGCTTTCAAACCGCACCCGATAAAAGATATCCTGCCCGGACGGCAGGCCGTCGAGCAGCAATTTTGCGGTGAAGTCGCTGTCCGGCAAGGCATCGGCGGAGCCGGTGTGCAGGATGCTCGCAAAGCTTTCGACGGTCGAGCATTCCACCTGCATCCGCGCCGGCCGGTCGGCCCGCGCCCAGATCACGGCTGATTCCGCCGAGACATCGCCGGATTGAATCCCGCAACCGATGCCCGGACGATCCGCCGCACGGCTGAGATAAGGCTTTGCAACTCCCCCCAATCCTGCCAGCGCGACCGTCGACGCTGAACGGACCAACAGCTGACGTCGCGTCAGTCCCAGCTTCGCGCGTATCGCAATCGCCATTGAGCCACCTTCGTCGAATCACGACGAAAGATGCCCGCTCAACTTGACTCCTGACTTACGGTTTTACGACAGATGGATGACTCGCAGCGAAGGCGCAGAACCTCATCGCTGCCAGTTGCAGATGCCGCCGGACCTGCACGGCCAGGTCTGGATCCGCGTATCGCGCGCCTGCGCATCGAGCGGATTGCCGTGCCGCTTCGCAAGCTTGACGCGGGCCGCGCCGCGCGAATGTTCTTTGACGCGCGCCGCGCGGCGCGGTTGCTCGACGTTCGTCACCTTGGTCGTGCGGACGACCTTGGGATCGGCGCTCAGTTCCCCGCGCGCTCCGTCGCGGCGGTCAGCCTTGGCTTCGACCGGGACCGGCGCGAATTCGGTATCCGGGCCGAGACGCTTCGGCGACAATACCGCCTTGGAGAGGTCGAGGCCGAGGAACTCATCGGGACGGTAGTCATCAGCCATCGCCAGGCCGCTCAAAGCCAAAAGCCCGGTACAAAGCGCGACGACAAAAGTGCTTTTCAGGACCATCTACGGCCTCCTGAAATGACTAAAACTCCAACAGACATCATGTAGGAAGCCGGCCCGGCAATTCCAGCCGATCCTGCCGGCAAGGTTACCGGTGAACTATGCCATCAGCGGGTGAAACCGGCCTATTCGGCGGCTTCCGCGGCGACGGGCTGCCCGAGGGCGTTTTCGAGCCGCGCGCATTCCTGGCGATAGCGCGCGACATTTGCTTCCTTGACGTGGCCATAGCCGCGCACCTGTTCCACCGCCTTCGCCAGCGCCACCAGCCGCTGCCAGTCGATCGGCTTCTTGCCGTCGAGATGCCCAAGGATCTTCGCCGAATACTCGCCCGGCAGCGCCCGCTCCATGCGTCGCTCGGCGGTGTAACCGAACAGGTCGAACGCCGTACCGCGCAGCGACTTGAGGCGCGCCAGCAGCTTGAACGCGCCGAATACCCACGGACCGAATTCGCGCTTGCGCAGATGTCCCGTGGTCTTGTCGCGTTGCGCCAATAGCGGCGGCGCCAGGCTGACCTTGACGCCGGGGTCGCCGTCGAACTGCTCCTTCAGCGCCTTTGCAAATTCGCCGTCGGTATAAAGCCGCGCCACCTCATATTCGTCCTTGTAGGCCATCAGCTTGAACAGGCCTTTGGCAAACGCCTCGGTCAGCTCATGCGACCCAGGCGCGGCCAACAGTTCGGCGGCGCGGACGCGCTCGACCTGCGCGAGATAGCGCGCCGAATAGGCCTCGTCCTGGTAGTCGGCGAGGAATTTTGCGCGGAAAGCGATCGCCTCATCGAGCGTCCGCTTGACCGGCGCCGCGCCCGAATTCTTGAAGCGCGCGGCGCTGACCACGCGTTGCAGATCGTGGGCGGCGAGCCGGCCCCACGAGAACGCTAGCCTGTTCATCTCGATCGCGGCGCCATTGAGCTCGATCGCCTTCATGATTGCTTCCAGCGACAGCGGAATCGTGCCGCGCTGGAATGCAAAGCCGAGCATGAAGGAATTGGTGGCGATGCTGTCGCCCATCAGCGCGGTGGCAAGGCCAGTGGCGTCGAGGATGTCGAGATCGGACGCGCTGACGGCCTCGTTGAGCGAATTGCGCATCGCGCCGGCTTCGAAATCGATGTCGGGATTCATCACGAAGCTGGCGGTCGGCAGCAGCTCGACATTGACGATCGCCCGCGTCACGCCGCGCTCGGCCCGGCTCAGCGCCGGAATGCTGGTGGCGACCACGATGTCGCAGCCGAGGATGAGGTCGGCGCCGCCCGGCGCAATACGGACGGTCGCGAGATCGTCTGGCGATGGTGCGATGCGGACGTGGCTCATGACCGCGCCGTTCTTCTGCGACAAGCCGGTGAAGTCGAGCGTCGAGCATGCCTTGCCGTCGACATGGGCGGCCATGCCGAGTAGCGCGCCGATGGTGATGACGCCGGTGCCGCCGATACCGGTGACCAGGATGTTGAACGCGCCATCCAGCGCCGGCACCGAAGGCAGCGGCAAATCGGCGAACAAAGCCGACGGATCGGCCGCGGTGCGGTCGGCTTTGCGCAGCTTTCCGCCATGCACGGTGACGAAGCTCGGGCACAAACCCTCGATGCAGGAAAAATCCTTGTTGCAGTTCGACTGGTCAATCCGCCGCTTGCGGCCGAGTTCGGTCTCCAGCGGCTGCACCGAGACGCAATTGGAAGCTTGCGAGCAGTGGCCGCAGCCTTCGCAGACGCGCTCGTTGATGAAGACGCGTTTCGGCGGATCCGGATAGAGCCCGCGCTTGCGCCTGCGTCGCTTCTCCGCCGCGCAGGTCTGGTCGTAGATCAGGACCGAGAGACCTTTGACATCGCGCAATTCCTTCTGCACGGCATCAAGGTCACGGCGTTGATGCACGGTGGCGCCGGCCGGAAAATAATTCGCCGGATATTTTTCGGGTTCATCGGAGACAATAGCCAGGCGCTTCGCGCCCTCGGCCGAAACCTGATGCGCGATCTGCGACACCGTCAAGCCGCCCTCGGCGGGCTGGCCGCCGGTCATCGCAACCGCGTCGTTGTAGAGGATCTTGTAGGTGATGTTGACGCCGGCCGCCGCCGCGGCGCGCAGCGCCAGCAGGCCCGAATGGGTGTAGGTGCCGTCGCCGAGATTCTGAAACACGTGCTGTTCGCTGGTGAACGGCGCCTGCCCAATCCAGGTGACGCCCTCGCGCCCATATGCGAGATCGTGGCCGTGCGGCGGCTCGGCACCGAGAGCGCCATGCCGTGACAGCCGATACCGGCCATCGCGCGGCTGCCCTCGGGCACTTTTGTCGAGGTGTTGTGCGGGCAGCCCGAACAAAAGTAAGGCGTGCGCTGCAGTTTCGCGACGCCGATAGCATCGGCAGGCCGATCAAACGCTTCGAGCTTGGCGAGACGCTGTTCCAGCGCGGGGCTGCGATGCCCGAGCTTGCGCAAGCGCGCGACCACGGCGGCGGCGACCATGGTCGGCGTCAACTCGCCTTCGCTCGGCAACAGCGGCGCGCCGGTCTCGTCGCGCTTGCCGACCACGGACGGGCGTTTTGAAGCATCGACATTGTAGAGGATCTTCAAGAGCTGATCCTCGATGAAGCCGCGCTTCTCCTCGACCACGAGCACGTCCTGCAAGCCCTCGGCAAAGGCGCGGGCACCGGCCTGTTCCAGCGGCCAGGTCAGCGCCACCTTGTAGATGCGCAAGCCCAGCGCCTGCGCTTCCGCATCCGATATGCCGAGATCGGCCAGTGCCTGCCGCAGATCGAGATAGGCCTTGCCGGTCGCCATGATGCCGAGCCGCGCCGGCTTCGAATCGAGCACGATCCGGTCGAAGCGATTGACGCGCGTGAAGGCAGCGACTGCGTCCATCTTCGGGCCGTGCAGCCGGCGCTCCTGATCGAGCGGTGCGTCGGGCCAGCGGATGCTGAGACCGCCCGGCGGCATCTCGAAATCGTCGGGCGGGATGATCTTGATGCGGTCGGGATCGCTGACGATCGAGGCCGAGCTTTCGACCGTCTCGGAGATCGCCTTGAAGCCGACCCAGCAGCTGGAATAGCGCGACAGCGCAAAGCCGAGGATGCCGAGATCGAGATAATCCTGCAGCGTGGCGGGATTGACCACCGGCATCAGCGCCGCCGCAAACACCTGTTCGCTCTGATGGGCGAGCGTCGAGGACTGGCAACCATGGTCGTCGCCGGCGAGCGCAATCACACCGCCATTGGGCGAGGTGCCGGCCGAGTTGGCGTGCTTGAGTGCATCGACGGAACGGTCGACGCCGGGTCCCTTGCCGTACCAGATGCCGAACACGCCATCGACTTTGGCGCCGGGAAACATTCCGACCTGCTGGCTGCCCCACACCGCGGTCGCTGCCAGATCCTCGTTGAGGCCCGGCGCGAATTCGATGTCGTGCTGCTTGAGGAAGGACTTTGCACGCCACAGCGCGTGGTCGTACATGCCGAGCGGCGAGCCGCGATAACCGGAGATGAAGCCCGCGGTGTTGAGACCCTGCGCGCGATCGCGTTCGCGCTGCAGCATCGGCAACCGGACCAGCGCCTGTGTACCGGACAAAAATATGCGCTTCGCATCCAGCCGGTACTTGTCGTCCAGCCCAACTTCCATCAACGCCATTGCCTGTTCCCCGTCCGCATCAGCCGTTTCGTTTCTTGCCGGTTGTTCGAACCGGTCTCGTTCGGAAACAGAATGCACCGGTTCTGCTATGCATGCACAGCCCAATTCCAAGGCGGCAGGGCATATCTCGGTACGCGCGGTGTCCGGCGATGGCCCCTTGCCGAAACCACGCATCTTTGAAACGCTGGCGGCAAAGAGAGTGACCCAGGGAAAGGCGAAGGATGACGTCAGCGGCGTTCAATACCGAGATTACGGAGCGCGACAATTCGCTGTTCGGGCCGATGATCAGCGGCCGGCGCAGATGCTCCACGCCCAGGTCTACGACTCCCACGCGTCGATTCACGACGATGCCACCGCGCAAAGGCTGGGGTTTCAGGGCGGCACCATCGAGGGGCCGACCCATTTCAGCCAGTTCGCGCCGCTCTGCGAGAAAATATGGGGCAAGGCGTGGTTCGAAACCGGCTGCCTGTCCGCGCATTATCGCAACCCCGCCTTCGAGGGCGAGGAGGTGCAGGCGAACATCGCCACGCCAAAGCCGGGCGAAGAATCCTGCGCGATCGGGATGACCAAGCGTGACGGCACCGAGATCCTGCGCGGCACCGCGTCGGTCGGTCAGGACGGAACGGAGACGGCGCTGCATCAGCGGCTCGGCGAATTGAAGCCGCTCGCCGATCCCGTGATCCTCTGCGATCTCAAGGTCGGCATGAAGACCGGCCGGCAGACCGTGAAAATGGATTTCGACCAGAACATGGGCGATCTCTATCCGTTTTCGCTGCGCGAAAAGCTGAAGGTCATCACCGAGCCATCACCCTATTATTCCGGAAGCGACAATCCCTGGGGCCGGCCTATCGTCCCCATGGAGATGCTGAGCGTGCTGTTTCAATACCGCGCGCGCGAGGACCGCTTGCCGGTCCGCGGTCCCGCCGTCGGATTGTTCGCAGACCAGGAGATCCGACTGCTGCGCGGGCCGATCTTCGTGGGCGAGAGCTACACCACCGAGCGCGAAGTGGTCGCGCTCTCGGGCAGCCGCCGCACCGAGAGCATGTGGGTGCGCACCACGGTGTTCGCCGCCGACGGCAAGCCGGTCGCCACCATGCTGCTGAACCTCGCCAGCATCAAGGATTCCTACGCCAATTACCAGCGCGAGCACAAACAGCTCTATGGCTGACTGAAATAACTATTCGTCGCATCCGGCATCGCGATGTGACCGCGCCAACAAGGACAACAACAATATGGCCCGCCTGCCCTATCTCGAAGCCGATCAGGTCGCCCCCGAATATCGCGACATGCTCAAGCGCAACACCAATCTGCACAAGCTATTGGTCAACTCGCCCGACATGGCGCGTGCCTTCTCCGGCATCGGCGGCTACATCCGCTTCAAGAGCAAGCTCGACCCGCGCTTACGGGAACTTGCGATCCTGCAGGTCGGCTGGATGGAAAAATCCGAATACGAATTCACCCATCATGTGAAGATCGGCAAGGATTTCGGCGTCACCAACGACGACATCCAGGGCATGATGGCCGAGACCGAGGGCAAACCCTCGACGCTGGAACCGCTGGCGAAAGCGGTATTGAGAGGCGCACGCGAAATGGTGCGCGAGCTTGCGATGTCGGACAAGACCTTCGCAGAGATCAAGCAGGAACTCTCCAACGAGCACATGACCGATCTCGTGCTCACCATCGCCTTCTATTGCGCCGTGGTCCGCGTGCTCGCGACCATGAAGATGGACAACGAACCCTATTACAAAGAGGTACTGCAACAGTACCCGATCCCGGGAGTGGAATGAGATGCGCCTGAAAGATCGTGTCGCCATCGTCGTCGGCGCCGGCCAGAGCCCCGGCGAGGGCATCGGCAACGGCCGCGCCACGGCTCTTACCTTCGCGCGCGAAGGCGCAAAAGTGCTGTGCGTCGATCACCATCTCGAATCCGCCCAGGAAACCGTCGACATGATCGCGGCCAAAGGCGGCACCGCGGTCGCCTTCAAGGCCGACGTCACCAAAGATGCCGAGATCAAGGCGATGGTTGCCGACGCGCACAAACGCTGGGGCAGCATCGATATCCTGCACAACAATGTCGGCGTCAGCCTGGCGGGCGGCGACGCCGAACTGCTCGACATCACCGAAGAGGCCTTCGACCGCTGCGTCGCGATCAACCTCAAGAGCTGCATCCTCGCCGCCAAGCATGTGATCCCGATCATGCGAGCGCAAAACAGCGGCAGCATCATCAACATCTCCTCGATGGCCGTGATCACGACGTATCCTTACGTCGCCTACAAGGCGACCAAGTCGGCGATGGTCGCCTTCACCGAACAGCTCGCCTACCAGAACGCGCAGTACGGCATCCGCGCCAACGTCATCCTGCCCGGCCTGATGAACACACCGATGGCGGTCGACACCCGCGCCCGCGAATTCAACAAGAGCCGCGCCGAGGTCGAGGCCGAGCGCGACTCCAAGGTGCCGCTGCGCAAGAAGATGGGCACCGGTTGGGACGTCGCCAATGCCGCGCTGTTTCTGGCATCCGATGAAGCGAGTTTTATTACCGGCGTGACGCTGCCGGTCGACGGCGGCGCCAGCGTGCGGCGGGGGTAATTGCTCCGATTACGCGGCGTGGGCTTTCCCGACAATGGTGCTGCCTTCGCCGTGATGCGTCAGCGGTTTCATGCCGGTGGCGCTGCGTAGCAGCACGTAGAACACCGGCGTCAGGAACAGGCCGAAGACCGTCACGCCGATCATGCCGGAGAACACGGCGACGCCCATGGCGCGGCGCATTTCCGAGCCGGCGCCGGTCGACAGCACCAGCGGCAGCACGCCCATGATGAACGCCATCGACGTCATCAGGATCGGGCGAAGACGCAGGCGGCTGGCTTCGATCGCCGCGCGAATCGGCGAACGCCCGGCGAATTCGAGCTCGCGCGCGAATTCGACAATCAGGATGGCGTTCTTGGCCGACAGACCCACCAGCACGATCAAGCCGATCTGCGTGAAGACATTGTTGTCTCCCTTCGACAGCCAGACCCCGAACATCGCGGCCAGCAAACCCATCGGCACGATCATGAGGATTGCCAGCGGCAGCGTGAGGCTTTCGTAGAGCGCGGCCAGCACCAGGAAAACGAGCAGAATGGCCAGCGGAAAAACCCACATGCCGGAATTGCCCGCGATGAACTCCTGATAAGTCAGGTCGGTCCATTCGAACGCATAGCCGGGCGGCAGCGCTTCGGCCGCGATACGTGTCGCCGCCTCCTGCGCCTGCCCGGATGAATATCCGGGTGCCGCGGCGGCGTTGATGTCGGACGACAGGAAACCGTTGTAGCGGATGGCGCGTTCCGGACCGGCGCTTTGACGAATCTTGAGCAATGCCGAGAGCGGGACCATGTCGCCGGATGCGGAGCGCACTTTCAACTGGCGGATGTCATCCGCCCGCGCGCGGAACGGCGCGTCGGCCTGGACATAGACCGAATAGGTCCGGCCGAATTTGTTGAAGTCGTTGACGTAGAACGAGCCGAGATAGATCTGAAGCGTGTTGAAAACCTCGGTCACGGGCACGCCGAGCTGCAGCGCTTTGGTCCGGTCGATATCGGCGAACAGCTGCGGGACGTTGACCTGGAAGCTCGAGAACAGCCCGCCGATCTCCGGCGCCTTGGACATTGCCGCCATGTAGGCCTTGGTCGCTTCGTTGAGCGCCTCGTAGCCGAGCCCTGCCCGATCCTCGATCTGCAGCTTGAATCCGCCGATGGTGCCAAGACCGTTGACCGGCGGCGGCGGGAACATGGCAATGAACGCCTCCTGGATGCCGGCGTATTTCTTGTTCAGGTCGGCTGCGATCGCGTTGCCGCTGAGCGCAGGATCCTTGCGCTCGTCGAACGGCTTCAGCGTCGAGAATACGATGCCGGCATTCGAGGAGTTGGTGAAGCCGGAGATCGACAGCCCGGGAAACGCCACCGAGCTCTGCACGCCGGGCTGCGTCAGCGCGACGTCGCTCATCTTGCGAATGACTTCCTCGGTTCGATCAAGCGTCGCGCCGTCCGGCAGCCGGGAGAAGCCGACCAGATATTGCTTGTCCTGGCCGGGCACAAAGCCGCTCGGCACCTGCTTGAACAGTACCGCCGTCGCCCCCACCAGCACGACATATAATCCGATAACGATGGCTTTGCCGAAGATCACGCCGGTCACGCTGCGGCTGTAGTTTTCCGACGAGCGGGTGAATGCGCGGTTGAAGCCGCGGAAAAACCAGCCCAAGGCCTTGTCGAGGATACGGGTCAGCCCGTCCTTGGGCTCGTCATGGCCCTTCAACAGCAGCGCCGCCAGCGCCGGCGACAGCGTCAGCGAGTTGACCGCCGAGATCACGGTCGAAATCGCAATGGTCAGCGCGAACTGCTTGTAGAACTGGCCGGTCAGGCCGCTGATGAAGGCGAGCGGCACGAACACCGCAATCAGCACCATTGCGATGGCGATGATCGGCCCCGACACTTCCTTCATCGCCTGGTAGGTCGCGTCGCGCGGCGACAGGCCGGATTCAATATTGCGCTCCACGTTCTCGACCACGACGATGGCGTCGTCGACCACGATGCCGATCGCCAGCACCAGTCCGAACAGGCTGAGCGCGTTGATCGAAAAGCCGAAGACATGCATGACCGCAAACGTGCCGACGATCGACACCGGCACCGCCAGCAGCGGGATGATCGATGCCCGCCAGGTCTGCAGGAACAGGATCACCACCAGAACGACCAGCGCCACCGCTTCCAGCAGCGTGTGGATCACCGCTTCGATCGACGAGCGGACGAACTGGGTCGGATCGTAAACGATCTGGTATTCGACGCCTTCCGGCATGTTCTTCTTGATCTCGGCCATCGTCGCACGAACGCTGTCCGATATCTGCAGCGCGTTCGACCCCGGGGCCTGAAAGATCGGAATGGCCACGGCCTGCTTGTTGTCGAGCAGTGAACGCAGGCCGTATTCCGATGCACCGAGTTCGATGCGCGCGACGTCACGCAGCCGCGTCACCTCGCCGCGCGCCCCGGCCTTGACGACGATGTCACCGAACTGCTCTTCGGTGGAAAGGCGGCCTTCCGCGTTGACGGAAAGCTGGAGGTCGAGACCCTTGACGCTGGGCGATGCACCGACCACGCCGGCGGCGGCTTCGACGTTCTGCGCCTGGATCGCCTTGACGATGTCGTTGGCGGTCAGCCCGTGCTCCGCGGCCTTCTGCGGATCGACCCACACCCGCATCGAATAGTCGCCGGCGCCATAGAGCTGGACATCGCCGACGCCGTCGATCCGCGCCAGGCGGTCCTTGACGTTGAGCACGGCGTAATTGCGCAAATACGTCATGTCGTAGCGGTTGTTCGGCGACAACAAATGCACCACCATCGTGAGGTCGGGCGAGCTCTTCTTGGTGATGATGCCGAGCTGGAGGACCACCGCCGGCAGCCGCGGTTCGGCCTGTTGCACCCGGTTCTGCACCAGTTGCTGCGCCTTGTCGGGATCGGTGCCGAGCCGAAACGTCACGGTCAGCGTCATGGCGCCATCGGTGGTCGCCTGGCTGCTCATGTAGAGCATGCCCTCGACACCGTTGATCTGCTCCTCGATCGGGGTGGCGACCGTCTCGGCGATGACCTTGGGATTTGCGCCGGGATAGCTCGCGCGCACCACCACCGACGGCGGCACGACGTCCGGGTATTCCGAGATCGGCATGGAAACCAGCGAGATCAGGCCGGCGAGGAAAATCAATATCGACAGCACGCCCGCGAAGATCGGCCGGTCGATGAAGAATTTTGACAGATTCATGGTACGCCCCCGGGCGGAAAATCGTTAGCGCTGCGCGACGCGCTGGTTGTCGTCGGCCGAAGCGCGCTGCGCGCCATGCTCGCCCATCTCGGCCACTTCCGATTTCAACAGCGCGCCCGGACGGACGCGCTGCAGCCCGTTGACGACGACACGGTCGCCGGACTGCAGCCCCGAGGTCACGATGCGCCGGCCTTCGACAGAACCGCCGAGCGTGATCGAACGATAGAGCGCGCGATTGTCCGACCCGACGACCATGACGAATTTCTTGTCCTGGTCGGTGCCGATCGCCCGCTCATCGACCATGACGAGCGTCTGCGCGCGCGGCTGCCCCATGCGCACGCGCGCGAACTGGCCCGGGATCAGGCGGCCGTCTTCGTTCTTGAACGTGGCGCGCACGCGGATCGTGCCGCTTTGGCCGTTGACCAAATTATCGATCAGCTGGATGTGGCCCTTGACGATGGTCCCGCCGGAAGTGGACATCTCGACCGGGATCTGGTCGAGATTGCCGCGCTTGCCGGAGGCGTCCGCGATCGAGTTCAATGCGCGCAGCACAACGTCTTCGTCCGCATCGAAGCTCGCATAGATCGGATTGACCGACACCAGCGACGTTAGCACCGGCGAAGATGTTCCGGCCGCGACCAGATTACCGACCGTTACTTCGAATTTGCCGACGCGGCCGTCGACGGGGGCGCGGACCTCGGTGTAGTCGAGGTTGAGTTTTGCGGTTTGCAGCGTCGCTTCGGCGGCTTTGACATTGGCGATCGCCTCGCGATTGGCGTTGTCGCGCTGGTCATAATCGCGCCGGGTCACGACATTGTTGCCGACCAGCTGCGCACCGCGCTCGAGTTCGCTGGCCGTGAACACGACGCGTGCTTTCGCCGCTTCAAGTTGAGCCTGGGCCTTGTCGACTTCGGCGGCGTACGGCGCCGGATCGATCTTGAACAGCACGTCGCCGGCCTTCACCAGCGCGCCCTCGGTAAAGTTGGTCGAAAGAATTGCGCCGGCGACGCGCGGGCGGAGCTCGACGCGGTTGACCGCTTCGAGTCGACCGGAGAAGTCATCCCACAGGCTGGTCTGGCGCGGCTCGACAACGGCGACCGTGACGGCAACGGCTTGTTCCGGAGTGGCGGAACCGGCCGTCGCCTGCGCGGCATGGAAATAGTGGCCGGTCGCGACCGAGCCGGCGGCAACGACAGCGCCAGCAACGGCCAGGCCTCCGACAACGCGTCGGAACCGGCTGAAACGGGGGGTAACCGGGGATCGGGGCATTCTCGCGCTCCAGAAATGTAGTGTTCACTACAGATGTGGAGCTGGACGCCGGTCGTCAAGGCACTTATGTATCGGATACTAAGAAAATGTCGAGGAGCATGCAATGGCCATGGGACGTCCCCGCGCCTTCGATGCCGACGCGGCGCTGGACGAGGCGATGGAAGTGTTTTGGCGGCACGGTTACGAGGGCGCGACAATCGCGCAACTCACTGATGCGATGGGAATAAACCCACCGAGCCTGTACGCGGCTTTCGGCAGCAAGGAAGGGCTGTTGAAGGCGGCGCTCGACCGCTACAGCGGCAGGCGCGCGGCCTTCATGGAAGATGTCCTGAACGCACCGACGGCCCGCGCCGTCGCCGAAAAAATGCTGTTGGGGATTGCCGATACCCAGACCGATCCGGCCAATCCGCCGGGTTGCCTGCTGGTCCAGGGCGGGCTGGCCTGCGGCACGGGATCGGAAAACGTCCCGTTCGAACTGGCGGCGCGCCGGGCCCAGACCGAAGATCAGCTCCGCGAGCGGTTCGCGAAAGCCAAGGCCGACGGCGACCTGACGGCCACGGCAGACCCATCCGCGCTCGCGCGTTATCTTTCGGCCGTCACCGTCGGCATGGGCGTTATGGCATCTTCAGGCGCCGATCGTGAGGCCCTGCGCCAGGTCGCCGTCGTTTCGCTGAAAGCGTTCGACGAGCAATCGGCGGCGCGATGAAGCGCCTGCGATTTGATTTGTTGGCAGCGACACGATGATGTGAGGACATATCCACGCAAGCCGGAATCCTGACTCGTTCTGGTCGCACGAAATTCATGTGCGCCCGGTATCACGCACCACAGGAACTCCGGGAGTCCGACACGCCATGAACGACGAATTCGATTACGAACTTACGTCCGATCAGTGGGAATTGTTGAAAGCGTTGCGTGCACCTGCAGCAAGTCCCTCGAGAATAAGAAGGTTTGCGGTTGAAAGGCTGACCGCGCTCGGGCTCGTCGCCGCGCGCGGCGATTCGTTTGTCATTACGCCACTCGGACGTAAGGTCCTGGTCCGGGGATCGTCACAATTATTGCACGACATTGCGGCTTGACGTCGCCTGCGGTCCGTCACCACATCGTCTGCCGCGCCCGCTCCGGCCATTCACGATCGTATTGCTCGCCGCCGACCTTGTTCTCGCTCATCTCGGCGAGGATCTGGCCCGGCGTCGGCAAGCTCCTGGGATCGATCCGCTTGTCGGGATTCCAGAGATCGGAGCGAACGATGGCGCGCGCGCACTGGAAATAAATCTCGTCCACCGTCATGACGACGACCGTGCGCGGCGCCTTGCCGCCCACCTTGAATGACGCCAGCAAATCCGGATCGGTCGAGACCTGCGCGCGGCCGTTGACACGCAGCGTGCTGCCGGAGCCCGGAATCAGGAACAGCAGCGCGATCCTGGGATCGCGCACGATGTTGCGCAGCGAATCGACGCGGTTGTTGCCGCGGCGATCCGGCATCATCAGGGTCTTTTCATCGTGAATGCGGACGAAGCCGGGCAGATCGCCGCGCGGCGAGCAATCCAGCCCCTCCGGCCCACAGGTTGCCAGCGCCGCGAACGGCGATTTGTCGATCAGGACGCGATAGGCCGGCGTGACCCGGTCCGCGACCTTCACCGTCGAGGCGTCGTTCGGATGACCGTAGATCGCCTCGAGCTGCTCGATGGTCGCGATGACAGACATGATCGCCTCCCGATTTCCCGGGTCTGATATCGCGTAGCGCAGCGAACGGCAATTGCCGGGGCCTGCCCCACTCAGCCTGGTTGCGCCCGCGCGCGAAATCTCGATGATGGCGGGCGCCATGTTCGACATGGCAACCCGGGCAAGCGGCGGTTGAACCCGGCGGCCGAAAACCCCAAATAGAGCCGGCCGACCGAACAGGGAGAACTGAAATGACCGAGAAGACCGAGCGTGCCGTCCTTGCCGGAGGTTGCTTTTGGGGCATGCAGGACCTGATCCGGAAAATGACCGGCGTCCTTTCCACCCGCGTCGGCTACTCCGGCGGCGACGTCGCCAACGCCACCTACGAAAACCACGGCACGCATGCCGAAGCCATCGAGATCATCTTCGATCCGCGGCTACTGAGCTATCGGCAGCTTCTCGAGTTCTTTTTCCAGATCCACGATCCCTCGACGCGCAACCGCCAGGGCAATGACATCGGCATGAGCTACCGCTCGGCGATTTTCTACACCAACCCTGAGCAGGAGCGCATCGCCCGCGACACCATCGCGGATGTCGACGCCTCCGGCATCTGGCCCGGAAAGGCCACGACCGAAGTGGCGCCGGCGCGCGAATTCTGGGAAGCCGAGCCTGAACATCAGGATTATCTCGAACGCTATCCGGACGGCTACACCTGCCATTTCGTCCGCCCGGGCTGGCGCTTGCCGCAGCGCAAGGCCGGATAGAGGCTTGGCCTGGGCGCCGCTGCCTTGGCAGCCGTACCCAGTCACCTCCACCGGCGCCGAGGGTCTGCCATCCACTGACGGCCATTGTGCATCGCAGCAAAAGCGATACATTCCCAGCTTGGAATGAGGTCGCCAAGTGTCTGAAATCAATGCCGATGCCTGGGTGTCATCCTCAGGCCACCGCCCGATGGGCTTTCCCGAATTCGTTGTCATCATCGCATCCATCATGGCGCTGAACCCGCTGGCGATGGACATGATGCTGCCGGCGCTGCCGGACATCGCTTCCGCGTTCCACATCACCGTCAGCAACCGTCCGCAGATGGTGCTGTCCACCTTCCTGATCGGCTTCGGCGTCGGGCAATTCGTGATCGGACCGTTGTCCGACCGTTTTGGCCGCCGGCCGGTGTTGCTGGGCGGCATGACCCTCTACTGCATCGCCAGCGTGCTGGCGATCGCCGCCCCCTCCTTCGAGACGTTGCTGCTGGCCCGCGCGCTGCAGGGCCTTGGAACGTCCGCCACCCGCGTGATCGCCACCTCGATCGTGCGCGACTGCTACGCCGGCCGGCGCATGGCCAGCGTAATGTCGCTGGCGATGATGGTCTTCATCGCCGTGCCCGTGGTCGCGCCTTCGTTCGGCCAGGCGGTGCTGCTGCTGACGCAGTGGCGCGGCATCTTCATCGTGCTGATGGTCTATGGCGCAGCCGCGCTGATCTGGAGCGCGTTGCGCATGCCGGAAACGCTGCCTAAGTCGCAGCGCCGATCGCTTGCGGTTCGCGAGGTGCTCGGCGCCTTCCGCCAGACCGTGACCAACCGCCAGACGCTCGGTTATGCACTCGCGGCCGGCGGCGTCATGGGCTCGCTGTTCGCCTACGTGTTCACCTCGCAGCAGGTGTTCACCGAAATCTATCACCTCGGGCATTATTTCCCGATCGCCTTCGCGGCGATCGCGATCGGCACCGCCATCGCCGGCTTTCTCAACTCGAGATTCGTCGGCCGTCTCGGCATGCGCGTGATCTCGCATGGCGCGCTGGTCGCATTCGCAGCCGTGGCCGGAACCATGCTGGCAGCTGAAAAAATGCACATGCTGCCGTTGCCGCTGTTCATGACGCTGTCGGCCCTGATGATGTTTTCGTTCGGGCTGATGATCGCGAATTTTACCGCGCTGGCGATGGAGCCGCAGGGCCATATCGCCGGCACCGCCTCGTCGCTGTACGGATCGATCACCACGCTGCTCGGCATCGGCATCGGCATCACCATCGGCCAGGATTACGACGGCACGCTGCTGCCGTTCGCAACCGGCTTCTTCCTCTGCACGCTGGCCGCACTCGGCGTAGTGCTGGTGGTGGAAAAGGGCCGGCTGTTCCGGCCGCATCAGTGGAAGGTGTAGTCGATTCACCTCGCCCCGCTTGCGGGGAGAGGTCGGATTGCGAAGCAATCCGGGTGAGGGGGGACTCTCCGCGACTGAACTCGTGGAGAGTCCCCCTCACCCCGACCCTCTCCCCGCAAGCGGGGCGAGGGAGAAGTGGTCCCGCCGCTTCAACCTGTGACGCCGCTATTGACCAAGAAACCTCTCGATCAGCCCGAGCACCTCAGCCGGCTTGTCGTGCTGCAGCCAGTGGCCCGCGCCCGCGATCTTGGCCAATTCGGCCTGCTTGAAATGCTTCAACACGCCGGCCTTCTCGGGATCGGGCAGAAAACTCTCGCTGGCGCTGACCAGCAGCGTCGGACACGCGATGCGCGACCACAGTTCGACGTGGTCTTCGAGCGACAACCGATAGGGTGCGCGGGCACGCAAATAGGGATCGAACTTCCAGCTGTAGGTGCCGTCGCCATTCGGCTTGAGGCCGTGGGTCGCAAGATGCAGCGCCTGCGCGCGCGTCAGCCGCGGGTTACGATGCAGGATCCGCTCGGCGCCGTCGGCGACCGACGCATAGCGATGGATTTTCCGTTGCGCGAACTTGTCGAGATCGCCGGCCCAGTCGGCGATCCTGACGTCGGCGGGCTTGACCCGTCTGGCCGGAAAATTGGTCACGCCGTCGAGCACGACCAGCCGGGATACTTTTTCCGGAAATGCGCCGGCATAGGTCAGGCTGACCATGCCGCCCATCGAATGGCCGACCAGCGCGACCTGCCCGAAGCCCGCGGCCTTCACCAGGCCGGTCAGGTCGTAGACGTGATCGGCCAGGCTGTAGCTGCTTCCGGTCGCCCAAGCGGACTGGCCGTGGCCGCGAAGATCGGGCGCCACGACATGAAAATCCGCCCGCAACGCCTGCGCCAGATGATCCCAGCTGCGGGCGTGATCGAGACCGCCGTGAACCAGGATCAGCGGCGGCGCTGAAGGGTTACCCCAATCGGTGAAGTGAAGCCGAAGCCCCTGCGACTGATAATAGCGCGATTCCGGCGCGTCCGATGTGGCGTCCATGGCGCCTGCTTAACGGCTGGGCTGGTGCCGGTCCAGCGCCGCGATCGTGTGGCGATGGCATTCGGAAATGCCTGCCACCCTGGTCTGCGAGCTAACCGAGCCCTGCTGCGTCAACGCTCGCACGCGTGTTGCGCGCGCAAGACCTCTTTGACCTCGTCATCTTCGAGGGCGTCCTGACGGCGACATTCGTCGGATATGAATGCCTGTTGGTCGGGAGCTCCGGAAGTCTTGCACCGGCTGGCGGGCTTCGCGCCGCCGATCGCTTGGTTGCTGGCAGCGCCAGCTTTCGGGTCTGTCATGCGTCATCCCCAACAAGTTCCGGGCAAAGCCCGGGCATCGAATGACCGCGCCGTCACGGCATGGCCTCCGAGCGGGCAACATGCCCGGCCGGAGGGAGCACGCCTTGAGCGAAATCAACGATCCTCCCCATCTGGTCCCGGAAGTCCGTAGCCCGCAAGCCCAAAAACAGCCCGCTATCCACGATGAGGCGGGACCGGAAAGGGAGAAGTCCGCCGATCACTCGCCGGCAACCGCCGCACACAAATTTTTGTCGTGACTGGCCGCGATTTGTGACAGAACTACTACAATCAAGTGTCAGTTCGGTTACACGCGGAGCGGTCCATGAGTTCGGAATGGCGGGCGCAGTCGAGTTCCGCATCACGTTCGCTGGCCTGGTCGAATCCCCTGGCCTGGTGGTGGGGCCTGTTGACCCTGGTCAGCGGCGTCAATATCGCGGCCTGGTTCCTGCTGTACCGCCAGCTCCAGCCGGCCGGCAATCTCGGCAGCACATCCGGCATCGGGCTCATGCTGCTGCTCTCTGCGGCCTATGTTTTCGGCTGCGCCTTCAGGTCGTTCCTGCCGCGCGCGGATGTGCAGCGGATCTGCCTGTTCGACCATTGGCTGTCGAGCGTCGTCGTCGGCCGGTCGGTCGCCACCGTGGCCGAGGTCGCCTTCGCGGCGCAGTGGGCGATTATCCTGCACCAGCTCGGCTCCATGACGGGAGCGGACACCACCTTGAACGCCGCATGGGTGATCGTGCCGCTGATCCTGATCGCGGAATGCTTCTCATGGCATGCGGTGCTGACCACCCACTATTTGCACAACGCCATCGAAAACTCGCTATGGGCCGTTGCCTTCTTCATCGTCGGGATCGGTCTTTGCCGGCTGCTGCCGGAGTTCGATGGTCCGGTTCGCGTGATCCTCGCGATCACGCTGGTCGGGATTGCCTGTTATCTGGCGTTTCTCATCACTATCGACGTCCCGATGTATCTGAGCCGGTGGCGGGCCGGCATTGCCGATGGCAGCAAGCGTCTCGGACCGCTCGAAGGTCTCCGTGACGTGACCACGCGCTGGGTCGTGACGCACGACCTTGCCGAGTGGAAGGACGAGATTGCCTGGATGTCGCTTTATTTCAGCACTGCGGTCTGGGCCAGCCTCGCGCTGTGCGTTTGCTGCTCGCTCGGCGATCAACTGCCGCGCTATCGTACCGACGCGACGGTCGCAAGCCGGCCGTCGGACGGGCCGGCGGTCGTTGGCAAGCCGCAGCCGGTATTGGCGGGACACGGCTTTTAGGCGCACTGCGCGGATTGCGCCGGAGCCTGCGATCGGGCTGCGCCTTGCGCGGATCCGTCGGGCGGGTCCGCCGTACGCGCTGCGAACCGGCGCCTTGCGCCAGCAAAAAGTTCTTCAAAATTAGACGCGCCAAAAGCTCGGTCATCATCGTGAAATGTAGGGCTGCGACATTCGCCGCCCCTACAACGAAGATTCCGGAGACAATAATCATGACTTTCAGGGAAACGACCCTCGGCCTGCTGGCCGGGCTGGCCTTTGGCGCGACCGCACAGGCGGCCGATATCGACCACGTCCTGCTGATCAGCGTGGACGGACTGCACGCCCTCGACGTCGCGCGCTATATCGAAAGCCATCCGAACTCCGCGCTGGCCGAACTGTCCAGCCATGGCATCACCTACAGCAACGCCCGCACGCCCGCGAATTCCGACTCGTTCCCCGGGCTGCTGGCCCTGGTGACCGGTGGCTCGCCCATCAGCCACGGCCTGTTCTACGACGTCAGCTATGACCGCACGCTGTTCGACCCCAGCAATACGACCTGCCAGGGCGGCGCCGGCAATATGATGGTGTTCGACGAAAGCATCGACAAATACAACAGCAACAACGTCTCGCAGAACGTCATCGATCCGAGCAAGCTGCCGCGCGGACGGAATCAGTTCGGTCAGTGCGTTGCGGTCTATCCGCATGACGCGATCAGGACCAATACGATCTTCGAAGTCGTCAAGAGCAAGGGCGGCCGCACCGCATGGGCGGACAAGCACCCGGCCTACGATCTGGTCAATGGTCCATCGGGCAAGGGCGTGGATGATCTCTACACGCCGGAGATCACCAACGTGAACGGCTTCGACGCCACCGTCAGCGTCGATTGCACGGTTGCGAACGACCAGCTGAAGGTCGCCGCCATCATCAAGCAAATCAACGGCTTCAACCATGACGGCACGCCCGCCGGCGGCGCACCTGTGGTGTTCGGAATGAATTTTCAGGCGGTGAGTGTCGGACAAAAGCTGAGCAAGGACGCCGGCGGGTGCCCGCAGGCCAGCCACGTCGGCCAGCCCGGCGGCTACGTCGATGGCGCCGGGACGCCGACGGCGGTGCTCGCCTACGGCCTGCAGAAGACCGACGAAGCCCTTGGCAGCATGATCCAGGCGCTCAAGACTCGCGGGCTGTATCAGTCCACGCTGTTCATCGTCGGCGCCAAGCATGGTCAGTCGCCGATCAACCCGGCCAAAATCAACAAGCCGGGCCATTTCGCCGACCTCGTCGCCGCGTTGCCGGACGCCGCAACAAATCCGGGCGCACAGGCCATCGCCAGCGCCAACGCCTGCTCCACGGGTCCGTGCGGTTTCGTCCAGGATGACGACATCGCGCTGATCTGGCTGCAGGATCAAAGCAAGACTCAGGCGGCGATCGACTATTTGAACGTCAATGCCAAGGCCTTGTTCATTGATGAGGTGATGGGCGCCGATGAGCTGAAGCTGAAGTTCAACGATCCGGCGCACGACAGCCGCACGCCCGATATCCTCGTGCAGCCGGTCTACGGCACCGTCTATACGACGTCGGCCAAGAAGAATTCCGAGCACGGCGGATTCAGCTTCGGCGACACCAATGTGGGGCTGATCGTTTCCAATCCGCGGCTGCCCGGCGTCACCTTGAAAACCCCGGTCGCAACCTCCCAGGTCGCGCCGACGATCCTGCAGGCGCTCCACATCGAACCCGAGACGCTCCATTCCGTGCGCGTCGAGCACACCGCGGTGCTGCCCGGCATCTGGGACAATCGGGGCGGCGACGAACAGCTGGGTCATTAGGATCGCTGAGCGTCGACACTGAAAAACAGCTGACACTGAGGGGCTCCGTCACAACGGAGCCCCTCAGGTTCTTGGCGCGCACGTCATCCTGAGAGGCTGTGAAGCTATCTCGGACCTCATCCTGAGGAGCGGCCTCTTCGCCGCGTCTCGAAGGATGGCCGCGCGTCTGTTGTTGCGTCCATCCTTCGAGACGCTTGCGGAGTTTATCATCGGGCCGGGCTTCGCGCGGACCCGTTGGCAAGCTCATCAGTGACTGGATCTTTCCCGCCGTGATGGTGTCGTGGCCGACAATAATATGCCGGCGTTCGAAGGCGGCGCAGGAACGTCGCCGGGCTGCGGCAAGGCGAGGATGACGGCCTCTTGATCCTTTTCCAGGGTAGCTTCGCGGCCTTGAACCGATCGCAGCTTCCAGCCCTGGTAGTCGTCGCCCATCTTCAGCCGCAGAGCAGCCTTGGTCGATTGGTCCAGAAAAATCCCGACCTTTTCGTAGGTGCCTATGATGGTGCCTACCAACGTGAGTTTTGGACGTTCGGGGTCTTTCGGTTTCGGCGCGACCGGTTTCACCACCGGAGCCACAGCGACCGCAGGGGGCCGCGGCCGCCGCGACGATGAAAAGATTGGCCGTTCGCGCGTGGCTGATAGTGCGGTGAGCGGGATGGTCCATAATGGATTGCCACTGGGCACTCGTCCCTGTGTTGGCGCGCGCGGGGTTTCGACGGCTTGGCCGCGTACGGCAGGCTCCTCGACGATGGTCGATTCCGCGGGAGATTCGACCGGGCGTGTATCGTAGGACAGTTCATCGGTGGCGTTGACGTTCAGCGCCAGGACACGGTGCGTCGATAATGCCAGAGCCGCGATGCCGATCGCCAAGCTCAGCATCGCGCGGCCTCGAGCCCTTGCCGGGACGACGCCGGCAGAGTCCGCGGTTTGCGCGTTTCGCGAATTGGAGAATGTGGATGAGGCCCGGCTCGCGGGCGGATCGGCGAACAAAAACGGTATCCCAGTCTGGAGATCGTGGTGCACGCCGGGCGCGCCCGGCACGCAGCAGATACCCACGGCTGGTTATTGGCCCGAACTATGACATCCGTGCGAAACCGGGCAGCCAAATCATGGAACAAACCCGTTGTCCAAGGCATTCGGTTTGTCGGAAGGCGTGGATGAGCTCTCGCCAGGTGGGAGCAAATGCCGCGCCCGACACGTTAACGTTACATCTTAACTAATTATTAATTATGCATTTGTGGCCACGAAACGCCGGGCCTAGCGTCGGTCGAGTACTGCTCAGTAACCAACGAATTGGTGCATGCCATGACGAGGATCTATGGGGCGCTCATCGCGTCCGTCAGCGTGGTAGCGCTTTTGCTTGCCACCAACGAAACCTTTGCCAGATCGGGAGGGGGGCACGGTGGATTAACTTCCACGCGTTCGATTTCCCGCTCAGCCGCGTTCCTGCGTCACCGCGCGTTCCTGCATCATCACCGCAGAAACAATGTGGACGGCTTCTTCTGGCCTGCAGAGGGATCCTTCTACGAGCCATCGAATGGCGAACCCATCGGTGAGGTTGCGCCACCGGCATCAGGCGACGTGCGTTACACCTCTACATATGATGTTCCCTGGGATTGGGCCCATCGATTTCCACCGGCCGTTGCACCTTCTGACCACCCCTATGTGTCGAGCTGCCCCACGGAGACCGTCACGGTTGCCGGGCGTGGCGGTGCCGACCAAACCATCAATGTCATCCGGTGCTATTGATCAGGTCTCTTCAGACGGGACAGGGCGTGCGCTGAAATCAGGGAAGCCGTCCGAGTGACGGCCTCTCCTGCTCGCCCGAGCATCATCTCCCGCGTTACCGTGCCTGCGGATTTTTCGGCTTCGGCGGCTCAGTTCAACCGCAGTTCCGTGATGTGCCGCGGATCCGGGCTCAGCTCGTTGCGTTCCACGCGCTTGACAATGTCGGTCAGCGCGGCATTGGCGGCGCAGGACAGGCCGAGTTTCTCGCCCTCGCGCACCACAAAGCCGTTGAGGAATTCGATCTCCGTGCGCCGCCCTTTCTGCATGTCCTGGCCCATCGAGGGACGCTGCGCGGAGGCGGTGTGTTTGCCGTCCTTGAAACGCTGTTCGTCGCAGGCGCGCATCGCCGCCTCGTCGCCCTCGCCGGCACGCGCGATCGTCTCGGGCAGCAGATGCAAAATCTCTTCCAGCTGATAGCCGAGCGCCTGGCCGACGCGGATCGCTTCGCTCGCGAGCCGGGTGGAGAAGCGGCGGATCGGCTCGTTTTGCAACATCTCTCCGCCGGTCAGACCCGTGCAGGCGGAGAGTCCGTTGCCGATGACGTTGGCGACCAGTTTCGACCAGCGCTCGCCCCACAGATTGGCGGTCACCTTGGCGCTGTCGGTGTAGCCGACCAGGCGGCAGATTTCCTCCGCCCGTGGCGTGATGCGGCCGTGCACTTCGCCGGCGCGAAATACGGTGTGCGCTGCCCCGTGCTTGCCGGCGCCGCGGTGGATGTGGCCGGGCTCGGGCAGATTGACCGTGATGCTGCTGGCGATGCACCCCAGCGTCTTGCCCCAGCCGACGATGCCGGCGATGGTCTCTTCATTCATGCAGTTCTGCAGCGACACGACATAGCCGTCCGGCGCCAGATACTGCTGGATCAGCGTGGTCGCCCAAGCCGTGTCGTAGGACTTCATGCAGACGAAGGCGATGTCGACCGGCTTCTCCTTGGCGAGTTGCTGCGCGTCGGTGACGTGCAGCGCGCGCACGGGGACCGAGAATTCCGCGACGTCCCTGGCGTGGGTGACGCGCAGGCCATGCTTCCTCATGTGCTCGACGTGCTCGGGCCAGGGATCGATGAACGTCACGTCCTCGCCCGCCTGCACCATATGGGCGCCGGCATACCCGCCGACCGCCCCCGCCCCGACGATAGCTATCTTCCGGCCCATGGTTTTCCCCCTGGCATTTTCTTCGGCCCGGACCACCCGGTCCGCCAATCGTTGGAGGCCACTCTAGCGGATCTGCGCCATTCGCCAAACGCTCGCTTTGCAAAGCCGGTCGATCCCGGCTTCCACCATCCGCTCAACGCCGGTCCACCTCCGCCGTACGCCTGGGCCGGGTGAGCCTGAAAGCTTTACGGGGCTTTCGCGAGCAATGGTGATCGGTGGCTCAACCATTCTTGCCGATTTTCGATAGCGATTGGCGGGCCGCAGCAGGTGTTTGCGGCCGATCGCTCCAAAAAAGCAAAATCCACATTAACAAATTGGTCGGACAATCCATTATTCAGCGGACCCGGAAGCATTGTCGGAATTATTTGGATTACCGGATGGCGGACCCGACGATTCATTTGAGATAGTCGGAATACCTGACTCGAGGTCGGTTATCGCGAGTTCCTTCTTTTAGACGTTGAGCTCTCGCGGATCGTGCGATGTCCCATCTCAAGGAACTGAATGACGCAATTTCCCGGGGATCATCCGAAAGCCGTCTGAAGGCGCTGTGGCATGCCACCGATACGCTGATAGCCGGCCGCTATACCGAAGATCAGATCTGGATCTTTGGGGAAGTGATCGGGCGTCTCTCAGAGGAAATTGAATTGGCTGCCCGCTCAGAGCTAGCGAAGCGGTTGGCACGCTGCGACCATGCGCCGATCTACATGATCAACAAGCTTGCCTTTGATGATTCGATAGACGTCGCCAGTCCCGTCCTTCGTTACTCCGAGCGGCTTGAAGTCCCGACTTTGGCTGCGAACGCTCGCTCGAAAAGCCAGGGGCATCTGCTTGCAATCTCGCTGCGAAAATCGATCGCTGAACCGGTCACCGATGTGCTTGTTGCGAGGGGTGATCAGCAGGTAGTGAGTTCGGTTACGGCTAACGTCGGCGCGCGTTTCTCGGAGTCCGGTTTCCTTCGTTTGATAAGGCGGGCTGAGAACGATTCCATTATCGCCGAGCATCTTGGGCAGCGTCGGGACATTCCCAGGCATCTTTTTCAGCAAATGATCGCGAAGGCGTCCGCCGATGTGAAAAGGAAACTTGAAGGCGAGCGGGCAGAAGCCGAAAGTCAAGTTCAAGGTGCAGTAACCGATGTAACCGGGGCATTGCATTCGATGTTTGGACCGGCGTCAAAGAGCTACTTCAACGCCAAGCGGACCGTGGGAGCGAAACACCAACTCGGTAAATTGAATGAAGCCCACGTTCTTGAATACGCTAAGACCCGTAAGCTTGATGAAGCCATCGTCGCGCTATCGCTGTTGTGTGCGTTGCCGGTCGACGTGGTGGAACGTGCGCTGCATGCCGCGAACAAGGAAGAACTGCTGATTCTGGCGAAAGCCCTCGATCTATCGTGGAATACGACCATGACGCTGGTGTTCCTTGGCGCCGCGGAACATCGAGTCGTTGCCAAAGACCTCTCCGAAATGGAGAAAGCGTTCGTCCAGCTGGATGTTGCAACGTCCAAAAAGGTCTTGAAGATCTATCACTCGCGGAAGGAATCAGTGGACTCCGGTTTCCGCGGCCTTCCCCAGCTTCATGCCGTCTGAACGTCTGAAGAGCGCTGCGACGCGCCGTCCTCTGGCGCGCCACAGCTCTCGTCTGGAATTAGACCGCCGCCGGCGCCATGTCGGCGTGCGCCGGATAATCGATGTAGCCTCGCCCGTCGCCGCCGTAGAACGTCGAACGGTCGTAACGGTTCAAAGGCAAATTGCGCCGGATCCGTTCGGGCAGGTCAGGATTGGCGATAAAGTGTCGACCGAACGCGACGAGATCCGCGTCGCCTGCCGCGACGATGGCCGCGGCACTCTCACCAGTAAAACCGCCGGCTGCGATCAGGGTGCGGCGGAATTTTCGCCGCAGATGCTGGGCTGCGATCGGAGCCTGACCTTTGGCGATCTCCTCGATGCCCTTGATGCGCGGCTCGACCACGTGGAGGTAGGCGATGCCGAGCCGATCGAGCTCGGTCACGACAAAGCCGAAGGTCGCTGCGGGATTGCTGTCCGACATCGATCCATAGGTGCCGCTCGGCGCGATGCGGACGCCCACGCGATCGGCACCCCAGACCGAAATCGCTGCCTGCGTCACCTCAAGCAAGAATCGCGCGCGGTTTTCGATTGAGCCGCCATATTCGTCCGAGCGTTTGTTGGTGCCGTCTTGCAGGAACTGATCGGGCAGATAGCCGTTCGCGCCATGGATCTCCACGCCGTCGAAGCCAGCCCGCCGTGCGCGCTCGGCACCGGTGCGGAACTCCTCGATGATGCCAGGAATCTCTTCAAGCGCGAGCGCACGCGGCATCGAGAACGGGACTTCGCCCTGCCTGGTATAGGCATAGCCTTCGGCCGCGATCGCGGACGGCGCGACCGGCGGCTCGCCATTCGGCTGCAGATCGGTGTGTGACTGACGGCCGACATGCCACAGCTGCAGGAAGATCCGGCCGCCCTTGGCATGAACTGCATCGGTGACCCGTCGCCACCCTTCGATCTGACGGTCCGAATAGATGCCGGGCGCGCCGGCATAGCCGTAGCCACGGATCGAGACCGGCGTTGCCTCGGAAATGATCAGGCCGCCCTTCGATGCGCGCTGGGAATAATATTCGACCATCAGGTCGCTCGGAATGTCGCCCGGATCGGACCGCATCCGCGTCAGCGGCGCCATCACGACACGGTGGGAGAGTTGATAGGAGCCAATCTTGATTGGCGAGAACAGCGTGCTCATGGTGTTATCTCCTTTGGGTTTGATGACGGCGGCCGATGGTCGCTGCATGTAGCGCCCCATCAGCCGCCTCTGGAGAAGCGCGATGGGATCGCAATCGCGCTTCCTGTTCTTTGCCGTTGTCAGGCCTTGACGGCGGCAGCCCGCTGCAGCACCGCGATCATGTCTTCCGGCTCGGGCCGGTGCGTGTAGTCGGGGTTCACTTCGGAGTAGAGGATCGTACCGTCCTGGCCGATCACGTAGCGGGCCGGCATCGGCAGGGTCCAGCTCGGATCGTCGTTGAACGTCGGCAGATCGTTCTTGAGGCTCTTGTAGAGCTCGATCAGATAGTCGGGCAGCTCGAAGCGGAGGCCGAACGCGGCGCCGATCTTGCCCTTCGCATCCGACAGGATCGGGAAGGTGAGCTTGTTTTGACGCACCGACTTGCGGCTGTTTGGCGCGGTCTGCGGCGAGATCGCGAGCAGCGAGGCTCCATACCTGTCGAACGCGGGCTTGGCGGCCTCAAGCGCCTGTAACTCCATGTTACAGTAGGGGCACCAGACGCCGCGATAGAAGCTGACGACAAGTGGGCCTTTCTTCAGGAGCTCGCCCGAGCTGACGATGTTGCCTTCGGGATCCTTCAGCGAGAACGATGGGGCCACCTCGCCGGCTTTCCTGGCGTGCTGCGCAACGCCGGAGGCAATCAGCTCGGCGGTGGCGCGATGCATGGTCTCGATCACGGAACGAGGCACGTTGTAGGGCGGCTTGCCGGCTTCGAAATCGGCCTTGAAAGCATCGAGTTTGGCTTGCAGTGACATTGTCGTTCTCCGTTAGGTTTCGCGTGGGCTTGTGGATCGAAGTCACGCGAAGAACCTAAAGGAGCCGGCCGCTGCGGGTAGCGAGGCCGTTGGACTAGGCTCTATTCCACTCGGGAATAGCGGCGCGTCGGGTTCAGCAACCACGACAGATGATCAGCTTACGGTCGAGTTCTGCATCGAAAACCTGCTGCTCTCGCTCCCACGCCGACAGAACCTGGTTCTGGGGGACGTCGGCTCTTGCAGGCTGCCGATGACCGATCGGCGCGAGCCAGGGCGAGTGCGAGGTCAGAACGGCCGGGCTGTTCTGATCGGAGGCTGCAGCAGGCGAATGCAGGCCGAACAGGGCAACGCCGGCAACGACTGCTGCGGCAACGCTCGTCAAACGATTCCTGGTTGAGCTGGACATGGTGTGACACTCCTTCTCGCGGGCTCGGGATGAGCAACACCGCTTCTGGGGTCACCTTACTCAGCGCTCCAAAACGCTGAATGCCGGGCAGGATCGAAGAGATGCTCGTTCGTCTCATCGATTGGCGAGATGGGCACTCGTCTCGATTTGATCCGCCGTTTCGGTCAGGGGTTAAAGCTGCGTTCGAAGAAATCAACAAAAGCCCGCGCTTTCGCTGTCGCGGCGCGCCCGGTCGGAAACACCGCCCACAAATCGAGTGGCGGAAGGCTCCACTCCGATAGCACCGCGCATACGGCGCCCGAACGTATTTCGGGGGTGAACATCCATTCCGAGGCGATGGTCAGCCCGACATGGGCGAGCACCGCGGCTCTGACGCCTTCGGCCGCGGTCACCTTCAACCTGCTTTGGACCTTGACCGCAGCCTCGGAGCTGTCGCGCCGGAACGACCAGACGCTGCCTTCGCCCTGCAGATAAACAACAGCCTCATGCTTGCTGAGATCGGCCGGCGTTGCGGGGGTTCCGGCGCGCTCGAAGTAGCCGGGCGTACCCAATACCAGTCGCTTGCATCGACCGACGCGACGGACTGTCAGCGCCGAATCCAACAACTTTCCCATCCGCAGCGCCACATCGATGCCTTCCTGCACGAGATCGATCTGGCGGTCATCGAGCACGACTTCCAGGTCGAGCTCCGGATGTTGCGCGAGGAACTGCGGCAGCAGGGGAATGAGGTGAATGCGGGCAAAGGTTACGGCGGCGCAGACGCGCAATCGTCCCTTCAGCCCGGTGCCGGCGCCGCGCGCGGCGAGTTCCGCCTCATCAGCCTCCTCGATCGCGCGCTTGGCGCGTTCGAAATAGCCAAGCCCCGCTTCGGTCGGAGTCAGTCCGCGCGTCGAGCGCGTGAGCAGCTTGACCCCGAGATAGCTTTCGAGCTGGGCGACCGTCTTCGAGACCGCCGGTTGGCCCACGCGAAGCTGCCGCGCCGCGCCCGAGAAGGATCCCGTTTCGACCACCCTGATGAAGGTCTCCATCGACGCCAGACGGTCCATCTTGATCCTCCCTTATTCTTGCTGGGAATGAGGCCTATTGCCCTGTCCTGTCTGCCACGGCTGCGAAGAATTGGCCATGTCTTCTCGCGACCCCAGCGGGTGCTTGGGCAGGACGGAGACGACCGATGACCCTCTACAGACAATCTTACGCGGACCGCCTTGCGGCCGAGTCATCCGCGTTCCTGGTCAGGCGGCGCACGAAGACCCTCGCCGCCTGGGCGGTCCGGACGCTCAACCTAACTCTTGCCGACGCTCTCTATGCCTACGCCGTGACCGGCAGCGCTTTCGCAACCCTGATGCTGCTCGTCGCGCCGCATCTGGAGATTTTCCTGCGTTGCCACTTCTACGGCAAGGGATAAGCGCCCAGCCTCCGATCACTCAGCCGTGTCGGGACAGAAACGGGAGCTGATACAAGCGGCCGGTCGTGTCGAGGTCCTCGACCTCCCATTCGCCGCCGATGCCCTGGATCATCCACCTCAGGACCGCCCAGAGATCGGTGTCGACGTCTTCCTCGGCCAAGGGCTCCAGCGCATCAATGAGCGCATAGACCTCGATTCCGTCGGGAAAGGGCTCTCCGCTCCGACCAACGAACACGAGCGAATAGATCATTCCCGAGGGCGCACGGACATAGCCGGGCTTCGACAGGCCGTCGGTATCGAGCGAGAAGCGCCGAACGAAGAATTCCCGAAACTCCGGGTAGTGGCCGACACGATCTTCCGCAAGCACGAACGCTCTTCTTTTTCCATCGAGGCTGGGCTGTTCGATGACTTCAACGTTTGTCATGGCTGCCTCCCGTGAATCCGGTTGAGGAAGTCGTTGATCTTCTTTGCGATCTCAGCCCCCGAATCCTCCTGAAGGAAATGCCGGCCGGTGACCAATTCGGGACCCTCCGCGTGCGGCAACAGCTCCTTGAAGCGCGTCGCGAACGTCTTGTGATCAAACACTTCGTCTTCCCTTCCCCAGACCAGCATTGTCGGAAATTTCGATCTTTTGAGCTCACGCTCGAGCCATTCGAAACGTTTGAAACCACGTGCGGTCTCATCGAGCGGAATCCAGCGCGGCCAAGTCCAGGTGAGGAGGCGCGATCCCGGATCGGGCAGGACGCTCTCATAGGCGCTCTGGGCCTCGTCTTGAAACTTCTTCCTGTCGACCACCGACAGGTACATTCCGCGACCGGCCAACGCATTGTGCTTGCCAAGAAGATAAGGGCCTACAAGCGGCGCGTGCATCATGCGCCAGGGAAATATCCGTTTGTGGAATTCGGCCGGAGGAAGCGGCCAGGCCCAGGTACTCATGATCACGAGCGCGCGGACGCGGTCGGAATTGGAGAGCGCAAAACCGAGACCGGTCGGGCCGCCCCAATCGTGACAAACCATGGTTGCGTTGCGAACGTCGAGCTGCCGCAGCAAGCTCGTGAGATTTGCTATGTGGCCGTCGAGACTGTGCGCCTGTTCGCGGACGGGTTTCTCGGACAGACCAAAGCCGATCATGTCAGGGACGATCACACGCCGGCCTGCAGCCATCAGCGGCTCTACGAATTTCCGGTACAGGAATCCCCAGGCGGGATTGCCGTGCAGGAGAACGACGGGGTCGCCGGCTCCCTCATCGATGTAATGCATGCGCCAGCCGTTGACACGCTTGAATCTCGGTTCGTACGGCCATTCCTTATGCACGAAATACCCGGTCGGCACGCGCGACCCTGCTCGGTCCGGCTTCACTGCGTTTCTCCTTGCTGCCGATTCACACCTTGTGGAAAGAAAATCACGGCTTGGCCGTTGAGGCCGGGTAGCTTGACGACGGCACCCAGGCACTTCCCGGTCGCAAAATCGAAGGCTACCACTTCGTCCTGGGTCACGCAGTAGAGCCGGCCTTGAGGCCCAAACCGCAGCCCCCGTGGTTTCTGGAATCCCACGTCATTGCGTGGCAGGAGCACGCGGACGAGATGCCCGTCAGTACGGTCATATTCGCGAATGGTCGCAACCGCATCCGCGGCACCGAACGGATGCTCGCTGCTCACGACGATGTTGCCGCTTGGCGCGATCGTAAGATCAAGCGGGCTGAGCTCGGGGTCTCTCACCTTCCATGATGGCAGCATCCGGCGATCGGAATCGAACGCCAGAATGGTGTTGTCGCCTTCTCCGCCCGGTCCGACACCGGAGGCAAGGAAGAGCGTGCCATCGGGGGCGAACGCGAAGCCGCGCGGAAACGGCACGACCTGCGGCGGCAGGACATATTCGCCTTCGCTGTCGAGCTGGCGTGCAAACGCCATGATGGTGCGCTCGCCGCGCAGGCCGACGTAATAGCGCCCGTCCGGCCCAAAATTGCCGCCGCCCGGGTTCAGTCCCTCGACGGCTCTGCTTGCGCGTACGACCACTCCGTTGCGGTCGAGCGCGAAAATCCGATTTGAGCCGCTGTTGACGAACAGCAACCTGTCGACGGGCTCGATCCCAAGCCCACGAGGATCGGCGATGCGCGGATCGTCGCCGAAGACGCCGATCGGCTTGCCGTCATCGGCGAAGGCGAGAATTTTTCCGTAACCCGCGCCGTTCGCGCCGGTTGCACTTGTGACGAGGAGCGTCATGGACCTTCTCCACCGCGGCGCTTCAGCGCTGTCCAACGATTATCCATTCGCAACATCGTTCGTTCCTGCAATCGAGGTAGCTCTCTTGCCGGGATAAGACCTATTCCAGGCCGGAATGGAAAAGCTGTTATCTCGGCTCTGGATCGCATCAACGGCAGCGGTCGAGATTCACGAGAGATTGCCGGCCAGTTCACGCCGCGTTGGCCTCGAGCCACGCGGCGATGCTGGCGGCAGCGTCGCCGTAGAAGGTGCGATAAAGCTCTTCCGTCACGTAGCCGATGTGCGGCGTCGCCAGCAGATTGTCCAGCGTTCGGAACGGGTGATCGGCGGGCAAGGGCTCCGTATCGAACACGTCGACGGCCGCACCCGCGATCGCGCGGGCCTGCAGCGCCTTGATCAACGCCGCCTGATCGACAATCGGACCGCGCGACGAATTGATCAGCCGCGCCGTCGGCTTCATCAGGGCGAACTCGGGCGCCCCGATCACGCCTCTGGTGCGGCCGCTCAGGACGAGATGGACCGTGATGACATCCGCCTCGCGGAACAGTGTCTGCTTGTCGACGAGAGTGGCGCCGGCGGCACTGGCCTTCTCCTCGGTCAGGTTCTGGCTCCAGGCGATCACCTTCATGCCGAAGGCAAGACCGATGCGCGCAACTTCTTTTCCGATATTGCCCAACCCGACGATCCCAAGGCTTTTGCCTCGCAGGTTCGAGCCGAGGCCCGTCTGCCATCCGCCGGCCCTCAGCGAGGCGGCCTCCCGGTCGATGCCTCGCATGCTCGCCAGGATCAGCGACCAGGCGAACTCGATGGTGGGAGTGGAGTCGTAGCCGGTCGGGGTCACCAGGATCCCGCGCCCTGCCGCGGCCTGCGTGTCGATCGAGGCGTTGCGAGGGCCCGTCGATGCGATCAGCTTCAGCCGCGGCAGCTGCTCGAGAATCTCCTTCGTCAGCGGAGTTCGCTCGCGCATCACGCAGACGGCATCGAACGGGCGCAGCCGGTCTACGACCGCACCGGGATCATCCAGGTGGTCGTTGAACACGGTGATCTCGGCGTGCCGCCGCACGGCGGACCAGTCGGCGAGTTGCAGCGCTACGTTCTGATAGTCGTCGAGGACCGCAACCCGCATGGGGATACTCCGTCAGCGTTCGGCGGCAAAGAACCCGGCCAGAGCTCCCGCTACCGCCTTGGGATCATTTTCCATCGGAATGTGGCCGGCCGACTTGATCCGCACAAGCCTGGTTTCCGGAATCTCGCGTGCGTAGCGTTCGGCATAGTCGATAGTCTGGAATTCGTCGTCCTCGCCCCAGACCAGGAGCTTCGGGGTCCTGGATTGGAGCAACGCCGGCAGCATCTCCATCGTGTAGCGGTGGTCGGCGGCGCCCGCGAGCGCCAGCCATGAGCGGGCAACCCTCGGGTCTGTCCAGGGTTCCAGATATTCGGTGATCTCGGCTTCGCTTGCCGGCCGGCCGAGCGCTTTCACGACGGACACGCGGCGCGCGGCGAGCACGTCGTCCCGCGTCGTCGCCGCGGCCACTGCCGGATCCCGGAAGCGAGCAACGCCGGGCACCGGCCATGAGTCGTACATGATGCCGTTCACTACCGCCGCACGCGGCACCTGCACTGTTCCTGCGAGCATAAGGTGCTGCGCCACACCTCCGCCGATGTCGTGACCGGCGACCATGACCGGTCCCTTATGCCCGAGCGCCTCGAGGAAGCGCACAAGCCAGGCAGAGAGACGCGGGACCGAAGCCTCGCTCATGGTGAGTTCACCACCGGAGCGACCGAAGCCGGGGAAATCGACCGCAACCGGGCGAAGGCCCGCGGCGGCCATGCTGTCGAGCACGGGCTGCCAGACCCGGCTCCAATAGGTGCCATGCAGCAGCAGCACCAAGGGTCCCCCCTTGCCGGCGGTCAGATAGCTGATCGGAACGCCACCTACATCGACGGTCTCACGCCGCGTCATCGGACGATCCTCTTCACATGTTCCTTGCCGAGCCCGATCGCTTCGTAGTGCCTGATCGCGTGCTCCAGCTTGGTGAAAACGTCTTCGTATCCGAGCGCCTCGCCGTAGGGATCGACGTAGGTATACCCTCCGGTCACATGAAACAGCGTGGCCATTTCCTTGACATCGTCCGGAACAACCAGCGTGTGCGTCTCGCCGGGCGGCTCGAATGCGTAGTCGCCAGGCGTTGCAATCCAGTCGTGCTCGAGGTAGCGCCATCTTCCGCGCAGCGTGAGGGCATGCACCGGTCCGGAATGGCGGTGGCGTGACAGCACGCCAGAGGACCGAACCCGCAGGATGTTGATGTAGTAGCCCTGGCTGACGTTCAGGACGAGCGGCCTGAACGCGACCGTGTCCGATTGCGGGACCCATTCGCGCTCGTCGCCGTCAAGCTCCAGCGCGGAGCCGACGAATACATCGGACACCATGCCTGCGGGCTGAGGTTTCTGGTAGGCGATCTTGCTCTGATCGATAGAACGGGGCTCGGGCGCCTGCTGTTGCTGCGATGTCGTCATTTTCTCCTCCACGAGGCCATGGGACGTCGGGATATTTCGCGCCTCTCCCGTCATGCTGCCGGCGCTATGCTGGCGGTCTGACCGAACAGGATCTTCTTGCCTTCCTCGGTGACCGTGGGGCGGCTCGAGTACGGCTCACCTTTGGCGTAGGCCCGCTGCGTCCCGGGGCGCGCGCGCACCGTGTCGAACCAGCGCCGCAGGTTCGGGAAGTCGTCCAGATTCTGCTGCTGGCGCTTCCACGGAACGATCCACGGATAGGAAGCCATGTCGGCGATGCTGTAGCCGTCGCCGGCGACGAACATGCGGTTTTCGAGATGACGATCGAGCACGCCGTAGAGACGGTTCGTCTCCTTGACGTAGCGGTCGATTGCATAAGGAATTTTGCTCGGCGCGTAGACGCCAAAATGGTGGTTCTGTCCGGCCATCGGTCCGAGCCCGCCCACCTGCCAGAACAGCCACTCCGTCGCGGTCTTGCGGCCGCGGACGTTCTTCGGCAGGAAGCGGCCGGTCTTCTCGGCCAGGTACAACAGGATGGCGCCGGACTCGAATACGCTGATCGGCTCGCCGCCGTCGGCCGGCGCGGTATCGATGATCGCCGGCATGCGGTTGTTCGGCGAGATGGTGAGGAAGTCGGGCTTGAACTGATCGCCGGCGCTGATATCGACCGGATGGATCGTGTAGTCCAGTCCGGCTTCCTCCAGGAACATCGTGATCTTGTGGCCGTTGGGCGTAGGCCAGTAGTAGAAGTCGATCATTTCGGTCTCCTCTGCTTGTCCGCCAAGTGCGACGCCGCCGACCCCGCCCCTGCCGGAGGCAAGGGGCGGCCTCGGTCGCGGTCAGGCGGCGGGCTTCAGTTTGCCGGGCGCGTTCCACTCGGCGCCCTTCATGAACGGATCAAGGGGCGTCTGCGCGAGGTGGTTGGTGTAGTTCGAGATCAGCTTGGTCGCGGCGAGGACGAGCACGTCGAGCACGGCGCGATTATCGTAGCCCGCCGCCTTGAAGGCGGATACGTCGGCCTCGCTGACGACACCGCGATTGCGCGTCACCTTGGCTGCAAACCGGCGTAAAGCTTCGAGCTTGGGATCGGCGATCGGACGCCCTTCGCGGACGGCGGAGATCGCTTCTGGCTCGACCTTGGCCACGCGCGACAGGTTCGTGTGGCCGGCCATGCAGTAAGTGCACTCGTTCTCGTAGATGATCGCGATGTAGACGATGTTGCGTTCCTGCGGCGTAAACCCCGTCTTCTCGGCGATGCCCCACAGGGTGGCATAGGCCTCGAGTGCGGCGGGGCTCTCGGCCAGCACGCGGTGCAGGTTCGGAACGAGCCCCCAGGATTTCTGAACGCCGTCCAGAAGTCCGATCGATGCCGTCGGCGCGCTGGCCGTGTCGTGAAGCGTGAAACCGTTGATCATCTCTCGTCTCCTTCGAACGCCGTGGCGGCGACAAACTTGCGTATCCACCGGCGCCAGGGTAGTCGCTTTGGGGCAATATCATTCATTCCCGTCCGGAATGAACGAACGACCCGACCTAAATGCCCGCATTGGTATACTGGCACGTGCCATGTGGTTGGAAGGAGAACGGACTAAGTTCGCGCGGAGAGCGAGGTCTGGTCCCCACAAGCCTTAAAAGTCGGAACGCCGCTTCGGCCAAAAAGGCGTGGCGCCAAAACCCATGAACCGATTGTCGCGACTGGCGGCTCGCGGAGGCGTATTATGGAAACGTTTTTCCCTGCGCTTGGTATGGAAGGTTCGCCACTTAGCTCGAACAATCATGAGGTGTGGAGGAACGAACCAGGCGGGGCATGGGCAGCGCGTCCGCTCGAGCTCATCCGGGAAGGCGGCGGAACCGTGCTGGAAGGCTTTGCAGGGAGCGCGAGGTCAACACCTTGCTCGCCGCGTTTAGCTTAGCGGAAACACAGCCTAAAGGCGCCGCTTCGGCCGGTCCTGTTCATGCCAAGGGCCTTCCACGACCTTTGGCGAGTGGTAGGACCTCGTTATCCCAAACGACCGCACCCCAAGCTCGTCAGCCGCCGCAGAGCATCAGTCCTGCGTGCAAGGAACGGAGTGGGGCTATCCAGGTAACTGCCAGTTCTCGATCTATCGCCAATGTATGGCCACTGCGTCTGGTACAGACCCTATTGCGGCATCAACCCGTGATATGCGTTTGCGCATCAGTAGCGAGGCTGCTGCCGGCTTATTGAGGTCAGCACGTAAACGTCAGTCGCAGTGTGAAGCGCGACTCGCGGCTAAAATCGACCTGCGAGGAAACCCGGAGGGCTTTTTTTGAGCTCTCGCAAGACGCGAACTGCCCCCAGCAGCATGAGCCAGTGAGCTTGCCGGGTCAGAAGATGTAGTCGAGGTGGCGCTCGAGCATTCGCCAACGCGCCAGCATACCTGTTCGGATGACGCTGACTTTTGATCGCAGCATCTGCTTGGTCATTGAGAGCGCGATGCCACCAACACCTTGGTATTGCAGGCGAGAAGGGATGCTTGCCGGTCGTAGTCAAGAGTGAGCTCCGGCTTCTCCACGCGTGGACCGTGTGCGTCCACTTATCGCACGGAGCGGTGGTTTTCTGATTTCCGCTAGCGGCGGAATAGTAGACATGGCGAATTATGAGTACACGCCCCAGTCTATCATTTTTTTGATGGGACGACTGTTCGACAGATAGCGTTCCGACGATCGACATCGGAGCCCGACGATTCCGCGCAAGAATGCACGACACGAGCAATCCGGCACAAGCGATCATTGCGTATTGGGATTAGAACGAAGATGTCCGGCCCCGGGCTATTCCCTCTCAAGACTTGGGCCGCTCGCTCCCGGGCGGCCCATCGTACCAGCAGGGCAATCAACGATGAATTATCTGATGAACGCACTGTCCAGGTCCGGTCTTCTCAAGGACGATCTCGACTATCTGCTAATTCGCGCGTCGATGGTGATCGTATTCCTGCTATTTGGATACCAAAAATGGTTCGAGTACGAGGCCAAGGTGCTGATTCCCTATATCAGCAATGGGCCGCTTATTTCATGGATGTATCCTGCGTTCGGCATTCGGAGAGCCAGCTGGTTTCTGGGGGTGATGGAATGGCTGATCTGCTCGCTTCTGTTCTGGGGATTCTGGAACAGGCAAGTGGGGATCCTCGGAGCGATCGGATCATGTATTACATACATTTCGACCGTGACGATCATTCCATTCATACCGAACGGCTGGGATCAGGTTGCCGGGGGATTCCCGGCAATGACTGGCAACATTCCTTTTCTCATGAAGGATGTGGTGCTCTTTGCAGCATCGGTCTATTTGCTGAAGCAGGATGTCGTAAGGGTGATGCGTTCGGCGGAGCGCGGCGGAACCATCAGCTTTCCGATCAGGTATCTTGTCTGGATGCTGGTGAAACTCGGTCTTCTCAGAGGGGATCTTGAGTATCACTTACTCCGTGCGTCAATGGTGCTCATATTCCTGTTCTTTGGGTATACCAAATGGCATCAATATGGGGCCCAGGCAATGATCCCCTTCATCAGCCACAGCCCTCTCATTTCCTGGCTGTACCCTGCGTTCGGCATCCGCGGAGGCGCCCGATTCCTGGGTGCATCGGAATGGACGATTTTCGCGCTCCTGTACGCAGGATTCTGGGATAAGCGATTGGGACTTCTTGGAGCTATCGGATCCAGCGTCACGTTCATCACGACCGTCACGATCATTCCTTTCACGCCGAACGGATGGGATCCGTCTGCCGGGTTTCCGGCGATGGCCGGCGACGTTCCCTTTCTTATGAAGGATTTGGTCCTTCTCGCTGTATCTGTCTATCTGCTGAAGCAGGATGTCGTGAGGATGTCGCTTCGCGTCGAGATTGCCGAGATGACTCCGAATCGTTCGCGCACGGATGGAATGGCGGCCGCTGTCCCGACATCAGCCGCATTCCCCGCAAGAACGTGAGCTGAAGCGCGAAAGCTGCCAACCTGCGCATCGTCAGCACAGCGGCGCTTACATTCGGATTGGCATCGACGGTCGTTTGCCGCAGTCGCATAACGCATTCCGTGACGCAGGAACCGACAATGCCGCGAAGAGCGAGGGATACGAACCACGTCAAGTTGTTTTCAAGAGAGGAGACGTAACGATGGCTGGGAGAACTGAACGCGCGATTTTGGCTGGCGGCTGCTTTTGGGGCATGCAACAACTCATCCGGCGGTTGCCTGGCGTAGCGTCCACCCGGGTGGGCTATTCGGGCGGCGACGTCAAGAACGCCACCTATCGGAATCACGGCACGCACGCCGAAGCGATCGAGATCATGTTCGATCCCGACAAGACCAGTTTCCGAAATCTGCTGGAATTCTTTTTCCAGATACACGACCCGACGACCCGCAATCGTCAAGGTAACGATGTAGGCATGAGCTACCGCTCTGCGATCTTCTACATCAACGATGAGCAGCGTCGCCTCGCGGAGGACACGATCGCCGACGTCGATGCTTCTGGCCTTTGGCCGGGCAGGGTTGTGACGGAAATCGCTCCCGCTGGTGACTTCTGGGAAGCGGAACCCGAGCACCAAGACTACCTAGAGCGCTATCCGAACGGCTACACCTGTCATTTCGTCCGTCCGGGCTGGAAATTGCCCCGCCGATCCCCTGTGGCGTGACATGGCCGCCTCTCGTTCGCTTGAAGAAGAGGAAACACTCCGCGGCGTCATCTTCGAGAGTGCCCACCCTGCTGAGCTTGTTGCCGGTCGCACGCTCGAATTTGGGGCCCAAATACAAAAGAGCTGGTCCGACGAGAAATTCGAAATGCCCGTTGAGTCGCGGAGAGGTCCGGTTCGGAGCAAACCTCCAATAGCTCGCGGCGAGCACAAGCTTGCGCGCCGCTCGCATCGCATTTGCGATGCAGATCCACTTCCACAAATTAGCACTTAGATATGCGAAGAACTAACCCGCCGCTCCGGCTCAATAACCACCGCACTGGCGGCTTCACGCGAGCGCCGGCGCAACTTCCGAGCCCTACGGCAGCAACCAGTTCGTGCTTTCGAGGGTTTGATCAGGTACTCGACGCCCCGCCTTGATCGCCCAAACAGAAACTCATGCGTCTGAACGAGCGGCAGCAAATACAATCGAGGTAAGACGTCCGTTCTCGCGAGCTTCGCCTGTAACGCGAGGCCACCGGATGCCAGCTCCAATACAATGCATTGGGGGTGAAATTTCATTCCGGCAGGCCTGACTCGCGCAATGCTCGCCCGATCCGTGTTCTCGAATCAACAGACCGCACGGGGAAAATATAATCGACATGTCCAATGCGAAAAGTTGGATCTACCCTGAGTAAATGAGCAGCCGCGTCCGCTGCTTCGACACGGCGTCCCAACGAGACTGCGTTGACAACAACAGCAGCCAGGGAGAGCACATTCGCCGCCATTTGAACCGCTCGTGTCGCTGCTTCCAGTCCCTCTTCGTATCGCGAAGCGAGAAAATAGGCGAACGCGCTCCCATACAATGCGCCAACAATCAACGGATCCAAGGGGCTCAGACGGGTCATCTGCTGAAAGCTCTTGATAGCGCGTTCAGGCAGATCGCTTACGACGGCGACCCAGCCTCTGCTGTGCCAAGCAGTCGCGAAGTTTGTGTTCAGGGTGACGGCTTGTTCGACCAGCAACGCAGCTCTGTCATATTTGCGTCCAAGATAGGCGAGCACATGGGCCGAGCGGGCTAACACGAATGCATCATCATGACCGAGTCGTGCAGCTCGTTCCGCAAACCTTACTGCTTGCTCACGCCTTTGTTTCGAAAGTGGCGAGCCGCTAACAGCTTGTTCCACGAGAGCAACGTAGGCCACCATCGCGTAAGCTGGTGCAAATTCCTCGTCCAGTTCGATTGCCTCGTGAAAGAATTCAAGTGCCTTGCTCGCCGTGCGCCCGCGATAGCAAACTGCCATGCCACGCAAAAAGAGATCGTAGCTGTCAAGACGATCTGTTGGTTTGCGTTTCGAGCGCGCGGTCTCGGCCCGTTCAATCGCGGGAGCAATTGTCGCCACAACGCTCGAAGTGACATCGTCCTGAAGGTCAAAGATGTCCCGTAATTCTCCATCAAATCTATCCGCCCAGAGGTGGACTCCTGTGCAGGCTTCTATCAATTGACCGGTGATGCGGACTCGACCGGCGACCTTCCTGACGCTGCCCTCCAAAACGTAGCGAACGCCAAGTTCGCGACCAACCTGTTTCGTGTCGACGAGCCTGGCTTTGTACGTAAATGAGGAGTTGCGGGCGATAACGAATAGGGACTTGAACCGAGATAGGGCCGTGATGATGTCCTCGACGATGCCGTCAGCGAAATATTCCTGCTCGGGATCGCCACTCATGTTCTGGAACGGCAGAACGGCGATAGAAGGTTTGTCGGGCAGGGGAAGCGGCTGGCCGCGGTTCGCCGGCGCCACAGACGCCGAGCTATGGGTCCGGGCTCGTATGGCGTAAGCGCGCACTGGCTTGGAAATATTCTTTAGTTGGCGCTCCCCTCGATCCTCAAAGCTGAGGTCGACTTTGCCGTCCACCTCGCCGTGGACCTTGCTGGAGATCAAGATCCCGCCCGGGTCGGCAATACCCTCGAGTCGGGCAGCCATGTTGATGCCCTCGCCATAGACGTCGCCGTCCTCCTGGACGATCACGTCGCCCAGATTAAGCCCGATACGCAATTCGAGCGCATCGGGCATTGAGGAGAGATGATCCTGAATCTCAACCGCGCATCGCACGGCCGCGATCGGACTGGGAAATTCCGCGAGCATACCGTCACCCGTCGTTTTGATCAGGCGGCCGTGGTATTGAACCAAGCGAGGTTCGATTACTTCGCGCTTGAGCCGCCCGACCTCGGCGTAAGTAGCTTCCTCCGCTCGCTCCATGAGCGCAGAATAGCCCACGACGTCAGCAGCCAAGATAGTGGTTAGCCGTCTTTGAATGCGCTCATTTGCCATAGCAGCCTCGCTCATGCGAACCGCGGGTATCAAAGCACGTCATTTGGCTGTACGGCTATCCAATTTCGTGCTGAGAGGTTATCCAGATTGCTAGAATTTCCGCGATATTGCTTGGCGTGTCGTGCGGCACTCACGTTGGTGCACGCGATGCCGGTAGAGATCGATTATTCCGAGAGCACGGGTCGCCGAAAGACAGAAGGATCAACCTATTCAATAACCTGAAGGCAGATGTCAGTTCGACCCTGGCGCGCCTCTCCGTCTTTCCATGGCCGCGAAGTTGGCTTTCCCCGACGGTTCGATGACAGCATCGGGCTTGCGGCGCGAAGCCGCGCGCGGTCGGCTGCGCGTTGAGCGCATCGCAGGGAAAGACTTCACCACACTCGATGAAATCAAACGAATGAGGGAGCTATGCGCGTCCAAGCAAAGGAGCTCGTCTGTTTAAGCGTAAGCCGCGATACCGTGGTCGAAAACTCGTCGCCAATGCTGTCTGGATCATCAAGGACGGCGGCAAGCATATCGCCACAGGATGCGTTGCGAGCCCGGCTGAAACAAAGCCGCCCAGAGAAGCCGAGCAGGCCCTAAGCGACTACATCGCCAAAAAGTACCAACCCGCGCGTCGCAGGCGCGACATCGAGGAGATCGACTGCGCCGACGTGTTGTCGATTTACGTCTCCGATGCCGGCGAGGCCGGCAACGAATTCGATGATTTGAACTCCCGCATTGGCCGCCTCAACGAATTCTGGGGCGGCAAGATGCTGGCAGCTGTGAACCCGCACGAATGCGGCGAGTACGTCAGGCACCGCGGCAACAAAGGCGGCTCACGGCGCGATCTGGAAACGTTTCGGGCCGCTATCAACCACCATGCCAACCAAGGATTTCATCGCGGCAATGTGCGAGTGTCCCTGCCACCCAAAGGCGAGCCTTGCGACCGGTGGCTCTGAAGCGGCTGCTCTGATTTGGCATTGTTGGCGATACCGGGAAAAGCAGACCATCCACCGGCAAAGGAAAAGGCCGGCCGGTCTTTACGGCCAAGTGGCCTCTGCGCCACGTCGCGCGCTTTATCCTGATTGGGATCTACACCGGCACACGGGCGAGCGCGATAGCGACTGCCTCGCCTTACCCGGAACAAGGCCGTTCGTTTGTCGACCTTGAGCGCGGCATCTTTTACCGCAAGCAAATCGGCAGGCGCGCCACCAAAAAGCGCCAAACGCCGGCACCGGTGCCACCCGGCTGCTGGCCCACATGCGCCGCTGGGCCCGGCTGAAATTGATTGCCGAATGCTTCGTTGAATTCAACGGCAAGCCCATCGCATCGGTCAAGAAGGGCTTCAAGAGCGCGGTGGGGTTGGCACGCCTGACCGGCAAGGTGACGCCACACACGTTACGCCACACGGCGGCGACCTGGCTCATGCAGCGCGGCGTGCCTGTGTGGGAGGCGGCGGGCTTTCTTGGCATGTCTGCCGAGGTGTTGCTGGGCACTTACGGCCACCATCATCCCGACTTCCTGCACGGTGCCGCAAATGCCATTACAACCAAGCACCGGGTTTCGGTGGTTGAATCGGTGGTTGACCTTGATAGCGTTCGGGAAAGAAGGCAAAAAGCCTAATGATTACTTGGTCGGAGTGGCAGGATTCGAACCTGCGACCCCTGCGTCCCGAACGCAGTGCTCTACCGGGCTGAGCCACACTCCGACTAAGAACGCGGCTTATAGCCGTGGGTGTCGGCGACCGCAAGCCGCCGAATTAAGGAAGTTAATCCCAGTGAATGTGGGCCTGAGAACGCTGATTTTGCCTGCCGGCGCGGCCGCGACCGCCGCCGCGGCGCGCGCGCTTGCCGATGGCGCCCTGGTCGCGTTCCCGACCGAGACCGTCTACGGCCTCGGCGCCGACGCGACCGATGCGGCCGCCATCGCCCGTTTGTACCAGGCCAAAGGCCGGCCGGCCTTCAATCCCCTGATCGCCCATGTCGGCGACCTCGGCGCCGCGCGGCAAATCGGGCGTTTTGACGCCGAAGCGCTGGCGCTTGCGGAAGCGTTCTGGCCCGGCCCTTTGACGCTGGTTTTGCCCAAAACAGCCGATTGCGCGGTGGCCGATCTCGCCACCGCCGGCCTCGACACCGTCGCGATCCGGATACCGGCGCATCCGGTGGCCCGGGAGATCCTGCGGCTGTTCGGCCGCCCGGTGGTGGCGCCGTCCGCGAACCTGTCGGGCCACGTCTCGCCAACCACGGCCGCCCATGTGCAAAACGACCTCGACGGCCGGATCGACCTGATCGTCGATGGCGGCGCGGTCGCGGTCGGCGTCGAATCAACCATTGTCGGATGTTTCGAGGCCCCGATGCTGCTGCGCCCCGGCGGCCTGCCGCGCGCCGAGATCGAGCGCGTGCTCGGCCGCGCGCTGGTTCAACCGCCGGCGGATGCCGACGGCGACAGCGGGCAGCCTTTGGCGCCGGGCATGCTGGCGTCGCATTACGCGCCGCGCACCAGGGTGCGGCTCAGCGCTGACCGAATCGAGCCCGGCGAGGCGCTGCTGGCGTTTGGCTCCCATCCGGTTTCGGGAATTGACGCCGCGTCCGCGGTGATGAATCTGTCCGCCCGCGGCGATCTCGCCGAGGCCGCAGCCAATCTGTTCGGCTATCTTCGCGCCCTCGACACCAGGGGCGCGCGGGCGATCGCGGTGATGCCCATTCCGGACGATGGATTGGGCGAGGCCATCAACGACCGGTTGCGCCGCGCGGCCGTGGGGCGGGAATGAAAGAAAAGCGAATGAATATCGTTCAAGCCGCCGTGCCGCCGCTTGCACCCGAACTGATCGCGAAATTCCGCGCCATCGTCGGCGACAAATATGCGGTCACTGAGGCCGCCGACATCGCGCCCTACGTCACCGAGGAACGCGATCTGTTCCACGGGCGCTCCCCGCTTGTTTTGCGGCCGGGCTCGACCGCGGAAGTCTCCGCGATCTGCAAGCTGGCGTCAGATCACCGCATCGCGCTGGTGCCGCAGGGCGGCAACACCGGGCTCGTCGGCGGACAGACCCCGCATAATGGCGAGGTCGTGATCTCGATGCGGCGGCTGGACAAAATCCGCGAGGTCGACGCCGCCTCCAACACCATGACCTGCGAGGCCGGCGTGGTGCTGCAGATCGCGCAGCAGCGCGCCCGCGACGTCGATCGGCTGTTCCCGCTGTCGTTAGGCGCCGAAGGAAGCTGCACCATCGGCGGCAATCTCTCCACCAATGCCGGCGGCACCGCCGCTCTGGCCTATGGCGTGGCGCGCGAGATGGCACTCGGGCTCGAAGTGGTGCTGGCAGACGGGCGTATTCTCAACGGGTTGTCGAAACTGAAAAAGGACAATACCGGCTACGATCTGCGCAATCTCTTTATCGGCGCCGAAGGCACCCTCGGCATCATCACCGCGGCGACGCTAAAACTGTTTCCAAAGCCGCGCGCGATCGAGACCGCCTATGTCGGCCTGAAATCGCCGGCGCAGGCGCTCAAGCTGCTGTCGATCGCGCAGAACGAGGCCGCCAGCAGCCTCACCAGTTTCGAATTACTGGCCGACATCGCGGTGGATTTCTCGATCCGTCACGGCATCGATATCCGCGATCCCCTCGCCAGCAAGCACTCCTGGTATGTGCTGATGGAATTGTCGTCCTCGCGCGACGACGCCCGCGATGCGCTGGAATCGATCCTGGCGAAAGGCATGGAAGACGGCATCGTCGATGACGCCGTGATCGCGGCGAATTTGACCCAGCGCGCGGCGTTCTGGAAACTGCGGGACGAGATGTCGGCCGCGCAGAAGCCGGAAGGCGGCTCGATCAAGCACGACATCTCGGTGCCGGTCGCCGCCGTGCCCGATTTCATCGAAGAGGCCAATGCGGCCGTGGTGAAGTTGATCCCGGGTTCGCGGCCGGTGCCGTTCGGCCATCTCGGCGACGGCAATATCCACTACAATGTCAGCCAGCCGGTCGGCGGCAACACCGCCGATTTTCTGGCGCGCTGGCACGAGGTCAACGAAGTCGTGTTCGCAATCGTGCTGCGGATGGGCGGATCGATCTCCGCCGAGCACGGCATCGGCGTGCTCAAGCGCGACGAGCTGCCCGAGGTGAAGGACAAGGTTGCGATCGAACTGATGCGCGGCATCAAGGCGATGCTCGATCCGCTCGGGATCATGAACCCCGGAAAAGTGCTGTGAATAATTCTGCGGCCGCTCAAGCCCTGAGCATCACGGCGATCGAAGATGCCGAAATCCCCGCGGTGATTGCGCTGTGGCAGCGTTGCGGTTCGACGCGGCCATGGAACGATCCTGCAAGCGATATCGCGCTGGCGCGCAAGGGAACCAACTCGACCGTACTGCTGGGCCGCCATGACGGCGCGCTGGTCGCCTCCGTGCTGGTCGGCCATGACGGCCATCGCGGCTGGGTCTATTACGTCACCGTCGATCCGGAGTGCCGCTATGCAGGCTTTGGCCGCGCCATCATGAACGCCGCCGAAGAGTGGCTTCGTGCCCGCGGCATCGCCAAACTTCAACTGATGGTTCGCAAGGAAAATACCAATGTCCACGCGTTCTACCAGTCGATCGGCTATTACAACCAGGAAACCGTGACCTTCGCCAAATGGCTGGACGGCCGGGAGCCAACACCATAGTTGCAGCGACTGAGCAGGCAGGCATGACCATCTCCGACCGTGTCCGGGTCAAGAACGTGCAGGTTCTCTCCGACGATTATTATGTGCTGAAGAAGACCACGTTCGAATACCGCCGCGGCAATGGCGAGTGGCAGACGCAAGCCCGCGAAACCTATGACCGCGGCAACTGCGCCACCGTACTGCCCTATAACCTCGTTCAGCGCACCGTGGTGCTGGTGCGCCAGTTCCGCTACCCGGCCTATGTCAACGGCTACGACGATCTGCTGATCGAGGCCGCCGCCGGCGTGCTGGACGGCGAAGCGCCCGAGGTGAGGATCCGCGCCGAGGCGGAGGAGGAAACCGGCTATCGGCTCGGCGATATCAAGAAGATCTTCGAGGCCTTCACCAGTCCGGGCTCGGTGACCGAGAAGCTGCACTTCTTCGTCGCAGAGTATGATCCGTCGATGCGGATCGGCAGTGGCGGCGGGCTCAAAGACGAAGGCGAGGATATCGCGGTGCTGGAATTGCCGATCGACCAGGCGCTCGCCATGATCGCCGACGGCCGCATCGTCGACGCCAAGACCATCATGCTGTTGCAATACGCGGCGCTGCATATTTTCAGGTGAGCATCGCAGGGTGGACTCAAAACAGCGAACCCTGCCCGTCATCCTCGGATGCCGCCGGAACAGCCTTGCGCGCCACCTTCTTCGCCGGCTTCGGCTCTTCCGCCGCCCGCTCCTCATCGCTGATCGGCAGGATCAATTGCGCGTCGTCATTGGCGACGCGATTGACTCGGGTCGAGACCTCATGCCAGCCGAACTCGCCTTCGGCCGGCCCGGTCAACAGCGCCATGACGGCTTCGGCATCGTTGGCGCGGCCATCGAGCCAGCGCTCGAAATCATCGGGCGCAATGGTCACGGGCACGCGGTGATGCAGCACCGCCAGATCGCGGCTGGCCGGCGCGGTGACGATGGCGATGCTGTCGATCTCCTCGCCGTTCGGCCCCATCCAGGTTTCCGCCAGCGCCGCAAAGCCGACCGGCTGGCCGTCGCGGCGGTGGATGAAAAATGGCCGTTTGCGGCCGGCGCCATCCTGCCATTCGTAATAGCCGTCGGCCGGAACCAGGACCCGCCGGCGCTTGATGGCGTTCTTGAACGCCGGCTTGTCCTGCACCGTCTCCGAACGCGCGTTGATCAGCAGGCCGAATTTGCGGGGGTCCTTGACCCAGGCCGGCACCAGGCCCCAGCGCATCAGCCGGAAATGCCGGCCGCCATTTTCGAGGATGACGACCGGGATTGGCTGGGTTGGCGCAATATTGTGCCGCGGCGGGAAATTGGGCTGCTCGGCATAGCCAAAAATCTGCCTAAGTGCCGCCGGCGGCGAGGTGATTACGAAACGTCCGCACATTATCTGACCAAAGATAGTAGCCGTTTAGTTGCTGTTAACGTCAGGTGTTAACACTGGAATCGATGAGCTCGACAGCCTTCTCCACATCCGCGCGACCCGATCGCTCGACACCGCGACCGACCGGCACCGACGCGGAGGCCTGGACGGCGAAGTTGCGCGCCGCCAACATCAACCCCCGCACCGGGCTCGCCACCGATTATCTGAATCACTTCAACGAAGCCATCATGCTGCTGGAGATGGTTCCGGACATTCCGGAGTGCTCGGAAGACTTCCTGGCCTGGTACCCGTTGTCCTACGCCGAGCATTTCACGCTTTCCAATTTCAAGGCCCGCGACCTTGCGATCGAGGCCTACGAATTGGCCGACACCAAGACCCGCGCCGAGTTCGATAACATCACCTCGACCATGACCTCGATCCTGACCGCGGTGGGCCAGGCGATGCGCGAAGTCCGCCAGGACAAGACCCGCGCGACGCTGGCCGAGCAGGCCACGATCTGGGTCAAGCCGCTGGTGACGCTGGCCGGCGGCATCATCAATGGCGGCACCGATGCCGACGTCGAAACCATCATGGCGAATAACTGATCGCCGACGGCGATGGCGGCGAATTAGACCTGCGCATGTCGATGAGGCATGATCGGGTCCGAAAAACCGGTTCCACCTTTCCGGATCTTACCTTGGTCGCCCCCCTGCAACCTTCCCATCCCCAGCTCGCCGTCAGCGGCGCGATCTTTCGCGATGGCAAGGTGCTGCTGGTGCGCCGCGCCCGTTCGCCGGGCAAAGGCTTCTATTCGTTCCCCGGCGGCCGGGTCGAATTCGGCGAATCGCTGCATACCGCCCTGCACCGCGAGGTCGATGAGGAAACCGGGCTGAAAATCGAGATTGTCGGACTTGCCGGCTGGCGCGAAGTACTGCCGGGAACCGGCGGCGGCGGCGGACACTATCTGATCATGTCGTTCGCGGCCCGCTGGAGGGCCAAGGAGCCGGTCCTGAACGACGAACATGACGACTTCAAATGGCTCGAGCCCGATGCAATCGGCGATCTCCAGGTCACCGGCGGCCTCCAGGAGGTCATTGCCGCCGCCCGGCGGCTGATTTAGGGCCAGTTTGCCCCGTCTCGCGCGCCTTGCTTCCAGCCCATTGAGGGGGCATACCACGCGGGTTCGGAACCCCTCATGTGCAAGAAATTTTCGGCCTATTTACTGGCCATTCTCATCATCGTCCCGGCATGCCATCTCGGCCCAGCGCGGGCCCAGGATGCGCCGGCGCCGTTCGACGGCGACCTGCAGCGGCTGGCCGAGATCCTCGGCACCCTGCACTATCTGCGGGGCATCTGCGGCACCAATGAAGGCCCGAAATGGCGCAACGAAATGCAGGCGCTGATCGACGCCGAAACTCCCTCCGGCGACCGCCGCGCGCGCATGATCGCAGGCTTCAATCGCGGCTATAACGGTTTTCAGCAGACCTACCGGACCTGCACGCCGGCGGCCTCGATCGCGATCCGCCGCTATATCGAGGAAGGCTCCAAGATCTCGCGCGACCTGACCGCGCGCTATGCGAACTAACAGGCCGGCTTCGAACCGAAACCCCATGGACACGATCTTCTTCGATCTCGACGGCACGCTGACGGATCCGAAACCCGGCATCACCAGGTCGATCCAATATGCGCTGCAAAAGCTCGACCTTCCGGTCCCGACGCAGGACGAACTGACCTGGTGCATCGGGCCGCCGCTGCGCGCGAGCTTCGTTACGATGCTGGGCGGCGAGCGCCTGGCCGATCGCGCGGTGACGCTCTATCGCGAGCGATTTGCCGATGTCGGCCTGTACGAGAACAGCGTCTATCCGGATATCGAACGCGTCCTGGCGACGTTGCGAGCGTCGCCGCACCGCTTGTTCGTCGCGACCAGCAAGCCCCGAATCTTTGCCGAACGAATCATCGATCATTTCGGCCTGACCGGCCATTTCGAATATGTGTTCGGTTCGGAACTGGACGGGACCCGCGTTAACAAGGGCGATCTGCTGGCCTATGCGATCGACACAGCAGGCGTCGACCCGTCGCAGGCGCTGATGATCGGCGACCGCAGCCACGACATGGTGGGCGCCAGGAATAACGGCATTCGCGGGATCGGCGTGCTCTACGGATACGGTAGCGAGGAAGAGCTGGTCGGGGCCGGCGCCAGCCATGTCTGCGCCTCGCCGCGGGCCCTGCTCGACCATATCCACAGCGCATTGGGCTGACGGATCGAAATCTCCGCGAAAGGCGGCCGGGCGTGACGGGTTCCGGCTGCCACGGGAAAGCTGGTCAAAGGCCGGCAGCGCCGTTAACCTTTTCTAAAGATGTGGTCTAGGCGACTCTGCGGCGCATGCTACACCTCGGCCATCAGGCGCGCTCCGCCGGGGATCGCGCGCACAGTCTGCTGGGTTTCATGAGCCATCCTTCGTCCTTTTCCTTTCACCGCGACCAGCTGCCGGATCACGAACAGAAGCAGGCCGCGCTCGGTTATCTCAACGAGGCCTGGGCGGAAGCGCGGCACGACGGCGTCGATGGCGATTGCCTGGCACAGGCGAGCCTGTTCACGGCCCTGGCCGAGTTGGTCTCCACCTACGGCGAGGACGCGGTCGCGAAATTCGTCGAAGGCCTTCCGGCGCGCGTGCGCGACGGCGAATTTTCGCTGGCGCTGGCGAAGCAGTAAATCTTGCTCCCCTGTCATCGCACGGCTTGACCGGGCTTGACCGGGCGACCCAGTATTCCAGAGCACCGTCATTGCGAGGAGCGCAAGCGACGAAGCAATCCATCTATCCGTTATGCTGCGACATGGATTGCTTCGCTGCGCTCGCAATGACGGAGAAAAACGCGCCTCACGCCCTCAGCGTCTCCAGAAACCGCACCGGCTCGCCCGTCGACGGCGTCATCACCTCGCCCTGCCACATCACGCGCCTGCCGCGTACGAACGTGCCGACCGGCCAGCCGGTCACGCGCACGCCGTCATAGGGCGTCCAGCCGGCGCGCGAGGCCACCCATTTGTTGGTGATGGTTTCGCTGCGCTTGAGATCGACGACGGTGAAGTCGGCGTCATAGCCCGCCGCGATCCGGCCTTTGCAGGCGATGTCGTACAGCCGCGCCGGACCTGCGCTGGTGAGATCGACGAAGCGCGCCAGCGACAACCGCCCGGCATTGACGTGATCGAGCATCAGCGGCACCAGCGTCTGCACGCCCGTCATGCCCGACGGCGAGGCCGGATAGGTCTTCGCCTTTTCCTCCAGCGTATGCGGGGCGTGGTCGGAACCGAGCACGTCGATGATGCCCTGCTCGATGCCGTACCAGATGCCGTCGCGATGATCGGCCGAGCGCACCGGCGGATTCATCTGCGCGCGGGTGCCCAGCCGCTCGTAGCATTCGGGCGCAACCAGCGTCAGGTGATGCGGCGTCGCCTCGCAGGACGCGACGTCCTTGTGGTCGCGCAAAAACTCGATCTCCTGCTTGGTGGAGATATGCAGCACGTGGATGCGCTTTCCGGTCTCATGCGCGAGTTTCACCAGCCGCTGGGTCGCCATCAGCGCCGCGGTCTCGTCGCGCCAGACCGGATGCGAGCGCGGATCGCCCTCGACGCGCAGCGGCTTTCGATCATTGAGCCGGTATTCGTCCTCGGCGTGGAATGCGGCGCGGCGCCGGATCACCTGAAAGATCCGCCGCAGGCTTTCGTCGTCCTCGACCAACAGCGCGCCGGTGGAGGAGCCGATGAACACTTTTACGCCGGCGCAGCCCGGCGCGCGCTCGAGTTCCGGCAAATCCTGCACGTTCTCGCGGGTGCCACCGATGAAGAACGCAAAATCGCAATGCATGCGGTGACGGCCGCGCTTCACCTTGTCGGCGAAAGTCGCTTCCGTGATGGTGAGCGGATCGGTGTTCGGCATTTCGAACACCGCGGTGACGCCGCCCATCACGGCGCTGCGCGATCCCGTTTCCAGGTCCTCCTTGTGGGTCTGGCCCGGTTCGCGGAAATGCACCTGCGTGTCCATCACGCCGGGCAGGATATGCAGCCCCTTGCAGTCGATCACCTCGCCCGCCGACGCCTGCCCCAAACCGCCGATCGCGGCGATCCGGCCATTGGTGACGCCAATGTCGCGGATGCCCTCACCGTCCTGATTGACCACAGTGCCGGATTTTAGAATGGTATCAAATCGCTGATTCATCGGTCCTCGACGCCCGCTTTTGAGTGGTCGCGCGGGCCTTGTTGACGGCACCTTAGCGCCTTACGTTCCCGTGTGATATCTGCGACCGGTATTTCCCCAGGAACTTCAAAAAAGAACGTCGAAAAAAGGCCTTTTACGCGAATGAAAGCAGCGTTTCTTCCAGACCGGGGCGTGGTCAAGGTCAGCGGCGAGGATGCCCGCAACTTCCTCAACGGCCTCGTTACGACCGACGTGACGCTGCTTCGCCCCGGCCTTGGCCGGTTCGGCGCGCTGCTGACGCCGCAGGGCAAGATCGTCACCGATTTCCTGATCACGGAGGCGCCGGCCGGCCATGGCGGCGGCTTTCTGATCGATGCCCCGCGCGCGCTGGCGCCGGGACTTGCAGCCAAGCTCGGCTTCTACAAGCTGCGCGCCAAGGTCGCGGTGGAGAATCTCACCGACAGCCTCACCGACAGCCTCGGCGTGCTGGCGGTGTGGGGCGGCGAACCCGCGATGAAGCCCGATCTTGCATTCGCCGATCCGCGCAACGACGCGCTCGGCTGGCGCATCCTCGTGCCCGAAGAACTCAAGCAGAAGGTTGCCGATTTGATCGGCGCCGAACTCGTCGACAGCGCCGCCTATGAGGCCCATCGCATCGGTTCGGGCGCCCCGCGCGGCGGCCTCGATTTCATGTATGGCGACGCGTTTCCGCATGAGACCAACATGGATCGCCTGCACGGCGTCGATTTCGACAAGGGCTGCTACGTCGGACAGGAAGTGGTGTCGCGGATGCAGCATCGCGGCACCGCGCGCACGCGAACCGTGAGGGTCGTGCTGGAAGACCTGTCGCCGGAACCGGGCGCGACAATCCTTGCCGGCGACAAGGCGGTCGGCACCATGGGTTCGACCGCCGGCGGCAACGGTCTGGCGCTGGTCCGCACCGATCGCGTCGCCGATGCGCTGGAGGCCGGCCTGCCACTGACCGCGGGCGGCCTCGGCATCCGCCTCGCCGATCCGGACGACGTTCGCACCCCACCGAAGCAGACCGTCGCATGACCAGGTCCGCGCGCCTGCATGCCGATGGCAAGATGCGATGCCCGTGGCCGGGTGAAGATCCGTTTTACATGGCCTATCACGACACCGAATGGGGCGTGCCGGAATATGACGACCGCGCGCTGTATGAAAAACTGATCTTGGACGGTTTCCAGGCCGGGCTGTCGTGGATCACGATCCTGCGCAAGCGCGAGAACTTTCGCAAAGCGTTCGCCGATTTTCAGCCGGAGAAGATCGCGCGCTACAATGCGAAAAAAGTCGAGGCGCTGATGAACGACGCCGGCATCGTCCGCAACCGCGCCAAGATCGAGGGCACGGTCGCAAGCGCCAAATCCTACCTGAAGATCATGGAAGAGGGCCCGGGCTTCTCGAAATTCCTGTGGGACTTCGTCGACGGCAAGCCGAAGGTCAACACGTTCAAGACCACCGCCAGCGTGCCGGCATCGACGCCAACATCAATCAAGATTTCCAAGGAACTCGCCTCCCGCGGCTTCAAATTCGTCGGCCCGACCATCGTCTACGCCTTCATGCAGGCCACTGGCATGGTCAACGACCATCTGGTCACCTGCTTCTGCCACGAGACCTGCAGCGGGACGCATCGCAGCCCCCGCCTCAAGATCAAATGACGGCCAGAAAATCGTCCGCCTCCGATGTCTCCACCCGCGTCTGGCAGCGGATGCTGTCGGGACGGCGGCTCGATCTGCTCGACCCCTCGCCGCTGGATATCGAAATCGCCGACATCGCCCACGGCCTCGCGCGCGTCGCACGCTGGAACGGGCAGACCAGCGGCCCGCATATCTTTTCGGTGGCGCAGCATACGCTGCTGGTCGAGGCCGTGATGCGCGAGCAGATGCCGCGCGTCGATATCAAATTCCGGATCGCGGCGCTGCTGCACGACGCGCCGGAATACGTCATCGGCGACATGATCTCGCCGTTCAAGGCGGTGCTTGGCGGCGACTACAAGGTGGTGGAAAAGCGGCTGCTTTCGGCGATCCACATCCGGTTCGGACTGCCGCCGGTGCTCGCCGATGAAATCACCCAGAAGATCAAGGCCGCTGACCGAGGTGCTGCCTATCTCGAAGCGACGCATCTGGCGGGCTTTGCGGAAGCCGAGGCCAAGCGCCTGTTCGGCCGGGATCCGGGCCTGCCCGCGGCGACCGAGCGGGATTACATGACGCCGTGGACGGCGGCAAAGGCCGAGAAGCGGTTTTTGGCGCGATTCAAGCTATTGCACGGTTGAACACCGCGCCCGAACCTGCTTTCACCACCCTGCGCGCGGTCCTATAATCGCGATAACCAGAGGACGCCCAGGGATCACCATGCTTCACGTCTGTTCGCTCGCAGCACTTCCCGACACCGTCAAGGCCACCGGCGCCAGTCACGTTCTCACCGTGATGGCCAATGTCGATCAGGTGCAGCGGCCGGCCTCGATCCTCGCGGCCAATCATCTGAAGGTGCAGGTCGACGACATCACCGAGCACATGGACGGGTTTCTCGCGCCGTCGGAAGCGCACATCGAAAAAGTGCTGAACTTCGTCCGCAGTTGGGACCGCAGCGCGCCGATGGTGGTGCATTGCTATGCCGGCATCAGCCGCTCGACCGCCAGCGCCTTTGCCGCCGCTTGCATGCTCAATCCGCATCGCGACGAGATTGCGATTGCGCGCCAGATTCGCGCGGCCTCCCCGATCGCATCTCCGAACCGGCTGATCGTCAGCCTCGCCGACAAGGCACTGGGGCGCGAGGGACGGATGCTGCGCGCGCTCGACGAGATGGGGCCGGGCAGCATGATCGTCGAAGGCCGGCCCTTCCAGGTCGATCTGGAGTAACGCGCGCAAATACCGCACGGCCTCATTGAACTTTTAGCGGCTAAAGCTGCACTCACTGGATTGCGACGGGCCGTGAAACGGATCGGTTAATGATCTGACGCGCCCGCCTGGAGGCCTGATGTTCGACTTCTTCTCGCTCGTGATCGCGCTGGTCGCGTTTATCTTCGCCCGCAAGGCGATGAACCAGGTAGCGTCCCTGCGCACGCGGCTGGAGGCGATCGAGGCGACTCCGGCAGCCGCAGCGAGGCCCGTTCCGCCCCCGCTGCCGTCCGGGCAGGAGTTCGCGCAGACCCCGGCCGCCGCCGCGCCCAGCGTCACGCCAGAACCGCCGCCGCTGGCTCCGGATGTGGAATCCATCGCACCCGCCGCGGCTGCATCGGCTGAGGCGAACGACACCGCCGGCAGCGCGCAGGCAGCGCCACCGCCACCACCCGATCGTGGTTTCGAGGAAACCCTCGGCACCCGCTGGGTGGTTTGGATCGGCGGGCTGACGCTGGCGCTCGGCGGATTCTTCATGGTCCGCTATTCGATCGAAGCCGGGCTGCTTGGCCCCGGCGTGCGCACGCTTCTGGGTGGCCTGTTTGGGCTGGCGCTGCTCGCCGCCGGCGAATGGACGCGCCGCAAGGAGAGCATCTCCGCGATCGAAGCGCTGCCGATTGCCAATATCCCCGCCATTCTCACCGCTGCCGGAACGGCGGTGGCCTTTGCGACGGTCTACGCGGCCTATGCGCTCTACGATTTCCTCGCCCCGGCGACCGCGTTCATCCTGCTCGGACTGGTGGCGTTGGGCACGCTGGCCGGGGCGCTGCTGCACGGGCCGGCGCTCGCCGGACTGGGCATCGCCGGCGCCTTCGTCACACCCATTCTGGTCTCGTCGAACAAGCCGGACTTCTGGGCGCTCTACATCTATCTCGCCATCGTCACCGCGGCAGCCTTCGGCCTGGCGCGGATCCGGCTGTGGCGCTGGCTGGCGGTTACCACGATCGCGTTCGCGCTGCTGTGGACGTTCCCCTGCCTGCAATGCGGACCAACGATGGTCGCGCCGCACGCCTTCCATGTCATGGCGGGTTTTGTCCTTGCCGCACTGCTTGTCGTCTGCGGGTTCATGTTCGGACCGCCGGCCGACGAAGGCCAGATCGAGCCGATCTCGTCCGGCTCGCTCGCAGCCTATCTGTTCGGTGCGATGCTGATCGTGCTGAACAGTTTTCATGCCGATACCGCCATGATCGTGTTCGGACTGCTGGTGGCGGGCTCCCTGCTGGTCGCGTGGCGAAGCGATGCCGCTACCGGCGCGGTCGGCGCCGCAGCCACCTTCGTCTTCATCGTCTTTGCCGAATGGGCGATCCGCGCCAATCCCGACATGCTGGTGCTGCCCGGCGGACCGCTGCCGGGGATCGGACCCAACGCCACGGACGGGTCGGTGTCGCTGCACCTGGTATCGGCCGCGATCTTCGCTGCCGGGTTTGGCGTCGCGGGATTTCTGGCACAGGGCCGTTCAACGAGCCCGGTCATCCCCGTGATCTGGTCCGCGGCATCGGTGTTTACGCCGCTGGCGCTGCTGGTCGCGCTTTACGCGCGGATCGCGCATCTCGACCGCTCGATCCCGTTTGCGATCCTGGCGGTGGGGCTGGCCGGAGCCTACGGCTTCGCGACCGAGATTTTGACCAAGCGCGACGACCGCCCGGGAATGCCGGCCTCGATCGCGCTGTTCGCCACCGGCGCGCTCGCAGCGCTCGCGCTGGCGCTGACCTTCGCCCTGGAAAAGGGCTGGCTCACGATCGCGCTGGCGCTGATGTCGATGGGCACCGCGTGGATCTCGTTGCAGCGCCCGATTCCGTTCCTGCGGTCGCTGGCCGCGATCCTGGCCGGGATCGTCGTGCTGCGGATCGGCTACGAGCCGCGCATCGTCGGCGCTGACGTCGGCTCCACGCCCATCTTCAACTGGCTGTTGTGGGGCTACGGCATCCCGGCACTGTCGTTCTGGACCGCAAGCATCTTCCTGCGCCGCGGCGGCGACGACGCGCCGCTGCGCACGGTGGAATCGGCCGCGATCCTGTTCACGGTGCTGCTGGCGTTCACCGAGATCCGCCACGCGGTCAATGGCGGCGACATGTACCGGGTCAGCACTTCGCTCACCGAGTTCGCGCTGCAGGTCTGCGTCACGCTCGCGATGGCGATCGGCCTCGAGCGGCTGCGAATCCGCACCCGGAGCATCGTCCACAACGTCGGCGCGGTGCTGCTCACGGTCTATGCCGGGCTTGCCACCGTGTTCGGGCTGATGCTGCTGGAGACGCCGATCTTCTGGCCGACCGATGTCGGCGGCGACTTCATCAACCTGCTGCTGCTCGCCTATGCCCTGCCCGCGGTGCTGGCGCTGCTGTTGTCCTATGCGGTCGCCGGCCGGCGCCCGGCCGGCTACGCCAACGCGATTGCCGCAGGCTCCCTGGTTCTGGCGCTGACTTATGTCACGTTTGAAATCCGCAGGCTGTATCATGGTCCGGTGCTGACCCGCGGCCCGACCACGGGCGCCGAGCAATACAGCTATTCGATTGCATGGCTGGCGTTCGGTGTGGCGCTGCTCGGCGGCATCCTGTTCAACTCGCAACGCGCCCGGCTGGCCTCCGCCGCGGTGATAGCGCTGACGATCCTGAAAGCGTTCCTGATCGACATGTCGACGCTGACGGGCGTCTACCGCGCGCTCTCGTTCATGTGCTTAGGGCTGGTGCTGGTGGCGATCGGCTGGCTCTACCAGCGGATCCTGTTCCGCAGACAGGCCGCACCGCCGGTCGCGGCGCCTGAACCAGGCTAAGCCGGCGCGGTTTGCGATTTCTCCGGCGTCGCGTACATAGGGCAGATGGCAAGACCGCGCAGTTTCGATCCCGACGAGGCGCTGGACCTCGCGCGCGATGTGTTCTGGCAAAAAGGATTCCAGGGCACGTCGCTCGACGACATCACCGCGGCCACCGGGCTCGCCAAGCCGAGCCTCTATGCCGCCTTCGGTGACAAGAACGCGTTGTTCCTCAAGGTTCTGGAACGCTATCATGCGCGCATCGTCGCCCGTGCCGAACGCATCATCAACGACGGCCCGTCGGCCCGCGACGCGGTGCATCGCTGGCTGACCGGCTTTGTCCCGTTCTGTTCGGGCGTCAAAGGCAAGCGCGGATGCCTTTCGATCAATACATCGGCCGACGGCGCGGCCGAGCAAAGGGAAGTCCGCAAGCGGATCGAAAGCTTCAACCGGAAGCTGGAGGAACTGCTGCGAGAGCGGCTGCGCGCCGATCGCGCGCAATTCGCCGACGGCTTCGATCCGGACGCCACCGCGCATACGATCATGGCGGTCTATACCGGACTGATGGTGCTGGCCAAAGATGCGCCGGATGCGGCGCGCGTCCGTGCCACGCTTGATCAGGCCTTGAAACTGCTTGCTTGACAGCCCACCTCCATTACGTACTATGTAGTACATAACCGGGAGAATGGTCATGAAGGCGATCCAGATCGAGGCCTTCGGCAATCCGGCCGAGGTGATGAAATTGGTCGACGTTCCCGATGTCGGAGCGCCCGGTGAAGGTGAGGTGGTGATCGCGCTGGAAGCCTCGCCCATCAACATGAGCGATCTCCTGATGATTTCCGGTCGGTACGGGTACCGGCCGAAGCTGCCCAGCATCGTGGGAACGGAAGGCGTCGGCCGTGTCGTCGCGGTCGGCGGCGGCGTCACGCATCTGAAAGAAGGCGACCGGACGCTCGTACCCTATCCGTCCCCCGCATGGGCGGAACGGATCAAGGCGGACGGAAGCCGGCTGCGGCCGCTTGCCGGCGGCGACATCCATCAACTTGCGATGCTCGGCATCAATCCCGCGACGGCCTATCTGCTGCTGACCGAATACGTTGCCCTGCCATCAGGTGGCTGGGTCATCCAGAACAGCGCCAACTCAGGCGTTGGCCGGGCGCTGATCGCGATCGCGAAATCGCTTGGCCTGAAGACCGTCAATGTAGTCCGGCGCGAGGATGTCGTCGCCGAGATCAAGGCGATCGGCGGCGACGTCGTGCTTGTCGATGGACCGGATCTCGCCAAGCGGGTTGCGGCCGAAACCGGCGGCGCCCCCATTGCCCTCGCCGTCGATGGGGTTGCCGATACCGCGACGATGAACCTGCTGGGTTGCCTGGCGGCAAAGGGTGTTCTGGTGTTCTATAGTGCGATCAGCGGCAAGCCGTTCGTTGGCCCCGCGCTACCCCTGATATTCCACGACGTATCGATACGCGGATTCTGGCTGGCCAATTGGTTCAACACCGCCACATCAGACAAGATCACCGCGATGTACGATCGCTTGACGCCGCTCGTCGCGTCGGGCGCGATCAGTTCACCGGTTGCCGGCACCTTCAGCTTCGGGCAAATCGCCGAAGCCGTGGCGGTGGCCTCAAAAAATCGCGGCAAGGCGCTTTTCACGCCCGGTTGAGACGGGCGGCCGCGGGCGATCAGGCGGCGCGCACCGAATTGAGGAACTTGCGGACCTCAAGCTTGAGCCGGTTGCTTTCGACCGACAGCGACTGCGCCATGGCGGGGCGGCATGATTGGGCTCATGTGTTAGGCCCCCTCCCGGCCTTTGTTGGCTGGCAGGTTGGATCGGATTCGCTACCAAGCGATAAAAATGGCGATCCGTATGACTACGGCGCGGCGACATCGTAGCCATCGGACCCGCAATTCGCGCGCGTCGGCGCGGCGTCAGACCAGGTTCAACCGGGATGCATGCGGCCGGCGCGTCCGCCGCAGCCGCGCTGCGGAACTCAATCGGTCGAGCGACGCAATTCCGGGGCACTCTCCGGCTTCGCCGGCACGGCCTTGGGTTCGGCTTTGACCGGCTCGAGTTTGGCGCTCTCGACCGGCGGCGTCTCCACCCGCGCCGATATTTCGGTGCGCGACGCGTCCGCCGAGCGCCTCGGCTCCGACGGATGAAGCGAGCGCGGCCGGGCCACGGCGCGCGCCATCAGCATCTGCGCCGCGCCCTGGTGATGGAATTCGCAATAGGCAAAGCCCATGCCCGAAACCGATCCGCGGAAGGTGCTCTCGTCGCGCTTGTCGAGATTGAAACACGGCTCGAACGGAAGGCCCTTGAGCGAAGCACACACGCTCTGGCCGCGGACCTGAAGCGTGTTGCCCGGGAGACGCACATGGCGGATCGGTCCGGAGCCCGAGAACTGGATCGAACCCGCAGCCCCCATGTCGTCGAGAATGCGGCCAGCGCCGCGGGTACCATCGAAGCACGTGAAAGCGAACACCTTGCCGGATACAAACCTGCGCGCCTCATCGGCATTCATCATTCCGGCCACCGCCGGCACAATCATCGCCCCGGCCGTGACGGCCCCCAACACCAAACGCGCAACCATGCCGCAACTCCAACTTGACCCAAGCGCGGGTATCCGCCCGAAGTTTCTTTACCCGCTGATTACCATACTAACCGTGTGGCAACATTGGAGCAGCTTGGTTGGTAAAGTCTGAACGCCGTCAGAGAATTTTTACCACGATTCGACCGCGGACCTGGCCGGCGAGAATTTGGGCACCGGCGGCAATGACCTGGTCCAAACCGATTTCATGAGTAATATCAGCTAGTTTTGCCCGATCCAAATCGCCGACCAAGCGGCTCCAGGCGAGATTGCGCTGCGGAAGCGGGCACATCACGGAATCGATGCCGAGAAGGCACACTCCGCGCAAAATGAACGGCGCCACCGAGGACGGCAGGTCCATGCCGGCGGCCAGGCCGCAGGCGGCGATGGCACCGCCATATTTCGTCATCGACAACAGGTTGGCGAGCGTGTTCGAGCCGACGCTGTCAATGCCACCCGCCCAGCGCTCCTTCGCCAGCGCCTTTGCGGGGGCCGACAGTTCGTTGCGATCGATCACCTCGGCCGCCCCGAGACCTATCAGGTAATCCGCTTCCGACGGCCGCCCGGTGGAGGCAATGACGTGATAGCCGAGTTTTGACAGCACCGCGGTCGCGACCGAGCCGACGCCGCCGGCAGCACCGGTCACCACGACCGGACCGCTGTTCGGTGTCAGGCCGTGCTTCTCCAGCGCCAGCACCGACAGCATGGCAGTATAGCCGGCGGTGCCGATCGCCATCGCATCGCGGGTCGAGATGCTATCGGGCAGCCGCACCAGCCAGTCGCCCTTGACGCGCGCCTTCTCGGCGTAGGCACCGAGATGGGTCTCGCCCATGCCCCAGCCGTTGCAGACGACCTTGTCGCCGGCCTTCCACTGCGGATGGGTGGATTGTTCGACGGTGCCTGCGAAGTCGATGCCGGCGATCATCGGGAAGCGCCGCACCACCGGGGCCTTGCCGGTGACGGCAAGACCATCCTTGTAGTTCAGCGTCGACCACTCAACCCGCACCGTGACGTCGCCGTCCATCAATTCGGCTTCGTCGAACTGCGTGAGGGCGGCGGTGGTACCCTTTTCCGCCTTGTCGATCCGGATTGCCTTGAACGTTGCCACGATGAACTCTCCCCGAGATTTTGATCGGGATGTTTAGAGCATGATCCGGAAAAGTGGAAACCGGTTTTCCGAAAAGATCATGCTCAAATAAGACCGCATCAGGCGGGTTGCGCAACCGGGCGCGCGACCGGCTGCTCGACGATCGGCAGGTTGATCAGCGCCGAGAGCACGCCGAACAGCACCGAGAGCCACCAGATCGGCGTGTAGGAGCCGAATTTCTCGAACACGATTCCGCCGAGCCACACGCCGAGGAAGCCGCCGACCTGATGGCTGACGAAGGCAAAACCATACAACGTCGAGAACCAGCGGGTGCCGAACATCAGCGCCACCAGCGCCGAGGTTGGCGGCACCGTCGATAGCCAGGTCAGGCCCGAGATCGCGCCGAAGGCGATCGAGGAGAAGGTCGTAATCGGAAACGAGATGAAGGCGATGATCGACAGCGCACGCGTCAAATAAATCGCCGACAGGATGTAGCGCTTCGGAAAGAGGTTCTGCAGCCAGCCGACGCTGAGCGAACCGACAATGTTGAACAGGCCGATCGCCGCGATCACCCAGCCGCCGGTTTGCGCGGACACGCCGCGATCGGACAGATAGGCCGGCAGATGCACCGTAATGAAAGCGAGCTGAAAGCCGCAGGTGAAGAAGCCGAGCACCAGCAGCACGTAAGAACGGTGGCCGAACGCTTCCGCAAGGGCGGTCTTGAACGACTGCTGGTCGGCGACTGGCACGTTGGCCGATGTCTGGGCCGGAGTGGCAAGCGCGAGCGACAGCGGCACGATCAGCAGCATCAGGGCCGCAAACACCGTCAGCGCCGCCTGCCAGCCGAAATTGTCGATCATCGCCACGCCGAACGGCGCGAACAGGAATTGTCCGAACGAGCCCGCCGCGGTTCCGGCGCCGAGCGCGATACCGCGCTGCTGCGGCGGCAACAGCTTGCTGAACGCGGATAGCACCAGGTTGAACGAACAGCCCGACAGCCCGAAGCCGATCAGGACGCCGGCGCCGAGATTAAGCGATAGCGGGGTCGCCGCATAACGCATCGTCAACAGGCCGCCGGCATAGAGCAGTGCACCGACGAATATGACGCGCAAGGAGCCGAAGCGGTCGGCGATCGCGCCTGCGATCGGCTGCCCCAGTCCCCACAACAGGTTTTGCAGGGCCAGCGCCAGACCGAACACGTCGCGGCCCCAGCTAAGCTCCCGGCCCATCGGCTGAATGAAGAAACCGAAGCTCGACCGCGGCCCGAAACTCAGCAGCGCAATCGCGCAGCCGCAGATGATGATGACCAGCGGCGTACGCCAGGTGTTGGAGGCTGGGCGGAGGTCGTCTGCGGTTACAGCCATCTATTTCCCCCAGTATCAATCGGCGCCCGGAATTCCCCCAGGTGCAACATTACGGGAAATTAATGCATCTGCATGAAAATCCCAAGAGGGCGGGTCGGAAAAATTGTCACCGCAGGGCAGCCTTGCAAAATCGGCGAGAGCAATTCACGCGCAGTTCGTCATTCCGGGGCGCGCAAAGCGCGAACCCGGAATCCCGAGGTTGACTTGCGAGTTCTACAATATCGAGATTCCGGGTCTGGCCCTTCGGGCCATCCCGGAATGACGGCTAATTTACCGCCTGGCGCTGGCCTGCTCAGCCGAGCTTTGCGCGGCTTCCGCGAGCTCCGCGGAAATCTCTGCAGTCTGCGCGGCATTGCCCCAGCTCGGCGCATCGCTGCCGTCGCCCCAGGCGCGCGGCCGGTAGAAGGTGTGGACCCCGAATTTATACATCTTCTTCATTTCACTGACCCAGGACGGCCGCACCCAATAGGCGTGATAGTGCGTCGACTTGTCGACCTCCGGCAGCCAGAGCTGGCCGTCGAGCATCGCTTTCGCGATCTTCCGGGCACGGTCCCACATGTCGGGCTCGCGAATGACGTCGGGAGTGTTGTCGCATGCGAAGGTGAACTGGCAGGCGAAGTGACGGTGCTTGTTCTGGTAGACCACGCCGCACACCGTGTCCGGATATTTGCCGGAGAAGGCGCGGTTCATCACCACCTGGGCGACCGCGATCTGGCCGCGCACGGCTTCGCCGCGGGCTTCGAAATAGACGGCCTCAGCGAGGCACTTCTCCGACTTGGCGCGCGATTTCTCGTCGAACAGGCCGAGACGCTCGGCCGGCGTCTTGGCACGCTGGTTGTCGGCATTGACCTCGCCCTTCGGCGCGATGCTCTCGCCCATTTCGCCGGCCTTGACCGGCCCGTCGGCATCGACCGGCAACGACGCCATGATCTTCATGTCCGGATCAGGAAGCGCGTCCGGCATTATGACGACAGGTTCTTCGCCGGGCCGCCAGCGTTCGATGCTTTCGGGCGAGCCGAGCGAGCTGCCGAAGAACAGGCTGGACGTCTTGAACGCGAAATTGTCGCGCGGCGGCGCGGCACTGAGCGCGACGGCCGATGCATCGGGCACGGGCTTGAGGTCGTCGAGCGGATTGGCCTCCAGCGACATCGACACATCATATTGCGGCAGCGGCGGCGCCGAGAGAGCTTCCTGCAATTCCGGGTCGAGCGGCGCGCCTTCGGCCGCCGGCGCTGCGGCCGCGGTCTTGGCGCCCCTCACCAATGCGTTGGACGTCGAGGGATCCGCGTTCGCGGGCGCGGCCTCGGCCGGCGCCGCGGTTTCCGCCGGCTCGGGCGATGCGACGACAAGACGATCGCCCTTCAGCGTGCGATCGACCTTGGGAAAATCAGATGCCTGGTAGCGCGGCGGCGGCGACGCCAGCGGATTGCGCGTCACAGAACCGGTGATGTCGATGCCCTGGTTGTCGAGGCTTGCCAGCCGGTAGGTCGCGGTTTGCGGCGTGGACGTTCCGATCGGCCGGCCAAAGCTGAAAGTGGCAACCTGGATGCTGTTGGCGGTGGAGAACACACGGCTCTGCCAGCGCTCGGCGACGCCAGGCTGCCGGGCCAGCAGTGACGCGATATCCTGATATCCGATCTCGGTCGGCATCAATGCGAAGACGCAAAGACCGAGACCGAAGGACGCAAACCGTGCGCCCCTCGGCTGGTTACGCAACACAAACATCGATACGCTCACGCAACGCTTACACAGCTACGATCGATCGGCAGTACATCCGTGCAATTCGATCTTTTTTGTTGGTATCGAATTTAGGTTGCCGGGGAGTTAATCGGCGTTGCATGCGCGCTACACTCAAGAGGCGACGGCGATTCCGCTCGTTTCATCGAAAGCGTTGGTAAACGGGCGCTCGATGAAAGTGGTAAATATCCGGTCAACGAAAATGATGAAGAAATTTTCGAAGTTCCCCTGTGACTACGGGGAGCGCGGCTGCGCCAAGCAATTGTCGATCAAAGTCCAGGACAGTAGTCCCACCGTCATTGCGAGCCAACGGGTCGCGCGAATGCGCGCCCGATGACAGGCTCCGCGAAGCAATCCATCTAACCCCGGACCCAGTATGGATTGCTTCGTCGCGGAGTTTATCATCGGTCCCGCCGGAGGCGGGACCCGTTGGCTCCTCGCAATGACGGGAACTCCATCGGCATAGCCGGGCGTCGCTTTCGCTCGCTTGTGCCCAGCCATCCACGCCTTCTCTTCGACGCATGCCCAAAAACGTGGATGCCCGGAACAAGCCCGGGCATGACGCTGATTTCTGATTGTTAGTGCAGAGCGGAAACTACGCCTGGCTGGCGACCGTCTTGCCTAGAGCTGCCTGCGCCGCGGCGAGGCGGGCGATCGGCACGCGGTATGGCGAGCACGAGACGTAGTCGAGCCCGACCTCGTGGCAGAACGCGACAGAGGCGGGATCGCCGCCATGCTCGCCGCAAATGCCGACCTTGAGGTTGGGCCGCGTCTTGCGGCCGCGCGTGACGCCGATCCTGACGAGTTCACCGACGCCATCGCGATCGACTGAGATGAAGGGATCAATCTCCAGAATTCCCTTGGCGACATAGGTGCCAAGGAAGCTCGCGGCGTCGTCGCGGCTGATGCCGTAGGTGGTCTGCGTCAGGTCGTTGGTGCCGAAGGAGAAGAACTCGGCGGTCTGCGCGACATCGCCGGCCATCAGGCAGGCGCGCGGCAGTTCGATCATGGTGCCGACCTGATAGCTGAGCTTCTTGCCGGTTTCCTTCATCACCGCGTGCGCGGTGGCGTCGATCCGCGCCTTGACCAGATCGAACTCCGCCTTGGTCGCGATCAGCGGCACCATCACTTCGAGGCCGACCGCCTTGTTGGTGCGTTTTTCCGCCTCGATCGCGGCCTCGAAGATCGCGCGGGCCTGCATCTCGGCGATCTCCGGATAGGCGATCGCAAGACGGCAGCCGCGGAAGCCGAGCATTGGGTTGAACTCGGCGAGATCGCGGGCGCGATCGGCGAGCTTGCGCGGATCGGTGTTCATCGCGCGCGCGACTTCCTCGATCTCGGCCTGGGTATGCGGCAGAAACTCATGCAAGGGCGGATCGAGCAGGCGAATGGTGACCGGCAGACCCTTCATGATCTCGAACAGCTCGACGAAATCCGCGCGCTGCATCGGCAGCAGCTTTGACAGCGCCGCGCGGCGCGACTGTTCGTCCTCGGAAAGGATCATCTCGCGCACGGTGCGAATGCGGGTTTCCTCGAAGAACATATGCTCGGTGCGGCACAACCCGATGCCTTCGGCGCCGAACTTGACCGCGGTACGCGCGTCATCTGGCGTGTCGCCGTTGACGCGGACGCCGAGCTTGCGGACGGCATCGGCCCAGCCCATCAGCGTGCCGAACTCGCCGGACAATTCCGGCTCGATCATCGGCATCCGCCCGGACAGCACCTGGCCGACCGAGCCGTCGATGGTGATGACGTCGCCGGTCTTGAAGGTGCGCGAGCCGATGCTCATGGTGCCGCGGCCGTAATCGACGCGGATGGTGCCGCAGCCGGAGACGCAGGGCTTGCCCATGCCGCGCGCGACCACCGCGGCATGCGAGGTCATGCCGCCGCGCGTGGTCAGGATGCCTTCGGCGGCGTGCATGCCGTGAATGTCTTCCGGGCTGGTCTCGATGCGCACCAGTACCACTTTGCGGCCATCGGCCTGCAGCTTGGCGGCTTCATCGGAGGAGAACACGATTTCGCCGGAGGCAGCACCCGGCGAGGCCGGCAGGCCGGTGGCGATAACGTCGCGCTTCGCCGCGGGATCAATGGTCGGGTGCAGCAATTGATCCAGCGAAGCCGGATCGATCCGCATCACCGCATCCTTCTTGGAGATCAGCCCTTCATTGGCGAGCTCGACGGCGATGCGCAGTGCGGCTTTCGCGGTCCGCTTGCCGCCGCGGGTCTGCAGCATCCACAATTTGCCCTGCTCGACCGTGAATTCCATGTCCTGCATGTCGCGGTAGTGCTTTTCGAGCAGCGTGTAGATCCGCGTCAGTTCCTTGAAGGCCTCAGGCATCGCGCTTTCCATCGATGCCTTGTCGGAACCGGATTCCTTGCGCGCGTCTTCGGTGATGTCCTGCGGCGTGCGGATGCCCGCCACCACGTCCTCGCCCTGCGCGTTGATGAGGAATTCGCCGTACAGCTTGCTCTCGCCGGTCGAGGGATTGCGCGTGAACGCAACGCCGGTCGCAGACGTTTCGCCCATATTGCCGAACACCATGGCCTGCACGTTGACCGCGGTGCCCCAGGATTCCGGAATGTCGTGCAGCCGGCGGTAGGTCACCGCGCGCGCGTTCATCCAGGACGAAAATACCGCGCCGATCGCGCCCCACAATTGCGCGTGCGGATCCTGCGGGAAATCCTGGCCGGTCTCGCGCGCCACCGCATCTTTGTACTGGCCGACCAGTTGGACCCAGTCGTCGCCGGTGAGGTCGGTGTCGAGCGCGTAGCCCTGGCTGTCCTTGAAGGTGTCGAGGATGTCTTCGAAATGATGGTGCTCGAAGCCGAGCACGACGTCCGAATACATCGTGATGAAGCGGCGATAGCTATCATAGGCGAAGCGGCGGTCGCCGGACAATTCGGCGAGCGCTTCGACGGTCTGGTCGTTGAGGCCGAGATTGAGCACGGTGTCCATCATGCCCGGCATCGAGGCGCGGCCGCCGGAGCGGACCGACACCAAAAGCGGATTCCTGGAATCGCCGAACGCTTTGCCGGTCAGCTTGCCGACATGATCCAGCGCCTTTTCGACCTGCGCCTTCAATTCCTTCGGATAGGATTTGTCGTGCGCATAAAAGTAGGTGCAGACCGAGGTTGGAATAGTGAAACCGGGAGGCACCGGCAGACCGAGATTGGCCATTTCGGCGAGGTTGGCGCCCTTGCCGCCGAGCAAATCGCGCAGGCCCGCCTGCCCTTCAGCTTTGCCGTCACCGAAGGTGTAGACCCATTTTCCGGCCTTTACCGCCGATGTCGCGGGTTTGCTGGCGGACACCTTCGCAGCGGTCTTGGCAGGAGCCTTGGCAACCGGCTTGGGGGCCGCTTTGGGCGCCGGCTTGGCCGGGCCCTTCTTCAGCGCCTTGCGGGCCGGCGACGCGGCCTTGGCTCGCGCGGATGACTTTGATTTCGCAGCGATTTTCTCGACGGTTTTCTCGACGGTTTTCTTGGACTTCGCGACGGCTTTGGCCATGGCAGACAACAATCCGAAAAGAGGGGGAGAAGATGCGCGCCTTACACCACTTTGAAGGGGTCCGCGCAAGCCGCGAAACCCGCCTTTCGCGCGCTACAGGTGAAACATCTTGAGCAAGCCGAGACCGGCCAGACCGACGAAGATCAGATAGATGGCTACGATGAAATTAAGGAACCGCGGCATGATCAAGATCAAGATACCCGCGATCAGGGCGACGATGGCGGGAACATGCGTAGCGGTGATGGTCATTCAAATGCCTCCGGCGGATCTGGTGGGAAATCGAATCGAGGGTCGCAACTTACCCGCTGGCGCGGTTCCGGAATAGGAGACGCTCGTGGCGTCCGTGGGTTCCGGCTCCGGAAAAATTGTCAGGAAGATTGATCAAGAAAACTGCCGGGAAAAGCCGCCCAAAAACTGCAATCAAAAACAGCAAGAAACCTGCCCAGAAAAATGCCCGAAATTGCCGCGTATGCGGCCGCCCTTTTCCGGAACAATGCCGCGCGCGATGAATTGGCTCGCAATGTGCGCCAACCGGCGCGCTCCCCCGCGAAGGAGTTGAGCATGCGGAACAGGATACTTGCCATTGCAGCGATCGCAGCCGCGATCAGTACACCGATCGCCGCGCAGGCCCAGAGCACGGTGGGCGTCGTTCGCGGCGGCACGGTCGTCGTCGACGACAACGAGGGCATCGCGGTCGATCAGCGCCCGGCCTTCCGGGAATACATCGTGCGCGAACGGGTGCCGAACTACACCATTCCGGATCGCGTGATCGTCGGCGGTGTGCTGCCGGAAACCGGCGTCACCTATTACGACGTGCCACAGACCTACGGCGTCACGCCCTATCGCTACACCGTGGTGAATGGCCAGACCGTTCTGGTCGAACCGCGTTCGCGTCGCATCGTTCAGGTGGTCGAGTAGGCATGATAACTCGATAATCTGAACGATTGGTCCGGGCGCCGCGCAAGCGGATATGCGCGAGTTACGACCGGACATGAGAGCCCCGTCCGGCTCCCCCTCCGGGCGGGGCTTTTCATTACGTATCGTGTCCCGGACGCGATGCAGCGTGAAACGCTGCTTCGCTGCGCCGGGATCCACGCTGATCGACCCCGGATCAGCAGCGTATCACGTCGCAAGCCATAGCGCGCCGAAGACGCGCGTGAACGCGCTGATGGCACTGCGCAGCATCCGGGGAACGAAAATCCGGAGCGAAGCAGAACCCATCAATCGCGGTTCTGCAAACCCGGCTTCTTCACCACCAGGCGGTGAATCTTTTTGCCGGATGAGGCGCTGACCACCTCTTCGTCGAGGAATGGCGTGCCATCTGGCAATTCGGCCCGCACCAGCGCGGCGTCAAACGCGGCATAGAACCGGCCATCGCCGTCGCGAATGTCGCACTCATCGGTAACGCGCCAGCTCAGATAGAGCACGCCGCTCGGCTTGACGATGTCGAGCAGCCGGCGGACGGCTGGGCCGACCTCTGCACGGTCGAGATGCATGATCACGGTCTCGCACAGCACATTGTCATAGGCATCGGCGGCGATGCCCTTCAGTTTCGGCAATTCCGCGTGCTCAAATTTCAAACCGGGATATCGCGCGCGCGCCTCGGCCAGCAGTCCATCCGAGGCGTCGAAGCCGACGGCCGGAAAACCGTTCGCATTGAGCCAGGCCACCTCGCGGCCGGAGCCGCAACCGATATCGGCGGTGCAGCCGCCCCGGATAAAGAACCGCTCGACGGTTTCCTGCAGGTCGACGGGGGCCGGCTGCGCATGCCAATCCTTCGCGAACGTTGCCGCGTCATGATCGTAGGCGGCAAGCGTCTGGCGATCCATGGCTTAACCTTCGATCTTCGAAAAATCCGCCACCGCGCGCGTCGCCGCGCGGATCTCATTGAGCAATCTTAGCCGATTCTCGCGCACCTTTGGATCGTCATCGTTGACCTTGACCTTGTCAAAGAACGCGTCGACCGCCGGCCGCAACCTGGCCATGGCGCTCATGGCGGCGGCAAAATCTTCCTTGGCCACGGCAGCGCCGGCTTCGTTCTTGACTTGATCGATCGCCTTCGCCAGCGCCTTTTCTTCGTCGAGCTTGTAGAGCGCGGCATCCGGCGCACCGTCAAAGCTGCGCTTGTCCTTTTTCTCCTCGATCCCGAGGATATTGTTCGCGCGCTTCGTCCCGGCGAGCAGGTTCTTGCCGTCGTCGGTATCGAGGAATTTGCCAAGCGCCTCGACGCGGCGGACGACCAGCAGGAGATCGTCCTGGCCGCCAAGGGAGAACACGGCATCGACGAGGTCGTGACGAGCGCCTTGATCACGGAGCTGGACTTTCAAGCGATCGGCGAAGAACAACTCAAGTTCACGAATTGCAGCAAAGGGATCAGAAAACCCCAGTCGCGCTTGCGCCCACATAGGTCCTTCAAGTTCGAACCCACTAACACCCTGCTCATCGCCGAATGTGAACGCCATCGAGCTGTATCCGTCTCGCAGTCGAAATGCCTCAAGGCTCTCAGGTGAGCGAACATGCTCAAAATGCCGTCCCTTCAATTTACGGCCAGCGCTGTCTTCATCGTCCGATTCAAGCAGTTCAGACACCAGCAATACGGATCGATATTGATTGTCCCACAGATTAATCATTGACCAAATCGCTGACTCTAGGAGAGACCGCAGAGATAGACGGAGTTGGTTCTCCAACATTAATCGAATCACGCCAATGGCCGCTCTACGGAGCGCGAACGGATCCTTCGAACCGGTCGGAAGCTCCCCCATCCAAAAGAACAGGGAAAGAGTATCGAGCTTATCCGCAAGCGCCACCGCAACACTAACCGGATCGGTCGGCACGCGATCGGCCGGCCCCTGCGGCTTGTAGTGCTCCTCGCTCGCAGCGGCGACGGAAGCATCCTCGCCCTGTGCCAGCGCGTAGTATTTGCCCATCAGGCCCTGCAGCTCCGGGAATTCGCCGACCACTTCGGTCAGCAAATCCGCCTTCGCCAGATGCGCCGCGCGCTTTGTCTTCTCGACGTCGGCGCCGACCAGCGGCGCGATCTCGGCGGCCAGCCGCTCGATCCGCTTGATGCGCTCGCCCTGCGTGCCCAGCTTCTCGTGAAACACGATGTTCTCGAATTTCGGCAGCCGGGCTTCCAGCTTCGTCTTCAGGTCGGAATCATAGAAAAACTTCGCATCGCTCAACCGCGCGCGGATCACGCGCTCGTTGCCGGCGACGATGGCCTTGCCACCGTCGCTGGCCTCGATGTTGGCGGTGAGGATGAATTTGTTGGTCAGCTTGCCCGTCTTGGGGTCTTTGACCACGAAGCACTTCTGGTTGTTGCGGATGGTGGCGCGGATCACCTCGTCAGGAATCGCGAGATATTCCTGGTCGAACGAGCCCATCAGCGCGACCGGCCATTCGACCAATCCTGAGACTTCATCCAGCAGCACCTGGTCCTCGACCAGTTCGAACCCCTGCGCGAAGGCCAACTGCTTGGCGTCGGTCACGATGGTATCCTTGCGGCGCTCCGGATCGAGCACGACCTTGGCATCCAGCAGTTTTGCTTCGTAGTCCTCGAAGCGCCGCACGGAGATCGCGGCCGGCGCCATGAAACGGTGGCCAAAAGTAGTCCGGCCCGCTTCGATGCCGGCAACGTCGAACTTCACCACGTCGGGCTCTTCGGTCTCGAGGCCGAAGGTCGCGATGACGGCGTGCAGCGGCCGCACCCAGGTCAGCGCGCCGGGCTTCCCTGAGCGTTCGCCCCAGCGCATCGATTTCGGCCACGGGAAGGTGCGCACGATCACCGGCAGAATCTCGGCGAGCACATCGAGCGTCGGACGGCCGGGCTTTTCGATCAGCGCTATGTAAAAGTCGCCCTTCTTGGGATCGGTCTGGATCTTGGCCTCGCTGAGCGAGGCAAGGCCGGTGGCTTTCAAAAAACCCTGGATTGCGGCATCCGCTCCGCCGACGCGCGGGCCGCGGCGCTCCTCCTTGAGGTCGGATTGCCGCGCGGGAATGCCGTGCACGGTCAGCGTCAGCCGCCGCGGCGTCGCGAACGCCTTGGCGCCTTCATAGACCAGTCCCTCGGCCACCAGCTTGTCGGTGACCATGCGGCGCAGATCGTCCGCCGCCTTCGCCTGCATGCGCGCGGGAATTTCTTCGGAAAAGAGTTCGAGCAGGAGATCAGGCATCTAAGTATCGATCTACATTCATGAAGACTTCGAAATCCCGAAACTCAAACGTTTCATTGGCTTTTATTTCGCCCTCGAAATCTAGATTCATTCGACATTCGGCGATTTTGTAGTGCTCTTTAAGTTCAATGAAGAAGCGATAGAAATCATCCTTTTCCATCCTGACGAAAACATCCATCCCGTCATCTTTTATTCGATACGTTGATTGCTGCTCTTCACCGTTCTTGTTTCGCGAAATTTCCAAGAAAAGCTTTTCTTTACATTCGTTTTTGCCCTCACAATCCAGAAAGGCTTGGCCGGAGCAAATGATCGCTTCATGATCATGAAGCCGATAGGGAAATGAAACGATATATGTCCATCCAGAAATCTCTAGTTTGATTAGTCTCTTCTTCCCCGGCATCAGACCGCCCTGCCCGCTTCGGTGTGAATCCAGGCTTCGCCGCAGGCCTTTGCCAGTTCGCGCACGCGCATGATGTAGCTTGCCCGTTCCGTTACCGAGATCACGCCGCGGGCATCGAGCAAGTTGAAAACATGGCTTGCCTTGATGCACTGGTCATAGGCCGGCAGCGCCATCAGATGTTCTTTCTGGTTGCTTCCCTCCCGCCATCCGGCGGCGAGATATTTCTTGCAGGCCTCTTCCGCCATCCTGAACTGCTCGAACAGCATCGTCGTATCGGCATATTCAAAATTGTGTCGGGAATATTCCTGCTCGGCCTGCAGGAACACGTCGCCATAGGTCACCTTGTCGGCGCCGTCGCGGCCGTTGAAATTGAGGTCGTAGACGCGATCAACGCCCTGCACATACATCGCGAGCCGCTCGAGCCCGTAGGTGAGTTCGCCGGCGACCGGCGCGCATTCGACGCCCGCGACCTGCTGAAAGTAAGTGAACTGCGACACTTCCATGCCGTCGCACCAGCACTCCCAGCCCAGCCCCCACGCGCCCAGCGTCGGGCTTTCCCAGTCGTCCTCGACGAAGCGGATGTCGTGCAGCGCGGAGTCGATGCCGATCGCGGCCAGCGACTTCAGGTACAACTCCTGAAGGTTCGGCGGCGATGGCTTCATGATGACCTGGAACTGGTAGTAGTGCTGCAGGCGGTTGGGGTTTTCGCCGTAACGGCCGTCCTTCGGCCGGCGCGACGGCTGCACATAGGCCGCATTCCATTGCTTTGGCCCCAGCGCGCGCAACGTCGTCGCCGGATGAAAGGTACCCGCGCCCATTTCCATGTCGTAAGGCTGCAGGATCACGCAGCCCTGATCGGCCCAGAACCGCTGCAGAATAAGAATAAAACCCTGGAACGAGCGTTCCGGGCGCATATGAGCGGGTATGGCGTCCATCGTCAGAATCGGTCTCGCGAGGGGTTTTGAAGCGCGCGGGACCGTATCGGCGGGGGGACAGGGAATCAAGGCGATGCCGGGGCTCGACTTAGGGCGTCATTCCGGGATGGTGTGCTAGCATCAGACCCGGAATCTCGAGATTCCGGGTTCGTTTCGCTTCGCTTCACGCCCCGGAATGACGGCCGTTCCTAGCCCGGGCGATAGGCGCCGGTGACGGGGTCGCGCCGCAGTGTCGGGATATCGCCGGAACGGGCTGCTTCGGCCACGCGGGCCAGGCGCGCTTCTTCCAGCTCCCTGTTGATCCTGACGGCGGTCTTGTAGGCCCAGCGGACCACGGCCAGCCCACCCAGGGCGCCGGCGAATGCGATCAACGGTGGCATCGGTCGATCCTTGTCGTTCACGTCGGTCAGACCCCCATGACGCTATTCTCGCGCAAGCGGGCCCGCGCCGCAATTGCCCTTTTGGGGCTAAATGGCGCGGGGTGCCGGCCCTTAAAACCCGAATTTCGCCCAAATCGCCCGGGTTTCGAGGGCGGAAATCAGCTCGTCCGGGAGGCCCGAAAACCCGTCCAGCGACGCCAGCGTTCCAGCACCTGCCGATCTGCGACCGAGAAGCCCGGCCAGCATCCCGCTGGCGGGCGCGATCACCGGCGTCAGCACCTTGTCGCCGTAGCGGGCGCGCAACGTCGAGCGCAGGTCGCCGATGGCATCCGCCAGGCCCAGCGAGACGGAGGTCTCACCGGCCCAATATTCGCCGGTGAACAGGGTATCGTCGGTACCCTTGAGGCGGCCACCCCGGCTTGCCTTCACCAGTGCGATGAAGATGGCGTGGATCTCGCGCTGAAGCGCTTTTACGCGCGAGACATCGTCGGGGTTCTCCGGCAGGAACGGATCGAGCATCGCCTTGTGTTCGCCGGCCGTATAGAGCCGCCGCTCGACGCCGATCCGCTTGATCAGATCCTGAAATCCAAAACTGCCGCCGACCACGCCGATCGAACCCAGGATCGAAGACGGATCGCAGAATATCTCGTCGCCGGCGCAGGCGATCATGTAGCCGCCGGATGCCGCGACGTCCTCGACGAACACCAGCACCGGCAAGTTCTTTTCCGCGGCGAGTTGCCTGATCCGCAAATAGATCTGGCGCGATTGCACCGGCGAGCCGCCGGGCGAGTTGATCACCAGCGCCACCGCCTTGGCATTCCTGATCCCGAACGCGCGTTCGAGCGTCTTGGCGACGCCGGCCAGCGACATGCCCGGCCGCAACGGCGTCACCGCACCGATCACGCCGGACAGCCGGACCACCGGCACCACCGCGGCCCCGCGCCGGAATTTTGCCGGAACGAATTCCTTCAGCCGCTCGAGGAGGCCCTGCATCACGCCGCGATCACGTGTTTGTTCACTCATGCCGTTACCTCGAATTAACCATTTTTTATCACCCCAATGTCATTGGAGAGCTGGAACGCCTTTTGCATTGCTGTGGTCAAGGCTGCAATGGCGCAGCGGAGAGTGACATGAAAATCTATCTCCTGATAATGCTGATCGGCACCATTTTGGCCGCGGTTCACTTTACTTCGACGCCCGATCGGCAGTCAGAAACACTCCCGCAATAGTTGGCTGCTCAAAGCCTGGGCGATCAGGCCGTATTCAAGGCATCGCCAGCGGCAATGCTCCCTTCCCGGCCAGGACCTCCTGCACCTGTTTATTGGGCACGCCTGACTCATCATTGAGCAGCAGGGCTGCCTGGATTTGCGTCGGCGCACGTCCGCCCTTGACGGCGCGAATCAAAACGCGGATCGCCGGCGCCGTCGCGTCGGCGTGAACGGGCAATATCTGCAGACTGCCAAAACCGCGTTCGAGCGCCGCCAGCACCTCGGCGATCCCGTCGGCCCGCCAGATCAGCGTCAGCATGCCCTTGGGCTTGAGGAGGCGTCGCGCCGCATGGATCCAGTTTTCGAGCGTGGTTGTGGTTGCCACGTGCGCTGTTTCGCGCGCCTTGTCCGGTGAAATGCGATGCCGCGCGGCATCGTTGAACGGCGGATTCATCAGCACGGCGTCGACGCTGTCGGGCCGAAGGCCGGCTGCGGCGAATGCCGCGGCCGCCGATTCGACATCGAGCACGATCACCTCGGCCGCGATCGCATTGGCCGCCGCGTTCTCGCGCGCGAGAGACGCCAGCGTCGCATCGATCTCGACCAGCACGAGGTCGACGTCAGCCACGCGTTTGGCAACCGCAAGTCCGGCAGCGCCGACACCGGCGCCGAAATCGGCTACGCGATCGCCCGGACGCGCCGGCGTCGCCGCCGCCAGCAGCATGGCGTCGTGACCGGCGCGATGGCCCGATTTCAGTTGCCGCAACCGCAATTGTCCGCCGAGAAATGCATCCTCGGTGACGTCGAGCCCCGAAGCCTTGTCGGTTCTGATTAGATCAGAACCGGGCTCCGCATTGTTTTTTTGACGCGCTTTCTTCACGCGAACCGGTGCCCACTTTGCTTCAAAATGCTCTGCCTCAATCATCGGCCCGCAATTCATGGGCGAGGCCCGCATCGGCCAGAATCCGGCGCGCCTCGAGGTTATCATCCTCGTGGACCAGGATGCGGCGCGGCAGGACCCCCAGCGACCCTTCGATGATGCTCATATTCTGGTCCAGCACCAGATGATGGATATTGGCGCCGTCGAGCAGCGCGCCGACGGCGGAAACCAGCACGATATCGTTGGTCCGAACCAATTCCCGCAACTTAAGTTCTCCTTTACCTGCCCGGTGCGGGGGCTAGGCGGGCGATGTCAACCGCTTCGAGCCCTTGCCGCTTTGGCGCGCACTTTCTATTGTTATACCCAAGGATAGTGCCGATTGGGCAAATGTGGAGACCAGCGTGGCGGTTATTGTACCCTTCGAAAGCCCATCGAACGCCTCAATAGATGCGCTGGTCAGCCTTGTCGCCGCCGACATGGAGCGCGTCAACGCCACCATCCTGTCGCGGACGGGGTCCGAGGTGACCATGATTCCCGAGGTCGCCAACCACCTGATTTCCTCAGGGGGGAAGCGCCTGCGCCCGATGCTGACGCTGGCGATGGCCAACCTCACGGGCTATTCCGGCGACGGCCACATCAAACTCGCGGCCTCAGTCGAATTCATGCACACGGCCACCCTGCTGCATGACGACGTGGTCGACGAAAGCGAGCTGCGCCGCGGAAAACTGTCGGCGCGGATGCTCTGGGGCAATGAGGCCAGCGTGCTGGTCGGCGATTTCCTGCTCGGCCAGGCCTTCCGCATGATGGTCGAGGTCGGCTCGCTGCGCGCGCTCGACATCCTCTCTGCCGCTGCCGCCACCATCGCCGAAGGCGAAGTGATGCAGCTCGCCGCCGCCAAGAACACTCAAACCACCGAAGACGAATATCTCGCCGTGATCCGCGGCAAGACAGCTGAGTTGTTCGCCGCCGCCTGCGAGGTCGGTCCGGTGATCGCCAACCGGCCCAAGGCCGAACAGACCGCGTGCCGCTCGGTCGGCATGAATCTCGGCATCGCGTTCCAGCTCGTCGATGACGTCCTGGACTATGGCGGCAAGGCCGCCAAGCTCGGCAAGAACATCGGCGACGATTTCCGCGAGGGCAAGATCACGCTGCCGGTGGTGCTGGCGTTCCGCCGCGGCAATGACAGCGAGCGCAAGTTCTGGATCAAGGCGCTGGAGCGCGGCGAGATCGGCGGTGGCGACCTCGACCACGCCATCGGCCTGATGACCAAGCACCGCGCGCTGGAAGATACGATCAGCCGCGCCCAGCATTACGGCGCGATGGCCGTCGATGCGCTGGCGCTGTTTCCGGCTTCCCCGATGAAGACCGCGCTGGAGCAGGTCGTGGCGTTCTGTTTGGCGAGATCGCACTGAACGAAGCGTTCAGTGGGTAGGATGGGTAGAGCGAAGCGAAACCCATCGACTTTATCTCGTCGACGGCGCTTGATGGGTTTCGCTTCGCTCTACCCATCCTACGAAACTACTACGAAATTTGCCTAGCTCAACGTCCCCGCATGCACCCACCATCCGGGGTGATCGCGCCGGATCTTGTCCGCCGCGCGGCCGGCGTCGGCGGTGTTCTCGTAGATCGCAAAACAGGTCGCACCCGAACCGGACATCCGCGCCAGCCAGGCCCCGTTGCTGGCCGACAGCGCCGAGATCACTTCGCCGATCACGGGCTGAATACGCATCGCCGGCGCCTCCAGGTCGTTGGAACTGGCCGCAAGCACTTCGACCCAGTCTTCGACCGATGCGCCGGCTTCCGGCCAGGCGGTGCCCCGGAGAATGTCCGTGGCGCCGACCAATAGCTCGCCATTGCGCAAGCCCAGCGCGGCGAACACGTCCTTGGTCGCCACGGGAACGCGCGGATTGACCATCACGCATGGCAGGATCGGCAGGCTCAGCGGCAACAGGGTCTCGCCGACGCCGGTCATGTCACAGGCGTGGGAGGCCAGGCAAACCGGCACGTCGGCGCCGGTCGCAAGCCCGACCTGGAGCAACCGTTCGTCGTCGAGCGCGAGGCCATTGAGTTGCGCAAGCAAGCGCAGCGCCGCCGCGGCATCGGCCGAGCCGCCACCTATACCGGCCGCGACCGGCAGCAGCTTGTCGAGGGTGAAACTGCCGACCTTCAGATCCGGCACGCGCTGCCCAAGCAGCCGCGCCGCCTTAAGAACGAGATTGTCGGATGTTTCGCCGCAGGCGCCGGCCAGCGGTCCCGACATGTTCAACGCAAGTTCGGAGCCGGGCGTCAATGTCAGGCGATCGGCGCAGTCGGCAAATGCCACCACGCTTTCGATGTCGTGATAGCCGTCAACGCGCCGCCCGACCACCCGCAGGGTCAGGTTGACTTTGGCACGCCCCTCCGCAATCAGCGCCGGCATTGACGAAGCCCCGAGCCCTTCGATCAGCCGCCCTTGCCGTCTTCTTTTTTCTTGTCGGCGGAAGCGGCCGAAGAAGAGGTGTCCTCCGGCAGGCCGTTCTCGATCTTGGCTTCGATCTTCGGCAGCTCTTCCGGTTCGGGCTTGAGGTCGCGGGCGTGGGCCCACTGGAATTTCGCTTCCAGCGTGCGGCCGATGCGCCAATAGGCGTCGCCGAGATGGTCGTTGATGGTGGGATCTTCGGGCTTGAGATCGATCGCACGCTCGAGATTCTTCACCGCGTCTTCGTAATTGCCGATGCGGTAATAGGCCCAGCCGAGCGAGTCCACGATATAGCCGTCGTCAGGACGCTGATCGACGGCACGCTTGATCATCTTCATGCCTTCGTCGAGATTGATGCCCTGATCGATCCAGGAATAGCCGAGATAGTTCAGCACATGCGGCTGCTCGGGCTGCATGTCGAGCGCCTTGCGCATATCGGCTTCCGCCTTGCTCCATTGCTTGGAGCGCTCCTCGCAGATGCCGCGATAATAATAGGTCACCCAGGCGTTCTTGTCGCCGCCGCTCGCCGGCATCACGTCGATCGCCCGGGAATAGGTCGTGGCGCAATCGGCAAACTTCTTGCGGCCGCGCTCGATATTGCCGAGCGCCATGATGGCTTCGATGTCCTTGGAGTCTTCGGTGGTGACTTCCTTGAGGATCTTGATCGCCTCGTCGCTGCGGTCGGCGGCGTCGAGGTTGGTGGCGAGCTGAATCTGCGCATTGCGTTTCAGCGGCGAATTGGCCGGCATGCGCTCATAGACCTTGATCGCCATCGCCGGCTTCTTCACCGACTCATAGAGATCGGCGAGCGAGAGCAGCGCCAGCGAATGATTGGGCTGCAGATACAGCGCAAGCTGCAGATAGACGAGCGCCAGATCCTCGCCGCCGCGGCGGGTCAGCGTCGCGCCGATGCCGTACAGCGCCTCGGCGGCGCCGGCCTGTGCCGTATCGATCAGCGGCGGCAGTTTCTTGCCGGCCTTGGCCTCGCGCATGCCTTCCAGCACCAGCGGATGCCGCGGCAGCTTCTTGTCGAATGCCTCGTAGACGCCGGTTGCAGCCGCCGCATCCTTGTTGCGCGTCAGCCAGCGGGCATATTCGTCGGACACGCGAAGCATGGAATCGTCGAGCTTGTAGGCGCGCTCGAAGCGCGTACCTGCGTCCTTTTCCTTGCCCGAGAGCTCGAGGATCATGCCGGCGTGCAGGTCCTTGAAGATCGGATACCATTCCGGACCCGTCAGCTTGTCGATATTGGCGACCGCCGCCTTGGCATCGCCGGCGCCGTAGCTGGCCCAACCCGACAGCAGCGTCGCAACCAGATCAGTGATCGGTCCGCGAATCGACTGATTGATGTTGAGCTGCGCAGTCGAATATTTCTTCAGCTTGAGATCACGCACGCCGACGACCAGCCGGGCGACGCGATTGGATTTGTCCAGCGTCAGGATGCGGTCGGCGAGCTTGACCGCCTCGTCGATGTCGCCATCCGCCAGCGAGGAGATGAAGGCGCGGTCGAGCAGCTCGTTGTTCTTCGGATCGGTGCGAAGCGCCGAGCGATAGAACGCCGCCGCCGAATTGGAGTCGCGTTCGACGCTGGCGTGACGGGCCGCCAGATAGCTGCCGGAGGTGGTCAGCCCCTTCAGATCGATCTTGCTCGGGAACTGCGCCGAGTTGTCGCCGGTATGCTCCGGCGTCTGCGCCAAAAGCGAGCCCGGGACGGCCAGCGCGGCGACGGTAAAGGCGGCGATCGTCCAGCGATTGAAACGAGTGGAAATCATCACGGTTCGCCTAGCTCCAGGATTTACGGATCTTCTCGAATGCGAACCCAAGCGGCGGCATCAAGGTCCGCGACAATGCCGCTTTTGGCGTTGAACCGCAAGGATACGGGCGGCGAATCGATTGGCAGGCACCGCCTTCAGGCCGCCGATTTTGCTCGCACCACCCGGAAACGCTTTCAGTGTGGCGGTATCGTGGCCGGGCCGCCAGAGTGCTGTTCCGGCGCTTGTTTTGACGCGTTTTCTGCACGTGAATCAGTATCCGCTCCGCTTGAGAACGATTTGTAACCCGCCACCGGTTCACGCAATCGTGGTCACATCGCCTCGTAATTGGGCCCGCCACCGCCTTCCGGCGGAACCCAGGTAATGTTGCCATTCGGGTCCTTCACGTCGCAGGTTTTGCAGTGGACGCAGTTCTGGGCGTTGATCTGGAAACGGGGACCCGCGGCCTCCTCGACCCATTCGTAAACCCCGGCCGGGCAATACCGGTTGGATGGGCCGGCATAGACGTCGTGCTCGGAACTCTTCTGCAGGTTCATGTCGGCGACCTTGAGATGAACCGGCTGGTCCTCTTCATGATTCGTGTTGGACAGGAACACTGACGAAAGCTTGTCGAACGAAATCTTGCCGTCCGGCTTCGGGTAGGCAATCGGCGTGTGGGTCTTCGCCGGATCCAGCGTCTTGCGGTCGGCCTTGGCGTGCGACTGGGTTCCGAACAGCGAGAAGCCCAGCGTGTTGCACCACATGTCGAAACCACCAAGCGCGACGCCGATGATGGTGCCGAACTTCGACCACAGCGGCTTGACGTTGCGAACCCGGTGCAGGTCGCGGCCGACGGCGGAATCGCGCCAGGCATTCTCGTATTCGGCCAGTTCGTCGTTGGCGCGGCCGGCGCCGAGCGCGGCTGCGACATGCTCGGCCGCGAGCATGCCGCTGCCCATCGCATTGTGCACGCCCTTGATGCGGGGCACGTTGACGAAACCCGCGGCGCAGCCGATCAGCGCGCCGCCGGGGAAGGTCAGCCGCGGCACCGATTGATAGCCGCCCTCGGTGATGGCGCGCGCGCCATAGGCAAGCCGCTTGCCGCCTTCGAATACGGTACGGATCGAGGGATGGGTCTTGAAGCGCTGAAATTCATCGAACGGCGACAGATAAGGATCGTCGTAATTGAGATGCACGACGAAACCAACCGCCACCTTGTTGTCGTCGTAGTGATAGAGGAACGAGCCGCCGCCAGTCGAATTGTTCAAGGGCCAGCCGAACGAATGCTGGATCAGGCCCTTCTGATGTTTGGCCGGGTCGATCTCCCAGACTTCCTTCAACCCGATGCCGAACTTCGCCGGCTCGCTGTTGGCATCGAGCGAGAATTTCGCGATCAGCTGCTTGGAGAGACTGCCGCGGGCGCCCTCGGCGAACAGCGTGTATTTGCCGAGCAGCTCCATGCCGCGGGTGTAGGAATCCTTGTGGCTGCCGTCCTTGGCGATCCCCATGTCGCCGGTCGCAATGCCGCGCACCGCGCCCTTGTCGTCATAGAGCACCTCGGCCGCCGCAAAGCCTGGATAGATTTCGACGCCGAGCGCCTCCGCCTTCGGCGCCAGCCAGCGGCAGACATTGCCGAGCGAGCCGATATAGCAGTGATGATTGTTCATCAGCGGCGGCATCGCAAAATTCGGCAGCCGGATCGCGCTGCCCGCCATCATCCAGTAGAAGCGGTCATCCTTGACCTGCGTCTTGAGCGGGCAATCCGCGTCCTCGCGCCAGTCCGGAACCAGTTTGTCGAGCGATACCGGATCGATCACCGCACCCGACAGAATATGCGCGCCGACTTCCGAGCCCTTCTCCACCACGACGATACTGAGATCAGCATTGAGCTGCTTCAGCCGGATCGCGGCCGACAGGCCTGACGGCCCGGCGCCGACGATCACGACGTCGAATTCCATGGACTCACGCGGCGGTAGTTCTTCGGTGCTCATGATCTTGTCTCAGCCCGGTTGAGAACGGCTCCAAGGTTTGTTTCTTTCCGATTTTTGCGGCAAGGACAACCATGGAAATGGCATCTGATGCGTTTCGTAGCCGGCTAATCCATCCTGTTCTTGACGCGAACCGGTATCCACTTCGCTCGAAAACGCTATAGATTGGCATAATGAACCCCACGCCTGAACCTGCCCCTACGTTAAAGCAATTGCTGGCTTTTTATCTCGAGGCCGGGGTCGATTGCGCGCTGACGGACGAGCCGGTCAACCGGTTGGCCGAGCCCGACGCCGTTCCCGCTGCGGCGCCGCGCGAGATGGCGGCACCGCACGCGGTCCGGGAAATACCGGCCGCAACGCCGCCAATTCCGCGCAGCGAAACAGCGGTCGCGCCGGAAGCGGCCATCAACTCAGCCAGGGAAGCGGCGCGAACCGCGCCGACGCTGGAGGCGTTGCGCGTGCTGCTGGAGAATTTCGGCGGCTGCGCACTGAAGCATACCGCGACGCGGCTGGTGTTCGCCGACGGCAACCCGCAGGCGCGCATCATGTTCGTCGGCGAGGCCCCCGGACGCGACGAGGATATCGAGGGACTGCCGTTTGTCGGACGTTCCGGCAAATTGCTGGATCGGATGATCGCGGCGATCGGGCTCGATCGCAGCAAAGCCTATATCGCCAATGTGATTCCCTGGCGGCCGCCCGGCAACCGCACGCCGACGCCGCAGGAGACGCAGATCTGCCTGCCGTTCATCCAGCGGCAGATCGAACTGGTCAATCCGGACGTGCTGGTGACGCTCGGCAATCCTTCGACGCAAACGCTGCTGCAGACCCGCGAGGGCATCATGAAAACCCGCGGGCGCTGGTTCGATTACGACACCGGAACCCGCACCATCCGCGCCATCGCCACGTTTCACCCGGCCTATCTGTTGCGGTCGCCGTCCTACAAGCGGATGTCGTGGCAGGATTTGCGCGCGATCGCCAAGGCGCTGGGAAAACAAGGCGCTTGAGGAATAGCGTAGCCGGTGTCCCGGACGCGGTGCAGCGTTCTTCACGCTGCTCCGCAGCGCCGGGACCCAAAGCCTACAACCGGAACGATGGGCCCCGGATCAGCAGCGCACCGCAAGTGCGCTGCGCAGCATCCGGGGCACGCCATTCTTCGGCTACGGCGTCTTCGGCCGCACGATACCCCAACCGACCCGCAGCAGGGGTTGCCGGCCATTCACCATCCATTCGAAGGCGCGCGGCACTTCCGGCACCAGTCCGGGAAACCGCTGCGCGATGTCGGCGGGCGGCGTGCCCGAGGTGTCGGAAGCACGCCAGACCACGACGCCGCCGGTTTCATTGAACTTCGTCACGTTGAGCCACGGCGTCCGTTCCGGCGCGGCATCGAGCAGCAGATGCGGACGTGCAGCGTCCATCGCAACCAGAGCGGCAAGCTGCGGGTCGCCCGTCACCGCACGCAGCCGCTGGTTGGTGCGCCGCTCAAAGCTGTCGCCGAAGAAATGCGCGATCGCAGTTGCCGGCAGCGAGGTAGGCACGTCGGCATTGCCGGTCCAGGGCAGGAACAGCGTCGCTGCGATCGCCACCAATGCCGGTGCGGCCAGCGCCGCCGCCCAGACCGAACGCAACAGGCGCTGGCGCCGCAAATGGATCAGATCGCCGGTCGCAACGACCGCGGCCAGTCCCGACATCAGGAGGGCCACGCCGGCGCCTCCCACCACGTGGTCCAGATTGAACAGGCCGGCGATCAGGCTGCCGAGCAACGCCGGCGCAATCGCAAAGAAATAGACGAACTGGCGCGCCAGCGGATCGACCGGCGGCCGATATATGATCGGCGTTTCCTCCGCATCGCGGGCAAACCAGCCCGTATTGAGGATCACGAGCAGCACGATGCCGGACATCGCCAGCACCAGGCCGCCCAGCAGGCTGCCCCAATGCAGCGCCCTTCCGCTGAGATCGTCGATCGCGGGTAACGGCGGCATGACCAGAAAATCCGACCGGAACAGCCAGATCAGATAGGGCAGCACCAATACGACGATCACCAGCAACGAATACAGCGGATCGAGCGACATCAGCGTGCGCCGCCCGCGCGAGGTGGCGAGCGCGAATCCGAGGACGAGCAGCAACAGCCCGATCGCCGCCGACGTCGTCAGCAGCAACAGGCCGGCCTCGATCGACCATGCAAACCACGCGTTGTGCCGTTTCTGGCCCATCAGCCGCCATGAATGCAAAAGCAGCAGCGCCCAGAGCGGGCGCGCCAGCACCAATGGACCGAATTCGACGCCGGGCGAACTGAAGACCACCACCGTCATGGTCAAGAGCACCGCGAGCACCGCCTGCTGGCCGCCGACAATGGCGCGGCCGAGCTGGTATAAGGTCACGAAGGTCGCAATCGTGCACAGTTGCGCCAGCAGATAGACGCCGAACATGTGATTGCCGGCGGCACGGAACGCGATATCGGCGAGCCAGAACGCCAGCGGCGGGCCCAAATCAGTGCCGACCTGATATTCGCGGCCGAAGGCGAGCACCGTCGCAAGATCGCCGGGCGGGCTGCGATAGAGCAGCAATGGCAGGAACAGCCAAAGCCCGGCCTGAAACAGCACCACGAGCCAGACCACCAGCCGCGGCCGGGCGCGGATCAGTTCGACAACCAGGGAAGTGAAGCGCATGAAACGTCCGAAATGCCCAAGTGAATGCACAAGCAAACGTGCAGGCCATGCGTTCAAGCCGGCCTTTTCCGATCCGCGGGTGTGATAAAGGCCGCGGGCTGCCGAAGCAACTGGCGTTAGATAACGGCCGAAGCCTCAGGCGTGATCTGGGATTCCGCCGTGAAAAGGTCAGGTTCGACGGTGGCCGGTTGATGCTTTTCCCGGGCGGCGACAACGGGGGCGAAGAAGCGGCGGTGATGGACGCTCGGTCCCAGCCGGTCCAGGGCCTCGCGATGTTCCGGCACCGCGTAGCCCTTGTGGGTTTCGAAGCCGTAGCCCGGGCAATCCAGCGCCAGCGCGCACATCAGGCGGTCGCGCGTCACCTTGGCGATGATCGAGGCGGCTGCGATCGACATCACGATCCCGTCGCCGCCGATCACGGCGTCGCAGTCGCACGCCGTACCGATGCGGTCGCGGCCGTCGACGAAGACATGTTGCGGCGTCTCGGGCAGCGCGTGCACAGCGCGAGCCAGCGCCCACAGCGAGGCGCGCAGGATATTGTCGCGATCAATTCGCGCCGGCGAGGCGAAGGCGACGGCAAACGACGCGGTCGCGCAAATTTCCTCGAACAATTCCTCGCGGCGCTCGGCGGTCAGCCGCTTGGAATCGTCGATGCCTTTGGGGATTCGCCTGGGGTCGAGCACGACGGCCGCGGCGACCACCGGGCCCGCCAGCGGACCGCGCCCGGCCTCGTCGCAGCCGGCCACCGGCCAGACCCCGCGCTTGATCAGCGCGCGCTCGCGCCGAAAGCTCGGCGGCGAAACCGTGATCACGCCGTTCGGTAGCCCGTCGGCCTTTTTCCTAGATTGGTCCCGAATCATGCTCGGGATGGTGCGCAGGCAAGACCGGCGACGCAACCGGGAACCGGGTCCAATTCCCGCTATTTAATTGTGGGTCAATCCGGCAGATGAACCCGGCGGTCGTCGCCGACCTCGATACCGGGCGCGACCACGACTTCCCAGGGATGATTGTCAGGATCTCCAAAATATCCGGAATAGCCGCCGTAATCGGTCGTATGTGCCACCTTAAGCAGCGACGCGCCTTTGGAGACCGCGAAATCCAGCACCGCATCGACTTCCTCGGTCGAACTGCAGTTCCAGGCAAGCGTCGTTCCACGAAAGGCGTGCGGCTTCGGATTATCGGGAAGCGTGACGTCCTGTGCGAGTTGATCCCACGGAAAAAGTCCGAGTACGGTGCCGCCGGTGTCGAAGAATGCAACCGCTTCGCCGGTGGCGCGAAATCTTCGCGCAAAGCCCAGTGCTTCATAAAAGCCGATGCTGGCGCGCATATTGCTGACGCCGAGCGTGATGACGGTGAGACGGGGGGTTGGGGCGGGCAACTCGTTACTATTCATTTTATTCCCTCACCCGTCATTGCGAGGAGCGCAGCGACGAAGCAATCCATTCTTTCTTTGGGTGGCGAGATGGATTGCTTCGCTTGCGCTCGCAATGACGACTATTAGAACAGGCTCAGTTGCTGTCCGCTTCGCTTCGGCCTCGCAAAATGATCCGTCGTCAGTTTCGCGCGCCGCTTGTTGAGGCCAAGCTTTTCGCAGGCGATTTCGAACCGGCGGCCGATCATCCAGGCCATCGGGCCGGTGCCCTTCATCCGCGTGCCCCATTGCGAGTCGTAGTCGCGCCCGCCGCGCATGTCGCGGATCAGGGTGAAGACGTGGCGGTAACGGTCGGGATAATTCGCCATCAGCCATTCGCGAAAGAGGTCGCGCACTTCCAGCGGCAGCCGCAGCAGCACATAACTCGCTTCCCTGGCGCCGGCATGCGCCGCGGCATCGAGAATGCGCTCGATTTCGGCGTCGTTCAGCGCGGGGATGACGGGTGCTACCATCACCGTTGCCGGAATGCCGGCCTCCGCCAGTTGCCGGATCGCCTCCAGCCGTTTAGGCGGCGTCGAGGCCCTCGGCTCCATGGTGCGCGCAAGTTTCGGATCGAGCGTCGTCACCGACAGCGCGACCTTGACCAGATTGCGCTTGGCCATCCTTGCGAGAATGTCGATGTCGCGCGTCACCAGTGCCGATTTGGTGACGATGCCGACGGGATGGCCGGCACGTTCCAGCACCTCGAGAATCCCGCGCATGATTTTATATTCGCGCTCGATCGGCTGATACGGATCGGTGTTGGTGCCGATCGCGATCATGCGAGGTTCGTAACCCGGCGCCGCCAGTTCCTTCTCCAGCAACTCCGGCGCATCCGGCTTGGCGAGCAGTTTCGATTCGAAATCCAGCCCCGGCGAGAGGCCGAGATAGGCGTGGGTGGGCCGCGCGAAGCAGTAGACGCAGCCATGCTCGCAGCCCCGATAGGGATTGATCGAGCGGTCGAAGCCGATGTCGGGCGAGTCGTTGCGGGCGATCACCTTGCGCGAGGTATCGATCGAAACCGTGGTCTTGAATGGCGGCAGTTCGTCCAGGCTCTGCCAGCCGTCGTCGAACGCGACCCGGGCCTCGGCCTCGAAGCGGCCACTGTCGTTGGACTGTGCGCCGCGGCCGCGCCGTCGCTCGCGGTCGATCGCAACCGCGAGTTCCGGAAAAGGAGTCGCACCCGCCGGTTCGGAGGGCGCCGTGACCGGCGGGTGCTTGAGGGCATGAGAGGATGCTCGGCTCATGGGTCAGTACATAGCACGTCACGAGAACAAATCAAGAACAAGAAAGACGGCAATCCACAATGTGAAAACAAAAAACTGGATTGGGGTCGCAGCTGTTGCTTGCCGCAAAAAACTGCAGCCAGACGGCTGTTTTGATTGTGACAAGATGCTAACAGTGCGGCGCTTTTCACTCTTTTGAGCCATCGAAGCATCAATGCTGAGCGTGATTATTCCAACCGATGGGGTCGAACAGCCTGCCGTCGCGACGCTGGCGGCCCTGGTGCCGGGCGCCGCGGCCGGCCTGGTGCGCGAGGTGGTGCTGGTCGACCGCGCCGGTACGGGCGTGATCGAACGGGTCGCCGACGTCGCCGGCTGCCGCTTTCTGCCATTCGAGGGAACGCGCGCTGCGGCACTGGCGGCGGGCGCGCGTCAGGCGCGCTCACCCTGGCTGATGTTCCTGCATGCCGGCGCTGTGCTCGACTCGGGCTGGATCGAGGAGACCACGCAATTCATTCAGGGCGTCGCGAACAGCGACCGGCCCCGCGCCGGGATTTTTCGCTATGCCCGCTCTCCCTATGCCGACACGGGCCTGCGCGACGGCCTCAAATTCGTGGCCCGCATGCTCACAGGTCCGTCGGCCGAACAGGGGCTCCTGATCGCCCGCGATCATTACGACCGGCTCGGCGGTTACCGGCCGGATGCCCGCCGTTCCGAGGCAAGGCTGCTGCGCCAGCTCGGCCGCCGCTCCCGCACCATGCTGCGCAGCCGGATCGTGGTCGCCTAGGCCGGCTGGCCCCAAACCAACATTGAAGCCCGGATCCCACTCCAATCAGAACCCGACAGCGTCGCCGAAATATACTTGCCAAAGTCAAATAATTATTTGACAATGGCGAGGTGCGCCATGACTCTACAGGACTCGGCTCCACAGGATTCCGACGACCAGATCGCGGCGGTACGCGCTTTCAATCGCTTCTACACCCGCAAGCTCGGCGTGCTCGACCAGCATCTGATGAAAAGTCCGTTCTCGCTGAGCGAGGCGCGGGTGCTGTACGAACTCGCGCACCGGGATGATTTGTCCGCCAAGGAGATCGGAGCCGAACTCGGCCTCGATGCCGGCTATCTCAGCCGGATCGTCCAGAATTTCGATGAAAGCGGGTTGATCACCCGCAAGCCGCTGGCCTCCGACCGCCGACAGTACCGGCTCGCTTTGACGGCCAAGGGACGCCTGGCTTTTGCAAAACTCGATCGCAGTTCGCACGACGAGGTCGGCGCGATGCTCGCCGCGTTGCCGCGCTGCGCCGGCGTGCGGTTGATCGGCGCGATGGGGACAATCGAACGCCTCCTCGGCGCTTCACGGTCGCCATCTCCGCCCGCGATCCTGCGCGAGCCCCGCCCGGGCGACATGGGATGGGTGGTGCAGAGCCACGGCGCGCTCTATGCCAGCGAATACGGTTTCGATTCCTCTTTCGAGGGCCTGGTCGCGGAGATCGCGGCAAAGTTCCTCGCCTCGTTCGACGCCTCCCGGGAGCGCTGCTGGATCGCCGACATCGATGGCGTCCAGGTCGGCTCGGTGTTCCTGGTCAGGCATAGCGACGATGTCGCAAAACTGCGGTTGCTGCTGGTCGACCCGGCGGGCCGCGGCCAGGGGCTGGGCCAGCGGCTGGTCGCCGAATGCATCGGGTTTGCGAAGGCCTGCGGCTATCGCAAGATCACGCTGTGGACCCAGAGCATCCTGATCGCCGCCCGCAGGATTTATCAGGACGCCGGATTCGTGCTGGTCGCCACCGAGCCGCATCGCAGCTTTGGCCAAAGCCTGATCGGCGAGACCTGGGAGCGCGAATTGTAGGATGAGTAGGGCGAAGCGAAACCCATCCTACGAAACAGGCCTTCAGGCCGACGCGCCTTGCGCCTTCGGACGACGCAGATGCTCGTCCAGCCGCGGCATGATCTCGACGAAATTGCAGGGCCGCGTGCGGTAATCGAGCTGGGCGGCGAGGATGCCGTCCCAGCCGTCGCGGCAGGCGCCCGGCGAACCCGGCAGGCAGAAGATGAAGGTCGCGCCGGCAACGCCGGCGGTCGCCCGGCTCTGGATTGTCGAGGTGCCGATCTTGGCGTGGCTCAGCATGTGGAAGGCGATCGAAAATCCATCCATCCGCTTTTCGAACAGCGGCTCGATCGCCTCCGGCGTGACGTCGCGGCCGGTAAAACCCGTGCCGCCGGTGGTGATGATGGCATCGACGCCGGGATCGGCGATCCACCGCTTGATGATGATGCGGATCGCATCGACGTCGTCGACGACGATCTCGCGCGCCGCGAGATGGTGACCGGCGGCAACAAGCCGATCCGCCAGCGTCGCGCCGGACTTGTCATCGGTGAGCGAACGGGTGTCGGAAATCGTCAGCACCGCGATGTTGAGCGGCACGAATTGTTTGGTTTCGTCGATGGAGGACATGATCGCTCTATCTTTCGGGTCCCGGACGCGGTGCGGCGTCCTTCACGCCGCTCCGCAGCGCCGGGGCCCATTGCTAAAGAGGCGGCGCAAACATGGGCCCCGGATCAGCAGCGCACCGCAAGCGCGCTGCGCAGCATCCGGGGCACGAGACCGTCATCCCCCACCCGAACCGAATGTATTGCAGGCCTGCACGGTCCCCTGCTGATAGCCGGTCATGAACCATTGCTTGCGCTGCGCGGCGGAGCCGTGGGTGAAGGAGTCGGGCACCACCCTGCCCGTGGCTTGCCGCTGCAGCGTGTCGTCGCCGATCGCGGATGCCGTCGTCAGCGCGGCGTCGATGTCGCCGGCTTCGAGGAAGCCCGGCCGCTTCTTCTCCTCGCGATTCACCCAGACGCCGGACAGGCAATCCGCCTGCAACTCGACCTTGACCTGCAGCGCGTTGGCTTCGGCCTTGCTGCCGGCCTGCTGCTGCAGCCGCGTCACGCGCGGCAGGATGCCGAGCAGGTTCTGGATATGGTGGCCGGCTTCATGGGCGATGATGTAGGCCGCAGTGAATTTGCAGGCGTTGCCCGAGCAGCCGTGAAACCGGGTCTCGACCTCACGGAAGAAACCGGTGTCGAGGAAGATCTGCTTGTCCGGGGGACAGTAGAACGGCCCCATCGCCGACTGCGCCATGCCGCAGCGCCCGCCATTGGTGGAATTGCGGAACAGCACGATTTTTGGACCGGTATAGGATTGCCCGCTGGCCTGGAAAATCTCGCTCCAGCGATCGTCGATCTCGCCGAGGATACCGGAGATCATGCTGCCCATCTCGTCTTTCGGCGCACCGGTCTTGGTCGTCCCAGACCTGCGCTCGGTCTGAATGGTCGGCGCCTGGCTGCCGCCGCCGGTGAGAATTTCCGCGCCGCCGATCAGGATCCGCGGATCGATGCCGAAGGCGTAGCCGACCAGGCCGAGCACGATGATGGTGCCGATGCCGAGCCCGCCGCCACCGCCCATCGGAAGACCGAAGCCACCTCCGCCACCACCGCCACTGTCGTCGCGACGGTCTTCGATGTCGTCGCTGCGGCGGAAATCATCGTAGCGCATGGCGGTTATTCCTCATTCCCGGCTGGTGGCTCTCAGATACGCGACGCGGCACAAACGTAAAATTTCCAATCCATTAATCAATAACCCGCCCGGCAATTATTGCCTAGTGCGCAGAAGCGGCGAATCTTCCTCAGCAATCTCTTCCGGCGACAATTCCGGTTAAGTCGATTTTTACTTTGCCCGGTCAATGTATCGCCAGTCGGTTGTTTAGTCCCGCGTCGCCGGCAGCGTCGCCTGAGTCAGAGTAATTGAGTCATGGTTGTGTCGCGTCGCGGGGCGTCTGCAAGGGCGCCCCGCACTAAATTCGAGTCCGAGTCCAGCGCTCGTATCGTCGTCGGCGATTGCGTCGCCGAGATGTCGAAGCTTCCGGCGGGCTCCGTCGATCTGGTGTTCGCAGATCCCCCGTACAATTTGCAGCTGAAGGGCGACCTGAAGCGCCCCGACGAATCCCATGTCGATGCCGTCAACAACGACTGGGACAAGTTTGCATCGTTCGCGGCTTACGACGACTTCACCCGCGCCTGGCTGCTCGCCTGCCGCCGCATCATGAAGCCGTCGGCGACGCTGTGGGTGATCGGCTCCTACCACAACATTTTCCGCGTCGGCGCGATCATGCAGGACCTCGGCTTCTGGGTCCTCAACGACATCGTGTGGCGCAAGTCCAATCCGATGCCGAATTTCCGCGGCCGCCGCTTCACCAATGCCCACGAGACCATGATCTGGGCGGCGCGCGACGAAAAAGCCAAGGGCTACACCTTCAATTACGAAGCGCTGAAGGCGGCCAACGAGGACGTGCAGGCGCGTTCCGACTGGCTGATTCCGCTTTGCACCGGCGAAGAGCGCCTTAAAGGTTCCGACGGCAAGAAAGTGCATCCGACCCAGAAGCCCGAAGGGCTATTGGCGCGCGTGCTGCTGTCGTCGTCGAAACCCGGCGATCTCGTGATCGATCCCTTCAACGGCACCGGCACTACCGGCGCTGTGGCAAAACGTCTCGGCCGCCGCTACATCGGCTTCGAGCGCGACCAGACCTATGCGGATGCGGCGGAAGCGCGCATCGCCGCGATCGAACCGCTGCCGGAAGCCACATTGGCGCCGTTCATGACCGCGCGCGACGCGCCGCGCGTCGCGTTCTCCGAACTGATCGAGCGCGGCATGATTCCGCCCGGCACCAAACTCGTCGATTCCAAGAAGCGCCACGGCGCCCTGGTTCGCGCCGACGGCGCCATCATGCTCGGCGACAAGGTCGGCTCGATCCACCGCATCGGTGCGGTGGCGCAAGGCTCGCCCGCCTGCAACGGCTGGACCTTCTGGCACGTCGAGACCAAAAAAGGCCTGCGCCTGATCGACGAATTGCGCGCCGAAATCCGCTCCGAAATGGCGGCGGGCTGAGTTCCGCCAGCCGACACGCCTTTTCATCTTGATCCCGCGCGAAGGCGGGGACTAAACTCGACGCACGCCATCGATTGCGTCGAGTGATCTCCGATGCGAAGGCAATCTGAAGCACTACTGCTGCTACCATTGCTGCCGATCTTTCTGGCCGGCCTGTTTCCAATGCTGATCCTGGCCTTGTTGGGATTTGCCGGTCTTGGCCTCCTGGGCATCCTGCTGATCTGCGCCGGTTTATCCGATGCGCTGGACGCCCACAGCGATTTCAATCAGCACATTATCGTCGAGGGCTATGCGCGCCGATCCGAACCGGCGATCGACGCGTCGAATCTGCATTCGGCGGTACGTTCCGCGACTGCCATGAGGATCGCCGGCGCTGCACTGATCGTCGCGAGCATCTGCGGCCTGTCGTATTCCGGACTATAGCCGGAAAAGCGCGCTCGCGCCCGATGCAATGACAGTACTGCATGCCGTCCTCACGAACTCGTCGGTTGCGCTTTTCGCCAGAATTTGCGCATGGACATGCCGCCCGCGGCAGTGCCGCCGCGTCCCGATTTTTGTCGGCAACGAAAGGGAGCTTTCCAATGCTCAAATTCTACTTCAACGGCGCGCCGAACCCGAACAAGGTCGCGCTTTTTCTGGAAGAGTCCGGCCTGCCCTATGAGCCGGTGCCGGTCGATACCCGCAAGGGCGACCAGTTCAAGCCGGAATTCCTGAAGGTGAATCCGAACGGCAAGGTGCCGGCGATCGACGATGACGGCGTGTTCGTGTTCGACTCCAACGCGATCCTGCTCTACCTCGCCGAAAAGACCGGCAAGTACCTCGCCCCGAATACGCCGGCCAACCGCGCCCAGACGCTGTCATGGCTGATGTTCATCGCTACCGGCCTTGGCCCCTATTCCGGCCAGGCCGTGCATTTCAAGCACTTTGCGCCGAAGGACCTGGAATACGCCCACAACCGCTACCAGTTCGAAGCGCATCGGCATTACAAGATCCTCGACGACCATCTCGCCAACAGCCGCTACATGGTTGGCGATACCTATACGGTCGTGGACATGGCGTTCTGGGGTTGGGCGCGGATGGCGGCGTTCGTGCTGGGCGAAGATGGGTTCGCAAAATACCCCAACGTCAAGCGCCTGCTCGATGAAGTGTCGGCGCGCGCGGCTGCGTCCCGCGCGATCGCGCTGAAGGACAAGTTCACCTTCAAGGCCGACATGGACGACGAGGCCAAGCATATCATGTTCGGCCATCTCAAGACCAAGGCGGCCTGATCAAGGTCGACATCGCTGGAGCCGCAGGGTGGGCAAAGGCGCATCGCGCCGTGCCCACCCTCTATCGATTCAGTGTAAGGTCAGATGGTGGGCACGCTGGCGCTTTGCCCACCTTACGAATTCTCAGGCCTGTTCTTCGGCAAGAACCTTCTTCACCGCCGGCCGCTCCGACATGCGCTGGCGATGCGCCATTACACGGGGCAGCGTCGAAAGGTCGACGCTGTCGCCCTCCAGCCATCCGGCCAGCGTGTAGAGATAGGGATCGCAGATCGTATACTGCTCGCCCATCACCCACGGCCCCTTCAGCATGTCGCGCTCGATCAGCGCAAAACTGGCGCCGACGCTCTTCGGGATCATGCGCTTCATGTCGGCGAAGGAAGCTTCGTCGGTCGCCCAGCGATAGCCGCGTCCTTTATGGGCGTGCGCCACATGCACCGAGGAACACAGATAGCTGTTGAAGGCCTGCACTTTCGCGAACTCGAACGGGTCGTCGAGCGGCGCCAGTTTCGCTAACGGAAAACTCTGGGCGATGTAGGCCAGCATCGCCGGCGTCTCGGTCAGGACGCCGCGATCGGTCACCAGCGACGGCACCCGGCCCTTCGGATTGATTGCGAGGTATTCCGGGCTGTTCTGCTGGTTGGCTTTGAAATCGAGCTTCACGGTCGTGTAAGCGGCGCCGGCCTCCGCAAGCGCGATATGCGAAGCAAGCGCGCAGGTGCCGGGAGCGAAGTAGAGCTTGAACATGGCCGGTCCTCGTTGAGAAAGCAGCAAGTTAGCGGCGCACCCTCGCGCCGTCCATCCCCGGGGGCGATATCGGCCTTTCGCGGTTGCCCACAGCCGCGCTCCCATGCCATGACGATGCCGGCTATCGAGGGCGTATCATGACCGTATTAATCGCGGGCGGCGGCATCGGCGGGCTGACGCTGGCGCTCAGCCTGCACCAGATCGGTGTTCCCGCACGCGTGTTCGAGAGCGTGTCCGAGCTGAAGCCGCTCGGCGTGGGCATCAACGTGCTGCCGCATGCGGTGCGCGAATTGATCGAACTCGGCTTGCATGACCGGCTCGACGCGTCAGGCGTGCGCACCCGGGAGCTCGCCTATTTCTCCAAGCATGGCAAGCCGATCTGGAGCGAGCCGCGCGGCATCGAGGCCGGCTACAAATGGCCGCAATTCTCAATCCACCGCGGCACGCTGCAGCACATCCTGCTGGACGCCGCGATCGAACGACTGGGCAAAGAGAACATTCTCACCAGCCATCATTTGTCGGGCTGGACCGAGACGGCAGACGGCGTGCGCGCCGAATTCATCGACAAGGTGACCGGCAAGCCGGCGGGCCACTATGACGGCGTGCTGTTGATCGCCGCCGACGGCATTCATTCGGCGGTGCGCGAAAAACTCTATCCGCAAGAAGGCCCGCCGATCTGGAACGGGCGCATCCTGTGGCGCGGCATCACCACCAGCGACGCTTTCCTTTCCGGCCGCACCATGATCATGGCCGGCCACGAGATCCTGAAATTCGTCTGCTATTCGATCTCGAAGCAAGCCGATGCGAACGGCAAATATCAGATCAACTGGGTCGCCGAACGGCACATGCCGCCGACCTATCACTGGCGGCGCGAGGATTACAACCGGACGGCAAAGCTCGAAGAGTTTCTGCCATGGTTCGAAAACTGGAAATTCGACTGGCTCGACGTTCCCGGCCTGATCCGCAACTGCCCGCACGCTTACGAATATCCGCTGGTCGACCGCGATCCGATCCCGCAATGGACATTCGGCCGCGTCACCTTGATGGGCGACGCCGCGCACCCGATGTACCCGATCGGCTCCAACGGCGCATCGCAGGCGATTTTGGACGCTCGCGTCCTCACCCGCGAAATCCTGGCGCTTGGCCCGACCAACGCCGCGCTGTTGGCCTATGAGGCCGAGCGCCGGCCCGCCACCACTGATCTTGTCATGCTCAACCGGCGCAATGGGCCGGAGCAAGTCATGCAGATGGTCGAAGAGCGCGCACCCGACGGCTACAACGTCGTCACCGACGTGCTGTCGCTGCAGGAACTCGAAGACATCGCCGCCAACTACAAGCGCGTCGCCGGCTTTCAGGTCGAAGGCCTCAACGCCAGGCCGCCGATTGTCCAGATGCCAGACAGGCTTTCGAGCGCGACGAGATGACCCGTCATTGCGAGCGAAGCGAAGCAATCCATAGCGCCGCAAGGAAAGAATGGATTGCTTCGTCGCTTCGCTCCTCGCAATGACGAAGTTGCTAGACCCAGCTATCGAATAGCCTTTGCGCTCTCGACCAGCCGCGCGCTGGTCGTGGCGGTCGCGAGCACCGTGCCATCTTCCGCCATCAGCCGGCCTTCGACGAAGACGATGGTCTTGCCGAGCTGGGTGACGGTGGCTTCGCCCGTGATCGGGCCAGGCCTGGCCGGCGCCAGGAAATTCACGGTCATGGTGATGGTCGCGGTGTAGAGCCTGCCCTCGGTCATCACGAACACCGCAGGACCCATGGTGTCGTCCAGCATGGCGGAAAGCAGGCCGCCCTGCACAAAGCCGGCCGGGTTGCAGAATTCACGCTTGCCGTCGAAGCCGATCCGGATCCAGCCGTCGCGGGGCCGTGCATCAAGCAGATGCCAGCCGAGCAATTTCGAGGATGGCGGCGCAGTGAGATGGTCAAGCGCGGTTGCGATCATGGGAGCCTCCGTTGCGCCCTGTCTAGCGAGGGCCTGCTGCCAGCATGCTGTCAGCAGTAACCAGTCCTAAAGCCCTAGCCCGTGCGCGATCGCCTTGCGCATGACATTGGGCAGCGCCTCGTCCGCAAGCGTCGCAACCGGCACCCAACGCATGCCGGCAGGCGCGCGCGTGCGTGCAGCGACCTTTGCGGTGTAGACCACAAGCTCCAGCGGAAAATGCGTGAATACGTGGGTGACGACGCCCGCCTTGCGGTGCCAGCGCGCGATGCCCTTGTGCACCGGCGCCTGCTGCAGCGCCGCCTTGTCGTCGTGTCCGGCAACCCAGTCCGAGCCTGGCACTTCGGTCATGCCGCCGAGCAGCCCCTTTTCGGGTCGGGTGCGGACCAAAAGCTCATCGCCGCGCGTGACGATAAAGGCCGCGCCCCGGCGCAGCGCGCCTGATTTCTTCGGCGCCTTGCGCGGAAAGGTCTCCTGATCGCTGCGCACACGCGCGGCGCAATCATCGTTCAGCGGACACAACGCGCAGGCCGGTTTCTTCGGCGTGCAGATCGACGAGCCAAGGTCCATCAGCGCCTGCGCGCTATCGCCGGCGCGAGACTTCTCGTCGCCGGCGCGAGCATCGCCAAGCAAAGTTGCGGCCAATTGCCGGATCAACGGCTTTGCCTGCGGCAGCGGCTCCTCGACCGCGAACAGCCGCGACACCACGCGCTCGATATTGCCGTCGACCGGCATGGTGCGGCGGTCGAACGCGATCGCAGCGATCGCCGACGCGGTGTAGGGCCCGATCCCGGGCAGCGCCTGTAGGCCCTCCTCGGTATCGGGAAAAACCCCGCGGTGATCGCGCAGCACCGCGACCGCACAGGCATGCAGGTTGCGCGCGCGCGAATAGTAGCCGAGCCCGGCCCACATCCGCAGCACATCGTCGAGCGAGGCGCGGCCGAGCGCCTCGACATCGGGCCAGCGCGCCAAAAATTTCTCGAAATAGGGCCCGACGGTTTTGACGCCGGTCTGCTGCAGCATGATTTCCGACAGCCAGACGCGATAGGGATCGGCACGCTCGCCGGCCGGCGGCCGCCATGGCAGCCGGCGGCGGTGGCGGTCGTACCAGTCGAGCAGCAACGTGGGACGGCCGGGAGCCGCTTCATCGTTATCGATAGCTGAGACTTTCTTTCGTCTGGCGGCAGTGCCTGATAGAGTCATGTAACCCGTATAACGTCATTCCGGGATGGACCGAAGGTCCAGATCCGGAATCTCACGAGGAAAACTCTTCCGGATTTCGCGTTCGAGCTTTTTCGCGAGAGGACCGATGCATGTCGAAATCGACCACCAAGGGCGGGCTGCTGCAAAACCCGCATCCTGGCGAAATCCTGCTCGAAGAGTTCCTTAAGCCGATGGGGCTCAGTCAGAACGCGCTGGCTCGCGCGGTCCACGTCGCGCCACGCCGGATCAATGAAATCGTGCTTGGCAAGCGCGACGTCACTGCCGATACCGATCTGCGGCTCGCCCGGTATTTCGGGCTGTCGGAAGGCTTCTTTCTCGGGTTGCAGATGGACTATGACCTGATGCAGCGGCGGCGCGAAATCGACCGCGATCTAAAAACGATCCGCCCGCGCGCCGCATAAACGTGTCACGGTCAAGCGGCTGATGCTACAATAGCCCATGGCAAAACCCGGTCCGATCAGCGCAAAGCCGCTTTCCGTCCTGCTCAGCGACGTGTTTTCCGACGCCTATGCCAAGCAGGGGTTTGCGGCACGCGAACTGGTGACCCGCTGGGCGGAGATCGCCGGAGCCGAGATCGCTGCCCATTCCGAGCCGCTGAAGATGCAGTGGCCGCGGCCGGTGGAGGGGCAGCCGCAGGAACCGGCGACGCTGGTGCTACGGGTGGAGGGCCCGATGGCGCTGGAAATCCAGCACTCTTCGGATGTCATCCTGCAGCGCGTCAATCGCTTCTTCGGCTGGAGCGCGGTAGGAAGGCTGGCGCTGCGCCAGGCGCCCTTGTCACGCCGGGACCGGCCTCCGCCGCCCCGCGCGCCGGACCCGAAATCGGTGGCGAAGGTGGCCGAAACCCTGTCCGCGGTCGAGGACGAGGACTTGCGCGCCGCACTGGCGCGGCTGGGCGCCTCGATCAAGCGAAATTGAGGCTCACACGCGGTCAGGCTGCCGCAACCCGCCATTGCCACAATTATCGTTTCAAGCTAGCGAAGGCTTCTTTTTAAGACCTCTTCAGGCGTGAACGCGCCAATTCCCGGGAGCAGACCTTGATCATCACCCGCCGCGCCTTCACCGCCGCCCTGTCGCTAACCGGGCTTGCCGCTCTCGCCGGGTTCTCGCCGCTGCGGCTGATCACGCAAGCGATGGCGCAAAGCGCCGCCGACGTCGCCAAGCCGCAATCGCTGCCGGACATGGGCCTCGGCCCGGCCAACGCCACGGTGACCATCACCGAATACGCCTCGATGACCTGCCCGCATTGCGCGAATTTCAACGAGACGGTTTTTCCGAAGATCAAGTCGGAATATATCGACAGCGGCAAAATCCGCTACGTGTTCCGCGAATTCCCGCTCGACATCAAGGCCGCGGCCGGTTCGATGCTGGCGCGCTGCATCGCCAAGGACGACGCGCCGAAATATTTCGCCGTCATCGACCTGCTGTTCAAACAGCAGAGCGAATGGGTTGTGAAGAACACCACGGAGACGCTGACGCGGATCGGCAAGCAGGCCGGCCTCACCCAGCAGGCGGTGGAAGATTGCCTGAAGGATCAGGCGCTGCTCGACAAGATCGCCGCCGATCAGAAGTTCGCCAATGAGGTGCTGAAGGTCAATTCGACGCCGACCTTCTTCATCAATGGCGAGATGGTCAAAGGCGAGACATCGTTCGAGGAGTTCGACAAAAAGATCAAGGCGCTCTTGAAGAGTTGATCGATCAGTTAAGGAGCAGGCCCTTGCTCGTCACCCGCCGCGCCTTCACCACCGCGTTGTCGCTGACCGGGCTTGCCGCGCTCGCGGGTCTCTCGCCACTGCGCCTGATCGCGGAAGCGATGGCGGCCAGCGCGGATGACATCACCAGGCCGCAATCGCTGCCGGACATGGCGCTCGGCCCCGCCGATGCGAAGGTCACGATCGTCGAATATGCGGCGCCGACCTGCCCGCATTGCGCCCGGTTCAACAAGGACGTGTTTCCGAAAATCAAATCGACCTATATCGACACCGGCAAGATACGTTACGTGTTCCGCAATTTCCCGCTGAACATCAAGGACCTGGCGTGTGAGATGCTGGCGCGCAATATCGCCGGGGACGATGCGGCAAAATACTTCGCCGTCGTCGACATCATGTTCCGGCAGCAGGACCAACTGGTCGAAAAGACCGGCGACACGCTGAAGCTGATCGGGCGGCAGGCCGGGCTCAGCGTTCAGGCGGTCGAGGATTGCCTGAAGGACCAGGCGATGCAGGACAAGATCGCCGCCGTCCAGAAATACGCCGAGGATGTGCTGAAGGTCGACGGCACACCGACCTTTTTCGTCAATGGTCAGGTGATCGTCGGTGAAACCAGCTTCGAGGAGTTCGACCAGCGGATAAAATCGCTGTTGAAAACCTGATTCGCGGGGCCGCATTTCTACGGTGCCCTAAGCCCCGCAAAACCCACAATAAAACCCTTGGGAAAAGCCCCGCGGACTGGTTGCCCTCCGGCCCCAGCCTCGCCATTGTCCCCAGCCATAAGAGCCGCATCGAGCGACTCGTCCACACACCGACATTGCCTTCTATGGTATTGTCACGGCAGGGAGATTCGCGTCCTGCCAACAGAGATCTGTGTTCATGAAACTCACGCGCCTTCGCCTTCACGGTTTCAAGTCGTTCGTCGAGCCCACCGATTTCATGATCGAACCGGGCTTGACCGGTGTGGTCGGGCCGAACGGCTGCGGTAAATCGAATCTGGTCGAGGCGCTCCGCTGGGCGATGGGCGAGACCTCGCACAAATCACTGCGCGCCGCCGACATGGATGCGGTGATCTTCGCCGGTTCCGGCAACCGTCCGGCGCGCAACCACGCCGAAGTGGTGATGACGATCGACAATGCCGACCGCTCGGCGCCGGCGGCGGTGAACGATCGCGAGATTCTGGAAATCTCGCGCCGGATCGAGCGCGAGGCAGGCTCGGTCTACCGCATCAACGGCCGCGACGTGCGCGCCCGTGACGTGCAGATTCTGTTCGCGGACGCGGCCACCGGCGCTCGCTCGCCGGCACTGGTTCACCAGGGCAAGATCGGCGAAATCATTCAGGCCAAGCCCGAACAGCGCCGCCGGGTGCTGGAAGACGCCGCCGGCGTCGCCGGACTGCACGCCCGCCGCCACGAGGCTGAACTCCGCCTCAAGGCGGCCGAGACCAACCTCACCCGCGTCGAGGACGTGATCGGCCAACTCGCAGGCCAGGTGGACGGGTTGAAGAAGCAGGCGCGGCAGGCGATCCGCTTCCGCGAAGTCGCCGCCAAGGTCCGCAAGGCCGAGGCCACGCTGTTCCATCTGCGCTGGATCGAGGCCAATGCCGACGTCGCGGAAGCTGCCCGCACCCACGACCTCAATGTGCGCGAGATGGCCGAGCGCACCCGCGAGCAGGCCGAAGCGGCCCGCATCCAGGCGATCCGCGCCTCCGAACTGCCGCCGCTGCGCGAGGGCGAGGCGCGCGCCGCGGCAGGGCTGCAGCGGCTCACCAATGCGCGCGAACAACTCGACCGCGAGGAAGAGCGCGCCAAGGAGCGCGTCGCCGAGCTCGATCGGCGGCTGACGCAGTTCTCGGCCGACATCGGCCGCGAACAGCAGCAGACGTCGGACGCTGAAGTCGCCCTGCAGCGGCTCGACACCGAAGATTCCGAGCTGAAGGAAGAGATCAAGTCGCGCGTCGAAAAGCGCAGCGGCGTCGATGAACGGGTGTCCGACGCCGAGGCGACGCTCGCCGCCGCCGAGCGCATGTTCGGCGAACTGACAACCGTGCTCGCCGACTTGACCGCCAGGCGCAATCAGCTCGAGGCCGGGGTGCGTACCCATCGCGACCGGCTGGCGCGGCTCGATCAGGAACTCGCCAACGTCCAGGCCGACGAGCAGAAGTTGGCGCAGGAAACCGGCAATCTCGGCGACCTCGATGCACTCGCAGGCGCCATGGAAACCGCGCAGGAGCATCTGGCGCAGTCGGAAGCCATGGCACAGGAGAGCGAAGCCGGCCATGTCGCCGCGCGCTCGCGGCTGGAAGCTTCCCGCAGCCCCCTCGCCGAGGCCGACAAGCGCGTGCAGCGGCTGGAGACCGAAGCGCGCACGATTTCCAAGATCGTCAACGGCGAAACCAAGAACCTGTGGCCGCCGATCATCGACGGCATTACCGTCGCCAAGGGCTACGAAAAGGCGATCGGCGCCGCACTCGGCGACGATCTCGACGCGCCGGTCGATCCTTCCGCCCCGATGCGCTGGACCAATGCCGGGGAACATGGCGAGGATCCGTCGTTGCCGGAAGGCGTCGAATGTCTCGCCAACCACGTCCAGGCGCCGTCCGAACTGGCGCGCCGTCTGGCGCAGATCGGTGTCGTCGCCAGGGATCGCGGCGCGGAACTGGTATCGCAGCTCAAGACCGGTCAGCGGCTGGTGTCGCTGGAAGGCGATGTCTGGCGCTGGGACGGTTTTGTCACCGCCGCCCACGCGCCGACCGGTGCGGCGCGGCGTCTGGCCGAACGCGCGCGGCTGGTCGATATCGAGCACGAGCTCGAGCAGGCCCGCACCGACGCTGCCAATAAGCGTCAGGCACTGGAGACCGCCGAAGCCGAACTGAAGATGGCGTCGTCCGCCGAGTCGGCCGCCCGCGAGGCGTGGCGCGCCGCCCAGCGCGAAGCCGACGCCGCGCGCGAGCGCCATGCCGCGACCGAGCGCGAGATCAATCGGCACGCCGCGCGCAAATCGGCGCTGACCGAAGCCCACAGCCGCCTCGCCGCCGATCGCAGCGAAGCCGAGGCCGCGCATGAGAACGCCACCGCAGCAATCGCGGAGCTGCCGCCGAGCGCCGATACCGAGACCAGACTGGCCGCCGTCCGCAGCGACATCGAGGGCCATCGCCGCCTCGCCGCGCAAGTGCGCGCCGAAGCGCAGGCGCTGGCGCGCGAGGCGGAACTCGCCGACCGCCGCGTGCAGGCGATCCTCGCCGAGCGCACCGAATGGCAGAACCGCAAGCAGAGCGCGGCCTCGCAGGTCGCGACCATCGAAGCCCGCGTCACCGAGGTTACGGCCGAGCGCGCCGAACTCGAGGATGCGCCGGCCCTGTTCGCGCAAAAGCGCCGCGCGCTGATCAACGAGATCGAAACCGCCGAAAGCGCCCGCCGCGTCGCCGCCGACGCGCTGGCCGCCGCCGAAAGCGTGATGGCGGAGACCGACCGCGATGCCAAAGTCTCCCTCGAAGCGCTCTCCAGCGCGCGCGAAGCCTGCGCCCGTGCCGAAGAGCGCATGGAGGGAACAAAGCGCCGCCTCGCCGATATCGAGCGCGAAATCCACGACATGCTGGAGGTGGAACCGCACACCGTCGCCGCGCTGGCCGAGATCGAGCCGGGCGCGGAGCTGCCGCCGCTCGCCGAGATCGAGGAAAACCTCGAAAAGCTGCGCCGCGACCGCGAGCGGCTCGGCGCCGTCAATCTGCGCGCCGAGGAAGAGCTGCGCGAGGTCGAGGCCCAGCACACCGCACTCACCACCGAGCGCGACGATCTGGTGGAAGCCATCAAGCGGCTGCGCCAGGGCATCCAGAGCCTCAACCGCGAGGCGCGCGAGCGGCTGTTGACCTCGTTCGAGACCGTCAACGAGCATTTCAAGCGGCTGTTCGTCGAACTGTTCGGCGGCGGCGAAGCAGCCCTTCATCTGATCGAGAGCGACGATCCGCTGGAAGCCGGCCTCGAGATCATCGCCAAACCGCCCGGCAAGAAGCCGCAGACGCTGTCGCTGCTCTCGGGCGGCGAGCAGGCGCTGACCGCGCTGGCGCTGATTTTCGCGGTGTTCCTCACCAACCCCTCGCCGATCTGCGTGCTGGACGAAGTCGACGCGCCGCTGGACGACCACAACGTCGAGCGGTTCTGCAATTTGCTGCACGAGATGACGTCGTCGACCGAGACGCGCTTCATCATCATCACTCACAATCCGATCACGATGGCGCGGATGAACCGGCTGTTCGGCGTCACCATGGCCGAGCGCGGCGTCTCGCAACTGGTCTCGGTCGGCCTCGATGACGCGGTGAAGATCCTCGATCAGAACGTGGCGTGATCTTTCTCGCCCTGCCCCGTTGACGTCATCATCCGCGAAAGCGGCGCGCGGCCATTGCCTCGCTGGGATGGTAAGTTACGCCGGAGCCTGTCATCGGGCCGCGTCTTGCGCGGACCCGATGGGCTAACCCGCCGTGGGTGCTGTCTTTTGAATCGAAATGGAGTTGTCACAACTGACATCCGCTTCGGGGTAAAAAACGGACATCGTTTCCCTGGCTCGCGAGGTCCGAAAAGTGCCGCCAGCGCAGCAATCGACATCTCTATTCGATCACCTCGTCGGCGCCGATCAGAATGGATGTCGGCATCGTCAACCCGAGTTCGCGCGCTGTCTTGAGGTTCGCCACGAGCTTGAAGTGCGTTGGACGTTCGATAGGCAAGTCGGCGGCCGCGGCGCCTTGCAGCAGCTTGCGCGTCATGACGCCCGCCTGCGGATACAGGCTTTGGAGATCGGGGCCGTATGCGATCAGGCCGCCTTTTTGTGCGAAATCCGGGAAAATACTGATCGCAGGCAGGCGGTTGCGCAGCGCCAGATCAGCCAGAACCTGACCACTGTAGGCGAATAGCGGCGAGGAAAGCATCAATACGCCCGCAGCTTTTGACTTCGCCATCGCCTGAAAGGCGCCGTCAAAGTCAGAGGGGCCGCTCACCTCGAATACTTCCAATGCGACTTTCAGCGCGGACGCCGCGGTCCGCGCTGCCTCCAGTTGCAGAGGACCACCTGCAGGGTGCCACAGCACCGCGACCCTCGTGATCCCGGATACGGCTTCGCTGAGCAATTGCAGTGCCTTCGCGCTGAAGCCGGGTACGTCGAGGAAAATGCCCGTGATGTTACCGCCCGGACGGGCGAGGCTCGCGGCCCAGCCGTTCGCAATAGGGTCGGATTCGAGATCCATTGCGATGATCGGAACTGACGATGTAGCTTGCTTTGCAGCACGAACGGCCGGCGGGGCGGCGGCGCAGATCGCTTGAACGCCTTGCCCGACAAGTTCCGTTGCCAATGAAGGCAGCCTGTCCAGTTGGTCCTCTGCAAAGCGGAAGACAATCTCGGCTTCCCCGGCCTGCTTGAGCGCGGCTGGGTTAAGCCCCTCACGGTAAGCCGCGATACGGGCGACGGCGACCGGGGACGTGCTCGAGCCCGGATGCAGGAAGCCGACCCGCTATTTCTGCGGCTGCTGAGCAAAAACTGCGCGCGGCCATCCGATGGCTGAAGCGGCAATGATCTGGATGAAGTCTTGTCGCCTCATTTCCGTCCCCGGTATGCAGACATCATAGCTTTTCAGCCCTGTCGGGCAAAGGCCGCACCGATGTCCGAGATCGGTCAAATGTTGCCGAAACAGACTTTCGGGCCATGTCCGGTCTTCCCCCGGTAGCGACGGGATTGCCGACATTCCGGATTTGCAGCTTCGTGCCAATTTTCAGCCGCGGGCCGGCCTTTCTCCTGCGCGGGCTGTCGTATATGAGAGAATATCACTGGAACGTGCCGATAGCCCCCAGGAGCGAATTGGCAGCGTGGATGGTGGTGGCGGTTAGTTGATCCAAAAATCGCGATCTGACACTTGATCGACGCAAGCGCGGACAGGCATTTCAACCGGGGCGTGGCATGGTAAATCGGTTTACGACGGCGCTAACCACCGTGGCGATGCGGCGCTGGGGTTCTCTTGGGGGTCCTCCCGCCATTGTGACGCTCGCGGCGATGGCCGCACTGACGGCGCTGACTGTCGACGCTGCAGCGAGACAGCCGCGCCCCGCGCCCCCCACCGAGGCGACGGCGCCGCGCGATGCCGGCGAGCCGATCATGGCGATCGTGTCGATCAAGAGCCAGCAGGTCACTTTCTACGACGCCGACGGCTGGATCCTGCGCGCGCCGGTGTCGACCGGCACCACGGGACGCGAGACGCCAGCCGGCGTCTTCGCCCTCATCGAGAAGGACAAGGACCACCACTCGAGCCTCTATGACGATGCCTGGATGCCGAACATGCAGCGCATCACCTGGAACGGCATCGCGCTGCACGGCGGGCCGTTGCCCGGATATGCGGCCTCGCACGGCTGCGTGCGGATGCCCTATGGCTTTGCCGAAAAACTGTTCGAAAAGACTTGGATCGGGATGCGCGTGATCATCTCGCCTGGTGACGCCGAGCCGGTCGAGTTCTCGCATCCGGCGCTGTTGGTGCCGAAGGCGGAGGCCATCGCGGCCGCGCCGGCCAGGGCCGAGGCGCTCACCCGCGAGGCGGCCGAGGCTGCCAGGACGGCCGACGAGGCGAAGAAAGCCGCAGCGTCTGCGGCGCGCGAGACGGCTTTGCTGACGGCGTCGCTGCGCAAGCTGGAGGCACAGAAGACCCGCGCCGACGCCGAGCTCGCCTATGCCGGCAAGGCGCTCGCCGCCGCCAGGACGGACGAGGCCAGGGCGCGGGCCGAGGACCTCAGGCAAAAGGCCGCCGCCAAGGCCGCGGACCTGGGGACCCAGCTCGACACCGCCAGGGCCGACGCGAAATCGAAGCCCGACGCAGCCGCCGCCGCAAAGGAAGCGGCCAAGGCGGCCCAGACGAGGAAGGCCGACACCGCCAAAGCGGCAAGCGAGGCGAAGCTCGCGCTTGAGCCGGCGTCGATCTTCATCAGCCGCGCGACGCAGAAGCTTTACGTGCGGCGCAACACGCATAAGCAGTGGCCGGACGGCGGCGAGGTGTTCGATGCGACCATCGAGGTTCCGGTCACGATCCGCAATCCCGAAAAGCCGATCGGCACGCATGTGTTCACGGCGGTGGCGCGCAACGACACGGGCCTGCGCTGGACCGCGGTCACGATCGACAACGGGGACAACGCCAGGGACGCGCTCGACCGCATCACCATCCCGCAGGATGTGCTCGATCGCATCGCGCCGACCGCATTGCCGCGGTCCTCGATCGTCATCTCGGACGAGCCGTTGAGCCGCGAGACCAACTATCGCACCGAGTTCGTCGCGGTGCTGAACAACCAGCCCCAGGGCGGCTTCGTGACGCGCCGGCCTACGTCCGATGAATTCGTCGCGAGCGGCGACGTCGGGGGCGACAACGGCCTCGGCTTCGGCTTCTTCAATTTCCAGCGCGATTGGAACCCCCAACCTGGCACTACGCGCCCGCGCGGCGGCCAGTACTATCGTCAGGGACAACAGGGCTTGTGGTAAGACGCGGCACGTCGCGCGCAGGCCGCATGGTCGCTCAGGGTCAAAGTCGGAAGTCCGGGCGCGCAACCGGGGAGGTCTGCTTTGCTCCCAAGAACGGACATGGTCAGCCGAAATGTGCCAAGAGCGGGCGTCCGCCGCAGGACGCCCGGCAATCCCAGGGAAGGCTACTGACCCTGATGGCCTTTGAGTTTTTCCTCGATTTCCCTTTTTACCGCGTCAAGGTTGAAAGTCGCCGGTGCTTGCATCGGAGGATAGTTGATAGCCGTTTCCGCCAAATTAGCTACTCGCTGCTGAACCAGCACAAATCGCCAGAACTCGCGAGCCATGAAATCGTTCATGTAACCACCACCACTGTCGTTCAGGTTCTGACCCCGGATTGATGGCGTCCGCTCGAACGGGTCTTGGCGGATGTTGACCATGGTGGGCATGTCGGTGGTGGTTTTCTCTCCCGGCCACCCGTACGGCTGCTGGAAGAACTGAAACTTGAAGTCATCCAAGCGAAGGGCTCCGAGATGCGGACCGGCAAAATAGAAGAGCTCATGGCGAGCGGAAGGTCCGTTGCCCGTCAGAAGAGCCATCTGGTTGTAACCATCGAGATGGTTCTTGTAGGTGCGGCCTTCCAGCGTCACGCCGTTCAGAAGCTGGTCGGTAATGTTCGGGTTTCCCGCTGCGGCGGTGAGCGTCGGCAGCCAGTCGAGCCCTGAGAAGATACCATTCTCGACCGAACCCGGTTTGACCTGGGCCGGCCAGCGAATGATGGCTGGCACGCGGAAGCCGCCTTCAAAGCTCGTCCCCTTGGTAGCCTTGAATGGGGTCATGCCGCCATCCGGCCATGTGAACACCTCGGCGCCGTTATCGGTCGTGAAGATGACGATGGTGTTGTTGGTTTCACCAATGTCATCGATATGCTTGAGCAAGGCGCCGACGCTGTCGTCCAACTGCGCCATACCGGCTTCCTCGAGACCATAGTTCGTCTGGCTGTTCTGCAATGAGCTGTATTTCTTCGACAAGAACGTCCACACATGCATCCGTGTGGTGTTGTGCCAGACAAAGAATGGCTTGTTGTCTCTTTTGGCCTTATCCATGAAGTCACTGGAGGCTTTGACCAACACTTCGTCGAAGGTCGTCATGTCGTATTTCGCCTTCAGGAACGGCAGATCGTGCATGTTTGGTACATTCGACATATCGGGGAACGGCGGCAGAGGTCCTTCATCGACGATCCGCTGCTTTCCGATTTTTCCCCAACGCGGCATCTCCGTCGGATCATCCCTGTCGGTCGCGTAGCTATGGATCAAGCTGCGCGGACCGTAGGTGTTGTAATATTGCTCGTCGGCGGGGAACGAGAACCAGTACGGGTCGGACATCGCGTCGAGGTGGTATAAGTAACCGAAGAATTCATCGAAGCCGTGCACGGTCGGAAGATACTTGTTCAGGTCACCGAGGTGGTTCTTACCGAACTGTCCCGTTTCGTAGCCGAGCGATCTGAGCACGGTGGCGAGTGTCACGGCTTGGTCTGGAATACCGACGTCTGCACCGGCCTGCCCCACGGTTGTCAGTCCCGTGCGTATCGGCAGCTCGCCGGTGATGAAGTTGGCACGACCCGCCGTGCAACTAGCCTCGGCATAATAATCGGTGAACCGCATCCCTTCAGAGGCAAGTTTATCGAGGTTCGGTGTCTTTCCCGACATCATGCCCTGATGATACGCGCCGATGTTGAACCAGCCTACATCATCGCCCATGATGACGAGAATGTTGGGTTTGCGAGTTTGAGCCTCAGCTGATCCCGCGGTCATCCAGAGCAAGCTGACTGCAAACAATGCCGCGCAGACACATTCGCCGAGTTTGATTGTGATTTTGTGCTTCATCATTGTTACCTCCGCTGGCGTTATTTCAGGGTGTTGCCGTGCCGAAGTAAGCTTTTTTGATCTTATTGGAGAGCCACGACTAGAACGGAAGCCCACCGACGAGCTTGTCGCTCACGTAGGGTCGTCTCACTATCGGCAACTCGCTGGACCGTGCCGGGCACGGTATTCGGCAATTTGTAGTCAGCACATAACAAACGTATGAAACAGTCTGGTGCGGGACCGTGTGTTTCTAGTTTTTCGTTGAGGTCACTTTGTATAGTGAGCGCAAACAATTCAGAGGCTTAAGGAAGCACTTTAACTTTTCGCCCAACGCAAATAAGGAAGTAGTACTTCCCCAAAAAATGCAAAGCAGATCGATTGGAATGGAAAGGGTGGATGAGAGCGAACTCAAGTTGAGCGGCTATATTAGGGAAAAGAATATACGAAGCCCTACGACAACAACTGTCCATGTTTCGCAAATGCCTCATGGACGCAATCCAGCAGATAGCTTCCTAGTGGTTTCTCAACGACCAAAACCGCAATTGCTGCGGCTCGATCCCGCACATATTTGGTGGGATTGCCTGTGATGAGAATAGCCGGGGTCGAAACTCCCCGACCGCGCAGCGCGCCGACCAGCTCCAGTCCATTCATTGCGGGCATGTGGTAGTCAACGATCAAGCACCCAATCGCGGGTAGGCTCGCTTCGCTGAGCAAGTCGTGCCCATTGGAAAAGGCACGCACCTCGAATCCCTCACTCTCCATCAAGTTTCTGAGGGAATCCCGCACGGCCTCGTCATCATCAACGACGAGGATGACTTGCTTAACAATCTCCGGCGCAGGTTGAGTTATCACCAAATTGCTTTCACGGTTGGGCGGAAACCGGCCTATACGCGAGATCATCGAACCACATCCTGCGCGCGCAATATTGAGCGAGATCAAGCGTCATCATTGTTGTCCGGTAATGGGATGGTCCGGCCGTGCTCCTGCCCCGCCAGCAAGCGAAGCTGGCAAGGGGCGCCAAAGACAAGGAGCACGCCATGTCTCAGATACCCAATACCGCGATCGCCGTGATCGGCATCGATATCGGCAAGAACTCGTTCCACGTCGTGGGCCACGATGCGCGCGGCGCCATCGTGCTGCGGCAAAAGTGGTCGCGTGGCCAAGTGGAAGCGCGGCTCGCCAATATACCGCCTTTGCCTGATCGGCATGGAAGCCTGCGTCGGCGCCCATCACCTGAGCCGCAAACTCGCATCGCTTGGCCACGACGCCAGGTTGATGCCGGCCAAATATGTCCGCCCCTATAGCAAGGGACAGAAGAACGACTTCAATGATGCCGAAGCGATTGCCGAAGCCGTGCAGCGCCCGACGATGAAGTTCGTGGCGACCAAGACCGCGGAGCAACTGGATCTGCAGGCACTGCATCGGGTGCGCGAGCGGCTGGTCTCGCAACGCACCGGTATCATCAATCAGATTCGCGCCTTCATGCTGGAACGCGGGATCGCCGTGCGCCAAGGGATCGGCTTCCTGCGCACGGAACTGCCCACCATCCTTGCAACGCGCACCGATGTCCTGTCGCCCCGCATGTTGCGCGTCATCGAGGAGTTGGCAGGCGACTGGCGCCGGCTGGATCAGCGCATCGATGGCCTCTCCGGCGAGATCGAAGCACTGGCCCGTCAAGATCAGGCATGTTCGCGCCTGATGACGGTACCCGGCATCGGGCCGATCATTTCGAGCGCCATGGTGGCCGCGATCGGCACTGGAGACGTATTCTCCAAAGGCCGCGACTTCGGCGCCTGGCTCGGACTGGTGCCCAAGCAGATCTCGACGGGAGACCGCACGATCCTCGGCAAAATCTCGAGGCGCGGCAATCGCTACCTGCGCGTTCTGTTCGTGCAGGCGGCATGGGTTGTGCTGGTCAGGATAAAGGACTGGGAACGTTACGGGCTCAAATCCTGGATCGAAGCCGCCAAGAGGCGGTTGCACCACAACGTGCTGGCGATCGCGCTCGCCAACAAGCTTGCCCGGATCGCCTGGGCGGTGCTGGCCAAAGGACGCGCCTTCGAGCTGACGAGGACCGACGATGCAGGCGTCCGACCCGCGTGATCCTCGCGCCGTGCTCGGCGCGGTCAAGGCGCAGCCTGGCAACGCCGGCGCCCGCCGCAAGCCAAGCGCGACGGCCGGCCTTGACCGCCCCTGCGCGCGACGCGATCGACGTTCTGCGGGCCGGGACGAAGGAACGGCCCTTGGCTCGAACAAAGGAACTGCGCGATACGAGGAGCAAGCGATGACGTAACCCTATCAACAGTTTCCAGCCGAGGTCTGCGAGAGGATGAGACGAGATGGAGGTTCGGTCTTCCGAGCGCGTGCGAACACTGGTGACCCAAATGGCCCAATCGAGGCCTGTCCGTTAATGAGAACGCACGCGCGCTGATATCCATGATGGCCCGGAGCACCACATGCTCCAATCAGAGGCCGGATACATTGATGCAAGACCGCCGCCGCCAATTCGACGAAATCTTCTTGCAACGCGCGGCCGGACCCCGCCTGAACGGCGTGTCCGTTCTACCCTCAAGAGCAGACATCGTCCGGCCAACCCGGCATGTCCGTTTCGTGCCAACAGGCGACATGGCACACCATAGCAAAAAATCCCGGCACTTGGCCGGGATCGATATTTCACATCTTGTTCGTAAACCAAATCGTTGGAGCTCCCGCCACTCCCGCATTCTTCATGGCATTCTTCAATTCAGCACTTTCCGCGAAGGCTCGCGCAGCTTCAATCGTGGCAAACTCGTGAGTTACTGTGATGTCATTGGGATTTTCGACTGTTCGGTAGACAGCCTCGGCTGTTACGCCCTTCGCTTTCTGGACCGGAGCAAAATCGTCGTAAGCCTTCCGCCAGGTCTTGTAGTCGGAAACCGTGTGTCTAACAAACATAGTCGTCATCAGATGTTCCTCCCTGACTGGTCGTAACAATCCTTCCACGAATGCTTGAAGCAGCACGTCCAGTAGCACCAGTATAATACTGGCCACCGCTTGGAGCTATTTTATTCCCGGGTTGCACTGATGCCATCGGACGTTTGCCCCTTGTCCGATAGAACGGCCTCATCAGTCGGGTGTCCGCAGCGGGTCAAAAACGGTCCTCACAGCCCCGAAAAGCCATTTCCGGTCTATCCCGAACAACGGACATCATCTAACCGGCCGGGCTGGTCCGTTTCGTGCCATGTCCAGACATCGACCAACTGTATCTTTAGCCGGAACATCATCAAACCGGATTGCACTCTAACCCCAGTGGCTAGAAGAGGGGCGGCCCTCCAATACATCTGCTGCTCCGGACCACTCAACGACGGCCGATCACTCAGCGTCATCGCCTAAACGAGCCAACGTTTGCGCCGCTTGTAGTGCTTCACGTCGCGGAATGATTTGCGCTTTCCCCCAGCGACGCCAAGATAGAATTCCTTGACGTCCTCATTTGCGGCGAGCGCCCGCGCCTCGCCATCCATCACCACGCGGCCATTTTCGAGGATGAATCCGTGGCTGGCATATTTGAGCGCCATATTGGTGTTCTGCTCGGCGAGAAGAAACGAGACATTTTCCTTGACGTTGAGATCCTTCACGATCTCGAAGATCTCTTCCACGATCTGCGGCGCGAGGCCCATCGAAGGCTCGTCCAGCAGGATCATCTTCGGGCGCGACATCAGTGCACGGCCGATCGCGCACATCTGCTGTTCGCCGCCCGACGTATAGCCGGCGGTGGAATCACGCCGCTCCCTGAGACGAGGAAAATAGGCATAGACTCGCTCCAGATCCTGCGCGATCGCGGACTTGCCGTCGCTGCGCGTGAAGGCTCCGGTCAGGAGATTCTCGTCGACAGTAAGGTGAGCGAAGCAACGCCGTCCCTCCATCACCTGAATGCAGCCGCGCCGCACCAGATCGTTTGGCGACAGGGACTGCACTTCGACGCCGTCGAACAGGATCGAGCCCTTGGTGACCTCGCCGCGCTCCGCATGCAGCAAATTGGAGATCGCCTTCAGCGTCGTCGTCTTGCCGGCGCCATTGGCGCCGAGAAGCGCGACAATTCCGCCCCGCGGCACATCCAGCGATACCCCCTTCAACACGAGGATAACGCGATCGTAGACAACCTCGATATTGTTGACTGACAGAAACGGCGCTGCCGCTTCTGTCGCCGTGGCGGCCTTGGAGATTGACACGCCGCTCCCTCCAAACGGTTGCGACTTTCGGAACATCCGGGAGGAGGCAAACGCTCCTCCCGGATCGCCCAGATGAGTTCAGCTTTCTTTCGAGCAGTCGCGCGGCTGAATCTTCTTGTCCGCGGCATATTTCCCGGAAACCTCGTCGACGAGCGGTTCAGTGTCGGATTGGTTGGCCGAGTACCAGTCGGAGATGATTTTCCAACCCTTGCCGTCCCACTGCTGTACGCGCCCGTCCCGCGCCCCCTCGTGGTCGGAGCAGGAAATCCTGATTGGCTTCAACATGCCTTCGAAGCCGAGTTCCTTGAGACGTGCATCGGAGAGGTTGAGGTTCTCGAGACCCCAGCGGACCTGCTCGCCCGTGAGCGGCTTCTTGCCGAACTTTTCCTGCGCCTTGCGGATCGCCTCCACCCCCAGCATGGCATTCACCATGCCGCGGTTATATAGAACCTCGCCGACCTTGCCAGGCTCCGACAAACCTTTGCCCTTTGCATAGACGTACTTCTCCAGGTCGGCGTGCACGGCGAACCTGCCGGCACCATGCTGAAGCATCAGCGCCTTGTAGCCGATGGCTTGATCGCCTGCGGGCGTTACATCCGGCTCTGCGCCCGACCACCAAACACCGATCATCCTGTCGCGCGGATAGGCGACGGCCGCCGCTTCCTTGACTGCCGTGCCGTTCATGACGCCCCAGCCCCAGACTAAAACATAGTCCGGCCGGTTCTGGCGGATCGCCAGCCATTGCGACTTCTGTTCGACACCGGGGTGCGTGACCGGGATCGGCGTAAACTCAAAGCCGTGCTTCTTTGCCAGCACCTGCAGCATCGGTATCGGCTCCTTGCCGTAAGGGCTGTCGTGATAGAGTAGCGAAATCTTCTTGCCTTTCAGCTTGTCGAAGCCGCCGACCTCCTTGGCGATGTGCTGGATCGCGATATCGGCCGCCGACCAGTACGTGCCAAGCAGCGGGAAATTGTACGCGAACACGGCTCCGTTCTTGGAATCGGCGCGGCCATAGCCCATCGTGATAATCGGGATCTTGTCAGTCGCGGTTTTTTCGGTGAGGGCGAAGGTAATGCCGGTCGACAGCGGATTGAAGAAGGCCGCGCCGGTCGGCCCCTTGCCCTTGAGACGCTCGTAACACTCAACGCCCTTGTCGGTGGCGTAGCCGGTCTCGCATTCCTCGACCAAAAGCTTGACGCCGTTGATGCCGCCGTCGCGCTCGTTGATCAGGGTGTAGTAGTCGGCCACGCCGTTTGCGTAGGGCACGCCATTCACGGCGTACGCGCCCGTCCGGTAGGACAGTATCGGAATGAACTGCTCATTCTGCTCTGCAGCCGGAGCGGCAAGCGCCGCGCCCGATAGGATGGCTGCCGCCAGTATCAGTTTGTTGCGTACCATATCGATGTCCTCCTCTTTCAGCCCGGTTTTGCGGTAACGGGTCTTGTTTTGTTTTGCGGACTTCCTTGCTCCTTCTGCCAACGACCGCCGCTCCGCGTTGCGATCGCCGGCCCCCTTCACACCGACCGCCCCTTCAGTAGGGAAACGGCCAAAGTCTGAGCTTCTCCTTGCCAATCGAAATGAGCCGGGCAAACCCATGTGGCTCCTTGATCAGAAGATAGCAGATCAGCGATCCGAAGATGATGAACTCCAGGTGAGTAATCGTTTCTGTCGACAGCGGCACGCCGAGCTCGGTTGGAATCAGGTTCAGCATGATCGGCAGAATGAGGATAAAGGCCGCACCGACGAACGACCCCATGATCGAGCCCAGCCCGCCGATGATCACCATGAACAGGAGCTGCAGCGAGCGGTCGATCGAGAACGCGAGCGGCTCCCACGAGCCCAGATACACGAACGCCCAGAGTGCGCCCGCCACGCCGACGATAAATGAGGAGACCGCGAAAGCCGTGAGCTTTGCGTAGAGTGGCCGGATCCCGATCAGCTCGGCGGCAATGTCCATGTCGCGGATTGCCATCCATTGTCTGCCGAGATTGCCGCGAACGAGGTTCTTCGCCAGAACCGCGAACACCGTTACGAAGGTCAGGCACAGCAGATAGCGCTCGATCGGCGTGCCTATGACCAGACCAAAGAAATTCAGTGCCGGTGCATTGACCGACCCTGAGGGTGCGTAATTGGTGAACCACGGCACCCGCAGGAACACCCAGTCGAAAAAGAATTGCGCCGCGAGCGTGGCAACCGCCAGATAGAGGCCTTTGATCCGTAGACTGGGAACACCGAAGAGAATTCCAACGACTGCCGCCGTGAGCCCGCCGAGCAAAATGGATGCCAGCACAGGTAATGGTGGAATCGAAATCGCGAAGCCAAGCCAGGCGAGCGGAATATGAACGCCGGTCCCCGACTTGTAAGCTGAGTAGGCGCCGACGGCCATGAAGGCGCCGCTGCCGAGCGAGATCTGCCCGCAATAGCCGACGAGAATGTTCACGCCGATCGCGGCGAGCGCGAGGATCAGGAAGGGCAACAGAATGGCCCACAGCAGATAGTCGCCGGCGAACGGCCAAACGTGGAAAGTCGCCAGCAGCGGCACCCCGATGAAGGCGATCCCGAGCAAGATACCGAGCGCAATACGATCCTGGCGGATCGGGAAGATCGCCATATCCTCCGCGTAGGTCGTCTTGAATTGGCCAGCCTCGCGATAAAGCACGACGAACTCCTCGCCTCAGATGCGTTCGATGATCCGCTCGCCGAACAGGCCCTGCGGCCGCACAAGCAGCACCGCCAACGCCAGCACAAAGGCGAACCAATATTCGATACCGCCACCAATATACGCCCCCAGAAAAACCTCCGCGATCTTCTCACCCGCACCCACAATGAGCCCGCCGACAATGGCCCCCGGAACCGAGGTAAGACCCCCAATGATCAGAACCGGCAAGGCCTTCAGCGCAAGAAAAGTGATGGAGTACTGTACGCCCAGCTTGGTGCCCCACACGGTCGCCGCAACCAGCGCAACCAGACCGGCAACAAGCCAGACCACGAACCAGATCCAGTTGATCGGAATCCCGACCGACTGCGCGGCCAGGTGGTCGTCGGCAACGGCCCGGAGTGCGCGACCGGTCTTGGTACGCTGGAAGAAGATCGCCAGACCGGCGACCAGAATGCCGGCGATAAAACCGCCCCAGACATCCAGCTTGTTGACCAGAATTCCACCCGGAAAGAGGCTTTCAAACAAGAACCAGGCATCCGTCGGAAACAGCCGCAAAGGGTAGGCATCGGAACCGAAGATCATCTGCGCAGCGCCTTCGAGGATGAATGTCGCGCCGATAGTGGACATGAACAGCGTGAGGCCGTCCTGGTTGACAAGAGGTCCGATCACCAACCGCTCGATCAGCCAAGCCGTTATCGCCATGATCACGACGGCGAAGCCGATGCCGATGATGATCGCAGCCCAAAGCGGGAAACCCTCGGCCACCAGGAAGTCGAGCGAGCGGACCAGCGCCAGTCCTGCGAGCAATACCATTGCGCCCTGGGCAAAATTAAAGACACCGGATGCTTTGAAGATCAACACGAAGCCGAGCGCGACCAGCGAATACAGCACGCCGGACATCAATCCGCCGATCAGCACTTCGAGAAATTGACCCAACGCGATCACGCAATGCTCCTTAGTGCGCGACGCCGAGATAGGCGTCGATGACGCCCTGATTCTGCTTGACCTCATCCGGCGTGCCGTCGGCGATCTTCACGCCATGATCGAGCACCACCACGCGATGGGCGAGATCCATCACTACAGCCATGTCGTGCTCGATCAGCGCAATGGTCGTGCCGTAATGATTGCTCACGTCGATGATGAACCGCGACATGTCCTCCTTCTCCTCGAGGTTCATGCCTGCCATCGGCTCGTCGAGGAGCAGAAGATCAGGCTCCATTGCAAGGGCACGGCCGAGTTCAACGCGTTTCTGCAGGCCATATGGCAAACGCGCAACCGGCACCTTGCGGATCGCCTCAATCTCCAGAAAATCGATGATCTCCTCGACCCGGTTCCGATGCTCGATCTCCTCCGCCAGCGCAGGGCCGTAACGCAGCATCTGCCACAGAAGGCCCCGGCGCATCTTCAATGTGCGGCCAGCCATGATGTTGTCGAGCGCGCTCATTCCCTTGAACAGTGCGACGTTTTGAAAGGTGCGCGCGATGCCGCCACGGGACGCCTCGAACGACTGCATCCGGGCGCGGGTCCGGCCCTTGAAAGTGATGGCGCCGCGATTGGGATGATAGAAGCCGTTGATGACGTTGAGCATCGAGGTTTTGCCGGCGCCGTTCGGCCCGATGATGGCGCGAATTTCGCCCTTCCTGATGTCAAACGATACGTCCCTCAGGGCTGTCACTCCGCCAAAAGTCAGCGATACCCCTTCGACCTGAAGCAAGAATTCGCTCTTGTCCGGCATCCTCATGCGGCCCTCCCCAGAGGTTCTCTCGCACCGGTTGTTTGCAAGTCGCGGATCTTGATCCGTGCCGCAATCACGCCCTTGCGGCCATCCTCAAAAGTGACCTCGGTGGAGATGTCGGCTTCATGTGAACCGTCATAGAGCGCGGTGACCAGTGGCGCATAGCGCTCGGCAATGAACCCGCGGCGAACTTTCTGCGTGCGGGTCAATTCGCCATCGTCCGCGTCGAGTTCCTTGTGCAGAATGAGAAAGCGGCGGATCTGCGTGCCCGCCAGTACCTTTCCCTCCGCAAGGGCGCGGTTCACCTCGACAACATCTTTCGCCACCATGTCGTAGACCAGCGGATGCCCCGCCAGCTCCTGATAGGAACCGAAGGCGATGTTGTTACGTTCGGCCCAGTTCGCCACAGCGACCGGGTCGATGTTGATAATGGCGCAAACAAACTCCCTGGAATCGCCGAAAGCGACCGCTTCCTTGATGTTGGGAAAGAACTTCAATTTGTTCTCAAGATACTTCGGCGCAAACATCGTGCCGTCAGCCAGCCGACCGACATCCTTCGCACGATCGATGATCTTCAGATGTCCTGTCTTCTCGTCGAAGAAACCGGCATCGCCAGTCTTGACGTAACCGTCGGACGTCATGGCCTCCGCAGTCTTCGCCTGATCCTTGAAATATCCGACGAACATGCCGGGTGAGCGGAACTGCACTTCGCCTGATTCCGCAATGCGGATGTCGACGTTCGGCGCCGCCGGACCAACCGTATCGGAGTAGATATCTCCATCAGGCTGACAGGTCACATAGAGGAACGCTTCGGTCTGACCGTAGAGTTGCTTCAGGTTCAGTCCGATCGAGCGGTAAAACGCGAAAAGATCCGGACCGATGGCCTCACCTGCGGTATAGGCAACGCGCACGCAAGACAGGCCAAGAACGTTTTTAAGGGGCTCGTAGACCATCAAGCGCCCGAGCGCATAGAGCAACCGGCCTGACAGCGGCGTCGGCTTTCCGGTCAAAATCGACTCGCCATGCCGCTGTGCAATGCCAAGGAAGTAGTTGAACATTCGCCGCTTGATTGCCGCAGCGTCCTCCATGCGGATCATCACCCGCGTCAGCATGGCCTCGAAAACGCGCGGCGGAGCGAAATAGAAAGTTGGTCCGATCTCGCGCAAATCCTGCTCGATCGTCTCACCGCTCTCGGGACACGCCATGCAGAATCCAGCGACAAGGCCCTGTACATAATTGAGGTAATGATCGCCCACCCAGGCGAGCGGCAGGTAGGCGAGCGCCACGTCGTTGTCGGTCAATCGGTCGAATCTGACAGTATCCGTCGCAGCATCGATGCAGCCCCGCGCCGACAGCATGACGCCCTTCGACGCGCCGGTTGTTCCCGAGGTGTAAAGGATGACCGAGATGTCAGAACCTTCACCGTGCCGGATGAGTTCATCGATCTGACCGCCAAGCGCAGCGTTGGCCGCAAGCGCGGCGCGGCCGTCTTCGATGACATCGTGGATTGCGGTCAATCGGCTGTGATCGTAGTCATGGAGTCCGCGCGGCTCGTCATAAACGATCGTGTGGAGATGCGGCACCCGTTGCGATACGGACAAGACCTTGTCGACCTGTTCCTGATCCTGCGCGGCGACAAACTTTACACCGGCGTGAGCGAGGACATAGGCAAGCTCGTCAGCCACCGCATCCGAATAGACCGGAACCGGAATCGCGCGCAGCGTCTGCGCTGCCATCACGGTCCAGTAGAGCTTCGGCCGGTTGGAACCGACGATGGCGATGGTGTCTCCTGGCTGCAATCCAAGTCGCTGCAAGCCCGCGGCATAAGCACGCACGATCTCGGCGACCTGGGTCCAGGTCCACGTCTGCCATATGCCAAGATCCTTATGCCGAAACGCCGGACGGCTGCCAAATTGCGCGGCATTTCGCAGAAGCAATTTGGGGAACGTGTCAAACGATCCGCCAACGACCATGTCGGTCTCCATCCAAAAACCGGCACGTTGGTTCGCGCCTGCTTATGGTGACCGCGCCCTTCAGGCAGCAGCCATGCGAATTCCGCATGCTTCGCTTCACAATACAACGGATTCCAAGTCCCACAAGCTCCAGGTTGGCAGACCCGGACGCGGATGATTGGGTATTAATGGGTATTTATGAGTAGGCGTATTCGTTGCGAATAGGTCATTGGGGATGGATGAGGCGCATTGTCGCAACGCAATCACTCGATGTCCGAGCGGGTCCATTCGCGTCGAGTTTGACATCTCTCCGGCATGTCCGGTCTGGGTGCCAATATGCGACTTTCTTCTCGCGCACTCGACCTCGGCTGCTATCAGCAAAGCTACAGGCCAGCAATGCACTCCCGCAGAATTTGACAGAGCCAAGCGTTGGGCGACGATATCGCCGCTGTGCTCTTGCCACCGCAGCATGATTTCGAGTTTGCGCACGGTGAAGGTGGCGATCACTCTTGAAGCCGCTACGCCTGTGAGAATGCTACCGTCGTAGTACCTCCACAGCTACTGCTGCGATGCGAGAGCACAAAACTGGGCTGCCGAACTACGAATTTCTGCGCTTCGGGGGGCGCATGGAGGGGTGACTGCTCGGCGATCGCGAGTAGCGTCGGCGGCATGCCGCTCAAGCCCAGCCCAGTTCCTTTAGTGCCATACCAGAATGCCATATCTTCGTCATTTGGCTGATCTTGTCGTCGGTGAATTGCATCACGTAGACGTAGTCCGAAGTCACCTTTTTACCGGTCGGCTCACACGGACCACCAGGACCGGTATGAGTGCCTGAAAAGACAGCATAGGCAGCGACGTTGTTTCGTTCGGTATCGGTGGCAAAGGATTTCACCTCGTAGCTGCCGTCCGGCATGATCGTCATTAGCCCCTTCATCCAATCAGTGTACTCTGCAAGAGTTTTAATACCAGCAAGCGGTTCGGCCTGGGCGGCGAAGGTCGCGTTCGGAGCACAGTATGTCTTGCAGACTTCCCAACCCTTTCCAGTCTCGCAAGCGGCGAAAAAATCGTTGGCGATTGCGGTGATCGACGCCATGTGTGGTTCCTCCTGTCTGTTTTTTTGAATATCTCTTTTTAGCACTTCCGCTAAGCTCGGGCCATCACACTGCTTGCTGCTCAGGCTGGGGAGCGGCCCAATGCCCTTGACCGGGATTCCCGCCCGAACTCCGCCAGGGTCAATCGCGTCGTTTTGACTGCTCGCCGATCACTTCCGGTCCACCCCGCAGAACGGACATCGTCAGAGCCGGTCGACATGTCTCAAAAGTGCCACAACCCGACTCATGCAGTGCAGCAAACAGCACCCTCACTCGATCCCTCGTCGATCTAAGATCACTCATTGCCACTCCCGTCATCAGTGAGCGTTGAGCGCATGGCGTGGACGGTAATTGCCGCTATGAGAGCCGTAACAAAGAGCCCGAAAAAGCCAATTCCGATCGCAAGTGCGCGCGTCAACGCCTGCCTCGGGACGAGATCACCGTAACCAATCGTGAGGCCGGTAATGAGAGTGAAATAGACCGCATCCCCGAGAGACCAGCCCTCAACAAAACCAGCCAGCAAGCCCAGGGCAAGCTGAATAGCCAGAATTACCGACAACACCGGCCACGTCACGTGAATGGCATGGCCGAGCGCCATGAAAAAGCGCCGCCGCAACGTATGCGGTGCCGGCCGGCTCATGTCGTGACGACCTCCGTAAACGGAGCGCATCTGGCTTTGCGAAATTGAGCCCTCACTAGTGGCGTTCGTGCCTGCCGAACGAGGTCACCCTGATCGACACCGACGCTCTTCCACCCTTCCGTGATCGGCCGACAGTTTTCGATTTTGCCATCGCACCCACCGAACTTCGCTTGCGGGTGATCTGTAGACCACCACTACATTGCGGAACTTTTAAACCGGAACCCGCCTGATGAGACATCATCCGGTGGCGGCACCTTGACCCAAAAATTACCGGTTTTGGCCTTGTCATATCCGTACTGATAAAGAGAACGCATGTAGCTCGTTTCAAAGCCGGAGGAGCCTGACGACGGAAAGCCTTTGTCGATGTAGGTCAGATTGAATCCGAAATTGTTGCGGCGAGCGAAGTCAAACGTCTCATACAGAATAGAGCGGGTTTGCGTCTTCGTGACGGAAGCCGAAGCCCGCGCGGCGATGTCGATCGTGCTGTTCGGCACCAGTTGGAAATCTCGCTCAACCTTGTTGTTGATCAAGATGTAAATGTTTATACGCGCGCCTCGGACGAACGCCCCGTTTCGCAAAATAAATGCTTCCGGCAACGTCAGCACCGGTGCCGTCACTCCACCGTCTACATGCATCTCCTGGAAGTGATTTCCGTTCGCTTCCGCTTCAATCATCATCGGCGGGAAAACTACCGGGATACTTGCGGATGCAGCCATGACATCACGGAACAAGCCTAGCGCCTGGGGTGTCCTGATTTCAGCAATGCGACCCATGTCCCATACCGCCGTGCGTTGGGTGTCGAGATCAGTCGTCACGATGAGAAGATCCCTGCCCTTGGCGTGTTCCTCTGCAATTGCCGCGAGCATATTCTGGTCGACATAGCGGGCCACCAACTCGCGAAGCCGCGTGTTTCCAAACAGGCCGGATCCGAAAAGCGCGTTCAAGATGCTTGGCGTATCCAGAAGGCTTTCAGCGATACCGCTGGTGTATACTTCCCGCAATGTTGCGTCGTAGGCTGGGCCAAGAAATGCAAATGGCGCAATCAACCCACCTGTGCTCACACCCGAAACGACTGTAAACTTTGGGCGCGTACCTGCCGTGGTCCAACCATTCAGCACACCCGCGCCATAAGCACCGTCGGCTCCGCCTCCCGACAAGGCAAGATAGCTGATAGGACCGGCACGTAAACTTACAGGTGGTTCCTTGAGGAACGTTGCTGCCGGCTCATCGGTATATCTGCGCAGTTCATTGACGTTCAACACCCGCGCGGACGAAGCATCGGATGCCGTATAGGATGCTCTGGGAAGAGAACTGCAGCCAGCAAGAGAAAAGAATCCCGTCGAAACAGCGAATGACAGGACGAGCAACTGACGAAAGGAACGCATGACCTGTACCCGACTCTTCTCGACAACGCAGATTTGCTAGGCAAGGCTTTCGGCGTATTTTACAACGGCATTGGCGGTGTTGTTCACGAGTTCCCTCCGCTTACCACCGGTGACTGGCTTCATTTACCGCGCTCCTGTTCAACGGTTCCCGGCTGGCCTACCTTGACGCGGCCAAGTGATTTCATCGGGTCGTTTTCGAGCGAACTCACCGATACACGTCATCATGGCAGATACACTCGTGCCGGAACCCGCGCTTGTAGCGAAACGTCGCCGTTTGTAGCTCCATGCCCCCGGGAACCGAATCCCGCGATACCTTCGGCCCGACTTGGATCCGTGCCGATCGGCTTGTAGGCGATACGATCGCGAACGGCTTCACTGGCCATGGCACGGATCCTTCTTGTCGGCGCGACCGCTGAGCCGTGCCCGGAACGGACATTGGAGCGGCAAGGCGTCAATCGCGTCGTTCTGACTGTGTGCCGATTGCTTCCTGTCTACCCCGATAAGCAGACCTTTTCAGGATCCTTCGGCATGTCTCAAAGGTGCCACAAACAGACTCATGCAAGTGCAGCAAACTTCGATGCCGGAACGGCTGCGGTCCACTACACCGAACTCAGGCATTGCACCGCTGCGTCGATATCCCATGCCGAAGCCGGCGGCCACAGGTCTATGATTATGCCGGTTGGGATTATGCAGGTTTGTGAACGAGTCCGAAGAATGATCCGGCCCTGTCGGAGTGAGGGCATACGATGGTTTCTAGCGATGGGAAGTCTTGTGCGAAGTTGGCGAAAGCCTGATGCGTGCTTATGTCGTCGACGATCATGATGCCTCCTGGTGCTAGAGCATTCAGCGTTTGTTCCATCTCGAATCGCATGTTGCGGGCGGTATGCAGGCTGTCATGAATGAAGAGATCGACCTGAGCGAGCGAGCGAAGCAGTGCGGGTAACCGCCTTCGGCTCGACCCCTCAATGTACGACCAACGTCTTCTGTGTGAATCAGGAACCGCCGCTCCAGTTTGTGCGTGAAGATTCTTCTCGAACGGATGCGGCAAATCGATGCTCCAAAGGTGCCCCCGATCGTTGCGGTTGAGCGCCTCAAGCACGATCCGGCTTGTCACTCCCCGCGCCACCCCAGTTTCAACAACCACTGACGGACGCTGATGCAGCACGCTGCACCAAACGGCACGCGCTAGCGATATCTCGGCATCACTGTATTCACCGTATGTCTGGCGGCCCAATCGCAGGCCCTGTGTCTGTAGCTCGGACGCGATGTCGCGCCACAGCACGTCCAACTTCGTTCGTTCGGGGCAGGGCCACGGTGCTCCCAAACACCTGTGGAGGCGTACCTCCCAATTGGGGTCAGACTCGTAGGATGCGTGGCACTCATGCCGCATACTGATGCGTTCAGGGATGTAGAGGGCGGCCTCTATGGGGGTGGCTATAACCGCCCGGAGAAACTTTCCGAATTTGCTGCGTTTCGTCATTTTGCCTACTCAGATCCATTCGTTTCCGAATGTCGCGGAGCGAGCCGGGGGGCGGCTTATCTTTCACCACGGCCTGCTGAGCGCGTACGGAGAGCGGCCACGGAGCGGCTAGACCCAGCAATCACCGATGAAATCGCGCTGTCTCATTGCCTCACCCAAGCTCAGGACTACGCCATGTTTGGCTGGCAATTTAGAAGATCAAATCAGGAGTTTTCGACCAGGGAAAGGGTTCAAAGGTCAATTTGCGCCGCAACAATCCCGAACCGAGTCTTGGGTCAATCACTACCGAAATGGGCTTCCGGGTTCATGTCCGCTTTCCCCCGATAGCGGCCGAACTGCGGACATCGCTGGAGGTCCGTTCGGTGCCAAACAACGGAAGTGCTATCCCACGCTCGCCGCAATATCAGGCCGACCCCAACGAGTCAAAACCTCTGTGACAAGGTACTGGTCGGCATTTCAGCCCAATTGAGCCGTTTCCCGCTCGCCTCTTCGCTGCAAGATGCTAGAATTCAAGTCTGTCCTGAAAGACCGAATGCACCTCGCGAGCTCATCGGCTTTATCGGTGCCTCGGCTTCAGTTCGCCGGAACGAAGAAAAGAGCGCAAGCTCGCCATCGGCACAAGGGAGGACATCATCATGCTCGACAAAGCCCCGAACGGAAAAGTGTCTGATTTGCTCGACGCGCTCGACAAGGCGCTGTCCGCTGGCGAGGTGGAACGCGCCGTCGATCTGTTTCAGACGGACTGCTACTGGCGCGACCTCGTGACGTTCACCTGGAACATCAAGACCATGGAGGGCAAGGAACAGATTCGCGACATGCTCAAGGCGCGGCTCGCCGATACGAAGCCGTCGAACTGGAAAATTGCGGACGGTGAGAACGCCTCTGAGGCAGGCGAAATAATAGAGAGCTGGATACAGTTCGAAACCGAGGTCGCCCGCGGCTTTGGCCACATGCGCCTGAAGAACGGCCAGATATGGACGTTGCTGACGACCATGAGCGAACTCAAGGGGCACGAAGAGCCAGTTGGCTTCGACCGTCCGATGGGGGCAAAACATGGCGCCGAGCGCAATCGAAAAACGTGGAAGGAAGAACGCGAGGCGGAAGCTGCCGAACTCGGCTACTCGCGTCAGCCCTATTGCGTTATCGTTGGGGGTGGTCAGGGCGGCATCGCACTGGGAGCCCGGCTGCGCCAGCTCAATGTGCCGACAATCATCCTCGAAAAGAACGAGAGGCCAGGCGACAGCTGGCGCAAGCGTTACAAGTCGCTCTGCCTGCATGATCCAGTTTGGTATGATCATCTGCCCTATCTGCCGTTTCCGCGGAACTGGCCGGTCTTCTCACCGAAGGACAAGATCGGGGACTGGCTCGAAATGTATACAAAGGTGATGGAGCTCAATTACTGGGGCTCAAGCGAATGCAAGAAGGCATCTTACGACGAGAAGAGCCGCGAATGGACCGTTGTCGTGCAGCGCGACGGCAAGGAAATCGTCCTCAAGCCAAAACAGCTGGTACTTGCGACGGGAATGTCAGCCAAGCCCAGCATTCCGAAATTGGAAAGCATGGATATTTTTAAGGGCGATCAACACCATTCGTCGCGGCATCCGGGGGCGGACAAATACAAAAACAGCAAAGCCGTTGTGATTGGCTCGAACAATTCCGCACACGATATTTGTGCGGCGCTGTGGGAAGCCGGAGCAGACGTCACTATGGTTCAACGCTCGACCACCCATATTGTGAGGTCGGACTCGCTGATGGAGCTCGGGTTGGCCGCGCTTTACTCCGAGCAGGCGGTCCAGTCTGGAGTGACGACGGCCAAAGCCGACCTGATTTTTGCTTCACTACCCTACAAGATTCTGCACGAGTTCCAGATCCCCGTTTACAACGCGATCAGGGAACGCGATGCCAACTTCTACAATCGCCTCGAGAAGGCAGGCTTCCTGCTCGATTATGGTGACGACGACTCTGGTCTGTTCATGAAGTACCTGCGGCGCGGGTCCGGATACTACATCGACGTCGGTGCTTCGGAACTGATTGCCAATGGCAGCATCAAGCTAAAGAGCGGCGTCGATGTCAAACAACTCACGGAACATTCCGTTATCTTGAGCGACGGCACTGAGCTGCCAGCTGATCTCGTCGTTTACGCCACGGGCTACGGTTCGATGAACGGTTTTGCCGCGGATTTGATCTCCCGGGAGGTCGCCGACAAGGTAGGCAAGGTCTGGGGACTGGGCTCGAATACGACCAAAGACCCCGGCCCATGGGAAGGCGAACAGCGAAACATGTGGAAGCCGACGCAGCAGGAGGGACTTTGGTTCCATGGCGGTAACTTGCACCAGTCACGCCACTACTCGCAGTTTCTGTCGCTCCAGTTGAAAGCGCGAATGGAAGGCATTCCCACACCGGTTTACGGTCTTCAGAAGGTGCATCATCTTAGCTGATCGGCCTATTCGAAACATCCTCCGCTAACGTGAATCCGGAGATGGCAATTAGCTGACCTCGCTGTTTCGGCAAACGTCCGCTTTGCGCCAAGAGCTGTCCTTCGTTGACAATCATCATCTACGTTCGAAATATTTTCGGACTTGCGACCAAGGAAGCGAGCCACCCCTCGATGATGGAAACGAGTCGAGCGACGACTTTCGCTGTACCCCCCGACAGCGGCCATCGCGGCCATGTCCGAAAAGTGCCCGACGCGGACATTTCGCTGCGGCGTAGCGACGCGGATATCAGTTAGCCACCGCTGCGAAATTGCGTGATGTTCGGCGGCGGCGGATTTGGATATCGCTTAAGCGTTGCCAGGTACTCATCGACAGTTTTGAGCGCAGGCCCCGATGCCCAGCCAAACATTGCCGCTACAATGAGATCCTCGTGTGGATCCATTTCAATGTTGTAAATCTTCGGGTAGCCGGCCATAGGAGCGCTGGCGGAGAACATACCGGGCTGCCGCTGCGGTCCAATGCCGGTCGGATGAACGTCGGTGAAGTAAATGCGCCACTGCTTCCAACGCGCCGCGACGAGGTCTGCACCGATAAAGCTCAAGAGGCTTTCGCGATGTCCTATCGCTGTGCTTCCGAGCAAGACGTCGATTTGATCGACGCCGTCAATCGGTCGGTCCGTTGGCATCTTGCCGCCGACGATGTGGGCGAAGGTCGGCAGGAAGTCCATGATCGAGAACATGGCGTATGTGGTTGTGTTCGGCTTGACCTTGCCGGGCCAACGGATGATTGCCGCTGTCCGTATCGCGCCCTCTGTCACTTCGCCTAACTCTCCACGGAACGGACCGGAATTGCCCATGTCCGGCGTCCCTTGGTTACCGTGTTCGCGTGCGGTTTCCCCTTGCGGCCCATTGTCGGAGGCAAAGACGACGATGGTGTTGTCGTCGATGCCGAGTTGTTTCAGCGTGTCGAGGATCTGGCCGACATGGTAGTCCCCCTCCCTCAGCTTGTCGCCGTAGTTGCCGATCCGCGACTTGCCCTTGAACTGCTGCGAAGGCAGGTTCGGGAAGTGCCCCATCGAGAACGGCAGATAGAGGAGGAAGGGCTTCCCAGCGGCCTTTTGACGCCGGATGAAGTCAATTGATTTGTCGACCAACTCATTGTCGATATTGGCACGCACCTCCTCGGTATATGGCTTCACCGTCTGCAACGGCCCACCGGCCTTCGCCTCGACGATCTGCGGTCCAGTCTTTAGCAGTGTTTCGTACGGCTCATTGATCGAGTGCGTGAGGGCGATTGTCACCGGATATGTTGCTGCATCCCAGCTAATGTCCGGCGGGATACCGTAGAACTCATCAAAGCCGTGCGCGGTCGGCAAACTTTGGGGTGCACTTCCAAGGTGCCATTTCCCGAAGATCGCGGTGGCATAGCCAACACTCTTAAACAACTCGCCCATGGTGAAGGCGCTAGCGGGAAGTGTATAGGGGCTGCCCTCAATCGCGATCAGCGACAGCCCGTTCCGTATCGAGTATTGTCCGGTCATAAGCGCCGCACGGGAGGGGGTACAAGCTGGTTCCACCAGGAATTGCGTGAGACGCAATCCTTCTTGAGCCAGTGCATCAAGGCGCGGCGTCGGAGCCCCGCGCAACTCGCCGCCGCCATATGACCCAAGGTCGCCGTAGCCGACGTTGTCGGCGAGAATAAGAACAACGTTGGGCTTATCGCTTTGTTGCGCAAAGGCGGTCGCCGAACCCATCAAAGCAAGTAGCGTCGCCGCTGAAGCGAACCGTATTAAGGCTGTGATCTTCATGGCGGTAACTCCTAGGCCATACTCGGTTGGAAACGTTGCCGCTGCATTCGATTGCCTCAAGAAATTGATGCCGCCGTGAGGTGGCGGTGTTGGACCGTCATCGTCCCGTGGATTGATGTCCTCTGCGCAGGGGTCGATCGCGACCCAGTCTAACCATCGGCAAATCGGTCGATGTCCGCTATGCGTTTTCGGCAGGAACGTAACATTGCGTTCTATGTCCGAGTTGGGTCAATCGCGTCGAGTTTGACATCTCTCCGGCATGTCCGGTCCAGGGGCAATCCCGGAAATAGCGGTCGTCCGGTTCGGGCACGGTGCAGACGCCCATGCCCGTCCGGATGCGCCGTGGCTGCGGCAAAATAACGCGACGGGCAAAATAACGCTTAACCTGTCGGGCAAATCAGGGCTACCAGCTCGCCCCGTCCTTTCCCGGCAAGAGGGGCGTATCGCGATCGTCACGAACGCGGGAGGGGATGCGGTGGACGCGGCAGCGTCGGCGCGCGTGTGTTCGCAAGGCGAGTTCTCTCGTGAGCGGACAACAGCGCGCAAGACGACGGCGCCATAGCCCGGCGAGCCTTTTGGCGAAGACGGGTTGCTGCGTACGGCAAAACCGTGTGGTCCTGGCATCCGTTGCTGGTGTCAAGTCGGCGGAGATTTTGCGAGCCCAACCGGGTTTTGCAAAACCGCTAATTCGCCGATGACGGTGACAAGACGAATTCGTCGCCGGGGAGAGCACGCCATAAGCCGTAAAGCCATTGCGCAGGGAAGGCCGGATGCTCTCCGCTGAACCTGTATGCTCGTGTGCGTTTCTTCGCACAACTTTGCACACGAGACCGCGGGTGCAGCGCGCACCCGGCTTTCCCTGCGCCCTCTTCTTTTGGGGCGAAAGTTTTCTCTCACAACCCGGGCGCTTCGCGCCGCGGGACCGGGAAGGCGTATCTGAGATTTGAGCACCGTCATTGCGAGGAGCGTAGCGACGAAGCAATCCACACTTTCGTTGCCGACAGATGGATTGCTTCGCTGCGCTCGCAACGACGTGGACAAGTCGGTGCCACCCCTACCGTCATCGCCCGGCTTGACCACGCGATCCAGTATTCCGGAGACATCCATGTTAGAACCGAGAAACCGCAACGTATTGGATGCCCCGCTTTCGCTGGGCATGAAAAGATGACCTCACCCGATCTTCCTGCCGAACTGAAAGCGGCGCTCGACGCCAAACTCGAGGGCCTGTCGCGCAACGCGGCCGCAGGCCGCGCCGCTTCCATCTCGCGGACCTACCGCGATGGCGGCGGCTCCGGCGCGATCAGATCGGAGACCGACGCGCTGGCCTATGCGCTGGCACGGATGCCCGCGACCTACGCCGCCGTCGTGGCCAGCCTGAATGCGATCCACGAAATCAGGCCGGACTTCGCGCCAACGAGCCTGCTCGATGTCGGCGCCGGGCCCGGGACCGCGAGCTGGGCCGCGGCGGAAGCGTTTTCATCGTTGCAAGATTTTACCTTGCTAGACGCCAACGACACCCTGCGCGAACTGGCGCTGGACCTCACGCGCAAGAGCGCGCGCCTGCGAGGCATGACATACGAGCCGGGGCAAGCCCGCAGCCTGCTCGCCCATGCCGATGCCGCAGATGTCGTGATCGCCAGCTACGTGATCGGCGAGATCGGCGATGCCGAGCGAGCCACGCTTGCCAGGCTGATGTGGGCCAAAACCCGCGACACGCTGCTGGTCGTCGAACCCGGCACCCCCGCCGGCTACGCGCGGATCATCGCGTTGCGCGAGCAGTTGATCGCCGACGGCGCCCATGTTGCAGCGCCCTGCCCGCATGACGGCAAGTGTCCGCTTTCAACACCTGACTGGTGTCATTTCACCCAACGCCTGTCCCGCTCGCGCGCGCACATGCAGGTCAAGGGGGTTGAACTGCCGTTCGAGGACGAAAAATTCGCCTATGTCGCGCTGACCCGCGCACCACCGGTACAGCGCCCGGCCCGGGTCCTGGCGCAACCTGATGTCACCAAGGTCGAAGTGACGGCAAAGCTCTGCACGCCGGGCGGCCTCGCGATCGAAAAAGTGCCCCGCCGCGCCAAGGCGGACTATGCCCGCGCCCGACGCTGGCGCTGGGGCGACGCGGTGATGGAACAAGATTAGCCGGCGCAGCTCTCGCGCCCCGGATGCTGCGCAACGCCATCAGCGCGTTCACGCGCGTCTTCGACGCGCTATGCCTTGCGGCGTGGTGCGCTGCTGATCCGGGGCCCACAACCCGGCAGGCCTGGGTCCCGGCTCTGCGGTGCACCGTCAAGAGACGCTGCACCGCGTCCGGGACACGAACCGACCTTGAACTTATCCCGTGTTGCGGACGACCAAGCAATGCCCACCTTGCGGCGGGCTGCCGCATGCGCTGTTTTTCGTCTAGGCTGCCCCGCATTGTTTGTCCCATCAGGAGTTGTTTTGCCATGTCGACCGGCTGGATCGTTCTCGGCGTCATCGTCATTCTCGTGCTGTTCGCATTCGGCGCGTATAACCGGCTCGTTGCGCTCGGCCAGCGCGTCAGCCAGGCCTTTGCCGACATCGACGTGCAGCTCAAGCAGCGCCACGATCTGATCCCGAACCTGGTCGAGACCGTAAAGGGTTACGCCGCCCACGAGCGCGGCACGCTCGACGACGTGATCAAGGCCCGCAACTCCGCGATGTCGGCGCAGGGGCCGGCGCAGGTCTCGGCCGCGGAAAACCAGCTGAGCGGCGCGCTCGGCCGGCTGATCGCGCTGTCGGAGGCCTATCCGGACCTCAAGGCCAACGCCAATTTCCAGCAGCTGGCGAGCGAGCTGTCCGATCTCGAAAACAAGATCGCCGCCAGCCGCCGCTTCTTCAACAACGCGGTCCAGGAATACAACACGGGCATCCAGCAGATGCCCGCCGCGCTGTTCGCGGGCATGTTCGGCTTCACCCGCAAGGATTTCTTCGACCTTGGCGCCAGCCGCACCGAAGTCGAGGCGGCGCCGACGGTGAAGTTCTAGGCGCCAAGGCATCCCGGCGAGAAGCAGCGCATCATGGCCGCGTACGGTCTCTACACGCACATCGCATCGAACAAGTTTCGTTCGATGGTGCTGCTCGCCGGTCTGTTCGTCCTGATCTATGTGCTGGTCTATGCCGGCGCGCTGATCGCGGAAGTCATGATCAACAGCGATGCATCGGTCGATTACTATCTGATGGCCGCCTTGCGCGACCTGATGACGGCGTTTCCCTATGCGACCGGCGCTGCCGCGCTGTGGATCGTGATCGCCTATTTCTTCCACCAGAACATGATCGACGCCGTCACCGGCGGCGAGGACGTGACCCGGCAGCAGCAGCCGCGGCTCTATAACCTGCTTGAAAACCTCTGCATCTCGCGCGGCATTCCGATGCCGAAGCTGAAGGTGATGGAAAGCCCGGCGCTGAACGCGTTCGCGACCGGGCTCAACCGGCGGCAATATGCCGTCACCGTCACCACGGGGCTCCTGAAGACGCTCAACGATCAGGAGATCGAGGCGGTGCTGGGCCACGAACTGACCCATATCCGCAACGGCGACGTGCAGCTGATGGTGGTCGCCGTCATCATCGCGGGCGTGGTCGGCTTTTTCGGCGAACTGTTCTTCCGGACCTTCACCAATCTGTCGTGGAGTTCGGGCGGCGGCGGCTGGTCGTCCTCATCGTCGTCCTCATCCTCATCGTCCTCTTCGGACCGGGACAGCAAGGGTTCCGGCGGCGGCGCGATCATTGTGGTGATCATCGCGGTCGCGCTGATCGTGCTGGCTTGGCTGCTGTCGCAAATTGTAAAGCTGGCGCTATCGCGGTCGCGCGAATTTCTGGCCGACGCCGGCTCGGTCGAACTGACAAAGAACCCGGATGCCATGATCTCGGCGCTGCGCAAGATCGAGAATCGCGGCGAACTCCCCGGCGCGACCTCGGCGGTGATGGAACTCTGCGTCGACAATCCGCGCGAGGGGTTTGCCGACCTGTTCGCGACCCACCCCTCGGTGCAGTCCCGGGTCGACGCGCTGGTGAAATTCGCCGGCGGTCACGACCCCGGGCCGCTCGCCCTGCCCTCGACGACCAGACAGAGCAGCCCGGCTCCCAAGGTCAGTCTCCACCATCTCTGCCCCAGGGTCCCTGGGGCAGCACGACCGAACCCGCCGGCGCCCCCGGCGCTGGGCCCAAAGGGCCTTGGGGCCGGCATCGCTGAGAAGTTTTGGGACATTCCTACGCCCTTCTCCGGGCGTTAACGAATTCCGCATGAATAACCCCGCCGGGGGCTTCAGGAATTGAATATTCCCTTGTTTCTGCCATGTTCGCGCCCAAAGCAGGTATGGGGACTTGCCGATCGCTCCCGCGATCGGGGCGTTTAAGGGAATTCCATGGCAAAGCCGGTCGTGATTGTGGTGGGCGCGGACAAGGGCGGGGTCGGCAAGACCACGGTATCGCGAACCCTGCTGGACTATTTCAGTGCAAACAACGTCCCCACCCGGGCGTTCGATACCGAGTCGCCGCGTGGCACACTGAGGCGCTTCCACCCCGACATCACCGAGATCGTCGACATGACGACGACCTCGGACCAGATGAAGATCTTCGATACGCTGAACGCCGCCAGCCCCTCCGTCACCGTGATCGACGTCCGCGCCGGACTGTTGTCGCCGGCGCTGGCCTCGTTGCGCGACATCGGCTTTCTCGACGCCGCGAAATCCGGCCAGATCACCTTTGCCGTGTTCCATATACTGGGACCCTCGATCGCCTCGCTGGACGAGATCGCCGAGACCGCCAATTTCATGCAGGGCGCCAAATATTTCCTGGTGAAGAATTTCATCAACGACACCCAGTTCTTCCAGTGGGACCAGGCGACCTACAATTCCTATTTCCACCGCATCAAGGATGCCACCGAACTCACCATTCCGAAGCTCAACGAAATGGCCTATGAGCAGGTCGAGGTCTCCTCGGTGCCGTTCCTCAAATTCGTCGCCAACAAGGGGAAGGACGACGAGGCCGCGAACTATTCCTTCGTGCTGCGCGGCTATGTCCGGCACTGGCTCGCCAATGTCTGGAGCGAGTTCGACCGCATCAAGCTGACCGACCTGGTCGGCTCCGGTAAATCGGGCGCGCGCGGCGGCGAAAAATAATCGCTCAATGCCGTGGAATGGGGCTGGATTGGGCAAAAATTTGGCCTGATATAGCGGTGCGATGTCCGCCACGCCCGTCTACATCATCTGCTCGCCCCGCCCGCTCGTCGGCAAGACGCTGATCGCGCGGCTGCTCAGCGAATTCCTGCTGTTGAAGAACGGCACGGTGACGGCGTTCGACATCAACCTCAAAGAGCCGTCGCTGCTCGAATACCTCCCGAGAATCACCGAGACCGCCGACGTCATCGACACCTACGGCAAGATGCAGCTGATGGACCGCCTGATCGTCAATGACGGGGAGGCCAAGGTGATCGACCTCGGCTTCCACGCCTTCGACGAGTTCTTCAAGATGACCGACGAAATCGGCTTCATCAAGGAAGCGGCGCGCCGTGGCGTGGCCCCGGTGATCCTGTTCGTGGCGGATACCGACCGCGTCTCGGCGCGCAGCTATCCGATGCTGCAGCAGCAGGTTCCGCCGAACGCGTTGATCACCATCGACAACGAACACGTCGTCCGCGGCGAACTGCCCACGGCCATGGCTCGCGGCCGCGTGCTGCCGATCTCCGCGCTGCCTGTGTTCTTGAAGACCTATATCGACCGGCTGACTTTCTCGTTCACCGGTTATCTGCGCAACGAAAAGGATTCATCGACCGAGCTGCACCAGTGGATCCGCCGCAATTATTCGGCGTTTCGCGACCTGGAACTGCGCGTGATGCTGCAGGGGTCGTGAGAACGTAAACGTCGTCCCGGCGAACGTCGGGATCCATACGCCGCAGCACGGAGGCAGAGGCCTTCATTCAACAACAGACAACCGGGATTATGGATCCCGGCCCAAGGCCGGGACGACGTATCGAGGGTTATGCGTCTAATGCCCCTCGAACGTCATCAGCGTCCGGACCGGCACGTCCATCGCGCGCAGTTTCGCCGCCCCCCCGAGATCGGGCAGATCGATGATGAAGCAGGCCGCGACCACGTTGGCCCCGATCTGGCGCAGCAGCTTGACCGCGCCCTCCGCGGTGCCGCCGGTGGCGATGAGATCGTCGACCAGGATGACGCGCTCGCCGGGATGCACGGCGTCCGCATGCATCTCCATTTCATCGAGGCCGTATTCCAAGGAATAGGCTATTCGCACCGTGGTGTGCGGCAGCTTGCCTTTTTTCCGGATCGGCACGAAGCCGGCGGAGACCTGATGCGCGACCGCGCCGCCGAGGATGAATCCTCGCGCCTCGATGCCGGCGACCTTGTCGATCTTGTTGCCGGCCCATGGCTGCACCAGTTCGTCGACCGAGCGGCGAAACGCGCGCGCATCCGCCAGCAGCGTGGTGATGTCGCGAAACAGGATTCCCGGCTTCGGGTAATCCGGAATGGTGCGGACGGTGGCCTTCAGGTCGTGGTCAAAAGTCATGCTGTCTCGCAATCCCTAGTTAACGGGTACACCCAGCCGGAACGCGTTCTCGACGATGCGCAGGCCGACTTCGTCGCCGAGCGACATCAGCGATTCCGGGTGAAACTGCACGCCGCCGACCGGCAGGGTCTTGTGTTCGATCGCCATCGCGACACCGTCCTCGGTGGTCGCCGTCACCTGTAGCACGTCGGGCACGCTGTCGCGCTCGACGAACAGCGAGTGATAGCGACCGATCACGATTTCATTGGGCAGGTTCTGCATCAGCCGTCCGCCGCGCACCTGGACCCGCGACGGCCGACCGTGGGCGGGCTGGCCGAGCTGGCCCAATTGCCCGCCGAAATATTCGCCGATCGCCTGGACGCCGAGGCAGACGCCGAAGATCGGCAGCTTCTTGTCAAGCGCGGTGCCGATGGTTTTCGAGATCCCGAAATCTTCCGGACGCCCCGGCCCCGGCGACAGCACCAGCAAGTCGTACGTGTTCTGCTTCAGCATTTGCTGCGCATGAATGTGCCGGACCACGGTGACGCTGGCGCCGACCTGGCGGAAATAATCCGCCAGCATGTGCACGAAACTGTCGTCATGGTCGATCAACAGCACCTTCTTGCCCGAGCCCGTGGCGTCAGGCGCCAACGCCGACAGCCGCTTTGGTGGATCGCCGCGCAGCGCCTGGAACAGCGCCGCCGCCTTGACCTGGCATTCGCGGTCCTCCGCGGCCGGATCGGAATCGAACAGGCATGTCGCGCCGACCCGCACTTCGGCGAGGCCATCCTTCATCCGGATGGTGCGGATGGTCAGCCCCGTATTGATGCTGCCGTCGAAATTCACCACGCCGATCGCGCCGGCATACCAGCGCCGCGACGACCGCTCATTGTCCTCGACGAACTGCATCGCCCATAATTTCGGCGCGCCGGTCACCGTCACCGCCCAGGCGTGGGTCAGGAACGCATCGAGCGAGTCGAAGCCCGGCCGCAGCATGCCCTCGACATGATCGACGGTGTGGAACAGTTTTGAATAGGTCTCGATCTGGCGGCGCGCCAGCACCTTGATGGTGCCGGGCACACAGACCCGCGCCTTGTCGTTGCGATCGACGTCGGTGCACATGTTGAGTTCGAATTCGTCTTTTTCCGAATTCAGCAATTGCCGGATCTGCTCGGCATCGCCGATCGCATCGACGCCGCGCGCGATCGTGCCCGAGATCGGGCAGGTCTCGACCCGCCGCCCGTCGGAGCGCACGAACATTTCCGGCGACGCCGAAACCAGGAATTCACCGTTGCCGAGATTCATCAACGCCCCATAGGGCGACGGATTGATCCGGCACAGCCGCTGGAACACTTCCGCCGGCGAGCGCTCGCAGGGCTCGGCGAACAATTGCCCCGGGACCGCCTCGAACAGATCGCCGCGCGCGAACGCGGCGCGCGCGGTCTCCACCGTGGCCTGATATTCGCCGGGCGCGTGATCGGCAAAGCCCTGCCGCGGGGCTTTGGCGTAAACGCTCTCGGCGGTATCGCGCGGCAGGCCCGCGGTGGATTTGCCCTTCCAGGCGAAATCATAGTTCAGCACCACGCCGCGGCCGGTAGCGCGATCATAGGCCAAGAGGCGATCCGGCACGTACAGCACGATGTCGCGCTGGTCGCTTTCGCGGGCGCGTTTCTGCACGAGGTCCTCGATCTGGAACACGAGATCGTAGGCGAACGCACCGAACAGGCCGAGCAGCGGATCGTCATTGGCCGTGAACGCTGCCACGAGATCGCGAACCAGCGACATCACGCTGGCGCGCCTGGTGCGCTGATCTTCCTCGACCGGCGCCGGGCCACGAATGATATGGCCCGCGAGACGCGCAGCGCTTCTTTCCGTAATGACGACGCAGGGCTCGCGCAGCACGTCGCCGAGGAAGGCGATCAAGACCTCGCCGCGCTGGTTCAGCGCAGAGAGCGAGAAATTGACGCCCGTCGTCTCCAGACACAGCGGCGGATCGGCAAAACCGAGATCGAAGCTTTCATAGCGGCCGGGCACCGTGGTGCCCGACGACAGCACGACGCCAGGGCGGCGATCGAGCAGGTCGATCAGATCATCGAGCCGGTCGGCGCCGCCGGTAAATTGCTCGACTTCCCGCGATATCGCGAGCCCGCCGCTGGTGCGGTATTCGCTTTTTGCCGGCAGGGAGAAGGCTGTCCTGTTCATGTGATCCTCTTACGAAACTTAGCGAGGGAGCGCCACACAGGACAAACGAAGGGACCGTCGCACTGCGATGGCGACCTTCGACGATTTTGAAAAATGAAATCGCACCGGCCACCTCTTAAGAGGTGCGCCACCAAAGACGGGATGGGCGGAGAACGGTGTTCATGGGGGCTAAACACCATCCGCCGGGGGCGATGTCAAGGGAGGCGCCTCCGTCCCAAGCCGGGCCGGGGCCCATTTTTGGGGTTTGAAAGGGCGAAAATATGCGTCAGATTCGCCCCCAAGCGGCGGCGAACGAAACGCTGGCAACAAACGGAGGCGCACAGATGGCATTGCTGGGTCTGGGATATGCAGGCTTCGGATCGGACACGCTCGACGATTGGCGGCAGTTCGGCACCTCGCTGGTCGGCCTGCAGGCAGTGGAGCGCGGCAATTCGCTGCTGGCGTTCCGGATGGACGACCGCAAACAGCGCATCGTCATCGACCGCGCGATGCCCGAGGGGACGCGATTCTTCGGCTGGGAAGTGGCGGATGCCGCGGCGCTGGACCAACTCGCGGCGCGGCTGGAGAAGGCCGGCGTCGAGGTCACGGCGGAGCCGCGGACCTTGGCCGACGCACGGCGCGTGCGCGGCCTGATTTCATTCCGCGATCCCGCCGGCAACCGCCTCGAGGCGTTTTACGGCGCCGAGATCGATGACACCCCGTTCAGGCACGGCCGCTCGATCTCGGGTTTTCGCACCGGCCCACTCGGCCTCGGGCATGCCGTGCTGACCGTCGAAAACATCGCCCCCGTGATGGCGTTCTATGTCGATGTGCTCGGCTTCGGACTTTCCGACTACATCGAAAAGCCGTTTCGCGCCTATTTCTTCCACGTCAACGCGCGGCATCACAGTCTCGCCCTGATCGAGACCGGCAAGAACGGCATGCATCATCTGATGGTGGAACTGTTTTCGCTCGACGATGTCGGCCAGTGCTACGACATCGCGCTGACCCAGCCCGACCGCGTCGGCGTCACGCTCGGCCGTCATACCAACGATTTCATGACATCGTTTTACGCCAGGACGCCGTCATCCTTCATGATCGAATGCGGCTGGGGCGGCCGCGAAATCGAGCCATCGACCTGGCAACCGGTCGAGATGCACGATGGCCCGAGCCTGTGGGGCCACGATCGCGTCTGGCTGTCGCCGGCTGACCGCGAAGTCGCCCGCGAGATGCGGATGCACGCGGCGGCCTCGGGCCTGCGGGCGCCGGTTCAGGTGATGGAAGGCAATTACAAGCTGATGTCAGGCACCTGCGCGTGGTGGGATGGGGTGAGCGGCAAGGGCTGACGCGGTCGCCGTAAGGAAGCCGGCACCTTCGGTTTCCCCGTCATTGCGAGCGAAGCGAAGCAATCCATCCATCCGCGCAGAAGGTATGGATTGCTTCGCCGCTTTGCTCCTCGCAATGACGACGGAAATAGCCGTCCCCTCACCCCAGATGCTTTTTGAAAAACTCGGTGGCGCGGCCCCAAGCCAGTTCCGCGCAGTGCCGGTCGTGCACCGACACGCGCTGCTCGTTGCCGAAGCCGTGCTCGGCGTCATAGCGGAACAGTTCCAGCGATTTGCCCGCGGCCTTCATCGCCTTCTCGAAGCCATCGACCGCGGCCGGCGTGCACCAGTCGTCCTTGTTGGCGAAATGGGCCTGCAGTGGAATTTTCACGTCCGCCGGTTTCGCCGCCTGCTCCGGCGGAATGCCGTAGAACACCACGCCCGCCGTAAGTTCCGGGATCTTGGTGGCGCCGATGATGGTCACTGCGCCGCCCAGGCAGAAGCCGGTCAGGCCGACCTTGCTGCCGTTCCTGGCCAAGTATTGCGCAGCGCCGCGCACAGTCTGCGTGGTGGCGTCCATGAAATCCAGTGAGTTCATCTCTTTGCCGGCGGCGTCCATGTCGTGATACGGCACCACCTTGCCGTTGTAGAGATCGGGCGCCAGTGCATCGAAGCCGGCTAGCGCGAAGCGGTCGCATATTCCCTTGATCTGGCCCTGCAGCCCCCACCATTCCTGGATCACGACCACACCGGGCGCATTGCCCTGCGCGGCATTGGCAAGATAGCCGTAGGCGTCCTTGCCGTCGGGGCGACTGAAGGAGATGCTGGTACCCATGGGTTCCTCCGGGAGTTATTTGGGGGGCCGTTGGCGGCCATTTTGTCTGCTGTGCGGTCAGGAAGCAATCCACCACCGTCATTCCGGGGCGATGCGAAGCATCGAACCATGATGCGCAATTGCGCATCCGAGAATCTCGAGATTCCGGGTCTGGTGCTAACGCACCATCCTGGAATGACACCTAAATCAACCCAACAAAAAAGCCCCCGCAGGGGCTTTTCCGAATTCACATGGCCGCCCGAAGCGCTTAGTGCGCGTCGGCCCAGACCTTCTTCTTGGTGAAATACATCAAGCCCGCGAACAGGATCAGGAACACGAACACCTGCAGGCCGATCCGCTTGCGCGCCTCCATATGCGGCTCCGCGGTCCACATCAGGAACGTGGTGACGTCGTGCGCATATTGCGCCACCGTCGCCGGCGATCCGTCGTCGAAGGTGACCTGGCCGTCGCTCAGCGGCTTCGGCATCTTGATGGCGTGGCCGGGGAAATATTTATTGTAGTAGGAGCCATCCGGAATGGTGACGCCGGCCGGCGGCTTGTCCTCAAAACCCTGCAGGATCGCGCTGACGTAGTTCGGGCCCTGTTCCTGGAACTGGCTGAAGAAATCGAAGATGAACCACGGGAAACCGCGCTCGTAGGAACGCGCCTTCGTGATCAGCGACAGGTCCGGCGGATAGGCGCCGCCATTGGCGACACGGGCCGCCTGCTCGTTCGGGAATGGCGAGGGGAAATAGTCCGCCGGCCGGCCGGGCCGCTCGAACATTTCGCCCTGATCGTTCGGGCCGTCCTTGACCTTGTACTCGGCGGCCAGCGCAGCGGCCTGCGCCGTCGAATAGCCGGGACCGCCGGGATCGCCAAGATTGCGGAACGCGATGTAGGACAAGGCGTGGCAGGCCGAGCAGACCTCCTTGTAGACCTTCAGGCCGCGCTGCATCGAGGCGCGGTCAAACTTGCCGAAAGGGCCGGCAAACGACCACTTCACCGAAGGCGGCACATCCTGGTCCTCGGCCCTGGCGCTCTGCGCGCCGCCGAACAGCAGCCCGCCCGCGACCATGATCGCGATGATTGTCGAGACCATCGGCGCCGCCTTGCCGCTACTCTTCGCGAGCACATCGTCGGCGATCGAGTTCGGCAAAGGTCTTGGCGTTTCGATCCGCGCGAGCAGCGGCAGCACGATCAGGAAATAGGCGAAGTAGCAGGCGGTGAGGATACGGCCTGCAATGACGTAGATGCCTTCCGGCGGCTGCGCACCGAGATAGCCGAGCAGGATGCAGACGACGACGAAGATCCAGAAGAACTGCTTGGCCAGCGGGCGATACTTCGACGACCGGGTTTTCGCGCTGTCGAGCCAGGGCAGGAAGGCGAGCACGATGATCGCCGAGAACATTGCGATGACGCCGGCGAGCTTGTTCGGGATCGAGCGCAGGATCGCGTAGAACGGCAGGTAATACCATTCCGGCACGATGTGCGCGGGCGTCACGCCGGGGTTGGCCGGAATATAGTTGTCGGCGTCGCCGAGATAGTTCGGCATGTAGAAGATGAACCAGGCGTAGAAGATCAGGAAGCAGGACGTGCCGAACATGTCCTTGATGGTCGCATGGGGCGTGAACGGCACGGTGTCCTTTTCGGTCTTCACGTCGACGCCAGCCGGGTTGTTCTGGCCCGCGACGTGCAGCGCCCAGATGTGCAGCACGACCACGCCGGCGATCACGAACGGCAGCAGATAATGCAGCGAGAAGAAGCGGTTCAGCGTCGGGTTGCCGACCGAATAGCCGCCCCACAACAGCGTTACGATGCTCTCGCCGAAATAGGGCACGGCGGAGAACAGGTTGGTGATGACGGTGGCGCCCCAGAAGCTCATCTGGCCCCACGGCAGCACATAGCCCATGAAGCCGGTCGCCATCATCAGGAGGTAGATGATGACGCCAAGAATCCAGAGGATTTCACGCGGCTCCTTGTATGACCCGTAATACAGGCCGCGGAACATATGGATATAGACGGCGAGGAAGAACATCGAGGCGCCGCTGGCGTGCATGTTGCGCAACAGCCAGCCGTAATTCACGTCGCGGACGATGCTTTCGACCGACTTGAAGGCCATGGTGGCCTCCGGCGTGTAGTGCATCGCCAGGATCACGCCGGTGAGGATCTGCACCCCCAGCATCATCGAAAGGATGGCGCCGAAGGTCCACCAGTAGTTCAGGTTGCGCGGCGTCGGATAGGCGATGAACGAAGAGTGCACCAGCCCCATGATCGGGAGGCGCCGCTCGATCCACTTCAAGGCGGGGTTGGTCAGCTGGAAATCGGATGGTCCGCTCATTGATGCGATCCTGAGGAAGAAAAACGACGCGACGGGTCCAAATCCAGGCCCAAGTCTCGGGAGACCCGAGACTTAGCCAATCTGGATTTTGGTATTGGAAACGAACTGATAGGGCGGCACCGGCAAGTTGGCAGGAGCGGGTCCCTGACGGATACGGCCCGAAGAATCGTATTGCGAGCCGTGGCAGGGGCAGAAGAAGCCGTCGTAATTGCCCTCATGCGCGATCGGGATGCAGCCGAGATGGGTGCAGATGCCGATCACGACCAGCCACTGGTCATGGCCCTCCTTGACCCGGGACTGATCGCTCGCCGGATCGGGCAGGCTGGCGACCGGAACCGAGCGCGCCTCGTCGATCTGTTTCTTGGTGCGGTGGCTGATGTAGATCGGCTTGCCGCGCCAGAACACCTTGATGTCCTGGCCTTCGGCAATTGGAGCCAGATCGACTTCGATCGGCGCACCGGCCGCGATCGTCGAGGCATCCGGGTTCATCTGGGAAACCAGCGGCCACACGGCGGCAGCTGTGCCAACCGCGGCGACGGCTCCCGTTGCAACAAAAAGAAAATCACGGCGTGTCGGATGGTCCGCCGAAGACGCTGTCGTCACGATTCCAAGCCCTTTCTCATCTGCAGCCAGCGGAACCGCCCCGGAGGCGCTGAAAACGCGACCGGAAGAGGCTGCCGGCGCCCGCGACCCCCGCGGCGGCAGAAAGACCACTTTTCCCGGCCAATCCGGCGGAACAAGCAGTCCAGAATCGTTCTATTGGCACCCTTGCCGTAAGAGCGCAAGCCCGCTATCGGCTCGCAAGCGTGCAATGCACTAAATCCGCGCGAAGCGGCGATGTATTAAGAGATTTTCATCGGGACTTCACAAGCCGCCACATTATGCAGATTGCGCTTTTCCAGCCCGACATCCCCCAGAACACAGGAACGATTCTGCGTCTGTGCGCATGCCTGGATGTCGCGGCCCATATTATCGAGCCGGCGGGATTTCCAGTGTCCGACCGGCACTTCCGCCGGGCCGGCATGGACTATCTCGACCAAGTGAACATTACGCGCCACGACTCATGGCCAAAATTCGAACAATGGCGTAACGACGGGGGGTTCCGGCTGATCCTTTTCACGACCAAGGCGGCTGGTTCCTATCTGGATTTCCGCTATGGCGCGAACGATGTCTTGCTGTTCGGGCGGGAATCCGCCGGGGTCCCCGATGCGGTCGCAGCCAGCGCCGATGCCCGGCTGCTGATCCCGATCAAGCCGGGCTTGCGCTCGCTCAATGTCGCCATGGCGGCGGCGATGGCCCTGGGCGAGGCGCTCAGGCAAACCGGTTCCGGAGTTTAAGGAGGCGTGGTGAGTTACGCGGTCAAAGAAATCTTTCTGACCCTGCAGGGCGAAGGCGCGCATGCCGGCCGGGCTGCGGTGTTTTGCCGATTCTCCGGTTGCAACCTCTGGAGCGGCCGCGAACAGGACCGCGCCAGCGCAACCTGCAAGTTTTGTGACACAGACTTTGTCGGCACCGACGGCACGCTGGGCGGCCGCTATGGCTCGGCAGACCAGCTCGCCGATACCGTCGCTGCGCAATGGACGGGCGCGAACGCCAACCGCTATGTCGTCCTGACCGGCGGCGAACCGCTGTTGCAGGTGGATCGACCGCTGATCGACGCGCTGCATGCGCGCGGCTTCGAGATCGGCGTCGAGACCAATGGAACCATCGCCCCGCCTGAGGGCATGGACTGGATTTGCGTCAGCCCGAAAGCCGGCGCCGACCTCGTGGTACGCGCCGGTCACGAACTGAAGCTGGTCTATCCGCAGCAAGGTGTTGCGCCGGAGGACTATATCAATCTTTCCTTCGAGCGCTTCTCGCTGCAGCCGATGGACGGCCCCAACGTGACGGAAAACACCGCGCGCGCGGTCGACTATTGCCTGCGCCATCCCAAATGGCGGCTCAGCATGCAGACGCACAAGACGCTCGGCATTAGATAGACTCGGAATCAGACGGCATTGGCATCAGACAGGATTTGAGTTTCAGATGTGGGAATTGACGAAATCGTTCCGCTTCGAGGCGGCGCATTCGCTGCCGGGAACGACGTTTGGCGCGGCCAGCGAGGAAATCCACGGCCACTCGTTTCGCGCCGAAGTGAGTGTGCGGGGAACGCCCGATCCCACAACCGGGATGCTGCTCGATCTCGGCCTGCTCGAACGCAGCATGGCGGAGGTGCAGAAGACGCTCGACCACAAGCTCCTGAACAATGTCGTAGCGCTGGGACCGCCGACACTCGAAAACCTGTCACGCTTCATCTGGGAGCGGGTTCAGCACGCCGGAAAGATCACGCGCGTCAGCGTTCACCGCGACAGTTGCAACGAGAGCTGCACTTACTTCGGGCCGCAGGGTTAGGTTGGAGTTAGCCGTCATTGCGAGCCACCGGGTCGCGCGAATGCGCGCCCGATGATAAGCTCCGCGAAGCAATCCATAGCCTCAAAAAACAATGGATTGCTTCGTCGCTTGCGCTCCTCGCAATGACGGAGAATAAACGTTAGGAATCCCCATGGACATGTCCGTGATCGACGATCGCAAGGCTCGCGCCAGAAGCTGGTTCGAAGCGCTGCGCAACGACATCTGCGCGGCTTTCGAGCGACTGGAAGACGATTCCCCGGCATCGCTCTACCCCGGCGGCGCGGGACGCTTCGTGCGCACGCCCTGGGACCGCAACGACCACACCGGAAAGCCGGGCGGCGGCGGCGTGATGTCGATGATGTACGGGCGGCTGTTCGAGAAGGTCGGCGTGCACTGCTCGACCGTGCATGGCGAATTCAGCCCCGAATTTCGCTCGCAGATTCCAGGCGCCACCGATGATCCCCGGTTCTGGGCGTCCGGCATTTCGGTGATCGCGCACATGCGCAATCCGCACGTTCCTGCCGTGCATATGAACACACGCTTTGTGGTGACGACGAAGGCATGGTTCGGCGGCGGCTCGGATCTGACGCCGGTGCTCGATCGGCGGCGGACCCAGCAGGACGCCGACACGGTTGCGTTTCATGCCGCGATGCAGGCCGCCTGCGGCCGCCACAACGGGGTCGCGGACTACGCCAGATACAAGAAATGGTGCGACGACTATTTCTATCTGCCGCACCGCAAGGAAGCCCGCGGCATCGGCGGCATCTTTTACGACCATCACGATTCCGGCGATTGGGATGCCGACTTCGCGTTCACGCAGGACGTCGGCCGCGCGTTTCTGAGAATCTATCCCGATCTGGTCCGGAGGAATTTTGCCACGCCCTGGACAACAGAGGATCGCGAGGAGCAACTGGTGCGGCGCGGCCGTTATGTTGAATTCAATCTGCTCTATGACCGCGGCACCACTTTCGGGCTGAAGACGGGCGGCAATGTCGATTCAATCCTGTCGTCGATGCCGCCCGAAGTGAAATGGCCGTGAAACCCATGACGCAACTCCCCCGCGCGATGCTGATCGACATGGATGAGACCATCTTGTCGGCCTATGGCCGACCCGATATCGCCTGGAACAATGTCGCGCGCGAATTTGCCGGCGAATTTGCGCCGCTGTCGTCACAACAGGTTGCAGCGGCAATCGTGGAGTCCGGCCGAAAATTCTGGGCGAAAGCCGGGGCGGAGTGGCGGCTGAAACTCGGCGAAGCACGCCACGTGGTCGTCAGGGACGGATTTGCCACACTTGCCGCAGCTCACCGGACCACCCTTTCAATGGATCTCGCGACCCGGCTCGCCAATCGCTTCACCGCCTATCGCGAAGAGGAGATGTTCGTCTTCCCGGGCGCGCATGACGCCATCGATGCCCTGAAAGCGCACGGCGTCAAACTGGCGCTGGTGACCAACGGCGCCGCCGAATCCCAGCGCGCAAAGGTCGAGCGCTTTGCGCTGACGCACCGGTTCGACCACATCCAGATCGAGGGCGAGCATGGTTTCGGCAAACCGGACGAGCGCGCCTATCTGCACGCCATGCAGGCGCTCGGCGTCACCGCACCCGAGACATGGATGATCGGGGACAATCTGGAATGGGAAGTCGAAGCGCCGCAGCGCCTCGGCATCTATGCCATCTGGATCGACGTTCACGGCGAAGGCCTGCCCGCGGATTCCGCCATCAGGCCCGATCGCATCATCCGCTCGCTGACGGAGTTGCTGCCGGCCGAACACGGATAAAGGCAAAAACTAAAGCAATTGCCGCAGCGCCGTGGAGATCATCACCACGCCGCCCGTGATGACGGCGGCGTCGAGGATCGCGGTGTGGATATGCACCGGCATCCGTTCGACGAACGCCCTGGCAAGAAAGGCGCCGGGTATCGCGATGATTCCGATCAGGAGCGCAAAGGCGAGCACCTGCGCAGTGACGACGCCGGATAGGCCGAACACCGAAATCTTGATGACGCTGGTCGCAACCGAGATCACCGCATCGGTGGCGATCACGGCCGCGCCTTCGAGGCCGGCGGCCATCAACAGCGACAGCAGGATCACCCCCGAGCCCGAGGTGCCCCCGACCACGACGCCGTAACCGACCGCGCTGGCGGCAAGCCCGCTGTCGCCGATCCTGACTTCGCGGCGCCTGGCCAGCCGGCGCAAGGGCACGCTTGAGATCAGCATGGTTCCGATCACCAGCGCAGCACCTGCATTGGTCAGCCGCGTATAGCCGTAGGCGCCAAGCGCCGTCGTGAGCGCGGCGGCCGCGACGACGATCAGCGCGCGGCGCCGGTCGATATAGCGGAAATAGGCGGTGAAACGGCTGATATTGGTGAAGACGGCTGAGATCGCGATGATCGGCACCACGGGCTCGGCGCCGATCAGGGGCACCAGCACCAGCGGCATCAGCGCGCCAGTGCCATAGCCGGCTAGGCCGCCGATCAGCGAGGCAAACAGCGCAACGCCGGCCACCAGCAGGAGCTGGACGAGCGAGATGTCGGCAAAGCCTGCGAGAATATTCACAGCCGATGATCGCGTGTGAAACGGGTGGCGGCCTCGTCGGCGATCGCGGTCAGCGCGGACGGATCGTCAGGAAAATCGGCAGCGAGCCAGGCGTCTTCCGCCAGCGTCAGCACGTGTCCCAGCGCCGGGCCTTCGGCAATTCCACGCGCGACGAAGTCGGCCGCCTTGAGCGGAAATTTCGGCGCGCTCCAGCGCTGCGCCAGCGTGGCCAGCGCGCGCCAATAGGCGGTGTCGTGGCGCGCGCCGCCCCGCGCCCATGCCAGCATCAGGCGGTCGCGATAGGGCTCCTCGCCGAGCCGGTAGAGCCGCCGCCGCGCCGTCGCCTCGTCCATGCCGGCCAGCCGCCACCAGCGATGGCCCATCGAATCCAGCGCCTTGGTCTCGGCATTGGAGAGGCGCAGCCGCGCCGCGACGCGTTTGGCATCCTCGGTGACGGCAACCGTGAGCGCGCTCAGCCTTCGAACCGCGTTGGCTTCAAGTCCCAGCAGATGTTCCGCCGATATCATCGCCGCAAAGGGCCCGGTGTAGGCGACGCCGCCGAAGATCGGCAGCAGCAGGCCGCCGTCGGCCATCGCCGTGACCGCGATCCCGGCTCCCTTGGCGACCACGAGCTTGAGCATCTCCATGCGAATGCGTTCCGCCGAGAGATTCGCCAATCCCGCGCGTCCGCCAATGCAGGCGAGATATCCGGCGCGATCGGGTTCTCCGACCGCATAAGCGGCGTGAAAGCGGAAGAACCGGAGGATGCGTAAATAATCCTCGGCGATCCGCGCGGCGGGATCGCCGATGAAACGCACGCGTCTGGCGGCGATATCCGCGAGCCCGCCGACATGGTCGTGCACGACGCCGGCGGCATCGACCGAGAGACCATTGATGGTGAAGTCGCGCCGCTCCGCGTCGCGGACCCAGTCGCGGCCGAACGCGACCTTGGCCTTGCGGCCGTAGGTCTCGGTATCCTCGCGCAGCGTCGTCACCTCGAATGGATGGCCGTCGACCACCAGCGTCACGGTGCCGTGCTCGATGCCGGTCGGCACGCTCTTGATGCCGGCCGCCCTGGCGCGGCGGACGACCTCCTCAGGGACCGCGGAGGTCGCGATATCGATATCGGCGATCGGGATCTTCATCAGCGCGTTGCGGACCGCGCCGCCGACGACGCGGGCTTCCTCGTTCCCGCCGTTAAGCAAGGCGAGCACACGGGCCGCCGGACCGGACCTCAGCCAGGGCGCATCCGACAGCACGGGCACCTCGCTCATTTCTCAACTCCGGGAACGAACTTGCCGTTCTCCATGTGGGCGGGAATGTAGGTCGACTTGGGCGGCGCGCCGGAAAAACGCGCCAGCAGGACGAAACTGGTGATCACCAGCAGCAGCGACCCCAGTACCAGTTTTGCCAGCCGATGCGCCGGCCAGGAAGATTGCACCAGCAATCCGGAACGGCTGGCGATCAGGAACAGGGCATAGACCGCGAACGGGATCAGGAAGATTCCGACTTCGGTCAATGCCGGGCGGATCATGGCAAAAAGATCCGCTCATACAGCACGCGCAGGATTCCCGCCGTCGCGCCCCAGATATAACGCTCGGCATACGGCATGGCGTAATAGGACCGCTCCATGCCGCGGAATTCCTTGCTATGGATCTGGTGGTTCGCCGGATTCATCAGAAATGCGAGCGGCACCTCGAAGGCGTCATCCACTTCGCCTTCATTGATCCTGAGTTTGAAACCGGGTTTGACCCGCGCCACCGTCGGCAGGATGCGAAATCCAAAACCGGTTCCATAGAGATCGAGATAACCGATCGGCTCGATGAATTCGCGCTTGAGGCCGACTTCCTCGTAGGCCTCGCGCAAGGCGGCATCGAGCGGCGAGGCGTCGGTCACGTCGATCTTGCCGCCGGGAAACGCGATCTGGCCGGCATGTTCGTTGAGATGCGCCGAGCGCTGCGTCAAGAGCACGGTCGGCTGCGGATGGTCGACCACCGGGATCAATACCGCGGCCGGCCGCACCGGCTGTTCGCGCGCGATGATCTCCAGCATGCGATCGGTGCCCTGATCGCCGCTTTTGGGAATGATATTGGGATCGATCAGTCCCGGCGGAACGTCGAAATTGAGCCGCGCCCGGGTTCGCTCGAAGAATTCCGCCGCGCTGGTGGCGGCCGGTTCCATCTTCAGCATCGTGCCGTTCAAAGCGCGTCCCTCACCTGCTTCGCGTCCGCCATTGCGAAGAATTCGCCGCCGGATTCGATCCCGAACATCGGTTGGCCATCGACCACCCGCTCCTCGCCCATGTCAACCAGATCGTAGTAGATCGCGCGGGTCACCTTGGCCCATAAATCAGCGCGGACGTGAAGATAGGGCGTGAGACCACCATCGGCGGCCATCTCGAATCGCAGGCGGTGTCCGCGGTCGCAGCCAACCCAGTCATCGACATTGGTGCGAAAACGCAGCAGCCGGCCGCGTTCGTCCGCTTCGGTCCGCATCTCGACGGCCAGGAACGGCGCATCGTCGACGCGGATGCCGACCTTCTCCACCGGGGTCACGAGAAAGTGCTTGCCGTCCTCGCGCTTGAGAATGGTCGAAAACAGCCGGACCAGCGCCGGCCGGCCGATTGGTGTCCCCATGTAGAACCACATGCCATCGCCGGCGATTCGCATGTCGAGTTCACCACAAAACGGCGGATTCCATAGATGCACCGGGGGTAATCCCTTTGCGTCGGCAGGATTGGCTTTCGCGGCATTGCTGGCCGCGGCGGTGAGGCCTTCGAGACCCTTGCTTTCAAGGCCCGTGGTCTCACGGTTTTGGCCGGTCTGCCCTTCGTTCGCCATTGTTTGCCTTAAGATTTGCTAGCCTCAATCTGGCACGATTGGTGCACGTACTCGAAGATGTGAGCTGGACGACATTCTCGCCACTTCGTGATGCCGCTCATACCCCTAAATACCGATAATGTGGGGATAGTCTAATTCAACGAATACATGGCCTTTGCATCGGTTTAGCATGAGGTTCATGGCATGACGACGCCGATATCGGGCAGCGTCATCACAGGATCTGGCAAGGAGAACGAAATGCCTGGCGCAGACAGTGTCGAGAAACTGGAAGACGGAATCGTCCGTTCGGCCGAACAGGTCTCCGGTCAAATCCGTGCTGCGAAGGAGGCGATCTCCACCGTCATCTTCGGCCAGGATCGGGTGATCGAAAACACCCTGGTGACGATCCTGTCCGGCGGTCACGCCTTGCTGATCGGGGTTCCCGGTCTGGCCAAGACCAAGCTGGTCGAAACGCTCGGCATCACGCTGGGCCTCGACGCCAAGCGCATCCAGTTCACGCCAGACCTGATGCCGTCGGACATTCTGGGCGCCGAGGTGCTGGACGAGAGCAGCACCGGCAAGCGGTCGTTCCGCTTCATCGCCGGTCCCGTGTTCGCACAGCTGCTGATGGCCGACGAAATCAACCGCGCCAGCCCGCGCACCCAGTCGGCGCTGCTGCAGGCGATGCAGGAACAGCACATCACCGTGGCCGGCGCGCGCCACGATCTGCCCAAGCCGTTCCACGTGCTCGCGACCCAAAACCCGCTGGAGCAGGAAGGCACCTATCCGCTGCCCGAAGCGCAGCTCGATCGTTTCCTGATGGAGATCGACGTCGATTATCCCGATCGCGACGCCGAACGGCGCATCCTGTTCGAGACCACCGGCGCGGATGAGACGCTGGCGAAAGCCTCGATGAATGCGGAGATCCTGATTGCCGCGCAGCGGCTGGTGCGGCGCCTGCCGGTCGGCGACAGCGTCGTCGAGGCGATCCTTTCGCTGGTGCGCGCCGCGCGCCCCAATCCCGACGGTGGCGAGAAGCTGATCGCCTGGGGCCCGGGTCCGCGCGCCAGCCAGTCGCTGATGCTGGCGGTCCGCGCCCGCGCGCTGCTCGATGGCCGGCTCGCGCCCTCGATCGACGACGTGCTCGATCTCGCCGAACCCGTTCTCAAGCACCGCATGGCGCTGACATTCTCGGCGCGTGCCGAGGGCCGCACGATTCCCGACGTGATCAGGCAATTGAAGGCGCGGATTGGTTGATGGCCGCAGAGAGCAGGCACCTGGGCGAGGAGATCACAGCAATCCGACGTGCCGATGGCGAAAGCCGAACGCTCGCCGCGTCGCTGCCGCGCCTTGTGCTCGAAGCCCGCCGCATCGCCGCCAACGTCATTCACGGCCTGCATGGCAGGCGGCGCGCCGGCGCCGGCGAAAGTTTCTGGCAGTACCGCCGCTTTGTCTCGGGCGAACCGTCGCAGAACGTCGACTGGCGCCGCTCGGCGCGCGACGATCATCTCTATGTCCGCGAACAGGAATGGGAGGCCGCGCACACCGTGTGGCTGTGGCCGGACCGTTCGCCGTCGATGGCGTTTGCCTCCAAGGGAGCGCGCGACAGCAAGCTGGAGCGAGGACTGATCGTCACCTTCGCGCTGGCCGAGCTTCTGGTCTCGGGCGGCGAACGCGTCGGCGTCCCCGGCCTGATGAACCCGACCTCGAGCAGCAACGTGATCGACAAGATGGCGCAGGCGATGCTGCACGACGATGCGACGCGTGCGAGCCTGCCGCCGTCGTTCGTGCCCGCGGCACTGGCCCAAATCGTGGTGCTGTCGGATTTCTGGTCGCCGATGCCTGAGATCAGGAGCATGCTGGCGGGATTGTCCGCCTCCGGCGCGCATGGCACGTTGGTCCAGGTCGTCGACCCCGCCGAAGAGACTTTCCCGTATTCCGGCCGCGTCGAATTCGTCGAACCGGAAGATGGAAGCCAGATCACCGCGGGCCGCGCCGAGAGCTGGGCGCGCGACTACGTCGCGCGCGTCGCCCTGCATCGCGACGAGATCCGCAGCGAGACCAACAAGCTCGACTGGCTGTTCTCGACCCACACCACCAGCCGCTCCGCCGCCGAACTGCTGCTGTTCCTGCATTCCGGCATGATGGTGAGCAAGGGCGGCGTGCGCTCGAGCGTCAAAGTGGGGCGAGGCGCATGATCGCAGGTCTCCCCCTCTCCTTTGCCGAACCGCTGCTGCTGCTGGGTCTGTTTAGCCTGCCGGTGCTGTGGTGGCTGTTGCGGGTGATGCCGCCGCGGCCGAAGCGGATCGAGTTCCCGCCAACGCGACTGTTGTTCGACATCGCGCCGAAGGAAGAAACCCCGTCGCGCACGCCATGGTGGCTGACCCTGTTGCGCCTGACCGCTGCCGCACTCATCATCCTCGCCGCCGCCGGCCCGATCTGGAATCCACAGACCGCAGTCGGGGACAGCAAGGCGCCGCTGGTGATCCTGCTCGACGACGGCTGGAGCGCTGCGTCGAGTTGGGACATCCGGATCAAGGCTGCCGATGAATTGATCGCGAATGCCGACAACGACCGGCGCGGCATCGCGCTGGTTCCGCTGTCGGAGCCAGCGCGCGACATCACCTTGATGCCGGGCGGCACGGCGCGGGTGGCGCTGCGACAGCTTTCGCCAAAACCCTATTCGGTCGAACGCGTCGAGACGCTGCCGGCCCTCGAGCGCTTCCTCAAAGCCACCGGCGACGCCGAAATCGCGTGGCTGGCCGACGGCGTCGATACCGGGCGCGGCGCTGAGTTTCTGGAAAATCTCGGCAAGATCATCGGCGACCGTACGCTGACGGTATTCGAGGGCGGCGCGCCCTCGGCGCTGGCCCTGGCCGCCGCCGAAAACGCCGCCGCGAAGATGACCGTAAAGGTGTTGCGCACCGATGGCGGCCTTGCCGCCGGCATCGTGCGCGCCATCGACGCCAAGGGCTCGCCGATCGGCGAAGCCCGTTACAGTTTTGGACCGCAGGAACGCGATACCGAGGCGGCGTTCGACATTCCGGTCGAACTGCGCAACGACATCGCGCGGCTTGAAATCTCGGGCGAGCGTTCCGCCGGCGCGGTCCAGTTGCTCGACAAGCGATGGCGGCGGCGCGCCATCGGCGTGGTCAGTGGCTCGAGCACCGATACCGCGCAGCCGCTGCTGGCCTCGACCTTCTATCTCACCCGCGCGCTGTCGCCGTTCGCCGATGTGCGGCTTGGCGATCGCGGCGCGCCGCAGCAAGTGATCGCGCAATTTCTCGATCAGCGGCTGCCGATGATCGTATTGGCGGATGTCGGCACGCTGTCGCCGGAAATCCGCGAGCGTCTCAACGCATGGATCGAGCAGGGCGGCGTGCTGGTACGGTTCGCCGGCCCGCGTCTGGCGCAGGCCGACGACGATCTGGTGCCGGTGAAATTGCGCCGCGGCGGCCGCACTCTGGGCGGCAGCCTGACCTGGGAAAAGCCGCAGCATATGGCCTCGTTTGCCGCGGACGGACCGTTCGCAGGCCTTGTGGTACCGAAGGACGTCACCATCAGCCGGCAGGTTTTGGCGGAACCGGATGCGGTGCTGGCGACCAAGAGCTGGGCGTCGCTGGAAGACGGCACGCCGCTGGTGACCGGCGAACATCGCGGCAAGGGCGTGGTCAGCCTGTTTCATGTCGGCGCCGACATGCGCTGGTCTGACTTGCCGATGTCGGGCAGTTTTGTCGAGATGCTGCGGCGGCTGGTCGACATGTCTGGCTACACGTCGAAACCGGGTGCTGGCGTCGCCAGCGAGGCGACCGCGGAGACGGTGGCGCCGCTGCGCACGCTCGACGGTTTTGGTGCGTTCGGCCCGCCGCCCTCGACCGCAAAGCCGATGCCGGCGGATTATCGCGATCGCGCCACCGCGGATCACCCGCCGGGGTTCTATGGTTCGGCCGAAGGTCCGATCGCCGTCAACACCCTGGCGTCGGCCGATCGCATCGCGCCGCTGGATACCTCTAGCTTGCGCGCACGGCGCGCCAGCTACACCAACGCCGAGCCGCGCGACCTGCGCGGGATATTGCTGTCGTCATCGCTGGCGCTGTTCCTGATCGATGCGATCGTGGTCGCCATGCTGGGCGCCGGCCTCGCCGCCCTGTTGCGGCGTCGCGCGGCGCCGGCTGCACTTGCCATCGCATTCGTCCTGGTGGCGATGGGCCCCTCGCCAAGCCGCGCCGACAACAACGACGACTTCGCCATCAAGGCGGTCTCGCAGACGCGCCTCGCCTATGTCGTCACCGGCAACGCCGACGTCGATTCCATCGTCAAGGCCGGCATGTCCGGGCTGACCCTGTTCCTGGCACAGCGCACGGCGCTGGAAGCCGGCGATCCCGTCGGCATCGATCCCGCGCATGACGAGCTGGCATTCTTCCCGTTGATCTACTGGCCGGTGATACCGGGGGCGCCGAAGCCGCCGCAGGATGCCATCAACCGCATCGACGCCTATATGAAGCAGGGCGGCACTGTCGTGTTCGACACCCGCGACGCCGTCGAGGCGCCACCTGGAGACAACGGCGCAGCGCAGACGCCAGGCATGCAGACGCTGCGCGACATCCTTTCCTCGCTCGACGTCCCCGAACTCGAGCCGGTGCCGCGCGAACACGTACTGACCAAGACGTTTTATCTGCTGCGCGATTTCCCGGGCCGCTTCAGTTCGGGCCAGACCTGGGTCGAAGCCCTGCCGCGCGAGGATGACGACGAGGCCGCGCAGCGTCCGGCGCGCGGCGGCGATGGCGTCTCGCCGATCATCATCACCTCGAACGACCTTGCCGGCGCCTGGGCGATCCGCCCCGATGGCCAGCCGATGCTGCCGCTGACGCCGGGCGAGCCGCGCCAGCGCGAATTCGCCTTCCGCGCCGGCGTCAACATCGTGATGTACACGCTGACCGGCAACTACAAGGCTGACCAGGTGCATGCGCCCGCTTTGATCGAGCGGTTGGGACAATGAGCATGCAATACGGCATCGCGTTCACCCCCCTCGTTCCCTCGCTCGTGCTGTGGCTTGCGCTGGCGGCCATCCTTGTGATCGCAGCCCTGCTGCTGCTCGGCCGCGCACGCGGTGCGGTCGTGCGCGTGACGGCGCTGGCGCTGATATTGCTTGCGCTCGCCAATCCCTCCTTCACCCGCGAGGACCGCGAACCGTTGTCGTCGGTCGCCGCCGTGGTGATCGACAAGAGTCCGAGCCAGAATTTCGGCACGCGCAATCAGGAAACGGCGAAGGCGCAGGAAGCCCTGGTCGACAACCTCAAGAAGATCAAGGGACTGGAAGTCCGCGTGGTCGAGGCCGGGCAGGCCGACGGCGAAACCGACGGCACCAAACTGTTCGGCGCGCTGTCATCGGCGCTGTCGGACGTTCCCGTCGAGCGTGTCGCCGGCGCGTTCCTGATCACCGATGGTCGCGTGCACGATATTCCCGCCAATGCCTCAGCACTCGGCTTCCAGGCTCCGGTGCATGCCCTGATCACGGGGCGCAAGGACGAGCGCGACCGGCGCATTGCGATCTCGGCCGCGCCGCGTTTCGGCATCGTCGGCCAGACCCAGACCATTACCTACCGACTCGACGATCAGGGCGTCACCGGCGAGCGCGCCAAGATCGTGGTCCGCCGCGATGGCGAGGTGATCAACGAGCGCACCCTGCAAAGCGGCCAGACCGCCAATATCGAGATCGACATCAAGCATGCCGGTCCGAACATCGTGGAGATCGAGGCCTCGCCGCTCGAGAACGAGCTGACGCTGGTCAATAACCGCGCGGTGGTCGCTATCGATGGCGTGCGCGATAAATTGCGGGTGCTGCTGGTCTCCGGCGAGCCGCATGCGGGCGAGCGCACCTGGCGCAACCTTTTGAAGTCGGACGCCAGCGTCGATCTGGTGCATTTCACCATTTTGCGCCCGCCGGAGAAACAGGACGGCACGCCGATCAACGAGCTGTCGCTGATCGCGTTTCCGACCCGCGAATTGTTCCAGCAGAAGATCAACGAATTCCAGTTGATCATCTTCGACCGCTACGCGCGCCAGGGCGTGCTGCCGATCCCCTATTTCGAGAATATCGCGCGCTATGTGCGCGCCGGCGGCGCCGTGCTGGTGTCGGCCGGTCCCGACTATGCCTCGACAACCAGCATCTGGCGCACGCCGCTGGATTCGGTGCTGCCGGCCGAGCCGGTCGGCGTCACCGAGAAGCCGTTTTATGCGCACTTGAGCGATGCCGGCAAGCGTCACCCCGTCACGCGCGGGCTCGAAGGCTCTGCCGTCGAGCCGCCGCATTGGAGCCGGTTTTTCCGTACCGTGGAGACGCGTAACTCCGTCATCCCGCCGGTCATGACCGGCGCCGACGGCAAGCCGCTGCTGTTGCTGTCGCGCTCCGGCGAAGGCCGCGTCGCGCTGCTGCTGACGGATCATATCTGGCTGTGGGCGCGCGGCTATGAAGGCGGTGGGCCGCATCTCGATCTGCTGCGGCGGATGTCGCATTGGCTGATGAAGCAGCCCGATCTCGACGAAGAAGCGCTGCGTCTGCAGGTCCAGGGTCACGATCTCGTGGTGCAGCGCCAGACCATGGCGGACAGCGTCACGCCGGTGACGGTGACGTCGCCGAGCGGCGCCACGCGCGAATTGACGCTCAGCGCCGGCGAACCGGGAACATGGACCTCCACGATCCCCGCCAACGAACTCGGCCTGTGGCAGGCGACCGACGGCACGCTGAAAGCGCTGATCAATGTCGGCCCGACCAATCCGAAGGAATTCTCCGAAGTCACTTCCACGATCGAGACGCTCAAACCCCTGGCGCAGGCGACCGGCGGCGACGCGCGCCGCGTGGTCGACGGTTCGAGCATCGACCTGCCCCGCATCGTGCCGGTGCGGGCCTCCGGCATCTTCCACGGCGACGGCTGGATGGGCGTGAAGATGCGCGACGCCAGCGTCGTCAAGGGCGTCGGCGTGCTGCCGATGTTTGCGGGCTTGATCGGACTGCTGCTGCTGCTCGGCGCCTTTGCCGCGACCTGGCTGCGCGAGGGGCGTTGAGCGCGGCGCGCCTCGCTGGCGTTGCATCAATCCCACAGCGCTGACGGATTCCGCCTGACCTGGCCGGAGCTACGGTTGACACGGCCAGCGCCTTCCGATGTTATAATATAACATCGGGACGGCCGTCCCTCAGGTGGGCTTCACGCGGCATGAAGTGGTTCCGAAAAAACATCAAAACCGGCTCGCGGCTGGCGCTGTTCGCGCTCGCGATCCAGTTTGCGTTGTCGTTCGGGCATTTCCACGGGATCGCGGCGCAGGCCGCGCTGGCGATCCAGGCCGCGCCGGCGATCCAGGCCGCGCCAGCGATCCAGGCCGGCCTGTCGCAGGCCGATCTGGCCCAAATCGGTGCAGTTGCCGCGCCCGATGCGACCACTGAAGCCGCACGGAAGCAACCGCCGTCCACCCCCGACAGCGACCAGCAACCAGCCGATGCCTGTGCGATCTGCGCCGTCATCGCGCTCGCCGGCAATGTGCTGTTCGCGACGCCGCCGGTGCTGCAGCTGCCGCAGGCGGTCGAATTTCTGTACCGCACGACCGACGCCGAGTTCATCCATTTGGGCGCGGTGCATCCGGCGTTCCAATCCCGCGCGCCTCCCATCTCCTGACATCGATTGATTGAAGCGCCCTCGGTGGCCGCTCGCGTCAAGCGAAGCGATCTCAAGGGACAAATCGAAATCGGTCCGTCACTTAATCGACGGCAAGGCGCTTCCTAAATTCGTCGACAACGCGAATTCCGGTCGCAGCCTCTCGGGATCGGGACAATGACGCGCTCATTAAGAACCACTCTTCTGCTCTCCAGTTCAGCGTCACTGCTGCTCGGCCTGGGCAACCCCGCAATGTCGCAGACCGCAGCGCCCGCGGCTGGCGGCACCACCAAGCTGCCTGAAATCTCGGTGACCGCGCCGCGCGTTTCCCAGCAGCCGCGGCGTCCAAAGACGCGCGTGACCACCGGGCAACGTCGTGAGGTGCCTGCAGCGGCACCGCAGACCGAAGTGCAGATCGTTGCCGGCAAGAACGAAAAATTCGACGAAGCCCGTCGGACCATCGATGCGCCGATTGGCGCGACCTCGTATCAGATCAACCATCAGAACATCGAAGCGTCACCGCAGGGCGCCAATGCGACGCTGGACAAAGTCTTGTTGCAGTTTCCGGGCGTAACACAGGATTCGGCCGCCAGCGGCGAACTGCATGTCCGCAACGAGCACGCCAATGTGCAGTACCGCATCAACGGAATCATGCTGCCCGACGGCGTCGGCGCTTTCGGGCAAATCCTCGACACCGGCATTGTCGGTAGCCTTGCGCTGCTTACCGGTGCGCTTCCGGCGCAATACGGCTTTCGCACCGCGGGCGTGCTGGACATCCAGACCAAGGCGGACGCCTTCAACAATTCCGGCAGCGTCAGCGTCTATGGCGGCAGTCACGGCACGATCACACCGAGCTTCGAATATGGCGGCACGGTGGGGCAGACCCAATACTTCGTGTCCGGACGCTTTCTCCAGAATAATCTGGGGATAGAGAATCCTACACCGTCGAATGAAGCCATTCACGACCGCACGTCGCAGGAAAAGGGATTTCTCTATCTTTCGACCGTGCTCGACCCCACCAGCCGCCTGACCTTCATGAGCGGTGTGTCCAACAGCACCTATCAGATTCCCAACAATCCGGGCCAGACGCCGAACTTTAACGTCAATGGGGTGACCAGCTTCGATTCGGCGCTGCTCAACGAACACCAGAACGAGTTCAATCAATTCAACGTCGTTGCCTACCAGAAATCGGTCGACGATATCGACTTGCAGCTTTCCTATTTCAACCGCTACAGTCAGTTGCACTTCTATCCTGATCCGATCGGAGATCTAGTCTTCAACGGCGTCTCGTCGGACGTCTACCGTCAGAGCTTCGTCAACGGCATTCAGGAAGATACCGCCTGGCGCGTCGGCTTTGCCCATACGCTGCGCTTTGGATTCTCCGTGAGCGCTGAGCGCTCTCTGGTCAACAACATATCCACCGTGCTGCCGGTCGATCCGGCAACCGGCAATCAGGTCGATCCCATAACCGGCAATCCGTTCGGTCCACCATTCTCCGTATTTGATTCAAGCTCCAAGACCGGCTGGCTGGTCGGTACCTATCTTCAGGATGAGTGGAGGATCAACAATCAGCTGACCTTGAACGCCGGATTGCGGTTCGACCAGATGTATCAATATGTCGATGCCAATCAGCTCAGCCCGCGCGTCAGCCTGACCTGGAAGCCGTACGATGGAACGACGTTCCACGCCGGCTATGCGCGAAACTTCACGCCGCCACAGCAGGTGATCGCTGCCCCGACCAATCTCGCCCTTGTGACGCCCCCCACCGCCCCCGCCAACACGCAAACTCCCGAGGTGGCGCTCAACAGTCCGGTACTGCCGGAGCGGTCGCACGTGTTCGATGTCGGCGTCGTTCAGAAGATTTATCCCGTACCCGGCCTCGAAGTCGGCATCGACGGCTACTACAAGATCGCCCGCGACCTGCTCGACGACGGCCAGTTCGGCGCGGCCTATGTGCTGAACGGCTTCAACTACGACCGCGGGCAGAATGTCGGCGTCGAGCTCAAATCGACCTACACCAACGGCAATTTCCGCGCCTATGGAAACGTCGCCTGGGCCAAACAGATCGCCACCACCATCGTGTCGAACCAGTTTCTGTTCGGTCAGGACGAAATCAACTATATCGCCAACCACTATATCTACACGGACCATGCCCAGGTCCTGACCGCTTCGGCCGGCGCCTCTTATCTGTGGAACGGCACGCGGTTCAGCGCGTCGATGATCTACGGCAGCGGGCTTCGCTCCGGTTTTGCGAACACCGATCATTTGCCATCATACACCCAGGTCAATGTCGGACTATCGCACGATTTCAACATTGTCGCTCCGAACAAACCGACGACGGTGAGGTTCGACGTCGTGAACCTGTTCGACAAGATCTACGAGATCAGGGACGGCTCGGGCATCGGCGTGTTTGCGCCGCAGTTCGGACCGCGCCGTGGTTTCTTTGTCGGCATTTCGCAGAAGCTGTGAGTGAGGCTAACGCGCCTTGCTCCAGTCCGGCCGGATATCTCCGGAGACATCGGTGAACGCTCCTTCGACCAGTTCAGCCACCAGCAGGCGGCTGTAATCGACCGGTCCCGGCATGATCGCCCGCCCCTTCGGCACGGCCTTGAAGCCGACGCGGCTGTAATAGGGCTCGTCGCCGACCAGGATGACGAGGCGATGTCCCTTGGCTCTCGCGTCGTTCAGCGAGCGATCGAGCAGCGCGCGGCCAACGCCGCGGCCACGGAACGGCGGCTCGACGGTCAGCGGCCCGAGCATCAATGCCGGCGTGTCGCCGATGCAGATCGGCAACTGGCGCACCGAGCCGACCAGCAGGGTGCCGATCCATGCCGTAAACGACAGATCGAGCAGATGATCGACATGTTCGCGCAGACGATAGGCGCTCAGCACGAAGCGGCCGGGCCCGAAGGTGCGTTCAAGCAGGCGCTCGATCGCGTGCGCGTCATTCGGGGTTTCGGCCAATATTGTCAGGGAGAGGTCGCTCATGATCTCAATAGCGTTTTCAAGCGAAGTGGGCACCGGTTCGCGTTAAGAAAACGCGTCAGAAAATAGGTTAGAGCTTTGGTTCTGATCAAATCAGAACCAAAGCTCTAACGCGGGATAGCATCTGACGGCGGCGCGGTCTATCGCCCTGCGTTGCCTAAATTCGAGCAGTTTCAATTCCTGTCAATGGCCGGCTGGGACAAATAGGCCAGCAGCTTCATCTCGCGGCGGCCGCGCGTCACGGTGTCGAGCACCAGGCCGGAAGATATCGACAGGATCGCCACGATCATCAGGCCCATCGACAAGACTGCGGTCGGCAGCCGCGGAACGAGGCCTACCTCGAGATAGGTGATAATGACGGGGATCGCGAGCGCGATCGAAAGCAGCGCGAGAATGATGCCGATGGCCGTGAAAAACCGCAGCGGCTTTTCCGACCGGTACAATTTCAGGATGGTGCCGAGAATCCGGAAACCGTCGCGCCAGGTGTTCAGCTTGCTGACTGATCCCTCCGGCCGGGCATAATACGGCGTTTCGATCTCGCTCACCGGCAGCGCCAGCTCGAGCGCATGCACGCTGAGTTCGGTTTCGATCTCGAAACCGTCCGACAGCACCGGAAAGGATTTGACGAAGCGGCGCGAGAATACCCGATAGCCGGAAAGGACGTCCTTGAAGTCATGGCCGAACACCGCGGACAGAAAGCTGGTCAGCATCCAGTTGCCGGTGCGGTGGCCGGGCCGGTAGGCGGCGACCGACTGATCGACGCGAAAGCCCACCACCATGTCGAGATGATCGCTGACCAGCCTATCGATCATGCGCGGGGCGCTCGGCGCGTCATAGGTCGCGTCGCCATCGACCAGCACGTAGATGTCGGCGTCGATATCGGCGAACATCCGCCGCACCACATGGCCCTTGCCCTGGCGGCGTTCGCTGCGTACTTCGGCACCGGCGGCGCGAGCGACCTCGATCGTGCGATCCGTCGAGTTATTGTCGTAAACGAAGATTTCGGCAGCCGGCAGCGCTTTGCGAAAATCGGCGACCACGGTCGCGACGGCGGCTTCCTCATTGAAGCACGGCACCAGGACCGCAACCCGCAACGCCGGTGTCGTCATCGCCCGCCCGCCGAATCAGCACTTTTCATGGCTCGCTTATACCGTAGTCGGGCTTTTGCCGGTTGCCGGAAGGTCAGGTTATCCGCCGCACGCTCGCCGCGCAGGTCGAGCGTCGCAAACAGCAGGGTCCAAAGCGAAAGCATATCGATGGGGATAATGTAGTACGGCGTGAAGACCGGATGGGACATGAAGAAGATCAGGTTCACGACGAGATTTCCGGCGACGGCGAGCGCAACCGGTCTTGCGCTCCCGTGATTGGAGCGCCATAGCCAGACGGTCCAGACGGCGGCAATGGCCAGCAGGGGGAACTGCACGTCCACGAAATAACGCCAGAGGATGCCTGAATTCAGTTCCGGCGCTGCGACGTCGACGCCGCCATAGGTCGTCGAGAACGGACTGCCCGCATTGATCGCATTGGCCATCAGCGTCGGCGCGATCCCGATCAGGAAGGCAACGCCAAAGGCGGTACCCTGCAAGAACGTTTCCCTGTTTGGCGCCTTGAGGAACGAACCGGCGAGGAACAGAAGGTAACCCGCCGAGAGGAACAGGTTCGGCAGGCGAAAATTGACCGAGAGCCCGATCAAGAGGCCGACCAGCACGGTCAGAACAAGCCGTTGCCACGCTCCCCCATCAAAAAGTCTTGGCGTGAGATAACCCGCCGCCGCGCAGACCATCATGGTCGGCGCCATCGAATAGCTCGCCTTGGTCGGATTGATCATCAGATAGAGCGCGGCAAAGCCGAACAAAGCGGCCAGCGCAAGCGAGGCCGGTTCACGCGCCCGGAACAGGCCAAGCAGCGCAAAACCGGCGACGGTGATGCTCGCCAATGCGTAAAGCGAAATCACCTGAAAGCCCTCCGGAAACAGCGCCAGCGCAAATCCGGTCCCCGGCGGGTATTTCATGACGTATTTGTCGGCTTTCTCGATCCATGTGTGGCAGGGAATTCGCTTCACATCATTCCATTCCGGGAAGCCGATCGCCTTCAGCCGGTCGACGAGATAATGATCCTCGTCGCGCGCGATGTTGGTATCGAGCCCGCCGGCTCCGAACTTCTGGAACAGATGCGCCTGCCTGAGGTAGCAGACGTCGTCATAGACTCCGCGGCTTTCGCTCCAGCGCGATATCGTCCAGATGTTGCTCGCCAGCACCAGCAGAAAGCCGATGCCGCAAAGGAGCCTGAGGGATTTCAGCTTTTGCATGTCGAACGGGCCAATGCCCTGATTTCTCCGCTTCTAGGCGCTGCGATAGCGGGACGCAACCAAGCCGGTCGCGCGGAGGCGTCAACGCCAGGTCGCGATCGGCGCCTTGCCGCCAAGCACTTCGGCGATGCGGCGGCGGGTACCCGGGGTCGTGTCATCGGGCAGCGCGGCCAAATCGAAGAATCCAGATTCGACAATCTCGCGATTGGGCTCCGGCAGGCGGTCCTGCCTAAACTGCCTGACGACATAGACCGCGACGTGATCGCGGCGCGAAACATGGCTGTTAAGGAACACGCCGTGCAAGACAGGCTCATCGGTCAGCTCAATCCGCCCCTCCTCCATGAGTTCACGCTGCAACGACTCCAGAAAGGTCTCGCCGACCTCGACACCCCCGCCCGGCAGATACCAACCGGTGACATAACTGTGCCTTACCAGGAACACCCGGTTGTCGCTGTCGAGGACAACGGCGCGGACGCCGAGCGTCATGCCGCGGGCCAGCCGCCAATAGAGATGAAGAACCCGCCGCAGCTGCGGCTCGAAGCGTTTTCGCAGATCCTGCAGGGTCGTCACTGAAACCTCGGATGGACGGACATGGCATTTGACCCCGGGCGTTTGATGCTTGCGCGGGCGCGGCCGGCTTGCCAATACATTTGCGGGATCTTGGGATATCGAGAGATGATCGTGCACCGGCTCTATATCACAGGCCATCCGGGAGGACGAAAGTGATGGCTGCCTTCACGCTGGCACATCTGTCCGATCCGCATCTTCCGCCGCTGCCACCGGCGCGGCTGCGCGATCTCGCGGGCAAACGCGCGCTCGGCTATCTCAACTGGACCCGCAACCGGCACAACTATCACCGCCGGGACGTGCTCGACGCGCTGGTCGCCGATCTCAAGGCGCAACGGCCGGACCACATCGCGGTCACCGGCGATCTCGTCAATCTCGCGCTGGAGGCGGAGTTCACGCCGGCGGCGGCCTGGCTGGAAAGCGTCGGCGCGCCGCAGCAGGTGACGGTCATTCCCGGCAATCACGACGCCTATGTCCGCGCCACCAAGCACCGCTTTGCCGGGATATTCGCCGACTACCTGCGCGGCGATACCGAGGCTGGCGTGACGTCCTATCCGTTTGTGCGACGGCGCGGTCCGCTGGCGCTGATCGGCGTCTCGTCGGCGGTGCCGACGCCGCCCCTGATGGCGACCGGCCGGCTCGGCCGCGCGCAGCTCGATGCGGTCGATCGCATCCTGGCGCAGCTGTCGGCCGAACAGGCGTTTCGGGTGCTGCTGGTGCATCATCCCCTGCACTCGGATTCCCGCATCAAGCGGCTGACGGATTCGCGGCAATTGCGCGCGGTGCTGCAGCGGCGAGGCGTCGACCTCGTTCTGCACGGCCATGACCACATTCATTCGACGATGTGGTTCGACGGCCCGAACGGCAAAATACCGGCGATCGGCGTGCCGTCGGCGTCGGCGCTGGCGCACCGGCATTATCCGTCCGCCGCCTACAATCTGTTTTCGATCGAGCGCAATGGCGACGCCTGGCGCTGCGAGCAGACCGTGCGAAGCCTGGGCGAGGGCTTGCGCGTGCAGCAATTGAGCGAGACGCGGCTGATCTAGAGATTGCGCAGGCTCGCAAACAGCGCCAGGCCGAACAGCGCGGCGGCCCCCACCAGGAACCCGAGCACGAAGGTCCAGAACCCGCTGCGCCGCGGTTTTTCCGGCGCGACCGGCTCGACCATTGGGGTCGCGACCATCGCGTGTTCGCGCTCGATCATGCGGCGCGCGACATAGTCGGTGACGGCATCGACGATCACGGGGACATCGTGCGACTCGGCCAGCACGATGCGGCCGAAGCGGGTGTCCTGCACGAAGCGGTAGATGCGTTTGTCGCGGCCCATCAGGATATGCGCGACCACATCGATCCACAGCCTTGGTGTTTCGCCCTGGCTGACGCCGCGATCGAACAGATCGACCTGCTCGGGGACCTGCGCAAACAGGGGATCGAGCGCCTCGTTCAGGATTTCGAGGCGCGCGACTTCCGCGTCGCGCAACTCGACGACGACGCCAATGCGATCGGCGGCCTCGATCCGCGCCTGCCGGAGCGCATCGCGCAACCGCGTCGGTCGCGGGTCGCTGGCGGCGTGGCCGGTATTCTGCGCGTCTGACATCCTGGGGGCGCCTTTGTCCTGATCGGTCCACATTAACCTATCAGTAACCGGATTTTCCGCAAAGGCCGTTTGTTCCCAACAACTTACGCCTTTGGTCGGCGCAGAGCCTGGTTACACCAGGCCCTGCCTTTTCGGTCTGACTGCGTTTTCTTCACGCGAACCGGTACCCACTTCGCTTGAAAACGCTATGGAAAACCAGACGGCCCCACCCGGAAATCCGGATGGGGCCGCCCGTCGTCAGGCTTTCCTTGGACGTTTCTTGAGACGTTGATCAGACAGCAGCCCGGTCAGGCCGAGACCCGCGAGGGCTCTTCGACGATGGAAAAGCGCACGCCGGCCTTGTGACGGTTCTCTTCCGATACGACGCGCCAGGCGTCCTCGGCTTCCTGGCGGGTCTTGAACGGACCCTGCACCTGAGCCGAGCCTTCCACGAGCTTGTGGAAGTTCATCGAACCGAACTCGCCGCCAATCACCCAGAAATTGCTGCCTTTGGTCATAATAGTCTCCTGTTGCGTAGCGTGATCAGTCTGGAATCCGACCAGACCCCAGACTGATCAATCGCACCGTTAGCCGAACTGGTTCATCGTATTGTGGACGCCGCCCGCCTTCAGAGCGGCCTCGCCGGCGAAATATTCCTTGTGATCGTCGCCGATGTCGGAGCCAGCCATGTTCTGATGCTTTGCACAGGCGATGCCCTGACGGATCTCCTGACGCTGAACATTCTTCACATAGCCCAGCATGCCCTGATCGCCGAAATACTCCTTCGCGAGATTATCAGTCGACAGAGCTGCCGTGTGATAGGTCGGCAACGTGATCAGATGGTGGAAGATGCCGGCACGCTTTGCTGAATCGGCCTGGAAGGTGCGGATGCGCTCGTCGGCTTCAATGGCCAGCGGCGTATCGTCGTATTCCGGCTTCATGAGTTCGGCCCGATTGTACTTGCTGACATCCTTGCCGGCTTCCTTCATCGCGTCGTACACCTGCCAACGGAAGTGGAGCGTCCAGTTGAACGATGGCGAGTTGTTGTAGGCCAGCTTCGCGTTCGGAACCACCTCGCGAATGCGGTCAACCATCTTGGCGATCTGCTCGATATGCGGCTTCTCGGTCTCGATCCACAGCAGGTCGGCGCCGTTCTGCAGCGAGGTGATGCTGTCGAGCACGCAACGATCTTCGCCGGTGCCGGCACGGAACTGATAGAGGTTGCTGGGAAGCCGCTTCGGACGCATCATCTTGCCGTTGCGGTTGATGATGACATCGCCGTTCCTGGCGTTGGCGGCCGTCACTTCCTCGCAATCCAGGAAGCTGTTGTACTGATCGCCGATGTCGCCGGGCTTGTGGCTCACGGCGATCTGCTGCGTAAGACCGGCACCCAGCGAGTCGGTGCGGGTCACGATGATGCCGTCTTCGACGCCCAGTTCGAGGAAGGCATGGCGGCAGGCCCGGATCTTCGCCAGGAACACCTCGTGCGGCACAGTCACCTTGCCGTCCTGGTGGCCGCACTGCTTTTCGTCGGAGACCTGGTTTTCGATCTGCAGAGCGCACGCACCGGCTTCAATCATCTTCTTTGCGAGCAGATAGGTCGCCTCCGCATTGCCGAAACCAGCGTCGATGTCGGCGATGACGGGCACGACATGCGTCTGGAAGTTGTCGATCTTTTCGATCAATGCCTTTTCCTTCGCCTGGTCGCCTGCCTTGCGAGCGGCGTCGAGGGCGCGGAAGGTATCGTTGAGCTCACGGGAGTCCGCCTGACGGAGGAAGGTGTAGAGCTCTTCGATCAGCGCCGGCACCGAGGTCTTCTCGTGCATCGACTGATCGGGAAGCGGTCCGAACTCGGAGCGAAGCGCGGCGATCATCCAGCCGGAGAGATACAGATAGCGGCGATCGGTCGTACCGAAATGCTTCTTCACCGAAATCAGCTTCTGCTGCGCGATGAAGCCATGCCAGCAACCGAGCGACTGGGTGTACTTGGTGGGATCGGCGTCATAGGCAGCCATATCGCTGCGCATCAGCGCCGCGGTGTACCGGGCAATGTCCAGGCCGGTCTTGAAGCGGTTTTGCAGACGCATGCGCGCCACGGCTTCGGCAGCGACGCCGTTCCAGGTCGGCTGGGTCTTGAGGAGCGCTTCGGCAGCTCCAACCTCGCTCAGATAGGAAGCCGGTCCTTGGATAGGCCGGTCGCTGATGCCTCGTGGCTGATAGTTCATATGCGTGATCCTTCAATCGACATTCGTGACAGTGCATTGCGAAATGCGTGTCAGCAGCTAAACGCGAGATTCCTTATTTCGTATAGAGAACTTGTATTCGAATGGTGATGTCATGTAACATATGAACTTGTCATAGATGTCACTTTGTAATTTTTGTCACAGAATTAGGTCGGCGAGGCTGCCATGGCGGGTGATTCCGGAAAGAAACTGTTTGTCGGCCCGAGATTCCGGCGGATCCGTCAGCAACTCGGCCTGTCGCAAACCCAGATCGCCGAGGGGCTCGGCATTTCTCCGAGCTATATCAACCTGATAGAGCGGAACCAGCGGCCGGTGACGGCGCAGATCCTGCTGCGGCTGGCGGAAACCTATGATCTCGATCTGCGCGACCTCGCCACCGCCGACGAGGATCGCTTCTTCGCCGAACTGAACGAGATCTTCTCCGATCCCTTGTTCCGCCAGATCGACCTGCCGAAACAGGAACTGCGCGATCTCGCCGAATTGTGCCCTGGCGTCACCCATTCATTGCAACGGCTGTATGCCGCCTATACCGAAGCCCGCCGCGGCGAGACCCTGGTCGCGGCGCAAATGGCCGACCGCGACGAGGGCACGCGATTCGAAGCCAACCCGATCGAGCGCATCCGCGACCTGATCGAGGCCAACCGCAATTATTTCCCGGAGCTGGAAACCGCGGCGGAAACCCTGCGCGACGAACTGAACGTGCCGGCCGAGCAATTGTTTGCGGCGCTGGCGGCACGGCTGCGTGAAAAGCATTCGATCGTGACCCGCATCATGCCGGTCGACGTGATGCGCGAGACGCTGCGGCGGTTCGACCGGCATCGCCGGCAGTTGTTGATCTCCGAACTGGTCGACGGCCCCGGCCGCGCGTTCCAGCTCGCGTTCCAGATCGGGCTTGCCGAATGCAGCACCAGCTTCGAGACCATTATCAATCGCGCCGGCCCGCTCGACGACACGCCGCGGCGGCTGTACCGGATTACGTTGGCGAATTACTTCGCCGCCGCCGCCATGATGCCGTATCAGGCCTTCCATAACGCGGCGGAAACGCTGAGTTACGACGTCAACGTGCTGGCGCAGCGTTTCAATTCCGGCTTCGAGCAGATCTGCCATCGCCTCACCACGCTGCAGCGGCCGAATGCGCGCGGCGTGCCCTTCTTCATGCTGCGCGTCGACAACGCCGGCAATGTCTCCAAGCGGTTTTCCTCCGGCACCTTCCCGTTCTCGAAATTCGGCGGCACCTGCCCGCTCTGGAACGTGCACTCGACCTTCGACACCCCGGACCGCCTGCTCAAACAGGTGATCGAGCTGCCCGACGGCACGCGCTATTTTTCCATCGCGCAAATGGTGCGCCGGCCGGTGGCGCCGCATCCGCAACCGCAGCCGCGCTTCGCGATCGGCCTCGGCTGCGAAATCCGCCACGCCTCGCGCTTGATCTATGCCACCGGCATGGATCTGGAAAAAACCGAGGGCACCCCGATCGGCGTCAATTGCCGGCTGTGCGAACGCGAAAACTGCAGCCAGCGCGCCGAGCCGCCGATCACACGGACCTTGATCCTCGACGAAAACACAAGGCGGGTGTCGTCGTTTGCATTCTCCAATGCGCGGGAATTGTGAGGCGACAAGCTGAATCCAGTGTTGAGGCCGTCTTTGCGAGCGCTAGCGAAGCAATCCATCTCGACGCGCGAAGAAAGAGTGGATTGCTTCGTCGCTTACGCTCCTCGCAATGGCGTCGCAGGGCCTCACGCCAGCGTATGCACGATCACCGGACCGGCGAACGCCGTGGCGGGGCCGACGAGGAGCGGCGCAAGATCCTTCTCGATCCAGGCGAGCACGCGCCGGTTCGCTTCCTCGGCGCCGGCGTGATTGTTGAAGAGGCTGATCGCGGTCACGGTGTCGTCGGGGGCATAGACCACGTAGTAGGCCATGAAGCCTTCGACATCGCTGATGATCGGAATGGCGCCTTCCTTGATCCGGCGCGTCAATTCCTCGGCCATGCCGGTCTTTGCCTTGCCCTGACGGATCGCGGCGTACATGAGACCCTCCTCCGACTGCATTCAAAATCGCGGGCTTGTCTGCCCGCTTGCGCATTGCCACTCTACGACGCCCGCAGCGACTTCCCGATTCAAATTTCAAAGAGCTAAGGGGATAGAATTTCGGGATATGACTTCGCGATCCCGCGGCGCGAGGCGCCCGAGTTTTTGTACAAACCACCCTCGATAAGTGAGGGCGCAGGGAAATGCCGGGTGCCCGCTGCACCCGCAGCCCCTGTGCATTGGTAGTAAGCACAGGGTAGTCACCACAGGTACCCCGGAACACCCGGCATTCCCCGCGCAATGGTTTTACGGCTTATGCCGTGCTCTCCTCGGCGACGAATTCGTCTTGTCACCGTCGCCGGCGGATTAATGGTTTTGCCGAACCCGGTTGGGTTCGAAAAACCTCCGCCGACTTGACACCAGCAACGGGTGCCAGGACCACACGGTTTTGCCGTCCGCGACCCGTCTTCGCCAAGAGGCTTCGCCGGCTGTGCACACTCGCCGAAGCATTCGCGAAACCGGGGTAGCAGCGCCGTCGTCTGCGTGCCGGCGATCGCTCACGGGAAACCCGCCCTGCGATTCCGTTTCACGCCTGACGCTGCCGCGTCCACCGCATCCCATCCCAACGTTCGTGACGATGGCCAACGCCCCTCGTGAGGAACGGGACGGCCGGATTTCTAGACCTGATTTGGGTCAGATGAAAACAGGAATATTTTCTCGGAAGGGACTGGACAGGGCAAATCACATTGAACTGGCTCAGGAAATTCGCCCAGCGTGACTCCCGGATTTTCCGGAAATTCCCGGAGGTCGCCGGGGCGGGAGGTTCGTATTTGCCAATAACGGCGCCGTTCCGACCGGTCGATCGCATTGATCAATGTCGGCTGTTCCGGCCAAAGCTGGACCTCACTTTGGGACTGTGAGACTGCAGCTTTTGGACCGAAGCAACGCTTCGAGCATTCAGGCATGTGAGCCTGTGGGAGGGCCCAGTAGCCGGTCGAATTCCCGCTTGCTGACGGCATAGCATTCGCACGTACGGCGTTCGAGCTTTTTGCGATTGAGGATCGACACCTGTCCGCGACGATATTCGATCAAGCCATCACGCTTCAACTTGCGGGCCGCGAGGGTCACACCGGTGCGCTGCACGCCGAGCATCATCCCGAGGAATTCCTGCGTCAGCAGGAATTGATCGGACTGTACCCGGTCATGCGTCATTAGCAGCCAGCGGCAGCACCGCTGTTCGATGGAATGGAAGTGGTTGCAGGCCGCCGACTGCGCCACCTGATCGAAGAAGGCGTGGGCGTAGTGCAGCATCACGGTGCGCATGCCCGCACTGCGTTGAAGCGCCGATTGCAGGATCTCGGCTCGCAAATGCAGCCCGGTACCCGGGACCTGCACATAGGCCGACATGGGTGTAAGTTCATCGCCCAAAAGGATCGCCAATCCCACGATGCCTTCATTGCCGATGGTGCCGACCTCGGCGGCCGATCCGTCCGCCATCGTGTTCACAAGGGATGCCACCCCGGTCACCGGGAAATAGACGCTGCGCAAAGGTTGGTTGGCTTCAAAGAGCGGCTGGCGATATTCCAGAGTAACCGCCTTTAGATGTGGACGCAGCGCATCAAAATCCGAACGCGGCAGCAGTTGCAGCAACCTGTTTCGATACGATTGGGTCGGTTGGTCCATCTTTGGCTCCCACGTCATCGCCCCCTGCACCATTGTGCGGTATCGCGGTGTGAGAATTTCCAGATGTCGTCTTTACAATAGCCGACAAACTATAGGCAACGCCGATCGATTTTACCCTTCTGTGGTGGGGTTACAGGGGCCGTTCCCCAGGCTTGCTGGACGAGAGCGGGCTCCGCATGGCCGGCATTTCCCGGGACATCATCGGGAGCCATGACCGCCGTGGTTTTGGCAGACGTCTGGATCAAGGATGACGCCGAGGGCGCGCAACGCCAGATCAGTCCGACTAGGGGCGTCTCGCGCCATCCCCGCTGGGAACTCGCGTTCGCCGACGGAGTTGCCCAGTACAAATCAGAACCGGGAAAGGTCACCCCATGATATCGCGGCGCACCTTGGTTATTGCTCTTGTCGCCGGTGCTTCGCTGGTCGGCGGGTCGCCGGTCCTGGCGAAGTCCCGCCAGTCCAATTGGATTCGAATGCTTGACACGGATAACGATGGCACGGTCGACCTCGCGGAAGCGAAAAAGGCTGCATCAACGTTGTTCGACAAGTTGGATCGGGACCATGATGGCACTCTCGACAAACGTGAATTGGCTGGCAGATTGACGCAGAAGGAGTTGGCCGCTGCCGATCCGGACCACGATGGAACGCTCACGAAGGACGAGTATCTCGCGGTAGTCGAGCAGCGTTTCAGTGCCGCAGATCCAGATCACGATGGGACGTTGGACGCCAAGGAATTGAACTCAAAAGCCGGGCAAGCTCTTTTGCGACTTTTGAAATAGTCGTGCCCCAAACTTTCGGTGCGTTCTCGAAGATAGTAAGGGGCCGGTATCCAAAACCGCTGCGGCCACGGGGACTGCTGGTCTGTCCGCGGAGGTATCCGCCTCTTCCGACCGTTCGTCAGACCCAATTTCGCCGAACTGTTCTTGGTTTCTAATTTTGGGGCAGGACCCATTAGTTCGGAGTCCTGTGTGCTCAAACAAGTATTTATTGCGTCTCTCTTTGTTGTAACCGGATCCATTGCATCGGAAGCACGCCCCCGCCGACCGGCGCTGACGATGTCCGTGATCGGCAGAGGGTCAAAACGGCGCTTTTGACCCAAACGGAACATCGGCCATGGATCGGCCGACCAGCCGAAAAAACGTTCCTGCCCTTCGACACCCGCCCCGGTAACAGATATTATTCTTCAGCGTGAATTTGGTTCAGGTGGAGCACTCATCATGAAACAGCGCACAGTCATCGCCAGCGTCGCCGCGCTTCTGTTCACGACTGCCGCCGCACTTTGCCATGATGAACACGAGGGCCACGGCGCGCATGGCCAGGTCGGCAACGTCAATTTTTCGAACTCGTGCGCCCCCGCCGTACAGGCGGACATGGCGCGCGGCGTCGCCATGCTGCACTCGTTCTGGTTCAGCGCGGGCGAGCAGGTTTTCCGCGATGTGCTGGCCAGGGATCCCAGCTGCGCGATCGCGTATTGGGGCATCGCTTCGCTGCTGATGACGAATCCGCTGGGCGGCGCCGGCCCGCTGCCAAAGGACGCCGAAAAGGCACAGGCGATGATCGATCTCGCGCGCCAGATACCGACCACGGCGCGCGAGCGCGATTACATCGAAGCTGTTGGCGCCTACTATCAGGATTGGGCCAACCGCCCCGAGCGCGCCCGCCAGGAAACCCGCTCAAGGGCTTACGAAGCGCTGGCGGCCCGCTACCCGGATGATGACGAAGCCCAGATATTCAGCGCGCTGTATATTGCGGGCACGCAATCGCAAGCCGACCAGACCTACGCGGCTTACGCCCGGGCCGCGGCAATCCTGGAGCAACAATTTGCCAAACATCCCGATCACCCCGGGATCGCGCACTATCTCATCCATTCATATGACGCGCCCCCGCTCGCCGCCCGGGGCCTCACCGCAGCGCGCCTCTACGCCGGCATCGCGCCCGACGCGCCGCATGCGTTGCACATGCCGTCGCATATCTTCACGCGGGTGGGCGCCTGGGAAGACTCGGCATCGACCAACCGGCGCTCCTTTGATGTGGCGATCAGGGGCGGCGAGTTGCCCGAAGCCTATCACGCCAGCGATTACGCGGTTTATGCGGACCTGCAATTGGCACGCGATGCGGCTGCACTCGGTGTGATGGCGGACGCATTCAAGGTGACGGCGTCTCCGTCACAGGGCGCCGTGGCCTACGCCTCGGCCGCGATGCCGGCCCGCTATGCGCTGGAGCGCGGCGACTGGCTCGCGGCGAAGCAACTCTCACCCGTGGCGGGCGGTCTTGCCTACACGGAAGCGATCACGCTGTTTGCCCGCGCGATCGGCGCCGCCCGCTCCGGCGATGCGGCAGCCGCCGAACAAGCTGCTTCCGATCTTGCCGTCCGGCATCAGAAGCTCGCCGATGCCGGCAATATTTACTGGGCCACGGAGGTGGAAATTCAGCAGCGCGCGGTCGCGGGCTGGATCGCATTCGCCCACAAGAATGTTGACGACGCCCTGAGGCTGATGCGCGAAGCCGCCGATCTCGAGGACAGGAACGAAAAACACATCGTCACGCCCGGCCGTATCTTGCCTGCCCGCGAATTGCTCGGTGATATGCTGTACGAGTCCGGCCAGCCGGTTCTCGCGCTTAGAGAGTATGAAGCATCGCAGCAGCGCGAGCCGAACCGCTTCCGCGGATACTATGGGGCCGCGCGCGCCGCAGAGGCCGCGGGCGATCGCGATAAGGCCGCCACATATTACGGCGGGCTGCTCACGCTCGCAAAGAACGCCGATACCGAGCGTCCAGAACTGGCACAAGCAAGAGCTTATGTCGGGCGGTGAAGCGAGTGCGGCCGTCTGGCGTAATAACCGTCAGCTTTACCCCAAACCGGCATTCGGCATCGCCTTGGCGCGCAGGGCGCGTTAACCCGGCAGGAGGTCGCGGCTCTTGAGCCGCGACCTCTTCACCGGCTCAGCCTATCTTTCGGCTCTTTCGTCCATGCGCGCCCCCGCCCCGTACACTGCGATGCATCCGGTCAGGCAGTTGGGGAACGCATTATTTGCACCAAGCGGAACGAACACATGGTTGTTTTCGGCATTGGCGGCGACCGAATGGGCCGTGCTCGCCGCATGAAGGAGCGGGCCCGTGGTTACCGCAGGCACGTTGAAGGTGGGCACCAGTTGCTTGACGGTCTTCTCGCGCGCATCGATGACGCCGAGGATCGCGGCTCCCTGAGCGGTCAGGGGTGTTGCGGCGATGACCTCGGTCGGACGCAACGGGCTGGTCGAGGAGGCCGTGTAGTAATTTCCGTCACCCTTGTTGAACCATACCTCGTCGCCAACACCGACGCCGGGCACCATCTTGTCGATTGCACCCGTCCTGGCGTCGAGAATTACCTGAATCGGCGCCGCGGTCACATTCTTCGTCGGATCCCAGGCATTGCCCGCGGTGTCAAAAACCGTGTTGCAGCCGGCGAGCAGATCGACGTTGGGACCCACGGTCAGCCCTGCTGGCTGGCAGAACTGGATCGGATATTGCACTTCCACCGTGCCGGCAGTTGATATCCGGACGACGGCCCCATCCTTCAAATTCGGGCCTACCTGCGGGATCGACAGATAGAACTTGCCCGTCACCGGCTCCCACACCGGCTGTTCGGCGCCATTGGTCGCGTTGACCCCGGTATGCATCGTATCAAACGTTATTCGCTTTGCGACGGTGAGAGCACCGCTCACCTGGTTGACGTTGATGAGCGTCGCAAAGGGTGGCGTGTCGGCGTTGTTGACGACAAGCAGCAGTCCGTCCTTGGCATCATATGCCAGTTCGTCCGCGCGTAGGCCCGGCGCACCGCCGGTAGAGACGTCGCTCACCGTATTGCCGGTGCGCAGATTGATCGTGACCACGCGGCTGTTGGCGTCGGTCACAAAGAGCCACGGAAACGCCGCAACGACTCCGTTGGGCCCCGAGGTGCCGTTGTTGCCGGTGAAGCCCTTGAAGGCAGGCTTGGCGGCGATCTGGGAAATCAGCGTGTTGCTTCTTGCGTCGACGACATCGACGACCGCATTGGAGCGGTCGGCAAGATAATATGTCTGCGTCGCCTGATCGACGAAGCTGATGTCGAACACGTACATGTTGCCGCCAGTCGTGTTCGCGCTCGTTCCGGGGATCGGAACGGTCGTCAGCAAACGGACGGCCCCTCCCTCGCGCTCCATCGAGAATGCGTTGGTTGCAAACGTCGCTGCGGCCAGCATGCCGACGGCGGTGCACAACAATGTTCGAGTTTTAAGCATTTCGTCGCTCCCTTGTCTTTTTTTGGCGAGCCGGTGCTTTCGGCTCGCGAATATCATTGTCCGTTTTGGATAGTGTTTCAACCAGAGGTTATTTTCACGGAGATGGAACCCCGACGCCGGATCGTGGTTTACTCTGCCCTCCGCGTCTCACTCCGTCGCCGGCGGGTTTCGAGACAGGCCGACGGGCCGTGAGGATGTCTGCTTTGCAGTGCGAAGCTGACCCGGACCGGGACGACCGGCGATCGCAGTGCTCAGCCGTGACGGCTATCAAGAAGTAAATTCCACCTATCGGATGGCCCGCAGGGCAAGGATCGACACGCTTGCGCGAGTTCATCCTTGAGTTGAGACGTCGATCCGGTATCCTGCCGGTCCTACAAAACGACAACAATCGGGGAGGACAGAATGATGCGACATCGACCCTATCTCATCGGCGCGGCTATGGCCTTGTTTGCCGGTGTAGCGATTGCCAGCACGCCCGCGATGGCCACGCCGTGTACCAATCTCCAATCCTTGCAACTGCAGCACACCACGATCAATTCGGCAGCCGACAACACCACCGGGGTGTTCGTCCCCCCCGGCTCGGCGCCGATCACCGGCCTTCCGCCCTTCTGCCGGGTCACCGCGACCCTCACTCCCAGTTCGGATTCCGCCATCAAGATCGAGGTCTGGCTGCCCGAAAGCGGGTGGAACGGCAGATTCCTCGGCACCGGCGGCGGCGGCTTCCAGGGCGTGATCACCTACAACGAACTCGCCAGTGGCATCCAGGCCGGCTTTGCTTCGTCCAACAGCGATCTCGGCACCGGGTCCTCGGGATGCAGCCCGCTGTTCTGCGGTTCAGACGGCAACATGGGCAATCCGCTGGCGATTGCGTTCGGCGATCCGGCGGCGCCGTCGACGGGGTTGTTCGGACATCCCGAGCGGATCAAGGATTTCGGCTACCGCGCGATCCACGGGATGACCGTGCGGGGCAAGGAGATCGCCAACGCGTTCTACGGGCAGAAGGCGCAAAAGGCCTATTTCGCCGGATGCTCCACCGGCGGCCAGAACGCGCTGATGGAAGCGCAGCGTTTCCCGAACGATTATGACGGCATCCTGGCGGGCGCGCCGGCGTTCAATCGCACGCATCTGCACATGGCAGGACTTTTCGGGTGGCAGGACGCCCACGCGAGCCCGGGCCGGCTGATCCAGCCCGGCCAGATGACGCTGATCAACCAGGCCGTGCTCAAGCAGTGCGTCGGCCGCGACGGCGGCGCCAGCACCGACCAGTTCCTGACCGATCCGCGCGACTGTCATTTTGATCCCAAGGTGCTGCAGTGCACCGGCGGTCAGGTGCCTCCCGCGTGCCTGACGGCCGACCAGGTCACGACCATGCAGAAATACTACGGCGGCGCGACTGACCCGGTGAACGGGCAGGTCATCAATCCGGGCCCCGCACGCGGCACCGAGACCGACAATGTGCTCGCGCTCGGCCTGGCGTTTCAGGAGGGACTTCCCGAGCCGGCCTTCGACGGCCTGTTCTATTGGGTGTTCGGCCCGAGCTTCGGTTATCCGGCGAGCGCAGTCAATTTCGCGAATTTTGACTTCCACCACGCCGTCGACACCGTCGATGACCAGCTTGCCGCGGTGCTGAACGCCAACAGCACCGATCTCGGCGAGTTTCGGGAGCACGGCGGCAAGCTCCTCATGTATCACGGCTGGGCCGACCCCCTGATCCCGTCGCAGAGCAGCATCAACTACTTCAACGCGCTGGTGGGGAACGACAGCCATGGATTCCAGCAGGCCAGCTTCGGGGCTGGCAACCCGGCGCTGCAGCGGACCCAGAGCTACGCCCGGCTGTTCATGGCGCCCGGGCTCTACCACTGTTCGGGCGGGCCCGGCCCCAACGCGTTCGACGCGCTCACACCGCTCGTCACCTGGGTCGAGACCGGCACGGCGCCGGAAACCATCATCGCCACCAAGTTCGTCGCCGATACGCCGCCTGCGGTTGCGATGACCCGGCCACTCTGCGTCTACCCCAAGGTCGCAAAGTACAACGGCAGCGGCAGCACCAGCATCGCGGCGAATTTTACCTGCGTTGCCGACGAGAACGACTTCAACCAGACGCCGGCCCCCAAATACGGGCCGTGAGATGTGCGACGCCGGCGAGCCGCGTGCTCGCCGGCGCTGCTCTTGCTTGGGCGACGTATCGCCATTCAAAAAACCCGGCACCAGATCGTCCAACGGAGGCGCGCGACCTCCGCGATCCGGGAGGCGGGAATTGACATCCCTCGTTGCGGTGGCGCGCGGCGCCGCCTGCGATTGTTGGCATTCGCAATTGCGCCACCTATAGTTGGCCCGATCAAAGCATCGGGAACGGGGGTTCATGCGCGTTTCAATCATCACCGGCGGCGGCTCCGGGATCGGAGCCGCGGTCGCGCGCCGGTTGGCCGCGAACGATCAGTGCCTGGTGTTGCATGGACAAGGGGCCGACGCGGCAGGGCTCGAACGATTGAAAGCGGTTGCCGCGGACTGCCGGCGCGCCGGCGCCAAAGTCGAATTCTGCACCGGTGACCTCGTCAACGCCGGCACCGCATCCGGGATCGTTGACGCGGCGCGCGCCGCGTTCGGCGCCGTCGATGCGATCGTCCACGCCGCGGGCTTTGCCGACCGGCGCGGTTTCGCGCAGTTGCCGCGCGCGGGACTGGAGCGGGCATTCGCGGTCATGGCGTCGGCGTTTCACGAATTGACGGCCGCAGCATTGCCGGATCTGACGCGGGGATCGCAGGGACGCGTCGTCGCCATCAGCAGTTTTGCCGCACATCGATTTACGCCCGATTCGACCTATCCGGCTTCCGGGGCGGCCAAAGCCGCCCTCGAGGTGCTGGTCCGCTGTCTTGCGATTGAACTCGCTCCCTCGGGCGCAACCGCCAATGTCGTCGCGCCCGGCTATACGCGCAAGGATGCCGGGCTGTTCGGAGCGCTGGACGCGCAGGCCTGGCAATCGGCCGCCACGGCCAATCCGCAGCGAAGATTGGCCGCGCCCGACGAAGTGGCGGCAACGGTCGCCTTTCTGCTGTCGCCGGAGGCTGGACATGTGACGGGAGCCCTGTTGCCGGTCGATGGCGGCCTGACGCTCATGTAAATCTCTTCCGGTTTTTTCAGGGTGGGTCGATGGCGAACAATTTCACGGGCAAGCAAGCGGATGTCGTCGTACTCGGCGCCGGCATCGTCGGCGTGTCTGCGGCCTATGCCGCGCGGCAGTGCGGCCTGTCGGTCATCCTGGTCGACCGGCGCGAGCCGGGCAGCGAAACCTCCTACGGCAATGCCGGCATTCTCAGTAGCGGGTCGATATCGCCGCTCAACAATCCGTCGCTCTGGAGCGCGCTGCCGAAATATCTGACCAACCGGCACGCGGCGCTGCGCTGGAATCCGGGCTGGTCGATCCGCAACGCGGATTGGGTGATCCGGTTTCTGGCCAATGCGACAGCGTCGCGTCTCCGGCCGCGGGCAACCGCGCTGCACGGATTGATCGGCGCATCGTTGAAACTGCACCGGGAATGGATCGTGAAGGCGGAAGCGGCGCAGCGCATCCGCGAGACCGGCTGGCTGAAGGCATGGCGCAGCGACGCGGTCGCCGCGGCAAAGCAAGAGCAGGCGCTCCTGACCGAATATGGCATCGAAAGCCGGCTGCTCGACCGGCAGGCGATTTCCGGGCTCGAGCCCAGCATCCTGCCGGTCTACAAGGTCGGCCTCCTGCACACGCAGACCGCCTCGGTCGACTCGCCAGGCGCGGTGGTCAAGGCCTATGCGCGGATGTTTACGGGCTCCGGTGGCGATATCCATCAGTCGGATATCAAGGCAATCGCGCCGGACGACAACGGCTGGCGCGTAGCGCTCGCCGACGGCGAAATTCGCGCGCGCCATGTCGTGGTGGCACTTGGACCTTGGTCGGCGGATCTGCTGCGCCCGCTCGGTTATCGCGTTCCGCTGGCCTATGAGCGCGGCTACCATCGCGAGTTCAAGCCGAACCCGGCACGTTCATTGCTACGTCCGATCCATGATGCCGAAGGCAGTTTTCTGATGTCGCCGATGGAGAACGGGATTCGCGTCACCAGCGGCGTCGAATTGACCGACCGCGATGCGCCCTCCTCGTTCGCCCAGCTCGATCAGGTGGTTCCGCTGGCACGCGGCGTGGTCGAATTCGGCGAGGCGGTCGGCGATCCCTGGCGCGGGGCGCGGCCGACGCTGCCCGACAGCCTGCCGATGATCGGGCCGGCGCCGCGGCATGCCGGCCTGTGGCTCGCGTTCGGCAACCAGCACATCGGCTTCACGACCGGACCTGCGACCGGGGCCGCGATTGCCGCCATGATCGGCGGAACCGCGCCACCATTCGATTCCACGCCGTTTGCGCCGAGCCGCTACCTCTGATGCCGGCGAACGGCAAACAAGCGGGTTGCAGTCAGCGGGGCCCGGCATGAACTACGTCTGGGATTTCGCGATCCTCGGCAAATACAGCCATCTGTTCTGGCTCGGGCTCGGCTGGACCATTGCCTACACCATCGGCACCATCGTGCTCGGAACGTTGATTGGCCTGATCGTCGGCATCCTCCGGCTGCGGCGCTGGCCCGTGATCGATTGGCTGCTGCTCGCCTATATCGAACTGTTCCGCTGCACGCCGCTTTTGGTCCAGATCATCTGGTTCTACTACGCGCTTCCGGTGGTGCTCGGGGTCAACATCCCGGCGCATGTCGCCGCCATCAGCGTGCTCTCGCTCTATGGCGGCGCCTTCTACGCCGAAATCGTCCGCGGTAGCATCGAGAGCATACACATCGGACAATGGGACGCGGCGCGGGCGCTGGGGCTGCGGGCACGGCACATCCTGAGGCTGGTGATCCTGCCGCAGGCGCTCAAACCGATGCTGGCGCCTTACGTCAACCAGTCGGTGACGCAGCTGAAGAACACGTCGCTGGTTTCAGTCATTGCGGTGCCTGACCTCGTCTACAACGCAACCCTGATCAACGCTGACACCTATCGGCCGCTGGAAGTGTATACGATCGTGGCCCTGATCTACTTTGCGATCCTGTTCCCCGCCACGCTTGTTGCACGGCGGCTCGAGCGTGGCCTGACCTACGACAAGGTGTAAGCGGCTCGAAGGATGGACCCAACGCACGGACTCGCGGCCATCCTTCGAGACGCGGCGAAGACGCCGCTCCTCAGGATGAGGTCCGGGATAGCTTCACCGCGCCTCAGCGTTTCACAGTCTCTCAGATATTGAGTTCAACCGGCACGTCTTCCGGTTTCACGTTGCTCAGCGCCAGCCCCTTGATGAACCATTCGCGCATCTGCCCGATGCCGCGGTTGTAGTCGACCCACACCGAGAGGAAATCGCGCCAGCGCTTGTCGGGCTCGCGCCGGACCGCCATGCTGCTGGGGATGGCAACCGAGGGTGACTGCAGGATTTTGTAGGTGCCGAGATTCGGGTTCTTGGCGATCGCGGTCAGGCCCAGCACCAGCGCATTGACCACGCAATCGACCCGGCCCGACGACATTTCGAGCATGACCTCGTCGCGCGACTTCAGCGACTTGATGGTCGCATTGGGCGCGAAACGGCGCGCCACCGCCTCGTTGGCGGAGCCGACATCAACCGCAATATTGACCTCGGGCTTGTTGATGTCGGCCCAGGTTTTGGCGTCCAGCCCCTTCTTGAGCATGGCGCCGAACGGATGCGGAAATACGGTGGCGGTAAAATCCACCACCAACGCCCGCTGCGGGGTCGGATTAAGGGCAAAGCCGAGGTCGATCTTGTTCGATTGCAAATCGAGGATCGAATTTCCGTACGTCGACTCGGTATATTCAAGTTTGACGTCGAGCAGCTTTGCAATGTCGTTGGCCATCTCGATCGAGAAGCCGGACCAGTTGCCGGTGGCGAGGTCCTTGTTGAAGTACGGCAATTCGCCCGGCAGCACCGCGATGCGCAGCACCTTGTTGGCGCGGATGCGATCGAGCGTGTTGTCCGCCGCGCTTTGCGCCGATGCCGGGCTTGCAACGGCGGCGGCGAGCGCTGCGCCGCTGCCGATCGCAAGCGCATAGCGTAGCGCCTCGCGGCGGTCTTCAGAAATCCTGCTGTCGTCCGATGTAGTCACGCGTGCCTCCCGCCCCAATTCGGCCGAGCCTAGCGCGCGTGTCCCGGGCCAGCAATAGCATGAGGGTCGTTCATGAGGGTCGTCCCGGCCACTGGCCAGATCCCGCAAGCTGCGGCCCAGGCTGACGTTGGACACCTGCCGTGCGTCCGCTTTGCGACCCGAAGCTGACTTGAGCGCGCCCCGTGGGGTTGCCTTGCCATGGAGCGAAATCCATACTGCCAGAGATAGATTGACCGAATTTTTCAACTCAACTGGATTTTCTTGACCGTGGACGCCTATGGAAAAATCAGCGAACGAAACCGTGATTGTCGTGCACGGCACCTGGGCGGCGCCGGACCCGGCAGAACGCAAATGGTACCAGCCCGTTGATGAGCGGCCATGCGGCGAGCCGTTTATCGCCAGGCTTGACGCAGCATTACAGGCGCGCGGCTCTTCCGCCCGGTGCTGGGCGCATTGCGGCCCGGGAAATCCTGCCTTCCATTGGTCCGGCGAGAACAACTGGATCGATCGCACGCTGGCGGCAGCCGCGCTGGCGGATTATGTGGCGAAGCTCCGGGGCGACGGCTGGCACTGTCACATCGTCGCGCATAGTCACGGCGGCAACGTTCTGGTCGAGGCGCTCCCGCATCTCGCGACGACGCTGGATTCCGAAAAGCCCCAGGGCAAGCTGGTAACATTGGGCACACCGTTCCTGGATACGATGTCGCCAATATTGCAGAGGGCCAAAACACGATTCAGGCTTCTGCAGTTGGTCTCGTGGATCGGTTTTGCGTCACTCATCGCGTTTGCGTCATATGACGTTAGATCAAGCTGGAATGACCTTCGATGGAACGAACTGAATTTCGACGAGATCCTGTTTGGGCTTGCCGCGGTTTTTCTCCTTGCCATGATCTTCGGCCGCATGCGACGGCGCGGCCTCGACATTGCGAGCCAGACCAAACCGATAGTGCTGGCCGTCGGCAGCCCCTACGACGAAGCCTGGCAAGTCCTTCATCATCTCGGCGGCATGAGCAACCCGATAGCGATCGACACGAATTTCTTCGTTTACCTGTTTTCGTCGCTGCGCTCCGCTGTTTCGCAAGGCAGGACCGTGGCCCGAATCCACGGCGCACGGTCGTTTCACGACCTGGGAATCTTCGCCAAGCTGGCGCTGATTTCGATTTACCTGTTGAGTCTCGGTGCCGCTTTTATTGCTTTCCTGCTGCAAACTTGGCTACCCGGCCTTTCAACGCCCTTTGCCCTGCTCCTGTTCTTGCTGGTATTGGCCTCCACTTCGTTCTTCGGAGAGACGTTTTTCTCGGCTTTCTGGTCGCCTTTTCGCTGGTGTCTCCGCCGCGGCGGGTCGCTGGCCAGCATCTTTCCCTCAATGGCGACTTACGGGGTGCGCGCTGCGGGCTGGCCGGTGCTCCTGAAGATGATCATGGGACTGGAAAGCTACCGGTTCAAAATTCCGGCGGTGGAGCAGCAGCCCGATTATGTCAGCTATGAAAACATGCCAAGCGGAGCGGAGCTGCGTGCCCTCGACAAGCGCAACGCCTGGATTGCGGGACATCTTGGAGACATTTCCCAGACATTCTCGAAGCTCGCGGTCACCGCGGCCGACATGACGTCGTTGCTGAAATCGGTTGAAAGGGACGAAACACTTGTCCATGCAGCCTACTACACCGACGAAGAGTGCATCGCGCGGATCGCCGACTGGATTGCCAGGGAAGCATGATCTGCCGATACCAATCGTGACGCCCGCTTCCGGCACCTCGCGGACGTCGGCACGATCTACTTTATTTTCGTCTCGGCCGCGATCAGCTCAATGCCTTCCGCGGTCCTGATCGTCAGCTGCACCTGTCCGCCGCTGAGGCCCGCCGGAATCGCCGCGGAAATGCGATTTCCGTTTCTCGGGTCGGCGTTCACGGCGTCGTCGAACAATACCCGATCGCCCTGTTTCAACGTTACGCGCAGCGGCCTGGCCGGTTCGATGCTGAAGAACTGAAGATGCACGCTTGCCGCCTCGGTCGAGAGATTGATCAGGATATTCCCGTTCGCATGCGTCACATTGCTCATGCCGACGGTCGGGCTGTAGGTTTCCGGAACCGATACCCGGCCCAGTGCGGGAAACCTGGCACTGTGGAAAAACTGGTCCGACACCCCCGCCCACAATTCGATGTAAGGCCGCTGCGGGGTCGGGTCCTTGCGCGCATCGGTTTCGTTCGTGAACGACGGAAATCCCCACGTCCACATTTTCAGGCCCGGCGTGACCGCATTGTCGGCGATGCGGATGATCCCCTCTTCGTTGTCGTGGTTGATCACGCCCCAGAAATTCCCGCCCTGCATATCGGGCGCCGCGTAGGCGATGCCCATCGTCGGCCAGTTCCTGAAGAAGCGCAGCTTTTCGAAACGGCTCTGGCCCGGACCCAGGCTCTCGTCGCCGTCGGCCAGATCGGCCGACCAGCGGGGTGTACTGTAGGCCTGGATCGGCGCGATGATTTCGGCGCCGCCGGTCGCTTTGGGATTTTTCGGGTCCGACCCAGGCGCCAGCGTCGCGCAGGTCCAGTACTCATAGTCGATCGGCTCGTCCCGCGGATTTTGCAGCACCACGCGCACGTCGAGCGCGGCGCGGTCGGCTTTCAGCGTGATAGTGCTGGTCGCTTCGATGCCCGTCGAGCCTGGCCTGAACTGCCTCGGCGCCGCGCTATAGGCGAAATCGTCTTTCAGCGACATCGACACCGTGACTTCGCCGGCACTTTCCTTCACCACCTTGAAATCCCACGGCTTCAGCCAGGTCTTGCCGTGCTCGGCATCCGGGAACGTGGGAAAGATGCCACCATACACCATCATCCAGTCGTAATAGAACATGCCGCCCTTCATCCCGTAGGGCACGCCGACTTGCGTGCGATAGAGTTGTTCGTGGCCGGTCGGCTTGTAAATGATGGAAACAATGCGCCCGCCGAATTCGGGCACCAGCGTCACCTTCAGATAGCGATTCTCGAGCACATAGGCCTTGAACGTATGATCGACAATGGTGTTCGCGTCGAGCGATCCGCTGACCAGACCATTCCCCGCATCGGTCGCGTACTTGACGGTGCTCCAAACTATCGTCGACTCGCCGAGCGACACGCTGTCGGGCACAGGCGGCGCCGCATGCACGACGGCACGAAACGCGCACGCCACCGAAAGGACTGCCGCCAAAACGACCGCGACCGCGAACCGGGCACGGGTAAGCGAGGAAGCCTGAACTGCCATTTGCGTCGCCTTCGGGTGAGCAGGGCGATCTTATCGCAAATATCAGATAGCTGAAGGATCCGGCGAAAATCCGGCCGTCACGATGCACGAGGAATGAAGCCGCCCATGTCCTCTCATGGCACTTGGCCGAGGTGGCCGGTTTGCCGAACGTCGGCTTTGAGACGCAGCCGTTCCCAATAGAGACGGTGCGACGTCGCCATTGTTCGCGGGACACTACCCCAGCTCAAAGGTGGTGACGCCGAATACCCGCTCCAGCCGCAACGGCGGGATCGGGCCAGTATACATACGCGCAGTCTCGAACACTGGCACGAGCCCCAGGTCTTGCGCCAACGCGACCGCATCGCGGTTGATGCTGGGAACGTCGAGGAAGATCTCGCCGCCCCCGACGCTGGCCAGCAAAGCCGACACGACCACCTCGGCGGTGGCGCGGTCGTCGGCAACCAGCGGGCCGATCTTGCAGCCCTTGCGGCATGGACGGATCACGCCCCAGCCGACAAGCCCGCCGTCGCGCATAAGGGCGCAACCGACATGCCCGGGCGAGCCGATCCAGGCGCGCAGGAACGCGGAGCGCGGAGCCGGAAACACCGTCGCGTCGTACGCCTCAACAGCCGCTAACGGGACTTCGGCCAGCGCCATGATGCCAGCCTGCGGTGCATCCGGGGCCGCGACGATGCCGCCGTAACGGACGTTGGCATAAGCGAGTTCGAACCCGGACTTTCTGTAGTTCTGCTGCTGCGCTGCCACGCCATCGAGCCCGATCACGCGTGGCCCGGCGTGCGCAATGGCCGCATCCCATATGCGCAGTCCATAGCCGCGCCCGCGCAAATCCTCTCGCACGATGTAGAAGCCGAGGAAGGCGAAGCTTGCGCTGTAGTTGACACAGGAGACGGTCGCGGCCGGTGTGCCGTCGAGCTCGCCGATCAAGAAGCCTTCCGAATCGACCGCGGCGAAGCAGGCAGCGTCGGCGACGCCGGGGTTCCAGCCTTCGGCCGCGGCCCAATTCACCGCTATCGAGATTTCGTCCGGCCGCATCGTCCGGATGCTTAGATCGTTCTTGGCGGGCGATCGTACAAATGGACTCATGAAACCAAGATTACCGCCAGCGAGCCGTTGCCGGCAAACAATAGAACGCTCTGGCGCGGCGCTGTCGTTCAGAATATTTTCTTCGAACCAAGAAGCGCTCGAAACCAAACACGAGGGAACGCTCATGACTGGCGCAAGGCTAAAACATTACGGCTGGGGGCGCGAAGGCGAAGGCATGAGCGCGGAGGAGCGAAAGTTCGTGCTCGGCCGCTACCGAGCGAAATTTGCAACTGACGAATTCGACACGATCGCTGTTCCGGGCCTTGACGATCTCTCCCTGCGGGAACCACGCGTGGCGCCGCCGGCCTCACTTGCCCCCTTTTGCACCACCGACCGCTACGATCGGGCCGCGCACACCTACGGCAAGTCCTACCCGGATTACGTCAGGGCAATGCTTGGCGATTACAATTGTGCGCCCGACGTTGTGGCTTATCCGCGCAACGAGGCGGAGATTTCGGCGGTGATGGACTGGAGCGGCGCCGTCGGCGCTTCGCTGACGCCGTTTGGCGGCGGCTCGAGCGTCTGCGGCGGCGTGGAGCCGCGTGTTGACGGCATCAAGCACAAGGCAGCCGTCACCCTCGATCTGCGCAATCTCTCCAAAGTCGTCGAAGTGGACCCCGTATCGCGCGCTGCATCGATCGAAGGCGGCACCTATGGTCCGTCCCTGGAAAACCAGCTCAAGCCGCATGGCTTCACGTTGCGGCACTTCCCGCAGAGTTTTGAATTTTCGACGCTTGGCGGCTGGATTGCGACTCGATCGGGCGGTCATTTTGCCAGTCTTCACACGCATATCGACGATTTCGTCGAAAGCCTGCGCGTCGTGACGCCGGTCGGCGTGCTGGAGACGCGCCGACTTCCCGGATCGGGTGCTGGGCCTAGTCCCGACCGCCTGTTCATCGGCTCGGAAGGAACCCTGGGCGTGATTTCGCGAGCCTGGATGCGATTGCAGCCGCGTCCAAGTTTCCGCGCCGGCGCATCGGTGCGTTTCCCCTCTTTCTTCGATGCCGCGCGCGCCGTGCGTGCCGTCGCGCAAGCCGGCCTCTATCCGTCAAACTGTCGCATCCTGGACCCGCAGGAGGCTTTCAACACCGGCGCGGCGGACGGCAGTGCTGCCATCATGGTGCTCGCGTTCGAGTCGGGCGATCATCCGCTCGACACCTGGATGGCGCGCGCGCTCGAGTGCTGCGCCGACCATTGCGGAACGCCGGAGCCTGCGAAGGCCAGCGACGCGCATCTGCAAGGTGCCGCGGGTATCTGGCGCAACGCGTTCATTCGCATGCCCTATGCGCGCGAATTTCTGACACCCGCGGGCCTCATCAACGATACGTTCGAGACCGCCATCACCTGGGATCAGTTCGAAAACCTTCACGATAAGGTCAAAGCGGCAACCGAACGCGCCATTCTGGACGCGACCGGCGTGAAGGGTGAAGTCACCTGCCGCTTCACCCACATCTACCCGGACGGGCCTGCACCCTATTTTTCCTTCCACGCACTTGGTCGACACGGCGCGCTTCTCGAGCAGTGGCAGGCCATCAAGAATGCGGCGAGCGACGCGTTGATTGGGGCAGGCGGCACCATCACGCATCATCATGCCGTCGGTCGCGATCACAGACCCTGGTACGACCAGCAGCGGCCGCTGCTTTTCGCCGCCGCATTAAGGGGAGCCAAGCGCGAATTGGATCCTCAAGGCATGCTCAACCCGGGCGTCCTCATTGATCCGTAAGCGGATCCCGCCAGATGCGGTCACCGGGTATGTATGATTGAGCGAACGCATCGCAGCCACGGCCGCGGGGCGTTCAAATTTCTCCGCGAACCTCAGTTCGCCAGCGGATCGGGCCGAAACTGGATGTGCACGGCGCGCGGCATTGAGCCCTTGCCGCCTTCCTTGAGCCAGGGCGTGCGATCGCCGTTCGTGCTCCACAATCCGCGGCCTTTCCACCCGGCATTGGGATCGTCGATGCGCCCGTCAAGACCCTTGGCGTAGAAGCTGAGCGGATAGGGAATCCGGATCATGATCATCTTGCCGTCCTTCAGCGCCACAAAACCGTCGCCGAGATTGGCGGTGGACACCGGAACGTTCTCGCCAAGTCCGGACGTGTTGTGCTGATCGACCCAGGTGTAATAGCTCGACTCGGCGCTGTTCTCGCCGATGCCGTCGAAGCCGGGGCCGGGATACTGATAGATGGTCCAGCCCTCGGGGCAATGATTGCCGGTGGCGGTCGGTCCATTGAGCGGGCCCTTGCACTTGCGGCGATCGAAGCTGCCGAGGTGGCCGCTCGTCATCGACGCCCAGACCACGCCGTTGCTGTCGATATCGCCGCCGCGGATTCCGAATGCCTGCGCGGGAACATTGAACATCTCCGACAGTCCAGTCGCCGGGTCGAACCGCAACACCCCCGGCGTCCCGCCGAAGATGCCGACAGTGTACCAGATCGAACCGTCGACCGGCGACGGCATCACCGCGTAAGGTCCCGAACCCGGGACGATCCGCTTGTCCTTGGCTGGATCGAGCGGGGCGTTGGGCTCGACATAATCGTCGCGCTTGCCGTTGCCGTTTGTGTCGAGCACGAACGGCGACCAGCCTTGCGACTTCGCCGCATCGCCGGTTTCGTCGAACATTTTGGTGTTGACCCAGCCGGCAACCGGGCCGGTGCCGCTGAGCCACAGCGTGTCATTGGCGTCGTAGCCGAACTGCAAGTGATGGGTGGCAAAGCAGGTGTTGATGAAACTGTACTTCATCGTCCTGGGATCGAGCATCGCCACCTGGCGCGCCGACTTTTCCAGCGGGAACAGCTTGGCCGACGGGTGGTCGGAACCTTGTTTGCAGAACGCCGGGTTATCGATGCCGCGCACGGTGGCGGAGAGCCAGAGCCGGCCCTTCTCGTCGAACATGGAGTTGTGGTTGTTGGCTCGCGTATCCCAGAGTTTTTGCTCGCCCCAATAGGCCGACGGCTGCAGCGGCTTGATGCTGGCGGCATGGCCGGGACCCAGCGATTCCGGCATCTCGGGATCCGCGACCGGCATCTTGAAGAGCGACACCTTATTCGTCTTCGGATCCAGGATCGGCATGTTGTCGGTGGAATATTCCGGCGAGCCGTATAGCGGGCCATAGGCATTGACCGTCGGATGGCGCCGGTCGGACGAAATCAGGTCGTGCAGGTATTTGTCCGGCGTCGACCACTCCCAGGACGTGATCACGATATTGCGCTCCACGCCCTGCGGACGCGGCGGCTTGCTCGCGGGCAGCACGCCCTTGGCGACGCGGTCGGTCCAGTCGCCGAGATATTTGAAGGGGGCGCCGCCGAAATTGCCGGCAAGATAGTTGGTCATCTGCTCGCCGGACTGCCCCGATTGAACGCGCCGCATCCAGGCAGTTGCGCCGGAATCGAACTTGCCGAAAGCTTCGGGGATCGTGCGGGTCGCTTCCTGGCCGAGCTGATGACATCCGATGCAGCTGATGTTCTTCATCAACTTCAGCCAGTCGGTCTGCGTCAGTTGTTCGGGAATGTCGCTCTTGCCGCCGAAATCGCCGGCCGGCGGAATTTTCATCATCGCATACCAGTAGATCGCCGGGTAATAATGCGCCGCGGCCGCCTCGTTCGGCGCAGGCACCGCGGTGTGATTGAGAAGCTGGCCCGGCTTGGCGGTCTGCTTGGCCGAATCCACCAGGCCATAACCACGCACCCAGACGCTGTAACTCGCGGCCGGCAGATCGGGGATGAGGTAGCGGCCGGAATCGTCGGTGACGACGATGCGCGCGAACTTCGTCGGCAGCTCGGTGGTCTCGGCGATCACCCAGACCCCGGCTTCAGGACCCGCGGCGCCGACAACGGTGCCGCCGATGTCGGTGGCGCCGACCGTCACGGTCTGCTGCGCATAAACTGCGGTGGAGATCGCGCTTGGCAGCGCCATCAAGCCGGCACACATCGTCAACCGCGCAAGCGCTTTGGTCACGAACATAGTCGCCTCCCAGCCTGGAACCTGCTCTTTGGCCGGCTTTTCATTGACGCCACTTTAGCCAAAAGGGTCGGCAGCGTCCAATGGCTCGAATCAACCGCTGTTCGTCGGACGTCCGCTTTGCGCCGGCAATCGCCGACGTTCGGCGTCATGCCAGTCCTCGAAACGCGTCCTCACGCGATCGCCGGCATCCTGCCGAACAGACGGTCGAGCGCAGTGCGCAACACCAACCCCGGATTCCACGCGCCGGAACGGCTGCGCCACGCCACATGACCGTCCGGTCGAATCAGCACCGCGCCATCGGTGTCGACGCCGTACGCATCATGCCAGTTGCCGTCCGTGTCGACGAGATCGCCGTCCTTGCCGATGGTAAACGCCATCAGTGGCGGCAACGACGTCGCAATCCCTTGCGCGGCCTGTCGCCATGCGCCGCCGTCGCGGCCGGCCAGCAGCACAAAATGCGGGCCGAACAGGTCGATGGTCGAGATTTGCTCGTTGCCGCGCATGAGCCAGACGTGGGGTGCGCGGCTTCCGGGCCGCGCGGAGGGCACGTAGTCGGTGACGGGATCGTCGACCGCGACCGCCGGCGTGCCGTCCGGCACCACCGCCATCGACTGGTAGCTGGCCCCGAAGATCAGCCCCTGCTCGTTCAGGAATTCCCGCCGCGGCAGCACGTTGCTTTGCCGCACATTGCGGCCCATCGACAGCGCGTTGGCCAGCGCGTTCTGGGTGATGATCCGGCCCAAAGGCTGGCGCTCGGCGTGGTAACTGTCGAGCAGCTTCTCGTCGGCCTTGCCGCGCAGCACGGCGGCGATCTTCCACGCCAGATTGTGCACATCCTGCACCCCGGTGTTGAGGCCGAAGCCGCCGGTCGGCGGCATCTCGTGCGCCGCGTCACCGGCCAGGAAGATGTTCCCGACGCGATACTGGTCGGCAACGATGGCCGAGGCTTCCCACGGGCTGACGCCGAGCACCGACACGGCGAGGTCCGGCACGCCGGCCGCCTTGCGGATCAGTTCCGCGCAAAACCCCGGCGTAAAATCCTTGGGCTGCCAGCCATATTGTTTGACGCTGTGAATCAGAAAACCCCAGCGATCCCGGCCGTTGATCGTGAGGAACGTGCCGCGCAGATCCTGCTGCTCGACGAAATAAAGCGCGGCCGGCCGATGCGCGACCCATTGGGTGAGGTCGGCGTGGAACAGGATATTGACGCTGTCGTAGACTTTCTCCGTGCCGGTCATGTTCACGGCCAGCGCGCGGCGCACCCGGCTTTGCGCGCCTTCGGCCGCGATCAGGTAGCGCGCGGTGAACGGCGTCTCTGCCGCCGTGGTGCGATCGGTCAACAGCCCCGTGACCGCACCGGGCCTTTGGCTGAACGAGGTCAGCTCGGTATTGAAGCGCAGCGTTGCGGGCCCGGCTGCTTCCGCAAACCGGCGAATGACCGGCTCGAGGTCATCCTGGGCACAGAGACAGTTTTTGACCGGCGTCGCGGCCATGTTTTTTTCGGTGGCGCGCCCGGGCACGCGGCGCTCGATCTCCTTGCCGGCAAGGGTTTCGGTCCAGACGATCAGCCCCAACCGCCCTTCCTGCAGTCCTGCGTCCCTGACCGCGGTGTCGATGCCGCATTGCCGGAACACTTCCATGGTGCGGGCGTTGATGCCGCGTGCCTTCGGCGTCAGCGCCGTGCTCGGGTGGCGTTCGACCAAAAGCGAGCGCACGCCGTGCTGGGAGAGCAGCAGCGAGGCGGTGAGGCCGACCGGACCGCCGCCGGAAATCAGAACGGGGATGTCGAGCATCTCTTCTCCTGTTTATAGTCGCGTCCGTGAATTATCCGATCTCCATCGGCTTGCCATGGGGCTCCCGGCGATAGGCGAAGATCGCGATCAGCGCCGCGAATTCGCACGCCGCCAGGAACAGGAACGCCGGCGCGATCGCGTCCGCGGTTGCTTTCGGCGAAACCACGTCGTTGCTCCCGGCGATCAGCGCCAGGCAAACCGGCCCGAGAATCTTGCCCACGCCGTTGGCGGCCTGCGCCAGTCCAAACGCCCGGGCGCCGAGCGAGACCGGAAACACTTCGACCACATACGGCGACATGTTGGAGAACGAGCCGCTGTAGAAGGCCGCGCCGAAAATCACCAGCAGCGCGAATACCGACCAGCCCGCGATGAACTCGCGATAGAAGGCGAAAATCGCCAACATGACCAGAACCGAGATGAACGTCCCGACGAGGGCGGAACTGCGGCGCCCGATGTAGAGCGGCAGCACCGAAAACAGCATGCGGCCGAGAATCGAGGCGACGCTGGCATAGACGAAATAATGCGCGGCCTCGTGCGCGGTGATCTTGAGGAGCTGGGACAGGATGGTTGGTCCCCACAGAATCACGCCATAGGTGCCGGTCGAAATCCCGGTCCAGATCACGACGACCCACCAGAACCGCTTCTGGTCCTGGAACAGTTCCGACAACGAGCCCGGCTTCCTGATCGGCGCAATCGCGTTCGGCAGCGTGATGCTGGCTTCGGCGACGCCGAGCAGCTTTGCAGCCTCGCGCCGCGCGTCGGCATTGCGGCCGCGCGACAGCAGCCAGCGCACCGACTCCGGCGCAATCAGCGCAAACAACAGCGAGGTCACGATCGGCATCGCGCCGGTGGCCGCGACGCCGCGCCAGCCGATCACCGGCAGCAGGCTCGCCGAAATCATCGCCGCGAACATGGTGCCGAGCGCGACCGGCGCCACCATCATGCTGGAAACGAAGGTGCGGTACCGGGTCGGCGTCATTTCGACGACCAGCGGATTCTGCGCGGTCACCGCCGCGATCGACCCAAAGCCCACCACGAAGCGCAGGATCGAAAACAGGATCCAGGCGCCTTCCGGGATCAGCGCACATCCGGCGGCGCCCAGCGAAAAGATCAGGCCGCCGCCCCAGATCATCTTCTTGCGCCCGACCCTGTCGGCGAGCAGACCGCCGGCCAGCGAGCCTGCGATGGCGCCGACCCCGGACGACAGCAGCATCACCGCGCTCTGGCCGTAAGTGAGATGCCAGCCCGGCGCCAGCACCGAGACCAGGTAACCGACCAGGAAGAAATCGTAGAATTCGAACATCTCCTGCAGGACCAGGAGGGCGATCGTCAGATAGTAGCGCGGCGTGAGGTTGGATTGCTCGATTCCGCTGATCCAGTCCTGCGCATCGGGTTTGGCGCGATCCTGAGCCGCCTGCCGGATTCCGCCCGAAATACTGCCCTGAACGGCGCCTTGAGCGTCGAGCGAAACGTCGGCCATTGCTCTCCCCGGAGGCCCGACCGCCCGCCGTCATATGCGGCGGTTTGAAAGTGCCGGGACCATCCGGGAATAGAATTAGCACCCGGCTCTGGATTGCGATAATGTTGAATTGTCATCAGATTGATCGCAAATCGGCATCATCAAAATGGACCTGCGCCAGTTCCGCTATTTCATTCAGGCCGCGCGGCGAGAGAATTTTCGCAAAGCCAGCGACGATCTGCGCGTCGCGCAGTCGGCGCTGACGCGGCAGATCCAGCATCTCGAGCGCGAACTGGGCTTTCTTCTGTTCGATCGCGTCCGGCGCGGCGTACGGCTGACCGCGGCGGGCCAGCGGCTGTTGGAACGCTCGCAACACATTCTGGGCGAAGTCGACCGGCTGAAGGAGAGCCTGCAGATCGAGGCGCATGTGCCGAGCGGCCCGGCGTCGCTGGCGGCGCCGCCCTCGATCGGGCGGCTGCTGTTCAGCAAACTCGCGCTGACGTTTCTCAAATCCTATCCGAAAGTAACCCTCAGCCTGCTGGAGGGCTGGACGTCGAACGTGCTCGGTCAGCTCCGGCGCGGCGAACTCAGCCTTGCGATCGTGACCGATCCGCCGCCCGACCCGCTGCTCGAATACACACGCCTGTTCACCGAATCGCTCTATCTCGTCGGCCGCCCCGATGACCCCCGCCTGAAGAAGCGGAACCTCGACGTCAGCAGCCTCGGTGGTCTCCCGTTGGTGATGATCAACAAGCATACCCGGCCGCGCCAGCTGATCGAGAACGCCGCGGTCAGAGAAGGCACAAAACTCGACATCCGCCTCGAACTGGAAAGCCCGGAAACCCTGAGGCAATTGCTGCTCGGCGGCAGAATCTACGGACTTCTGCCCTACTCCTCGATTTTCGGCGATGCCCAGGCCCGCCGGCTCGGCGCGGTGCCGATCAAGGGACAGGCGATGACGCGGTATCTCGCCAAGAGCCGCAACGAGGCGAATTCCCTCGCCCGCGAAACCCTGGAGAAATGCACCATCATGGAGATGCGCGGGCTGGCAAAACGGATCGGCATTCGCGAGCAATAGGCTACAGAATACGTGCATGTTTCCGGCGAGGAAAACTCTCTCACCGGAAACAGCACGCTTGCCGTCCGCCTGCTCTCCGGAAACGCTTTCGAGGGAAAGTCAGATCCGGAGTGGACGTCGGTTGACGCGAAGCCGCCGCGTCAACCGACCAAGGTTTTAATGCCGATGATGATCGTCGTCGTCGCCGCCGGAGGCCGAGACCACCACACCGGTCTTTTCGTCGAGCAGCAGCTTGCGCGGGCCGCCTTCGTCGCGATCGTCGAAGTCGAACATGTTGTTGAGCGGCCCGGCGATGGCATCGAACGAGCCACCGTGCTGAATGCGCTCGCCGGACAGCCAGTTGTCCTCGATAAACCGGAGCACCGAGGTTTGGTCGGTCAGGGTGTGATCGACATGATTGCGTTTCGCAAAGGGCGACACCACCAACAGCGGCATCCGCGTTCCGTAACCGCAACGTCCCCATGCCGGCTGGCCGGAATTGCCCAGAAGCGGCGTGGTCGGGACCGGTTCGTCCTGCTGGAAGCCGTTGCTGGTCTGGCAGACGCCGGGCCCATTGAGCGTATCCACCGCCGGGTTGAAGGACGGATTGGCGATCGGCGGCATTTGGTGGTCATACCAGCCGTCGCTGTCGTCATAGAGAATGATGACGGCGGTTTCCGACCATTCCGGGCTCTGCTGCAGGGCGTTGATGACCCGCACCAGGAAATGCTGCTCGTCGGTCGGATCCGAATATCCGGCATGACCGTCTTCGAACGCCGCGGCCTTCAGGAAGTTCACGGCCGGCAGCTTGTGCGCTTTGAGCGCGGTGAAGAAGTCGTTGATGTCGTAGTTGTGGTTGGCCGGATCCGGCGTGTTGGTGTTCGGGATCAGGCTGTGACCGATGGCGTCGACCGAACTCGGACGGGCATGGGTCGGATTGCGGGTCGACGCGTAGTACTGGAACCAGGCGTGGTGCGGAATGTAATCGACCGACGTGGACGCAGGCGTGCCCGGCGCGGTCGGGTTGGTATGCCGCAAGCAGCCGGTAGAACCGTCGGCGTTGACGGCCGTGAGATCGAAACCGCCCATGAACGAACCCCAGGTGATGCCTTTGGCATTGAGGAGATCGCCGATGTTCTTGCCTGCCATGGTGACCTGGTCGATGGCCGGATTCGAGCAGACGTCCTGCAGCGGATCGCCGTCGCCGATTTCGGTGACGTTGTCGGCGGTTTTGTTGGCATCGCCGAACGCTTCGTGGGTGCCGTGGAGCAGCGTCTTGCCGGTGGGATCGGCGGGATCGAACACGTTCTTGGTGGCGGCAAAGCCGTTGGTCTGGCCGGAGATCAGGTTGATCGCACCAGGCGTCGAAGGACCGAATTGCGTGGTGTAATTGTTGTCGTTCAAGGCGAAATGCTGGGCGTAATTCCACATCGCGGTGACGGTGTTGCCGTCGTAATAGCCCATCACCAGCGACTTGCCGGTGCCGGTCGGCGTCCCTCCGGTTCCGACGAAGACCGGGAAGCCGTCCATGTGGCCGTTGTCATACGCGCTCTCCTCGGGGCTTTCGTTGTGGCCCTGATCCGCGGTCAGCGCCTGCGCGGGCGACAGCCGGAATGGATTCGATGCGTTGCTGCCGTTCTTGTTGGCCACGCCGCCGGTCATCGGGGGGACGGGATTAACCGGATTGGTGGCAACGCTGTTGGGGTTGTTGCTGAGAAGGTCGACGCCGCTCAACAGCTTGAAATCGTGGTTCACGTCGAGCGGGTTGACGAGATTGTTGACCTTTGGCGTCCGCGGCGACGGCTTGAAAGGCGTCTCGCCGGACAGATTGAGGGCGTTCGGATAGGTCCCGAAATAATGGTCGAACGAGACGTTTTCCTGGAAGATCACGACGACATGCTTGATCGGTGTCGCGGTGGGAACGCGATGGAAATCGTCGGAATCACGGCCGTGCCGGTCGTCGGCGCTTGCGCCGGCGCACATCAGCGCCAGAGCGGAAACCAAGCCCAAAGTTATTGGCAAACGCATCGGGATCGCCTCCTGAAGAATGAGTTGAATGGGGGATATTTTGAGGATTGCAAGTGGCAACCAAGCGGTTGCCGCGCGGAACTTTTCAGAGCTCGATCACAGCCAGAAGAAACATTTGTGACGCCTTGTTGAATAGGTCGCGATCCCGAGGATTCGCACAGGAAATGCCCAACATGTGGAATGCAAAACGCGAACTCTCTACCGGGCTAGCCCGCGTTCGTAGCGATTGGCTTGCGCTGCGGTCATGACCGGCGCCGGCGATCTCCTGGCTATCGTGACCGCGGGAGTTACCGCAGGGATTGCGTTGGGCCCGTGCTGCCGCAGGATCAGGACATCGATATTTTGCGCCGCGATGTTTGCCGCAAAATCGTACCCGTCGAGGATACGTGCAGTAACACGCGGCAGGGGGCCGTTAAAGGTGCCGGTCATGCGGGTGTCGAGCGCGTCGTTGCTGCGATATTGAAAGTTGAATTTCGCGCGCAGCGCGTCGAGCACCTCCCGAAGCGGCACATCGCGCGCGTCGATATGAACCGCTTCCGGTTGGCCTTCGATCAGCACTTCGCCAAACGCCTGGTTGGCGCTGCCGGCGAGCAGCGCAACCAGGATCATCGGCAAAGCAACACGCCGGCGTGGTGGCGTAAGTGATCGTGACGGCCTGGAATTGCCGCTTCGATGAACGCGCATGAACCCGCCGGCAGGGCCGGCGGGTTCGCGCTGATCGGCGGATGGATGCCACATGAAGATCAATGATGCTCCCGGTCGTGATCATCATGGGCGAGGTCGGACACCCGATCGATGATCGCGCGCGCGCGGTGCACCAGCTGTTGTTCCTGGCGCTCGTTGATGGGCTGATTGTCGAAAGCGGCCGCATCCAATATCGGCTTGATCTCGGCGGCGAGCGCGTCACGTTGGGCCGTGATGTCGGCCATCTTGCCGAGGAACGTTCCGTAAGCGGCATCGTCGCTCAGGATCGAACGGTTGGCGAAGTGGAGGCTGTCAAGGCCGACCGAGCCGAGCGGCGCGTTGAGTTGCTTGTATACCTGCGCCAGTTCGAGAAAACTCTCGCTCCGCCGCAGCGCGCGCGGCAGGGCGCGATCCTCGAGGAACTCGATCAGCACCCGGCCGTCGTGGGTGTAGTCGTCCTTCAGGCCGGCCAGCGCAACCATGGTCGGGCGAAGGTCGGTGTGGTCCGAAAACACCCGATCGTCGCGTCCGGAGCGATTGACGCCGGGTCCGACCATGCCCATCCAGGTGCGCGTGATTTCGGTCTGCACGTCGCCGTGATTCCAGGCGAAGCCTGGGCTCTCGCTGACGCAGGCGGGTGCCTGCGAGCAGTCCTTGCCCTGCCCGGTCGATGCCGACGACGTCGTGTTGAAGTAGTCGGGATTGCCGAACATCGTGAAGCTCGGCGAGCGCGCCGGGTTCGACGTGATCATGTGCAGGAGGCCCATTTCGGCGCGGTCGGCCAGGAAGGCGTTGAGCTTCTCGACGCGGCCGGTGATCGGATTGGTCACCTGCAGCGCATCGACATCGTGCTCCATGGTCCGCGTCAGCGCGTCGGTCGGCCCTGGATTGCCGTGGATGTAGAAGGTCGGGGCGTCGTCGAAGTGAATGTCGAACGGCGTCGTATTGCCGCGCTGGGTCAAAAGCAGCCGGTCGAGGAAGGTGGTGACCTCGCCGATCTGGGCATAGGTGCAGGGCACGTGAATGCCATCACAATTGGCCGGGCTCGGCGCGCCGCCGGCGAAATGATCGTTTTCGTCCGCGGTCACGACGAACAGGGTGTTGTCCTTGGTGATGCCGTCGGCGGCAAGGCGTGCGAAGAACTTGCCGAATGCGACATCATAGGCTTTCAGCTGCGCGACGTATTCCGCCTCACCAGCGCCGAAGGCGCGCGACGGACCCGGCAGGTTGGTCGCCGGGTCCAGCGGCACCGGGTTGCGGTCATGCCCGTCCGCCAAATAGACGTAGACGACCGGTATGCCGGCTTCGAGCATGGTCGCGGCATAACCGAGCGACTGCTTGGCCACCGGGCTGAAGATGTTGGGGAAGCCGGGACGGCCGTAGGCGTCGGCAATGACCGCACCGTCGGTATCCTTGACGTTGCCGCTGCCGTCGCAACCGGCGGGCGCCGCCGCGCAAACCGCCGGAGCCACATTCACGTTTCCGAACAACGCCTTGAAGCCGGCATAGCTCTGCGGCTCGTCCGGCAGCGCATCGGCGCGGGCGTGGCTGTTGTTGCAGAGCTGGCTGCCCTGCGCGCAATGCACGGCAACGCCGAGATAGTCGGTATTCGGGGCCTGGCGCGCGGGCGCGTTTGCCGGCGTGCGCGGCAGCGCAAGTGCGGCCGAAACCGCGACGTCCTCAGGCGAGCCCGTGCCGAACACGGTGCGGACGTCGGCCGGCAAACTCTCGAATTCCATATTGGCGATCGAGAAGGCGCCGACGTCGCAGCCGGCACGGGTAAACGGCGCCCACGGCGCCGGGAAGGTCTTGCCGTTTTCATTGATCAGTTCCGGCTTGCCGTCAGCGCTGAGTGCGGTCCAGTAGAGAAACGAACTGGAGAAACCGACCGAACCGTCGTTGCGGAAAAAGCCATAGCTGTTGGCGACCGGCACACCCATGCGATCGCCATAGGCGCCGGTCAGCACGGTAAGAATGTCGGTGGCGGTGTGCGAAATCAGCGGCGTATGATGATTGCCGCTCACGACGCCGTTATTCTGCATGAAATTGAGCAGGTTGGGCATCTGCTCGAGGTCCGACGGCACATTGGGATTGTCACGGCGCAGATGCACATTGTCGAACTGGATATGCACGACATGCTTGATGCGGTTGTCTGCGGATTGCAGCCCGCACGCGGCCTGCGCCGTCGCCGATCCTCCGATCTGCAGCCCTGCGCCGAGCAGCAACAGAATCGCGGTGCCGTAAATGCGTTTATGACGCATGGCCTTCTCCTGATTTTCAAATTGTTGCAAAAGCCGATAGTACGGCGCGGAAGCTAATGGCCGCTCATGACATTCGATTGACGTACATTTGACGGCGGACCCATCGCATCCGGCGGAGGCCTGCTCCGTGAGGCGCCGGCATCATTTGCTCGCTGACACGCCGTCCGGCGGCAATGAAGCCGCATAGGCCGCGAGCGCGACCATATCTTCCAGCGTCATTTTTTCCACGACCGGCTTCATCAATTCGCTGCCGCCGCCGGCGCGCGCGCCGGACTTGAAATCGTACATTTGGCGGACGGCGTAACTGGGCGAACGGCCGGCAATGGCGGGGATGCCGCCGACGCCAGCAAGGCCCGGGCCATGACAGCCCGCACATTGGATGCCGCCGCCGCCAACGCCTTTTGCAACAAGCTCCTTGCCCTTCTGGATGCCGCCGACGGGCACATAGGCGATAAAGCGCGAACGCGCGTCGCGGTTTTCGAATTGCGCGAGATCCTCCGGGATTTCGATGATGCGGTTGCCGACCGGTTCGCGCTCGCCGGTTTTGGCGTCGGCCAGAAACCAGCCGGCGACATAGGTTTTCGGAACCGTGTCGGTCTCGACCACCCTGATCGTCGCCCGCGGTTTCAGCGCGGCGAAATATTCCGCCGCGGCGCGAACCTCCTGGTCGGTTGCCGCCCTGGCAAGCGCGATCATGAGCTGCGGCGGGGCTCGCTCCGGAACGGAGGTCTTGCGCAGGCCGTTCTTGAAATCCGCCATCTGCTGCTTGATGTAGTCTGCCGAAAGGCCCGCCAGACTGGCGTTCTCGGGACCGCCGGGGCCGTCCGCCCGATGACAAAAGCCGCAGGCGAGCACATCGGGCTTTCGACCCGTTGCCACGACGGCCGGCATCGGACGGTGGTCGGCCGGGTGCCAGTCGGGGTCGCGGGTCTGCGCCACGCTGTATTGGACCGGACTGTCCGGCACCTGCCGCGGCTTGCCGTCATCGGGCGGCAGCTTGAAACCGGGCGGATTGACCGGATAGGCCCATTCCGGCGGACGATCTTCAGCCCAGGCATGGCCTGCGGTCAGCAGCAACGCGCATGAAAAACCCAGCAAAAGAAAGGATCGCATGAAAAATCCCTACACCTGCCAGCATTAAATGATACTTCCCCAAGAGAGTCGATCTGCAGTGGGCTGCCATCTATTGCCGCAGAGCGGCGAACCACGCTTTGCGAATCCGCCCCACGCGCTATTGTTGCGCTTCCTTCGTTGGATAAAATCGCCATGCCCGAAACCATCAATCTCGGTTCGCTGCATGCCGGCAGTGTCGTCTTTGCTCTGCAGGAATTTCAGCTAGCCTCGATATGTTCGAGATGACGCTGCAGCCGAACGCGCGGATGCCTATTCCGCATTATCACGATCGCTGGGATGAAACGATCTACGGGCTGGCGGGCACATTGACCTGGCGGATCGACAGTAAGGATATCGATCTGGGGCCCGGCGAGACCGTCTTCATCAAGCGCGGCGTCGTGCATGGATTCACCAACCGCTCGACCGGGCCGGCCAGTTGCCTCTGCACCCTGAGCCCGGGTGTGCTTGGCCCGCAAATATTTCAAGGATATGGCCGGCCTGCTGTCGGCCGCCACACCCGATCCGGCCAGGATGAAAGAGACGATGCTGCGCTACGGGCTGATCCCGGCGCCGCCGTCCTGAGCGCCCTAAGGCGGGTTGATCGCGAACCTGTCAGGCGGACGCGGGAAACTGGATGTCAGCCGGCCCCGCTCCTCGGCGCCGAATCAAGCCACGGATTAAAAACCGGCACGCGGGCCTTCCGATAGTCAGTGACGCCGCGCGACACGACTGTCAGCCCGTGATCGAGAGCCGTGGCCGCGATGATGAGATCCGGCTGGGAGAAGGTATGGCGCGCCTTGCGCCCCTCCTCGACCAGGAGCCGCCATTTGAACATGATATCTTCCGATATCGCGAGCACCCGCTGCTCGAACATCGGCCGTACTTTGTGCGCAAGCCAGTCATTGAATTCGGCGCGACGACTGGCGTCCGCGACAATTTCGATGCCGAACCGGATTTCGGCGAACGTCACCGCGCTCACATAGAGATATTCGAGCGGCTGGGCGGCGATGAAGGCGAGGACCTTGCGTTCCGGCTTGGGGCGGCGCAGTTCGGAGAGGACGTTGGTATCGAGCAACCAACCCGTCACAAGGACACCTTGCGCACGGGCATCGGCGTCCGCCTCGGCTCGATGTCGATATCGCGATTCGGCGAGGCCTGCATCGCGACGATCAGGGCCTCGCCGGTGAGATCGCCCTTGAGACGGCGAAATTCCTCGGCTGAGATCACCACGACCTCATCGCGCCCATGAACGGTCACGCGCTGCGGTCCCTCGCTGCGGACTCGCCGCACAAGCTCGCTGAAGCGCGCCTTTGCGTCCTGCAATAGCCATTGGCCCGTTTCCGGACCGCGCTTGCGGCGGAGGGGCGTCGCCGATTTCGCCGCAGGCGATTTTTCAATTCTGGTCATACTGACTAGAATACCACAACACCCATTGAAGTTCAACAGTCCCGGATCACGCCCGCCAGGATCCTCGATCAGGCCGTGTGAACGACGACGTTGAACCCCTCGCCGGGTCCCGGAGGAACGAAGTAGCGCGTGAACTGATCGTACTCCGCATCGCTGACCTGGGCCGGATGCGCGCCACCGGCATTGCGATGGCGAAGCCGCTGCCTGCAGACCGTGTCGGGAATATCGAGGTGATGCAGCTCGTGGGCCACATCGGCCTGTGCGATCAACGACCGCATCCATTCGCGATTGCGGACCGTGTTGGCCGGAAAATCCAGCACGACGGAAAGGCCTTGCCTCAAGATGTCGACGACGTGCGGCGCCATCGCAGCGCGAAGCCGCGCCGAATAGCGTCCGTAGTCTTCGATGGTCTTCAGGTCATCGGCAAACAGGTTTGAGGTCCAGTGATCTTCGCTGATCAGCAGGGTCGCCGGGCGCGCGGCGAGACGCCGTGCAAGGGTCGACTTCCCGGCCGCGATCTTTCCACAGAGAAGATACAAGGTTGGTGCGTGAGCCAGATTCATGCTCAAGGAGTATCACAAGACTGGACATGACGCCCGGTGCTGGACGATGCTACGACCGCTCCATCCCTTGCGGAACAACATCCAATCAGGCACAGCATGCGAACTCTCTCAGCGGCAAGTTTTTTTCCTGCCGTCGTTCTGGTGGCGATCTCGTGCGGACCGCAGCCATCGTCCGCTCAACCGGCCGTTAGCGCACCCCGACCGGTTGCCGCTCCGGGCAAACCGGCCGCGCCTCTGGCCAGGCCCGCGGCACCTTCGGCTAATCCTGCTGCGGCCCGCTCTCCGCGCGCCGCCTCCTGCCACAACGGCATGCCCTTCGACCGCTTCCTCGCCGAGCTAAAGCAACAGGCCGCCGCCGCCGGCGTGTCGCAGAGCGCGCTCGCCGAAGCTGCCCCCTACCTCGTCTACGACCAGGGCATCGTCAACCGCGACCACGGTCAGCGCGTATTCGGCCAGGTGTTCACCGAATTCGCACGGAACAGGGCGTCCGACGGCGCGGCAAAGAATGCGCAGGCGCGAATCCGGATGCATGCGGCGGCGTTCAACCGCGCCGAGAAGGAATATGGCGTACCACCGGCCGTGATCGCCGCGTTCTGGGGGCTGGAGAGCAGCTTCGGCGCCGAGTTGGGTAAACTACATACGCTGCCGTCGCTGGTGTCGCTGGCCTATGACTGCCGCCGTTCCGAGATGTTCCAGAACGAGACCATCGCGGCGCTGAAGATCATCGACCGCGGCGATCTCACGCCGGATGAGATGATCGGCTCATGGGCCGGCGAACTCGGCCAGACGCAATTTTTGCCGACGCATTATTTCAACTACGCTGTCGACTATGACGGCGACGGCCATCGCGATCTCTTGCGCAGCGCCCCCGACGTGATCGGCTCGACCGCGAATTACATCGCCAACGGATTGAAGTGGCGGCGCGGCGAACCGTGGCTGCAGGAAGTGCGCGTGCCGCAAAATCTACCTTCAAGTTTTCCCTGGGACCAGGCCGACCTCACGATAAAACTGCCGCGGTCGAAATGGGCGCAGTTGGGCGTCACTTATCCCGACGGCAAGGCGTTGCCGAACGACGATATGCCCTCGTCGCTGCTGTTGCCGATGGGCCGCTCCGGGCCGGCATTCCTGGCGTATGCGAATTTCGCCGCCTATACCGAGTGGAATAATTCGCTGATCTATTCCACCACCGCCGGCTATCTCGCGACCCGCATCGCCGGCGCAGCCCCAATGCGCGCGCCGTCGGCGCCGGTGGTGCAACTGCCGCTCAATGAAATCCGCGAATTGCAGCAGCTGTTGGTGCGCGCGGGCTTCAATGTCGGCAAGGTCGATGGCGTGCTCGGCCAGGCAAGCCGCAGCGCGGTAAAGGTGATGCAGGTCAAATACGGCCTGCCCGCCGATTCCTGGCCGACCGCCGAACTACTGGCGCGGATGCGCGGCGGGCCGCGTCCAGCAGCGATGAATTGAAGTTCCCTCTCCCCGCAAGCGGGGAGAGGTGAACCGAGTTCGCTCATTGCCGATTCAACTCAAAGCTATCGTGCGCAAGAGCGTCCATTCTTTTCGACGCGGCAGAACGTCTACAGCGGATTGTTGATCACATTGCCGCCGAGGGACGCCCAGCCGGACCACGGGCCCACACGCGGCGCCTGTTGCCAGATGTGCCAGACCGCGCTGTCGGTGCCGCGCGCGAACACTTCCAGCCGCCCGTCGGAATTATCGATCGCGACCGGATCACTGGTGATGGCGCCGCCAAGCGAGGCCCAGCCCGACCAGGGACCTGCATGCGGCGCCTCCTGCCAGATATGCCAGAGCGCGCTGTCGGTGCCGCGCGCGAACACTTCCAGCCGCCCGTCGGAATTATCGACCACCGCGGGATCGCTGGTGATGACGCCGCCAAGCGAGTCCCAGCCCGACCACGGCCCGGCGTGCGGCGCCGTCTGCCAGATATGCCAGAGCGCGTTGTCGGTGCCGCGGGCGAACACTTCGAGACGCCCATCGGAGTTGACGAACACCTCGGGATCGCTGGTGATGATTCCACCGAGCGAAGCCCATCCCGACCACGGTCCGGCATGCGGCAACGTCTGCCAATTGTGCCAGAGCGCATTGTCGGTGCCGCGCACGAACACCTCGAGCCGTCCGTCGGAATTGACCGCCACGGCCGGATCGCTGGTGATGCCGCCGCCGAGGGTCGCCCATGACGACCACGGCCCGGCATGCGGCGCCGTCTGCCAGATGTGCCAGAGCGCGTTGTCGGTGCCGCGGGCGAACACTTCAAGTCGCCCGTCGGAATTCAGCGCGGCCACCGGATCGCTGGTGATGCCGCCGCCGAGCGAGGACCATGCCGACCACGGTCCGGAGTCCGGCACTATCTGCCAGATGTGCCAGAGCGCATTGTCGGTGCCGCGCACGAACACCTCGAGTCGTCCGTCTGAATTGTCGATCGCGGCGGGTTCGCTGGTGAGACCGCCGCCGAGCGATGACCAGGTCGACCATGGTCCCGCATGCGGCGCCTCCTGCCAGATATGCCAAAGTGCCTTGTTGGTGCCGTCCCCGAAGATTTCGATTCTCCCGTCGGAGTTACGGGTGACGGCTACGGCGTGCGTCAATGCTGCAGCTTGATCGGTCATGGATGTTGTCCTTCTGGTTCGTGAAAGTATCCTCAACTCAGGATGGTGATTTTTCACGCATCGACCCCAGCGGAATGTGAGAAACTTCACACTGGAAGCGCGATGAACAACACGTGATCGGCTGGCGATACCTGGCGCGATCGGGTGAACCGGTGCGATGCAAGGCCGGACAAAGACATCGCGGCGAGAGAATATTTGACCGGGCCACACCGCGTTTAAGAGTTGTAATTCATCTCCAGCCGCCCCACTTCGAGCAGCGTTACCCTGCACTGTATGAAATTCCACAACACGAAAAGAGCATCAGATGTCTTTCTACGACGCCACCGTTCCGGCCTTCCTCCAGATCCTCGGCAGCCTTTCCGGCCTGCTCACCAAGACCGAAGCGCATTGCAAGGCCAAGAACATCCAGCCCGACATATTGTTCGGCGCGCGGCTCTATCCGGACATGCTGCCGCTGAGCAAACAGGTTCAGCTCGCCTGCGATTTCGCGGCCAAGGGCTGTGCGCGCCTCACCCACAGCGAGGTGCCGTCGACGCCCGACACCGAAAAGACCTTTGAGGAATTGAAGCAGCGGCTGGCGAAAACCATCGATTATGTGAAGTCGTTCAAGCCGGCGCAGTTCGACGGTGCCGATGCCAAGGACGTCACCTTCCCAGCCGGCCCCGATCGCTCCATCACGCTGAAAGGCCAGCAGTTCCTCAATGCGTTTGCGTTCCCGAATTTCTACTTCCATGCCGCGACCACCCACGGCATCCTGCGCCATAACGGCGTCGAAGTCGGCAAGCGCGATTTTCTCGGCGTGAGTTAAAGACTCGCTGTCATTCCGGGGCAGCCCGCAGGGCTGAACCCGGAATCTCGAAATTCCCCGATGCGCAATTGCGCATCTGAGGTCTGGTCCTTCGGACCATCCCGGAATGACGAACTCAGAGAGCCCCCGTCATTGCGAGGAGCCAACGGGTCCGGCCTTTGGCCGGCCCGACGATAAACTCCGCGACGAAGCAATACATCCTTCCTTCGTGACCGTATGGATTGCTTCGCGGCGTTTATCGTCGGGCGCGCATTCGCGCGACCCGTTGGCTCGCAATGACGGAATACAAAGAACAAAAGCCGAGGGAGTAAACCATCTCGGCGGCCTCGACGGGCTGGCGCTGAAGGACCGCACCGCCAGCCGCCGGCGGACCGACCGCGCGGTGACAGTGCCGTTCGGCCGCCAGGGCACCGGTTGGGAGGTCGCCTATGCTGCGCTGTTCCTGATTTCGAACGAATCCTCCTACGTCAACGCGCACACGCTGTTCCTCGATGCCGGCCACATGGCCGGGATCCTGCGCAGCTAATCTGCACATCCCGAATGGCTTGGGCATTGCGCTTGCCGCCGCAATGCACAAATCTGCTGGGTCAGTCACTTCCTTGGAAAGAACAAATGAGCCAACCGACCAAACTGTTCGAGCCCTACAAGCTTGGCCCGCTCACGCTGCCCAATCGCTTCGTGATGGCGCCCTTGACGCGTAACCGTGCCGTTCCTCCGGGCATGGTGCCGAGCCCATTGGCGGTGGAATATTACGCCCAGCGCGCCTCGGCAGGCCTCCTGATCACCGAAGCCAGCCAGGTGTCGCCGCAGGGCCAGGGCTATCAGGACACGCCCGGCATCTACTCAAAAGAACAGGTCGCGGGCTGGCGCAAGGTTACCGACCGCGTGCATGAGCGCGGCGGGCGCATCTTCATCCAGCTCTGGCATGTCGGCCGCGTCTCGCACAATTCGCTGCAGCCAAATGGCGGCGCACCGGTCGCGCCGTCGGCGATCCGCGCCAAGGGCAAGACGTTCGTCAACAACTTCTTTACCGACATCTCCGAGCCGCGCGCGCTCGAGCTTTCGGAAATTCCAGGGATCATCGAGGACTTCAAACGCGGCACCGCGAATGCGCTTGCGGCCGGGTTCGACGGTGTCGAGATCCACGGCGCCAATGGCTATCTGCTCGACCAGTTCGCGAAAGACGGCACCAACAAGCGCACCGATGCCTACGGCGGATCGATCGAAAACCGGGCGAAGTTGATGCTGGAAATCTCGAAAGCCGTCGCGGCGGAAGCAGGAGCCGAACGGACCGGCATCCGGATTTCGCCGGTGACGCCGGCCAACGATGTCTCCGACTCAAATCCGCAGCCGCTGTTCGACTACATCGTCGATCACCTCAACGCGCTGAAGCTGACTTACATCCATGTCATCGAAGGCGCCACCGGCGGTCCGCGCGACGTCGCGCCGTTCGACTATGCTTCGCTGCGCAAGCGCTTCAAGCAGGCCTATGTCGCCAACAACGGCTACGACTTCGAGCTGGCGACCAAGGTGCTCGCCGCCAACGAGGCCGACCTGATCGCGTTCGGAAAACCGTTCATCTCAAATCCCGACCTGGTCGAACGCCTGCAGAAGGGGGCACCCCTGAACGCGTTCGACAAGGCGACGTTCTACGGCGGCGGCGCCAAGGGGTACACGGATTATCCGACGCTGGAAGCGGCGGAGGCGGCGCAGTAACGGCTCTCGGCGTCATTGCGAGCGACGAAGCAATCCACTCTTTCCTTGCAGCACGATGGATTGCTTCGCGGAGTTTATCATCGGGCGCACATTCGCGCGACCCGTTGGCTCGCAATGAGGGAAGACAGAGGCCGGGATTCATTCCCGGCCTTTTTCGCGACGGCTCACGATCGACCGTGTCTTGCAGCGGCGTTGTTTTGTTTTAATGTGTTCGAGATGAGCAAGCACGCTGCCGAGGAAGTCGTTCGCAGGGCTACGACGGCCTTTAATTCCGGCCGACCCGGCGAGGCGCGCAAGCTCTGTGAAGAAGGGTTGGGCCGCCAGCCCCGCGATCCCATGCTCAATCACCTTCTTGCTGCGGTGCTGTTCTCCAGCGGCGAGGTTCAGCCAGCTCGCGCGCATGTCGAGACCAGCCTTGCCCAGCAGCCGGGAAATGCGGCCGCGCATCTGCTCGCCGCCCGTATCGCCCGCGCCGCGGGGGATCTTGACGGCGCGCTGTCGCATCTGGATCGCGCCATCGCGCTGGCGCCGCAACGCGAAGCGTTCCTGGAAAAGGCCCGGACGCTCGACCAGGCGGGCTTACGGCCGCAGGCACGCGCCGCGTGGCGGGCAATCCTGGAAGTGGTTCCAACGAACACCGAGGCCGCGGCGCGGCTTGGACGATTGGCATGGGAGGACGGCGACCATGCCGCCGCCGCGACCTTGCTCGAACGCGCCGCGAAAAATGACGCTCCGGCATCCGTCTGGTTCGATCTCGGCCTCGCGCGCCAGGATTTGCGCGACCCCAATGGCGCCGCCACCGCCTACCGCAAGGCGCTGGAAAAAAAGCCCAACCATGCCGAGGCCGCGCTCAATCTCGGCGTCGTGCTGCAAGAGAAAGGCGATCTCGACGGCGCGATGCGCGCCTACGCCGAAGCCTATCGCCTGCGCCCCCAAACATTCGGCACGATCGCGATGGCGCTGACGTCGGCTCCCTACGGCCGCCTGTGGCTCGACGAGGCATCGCTGCGCCGCTCACTTGGCGGCTAGGAGGCCCGCCCTCGCCGCGCGCGAAAATGTTTGCGGTAGACGTTGGGCGCGGCCAGCACGTCGGCAACGGTTTTTGAATAGGCCTCCCGGTGCGCCTCGTCGAAACTCTCGAACACGAGTTGCGGCGCCGTGCGCGGCACCGCAAAACATTGCGCCACCGGCGTGCCCTTGGGCAAGACCCCCGAAAAATCGGGCTGGGTCCAGATCGCCGGGAAATTGATGCCGCCGTCGTGGAAGCGATCGGCATCGACCAATCCGGAAATCAAGTGAAACGGCAGATCATCGCGATTGACGGGATGGGTCGCAAACAGCGACCAGCCTGGCTCCACCTCGATGGTCCAGAAACTGTTGAACTTGATGGCGGCTTGCGTGCCCCCGGCAAACGGCGCGCCCGCAAGCTGCGCGGCGACGTGAAAACTCAACGGCGCGCGCGGATGCCCTGAAGTGGCGGGTTCCGGAATATCCCAATTCCAGGAGAACGCGCCACGATCGACCGCGACGTCGCAGGGTAACAGAACCATGACTCCATAAGCCATCGCATCGACGAATGGCGGGCATTGCTTCACGGTACGGATGTCGCGGCCATGGATTTCCGAATGCGCTTTCGAAGGCATGGCGCGGAGCCAGTCGGGCAGCGCCGTACGCGCCGCAACCGGCCGCGGCAGATGATCCGACAATGCCGGGTCGCAGCGAAAAATCATGCGCATGGCGAGGCTCCTGTGTCGTGGTCAATATGGTGCCAAGCAAAGCCGCCATTGCAAAGAAAAAAGGCCGGGATCGCTCCCGGCCTTTCGTTTTTCTGTCCGTCATGCCCGGCCTTGTGCCGTGCATCCACTTCTTGCTTTTTTCGAAGAAAGTCGTGGATGGCCGGGTCAAGCCCGGCCATCCCGATATCGGGAGAACTCAGTTCGAAGCGCGCTTCGGCGGCGAGGCCGGCCACGACTTGATCAGCGTGTCGTAGTCGACGGTTTCGCCCTTCGGCTTCTCGTTCGCCAGCTTGCGCTGGGGCGCGATGTTGCCGTCCTTGGCCGACTTCGCGAACCAGTACTCGGCCGATTCCTTCTTGTTCAGCTTCGGTCCGCAGGCGCCCTGGACACCGGATTTCTCCAGACGTTCCATCACCGAGTCCTGCGCCGCGGCCAGCGAGTCCATCGCGGCCTGTGGCGTCTTCGCACCCGACGACGCATCGCCGATGTTCTGCCACCACAATTGAGCAAGCTTCGGATAATCAGGCACGTTGTTGCCGGTCGGGGTCCACTGCACGCGCGCGGGCGAGCGGTAGAACTCGATCAGGCCGCCGAGCTTCGGCGCGCGCTCGGTGAACGACTTGTCCCAGATGTCGGACTCACGCGTAAACGTCAGACCGACATGGCTCTTCTTCAGGGTCACCGTCTTGGAGTTGATGAACTGCAGATAGAGCCAAGCCGCCTTGCGGCGGTCGACCGGGGTGGACTTCAGCAAAGTGGCCGAACCCACGTCCTGGTAGCCGAGTTTCATGCCGTCCTTCCAGTACGAGCCGTGCGGCGACGGTGCCATGCGCCACTTCGGCGTACCGTCAGCATTCATAACCGGCAGACCGGGCTTCACCATGTCGGCGGTGAAGGCGGTGTACCAGAAGATCTGCTGGGCGATATTGCCTTGCGACGGTACCGGGCCGGATTCGGAGAATGTCATGCCCTGCGCCTGCGGCGGGGCATATTTCTTCATCCAGTCGAGATACTTGACGATCGAATAGACCGCCGCCGGACCGTTGACGTCACCGCCACGTTCGACGGATGAGCCGACCGGACGGCAGCCTTCCATGCGGATGCCCCATTCATCGACCGGAAGTCCGTTCGGGATACCCTTGTCGCCGTTGCCGGCCATCGACAACCACGCGTCGGTAAACCGCCAGCCCAACGAGGGATCCTTCTTGCCGTAATCCATGTGGCCATAGACCCGGACGCCGTTGATTTCCTTGATGTCGTTGGTGAAGAACTCGGCGATATCCTCATAGGCCGACCAGTTCACGGGAACGCCGAGGTCGTAGCCATACTTGGCCTTGAACTTGGCTTTGTAGTCGGGATTGGAGAACCAGTCGTAGCGGAACCAATAGAGATTCGCGAACTGCTGGTCGGGCAACTGGTAGAGATGCCCGTTCGGCGCCGTGGTGAACGACTTGCCGATGAAGTCGTTGACGTCGAGCATCGGGTCGGTGACGTCCTTGCCTTCCTTGTCCATCCATTCCGTCAGATCGACGGCCTGACCGTAGCGGAAGTGGGTTCCGATGAAGTCGGAGTCGTTGATCCAGCCGTCATAGACGTTCTTGCCGGACTGCATCTGGGTCTGGATCTTCTCGACGACGTCACCTTCCTGGATGATGTCGTGCTTGACCTTGATGCCGGTGATTTCCTCGAAGGCCTTGGCCAGCGTCTGCGATTCATACTGGTGCACCGTCAACGTTTCGGAGACGGCGTTGATCTCCATCCCCTTGAAGGGAGCGGCGGCCTTGATGAACCACTGCATTTCCTTCATCTGGTCGTCCTTGGACAACGTCGAAGGCTGGAATTCGCTGTCGATCCATTTCTTGGCGGCAGCTTCGTCCGCACGCGCCGGCGCAGTGATCGCAGCCGAGGCTGCCATCAGCGCCACCGCGCTTGTCATCATCAAGACGCGGGTCCTGGTCCTGGGCCCGTTACTTCTCTCAAAGTGTCGCATGTTGTTTCCTCCGTTGCAGCGACAAACATACTCAGGCCCGGGTTGACCCCGGATCTGCTCTTTTTCGCCGCTCAGACGGTGCGGAAGATCGCAACGGCCGAAACAAGCGAAATCACGGTGGCGAGCCACAGGCTCGACAATTCAATTCCCTCTCCGACCGGAATCGTCACGATCGTGTCGGTACCGACCAATCCGATCCACACCAGATGGATCACGGCGGTCATAATCAATGAAATGAACAACCGGTCGCCGCGCGTCGTCGGAATGCGCAAAATGCCGACGCGCTCGGCCTCCGGATAGGCGACCGCCAGCCACGTCATGGCGCCGAGCGTCAGCGACAGCAGCGCGAAGAAGATTGCGGTAGGCAGCGTCCAGGCCATCCATGCGATGTTTTCCATGGCGCCCTCCTCTTACACTCTGCCGAGCGCGAAGCCGCGCGCGATGTAGTTGCGAACGAACCAGATCACCAGGGCACCCGGGATGATGGTCAGGACGCCGGCGGCTGCCAATAGCCCCCAATCCATGCCGGCTGCGGAAACCGTGCGCGTCATGACCGCCGATATCGGCTTGGCGCCGACCGAGGTCAGCGTCCGCGCCAGCAGCAGCTCGACCCAGGAGAACATGAAGCAGAAGAACGCGGCGACGCCGATGCCGCTGGCAATCAGCGGCACCAGGATCTTGACGAAGAATTTCGGGAACGAATAACCGTCGAGGAACGCGGTCTCGTCGATCTCGCGCGGCACGCCGGAGACGAAGCCCTCGAGGATCCAGACCGCGAGCGGCACATTGAAGATGCAATGCGCGAGCGCGACCGCCCAGGGCGTGTCGAACAGATTGATCGCCGAATAGAGATTGAAGAACGGCAGTGCATAGACCGCGGCCGGCGCCATCCGGTTCGACAGCAACCAGAAGAACAGATGCTTGTCGCCCAGAAAGCGATAGCGCGAGAAGCCGTAGGCTGCCGGCAACGCCACCGAGATCGAGATCACGGTGTTGATCAGCACATATTTCAGCGAGTTGATGTAGCCGGAATACCAGCTCTCGTCGGTGAAGATGCGCATGTAGTTGGCAATGGTCGGCTGGTGCGGCCATAGCGTCATGGTCGAGACGATCTCGCCATTGGTCTTGAAGCTCATGTTGACGAGCCAGTAGATCGGCAACAGCAGGAAGATCAAAAAGGCCGAGATGATGATGCGGCGGCCGGGGATCGAATGCATCACGCGGCTCCCTGCTTGGCTGCGCGGTCGGCGCCGGCGTTGGTCATGACGGTGTAGAAGATCCAGCACACGATCAGGATGATCAGATTGTAGACCAGCGACAGTGCCGCAGCCTTGCCGAGGTCGAACTGCCCAAGCGCGATCTTGACCAGTTCGATCGACACGAACGTCGTCGAATTGCCGGGACCGCCGCCGGTCACCACGAACGGCTCGGTGTAGATCATGAAACTGTCCATGAAGCGCAGCAGCACGGCGATCAGGAGCACGCGGTTCATCTTCGGCAACTGGATCGCCGTGAACACCGCCCAGCGCGAGGCGCCGTCGATCTGGGCGGCCTGATAATAGGCATCCGGGATCGATTTCAGTCCGGCGTAGCACAACAGCGCGACCAAGCTGGTCCAGTGCCAGACATCCATCACGATGACAGTAGCCCAGGCATCGAAATCGTTGGAGACGTAGTTGTAGTTGATCCCGAGACTGTTCAGCGTGTAGCCCAGCAAGCCGATATCGGGACGTCCAAAAATCTGCCAGATGGTGCCGACCACGTTCCATGGAATCAGGAGCGGCAACGCCAGGATCACGAGGCAGGCCGCGACGCTCCAGCCTTCGCGCGGCATCGACAGCGCCACCACAATTCCAAGCGGCACCTCGATCGCAAGGATCACCGCCGAGAAGAACAGATTGCGGCCAAGCGACGCCAAAAAGCGCCCGCCGAGATCGGTCGAGGGATCGAGCAGTTCCTTGAACCAGCCGACGCCATTCCAGAAGAACTGGTTGTTGCCGAAGGTGTCCTGCATCGAATAGTTCACGACCGTCATCAGCGGCAGGATCGCCGAGAACGCCACCACCAGAAACACGGGCAGCACCAGGAACCAGGCCTTTTGGTTGACGGTTTTGTCCATCAGGCAATCCCCTCGACCAGAATGCTGTCGGCATAGACGTGAACGTGGCCGGGATCGAAGACCAGTCCGGCGGTGTTGTCGGGGATTGAGAATCCCGGCGGCACGCGCGCGTTGAATTTGGCGTCGCCGACGCGGACGCGGGCGAAGCGGATGCGGCCGAGATCGTCGATGCGCTCGATGGTGGCCGACAACAGGCCCGATGCCGGGGCTGCAACATCGACGAACTCCGGCCGCACGCCGATTTCGATCCTGGCGCTGGATGGCAAGACGCCATAGTTGCGATGCAGGCCGATGACGTGGCCGTCGATCCGCGCCTCGCGACCGCTGACTTCCGCCGGCACGATGTTCATGCCGGGCGAACCGATGAAATAACCGACGAAGGTGTGCGCCGGCTTGTCGAACAGTTCCGCCGGCGTGCTGCTTTGCACCACGCGGCCGTCATGCATGACGACGACGGTGTCGGCAAAGGTCAGCGCCTCGGTCTGGTCGTGGGTGACATAGATCATCGTCAAATCGAGTTCGCGATGCAGCGCCTTCAGCTTCGAGCGCAACTGCCATTTCAATTCGGGATCGATCACCGTCAGCGGTTCGTCGAACAGCACGGCTGCGACATCAGAGCGGACCAGGCCGCGGCCGAGCGAGATCTTCTGCTTGGCGTCCGCGGTCAGCCGCGTCGCCTTGCGCTTCAGATAGGGCGTGAGATCGAGCAGGTCGGCAATCTCCTTGACGCGCGCATCGATGTTGGCTTTCGGCACGCCGCGGTTCTTCAAGGGGAATGCGAGGTTCTGCCCGACCGTCATGGTGTCGTAGATAACCGGAAACTGGAACACTTGCGCGATATTGCGCTTCTGGGTTGACAGCGGCGTGATATCGGCACCGTCGAAGAGGATTTTTCCGCGCGACGGCGTCACAATCCCGGAGATCAGGTTCAAGAGCGTGGTTTTGCCGCAGCCGCTTGGGCCGAGCAGCGCGTAGGCGCCACCCTGCCGCCAGATCATCGAGATCGGCTTCAGGGCAAATGATTCGGGAGCGGCATCGTTGCCGCCGTAGGAATGCGCGAGATCGACGAGGTCAATGCGGGCCATGCGGCATCTCCCTCACCTCGCCCGAGCTGTTTTTTGACGCGTTTTCTTCACGCGAACCGCTACGCACTTCGCTTGAAAACGCTTTGGGCGCTGCGACCAGCCGGTCGGCCGCGTCGAACACAAAGACATTGTCGGGATTGAGCGCGGCATCGAGCACGTGGCCCGGCTCGAACTCGTGCACGCCGTGCAGCACGGCGACCCAGTTCGACGCACCGCGGTTGAGGTGCACGAAGCTTTCCGAACCGGTGATTTCGGTCACCGTCACGGTCGCGGAGAAAGCGTGGCGGCCGGCAACGCCGTTCGCCAGCTCCAGCTGATGGGCGCGGAAGCCGACGCGATACGGACCATCGGCGAGGCCGCCATAGAGGCCTGTGGCCGGTGCCTTGATGCCGCCTGCATATTGCACAAAGCCGCTCTTCTTTTCGATGCCGACGATGTTGAGCGGTGGATCGGAGAACACCTGCGCGACGCGGAGTGTATCCGGCTGACGGTAGACCTTTGAGGTATCGCCGGCCTGCAGGACCTGGCCCTCCCACATGCAGACGGTATTGCCGCCGAGCAGCAGCGCTTCCGACGGTTCGGTCGTCGCATAGACGAAGATCGCGCCGGAGGCTTCGAAGATGCGCGGCAATTCGGTGCGCAATTCCTCGCGCAGCTTGTAGTCGAGATTGGCGAGCGGCTCGTCCAGCAGCACCAGATCGGCGCCCTTGACCAGCGCGCGCGCGATCGCGGTGCGCTGCTGCTGGCCGCCGGACAATTGCAGCGGCGTACGCTTGAGATACGGCTCCAGCCTCAACAGGCTGGCCGCCTCCTGCACCCGCTTGTCGATCTCGTCGCGCGGCTTGCCCTGCACCCGCAATGGCGAAGCGATGTTCTCATAGACGGTCAGCGAGGGGTAATTGATGAACTGCTGATAGACCATCGCGACCGAGCGCTGCCGCACGTCGAAACCGGTGACGTCCTTGCCGTCGACCAGCACGCGGCCCGTGATGGGCTTGTCGAGTCCGGCCAGCAGCCGCATGATCGAGGTCTTGCCTGAAAGCGTGGGTCCCAGCAGCACGCTCAGCGTGCCGCGATCGAGCGTCAGCGTGACGTCGCGGATGGTCGGGATGCCGTCCACGGTTCGCGTGACGTTTTCCAGCGTGACGCTCATGTCCGTCCTCCCGCTTCACGCAAGGGACGTCCACCGGAAACGCGATGGGCAGCGATCCATTCGTCGAGCGCGGCGATCTCTTCTGCCGACAGTCGCAGTCCCAGCTTGGATCGCCGCCATACGATGTCTTCGGCGGTGCGGGCCCATTCGTTCGCCATCAGGTACCGGACTTCGCTTTCCGTCAAGGTGGCGCCGAACGACTGGCCGAGATCGGCCATCGACTTCGCAGTGCCGAGCACCTTGCTCGCGCGGGTGCCGTAGGCATGTGCAAGCCGGTTGGCGTGCGCTGTGGGGAGAAATGAATATTTGCGTACCAGTTCCGCCGCAAGCGCTACGACCGCCGAGACGTCGATGTCGCCGCCCGGCAGCGGCGATTTGCCGGTCCAGCCTTCGCGCGCCTTGGCGCTGCGCAGATATGGTGACAGCCGCTCCAGCGCCTCTTCGGCCAGGCGGCGATAGGTCGTGATCTTGCCGCCATAGATCGACAGCAGCGGCGCACCGCCGGGGGTATCGAGTTCGAACACGTAATCGCGGGTGGCGGCCTTGGCTTCGCTGGCGCCGTCGTCATAGAGCGGGCGGACGCCGGAATAGGTCCAGACCACGTCCTCGGTCAAGACCGGCTTGGCCAGATACTCGCTGGCGGAAGCGCAGAGATACTGAATCTCCGCCGGCGTCGCTTTCACGTTTGCCGGATCGCCATCGTAATCGCGATCGGTGGTGCCGATCAGCGTGAAATCGTCCTGATAGGGAATGACGAAGATGATGCGGCCGTCGGCGTTCTGGAACATGTAGGCGCGGTCATGCGCGTAGAGTTTTCGCACCACGATGTGCGAGCCCTGCACCAGCCGCACTTTTGCCCGCGCGTTGACGCCGGCACCGGATGCCAGCACGTTCTCGACCCAGGGGCCGCCGGCATTGACCAACGCCCGCGCCTTGATGGTTTGCCGGACACCGCTAGCCGTGTCCTCCACAGTGACCTGCCAGATGCCGTCGGCTTGCCTTATCTCGACCGCACGCGTGCGCGTGTGGATTTCGGCGCCGCGATCGGCCGCGTCCCGCGCGGTGAGCACGACCAGCCGCGCGTCATCCACGAAGCAGTCGGAATACTCAAAACCTTTGACGTAGCGGTTCGGGATCAGCGGCTTTCCCACCTCGTCATGGGCGAGATCGACCGAGCGCGTCGGCGGCAGCAGATTGCGGCCGCCGATATGGTCATACAGGAACAACCCGAGGCGGAGCAGCCAGGCCGGGCGCAATCCTGCGTGGTGCGGCAAAACGAAACGCAGCGGGCGGATGATATGGGGCGCGATCTGCCAGAGAACTTCGCGCTCGATCAGGGCTTCGCGGACCAGCCGGAACTCGTAATATTCGAGATAACGCAAACCGCCATGCACGAGCTTGGTCGACCAGGACGACGTCCCGCTGGCCAGGTCGTTCATTTCGCAAAGGAAAACAGAGTTGCCCCGGCCCGCCGCATCGCGCGCGATGCCGCAGCCATTGACGCCGCCTCCAATGATAGCGAGGTCGAAAACCCGATCCAAATAACGCTTCCCCCGGCGATCGCCTCTTCACTTCGGCGATTTTACTTTCGGTTTGGAATAAATCACAACCAAAAACGAAAGCAAGTCGAAAATGGGAACTAGGGGCTCGCCAACACTGGAAATCCCAGCCTGGCTTCAGAGAGACAAGTCGGATTTGGCAATTTTCCAGGCCGAGATCTCGCCGGAAGCGATTGAAGTAACCGGGCAGATGATGAACCTGACGAAGAAATATAGTGGCACAATCGCACCCGCCGCGCTGGCTGGGTCGCCACTGTGCCGGAAAGAATAGTCGAAAATATAATCGACCAGAGATGCCCCCGCTAAGAAGACCAGGGCCGCGACACCGAAAAAACTCAAGATAAGGAGCAAGATTTTCAGCGGCCCTATATCGACTCCTCGGTGCAGCAGCTTGTTCGATGGATTACACGCGGCGCAGGGAGACGGGAGCAGCGTCTACCACCGGCTCATCGATGTCGGCCGCCGGCTTGTCCATCGCCTCGACCACCTCGATGCCGCGGCTATGGCAAATACTGGCCAATCCGGCCGGCAGCGGCGCGTCGGTGACAAAGGTCTGGATCTGGCTGATATGGGCGATGCGGACCGGCGCGCTGCGCCGCAGCTTGGTCGCGTCGGCCACCAGCATCACACTGCGCGCGTTGGCGATGATGGCCTGCGCCGCCTGGACTTCGCGATAGTCGAAATCCAGCAGCGCCCCCTCCTCGTCGATCGCGGATGCGCCGATGATGGCGTAATCGACCTTGAACTGGCCGATCAGGCTGGTCGCGGTCGAACCGATCACCGCACCGTCGGCGCGGCGAACGGCGCCACCGGCCACGATCACCTCGATGCGCGGATGCCGATAAAGCAGCATCGCAACATTGAGGTTGTTGGTGATGACCAGCAGATCCTCATGCGAGGTCAGCGCGCTCGCGACTTCTTCCGTGGTGGTGCCGATATTGATGAACAGCGAACAGCCGTTCGGGATCCGCGCCGCCGCCGCGATGCCGATCGCCCGCTTCTCCTCGGCGGCGACGAAGCGGCGGGCTTCATAGGCGAGGTTTTCGACGCCGGAGGCGATGATGGCACCGCCATGGATGCGCGTCAGCGAGCGCTGGTCGCAGAGATCGTTGAGATCCTTGCGGATGGTCTGCGCCGAAACCTCGAAGCGGCGCGCGAGGTCCTCCACCATAACCCGGCCGAAAGCGCGCGCGATGTTGAGGATTTCAGTCTGGCGATGCGACAATCCGGCCATGGCGGCACCCTACGGGCAAAACAGGCCATATGGTGCGGCGGTTCTGTGATGGGGTCAACGAGGCAAATCGGCCACGAGGCAAATCGGCCTCGATGGCCGCTCCATCCCCGAAACACGAATTCTGGTTAAAGTGGCTTGCGCCGCTCGCAACAGCGAAAAGCACCGCCTTCCCTAGCAGCCTGTCGGACTGAGGTGTCGATCTTGGCATGTGCAGACGATGGCGTGCTGCACCTGGGTGACGGACGGATTCAATAGTCCCTGAGGGACGAATGCGACGTCAGCGAGCATTCCGGTGCCGAGCGGAACGCCGCGTAGGGACGGCGGGCGCTTCAAGCGGCCGCCAGGGCGAACATTCGCTTCATATTCCACGCCATGGTGACGAGGCAAGGCCGCGCAACAGGAACTGGCGGAAGCCCATCACCGATTTGATGATCCCGAACACCGGTTCCGGGGTCTGCTTGCGCAGGGCATAGAGCTTCTTGCCTTCGGGCGTCTGCAGACGGTAGCTCATGGCATCGAGCGCCGTTGGGTTCTGCGGCGCCGGCGGTGCTTTTGCAAAGCGCTCCGACAGGGGCGGATAATGCGATTGCCGGCCCTGCGCGATCATCGGGTCGATCTGCGCCGCCGCGCACAGCATGACGTTGGCTTCACTGAAGTAGCCGGTGTCCGCCAACAAAGTGGTCGGCTTTCCCAGCTCCGCCGGCAAGGCCTCGATCCGCTTCAGCAACGGCTCGATCTGCTGCTTGTCGTTGGGCGCCTGAACCACCTGCGCGGCGATCACCAGGAGGCTGTTCGCCGCCACCACCGCCTGGGCGTTGTAGCACTGCTCGAAGCCACCGCCTGCCACCGGCATGATGCGCGACTCTTCGTCGGTCAGATTGATCTGATCGGTTGGCAGCGCACCTTCGGTAGGGGGCTGGGGCGGCTTGCCTCCGGACTTCTTGCCGGTGGCCTTGGCCTTTGCCGCACGCGCCGCCAGCTTGGCCTCATGCTCGGCCTTCTCCCGTTCATACCGCTCTTTGGCGCGGGCTTCGATCTTGGCGCGGGCCTCGGCAAGCTTCGCCAAGCGCTTCTCGCGGCGTGCCAATTCCTCAGGAATTGACATGCCGTCGGGCACATCCGCTTTGTCCGCGGCTTCCGCCCGCGCCAGCAGATCGGCCACTTCCGCCTTCAATTGCGCCTCAATCTTGCCGGCGTGCTCATACGACAGCGCGCTGTGCCGGCTGGCGTTGGCGTGGATCTTCGTGCCGTCGAGCGCAACGGTGCCGATCTTGAGCATCCCCATCTCGCGCGCCAGCTCCAGCAGCCGCACGAACAGCCCCTCGATCTCCTTGAGAAAGCGCCGCCGAAATGTCGCGATCGTGTCGTGATCGGGATGGTCGTTCGCCGCAATGAAGCGGAACGCCACCGAATCGTACGTCGCCCGCTCCAGCTTCCGGCTCGAGAACACGCCCGTCGCATATCCGTATACGAGCAGGCCCAGCAGCAGCGCGGGATGGTACGAAGCCGATCCCGCTCCCCGGTAGCTGTTGCTCATCGCCGAAAGATCCAGCCCATCAATGACCTCGACAACGAAGCGCGCCAAGTGCCTCTCAGGAAGCCACTCGTCCACCGACGGCGGCAGAAGGTATCCGGTCTCGCGATCGATCGTACGGAAATTGCTCAACGGCGCCCCACCCAGTCGAAGAAAGGCCGAATCAATGCATCGATTCTACCTAACCCCGCTCGCTCCGCTAAGTCCGACAGGCTGCTAGAGAAACATGCCGATCGTCACCTTCGGCCGGGATTCGATTTTCCGGGCGGCCTCCAGCTTCATCGCAAAAGCATCAACCAGATTGCCGATCACCAGGCGCCCATTGCCGCGGACATCGGGCAATTTCATTGTCGGCGTACCCAAGGGTAGTGAAATCACGCCATGCGCCGCCGACAGAAGGCCGGTTGCCAGCCGTTGCGCCAAACCGGGCGTAGCTTCCGCACCGAACTCGGCAATGAACTCCGCCGTCGTGATCACGAAGAGATCGTAGCTGCGCCGCGCGATGTCGGTCTGGCCGAAATAGACACCGTCGGGGAAGCGCCTGTCCTCGACGGTTCCCGCCATCGAGAACAGCGAGCGGAAGTGGTCGGGATTGTCGACCCAATAATCGATATAGGCTTCCAGCACGCGCCGTAGCCGGACCTTGCCGTCGGAATTGCGTGCCCTGACGCGCTCCAGCCGCTCCGCCACGTCTTCCAGGTTCTGCTGCTTGACTGCGAGCAGCAGCAGAAGCTTGGTCGGAAAATACTTCAGCACCGTGCCCTTGGAGTAGCCGATCGCATCGGCGATCTTCTGGATCGAGACCGTTTCCAGCGTGCCCGCGGCGAATTCGCGGCGCGCCGTCTCCAGGATCAGGGTCCGCAGTGCCTGCTTGTCGGCTTCCTGGCGCGCCCGCCGCTGAAACCGCCGCGCGCCCGCAGTCCCCGCCGGCCTTTGAGCCATCGTCATCGCAATCTCCGTCGATGCCTTCATGCCGCGTCGCCGCCGGAATCACAAGGGCGGCGACGACTTGCCCCCTTGCTTATGACAAGTTAATTGACTATGGTCAATTAACTAACAGCAGGAGGATTGGATGGCGGCGATTGTGCTCGATGACGTCAACAGTGACTTCGATCCGTTCGATGCACGGACCCGGATCGACCCCTACCCGGCCTATGCGCGGCTGCGCGCCGCCGGCCCGGTGCTGCGCCTCACCAAACCCGGCATCTGGGCCGTCCCGCGCTGCGACGAGGTCAAGGCGGTGTTCGCCGACCACGTCAATTTCAGCAATGCGGGCGGCGCGGGAATCGCCAACCACTTCAAGAACAAGCCCTGGCGCCAGCCGAGCATCATTCTCGAAGCCGATCCGCCATTGCATACGCGCACGCGAAAAGTGTTGGCCCGGATCATGTCGCCGGGGGCGATGCGGCGCCTCGAGGATCAATTCAAGGCCAAGGCCGCGACGCTGGTCGATGGCCTCGTCGCGAAAGGATCCTTCGACGCGATCCGCGAGCTTGCCGAGGTATTTCCGCTCAGCGTGTTTCCGGACGCGCTCGGCATCGATTTTGACGGCCGCGAAAACCTGCTGACCTACGGCGCCATGGTTTTTGCAGGCTTCGGACCTGAGAACGATTACTTTCGAAACCTCATGGCCCGGGCGCCAACGGTGCTTCAATGGGTCACTGCGAAATGTCAGCGTGAAGCGCTTTCGCCAGGAAGCTTCGGCGCGCAGGTCTACGAGGCGGCCGACACCGGCGAGATCACCCAGGACGAAGCACCGCTGCTGGTGCGCTCGTTTCTCTCGGCCGGCCTCGATACCACGATCAGCGGCATCGGTATGGCACTCTACAACCTCGCGCGCCACCCGCGGCAATGGGCGATCCTTGCCGCCGATCCTTCGCTCTCCCGCGCGGCATTCGACGAGACGCTCCGCTTCGATTCCTCCGCGCCTTACGTTTTCAGGACGACGCCGCACGAAACCGAAATCGCGGGCGTCCGGATTGGTCAGCACGAAAAAATCCTGCTGCTGCTGGCGTCGGCCAATCGCGATGAAACCCGCTGGGAGCGCCCGGACGAACTCGACATCACGCGCCGCGTCTCCGGTCATCTGGCGTTCGGAACGGGCATTCACGGCTGTGTCGGTCAGATGGTGGCACGGCTCGAGGCCGAGGCGGTGCTGTCGGCGCTGGCCACGCGCGTGGCTTCGATCGAATTCACCGGCGACGTCGCCTATCGCGACAGCAGCGGCCTGCGGGCGCTGAGCTCGATGCCCGTCCGTGTCGTCCCGAAATAGCTGCCAACGGCGCGGGTACCGCACGCGCGTCGCCGAACTGCCTGACGCCGCGTGAAAACATGTCGAAAATATCTACCGTCCCTATTGCACTGAGGCAAAGCGGGCCCGAAAGTTGCATGCACAGAGACAGAAGATATGGGGCCATCAACCTGATTTTGCCGCGCCGAAACGACGGCCCGTCGCCGGCCCGCTGGACGCACTGACCGATGATGTGGGGATCGATACTGACGGAATGGTCCAGCCTGATCCTGCGCTGGCTGCACGTGGTGGCCGGCATCGGATGGATCGGCAGTTCGTTCTACTTCATCCACCTCGACCTCAGCCTCAAATCGCGCGCCGGCCTGCCCGACGGCGTGCAGGGCGAGGCGTGGCAGGTCCATGGCGGCGGTTTCTACCGGATGGTCAAATATCTGGTCGCGCCGAGCGAGATGCCGGACGAACTGACCTGGTTCAAATGGGAGGCCTACACCACCTGGCTGTCCGGCTTCGCGCTGATGGTGGTCGTCTACTATCTCGATGCCGAACTGTTCCTGGTCGACAAATCGGTGCTCGAACTGACACCCCTGCAGGCGGGACTGTTCTCCTTCGGCAGCCTTGCGCTGGCTTGGCTGCTCTACGAAGGCGCCTGCCGGTCGGGCCTGGCGCAATACGAACTGCGTTTCGCGATCGGCGGCTATCTGTTCCTGGTCGGACTGACCTACGCCTTCACCCATGTGCTGAGCGGGCGCGGCGCGTTCAACCAGATCGCTGCCATCGTCGGAACCATCATGGTCGCCAACGTGTTCGCGCTGATCATTCCCAACCAGAAGAAGATCGTCGCGGCGCTTCTGGCCGGCCAGGCGCCGGATCCGAAACTCGGCAAGACCAGCAAGGAGCGGTCGGTCCACAACAACTATCTGACGCTGCCGGTCATCTTCCTGATGATCAGCAACCATTATCCCCTGCTGTTCGCCACCCGCTACAACTGGCTGATCGTTGCGATCGTGCTCGCGCTGGGCCCGATCATCCGGCATTTCTTCAACGCCCGACACGCAGGGAAGGAATCGCCGTGGTGGGTGTGGGGTGTCGCGGCCTGCGGCATGATCGCCATCGCGCTGCTGTCGGCGGCCGGGCCCCGCGACGCCAAGGTTGGATCGGCGCATGCGCCGGCGAATTATGCCAATGTCGAAGAGATCGTGCTGTCCCGATGCAGCATGTGTCACGGCGCCGAGCCGGTCTGGGCGTCGATCGTCACCGCGCCGAAGGGCATTTTGCTGGACGATTCAGCGCACATCCAGCGCAATGCCCGGCTGATCGGGCGGAACGCAGCATGGGCGAACGCGATGCCGCCCGGCAACGTCACCGAGATGACGGGAGACGAGCGGGCAGTGATCAGGGAGTGGCTGGCGGCCGGCGCGCCGCAATGACGGTGGCGTGACGGACTCTCGCCGGACATCGCCCGGTGCATAGGAGCATGCCGCTAAGGTCGGCCCCCGGAGGCTGTTCCAACCGTGTTTGCCCGTGTAGGGTCCCTCGACTGCAGGCCGGAGACAAGGCCAGCGTCCATAAGGGGCGGCAGAACAGGGAGATGACGGAAGACCATGACGGAACTCCGATATTTGGCGCCGAGTTCGCTTGATGAGGCGATTGGCGCGTTTGCTGCCGCCGGAAGTGCTGCGCGCATCCTGGCCGGCGGGACTGACCTTCTGGTGCAGATGCGTTCCGGCGTCCTGAAACCGGGCCTGATCGTCGACATCAAGAAAATCGCCGAGATGACCGCTATTGAGGAGACCGCGGATGGCGGCTTCCACATCGGCGCCGCCGCCTCGGGCATGGCGCTGGCCGAGCATGCGCGTTTCGGCAAGGTCTGGCCCGGCGTGCTGGAGGCCGTCAATCTGATCGGTTCCAAGCAGGTGCAGGGACGGGCATCCGCGGGCGGCAATCTGTGCAATGGTTCTCCAGCCGGCGACAGCGTGCCGGCCATGGTCGCCGCGGGTGCCATCGTCACCGTGCAGGGCCCGAACGGCCGCCGGCAGATGAAGGTGGAAGACGTGCCGGCCGGACCGGGACGCACCAATCTGTTGCCGGGCGAAATCCTTGTCAGCTTCACCTTGCCGCCGCGCCCAAAGGGTTCGAGCGACGCCTATCTGCGCATGATCCCGCGCACGGAAATGGACATCGCCGTGGTCGGCGTCGGCGTCAGCCTCACGCTGAAAGACGGCGTCTGCACCGCGGCCCGCATCGGCCTCGGCGCCGTGGCACCCACCGTGCTGCTGGTCGAGGCGGCGGCGAACGCGCTGATCGGCAGCAAGCTCGACGATGCGGCGCTGAACGCCGCGGCTGCCGCCTGCTCCGCCGCCTGCCGTCCGATCGACGACAAACGCGGCACCATCACTTATCGAACCAAAGTCGCCGGCGTGCTGCTGAAGCGCACGACGGCCATCGCCGCCAAGCGCGCGCAAGAAAATTAAGGTTGGGGAATTGAAGACGATGGCCAAGCTACATGTTTCCACCACCATCAACGGCGAGCCGATGGAGTTTCTCTGCGAGCACAGCGACACCATGCTCGACGCCCTGCGCGGCCCGCTCGGCCTGACCGGCTCGAAGGAAGGCTGCGCGTCCGGCGATTGCGGCGCCTGCAGCATCACCATCGACGATCGCCTGATCTGTTCCTGCCTGATGCTCGCGGCTGAAGCCGAGGGCCATGAGATCAGAACCATCGAAGGCATGGCCCATGGCGAGAAGCTGCATCCGCTGCAGCAAAAGTTCCTGGAAATGGCGGCGCTGCAGTGTGGCATCTGCACGTCGGGCATGCTGGTCGCCTCCGACGCGCTGTTGCGGAAGAATCCGCGGCCGAGCGAGGAAGAGGTCCGGTTCTGGCTCGCCGGCAATCTGTGCCGGTGCACTGGTTACGACAAGATCGTTCGCGCGGTTCTCGAGACCGCAGCCGAAATGCAGGAGCAAGGACTTAAGGAGTTTTGCCAATGAACGTCGTCACCAATAACAAGTGGATCGGCCAGCGTACCATTCGTCCTGACGGCGTCGACAAGGTCACGGGCCGCGCGGCATTTGCCGCCGACACCAACATGCCCGGCATGATCTGGGGCAAGGTGCTGCGCAGCCCGCACCCGCACGCGCGCATCAAATCGATCGACACCTCGAAGGCGGAAGCGCTGCCGGGGGTAAAAGCCGTGGTCACCGCGCGCGACATCGTCGACTTCCCGGTCGACAAGTCGGTGATGCTCGGCATCCAGGACATGCGCTGGATGTGCCGCAACGTGATGGCGCGCGAGAAGGCGCTGTTCCCCGGCCACCCCATAGCGGCCGTTGCGGCCACGTCAGAGGCGATCGCCGCAAAAGCCTGCGAACTGATCGAGGTCGACTACGAAGTGCTGCCGTGGGCGATTGAGATCGACGACGCGATCAAGCCCGACGCGCCGATCCTGCACGAATCCCTCAAATTCGAGGGCAAGCCGTCCAACATCGCCGGCCGCCTCGAGGTCAAGAAGGGCGACGTCGCCGAAGGTTTCAAGCAGGCCGAGGTGGTGGTCGAGCGCACCTTCACCACCCGTCCGGTGCATCAGGGCTATATCGAGCCGCACGCCTGCCTCGTCAGCGTCGCCGCCGACAACAAGACCACGATCTGGAGTTCGAGCCAGGGCCAGTTCATGGTGCGGGCGATGACGGCCTATCTGACCGGTTTTCCGCAGAGCGACATCCGCGCCATCCCGGCCGAAATCGGCGGCGGTTTTGGCGGCAAGACCATCGTCTATCTCGAGCCGCTCGCGACGTTGCTGGCGAAGAAATCCGGCCGGCCGGTAAAAATGGTGATGACCCGCGAGGAAGTGATGCGGGCGACGGGGCCGACATCCGGTTCCAAGAGCACGGTCAAGATCGGCGCCAAAAAGGACGGCACCATCGTCGCAGCTCAAGGCACCTTCTATCTGCAGGCCGGCGCGCTGCCGGGCTCGCCGATCCGCGGCGCGGTGGGTTGCAGCTTTTCGCCCTACGACATCCCGCACGTGCTGTCGGTCGGCTTCGACGTGCTCTCCAACCGTTCCAAGGTCGCGGCCTATCGCGCGCCGGGCGCGCCGATCGGCGCTTATGCGGTTGAGTGCGTGCTCGACGAGCTCGCCGAAGCACTGAAGATGGATCCCCTCGAGCTGCGGCTGAAGAATGCTGCCAAGCAGGGCACCAAGGCCGCGCACGGCCCGGTATTCCCCCGTATCGGCTATATCGAGACGCTGGAAGCCGCGAAAGCGCATCCGCACTACACCGCGCCGCTCGGCAAACTCCAAGGCCGCGGCGTTGCGTCCGGCTTCTGGTTCAACGCCGGCGGCGAATCCAGTGCGCAGGTCAACATTACCGAGGACGGCAATGTCGTCGTCACCACCGGCCATCCGGACATCGGCGGCTCGCGCGCCGCGATCGCCAATATCTGCGCCGAGTTGCTCGGCATCGACTATCGCCGCGTCTCGGTTTTGATCGGCGACACCGCGACCGTCGGCTTCTCGAATCTGACCGGCGGCAGCCGCGTGCTGTTCGCCTCCGCGATGGTGGTGACGCAATCGACCGACAAGATCATCGCCACGCTCAAAGAGCGCGCGGCAAAAATCTGGGAGATCGATCCGGAAGCGGTGAAATGGGAAAACGGCGCGGCCCACCCGGCAAGCCCCAACGCCGGCGAGTTTCCGCCGCTGACGCTGGCAGAACTCGCAGCCAAGGCACCCGCGATGGGCGGCCCGATCGGCGCCGGCGTTCAGCTCAACACCGAGGGCGCGGAAGGCGGCTTTGGCACCCATATCTGCGACGTCGAGGTCGATACCGAACTCGGGATCGTGCGGGTGATCCGCTACACCGCCGTGCAGGATGTCGGCCGCGCGGTGCATCCGAGCTATGTCGAGGGCCAGATGCAGGGCGGCGTCGCCCAGGGCATCGGCTGGGCGCTCAACGAAGAGTACATCTACCGCAAGGACGGCAAGGTCGATAACCCCGGCTTCCTCGACTATCGCATGCCTGTTTGTTCGGACCTGCCGATGCTCGACACGGTGATGGTCGAAGTGCCGAACCCGAAACATCCGCAAGGCGTCAAGGGTGTCGGCGAAGTGCCGCTGGTCCCTGTCATGGCCGCGGTCGCCAACGCCGTCCACAACGCGCTCGGCAAACGCTTTTACGCGCTGCCGATGTCGCCGCCAAAGGTGTTGGAGGAACTGGAGGGGTGATGCAGGGTATGGCCAGTTGGCGACCTGTCCGCCCGTAGCTCTGCGAGCGGCGGCGGAAGCGTGACCCGCCATCCTCGACGGTGATAGGGAGTGCTCTCCGCGCACTGGCTTGACCCGATGACGCCTCGCAGGGGGTGCGTATGAGAGATCGACGCGCGTTTCTCGCAGTCGCGCTGGTCGCCGCCGCGACAGCGCCGGCTCGCGCCTTCCCGGCGGATGGTTGCGAGCAGCAGCGCAAACAATACCCGGCCAACTGGAACGATACGTCGGCCGAGAAGGCGCTGTTTACCTGCGAGTCGCAGCAGGGCCGCTTCTACGTCAAAATCGGCGCTACCGACGAAGCCGGCCGGACCCTGATGAGCCTGGTACCGTTTTCACGCACCAATGCCGGGGTGAAGGTGGAAACCGGGCACGATGTCCTGCGCATCTGGCTGGACAGGGAGCAGACCCGCCGGCTGCGCGGCGGCAAATATCTGGCGACCGTCGTGCGCAAGGAAAACTCCTGCTGGATCCGCGGCAACATCGATGAAGACGTCGTGTTTCTGATGGACAACGCCCATCCTCCGGAAGACGATCCTGGAGCTGCAGGCTCGTTCTACAACAAGGCGCAGCGTTTCACCGTGCTGGGCAATGGCTCCATGAACTGTGAGCCGTTCAAATAGAACCCAAACCTCTCATGTTTTGGGACGGTTACAATTTCTCGTTCGCCTTTTCCAAGGCATTAACTATTGCGCGACGCCCCGGTAGCCGTGGAAGGTAGCGACCTTTAGTCAGCACCAACCGTTAGTCCTCTCTATGTGAGAGTTTTTCCATGCTTAGAGATGGCCGATATGCTGCCTGGTTCAGGACTTCGCACGGCGAAGGCACCGGCATCGTGAATCTTGCAAATGGCAGGATATCAGGCGGCGACAGCACATTCACCTATAGTGGCTCGTACCAAGTCGATGACGATCGATTCACCGCAGCGCTGACGACCAGAACGCATGCCGCGGGCCCACGCACTGTTTTCGGTATCGACGAGGTCGAAGTGAAGTTGACGGGGAAAGTCAATGGCATGATGGCTTCGTGCCGGGGAACGGCCCAACAGGCGCCGGGCGTGACCTTCGAGGCTACGCTTTTCCTTGGCCAGGATACGTCGCCAGAGCCGGCTCGAAAACGCGCGGCGTTGAATTTCGACGCAGACAAACTGCCGAAGGACTCCGATAGCCGATCCCGTGCACGGAATCCCTTTGCGCGCGGACTGTCCAGGATTTGATCCCGCAGCCTTCGCGCCAGCGGTATCGTGCCAGCACCGCCAGCGGCAAACATACCCGCCCCGCGGGCGGCATCGATATTGGCCAGACTAGCGCTGCCAAGTATATGATCAAGGAACAGGCTCGCTATCGCGGCGATGGCGTTGTCGGTTGCGCCAACGATCTCGTTTCGTCTGCCGTAAGTTCATGGAAAAGGAAGAACCATGCAAAAGGTCCTGGTCGAGAACTTCACCGACGGCACCACGCTGATCACGATCAACCGGCCGGAACGCCGCAACGCGATTTGCGGCGAGACGGCGCTGATGCTGCAAAAGGCATTTGTCGATTTCGAGCGCTCGCCGACGCAGAAGGCCGCGGTGCTGACCGGTGCGGGCAACGAGGCATTTTCCGGCGGCGCCGACACCGGCAATTTTCCGGAACTGTGGCGCTGCATTCCGACCGTCGGCTTCGAGACCACCAAGCCGATTGTTTCCGCGGTCGGCGGCTGGTGCGTCGGCGGCGCGCTGGTGCTCTCGATGATGTGCGACCTCACGGTGGCGGCGGAGAACGCCAAATTCTCCTATCCCGAAGCGCGACTGGGTTTTACCGGTGGCCTGATTGCCGGCCTCGCGGCGCGCATTCCGCACAAGATCGCGATGGAAATGATGCTGCTGTGCCGCGTCCTCGATCCGCAGCGCGCCTACGCCATCGGCCTCGTCAACGAGGTGGTGCCGACCGGACAGCAGGTCCCGGTCGCGCTGAAGATGGCGCGCGAAATGGCCGAGTTCTCGCCGCTGGTGCTGAAGACCTTGAAGCACTTTGTCACGGAAGGCGTTTTGGCGCAGGGACCGTCCGAACAATCCGGCCGGGCCCAGCGCACCCTTCACGAGGTCAAGGAAAGCGAAGATGCGGAGGAAGCAAGGCTGGCGGTAAAGGAAAAGCGCAAGGCGGCCTTCAAGGGGCGCTAAGGCGTCGCACGGACGCGCGCACAGGATGGGTCGCTTCGTTCCCCATCCTGCTGCGCCTCACTCCACCCGGTGCAAGGCGCAGAGCTTGTTGCCGTCGGGATCGCGCAAATAGGCGATGTAGAGTTTGACCCCGCCGCCTTCGCGAATACCGGGCGGCTCTTCGCAGGTCTTGCCGCCATGGGCAAGGCCGGCCGCATGCCACGCATCGGCTTGCTCGACGGAGGCTGCGGCAAAGCCGATGGTGCCGCCATTGGCAGGGGTCGCTGGCTTGCCGTCGATCGGCTTCGTCACCGAGAAGGTACCGGTCTTGGAGCGGTAGAAAATCCGGTAGCGATCGACCCTGCCCGGGGGCACGCCGAGCGTACCCAGCAACGCGTCATAGAACGACTTGGCCTTGTCCAAATCGTTGGTTCCGATCATCACGTGCGAAAACATCCTTAACTCTCCTTCCCACCCTTCGCCGAACGATCGATGCCGCCCTGCGCGTGAATCTGTTTGCGGGACGCAACGTAACAGCGCCGATCGGGATACGGAAGTGTCGCGATCCGGCCGCCGACAGCCGGCGATGCACAAAGCCGGCCATTTTGACGCAAAGGGGATATTGACGTGGCCCAAGCGAGGTTCATTGTGGACGACACGACCGGCAGGCTGGCGGGATCAATCCAATGCACCAGCACCATTCGATGATCTGCAAGGGGTGCTGGCAAAATCTGCACCTCCCGGTGCTGTTGCGCGGCCCTCTCTCCATTCCCTATCGAATGCTCGGCCTGCGGCCGAGCCGGATGAATCCGAACACCTGCACGTTCTGCGAGCTGGCCTTTACGCGGATCATGAAGGCCCGCAACGTCACGATCGACGCAACGGTGCTGTTCGCGGACTTACGGGGCTATACGGCCGCGTCCCAGTCGCTGGCTTCCAGCGAGATGAACTCGACGCTCGACGCCTTCTACGACGAGTGCGCCGAAGCGATCTGGCAGCACGACGGACTACTGAACAAGACGCTCGGCGACGCCATCATGGCGGTCTTCAATTTCCCGATCAGGCAGGACGATCACGCGGCGCAGGCGGTGCGCGTCGCGCGGCAAATCCAGCGCCGCTGGCGCGCCCGGCGCACCGAGCTGGTCGAGGGGCTCGACATCGGCGAGGACAGCCTCTGTATCGGCATCGGCATCTCGAGCGGCAAGGTCAGCTTCGGTGAATTCGGTCAGTCGCATCGCGATCTCACCGCGATCGGCACGGTCGTTAACACCGCCGCCCGCGCCCAATCGGTCGCCCGCGCCGGACAGATTCTGGTCACGGGTGCGGTGCGGGACCGCTGTGAGCAGGATATGGTCAACCGCGACGGAACGAAGTACGACCTGAAGGGGCTCGCTACACCCGTCGAACTATACGATGCCGGGGAAGCCTACCGTCAACGCCTGGCGTAGACCGCCTTCGCCGACGCGCAAGCCCGCATGGTACGCCGTGCGCTCTCACTTCTTCGCGCCGGCCGAGGCGAGAACAGCGGCCCATTTTTCGATATCGGCGCGGATGAAGTCGGAAAATTCCTTCGGCGTGCCGCCCACGGGGTCGGTGCCCTGCCGCTTCAGCGCGGTGCGAACATCCTCCGTCTTCAACGCTTCGTTGGCCGCCGCCGACAGTTTTTCGATGATCGCCGGCGGCGTTCCAGCCGGCGCGAGCAGTCCGATCCAGATTCCGGCGTCGTAGCCCGTCATTCCCGCCTCGTTCAGCGTCGGGACATCGGGCATGATCGATCCGCGCTTCGATTGCGCCACCGCGAATGCCTTCAGCTTGCCCGCCTCGACATGCGGCGCCAGCGTCGCGGCGACGTTGAACATCAGCGTAATGCGGCCCGAGAGCAGGTCCGAGAGCGCCTGGTTGCTGCCGCCCTGATAGGGCACCATCACGATGTGGGTGCCCGCCTTGGCGTTGAACAGTTCGGCCGCCATGAAGCTTGCCGTGGCATAGCCGGAGGAGCCGAACGTCAGGGTTTCGGGCTTGCTTTTCGCCAGCGCAATCAGCTCCTGCAGATTATTGGCCGGTACCGACGGATGCGCCACCAGCACGTTCGGAACGGTGCCGAGCAGCGTGATCGGCGCCAGGTCCCGCCCGAGGTTGAAATTCGATTTGGTCTCCGCCGGGTTGAGCGTGTTGGCGATCGTCGCCATGAACAGCGTATAACCGTCGGCCGGCGCGCGCATCACCGTTTCCGCCGCGATCATGCTGCTGTTGCCGGGGCGGTTCTCGACCACGATCGGCTGTCCGAGGCTGGCCTCCATCTGCTTGCCGACCAGCCGCGCCAGCACATCCGCGGCGGAGCCCGGGCCAAATCCGATCAAGACCTTGATCGGTTGCGCGGGATAGGTCTGCGCCATGGCCGCGGGCGACAACATCGCGGCAACTGCGCCAAGCGCTAGCGCCCTAAAGCAGCGGCTGAACATATTCCCCCCGATGCGCAATCGTTGGCGCGACGAACCTGGCTTGATTGACGCTTGCCGATGCCGGCCCTACAGCATGGAGCATTCCGCGCGTAAGGCCAACCCGGCCGCAAGCGCTACTTTAGTGCGACCGGACAGAGAAGGAAGCTACGATGACGTCAGACCCGGAGCGTCGCGCTCGCGGCGCACAAAAACTCGGTGAAATCCTCGGGCAAACACCGGACCAGGTCGACCGGTCGCTGGGCGACGTGGCGCCGCAGCTCGCGACGTACGTGCTGGAGACCATCTACGGCGAAATCTATCAGAGCGAGGTGCTCGACTCGCGCACGCGCCAGATCGTCACCGTGGCAGCACTGGCAACCCTCGGCACCGCGGCGCCCCAATTACGCACCCATATCGGCGGCGCCTTGCGGTGCGGCGTCACCCGCGAGGAACTGGTCGAGATCATGATGCAGCTCGTGCCCTATGTCGGCGTCGCCGCAGCCATCAACGGCGTGGCGGCCTGCAGGGAGGTGTTCGCGGCGGCCGACAAGAAATAGATCAGGCTCACGCCGAAACCGGCACATCGTCGCGCTGGATCACCTGCGGGTGACCCTGCTCGTCGATCGAGACGTAGGTGAAATTGCCGTCGGTCACCAGGATCGAGAGCTTTTCCTTGCGGCGCAGCACCCAGGCTTCGAGATGGACGGTGACCGAGGTACGGCCGATCCGCACCGGATTGGCGTGCACCGAGACGAGGTCGCCGACATAAACGGCCTTGCGGAAATTCATCGCCTCGATCGCGACCGTCACCGTGCGGGATTTCGCGATCTTGGAGGCCAATACGCCGCCGCCGATATCCATCTGGCTGAGCAGCCAGCCGCCAAAAATATCGCCATTGGCGTTGGTGTCGGCCGGCATCGCCAGCGTACGGATGCAGAGATCGCCGCAAGGCTCGGTCTCCGCGTTCAAGGGCGCGGGCACGGCCTGTATATCGGTCACTTGAAGCTCTCCCAGCCGGCATCCGGCGTAAACCGCCCGCCGAACTTTTCCGTCAGCGCGCGCAGTGCTGAAACCACATTGTCTGCCCCGCGGATTCGCGCATAGTTCAGGGGACCGCCGCGGAACGGCGCATAGCCGGTGCCGAAGATCATGGCGCCGTCGACCACGTCGGCATTGTCGACGATGCCTTCACGCAAGGCCGCAACGCAGACATTCGACATCGGCAGCACGAGGCGATCGATCATTTCCGGTGTCGGTTCCGCCGCCGACGGCGAAGCCGGCGTCGTGTCGGCCTTGCCGTCCTTCCATGCGTAAAATCCCTTGCCGGTCTTGCGGCCGAGTTCACCCTTGGCGACCTTGTCGCGCAGCCAGGCCGGCGTCGGCGGCAGCGAATCGCCGAATTTCGAGCGCAGCATGTCGCCGACATCCAGGCAGATATCGAGGCCGACCTGATCGGCGAGTTCGATCGGGCCCATCGGCATGCCGAACCTTTTCGCAGCCGCATCAATGACCGATTTGTCGATCCTCTCGTCCAGCATCACCATCGCCTCCAGCATGTAAGGCGTCAGCGCGCGGTTGACGAGAAAACCGGGCGAACTCTTCACCGGCAACGGCAGCCGGTCGATGGCGCCGACAAAGGCGAGCGCTTCCTTCAGCAGTTGTGGATCGGTGGCGTCATGGCTGACGACCTCGACAAGCTGCAGCCGCGATACCGGGTTGAAAAAATGCAAACCCAGCAGCCGCTCCGGCCTTGCCAGCGTGGTGCGCAGATCCTGCAGCGGAATGCTCGAGGTGTTCGTGGCCAGGATCGCGCCGGGTTTCATTTTTGGCTCCAACCCGGCATAGACCTTCTGCTTCAGTTCCAGCTTCTCCGGTACGGCCTCGATGATGAGATCGGCGTTGCGAACGCCCTCGCCGCCCAGATCCGGCATCAGCCTGTCCAGCGCATCCCGAACATCGGTGCGCTTGCGCATGATCTTGCCGAACAAATCCGCGGCGCGCTTGATCGCACCTGCGATCGGCTCCGGCTTCATGTCGGCGAGCGTCACCCGCATATCCTGGCTGGCGCACCATGCGGCGATGTCGCCGCCCATCGCGCCGGCGCCGATGACGTGGACATGCCCGATCTTGTTGCCGCTTCCTGCGAGCTTCTTCATCTGCTCGCGCAGGAAGAATACCCGGATCAGGTTTTGCGCCGCTGGCGTCACCATCAGACTGGCGAACGAGGTCTTCTCGGCGCTCAGCATCGCGGATTTGTCGCCGCCATGCTTCTCCCAGAGATCGATCAGGGCGTAGGGCGCGGGATAATGTTCCTGCGGAGCGGCCTTGCCGGCCTCGGCGCGCATGCGCGAGGCGAGCAAGCCGCGCACGGGGCCAATATTCAATATGCTCGTGAGAAGCCCGGGCCTGGCGCGCTTCAAGCGGCCGAATACGGCATCCTTGACGGCATTGCGGACGTGGCGTTCCTGCGTCACGGCGTCGACCAGCCCGAGCGATTTTGCCTTGCGCGCGTCGATGGTCTTGCCGGTCAGCATCAAGGGCATCGCCTGCATCGGATTGACGATGCGCGTGAAACGCACGGTGCCGCCGAGGCCTGGATGCAGGCCGAGCATCACTTCCGGAAAACCGAACCGCGCGTCGTCGATCGCAATCCGCATCTGGCAGGCCAGCGCCACTTCCAGGCCACCGCCGAGGCAGAAGCCGTGGATCACGGCGACCGAGGGAATACGCAGGGCCTCGAGGCGATCGATCACCGCATGGGCCCGGCCGATTTGCGTCTCGACGGCGCGCGGATCGGTGACGCCGCGGAATTCGTTGACGTCCGCGCCGGCGATGAAACCGGACTTTTTCGCGGAACGGATCACCAGCCCGGCGGGGCGCTGGCCTTCCAGCTCCGCCAGCACCTTGTCGAGTTCTTCGATCAGATCGGCCGACAGCGTGTTGGCGCTTGAGCCCTCGCGGTCGAACAACAGCCAGGCGATACCGTCGCCATCTCGGGTGAGCTTGAAGTTTTTATACGGCCCCGCCGCGTCAGGCGAAGGCCCGAGTTCGAGCACGCGGTCGCCGAGAACGTCCATGACCTCAGAATCCATGATCACACCGTCTCTATCAACATCGCGCCGCCCTGCCCGCCGCCGATACATTCGGTGGCGATGCCGCGCCGGGTGCCGAGCCGCTTCATCGCATTGACGAGGTGCAGTACGATACGGTTGCCGCTGCAGCCGACGGGATGCCCGAGGCTGATGGCGCCGCCATCGACATTGAGTTTGGCCTGGTCGATCTGGCCGGCGGCGCCCTCGAGGCCCAGAATCTCGCGGCAGAATTTGTCGTCATTCCAGGCGGCCAGACATCCCAGCACCTGCGTGGCAAAGGCCTCGTTCAATTCCCAGGTCTCGATATCGCCAAGCGTCAGTTCGTTGCGCTTCAACAGCGCGGTCGCCGACAGCACCGGGCCGAGCCCCATGATCGATGGATCGAGCGCCGACCACTGGCTGTCGAGGATGACCGCTTTCGGCGTCAGGCCGTGCTTTGCCACGGCCTCCTCCGACGCCAGGATCACCCAGGACGCACCGTCGGTGATTTGGGAGGAGTTGCCGGCGGTGACCTGGCCCCAGGGCCGTTCGAACACCGGATTCAGTTTTGCAAGCGTCTCTGGTGAAGAGTCCGGCCGCACGCCATCGTCATGGTCGTAGAATTTGCCGTCGCGCGAAAACGAGGTTTCGACTTCGCCCTTGAGAAATCCCTGTACTTGCGCATTCGCCAGCCGCTTGTGGCTTTCGGCAGCATAGGCGTCGGATTGTGCGCGCGTGATGCCGAAGAGATGGCCGACCACTTCGGCGGTCTGGCCCATATTGAGTTCGGTGATCGGATCGGTCAGCCCGCGCTCGAGGCCGATGATCGGCTTGAGATAGCCCGGGCGAACCTTTAGCGCCGCGGCGATCTTTGCGCCGAAGCCCTTGGCGCCGGCAAGCCCGGCAAACCAGCGCACGCCCTGCGCCGGCCAGACCAATGGCGCATGGCTGAGCGCCTCGGCGCCGCCGGCGAGGATCAGATCCGAGACCCCCTCGCGGATATAACGATAGCCGGTGTCGATCGATTGCATGCCGGAGCCGCAATTGATCTGCACCGTGAAGGCGACCATTTTCTCGCCCATGCCGAGCCGAAGTGCTGCGACACGGGCCGGGTTCATCTCGTCGGCAATGACATTGACGCAGCCGAGGATGACCTGATTGAAGGCGGTTGGCGCAAAGGGCTGCCGCGCCAGCAAAGGCCGGCCGCATTGCACCGCGAGATCGACCGGGGTGAAGGGGCCAGGACCAGAACGCGCTTTCAGGAACGGCGTCCGGCTGCCGTCGACAATAAAAACCGGTCGCGCCATCAGCTCGCCGCCCTCTGTTCACCAAGCTCCTGGAAGAACTGATGCACATCGGCCGGCTTCTTGTAAATCGGCGAAAGGTCTTCCGGCGCGAAATCGTCGACCTCGATCACTTTCGCGACGGCTTCCCGCGCCGCCGCGAGCTTTTCGCCCTCGGCCTGGGTGATGACGCCCTTCTTCACGGCTTCGTTCCAGTCGTGCAGGCGCGCCGCATGCATCTTCCTGGCAATATCCTCCGCACCGGTCACGAGCAGGAACGCCTTCTCCAGCCGCGCCACGCCGCGGTCGTCATCGACATGCGACAGGTCGGGCGTCAGGCGATCACGCGCCGCCGATGGCTCCAGCACGAGCTGGGCGCATTGGTGGACCACAACGTCCGACGGCCCGAGCACCCGCGCGCCGAACGGCTGGATCAGGAATTTCAGGATCACCGCGACGAACCGGTTCGGCAGGTTCGTGAGTATTTCCGCAAAGCGGTTCTCGATGGTCTTGAAACCGCTTGCCATGCACCATTCGAGCGCGGGCAAATCGGCCTGCTGACGCCCCTCGTCCTGCCAGCGCTTTAATGCGGCCGACAGCAGATAGAGCTCGGACAGGATATCGCCGAACCGCGCCGACAGCATTTCCTTGCGCTTGAGCGCACCGCCCAGCGTCAACAGCGCCATGTCGGCGCAAAGCGCGAAGGCCGAGGAGTAGCGCGAAAGCTGGCGATAGAATTTTGTCGCCTCGCCCGCGTCGGGCGCCGGTGCGAACAGCCCAAAGGTCCAGCTCCGGCCCCAGGCCCTGAACATGGTCGCAAAACTGTGGCCGAGGTGTTTCCAGAACGCGGTGTCGAAGGCGTCGAGGCCCTTGGCGCGGTCCGTTTCGCCGAGCGCATTCATTTCTTGCAGCAGATAGGGATGGGCACGGATCGCGCCCTGTCCGAACACGATAAGATTGCGCGTCAGGATATTGGCGCCCTCGACGGTGATGCCGACCGGCACCGAGCGATAAAGGCTGCCCAAATAGTTCTGGGGGCCGTCGATGACAGCCTTGCCGCCATGGATATCCATGGCGTCGTCGATCACGATCCGCATCCGCTCGGTGGCATGCAGCTTCATGATGCCGGAAATCACCGCGGGATGATGGCCCTGATTGAGCGTGGCGCAGGTTAGCCGCCGCGCAGCGTCGAGCAGATAGGCAGTCCCGGCGATGCGTGCGAGCGGCTCCTCGATGCCTTCGAACTTGCCGATGGCGATGCCGAATTGCTCGCGGATGCGGGCATAGGCGCCGGTGGTGCGCGCCGCGTAAGCCGCGCCCGCGGCCGACAGCGACGGCAGCGAGATGCCGCGGCCGGCGGCCAGCGCCGTCATCAGCATTTTCCAGCCCTGGCCGACCCGCTCCTGGCCGCCGATGATGTAGTCCATCGGGATAAAGACGTCCTTGCCCCAGTTCGGGCCGTTCTGAAACACCTGCATCGCCGGCAGATGGCGATGGCCGATTTTGACGCCTTCCAGATGGGTCGGGATCAGCGCCACCGTGATGCCGAGGTCTTCTTCGCTGCCAACGAGATGATCGGGGTCATAGGCCTTGAAGGCGAGGCCGAGCAGCGTCGCGACCGGCCCAAGCGTGATGTAGCGCTTGTGCCAGTTAAGGCGCAGCCCGAGCACTTCGCGGCCTTCGAAATTGCCCTTGCAGATGACGCCGGTGTCGATCATCGACGCGGCATCCGAGCCGGCCTCCGGGCTGGTCAATCCGAAACAGGGAATATCGCGGCCGTCGGCGAGCCGCGGCAGCCATTGCTGCTGCTGCTCCCTGGTGCCGAACCGCATCAGCAATTCGCCGGGCCCGAGCGAGTTCGGCACCATCACGGTGACGGCGGCGGCCAGCGACCGCGAGGAGATCTTTCGAACCACTTCGGAATGCGCGTAGGGCGAGAAGCCGAGCCCGCCATACTCCTTCGGAATGATCATGCCGAAGAATTTATGACGCTTGATGAAGGCACAGGCCTCCGGCGGCAGGTCGCGCCACTCCCAATTGATCTTCCAATCGTCGAGCATCGCACAGAGCTCGTCGACCGGGCCGTTGAGAAATGCGCGCTCCTCATCCGTCAGCGTCGCCGGCGCGCTGGCGAGCAGTTTTGACCAATCGGGGTTGCCGGTGAAGAGGTCGGCGTCCCACCAGACATCGCCGGCCTCGAGCGCCTCGCGCTCGGTGTCGGACATGACAGGCAATACGCCTCGGGCCCAGGAGAAGATCGGCTTGGTGATGAAATCGCGGCGGAAGCTCATGGCTGATATCCTCATGAATCGGCGGCGCACAGGCTATTTTAGCGCAAAGTGCCTGACGGGGGTGAACACTTCGCTTTGAAAACAGGGAGAAATTGACGCGGGCGGGCGGCGATCGCTAACGCCTGTGGAGCCTGTCAGTTCCGGGTTGTGGGGCTGCACGCCTTCCCGTGCGGGGCCGATCCAAGCGATTCAAATTCAGGGCACAGATATGCATCGGCGTTCTCGCGGCACGATCTGCCCGAGGTTTGCATGTAAATTCTGCCCCTCGAAAAGAGAGGGCGCAGGGAATGCCGGATGCGCGCTGCACCCGCGGTCTCGTGTGCAATGTGCACAAAAAGGTGCGCACGCGAGCATACAGGGCAGCGGAGGCAATCCGACATTCCCTGCGCAATGGCTTTACGGCTTATAGCGCGCTCCCCGGTGATCGGGCTTTCTTGTCACCGTCGCCGGCGGGATACCGCGCTCGATCCGTTTGGATCGATGCGCAACCGCCAACTTGACGCCAGCGTCGAGGCGTCAGGACCACACGACTTCGCCGTACGCTTCCGCGCCGTTCGTCAAAGGCGCATCCGCGTCCACCGCTCCCTGTCCCACGTTCGTGACGATGGCCGACGCCCCTCTTCTCGGGACAGGATGGCAATTGATGTGCCCTTGATTTGCACGGCTCGGAACTCGGGTTAACGGGCCGAAAGGGCTGATTTTGCGTTGACGGCGGTTGGTGATTCCCTCGGTGCTTTGATTCGGCTGGAGCATCGAGATGGACACGATCGTCGAGGACGAGAGCCCGCGGGCTCGTTTGGCGCTTCTTTTGAAGAACTTTTCCGAACTCGACGACGACCGGGAAGCGTGGCGGATTCTCTATCCGATTAAGGAGGTTCTGCTGCTGGTGACCTGCGCGACCATCGCCTCCTGCGATGATTTCGACGACATCGTCGCTTGGGGCGAGCATCATCTCGATTTCCTGCGGCGGTTTTCCGATTTCCATCATGGCATTCCGTGTGCGCGCTGGCTGCGCGACTTGGTGAACCGCATCGATCCGGTCCTGTTCCAACGCTGCTTCAATAGCTGGGTCGCCGCCATCTGGCCGGATCGGCACGATTTCATCGCCATCGATGGAAAGACGGCGCGCCGCACCCACGACCATCGCAAGGGGCTCAAGGCCCTGCACACGCTCAGCGCCTATGCCACCACCGCAAGACTGACCTTGGCGCAGCTCGGGGTTCCGGAGAAGACCAACGAGATTACCGCTATTCCCGAGCTTCTCGACCAGCTCGCCGAAGCCGGCCAGCTCGAAGGTGCCCTGGTCACCATCGATGCCATGGGCTGTCAGGTCGACATCGCCGACAAGATCGTGGCCCACAAAGCCGATTACCTGCTGGCACTGAAGGGCAACCAGCCTACTCTGGAAGCCGATGTCGTGGACTACTTCCGCACTGCCCAGGCCAGCGAGCTGGTTACCAAAACAACCGTCGAGAAGGGTCACGGCCGCATCGAGACCCGCACCTACACCGCCTCGAAGGCGGTCGACTGGATCGTGTCCGAGCGCAGCTATCCCGGGCAACCGCGCTTCACCAACATCAAGACCATCGTCAAGGTCGACACCCGGACCGAACATGCCGATCGCTCGACCTTCGACACCCGCACCTACATCTGCTCCGCGCCGCTCGACATCGAACGCACTGCCAAAGGATGTCGCGGCCATTGGGGGGTGGAGAGCATGCACTGGCTGCTCGACGTCGAATTCGGCGATGATCTGTCGCGATACAGGACAGGCCATGGCGCCAAGAACATGGCCGTCGTCCGCCGCTTCGCTCTCGACCTCCTCCGCAACCACAAAACCACCGGAAGCATCAAGACCCGCAGAAAACGGGCAAGTTGGAGCGCCGATTTCCTGCTCCAGGTTCTCCAAATCAGCCGTTAACCCGGATTCCTTGCCGTGCCTTGATTTGCCCGGCGGCGAAAGCGAAATATTTTTAATTTCTGGGCTTGACACGATTTCGGAAAATCCGAAGTGATTTGCCCGTCGGGTCAGTTTGTCGCGGGAAAGATCACAGATTTCGGCGAGGATGAATGCACTCCGGTCGGCGGAAAGGCGGATTGCTGGTCATCAATGCCGCAGCGCCGGACGATGCAGACCTATGGGCGGTCGACAAGCAGCGATGTCCGCTCATCGGGGTATCTCGGACCTGCGCCGCGGATCGCGCGAGGTCCGAAAAGTGCCAGGAGGAGACATTCCGTAAACCACACCAGGGCGGTACGAAACGCCTCGCGTCTGGCAAGCACAAGGACTCTGGTGGCCTCATATGGGGTTCCAGCGGCTCGCGCGACCGGTCGGCTGGGTCGTCCAGGAACTGCCGTGCGATTTTCCCACGTTGCATGGTTACACGGGGAATCAGACTCCCCCTTCAGACGGCCATCGTCCAAGCTCTGCGCAACTTCGCGTTCGAGAGATATTGCGCATGCACGGTGACAGATGACGTGTGGCACGAGGGCGTGCGAACAATCGTTCATCATGACGAGGGCGAGGACAAGTCATTAGCTCGCACGTGTTGGAGTACGTCCTCAAGATCCAACCCGGAAACCAAACCACCCAGCACACGACGCGGCTCTCCACCGTGATGAAGAAGCTGGGCTGGGAACGGGCCTCGAATGGCTATGTGAGCATCACCGGCTTGGGGCGGGTGAAGGGCTACTTCAGTAAGGCGTAAGCCGCGCCAGCTATGCGTTTTTGCCGCGGGGTTGAGCGACCTGAGCGCCCTGAGCAACTGATTTCCATATGTGCTGTGGGGCACCTCACCAGCAGCGCGCGACGTGCCCAAACAGGCATCAGAAGGCCACCACTGAGAGGTCTGGGGAGGTTCTCTAGAAGCCAGGTCGCTCAGCATAGGCGCGCCAAGAGGTCGCTCACCACTTTGATGGCGCAAAATCGAGGTCGCTCAGATGGGCCGCTAGCTATGCGGCGGGTGCATCCCGCAAAACGGCCAACCGGCCGCAATCTGCCGACGATTTGCGGGCACAGAAGGCGCTGCAAGCGTCGAGCTGACGCAGCTTTCAGACGTTGAGGTGGATAGGCAGGGCCTTTAGGTTTTCTTGCTCAGGTCGATGCAGCTGAGCGGGTACGCCGTCGCATACCACAATATCTTCACGATCATATTTTCATATGTTCTTGAACATATCGTCCATCCATCTATCCACGGTGGACGCTCCGAACGCGTTCGGCTCGACGGTGTTCAACGGGATCAATGACAGTGGCGACATCGTCGGTCCTACACGGACGCCATGGGCAATACCCATGGCCTTCTCCGCGACCCTCTCAGTCGTTCAAGCATCCTGGAGGAAACAGTCATGTCTAACAATTCAGCGCCGTTCCAATCTGACCCAACGTTCGCCAGCGCCGACGATGCGGCCAGCTTTGTTCAGACGAATCTGGTCTCGGACCTCGCTGGACTCGCCACGGTAACCGACGCGAATTTGAAGAACCCTTGGGGCGTTTCGTTTCTCTCCTCGCCGTCGGGCGGTAGCCCCTTCTGGATCTCGGACCAGGGCTCCAATTTGGCCACTGTCTACCCGGTGACCGACAGCACCGTCGTCTCTCCCGCGATTCTCACAGTGCACATCCCGACCACCGCGACCGGACCCCAGGGCCCCACGGGACAGGTCTCCAATACGAACGCCTCGTCTTTCATCCTGAGCGACGGCATGAGCGCCCACTTCATCTTCGCCGATCTCAACGGGACGATTTCCGCCTGGAACTCCGGGACAACAGCGTCCGTCGAAGTGACGACACCGGGCGCCGTCTATACCGGATTGGCAGTCAACCAGGCCGATACGATGCTCACTCCGCCAACGACAGCGCCGGGACCATCGACGTCTTCAACAGTATGTTCGCCCCGGTCAACCTAGGCGATCATGCATTTCATACCCCGGGCGAGATCGCGGCCCGGGGGCTCGTCCCCTTCAATGTGACGGACATCGGCGGCAATGTGTATGTGACCTATGCGCCTGCCGGGCATGCGGCGCAGACAATGGCCGGGCTCGGCGACGGAGCGGTGGCCGTTTTCACCGAGAGCGGCAAGCTCGAGCCGCATGGAGTGCTGCTCGGCGGCCCTCACACCCCGCTCGCCTCTCCCTGGGGCGTCGCTATCGCTCCGAACGATTTCGGCCAGTTCAGCGGCGACATTCTGGTGGGCAATTTCAGCTTCCTGCACAGCGAAATCAACGCTTTCGACCCCCAGACCCACCAGTTGGTAGGCACGATCCCGATCTCCGCCGGTTCGGGAAACACGCCGGGCGGTCTCTGGAGCCTGACTTTCGGGGGCGGCGGCAGAGACGGTAGCCCGACCACTCTCTACTTCACCGACGGCATCGACGGCGAGACGCATGGTCTGTTCGGCGCAATCACGAGCGTGCCGCTAATTGGGACATCTACGCCGACGCATTCAGAGGCAAATGTAACCGGTAGAAGCATCCACAGTTTTACCGAGACCTCGGTTGATTCATTAGGTAGCGCTGCACTGGCGTCGCAGGCTCAGGACACTTTCAATTTCGCTACCACCCTTGGCCAAAACGGAAGCGCCGGCGTCCACGACCATGCGCTCGACACTCCTAACTCGGAATTGGCGGGCCTAGCCGCACTGACAGGTACTGATCCGGGCGGAGCAAACGCGTTCAACACACATGAAGCAATCACGTTCGATCATGTCGCGCTCAATCAGTTGCACGACCACGAGTTCCTCTTGAGGTGAAAAAGGACGATGCCAGGTCTTCTGACGCGCCAACACTATCGGCGTGTCCGGCCCACTACGCCGCCTCCTTTGTGTGATCGCGAAGGAATTGAAATTGATTCCGGCCAACAAGGCGCGGACGATCGGGCGGGCGAGGCCGGTCGGAAAAGATCAATGCGGCCGGCCACGAACGAGGAGTTCGCGTCCGGCCGCAGCGCTTTAAGACGGGCAAGGCCGTCGCATTACTTCGCAAGCTTAGCCTTGATCTCGGCCAACCCGGCTTCGTAGACGCCAATCAATGCCTCACTGGCTGCGTTTTCCTTTCCCTGGTCCGGGGTATAGGAGCCGCTCCAGGTGATGGTCGAAGATCCATCACCCTTGGCCGTAACCTTGATCGTCGCCTTGTAGTTCGAGACCGGTAGTGGACTCGAAAGGAACGCATAGGAGTAACTGTGCTCGTTATCGTTCCTCGCGGTTTGCGTTTCCACAAACGCGGCCTTGCCGTCCCTGGTCACGAGAACGCGGGTCGGTGGCGCCTTGCCGTCCTCGATGCATTCGCCCACTGGCGGCAACCAGTTCTTGATCGCGCAGAACGGCCCGATCACCGACCAGACAGTGGAGGCGGATGCGGCGCTGCGCACAATCGTAGCCGCAAAGGCAGGTCCAATGCCGACGCTCAGAAGCACCGCTGCGCCCAGCACCACAAAGCACGTCAACAGAACAGTCGGATTACTCGGAAATTTTCTCACGGAAGATCCTTATCATTTGGGAGTTCAAATTTGCGGCTCGAGAGCCGGGTTCAGGCGGGCCGGAGCCCGCATTCCGGCCAGTTACCAAGCGAAGTTGCGAGCGGCCAGTTCACGAAATGAATCGATCCCGGTACAGAAACTGAACTGGAAACGGCGATCTTTCGTCAGTAAGTTCGCGTCTCAGCCAGATGGAGGGAAGCATGGCCGAGGGTAGCTACAGGCAGTTCTGCCCGGTTGCGATGGCCGCAGAGGTTCTGTGCACGCGCTGGACCGTTATCTTGCTCCGCGAACTCGTCGCCGGCTCGACGCGCTTCAACGAACTGCGTCGCGGCGTGCCGCGGATGTCGCCGGCGTTGCTCTCGCGGCGGCTCAAGGATCTCGAAGCCGCCGGGATTGTCGCCCGCGAGGCGTCGCGTTCGGAGTCCGGCGCATTCGAATATCGCCTGACCGCATCGGGGCGAGAACTTGGACCGATCGTCGAGGCATTTGGCATCTGGGGCCAGCGCCGCATCGAAGCGGATTTGTCGCTCCAGCATCTCGATGTTCAACTCCTGATGTGGGATATGCGGCGGAATCTGAATCCGACGCCGATGCCGCAGGGACGAAAAATCATTCACTTCATTTATCCCGAACTTCCGGTCACGCAGCGGTCCTGGTGGCTGGTCGTCGACCCCAAGGACGGCGTCGATCTCTGTTCAGTCGATCCCGGATTCGACATCGACCTCTATGTGTCTGTCGACTTGCGGACCATGACCGCGATCTGGTTGGGGCTGGATACTGTCCGCGCCGCCGTTGCCAACAAGCGCATGATTTTGACTGGCGAGCGACGCATCGCATCTGCCATGCAGACCTGGCTCGGTCTCAGCCCGTTTGCAAAGGAGAAGAAGCTCGCGAGCTGACCGCCAGTATAGTTCTGGAACTGGAGCAGGCCAAGATTTTCCTGATAGTCGAAACGACTTGTTCAACTACGAAAGGAAAACAAATGAGTCACGCCGGAAGCTGTTTTTGCGGAGCCGTCAGACTTGTGGTCAAGGGTGCGCCCGAGGGAATGGGTTATTGTCACTGCCGTTCCTGTCGCTCGTGGTCTGGCGGGCCGGTCAACGCCTTCAGCCTCTGGAAGCCGGAGGCGCTCGAGATCGAGTCGGGAGCCGAGCATATTGCGACGTTTCAGAAGACGCCGCTCAGCGAGCGCAAGTACTGAGGGAAGTGCGGCGGTCATTTGATGACCAATCATCCGACCCTCGGGTTGGTGGACGTGTTTGTAGCGACGATTCCGACGCTGGAGTTCAAGCCGGGCGTTCACGTCAACTACGCCGAAACGGTGCTGCCAATTCGGGACGGTCTCCCGAAGCTCAAGGATTTTCCCGCCGAGCTTGGGGGCTCCGGCGAAGCCGTCGCGGAATGATCAACCCGTAGGAAAGAAAGGCCGCCCTTCTCGGGCGACCTTTCAGTCGATTTGGTCACATGCCTGGGCTGGCGGTGCCGAACACCCAAATCACGCGGGCCAGGGCGGCTATCAATCCGGCCGGACCATCTCGAACATGTTTTCCGGCTTGATTTCGAAATAATCGCCCCTGCGGCCGGCGCGAACGATCGGGCGGGCGAGGCCGGTCTGGTAGACCCCGTCCCTGATCATGGCCTTGTCGATATGGACGGCGACGACCTCGCCCAAGGTCAGCCAGGCCTGCGCCTTTTCGCCGTTGGCGCCCTGCAGCTGGATGATTTGCGTCAGCTTGCACTCGAACGAAACCGGGCTTTCCGCCACCCGCGGCACGTTGACGACCTTGCCGGGCACCGCGGTGAGCCCTGCGACCTTGAACTCGCTGACGTCATGGGCGACGTGGGCGGCGGTTGCGTTCATCTGTTTCGCCAGGTCCGTGGTGGCGAGATTCCAGACGAACTCGCCGCTCTGCTGGACATTGGCGACGGTGTCCTTCCAGGAGGTCGAGGAGAAGCCGATGATCGGCGGGTGATAGCAGAAGCCGTTGATGAAGCTGTAGGGCGCCAGGGTAATATTGCCCTTGCCGTCCCGTGACGAAATCCAGCCGATCGGCCGCGGCGCGATGATGGCGTTGAAGGGATCGTGCTTGAGCCCGCGGCCGTTCTTCGGTTCGTAAAAATGCAGGTCTTTTGCAGTCACACTGAGGAGCGATAGCGACGAAGCAATCCATAGCACAGCATGCGGCCCTATGGATTGCTTCGCGGAGTTTATCATCGGGCGCGCATTCGCGCGACCCGTTGGCTCGCAATGACGGGAGTGTCAACTGACGATTGCGTCAGTTCGCTTTGGCCCGCGGCGCCAGCCCCGCGATCACAAAATCGATCATCTCGTCGATGGTCGGCCCCGGCTTGTTGCTGGTTTGCGCGATCATCTGCGGATGGAAAAACCGGATCATCGCGGTGCAGGCGCACAACGCCGCCAGCTGAAGGTCGGCAACCTCGAATTCCCCGGACGCAGCACCCTGCGCGATCACGCTGCCGATCGTCTCGGTGATCAGCTGCATATGGGCCACGCAGACGTCCCAGTCCTCCTCCATCGCGATCGCGACCATCTCATGCAGCTTGGAATCGCCGACATAGCGCTCCGAGTTCATGCGGTGGATGGTTTTCATCAGCTCGCGCAGGCGCACCTCCGCCGGGCCGCTCTGGGCCGCGATGGCCTGCGCCGCCTCCTCGACCCCGCCCATCAGGCCGCGCGCGACGCCTTCGTGGATCGACTTCTTCGAATCGAAGAAACGGTACACGTTGGCCGGGCTCATCCGCATTTCTTTGGCGATGTCGGCGACCGTGGTCTTCTGGTAGCCGATCTGGCGGAACAGACGCTCCGCTACCACGAGAATACGCTCGCGGGTGTCGGGTTCGATATGTTCGGCAGTCAGCGTCATTGCGTTCTCAATGTTCAATTATTCGGCAGCTTCAGCAAGCGGAAATGCGGGCTGGGCTTCCGTCCCATGTTGCGGCGCAGAAACGGGAAGCTCGCTCGGGCCGCTTTCCTCCAGGCTCTTGCGGAACCAAAGGGCGTAGAGGCCCGGCAGGTACAGCAAGGTCAGGAAGGTTGCAACAAACAATCCGCCCATGATGGTGATCGCCATCGGACCCCAGAAGGCCGAGCGCGACAGCGGGATCATCGCCAGGATCGCGGCGAGCGCCGTCAGCACCACCGGGCGGGCACGCCGGACGGTGGCTTCGACGATGGCCTCTTTCCGCGTCAGGCCGTGGGCGACGTCGGTCTCGATCTGGTCCACCAAAATCACCGCGTTGCGCATGATCATGCCGGCCAGCGCGATCAGGCCGAGCAGCGCCACGAAGCCGAACGGCTGGTTGGCGATATTCAAGCCGAGCGAGGCGCCGACGATGCCGAGCGGTGCGGTGAGGAAGACCAGGAACAGCCGCGAAAAGCTCTGCAACTGGATCATCAACAGCGTCAGCATGACGATCACCATCAGCGGAAACAGCACGAAGATCGAGGCATTGCCCTTGGCGGATTCCTCGAACGCGCCGCCCGCCTCGATCCGGTAGGCCGGCTCGAGGTGATCGCGGATCTCCTGCAGTTTTGGCCAGATCTGGTTGGTGACGTCGGGCGCCTGTACGCCGTCGGCGACGTCGGAACGCACCGTGATCGCCATGTCGCGGTTACGGCGCCACATGATCGGCTCCTCATGCGCATACTCGATTTTGGCGATCTGCTGCAGCGGCACGGCCACACCGTTGCGTGATGTGACCGTGAGGTCGCCGACACGGCCGAGATCGAGCCGTTCGGATGGCACCGCGCGCGCCACCACGCCGACCTTCTCGATGCCGTCGCGGATCGTCGTCACGGGCGCGCCCGAGATCAGCATGGCGAGGGCCTGCGAGACGTCCTGCGGCGTGAGACCGAGCGCGCGGGCGCGGTCCTGGTCGACGACGAGCTTGAGGTAGGGCGACTGCTCGTTCCAGTCGAGCTGCGCCTCCTTGATATTCGGATTCTGCCGCATGACGTCGCGCACCTTGTAGGCGATGTCGCGCACCGCGTTGGCGTCGGGGCCGATGACGCGGAACTGGACGGGGAAGCCGACCGGCGGACCGAAATTGAAGCGGTCGACGCGGACGCGCGCTTCGGACAGCGTGCCGTCAGCGACCGCCTGCTCGACCCGCGCCTTGATCCGCTCGCGGGCCTCGACGTCCTTGGCGACGATCACGATCTCGGCAAACGCCTCGTTCGGCAGTTGCGGGTTGAGGCCGAGCCAGAAGCGCGGCGAACCCTGGCCGACATAGGAGGTATAGGTCGCGATATCCTTGTCGTCCTTCAGCAGCGTTTCCGCCGTCTTCACGGATTTTTCCGTGACGTTGAAGGCGGTGCCTTCGGGCAGGCGCAACTGCAGGAACAGTTCGGGCCGCTCCGACAGCGGGAAGAACTGCTGCTGCACGTGGCCAAAGGCCACGATCGAGGCCACGAAGATACCGACGGTCGCCAGCACCACCTTGACCCGGTGATCGACACACCACTGGATCATGCTGCGAAGAACGCGATACATCCGCGTCTCATAAACCGCGTGCGGATCGTGGTTATGGTGGACGGTGATGTTCGGCAGCAGCTTGACGCCGATATAGGGCGTGAAGATCACGGCAACGAACCACGACGCCACCAGCGAAATCGCCACGATCCAGAAAATGCCGCCGGCATATTCGCCGACCGCCGAATTGGCAAAGCCGATGGGGAGGAAGCCAGCGGCCGTGACCAGCGTCCCCGTGAGCATCGGAAACGCGGTAGATTCCCAGGCAAAGGACGCCGCATGGATGCGGTCCCAGCCCTGCTCCATCTTCACCACCATCATCTCGACCGCGATGATGGCGTCGTCGACCAGAAGGCCGAGCGCGATGATCAGCGCGCCCAAGGTGATGCGGTGCAAATCGAGCGACATCGCATTCATCACGATGAACACGATCGCGAGCACCAGCGGCACCGACATCGCCACCACGATGCCGGTGCGCCAGCCGAGCGCGACGAAGGAGACGAATAGCACGATCGCAAGCGCCTCGATGAAGGAGTGCACGAACTCGCCGACGGCGTGCTCGACGACTTTCGGCTGGTCGGCGATCTGCTCGACCTCGATCCCCTGCGGCACCGCCTTCATGAAATCAGCGGTCGCCTTTTCGACGTCCTTGCCGAGCTCGAGAATGTTGGCGCCTTTTGTCGTCACGACGCCGATGCCGAGCGCGGGTTTGCCCTCCTGGCGCACGGTGAAGGTCGGGGGATCGACGTAGCCATGGGTGACGGTGGCGATATCGCCGAGGCGGAACACGCGGCCGTTGCTCTCGACCGGGGTTTCGGCGACGGCCTTCACGCCATCGAGCGCGCCGGTGACGCGCAGCGGCACGCGCTGCGAAGAGGTCTCGACCGTGCCGGCCGGGGTGACATTGTTCTGCTTGGCGAGCGAGTCGAACAGCGCCTGCGGCGTGATGCCGAGGGTGGCGAGCTTGGCGTGAGAGAACTCGACATAGATGCGCTCATCCTGGTTACCGTAGAGATCGACTTTGGTAACACCAGGCACTTTCAATAGCCGCTGGCGAAAACCTTCGGCGGCCTTCTTCAACTGGGCGTAGCCGGCGCCGTCGCCGGTCATCATGTAGAGGATCGAGTCGACGTCCGAGAATTCGTCATTGACGACCGGGCCGAGGACGCCGGCCGGCAACTGGCCCTGCACGTCGACCAGTTTCTTGCGCAACAGGTAGAAGAGATAAGGCACGTCCTTCGCCGGGGTGGAATCCTTGAAAGTGACCTGCAGCGCCGCGAAGGCCGGCTTCGAATAGGTCTGCACCTTCTCGAAGAACGGCAATTCCTGCAGCTTCTTCTCGATGGGGTCGGCGACCTGGGTCTGCATTTCCTGGGCGGTGGCGCCGGGCCAGATCGCGGAGATGTTCACGACCTTCACCGTGAAGAACGGATCCTCGGCGCGGCCGAGCTTCTCATTGGAGAAGAAACCGGCGGCACCGAGCGCGATCATCAGGAACAGGATCAGCGTCGGATGGCTGACCGCCCAGCCCGAAAGATTGAAGCGCTTCATGTCACTCTCCAAGATCCAAAACCGCATCCATTTCTGTCGTCATTGCGAGCGAAGCGAAGCAATCCATCGTGCAGCAAAGAAAGTGTGGATTGCTTCGTCGCTTCGCTCCTCGCAATGACGGAACTAGAACGACAACGACGAAACGACGCGGACCTTCTGGGCCGGGTCGATCTTCTGCACGCCGAGCGCCACGACTTTCGCGCCCTCATCGACGCCGCCCGATATGACGACGCAATCGCTCTCATAGGATTTCACGGTGACCGGCTTCAGCGTCACCTCGCCCTTGTCGTCGACGATATAGAGCGAGGGATCGCCGCCCTGGCTGTACAGCGCCGACAGCGGCAGTTTTGCGACGCGCTCGGTCGCGGAATCCGACAGCGTCATGGTCGCGGTCATGCCGAGCGAGACACTGTCGCCGGCGTCGGGCAGCGAGAACTTCGCAAGATAAGTCCGGGTGGCGGGATCGGCCGTCGGCGCGATCTCGCGCAGTTTCGCCGCATATTTCTTGGTGGCTTCGGACCACAGCGTCACGGTGGCGACGCCGGACTTGGCGCGCCCGACCAGCGTCTCTGGGATAGCGACCACGGCTTCCTTCTCGCCAAGGCGCGCGACGCGGATCGCGGTCTGGCCGGAGGCCACGACCTGGCCGGGCTCAATCAGGGTCGCGGTGACGACGCCGCGGGTATCGGCCTCCAGCGTCGCATAGGAAAGCGAGTTCTTGGTGAGTTCGACCGAACGCTCGGCGCGATTGAGGCGCGCGCGGGCTTCGTCGGCGGCGGCCCGGCTCGTGTCCATCTGGGCGTCGGTGGTCCAGCCCTTGGCACGCAGATCCTTGGCGCGCTGCTCGGCGGCGGCGGCCTGCGCCAGCACGCCGGTGGCGGCGCGGAATTCGGCCTCGGCCTGCTCGGCCTGCAGCTTCAGATCGACTTCATCGAGGGTGGCGAGCGGTTGGCCGACATCAACGGTCTGGCCGACTTCCACGAGGCGCTTTGCGACCTTGCCGGGAACCCGAAAGCCCATGTCGGCCTCGATCCGGGGCTTGATGGTGCCGACGAAACTGCGCTCCGGGGATTCCGCCTCGTAATGCACCGTCGCCGCCAGCACGGGACGCCCGGGCGCCACGATTTCGGCGGCCTTTTCATTGCACCCGGTCAGCGCAAACACGGCAAAAGCCAGCGCTGCGCCGGTTAGAAGCCTGTAATAGCTCAAGAAAATCGAACGGGCGAACATCGGACTCTCCATCATCAGCAATCTGATGAAGAGTATCGATTGATCACTAATGAATGTCAATATTCGTCAGTACACACTAGTTCGTGAGTTAACGGGTGGTTATCCTCATCGCCCCGGCTGGACAGTCCAACAATAAGTGCGAAAGTGTCGCCAAATATTGCGACAATTTCCAGCACCGGCTGAGGGGTGACGGCACAGTTGCCTGTCGCTCAATGGTTAGAGCCGGCCGCTCATAACGGTCTGGTTGCAGGTTCGAGTCCTGCCGGGCCCACCAATGATTGTAGGACTTATCGGTTCGCAACAGAACTGACTCGGATTCGCAAGAACTGACTCCCCCGCCTTGATATGTGCGGACATTTTGAGAACGACTCGATTTCGGGTTTAAGAACGACTCGATTTCGTTTTGAGAACGACTCGATTTTCCAACTCACTGACAAGCCTGACGAATTTAGCACCAATTTTTTCGTCGATTTTTGAGCGCGAAGAAACCGAGGGGGGTCTATTCCGATTGCTGTGATCGTGGCGGCCCATAGTGTGGTGGGCGAGCTTGAGCGGCGATACGAGCTCTGGGGGCAGCCCGGCAAAGTCGCGGTGACCGGCTACTTGACCCGAGCGCGACTGGCAAGCTTCCAGGACGCCGTCAATCTCGCTGCTGCGACGGGCACTCCGGCGGACCTCTCGCTGGTGCGTACCTACACGAGCAAAACAGGTATTGCCGCGAACCTGGAGCAACAAGTTGTGCCTGGTGTGGGGCTTTTCGCACGGGCCGGTTACACTCCGGAAACCTTGAGGCCTACGCCTTTACGGATGCCGACACGACCTTTTCGGGTGGCGCATCGCTGTCTGGACAATTGTGGAATCGACCCGGCGATACGCTGGGAATCGCCGGCATCCTGAACACCATCTCGGCTTCGCATCAAGCCTACCTCGCCACAGGCGGCCTTACCGCCTTGATAGGCGACGGTCAGTTGGCCCACCCAGGCCGCGAAAAGATCATCGAGGTGTATTACTCCCTTCCGATCTACACCTGGACGCTCAGCTTCGACTACCAGTTTGTGACCAACCCCGCTTACAATCGAGACCGTGGGCCGGTGTCCATCGTGGCAACGCGAATTCACGCGCAGTTCTGAGCATTTCTCGAGATTGGCTCGGGTGACCCTGTGAGCCCCGATCGCAATCTGCGATGAGCCCTGGAGCGGACAGCGACCGCTCATGAACATTGCGCTGCATACAAATTCGACAAATTCATTCTGACCGACGGTCGTCAGTATTTCTGGTAGGTTTTGCGTTCGCATCGGGCAGGTCTTCCCTCATGGAGGGTGCCGGCATGTGAGCGTTCGACAAGCGCTTTTCGGCGATCGCGGCTGGTATCGTTCTATGTCTATTTTGCGATCAACCGCTCGCAATCGCGCGCGGTAGCCAGGTTGGCCACGACGATCCCTGGAACCCAGAGCATATCGAACATCTCCCGCCGGAGGTTCGGAATGCTGTCATCCGCATGTGCCGAGATCCGCGCGCTGGACACTACTTCGCGACATATTTCGATAATTCGCGCTTGATGAAGCTGCACTTCGAGCATCTGCACTGTGACGGGCGGGCAAGATTTGCAGGGGAGATACTTGCTTGCACCAGGAATACTTTTCTACCGGAGGTCACTATCGGTTGATCAAGAGCTACTACGATCGCAACGACGACTGACCCAGCCCTGTGGCTCTTCTCGGCTTGTCCGCAAACAATCCGCCAAATCGGAATATGCATACCGCCAAGGTCGGGGCCATATCCACCGGTAGCGGAAGTGGTAGATGCCTTCCGGTTACATCGTTCGCGTAAACAAGCGGGGCATCACCGGGCCTCCCGAGTTCGTTGACCGCGATTCGGCGCTTCCAAAGCCACCCGGAGTTCGATGAACGCGATCATCAGCCTCAACGCCGATTGCGCAACGCAATGCGCGCGGCAATCGTCAGCTCCAGATCGATACCCGGAGGTCGAAGGCTTGTGGTCTTCAACTAGCCACGGGGCAGGCGGACACCGGTTCGCTTGCCGACCGTTTCCCGATGCACGACGGCACCGGACCGACGTCAAATCGATTTAGTGGGAAAAATTGATCGGCGCGAGGTAGGTATCGTGCGCGCCCGGTTTTGCCGAGGGGAACGGTGGAAAAGGGCTGGCGCGGCGAAGGATTTCGAGCGCCTCCTGGTCAAGCACGGTCTTGCCGGATGACTTTTCGATCTCGCTCGAAATCACATCGCCCGCGCGGTTCAGTTCGAACCGGATCACAGTGGTGCCCGCAGCGCCGCGCGCGGCGGCGGGATAGCGCTTGAAGCGCTGCAGATACACCAGCGCGTTGTAGGCGTTCGCGCTGGCCTGGGTGAGTTGTCCGACGTTCTCGGTCTTCGGCGGGGCGCGGGTCTCGGGCGCCGGCGGCTGAGCCTGCGGCGTCGGCTTCTCGACCTCCTTGGGCGTCTCCTGCGGCAGGGTGACGTCGGCCTGCTGTTGCGGCGCCGGCGGTTGCTCCACCTTTTCCACCTGCTCCTGTTTGGGCGGTTCCGCCGGCGCCGCCTCGGCCTGCTGCATGGTCGGCCCGACCGCGATGTCCTGGTCCTGGATTTCGGGTGAAGCGGCGTCGACCGGGGCAAGCGTCACGGAGATCGCCGGAATGATGTTCGGCTCGACGGGCTCGCTTGCATACCACAGCGCGACCGATGCTGCGATTGCCGCATGCGCGGCCAGGATCGCGAGGGCTGCCAGCATCCAGCGCGAGAAGCCGGGTCGCTCCGGCAGATGCAGCGTACGCGCGGTCATTGCTTTATGGCCGGAGTTTCGAGCCCGACAAGTGCGAGCTTGAGATATCCGCCGTTCCGCAGCGTGTTCATCACCTGAATAAGCTCGCCATAGCTCAGCGATTTGTCGGCGCGAACGAAGATCGTCACGTCCTTGTGGTTGTTGGTGGCGGTATCGAGCGCGCTCACGAGGGTCTCACGATCCACGACGGTTTCACCGACAGCAATCGTCTGATCCGGCTTGATGGTGACGAAGACCGGCTTGTCTGGCCGGGGCTGCTCCGGCGCGGTCGAGGTTGGAAGGTTGACGCCGATGTCGACGGTGGCAAGCGGCGCGGCCACCATGAAGATGATGAGCAGCACCAGCATGACGTCGATGAACGGCGTGACGTTGATCTCGTGCTGAATTACGAGATCATCGCTGGTCGAACGTGAACCGAGACGCACGGCCATGGCGGTCACTCCGCCGCGCGCGGCACGATCACACCGCGGCTGCGCTGCCCGCGGCTGATCAAAAGCAGGACCTGCGCCGAGGCGTCACCCAGGAGCGCGCGGTAGCCAGCGATCACGCGGGCGAGGTGGTTGTAGATCACGACCGCCGGGATGGCGGCTACGAGCCCGAACGCGGTGGCAAGCAGCGCCTCGGCAATGCCTGGCGCCACCACCGCGAGGTTGGTGGTATGGGATTCCGAAATGCCGATGAAGGCGTTCATGATGCCCCACACCGTGCCGAACAGGCCGACAAAGGGGGCGGTCGCGCCGATGGTGGCAAGAATGCCGGTGCCGCGCGAAATCTGCCGCGTCATCGCCGCTTCCACGCGCTCCAGCCGCAGCGCGACGCGCTCCTTGAAGCCGTCATCGACGATGCCGTCGGACAGCTCCGCCTCGCGCGTCGCCGAGAGGATCAGTTGCGCGACGGCATCCCGCTCGCCATCGCATTCATGCGCCGCCTCCGTCAGGCCGCCGCCTTCGTCCAACAGCCTGATCCGGCGCAGCGCGCGGCTCCTCGCGACGCGCAGCTCGATGGTCTTGGCGAGCCAGACCGTCCAGGTCACGAGCGAGGCGAAGGCGAGCCCGATCATGACCGCTTTCACGACGATGTCGGCGTTGAGGAACATTCCCCAGGGCGACAGATTGCGCGGCAGCAGGGAATCCGGAACTTGGGCGAGCGCGGGCTGCTGCGAGTGGATCACAAGGGCCACAAGAAGACTGAGGGCACCGAGTACCGGCCGGAGCCAAATTCCGCGCCGAGGCTTCTTTCCACTTTGTTTCATCTCGTTCTTTCGTTTCTCGATCGGCCCCCGATCTTCCCCGCTGTCCCTGTCGCAAACCTATTGGCTGGCGGTTGACCGAGAATCGGGCGATGCTGATCTGTAATGAGAGATCTTGTCAGGCTCATTGTCTGGGCGGTTGTCGATCTGTTTCGGTCTCGGGTAGCGATCGAGGCAGAGATTTACGTTGCGGCAGCAGATCATTGTTCTGCGACGAACCGCCCCCAAGAAACAAACCTTCGGTGCCATCGACCGATTGGTGTTCGTTGGTCTTTATCGCGTCTTCCCTCGCGTTCTTGATGCGCTTGCGATTGTTAGGCCCGGGACCGTAATCAAATGGCACCGTGCGGGCTTCCGTTTGTACTGGCGCTGGAAGTCGCGACCTCGTGGTGGCCGGCCAACAGTTTCGCTGGAAATACGCAGACTGGTCCACGAGATGAGCATCGCCAACCCACTGTGGGGAGCGCCACGGATCCATGGAGAGCTGCTGAAGCTCGACATCGCGATCGGACAGACGAGCGTGGCTAAATATATGGCCAAGCGAAGAGGTCCGCCGTCCCAAGGCTGGAAGACGTTCCTCCGCAATCATGCCGACGGCATCGCCGCGATGGATCTGTTCGTCGTGCCGACAATCTCGTTTCGTCTGCTCTATGGACTGCTGATCGTGGGGCACGGCCGACGACAGATCGTATGGCTCGGCGTCACAGCGCATCCGACCGCAGAATGGATTGCAAATCAGATTACGGAAGCTTTCGGCTGGGAACGGGCTCCCCACTATTTGATCCGCGATCGCGATCGGGCCTATGGCAATGTCTTCATCCGACGACTCCGATCGATGGGCATTCGCGACCGACCAACGTATCGATCCGCAGAACCGGCTGATCGCGGCGGAACTGGAGTTGCGATGGAACAGCGCGCTCACGCCGGTTCGACAACCCGCAGAAGAGCTTCCTCGACGGCGTCGTCGACACGCAATCCTCCGAATGCGATGCAGCGTGGCTCGCCATTGTACGTCACATCCTGCAGCAGCGTTGCCAAGGCGGTGAGCACCGCAAGCTCAACATAGGGAGTGGCGCCAACACGCCATGTCGCGCGAGCCGCCCGATCAAACATCCAGGCCGGAATCTCCAGCCATCGCGCAGATGCCCGACCAGAGAGGCTGCAACGGAAAACCTCTCTGCCAGCCTTCTCAACCACCTCATGAATATGGACCAGGCAGCCGGCCCAAGGATGCCACGGATAAAGAAGCTCGTACTCCGCGATCCCGTGGGCGTTCCGTCGTCGTGTTGTACAATGAGGTACGCACGCATCTATCCTTGAAGAAGGACGCGCCGGTTTCTCGCGCCGTCGAACGGGCCGGAAGCATTCTTTGTCGCCCAGTTCTCGGCGGGCTACACCACCAATATGTTCGGATTTGATTTACGACAGTGACAGCCACTGCGCGGTCTTGATTTCCAGCGCCAATACGCTCGGAAGCCGGCACGATGCCAGCGGATCACGGTCTCCGGCCTGACGATCTTCAAAGCGTCCAGCACGCCGGGCGCCAGCCGATACAACCCGGCAAATACCAGACGGTCGATGCTGGTGAAGGTTAGTCGCTGCGGCGATTTACGCCGCAGCACGTTGAGTTGATGACGAAGCGTCAAGATCTCTACTTGCAGCGACGCTCGCGATCGGAACAATCCGATCAGCGCCAACCAAATCAGGCTAAAAACATCTCTCATCAACCAAGAGCATCACCCAATTCGACTTCACTTACTAGCCGGATTGAGTTTCCGACAATGACAGGGACTCTAAGGATTCCCTTTTAGGAGCAAATCAGATTCAAGGCTGCTTTTTGGGAGGCAGTCTAAAGCTCCAAGCGATAAATTATATTTATCCAACAAATCAAAACATACGATTTCGTCCATGGCTTTTCAATAAGCATATGAGCGCAAGACGACGTCGGCCGCCAACGATATCTCCGTAGAAAATCCGATTGTCGGAGCCGCAGCGGTCGATGCTGATGCTCAATGAATGAAAGGGGACCACAATGCCACTCGTCAGAATCGACCTCAACAAGGACGCGCCCGCCGAGCGCGTTCGAATCGTCAGTCAAGCCGTCTACGGCGCGATGATTCAAATTGCGAATGTGCCGATCAACGACAAGATCGAGATCGAAGGTCTCGGCACGCTCGTCAATCCCATCGCCGATGAAGTGTGAGATGACCATTCCCAAGCTCAACGATAAAGGCCGCATGGCCAACATCCCGCTCTCCCCCGAGGCCAAGATCACCGTCGAGCGGCGCGGCGAGATCGTCCTGATCGGTGTCAATCGGCCCCAGATCTACAACCGGTTCGACCCGGACGCCTTCTTCGGCCTGGCCAAGGCGTACTACGACTTCGACAACGACCCGAGCCTGCGGGCGGCGGTGTTCTTCGGCCACGGCGAGAACTTCTCCCGCGGCATCGACGTGGACGCCTTCGCGCCCCTGGCCAAGACCGGCAAGCCGTTCGCGATGAAGGATGGCATGCTCGATCCCTTCGCCAAGACCCAGCAGCTCAGCAAGCCCCTGATCGTGGTTGTCCATGGCGATACCTGGAACATGGGCCACGAACTGCATCTGGTGGCCGACATCCGGGTGGCCAGCGCCGACGTGCGGTTTGGCCAGGACGAGAACACGCACGGACGGTTCCCAGGCGGCGGCTCGACCATCCGATTTCCGCGGGAAGCGGGATGGGGGAACGCCATGCGCTACATGCTCACCGGCGACCACTGGGGCGCGGCGGAGGCCTATCGGATGGGCGTGATCCAGGAGATCGCCGCCAATCCGGCCAAGGCGCTGGAAGCGGGGATCGGGCTGGCCCGGAAGAGCGCCGCGTGCGGGCCTCTCGGCATCAAGACCACGCTCGAGTCCGCGCACCTCTCGATCGACGAGTCCGAAGCGGCGGCGTTCGCCAAGCTCGATGAGCAATTTGGCGGGCTCTTCCACACCGAGGACTTCATCGAGGGCCGCAAGGCTGAGGCGAAGGGACGTCCCCCCGTCTACCAAGGCAAGTAAGCGTCCTCCCAACTCAGGCACGAGCGAGTGTGTCATGGCCCGAACCGTCGCTGCCTACATCGTGCAGACCCTCAAGCAAGCGGGAGTGAAACGTGTCTTCGGCGTGGTCGGGGATTCTCTGAACGGGTTCACCGACGCGTTGCACCGCGCCGGTGGACTCGACTGGGTCCATGTTCGCCACGAAGAAGCAGGGGCCTTCGCGGCCGGCGCGGAAGCCCATCTGACGGGCGAGCTCGCGGTCTGCGCGGGAAGCTGCGGCCCCGGCAATCTCCACCTAATCAACGGCCTGTTCGATTGTCACCGATCCCGGGTGCCGGTGCTCGCCATCGCTGCCCACATTCCGTCCACCGAGATCGGGATCGATTATTTTCAAGCTACCCATCCGGAAAGTCTGTTTCGCGAGTGCTCGCACTACGTCGAGCTGATCTCCCAAGCCGAGCAGGCGCCGCAGATCTTCGAACGCGCCATCCGCGCGGCCATCGCGCGCCGAGGGGTGGCTGTGGTGGTCATCTCCGGTGATGTAGCGCTTCAGCCGCTCGAGGCGGCGTTGCCCGGTTTCCTCAAGCCGAAGGCCCCTGTCGTCGTGCCGCAAGACCAGGACCTCGACGCGGCTGCAGCGCTGCTGAACGACGCCGAGCGGGTGACCCTGCTTTGCGGCGCCGGATGCGCGGGGGCCCACGACGAGGTGGTGGCGCTCGCGGAGGCACTGAAAGCGCCGATCGTCCACGCCCTGCGCGGCAAGGAGCACCTAGAGTACGACAATCCCTACGACGTCGGCATGACGGGCTTCCTCGGCTTCTCATCAGGCTATTACGCCATGGAGAGTTGCGAGGTCCTGATGATGCTCGGCACCGACTTTCCCTACCGGCAGTTCTATCCCCAGAAGGCCAAGATCCTGCAGATCGACCTGCGGCCCGAGACGCTGGGCAATCGTTGCAAGCTCGAGCTTGGACTGGTCGGTGAGGTGCGCAGTTCGCTGAAGGCGCTGCTCCCGCGCGTGCAGGACAAGACCGACAGCGTCCATCTGAATACATCCCTGAGGCACTACGAGCGTGCCCGTCGCAATTTGGACGGCTTGGCGGAGAGCGCCCCGACCAGTCGACTGATCCATCCCCAATTCGTATCCAAAGCGGTGAGCGAGCTCGCGGCGGAGGACGCCGTGTTCACGTGCGACGTGGGAACCCCCACGGCCTGGGCGGCGCGATACATCCGCATGAACGGCAAGCGCCGCCTGGTGGGATCGTTTAATCACGGCTCGATGGCGAACGCGCTGCCCCAAGCGATCGGCGCCCAAGCGGCCTTTCCGAACCGCCAAGTGATTGCCATGGCCGGCGACGGCGGCTTCGCCATGCTGATGGGGGACTTCCTAACGCTCAAGCAGGCGGGGCTGCCGGTCAAAGTGGTGGTGCTGAACAACGACACCCTGGGTTTCGTGGAGCTGGAGATGAAGTCTAATGGGTTCCTCGATCACGACTGCGATCTAGACAATCCGAACTTCGCCATCACGGCCGAGTCCGTAGGCGTCAAAGGAATCCGCGTGGAGGATCCCCACGATCTGGAGGACGCGCTGCGGTGCGCCTTTCAGCATGACGGGCCCGCTCTGGTCGATGTCGTGAGCGCGCGCGAGGAGCTAATCCTCCCGCCGAAGACCACACCGGTGGAGGCTAAGAACTTCGGGCTAGTCTTGATTAAGGCCGTGCTGGACGGTCGCGGCTCCCAATTGATTGACCTTGCCAAGACTAACGTGCTGCGATGACCAGGGAGACCTATCGAAGATCGCGGCCCTGGGAACGGAGCGTTGTGACGCGACGAGCTTTTCTCAGCGGAGCGGCGGCGATGTTGGCGTCGCCAGCGTTTGCCCGACCGCTTTGGCCCTCGGTGCCCCCGCTTGGCATCCGGGTTGACGTCTCTCGCGGGGCACGAGCACGGGTCCACACCTTTTCGTTCGACGGGGCTGCGGCTCGAGACTCCCTTCACGTCATCGAACTTCTGGATCAGCTGATCGTCGTAAGCGTCAACGAGCGGGCGATCACCTGGCGCGACCTTGACCAATGGTGCCGGGTCTTCGCCAAGCCTATTGCACGTCGATATGCGACCTCTCCGGGTGGCGGTCGCCTGGATGGCGAACGGTCAAATTTCGGAGGCATGCCGACGCCGGACTGTGCTCGGGCGGGCATCGAAATCATCAGCGGTGAGCCGATCGAAGTTAGGCGCGTAGCAAGGGTGGGCGGCGAATGGGTCATCGTCGGCCTGCCGCGGGACCGCATCCTGATCACAGGCGATATTGTCGTGAATGGGTCTCCCGACAGGCGGGATCGGGATCAGATGATGGAGCAGCGCGCGGCGCTAACGCTGTGTCAGAGTTTGCCTTACACCCGCATTCTCCCCTCGAGGGGACGACCCGGTGGGCGTGAACTCTACGAGTCGATGCTGTATCACATCGATGGCTCGCGGCCCGGGTAGACGTCGAAGCGCGGCTTGACGAAGATCAGGTCGGGACTTTGCCGCTGCGCCGTGATCGACGGCATCGCCGCACGTACACCGAACTTCCTCGCCTCGGAACTCGCGGCCGCCACAACGCCGTATTTCTGGGAACCACCCACGGCGACCGGCTTGCCGCGCAGGTCCGGATTGTCCAGCTGCTCGACCGGCGCATAGAATGCGTCCATGTCGATGTGGATGATCTTCCGAACGCCCGGCGTGCCGACGAGCACGGCCTCATCAGGCATTAGGCCGTGTGGACACTTACCGCAGCCATAGGACGACGGCTGCGAGAGTGACGACGGCGCGATAATTTCGTGCCGTTTTTTCGAAGCGGGTTGCGACGCGTCGGAACTGCTTGAGCCTTGAGAAGCAGCATTCCACGAGATGGCGCTCGGCATATAGATGCTTGTCGAGCGGATATTTGAGTGCGCGTGACGGGTTGTTGGGAATGACGGCGAGTGCACCCTTGGCGGCGATGGCCTGGCGCAAGTGATCGGCGTCATAAGCCGTATCGGCCATGACGACCTCGGCCGGTAGCCCCTCGATTAAAGTGGCGGCTTGCGGTGCATCACCCTTCTGGCCTGCCGTGAGAGTAAACCGCACAGGGCATCCCAAGCCGCGGACGGCCATGTGTATCTTAGTGCTCAGGCCGCCGCGCGAGCGGCCGGGCGCCTGATCTTCAGCCCCCCTTTTTTCGCCCCGGCGGCGTGCTGATGCGCCCGGACGATGGTGGAATCGACGATCAGATATTCGAAGTCCGGATCATCGGACATCGCCTCGAAGATCCGCCACCAGACACCCTTGATGCTCCATCGACTGAAGCGCCAGAACACGCTGTTCCAATCCCTGAATGTTTCAGGAAGGCCCTAGATCCGAGCCTCAAACGCGGTGCCGGGCTTTGCCGGAACCATGGGGCCCAGCGCGCCGCTCAGCACGAGAAACGGAATCCATGGCACGCCTCGTCATAATTTGATGCAGATGATTGGGGGGTCGGAATAGAAGCTGAGGGAATAGATGCCTTCCTCGACAGCCGACCGTAGTCACTTCTCCCCGGCCAGGATCCACGATCACCGCCAGCTTTCCCAGTACACCCCGCCCCCCCTTCAGCGACTGCAGTCCCGCATTGATCGCCTCAACGGTGCTGTCGATGGTCTGGCTGACGTGCGGGACCACATGTCCGCGCGCCGCCCACTCCATCGCCAGAGCCATCCCGCGCGCGAGGAAGGTCTTCGCCTCGCTGTCGAGCGTCGCGGGTTCGGAGAAATAGCGCGGCAGATTGACGTTGACATGCTTGGCGCCGCGCTCAGCTAGGATGGCATCGATCGGGCTATGAGTTTCGACCAACTGGGGGGCCGACCCCCAGCACGACCCAGTTGCCGCCTTGCCGGACCGTCTTCGCGGTCTCGACGAAGCTCACCTCGCTGTAGGTGGCGTCAAAGACGAGGTCGACACCTTGGCCGCCCGTCAGCACGTCCGCTATCGGGCGCGTGTCGTGCCCGTTCAGCGCGAGTTCACGGCGCCGACCCCGGCCGCCGCGATGCCCATACCCAGGAACGCCGCCACCGACAACGCCTCACCGAACAGTACGAAAGCGAACAGCGCGGTAACGCCCGGCGTCAGATAGAACAGGCTCGAGACGCTAGAAGCCGCCCCGTGTCGGATCAGGTAGAATAGAAGCGTCGAGGCGCCGATGGACACCGCGAGCACGAGCCAGCCGAGCGGGAACAGGAAATGCGGGTCCCACTGGACCGTGTGTTGTTCGAAGACCAGCGCCGCCGCCGTCATTGCGACGGCGGCAACGAAGTTCTGAATAAACACTGTTACGCGCAGATCGACGCCGACAGCATACCGCTTCTGATAGAGTGTACCGATGGTGATGCCCATTAGGGCGAGGACGGTGAAGCCAGCTCCCCGCAGCCGCTCGGGCTCAAGCATCGCGGGATTGGCGACAACGAGCAGCAGTCCCAAGAGCCCGAGACCGAGACCTGCCCATTGAAGCGGCCGGACGCGCTCGTCCAGAGCCAGGGCAGCGAGTGCCGCAGTCAGGAGCGGCTGAATGCCGACGATGAGAGCCGAAGTCCCCGCCGGCACACCATGAGCGATTCCGACGAAGACGCCGCCCAAAAACAGGAACTGCATCAGGATGCCGACTAGCGCGACATGGCCAATGGTCTTGGCGTCCCGCGGCCACACCGAGCCGCTTAGAAGAGCAACGGGCGTCATAAACGCAGCAACCAGTGCGAAACGTAGCGCCAGGAACGTCATCGGCCCGACGTAGGGCAAGCCGAGCTTGGCGCCTATGAAGCCGGTCGACCAAAGGATTACGAAAAACGACGGTGCCAGCTTGCCGCGAACAAACCCTCCGCGCGTAGAGTTTACGGTCATCCTTTCCCCTCAAACTGCGGCTCGAACCTATATCTGACCCGCAGGCGCCAGTCGGTCGCCGACGTAGTGGATTGCCCGGCGCAACTTCGTGGATTACCTGGGCCAGATCGCGCGCCGCACCGGTCTCCTCATGGTGTATGGCGGTGATACTGTGGACGATTTCCACTTTTTGGACTGGCCTCAGCCGTCCAACAGCGGCACTGCAAACATGGTCGGCATCCTATTCTCTCTCAGTTTTAATGCTACGCGTGCATTGCAGCTTAACGGCCATCAGCTTGTCTGAAGCTAATCCTTGAACCGATATTAATGAAATCGTATATTGTGATCAGTTGAATAAACACAGTTTATATTACGAGACTCTACCAGATCCGACACTTCGCCGCGGTCGCGGAGACCGGCAGTTTCACGAAGGCAGCGATTAGGGCCGCCGTATCGGAGCCCGCGCGCTCCACTTCGATAGCCAAGCTGGAAGAGGAGCTTGGGGCGAAACTGTTCCACCGATCATCGAAGGCGGTCACTCTCACCCCGGCGGGTCGTCGATTTCATAGGACCGCGCAGGAGGTTCTAGGTTCTTGCAACAAAGTGAAGGCTGAGCTTCGAGCAAGTGTCGCCGACCGACCGCTCCGAATTGGCGTACTACGCACGTTGCCGTCAGCACGGCTCGCGCGGCTCATAGAGACCAAGGTGAGCTATCGACCATTTCGTGCTGACGGTCCGCTCGCTTCATGAGAGCTGTCGCTTCTACCAGCAAGTGCTCGGATGCGAGCGCGTCGATGTGCCGGGCAAGCCGACGGCCGTCGGGTTCGGCACGCAGAAGATCAATCTTCACGAAGTGCAACACACCGAAAGCTATAAGTCCCACGCCGGGCTCCGGTGATTTCTGACTAATCACCGGCGGCCGATCGAGGAGGTGCTTGCTCATCAAGCGGCCTGCAATATGACGGTCGAACTTGGGCCCGTGGAGCGCAATGGCGCCCAAGGCCGCATGACCTCGGTCTATTTCCGCGATCCCGACCAGAACCTCGTCGAGGTCAGGCAGTACGCGTCCGACTGACACGGCTTCCGGCAGGCCCGTCACGTCAGCAGAGTCTTTCTTCGATCAAATACAAGCAAGCACCTAACTGGCTCACCCATTCCCCCCGTCATTCCCCCGGGCGACGGTCCGTGGTTGCCCGAGCTATCAAGGCAATGAGCGCGACGCCGACTGGAAGACTGACATTGAAGGCCCACGGCTAGCCAAAGCCCTGAGTATCAGTCCGCCGACCACCGGGCCCGACGCGATACCGATGCCGACAACCGCCCCCCAGAACGAAAATGCCCGCGCGCGTGCTTCATCGCCGTAGACGTCGTCACCGACTTCGGCATTTGCCATCGCCTGACGTATTTCGGGGGTAAGGCGGCTGCATGTGTCGCTACGCAGAAATCATGGCCAAAGCTCCCTTATTGCCTGCAGAACGAAATGGTCGATCCGAACGGGACGGAAAAGCGCGTTCCTGCGTCGCCTGCGCTCTGATCAACCCTGCCCTTCCTCAGTTCCGCGCTGCGAGCATTGACCAATTATTAGCATATGCATATATTTTATCAGCGCATGCATGTATTTTGCAGTGAAGCATATGCAGTTCTTTCGAACGCGGCGCCTGGCGTCGCGTTGAAAAGGCCAGCAGAATCAGGAGAAAAGATATGCCTCTCGTTCGAATCGACGTCCGTAAAGGCAAGGATGCAGCCTACCGCCAGAAGATCGGTCGCATCGTCTATGGCGCGCTTGTCAGCGTCGGCGTCCCGGAAAAAGACCGCTTTCAAATCATTGCTGAGCACGAAGCTGACGGTTTCCAGTTCGATCCTGAATATCTCGGCATCCAGCGCAGTGCAGAGCTCGTGATTATCCAGATTACCTGGAATGAAGGCCGGACCACGGCGCAAAAGCAAGCGCTCTACAAGGCCATCGCCGACGGCCTTCACGCAACTGTCGGACTCAGGCGCGAGGACGTCTTGATCAACCTCATCGAGGTCAAGAAGGAGAACTGGTCCTTCGGCAATGGTATCGCCACGTACGCGGCCTAAACGGAGAGACGTCCGATGCATCGAACCGCCTCTCCGCTCGGTAGCTCGCGCGCAGCCGATCGCCATGCGTTGCTCGTGCTGATCTGCACATCAGCGCCTTCCTTCATGATACAGCTCGACGCGAACATCGTCTCGGTGTCGCTACCGGCAATAGCCCGTTCTCTGGGCGCGAGCTTTACCGGGATCGAGTGGGTGATCACGGCCTATGTGCTGAGCTTTGCGTCGCTCTTACTGCCGGCCGGAGCACTGGCGGACCGCTTCGGTCGCAAGGGGCTGCTGATCCTTGGCCTGTCGGTATTCACCTTCGCCTCGTTTCTCTGCGGGTCCGCACCGAATCTCACAGTCCTCATCATCGCCCGCGCGCTTCAGGGTGCAGGCGCCGCCATGCAACTCAGTGCGGCACTCGCGACCCTCTCGCATGAGTTCCAGGGAGAAGCCCGCGCGCGGGCTTTTTCCTTTTGGGGATCGGTGGTCGGGATCGGCGCCGCCTTGGGCCCTGTCGTGGGGGGCCTGATCACCCAGAGTTTCGGGTGGGAATGGGCCTTCTATATCAATCTTCCTATCGGCGCGACTTTAGTCGCGCTGATCATCCGTGTCATCGAGTCCTCCAGAGATCCCGACGCCATGCAGCTCGATCTGCCCGGCGTGGCCTGTTTCGGTAGCGGGCTTTTCTTGACGACGCTCGCGCTTATCGAAGGCAACCACCGCGGCTGGACCGATCCATGGATCCTTGGCGAAGGCGTGGGCTCGGTGGTTCTCTTCGCCCTTTTCATTCTCGTCGAGCGCAAGCAGGCCCGCCCGATGCTTGACCTTTCCTACTTCCGCAAACCGACCTACATCGGCGCCAACTTGGCACAATTCTCCTTCTCGGCCGGAATGCTGACAATGCTGACCTTCATTCCAATCTTTCTTCAAAGCGGCCTCGGTCATGCCTCTGCGAGCGCAGGGCTAATGATGCTGCCGATGGTTATTCCAATGTTCATCGTGCCGCGCATCGTCACGCATTATCTCGCGCACCGGTTTTCCGGTCGAGATCTTCTGACCGCCGGCTTGTCGCTGGTTTGCCTCGGCCTCTTCGCGCTTGCGCTGGCGGTACGGGACGTAGCGTATGGCCCATTGATCGGTGGGATGGTGATTGCTGGGGTCGGAGCAGGCCTGCTCAATGGTGAAACGACCAAGGTCGGAATGACGGTCATTCCAAAGGAGCGCTCTGGGATGGCCTCGGGCATTTCGGGCACGGTGCGTTTCACTGGTCTCGTCGTCGGTATTGCCGCGTTGGGAGCGGTACTTTACGGTCGCGTCACCTTGGCCGTGGCTGAGGCGCTGCCCAAGATCTCTTCTGCCGATCGAGCCACTCTTGTCCACAACATAACGGCAGGAAATCTTTCCGGCGCGACTCTTGCCGGTTATGACGCCTCGAGCCTCAAGGCACTCGCCATCGCGAGCCTTGCAAGTGGCTATCATGCCCTCTTTCTGGCTGGCGCACTGTTCACGTTGGTTTCGACTGTCCTGACCTCGCGCTTGGTGAGCCCGGCCGAGACGCCGCCGATCCCGGCTTCATCAGCGCGGCCACAGTCAAAACCCCAGTAAGTCCAGCCAGCCCCCTATGACAGACCCAAAACGTCCAGCTTGTGAGCAATGCTGGTGACATGTCCGTAGGGTAGAGTCCCCGCGCGCGAGATGTGGTTCAGGATGGCCCGCTGCGTGGTGCGCAGTCCGCACGGCGCCAGAATGGCGTCGTAGAACTGCGACACATGCCGAGATGCTTTTCGCAACGGCGTGCATCTGCATTGCCCGGCCTGGACTTTGGCCGCCCCCTCCTTTTGATGACGCCGATGCCTCATTTCTTGTCCTCAATTTGCGGAAAATCGCCCGAACGTGAGCATATGCATATTCTTCATGGCTACGGACCTGTACTCGGTGGCATGCTGTTTGGATGGGTCGGCGATGCAGCGGCGCCCTCGGCCATCGCTGTGGTGCTGCCTGCAGGTCTTACGAGCCGGCGCGGCAACCTGCTCCGCGGCGCCATCCGCCGCACGACTTTCGGGCTGCTGCGCCCGGTCTTCGTCACCCAGTTTATCTTCAACACCGGCCCGGTTCGTTGTCGGCTGTGTGCGGCGTGGGACTTTGCTGCGGGCCTCTCGGCAGCCAATTTCGGAAGACTGGAAGAAGCTTCTCTTCCTCCTCCGCGTCGAGCCGCCTCGATATCTGGCGGGACGCTACCGGAGATTCAATTTAAGCCACCATCAGCTATCGAGAGGTCACAAGCAGCTGCCCCTAGAACGACGACGCTGGGCCGCTGACAACACTTTTGCGACTCGTCAGCCGTCACAACCCCAACGCGTACGAATCTGGCGATGTCGTCTCTAGAGAACTCGAGCTCCTGTAAGATCTCTACATTGTGTTCACCCCGGTACGCTGGTTGGCCCGGGTGAGACAATGCGTCTGAAGAAAATCTCCAAGGCGCGCCTGGAATGCGAATCGTGCCACCATGACGATCGTCTACCTCTACGACGGCGCCCCACCATTTCGCCCAATCGGATTCCGCAAAGTCGGACAGCGGCCGGACTACACCAAATGCGAGCTTGGCCTCGTCAAGCTGCGCGTCGAGCGTCTCTAAACTTGGGAAGGTCAAAACCCATTTTTGAAATATATCGTAGAATGCCTGCAGGTTGTTGCGGCGATCCTCTGCGGTCCTAAACCGCGGGTCGTCTTCCAGGTCGCCGCGTCGCATTGCCGCGATGTAGAATGGAAACGTAAGGCTACTGATGACACTCGTGGCAATCGTGATCGTTTCGCCAGTGGCGGTCCGAAAGAACGGTGATAGAGCAGGTCCAAGCGCTATCGGCTCTGCACCTACATCTACGGCGGATAGGTCTGCATGAACCCGCTCGTTCACCGTAAACATAGTCGCCGCCATCGCGACATCGACATATTGTCCCTTGCCGCTTAGTGATCGCTTGTGCAACGCCGCCAGAATTCCAACTGTGGCTTCAAGGCCTGTATAGATATCAGCATGTGAGAACGCGTCGTGCCGTTGGGTCGCCAAATCGTCTCCCATATGATCCAGCAGCGTTGCGACAAATCCAGATTCTGCGTGCACCGTTGGGGCATATGCGGCACGATGCGAGAGTGGGCCGCCCTGGCCATAGCCGCTGATTGACGCGTATACGACCCTTGGATTCCGCTTCACGACACTTGCATAATCAAGGCCAAAGTACGCCAGGGTACCGGCTCGGAAGTTCTCAATAATGACGTCTGCCCTCTCGCACAGACGCATCGCAATTTCACGGGCCTCAGCGTGATTTAGATCCAGACTAATATTGCGCTTTCCCGTATTCTGCTGGATGTAATAGTACGACATCCCCTCATTGCGAGGAATCGCAGCCCGGGAGATATCGGGGCGCGGTGGTTCGATTTTGATGACTTCTGCTCCCAGATCGTGCAAAGTCTTGGCGCAATGCGGGCCCGCAAGAACGCGGGAGAAATCTACGACACGGATGCCTGCAAGTGGTCCCATAGCGGCCATTGCATCAACCTCAATTGCCCGCGAATTTGGCGAGACCAGTGCCTTTTTCTCGGTAGGATCGCAGTCCGCGTTCAAGATCGCGGCTTTTCCAGATCGGCTTTTGCACATCTGACATCGCGTTGTCGGCGGCCACCATTCCCTCGCGAAGGTAAATGTTAACGAGGCGCTTTGTGCTGCCGTGCGCAACGGTGGGCCCAAGAGCCAGCTCTCGAGCGAAGGCAAGCGTCAGCTCGTGTAGTTGCGACTCTGGAACGACGCGATTTATGATATTCCACCTTTCGAGCGTAGCAGCGTCATGGCGTCGGCCCATCATGACGATTTCCTTACCGCGCGCCGCTCCGACACGTTGTACGACTCTTTGTATTCCACCCATTAACGGGTGCAATCCGAGCGTAGCTTCAACCAGACCGAACTTGGCCGAAGAAGCTGCAACTATCATATCGCAAGCCAACGCCAACTCAAATCCTCCGCCTACGGCTACGCCGTGGACACTCGCGATGACCGGTACCGGGCATTCGTCAAAGGCTTTTAGCACTCCAAGTGGATTGAGGCTCTCTTCGAAGTATGCGCCTTCGTTATCAAACAGCGAAAGATCGGCACCAGCAGAAAAATGCCGAAGGTTGCTGCGAAGGATGATCGCGCGACAGCCGGTTTCGACAGTGTGCGCAAGACCAGATATCAAAGCTGTCGAGAGTTCCCGACCAACAAGATTGTGCGGAGCAAGGCTCATTGTTAGAACCCCAACGTCTCCGTCACGCTCAAGCAAAACAGGCCTGTCGGAAGTAATCACATTTGTAGTGCTCGCAGTCGCGCTGTCAGAGTTCATCGTACGGCTTCCGATACGGAGCTGGTTTCTTGGGACTTTAGGCGCCCTGTTTTGATAAATGAAATTGTTTGTTTTTATCCACGACATAGACGTCATTTATGTTGCAGCATAAATTGAAATTGTTTGACTCTACTCGAACGCCGTCGAGTCAGCTCCGGCAGGTCACTAACGAGTGAAGACAAGTCGGCCAAGCCGACCCGGCCGTTATCCCAAATTCCACGCGGCCTCCCCCTCTTCCAGCAACTGTTCGAAAGACAGATCGAGCCGAAGGAGACGACCATGAATCCGGTTCTGAAAATTGCGGCATGTCGCGTTGGCTATCGGGCCCGCCGACGCACTCGCCGAACAGCCTGCGGTCGCGTCGCAGCCGACCACTCTCGAAGCGGCCGAGAGCGTTCACGTCCAACCCAGAGGGCCGGGTTTCGCGCCAAACTCCGCCCAAAATGACGCCGTACAGGGCCCCAAATTACCAATTTTCAACTAAACGCAGAGAGCTCGAGAATCTGCGTTCGACAGGAAGTTGCGCATCTGTCGCGGCTGTTAGCTTGACACCGTTCGCCACGAGTGTGCGCATCTGAGAGGCAGCCCCGCAAAGTCTGTTCATGTACCTCACGTAGACTCTCGCGATTTGGTTCCGTCATCGGTCCGCAAGCTCCCGCTGCCGTCGGTCGGTCCTACTGCATGAACCATCCATGGCTCACGACGATCGATTGGCCAGTGAGCGCGTTCGAGGCGAACCCTGCAAACAGCAAAGCGACTTCTGCGACGTCCGCGGCAGTGGTGAATTCGCCATCCACGGTCTCCTTCAGCATGACGTTCCTGACGACCTCTTGCTCGCTGATGCCGAGTTCCCGTGCCTGTTCAGGAATCTGCTTGTCGACGAGAGGCGTTCGCACGAACCCTGGACAGATGACATTGGCGCGGATTCCGTATTTTCCGCCTTCCTTGGCGACCGTCTTGCAAAGGCCGATCAGCCCATGCTTGGCGGTCACATAGGCCGCCTTGAGCACAGAGGCTTCCTTGGAATGCACCGAACCCATATAAATGATGCTGCCGCCACGACCCGAAACCTGCATGTGCGGCAAACAGGCTCGCGTCGTCAGGAAGGCGCCGTCAAGATGAATGGCCAGCATCTTCTTCCAATCCCTGAACGGATAACTCTCGACGGGATGCACGATCTGGATGCCGGCGTTGCTGACAAGCACATCCACCCCGCCGTAGAGCGCAACAACATTATTGACCGCGTTCTGGACATTGTCCTCGTCGGTTACATCCATCCTCACCGCGATCGCTGCCCCGCCGGCGCTGGAAATCTCATCGGCCACTGATTGGGCCGCGTCGCTGTTCAGGTCGGCGATGGCCACCTTTCCCCCTTCGCGCGCGAAAGTGAGCGCGATTTCCTTGCCGATGCCGCTCGCCGCGCCGGTGACGATGCAGACCTTTTCCTTCAGGCGCACGCCAGCACCCATTGCGATCGCGGCCTTGTCTTCAAAGCGCATAGCTCTTCTCCCTGTTGTGCAACGATCGTCCGCTCGATTGTCGTACATAGTCGTGCACGACGTGGCCGAGACCGAGCGTGAGATCGGCGAGAATGTGGGTTGCAGACACGACCTCCAGCACCGGCAGCTCAGCGACGGGTGCCAGGGCGTGAGGGGTCAAAGACAGGGCTGCGGGGCCGGTCCATACACCCTTCAAAACGATGTCCTCGAGATGATATTCGACGAGCTCGCAGATGCGCGGGGTGCCGTCGACGTGCGGAATAATCTTCAGCAGGAAATTCGGCGCCTTAAGCAAAGCCATGGCATGCGTCAGGTCGGCTTGGCGGTGCTTAAACCCCATTGTGCCGGTCGCAATCCGAAGCGGTCCGTAATCGAGGGTGCCGATAAGCGTGTCGATTTCTGTTCGCAGCGTTGGGTTCGCGAGCTTCTTCGGAAAGCCCCAGAGCTCGCGTCCGCCTGCGATTGGCCCCTCGTCGTTGAGGAACATGCATTGGCTATAACCGCCCTTCCGCCCGCGAAACGAGACGGGGATCACCTGCCCGGTCTCGGTGTAGTCACCAAAACCAGTGGAGTCCGGCATGCGGATGAACTCGTAGTTCACGATGGGGTCGCGTTCGTCCAGTTCGAGCGGCTCCGGCACCACCGCGCGCAGCCTGACCGGATCCGTGCGATACGTAATGATCAGGTATTCGCGGTCTATGAACCGATACGGACCCGGCGGATAGGCTGGATTGGTGAGCGGCATTGCAAACGCTTGCCCCAACACGTCCTTCTCTTGCATTTCGGTATTCCTCGTTGGTTGATTTATTCGCGGCCATCCCGCGCAAGATCGAATGTGAAGACCCCATCGAGGTTTGTTGGACGAGCGAGCACTTCGGGATGGCGCAACGTGCGTACGGCATCGTTATAACCGGCGCGCCAATGATCCTGCATCGAGACGCGAGAAAACTCGTAGTCTTTCGAGTGGCCCTCATAGTTCTTCGCCCGATAGATCAGATGCACGATGTTATAGACCTTGTGGCAGGCGGCAGCGTTCAGGATCTTCGCTTCCTCATTGTCGCGCAGGTTGTCAGGGAGTTTCGGTAGCAGCTTGGCAAGCGCCCAGCGGATCTGCTGCATGCGCTTGGACTGATCGGTGTTGGCCCGGGTGCGGCTCGAGAATTGGATTTCCTTCTGACGTGTAGCGACCTCGGCCAGGTTGCGTGGAAGCTCACCGCGCGCGCTCCAGAGATCGACCTGGAAAGCGAGCGTGTCCTGCCGGGGCTCGGAATCGACCACCCATTGCAACGGAGTATTGGAGATGAGACCGCCGTCCCAGTAGTACTCGCCCTCGATCTCGGCCGCGGGAAAGCCGGGCGGCAGCGATGCGCTCGCTATCACATGGTCGGATCCGATCGTGTGGGTGGTGGTATCGAAATAGACGAAGTTTCCGCTGCGCGCATTGACGGCGCCGACGCTCAACCGCGTCTCGCCGGAATTGATCCGGTCGAAATCTACCAAGCGCTCGAGGGTGCTCTTGAGTATCCTTGTGTCATAGAAGCTCGTCGCCTCAAGAGCGCCGTCCGGATGCAGCCAGGCGGGCGGATGACGCAGACTGAAAAAGTTGGCAGCGCCCTGGAAGATGGCGGTTGCCGCGCTCATCTGATTGAAAAGTTCTCGCGCGAAATCTCCTCTGATCCAATGATCTCCTAGGGCCGATATCCTGTCGAGCAATGGATTGGCGGTGATCTCATGCCAAAAGGTGCGGAGCTTTGAAATCCGTTTTGCCGGAGGATTGCCGGCAATGATCGCGGAGTTGATCGCACCGATGGAGATTCCCGCGACCCAATCGGGGTGCAGATCGGCTTCGGCAAGCGCTTCGTAGACACCGGCCTGATAGGAGCCGAGCGCACCGCCGCCCTGTAGCAACAGCGCAATGCATTCGAATGGCGGACGGCTCGAATGCCCATGCGAGCTGGAAAGAGAGCTGCTAGTGACAGACGCGCCTGTGGATCCGTGCATTATCGGGGCCTTTCTCATAGAGCGCCATGCGCACCTTCTGGGCGCTGACAGAGTTGATGATGTGATGAAGCTCGAGCACGGGTTGCTCCCTCTTGCTTCCTCGGGTTACCGCGCGACCGCAGCGGCCTGGCCGAAAAGGATGCTGCGCGACGCCTCGCTCACTGTGGGCTGCGTGTTGATGGTCTTTGCAAGCGCGTAGGCGCGCTTGACGGCGGGCTGGGCTCGGATCGTTTCGAACCAGCGCTTGAGATAGGGGAAGTCCTCAAGGCGCTGCCCCTGGCGCTCGTGGAGGACAATCCAGGGATAGCTTGCCATGTCGGCGATGGAATAGGCGCCAGCGATGAATTCGCGATCGGCGAGACGCTTGTTCAATACGCCATAGAGCCGGTTCGTTTCTTTGACGTATCGGTCGATCGCATAGGGAATCTTCTCGAGCGAATAGGCGTTGAAATGATGATTCTGCCCCGCCATCGGGCCGAGGCCGCCGACCTGCCAGAAGAGCCACTGCAGCACCTCCGTCCGTCCGCGCAAATCTTTGGGCAGGAACTTTCCCGTCTTCTTGGCCAGGTAAAGCAGGATCTCGCCCGACTCGAAGACGCTGATCGGCGGCCCCGGCTCCGCCGGATCGTCGTCGACGATCGCGGGGATGCGGTTGTTCGGCGAAATCTTGAGGAACTCCGGCTTGAACTGGTCGCCGGCGCTGATATTGATCGGCACGATGCGATAGGGAAGCCCGCTCTCCTCCAGGAAAATCGTTATCTTGTGGCCGTTGGGCGTCGTCCAGTAGTGAAGCTCGATCATCGATTCGTCCTTTCGACAGTAGAGTGGTGCGAGCGCAGGCCTCGCGATTCCTGCGCTCCGCGCTTCCCATTTTGGGGCGCCATAGCTGCGTCTTCATCACGTCCGCGTCGAGATGGCACAGGCAGGTCGCGAGGTTCCGCTTCGTTTGGAGTTTGTCAGGCCAAGGCCCTGAGCCTTTCCCGCAAGGCGTCAGGTAGCGACGAGAACCATGCGTCCTCCTCACCGGGGGCGGGCGCGACGCGGCCGTACTCCGCGATATTCGCTGCGGGAAGTTCGCACAGCAAGACCGAGACCGCGTCCTCGGCAGCGCCGCTGACCCTGGCGACGTCCTGCATTATCCGTCGGAGCATCTGGCTTTTCTGCGTGTTGGTCTTTCCGCTCCGGGTGTCGCATCGAATACATATCTGATCCGCAGGCGTCGGTCGGCCGGCGACGTAGTGATTGCCCGGCGCAATGTCGTAGAAGATTACCTGGACCAGATAGCCTGGCGCACCGGTCTCCTCATGATATATGGCGGTGATACCCTTGGCGATTTCCGTTTTTTGGACTGGCGTCAGCCGTCCTAAAGCGGCAGTGCAAACGTAGATCGGCATCCGATTCCCCTTTCAGTTTAATGCGACGCCTACTCTTGCTAGGCTTTCCAAGCACTCTTGTTCGGCAGCGCGCGTTCTGACCCTCAGCGCTTCGGGCCGGGGCGCACTGCCGTTGCGGCGCCCCGTGGGCGCATTAGCGTGCCTTCCACAGCTTCTCGAGCCAAGACCGAATGGCCTGGCCGATCTCCTCGCCTGAATCCTCTTGGATGAAATGTGAGCCGGCCACGGTCACCTCGGTCTGGTTCGGCCATGTCCGGCAAAACTCTCGCACCGCGCCGGTCAGAATCGCGCCGGGCTCCGCATTCACGAACAGCTTCGGGATCTGGCTTGATGCCAACCACTGCGAGTAGCGTTCGATCCGAGTCACCACGTCCGCCGGTTCGCCGGCGATCGGCAGCTCACGCGGCCAAGTCAAGGTCGGCCACCGATCGGCCGGATCGAGGAAGGGCCGGCGATATTCCGTCATTTCCTCCTCTGTGAGCTTGCGCAGGATCGAGCCGGGCAGCACGCGCTCAACGAATATGTTGCGGTTAAGGACCATGTCCTCGCCCTTGTCCGACCGGAATCCCTGGAAAACTGGCGTCGCCGCCTTGTTCCATTCGTCCCAGCTTGCAATCGGCCGAACCAACCCTTCCATGTAGACAATGGCGGCCGCGCGATCACGGTGGCGGTTAGCCCAGTCGAACCCGAGCGCCGAGCCCCAATCGTGGACGATCAGGACCGCCTTCTCCGGTGAGGGGATGATCTGCTCGATGAAGCCGTCGAGATAGTGGCTATGCGTCGCAAACCGGTAGGTATCGGGCCCCGCCGGGCTGAGCTTCTCTGAGTCCCCCATACCGATCAGGTCCGGCGCGACGAGGCGACCGATTCCGTCGAGGGGCCGCATGACATTACGCCACAGATAGGACGATGTCGGATTGCCGTGCAAAAACAAGAGCGGTACGCCCTGGCCGCGCTCCACATAGGCCGTTCGCCGGCCGTCAACGAGGATATGCTTCTTTGGCGTAGTCACCGTCATTTGCCGCTCTCCAGGTTCAAGAAGTTCGGTCGGCGCCTCGCGAGGAAGGCGGCGATGTAAGTCGGCATGTATTGTCTCCAATCGTGACTTCCGCAGCGAACGGCAGCTGAGCCCGGTGAAAAACTCGATCACGCGTTTGTTCGCGGGTTCTGGCGTTTCAAAATGGACGAAATGGCCCGCCCCTTCGGCAATCTCGGCCTCTGGTTCCGCAAAGTATTCGGGAAGTCGGTCCATCCAAGCGCAGAGGATCACCGGGTCGTGGCGTCCCCAATAGAAGCGACTCGGCACCTCGATTTTCGGCAACACAGGTGCACCGTGACGCACCAGTGCCATGCGGGCGGCATGAGTCGCCCGGTACCAGGCGAAGCCGCCCTCAAGATTGCCAGGCTTCATGAAGTTGTCGACGAAGTGCTCGATTTGACCATCGAAGGCGCCCGGCGCATGCGACCAGTGCTTGAGCAGGCGATCGAAATAAAGACGGCAAGTCTCGCGGCTGTGGCCGACAAGCTCGGGCGCCCAGAATTGCTGGTTGAAGGATTGGTACCAGATCTCCTTGACATGTTCGGGGTCCACCCAGCGCCGGCCGATGCCGGGATAAGGGCCGTTGAAGAAAAAGAGGCCAGTCAGCCGCTCGGGGGCCAACCGCGCGATATGCTGGGCCACATATGCTCCGACGTCATGGGCGACGAGGCCGAACCGATCGAGACCCAGCGCATCGGCAAAGGCCATGATGTCTCGAGCGTGGGTATCCGGTCCGGCCGGCCGCGCACTCGTGTCGCGCGTGTCGCCGAAGCCGCGAAGGTCTGGCGCAATCACATCAAACCGCGTGGCCAGCGCAGGGATATTTCGATGCCACCCCCACCAGAATTCTGGCCAACCGTGGAGAAGGATCAGGGGTTTCCCGTGTCCCTCGCGCACATAGTGCATGTTGAGGTCGTTGACCTCAGCAAACAGGTGGTTCCAGTCGCCGTCGGGGCGGGACTGATCGCGAGTCCCCGTCATCGGGTGACCCAGCCGCCCGAAAAGGGAAAGACCTGACCGACGAAGAAATCGCTCTCGTCACCGGCTAGGAATAGGGCCAGTGCCGCAGATTCCCAGCCATGGGCAAGTCGGCCCAGCGGCGCGCCCTTGATCCGCTCCTTGAATTCGGCAGTCGCTTGGTAGCTTGGCGGGAAATAGGTAGGGTTTTCAACGAACGTCTGTGCGATCGCGTTCACCTGCACGCTGTGTGGCGCGACCTCAGTGCCGACGTCCTGCACATAGGCAAGCTGTGCACCCCGCGCCGAGCCGTAGGCCGAATAATTCGGCATTCCCTTCAGCCCTGAAGCGCTGCCCATCACCACGATCTTGCCGCGACGGCGCGCGATCATCTGCGGTAACACGGCTCGTACGAGTCGATGCAGCGGATAGACCATCGCCTCGTACATCGCACGGAAGATGGCGTCATCCGTGTCAAGCACCGAGGTACGCGGCTGTTCGGCAGCGAGATTTGCGACCAGCACGTCCACCTTCCCCGCCTCCGCGATTAGCGCCTCGGCGGCACCAGGCACTGTCAGGTCGCGATCGTCGGCGAGTAGATCCGCCCCCTCCGCGCCAAACAGCTCGATCAGATCCTTTCCCATGAAAGCGCTGGTCTGAGTGATAACCACCCGCCTTCCGTTCATTCGTTTCATGTCGGTCCCTGCCAGCGTGCAAACCCAGTGCTATTCAGCCGCTTCGCGGTAGGGTGCGCCGGCGCCATAGGGCACGTTGAGGCCCCCGTAGCGTCGCACGCGCACATTGCACTGCTCGGCATGGCCAACGAAACCTTCCAACATGCAGAGGCGGGAGCCGTATTGGCCGATTAGCGCCGCCGCCTCGTCGGTCAAAACCTTCTGATAGCTATGGGTTTTCAGAAACTTTCCGACCCAGAGTCCGCCGGTGTAGCGTCCGGCCTTCTTCGTTGGCAGCGTATGGTTGGTTCCGATCACCTTGTCACCATTGGCGACGTTGGTCCTAGGCCCCAAGAACAACGCGCCATATGAGTGCATGTTTTCTAGGAACCAATTATCGCGGTCGGTCATCACCTGCACATGCTCGGAGACGATGTCATTAGCGACCGCGAGCATTTCGTCGTAGGTGTCGCAAACGATGACCTCGCCAAAATCCTCCCAGCTTTTCGAAGCAGTTTCAGCCGTGGGCAGGATCGTCAACAGGCGCTCGATTTCCGACAACGTGTCACGAGCAAGCTTCCTGGAGTTGGTGACGAGAACGGCTGGGGAATTGTAGCCATGCTCCGCCTGGCCCAGCAGGTCGGTTGCGCAGATCTCGGCATCGACAGTTTCGTCTGCGATCACCATGGTCTCGGTGGGCCCGGCGAATAAGTCGATCCCGACCCGGCCATATAGCTGCCGCTTGGCCTCGGCAACGAAGGCGTTGCCGGGCCCAACCAGCATGTCCACTGGCTTGATCGTTTCGGTTCCGATGGCCATCGCGCCGATGGCCTGGATACCGCCTATGACGTAAATCTCGTGCGCTCCGCCCAGCTTCATGGCCGCAATCACCGCCGGATTCGGCTCACCCTTGAAAGGCGGCGTCGCCGCAATGATGCGCTGCACCTTCGCTACGCTGGCGGTGGCCACGGACATATGGGCCGAGGCCACCATCGGGAACTTGCCGCCCGGAACGTAACAGCCGACCGATTGCACCGGGATGTGCCGGTGGCCAAGGATCACCCCGGGCAGGGTCTCCACGTCAACATCTTTCATGGAGTCGCGCTGGATCTGCGCGAAGTTGCGCACCTGTTCATGCGCGAAGCGGATGTCGCGCATATCCTTGGTCGAGACCCTATTCACGAGAGCCTCGATCTCCGACGCGCTCAAGAGAAAGCTAGGCGGGGAATAGCTGTCGAACTTTTGTGAGAGCTCACGTACGGCCACATCGCCGCGTCCTTCGATATCGGCCAATATGTTGGCGACCGTCTCTCGGACTTTGAGCTCGTCATCATGACGCTCGGCCGCAGTGCGGGCTGACTTAAGATGGCCGATCACGACTTCCTCCCAAACTGAAACGCGGCGCCCCCGCCAAACGGCCCGGAAGGCGGAGTGCAAGCGCTGGTTTGCGAGTTCCGCTTTCGAACCCAGATCTGATCCGCTGGCGCCGGTCGACCGGCGATGTAGTGACGGCTTGGGGCAACGTCGTAGAAGATGACTTGGACCAGGTTGCGTGACGCGCCGGTCTCCTCATGATGGATCGCCGTGACACTGCGGACAATTTCAGCTTTTTGGTCCAAAGTCAGCGGTCCTGTAGCAGCACTGCAAACGTAGGTCGGCATCGGATTGTCCTTTCAGTTGAGTCATCCTCTGGCGGCCAGTCTTCTTGCTTTGGCGGTCCGCGCTTCGTCGTCTTGGGCTCATGTACTTATTGACGAGCCATAAACAAAATCGTACTTTTCTATAGATTGGATAAACGATGTTTATAGCGTGGAGCTCTACCAGATTCGACACTTCGCCGCGGTCATGGAGACGGGCAGTTTCACGAAGGCAGCGCTAGGGCCGCCGTATCGCAGCCCGCGCTCTCCGCTTCGATAGCCAAGCTGGAAAAGGAGCATGGGGTGAACCTGTTCCACCGATCACCGAAGGCGGTCACTCTCACCCCAGCGGGTCGTCGATTTCATATCACCGCGCAGGAGGTTCTAGGCTGAGCTTCGGGCAAGTGTCCCCGATCGACCGCTCCGAATTGGCGTGCTACGCACGTTGCCGTCCGCACAGCTCGCGCGGCTCATGGAGACCTTACAAGGTGAGCTAGACTACGCCCTCGAAGCTGGCGATGAACTTATCGGAAGCAATAAGAGCAAGCGCTTCGCGCAGGGCTGCGGACGCTGCGGACCCATACGCTTTGTCGAATTTCTTTTGCGCACGAGCCCAGAGCAGCTCCGACTCCCGTAACTTGGCGCGCCCTTCCTCGGTCAGGCTAATGACACGATTCCGACGGTCGCGCGGATCAACGTCCTGCCGCACATATCCGTCGCGTTCCAGCGGTTTTAGATTGTGCGCCAGCGCGCCGCGATCCATCACCAGATCGGCAGCCAGTTCACCAACCGAGGGGGTCCCCGCGCGCGAGATCTGGCTCAGGATGGCCCGCTGGGTGGTGCGCAGTCCGCACGGCGCAAGAATGGCATCGTAGAGCTGCGAAACACGCCGAGACGCTTTTCGCAACGACGTGCAACTGCATTGACCGGCCTGCACTTTGGCCGCCCCCTCCTTTTGATGACGACGATGCCTCATTTCTTGTCCTCAATTTGCGGAAATTGAACGTGAGCATATGCACATTTTTTAAGATTTCAAGATTAGAGCTTGCAGGGGCGAAGCGTTTGGGGCGCAGGGGAAAGGGCTTTACCGTCGCCTTTGGCTACGGACCGTTACTCGGTGGCATGCTGGTTGGATGGGTCGGCGCAGGACCTGCGTTCGGATTTGCCGCGGCGCTCTCATGCTGAGGAACGGGGGCAGCATTTCTGAAGACATTCGCGAACGCGCACTGGCGCGGGTTGACGCGGGTGAGACGCGCCGACAACGTTCCCGTCGCGCCGGACGTGTCGGGACGTGACATTGGCCCGCAGATAGCCGCCCAGCAGCGTGTTCCAGTGCGCGTCGCGCTCGATCATGCGACCGCCCAGGCTGCGCTCGTGGCCGGCCGCTCGGCAACCGTCGAGGTGATAGGCGACCGCAAGGCAGCTGGTCCTTGAGTCTTTTCTACTCAATCGGAGGCGATGCGGCCGGATTTCCAGGCCCAAACCCGTCGGAGCCAAGGTCGAGAAACATCGCTACCGCGCCGATTATTTGCAATCGAACCGAAGGGCAAACTCCGGCGAGGCAATGTCGTCCAATGTTGCTCGAAACACTCTCGCCTTTTCCTCGCCGAACGCGCGCTCGAAACGGCGTTGGGCTTCCTCCCAAAGAGGCATCGATTGGGCGAGCTTCGCCCGGCCGGCCTCGGTCAGCGCAACCAAGCGATTGCGCTTGTCGTGCTCATCTGCGACCACTTCGACCAGACCCTCTCGCTCGAGCGGTTTGATGTTGAACGATCGAGCACAAGAGATGCGGCGAGTTCACCCATCGTCGGCCTACCCGCTCTCGCGATGCCGTCCAACACCGATTTTTGCGTAGAGCGCAATCTGCATGGGGCCAACGCCTCATCATAGATCTGCGACACCCGACGCATCGCTCGGCGCATCACCTTCCCGTTGCAGCGCCCGGCTGGCGGGACCAGTGGCGCAGTCGCCTCCGCCGGTGCTGCGCTGACGGCTTCCTTGTTGCGTCTCGATTCTGCGGTCGTAGGTCCGACGGAAACGCGAGGACGTCGACGAGTCCTGCTGATGCCTTGCATCCCAATCATGGCTGCCATCCGCCCCCTCATGCTAACACCCACGTTGACAATAGGTGCATATGCCATCATCTGCAATGGTTGCATATGCCAATACAATGGCCGGTTCGGGTAGTTCCGAGCCCCTTCCCCCGCATCTTGGCATTCATCGGCAATGGAGATCTCAACATGACGTCACCACGCTCAGTCATCTTTGCAAACCCGGCCCGAACGGCGATCGGGACCTTCGGCGGAAGCCTCAAAGAAATGCCGGCCCCCAATCTCGGTGCCGCGGCCATCAAAGCGGCGATCGAGCGCGCCGGCCTCAAGCCCGACGAGGTCGGCACCGTGGCTATGGGCAATGTCATTCAGGCCGGCGCTAAGATGAATCCGGCGCGGCAGGCGGCGATCCATGGCGGTCTGCCGGTGTCGGTGCCGGCGATGACGGTGAACCGTGTCTGCGGCTCGGGCGCGCAGGCCATCGTCTCCGCGGCGCAGGAGATCATTCTGGGCTCGGTCGACGTCGCGGTCGCCGGCGGCATGGAGAACATGGATCTCGCCCCCTACCTCATTGCGCGCGGACGGTGGGGCCATCGGATGGGCGACGGACAGCTCTACGACAGCATGCTGCGCGACGGCCTCAACGACGCGTTTTCGGACGAGCACTCTGGCTGGCACACCGAGGATCTCGCCGAGAAATTCCAGATCGGCCGCCCGGCGCAGGACGAATGGGCGCTTCGCTCGCAGCAGCGCTTCTCGGCGGCGCAGGAAGCGGGCAAATTCAAGGACGAGATCGTTCCGGTCGAGCTTCCCGGCCGCAAGGGTGCGACGATATTCGATAAGGATGAGCACAATCGGCCGCAGACGACGTTCGAGGCGCTCGCCGCGCTGAGGCCGGCATTCCGCAAGGACGGGACGATCACCGCGGGCAATGCGCCCGGCGTGAATAGCGGCGCGGCCGCCGTCGTCCTCGCCGACCGAGACTGGGCGGAAGCGCGCGGCCTCGCACCTGTCGCGCGACTCGTCTCCTATGGTATTGCCGCCGTCGAGCCCGGCATGTTCGGCCTCGGGCCGATCCCGGCCGTCCGTCAGGCGCTCGACCGGGCGGGGTGGCGGCTCGGCGATGTCGAGCGCATCGAGATCAACGAGGCCTTCGCCGCGATCGTCATTGCCGTCACGCGCGAGCTCGGGCTTTCGCCCGACATCGTCAATATCGAAGGCGGCGCGATCGCGCACGGGCATCCGATCGGCGCCACCGGCGCGGTGCTGACAACCCGCCTCATCCATTCGATGCGTCGCGACGGCCTCCGGCGCGGGATCGTCACCATGTGCATCGGCGGCGGCCAGGGCATCGCGCTCGCACTCGAGACGATCAATTGACGTTCCGTTCGAGGAGATCGGCCGCGGATTGTCCGAGCCCCAGCTCTTCGCTTGCCGCCAATATCCATGAGATAATGTCTCTGCGGCCAGCACTCATAGGTTCGTCGCCGCAGCCGGCGCTGCAGAAAGGAAGAAGGCTGCGCAGGAGATTGCCGCGGCGCCCAACGTCAAAGGCCTTTTCAACTTTGCTCTCCCTTTTTGCATCTGCGATCGGATGTTTCCACACGGCGTTTGAAAACCGCCGCACCTACGACGGATCCCTGGGCCGCCTAGCGTCCGCTTCTCGAAGAGATGGGACCATCTCCAACGCCGACCGGCACTCCATGCGGTGCTGGTCGCATCGGCCGCAACTGCGGATTTATGCGGGGCCCGCGAGTAGTCTTGTCCGCGCTCTTGACGTCGCCTGCCATTTCCAAACAACTCAGCAACTCGACATAGCTCGCGAAACCGCCGATTGTCGCCTCGGTCGTGCAGGCCTTCCTGTCCACATCAGCATATTGCGCCCACGCCTGCTGGAGCTGCCGAAGTGCGGCAGCTTCGTCGCGAGAGCAGCGGGCCACATCGACGCTCGGTCCACCCTCAAAACTGCACTCCCTCACGATGTCAAACTTCGGCACCGTGTCAGAGACGGCAATAGGCGAAAGGGTCACCAAGATTGCGATCGGCAGATGAAGCTACGTGTTGACCTCCTTGCGAGCTGCTTCTGGAAGGGCCGCTCGGCTCAGCATCTGTCTGGAACACCAACTGTCGGCCTAGGTGGTCGGACCGGAGCCCAGCAGGCGCAGCTGTACCTTGCTGCCATTGACGAGCGTGACTGGCGGATTGAGGATCACACTCTCGCCAGCTCTCAATCCGGCGTCTACTTCCACCCGCGTGCCTAAGTCGCGTGCGACCCTGACGGTGCGGATCTCAGCTTTGCCATTCTTGACGACGGCCGCCTGCAGGCCGTTGCGGTTGAACATGACAGCCTCCGCCGGAATGGTGAAGGATGGAGTCTTGCGCGGGATCTTGAGTTCAACCGAGCAGTAAATGCCGGGCGGTAGCGCACCACCCGGATTGGGAATATCGATCTCCGTCAGGAGCGTGCGAGTGCCACTCTGCAGCGCGTCGGCGATCCGGGTCACTTTGCCCGGAAACTGGCGATCCGGCAGTTCGGGCACGCGTACGATCGCATTGACGCCGGGGGTAACACCGAACGCCGCGTCCTGCGGCACATAGACCCACACCCGGATCACGTCCGTCTGCATGATCTCGAACATGAAGGTGCCAGTGTTTGCGTTGCCCTGCACAAGCGATCCCACGTCGACATTACGCTGGGTAATGACGCCGTCGAACGGCGCCAAAACCGAGGCATAGGCCCGGTTCTGGCGCAGCACCCGCAACAGGCGCTCCTGTGATGCGACATTCGCCTGCGCGACACTCACTGCGGCCTCGTTCGCCTTGACAGTTTGCAGGTCGATGTCGCCCTGGTGCCCGGTCACCCATCCATCCTTGAGCAACGGCTTGTCGCGGCCCCAGGTCGCCTGCGCGAGCGTCGCGTTGGCTTGAGCTTGTTGCACTGCCGCCTTGAGCTGATCGAGTGTCGCCTCGTTTTGTGCAATTTGCTCGTCAAGCTCGGGGACTGCGAGCTGGGCCAATGACTCATCCTGTTTCACGTGATCGCCAATATCGACATTGCGCTTATGGATGTAACCGGTAGCTCGAGCATAGATGCTGGCTGCGGCGAAGGCGGCCGTGGTGCCAGGCAAGGTGACCGAGGATACGAGAGGGCTCGCCTCAACTGGAGCCACCGCAACTGTCGGCGCGAAGTGACGCGTCTGGTCGGCGGTCGCCCTAACCTGTTGTTGCTTCGAATGGTGGTGCGAGGCACCGAGCGCGATCCCTGCCGTCAGTAACAGGAGTGCTCCGAACGCAAAGAGGCGCCCGCCCAATCCGCGCCGCGCTCGCGAGCGACGCCTCGGGGGTTTCGCCGCTTTGAGGGCAGGATCACCGCCGAGCATTTCACCCTGATCGGGGATATAAGCATCATTCATTGGGAAGCTCCTCAAAGACACCGTGGAAGGCCACGCCGTCATTGCGCTTGCGTAGCATGGCAAACAGATACGGGACGATCAGCAGGGTGGTCGGGGTCGCGAACAGTAGCCCGCCGATGACGGCGCGTGCGAGCGCCGCATTCTGCTCCTCGCCGGCGCCGCCGATCGCCATCGGGATCATGCCGACGATCATAGCCGCTGCCGTCATCAGCACCGGCCGCACCCGCGTCGCACCTGCATCGATCGCCGCCCGGAACGCACTCCTGCCGGAAAGCTGCTGCTCGCGCGCGAAGGTGACCAGCAGAATTGAATTCGCCGAGGCAACGCCCACCGCCATGATCGCTCCCATGAGAGAGGGGACGTTGAGCGTCGTGCCGGTGATGAACAGCATTGTGAGAATCCCGCAAAAGGTGGCCGGCAACGCCAGGATCACCACCAGCGGGTCGCCGAAGTTCTGATAGTTCACCACCATCAGGAAGTAGACCAAGACCGCCGCGAACAAAAGGCCGACGCCGAGATCGCGGAAGGAGTCGTGCATGCTCTGGATTTGGCCGACGACCTGTATCGTGTTGCCCGGCTTCAGCAGCTTCTGTAATTCCGCGACGATCTTACCGATATCGCCCGCGACGCCGCCGAGATCACGGTCCTGCACGCTGGCATAAATGTCATACACCGGCTGAATGTTGGTCTGGTTCAGATTGGTCGGAACGCTGTCGCGCTTGAGCGTCGCCACGTTGCTCAAGAGGCCCGGGATCGGCGGACCCGCAGCGGCAATGGCGGTGGAGACCGGCGTATTGCCGATTTGGCCGAGCGAGCTCACCAGATGCTGAGGCGTCTGCACCGTGATGTAATAGGGGATCCCATTGACCGGATCGGTCCAGAAATTGGGGGTGACCTGTTCCGACGAACTGAGACTGATGTTGAGATCGTTCGCGACCGCTTGCGCGCTGAGACCGAGCTGTAACGCTCGGGATCGGTCGATCTTGGCCATGAAGGCAGGCGCATCGAGCTCCTGCTGGAGGTGGGCGTCGGCGATGCCCGGAATCGCCGCCATGCGGCGCCGCAACTGATGCGCGACCTCCAGATTGGTGGCGCGGTCGCGGCCGACGACGCGGACGTCGATCTGCGCCGGCAGCCCGAAGTTAAGAATCTGGGTCGTCATGTCGGCGGGCTGGAAATAGAAGGTATCGGATGGAAATGCGGCAGGGAGCACTTCACGGAGCTTGCGGACATAGTCGGATGTCGGCGCGTGTCCTTCCTTCAGCGACACCAGGATCACGCCGTCATTGACGTTGATGGTCGATCCATCGGTGAAGGCGAGATTGTACACGCGCTGCGGAACGCCGATGTCGTCGACGACGAGGTCGCGATCGCGCTCCGGGATAACCTCGCGGATTTTGTCTTCGACCTCCTGGAAGATACGCTCAGTGGTTTCGATGCGCGTGGCGGCGGGCGCGCGGACGTGAAGCTTGATCTGTCCCCCGTCGATCTCGGGGAAAAAATCGTGACCGACAAGCATCAACATGACGCCACCGAGCATGAGTATCAGCGCGGCGACGATCGGGATAATTGATCGGCGCACTAGCAGCATCATGAGCACGCGCGCGTAGCCAAGGCGGAAGCGCTCGAATGCATGCTCGAAGGCCTGGTGAAACCGCGCAAACGAGCTGCCCGAGCCAGGGGCTACATCGTGGTGCTCGCCCTTGAGCATTAGGCCGATGGTGACAGGCGTCAAAGTCCTCGACAGAGCGTAGGACGCCAAGATCGCGAACACTACCGCAAGTCCGAGCGGCGTGAAAAGGAATTTTGCCGGCCCTTCGAGGAATACTACTGACGTGAAAACGCAACTAATCGCGAGCGTCGAGACCATGGTCGGGACAGCGATGCCCGCCGAGCCGTGGGCTGTCGCCGCCGCTAGGCTCATGCCTTCGCTGCGCAGCCGGTGCGTGTTCTCAATCGTCACCGTCGAATTGTCGACCAGAATGCCGACCGCAAGCGCCATGCCGCCGAGCGTCATCGTGTTGAGAGTGTGGCCGAGGAAGTACAAGATAATTATCGATGCCAGGATCGACAGCGGAACCGAGATTAAGACAACCAGCGTCGACCGCCAGGACCCGAGAAACAGCAGGATCATTATCCCGGTAAGACCAGTGGCGATCGCACCTTCGCGAAGCACGCTCGCAATCGATGCAGTGACGAGCTTCGATTGGTCGAACAGCTCGTTGATGTTCAGGCCGGGCGGCGCGGCGGCACGCGCCACCTGCAGAACTTTACGTACCCCGTTGACGACGGCAAGCGTCGAAGCATTGCCGTTTTTGATGACGCTCAGCAGGACAGACCGCCTGCCGTTATCGTGGACGATATTCTGCTGCACCGCCCAGCCGTCATGCACCTGGCCGACATCCTTCAGGAAAACCGTCGGGCCGTTCGTGTATCGGAGCGGGATGTTGTTGAGGTCGTCGATGCTGGTGGGCATTGCGTTGTTGCGCACGGTGTATTGCGTGTCCCCGATCTTGGCGAGCCCCGACGGCAACGTCAGGTTCTGGGCGTTCACCGCATTCACGACGTCCGAAGGAGTTAACCCCCTGGCCTGAAGCTTGAGCGGGTCGATATCGACCATGATCTGTCGGTACTTGCCGCCATCCGGAGTCGGGAAGGTCACGCCCGACACGGGCGCAATTTGCTGGCGCAAATTGTAGTACCCGTAATCGTAGAGCTTTTGTTCGTTCAGGCGATCGGAACTTAAGCTGAGCTGTAGCACCGGAACGCTCGACGCGTTGTACTGCACCACAGTCGGCGGTTGGATCCCGGCCGGCATGAGAGCGCGGATCGTATTTGTCGCTGCCACAATCTGAGCGATGGCGAGGTCGAGATTGACATCGGGCTGGAAATAGATCTTCTGAACCGAGATGCCGTTGAGCGTCTGCGCCTCCATGTCCTTGATGCCGGTGACATTTGTACTGATCGAGTACTGGCCATACGTAGTGACCCGCTGCTCCATCTCCTCTGCACTCAGTCCCGTGTACTGCCAGATTACCGAGACGACCGGGATGTTGATCTGCGGGAAGATGTCCGTCGGCATGACGGCGATCGCCGAGACGCCGAGAAACAGAATCAGCGCGGCGACAACATAAAACGTGTACGGAAATCTCAGCGCAAAGCGAACGATACCCATTGATTTGCCTCACATCGCTAAGAGAATTGGTGTCCCAAATGAGCGGCTGCAGTCATTGCTCGGCAAGGCCGCGATCGGCTCAGCATGAGTGGAATTTCATGATCGCGGCGGCGGCGATAGCGGACAAGCATCCATAACGAAGCCTGTGCCACGAACGCCACGAATCATCGGCGGCTCGTCCGGTCCATCTACCTTGCGCCTCAGCTGCCCCATTTGAACGTCGACGAGATTGTTTTTTTGCGGAACGAATTTATAGTGCCAGACGTCCCGCAAAAGCTCCGCCCGCGTCAGCAGTTTGCCGCTTCGCTCCATCATGTATCGGAGCAGTTGAAATTCGCGCGGCCGCAGATCAATCTGGCGGTCGCCGCGTTTGGCGGTCCGATCGAGCAGATTAAGATTCAAGGGCCCGACCCGCAGCACAGTCTGCGCGACAGGCGGCCCGATAACGGGCTCTCCATTCGAACCCGTCTCTACGATGAGCAGCGCCGGCTCTGACGGCGTGCCGACCCCTCGCTTGGCTGATCCGCGAAGCTGATCGACGATCTTCCCGAGCGCGATCGAAAGCCAGGAATGGATATCGGCAGGACTGTAGACAACAGCGGACGCCATTTCTGTCGGACCGTCATCAATGAGAAAGCGAAACAGGATCGGCAGGCCGACCTGAACTTTGAGTTCGGCTGTATTGCTCTTTCCGAGTGCAATCCGCGTGCTCGCTGCCAGCTGATCGGAACTTTTGGGCTGAATCGATGGAGTGCGCAATTTTCTGGGCGTGAGTGCTGACGCCCGTGCTTCTGATCGAACCGATTCAGCTTCCGGCCGTTCGGCCATGCAGCAGCCTCGGTCGGCCATGTCGCGAACGATGCGCTGATTTCTCATTCGTTACATTCCTTCTTCGTGCGATCGACACCCATCGAATGGTGCCGACCAAACCTCAATCTCAGCTGCAAGAGCCAGCAGAAGACTCTCACCCGCGGCCAAGCCCGTAGCTATCGAGCTAACTCCTCGCCTGTCGCGCAGGTTTTACTTCACAGCGATCTCGGATCCCTAGGCACTTCGCCGAACTTCCGAATCACCTTTGGATCTCCGAAATCGCCGACGGCGGGATCCTCTAACGACCAACCCTCCACTTTATCGCACGCGTTTGGCCGTCTTGCCTGAAGCTAATCCTTGGCTAGACATAACTGAAATCGCATGTTTTGATAAATTGGATAAACAATGTTTATAGCGCGGAACTCTGCCAGATCCGACTTCGCCGCGGTCGCGGAGGCCGGCAGTTTCACGAAGGCACCGCAGCCCGCGCGCTCCGCTTCGATAGCCAAGCTGGAAGAGAAGGTTGGGGTGAAGCTGTTCCACCGATCGTCGCGGGTTCGTACGCGTTCGTTACTCAACGCAATACAAAGGATCGTCTTGTCGGACGTCCGTCCGCAGACTGGTTGCCGCCTTCGTGGAGCTGCCGGTCTCCGCGACCAAGCTCCAATTGATAAATCATGTTTATTCGACCCATAAGAACATACGATTTCATTTATGGCGGCCTAAGGATTAGCTTTAATAAGGAGCGAAAGACCGGAATTAGAAAAGCGGCTCGGAGGAGTACTCCATGGAATGCATCGCCGAGGTCCAGATAGCGTCTGTTTCGGCGGTCACTTTCGAACCTTTCGAGCCTTGGGAGTCGTCGTCATCGCTGTCGCTCGCAAGATCGGTCTGCTGAGCACCGCGAATTGACGTTGATATCCGCCATCAAAGGAGCGGGACAATGAAGACCTTGAAAATTTTGATCGCGCTAACGCTCGTGGCGTCGCTCGCGGCGCCGACGACGGCTCAAGAGCGAGCCCACAAGCGTAGCGCGCGCGCCCAGACACAGGCAATCGCGGGACGCGAGGTCGCGGCACCGCCTTGGAGCACCGCCTGCATGACCGACCACGGCCCAAGCGAGTGCGGCGAGCCAATGTGGATCTACAGCAGCAGTGGCGATCGCGTCACGTACCGAAATGCGTTCTGACACACCGCTGTCCGACACCGCAGCACTTGAGAGGAACGGTATGCGCCGAGATTGGATTCGTCCAACGACCGCCAGCTCGTTTCGCCGATCCGCCGGCGGATTTCGAATCGCAAGCCTTGTTCGATATGCAGCCGGACCGCTATTCGATCACCTAGTCGCCACGGGCGAGCAGTGTTGGTGGCACCGTGAGTCCGAGCGCCCTCGCAGTCTTGAGGTTGATGACGAGTTCGAATTTGGTGGCTTGATAGATCGGCATTTCGCCTGGATTGGCTCCCTTGAAGATCAGGTCTGTGTAGCCAGCCATTCGGCGGAAAAGATCGGTGATGTCGACCGAATAGGCCATCAACCCGCCGAGCCCGACATAGTCACGAAATGGATAAATCGCCCGAAGCCGGGCCTGGTCGGCCAAGTCGACGATGAGACGGCGTTGTGCGTCGTTTTCTGGCGCGGCGCTGATCAACAGCGCCTGCGCCTTATCCAGTTTCATACTTTCAAACACGCGCCGATATTCCGCCTCCTGCATCGCTCTGCTGAGACGAGAACCGACCACAGAAACCGACGTGCGCTAAGGCCTCAACACCCTCTTCGCGATGTTCGATGGCTGAGTGGGTTGCCCCACAAAAAAAGCCGCAGTGCATGAAACGACGCTCCGAATTTTCCACTCCACAAGGGACAGAGTTCGGAGCATAGGAAAGGATGGAAACAATGGCTCTCAAGGGCAAACCACGCGACATGAACAAGTGGCGGGAAGTACTCCTCGACCCGAATGTCCACTTCCCCGGCGAGTCGAGCGAATACCGGCGCGCCCGCAACGAACTGTTGGAGGCGGAGGCAGAGCTCCGGCGGCTGAACGAGCAGGTCGCCGCCCGGCGCCGTGCACTCCCAGCGGGCGGTCTCATCAGGGAGGACTACGTCTTCGAGTCCGCGGCCGATGGCAGCAAGGTGAGGTTCTCGGAGTTGTTCGCACCGGGCAAGAACTCGCTGGTCATCTACAACATGATGTTCCCGCGCTGGTCGGAAGACCCACGAGCGGGTGCCCCAGGGGGCAAGACAGCCGAGCTGCCGCTTGTCGAGCAGCCCTGCCCGTCATGCACATCGGTCGTCGACGGGCTCGAGGGCGCTGCTTTTCACCTCGCCGAGCGGACCAACCTCGTCGTGATCGCGAAGACAAGCCCCGATCGGCTCGGCACCTACGCACGAGAACGCGGCTGGCGCAACCTGCGGCTGCTGTCCTCGCGAAACAACACCTTCAACCGCGACTACCATGCGGAAGCACCGGACGGCGGGCAGCTCCCGGTCCTGAACGTGTTCTCACGCGACGAGGCCGGGATCCACCACCACTGGGCGAGCGAGATGACGTTCAAGCGCGGCGACACCAGCTCCCTCGACCCGGTCTGGGCAATCTACGGCGTTCTCGATTTGACGCGCGAGGGACGCGGAGACAGCGCTGCCTACCCCAATCTGCAGTACTAGGAAGTCCTCGAACTCTCGCCCGTTTCCGTTCAGGCGCCCTGCAACGGGGGCGCTCGCACTCGGAACCCGGCATGGCTGTCCGCACCTGCAGTGCGCAACGGCCGTGCGGCACCACCATCCGCGCCGCACGCGTGTTGAAACATATGCCCGCGCCAAGATCCAGCAGCAACGGTTCGGTTCCCCACCCTCCACCGCCATCAGGTCACGCCCCATGGGACATGAGCGTCAAACTCGACACGACATTCGGCAACGACCCAAACCCATCACAACTCACAGACGGCCCCGACATGCGCTCCGGCAAGGCGAACGCAACCTGGTGCCCGTGGTGTCGGCGGTGATCTGGGTCGTCGAGGAATCCTTCGGGATGACCTTGCTCGGTGGGGCGACCGCCCCCGACTCCAGGCCGCTGCTCGCGCTGCTGGCGCTCGCCTACTGGGCACCACGGGCGCTGGCTCGCACCCACCAAGGAACTATGCCGGAAGGGACCCTCGCATGATGTCTCCTGCCTGGCTATTCGACATTCTTGCCGCTCTCATGCTGGTCGTCGCGGCAGTGAGCGCGACCCGCCTCGCTACCGCCCGGCTGCCAGCCAACCGGCTTTCGGCGGCTGAGCCAACCGGGTCCCGCTCGTCGCCGCGTGGTTCGGGCGGAGCCGATACCGACATTGCGCACTTGCTGATGTGTATCGCGATGGCCGGAATGCTGGCGGCCAACGTCAAGACGCTGCCGCCCCATGCCTGGGAGGCGATTTTCGGCCTGCTCACGGCCTGGTTCGCCTGGCGCTTAGTGGGCGACACTAAGGTGAACGGCCTTCGGGCCCTGGTGAGCGGGCATCGCGCTACGCATTTGTTTCACTGCGCGGCGATGGTGTACATGTTCGCCCCCCTCACGACGTCAGACGGCATGGACATGACGGGGATGGGCAGCGGCATGGCAGGTTCGCTCAAGTATCCGGTTCTCGCGCTGGCGTTCGCGTTTGTGCTTGTCTGTTACAGCGTCTGGGACCTCCTCGGCCAATTGTCCGGCCGACGCAACAGCCTCGGGGTCGCGCCATCAGCCGGCGCCGCCTCAGCTGGCGACACCGCGCCGACGGTAGCGTGTCGTATAGCCATGGGCGTGACCATGGCGTTCATGCTGCTATTCATGAGCTGACCAAGTGGGTCAGACCTACCAGGAGCCGTAGCCGGATTCGCTTGTGCAAGGGCGGCTGGGGCTTCTTCACGTTCCGGGGCGACGCGCCGGCCAGCCAGATTCCTTACACGGCGGCCTGATACGCCTGCCACGAGGCCCATGGCGCAGCGGACATGACCCTTCGTGCAGTTCTATCCGATCCTGCTACCGATCGCGATGCGCCTCGGTACGCTGAACCCCGCCCTACGTGGCGGAAGCCCGACGATCAGGTTGGCGCATGACCGACTTTGGTGATCTGTGAAACAGCTTCACCCCCAGCTCCTCCTCAATCTTGGCTATCGAGGCGGAAGCTCTTGTTGCCGCTTTCGCAAAACTCCTGGTCACCGCAACGACGGAGAGTGCCGGATACGGTAGAGGCTCCATTACATAAATACTATTTATGAATTGTATATAAACATACTATTTTGTTTATGCCATGTCTATGACTATAAGCAGACCCAAGGACGACGCCGTTCTTGAGGCGGACAAATGAATGCTCGTTGAGATCGCAATTGTTCGCCTCGACCACGAAGTCACTTCGTTCCGCAATACGGAGGACGATGGAGACTGTCCTGATTAAGAGTACTTGTATGGAGCAATCGGCCTGCGGCAATCGCGCATTGCCAGCGGAGATAAGTTCGGAGGGAATATGACTGGTCTTCGAATGAGCGCGATGAACGTTGGACCGCTTAGCGTGGACGCCAACCTCCTGGTCGCATTCGCACCAGGCCACCTAGAAATTCCCACGACCGCGGCCGTGATCGTCCATCCGACCTATGGCGTTGTGCTGTGGGATACGGGCATCAATGGTGTGGTTGCGGATCCGGATCGGCGAGACGCCTATTGGGGCGCAAACGTCGCCACCGCCTTTGGTCCGCACGCATTCAAGCGTGAGCACGCTATTGACGCCCAATTGGAGAAGTTGGGAATCAAGCCAAAGGACGTGCGCTACGTGCTCTACTCGCACCTGCACCTCGATCATGCCGGCGGCATGTCGTATTTTCCCGACGCCGTCCACGTCGTTCAACGCGATGAGATCCGCTACGCTATGTGGCCGGACGCCTGGACCAGCCCGGTCTATTGCCAGAACGACTTGCGAGATATCCGGAAGCTGAATATTCTCGAAATTGATGGCGACTTCGACCTGTTTGATGACGGCACCCTGCGTCTGTTGAAGACGTCCGGTCACGCTCCCGGCCATCAGGTTCTGATCGTCAACCTGCCGAACCGCGGTCGCACCTGTATGGCTGCCGATACCGGTCACCAGCGCAGCGGGTTCGACAATTTGGTTCCCATGCCTTGGGACTGGAGCACGAGCGCCATGTCTATGACGCGGATGCGTATGAAACAGCTGGAGCGAAGCGGCGTGCCAATATTCCTCTGTCACGACGCCGGCGATTTCGCGAAGCTGCCGCAGAATGGCGAGTTCTGGGACTGAGACTCCGGTTGGGGCTGGTTAAGCGCTTGCAGCGTGCAGTTGCGGTTGAGCGGCAACAAGTCCCCTTCGAAGCGAGGCGTTCCGTCCATGTTCCGACCCCTTTCATAAGGTGAGTACCGAGATGACACCGACTCTAAGGCGCCATACCATTGCCGTTAATGGGATCCGAATGCATGTCGCAGAAGCCGGAGAGGGCGCACCCGTCGTGCTGCTTCATGGCTACCCCGAGACCTGGCACGCGTGGCGGAAGCAGTGGCCCGATCTGGCCCGCGATTACCACGTAATCATGCCCGATCTGCGCGGGTACGGCGACACCGACAAGCCCGACATCGGGTACGATAAGCGGACCATGGCGGAAGACATCCGGCAGGTCGCCACTCATCTCGGCTATGAGCGTATTGCACTCGTCGGCCACGATCGTGGCGCTCGGGTCGCGACGCGCTTCGCCAAAGACCACCGGGGCATGGTCGATCGCCTCGCAGTGCTGGACAACATCCCGACCCGGGTCGTCTTCAATGCGACGGACGCGAAGCTCGCGAAGCTCTATTGGTTCTTCTACTTCCAACAAGTTCCGCATCTGCCCGAAGCGCTGATTCAAGGACGGGAGGAGATCTTCCTCCGTCATTTCTACAGCACCTGGTGCTACAACCCCGGTGCGATCGAGGAGGCTGCCGTCGCCGAGTATGTCCGCGCCTACTCCCAGCCTGGTGCCTTACGGGGAGCGTTCAACGACTATCGCGCAGGGCCGGTCGATCTGAAGCAGGACATTGAGGATGAGGACAATCTGATCGACTGTCCGGTGCTGGCAATCTGGGGCTCCGACTTCGAACTCGTCGGCAAAGCCTTTAATGTACTGGAGGTCTGGAAGGGGTTGGCGCGCAACGTGCGCGGCGTCGCCATCCCCGAGTGCGGGCATCTCCCCCAAGAAGAACAGCCGGAACGCGTGAATCAGGAACTGCGCGAGTTCCTTCGCGGATGGAGCGGGTGAAACCATGAAACTCGTCAATTTTTATGGTTCAGAAGGCATCCAAGCTGGCCTCGTTCATAACGGCGGCGTCGAGGATCTCGCAGCCTCGGACCTTTGGCAGGGACCGGCACCTGTCGCCCTGAGCGACATCTCGGCGCTTGCCGCGAAGTTCGGGGCGCCAGCCAGTCCGCTCGTCCCGATGGAGAGCTTGCGCCTTGCCCCGGTCGTCGTGGCGCCTGAGAAGATCATCTGTGTTGGGCTCAACTATCGCCGCCATGCGGTCGAGGCCAACATGCCGATCCCCACGACGCCGGTGATCTTCGGAAAGTTCCCGAATAGCCTGAGCGCCTCCGGCGACCGCATCGCCCTCCCCGCCATCGACTTCAAGTATGACTACGAAGCCGAACTCGGGGTGATAATCGGCCGCGAGGCGCGTGACGTGTCGGTCGATCAGGCGTTGGACTCCGTCGCAGGGTATTGCTGCGCCAATGATCTCTCCGCTCGCAGCGCCCAACTCGCCACCAGCCAGTGGATGATCGGCAAGATGCTCGACGGGTTTCTGCCGTTAGGCCCATTTCTCGTCACAACCGACGACATCCCGGACCCGCAGGCTCTCAGGATCCAGTGCCGAGTCAATGGCGAGGTCCGCCAGCTCTCGTCAACGAGCGACATGATCTTCGGCGTTGCCGAGATCGTCGCTTTCCTCAGCCGGTACGCCACGCTGAAGCCGGGCGATGTCATCATCACCGGCACGCCGGAAGGCGTCCTGATGGGTCACACGACACCGATTTGGCTGAAGCCGGGCGACGAGGTCGCGATCGACATTGCCGGCCTTGGCGTCCTGACCAACACGCTCACCACAGAGGAAGCTCGTTCATGAAGACGGTTCTGGTTACGGACCATGTTTTTCCGAATCTCGATCCCGAAAACGCAGTCCTCGAGGGCATCGGTACGCTACGGGAAGCCGGTTCAGTCAAAGACGCCGAGCTGTTGGAACTGGCTCGGGATGCGGACGCGGTACTGAACTGCTACCGCCCGCTCTCCGCCGACATCGTCGAGGCCATGAAGAATTGCCGGATCATAGCGCGCTATGGCATCGGGGTTGACACGATCCCCTTGGGAGTCGCGTCCTCGCGCGGCATCCAGGTTACGAACGTCCCGGATTATTGTATCGAGGAGGTTGCCGATCACGGCTTGGCGCTGATCCTGGCATTCACGCGCGGCATCATCCGCGGTCTGGATCAGACCCGCGGCGGCGGCTGGAACGTGAAATTGCTCCGACCGCTTCACCGCCAGCGTGGTCAGACACTCGGCTTGGTTGGGTTCGGCCGCATCGCCCGGGCGCTTGCCCATCGTGCAACGGCGCTTGGCTACGAAATTATCGTCTCCGATCCGTTTCTGTCCGACGAAGCGGTTCGGACTGGAGGCGCCCGCGCCGTCGACCTCGATACTCTGTTCAAAGAGTCTGACGTGGTCTCGCTTCATGCGCCGCTGACCTCGAAGACCCGGCACATGGTCAATGCTGAGCGTCTGGCAACCATGCGACCTGGCGCTGTGTTGGTGAATACGTCGCGCGGCGGGCTCGTCGATTACGAGGCCGTCGTCACGGCACTCCGCGGCGGGACTCTCGGTGGTGCCGGCCTCGACGTCCTCGAAACTGAACCACCCGCAGCGGGCTCCACCCCGATTGGTGAAGTGCCCAACCTCGTCGTTACGCCCCATCTGGCGTTCTACTCGGAGCAGGCGCTTGTCGAACTCCAGCGCAAGGCAGCGGTGCAGATCCGCGCGGTTTTGGAAGGCCGTACACCAGATTATCCGGTCAACACGATCTAGCCCAGCCGCCGGTCAGCCCAGGCGGTCCAACTGGGCCGCCAGCCTTGCTCGCGCGAGGCGAGCTGAGCACCGCGCATGACTTCACGAACCATTTTCTCGCTATTCATCTCGAAGTCGGCGGCCGTTGCGCCGATCCCGATTGCCGCGATACCTTCGGTGTCGCGGTTACGAATTGGTGCAGCAACGCAATAAAGCTCGGAGACATATTCGCCCTCACTCAACGCGTATCCCTGCTGCCGCACCGCTTTCAGTTCGGCGACCAGAGCGCCCTCGTTGGTAATGGTTCTTCAGGTCAACTGTTCGAGCCTGCGGCCATCCAGAATCCGCCTCATTTGCGCCTCTGGCGCGTGAGCGAGCAGGATCTTCCCGGCGGCACTCGCGTGCATCGGTAGTGTCGGCCCGGCACTGCCAAGAGACGCCGGCACGGAACTCGGGCCCCGCATGCGGTTGATGTAGACCACATGCTGACCGTCGCGAACTGCCGGATAGACCGACGGCCCAACCGCTGCATCAGCTCGTTCAACATGTCGCGCATGGCGCTGAACACCCCGCTCCCTGCCAGCACGGTTTCGCCGAACCCGAGCAGCTTGTGTCCAAGACGGCAGCGACGATCCGGCGTCCGTTCAAGCAAACCGATCTCGGTGAGAGAAGCCAAGAGCGCGTGCGCGGAGGATTGGGACGCGCCAAGGCTTCGGCAATTTCCGCCGTGCCCAATTCATGTTGTTCCGTCGCGAAGAGACCCAGAGCCGCGCCGGCATGCAACACTGAACCGAGAAGCCGTTGTCTCACTGTAATCTCCACCATCTTCGCGAGGAGCTTGCATCGTAGCTCGCAACAACGCGGCCGCTTACGTTGAGGCGGCGTGGCAATGCCGAAGTACAATGATGGCCGCCATATAACGGCCGCATAACCTCTTGATGACACCGTGGTACTCAACTTGTCGTGAGCGCAGCGCGACCGAATTTTTGGATCTGCTAACCTACCAATTTGCTGGAGATTTACGATGTGACCGATATGGCGAGTTGCTTCCCTAAATCAACGCCAGCCACTGAGCACGTTCCGACCGTGCGTCCGTGTGCATCCAGCCCAACCGGCACACAGCTAACCAGTTGCCGCGGCGCACTCGAGCAGTGCGAAGGACGGGCTCGGGTTTCTAAGTGGAAGGACTCGGTGATCTTCTCGGTCCATCTATCTCGACCATCATTTAGAAGGCCGAGAACGCGGGTCAACCTGCACCGTTGCGGTCAAGCCAGCGACCAGGCGTACGCCGTCAGGCACGTATTTAAGCCGTATGCGCACCGGCACACGCTGCGCCAAGCGCACCCAGGTGAAGATCGGGTTGACAACGGCAAGACCTTGCTGGTTGGGTTGCGCGTTTGAGACGTTGATGCCACGCGCGATGCTAACGACCTCGCCGGTAACGATTTTGCTGTTTCCCATCAACCTGATCTTAGCAGGATCGCCGTCTCGGATGGATGCGAGTTGCGTTTCCTCGAAATAGGCGTCCACCCAATAGGAATCGGCATCGACAACGGAGATTATGTTCTGTCCAACGTTGGCATAGTCCCCTTGCTGCGCAAGAAGATTGGTTACCCATCCATTCACCGGCGAGCGGATCTCTGTACGCTCCAGATTGACCTTCGCTCGATCCAATTGGGTAATAGCTTGTCGATGTTGCGCATGGGTTGCCAGTGCGATCGCCTCGTGGGTCTGCCTGTCTTCGACGGTCTCCGCTAGATCGCTCAGCTTACGCCGGCGTTCCGCCATGGCCTGCGCATTTTCGGCGGTAGCCTTGGCCTGCAGCACGCCTGCTTCTGCAAGCTCGAAAGCGATCCTGTAGTCGGTGGGGTCGATGACCATAAGCATATCGCCCTTGTGCACAAACTGATTATCATGCACCGGCATCTCCACAATGCGCCCTGATACCTCTGGCGCCATCGTGACGACATAGGCGCGAACCACGCTGTCGCGCGTCCAAGGTGCAACCATGTACGCGTCCCACATCGCGCGGCCGAGCGCGATGGCGATCCCAACCATGGTGAGCGTAATGAGCACCGGGACGATTTTGACGCGCCGCCGTTGCGCCTTGCCGCGAATGTCGGCGCTATTGGTTGACTGTGATTTTGCTTCAACGCCTGACATGCTAACCTCAGCGTGCGATGACAAGTACCATTGACGACAGCGCGATCATGTACATGGCAATGAAGAACAGTGCCGGGTGCCAGACATGGCGCAGCAACCCAAGCCGTCCGGCGCCCCTCAGCAAAGCGAGCGTCGCCAGCCAAGCTGCCAGCATCAGTATCGACATGGGCGCAACGTAGACGCCGAGCAGGTTGATCTCGAAAAACTTCAAGCAGACGCTCCTGTATCGAAGTATGCGCGGTGGTCGGCGAGGACGTCGCAGATGGCAAGGATACGGCCCCGCGCGCGTGCGGCGAGCTGACTGGCGACCTGTTCAGTTGAAGACAGGTGATGATCCAGCAAGGTGAGCTGAGCAATTGCGGCGGCGCTGTTTCCTTCCACAAACGTCTGCAGTGCGGCATAGAACTCTGGTTGCAGGTCGAGCTCTGCCGTGTCATGACGAAGATGGATAATCTCAGTCCCCACCAACAGCGCTGCCAAAAGCTGCGCCCTCTCGATAGGTTCGGCCTGATCCGGCAATGCCGCGAGCCGGCTACATGTGTGGCCCTCCCAGTCGTCAGCGCTCACTGAAAGACAGTCCGTCGCAAGGAGGCGCAGGTCGCGCAACGTTAAGCTGAGGAGCCGCTTGGTTCGGAAGGACGGAGATAGCGGTGGCACTAGTAGAAAGGAAAGGGGCGCGGCCGCGAAGCCCGCGAAGGTTCCTAGCGCAGAGTTGTAGAATTGCGCTGTGTCGTAGCTCATCTCGTTCGTAGGCTGGAGCACTGGCAAAAAGATGGCGATGCAGATGACCAAAAGCGCACGCTGCCGAGTTGCGGCCATCGCAGTGCCGACCGGTATCAGAAAAGCACCCAAGGCCATGCAAAAGGCGGGGAATGACTCGAGCCCTGGCAGCAGGGCGAACTTGATTGTCGCCGCAATAGGAATAACCACCGTTGTACCGAGCATGAACGCGATGGCGTCCGCGTAGGCCAGTTCGGCTCGAGGTGAAAGCAACAGAACCACGATTGCGACGAAGGTGATTGCCGAGCCGCCGTCTGGCCAGGCGGTAAGGACCCAGAATAGCTCGGCCGCTCCGATCGCCACGAATGCGCGCCCGGCACTGACGAAGGATGGCAGCCAATCGGGAACGTAGATGTTGAAACCGCGACCGCGAGAACGCGGGCGCGCAGGCTCGGCAACCAGCAAAGCCATCGCCTCGAGCACCGCGGCAAACCCCGCAAGAACACTTGCGGTCTGATCGGCAAGCAGGCGAACGGAGGGCGTGCTGGCCGGCATGGTAATGAGCGTCCGAACTGCGGCCTCGCAACGGCGGCGCAAGGCCGTGGGATCCGTTATCCAGAACGCCGCCTGGCCTGCTGGCAGCGCGGAACGCATTTCTTCTGGAATGCTGCGCAGCACGACATTGGCTTCCTCGTCAGCGACCTCAGGCGGAAGTTTAGTGAGCCGCGTTGCAATACTGCGCCAGGCAGCGAGCGAGGCAAACAGCCCGTCGATAGCGGCCTGCAGCACGGGCGAGTGATAGCGAAGTGTTGAGTATTCGCCGATCGCCTCGTCGATCATCGGTTCTAGCGCGGTGACCTGTCGAATGAGCTCTCGTCGGGCCGGCTGCTGCGCATCGGCGGAATCCGATCCGGCAAGTCTCAAAGTGGACTCGAATCGAGTAGCGATCTCGGTTGCCACGGCCGCAAACATTCCGGCAAGCCTTTTGGCAGCGTCGCCGAAATCAGTTAAGGCGAGGATGGCGCCGGCGCACAGGATGCCGATCCAAATCTCGCTAGCGCGGGTAACGGCCAGCATGAACACTTCACTGCTTGCACCACCTGTTGCACCCAGTGTGTCGGCCCCTATTATCGCCGCGGTGTAGCCAGCAAGAGCCGCCGCGTAGGAGGCGGAGTTGCGGAACAGGGTGGCAGCAAAGCCGCAAACCCCGCCCCACACCGCAAGTCCGACGAGAAAGCCGATGCGGTTCTGGGGAAACCAGGCCGTCAGCACGACGATCATCATAGCTCCCACTAGAGTGCCGATGATGCGGTAGCGCGACTTGCGCAGCGAGGCCCCGAGATAGGGCTGACACACGATCGCCGCGGAGGCGCCCGCCCAATAGGGATTGTCGAGCTCTAGCCAAAACGCAACGAAGAGGGCAAGACCAACGGAGGCCCACAGCCTGAAACCGAACAGCAGCGGCGGGCCCGCGGCTCGCGCTGCGTTCGCCAGCGTCACCTGCGATCTGACAGCTGCACTGACTTCTGCCGCTAACACACTCCGGTCAATTCCGTTCGCCATTGTTCTTTGTGTATCTTCAGCAACGAACCATGCCAAATTGCTCGATCGAGCGGTGTGGCGCAGATTTCAAATGACCCTTTCGTTTCCGGCTCCCCAACTCGATGAGGTCGCCTGCTTCATCGAGCGCATCAATCAAATTCATGTCTCAGCGTTCAAGAATGGCCGGGATGGTTTCTATGAAGCTCTCGAGCGGCTTCGGCGATCCATTCAATTTCATGCGAAGCAACGCGCCTTCCCAGCCATTGACAAGGCCGGCCGCCACTTCTGCGATGGGTAGATCCTGTCTGATTTCACCCTCCTGAGCGGCGGCCGTCAGGAACTGGGCCACATCGTTCTCAAAAGCCACCAGACCATTCTGAACGGCCTTTGCAAGCTTTGGAGACGTCTTCTGGTCGACTTCCGCGGCCAGGTTGCCGAGCAGGCATCCTCGCCGAAACTTGGTAGCGCGACGCACCTCGATACGTTGACGAAAATACCGCTTCAAACGGTTGAGCGTGGGCCGATTTGCGGGCGAGCTTGGCAGCAGATCCTTCTTGCGACGAGACGTGGCTTGCGCGACATACTCGTCAACGGCAGCAATGATGATCTCGTCCTTCGTCGGGAAGTGATAAAATACAGACCCCTTCGGCGCTCCGGCGGATTCTGCAATCAGTGCTACGGAAGACGCGGCATACCCGCGATCCCAAACATGGTCAACGCACGCTTCGATCAAACGCTGTCTGGTGAGTTCACCGTTCGCTCGCGTCCGTGCGCGTGCATTCTGTTCGCTTTGCTTGTTCGAGGCTGCGTTTCTAAGCATTTGACATCCGGTTGTTGGCGGCCACGTTTAAGGCTTCTTTCTTCGGTCGGCGCTCCTGATTGCCTGACCCATCGCTTCGAACCACGAGCAGCGTCAGAGCGGCACCTATCAACGACAGCAAGGACAGCAGATAGAGGCCACCCTCGAAAGAGCCGTATGCATCTTTTGCCCATCCTATTGCCACTGGTCCAACCATGCCGCCGGTATAGCCAATTGCGTTGATGAGCGCGATGCCACCCGCTGACGCCTGCCCTTTCAAGAACGTGGGCGGAATAGACCAAAGAACCGGCGTCACGGCGGAATACCCGATCGCTGCGAGCGTAAAGCACGCCAGGGCAAACAACGACCCCGGATGGAGCGCGGCTCCGCCGATACCAACACAAATCGCCAAGAACGCAACGATCAGGTGCCATCTCCGGTCGTTAAAGTGATCCGAACTCAGCATCCATGGAATCGTTGTCAGGGCGCCGATTGTCGATGGAACAGAGGCTGCAATCGCCACTTCGGTTGTTGAATAAGCTTTGGAGATCATTTGCGGCAGGAAGAACGTCACTCCAAAGAAGCAAATCGATCGGAGAAGCCAAATGGCACTCAGCCCCACGACTCTTTTGTCCGTGACTGCCTGCAAAAATTTTGAGGCGACGTTGGCGTGCGATCGATGGTCCCGCTCCAGACGGCCCACGATGGCGCGCTTCTCATCTTCCGTAAGCCAATTCGCTTCTTCGGGCCGATCGACGAGCTTGTAGTAGACGAAAATTCCCGTGATGGCCGCCGGAAGCCCTTCGGCGATGAACAGCCATTGCCAACCGTGCAATCCGAGAATTCCTTCCATCGCCAGGAACGGCGCCGAGACCAGAGCACCCAAACCGGTGCTCAACGGCACAGCCAAGAAGAAAACAACAGTCATTCGCCCGCGATATTCATTCGGAAACCACTGGGCCATGAAAAAGATGATGCCGGGGAAGAATCCAGCTTCGGCAACCCCGAGCAAAAACCGAATAACAATCAGGCTTGTCGGACCGACTGCGACTGCCGTGAGCACGGACAAGAGGCCCCACGTGATCATGATGCGGGCGATCCAGCGGCGCGCGCCTACCTTTGCAAGGATCAGGTTGCTGGGGATCTCGAAGGCCGTATAGGCTAAAAAGAAGATGCCGGCTGCCCACCCGTACAGGTACGGCGTCAGCGCCAAGTCTTTCATCATGGTCGGAGCAGAAAAGCTGATGTTCACGCGATCCAGATTCGCCAGGACATACGAAAATGTCAGAAGTGGAATAAAGCGCTTTGCGGCCTTCTTCGCAGCTCGTGCAGCAAGATCGTCGATCACATTGCCCTCCCGATCCGCGAACCGGATTTTTATTTTCAGTCTTCGGATGCGGATTTAGATCGTTCACATATTGGCGAATTTCGCCTTCCATGACTCTTCGTCGCCGGGCGCCGGCAGACGCACGCCCGACTCCATGACGTTCTCGTAAGACGTCTCGACAATGCCGATCATGATGTCGACGATCGGAACGCCCGTGACTCTGCTCAAAAGGTTCGTGTAGTCCGTCATCATCTGATGCCGGACTTCAGCTGGCCGGCCTGCGCGCATCCGCACATGAAGTCGGATCGCCGAGGACAACTTCCTGTTCTGGAAGACGTTCTCAGGGTTCACTTCGTCGAATTGAACCTGCACGAAGAGTGGAAGGCCACCGGTAGCTTCGCAGTGAATCCGCGTGATCTCGTCGACAATTTCCGTCTTCATGTCGGCGGTGATCACGCCAATTGGCGCTATACATTGATAAAACGGCATGCCACACCTTCGTTCGCTTCGAGTTTAGGTCGCTGAAACAGGCGCGCGCTCGTCCGGCGTCCAATCGGCCACCCATCTTCCATCTCGATAGATTTCTTCGCCCCTATGTGGCGTGAACTCGACCAGCACCCATCGTCGAGGCACTCCCAGAACTTCCACGCACGCATCCACGATGCCATCCGCGAGTCCTAGCCTGTACTCGCTGGGACGCCCCGCGCGGAATTCGACGAGCACCATCACGATGGGCTCTAGGCCATCGGGACCGAGGTGAAATAGGTTGTCTTCGCCAAGTTCGGCGATGCCGATATTGGGTCGCCACGTTTGGGTCTGCATGACGTCGGCGTAGAGGCGACAAAGACGAACCGCCAATTCGCGCTTCTGCGCAACCGGGAAGCGGCCAGGTAAATCGAGATGTAGATACGGCATAACGTTCTCCAAGCCGCGAGACCCATCTAGAACCTTATGTCGTTTTATTTGACCGGTCAACTAATGACAGCGGCCACGGCCAAAGCGTCAGGAACACGTTGACGTGACTTCCGCTTGTCAATCGGAATGTAGTCGCGGCGGGCGACGCCGGTGTAGAGCTGGCGCGGACGGCCGATCTTCTGCTGCGGGTCCTCGATCATCTCGCTCCACTGGCTGATCCAGCCGACGGTGCGGGCGACGGCGAACAGCACGGTGAACATTGAGGTCGGGAAACCCATCGCCTTCAGCGTGATGCCCGAATAGAAGTCGACGTTCGGATAGAGCTTGCGGTCGATGAAGTAGGGATCGCTGAGCGCGATCTTTTCCAGCTCGAGTGCGACCTTGAGCATCGGATCGTCGCCATGGCCGGTTTCGGCCAGCACCGCGTGACACATCTTCTGCATGATCTTGGCGCGCGGATCGTAGTTCTTGTAGACGCGGTGGCCAAAGCCCATCAGGCGGACTTCGCTGTTCTTGTCCTTCACCTTGGCGATGAATTCGGGGATTTTGTCGACCGAACCGATCTCGGCGAGCATCGCCAGCGCCGCCTCGTTGGCGCCGCCATGCGCCGGACCCCACAGGCAGGCGATGCCGGCGGCGATACAGGCGAACGGGTTGGCGCCGGAGGAGCCGGCGATACGGACCGTCGAGGTCGAGGCGTTCTGTTCGTGGTCGGCATGCAGGATGAAGATCTTGTCGAGCGCGTCGGCCAGCACCGGATTGATCTTGTATTCCTCGCAGGGCACCGCGAAGCACATGTTGAGGAAGTTCTCGGCGAAGGTCAGCGAGTTCTTCGGATACACGAAGGGCTGGCCGATGGTGTATTTGAAGGCCATCGCGGCCAGCGTCGGGATCTTCGCGATCATGCGCATCGAGGCGATCATGCGCTGCTGCGGATCGTTGATGTCGGTGCTGTCGTGATAGAACGCGGCCAGCGCGCCGACGGAGGCCACCATGACGGCCATCGGATGGGCGTCGCGGCGGAAACCCTGGAAGAAGCGGGCCATCTGTTCGTGAACCATGGTGTGATGGATCACGCGGTTGTCGAAGTCCTTCTTCTGCTCCGGGGTCGGCAGCTCCCCGTAAAGCAGGAGGTAGCAGGTTTCGAGGAAGTCGCCGTGTTCGGCGAGCTGCTCGATCGGGTAGCCGCGGTATTCCAAAATACCGGCGTCGCCGTCGATATAGGTGATCTTGGACTGGCAGCTGCCGGTGGAGGTAAAGCCGGGGTCATAGGTGAACATCCCGGCCTGGCCGTAGAGCTTGGCGATGTCGATGACATCAGGCCCGGCCGTGCCGCTTAAAATCGGGAAATCATAGGTCTTGTTACCGACCGTGAGGGTAGCTGTTTTGGTGCTGGATTTTGCGTCCATCGTGAAGTCCCCGAGCAATAACGCTATGGCTGATACCTTTGTTACAAGGAATGAAAATCATTGCTGTCGGACATACATAGTGCAGATCATGCGGACCGACTGAGATGCGACAAATGACGGCGTATGGAAAACCGGTTCTTCGGCAACTCGAAGATCAGTTGATAGAAGTCCTCGGGTGGCACGCGCAGCGTGCTGATTAAGGCAGACACCTTGGCGATCCTGGCCTGGTCGTAACGGCCTTCGACGACGTGGATTTTGGCGAGCGGCATGACATATCTCCTTTTCAACTACACATCAGTGGCTCGCTAATCGGTGCGACTCCTGCTCGCCGCCGGTACAAAGCGCGGCAAGCCCGACATTGACGACATCCGGCAGACCGATCTTGCGAGCGATAACGATGACGACGGCTGCCAAGGTTCGAAAATAACCGCCGAAACAAACGCTACCTGGACCTCGGCGATGCATTCCATGGAGTACTCCGCCGAGCCGCTTTTCTAATTCCGGCCTTTCGCTCCTTGATTAAAGCTAATCCTTAGGCCGCCATAAATGAAATCGTATGTTTTTATGGATCGAATAAACACGCTTTATCAATTGGAGATTTACCAGATCCGGCACTTTGCGAAACCCATCCGCCTGAGACGAAGCGGAAGCGAGCGACGCGTCTGTGCCATCTCTATGCAGACGCAGTTGTGGCGCCCCAATGTGGAGATCGCGGAGCTTGGTGAGGACAACTGTTCCACCTCGGCGATTGCCTTGAGTCCATCACGATGGTCCTCGTGGAGATCCGTCGCGCTCGTTCCCTCGATCAGCGCCTCGAACTCGGTCGGCGCATCGTCGATATCTGCACCGAGGTGCTTAACGGTCCCAAAAGGACGGTACTCGTCGAATTCATTGTCCACACCGGTGACGAAATCCTCCGTGAAGACGAATGGGCTAACGACTGGACGCCTGCGGAGGCTTCTGGCCGCTGACCGTCGATCCCGTGGATCTCCGCATAGAACTCATGACGACGTCTAGTCGTGACGACCGAGCTGTGCTTTCCCGATCGGATGATGCCCAGTTGTGCGTGGTGGCAAAGGCAACGACCCGATCGAGGCGATCGTCCGCGACATCCTCGTTCCAGTGCAAGGAGATTACGTGCTTTGCGTCGAAATCGTGAACTGGGACCTTCTTCACGTTGGGCGCATCAAAAATCGCGGGCATCAGCGCCACGCCCATGCCAGCTTCGACCAATGCGAGAGCACGATCGTCCTGATCCGTCCTATAGACTACCTGACAGCGTATTCCGCGTTCCGCAAAAAGCTTCGTGGTGCTGTCGAAGGTATCACAATGAGTTCGAACGATAAAACGCTCTCCGTTGAGATCGGATAATTGAATGCTTTCGTAAAAAGCAAAGCGATGGTTGAGGCTGACCACCAGTCCATAGTCTTCCCTCAGTAGCTCGACAGAGCGCTGCCCCGGCTCGCTCTCCGATTTTGAAGAGACACATGCAAGCAATTTTCGGCCGGCGAGTTGAGCATGCAACTGTTCTCGCGTTCCATCGACGAGTTCGATCGGTGTTTCTGGTAGCTCACCTTGTAAGGTTTCAATGAGTTGCACGAGCTGTGCGGACGGCAACGTGCGTAGTAAGCCGATTCGGAGCGGTCGGTCGGCGACACTTGCCCGAAGCTCAGCCTTCACTTTGTTGCAAGCATCTAGGACCTTCTGCGCGGTCATATGAAATCGATGACCCGCCGGGGTGAGAGTGACCGCCTTCGGTGATCGGTGGAACAGCTTCGCCCCAACCTCCTCTTCCAGCTTGGCTATCGAAGCGGAGAGTGCGGGCTGCGATACGGCTGCCCTAATTGCTGCCTTCGTGAAACTGCCGGTCTCCGCGACCGCGGCGAAGTGTCGGATCTGGTAGAGTTCCATGCTATAACCTGCGTCTATCCGATGCTGCCAACGTACATATGGAACCGAACCTCAGTCGGACGAAACTATCCCGGCGGAGCGTGCTTCATCGTTCGAACTCATTGCAAAACCTCCACAGCACGACGAAGCTATTTAGCTGATCGGGATGCCGGCGATATCGATTGCCGCGCGCGTCGTCATCGGACCAGCCTCCCGACAAAGTCTGTTTCCGCTTGGGAGAGTGAGAGTGCAACGCTCGTGCTGCGGCCGGCTTCAAGCACGCGCATGACATCCTGCCTGAGTAAGTAGATCGAGGCCGCGAGGACGACATCCTTCATTAGGAAAGGAACATTGCCGGCCATTGCAGGAAAGCCAGCAGCCGGATCCCAGCCGTTCGGCAAGAATGGAATGATGGTAACCGTCATGACGAACGTGGCAGTCGACCAGATGGCTCCCAGGATTCCCAGTCGCTTGGTCCAAAGTCCTAGGGACAACAGCGTGCCGAATAGCCACTCGGAAACACCCAGAAACCAGCTGGCCCCGCGGATGCCAAAGGCAGAATGCATCCAGAAACTCAGCGGGCCGTTGCTGATATACGGGATTAGGACCGGTGCCTCGTAGGCGAACCATTTCTGGTAACCAAAGGCCAGGAAGATAAGCACCATCGATGCACGTATGAGATTATAGTCGAGGTCTTTGGTGAGAAGACCGGACTTCGCCAAGACTTGATTGAGTGCATTCATTTGGTTCACTCCTTTCTTGGTTGGGCATCCTATGGACCGGCGTCCGCGGGCCGCCGCAGGCGCCCGTGAAGCCGAATCTATCAGACGATGGTGTCGTCAATACTTTCGGATTAGTCGGCGGCGGTGAGCGGCGCCTGCAGTTCGGTCATTTTCCGAAACACGCCGGTCTAATTGCGGGACCAGCATCGGAAGTGGGAACAGAAGATGCAAAGGGGATCTAGCGCGTAGACTGGCGTACAGGCGTCTGAGATCTGGCGGAGCGTCAACCGTTTGGTGTGACGGCGATCTTTGCGGCCATTGTAACGAGATCAGCGAGAGATTTTGCCTCCATTTTTCGCATCACTTTGCCTCGATGCGCCTTCCATACGATGAGTGGAGTCTCTGACATCCGACGCTCATACGGCGCATGGTCCGATCACTCAATTGCGCGTTGGTCAGGATAGGATAGCAGAAGGAAGAGAGCCTTATGGACTTTAGTAAAGGACCAATTAAGATTCCTATACTTTGGTCTAGAAGACCTACGACTTTTGTTGAGCGAGCTGTAGCTTATCGGCGATCCTGACCAGTTCAGCCAATGACCGGGCCCTCAACTTTCTCATCACGTGGCCGCGATGGAGCTTCACTGTCTGCTCGCTGAGTCCAATTTCCGCGGCAATCTGCTTGTTGAGTCTGCCGGCCGCCACTAGCCTCATCACCTCGTGCTCGCGCGGCGTCAGCGTTTCCAGGCGGGACCGCAGTCCGGCAACGATTTGTTCCTCGTCTCGACGGGCACGATCATGATCGATCGCCCGTTGGATTGCCTCCAACAAGTCTTGGTGGCGGACTGGTTTGGTCAGGAACTCCACCGCACCGGCCTTCATGGCCCGAACCGACATCGGGACATCGGCGTGACCGCTGATGAAGATGACCGGCAGATGAATATTTGCTTTGACCAGATCTTCGTGAAAATCCAGTCCGCTTCGTCCGGGCAGCCTGACATCGAGAACAAGGCATCCGGGAACATCGGCGCGGGCGCTATCTAAAAATTCTTGCGCCGAGCCGAACAATTCGACGCGCAGGCCTATCGATCGGAGGAGACCTTGCAGTGCCTCGCGTATCTCTAAATCGTCATCGATGACGACGACGATGGGCCGGGCCTCATCATCCGAGACGATCACTTGATACCCCTTTGGTGACAACGGGCATGGAAAACTGAAAGACGCTTCCGTATGGCGGATTTGGCGACGCCCACATCCGACCCCCATGAGCCTCTATGATCGAGCGGCAGATCGACAGGCCCATACCAATTCCGTCGGGCTTCGTTGTGAAGAAGGCGTCGAAGATGCGGTCCGCCTTCGCTGGATCGAGCCCCGTGCCCGTGTCTGCGACTGCAATCAGGGCACTACCGGAGCCGTCTATTTGAGAGCCTACCCGCAACACCCGTGGGCGATCCATGATGGCCTTCATCGCCTCGATCCCGTTCATGACCAGATTCAGAATGACTTGCTGCACCTGGATTCGGTCGGCCATGACGGGTACGAAACCGCCGGACAACTCGGTCTCGAGCGAGATATCGTGGCGACGTAGCTCGCCGCGCGTGAGGGCGAGGACTTCCGCAAGTGCGTCATTCATGTCTAGTTGCGCCATCTCGAGTCGAGACTTCCTGGCAAGAGCGCGAATGGTCTTGATGATATCCCCCGCACGATGACCATCCCTGACGATACGCTCGGCGGCCATTCGGGCTTCATCGATCTGCGGGTTGTCGTGCGCGAGCCAAGACAAGCAGCTGTCCGCATTAGTCACAATCGCCATGAGCGGCTGGTTCACCTCATGAGCGATGGATGCTGTCATCTCCCCCATCGTCGTCAGACGTGTAACGCGGGCGAGCTCCGCCTGAAGTACTTCCGCCCGCTCGCGCCGGTTCCGGGCAAGCTGCAGTTTTACGCCTACCCGAGCAAGTAGCTCTCGGGCGGAAAACGGTTTGATCAGGTAGTCATCCGCGCCTGCCAACAAACCTTCCACCTTGGCCTCTTCGCCAGCCCGTGCCGACAACAGCAGCACAGGCGTGTCGCGAAGTTCGGGGTCCTTTCGAAAGGCTGTTAGTAGCTCGAATCCATCGAGCTCAGGCATCATGACATCGGAAAGGACAAGATCGGGCTTGAGCCGCCTGGCCGCGGCGAGAGCCTTTTTTCCGTCCGTCACCGCTTCCACCCGGAAACCACCACCGCGCAGAATCCTTTGCACATAATTCCGCATGTCGACGTTGTCGTCGGCGACCAGGATCAATGGACCTTCAGCCCCGGCAATGGCAGCAACGTCGCCTAGATCTTGCGGCGTTGAAGGTGGAGGCGGCGGCTCCGATGCACCGGTGGCGGCGCCGTCGGAAAGCCACCCTAACGCCTCCTCGACATAGGCCTGCGCGCGCACATTGGTTGTGGCTTGCGTCCGTGCTCGGCTAATCTGTTCTGCCGGCAAGTGAGCGGTGCCGAAGGGAATTGCAACCGTGAAGGCGCTTCCCTGCTCGACTTGGCTGGCGACGCGAATGCTGCCACCGTGAAGCTTGACCAACTCCTGAACCAGGGCGAGACCGATCCCACTCCCCTCGATCGAGCGGCCGCGTGCGCCCTCCACCCGGCGGAACCGTTCAAACAAATGAGAGAGCTCTTCGGGCGAGATGCCCGTACCGGAATCGCGAATGGTGACCTCGGCGCACCTGCCGTCAGAAGACGGCCTGGTCACTATTGTGATCTCACCTTCGAATGTGAACTTAAAGGCATTGGATATGAGATTGAGAACCACCTTCTCCCACATGTCGATATCGACGTAGACCGGTTGCGACAGCGACGGGCAATCGACAACCAGTCGGAGGCCAGCCTTTTCAATGGCGGAATAAAAGTTGGAGGCGAGCTCCGCCGTAAAGATTGCGAGGTCGACCGGCTCGAAGCTCATCTGCACGCGCCCGGCTTCGATGCGGGAGAAGTCGAGGAGAGTGTTGACGAGTTTGAGCAGGCGCATGCCATTGCGGTGTGCGAGACGCAAAAGCGACCGATGGTCGGATAGTGGGCTAGTCTCGGGTTTGGCAAGCACATCCTCCAAAGGACCCAACATCAGGGTCAGCGGTGTGCGGAATTCGTGACTCACATTCGAAAAGAACTGGGTCTTCGCACGGTCGATCTCCGCAAGAGCCTCAGCGCGCTTGCGTTCCTCCTCGTAAGCCCGCGCATTCGATACGGCCGTCGCCAAATGTCCGGCGACAAGATCGAAAAAGCCGCGATACGTGTCGTCGAGCGCGCGGCGTGGATTGATGCCCGCGACAAGGGCTCCTGCCGTACCGCCGTTTTGTCCGGGCTTGGCTATGGGAAGCACGATGGCCGAGGTGGTTGGCTCCGGCCACACGCCGCCCGGTAGCTTGCCGAACTTTAAGGCGAGATCGCTCAGCAGAACGACGTTGCCTTCACGGATGACGCGCGCGACGCCCCATGGGTCATCCTGGTCGAGCGGGACGGCGACCAGCGCAAAGGTATCATCGAGCCCGGTTTTGGCGAGCAACGATGCGCTCGTTCTGTCTGCGTCTAACAGATACAAAAGCGCAAACGGCAAGTCGGGATTTCCGTCACCAAGCACCCGCGCAAAGGCGTTGCAAGCTGCTTGCACGCCTTTCGATTCCGCGGTCTGCGCGGCAAGTTCGCGCAAGATGCGCAGGCGGCGCTCTCCGAGGACCCGTTCGGTCGTTTCGCTGATGGCGGAAAAGACGCCGCCGACGCGGTTATCGCTGTGTTTGATCGGGCTGTAGGAATAGGTAAAGTACGCTTCTTCGCGATAATTGTTACGTTCGATCACTAGCAGCAGGTCGTCCGACCAGGTTGCCTCACCCCTGCTCAAAACACTGTTGAACTGCGCGCCGATGGTGTCCCAGATCTCCGGCCAGGATTCGATGCCTGGCCGCCCCAAGGCCGCCGGATGTTTGGTTCTACCAAGTATCGGTCGCCACGCGTCGTTGTAGAGCATGACCAGTTCGGGGCCCCACCACAGCGATATGGGGAAACGGGAGTTAAGGCAGATGCTGACAACCATCTTAAGGGCGTCAGGCCAAGTGTCAGGCGGGCCGAGGGGTGTACCGCCCCACGATTTCGCACGCATGAGCGCACCCATCTCGCCACCGCCCGCAAGGAAGTCGGGAGGAGCGGTCGTACCACGCCCAAACTTGGCATTGGCGGCAGATGACGATCCTTCCGCTGACGTGGGCTGATGCGACAGGTCCGACGACATGGCTTCCGCGCTTTCTACCACAGGCTCGCAGTGCCAATGCTGGCCGCAACTTCTCGGGCCTTGCGCGTTGCGAGAGAATCCCCGCATGATCGAGGCCCGACTATTGTGGTGGTTCCGCTCACCGGCGAGCGTCGGACTACCAGTTCCTTGTGTTGTGTTCTCTTTGGAGTTGCAGCATTGCCCTTTCAGCGTCCTAGCTACGGAAGCGCGCCAACATGGCCGGGAACTTCGAATTCGAGGCGTCAGGTATGGGGGTACGGGATATCTCTTTGGTATGTAGGTATGGGATATCGCGCGCCCCGGATTGAGCCCCTGATGACGGACGGTATGGTGGGGAGCGTTTCATTGTCCGCAACGGCTCTTACGGTTTCTCACTGTGGCTAGAAACCTTCCTGCTCAACATGCGCTTGAAACGCATATCCCCGATTCTGGTTCCGTCAGGCGCAAATTTTCTACCTCATATTTTTTACCTCCTAATGTCCGATAACGGACGCGACGCGATGAGATGAGCCATAGTCGTCCCGCAGATCCATGCCTTTGTCCTTGGCAGAGAGGCGCCTGCGATGTCAGCTACAGCTTGAGGTGGCAAACAACTGGCTGATCACGCGAACACGCAGCGGCTTTGAGCGCCGGTTGGCCGACTTCAATCGTGTTGAAGCGTCGGATCTCTGGCATTGATCGTGCGAAACCTCACAGGCGGGACGCCGAATTGGGCTGGCACCGACCACTGGCGGATTTGCCGCATCTGCTCAAGACATTGCACCAAGCCTGCTCGTGGCGTGCCGTGTGCTTTTTGGTCAGTTAACGGCCTGGAGCGACGGTGTTATCTGCCAGTGGATTTGGCGATGGCGACGCGACCGGACAATCGACGAGGAGTTTCAAAGTCTTCCCGATCGGATGATACCCAGTTGTGCGTGGTGGCAAAGGCAACGACCCGATCGAGGCGATCGTCCGCGACATCCTCGTTCCAGTGCAAGGAGATTACGCGCTTTGCGTCGAAATCGCGAACTGGGACCTTCTTCACGTTGGGCGCATCGAAAATAACGGGCAGCAGCGCGACGCCCATGCCAGCTCCTACCAATGCGAGAGCACGATCATCCTGATCCGTCCTATAGACTACCTGACAGCGTATTCCGCGTTCCGCCAAAAGCTTCGTCGTGCTGTGGAAGGTTTCGCAATGAGTTCGAACGATGAAGCGCTCTCCGTTGAGATCGGATAACTGAATGCTTTCGTAAGAAGCAAAGCGATGGTTGAGGCTAACCACCAGTCCATAGTCTTCCCTTAGTAGCTCGACAGAGCGCTGCCCCCGCTCGCTCTCTACGTTCAAGGAGATGCACGCAAGCAACTTTCGGCCTGCGAGTCGAGCATGCAACTGTTCTCGCGTTCCATCGACGAGTTCGATCCGCGTTTCTGGTAGCTCACCTTGTAAGGTTTCAATGAGCCGCGCGAGCTGTGCGGACGGCAACGTGCGTAGTACGCCAATTCGGAGCGGTCGGTCGGCGACACTTGCCCGAAGCTCAGCCTTCACTTTGTTGCAAGCACCTAGAACCTCCTGCGCGGTCATATGAAATCGACGACCCGCCGGGGTGAGAGTGACCGCCTTCGGTGATCGGTGGAACAGCTTCACCCCAATCTCCTCTTCCAGCTTGGCTATCGAAGCGGAGAGTGCGGGCTGCGATACGGCGGCCCTAATCGCTGCCTTCGTGAAACTGCCGGTCTCCGCGACCGCGGCGAAGTGTCGGATCTGGTAGAGCTCCATGATATAACTCGTATTTATCCAATTTATTAAAACATACGATTTCATTTATGACGAGTCAAGGATTAGCTTCAGGCAATGGCGCACAACGCGAGGTGCGGTTATCTCGACAGAGTGTCCACTAACGGAGATTGAGATGCGAAAAGCAGCTCTTGCTATTCTCGGCGCGTTTGCTGATTGCCGGATCGACGGTTCAAGCGGCCACAGCCGAGAATCATCACGTGCGCAAAGCGCGAGTGGCGCCCATAGCCGCCAGCCAGCAATTCCACAACGCTAATAACTCACTCTTCAATCAGCACCGTGTGATCACCGATTGTCGGTACAGGAAACCGGGAAATCCCTATGATGAGCGGACCGATTACAATGGGGTGGAGCGGCTGGCGAGCTGAGGGCAGCTGGGATAGCCGGAACGACTGTTGGTCAGTCGCCTCAAGTCTGAATTGTGTCTTGAATCGTCTTGGACTGGGACTGCGGAAGTTGGATTCCCTAGGCTTTCCAGCTTTGCAAGGCGATGACCGAACTTCGCGACCGGTCACGTTCTGCTCACCTCCCCACCTTGTGAGCTCGCAGCAACCCGAATGTGCCCACATCCATTTCGAGCTGGGTGATTGTGGAGGCGACATGGTTAGCAAGGAATACCTCGAAACAGCGCGGACCTTGCTCCGCGCTGCCCAAAACATGACTGACCGAAGGATTGCAGGTCAGCTCAAGGCGCTCGCCGAGGACTACGAGCGGCGAGCTGAAAGGGCCGCGCACGCCGATGCGGCTAAAGCATTGGCTCGCTCGGCCCGCCCGCGGTGAACGTGAGCAAAGCGATCGATTTGTGCGTCCTCTCGCTTCTGTCGACGATCACCATCAAGCAAAGGGAGGGCGCCCTCCCTTCGACGTATTGTCATGGAGGTCAACATGGCTTCGTGGCACTCGTCCGTTCGCAAGCGACTCGTCTCGCTGGCGATGACAGTATCGATCTTAGCGACCACTCCCATCGTCTTTGCGCAGGATCAATCGAGGACGCGCCACGTCCCCGCTGCGGCCAGCAATAGAACCGAGCTCCAATTCATAATCGACAATGACCTGGCCATCAGCAAGATGAGCTTGGACATGAGCATGGCCGATCCGACCGGCGACGTCGATCGCGATTTCGTCGCCCTCATGATGCCCCACCAACAAAGTGCCATCGACATGGCCCGAGCCGAGCTCAAATACGGCCATAATGAGGAGCTTCGCCGTTTGGCTCAGAGTATCATCGCGGAAACTGAGCACGAGATGTCCGCAATGCGTGGCGCGGTTGCAGAAACGCCGCCACCTTGCCTTTCGCATCCGACAGAATCGGGAAGGTAAGCTTGTTCTGACGCACCGACTTGCGGCTGTTCGGCGCGGTCGGGGGCGAGATCGCGAGCAGCGAGGCGCCGTACTTGTCGAACGCGGGCTTGGCGGCCTCAAGCGCCTGCAACTCCATGTTACAATAGGGCACCAGACGCCGCGATAGAAGCTGACGACGAGCGGGCCTTTCTTCAAGAGTTCGTCCGAGCTGACGATGTTCCCTTCGGTATCCTTCAGCGAGAAGGACGGAGCCACGTCGCCGGCTTTGTTGGCACGCTGGGCAACGCCGGAGTCGTTCTCCGTTAGGTTTCGCGTGGGCTTGCGGATCGAAGTCACGCGAAGAACCTAAAGGAGGCCCGCCGAGACGGGTAGCGAGGCCGTTGGACTAGACCCTATTCCGCCTGGGAATAAAGACTTCAGCCGCCGCGGCAAATGACCAGCTTTCGATCGAGTTCGACGTCGAGATCCTGTTGTTGTCGCTCCCAGACCGACAGAATCTCGTTCTGGGGAACGTCCGCCCTTGAAGGCTGCCGATGACCGGTCGGCGCGAGCTACGGCGAATGCGAGGTCAGAACGGCGGGGCTGTTTTGATCGGACGCCGCCATTGCCGGCGAAAGCAGGCCGAACAGGACAACACCAGCCGCGACGGCCGCGGCAACACTAGTCCGAAGTTTGCGCTTGGTTTGACCTGAAAGACGAATCCTTTCGGGCGGATGGGCGGAAAGTAGTTTTCAGTTTGTATCCATGTAATGGGATTCCCAAATCAGTCGAGATGTGATTCGATCCGGGAATGTTCATCGAGACGATTCCCAATCGAGGCTCGCCGCCCGCGGTGCTGTTGCGGGAGGCGTATCGCGACGAGCATGGCCGCGCGCAGAAGCGGACCTTGGCCAATCTGAGCAAGCTGCCGGTGGATTTGATCGGCGGACTGAAGGCTCTGCTCAAGGGCGGTACGGTGATTGGCACCGGACCGGACGAGATTCAAATCGAGCGCTCGTTGCCTCACGGTCATGTTGCAGCGGCGCTCGGGACGATCCGCAGAATTGCACTGGATCGGCTGATTTTAAGCACGACGAAGGATGAGGCATCGCGGCGCCATTGCGATCTGGTGGTAGCCATGATCGTGGATCGGTTGATTGCGCCACGTTCGAAGCTTGGCTTTGTACGGGCGGTGGATCAGGAGACGGCAATCTCCAGCCTCGGATCGGTTCTGCGCCTGGGCAAGGTGAAGGAGCGCGAGGCCTATGAGGCGCTCGATTGGCTGGTCGATCGCCAGAGCCGGATCGAGAACGGCTTGGCGCGGCGACATCTCCAGGACGGCGTGCTGGTGCTCTACGACGTCAGTTCGTCCTACTTTGAGGGCCGTTGCTGTCCACTGGCGCGCTATGGACACAGCCGCGATCACCGGCGCGATCGGCCGCAGATTGTCTACGGGCTGCTCTGTACGCGCGAGGGGCTGCCGATTGCGGTTGAAGTCTTTGACGGCAATACGGCCGACCCGAAGACGCTGAGCTCTCAAGTCGAAAAGATCAAGGATCGCTTCGGAATCAGCCGCATGGTGTTGGTTGGCGATCGGGGAATGATCACCTCGGCGCGCATCCGCGATGATCTGAAGCCGGCAGGAGTTGATTGGATCACCTGCCTACGCGCGCCGGCGATCCAGGCGTTGGCGGCGGAGAACGGGCCGCTGCAGCTGTCGCTGTTCGATGACCGCGATCTCGCCGAGATCAGCGCCCCTGACTTGTTCCCGGGCGAGCGGCTGATCGTCTGTCGCAATCGCGATCTGGCGGCCGAACGAGCCCGCAAGCGCGAGGATCTGCTGGCCGCGACCGAGCACGAACTTGCTCGGGTTCAGGCACAGGTCCAGCGCAAACACTCTCCGTTGCGTAGTTCCGCCCAGATCGGCATGGCGGTCGGTGCGGTTTTGGACCGCAAGAAGATGGCCAAGCACTTCGACGTCGAAGTGGCCGATGGCTATCTCTCATGGCAGCGACGGATCGAGCAGATCGAGGAAGAGGCTCGCCTCGACGGCATCTACGTCATCCGGACCAGCATATCCGCTGGGCATCTCGACGCTGCAGAGGCGGTTCAGGCCTACAAGGACCTGTCGCGAGTCGAACGCAGCTTCCGGTCCATGAAAACCATCGATCTCGAAATACGGCCGATCCGCCACTGGACGGCACAGCACGTGCGGGCCCATGTCTTCCTGTGCATGCTGGCCTATCACGTCGAATGGCACTTGCGAGACGCCTTGGCGCCGCTGTTGTTCCACGACACCGACCTTGAGGCCGCCCGGGGAGAACGGACGTCTCCCGTCGCCAAGACCGAACCATCTGAGGCGGCGAAGGCCAAGAAGGCAACAAAGCGATCAGCCGACGGCCATCATGTCATGAGCTTCAATGCGCTCATCGCCCATCTCGGCACGCTGGTCCGAAACACGATGCGCGTGCCCCTTCACGCCAAGCACCGCTTCACGCTCCATTCCAGACCTACCTCCCTCCAGGATATCGCGCGACAATCTGGATGAGAACGCGTCTCACCTTGATTGTCGCGCGGCACTCCAGGAGGCCGCATTCAAGCTGCTCGATCTCGACCCGCTGCGCGTCCAGTAATTGAAAACACCGACCGTCAACTTATCGAGTCGGATCAGTCCCTTGCACACTTCCCACGCGAAAACTTCGGACTAGTCGAATGCTTCGTTGTTAAGGTGGACATGGTGACACTCCTTCTCTCGCGGGCTCCGGATGAGCAGCTCCGCTTCTGGTGTCACCTTGGCTGATCGCACCAAGACGCTGAATGCCGGGCGAGATCGAATAGATGCTCGTTCGTCTCATCTGCGCCGGAACGGCGTGGCCTCGATTAATTCGTTGTCACGGGTTGAAGCTACGTTCGAAGAAATCAACAAAAGCCCGCGCTTTCGCTGTCGCGGCGCGCCCGTCGGAAACACCGCCCACAAATCGAGTGGCGGAAGGCTCCATTCCGATAGCACCGCACATATGGCACCCGAGCGTGGTTCGGGGGTGAACATCCATTCCGACGCGTGGTCACAGCCCGACATGGGCGAGCACCGCGGCTCTGACGCCTTCCGCCGCGGTCACCTTCAACCTTGTTTGGACCTTCACCGCGGCTTCAGAGCTGTCGCGCCGGAACGACCAGATGCTGCCCTCGCCCTGCAGATAAACGACCGCCTGATGCTTGCTGAGGTCGGCTGGCGTTGCGGGGGTACCGGCGCGCTCGAAGTAGTCGGGCGTACCCAATACCAGTCGTTTGCATCGACCGATGCGACGGACTGTTAACGCCGAGTCCAGCATTTTTCCCATCCGCAGCCCCACATCGATGCCCTCCTGCACGAGGTCGATCTGGCGGTCGTCGAGCACGACCTCCAAATTTAGGTCCGGATGAGGTGAATGCGAGCAAATGTGACGGCAGCGCAAACGCGCAGTCGTCCCTTCAGCCCGGTGCCGGCGCCGCGCGCGGCAAGTTCCGCCTCGTCAGCTTCCTCGATCGCGCGCTTGGCGCGTTCGAAATAGCCGAGTCCTGCCTCGGTCGGCGTCAGTCCGCGTGTCGAGCGCGTCAGCAGCTTGACGCCCACGCCAGGAGTTCCCTCGCGCTTTTGTACGGCGTACCAAGAGGACGTGGCCCCGCGAACATCAGTGGCGCTCCTGCTCCGCCTCACTCGGCAGCGAGCGCCCTGAACTCCTCGGCTTCGTGCAGGATCACTCCGGAGAGCGGATCGAGTTGGCCGACCCAGGGCTCGCGCGCGAGTACGGCCTTGGTGTGGGCGTACCCCGCGTCCCAACGCTGTTGGATGCCGGCGGGGCTGAAATCGACATCCTTGGTGTGGTCCTCGTGATCGAGTTGCGGAGCAAGTAGCTGCACCACGTGCATCCGGGTCTGGCAGCCGTAGCTCATCAGTTCGCGCACTTCCGACCTGTCACGCTCGGCCTCGGGCAGGCGCGCCGCGAGCTCGTTGATGACGTGGCGCAAGCGGTGCGATTGCTGGTGTCGCGTGATCTGGCTTGCGATCCGGCTGGAAGATTGGACGTCCTTCTGGCGGTTGAGGACTTCCGCCATCGTGCTCGGCTCGGCGCCCACTGGATTCCAGAGATGGATGGTGAAGATGAGCGAGTCCCTGCGCGGGTCGTCGTCCAACACTACCTCGGTGGGCGTGTTGGAGCGCGCCGCCGCCCTGCAGCACGAGTACGATCTGGCCCGGGAGGCTGTCCCGGTCCAATGTGCGGCTCTGCGAGGTAGCCGCTGCCCGGCGTTCGATCGGTTGCTCCATTCGAGTCATCCTGCTTCGCTTGTCAAAAATGCCCTTCGCCTGATTCAATGTCTCGACGAAACCCTGTCAACTCCGGAAAGCGCCACAGGCGACCGCGCCCTTTCACCCCCGGCCATGGAAGGCGCAGCGCAGCAGCATTTCCAGATGTGGTGCTGCGATGATGGCAAGGCTCGCGACGGCGCTGCCCGTCATCGCATAGGCGAACAGCGCATCCCTGGCCGTCCCGCTCAGGGTCTGTATAGCTTGGAGCGCAACGGCTTTCGCGCGAGACATACGGCTTAAGCCGGCGCAGGTGCTCCGGACCGACATCGCGGCCAAGTGTCTACAGGTGCTCATCACTCTCTCCTTTGGGGCAACCGCTTGGATGCCCGGAGAGATGCCCAATTCGCACATGCGATGGCAGATAGGGCGGAGCGATATCGCTCACTCCTGCAGAGAATATAATGAATCATGGGCGTTCATCATCTTTGGGCCGGCGCGTCACCTCCCCCTCGCTGACCGGCGCTTGTCAGTCGTCGCTACCCTCGGCCTCTATCAGATTCGCGTCGCCCGGGACTGCCAGCCTTGAAAAGACATCCTGGCCGGATGGCTCCTGCATCTTGCGCCATTGGGCCGGCGTGATGCCCATGTGGCTTTTGAAGGCGCGCTGGAAGGCCGCTTCCGATTGATACCCAACCGCCTCCGCCACCGCGCCAGTCGAGAGGGAAGATTTCCTCAGTTCGTTCGCGGCGAGCGTCATCCGGATGTCGGTCAGGAGATCGCTGGCCGAGCGTCCGAGCTTCTCCTGGAATTGGCGCGCAAGCGTTGCCCGCGACATGTTGCACAGGCGCGCGAGGTCGGGCAGCGACCATGCGCGCGCGGGCTCGTTGAACAGAGCGGCCACTGCCGGTGCGAGGCGTGGATGACCAGCCAAAGCAAGGATGCCGCGTGGCGCGTCGTCGGTCTCACTTGCGAGCCGCAGCACAAGCGCGAACATCGCCGTCGATAGCGCGTTCAGCATCGCGCGGCCGCCGAGATGATCGTCTGCGGACTCACCGCGCATCAGGGAGACGAGGCCAGCGAGTTGCGCGACGGTTTCCTTCTGTCCAGTGTGAGTGTCGGCATGCACGACGAGGCGCGGCGGCAGATAGCTGCGCAGCAGCCGGTCGTGCGGAGGCGCGATGGCAAAATGTCCGCACAACAGATCGAGCCGTTCGTCCGAACCGAGATTCTCGCTGATCGTGAAGTTGAGGGACGCACGGTTGCGGACCGGCAGGGACGCGGCCCCGCTGCCATCGTGCATGACGTGCCGTGGGTTGCCGGGCAGCAGAAGAATGTCGCCGGCCTTCAGCTGCAGCGATCGGCCCCCCGCCGGATCCTCCAGCGTCGCGGAGCCGGCGAGCACGGCGTGATACGGGATTTCGTTCGCCTCGCCCGGACCCTGGTCGATGCGCCAGGGAGCGCCGTAGTTGCAGCGCAGGTCGAGCCGCCCGCGCACCGGCATCATCTCGAACAGCCGGCTTAGCCAATCCATCGCGACCTCCTTGCGCAGCGAATTTGAGACGATAGAGCATATAGTACAGATTTTGCAACATTCAAAGTATCAAGACGCGACCATACTGTCACTCCGCAATCGTTCACCAACCCCAACGAAGGAGTGCCACCATGTCCCGTCTTTCAGTTCCCAACCTCGAATCTGACACCGGTCCGTCGGGCCAGGTTTATGCCCAGATCAAGAAGGCGATCGGCAGTGTGCCGAACACCTTCGCGGCCATCGCCGCCCACGGCCCCGGCGCCCTCAAGTCGATTCTGTTCGCCGACTCCACGCTCGCTGCCGGCACCCTGACCAAGCGCGATCAGGAGGTCATCAAGCTCGTCATCAGCGCCGCCGGCGGCTGTCGCCGCCCACAACCATCTGGCCAGGCTCGCCGGCGTGAAGGCGGAAGAACTCAAGCAGATCCGCGAGGGTCAGCCCACCGGCGACGCCAGGCGCGATGCGCTGGTTGGCTTCGTCCGCAAGCTCGCGCAGTCCAGCGGCACTGTCAGCAACGAGGATTTCGCCGCGATCAAGCTGGCGGGCTACAGCGACGCCCAACTGGTGGAGATCAGCCTGGCCTTCGCGACCACCGTCTTCACCAACGTCTTCAACCGCATCAACGACACCGAGATCGACTTCCCCGCAGTCGCGTGAAGCCGCCGCGCCTCGTCAGATCTTGAATGAAAGGATCACGACCATGACCACGCTCTCAAATATCACGCAAAACCCGCTTGCACGCGCGCTGCACCGGTCCGGCCTGCTCGCGGAGGATCTCGACTACCACGTCGTCCGGACCGCGATGGTGATCATGTTCTTCTTCTTCGGTTACCAGAAGTGGTTTCCGTACGAGTTCGAAAGACTGGTCCCGTTCATCAGCAACGGACCGCTGATCTGGTGGCTGTATCCGGTGTTTGGCCACGCCGGCGCCAGCTATTTCCTGGGCCTCTCGGAGTGGACCTTCGGGTCCCTGCTGCTCGCAGGCTTCTGGGACAAGCGGCTCGGCGTTCTTGGTGCCCTCGGCTCGACCGGCACCTTCATCGCGACGGTCACCATCATTCCGTTCATGCCGGAAGGCTGGGACGTCGCCGCCGGAGGCTTCCCTGCGATGACCGGCAACGTCCCCTTCTTGATGAAGGACGTCGTCCTGCTGGCCGTGTCGCTCTATCTCCTGAGGCAGGATGTGGTTCGGCTAATCCGGCAATGAAGTCGCGGATATTCATACAACTCGGCGACTCGCCGGCGAGTGCGAAGCTTGCCGGCGAGTAAGTTTGTGAGCATCCCCGGAGTGAAGAAACTCCGCTGATGAAGCCTGCTGCGATCAATCAGTTTGTCGAGCAACATGGCGCTCCCGAGCAGGGCTGCATCGTACAATGTCGCAGAACCGCCAAGCGATCATTCTCAGATCTATTTGCACCACTTCACCCGACCATTCTTGAACCAGAAGTGCGATTTGCAATCCTTCTGTCGCCATACAGATGGATGAAGGCTTGCGGTGCCGTCGGGATGGCTAGTGAAGCTCGATCATCAGTTCGTCCTTTCGTCAGTAGAGTGGTGCGAGCGCAGGCCTCGCGCTTCCCATTTTGGGGCGCCATACCTGCGTCTGCATCACGTCCGCGTAGAGATGGCACAGGCAGGTCGCGAGGTTCCGCTTCGTTTGGAGTTTGTCAGGCCAAGGCCCTGAGCCTTTCCCGCAAGGCGTCAGGTAGCGACGAGAACCATGCGTCCTCCTCACCGGGGGCGGGCGCGACGCGGCCGTACTCCGCGATATTCGCTGCGGGAAGTTCGCACAGCAAGACCGAGACCGCGTCCTCGGCAGCGCCGCTGACCCTGGCGACGTCCTGCATTATCCGTCGGAGCATCTGGCTTTTCTGCGTGTTGGTCTTTCCGCTCCGGGTGTCGCATCGAATACATATCTGATCCGCAGGCGTCGGTCGGCCGGCGACGTAGTGATTGCCTGGCGCAATGTCGTAGAAGATTACCTGGACCAGATAGCCTGGCGCACCGGTCTCCTCATGATATATAGCGGTGATACCCTTGGCGATTTCCGTTTTTTGGACTGGCGTCAGCCGTCCTAAAGCGGCAGTACAAACGTAGATCGGCATCCGATTCTCCTTTCAGTTTAATGCGACGCCTACTCTTGCTAGGCTTTCCAAGCGCTCTTGTTCGGCAGCGCGCGTTCTGACCCGCAGCGCTCCGGCGAGTGCCTCCGAGGTTCTGAGCATGCCAGGTCGATCCTGCAGCCTAAACGGCAGTCCACCCGCCATCCACCACGAGCGCAGCTCCCGTCATCATTGTCGAGGCGTCGCTCGCCAGGAAAACGGCGGCTCCCATGTAATCCTCTGGAACGGCGACGCGTCCGAACGCTATCCGAGAGGTGACCCAATCCTTGAATCCCGGCTCCTTGAAGAAGCCCGCTGTGAATGCGGTCTCCACAAAGCAGGGTACGATTGTATTGACGCGAATGCCCCACTCTCCGACGTCCCAGGCGAGAGCCTTCGTCATGCCCTCCAGGGCGTGCTTACTTGCAGAGTACACGGTGCGTCGCGGGCTCCCGACGAGTCCCATGGCGGACGAGATGTTGATGATTGATCCACGGATTTTTGCCCCAACCATGCCTTTTGCCACTTCGCGGGCGAGGTAGAATGGGGCCTTCACATTAAGCGCAAATACGTCATCGATATCCTGGTCCGGAACGTCCAGCAGGTTTTTCGGTCGGTTCATCCCCGCGCTGTTGATGAGCACATCAAAGGGGCCTAGACGACCTACCTCCTTGGTGACCGCACTCGAGTCAGCAACATCGAGAACGACATAGTCGCAGGACCCCCCTTGGTTCGCGATCGCGCTGCACGCCGCTTTCAAATCACTGTCGGACCGTGCAACGAGAGTGACCTGTGCCCCCGCCTGCGCCAATGCGGCCGCCGCAGCAAATCCGATGCCCCGACTAGCTCCGGTCACTAGCGCCTTCTTCCCATCAAGCCTAAAGCTCGGCGTTGTCGGGGCAGTCGTACAAATGTCTGTCATCTTGTCTCACTCCGAAGGGCATTTCTCACTGACCGAAGGGCATTGAGCCGCCCGCTCCCGGCCTTGCCGCGACTTCCCCATTTTAACGCGAATATCGGTAGCGGAGCGCTTGGCAGCATATGCTTGCAATTGGCAAATAGAAGCATATGCTGATAATGCAAGCTATCGATCAAGCAGAGGACTTCACAAAGTTGGCAACGCAGCAAGGGCGACCGATTAGAGGGTGTAACACTCTAAACGAATTGGGAAAACTCGATGAAGCCGATCAAGGTCGTGACGCCAACTCCAGCTCACCCCGATGCTCCGACGCAGACTCTTGGCCTGGCCGCATTGGCGTCCGAGCTTGCGGCTGAAGACGCTTCGGTGCGGGATCTATTTGCGCGCACCGGTGCCTACGCTGGACAGCTTGAAGATGTATTCCTGGTCTCTTTCGAGCATCGCGAACCGCCGGATACCTTCCAGATAGCTCGCACCGGGTTTCTTTCTTGCCGACGCCAATTGTCGCCGGTCCGGGAACGTCGGGGGATTGGCTTGAACAGCATATTCTGTCGGGGTGCCATCAATGCTCATATTGGTCCCTCCTCCACCGAAGCCGGCATCAATGAAAAGACGGACGGCTCCAGCTCTTCCTCATGAGCCTGCAACGCTTGGTCAGGCCGTCTGAGGTCGGCGTAACCATTTGCGGTCGCCCTCCTGGCGGGCCTTGAAGCGAGCAACGCTCTTCTTTGAACAGAGGCCAGTTCGCCAGGAGTAGTACCAGACAAGACCAAACTTTCCGTCACAGATGGCGCGCCGCTTCGCGGTGCCATGCTGAAGATATTGGGAGCTGTTGAACCTTCTGTCCACGCCGTTGCACCGAACTTGTCGCCGTTTAATGCCGTCGGCTGTCGGCGCATTTGAGCTGACCGACCTCGCCGGGCCGCATGCCCGTCAGAATGCAGATCAAGCATCCCCAATAGATGTGGGACTGCACGAAATACGCGCCGGCCTGCCAGACGTGCACACAGTTCTTGCAGCCCGTGAAGAACCGGCCGTCGGTAATTTATTATTCGATCTGAGTCTCTTCCGCTCAACCCGAGTCTGAATGCGGCGCAGAGCATATTTTGTGCGCGATCGCAGACTATTGCACTCTCGTTGGTCAGGGTGTCGTCACGCGGCTTATTTCCCTCCGCCCTTGGGCGAGACGGCCATGCAGAGGAACAGCATCATCGCCTGATTGAGCCGCACCATATTCTCGTCGTCGAGACACCCGACCCGCGAGCCGAGACGCTCCGGGATCTGCTCGATCTTCACTCAATCTCCCTGCGGGTAGCCAAATTGGACAATTTCAGCTCGCATTATCGCGCCTGGCTGTGCTGACGTCGCGGCCAATGCTTGCAACGTAGATGACGCCGCGCCCGCTTAAGCTTCCGGGAGCGGCGTTGCCGCTCCCGGAGCGTATCGCACTTCCGTCAGAACGCGACCTGCGTGCGCAGTGCCACTGCATCGAATTTCGAGCCGACATCCGCCACCGAGGTGGCGCTCGCCTGCTTGGAGACGTCGCCGTGCAGATAGTCGAGCATGAAGCGGACGTTGCCGTTGACGTACCAGTTCAGCGCCGCCGTGTAGACCGTCTGCCATCCGCCTGCGATGCCGGTTGCGGTGCCGAGCTGATCGTTGAGGTCGATCGTGCTCACGCGGCCGGCAATCTCCCACGCACCACAGCCGCCGCCATCGAGCGAGAACGGATGCGCCGGTTTGATGCCGCCGTAAGAGGCGCTTGCCGAATTGTAGGCGTGCGTCTCGCCCGTCAGCACGTAGCCGGCCTGGGCATAGCCGCCCTGGAGTTTCACGCTCCGTGCGCCCACCGGTGGCAAGCCAGTCACCGCGCCGCGGTCGACATTGAACCAGTAATACTCGCCCTGCAGGATTAGTGGTCCATAGGTTGCCGCCGCTTCGACGCTGTAGACTTGCGAGCCCGAGGCATTCGCGATCGCGCCCGTCGAAATCAGCGTGGTCGGATCGATGCGTAGCTCAGGCCGGTCGCTGAGTGTGAGCGTCTGTGCGCCCGTCACTAGATTGTGCAGCGGCTGGATCAGCCACTCTGCGTCGGCACCGAGATGCAGCGAGTAATCCTTCCCGCTGACGATCTGACCTGCGACGCGGGCGACCGCGCCGTATTGCTCGGTCGTGCCGTTCGGTGCCACGCTCGACGCGGAGTGGATCGCGCCCGTGGTCGGTCCGGTAACATAGGCGCCGGCCCAGAACACGTCGTTCTACCAGCGCGTGCCGATCGCCGAGCGGAAGTCGCCGGCGGCGGTGTTGGTGGCGACGTTGGTGGCCGCGGAACGCTCCATGAACAGGATGTCATTTGAGCTCGTGGCTTCATCGAGGGTGTAGGGCAGGTCGAAGACGCCGCCTTCGATCGCCATCTTGCCGCCGAAGGGCCTGAAGCCGATGTAGCTCAGATAGGCGTTCTCGACGCCGGAGGCGCCGCCAGCCGGAAGCGATCCGGGCGCCGTGCCGCCGAAGCCGTCGGAGGAGCCGCCGAAGTCGTAGATCAGCGCGTAATTCCAGTCGCCGAAGAACTTGCCGATAATGCCGATGCGCGCGCGGCAGAGGTTCTCGCCGTCGTCGAGCCGCTGCGGGGCGGTAGCTGCCGTGTTGGGACGGTAATCGTAGCCGCCGACATCCCAGTGCACACGGGTCGTGATCGCGATGCAGTTCTGGTCGTCGGCGGTGCAGATGGGTCGGCCGGTTGTTCGGCATCTTCACCACGACTCCGGACGGCGCGACCGGGCCCTTGACCGGAATCGCGGCGGAGGCTTTGGCGATGGCGGCTTTTGCTTCCGACCTTGCTTCGGCCTTGGCGTTCGCCGCGGCTGCGGTATTTGCCGCGGTCTGCTTCTGCAGACTGCCGAGCCTCTGCTCGAGCAGCCGCAGTTGCTGCTTCAGGAGCGCGATCTCCTGGTCGACGCCGCTTGCTGACTGGGCATAGGCATGCGAGGCCGCCAGCGCACCGGCAAGGCCGATCACTGCTGTGGTGAGTTTTGTCCTGATCACGGCCTTCTCCCAAGGAAAAACGGGAAACCTGTTTGTTGTTTGGCGTTAATCGTTTTGGCGGGTCCATTTGACGTTTGCCCGCGACCTGGCGTGCGGCATCGTCCTGATGATGAGCGGCGGCGTACATTCTCTTTCAACATTCGCGGCGAACTGTTCGCTCAAGACCGATATTTTTATCCGGCTCGAGATCGAGCGGTCGCGTGTCAGCGCAAGTGCGGTACAGCCATCCTTGTTGCGCGCAGCAGCCGAACGAAAAGCAAGTCGGGACGAGGAGATGTCGCAGGTCCGGTCGAATAAGCAGATGGGCCCATAACAGAGCCTTGACACCAATCGCCTCATACAAGTCCGTTGCCCCTTAGGCGACCTCGGCCGAATCCCCGAGTTATAAAACGGACCAGCTACTATCAACGAGTTTCGGTGCGCCCTGCTATGTGGCTCGAATCTGCTTGGCGACAAGAGTGAGCCGGGATGGAACTGCGCAGCACAAACGAAAAGCCCGGCTTTTAGAGCCGGGCTTTTGCTGTCCTGACAGTTCAGGACTGAGAGAACTTGATCTCAGAGATTCTTGCCGACGACCGGGTCGCCCAAGCTGAACCGGTAGTTGATGCCAGCCTTGACAGTGTGGTCGTCGGTGGTGAAGCGGCCGAACGGCGCCAGCTGCGCCGGAACGACGAAGTTCGCGTCGCCGAAGTTGTAGTATTGGTACTCGACCTTGGCCGACCAGTTCTGGGCGAACAGGTATTCGAGACCGGCGCCGACCGTGTAACCATCGCGGTGGTTGCCGTTGATCGCGAAGGCGGTCGGCACGCCGAGGAAGGTCACGGTCTCGTTGATGTCGGAAAAGGCATAGCCGCCCTTGACGTAGAGCAGAGCCGGACCCCAGGTGTAGCCGAGGCGGCCGGTCACCGAGCCGAGCGCGCGCTGGTTGCTGGTATAGATGAATCCGCCGGGGAAGCTGACGCCGTTGCTGTTGCTGCCCAGCCAGCTGTACTGACCTTCGATACCAGCGAGCCAGTTGGGGGCAAACTGGTAGTCTGCGCCGACCTGCAGACCGCCGAGGAAGCGGCCGTTATTGTCGTTGCCGGTGGTGAGGCCATTGAAGTTGTTGTCGCCGTTGAAGGCGCCGCCGATGTGACCGCCGACGTAGAATCCGGTCCAGTTGTAAATCGGCGCGGCGTAAGGCGGAGCCTTGGTGTAGCGACGAGCCGCGAGATCCGCTGCAAGTGCTGGCACGGTCGCGCCGAGAGCGACGAGGGCCACGGTAGCGAGTAGAAACCTCTTCATTAGCATTGTCCTCCAGACAGTCATCAGGTTTTTCAGAGTGGCCACACATCGGCCCCCCATCGGGCGCACTTAGACAGCTTTTGTCTACGTGCTGCTTTTACGGAGCAGCATCGGTCTGTGAACATCTGCATCGCTCAAAAATATGTTCATTCGTCTCAGCCGCATGGGACGACGCCATCGCGCGCGGCGGCGGCGAAGCCGGGCCTTCAACTTTTGTGGTTACGCGCGCTACTGACAATTGAAACCGATGGGGAAAATAGCGATGAACCGCCTGTCGGCGATGGAGACATTTATCCGCGTCATCGACGCCGGCTGGTTTTCCCACGGGGCGAAACAGTTGCGCGTCGGCCCGCCGCGGCCGTCGCAGTTCGAGGATCGGCGAGTGCTGCTGCGCTCGACCCACGGGCTGATGCCAGCGGCGGCGGGTCGAAGCTTTTATGAGCGCGCCAAGCGATCGATCGGGGAAGCCGACGAAGCCGAACTCGCGGCGCAGCAGTTGTCCCGTCCGCCGTCGCGTGTGGGTGTAAACGCGGCACGGCCATCCTGTCGGTTGGGGTCGGGATTACACCTGAGTAACGACGGATTGACGTTCGTTTGCGTGACGAACTCGTCAGTTGGACTGAGAATAACGGTCGGCAGCGCTAAGCGCTCGATGACTGCGGACCTGCTACCGCCCCCAATTCGTCGCCGGGCATTGCGACGAGCAGCTCAGAAGTGGCTCGAAAACTAAGCGGATTAATTCCGTAGGTATCTTTAAATGCCCGGGAGAAATGACTGCGGCTGGCAAAGCCGACGGTCCCGGCAATCATCTTGACGGGCATCGCCGTGGCACGCAGCAATTCGGCGGCGCGATGCAATCGTATTGTGGTGACGAATCGTATGGGCGTCATTCCATAAGCCTTCAAGAACTCGCGGGCAAACGCCGAACGAATCATGCCCGAGATGACCGCCAGGGTCTCAACGTTGTATGCGGCCCCGGGTTTTGCTCGTACCTCGGCGATGACCTTTTGGAGGTGCGGAGCTCGTAGGCACGCAAGCAGACTCCTTCGGTTTTCAGGCGTGTCGAGGTGGCTTTCGATCGCCTTCACCAGACAAATTTTCATGAGTGCCCCAACCACCGCGCGCGAGCCGGGGCGAGGATTTCCGATCTCTTTCAATATCGCAGCGAAAGCTTGCCTCACGATAGGAGCCTCGCTCAAATCTTTAACAATAGGCTCTATCACTCGATCAAGGCCAAATGACCCTGCAGTGCTGGGAGTGATGACGCCGCAGAACAGGCGCAGGTCCCCGGGCTTTCCGCCGGCAGCATCGTAGAGCCGCAATCCGCCGCCGGTCGGTCCGCTCTGCGCAGATCCCGGTTAGGATTGCTATCCGCAGCCAGACCTTGTGATGCTCCGGAAGGTACAATGACAAAACTTCCGGACCTGCACACCAGCGGTGGCGAACCAGATACCGTCAGATGCATCGTGCCATCCAACACATAATGGACTTCGATGGTGCTCGATGGCTGAAGAACCAGCCGTGCGCCGCGCTTTACCTCACAAATAGCAGTGGCTTCGACCGCGACCTCAAGAGTCGAAAGCAGATGCTCGAGATCATTGTCGTTCATCTTCAAATTCCGGTCGTCACCAGGCGCCGTCGCCACTTGCCAACTGTCGCTTCATCCGACCGCAGGCTGGCCGCGGCCTCCTTGTTCTGGTTGCCTTCTGCGCAGGCCAGCATGATCCGCGCCCTCGAGACCAATGCCTGCGACGTCTCGCGGCGTACTGCCGACCACGGCATAAGAGACATCGAACTCGCCACAGTGTTTCTTGATGGGTATCAGGATTGTTGACGATTGCGATCGCTATGGCTTCGTACTTTGTCGCTTGTCCGTTGCCTCCCGCGTGGGTGGTTTGCTGGCCGCAGGCATCGGTGCGACGATTAGCCTGCAAGAGGAACGAAAGCTTCTGGGATATCAGCGAGACGCCGAATCTTCCTGATTTGGTTCCGATTAAGACGCGGTCCAAGATCGTCTAGCGCAGGAGCTCAAGACCAACCGCAATCCTATCGCGGGCTTGGCCCAAGTTTGCAGCCATTGAGCCTTTCTCAACCCGCCGGAGGAGCGTACGTCGGCTCCGCAAGCGACGGGACGATCGTGCCGCTCGGGTTGGTCGCTTGAGGCAGACGCTCCCACAGGTCCGATCTGGCCGACTAGGTAGAGGAATAGTAGGCTAGAAGCCGTTGCGCATCGTCCGCCAGCCAGTCGGCCGCACCTGCGATATAGCCCTCAACTCGGCCCGCCGCGTCAATCAGGTAGGTAATCGGCAAACCGTAAGCCGTGAGCTGTGCCGGACGTTCCGTCGAATTATTTGCAAGCCGCCCGTCGGGATCAAGAAGGATCGGCAAGCGATGAATTGTGAGCTTCTCCAGATAGCTCCCCACCTCCGCGTGGCCGCTCGTGTCCATTGAGATCGCTGCGACCGCGACTCGATCGCCCATCGCGACGTGAAAGCGCTCGAGCATCGGCAGGTCGATCCGGCACGCCTCGCACCAGGTAGCCCACAGGTTGATCAGCAGGACCTTGCCGGGAACGGCTGCCAATGACGTCGCCCTGCCTCTCAAGTCATTTAAGACGGCCGGCCGCAACTCCGCAGGCGGACGGATCAGCGTGAATTGATACCGCGCGGTCCGGAATATCGGCGGACTGTCCTGGGATTGCGCCCTGCCATGTCGTCCAAGGATAGGCATAGCCCCAATCCCTCCCAGGGCAGCGAGCATGCGCCTTCGAGACAACATTTTTACAGCGCACTCTTTGGGCTCGAGCTATCCATGAACGTAACTCCTTCTTCTTAGAACTCGGCGACCGGATCAGTACTGGAGCGGTGGGATCGCAAAAACCGCTAGCTTCGGTCAACGAATCGAGCCGTTACGATTACGCTTGCGCCCGCAGTGTCGAAACCGAGCCTAACAACGCGATAAGGCTAGCTGCGGCGCTTCTCCGTTTTCCCTGTCTATCATGTTGGAAGCGCGCGGCGGCAGCGCGATCAGCCGCCACTGCGCGGCGCCGCGTAGCATCAATGACCAGCGGGGGCCGACCAGCCGCCCGTATACATGGACGGCGCCCCCAGCAGATAACTGGACGGCCGCTCGGGCAGAGCGATGACGGAAGCATGGGCGTTACGGACCTGCTCGTTGACGAACTGCGGCGCTTTGCGGACGTGGTGATGCTCCTTGGCGAAGGCCACCGGGGTTGCCGTCAGCGCTGACAGTACGGCTGCCGCGGCGAAAACTGAAAGACGGGACATTTGAAGCACTCCTTTGGTTTGCGTCGAGCAACCATTGCGGAATGACCGTAAGAGCCTGAGATCAGACCCTGAATGCCAGCTAATCTTGATTATATGCCCGATCGTCTCGAACTTGAGGTTCTCACACGGCCGCGCATGTTCCAAATTGTCTCGAGCGCTGCGACAATGAAAATCCCGCTCCATCGCGCTGGGGGCTTGGGGTCAGTGATCGCAATGGAGCAGTAGCCAGAGACCTTGATCAGCACAGCAACACCTCCAACGCGTCTCAAATGCGATCGCGATTCGGGCGCGTTGACGGCGAATCCTGGCGCCTTACAGGTGGGTGTGCCTGCGCCCGTGCTGCGCGACAAGAAGAGCAAGTATTATTGGTTAGGCGAACAGTGTCACTCGCCGTCCCTGACGGCGCCTGGGTCATTTCAAGGGCGATGGGCTTCGCGCGGGCCAAGCGGCTGGGCCTCGAGATCGTTCAGGACGACGCCCAGATCGACCTCGTCGAGGAGGGTATCGATGTGGCTTTCCGGATGGGAAGGTTGATGGACTCGGCCCTGACCGCTCGCGTATCGCACGATGCAAACGCCTCGTCTTGGGCACGCCAGCCTACTTCCATCGTCCGGCACGCCGTCTACGCCCATTGAACCGAGCAAGCAGGCCGTCGTCCATCTCCAGGGCGAAGGCAGCGTCTGGTCGTTTCAGCGCGACAGTTCGGAATTGACCGTCACCGTTCAAAGCAGATTGCGGGTGACCGCCGCGGAAGCGTGAGGGCCGCGGTGCTTGCCGATGTGGGCCCGACCATCGCGTCGGAGCGGCTGTTCAGTCCCGAACCACGATCGGGCACCGTCCGTGCAGTCCTGTTGCGATCGAGCCCCCTGGCGCTCGACCTGTTGCGCGGAGTTTGCGACCGGGCGCGCCGCGACGGCCAAGGCACGCGCGTTTGTGGAGTTCTTCGAACCTACGTTCAACACATGACGTACGGCCGTCTGGTGTGAACGCGTCTGCAGCGGCCGGTGAGACGGACCAGCATCTCTTTGATGCCGGGCGGCATTCAACACATTCGGCCGATGAGTACGGTGACACGCGACGGAGTTGCTCATTCCGAGCCTCCTTCCAAGGAGAGTCACCATGTCCCGCATTTCGATCCTGAAGCGCTCGATCCGCACGGCCAGCGCAGGTCTCGTCCTTGCCGGTTCCTTCCTGAGCGGTGTCCATCGTGGTCTTCAGCGCCCGAATTTCCATGCGATGTCGCAGTACAGCGGTCCTCCTATCGCCAAAGCAGATCTGCTTTTGAGGGCGGCCACGGCATTGAACAAGAAGATCGCAAAGCGAGCCATTTTCTAGGAGACTTGGAATGAAACTTTCCCTCTCCCTCGATATCGAAACTCCAATGCTCTCGATCGTGCCGATGCCACACGAGCCGAAAAGGCCGGTGATGATCCACGACTCCCGCTTCATCGCGCAAATCATGGATCGCGCGCTTCCGCGCACATCAAGCCATGCTGCGATCGAAGCCGAGCCGGCCTATCCGCCTCAGCACACGACCTGGACGAGAAGACGCTCCGTCGACAAGACAATCTAGGTGGGTCACATTAGGTTCAAACTCATTGACTTCTTTACGCTGACAATACGATCCTGATTCGTTTTAGGAAGGGGTTGGGATCGTGCGCAAGAATCTATTTTGGCTCCTGTGCGCCCCAAAGACCGCGCGATCGTTACGGCCTTAACTGCACTTTCAGATAAGATTAACGCTGCGTGGACATGGCGCCGATGCTCAGCGGTCTTGCGCGCTCTGACCGCTTGTCCGATACCCCGCGCGGGCTGCCGTCAGACTGATCCATCGAACAAATGTGCAGCGTGGGTAACCGCACCGCCCGCACGAATGGCGGCGGCAACAAGAGCCGTTTCGGCGAGTTGCTCGTCGGTCGCTCCGGCTTTTCGCGCCTCCTTAGTATGAATTTCGATGCAATAAGGGCACTGCGTGGTCAGCGCGACCGCAACGGCCATCAGCTGCTTGTTCAGCGAAGAGACCGCGCCTTCCTGAAAAACGGCCTTGTCGAAGGCCCAAAAAGCCTTCATCGCTTGCGGGCTTCCTTCGTCCAGCTTCTTGAGGTTCTTGAGCTTGGCCATATCGAACATCACTTCTTCTCCTGTCGCATGTATCGGTCACGCATCGTTATGCGCATCACATGACACTAGATTGGGGGGAACGGCGAGCGCCGGGCAAATCACATCTGCGCGCGTGATCTCGGCGTCCGATATTCTCCCGAAATATCCTTGCCGGTATGGTCGGTCATCGCGGCGGTTGCGCCGAGCGTGATGACGGCGCACAGCGCGATATAGACTGCGATCGCGGTGGCTTTGCGAACACGAGCCCAGTGAGGGTGCTGATAGAAAGAAATCGTACCACTCGATGGCGCTGCCGATTGTTGAGGCGATTACGGGACAGGGAAGCTGGAGCTGATGTTCGCTCGCACTGAGCGAAATTGGGTCGGTCATCCGAGCTCTCTACCGCAAACGGCAATTACGGCTTGACCGTACTGACCCGGAAGATGAATTGAATGTCGGCAAATATCTCTTATGTGCTCATTCGTCTCAAATCGCAGCCCCCTGCTCAGGCAGATGGGCTCAGACGGCTGTGTCGCGGCAGAGCCCGGAAACGCGCTGGATAGGAGCCACAATTCGCAATTGCTTCCGTTCGCAGGAGCGCAATGCCGTCGAGCCTGCCGCAGAGGTTTGCTATTGCAGGCGCGGCGGCATCGGACAACTCCCAGCAGCGGAGATCGGCCGTTGGAGGAACTAGCGGGACTTGGGGCCTCCGTGATAAGGCCAGGCTGATGCGCCAGCGTTCGGTCCCAGTGCGGGTGGCAAGGATTCCTGACCATAGGCGAACGCAGAATTTAGGTCGCGTCGCAAGATGACCGTTCGGCCCGGCTCGGTTCGCCTGGCCTCGCTTGGCCAATAACTCCTGTCGGAAATTGTACTTCCTGCATTAGCGGTCGCCGATGCCAGAACGAGCGGCATCAAGAGCGAAACAGCCAAAAGGCCTGTGTTGATCGACATCAACCGACTCCATCATCTTTCTAAGAGCATTCATTTGCGCTTCTGCAATGAATTCGGAGCCAGGCATCCAACGGTTACGAGCCTCACGCAGACGTGAGACGCGTAGCCTGTTCAGTCGCCAGCACGGCTGGCCCCATTGCCGGATAGATGCCGCGATTTGCTCGGCCGAATGCCGCCGCGAATTCCGCTCATATCGCCGCAAGCGATCGATGGGCCATGTTTCCGCAGCCCGCCTGCCGATTAGCACATTCATGATTTGGCCGTCCTAATTCCCGCAGCGAGTTTCCAACAAAACGACCCGCCGTCGCAGAAAGCACCGAAGACGCACTAACTTACGCAAACTGTCCCAATCCTATGTTAGTGAACGCGCTAGCTGATCGCATCCAGGCGCGCGCGGTGCTGGCATCTCGAAGCCTCAGCGCGTCACCGGCAACGCCGCCGCCAAACTTGGACGGATCGTTGTAGCTACTTTCCGGCGCAAAATTGACGTTTCCGGGATTGAGGTCAGTTGGTTGCCGCAAAACAAAACCCGCCGGGGTGAGCGGCGGGCCCGAGTTGGCTTAGATTGAGGCGCCTACTGGACGGATTGTTTTTCCATTGCGCGACCGATGTTGACGATGTTGTCGGCGATGACGCCGAGCCCGACCCAACGCTTCATTCCGGCATCGCCTTTGTAGTGGCAGCGATCGAGCCCGTGTCGCCGCTTGACCACGCTGATGCGTCCCTCGCATCCGGTCCGCCATTTCTGTCCGTTGCGGAACCAGCGCTTCCTCTGCTCTCGTTTGCGCTCGGGGCTCTTGGTCGAACGGTTGGGAATGCAGACGCGCTTGACGCCCTGGGCGTTCGCTGCCGCCTCGTTCTTGGCGGAGTAGAATGCGGCATCTGCTGCCACCATGTGCGGCGGACGCCCCAGCATTGCTCGATGCATCTCGATGGCGGCTATCAGCAGGTCCGAATCGCTCGGACGCCGATCATAGACCTCGTAGTCGATCACGATCTGGTCCTCGGCCTCCTGCAACTTCACCATCTTGCCGAACTCGTTCGGCTTGCCGGCCTTGCCTTTGCGAATGATCTCCGTCGATGGCTCGAACAGGCTGAGTATCTTGCCTTCGGCGTGTGTGTCGCCGCGGAAGATACGCGCTCTCGTCTGCTTCATCACTTGCTTGACCAGCGGCACCATCGCGTCGAGCTCCTGGCGCAGGCCTTCGAGCACCAACTGCTGCAGGACGTTCCTTGCGCGCTTGGTTCCTCTGGCGACCTCTTTGGAGAACCGCTTCGCCTGTCCCACCACTCGGCTGGTCGCATTGAGCAGCTTGCCATAGGATCGATTGAGCTTCTCCCGGCTCTGCTTGGCTCTGGAGCGCGCCGCCCGGGCGATGTCCAGGACCCGCAGCTTCACGCTGCGACTGCGGTCGCGCAGCTTGGCGCCAGTCTCGCCGGCGATCTTGCCAATCCTTTTCATGGTGCGGATCAGAACCCGCACGCCATCGCCCAACAAGCTCGAATCGGTCGGATAGTGGACGTTGGTCTCCACCACGGTGGTGTCCACGCGCATTCTGCGCCCCGCTGCCAACCCGTTGGCTTGAGCCAGCTTCACCAGCCTTTGGTGAATCTGCTTGACCACCTCGGGCCCCACTGCCAGACCCCAACGTCCCATCGTCTTTGCATCGGGTGTCTTGCCGGCGCCGACGCGGGTGAAGTCGCGGTACACCAGATTGGCGCGCACCTCGCGCTCCAGCACGCCATAGCTCCAGTTGCGGATGTGCTTGAGGATCAATAAGCGCAACACCATCTCGGCCGGCGCGCCCAACCGACCGCGACCGCGGCTCTTGGGATGCCGCCTCGCCAGCGCTTCGTACACCGCAGCTACGATCTGTTCATCCGCCAGCACCCGGTCGGCGTGTTCCATCCAACCTTCGCGAAGATCGCTCACTTCTTCGGCGATCAACCCGTCACCAAAGCTGAGCTGCGCTCGGCGCATCTCAATCACGCTGTCCTCCCGAGCGCCTTCGACGCGGCTCCGGACGCAGCAAATCATGATTGAGTTCGCAAATGGTCTCGATCGATTGCTTCAGCTTCTGATAGTTGCTCAGCCAGCGGCGAACCTCGGCGACGCGCTCGCGACGCACGCTGAGTTGCCGCGTGCGTCCACCAGCATAGGTGACCGTCAGAACAAACACCCGGTGCCCTTCGCCACGCGCGCATTTCGGGCAGTCTTTGGTATGTCGGACGGTGCGCTCCAGCAGCGAGCCACGCAGCAATTCGCCGGTGACCGGCAGCTTGCCGACAAGCTTCTCGCGCGCTCGAAGGGATCGATCTCGAACCATTCACAAGAATGAATCAGACCGCAGTCGCCCCTGTCAATTTCAAATCTGTCCGACCTTGCAGTTTTCCATGCCCTGAGCGATTCTCCCGCAAAAACCGAGCGCTTCAATTTTGCGCCGGAAAGTAGCTAGGGGTAGCGTCGTGGTGGACCGGCGGTCGAGCCGCCGCGTAGGACCATCGCGGAATGGCGTAGCCTTGGCTGGGACGAACGATGTTGATGTACTGCGGCGCTTTACGGACGTGGTCATGCTCCTTGGCGAAGGCCACCGGGGTTGCCGTCAGTGCCGACAGAACGGCTGCGACGGCGACAATTGAAAGACGATACATTTGGACACTCCTTCGTTTGCGTTGAGCAACGATTGCGGAGTGAACGTAAGGGCCTGAGATCAGACCCTGAATGCCAGCGAGTGTCGTCCACATGCTGGATCGTCTCGAACTTGAGTTTCCCTGGCCGCGATCGATCGGCTCAGCCGAATCTGTTCGAGATGATGACGCTGCGGCGTCGGCTGCGCTGCTCCGGTGGCGCACCCTTACGCATCGATCAGAGGCCGCCGCTCGTCGCTCGCGAGATTGCCCGGATGCAGGAAGTATCATCCGTATGCCAAATCGTATCAACTTTGAGGGTTGCTTCTTGAGGCCATGGCCGCCCGAACGCAGATGATGGATAGCAGGCAATTTTCCTTCGTCCCCTAAGCCCGCAGAACGGTCCCGGCTCGCTAACCTCCAGCCCCAGCCGTGCGGGCTGGGACCGTTCGCCCATTATCATGCGCCTATCAGGCTAAGCGGAGCAAACGCGATGCGCTTGAGGTCGGCGAGCTTGCCGACCTCGCAGTTCTCGATAAAGATTATATGCAGGTGCCGATCGATGAGATCGGCACAATCGGCTCCGTTCTCACCATGGTGGACGGGAAGATCAAGTATGCCGCCGGCCCCTACGGATCGTTAGCGCCCTAGTGGCTATCAAGGACTCGAACCATGAAGCTACCAAACTGAACTGGTCGGGCTCCGCTAACGGGTGGCGTTCTCTGAGGTGGGGTCGCCGGGAAGGTGACGAGACTGCAGGCCGCCGAAAAAACCCGCTCCACCGCGGGTCCGGGGCTGGTGATGGTGGAGCGGCAGTCTCGGGTTCTCATGCATCCGACCACACGATTTGCTTCTTAGATTCTGGCAAACTTAAGGGACCGATTGCGGAGCGACCGTATGAGCCCGACACGAGAGTCTGAATGTCAGCTGGTATCATCTATATGCTAGATCGTATCGACTGGAGATCTGCCTCTTGAGGCCACGGCCGCCGGAACGCACGTGATCGAGAGCCGGCGATTCCATTGCCTCCCGGCGCCCGCTCAACGGTCCCGGCTCGCAACCACCTCTCAGTCGCCACGCCGGACCGTTCGCCGGCCCTTATTCCAGACGTTTCCCGCGTCCGGGCAGCGAGGAGCCGGTGCCAAAACTCACCTTTGCTGCCGAATTCAAACCGTACAACCGGATTATTGGCGGCGGCATCTACATCGATGAGACGTCGATGCGATCTTCTTCTCACAAGCAAAGCAGATCGGCTTTTGGGCTGGCATCGCACTGCTTGTGGTCATCGGCATGTCGGTGATGGTCGGCAGCAGCCACGTGACAGGCGCCTCTCCGCACCGCGACTTGGCTGCGGCCACCAGGAATGCATCATCCCCTACTCGCTCGTAACGTCCCGAATGGTCGTCCGCTGCTTCTCCGTTTTCATCCCAACATTTCACCAGAACATCAAACACGCCGTCGAATTTCAATCGTACCCTCCGTCATCGATATCGCGGGTCTCTGACATCGCGACTGCAAGCTGGTGGCGATCCGGTAGCGAGTAAGAAGCCAGCAAGCCGCAAGAGGTCCACCCAAATCAAAGAGACAAACGCCTTTCGCGATCAGATGGCCACTTTCTTGGACGGAGTACGTGCGGCCTGAAAACAACAGGGGCCACCGGCCCCCAAATGCGGCAGCCCTCCGTGCGCAGGCGACCTCAGGTTCAGCCGGAAAGTTTCGAGAAATCCGGCGGGCGGCGTTCGGCAAACGCCGCAAAAGCTTCGTGGGCCTCGGCCGACTGCAGACGCTCCCCGAACAAGGCCCTTTCGCGGCTGATCTGCGAGGCAATGCGCTCGGTCTCGCGCATCAACGATTTAGTATGGCTCAGGGAACCCGCTGGCCGCTTTGCCAACGCTTCCGCGGCACTGCGCGCCTTGGCATGAAGCTCGGCGCGCGGCACAACCGCATTGGCGAGACCGCAAGTCAGGGCGGAAGCAGCATCCAACGGCTCGCCAAGCGCGAACATCGCATAAGCGCGGACGTGCCCGATTCGCGCAGGCAGAAGCCAGGTTGATGCGGCCTCTGGTACAAGGGCGAGATTCACGAAGGGCGCCATCAGCTTCGCGTCCGCCGCCAGAAACACGAGATCGCAGTGCAACAGCATCGTCGTACCGATCCCCACCGCGTTTCCCTGAACGGCTGCCACTAGCGGCTTAGTCGCGCGGCCGAGATTGCCGATGAAACGAAACGCCTCATCGGGTCCATCCTGGCCATTCGATGCAGTGCGAAAGACGGCGAGGTCATTGCCTGCGGTGAAGCTGTCGCCTTCTCCTTGAAACAGGACGACACGCACGGCGGGATCTCGCTCGGCAAGCTCGAGTCCGTCCGACAGCGCGGCGTACATGGCCTCATTGAGTGCATTCTTCTTGTCGGGCCGGGCTATGGTGAGCGTCATGATCCCACCAGTCAATTCGCGGCGAACGTGTTCTGTCATTTTCGTCTCCTGGGAACAAATCTCGTCAGTTGGCTATCGATTGCATGAGCTCGCGATTGACGGCCGGCAGCGCCGCGGTGTCGTCGCCGGGCGCCTCCCGAGCGCCTTCACCGTGACGCGTTCAAGCGACCTTGAGCGCGCTCGCCCTGCCGTTCAGAAAGCCCTCGAGACGGCCTCGATGATCTCTTCAGCTTCGCGCATGATCTTCCTTGAAAAGCCTGAGTTCCACCGCAACACCTCACCATTTCTCGCCGAACGGGCGGATCCTTGATACGACGCCGTATCAAGGTCGCGCCCGTTTGGCAATACGGTTCCGTATCAACTGAGCACGGAGGAGTTCACCATTGCGTGAAATCGGGGCAGGCACGCCTGGACGTTAGCCGCGCTCGAAATGCTGCAATGCATGTCCTGAACGGCAACGCAGGCCAGAAATTCAGTGACTACTTCTGTTCGATTTCCGTCAGAGCCCTGAGACAGGCTGTTATCAGGGCTGCGCGCTTGCGCGGATTTTCATCGACAAACATCATGCTCTGGCCAAACAAGAAAGCATAGAAAAGTACGGCGCGAGCGTCCGCATCCTGTGCTGACATCCCGGTCCGAAACAGCGAGCTCACGACTTTCAGCCGGGCCGCATCGACCGCCGCGACGGCAGCCTCAGCCGTCTGGTCGCCACGCGCCCATTGGCGGACGGCAAGCTCGATGGCGTTACCCTGTTCGTTAGCCCGTTCGGTGTAGATTCTGCCCAAAAAGCGGATCTTGTCTGCGGGAGTTTTGCCACCTTCTTCAGACTGCCGCCGGATAGCTGCAATGCGTCCGTCTCGCCACGTCTCGAGCATCGCGTCCAGCAACGCCCGTCGGTCCTTGAAACGACGATAGAATCCGCCCTTCGTCACCCCCAGTCGTTCCGCCAACACCTCGACACGAACGTTGTCGACGCCGCCCCCTCTTGCCAGTTCAGCAAGTCCCGCCGCTACCCAATCTTGCGAGACATCTTCGTCCTTCGCCTGTCGCTTACGCGACCGTGATACGACACCGGATTGCATCTGCCTTCAACTTCTGATACGGTACCGTATCAATCGAGATTCGGTTGCCTATGCCCAAACGTTATCACATTCAGGCACTCACGACCGAAGAAGCGCATAATTTCTGCGGACAGTGGCTGCCGGCCTGGAATTCCGAATTGAGGGCCGTGCATCTTGACCGGCGCATGCGGACGACCTGCCCGCTCAGTTCGGAGATCAGCAGTGGGCGCAAAATTATTCGCGTAGCAAGCAGCCTGAACCGGGCACCGCCGGAACGCTTCTGTTCGATCCGCCAACTTGAGCTTGTCGCATCGTGGAACTCCGCAGTCCAATATTGCCAGCCAGAACCTTAAAGATGAGCAAACAAATCAAACACAGCGAACTGGCAGCCCGGATCCGAGAAGCCTATGCAGGTACACCCATCACGCCGATCCGATCGCAATTGGCGGAACTCGACCTTGATGCGGCCTACGCCATCCAGCAGGAAAACACGGCGCACTGGCAAGCGGAGGGACGCCGGCTCATCGGCAGCAAAATCGGGTTGACCTCGTTGGCTGTGCAGAAGCAGCTCGGCGTCGACCGACCGGACTTCGGTGCGCTCTTTGCCGACATGTTGGTCGGGGAAGACGAGCCGGTCGCGGTCGGGCGAGTGCTGCAGCCGAAGATCGAAGCGGAGGTCGCCTTCCTCCTCGACCGCGACATCAACGCCGAGGAGCCCACCATCGCGGACGTGATACTGGCGGTCGGCTACGCCATGCCTGCTCTCGAGATCGTAGGCAGCCGCATCACGAATTGGGACATCGGCATCGTCGATACCGTCGCGGACAACGCGTCATCCGGACTTTTCGTCTTGGGCGGTCCTGTCCGGAGGCTGGACGGGCTCGATCTCCGTGCCTTGCAGATGCAGATGACCAGGCGGGACGATGTGGTCTCCAAAGGGTCGGGGGCCGCTTGCCTCGGTAACCCGCTCAACGCGATGGCGTGGCTCGCTGGCGAACTGGCACGACGCAAGAGACCGCTGCGCGCTGGAGACATCGTCCTGTCGGGCGCCCTTGGTCTCATGGTCGCCGTGAACCCCGGCGACGCGTTCGAGGCCACCATCACTGGCTTAGGAACAGTCTCCGCTCGGTTCGCCGCAGCATAAACAATCATAGCACTCAGCTCTATCCTGCAAAGGAAGCTCACATGAGGCTTGCCGCTTTGGAGGGAGCTACGGGACGAAAGGCCCGGCCTTCTCGATCGCCAAGATACGCTGCGTGACTTGCCGGGCGTGATCCCCCCGCGAGATCAAGAGGCCGAATTCAGCATGAATGAATGCCTGGGAGGGTGCCATGCAGAATTAGGTAGCATGATGATTATCATGTTACAACTAAATAGGTTGAGATACGTCTAATGACGAGAATCGCGACGGAGGCGCACCATGGAATCTTTCCCGGACCAGAAGCCCCGCTTGGGGGATCAAGCAGCGCCGGAACCACGGCTGATTGCGGCGAGCTGCGGTTTGGTCGCAAGCAACCTTGTCGAAGGAACACTTGGCTCGATAAACCCCGGGCGGCGAACCGAACCGTTGACCAGTTCGCAAGGTCAAAGCAGCGTCGTGACGACGTACGACGAGTTACCCGGTGCGAGCTACACTCAGATTCTTGAGCTGATCCCAGCGTTCATTGTCGTGGCGATCGACGCCACGGGAATGGGAATCATACTGCCGCTGCTGCCATTCTATTCGCAGAGACTCGGCGCTACCCCTTTCATTGTCGGTTCTCTGATTTCGGTCTATGCCCTTTGTCAGCTTGTTGCCGGTCCTTTGGTCGGGACACTGTCAGACAGGTACGGACGCAAAAGTGTCCTGATCGTCAGCCAGATCGGAACCTTAGCTGGATTCGTGCTGCTTGCGGCGGCCAATAGTCTGATGTTGATCTTCCTGGCACGAATCATCGACGGACTGACATCAGGCAATATCTCCGTTGCCCATGCCTATGCTGCGGAGCACAGCGCACCGTCGGCACGAACCCAAGCGCTCGGCACGACAAGTGGTGCGATCGGAACCGGTTGGCTGGTCGGTCCGGCCCTGTCGAGTGTTTTGGTCCAATTCGGGGTCACGGCGCCGATCTGGGCAGCCGCAGCTTTGTCACTAATCAGCATCGTTGCTACAATCGTGCTGCTTCCGTCAGATCGCCCTATTTCCGGAATTCGCTCCGCACTGCGCGCCCCTGAGCCGAAGGCTACTCGCGTGTTGCTATTGATGCCGTACGTCTGGGGCCTGCTGGGCCTTCTGATTTTGTTTTTCTTCGTCAACTCGATGTTTCTATCCCAGATTGCACTATTCTTGTCAGCCCGCTTTAGCTGGCACGGGCACCCTTTTGGAGCCAGAGAACTCGGGGTCGTGTTCGCCTATGCCGGCTTTATCAATATCATCGTCCAAGGCCTGTTGCTCACTCAGGCGGGTCGATTCGCTTCCGACAGGATCATCGTGCTGGTTGCCTTCGCGGTTATGAGTGCGGGATATGTTGGTATCGCCATTGTGGGCAAGATTGGCTTTCTTGCCGTTTTCCTAACGCTGATCATCCTTGGCACGACGTTTATCCGAACCACCCTGACTGCAGAATTGTCTCGGAGCGTCCCGCTCAATCGTCAAGGTATAATCATGGGGCTTAATCAATCGCTGATGTCGAGCGCCAATATTGCAGCGCCTCTCCTGAGCGGCGCGCTTATCGATCACGGGTTATACGCTACATGGGCATTTGCGATGGCCGCCATCGCGGCCTGTGGCGCTATCACAACCTTGGGAATACTCGCCCCGCCTCAAACGAAGACTGAAGCGCTGGATAAACCTCATGCCTATCCCGAGCCGATCTGACGGCGAGAGCGCTACTTAGAGGCGCCCGTGTACAGGATTGAGATGGCTCTCGTTTTCCAGCTCAATCGAAGAGAGCTGAAAAGGCCGCGGCGAGGCCGGAAAACTACGCCAGGAACGGCGCACTTCCACGCTGCTGAGCACCATGTTGTCGTTTGCCAAAAGCCACAATTGGAAGACGCGCGGACGCTTCGTCCCGTCCCAGGTCAGGCGGAGCCGTAAAGAACACGGATGAAGGCGCGCATCGGCGCCGTCGCTCGGAGATCGGATAAGGAGTTTTGATATGAGCGATGCGCAGGTTTGCAGAGGGTGATCGCGTGGCCCGCGCTACAGAACTTCAAGCAGCTCACTTGAGGGCAGGGTTTGCAAAAGTCTGCGCCGGGTCACGAAGGGAAGACCTCAAAGTGAGCAAATCAGGTCGGCTTCACCCCCGGTTCCGGAAATCCAGGCCCGGGTCAATATTGACGCGCTGGACTCGCGCACGAAAGTAGACTACCGGCTTCGCCACCAGCTTCAGGTCGTCGGCGGCGGGCACCTTGTCGCCGCGGGCGCGAATTTTGAGTCCGCAGGAAAGAAATCGCGGAAGACACGATAAGGAAAAAGGTGAAATGGTCGGCAATCTCGATGCTCGCAACCGCAGGCGCGGTGAGCTCGTCGGCCAGATCAGAAGGAGCTGTCTCCGCAAGTGCCACCATGAGGACTCTGTCAGACCGCGGGTGACGCTGGCGAACGCAGCGCGAGTCGCGGGCCCCCGCTGCTGTTCGGTTTCAGGCTGTGGGCCTCCGTTTGTCTTGCCCTCTTCATTGCGTCTTGGCTAGAGCTCGACAATCCCTATTGGGCGAGCCTCCGCAGCGATCGTGTGTCAGCCATCTCTCGGAGCCTCGCTGCACAAGTCATGCTACCGCATCATTTCCTCATCTCAATTACGGTATAAGGATCGAACAGGATCCGAGGCCTTGGTTGCCGATGAAAATAGCGTCGGCTGCACGGCGGCGAAGCCACGGTCGCCTTATAACGTCTGATACTTTGGGTATGAGCCATGGATCTCATTGCTGCGCTTCGCACTTTCCTTCGTGTCGCCGAAGTCGGCTCGTTCTCGGCCGTGGCGGAGGAGCGCGGCGTTACCCAGCCAGCAGTGTCGAGACAAGTTAGCGCGCTTGAAGAGCATTTTGGGACCCGCCTGGTCCAACGCAGCACACATGCCGTCACCCTCACGGGCGAAGGACGCGGGCTTGTGCCAGCGGCTCAGCAGCTCGTCGATTCAGCGGACGCGCTGCAGGAACGGACGGGGCGGCGGCGGACCAAACCGGTCGGGAGCGTCCGCCTGAGTGTTCCGGTCTCGCTAGGGCTATATTTCAGCAGCAAGCTCGATTCGCTGATCAAAAAGCACGACGAATTATCGATCGAGCTCCTCCTGCATGACGGGCTGCGCGATCTCATCGAAGAGGGCATCGATCTCCAGGTTTGTGTCGGCGAGGTCAGCGATTCCGCGCTGATCTCCCGCCGGATCGGCGCGGCCACTTTATTACTTGTCGCCGCGCCGGCTTATCTGAAGGGTCGCGTGGCGCCAAAAGAGCCCGCCGATCTGCAACAGCACGACTGCATCGTCTATCGATGGGGCCGCGACGATGTGTGGTGGTTCGCTGGTCCTCAAGGCGCCGTGCCGGCGTCCGTGCGCGGCCGATTTCGCGCCAATAATTCCGAGGCCGTGCGCCGCGCTGTGTTGAATGGCCATGGCATTGCGCTCCTGTCACATCTGCTTGTCGTTGATGATATCGCCGCGGGCCGGTTGCGTGTCCTGATGCCGGCGTTTCCGCCCACGCGCCTTCCTTTGACACTGGTCTATCCTTCACGCCGCAACCTGCCGCCACGCATGCGTGCCGTGATCGAATTCTTAAGCGAAACCGTTCAAGCTGACCCCGCATTGAGGGATGACAGCAGCGTGCAGACCATATCCCATACCGAGGTGTCCGGCGCGGATTGATCTTAGGCGCGGTGCGCGGCATCGACCCCTCGCGCCTGCTCATACCAATCGTAGCAAGCAATATGAGCACGATGTAAATTCCGGCGTCCTGCAGCTTCCGCTATCTCTTGGCGCAACAGGCTGATACCGGCCTGCCAACCAGGAGCAATAGCGATGATTAGGAATCTTGTAGGACTGCTCGCGGTGGCCGTGACCCTTTCTGTCGGCGCTCCGGCGCTAGCGAAGGAAGCCAGCGCCAAGCCCACACCGTACGTAATAATCGGGCAGGAGGTCGCCGCCCCAGCCTGGGGTGCTGGCTGCATGACAGATCATCGTCCGAGCAACTTCGAGGACACGACCCCGCCGCCCTTCGCCGAGCGCTGCATGTCAGTGACTTCCTCAGGCCACTCGTCGATCGAGAGCCCGATCAGATAGCACTCCGCCGACCTCGATCTGTCTCGCGAACCGCGGTATTCAATGTGCCGCTGGTTCCGGGTATCCCGATCAAGCCGACAAACTCGACAAGGATCGAGCATCAGGGGCGGGAAGCCACCGTCGCGCACGGAGGTCGCGATGACCTCCCGTGCGAACGGGAACAACAGCCGCGGGCATTCGATCATGATCAGCGGGTGCAGGTTTTCTGTCGGCACGTTCACAATACGGAACACGCCAACATAGACCAGTTCGAAGGCGGTCCAGGCTTCTGACCAGGGTCGGCTCACAATGATGTTTCGCTGCTGCATTTCGCAGATCTCTTCTTCAGGAACGTGTAGCTGCTTCAAGATCTCCTTGTTGTGCTCTCCTTGGAAGGCCGCCGCTCCGGGAACTGGCAGTTGCGAGTGGCTGAAACTCCTAGGATTGCCTGGCATGCGGACCGCCGGCTCTCCGGGCGCGCTCGCCAGGCATAGTAGCCGGCCGGCGAGACACCGAGCACGTCGCACATCAGTGACACCCGGTAGTCAGCTGCTGCGATCTTCAATGAAACAGAATCTCATGTCCGCGTCCCAGCAAAGATCGCGATCGACTTTTTAAAAATGTCGCGCTCCATGCGCAGCCGTTCGTTCTCTCGCTGCAGACGCGCGATCTCCGCCGCGAGGTCCGCCGACGGCACCGTCGCCTGCGTTGCGGGGCGCCGCGCCGTTGCCGTCGGCTCCCGCCCAGCCCCACGTAGTTCGACCCAACGGCGCAACACGGAACCGCGCAGGCCAAGTTCCTTGGCCACCGATCCGATCGAGCGACCGCTCGAAGTCACCAGATCGACTGCTTGCCGCTTGTACTCGTCCGTAAACGACCGACGTTGACGTGCTTCCATCCGACACCTCCTGGCTCCCTCGAGCCTACTACAGGTGTCCATCAATTCGGAGGAGGTTCAGTCAGTGAGATGAACGAGCATATGTTCGATCCCCGGCAGCATTAACCGGCTTAACTCGCGCTGTAGGGTGACACCAAAGCGGAGTTGCTCATCCCGAGCACACAGAAAGGAGTGTTGCCATGTTTACCTCTGTTCCCGCCGTTGAAGCCGCCGCCCGCGCGATGGCTGAAATTCATGCGGCCTGCGAGAGCGCAATCGGCCGTCAGAATGCAGCAACCAAGCGTTCGACCAGATATGCTGCCGTGATAGCTGGAGTTGTCTTGCTTGACTTGGTTTCGCCTGCAATGGCGGCCGCGCAGCAAGATAGGGTGAGTACGCTGACGGACCCGTTGGCGCGCGCGACCGCAACTGATGATAACAGCCATGCGGTGCTGGTAAGGCACTATCTAAACGACACAATTGAGCTGACGTCGCATCTGCCCTGGCTTGCTCCGGTCGGTCATCGGCAACCACGAAAGAGTGACGTCCCCCGAAATGAGGCGGCGGCGTCGTGGGAGAGCCAACAGCAGCAGCTGAACAAAGAGCTGGATCGCAAGCTGGTTATCTGCCGAGGCCGCTGAGGAGAAAGGCGCATTCAGCGGCAGCATAAGCCTTATCCCCTCGAGCATACTACTGCGATCGGCTCCGCCGCGCCAAATCGTTCTACCGCAAAGGAACGAGTGTCCCATTCGTAAGCACTCGTCGACTGAAAAGGAGACCACAAATGCGTGTTCAGGATATTCTTCGGGCCAACAATGCGAAGCTTGTTGTGATTTCACCTGACGTTTCGATTCGTCAGGCGGCAGCAATGATTGCGGATGAGCAGGTCGGAATGCTTCTCGTCGTCGATGCTCGTGGAGTACTGGTCGGGCTACTGTCGGAGCGTGACATTGTCCGCTTCATCGCGGCACGAGGCAATGACGCGCTGGCTTCAGGTGTCAGTGCGGCCATGGCTGAAATCGGCTTGATCGTCAGCCCGGAGGATCCTGTGGCGGACGTGATGCGGCAGATGGCGAACCAGCGTGCGCGCCACCTGCCCGTGGTATCGGAACACAAGCTCGTTGGCGTCATCAGCATCGGCGACATTCTCAATTCCCGCCTCGCTGAAAAGGACCAGGAAGCTGCGGTGCTTCGCGACATCGCACGAGGGTCCCTTGTGGCCGCGGCCTAAGCGTCTCGATGCAACCGGGAAATGGAATGGCAGCGGCGGAATCCTACATCACGATTCGTTTCTGAGATTGCCGCAAGACAAGTGGGATTGGAAACTAATGGCTCTAGCTAGTGGATCGAATCTAACAGTTGGTGCCCTCGTTTGACGGCGGCGATGATTTTGTCCCGATCTGCGGTCCAAGTGAAGGGCTTGGGATCATTGTTGGTTTGGTCGAGGAAGCGGTTGATGGTGGCCTTGAGTTCACGGACCGATCGGAATACGCCGCGTTTGAGGCGCCGTTTGGAGAGTTTGGCAAAGAAGCCTTCGACGGCATTGAGCCACGATGAAGAGGTGGGCGTGAAATGGAAGGTGAACCGCGGATGGCGATCGAGCCATTTGCGCACCTTCGGGTGTTTATGGGTCGCATAGTTGTCGAGGATGGACGGTTCTTTTGGCTGGGACTTGAGCCTCGATCTGGTTGAGAAAGCGGATGAACTCCTGATGCGGATGCTTCTGCATGCAGCGTCCGATGACCTTGCCTTCGAGCACGTCGAAGGCGGCAAACGGGGTAGTGGTGCCGTTGCGTTTGTAGTCGTGTGTCATAGTGGCGGCGCGCCCCTTCTTGAGGGGCAGCCCCGGTTGGGTGCGATCGAGCGCCTGGATTTGGCTCTTCTCGTCGACCGAGAGCACGATGGCATGCTCGGGTGGATTGACGTAAAGCCCCACCACGTCATGCAGCCTCTCGACGAAGTTGGGGTAAGCTGGTCTGCCATGATTGGCGCAATGATCTCAAGGTAGGACAAGTTTTCGAGTTTTGTAACCAAGCCTGGCAAAGCGCTGTCAGCGTCTCCAAACATCTGCTCAATCGAAGTTGACCACGGGCCGCCGACGTCCATATGGTGAGCATTAGTAATCGCACCGAACTGTTTTGGAGGAGCCCTAAGTTCGCTTCCGTCCCAAGATAATCGCGTTACTTTGCCGTCAGAATCTTGCCATAGACGCGAGAGACCGCGCGGCCAGCAATGATGCAACTCGCTTTTGAGCGGTTTGCCGCCAATGCCGACGGATTTTGCGCGACCGACCATCTTTAAACCCCGACTCACAAACAACGTGCAACACGAAGGACGCCGTCTACAAGTCTCGCCACCTGAATTGCCGCACTGCCTTCAACAAGCAACCCTGTTTCGAGCGACAGCCCTCACTCGAATACAAGAGATTGGCTGATAGCTGTGTGTACCGAAAATCTAAATCCGAACGTATTGACGATGAAGTCCGCCCAGTATGGCGCGCGAATTTATGACGCCGGATCGCTGAACCTGGCGAGAGACAGGCGCATCTTTGTTCAATGACCGATGCGTTCTCACGCCGTTGTAATAGTCCGCATAGTTTTTCAGAATCCGACGCAGATGTTCCTCGTCCAGGACAATGATGTGGTCCAAACACTCGCGCCGGATCGATCCGATCAGCCGTTCGGCAAAGCTGTTCTGCCAAGGCGAGGCCGGTGCAATTGGCTTGTCTCGGATACCCATGGCACGCAGTCGGCGCGTGACGACAGTGCCGTAGATTCGATCTCGATCTCGGATCATATAGCGCGGAGCGCCATCCCAAGGAAAAGCCTCGGTGATCTGACGTGCAACCCACTCCGCCGCCGGGTTGGTTGTGACGCCGATCCAGACGAGATCTCTGCGATCAAGCCGGATGATGACGAAGCCATACAGCAGCTTAAAGCCAATGGTCGGTACTACGAACAAATCCATGGCGGCAATGTCCGGCGCGTGGTTTCGCAGAAAAGTCCGCCATTCCTGACTTGGAGGCCCGCGTCGCTTGACCATATACTTGGCGACACTTGATTGAGCAACGCTAAACCCGAGCTTGAGCAGTTCGCCGTGGATGCGCGGCGCACCCCAAAGCAAATTCTCTGTGTTCATCTGCCGGATCAGCGCGCGCAATTCTGTCTCGATCTGCGGTCGCCCTCCCCGTCGACACGATTTCCAACGCCAATAGCGGCGAAAGCCGGCCCGATGCCAACCCACCAGCGTTTCGGGTCGAATAATCATGAGAACCGGAAGGATCGACGGGAACCAGCGATAGAGCTGAACGAAGAACCAGCGGTCGTTGTTCGTGAGCCGAGCCCGGCCTTTCTGCTTGCGTCGCAAGACGATCAGCTGATGTCGAAGCACTGCATTCTCCGCCTCAAGCCGGATGTTCGACTTGAATGGCGAGGCCAGCACGGCCAGAACGAAGCAGATCAGCGCGATCATCGCGCCAACTTAGCCGATTCTATCATTCGATAAACCCGGATAGGGTTTTCGGTACACACAAGGAGTACGCGGATCGAGCGGAGCATGCGCTGAAGTTCGTAGATCGGTTCGGACTGGAAGGATCCGAGTCCGAAATGAAGCTGAGACTGGCTCTCGGCGTCGCCGTCTTCAATGCGCGCGGCACGGCACCGACGATAGCGTCGGCACCTGCGCGTGCGCTGGCGATCGCCGAGAAGATCGGCGCGACGAGCTTCCAGCTATGCGCTTTGTGGCAGCTCACCCGCGAACGATACCTTCATGCCGATTATCGACGTGCATTGGAGTTCTGCGAACGGTTCGATTCGGTGGCCAAAGTCGCAGCGGATAGTCGAATGCTCGTCGTCAGGGATCGCCTGATGGCTCTCGGCTTGTTCCTCGTTGGGCGCCTGAACGAGGCCCGCGGCTTTGCCGAACGCGCGGTTGGCCATCCCGGAACCTTCGTTCGAACCCTCCACATGAGCTTCAACGAGTACGATCATCGTGTGGCGTCGCGTTCCCATCTGGCCCGCATCTTGTGGCCGCTCGGCCTCACGCGCCGCGCTACTGCCGTCGCCGAGGAGGGAGTTCAGGAAGCCTTGAAGCTCGGCTATGCGCCCACGATCTGCTACATACTGTCGAATGCCGCCATACCAATGGCATTCTGGTCTCACGATCTGGTTTCCGCCGGGAGGTACATAGGGTTGCTGAAGGAGCACTCGGCAGACCTGCCGCACGGGTATTGGCCTCTCTGGTCGCAAATATATGAGAGAGTTGCCGATCTCGAACAAGAACCAAAATCCGCTTCACTCCGCCACATCGATGCGATCATGGCGCGCGTCACAAACCCCTTGTTCGCTGACATGCTCGCCACTCTCCGCGCAGACTTCGTCGGCGAGATCGTCTGGCAGAGGCTCGCGGCCGGCGACTCGGGCTGGAGTACGCCGGAGGCGTTGAGAGGTCTTGGATGTCTCGCAATGCGACAGGGCGATCGAGAAAAGGCGAGAGCACTCTTTCTTCAATCAATGACGGCGGCAAGGATCCAAGGCGCGTTCTCCTGGGAGCTGCGCGGCGGCCTAAGCCTGGCCGAACTTTGCGCAGAAGAAGGACGCGAGAACGAAGCCTTCGTTGTTCTGACGCGACTGTGCGAGCGCTCCGCGGAAGATGGGGGCAGAGATTTGCACAGGGCGAGGCAGATGCTGGCAAGCCTCGGTAAGAAGGTCGAAAGCCTCTAGCTCTGGATCATTCCCAGAAGCTTGCCGGCCAGCCGCGGCCGACTTCAATACAATTCTCGCAGCACTATCAAATTGTTAACAGCCCATAACGACTCTTTACTCGCGTTCGGCGCAGGACTGTTCGATGCTCGACGATAAGAGTCTGGGAGAGTTGGTGAAAATTTGTCGTACGGGCATTCGATCCCAACGATCCCAGCCCCTCCCACAGCGTTCGTCAGCTTCGACGCCTCAAGAGGTCCAGCATGGATAGCCTAAGCGCCCTAAACGCGTTTGTGCGCGCAGCAGAGTTGCGAAGCTTTACCGACGCCGGTCGAGAACTGCGCTTGTCATCCTCGGCTATAGGAAAAGCCATTTCGCGTTTGGAGCAACGGCACGGAGTCAGACTGTTCCACCGGAGCACACGCTTCATCACTCTCACGCAAGAAGGCCAACTCTTCCTGGAGAGCTGCAGGCGCATCTTCTCGGAAATCGAGACACTCGAGAAGGAGTTCGCTCAGACGAGGAGTACCCCAAAAGGAAGGCTACGCGTGAGCATGCCCCTGCTTGGCGGGTTGGCGACGACGGCTCTTTCCGCCTTCATGAGCCAATACCCTGAGATCGAGCTCGATATCGACTTCGCGGAAGGTCCCGGAGAGATCATCGACGGCGGTTATGATGTCGTCGTGCGAGCGGGCGAAGTTAACGATTCACGATTGATGACCCGCCGGATCGGATCCTACCAACTCGTACTGATCTGTTCACCTGGCTATCTTGAAAAGAGAGGCATCCCCAGTCGCGCTGAAGATCTCGTCAACCACGCCTGCCTGCATCTCAAGGACCCGGCGACCGGAAAACTTCAGCGATGGTCGTTCGTGGACGCGGAGACGACCAAGTTGGACCTGCCGGTCACGGCGGTTGCGAACGCGACCGAGGCTCTCATCTCCTTCGCCGAGCTCGCAATGGGAATCGCGTGCGTGCCTGACTTCACCGTCCGGCGCCAGCTTAACGACGGATCGTTATGCCGGATACTGGACGGTTGGTCTCGACTGCCAGGGCAGTCTCAAGGCGATCTGGCCGTCGAACCGATATCTCTCACCTAAGCTGCGCGCGTTCATCGACTTCCTCGCGCAGCACGGTTTGGCGCCTTCATATCGTCAAGCGCCCGTGGAGAGGTCCTGTAAAAGCGATGATCGTCTGAGTTCGATAGGCCCGCACAGGATGCCGCGATCAGAGCCGATGTCGCTTGGAGCGTAGCACCCTCCCAATTGAATGCGTCGCCTACTGCGATGCCAAGCGAGTTGCTGAAGAACCTCGGCGGTCGCCCGATTGGCGTCGGTCATTGGGATCAGTTGGATAACTGAGGACCTCCTAAGGTCCTTGCTACAGGCCCGCACTCCTCCCCGACCGATAACCTCGATGTCCGAAATCGAGGCAACAAGGTCGTAACGTAGCGGGCGGGCCGCTCACCAAGGTGAAGCAGAGCCCTCGACGAGTGGCTCCGATGCTTTCGTTTCTAGATTCGCAGTTGGATCAAAATCAGGGCAGCGAGGCGGCCCGTCTTGGAAGGTGCTTGGAAGATGAAAAAGAAGATTGTCGCGCTCGCCGCTGCAACAATCTGCTTATCGCTTGTTCGATCGGCTGCGGCGAGATCCACCTATGATGGATCGTGGAATCTGAATTTCGTGACACAGAGGGGATCCTGCGATCCGCGCTACGATTTCACCGTGATCATCTCGAGCGGCTTGGTCACGCACCCCAATCTTCCGAAGTTCAAAGGACGTGTAGCGAAATCCGGTGCCGTTCGCGCATCTGTCGTCGTCGGAGAAAGGTATGCGTCCGGATCAGGTCGGCTGAACGGCATCTCAGGCCAAGGAGTCTGGAGCGGGTGATCGGGAAATGCGCGATGCGCTGGGTACTGGACGGCGCAGAAGATATGAACCCACCGTAGTCGAGGCCGGTATGCCCATTGGTCCGTATTTCATGTACGTAGGAGGTGTTCTGCTGGTGCTGCTGTTTGCGGCCGATGCGTATCTCCAAGACCCGACAGCCGGCCTTATCCGCAAACCGCAGCTAAGCGAAAAGCTGCACATCCGTATTCGGTCGGACCACAAGTGGCCTGAGAAGGTAGTTTTAGAACCCTCTCCTCCGGCCATTGCGGCTGCCGTTCGTTCACAAGACGACCTCGCGGCAAAGCATGCAAACGCGTCGCCTCTCGTGCGATGGCCGCAACGCTTCGCCGAACAAGACCCCGAGCAATGAAAAAGACGGTGGCGAACATCTCCTATCTCGAGCAGCTCAGGATGTGACCCAAGTCCGCGAGCGGGCTCCTGGGTCGTTCACGGCTATCCCTTTGAAGACGCGGCAAACGCCAAGATCGTGGCACATCTCATCGGCTTGTTGCGGCGCATGGTCTAGCTGCTGTTCCTGCTAGAAACTTCGTGAAGGCAATGGAGCTGCGGCGTTGGAAAGGTGACAGCAATCCTTACTCTTTGCCACGCCCGTTGGTGAGAGATAAGCTGTCGACTCGTCTAAGGGCCGCCCTCCGTTAGGCGGGGACGTGCCGAAATCCCCGTTCATTGCGCTAGGCAGGGTTGCTGCCGTCGGCAGGCATGATCTCTCGGGAGATTGCCGTCTCTTTTGGCTCTCCACTCACGTTCATCTTCCCACCTTTGCGTGCCGCTTTCCAAGCGGCCAGCAATCTCTTTTTGAGCAACCGGGAAGCCAACAAACGGAGCATGCCATGTCAATCACGCTTAATTCCTCTTCGGAAATCCCCTGGTGGAAGGAGCCAAGCAAGGAGCAATGGAAGGCGTGGATCGCGGCTTGGCTGGGTTGGACGCTCGACGCGTTCGATTTCACGATCTTTCTGCTGATCATGGTGCCGATCGCCAAGGAATTCGACGTTCCCTTAACCGCGGTCACTGTAGTGTTCACCATCACCCTGTGGCTGCGCCTAGTGGGCGCGACGGCCGCCGGTTGGATGGCCGACCGGATGGGTCGAAAGACCCCGCTGATGATTTCCATTCTTTGGTACTCGCTCTGCAACTTCATCGCCGGTTTTTCTCCAACTTTTGCGTTTTTGTTCTTTTTCCGCGCGCTGCTTGGCATCGGGATGGGCGCTGAATGGCCGGCCGGTGCGGCGCTTGCCATGGAATCCTGGCCGGCGCGCTCCCGCGGCTTCATGAGCGGCGTGCTGCAGGGCTCGTGGGGGCTTGGCTTCGCGTTATCGGCGCTCGCCTACGGCTTCCTGTTCGACCTGATCGGGTGGCGAGGCCTGCTCTGGATCGGGATACTGCCGGCCCTCGTCGTGGTCTGGATCCGGTTCTACGTGAACGAACCCGCGGTCTGGGTCGAGAATAAGCGCCAACAGCGGGAAACCAAGACCGAAGTGAAGGCGCCTTTGCTTTCCATCTTCAAGCGCGGCTTGTTGTTCAATACGCTGACGGCCTGCTTTTGGATAGCCAGCACTTTCTGCGTCTACTATTCGATCTGGGCCTTGTTCTCGGCATACCTGCAGAAGGAACTGAATTGGACGCCGCTGATGGTGGCCACGCCGGTGTTCTGGGCCAACATCGTCGTCTTTGCCGGCAATAGCCTGTGGGGCTTCGTTTCGGACATATGGGGTCGCAGGCCGGGCATGATCGTTCCGGCGACGATTGCGATTTTCTTGACGCCGTTCTATCTGTGGACCACTGATCCGATCTACATCGTCAGCGCGTTCATCGTGCAAGGCATGTTCGGCGGCTCGATCTACGGGCAAATGCCGAGCTACCTGTGCGAGCGCTTCCCGACCGAGGTGCGGGCGACGGCGTCCGGATTCATCTTTCATCAGGGGGCGATTTGGGGCGGCTTGGTAGCGCCGGTGCTGACCTATCTGGCCGTGCAGATGAACTTCGGCTTCGCCATGCCGATGATGATCAGCACGATACTCTTCCTGGTCCTAGTCGTGATCTCCGTGCTGCTCGGGCCGGAAACCAAGGGCAAGACGCTGACGGCCGATCTCGAGGTCATCAAAGGCGTCGCGCAGCCGGCCACCTGATCGTCCCACCGGCCGCGGCGCCCTCTGGAACAGGGCGCCGCAGCCGGTCCGATCCAAAGTCACGAAGATGCACGCGCCGATGTCGCGGCTTCCCACTATGAACGGCTAAGCGCCCCCTCCCCGAGCCTGTTCCAAACTATAGACTCTCTACTTATTCCTTATCAGTCACGGGATGCGGTTTGCGTACGAACGGCCGCTTTGCGCCACAAGCGGCCATTCCACAACCGCTCATTACGCGGACTGCTTGAGCTGGGGTAATCCAAAGAGTTTCGTCGCGTCTGCGGATCGCGCGCCTGAGGTCATGCGGCGTTTCCCGCGAGGTTGGGTTTTGTCTCGAAACCACCGATACCGGTTTCTGATTGGACGAACTGAGCGTCGAAGGCTTGCCGCTCCGTTTCCGCCCGCGCGCTCCGGTCCGTAACCGAAAAAATCAAGATGCTCAGAAAAGCGAGCGGCATGGAAAACAAAGCCGGATTGTCATACGAAAACGGCGCAGCGGCGAAATGGAAAACAGCTACCCAAACCGTCCTGCTGAAGACGACAAGAAGGACCGAACTGATGAGACCAACCAGTCCTCCTGCAACGGCTCCGCGCGTCGTGGTTCCGCGCCAGAAGATCGCCATCGCCAACACAGGAAAATTGCAGCTTGCGGCGACCGCCAAGGCCAAGCCGGCCATGAAAGCGACGTTCTGGTTTTCGAAGGCAAAAGCGAGCAGGACGGCGATGATGCCGATTGCGATTGCGGCAATCTTCGAGACGCGAACTTCGTCGGTGTCCGACGCTTTGCCGCGAGCAATGACCTGACCATAAATATCGTGGCTGACCGCTGAGGCGCCGGCAAGCGTCAATCCAGCTACAACCGCCAGAATCGTGGCAAACGCGACGGCAGACATGAATCCCAGGAGAACTGGTCCGCCTAGCGCGTCCGCAAGGTGGACCGCTGCCATGTTCGTCCCACCGATGAGATCGGTGACCTTGTTGAACTGTCCTCCGGCGCCGACGTTGAAGTAATTCGAGTCCGGCATCAGGATCACGACCGCGCCAAATCCGAGCAACGGTATGACCAGGCTGAAATAAGTGACGCAGGTAGTCGCGTAGAAGACCGATTTCCGCGCGGCTGCCGCGTCCTTCACCGTGAAAAACCTCATGAGTATGTGCGGAAGGCCGGCGGTGCCGAATACAAGCGCGAGTCCGAGCGATATTGCCGAAACGGGTTCGGCGAACAGTCCACCCGGCGCGAGAATTGCCGCTCCCTTCGGGTGAATCTCGCTCGCCTCGACGAAAAGACGTCCGAGGTTGAAGTCAAAATGCCAGAGTATCACCAAGCCCATCAGGGTGCCGCCCGCCAGCAGCAGGACGGCCTTGGTAATCTGCACCCAGGTGGTTGCCTGCATGCCGCCAACCGTGACATAGACGATCATCAAGACGCCAACGCAGGCGATTGCATAGATATAGTGAACACCAAAAAGAAGCTGGACGAGCTTTCCCGCGCCGATCATTTGGGCAACAAGGTAGAACAGTACGACCACAAGGCTACCGGTCGCCGCGACCAGCCGCACCGAAGTTCGATCCAGACGAAACGACGCGGCATCCGCAAACGTAAAGCTGCCCAGGTTGCGCAACCGCTCGGACATCAAGAACAGCACGATAGGCCAGCCTGTCAGAAAGCCGAGCGCATAAACGAGGCCGTCAAAACCTGTCGAATAGACGAGTGCGGCGAAGCCAAGAAACGCCGCTGCGGAAAGGAAATCGCCCGCGATCGCCAGTCCGTTCTGTAGCGGCGTGATACCGTGGCCCGCTGTGTAAAAATCGACTTTCGATTTCGTGCTTCCCGATGATCGATAGGTGATTGCGAGGGTTACCAAGACGATCAGCAGAAACATCCCGATAGCGATCCAGTTCGGACCATGTTTCACGCTGGGCGCTGTTTGAGCAAATGCCGACATGGGGAACGCGGTGAGAAGAGCGGTGATGACCCAAAGCGTTCTCATCGATCCCACTCCTTTCTGATGTCACGATTGAGCTGGTCGAACCGCGAGTTGGAGCGTTGAACGTAGAAGCCGGTTAGACACACCACCAAAATGTTCATCCCAAGGAACATAGCTATCCCGATCGGAATATTGGTGCTTCCAATGTTGGTGCCGAGGCCCTTTGACGCCGCCGATATCAAAACAATGAACCCGAAGAATGCAAACAGGGTCAGGAGCGATAAGCCCCATCGGAGCTTCGCGCGGGCAGACGAAAGCTTGACGAAACTCGGATCGGACAGGATCTGGCGAACTCGGTCAGGCGATAACTGAAGCATCTATTCCTCCCAATATTCATTTTTTAAGTTCGATCCAGAACGTCCTCATACTCAATCGGGCGGCCCCATCGGATTGCGGCGGCTCAGAAGAACCTTCCGCTGCTGCCATGCGTCAGCCTGCAGCGTTCGCCGGCCTGAAGGCTTCTAGGTGCGACGCCACGAAATCCTGCACGGTCATCGGCGGCTTACCGGTCAGTTCGGCGATGATCTTGTCTTCGCCCGAGAAGATGCCGTTCTGATAGTCGAGGGCGACCGCGCAGAAGTGCTGGATCATGAACTCAGACAAGCCGGCCTTCTGGAGACGCTCCCGATATTGAGGAATGGTCAGCGGCTGGTAGCTGATCTTGCGGCCCAGCACCTCGGTGATGGCCGCGGCAATTCCGGCCTGATCAAGCTCAGTCGGTCCGCAGAGGGTATAGGTCTTCCCGACATGAGCGGCCGGCTCTGCCAGGATGGTCGCAATAACCCGCGCCTGGTCCTCCGCTGCGATTGGAGCATGGCGTCCGTTGCCATACGGCAGATCGATGATGCCATTGTCGACAATGGTCGAGCGCACAAACGGGAACAACAGCCATTCCGAGAAGAATGTCGGACGGAGGTGGACGGTCGGAACGCCGGACCAGTCGAAAATGCGTTCGGCGATCCAGTGGTCGCGCGCGGCGTGGCTTTTGGAATCTTCCCGTGCAGAAATCTGCGACATGTTTACAACAACTTTGAGCGCCGCCCGCTTGGCCGCGTCCGCGAAATACGCCGTTGCCGGAATGAGTCCCGGGCTAACGGGATAGCAAAAATAAGCCGCGCTGGTGCCGGCTGCTGCCCGGACGACGTCGTCGTGCTCCAAGAGTTCACCCATCACCACCTCCGCGCCCGTGCCCCGAAGCGCTTCCGACCGTTTGTCCTCCTTGTGGACCATTGCGCGGACAGCGTGACCTCTTTCAAGAAGATGTTGCACTGTGTACTGACCGGTCTTGCCCGTCGCGCCGATTACCAGAGCCGTCTGCGTGCTCATCATTCATCTCCTGAGTGCATGGTTGAGATTACGGTAATGCGAGGGTGATCTCCGCGCCGCACTCTGCGGCATCGAGAGCTATCGCCAAGGGGCCCCGCGAGGCGCGGTCGGGTCGCCGGGGTTTTCTTCGACCAGAAGAAGTTGGCCGGTTTCGATGTCGTAAAGAAAACCAAAGACATTCACGTGCCTTGGCGTCCCGCGAGAATTTCGCACACTTCGCACGTCGCGATGTAACGACTGCGTGAAGTTTTCAATGCTAATATCGTCGGCGTCCCACAGATCCGTGATGTCGTGCCCGAACTCCTCCTTAAAGGTTTCCAAGAATCCTTCCGGGGTGAAGTGCGTCCCGCCACAATCCGTGTGATGCACGATGGCGACGTTGTCGATGTCGAAGAGATGGCACGCGATACTGATCGATCGTTGCGCGCTGCCGGACGCGCGGCCGCCGGCAACGACGACGGGAAAGATCGTAGTGTTCGAACCGATTTTCTTTTTTCCGTCTTCGCCGACGAATTCGAAGACCTCTCCCGGGTAGATCTGGCCGGGGAGCGCCTTGGCGACGGCAGGCGGAATGCCTCCGGTCACACGCGGGTCGAAGCAATGAACGACAACCGTCTTGAGATTGGGAATGACCTTGCGGAATTCCGACCGAGTCTTCCGTTCGTCAAAATTCGGTTGTCGGCTGATAATTGCCTTGTCATATAGTTCGACGGCTGAGGTCATGGGTGCTCCTTGGTGGAGGCCTGTGGAAGTTTGAAGAAGGAAGCGCTCAGTAGCCTCTCTGGACATCAAGCGCCGGCAGAACCTCACCCAGGCATTCGCCGAGGCCGATCCGAGCGAAACCTGGCTTCTCGCAAAATCCCCGAAGGGCTACCGTATCGCCATCCTCGAGGAAGGAGCGTTTCTCGCCCGTCGCCAATTCAACCGGCGCCGCACCGTTGAGCGCGAGTTCGATCAATGCACCGGCTTCGCTGACGGTCGGGCCCGACACAGTGCCGGTGCCGAGCACATCGCCGATCGTGAGGTTGCAGCCGTTGATCGTGTGGTGCGCCAGCATCTGGGCAATAGTCCAATACTGGTGCCTGAAGCTGGTGCTCGAGACGCGTTTGGTCGGAACGCCCTGAACACGCTGCTTGGAGGATCCCAGCCAGACCTCAAGGGTGATTTCGATGGCGCCGGCGGCGCGATTCGCCTTGGCATCGAGGTAAGGCAGCGGCTGGGGATCACGGGCCGGCCGTTCGAAAGGCAGGCGGAACGGCGCGAGGGCTTCCAGACTGACGATCCAGGGCGAAATCGTCGTGGCGAAGCTCTTTCCTAGGAACGGTCCCAAGGGCGCCATTTCCCAGAACTGGATGTCGCGCGCCGACCAGTCGTTCAGGAGGCCGATGCCGAAGATATGCTGTTCGGCGTCGGACACCGAAACCGGCTGGCCCAGTTGGTTGGACTTGCCGACATAGATCGCCAACTCCAGCTCATAGTCCAGCTTCTGCGTCGGCTGCAGCATCGGGGCCTGCGCGTCTGGTGCCTTTGCCTGACCGAGTGGCCGGCGAAATTTCTGGCCGCTAACACCGATGCTCGAGGCGCGGCCGTGATAGGCGAGCGGGATCCATTTGAAATTCGGTGTCGCGGTGTTTAGCCCAGCGAGCTTGCCGATATTCTCGGCATGGTAGATCGAGGTATAGTAGTCGCTGTAGTCGCCAATCTGCACCGGCACCGCGTACTCGACGCCGCTTTGCGGCACAAGGCATTCGGCAAAGGTGCGCTGCTGTTCGGTGTTGGCGTCCAGGCCAAGGAGCCGAAACATCCCATGCCGCAGCGCCTGCCAGGCCGACGGCCCCATGTCAAAAAAGGCATTGAGGGTGGATTGGGAGCACGCTGCCGTGGCCGTGGCCGCAAGCCCCTGCAACAGACCTTTCTGGCTCAACGCCGCCAGGTCGACGACCTCATCGCCGATGGCAATGCCGCCGCGCCAGGCTTCGGCGCTGTGCCGCCGCCGAAAAACCGCGCAGGGCAGGTTCTGGATCGGGAAGTCGCTGCCGGAACGATTAGTGGATTCGACCCAGCTGCGCGCCTTGGCGTCATGGGTATGGTTGATTTCAAATGACACGGCGTCCTCTCTCAGTCGTAAGCGCCCGCAATGCTGCGACGGCTCAAGAGAATCCTGCGCTGCTGCAAATCCTTGATCACCTCTTCGGGGACGTTGGCCTCGGTCAGGATCTCGTAGTTGTGCTCGCCCTGGAAGGCCGGCACGCCGGGCGCAGGCAACGTCGATCCGCTGAAGATCCACGGGTTGCCGGGCATAGGGGTAGTCCCGCCGTTCCGGTCGTCGACCTCGATGATGGCGTTCCATTCCTTGACCCAGTCGGACTTCGCAAATTCGTTGAGCGTGCGGATCTCACCAACTGCGAGGCCGGCTTCGCTGACTTGCGCCTGTAGCAGTTCGATATTGCTGAAGGTCGTGATCCATGCCCGCACCTCGGCCAGCAGGACGGCCAGGTTCTGCCGGCGCAGCCTGGCCGTCGCGAAGCGCGGGTCTGCCAGCAGGTCGCTCCGCCGCATCATCGCGCAGAAGCGTTGGAACATGGGGGTGTAGATCGGGCTGCCCGCGATCGTCAGCCGTCGGCCGCCCGGCAGCTGGAAGATGTGGGAGTCGCTGGCCGAAAGGATGATCGGTTCGCCGTCCGTATCGATCTCGGACAGCAGCGCGCCCGCCCGCTCATTTATAGAAAGCATGGTCGCGGCCATCGAGACATCGACATATTGTCCCTCGCCCGTCTTGTGCCGGCTCTCAAGCGCGGCCAGGACGGCGATGACCCCTTCCAGCCCGGTGTAGACATCGGCGTGGCTGCTGGCGTCGTTGCGGACCTCGGTCAGCGCTTCGCCGAAATGGGTCTCGACAATGGCAGTGTGCCCGGTTTCGCACTGGACGGTCGGCGCGAAGGCCGGGCGGTTGCGCCAGGACGTCGCCTGCCCGTAGCCGCTGATCGAGACGTAGATGATCCGCGGGTTGTAGGCACGCACATCCGTGTAGGAGAGGCCGAAGCGCTTCAGCGTTCCGGGCCGGAAGTTTTCGACGATGATATCGGCCATCTGGCAAAGCGACTTGGCGATCTCGCGCGCCTCTGGCCAGTTGAGATCGAGGCTGAGACTTCTCTTGCCGGCATTCTGCTGCACGTAATACAGCCCGATGTCGCCGATATGCGGCAGGGCGACGCGGCCGATGTCGCCCGCTGGCGGCTCGATTTTGATCACGTCGGCACCGAGATCCCGAAGCGCCTTGGTGCAGTGCGGACCGGCGAGCACCCGGCTAAAGTCGATAACGCGCAAGCCTTCCAAAGGAGCCGACATCGTCAGTCTCCCTCGTAGACGGCCGTGCCGGGACCCGTCGTTAAGAATGCGTCGATACCGCGCTTCCGGTCACCGGTGTTCCAGATCATGCTATTGATCTCGACCTGGCGGGCATCGGCTGCGGCCGTGCCATGCCGTGCCGCTTCGTTCGCCAGGATCTTGATGCCGGCGATGATCTTCGTGGGACCGGCGGCCAACTGTCGAGCCCAGGTCATGGACGAGGCGGCCAGTTCCTCCTCGGGCACAACAAGGTTGATGATGCCCCAGCGCTCGAAGGCCTCGGGCGTGTGCCGGCGGCCGATCATGGAGATTTCCTTCGCACGCGCGACGCCGGCCCGCTGCACCAGGCGCTGGGTGCCACCCAGCAGCGGGTGCAGCCCGACCGCGACCTCCACTTGGCCAAGGAAAGCCGTATCGGCGGCAAGAATCATGTCGCAGGTCAGGGCGATTTCCAGGCCGCCGCCAAGGACGCCGCCATTCAGCGCTGCGACAGTCGGCACCGGAATGTTCTCCATCACGTCCATCAGCTGGGCAAATTTCTTCTTATTGGTGTGGATGACCGTCGTGGTGCCGAAGGATTGAACCTCAGCGCCGACGCAGAAATGGCGCATCGAACTCCGCAGTAGGATGGCCCGCGCGCCCTCGGCCACGACCGCCTCATAGGCGGTCATCAAATCCTCGAGCAAGGCGTCGTCGAGAAGATTGTGCGGCGGCTTCGCAAGCGTCACGATGCCCACGGCACCGTCGATTTCGTGCGCGACTGTTGTCATTGACGTGCTCTCTCTCCGATCCAAATAAGACGGGCCAAGGGGCAGCTGCGGGGGGCGATGTTCGGGCCACCCGAGAAATCGCTGCAATTATTCCCGGTCGTAACTGTCATCCGATCGACGGCGGGATAAGCTGGAATATCGGTACGAACCGCGCGTGCTTCTTCCTCCTGTCGCCGGCCGTATCATTGCGGCCGGATGATCGCTGCGAGGGTTCTGCTCTGGCTTCGGTTAGGCCAACTCGTCACGCGTCCATGTTTGGAAGTTGCCGCCGATCCTCGCCTTCGGCAACGTCAAAGAATGCCATTGTTCAGGTCTGAAACTGCCAATATTGGCGACTGTGACGATGACAAGAGAGGTCAAAATGTGCCAGAATGCGCGCAATAAATGCGCCGGATTTTACTGGCCTTGAGGAAACGATGACCACGATAAAAACCGTCAGTTCGTTGTCGGCTGACCTCGACGCGCCGACCCAAAGCCTGCTCGGATTAGCGGCGCTGGCCGCAGAGTTGGCTGCCCAGGGCGTATCCGTAAAGGACTTATTCGCGCGCACGGGCGTGCGGCCGTGGCAACTGGAAGACCCTCAAGCCCGAATCTCACATCGCCAGCGGCTAACGATCTACCGTAATGCACGCGCGCTTTCTAAGCGCCCCGACATAGGACTGCTCGCGGGAGCCCGGCAACGCATCAGCGACTACGGTATCTTGGGCTACGCGATGGTTAGCAGTTCCACATTCGGAGAAGCTCTTACGTTCTCCCTCGAACACATCACGATGGCGGGGCCGGTGGTGGCGCAGATCAGCCTAAGTATCGAGGACGGCTCCGCGATTCTCCGCAGCCATGGCGTTGAATCATTGGGGGGCTTGCTTCCTTTCACCGCGGAATTCTGGCGAAGCTCGATGACGGCGCTTTTCAGCAGAGTTCTTGAAGCGCCCTTCCCTTCGACACGCATGATCTTTCCGTTTCGAGCGCCCGCGCATTGGCGCAATTACGAGCGGATGTTCAACTGTCCGATCGATTTTGGTGCTGAATCCATGGAGTGGCATTTCGGTGCAAGCCTGCTGGATTACCCTTGTCCAAATGCAAATCCTATTACCGCACAGGTCTGTCAACAGTTCTGCGACCTGGTAATGGCTGAACAGCCAGGAGAAGCCGATCTGGTGCGGCAGATTCGCGTGGCCTGCCTGAACAGCTCCACGCGTTTTCCGCCGGCTAAGGAAATCGCCGCGCAATTAGGCCTGTCCTTGCGCACACTGCATCGCCGGCTGGCGCAGGACGGGCTATCTTATCAATCGGTGCTCGACGATATGCGCCGGACGGTCGCGACCGAATTTCTGCAAAACACCCACCTGTTGATTGATCAAGTCGCCGAGCGAGTCGGTTTCGCCGATGCGACAAGCTTCCGCAAGGCTTTCAGGAAGTGGACGGGGCAATCACCTACGCATTACCGTCGTGCGGGCTAGCCCAACTTGCGCAGTTAGAGGCGAGATTTCGCTATTTTCGGGAATTTTGCATCGCGTGACTTGAATCGGATCAATTGGTTAGACGGCGCGAAGCGGGGATTTGGGCGTGTAGTGCCAACCTAGGGTATTTTCTGGAGGCCGCGAGTCGGATTGATTCGGGCGCATGTATCTGCGCCACACCACGATACGCAAAGACGGCAAGGTTCATCGCTATTGGCGAGTTGTGCGCAGCGTGCGTGTTGGTCGTCGGGTCATTCAGCAAACGGTGGCGCAACTCGGCGAACTCGATGAGCAAGGCCGCTTGCAGGCACGGGCGCTGGCGCACCGGCTGATCGGAACTCCCGAGCGCGCGCAGCTGTTCGATGATGGTAGCGAGCAATTGACGGTGTCGGTGCGGTTGAAGGGCATCCGCATCGAGCGCCCGCGTCAGTTTGGCGATGTGTATCTGGCGCTCGCGTTGTGGCGCGGAACCGGGCTTGAGGGTCTGTGCGAGCGGTTGCTTCCAATCGGCAAGGAGCGCATCGCGTGGTCGAAGATGGCGGCCGTGCTGGTCACCGCGCGGTTTTGCGAACCGTCGAGCGAGTTGCACATCGCGGAGGACTGGTATCGACGCACGGCGCTTCCAGATTTGCTGCAGCTCGACGACGAGGAGGTCAACAAGGATCGGCTCTATCGCGGGCTCGATCATCTGCTCACCTACAAGAGCGAGCTCGAAGCGCATCTGTCGCAGCGCTGCGGAGAGCTATTTGCGACCCAGAACGAGGTGCTGCTCTACGACGTGACGAGCACATATTTTGAGGGCCAGGCCGCGGTCAATCCGCAGGCGCAACGCGGCTATTCGCGCGATCATCGCCCCGACTGCAAGCAGGTGTGCATCGCCCTGGTCGTGACCTTCGACGGCTTTCCTTTGGGCTACGAGGTGTTCGCCGGCAACACCCACGACTCGCGAACCTTGCAGACGATCGTAGCCACCATGGAGGCTCGGCATGGCATGCTGGGGCGGGTCTGGATCACCGATCGCGGCATGGCCAGTGCCGATAATCTGGCCTGGCTGCGCCAGACCGGCCGGCGCTACATCATCGGCGCGCCGAAGTCGGAACTGAAGAAGTTCGCCTTTGAACTCGCTCGCTCGGATGGCTGGCGCATGGTCCACGAAGGCGTCGAGGTCAAACTCACGCGCCACTCCGAGACCGGGGAGACCGTGATCCTGTGCCGCTCGGCCGACCGGCGCAGCAAAGAGCGGGCCATGCACGACAAGTTCAGCCGGCGGATCGAAGAGGCGCTCGGGCGCCTGGCCGCGCGGCTGGCTCGTTCGAAGAAACGCATCGATCCGGCGACGGTGAACCGGCAGATCGGCCGCATCCTGCAGCAAAACCAGCGATCCGCCGCCCGCTTCGCGATCACGCTGGAGCCGGATGGCTGCCCTGCGGGTTTCCGCCTTGGCGTCGTTTACAACGCCGCCTTCGACGACTGGGCCGCCCTTTCAGAAGGCGCCTATCTGTTGCGTTCGAACATCTGCGATTGGAGCGATCAGCAGCTCTGGAAGGCCTATATCCAGCTCACGCAGGCCGAAGTCGCTTTTCGCATCCAGAAGGACCAACTCAACCTCCGTCCAATCTGGCACCAGCGCGAAGATCGCGTGCAGGCTCATATCCTCGTCTGCTTTCTTGCCTTCGTGCTGTGGAAGAGCCTGGAGATGTGGCAGAGCCGCGCAGGTCTCGGTAATTCGCCGCGCATCATCCTGGAAGAACTCAAACGCATTCAGTCCCAGGACGTCGTTCTGCCGACCGCAGCGCATGGTCAGATTCGCCTGCGCTGCGTGACCCAGCCAGACCCGGCACAGGCCGCTCTCCTCAATCGTCTCGGTATCGTCCTGCCAAAGCGAATGCGCCTCGCCCAGCAACACTTGCCAGCTCTCGAACACAGCGCTTAATCTTCACCCCGCACCAAAAATGTAGTGCCAACTTTTTGGCTAAGGCATTGATTTGCCTATAGGGAGGGTACGATTCTGCGCAAGTTGGGCTAGGACCCATCGGCGTGACCAATCGATGGCGCGATAGGCTGCGCGCAATTATCTGTGGACAGCGCCCCCCCCCCCCCGCGATGCCGTCGAGGTTCCAGATCGTGGTGCATTTTTGCTGGTGACCATCCCTTGTGAGCCGTCGCACTTCGCGCATGCGTGAAGCGCGGCTTTGCGATCGTAGTCCCCTATCGCGTGGTGTCCCTACACGCGGGGTCACCCGGCATCCGCGATTCCGACCGTCGGAATTATCGCGCTTTTGCCGGGATCCTGGACACTTGGCCACCTGCGATACGGATTTCAGCGCCGTCTCGAGCAGCGCTTCCTTCGCGTCGAAGTGATGGTGGTGGAAACCGCCATGCGTCCCGTTTGGCCGCCCGCGAGCGCCACAGCGGCAAGCGCCTGACATTGTCTGCTTGAAGTGCGCCCTGCGGATGGACCACGACGCTGTCGGTACCGGATAGGAATCTCCGCTAAGTCAGTTCCTCTGCGCGGTCCAATATCCACTACATCGCGCGTTTCCCCCCGCCCGCTCCAGTTCCGTGACCAACAGCACCAGAGAGCCTTCCCGAGCCGGATGCATACTTTTCTCCGACGGTGACCGAAGCACGAACTGCACCGGATTTCGCGACATATCCTCTGAACTTCAAGAGATTAGGACGCGTTATGATCCCGTTTGAGATGTTGACGACGAAATCGTAGGTGGGAGCAGGTACCCCTTTGCGTTAAGAAAACAAGATTCCAAGATCCATCGTAGGCGGATCCCGCTATTGCGTTAGGAGGAAAGGCCAAGAAAACGGCGGCTGCGGAAATGCACTTGCTGATCTTTTTCATTTCTAACTTACTCGGCGCCACCGGGGCAGCTATCATTTCTGGCGTAAAACGGAGTCGGCGCCATGCTGATCGTTCTCATGGATGTTTCCGCGTGCGCGCAGCGATACCTGCAACGATTTGCATCGCTACCCCGAACAACCACCAGCAACCGACAACTACTGTCCAGATCACGGGCAGATCTTCGTCAAACACAACGGCATACACCGAAGCCAATGCTGCGGCGGTGGCAAGGAATGTTCCGGCCCCGCCAAACATTTCGACGAGTTCAACTTTTGGCCCGAGCCGGGCGTCTAGAATGTCGAACCGAGATGCACGCGAAGGAGGTGGAGTAGTATCGATCCCTAGATAGAAACCAATGAGTCCAAAAAGCATCATTGCGAAGGCGAGGCCGACGGAATCGAACAGGTCTATGTTCGCTCTGAGCATAAGCGCAGCAACGAACAGGCCGCATAGCGCGCCGGCCATGGCGAGGCCGATCCGTTGAATGACATGAGCAACTCTGCTTATGACAGGAGCACCCACCCTTATAGAAACGCGATTGCTGGATCTGGCTTCTCTTATGTTCGTCATGATCGGATCCTTGTCTTCGTCATTTACGATTGCTTTCTGGTGGCCTACTGCATTCGCCGGGCGCTAAGCCGTCGATCAACAACGACGCGCCATCGTTGCTATGGCACAAGGGTCAGTTCGCTGCTGCCAATGTTTGCTGCCCTAGGCCGCTCGGCCGCTGAGATCTTGGCGAAGACCGAGCTACGATAAGCGACGCGATTTCCTTTTGGTTGCCGTGAAACATGCCCCGGATCATTCGGCCGGTTCCGGCGGCGCCACCGCGCTGGTTTTCACCTTCCGACCAAGGGTGGCGAGCCACCGGCAAATGACGTAGAAGGCCGGTGTGAAGATCAATCCGAACGCCGTAACACCGATCATGCCGGAAAAGACCGCGGTGCCGAGCGTCTGCCTGAGCTCGGCTCCAGCGCCGATCGCCCAAACCAGGGGCACGACACCGAAAATAAAGGCGAGCGACGTCATCAAGATCGGCCGCAGCCGCAGCCGCGCGGCTTCCACGGCCGCGGCCCAGCGGTCACGGTCCCGGTCCTCGAGCTGCTTGGCGAACTCGACGATCAGGATCGCATTCTTCGCCGCAAGACCAATCAGCACGATGAAGCCGACCTGGGTGAGGATATTGTTATCCTGTCCGCGCAGGAGCACGCCGGTGATCGAGGCAATGAGGCTCATGGGCACGATGAGGATCACCGCCAGCGGCAGGGTCAGGCTCTCATATTGAGCGGCCAAAACCAGAAATACGAAAACCACCGCCAGCACGAAGGCAAAAACCGCGGTATCGGCCGCCCGAATCTGCTGGAAGGCGAGCGTCGTCCACTCATAGGTGAGGCCGTCGGGCAACGTCTCGGCGGCGAGTTGCTGCATGGCTTGGATGGCCTGGCCCTGCGAGTAGCCCGGGGCCGGTGCGCCGTCGAGCTCGGCGGCGGGATAGAGGTTGTAGCGGGGCACGCGGTAGGACCCGGTTACGTCGCGGACCGTGGTAAATGAGCCAAGCGGCACTGTGTTCCCGCTCGAATTGCGAACCCTGATCTGGAGAACGTCCTTCGGATCGAGCCGGTAGGAGTCCTCCGCTTGCGCCGTTACGCGGAAGGTGCGTCCCAGTAGATTGAAGTCGTTGACATAGTAGGAGCCGAGATAAGTCTGCAGCGCGCCGAACACGTCGGACACGTTAATGCCGAGCATCTGCGCCTTCGTGCGATCGATATCGAGGTAAACCTGGGGTGTCGAATTTTCGAACAACGAGAAGACCTGCTTCAGGCCAGGGGTCTGTGCGGCGCGACCCATCATGGCAGACACCGCCGCCCGAAGTGCCTCCGGCCCTCGCCCGGCGCGGTCCTCGACCATCATGCGGAAGCCACCAGCGGTGCCGATGCCGCGGACGGGCGGGGGCGCTATGACCAGAACGAGGCCTTCCTGGATTGTGGACAGCTTTTGCAGGAGGGCAGCCTGGAGCGCGGGACCCGATTTCCGGGGATCCTTAGCGCGCTTCTCGAATGGCTCGAGGGCGACGAAGACCGTACCCGAATTAGGAGCGTTGGTGAAGGTGGCGCCGGAGAAGCCGACTAAGTTGACCGCGTGGGTAATCCCGGGCACTTGAAGGGCTATTTCCGCAACACGCCGATTGACTTCATCGGTTCGTGCCAGCGAAGCGCCGCCCGGCAGCTGCGTTACTATGATGAGGTAGCCCTGATCGACTTGCGGGATGAACCCAACCGGAGCTTTACGGAACTCGTTGAGACCTAACAGGATCACCCCGGCATACACAACCATCATCAAGGCGCCGAAGCGCACGACACGTTTCACGAGCCAGCCGTAGCCTCGCCCGAGCGCGTCAAAGCCAAAATTGAAGACATGAAAGAAGCCATGAATCGGGCGGACCCACCACCGGTCGCGCCGATGATTGGTGTGCGGCTTCAAGAGCAGCGCGCACATCGCGGGCGACAGCGTCAATGATACGATGAGAGAGATGACCGTCGCACCGGTGATAGTGAGCGCGAACTGCCGGTAGAATTGGCCGGTAAGTCCGGTGATGAAAGCAGCCGGAACGAACACTGCGCACAATACCAGGGCGATCGCGATCAACGCCGAGCCGACCTCATCCATGGTCCGCTTCGCAGCATCAGGCGGAGCCAGGCCGGCGGCGATGTTGCGCTCCACGTTCTCCACCACGACGATCGCATCGTCGACCACGATGCCGACGGCGAGGACCAGGCCGAACAGCGACAGATTGTTGAGCGAAAACCCGAAGACCGCCATGAAGAAAAAAGTTCCGATCAGCGACACAGGTATTGCCACGATCGGAATAATGGCGGCGCGCCAGGTCTGCAGGAACAGGATGACCACCAGGACGACCAAGAGGATCGCCTCGACGATGGTCTCGGTGACGGCATCGATGGACTGTTGGATGAATTCGGTCGGGTTATAGATGATCGTGTATTCAAGGCCTGCGGGAAATTTCTTCGAGAGCTCATCCATTGTCGACTTGATCTTCTCGGCCGTCGCCAGCGCGTTCGACCCAGGCAGTTGGTAAATGGCGAGCGCAACCGCAGGGTCGAGATCGCGATAGGAATTGGTCGAGTAGTCGACGGCGGCGAGCTCGATCCGGCCGACGTCCTTAAGGCGAACGACCGCGGTGGAGCTCTGCTTGACCACAATGTCGGCGAACTCCTTCGGATCGACTAGCCGTCCGAGCGTCCGCACCGCTATTTGGAATGCGCGCGGTTGGGCAACCGGCGGCTGGTTGAGTACGCCGGAAGCGACTTGGACGTTCTGGCCTTGCAGGGCCGTTACGACATCCCCGGTGGTAAGCCCAAGCGCATACAGCCGGTCCGGGTCGAGCCAGACTCGCATCGAGTAGTCACGGGCCCCGAACACGGTGATGGCGCCGACGCCGTAGATGCGGTTCAGCATATCCGTGACCTCGACGGTGGCGTAATTCGAAATGAAGAGCGGGTCGCGCGACTTGTCCGGGGAATAAAGATGCACGACCATCATCAGGTCGGGAGTGCTCTTGGCGGTGGTGACCCCGATATTGCGAACGTCCGCGGGGATACGCGGCTGCGCGATCGCGACCCGGTTCTGGACTTGGACTTGGGCAATATCGAGGTTGGTGCCGAGCTCGAGGGTCACGTCAATTTGGAAACGACCATCTCCGGTCGAGTTCGAGGTCATGTAGATCATGTTCTCGACGCCGTTGATCTGCTGTTCAAGGGGAGCAACCACGGTGGCGGCGACCACGTCCGCGCTCGCCCCGGGATACTGACCGCTGACCCTCACCACCGGCGGCGCGATCTCCGGATACTGGGCGACAGGCAGCCGCCCGATGGATACCGCGCCAAGGATGACGAAGACGATCGAGACGACGGCAGCGAAGATTGGCCGGTCGATGAAGAAGTGGGAGTAGCGCATCCCCGGTTCTCGCTCAATTGGCGCTGGTTTGCAGGCCGGCGGTCGACGCGGAAGCGTCGCTCGATTGCTTCGGCGTTACCTTTGCGCCTGGCCGCGCGCGCATCAGGCCGTTGATAATGACGTCGTCGTCCGGCGCCAACCCCTCGGTGATGACGCGCAAACCATCGACGACAGGTCCAAGCGACACGTACTTCGGCCGGGCGACATTCTGGGCGTCGACCACCAGCACAAACTTACGCACCTGCTCGACCCCGATCGCGGCGTCGGGCACGAGCAGTGCGTTCTTGGGAGGTGAAGCCGCCATCCGAACCCGCGCGAACATGCCGGGCGTGAACCTTCCATCCGGGTTAGCGAAGACCGCGCGCGCACGGATGGTGCCGGAGGAGCGATCGATTGCGTTGTCGACGAAATCCATCCTGCCCTCGTGAGAAAACGTCGACTCATCGATGAGCTTGAGCTTGACCGGGAAGGTCAATCCGCGGTTGGCCATTCCGGCGCCGTCTTCGGCGAAGTGCGCATAGCGAAGATAAGAGGCCTCATCCAAAGTGAACTCGAAGCGGATTGGATCAACTGATTCGATGGTGGCCAGCAGGCTAGCGTTTCCCGAGGTTCCACCGGTGACGAGATTACCTATGGACACGCGCCGGTCCCCGATGCGCCCCGCCACCGGCGCGCGCAACTCAGTGAATTCGAGGTCGAGCGTCGCCTGCATCTCGGCGGCCTGTTGCGCGGCGACTGACGCTTCCGCGATACGCTTAGCCTGCGTGCGCTGGTCGAAAGTCTGCTGGGTAATCACCGAGCCGATAGTAAGACCCTGTGCGCGGGCTAAATCGCTTTCCGCGAATGCGAGAGTGGCCCTCGCCTGTGCGAGGCTGGCCTGTGTCTGAGCGAGGGCGATCTGAAAGGGGCGGCGATCGATCGTAAACAGAAGATCACCCTCTTTCACCATCTGGCCGTCCTTAAAATGGATCGCTTGCAGATATCCGAGAACGCGAGCCCGCACCTCTACGGACTCTACGGCGACAAAGCGGCCGACATACTCGTCCTGGTCCGCAACCATTTTGCTCACCGGCTTGGCAATCGTGACCTGCGGCGGCGGCGGCGAGGCTTGCGGTTGCGACTGGCTTTGTCGTCCGCAGGCCGCCAGCGCGGGGAGGAGCAGGATTGTCAGCAGGCTGGCCGTTCTCAGTGTTGGCATAAGCGTCGGCATGAAACTCACCGGGTTAGGGAAAAATTGGATTGCTGAGGACATTGTGCGTATCGCCGACGGCGGCATCAGCGGCCGCGCCACCTTTGCGCGCCCTAGGCATAACTGGCGCGTCGGCATTGTTGGCAAACTGCCAAGCTTGTCGGGCCATACGCAAAAAGCGTACCGATCAGCAAACTGTCGATGCCGGCTCCCGCGAGCGGGATCGGCAAACCATCGATGCCTGCTGCGGCTAACGACCTCGTCCGTGGGGCCTCCTTTCTGGATCGAAGGTGGAGGAATTCTAATTCCGCCCGCTCCGCTGCAGTAACGAGGGCTTCAAGCGCCCACGGGCGAAATGGCCGAGACCCCGCCGTCGATCAGGAAGTCTGCTCCGACGACATACGCGGAATCGTCGGACGCGAGGTAAACCGCCAGCTTCGCGATTTCCGACGGATCAGCCATGCGCTTGCTGGGATTGTTGGTTGCAAGGACGCCCTTGACCGCATCGCCCTGCTCTTCACCAGCGAAGCGACCGAACATCGCCGTGTCCGTCGGGCCTGGGCTTAGGGTATTCACGCGAATCCCGCGGTCCACGAGTTCGGCGCTGAGGATTCGCGCGAGATGGACGACCGCGGCCTTGCAGGTCGAGACGGTCGAGGTCGTCGGCCACCCCTTGCGCGCACCAACGGACGCATTGATGATGACAGATGAGCCTCGCCTGAGCAGCGGCAAGGCCTTTTGAATCGTGAAGTAAGCCCCTTTGAAATTGGAGCCTATCACCTTGTCGAAGCTATGCTCTGTTACCTCTTCGAACGGCAGGAACTCGCTGTAACCTGCATTTGCGAAGATGCCGTCCAAGTGCCCGAACTCCCGCTCGATCGTGGCGAACATAGTATCGAGGTCGGCGAGTTTGCTGACGTCCGCGCGAATGGCGAGACTTCCGGCTCCCAGCGCCTCCTTAGCCGCCTGCAGCGTCTTCTGATTCAAGCCGCAGATGGCGACGCGCGCGCCCTCTCGGTCGAATTCCTTCGCTGCGGCCAGCCCGATCCCGCTGTTGCCGCCGGTGATAAGGATATTCTTGTCCGCTAGCCTACCCATTGTCGTCACTCCTTTAGATTAAACATAGCCGTGTCGGGTACAGTTTTGGACAAAATGTAGCCGACGCCACTAAAGTCGGCGGGCTCCGATGATGAAAGCAACCATGGTGGCCGGCGCGTCCCCAACCACGCGCCAACGGTGACGAGTTCCGTTCTGCACTAGGACATCGCCGGGAGACAGCAACACCTCCGCGTCAAGCTCGGCTACAATGTTGCCTGAGAGAAGGACCCCGAAATCCGTCGTGTCGGTCCTGTGAAAGCCGGGTTCGTCGCCATCCTCGATGTGCATCTCGGGAGTGGGTTCTGGTGCAACCACGCCGCTCGGCAAGTACGTTGACATGATGAAGCGGATGCCACCTACGGGCGGAAAAATACCGGGCGCCCCCGGATTGTTCCCCGCGTTCGGGTAGGTTGCGGGCTCATCGGCATTCCAGAGGAAGGCGAGCTCTCCTAGGCCAGGGATGGGCATCCCATCGACTTGCTCGTCTCGCACAAAAACAGCGCGACCCTTGGCGTCGTGGCCGGTGACAACCTGGCGTACCTGCATTCCGTGTCTTTTCTCGTCCGACTTGTTCATGGTCACGTTCTTGGGTAGTTGTAATTTCGTTTTCATATTTAATTTTCCTTTCATATCCGTGTCGGTTGCAGTTTTGAACAAAATTTAACCGACGTCGCGCACCAGCTCCGCGAGGCTCGTTTTGCTGAGAGCCTGCTCAACGGCGTCGTTCGCGGCGTCGAAGATTGGGCCAAGCCTACGTTTCATCGCACAGGCCACCACGCATCCCTCATGCACCTGGCCGCGCATCGCAAAAACTCCGCTCTCGCTTTCAACCGCCTTGTAAATCTGACCGACGGTAATGCGAGATGCCGCGCGTCGGAGACCGACGCCGCCTTGGCGGCCTTGGCGAAGAGCGACCAGTCCCTCTCGCTCGAGGAGCTTGAGGATCTTCCGCACCACCACCGGGTTGGTCTGGAGGCTTTTCGCGATTGCCTCCGAAGTCGTCCCCTCGTCGCCAGCGTAAGCGACGAAACTCATGATGTGGACAGCACTCGCCATACGACTATTCGCGGTCATAAATAGAGCCGTAGCAGTTACATTTCAGGCTGTCAAGCTCGGTCCGTTATATTAGATGATAACTGACCTCTATATAATAAGCGCGGACGGACAAGCGCAATCTATGGCCACACAGGAAAGTGATGCGTCAAATCTGACGAGGAGGGATTTAATCAGATGTCGATCGACATATTAAGGGGTTCTGGCGCAGCATAGCCGAACTGATCTCGCGCCTTGCTGGATAGTCGCCGCGAACTTTGAACGGAGGTGTGCGTGAGCAAGCTTTTTTTGATTATCGGCGCAACAGTCGTCGTGCTTGGTGGAATCAACGCGAAGGCTGAAGAACGTCCAGCTTTCGAAAGATTCGGATTTCCAATCACGCAGACCCAGGTTGCTGTGTTGGGTTCTGCTGGCGTCCGAGAGAGATCACCGACGCCGACGCTCATGCTCTACGGAATGCCGGCGTCCCCGCATCAGGTGGCGGTTCTGTCGCCACGGCCGCGCAGCGTGAAGGAAATGGCTCCAAGCTCGTTAACTACTGGTTTGGCGCCGCCTCCAGCGACGCCCCGCTAAACTACAAATTTGCGATGTGGATTCCGCTTGCTGCACTCGTTGACGACCGAAGTTGTCGGTGCGGTCTTATGCGCACCGTCCACGACGACACCTTCTTGTCGGAGATCCTCGAAGCGTCGAGATCGGGCCCTTGTGCCGAGTCGCCGGCGTATGCCCGTCAGACGGGGAGACCGGCACGTCGGGCCAGGTGATGGGGCATGCGCCGAAAAACCGTCACTCCCAAGACGACAACTTGGCGCGTGCGGCGGCCAAAATCTCGTTCGAGACCTTCGGATCAGCAATAATTCTGGAGATCGTCAGCGCGCCAAGCATCGTCGCGAGGAATACACTGGCGGATTTCTTCGCCCGCTCGGTGCCCGGATCCTTCATCCGTTCGGCGACTTCGGCGATCATCTTGAGGATCCCTTTGGTGGCCGCGGACCGTGTCGACTTGTCCGACCTCGCGAGTTCGCTCCCGAGCGCGGCTAGAGGGCATCCGTGAGCCCGGTCCTTCCTGTGCTCAGGCGAAAGATAGTCATTGACGATTGCTTCAAGCGCTTTGCGGCCCCTGGCCGTGGAGGCGGAAGCTTGCATCTCGCCGATTTTGGCCGCAAACGCGCCCGCCGAAGCTTCGGAGACGAGTTGGTCCTTCGAGTCGAAGTGCCGGTAGAACCCGCCGTGCGTCAGGCCGGCACTTTCCATCAGATCGGCCAAGCCGGTTTCGCAGATCCCGTTCTGACGGAAACGAATTCCGGCGGCCTTCACGATGTTCCGTCGCGTCTCCGCCGTTTCCTCTCTCGACCTTCTCATGAATAGTCTCCTGCAGGACGCCTGAACGTATCCTGCCCACGCATTTTAGTCGGGTCCACTAATTATCGCCGAGCGCGGCTTGGCCGCGTCATCCTCGCTGGACGTGTTCGATATTTGGAGTACAATCGACATCTAAAACAGACTATTGTCTAACAAGTCAAGAGCGATGTGGCTGTTCTTCCCGGACGTGCCCCGCTCGGGGGCCGCAAGATGAAAAGATCAAGAACCGAAGCTGCCGAAGCCCGGCAGCGGTTAGTCAGAGCTGCCGCCGACCGGTTCCAACGAGAGGCAACGACGCGGGGAGAGGGCCGATGAAGTGGAACGCCTTGGCCGGGCAATCCTCGTCACTGTGCAAAGCATTGTCGGTGATCGGGGACCGTTGGACCCTCCTGATACTGAATCAGTGTTTCCTCAGGCTTCGCAGATATGGAGAAATCCAGTCTTCGCTGGGCTTGTCGAAACCGCTGCTCGCCGCGAGGCTGAAGAAAATGGTCCGCCTTGGGGTGCTGAAGAAAGTGTCTTCGCTGAAGTCGGCGCGAGTTCACGAATATCTCCTGACCGAAAAAGGCCGCCAGCTCTATCCCGTCCTGCTGGCCCTCGTGAAATGGGGAAATGCCTTGGCCGAAGAGGAAGCCCAGCCCTCGATCCACGAGCACGTTCCATGCGGCCGGCAGCGCGAGTAACCGCGCTCATACCGCTGAGGCATACGTATCCCCTACTCCGTTTTCCAAGAATTGACGCTCTCACATCTTCCGCAACACCACGCTCGCGTTGACGCCGCCGAAGCCGAACCCGTTTGAAAGCACGTGATCGATTTTCATCGCGCGGGCGCTGCCTCGGACCAGATCGATGCCCTCCGCGGAGGGATCGGGATTGTCGAGGTTGAGCGTTTCCGGCGCAATCTGATCGCGTAGCGCGAGGATCGCGAAGATAGCCTCCAGGCCGCCGCCGGCGCCAAGCAGATGGCCGGTGGCGGACTTGGTTGAGCTGACGGCGACGCCGCCATTGGTGCCGAAGACGGTCTTGATCGCTTCCAGCTCGCCGTGATCGCCGACGGGGGTCGAAGTCGCGTGCGCGTTGAGATGCTGGATGTCGCGCGCGGAAATTCCCGCCTGCTGCAAGGCGATTTGCATCGCCCGCTTAGCGCCCTCCCCGTCTTCGCGCCCGGCGGTCATGTGAAACGCGTCCGATGTGCTGCCGTAGCCGATCAATTCTGCGATCGGCTCCGCACCCCGCGCCTGCGCGTGATCGAGCGCCTCGATCACTACGACGCCGGCGCCTTCGCCCATTACGAATCCGTCGCGGTCGCGGTCGAACGGCCGCGACGCGCACTCCGGCATATCGTTGAAGCCCGACGAAAGTGCGCGCGCTGCCGCGAAGCCACCAAGGCTGACGCGATCAATGCAGGCTTCTGCGCCGCCGCAGATTGCGATGTCGGCCTCACCCGCACGGATTAGACGCGCGGCGTCGCCGATCGCCTGTACGCTCGCGGCGCAAGCCGTCACCGGCGCGCCGATCGCGCCCTCGAATCCGTAGCGGATGGAAATGTGACCCGCGGCGAGGTTGACTAGAAACGACGGCACCGTGAAGGGGGAGAGCCGACGAATGCCTTTGATGTCGGTCGTGCGGACGGCGTCTGCGATCGCCGGAAATCCGCCGATGCCCGACGCGATCACAGTTGCGGTGCGCTGGCGCGATCGCGCGTCCTCCGGCTTCCAATTAGCTTGCGTGATCGCTTCATCCGCCGCCAGGAGCGCAAACAAGATGAAGCGATCCATCTTGCGTTGGTCCTTGCGCGGGGCGGCACGATCCGGATCGAAGCCGCCTTCGGGATCCACAGCGACGTCTGGGACCTGGCCGCCGACCTTTGCGCTCAGGTCGGCCGTTATCGCCTCGGACAGGGTGCGAATGCCGGACCGCCCCGCGAGCAGGCGCGACCAATTGGTCTCAACGCCGCAGCCCAGCGGCGACACCGCTCCCATCCCCGTCACGACTATTCGGCGCATCTTCTATCCAGTCTCGATCTGTGCGCTAACGTGTCTGACGTGGCAGCGCCAACTAGGATTGGCGAACTTCCTTGTCACCGCATCTGCCCGGATTCTCGCAAAACGGGCGGCATCGGGGTCGCGACAAGACCGTCCGTCTAATGAACGACATCACCACCGGTGATGCCGTTGACGGCAGTCCTCAATAAAATTGGACTATCAGTCCGCGGGCTGAAGGACGGAAAGTCCTTTTCTGATAAAAAGCTCCTGAAGCTCACCGGCCTGGAACATTTCGCGCACGATGTCGCATCCGCCGACGAATTCGCCCTTGACGTAGAGTTGCGGGATCGTGGGCCAGTTGGAGTAGATCTTGATGCCATCCCGCAGTTCGGCCGAGTCGTAGACATTGAGCGCCTTGTAACCGACCCCGACATATTCGAGAATCTGGACCAGTTGACTCGAAAATCCGCACTGTGGAAATTGCGGCGTTCCTTTCATGAAGAGCACGACGCCGTTCGACCTTACTTCGTTCTCGATGAATTGTTCGATGCGCATGATCTCATCTCGTCCTTGTGTCGCGGGACGCAACGGCCCCTCTAATTACCAGAGCCTGGACCCGAAAAACGCTTTCGCAGTAAAGGCCAACAATCGGTGTTGCCTCCACCTATATAGATGATAGTCATAATATAATACAATTGCAATCGGCTGGGAACCCACTAATGTGTCAATCGACATCTTATTCGATCCCTCCTCATCAGCTTTGGGGCGCCTATCACTTTCGTGTGTTGGGGGATCGATTTCGCTGGTCCGTCCGTTCGTGCTTGCGATATAGCTGTCAATTATAATCTAATTACTGCAATATACGGTGAGTAGGCTACGGACGGCTCTCGTGCGAATCGCGTTCGTTTGTCCGTGCTAGGACGCCGTGTCCACTCAGCTTACGCGAGCGAATATGCGAACAGTAGAGACGCCATCGGCCGCCGGCACAGGATGGCGAAGGACCCTGAGCCAACTTTACCGGCTGATCGAGGCCGCTGAGACGTCTCCTTTGGAGAGTCTCTATGAACGGGTCTTGCGGCTTGAACAGGAAGTTTCTGCGCTCAAGCGCAACTTGCCGATGGGCTCCCTAGACCACGAGCGAGTCGACCGGGGCCAGCCATAGAGCCGATCCAGATGTTGGACTTGCCGCTCTCCCGGATTCCATCTGCCGCAAACGGAAGCTCGAAATCAAATCCGGATATATACGTGATGCAATCCGCCGAGGACCGGGCGGCAAAGAATGCGCCCTGCCCTCTTTACGGTGCGCGATAGGGGCGCATCCTTGTCCAAGGCCAAGTGCGTGCGCGTCTCATTATAGTAGCGAGCGTAAGATTTCAGAATCCGGCGCAGATGTGTCTCGCCCAGGACGATGACGTGGTCCACACACTCACGCCGGATCGATCCGATCAGCCGTTCGGCAACGCCATTCTGCCAGGGCGAGGCCGGTGCAATAGGTTTGTCCCGGATGCCCATGGCACGCAGTCGGCGTCTGACACCCGCACCGTAGATGCGATCACGGTCCCGGATCATGTAGCGCGGAGCCTCGTTCCAGGGGAATGCCTCCGTGATTTGACGCGCGACCCATTCGGCGGTTGGATGTGCCGTGACGTTGATCCGGATGAGCTCTCTGCGGCCGAGCCGGACGATGACGAAAGCATAGAGCAGGTCGAAACCGATGGTCGGAACAACTAATAGGTCCATGGCGGCAATGTCCGGCGCGTGGTTATGCAAGAAGGTCCGCCATCCCTGGCTGGGTGGCCCTCGCCGTTTGACCATGTACTTGGCAACGCTCGACTGCGCGACCTCAAACCCAAGCTCGAGCAGTTCGCCATGAATACGCGGTGGCCGAGTGGACCCGGGGATTTTCACCCCGAGTCCCTCACAGATTCCGGACTTGATACTCTCGCATCATCCGGCTCGTGCCACCGCTTGAAGGCTGCCGCCTTCCGTTGAATATCGGGCTCCTCCCGTTGCCGGTTGACCCAATCTCAACGGCGATGACCTGCTCGCTTCGCTCCGCGGGCATTACCCCGCTTCATCACTACTACCAAGCAGTCCGCCCCTGGTCGGCGCATCGGTACTTTCGGCCTCGCGGTTTTGGCCGCTTGTGCCTTTTCCCTTGCCATCGCCCTCTAGGTTCTCAAGTTCCGTGCAAAAGCCCGAATGAGAGTCACGCCTCCTCAACACCGGACACCGCATGGCCAATACGTAGGTTTCCGCCATACTTTTCCCGGAGCTAGGGAGAGACCCCGGTTTTGATGTCATCTGAATCCGTTTTCGATGCTTCGCCAGAGGTTCGCTTGCGCTCGTCTCTCTCATCCATACTTGACGTGATCAACGTCACGCCTTTTGACCATAACGTTCACCACCGCGGCTTTTGGCCGAAGCAGCTTATGGCAGTTTGAAGCCTCCCCCTACAGGACGGCTCCGAAGGGTCTTCCTTCATCTCTCACACAGCATGACGCTCGCGCGTCTTCTTGACACAAGCCGAGTGGACCCCTTGAGCCTTCGCCCCCAGGACCGGCACCAGCGCCAGCGCAAAAATGACGGCGCCTGTTCGCAACTTTGAAAACATCGCATTTGAACGCGCACGATTTGTCATAGCCCTGAACTCCCCGCGTAAGCAAAAATGCCAAGCAAAACATTACTGCGCCTCGAACGAGCAGCACGGAGAAATAAGCGACGGGATTGCGCGAAATTTGGCCTGCGCAGGTCTTTATGTCGCTTGCACTGACATAAAGTCAGCCGGCCTGGCGCACCGTTTTCAATTTCACCGCCTGGAACAAAGATTTGCCGATCAAGCCGGCGCCACGCGGTCTTTCAGTGCGTCCATATGTCCGCACAAAGAAATTGCAGTCAGACAAATGCGAACGCCCCCTCCTGCGCGCGGGAGCGCGACACAGCGAGGTCTCGAAATGTCGGGATGCCCGGCAATTTCGGCCGAGCATGCTTCAGCGATTAACCCGAACCGAAGCAAAGTGTCCCGTGAGCGCGCCGCCACATTTTTCCGCGGCAATACGGCTCGCTCGCATCTGATCGCGCGCCCTCTCATCGGCGTTCCGAGGGGCCGTCGCTTTCAACGTACGCCTTTCCTCCGGCGCGTTGTCATCAGGCGTCCGCAACCGTTCAAACAGGTTACTGACCAAGCCGCGCAATCGCAGATTCTCCGACACCAGATCTTTCATCTGCCTCATGGCCGGAACGTCGAGACCGCCGAACTGGCGGCGCCAGCGATAGAAGGTGCGTTGGGTTATGCCGGCGGCACTGCAGATCTCCGCAACTGGAACGCCGGCGCTGGCTTCCCCAAGCAGTTGGAGGATTTCGCTTTGCGTGAATCGGGAACGCCTCATTGGATGCTCCGTCTCTGAGTGTCTCTGTAGCACAATACAGGATCCGGGGATTCGGATCTGTTGTCGCAATGGTCCTTCGCGCGATTGATGGCGCGACGATCAATCCACAAGCCAAGTATACCTCAGCAACGGCGATCCCCTCACGCCGATCTGCAACACATGGCCATTGCGCGGGGATGAGCCGGGTGTGACGATCAGCCGTTCTGTACTCCGCCGGAGCCCACTTATGCCGCGTCGCTACGAGATACCCAGTACTCCCCAAAACATGGTATGGGGATACCTTGATAGCAGCACGCCGCACATCCTGGAAGTGAGCTCGGGCGACACGGTCACGCTGCATAGTTTCCCGTCAGGAGGGTAGGAGACCCTGCCGGATGATATCAACCTGGTCCCGAGCGATTATCTTGCCGCGCTCGAAACGCTGCAGCCCGGCCCCGGGTCGCATTTCATCACGGGACCCATCTATGTCAGAGGCGCCGCTGTCGGCGACGCGCTGCAGATCGACATTCTCGACGTGAAGGTGCGACAGGACTGGGGGTTTGTATCGATACTGCCGCTGTTGGGCACGTTGCCGGACGAATTCACTGACTATGAAACCATCCATCCGACAATCGACCGGCAACGCAACGTCTGCATTATGCCCTGGGGGAGCGAGATTCCGCTCGAACCGTTCTTCGGGATCATCGCCACCGCGCCACCGCCGGGCTGGGGCCGGTGCGGCTCGCCCGTCCCGCGTGCGTTCGGCGGAAACATGGATAACAAGGAACTCCGCGCAGGGACGACCCTGTACCTGCCAGTCTTCAATGAGGGAGCGCTGTTTTTTGCCGGTGACGGTCACGCCGTACAGGGCGACGGTGAAGTGTGCATCACAGCGCTTGAGACGGGCGTGACAGGAACGTTCCGTCTCACCGTGCGCAAGGACATGGAGTTACGATGGCCCTTCGCTGAAAGCGCAACACACCTCATGTCAATTGGCCTTGACGAGGATCTCGATGACGCGGCCAAGCAGGCCGTCAGAGAAATGGTCAAACACGTCTGCGCGCGCACCAATCTCACTCGCAACGAGGCTTACATGTTGTGCTCTCTCGCCGGCAACTTGCGTGTGACGCAGCTCGTCGACGGCAACAAGGGGATCCATATGCTTCTGCCAAAATCGCTCTTGTAGTGGTGCTGTCCCTATCGCAAACTCAATCTGACTAGCAGTTGATCGAGAATCGGGCGATGCTGTTGCCGGATGAGAGATCTTGCCAGGCTCATTGTTTGGATGGTCGTAGATCTGTTTCGGTCGTGGGCAGCGCTCGAGGCGGAAATTCTGACGTTGCGGCTGTGCCTGTCGAAATCAAATCCGGACATATTGGTGGTGCAGCCCGCCGAGAATTGGGCGGCAAAGAATCTGCCCAGCCCGTTCGACGGCGCGCGAGAACGGCGCATCCTTCTCCAAGGAGAGATGCGTGCGCGTGCCATTGTAATATTTCATGTATGACAGCAGCAGGTGACGGAGGTGGCACTCGCCGAGCACGACAACGTGGTCAAGGCATTCCCGTCGGATCGAACCGATCAGGCGTTCGGCGTATTGATCGAATCCGTCGGATGAAAACTTCACCATACGCGCCATCCCGATCGCGGATCAGATAGCGGGGAAGCTGCTCCCATCCGCAGGCTTCTGTTATCTGGTTTGCGATCCATTCCGCGGTCGGATGCGTCGTTACTCCGAACCATATGACCTGTCGTCTGCCATGCCCCATGATCAACAAACCATAGAGCAGACGGAACGAGATTGTCGGCACGACGAACAGATCTATCGCGGCGATACCGTCGGCATGATTGCGGAGGAACGTCTTCCACCCTTGGGACGGCGGACCTCTCCGCTTGGCCATATATTTAGCCACGCTCGTCTGTCCGATCGCGATGTCGAGCTTGAGTAGCTCTCCATGGATCCGTGGCGCTCCCCACAGTGGGTTGGCGATGCTCATCTCGCGGATCAGTCTGCGTATTTCCAGCGGAACTGGTGGCCGGCCACCACGAGGTCGCGACTTCCAGCGCCAGTACAAACGGAAACCCGCACGGTGCCATTTGACTACGGTCCCGGGCCTAACAATCGCAAGCGCATCAAGAACGCGAGAGAAGAGGCGATAGAGACCAACCCGAACACCAATCGGTCGATGGCATCGAAGGTTTGTTTCTTGGGGGCGGTTCGTCGCAGAACAATGATCTGCTGCCGCAACGTTAAAATCTCTGCCTCGATCGCTGCCCGCGACCGAAACAGATCGACAACCGCCCAGACAATGAGCCTGACAAGATCTCTCATTACAGATCAGCATCGCCCGATTCTCGGTCAACCGCCAGCCAATAGGTTTGCGACCATGGTTTGATCTGGTAGCGAAACGCTCGTTTCGGCTACGGCCGGTCTTGGCGCAAAGCGGTCGGCGGGTCCCAGGTTCGAGCCCTGGTGCGCCCACCATCCAGTCTCCGCAAACCGCACGTTTCCGATACGACGCCAAATAGGGCGTTTCCGCGGGGATTCCCGCGTCGAAAGCTGTCTCATGATATCGTGCGAACAACACACTCTTGAACCTGTAAAACCTTAAAACAAAAACGGATCGACTGAAACGGACATCTGTCCATCCGTCGTCCGTTCAACTTTAAAATCTACTTGTTTTTGGGCAATCGTATCCCCAACGGTCACATACAATAATCCACTGCAAGTAACCCTTCGCGTTGCCCTGTTTCTTGAATTTGTAAGTATTGTATCATCCAACCTATATACCGCGCCTTGTCTCGCTTTTTCCCAAATCGCCAATTTTTCAGCTTCTGTATTCGCATTACTCACCATTGCCGCAACCGAACTCGAATTTTTGACAGCGTAATTGACAAGTGCATTATTGCTGTCATCCGAAATGATCTTAACTACTGAATTATGCGTATCCAGAGAATCACACTCAGGTTCTGCCCCTCCACAACCGTTCAATAAAAGCAAAACAGAGAACCACCATAAAGCTAACGGCTGTTTTTTCCTAGACGGCTTCATCGGAATGCTCACGATGTCCGATTCACAGTCGGGCGCCACCCGAGCGATGCATCCGGCTGTACCGAGACGAAAACGCCGCCGATGACCAGTCTCTGAAGGATCATTTCTTCGAGTTCGCCGTCAGTCTCTGCTTCTTTCTCCACGGTTTCCGCTCTGTCGCCCGACCCTCGTGCGCCCCAGAACCTAGTTAATCTAAGAATCTCATCGATCAAGGTTTGGGATTCGAGCAGCGTAGCTAGCCCGGAACGAATGCCATGCCGCCCTCATCTGTAATCGTTTGAACCGGCGCCCCATAGAGCGCTTCGAGCCGCTCTCGCGTCAGGATCTGTCTAACCGGCCCTTCGGCAAGGCGCTCGCCGCCACGCAGCAAATAAGCGCGATCAGCAGCGCGCAGCGCATGATTGGGATCATGGGTGGTGAAGAGGACGCCAAGGCCGGATCGGGCAAGGGCCCGGATTTCGCGCATGACTTTGCCCTGGTTGCCGAAGTCAAGATTTGCAGTCGGCTCGTCGAGCACGACGAACTGCGGCTCCTGAGCCAGCGCGCGCGCCAGCAACACCAATTGGCGTTCGCCGCCCGAAATCATGGTGTAAGGCCGTTGCGCAAGCTGCGCGATTCCGAGGCGATCGAGCATGGTCGCAGCTACTTGGCGATCCTTCGATGTCGGCCGGGCGAACAGATCGCCGTGTGCGGTGCGGCCCATCAGCACAACGGCTTCAACGGAGAATGCAAATGTCGCGACGTGTGTTTGCGGCACATAGGCGATCAGCCGTGCACGTTCCCGAACCGTGCGTGCCGACAGCGCCGCTCCATCGAGCCGCACCTCTCCCGCTTTCGGCGTCAATAGTCCAAGCAGCGTCTTGAGCAGCGTGGTCTTGCCGCCGCCATTCGGTCCCAGCAGCGCCAATACCTCGCCCTTCTCCAGTTTGACATCGAGCCCGGCGCCGACAACGCGGTCCTGATAGCCGATGGTGAGCTGGCGGCCTTCGAGGATCATGACCAGTTCTTTTGGACGCTGGCAAGCAGCCAGATGAAGAACGGCGTGCCTATGAGGGCAGTGAGAATTCCGAGCGGAATTTCGACCTGCGCCATCGTGCGCGCCAAGGTATCGATCAGCAACAGATAGCCGCCACCAAGGATCGCCGCCGCAGGCAACAGCCGAGCGAAATCGGGGCCGACCAGCGACCTTGCAAGGTGCGGTACGACGAGACCCACCCACCCGATGATGCCGGCGGTGGCAACACTAGCGGAGGTGACAAGGGTGGCAGCGGCGACGATCGCGATGCGCAACGGCCCGGTGGCTACACCAAGCGCGCGTGCTTCCTCTTCCGGCAGCGACATCACGTTCATCCGCCAGCGCAATGCGACAAGCACGGCTGCGCCGACCGCGATGGGGCCGAACAGCGGAAACAGGTCCTGAACTCCGGTCGCAGACAGGCTGCCCAACAACCAGAATGTCATAGCCGGAAGCTGGTTGTAAGGGTCGGCGAGATACTTCACCAGGCCGACGCCGGCGCCGAACAGCGATCCGACCACAACGCCGGTGAGCACCAGTACCAGGATGGGATCCCGCGAACGCACCGACATGCCGACCACATAAACGATTCCGACCGCAACCAGACCGCCAAGGAACGCGACAGCCTGGATCGCGAATACGCCAAGCGAGAGATAGATGCCGACGACCGCGCCAAGCGCGGCGCCAGACGACGCCCCGAGAATATCCGGCGAGACTAATGGATTGCGAAACAATCCCTGAAACGCGGTGCCAGCGACCGCGAGAGCCGCGCCGACGAGCATCGCCGCAATCACGCGAGGGCCGCGAACCTGCAGTATGACGCTTTCAACGGCGGGCGGCACATTTGCGTGGTGACCGAGCAGCTTTGAATAAAGAACGTTCATAAGGTCGCCGAGTCCGACCGGATAGCGGCCGACGGTGAGAGCAAGCAGCAGGCCTGCGACCAGGACCGCGATTGCGATCGAAAGTCCCGGCACGGCGGATCGGGCTTTGTTCATCAGCTGAAGCTATCAATCCCGGCCCGCAAGTACATGGTCGATTTGCGTGGCCGTCGGCGTCACATGATAGAAGCGGGAATAAAAGTCCCGCGTCAGCGCCCGCAGGTCTTCCGAAAATCGCTCCGGATAAAGAATTTTGGCGAGCCACCAAAGCCCCATCAGGCGGTTCACGGATGGCGGAAAATCCACCCAGCCGAAGGGCATTTTGGGTGACAGATGCACCCGCTTGTCGCGCACGGCCTTGACCGACGCCCAGGAGGGGTCGTTGCGTACCGCCTCGGCGAACTCCTGATCGATGGTCACGATCACGTCTGGATTCCACACCAAAACTTGTTCGATCGAAACATTGGCGAGACCGCCCGGCGTTTCGCCGGCGACGTTGCGGCTGATCAGTTCGATGGTCTCGACGTTGATCGATCCGCCGAGGCCGGTCGCGAGCCCCTTCGGCCCTCGCGCATAATAGACCCGCGGCCGGGCGTCCGTTGCAACTGACTCGACGCGACCAAGAATCGTTTTGAGCGTATCCTCGGTGTAGCGCGCGAGCTTCTCGGCATCCTCCGCACGGCCGATCAATTCGCCGAGCGAGCGATAAGTTTTGGCGATCGCATCGAAGCGGCCATCCAGCAGCGCGTAGGGAATATGGGTTTGTTCCTGTACGCGGTCGGCCAGCGAAACGAAAGTGGCGCTCGTCGACCCGACGTCGAGAATGAGATCAGGCCTGAGCGCGAGCACCGTCTCGAGATTAGCGGTGTTGCCGCGTCCGGTGATGCGCCCGACTTCCGGCCGCGTGCAGATCTCGGGCAGCATGTACGCGCATTCCTCTGGACGATTGGCGCGTGGCCAGCCGATCAACAGATCCGGCGCAAGCGTATAAAGCAGAATTGCTGCTGGCGGCCCGGCCGGGAACACGCGGGTCACGGCTGCCGGTACAGGGACCGCGCGGCCGGCGGAGTCGGTCATTGTCGCAGCCCGCGCGTAGCCAGGAGCGACCAATGTCGCGGAAAGACCTGCGATCAGTGCGCGGCGGTCGATCAATCCACACCCACCATCACGTCGCTCGCCTTGATCACGGCGATGGCCGGGTTGCCCTTGGCTAATTTGAGTTCGTCAACGGACTCATTCGTGATCGATGCTGTGACGACTACCCCGCCACCGATATCGATTCGGATATGGGAGGTGGTCGCGCCCTTCACGACATCAACGATGGTGCCCTTGAGTTGATTGCGCGCGCTGATCTTCATGGAAATCTCCTTGTTCTAATTTGGCAAATTGGGGGCCGAAAATCCGTAGCTGGCAAGAATGCCCTGCCCCTCGGATGATAGGATAAACAATGCAAATTGATAGGCTCCAGGCGAAGCATCGGCCATGACGGTCAAGCCATAATCGGCGCTGACAGCCAGGACATCCGGCAGAGCGATGATTTGCAGGCCGGGATTTTCCTTCTGCGCATCACGGGCGGCGGTGCAATAGGCCAGGAAAATGTCGGCCCGGCCTTCGGCAATATGCCAACCATAGGTGTTGCGTCCGGTCGGTGGCGCGGCGCTCGCGGCGCCGCCTGTGAGTTGTAGTGCCTTCTTCTGGAGAACCGACTGGGCATTCGGCCGAATTGCCTCCCCTTGCGAAATACTTCCAAGGCATAGTCGCCGGATGGATCAGCCTTTGGTGTTGATGTTCCGAGCCTGACCTGCGGGTCGAGCATTCGCTCAAGCAGGGTATCGCTCGTGGCGGCGAGACCGGGACGAACCAGCGCGCACAGTTTGTTTCGCGCGAATAGTACGACCGGCCCGCTCTTGTTCGCCTCCGCCAGCGCCTGCGGGTGCTCCATGTTTGCAGAGGCAAACACCTCCGCCTTGGCGCCATCGGCGATCTCGTCTTTCAGCAAGCCCGACGCACCGAACTTTGCCCGAACCTTGAGGTGCGAAGATTTCTCGAACACGTGGCTCACTTCCGTAAGGGCTCCACGCAGGCTCCCGGCAGCATGCAGAAAAACCGCATCCGACGCGGTCGCTGGAGTCATGAGCAAACCCATCATCGTGGCAACCAGCAGAAGCCGGCGATTCAGCATAATAACGACACCTTTGTGTACCGAAAATCTAAATCCGAACGTATTGACGATGAAGTCCGCCCAGTATGGCGCGCGAATTTATGACGCCGGATCGCTGAACCTGGCGAGAGATAGGCGTATCTTTGTTCAATGACCGATGCGTTCTCACGCCGTTGTACAACACGACGACGGAACGCCCACGGGATCGCGGAGTACGAGCTTCTTTATCCGTGGCATCCTTGGGCCGGCTGCCTGGTCCATATTCATGAGGTGGTTGAGAAGGCTGGCAGAGAGGTTTTCCGTTGCAGCCTCTCTGGTCGGGCATCTGCGCGATGGCTGGAGATTCCGGCCTGGATGTTTGATCGGGCGGCTCGCGCGACCTGGCGTGTTGGCGCCACTCCCTATGTTGAGATTGCGGTGCTCACCGCCTTGGCGACGCTGCTGCAGGATGTGACGTCGGTTTCTGGCGCACCATCGCAATTGCGGGATTCAAGCGCAGCATTGGGCTCTCACGACGCGAATCGGGGAGATGTCCATGCGCCCGCCTACCGCTCACCGCCATCCTCACAGCAATGCACGTCAGTTCGATCTGTTCTGCGACCCGCCCGACGCCGCGGCGCAGACGCCGCAATGGCAGGCGTTGCCCGCCGAGACGCGCCAGACGCTGACGAAGCTGATGGTTCGCCTGATCTTCGGCCACGCCGACGGCGACCTCCGGCAAAGGGAGGAGATGCGTCATGATGTCTGAGAAGATCAGGCCGCATCATCTGGAGCGAAAGGCGATCCTGTATGTACGGCAGTCCTCCGCCCATCAGGTTCTCCACAATCGCGAGAGCAGCGCCTTGCAATATGCGATGCGCGATCGTCTGACGGCGCTGGGCTGGTCTCGCATCGAAACGGTCGATGACGATCTCGGGCGCTCGGCGGCAGGCGGCGTCGCGCGCGCCGGCTTTGATCGAATGGTGGCCGAGGTCTGCCTGGGCAAGGTCGGTGCGGTCGCGGCGCGGGAAGTCTCGCGTTTCGCCCGCAACAGCCGTGACTGGCAGCAGCTGATCGAGATGTGCCGCGTCGTCGATACCGTGCTGATCGATCAGGAGACGGTCTATGCGCCGCGTCAGGGCAACGACCGGCTGTTGCTGGGATTGAAGGGCAGCCTCAACGAGTACGAGCTCGATCTTCTGCGCCAGCGTTCGCTGTCGGCCCGCTATGAGAAGGCCCGGCGCGGCGAACTCATCGTCGCTGCCCCGGTCGGCTTCGTGAAGGTCGGCGACAGGCTCGAGAAGGATCCCGATCGCCGTGTCCAGGAGGCCATCATCCTCGTCTTCGACAAGGTGGCCGAACTCGGCAGTGTCCGGCAAGCGCTGCTCTGGTTCATTGAGCATGGGCTGGACTTGCCCGCCAAGCGCCATAATGGTGACGTGGTCTGGCGCAGGCCGCACTATACCACCATCCACCGGATGATCGAGAACCCGATCTACGGCGGCGCCTACGCCTATGGTAAGAGTCGTGTCGCGACAGGATATGATGCAGCCGCAGGCGTGATCCGACCCAGGAGCCGTCGTAAGGCGCGAGCCGAATGGCTGGCGCTGATCCCAGGCGTCCATGAGGGTTACGTCAGCTGGGAGCGGTCGGAGGCGATCCGCAAGATGGTGAGCGACAACTTGCCCACAGGCCGACATCACGGAGCGCCGAAGCACGGCGACGCTTTGCTCGCCGGCCTTGTCCGCTGCCGGCGTTGCGGACGCAAGCTGACGGTCCGCTACACAGGCACCAAGCATAACATTCCGCGCTATTCCTGTTGGCGGGGTTCGCTCGACAATGGCGAGCCACGCTGCATCGCATTCGGAGGATTGCGTGTCGACGACGCCGTCGAGGAAGCTCTTCTGCGGGTTGTCGAACCGGCAGCGATAGCTGCGGCCGTCGAGGCCGAAGCCCAAGCGGCCAGCCGCCGCGATCAGGTTCGTGATGCGCTGGCGCGCGACCTCGAGGCGGCGCGCTACCGCGCCGATCGGGCATTCCGACAGTATGACGCCATCGATCCGCAGAACCGGCTGATCGCGGCGGAACTGGAGTTGCGATGGAACAGCGCGCTCACACGTGTAGGCGAGATCGAGACCAGGATTGCCGCGCATGATGCCTCGACATCGGAACCATCACGCTCGCCAGGACACGTCGCCGCGCTGGCCGCTGATCTCAAGGCTGTCTGGTCGGCGCCGCCGACCGACGCGAGGCTCAAGAAGCGAATCGTGCGCACCGTCATCCACGAGGTGGTCGCCGATATCGATGACGAAGCGTCAGAGATCGTTCTCCTGACCCATTGGATGGGCGGCGTTCATACCGAACTGCGCCTGCCGAGGCGTCGCCGCGGACAGCGCAACAGCATCTCCGCCGACATGCTCGCCGCCATCCGCCAGCTGGTTCTCATCGCCAATGATGATCTGATTGCCGGCATCCTCAACCGGAACGGCCTGGTGACCGGCCACGGCAATCGCTGGACACGGGAGCGGGTCACCGCGCTCAGGTCGCATCATAAGATCCCGGTCTTTCGACCGGTGCCGGATGGGAACGAGCCATGGCTCAATCTGAACAAGGCGGCGGGTTTGCTCGGAATTGCACCGAAGACGCTCAGGCTCGCCGCCGAAGCGGGCGAAATCGAAGGGAGTCATCCTCTGCCGGATGGTCCGTGGATCTTCAGCCGATCAACCCTCGGCGAACCGGCGGCTCAGCGCATCGTTCATCGCGCGAGGCAGAACCCAAATCACCCCACGGGATCGCATCCAGATCAGCAAAACCTCTTCTCTTCAATCGCATAGACGGATGGGTGTTATGAAACAGGATTGTAATAGTCCGCATAGTTTTTCAGAATCCGACGCAGATGTTCCTCGTCCAGGACAATGATGTGGTCCGAACACTCGCGCCGGATCGATCCGATCAGCCGTTCGGCAAAGCAGTTCTGCCAAGGCGAGGCCGGTGCAATTGGCTTGTCTCGGATACCCATGGCACGCAGTCGGCGCGTGACGACAGTGCCGTAGATTCGATCTCGATCTCGGATCATGTAGCGCGGAGCGCCATCCCAAGGAAAAGCCTCGGTGATCTGACGTGCAACCCACTCCGCCGCCGGGTTGGTTGTGACGCCGATCCAGACGAGATCTCTGCGATCAAGCCGGATGATGACGAAGCCATACAGCAGCTTAAAGCCAATGGTCGGTACTACGAACAAATCCATGGCGGTGATGTCCGGCGCGTGGTTTCGCAGAAAGGTCCGCCATTCCTGACTTGGAGGCCCGCGTCGCTTGACCATATACTTGGCGACACTTGATTGAGCGACGCTAAACCCGAGCTTGAGCAGTTCGCCGTGGATGCGCGGCGCACCCCAAAGCAAATTCTCTGTGCTCATCTGCCGGATCAGCGCGCGCAATTCTGTCTCGATCTGCGGTCGCCCTCCCCGTCGACACGATTTCCAACGCCAATAGCGGCGAAAGCCGGCCCGATGCCAACCCACCAGCGTTTCGGGTCGAATAATCATGAGAACCGGAAGGATCGACGGGAACCAGCGATAGAGCTGAACGAAGAACCAGCGGCCGTTCTTCGTGAGGCGAGCCCGGCCTTTCAGCTTGCGTCGCAAGGCAATCAGCTGATGTCGAAGCACTGCATTCTCCGCCTCAAGCCGGATGTTCGACTTGAATGGCGAGGCCAGCACGGCCAGAACGAAGCAGATCAGCGCGATCATCGCGCCAACTTAGCCGATTCTATCATTCGATAAACCCGGATAGGGTTTTCGGTACACACAGGGGGTGAAAGACATGCGTAACCAGGAAGGTTTGCGTCCGATCAAGCGATACGAGTGCAGTTGACTGGCTGATCGGTTCGATCCGCCGGGAATGCCTTGACCATGTTGTTGTGTTCGGCGAGCCACACCTCCGTCACATCCTGCTGTCGTACATGAGTTATCGCAACGAAATACGGACGCATTTATCTTTGGAGAAAGATGCGCCGATCTCGCGCGCCGTCGAACTAGTACCTCGACACAGTGATTATGACTCTTTGGATGTAATTGGATAAGCGCGGCCCATTTTGGCGCGGGCTTTTTCGGTTGTGAACATCCAGTTGATGCGGGCAGCGGCGGCGTTTCGTTGCTGCTCCCATGCGGCGATTTCGCTGATCAGACGCTTGGGATCGTCGATTCTGCGGTCCAGGCACTGGCCGCGGAGTACGCCGATCTCGATCTCGACCATGTTGAGCCAACTGGCATGCTTGGGGGTGTAGTGGAACTCCAGCCGGCGCAAGATGCGCCGGGCTTCGGCGGGTGCGAATGCCGCATAGAGGGCGCCGGCTGAGTGGGTCGATAGGTTGTCCTGCACGACCCGGATGCACGCGGCATCGGGATAATGGACATCGACCAGTTCGCGCATGCATTGGGCGTAGTCTTCCGCCGCCCGTCGCTCGGTGACCTTGACCTTGCGCCAGGGCCGGTGCACGTCGACGCAGACGAAGAGATTGACGGTGCCGTTGCGGCGGTACTCACAATCGTAGCGTTCGAGTTGACCCGGCTCGGCCGGGATCGGCTGGCGCACCTCACCGATAAGTTGGACCGGGCTCTCGTCGAAGCAGACCACCGGCCGGCCGGGATCGGGCGTTTCGGCATAGAGGTCGAGCACGTCTTCCATGCGGGCAACGTATTCGCCGTCGACCTTAGGAATGCACCACATATCCTCGCGCCACGGCTTGAGGCCGTTTTCGGCCAACCGCCGCCGCACCGTCTCGCTCGACAGGCTGTTGTGCCCGGTGAGCTTGACCATGGCGTCGGCCAAAAGCTCCAGCGTCCAGCGGGCGCGACCCTCGGGAAGGTTTGCGCAAGCCGTTGCCACCAGCAGGGCTTCCTCCTTGCCGGTGAGCTTGCGCTCTGCCCCAGGGCGAGGCTCCTCGCTCAGCGCCCGTTCCAGATTGCCTTCCACGAAGCGCCGCTTGGTCCGGTACACAGTGGAACCGCCCACTGCCACGGTGCGGGCAATCTCTTCATCGCTGCGGCCAGCATCAGCCGCCAGCAGAATCTGGGCGCGCTTGAGCTTGCGGGCGGCTCGGGTGCCTTTGCTCAACATCACGGTGAGTTCACAGCGTTCGGCTTGGCTCAATTCGACCCGATAACGTAGATTCATCTCGACCTCCCTGTCGGAAGACCGGACGAATCGACAAATGAATCAAAAATCAGGCGCCGCTCGCAGCCCCAGCGATCGAGGCTTCACCGAAAAGCAAGGTCAGTACCTGGCTTTCATCTACACTTACTCGCACATGTTCCGACGCGCGCCCGTCGAGACCGACATGCAGCGCCACTTCCAAGTAAGCCCGCCCTCGGTCCATCAGATGATCGTGACCCTCGAACGAAATGGCCTCATTCGGCGTCAACCCGGCGTCCCAAGGAGCATCCAAATCCTCGTTGCTCCAAACCACCTGCCCATCCTAAATTGGCTCAAAATCAACCAGTCAGAACCACTGTGACGAGGTACTAGCCGGGCACATTCTTTGCCGCCCAATTCTCGGCGGGCTACACCACCATTATGTCCGGATTTGATTTACGACAGGCACAACCCTGCCGCCCGCCCTCGACAGCCGCCTCAACAGTACGGTGCAACTTTCGTCAGCGTCGACGTTCGGAGAATTCGACGTTTCCCAAAATTCTCCGGATCGAATGGATCGAAAGCCGCGCCAGTTACGCCCGTTCCCGCGGGATCGCCCTGCTGCGGGAAAACGCCCTGGGCGACAGATCCACCGGGCGGGTAGAACTCGACGGCGACGACGCTGAGCGGCGCATCCGCGGGCAATCCTGCTTCTGTCAGGGTTTGCCGAATGTCCTGCTCCTGAAATTCCGCGCTGCCGAACTGGAACACGAAGTCCTGGCGAGTCTCGCGCGGATTGACGGGCTTCGCTCCCTGGTGGGCGACGAGAATGTTCCGATAGGTGCTGCCGTCGGCTTGTTCCGCTTGTGCGTAGAGCAAAAAACCGATGGTCGTGAAGGGCGCACCGGTGCCGGCGCGACTTCCATCGGCGAGCACCGGGGTGGCATAGGCCGCATTGGCGACGATCTTCCAGCCGGCTTGGGGCCGAAGATCCGGCGCCGGCAGGATATCGATCGGGACGATCCGCCGCCAAGCGGCAGCGCAAGCAAGCCGCGGCGCCGGATGCTGCACCCCGGCGACGCGCAACGGCCGGCCGAAGCGCGCGTGGGCGAGCGACCACGGGTCCTTGTGACCGAAACGCAGCTCGTAGGTCCACAGGCCGAAGAGTCGCGGGTCGTCCTCCGCGACCCCGCTCGGCAGCGGGAGGAGAAACTCGAGCGGATTGTCAGCCGAGGCTTCCAGCTCGACCATCGCCTCGATCCCGTCCTCGTCGCGCGGCTGCCCCGGCGTGATCGTGCGGACGAGCTCGGGGTCCAGCGCCAGCGCCGGCGGCTCGCCCGGTGACCTGGCGCGCAGCTCCGGGTCCGAATAGAGCACAGGATCGGGTGCGTAGGCGAGAAGCCGCGCGAACAGCCGATCCCCTTGCGCCGGCGGCTCGGCAAGCTCGAGCCAAAGCCGGCGCTCGCGCGGCACCGTCGCGGAGTAACTGTCGACGGCCTGATAGGCGGAGAGGGCGTAGCCGGCCGAAGCCAGCCTGGGCACGCCGGCGGGTGTGGTTGCCAGCGGCAGGCGGATCGCAACCGGATCGCTCTGGATGCGCAACGGCGTGGGCGCCTCGCAGTTGACGGTCGCCGTAAAACGATAGGGGTCGCGGTTGCGAAATCCGTCGCGCGCATCGGCGACGGCGGGGTCGACCGCGTGAAGGAACACGAGGCGCGTCCTCGCGCGGTCGCTGACGCCGGCGAGCGCCTGCGGACTGGCGATTCGCGGCACGACGATCTTTCCGATCTCGACTTCGCTCGCCGGCGCTTCGGGGACGATGCTCACGCTGACTGCGCCGTCGGCCAAACCATCCCATGTCCAGTCACGGTTCAGCTCCTGCTGCACGGCAATCGTCCAGTGCCGCAGGATTTCCGCAGTGCTTCCAAAAGTGATGCTTCCGCCGTCGGGGGAGATCGTGCTCTTGAACCCGGCGCATCCGAAGACGACGCGCTCACCGGGTCGTGCGCGCAGCGTCAAGCCATCGACGTCGAGGTTGAGCTCGGCCGCGAGATCGCGCATGAGCGCGGTGACCGGATCGCCGCCCGTATGGGGCTGGAAGAACAGCCCGCGGAGCGCCGGCCGGCCGTCAGGCGTCGCGGCGAAGAGCGGCGCCGTTTGCGGCGACTCGGTGTGTGCCGGCGCCCGCACCAGAATATGCGAGGTGTTGCCCCGAGTGACGGGCCGTCGCAGCGAACCGGGCGGGAACGCTCCGAAATAATTTCTCGAGCCCGAGGGGCTCGATCCGATCGGAGTGATCAGGATGCGCACGTCACGCGAACGCGGAATGAGTATCTCGGTCGGCGGATCAAAGTTGGCAACGTCGTGCCGATCGATGTAGTCCACATCCAGCGTGATCCCGACGTCATGGACGATGTCCGCCGCGGTCGGATCTTGGGGCATCCGGGGCAACGCGGGGACAGTACAAACGGGAGAACTTGGAGAGGTCATCGTGTAGACGGTCTGAAATAGGCCCTCGGCGCTGAGGTCGTCGGCGCGATCATGCGCAAGGGCCCGGACTTGAACGGTGATCTCGAGTGCCGTGACGTCCGGATCCGGCACGCCGATCGCCACGACGGTGTTCTTCGGCGGAGGGCTCGGCGGCGGCGTTCCGTCGGGCGAGATGCCGAGCTGCTGCAGCAGCGCATTTCTCGTGGCGGCGGCGACCTCGGGGTCCTTTCCGTAGCGCCAAGTGAAAAGCGCTTCCGGATAGCCGATGCGAGGACGGGTGACCCGGAGCGCATCGACGCGCGGCGCCACGTGCGCGTTCTCGAAAACTGGTGCGACTCGCAGACCTTTCGGCGGCACCCAACGAGAAAACGTCACCGTCGCGCGCTCGGCGACCGCCTCACGGAGTGGGTTGTCGGTTGACACCGGGCCACCACCGGTGAGATCGCTGAGCCGCGTTCGGAACTCGTAAGTGGTCCCGTACAGCAAAGACAGGGAGGGGGGCCGGCCGGCGAAGCGCGTCGGCTTCGGCGTGACGGCGCTCGGCGCGCGCGCGGCTGCGCCGCCAGCGAGGTGATGCGGCATCAGATCCTGCGTGCCGAGCGGCGCGCCGCGCCATTGGGCGAAATACAACGGGAGCCAAAAATCGCGTTGGTTTGCCGGCGAACTCGGGGTGGGCTCGATCGCCAGCTCGCCGCTGAACGCACCGATCTTTCCCTGCAGCGCGTGCGGGACGGTCGCGGTCGCCTGCATCAACGACACCCATCCCTGATTGCGCTTCGTGGGAGGCTCGCCAGCGACGGGGGTGCGCACATCGACGCGATAACCGAGCACGCCGATCGGCGCCTCCAATGCGGCCTCCAATCCGGCTTGCTGGGCGGCAGCAATTGCGAGCTGTCGATTGTGCCACCTGAGCACCTGCTCATCGTCCCAGCCGATCTGGATTCCCGCCTCGGTAGCGGCGCTGCCGGCCGTCTTGCCGTCGCCGACATGCGCGTCGACCGAATCCGGCTGGCCGGCGTGCATCATTTCGGCAAACCCGTCGTCGTAGGTTTCCGCCTCGATGATCGCCCGGTCGAGCTCGGCCTCGTTGGGTGGCGATTGCGTCCCCTTCGGATTTGCCACTGGAAACAACACGGCCGTGAACAGCTGCCGAGGCTGGCTCGCCGTCAGCGGCGGGATCCGCGCCGCATAGCATTTCACCGCGTCGTGGAGAGTCGTGTCCCATACGCTGAAATACTCGTCTGCGGGATCGAGCGTGACATAGAGCCAGCCGCCGTTCGGCGCGAGGTCGCCGGCGGCGGTTCCGCCGAGCCTGAATTCGTAACGCAGGCCGAGCGCATCGGCGAGAAACGGATTCCGTAACGCGTGCGAGATCACTTCGCCCCAACTCGTCGTACGCGGCGTCGTCGTGATCGGGGCGGGCCTTTGGCCCCTCAGCGTGCAGCCGAAATCGTTGAGCGACGCCACGTTTGGGTCGAGCCGCTGTCCCGGCGGGAGCAACGTCGTATACGTCTCGGGCAAGGCCTTCCGGATCCGGTCGGTAGCGGCGTTGGCGCGCGGAACTCCGACCGTATTTGTCGGCGCAAATTTTGCTCCAAGGAGCGTGAAGAGCTCGCTCGCGCAGGTGGGCGCCGGGAGAGAGTCGAGCCCCACATAGCTCGCGCTGTCCAGCGACGGCAGCGCGTCGAGAGATCCGACGCGCCCCGCGCGCAGTTTCATCGACTTGCCGGCAAAGGGGGGCAAGCCCGGAAAGAGCGGCTGCGTGGGATCGCCGCTCGGCAGGACAAGAACAGTGGCGGCGATGGATGCGCCGTCCCACCGCTGGGCGAAGGTCAGGAACGCCAGGCGAAGATCGACGAGGGCCATTCGGGGTTCCTCGGGCTAGATCGGCGAGAGATCGGTGAGCGTCTTGCCGCTGATCGTCTCTCTGAATGGCCAGGATCCGTCGAAATCGACATGCACCAACCAGGCGACCGTAAGGTGGATTCCGACGGCGACCTCGGCGGTGAGCGTGACCACCGTTTCCTTCAGGAATTCGATCGGATCGAGCGGGAGGAGAGAACTGGGGCCTGGCTGTACCGCAACGCCCACGCCCGCGGTCAGCGTCAGCGACACGCTGGCAAGACCGTCGAGCACATCGACCGAGGCCTGACCGGTGAGCAGCACCATGACGCCGATCGGGTGGGTCGTCGTGTCAAAGCGCACCGCGAGCACGATCGAAGCGCTGCCGGAGACGATCGCGAAGTCGATTGCCAGTCCGACCCCGATGCCGGCTTCCATTACGACGCCGAGGGTGTCGCGCGCGCCGAGCTGAAGGAGGCCGTTTCCGCTCAGCGGCGAAACCAGCCAATGGAACGGATTCTTGTCGTCGCCGAGCCCGACGAAGAAGCTCAGATTCTTGTCGAGGACATCGACGTCGAAGCCGAGATCGAGAGAAAAATCCTCGATATAGCCCAGCCCGAGGGGAAGCCTGGGCAATGGGAAAACCTCGCGGATGCGAAGCTTCGAGCCGGCAAAGCTCACATCGAGCCCCGTCTTCTCCTTCGACGGCAGGAACTGAATGAACTGCTCCACCTCGGTGAGGACGCTTTGAACTGCGCCCAGCGCCGTTCCGTATTTGACGCCGAGATTGGAAAATGTCGGTTTTCCGCCATCCTGCGCGCTTGCATCGCCTGTGACGGTAATCAGCGGATCGGCCTCGTCGCCCCAGCCGGTGACGGCGAGCTTGAATGCGATGCCGGACATCGAAATTGCCCACCGCGGGCTGGCGGTCGCATCGAGCTGGAGCTTGACGTGCGTGGCGCCCGGCCGGGAGGACTCCATGAACAGAGTCGCGATGCCGAACGGCAGCAACAGGCGCTTGCCGAGATCGACGTCCTTCTCCAGCGTTCGCGCCAGCGCGAAACCGTCTCCGGCCGGCTTCAAGCCGTCGAAACTGCCCAAATCGAGGAGCGAGGCGACGTCGGGGAGCAGGCCGTTGTCGCCAAGCAGCTTGCCGACGTCGGCGAGTTTGGGCGGCTGACGGAAATTGATCGGATTGGCTCCCGCGACGTGCGCTATCGTCGGATGCTCGAAAAAGCTCTTCGTCGTTCCGGTCGCCTGCAGGAAGCCGTAGAGGGTGTTCGGCGCGTCGAGCCTAACGATGTCGGCCGCCTCGGCGATATGCCAAATGTTGGGGGTCGCGTTGGGACGCACGAGCGGGACCAGCGTCATGGGGTCGAGCGGTCGCGGCACTGTGGATTGTGCAGTTCGCGTGCCGACCGACCATGCGCCATCGCGCGGGAGGCGCGGGGTTCCGCGCAGCGCAACCGCGAGCGTCTGCGGCAGGGCATCGGCACGCGTGGCCGCCACCTCGACGGAGGTCAGGCCGACCGCCAAACCGTTCGTGGCCACGACGACTTCCGCCGCGATCGGGCCGCCGGCCGTCCCGAACTGGTCGAGGAGCTTGCGGGCCTCATCCACGCTGGGGGCGTCGAGCGCGGCGAGGTCCAGATAGCCGCTGAGTCCATGGCTCGGGATTCTTCCTTGCGCGTCGCCTCCCGTCACGCTGAGCCCGCTCGAGTCGCCGACGGCGAGATGGACGTCCCCGTCGAACGTGACGCGCGAGAATTGCTTGCCGTTGACGGTCAGTGTCCCGGGCTGCTCCACGATGTTGTGGATGTTGAAGACCCCGAGAATGCCGCCGCGCTCGATCTCGCTTGCGCCATTTGGGAACGCGAAGGTGCCGGCGTCTTTCGCCTGCCAGCCGGTGTCGTGGCGCAGGACATAGCCGGTCGCGTCGCGCTCGAAAATCGTCGTGCTGGTGACTGGGATGAACCAGGGCAGGATGACGCTCTGCGCCTGCACGAGCATGTAGGATGTGCGCCCGACGATCACGTCGAAGCGGGCTTGGCTGATTCCCGGCGAGAACCCCGGCACGACGTAGCTGCTGAAGAGGCTCGCCCCATAGCCGGAGAGGTCATAGCGCGAGACCGGGACGAAGCGCGTTTCCGGCAGCTGGCCATTGAAATTGTTCCAGAAATTCGCCATGTCATGATTGGGGCTGTCGTCGAGAATGGCGTGGACATAGCGCGAGTCCTCCGGCTCATTCGGATCCGCGGGGATTGGACCGCCGGCATTCGAGCGGCCGGGAAGAACGGCGCGCCCAGACGCGGGGTCGACGGCTGCACGGAGGCTGAGCTGAAGGCCTCCTGTCCGGCCGGCCGCGGGGAATTTCGGCTCGGCGAGGAGGAGCGTCGGCCGGCCAATGGAAGGGGCAGCGCCATCCGATTTCGTATCGACCGTTGCGGTCAGGCCGAAGGGCAAGGTAATTTCAGCGAAGAGATCCGCCCCCTCCGCGTAATCGGCGACAAATGCGTCCAGGAACGCTCCGGGCTCGAGCGGCCGCAGCGTGACCGTCTCGACATTGACGGTGGCCGGCGGTCCATCGTCGGGGGCCAGGGCCGTAGTGAACCAGGCGCGCGTGGGGTCGACGAGCACGGGCTCCCACGCGATCGCCGGGACAGTGAACAGGACGGAGTTCTGGCCGCTCACCGCGAGCCTCTGGCCGAGAATCTGGCTGCCGGCGAGCGCGCCCGCAGTGGCGGCTACGCCAAACTGACTCTGCGCGCTGGATACGTCGTAAAGCGCCACAAAGCCGCCCCGTTCGGCCAGCGCCACTCGTGGCCCGGTCGGCCCGTCTGGTATGCCGGCGTTCTGCTGGCGCGAAATCAGGAAGCCGAGCCGCGGCTCGGAAGGCGATGGCCAGGATACGGTTGCGAACAACGGCGCGGCCGCCGTTTCCTCCGCGAGAAGCGGACTCGCCGCATAGGGATCGGGCAGGATCGGCATCACCCGGTCGAGTGCGTTTCTGAAGACGATCGCTCCTTGCGTCGCGCGTTTCGCGGATAGCTTGCCGAAGGCGAAGACCGCATCGACGCCCCGGGTTCGCAGGACTGCGTTCTCGATCACGTATGTTTGCGGCGGCGGCGAAACGGCGACGTCCAGCGCCACCATGACCGATGTCCCCTCGATGGCGAGGGTAGCGTCGGCATTGCTGCGCGTCAGGGCATAGGCGATGGTCAACTGCGAAATTGGCGCCAACTCTCCGCTTGCGAGCACCGGCCGGTCGAGATGCGTTTCCAGCCGGCAGCCCGAGGCGAGGACGATTTCGCTTGCGGCGCTTTCGCACGCGCGCAACGCCGTGCGGCGCGGTCCATGGATCATGACGGTGGTCGCGCGATGATCTCCCGTGGCGGAGCGGGAATCCCAAAAGGCGTAGGTGTCCGCGAAAGCGCGTATGATCGTTAGCGCGCGGACGCCGAGAATCCCGGCCTGGGCGTGGAGCAGCGTCGCATCGAGAGCGACGCCGCCAGCGAGGTTTCCCCATTGGCTGGACAAGCCTGCCGAGAGCGAGAGTCCCAGTGCGCCGCTGCTCGCCACGGGGCCGAGGGCGTCGGTCCTGCTCAACGCGACCGGAAATCGATAGGATCCGCTCACGATGTTCGCGACGCCGCGGAGCTTGAAGCTCGACGATTCGCGCGACGTGATTGTGATTTCGAGGGGTGGCGACACCTCCTTGAAATCGACGGCAATCTCGAAGGCTTCCGCGTCGTACGAGACGGCCCCGGCTCCCCCGCCCAGCGTCACGGCATTGTCGTAGGCGGTGAGTTGCGCATCTCCCATCGACGTTACCTGCACGCCGCCGGGAGCGAGCAGAAAGACCACTTTGGCGGGCGGAGCCACGACGGTGTCCGACCCGTCATTGACGAGGCCGCCTGGCGGCGGCGTATCGGGGCTCAAATCGATCTCGAATTCCGGGGCAGAACCCGAGTCGAGAACCAACAGCTCGTCGGTCGGAGCGGTCGCGGGGGTGCCGCCTATCGTCAATGTCGCATTCTGAAAGGCGATGCCGGCGAAACCGTTTGCCGGCGCGCCTCTGGCGAGGAGTTGCGCTGCGAACCAGACGCACCCGGCGCTGAACGTTACGACCGTATTCCCCTGAGAAGAGGTGCGGGCGACCGACGCGCTCTGCACATACGCGATGGACGATGCCCCGGGCGCGCGCGCGATTTCCAGCCGCCGCGACGCCGGCACGATCGTGTCGATCGAAAAAGGAACGCCATTCTCGTCGCTGACCGGCCCGGCCGTGCGCGCAATCGCTGCTCCGTGCGCCCACTCCGGCGCCGCAAATACATCGAACGAGCCCTGGAGGGGACGCGTGCGGAGAAATCCGAGCGGCCCCGGGCCGGTTGGCGCCGGCAGTATCGCCGGCGCCCCGGCGGTGAATTTCGCTAAGACCCCGTCCGGATCGCGGACGAGCGGCAATCCCAGCGACTGCGTACGGGCGATCGCCGCTTGCGCATCGATCCACACCTGCGGATCCGGACCCGACGACGCCAATTCCGAGAGTTGACGCAGGACCGAGTCAACGAACATGGGCCCCTCTACACCATTTTCACGACACCTAACAAACCAAGGCTGACCTGCTCAACACCGCCGCTCAAAAGCAAAGCTTATGAATCGTGATCTTTGATCCCAGCCACCGCAACGGAGTGTCCCGCAACGACTGTGCAGGCACCCTCCTCACTCGATAAGTCTTGACCTGTCACTCGCGCTCCACGCACCCTTTGATAGCATCCCGAGTGTCGACAGTATCCCGAGCGCCCGCCATCGCCAGGCGAGCGACAGTCATGCTGCAAGTATGATATCGGTTCCGTCCCGGCTCGCCGCGGTACCGACATTGTTGCCCGAGACGAGGAACACGATGCGGCGATTGTTGAGCCGATCCTGCTCAGTCACGGGGGGCTGGGCAAGATTGGATGCGCCGGCACCTATGGCTTCGACCGCCACCGTCGCGACGCCCTTCCATTCCACTTCGATCTGCATGCCCGAGGCCTGCGCAACCGAATTCAGCCATGCCGAGGCGCTATCGGCGCGCGCCTGACTGGCTTGCAACTCGGAGGCCCGCCGCTGCTCGTCCGTAAGTCCGGGAGAGTCCTCCCGGTCCGAGTGGCCAACTATGACGACGGCAGCGGACTTGTTCCCGCCAGTGTTCTCGAAGGCTTCGAAGGCCGAGTCGATGATCACACTCACTTCCGGAACTTGCAGATCAGGCCTTCTATTGATCAATGCTTGAAAATCTGTCTCATGTGAATTGTATCCTCTGATCTCCACCACGGCGGTGGCCAGAGCGGCGTTTTCGGCCCGCGTCGGTTCGGCTCCGATCGGTACCAACGGCTCCTCGAAGAAGCGGCCCTCAATAATTTCTTGAGGTGTGGGTGTGGTCGACAGCATTTGCCTCCCCTACGATTTCCTTAAGGGCGTCATGAATCTGACGTGGCAATACGTGCCGGGCGGACAGTTCTAAGTGTGTCTGGTGCGACCTCCTGCGCTCGCGTCGCCTGCGGCCAGACACCGGCATGCTGATTGAATGCGGGGCTTCGGCTGGTGGCGATCTGCCCTCGCGCAATTGTTCCTGTCCCATCTGCGGTGGGCACGGCCGCAACGACACCGGCCAGAACCCCGGTGACACTAACCCCGGTCCCGATCGTGTTGCCAGTAGTTTGAAATCCAATATCGGCATCGCCAGTCGCGGTGAATTGTTTGTCTGTTGACATGTGCTAGTCCTCTGCAAGTCTCAGGTGCGGGCCTCAAGGGCAGCGACCGATTGGAATTGAACGACTGCAAAGCCAAGCGCGCCGTATGCCATCCACTCCATTCCGGGGATGAAATTCGCACACGGCGATATGCGATGTGAGACGGGGATATCGCGCTACGTTTTAAACCATGTTAGTCGCAATTCAGCTCAACCTCAAGTGGTCTCCAGTGGCCATCCGAGAAAAATCAAACGAAAGAGCAACCTCCATCGCGGCAGGATCACTGACATATTGTTGCGCAGCGAGCTCGACTTTCAGCAACAGCGCGCCCCCACATCCGCGGGAAAGTGTTCTCGTGATCGAGCCCGCTCCGAAAAGGATAGCTAATGGACTGGAGTAGGTTGCTAGGCTTCAGCGTTCTCACACTGAAGGGTATCTTGACTGACGGCCGTCAGCACGACGAGAATTCAACTGGTGGTCCACAAACCCGCTGCCGCGCCGGCCCGGTTATGAGCTGGCGGGGCGATTTGGTCTGGCGCCAGCGAATTGGCAGCTAGGGCGCTTCGCAGCCAGCCTGCCCACTCGTAGTCCTTTTGACCGCCTGAATAAAAGTGCGTCTGGCCATGAGGCACTTGATCGGTAAAGCGGGGGAGCGAGATGTTCAAAAGCACTATTTTCGATGTCGTTTTTGGACTCGTTTCTGTCTTTCTGGCCGTGAGTCTTTTTACGAGCGCGCTGCCGACCACGATCGATCGCGACGATCCAGATTGAGGGGGCGGGGCCGCTGCTGGGCTGGAGCGGTTTCGCCCACGATACTCGCGCCCACGGCGCCGGATTGGCCCTAATGCTATTAGGCTGGCTCATCGCGGCTGGCGCTGCGTTGTTCGGCGCGCCGTCCTGGTTCCAGCGCTTCGTGCAGTTGCGAGGCACCGGCCGCCCCCCTGGGGCATCAGCTGCTTGACGATGACGACGGGCGCGACTTGATGATAGCAGAGCGCGTACACCCGATCCCGCGGGCAACGCTCGTCAACTTGAAGGTCGCCAAATTGTTGCGCGTGAGAGCGTTGTGTTCGCCTGTCTCAGAACAAGAAACATGGGTTCGGGCCTCAAATAGCTTTGTTGCATGTGCCCGAACTCCAACTTGCTGCCGACGAGCTGAAGGACGAGCTGAATGCGCTGCTCGATGAGGCAGCTCTCGATGAGGAGGAGAAGAAGCTCCAGCAGACCTTTGGCAAGCAGTACCTGTCCCTGTCGCAAACCTTATCTGGCTGGCAGTTGATAGAGAATCGGGCGATGCTGTTGTGCCATGAGGGATCTTTGCAGGCTTATTGGTTGGATGGTCGTCGATCTGATGCGCTCGCGGGCAGCGCTTGAGGCAGAGATTTGGACGTTGCGGCAGCAAATAAACGTTCTGCGGCGGACTGCTCCAAAGAAACTCTCCTTCAGCGCCATCGATCGATTGGTATTCGTTGGTCTGTATCGATTGTTTCCTAACGTTCGCGATGCGTTGGCGATTGTGAAGCCGGGAACCATTGTACGTTGGCACCGCGCCGGATTCAGATCGTACTGGCGCTGGAAGTCGCGACCTCGTGGCGGTCGACCAACGGTGTCGCTCGAAATACGCCGGCTGATCCGAGAGATGAGCATTGCAAATCCACTGTGGGGAGCGCCGCGGGTCCATGGCGAGCTTCTCAAGCTCGGCATCAATATCGGACAGACGAGCGTGGCCAAGTATATGGTCAGGCGAAGACACCCGCCGTCCCAAGGCTGGAAGACCTTTATCCGCAATCATGCCGACGGCATCGCGGCGACGGATCTGTTTGTCGTGCCAACAATCTCGTTTCGTTTGCTCTACGGTTTATTGATCATGGGGCATGGTCGGCGGCAGATTCTATGGTTTGGCGTCACATCGCATCCAACCGCGGAATGGATCGCAAATCAGATCACGGAAGCATGCGGCTGGGAACAAGCTCCCCGCTATCTGATCCGCGATCGGGATGGGGCCTATGGCGAGGTCTTCATCCAAAGAATGCGATCAATCGGCATTCGCGATCGCCCGACGTCGCCGCGCTCTCCATGGCAAAACGGATATGCTGAACGGTTAGCGGCGGTTCAGGCGTTCACCTGCACAACGCGCAGGCGAAGGGCATCGTATTGTAAGCTAATGGAGTCCGGCGGAGCATCGTCCATGTTGGTTGGAGCTAACGTCACTTGCAGCGGCGTAACCGTTAGCAGAAGAGAGGGAATTCGATCCGAGATGTCGAGCGATACGGTCTGCTTTCCATGCTGCATCGGCTGAGGTTGGTCGCTAGAAGCGACAAAAGACAAGGTGGTAAGGAACCCCGGATCTTCAGCGAGTGTTGCTGCCGTGGCAGCAGGTTGATTTAGGAATATTTTTATCACGGCGGCGCTGTCTGCCGGAACTTCAATCCCCTCGATTTCAAGGTTCACTGCCCTGCCGAACTCCGGCCGAGCAGCTAAGAGAGTGGTCCGGTCGTCGAGACTTAGATCGACCGTGAATGTAATCGGCATCGGCCCGAGGGCGCGCCCGCCGGGGGGCTCGTCGACTGAAATGGTGGCGAGCGTCGTGGTGCTACCGGATATTGACCCTGGGGAAGGCACCACCCCAGGCGAAATTGAAACATCGTCATAGCGATATCGTAGTTCGTTCTCGTGGTCGAGCACGTTTCGAACGGAAATGCGGACCAGCCTCTGGTTCTCGTCAATGAAATCCCAAGTCTGGTTCAGCCACGCAGGATCAGAATGATTGAACCGCTGCGGCTGACCAACCCACATCGTCCACAGCCGGTCTATTTGGCTGTGATGGGTGAAGAACACTGGATCTCTTGCCGCGGTTCTGAACAGCGACATGTCCGGCCGTGGTGGATTTATGCCTCCAATCCAGTTGTGGATCGATCCATGGGGCGTAGCCTCGAGAGAAGCGGTATTTTGGGGTATCGCGTTGGGAGCGCTGCCCAGGAAAACGTCCCGCTGTCGCGTAAGCATCGCATCCTGGAGCATCCTCGTATTCGCGACTGAACTCGGAACTTGAGATGTATTTGTTCTAATTCGAAGAGAGTCGAAGAGTGGATTAAGACTAAGCGTTGCATCATGATAGTCGTCTGGCAGGTGTTGCAGTGTGTCCCATGGCCAGTAGGGAAGGGTAAAACTCACGTCATTAATCAATGCTCCTAATATACGTTCGTAAAAATACAGGTAGGCACGGTGCCATGGGTAGAAAAACCAAGAACCATGAATGTCCGTGCCAGACTGGCCGCAGTACCAGCAATGTACGTCAGCCTGCGCCATCCATCCTCGCGGATCCTGCGGAGCAGTTGTGGTCAAAAGCTTCAGAGCTGCGAAAGCGGTTTTGAGGCGGGTCTGTTCGACCGCGTCGAGTGAATCGATCCGTCTTCGGACGCGGATCGGCAGATTCGTATCGGTCGCGAACGGGATAACGGCTCCCGTTGGGAAAGTGCAGGTCTGGGCGAGGCTGGGCCCGCCGGCCCCCATCCCGCCCAGGACGAACGCCGCCGCTCCCGCGCCATGGATAAAACCGCGGCGCGAGATAGCGCCGCCACTCTCTGTTCCCGGCGGTTTTGGACTCTGAGGGCGGGTTGAGCGACTATTTGCTGATGGGACGAAAGGGTCGGAAGTCATGCCTGTCTCCCAACGGGAGTGCTGTCGGAGGCTAGAGGGTACTCGATTGAACATCGGAGAACAGAAGGCTCCGGTTTAAGTCGATGTTTCCGATGCGGTTAGCAATAGCGCTGGGCGACGTCAGATAGAGAAGCCCCCCTGCGTCTGTCGCCTCGAGGATGATCACTGCACCTGAGCGCCGCTTGACCACTAGTAATTAGCTGCCGCGCAGGCCTGCGCGATCGGTCTTATGGGGACACCGTGGGGCGCACCGGCGCGGCCATGGCTATGGCGATCAAGGTCGTCTATACGCAAAACTCTCGAAGCTCGCCCGGATATCTAGGTAGCGTTCGACTTTCAACCCGCAATACTGAAGAGTTGCTGAAGTGTGAAATTCTGACCTGTCTGTGTCGAGTACACAGCTGACAGAGCGTCATCAAAGACAATAGCAACTTTGTTTCCGTTCCTAGACCCATTTTTCACGGTATCAAGCCAGCTCTGAGGGTCGCTAGATGATTGGAGTTGAGTTTGCGCAAGCTGCTGCAAGATAGCTGTGATCTGTGTCGTGGTTCCCACCGCATTTGCTAGGGCGATTTGCAAATGCACAAAACCTGCAAAGAATTGGCGATTGTTCCAAGAGAACACAAACACAACGCCGTCATCCCACTCAACCGTCGGGACAGCCGATTGATTTTGGACAGTCATATGTCGCTCCCTATTCACTCATAAACCCACAACGAGTTGTAAAGGACCATGACCAAACTAACCTTGCCGCCAATCAAAATCGAAATCCGCAACCGACTGGCTCCAGTCGAAACCGTTTGGGCCTTCCCTTTCGCCTTATTTCCTACCTTGTGATTGGTCAACTAGCTATCCGCGTCGGCCATAAGGTCGGTCATGCACCAGGTGACGATATTAACACCTTCCTCGCAGAACTGGAAGCTGCTCAGCGGTGGATTCCTCTGAGAGTCGGTTTCGAGGTGACCTCACCGATTTGCAGACGTGTGCCTGTCGTAAACTAAATCCGGGCGTATCGGTGGTGGAGTCCGCCTAAGATTGGGTGACAAAGAATGCGCCCAGCACGATCGACGGCGCGTGAGACCGGTGCATCTTTCTCCAGGGATAGATGCGTGCGGGTCCCATTGTAATATTTCATGTAACAGAGCAGTAAGTGACGGAGGTGGCGTTCGCTGAATACAATGACGTGGTCAACGCATTCCCGTCGGATCGAACCGATCAGCCTTTCGGCATATGCGTTCTGCCACGGGGAACGCGGCGATGTTGGCCGGTCGCGAATGCCTATCGATCGGAGTCTGCGGATATAGACCTCACCATAGGCCCCGTCCCGGTCACGAATGAGATAACAAGGAGCCTGTTCCCACCCGCATGCTTCCGTGACCTGATTTGCGATCCATTCTGCGGTTGGATGCGCTGTGACGCCAAACCACAGAATATGTCGCCGGCCGTGCCCGATGATCAGCAATCCATAGAGCAGGCGAAACGAGATTGTCGGCACGACGAACATATCCATCGCCGCGACGCCGTCGGCATGATTGTGGATAAAGGTTCTCCAGCCTTGGGACGGCGGGTGTCTTCGCCTGACCATGTATTTGGCGACGCTGGTCTGGCCGATCTCGATGCCGAGCTTAAGCAACTCGCCATGGATCCGAGGCGGCCGAGTGGACCCGGGGATTTTCACCCCGAGTCCCTCACAGATTCCGGACTTGATACTCTCGCATCATCCGGCTCGTGCCACCGCTTGAAGGCTGCCGCCTTCCGTTGAATATCGGGCTCCTCCCGTTGCCGGTTGACCCAATCTCAACGGCGATGACCTGCTCGCTTCGCTCCGCGGGCATTACCCCGCTTCATCACTACTACCAAGCAGTCCGCCCCTGGTCGGCGCATCGGTACTTTCGGCCTCGCGGTTTTGGCCGCTTGTGCCTTTTCCCTTGCCATCGCCCTCCAGGTTCTCAAGTTCCGTGCAAAAGCCCGAATGAGAGTCACGCCTCCTCAACACCGGACACCGCATGGCCAATACGTAGGTTTCCGCCATACTTTTCCCGGAGCTAGGGAGAGGCCCCGGTTTTGATGTCATCTGAATCCGTTTTCGATGCTTCGCCAGAGGTTCGCTTGCGCTCGTCTCTCTCATCCCTACTTGACGTGATCAACGTCACGCCTTTTGACCATAACGTTCACCACCGCGGCTTTTGGCCGAAGCAGCTTATGGCAGTTTCAAGCCTCCCCCTACAGGACGGCTCCGAAGGGTCTTCCTTCATCTCTCACACAGCATGACGCTCGCGCGTCTTCTTGACACAACTCCCCACAGAGGATTGGCAATGCTCATCTCGCGGATCAGCCGTCGTATTTCGACCGCAACTGCCGGTCGGCCGGAACAAGGTCGTGATTTCCAGCGCCAGTACGATCTGAACCCGGCACGATGCCAACGGACGACAGTCTCCGGCTTCACAATCGTTAGCGCATTGAGGGTACTTGGCGCCAAACGAGACAGCCCAACAAAGATCCGGCGATCCATGGCACTCAAAGTCAGTCTCTTTGGCAGGTGCCGTCGCTGGATGTTAAGCTGATGACGAAGGACCAGGATCTCAGCTCCCAACGAAGCCCGCGACTGGAACAATAGGACCAGCGCCCACCAGACCAGGCTGCAAGCTTCTCTCATAAGCCAGAAACATTGCGCGATTCGGCCTCACTTGCCAGCCGGATTAGGTTTCCGACAGGGACAGGTAGTCCCTTCCCATCCTGGAGCGCGCAGGAAGCACGGCCCCGGCGCCCGGGCTATTGGAGCGTGCCATTCCTGCCGGTTGGCCCCCCAACGGGCCTCAGCTGTCTTTCGCGGGCCGTCCCCGCTAAGCGACGGCGGACGGTCGCATGCGGCGAGCCGCCAGACGGCGCGGCCGGCGCCGGGTTACGGCAACTGGCCTTATCGGCGGCGGTGCCGGGATCGGCGTGACCGTTACGATGGCTTCCGACGCTTGTTCGGCAACGGCCGTTGTGGGGATCGGTGTTTCGACGGACGCGAGGAACGCTCGGCCGGCTTCGGTGATTTGCCAGCCCGCATTGTCCCGTAGAACGAATGCTTGACTGAAGATATCAAGGCCAGGGGCGCGCGCGGCTAAGCGCTTCGTTCGATTAGTCCAATCGGTGCCGCTGGAAATCAAAATTGCGACCGCGCGCCTGAGGTCGGCCAGCGACGCGCGGCCTTCGGGATGCCCAGCCAAGACCTTAAAAACTGTAATTTGAAAACTCACCGCACGCCCCGCAAAGGAGACCTTGCAAAAAATGCAATGCGAGGAGCCTATGCGTTCTTTCCGAGAGCGTATGTCGACAAGCGAACATACGTTCCGGTGGGAGCGATTTTTCGCGGAGAGTGTGCTAGATACGCAACAGCCAGCGGAGAGAGTCCATGAAGTTATCCGCGGCATATCCACAGGCGCAAAAGCGAGAATCTGGCTTATTCGACAGCGACTTGCTGCGCACGAATTCACAGGCCTCCTACCCGCAGAAAAAGAAAAAACCCACCGAACGTGAACCGGTGGGCGCAATAGCGGAACCAATCGGCCCTCAGCCGACTCTCAGATTCTCCGCGGACGTCTTGCCGCGGTTTTCCTTCTCTTCGTAGCTCACCTTTGCTCCTTCGTTCAGGCTGCTCAGCCCCGCTTTCTCCACCGCTGAGATGTGAACGAATACGTCTTTGCCGCCGCTGTCGGGTTGGATGAACCCAAACCCCTTGGCTGGATTGAACCATTTCACGGTACCGGTCGCCACGTCGCTCGCGCGGCGGCATCCCGATCGACGTGTTCTGGCAGACCGGCCGGTTGCCGAAGGGCATGTGGCTCCCCGATCAGGGCGTCGCGCCCTATCGCGGGCGGGGATGATGCAGCGACGTCGACACATCGCGATGCGCGGCGCGCTGGTAATTCGGACGGCGCGCCTCCGCGGCAAGATCGATTTATCATCACCCGTGTAGCCGGCACGTCTCCGCGCATTACGCGCTCATCCGGCGCTGGCGCAGATCTTTGCGGTGATGCGGCTTATTTCTGACATTTGTGCGGCAACTATTTCGAGATGTTGCTGGCGCGGTAACGAAGCGACTGAACGACAACACGAATTCGCAGCACGCAAAAGGTTCCTCAATCCAGAAAAAAGTTGCGCGTCCAATCGTCACACGCCCGTCGTGCATCAGGTGTTTTTTCCGCTCCTCAAATAACACCCAAGGAGGGGCGAATGGTTGCAATCAGCGGGATACACAAATTTGCGTCAGACGCGCCGGTTGGCGCGACTTCCCCCGACTCCATCACCATTGAGAATGGCAGCATCTTCGTCGAGTACGGCAACGGCGCGGACTCGACCGGCGCAGGCGGTTCGAGCACGATCGTGCAGTACGACAAGAACGGGACGATCGAACACACCTACACCGTCGCAGGATCGGTCGACGGTCTGAAATTCAATCCCTACACCGGCCAGATCTGGGCGCTGCAGAACCAGGACGGAAACTCCACGCTGACGCTGATCGATCCGATCACTCACAAGGTGACCGGCCCGCTGAGTTTCGCGAATCCTTCTCCGACGCGCGGCTATGACGACGTCGTGTTCAAGGGCGACAAGGTATTTTTGAGCTATACCAATCCGACCGGCGCTGGCGATCCGACGCTGGTGGAACTGCTCAACGGTGACCATCCGGGCGGCACGTTGCTCACGACCACGGTGTTGGCCGACGGCGCGACCGGGTTCAACACGGTGACGGGCGCGACCGAAGTCGTTCCGCAGTCCGACCCGGACTCGCTCAAGCTCGCACCCAACGGCGACCTGATCTTCACCGACAATGCCGACGGCACGATCATCGACGTGCAGCATCCGGGCACCAGCAGCCAGGCGATTTCATTCACGACGATCAAGGGGATTCCGGCAGGCTCCATCGGCAATGCCGGCCTCGACGACGTGATCAAGCCGAGCGCGACGACCGGCACGTTCTACATGACCGACACGAAATCCGGGAACGTCTATTCGTTCCACGCCAGCGGCCTCAACACCAACGACTATTACGCTTCGGTTGCGAGCCTGGGCGGTTTTGGCCAGGTCGATCCGGCGACCGGCGTCTTCGCGCCGCTCGTCACCGGGGCGCAATTCGCCTCGGCGCACGGGCTGATCTTCGTCCCCGACAAGCATGCACCGCCGGCGGCGCACGTCGATTCCATCGGGACGTTCGCCAGCCCGCCCAATGGCGTCACGGGACTCGATTCCATCACGATCGCCGGCAAGTACGTGTTCGTGGAGTACGGCAACGGCGTCGACTCGACCGGCGTCGTGCCGGGCAACAGCACGATCATCCAGTACGACAAGGCCGGACATTTCGTGCATGCCTATTCGATCGCGGGATCGGTCGACGGACTAAAGTACAACCCGGAGACTGGGATGGTCTGGGCGCTGCAGAACCAGGATGCGCGCTCCTCGCTGACGCTGATCGACCCCAACACACAGACGATCGCGGCGCATTTCAACTACGCTAACCCCTCGACATCCCGCGGCTATGACGACGTGGTGTTCAAGGGCAAGGATGTGTTCCTGAGCTACACGAATCCGACCGGCAACGGCGATCCGACCATAGTCAAGCTCCTGAACGGCCCGAACCCGAAGCCCGGCGACCTGCTCACCACAGCTCCCGTACTGCTCGACGGCACGATGGGATATGACACCGTGACCGGCAAGATGGAACTGGTCCCGCAGACCGATCCGGATTCGCTGAAGCTCGCCGCCAACGGTGATCTGATCTTCAGCAGCAATGCCGACGGCGCGATCATCGACATCCAGAATCCCGGTACGTCCAAGCAGGCGGTTGCCTTCACCCCCATCAAGGGAATTCCCGCGGGCTCGGTGGGCAACGCAGGGCTCGACGACGTCATCAAGCCGACTGCGACATCGGGCACATTCTATATCTCGGACGCCAAGGACGGCCGGGTTCTTACCGTGCACGCAAGCGGTCTCGACCTCAACGCCTATTATGCCTCGGTGGGTTCGCTCGGCGCGTTCGGTCAGGTCGACGAGAACACCGGCGTGTTCACGGCGCTGGTCTCCGCGGAGAATGCGCCCGGCTTCACCTTCGGTTCGCCGCACGGCGTCGTCTTCGTTCCCGACAAGAACGCGGCTCCTTTCCCGCAGATCGACACGGTCAAGACCTTCGAAGCCCCGCTCGATGGCTCGACCAATCCCGATTCGGTAACAACCGCGAATGGTTCGACCTTCGTCGAATATGGCAATGGCGCGGATTCAACCGGTGCCGGCGGTTCGAGCACGATCATCCAGTACGACAAGACCGGCAAAATCGAATTTTCCTACTCGATACCCGGCTCGGTCGACGGGCTGAAATACAACCCTGTGACCGGCGAGATCTGGGCGCTGCAGAACCAGGATGGCAATCCCACCCTGACGCTGATCGACCCGAAGACGCACGCGGTATCGGCGCCGCTCAGCTTCGCCAACTCATCGGCCAGCCGCGGCTATGACGATGTGGTGTTCAAGGGCGACAAGGTGTTCTTGAGCTACACCAATCCGGCCAGTCCCGGCGACGCGACCCTGGTCGAGCTTGTCAACGGCGACCATCCGACGGGCGCGCTGACGACCAAAACGATCCTGACCTTTGGCGCCATGGGCCTGGATACCGTGACCGGCAAGACAGAACTGGTGCCGCAAAACGATCCCGACTCGCTAAAGCTCGCGCCAAATGGCGATCTCTTGTTGTCGAGCGGCGATGACGGCACCATCATCGATGTAAAGAATCCCGGTACCGCCCACCAATCGGTTTCCTTCACGCCGGTTGCCGGCGTCGGAGCCCACGCCGGGCTCGATGACGTCATCATGCCTGGCGCCAAATCCGGCACCTTCACCCTGACGGATACCGCAACCAACAAGGTTTTTTCGTTCCACGCCACGGACCTTAACCCCAACGACTACTATGCCTCGGTCGGAAGCCTCCACGCGTTCGGTCAGGTGGACCCGACCACCGGGATCTTCACGCCGTTGCTCTCGGCCGACAACGCGCCGGGCTTTAACTTCAGTTCGCCCCATGGCGTCAGCTTCACCGCTGATCCGTCTCCGGCTCCGGCGGTTGCCGACGTCGATCACATCTCCACATTGGCCGTGGCACCTCACGGCAGCAGCAAACCGGATTCCATCACGCTGGCGAACGGCGACATCTGGGTCGCCTACACCAACGGCGCCGATTCCACCGGCAAGTCGGGGCACAGTACGATCGTCGAATATGATCGGGACGGTCATATCGACCACAGTTACCAGATCACCGGCTATGTCGACGGCCTGAAGTTCGATCCGTCGACCGGCGAAATCTGGGCACTGCAAAACCAGGACGGCAATTCTACCCTCAGCATTATCCATCCGGACGATCACAGCGTCGGTCAGCCGTTGTCCTATGCCGATCCATCGTCGACACGAGGCTATGACGATGTCGTGTTCACGCATGGCAAGGTGTTCATGAGCTACACCAACCCGGCAAGCCCCGGTGACCCGACGCTGGTACAGGTGACCAACGCCAACGACCTGGACGGCGGTCCCATCAAGACCAAGACGATCCTGGATTTCGGCGACAAAGGCCTCAATCTCGAAACGGGCAAGACCGAGGTCATTCCGCAGAACGATCCGGACTCGCTCAAGCTCGCGCCGAATGGCGACCTGCTGCTGTCCAGTGGCGCTGATCAGGTCATCATCGACGTGCACGACGCCGGGACCTCGCATCAGTCGGTGGCCTTCACCAAGGTGCAGGGCATGCCGGCCGGAGCCGGGCTCGACGACGTTCTCAAGGTCGATGCCAGCGCGGGGACGTTCTATCTTTCCGATACCGCTGACAATCGGATACTCACGATTCACGCCACCGACCTCAACACCAACGACTACTTCGCCTCGGTCGGCAATGCGTTCGGTGAGGTCGATCCAAAGACCGGCAAGTTTACCGTCCTTGTCTCCGCAAATAACGCGCCCGGCTTCAAGTTCGGGAGCGCCCATGGCGCCGAATTCGTCGCGGATCAAAGTCCCGCGCCGGCCGCGCACCAAAATGGGCCGTCGGTCTCGGTCGCCGCCACCCATGATGGCTTCGTGTTTTCCAACAGCAACAATCCCGGGGGCACCGCCGTCAACAGCGACCCGCCCATGCCTGCGCAACCCAGCTCACCTGCGGACGTGTTTTCACAGTTCGTTGCTGAGATCATGCACGCGAACCCTTTCCTTGACGCCCAGCACGATTCACCGCTAACCCATTGGTTGCACGACATGCAGGCTTTCCACCTCGTTTGATGGATCGAGGAAGCGACGCCGGGCGCGCGAGGAAATGGACAACGTCCCTCTCGCGCCCGTCTGCCGCGGCGATCAGGTCGGCGCGGCGGCATCCCGCTCGACGTGTTCTGGCAGACCGGCCGGTTGCCGAAGGGGATGTGGCTCCCCGATCAGGGCGTCGCGCCCTATCGCGGGCGCGATTTCCGTTGCCTGATCTGTCACCATCTCCTTGAGACTTTCGACGGCTCAACCGAAGTGGCTCTCCGCCTTACGGCCCAGCCTGGCCGAAATTGATTAATGTGGACGTGGAGATTTGTGTTCTCAAGCCACGCGCACGGAGTTCAGGAACCTCGCGACGTCCGCCTTGAGGCGGCGACTTTCTCCGGAAAGGGCCTGCGCCGCGGAGAATACCTGGGAGGAAGTCCAGAACCTCCGAAAGCTGGCAAAGCTGATCCCGCTGCCCGCCCCAATGCCGGCCTGAGAGCAAACAAGCTCACGCGCGCCTGACTCCTTGCAACATCCCAATCAGTTGGGCCGCCGACTTCTTCAAAAAAATCGGTCAAAAGCGGACTCAGCCGACATCCAAACGAAAGTCCGCTAAGGGCCGATATTGTTGAAAAAGTCGAAAATCGAGGGGCTCCGAAAATCTCGCGAATGTCGAATGTCGGTGATTTCCGCCGCCGCAAGGCCCTGCAGAATCGATGCGAGCGTCGGTGGTCGCTTTTGGGTTAATTGATGTGGTCCCTCGCATGGCAGCGCGTGAGACGCGCGAGCGGTCCTGAGAATTTTCAGTCATTTGCCAAGAAGGACTTTTTCAACACAATCGGCCAAGGGCGGTGGTAAGTCGCTGGCTCATCCCCGCCTAGGTCTTGCCGCCCCCGATCGCGATCTCGCCGAGGATGTGGGAGGGATCGCTTCGCTTACTTATCGGGCGCAGGCAATGGGGATAGTCCAAGTTCTTTCAGAAACGCGTTGTGCTTGGCCGTTGAGTCCCGAACCTGCTTCTCGATCTCGACCAACTCTCTATGCGTGGCCGACAGATCGATCGCGACCTCCTGCTTGGCCGTGCTGACATAGTGGGAGACGTTTAGGTTGAAGTCGTTGGCCTCAATCTCGTCCATCTCCACACGTCTGGCGTACCGCTCGACGCTCTCCGGACGCTGCTGGTATCCCGCAGGCGATTGACGCACGTTTCATACTTACAGGAAACCGATCGGGCCGAGTAACGCTGCAGCGAGCCATTCGAGAACTGAGACTGTCAAAATCTGCCGTTACGCGGGCTCAAAGAAAAGGCATAATACAGACAACAATTTCGCCGCAGTCCAAGATGCGTAGGCGCTACATTGTAGAACGTGACCACATCTTAGCTCACCTTAGGGATACCGATATACTCACTTCAAGACCTGCCTTGAGGGCAAAGTACAATCTCGTCTCGGTTGTGGAGTCGGCGAAGCTTCTGCAAGTCGGGAAATGCGCAGTCAGGTCGTTGAGCAAGGCCGGCTATATTGAGACGCTCACGAATCACGGAACAACATGGTGGAAATACAGTTCCATCAACGATCTTCTTGCTAAGCTCGCGAACGTGGCAATTCAAGCCCCCGATGACGACAAGCAATGGAGTGAATTGAACCGCGCTCAATTAGTAAGCGCTGCTGAGCTTACGGATGTACTTGAATGCGCGTTAAGTAGAAAGTTGCAGATAAGAGTACAAGGCGGAAAGGGTCGCGGTCTACGTCGCTTCCTGTTTAATCGCGAAGATCTGGTCAGGCAATTTCCAGTTGTTCCCCGCGGATATGTTAGCGTCTCAGAAGCCTCTCAATACCCTCATTGGACTAAGCAGTATCTTTGTGCGGCGATCCGCAGCGATAGCGAACAAATTCCGCAGCCCAGCGAAATGTCGCGATGTGCCGCAAACGGAAATCTATAGGCGGTAGTCTGCAATATCGCGGCGATTCATTGGCAGCGCCATGACAACTGCTCCAGTGAGCCGACGATCCATCTCAAGGAGAAATGCCGCTCCGAATAGTTGAGCAGCTATATTAGGGAACGGAATACAGGAAGCCTACGACAACAACTGTGCATGTTTCGCAACTGCCTCACGGACGCAATCCAGCAGATAGCTTCCCAGCCACAGCTTCTCGACGACCAAAACCCCAATTGCTGCGGCTCGGTCGCGCACATATTCGGTTGGATTCGCTGTGATGAGAATAGCCGGGATCGAAACTCCCCGACCGCGCAGCGCGCTGACCAGTTCCAGTCCATTCATCGCGGGCATGTGGTAGTCAACGACTAGGCACCCAAGCGCAGGCAGGCTCGGTTCGTTGAGCAAGTCGTGGCCATTGGAAAAGGCGCGCACCTCGAAGCCCTCACTCTTCATCATGTTTCTGAGGGAATCCCGCACGGCCTCGTCGTCATCAACGACGAGGATGACCTGCTTGGCAATCTTCGGCGCAGGCTGAGTCATCAACAAATTGCCTTGTTGGGCTGAGACAGGACTTGTAACTCTTTAAATCACGAAAGTTCGGCGGCCGATTTGATCTATGACAAGACCGAATGGCCTCAGAGAGGAGCCTTTATGGGGCCACGGCTATCCCAGCGCGCACACTCAACGCACAGCCCGTCCGAAATGGTTAGACGAAACCGTGCGGTCGGTGCTGCGGTCGAAGGCGTGATGTTGCCGTTGCCGTGACATATTCATGTCTCTTTCCTGAGGTGGCGAGCCGGCGAAAGGAACGCCGGCTCGCTCGCGGTGTCATACTCAGACTCGCAATGCGTCCTTGGTCGGGGCCGTTGCTGGTTGTCTTTCAGCCGATTGGTTGCCGGCCCCCGTCTCTCGAATGACGAGACTCAAGAAAATCGCGAGCACGATGCCTACGATTAGTGGCAAGAACCCCTCCTGGAACTGATGCAACGAGAGTGGCGCGTCAGAGGACGGCGTCATCAGGCGCGAGACGAACGGCGACATAAGACCGGTCACGAGGAATACGAGGAAGTTCATTACACCGGATGCCGTACCCTTCACCTCTGCCGGATTGGCTTCCTTGATCATCGTAAAAGGGATCATCGCCGCGCCGGATCCGATGCCTAGCGCAAGTGGCACCGAGTATCGGGGAAGCGCTCCTTCGGGAAGATAGACAGCCGCGAACCCCGCCGCGAGCATCACCAGCGCGCCAGCAATCAGAACTGGCTTGCGCCGGCCTATCCTGTCGGAAACATAACCGAGCAAGGGACAGCCGATGACCCAACCGATCGGAACCATGGAGGCATCTGAAGCGGCTTGAGCCATCGAAATATGCTGGCCAGTATGAAGAAAGGACGTGGCCCAGACCATTGCGCCGATCGTGGTAGGAACGAACAGCAGACCGCCGATAGCGCCAGCGAGCCAACTGTGGTCGTTGCCGAGCACGATCTTGAACGGATGAACCAGACTACTGAACGACAGGGGATCGTGATGGCTCGCGCTGTCGCCCTGCTCCCGCGGCATCACGATCCATGTCGCGGCGGCCAGTATGAAGCCGATAACCGCAAAGACGATCCACACGTGCTGCCAGCTCATCCCGATCGACCCCGAAGGATCGATGGCCATCTGGATCGGCTTGGAGCCGAAAGCGGCGCCGAGCATTCCAAGACACTGCGTCAGCCCCGTAAAGATTGCGTACATGCGCGGGGGGAGATTGCGCGCGGCGACATAGGACGAACCAATGAACGCGAAGACGGCGCCAATGCCCTGCAATATGAAGCCAATCATGCCGTCGGCCTGGCTGCCCTGTGCGAAGACCAGGCAGCCCACGCCAACGAAGGCGATGGCGTAAGGGATTACGCGCGCGGCGCCATAGCGATCCAGCAGAAGGCCAGCGGCCAGCGCTGTCACCGCGTAGGCGACGTAGTAGGCCGAGATCATTGCACCGATATGATTTCCGCCCCATGCCGCCGTCAGCTGATCTTGCATGACGCCGGGCGCAGACCGGGCTGCGTACTGATAGAGGTAGAACAGCGCGCAGAGGAGCCATGCCACAAAATACAACGGCTTCAGATCGGTGGGAGGAGATGTATTAGAACTACCGGGGCTGGACATAACTTGTCTCTCTAAAGCTAAAGTTGCATGCAGGCGGGCCGGCGCACGCTCGCCGGCGCCGCCTGGAGCCAAGTTGCGCGCTACCTAGTGGAAGCGATCTTGGTGGGCCATCTCGAAAAGCTTGTGGTTGTCGCGATAGTCGACGTGAACGCCGATGATCACCGGACCATCGCGATGATCGAGGGCTCGCTTCAGGACCGGCGTGATTTCTTCGGGAGACCTGATCATCAAGCCCGTGGCGCCGAAGGCTTCCGCATACTTGACGACATCCACCGGGCCAAGATCCACGCCAGAGGTCCGGCCATACTTTGCCATCTCTTGCACGCCGACCATGTCGTATGAGCCGTCGATCCAAACCATATGAACGATATTCTGCTTCAGCCTGACTGCTGTCTCCAATTCTGCGGCTGAGAACAGGAAGCCGCCGTCGCCGGAGATTGACAGTACTTTTTCGGCGGGACGGACGATGGACGCCGCGATCGCCCACGGCAATGCGACACCCAAGGTCTGCTGACCGTTGGTGATGAGGATCTGCCTCGGCTTGAAGCTGTAGAGGTGACGAGCCAGCCAAAGGTGGAAAGAGCCCATGTCGAGGGAAAGAGTGATGTCCGTGTTGAGGAACGGCTGCAGCTCGTGAACCAGCCGCATGGGATGGATTGGCGTGCCTACGAGTTCTGCCGCCGCCTTTGCCAACTCCTCGCGATGGCTGATGATCTGCCGAAGTATATTGTCCGACACGGCGGAGCGATTGGCACGCCGCAGCAGGGGCGTTAACAAATTGAGCGTCGCCGCAATATTACCCTGGAGCTCGACGCAGGGACGGTAGCAATTGTCCAGGTCGGCTGGGAGAATGTCCACATGGATCAGCTTGCGAGGGTTAGTCCTGTTCCAGTCTGACGGCGGATATTCGATTGGATCATAACCGATTGTGATGACCAGATCGGCGGAATCCAGCAACTCGTCTGCCGGCTGGTTGGCGAGTTGGCCGACGCGTCCGCCAAAATTTTCGAGGAGATGTGCGCTTAGCGCGCCTGCCGATTGGAACGTGCCGACGACCGGCAGGTTATTGCGCCCGATAAACTCGCGAACGGCATCCGCATTGGCAAGCTTACTGGCCAGAAGTCCGAGCAGGACGACTGGGTTTTCAGCGGCGTTAATCAGGCGGGCCGCCTCCGCGATCGCTGCATCGTCCGCTGGACCGGGGCCGGAGAACGTGGGCGGCATCAACACGTCATGCGCACACGGCGCTGTCATGATGTCTTTCGGCAAATTCACGTAAGCTGCACCGGGCCGACCTGATTCGGCTGCGCGAAACGCGTTGCCAATCACCTCGCCTACCGCGTCCGAAGCACCGACGGATACGCTATATTTGGTCACCGGCCGGCAGACGGAAACTCCGTCAAGACCCTGATGGACCAGCTTTAAGGACTCCGAAGTAGGAGCGGCACCGCCAAGCGCCACCATCGGATCACCTTCCGAATTGGCGGTCGCAAGGCCCGTTACGAGATTCGAGACACCCGGGCCAGAGGTGGCGATCGCGACTCCCGCCTTGCCTGTCATACGGCCAATTCCTCCCGCAATGAACGCGGCATTCTGTTCGTGCCGACACACGACGGTCTTGATTTTCGAATCGACGAGCGCATCGAAAACCGCGTCGATCTTGGCCCCCGGGATTCCAAAGACGTGAGTGACGCCCTGGGCTTCAAGCGCACGAACCACGAGCTTCGCGCCCGTTTGCCGTGGCGCGGTGCTGTCCGTGATCACTTTCGTCGCTTGTGTTGCCGGCGACGTCTTTTTTACCGTAATGTTCATCGTTGTCTCCTGAGCTTCAGGTTGAGTTGTAGAAGGCGGAATGGATGAAGGACCGATTGGATTGGCGGGAGCTTCCTAGTGTGCGTGCTCGGCATAGGCGAGCTCCTCAGGTTTGTTCTTGCTGAGATCAGCCTTGAGGAAGCTCTCGGTTTCCGGCAGAGCGAGGTGGAAGTCGGCCAACGCCTCCATGCTCAGCTGTAGCTTGGCCGCGGCACAGTCGAGGAGATGTCCGCCGTGCTGACGGTCCTTGGAGATGAAGTGGAAATGATATCCAGGAATGCTGAACGCACTGGAGAAGCCGGGAGACCACAAACCCACGAGCGTGCCGTCGATATTGTTGAAGTGAAATTCACTTTGAGATTTTGCAGCCTCGGCGAGCCGTACCCCTTTTTCGGGCGGAGCGACCGCTCGAGTGCGCGTGGACGAAAAGCGACCCTCAAGCCGAAACGCGTAAAAGATGTTCCCGGAGGTTCGGAGGCTGTCGCACTGAGCCTGCAGGGCGGCGAGGTCCGCGAAAGGCCCAGCCTCCAGGTCGATTTGCGGAGCAAATCGAGTTACGACCGCAAACGGAGCCCCGGCATCGGAGGGAGCCTCCGACACACGACCGCTGCCTTGAACCTGGTAGACGCGCCCGTCGAGAACGACCATTTCTCCATCGAGATCGGCGAAGGTGCCAAGGCCAAAGTCGCCGTGATCGAGAATCGTCTTCACGCTCACAGCACGAGAGTAGACGCCAGCGACCAGTGCGCCGGACGTCGAGATTTGAAACAAGGTGTGGACCGGAGTGCCGAGGTGTTCGGCAAGAGCTGCAGTTATGACGGTGGATTCGTCGCCACCAACGCGCGCGGTTTCCCCGTCCAGTGCGATCTTGAGCGATGTCGGGATCTCTACGGTTACAGTTGGCATCTGATACCTCGGTTTTCAAAGCGAGTCCGGCTCGCGAAGCTTCAGTCTAAACATCTCGTCAACACGACGACGCGATCGTGTTCGTGCAGCCTGACCAATGACGTCGCTTGTCGAGCCGACATATCGAGGAGGCCGCGCACACAGTGTGCATTTTTGGTTTGTTAGTCTTGAAAACGGCGAATGGTTTAGGCGAATCCGGATAAAAGCTGTCGGCTGTGAGCGATAAACAGGTTCACCAACGCGTGACAGACCTATCTGAAAGCGCGGTTGACTGAAAACTCGCGCGAGGATCCGCCGCTGGTCAAATCGTTACGTGCTTGATTTGAGATTGTCGTCCGTGATTTGTCGGAGCAAACGATGTGTGAGACGCTGGCCAACAAGAAGCGAAATCAGGCTCCGGCTGAACTACTACTGCCTATCTCACTCAAACTAGGGACGAGGGCCGACCTAAATCAAAAGCAGAACTGCAAGAGCAAGATGATGCAGCCAATCGATTTGAAGGAAAGTGGGAGCATGCAGTTGAGTATGCTAATAAGCGACATGATAGGCTCCTCAACAAAGCCCGTGGCCTATTGACGTTTGATGGCCTTGTGTTGACCGCGCTCGGTACGGTGTACCGGGAAAGTCATATGATCCCGACTAGGCTTGTCCTTCTGTCCCTTCGTGGGCCTCGCCGCAACCCAGGGCCTCCGCTATTCGCGCGCCCGACGCCAAGCGCCCGGACTTGCACCGACCATGCGCGTGAAGACTCGGGTCAGGTGACTCTGATCAGCAAAGCCGCAGGCCGCGGCCACTTCCGAGAGCGACATTCGCCGATCGCCCAATTTCTCCTTCGCCACCTCGATGCGGCGCGTGAGCAGCCACTTGTGCGGTGCGAGCCCTGTTGTACGGCGGAACTGGCGTGAGAAATGGCCCATCGACAAATGGCACTCTCGGGCCACCTCCTGAAGCGGTATGCCACCGTCGAGGTGTGCGCTGAGAATCTCTTTGGCTCGGCGCACTTGCCACGGCGCAAGCCCGCGCCGAACCCGCGGCGATACGGGTCTCATGCCTCCGTAGGTCTGCGCGACATGCATCCCGACCGCCAACATGACGTGGTCGACAAACAACTGGCTAACCTGCTCGGGATTGGCAAGCGCCAAAAGCATCGTGTTCCGAAGGCTGGAAATCATGACGTCGTCGACACCCAGTCCGGGCTTATAACTTAAGTCGCCAATTCGCGGCGCGTTGGTATCGTCAGCAATCGCGTTCAAGGCCGCACGCGGCAGATAAAAAAGCAGGTCGTGATAGGGCTTGTCGAGGAGAACGACGGGATCTCGTTTCAGGTCATAGAGACAAATCTGGCCTGCCCGCAAGTCGTGCGTGGGCGCTTGCCGGCCTTCCTCCCAATATTCACGACCGGGAAAATCTCGTAGCAGCAAAGCGACGAGAAACGCATCTTCCCACTGGAGCGAGCCGCTCAATCCCGGCAGCGGATGATCGCATCGAATTTCTGTGACGGCTATATCGGTTTTGCGCAATACCCGCGTAACGATCGCTGGTGCATTGTCGACACGCATTCGCTGGCCGAGCCGCTGTCCATAAGCCTCACTCATGGTCACTGTCAATCTCCCGAACAGCGAAGCTCATTTGGCAAGATCCGCCGAGACGCATCCAAGCAGGGCCAGTTGCTGTTACCCAAAGCGAGGCGGTCTTCGCCGAACCACGCAATTCAGAGCCCCGGATGGTGATTCCGGTCGTCTGGCATACTGCATACCAGAGCCCGAACTCCGATTTATGGGAGTTTGGCGGCGAACGCTTGTCTAGAGATGCTCTCTTTTGTAGCCTCCGGCTCTTGCGAATAGGCCAGTGGCCGCAAACAGGTAATTGCGTCACGAACCGATTCATCGTCGTCGACTTCGGCATATGCCCGCTTTGCGCCATCAGCAGACATTGCAGCTTGAAATTCTGGTGCCCGCTTTACCTGAAAGCAGACATTCGCTCGCGTAACCGGCATGTCCGCGGAATGAACAGCGTCTGAAACGGCGCCTTCACGCAGCTCTCACGTCGGGTGAATGAACGCCTGAAGAAAATTCATGGTCCCACCTGCACGGCAGGCAAGGTGAACTGAAATATAGTGCCGCGAGGTTCATTCGCCTCTGCCCACAGCCGGCCCCCATGGGCCTCTACGATAGACCGGCAGATCGACAGGCCCATGCCCATGCCGTCGGGCTTCGTCGTGTAGAATGGCTCGAACAGACGCGAGAGGCTCTCCGGGCTCAGCCCCGGGCCGGTGTCCCGCACCCCGACGCGCACGCCACCTTCGGACGGGACGGCATCGATGCTGATCTGTAATTCGCGCGCGCCTTCCCCAATACCCCTCATGGCCTGAATGGCGTTAACGATTAAGTTCAGCATCACTTGTTGCAGTTGGACCCGATCGCCTTGGACACGCGGCAAGCCCTCTGCAAATTGCGTCCGCACCGACACGCTATTGTTTGCAGCCTCCGTACGGGTGAGAGCAATAACCTCAAGGATGGCATCGTCGATCGCTACGGCGTCCTTTCGTGCGGGCATCTTCTTAATGAGCGCACGAACTCGCTCGACGACCTCGCCTGCGCGGGTCCCCTCCTTGACAATCAGAGAGAGCGCGTCATCCACCTCGCGAAAATTCGGTGGATCCGCGCTTAGGAAACGCCGAGCGGCTAACGCGTATGTGACTGCCGCTGTGATCGGCTGGTTCACTTCATGGGTGATCGAGGCCGTCAACTGGCCCATCGTCGCGACGCGGTTCATGTGGGCGAAATCCGATTGCATCTGCTCCAATCGCGCCAGCGCTCGTATGCGATCCTCAATGTCCGTGTGTAGAACGTACCAGCGCGCGATGCGCCCGGAGTCATCGCGAACTGGGACGCCGCGGGTTTCAAACCACCGATATTCGCCGTCGAAGCGCCGCAGGCGTTGGTCGATGTGGTAGGGATTCCCGGAGGCTATCACTCTCTTAAAAAGTTCAACAACATGGGGAAGGTCTTCAGGATGCACCGCATCGCTTGTTCCCCAGTTCTTTAGCTCTTCCAGCGATTGGCCAAAATACTCGAAGACTTGGCGATTGACTGTTTCGAGTTCACCGTTCGGGGCCATGATCGCAACGAGACCGGCTATCCCGTCAATTGCTGAACGTGAACTTCGTTCGCTTTCCCGAAGGGCTTGCTCTGCGCACGTGAGCTCTTCAATATCCACGTTCACCCCGACCCACTGCAGCAGGGTTCCATCGCTCGCCCGGAGCGGTTCGACGCGACTGCGGAACCAGCGGTAGCCTCCTTGAGCGTTACGAACTCGAAAACTCTCCTCAGCGAACTCGCCCGTGCGCAGACAGGTTGACCAGGATTTGCGTGATTTTTCGTGGTCATCGGGATGCAACAACGCGATATGGGCGTCCCACTGTGCGCCAACGTCGATGCCGAAACGTAGGGGATGATCGTGCGGAAGACCAAGGTACTCCGCAGTTCGTTTATTCACGAAGGTGAGGCCGCCGGACGGAGCCGCGCACCATGCATACGCCGGAATCACATTTAGACTGGCTTGCAGCTGTGCCAAGAATCTGGACTGTTCTTCGGCCTTCTTGCCTTCATCAAGGTCGACACTGCGGGTTTTGTGCATCGACCGACCTATGGCTAACTCTTTCGCTCTGGATACATTGCGTCTGGCAATTTATCGCAAAAAATTCGTGAAAGCCACGGTCCGAGTACGCGCCGTCCATCGAATGCGGCACCATCTGTCAGCTCCGGTTACGTGCGCCACGCGCCGCGGTTGCAGTCCGCCCTGCAGAACTCTTACCGCATCGCCTGAGAAATTCCAGCCGTCGGTTGACATCGCCTGAGTGCGTCGGCAGCGGCTCTGGAGTTTAACGAGCCCCGATATCTGGAGCGAAAACTGAAGTCCGGGTTGGGTCCAGGCTGTGTGGAAACTCTTCCCATGCCATGATGCCCTACTGAATCGGCGGGGATTTAATGGCAGGCTTTGTGGCGGGACTGGATCGCGGGCAGGCGACGTTGCTGCCAGAATGCCTTGAGGATTGGGTCGACGAGAGCAATCCTGTTCGGGCGGTCGATGTGTTCGTCGATGCGCTGGAACTCCGCGACCTCGGGTTTGACGGCGTCGATCCGGCAGCGACCGGCCCGCCTGCGTATCATCCTTCGGCGATGCTCAAGCTTTACATCTACGGCTATCTCAACCGGGTCCAATCGAGCCGGCGGCTGGAGCGTGAGGCTGGCCGCAATCTGGAAGTGATGTGGCTGACCGGGCGGCTCGTTCCGGATCACAAAACCATCGCCGACTTCCGCAAGGACAATGGTCCCGCGATCAAGAAGGTTTGCGCGCGCTTTATCGCCTTGTGCCGCAAGATGGGCCTGCTGGCGAAAGCCAGCGTTGCCATCGACGGCAGCAAGTTCAAGGCAGTGAACAGTCGCGACAACAACTTCACGGAGGGCAAGATCCAGCGCCGCCAGAAGCAGATCGAAGAGAGCGTGGCGCGCTACATGAGCCAACTCGACACCGCCGACCGCCAGACTGCCGAAGGAGAAGAGCCGTCGGAAACGGTGCAGCTCACCAAGACGCGGCTTAAGGAAAAGCTTTCGAAGCTTGAAGAAGAAGTGAAGCGGCTGGCCGCGATTGAAAAGGCATTGCTCGCCTCGCCTGACAAGCAGATATCGCTGACCGATCCCGATTGCCGTTCGATGGCAACGAGCGGGCGCGGCTCAGGCATGGTCGCTTACAATGTGCAAAGTGCGGTCGACACCACGAACCATCTGATTGTCGCGCACGAGGTCACCAACATCGGCACCGATAGATCGCAACTGGCGACGATGGCGCAGGCGGCGAAAGCCGCGCTGCGCAGCGATAACTTGGACGTCGTTGCGGATCGGGGTTACTTCAAAGGTGAGGAAATCCTGGCCTGCGAACAGGCCGGTGTCGCGGTCACGCTGCCCAAGCCGCAAACCTCGGGCGCCAAGTCGGCAGGTCGTTTTGGGAAACCTGATTTTGTTTATTTGGCCAAGGACGATGTCTATCGCTGCCCGGCCGGCGAGAAGCTGGCGCACCACTTCACCGCTGATGAAGGTGGCCAGAAAATGCGGATTTACTTGACGAAGGCGTGCCGCACATGCCCGCTCAAGGATAGGTGCACAACGGCCAACGAGCGCCGCATCAAACGATGGGAACACGAACACGTCGTCGAAGCCGCGCAGACGCGGCTCGATCAGAACCCGCAAGCCATGCGTGTGCGCCGCGAAACCGTCGAGCATCCGTTCGCCACGCTGAAGATGCGGATGGGTGCGACGCACTTTCTGATGAAGACGCTGCCGAAGGTAGCGACTGAAATGGCGCTGCACGTGCTCGCCTACAACCTCACGCGCGTGATGAACATCGTCGGTATCAAACCGCTCCTCGCGGCAATCCGGGTTTGAGGAGCGTGTCACGTTGCGCGCGCCGTGTGACCGTTCAAGTCGCTCAGCATGGCTTGAGGTTGTGCCCGGATTGACTCCAGACTCGATACCGCAAAATATGCTCAGACGGTCACGTCGACGTGGACCACGCCCATCCGCTCTAGTTTTTGGTGGATGAAAGGCGTTTCCACACGGCCTGGGTCAAAAGCTGAAAAGCTCAATGGGAGTATATGTTTTCCGCTCTGCCCCCAACAACGGACATAGAGCGACCACGGCGGCATGTCCGAGTTGTGCCAACAACAGAAGTGCAGGTCGGTTTGCTGGCAACCTGTTTCCTCGCGTCAGGCTAGGAACTTCGAATTTGAACTCGTTTTGTCAGCTTTGTAGCGACCGCCTGCAAGGCAACCTCATCCGTCTCCCGCCGCGATGATTTCGCGCGGCTGCCCTTGGTCGCGCACCAGCCAATAGACGGCGCCCAGCGCGAGGATGGCTGCGGCGAGCGCCAGCAGATGGAAGGCATCCGTGCTCGACAGATCGAGAATGATCAATTTGCGTACCACCGCCAGCAACGCAATCAGGATGACAGAGCGTACTTGCACAACACTGTCGCGCCGCTCCGCCACCACCAGCAGGGAGCGCTTGAACTCGAGTGCAATGATGACGGTAAAGATCATGCCGAACACCGTCTGGAACACACCATAATCGGTCGGATCGAAATTGGTTGCCCAGATGCTGAGCAGGATTTTCAGCGTCAGATTCCACAGCGCGAGGGCAATGATGATGGCGATCAGCGTGGTCAGCATCAGGACGCAGACTTGCTCGAATTTCTGGTAGAGCGTCAGCGGCTCGAACGACAGGCGCAGATCAGAAAATTCCTTTTTCAAAGGCATCGTCGGCTCCATCAGCCAGCGGGCTTTAGGCATAGCATGATTTTCACAAATGATAGTGCCGTACGGTCGTGACGCCCGCTTTGGGTCATTCGCGATCGGGTCGAGCCAGCAGCAAGTCCGGCCATGTCCCCTATGCCCCGATAGCGACCAAATTCCGCAGCGCAGCGAAATGACGCGATGTGCCAGGAGCGGAAGCGGGCTGCCCTCATTCGGTCACCTCATCGACTCGGGCGTCCTGTTAACTTTAGATCGGACCGGGGTCGAAAATTTTTCTGCCGACCCCTTGAAACCAAAAACCGGTTTTTTTATTTTTCCCTCGCCACCGTGAGGTGGCGTCCCCAATGCCGTAACGGGTTGGGGAATTGAGACGGGCACCGGTCGTGTCCGGTGCCGCTCGTACCCATTTTGCTCTTTGGAGGATCTGGCTATGCGCACGTACGACTTCTCTCCCCTTTGGCGTTCGACCATCGGTTTCGACCGCCTTTTCGACCTCGCTGAAACCGCCCAGCGCGCCGGCGAGGACAACTACCCCCCCTACAACATCGAACGGCTCGGCGACGACCGCTACCAGATTTCGCTCGCGGTTGCCGGTTTTGCGCCCGACGATATCTCGGTGACGGCCGAGCAGAACGTGGTCACCATCGAGGGCCACAAGGCTGACAAGGCCGAGCACGAATATCTGTATCGGGGCATTTCCGCCCGGCCGTTCAAGCGACAATTCAATCTCGCCGACTATGTCCAGGTGAGGAGCGCCGCGTTCGAGAACGGCCTGCTGAAGATCGAGTTGTTCCGGGAAATTCCCGAGGCGATGAAGCCGCGGCGAATTGCCATCAACGGCGCAGCGGCCAGCAACGTGCATCAACTCGAAGGCAAGGCCGCGTAAATCTCGACTTGGTAGACTTGTACATTCCCGCCCGGAAAACCGGGCGGGTTGATCAGCGGTGACGGAAAGAAAGGAGGACCACCCGATGATCGACCATGCCGACAACATTATCGACCTAAATGCGATATTGCATCCCGGCTCGGTCTATGACCATCCCCGCGACGTTGTGGCGGACCAGACGATATCGCTCGGCGAGAAGCGCGCCATCCTCGCATCCTGGGCGTCGGATGCTGCTGCCGTGGCATCGAACCCTGCGCTGAGAGAATTGCCAGGCTCGCGCCGCCTGGTCACCATCGATGATGTGCTTGAGGCGATGTCCGCGCTGGACCACCACCCCAAAGGCCCGCCGGGCGGCAAACCCACACGAATGAAATCGGCCGCGCGGGTTGGCGTGGCAGCGTAGCCAGGCGATCGTCAAAAGGATCATGACGATGATCGATGAGAAGTTTGCTCTCCTGCGGACGCACCGCAACAACATCATGCGCTACCGCCGGCTACTCAACACCAAACTGACGGAGTGCGAGCGGCAGTTCATCGAGAGGCGCCTGTCCGAGGAACGGTCCGCGATGGAAAAGCTCGCCGCTTCCACGTTCCCTCTCGCGTTTCAAATTCCGGCGAAGTCGACCGAGACACCCGCACCAGAGACCATATGAGGCCGTGGCAATCGGGATGCCGTACAAATTCACGGTTTTTGAAGTGGTTTTGGAGAAGAGCGGCCGAAAAAGATGGCGGTGGCGCGTGTCCACAACAGATGGGCGCGCCATCATGCTCGGCTCAGAACGCAATCGGCCTGCTGCCAAATATTGTGCTGACAGGGCGCTCTTTCAGCTGCTCTTGGCCGCGCCATATCTGGATGCCTCCGCCATAGCGCGCTCATCCTTTGAGACGTCAGCGCCCCATGGCTGGGTTGGCAGGCGACGCGGGAATGACAAACCGAAGCACTGATGTCGCTTACGGGTCAATCGCGTCACGTTGACCTCGCGCCGCTCACTTCCGGTCTTCCTCGATTAGCAGACATTCTCCGGGTCATTCGGCATGTCTCCAAAGTGCCAATTGCAGACAAACTTTGCTGAAGAGCCTTCAGGAGAAGCCCATCAATAATCAGCGCCAAGGTTATACGCTACAGCCGCTACCGACCGCCTCGCCACGCGGTCAGGCGCGGGATCCAACGCGGCACATTGATGCGGAAAGCTTCGTATTCCGCCCCGAATGATATTTTTAGCGTCGGCTCCTCGTAGCCCACGACAAACGCGTGGAAGGCGAGCCACACCAACACACCGTACAGAAGAAGGCGCTGGTCGCCGAACAAGGCCGCTTGGCCCAGAATGACGGCGACAAGGGCAACGTAAATAGGATTGCGCACGTAGCGATAGAGACCCGTCACCACGAGGTTCTGCGTCGGTGCGATCGGCGCCGGCGTGCCCAATCCTTGCAGCGCAAAGCGTGCAAACGAGTCGACAAGCCCGGGTAGACCGGCGACGATCAACAGGATCCCGACGGCGCGCGTCGCCTCGAGATCGAAGAAGGGCGGCCGAAACTCCCAATGCGTAATCCACCATGGAACGAGCCCCGCCACCGAGCTGGGCGCAACCGCAAAGAAGAGGGCAGAACCGATGACGGCGGCGGTTCTTCGCATGGACACGATCCATTTCTTGCTATTATAGCGCTCCGCACCGGGAGCGTCAGGTCCGCCTTGGATCAAACCCCATTATATTTGGCGTGCTTTACCGCGAATTTTGCCGTGCGCGCCTCGCTGAGATGCGGAAGCAGCTCCTGCTTTGGCCCGGCACCCCTGTAGTTCCCGAAGAGAATTGCGAGGCCGGCCACCCCGACGACGCGGCTGATAGGGGTAAAGGTTTAGGTCCTCGCAGGAATGGGATAGTCACGCGGAAGGAAGTCATTCTTAAGCTTCGAGAACTGCAATTAAAAGTTGGCTCGTTTCCACCGGCGTGTCACCTGCGGAATGTCTTCTCAATGTCTGAGTTGGGTCAAAGACAGACCTCGGGCCACGTCCGAGCTAGGTCCGCTCATCCCCCGATAGCGGACATGTAGCGACCGCGCTGGCAGTCAGCCCGCCGTGATCGTCGCCGCGGACGAGCGTCCAGATCAGCACGTAGACGCAGAAAGCCCGCCGTTTCCGGCGGGCTTTCTTATCTCGTCGATAGCGGGCCAACTATGATCGGTAACGCGGGCCAACTTGTAGCGGGCAAACTATGGTCGGGACATCAACGCGTCCGTCCGGGCGGATCTTGACGTTCTTGTTGTAGAAATCGTTGACCGGCAGTTCGCGCATCTTCGCCGCAACCGCTTTGCCCTCATCAGTGCCGGCCGCCTGAACGGCCTTCAGATAAAGAAGCACCGATGCGTACGTGCCGGCCGTTATGAGATTGGGAATGAACCCGCTCGAGCGCTCCATGAATCGCTTTGCCCAGGCGCGCGTCTCGTCGTTCATATCCCAGTAGAACGACGTCGTGAGCGTCAACCCTGCGCCACGTCCAGACCGAGGTAAGGCGCCCGAAAAAATCCAGCCAGCATCGGCCTTGGTCCGGCACTCTCGTCTGGCTAGAAACAACACTCAGAAGACGATGCGATGAGCCGCGCTGCCCGCGACCGCAATAGATCGGCGACCGCCCAACCAATGAGCCTGAAAAGATCCCTCATTGAACAACGGCATCGCCCGATTCTCGGTCAACCGCCAGCCAGATAAGGTTTCCGACAGGGAAAGGGGCTGTGGGCGGGTCGGGCTTGGACGGCATGTGATCCGCCGCATTTGACAACCCAGGCAACACCAGCCGGTTGCGCCTGACACCGTTCTCGAAGAGAATGAAGGTGTCGGTCGTCGCGCCTACGATGCCCATGTTGGTATGCGACATCGTCCGGCGCTGAACCAGTCTGAACACCACTCCCTATCACACCATGCCGACCGGCTGTCGCATGCCGGCGCACAACAGGCCGAACATCCGCGTGTCCTCGCCGCGCACTGCCAAGTCCCGCTGTCGCAAGACGCGCGTCAGGCAAAGCTGGAACACCTTGCTCCGCCGCGTCAGCCGCGGGCAAGGCGCGCGCTTGGTGCGACGGACGCTGACCGCAGCACCGCGGGCGGTTCGGATCGTTTGCCTCGCGGCGCTCGTCCTCGCGGCATTCTCGCTGGCAAACCTCGTCTATCACGTTGTCCGCAAGCCGAGCGAGCTGCTCTTTTTCGTCGGCGGGGCGCTCGACAAGGAACCGATCGAAACGTGGCGGCGGTACGAACCGCTCTTCCACAGGTATTCCACCATCACGATCACGCCCGAGCTGCTGGCCGCGTTGGCGCAGGTCGAAAGCACCGGCAATCCGGTGGCGCGCACCTACTGGCGCTGGCAGCTCACCTGGAATCCCTTCGCGGTGTACAAGCCCGCCTCGAGCGCTGTGGGCATGTACCAGATGACCGATGCAGCTTACGCCGAGGCGGCACCCTACTGTATCCGAGGGAACGCTGTCGTAGATACCGACTGCGGGTTCACTGGCCTCTATATCCGCGCGGTCCCGAGCCATGCCATCGAGCTCGCGGCGGTGTACCTGGACCACAATGTCGCGGCCGTTCTTGCCCGCGCGCCAGACGCAGCGGCAAGCCCGCAGCAGAAGCAGGATCTCGCCGCATTCATCCATCTCTGCGGCGCAGGTCCCGCCTCGGCCTTCGTGCACCGTGGTTTTCAGATGATGGCCGGCGAGCGCTGCGGCGATCATCTCGTCGCGGCATATCTCGCCAAGGTCAATGCGATGAAGCGGCAGCTTCTACGCCTTGCTGCCAACGGCCGGAATTAGCGTCAAATGGATGTGTTACAGTGCCATCCCACCCAACCTGTTAATCGACCTGGGGTCCCGACGCCAATCGGCGAGCTAAACTATTGATCTGCGTAGCGGTGAAGGGGGCTGTGTGTACCGAAAATCTAAATCCGAACGTATTGACGATGAAGTCCGCCCAGTATGGCGCGCGAATTTATGACGCCGGATCGCTGAACCTGGCGAGAGACAGGCGCATCTTTGTTCAATGACCGATGCGTTCTCACGCCGTTGTAATAGTCCGCATAGTTTTTCAGAATCCGACGCAGATGTTCCTCGTCCAGGACAATGATGTGGTCCAAACACTCGCGCCGGATCGATCCGATCAGCCGTTCGGCAAAGCAGTTCTGCCAAGGCGAGGCCGGTGCAATTGGCTTGTCTCGGATACCCATGGCACGCAGTCGGCGCGTGACGACAGTGCCGTAGATTCGATCTCGATCTCGGATCATATAGCGCGGAGCGCCATCCCAAGGAAAAGCCTCGGTGATCTGACGTGCAACCCACTCCGCCGCCGGGTTGGTTGTGACGCCGATCCAGACGAGATCTCTGCGATCAAGCCGGATGATGACGAAGCCATACAGCAGCTTAAAGCCAATGGTCGGTACTACGAACAAATCCATGGCGGCGATGTCCGGCGCGTGGTTTCGCAGAAAGGTCCGCCATTCCTGACTTGGAGGCCCGCGTCGCTTGACCATATACTTGGCGACACTTGATTGAGCGACGCTAAACCCGAGCTTGAGCAGTTCGCCGTGGATGCGCGGCGCACCCCAAAGCAAATTCTCTGTGCTCATCTGCCGGATCAGCGCGCGCAATTCTGTCTCGATCTGCGGTCGCCCTTCCCGTCGACACGATTTCCAACGCCAATAGCGGCGAAAGCCGGCCCGATGCCAACCCACCAGCGTTTCGGGTCGAATAATCATGAGAACCGGAAGGATCGACGGGAACCAGCGATAGAGCTGAACCAAGAACCAGCGGTCGTTGTTCGTGAGGCGAGCCCGGCCTTTCAGCTTGCGTCGCAAGACGATCAGCTGATGTCGAAGCACTGCATTCTCCGCCTCAAGCCGGATGTTCGACTTGAATGGCGAGGCCAGCACAGCCAGAACGAAGCAGATCAGCGCGATCATCGCGCCAACTTAGCCGATTCTATCATTCGATAAACCCGGATAGGGTTTTCGGTACACACAGGTGCACGCCCCTTGGGGCGGCTCGGCACCTGGCGATAGATCGGCATTCAGCCGTGATACGCAAAAAGCTCGATTGGGTCGTTGAAGCCGCGCACCGGATATTCGCCGACGCGTTCGAGAGCGAAATCGCTTTCGACGAAGTCGGCGAACGCGCGGGACAGCAGCACCGTTCTCCCCAATTGTTTGGTGAGGGCTTCGAGACGCGAAGCCATGTTGACCGCAGGACCGATGACGGTGAAGTCGAGCCGGGTGCGCGACCCGATATTGCCGTACATGACGTCGCCGACGTGGACGCCGATGCCGTAATTCAGCGGCGCACGGCCGGTTTCGCCATTCCTTTCGTTCAGGGCAACCATGGCCTGACGGGCTTCGGCCACCGCATGCAGCAGATTTGCGCAGGCCTGTGGCTGGCTGAGCGGAAAAATGGCGAGCAGGCCGTCGCCGATGAATTTGAGGATTTCCCCGCCATGTCGCGCAATCGGCTCCGACATCGCGTCGAAATAGCCGTTCAAGAGATCGATGACGTCATCGCGCGGCCAATTGTCGGAGATCCTGGTGAAATCACGCAGATCGCAGATCATGATGGCGGCGCGCACCGTCGTCCCGCTTCCGCGCCTGGTGGCGCCGGCCAAAATGAGCTCGCTGGCATGCGAGCCGACATAGGTTTCGAGCAGCGTTCGCGCCAGCCGGTTTTTGACACGGATTTCGCTGACCAGCGCCAGAGCCGGCAGCAGCTTCAACAGGCCGGCGATATGCGCGTCGTCGAAACCTCCGGGCCGGTTGGTTGCAAAGGTCACGATGTGCCGCTTGCCGAGCGTATGGTACAGCGGCCACGCGACATAGTCGGTCAAGCCTTTCGCCCGCATCTCGTCATAGATTGCGTGCTTGCGGCCGAGCGCTGGATCGCGTTCGAGATTCTCGCGCACCTCAGTGGCCCCGTCATGGATCTCGTTGGCGGGACTGCCGATGTATTCGGCTCGCTCCCTGACATCGTAGTCGACTCTCGTAAGTTCGGCCTCGCGCATCCCGTCGGCCCACAAGATCCGGCCGCCGAGCCATTGCGGATGGTGGATCAGGATATTAAGCGTCGCCCGCTTGACGGGAATGCCCGCTCGCTGGAGCCGGATACACATTTCACCGAAAATGCTGTCAAGGAAACGCTCATCCCGCGTGTCGTTCACCAGCCAGCGCACAACGTCGCTGTCAGACGTGGTGGCAGGATCGATGTTTGGCGGCGCGTTCATATCTTGCTCCCGGGCGGTGACCTGGATCGACGGTAGGGGATATGTCCTGTCCCTGCTCCACGGCGTCCGCCGCAATCTGCTTGCGCGCGTCGGGTTGGCTGTGGGTCGCCGCGTGCCAGGCGCGAGAGAACACAACGGTCGCGCCGCGCTCTCCCTTTCAACCCACAACTCGCCCTTGGCAATTCGAAGGAACTTCGACTTGCGACCGCGGTTCAAACGAGCTTCGTCTCGACCGCGATGTTGCCGTGCGTCGCCCGAGAATACGGACACACCTCATGCGTCGCCTCGATCAGGCGCTGCGCCACGTCGGGCGCGATGCCGGGCAGGCTGACGTTCAGGCGGACCGCGACATCGAAGCCGGCGCCGTTCGGTCCGACGTCGACCTCTGCGTCGACCGCAAGGTCAGCCGGCAGCGCGACCTTCATCCTGCGAGCCACGTGTTCCATCGCCGACTCGTAGCAGGCCGACCAGCCCGCTGCGAACAGTTGCTCCGGATTGGTGCCAGCGCCAGAGGTGCCTGGTCTCGTCAACTTGACGTCCAGTTTGCCGTCATCGCTACGCGATGAGCCAACCCGTCCACCGGTGGTGTGGACCTTGGCGGTGTAGATTACTTTCTCTGGTCGGTTCATGATGTACTCCTGTTGGAAGAAATTGTGCTGGCTGTGGAAGCCAGGACGGTGGGCGCTCGAGGTTGTGACGACTCCTACGCGTACTCGGTCGATCTCGTGACCGATTCCCATGTGTCGATCTCCTTCCCGAGCGAATTCAACTTGTCTCGAACCAATTTCAGCGCGTCGTTGCCGAGCAGCAGGTGCATTGGTGGATCATTGGATTCCACCACTTTCAAGATCGCACGAGCAGCCTTGGCGGGATCACCTGCCTGTTGGCCACTCTTTTCTGTTCGAGCCCGTCGGATGGGGTCAAAGAGCAAATCGTAATCAGCAATATGCCGCGGCGAACGGATCATCGATCGCCCGGCCCAGTCGGTCCGGAAGGAGCCAGGAGCGACCGCCGTTACCTTGATGCCGAAGCCGCGCACCTCATTCGCCAACACTTCCGATATGCCTTCAAGAGCGAATTTGCTGCCCGCGTAATAGGGGATGCCCGCTAACCCCACATATCCCGCCATCGAGGTAATGTTGATGATATGCCCACGGCGCCTCTCGCGCATGAATGGCAGCACCGCCTTGATCATCGCGACTGCTCCGAAAACGTTGACGTCAAACTGGCGCCTCATCTCTTCGAGTGGACTCTCCTCAAGAGTCCCTTCGTGGCCGTATCCTGCACTGTTGACGAGGACGTCTATCGGACCAACATCTCTCTCGGCCTGTGCAACCTCGGGACCGATGGCTGCGGAATCCGTGACGTCCAATAGGATGGCGCGCGCGCGGGCGGGATCCATCGCGCCGAACTCCTGTCGCGCTGCTTCGCTTCGCACCGTGCCGATCACGGAATATCCGGACGAGAGCGCCTCCATCGCCAGGGCCCGGCCGAAGCCGGAACCAGCACCCGTGATCAGAAAATTCCTCTTTCCACTCATCGCCATGTCCTTCCTCCGACTTCGTAGCCGTGCTCGATGATCTCGCAAGCCTCTGCCATAGCGTTAGGTCCTGAGATACGCCCGAAGGACATCTAGGAGGAAAACTTCCGCAAGGCCTCGGTACTAATCGTCACTACAGCGATGTACCGGCCGTGCGGGCTCGTTACGTTGGCGGGATCGACTCGGACCTCAGTCATACGGAGGCAACAGAAACGCAGGCGAATTCGACGCGGGTGCCGCCAGGTTCCCGCACCATAAAGTGCACCTTGGGGCCCTTACCCGACCGTTCCGGCGCGAACTCAATTACCGTGTCAGGCCATGCCGCGACACGCGCGTGCAAGGCGTCAAGCGCGTCGCGGTCTACAACCTTAAGCGCAAGATGGTGTAAGCCAACGTTGCGACGGCGGTCGAACGGCACGCATTTCTCCGAATCCTCGACTTGCCAGAGCGTCACGATGCCATTTCCGTCGGATACGAAGGACGCCGGATAGCTCTGGTTTTCGCCAACAAGCTTCCAGCCAAGGCATTCGCAAAAGAAACGCCGCGCACTTTCGAGATTTTTCACGGCAAGTCCGACGTGGTCGACGCCGATTGTCAACGGGGCATTATCCTGCATGGCTGATCTCCTGCGGCGCTCGCGCGCGTTGTCAAGCGCTTCTCATTCAAGTTAGCGAGCGGTGACACCCACCGACCATCGACTGGGTACGTCGTGCTGTTGGGAACCCCGTCACCACTTAACGGCCGCCGGCGAGGCGCCTTCGATACTCGCCGACCGGAAGGCCGCCCCATCCCCAATTATCCATGTCGACTTCGTCGATGACCACGAATGTTGAATTCAGCGGCTTTCCAAGAACATCGAGCAGCAACTTGCTCGCTCCTTCGATCAATTTTGCCTTCTGCTCGGGCGTAATGCTGACTTCGCCAGGGATCGTGCCTTCCCGGGTTACCTGAATGTTGACGATCGGCACGTCGAACTCCTGTGTGCATCTTGATTGCGGTCGCGATAGGCGTTCACCAAAGCGGCCCCTACTCCCTGCGATGCACCAGTGGTGATCGCTACTTTCTGTTCGATACCCATATTATGTCTCTCCTGCTGTCGACACTATCACCGCCGCCTCACCGTCCGTCTGCCGTTTAGAACCTAGGGAGAGAAATCGCTGGTTCAAATGGCCGCCATTGGAAAGACACTGTTCCGCCAAGCGAAGCAATGCCGCCATCGAGGGCTGCGCCGCTACTGCGCGCAAGATTCCGTGCTCGAGCGCGACCCAACCACAACCACCTCGCGCCCGCGCGATCAGACGGGCGCTGTGGGGCAGGATGCGCCACTTCAATCGGTGGAACCGGCCGAGGTCTGTAACGTGAGCAGATAGGCATATATGTCGTTGAGAACGTAGTCTGTGAGAACCTCTTTCCAGGCCGGCATGCCCTTCGAGAGGCGCCCTTCATGGACGGTTGTCCAGAACGTCGCGCGCGCATTTTCGCCATAGCGAAGCTGCAATCGCCGGAGGTCGATCCGCCGTTCGCCCTGCACCGCGTCGGTTCCATGGCAATGGGCGCACGTTGCATTGAAGACTTCCTTGCCTGCGTTGACGCTGGCGGAGTTTACTGCGTCTGGCTCGCGTTCTGTCGATGCAATATTCACCGAAAGGGAAGACACAGTGGGGACAGCGGCCGTTGCGGCTTTTCGTGGCGTGAGTAGATTTGGCGTATTTTCCGATCCGTAGAGCGTTATCGGCTGGTCATCTGGCAGGCCATATTTGGTGGCCAGGTCAACAATTTTCTGCTCAAGGCCCGGTAAAACCGCATCGACTTGATCGCGGAGCTCTTTCGAGGTCCTCGCAAACCCGATCGCAGCGTCCCATGACAAGCCTTTGCCTTCGACCGTCTGGATCTTGTAGCGGTTTTCATATTGAGTCTTGTTGAGCCAGCCGGCGGCTGGCCCCCAGACGAAGGCCACGTCCGCCGTGCCGAGATCCAGCGCCCTCATGCCTTCTTCCGTGCTCAACACGGTGACTTTTTCGATATCGTCCCGAAGAGCGAGAAGGTTTTGTGGCGTCGTTTGGTACTGGACGGCCACCCGGCTTCCCTTGAGATCTTCCACGCTGCTGATAGCTTTCCCTTTCGCGGCGACGAGAGCGTAGGTCTGCGTTGAAATCTTTCGGGAGAATATCACCGTCGGCCCCATGAAGTCGTCGGACAGCGGCAAGCCGATCATTGCGTCGCATTGCCTGCCCAACAGGGTGACGCGCACGCTGCGCTTGCCGAAATAGGTCCTGTACCAATTGTACGCCACGGGCCGGCCCAGCGCCTTTCCGATCGCCTGACCGACCTCGAGATAGAATCCCGGCTTGGAGGCATCATCGCTGGAATACGGCAAATTCGTCGGATCCGCGCACAAACGGAGGGGTTTGACGTCGCTCGTATCGGCAGCGGAGGTCGGCTCGACCAAGGCGAGAATAGCTGCCACAGCAAGGAAACCCAAGTGCGAGCGCACGCCGGATTTAGCGTACAAACCTCTAAATTCGCCAGAGATCACCGGCATCCACAACCCCTGTATCGTGCATGCTGAGCAGACCGGAAGTCCGCTTTAGTAGTTAGACGAGCCTGCCCAGCATAGAGAGCCCTTACGTCCGTCCCACCAGAGTCTCTGGCGCGACGGACGTTGCTCGGTGATCGGTTACTGAACAGCAAAGACGAATAGTGAGCCGCCTTCAGGTGCAGCCGCCGTCATTTTCTTCCCGACGTCTCCCAGGAATGCTGGAATGGCAGCCGTACGGCCAACGACGACGGCGACATATTGCTTGCCGTCGACGGCGTAGGTTACGGGGCCGGCGCCAATGCCGGAGCCGAGATTTTTCTTCCAGAGGATCTTGCCGTTAGTGGCATCAATTGCATGGAAGTCACCATGCAGGTTGCCGTAGAAGACCAGGTTTCCAGCTGTGGTCAGCGTGCCGCCGTTGAACGGAAGGTCTTCCTTGATAGACCACACCTTCCTGTTGCCGACCGGGTCCCACGCCACCAGCTCACCAAGGAAACCGCCCGGGCCCTCCTTGGTCGGGAATTCGGCTCCGAGATAGAACGTGCCGCGCTTGTACGAGATATCGCTGACTGAGAAGTCCATGCAGAGGTTGTTGGACGGAATGTAGACAAGCCCGGTCTGCGGGTTGAACGACATCGGTTGCCAGTTCTTACCGCCGATCACGTGCGGACAGATATCCTTGACTGGATGGCCCGGTCCCGGACGCTTGTCAGGATTCTCGACTGCGCGTGATGTTGCGACGTCCCATTTCTCCGCCCAATTGGCGAAGACGTATTTCTCGGCCGATAGCACCTTACCGGTTTCGCGATTGGCGACGAAGAAGAAGCCGTTACGGTCGGCTTTCATCAACGCGGGAACAGTGCTGCCACCAATCTTGAGGTCGGCCAGGATGTTCTCATTTACGCCGTCGTAGTCCCACGCGTCGGCCGGGGTTCCCTGAATGTGCCATTTGATCTTGCCGGTATCCGGATCGAGGGCAAGCGTGGAGGCTGTATACAGGTTTGTCAGTTTTCCGAAATTGCCGTCGCCGGTGGAGCGAACGGCAGTATTCCAGGGGCCTGGGTTGCTGGCGCCCCAATAAACGGTATCGCTCTTCGGATCGTACGAGCCGACCAGCCATGCGGCTCCGCCGCCCCTCAATCCGGTGTCGCCCTTCCAGGTTTCGCTGCCCGGCTCGCCCGGCGCCGGCACGGTGTAGGTCTTCCAGACCTGCTTGCCAGTGTTCAGATCGAACGCCTGAAGCGAGCCACGAGCACCATACTCGCCACCACCAAAACCGGTGATCACCTTGTCGCGTACGACCAACGGTGGAGAAGTGATGACAGAACCCTGCTTGTAGTCGACGACGTCAGCGGTCCAGAGCGTTTTACCTGTTGCAGCGTCGAGCGCGGTCAACTTGCCGTCGATCCGGCCAACGAAAATCTTTCCGTCTGCGAAGGTGACGCCACGGTTGTTTACGTCGCAACATGCGTACTGTAACACATCCTCCGGAATCTCAGGCTCATAAGTCCACTTGCGTGCGCCGGTCGCGGCATCCAGTGCGTACACATATTTCGGGCCCCATGAGGTCGACACATAAAGCGTGTTTCCGATCACGATCGGCGACGACTCGTTCGATCGCAGCGAACCGAGCGAAAACGAATAGGCCAGGGACAGCTTGCTGGCGTTGTCCGAATTGATCTGATTGAGAGGACTGAAGCGCGTATTGCCATAGTCATGGCCGGCGATCGCCCACTGATCGGTATTGGCAACGGCCTTGACGACCGAATCGTTGGCGCCGGCAACGGACGCCGCAGCAGCCGCGCCGATGGCAATCGAAATGACCGCGATGAATTGCCTTCTCCTCATTATTTTCTCCTGGATGTTGCTAAACGATCGGGGGACTGTCTGCGAGTACGGAGGGCAAGCGATTCACAAGAAGTCAGTCATAGAATGCTGGCAGCAACTTAAGGCCATCGGTTTGCTTCTTGTCGTGATTGATGAACATTATGGCTTTGTAGGTCTTGATGATCTGCCTGATCTTCTTCATCGATTCGATGGATGCTTGCTTATCCGTATTGAGCGAAGGAACCCTGCTCTTCGCGAAATTCTCTTCCAGATGGACCACATCGCCCGACAGTATGATGAAACCGGAATTCTTGAGGTGGACGAGCAGCGACTGGCTACCGGGCGTATGCCCCGGCGTCGATATGAGCGTGACGCTTCCGTCGCCGAATACGTCGAGGTCACCGTCAACCAGTCGGAGATTCCGAGGATTTCCAATGAGGCGGCGCGCCAACGCCATCAGCTGATTCACGTTTTCGTTTGGCCCATTGCCTCCATGTATCCACTCGTATTCCGCTCGCTGCATTAATATCTTGGCATCGGGAAACAAACCGACATTGCCAATGTGGTCCCCGTGAGTGTGTGAAATGGCGACGTAGGTGACGTCGGGCAGCTTGAGACCGATCTCCGCAAGCTGACCCGTTAATGTCTTGTCCAGGCGATAAACGATCAACTTAGGCAGCGTCGACCAACCGTTCGGATCGTTAACCGTCGCCTCCGGCACTCCAGTGTCCCAAAGTAACCACTGGTTTCCTCGCTTGACCAGCCAGCAGGTCGATGAAAACTCTATGCTGTGCCCGTGGTTTTCGCCGGGTGTCCAAATCGATTGATCGTTGGCAAGCGAGCGTCCGCAATCCAGCCTGTACAGCTTCTCCACGAAACCAGTACTACTCGCGTTCGGCAACTCTCCAGAGGAGACAATCCCGGCACCCGACAGCAGTGACAGAAGCAGCAGCCCACCTGCGGAAACAAGATAATGTTTGCGAGTCATGTTTCTATCCGTCGATCGTTGAAAAAGGACAGTTCAACTTCGGACTTGAAAGCTCCGAACTACATCTGCATCTGGGTCGAATCCCAAACCGGGTCCTTGGGGAACAGTGATCATTCCATTCTTCGGCGGCATGGCATCGCCGCATAGCTGAGCCTCAAGATCGAAGTACCGCCATTCCACGAGGGCGTCTTCCGAGCCTAGTGCGGCGCTCGCGTGTACGCTCGCGAGCAAGCCGGGGCCGTCATAGAACGAGTGGACCATCACCACGGTCGCACTTGCCGCGGCAAGCGAGAACACCTTCTGGAGTCCCGAGATACCTCCCATTTTGGCCGGGCTGGGTTGGATGAAGTCGACCGCGCCGGCGGAAAGCATCTGTTGGAACTCCACTAGCGTTGAAGCATTTTCTCCTGCCGCAATGGGTATCCCACCCTCGCGACGTAATCGGGCCAAGCCGTCAAAGCTTTCTGGAGGCCAAATGGGTTCTTCCAGCCAGCGCAGATTAAACGGTCGCAGCTTAGCGCTCATATCGAGGGCTTGACGCACGGTCCATGGACAGTTGACGTCCAGCGTGAGCTCCACGTTATCGCCAGCAGCTTTTCGCGCCTCACGGACTGCATCCACGGTGATTTCATGGAGCTTCAGATGGGAGAAGCCGTCGGCCAGAGCTCGATTGACGTTCTCGACGAGAAGCTGCGGGTCAGTGTAGCGAACGAGACTTGCATAGCACCTCAGCTCGGACACTGCTGCACCACCCAAGAGTCGGTGCACGGGTTGGCCGGTTGCCTTTCCCAGGATGTCCCACAACGCGATATCAATTGCAGAAATCCCGAACATGATGGCGCCGCTGCGCCCGAATATGTGAAGGCGCTTCTGAACGTCGAGCATCAACGATCCGATGTTCAGCGCGCTAAGGCCGATACACAAGGGAGCGATAACCTGCTCTATCGCAGCTTTGACGGCGGGAATTGCGGTGAAGCCGAACGCCTCGCCCCAGCCGATAATCCCGCTCTCGGTTGTTACCTTGACCAGCAGGGAGTCGGCGCTACTGGCGTTCTTCTTTCCCCAGGCAGATGCGGCTGACTTACCGCCTCCTGCAAACGGAATGCTGACAACGATGACCTGGATCATCGCAATCTTCATATCTCGGCCAGTAGTTCCCAGATCAGGTGGCACCGGCGCTCTCCATTGTCCTCGTCTCGGACGTGGCAGGCGCGCCGGTTTCGTAGAGTGCAAGGATATCGGCGATGGCGCGGTTAAGCGGCGTCGCTACTCCCACAGCGCTCCCGAGATGGACTACTCCGCCGGATAACCACCGGATCTCCAAGGGTCTGCCGCGTTGCAGGTCATGATGCATCGATGACGTCATGTCGGGCGCCACGTCGTCCGCCAGCGCGAGGCGCCGCTCGGCATAATCCGCCTGGAGCTTCGCACCATGGGCGTTTCCAACCGCGACGACCTCGCGCATGACGTCGAGCAGGAACGCCCGCGTCTGCCGATTCTCCCGGATCGGGCCGATCGCACTTCGCATGGCGGTAGTGGTGCCGGACAAGCCGACAAGAAACACGTACTTCTCCCAGATCTCCCGAACAATGTCTGTGGAGAGTTCGGCGTTGATGCCCCCTTTCAGGCAGGCATGCAAAAACGCTTCAGCGCGCGTCGACCGGCGGCCATCGAACTCGCCGAAGATCAGGCGTTCCATCGGTCCCGTCTGCCGGATGACACCAGGGCGATCGATCGTAGTCGCGACATAGCCGACCCCGCCCATGATCTGGGACGGGTCATAAGCGTTTCGTAACGCGTTGTCCTTGAGCACACCATTTTGGAACGAAATCAGCGTCGTGCCCGGTCCGACCATCGGCTTGATCTGTTCGAGGACCATCTCCGTGTCCCACAGCTTGACAGCCAGCAACACGAAGTCCGCCACACCGAGATCAGCGGGATTGTCTGAGGCTCCCACAGGATTGGCGCAGATCCACTCGGGACCGCCCTCGACGACCAGTCCGTTCGCGCGGATGGCCGCCAGGTGAGAGCCCCGGGCAAGGAAGCGAACATCTGCACCGCCTTGCGCGAGGCGCGCGCCAAAGTAGCCCCCGAAACCTCCTGCACCGATCACCGCTATGCGCATAGTGGCTCCCACGAACGGACTAATCAAAACAAGAAAATCGCTGAGTTTCCGACCGGATCGAGACTCTGCTCTTGCGTCGACCCGGCCCTCTCCGCTTTGCTAACAAGAGGCCAACTCCAGCTCATAAGCGCACATTTCCAATCCGAAAAACGAATAGTTTAGATCGCACCTATCTCGATTACAGATTACGAACGGAACTGAGGTAACTGCCATAAGGCAAACCTGCTTGCGAACTGAATAGCCCGCATATTTCAAGTGACCCGAGACGAATCGATCCATCCGAATAGCGGTCAACGGTGGGAAGCGCTCGATCCAGGGCTAGTGTGGTTCTGCCACCTCTCGTTGATCCAACCCTCCCGGACATCGGACCTGGATCGATCCCGCTTTCAATCGCACAACGGAACAGTGTTTGCCGGACGATGAGTGTTCACGTTCGTACTGACGAGACATAAGGTGAGACGACTGGTGCTGGTCAGGAGCGAGAGTCAATTAGCTGGTCGATCATGCCTCGGGAACTGTATGCCCCGCTAAATGCCTGGAGTTTTGAAAATGACCACCTCGTCCGATTATATGCCGCCGAAGGTTTGGACTTGGAACAAGCCGAACGGCGGGCAGTTCGCGAACGTCAACCGACCGATCGCCGGCCCGACGCACGACAAGGATCTCCCTGTCGGTCGCCATCCCCTCCAACTCTATTCCCAGGGAACGCCGAACGGTGTGAAGGTGGCCGTGATGCTTGAGGAGCTGTTGGCGCTCGGCCATAGCGGCGCGGAATACGACGCTTGGCTGGTCAGAATTGGCCAGGGTGATCAGTTCGGCAGCGGCTTCGTTGCGCTGAACCCCAACTCCAAGATCCCGGCGCTGGTGGACCAAAGCGGAACGATGCCGATCCCGGTCTTCGAGTCCGGCGCCATCTTGATATATCTCGCCGAGAAGTTCGGCGCCTTCCTGCCCAGCGGGATCAGTTCGCGCGCCGAATGCCTGTCGTGGCTGTTCTGGCAGGCGGGAAGCGCGCCATACGTAGGCGGGGGCTTCGGCCACTTCTACGCCTACGCACCGACCAAGATCGAATATGCCATAGATCGGTTCGCCATGGAGGCGAAGCGTCAACTCGACGTGCTCGACCGGCGCCTCGAAACCAACAAATATATCGCTGGCAGCGACTACACGATCGCCGATATCGCCGTCTGGCCCTGGTACGCTGGTCTGACAAAGGGCTGGCTCTATGAAGCGGCTGAGTTCCTTCAGGTACAAGAGTACGAGAACGTTGGGCGCTGGGTCGACACGATTGCCAAGCGGCCGGCCGTACAGCGCGGGCGAATGGTCAACCGCGTCACTGGCGACCCCTCAAGTCAGTTGCACGAGCGCCATGACGCTAGTGATTTTGAGACGAAAACGCAGCAGAAACTGGCGACGGGAAGTTAGCAGTTCGCTCAGCGGGCTCGTGCCGGCGACTGCCGGGGTCTATGTATCTCGCCTTAGACCAATTTATACGGGGCCTCTGACAGAACGTACTGTGCACCTTTGTCTGCAATCATGATTGTCGGCGTATTGGTGTTGCCCGAGGTGATCGTCGGCATTACCGATGCATCGATAACGCGTATCCCATCCAGCCCGATCACGCGTAGGTGCTGATCCACGACTGCGAGGGGATCGTGCTCCATTCCCATTTTCGCTGTGCCGACCGGATGAAAGATCGTCGTTCCGATATCGCCGGCAGCTCTGGCAAGAGCAGCTTCGCTGTCATCGATCGACGGCCCTGGAATATACTCCTCTGGGCAAAAGCGGCGAAGCGCCTTCTGCTTCATTAAACGGCGAGTGACCCGGATCGCATCGGCCGCGACGCGTCGATCCTCGTCGGTCGAAAGATAGTTCGGTGCAATGACAGGTTTGGCCAAAGGATCAGCGGAGCGAAGGCGGACGGTGCCGCGGGACGTCGGCCGAAGATTGCAAGCCGAAACCGTGATCGCTGGGAAGCGATGCAACGGATCCCCAAACCTATCAAGCGAGAGTGGTTGGACGTGAAACTGGATGTTTGCGCGATCGAAGTCTAGCGATGAGGTCGTGAAAATTCCAAGCTGGGATGGCGCCATGGTGAGAGGGCCGCTCCGGAACAACGCATATTCGAGGCCAATCAACGCACGTCCAACCAGCGAGTGATAGGTCTCATTGAGCGTCTTGGTGCCATGCACCCGGTAGATCGCCCTTTGCTGGAGGTGGTCTTGCAGATTGCGGCCGACACCAGGCCTGTTGGCGACGGTGGTGATGCCAAACTCGCCCAGCCACTCTGCTGGTCCCACACCGGAACGTTGGAGGATCTCGGGTGACCCGATAGAGCCGGCAGACAGGATGACCTCGCCTTTCGCGCGAACCTCGATCGTGCGTCCATGCTGCCGAAATCGGACACCCACGGCACGCTTGCCTTCGAACAGCACCTTCTCAACCAAAACCCCTGTTTCGAGACGCAAGTTGGCGCGATGCAGCACCGGCTTCAGGAAGCCACGCGCTGACGACCAGCGGAAGCCACGCTTCTGATTGACGTGGAAGTAGCCAACTCCTGTATTGTCCCCGGTATTGAAGTCCGGCGTCATCGGGATACCCATTTCGACGGCGGCCTTCGCCACGTTGTCGAGGACATCCCACCTCACTGCCGGCCGCTCCACCCGCCACTCGCCACCGACACCGTGATGTTCAGATTCACCCATAAAATGATCGTCAAGGCGCTTGAAGACTGGACGCACGTCATCCCAACCCCAACCGGTAAGACCAAGTTGCCGCCAATGATCGTAATCAGACGCCTGGCCGCGCATGGAGATCATGGCATTAATCGCGGATGAACCGCCGACTACCTTGCCGCGCGGATACTTCAGCGAACGGCCGTTAAGGCCCGCCTCGCTCTCCGTCTCGAACATCCAGTCCGACCGCGGATTGCCGATGGCGAAGAGATAGCCAACCGGAATGTGAAACCAGATCCAGTTGTCGTTGCCACCGGCTTCCAGAACCAGAACTCGATTGTCGCGATCGGTCGATAATCGATTAGCAACGACGCAACCCGCGGATCCGGCTCCCACGACAATGTAGTCATAGTCGCCGTCCAGTTCAGTGCTGGGAACCACCGTCTTCTCCAACTGTTGGGGTTTGCGTTGCGTAGCGCAGCGAGTACGCCTGCGTGCAGGACAATTCGACCCGAATGCCCGGTCGGTGAAGTACCGGTTCGATTGAAAGACCTGAGTCCGCCGATACTCCCGGAGCCAAACCGGCGGCAAGAGACGCGCGGCAACCGATACTCAACTCAGATCAACGGATGGATAGGCAGAGGGGGCATTCGGGTCGCTTTGGGTCGTACGACGACCCTATCGAGCTGAACTTGCCGGCAGGAGCGGCGGCACCGGCCGCCGCTCCATTTCGGTCAATGACCGGCGCTCTGGCCACCATCGACGTGCAGGATCTCGCCAGTGACGAAAGGCGCGTTTTCCAGAAACAGGATCGCATCGACGATGTCTTGAATCTCTCCCATGCGTCCAACTGGATGCAGCTTCGCAAGGAACTCATGCGTTTCGGGAGCATGCATCGGCGTCTTCATGACGCCGGGAGCCACGGCGTTAACCCGGATTCCCTTTTTTGCGTATTCGATCGCCAGGGACTTCGTGGCGGCGTTTAACCCACCTTTGGTCAGCGAGGCGAGGACGGACGGAACGTTGCTGTTGGCGTGATCGATAAGGCTGGTCGTGACCTGCACGATGTGACCCGACCCCTGCTTTAGCATTTCGACCGCCACACGTTTGGTGATCCGAAAGAAGCCTCCAAGATTGGTCGCAAGGATCGAAGCGTAGTCCTCCTCGCTATGATCAACCAGCGGCTTTGCGACGAAGATTCCCGCGTTGTTGATCAGCGTGTCGATGCGTCCAAAGCGTGCCAACCCCTCCTGGACGATCCGGTCGGCTGTCTTTGGATCGGCGACGTCTCCTGCGATAGTCAGGACGTCCGAATCCTTGCTGGGCTTGATGGACCGGGAATTGGCGATCACTCGGTAGTTGCGGTCGCGATACGCCTTCACAAGCGCTGCGCCGAAGCCCTGCGATGCACCGGTGATAACGGCGACTTTCTGCTCTGTTCCCATGGTTTTCTCATTGATCAGCGGACGACCTGATTGCCATCCGCCAGACGTCGACGCCTGATGGATCACACCTAGTGCCATTTGCGCGCATTCGAATGGCCGTTAGCCGGCAGCTTCTGTTCCCGAAATCGGAACAGTGCGCGGTCGTGCAATGTATGAGACGTGAATTGCAGTCAGCTCGTGAATTCTCGACGCGCTGAGCGTACGCTTGCCACGATGTGCGTATGCACCTCCGACACTCTGCGGGTATGATGGGTATCGGGATGCGAAACCAGCCAGTAGTTTCGCACGAATCGTATCTCTGGCAGCAACCGCTTAAGCTCCGGAAATCGTCGTGCGGCGTAGTCGTGCAGTATTCCCACGCCGTGGCCCCCCCTCACCGCCTCCATCTGTGCCACCACGCTCCCGCACTCGTAGTGCCTGTTCATGAATTTTCCGAGCGCGGACGCGTAGTCTAGCGCTCGACTGTAGACGAAATCCTCGACATGCGTGACGAAGAGATGGCCGGCGAGATCGGCCTGTTTCCTGATTGGTCCCAAGCGCTTCAGATAACTTTCTGCGGCATAGACGCTGAGCGTGTAGTCGGTAAGTTTCTTGACAATGAGCCGGCCCTGCTTCGGACGGTCCAGCGTGATCGCAATGTCGGCCTCCCGCCTCGACAGCGAGAACGTCCGCGGCAGGGGAACAAATTGAATGAGTAAGTCGGGATGTCGCGCGGCAAGCGTGCCAAGCTGGCTGGCAAGAAAATAGTTCCCCAGTCCATCGGGAGCGCCGACGCGAACAGTGCCTGAGATTGCCTCCGACGATCTGCCAAGGTGAGCGCCGACCTGGAGGAATTCCGATTCAGCCCGCTCCGCTGCGGCAACGAGGGCCTCGCCTGCGCTTGTCAGGACGCAGCCCGTCGTGCGCCGTTCGACCAACTGGGTTTTCAATTCCTGCTCAAGGGCGGTGAGTTGCCGCGCCACGGTCGCATGGTTCACGCCCAGACGCCGGGCGGCACCGAGAATCTGACCCGTGCGGGCGACCTCCAGGAATATGCGGATACGATCCCAGTCCATCGACTTCAATTTCCGCACAACAAAACCGCGAGAGTTCTCGTTGATGTGCAGACTTTAACATTTCATATCGGACTTGTGGAAACAAGGAGGTGCCTGCTGTTCCCCGATCCCGGTAATCGGAGGGACGACGCATATGTCGTCCCGTTGACGTTCATGGTGACCTCGCTTGGGTCCAGAGGAAGCCCTCAGATCCCCGCGTACCATTCATAACCGCGATCTTCCCAATAGCCGCCGCGGCCGCCATGCAGATTTGCGAGGCTCTGCACCAGCTCGATGCGCATGATGTATTTCGCCATCTTGTAGCCGAGCTGCCGCTCGAGGCGCAGCCGCAGCGGCGCGCCGTGGGGAACGGTTAACGGCTTGCCATTCATGTCATAGGCGAGGATCGTCTGCGGATGCACGGCGTCGATCAGGTCGATGCTCTCATAGTAGCGGATGCTCTCGCGATCGACGCCGAACTCGCCGCCATCGTCCAAGGTGTCGGCGCAATGGAACACGACAAAGCGGGCCTCCGGCGTGACGCCTGCGCGCGACAGTATCTCCCCGAGCGGCACGCCAGTCCATTTGCCGATGCAGCTCCAGCCCTCGACGCAATCATGTCGGGTGATCTGGGTGCGCGCGGGCAAGGCGTGCAGCTCCTCGAGCGACAAGGACAATTCGTGCTCGACGAAGCCGTGAACCTTCAAGCGCCAATCGGCGAAATGATTGCCGACGAGATTGAGGTATTGCTCGTCCTGCGGGTCGGTTGAGCCATTGGCGCGAAACGCCGGCGAGATGTCTGCCTCACTATATTCCGGCGCGAGCCGATCAGCCCCGATGAGAAGACGCTGCACCTTGTACGTGAGGCTGTTTGCGGCATCGAGGACCGACCGGAAGCGCGGCTCGCTCGCGACGCGGTCGCAGCCAGCCACCGCGAGGCCGCCGACCGCGGCAAGTGCCTTCAGCAGGCCGCGGCGATGCAGACGATCACCGGACATCGGTCGTCCTCGGATTGCCGAGATCGTACCAGCCGGTGACCATCGAGCGCAGATTGTTCCAGACGCCCGAGACCAGCACCATCATGAGGTGCACGATGACGAAGAGCGCGAGGCCCGATGCGGTGACGAAATGGATCAGCCGCGCGGTCTGGCGCCCTCCGAAGAGTGTGAGAAGCTGCGGCACGACGCTGTCGATACCGGGCGACATGGTGAGGCCGGTGAGGATCATGAGCGGGAACAGCACGAAGACGACCAGGACATAGGCGAGCTGCTGCAGCACATTGTACCGCTTCGCCGCCTCGCCGCGCGGGAAGCGCAGGCGCAGATGTTCGAGGACCTCCCTCCCGATATGGCCAAGCTCCACGCGGCTGGGGAGAAGATCCCTGCCGAAATGACGGCAGGCGATGCCCCAAGCGAGATAGACGAAGCCGTTCAGTACCAATAACCAGGCGAAAAAGAAATGCCAGCGCCGCCCGGTCGCGAGATCCTGGAAGCTTGGGATAGTGACCCAGCTCGGAAAAGCACGCGACGAGACTTGCCCGCCCTCGCTCGAGACGCCGAGCACGCCCGTCGTGTCGAAGGAATGGCCGGCGATCACCGTTTCTCCGACGAGGCCGTTCGCCGACAGGCGTGCCCGGATTGACATGGTTGGATGGTCGAAATCGGAGCGCTCGCCGACATAGAGCGCCGGATGGGCGTTGAAGATCTGCAGTCCGCTCATCAGGAGGAGCGTGAAGCAGATGACATTGATCCAATGCGTGACACGCACCGGCCCGGCGTGGCGGCGGAACCAGCGCTCGGCGACAGGCCAATCGGGGGTGGGCACGGTGACCATATCATACTCCGGCGGTTAGAGCGCGCCGCCCGGCAGGCGCACACACTTTGCGTGTTGGTGAACAGCGAAGCATGTGCGCCCTTAGACCAATGAAGCGATCAGCGGAGTGGTTACCGGTTAATCGTCTACTTTGCGGCAGCCTCGATTACCTTGGCGACCGCGTCCGGCTGAGAGACAAAAACAGCGTGGCTTGCGGGCACTTCGGTGACCTTGGCGCCCGAACGCTGATACATCCAGCGCTGAAGCTCAGGGCTTATCACGTGATCCTGGGTGGTCAGGATGGCGTAGCTGGGCTTGTTGTGCCAAGCCGCCACAGAGAGGGGCGCGCCCATGGCCTTCTGGGCAAGCTGCTGCTCCGAGTCGGCCATGAACTGAGCTTCCGCCGCCGGCACGTCCGCGGCATAGGTTTCCCGGAACTTCGCCGCCGGGATGTAGAAATACTTGTTGTCCGGCGTGGCCTTATTGGTGGACACCCGCATGGCATCGTTTGGCGCAGCGAACTTCGACATAAGTTGGCCGCTGGCCTCTCCCTTGTCGGGCTGCAGGCCTGCCACGTAGACGAGGGCACTGACCTTGGGATCGGCGCCCGCTTCCGTGATCACCGAGCCGCCATAGCTGTGACCGACCAGCACGACGGGCCCCGTCTGCTGATCGATGACGCGCTTGGTGGCCTCCACGTCCTCAGCGAGGCCAGTGAGCGGCTCCTGCACGATGGTCACATGGAAGCCATCCTTGTTCAGGATGTCGTAGACGGCGCGCCAGCCCGAGCCATCCACCAGTGCGCCATGGACAATGACAACGTCCTTCGCAGGCGTTTTCGTCTGGGCGTGAGCCATCGTGCTAGACACCGCAATCATGAGGGCCATCGCGGAAGTTTTTCGCAGTATAGACATTTGATCTCCAGGTGTTTGATTTTGCCCGTTGCTTCGCATAGCCATCCCGGTAGTGGGCGATTAATGACCGGTGATGGCCAACCTGGTTGATGCAGGTCGAATCTGCGCCCGGCTCGCCCGGCGCAAAGACATCACGCCAGTTGATTCTTCATTCCCAGAATATCGACAGGCTCGACGGACGGCGGCTTTGCCAGCATTTCGTTGACCCTCGACATCAGGGCCTTGGCCATGTTGCCGGCGAGATGCGCCTGGCGGTCCTCTTCGCTCGCAAAGGCGTCGAAGACACCGGACGTCGTCGGCGAGAGCTTGAGAGCGAACCAGATCGGCGTGGTCGCCTCCCGATTTGTCATTTCAACACCGGCGGCAAGGAAGTCCGCCACCGCCTGCTCCTTGCCCGGCTTGGCTTCGAGCCGGACGAATAACCCACACTTGATCGTCATTTTTCCTCTCCACTCGATGGATATTAAGTGCTCCAAAGCAGCCGAAGACTTACAAGGGAAGCCGCCCCGGAGATATTGGCAGGATTGCCAATTTTGATATCGATCCGGCCATCCGCCCTCTTGCTTTCGGCTGATTTGGTGTGAATCGGGATCCGCAAAGCAGCGCCGAAGCCGTCGTCGCCGTGTTGGCAACCCTGTCAATTCTGATATCGTTCTTGCCATGCGTATCCACATCCTTGCTCTCAATGGCGTGTTCGATACCGGCCTGGCGGCGGTGCTTGACGCCTTCAGCACCGCCAACACGATGGCGAAAATGAGCGGCACGTCCTCGCTGCCCTTCCAGACGAAGGTGGTCGGTCTGCGAAAGACCGTCACAACCGCGCAGGGCCTGAGCGTGCCAGTGACTTCGGCAACGCGCGCGCAGACACCGGATGCGGTGGTGATGCCTGCCATCAACCGGATCATGCCGGAGCCGCTGGTACAGGCGCTCGCCAGCGGCGAGGTACGCGAAGCCGGCGCGGTGCTGCGCAAATGGTCGGGACACGGCGCGCTGACCGCGGCCGCCTGCGTGGGCACCTTCGTGCTGGCGGAAGCGGCCCTGCTCGATGGCGAAGAGGCCACCACCACCTGGTGGCTGGCACCCCTGTTCCGACAGCGTTATCCGCGTGTGCGGCTGGACGAGTCGCGAATCATCGTGCAGTCCAACACGGTTGTCACCGCCGGTGCGGCGCTTAGCCATCTGGACCTGGCGCTGACCCTGATCCGGCGCGCCAGCCCCGAACTGGCCAGCCTCACGGCAAAGTATCTGGTGGCCGACGCGCGCACCTCGCAGACGGCCTATGCGATCCCCGGCCACCTGGTCCACGCCGATCCGCTGGTGGACAAGTTCGAGCGCTGGGCGCGGCAACGTCTGACCGAGGGCTTCTCGCTTGATCAGGCTGCGGCGGCACTCGCCACCAGCAAGCGCACTCTGGCGCGCCGGATGGAGAGCGTGCTGGGCAAATCGCCGCTCGAATACCTCCAGGATCTGCGGATCGAGCGCGCCGTGCACCTGCTCAAGACGAGCCAAGCCGGCGTCGATCAGATCGCCGCCGAAGTCGGTTATGCCGAAGGTGTGACGCTGCGCGCGCTGCTGCGCCGGAAGCTTGGCCGCGGCGTGCGCGAAATCCGCCGCAGCCTCTGAGGCCGGCTCGCCCGGCTCAGCCCACGCCCTATAGCCGCCGCGCACATCGATGGTGTTGAAGCAAGCTGCTCGATCTTCACCGGGAGACGCGATGATGTCGCTCATCTAGTCCGCTCGCGTTGCGAATATGGAGAAGCGTGATCCCCGGGAGGCGACAGAGCTGACATCGATGCGATGTCCGAGCACTTCGATGGCCCGGCGCACGATGAATAACCCGACACCGAGTCCGTCACACCGCGTGGAATCAAGTCGAGTGAACGCCTCAAAAATTCTTGAAAGTTGCTCACCCGTGATACCGATTCCCGTATCGTAAACGTCGATGCGCACGTTTTGGCCCGAACGGCGGCAGCCAATGAGAATCCGGCCATTAGGCTCGGTATATTTTATGGCGTTACTGATGAGATTTCGGAGAATGCCATTAAGCAGCCCCGCATTGCTCATGACGGACGCGCCAGTGGGGCACACACGGATGTCAATCCCTTTCTGCAACGCGCCTTCCGCATTTTCATGGTATGCTTGCCTAAACAGTGGTTCGAGCGGGACGGGCGAGAGCTTTGCCTCCTTTGAATGCTCACAGAGCCGAACAGCCCCCAGCAGTTGGTCAAGCAGCCCGTTGAGGCAGTTGATTGCATGCTGGCCCGTCTGCAGCAGACGTTGTTCGGATTTTGTCCGAACGCCGATGCCGAGAAGATCGTGGGAGCTTTGGATGGTTTGCAATGGCTGTCGAAGATCATGGCCGGCCATGGCGAGGAGCACGGCCTGAAAGTCGGTGGTCCGCTGTGGGTTGACCCAGCCTGCCTTTCCCAACGTTACTGGCTGCTCGGCCGCCCCCATGACGCCGATTCCCCCGGCGTCAGTCACAATCGCAAGCCGTTCATTTGCGTCAGTCATGATATCCTCCCTGGATGACCCGGTTGCCGAGGAGGGTTGCGCAGCATCTGCGCGGAAGCGAGTTTAGTGTTGTAAAGCGATGTAAATGGTCACTCACCTTCGTGCGTAAACTCTTCAGTTGGACCTCCGGCCAGTAATTGGGCCTCTGGACATTCGGCGTCGCAATCGATCTGGATTGCAGGGACTGATGCAATTTTTCAAAAGTCGGACTGATTGCGAAGAATGATGAGCTGAACGATTTGATCGCCGTGGGCTGAGAAATAAAAGGTTTGCACCAGCGGATCCGGCAACCCTCGTTTGTCGTAGTTGCCATCGATGTTTGCCGTGAGGATGAAATGCCCGTAGTGCTCCATTATCTTGACGACGTGCATCGTCAGTCTTTCGCCAATGATGTCGCGCGCCGCCCATTCCCTGATGGCCGACTTTCCCCAGTAGTCGCGCAGCTGATCGTTAACGAGTGCATCGTCTGCGAAAGCGGTCAGCAGCCCGTCGAGATCGAAGGTGTTGATAGCTTGAACGCAGGCCGCCACGAGCGGTGGAAGCTTGGGGTCTGGGACTTGCGGAACACAGGAAGTGGACATGGTGGGCCCTTGAAGTCGTGGCAGGCAGGTGGTTCTATTTGTAGGGACCATGGCTGATGGGCAGTGGTCTGGCGCGTTGTATCCTGTAAAGAACTGAAAACCGGGCTCTCGGCGCGGCGGAACTGCGTCGCGTTTGATCGGCGGCGGGCCCCGGGGGTCTCGAGCCCGCATTGGCGGCAGAATGCCGAGTATTCGCTGAAGGCTAGTGTCGTGTCTGCGCCGGACGATGGTCCGGCTACCGCCGCTCCGCTTGGCCAAGGGAAATGACAAGCTACGCCAAATCGTGGATCAGCTGCCGCGCGATGCGAAGATCCGCCGTTTCGAATCCTTCTGTGAACCGGTCATAGACCGGAGCGAGGGTGTCGCGGGCCTGGTCGCGCTGTCCCTTCTCGGACAGCAAGCGGGCCAAGGCCGTCGCCGATCGCAGCTCCCAAGATAGCGCAGACTGCTCTCGCGCCACGGCGAGCGACTTCATCAGGCAATCTGCGGCTGACGCCCAGTCCGGTCGCGGCATTGCCGCGAGAATTTGCCCCTTGATCCGCAGCAGTTCCGCCATATCGAACGTCGCTCCACGACTGGCCGCGCGTGCGGCGGCTCCGTTGATGGTGATCAGCGCCTCGTCGAATTGTCCGGTCTTCCACAGGCCTTCTGCCAGCGCGCTCGTGAAAACCGTGGCGAGGATGTTGTGCTGTTCAGCATGCAGCGTTTCTAGCGCGTCCCGCAACAAAATGAGGCCGGCTTCCGCTTGGTCACGTATGACGGCGAGTTCGCCTCTCAGCGCCATGCCGACGGCGCGATACGGTGCCAGCGAGAAGCGCCCGGCATACGCGATCAATCGCTCGATGACGTCCACGGCTCGTCCAAGGTCGCCGCTCCAGAGAAAAACCGGTGTCGCATATATCAGCGAGATGCAGACCGAAACTGGATGATCGCGACGCGCTGCCTCGTCGATGGCCTGTTGTGCTATTCTGAGCGCCCGCTCTGAAAAGCCGCGCAGCCATAAGGCACGGGCAAAGGCGACAAGCGCGCGGATATGATGATCGTAGCCAAAGAAGTTGGCATTGAGCTGCCCCAACTCGATGGCGCTGGCCATACCGCCTTCACAATGGTGTTGCGCCGCGGCCTGATTTCCCACCAGATGGTGAGAAACTCCGAGCATCCAGCTTGTCATGACAAGGCCGGCCGGGTTTTTAGCTGCTTCAGCGATCACGACTCCCCGTTCTGCAACGGTCAATGCGCCGCGGAAATCGCCAATTCGCTGGAGGAAAATGTTCAGACCGGCAAGAAGCTGCAGCTGATGGTCTCTGTCCTCAAAGGTTTCCGCAAGCGCTATTCCGCGCTCGATTGCGGCGCGAACCTCGTCACCGTTTCCTTTGGTGAACATCGACGATAGCGCCAGGGCCTCCTGGAGAATCATCTCCGCTCTGGTCCCGCGGCCAGCGTCGCCGAGAGCGGCCAGTGCCCGCTCGCACCAGCTCCTGCATTCGTCGAGTAGCGACAACCCTACGAACAACGGTGCCGCTCCGGTGGCGAGTTCGACACCGATGGCGATATCGCCATCGTCCGAGAACGCCCATTCGAGCGACGCTCGCACATTCCCGATATGCGGGGCATATCCGGAAAGATCATGTGCGCCAAAGGTCGATTGGATAGCGTCATCGTGCCCGAGATAACTGGAATAGTAAATTGCATGGCGCCTGGCGGTGTTGTCCGCATCGCCAAGTTCGGCAAGTTTGCCTGCGGCGTAGGCCTGCGTGGTGTCGAGCAGTCGGTAGTATGTCGATTCGCCGATGGCGGTCGTCGATATCAGCGATTTCACCACCAGGCTCGCCATCGCATCGGCGACCTCCAGGTCGTTTGCCGCCGTGCCGGCGACCGAGAGAGCGGCCTTGAGCGTAAAGACCCCGACGAAGACCGACAATCTGCAAAGGACCAACTTATTGCGCTCCTGCAGCAGGTTATAGCTCCAGTCGAGCATCGCCTTCAGTGTCTGGTGGCGCGGCAGCGCAGTACGCCGGCCCCGCCAGAGCAGCTTGAAACGGTTATCGAGCAGTTCCGCCGTTCCGCGAATGCCATGGGAGCTGACGCGACTGGCCGCAAGTTCGATGGCCAGCGCAATTCCGTCGAGCCTGCGGCAGATCCCGGCGACGATCGGCGCATCCGCATCGCTCAGCTCCGAGCGATTGCCACTCGCAGCCGCGCGCTCCATGAACAGCTGCACGGCCGGAAAGGTGAGCGCTTCGGCAGCTGTCAGGCCGACATCGTTGCGGGGACCATCGAGCGGATACAGCAAGTGAACATACTCACCTTCGACCCGCAGTGCCTCCCGGCTGGTTGTCAGGATGTGCGCTTGCGGCGCCTCGCTGACAACGGGTTCGGCCAACGCCGCCGCCGCGTCGATCACGTGTTCGCAATTGTCGAGCAAAAGGAGGACTCTCCGATCGCCAAGAAAGGCCAGCAAACTGAGGAAGGGATCCTGAGCCTGCATCATGAATCCGAGCGCCGATGCAACCGCCGTCGGCACAAGACCAGGATCGGTCAGTGCTCCCAGATCGACGAAGAAAACCGCTCCTTCGAAATCATCAATCAACGCGTGGGCGATCGAGACTGCGACGGTCGTCTTGCCCATGCCACCCGGCCCAACGATGCTGACGAAGCGCCGCGTCATCAGTTGGGCCGATAGCGCGCGGACGGTATCGTCGCGGCCGACCATTCGCGTCAACCGCGCCGGCAGGTGGCGGAGCCGATCGCTGCCAAGCGGCCGGGCTTGCGGGGCTGATCGTTGTGATGCCGATCTTGTCACCGGAGCGACGAAGCAATAGCCCCGACCAGTGACATTTGTGACGTAACGGGCGCCATCGCGCCTGTCTCCGAGCGCTCTGCGAAGGCCCGCGATATGGACGCGGAGGTTGGCCTCGTCCACAATCACGTCCGGCCAGACTCGCGAGATCAGCTCCTTGCGCGTGACGACTTCTCGGGCCCGCTCGACCAGAGCGATCAGGATATCGAGCGCGCGGCTGCCCAGCTCAAGCGGCTCGTCCGCTTTCTCAAGCAGCCTTTCGGCCATAAACAGACGAAATGGGCCAAATGAAGCGACGTCATTCGTTCGTAAGTTGTCGCTATCACCCAAACGCGCGTGTCCGCTTGCTGACGGCCCGTCTCGAAAGGGTGGACCAAGTGTGACAGCGGAAGCCTCTGCGAGCCCTCGACTGCTTCACTCGGCCGGGTGACTGTGCGCGTATAATAAGCCCTCGCATCAAATCTCAGCTAAACCGGGGTGCTGTTGCCTGGTAGCTCGGCATTGCCTGTACCTGCTCCCACCATCTGGCGAAACCATCCACCGCGAAGACTTCGTTGGCATCTGGGGTAAGTGAAACGAGGAAGCAGATCGGAGCGACGTAGAAATCGCCGAGCGAGGGACGCTCGCCCGCGATAAAGGCACTGCCGCCACGAAGTTTCATAAGTTCCTGCAGCACACGGCGGCTGCTAACGATCCCATGCTTTCTCGCTTCTTCATCCGCTCCGCCGATGAAGTCGGGGAACAAGTGATATCCAGCGACCGCGATCAGAGCGCCATAACCGTAGGAATCAACGATGCTCATCGCCATGCGCATACGCGCTCGGTCCTTTGAACTATCCGGTGTGAACGACGGGCCCGGCAGCACCTCGTCCAGATATGGCGCGATAGCGCCTGCTTCGATGATGCGGAACCCATCGTGGTCGAGCACCGGCACTTTACCGAACGGATGACGGGCTACGTGCTCGGGCTGGCGCGGCTCGCCCTTGAGCACATTCACCGGCACCTGTTCGTAATGCGCGCCTTTCTCGGCGAGTAGCATCCGGACTGTCCGGACATATGTACTGCCGTCGAAACCGTAGAGGACGATCCCAGTCATTTTGTTCCCTTTTTGCTTAGACTTCACACGACCGCGGTCTCAATGCGGCACGGGCAAGCGTGGGTACGAGGCTACAGTGGCGTCCGCCGCTGACCTGCTGCAGGCTCTTCCATTTGGACGTGTTGCCAATTTGGCAGCTAAAATGTCGTGCACGACATCACATGGGCCACAAACAGTCGCCAATGGCTTTGTGCAAACTCGCCGCCTGCATTAGCTTATCTGCGTCGCAGATTTGCGTTAGAGCGAGCTCATGCTAGGCAACGACCGGTGTCGCCATCAAACGCTTTTTTGAGATAGGCATATCTTTTCTGGAGATTGGCGGAGTGTTTACTCCGCATCCTCAGGTTCCGCTGATTGCATAGCACGCCACACCGGATCGATTCAGCACCGCGGATTCGCCGATCGTTTTGGTGGCGACGCGCGGGTATACGTCAAGTTTCGCCGAATGTCCGCTTCGCGCCAACACCCGACGTCCTCACAACGGCGCGAATGACCGGAACAGAACTCGCGTAACAATTTGGGCGGTGTTACCATGGAGCCGACAGAAGTACGCCCAGCGGGGACGGCCATCCGATGAACTATTCAGAATTGCCACTGACGCGTTACGCGATGAGCGGAGACGTAAGCGTCGCTTATCAGACCATGGGAGATGGTCCCATTGATATCATTGCCATCCCTGGAATCGTTTCGCACGTCGAGTTCCTGCATGAAATGCCTGGGTATACAGCGTTCTTACAGCGTCTTTCAAAATTCGCCCGCGTCACCACCTTTGACAAGCGTGGCCAGGGACTGTCGGACAAGATATCAGGCGCCCCCACGCTCGAAGAGCGCATGGATGACGTTCGTGCTGTTCTGGACGCCGTTGGCGCGCAACGTGCAGTCCTGCTCGGATTTTCCGAGGGTTGCGCAATGAGCGCAATGTTTGCCGCGTCCTATCCCGAGCGCGTTTCGCACCTCGTCCTGTTCGGAGCGTTTGTCCGCTATGCGGACCTTTTTCCGGTCGCTGATCCACAGGTGATCGTTCAGGAGCAGATGAAATATTGGGGGACCGGGGCCCTGATGAAAGGTGTGATTGCCAGCAAGGCGTCCGATCCTGACGCGGTTGCGAAATTTGCCAAATTTGAGCGCCTGTCGGCCAGCCCCGGCGCAATGAAGACCATCCAGTTATTGAACTTCCAGATCGACGTCGGTCATATCCTTCCAGCAGTGCGCATCCCGACACTCGTGCTGCACCGGGCAGCCGACGCGCAGGTTCCGGTCCAGTTGGGACGCGATTTCGCGGCGCAGATCCCCGGTGCCAAATATATCGAATATCCCGGCGGCGATCATGCATTCTGGTCGGGCGATGTAGAGGCATTGCTCGGCGACATCGAAGAGTTCATCACCGGGCATCGCGAGACCGGGTCGACCGATCTGGAGCGCATCCTGGCGACCGTACTGTTCACCGACATCGTCGACTCAACTCGTCGCGCTGCCGAAATGGGCGATCAGAACTGGCGTCGGTTGCTGGACAGTCACGATCAGCTGGCGCGCCAGATGGTTGAAAGACACCGTGGCAACCTGATCAAGAACACCGGTGACGGCATTCTCGCCACCTTCAACGGACCCGGTCGCGCCGTGCGCTGCGCGCTGGCATTCTCAGCCGCAGCCAAACAGATTGGCTTGCCGCTGCGTTCGGGTCTGCATACTGGAGAAATCGAGGTCAGGGGCCGCGATATCGGTGGCATCGCAGTCCACGCAGCGGCCCGGGTGATGGCAAATTCCGGGCCCGAAGAAGTCCTCGTATCCCGCGTAGTCTCGGATCTCGTAGCGGGGGCTGGACTTAAGTTCGACGAACGGGGAGCGTATGAACTCAAAGGCCTCCCCGGTAGATGGGATTTGTTTGCAGCCCGTGCGTGAAGGGATGAGGCGCCCGGAACGTCAGTCGATCAATACCGACGGGTCGATGGCGAAGCCCCAACCCGGCCTGCTGGGCACAATGCTTGCGCCTCTTTCGTCCCTCATCAGAGGCTCCTGGTAGAGCGCGTCAAACCAATTGATGTATTCATGATAACTCGCGTTGGGTACGCACGCCATGAGCGCGAGGCTCATTTCACGGCTCGGAACTCGGGTTAACGGGCCGAAAGGGCTGATTTTGCGTTGACGGCGGTTGGTGATTCCCTCGGTGCTTTGATTCGGCTGGAGCATCGAGATGGACACGATCGTCGAGGACGAGAGCCCGCGGGCTCGTTTGGCGCTTCTTTTGAAGAACTTTTCCGAACTCGACGACGACCGGGAAGCGTGGCGGATTCTCTATCCGATTAAGGAGGTTCTGCTGCTGGTGACCTGCGCGACCATCGCCTCCTGCGATGATTTCGACGACATCGTCGCTTGGGGCGAGCATCATCTCGATTTCCTGCGGCGGTTTTCCGATTTCCATCATGGCATTCCGTGTGCGCGCTGGCTGCGCGACTTGGTGAACCGCATCGATCCGGTCCTGTTCCAACGCTGCTTCAATAGCTGGGTCGCCGCCATCTGGCCGGATCGGCACGATTTCATCGCCATCGATGGAAAGACGGCGCGCCGCACCCACGACCATCGCAAGGGGCTCAAGGCCCTGCACACGCTCAGCGCCTATGCCACCACCGCAAGACTGACCTTGGCGCAGCTCGGGGTTCCGGAGAAGACCAACGAGATTACCGCTATTCCCGAGCTTCTCGACCAGCTCGCCGAAGCCGGCCAGCTCGAAGGTGCCCTGGTCACCATCGATGCCATGGGCTGTCAGGTCGACATCGCCGACAAGATCGTGGCCCACAAAGCCGATTACCTGCTGGCACTGAAGGGCAACCAGCCTACTCTGGAAGCCGATGTCGTGGACTACTTCCGCACTGCCCAGGCCAGCGAGCTGGTTACCAAAACAACCGTCGAGAAGGGCCACGGCCGCATCGAGACCCGCACCTACACCGCCTCGAAGGCGGTCGACTGGATCGTGTCCGAGCGCAGCTATCCCGGGCAACCGCGCTTCACCAACATCAAGACCATCGTCAAGGTCGACACCCGGACCGAACATGCCGATCGCTCGACCTTCGACACCCGCACCTACATCTGCTCCGCGCCGCTCGACATCGAACGCACTGCCAAAGGATGTCGCGGCCATTGGGGGGTGGAGAGCATGCACTGGCTGCTCGACGTCGAATTCGGCGATGATCTGTCGCGATACAGGACAGGCCATGGCGCCAAGAACATGGCCGTCGTCCGCCGCTTCGCTCTCGACCTCCTCCGCAACCACAAAACCACCGGAAGCATCAAGACCCGCAGAAAACGGGCAAGTTGGAGCGCCGATTTCCTGCTCCAGGTTCTCCAAATCAGCCGTTAACCCGGATTCCTTGCCGTGGGCTCATTTGCGGAAAGACATGGGACGACACGGGGATATCGAATGCCCCGCAGATGGCCGCGGCTTTCAAGAACTCCGTCGGTCCGCCCATCCTTTGCAGATCAGGCATCAGAATGTCAGCAGCTTTGAGCTGCAGCAGCTCGAAGATACCTTGGTGGTTATACGTGTACTCACCAGTGGCGACAGGGATATCGATAGCGGCAGCAACCTTGGCTTCTGATTGCGGATTGCCCCCCATGACGGGCTCTTCGTACCAACCGATATCGAATTCCTCGATACGGCGCGCGAGCCTGATAGAGGCCTTGGGCGACGCAATCAGTTGCGCTGCATCAACCAGCAGTACGACATCGGGACCCAACATCTCTCGGACCGCCCTGACACGCTCCACGTCTTTGTTGGGATCCGGCAATCCAACGTGCATTTTGATCGCGCGAAAACCCTGCATTAGAAGGCCTTCTGCTTCTTCGTGAAGTTCGTCGATCGTTGCGGATAGCCACATTGAGTTCACGTAGCTGGGCACGGTGGTTCGGCAGGCGCCAAACATATGAGCAACATTGACGCCAAATTGCTTACCCCGCAGGTCCCAAAGCGCCTCCTCGACGGCAGAAATCGCCAGAGCCGAGATCCCTTGTCGCCCAAAGGCGCGGACATCATTGAACGCGTTGAGAACAAAGCTACCGCTCTGAGCAAGTTGAAGACCGACGACAAGATGCTCGAGGCTCGCGACCATGTCCCGCAGCACCTTTAGTCGACGCCCGTTCGTCACAAAACACATCCCCTCGCCAACGAGACCTTCGTCCGTCTCCAGAAATACGCACACACAGTCTATCGACTGCACGTCGTACCTTCCCGTTGAAAAGGGCTTTGCGACAGGCAAGTGGGCGACGCGGGTGCGCAGGCGCGTGATCTTCAAAGACTTCCTCTTTGGATGCTGAGGTGTCGTCGGGGAAGTGGTTGGAATAACGTGTGGTGCGACGTCCGGCCAAGTTCAGCGTAGCGCGTCAGACAGCGAGGTCAATGGGCCGAGCGAGATATTCATCGAACGTGTGCCAGCCGTCGATAGAACACGCACTTGAATTCCTCCATGCAGATACCGACCGACGGTATCCCGCGGGCATCCTAGCGCCGGAGATTCACTCCCTCTTCGTCGGCGCGACAGCGAGAGGCTCACCACGGCAAGGAATCCGGGTTAACGGCTGATTTGGAGAACCTGGAGCAGGAAATCGGCGCTCCAACTTGCCCGTTTTCTGCGGGTCTTGATGCTTCCGGTGGTTTTGTGGTTGCGGAGGAGGTCGAGAGCGAAGCGGCGGACGACGGCCATGTTCTTGGCGCCATGGCCTGTCCTGTATCGCGACAGATCATCGCCGAATTCGACGTCGAGCAGCCAGTGCATGCTCTCCACCCCCCAATGGCCGCGACATCCTTTGGCAGTGCGTTCGATGTCGAGCGGCGCGGAGCAGATGTAGGTGCGGGTGTCGAAGGTCGAGCGATCGGCATGTTCGGTCCGGGTGTCGACCTTGACGATGGTCTTGATGTTGGTGAAGCGCGGTTGCCCGGGATAGCTGCGCTCGGACACGATCCAGTCGACCGCCTTCGAGGCGGTGTAGGTGCGGGTCTCGATGCGGCCGTGGCCCTTCTCGACGGTTGTTTTGGTAACCAGCTCGCTGGCCGGGGCAGTGCGGAAGTAGTCCACGACATCGGCTTCCAGAGTAGGCTGGTTGCCCTTCAGTGCCAGCAGGTAATCGGCTTTGTGGGCCACGATCTTGTCGGCGATGTCGACCTGACAGCCCATGGCATCGATGGTGACCAGGGCACCTTCGAGCTGGCCGGCTTCGGCGAGCTGGTCGAGAAGCTCGGGAATAGCGGTAATCTCGTTGGTCTTCTCCGGAACCCCGAGCTGCGCCAAGGTCAGTCTTGCGGTGGTGGCATAGGCGCTGAGCGTGTGCAGGGCCTTGAGCCCCTTGCGATGGTCGTGGGTGCGGCGCGCCGTCTTTCCATCGACGGCGATGAAATCGTGCCGATCCGGCCAGATGGCGGCGACCCAGCTATTGAAGCAGCGTTGGAACAGGACCGGATCGATGCGGTTCACCAAGTCGCGCAGCCAGCGCGCACACGGAATGCCATGATGGAAATCGGAAAACCGCCGCAGGAAATCGAGATGATGCTCGCCCCAAGCGACGATGTCGTCGAAATCATCGCAGGAGGCGATGGTCGCGCAGGTCACCAGCAGCAGAACCTCCTTAATCGGATAGAGAATCCGCCACGCTTCCCGGTCGTCGTCGAGTTCGGAAAAGTTCTTCAAAAGAAGCGCCAAACGAGCCCGCGGGCTCTCGTCCTCGACGATCGTGTCCATCTCGATGCTCCAGCCGAATCAAAGCACCGAGGGAATCACCAACCGCCGTCAACGCAAAATCAGCCCTTTCGGCCCGTTAACCCGAGTTCCGAGCCGTGAGAGGCTCACCTCTTCCGGTTGACTAGACCTCTTGGACCGCCTGATGAATGCCCGTCGCGCAGCAATCAGTGTTCCTCAATGCGAAACAATGAATGGACCTCACTGGCGCGATTTGCGTCCTTGTACTGACGATTGTCGCGCACGCCGGTGCGGGCGACCTCCAGGAATATGCGGATGCGATCTCCATCCATCGACTTCAATTTACGCACAACAAATCCGCGATAGTTCTCGTTGATGTGCATACCTTAACGCTTCATATCAAACTTGTGGAAACAAGGAGGTAGTCGTGGTCACACAAGTCAAGCATTACATCAACGGCAAGCAAGTCTCTGGTCGCAATGGGCGGACGTCGTCTGTCTTCAATCCCGCGACAGGTGAGCAGACGGGGCTAGTGCCGATCGCGAACGCCGCGGATGTCGCGGATGCTGTCGCGGCGGGAACCAAGGCTGCGCCGGGATGGGCGGCGACGACCCCGTTGCGGCGAGCCAGGATACTCAACCGATTCCTCAGGATTCTCGAGGAACGCATCGACGAACTCGCGGATGTCATCGTCGCCGAACATGGAAAGGTCCACTCGGACGCCGTCGGTGAAATTCAGCGTGGTATGGAAGTTGTAGAATTCGCGACCGCCGCCCCGCAGCTGTTGAAGGGCGAGCTTACCGAGAACGTCGGAACTCGCGTCGATAGCTACTCCACGCGTCAGCCTCTCGGCGTGGTTGCCGGCATTACCCCCTTCAATTTCCCTGCGATGGTGCCGATGTGGATGTTTCCTGTCGCGCTTGCGTGTGGAAACGCCTTTATCCTGAAGCCGTCCGAAAGAGATCCATCGGCGTCACTGATCGTCGCGGAGTGGCTCAAGGAAGCAGGCCTTCCCGATGGCGTATTCGGGGTGGTTCATGGCGACAAGGAAACCGTCGACGCGCTGCTGCATCATCCCGACATCTCGGCGATCAGTTTCGTGGGATCCACCCCTATCGCACGGTACATCTATGAGACGGCCGCGACGACAGGAAAGCGCTGTCAGGCGCTGGGCGGTGCCAAGAACCACATGATCATCATGCCCGACGCCGACATGGACCAGGCAGTCGACGCTCTCATGGGCGCCGGTTTTGGTTCCGCCGGCGAGCGTTGCATGGCGATTTCCGTCGCGGTCCCGGTGGGCGAAACGACCGCGAATAGGTTGATCTCCGCGTTGGCGCCGAAGATTCGCAGCCTCAAAATCGGACCTGGCACGGATCCGGAAGCGGAAATGGGCCCGCTCGTCACGAAGCAGCATTTGGATAAGGTCCGCGGCTACATCGACGCAGGTGTCGCGGAGGGTGCAAAATTGCTCGTCGACGGTCGTGGCTTCAAAATGCAGGGCTACCAGGACGGCTACTTCATCGGCGGGTCGCTGTTTGACCACGTCACTCCGAACATGAAGATCTACAAGGAAGAGATTTTTGGGCCGGTCCTGTCTGTCGTCCGTGCTCCCGACTACGACACCGCCGCACGGATGATCAACGAGCACGAATTCGGCAACGGCACATCGATCTTCACGCGCGATGGCGATGCGGCTCGGGAATTTGCGCACCAAATCAAGATTGGTATGGTCGGAATCAACATTCCGATCCCCGTGCCGATGGCATTCCATTCTTTCGGCGGATGGAAAGCGTCGATCTTTGGCGACCACTACATGCACGGCCCGGAAGGCGTTCGCTTCTATACCCGGCTGAAAACGATCACGAGCCGCTGGCCAACCGGCATTCGAACCGGTGCCGAATTCGTAATGCCTACCATGTCTTGATCGCAACGACTGGCCCGCTGCGCATCCAAGCAGCGGGCACGGTTCGGAAGGCTGCGATAAATCCGCCGATTCCGAACAAATCGACTTGCGGCCTTGGTCTCGCCTTGGCCTGGTCGACACGACAGGCGACATCCTTTAGGTCACACGGAGAATGATGATGCCACTTTTGTGCTTCGATCTAATTCAGGGTCGTTCGGAAAACCAGATCAAGAAAATATTGGACGTCACCCATGAGGTCCTGGTCAAATCATTCAACGTGCCCGAGCGCGACCGCTATCAAATCGTCAGAGAGCATGCGCCATCCAGAATGATCGTCGAGGATACGGGTCTCGGTATCGTGCGAACTCCGAACGTGTTGGTCCTTCAAGTCACGACCCGCCCTCGCAGTCGGGTTATGAAGCAAGCGTTCTATAGATCGCTGGTGGAGAAGTTAGAGGCTGTATGTGGCATTGCACCAAGCGACGTCCTCGTCACTTTCGTAACGAATACCGACGAAGACTGGTCGTTTGGGTTCGGACGCGCTCAATTCCTTACCGGAGAGCTATAGCTAAGGCAGCGAACTCATTAGCGCTCAGCCGACGGCGCCGGCCGAACCGAATAAATCGCCGATCGAGAAAATTCCGGTGGTCGAAACCTAGATCGTCTCAAGCCGCTTTAGCTTGGCTTCGTCCCATGAAATCCCGCTGCCGACCTTCTCTGAAGTGAGAACCATTCCGGCGCGAATTTTCAGCGGCTCCTCGATAATCGCATCTGCCCAATCAACATACTCAAGCCAATGGGCGGTCTGCGTTGCGCTAAGGAGGTGGCTGCTAATTTCAGGCATCAGATGCGACGACATTTCGATGCCGTGGGCTGCGGCTACGCCGGCTGCGTGCAGCCAACCGGTTACGCCACCAATCCTCGCTACATCGACCATAATGTAATCGCTCGCCCGAGCATTAACGGCGCGTAGCAAGCCTTCCGGGCCGTTGAAGTTCTCGCCGATCTGGATTGGGACCCTCAATTCGCGCGCTATTGCGGCGCTTGCCACATAATCATCGTGAGCAATCGGCTCCTCGACCCAATAGATTCCTTCCTTTTCCAGCTCCCTCCCGCGAAGAACGGCTTCCGTGCGTGTCAGCGCCTGATTGTAGTCCACCATGATCGCAACATCGTCGCCGGAAATGCTCCTACGAACTGTCCGCAAAGCGGCCAGGTCCTCAGAAAGAGAGGGATATCCAAGCCGGAGCTTAACAGCCCGGAGCCCGCTCTCCAGAAGAGTTTTAACTTCTTCCGCAAGGCGATCCGGTTCCATCAGCCCGAGGCCGCGGCTGTCATAGGCCAAGAGCGGTCTCGGCCGCGATCCGAGTAGCGAGGACAGCGGAACGCGCTGGATCTGCGCCGTCGCGTCCCACATGGCCATGTCTAACAGCGAAAGTGCCATTCGCACGGCGCCGGTCACCCCAAGCAGGGCAAACTGCCGCGAAAGGGTCTGTGTCACATCAAAGGGCGTGATGTCCTTACCCTTCAAGAGATCGACTGCCTCGACGAGATGCGACGATATCGCAACCGCTCCCGAAGGCCGGTAGCAAAATGCATATGCCCTGCCCGTTACGCCGTCTTCGTTGAGCAAATCAACAAGCAGCAGCGGCACTGCCTTAACGATCGCCGCGCTCGTTCCCAGTGTAAATTTCAGTGGAACCATCATGCCGCGGGTCGTTAACGAGCGAATTCGCTGCCCTCCCGCACTCCGACCATCGGTCATTTTGAACCTTTCGATACTCTCCAGGAAACCCTGCGGATGGCGGGGTTTATTTCAGACACACGCCACTACCACATTTAGCCAGAGTCAAATACGCAAACAGGCAGAGTTTCTAACTCAGCACGGCGTCAGTGGTTGGGCTGGGCCGCCCAGGGAAACACCGTTACCGATATAAGGCCTTCTTTCTGCCTTCCCGAACCCTTTTCTCACAGAGCCCGCGTCGCCAAGCGTCCGAAGGTGCAGGATGCCATGACGAAGGAAAGCCTGCTGAACGCGGCGTGAGCGGCTATTGGTCAAGCAAAGGGTAACGATCCGGCCTTCGCTGTTGCTGAACGTGCTGTGGTTTCTTGGTTACGCCTTGATGAAGGCCAATACCTCGGCATTGAACTTGTCGGCCTCTGTCTGGGCCAAGCCGTGCGAGGCGCCTGGAAAGACCTTCAGCTGCGCGCCCTTGACTAATTTCGCGGTCTTCTCGGCTGAGGCCTTGATCGGAACCATCTGGTCGTCGCCGCCGTGAATGATTAGCGTGGGCTTGTCGATCTTCTTGAGGTCGTCGGTGTAGTCCACTTCCGAGAATTCGCGGATACAGTCATATTGCCCCTTGATGCCACCCTGCATGCCTTGCAGCCAGAACGCGTTGCGCAGCCCGTCATTGACCTTCGCGCCTTCGCGGTTGAATCCGTAGAACGGCATTGTCAGGTCCTTGTAGAACTGCGAGCGGTCGCCAGCCGTGCCTTTGCGGATGCCGTCGAACACTTCGAGCGGCGTGCCTTCAGGGTTGGCCTGTGTCTTCAGCATCAGCGGCGGCACGGCGCCAACCAGCACCACCTTCGCCACCCGGCTCGTGCCATGACGACCGATATAGTGTGCGACTTCGCCGCCGCCTGTCGAATGCCCGATCATAATCACGTTCTTGAGGTCCAGTTGGACGATCAATTCAGCGAGATCGTCGGCGTATTGGTCGATATTGTTGCCCTCCCACGTCTGGTCGGAGCGGCCATGACTGCGGCGGTCATGGGCAACAACCCGGTATCCATGCTGACCAAAGAACAGCATCTGATTGTCCCAGGCGTCCGACGAGAGCGGCCAACCGTGCGAGAAGACGATCGGCTGGCCCTTTCCCCAGTCCTTGTAGAAAATCCTCGCACCATCCTTGGCCGTGATCGTCGTCGCGCCAGCGCCTTTTGCGGTTGATGCGTTGGAAGGTGTTGCCGCGCCGGATGCCGACGGCATGGCCAGCGGGACCGACAGAGCTGCGCCGGCGAGGATAGCGTCCCGCCGACTCAACGCGGAGCGATTGCGGGTTGGTTGCGGCATCGAGGGAACCTTTCGAACGGTAGGGATTTTATATGTAGCACGATCTAATCGTGTACAATCTCATATTGGCAGGCGCCTATGACTGCCCAACTTCAAGCTCGTGCCTTCTTCTCCACGACCTGCTTCGGAACCTCTTCACCGTGAATTCGTCCGGAAATGCTCATGTTGTCGGCCGGATGCTCAAACAAAAGAACATTGATGATCTTCGGATCGGATCCGATGGATTCGTGAGTGACTTGGACGATGTCACGGATCAACTGCGTCTTGCGGGCCTTCGTAAGGCCGGTCGCGATATGACACTCGATATAGGGCATGGTTACCTCCGAATTCTTATTTCAAACGAGCGATCAGCTCTTTGTCGTTCGCGTTGCCTTCGACGAACTCAGGCAAATGTTGCCCGTGCTCCACGAAGTTGATGCCTCGTCCCTCCCTGATGACAAAAAAGATATTGTCGGCGGGTTCGCCGGTTGCTTCGCTGATGACGCGCAGCAGGCCGGCTGAAAGAGCGCGTTTCTGCTCGTCCGAGCGGCCGTACCGCATGTCGCAACAAATCATTGACATCGGGATCCTCCTGAATTGGCGTGAATGACTATTGAATTCCCGGATGGAATGCCGGATAGACAGCCTTGGGATTAACTTTCCCGAGGAGGCCCATCAAATCAGCGATGGGCCGCTCGTCGATTTTCACAACCGCTTCGACGATGTTGTGGCGTAGCTCCGCATCCGCAAAGGACTCGCTGAGCCAGTTGAACTTCTCGACCGCGCGTTCCCACGATAATGGATTACCGAGACCGCCTTCGTATCCGACCTGCTCGCGATCGAAAGTGCGGCCATCTTTGGTCTTGATGGCGATACGCGTGTTCAGTTCTTGCGGGTATTTTGCGGTGAAGGCATCGTCCGGACGAATCTCTACCCTGCTCAGGAGGGCCTGAGCATCGGCGGCCTGGACACGCGACTGCTCGAGCTGAGCCGGTCCGACCTCGTCGTCCAGAAGTGCTGCGGCAATGAGGTATTTCAGATTGTAATCCGCCTGTTCCTTTGTCTGCGGCCTATCCTTTGGGCCGAAAGCGCCACCGCCCGCGATGTCAAATCCCGATTGGAAGATGTCGCAACGGACGGCCTCGATGTCCTCGGCTGCCAAGTCATTGTCGCGCTTCAGCTTGAGCACAGCCTCCAGAACCGGCTGACCGTGAATTAGCGAGCAGAACTTCTTCATGATCGTACTCTTGATGATCTCAAGAGAGTCGTTTGACCAGTCAACGTCGATTTTTTGGTCGAACATCCGCAGCAAACCGTTGGGACCCTCGAACAGCCCGGACGGACCGGTGAAACCCCGCTTGGCGAGCGAAGCAGAATAGACGGCCCGCATGCCAGTCATTCCGGGAGAAAAGCCCTTCCACTGCGATACCGGCTCGACGTGGACGCACGTGAGAGAAATGTTGTCGACGGTCGCTATCGAGATCGCATGCGCGATCAGCTCGTCGTTCAGCCCGAACAGTTTTCCTGCTCCGGCAGCCGCAGAAATTGCGAGCTGAATGGCATGGTTGAATCCCTTGGCCATCACAGGCACCACGGCGGTGAATCGGCACTGGATCTCATAGGCCACCGCAAGGGCGAGCATGAAATCCTCGCCAGACGCCTTTGCGTGCTCCGCAGCAGCCAGGATGGCGCCGAAATTATCACTGGGATGACACAGTCCGCCTGGCGACATGTAGCTGTCGAGCAGGTCGACATATCTGACCAACCCAGAGTTGAACAACGCGGCCTGATCCGGCGCTGTCTTGCCGCCGCCAATCAACGTGCACGATCCGCCGGACCGATACTCCGCAAACTGTTCGCGCAACGCTGCGAACGGCGCTCCCGGAAGCGCGGAGATCGCGCATCCCACGCTATCCAGAATGTTTCGTTTGTAGAGCTTGCGCGCGTCGGGTTTCAGCGATGTCGAAACAGCTCGGTCGGCAAAGCCAGCGATCGCATTTACCGTAGAGGGGGATATCGAATTTTTCATCAGCATGTGAACGCCCTTGGCCGAATCCGATGCGATTGATCTGGTTTTTGTCGCGCGAGGGACCGTGCCCCCATCAATTGCGATCATCAAACGAATAGATTCGAGAGGGCAATCTGTGCTGCAGATTGCTCGGCTTACGTTGGAAATCGCCTGATTACGCAACCGACATCACGTGACAAGATCGAGCGGAGTGTAGTTATCCAGAAGCCGACGCCATCAATTCTGGCGATTGGGCGATCAATTATCGCTGCCACTCAAGTAGGGCTGCACACCGGATCCGCATACCAGGCGTCCGCAGCGCCGAAAGCGTGTCGTTTGCGTCTACTGAAAAGGAAAAATGAATGCCAATCTACTGGTTGGACAGTCGCTCTTATTTCCCGCCCAACGCAGGTCTCGGAGTTTCTAATTCGCGAGGTCGCACGCCCGTGAGCGAGCGGCACAGGGAAATCGCTCGGAGACCTACCCCCCCGTTGCACCGTGTACCGTCTCCGACGGACAAGGCTATTCGGCCGCTACACGCAATTCGGTGTCCGGTCGTACAAACTGAAGGAAGGCCGAGAGCGCACTGGACACGTAGGCGTCCGTGCGCCGAATGAACACAGTCTCCACTTCGGCAAATTCGGGGTCCAGTTCATGCACCGCGACCTGGCCGTCCCGCCAAGCCGCGGCGACTATACCCTTGGGCAACAAGGTGATCCCGACGCCCGCGGCCACACAGCCCAGAATCGCTTCGATCGATCCGAATTCCAGAGGCTGTGCAACGAGTATTCCAGCCTTGTTCAACAGATCGTCCAACCTTTGTCGATATGAGCAACCTACACGGAAGACGATGGTTTTCAGTTCGCTGATCGACGAAAGATCTTCAATGCCCCGAATTGAGCGAGGAGTCACCAAGACAAGCTCTTCGCGGAAGACGCTCTCCTGTTGCAGATCCGGATGGTCGACCGGCCCCACAACAAACGCCCCCTCAAGTCTGCATTCAACAACGTCCTCAATGAGACCACAGGTCGATCCCGGCCTGACTACCGGACGCACCTTTGGGTAGGCTTTCGCAAAGCTTGCGAGTATTGACGGAAGCCGAAGCGCCGCCGTCGTTTCCAGGGTGCCGATTTCCAGCACACCGCTTGGAACGCCGTCATCCCTTGCAGCGGCCTTCGCCTCGCTAAGCAGCCTGGATATGCGTGCCGAAAAGGGGAGCATTCGGCGCCCGGCAGGAGTGACCTTCACGCCGCGTGCATGCCGCTGGAATAGAAGGACACCAAGCTCGAGCTCCAACGCCCTCACTCGCGCAGTGACATTGGATTGCACAGTGTTCAGCTCAGCCGCCGCTCGATTCATGCTGCCGTGTCGGGCGACTGCCTCAAAGACCTTCAGATCGGATGCGTCCATGACAAGGTCCTATCTCCAAAAGTGAGGGAATCGGCGTTTACGCGCCTGAACCAATGATTATCATGTGACCGAAGCTGCTCGTTTTACAAGACCGAATCCAGGTCTCTTCTGTCCAATTGCGAGCGGGGGGAACAGGGTATGACAAGGTATCCTCAGAAATAATACCCCTATCGCCAAGACAGATATCGGCGCGATGATTACGGCAGGCAGGTTGGGGTAACGAGACCCTGTTGCTGAGGATTCCCACATCGCGCCAGATAGAAGCTGCCGTCGGATGAAAGGAAACCCTTGAGCGGGACGACCAGTCGTAGAACCGATAAATCTGTCTTTCGGCCATAAACAGACGAAACGAACCAAATGAAGCGACGTCATTCGTTCGTAAGCTGTCGCTATCACCCATACGCGCGTGTCCGCTTGCTGACGGCCCGTCTCGAAAGGGTGGACCAAGTGTGACATCGGAAGTCTTTGTGAGCCCTCGACTGCTTCGCTCGGCCAAGCGACGGTGCGCGTATAATGTGCCCTCGCATGTGGCTTCTTCAATGCGGGCGCGCGTCTAGAGTCCCAACTCGCTCAATGACGGGTGATCGTCGGGCCGGCGACCGAGCGGCCAGTGATATTTCCGTTCGCTCTCCTCGATGGGCAGATCGTTGATGCTCGCGATCCGGACGCGCATCAAACCGATCTCGTCGAACTCCCAATTTTCATTGCCGTAGCTGCGGAACCAGTGGCCGCCATCGTCGCGCCATTCGTAGGCGAAGCGCACGGCGATGCGATTCTCCCGAAATGCCCAGAGTTCCTTGATCAGCCGGTAGTCGAGCTCGCGACTCCACTTGCGCGTCAGGAACGCTTCGATTTCAGCGCGGCCTTGCAAAAACTCGACGCGATTGCGCCAGCGACTATCCGGTGTGTAGGCCAGCGCCACCCGCGCGCAGTCGCGCGTGTTCCATGCGTCTTCCGCCATGCGTACCTTCTGCGCGGCCGTTTCTGCGGTGAACGGTGGAAGTGGAGGCCGATTCATTTTCAGTTCCTGTATGTCCGTGCCAAAAGGATCGCGATACGTCGCCGCCAGGGAATGTCAGCTCGCTACTCTGCGACAAGTTCTCGACGAGTTGGCCATCCTTCTCCGTCCTGGCGACCATCGTGACCCATTCGGAATCAGCGGAGCGGCCTCAGGCCAGCGTCGTTTCGACGGCGATGTTCCCGTGTATTGCTCGCGAATAGGGACACACCTGGTGGGTCGCCTCGATAAGGCGCTGCGCCGTCGCGCGGTCCATTCCCGGCAAGCTCACGTAGAGGCGAGCCGCCAGGCTGAAGGCACCTCCTTCGGGACCGAGATCAATCTCGGCATCGACCGCGTGATCGGCTGGCAGCGTGATCTTCATGTTCCGCGCCGCAAACTCCATCGCCGAGTCGAAACATGCAGACCAACCTGCCGCAAAAAGCTGCTCCGGGTTGGTGCCAGTGCCCGAGCTGCCGGGCCGCGACAGCCTGACCTCGAGGCGGCCGTCGGAGCTACGCGACGTGCCCACACGTCCGCCTGTGCTGTGGGCCTTCGCGGTATACAGCACTTTCTCGAGCCGATTCATAACGTCCTCCTTCATCAAGAGCCCAGGCGCCTGGACGCCTTGCGGAGCTCGGTTGCGATAGGCGAAGTTACAGGGCCCGGCACAGAGATGTCGTGCGGCGGCCCCAAATAGGGAAACTCTGCAAGCAGATCGATGTGGGGCCCGACCTTGTCCCCGGTCACCTTGCCGTTTGTGAGGACCGCCAGGAACGCGTCGGCGGCATCGTCGGTAAGCGTGCGGCCATTGCCCGGAAAAGACGCGGGACGCGTCGGGTCGTAGGACAGCATGTCGGGCAGCAGTGTTCCCGCCACCCGCCTTGCTTCCTCCGGCGAGTAGCCACCGGTGTGCTCCAGCGCATGCGCGAAGACGGCGATGAAACGGGCATCGTTCGCCGGCTCGCCCGCATGGTAGCCATCTCGCTCCGAGCCGACGAGAAAGACCGCCTGCGCGGGTAACGCGCCGCGGTCCGCCTGGACCCAAATCCCGCCCGCGCGGTCCAGCGTGCGCGCCCATAGGCCGACCCGTTTGGGTCCAAGGGCAGAGTTGGGCATTTCCAGCACGATGCTGCACACATCCTTGTCGATGAAGAACTCGTGACCGGTGAACTGCAGATCGTTCAACGCCCCCCGCGTGTCGAAGAAGAAGGGATCGCTGCGCCAGCCCGCGAAGAAGCGGTAGCGGCCGGCCTCCGTCACGCGCGCGTCCCGCCCCGTCGACACAGGTGCTGCTTCGATCATGACCTCGCCGCTGTCACCCGTTTCGGCGGCCTGCGCACCCTCGACGCGCCGCACGGTCGCGGTTTGCAGCCCGTCCGCTGAGCACGAGAAGCGCACCCGATATGCGATGTCGGCGACGGCATCGCCATTCGTATCGATCTTGAGCTCGTACAACGCCTCGGGCGCGAACGGCTCGCGCGTAGTCGACCCCGGCGGGTTCACGACGGCGGAAGGATGGACGTTCATGATAAGGATCGACTTGTCCGCCTCGCCTGGTTTGGGGAAGGCATACAAATCCGTGAGGTCCAGGCGCGCGTCTCCGTGCGGGAAGCCGAAATCGGGACCGGAATAATGGTGCGACATGGATCATTCACTCCTCTGTCCTGCTCGTCGGCACATGAATGCGGCGCGAAGCGACTCCCGCGGCACGCCCCTCCGCGCCCTCATCAACGACGCGGCGCACGACGTCGCGGGCATGGAGAAGATCGTGAACCCCGGCGCGCGGCTGAATGCCGCGTTGTTGCTTCGCGGAGTCGCCCGCAAGGCGAGAAAAATGCGCCTTGAGGCGAGGCACAGCGAAATCCACGAATGCGCGAACCTTCGGAACGGCAAGCCGACCTTGCGGGGAAATGAGGTGCAAGGGCACCGCGGAATGCTCGTCTTGCGCTAGAAGGATTTGCAGCGTGCCTTGCGAAAGTTGCTCAGCAATGTGATAGCAGAAAAGTCGAGTAATGCCGCGTCCTTCGACGGCTGAGGCAACGGCGCTACGAACACTATTCACCACGAAGCGTGGCGAGAATTGAACCGAGCGAGGGATCGATGATCCCTTCGCCGCCGGAAAGCTCCAGGAATCGATTCCGAAGTGAGCCATCGCAATGATCTTGTGTTTTGCAAGATCAGCGGGCTCTTCGATTTTCGGATGCGTGGACAAATAGCGAGGCGATGCCGCTACGACACGCCGAACCTCGCCCAACCGGATCGCCACGTGTGTGGAATCCGCCAAATGGGCAATTCGCAAGGCAATATCGATGCCCTCATCGATAAGGCTAACCGGCCTATCCAGCAGAAGCAATCTGACCGAAACGGTCGGATAGGCATCCATGAAGGCGTCCAAAACCGAACGCAAGATGTCTTCACCTGCCGCAACTGGAGCCGTTATTGTCAGTGTGCCGCGCGGCGCCGATCGCTCACCCGCCGCAACAAGGTCAGCTTCTTCGAGATCTGAAATGACGCGGCGGCATACGATCGCGTACCGTTCGCCCGCTTCACTTAACTTGAACGAACGCGTCGTGCGGTGAAGGAGGGTAACGCCAACATGAGCTTCAAGAAAGGCAAGCGCTCGGCTTATCGCAGCAGGAGATCGCCCCAACTTACGCCCCGCTTTCCTCAAGCCACCCTCGTCGAGGGCTGCGATGAAGACCTTCATAGCGTCGATTCGGTCCACGTCCCTACCGCTTGAAATTTGGTCTCAAAACAACGCAGGCGATCGTCCGGAACGTGGCACACTGAGCCGAAGTAGCGGTTCTGATCAAGAGCCTGCCCACAAAAGATAAGCATTCAGGAGTCCTGATGCCCCAACCATAACAAAGCCGAGAACCATGAGCCAGACGCCGAGTTTTTGGCTACGCTCTACATGGTGTTGAAAACCGATCATCGGCAGTTCGGTTTGCTGACCTGCCAAGAACTCGGTGATACTTCTGAAGTTGGTTTCAGCACCGCGCTGGGCCATCATCAGCGCATCAATGAGAGTCTTGACGCGCCAGGCAAGCATCAGTGAGCCTGCGGCCATAAGCAGCGACGGCAGTAGCTTGGGTGTCATTTTCGCTTCCTACAGATCAACCTTCGGCAACTTCGAGGACAGCTTCGGCAAAGGCTTGCGGGGCCTCTTGAGGCAGATTGTGCCCGATGCCGCCCTCGATCATCCGATGCGCATATTTGCCCGAGAATTTCGTGGCATACGTACTTGGGTCCGGGTGCGGCGCGCCGTTGGCATCACCTTCGAGCGTGATCGTGGGGACGGTAATCACGGGAGCTTCGGCAAGCCGCTTTTCCAGATCGTCATATTTCGTCTCGCCTCCCGCCAAGCCAAGCCTCCACCGGTAATTGTGGATGACGATGTCGACGTGATCCGGATTGTCGAAAGCGGCGGCGCTGCGATTGAACGTGGCATCATCGAAGTCCCACTTCGGCGAAGCGATCTGCCAAATCAGCTTTGCGAAATCGTTGCGGAATTTGTCGTAGCCGGCGCGACCGCGTTCGGTGGCGAAATAATATTGGTACCACCATTGCAGCTCAGCCTTGGGCGACAGCGGCGTCTTGCCAGATTGCTGGTTACCTATCAGATAGCCGCTCACGGAGACCAGCGCGTTGCAGCGTTCTGGCCAGAGCGCCGCCACGATATCCGCAGTCCGCGCGCCCCAGTCGAAGCCGGCGATGGTCGCCTTCTCGATCTGCAACGCATCCATCAAGGCGATGACGTCGACGGCGAGCGCCGACGGTTGGCCGTTGCGGAGCGTCCCAGTTGAAATAAAGTGCGTTGTTCCATAGCCCCGCAGATGAGGGACGATCACGCGGTAGCCTGCGGCTGCCAGCAAAGGCGCGACGTCAACATAGCTGTAAATGTCGTAAGGCCAGCCGTGCAGAAGGATGACCACAGGCCCCCCGGGGGGGCCCGCTTCGGCGTATCCGACATTCAAGACCCCAGCATCGATGTGCTTCAGTGATGCGAACGAGGTATGTTCCCCTCGCCCGATCTTGGGCAGATCGCCAGCTTTTGTCTTGCCAAGCTGGCCCTCTGCAGGTCCATTCAAGACCAGCTGGGTAGCTGCGATGGTCATGACTGCGGTGCCGAAAAAGCGGCGACGTCCGCTATCTAATTGTTTGGGCATCTTCGATGTCTCCCGTTAGGTCTTCGCGTTGCGGTCGATACCTATTTTCCGAGCTGCGGCGGAAGTAACCCGGGCGAAGGTGACACCCCCGTGGCCCCAAAGAATTCGGTCCGTACTGATGGTGCGACCTCATGGAGATTGACAATGATGATTGCCTCATCGATTTACCGGTCTTGAGGAGCTTCTCAGGTGCCTGTACGGATCACGCACTTGACGAATCCGCATATTGAGCGACGGCAGGTTGGGTAAGCCGCCAATCCTTCTCGGATTCAGCCGTGGCGATCGATACCAGCCAGCAGACAAACAGCGTGAGGGGCACCGTGAACAGTGCCGGGGAATCATACGGAAAGATCGCGGGACCAAGACCCAGCACCTTTGACCAGATAGTTGGCCCCATTGCCGTCAAGACAACCGACGAGATAAGGCCGAAGGTGCCGCCAACGACCGCACCACGCGTCGTCAAGCCGTCCCAGTAAATTGCCAAGAGCAGCAATGGAAAGTTGGCGCTGGCTGCGATCGCTGTGGCAAGCGCAAGGAGGTAGGCGACATTCTGCCCCTCACACGCTAGTCCAAGCAGGATCCCGAGTACTCCCAGTGCCATCGTAGCGATCCGTGATATCCGGAGCCGCATGCGCTCATCGAGCTGCCGACCGGACAGGCCGACAACGAGATCGTTAGCAGCCGAGGAGGCCCCTGCTATGAGCAATCCGGAGACAACGGCCAGGATCGTCGCGAACGCAACCGCGGAGATGAAGCCCGCCAAGATGCTTCCACCAACGGCCCTCGCCAAGTGGATGGGAGCCAAATTATTTCCGCCAAACAGCGCGCCGCTGGCGTTGGCATAGGTGGCATTGCCACGGAGGAGTGCGATACTGCCATATCCGATCACAAACAGCATCGCAAAGAACAGGCCAATGAGGCACGTCGCGTAAAACACGGACACACGCGCTGCTCGCTCGTCGCTAACGGTGAAGAAGCGCATTAGGATATGAGGCAGCCCGGCAGTACCAAACAGGATTCCGACGCCAAGAGACAGGGTCGCAATCGCGTCTTGAGAGAAGCCGCGGATATCCATGATATTGTTGCCGTTTGGATGATTGCTTGCAGCCGTCTTGAAGAGGTCCGACATATTGAACCCGAACCTGATCAGCACCAACGTCACGATCATGGCGCTTCCGCCGATCATCAGAATAGCCTTGATGATCTGAACCCATGTGGCAGCGCGCATGCCGCCGAGGGTAGAAAACACGATCATAAGTAGCCCGACCATGACGACGGCCGGCCCGTAACCGATTCCGAACAGCAATGAAATGAGCTCTCCGGCGCCGACCATTTGTGCGACGAGGTAGAAGCTGACGATGACGAGGGTGGAAGCACCCGCCAGGATACGAATCGGCCGCTCTCTCAATTTATGAGTTAGCACGTCTGCAAAGGAATACCTCCCCAGGCGACGGAGCGGTTCTGCGACAAGAAACAGAACGATAGGCCAGCTGGCCAGATAACTTGCGGCGAGGAACATTCCATCCAAACCGGATGTATAGATCAGCCCCGACAGCCCAAGGAAGGCGCCGGCTGACATATAGTCGCCCGCAATAGCTAAACCATTCTGGCCTGCTGAGATCGAGCTTCCCGCTGTAAGATATTCCGACGAACTGGTCGCGCGCCGGGCCGCCCAAAAGCTGATGAGCAGCGTAAGCACCGCGAAGACCACGAAAAACACGATGGTAGAAAACTCATCCTGACGAATTTGAGAATCGGACTGCGCAGAGTACGCCGACCCGCCGGCTCCGAAAGTCGATACTGTTGCGAGAAGAAACAGCATGCAGTTCCGTGGAATGCGCATCATTCAATCCCCATGCTGCACGAGCACGAACAAGCCGGTCAAAATTACGGTGAAGGCCATGCAGCTCCCCAACGCGACCATCGCTGGGCTGAAGTCAGACGCAACAACGGCGGTTTGCATCGCGTGCCGCGCGCTGTGGATCAAAAAGGCCATCATCGCCAAATATGAAACGATCATCGCGAGTGCCAAGCGGAATCGGAGAGTTCCCAATCTGTTGGCGGTAACGCGCGACGGAGCAACTTCAGTGGTTTTGCGCAAACTCGCCCCCCTGCACTAGCTTATCCGCCTCGCATAGTTTGCGATCGAGCCGGTTTACGCTAGGCAGTGACTGGTGTCGTCATCAAACGCTTTTTCGAGATAGACTTATCTTCTCTGGAGATTGGCGGATTGTATACCTTGCATTCTCGGGTTCTGCTGATTGCGTAGCATGGCCACACCGGATCAATTCAGCGCCGTTGATTGACGGTGGCAGAGATTGGCTCCTGGTCCTATCGTCGCGACAGATACGGCGTTTAGTTCAAATCGCTTCGCGTGGACACACTAAATTCATAAGCTCGATTTGTTGATGCAACGTCTCGGCGGCAAGCAAAGCTCATTAAGGACGTCGAGTACGTGGAAATCAAAGGCGGATCTCACGGCATAACGTGGACGCGCGCGGGAAAAATCAATGCCGTGCTCGTGGGATTCCTCGCCTAGGAAGAGGTTTTTTAACATCGTTCGGGAGGCGATCGTGAGCTTTACAGTCAAAATCAACGGCAGTACCCACAGTGTCGACGTCGACGGCGACACGCCTCTGCTCTGGGTGCTGCGAGATGTGCTCGGTATGACCGGCACCAAATTCGGGTGCGGCATGGCGTTGTGCGGCGCGTGCACCGTACACATTGATGGCGTCGCCACCCGGTCCTGCATCACCAGCATCGAAAGTCTCGGCAAATCGCAGATTACGACGATCGAGGCGATCGGTGAAACACCGGCAGGCGCCAAGATCCAGAAAGCATGGCTTGACCATGAGGTCGTCCAGTGCGGCTACTGCCAGTCGGGACAGATCATGTCGGCTTCGGCGCTTCTGGCAAGTAATCCACATCCGAGCAATGCTGACATCGATGACGCCATGAGCGGCAACATCTGCCGCTGCGGAACCTATGTGCGCATCCGCGAAGCGATCAACCTCGCCGCGCAGACGAATGAAAAAGGAGGCTGACGATGATCCCCGATCGCATAGCTTTTCGCGCTTCTGACACCAACCTGTCGCGGCGCAGCTTTCTGGGCACCAGCGCAGCCATTGGTGGCGGCTTGATACTGAGCCTGAACCTGCCTCTCGGCCAAAGCAAAGCCGCCAATTCCGATAGTTTTGCACCCAACGCCTTTATTCGTATCGGCAGCGACGGCCAGGTCGTCCTGACCATGCCGTATGTCGAAATGGGGCAAGGCACCTACACCTCGATCCCGATGCTGATCGCCGAAGAGCTCGATGTGAGCCTGAAACAGGTGCGGCTCGAGCACGCGCCACCGAACGAGAAGCTCTATGCCAACCCGCTGCTCGGCGTTCAGGCGACCGGCAATTCGAACGCGATGCGCGGCGCGTGGAAGCCGCTGCGCGAAGCAGGCGCAACCGCAAGGATGATGCTGGTCGCGGCTGCTGCCAAGCGTTGGGGCGTCGATGCAAAATCATGCCGCACGCAGGACGGCGAGGTGATCCACGTGCCGACCGGTCGGCGCCTGAAATACGGTGAGGTTGTCGCTGAGGCAGCACACATGCCCGTTCCTGGAAACGTCACGTTGAAGTCCCCGGGGGATTTCAAGCTGATCGGCACGCGGGCCAAGCGGCTCGATGCGCCGGCGAAGGTCAACGGGACCGCGCTCTACGGTATCGACGCGCGCCCGGCCGGCGTGAAGATCGCGACGTTGGCGCAATCGCCCGTTTTCGGCGGGCGCGTAAAAAGTGTCGACGCCACGGGCGCAAAAGCGGTGAAGGGCGTGCGCCAGATCGTTCGGCTTGACGATGCTGTTGCGGTCGTGGCCGATCACATGGGAGCTGCGAAGAAAGGTCTGGCAGCGCTCAAGATCGAATGGGACGATGGTCAGCACGCAAAACTCGGCACCGAAGAGATCGCGCGCGAGCTCGAACAGGCGACGCTCGGTTCGGGCGCTGTCGCTCAGAACATCGGTGATGCCGACAAGGCCATGGCGAGTGCCACCACCAAGGTCGAGGCGAGCTATCAGGTGCCGTTCCTCGCGCACGCAACGATGGAGCCGATGAACTGTACGGTGCACTTTCCCAAGGATGAGTGCGAGATCTGGCTCGGCAACCAGGCCGTGGCTCGGGTCCAGGCGATGGCCGCGAAGGAGGCGGGCCTGCCGCCGGAGAAAGTCATTGTCCACAACCACCTGATCGGCGGCGGTTTCGGCAGGCGGCTGGAAGCCGACGGCGCCGTCCGCGCCGTTCAGATCGCCAAGCATGTCGATGGCCCCGTGAAGGTCGTGTGGACGCGTGAGGAAGATATCCAGCACGATATGTTCCGCCCCTATTGGTTTGATCGCATCTCGGCTGGGCTGGACGATCAGGGCAGGCCGCTGGCCTGGAAGAACCGTTTCGCCGGCTCTTCCGTGATTGCGCGATGGCTGCCGCCTGCTTTCAAGGACGGTCTTGATCCAGACTCGATAGAAGGTGCGATCGATCTGGTCTACGACCTGCCGAATTTGCACGTGGAGTTTGTCCGCGTGGAGCCGCCGGGCATTCCGACGGCCTTCTGGCGTAGCGTGGGTCCCTCGCACAACGTCTTCGTGACTGAAAGCTTCATCGACGAATTGGCGGCAGCGGCCAAGCAGGACGCGGTCGCCTATAGAAGAGCGCTACTCGACAAGTCCCCGCGCGCCAAAGCGGTCCTCGATCTTGCTGCGGAAAAAGCCGGCTGGGGACAAGCCTTGCCCAAGGGAAGAGGTCGCGGCGTCTCGCTGCAATTCGCCTTCGGGAGCTGGCTCGCGCAGGTAGCCGAGGTCGAAGTCTCGAAAGAGGGCGCCGTCCGCATCCGGCGCGTGGTCTGCGCGATGGATTGCGGCACCGTGGTCAATCCCGATACGGTGCAAGCGCAGCTCCAAAGCGGAATCATCTTTGGCGCCACCGCCGCTCTCTACGGCGAGATCACGCTGAAGAACGGCCGTGTCGAGCAGACCAACTTCGATACCTATCAGATGTTGCGCATGAACGAGGCGCCCTCCATTGAGGTCCACATCGTGAAAAGCTCGGAGCCGCCGGGTGGTATGGGCGAGACCGGGACATCGGCAATCGTCCCCGCGATCGCAAACGCGATCTATGCGGCAAGCGGCAAGCGCCTGCGCAAGATGCCGGTCGATGCCAGCCTGCTGAAGCAGGCGTGAGCACGTCCTTCATAGAGGGTTTCCGCGATGATTCACGAACTGCGTATGTATCAGGCCGTTCCGGGCCAAATGGCAAAGCTGCAGGCTCGATTTAGAGACCAGCTTCCGCCCATCTGGGAAAAGCACGGTATCCGTTCTATGGGTTTTTGGACGACCCTCGTCGGGGAATCCAGCAACCAGCTGACTTACATGCTCCAGTGGGAGTCGCTGGCCGATCTCGAGACGAGGTGGACGGCGTTCCTGAACGACCCGGCTTGGCACAAGGTGCGCGACGAAGCGGAACGCGATGGACCCATCGTCGCAAGCATCAGCAACCAAATCCTGACGCCAACTGCCTTCTCGGCGTTGAAATAGACCGGCGCTTCCGTAAGGCCGTTGGCTAACCTTGGAGCATTCACATGAAGCTATATTGGTCGCCGAACTCCCCCTATGCGCGAAAGGTAGTGGTGGTTACCAAGGAAATGCAGATCGATCATTGTGTCGAAATCATCGAAACATCTGCAATTCCGACAAAGGCGAACGAGGCACTTTCGGCGCTCAATCCGCTGACCCGCATCCCAACGCTTCAATTGAATACCGGTGAAATTCTTTTTGATAGCAGCTTAATCTGCGAGTACCTCGATGAGTTCTCGGACGGCGGATTGCTACCGGAGCCGGGGGAAGCCCGCAGACAAGTACTTAAGCTGGAACTCTTCGGCGTAGACATTATGGATCGCGCCGTCGTCTGCCGCCAAGAAACCCTCCGGCCAGAAAGCCATCGCTGGAGCGGATGGGTAGATGCCCAGTTTGATCGGATCAGCAAGATCCTTGACACTCTCGAGGCCAATGTACCGTCACTCATTCCCGACCTCGGAACCATCACTGTCGGTTGCGCGCTCGAATACATTGACTTTCGCTTCCGCGACCGTCCTTGGCGATCGGAACGACCGCAGCTGAGCGCCTGGCACAGGCAATTTGCTTTGCGGCCGAGCATGGCAAGCACAACGCACCCTGAGTGATCAGTTCAGTGAGTAGCGGCATGCTCGGTAGCTGTTGTCGAATTGCTGAGATCTATCGCGCCGAATCGGTTCGGCGTCGACGGAGCCGGTCACTCTTGACTGGCAAAGGAGGCGTCACCCCTCAGGCGTTTCTCCCAGACTTGCCGGGATCTTTTTCGAGATCCCGGCGCTCTTTTCAACCCAAAGCTGATTATTTTCGGCGAAGTCCTGTGATTAGGCGCCAGTTCCGTGAGGGGAATGCCGGCTGGCTTCCCCGAATTTTACAGACCATGACCTCAGCAGAGACAAGCCTAACTCCTCGAGCATCTGCAGCGGAGACTGCCTCGTCCTGCTTAGCGGCGTGGCAGCGATTTGAGCAGCGACTTGGCCATCTCTGTGGCCCGATTGATGGCGTTCCGATCGCGATAAACCCTCGAAACGACGAAGCCGCCCTGCACTACAGTAATGAGCATCAGGGCAAGCTCGCTGGCATCGAGGCGTTTCGCAATTTCGCCGTCGGCTTGAGCTTCGCGGAGAGCTCCTGCAAGGATCTCCTGGAGTTCGCGGAAATAGCGTTCGACGGGCTTCCTCAACGAAGCCTCGGCGATGGACGATTCGGCAGCAAATCTGCCCATCCTGCAACCTTTGAGGCCGTCGCGAGGAACGTCGAGATAGCGGATGACGCGATCCAAGGCAGAACCGTCCGTTCCTACGGTCTCGCGCGCGAGCTCGCACATTTCATCGGACACCTCACCGAGAGCCACAGACGCCAGGTCCATTTTTCCCTTGAAGTGGTGATAGAGGCTGCCTTGCCCCGCACCACTTTCTTCCAGCAAGTCGCGCGGACTTACGGCCTCGTAGCCACGCTCCCACATCAATTTCTTGGCTGCCTTAACGAGCTCACCCTTCGCCTTCATGACATCCTCAAGATCGCGTCGAATCAACCGAACGTGATTTTATTTTGTACCTAGTAGTATGTACAGACAACCACTACTAACGGGTATCAGCCATGTCTTCTCAAAGCGTGCGTCCATGATCGCGGCACTATCATGACAACGACCACGTCTCCCTTTCACGCCGGCGAGCAAACGATCCAAAGTCTCGCCGGCGTACGTGATCGCATCGAACGCAAGGGGCACGCAGTTATTCGTGACTATATGCCGGAGCAGCATCGGTCATTCTTCGCTGCGCTACCGTTCATGGTCGTGGGGCTGGCGGACCAGAACGGCCATCCCTGGGCCACCACCCTGTCCGGTCCCCCAGGGTTCATGAATTCGGCGGACGAGAGCCTACTCACCATCAAAGCGTGGGCCGATCCGGGCGATCCTTTCCTTTCGTGTATTCGGGATGGCGCCCCGATCGGCGGGCTAGGAATCGAACTTTCAACGCGTCGCCGAAACCGAATCAACGGTCGCATCGAAAATTGCATCATCGGTGGAGGTTTCACGATAAGGGTTCAGCAGAGCTTTGGAAACTGCCCGAAATACATTCAGGCACGCAACGAGCGGCCACGGCTCCGTTCTATGTCCGCGTCTGAATCTCGAATGGCTTCGCATCTAGGCGATAACGAGGTCAGCTTTGTTGCCGCAGCAGACACGTTCTTTATTGCATCCCGGTCGGAGCAACTCGACCAGGTGGAGTCCTCGCAAGGTCTCGACGTCTCTCACCGTGGCGGACTTCCCGGCTTCGTGCAGGTGGTTTCACCAAACGAACTTTGCTTTCCGGATTTCAGTGGCAACCTGCTCTTCAACACTCTCGGCAATCTAGAAGCCGACGCGCGCGCCGGGCTTCTTTTCATCGACTTCCAAAGCGGCCGGATGCTGCACGTCATCGGTAGAACCAGGATCTGCTGGGACGTTCCGGAGACGACGCGGTCCGCTGGAATCGAAAGGCTCATCTTTCTCGACATCGAGTGCGTCTTGAACCGTGAGCACGCATTTCCGCATTTGTTCGACTTTGTCAGCTACTCGCCGCACCTGGGGGCGGAGGGCTCGGATTCCAAAATTCCCCAATAAGAGGTTTGTGAACGCCTCACACGAGGCGCCGGCTTCGACCGGCGGACCGCAATGTCCGTCTTCGCAGACAAAGCAAGGAGATAGCGATGTTAAATCTAACCCGCCGTAACGCTCTGTTGACGGCAGCATGTGCAGGAGCAGCGTTCGGCCTGCCCAAGCCGGTCTCGTTCATCGAGGCTGCGCTCGCCCAGAAGGGACCGGAGGCCGGCAAGGGCTTCCGGCCGTTCAAGTTCGATAAGGTCCACGGGTTCATCCTGAACGATGGCGTTTGGGAGAAACCTCACGATCCTGGGTTCATCGCGAACGTGTCCGTTGAGGAAACCAAGGCCGCACTGGCTGCCGCGGGGATCGCGAATGAAGTCGTGCCCATTCCGTTTAACGTAACTCTGCTCAAGTTCGGCAACGAAATGGTTTTCTTCGACGCCGGCACGGGTGGTCAGTTCCAGCCTACGGCCGGAGCGATGATCGCCAATATGGCTGCAGCCGGCATCAAGCCGGCGCAGATCACGAGGGTGATCGTTTCGCATTTCCATCCGGACCATGTCTTTGGGCTTATGAGCAAGGCTCCAGACAACACGCCGGTCTTCCCCAACGCCACGGTTTACGTGCCCAGCAACGAATTCAAGTTCTGGATGGATTCGAGCATTTTCACTAAGCTCCCCGAAAAGCAGCATGGCCTGCCCAAAAGACTTCAAGCGATGTTTCCACTCCTGAAAGATAAGGTGAAGCAGTACGAGTGGGATACCGAGGTTATTCCGGGCATCCACTCAATCGCGGCACCTGTGCCTGTCGTAAATTAAATTCGGGCATATTGGTGATGCAGCCCGCCCAGGATTGGGCGACAAAGAATGTGCCCGGCGCGATCGACGGCGCGCGAGACCGGTGCATCCTTCTCCAGGGATAGATGCGTGCGGGCCCCATTGTACAACACGACGACGGAACGCCCACGGGATCGCGGAGTACGAGCTTCTTTATCCGTGGCATCCTTGGGCCGGCTGCCTGGTCCATATTCATGAGGTGGTTGAGAAGGCTGGCAGAGAGGTTTTCCGTTGCAGCCTCTCTGGTCGGGCATCTGCGCGATGGCTGGAGATTCCGGCCTGGATGTTTGATCGGGCGGCTCGCGCGACATGGCGTGTTGGCGCCACTCCCTATGTTGAGCTTGCGGTGCTCACCGCCTTGGCAACGCTGCTGCAGGATGTGACGTCGGTTTCGGGCGCACCATCGCAATTGCGGAATTCCAGCGCAGCATTGGGCTCTCACGACGCGAATCGGGGAGATGTCCATGCCGCGCCCGCCTATCGCTCATCGCCATCCTCACAGCAATGCACGTCAGTTCGATCTGTTCTGCGACCCGCCCTACGCCGCGGCGCAGACGCCGCAATGGCAGGCGTTGCCCGCCGAGACGCGCCATACGCTGACGAAGCTGATGGTTCGCCTGATCTTCGGCCACGCCGACGGCGACCTCCGGCAAAGGGAGGAGATGCGTCATGATGTCTGAGAAGATCAGGCCGCATCATCTGGAGCGAAAGGCGATCCTGTATGTACGGCAGTCCTCCGCCCATCAGGTTCTCCACAATCGCGAGAGCAGCGCCTTGCAATATGCGATGCGCGATCGTCTGACGGCGCTGGGCTGGTCTCGCATCGAAACGGTCGATGACGATCTCGGGCGCTCGGCGGCAGGCGGCGTCGCGCGCGCCGGCTTTGATCGAATGGTGGCCGAGGTCTGCCTGGGCAAGGTCGGTGCGGTCGCGGCGCGGGAAGTCTCGCGTTTCGCCCGCAACAGCCGTGACTGGCAGCAGCTGATCGAGATGTGCCGCGTCGTCGATACCGTGCTGATCGATCAGGAGACGGTCTATGCGCCGCGTCAGGGCAACGACCGGCTGTTGCTGGGATTGAAGGGCAGCCTCAACGAGTACGAGCTCGATCTTCTGCGCCAGCGTTCGCTGTCGGCCCGCTATGAGAAGGCCCGGCGCGGCGAACTCATCGTCGCTGCCCCGGTCGGCTTCGTGAAGGTCGGCGACAGGCTCGAGAAGGATCCCGATCGCCGTGTCCAGGAGGCCATCATCCTCGTCTTCGACAAGGTGGCCGAACTCGGCAGTGTCCGGCAAGCGCTGCTCTGGTTCATTGAGCATGGGCTGGACTTGCCCGCCAAGCGCCATAATGGTGACGTGGTCTGGCGCAGGCCGCACTATACCACCATCCACCGGATGATCGAGAACCCGATCTACGGCGGCGCCTACGCCTATGGTAAGAGTCGTGTCGCGACAGGATATGATGCAGCCGCAGGCGTGATCCGACCCAGGAGCCGTCGTAAGGCGCGAGCCGAATGGCTGGCGCTGATCCCAGGCGTCCATGAGGGTTACGTCAGCTGGGAGCGGTCGGAGGCGATCCGCAAGATGGTGAGCGACAACTTGCCCACAGGCCGACATCACGGAGCGCCGAAGCACGGCGACGCTTTGCTCGCCGGCCTTGTCCGCTGCCGGCGTTGCGGACGCAAGCTGACGGTCCGCTACACAGGCACCAAGCATAACATTCCGCGCTATTCCTGTTGGCGGGGTTCGCTCGACAATGGCGAGCCACGCTGCATCGCATTCGGAGGATTGCGTGTCGACGACGCCGTCGAGGAAGCTCTTCTGCGGGTTGTCGAACCGGCAGCGATAGCTGCGGCCGTCGAGGCCGAAGCCCAAGCGGCCAGCCGCCGCGATCAGGTTCGTGAGGCGCTGGCGCGCGACCTCGAGGCGGCGCGCTACCGCGCCGATCGGGCATTCCGCCAGTATGACGCCATCGATCCGCAGAACCGGCTGATCGCGGCGGAACTGGAGTTGCGATGGAACAGCGCGCTCACACGTGTAGGCGAGATCGAGACCAGGATTGCCGCGCATGATGCCTCGACATCGGAACCATCACGCTCGCCAGGACACGTCGCCGCGCTGGCCGCTGATCTCAAGGCTGTCTGGTCGGCGCCGCCGACCGACGCGAGGCTCAAGAAGCGAATCGTGCGCACCGTCATCCACGAGGTGGTCGCCGATATCGATGACGAAGCGTCAGAGATCGTTCTCCTGATCCATTGGATGGGCGGCGTTCATACCGAACTGCGCCTGCCGAGGCGTCGCCGCGGACAGCGCAACAGCATCTCCGCCGACATGCTCGCCTGTGCCTGTCGTAAATTAAATCCGGGAGTATCGGTGGTGGAGTCCGCCTAAGATTGGGCGACAAAGAATGTGCCCAGCGCGATCGACGGCGCGTGAGACCGGTGCATCTTTCTCCAGGGATAGATGCGTGCGAGACCCATTGTAATATTTCATGTAACAGAGCAGTAGGTGACGGAGGTGGCGCTCGCTGAATACTATGACGTGGTCAACGCATTCCCTGCGGATCGAACCGATCAGCCTTTCAGCATATCCATTTTGCCAAGGGGAGCGCGGCGACGTCGGTCGATCGCGAATGCCTATCGATCGGAGTCTGCGGATAAAGACCTCACCATAAGCCCCGTCCCGGTCACGGATGAGATAGCGGGGAGCCTGCTCCCAACCGCATGCTTGCGCGACCTGATTTGCGATCCATTCTGCGGTTGGATGCGCTGTGACGCCAAACCACAGAATATGTCGCCGGCCGTGCCCCATGATCAGCAATCCATAGAGCAGGCGAAACGAGATTGTCGGCACGACGAACATATCCATCGCAGCGATCCCATCAGCGTGATTGCGGATAAAGGTTCTCCAGCCTTGCGACGGCGGGTGTCTCCGCCTGACCATGTATTTGGCGACGCTGGTCTGGCCGATCTCGATACCGAGCTTGAGCAACTCTCCATGAATCCGCGGCGCTCCCCACAGAGGATTGGCAATGCTCATCTCGCGGACCAGCCGTCGTATTTCGACCGCAACCGTCGGTCGGCCGGAACGAGGTCGTGATTTCCAGCGCCAGTAAGATCTGAACCCGGCACGATGCCAACGGACGACAGTCTCCGGCTTCACAATCGTCAGCGCATTGAGGGTACTTGGCGCCAAACGAGACAGCCCAACAAAGATCAGGCGATCCATGGCACTGAAAGTCAGTCTCTTTGGCAGGTGCCGTCGCTGGATGTTAAGCTGATGACGAAGGATCAGGATCTCAGCTTCCAACGAGGCCCGCGACCGGAACAATAGCACCAGCACCGACCAGACCAGGCTGCAAGCTTCTCTCATAAGCTAGAAACATTGCGCGATTCGGCCTCACTTGCCAGCCGGATTAGGTTTCCGACAGGGACAACGGTCAAGGGGACAAAGCTCTGGGCGGGCGATTGCGCGGCGTCCGAGCTAAGAACCACCATGCCTGCCGAAGAGACCTCGAAGCCGCTACGTGATCAACCGGTCGGAGCAATTCCGAAGGAGCAGCAGTAAACTGGCGATCAGCCGGGGCGAACCTGTTCGAGTAGCCGGAACCCAGGAACGCTTGGCAGGGTTTTGGCGTTTTTATTTCCGAGAAAAGTCTCGGAGCGTGTCATGTATCCGTGGCCTATCGGCGACTTTGATAACGCTATGGACGAGGCCCTCGATACTGCGATGAATTACCTTGAACGCACCGGGCAGGCGGAGAAATTTGTTGAGGTCCAGCGTGTGGCGGCGATGGCGGTAGTGACCGCTTGGAAAATGGGTGTGCGGCACCGCATTAAGCTGGCACACATCGCCATCAAAGCGGTGGTACAGAAATACGGCCCGCAGGTACATGAGAAGTGCGGCTAGAGTTTTGCGGACGGCAGCGGCATGCAATACCGGGGGCATCGAATACAGTGTCGTTCAAGGCATCCGGCGGAACTTGTGGAAATGGTCCGCATCGGTTGCGAACGTGGTGATCACCGGCCAATCGCAAAGGTTGCTGGGACAATATCGCAGTTACCAAAGTCGGCGGACGGACGTACCCTGTAGGGCCTCGGAGTGATCCGGGGCCTTACCTGTGAGCGAGAACCATCCCGGGTTTCGTACTTGAATGTCGGTGCCCGACCAAAGGAGGATCAGATGGTAACAAGCGTCAAACAGATGTTGGAAACTGCTAACGCGGCGGTTCCGAAGATCACGCCGGATCAGGCCAGTGACATGATTAAAAAGGGAAACACCTTGGTTGTCGACGTGCGCGATGCACCAGAAGTCAGTGCCAGCGGCAAGATCGCTGGCGCTGTGAACGTCTCACGCGGAATGTTGGAATTTCGCGCCGACCCGGACTCTCCATACCACGACAAGAATTTCGATAAGGAAAAGACCGTTATCCTCTATTGCGCTTCCGGCGGTCGTTCTGCGCTCGCCGGGAAGGTCCTCAAGGATATGGGTTACGACAAGGTCTATAATGTCGGCGGATTTAAAGATTGGACCGGCGCGGTCGATAAGGTCTGAAAATCGTCGAACTCACCGTGCGACACGACCCTGCCATCGATAGGAGCAGCGACGCGTTGGCGGGCGTGGACGCTGCCTTGCTTGGAACGACGCCCGCCTAATCGGTATTGTGCAGCATGGATTGGCCTGACTATCTACGGGACGAAGCGGCCAAGTATCGGAAACTTTCCGAGCAGACCGATGATCCTGTCGTCAAGAACGAACTGCTTGAGTTGGCGTCCGTGTGTGAAGAGGTCGCCAGCAACATCGAAGATCATCTGACGGGTGGGTAGCTGGTCACTCACGCGGCGGGCTGCCGCCTCGGTTCAACCTTACTTGCTCGAAGCCCGTTGCTTTCGCCGATGTCCGCTTTGGAGCGCATTACGGACTCACCAATACCGGAAATCATTTGGGACGGTGTTTTCTGATCCAATTCGCATTGCCGATGAAGCACTAAGCACGAAGAACGAACCAGACCAACCACCAATTCAAAGCAAGGGCCAACAGCGCCGAGATGAGCAGATAGAGAAATAGCCGCTGCTTTCGTTCGAGCACGATCAATCGAAGAGCACCTGAGACAGCCAACGCGAACAAGATGACGGGCGTTGTAACTTCCAGCAGCATGTATGCGCCAAAGCCGGTTTGCGGTACGGCTCTGTCTTCAAACCATTGTATCCCCGCCCAGAGGCAAAGGACGAGACACGTCGACGGGATAACGAGAGACATTGCCGACAGTACATTTTTGAACATTCTAAACGATCCAGCCTCCAAGATGACGGGCGAGACAACAGAAAAAGTTATCCCGGCTCTGACGGACACTGATCAGCGAAAAGCCCTTATCGATACGCCATTGCTTGTCTGGGCTCGCCACCCGTCTCCTTTACCCACGACTACTTAGGTTGCAGGGCCAATTCCCAGCAACCTCATCACATCGAGTGCTAATATTGGATTAAGCGGGCACTTCCGCTAATGGGTCAAAAGTTGAAAAGCTCAATGGGAGCATTTGTTTTCCGCCCTGCCCCCAACAACGGACATAGAGCTACCACGGCGGCATGTCCGAAAAGTGCCAGCAACGGACTCATGCACCGCAGCAAATAGCGTCGCTTTCGATCACCTGGAGTTGCGAACCGGCGGCCCTATGAATAGACGCCGCAGACCGACGGAGCGTCTTGTTGTCGCGCGAAAATGCCAGATAGATAATGGCCTATCGACAAACGGTATTTGCGGAGTGGACCCATGCTCATGAAGCCGCGCGTCGTGGCCGCAAGACCTCAGCGTTATCGGTCTTCGCCCTCGCCCAACTTGCCGATATGATGCTGCGCGTAGAGGTCAAGCCCGAGCCTGCCGACGAGATCGAGCTGCGTTTCGAGGAAATCGATGTGGTGTTCCTCGTCCGCCATCAGCTTTTCGAACAGGTCGCGCGTCACATAGTCCTGAGCGGCGTGGCAGTACGTCGCGGCTTCTTGGTAGAGCGTGCGGGCGGAAATCTCCGCCGCCAGGCCGCAGTCAAGCACCTCTTTGACGTTCTGACCGATGCGGAGGGGATCGAGCAGTTGCAGATTCGGGAAACCTTCGAGGAAAATGATACGCACGACCAGCTTGTCAGCGTGCTCCATTTCTTCAATCGATTCCTTACGCCACTGCTTGGCCATATCCTTGTAACCCAATTGTCGAGCAGCCGGTAGTGCAACCAATATTGATTGACCGCGGTCAATTCATGCCGCAGCGCCTTATTTAGAAATTCGATGACCTTTGCATCACCCTTCATAACCACGCTCCTGTTCTGGCCATGGCTCAAACTCTAGAAAATTTACTCTGAACTTCCTAGCAGCACCAGCGCGCGATGCCACTGGATGGCGGCACCATTGAAGCCTAGGGCTGCTTGTCCGCGGCCGCAGCGAGTACCGGGCCGCCATCCGCACGACCGACTTTCGTTCCGTCCAATACCTCGTCCATGATTTCTCGGATGGTGCGCGCGCAGCGACCGCACTGAGCTCTGCAGCCAAGGCAGCTATAGACATAGCTGGTGGTTCGGCGCGTCGCAGTGTTGGCGACAGTTCGCACCTGGGTGTCGCTTAGGACGTTGCAGGAACAAACGATCATCGGAAGCCCGCTAGCTCAGATTCCCATGTCTGCTTCATCGCCGGTGACGTCCGCTAAGTGCCAGAACCAGACTCGTGCACCGCAGCAAGCAAGCCTTGTACAGACTGAGCCGTGGTAGTGTGGTCACCTCAGGGTTTGCGCCGAACTACCAAATTCAGAGTGCTTCGGTCCGGTCCCCGCTCGCCCCGTCTCCGCCATTGGGCTGGCGGCCTTATGCGGTGCGCCATGGAGACAGCCGCGGAATCCACCGCGGAACGTTGGCCCGAAAATCCTCGTACTGGGCCCCAAACTTCTGAGCAAGCACCGGCTCCTCGTACGTCAGGACAAAGGCGTGGAAGGCGAGCCACATGAGCCCGCCGTAAGTCATGAGACGCGAGTCGCCGAACAGGATCGCTTGGCCCAGAATGACGGCGACGACGGCAACGTACATGGGATTGCGCACGTAGCGATAGAGGCCGGTAACGACGAGGTGTTGGGGCGGGGCGATCGGCGCCGGCGTGCCGAGCCCCTGCAGCGCAAAGCGCGCAAACGAGTCAACAAGCCCGGGTAAACCCGCGACGATCAACAGTATCCCGACAGCGCGCGTCGCTTGCAGATCGAAGAATGGCGGCAGAAATTCCCAACGCGAAATCCACCACGGGACCACCCCGGCCAGCACGCAGGGCACGAACACGAAGAAGATGGCGGTGCCGATGACGGCGGCGGCTCTGCGCATGGACACGATCCGTTCCTTGCTAATATCAAACCATATTGCGCTAATGTCTCAGTCGGGTCATCAACGGTCTTCGGGTGGCATCCGAGCTAGGTCCGCTCATCCCCCGACAACGGACATGCTGCGACTACTTCAGTATGTCGGTTTCGTGCCATCACCGGACTCCTGCATCGCAGCAATTGTGTCCTCTTCGATCACTTTGCCGGGCGCGCCTGACGAGCAGTGCTGGAACGAGATCAGGCGTCGCCGACGGTTACTTTCCCCGCGTGCTGTCGAACACGCTCAGCACGGCAAGTGTCATGGCCTCAACACCGGTTTCAATGGTCGGAATCGGCACCGGCGCGAATAAGGGCGAGTTGGTTGCCCGGCAATTGCAGGCCGTCGCCCTCGCGGGCCGCGCGGCGACGCCCTCCGGCTCATAGACGCCGGAAGAACATCGAGGGCACGCCAGCCCGCATCTCGGCAGCCAATTTAGCCGCGGTCTTCTCTTAGACCGGACGTAACAGCGGACATCGCGCTTCGTAACCCGCTGCCCCCTATGCCGCCAGGGCAAAAAACCGGAAACCGGCTACCGCGAGGTTGTCGGGAGATACCTGAACCGGCTCGCTAACCGTCTCTGACTCTGCCAACAGAAGGCAGGTCGGACAGTTGAACAGATGCAGATTGGTTGCCGGGACAAATCTAACAAGCTCCGACCGACACCACTGCATCTCGATGCCGCAGGTTGGGCAGGTTGGCGCTTCACGGTCTTCCAGCGAGTGCTTCAGTCTGTCCATCACAACCCTCCCCAGGTCGAGTGATGAAAGCCCCAAGCCCAACAGGCAAAGCCTTAGTCGCAGGTTTGACGAGTTATCTGCTACCTTGTTCACGACTTTTTCTAGGCGTCTTCTAGGCATCACTCGGACTGACCGTCGCCTGTTCCGGGAGGAGGACCCACGGTCTATGCAGCGAAAAGTGCGTAGTGCGGCGGTCATCAACTTCACATAGGCAACACGACTCTTCTTGTTGGCGAATGCTACGGCCGCCGCTCGACGCCGTGCTTGCGCACGTGGCGGATGACTAGCCTTTACGAACAATTAACTTCTGGTCAGGGTCAATCTCGTCATTTTGACCCTATGCTAGCCACTTCCGGTGTGCCCCTACGAACGGACATCGTCAGACCGCCTCGGCATGTCTCAAACGTGCCAAATCCAGACATGGTCAATGTGGCGCACACGGCGCGCGCTCACTTGCCGAAGACCGGCTTGGCGTAAAAATCAGGAAAGATCGCGGAAAGATACAGGTGGGCCTGGACGCGGGCACCTATGTCGCGGCCGGAATGGGCATCCATCGGGATGATCGCCTCTGCGGCGACCTGGAGATAGCGATCCACCCAGATGAAGCCGGGATTGACCGTGCCGGTGGTCCTTCCGGCGAGCGGCCCATTGAGCGGTGTCGACGTTGTGAATTCAACCAGGGGGACCCATCCCTGCGCGTAGCGGGTGCCGGTACGGTTGGGACCGGTATACTCATTGGTGACCAGGCTGTATTCCAGCGCAAAGCCCAACTGCAGGATCTTCGGGTTGACCGTCGCGGCGAGCGTGGTCGGGCCGGTGGGCAGTGTCGTCAGGCTATTGAAAGCGCCTGACTCTATGGGGAGATTGACCGAACCTAATGAAGTCGAAGTCAAGGTGGTCGCGTCGGTTGGCACCGCGACAGCGCCCGTGGCAGTGATCGTGAGCGGCCGCAACCACGCCACCGAATCCGGCAGATCGCCGAAGCCCTTGCCGATGTAGACGGTCGGCGTCAGCGTGGAGAAAGTCGAGGCGATTCCGGGCGCTCCGGTGCGGCCGATCGCCGCCGTACCGCCCACGGTGACGACGAATTGGTGCTCGGGATTGGTATAGAGCTGATACTGGGTGCCGATCACAAAATTGTCGAAGCCCGAGCGCGTGCCCCTGTTTGCATCTTCGATGACGCGAAAGGTTTCGGTGAAGAACCACGCCCAGTTCTCGGTAACAAGTCTGCTGTAGGTGGTGGGAATGTCGAATTCACGCGTAGAGGGTGTGGTGGAAGTGTCAGGCAGCTTCACAAAATAGGGCGCATTGTAGAAGTCGGCCGCGGTGGGAACGACGGTCGCCAGGGTCGAGGGGAAGAAGCGGTCGCCGACGTAGGCGGCCCCCCCTTCCGAACATGTTGCGATCAGAAGCAGAAAGCCGGGTATTACCGCACGCCAAGCGATACGAACCATCGCGCCCTCCTACTGTCTAAGCAATTTACCACTCCACCTGTTGAGCGACATCGTTATGGGCCGCATGCGATATGCATGATCATCCGACACCTCGCGCCGCAATCCTGTCGCCAAGATACGATGAGGCGTTGATCTTACCCATCAGACTGCTGGTCGAAGCGGCAAAGCCGTAGCGCGAGACCGTCCACTTCCTACCGCGGACTGAGTGCCATATATGTTTTTGCTATGTTTTTGCGGCCCAATTGCGACATGGCAGCGACCGTTCGCGCGACTTCCGGTATGGGTCAAAACGGTCCTGACCGCCCCGCTACTTCCGGTCTACCCCGAACAACGGACATCATCAGACCGGCCCGTTAGGTCCGGTTCGTGCCAACAACAGAAGTGCAGGTCGGTTTGCTGGCAACCTGTTTCCTCGCGTCAGGCTAGGAACTTCGAATTTGAACTCGTTTTGTCAGCTTTTGTAGCGACCGCCTGCAAGGCAACCTCATCCGTCTCCCGCCGCGATGATTTCGCGCGGCTGCCCTTGGTCGCGCACCAGCCAATAGACGGCGCCCAGCGCGAGGATGGCTGCGGCGAGCGCCAGCAGATGGAAGGCATCCGTGCTCGACAGATCGAGAATGATCAATTTGCGTACCACCGCCAGCAACGCAATCAGGATGACAGAGCGTACTTGCACAACACTGTCGCGCCGCTCCGCCACCACCAGCAGGGAGCGCTTGAACTCGAGTGCAATGATGACGGTAAAGATCATGCCGAACACCGTCTGGAACACACCATAATCGGTCGGATCGAAATTGGTTGCCCAGATGCTGAGCAGGATTTTCAGCGTCAGATTCCACAGCGCGAGGGCAATGATGATGGCGATCAGCGTGGTCAGCATCAGGACGCAGACTTGCTCGAATTTCTGGTAGAGCGTCAGCGGCTCGAACGACAGGCGCAGATCAGAAAATTCCTTTTTCAAAGGCATCGTCGGCTCCATCAGCCAGCGGGCTTTAGGCATAGCATGATTTTCACAAATGATAGTGCCGTACGGTCGTGACGCCCGCTTTGGGTCATTCGCGATCGGGTCGAGCCAGCAGCAAGTCCGGCCATGTCCCCTATGCCCCGATAGCGACCAAATTCCGCAGCGCAGCGAAATGACGCGATGTGCCAGGAGCGGAAGCGGGCTGCCCTCATTCGGTCACCTCATCGACTCGGGCGTCCTGTTAACTTTAGATCGGACCGGGGCCGAAAATTTTTCTGCCGACCCCTTGAAACCAAAAACCGGTTTTTTTATTTTTCCCTCGCCACCGTGAGGTGGCGTCCCCAATGCCGTAACGGGTTGGGGAATTGAGACGGGCACCGGTCGTGTCCGGTGCCGCTCGTACCCATTTTGCTCTTTGGAGGATCTGGCTATGCGCACGTACGACTTCTCTCCCCTTTGGCGTTCGACCATCGGTTTCGACCGCCTTTTCGACCTCGCTGAAACCGCCCAGCGCGCCGGCGAGGACAACTACCCCCCTACAACATCGAACGGCTCGGCGACGACCGCTACCAGATTTCGCTCGCGGTTGCCGGTTTTGCGCCCGACGATATCTCGGTGACGGCCGAGCAGAACGTGGTCACCATCGAGGGCCACAAGGCTGACAAGGCCGAGCACGAATATCTGTATCGGGGCATTTCCGCCCGGCCGTTCAAGCGACAATTCAATCTCGCCGACTATGTCCAGGTGAGGAGCGCCGCGTTCGAGAACGGCCTGCTGAAGATCGAGTTGTTCCGGGAAATTCCCGAGGCGATGAAGCCGCGGCGAATTGCCATCAACGGCGCAGCGGCCAGCAACGTGCATCAACTCGAAGGCAAGGCCGCGTAAATCTCGACTTGGTAGACTTGTACATTCCCGCCCGGAAAACCGGGCGGGTTGATCAGCGGTGACGGAAAGAAAGGAGGACCACCCGATGATCGACCATGCCGACAACATTATCGACCTAAATGCGATATTGCATCCCGGCTCGGTCTATGACCATCCCCGCGACGTCGTGGCGGACCAGACGATATCGCTCGGCGAGAAGCGCGCCATCCTCGCATCCTGGGCGTCGGATGCTGCTGCCGTGGCATCGAACCCTGCGCTGAGAGAATTGCCAGGCTCGCGCCGCCTGGTCACCATCGATGATGTGCTTGAGGCGATGTCCGCGCTGGACCACCACCCCAAAGGCCCGCCGGGCGGCAAACCCGCACGAATGAAATCGGCCGCGCGGGTTGGCGTGGCAGCGTAGCCAGGCGATCGTCAAAAGGATCATGACGATGATCGATGAGAAGTTTGCTCTCCTGCGGACGCACCGCAACAACATCATGCGCTACCGCCGGCTACTCAACACCAAACTGACGGAGTGCGAGCGGCAGTTCATCGAGAGGCGCCTGTCCGAGGAACGGTCCGCGATGGAAAAGCTCGCCGCTTCCACGTTCCCTCTCGCGTTTCAAATTCCGGCGAAGTCGACCGAGACACCCGCACCAGAGACCATATGAGGCCGTGGCAATCGGGATGCCGTACAAATTCACGGTTTTTGAAGTGGTTTTGGAGAAGAGCGGCCGAAAAAGATGGCGGTGGCGCGTGTCCACAACAGATGGGCGCGCCATCATGCTCGGCTCAGAACGCAATCGGCCTGCTGCCAAATATTGTGCTGACAGGGCGCTCTTTCAGCTGCTCTTGGCCGCGCCATATCTGGATGCCTCCGCCATAGCGCGCTCATCCTTTGAGACGTCAGCGCCCCATGGCTGGGTTGGCAGGCGACGCGGGAATGACAAACCGAAGCACTGATGTCGCTTACGGGTCAAACGCTGCAGGTCGTTTGCCGCCGGGCCGGACGCGATGTCCGCTTTGGCCAGAAACCCGACCTGATTCCATTGCCTAACCGGGGGCTAATGCTTCTCGCCCTGTAACCGAGCCGAGGAGTAAAGCCATGCAGGATCAAGTGAATGCGACCCCCGCGCCCAAGAATGTGCCGTGGAACAAGGGCAAGGTAACCGGAGCAAAGCCACCGCTGCGACCCAAACACGTCTGGTCGATACGGACGAAGCTCCAGATCGAAGGTCGCGCTCGCGACCTGGCCATGTTCAATCTAGCAATCGACAGCAAGCTTCGTGGGTGTGATGTCGTCGCAATCCGGGTCGAGGATGTCGCCGCTGGCGGCTACACGGCGGATCGCGCAACCGTCCGGCAAAAGAAGACCGGGAGGCCCGTCAGATTTGAGCTGAGCGAACAGACCCGCCAGGCCATTGATGATTACCTAAAGGCCGCCAACAAGAGGCCCGGCGAGTTCTTGTTTGCCGGTCATCGCGGTCCCAATCGCAGTATGACAACCCGCCAATATGCCCGCCTCGTCTCCGACTGGATCGGAAGCGTTGGACTGGACCCGAGGCTGTTCGGGACGCATTCACTTCGCCGAACAAAAGCTACCCTGATCTATCGACGGACGGGCAACCTGAGGGCTGTCCAGCTCTTGCTCGGGCACACCAAGATCGAAAGCACGGTCCGATATCTCGGCATTGAGGTCGATGACGCCCTAGCAATAGCAGAACAAGTTGATGTCTGAGATACTCGGGCAGAGCGGACATGCTCTGCCCACCCTCTAACCGCCGCTTTGTGCCAATTTCGGAAGTGATTGGGACTCGCGGTGTCGCAAAACGGCGATTGTGCGACACATCGAATATCGCTCTACTGAACCATATTCCCCGTCCGTGACGGTCGAAAAGATGCTGACTGTCCTTCACTGTGGACCTTATCGTGACTGACCTGATTATTTTCGATTCCGATGGCGTTTTGGTCGATAGCGAGAACATTGCGCTGGCCGTCTTGGCCCGGACAGCATCTGAGGAAGGCGCAGCGATTGGCGTGAACGAGGCTATCCGGTCTTTCCGAGGGCTGAAGATGGCGGACTGCGTACGAGAAATTGAGCGCCGGTTAGGCCGCGGCGTTCGAGAAACCTTCGTCGCCGACGTCAGACGAGCAACCGCGTTGGCGTTTGATGCCGAACTTAAGCCTGTCGAAGGAATCCATGCAGCGTTAGCCAAAATTACCGTTCCCGTTTGTGTGGCGTCAAACGGGCCGATGTCGAAGCTAACGCATACACTCGGATTGACGAAACTGCTGGACCGCTTCGAGGGGCGCATCTTTAGCGCATATGAGGTGGGTTCGTGGAAGCCAGACCCGGGCCTGTTTCTGCATGCGGCGCAAGCGTTGGGCGTTCACCCTTCACGTTGCGTCGTCGTTGAGGACTCGTTGTCCGGGATTCACGCAGCAAAGGCCGCTGGGATGCGGGTCTTAGGTTTTACCGGTGGCGATCCGGGAGTTGAACTGGAGTTGCGAGCGATCTGCGAAGACCTTTTCCATCGGATGAGCGATCTTCCGGCTTTGCTACAAGATCATATTGAATAATTTTGACCCGTGATGTTGAGGCTGCGCGATGCCGGGCCTTCTCTATCGCGCAGCGATTTAGTGCAATATCTGATTTACGACCCCCAATATTCTGCAACATGATCGCGACCGCCCCTCCAAAGGTGCGACTTCCGCTCAGGGTCAATCGTGTCGTTTTGGCTGCTCGCCGATGACTTCCGGTCCACCCCGCAGAACGGACATGGTCAGAGCCGGTCGGCATGTCTGAAAAGTGCCAGAAGCAGACTCATGCACCGCAACAAGGTGACCTATTCGATCACCTCGTCAGCGCGGGCAAGAAAGGTGTGCGGAATCTCAAGGCCAAGCGCCTTGGCCGTCTTGAGATTGAGATCAGGTCAACCGCCCGACGCTTGTAACTGTCCGATCGTTTTACGCGACGGCTTACCCACCGAGCTTTGAACGCGCGACGACATCGATCTGCGGCGGTGCGTCTATGACGTTTACCAGCCAATCTTTGGCAATAGCTGTCGTGCAGCACTCAGCACATGCAGCCGCCGGACGGACGCGGATCTTTTGAATCCCCCGACAACGCGTCAGATGACGCTAGCCATTTCTATTTCCTTTTGCCCTCAGCGAAGGTCGGTTGCCATCCCGCACCCTTTTGGCTTGGTGCTGCGGCAATGACTTTGATCTTCTTCTTTTTGGGTTTCTCGGCCTCCCGATTGCTCCTTTGTTGGCCCTTGGCCATGTCGATCTCCTTTGGTTTGAGGATGACGCAAGGTGACGGCGTGTTCTTTGTCTGGGTCACCCATCAGTTCAACACAACGACCTCGATGGGCTGACTGACGCTAAACGTCTTGCCCGTAACAGTGCAGCCCCTGTCCGTAGCGGGTGAAGTTGTCGTATTTTTGTAGCTCGTGATCTGTCGCCTTCGTTGTTAAGTTTCGGAGGATCCGGAAGGCGTGGACGGGTCCGCCGATTTGGTCATGCCATGGATATTGCGGTCTGGTTAGCCCTCCGGGTCGGTTTCTTTGTTCGACTTGAAGCCCGTTTCTCCGCCCCGACCCGCGCTATCTCGGCGGCGGCGCGCGCAGGAGCGGTCAAGGACGCGCGCTTGCGCGCCCGCAAGGGCTTGTCCTTGACGGCTCCGAGCACGCTGCCAGGCTGAGGCCCGTCGGGGCTGATCTGCTGTCCGTCGGCGGAAAACCTCGTCAAACGGTGCGGGCCAAGGAACACGCTCACGGTGCCATCGGGATACGCGTGAACGCGGACCACGGCCTTGACGAAGTGGGGCCTGAGCCTGCTCTCGGGCAGCTGCAGCCGCCGACCGCTCCATGCGATCGTGTTGTCGTTGCCGACGGTTCGCTCTTCGATCACGCACAGCGCCTCGCGCCACGCCTCGTGCCGGTCGGCCACGAACGCCGTGCCTTGCTGTTCGGCCTTGATCGCAAACGCCGCGTTATGCTCGGCGATGTAATGCGCCTTCAGCCACGCATTGGCGGCTTCGACCGTCTTGATCCCGGCGAGCCGCAGCTCCTTCGGCAGCCGGCCTTGCAGCGTGCCGAACATCCGCTCGGAGCGCCCGCGCGCCTGCGGCGAATAGGCCGCGATATGCTCGATCCCAAGATGCGATAAAGCCCGTCCCACCTGGGTTTGTTGCGTCTTCGAGACCTTCTCGCCAGCCTTCGGGGTGTAGAAGTAATGGCTGCCGCGATCGGTGTAGAGCGCGCAGAACAGACCGCGCTCGCCAATCACTTCGCCCAAGGCCTGGAACGTCGACGCCGTCCCTTCTTCCTCGACCAGCAGCATCGAGTAGATCTCGCTCGTCGCATCGTCCATCGTGACGATCAGGTCCATCGCGGGCAGACCTTCGATCCAGGCGTGGCGCGACCCGTCCTGGTGTAGCAGCATGCCCGGCAGCGGCCGGCGTGGACGCTTCTTGCGGTGCGCCGAACGCTTCGGCGCCTTCCGCACCAAGCCCGCCGCGTGCAAGGCGAGTTTCGTCACGGTGTAGCCCAGCACATAGCCATGGCGCTTTTGCAGTTGCTCGTGGAAGTGCTTCACCGTGAAGTCCGCGTATTTGTCCCGGAACAGCCCCAGCATCCGCTCCAGCTCTTCCTCCGGCGCCCGCCGCGGTGATCGCCGGCCCATGCGCCGGTCGATCAGCCCGTCATCGCCCTCCGCCTCGTAGCGTTCCGCCCAGCGTTGAAACGTCCGCACGTTGATCCCCAGAAGCTCAGACGCAGCCTCCTGCGTCAGCTCCTTCGCCTCCGTCCGATCCAGCAAATCCGAAAACCGCATCCGTCGTACACCCTCGTGAATGGATGCCGTGCCCATCGTGCCCCCTTTGTTCTGGGGGCACCAAAAACACGACACTTCACGAGCTACAAACAGGTGACAGATCACGCGCTACTGACACGTAACAGTGCAGCCCCTGGACGTCAAACGACCCATGGCATAGTCTTCGATTGGCAACAGTGGCCGCATCCGCTGGGACCCTTCAAGGGAGGACTGATGTATGGGCCAAGCATCATCTACAATCGATTTCGCAACAGCTCTTCGCGATCCCACAGCAATTTTTTCGGAACCTAATGATATTGTCGCACATCCCCAGCTGTCGCGGGAGATGAAGCTTGCACTGCTGCGGCAGTGGGAACAGACTGCACGCAGCCTGTCGGTTGCCGAGTCTGAAGGGATGGGTGGCGGTGAGGAGAACAAGCTCGGACGCGTAGAACTAGCGATCGCCCTGGTTGAAAAGCAGCCCTGAGCAGGCGGACGCGGCATCAACTCATTTTCGCCATCGCGTTCGCACGCTCCGTGGATGCCTCTATGGCATCTCACTGTGACTGAGGGCCAACCCCATCCTCCTTCTTTGGCAGCCTCATGTTTTGGGAAGGGCCGATTGCCACGAGAGGCGCCGGCCGCTGGTCGCGTTCCCGACTGAGGTGAAGGCGGTTGGGCGCGCGCCCCCAACGGCCATACCGCCACGCCACCCAGGAGACCCACGAATTCAGACAGCGTTGAAGGTATTTCCCCCTAAACAAATTGCCATAAGTGGCTTCACGATCATCAACTGAGGAACCGTATATCTTCTTGCGCATCGTTCGAGTACAAGCATGGGCACTTTGGCAGTCATCTTCTTTGGCTTAATGAAGATTGACACGTCTGTTGCGTAGGTTTGTTCCCACTGATGTCAAAGAAGTTCAGCCAGCGTTTGATATTCTGATTAGTGGCCAAGCAAGGGTCTTGCCCGAGTTGCTTGCGTAAGGCGACCCGATCAGGCTCGTTGTTCTTGGGATTTCGTAGAAAATCTTCAGAAGCCCAATCCTGGCCGATAATCATAAGTTTTGCGTCAACGTTTTGCGCCGACTTTGTCCAAGGGACGACATAGTCACAATCCCACGCGCCACCGTCAAATCTATGCAATACAAAAAACGATTCATGCTCTTCACTGCGGCGCAATGCTACGAGCTGCGCAAGAGCGGCATGTTTATCCATTTTGGCCCCTGAGTATCTTTTCACCCGCAGAGATGCGGCGTCTGCGCGGTGCCGTCTTCGGCGTTGTCAGTAGTAATCTCAGTAATCGCTCGGTACGGTTCACTTCACCCTTGGTGTGCGTTCGTGCCGGTAGCGCTTCCGCAAGCACCCCTGTTGGGCGTATCGTCTTCTCGAAGGTCTGTCTCTTGTGCTGCATCAAGCTCCGAGGCCACCCTCCTCTGGACGCACCAGACATCGGCAGAATTTTTGATCAAGTAAGGCATTGCGCGCATCAAAAGCTACCAACATTTGCTACCAGTCAAGAGCAGCAAAGCTTTGATTTGCGCGATGTTTTTGAATTAACAGGGCTTCTGAGGCCGCTGGCGCGCCACTCAGAATAAAACTGCGAACTCTTATGTAATTGAGATCGCTATCTAGTTCTAGACCTCGCCGAAGGTTGTAAGCGCGGCGGGGACGGTTCTCTTTCTATTGAGCTCGCTTGTCGGGGGGTCGAGTCACTGGAGCGCTACCGCTTTTCCACACACCAACCGAACCATATCTCATCCAATCCTTCGCATGAGGCTGTGCCTCACCCAGAGGTCACCTGCCTGAGGAAGCTCCACGCGGTTTTCGCTGGTAGGCATCTGTGTTCTCCGTCGTCCGCTCTTCTCAGAAACAACAGCCGTCGTTAAGCGACATAAACCAAAAAGACCATGCGTTGATTGACAGAATGTCGATGTCTAGCAATTGTTGTTGACTCAATGTCAACGGAGTTCGCATGTCGTTCGATGGCCGTCTGCTTGCAGGTATCACCGTCCTGGCAGCGGTGGTGCAGGGTCGGAGCTTCGTCCGCGCCGGCGAGACGTTAGCGCATCACCGTGCAGATCCCGACTTCGTCAGGTGACGCGATCGAAGCTTGGGTCTACCTGCCCGAGGGCAGCGGCCCGCACCCCGCCGTGGTAATGGCCCACGGCATCGGCGGCATCAAGGCGGGAGGACTGGCCCCGTTCGCCGAACGCTTCCGCGAGGAGGGCTTCGCCGCGATCGCCTTCGACTACCGCAACTTCGGCGGTTCCGGCGGACAGCCGCGCGAGGTACTGTCCGTCCCGCGCCAGCGCGCGGACTACAGCACCGTCATCGGCTGGGCAGTTGAACAGCCCTACATCGATCCGCGTCAGATCATCGCGTGGGGCACGTCCTTCGCCGGTGAGCGTCATCCAGGGACCATGCGCTGAGGGCTGATCTGATCGATTAGGAAGATCTCGTGAACTGAATGATCACGAGGTCTCCACCATGTCTAAGGATAGTCGTAAGGATAGCGATACGGATAGGCATGCGCCTATCCTCAAGGATTCTGCAGACACGCTGCAGCGTGTCGAGATCATCACCGGGACCGGCCGGCGACGGCGCTGGTCGACCGATGCGAAGGCGGCGATTGTCGCGGAGAGTTTCGCGCCGGGTGCAACCGTGTCCGCGGTGGCACGACGACACGACATCAGCGCAAGCCTGTTGTTTCTGTGGCGTCGTCAAACGACGCGGGCGAAGGTCGCGGAGCGCGGGGCCGGAGACGTGCCGCCTGGCTTCGTGCCGGTCGCGATCACCGGCTGCGGGGGCGAATTGCCGTCGCGCAAGGAGCAGGCGGCAATCGAGATCGAGGTCGGCGCGGTTCGCATCCGTGTCAGAGGGACGGTCGACCGGCGGGCGCTGTGCGAGGTGCTGGCGGCAGTCGGGACGGTTGGCCGATGATCGGGCTGCGACCCGGGTTGTCGATCTGGATCGCGACGCAACCGGTCGATTTCCGTCGCGGCATGGACTCGCTGGCGATGCTGGTGAGCGAGGCGTTTGGAGCCGATCCGTTCGACGGCGGACTTTATATCTTCCGCTCCAAGCGCCGAGATCGCGTGAAGATCCTGACCTGGGACGGAAGCGGCCTTGTCCTTTACTACAAGAGAATCGAGGGGCAGTTCACCTGGCCGCCGATCAAGGAAGGCGTCATGCCGCTATCTCATGCTCAGCTCTCGGTGCAGCTCGATGGCTCAGACTGGAAGTGTGTGCCGATGCGGGTTGTGGATCAGCCAGCACGAGCTGGTTGATCCGTATCAATAGTAGTTCGTCACTCATGCGGAGTTGTTATAGAATCACTCTGCATGAGTGATTTGCCTTCCGATCCAGCATTGCTCCGACAAACCGTGATGACGCTGTCGTCACGGCTTGCGGCGTTGTCGGTGGAATGCAGCACGCTTTCGGCCGAGCGTGATGCGGCGATCGCCCAACGCGACGCTGCAGTCCAGGAGAACGACAAGCTCCTGATGATCCTGTCCCAGTACAAGCGCACGATCTTCGGTCCCCGCTCCGAGACACTGGATCCCGGACAGCTGTCTCTCTTCATCACGGCACAGGCGGCTCGTGCCGCCGCCAACGACGACGTGACCGGAGGCGGGCTGCCTGACGGAGCGGAGGGCCGTGGAAAGCGACCGGCGCGACGCAATCGGGGGAAGCTCCCGGAGCATTTGCCGCGCATCGATGTCGTGATCGATATCGAGAGCCACATCTGCCCCTGCTGCGGCGAGCGGCTGCACAAGATCGGGGAGACCGTCAAGGAAGCCTTCGACGTCATTCCGATGCAGTACCGGGTCAAGCGCATTGTGCGTCCGAGGTACGGCTGCCGGGGATGCCGCCAGGGTGTGCTGCAGGCACCCGCGCCGGCCCAGGCGATCGATGGCGGGATGGTGACGGAAGCCTTGCTGGCCCACATCGCGGTGATGAAATACGGCTACCAGCTGCCGCTATACCGGCAGGAACAGATGTTCGCCGCGCAAGGCATCACGCTCGACCGGCAGACGCTGGCCTCGTGGATGCGCCGCGCCGCCTGGTGGCTGAAGCCGCTTCACAGGCTGTTGCGCGACACAGTGATGTCCTACCCGCGGCTGTTTGCCGATGAGACGCCGCTGCCGGTTCTCGATCCCGGCCGAGGCAGGACCAAAGTCTGCCAGTTCTGGGCGATCGCCACCGATGACCGTCCGTGGGGCGGCCCGGCGCCGCCGGCGGTGGTCTACATGTTTGCCGAGGATCGCAAGGCGATCCGCGCCAAGCAGCTGTTCGGCGACTACCACGGCATCCTGCAGGTCGATGGCTATGCCGCCTACAAGGGCCTGATCAAGAGCGGCGGCCGTCTGATGCAGCTGGCGTTCTGCTTTGCGCATGCGCGGCGGAAGTTCTGGGACGTTCACGTCGCGAGCAAGTCGCCGATTGCCGCGGAAGCGCTGCAACGGATCGCGATGTTCTACGCCATCGAGGATCGCATCCGCGGTCTGCCGGCGGCGCATCGGGCCGCAGTGCGGCAAACCGACACCAGGCCGTTGATTGAGGACTTCAAACCCTGGCTCGAGGCGCGGCTGTTGGAAGTCTCGAAGAAGTCCGGTCTGGGCAAAGCCATCCGCTATACCCTCAACCATTGGGACGGCCTGACGCGCTTCATCGATGACGGACGCATTGAAATAGACAACAATACGGTCGAGCGCAGCATCAAGCCGATAGGGCTTGGAAAGAAGAACTATTTGTTCGCGGGCAGCGAAGGCGGCGCCGAGACATGGGCCATTCTCGCGTCGCTCATCAACTCGGCAAAGCTGCAAGATATCGACCCACGGCACTATCTGACCGACGTCCTCGAGCGCATCGTCTCTGGACGCACAAAGATCAATCAGCTGCACACGCTGCTGCCGTGGAATTGGAAGGCCGAGCGCGACGGTTCGGAGGCAAAGCTCGCCGCCTGATCAGTTCGACGGCAGAGCATCTGGAACTTCCTGCGCGTCGCTGGTGTCGTCATAGATTTCCTCGCGGATCACGCGCAGCGTCACCTCGTGTAGATAGACTTGCAGCGCCCTCTCCAGCTCGGTGAACTCCGGCAACAGGATCTTGTCGACGAAGCCCCGCGACGCGCGGACCATCACAGTGTTGCGTCGCTGGCGGTGGTAACGAAACGGCCGTAGCCCGTACCGGCGGCAAAGCGCCAGAAACAGATGCCGCGACCATTGGTCAGGAAGTGAGAATTGCTGCTCGATCGGGGGATCGTGACGAGCCAGCTCCTCGACCCGGGCGCGTACCCGCTGCAGCGCAGCTTCCGCCGCAAGGCGCTCACCAGCAGTTCCAGCACCCACGAACAACGCCTCGATCTTCCGAAGCTTCTCGCGCAGCTGAGAATCGCTGGTCATTCTGATGCCCCGTTGCCCGCTCCAACCCGGGATCACCCCATCACCGCTCAACGGCAGCGTCAATCACCCTGACCGCGCAATCCAGAGCATTCCGCGCAAGTCAAGGCCGGGCACGGTGATTCTCCTATGACGCTCACCTTCGCCGGCATGCACGTCCTCGAACTCGCCGTCTCTGACAACCGGCTGGCTGCAGCGGTCGCCCAGGCCCCACTTACCGACGGCTTGGCCGCAGCGATGATGTCCAAACCCAAGAATGGGGCCCGACTCTTCGGACTGGCCCTGCTCGACTGCGTCGGCTCCCTGTTTGGCCGCCAGCCGATCTACATCCCTGGTCACGGAAGACCCGGGGACTTGTCCATCGGCCCCACGCCAGACGGCCCGTTCGGGGAGAAGCTCATGACTCCGGAGGACGGGACGCCATGGCACGACCGCGTCGCGGCACGATCGCTGCTCAGCTTCTCCTGGCGTCGGCCGGTACGACGCGCCGCCTCCGTGCGTGTTCCCTTCCTGCTCGTCGTTCCCGAGGCAGACAGTATTGCGCCCGTCCCGGCCGCGCTCGAAGTCGCCCGCAAGGCACCGGGGGCCGAATTGTTCCGCAGCGTCGGTGGCCATTACGACGTCTACCAAGGCGGAGCAAGCTTCGCCGACGTGCTGCGAACGGAGGTCGACTTCCTCCACCGCCACGTCAAGACCGCAGCCGCAGCGCCCCCGTGACGTGCGCCGCCGATGATAAATTCGGCGGATACGAGCCATCGAGAATTAAGAATTTGTGCCCCGACGCCGCGGCGAATTGGTGTTCGCAGATGATTATTAAATGGCGCGCCATTCAGAATAAAACTACGAACTCTTATGTAATTGAAATTATTATATAATTTAAATGGATTTGCTGACTGATTGCGCACCATGCGCTCGGGATCGCCAACCCGTGGTCCAACCGGCGCCATTCAGACGCGCCATCACGGCACCGCAGTGCCGTCACCGCAACGCCGCGGCGGATCGGCGGCGCAATGAAATCGGCATAGGCTGAGATGAAGTCCAGATTCTCCCCACGCGTCGCGAAAGCGTCGGGGTCGGCATGGGGAAAAGGGAAATCCAGAAGGCGCACGGACCAATTAGGAAACTGATTCTCCTCCCCCCGCAACCGTCGGAACCAACGGAACAATTGGAACAATCCGAACAATTTGTCGCATAATGGATTGAATTATGGCCTCCGTTCCGGAGCCGCTTTGCGGCGCCGTGAGTTACAGTGGAGGGTGCCATGACGACATCCATGTGGAAATTCAGGTCGAAACTTGGATCAGGCGTTGCCGCGCTCGCTTGCGCGATGTTGCTGTCCGTCGCGGCGTATGCCGGCCCGAAAGGCGGCGGAGGCCATGGCGGCGGTGGTGGCGGTTTTCATGGCGGCGGCGGCGGCGGTGGCTTCCACGGTGGTGGTGGTGGCTTCCATGGCGGCGGTTTCCACGGTGGCGGCGGTGGCTTTCATGGCGGCGGCGTTCACATTGGCGGCTTCCGTGGCGGTGGCGGGCATTTCGGTGGCGCGCGCGCATTCGCCGCCAGACCGCATTTCGCCCCGCATGTAGCCCGTTCGTTTGCGCGGCCGAGCTTCCATGGCAGCCAATCGTTCGGCAATCGATCATTCGCGATCCATAACGCGCCACACTTCAACGCAATCCGCGACGCACACGCTGCGATAGGAACCACGGCGGCGGTCGGCGCCTCGGCGCTTGCCGCGAGACACTTCAACGCGACGCGGAATGCCAACGCCGTGCAGCACGCGCTGAACTCGCGGCCGGTCAATCGGGCCTTGAGCAACACCGCCGCATTGCGCGATCCGAGAACCCGCGCGCTGGTCACCGCCAGCGTAGCGACGGCGGCGTGGCACGGCGGAAACTGGTGGTGGCGCCATCGCAACGGCGGCTTCGGATGGGTCGGCCCGGTGTTCTGGCCGTTCGCCTTCTACGACATCTATGACTACGCGTTTTGGGGCTACCCCTACTACGATACGTTCTGGGGCTATGGCTACCCGGACCTCTACGCCGGCATCTTCGGGCTCTACGGTTACGACGATCTGATGGGCTACGCGGGCTACCTGCCACGTTATGCCGGCAGAGGCCGAAGCAACATCGACGCCTATGCCTATGCGCCGCGGAGCGACCAGGCGAACCTGACGCAAATGTGCGGCGAGGACAGCCGCGCGATCGCCGGGCTGCCGATCGAGAGCTTCCAAAGCGCGATCCAGCCGAACGAGGCGCAGCGCGCCGCGCTCGACGAACTCGCCAGCGCCTCGGAAAAGGCGGCCGCGAGCCTCAAGGCCTCCTGCCCGACCGACGTCGCGCTTACGGCGCCGCGCCGGCTTGAGGTGATGCAGCAGCGCATCGAAGCGATGATCGCGGCGGTGCAAATGGTGCAACCGCCGCTGGAGAAATTCTACGGCCTCCTGAGTGACGAACAGAAGGCGCAGCTCAATGGGCTCGCGACCACGACGCAGCGTCCGGTCCGGCCCGCGGAGAGAGCCGGCTCGGCCGGGCAGGCTTGCGACGTGGCGCAACCGGGGCTGACGGACTGGCCGGCCGCCACGATCGAGCAGTCGGTAAGGCCGACCGATCAGCAGCACAGACATCTTGACGCGCTTCAGAGCGCCGCCGCCCAGGCCGCGGACATGCTCAAGGCGTCGTGCCAGACCCAGGCGGAGGATGCGCTGACGCCGCCGGCGCGGCTCGCAACTGTCGGCAAACGGCTCGACACCATGCTGCAGGCGGTGCGGACCGTGCGCGTGGCGATGATTGACTTCTACGGATCGCTCACCGACGAGCAGAAGGCAGCCTTCGACGCGATCGGCCCGCAGCGGATGGGCGCATCCGATCAATCGTATGGCGGGCGGCGATACATCCGCGGACACCACGCCAGCATTGAGCAAATGATCCGGCGGATGATCTCGTCCGCGCGGTGAAGCGCGCGGCTCGACCGAATGCGACATGACCTCCGCGCTTCGGCGCGGGGTCTTTTTTGTTTCAGACGGTGCTTCGCGCTTTTTCAGGATGCGAAGAACATCAACTTGCATGAAACGACGGATTGCGCTCGGCACCGGATGCTCGCGAATACCGATCGCATCCCCGCGGGCGTGCGGTTTGCAGTTTTGTTCTGAATGGTGGCAAAATGGCGCGCCACGGCCGACGAAGATGGGAACTATTGCTTCGCCGTGGCGCTATGATGCGGGCGCCTGCTGCGCGCTCCAAGCGGTAAATCTCGGACTGCCTGCGATTTTGCGCTACGCTTGCAAGTAGTCTTCAGCTCACCACATCAAACGGAGCGCAGGTTCACCGGTCCCGCCATGGCTAACACGGCAGATACCGCGAACGTCATTGTCCGGCCGCCGATCGCGTGGGCGCTCGCGGTGCTTGCCGGGCTCGCACTCAACTGGCTCATGCCCTTGCCGTTCTTGCCGGCTGCAGTGCCCACGGGCTGGGTCGGCGGTGCGGTGTTTGCGATAGCGCTCGCACTGGTCGCTTGGGCGATCGTTACCATGACCCGAGCGGGCTCGAACGTACCCACCAACATGCCGACCACCACCATCGTCGACACCGGCCCCTATCGCTTCACGCGCAACCCCATCTACCTCGGCATGTTTGTTGGGCTCGTCAGTCTCGCCGTTGCCTTCAACAGCCTCTGGCTGTTGATGACGCTGGTGCCCTTCGCGCTTGTCATCCGCTACGGTGTGATCACCCGCGAGGAAGCCTATCTCGAGCGCAAGTTCGGGGACGTCTATCGCCGCTACCGCGCACGGGTACGGCGCTGGCTGTAGGGCTAGTCGGCCAAGATATGGGGCCGGGGAGCCCGCGCCTCGCCGTTCCCGCTACGCAGAACGGCGTGGGCACGGGTCGCCCGAAGGCGTATTATCGTATGGTCCTTCGCGCAATATGACCAACATCACGTGGAGGTGGCCATGAAATATGTGCTGCTTGGTAATCTGAGCCCGGAGTGGGCCAGCAAGCAATCGGAGCGGATCAGCAAGGCCAAGGCAAAGCTCGACAAGCTGGGCATCAAGATCGAGTCGATCCACTACACGCAGGGCTACTATGATTTCGTCGACATCGTCGATGCCCCGAATCCGGAGGCGATGCTCGCGTTCTCCGTCTGGTACGCGACCCAGGGTCTAGGGCGGGTCCAAAGTATGCCGGCCTTCGACGCAAAGAGCTTCGAAGCCGCGACCAAGGACGCAGCGGGCTAACCGCCGGGTGGTGCCTCACAGCTTTCCTGCCAACCTGTCATTGTCGGAAACTCAATCCGGCTAGTAAGTGGAGTCGAATTGGGTGATGCTCTTGGTTGATGAGAGATGTTTTTAGCCTGATTTGGTTGGCGCTGATCGGATTGTTCCGATCGCGAGCGTCGCTGCAAGTAGAGATCTTGACGCTTCGTCATCAACTCAACGTGCTGCGGCGTAAATCGCCGCAGCGACTAACCTTCACCAGCATCGACCGTCTGGTGTTTGCCGGGTTGTATCGGTTGGCGCCCGGCGTGCTGGACGCTTTGAAGATCGTCAGGCCGGAGACCGTGATCCGCTGGCATCGTGCCGGTTTCCGAGCGTATTGGCGCTGGAAATCAAGACCGCGCGGCGGCCGGCCGAAGACCCCGCTGGAGATCCGTCATCTCGTTCGCGAGATGAGTCTCGCCAACCCGTTATGGGGCGCACCACGGATCCATGGCGAGCTTCTCAAGCTCGGCATCGATGTTGGGCAAACCACCGTTGCAAAGTATATGGCGAGGGGAAGGCGACCGCCGTCCCAAGGGTGGAAGACGTTTCTTCATAATCACGCCGACGGCATCGCGTCGATGGACCTGTTCGTGGTTCCGACACTCTCATTCCGACTGCTCTACGGGTTGCTGATACTACAACACGATCGCCGCCAAATCCTATGGCTGGGAGTGACTGCGCACCCAACGGCTGAATGGTTTTCGCGCCAGCTCACCGAGGCCTATGGTTGGAAAGTACAACCGCGATACATCGTCCGTGACCGCGACGCCGTCTACGGTGACGTCTTCATCCGCCGCCTTCGGGCGATGGGCATTCGGGATCGGATACATCCCGTTGGTCGCATTTTGCCTACGCCATTTCTTGGCGGACTTCATCATCTGTATGTGCGAGTTTGATTTCCGACAGGCACACCCATCTCGCGATGACGCCCTTGCGCTTCGCTAACCCTTCGCCGTCATCAGGCTGGATAGAGGACTTCCACCTCCAAGCTGTCGTTCATACTCGGCACACACGAAAGGGCCGCTCCAAAGAGCGGCCAAATCGTCGGGTTGTTACCAACCGCGGCACGGGGGGCAAATCCGGAGCAGGATGCATCACTTTGGCAGACGAATGGATGGTCGGCTTTCCGCCTCATTTCCGACCGGTTCCATTCAGACCTCGTTCAGTAGCAAGCTCTGTAGTAGGTTCGGTCAGGTTCCTCATTGTGGGTTTTTCATGAAGCATCAACGCAGTTTCGTATTGGCCTTACTCTCGGTGCTTTTCTGGGGGCTGGCCTTGGCCAGCGCCCCTGCGGCGGAGACGCGTGTTGCATTGGTGATTGGCAACGCGAATTATTCGTCCGGAGCACTTCCGACACCTGCCAATGATGCCGGTTTGATCGCGCAAACTCTTCAGGCCGCCGGTTTCGATGTGGTCGGAGTTCGGGACCTTGATCAGGATTCGCTGCGGAAGACGTTCCGGGATTTTATCGCCAAGGTATCCGCGACTGGCCCCGATACCGTGGCGTTGATTTACCTCAGCGGCTACGGATTGCAGCTGGAAGGCGAAAACTATTTCGTGCCGACGGACGCCAACATCGCACGTGATGTGAATGTCTCGTCCGAGGCTTTGCGCCTTTCGGACTATACCAGGCCGCTTGCGGCCCTCAGCATCAAAGCGACCATCGTGGTGCTTGATGGGGCTCGCGCCAATCCTTTCGCCAAATCCGGTCCCCTGCTCGCGGGCGGCCTTGCGCTTGTTGAGCCGGACCCTGGAACCTTGATCGCCTTCAACGCTGCGCCCGGAACGGTCGCGCAGAACGAGGCTGGTCCGTATTCGTCTTACGCCCAGGCGCTTGCCGAAATGATGCGCGAGGGCGGCCTTCCGGTAACGGAGTTGTTCAACCGGGTTCGGCTTCGGGTGAACGAGATCACCAAGGGCGCGCAGGTGCCGTGGAACGCTTCGAAGCTACAGGCGCCGTTTTACTTTTTTGATCGGGCGCCGGATGCGCCGCCACCCCAGGTTTCGCCTGAACAGACTTCGTCGATCCGATCCAAACCGATCCGAGATTTTGACGCCCGAGATGCCTATCTCGCGGCCCTCGACCGCGACAATCTGCCGGACTATGAAAACTTCCTCATCGCCTATCCTAATGATCCGATGGCACGACGGGTGCGAGCAATTGTTGCAGCCCGGCGCGAGGCCGTGACGTGGCGGCGCAGCCGGAGCGTCGATACGCCTCCTGCTTACTGGTCGTATCTGCGTCTTTACCCCCGCGGCTTCCATGCCGACGATGCGCGCCGGCGCCTCGCATATTTGTCGGCCGCTTTCGAACCGCCGCCGAGATTCGAAATCATCAGCTACGACGTGCCGCCGCCGCCGCCGGAAGAGGTTATTTACGTCGAACGCCCCGTATTGATTTTCGACGATCCGGATTTTGGATTTGAGCCTCCGCCGCCGCCACCGGTATTCTTCCTGCCGCCACGGCCGGTCTACTTCATCGATCTGGCTCCGCCACCGCCGGCGATTTATGCGTACGTTCTTCCAGTCCCGGCCTATGCTCCGGTGCCCGTCTATATCAACACGCCGGACTACGTTGCGCCGCCGCCAAACAATGTCATCTACAACAACATCCACAACACGGTTGTCGTCAATAACACCACCAATACCGTTGTGATTACCAATCCAAGTGGGCAGAGCCAAACTTTCTCCCCTCCAGCTCAGGCCCCTGCATCTCAGACGCAGCCTGCCGCCGCATCCAAGGCATCGCCCTCCAACGCCGGTATTGTAAGTGCCGGCATTGCTGGAGCCGGCGCTGCTGCCTTGCTCGCGCCCTCGCTTCCGCCATCGGTCGCGCCAAAGGCGATCCCGGTTCAGAATACGAATCCTTCAAACACTCCGGCTCAGGCGCAGCCCGCAGGGACGCCGCCGGCAAATGGCAAGCCGCCCGTCACCGGGCAGCCGTCGCCTCCGCCTTCGCCGACACCATCGGCCATTCCTGGGCAGGCGCCGAAGCAGACGGTTCCCGAAACCAAAGCGGGTCAGCCGCTGCCTTCTCCCTCGCCGACAGCATCGCCTGCTCCTGGACAGACGCCAAAGCCGACCGTTCCGGAAACCAAAGCCGGACAGCCGCTAGCTTCTCCCTCGCCGACGGCATCGCCTGCTGCTGGCCAGGCGCCGAAGCCGCCGATCCCGGAAACCAAAGGCGGACAGCCGCTGCCGGGAGCTGGCGGTCAACCGCTGCCGCCAGTAAATGGCAAGCCACCGGTCGCAGGTCAGCCGCTGCCTTCTGCTTCACCCACGGCAACGCCTGCTCCCGGCCAGGCACCGAAGCAGACCGTTCCGGAAACCAAAGCTGGACAGCCGCTGCCTTCTCCCTCGCCGACCGCATCGCCCGCGCCTGGCCAAACGCCGACGATCCCGGAAACCAAAGGCGGACAGCCGCTGCCGGGAGCTGGCGGACAGCCGCTGCCGTCAGTAGGCGGCAAGCCTCCGGTCGCGGGTCAGCCGCTGCCTTCGCCTACTCCTGGCCAAACGCCGAAGCCGATAGCCCCGGAGACCAAAGGCGGACAACCGCTGCCCGCTGCTCCGCCGCCGGTACCATCGGCTACTCCGGCGCCAGCACCAAAGACGACGCTGCCTGAAACCAAAGGCGGACAGCCGCCGACTCCGCCGACTCAACCGAAGGCTCCGGCCGTCGTAGCCCCGACCGCGCCGCCGTCACCTCCTCCTGCCGCTGCGCGTCCGGTGCCACCGCCGCCACCTCCACATCCGGCGCCACCACCACCTCCTCCACCGCCTGCTGCTGCGCGACCGGCTCCACCACCGCCGCCGCCGCCACCACCTCCTGTTGCACGACCGGCTCCGCCACCGCCGCCGCCTCCTGCTGCGCGTCCGGCTCCACCACCACCGCCGCCGCCACCGCCCGTTGCGCGTCCGGCGCCACCGCCACCACCGCCTGTTGCGCGACCGGCTCAGCCACCTCCGCCGCCGCCGCCTCCGCCTCCCGTTGCGCGACCGGCTCCGCCGCCGCCGCCTCCGCCTCCCGTTGCGCGACCGGCTCCGCCTCCACCGCCGCCGCCTGCTGCTGCGCGTCCAGCTCCGCCGCCTCCAGCGGGAGCAAAGCCGTGCACGCTTCCAAACGGTCAACCCTGTCCTCCACCGAGATGACGACAGCTGAACAATGGAAGCGCAGGGGAGCGCGCGTTGTGGATCGAATGCTAGGGAGCAGCGCATCCGCGCTCAGAAGTCAGTGAACTCGCGCTAAATCGCGCGGGTTTCTCGCCCGCCGTTGCCAGTTCGAAACAAGGCCGCAGAGGGCGGACGGTTTCCGCGCAAAAACAATTTGTTGCCTTCCTGCAGACTTAAGAAGGCGTTAATCGCGAGATGTATGATGTTCGGGGGTCCGCGAACGATTTGCGGCCGCAAGTTGGAGAAAGCGTTATGGGCAAAATCGTATCAGCGATCGTGGCTGTTACATTGGCCGCGGGTCCGCTTCTGCTGCCTGTGCCTGCAAGCGCGGAGAATGGTCAAATCGCCGCTGGCGTCGTGGGCGGACTTATCGGCGGAGCGTTACTCGGCGGCGCCCTGGCGTCACGCCCCGCTCCGCCGCCGGTTTATTATGCGCCAGAACCGGTCTATGTCGAAGAGCCGGTCTGCCGGGTCGTTCGCGAGCGGTACTGGGACGGGTACGGCTGGGTTTACCGCCGAGTCCAGGTTTGTAATTGATTACTCGCCCCTCCTCGGCGACCGCGGTTTGAGCTGATTCAATATCGGGCCTCCTTTTTCAAGGATGAAAGAGCGAGCCGCTGATGCAGTTGCAATCTACACTCATCTGTCCAAGGTGCGCTCATCAGGTGACCGAGGCGATGCCGATCGACGCCCGCCAGTTTTTCTATGACTGTAAGGGTTGCGGGGCACGCCTAAGGCCCAAGCCCGGTGATTGCTGCGTATTTTGTTCTTACGGCTCAGTGCCGTGTCCGCCATACAAGCAGGCAATTGCTGCTCTTAGCGAGCGTTTTGACATTCAGCCTCGCGATGTTCGAGCATGCCTGTACCTACTGGGACGTTTATCGCGCCATGTTGGGAGGACAGGGCAGCAGCATCGCTATCAACGAAATCCGCCGTGTGCTCGCTGAGTTGGTGAAGGAAGACCTGTCGGAAGTCAGAGACGATGTTGCGGTCCCGCGCGAACTCATGCTGCAATTCGTTGTGGATACCTTCCTCACCGCCCTGACATGGTGCTTCGAGAAAAGGCCGAAATTGGCGCCTTCCCAGATCAACGACATGTTCCGTTATTTGGTGACCGGAGGCATCGGACGGGCAATCGTCGCGAACGGCCGCTGAACCGCACGGAGTCATCAGCGCTTTGCGGTCGCAAGCTCAAACAGGCTCGGCAGCTTGCGCAGGGTTTGTGCGCTCCCCTCGATCTTGGCCGCCCCACCGGCGATGGCCTCGTCGAGCGGCAGATGCCTTCCCAATATCTGTAGCAGGACGTCGAAACGCGCCTCGATCGCGGCGATCCCCGAACTTTCGCCTTTGGCAATGCGGGTCCCCTCGGGGCCGCCCTCGATGACGAATCCCGCCGTTCCATTCGGGTACGGAATACGCAAACCGATCCGACATTGCGGCACAGCCGTGCGGCGCGCGATGGCTTCGAGTGCAAGCAACACCCAGTCCGGCTCGAAGGTTTCGCCCTTGCGCATGGGAAAGAGAAAACGCCCGCCCCAGCGGATCAGCTCGCGGATCGCGGGCTGGATCGCGCGGCCGGTCTCAGTCAGCTCATAGACCTGGGCATTGAATGGGGCTGGCAGTGCCGCACGCTGCACCACGCCCGCCTCCGTCAGCGCATTGAGCCGATCCGTCAAGAGCGCGGGACTGATGTCGTCGAGGCGTTCGCGGAGATCGCCAAAACGCATTGGCGCGAGCAACAGCTCGCGGATGATCAGCAGCGTCCAGCGTTCGCCGACGATCTCGGCGGCACGCGCCAGCGCGCAAAATTGATTGTAGCGGGTTCCGCTCATTCAGATGACATGACCGCTCCGCCTGAACTGGTCAATCCGTTAATCTCGGCGTTCCACTGGTCTTCAGCGCATGTCCATCGCTTCGGCGATCTCGATTGTGCCGATCTCGAGGAATGGACAGCGCTGCGCGATTTCGAGCGCTGCATCCATGGTGTCGGCGAGCACGATCGAGAAGCCGGTCAGATGGTTTGGCCCGCGCTCGGACACCCCGTCTGAGCTCACGAGCTTGCCCTGCCCTAGCGGCATGCCGGGATTGACCATGCGGTGACCCAGTCCATCGACCCAGGCCTTCCATTTGGCCATCTGTGCGGCCCGCGTTTCCGGGTTCGGCAGTTGCTTGCCGCCGAGATAGGCGATGACATATTTCGGCATCACGTCTCTCCGTCAGTTCCGATGGGCGAGCGCTATCAGCGGCCCGACGATCGCGAATTGCAGTAGTGTAAAGCCCGTCTCTAGCTCGACGTAGAGCGGCACGGAGGCCATGATGTTCTTGGCGGCAACCGCAAGCGTCGTGAACGACCACGACAACACCGCGAGCGCGAGTCCATAGGCCAGTCCGGGCCTGAAAATAGCGCCGCCGCGCTTCGCGAACAGCCGCGGATAGGCCCATGAAAAGATGATTCCCTGAATGACCATGGAGGCAAAGCCGAAGGGAATGATGGGATCAGGACGATAAATTCCGAGCGCGTCATAGGTCGGCGCAAACAAAACCAGGTGCCAGACATAAGCAATCGGAAATGTGGGGAGCAGATAGGCTGCAACCCCCAGCCAGAAGCTGCTCCTGGAAAAAGCCTCGCGACCCGTTTCAGTTATCGCCATTGTGCACTCCCTCGATTAATTGCCGATCGGCGCTTCGGCAAAGGCGCGGGCACCGCATCCCAAGCGGGGGCACGGTCCGCCCACACCGCAAGCTGAGGCGCAAACAGCGCGGGATCGTCGAGCGCGGATGCGCGCAGGAAGATCAAATGCGGCATGCCCGCGGTCCGCGAATAAATGCCCGAGCCGCAGGTCGGGCAGAATGCGCGGACAATGTCATTGCCGCTGTCGGCCTTGGAAGCAAACTCGCGCGCACCCCGCGTGACGTGGATCGCGCCGTCTATGAAGCCCATCATCGCGGCGTGACCGGCTCCACTCGTTCGCCGGCAGTCGGTGCAATAGCACGTCACCTGAAACTGCGGCTCGGCGTCCCCTTCGAACCGGATCGCCCCACAAAGACAGCCGCCCGTGACGCACATGGCTCTCCCCCACCGCTGACTATAAATATAATACTACTTACTTCATATTATGAAGTAAGGGAATTTGCGCCGTGGAGGGCCTTCCCGTCAGGCGGTCCATATCCCGGGACATCAGTCGCTCTCAGCGATGATCTGCAAAGAGCCTCAGGCAATAAAATTCCCGGGTGCTGGTAACCTTTCTTAGAACCTGACCGAACCTTCACAGCGGCTGTCAGTTTTAGTGCGCGCGGCGGGCCAGGTGGTGGAATAAATCACCGAACTCAGCCGCTGGGGAATTTGGTGCCACAAGGGGTTTGGCCAGACGAATGAGCATGTATCGCTATATTGCGTTTGCTGTGGCAGCAGCGAGTGCCGCTGCGATGCTCTATGTCGGGCTATATCAGAGCCGGCTCGTCGGCCGCCTGATTTGTCCCATCTTTGGCGAGGGGTGCGAAGGGATCGCCGACGCTCCGTTCGCCAGACCATTCGGCATCCCTGACGGCTATATCGGCGCCGTCCTTTACATCGTCATCATCGCCTTGTTGCTCTCGCCGCCCAACCGTTGGGGCTGGATAGCGTTGCTGGTGCTCTCAGGCGCAGCGACAAACGCTCGCCAATGTCCTCGGTGTGCGCGATATGATGATCTTTGGAGGTTACTGCTTCTATTGCCTAACGACGGCGTTCTTGTCGCCGGTGCTGCTGTGGTCGGTATGGAAACTAGGGTGATCGCCGAATGAAACAGGACATTTCTGATATGGATGCCAAGCAGGCCATTGGTCCTGGTCGTGACGCCGGAGTAAGCGGTATCGCCGACCGCCAACGTGCCGATTCAGATTATGTATTCCATGAGTTGACACGAAGCATCTGCCCCGCCTCTCGATGCCAAAATTCTACTGCGCGACAACAAAGTCTATATGAGTAAGCGTTGCCCGCGATGTGGGCCGTTCATGTCGCTGGTCTACGGCGACGCTGAGGCCTACGTCTCGTTCGCGCGTTATAACAAACCTGGCACGATACCGCTGGCCTACGGTACGGCGCACGATCTGGGCTGCCCACACGATTGCGGGCTCTGTCCGGACCACGAACAACACGCCTGCCTCGGCATCATCGAGGTCAACAGTGCTTGCGACATGGATTGCCCGCTCTGCTTTGCGGACGCAGCACCCGGCTTCAGCCTGACCCTCGAGGAAGTCGGGCAGATGCTCGACGATTATGTGCGGACCGAGGGCCGGCCCGAGGTGGTGCAGTTTTCCGGCGGCGAGCCGACGATACATCCACAGATTATCGATTTCATTCGCGCCGCACAGGCACGCGATATTCGCTTTGTTATGGTCAACACCAACGGCAAGCGCATCGCCCGGGACGATCGATTCCTTGAACAGCTCAACGAGGTACGGCCCGCGTTGTATTTCCAGTTCGACGGCTTTGAGCGGGATACCTATCGGATCATACGCGGCGAGCCGGATATTCTGGAGGAAAAACTCCGCGCCCTGGACCGGCTCGCGCAGATCGGCTTGGACGTAACCATCGTTCCCGCCATCGAGCGCGACGTCAACGAACATGAGATCGGCCGTCTCGTCGAATTTGCGATCGAGCATCCAGCAATCCGCGGCATCACCTTTCAGCCGGCATTTCACGCCGGCCGCTATATGAACCACGACCCGATGAACCGGATGACAATTCCCGAAATCATTCGGCAGATCGAGACGCAAACCGGCGGTAAATTCGTAACCTCCGACTTCGTACCTGTGCCGTGCTGCTTCCCGACCTGCAATTCGGTGACCTACGCCTTTGTCGAAGGCGATAAAGTCACCCCACTGCCACGCATCATCAATATTAATGATTACCTCGACTACATCACCAATCGAATCGTGCCGGATTTTAGCCGTGAAATCAGGACGGCGTTGGAAGGCCTGTGGTCGTCATCGTCCATAGCGGGTTCGGAAAAATCGCTGCAGCAGGTCGCAATTTCGTGCCAGGCGTGCGAGCTCCCAGACAACCTCGCAATCAATAGCATTGCAAAGAGCATGATCATGATCATGCTCCAGGATTTTATGGATCCCTGGACCTTCAATCAAAAGAACCTGATGAAATGCTGCAAGGAATTTCTGCTGCCGGGCGGCAAGCAGATTCCGTTTTGCGCCTACAATTCGGTCGGCTATCGCGAACAGGCGCGCCGGCAGCTCAATGCGATGGAGCCGGAGCGACGGCGCGCCAGACGAGAGGGCCGCGCCTATCAGCCCAAGCCGGTCGTATTCGATTTCAGCGACCACGCGCACGTCCGATGAACGAGTTGGAAAACCAGCGCACAATCGAACCAGGCGGGCTTTCGCCCACAGCCATCAAGCAGTGCTGCGCGGCTGTCTATGACAGCGACGCCATAAAGTTGCTGCTGGGCGACTCGCTGCATCCGGGCGGCACCGAACTGACCGAGCGGCTCGGCCGGATGTTGAACTTGGAGCCGCGAAACCGTGTCCTCGACGTAGCCGCCGGCCGGGGAACAAGCGCGTTGACGCTTGCGACGCGATTTGGGTGCGAGGTGATCGGCCTCGACTACAGTCGGCGAAATATAGAGGCGGCGAAGCGCGACGCCAGCGAGCGCGGCTTGAGCAAGACGGTCACCTTCTATTGCGGGGATGCCGAGCGGCTGCCGTTTGCCGATGGCTCGTTCGACGCGATCGTTTGCGAGTGCGCGTTGTGCACTTTCCCGAACAAACAATCTGCGGCCGCGGAATTTGCGCGCGTGCTTCGCTTGGGCGGTCGGATTGGGTTGAGCGACCTGACGCGGCAGGGGAGCTTGCCACCCGAACTGGAGAGCCTTGTGGCCTGGATTGCCTGCGTTGCTGATGCCCAGCCGCTCGCGGAATACGCAGCCCTGCTCGCCTCCGCCGGTCTAAAGATAATGGCAACAGAAGAGCACAACGATGCTCTGATCGACTTCGTGAACCAGGTCCGCACACGACTTCTCGTAACCGAAGTTATGCTGGGATTGAACAAGGTGGCGTTGCCGGGGCTCGACATCGCGATTGTCAAAGATTTCACGCGGACCGCTCTCAACGCGATAAGAGCAGGCAGGCTAGGTTACGCGATCTTGACTGCTGCCAGAGGATAGATTGATGCGATAACGAAACACCCATTGTTCCTGTCGAATTCCGCATCAGGATCATCACGGTCGCATCGATGGCGTGGAACAGCGACAGCGCGGTATGGCCGCGGCATCACCCCCGAGGACGATTGTCCGCGTTGCGCTATGTGTTGCGGAGGTAATCAATGACATTGTTTGCAGCAGCCGATGACCAATCCACGGCGCCCGGCATGTATCCAACGATCAATCCTGAGCTTGCGATGAGATAGGTGATCGGCATCCCGTAAAGGGCGAACGGCGCGTTCCTCTCATTGGCGCTGTCCGAATACGCGACATAGCCGTTTGGATCTAAATACACCGGAAGAGTTCGCAGCTCGAGCTTCTTGATGAAGCGCTCAACCGCGTCGCGACTGCCCCTATCCTCTGAGACAGCCGCGACGTGCAGGTTTCTCCGCCAGACGCTTCTGTATTGTCGTTCCAGGATCGGCAGTTCTGTGCGGCAGGCGGCGCACCACGACGCCCAGAAATTCAAAAGAACTGGCTTGCCGCGAAGGGATGAGAGATCAATCACACCTCCCTCAAGCCGGAACAGCTTGATCGATGGAACCTCTCGCTGCGGCCGAAGAATCGTAAATTGATGTCTGCCGGATTCGAAGGTCGGAATATCTCCGGCCTGCGGTGCCGCAACCGCATGGCTCGCAAGGGACATAACTGTCCCGATCAGACCCGAGACGACGACATCGCGCCGCGACGGCCCATTGAAGCTGGGGCGCACCAGAGCTGCGGCTGACGTGCTGGCAACCCCTAGAAGGACCCTCGGTTCCGGGCGCCTCACCCGGCGATCTCTTCGACCTGCAATGCCGGTGACGAGCGAGGAACCGCCGGCCGAAACGCAATGAACGGCAGCAGCGGGTTCGGCAGCCAATACATCCATCCGACAAAGGGCTCCCGTGCTCCATTGGGAAGTCGCAGATCGAGCCAGACGTACAGAAATTTATAGATGCACAGTCCAGGCACCCAATTCGGTCGCAGGTAGCCTGTCTTCAGGCATTTTCGGCTGATGTAGAGATTTCCTTCAAACGGCGTGATGCCCCAAAAACCAAGCGGCCCTTCAGCAATGACTTCGCCGCTTGATCGATGAGTTATGCGGATGGAGCGCGCTGCTGTTGTTCGCATGTCGTCTCGCTCCTCTGCCACGAACAGAACGCTTACCACTTTGGTGCTGACCTCGTGGAACTCATCGCATTTACGGGATTTCGCTCCTGTAAGTTCGCTCCTGGGGTGGGAAAGGTTACCCGAGGACGCAGCTGAATGACCTGCTTTGCGGCCAATAGCGGCAAAACAAACACACGCGCTGCGCACTCGTCGATGTGACGCCGTATGGATCATAGCCGTAGGTCGTTTGAACCGCAGCCGAGCCCGAACGCAGACCCCACGGTGGCATACCTTGCTCGGGTCCAGCACGCCGTCCCATCGCTTGTCATTCAGGCCGCGCAATCAGCTGATGGTGAGCGTCAATTCCAATACGGCCCCGCTCGAGACCATGCGTCTGGCCGTCGCTGTGGTAGACGAGCAGGACGGCGTTCGCGTGCGTGGGAAAGTCCGGCAGCGTGATCGACAGCTTTGCGCTGCCGTCTGGCTGCGCGACGAGGCTGTTCGTATTCCCAGTGCCGTCGATCGGAGTAAACGAAACCGGCGTGTGGTCAAAATGGTTTTCGAAGAGGCTGTAATGCGCGTCCGGCCTTAGACCCTTGAAGTTTGCTTCGAGCACCGTCTTTCCGCCTTGCTCGGTGATGGTGACGCTTCCGGAAGCCGAAAGCCACGTCTGCAGATCGAATCCGAGCGGCTTGTCCTCGGCGTTGTAGAGCATGGAGGACTTGGCGTCCTGGTCGATCAGGGGCGGCCGCAGGCCGTCTACGTGCTTTATTCCCTGTGGCCCAGTCGCTGCCTGCGCGGCGGCGTCACGGATGAAGACCTGCGGATCGAGCGCCTTCGGTTGCTTGGTTTCTGCGGAAAAGAACGCGGCGTGTGCGACGAAATCCAATTTGAGGGGCGACGCGGCAAACCCTCCGCCGACTGACGCGAATAGCAAAGCTGCGGCCGCCGAGAGAGTGGCAAGCGCTCGCATGTTGTGCGATTTCATAGCGTGACCTTCGTTGGATAAATTGTATCGACGACCCCGCCATCGGTAGACAAATGACCAAGAGACGGTCGACCACGCAAGTCGATCGCGAGACCGACGGCACCTCCTTGCAAGTTCGCTTCCACCGCCCCCGAGGTTACGCGTTCGGGAAAATTTTTTTGTGTCGGGAAAGCGAGCAATTGCGACGCAGATTGGGTCAGCCCGCAACGGTCGCGGCGAGAGTAACCTTTTCCAGCCGATGTACGAACAGATTCGTGTCGGACGAAGCCGTGGGTCAAGGCCGACGGCGCGGTGCAAACCAGCAACCCCTCAAAAGAGGCGCAAATGGTCAAAGCAATCTGGAACGATACTGTGATCGCAAAAACCGAGGAAACCGAAATCGTCGAAGGAAATCGTTACTTTCCGCCGGAATCCCTGTCCAAGGAATATTTCCTCGAAAGCGGTACCCAAACCGTATGCCATTGGAAGGGCGTGGCCCGGTACTTCACGGTGAAGGTCGGCGATCGGGAGAACGTAGACGCGGCGTGGTACTATCCGAGCCCGAAAGCAGGCGCATCGAAGATCTCCGGCAAGGTCGCATTTTGGAAGGGCATCAAAATCGTCACGTGAGATAATCGGCCGATCCGATTCTGTCGAATTTCAGGGGCTTCCTACTCCAAGCATGGCGACAACGTCCGGATCGCAATGTTGCGGCGGAGCGACCTATCTGGAAGAGAAGGAAGGGCAAGATTCAGCCGCGTAACCGATCACACGTTTGTGAGGGAGAGCGGACCCGCTGGGTAAGATGAATCCGGTGCGGGAAAAGATCGGCAGAGTTCTCGCAAGCTTTTTGAGCAGGGAGCGGCATGCTCACGGAACGAGCCCGCCTACCCCCTCGAATCGGCTGCTCTCCTGCCTGGAGCGCGCCGACGTTCTGCTGGTTGAGGGCAATTCGCAGATCAGCATGGCGATCAAGTACTTGACGCAATCCACCTGGTCGCACGCCGCCCTCTATATCGGTGCGCACGGCGAGGGACGGCTCTCCGATTCCTCACACTGCTTCATCGAAGCAGATCTGATGACCGGCGTTCGCAGCATCGGCATTGAGGCGTTGGTCGGCGTGGCCCCTCGAATTTGCCGGCCCGTAGGGCTCAGCGACGAAGAACGGCGCACCGTTACCGGTTTCGCGATCGCCCGCCTCGGACACCGCTACGATCTGAAGAACGTCGTCGATCTTGCGCGTTATCTGCTGCCGACCCCGCCTGTCCCCACGCAGCTTCGCCGGCGCATGATCGCGTTCGGGAGCGGCGATCCGACCCGCGCCATCTGCTCAACGCTGATCGCGGAAGCCTTTCAGGCGGTACACTATCCGGTCCTTCCCGCCGTCGCGTATCGCGCGGCGGCGACCGAAGATTGTCCCGGTTGCGTCGACGAGATCATGCATATCCGTCATCACTCTCTGTTCGTTCCGCGCGATTTCGATGTGTCGCCCTACTTCCGCATCATCAAGCCGACGATCGAAACCGGCTTCGATTTCAGAACGCTTAAATGGGGCTGAACGGAACTGCGACGCCAGCCAGCTAGTACTACTGAGTCAGTAAGGCGCAAGTTCTGATCGACGGAATCGGTTATTTTGCGGGATTCACGCTTCAGCATATGGAGGCTGAGATGGGTCTGCGACGCTCGGAAGCTATTGAATCGCGATTTTCGGCTTATGTCGAGGGGCTAACGAGCGTGATTGGGCACGCCGACCGGGCCAAGCCGCTGCGGGACTATTGCATGGGCTTGATGATGCCTTGCGAGCGCAAGAGCGTCGAGCCGATGGCGGCGATCACGGCGCCGGAACGGACGGCGGCACAGCATCAATCGTTGCTACATTTTGTTGGCGAGGGAAAGTGGTCGGACGAGAAGGTCTTGGCCAAGGTCCGTGAACTGGTACTTCCTCAGATTGAACGGCACGGTTCGATCGAAGCCTGGATCATCGACGACACGGGCTTTTCGAAGAAGGGGCAGCACTCGGTTGGTGTGACGCGGCAGTATTGTGGCCAACTCGGCAAGCAGGACAACTGTCAGGTTGCGGTGTCGCTATCGCTCGCCAATCACCACGCAAGCCTGCCGGTGGCCTACCGTCTGTATCTGCCAGAGGACTGGGCAAAAGATAGCGGGCGTCGGCGCAAGACGGGCGTGCCTGAGGAGGTCAGCTTCAAGACCAAGCCCGAGATCGCAATCGAGCAGATCACGGCGGCCTGCGCGGCCGGTCTTCCTCGCGGCGTGGTGCTGATGGACGCCGGCTATGGCAACAACAGCGAGTTACGTGCCGACATCACGGCGCTGGGGTTGACCTACGTTGCCGGCATTCTGTCGACCACCACCGTATGGGCGCCGGGCACGGGGCCATTGCCGGCAAAAAAGTGGTCCGGTATCGGGCGGCCACCGACGCTCTTGCGCCGCGACGGCAAGCATCAACCGATCTCCGTCAAGGAACTTGCTCTCGGTCTGCCTAAGCGCGCCTGGCGTGTCGTCAAATGGCGGGAGGGTTCGGCTGAATGGTTGTCTTCGCGCTTTGCTCGGGTGCGGGTTCGTGCCGCGCGCCGCGACTTCAAGCTCACCGAAAGCCGGCCGGAAGAGTGGTTGTTGATCGAGTGGCCCGAAGGCGAGAAGGAGCCGACCAAATATTGGCTGTCGAACCTTCCGAAAGACATCGCGTTCCGTCAACTGGTCGATATTGCCAAGCTGCGCTGGCGCATCGAGCGCGACTATCAGGAACTCAAGCAGGAGGTCGGGCTCGGACATTTCGAAGGACGAGGATGGCGCGGCTTCCACCACCACGCCACACTGTGCGTCGCAGCCTACGGATTCCTGGTCTCCGAGAGGGAGACGATTCCCCCCTCAAGACCTCATTCCGCCGCGTTGTTCCAGGAACTTGCCGTTCGCGACGGTTACCGACCCAGAGGCTCCGCCATTGCGGCCTGAACGTCACATCCCCAACTCTGTCGCCACCATGCGCCGTCGATTGATCGTCGCGCTCGTCAAGACCATGTCGCGATGTCCATGCTGCGCGGCTTCAATCGTCAGAAAAACCGTCGCCACGAAATTTGTGATGCAGTAGTACTAGAGCCTGTCCTCAATTAGCGGATTCCCAAGAGGTTCCCCAAGTGATTCATGGGAGGTCAACTTGATTCGGAGTTGACTGAATGCGCCGTTACGCCCTTCGCGACGATCAATGGGACAGGATCAAGAATATTTTGCCGGGACGTGAGGGTCACGTCGGCGCTACGGCCAAGGATAATCGGCTGTTTGTAGAAGCAGTTCTCTATCGTTATCGCGCCGGCATGCCCTGGCGGGATCTGCCGGAACGTTTTGGCGACCCGATCAAGATTCATACCCGATTTTCGCGCTGGGCGAAGAGCGGGGTATGGAAGAAGATGTTCGAGATGCTGGCTGCCGACGCGGACAATGAATACGCCATGATCGACAGCACTATCGTACGCGCGCACCAGCACAGTGCCGGCGCCCAAAAAAAGACGGCGAAGACCAGGCGATCGGGCGCAGCAAAGGCGGGTTGAGCACCAAAATCCATGCCATGGTCGATGCACTTGGCAATCCGTTGGCGTTCCTGCTGACCGCAGGGCAAGCCCACGATTTGGAAGGCGCTGACGCGCTGCTGCCTCAGATGCAGGCCGATACCTTGTTGGCGGACAAGGCCTTCGATGCCGATCTACGTGTCATCGAGCCTCTGCTTGCGGCAGGAAAAACGCCGGTGATCCCGCCCAAGAGCAATCGAAAGCTCCAACGCGCCTACGACAAGGAACTGTACAAAGCGCGCCACCTCATGGAAAACCTCTATTGCAAGCTCAAACAGTACCGAGCCATAGCCACCCGCTACGATAAGACCGCCAGAAACTTTCTCGCCGCAGTCCATCTCGCCGCCGCAGTCATTTGGCTCAATTGAGGACAGGCTCTAGAGCATGATCCGGAAAAGTGGGTACCGGTTTTCCGGAAAGATCATGCTCAAACAAAAAGATAGAGCGGGATGACGATTCGGAGAAAAGTCATCACGCTCTAGCCAGACAATTCTGTCACTTCGCCGCGCGCGGGGTAATTATTCTTCAGGACATAGTCGATTGCAGGAAGAATGTCGGAGAAGTGTGGGCGCGCAAATGGCATGGTTTGCACGCTGCCAAAGTACAGCGCGCCATCCGGTCGGATCAGATAGAGCGCCGGCTCCGAGAAACGCGCGGGCTCTTCGACGCCCGTCGATGTCATTCCACGTCCCGTCGAGATGAACAATCCCCAGCGGCGCGCGGAAGCGAGGTCGAGACCATAGCCGAGACGCAACCGCGTCAATCCCCAGGCCTGCCTGGTCTGCTCCGCGCGCTCTCTCGAGTCGGAGGACACGGCGACTACCGCGACGCCGCGCTTGTCGAATTCGTCGAGCTTGGACTCGAGCTCCCGGAGCTGGGTCTTGCAGATGGGGCAGTGAAGGCCGCGATAAAACACGATGAGCGTGAAGCTTGCAGGCTTCTCCGCTGCGATGTCGAAGGTTCCGCCATCAGCCAGTCCGACATCGAGCGGCGGAACGGGTCGTCGCGGAAACAGTGTCACGAGATCGGTCATGTCGGTCATCCTCTCGCGGTATTTTTCCTGGATGATCAGAATCGTGTGGTAAGCTGCGTGAGCCACATCGGAGAGATGTTGACCAAAAATGCCTCAAGCTCTCTGTCGAGCCCGGTCAGGATCAAAAATCCGATAGCAACCAACAGGACGCCGAGGATGGCCTTCCCGCCCTGACCTGCTCGCAGCAACCTTTCTTTCCATCGCAACATCACGTCCCGCGAAACGAGGCCCAAGAGGAGCAGAGGCAGCGCCGCGCCCACGCCGAAGGCGACCATGACGATTGCGACTTGCCCGAGGTCCTTACCCTGCGCTGCGAGGACCGAGGCGGCACCGAGCGTCGGATCGACGCAGGGGCTCCAGACGGCGCCAAGCAGCAGTCCGGCTGCGAATTGCCCTTTCAGCCCGGTTACCGCAAAGCCGCCGAAGCGACGGTCCGTCCAGGCGCTCGCCGGACCTCCTGCGACTGCCAGCTGAACCTGTAGCCGTGGGACCATGAGGACGACTCCGCCCGCGAGCAACAGCAGCGCGGCGAGGCCGCGGAAAATGCCGGCATCCAGTCCGATCGAGAATCCGATCGTTGCGACAAACAGCCCGATGGCGACGAATGAAACGGCGAGGCCCGCGGCCAATGCCGCTGGCCCCAGCCGGTGCTCGGAGAGGGCCGCGCCGAGAACAAGCGGCAACAGCGGCAGGACGCAAGGCGACAGCGTCGACAGGACGCCGGCCAAGAGCGCGAGCAGACTGGCACTATTTGCCATTACGTCGTCCTCATTTGGCCGAGGTGGACTGGACGAGGGCTGCGATCGAGCTTGGGTCCGTATCGCCCACCGAACGAGCCGTCTCGGTTTTGCCCCGGAATGCGATCAGGGTGCTTTGACTCTGCGCGCGGAATTTTCGGACAATCGGCTTCTGGCCGTCAAAATCGACTGAGAAGATCACAAGATCCTTGTTCGCTGACTGCTCGGCAAGCGAATCGATGATCGGCTCCTGCGCCTTGCAGGTCGGGCACCATGTCGCCGAAATATCAACGAGAATGCGCGCACCACGTTGCTGCGCCGCCTCGAAGCTTGCAGCGTCAAATACCTTGCGTTCCGTCGCGCTCGCCGCGGACATCGCTATCCACCAAGCCAAGGATCCGGCGAGCGCCGAAATGAGGAACAGTCGTCTTTGCATCAGTTTCTCCTGCTGTAGGTTGCGTAAATCGTCGTGCGCCGATGAGCGACACGTTGTTTTATCTGAATCGCCTGGAGCGCGACTCGCACTGGATCCGTTTGCCTATGAAGTGCATTCCTGCGCCCTTCAGGGCTTCAGTCTCTGGCATCGAACGTCCGCGGCGCGACCCATCGGAACATTGTTCGGCCGAACACGCCTGCCAAACTGACGAACACGACCGCCGTTCCGAGATTCCACATCAGGACCATCACTGTGGCGTCGACGGTGTGAAACAGCGATAGCGCCGTCGCCGTAATCGCAGCCACCGCTAGGCTGCCCATCAAGGTGACGGCCGTTGGACGGAGCGGAGCCGCGTAGCGCAACATGACGAGCATCGCGAGCGACAAGGGCAGACTGGTCAGAACGAGTGTTGCAAAGCAACGCGCGGCCTCTCCCAAGCTAACGCCGTTAGGTCCGATGTCGATCCATTGAACCAGGCATTGATAACCGATGTTCGACAGCCAGAGGACGAGAGCCGGCATGGGCAGGAGCAGCCAAAGGCGGGACCGGTCCGGGAGGCTGACCAGGAAGGCCGCGATCGCTGCGAGCACGCCAGTCAGAAGCGAGGCCGCCATGCAAATGACAAAGGCCGGTTCCCGCAGCCGCTGAGCGAAGTCGGGGCGAACTCCCTGATTAATGGCCAGCAGCGTCAGTACCGCGGCCGCGAGCAGAAGCCAGCAAGCTGCCCGCATCACGGGCGGCCGCAGCCGCCGTACCGGCGTTGCGTTCGCAGCAAGCGACGCGATGAGGTCCGGTGTCTTGATCACGGTTCGCTCCGATCGACCAGCATTTTACGTAGGCTCTTCAGGGCGCGGTGTGTGTTGACTTTGAGAGATGTAATGGACATCCCGCTCGCCACCGCGGCCTCCTTCAATGACATCTCCTTGAGTTTGAGCAACCGGATGGCTTGCCGTTGCCTCGGAGGGAGATTATCGATCGCTCCCCCGAGCTCGTGCCGATCGGTACTCTCTTGCAGGTTCGCTCGGGCTTCCGAAAAGGTTTCATGTTCGGCGGTCAGAGGCGTCTCTCGGGCTCGGACGCGGCCCTGCCGGCGCAGCCGATCGATGAATCGACGGTTGGCGATCGTAACCAGCCACGGCCCGAACGGCCGACCCGGGTCGTAGGTCTGCCGGATTGAATGGATGGTCAGCAGAATGTCCTGGACGGCGTCTTCCACATCGTTTGGATCGCGGTGCCGCCGCGACGCGAGCGAACGCAGGTAGGGCACGATGTCCTGCAAAAGTCGGTGATAGGCGGCTCCGTCGCCATCCTGGGCGCGGGCCATGAGGATGCTCCAATCAACGTCTCGGATGATCGGCCCAGCTTGAGCTGCGTCGCTCCCGTCAGTCCCTACGAGCTTTAGCGACGGCGGGTGGCTGCGCGGCTTCTGGGTCATCGGCAACCGGCTCCGCGTTGCAGCGCGAGGACGTGTATGTCGGTATCGCCGTGCCGCAGGAAGCGAGTAGGCATCACGTGCCTCCTTGCGCGATCCGAGGGCGACGTAGCATGTCGATCAGATGATCGAGCGACAGCGTACCTGCGCCGAGGGCGATCGTGGCGACTGCAAGCGCCGCCCATGGCAGATGAAAATTCGCCCAGCCCTCCGGGACGACGAGCTGTATGACGCCCGTCATGATCAAAAGCCCGAGCGCGCTGAAGCGGGTCGCCAAGCCAATGACCAGCAGCACGGGGAGAGCGATCTCGGCGACGCCGTCGAAGAATGCGACTGCCGTGGGCAAAGGGAACTCGTAGGCTTGGCCGAAGATGTGCAGCTTGAACTCGTCCTCGAACAGGAAAACCGCGGCCGGAGACAGCGACAGGAAGCCATCCCACTTGGTCAGCCCGGATTTGAAGAAGGGCACGGCCAACGCCACACGGAGAAGCGGCGGCGCCACGGCCAGGGCCACCCGACTGAGCCACTCGGCAATGTCCTCTATGGCGTGTTCCACGCTAGTCACGTTCACAAGCGCTCTGACCGCGGTCATGACAGCCTCGCCGATCTTCGTGATTTTTCTTCCCTGGCGAAGGTGTAACCCACCAGGGCCCCGGCCTGCATGAGCCCCGAAAGATTGGTCGACAGATCGAAGCCAGGATCGACCGAAATCGCCGCCGTCAAGGCGGCAAGGACCGACATCCCGCCGGCCAGCGCTCGAATAAACTCCAGACTACCCCCGGGAACGGACCGGACTTCAACGTCGGCCACAGGCCGCACAACGAGCACATCCTCCCCGCCGGCGGCGAGATCGACCGGCGCCGGGACACCGTCACCGATATTCATTTGCCAGATCGTGAGCGCCGGAAATTGCGACCGGACGACACGGACCGACGGGTGAAGCAGGAGACGGATCTCAGGAAGCTGGCTGGGCTCGATGGCCGTGAACGCCGCCGGATCAAGCGGCGAAGCCTCGGGTGCGTGGTAGGCCTCGGTCCAGGCACGCTCGATACGCGCAACATCCCCCAGGTAAGGCAGGCTCGCCGCCGGCTCGAATTGTCTGATGAAATCCGGGAAGCCAGCTCCGTAATCCAGAAGGATCGGCGTACGCGGCGGCTCCGCCACAACATACGCGCGCGCCATGGCCTGGAAAAAGTCCGCCCCGACGATGCGCCGTACCGCCGGGAAAGCGTCTTTCAGAGTTTCCGTCAGGCCGGCCACGACATTGTTTCGATAGATAGAAAACCGCTTCGGACTGGGGCGCTTGTCGGGGCCGACAAGCCCGGGCGGCGCTGGCAGCTCGGGATTGAGCAGTGCCTCAGCAAAGTCCCATTGCCGTTCAGCGAGCCGCTGCATAGCGCTTCTCCCCGGACCTTGCGGCAAGCATTGCCGCCTCGGCGCGTTCTGCCTCGGCCTTGAGCGTCGGCCAGGAAGGAACGTTAGCGTCCCACTCGATCAGCGTCGGAACCGGGCCGATCAGGCTCACCGTATGCGTGAAGAGATTCCAGACGATCTCGTCGACAGGGCGATCATGCGTATCGATCAGAAGCGGCTGTCCGTTATCATCGGCTTCCCTTGTATAGCCCGCCAAATGAATCTCCTGGACGTGCGCAAGCGGATAGGCGTCGATATAGGCATTGGGATCCCACAGCTGATTGGTCGATGCGACGTGGACATTGTTGACGTCGAGAAGAAGGCCGCACCCCGTTCGTCGGACCACTTCGGCGATGAAGTCGATCTCCGAATAAGTGCTTTCGGCGAAAGCGAGGTAGGTCGAGGGATTTTCCAGCAGCATTTGCCGGCGCAGGAAGCTCTGCACCTGATCGATATGTTCAGCGACGCGCGTGAGCGCCTCGGAGGTGTATGGCACCGGCAGCAAATCGTTAAAAAAACCGGTGTCATGGGATGACCAGGCCAGATGTTCCGAGAATAGACCGGGATCGTAACGTTCGATGAGCTGCTTGAGGCGTTGAAGATGGTCCTTATCGAGCGGCCGATCGGCACCGATCGACAACCCGACGCCGTGCAGCGACAGCGGGTATTGCTCGCGAATGGTCGACAGATAACGGTGCGGAGGGCCTCCCGCGCCCATGTAGTTTTCTGCATGGACTTCAAAGAAACCGGTGTCCGGCCGTGTCTCGATGATCGTGCGGTAGTGCTCGGCCTTGAGGCCGACGCCTCCACGCGGCGGAATGGGATCTTTTGCAGGAGAAGATGAAAGCAACACTGCGACCTCCGACCAACGCGGGATGCGGGCAGGCTGCTGTGCAGCCTGCCCGATTCAATCTGCAATCAAGTCTTCTTCGGCGTCAGGCTTCCCGGCCCGCTCGGCGTCTGCATGGTCGTACAGGTGCCTTTCGGCTCGAGCTTGAACGCGTTGCCCTGGTAATCGGCCGTGCTGGTCCCGGCGCAGGTGGTGCCCGCTCCCGCAAAGCAGTCGTTCTGGCCCTTCAGAGCCACGCCGAAGCACTTCTCCATCTTGCCGCCCTCCATCGCCTTCATCGTCATCGCTTGTTTTTCCTTCATCATTTTTTCCATGTCGCCCTTGCTCATTTGGGCCCCGGCCGATGTTGCAGCGAGTGAGCCGATAGCTGTGGCGAAGGCGCCGGCGACCAGCGCGGATAGCATACGATTGGACATTTTGTTCCTCCGATTGCGGGTTGGCTGTGCGACCTACGCGGGTCGCCTCTCAGGCGGGCAAGTCACAGCTCGCCCGACACTAAATTCGCCCGGACGGCCGAAAGGTTACGTCCCGACAATCGGAGCCCCGCGACGGTTCCCGGGCGCTCCCTCTCGAATTACTGTAAACCCAAAGGCGCGCGGGAGTACCGAAGATTTCCAAACTTGACCGATAAGATTCGCGTCCTCGGTCTCTTGAACCGGAACCCGTCTTCAACCGGCGCAGCAGGACAGCTTTGCAACGTCCCTGCCGAACGACAGCGCTGCCAGTTTCAGGCCCTCGACGGTGGTGAGATAGGGAAAGATCGTCTCGGCGAGGTCATCGATCGTAAGCCCCTGCCGGATCGCAAGTGCCGCTGTCTGGATGCTGTCGGCTCCCTCGGGCGCCAGAACGTGCGCGCCAAGCAACCGGCCGCTGTGCGCGTCGGCCACGAGCTTGATGAGCCCGCGGGTATCGCGGGCGGCGAGTGCGCGCGGCACCTCGTCGAGACCTATCGTGGAGATTTGAACCGCGCGCCCCGCGCGACGCGCCCTTGCTTCCGTCAGTCCGACGCTCGCCACCTGCGGATCGGTGAACACGATGGCCGGCATGGCGCTGTTGTCGTAACGCAGGCTATCGCCATTCAGGGCGTTCTTCGCGGCGAGCTTGGCGCCATAGGCGGCCATGTAGACGAACTGGTCGCGGCCGGTGACGTCGCCGGCGGCATAGACGCCGGCTCGTGTCGTGCGCATACGGTCGTCGACGACGATGTTACCCTTCGGCGAAAGGGCGATGCCGTGCTCGGCGAGCCCAAGGCCTTCGATATTGGTTGTACGCCCGGTGGTGACGAGCACCTGATCGGCGCCGATCGTCGTGTCACGGCCGTCGCGTACAACGTCAAGCGCAATGCCGGTCTCGGTCCTGCGGATCGCGCGATAGGCGATGCCGGAGACCACGGCGATGCCTTCGTCCTCGAAATACCCCGTCAGTGCCGCGCCGATCTCAGGCTCGGCTTCGGGGACCAGACGGGACCGGCAGACGAGCGTCACCTTGACGCCGGCGCGCGCGAACATCTGGGCGAGCTCAGCCCCGATATAACCGCCGCCGATCACGAGCAGCGATCGCGGCAATTCCTCGAGGTCGAGTGCCGTGGTGCTGGTCAGATACGGCACGGTGTCCATGCCGGGAATGGCGGGGACCGCTGGCCGCGCGCCGGTCGCGATGATGATCTTGCCGGTCGAAATTCGTGTGCCATCCAGCTCGACACCACTTTCGACGAGGCGCGCCGGACCTTCGCGATAGGCGATGCCATTATAGGCCGGGAGCAGGTCGATGTACTTGGCCTGGCGCGACTCGGAAACCAGTGCGTTCTTCTGACGAATGGTTCCGCGCCAGTCGGTCAGTTCGGCCTGCGCCGTGATGCCGGCAAAACGAGCTGCCACGCGAGCGTTGTGAAGCGCCTCGGCTGCGCGGATCAGGGTCTTCGACGGCACGCAACCGATATTGACGCAGGTGCCGCCGATGGTGCCGCTGCCGATGAGCGCTACTTGCGCGCCCAGGTCGGCGGCTGTGATTGCGGCCGAGAACCCGGCCGAGCCGGCGCCTATGACGACGAGATCGTAGGAGCCACCGTTGTGATCGTTCGCGCGGAAGGGGCGGTCTACCAATGAGCCGATTTTCGATGGCGAGCCGGCCGACAGTCGTGACGCCGTATCGAGGCCAGCAAGGCTCGGCCCGAAGAGTGCGCGACCGGCCTCCAGCCCTTCCTCGATCGACAGCCGAAAACCGGGCTCGTCTGCGGAACGCTCACGGCGCCAGACGGAGAGATGGTCGTCCGAACAGAAGAAGGCGGTCGTCGCGCACAGCGAGTTCGCGGCGCACGCGCCTTCATAATGAACGCTTTGCCACATCACGGCTGTCTGCGGCTCGACATGGGCCAAGGCTCTGCCGCGGTCCCGGGTGGTGATCCGGATCAGCGCGCCACAATGCCGACAGCGCGATGCGATCGCGACGTCACGATCTATCATGGCACCGATGCCGAGCGCATCGACCGCACACATGGCGTTGAGATCGCGTCCGTCCAGTGCAACCCGGTGCCCGGTGTCGCGATCGGTGAAGGGATAGGCGCCGACGATCTGTTCGCCTTCGAGCACGACCAGGTCGCGACGGCGGAGTTCTTCGAGCAACGGCCGCACGGCCGTCTCGCTCACCGCCGCGCGCTCCGCAAGCGCGCCCGTGGTCGGGGCTCGTCCGTCTTCGGCGTAGCGTTGCAGCAGCGCAACGCGAACGCGGTCCGTGGCGGGATCGTAGCCGCTCCAGCGAGCGAACACATGGTCGGAGCCGACCATGGCCTGCAAGGCGTCATGGACCGCCGGCGACGTGACCACTGACCAGTCAGGAAACGTCACGCCCGGCCGCACAGTGTAGCTCGGCAGTATCGCAGAGGTGCAGGCCGCTGCCCCGTTCCGGGGCGATGATGAGGATACACAACAGTCATTCACGGCTTCACCCCCTCTTTAACTACCTTGCCGAGTGAGGTGCGCCGGATAACCCGCGTTCATGCTGGCGGCGGCGATGCCGTTGGAGTTCGTCTTCGCGTCGTCAAAGGTCACGGTCGCGGTCTTGGCTTCGAATGAGACAGCTACCCTCGAAACACCAGGGACTGCCGCCATCGAGGACTTCACGATATAGGGGCACGAGGCACAGGTCATGTTGTCGACGGCGAAGACGACGGTACGCTCGGCCGCAAGGGCGGCAGGCGCCGTGGCGACCGTACCGGCCAGAACGAGAGCGCTCAAAAGCTTCCTCATGGGGGCGTCTCCTTTTTTTCTTAGGCGCCGAGCAGCAGCGGGGCGACGTAGTCGAATGCAAAGGCTGCGACCACGAGCGCCGTCGCAAACCATAATGCGAGCTTCACGAAGCGGCTGCGGATCGGGCGGGCGCAGGCGGCGCCGTCGGCGCAGGCCTGCCCAGGCTTCCAGTAAACCAGGTAGAGGCCGTAGCCGATAATGCCAGCCGTGCCCGCCACGAATAGCGGCTTGTAAGGCGCTAGCGCCGTGAGGTTGCCGATCCAGGCGCCGCCGACGCCGAGGCTGAAGAGGACAAGCGGCACGATGCAGCAGGACGAGGCCGCGAGCGCGCCGAGAATGCCGCCGGCGGCAATCAGATGCTGGCGCTCCACCTGGCGACGCTCACCGACGTGCAGGTCGCCCGCACCCTCGACCGTTCCGGGACGCGATGCATCCATATCTATCCTCGCTCTCATTGCCGAAATCGATCACGCGGCCTAGGATGCAGTCTGTAGTTACTACAGGCTCAAGAGGAACTTTGCGATGCGCGATCAAGCTGCCGTGAGGGGCCTGCAAAGGGCCGAACTGGCCCGGCGGACGGGCTGCAATTTAGAGACCGTGCGGTACTACGAGAAGGTGAGGCTCTTGCCCGAACCGCCGCGTACGGCCGGCGGCTATCGGAGCTACGACACGACGCACGAGCGGCGCCTTTGGTTTGTCCTGCGGGCGCGCGAGCTCGGCTTCTCCCTCGATGAAATCCGCGAGCTGCTGCATCTCGTCGATGAGCGTGACCAGCCCTGCGCCGAGGTACGCGCCGTTGCCGCCGCCCACCTTGACGATGTACGAGCGAAGATCGCAGATCTGAAACGTATGGAGCGAGTGCTCAAGGACGTGGTCGCGCAATGCGCCGATGGCACGCAGCCGGAATGCCCGCTGATCGAGACGCTGTTCCGCAAGACTCCCTTCCAATTGGGTAATTAGACGAGGAACTTTACTGGTGAGCCTCCTCAGCACCTCCGGCTCGCGATCTACTCGATTTCTCTATTCGCCCCATCGTCCGAACAGGTTACCGGCCATTCGTCGGCGCGACATCTCTGAATCATTCAGGTACCGTGCCGTGGTCTCGTTGTTCGACATATTTCTTGCGCCGTTCTCGGCGGGCTTCAACCGACGCCGCCCAATGCCTCAGCTGGGCTTTTTCAATTGCCGGTCTTTTCCGAACACGTAACCTTCCTGTGCGGTCGAGCGAAATAAGTTCAAGAACCCCGTCTGTCGGACGTCCGTTCGCTTTGCTCCGAGCGCACGGGAAGGATAGCCTTGCCCCCACCCTCAAAATCATCAAAACACCAATGACCTGGAACTGATGCCGGCGCTTTCCTGATCAGGATTCGACGGTGAACGACCACAGACGTATCAGCGTGAGGTAAAGCAGATGACTGAGGCACCTCTCGAAGGCGTAAGGGCGTGCGTTTTCGATGCCTACGGAACACTGTTCGATTTCGCCGCCGCGGCCAAAGGCTGTCGGGATCTGCTCGGGGACGACATCGACAGACTGACCGGACTTTGGCGGGAGAAGCAGCTCCAATATACGTGGCTGCGCGCCGTCCAAGATCGTCACGAGGATTTCTGGCAAGTCACCGGCGATGCGCTCGACTTCGCTTTGGAGACCTTGGGTATCGAAAAGCCGGGCCTGCGCGAGCGGCTGATGACGCTCTATCTGACGCTCGATGCGTTTCCGGAGGTGCCTGCCGTGCTCAAGCGCCTCAAGCAGGCCGGCCTGCAGACGGCGATTTTGTCGAATGGTTCACCGAAAATGCTTGACGCTGTTGTGAAGAGTGCCAACCTCGTTGGCCTGATCGATGCCGTGCTCTCGGTCGAGGAAGTCGGGATCTACAAGCCGCATCCGAAGGTCTACCAACTCGCCGTGGACCGACTCAAGGTGCCGGCTTCGGCAATTGCATTTCAGTCTTCAAACGCCTGGGATGCCTACGCGGCTTCGGCATTCGGGATGCAGGTCGTCTGGTGCAACCGCTACGCTCAGCGGCGCGAGCGTCTGCCTGGCCGTCCCGATCGCGAGGTGAGATCGCTGAGCGAATTGCCGGGGCTGGTTGGAGCACCTTGAAACGCGTGGGAGGGAACTGCGTGCCATGAACGAAATCCCGAAATGGAAGATCGCATGCCATTGCGCGGTTTCTGACGGCGTGCCGCGTTGCTCGTTATATGTCGCGCTTATCGTCGGAACCATCCTGAACCTCATCAACCAGGGCGACGCCATCATCGGTACCGGTTCGGTCGATTGGATCAAAGTCGTCCTGACTTATTTCGTACCCTACGCGGTATGCACCTATGGTGCGGTTTCCGCACAGGCAAGACAAGTCAAGCCGGGCACGACGGGAGAAGCAACGCCATGATAGCGGTAACGGCCGGACTCGTGTATCGGGCAATCAAGCGGACCCTGACAAGGAATCGCATCGGTGTTGCCGTGATCAGCGTCCTCGCCTGGTCCCATGCGAGCTCAACCTTGGCCGACGACGCGGCGGGCAGAGATCTCCCCGCCGATAACGCCACGGCTCAACACAAATACACAAACAAGCTCATCGACTCGAACGATCCCTACCTGCTCCTGCACGCCCATAATCCGGTTGATTGGTACCCCTGGGGTCTCGAGGCGTTGGCAAAAGCAAGACAAGAAAACAAGCCGATCTTCATCTCGATCGGCTACAGCACTTGCTATTGGTGTCACGTCGCCGAACGGACGATCTATTCGAATCCGGACATCGCGAAATTGATGAATCAATGGTTCGTCAATGTGAAGGTCGACAGCGAGCAGCGACCGGATCTGGATCGCATCTACATGCTGGCGCGACAGATCATGACCGGGCAAGGCGGCTGGCCGAACAATCTTTTCCTCACCCCTAATCTCAAGCCCTTTTACGCGGGAAGCTATTTCCCGCCGAAAGATGATCCCAGGGCCGGTCCGGGCTTCCCGACTGTTTTGACCTCAATCAATCAAGGATGGACATCCGATCGAGCTCAAGTCCTGGGCGTCGCCGAAAACGTCATGACCGCAATGCGCCGCGTACAGTCGGCCATGAGCGGCAATATCTCTGCACGGGTCAATCCCGGCGCATGGATGGCCAAGGCGCGGGATACGTTGTTGCCGCAGTTCGACCCGCAATATGGCGGGCTTGGCGATCGAAGCCGCACGAAGTTTCCCAACGCACCGCGTCTTGCCTTGGTGCTGAGCGATTATCGGATCAATCGCACCTCAGCAGCTCTTTCTGCTGTCTCGGGTACGCTCGATGCCATCGCCTTCGGCGGCATCCACGACCACCTCGCCGGAGGATTTCATCGCTACAGCACCGAGCCCACCTGGTCGGTTCCGCATTTTGAGAAGATGCTGTACGATAATGCACAGCTTCTACAGCTGTATACGGCGGCCTTTCAGAGCACAGGCAAGCCGCTTTACCGCCAAATCGCGATCGAAACGGCCCGATATCTGGCAAAGGACATGATGGCGAGCGATGGCGGCTTCTACACCGCGCGCGATGCGCAGCTGGATGGCGTGGAAGGCGAAGGCTACCTGTGGACGCGTGGTGAGATATCATCTCTCCTGGGCGCGAAGGAAGCGGCGCGCTTGCTCAACGCCTATGGATTGACGCCGGTGCCGAGGCCGAATGTCCCTGACGTCGTGCATCCGCGCGATGTCGACGGCCAACCGCCGGCCGTGTTGCGGCTTCGCGTTCCCATCGATCAAACGCTTAAGGACGCCGGGCTCGATAACGTCACGCAGCTATTTTCCGAGTTCGCGGCCGATCGAGCCAGGTTAATGGCGGCTCGCGAAAAACGCCGGCAACCGGCGCGCGACGAAAAGATGGTGATTTCGCTCAATGGGCTTTCAATTGCGGCACTCGCCGAAAGCGGACAAACCCTGGGCGAACCCGAATTCTTGAATTGGGCGAAGATGGCGGCCGAGCGAATATGGTCGCTTGCGTACGAGCAAAAGACCGGTGCACTCAAACATGAAATATTTCACGATGCGGCACAAACGGACGGATTTCTGCAGGATTATGCCTCGCTCGGCGCATCTTTCATGACGTTGTTTGAGGTCACGGGCGACAAGATCTGGCAGAATCGCGCCGCCGGGCTCGCAGACAGCATGCTCGATCGGTTCAGCCGACCGGACGGCTCGTTCTCGACGACCCCGAACGAAAGAGACCTGCTGATTCCGATCACGGACGAGGGAGACATGGAAATGCCCTCCGGGACGTCGATGGCCATCGATCTTCTTCTCCGGTTGCATGGAACGTCCACCGAAACGCGCTATCTCGACGCCTGTGTGTACCGAAAATTCGATTCGGCATAGACGCAGCAAGCGGACGGCGTAAGCTCGCATCCGATGACCGATCTGTTCAAGCTGATTCTCGGTATCCTGTGTTCGCGCTTCAAGGCCAGAGCAACGCTGGAAGCGGAAAACCTGGTCCTGCGGCAACAGGTCAATGTGCTTCGCCGGCGAACGCCGAAACGACCGCACCTCAACAATACGGATCGTTTTCTATTTGTTTGGCTCTATCGCTGGTTTCCGTCCGTCCTTGAGGTGGTTGCGATTGTCAGGCCGGAGACCATCATTCGCTGGCACCGTGCCGGGTTTCGGGCGTATTGGCGCTGGCGATCCCGCAACCGTGCTGGCAGACCGAAGGTCTCGGCTGAGCTGCGCACGCTCATTGGCGAGATGAGCCGTGCAAACGCACTTTGGGGCGCGCCGCGTGTTCATGGTGAGTTGCTCAAGCTCGGCTTCGAGGTCGCCCAGTCGACGGTCGCTCGGTACATGTGCCGCCACCCGCGGCCACCGTCTCAGGGCTGGCGGACGTTTCTCAGCAATCACGTCGACGGCATCGCGGCGGTCGACCTCTTTGTGCTGCCGACGATCGCATTCCAAATTCTGTATTGTCTTGTCATTGTGCGCCACGGACGACGACTTTGGGTGTCGTTTGGCGTGACGGCAAACCCAACCGCGGACTGGATCTCGCGCCAAGTCACCGAGGCGTTCCCATGGGACCACGCGCCGCGATATCTCATTCGAGATCGAGATACCTCGTATGGTCCAGTCTTCGTGCAGCGGATCCGTGCAATGGGCATTCGGGACCACCCGATCGCACCCCGATCGCCCTGGCAGAATGCCTACGTTGAGAGACTCATCGGCTCGATCCGCCGCGAATGTCTCGACCACATGATCGTGTTTGGCGAAGCGCACCTGCGCCGGATCCTACGCGGATATGCCGCCTATTATAATATGTCGCGGACCCATCGATCTCTGAACAAGGACGCCCCTCTCCATCGCGCGATTGAGCGCCTCGGCGCCGTCGTCTCACGACCTGTCCTTGGCGGCCTTCACCATCAATATTGCAGAATCTAATTTTCGGCACACACAAGGCTCGGATCACTTCCTCGTCCCGGCCAACGGTCGTGACAAAGTACCCGCGCGCCCAGAATTTGTGGCCCAGAAAATTCCGCATCTTGCGTTCGACATTCTGCGCGGTAGGGTCGAGGACTGGCGCGCCGGCAGGCCTTTCGACCGCGCCACGTTTCCAGTCCCCTCCGCGTCGCACGCAGCATGCGGATTTCCCGCACTGCGCGCCCCCATTTACTTCACGCCAAGGCTTATGGGACCTATCCGGCTGGGGCAGCTTTCGGTCCGTCGTGTCGCACTCGATAGCCGTTGAACAGCCCGAGAGTGTCGTACAGCCACGCCCTATTCCACCGCTTCCAGCAGAAGCCCTTTCGTTTCTGAGCTTGCGCCAGTTGGCGCCTGACCTTCTTCTCCACCCAATCTTTGATGTAGCTGAAGCACTCACTGGAGTGTCCAACCGCGAAGTAGTTCACCCACCCCCGGAGCTTCGGATTGAGCAGGCTTATTACCCTGCCAATCGGCTGCGACCGGTGTCGGCGAAACACCTCTTTAAGCTCACGCAGAAGCGCCGTCCGCTTTTTGAGCTTGGGCGTGTAATGCGGCCGCATCGCTCCGCGTAGGCTGCGGAGGTAGCGGAAGTCGAACCCCAAGAAACTGAAGCTTTCGCCTCGTTCCAGGTTTACTGTTCGGCTCTTTTCATCATTGATTTCCACCTGCAGCTTGGCGAACTCCTCCCGAAGTCGTTTGGTCACGGCTCCAATCAGCCAGTCATGACGTTTGTAGGCGTCGATCAAGACCACCAGGTCGTCAGCGAATCGCGCGTATTCGACGTGGGTGTACTTGCCGTTGCGGGTGACTTCCCGCGCTCGCTCCAGCATCTTGTCCACCTCATTGAGGTAGAGATTACTGAGCAAGGGCGAGATCACACCGCCCTGCGGAACGCCCTTCTTGCCAGCGGCTTTCAGCATAATCTTCAGCAGATGCATGATGTCCGCGTCATCAACCCGCTGCGCCACTTTCGCCAACAGCCGGTCATGCCGGACATTGTCAAAGTAGGCCCGCAGGTCAAAGTCGAGAACCCGTACCTTCCGTTGGACTATTGCTTCAGCCACTCGCTTGATCGCATCATGTGCTGTCCGCTTGGGACGATATCCAAACGATCCCGGTTGGAAGTCAGCCTCGAACACAGGCTCGAGGATGAGCTTGAGCGCACCTTGCACCACTCTGTCGCGGATCGCCGGAATCGAGAGGACACGGACTTTGCCCCCGTCCTTCGGTATCTCCTGCCTCCGCGCGGGGAGTGGCTGATAGGTACGCCCGGTCAGTTCGTCCCGTAGTTGCTCGAGCAGAGCCTCCACGCCTTGCGCCTCGATGGCCTCGAACGTGACCCCGTCTATTCCCGGTGCTCCATCGTTCTTTTTGGCCATCTCGTACGCAGCGCGCAGCGTCTCCATCTTGCAAACGTGGACGTACAGTCCCCAAAAACGCCAGGACGGTTCAGCCTTCGCCTTGACGTATAGTCTCCGCCTCAGGTCTTGCAAATCGATGGACGCCTTTGTCATCTCGTCCTTGCCTTCCTTATGTTGGAGACATCGCAAATGGCAGGGCCCCTTGGCTCCACGGACATTACTCCGCTTCGTCGCTACTACGGACCCGGCCGCCACCTTCTCGTCTTCGGCCGCCTTCCCGGTGTCGCCGGTTATACGGCCTACCTTGCTCCGGCGATTTCTCCCCGGGACGAGGAAGGCTTCTCCAGTTGCTTGGCATGTCCTTGTCACCGTGCCGTCGCTTCCACCCCGCCGAGATGAACAGTCGTGTCGGTTAGTGTTCGGCTGTTCATGCTGCCTTCGCCCTATGGATGCGGGCTCGGCCCTCGGACTTACTTCTTTTCGAGGCCACAACGCGTTCACTGTTATTACGGCCCGGTGACTCGTTAATCTCCCCCAGGGAGATTTTGTCGATAGGCTTCGTAGGTTCTGTTTCCATTTCCTCCGCTATCCGAACTACGGGGCTCTAACTTCTACCCCGGCAGGACTGTCCCCTGCTGAACATGCTAGCCTTTACTGGACACACATCCATATCGAACTCTTCCCTTTCATGTATCCGATGATCTGCGCCACCGAATATTTGGGAGGTATCGATATCAACATGTGAACGTGATCCGGCATCAAATGTCCTTCCTCGATCCGGCACTCCTTCCGTCGCGCCAGATCGTGAAACACTTGCCCAGATGCCGCTTTATCTTGCCGAAAAGAAGCTTCTTGCGGTACTTCGGTGTAAACACGACGTGGTACTTGCACTCCCAGGTCGCGTGATTAAGATGATTGAACTCTGCTTCCATCATGGTCTCCTTGAGGGTTCTTGGCGGTTCCCCAAGGAGACTTCATGACTTCATTCCCGTAGCTGTAAAACTTCCTGTTTTCGCCCCGCCATAGGCGGGGGCTTAGCAGGTTTGGTTAGCCGCTCGATCTCGAACATTTATGCCTAGCCTGTCATCGGCGGAATGACTGGCAGTAACCAGCGGGCCAGGTACCCACGACCCCCGAGAATCAAGCTGACAGACTCGATTCCGAGATAATTTCAAGCATTGAACTTTCGCCCCCGAACCGTCAGCATTTCCGCTGTTGAAGAAGTGGCGATTCTCATGATGACCAAAATGGGCCTATCAGAAGCGCTGGTGTGGCGCGCACGCGCAGAACAGGCGCGCCGGGTTGCGAGCATGCTGTCTCCGCGGGATGCTACGCTCGTTGAAGCCTATGCCAGAGAATGCGAAGACTGTGCCCGTGCATCCTCTATCGACGGCGCTAGAGTCAATACCCGCGTGTCAATCGAGATCCAACGTAGAGACAACCAGAGCTCTAGATCGCCAGACCGAAGTCGTCTGCCAAGCCAAGCCGCATAAGCTCGCGACTAGTCGGGGGCAGGCTTTCAGCCTTGCTGAAGTTGGATTTCCTCGCGATGGGTTGGAGCGGCCAGATTTGAACCTGCGACATCTGCGTCCCGAACCCGCTAATGGAGCCGCATAGCGCTGAAAAGTCGAGAGTTTTGGCTTCATACGATCTCGGTTATTTCCTTTCATTCCTGACGTAGCTGGGGTTATCCCGGGGTTGGCACTCCATATAGAATACGTTTTCGACCAAAAGACTTTCGGTTGGTTGTGGGGACACGCAAGCGCGTTTGTTATAACTTCTGGCTTGGGAGACCTCCGGCGCCCGGCGGCAAGGTCGAGAATGGCCACCAACTCGCCGCGTAGGGTGGCGTGGCTCTCGCCCCGCTTCTCGCCGGGGGTTATCACTACCTCATCAACCAGCGAGCGGATGTCCTCCCGGGCTTCCCCGTTGGACTCCGGCTCGGCCAGGGTTTCCGCAAGACGGATCACCTTGGTACGGTAGTGTTCAGCGATATTCGGATGCACGTCCAGCATATCGGCCGGAACCTCTACAAGACGTTTCTCGATCTCGGCCTTCTGCTGCTCCAGTTCGCTCATCCTTGCCTTCATGGCCGGCTGGTACATCCCATCCTCGATGGCGTCGAGAATCCCTTTGACGCCCCTGTCAATCTTCTCAAGAGCGCGGCGGCTTGTTTCCGCTTGCGCACGTCGCTCATGATTCTGGCGGTTGGTCTCCTCCACATAGGCACGCACCGCGACCGCCACTGCCTCGGGAGATACGAGCTTGTCGGTCAGCCCCGTCAACACGCGCCGCTCGATTTCGTCACGGCGAATCGTCCGACCATTGTCGCAGGTCCCCTTGCGGAAGTGACCAAGACAGCCGTAGCGGTCATTGACGACGATGCCATATTTTCCACCGCAACACCCGCAAGTAAGTAGACCCGACAGAAGGAAGGCAGGACGACGCAGACCGTTCAGCCGTTTCGCGCGAGCGGCGCGGACGCCCTCGGTCGTCGCCTCGAACTGCTTCGCAAGCTCGGCTTGGCGCAGCTTCACCCGCTGCCACAACTCGTCATCGACAATGCCCAACTCCGGCACCTCGGTCCTGATCCACTTGGCCTCGGGGTTCGGACGCGACACACGCTTGCCCGTGTTCGGGTCTTTGATGAAACGCTGCCGGTTCCAGACCAGCACGCCGGCATAAAGCTCGTTGTTGACGATGCCGTTACCCCTGCAGGCGTGGCCCCGGATCGTCGTGTCGCCCCAAGTGTGGCCGAACGGACCGGGAATGCCGGCTCGGTTCAAGTCGGTCGCGATGGCGCGCGGTGATTTTCCAGCCGCGAATTCCCGAAAGATACGGCGGACAATCGCAGCCTCGGCTTCATTGATCCTGCGTTCGCCACGAACCGGCTCGCCCTCACTGTCGGTGCGCTTCACCACGTCGTATCCATAGCACAGCCCCCCGCCCGCCTTGCCCTTCTCCACCCGCCCACGCAAGCCGCGATGGGTCTTGGCGGCGAGGTCTTTCAGGAACAGAGCGTTCATCGTGCCTTTGAAACCGACATGAAGCTCGGATATCTCGCCTTCGGCCAGGGTGACGATCTGCACGCCGGCAAAGCGGAGATGCTTGAATAGGGTCGCTACGTCGGCCTGATCGCGCGAGACGCGGTCCAGTGCTTCGGCGAGCACAATGTCGAACTTGCCACGCTGGGCGTCCTGCAATAGCGATTGGACACCTGGCCGGAGAATGACACTGGCACCGGAGATAGCGGCATCATGATAGGTATCGACGACCTGCCAACGCTCCCTGCCCGCATGCTCACGACAGATGCGGAACTGGTCCTCGATTGACACCACGCTCTGATTGTCAGTCGAGTAGCGGGCGTAAAGCGCAACGTTGGGCATGGCTTTGTCTCCATATTGGGCCTCACATCGATTCGACAATTTGCGCCGATATCAAGGCATGAGTTGATCGAGCGCCCGCAGCACTCCGTCCCTGTCAACGCTATCGTTGGAACTTGACCGTTACCCTTGCGAGTGAGCCACACAGGATGAAAATGTCGCTGGTTCAGAAAAGCCAAACCTATTTTTGGGGAAGCCGTTTCCAACGTTGCTATCGCTGTGGTTCATTATCATTGGCGGCGGCCGGAGGCTTACCCTGCTCGCGAGCAAGCTGTCGGCCGATGGCTTCGGCAATCCGCCGAATGCGGGGATCGAGCGGCTCGCCGCTGGGCGATCCCTTGTCGTTGGCCGGCCACGGCCCCTTCCGTTCCTCTTCTTTTGCCATGCCGACGCTCCCTCGTCAGGGTCCATCGGATAAGAACAGCGAGGAAACGCACGGCGAAAGTCGGAAATTCAGGCCATCGACTTGCGGCGTAGAAATGCTTGCAGGCGGCGAGGCCCTTCTGCCTTAACTCCTAGAAAAAACCCCGCCGGGCCGGCGACATCCGGTCAGGGCCGCGAGCCGGCCAGCCGGGCGCGCGAACAGCGCGAGCCTTTACCGGATGGCGCCGGTCCGGCCCCACGAGGGCAGGTGGGGACACAGGTCACCATCACAGCCCCGGCCCGCATTCCTGCCGAAACCCCATTCGATGCCGCCCGCATTGCGCATGATGCACTCGACACGGCCAGCGCGGCGCAACACTTCCAGCCGGCGGACATGGGAATGGACGTAAACCTCGGGGTCGCCGCCGATCCGTCCTACCCCGGTGCGGGCGGCTTCAAGATACGCGCTGGGGCGATAGATGCTGGTATCATCCGTCACGTCACGGATATTGGTATCCCTTGTCTTCCGGAGGCAAATGTCACACGTTCGAATCTTTCCGGGCGTGCAGCTCGGAACCAACGCTATCGACGACAATCCCCACCGATTTTGCGCCCGGGGTCGGTCAGAGCCACCAGCGTTGGACAACACGCTTTGCGGCGCTCATAACTCGTGCCCGCGATCCACCCAGTAGAGCCAATCGCCGACTGCCTCCTGGGTCTCTTGATCTTTCGACAATGGTTGCAATTGCGCCAAAGGGACAGCAACTTGCTCGCCGCCCCGCCCAACCCAGACAAACATTTCGCTCTCGCACTCCTCTTCCGGCGCCATGCCGAGAACTTCCACTACTTCTTTAACCTTGAGGACGGAGATTGGCCGCGCGAACCTACACCGCGCCGCGAATGGAACCTTCATCTTGCCATCGAGGTAGTAATACCAGCCCATCGCACGTTCACTGGAACCGTAAGCATCGACGACGGCCTCCTTGGCAATTCGTTCCTCGCGTATTTCATCTCTCGCGCGTGCCATTGTTTCACCGGTTAGGGCTGGAGCCAGATCTGTACCTACATCCTGGCAGAGCGCCGTTCCGACGCTTCTCTTTGGTTCGACGGGGCTGGCGTCAATGAGTCCATAACCTTGCGCGACGCCTCGTTGGGGCTGCAGCCGGTGATGTCAACGGACACATGCGCTCTGCGGAAGGAACGGTTGAAGTAGGCGATATCACGCTCTATTTCCTGCAGGTAGAGGCCCCTCTCACGATCCGTCAGATGCTTTTGCAGCGGGCGGGAGTCGATGTCGTAAAACGTGATCCTCTTGAGAATATTCTCCGGCGTATCTCGAAGCACGACAATGGTGGCGTCCCGCGTTTCGTTGACAACCTTCCAGTAGCCACCGAGGAGCCCACTCGGCGGCAACGCAATGACGCAATTGCAGCTGTCCTCCCGAGAGAGTACGTGTTTCAAGGCTTGTGACGCCGCGAGCCGGAAATCGTGCGACGTCAGGTGACGGTTTCGAAGGCGCTCGATCGACGTCTCGAAGAAACGCTCGGTTTCAATATCCAAGTCGCAAAAACGACAGTCAAGGAGGCCAGCCAGTTGTGCCCCTATGGTGGTCTTGCCAACACAGCTGACGCCAGCGAGGAATATACGCATGCTGCAATGCTCGATGAGAGTTGTGCCATTCCTAGTCGCCTTGCAATCATAGATGATTCGTGCCGTGCGTCGGCTTAGCTTTCCACTTGGGCGGCGCGCACAGGTCGATCAGGGGGCGGATATAGTCCCCTGCTTGATCGACCGTTGAACATCAACTCGCCAGCGTGCCGACCAAACGAGCGGCTGCCCGACCGTGGCAGCGCCTCCGAGAAGACGCGAGCAGCGGGGTAGCTTCGCGCGCGATGGCATGGCCTGTCATAGCGCCACGGCGCACGCGTATTGCCCATCTTCATCGACCGGGAGCGCCACTTCGGTACAAATCTCACACCGATCTCGCGACGCGAGCCTTCAGACCGCATCGCCGGTACCGGGAACGTCTCGGTAGGCGACCCCTTCCATGAGCCCGTCCACAATCGCGGCTCGATAGACGGCTTCCGCGAAGCGCCGGTCCTCGATCACCTCAACACGCGACTTGCGCAACAATTGCGGCGCCGATTCGACAGCGCTGACGAGCAGGTCGAGATCGATCGGCATACCGACGCCGGCCGTCATGACAAAATCATCGGGCGCATAATACCGGGTCGCAAACGCAGCTCCAGCTGGCAGTGATATCTCAAGGCCCTCATCGACCAGCCAGAGCTCGATGTTCCGAAACAGATCGGACACGATCAGCCCAACGGATGGGTGTCGGCGCCGGACCAATATGACCGCGAAGCGCGAAGCGCGCATGGCCTCAAGCATCAGAGCCTCGTCAGATCCGGACGCAAACTGTGCCGATCTGGCGTAACGATCGATCGCCCGGGAACGGCCATCAGGAGCGGTGTGAATCGCAAGATCGAAGGCTAGTGTAATCTCGTCCATATTGTCGAGGATAAGGGTCTTGCCAAAAGTCAGACCGAGCCGGCGCGCCTGGTGCAAGATCGCATCCCGAGATAGGAATTTCATTGCGTCCGAAAGATGCCGCTTGCTGATTTCGCGCAGATGGCGATACCGCGCGAGCACCTCGCCACGGTTTGGCGACAGCGCCTGCGGTTCGACGGTGGTCTCTCTCCGGAGTCCGACGGCGGCAACCATGACGACCTCCACGCTTCGAAGGCGCGGTCCGCAGATCGCGCACTTCCACTTATGCATCGTCAGCCCTGCATTTCTGTATGCTGATTCGCTTGATGACCAAAGCCGGCAATCAGCATTTTACACCGGCAGCGGCCCGCCACTTCACACTCCACGCAAGAGCACACCGAGGGGTCGCGTAAAAGTCGTCGACTGGCTTAAAATGATCGAAAATGGTACGACCGCTTCCGCCGACTGTAACAACGAAATAACGAATTACAGCTTCGATTGGCTATGGGCGGAACTTGGCGTTGTAGATCGAGGTGGTGACGATCCACCAGTCCCTGGGACACGCGCGCACGATCGAACAATCCAGAGTTTGTTGGTCAGCTATCACGAAGATGGTGCCGAATACTTTGGCCGCCATCGAAGCCTGCTCGACCGAGGAGAAGGGGCACCGTATCAAACAAATTGAATGGAGAGCCGCTGGCGCGCCGGTGCGCGACGGCGCGGCTTCGCCCCCCCGGGTCCCGTGTCTGGAAGGGAGCGTTCCGCTACACAATCGACCTTATCTGCTTGCCAAGCCGGCGACATCCGGTCAAGGCCGCCAGCCGCGAGGCGGGGGCGCGCGATGCGCGCCAGCCTTTACCGGATGGCGCCGGTCTGGCCCCGTGGCGACAAGCGGGTGACTGTGTCGAGGATGTTCATAGCCCATTGGGGACACTCATATCCCCAGCCCCCGTTTTCTACCGAAGCCCCATTCGATGCCACCAGCATCGCGCACTGTGCCGGTGATATGCTGGCCGATGCGTTTGTCGAGCACGGGTTGCCACGGCACCTGTGCTTGTCGGAAATCAAACTCGCACATACAGATGATGAAGTCCGCCAAGAAATGGCGCAGGCAAAATGCGACCAACGGAATGTACTGTTTACGCGGCATCTCTTCCATCAAGGTTCTCCGGCTTCGGGATATCGACCTCTTGGAGGCGGTGCTGTTACCGCGCAAGCTCAAGCCGGGACCCGCTCATTCGATTCAGCACGTTGACGCGGGCGAGCAAGCGTTGGTGAGGTGATCGAATGAGACGGAGGTTGCCGCCCAGTGCTCGGCCATCAGTGATGTCGGCAGCCATTTTCGAGACAGGCTCTAAGGCGACGACCACCCCTGTTGCGCCAGCCGTCCCGCGGGTGTTTGCATTTTCCATGCAGGCGGAGCAGTCAATCGTCGTTGATCCAAAAAGTCCTGGCGGCATCAATTCGCCGCACGGCCTGATCCTGTTCGACGGCGTATGCGTCCTGTGCTCGCGCGGCTGCCGCTTCGTCAGCAAACGCGATCGCCGCGGCTATTTTCGCTTCGTTCCGATCCAGCGCCGCCCTCAGGAGCGTGCACTAGATTTTGTGATGATTGGCTCGATTGCACCGGTCGTTCGCACGGCATTGCCTGCTTCGAAGTGAGAAGCGATTTCCGCTTCGGCCTCGCGTTCCCATTTTTCCGCCTCGACGAGCCAAAGGAAACGTTTGGTCGGATCGCTCACTGCGAGCTGGCGAAACTTCGCTTCTAACTTGCGGCACTCCACCAGGTTTTTCATTGTCACCTCCTAGGAGCCCGTCCAGATAGCGGTCGCGACCGGGCATTTATTGCAGGATAGTCGGCTCAGGCGGCCTTTGCGAGGGTGAACAGCTTGAGGAGGTTGTGGGCCGTGCAGATCATGGCCCACTCGGCGCGCACTTTCTCTAGGCCTCGCAACAGGAACTGGCGGAAGCCGCGTGCCTGTTTGATCTGTCCGAACACCGGTTCGACCACTTGCTTTCTCAATCGGTAGGGTGTTTCGAAGCCGCCGTCGTCGATCTTCTTTCGCATCCGTTGGGTCAGCGGTCCGCCGATTTTTCCGTTCGCGGCGGTCGGGTGCTTGGCGCGTCCGGGCGCGACATAGCCGTCAACGCGATGTGCTTCGAGCGCTTCGAGATTGGATTCGCTGCAGTAGCCGGAGTCCGCTGAGGCCTGCTCCGGCGTGCGGCCGAGATTGTTCTCGATGGCCTCGATCAGGGGCACCAGCTGGCCCTGATCGTTGCCGCACTGCGTCAGTTCGTGCGCGACAATGATCTGGGCGCCTGCGTCGACGGCGGCCTGGGCATTGTAGGCCTGAACGAAGCCATCCTTCGACTTCATGATGCGGCTTTCCGGATCGGTGAAGTTGCGTTGCGACTTGGGATCAGGCTGGTCCGACGCCGGCGCCGCCGGTTTGCCCGGCTTCTTGCGGCCTTCGGCTTGGCGCTGCTGTTCCTTTTCGGCCTCGATGCGACGCTCTTCCTCCGCGGCCAGCCTGGCGTCGGCCTCCAGCGCCGCCATCGCCTGCTGGATCTTCGCCAGCCGCTTCTCCTTGTCGCCAGCCCAATCCGGCAGTTCGTCGCCGCGCTTGTCTTTGCCGAAAGTCTCGTCCTCCTGAGCATCCGCCGCCTCAGCGGCCGCCAGCATGCGAGCGACCTCGGCTTTCAATTCCGCCTCGCGTTTCTTCATGCGCTCATAACTCATCGCTTTATGTTTCGACGCGTTCGCTTTGATCTTCGTGCCATCAAGCGCGACATGGCCGAGTTTGACCAGCCCTGCCGTCTCGCACAACTTCAGAACCTGCAGGAACAGTGCGCCGAGCGCCTTCAAATGCCGCTTGCGGAAGTCGCTGATCGTGCGAAAATCCGGCGGATCGAGCGCGACAATCATTACAAAATCATTCCGTTCGCGGCAGGCCTTCGCGATCCGCCGCGATGAATACAGCCCACTCGCATAGCCGTGCAGCAGAAGCGCCACCATCATGCGCGGGTCGAACGGCGGCTGCCCGAGCCCGCTCACATAGCTGCCCGTGATCTCCTTGAGATCGAGGCTCTCCCGCACCAGTTCAACGATAAACCGCGAGACATGGCCTTTCGGCACGAAGTCCTGCACATTCGGCGGCAGAAGCAGCGTCTGATCGATATTCCAGGGGCGAAAATACTTGCTCATCGCCCAAGGTTGAATCAGACTCGCTCAGAATTGAACAGCCACTATTCGGACACGCTCCTAGGAGATGCGTTTTCCGCGACAGCTTAGGCTCGTCTTGACGACAAAGTCATTGGTTTCGGAGCGTATTTCTTGCGTGCGTCATTGAGGCGCGGGAGATAATTGGGGCCCTGTGCGTACCGAAAATTCGATTCGGCGTACACGCAGCAAGCGGACGGCGTAAGCTCGCATCCTGATGACCGATCTGTTCAAGCTGATTCTCGGTATCCTGAATGCGGCGCGGTGCGACGCTGATCAATTGCGGATCAAGGGGTCGCCTTGGCCGAGGCCGAGAGATGCTGTCGACGCCTATATGACCGCACTCGTCGCGCCCCGATTCTTCACCAATGTCCCTGGCAACTCACCGGCGGCCACGACGGTGCGAGCCCATGTGGACTCGCCAGCACGGCAAGCAGTTCTCGCATCAGGTCACCCCTCGGAAATCCTCCGTGGCAGCGGATGCAGCGACAGTATTGGAACCCGCTTTTGAACGCTGACGAATAATAGCCGGCGTGGAGGGTGCTGGGCGGAACTAAAGCCCCCAAGGCGCTTGTTTCATGGCAACAACAGTTTTGCGGGGGACGGCACCGGAGCGCCGATCCGGGAGTTCACTTGTCGATCGCTGGATGCAAACGAAACCCGCTTCGCGACATCGGGCGTATGACTGTCAATTCGACCCGGAACTAAATTCGGAAGGCTCCGCGGAATCATTCGAGCGGGACGGGGTGCAGCTTTGCCAACTGGTCGAGCGACAGTTTCGCTTCCTGATCCGTCAAGGGGAACCGGACGATAATGTCCTGACGGCCCAGCTGCCCCCAAAGCCCATCCGAAGACCACTTCTGCGGCTCAGGCCCGCGCAGACCTTCGACCCAAACAAGGTACCACTCCGTCATAGGAAGCGTCCAAAAACTCGAACACTGCGAAAATGCGACCGGTGCCTTAGCTACTGCCCCTCGCCGGCCAACTGGAGCCGTGTGACAGCCAAAGATGTTGGACCAGAGTCTGATTCTTGCGATTGGTTGAACACGAAATTCCAAGGCTCGTTGCATGAACAGATCGAACCTGCGGCACATGCGTCCCGAACCCTATTACTGCACCGCATATCGCTGAAGAGTCTAGCTTTTTGGCTCTATTCGCACTCGCATAATCCCGCTCGTTCTCGACGTAGCCGGGGTTATGTTGGGGTTGGCGCTCCAGAGACTGGATTGGTCTATGACCGAAACGGCAACAAGATGCCGAATATGAACCACGCCGGCGTCTATTCCACGATCCGGGCTCATCTGGAGGCGGTTGCGCGAAAGAAGTCCGACGATGGACTGTAGGTGGTCGAGGAAATGAAGGACGACGAGATCGACGATCCGCTGTTTGCGCATCTAAAGGTCAGGCCCGACGGCCGGGCGATCCACGACACGTATCTCGCTAGGGTGAAGGCCCCAGGCCAGAAGAAGCCGTGGGACTATTATGTAATCCAATCGACTATCCCGGCCGACAAAGCTTTCAAGCCTCTCGCCAAAGGCAATTGTCCGATCGTCAATCCGATGACTGCTACGATTGAGGCTGGCTCGGCTGCAGCGGGCGATCACTGTCCGCAAGTGGGTGATGTCCGAAGACCTACGTAAACATCCGATATTTCGGCGTCCGACGGGCATCATCATACTACCCGGCATGGGCCGCCACATCGTATTCAAATGTCCCCAAACCAGCATGAATGTGCAGCACTGGCTGGCGGACACCACAGATGATGCAAAAGACGCCTATGTACCCGTGGTCTGTCAAGCTTGCACCAAGCTGCATTTCATCAACAGTTCGACTGGCAATCTGCTGGGCGAAGCAGAGAAGTAGGGCCTTATGCTTCCTACACCCGCTCAATGCCGCGCGAAGGCCAAAGAAAAAGCTGAGCTAGCAGAGCCCGATCCCCGGCACCGCAAAAGCCTCATGTCGGCCGCTCAGGCATGGGCCTTCTTGGTTGATAAGATGGAAGAGGCCGACAGCGTCATCAGCAATGCCAAAAGCAAGGCGCGCAAAGCGGATGATACTAAAGCGCAGCCCTTGACCTTAGTGCCGGCCTTCGACGTCCCGCCGCTTGGCGGCGTGAGATGCAGATAAAATTCTCAAATGATCCGCGAAACGGGCGGGCCGCTGAGATGCTTTATCAGTTGGCCAGCGAAGCCAACGACCTAACTGACGAAAACTGGAGAGAACTTCAAACTTTTTTACGACTGGACGTCTGAAAAAAGGCCGGCCGCCGTTTCGCAAGCATCGCGTACGTTGTGTTCCGCAACGTCAACGATCTTTCGACATTTGTGATCCAATTCGTTGGTATTTTGTCGCACACGAGCGTTGCAGTAGTGAAATCTAAATCTCTTCTTTGGTCCTCGTCTCCGCGTCGTAGATTTTGATCCGCAGCATCGGAAAGCGCCTTTTTAGCTCCTGAGCGCCGATCCGTGCTCCGTCCTTCGTCTTGAATTCGGTCTTTATGCGGCCGTCTACTTCGAGCGCATAGCCCGTTGTTGGTAGTTCACGGCCCGCTGCAACCATTTTGCACATCTCCGAATTGTTCCTCTGGGGATTCTTAGCGTGAGTCTCCCAAACCGCACCAGCAGAACTGCGCTAACCCGTCTCAGAAACCTAGCAATCCAGCGAGGCCAACCTCAGCCTAGTACTACAGTTGCCTTCTCTCTCGATTTCTGAATCCATGGGCAACCATGATTCGCGGATCGTGGACGCAGGCAGCGTCAATTGAAGAGACGCTTGCGCTGTGGGCGGCGTCGCTTCGTGAGATCAAGAAACGGATACGTCCGTTATTCAATCAAAATCGTGTTGCGAGGAATGCAGGCTTGTTTCTCGAGAGTCTGCTCGGGGATGAGCAACGCAAAACCGGTTGGATGCGAGCGGAAGCGGCTGGCGATCCCGGCCCTTGGCGGCAACAGGCGATCCTGGGTCGCAGGGATTGGGATGCTGACGGCCTGCGCGATATCGTTCGCGATTATGTCATCGAACATTTGGCGGATGACGACGCGGTCCTCGTGATCGACGAGACCGGCTTTCTCAAGCAGGGCAAGGCGTCGTGCGGAGTGGCGCGGCAATACACTGGTTCCGCAGGCAAGATCACGAACTGCCAGATCGGCGTCTTCGCTGCCTACGTTTCGCGCCACGGTCATGCCTTCATCGATCGCGCACTGTATCTTCCAAAGGAATGGACCGACGATCCAGGTCGCCTCGAAGCCGCATACGTGCCCCCCGATGCCGGCTTTGCGACCAAACCAAAGCTTGCGACGCGAATGATCGCACGCGCCATAGCCGCGTCTGTCCCGTTCAAATGGGTTGCTGGCGATACTGTCTACGGTGTTGGCGATATTGAGCAGCAGTTGCGTCGCGCAGGCAAGGGCTATGTACTCGGGGTCAGCAGCGCTCATGTATTTCAATCCTGGGGCAAGCGGCGATCCGTTGCCGGCACGGCCGCCGACATCGCCCAAACGCCGCGCGCGTCCGACTGGAAACGCCTCTCGGCAGGGGCCGGAACCAAAGGACCGCGGCTGTATGATTGGTGCTATCTCGAATTGGCTGATCTCGAGGTTGAAGAATTTTACAGCGCAAATCACGGTCTTTGGACGCGAGGTCTGCTGATCCGTCGTCGCATCGCCGATAGCGATCTCGCCTTCTTCACCACCTGGTGCCCAACGGCAACATCGATCGAAACGCTGGTGACGGTCGAAGGCCATCGGTGGGCGATCGAGGACAGCTTTGAGACTGCGAAGAACGAGTTTGGTCTCGATCACAACGAGAGCAGATCCTGGCATGGCTGGCACCGCCACGTTTCCCTGGTGATGCTCGCCTTCGCCATGATGGCGGTGATCCGCCATCGCGCCAATCCACCGCCGCCAAAAAAAACGCAACGCCGAACTACGGCAAAAACAAAAGCATCGCTATCCCGCCGTTGATCCGTTGGTCAATCCAGGAAGTTCGCCGTATCGCTATCAGGCTCGCGCGAAAGCGCATCCAACCCGCACACATCATCGCATGGTCACTCTGGCGCCGAGCTCACCAAGCCGCTGCTCAGCGCGCTCACTTCAAATCAAAACGGCAACTGTAATGCTAGGTAGACACCGGGCTAGAACATCTATATAACCGTTACAATAGCCAATAGTGATGTTTTATCCATCATGCTCGATCTGGGCGATCTGCGTTCGCCTCTTCTTATCGGTCCTCAGCATGAGGGAGACGAATCGTGCAACTCGCTTCCATGCCTTTGGATTCCATCGTTGTAGCGATGGCTACGATCCTCATGTTCTCGATATTAATTGCCGCACTTGCGTGGGGCGTTCATCAGAGTGGGTAACCTCGATCAAATGCTCGAAACGATCCGCATAGATAATGTCGAGTCCAAACGAGCAATCTTGATCGAACTGTCCGCCGCATGGGAGCTTCGATGATGAAGCCAGTAACCCAGTTGTTATCAAGAAGCACGGCAATCGGCGTCTCTACAATACGACGACCAGCGCCTATGAAAATCTCGAAAGCCTCGCGAGCATGGCAAAACGCGGTGACGATTTCATCGTCTACGATGCGAAATCCGGCGACGATATCACTCGTTCTGTTCTCCGGCATATCGTTTCGGAAGAAGAAAAAAAGAGTGGCCAGGATCTGCTGCCCGTCGCCTTCATGCGTCGGCTGATCGGTTTTTATGGCGACGCGATGCAGGAAATGGTTCCGGCCTATCTCGAGCGGTCGATGGAGACTTTGACGCGCGAGCGGGAAAAACAACGGAGGTGAGGCAACATGTTGCTGAAGCGAGCAACCCTCCCCGAGGATGTCAAACTCCGGAGCGGATACTTCTACATCCCTCGGTTGGATCAATTGAATGCTGCTCAGCACTTACCGGTGTTGATGAGTCGTTTCGTGGCGCAGTACCGTGCCTTGTTTGACGATGAGATTCATATACCGAAGCGCCTTGAGCTCTCGGAATTCGGGGACTTGGCAGACCATCTTCACATCCTCGTCCTCGGAGCGTCGAGGGAGATCTGGACATTCCAACGTTTTGCGCCATTCGCTGCAGCGCGAATTGGGGTGGACCTGACCGGCGCAAAGGAAACAGACCAGCGCTTCGCGCCTTACAACCGGCGGCTTGACGAGAAACTCGCTCGTCTCTTGCGCGAGAAAGCTCCATTCTACGTCGGCACACACGTGGACGAAATCGGAGGCGAACGCGTCGCGCACCGTTTGTTCATACCGATGAGTGATGTCGGGCGGCTTATCACGCATTGTATCCTGCTGTCGGTGTAGAACACGGTCGCTAGAAGATACGGTCGCTTTTTTATGCAACGAGAGTTGGGAGGACGACATGACAAGCGATGTTGGACAAGCCTTACTTATGCTCGGGGGGATAACTTGCCTCATAGTTCTCGCCATTTGGGCATTTTGGTTCCTTGAGAGGTTCCGAGGCGGTAATGCCACAAGGCCGGGCGCTCAAAGGCGATAGCGCCACGATTATAGAAGCCCGTGGCCCAAGGCGAGCACGATGCTCAGGGCCATGACCGAGGCAAGCGGGTCTAAAGGGATGGGCCGGCACACGGTCGGCGCAGTCCGCCGATAGCGTTTTTCAACGTCGAATAATGATAAGCGCCATGACCTTTTTCGATGCGACCCTGGTTCAGTCCCTCATCGCCAACTACGGATATGCAGCCGTTTTCGTAGTCGTGATGCTAGAAAGCTCGGGCTTCCCTGTGCCTGGCGAGACGGTTCTTGTCTGCGCCTCCGACTACGCTGGTTCTCGGCACGGGTTGAGTATTGGCGCTATCATAGCCGCGGCAGCTTGCGGCGCATTCCTCGGCGATAATGTCGGCTTCTGGGTAGGGCGTAGGTTCGGTCGGACGCTGTTGTTGAAACAAGGACATCGCATCGGGATAACCGAACGAGAGTTGATACTTGGCGAATATCTTTTTCAACGCTATGGGGGCTCAATCGTTTTCTTCGGACGCTTCGTCGCTTTTCTACGTGTCTACGCTGCACTGCTCGCGGGAGCGAACCGGCTTCACCCCCTTCAATTCACGAAGTACAACGCATCCGGCGGCATAGTCTGGGCGACTGCCTTTGGTATCGCCGGCTATGCGTTGGGCCAGAATATGCTGCTTTTTGTGGGGCCACTTGGATGGCTTGCGTTAGCCGCAACCGCGATAGGCGCATATTTGCTTTGGTCGTTCTACAAGACTCATGCAGAGAGGCTTTTGGTTGAAGCCGAGCGGGCATTCGCGACGCACGAGAACGGCCATTTGGGTAAACTGACGGATAGGAGGGTCAATCAGTGACCTGGAGACATAATCGATAGCAAAGGCACTTCCGTCGGAAAGATCGTTGGTTCAGCCATATTCGATCTTCGGGGACATACATAAGTTGTATGCCCTCCGAGGGGTCAATATTTACAAGCTTTCTGGTGAACTTGTCGGACATCTAAGTGATGCCCACAGCGAGGGTGCGCGGCTAAATAGATTGGCAGACAAACTATTTCATCCAGATTGAAGGTGATCAACCGAGTTTCCTAACCATCGGTGCCAAGGTTCGACGACGCGAATTTCAGCCGTCAGATGAGATGGGCGAAAACCGCACAGGCGGATGCAAAAGGCCTGAAGCGGATGTAACAATTCGCATCTCTTCGGCGCTGGCAGAAACTGTCTCCTCGAGAACAGCGAACGTTGAAGAAACGGCGTCGGTCAGCGCAACCGCAGTTGTGGATCCGCCAATTAGAGCGGAAACGAAAAGCGCCGTGAACAGATCTCCCGCGCCCGACATGCTTCCTTGAAGCTTTGGCGTGGCTATGCTCCAGACCGAACTTTCTTCTATGGCGAAAGTGACTATTCGATCTTCCTGCCCATCAATTAAGGCATAGAGCATTTTGAAGCCAATCGTTGGCACAACGAATAAGTCCATGGCTGCAATGCTCGGCGCATGACTACGCAGAAAGGTGCACCATCCTTGGCTTGGCGGCCCACGCCGTTTGACCATGTGCTTGGCGACGGTCGACTGCGCGACCTCAAACCCGAGCTTGAGCAGTTCGCCGTGGATGCGTGGCGCGCCCCAGAGCGGATTTTCGACGCTCATCCGCCGGATCAAGACGCGCAGCTCCGTCTCGATCTGCGGTCGCCCGCCCAGTGGGCGAGACTTCCAACGCCAGTAGCAGCGAAATCCGGCTCTGTGCCAACGCACGAGCGTCTCGGGCCGGATGATTGTGAGAACCTTCAGGATCGCTGGAAACCAGCGATACAGCTGGATAAAGAACCAGCGATCATGGTTAGTGAGCCGAACGCGACCACGAGGCCTGCGCCTCAAGACAATCAACTGATGGCGAAGCACCGCGTTCTCGGCTTCAAGCCGCGCCTTCGACCTGAATGGCGAGGCCAGGACGGCCAGAGCGAAGCAGAACAGCCCGATCATCCCGCCAACTTAGGCGATTCCAACGCGGCATCACACTCGGATGAGGTTTTCGGTACACACAACGGATAACACTCGCGCCTGATCTCGGGTGGCTGGCCCTTCCCGATGGATTCGGACGCCCAAAGGCCCGTTTCAGGTCCCGAGCTTTTTGGAGACTCCTGGGGAGCAAGACCCGGCGAAAACAACGTCTGCTTTGGAACAGTTAACGGACTCAAGTCGGACACTGCGCCAAGTTCCAAAAGTGCCATGAACGTACATGGCAGTCCAATAGCGAAATGACCGGTCTTGTTGAATATGATGTTGTCGACGCTTACCTCCCCCAGCGGTCCTGCCATAGTTTCTCACCGATCAGACAGGGCACCCGCGGCTCTTTCTCGGCGACCGGAACGATCCGGCGCTCCGGCGTCCGGCCCGCGACCTCAACTATCAGCTTGGTCCGGATCGCCTCCTTGAACTTGTCGCGGTCCTTGATCGTCACCACGAACGAACTCGGCCCTCCGATCACGCAGTCCTCGTAGTATAAATCGAGGTTATCGATGTCCATCGTCGCATAGGACGGCTCCTTCACCATGATCGGCAAGCCGTTGATGGTGATGCCCTTCTCCAACGCGGCGTCGCGCGCGCCGGTTACGGGGGCTCCGTTGTTGTTCGGACCATCGCCGGAAATATCGATGACGCGCCGCAACCCGCGATAGGGGTTTTCTTCGAACAGCGGCATCGCGAAATTAATCGCGCCAGAAATCGAGGTGCGCGAGCCCCGGCGAACCGGCGTTTTCATGATCTCGGCGGCCACGGCGTCGGCCGATTCCGGGCCGTCTATGACTCGCCACGGAATAATGATTTTCTGGTCGCTTGATGCCGACCACTCGAAATAGGTCACGGCCACCTTGCTGGTCGGACCGGTCCTCATCGCCTGCAGGAAATCTTTCGAGACGATAGCCTGTGCATAGCCCTCGCGCTGAACGGCAAGTTCATCTAAGTCCATCGAATAAGAAACATCGACGGCGATAACGAGTTCGACGTCGACGGACGGCACATTCTCCTTGGTGTCGGCCAATTGAGATCTGGGGTTCGGCGCGGCAATGCCAGCGACGTCACCCCCGGTTATCGCCCCCGCGACAAGCACCGCCCCGATCGAGACAAACCAGCGCATGGCGGCCCTCCCGTCATCTGACGCGATGGTGACACGCAAAACGCGACGTGGAAAGCCGGAATATTATTAGATCAGACTGCCCGGCATAAAGCATCTGATCGTGATGGCATCGTGTTGCGGTCTCCGCGAACCAATTGAAGGGACTGTGATCACGGCCGCCGCTGCGCCCGGTTGGATCAGTTGGACCGCTCTCGGGTCCGGCACCCATACGGCGTGGGCGCTGTCCGCCTCAATCACCCGCGCCGGGATCTGGTGAGAAGTATGGAAGTTTGTCCGGCTTCCCCTCCCACTCCTTGGAGTCGGGCGGGGGCGCTTTTTTGACCGTAATATTTGGCCAGATTTTCGCGTATTCCGCATTCAGCGACAGCCATTTCTCAAGCCCCGGCTCGGTGTCAGGCTTGATCGCGTCGACCGGGCATTCCGGCACGCAGACCCCGCAATCGATGCATTCGTCCGGGTGGATGACGAGCATGTTCTCGCCCTCGTAGAAGCAGTCCACGGGGCACACGTCGACGCAGTCCATGATTTTGCAGCGAATACAGCTCTCGTTGACGACGAAGGTCAATTGAGCGTCCTTTCAGCAGATTGCAGTGGCGACCTCATTCATGGTGTCGGTCCGTCCTCGCGGTGCTCGTTCATTGGTTGAAAATGGACGCACAGAAGACCTACGTCCTCTGGCTGAATCGGAACACCGAGGAGCAGGCATTTAGCGGCCGAGGGGCCCGTGCTCGGCAGGTTGCCGGACGTCTCTCTGCCGAAGTGCGTGCAGTCCTGGCAAACACCGATCTGCCGACGCGCTCCACTCGTAGCTAGAGTGGACAGCACTTGGTGCAGGGCGCGACGCATCGCAGTTCGCTCCGTCGCGTCGAGCGAATCCACGGCGCGCACCAGAACTTCAAACGGATCGCGTGCTAGCGCTTTTTTGCCCTTGCTCGTCAGTCGCAGACTTACGCTTCGCCCGTCCGTCTTGAATGGCCGTCGAACCAAGTACCCACCCGCTTCAAGCGCCTTGATGGCTTGTGTTGCGGTGCCGCGGGTTGTCGCTTGAAATTCCGCGAAGGCCGACGGGGTCCGCGAGAACGGGTTGGCACGGGCGAAGAATCGGAGCGCCATCCATTGGGCCGGACTGAGTTCGCCGTCATAGCCCTCAGCTTGTACGAGCCGTCCCACCTGCAGCAGGAGCTCTGCCGTTTCGCGCGCTGACATGATTGCCTCCTTGAAAGTATAATAGCGTTTCGAAATTAACTTGACAACCGATCGACAGCGGATAATTTTGTTTCGAAACTAGTTGGAGGGCATGATCATGGCCCGCAACGCAGCCCTGCCGATCCTTACGGCCGAACCCGGCCTCACCCATTATCTTGAGGAAATCCGGCGGTTCCCGATGTTGGAGCACCAGGAAGAATACATGCTGGCCAAGCGCTGGCGCGAGCACGGCGATCGCGACGCGGCGCACAAGCTGGTCACCAGCCATCTGCGGCTCGTGACCAAGATCGCCAGGGACTATCGCGGCTACGGCCTGCCGATCTCCGAGGGCAATGTCGGCCTGATGCAGGCGGTCGAGCGCTTCGAGCCCGAGAAGGGCTTCCGGTTCGCCACCTACGCCGTGTGGTGGATCAAGGCGGCGATCCAGCAATATATCCTGCGCTCGTGGTCGCTGGTGAAGATGGCTACCTCGGCCAACCAGAAGAAGGTGTGCTTCAACCTCCGCAAGGCCCAGAGCAAAATCTTTATCCTCGACGATGGCGATATGCGGCTGGACCAGGTGAAGATCATCGCCCGGCGGATCGGCGTCACCGCAACGGACGTGATTGACATGAACCGGCGGCTCGGCGGCGACGCCTCGCTCAACGCCGCGATCCGCGATTCCGGCGAGTGGCAAGATCGGCTGGTGGACGAATCCCCGGACCAGGAGACGACGCTCGCCGCGAGCGAGGAGTTCGATAACCGCCGCAAGACGCTGTCCAGTGCGCTCACCGTGCTCAACAAGCGCGAGCGGCGCATCTTCGAGACGCGCCGGCTCGCCGATGCTCGAACCAAAGCAATGCCATTTCAAGGTGGGACGACGAAGGTGGCGCGTCCAGCGCTGGTGACCGGAATACACTCCAGCGGCATCGAGCAGCCCGTTAAGGGCGCTGTGGCTCCAACCCACATCGAGGATTGCGAGTCGAATTCGGACGTCCCGGGAAAGGGCCGATTCGCAGTTCGGGGTGGCGTCCTGCGTAAGAAAGGGCGGTAGAGCAACAACGGAACGGCCAATGCCACAGATAAAGCCAATGTCCGCCAAACGGGCGTTGAGCCGGCGATGGCCTGATGTTTTGCTCAGGCTCCCGCTCGAAAACCTCCGCATGTACGGAGAGCGCAAGGAATGACAAACGTCACCCAGCCGCTCGTCACGCCGCCGCCGAACGGAATCCTCGATCCACGCACTGGCCGACCGATTGGTGCCGACGATTCCTCGTTCGGGACCCTCAACAACGAACTTGCGGACAAGGGCTTTCTCGTTACCGCGACCGACGAACTGATCACCTGGGCGCGCACCGGCTCGCTGATGTGGATGACGTTCGGACTTGCCTGCTGTGCGATCGAGATGATGCAGATGTCGATGCCGCGCTACGATGCCGAGCGTTTCGGCTTCGCCCCGCGCGCGTCACCTCGTCAGTCCGACGTGATGATCGTGGCCGGGACGCTCTGCAACAAGATGGCGCCTGCTTTACGCAAGGTCTATGACCAGATGCCGGAGCCGCGCTACGTGATCTCCATGGGCTCCTGCGCCAATGGCGGCGGTTACTATCATTATTCCTATTCGGTCGTGCGGGGTTGCGACCGCATCGTGCCGGTTGACATCTACGTTCCCGGCTGCCCGCCGACCGCGGAGGCGCTGCTCTACGGGGTCATGCTGTTGCAGAAGAAGATCCGCCGCACCGGCACCATCGAGCGCTGATTGGCGCGGCCAGTGCGTCAGCGCCGGGCTTGGTCCGAAGCGTTCCGGTAGAGGCTGCTTTTGTCGCGCATGACGTCATGACCGACCGACTGCACAACGCCAGTAAACCCACCAACGTGCCCTTCAAGCGTCAGGCCTGTGATGGTGATGGGCCTGCGATATTTGATTGAATCGCTATAGCGTTGCAGTATGCGCATTAATTGTGGCACGAGCGTCGAACGGCAGAAGGGAATCGAAAATGCCAGTCAAAATATTTTGCGTGGAGGGCAACGAGCTGATCGGCGGACTAGAATCGGAAATCAACAAATGGCAAAAAAGCCTAGGCTCCAAAGCGTCTGTGACTCATACATCTACCGCCATGACAGAGCATAATGACGAGGCCAAGGGCTGGCAGACACGATTGGCAGTAACGATCTGGTACGAACTGTAAGCCTGAACCTGAAGGCTCAATGCTCGTTCAAGCGGGCCGAGTTAGAGGAGACACATCGCTTTTGCAGCAAAGCCGGAAGGTGACCAAGACGAAATTATCGATGACCTGTGCCTGTCGTAAATTAAATCCGGGAGTATCGGTGGTGGAGTCCGCCTAAGATTGGGCGACAACGAATGTGCCCGGCGCGATCGACGGCGCGTGAAACCGGTGCATCTTTCTCCAGGGATAGATGCGTGCGGGTCCCATTGTAATATTTCATGTAACAGAGCAGCAGGTGACGAAGGTGGCGCTCGCTGAATACAATGACGTGGTCAACGCATTCCCGTCGGATCGAACCGATCAGCCTTTCGGCATATCCATTTTGCCACGGGGAACGCGGCGATGTTGGCCGGTCGCGAATGCCTATCGATCGGAGTCTGCGGATAAAGACCTCACCATAGGCCCCGTCCCGGTCACGGATGAGATAGCAAGGAGCCTGTTCCCACCCGCATGCTTCCGTGACCTGATTTGCGATCCATTCTGCGGTTGGATGCGCTGTGACGCCAAACCACAGAATATGTCGCCGGCCGTGCCCCATGATCAGAAATCCATAGAGCAGGCGAAACGAGATTGTCGGCACGACGAACATATCCATCGCCGCGATGCCGTCGGCATGATTGCGGATAAAGGTTCTCCAGCCTTGGGACGGCGGGTGCCTTCGCCTGACCATGTATTTGGCGACGCTGGTCTGGCCGATCTCGATGCCGAGCTTAAGCAACTCACCATGGATCCGAGGCGCTCCCCACAGCGGATTGGCAATGCTCATCTCGCGGATCAGCCGTCGTATTTCGACCGCAACTGTCGGTCGGCCGGAACAAGGTCGTGATTTCCAGCGCCAGTACGATCTGATCCCGGCACGATGCCAACGGACGACAGTCTCCGGCTTCACAATCGTTAGCGCATTGAGGGTACTTGGCGCCAAACGAGACAGCCCAACAAAGATCAGGCGATCCATGCCACTCAAAGTCAGTCTCTTTGGCAGGTGCCGTCGCTGGATGTTAAGCTGATGACGAAGGACCAGGATCTCAGCCCCCAACGAGGCCCGCGACTGGAACAATAGGACCAGCACCGACCAGACCAGGCTGCAAGCTTCTCTCATAAGCCAGAAACATTGCGCGATTCGGCCTCACTTGCCAGCCGGATTAGGTTTCCGACAGGGACAGGCTTTTTAGTTTTGGACCGCGTGAGCGACCTGAGTAGTTCGGGTGGGCGCAATGCAACGACGGGCGGCCTCAATCTCAGCCTCAGTAGCGCCCTTGCTACGCGCCCATGCCTCAGCGGCGGGTGCGGTGTATTTGGCGACGTAATATCTAACGACAGTGCAGGACGCTCGATGGACTAGACCGGGCTCAGCGGCGCTTGCTTCGGAAGCCATTCCTAAGCCCATCGCCGCAGCTATTACATAGCGTGACCACATGGCTTGTTCCCTTCGTTCAAGTGGGAACATAGTCGCGGCGGAAAAGTTCCAGCGGGTGCGAACGCTTGCAAAACCATCGGCCTTCAGGCCAACCAACTTTAAACCAACGCTACACCGCAACCGAACGTGAACAAACATCGCTGAGCGTCGCGCTATTCGTCAATGTTTTCAGGGTTTTCCGGTGAAGTGTTCCCGCTCATAACGGTCTGGTTGCAGGTTCGAGCCCTGCCGGGCCCACCATCCCGCTATTTTTTTATCGGTTCGCAACAGACCTGACTCGGATTCGCAAGAGTTGACTCCTGTGCGGACGCTGAAAGAACGACTCGATTTCGCTTTGAGAGCGGCTCGATTTGGCTTTGAGAGCGACTCGATTTCACATCCCGCTGACACGACTGACGAATTTCGCCTCTATTTTTTGGCCCGGTTTTGAGCGCTCGAGAAACCGAGGGGGGGAGCTATCGCCAAATTTTGGTGACGGCCGGGCCGGTCAGGCGGCGGCGGTTATGGGCTGACGGTCAGCGGGTTTAGCGATGACCTCGATCCCGTTGTTGAATGTCACACCGAGAACGAGTTTTGGCAACTGGTTGTGGCCATCGAGACGACGCCAGCTTTTCTGCGCCGAGGCGTCGGGTCGGCCGGTCCTTACGACACCGGATAGTGCTGTGCAGAAGTTGAAGGAAATGCTTGCCGTCGTCAGTTGGCTCGAGAACCCAATAGCCGGAACCAAATCTAACGATGAATGGTCGGCCACGCAGTGCAGATCGAACCCGGTCTCCGGCCGCAGTCTCCCAAAAACGAGAGTTTTTCGCGCGACGCAGAAACAGGTGCCTGTGTGTACCGAAAACCTAAACCCTGAGGTAGTGGTGATGAAGTCCGCCCAGGATGGCAAGTGACCTGACCATACCGGTTCGCTGAACTGGGCGAGAAACGGGTGAATCCTTATCCAAGGCCAAGTGCGTCCGCGTAGGATTTCAGAATCCGGCGCAGATGTGCCTCGCCTAAGACAATGATGTGATCCAAACACTCACGCCGGATCGATCCGATAAACGGTCGGCAAAGCCGTTCTGCCAGGGTGAGGCCGGTGCAATAGGCTTGTCCCGAATGCCCATGGCACGCAATCGGCGTGTGACGACGGTGCCGTAGATCCGATCGCGGTCTCGGATCATGTAACCCGGAGCCCCGTCCCAAGGAAAGGCCTCGGTCAACTGACGTGCAACCCACTCCGCCGTCGGGTTGGTTGTGACGTTGATCCACGCGAGGTCCCTGCGATCCAGCCGCACGATGATGAAGGCATAGAGCAAGTCGAAGCCAATGGTCGGGACAACAAACAAGTCCATGGCGGCAATGTCCGGCGCGTGGTTATGCAAAAAGGTTCGTCATCCCTGGCACGGCGGCCCCCGTCGTTTGACCATGTACTTGGCGACGCTCGACTGCGCGACCTCAAACCCGAGTTTGAGCAGTTCGCCGTGAATACGTGGCGCACCCCAAAGCGGATTCTCCATGCTGATCCGCTGGATCAATACGCGCAGCTCCGTGTCGATCTGCGGTCGCCCTCCGTGTGGGCGCGACTTCCAACGCCAGTAGCAGCGAAAGCCGGCCCTGTGCCAACGCACGAGCGTCTCGGGCCGGATGATTGTGAGAACTTTCAGGATTGATGGAAACCAGCGATACAACGAGCGTTACGCCAGTTTGGTGAACTTGCTGCTTCAAGCCGAATAGAGTCCGACGGCGGCGGCAATATCGAAGGCAGCCGCGCTGCCGACATCAATTTGCCCGCGCCGGGTGAGCCGATGACGGAGATGAGGTGGCCAATTAATCCTAGATCAAAAGGTCACCACATCATCCGATCGATTGGGCGTATGGCGAGTTCAGAAATATCCGCTACGCTAAACGAAACGGTGCAGCGAATACCCGATTCCGAAGCCTCGTGACACCTGAAAGGTGACGGTTTTTACCGTCATATCCTTTCCAGGACTCCACCCGGCCGCGCCGCGGTCCGGCAGGTTCATTGCCGGCGCTGTGCCGCGTCTGCATGCGCCGCCAGCTCGTGGAGTTCGGTAAAGAAGTCCAGTGACTGGCCTATGAACAATCCATCGTCAGTGAGCGCGCGAACGGCTGCCGCCGCCGCTCCCCGCGTCGCGGTTGGGCGAATGATCGAGCAGACCGGAAGGGAGCGGCTCAGGAAGTGGGTGGGCTCCGGCATGATTAGATTGGCCTGCAGATCCTCGTTTCCCTGGAACGAGGCCATATCCGGGAAAGTGAGCCCATTGAACGGATCAGTCACCTTCGTGATATTGCCCACCTTGTCGTGCCACACCTGGAAGTGCATCGTTTCCGTCGGACCGATGCTGAGCAATATGCGCAGCACCTCCACGCTCGAGACGCGCTGCGCCAGGGAGGGATAGAGGCTGCTGCCGCCCTGCTCGATCGTGCCGAAATGGAATGCGGCCGTGTTGACGATCGCGAGCAGATGCTTCGGGTCTGTCGTGTCGTCATTGGTCCTCGGGATTGCGGGAAACTTGCCCTTGAGCAATCCCGGGACCGGATTCGCAAAGGTGGTATCGCCGAGGTCGGGATTAGCCTCCCGGCTGCGATAGCGCCCCCACCAGGAAGCGTCCACCGTGAGGTTCATGAGGTTGGTCAGGCGCTTCTTCCCCGACGAGCCTTGGGCAATGCTGCCGTGAAGCGTGCGGAATCGCTCGAGATTGACGGGCTTCGCGCCCTTGGATTTGAGATATTCATTGATGAAATTGAAGTGGGTGAATTCGTCCTCGGTGTTGTCATGAATATATTGCGACATATCACCGTCAATCTGCGCAAGCAGATCAATGTAGGGCTTGTTCCCGCTGCCTGACGGCTCTTCCGGGTCCCTGATGCCGCCGAGCTCGTTGTACTGCTCCCACAGATCGGTTTCGAGTATTTCGAGCGCGGCAAGGAAACGGAGAATGCTGATGTCCCCGACCGTCGGACCATCATCATCCTCGGCGAATGCCGCTGTTGATATTGAGTTGGCCGCCATACTTGCGCCGATCACGGCCGGCGCTGCCAGGCCTGAGCGCAGGAATGAACGGCGGGTGGAAGAAGATCCGAGCTGCTTGGTTGGGCGTAGCATGATCCTGTTCTCCTAATGATGATGATCCGCGAACCGTGATCCGTCGGGTTTTACTGCTCGATGCAAAACCTCCCGCGCCAAAACACTCCGGACGGAGCTATTTTGGTTTTCCGCTTGGGTGCTTGCCGGCGCGGTCTCGTTTTTGGATTAGTTTAGTAGTGCGCAGTTTCTGATTCCGGGAAGCTCATGCGTCAGCATTCTCCTGCTAATTTCGGGAGTCTTGGACGAAGCGCTTTCAAACTCGGACGAAGGGGGTAATAGGTATGGACAACCACCAGTAGCGAAGTTCCAGCCCGGTACGACGGCTGACGCCATCTCCGTGATTGTCGTGATCATGCACCATAGTCGAAAATTCCCCGATTGGGCAAATATTTTTTTAGATTTGATTTCGCAAAAGCGAGACGAGGGCACGATCTGACTCTTCTCATCCGCGCTGAGACGTCGGAATCGATCACTCGGAGCATGCGTATATCAATTTCGAAAAGGCTTCGGGGCTTCCTCGTTGCCTGCGATCCTTGCGCAAATTATCGTGCCCCGATGATGCTCGTCCACATTAATTCAGCCCGATTGAATCTCGAACTGCGCACGTTCAAATGTTCCAATTGCGATGGTGTTGATAAGAGTTCAAGTCTCCGACTTGGCGGCTCTGTTTGAGGCATCAAAGCAAGGGCTGCTGAATGGCCGCCTCAACGCATCTGCATCCATACCGATTGACCGGCCTTCTCGCCGGACGGCGCGATCCTTGCCTATTGCAACAACAAATCGCGGTAAAACCCCGCCGACGACCATGCTTGGCGCCATCGCTGTGCTGCAGTACCTCGCCGCCAATACGTTAGACGATCAAAACGGCGTGGATTGCATGCCGGAAACGATCGACGGAGAAGCGTGGCCTGTTATTTTCTTCCGCACCTTGGCATCGGCTCTCGTGGAGGTGCAACCATGAAACACCTCGCGGCAATCAAAGAGCAGCTGCCGGTTCTGGTCGCTGCTGATGTTTATTTTCAGGACTCCGAACTCGGCGGGATGCCGGTGGTGCGGATGCGCGGCGACTCGATGAGCGAAGCTCTACGCGACGGGGATTTTGCGATTATCGACACAACGCAAACCGAAGTCGCACAAGGCGGCATCTTCGCGCTGCTCGACGACGTCGCCAAGTTGATTATCGTACAGGTGACGCCCGTGCACGGATCGCGAGGACGGCGAATCCTCTGCACCTATGCAAACCCTCGCTATCCTCCGTTCGAACTTCCGCTCGAGGATCCCGTCAAGATCGTCGGGCGCGTTGCCCAGAAGTTCACGCGGTATCTGTAGTGGAGGGCCACATGAGCGAGCGCGAGGTTTACCTCGGCGATGGCCTCTATGCGTCATTCGACGGCTGGCAGGTGCGACTACGGGCGCCGCGTGAGGGCGGCGATCATGAGGTATTCCTGGAGGACGGCCTCACACTCCAAGCGTTTTTCGAGTTTATCGACACTCTGCCGATCAAGAGACCGAGCTGATCGAACCTGATGTTTCGAAGCCGCAGCTTCGGCCTGAAACCAGTCTTCGATTCCCTCGGCGATAGAAAGCCACAAGACTCGTGCGAAGCTGCCGTCCTGCGAAGCGTCTGCCGCATCTTCGGCGTATCGACCTATCAGAAGTGGAACGAGGAATTTCATCGGAATCTCTCCAGACCGTGCGCGGCGGAGGATTTCCTGCAGCGGCAATATAGCGTTGAGCTCGACGTCATTTATAATAGCGATTGCCATGTGATTGTGACCTCCTGTTTGGCCTCCAATCGATAGACAAGAGTTATTAACTATTTTTCTGAGCCCCAAACTAGGTTTGAAATATGAGCCCGCCGGTTCACGCCCGGCGGGTTTTTACTGCAGCGGAGTCTGCTCAAACGCGACGCCGAGCCGGCCCTCTTTCCGCCATATGACGCGGCAATGCCAGCGCGCCTGATCGGACTCCATGACCAGCGTGAATTCGTGGGGAATCGGGCGTGCATATGGAACGTCGAGGGCGGCGCCGGCCTCTGACAAGTTTCGCACAGCGCAACTGTACGCGCCGCGGTCGAATTCGATGGTCGCGCTTTTGAGGACCCGACGTCGTCGAACAGCTCTGCGATTTTCGTCCATTCCGCGCCGCCCTTTTTTTGAGCGACCATGAAGGGAACACCTTAAGCAGCGGTTATTAAGGGCAGTTAATAATCTCTCATTGCGTCCAGAGACACGTTGAACACGTCCAGAGCCTTCTAGTCCCGCTCGCATTGGAAGTGGCAACTCGCCCCAGCGAAGGGCAAGCATAGAGTCCCTCTTTCTCAGGCGAAAAAATCGGGTAGTGTCTCAGTTTGAAAATAATTGGCCTTGACGATAGGTCCGATGGCCCTAACTCCGTGCTATGCTTAGCGGAAAGCAGGAGGCGAAGATGAACTGGGTCAAATGCACCGACATGCGCAATCAGCCTATTTATGTGAACATAGAAAATGCGACGAGCATTCGCCGGGACGAAACAGAGAAGTCATCCACCATTGCGTTCGCCGTCACCGGAGGGGACACCATAGAGGTCATAGAAGAACCTGATGCCATTATCAGGGGGCAATGACATGCCAAGAGGTCCTAAAGGCGAGAAGCGCCCCGCAGACGTGATCGGCAACGCAATCATGATCGCCAAGATCGCTACAGGCGAGATCGACGAATCAACCCCCATGGAAGATCGCAAAAATCCCTAGACACTACCAAAAATCGACATGGGCCCCGGTGCTTCGGCGCCGGGGCTTTCTTTCGTTTTGGGGCCATGTCATCGGGCGGAGGCATGCCGCCCGCGCATTATTTTCACCGGGCGGGGAGATTGTGGCCGCAAGATCGCAGGCGCATGGGCCAGGCCCGCAAGGCCCGCGCGGCATGGTGGGACATGCCCGTCATTTGAAGCGCGATTCACCCTGCCGGCGGGTTTTGTTGTGTAAAACCACCATGGGTGCGGAGCGGTGGGAGAAAAGCCATACCAGACAACGACGATTACGGTTTTTTTGTACAGCTATACGAAGACGTCGAAGGGGTGACGACCTGCACAGGAATCAATTTTGAATCTGGAGTTCTGGGCGAGGAAGTACCGCGCTCAGGGGATTGCATTATTTCGCCGCTGCGCAAGGCGGACTTTGACCCAAGAAATCCAGGCAATCATTTTGCCTTCGACATACAGCGAAGATATTTCCTGCCGGGCGTAACGCGGGAGCAAGCGAGCATTATCAAGTTGCTCGCAAAACGACGCGACCTAACTGAGCACGAACGGCAGCTTTTCAAAGTTCGCTGAAACGGCCTGGGTCGAGCCCGCCGGTGAGACGCCCGGCGGGAGTGGCGCTGGTGACGACGGAGCTACTTTTTGTTGAAAACGTCCTGACGCACTGAGACTCGAGCGACCTCAAATTCGGGGACATCGGCACCGCTCTTGCGCTGTCGATCAAGCTTATCGCGCCAGCGATCGGTTGAATACGGACTGGTCGCTTGAACGCATTCGACGAAAATCTCTTTCAACGATCCGACTTTTTGAGGCTCATCGCCCGATGTTGAGGAACGGGTCTCCGGATGTTCGAGCCGCCACCATACCTCTTTGACGATCATGTCTTCACTGTATGGTTCGGGATTATCCGGCCTGTGGATCGAGATGTACGACCCGACCTTCGGCACTTCAGGCAATTCAAATGCAAGCAAGTAATCGGGATTGAGCCTTCCGACCTCGCGAACCACAACAGTCACTCGAGTCATTTTATTTCCTCTCTTCTTTCCGTCCCTCGCCATTCCGCCGTTTCAATTTTTGCCAAGCCCCCTCGCGTCATTTTATTATCTGTTTAATTGCCCGCGCCGCAGCTTCGATCGCCTCGCGTGCGGCCCCAGTGTCGCCCTTCTTAATTAGCTCGACGAGCTCCAGGTGTTGGTTTGTCAATTGATCGACGAGATCCTTGATGGCTGTCTCGACCCGGTACCCCTTTGACCCTGGCGACGCATCTTCGCTCTCGAAATACATCGCCAACGCGTTGACGATCACGGCGTTCATGGTGTGCCCTTGGCGTTCGGCTACCTTCGCCAGAGCGATGCGCAGTGTTTTCAGCGTCTCGCCAATTCAAAAGTAGGACACTCAATGTGCCAAAGTTGGTATGCCGTCATCGGACAGACTCTCGACATCATCGGATTTTTGACGATAGTGTTTGAATGGTATCACCAATACAAGCGTGATCATGAAAAGAGAATTGGTGAACTGCAAAAAGCCTATGAAAGAAATTCTGCGGAGATATTAGGAGAGCCTGTCCCTGACCAAGACGAGGACAGGATGATGTGGCGCGAGTTTCAGAAGCTATTTTTGAAAGAGTGGAGATGGCGGCGCAAGGTATTCTTTATCGGCGCAAGTCTGGTGATTTTCGGCTTCATATTCCAAGTGTTGGGCAACTGGCCGCACCTTTTCAGGTCTTGCTGAACACACCGGGGACCGCGATAGACCGCAATGTGCAATCTCTATTCGATCACCACGAACCAAGCCGCGATCATCGCGCTGTTCCGCGTGATCCACCTTCTAGTTCTGTTCTCCGGGGGCCGGAACCTTGCAGAACGCCGAGCCGCTCGGCAATGGTGACCAGCTGAACTAAGGACTTCACTTTCATTTTTTCCATGATCACTTGCCGATGCGCCTTGATCGTTCTCTCGCCGCTGCCAAGTTCGCGCGCGGCATGCTTGTTTGTTTTCCCCCGCACGATGATCTCGAAGACCTGCCGCTGGCGCGGGGTCAGCGTTGATAGACGGGTCCGAAGCGTTTCCAATTCGCCTTTCAACGCAAGTGCCGTCTCGTGTCGCGCTATCGCCTTTTCAAGCGCTTTCAGTAGCTCATCCGACCTTACAGGCTTAATGAAGAAGTTGTCTGCCCCCGCCTTGAGGGCCTTCACGGTGGCGATGATATCCATGTAGCCCGTCAGAAACACGATAGGCAGCGTCGAGCCTAACTCGGTCAAACGGCCCTGTACTTCCGGGCCGCTCAAGCCACGCATCCGGATGTCGAGAAGAATGCAGCCCGGGCTGTTTTCGTCCGGGCGCTGATCCAGCAACTGCTGGCCCGATGCATAAGTGATGACCCGGTGCCCGGCTGCTTCCAATAGTTGCTGGATGGTTGTTCGAAGCGACGCGTCGTCATCCACGACATAAACGATGCCGGGCAATTGGCTCTCCTAGGAAGAAAGTGCTTGTTCTTGCTGTTGTTCTTTTCAGCGCTTTCTCACTCGGCATTATTGCCGGTCAGTCGCCCTTGGGGGGGACTAACGATGTCACCTTGCCAAGCGCAATTAAATTCGCAGCGGAGGCTCACTCCCCTAGTTGAGGTGTCACTATTCCGCTGCAAATGCTTCGCAAGTGCGCATCTAATGCCGGACCGGGGCCATCCTTAGGCGATGCCGGTGATCCTGACGACCGATGAGGAGCGCGATGTCTGGATGCGCGCGCCGTGGGATGAGGCGAAGGCGTTGCAACGGCCATTAGCGGATGATGCGCTAAAGATCGTCGCGCGGGGAGCTGACAAGGAAGACAAGGCCGCGGCTTGAGTAAACGCGGCCCGCCAGCTCGTTACGCTGCTAAAGCGTGAGGCGCGATCACGAGCGGAGGTCGGCAATGATGTCCGCCTCTGACCCCATAGCGGACCTAAGTCGGACATCGCGCGAGGTCCGAAAAGTGCCAGGAGCGGTCATATGAAGTCATTGCATGCGTATTGGATGATCGCGTCTAGAACTCGCGCCTTCGGCATTATCGTCATCCTTGCGCAGAGCGAATTCAATCTCGTCAGCAGCCCTCTGTACGGCGTCGCGCTCAAAGGCCATCGCCGTCCCTGGCTCGATCGCGCCTTTGCCGCGATGTCATGCGGACCATTCGCGCTAAACGCGCGAGAGCCGCCGGGATGTCCCCAGCGGCTCACGCGTTGCGTAGCGATGTGGTGCGACGCGCAGCGTCGCGTTGTGCAACGTTGCGATGCGCCGAGGCGCGCCGCGTTGCCTACCGTGATGTCGATAAGTCCTACGCGTCTCATCGACCAAGCTAACGTGGCTGGTCGCGAGGCGACTTCAAGACAGTGCTGCTGCCGTAGTCGCCATCTCTTTCGATCGCGCCGCAAAGGCCGCGACTGCTGGGACGGGATGTAACAAAACCTGTAACGGTCGGTTTTGGCGCTGACGACTACGATGCTCGCGCATGGTGCCGTTGAGCCATCACGCCTGCCAAAAGCGTGATATGCTTAGCGGAAAGCAGCGGGAGACTAGATGTCAGAAGACGCCCTTATCGTCATAACAAGCGCCATCAAAACCGCTTTCATTGATCACCCCGGTTCTGGGCACGGCACGACGTGGGACCAAGTCACGAAAAGTGACGAAGAAAGTATTCATCTCGCCAAGGCTGTGCTGGTTGCTCTTCGCAAAGCCGGATATTCCGTTACCAAGGTCGAGGACCAGAATGCCCCGGAGCCCTAAAGGCGGCCTATGCCGACAGCAAACGCATTAGTTCTTTCTGGGCGGCGACTCGTTCGCTACTTCCTTTGCCAGCAGCTTTAAATGTTTCTTCTGCCGCGCGTCAGCTTTCGTTGCCGCCGCTTCCGATGCAGCCACGCGACTGCGATAGAGCTTGAGGTTTTGCTGGCGAATGAAAAATTGATGTTCCATAGCTACCTCCTTGAGGGCATGGGCCGGATCGCACATTGCGCCCAAGAGGGGAAGGTCGAGGACGTATTATCTTTATCTGCCGGGACGATCGAGGAAGACGACTACAAGCCTTAGACGACGACAAGCTGTGGGCAAGCCGTCACCAACATTGCACTGACATCGCTCAACCGGTTAGTCGGGCGGCAAGCAGTCATTAAAACGGGCACAAGCCGGAATGCGGTCTGGGCGCTCAACAAAGATCACGCTTTGCATCGAGGCTAGGCGATTCGGCTCACGTATTTCGGATGACTGCTCCTTCACCAAACCAATCCTTAGGGTCAGGAACGAAAGTATCTGCTACGAAGTTTCTATCGACCGAACCAAACCGGATCACAGCGTGCGTATAAATCCAGCCGCCCGGCACTCTGAAACGAAATATGGTTTCATCATACTGACCGGTGACATGATCTTTGAATACTTCTTCGTGGGTATGAAGCTTTTGCTCGGGCATAAACATCTTTCGAGTGCCGCTGCCAACAACCACCAAAATCAAATGACTTGCCACGTTTAAAGACAAAGCTGCGAGGCGGTTGACTTGCTCACCGTTTGACAGACGAAACGAGCAATTCGTTTCCATCAGCGTTGCGGATCTCTTTGTTGGCCGCCGCCCTGCTGGCCGTCCTGGTTTGGATTTTGCGTCTGTTGGCCAGGCGTCTGACTCGGGTTCTGGCCGGACTTAGCGGACTAATCGCTCTGTCGATTCTGCTGACCATACTTGTTGGGATCATTCTGTTTGTCATCACGTTCTCCTTAATGGTGGGGAACATATGACAACCGAGCATACGGTGGTTCGTTCCGGAAAATCAAAAAGAAAGCCGTTCAATTCAAATGCGGCAGACTACTTGCTAATTATCGCGACCTTTGCCTTCAGTTACCCCCTCGTGCTGAGCGACACATCCAACATATGCATATGCGCTTTTACCGTTGTGCACCCGGAGTGCGTTTCAATGCCTTTGCGATTTTCTTAGCGCCGGCTCTTTGCTTTGCTAGGAGTCCGTCCAGATAGGTGCTGCGACGGGCATTTATTGGCATGTTAGCCGGCTCAGGCAGCCTTTGCGAGGGTGAACAGCTTCAGGAGGTTGTGGGCGGTGCAGATCATGGCCCACTCGGCACGCACTTTTTCGACACCCCGCAACAGGAACTGGCGGAAGCCGCGCGCCTGTTTGATCTGTCCGAAGACCGGTTCGACCACTTGCTTTCTCAATCGGTAGGGCGTTTCGAAGCCGCCATCGTCGATCTTCTTTCGCATCCGTTGGGTCAGCGGTCCGCCGATTTTTCCGTTCGCGGCTGTCGGGTGCTTGGCGCGTCCAGGCGCGACATAGCCGTCAACGCGATGTGCTTCGAGCGCTTCGAGATTGGATTCGCTGCAGTAGCCGGAGTCCGCTGAGGCCTGCTCCGGCTTGCGGCCGAGATTGTTCTCGATGGCCTCGATCAGGGGCACCAGCTGGCCCTGATCGTTGCCGCACTGCGTCAGTTCGTGCGCGACAATGATCTGGGCGCCTGCGTCGACGGCGGCCTGTGCATTATAGGCCTGAACGAAGCCATCCTTCGACTTCATGATGCGGCTTTCCGGGTCGGTGAAGTTGCGTTGCGACTTGGGATTAGGCTGGTCCGATGCCGGCGCCGCCGGTTTGCCCGGCTTCTTGCGGCCTTCGGCTTGGCGCTGCTGTTCCTTTTCGGCCTCGATGCGACGCTCTTCCTCCGCGGCCAGCCTGGCGTCGGCCTCCAGCGCCGCCATCGCCTGCTGGATCTTCGCCAGCCGCTTCTCCTTGTCGCCAGCCCAATCCGGCAGCTCGTCGCCGCGTTTGTCTTTGCCGAAAGTCTCGTCCTCCTGAGCATCCGCCGCCTCAGCGGCCGCCAGCATGCGAGCGACCTCGGCTTTCAATTCCGCCTCGCGTTTCTTCATGCGCTCATAACTCATCGCTTTATGTTTCGACGCGTTCGCTTTGATCTTCGTGCCATCAAGCGCGACATGGCCGAGTTTGACCAGCCCTGCCGTCTCGCACAACTTCAGAACCTGCAGGAACAGTGCGCCGAGCGCCTTCAAATGCCGCTTGCGGAAGTCGCTGATCGTGCGAAACTCCGGCGGATCGAGCGCGACAATCATTACAAAATCATTCCGTTCGCGGCAGGCCTTCGCGATCCGCCGCGATGAATACAGCCCACTCGCATAGCCGTGCAGCACAAGCGCCACCATCATGCGCGGGTCGAACGGCGGCTGCCCGAGCCCGCTCACATAGCTGCCCGTGATCTCCTTGAGATCGAGGCTCTCCCGCACCAGTTCAACGATAAACCGCGAGACATGGCCTTTCGGCACGAAGTCCTGCACATTCGGCGGCAGAAGCAGCGTCTGATCGATATTCCAGGGGCGAAAATACTTGCTCATCGCCCAAGGTTGAATCAGACTCGCTCAGAATTGAACAGCCACTATTCGGACAGGCTCCTAGAGACTTTAGTTGACCGATATCCGTTGCGGTCAAAGGCGGGAACTTCGTTTTTGCTCAGCCAACCCAGCATCGCCGCGTTCACCTCTCGGGCCTAGGGCTCAAGAGTCAGGTGCAGCTCGCCGCCAGTCGCGAACAGCGTCAACTATTCCATCGCTGGCAATATAACGCTGCCCGCATGTCGGGACTCTGCCAAAAGCGCACCATATAAACGGCTTGCCGCCGGTCGCCCCGCAGACCACCGAATGTCGATCTCACTAACGAACGGGCGGAAGCTGGGCGTATACATCACGAGCACGAATTGCACATGCACGGATGCTCGCTGTTGGTGGTCCCAGGTTGAAGCTTCGAACTTCGGCGCCAGGTTTGAGTCACTCGGAGGAACCGAGGGCGGATTCCCATTCGGTTACCGCGCGCTCTCGCTCATGGAGCGGAAATAATGTTCGGCGTGTTGGTAGGAATTCTCCGCCTCGACTTGATCGCCGGCTAGAGTTTGGGCACGAGCCAACGCGAGATACCGCTCATAGCTCGTCCTCACACTTTGGCGGTTTTTGGAACGCCCCTCCGCGGGAGGTGAGCGCTCCGCCCGTCTTCGCGACAGCGCGGCGGATCTGGATTGATTCATAGTCATGGTGGTCTTCGAGCCGTCGTACACGGCTCGCTCCTTATATGGCAGTTGTAAAGGGTCACGCTGATTAACACAGCAATGCGGCAACAAACTTGCGCAGTTATCTCAGCGTCAACCCGTAAGAGTTAGGTTTCCAATCGGGATTATCGCGGCGTTGCCCTAGTCGTACCCGCGATATGTGAGCGCGCTGTGCCTTGTGGCGGATCGCGGCCGCATCGGCGACCTTCAAGCGGCGCTTGCTTTCGAAATCGCATGCACAAGACTGAACGGTCTGCCTAGCAGCCAAACTGTCGTCCGTGGGCAACTGGGCTCGCCGCTTGATCAAGAACACTGTGAGCATGCTATCCCACATTACTTAGGGGCGCAGTGTGATGATTTCAAGTTGCGGCGTAGCGCAAAGCGGCACAAGCTGGGTAATATTCACCACCGGACCACACTGATAGACGCCCGCGCCACCGCGGGTGCGGGTGCGCTATCTCGAAAGAGGAGCAAATCTGATGTGTGACTATAGTCTGCACGCTGTCGCGTCTCGTCCCGCAAAGGTTGGCGAGATGCTTATCACAACGTCATTTTCAGGAGGGACCCGCGGCTTTGCGGCGGAAGGGGAACCGAACGTGGCGGTTTGCCTACTTCCGGGGACCGAATTGGCTTTTGATCAAGACGTGAAACACAATCAAAGCTGGATTTGGACGAAGGCCCCCAACTTCAGAGTTGCTCGATTTCGCAAGATAGATCAGCACAATGCCTACCGACATCATGACGCGCTCGAATTGCCAGACGGCAACGTCGTTCTCGTGACGCATCTCTCAAGCGGCCAGCGGGCGAGTGTATTGCAGCTTCCGGTCACGCATCAGCCCGAACACGCGACCCCCACTGCCGAGGAGCACTCAAACCGTAACACGCCCGCTTCTGCCATCTAGAAATGGCGTGACATAAGCAAAACCTGCCAAGCGCAGGCCCGGCCGGCCAAAATGTACGCAGGACGCGTGGTCTGCAGAGGGCTAGATGAGTCGTGTGCGCGTTCGAAGATTCGCGTGCGATTGCACCTCAACCCGAGATGCGAAGCAGTCGAACGCGGGCGGCGAGAGCTGCGAGAAGCGTGCCCGGGAAGACCGCGCCCGTATTCGGGCGCGGAGTAACCTCCGCGCCCGACAGGATCAGTTGGCGCTGTGTCCGCCCTCGACGTTGAGGACATGGCCTGTGATAAACCTGGCTTCGTCCGAACCGATGAACACGATGCCGTCGGCGACCTCCTCGGAGAGTCCGAGCCGACCCAGCGGAACCTGCGTCGCCAAGGCCGCCTTGTTCTCCGACGTGCCGGTAAAGCGGGTCAGCGACGGCATTCACGCGAATGCCCGACTTGGCGATTTCAAGCGCCACCGACTTGGTAATGCCCTCGACAGCGTGCTTGGCGCCGACGTAGATCGACGCTTCGGTCAGTGAGATTTGCTGGTCAGGCGAAGCGAGCATCTGCTTCTCGTAAACGGCAAGCTTGTTCCTCCTTCAGCTTCGTCAGTTTCTCGGTAAGCCTCGTCACCTTCGCGGCCAGTGCCTCCGTCGGCTCCTGCCGGTCGGCCGTGTCAAGTTGGCTCAGATAGCGCGCGACGCTCTCCTCCAGCTGGGCACGCCGCCGTTCCACCTTCGCCCGCGTGAAGTTTTTGTCCCGGTTGTTCACCGCCTTGAACTTGCTGCCATCGATGGCGACGCTCGCCGCCGCGAGAAGACCCATCTCGCGGCAGAGTTCGACGAAGCGCGCACATACCTTGCGCAGCGCCAAGCCATTGTCTTTGCGGAAGTCCGCGATCGTCTTGTGATCAGGTGCGAGCCGACCCAGCAGCCACATGACCTCGACATTGCGTCCGGCCTCGCGTTCGAGCCGCCGGCAAGCGTGGGCGGGATATCGAGTCCAAGCGCTTTCGCAGCCGGCCTCCGCTGGCGGGGCGAGGGAATTTTGCGCTCAACAGCAGCAGCGGAAGCGGCCCTTGCCGACAGCGTAGCGAGCGTTCTGGCGCTCCAAGAAGAATTCTTCATACGTCATGATCGGCTCGTCCGGATGCGTCTGCCGGCGATGCTCCACGTAAGTCTGATAGTCGGGAATGCCGACCATCAGACGTGCAGTGCGTACCGACCATTCTTTCAGCGTCATGATGTCAGGCAAGGTTCGCTCCCGGGATGTTTGCGGGCAGGCCGATCTCGATGGCGGTGATCTTCGGGTCACCCAATGCCCGGCGTATGGCGATGACACCGTAGACTATCATGGCCAGCACCACCGCGACGAACAGCGCGGACAGTGTAGCGTCGACGTAATCGTTGACGATGACGCGGTGCATCTCCTCTATCGTCTTCGCCGGCGCCAGGATCTTGCCCGCCGCGGCGGCGTCGCCGAACACCCGCGCGTGGGCAACGAAGCCGATCGCCGGTTCGGCGCTGAAGATTTTCTGCAACCCCGCCGTCAGCGTGCATACAAGGAGCCATAAGGTAGGCACGATCGTAACCCAAGCGTAACGCTGGCGCTTCATCTTGAACAGTACGACTGTGCACAGGATGAGCGCGATCCCTGCCAGCATCTGGTTGGAGATGCCGAACAGCGGCCAGAGCGTGTTGATCCCGCCCATTGGATCGATTACTCCCTGGTAGAGGAAGTAGCCCCAGGCGCCGACCGCCAGCGCCGATCCAACTAGGTTGTTTCCCCACGACTCGGTCTTCCGGAACGACGGCATTACGCTGCCGATCATATCCTGGATCATGAAGCGGGCGACGCGGGTGCCGGCGTCGACGGTGGTGAGGATAAACAGCGCTTCGAAAAGAATGGCGAAGTGGTACCAGAGCCCCATCAAAACGCGGCCGCCGAACATACCGGACAGGATATGCGCCATGCCAACCGCGAGTGTCGGGGCGCCGCCGGTGCGCGACAGCAGCGTCTTCTCGCCGACGTCCTGGGCGATCTGGCTGATCATGTCGGGGGTGACGGTGAAACCCCAGCCGGAGATCACCTCCGCCGCCTGCGCGGCGGTGGTGCCAATCAGCGCGCCCGGGCTGTTTATGGCGAAATAGATTCCGGGCTCGATCACCGTCGCACCGATCATCGCCATGATGGCGACGAAGGACTCCGTAAGCATGGCGCCATAGCCGATGAAGCGGAGCTGGCTCTCATTCTCTACCATTTTCGGGGTCGTGCCCGAGGCGATTAGCGAATGGAAGCCGGATACCGAGCCACAGGCGATGGTGATGAACAGGAACGGGAATAGGCTGCCAGACCACACCGGGCCGGTGCCGTCGATGAACTTGGTGACCGCTGGCATCTTCAACTCTGGCTGGACCAAGATGATGCCGACCGCGAGCAGCGCCATTGTGCCGACCTTGAGGAAGGTCGACAGATAGTCCCGTGGCGCCAGCAGTAGCCACACCGGCAGCACCGAGGCGACGAACCCGTACCCGATGATGATCAGCGCCAGCGTCTCGCCGCGCAAATCAAACCATGTTGCGATCGCCGGGTTTTCCGCCACGGTCCGGCCGTAGATTAGCGACGCAAGCAGCAGCACGACGCCGATCACCGACATTTCCGCGATGCGGCCGATCCGAATGAAGCGGGCATAGACGCCCATCAACATTGCAATTGGAATGGTGCAGAACACCGTGAAGGTGCCCCACGGACTGCCGACCAGCGCCTTGACCACGACCAGCGCCAGCACGGCGAGCAGGATGACCATGATCAGCAGCACGCCAATGAGCGCAATGCCGCCGGCAACCGGCCCCATTTCAGAGCGCACCATGTCGCCGAGCGAGCGGCCGTCACGCCGCGTGGAGAGAAAGAGCACAGTCAGATCCTGCACCGCGCCGGCGAAGACCACGCCAGCGAGAATCCAAAGCGTGCCAGGCAGGTAGCCCATCTGGGCGGCGAGCACCGGACCGACCAGGGGACCGGCGCCAGCAATTGCCGCGAAGTGGTGACCGAACAGCACGTAGCGGTTGGTCGGCACGTAGTCGAGGCCGTCATTGTGTTGGTAGGCCGGGGTCTGCCGCGTAAGGTCGACGCCCAGTACCTTTTCGGCAATGAACAGCGCGTAAAAGCGGTAGGCAATGAAGTAGATGCACACCGCGGCGACGACGAGCCATGCCGCGTTGACGTTCTCGCCTCTGCTGAGCGCGACGATCCCGAAAGAAAGCGCACCGAGCGCGATCACTGCGGCCCAGAGGAGCTTTGACTGAAGTCCATTTCCCTTGATGGCGAGCGAACTCATGTCTCCCTCCAATCTCTGGTTCCTCAGTGTGCCTCGATCCAATTTCTAATGTTTAGATTGGTTCGCCAATTTCCCGCCAAAAGAACCCTGTGTGTACCGAGAACCTTAAATTCGACGATAGTGGTGATGAAGTCCGCCCAAGATCGGGTGTGAAACGATGATTCCGGTTCGATGAACCGAGCGAGAGACCGGCGCATCTTTATCTAATGACCGATGAGTTCTAATCTCGTTGTAATAGCCAGCATAAGATTTCAGGATCCGACGCAAATGCGCCTCGCTCCAAATCACCACATGATCCAGACACTCGCGCCGGATCGATCCGATCAACCGCTCGGCAAAGCCATTCTGCCAGGGCGAGCCTGTTGCCGTAGGCTTGTCCCGGATGCCCATGGCGCGCAATCGGCGTGTGACGACGCTCCCATAGATCCGGTCGCGATCACGGATGAGGTAGTGCGGAGCCTCATCCCAAGGAAAGGCCTCCGTCAGCTGGCGTGCAATCCATTCCGCGGTCGGGTTGGTTGTGACGTTGATCCAGACCAGCTCTCGGCGGTCCAGCCGGACGATGACGAAGGCATAGAGCAGGTCGAAACCGATAGTTGGAACGACGAACAAGTCCATGGCGGCAATGTCCGGCGCGTGGTTGCGCAAGAACGTTCGCCATCCCTGACTGGGCGGCCCCCGTCGTTTCACCATGTACTTGGCAACGGTTGATTGGGCGACGCTAAACCCAAGCTTGAGCAGTTCGCCGTGGATGCGCGGCGCACCCCAAAGCAAATTCTCCGTGCTCATCTGTCGGATCAGCGCGCGCAGGTCCGCTTCGATTTGCGGGCGCCCACCCCGCCGCCGCGATTTCCACCGCCAGTAGCGGCGAAAGCCGGCCCGATGCCAACCCACCAGCGTTTCGGGTCGAATAATCATGAGAACCGGAAGGATCGACGGGAACCAGCGATAGAGCTGAACGAAGAACCAGCGGTCGTTGTTCGTGAGCCGAGCCCGGCCTTTCAGCTTGCGTCGCAAGACGATCAGCTGATGTCGAAGCACTGCATTCTCCGCCTCAAGCCGGATGTTCGACTTGAATGGCGAGGCCAGCACGGCCAGAACGAAGCAGATCAGCGCGATCATCGCGCCAACTTAGCCGTTTCTATCATTCGATAAACCCGGATAGGGTTTTCGGTACACACCCTCCAAAGCCAACGACCTCGTCGTAGCTAAAAGTGCCCGAAGTAGGCGACTCCGTTCCCGTGGACTTATCCCGACGCCGCTTTCTCTTCAGTGCGACAAAAACACCCAGCAAGGTGGATCATTGATGATGGTGTTCGTCATGCCGCCCCAGAACCATTCATTCACCGGGGAATGACGGTACCCACCCATGACCAGCAAATCGATCGCATTTTGGTCTATATAGGCCTCGAAAACCTTTCCGACTGAACTGCCCTCGATCCTGATGGTATCTAGTCGAGCTTCGATGCTGTGCTCCGCCAGATGGCGTCGCAACGCCGCACCAGAACCGCGTTGCGCGTCGGTCACGCGATCCGTCGCCGTGACGATCCGAACCTGCGTCGCGTTCGTGAGCAGGGGTAGTGCGTCTCCGACCGCGCGGGCAGCCGGCGCGGTGTGATCCCACGCGATCACAATTTCCTTGAACGCTGTGCCGAGCGCGTCCGCGGCAGCCTCCGGACACATCAAAACCGGCCGCCCACTCTCGAACAAGAGCCTTTCGACGAGATTTTCGGAAAGCGAGTCGTTCGGCTTGACCGGCACGACCGAAAGGTCCTTCAGCCGTGCTTCCTCGGCGATTGCGTCGATCATTCCGGCAATGGACGACCGCTCTAGCCGCTGCTCGCTGCGACCGCCGCACCTTCTGGCTGCCGCCTGGAACGCAGCGAGCAACGCCCGTGCAGTCGGCGCGGTCTGTACGATTTCGGTCGCGCCCAATACGTCCGCGACGGTTGGCGGCAGCGCGTTCGCTTCGGTTTCCAACGCCAACGCGGTGATACGGGCGTCCAAGCCTACTGCCATAGCTACGCATTTTTCGACCGCGCCAATCGTACTCCCTGTGGCGTCTCCGATGAGCGGCAACAAAAGGTCCCTGATTGCCATGGCTATGCTCCCCGAGCTTCGGTTTGCGCGCAGAATTCCAGCGCGAGGATGACGTCTTCGTGCGCGATGATACCGACAAGGCGCGAATCCGCGTCCACGACCGGCAAGCTCCTGAGGCGGTGCTCGATCATCATTGCCTTGAAGATTCGCTCGTGAGCCACCTGAAACTCCGTCAGTGAGATGGTCCCGTCGCCATCGGCGTCCATCAGAGCGAACATCATACACGGGGACCCCATCATGCCTCCTCCCATCATACCTCCATGCCCAGTCGTGCCGGCCCCTTCGTGGCCCACGGGATGGGATTGTGCTTGTTGCTGATCTGGCTGAGACGTCATTCGGTCCTGTGCAATCGCACTGACAGAACCATACGCCAGCATGAGAGAAGATATCGTGAGTCCTAGAACGCGCGTGTACATTTCGAACCTCCTCAGAAACGCATGCCCCCGATTAATTCCGCACGCTTCGTCGTGATTGACTACCGAGATCGTTGGCCCGAGAACCAGCTGGTCAATGGGTTCCCCGTTGGACCGCCAACTAACCAATCAAGAATCAAAATTCGGACCGATCCCGCATCGATCGTGCTGTAAACAACACCCACTGCGTCACTCGCTGCTGAATGGATTGTCTGCGCTACGCAAGCTTTTCCCCTGATAGCGGCGGTACATCGCGGCACTTCGCATTCCTGCCAGTACAGACGTCTCAAGAGACACCGGAATTGAGTCAAACAATTCCGGCCGCTGAGCATTCTCGCAACGACTATCAGGGACTAAGCGGCCTTGTTCGGCGCAGCCGTCTTCTCGGTGTCCACGCTCGGCGGAGCACCCGTCTTGACATTGACTGTCTTGGTGACCTTCGTCGCCTTGGCGGGCTTCTTGATCGTGAGATGCAGAACGCCCTTGTCGAAATGCGCGTCGACGGCTCCGTCTTCCGGCTCGAAAGGCAGAGACATAGATCGGTAAAATGAGCCGTAGCTCCGCTCCTCGACATGCCAGTCCTTTTCCTCTTTCGTACTCTCCACCCTTTTTTCACCGGAAATGACCAACTGGTTTTCATTAAGGCTGACCTTGATATCTTTCTCGTCCACGCCCGGAAGTTCGGCGGTCACTTCGAACGCATCTTTTGTTTCCGCCACACTGATTGCCGGCGCGCCCGCCCCAATGTTGCGGGAATACGAACTCTGATCGAAAGCACGAAACGCATTTTCCAGTTCGCGCCACATGGCTCGGAATGGGTCCAGCTCTCGGCTACTCGTCGCCCACAATCTCGGAAGGCTCATCTGCTCTCTCCCCAGCCTAGAGAATATATCGAAAATTTATGCTGCTCCTCCTGGCCCGGACGACCTTGATCTGGCTCAAATAGCTGAATCATTTCCGACCAGCACTCTGCTTTCAGAACCAAGTTTTTGTTTCGTGGCAACATCGCCCCCTGCCGACGGCCGGCGGCGCGACCGGGCGCCGCTTCAGCGCGAGCCGAGCCCCATTTCCGTCCCGTCAGGAAACGAGGAGCATTGCGGCCCTGGCTGCCGGGTTGGGACGATTTCCCGCCAGTCTTGAACAGGGCGATGCCCAAACCATCGCAGAGGCTCTCGCCGATGCCTATCTCGATGGCGCCGAGAGTTCCGATGACCCCTGTGTGTACCGAAAACCTAAACCCGGACGTAGTGATGATGAAGTCGTGTGCCGTGGAAAGGCACGGTTCTTGAGAGGGTGCAAGTCCCTCCCGGCAAGGATCGCTCCAGCCGGTAGCAATCGGAGCAGGCGGGAAGGCGACGACCTGTCTGAAGCCTCCGCCGCGCCCGGTCTGGCCTTCACAGGCCTCCGGTTGGTCTCTCGCTCAAGACCACGCGATGGGGTCTCCCGTGTTGCCCCAGTTCTCGTTGTGTACGTGCCGTCGCCACTACCCCGGTGGAGCTGCTGGGCGCTTATCGCTCCCTTCCCCAGCAGGTGGAAAGGGTCATTTAGTGACTCCGCGAGTGTGCGGGCTGTAACTTGAGTAAACGCTGAGCAGGCCTTCCGGACACTTGGCGGAGTTTCCAGGTTGCCCAATCTCCCCTCCTTCACCACTTCCCACATCGACTTGAACGAGGGCTCCTTTCCTCCACCGGCACTACGGTCGATGGCGCTGAAAGTTTGTCTCTTAGGAGCGGTTCGCCGCAGAGCGGGATTTCCGCCTCGAGCGCTGCCCACGACCGAAACAGATCTACCACCGTCCAAACAATAAGCCTGACAAGATCTATCATCCCGCAACAGCATCGCCCGATTTTCGATCAACTGCTAGTCAGATTAAGTTTGCGATAGGGACAACCTTGATCGACGAGTTGGGCGCTGAGCGCGTCGCTATTGGCCGCGTGATATACTTTTCGAGAATTTCCCGCAGCGACAGGGAAGCCTACGCCGTTAAGGGCTTTGCTGCGTCAGCCTACGCTCCCAATGAGACCTCGCACAAAAGGGATCACCAAATGGCAATAGCGCGACAAATACGTTGGATGTGGAAAGGAATGGAGATCACGCTGGGCATGGATGTCGCCGGCGACGGTCCAACAGTTGTCTTGCTGCCGGCTCTGAGTTCGATTTCAACGCGCGAAGAGATGCGACCACTCCTTGATAGGCTCACACCGAGTTTCCGGGTTGTGACAGCTGACTGGCCGGGGTTCGGCGACCAGGCGCGCCCGAGAATCGATTGGACGCCACAGGCGCTTTCCGCTTTTCTCGACTGGTTTTTAAGCGAGATGGTCGGGCCGCCGTACAGCATTGTCGCTGCCGGTCACGCAGCGGGCTACGCCCTGCAACACGCCGTGTCTAAGCCCGGCACGATCGAGCGTCTCGCTCTGATCGCCCCGACGTGGCGCGGCCCGTTCCCAACAATGATGGGCGGCCAACGCCCTTGGTTCGCCCGCGTCCGCGCTGCCGTCGATCACCGCGGCATCGGCCGGCTCCTCTATCGGCTCAATGTCAGTCGGTTCGTCGTTGCAAAAATGGCGAAAGAGCACGTCTACAGCGATCCCGATTGGCTAACCGGCGACCGTCTGGAGGCAAAGCTCACCGTGACCCGCGCACCGGGCGCCAGACATGCTTCGGTACGCTTCGTGACCGGTGGTCTTGACCTTGTGGCAGATCGTGCCGCTTTCCTCGACCTTGCCCAGCAGGCGAAGACGCCAATCCTTGCGGTTTACGGCGATCAGACGCCGGCAAAGTCACGCGCCGAAATGGAGGCACTTTCCGTCCTGCCCAACGTCAGCGTCAAGCGCCTGCCGGCCGGAAAATTGTCGATCCATGAGGAATTTCCAGATGCAGTCGCGCATGTCATCTTGCCGTTCCTCAGCGAATGATTTTGACGCGACCGAGCATGAAACCCCAGCTGAACATTCGTCAGCGTTTCGTTACTTCTTCACGACGACAATCAGCGGCTTATCCTTGGCAGCTCTGCTGTGGCCGACCAGAGCTTTGACGCTTGCGCTGGTGTTCTCATTCAGGGCTCCGGCTTCACCGCGATAACGCTCATGGTCGCGAGGGTCATTTTCAGAATTCGAGCCGTGTCCCAGCCAAGTCCGTTGATCCCAACTCGGGCATCGGCGACCGGTTTCGCTCGTTGTCGATCATCGTGCGGGACCCACCCGTAAACTGTGTGATGACGGGCTCCCCTGGACGCCCGGCCGCGAACCCTGAGATGACGAGAGCGCGTGCGTTCCCCACGGTCTGAAGGGTCTCGGTCATCCGGACACCCTTCCCTTTGGTTGCGCAAGTCTGCACGAAAAGCTCGATCAGTGGCCCCACTCGGCATTGCCTGCTTGGAGTGACTTCCGTTGTTGGCCCCAAGCGGCGGTTGAGGGATGTCTGCTATTCCGCTGCTGTCAGGGGATAAGCAGACATCCGGCGAACGGGCCAAAACTGCCGCGAGTGCCACAGAGCCGGCGCGGCCTCGAGTTCCGCGGTGCCGAAGATGGTGTATCATCGGCTCCTGATCCTACAAGCCGGAGAGCGACGGTTAAAATGTCCGATCCTTCTGCTCCCTCGGAATTGGAGAAACGGTCAACAGAGACGACAGCCTCTACGCCCCTCAAATTCTCGGTATTGCGACTTGCAATCGCCTTCGTCATCGCTGGTGTATCCGATGTCATTGGTGCTTTCGCGAGCTTGGCGCCGCCGATCGGATGGGCGGTCGATGTCGTGACTGCCGCGCTGTTGTTCGTCGTGCTGGGCTGGCACTGGCTGCTTTTGCCGGGGCTAGTCCTAGAGGCGATACCGGGCGTCGGGGTACTTCCATTTTGGCTGCTGGTGGTTGGAGCAATTGCTGTCTTAGGCACGCCTCGGCCGAAGATTGAACAGCACTGAGGCGTCGCACCCGTGGGCAGCGTTTTGGCGCGCTCTATAGGAATTTGGCCCTGAGGTGAGGCTCACGCTTGCTGGACTGGGACGCTCTCGACAATGGTCGAGTGAGCGCGTCTTGCAAATGATGGACCGTCGCGGCAAGCGCGCGCGGCTTCAGCCGAGAAACGTGAGCCTGCTTGTGGCCCTGAGCCGCACAGCGCGTTTACGACCGGCACGTCGGTCGTCAGGGCCTCAGCAGACATCGGCGCTCGGCGCGTATATACTAGGTGCATGACAGAATGTTGTGCTCCACCCCCATTGACCCTTCCGCCCCACCCTGCGCGCCTCCCACTCATACGTGAAGCCTTCCGGCTCGAATGGCTGACCATCGGTTGGATGACAATTGAAGCCGTCGTCTCCATTGGAGCCGGTTTGACGGCTGGCAGCCTTGTCGTGCTGGCTTTTGGCTTGGACAGTCTCATTGAGCTGGTGTCGGCAGGCGTGCTCATGTGGCGACTTTCTACCGAGCTGCGTTATGGGCAGAGATTTTCCGAGCGAGCGGAACACATCGCCAGTCGGATCGGCGGGACCTTACTCTTTCTCCTGGCGGCTTACGTCATTGTAGCCGCTGCGTGGCGTCTGTGGCACGGCACCGGCGAGGAGTTCTCCTGGCCAGGCTTTGTCGTTGCCCTGATCGCCATTCCAGCCATGCGCTATCTGGCGCGTCGCAAGATCGACATCGCTGAAAAGATCGGAAGCCGCGCCCTGCGCGCTGACGCCATGGAGGCTGTAACCTGCGGATGGCTGTCTTTCGTCGTTGTTATCAGCCTAGCTGCGCAATGGTTGACGGGCGCATGGTGGCTTGACGCTGCTGGCTCACTGGCAATTGTTTGGTTGTTGATTAAAGAGGGACGCGAGGCATGGTCTGGCGACGAATGCTGCTGTCCCTAATTGCTGCACCTCTGCTCTTTATCGAGAGCGTGCAAGCGGGGGGGGGGAAAAGAGCCAACTGCAATCGTCGAACTTGGTGGCGCTGGGGAATGGGGGTTCCCAGGCACGTCAAGCTTCGGCCCCTCGGCGGCTGTTGAGTTCACGCCCATCAAGGATTGGCTTGAAATAGAGGCTGGCGTTGCGGCGATGAGACGCGCGCGATGCGCCGTGATCTCTTAAGAGCGACGCTGGAACGCTTTTTGTGCCTGTTGCAGCAGCTTTCGCTTGTTCTTGCGATAACCGGGCGGGCGGCCCTGTACGGCTTTCCGGAACCGTTTAAGGTCGCGGAGATCGCCCAAGGTCCGATGCGCCATTCTGGTAGTTTCGGCGAACGCCAAATCCTGCTGCCCGATAGCTACGCCCAACGCTCGCAGCGAGGTCAAAATATAGCGGTAACGCTTGCATTGGATCCTCAGGCGATGCAGTTCTTTGCGCCGCAATGTCCGGAGATGTCGCCCCTTTTGTAAAATCTTCTTTCGCCAAACTCTTAACCGACCCTGGCTATAGACGTCGACATGTTGCGATCGAAACGCCAGACCGTTTTGCAACCAGGGCCCGTTCGCGATCCAGTGACGAAGGGAGGCCATCAATCCTTCATATCGAGCCGAGCGGAGCACAGCGGCAAGGGTACGATGAGCCCTTTCACGTTCTCGTAAGACGGGGTGATGAGAGTCCTTTGCCCAGCGGCGATAGCGCTTCCGCTGGGCATAGTTTGCGGTGACATCATGGTCACGCGCCTTGCCGAGGGCAGCATTCAGCCAACGAATCTCGTTGCGGATTGGAGGCCATGCACTGTCCTTGACCATGGAGAAGAACAGAACTGCGGCACGTAGTCGCGTAAGTTCCATGCGCATCGCGTGAATCGCATCTGGATCGGAGGCTAAGGCCGCGCGTCTATTGCCCTGGATGAGACGGACGCATTGCTTTGCAATCCTCTGGAATGCAGTTTGGCAATCAAGCAATGATGACGCTGTATCGTCCGGTTGCGCCGGGCCGCGGATGCCATCTTCAATGGAAGTCGATATGCCCTTCATTTCGCGGCGATCTTCGATAACGTGGGCACTGGCCTGTATCCAGCCTTGACTTTGCTCGCGCGTGTGCTGGAAGGCGCCTGTGCGGCTTAGTAAACAAAGGCCGGCTCACGCATAAGGTGGTCGTTGACCGCGACGACGCCGGGAATGGCTTCGGCGGCAACCGTGATCGCCTGCCGCTCCGTGTCGGATTCCGCAAATCCCCAGAGATCGACAACGCCGTTGGCCACCGTGACATTCAATTTGTGCGGATGGGCCCAAGGCTGCCTTCTCAATTCTTCAAGGAGCTTCGCGCGGATCGTCGTGTCGGATTGGCTTATTTCAAGCCCGGGTCGAACGCTTGAGATACCCTGGATGAGGTTGGCGCGGCTGACAATACCGACGATATCTCCACCTTTACTTACGATAGGAACGCGCTTGATGTGGTTCGCTTCAAACAGATCGGCAATTTCATGCAAAGGCGTTTCGGGGTCAGCTACCTTGACGTCGCGTGTCATAATATCCCTCACCTTCGTGGCGTGGGACTTGACGTAGTCCGCTGCGAGAGTTCGGTCTCCCAGGAAGAATGCCAGCCACCAGGAATAGGGACGTTCGGTTCCGACCTCCACGCGGTGCATCAGATCGGCCTCGGTGACAATGCCGACAAGGTTTCCGGCGCTATCGACCACTGGAACGGCGCTTATACGCTTGGTGACCAGGAGTCTGGCCAGTTCGCGAACAGTTTCGTTCTCGTCTACGGTAATCACAGGAGAAACCATAACATCCCGCGCTTTCATGCGAACCTCCCATCGATAGATGGATTTTGAAATTTTGACCTTGCCACGAGGCGATTGATCCGAAGCCTGATGAGCCTCATCACATCGCCATCTCCGGCTCCGTCAGCCGTTCGCGCTTGGGCTCCGGAATTTCCGTCATTGTCGCCTCGGTAAGCAGCAGGACGCCGGCCACAGATACTGCGTTTTCGAGTGCCGTCCGGACGACCTTTGCCGGGTCGACGATGCCTGCTTCAACGAGATCGACATATTCCTTGCGCGAAGCATCAAAGCCGAAATTGCCCTGACCGCTCGGCATGCGCGCCACGACGACGACGCCATCGGTCGCCGAGTTTTCCGCGATCTGACGCGCAGGAGCCTCCAGTGCCCGCTTCATGATCTGAATACCGGTCTTTTCGTCCCCCTCGCAAGTAGCCTCTTCCTTGCTCAGCGCCTCGATGCATCTGAGGAGCGCCAGCCCGCCACCCGGAACAATACCTTCGGCGACCGCCGCCTTGGTGGAACTGATGGCGTCGTCAAGCGCCTCCTTCTTCGATTTCATTTCCGCTTCGGTGCCAGTTGTAGCCGCGAAAACAAGATCAAGCATTGAAGCTCAGATAGGGAATTAACCTCCACGTTCCGTCGCCCGCGGCTATTTGCCTTGGACAGGAATCCTTTTGTGCTTTCTTATTGTTTCTGGCGTCTTTGGCAGCTCAAGGGTCAGCACGCCATTGGCAAAATGCGCATCGATCTTGTCTTGGTCGACCCCGACCGGCATCTCGATAAATCGTTCGAACGAACCATATTCCCGCTCACGGAGATAATAGCTCTGGGCTTGCTCTTCTCTTGCATCTTTCTTCTTCGCCTTGACGACAAGGCTATCGTCGGAGACGGATACCTCGACATCCTTTGCCTCGATGCCTGGCAGTTCCACGCTGATCCGGAACAGCTTGTCTTCCTCCACCACATCGACGGCCGCAGCGACGGAGCCCAGCGGCATGCCGTGGCGCAGTCGCCACTGGAAATCGGCGATCCGGTGCAATGGATGCAATGATGGGAATTCTTCAATTTGACGAGAGACTCGATCGAACGCCTCGTCCAATTCGGTACGAAGTCTTCGCAGCAAGCGGCGCGTCACCGGATGGGCAGTCTCCGCCGGCTGTGTTGGCTTGTCTCTGTGCACTTTAACCACGGCGTGTGCCATGACGCTGCTCCTTGCCGAGAACTTGCGGAGGACCAACAACATTGGAGCAGTCGCGGTTCAACACTTTGATCTAGAGCAAACTTTAATGTATTCGTATTGAAATAATTCCCTTCCAAAAACTTGATCGACATTTAAAGCGTAGACCGCGATCGATCCCCGTAACCGTTTGCGGAATAGGCCCGTTGCGTATTTCGCAAAAACGGGACAGTGGTTTCGCTAACTGACGGACAGCAGTTTCGCTAAATCGCGGACAGCGTGGCGGCGCTGGCTTTCGGTTGCCTGGTTGTTGAAGTCAGTTGGTATTCGTTTCGCTGTTTTCGACGTCGGTCAAGGGGCGCGCAGCTTTTTTCCTTCGCATGCTGTCGCCTTCGAGGGCGATACGGTGGGAGTTGTGGATGATCCGGTCGAGGATGGCATCTGCGATGGTTGGCTCGCCGAACACGGCAGAGTACCCCTATTCTTGAACGGGTCGTGTCTCACGTCACGATCACTGACCCGCATCATTTCCTATTTGGGCACCGGCTTGAGGTGCTGAAGGAGCGGTCGGGACGCGGTCCCGCCTACGTCGTCGTCGCGCTGCCGGACGGACGGCGGCGGGCGGTTCGGATCGCGTCGACGGACCTTGCCGAGGCGGCGATCACTTCCCGCCCGGACGCAGCCGATCTGCCGCGCGTCAGTGCACGTACGCTGATCCCATTGATGCAACATTTGAGCGCGAGTCTGAGCCTTCTCGACGAGAAGGTGATTCGCGATGACCCACCGACCGTTTCCAGGTCGCGTTGCGTATCGACCCCTGCCGACGTTGGCAAATCCACCCAGCCATCCGACGGCTGGCATTCCGCGCCTGTGGCCGAATCTGTCGACCGCGACGCAAACCCGGATTGCTCAAACGATCGCCGCGCTGATGCGGCGAATGCAAGCGATCCCCGGCACGCCCGGAAGGGAACTGGGTCGTGCTGATCAGCTCGAACACCGCTGACGAGCGGCTCACGACCGCACACCGAGCCAAGTTGGCCTATGTCTACGTGCGGCAGTCATCCGTGAACCAGGTGCGCCAGCATCAGGAGAGCACCGAGCTACAGTACCGCCTTGTCGATCGTGCCATCGGTCTGGGTTGGCCGCCTGAGCGCGTTCAGGTGATTGACGAGGATCTCGGCAAATCCGGTGCTGGCGGCGTGGATCGTCATGGTTTCCAGAAGCTCATTGCCGAGATCGGCCTTGGCAACGCCGGTCTGGTGGTGAGTCTCGATGCTTCTCGCTTGGCCCGCAATAACCGGGACTGGCATCAACTTCTCGAACTGTGCTCGGTATTCGGCGTGCTCATTGCGGATGGTGAGCGGCTTTACGATCCGCGCGCCTACCACGACCGCCTGCTGTTGGGCTTGTCCGGCATCATGAGCAAGGCGGAGTTGCATCAGCTTCGGATGCGCCTGCACCAAGGGGAACGCCAGAAGGCGGCGCGGGGCGAACTGCGGCTGCCCCTACCAGCCGGGCTCCTCCACGATCGAGCGGGCACAATTGTTCTCAATCCCGACGAGGAGGTGCAGGCCCGTCTTCATCTCGTGTTTGCCAAATTCCGGGAACTGCAAAGCGCTCGCCGTGTGATGCGTTACTTGGACAGGAACGGATTGTCCTTGCCGCTTCGACCGCTGCTTGGGCCATCTCCACACGAGATCGTCTGGCGTGCGCCAGATAGTGCACGCGTCCTTAGTATTCTTCAAAACCCGGCTTATGCTGGGGCGTATGTTTATGGCCGCCGGCAAAAAGATCCGAGCCGGTGCCGGCCGGGATCGCTGACGGGAACGGTCAAGGTGGCGATCGCGGATTGGGCGGTTTGCCTGCACGCCGCTCACCCAGGCTATATCAGCTGGGAGGAGTTCATGGCCAACCAGGGGCGACTGGCAGATAACGTCTTCCGCTACGAGGCGGGACATGCTGGCGTACCGCGCAAGGGGGCAGCCCTGTTACAAGGAATTGCGATCTGCGGCCGTTGTGGACGGCGCATGAGCATGCGCTATACGGGCCCGAATGCCGACTATCCGGTCTATTGCTGCCGGTCGGATCGGGACCAGCAAGGTAGCGTTCTGTGCCAGGAAGTCCGGGCCTTGGCCGTTGATGCCTTGGTCGAGCGGGTAGTCCTCGATGCCCTGGTGCCGGATCAGATTGAGATCGCACTCGCGGCGGCAGGCCAACTGGAGCAGGAGAGCCGTCAGCTCGAGCGCCAGTGGGCGCTTCGCGTGGAGCGCGCCCGCTACGAGGCCGAGCGCGCTCGGCGTCAGTATGACGCCGTAGAGCCCGAGAACCGTCTTGTGGCGCGCTCACTTGAGCGGGCTTGGGAAGACAAGCTGCGTGTCGTCGAGGCGGTCGAGCAGCAGCATGCGCGTTGGCGCGCGCAAGAGCCGCTTCTGATTGGCCCGGCGGAACGCGCAGTGCTACAAGCGCTCGGAGAGAACCTGCCGCGGATCTGGACGCGGCTACCACGTCGGCAGCCGATCGCAAGCGCATTCTGCGATTTGTCATCCGCGAAGTCGTTCTTGATCAGAAGCGGACCCGAGGTCAGGTGTGGCTCAAGATCGTCTGGCAGACCGGCGCAACCAGCGAGCATCACGTGCAACGGCGCGTTCACACCTACCGCAATTACATCGACATTGATCGGTTGCGGCAACGGATCGTCGAGTTGAATGCTGAACACAAAATGGATGCCGAGATCGCGGCAATACTCAATCAGGAAGGCTTCGTCGCGGCCCGAGGCTGCGCCTTCAAAGGCGAGAACGTCTGGGTACTGCGTACCCGCTGGGGCATTCCAACCGTCAAAATCAACGGCGTGGACAAGAATCCGATGCGCTGGCCCGACGGTAGCTTCTCGATTCAGGGCGCGGCGGCTGAACTTGGAGTAACCCCGCAAACAATCTTCGATTATCTTGCGCGCGGATTGCTGGCAGGTCGTCAGTTAGCCAAAGGCCAACCATGGCAGATCGAGCTCTCAGACGAACAAATCAGTCAGCTTCGCCATCGGGTACGACGCACCAACCGGTCGAAGAAGGAGGCATCATGAAGTCATCGGCTCGGGAAACACCTTTCCCCATTCGCCGAATGGCTGGTTGGCGGTGACCAGCATGGACCTGCGCTCGTAGCGAGCGCTGATCAGCTCGAACAGCACGCTGGTCTCGGCCTGATCCTTGGTGACGTAAGCGAGGTCGTCGAGGATCAGCAGGTGGAAGCGGTCGAGCCGGTTGATCGCGGCTTCGAGGTCGAGTTCGCGGCGCGCGACCTGGAGTTTTTGCACCAGATCGGTCGTCCGGGTGAAGAGGACCTTCCAGCCATTCTCGATCAGGGCCAGGCCGATCGCTGAAGCCAGATGGCTCTTTCCGCCGCCGGGCGGCCCGAACAGCAGCAGGTTTGCGCCTTTCTCCAGCCAGGCGTCACCGGCCGCGATGGCCGTGATTTGGGCTCTGGAAATCATCGGCACGGCCTCGAAGGCGAATGTATCGAGGGTCTTGCCGGGAAGCAGGCGGGCTTCGGCTAGATGCCGCTCAATGCGGCGGCGATCACGCTCGGCCAGTTCATGCTCGGCGATGGCGGTCAGAAAGCGGGCCGCGGGCCAACCTTCCTTGTCGGCCTGCTCGGCGAATTGGGGCCACAGTAGCTTGATGGCTGGCAATCGAAGTTCGTTGAGGAGAAGGCTAAGCCGTGCGGTATCGATTACGCTATTCGTGTTCATGCCGCGTCTCCCGTCAGGCTGTCGCCGAGCAGTTCCTCGTAGGCATTGAGCGGAGCGAGTTGCACGACAACATTGGGCAGCCGGGCGGGATCGGGTGCGAACCGCATCCGTAAGGCGGCGATCTCAGGCAACTGTTTGTCCTGTAGGCAGACGGCGAGCTGATCGGCCAGCTCGCTCTCGCAGCCCCGCTCATGGGCCATCGCCAAAAGCTCGACCATGATGCGGCAGGCCTGCCGTTCAGACAGTTGTTCAAGCAGAGCATCGAAGGTTTGCCGGTATGCCTGGCGCGGAAAGAGCTGGTCGCGATAGACAAGATTGAGTAGCGCCATGGGCTTGCGGCGCAGCGAATGGATGACATGCCGATAATTGACGACCTGGTCGTGCTTGCCCGAGGGATGGGCCCGGCCGCGCGGCAGCGCCATGAGATGGGTGCCGCCGATGAAGATATCGAGCCGGTCATCGTAGAGGCGCACCCTGAGCCGGTGTCCAATCAGGCGTGAGGGCACGGTATAGAACACCTTGCGGAGCGTGAACCCGCCGGAAGATGTGACGCGGACGCTGACCTCCTCATAGTCCGACCAGCGCCGGTCCGGTAAATCCTGCAGTTCGGCGCGCTCGATGTCGATACGCTGTGCGTTGCGGGCATTTTGGCGACTGACAATCTCATCGATGAAACAGCGGTAGGCGGCGAGAGCGTCGAAATCGGCCGAGCTTCTCATCAGCAGCGCGTCCGCGATCGCACGCTTGAGATGACCGTGGGAGCCTTCGATGGCGCCGTTCTCATGCGCAATGCCGGCGTTGTTGCGGGTCGGGGTCATGCCATAGTGACGGCACAGTTCTTCGTAGCGATGGGTCAGGTCCGCTGCGGCATTTTTGTCGAGATTGCGGAACGCCGCCGACAGGCTGTCGCTGCGATGCTCGCGGGGAGCCCCGCCCAGCGACCACAGGGCGTTCTGGATGCCTTCCGCCAGGGCGACGAAACTCTCACGACCGAGCACGACGTGGGCATGCTCGAAGCCGGAATAGGCGAGCCGAAAATGATAGAGCCGGTGGTCCAGGGGCTGGCCCGCGATCGTAATGCCGGCATGTCCCATGTCGGTGAAATCCGACAGGCCCATCCGGCCTGGCACTTGCACCTGCCGGAAAATGACCTCCTGTTCTTCGCCATGAATGGCCCGCCACGAGCGGATCCGCCGCTCCAGGGTCCGGCGGACGCCGCCTCCCAGTTCGGGATGGCGGCGGACCATCTCCTCGAAAATGGCGATCGGTCGCAGGCCGGCGGCTGTCTTCAGCATCGGCACGACTTCGGCCTCGAAAATATCAGCGAGCGGATCGGGTCGTCTGCGTCCTCGCGGAGCCTTCTGCGAAGGCAGCTTCGGGTCCTTCTCGATGCGGTAGGCCGTGGCAATACTGATGGACGCCTTCGCCGCCGCGACGGCCGTGGGATTGGTCTGACGGAACTTCATGTAGAGCCTCATCTGGTGATCGGTTAAGTGGCGGCCGGGCACAAAGCGATTCCTCCCACATCGGAAAAACCACCGGCATACCCGGTCGACCGCGATCACCAGCTAAACGCTCCAAAAGGAACGCGGCCGGAGGCTTGAAACTCCGGTCGGGCTACGCCCTCCCTGCGTTCCAAGCCTCCGGCATTCTCATCCTGATTGACGCGCCCCTCTCAGCTTCATTGTCGCGCTGCAGACGACGGTGCCGTAGATCCGATCGCGGTCTCGGATCATGTAACCCGGAGCCTCGTCCCAAGGAAAGGCCTCGGTCAACTGACGTGCAACCCACTCCGCTGTCGGGTTGGTTGTGACGTTGATCCACGCGAGGTCCCTGCGATCGAGCCGCACGATGATGAAGGCATAGAGCAGGTCGAAGCCAATGGTCGGGACAACAAACAAGTCCATGGCGGCAATGTCCGGCGCGTGGTTATGCAAAAAGGTTCGCCATCCCTGGCACGGCGGCCCCCGTCGTTTGACCATGTACTTGGCGACGCTCGACTGCGCGACCTCAAGCCCGAGTTTGAGCAGTTCGCCGTGAATACGTGGCGCACCCCAAAGCGGATTCTCCATGCTGATCCGCTGGATCAATACGCGCAGCTCCGTGTCGATCTGCGGTCGCCCTCCGTGTGGGCGCGACTTCCAACGCCAGTAGCAGCTAAAGCCGGCCCTGTGCCAACGCACGAGCGTCTCGGGCCGGATGATTGTGAGAACTTTCAGGATTGATGGAAACCAGCGATACAGCTGGATAAAGAACCAGCGATCATGGTTCGTGAGCCGGACGCGACCATGCAGCCTGCGCCTCAAGACATGCAACTGATGTCGAAGCACCGCGTTCTCAGCTTCAAGCCGTACCTTCGACTTGAATGGCGAGGCCAGGACGGCCAGAACGAAACAGAGCAGCCCGATCATTCCGCCAGCTTAGACGTTCCATCACGTCATCAACTCGAATAAGGTTTTCGTGACAGTTTTAGGAGATCGGTCGAAGCAGACGCACCAAATGCTACTAATGTGCTTGGGGATACAACTGCGTGCGATCGCGTTGGTCTCCTGACCAGCAGCCCCAAAGAGGCCGACAAACAGGTGAGTCGTCCGGAATTGGCTGCTTCTCGGTGACCGTAGGGGGGGGGTCCTTCAATCGTCGACGTTTGCTGGGGCTATAAGGCGAAGGCTCTCGCCTCCTTTCCGGACGACATCGTCAACCAGCGAGGTCACCGTTACCGAGAGGCTAGGTCTGGCGGAAGGCCCATTGTGCCCGCAGCACGCAAAGACCCTCGCCTGACCACTAGAGCGCTGAATGCATAAAGCTGATCTAGGTTCGCAATTCGCCGACACCATTAAATTAGGCTTTAGTGCTCCAAGTTTAGGAAGCGAGGGCCAACAAAAACCCGCCGGGGTGCCATCAACTCTCACCGCGAAAATCCCTCCGCACTGCCGGCAGACCGCGTCGCCCATGAGAGCTTACAACGGATCAAGGAGACCAAACAGCGAGACGAGCGCGAGCACCCCGGCGGCCAACCCGAGTTCGGCAATCGTGAGCCGTCTGAGGTCGGCTATCGCGGCCGCACCGCGGGCGCGAAGCCTCGGCACTACGGCGTAGCGGTTCATGAGCGCAAGCGCGACCATGCCGAACGCCAGGGCGACCTTGCCGAGCAAGAGTACCTGATAGAGGGAGGCGAGGTGGAAAGGCCAACGGCCAAGAACGAGATATGTATTGACCACGCCGGTCAGCAGCACCAGAGCGACCGCGACGTGACCGACCGTGGAAAAGCGAATCAGAGTGGCGCATGCCTGACCTCGCAAATCGGGATCGTCGAGCATGTCCATGCATGGCACGAGCGCGATCAGGCACCCGATCCACCCGGAAGCGGCGAGGATGTGAACTGCATCGTTGGCTTCGTGCAGATCGCCAAGCCAACCGTCGCCCATCGCCGCGTGCCCGACGAAGACCAGTGATACCAGCGATCCTGCTGACAACAAGAACACCATTTGCCGGCCGGGCCTACCGGGCAATGCGAAACGGACTGCCACCAGCAGCAGGCAGACCGCCGTCCGTTCGAGCCACAGAGTACCGGACGTGGTCGCGGACAGCAGAGTCTGGAGCGTGTCCGGCTGGAAGGCTCCGTCCCACGCACCGTTGATCTGGCCTGCTTCCAGCGGTAGCCACAGCAGTGTCCCGACCAGGAAGACCGTCACGGCCACATCCACGAAGGGGCGAAGTCTCCTCGCGATCTCACAAGCCACACGTGCCGGCGCCAGTACCGTGGTGAACGCGCCCACGCCGAAGATCAGTGCCAAAGAGCTGTAAACGGCGAAGCGGTCCACCGCCATTCCAAGAACAAGGGAGTCAATTGGCGACGCGGAACCCATAGGACCCCCGCGCCGTATGGCCATCATCCGACAGAGCATGCCACTCGATGGTGTACTGGCCCCTGGTCAACGCCCGCGGCAAAGGCACAAGCAGCTCCTTGTGGTCGTTCGGTGCAAGCCGGGCGTGGCCCGCGGAGCCGATGGCACCGCCCGGGCCGCGCAAGGTGACCCCGGTGAACCCAAGCTGCACCCCTTCCGAAAAGTCCAGCCGCAGAACGCCGGGAGCCGCAGTTACGACCATACCGGCCGCCGGAGCGGATTGGAGCAGATGGGCATGAGCATACGCCGTGCCGCAGCCGCAGAGGGTCAAGGCCAGTGTCAGACCTGATTTGACAAACCCGTTCATCGCAATCTCCTCGGAAAATGGCCCGTTACGGCGGCTCGGTCCTTGCCGATCGGACCGACGCGCCGCCGGCGATCGGCTGAGCCCGGCCTTGGCCAGACTCAGCCGACCCCTAAACCACCCGGTCTCGGTCAGCTCGCGACCTGCACCTGGGCCGGCGCACCGGGCTTGTCCGGCGTTCCCGGCAGCATGACGAGATACTGCTTCGTCGAGGGCTCTTTGCTCTGGACGATCTGGCGGATCGGTCCGATGGCATTGACGATCGCCGCCCCCGCCGGGTTGGTCATGAAGGTCGTCAGCGGCTGCAGCGGGCCGCTGCCATCCGGCTTCGTGGAGAGAGCCAGGACGTAGGGGTGTTTCGGCGCGAGCCCGGTCACTGCCGCCTCCAGTACCTGGACAAGCCCCTGGTTGAACAGGGTCACGGTCGTCGGGGCAGCACCCTGCTGGGCGCCAGCGGCCGCCATCGTCAGGTGCGTCGCCTGGCCGGCCACGCCCAGCGGCTCGAGGTTCCGCATTCCGTCCCCGCTCGGCACCGCGTCGGGCACATAGGTCAGTGCCTGCGGCGCCTGACCGATCGCCGTCGTGCCGATGACTTTATTGGTCAACGTGTCGATGGCGGTGACGGCGTCGCCGTTCTCGAGGCCGACATAGATCCGGGTGCCGTCACCCGAGGGCCAAAGGCCATGCGGCAGCGCGCCCACGGGGATGGTCGCGACCTGCGAGAAGTCGTCGGTGCGGAACACCTTCACCTCGTTCAGGCCACCGATCGTCACGTAGGCAAAGGTGCCGTGCGCGTTGTGGATGATGTTCACGTGATTGGAGATGGGGCCGGTGTCGAGGATCTTCAGCGTGTTGAAGGGCGGCTTAGCGTTGAAGACTTGGGTCCTTCCGGTATCCTTCAGCGTGAACCAGACCTGGTTGCCATCCGGTGTGGCCGCGATGTTCGGGCAGAAGGGGCTCGCCTGCTTGACCGTCCCAACGATCTTGTGGTTCGCGACGGAGATCACGTCGGTGACCGGATTGAACGACGAGCAGACATAGCCGTATTTGTCGTCGGGCGAGAAGATGGTCATGCCGGGACCGGGCGGCGTGATGATCCGGGTCTTCTCCTCGAAGGTCTTGCCATCGAGCACGTCGACATAGTTCTCACCGCGCACCGTGACCCACACCTCCTTGCCATCGGGCGTCCAGAAGGCTTCGTGCGGCGCGCGGCCGACATAGGTGATGTGCTTCACGGTGTTGGTCGCGGTGTCGATGAACGCCACCGAGTTGGAGCCGATCGAGACCACGCCGATGGTGCGGTGATCCGGCGAGAAGCCCATGCCATGCACGAGCACCTGGCCCCTGTACAGCGGGCTGAAATTCGCCGGCGACGGGGCACCAAGCGGGATAGCGCCGAGCGTCTTGTTGTCGGACGGATCGACCACCGAGACGGTGTTGGAGAACTGGTCACCCGTGTAGACACGGTCATGACTGCTAACCGGTATGTTCGGTGCGGATGCGCCGTAAGGCGCCTGGCCGGCAAAGGCCGGAGACAGGCCGGCGAGTGCTGTGCCGGCGAGCAGCGCCGCCGCAAGAATCTTACGCTTCATGATCAGTATTCCTTTCCTGGGTTATCGTCAGTGGGCGCCAGCGGGCCTGGTCGGAGCCATCTGCATCGCCGCAGACATCCGCATCTGGGTCTGGTTGGCGTCAGATTCTTGTGCCGGCGCGTGTTGCGTCGCGCCGGAGGAAGCCTGGGTCGGCGAAGACACCGATTGCGGCAGGGGCTCACCGAGCGCGAGGCGCATCAGCGTGATCTCCTGCATCTGATCAACGATGATCTCCTGCGCGATCGTCTTCATCTGCGGGCTATGTCCGTACTGCAGCTCAGCCTGAGCCATGTCGATGGCGCCCTGGTGGTGTGGCACCATCATCGCGACGAAGTCGTGGTCGACGTCGCCCGTGGCCTTCACGGCCATGTCGGTCATCATCTTGTCCATCGCCGCATTCGATCCACTCACGAACGCAGCATCACTGCCCGGCGCGGCTTTCTGCGGAGTAGCTGCCGCCGGTGCGTCATGAGCTGTATTCGTCACCCAGGTAGGCGAAGCGGGTTCGCCGATCGCAAGCCGCATTGCCGCGATCTCCTGCAGTTGCTCGACCACAATCTCCTGCGCAATGCGAAGAAGTTTCTGATTATGGCCGAACTGCAACTCGGCTTGGGCCATGTCGATGGCGCCCTGATGATGTGGCACCATCATCGCGACAAAATCGCGATCCGCGTCGCGCGTGGGCTTCACGGCCATGCCCGCCATCATCTTGTTCATCGCGGTTTCATTCAGCGCGAGGAACGGACCCTCGGCATTGGCCGCAACGGCAGCGGGCGAGACGCACGCCAATCCACCGATGCCAAGGCCAACGGCCAGCAGCAGACCGCGTGGTTCAATTGGAAAGCGCACCTTCATCTCCATCGCTATCGCCTGCAAAGAGGCTCTCAATGGGAAGACAACGTGCTCGAATGATTATTCCGAGCGGCCACGAATTTTAGAGAGCCAGGCTCTGTAATGCCAACCGTCAATGCAATTGTCTTGAGGAGGCTCAGACCGGATCGGAATTACGAAAGGCCCACCATCTATTGTGGGAGCCACAATGTGCCGCTGTGAAGACCATCGTGGTGGTCGTACCGCGAGCGGCCACCGGCAACCTGCAAACGAGGTTGCCAGTGTTGGATTGGGTTTAGCCGAACGTAAATGAATCGGCGGTCGCGCCGGGACCGAGGAAACGAGTCTCGAACGTGTGGTCCGTGACATCGCCCGTGAGACGCACCAGCTGATATAGCCGCTGTCCCTTGATGACCCCATCGCCGTTGGCATCGACATCGACACCGTGATCAGCGCCCGGGGCATGCCCCACCGATCAGGACCTGGAACTTCACCGGCTTGCGGTCTGGAGCAGGCCCCAGGACCAGATGCAGATCCCGCGCATGGAAGCGGTAGATTCCTCCGTTGGGTTGCGCGAGAACGGCGTCTTGTCCGCCAACACGCCAGTCACCCGTGAGCGCCCATTGGTGAGGGCAAGTGTCGCGGGGGCCTTGTAATGGTGGGCCTGGTCCTGAACGGCACCGCCAGGAGACGCGAAGTTCTCAGAGTGATCCGTGCCGATATAGGTCTCAGGTGATTCGACATCCTTCATGTCCGCGGCTTCTTCCACACCGGTGCCTGAGACAAGGACGGTGCCCGACGCAACGGTCTGATGGCCCGCCTCGCGCAGCAGTTCCTGGATCACGTGCTCCGACTCCGCATAGTCACCCTCGCCGAAATGGTGGTGGCGAATGCGGCCCTCCACGTCGACAAAGTAATGCGCCGGCCAATAAGCGCGGCCACCGGAGGCAGATCGTTCCGTCTCGTACGAAATCAGATCCGGCCGGCTTCCTGCCGCCTGACCTCATCGGCGATTGGGTGGAGCAAATCGGCAGGCGCCGGGCCGACGAGACTGAAGCCCGTTCCCTTGCTCGCCCAGGTCACGCCGTTGATGTCCCCGTAACTGTGCTCGGACATACGGGTATCTCTGTCGATGGTCATCGGCCGGGCCAGCATGGCCAGGCGTTGACCCTGCCCATTGCTATACATCAGCAAGCCAGCGGCCCCGTGGGGAGTGGCGACCAGGCGCCCGCCCATAAAGGCGTAGCCAGAGGCCGTCAGATCCGGCACGGAAACCGTTCGGCCGGTCCGAGACGAGATCCAACTGACGAGTTGAGCCTTGTCCGTCGGACCGAATTCCACGGGGTGGGAGCGATCAACCCCGTACACGTTGAATGTATAGGCGGCCTCCTGTGCAAGAGCGGCGATTCCGCTGGTCTCCGAGCGCTCGACCACCGTGCCTCGCAGTGACCAGCCGCCCGCGCCGCCGACCACCACCAACAATAGCACGGACGCCGCCATCGAGCGCCATGACGATGCCTGCGATCGACGTCGTCCTTCCATCAAGTGGCGCACATTGAGCTGCGGTGGAATCGGTTCGTCCGCGATTGGCGCGGCGGCAACGCGGAGCGCCTCGCGTTGGTGACTGAAGGCTGCAATACGCGCGGCGATCTCGGGATGAGCATCGAGGTAAGTCTGCACCTCGCTGCGCCGCGCGGAGTCCAACAGATGATCGACGAAGCCGTGCAGGTCGTCTTCGGTAATTGGGTGAGAGGACATCACTGAACTCTCCGCAAATGGGGAACTCCCCGCAAATGGGGCCGGTCTGACGCGGGCTTACCCTGCTCTTCGAGTAGATTCAGAAGCAGTGCGCGAGCTCGGGCCAACCGTGACATCACGGTACCAATCGGGATGTCGAGAATACGGGCTGCTTCGGCGTAGCTCACGTCTTCGATGGAAACGAGAAGTAGGACGCTGCGCTGGTCGTCGGATAGCTGTCCAACGGCCCCCAGGATATCGTCACGCCGTAGCGCGTCCTCCTGTGTCGACGGCACGGCAACATCTGACTCGCCTGCATCGTCCAAGGGAACCTCCCGACCACGCCTCGCCGCCCGCCGTAAGTGATTGACCGCCAGGTTGTGCAGGATGGTGAAAAGCCATGTGCGCGTGTCGCCGTCGGATCGCCGCTGATGCCAGCGGCTAATCGCTCGCTCCAGGGTGTCCTGAACCAAATCGTCCGCATCTCCGGCGCCGCGCACGAATGTTCGAGCGTAGCGTCGTAGCGCAGGAATAACAGGCTCGATGAGATGCGCCATGTCAGCCATCGCGTCGTTCTCTCAGGGGCGCGTCGAAGGCTTCAACCATATCAGTCTCCTCAGTCTCCGGCCTTTGAACCACAGGCCTCTGGAAGGTAGACGATCATGACCTTCTTTTATTCGGCCGCGTGACGATCACAATGCGGAGATAGTGCTCCCCTCGATCGCTCCATTCACGTGACGATCACAATGCGGAGATTAGTGCTCCCCTCGGTCGCTCCATTCACGTGACGATCACAATGCGGAGATTAATGCTCTCCTCGGTCGCTCCATTCAAAAGGCGGCCGGATACTGAGTCAGTGGCGCCAGCGGCGGGTTCGGCGGCGGCGCCTCATGTCGATGGCAGGTGCCATCAGCGGTTTTGGTCGATCGGAATAAGCGGCCGTGTCCTAACCGGTGTCCAACAATTTCCAAAGGAGAAGACATGAGCCCGAAGCGAATCCTTAGCCTTGCGATTGCAGCCTCCGCCCTTACCTCATCCGCAGCGCTCGCTGCGACAGGGACGCCAGAGCGCGTGCGCGGGACCATAGCGTCGGCCACCGCGGACTCGGTGACCGTCGATACGGATAAACCGGTCACCATTACCCTGACGGGCAACACCTCATACCTGAAAGTGGAGAAAACGAATCTCAACAAGGTTGAGAAAGGCAGCTACATCGGCACCGCGACCAAGGATGTCGGCGGCACGCAGGTCGCGCCGGAGGTCGTGATCCTCCCGCCCTCGATGCGCGGCGCGGGTGAAGGCCATTACGCCTGGGATAAGATCCGCGACACGACGCTCTCCGGGGGCGCGCAGACCAGCAGCAGCATGACGAACGGCAATGTTTCTGCCGTCTCGATAACTGGGTACTCAGTGTCGGCGGCCTTGTCGCCGACCGGCGGCCCTGGACGTTGCAAGAGCTAATGGCATTGCCGCAGCAGGGGCAGATCACCCCGCATATCTGTATCGAGGGCTGGAGCCAGATCGGCCAGTGGAGCGGCGTACCGCTGGGCACGTTTCTGCGCCGCGTCGGCGCCGACCTTTCGGCCCGCTACGTCTATTTCAAATGCTTCGATGGGCTATTCGACTAGCATCGACATGGCCAGCGCGCTGCAACCGCAGACCATTCTGGCGCTCGATTTCGAGGAAGAGCCGCTGGCGCCGCAATGGGGCGCACCGCTGCGGCTTCGCATCCCCTGTGCCTGTCGTAAATTAAATCCGGCCATATCGGTGATGAGGTCCGCCCAAGATTGGGCGACAAAGAATGTGTCCGGCGCGATCGACGGCGCGCGAGACCGGTGCGTCTTTCTCCAGGGATAGATGCGTGCGGGTCCCATTGTAATATTTCATGTAACAGAGTAGCAGGTGACGAAGGTGGCGCTCGCTGAATACAAGGACGTGGTCAAGGCATTCCCTGCGGATCGAACCGATCAGCCTTTCAGCATATCCATTTTGCCAGGGGGAGCGTGGCGACGTCGGTCGATCGCGGATGCCTATCGATCGGAGTCTGCGAATAAGGATCTTCCCATAGGCCCCGTCCCGGTCACGAATGAGATAGCGGGGAACCTGTTCCCAGCCGCAGGCTTCCGTGACCTGATTTGCGATCCATTCTGCGGTTGGATGCGCTGTGACACCAAACCACAGAATATGTCGCCGGCCGTGCCCCATGATCAGCAATCCATAGAGCAGGCGAAACGAGATTGTCGGCACGACGAACATATCCATCGCAGCGATCCCATCCGCGTGGTTGCGGAGGAATGTCCTCCAGCCTTGGGACGGCGGGTGTCGTCGCCTGACCATGTACTTGGCCACGCTGGTCTGTCCGATATCGGCGCCGAGCTTAAGCAACTCGCCATGGATCCGAGGCGCTCCCCACAGCGGATTGGCAATGCTCATCTCGCGGATCAGCCGTCGTATCTCGACCGCAACTGTCGGTCGGCCGGAACAAGGTCGTGATTTCCAGCGCCAGTACGATCTGAACCCGGCACGATGCCAACGGACGACAGTCTCCGGCTTCACAATCGTTAGCGCATTGAGGGTACTTGGCGCCAAACGAGACAGCCCAACAAAGATCAGGCGATCCATGGCACTCAAAGTCAGTCTCTTTGGCAGGTGCCGTCGCTGGATGTTAAGCTGATGACGAAGGACCAGGATCTCAGCTCCCAACGAGGCCCGCGACTGGAACAATAGGACCAGCACCGACCAGACCAGGCTGCAAGCTTCTCTCATAAGCCAGAAACATTGCGCGATTCGGCCTCACTTGCCAGCCGGATTAGGTTTCCAACAGGGACAGGCTTCTTTTGCTGCCGTTTTATTGGCTGACCGTTGTTTTGATCAGCGCCGCGGGAACGGCGGTTGGCGATTTCATCTCCGGGCGCAACATGCTCGGCCTGTCCGTGAGCACTGCCGTCACGGGGGCTCTCTTCACCGCCCTCCTGGTCGTCTGGAGGGGGGAGCAGTCGAGATCGGAGAGGGAGATCGCCATCGCTTCCTGATGAGGTCCGCCTTGCGCCATAGCGCGCCACGCGGCCGTGGGGCCGCGCATGGCGCTGTACCGCGCGGTCGAGTCACGACCGGTGATGGCGGCGGGCATGATGACGCGGGAATGCGTCGGGCGCAAAAGCATATGAGTCGTAGCGGTCGCCGCAGTAAGAGACGCCGCCGCCGGCCGACGCACACGCGCCCTACAACGCGGGCCAGTCGGGAGACAACCTGGCCGCAGGAGTTGGCGCCCCTCCATTTAGAACGTCCAGATTGGGATAATAGAACGCGAACGCGCCCGGCTCCTGGATTTCATTCAAAGCTCTTACAGCGGCCCTGCTGCTCTCCGCGACCGCAGCGACGCCGGCACTCGCGCAAGACCGCGCCCTGTATATCAAAAATCTACCGGCTCAACCAGTCCGACATCGTTTTCATTTTCTCCATCCGGTTGGAACCGACGAAAACCTTGCAAGGGTCTGGTTAGTCCTAAGGCGAGGAGCCGTAGCTGATGATGTACGATCATGAGAAGTCTGGCCCCGCCATAGTAGCTGTGAAGACAACGAACAAAGCCGGGCAACCGGCTGCGGAGTTGGTGGAGCCAAGGGCGGGGGCCGAGGGGAATGTGAGTCAGCAAAGCACGGTTGCCGAATTCCTGCTGGCTTAATTCTGCGCCTTTACGAACAGGAAACAGCCTCACGCGAGTCGGAAGAAATCGGTTTCGGCAACAGCGCAATCAATGTTTGGGTGCGGAATGCCGATTGCGTACCTGTTCACTGCTTGCCAGGAGTTGATCGTACAATTGATCGATCTCGCGCGCCTGACCGGGAGTGACATCCGCCTCATGCAAGGCTCTCAGCTCATGCTCGGTTGGTTGGTAATTGCGACCACTGCGAATCGGCCATGGTCCCTTGTGAAGTCGCGGGGCGGCAACTGCCGCGGGGGCAGCAAGCGCGATAGTGCTGACTGCTAACGTTGCGAAGACGAGAGCAGTGCGTCGTGATTTTCCAATGATCATTTCGATTCTCCACTCATGAGAAACTAGGGCGAACGACGCTTCGGCAACCCATGCGGGTCGCGTTGTGGGTGTGACGTATCGCGGCACGTCCTATTCCGTCAGGTCGCCCAAGATTCTCGAGCGAAGAGCCGCAAATTTTGAAAAGTGCAGCCGTTGCAAAGACAAAGGACCGCCCAGAGACTGATCACATAAACGTTAGCTTTTGCTGGCGCGCGTCGGAGATAATTCCCTTCCGACAGCGCCGGGGAACTGGGCCGAGCTATGGAGACTTCTGGGTTTGGCACCTTGGAGACGCGCGGACTTGGATGCGAGCTGGCGGCGAATGATCCTTCGCGCATAACGCAAACGACATCAGCAGCGTTTTTACTGAAGCAATGCTGACAGGCGATCATCTGACATTCCTTCTTTTGCGGTTCTTGCCGATTTCAATTCGAATTTAATGCCTTAAAAACCAATTTAATGGTCGTCCCGTGCATCGTTCTTATCTTTCTCGTTAGCGCTCGCGCGCAGCTCGATGATCCGATTTCGAGTGCTGCGGGCATCCAGTTTTGGCGACGGAGAGCAGTCAATATGGGGCTCCCGCAAACGAGGAGCCAAACGATGAAGACGAAATATCTTTTGGCGGCGCTGCTGCTAGTACCGTCACTCGCTACGCCGGCTACGGTTCAGGCGCGAACGCACGAAAGCAGGGTTCCCTCGCAAACATTCGGCATCGAGGGCCGCGAGGTCGCGGCTCCGCCTTGGAGCGCTGCCTGTATGACCGACCACGGCCCGAGCCAATGCGACGAGCCTATGTGGGTCTACGGAAGCCCGGACTATGTCGCGCGATTCAAGAATGCGTTCTGACATTGACGGGAGCTGTGAGCAGGCCATCTGAGCATCCTACCGGACCAGTACGCGTTTCTCCTGCGCAGTGGGATCACTACCGTCGAGATGCAGGACGGCGCAGACCCTGCGGCATGGCAGAAAGCGGCGGACCGCTTCTCCTTCGGCTATCGGCCCTCCGTACTCAAAGAGCCGGTCCTGTCAGGCCTTCGCCGAACGATACGACTTGGCGTGCCGCGGAATACCTAATCGCAGTTGATCGGAAAATAGGATCTGATCCTGCGACCACTCAGAACAATATGAGCAACCCTAAACCAGTATTTAATAGCGCAAATAGACCCGTGATCTAGATAACGTTCCGGGCAACCACGCAACGCTTGTCCCCCGAGGCGACATTATGCGGTCCACGGCGTCGGCTGGATGTGGACCGTCCATCATGATGCGCTCGTTTGTGGGGAAATCTTGCCCCCAAAGAATATGTCAACGCCGAAAGAGCAATCGTCGGACGGGCCGGAGGGGCCATACAAATGTGGATTGTTCAAGTAGCCCTCAAGCGGCCCTACACGTTCATCGTGTTGGCATTTCTCATTGCGATCTTCGGTTCGTTGTCGGCGCTACGGACACCGACCGACATATTTCCCAAAATCAATATTCCTGTCGTCAGTGTTGTCTGGACCTATTCCGGGCTGCTGCCGAAGGACATGTCCGACCGGGTCATCTACTATTACGAACGCCAGCTGACCTCGCAGGTCAACGGCATCGAGCATGTCGAGTCGCAGTCGCTGAGCGGCTACGGCGTCGTCAAGATCTTCTTCCAGAAGGGTGTCGACATCGGGGCGGCGCTCGCTCAGGTGACCGCCGTGTCGCAGACCGTCCTAAAGCTCCTGCCGGCTGGTATCACTCCACCCTATGTCCTCAGCTACAATGCCTCGAGCGTGCCGATCCTCAATCTGGCGCTCTCGAGCAAGAAGCTTCCCCAAGATCAGCTATTCGATCTTGGCCAAAATTCCATTCGCCCGCAGCTCGCAACCGTCAATGGCGCCGCCCTGCCTTCCCCTTATGGCGGCAAAATTCTTCAGGCTCAAGTCGACCTCGATCAGCGGGCGATGCAATCGCACAATGTGTCGGCCGACGATGTCGTCAACGCGATCTCCGCGCAAAATTTGGTCCTTCCAGCCGGTACGCAAAAGATCGGCAAATTCGAGTGGAACGTTGGCCTCAATGCCAGCCCGACTGTGCTGGACCGGATCAATGACCTCCCGGTGAAGAAGGTCGACGGCACAGTCATTCATGTCCGCGACGTCGCCTATGCGCATGACGGCTCGCCGCCGCAGACCAATATCGTTCGGGTTAATGGCGCCAAGGCCGTGCTGATGTCGATCCTGAACGCCGGGTCGGCCTCGACCCTGGACATTATCGCCGGCGTCAAGGCGCGGCTGCCCAGGATCGAGGCGGGATTGCCGTCTGGGCTCGACCTCCACACCGTTGGTGACCAGTCGCCCTTTATTAGGGCCGCCGTCACCGGCGTGGTTCGCGAGGGCGCCATTGCGGCGGCGTTGACCGGATTGATGATCCTGCTGTTCCTCGGAAGTTGGCGCTCGACCATCATCATCATGATCGAGATCCCGCTCGCTATTCTATTTTCGCTCGCCACGCTGTCGTTGTTGGGCGAAACGATCAATGTGATGACGCTCGGGGGGCTCGCGCTTGCGGTTGGAATCCTGGTCGATGACGGCACCGTCACCCTTGAGAATATCAACTGGCATCTCGAACAGGGCAAGTCGCTGGAATCGGCAATCATGGACGGAGCCCGGCAGATCGTCGTTCCTGCCTTCGTCACACTGGTCTGCATCTGCATCGTGTTCGCACCGATGTTCCAGCTTGCCGGCGTCGTCGGCTATCTATTTAGGCCGTTGGCGGAAGCCGTCGTTTTCGCCCTCCTCGGCTCGTTCCTGCTGTCCCGCACCTTAGTCCCGACACTGGCGAATTATTTGCTGCGTGTGCCGCACCTTGCCCACGGCGCCGATGGTTCCGCACGCCCGGCCGCTCCATCGCGAAATCCGCTGAAGCGTTTCCAACTCGGATTCGAGTATCGGTTTGAGCAAATCCGCGACGCCTACCACAGATTTCTCTCCGGCGCTCTCGGGCGTCCAAAGTTGTTTGCCGCCGGATTCCTGGCTTGCACCGTGTCGTCATTCGTCCTGGTGCCGTTTCTCGGGCAGAATTTCTTTCCGTCGGTCGATGCAGGGCAAATCCTGATCCATGTGCGCTCGCAGGCAGGAACGAGAATCGAGGAAACCGCGAGCCTGTGCCACGAGGTCGAGCAGAAAATTCGTCAGATGATCCCGCCAGATCAGCTCGCGAGCACTGTGACCAACATTGGACTGCCGATCAGCGGCATCAACGTCGCCTATAGCAACACCGGCACGATCGGTCCCTCGGATGCCGATATCCTCATTTCGCTACACGAGAACCACTCGCCGACGGCGTCCTACGTCAAGCGGTTGCGGACCCTGCTGCCGCAGGCATTCCCCGGCACAACGTTCGCATTCCTTCCGGCCGACATCGTTACGCAGATCCTTAATTTCGGCCTGCCGGCGCCGATTGATCTGCAAGTGATCGGAACGAAGCAGGAAGCCAATTACGCGTATGCGACTGACCTCCTCAAGCGCATCCGCAAGGTGCCCGGGATCGCCGACCTGCGCATCCAGCAAACCTACAGCTATCCGCAAATCAATGTTGCGGTCGATCGGACGCTTGCGGACGAGGTCGGGCTGAGCCAGCGCGACGTCGCCAACAGCCTTCTGGTCACGCTGTCCGGCAGCGGTCAGGTGAAGCCGAATTTCTGGCTCAATACCAAGAACGGCGTTTCCTACCCGATCGTGGCGCAGGTGCCGCAGTACCGCATCGGCACCATGTCCGATCTCGCCAATGTTCCGATCACGTCCAATAAATCCGGAACGCCGCAATATCTCGGCGGGCTGGCCGACTTTTCCTTCGGTCCGAGCGCGGGAGTCGTATCGCATTACGACGCTCAGCCGGTGATCGATATCTACGGCGCCACCCAAGCACGGGATCTTGGCGCGGTCGCCTCCGACATCCGCCGCATTATCAGCGAGACCAAAAAGGACGTCCCGCCCGGCTCCTATGTGGCGCTGCGCGGGCAGGTCCAGACGATGACGAGCGCCTATGACCAGCTCTATCTCGGCCTGCTCGGCGCGATCGTGCTGATCTATCTGGTGATCGCGGTCAATTTCCAATCCTGGCTCGATCCGCTCATTATCATTTCGGCGTTGCCTGGGGCACTCGCTGGCATTGTCTGGATGCTGTTCACTACCGAGACGACGTTGTCGGTTCCTGCTCTGACGGGGGCCCTGATGTGCATGGGCATCGCGACAGCAAACAGCATTTTGCTGGTCAGTTTCGCGCGCGAAAAGCTCGAGGAAGGTTTGGACGCGACGGCCGCGGCGCTCGAAGCCGGGTTCACCCGTTTTCGACCGGTGCTGATGACCGCCCTTGCGATGGTCATCGGCATGCTGCCCATGGCATTCGCGATGGGCGAAGGCGGCGAGCAGAACGCTCCGCTTGGGCGAGCCGTCATCGGCGGGCTACTCGTTGCAACGTTGGCCACGCTGTTCTTCGTTCCAACGGTGTTCAGCCTTCTGCATGGCCGCCACACTCACGCGCCCGAGGGCGGACCGCCTTCCGAGCAGACCGCGGAACCTGCCACCTGAATGGGAGAAATGATGTGTCGGAACACGGCGACAAGGCTCAAGAATCCATCCCGGCGAAGCCGCGGCCACGCAAGATGCCGCGACTGCTCAGCGTGAGCGCCGTCGTCCTTGTGATGGCGGTCGCACTTGATGGAATCTTACTTCGTCAGTCGCAAGAGAAGGCGGTCACTGCATGGACCGATGCTGCCGCGATACCGACTGTCAACATTGTTCATCCCACCAAAGGCGCGCCGGAGCAGCAAGTCGTCCTGCCGGGCGATATCCATGCCTGGTACGAAGCGCCGATTTACGCGAGGGTCAACGGCTATCTGAAGAACTGGTACTTCGACTTCGGCGCTCAGGTGAAGAAAGGTCAAGTGCTCGCCGATATCGAGACGCCGGAAATTGACGCTCAGCTGACGGCCGCCAAGGCCAAGCTCAATGCGGCAAGCGCCGCGGTCAAGGTTCGGGACGCCGAAGCCCAGTTCGCCAAGACGACCTACGAGCGCTGGCGGGACTCGCCGCGCGGCGTGGTATCGGTCCAGGAACAGGACGCCAAACAGGCGGACTATCAGAGCGGCATGGCACGCCTCAACGCGGCCCAAGCCGATATGGTTATGGCCCAGGCCGATGTTGATCGCCTGGAATCGCTGCAAGCCTTCAAGCAGGTGGTCGCCCCCTTCGATGGCGTTGTGACCGCGCGCGAAACCGACATCGGCGCGCTCATCAATGCCGGTAGCAACGGCACGGCGCGGGAACTGTTCAGCGTTGCGGACATTCACAAGGTGCGCATCTACGTCAAGGTGCCCCAGCGGCAGGCCGCAAACATTCACCGGGGCCTGACGGTCGAGCTGCGCCTGCCGCAATATCCGGGCAAGGTCTTTACGGCCAAGGCCACGACGACCTCACGCTCGGTCAACACGTCTTCGCGAACCCTGCTGGTCGAGCTTCAGGCAGACAATCCGGATGGGCTGCTTCAGCCCGGCACCTATGTCGAAGCTCGGTTGAACCTTCCGAGCGATCCCAGCACCATGCTGATGCCGGCCAGCGCGATATTGTTCCGGCAAGATGGTCTGGAAGTCGCCGTGATCGGCGACGACGATAAGGTTACGCTGAAGAGGATCAGTTTGGGTCGGAACCTTGGCGTCCAGGTCGAAGTGACGGGCGGTCTCATGCCGACCGACAGGGTCGTCGATAGCCCGCCCGATTCGCTCGGATCCGGCGACGTCGTGCGCATTGCCGGCCATCCCGCCCCAGGCAACCCGCCGGATGGGTCAGAAAAGGAAGCTGAAGCGAACTAGAGCTGGGTTTGCGTCGGCCACGCACCCTGCCGTCAGATTGCGATCATTGACGGAAAGAATTGTGGTAGAGTTCCGAAGGGGGCAAGACCGGATAGACGAAGGAGATGTCGCGCAGGTCGAATCTTGCCCCAAGGCAGATGATAAGGTCGCGTGAACCTTAGCAGCTAAATCGTCTCTGGAATGAAGGTTGATGGGCATGAGCCCAGTGGTCGGCCTTCAGGGGAGTGAGTCGGAGAACGTCGCGACGTGAAAGCGTCGGAATGAAATGAATCCAGATTTGTCGAAGCCTTTGATAATGGCGGGGGGACAATATGAGTTCACTCCTTTCCAGGCGGGTATTTAGAGGTTGGATTGCGTGCTGCGGAGCCGCAGGTCTGTCGGCTTGTTCCGTGGGCCCTGATTTCCAGCTTCCCGAAACGGGGCTTCCGGAACGCTACCTCGCTGGTGTGAACACCAGTAAGACCGCCCCGGCCTCCGAGCTCGTGGCAAGCGTCAATCTCACGCAATGGTGGCGCTCCTTCCGGGACCCTCAACTTGTTTCGCTTGTCGAGCGGTCAATCGCGGCCAATCCCGATATCGCGATCGCGCTTGCGCGATTGCAGCAGGCCCGTGCTCAGCAATTCGTCGCGATTGGCGCGGCTCTTCCGAAGGGCGAGTTGTCGGCGGGCGCTGCTGTTGGAACCGGCACCGACAATACTCGCGCACGCATCGCGGACACGGTGCATAGTGCGGCCAATACGACCGGCTATAATCACATAAACGAAGCCGGCGGCTTCGATGCCGCGTGGGAGCTCGATATCTTTGGCAAGCTGCGTCGCGAGATCGAGGCCTCCCAATTGGATGCGCTGGCTGCCGCGAAGGCGCGTGACGCGGTTCTCGTATCGGTCATCGCCGACGTTGCTCGCGCGTACATCGAGCTGCGAGGTTTTCAGGCGCAGATCGCCGTAACCCGCAGCAACATCGAATCCGCCCGGCGGCGTCTTGAGTTCGTGCAGGACCGCTTCAACCAGGGACTCACCAACGAGCTCGATGTGACGCTGGCGCAACGCCAACTCGCCGCCTTCGAGGCCGGCCTCGGACCGCTCACGGGCCTGATCCAGTCAAACCAGTACGTCATCGCCGTCCTGCTCGGACAGTATCCGGAGACGTTGGTGAAAGAACTGAGAACGGGTGGACGCGCTCCGCGTTTTCCGGCCAAGGTTCCGACCGGCCTGCCGGTCAGTCTGTTGCAGCGGCGGGCGGACATCCAGCAAGCGGAATTGGAGATAGGGGTCGCGACAGCCCGCGTGGGATCTGCGATCGCCGATCTTTTTCCGCGCGTGGCTGTGACAGGTGCCGTGGGCGGGCAAGGCGGTCCGCGTGCTGCTACCGGAACACCCATTACGTTCATCGGCGGGATTGGTCCGACGCTCTACTGGCCGGTCCTGGACTTCGGGACCCTTGATGCGCGTATCGAGGTGGCTGACTATCGGGCTCGCGAAGCGCTGCTTCGATACAAGGCGAATGTGCTAGGTGCCGTGAAGGAGGTAGACCAGGCGATTGCGGGTTACAACGCCGAACAGAGTCGCCTGAACAGCCTTTCCCGCGCCCGCAGTGCCGCGCTCGACGCAGTCAGACTTTCGACCGAGCGCTACGAGAGAGGTCTGACAGACTTCCTCAACGTCCTCGACGCCGAGCGACAGCGGTTTGAAATCGAAGCCCAATACGAGATCTCCCGGCGGATCGCAGGCGTTCAGCTGGTCGCGCTCTACAAGGCGCTTGGCGGCGGATGGGAGCACTACCAGGCAGTTCCGCCCATCCGGCTCCCAGAGCCTGCGATCGCCGCCGCGGCACGGGAATCCAACACTCTGCGTCCGATCTGGACAGATCCGGATTTATCGCCGGTACAACCCTGATGCGCTGATCGATGCTTTTTTGAACTCGAATCTGGTGAAGCCTGTGCGTCAGGAGTTCGTCGTTTTATTCTGAACGGCGCGCCATTCGGAATAGCACCACGAACTCCGAATCTCAGTATGTCTTGAGCGGTGTGAGCTCACCGGCATCGGCGCGATTCTTTGCCGCCAGCAAGATCTCTCTCATTTGTCTGACTACTGGCGGTTCGAGCGCCTCGCAAGCGCTTGAAAAGCGCGACGCGGAAGTGAAGATCCGGCGATTGAAAGCGTTGCTGACTGAGCGAGGCGTGTTCGAAGACCCGAACATGAAGCTCCTAATCTTTACTGAACACAAGGACACGCTCGACTTTCTAGTTGGCGATGGTCGCGACGGAAGGCCACTGGGTAAGCTGCGCGAATGGAATCTCAGCGTTACGCGAATCCATGGCGGCATGAAGATCGGCGATCGGGATACGCCCGGTACGCGCATCTAATGCGGAAAGAGAATTTCGTGACAGTTGTCAGGTGCTGGTCGCAACCGAGGCTGCGACATGATGATCCGCGCCTCCGTCATCAGAAGCGGAAGCGCACCCCAACCGTGGGATCAATATTGCTGTGCTGGAAGAAGCCGAAGCCCAACCCGCCATGCACCTGGTTGAACATCATGCCAAAATAGAGATCCCTGTCCCTGTCGCAAACCTATTGGCTGGCGGTTGACCGAGAATCGGGCGATGCTGATCTGTAATGAGAGATCTTGTGAGGCTCATTGTCTGGGCGGTTGTCGATCTGTTTCGGTCGCGGGTAGCGATCGAGGTAGAGATTTTAGCGTTGCGGCAGCAGATCATTGTTCTGCGACGAACCGCCCCCAAGAAACAAACCTTCGGTGCCATCGACCGATTGGTGTTCGTTGGTCTCTATCGCGTCTTCCCTCGCGTTCTTGATGCGCTTGCGATTGTTAGGCCCGAGACCGTAATCAAATGGCACCGTGCGGGCTTCCGTTTGTACTGGCGCTGGAAGTCGCGACCTCGTGGTGGCCGGCCAACAGTTTCGCTGGAAATGCGCAGACTGATCCACGAGATGAGCATCGCCAACCCACTGTGGGGAGCGCCACGGATCCATGGAGAGCTGCTGAAGCTCGACATCGCGGTCGGACAGACGAGCGTGGCTAAATATATGGCCAAGCGAAGAGGTCCGCCGTCCCAAGGCTGGAAGACGTTCCTCCGCAATCATGCCGACGGCATCGCCGCGATGGATCTGTTCGTCGTGCCGACAATCTCGTTTCGTCTGCTCTATGGACTGCTGATCGTGGGGCACGGCCGACGACAGATCGTATGGCTCGGCGTCACAGCGCATCCGACCGCAGAATGGATTGCAAATCAGATTACGGAAGCTTTCGGCTGGGAACGGGCTCCCCACTATTTGATCCGCGATCGCGATCGGGCCTATGGCAACGTCTTCATCCGACGACTTCGATCGATGGGCATTCGCGACCGACCAACGTCGCCACGCTCCCCGTGGCAAAATGGATATGCCGAACGGCTGATCGGTTCGATCCGACGGGAATGCCTTGACCACGTTGTTGTGTTCGGAGAGCGGCACCTCCGTCACGTACTGTTGTCTTACCTGAAATATTACAACAGCGCATCAGAACACCCATCTGTCTATGTTGTTGAAGAGAAGAGACTTTGCTGATTGGGATGCGATCCCGCGGGGTATCTTGGGTTCTGTCGCGCTCGTTCGGCGATGGATTGAGCGGCAGTTGTGATCAGCGAGGCGCGGGCGAAGATCCACGGGCCGTCCGATAGCGGATGGGAGGCTTCGATCTCGCCGGCTTCAGCGGCCAGGCGGAGCGTCTTGGGCGCGATCTTCAGGAGTTTTGCGGCGTTGCCAAGGTTGAGCCAGGGTTCGATCCCGTCATCGGCGGGCTTGAATACCGGGATGTGGTGATAGGTGCGTAGCGATGTGACGCGCTCGCGGGTCCAGCGATTGCCGTTGCCCGTCTTGAGGCCGTTGCGGTTGAGGAGGCTGGCAATCAGATTGTCGCTGGCGATCAGCACCAGTTGACGCACGGCTTGGATAATATCAGCAGAAGTGCTGTTGCGCTGTCCGCGCCGGCGCTTGGGCAAGCGCAGCTGGCTGTGAGCGCCCCCCACCCAGTGGACGATGAGAACGATCTCGGAGGCCGCGTCGTCGATATCGGCCACGACCTCATGGACGAGGGTGCGACAATGCGCTTCTTGAGGCGAGCATCCGTCGTCGGCGCATCCCAGACCGTTTTGAGGTTCGAGGGCAGAACGCCGAGCGAAGCCGGATCAGCAATGGGTGCGGGCGTCGCCGCATCATGCATGGCGATCTTGCCCTCGACCTCCGCCGTGTGAGCGAGCGCCCTGTTCCAGCGCGCTTCAAGTTCACTCGCCACCAGCCGGTTCGCGGGGTCGGCGGCATCGTATTGCCGGAACGCCCGCTCTGCGGCATAGCGCGCCGCTTCCAGATCGCGACTGAGAGCATCGCGCACCTGATCCTGTCGTTCTTCGGCTTCCCTGGCAGCAGCGGTTGCAGCGGCGAACGCGCCTGGGCCGACAACGCCGAGCAGTGCTTCCTCGATTGCATCATCGACGCGTAATCCTCCGAAGGCGATGCAGAGAGGGCCGCCATTGTCCATCCAGGCACGGCTGCAGCTGTAGCGCGGGATATGGTGCTTCATGCCTGTATACCGGACTGTGAGCTTGCGGCCACAGCGCTTGCACCGGATCAGACCGGCCAGCAGCGCATCTCCATGCTTGGGCGCGCCGTGATGTCGACCAGTGGCAACGTTGCTGCTGACCATGGCGCGGATCGCCTCGAACCTCTCCCAGCTCACATACCCGTCGTGGGTATTGGGCTTCAACGTCAACCATTCGTTCCGCCTCTTGCGGCGGATCTTCCCGCTCACGCCCGCGGCGGTGTATCCCGCCGCCACGGCCGTCTTACCATAGGCATAGGCGCCGCCGTAGACCGGGTTCTCAATGATCCGGTGGATGGTGGAGTAATTCGGTCGCCGCCAGGCCGTGTCGCCGTTGGACTGCTTCACCGGCAGATCGAGGTTGTACTCGTGGAGCCAGCAGAGCGCCTGTCGGGCACTGCCCAGTTCCTCGACCTTGTCGAACACCAGCTTGATCGCTTCCTGGACACGCCGATCCGGATCCTTCTCATAACGGTCGCCCGCCTTCACGAAGCCGACGGGCGCCGCCACAACCAACTCGCCCCGGCGCGCCTTCTCATAGCGGGCCGAGAGCGAGCGCTGGCGCAACAAATCCAGCTCGTACTCGTTGAGGCTGCCCTTCGAACCCACGACATACTGCCCAGCAACAGCCGCTTGAAGTCGTTGTCCAGTATCCACATCACCCGCGCACCGGCGAGCGCCTCACGGTTGTGCGTCATCTCGTTTACGCCGGCATCGCGCATTTTGTCGTCGAACTGCCGGATGGCGGCCGGCTCCTGCTGCCGGCGTGGATGACCGAAGCCGGCGCGGCGGCATCGCCTATCGTGGCCACGCCGCAGCTTTCCCTTACTTGCTTGAGGGAGCTGCGCCGGCTCGTCGATCTGCAGGACGTATCCTTGTCGCCAGCGAATGAAGCGATTCGCAACGATGGAGGCGATGATGGAACAGCGTGCCCAGGAACGGCAACTGGATCTTCTCATGCTGGCGGCCGACGACGTCGCGCCGCCTCTGTTCGACCTGGCGACTCGCGCGCAGATCGTAACCCTGCTCAAAGTTCTTCTGAGCGATCGCCTCGCGCGGGTCAGTATGCCGACGGAGACGGACGATGACTAAGATCACTGGCGATCACCTGGCGCGCAGCGCCTATGTCTACGTGCGGCAATCCAGCATCGATCAGCTCTTGCACAATCCGGAGAGCCGACGACGCCAGTATGCGCTGACGACGCGCGCCTGCGCCCTCGGTTGGGATAACGCGATTGTCATCGATGACGATCTCGGCCGCTCGGGGGGCGGGACGGCGCGCCCGGGCTTCGAACGCCTGCTGGCGGCGATCTGCAGCGGCGACGCGGGCGCGGTGTTTGCCCTTGAGGCCTCGCGCCTGGCCCGTAACGGGCGCGATTGGCACACCCTTTTGGAGTTCTGCGCCCTGGTCGGCAGCCTGATTATCGATGAGGACGGGGTCTACGATCCGCGGCTCGTAAATGATCGCTTGCTGCTCGGCATGAAAGGCACTTTCAGCGAGCTCGAACTGTCGACGTTGCGGCAGCGCTCGCAAGAGGCTTTGCGCCTGAAGGCGGCGCGCGGCGATCTGCACACAACGGTCGCCATCGGCTATCGGCGCAGCGCCGATGACCGTCTGGAACAGGACCCGGACCTGCGTATCCGCGAAGTGCTGTCTCTGGTGTTCCGAAAGTTTCGAGAGATCAGCAGCGTGCGCCAGCTGGTCCTATGTCTGCGCCAGGAAGGAATCGACCTGCCAACCGCTGTGCATGGTCCGCAGGGGCGGACGGTGCGGTGGGGCCCGCCGCGCTACCATGCCGTCCATCGGCTGTTGACCAATCCGGTCTATGCCGGGGCCTATGTCTTCGGACGAACGATTTCACGCACGCGGGTCGAAGGCGGCCGTAAAGTCATCACCCACGGTGTCGCGCGCCGACGCGATGACTGGATGGTACTGATCCGCGATCACCATGCTGGTTATATCTCCTGGGAGGAGTATGATCGCAACCGGACGATCATTGCCGGCAATGCGAGTATGAAGGGAGCGATGGTGGCGGGCGCGGTGCGCAATGGCAGTGGACTTCTCGTCGGCTTACTGCGCTGCGGGCGCTGCGGACGCAAGTTCAAGGTCCTCCATCATTCGAGGCGCGATGCGCGCTATGTCTGCGCTAGTCACGTGGATCCGTCGCGCGAGAGAGGGTGTAGCGCTTTCAGCAACACGCGCATCGACGCGGCGGTGTCGGCGGAAGTGCTGCGTGCGATCTCGCCACTGGCGCTCGAGGCGGCGTTGCAGGTGATTTCCGGTCGCAAGCAAGCCGGCAGCGAGCGGCTGCGCCAGAGCGAGCTTGCCCTGGACCAGGCCCGCTATGAGGCGGCGCACGCACGCCGGCAATACGACGCTGTTGATCCCGACAACCGACTGGTCGCCGGCGAGCTCGAACGGCGGTGGAATGACTGTCTCGCGGCGGTCGCGCGGCTCGAAGATCAGATCCGGAGCTTGCGCAGCGAGCAGCCGAGCGCCGTCAGCGACGACGAGCGCATGGCGCTTATGGCGCTTGCCGGTGACCTGCCAGCGCTCTGGAACGATGCAGCTGCTTCCATCGAGACGCGCAAGCGGATTGTGCGCGCCGTGTTGAAGGAGATCATCGTCACAGTCGAGACCGGTCGGCTGCACCTCGTGCTGCACTGGCAGGGTGGAGATCACACGCGGCTTGAAGTGCTGAAGAACCGATCGGGCCAAAATCGCTACAAGACCGATGTGGCAACCGAGCAGTTGGTGCGCGAACTGGCCCGCCTGTTGCCAGACCACAGCATCGCCCCCGTTCTCAATCAGCTGGGTATCCGCTCGGCCAGAGGCCAGACCTGGACCCAGCTGCGCGTGCGTAATTTTCGCGGCGCGCATCAGATACCGGTCTACCAGGAGGGCGAACGTGCAGAGCGCCATGAGCTTATTCTGGGCGAAGCCGCAAGCCGCCTCGGTGTCAGCAAGATGACCGTTGTTCGCCTGATCCGGGATGGACTGCTGCCTGCAAGGCAGGTTTGCGCCCGCGCACCCTATGTCATCCGCGAGGATGACCTGGCGCGGCCAGCCATTCGGCAGGCGATCGCGAGAGTTCGCCCAATATCAGCCGACCCGCGACAGGAAATCCTGTCTTTTCAATGAGATCACGAGGTACTGCATTATGTCGCCGTCCTGTTGAGCCCGAGCAGCAGGCGGTCGTTGCCGTGCCTTGGCGCATAGATGGTCTCCTGATCGACCAGAACGGTGTCGACCACGCGGCACATCTCGATGAGTTGCTGCCAATCCCGGCTGTTGCGAGCGAAGCGCGAGACCTCGCGGGCGCAAACCGCACCAACCTTACCGAGGCAAACCTCCGCTACCATCCGCTCAAAACCAGCCCGTTGTACCCCGCCGGCGGCTGAACGACCGAGATCATCATCGATCACTTCGATCTCCGACCACCCGAGCGCCGTCAGCCGATCCCGCATGGCGTATTGTAGGGCGCCGCTCTCACGATTGTGCAACACTTGATGGGCTGAGGATTGGCGCACGTACAGAATCGCCTTGCGCTCCAGATGATGAGGCCTGACCTTGTCAGAGATCATGATCAGCCTCCTTCGCGCGCGGCGTTGCTATCGTCGCAGCATGGTCGAGGATCAACCGCGTCATCAGGCTCGTGAGCGCTGCCCGCGCGTCCGCCGGCAGCTCCAGCCATGCGGGCGCGCCGATGGCGCCGTTCGACAGGCCGATCCCGAACAGATCTGGCTGATGCTGCGGACGCGATCGTCGATTGTGTCGGTATCGGCTCCTTGGCATTGCCGTCTCGCGCGACATGAGTCTCTCCCCGATTCTGGTCGTGAGAGGCTCTGGATGCGCCAGAAAGCAGGTCGGCTGATGGCGTTTGATCCTTCAACGCCAGATCGAGCAGCGCGGAGAGCGCCGCAAGGGCTTCGATGCTGACAAACGGCTGAACTGCCAAAAGTCCGGGGTCAGGGCATGCCGTCCGGTCGAACATCCAGGCCGGCACTTCAAGCCCCCGATCTGCTTGCGATCCATCCAGCGTGCAGCGGAAGACGACAAAACCATCCTTGTCGACGGCACCATGAATGCAAACTCGGCGACCAAACCAAGGATGATGCCGATAAAGAACCTCGCGACGAACGGTCCTGTGGGCGTTCTCAAACCTCGTTGTACAATCCTGCTTCATAACGCCCATCTGTCTATGTGATTGGAGAGAAGAGGTTTTGCTGATCTGGATGCGATCCCGCGGGGTGATTTGGGTTCTGCCTCGCGCGATAAACGACGCGCTGAGCCGCCGGTTCGCCGAGGGTTGATCGGCGGAAGAGCCACGGGCCATCCGGCAGGGGATGCCCCGCTTCGATTTCGCCCGCTTCGGCGGCGAGCCTGAGCGTCTTCGGTGCAATGCCGAGCAAACCCGCCGCCTTGTTCAGATTAAGCCATGGCTCGTTCCCATCTGGCGCCGGCCGAAAGACCGGGATCTTATGATGCGACCTGAGCGCGCTGACCCGCTCCCGTGTCCAGCGATTGCCGTGGCCGGTCACCAGGCCGTTCCGGTTGAGGATGCCGGCGATGAGATCATCATTGGCGATGAGAACCAGTTGGCGGACGGCGGCGAGGATGTCGGCGGAGATACTGTTGCGCTGTCCGCGGCGACGCCTCGGCAGGCGCAGTTCGGTATGAACGCCGCCAATCCAATGGGTCAGGAGAACGATCTCTGACGCTTCGTCATCGATATCGGCGACCACCTCGTGGATGACGGTGCGCACGATTCGCTTCTTGAGCCTCGCGTCGGTCGACGGCGCCGACCAGACAGCCTTGAGATCAGCGGCCAGCGCGGCGACGCGTACTGGCGACAATGATGGTTGCCATGTCGAGGCATCATGTGCGGCAATCCTGGTCTCGATCTCGCCTAAACGTGTGAGCGCGCTGTTCCATCGCAACTCCAGTTCCGCCGCGATCAGCCGGTTCTGCGGATCGATGGCGTCGTACTGGCGGAATGTCCGATCGGCGCGGTAGCGCGCCGCCTCGAGGTCGCGCACCAGCGCCTCACGAACCTGATCGCGGCGGCTGGCCGCTTGTGCTTCGGCCTCGACGGCCGCAGCTATCGCTCCCGGTTCGACAACCCGCAGAAGAGCTTCCTCGATGGCGTCGTCGACACGCAATCCTCCGAATGCGATGCAGCGGGGCTCGCCATTGTCGAGCGAACCCCGCCAACAGGAATAGCGCGGAATGTTATGCTTGGCGCCTGTGTAGCGGACCATCAGCTTGCGTCCACAACGCCGGCAGCGGACAAGGCCGGCGAGCAAAGCGTCGCCGTGCTTCGGCGCTCCGTGATGTCGGCCTGTGGGCATGTTGTCGCTCACCATCTTGCGGATCGCCTCCGACCGCTCCCAGCTGACGTAACCCTCATGGACGCCTGGGATCAGCGCCAGCCACTCGGCTCGCGCCTTACGACGGCTGCTGGGTCGGATCACGCCGGCTGCTGCATCATATCCTGTCGCGACACGACTCTTACCATAGGCGTAGGCGCCGCCGTAGATCGGGTTCGCGATCATCCGGTGGATGGTCGCATAGTGCGGCCTGCGCCAGACCACCTCGCCATTGTGGCGCTTGGCGGGCAAGTCCAGCCCGTGCTCGATGAACCAGAGCAGGGCTTGCCGGACACTGCCGAGTTCGGCGACCTTGTCGAAGACGAGGATGACGGCTTCCTGGACACGGCGATCGGGATCCTTCTCGAGCCCGTCGCCGACCTTCACGAAGCCGACCGGGGCCGCGACGATGAGTTCGCCGCGCCGGGCCTTCTCATAGCGGGCCGACAGCGAACGCTGGCGCAGAAGATCGAGCTCATACTCGTTGAGGCTGCCCTTCAATCCCAGCAACAGCCGGTCGTTGCCCTGACGCGGCGCATAGACCATCTCCTGATCGATCAGCACGGTATCGACGACGCGGCACATCTCGATCAGCTGCTGCCAGTCATGGCTGTTACGGGCGAAACGCGAGACTTCCCGCGCCGCGACCGCACCGACCTTGCCCAGGCAGACCTCGGCCACCATTCGATCAAAGCCGGCACGCGCGACGCCGCCTGCCGCCGAGCGCCCGAGATCGTCATCGACCGTTTCGATGCGAGACCAGCGCCGTCAGACGATCGCGCATCGCATATTGCAAGGCGCTGCTCTCGCGATTGTGGAGAACCTGATGGGCGGAGGACTGCCGTACATACAGGATCGCCTTGCGCTCCAGATGGTGCGGCCTGATCTTCTCAGACATCATGACGCATCTCCTCCCTTCGCCGGAGGTCGCCGTCGGCGTGGCCGAAGATCAGGCGAACCATCAGCTTCGTCAGCGTATGGCGCGTCTCGGCGGGCAACGCCTGCCATTGCGGCGTCTGCGCCGCGGCGTAGGGCGGGTCGCAGAACAGATCGAACTGACGGGCATTGCTGTGAGGATGGCGATGAGCGGTAGGCGGGCGCGGCATGGACATCTCCCCGATTCGCGTCGTGAGAGCCCAATGCTGCGCTTGAATTCCGCAATTGCGATGATGCGCCCGAAACGGACGTCACATCCTGCAGTAGCGTCGCCAAGGCGGTGAGCACCGCAATCTCAACATAGGGAGCGGCGCCAACACGCCAGGTCGCGCGGGCCGCCCGATCGAACATCCAGGCCGGAATCTCCAGCCATCGCCCGGATGCCCGACCAGAAAGGCTGCAACGGAAGACCTCTCTGTCCGCCTTCTCAACCACCTCATGAATATGGACAAGGCATCCGGCCCAAGGATGCCACGGATAAAGAAGCTCGGACTCCGCGATCCCGTGGGCGTTCCGTAGTCGTGTTGTACAACGGCCTGAGAACGCATCGGTCATTGAACAAAGATGCGCCTGTCTCTCGCCAGGTTCAGCGATCCGGCGTCATAAATTCGCGCGCCATACTGGGCGGACTTCATCGTCAATACGTTCGGATTTAGATTTTCGGTACACACACCCGCCAAGATTGCACCTTGAAAAATTCGTCCTGAGCACCGAGTGAACCCCCTTCAGCAGGTGGTCGTTTCTCTAAGACATCGACCTAAATGCGCGCTCCCGAGCCGAGAGAGCCACTTTCCGCGCAATCAGGTGGCCCCGCGCACCAACCTTAGACCCTTTTGGACGACCCGATCGTGCGCCGCAGACTGCGGACTTCGTCGAGCTGCTTATTGGCGTCGGTCAGCAGGTCGGTGATGCGGAGGTTGCTGTTCGCTTCGACTTCTCAGGATGCCGGTGATGAACCTGGCGCGATGCTCTGCATTCGGTGTGTTGCCGACCAGCGATAAGACGAGTCCGGTCGAGGTATCCTGGACCACGTCTGCTTCTCCCGCATCCCCATCCTGTTGAGCGTCGAGTCATAGGGAGCGACCAGCTCGTCAGGTCGAAGCAATCCCAAGGCGGACGACAGGATGAACCACCGGCTGGCGTTCTGCTCAGCGAAGTGCCGCGCCATGCGGAACCAGGGAGAGATGTAGAGGTCCTTCGCCCGGGCAACATGGCCGTCAGGGCATGCGGATGGCCGGGATACCGGAGGGTTGACGGCGTAGAAGCGGCTGTCGGTGTGCTCCATGAGATGATCTTGCTTAGCTTCACGGAAATGCGAAACCCCGGGCACGTGCCCGGGGTTGCTTGCAGTTAAGCTGTCGTGGCGCAGTAAACCAACTATCAGGCGGGTGACGCCAAGGGTTTTCCCTTCTCCACGATATAAGTGACCGCGATCTTCGTCTTCTTGTCGCCATTCTTGCCGCCTGCATGGGGCGTGTTGGGAGGGACCATAAACGCGTCGCCCGCCTTAACGGGGCGTGTCGGCTGGCCTTCTATTGCAAGATCAAGACCTCCTTCGAGGATATAGGCGCTTTCAATTCCCGGGTGGGTATGCCGAGCGATCATTACGCTGGGTTCAATTTCCGCTTCTGCTATTATCGTTACGTAGCCCGGCGTCGGGCCATCCTGTTGAAAGAGAATTTTTCTCGTCAACCCCGGGGTGGTTGCGGGCGGATTGCCCTGTGCCAACGCCTCTGTAGCCGCGAAACCTGCAACCGCGCAGATCGCGCAGGAAGCAACACCTGCAAAATCTCGTCGTGTTAACATGGCGACCTCCAAAGCTGTGCCCGGGATCACTGTCGTTCCCGGCATTGCGCAATCCAATACTCCGCCCCAACAACAGCCCTTTGCAAGCAGATTGAACGCCCATTGCGTGGTCGGACGCTGCACTGCGGTAAAGCAAGCAGTGGACGGATATTGTTGACCAATGGCTCCAATCTCCGCGCTCTATCCGGTAACGAGGACAGGTAGCTGGGAAGCAGGTGGTCAGCCATGCCCGGGGCGCCGAGACGTATTCAGCCTCGTGAATCAGCTGCTGAGTCCGCTCCAGCACCGGCATCTCCGGGATCCACCGCAGCCGCGCTCTTGCTTTACCCTCTTTTTTCAAGCACAGCTCTCATCGGTCCAAATGCGCGCTCCCGAGCTGAGAGAGCCACTTTCCACGCAATCAGGTGGCTGTCACTGTCGTAAATCAAATCCGAACATATTGGTGGTGTAGCCCGCCGAGAACTGGGCGACAAAGAATGCTTCCGGCCCGTTCGACGGCGCGAGAAACCGGCGCGTCCTTCTTCAAGGATAGATGCGTGCGTACACGCAGATGTTCCTCGTCCAGGACAATGATGTGGTCCAAACACGCGCGCCGGATCGATCCGATCAGCCGTTCGGCAAAGCAGTTCTGCCAAGGCGAGGCCGGTGCAATTGGCTTGTCTCGGATACCCATGGCACGCAGTCGGCGCGTGACGACAGTGCCGTAGATTCGATCTCGATCTCGGATCATATAGCGCGGAGCGCCATCCCAAGGAAACGCCTCGGTGATCTGACGTGCAACCCACTCCGCCGTCGGGTTGGTTGTGACGCCGATCCAGACGAGATCTCTGCGATCAAGCCGGATGATGACGACGCCATACAGCAGCTTAAAGCCAATGGTCGGTACTACGAACAAATCCATGGCGGCGATGTCCGGCGCGTGGTTTCGCAGAAAGGTCCGCCATTCCTGACTTGGAGGCCCGCGTCGCTTGACCATATACTTGGCGACACTTGATTGAGCGACGCTAAACCCGAGCTTGAGCAGTTCGCCGTGGATGCGCGGCGCACCCCAAAGCAAATTCTCCGTGCTCATCTGCCGGATCAGCGCCCGCAATTCCGTCTCGATCTGCGGTCGCCCTCCCCGTCGACACGATTTCCAACGCCAATAGCGGCGAAAGCCGGCCCGATGCCAACCCACCAGCGTTTCGGGTCGAATAATCATGAGAACCGGAAGGATCGACGGGAACCAGCGATAGAGCTGAACGAAGAACCAGCGGTCGTTGTTCGTGAGGCGAGCCCGGCCTTTCAGCTTGCGTCGCAAGACGATCAGCTGATGTCGAAGCACTGCATTCTCCGCCTCAAGCCGGATGTTCGACTTGAATGGCGAGGCCAGCACGGCCAGAACGAAGCAGATCCGCGCGATCATCGCGCCAACTTAGCCGATTCTATCATTCGATAAACCCGGATAGGGTTTTCGGTACACACAGGGCGCGAAGTGAAAATCTCATACGGATAACAAGTTCGACTTTATTCGCCCAGCGTAGGCACTTTGTGGAGCGCGATCACATGTTAGCGCACGCTAAGCATAACGATACATTCACCCCGAAGCCCGCCTTCAAGACAAAGTACAACCTCCTCTCATTTGAGAATTCCACGAAGTTTCTGTGCATTCAGAGGTCCGCAATCAGAACCTTGGTTCAGGCCGGGTACATTGAGACGCTCACGCACCGCGGTACAACATGGTGCAAGGTAACTTCAATGAACGGCCTCGTCGAAAGGCTCGCGAAGATCGCGACCCATGCTGACGATGACGGCAGCCCAACAACAGAATTGGGTCGCTGCCGCCACTCCGTAAGCACTTCTAATGTTGTAGTTGTAATCGAACACGCGCTGAATGGTAAGTTGAGGTTGATCGACAGGGGCGGCGATCACCGCGGCTTGCGTCGTTTTCTGGTGCATCGTGACGATCTCGCCAGACAGTTTCCACTCGTTCCTGATGGATATATGAGGGTGGCGGATGCGTGTCGTTACCCATTTTTGACGCAGTCTTACGTTCGCGAGGCCATCCGCAGCGGTCATTTGCCGTCCGTACGACATCCGAAGAACGGCAGAATGCTTCAGGTCACCGCAGTCGCAACGTTCCAGGCAGAGTACGTCAACCTTGCCGAACTCGAACATATCTATGGGATTACGCGAAACCGAATTTCGGCAGAACTGACAGATAGCACCGCGGTCGTTACTAGACGATCGATTCCATGAAACCGGCATTGAGAATGCCAGCATTTATGGAACGGGAAGCATGTTGGTGGATTCCTCGTTTGAGAAGAGCTGAACGAGGAGAGACATCATGGCAACATGGCGGCGAGCGCTTGAGGTGGTGATGACGGATGAGGACGTTGTGCGTCTGATCAGCATTTCCCGGTCCCGCACCGAGCCGGCGAGCCGGGTGCAGCGTGCGCAGATGCTTCTGGCCTATCGCGAGAACCCGTCTTTTTTTGCCGTTGGACAGCGGGTGGGGATGCATCACCAGACGGTCCAACGCTGCATCGAGCGGGCGCTGGCCTATGGGCCGTTGATGGCGCTTGATGACCGACCCCGACCGGGCAAGGAGCCAACGATTACGCCGGAGGCCAAAGCCTGGCTGGTGTCGTTGGCGTGTGACAAGGCCAAGGATCACGGCTATCCGCACGAGTTGTGGACGACGCGTCTGCTGGCGCGCCATGCGCGCGAACACGGGGCGGCAGCGGGACACGGATGCCTCGCCAATCTTGTCCAAGGCACGGTGTGCAAGATTCTCGGTCAAGAGGAGATCAAACCGCATAAGGTACGTTACTATCTGGAACGCCGCGACGCCGAGTTCGAACAGAAGATGGCGGAAGTTCTGTGCGTCTATCGCGAGGTCCAGGTCCTGAAAAAGGCCGCGGCCAAGGCGAAGAGCAAGCCTAAGAAACCGGGCAAACCGGTAGCGATCGTCTCCTACGACGAGAAGCCGGGAATCCAGGCGATCGCGACCACGTCGCCGGATTTGCCGCCCGTGCCTGGCACCTACGCGACATTCTCGCGCGACCATGAGTACAAGCGCCATGGCACGCTCAGCCTGCTGGCTGGGATTGACCTGCTCACCGGCAAGGTCCACGCCCTGGTCAAAGACCGCCACCGCAGTCGCGAGTTCATTGAATTCCTCAAACTTCTCAATGCCGCTTACCCGGCCGGTACAGCGATCAAGCTGATCCTGGACAACCACTCGGCACATATCTCCCGAGAAACCCAAGCCTGGCTCGCCACTCAACCGAGCGGCCGCTTCGCGTTCACCTTCACGCCCAAACACGGCTCGTGGCTCAACCTCATCGAGGGCTTCTTCTCCAAGTTCGCCCGCTCCGTCCTGCGCCACATCCGCGTAGCATCAAAACAGGAACTCAAGGAACGCATCATGTTCGGCATCAAGGACGTCAATCGGCATCCGGTTATCCACACTTGGTCTTACAAACTCGCCGAGGCTGCCTAATATGATTCAAACCAAGGAAACGCTGACCTAGTACCTCGTCACAGTGGTTCTGACTGGTTGATTCCGAGCCAATCTAGGATGGGCAGGTCTTCCGGAGGCACGAGGATTTGGATGCTTCGGGCGACGCCGGGTTGACGCCTGATGAGACCGTTTCGTTCGAGCGTCACGATCATCTGGTGGACCGATGGCGGGCTGACTTGGAAGTGGCGCTGCATGTCGGCTTCAGCGGGCGGGCGCCGGAACATGTGCGCATAGGTGTAGATGAAGGCGAGGTACTGACCTTGCTTTTCGGTGAAGCCTTGAGTGCTGAGGCTGCGAGCGGCGCCTGATTTTTGATTCATTTGTCGATTCGTCCGGTCCTCCAACAAGGAGGTCGGGATGAATGTACGTTATCGGGTCGAATTGAGCCAAGGCGAACGCGGTGAGCTCACCGCGATGTTGAGCAAGGGCAAACGAGCCGCCCGCAAACTCAAGCGCGCCCAGATATTGCTGGCGGCCGATGCCGGCCGCAGCGACGAGGAAATTGCCCGCACGGTGGCCGTAGGCAGCTCCACCGTGTACCGGACCAAGCGGCGTTTTGTGGAAGGCAATCTGGAACGGGCGCTGAGCGAGGAGCCGCGTCCTGGAGCGGAGCGCAAGCTCACTGGCAAGGAAGAGGCCTTGCTGGTGGCAACGGCTTGCGCGAGCCCTCCTGAGGGTCGCGCCCGCTGGACGCTGGAACTTCTGGCTGACGCCATGGTCAAGCTCACCGATCACGACAGCCTGTCGAGCGAGACGGTACGCCGGCGGTTGGCCGAAAACGGTCTCAAACCCTGGCGCAAGGACATGTGGTGCATTCCAAAGGTCGATGGCGAATATGTCGCCCGCATGGAAGACGTGCTCGACCTCTATGCCGAAGCGCCCGATCCGAAGCGGCCAGTGGTCTGCTTCGACGAGAGCCCGGTCCAGCTCATCGGCGAGGTGCGCCAACCGATTCCGGCCGAGCCGGGTCAGCTCGAACGCTACGATTGCGAGTATCGCCGCAACGGCACCGTCAATCTCTTCGTCTGCATCGACGTGCATCGGCCATGGCGCAAGGTCAAGGTCACCGAGCGCCGGGCGGCAGAAGACTACGCCCACTGCATGCGCGAACTCGTCGATGTCCATTATCCCGAAGCCGCGTGCATCCGCGTCGTGCAGGACAATCTGCTCGGCCGGTGCCCTTTATGAGGCATTCGCACCTGCCGAAGCCCGGCGGATTCTGCGCCGCCTGGAGTTCCACTACACCCCCAAGCACGCCAGTTGGCTCAACATGGTCGAGATCGAGATCGGCGTGCTGCGCGGCCAGTGCCTGGACCGCAGAATCGACGACCCAGACTGGCTCCGCCGCGAAATCGACGCATGGGAACGACAACGAAACGCCGCCCGCGCCCGCATCAATTGGATGTTCACAACCGAAAAAGCCCGCGCCAAAATGGGCCGCGCCTATCCCGTCACATCCAAAGAGTCATAATCACTGTGGGGCGAGGTACTAGCGCTCGTCGAAGAATCTGTTATCGCAATGCAGCATTGGAGATTATTGACCGGAAGTTCCGCCGAATTGAGGGGAGTGCGAGATCTTCCGTAGTCGCATCGCCACCAACGTAACGCAGTGCTGGCGGTAGTAGCAGCGAGCGGTCCAGAACGAACATGGCCTGTGCGGACTTATCGTCGACGCAAGCGATCTTGCAGGAGGCAATCCGCCCGTCTGATCGGTTTCCATCGAACATCACCTGCTCGTCGAATAGGACCGCGGTCGCAACACCTCGCCTCATCCCATCGCGCTCGCATCCAGACGTCGCGCTCCGGGTCGGCTGTCAGGATCATTCGGCGCGAGCATCGGGGAGCAAAAAGACCGACCGAAGCTGGCTCACCATATGACGGGGGCCTTGGCCGCACTTTTCCTTGCCGCTTGCCAGGCGCCATTGTCGCTGAGCACTAGATATTTGGGGGTCGATCACCATACAGCATGGCGGCCACGGACGAGCCTTTAGCTTGTACCTCGCCCGCGCCGCCGCCGTCGTCTCCCGTGGGCGTGAGAATACTTTTCGCAAGAATTGGTGGAGAGGTTGCTTGGTTTCGCAGTTATTGGACTACAATTTTCGCAATCGTTGTTGTACGGAAGGAGGCAAATGCTTGGAAACGTTAAGTTGACGTGTTCAGTTATAGCTGGACTGTCCACCCCGGCCTTGTGCGCAATTGCGCACGGGGGCCGGGGCCCATAATCACAGGATGTAGTTGCTACGAAAGCCGTCTCCCCGCGTGCCCCTTACACCGGCCGCGGCGTATGGGCCCCGGCTTTCGGCGGGGCGACGGTTAGATGGTTGACCTATTTCGCGGCCGCGAATTCCGTCTTGGTCTCGTGGCCACCGAGGAACACAAGCAAGCCCGCGGCGAGCGGCAACAGCGACAGCACCAGCAATCCCATCGACGTGCTGCCGGTCGCTTCCTTGATCCACCCGATCAGGAACGGCCCGCCGAAACCGGCGAGGTTGCCGATCGAATTGATCAGCGCGATCGCACCCGCAGCCGCCGTGCCGGACAGCCACGCGGTCGGCAAGGTCCAGAACACCGCAAAGGTGCAGAACACGCCGATCGCCGCCACCGTCAGCACGATCATCGTCGTGGTGGGGTCGGTGATGTAGCTGGAGACGCCGAGCGCCAGCGCGGTCAAGAGCAGCGGGCCGCCGACATGGGCAACGCGTTCGCGGGTGGCATCGGAGTGCCGCGCCCACAGGATCATCGCGAAGGTGCCGAATAGATAGGGGATCGCGGTGACAAAACCGGTCTGGGCGTTGGTGAGGCCGAACGCCTTGACGATCTGCGGCAGCCAGAACTGCATGCCGTAGAGCGCGCCGACGAAGCCGAAATAGATCAGGCTGAGCGCGATCACCTTTGGCGACGTCAGCGCCTGCCCGAGCGTCAAATGCGTGGCCGCCTGCTTGGCGGCGTTCTCGGCCTTCAGCTTTGCCGCCAGCCACGTCTTCTGCTCGGCCGTCAGCCAACCGGCCTTCTCCGGCCGATCGGTCAGATAGAACCAGCTGACGATGCCGAGCAGCACCGAGGGAATGCCCTCGATGACGAACAGCCACTGCCAGCCCCTCAGCCCCATCGCGCCGTCCAACCCGAGGAGGAGACCGGAGACCGGCGCGCCGATCACGGTGGACACGGGAACGGCGATGGCGAATGCGGCGAGGAAGCGCGCACGATATTGCGCCGGGTACCAGTAGGTCAGATACAGAATGATGCCGGGAAAGAAGCCGGCTTCAGCGACGCCGAGCAGGAAGCGCAGGATGTAGAAGCTCCATTCGCCGCTCACGGTCGCCATCAAGCCCGAGATGATGCCCCAGGTCACCATGATGCGGGCGATCCAGCGGCTGGCGCCGAATTTTTCAAGCGCGAGGTTGCTCGGCACCTCGAAGATGAAATAGCCGATGAAGAAGATGCCGGCGCCCCAGGCGAAGACCAGCGGCGTGAACTTCAGTTCCGCGTTCATGGTCAGCGCGGCGAAACCGAGATTGACGCGATCGAGATAGGAAAAGAAATAAGCCAGCACCAGAAACGGAATCAGCCGCAACGAAATCGCACGAATGGTCGAGGTCTCGATCTCGCTCCTGGCAGGCGTGGTGGTCTGGCTCAAAAGGTTTCTCCCCCGGTATCGCTTTTGTTGACACTTGCCCCGGGGTTTTTAGCAATGAGCGAGAAGAGTCAAATGGATTAAAGAACATATCGCTCTGCCGAAAAAGCAGAGCTCACGGCGCGCGCGGCGCCGCGTTGCCTGATCAAGCTGCCATGCTGGGACGGGCTGAAACCGTTTCATACCAGCGCTTCAATGCGGCGTGCTGGTCCGCGATCGGAAGCCCGGCGGCTTTGGTCGCGAAGTCGACGGTGACGACAGCCGTGATGTCGGCGACCGAGAACTCGTCGCCCGCGATGAACGGCACGTCGGCGAGCCGCGCATCGAAGTCGGCGTAGAAATTCAAAGCCCGCTGCCTGCTGCGTTCGACCAGCGCCGGAATCTGCACGTAGTCGTGCGGCCCCGCGATCGCCCGGTTCTTCAGCCGGGGCACGGCATTGCGAACCGCTTCCATGACAGACGCAAATCCTTCCTGTTCGACACGGCGCTCCCACATCGCGACCAGGGCCTTGGTCCTGGGCGAGGTCCCGAGCAACGGCGGCGCGGGGCTTTCTTCCTCAAGGTAACGAATGATCGCCGGCACCTCGCCGATCGCCGTGCCATCGTCCAGCACAAGTGCCGGCACAGCGAGGCGCGGGTTGATCGCGGCATAGGCCGGCGAAAACTGCTCGCCGGTGCCGAGATCGACCGGCACGATCGGCATCGAGATGCCTTTCTCGGCCAGATAGATTCGCACGCGCCGGGAATTCGGCGAATTGTTGGATTGATAGAGTTTCATTTTAAACCTCCAGGCATGGCGTTCGGGGCTTTGCCACCGACCGGCGGCGAACGTCGGCAGCCGATGCGATGATCAAAGCTTCGATCCTCCGCCGACCTGAACGGTGTCGCCGGTCACCCAGCGCGCCGAATCGGAAGCGAGAAAGCCGACAACATCGGCGACGTCATCGGGATGACCGATGCGCTGCAGCGCCTGCATACCCAGAGTGAACTGGCGGCCCTCCTCGCTTCTGGCGAATTTCGACATGTCGGTGTCGATCACGCCCGGCGCAACCGCATTGACGCGGATACCACGCGGCCCAAGCAGCGCCGCGAAATGTTTCACCGGTGTGTCGACCGCGCCCTTGGTCGCGGCGTAGGCCGGCAACAGGCCGACCGAAGCGCGCGCCGCCAACGACGACAGCAGCACGACGCTGGAGCCTTCGCCGGGCAGCGGCAGCAATTGCTGCACCAGGAAGAACGGCGCGCGGACGTTGACGGCGAACATGCGGTCGAACTCTTCGACCGTCTGATCCTCGATTTTCGCGGCCGTTGCGATGCCGGCATTGGCGACGAGGATGTCGAGCCGCGCGCCGACCAGCTTGCGTACCTCGGCCGCCAGTTTGTGCGCACCATCGGGCGGGCGCGCCGAGATCGGCGCCGACGGCGTCGGCATGTCCGCCGGCGGCACGGATTTCGGCGACCAGCGCTTCCGCCTCTTCGCGTGCGTTGCCGTAATGAACGATGACGCGGGCGCCGGCGAAGGCCAGCGCGCGGGCGGTGGCGCGACCGATGCCGCGCGACGCGCCGGTGACGAGGGCAGTTCTGCTGACAAGATCGGTCATGGTTGTTCTCCAGTGTGAGTAGTGAAGATTGCGTGAGGGAATTACGAAGCGGTCTTGCCGCCGTTGACGTTGATGATCTGGCCGGTGATGAACGACGCCTGGCCGGAGGCCGCGAACAGGATGGCGGCGGCAATCTCTTCGGGCCTCCCCGCGCGCTTCAGCGGAATGCCCGCGACCATGGCGGCCTTGCGGTCGACATTGCCGGTGAAGCGATCGAGCATCGCGGTCTCAACCGGGCCGGGCGCGACAGCGTTGACCCGAACGCCGAACGCGGCAGCTTCAAGCGCTGCTGACTTGGTCAGGCCTTCGACGGCGTGTTTGCTGGCGGTGTACAGCGACGCATTCGGCGCGCCACGACTGCCCATCGTCGAGGATATATTGACGATGCTGCCAAAACCCTGCGCCTGCATCACACGCAACTCGTGCTTCATGCTCAGGAGCACGCCGAGTACGTTGGTGTCGAAGGTGCCGGTATAACTCTCCGCGGTCTGTTCGGTTATCGGGCCAGGCTTGCCTTCGGTGCCGGCGTTGTTGACGGCGACGTCGAGGTGGCCGAACCGGGTGACGGTCTTGTCGACCAGGTTCTGCACGTCGGTCTCGTAGCGGACGTCGGCACGGACGAACTCCGCTTCGACGCCGAGGGCCCGCAGTTCGGTGACCAGCGCGAAACCGGCTTCATCGCGACGGCCGGAGACGACAATCTTCGCACCTTCCTGCGCAAAGCCGAGGGCGGTGGCGCGGCCGATGCCGGTCAGGGCGCCGGTTATCAGGACAATCTGGTTCTTCATGGACTTCTCCTTCGAGGCCGGCTATGCCTAATTGGTCTTTCCAGCGACCCTCTCTCTCGAGAGGATTTTGGCTGCCAGACGCTACCGATGCCTGATATCTAGATAAGACTGGTGTCCGGGAGAAAGACTTTGTAAGGTCAGCGCCATACTTTTAAGGGATGGCTGGCATGGAGCTGCGGCACCTCCGGTATTTCGTCGCGGTCGCCGAGGAAGGCAGCCTCACGGTGGCGGCGCAGAAGCGGCTGCACACCGCGCAGCCTTCGCTGAGCCGGCAGATCCATGATCTCGAGTTGGAACTCGGAGTTCAGCTATTGATCCGTGGTCCGCGCGGCATCGAACTGACGCCATCGGGCCGCGTGTTTCTCGACCACGCGCGCGTTGCGCTGCTGCAGGTCGAGGCGGCCACCGAGGCGGCGCGGCGCGCCGCCCAACCCGCGCGGTCATCGTTCGCGATCGGATTCCTGACCGGCTACGAGATGGACTGGCTTCCCGCGGTCATGGGAATCTTGCGCCCGCAGCTGGCCAGTACCGAAGTCACGATCCATAGCCAGGACTCACCCGACCTCGCGGCGGGTCTGGTGCGCGGAAAAATCGATCTTGCGTTTCTGCGGCCCGAGAAACAGGCGCCAGGTCTGAAGTTCACGCTGCTGCGAAAAGATCCGCTGGCCGTGGTGATGCCGCGCGATCATCCGCTCGCCGCCAAAAGCTCGATCCGGCCGCAGGACCTCTCCCGCGAAAGATTGATCGGCGTATCCCCGGTGCGGGCGCCGACCCTGTGGGCCGTGATCAACGATTACATCAAGCGAACCGGAATCGCCGTCAAGCCGGACCATCAGGCCGAGAACATGGCGATGGCATTCTCGCTGCTGGCGTCTACCGGAGGCATCAGCCTGCTTCCGCTCTATGCGCAAAACCTGCTGCCAAAGACCGTCGTGATCCGGCCGATCCAGGGCGTGGCCCCGATGATCGACCTGGTCATCGGCTATAACGAAGCGAACAAATCCCCGCTCCTGAAGTTTCTCGTCTCGAAGGTGGATGAAATCAAGTTTCAGGTGTCGAGGAATGACGGCCGGTGATGCAACCGCGGCAGTTTCACTCCGCGAGCTGAAACCGCTCGAAACGATCCAGCTCTTCCTCGATGCGGCGCTTGAAATCCTTGCGGGCGCCGCGCGCCGCGCCCTTGCCGATCCAGCTCCATTTCTGCATCAGCAATTTTTTGTTCTTGCGGTCGGTCTTGAGATCGATGGCGGCGACGATGTCGTCGCCGACCAAGACCGGCAGCGCGAAATAGCCGAACAGGCGTTTTTGCTTCGGCACATAGGCCTCGAAACGGTGGCCGTAGCCGAAGAACAGTTCAGTGCGCTTGCGCTGGATAATCAGCGGATCGAACGGCGACAGGATATGCACCAGGCCGGGATCGCCCGCGCCGGCCGGCTCAAGCGTCGCCGGATCAGCCCAATGCTCCTGCTTGCCCGCGCCTTCCAGCGCGACCGGGACCAGTTCCTTGCGACGCACACGGGCTTCGATCAGCCGCCGGATCGAAGCCTTGCTCGGCGCGTCGAGATGGCAGATCGAATCCAGGCTCACGATCCCCTGCGCGCGAAGCGCGCGATCGAGCAAATAGGTGGAGACTTCCGTCGCGGAAGCCGGTTTCGGCGGCTTGTCCCAACCGAAATGCCGCGCCGTCAGTTCATAGGTCTTCAGCATGCCGGCGCGTTCTGCGATCGTCACCTCGCCGGAATAGAACGCCAGCTGCAACGCGCGCTTCGAGGGTTTGCGGCTCGCCCATAGATGCTCCTTCTCCGTCAGCACATCGTCCTCGATGTCGCGGATGGTTAGCGCGCCGTCGCGCCGCAGCAGCCGCATCACCTTGCGCGTGTCCGCCGCACTGACGGATGAAAACCATTTATGGCCTTCGCGCTTGTGCAGCTTCATCGCGGGCAGGAAGAAGCGCAAATCCTTCGCGGGCACATAAGACAGGGCGTGCGTCCAGTATTCGAATACGCTCTTGTCGACGCTCTGGGCCTGCCTCAGATCGGCACGCCGATAGCCGGGGATGCGGCTATAGAGAATGTGGTGATGGCAGCGCTCGATCACGTTGATGGTGTCGATCTGCACATAGCCGAGATGCTCGACCGCCGCTGCGACGGCCATCGGCCCGTCGCCGAACGGCACCGGCGTATCGAGCCGCTGGGCGCGCAGCCAGATTCGCCGGGCCTCGGCTTTGGTCAGGGGATGGGGTATGATCGAGCGGGGCATCGCATGTTAATTTAGCCGGATTCGCTGCAATGGGGAGGCGTGAACAGCCTCCTTCGCCCCGGCGGCCGTGTTGTGCACAACACATGGCTGGTAACGGACGCGGGGGCAGATATGGCAATCTTCATCCTTATTCACGGCACCTTTGCGCAAAACGCATCCTGGACAAAAGCCGATTCACCCCTTTGCAAGCGTCTGCAGAGCGCGGCCCTCGCGCTCGGACATTCGGCCAAATTCGTGCCGGTGGAATGGAGCGGGAAGAATCTTGGCCGCGACCGCGTTGCCACGGCAAAGTCCATCGCCGGCGCGATCGAGACCGGCCGGACGGGAAATCCGGACGAACTCATATTCCTGGTCGGCCACAGCCATGGTGGAAGCGCAATTGCCTATCTGCTGAAGAACTTCTCAGACGTGCGCGAGAAGGTTGCGGGATGCGCATTCCTGTCGACGCCCTTCGTCGCCCAGCGGCTTCGGCCGTTGTGGAGCGAATTGCTGACGGCGATCGCTGCCGTCGCCGGCATGCTCATCTTCTTTCTGGTCGCCGTGGTCACTGCCTATCTGGTAAAGAAGGCGGGTTGGCTTGACCGCGACGGAACAAAATTTCAGACCATTTTTGCGGTCATGACGTGCTTTGTTGCGGGCGCAACCGCGGCCGCATGGATCTGGATCAAGCTCGCTCCGGACTTGAAGTCGTCGCTACACGACGCGATCCTGCGTCGCATCGCAGAAAATGAAACTGCGGATATTCCTCCCGGACCGGATCTCTTCCTGCGCGCATCCGGCGACGAAGCGACGGCAGCACTGGGCGCCGACCAATTCATCGCCTGGTCCGCGGGGAAGCTTGTTGGATTTTCCAGCGCCGTCGTTTTGCTTTTGCGGCTGGCGCTGGTGAAAATCTATGATTGGTACCCGGGTCGCATCGTGCTGGTGTTTGCCTGGGTACTGTTTGCGATCTGGTTGGACGCATTGTTCCTGATCAGTTTCGCGTTTTCGAGTCCATTCGAACAATTCGTTCGGGATGTGTTCGTGAAAAGCTGGCACATGGGCGAGACGGATTTCGGCGTCTATGGCACGGTGATCGATTGGTCTGCAACCGTGCTGTGGCCGGTATTCGTCTTCCTCTTCGTCGGCTCGTTGGCCTACTCGATCATTTTGATACTCGGACTCGTGATAGGCGCGCTCGCTTTCCGCCTGTTCGGGTGGATGAACTATCGCGAAGCGATCTTCACGGATTTTTCCGTCGAGCCTGTTCCTTATGGACAGGTGAACTTCATCCATATTGACTGGAAGGATCAGGGCCTCGATGCCCAGGGATTGAGCCACAGCCGAACCTATCTCAATCCCCACGCGCTGGAATGCTTGGCTGACTGGGTCTCGAAAAAAGCTTGAGGCTGGGCCGGCGGCCTCGGTCAATTCACCCGAACGCCGTCAGTAAAACTTCGTCAGGCCTCATCACCGCTTCGGCCGCTCCGTAATACTGCCGGTCGCGACCTCGGCTTCGCAGGAAGCCTTGCCGCGTTCCGGGGCCTGGCACCGGTACAGGTTTCCGGTGAGACGATCGACCAGCCACGCGCTCTCTTCTGTCGAGCCCTCGAACGCGAGGTAGCGGCCGCCAAGTGCCGTGATCAGCGTCGACAGCAAGATCGCCGCCGCGATCATGGCCGCGCCAATCAAGACCGGCATTGCGCTTGCCGGACCGGTGCGATCCGGTGTGCCTGTGCGATAATTTTGATGCTCACGCTGACGCTTTACTGAAAACACCCGCCCGCCTGTTTCGCTCTACGATCGCCTTCGCGAGGCATTTTCCTAAGCCCCCATCTGGCCGATTTGTTGTCCGCTACCCGGCGCTGGCGCGACCAATAGTGCCGGACGCTCTACCGGTTCCAGCGCAGCGAAACCGCTGTTCCGCAACGTGACCTGGATCACATTTGTAGGTTTGAACCTGTCCTATCCTCGCAACAACAAAACTCCATGCACGCCAAAAAACGCCATGCACGCCAATTTGCAGGGCGTAAACCGTGAGGATTAGGACAATGACCCGCCTTCATGGACTTTCCATCGTGACAATCGGCGCCGCGCTGTCGATGACGGCGGGCCTGGCACTGGCCGGCGAAAACACCATCTCGTCCGATCAGATCCTGAGTGCGCTGAAGCCGCGGCCGCTGACCCGCGGCCTGTCGACCGGTCAGCAGGTGGACCCCGTCGCACAGGCCAAGGAAACCAGTTTCATCGATACGCTGCGCAACCGCAAAACCCGGTCGCTCTCGCTCGGCGAGCGCGAGGAAATCGCGGAGATCGCATCGAACAAGCCGAAGATCGATCTCGAAATTCACTTCGACTACAACTCGGCCGATATCAGCAAGAGCGCGCTACCGGCGGTGCAGGAATTGGGCAAGGCGCTCTCGAACGCGAGCCTGAAGGATTCGACCTTCGTAGTCGCCGGTCATACCGATGCGGTCGGCGGCGAGGCCTATAACCAGGACCTCTCCGAGCGGCGCGCCGACACCATCAAGAAGTACCTCACCGCCAAATACGGCATCGTCGGCGCCAATCTGGTGACCGTCGGTTACGGCAAGACCAAGCTGAAGGATCCGAATGCGCCGATGGACCCGGTCAACCGCCGCGTTCAGGTCGTCAATATGGATACCCAGGCGGCTTCGAAGTGACGTGATGCGATCGATCCGCCCGCCGGTTGCGGCGGGCGTTTCTGGTCTACTTCCCGTTCTGATGCGATTTTCTTGTCAGATCCAGTTCTGGAAAATCATCAGCCGGTTGAACGTCTCCATCGAGGTTCCGATGAACGCGGCCGAGATCGGGAGCATGACGACGAAGCCCGCGAAGCCAACGAGGACGAAGGCCCATAATAGCCAGCGCGGCGTGTTGCCACGCCGAAGCGCATAGACCAGCGCGAAGCTCGCGGTGGTCGCGGCCGGCAGATAGTAATAGATGAAGCCGAGCGTTCGCGACAGCAGCGCCCAGGCAAGGTAAGGCCCGAAGTAGAACGCCAGGATCAGAAATGCATCCGCCCGCCGCGTCACGATCCAGTCGCGCAGGCAGACCGCAACCGCGAGCAGCGCCGGCCACAGGATCAGGGGATTGCCGAGGAACACCACCGCAGCGATCCGGTCGTCGCCGACCTTGTCGAACAGATACCAGACCGGGCGCACCAGAAACGGCCAGGATGGCCACGGGCTCATATAGGTGTGGCCGGCAATTGCGGTGGTCGTGTTATCGACAAATATCCGGCGTTGCGCCTCCATTATATCCGGCAGCGACAGGCCGTAGAGCGGAATGAAGGTGGCGAGATAAACGGCCGCCGGAATCAGCACGAAGCAGGCGGCGAAGTGATAATATCTGAAGCCGGGCCAGAGGTCGGGACGGTACCAATCGTCGGTGTTGCCGTCCGCAAATTGCGTACGCCAGCTTTGCATCAGGCGGATCGCGCCGACGATCACGATGCAGACCGCGAGCACGAACAACCCGCTCCATTTGCAGGCGGTCGAGAGACCGAAGGCGATGCCGGCGAGCGCGAACCAGAGATGCGGCCTGTGCTTCCGGAAACCATGCATGAAGGCGGCGATCGCGAACAGGCTGAAGGTGAGCGAAAAAATATCCAGCATCGCGATCCGCGACTGCACGAACAGCATCTGGTTGAAAAAGGCGAGCAGGCTGGCGGCGATCGCAGGTCCCTGGGCTGCAAACAGCGCCAGGCCGCACAGATACACCGCGACAACAGCGAGCGATCCGAACAGCACGCCCGGATAACGCCAGCCCAGCGGCCCGTCGCCGAACGAATGGATCGACAGCGCGATCAGTTGCTTTGCCAGCGGCGGATGCATCGGATTGAGCATCGGCGTCGGCATCATAGGCTCGAGCATCTGCCGCGCCGCCGGCACATAATGCACCTCGTCGAAATAGAATTTCTCCGGCGTGGTCAGGCCGATCAGCATCGCGAAATGCGCGATGAAAAAAATAACTCCCGCAACAATGGCGGTGCGCGCGGCCGAACGACGGAGAACAGAAGGTGATTCGCGCACGATGCTCACGGATCAATGGAATGACGGACAAACTCAAGTGTGAGCGGAGCGGATTTTTATGTCCATCGCATTGAACGCATCTTGGTTTCGTTGCTGTCCGCTTGGGACGATATCCAAACGATCCCGGTTGGAAATCCGCCTCGTTCACGCGCAAACCCGCGTCGGCGAAGCCGCCGTCGTCAAGAATGAAGTCGTCCGCGTGGCGGCATCGGCAGCCACCCGGATCAATGTCGGCGACGGCCTGTTGCGCGACGAAGTCGTGCGTACCGGCCTCGACAGCGCGGCGCGGCTGGTGATGGCCGACAGCACCAATTTGTCGCTCGGTCCGAATGCGACGGTCACGCTCGACCGCACCGTGTTTGACGACGAACACCATTATCGTGACGTCGCGATGAAGTTGACGTCGGGCGCCTTTCGCTTCGTCACCGGAAACTCGGAAAAGGCCGCCTACAAGATCACGACGCCGCTCGCGACCATCGGCGTCCGCGGCATCATCCTCGATATCCTGTCGCAGCGTGGCAAGAGCACCATCAAGCTGCAGGAGGGTGCCGCGACCGTCTGCACCGTCACCTTTCAATGCATCGAGCTGACCCAGCCCGGCGACACTGCGGTCATCACCTCGACCAATGGCAAGATCACGATTGTAAAAGCCAACAACATCCCCTGGAGCTTCGCATCCAATTGCGGCGGGACGCCCGGGCTTTGCGGCACCAGCCAATATGCCGACGCCACGCCGGCCGTGATACAGCCGGTCGGCGACGATCCCACCGGCATGCTGTGCGGGCGCTGACGATGGCAAGATTCATCCGCAGCCTGTTCGCGCCGGCCGCACTCGCCGCAATCTGGCTTTTGCTGGTTCAGATCCAGCCGTCGCCTGCGTTTGCGGCGGGAGACACCGTTGGGAACAGCGATTGTACCGAGTGTGGCGCGACGCCAACACCAACCGCGACGCCTACTCCCACCCCAACACCCACACCGACACCGACACCCACCCCGACTCCGACCGGCTCGGACTCCAGCGGGGGATCGATCAACGATCTGGCCAAGCAACGCTTCAACCAGATGATCACCAACCGCGTGCTCGGCTCGGTGCTGCTCGGCGTCAACGAACAGGTCAACTGCAGCGATTGCGTCAGCGCATTCGGCTCGGCCGGATCGTTTTCGGCCGGCATCCACGGCCGCAAGAGCCTGACCGCGAATCTGTCGCTGCTGGCGGGCATCGCCTACACCCAATACAGCCAAGGCGGATACAGCGTCACCAGCGCGCCGATCGGCGCGTTCGCGCTGCGCTATGATTTCGTCGACTGGGGCTCGTCGCGGCCGTTCTTCGATATCGGGGCGATCCTCACCCCCTATGAGAAAGTCCGCTATCGCCGCGGCTATATGACGAGCCTCGGGGCGGTGTCGCTGGATAGCCAGACAACGGCAGACAATTACGGCGCCTATGTGCGCGCGGGCTGGATCAGCCGGCTGTCGCCGCGCGACGAAGTCGCAGCCTCCGTCGAGGTCTGGCAGCTATGGCAGCGCGTCAAGGGCTACACGGATCCCGCCGCCGCTTTCAACCCGTTCGACGCCTCGATCGCCGACGGCACCGATCGAACCAGCCTGGTCAAGGCCGGCGGGCAATGGACGCATCTGTTCGGCTCCAGCGTCGAGGCCAATATCAATGGCGGGTTCGTGCAATCCTTTGCCTCGCATTCCGGGATTGTCGCCACCGTCACCGGCGACGGCCTGGTGGTGCCGACGATCGGAAACCAGAACTGGTTCGAATATGGCGGCCGCCTCGGCTTCCGGATCACCAATGGCTGGATCGCCGACCTCTTCGTCAACGGCACCGCCGGCCCGCAGCCAGTCGGCAACACCATCCACGGCGGCGTCGGCCTGCGGATCAGCTATTAGATCGCACGAAATGTAGAAATGTAGGGTGGGCAAAGCGAAGCGTGCCCACCACGAAAGCGTGCAGGATCCACGGTGGGCACGGCGCAAAGCGCGCCTTTGCCCACCCTACGCATCCCAGCGGTCCGACCGGGATCGCTAACCAGCCCGTCATTGCGAGGAGCACTTGCGACGAAGCAATCCATTCTTTCCTGCCGCACGATGGATTGCTTCGCTACGCTCGCAATGACGTTGAGAGGCCGGCCCAACCCTCACGTCGCAATCGGGGTCGGCATCGTCAGAAACGCCCGCGTGACGTGCCAGAACAATTGCCGGTTGGTCGCGAGCGTCACCGAATGGGCGGTGCCGGGCAGGATGATGAACTGGCGGTCGCCGCTCGGCAGCTTGTTATAGAATTCCTCGAGGTCGGCGACGGTGGCGATGCCGTCATATTCGCCGCGCACCAGCAGCACCGGCGCCAGCACCTTCTCCGGATGGACCACCGGCAGATTGGCGGTCATGTCGAGATAGGTGCCGGTCGGGATCTGGTCGCCGAACACCATCTCGGCGTCCGCCAGCGCCTCAATGGCGGCGGGATCGGAGGTGCCGGGCTTGTCGCGGGTCGCGATCGATCTGATCATCTCGCGGTCGCGTTTGCGCATGTTGTGCGAGCGATAATACTCAAGCTGCTCGGCGCGTTTGGTGAGGGTCGGCGACCCCTCGCCCTTGTAGGTGAAGGCGGCAAACACCAGCCGGTCGATGTGCTCGGGCGCCGCCATGGCATAGGCGCCGGCGCGCAGTGCGCCGGAGGACTCGCCGAGGAAATGAAACTTCTTCTGGCCGGTTTCGCGGGTGACGACTTCGACGGCGACCTTGAGATCCTCGACGCCGCCGGCGATATCGGCATTGCCGGACGTGCGGCCCGACTTGCCGTAATTCTCGTGATCCATGGTCCAGCAGTCAAAGCCATAGCGGGCGAATTCGTTCATGACCGAATATTCGCCATGCCCGGGTACGTTTAGATCGAACGTCCTGGATGTCACCGACGAGCCATGGACGAAGAACAGGACCGGCCGTGCCGGCTCGCCGGCCTTGGGCGCGCCGAGTCGCTTGCGATACATCCACAGCGGAATATCGCCCTTCTTGGCCCAGTATTCGCTGCTCCAGATTTCGCCGCCCTCGGATGCATCCGCGGTCGCGGCCTGCACCGGCATGGCGCCCGTCATCCCGGCGGCCACACCCACGCCAATGCCCTTGATCACCGCGCGCCGCGGCAGCGGATGCTTCGAACCAGTCATAGCTGCTCTCCCTTTCGCTCCCGGATTCCTCGTCCGGTGTTGCTGTCGCCACGATAGCAGCCCGCGCGCTTGTTTGCGAGCGAACCGACGCAATGCGCGTCGCCCATTCCACAATGTCGGATGGACCCACGATTTTGTGAACAAGGCCGCCAAAACAGCGCGCGCCTGCGCTCCGGAAGACGGCTTAGTCTTGGCGCCCGTCCGACCGGAAAATCCGGCATGAAGCAGGGAGCGAAATCATGAGCAGCCAGCTTACCGAGGAAGAACTTGCCGCACTGATGCCGTCCGAATTGTGCACCTACCAGACCCCGATCCCGACCCAGATCGTGGCGAGCGATGAGTTCTACCCCGACCCGCAAAACGAGCGGCAGCGCGAGGTCGAGGCGCGGCTTCTGGCCATGGCCGACGATCTCGGCGGCAAGCAGGGCCTGAACCGCCGCCGGTTTTTCCAGTCCGCCGCCGGCATGGCCGCGTCCTTTGTGGCGATGAACGAGGTCTACGGGCCGCTGTTCGATGTGACCCGCGCAGAAGCCGCCACGCCGGCGATGGCCGAGGAGCGCGCCGGCGCGCTGAAAGACCAGTTCATCATGGACATGCACACGCATTTCCTGCGCGACGACACCCGCATCACCACCTTCGTCGACATGCGCAATGCAGTCGGCAAGGCCGGCTGGAACAAGGAACTCGGCTCGCGCGAGCAGACCATCGAGGATTTGAAGTTCAATAACTACAAGAAGGAGATGTTTCTCGACAGCGACACCAAGATTTCGCTGATCTCCTCGGCGCCATCGGATATCGAGCAGGACTGGTTCCTGACCAACGAGCAGATGGCCGAAGCGCGCAAGAAGATCAACGACGAGGCCGGCTCGCGGCGGGTGTTCTCGCACATGATCTTCACGCCGGGGCAGCCCGGCTGGCTCGACAACCTCGATGCGGGCCTCGCGCTGAAACCGGAATCCTGCAAGGGCTATACGGTCGGCGACAACACCCACAAGGAAATCAGCCGCTACCCCTGGCGACTTGATGACGAGAAGGTTGCCTATAAGGGGTACGAGAAGATGGTAAAGGCCGGCATCAAGAATGTCTGCGTACACAAGGGACTGTTCGCGCCGGGCGTGGAAAAGGCGTTTCCCAATCTGCGCGGCTTCGCCGACGTCGCCGACGTCGGGCAAGCTGCCAAGGACTGGCCGCAGCTCAACTTCGTGATCTATCACTCGGCCTATCGCCATGTCGGCGGCGATCCGAAACAGGCGCTGGCCGAGTTCGAGCGCACCGGCCGGATTTCCTGGACCAGCGACCTCGCCGACATCCCCGCGCAATATGGCGTCAACAACGTCTATGGCGATGTCGGGCAGCTGTTCGCGACCACGCTGGTGGCGGAGCCGAATGTCTGCGCCGCGCTGATGGGTACGCTGATCAAGGGGCTCGGCGCCGATCACGTCTGCTGGGGCACCGACGCGCTGTGGACCGGCGCACCTCAATGGCAGATCGAGGGTCTGCGGCGACTCGAAATCCCGGAGGCGATGCAGAAGAGATTCGGCTACGCGCCGTTGGGTGCGGCCGATGGACCGGTGAAGACCGCGATCTTCGGCGACAACAACGCCCGCCTCTACAATATCCAGCCCAAGCGCGCGATGCTCGACCTCAAGGGCGACCGCTTCGCGATGATGAAGGCGGAATATGAGAAGGCGGGACCGGAGCCGTCGAATACACGCTATGGCTATGTGGTGCCGAATGGCCCGGTGGATCACACGGTGTTTGCTTAGTCGTCATTGCGAGCGAAGCGAAGCAATCCATCTCTCCAAGCAAAGAAAGAATGGATTGCTTCGTCGCTATCGCTCCTCGCAATGACGGAGATTATTTCTTCTCCGCCGGGTCCCGGTGCACGGGATCGACCCACAGCACCGTCTCCGGCTTTTCCACCGGCTCGATGTCGAGATTGATCGCGACAGCCTCGCCGTCGCTGCGCACCAGGACGCATTCGAGCGTCTCGTCGCGGCTGGCATTGATTTCCTGATGCGGCACGTAAGGCGGCACGAAAATGAAATCGCCGGGACCGGCTTCCGCGATGAACTGCAGGTGCTCGCCCCAGCGCATCCGCGCCTTGCCCTTCACGACATAGATGATGCTTTCGAGATGGCCGTGATGATGCGCGCCGGTCTTGGCGTCGGGCCTGATGGTGACGGTGCCCGCCCATAATTTCTGCGCCCCGACGCGCGCGAAGTTGATCGCAGCCTTGCGGTCCATGCCGGCGGTCGACGGCACGTTGGGATCGAGCTGATTGCCGGGAATGACGCGGACGCCGTCATGCTTCCAGCGCTCGTCGTGATCGTGGGAATGAGAATGATCGCCGTGGGAATGACCGGAATCGGTGTGATCGTGAGAGCCTGACATCATGCTGCTTTCGCTGGAATGTTCATTCGTGAACGGTACATAAAACCGTGATCGCAGACCAGATCAATAAAGGAACGATCGGCGCATACGAGGCTTGTCCTGTCGACGCTTAACAAAGGAGAGTTCCCATGGGCGCAACCGCAGACAAGATCAAAGGCGCGACCAACGAGGCCATCGGCAAGGCCAAGCAGGGCATCGGCGAGGCTACCGGTTCCGATCGCCTGCAGGGCGAAGGTGTGATTCAGGAAGTGAAGGGCAAGGGCCAGAAGGCCGTCGGCGACGCCAAGGAAGCGGCGAAAAACGCCGCCAACGAGGCGGCGGCCGCAGCGAACAAGAATCTCTGATCGGCGCTGGTTCGATTGGAATCGAAGAGACCGGTCCGTTTGGGCCGGTCTCTTTTCTTACCTCTCCCCGCTTGCGGTCATCGTCATGGCCGGGCTTGTCCCGGCCATCCACGTCTTGGCTGAGAGTCAGAAGGACGTGGATGCCCGGGACAAGCCCGGGCATGACGTTGATAGAGCGGCGCTCAACGCGTCCAACATCACCGCCGCTTTCCCATCACATCGGGATTGACCACGTTCGTCGGGCTACCCGCGGCGTAAGCCACGATCTGGTCAAAGATGTCCGTGAACTGGATTTCGTATTCATCGCGCGAGACGTAGCCGAGATGCGGGGTGCAAACGACGTTGTCCATGGTCAGCAGGGGATCGTTGACATCGCGCAGCGGTTCCTTCTCGTAGACGTCCACCGCCGCCATGCCGGGCCGCCCGGCCCGCAGTGCATCGACCAGCGCGTTCGGCTCGATCAGCGGCGCGCGGCTGGTATTGACCAGGAGCGCCGTCGGCTTCATGCGCGCGAGATCGTCCGGCTTGACGATGCCGCGGGTGGCGTCGACCAGGCGCATATGCAGCGAGAGCACATCGCATCGCTCGAAGAAGTCCGCCTTGCTGCTGGCGGTCTCGTAACCGTCGGCGCGCGCTTTCGCCAGCGCCGCTTCCCGCGCCCATACCAGCACCTTCATGCCGAACGCCTTGCCGTAGCCGGCAACGACCGCGCCGATCCGCCCGTAGCCGTAGATGCCGAGTGTCTTGCCGCGCAAGGTGTGGCCGACGCCGATCTGCCATTTGCCGGCCTTCAACGCCGCCATCTGCTGCGGGATCGCGCGCATCGCCGAGAGGATCAGGCCCCAGGTGAATTCGGCGGTGGCATAGGACGGCGTATCGGCGTGCTGGCCCGACGACACGACGATGCCGAGCCGGGTGCAGGTGTCGATGTCGATATGGGGATAGACGCTGCGCTGACTGATCAACTTCAGCTTCGGCAGCCGCTCCAGAAGTGGCGTGCGGATTTGCGTCCGCTCGCGGATCAGCACCAGCGCTTCGGTGTCGCGCAGGCGTTCCGCCAGCGCGTCGACCTCCTGAAGGTGATCGTTCCAGATCGTGACGTCATGTCCGTCGAGCTTGCGAAAGCAGTCGAGGGTGCGCAGCGTGTCGAAATAATCGTCGAGGATGGAGACCTTCACGATACGCGCTCCCTCGCGGCGCTTATTTCACTGCGAGCAATTCGACATCGAACATCAGCGTCGCGTTGGGCGGGATCACACTGCCGGCGCCGCGGGCGCCATAGCCGAGCGCGGGCGGGATGATCAGCGTGCGCTTGCCGCCGACCTTCATGGTGGCGACGCCCTCGTCCCAACCGGCGATCACCCTGTGCTGTCCGATCGGAAATTCGAACGGCTCGTTGCGGTCGACGGAAGAGTCGAATTTCTTGCCCTTCACGCCGTTTTCGTAGAGCCAGCCGGTGTAATGCATGACGCAGGTCTGGCCGGGTTTCGGCGAAGCGCCGGTGCCGACAGTGCTGTCGATGATCTGCAAACCTGATGCTGTGGTCATGGGTTTTCCTGCGGTCTGGGCTGATGCCATCGTGGCAATAACAACGGGCGTAGAAACCGCGGCCGCTATCGCCGCGACGGCGGTTTTGAAGATTGTGCGTCGGGAAGACCGCATCTTGAATACCTCTTCTGAAGAACGAACGTCTCTAGCCCAAGATGGGTCATTTCCATAGCCATTTTTCAGAGGGCAGCCATTCCGTCGTTCCGGTCCAGCGCGAAATCGCGCAGCAGTGGCGAAGTCGAGCCTGCGATCAAATCACCGATCAATTGCGCGGCCATAAAACTGAACGTGATCCCGTTGCCACCATAGCCGTAGGCGGCATAGATGCCTTTGGCGTCGGGGACGGGGCCGATCAGCGGCAGGCCGTCGCGTGTGGTATCGAAGGTGCCGGACCAGCGGAATTCGATCTCTGTGTTCGCAACCGGCCAGAGTGATGCGAGCTTTTGTGCCAATGCCCTGGATTTCTCCAGGATCAGGCGATCGCGCCGCTCGGGTTCGATCTCTTCCTCGCTGTCCTCGCCGCCGATGATAATCCGTCCCGCCCGCGTTGTTCGCGCATAGAGATAATCCTTTCTGTTCTCCCAGATCATCGCGGCGTCCTTCCAGATGTTCTGCGGCTGCGGCGTGGTCGCGATCGCCCAGCTCGAAGATACCGTCTGAATAGTCGAAAGAACGATATCGGGCATGACATAGCCAGTGGCGAGCACGACCGAACGTGCCTCGATCTGGCGGCCGTTATTGAGCTGAACGCCGACCGAGCGCGCGGCCGTGTCGAATTCGACGGCTTCTCCCTCGAACAGGCGAGCGCCGCGGGTAACAGCCAGCCGCAGCAGACCACGCACCAACTGCATGGGATCGGCGTCGGCCGCGCCCGGCGACACGATCGCACCGGCGCGTGCGATCCCGTAGCCATCGAGCAGCGGCGCATGGTCCAGAAAATCGCCGGGCAGACCGGCGCGCATTCGAAGCTGATGTTCTCCAAGCAATTCAGCGCTGGTATCGCCCGCAGCCAGATAAAGCGAATCCTTGTCGCGCATGTCGCAGGCGATGCCGAGCTGCAGCACCAGCGATTTCAGGCCGGTGACCGCGGCAAGGCTGGCGCGATAAGCGCGCGACGCCCGCTCGAAGCCATAGGCCTCAGTCAATTCGGTCAGCGAACGGTCGATCTCCCACAGCAGCATCGACGTGCTGGCGGCGGTGCTGCCGCGCCCGGGCAATTCGCGATCGATGATGGCGACGTTCAGACCCTGACGCGTCAGTCGCTCGGCGATCAGCGATCCGGTAATGCCGGCGCCGATGATAAGTGCATCGCATTTGATGTTCTCGCCGACTTCGCGGCGGACCGGTTGTCCGGCGACCGCAAACCGCGGCGAACAGCCGCCACGCAAATCGGCCTGCTCGGTATCGTCTGGATCGAGAACGCTGATAACAAAACCTCTGACGCTGGCGCAAAGTATCGCGGCGCACGCCTGCGCCTCATCGTCTTAACAGAGACGATAAGATGTTGTTCCGAATGGAGGAACGCGGTGCCGTGAGGACGGCGCCGGTTCCACTTTCCTGCCAATGAAACGATCGGAAAGAGTAAGAAGCAGCGACGCCTCAATACCCCAGCGCGCAACCATCCTTGCGCGGATCGGAACCGCCGGTCAGCGTGCCCTTGTCCCAGTCGATCCAGATCGCCTGGCCGCCGCCGAGGGGGCCGACCACGCTGGTGGTCTTGTGCCCGATCTTTTTCAGGCCGTCGACGATGTCGGCCGGCACGCTGTCCTCGAGCTGGTAGACGCCCTCGTAATGCAGGCCGCGCGGCATATCGATCGCTTCCTGCACGTCGCAGCCGTAGTCCAGCATGTTGGTCAGCACGTGGGTCTGGCCGACCGGCTGATACTGCCCGCCCATCACGCCGAACGGCATCACCGCGCGGCCGTTTTTGGTCGCAAGGCTCGGAATGATCGTGTGCAGCGGCCGCTTGCCCGGCGCGATGCAGTTGGGATGGCCGGGCTGGATACGGAAGCCGCCGGCGCGATTCTGCAGCAGAATGCCGGTCTTGTTCGACACGATCGCCGAACCGAAGGAGTGCGCGATCGAGTTGATGAACGAGCAGACATTACGGTCCTTGTCGACCACGGTGATGTAGACGGTCGAGGGATTCATCGGCGGCGCGACGTTGGGCAGATCAAGCAGCCCGTCCATCCGGATCTTGCTGATATGCTCCTCGGCGAATTCCTTTGCCAGAATGCCGGCGACGTCGACGTGAACCTGCTGGGGATCGCCGATATATTGCTCCCGCATCATATAGGCAATGCGCGCCGCTTCAGCTTCCAGGTGGAAGCGCTCGACGCTGAGCGCCGGAAACTTCGTCAGGTCGAAGCGGGAGAGGATGTTCAGCATGACCAGCATGGTGATGCCCGGGCCGTTCGGCGGGCACTGCCAGACGTCGTGGCCCTTATAGATGGTGCCGATCGGCGACGTGGTCTCGGTCGAATGCGCGGCGAAATCTTCCAGCGTGTGCAGACCGCCGATGCCGCGCAGGGTATCGACCATGTCGGCGGCAATCTCGCCGCTGTAGAACGCATCGCGGCCACCCTTGGCGATCGCGCGCAGCGTCTTGCCGAGTTCGGGCTGATGGATCACGTCGCCGGCGACCGCGGGCTTGCCATGCGGCAGCAGATAGCGCGCGGTGTTGGTGCCGTTCTTCAGCTTGTCAAAGCCGTTCTTCCAGTCGAAGGCGATGCGCGGGGCAACGATGTAGCCTTCTTCCGCAGCCTTGATCGCGGGCTGCAGCAAGGTGTCGAAACCGAGCTTGCCGTGATCGCGCAGCAGCGTGTCCCAGGCATCGATGGCGCCGGGAATGCTGACCGCATGCGCCGACGTCAGCGGCACCGAATGCATCTTGCGTTCCAGATACCATTCGGCCGTTGCCGCCATCGGCGCGCGGCCCGAGCCGTTATAGGCCGTGATCTTGCCCTCGCCTTTGGGCTGCACCAGCGCGAAGCAGTCGCCGCCGATCCCGGTCGATTGCGGCTCGATCACCGCCAGCAGCGCGGAGGCCGCGATCGCAGCGTCCACGGCGGTGCCGCCGGCGCGCATCACGTCGACCGCCACCAACGCCGCCGCCGGATGCGACGTCGCCACCATCGCGTTCTGGGCGTGGACCGTCGAGCGGCCGGCGAAATGGAAATTCCTCATGACAGATTGCTCACTTGACCGTTGTTTTGCTGCGTTTGCCCCGGCGCAAACGGGGTTACATGACACATTCATCCCGGGCAGGGCAATGGCTGGCATACCAGAGATTTGGCGTCCCAGCCCTGCCTGGTGAACGCTGGAATGATCACTATTTTGCGGGGTTTCCCCTCCCCCGGCTGGCTGATAAACCCCCGAGATGTCCCACAAGGTCGCCGCTTTCTATCAATTTGCCCGGATCCCGGATTTCCGGGAGCTGCGCGAACCGCTGCGCGAAGTCTGCGCCCGCCTTGGGCTGAAGGGCAGCGTGCTGCTGGCGCGGGAGGGCATCAACGGCACGGTTGCCGGCACGCCGGAGGCCATCGAAGCGTACGTGGGCGAGTTGCAACATGGCCCCCTGTTCGGCGGCCGGCTCGACAATCTCGAGCTGAAATTCTCGTCCAGCTCAACCATGCCGTTTGGACGGATGAAGGTGCGGCTGAAGAAGGAAATCGTCACGCTCGGCGATGCGGAGGTCGATCCAACGCGACAGGTCGGCACCTATGTCGATCCCGCCGACTGGAACGCGCTGATCGCGGCCTCCGACACGCTCGTGATCGATACCCGCAACGCCTTCGAGGTCGCGATGGGGACCTTTGAAGGCGCGGTGGATCCAGGCATCCGGAGCTTTGGCCAGTTCAGGGAATTTGCCGCCCAACATCTCGATCCGGCAAAGCACCGAAAGATCGCGATGTTCTGTACCGGCGGCATCAGATGCGAAAAAGCCAGCGCCTATCTACTCTCGCGCGGCTTTGCCGAGGTCTATCATCTCAAGGGCGGCATCCTGCGATATCTGGAGGGCGTGCCGGAAGACCAAAGCCGCTGGCGCGGTGACTGTTTTGTGTTCGACGAACGCGTCGCGCTGGGACACGGCTTGCGCGAGTGCGGAACGGACGGGGCTTCCGATGAATGAGGCGAAGGCGCTGAGCGACCGCATCGACGCGCTGGAGGTGCGGCTGACATTCCAGGACGAGACCATCGAGATGTTGAACCTGACTATCACCGCGCAATGGCAGCAGATCGATGCGCTGACACGCCAGATCGCGGCGCTGAAGGAGCGTGTGCAGGAAGCGGAAAGCCACGCGACCGGCCCGGCAAACGACCCGCCGCCGCATTATTGAGTGTCCACTTAAAAGAACGGCCTCCGCATCGGAGGCCGTTCCCCCAAACTCTACGCAACGCCGTCAGCGATCGCGGTCGATGATGACCTTGCGATCACGGTCGAAATCGCGGTCGTGGTCGTGACCGCGCTTGATGACGACGGTTTCGTCGCGATCACGATCCCGGTATTCACGCTCGCGGATCACCTCACGGTCGCGATCACGGTCGCCATGTCCGGTACCGACGGTGACACCGACACCACCGGGACCGACCCCGACGCCGACTTCCTCAGCGCCAGCCGGCATCGCCAACGAAATTCCCGCCACCGCGACGGCAGCCACCACTAGACGTTTGATCATCGCATGTTCCTCCAATGAAATTATCAGGAAAGCAATTCGCGGCGATATGACGCGTTCCGCATCGCGCCTAGCGGAAAACCGCGAAGACCCTTTCCCAGAGCGATTCGTTTTCGCGATCGCGGTCATGTTTCGACGGCGCCGGTTGCGTGGCGCTGACGGGATCGGAAGCCGGAAAGCTGTCCATCAGGCCGGCCTCGAGTTTCGCATGGATCTCCCGATCGGCCGCATGCGCCTCACCGGGATTGGCGGCGTGCTTGTCGTGCGCCGCCGGATCGAATTTCTCAGCCATGGGATACCTCCGTTGCAGAGACAACGCGTAAGATTCGGAGGGGTTCCAGCGGGAACCATTGATTGGCCCGGAACGACGCCTCGCGCTCAAGGCAACGTCACAACCTTGAATCGCTTGATAATCGATTCCAGCGCTGCGGCGCTGCATGATGATGTCGTTTGAAACTCATCACCGGAGTGAACCATGACGGCATTTCACCGCATCATCACGGCACTTGATCCGGACAAGCTATTTCCACCCGGCAACCGGGACCGGGAAAGATCGCCAGCCGAAAGCCGTGCAATTTCACAATCGCCGCAACCAGGTTGAGACCGAGGCCGACGCCCGGGGTTTTCCGGTCTTTTTCCGAGCGATAAAAGCGACGCAATACGGCGTCGCGTTCGCCTTCACTGATACCGCGTCCGGTATCGCTGACGCGCACCACGCTTTCACCTTCGCCGCGGATCAGATCGATATCGACCCTTCCGCCTGCCGGGGTAAACTTGATGGCGTTGTCGACGAGGTTGGCCACCGCCTCGATCAACAAGTCGCGATCGCCATGGACCGACAATTCCGGCGAGGCCTTGACCTTCAGGGCGATGTCCCTGTTTTCCGCAATCGGTTCGTAGATGTCGCAGACCTCGCGCAGCAATTGATCGAGAGCAACGACACCGAAGCCGGCGGAGCGCCGGCTGTTCTCGATTTCCGCCAGCCGCAGCAGGGCGGTGATGATCGCCAGCGATTGATCGATGCCGGTGATCGTCTTGTCGGCGGTGGCCTGAAGCTGCTCGAGGGTTACCGCGTTGGCGCGACCGCGTTCCAGAGTCAGGCGTGCGCGCGTCAACGGCGTTCGCAAGTCATGGGCAATGTCGTTGCCGACGCCGGCGAGCGCATGGATCAAGGTTTCCATTTCGTCGAGCATGCCGTTGACGATCGCTGCCAGTTTCGAGAACGGATCGCCGTCGTTGGTCTGGGGCAGCCGCTCGTGCAGGTCGCCGGCAACAATACGCTGAACCCGTGTGCTGACTTCCTCGACCCGCTTGCTTGCCCGAATGCTCGCCAGCGCGCCCGCCACCAGGCAGAGGCCCAGCGCAAACACCAGACCAAGCCCGAGCGCCTGGCCGATGACGCGGGCGACATCGACGGTTTCATCGACGAGTCGTCCGATCACCAGCACCTCGCCATCCGGCAGTTGCCGCGCCACGCCTTGCACGACCCGGTTTTCGAGGCTCGACCCGCGTATCGCCATGATCTGGACGCCATGTGCCGGAGTTCCGGTTTTGAGGCCGGGCGGCAGCCTGGCGATGTTGCCGGCAAGGCGGCTTCCGTCGGCTCCGAACAAGCCGGCGAACTGGACACCGCGCGAATCCTGCCTCAGATGCGCGTCGATCGCGTCCAGCAGGCGCTGATCCGACAGCAGGGAAATGACGTTGAGTTGCGTCATGATCATCTGATCGGATCGTGCCGTCAGATAGCTGTCGGTTTTCCAGTAGACGAAGCCGAACAGCGCGACGATGATCGCCGTCAACGCCGCCACCAGCATCAGCGCCCGGCGAAATGAAGTCGAGCGCACGAGTTCAGGCCAGATCATGCGCTCGCTCCGCCCTGAAGATGGCGTGGCACGGCATCAGGTCGGCGTACGCAGGATAAATCCGGCGCCGCGGACATTGTGGATCATGGGTGTTTCGTTCGGGCCGTCCACCTTGTGGCGCAGCCGGCCCATGTGGACGTCCACGAGATTGGTCGCCGGCACGAATTTGTAGTTCCAGACTTCTTCGAGCAGCATGGCCCGCGTCAGCAACTGGTCGCAGCGTTGCATCATGTATTCGAGCAGGCGAAATTCCCGCGGCAACAAATCGATCTCACGGGCGCCGCGTCTGGCCGTTCGCTCGATCAGGTCGAGCTCCAGCGCCCCCACGCGAAGGGTGGTCTCGCGTGATTGCACCGGCCGGCGCAGCAGCGCCTCGATCCGCGCCACGAGTTCGAGGATCGCGAACGGCTTGGTGAGATAATCGTCGCCGCCCGCCCGCAATCCGCGCACGCGGTCGTCGATCGCACCCAGCGCGCTCAGAACCAGCACTGGGGTGCGCACCTGCTCCTGCCGCAGTGTCTCAATGATCGAGAGGCCGTCCATGCCGGGCAGCATCCGATCCACGATCAAGACGTCGGGGCCTGACGAACGGGCCGAGGCCAGCCCTGCCGTTCCATCAGCACTCCATTCCACGTCGAAACCACGCTCGACCAGTTCGGCGGTAACCTCTTCCGCCGTTTCACCGTCGTCCTCGATCAGCAATATTTTTGTCATGAGCGACTTGCCGATGGCCGGAAATGCGAGGGCTCCCCTGGTGGTGGCGCCGATCCGCGGGATTGCTGCAGTCAACCGATGGCCGCTGCTGCGGCCATCTTATATCCTCTTTATTGGGCCTGTTTAAGGGCCGCGATGCCGCTATCGCAACTGCACCTGTGCGATCGGGCCCGGACTGTCGGCACGGCTCAGCGCGATCACAAGATAGCGGCGTTGGGTCTTGTCCTCGCCGCGCACGATTTGGCGGATCGGCCCGGTGGCATTGACGATCGCCGAGCCTGCCGGATTGGTCATGAATGCCGACAGCGGCTCAACGCCAGTACAAGAGAGGTAGTTTCATCCTCGGCTCCTAGTGCATCTTCATGGTATGATGGGACGCGGAATCGCGCGATATATCCATCGCGCTGTGGGCGTCCGGCTGCGTCGGCGCAGCCACCGACGGCGGCAATTGGATCGCCAAGCGCGAGGCGCATCGCGGCAATCTCCTGCTGCTGCGTGACGACGATTTCCTGCGCCAGACGCCGAAGCTGCTCGTTGTGGCCATAGCGCAGCAAGGCCTGCGCCATGTCGATGGCGCCCCGGTGATGCGGCACCATCATGGCGACAAAATCGCGATCGATATCCCCGGTCGGCTTGACCGTCATGTCGGCCATCATCTTGCTCATGGCGGCATCGTTTTCCGACAGGAACGGCGTTTCATCGGAACCATCAGACCGATCGGCGACATATTGTATCGGTGCTACGGGACCTTGGATCGGTGCTACGGGACCGCGGACGTGGTGCGGCCGCGTCGGTCCGTGCGCCAAGGCAAGGGACGTGGCGCTAACAGACAGGGTCGTCGCCAGCGAAATCATACGTTTGCGAATAAAGGAACTGGACAGCGAGACCATCTTACCTCCAGACAAAATCGGGACTTGCCGTGAACGGCAGGACGATGCCAAGCGGGGGCGATGGTCTCAATTAAATAGCGATTTAGAATGCTAAAATGGAATTTAAGGACGGTGACAATCGGCCGTCGTAGCCCGGATGGTGCCATCCAGGCTACGCTCTCCCGTGACCCTTACCGCGCATCCTCCAAAATCATGTCGGAGGCCTTTTCGGCGATCATGATGGTCGGCGCGTTGGTATTGCCTGACATCAGGTCCGGCATGATGGAGGCGTCGACCACGCGCAGCCCCTCGATGCCGCGCACCTTCAGCCGCTGATCGACCACCGCCAGGGGATCGTTACCCATCCGGCAGGTCGAGGTCGGATGATAGACCGTGCTGCCGGTGCGGCGGCAGAAGTCCAGCAACTCGTCGTCGCTCGCGACCTTTGGCCCCGGATCGACTTCGCCGACCGCATAAGGCTTCAGCGCGGGGGCAGCGAGAATCTTGCGCAGGATCCGGATGCCGTCGATGAAGGCCCGCCGATCGGTCTCGGTGGCGAGATAGTTGATCCGGATTTCCGGCGGCACCGCGGGATCCGCGCTCTTGATCCGCAGCGAGCCGCGGCTCTCGGGACGGAGTTGGCAAACGGAGGCCGTAAAGCCGGACTGCGCATGCAGCTTCTCGCCCATCTTGTCGGTCGAAAACGGCAGGAAGTGGATCTGGATATCGGGCGTCGCCAGGCGCGGATTGGTCTTAAAGAACGCCCCCGACGTACCCGCGGCGATCGTCAGCGGCCCCTTGCGAAGCGCCGCATATTGCACCCCGGCCATGATGCGCCGAACAGGATTATTGACGACGTCGTTGAGCGTGATGGCCTGCGCGCAGCGCGTCACCAGCCTCACCTGCAAATGATCCTGCAGATCGTTGCCGACGCCGGGCGCATCGAGCACGATGTCGATGCCGTGCTGCTTCAGAATATCCGCGGGCCCGACGCCGGAGAGCTGCAGCAATTGCGGCGAGTTGTACGCGCCGCTCGAGACCAGGATTTCCTTGCGCGCCTTTGCGGTGCGCAACCGGCCTTCCTGCTTGTATTCGACGGCGCGCGCGCGGCGGCCTTCGAACAGGATGCGCTGCGCCAGCGCCGAGGTTTCCACACGCAGATTGCCGCGCTTGATGGCGGGGCGAAGATAGGAGAATGCCGTGCTGGCGCGCCGGCCGCGCCGGGTCGTGGTCTGGAAAAAGCCCGCGCCCTCCTGGCGTTCGCCGTTGAAATCGGGGTTGGTCGGAATGCCGGTCTCGGCCGCGGCGACGACAAAGGCTTCCGACAGCGGATCGGCGTGGCGCCAGTCCGATACCGGGAGCGGACCGCCGGCGCCATGATATTTGTCGGCGCCGCGCTGCTGGTTTTCGGCCTTCCTGAAATAGGGCAGCACGTCGTCAAAACCCCAGCCGGCGTTGCCGCGCTGGCGCCAGCGGTCGTAGTCCTCATGCTGGCCACGCACGTAAAGCAGGCCGTTGATCGAGCTAGAGCCGCCGAGCACTTTGCCGCGTGGCTGAAACACCTGCCGGCCGTTGAGCCCCGGCTCGGGCTCGGTCTGGTACATCCAGTTGACGGTCTTTTCCTTGAACAGCTTGCCGTAGCCGATCGGCACGTGGATCCAGATATTGGTATCCTTCGGCCCCGCCTCGAGCAGCAGCACCGAATGCTTGCCGTCGGCGCTCAGGCGGTTGGCGAGCACGCAGCCGGCCGAGCCGGCGCCGACGATGACATAGTCGTATTCTGCAGCGTCATTGTTATTGTTCATTGGTTTCCCCGGCGGTCGCATCACCGGTGGTACAGACAAAGCCGCGGTTTGAAAAGACTATCGCCCCGCGTGCAGGTTCTGGATCAATTGCTTAATCAACATGTTCAATTGGTCGGCATTTTCCGCGCCAGCGAAGACATACGGCATCGCCCATCAGCAACACGCGACGGTAGCGCCAGCCCCGTCCGAGCAGCGCGTGGAAGCGATAGACTGCCGAACGCCAGATCGTCAGGTCGGACGTATCGGTAAAGCCCTTGAGCAGCTTCAGCACATTTGGTCGAAATGGGGCATCAGCCCTGGACTTTTGCCCGCCGCGCACTTCCGCCGTTCTGACTGCGACGAACGGATTTTGCTTTGGAGGGGCGCGCGGAACGCGAAGGATCGGACGCCTTGTCGTCCGCGGCGGACAATTCGTCCAGCGGCGAACTGTCGTCGGGAATGTGGAGGGTTGCCAGAAAATCGGCGCCGGCGCGCATCACGTGCTCGGCGGCAAGCGTTGCCGCAGAGCGCTCGTCGCCGGCGATGATGGCGCGCAGGATGCCGGCATGCTCGTCCCAGCTGCGGGCCTGACGCACCGGATCGGTCGGCGCGAACAGCATCGCCGTTCGCTCGCGCAGCCGCTTCAGCAGATCGGCCAGCACGCGATTGCGGCCGGCAGCCGCCAGTTCCTGGTGAAACTGCTGGTTGAGATCGGACAGCAGGTCGTAACGTTTCGCCGCGACCGCCTCGTTGCCCTGCTTCAGCACGGCCGCGATCCGCTTGAGGATGTCTTGTTCGCGGCGCCGGGCCGCGAGCCGCGCGTTCTGGCCTTCGAGCAAGGCGCGGACCTCGATCGTCTCGCGCGCCTCTTCGTCGGTCATCGACAGCACCGACGCGCCGCGCCGCGCCGTCACTTCGACCAGGCCCTCCGATTCCAGCACACGGATGGCTTCGCGCACGGGATTGCGGGAGACGCCGAGTTCATCGGCCAGACGTTCCTCGACCAGCCGTTCGCCGGGCTTCAGCCGCCGGCTCAGGATGGCCTGGCGCAGTTCCTCGATCACCCTGCCGTGCAGGGAGGGGTAATCGTCACCAAGACGTTTGGAGTTTCCCAGCGTGCCTGCCATGAAGTGACCCGTTCGGCCGCGCCCACGAGTTAGCTGAACCGCGAAACGAGATCCAGCCAGTTGTCGGATCTCAAGCTGACGGCGACAACACCGTATTTAAACTGCCGTCTGTATACCATCAAGCCATTGTCATTCGCCGTCAACAGGTGGCGCTTGCGCGGCGAAGGCGTTGGCTGCTGCGGCCGGCTTCGGCGTCCAGGACACGCTCACATCGCCGTTGAGAAATGTCTGGCATGCCATCCTGTAGCCTGCCGCGAATTGCTCCTCGGTCAGGTGTTTGCGTTCCTTCGGCTTGATCGCATCGGTGTTCTCGAGGCCCTTCTCGATCCGGCACTTGCACGTCCCGCAAAGCCCGCCGCCGCATTTGAACGGGATGCCGCCCTTCTCGCGCAGGGACACGCGCAGCAGATTGCTGTCTTCCGGCGCTGTCACGGTTTTCCCGCCATTGGTCAGAAATGTGACTTCGATCATGACGGCTTCCGCATGATGCAGACAAGTTGACGGGTGATCAAAGCTTGCGCAGCTTCGTGTCCATGTGGCCGAAAGACGTGAGGTGCTGAAGTTCGCTGAACGCACGTTGCGGCGTCTCGAACTTTTCCAGGAATTTCGAGGGCACCTCGTTCACGATCTGCGGCGACCAGGCTTCGTCGATCACCTTGACCTTGGTATCCCTGAGCAGCTCGGCGATCACGAAGGTCGCCTTCTTCACCCCGTAGAACAGATAGTCGTAAGCTGCGAGCGGCCGCAGACCGTCGACGATTTCGGTACGGAATTGCCCGGGCTTGCTTGTCAGTATCACATACATGGGATCGCTACCCTCCGGCTTTGTTTCGCCCGGCAAACCGGCGATGCATCCTGGCATCTGCCCAGACTCCGCGCGCAGCGTTGCATCAACCCACCCCGCCCGGCGCGACGACGGCCAGCGGCGTTGCCTCCTGTGACAGCTCAATGTCGTGGCTGATCCAGAGCTGACAAGCCAGGCGATATCCGCGCTCGATCCTGGCTCCGAGGCGCTTCTTCTCTTTCCAGTTCGGCTCCGGCAGGTGCTCGCCGCCCTTGATGATCAGGGACGCGCATTTCCCGCACTTGCCCATGCCGCAGCCATACAGAAAATTTGGATACGGAAACTGCCGGATGCCAGCCCTGACGACGAGATTGGTGTTCTCCTTGATCTCGCCGTGAAAGGTCTGGCCGTTCCTGTGAAAAACCACGTTCGGCATTCCGCCAGTCTCCGGTGATGGCGTCGATCAGGCCTGCAACAGGGCGCGTTCGTCAGCTGGCACCCTGGTTTCGGCCGTCTCCAGCTCCGACAACGGAATGTCCTTGGCGACATAGTCGTGATAGAGCGCGGTGGTGTAGAGCAGCCGCATCTGCGCGCCGATCTCGCAGATCTTGAGGCAGCGCTGCTGCAGCTCCACCGTGTTGGCGTGTTCGAGCACGATCTGGTAGCCGCGCTCGCCGTGGATTTCATCGGAGACGATGTGAAGGTCGAAGAACTCGACCTCCTCGTCGGTGAACTTGTATTTCTCGCGCAGGGTCGGCGTCTGCTTGCGATAGATCGAGGGCACCTGCGATTCGAGACCGACCACGAGACCTGCCACCGCGACGATCGGGTCCTCGCGCATCGCAACCGCGTAGCACCAGCTTTGCAGCCCGCGGGTCGTCGGGGTCATATTGTCGGGATCCTTGACCCGCGCCGCCGACGTACCGCAGGCTTCCGCGAAACGGATCAGGAGATCGGTATGGCGATCACCGCCGATTTCCTCCTCGTACATGTTGGCGAGCAGGAAATCCTTGGCTTCCTGATATCGTTCGGGCATCCGCGCATAGATGTAGCCGAGATAGTCGGCGAACGGCCCGACATAATGGTAGTGGTTCTCCGCCCAGCGAGCGAGATGCGCGCGGCTCAGCTTGCCGCTGGCCCAGGCAATACTGAAGGGCGCCTTGTTCGCGCTCTTGCCCTTGATCGCGTTTTCGAGGGCGGTGCGAAATTGAACATGATCCATAAGCTGCTGCATCGTCGCGCTCCTGTCGCGTGAGAGATGGCGTCGGGGCGTCAGGCTGCGGACCTCTTGGTGGGTCGGCAGCTACACCAATCAGTATATTGTATACAAAATAGCCGCACTGTCAACGGTTGGACGGCCGGGTTATACCCACCGGATTTTCGCACTGAAGATTTGCGTGCAGCACCTATATTTAGGCCGAATATCTCAGCCATCAGGGCTCCCGCCATTCCCGGTTCCATCGACTTCCTGCGATCCGGTCACAATTAATTGTTGCAAATCTCGAATACAGTATACAAACTGCGCCTGTTCTTTTGGGGAGCAGCCGACCATGCAACAGCACGTTCCGATCGTCTCCGCGCATTGGGTTTACCTGTTCGGCGTCGTCACCATCGTCCTGACGATGATCTGGCGCGCCAACGTCGTCGTGCCGTCGGTGATCGCCACGTTCCTGGTCGCGCTCGCCTGGACGCATAGTCCGGTTTCGGCGCTGGCCAGCATCTTCAACGCCAGCTTCACCGCCGCCAAGGAACTCTTCAATATCTTTCTGGTCATCGCGCTGATGACGGCGCTGTTGAACGCACTCAAGGTGCTGCGCTCCGACATCCGCATGGTCGAGCCGTTTCGCGCGGTCATGAAGAACGGGCACACCGCCTATTTCGTCCTCGCCGCCATCACCTACGTTATCTCGCTGTTCTTCTGGCCGACGCCCGCGGTGCCGCTGGTTTCGGCCGTGCTGTTGCCGGCAGCGATCGCAGCCGGCCTGCCGCCGCTCGGCGGCGCCCTCGCCATCGCGATCGCCGGACAGGGCATGGCGCTCTCGTCCGACTACGTCATCGGCGTAGCCCCCGGGATCAGCGCCAAGGCTGCCGGCATCGCAGTCAGCGCCGCCACGGTGGCTGACCGGGCACTGGTGCTGTCGCTGATCACAGGCGTGATCGCGATGGTGTTGGCTTATCTGTCGATCCGCAAGTCGATCACCAAGCCGGACGACAGGCTGCTCGAACGTTGGCAGGCGCAGTCCGTCAATGGCGAACTGGCACGGGTCGAGGAGGAAGGCACTTTCGACAAGGCCGAGATTGCGCGCGGGACCGCCGAAGGCCAGAAACCGTTCGCGACCCAGGCGCAGATCGACAAGGAGCTTGCTTCCCTGCCGAGCCGCCGGGAGGCATGGTCCAAGTTCTTCGCCGTCGCCACGCCGCTCGCTTTCCTGTGCGTGATCGTGGTGATGGTGCTCGCGAAGGCCGGCATCGGCCATGATCTCAAGGGCGGCGACGCGGCCGCGCTGGTCGGCGGCGTCGCTGCGGTCCTGATGATCTGCGCATCGTTCGTTACCGACAATTTGCGCAAATTCCTCGATGCCAGCGCCGACCATGTCACCGAAGGCTTCGTCTTCGCGTTCAAGGCCATGGGCTCGGTATTGCCGATTGCCGGCTTCTTCTTTCTCGGCGCCGAGCAGGGCCTGTCCTCGCCCATTCTCGGCGTTCCCGCGGCGCAGGCGCCGAATCTGCTGTTCGAACTCGTTCAGGCGGCGCAGGGCTGGATTCCGCATAATCAGGTGTTCGTCGCCTTCGGCGTCCTGATCGCCGGTATGATCACTGGCATCGATGGCTCCGGTTTCGCCGGCCTGCCGCTCACCGGCTCGCTCTCGGGTGCATTGGCGCCGGGGGTCGGGCTCGATCCGGCGACGCTCGCCGCCGTCGGCCAGATGGGCGCGGTATGGACGGGCGGCGGCGCGCTGGTGGCATGGTCGTCGCTGATCGCGGTAGCCGGGTTCGCACGCGTGCCGGTGTTCCAGATCGTTCAGACCGTAATGATCCCGGTTGTCACGGGACTGGTGGCGTCGACGATCTGCGCCGTCCTGATCTGGCAATGAAAGGGAGCGGAACAATGCGTGACATGGCGATGCGGGATGCGCGGGCTTCCGTTGTGAGTGCCACCGATGTCGAGGAGTTCCGCAACCTGATCAATGGTGAGTGGGTGCAAAGCTCGTCGAAACAGCCATTCGACAACGCCAATCCCGCCGACAGCGCCGACATCGTCGGCCGTTTTCAGGCATCTACCGCGGCGGATGCGTGCCTCGCCGTGAACGCGGCATCCGCTGCGTTCGAGGCCTGGAAGAAGACATCGGTCTCCAAGCGCGCTGCGATCCTCAACCGCGCCGCGGATCATCTCGAGGCGCACGCCGACCGGACCGCGCGGGAGATGACGCGGGAAATGGGCAAGGCGCTCAACCTCGCGCGGGATGAAGTGCTGCGCTCAGCGCAGACGCTGCGATTTTACGCGGTTGAAGGCCAGTCGTTGACGGGAGAGGTGTTTCCGAACGACGATGCCGACATGACCGTCTATACCCTGCGCGAGCCGCTCGGGGTCGTGTCGGTCATCACGCCGTGGAACTTCCCGGTCTCGATACCGGCCCGCAAGATCGCGCCCGCGCTCATCACCGGCAATACGGTCGTCTTCAAGCCGTCATCCGACGCGCCGTTGAGCGGCTATCGGCTGGCCGAGGCGCTGGCGGTCGCCGGGCTGCCGAAGGGCGTCCTCAACTTCATCACCGGCAGGGCCGGCGAGATTGGTGCGGCCATTACCGAGCCGCCGGTCATCCGCGCGATCTCCTTCACCGGATCGACCGCGGCCGGCGAGCATATCTGCCGATCGGTGGGGTTCACCACCCGTACCCAGATGGAATTGGGCGGCAAGAACCCGTTGATCGTGATGGACGATGCCGACCTCAATCAGGCTGTCGACCTGACCGTCAAGGGCGGTCTCTCGCTGGCAGGCCAGGCCTGCACCGGCACCAGCCGGGTGCTGGTGATGAAACAGGTGCGCGCCGAATTCACCGCGAAACTCGTCGCCAAGGTGAAGGCAATGAAGATCGGCAGCGGCCTTGCGCCCGGCATGGATATGGGGCCGCTGGCGACCGCAAAGCAGCTCGAGACGGTGCTGCGCTACATCGCGATCGGCAGACGCGAGGCGACGCTGCTGTGCGGCGGCGAGCGGCTCACCGGCGCCGGCTATGACGGTGGCTATTATGTCTCGCCGGCGATCTTCACCGACGTCACCCAGCAGATGACGATTGCGCGCGAGGAGATCTTCGGTCCCGTCATCGCGATCATTGAAGTCGACAGCTATGCGGATGCGATCGCCAAGGCCAACGACACCGAATACGGGCTGTCGGCCGCGATCGTGACCCGCAATCCGCGGGTCATGCAGGATTTCGCCAATGACATTCAATCCGGAACGGTGAAGATCAACCGCACCACGACCGGCAACCTGATCAACGCGCCGTTCGGCGGCCTGAAGCGGTCGAGCACGTCGACGTTTCGCGAGTCCGGCCGCACCGGACTGGAATTCTACACGCAGATCAAGACGGTCTATCGCGGCAGCTGAGCCGCGCCGGACCGCCGGCCCCAATCGACATCTGGAAACAAAGCGATGAGACGTTCATTCAAGCTGGAACTCGCCGAGGCCCGCCACATGGTCGCCGCGGCCATCAAAACATCCGCCGAGATCGGCGTGCTGGAGACGGTGTGCGTGACCGACGAGGGCGGCTATCCGCTCGCGCTCGAACGGATGGATGGCGCGCGCGTCACTGGCCCCCAGATCGCCTGGAACAAGGCGTTCACCGCCGCAGGACACAAGCGCTCCACACATCTGTTCAACCAGGCGCCGAACGGACCTGCGCTGCCCGGCAACGAGGCGTTCGGTATCCAATGGAGCTTTGAAGGCAAGTTCGCGGTGTTCGTCGGCGGTTTTCCGATCGTCGTCGACGACGAAGTCGTCGGCGGCATCGGGCTCAGCGGCGGCAATGGCGAGCAGGATACGAAATGCGGCGTGGCGGCGCTGCAGGCCTTGCAAGACCTGTTGCGCGACCATCGCGTGCTCGTCGCCGCCGACATCAAGAAGTGATTTCTTGAAAAGTGATTTCTTGAAAAATGATTTCTTGGGGCCAGGGCGCAATGTACGCCCCGGCCGCGGCGATCACACCGGTTGCTTCGCGAGCTTCAGGAAGTCCGGCGGCCGGCGCTCGGCGAACGCCGTAAACGCCTCACGCGCCTCCACGGTTTTCAGGCGTGCCGCGAACTGCTCGCTCTCGGCCAGGATCTGCGCCATCAGCACTTCCGGATTCCGCATCAGCCGCTTGGTCGTGGAGACCGCGCCCGCCGGCTGCTTGGCCAGACGCCCGGCCAGCGCCCTCGCCTCGCTATCGAGCTTGTCCATTGGAACGACCCTGTTGGCGAGCCCCCAGGCGAGTGCGGAGCTGGCATCCACCGCTTCGCCGAGCGCGAACATCTCGTAAGCGCGCGCATAACCGATACGCAGCGGCATCAGCAGGCTGGAAGCGGCTTCCGGCACCAGCGCCAGGCTGACGAACGGCGTCGATAGCAGCGCATCGTCGGCGAGCACGACGAGGTCGCAATGCAGCAGCATCGTGGTGCCGATGCCGACGGCGCGGCCTTGCACGGCGGCGACCAGCGGGCGGCTCGATCGTGCGAGCGATTGAAGGAATCGGCTGACATGCCGTTCGCCCTGAACATTTCCGGCGGCAATCGCCGCGAACTCGCCGACATCGTTGCCGGCCGTGAACATGTCGCCCTCGCCCCGGATCAGCACGACGCGGACGGCGGGGTCAGTCTCCGCGGCCTCAATCGCGTCGGCCAGCGCACCATACATCGCATTGGTCAGCGCGTTCTTCTTGTCGGGCCGCGCCATGGTCAGGCTCAATATCCCGCCGTCGTTTGCAATCTTGATATGCTCGGTCATTGGTCTTCTCCTCTGGGAAATCTGGTTTGCAAACTGGTGAGCCAGCGCGCGACGACGTCGATTTCGGCTTCGGTAAATCCACCGGTAAGGCGCGCGTTGATCTCGGCAAGCCCGGCCTTCGCCTGCGCGAGCGCCGCGCGGCCTGTAGGCGTCAGCCAAAGGCGCCACGCGCGCCCATCATCCGGATCGGCGCGCCGCCTGATCAGGTTCGCCGCCGTCATCCGGTCCACCAGTCCGCTGATACCGGGCGGACCCAAATCGAGCGCCGCGCCCGCCTCGCCGATCAGCACACCGTCGCGCTGGCCGAGGATGAACAGCAACCCGGATTGTGCAGCGGTCACGCCGCTATCCTGCGTCCGCGCCGCCACCCAGCGCTGCAGCCGGCGCTGCGCGACGCTGAGCAGAAACACCAGCCGGCGATCGTGACGGGAATTCACTTCTGTCCGGACTTTCGCATTTTATTTCGCATGCGAACTATATAAGCCATGGCCGAGAGTTGTCGAGGGTGAATCTTTGCAAATCACCGCAGCCGGAGCGCTTCGAGCAGCGATTTGAAGGCGCGGCTATATTCGCCACCGGCTTTTAGAACATCGGATCGGCCCGCACAGGCGACGGCGGCTTCCGTTACGGCGCCAAGCAGCAGCCGCGCGAGCGGCTCCACAGGTTGGCGTGCGATCAACCCTGCATCCATCGCCGTAGCGAGAGCCCGCGGAATCTTGCCGCCGAAATGCCGCGCGTCGATTTCACGCCAGCGCTCCCAGCCCAGTACGGCCGGACCATCGCGCAGGATGATCTGGCAGGTATCTCCTTTCGCGCAAGCCGCGAAATAGTGCTGCGTGCCCGTGACCATTGCCGCCAGCACGTCCCTTTCGGTTCGTGCGGCGCGATCGATCTCCAGCACGAGATCGCGCGAGACCTGGTCGAACACCGCCTCGAACACCGTCTCTTTGGTCGCGAAGTGATGATAGACCGCGCCCTTCGCCACCCGCGCGGCTTCCGCGATGTCGTCCATGGTCGTGGCGGCAAAGCCCTGCTCGCCGAACAGCCGGCGTCCAGCTTTCAGGATTGCTTCCGTGGTGGCGGCGCGCCGCTCTGCCTGTTTTGCCATCGCGCTTTTCTAGTCGAACTTCGTCGCGGCGGCCAGTTGACTTTTCGACCACCGGTCGGTATTTACCGACCACAAGTCGGTTTATGTCGCCCATGGTCGAGAGGACGTATCGATGCCAGACCGCCAAATTGTCGAGAGTTTTGTTGCACTGGTCGAAGCCGGCGACTATGTCGGCGCGATCGAGCATTTCTACGCGCCCGACGCCTCAACGCGGGAAAACACCGCCGAGCCCGTCATCGGCCGCGACACGCTGATGACGAAGGAGCGCGGCGTGATGGCAGCATTCCCTAAGATCGAGGCGCAACGCATCGGACCAAGCCTGATTGACGGCGATACTGTTGCAGCACGCTGGAAATTCACGTTCACCAGCGCCAACGGCACCGTGCGGGTGCTGGAGGAAATCGCCTGGCAGACCTGGCGCGGCGATCAGTTGATCGAGGAACGCTTCTTCTACGACCCGAAGCAAATGGCCGGCTGAACTCCGGATTGTTCCGCGCGCGGAATTGCCTCCAGCGCTGTCAGATTGCGTCCTGCCGGCACGGGCGGCATTTGTATCGATTTGTTACCTATGTCGCAGACGTGAAGCCACAACCTGGCGCTGTGACGCCGGGCGGGCTCAATAATTCATATTTTGTCAAAGGTTTGCAGCGAATTTTCACATCCGAGGCCAACGTTGGGGCCAAGCCCACCGGGTCAGGGATGCGATCGTATCTAGGTTCCTATTTCACCAGACTGTTCGCCGGCGATCTGGCGGTGTTCGGTGGACCATCGACGGATGAAGTCCTCGCGGGTCACATCCGTGCCGAGCAGATTTGCCTCGTACTTGGCTATTCGCTGGGCATCATGCTGGCCAACGCCTGCAACGCGATCGTGCTCGCGATAGCGCTGTGGCATTCGCCCGACAGAAACATGGCCCTGATCTGGGCGGCTGCGGTAACCGGCGGCGCCCTGTTCTTCGGCTGGCAAGCGCATTCATCGCGACGGATCGCAAAGCCGCAATTCGTATCCCGCCGGGCCATGCACCGGCTGGTGCGAAACGCACTCATTCTCGGGACCGCCTGGGGAATAGTCCCGGTGGCCTTCTTCGCCGATGCCTCCGACGGCGCACAATTGGTGATCACCTGTCTTTGCGCCGGGATGCTGGCGGGCGGCGCATTCGCTTTCGCCACGATCCCGGTAGCGGCCATCGCCTACACGGCGCCGATCTTTCTGGGTACGGCCATCTGCCTCGGCAGGAACGGTGATTTCGTTTATTTGCTGGTGGCTATTCTGGTCGTGGTCTACGGCAGCGTGCTTCTGCGCGGCGTGTTCGCGAATTCCTTCGCATTCACGCGACGCATCATTGACCAGATCGAGGCCGAGAGGACCGTCCGTCAGGATCCCCTGACGCACCTGCCAAACCGCGTTGCCTTCAACGAGACCCTCGAAGGCGCCTTGCGGAGGCTGGATCATTCCGGCGAGGAATTCGCCGTCCTCCTGCTCGACCTCGATCGCTTCAAGGAGGTGAACGACAGGTTCGGCCACCCCGCCGGCGATGAATTTCTCGTTCAAGTGGCGGCAAGGTTACGACGGTGCACGCGGGCGGCCGAACACGTCGCGCGCATCGGCGGGGATGAATTTGCGCTGATCATGGCAAATCTGACCAGGCCGGAACACGCATTCGAGATCGCCGAACGGTTCGTCGCCGCCTTTGCCGATCCGTTCCTGATCGAGGGATTCGAGATCGCCGGTGCCACCGGTATCGGAATTGCTTTGGCACCGCGAGACGGCAACACGCCCCACGATCTCCTGAAACATGCCGACATCGCGCTCTATCGCGCCAAGAAATCGGGGCCGGGCACGATCCGCTTCTTCGAGGCCAGCGACGACAAATCGGCGCGCGACCGCCGTGCGTTGCAGCGGGATCTGGAAGGAGCCGTCGCGCGGAACGAGCTGTTTCTCGTGTACCAGCCGTTTCTCGATCTACGCGCCAACCGGATAACCGGCTTCGAGGCACTGCTGCGTTGGCAGCACCCCGTGCGCGGACTCGTTCCACCAAGTGAATTCATTCCAATTGCCGAGGAGACCGGACTGATCCACCAGATTGGCGAATGGGTCGTCCAGCGCGCCTGTTTGGCGCTTTCGAATTGGCCGGATGACATCAGGGTCGCCGTGAATTTCTCCGCGGCTCAATTTCGTAACATGGGCATTCTGCAGACCACCGTGCAGGCGCTCGCCCAAGCCGGGGTTTCACCCAGCCGGCTTGAAATCGAAATCACCGAATCGATGCTGATTTCCAAATACGGATCGGCATCCTCGATCCTGAATTCACTCCTGCAATTGGGAGTGACCGTGGCCCTCGACGATTTTGGGACGGGGTTCTCGTCGCTGACTTACTTGCGAAAATTGCCCTTGAGCCGCATCAAGATCGATCAGTCCTTCATCCGTGACATGCTGGAACAGCCGGATTGTGCGGCGATCGTGAAATCGGTGATCGGACTGGCGCAAGACCTGCGGATCGGCGTGGTGGCGGAAGGCGTCGAAACGGCTGATCAGCTCGAGTATCTGCGTCAGACCGACTGCGACGAAGTTCAGGGCTATCTCGTCGGCCGACCGATGGCAGCCGACCAGATTCTCGCCTTGCTCAACCAGAAAAAGCCGCGGACGACGCAAGCAGCCTAGCCTGCGATCGGACGCGAGCCATCGCGGATATGTTCCGCCCCGTCACGATAAGGCAACCACGGTACCATGGTAAGAAAATCGATTTTCGATTGACGATAGCTGAAAATGCCGCACACAGCCATGGAGCCTGATGGTGCTGCACGATTTGCCTTCAGGCGCGATGGACCATCTCGAAAGTTCTCTCGACCATGCCAGCGCACTCGGCGCCCGCTTCCATCAGGATTTTCCGCCCGCCTGCGTTCCCATACGCTCGGGCGAGATCGTGTTTCCTATCGCCCCCTATGTTTCAACCATCGAAGAAGGTGTTCAATCATGAAGATCGCAAGTTTCAAGGCGGCCGGCGCGGCAAGCTACGGCATCGTAACGGACGCAGGCGTGATCGACGTTGCAAAGCGGCTCAAGGGCTATCCCACACTCAAGACACTGCTAGCGAAGGGATCGCTTGACGAACTCAAGGCCTTGCAGGGCGAACGGGCGGACTACGCCCTGAAAGACATCGAACTGCTGCCGACCGTGCCCGATCCGGACAAGATCTTCTGCATCGGCGTCAACTACGCCACGCATCTCGCCGAAAGCGGTCATCCGACGCCGCCGCATCCGATGATCTTTACCCGCTTTGCCAACAGCCAGGTCGGCGGCGGCCAGCCGATGATCCGTCCGCTGGAATCCGAGCGCTTCGATTACGAAGGCGAGATGGCCGTCATCATCGGCAAGGCCGGCCGGCGCATTTCGCGCGAAGCGGCGCTGAAACATGTCGCGGGCTATGCCTGCTACAATGACGGCAGCATTCGCGACTGGCAGCGCCACACCTCGCAATTCGCGCCGGGCAAGAACTTTGCCGGCACCGGCGGCTTCGGGCCGTGGATGGTCACATCAGATGAACTTCCCGATATCAGCAAGCAGACCATCGCCACCCGCCTCAACGGCGTCGAGGTGCAGGCCGCGCCGATCTCGGACCTCGTGTTCGATGTCCCCGCTTTGATCGCCTATTGCTCGACCTTTACCGAGCTCGCGCCCGGCGACGTCATCGTGACCGGCACGACAGGCGGCGTCGGCGCCTATCGCACGCCGCCGCTGTGGATGAAGGATGGCGACGTCGTCGAGGTCGAGGTTTCCGGCATCGGCATTCTCAGCAATCCGGTCAAGGACGAGGTGGCGGCCGCGGCGACGCAGGCCGCTTGACTGGCCGCGCACGAAAATAACAAGAGGGAGGACATCATGAATCTGCCCAGACATCTGCTGCCGACCACTGTGGTCGGAAGTTACCCGCAGCCTGAATGGCTGGTCGATCGCGCGATGCTGTCGAAATCGGTGCCGCGCACCCGCATGCACGCGATGTGGCGGTTGCCGGCCGAACATCTCGAGGAAGCCAAGGACGATGCCACCATCGTTGCCATCAGAGACATGGAGCGCGCCGGCATCGACGTCGTGACTGACGGCGAAATCCGCCGCGAGAGCTATTCCAACCGCTTTGCGACCGCGCTTGACGGCATCGATGCCGACAATCCTGCCATCATCACCGCGCGCAACGGGACCCAAACCCCGGTGCCGCGCGTCGTGGGGGCGGTAAAGCGCGGCCAGCCGGTCGAACTGCACGACATGGAATTTTTGCGCAAAAACACCGATCGCGCCGCCAAGATCACGCTGCCCGGCCCGTTCACGATGAGCCAGCAGGCCAAGAACGAGTTCTACAAGGACGACGAAGAACTGGCGATGGCGTTCGCGGAGGCCGTCAATGCCGAAGCGCTCGACCTCCAGAGGGCCGGCGCCGACGTGATCCAGCTCGACGAGCCCTGGGTCCGCAACAATCCGGATCTGGCGAAGCGCTATGCGGTGAAGGCCATCAACCGCGCGCTACAGGGCATCACCGTGCCGACCGTGGTGCATCTGTGCTTTGGCTATGCGGCGGTGGTGCCGGGCTCGACAAAGCCCGCCGGCTATTCCTTCCTTGCCGAACTCGCCGAAACCTGCGCCGAGCAGATTTCAATCGAGGCGGCACAGCCGAAACTCGATCTCGGCGCGCTCAAGGATTTGTCCAACAAGAAGATCATGCTCGGCGTGCTCGACCTCGGCAATCCCGAGATCGAAACGGCGGAAGTCGTCGCCGGCCGGATTCGCAACGGCCTCAAGCATGTTGCCGCCGACCGGCTCGTGGTGGCGCCGGATTGCGGGATGAAATACATGCCGCGCCATGTCGCGTTCGGGAAGCTGAAGGCGATGTGCGACGCCGCGGCGATGGTGCGGAAGGAGATCGGCTGAGTTTGGGCCAATCCTCGTCCGACTGCAATCGCACTCAGGGCCGAAGTACCGGCGTCGTATTCGGCGCAGGGGCCTGCTCCATCTCGGCGTGTTCCGGCAGCTTGTCGCCATGCACGGCGAGCGGCGATCCGATCCAGAGCGGATCGGCGAGATGGTCCCGGCGCGGGTTGGTCGTGTTGGGATGGATAAGGATGCTCAAGCGGCCATGGTTGAGCATCAGCCACGGCACCAGTTCGGGGAAAATCTCCCTGGCAAAGGCGACTTGATACATCGCTTGGTCATGCGGGCCGACCTTCACGTCGTGCCATCGCCCGAGCGTGACTGAAAAACGTTCGCCCATCCATGTGCGCAACCGCTCCGCTTCCGCGCGCGTCGTCGCCGGATCGTAATAGACGTGGGCGTGGAAACTTGCGATCTCGCTGTTGGATCGCGGGGCATCGCCTTCGGGAAAATCGGTCATTTCGGCATCCATCGATACGGATTGGCATGGAATACCACTGCAACGCAGCCGCATTTCCAGGAACTTTCGATCCGAGCTAACAGGGAAAATGTTTTGGAGGAAAGGCCATTTGTGAGTGGGACAAGTTGGCTTGCAAGCGAAAGACATAACCCTGCCCACCCGGGTAGTTCCCGAATGCCTCCGGTATCCCCAGATTAGGATCAGTCCAACCGGAGTTTTTCCCATGACCGATCCGACCGCAGCCATCCTTTCTTCGTTCTCTTCCGCGCTCGCCAGCGTCGTCGCCCGGGCTGCGCCGTCGATCGTCTCGGTGCACTCGCATCGATCGCGCGCTTCCGGCTTCGTCTGGAAACCTGGTCTGGTCGTGACCGCCGACGAGGCGCTGGCGGAAGAAGGCGAGATCTCGATCAAGCTTGCCGACGGAACGGCCCGGTCCGGCAGCATCGTCGGCCGCGATCACACGACCGACGTCGCGCTGGTACGGTTCGATGCCAAGGACATCGCGCCGATCAAGCTTTCGCCCGAGGTGCCGGCGCTTGGCTCACTCTCGATCGTGGTCGCCGCCGAACACGGCGCACCTGCCGCAGCGCTCGGCACGATCTCGCTCACCGGCGGCCGCTGGCGCAGCCTTCGCGGCGGCGACATCGACGCCAGGATCGAACTCGACGTCCGGCTGCGTCACAGCCACCAGGGCGGCCTCGCGCTGAAAGCCTCGGGCGAAGCCGTTGGCATGGCGGTGCTGGGACCGCGACGCGTTATCGTCATCCCGGCGGAGACGATCGAACGGGTCGCGGCGAGGCTCGAAACCCACGGCCGGATCGCGCGCGGCTATCTCGGGATTGGCCTTCAGCCGGTCAAACTCGACGACGGCGTCGGCGCGATGGTGATGAGCGTCGACAAAACGGGGCCATCGGCTGCCGCCGGCATCCGGCAAGGCGACGTGATCGTCGGCTGGAACGACGAGAAACTCTCCGGCGTGCGCGCGCTGTTGCGGGCCCTCGGCCCCGACAGCGTCGGCTCGGTCGTCGACGTGGCGATCCGGCGCGGCGGCGAGCCGACGCGGGTCAAGCTGACGATCGGTGAAAGGCCGGAGGCGTGAGCGAGGCGACCGCGCCTGCCATCGTCGTTGCCGTCGAGATCGACGATCCCGTGCTTGCGGACCGGCTCGCATCGCTGCTCGGTGGCGTCGCCGGTCTCCGCCTCGCCGCCCCGGGCGAGACGGCGACCGTCACGGTCGTGTCACGCGATCCGCAAAGCGCCATCGAGCCGCATGGCATCGAGCTTACGCCGCGCGAACGCGACGTGCTGGCGCTGATGGCCGAAGGCGCGTCGAACAAGACCATCGCAAGGCAGCTCGGAATATCGGTCCATACCGCCAAGTTCCATGTCGGCTCGCTGCTCGACAAGCTCGACGCCACCGGCCGCACCGACGCGGTGGCACATGCGGCGCGACGCGGCGTCATCGACCTGTAGCGCCGGTTACCGAACCAGTTCGCATCAAAACCGCAGGAGAAAGGGCAACGGGATCGTAGAGTTCTACCGGGACGAAATCGTTCCGACCGGCCTCGAAAGCTGGTAAATCGTGCCATGCAGGCAATTCTAGACCACCTCAACGGCCTATTGCGGAAGTGCTCGGCCTTGAGGGCGAGCGTCATAAACCTTCGTATCGGTCCGTGACCCCTTACGTTCAATTGAGCCGCTGATCGCGATCGTCTTAGCTACGGGTATGCGGTAGCGACCCCCCAACCTCACCCGCTATCGCTGCCCTCCTTGGGCGTTTCCTCCCTAGACTTGGGCCGCTTGTGGCAACGCAGGCGGCCTTTCTTTTTGTGCGCCCCCCATCGTTTTCCGGGTCCTTTGGGACATAGAGCAACGTGCCGGAACCCCGCGACCGCACCCTTTCAGCATATTTCGTATTTCGGTTTTTCGATTTTTTGTTTCAACCAACGGCGCAAATGTTGGACTGATATCCGGTTTATCGGCGGTCTCTTGATACTTTACGGCTACGCTTGAGGATATGCCGCATAATTGCAGTGGCTGGCGCGGCTCTTTATCGCATAAATGAGCAGAGGCCGCCTCATTTGGCGGCCTCTTTCAGGATAGCCTTGGCCCACGCGGCGCATGGCCTTCCCCGCCCGTCAAATGATCTTCGATGTTATGGGCGATCTCCTCGCAGACCGACGCCAACGCAAGCAGCTCGGTTTTAACGAGAGGATCGTCGGCCTGCTCGACAAGTTTCCGACACGTGGCCGCTTGATCCCATAGATAGGTAAGCCAATCCTGTATGCCGAACACGGTACCGTTGAGCTTGGAGCGGTCACAATCCATGGCGGAGCTTTCACTAGAACGCGCGTGAAGCTGATGTAGGTTCGCAATCTGCCGATACCATTAAATTTGGTTTTAGTTCGCGCTCCAATCTTTGGAAGCAGTCATTGCGAACCGAGGAGAGCAGGTTAAGCCCGCCACAGTTGGCGGCCTCTTCTTATAAGCCAACAGCAGCCTATTGACACTTTTCGGACCTGACAGGCCCGGCTGACGATGTCTGTTCTTGAGGGTAAAGCGGACTGCCCAGTTGCGCGCCCGGACTTCTGAGTTTGACCCACAGCTGAACTCGCGGCCGAGCCTTCTATTCTTTGGACGGGGCGCAAACTTCACGACGCAGCGTCTGCATTCACGGGCAGTGTGAGCTGAAACGTGGCGCCGTGGGGTAGAGCTTCCGTAGCCGACAGCCATCCTCCGTGGGCTTCCACGATAGAACGGCAGATCGAGAGCCCCATGCCCATGCCGCCGGACTTGGTGGTGAAGAAGGCATTGAATAGTCGGTCCGCATTTTCGGCGGAGATTCCGACACCGCAATCCGTCACACTTAGGAACACCCGGTGTGCCTCGTCCCGGCCTGATCGGATCACCAGTTCGCGCGGCCGATCCATGATCGGCTGCATGGCTTCGATACCGTTCATCACCAGGTTGATGACTACCTGCTGCAGCTGGACCCGGTCACCAAGGAGCGCGGGGAGAGCCGGCGCCAATTCCGTTCGCAATGATACACGGTGGCTGCTTAGCTCACGCTGTACCAGCGCGATGACCTCCCTCACGACGTCATTGACGTCGAGCGGCACCTTCTCGATATCGGACTGTTTAGCGAGCGCTCGGACACGCCGGATCACCTCACTTGCCCGGTTACCGTCGTCGATAACCCATTCCACCGAACGGCGCGCAGCGGGCAGGTCGGGAGTTTCGCGGTCGAGCCATCGCAAACAGGCCTCGGCGTTGGCGATGATGGCGGCGAGCGGCTGGTTCACTTCATGGGCGATGGAGGCCGTCAGTTCGCCCAGCATCGTCACCCGCATGACATGTGCGAGTTCCGTCTGCGCCTTGTGCAACTTTTCCTCGGCCCGCTTGCGGTCCTCGATGTCGGTGGACGACCCGTACCATTTGACAATGTTGCCCGACTCATCGCGCAGCGGCACGGCTTGAAACCAAAACCAGCGGTATTCACCGTCGAAGCGCCGAAGCCGGGCTTCAAGCCCACCTGGCATACCGGACTCCCGTATGGCGCTCCACTTCACCAACATGCCTTTCTTATCGTCAGGATGAAAAGCGCGAGGCCAACCGGTTTCGGCTTGGTCCAACGAAAGGCCGGTATAGTCAAGGGCTGGTTGATTGAGGAAGTCGGGGCTCCCTTCCGGTCCGGCGCGCCAGACCAGCGTCGGGATTGTGTCGATGACCAGCCGAAGGCGATCTTCGGATTTCTTGATTTCGTCAAAGGCTTTTTGCAACTCCTCCTTGGCGAGGTGCTGCTCGGTGACATCAATGTGCGTACCAACCAGCTCGAGCACTTCACCATCGTCACCGACGAGCGGATGACCCACCGAATGTACGTATCTTGTCGCACCGTCCGGAAGATCTATGCGAAAATCGACTTCAAAGTCCACCTTCTCCTGGATCGCCTGCTGCGCCATTTCGATAACCAGGTCCCTGTCTTCGGGGAGAATACGATCCTGGAAGGATTGCGGTGACAGAGGGTCCTTTTCCGGATCGAACCCAAACAGGTGGTACACTTCGGGCGACCGATAAACGAATTCCTGAAGGCGTACATCCCAGGCCCAACTGCTCGTACGACTCAAACGCTGGGCTTGGGTCAAATAGGCTTGGCTCCGCTGCAGAGCACTTTCCGTGCGCTTGCGCTCCGTCAGATCGAGCACGAAGGCGACGCCCGCGTCCTGGCCGTCGCCGAATGTCGTCGCGCCGAGCAGAACCGGCACGCGGCTGCCGTCTTTGCGAAAGTACTCTTTTTCACGCGGTTGGACGGTCCCAGCCGCCTTCAGCTCTGCGCCGGCCCGCTCGTCGGCATCGCGCCATTCGGCTGGCGTCAGCTCGGTCCATCGCAGCCGACCCGACATCAGGTCTTCACGGCTGTAACCCAACATATCAAGAAAGGCTTGGTTGGCTTCGATGATCCGGCCCTGAAAATCCCAGATGATGATCCCGATGATGTTCGAGTCGACCAGGCGGCGGATCCTGGCTTCCCGCTCCTGCAGGTCGTTGTACAGACAGGCGTTCTCCAGCGAGATCGCCGCTTGCGACGCCAGCAGTTCCAGTACCGAAATCCGGGCGGGCGTGAATACGTGCGATGCCAGCGTGTTCTCGAGATGGAGCACCCCGATCAGCTTGGCTTGCTTTATCAGGGGCAGGCAGAGGACCGACCGGGGGCGCTTCTGGCAGATGTACTCATCTTCCGAGAACGGATTCTGCGCCAAAGCGTCATCAAGGATCACACTTTCCCGCGTCCGGGCCACGTAATGGAGCACGGATAGGGGAAGCTCGGCGGGTGACACGGCCGCCTCGCGCAGCGTGACCTCGACATGGCTGCGGCCGCTCGTCGCTTCTGCGACGGTCCGCGGTTCGTCGCTCTGAAACAGGATAAGCAAACCACGCTCGGCGCCGGCATGTTCGACCGCGATCCGCAGTAGTGTCTTGATGAGCTCGCTGAGGACCATCTCGCCGGATACCGCCTGGGAGGACTTGACGACGCTCGCTATATCCAGCTCCTGGACCGCGGAGCCAATGGTTGCCGTGGCAGGCTGCCCTTCCGGGACCGCCAGACGCGGATAAAGTCGATCGAGCTGCCGAACCTTGCCGTGCGCGCCCCAGCGGAGATAACAGTTCCTTGCATTGCGCAAATAGAGATGAGCGATCGCCTCGAAGCCGCGCGCTGCATAGAACCGCGCAGCCACTTCATGGGCCAGGCCCTCCTCATGGACCAAGCCGTTGACACCCGACGAACGGATCGCGTCTTCGTAAAGACGCTCAGCGTCGAGCTGGCGGTCCTCGATGCGGGCGATCTCGGCACCGACCAGTGCAGCACGGCTCTCGAAGTTCTTGGGACAGTTCTCCGCCCAGCGCGCGAGTTGTCGGTGATGGGCGAGGAGCACAAGCAGATGGCGCGGCCGGTCCTCGGCGGGCGCGCCGAAGTGTGCTGCCCTCGCGAGCGCGCCATAGAAATGGTATTCGGCTTCCTCGAAATTGGATTGCGAAGTCCAGAGAAGTTTTTCTGCCTTCGACGCGGCGGCAGCGGCATCAGCCCAATCGCCCGCGTGAAAACGTGCCTGCAGTTTGCGTATCCAATACCAGCAGACGGCGATCGCGGAACGCGAACTTGCCTCCAGGTGGTGCTCAAACCGGCTCTCGTCGAACTCCCCATCGTCGAACGATCCCAATTCCGCGGTCAACCCCCGGAGCGTGCGAATAAGTCGCAGCGATCCCGTCATCATGTCGGCGACGAGACCGAAACCCGACTTCCGGACGAATGCAAGCGCACTGTCGGCTTCCCGCTGCACGTCGGCGAGGGTATCGCCGGCGGCAAGGCGGAGGGTGATCCGAGAGTTGCTGGCGTAGGCCGCAAAAGTGAGATCGCCGGTCTGCTCGCCGGCATCGAAAGCGCGCCGGAGCCACTCGACGCTGGTGCGTAGCTGATCGTTCCAAGGACTGATCGAATGCCCGAACACCAGGTAGACGCGGGCTTTGAAGCGGTCCAGACCGCGTTCATCCACCAGATTGAGGCCGAGCCTGCCGAAGCGGTACCCGGCCTCGAACTCGCCGAGACGAGTCAACAACTGCCCGACCCAAACATAGCCGAGAGACGTTGCGTCGCTGTTCCCGTGGTCAAGGCTGAGGTTTGCCATACGACCGGCAAGGAGACGGGGCAGATTTTGGTCGGTAAATCGTGCCGGTGCCTGGAGTGACGTAAGCACATCGAGCGTTGCCCGGCATACGGGGTCCTTAATTGGAGGTAGATCGGCGAGATCCTCGATCGAACGGGTCCCGAGTTTCCGCCACATCCGCTCGTATTCAAGCTGGACCTCGCTGCTCGTTGGACGCGGCGACCAGTTGATGTCAACGCTATGGAGGTAGTCCAGACATATTTCGACAGCGCGGTCGCTCCGATGCAGGGTTGTGTACAGGTCGAGCCGCAATCGCGTCACGGAGGCCTTGTCGACGACGCTCTCGGCGCGAGCCCAAAGCTGGAGAAGCCCTTCTTCAGCCGCTGCCAGGTCACCGGTCAGGAACTCGCACTCGGCGCGGTGAAACGCGAGGGCGAAGGCTAGATTGTGCCTCCGCTCCCAACAGTCCTTCGCGAGTAGCGCGTAGCCGGCTGCGAGATATGTCAGCGCCGACGCGTAGGCCATGGAGGATCTGGCGCGCTTGCCTGCAATGAGGTCAAGTTCGGCAATCTGCTCCCGTTCCTCGACCGTTCCGATCAGCGCCGTCGCCCGGTTGAACTGATTGACGATCTCAAAAACCTTCTCTTCAAGTTCCTGCGAAGGGGTTCGTGTCACCAGCACTCTGGCGATATGCAGGTGAGAAGCCGCCCGCTCGCCTTCAGAGATCAGCGCATAAGCCGCCTCCCGAACACGGTCATGGGCAAACGCATAGCCGCCGTCCAGTCGGAAGATAAGCCCCGTACGCACAGGCTCCAGCAACACTGCGTGAATTTCCCACTCGGGCTGCCCGGTGACCATTCCTAGTTTGAGGGTTTGAGCACTGTTCCCGAGACAGGCGAGCCATTTGATGATCTGCAGTGCGCCGGTTGGAAGGCGGCCAAGCCTGCCCGCCACAAGATCAGCCACGTTATCAGTGATGCCCTTGGCACGAATCCGGTCGAGGTCCCAGTGCCAAGCCAATGTGTCCGGCTCGAACGCGATCAGCGCTTCGTCCACCAACGAATTGAGAAACTGTATGGTGAAGAACGGATTGCCGCCGGTCTTCGCAAACATCAGCTCGGCCAAAGGTTGCACAACTTCCGGTTCCGCATGCAGGGTGTCGGCGGCCAGCCGCCCGACGTCCTCAGACGCCAGTGGCCCGAGCTGGAGCTCCTTTATCTCGCTTCTTGCATCGACAATCGTTGCGAGCATCCGCTTGAGCGGGTGCGCCGGGCCGACCTCGTTATCGCGATAGGCCCCGACCAGCAGCAGGTGCCGCACTTCCGAGTGCGTCACCAGATGTTGGAGGAGGTCGAGCGTGGCTGCATCCAGCCATTGCAAATCGTCGAGGAACAGGGCGAGCGGATGCTCCTTGCGCGCGAACACCCCGAGGAAGCGCCGGAACACCATCTGGAAGCGGTTCTGCGCCTCCTGCGGCGGCAGATCCGGCACTGGCGGTTGTTTTCCAATCACGACTTCCAGCTCGGGAACGAGGTTGACGACGAGCTGGCCATTCGGGCCCAGCGCCTCGTTGAGAGAGCCTCGCCAGCGGCCAAGCTCGGCCTCGCTTTGGCTGAGGAGCGAGCGGACAAGGCTCCGGAATGCCTGGCCCAGGGTCGCGTACGGGATGCCGCGCTGGTACTGGTCGAATTTTCCGGACGCGAACAGGCCACGGGACGGCACGAGCGCCTTGTGCAGCTCGTTCACCACCGAGGACTTGCCGATGCCGGAATATCCGGACACAAGCACGAACTCCGGTGTGCCGCGAACCACAACCCGGTCGAAGCAAGCCAGCAGAGCATTGATCTCTCGCTCTCGGCCGTAGAGTTTCTCCGGGATCAGCAGGCGGTCGGATACATCGCAAACGCCGAGCAGGAACGGATCGATACGGCCATGCGACTCCCATTCGACCAGACTCCGCCGCAGATCGGCTTCGACACCCGCGGCGGTCTGGTAGCGCGCCTCGGCTGTCTTGGCGAGGAGCTTCATCACGATTGCGGAGAGCGGCTTCGGGATGCTGGCGACCCGCTCGTCGGGCGGCACCGCTTGCCGCGCGATGTGGCAGTGCACCCACCCCATCGGATCGGCGGCGGTGAAAGGGAGTTGGCCCGTCAACATTTCGTAAAAGGTGACGCCTAATGCATAGAGATCGCTGCGGGAGTCCACCGAGCGGTTCATCCTGCCGGTTTGTTCCGGTGCCATGTAGGCGAGCGTCCCCGCGATCACTTCCGGCGGCGCGGGGGCTTGATGTTCGCGCGGCAGACGCGAGGCAATGCCGAACCCCGTCAGCCAGACGCCACCGCTTGCCGCGTCAAAGAGGATATTCGCCGGCTTGATGTCCTTATGGATCAGGCCGCGCTCATGCACCCGGGAGAGCGCCCCCGCGAGAGAGATCGCGATGCGCAGGAAATGCGATACGTCCAGGGGTTGGCCAAGTAGCCGATCGACCGGCGTCCCGCCGGGATCGTCAAGCACCAGCGTCATCCGGTCGTTGTAGTGTGTCAGCGCGATGGGTCGCGCCGCCCAGTCAGCGTCAAGGTCAGCTTTGAGCGCATATTCGTTTTCGAGCCGCGCGACGCAACCGAGCGAGGTTTCTTCCGCGGCAACGAGCAGGATCGGTGCCAAGTCGTTGCCGGAGCCCCGGTAGAGAGAGATGTCTCCCTCTCTCAGCGGCGAGAATACGTAGCTCAAGAACTCGTTCACGAGGGCCTCCTGCCAGGAGGACTACTTTTGTATCTTGATTAGGTGACGTTTGCTCCCGCCCGTCAACCCAAAAACAGGCGCCGAAAAATGCGATCGGATCACGCTCGGTGCTTTGTATGGCTAGGACGATGACGAGTTCCGCGCTGGCCTTTGCTGACAAGGCCGAGATGTTTGTCGAGGCGGAATGCGCCGACGAAGTGATCGATAAATCAACTGACTTCGCTGTTGCCAGATGGTGTTGAAAAAGTCTTTTTTGGGTGACGAACGAAATTTCTCAGGGCCACTGATGCGTTTCGCTCGCGGCGACGCGAGGGACCACATCGTTTCACGCAAAAACGACCACCGACCTTCATGTCCGCGCTAAAGAGGGTTGCAGCCGTAGAGACGGCTCAGACTCAACTTTCGCAAGATTTTCGGCGTCGTCCGGTTTTCAACTCTTGCAACAGTATCGGCACTTAGCTGATAGTTTCCTGAATGTCCGCTTCGCGCCAGAAGCGGTCGTTGATGCCCGGGAGCAGACTCTGCGCGTCTGTCCGGTCGACACCGCAATTGCTTCCGCGCGGCACCTTGGCAGGATTAAATGATCGCAAGCGTCAGCGATCTCGACAAATAACGGGATTGATTTTCACTTACATCCGGAACGAGGCAAACAAGGCTTTTTCCGCCTGGCTCGCATATCGCTCCCTGTGCCGCAAGACGAAAAACGAGCGCTTCGGCAAATCAATCTTTACTCGATGAAGCGTTCCTGCAGCCAGTGACGGCGCTATAACCAGATCCGAAATCGCCGTGGCGCAATCCCCGGATTCCACGGCAACGCGTACGGCTTCGTTCGATGGCAGCTCAAGCCGGAGATCAAGGTCCGATAGCTTCATGCCGAGCTTCTTGAGCGCAGCCTCGAACATGGAGCGGGTGCCGGAGCCTGGCTCTCGCAGAATCCAGCATGTCTCGGTTAGAAGTTTTGGCGTGATGCGCGCCTTGCCGATCCACGGATGGCTCGTTCCAACCACGATCGCCAGCGAATCGCCTTCCATTTTCCGGATAGCCAGCGAGGGATCGTCAACCTCGCCTTCAACAAAACCGAGGTCTGCACTTCCTCGATTGACAGCTTGGGCGACTTGCTCGGTGTTTGCGATCGTGACGTGCAGATCGATTCCTGGATGGGCCTTGCGAAACGCCTCGATGCGTGGCGGCAGCCAATAATTTGCGACAGTCTGGCTGGCTGCCACGTTCAACGAGCCACGCTTGAGGCCAGCCAAATCATTTAAGACCTGTGCCGCTGCCTTGGCGCGAGCCACAACCGCGTGTGCCTCATTGAGGAAGTCGCGACCCGTCTGGGTCAGTACGATGCCGCGGCCGACACGGTCAAACAGCTTGATTGCGTAACGCGTCTCCAGCGCCGCGATGGCGGCGCTGGTTGCTGATTGCGTCAAATTCAATTGGCGCGCGGCCTGCGTAACGTGCTGCCTTTCGGCCACCGCGATGAAGATGCGAAGCTGCTCCAGAGTCATAGCGTGTTACTCCATCAATTTGATCAGCGTGAGGCCGAAGCCCGCGATGAACAGGAAGGCGCGTGCACCGGGCAAGGCAGGCCGAAAGCCGTTCACCGTCAACCTGCCGATGTCAGTCTCCAGGCCTATCGCGGCCAACACAATCGAGAGAAATGTCGCCGCGGCGACAATCCATGCCTTGGCATCGGCGGCGATCGGATCGGCGAACATCACGACCGATCCGAAGACGGTTACACACGCGATTGCGCAGGCAGCCTCTTCATCAAGGGCATCGGTAACGGTATTGGCGGCAATACGAAGCAGCCAGCGGAGACGCATTGTCACGCCCTGTTTCGCCCACGCCGCCGTCCCGGCGATGTTGTAGAACGCAATTCCAATCATCATGGACAGGATCACGGGACTGAACGTCGCCATGCCCGGTAGCTGTCTGACAGCGAGCGCCGCTCCCGCGATAACCCAATTCAGGAACAGGCCCGGCAGAATTTCAGGGGTGTTCCGGCCGGGCCCTCGTTGGACGGCGGAAGGGAGGCGGGCGTCGGCACCGTCGTTCAGCGATTCGGCAAGTTTGGTGCTTGAGATAAACGTCATGAGTTGGCTCCATCGGCCTTCCAACTCGATATCGGTCATCTCTATCGATCAATCTAACAGATAATAACGGTAGAACCAATCGTTTTCATATCTTGATCAACGCTTGGCTCGTTTGGTGGAAAAGGCGATGGCGAGTTTTATGCGCCGATCCCGCGACGCCATCGTCAACAGTGTCTGGTCAACTCATCAAGTTTCGAAGCGAAACGGGATACTGCATGCGCGGTCTCATGATCGCATCCGGTCTTCCCGACACGATCGGCAATGCCGTGCAAGCTCGAACGCCCTGAAGATTACCGCGCCGCGTCGTGCTCCGAACAACCCGGCACAGCTAGTCTCCGGCGGTCTCATCTATCGACCGCATCGATTGGAAAGATGAAAACAATAAATTGGATTGCTGAAACGGGCAGGCCTACCTTGATCAACATCACCAACGCGCAACAACAGACCGAATGGAGAGACGAAATGCGACGATTTCTTATGGTCCTGGCACCCCTTCTTACCTCGGCGTACATTCTTGGCGAGCCGACACAAGCAGCTGCACAGACATATCCAGTCTGCCTCGCCGGCGGCTCTACCGATGCAGTCCAGTGCGATTACGTGAACCTTGAACAATGCCGCGCCGCCGCGTCCGGTGGCCTGGGCTATTGCGTCATGAACCCGGCCTACAGCTCCAATGCGTATGCGAGCTATCGCGCCGCCGGTAAGCGCATTCACTAATCGATGGGGATCGGGAGACCCGCGCCGCTCGCGAATTGATTGCGTGGGGAATCGCCACGATCTGGTCCGCGCGGAGCTTCAAGCTCGTTGTACGAGGAGAGATTCAATGATCCCTAACTACACAAACCACGCGGCGAACGAGCGAACCTTTCTTGCGTGGATACGCACCGGCCTGGCCGTTGCGGCATTTGGATTTTTTCTCATCAAGCTGAACGTCTTTGTCGATGCGGTGGGTGGCGGAAGCGTACCCCGTCTTGCTCCGGACGACGCCGGCGCGTTCGTCGCGGTCGCGACCCGCTATGCCGGACTGGCAACGGTTACGATTGGAATCGCCATCATCGCACGAAGCAGCTTCGCCTTTGAGCGCACGCGGCGCGCAATCGATCGCGATGAAGTTATCCAGATCCCTCAGTCCCGTGCGGAGTCGCTGCTTTCGGCGTCGCTCGCGATCGCCGTGCTGATTTTCTGCATCAATCTCGCGCGGATTTGACGTTCTTGCCGCGCGATTCAATTTCGAAACCCGATAGGAGAAGTCTGCAATGGATATGAGAACCGACAACTGGTCCGGCACGGCGACGCGCCCCGTTGGACTGATCATCCGGCAAAAAGGCCCGAACAATCTGGAAATGCCATTCGATCAGCTCGGCGACTTCATCACGCCGTCCGAGCTGTTCTACATTCGCAGTCATTTCCCCACGCCGGAGCTGGATCCGCTCGCCTATCGGCTATCGATAGGCGGCGCCGTGCGAAACGAACTAAGCCTGAGCTACGCCGATATCCGCGCCATGCCTTCACGGACCTGCGTCGCCACACTGGAATGCGCCGGCAACAGCCGCGTATTCATGGTGCCTCCGGTGCCCGGTGCACAATGGCAACTCGGCGCGGTCGGCAATGCCGAATGGACGGGTGTTCCCCTCTCCGTACTGCTGGAGCGGGCCGGACTGGCGGACGAGGTTTGCGAACTGGTGCTCGAAGGCGCCGATCGCGGCGTGCCGAAGGAAGAGCCAAAGCCCCCGGGTCCGATCTCCTATGCCCGCAGTATCCCGAGGACGAAGGCGATGGAGTCCGATGTGTTGATCGCCTACCAGATGAACGGGCAGGATCTGACGCCCGATCACGGCTATCCACTCCGCGCCATAGTGCCGGGGCATTACGGCATGGCGTCGGTCAAGTGGCTGACCGACATTGTTGCGGCAACGCAGCCCTTTCAGGGCTACTGGCAGACGTCGGACTACGGCTATTGGGATGATTCCGAGAGGACACCTGTGCGCCGGCCGCTCGCCGAAATGAAACTGAAGTCGCAGATCGCACGTCCACGCGTGTACGAGACGCTCGAACCCAATCGCTCCTACACCATTTTTGGCGCCGCATGGGCCGGGGACACCGATGTTACCGAGATCTGGATCAGCTTCGACGGCGGCGCATCGTGGGTTCAGGGCGATTTCGTCGACCCGATCAACCGCCACGCATGGCGCCGCTGGAAATACGACTGGATCACGCCGGCACAACCCGGCGGTTATACGCTGTTGGCGCGTGCCAAGGGAGCAGACCAAACTGCCCAGCCAGACAGTCACAATCCAAATTTCGGCAGCTATGTGATCGATCACCCGCTGCCAATCGAGGTCTTTGTGGCTGTGGTTTGAATTACGGCATACGTCGCGACACGCCCAATTGGAATCCGGGTGGGTTCATGCGCAACGTCATCGCGCGGACGGCCGTCGTGATCGCCTGAGGAAGAAAGCATGGTGCGCACCCTGCCGCCAATCACTCTCGTCGTGGGCGTTGCCTTTGCGCCGGTTTGCGCGCGGGCCCAGAGCCAATTGTCGCTGAAATCTGTCAGCGTCGCTGGATTTTTTGGTGCCAGAGTGGCCACTGAAACCAGGGGATCGGCATATGTCAGTGCCTTGGACCTAAGATTGAGGCGGCAGCTTTGCGCTTGGGCGGTTGCCGCTCACTCGTGGTTCTCGCTCAACTACGAAATAAAAGTTCCGGTGCCAATGCATCACGATGCATAATACACAGACGGCGAGATCGACGTCGGCACTCTGGTGATATGGCATCAGGCAAACACGATCGCCGTTGACGCTACCGCTACTGGCGTTGATCGCAGTGAAGGATCAGCTCTGGTACGGCGTCAGCAACGCAATCAGCCCATCGTCGTCGCTGGACGACGTCTATCGTTTCTAGCGTGCACAAAGATCCGTTTCTTCCGGTGCAATTCGAATCCTACTGCAAGGAGGGTGCTTCGATGGCTTTGGCAACACAGAGTACAAAAATTGCAATCGCTGTGGTCATGACGTTTGTTGGATCGCAAGTCAGGGCACAATCAGCAAGCTCCACAGAGGCGGAGATCGCTGCGCTGAAGAAGCAGCTTCGGCTAATGGAGGAAAAGCTCGACAGGCTGCAGAAGCAAACCGCGGCCAAAGCCACCGCTAAAACCGAAGCCAACGCCAAGGTCAGCGTTGACGCAAACGGCGTTGTTCCCGTCAAAGCTCCGGCCGCACCGCCGGATACCATCGTCAAAATGCCGAACAACCGGCCGACGATTTGCACCGCGGACGAGCAGAATTGCATCGCGCTGACCAGCCGCCTGAATTTTGACGCCGGCGGTTACGACTATCGCCCCAACACTGCAAACACCAAGCCACAGCGCCTCGACGACGGCGTCAATGCTCGCCGCGCCCGCATCGGCGTGCTGGGTAAATTCCTGGGTGACTGGAATTACGTCCTCTTTTACACCTTCGCCGGCTCGTCAGATGGGTTCGCAGGCACTGCAAGCGCAGGTGGCACGACGGTCGATTTCCTGCCGGGCGGCGGCCTGTCGGGCATTGAGAGGGCCTATCTTAGCTACACCGGCGTCAAGCCCTTCGGTGGCCAGCTCGCGATCGAGGGCGGCTACATGAAAGTTCCCTACGCGCTCGACGAGGCCACCAGTTCGAACGACACCCTGTTTCTTGAACGAGCCTCCTCGGAGGTGATCGCTGTCAATATTGCGGCGGGCAACAGGCGATCCGCCTTTGGAGCGCGGTGGTACAATGACATCTTCTGGGCCGGGGCCTATGCGACCGGGCCTACCACGGGCGCGATCCATTCGGCCTCCAGCACCAACCCCAATGGCTCGACGGAGCAACTCGGCGCGACGGTCCGTGTCGCCGGTCAGGTCATCAGCGGCAACGACTATTCTCTGCATCTCGGGGCCAATGCCGAATTTCTGATCAAGCCTCCGCACAACCTGGTCGACAACTCGTTCACTCTGAAATTGGACGACCGACCGGAATTGCGGATCGATCCGACGGAGGTCATCGGCACCGGCTCAATGACGGGTGTATCGGGGGCGCAGGTCTACAGCGCCGAAGCGGCGGCGACTTACGGGCCGCTGTTCTTCCAGGGGGAATATTTCTGGTACAACGTCGCTCGCAACAATCTCCCGGGCTTGCCGAGCCTGAAATTCGATGGCGGTTACGCCCAAGCCAGTCTCGTACTGACAGGCGAGACCCACCCTTATATTCCTGCCTATGCCGCCTATGGCGGCATCATCCCTGCAAATCCGTTCTCGCTATGGGGCGGCGGTTGGGGCGCGTGGGAGATTGCCGGCCGCGTTAGCACCATCAGTCTGAACGATCAACTAGACTAGGAGCCTGTCCGAATAGTGGCTGTTCAATTCTGAGCGAGTCTGATTCAACCTTGGGCGATGAGCAAGTATTTTCGCCCCTGGAATATCGATCAGACGCTGCTTCTGCCGCCGAACGTGCAGGACTTCGTGCCGAAAGGCCATGTCTCGCGGTTTATCGTTGAACTGGTGCGGGAGAGCCTCGATCTCAAGGAGATCACGGGCAGCTATGTGAGCGGGCTCGGGCAGCCGCCGTTCGACCCGCGCATGATGGTGGCGCTTCTGCTGCACGGCTATGCGAGTGGGCTGTATTCATCGCGGCGGATCGCGAAGGCCTGCCGCGAACGGAATGATTTTGTAATGATTGTCGCGCTCGATCCGCCGGATTTTCGCACGATCAGCGACTTCCGCAAGCGGCATTTGAAGGCGCTCGGCGCACTGTTCCTGCAGGTTCTGAAGTTGTGCGAGACGGCAGGGCTGGTCAAACTCGGCCATGTCGCGCTGGATGGCACGAAGATCAAAGCGAACGCGTCGAAACATAAAGCGATGAGTTATGAGCGCATGAAGAAACGCGAGGCGGAATTGAAAGCCGAGGTCGCTCGCATGCTGGCGGCCGCTGAGGCGGCGGATGCTCAGGAGGACGAGACTTTCGGCAAAGACAAACGCGGCGACGAGCTGCCGGATTGGGCTGGCGACAAGGAGAAGCGGCTGGCGAAGATCCAGCAGGCGATGGCGGCGCTGGAGGCCGACGCCAGGCTGGCCGCGGAGGAAGAGCGTCGCATCGAGGCCGAAAAGGAACAGCAGCGCCAAGCCGAAGGCCGCAAGAAGCCGGGCAAACCGGCGGCGCCGGCGTCGGACCAGCCTGATCCCAAGTCGCAACGCAACTTCACCGATCCGGAAAGCCGCATCATGAAGTCGAAGGATGGCTTCGTTCAGGCCTATAATGCACAGGCCGCCGTCGACGCAGGCGCCCAGATCATTGTCGCGCACGAACTGACGCAGTGCGGCAACGATCAGGGCCAGCTGGTGCCCCTGATCGAGGCCATCGAGAACAATCTCGGCCGCACGCCGGAGCAGGCCTCAGCGGACTCCGGCTACTGCAGCGAATCCAATCTCGAAGCGCTCGAAGCACATCGCGTTGACGGCTATGTCGCGCCTGGACGCGCCAAACACCCGACAGCCGCGAACGGAAAAATCGGCGGACCGCTGACCCAACGGATGCGAAAGAAGATCGACGATGGCGGCTTCGAAACGCCCTACCGATTGAGAAAGCAAGTGGTCGAACCGGTCTTCGGACAGATCAAACAGGCGCGCGGCTTCCGCCAGTTCCTGTTGCGGGGTGTCGAAAAAGTGCGTGCCGAGTGGGCCATGATCTGCACCGCCCACAACCTCCTGAAGCTGTTCACCCTCGCAAAGGCTGCCTGAGCCGGCTAACATGCCAATAAATGCCCGTCGCAGCACCTATCTGGACGGACTCCTAGGGACTGCAAATGGCGTTGCGGGTGGGCGGCAGACAATCTACACTGCGGGATTGAACTGGTACGTCAATAGCAACGTTCGTTTTATGTTTGATTACCTGCACGGCAACATTGCCAAGCAGGTCAGCCCGACCAACACCGGGGATGCGGGCGCCAGGTTCGACGCATTCGCGATGCGTACGCAGGTTGCCTTCTGAACCGTTGGTCGGCGAAGACAAAGCGGTGAGCGTCGCTTGCGGCTCCCAGCCAATCGCGAGCGGCCTGCCAGCTAAACTGCGCCCAAAACTGTTTCGCATTTCGGTTCTTGCTCGCTCCTCTCAGAGAGGCCGCGAATGCCTGAACGACAGTGACGGCGGAATGCGCGTAATCGAGTCCTTCGCTCGCCGCGAGCTGAGCCGGCTGGCTCTGAGGCGGCAGAGATGGCAAAACGCATAAGATTCATATTGGGCTTCACGCCTGCGCCGTTGCGGTAATGATTTCGAGGCGCGTAGGAGGGAAAGGCAGTCGTTACCCACTACGGTCGCCTTCGGAAGACAAAGCGCGCAGGGCAACTGCGGGGGCAATCTCAGAGCGCGTGTCCAATCGGTACAGGCCCGACGCTCGATTGCGCCAAGTCTTGGACCACAAGTCTTGGACCGCAAGTCTTGGACCGCGCCTCATTTGATTGGTAACCGTGACGACTCCTGTCAGGTGACCGTGCTGTGCGGATTGGCTCGACGCCGTTGTCGTCGCTGCCGCAGCAGGTCTCTTAGGTTAGATCGAAGATGTAGAGCGCTCCGGTTTCCGTGCCCGACGTGAAGACGATGCTGTGTCCATCCGGCGACCAAGCCGGATGGACGTTGTCTATGTTCGCCGGCTGGCTTATCGGTGCGGGATTGGAACCGTCAGCGTTCATTATGTAGATCCGGTAATGAGGCTCTTCGATTCTTGCGGAGACCGCGATCTTGTTGCCGTCTGGACTCCAGAATGGCTGCTCGAAGCTGCCCCGCTGGGTGATCGCTCGCATTTCCGATCCGACGGTATTCGCGAGCCACACGGCAAAGGCGCTGGTCCCGTGATTGGCGGAGAACGCCAGCGTGGAACCGTCCGGCGACCACCATGGTTGGCGGCTTTCGCCCGGCTGGTCAGTAATCTGCCGCGGCTGCGATCCATCAGGGCGTACCGTCCAGATGTTCATGACATTCCCTCCCTTGCGCGAGAAGAAGGCGATGAGGTCGCGCGACGACCAAGCAGGGCCGAAGCTCCAATATGCCGGGTCCGAAACGGGTGTGATTCCGCCGCTCGCGAGATCGAGCACATACACGACGTTTTGGCCGCTGCGATCCGAGCTCAAGCACAGCCGGCTGCCGTCGGCACTCGGCGCAACGCGGCCATGGTCGTTGCCTTGGCTCTGGTGGATCTGTCGGGGGAGACTGCCGTCGCGATCCATTGCCCAAATCTGGGATCGGCCCGAGCGTTTAGATGCGAACAATAGCGTCTTACCGTCCGGCATGAACGTTGCCCGATTGTCGCCCAAATCACGCTCGGTCAACCGGCGCAGCGTTCCGCGTATCTCGCTGCCGTCTGCAGCCGCGCTCACACGCGTCCGCGACGCGGGTACGAGCAGCGGTGCGACAATCGCAGCAGTGAGAAAATGCCTTCGGTCCATGCTTGCCTCCCGTGGCTTTGGACTTCGCACGGGCCAACCGACGCAATCATCAACGTGATCTATTTGATGCCGCTCGCGGCTTGTTCGATCACGTCTGTGACGGGCGCAACACAAAATTCTAATTTTCGATTTCCTCAAATCGGCAGCAGTTGGTTGCTGCACTAGTTGCTCCTTTTTGCGTGAGCATATCCGGTCGGTCTTCGTTGCAACAGTTCGGCCAGGGCGAACCCGACTACGGCACACCGTGATGAGTTCGGCAGCGTTCCACCGTCTCAGAGGGAACGATTCGATTTTGTCATCGCATTGAGAACAAGCGATAATTTCGAACGTTTGGCTGTCCGCTTTGAACGCGCCAACTCATAGGAAAATCCTATAAGATTCTGCGGAAGTATATATTTCCTCTAATAATCATCGCCTCCTATGGTCGTGTTCGGCACCACCGAATCTCGATGGCGCAGCAGCCCAGGACCATCAAAGGAGGCCAGACAATGAGTAATAAACTGACGACCGCATTCGGCGCCCCTGTCGTTGACGACAACAACATTATGACCGCCGGCCCGCGCGGACCCGCGCTACTGCAGGATGTGTGGTTCCTGGAGAAGCTCGCCCACTTCGACCGCGAAGTGATTCCCGAGCGGCGCATGCACGCGAAGGGCGCCGGCGCCTTCGGCACCTTCACGGTGACGCACGACATCACCCGCTACACCAAGGCCAAGATCTTCGCCGAGGTCGGCAAGCAGACCCAGATGTTCGCTCGCTTCTCGAGTGTCGCCGGCGAGCGCGGCGCGGCCGATGCCGAACGTGACATTCGGGGCTTCGCCCTGAAATTCTACACCGACGAAGGCAACTGGGATCTCGTCGGGAACAACACGCCGGTCTTCTTCATCAAAGACCCGCTGAAGTTCCCCGATCTGAACCATGCCATTAAGCGCGATCCGCGCACCGGAATGCGCAGCGCCGACAACAACTGGGATTTCTGGACGCTGCTGCCGGAAGCGCTGCATCAGATCACGATCGTGATGAGCGAGCGCGGCATCCCGAGGACCTGGCGCCATATGCACGGCTTCGGCAGCCATACCTACAGCTTCTTCAACGCTCAGAATGAGCGCTTCTGGGTAAAGTTCCACTTCCGTACGCAGCAGGGCATCCAGAACATGACGGATGCCGAAGCGGTGGCGGCGATCGGCGGCGATCGCGAGAGTCACATGCGCGATCTCTTCGAGGCCATCGAAGGCGGCGATTTCCCACGGTGGACGCTCTATGTGCAGATCATGACGGAAGAGGAAGCCGACAACTATCCGATCAATCCGTTCGATCTGACCAAGGTCTGGCCGAAAAAAGACCATCCGTTGATCGAAGTCGGGGTTATGGAACTCAATCGCAATCCGGAAAACTTCTTCCAGGATGTCGAACAGGCCGCGTTCGCCCCGACAAACATCGTCCCCGGCATCAGCTTCTCTCCGGACAAGATGCTCCAAGGCCGCCTGTTCTCCTACGGCGACACCCAGCGCTACCGGCTCGGCGTCAATCACTCGCAGATTCCGGTGAACGCCCCGAAATGCCCGGTCCATAGCTACCATCGCGACGGCGCGATGCGCGTCGATGGCAATGGTGGCCGCGGCACCCATTATGAGCCGAACAGCCGCGGTGCGCTCCAGGCGCAACCCGATTTCTCGGAGCCGCCGTTGAAGACCGAAGGCGCGGCGGCGCGCTGGAACCACCGGGAGGATACCGACTACTTCTCGCAGCCGGGCAACCTCTTCCGCATGATGTCGCCCGCCCAGCGGCAGGTGCTGTTCGACAACACCGCGCGCGCGATCAATGGCGCTTCTCAGCCCGTCGTCGAGCGTCACATCGCCAACTGCACGCAGGCCGATCCGGCCTACGGCAAGGGCGTGGCCGACGCGATCGCCAAGTTCGCTCGGTCGAGGATCGTACCCAACCCCGTGACCGAGGCAGCCGAATAGCATCTGAAACCTCAACCCTCGGGTAGATCGGCAGCGCCCCGAATGCCGTCTGCCCTTGGCACCCTGTCCGCGCTGCCCCCCTCTCAGCGCGGACAGGTATTCCAATTAGAAGCGCCGAAGGACGAACTGACCATGGTCGACTATGTCGCTCATTTTGAATCGACGCTCGCCGCGCTCAAGGACGAGCGCCGTTACCGCGTCTTCGCCGATCTCGAGCGTCAGGCTGGTCGCTTCCCTCATGCCCACTGGCATAGCCCGGCCGGCAAGCGCGCCGTCGTCATCTGGTGCTCCAACGATTATCTCGGAATGGGCCAGCACCCGAAAGTAGTCGGCGCCATGTGCGATACGGCGCGCACGATGGGCGCCGGAGCTGGCGGAACGCGCAACATCTCAGGCACCAACCGGGCGGTCGTCGCGCTCGAAGACGAACTCGCCGACCTGCATGGCAAGGAGGCGGCCCTGGTCTTCACATCCGGCTATGTTTCCAATCTTGCCGGCATCGCGACCATCGCCAGGCTGCTGCCGGACTGTCTCATCCTTTCCGATGCGCTCAACCACAACTCGATGATCGAGGGCGTGCGCGCCGCCGGCTGCGCCAAGCTGATCTGGCGCCACAACGACATCGCCCATTTGGAAGAACTTCTGATCCGCGCTGGAAACGACCGGCCAAAGCTGATCATATTCGAGAGCGTCTATTCGATGGACGGCGACATCGCGCCAATCGCCGGGATCTGTGATCTGGCCGAGCGCCACAACGCCATGACCTACATCGACGAGGTCCATGCGGTCGGCATGTACGGCGCGCGCGGGGCCGGCATTGCTGAGCGCGACGACGTGATGCACCGCATCGACGTGATCGAAGGCACCCTCGCCAAGGCGTTCGGAACCCTCGGCGGCTATATCGCCGGCAAGAGTGCCGTGATCGATGCGGTACGCTCGCATGCGCCAGGCTTCATCTTCACGACCGCCTTGCCACCCGCGGTCGCGGCTGCCGCGACGGCGTCCATCGCGCATCTGAAGGTCTCCCAGGTCGAGCGAGCCGACCAGCAGGCGGCAGTCGCCGCGACGAAAGCGGCGCTTGCGCAAGCCGGCCTGCCAGTGATGGCGACCGACACGCATATCGTGCCGGTGATGGTCCGCGATCCCGATCTCTGCAAGTTGGCGAGTGACCTGCTGCTCGAACGGCATGGAATCTACATCCAGCCAATCAATTATCCGACCGTGCCGCGCGGCACCGAGCGGCTGCGCATCACACCGGGCCCATTCCATGGGGCCCGCCTGATCGCGGAACTCGCACAGGCCATGAAGGCGGTATGGCAGGAACTCGGCCTGGCACTCGGCGATGCCCGAGCGTCGTCACGAACAGGCGGAAACGATAGGTGCCGACAACTGAAGCGTCGGCCCTCCCCGCAACGGCAGGCCAATCTCGCTCGGCGCCCAATCATGGCGATTACTTCGAGGCACACATGACCTTCTACAGCGCGAACCTTGCAAGCCTGCCAAAGGAGGCGTTTTCGCAGCCTCCGAAAGCCAACTCCGTCACACCCCGCAAAATCGGCATTCTGCTGAGCAACCTAGGCACGCCCGACGCAACCGATTACTGGTCGATGCGACGCTATCTTTCGGAGTTTCTTTCGGATCGAAGGGTCATCGAAGCACCGCGTCTGATCTGGTTTTTCATTCTCAACGGGTTGATCCTCACGTCTCGCCCAGCCACGAAGGGGAAAGACTATAAGACGATCTGGAATCGCGAATTGAACGAGAGCCCGCTGAAGACGATCACGCGCGCGCAGGCCGAGAAACTGCAGGCCGCGATCGACGCCGGCCTGCTGGGTCCAAACTCGGTTGACGTCGTCGTCGACTGGGGCATGCGATATGGAAATCCGTCGCTCAAATCGGCTATCGACCGATTGGCGGATCAGGGATGCGACCGGCTCCTGCTACTGCCGCTCTATCCGCAGTATTCCGCGGCCACGAGCGCAACAGCCTGTGACAAGGTGTTCGAGGCGCTGGCCAAGATGCGGCGGCAACCCGTCCTTCGTGTGGCCGCTCCCTATTATGACGACACCTCCTACATCGAGGAGATATCGCGCTCGATCACGGAAAGGCGGGATGGTCTGAGTTTCGAGCCGGAGGTGCTCGTCGCCTCGTTCCACGGCATGCCGGCCGAGACGCTGGCCAAGGGCGATCCCTATTACGAGCACTGCCAGCGAACCGGGGAACTGATCCGCTTGCGCCTGGGACTGCCCATGGACAAGTTCATCGTCACGTTCCAGTCGCGCTTTGGATCGGCCGAATGGCTTAAGCCCTACACCGATGAAACCGTGAAGGCGCTTGCGGCCAGCGGCGTGAAGCGCATCGCTGTCCTGACCCCGGGGTTCTCAGCGGACTGCCTGGAAACGATCGAGGAGATCGGCGAGGAGAACGCCGGGTATTTCTTTGAGGGCGGCGGCGAAGAATTTGCCCGGATTCAATGCCTCAACGCCAGTGACGGCGGGATGCGCTTGATCGAGACCATCGTCCGCCGCGAATTGCAGGGATGGATCTAGCGTGGCGGAAGGCCCCCGCGGGCGACATCTTCACCAATAGGATTATCACAACCTTCGTTGATTATTGATAGTCATCACCTATATGCTGGCGTATGAATGTCTCGGGCCTGTCTCTTCGCGATCTTGAATACGCCGTCGCCGTTGCGGAGCTTGGCAGCTTCGTCAAGGCGGCCGAGCGGTGTCACGTCGCCCAACCCTCCCTCTCCGTGCAAGTGAGCAAGCTCGAAGCCCGGCTCAAGACGGTCATTTTCGAGCGCACGACCAGGCGTTTGATCGTGACCGCAGAAGGGCAGCAACTCGTCGATCAAATGCGCAAGATATTACTTGAGGCACGTGGCCTCCTCGATCTCGCCAGCCGCTCCGACGAACCCTTCGGTGGCACGCTCCGGCTGTCCGCGATAGCGACACTCGGACCCTATTATTTCCCCCACGTCCTCCACGATCTGCGCGCGCGCTATCCCGCTCTCTCCCTCGTCCTCGGCGAAGGCAGAACCGACGATTTAATTGCGGCGCTGATCCGCGGTGATCTCGATGCCGTCGTCATGTCGGCTCCCGTCATCGAACCGGGGTTGAGTGAAGCCCCTCTGTTCCGGGAACCCTTCGTAATGGCGTGTCCACGCGGCCATTCGGCCACATCACAGCGCGGCATGGGATGGGTGGGCCTGAAGGCCAACGAGCGCCTGTTGCTTGAAGAAGGCCATTGCCTTCGCGAGCAGGCGCTCGAGGCATGCTCCGAGATCGATGCCGCAAACCGCCACGCGACCAGTCTTGAGACCCTGAAATACATGGTCGCAGCGGGCGAGGGATGCACCTTGATGCCAGCACTGGCGGTCACCGAAATCAACGGCATCGAATATGTGCCTTTGCCGCTGGCCGGTTACTCGCGGACGATTGAACTGGTCTGGCGCCGCAGCGACCCGCGCGCCGATGATTTCGCCAATCTCGCCGCCCATCTTCAGAATTTTCGTCATCCTGGCATCGAGCATTGCGACAGCGCCTCACTGACAGGCTCGGCTCGTTCCAAAAAACGCGCTTGATATTGATGCGAATGACGGAGCTCACCTGGACGTAAGGGATTGGCCGCATCTCGAGGTCCCGGCACAGGCCTTGCCATCCGGTTGAATCCTGCCTATCTTACTTTCGTCTTACCCGATGAAGCTCCCATGTCCGCCAAGCCGAAAAACCTGACAACCACCGTCTCGACCAAGGGCCAGGTGATATTGCCCAAGGCGATCCGGGAACGGCTGCACTGGCCCGCCGGAATGGAACTGGTGGTGGAGGATACCCCCGAGGGCGTATTGCTGAAGGCGAAGCCCGCTTTTGCGCCCACCCGGCCGAAAGACGTATTTGGCTCCCTACCTTGTAAGGGGCCGGCAAAATCCATCGCGGATTTGGAAGCGGGGATCGCCGCCGAGGCGAAACGGCGGCATGCTCGCAATCGATACTAATCTCATCGTCCGCTATCTGGTGGGCGACGATGCCGGACAGGCTGCCCGGGCGCGCAGGCTGATCGACAACAATGATGTCTTCATCTGCACAACAGTGCTGCTAGAGACCGAGTGGGTACTGCGCAGCGTCTATGGGTTTTCCGCTGCCCAGTGCGCCAAGGCCCTCTCCGATTTCGCGGGGCTGCCGCGCGCAAGTCTGGAAGATGCTACCGCCGCGGCGAAGGCGCTGGGCTGGGTGCGGCAGGGCGTGGACTTTGCGGATGGTCTGCATCTGGCCAAAGCAGATGGCTGTGAGGCCTTCATCAGCTTCGACCAGGATTTCGTCAAGGCCGCCAATGCCCTTGGCGGCATCAAGGTGCGGACGCCCTAACACCGAGCGCGCAGAGCGCACGCAAGATCGCCGTCATGGAGCCGCCTATGCGCACCCGCTGCTCCTCGACCAACTTGAGGCGATAATCGTTTCGGCAGAGAACGCCCGCAAGAAAGACCCTAAAGGCTATAGGCGCATTTCTCATCACTTCCCTTGAGTCCCCTGTCATCAAAAGCCGCCGGGAAAATCTTGCTGGCACGCCCGCCGAATGAGATTGGTGACAGACAGACCGCCAAGTCATTCGGCCGTATCATTCGGGAGCTGCGCCGCGAACGCAAACGGCTCTCGAGCGGCCCTCTATCGTGTTTCAATCTTCTGTCGCGGCATATCATCCCCACCAAAGGCGACATCTGCGACCTCCCATCCTCCCCCGAGGGCGCGATAAAGACTGATGAGATACGTCGCAATCTGCGTGTCGCTGTCGGCAAGATCATTTTCGCTCTGCAGCAACTGAGCTTGTGCCGTGATGACATTCAGGAAGTCGATCGCACCCTCCGAGTAACGTTGCCTGGCGGCTTGCAGAGCGGCCTGATTTTCAGTGACGGACCGGGCGACGTGGCCGCGCCGTACTTGCGCTTCGCGATAGGCCGTGATGGCGTCGTCGACCTCCTTCCAGGCCCGCAACACGGTTTTCTGAAAGATGATGGCGGCCTCCCGCTCTTGCGATTCGCGCAGCGTCAGGGTACCCCGCAACCGTCCCCCTTCGAAGATCGGAATGGAAACGGACGGCCCCAGAGCGAATGCGGTCGACGTCGGGGAGAACAGATTGGTCAGCTGCAAGCTTTCCACGCCGACGGCACCGTTCAATGTCACGTCAGGATAAAAGCTCGCCACCGCGACTCCGGTCTGCGCCGTGGCTTCATGCAGTCGTGCCTCAGCCTCGCGCACGTCCGGCCGGCGGCGCACCAGCGTTCCGGGCAGGCCCACCGGAACCTTATGCGGCACACGCGGCAATATTTGAGAACGATGCAACTCGGCCTCGAGCGCGCGGGGAGCATAGCCCAGCAAGAGTCCGATAACGTTAATGAACTCCGCCTCCTGGCTACGCAGTGGCGGCAGGGTTGCGGCAATGGTGGCCTGTTGAGCCCGGGCTTGCGCCAGGTCGAGCGTCGTGGCGACTCCGCCGCCGAAACGCTTGTTCACCAGGTCCACATTCTCTTCGGCAAGGCGAAGATTGCGTTTCGCGATCCCAAGACGGTTCTGGGTTCCGCGCAATTGCATGTAGCCTTGAGCCAGTTCGGCGACCGCCGCGAGCGCGACGCCGTGCCGGTTCTCCACGGCCGCCAGGGTGGCGGCGTCGGCGGCTTCCACCGCCCGCCGAACGCGACCGAACAGATCCAGTTGCCATGATGACGTCAAGCCATCCCGCAACAGGGGATATTCCAGCGGCGCGCCGGGTCTAGGGACGAGCAAGGAGAGCGTGCCGTTCGGGCTTTGGCGATTATAGGTACTTGATGATTGTCCGTCGATCTGCGGCAGTCCCTGAGAGGCTGCCACCCGGCGCTGCGCCATGCTCTGGATCACGCGTTCCGCCGCCGTCTCGAGGTCCAGGTTTTGCGATACCAGCCTTTCGACCAGCGAGGACAGCTGAATATCCCGGAAGCTTTTCCACCACGCTATGTCGACCGCGCCCTCGACTGTCCGGCTCGGCACGCTTCCGCCATCTAACGCCGATCTCCTGGGTGCTTCTCTTATCTCGGGGCTCTGGAAGTCCGGCCCAACGGTGCAGCCGGTCAGACCGATGCCTAACATCGGGCCGGAGAGGTACGCCGCAAGACGTAAGGCACGCACCAGTTAACGCCCGGTCACGCGATCGGTTGATCTGCGCTGTTCGTACACGACGTCCTCCAGTCCCGTATGAATGGTGGTCTCGACCGACAGGCCCACGCGCAGGAGCTTAGCCAAAGGTTGCCCGGGCGTCACGACGATCTTGACCGGCAGCCGTTGCACGATCTTGGTGAAATTGCCGGTAGCGTTGTTGGGCGCGATCGGTGCGAAGGCGGCGCCGGAGGCCGGCGGCACGCTATCCACCGTCCCTTTGAGGTCGATGTCGTAGGCGTCAAGATGGATGGTTACGGGCTGGCCGCTGCGGACGTGCCGCAGTTCCACCTCGAGATAGTTCGCTTCGATATAGACCTGATCGAGCGGCACGACGGTCATCAGCGTCGTACCCGGGGCGACGTAGTTGCCGACCTGCACGGACCGCTCGCCCACCATGCCATCGATCGGTGCCCTGATCTGCGTATAGGACAGATTGAGCCTGGCCTGCTCAAGTTGAGCTTCATCCGCCTTGACCACAGCCTGGGCCGCCGACCTCTCGGCCTTGAGCACGTCCAATTGCCGGCGGGCCGCATCGAGCGAAGCCTCGGCGCTATCCAACGAGGCTTGACCCTGCTGAAGCGTGCTGTCGGCCTCCTGGTGCTCCCGCATGGTGCCGGCTCCCGTTGTGGCGAGATTGCCGTAGCGGCGCGCGTCCGCCTGCGCGAAAGCGAGCCTGGCGCGTGCCGACGCAACGGCGGCTTGTTGCTCTTCTATGATCGACGGCTGGCGCGATACGGTCGCGGATATCTCATCCAATTTCGACCTGTCGCGTGCCACCGCCGATTCGGCGGAAGCCAGAGCAGTTTTATTGTCGCGCGGGTCGAGAGTCGCGAGCACCTGTCCGGTCTTGACGACGTCGTTGTCGTCAACCGGCACCGTGGCGATCTGTCCGGTGATGCGCGGCGCGATCGTGGCGTAATGGACCATCACATAAGCATCGGCGGTCCGTACGTCCGGGCGCGGGCGAAAAATGACATACAGGACCCCCGCAGCGAAGATCGCCACGACGAGTCCGACCAGAACGAAGGGCCAGCGCGGCAGTGCCGCGGGAAGCTTATCTGCTTCCTGATCCTTGGGGTCAGAAGACTCGCCATTCTTCTGCTGAGATGAAACGTCGATCCTGCGCCGCAGGGCCAGGTCTGACTTTTCGTTTTGCTCCGGCGCGGCGGGTCGCGTCTCGGCTTCGGCTAAATCCTCGGCCATGCGAATTTCCCTAATGCTTTGCAAACAGGATGCGTGGCGGAATGGTGCGGACCGGCAACGTCATCACCACGACCATCAAGAACACGGTCAGGGCTCCGAGGATCAGATAGGTGTCGCTCGTCGATAAAATCGCTGCCTGCTGCTCCACGGCGTGACGGAAGGCTTCCAGGCTGTTCGGCAAGCGGGGCTGACCGGCTGGCGTCAACGGCGGCGGATACTGGGGCAGCACGCCGTTGCTCTGGAGCACCCGCCAGCGGTCCTGGCCAGCCTGGTCGATGATGCGGTCGGAATGCAGCGCGCTGCGCCAGCGAACGATCAACGCCACGAACCAGGCGCTCGCTGCCTCGGCAACGGCGCGCGATGTGTTGACCAGCGCGGCCGCGAAAGGACCTTCTGCCGGGCCGGCAACGCTATTGGTGGTCATCATGAGCAGCGGCATGATCACCATCGGCTGCCCGACCGCCTGGAGCAGCTGCCATAGATAGAATTGGTCCCGGTTCCAGTAAACCGTGAGAAAGGAGGAACCGATGCAGGATGCGAGGATCAATCCCAGCCCGACCATGCTGACGACACGCGAATCGACCCGCTTGTAATCCAGCAGCAGCGCCATCGCGGGCAGCATCGCCAGTTGCGATGCAGCGATCTCGAGCGTGATCAGGTTGGATTGCAGCGGTCTGTAACCCTGGACTTCCTGCAGATACCGCAAGGGCACGGCCGAACCGGATTGGCCGATAAGAAGAAAGGTGAACAGACCAAGGGCACCGTAGGCGATGTTGCGGCGGCCGAGCATCTGCAGCTTCAGAAACGGCAAAGGGTGGAACCACTCATTGACCAGCAACAGCGGGATGGCGACGGCGCTCACCAGCGCCAGCACACAGATCAGGCTTGAGTTGAACCAGTCGAGCCGGTCACCCTGATACAGCATGGTGCTCAGGGCGCCGGTCCCGATCACCAGAAGCAGCGCGCCGCGCCAGTCCAGCATGCGAAACCGCTCGTAGTTCGGCTGATCCTGACGCAGGCAGTACCAGACGAGGACGCCGGCCAGCGAACAGAGCGGAATAGTCTGCAGGAATACGAAACGCCAGTCCACGATATCGGTCCAGAGCGCGGCCACCGTTGAGGCCAGCGCGGGCGTGAAGGTCGCTGTCAAGGCGTAGACGGCCAGGCCGTAGAGCCGGATGACGGGCGTGAGAACACGAAACGCCGTGGTCATCAGCAGCGGAATGATCAGGCCTCCCGCGAGGCCCTGCAGTAACCGCAGGGTGTAGATCGCCTCGATGTTCGGGCTGAACGGGATCAGCACGCTCGAGACTCCGCAGAGCGCGATCGCAAAAAGCGTCCAGCGCCTTAACGTGAAGGTCACCAGCAGCCAGGGCGAGATCGCCATGCCGATGATCTCGGCCGACACATACAGGCTTTCGATCCAGGTTCCGGCATCGTGGCTGATCCCGAGTGCACCGCGGACGTCGCTCAGCGCGACCGATGTAACCTGGTCGTTAAACTCGGACGTCATCGCAGCGATGAGAACGCCACAAAGGCCCAACAACGGCTTGATATCCATGGGCTAAGACAACTCTTTTTCAATCAGTCGTGATTGCAAGCATCTTGCGGCCCGTTCGGCCCGCCGAAGGCATTTATGATCAGTGGCGCGATAGCGACGGTTTGAACGTACGTCGCCGATCTTGCGGATCTACAATAGCGATGACGAAGACGTAAGAATACTAAATCCCTTTTTAATCGATCCTTCCGGCGCGGCGTATCATGCTCTTTGTGCACGAGCATCGCGGGCTTGCTCAACAGGAGAAGCGAAATGACGCTGGCGGCCGGGAAAGCGTTCGCAGTCGAAGGAATCCACATTCCCGACAGTAGCCTCGCCCGTGAGATCACAGAGCTCGTCCGGGATACCGAGTCCGCACTGCTGTTTCACCATTCGAGTCGTGTCTACTACTGGGGTGCGCTTGCCGGAAAGCGTCGCTCGCTGAAGTTCGATCGCGAACTTCTCTATGCGGGCGCCATGTTTCACGACATGGGCCTGTTTCACGACATGGGCCTGACGCCTGCGCACTGCAGTGCCCGTGAACGCTTCGAAGTCGACGGCGCAAACGCCGCCCGCGATTTCCTCCGCGGCCACGGGGTTGCGCAGCGCGACATCGATACAGTTTGGACCGCGATCGCTCTGCACACGACGCCGGGCATCCCGCAGCACATGCACCCCGTCGTCGCCCTGGTGACGGCCGGAGTCGAGATGGATGTGCTGGGGCTGGCCTATGCCGAATACAGCGACGCGGAACGTGAGGCGGTCGTCCGCGCGCATCCGCGCACCGAACACTTCAAGGAAGACATCCTTCAAGCGTTCTACGACGGCATCAAACACAAGCCTGAAACGACATTCGGCAACGTCAAGGCCGACGTGCTCGCCCGCTTTCAGGCGCGGCAATTTCTGCAGCATGATTCGTAGATCGGCCTGGAGGGCCTGACGGTCCGCGAATTCGACCCGGACTCGACGGTCCAGAGTGAAACCCAAAGGAGATTGAGATGGCCTCTAATTCCAACCGTGGCGTGGTTTACCTCAAACCCGGCCACGTCGAAGTTCAGAAGATCGACTTTCCGACCTTTCGCAATCCGGCCGGGAAAACGATCGATCACGGCGTCATTCTCAAGGTGGTAACCACAAATATCTGCGGCTCCGACCAGCACATGGTTCGGGGCCGCACGACTGCACCGGCCGGCATGGTGCTCGGACATGAGATTACCGGCGAAGTGATCGAGAGGGGTCGGGACGTCGAGTATCTTGAGATCGGCGATCTTGTGTCGGTCCCTTTCAACGTCGCATGCGGCCGCTGCCGGACTTGTCGAGAGGGTGACACAGGCGTCTGCCTTCACGTCAACTCCGATCGTGCCGGAGGCGCTTATGGATATGTCGATATGGGCGGATGGATCGGCGGGCAAGCCGACTATGTGATGGTGCCCTACGCGGATTTCAACCTGCTCAAGTTTCCGGACAAGGCGCGGGCAATGGAAAAAATCCGCGATCTGACCTGCCTGTCCGATATTCTGCCGACCGGATTCCACGGAGCGGTCACCGCCAAGGTCGGCGTCGGATCGACCGTCTATGTCGCCGGCGCCGGGCCGGTCGGCCTCGCGGCCGCAGCGTCCGCGCGCATCCTGGGCGCAGCAGCCGTGCTGATCGGAGACATGAACCAGGAGCGGCTCGCCCACGCCAAGAAAGTCGGCTTCGAGCCGATCGACCTCACCAGGCATGATCGCCTGGGCGAACTCGTCGCCGACGTGCTCGGCGTTCCAGAGGTCGATTGCGCGATCGACTGCGTCGGCTTCGAAGCAAAGGCGCAAGGAGCAGACGGAAAGACCGTCGAAGCGCCTGCTGTCGTGCTCAACAGCCTGATGGAGATCACGCGGGCAGCCGGCGCGATCGGCATTCCCGGCCTGTACGTAACGGACGATCCGGGCGCGCAAGAACAAGCCGCCAAGCACGGCAATCTCAGCCTGCGCCTCGGGCTAGGCTGGGCAAAGTCCCATGCCCTTCATACCGGCCAGACGCCGGTTCTGAAATACAATCGGCAGCTCATGCAGGCGATTCTTTGGGACAGACTGCCCATTGCTGAGATCGTCAATGTCAAGGTGATTGGTCTTGAGCAGGCCCCGGACGGCTACAAGAACTTCGACGCCGGCGTCGCGAACAAGTTCGTCATCGATCCGCACGGACAACTCTCCAAGGCTGCCTGATACGCGAGGCGCCTAATATCCGTGCGATTACCGAGGGCAAGCTCGCGCCGCAAAATGCGCATTACTATGACATCAAGGCCTTCCCGGGAGACAGATCAAACCGAATATCTGCAGGCGATCGAGTGAGCGGTTCTGCTATGCCCGAGTCGGGTCAACAACGGTCCTGACGGCCCCGAAACGAGACTTCTGCTCTACCCGATCAACGGACATCGTCAGACCGCCCCGGCATGTCTCAAAGGTGCCGATATTGTTGCAAAAGTCGAAAATGAATAACCCTAGCAATACAGTTGCCTTTTGTGAGGTTTTCTGAATCCATGGGCAACCATGATTCGAACATCGTGGACGCGGACAGCGTCGATTGAAGAGACGCTTGCGTTGTGGGCGGCGTCGCTTCGGGAGATCAAGAAGCGGATACGTCCATTGTTTGGGCAAGAGCGTGTTGCGAAGAATGCTGGCTTGTTTCTGGAAGGTCTGCTTGGAGATGAGCAACGCAAGACTGGTTGGATGCGCGCTGAGGCCGCAGGCGATCCTGGCCCATGGCGGCAACAGGCGATCCTGGGTCGCAGGGATTGGGATGCGGATGCCTTGCGCGATATCGTCCGCGATTATGTCATCGAGCATTTGGCGGACGATGACGCGGTCCTCGTGATCGATGAGACCGGCTTTCTCAAACAGGGCAAAGCGTCGTGCGGCGTGGCGCGTCAGTACACTGGTTCGGCGGGCAAGATCACGAACTGCCAGATCGGCGTCTTCGCGGCCTACGTTTCGCGCCACGGTCATGCTTTCATCGACCGCGCGCTGTATCTTCCGAAGGAATGGACCGACGATCCAGATCGACTGAAAGCCGCATACGTGCCCCCCGATACCGGCTTTGCGACCAAACCAAAGCTTGCGACGAGAATGATCGCACGCGCCATAGCCGCGCCTGTCCCGTTCAAGTGGGTTGCAGGCGATACGGTCTACGGTGTCGGTGACATTGAACAGCAACTGCGTCGCGCGGGCAAAGGCTATGTCCTGGGGGTCAGCAGCGCGCATGTATTTCGATCCTGGGGCAAGCGTCGATCGGTCGCCGGCACGGCTGCCGACATCGCCCTGACGCGGCGTGCGTCCGACTGGAAACGCCTGTCAGCAGGGGCCGGAACCAAAGGACCGCGGCTGCATGATTGGTGCTATCTCGAATTGGCCGACCTGGCCGGAGAACCAAACGACGAAAATCCGGGCCTTTGGACACGCGGTCTGCTGATCCGTCGTCGTATCGCCGATGGCGATCTCGCCTTCTTCACCACCTGGTGCCCAGCGGCAACATCGATCGAGACACTGGTGGGGGTCGAAGGCCATCGGTGGGCAATCGAGGACAGTTTCGAGACCGCCAAGAACGAGTTCGGGCTCGACCACAACGAGAGCAGATCCTGGCACGGCTGGCATCGCCACGTTTCCATGGTGATGCTCGCCTTCGCCATGATGGCGGTGATCCGCCATCGCGCCAATCCGCCGGCGCCAAAAAAAACCAAACGCCGAACCACGGCAAGGGTCAAACCATAGCCACGCCGTCGTTGATCCGATGGTCGATCCAGGAAGTCCGACGCATTGCCGTCAGGCTCGCGCGAAAGCGGATACAACCCGCACACATCATCGCATGGTCACTCTGGCGTAGAGCTCATCAGGCGGTCGCTCAGCGAGCCCACTTCAAAACAAAACGGCAACTGTAATGCTAGAAATCTCGCGCAAGTTGATTTTCGGACGTCTCTGCGGCTGCGTCGCTTTTTCAACGCCACTGGGAAGGTCCTTGGTCGACTTTGGATGAAACGATATGGTCCCTCACGTCGCCGCGTGTAAAGTGCATCAGCGGCTCTAAGAATTTTCGTTCGCCACCCCGGAAAAACTTTTTGCAACAATATCTGCCAAAGGCAGACGTCACGCTCGTGCCAAATAGGCTATTATCTTCTTTTCAACGTCATAATTCTTCGCTGCACTGTTTTTCTTACGCGGACGCGCTGAACGACGGCAAGCGTGGAGAGGAACTGAGATGAGCACAACATTTCAAGGAGGATCTCCCATGGCGTGGCTCTTCCTGCTCGTTGCTGGCCTGTGCGAGATCGCCTGGGCGATCGGCCTCAAATACACGGAGGGATTCTCGCGCCTGTTACCCGTGATCGGCACAGTCGCAGCCATGGTGGCCAGTATTGGATTCCTCGGCCTGGCCCTTAAGTCGCTGCCGGTCGGTACGGCCTATGCAGTGTGGACGGGCATTGGCACTATCGGCACCACGATGCTCGGTATCTATCTTTTCAATGAACCCGCGACGCTGCTTAGGCTTGCCTGTATCGGCCTCATTCTCTCGGGCATCATCGGACTGAAAATCACCTCATAGTCCGTGCGGCGCGATGTGGATCTCGCGGAGGGTCGGGCTCAAAAATAGCTCTCCAACGTGCCGCGCCGCCGGATGTCGAGCGTGGCGCAGTGGAAGGCGCCGCCAAATGCGGCGTAATGCAAGAACTCGCATGGAATCGGTTCGAATCCCCATTTCTCTATAGCACGCATTGTTACCGTATGATGGGGATCAACGATGACGCGCTTCTCGTCCACTGTCAGCACGTTCATGTTGAGCCATTTCCCGCATAGCGACGTGATCTTGAGCATACGATCAGTGATCGGGTCGGGCTCCGGGGCCACAAGGATGTCCCATTTTTTCAAGATGGCCGGGAGACGGTCGACGTCTATGTATTCGGGATTGATCAGAATCTTGCCGGGCCCAAGCGGCAATATGGTGGTATCGATGTGCATCGGATTAGGACAACGGCTCTCGATCTCATGAATGCGATAACCGTCCCCAAGATGACGACGCAGCCATTCAATACCGGACGCATTGGTTACGTTGCTGCGGATCACGAACAGGTCGCGCCCGCAGCGAAAGAAATCGGCGGCGTCGAAGACCGGTTCGAAATCAGTCAGGATATACGAGATCGGCTCGCCTTTTTCGGGGACGCGAAACTTTGCATCGAACAGCTCGTTCGTCAGTTGCGGCCTGGGCGCGGCTGTCCAGCGCGCGCCACGTCGGAAATAATCCTTCAGGATCGGACGATAGGAGTGCGTCTCGAAGTAGCGACACGGCCAAACCATCGGCGTTTCGATGATCTCGTCGCCGATCACGAGCATGCTGTCGCGCGGGCAGCTATTGCAGAACCCGTGCGAAGACCATTGCGGCGTGCTGAAGCGTTTCTTGTGATCAACCGGTTCCGGCCGCGTCACCACGATGCCCAGCGACTGTAACAGCGCAACAAAGCCATCAAGCTCGCGCTGCGCCGGTTCGATCATGATCTTTGGATAACGGAAGCCCGCGACCAGCGACTGGGCCCGCGCAGCCATACCCGGAATGTTGCAGGTGACAACCGGATGATCGGAGGGGATGGTCGCACCCTCGAGCCTTCCCACGATCACTTCCTCCAGCGGGTCCCACTCGTTGTGCGAGTTCACTGGAGAAACTTGTCCCGCCGGGGCGGCATCCGGGCCGATACTGCGCGTGATCATGTCCATTGCATGAGGCCTCTGAGGGCTGCAACTGTCGCGCGTCCTGGAGTTTCCTACGGAAGCCGGACGAGGTCGGCGGGCGATGAGTTGGCCTAATCTGCGACCGGGACGGCTCGTATGCCCATTAAATCAAAAATAATTTAGTAAATCAAAAATAATTTAGCGACTTGCCGATTCAACTGGGGCAGTTGGGCCTGGTACTAGATGTCCAAGGCCGCGTTGGGTCAGTCGCGTCGGTTTGACCTGCGCCGACCACCTCCGGTCTGCGCCCACTTCGGGCATGTCGCTGCACCGCATTAAGCGACGCGATGTGCCAGCAGGCGACTATCAGCCTAGGCCAGAGGCGGCGCTGCCGTTGTACAGCCACTGTCGGGTCTCTACGTCGGTCCATCCGGGAACCGCGAATCGCAGCGTAGGAGCGGCAACACGTTGGACCGGGCGTAAGTGACCCACGCGCGGTTGGAAGCGATGCACCGGCGCGGCGTTGGCAGAAGCACACAAAGTGATCAAAAGGCCTACGGCCAGAACCGCTCGCATCGTATTTGCTCAGGTATCATCGATATCACGCCGATATGTGCGCACGCGCGGCCACCTCCCCAAGCTGAACGACTTCACGATTAGTCAAATACCTTTGATGCCGGGCTCGTGTGCCCCTCAAAACGCACGGATTAAACTTCAATTTACTGGTATCGGCGGATTGCGAACCTACATCAACTTCACGCACATCGAGCAACGAATTGCGCAGAACATGAACGTCCACGCTCAAACAAAAAACCGACGCGATGACTTAATACCCGTGATCGTAACTGTAATCGTCGCAGTCGTGGGTACGGCTGGTATCCTCAACAACTTGCGCCCAGGCAACGATTCGCAGGATAGCGACAAGGCGAGGATGATCACTTCCGCGGCGGTGTCGAGGGCCGGCGCAATCGAAATCCCTTCAGAGCCGCCCGCCGACCGGCGCCACGAGGGGTCTTGACATGAAAAAGCTTTCCGCTCTTTGCATCGCCCTTTGCGTTGGCTTTCCGACCACCGCGGCGTTTGCCCGCGGCGGCATGGGGGGAGCGCATGGCATGGGATCGTCTCATATGTCCATGATGGGCGGCACCTTCGGCACCACCGCTGCCGCGCCCGGCACCAACTCGTCGGGCACAGCGCTTTCCTCAGATGGCGTGGGCCGCCCCATGCTTGATATCAAGCCCGTTATCGACCCTCAAGACGCGAGTATCGACAAAATGATAAATTCGATCTGCCGGGGATGTTGATGCTTCTGGGCTGGGCCACTGACCTTAAGGATCGTCGAATTGATTGAAGCAGTCGCAGCATTTCTGGCCCTGTTTAGCGCTGGTATCTTTGCAGCTCACGCGGTCGACGCTTACACCCAAAGTGGCGAAGGTCAATGAAGCGGTGTGCAATCGAGAAAATCGCCAGTGCAGCTAAAGCCTCAGCTCCGTCACCTTGACCGTATGCCGATTGACCGCGCAGTGCGCGACGCCGGCCACCACGTTCGCCACGTCGTCATGAGCGCCCGGGCTATGGTCGATCGTTTCCTTGCCACCGCGTGACGTACGCCGCTCCCGCGAAGCGAATTGATTTACCAACCGCGTCCGGCAGCAAAATGGTTTTCGAATTGAGCGTGGGTAGCAGGTCTACATAGAGTCGAGAGGATTTTTAGACGCGCTCTCATTTATGGCGCGGATTAATGATCAGCCGCGACCGGCGCAAACGGGATCGAAAACCGGCGCGGTTTGAATGACGGCCGCGAGAATGGTGCGCGTTAGTACAGTGCCTGGGCCCTGGGTGTTGCCCGCGATCAATCCCAACGCAAAACATTGTGAGGCGACAGAACGCGCGGCGTTCCTACCTAAGCATTGGCCATACAGCGTCATTGCCCGGTCACCCACCTTGCCGCCGTGCTCGCTTGGCGTGACGTCATAGCGGCCACCTGGCGCCGTCTCTGCCCGAACCAAACCAAGCCGTTGATCTCATGTATGATCCCCAAGTTCACTATTTGCCGCTAACTCCGGGATTTTTTTCTATCCTGGTTTTTTTGGCATTGGCGCTGGTCATCCTGATCCAACTCCGTATCCTTAGATATGCCTATATGCGGCTCGGGGTCGGTCCGGGGGTCGCACTCCTTCTCCTATTCGGCTCATTGATAGGAAGCTACTTCAATCTTCCGATCACCGTGCTGCCCGGTCCGCCGGTCAGATCGGGGCAAATCGTCGACTTCTTCGGCATGCGCTATGTGGTGCCATTCGTGGTTTCGCCCAGCACCATTTTGGCTGTGAATGTCGGCGGTGCGGTGATTCCGACATTGATGTCCGCCTATCTCGTGCTTCGCTATCAGCTCTGGCCCAGGGCAGCGATCGCTGTCGCCGTAATCGCCTTCATTGTTCATTCCACGGCGACGCCGGTGGCTGGTATTGGCATTGCCGTGCCGGTCTTTGTGCCGGTCGTGGCCACGGCGATCCTTGCCTTCGTCCTCTCCCGCGAATGTGCTGCGCCGCTGGCTTATATCGGCGGATCCATGGGAACGCTAATCGGCGCCGATATTCTCAATCTCGACAAGATCGGCGGCCTTGGCGCGCCGATCGCTTCCATCGGTGGCGCAGGGACATTTGACGGCATATTCCTGACCGGCATTTTGGCGGTGCTGCTCGCAGGCCTTGCCTCGCCATCGCGGCTGCGGCCGGCGTCGTAGGCGAACGGCCGCTTTGCGCGGCAGGTTCAAGCGGCCGTTCGCGCGACGTGGCGTTTGACCCGGCGCAATGCAGCGGATGAACGCGTGGTAACGCGCTCGATCATCGCGCGCGCGTCACCAACACCCAGTCGCGGACCTTTCTAACCAAGGAGGAAGTTCGAGTCGTGCAGCGTCCCTGTGTAGTTGGTCAGGTGGATCTCGATGTCGTTTGCATCCATCATGCCGTCGCCGTTGACGTCGACCTGAAGCGTCGCGTTGCTGCCCGTCATGTCTACCCGCGCCTCCGAATGCGGCGCTGCCGCCGTGCCATCAAACGCGGCCGTGTTCACGTAGTGAATAGGTCCCGTGAAGCCGTTCGGGCCCGTCATGTTGGTGAATGTGAATGTGTCCTGGTTGGCGTCGAAGTTGATGATCTGGTCGCCATTCCCGGTTTGGGACTGGGCGGCTGCAGTGAAGTTGAAGTTGATTGGCGAAGATCCTGCGACGACGGTGTCGGATCCGAGACCTCCGGTTACCGTCGTCGTGCCCGACGAGTTTCCGATGGTGATGTTGTCGTTGCCATCACTTCCGTTCACCGTCTCCGCGTTGACCACGGTGACGCCGTTGGCCTGCGCGCCGAAATTGATGACGTCGTTTCCCGCCCCCATATCGAAGACCGTGGCGAAGGACTGCTGCGTGACGGTCAGCACGTCGTCCGACGAGCTTCCGTTCAGATGGTTGATGTTGAAGAGGTTGTCGAGCGAGTTGGTGCCCGCGGCGAGGTTCAGCGTGTTGTTGCCGTCCGCGAGGTCGACGGAGACCCCGGAGACGTCGGAGAGCAGCGTCAGCGTGTCGTCCGACGGCGAGATGCCGCCGGTGAAGTCGCTGCTGCTGATGCTCTCCACGTTCACCACCGAAACCGAATTGAGGCCGTCCGCCACCGTCAGATGGGAATTGCCGCCGCCCAGATCGATCGCAACTCCCGATACGTCATTGTTGAGCGTAAGGTTGTCGCCGACCGCGCTGCCGTTGATGTGCTGGATATTCAGCGCGGTCAGCGACATGCCCTGGGCGCCGAAGTTCAGCGTATTATCGCCCGTCCCGAGATCGATGACGGGGTTGTTGTCCGGCGTGAAGACGCCGTCGGTCAGGGTCAGGACGTCGTCCGAGGCCGATCCGTTGATGTGCTGGACGTTGAATATGTCCACGAAAGAATTGATCCCGGCGGCAAGGTCCAGCGTGTTGTTTCCCTGCGCCAGGATGACCGACATGCCATTGACGTCATTGAGCAACGTCACGGTGTCGTCGACGACCGGTCCGCTGAAATCGTTGGTGTTGAGGTTCTCGACGTTGACCACGCTCAGCGAATTGGCGCCGCCGGCCAGCGTGAGGTTATTGTTTCCTGCGCCAAGGTCGACGGTCAAGCCGTTCTGGTCATTGGTCAGCGTGTAGAAGTCGTCGGCCGCGCTGCCGATCAGGTGCTCGACGTTGTGCAACGCCGCATTAAGGAAAGTGTTGCCGACGGTGAGCGTATCGTTCCGCCCCCGAGGTCGATTGAGAGGTCGTTGGCGTTGGTGAAAAGTCCGTTGCCGATCGTGAGCGTGTCATCGGAAGCAGTGCCATTGATGGTGTCGACGTTGAAGACGTTGACGAACGAGTTGACCCCGGCCGCGAGGTTCAGGGTGTTGATGCCGTTGGCGAGGTTGACCGACAGGCCGCTCACGTCATTCAGAAGCGTCAGCGTGTCGTTGGCGACGCTGCCCACTGCGAAGTCGCTGGCGTTGAGGTTTTCGACGTTGGTCACGCTGAGCGAGTTCGACCCATTGGCGAGGTTGACGGTGTCATTGCCCCCGCCCATGTCGATCGACATTCCGTTGACGTTGTTGACCAGGCCCGCGAAGTCGTCGCCGCTGCTGCCGATCAGGTGCTCGACGTTGACGAGATTGAGGGTGTAGCCCCCGGTCTGGCCGAGAATCACGGTATCGTTGGTTCCTGCGCCGAGGTTGATCTGGTGGCCCGACAGGCCGAAGCCGATCTTGACGAAATCGTCGGCCGATCCCGTCAGCGTCGTCAACGGGTTGGTCGCCGCGTTGAAGAAGAGCCTGTTGTCGGAAAGGTCGACCGGACTTCCGGAGCTTCCCGAAGCGATCAGGACATTGGTGTTGGTGAACTGCAAAACTTCGATGTTCGTGAGCGTGTCGGTGCCGTCGCGGCCCGCAACGGAGTCCGCGACCGTGGTCTGGCCGGCACCGGGAGAATTGAGTGTAATCGTGTACTGCCCCAGAGTGCCAGTAAAGATCGCGATGTCGCCGCTGCCGCCGCCGTCGATGGTGTCGTTGCCGCCACCGCCGACAAAAGTGTTGCTGTTGCCGTCTCCGGTCAGCATATCCCCGAAGGCCGAGCCGGTGATGCTGTTGACGCCTCCGGTGATGGTGTCGGTTCCGATGGCGGCCGCGTCTCCCGCGGCCGTGCCGTGAGCCGTCCCGAGCGACAGGTCGACCGTGACTCCGGCTGCGGCGTTCGCGTAGATGACGCGGGTATTTCCGTTGCCGGTGATGGTGTCGTTGCCGCCGAGGCCCTCGAACTGGTTAAAGAGGCCGTTGTTACCAACGTTGAGGGCGCCGGCCGACCCGTATCCGGTCGCGTCGTAGGTGTCGGCGTTGACGGTGCCCTGGATGCCCTCGATCGAGCGCAGCGTATCGGTGCCGATCGAAGAATCTCCTGTCACGATGCCTGCGGCAAGATGGACCGTGATGCTGCCCGTCGAAAGATAGATGTTGTTGTAGCTGGCAACATCAAAGCCGCCGCGTCCGTCGATGTAATCGTCGCCGCCGTTGCCGGTGAAGGTGTTGTTGTTCGCGTCTCCGAGCATGGTGTCGGCGAACATCGACCCTTGGACCGCGTTGACGCCGGTGAAGGTGTCGTTACCGACCGATGCATCACCGCTGTCAGTGCCGGCAGCGATGTCGACCGAGACCCCCGCGGTCGCGTTGTTGAAGCTGATACGGGTATTGCCGTTGCCGATGATGGTGTCGTTGCCGCCGCCGCCGGTGAATTCGTTGAACGTACCGAGCGATCCGGCGTTGGTGCTGGTGCCGCTGAAGCCGACCGCGTTGTAGGTGTCGGCGAAGGCCGTTCCGCGCACGGCTTCGACGGAAATCAGCGTGTCGTTGCCCGGAACGGAACTGCCGGTCACCGTTCCGGCAGCGAGGTTGACGGTGATGCCCGTCGTCTCGGTCAGGTCGTTGTTGTAATCGGCACGGTCGAAGCCGCCGCCGCCGTTGATGGTATCGTTGCCGCCGCGGCCTTCGAACACCTCGACCGTGCCGAACGGGTTGTTGCTGCCGATCAGGGTGTCGGCGAAGCTCGAGCCGAGAACGTTCGAGATCGTGGTGGTGAAGGTGTCGTGTCCGACCGACGCGTCGCCGTCGGCGGTCCTGGTGGTGAGATTGACGGTGACGCCTGCGGTCGCATCGAGATAGGAGACACGGGTGAGCGCGGCGCCCTGGCTGTTGATGAGGCCGGTGATGACGTCGTCGCCGCCCATGCCCTCAAATTCGTTGAAGCCGGTCGGGGTGCCGGGAATTCCCGTGCTGCCGGTGAATCCGGTGGCATCGTAGGTGTCGGCGAAGTTGGTGCCGATGATGCCCTCGATGCCGGTCAGGGTGTCGGTACCCACGCCCGCACCGGTGACCGTGCCGGAGGCGAGATTGAAAGCGATGCCGGCGGTCGCGTCCGTGTAGATGGCCCGGTCGAAGCCGAGTCCGCCATTGATGGTGTCGTTGCCGGCAAATCCCTGAAAACGGTCGTTGCCGGGCGTCCCGTCGAGAACGTTGTCGCCGCTGTCGCCGGCGAAGGTATTTCCGGGAATGCCGGTCACGGTCAGTGCCAGCACCTTGTCGAAGGTCAGACCTCCGGCGTCGGTATCGCGCACGGTGACGTTCTGGGTCGCCGCGGTGACGCCGGTGAGGCTGCCGGCCACGACCAAATTGCCGCCGGAGATCGCGAACAGGCCGCCGTCATTGTCCAGCAAGGTGAACGTCGCGGTGTCGCCGGCATCGGGATCCACTCCCGACAAGGCGCCGACGACGGTTCCGATGGCGCTCGTCGCCGCGACCGTCGAACCCGAGATCGAGATGGCGGTCGGGGCCTCGTTGACGTTAGTGGTGGCGATCGTGAAGGTCGTGTCGTGCGTGAGCCCGCCCGCATCGGTCGCCCGCACGGTCACCTGGTGCGAAGCCGCCTGCTCGAAGTCGAGCGGGCCGGTGGCGACGAGATTGCCGCCGGAGATCGCGAACAGCCCGCCGGCGTTGTCGGTCAACGTGAAGGTCGCGGTGTCCCCCGCGTCCGGATCGACCGCCGACAGCGCGCCGACCACGGTGTTGGCGGGGCTGTTTTCGGCGATCGACGAATTGGACAACAGGACCGCCGTCGGCGCCTCGTTGACGTTGGTGGTGGCGATGGTCAACGTCTTGTCGAAGGTGAGCCCACCGCTGTCGGTGACGCGTACCGTGATCTGGTGCGAAGTCGCCTGCTCGTAGTCGAGCGGGCCAGCCACCACGACCTGGTTGCCGATCAGGCTGAACAGACCTCCGGCGTCATTGGTCAGCGAGAAGGTCGCGTCGTCTTGCTGTTGCTCATGATCTTCGCCATCCATCTTGCTTAAAGTCAGGGATTTTGTAATTTCAGAGATGACCCGTTGAATAGCACATGCCAACGGATCGCCGCCCTTGCTGCAAACGTCGACGCCACCACTCACCGCATCCAGTTCGTCGTTGCTCAGTTCACGTTCCGTGTTCATGTTCGAAGTATCGTTGGTCTTGCTCATCATCTTCCTCGATCCAAGCCAGCGCGGACGGACCATCCGTCGCTGGTTGCGGGCACACTGGCCCAACGCTCTCGTCGCGTTACGCCGTACCTATTTCGATCCAGTTGGGATGCCCTTGGCCGGTAGCGTCCCCACTGACCCCCGTAGTGGAGATGGTGGTGGTGCCCCAAGCCCAATTCGAACCCGGCCGACCTCCCGCGATACGATCGAGTTCTTCCGTCAGTTCGCGGACTTCCGTGTTGTCCGTAGTCTTGGTCATGATCTTCTCCATCCAAGCAGCGCGGACCAGCCGTCGCTGGTGCCGCCACACTGGCGCAGCGCTTTCGCCGCCACTGTGACCCTAGTCACATGTCGCTGTTGTCGTCGTCGGTCGTGATGAAGCGATGAGCGCGACCGTTTTGAAATGTGAGGGCGCTCACGGAGCCACGCGCGATATTCGGTCATACAGTTGACATGCAGCGTGGTTGAGCGTGCGTGGACAGGAGCAAACGGTATGACCGCGATTGCGACGGCTGCTGAAATCAATGAGGTGTCCCGCGAACTGGCGGCAGAAGAACTCGATCGTATCGCGGGCGGTTGGCCAGGTTCGACAAGTCCGCCTGGGATCCGTATTCCCATGCAAGTCCAATGCGCTGAAGGTTGGGTCAATGCACAAACACAGATGGTTTGCCCCCCGCCTGAGTACTGATCGCCGTCCGAGGCGGGTAGCGGCCCGCAGTTCCCGAGACCGCGTCGCTGCGGCGCGCCGTTGTGGTCGTCGGTCGTCGTCGCGGTCGAGGTGATGACGCTGGCGGGGACCGTCGAAGGATGGCGGTCCCTCCGCAATCGGTCGTCAAGGTACTGTGAGGAGGGTGACCGTGCGCGGAGACCGCGAGTACCGATTTCATCCGGATGTTTGGCGCGGTCTTCTGGAGCGTAATCACGGGCGTTGCGGTTTACCCGGTTCTCCGCGATACGAAACGCCTCGCCGATGCAGCAGGCTCAAGCCAGACGACCCACGCTCCCTGACAAGCTTGACCGCCTCGATCTTGAACTCGCGGCTGACTCTTCGTCTCTGCATAACCCACCTCCGGCTTCATGAAACACCCAATCTCGGTGTCCATCAAACCGGCAGCAGCTCACTTTTTTTGCATTTGGCTGACATCGCTGATCTGACGAATGTCCGCTTTTGCGCCGGTAACCGTCCTCCCGACATGGACGCGGCTGACCGCAGTCAGCGGGAGAGATTTACCTTCGCAAGGTCGACGAGCTGGGTCGCCCGACCGTCGAGAACGGCCTTCATCATGAACATCCCAAAATGATAGGCCTGATCCAGCGTCGTCCTGGGCGGCATGGCAAGCTCCTGTCGGGCACTCAGCACGTCGAGGAGAACCGGCCCTTTGTGCGCCAACGCTGCCTCGATGGCGCCCTTCAATTCCTGCGGCTTTTCAACCCTGATGCCGCGGACACCCATGGCTTCTGCCATCAGCGCAAAGTTCGGGTTCTTGAGATCACAGCCCGTGTCGAGGAATCCGCTGGCCTTCATCTCCATTTCGACAAAGCCGAGCGTCCCATTGTTGAGGACGATGACCTTCACCGGAAGCCCCATCTGGGTCAGCGTGATGAAGTCTCCCATCATCATGCTGAAACCGCCGTCGCCCGACATTGAGATGACCTGGCGATCCGGATACGTCGCCTGTGCGCCGATCGCCTGCAGCATCGCATTCGCCATCGACCCGTGATTGAACGACCCGATAATGCGCCGCCTGCCGTTGACCTTGAGATAGCGCGCCGTCCAGATGATCGGCGTTCCGACATCGCAGGTGAAGATTGCGTCGTCCGCAGCCAGTTCGCTGACCACGCGGGTGACATATTGGGGATGAATGATGTTGCTGTTCGGACCGCTCTCCGCCAAGGCGTCGAGGTCTTTGCGCGTTCTCTTGTAGTCGCTCAACGCTTCGCTGAGATGACTTGAATCCGTCTTTTCCTTGATCGAAGGCAGAACGGCATCGAGCGTGTCCTTGACGTTGCCGAGCAGCCCCAAATGAAGCGAGCAGCGATTGCCGAGGGCTTCAGGACGCACGTCCACTTGGGCAATTTTTGCCTGTTCCGGATAGAACGCCCGGTATGGGAAATCGGTACCGAGCATCAAAAGTGCATCGCAATTCTTCATGGCGGCATAGCCGGATGCAAAGCCGACCAGGCCGGTCATTCCTACGTCGTAGGGGTTGTCATATTCGACAAACTCCTTGCCGCGGAAGGCATGCACGATCGGGGCCTTCAGTTTGCGGGCGAGCTCGATGACTTCTGCATGGGCGCCTGCACACCCGGCGCCGCAAAACAGGGTTACCCTTGATGCCTTGTTGAGAAAGTTTGCCAGATGCTCGATATCGGCCTCGCTTGGCCGCAAGACAGGGGCCGCGGGCGCTATCCATTCCGGAACATCGGCATCAATCTTCATCAGCGCGACGTCGCCAGGCAGCACAACGACTGCAACACCTCGCTTCGCGACCGCGACCCGGATTGCCCGTTTCAAGATCTGTGGAAGCTGCCTGGGATTGGAAACCAGCTCGACATAATGGCTGCAATCCCTGAACAGGTTTTCCGGATGTGTTGACTGGAAATAATCGATGCCGATTTCGCTGCTGGGGATGTGGGCGGCGATTGCCAGAACCGGCACGCCATTGCGCTGGCAGTCGAACAGGCCGTTGATCAGATGAAGGTTGCCCGGGCCGCAACTTCCGGCGCACACAGCGAGGTTTCCGGTCAGATGAGCTTCGGCGCCAGCCGCAAAAGCCGCGGCCTCTTCGTGCCGCATGTGAATCCAGTCGATTGATTTTTTTTGCCGCAGCGCGTCGGTAATGCCGTTCAGCGAGTCTCCCACCACTCCGTAGATGCGGTTCACGCCCGTCTTCTCGAGCGCTTCGACCAAATATTCGGATGCAGTTTTGCTCATAAACTTCCTTCCCTTCGCAAGAACGTCCCCCCGGCCGAAGGTCTCTGCGGGACAAGAGTGCCGCGGAGACCTCCCGGCGGAACGCGGGACTTGACGCTTCGCCGCGACCAAGAATGTTTTCAGTCGCCTATGAGCCGTGACCCTTTCTTCAGGTCGCTAACTGAGTAGCGAAGTGAGTAGCGAAATCCTGGCTCGACCCGGTTCGGCGCGAGCGGGTAAAGTTATTCGCTTCACTTCCAGAAGACTCAGTTCGCCCTTCCCGATCCCGGCAACGGAGAGATTGTCGGTGATCGACATCGCCATCTCGTTGACCGCAGGCCGATCCGGCTCAGCCGCCGCATCCTGATGCATCTCAATCGGCAAGGAGGCTACTGAAACCGGACGCAATTGATTTGATTGAACTGCGTCGACTTGTCTATTCCTGCCGTAATCCGAAACCTGCTCGTTGGCGTCCGATGCGATTGTAGGCGGCCAGGCCTGCCAGGATCTCGCTATCGGTGACGGAATAGGAGAACGAGACTCGATATCCCCGTCCCACCTCAGCCGCCCCCAAGCAACTGGGCAGCCTCGCATGTCTGCTCGATGCGCCGGCACTGACTTTCGGGAAGCAGAAGAACTACGGCGCGATCGAAAGCTGCAAAGGCTGACGTTTCGCTACAAGCGCGGCTTCGGCAGAAGTGTATTCTTATCTGCTCGAATGAGTATCGATTCTGAGTACGGAGGCAGGTCCTCTGATGAACGTGTAAAGCCAGAATAAACGCAATTGACACCCATAAAAAAGGGCATTCGGGCGATCGCCTTCATCCTCCGCTGCTCGGGAGCGGCAACGGTCGGCTACGAACTGGCATCTGCACTGGGAATGCATGAGGCACTTTGGGCTGCGATGTCGGCAGTGATTGTCTCACAAGAGCACCTGCACGAAACGCGATCCTCCCTACTTGGCCGCATTTTCGGTACCTTGTTGGGGATCGGCGTGACAGTCGGAGTGAGCGAGGTCGCCTCCCGCCTTGCAGCCTCGACCACCGTACAGATGGCGGTCGCGGTGGGGATCTGTGCACTCATAGTGCGTGAGTTTCCAAAGCTTCGTGTCGCGATGTGGACCTGCCCAATCATTCTACCGACCGCGCAGCCCTCGGTGCCTATCGTCCTGGTCGCACTGCATCGCGGCAGCGAGGTTTTCCTTGGCGCCGTAGTGGGGTGGATATCTCATTGGGGCGCCGAGGTCGTAGTGGACGCGTTGGAAAATCGCACAGTCAGTCTGAGCCGACGCTGTGCGTCACAGCACATAACTGATCGGTCTCAAGGGCAACATCGGGATCAGCATCATCAAGCTGAATAGCCATGACCAGCATTGTTCAATCATCGAACCATGAGCTTGAGCCACTGACGCGAGAGGGGCAATGGACACGATCGCCCTGGCGGCGGCGCCGCTGTTCACTCACGGTCAGACGACGGAACGAACGATTGTTGCTGCCGAACGGCTTGGACGTGCTCTTGGCGTGCCAGTAAGGGTGTTGCCGTACTGGGGAGAGCTGACGGTCGAGATCGACGGCACTCCGGTTTCGCAGATCGTTCCCGCCAAGCCGCTCGGCGTCGATATGGGCAAGGCGCTGGCCATCACGATGGTGGTGGATGCGGTCTGTAACGGGACGCTGCGAGCTGAGGCCGCTGCCATGACCTTTGGGTTGATCCTGCCCCGCGTGCTGTTCGAGCGCTTCCTTCCTGCGCCCACACAGACCGGCATGAAGATAGTGCAACGCTGTTCCACGATAGTCCTGTACGCAGACGTATCCAACATTGCAGCCGGCTGGCTGAAGACTCCATCAGGAAAGTCAGTGACCACAGCGTGAGCCGTAGGTGATGACAAGCGCCACCAGCGCAAGACTCGCAGGCACTACGAGCGACCACAGCCCGAGGCGCGCCTGACACCAAGCGCCAAGACATGCCCCGACAACGAAGCCCGCAATCGCTGTTCCGGTGCGCCGCGCCCGTGCCACGGCCCTGGCGCGTCCAGCCGGGTCGCTTCCGAGCCACACCTCAACAAGATCGGCTACAAACCGCGTCAAGTTGGTCGTCATCACCGCGGTGGACGGCGCCTCCTTGAGCGAAATTTGCACAAGAACGTTTTGTATCGCCATCGCGCAAACGCCAAGCATGGCAGCAAAGATCATGACAGCGGCGCTCGGATCGGCCGGGGAGCCAGCCTCGATGGATACCACTAGAAATCCGGCGAGCAACAGAAACTGCAGGAGCAACAGCGGTCTTAGGGTGGCAATCCCGAACCGGTCGAGTGCAGCCGCCAGAAGCCGCGCTGCTAACAGCAGGATGATGAACACCGGAACGGACAGAAGATGCGCCGCCGATGCGTGCTCTCCTGCCGCCGTTCTTGCCGCAAGTACCACGAGATTGCCCGTGACGTGGGCGATGAACAGGGCCCCGAGGCCGAGGAACCCGATCACGTCCACGCTGCCTGCAATGACACTCAGCACGAATATCAACAACTTCGTGCCGAGCCGGTCGCTGACCGATTCCACGGTCCGAAATCCTGTCGTTACCGGTTCACCTTTTCTTCACTCCGGGTAGACCGGTTGATAGACGCGCGATCGGATCAACTCGCCGACATCAGCAGGCCGAGGCACCCGCGCCAGGCCCTCGTCGAAGATGCAAGTGGCAACCCGCTCGGCCACGTGCAGTGAGGCGGCAAAAATCCGCTCGCGCGGCGGATAGATGAGCTCTGCTGCGAGGTTGTTCTCGCTGACCTGTTCGGCAATGGCCTGCGCGGCGGTAAGGAACATTTCGTCGGTGACCCGCTCCGCCTCCGTGGCAAACAGCGCCATGGCCATGGCCGGAAAGATGTAGACGTTGTTGCCCTGGTTCGGAACGAACTTCCGGCCGCCGATATCGACCGGGGGATACGGGCTGCCGCTGGCAAAAATGGCGCGACCGTCGGACCAGCGATAGGCCTCCTCGGCCGAGCATTCGGAGCGCGAGGTCGGATTGGAGTACGGGAAGACGATCGGCCGCTGATTGAGCTCGGCCATGGTTTCGATCACCTCACGGGTGAACAGTTTCGGGATCCCGCTTACCCCGATGATGCCGGTGGGCTTCAGGGCCTTGACCGCCTCGATGAAGGTCGCGACCGGCGGCCGGTCCTGCGCGAAAGGACGCTGAAAGTCCGCGATATCCTTGCGAGAGGTGACGAGCAGGCCATTGACGTCGAAGAGGGCGTTGCGTCGCCTCGCCTCGTTTATGTCCATGCCGGCTCTGGCCATGGCCTGGCTGATCAGCTCTGCAATCCCGGTTCCGGCCGAGCCGGCGCCGAGAAACAGAAACCGCTGATCGGTGATTTTCTGCTTTGTGATGCGCAACGAGGCCAGGATACCAGCGAGGGCTACGCCCGCGGTGCCCTGGATGTCGTCATTGAACGTGCATATCTCGTTGCGGTAGCGCTCGAGGATCGGTACGGCATTGATGTTGGCAAAATCTTCCCACTGGATGCAGCATTTCGGGTAGAGCTGCTGCACCGCCGTCACGAACTCATCAACGAACGCCATGTATTCGTCGCCGCGGACGCGGCTTTGCCGCAGTCCCAAATAGAGTGCGTCGTCGAGCAGGGCCTGGTTGTTCGTGCCGACGTCGATGACGACCGGCAGGCAGTACTGCGGCGGCACGCCGGCACATGCCGTGCACAGCGCGTTTTTCCCGATCGGGATGCCCATGCCGCCGGCGCCGAGATCGCCGAGCCCGAGGATGCGCTCGCCGTCGGTGACGACAATGAAGCGCACGTCCTTTTCGGGCCAATTGGACAGCAGCTCCTTGACGCGACCGCGCGCGCTGATCGGAAGATAAATGCCGCGCGGCTGGCGGAAGATATGGCCGAATTTCTGGCACGCCTCGCCGACGGTTGGCGTATACACAATCGGCATGTAGGTCGCCGGATCCGACCGCAGAATCGCGTAATAGAGCGTCTCGTTGCGTGCCTGCAAATCTGAAAGCACGAGGTATTTGAGCAAATCGTCGTTGAGACGAGCGATCTCATCGTGACGGCGCGCGACCTGCAGCTCAAGCGAAAGCACGGCCGGCGGCAGCAGACCTTCGAGACCGAAAGCGCGGCGCTCGGTCTCCGTGAACGCGGTGCCCTTGTTCAGGCGCGAATTGTGTAGCCGATCGTAACCGGTAAGCTGCTTCGCAGTCATTTTGGTTGGTGCGTTCATCGTGTTTGCTCCATTTGTGAGATTTCGACAGTGTCTGCTGCGGGCATCCCTGAATGGATGAGCGCAGCCGCCTTGACTGTGCCGGCGGCGAGTGCGGCGCCGGTGCCCTCCCCCTCGCCCATCCCGAGATCGAAGAGCGGTGTCAGGCCGATCTTCTCCGCGAGTCGACGATGGCCGGGCTCGGTCGCGGCGACATAGGCCAACAGGCAGTGGTCGAGAGCCGCCGGATTGGCGCGATGAAGCACAGCCGCGGCCGCTGTCGCCGCAAAGCCCTCGAGGAGGACGGCAACCTGTGTCCGCGCCGCGATGATTGTGCCGGCGATCGCGGCGAATTCGCGCCCGCCCAAGCGGCGTAGAACTTCGAGCGGATCCTCGAGATGACCGGAGTGCAGGGCGAGCGCTTCATCGACAATCTCCGCCTTTCGGCCGATTATCGCAGCATCGGCCCCTGAGCCCGCGCCAACCCAGTCGGCACCGCTGCCGCCGAAGATCGCGGCCGATATCGCCGCGGCTGCAGTCGAACCACCGACGCCGGTACTCGCCAGTGCGATGAGATCGACGCCGTCGGTGACTGCCTCTACGCCGAATGCCATGGTTGCGGCGCAAGCTCGCTCGTCCAGGGCGGCGCCCATGGTGAAATCGGCAGTCGGCAACTCGAGCGCGAGGTCGTAGACCTTCAGTCCGAGGCCGTGGGCGGCACAGACCTGGTTGACTCCCGCACCGCCGGCCGCCGCAAGCTCGACAAAGCGCCGCGTGGCTTCAACCGGGCGCGGCGAGACGCCGTGCCGCGCGATCCCGTGATTGCCGGCGAAGATCGCCACGACCGGGCGCAGAACAGCCGGCGGCCGACCCGTCGAAGCGGCGAGCCAAGCGGCAACCTTTTCGATGCCGCCAAGTGAATCTTTGGACTTTTCGATGCGGCCGAAATCGTCGCGAACGCGAGCAGCCGCGCGCTCGTCCAGCGGCGGCAACCGCTCTATGAGCGCGCGAAAATCGCCGAAAGGCAATCCGGAATCAATTGACGAAAGAGTTGCCATCGGTCATGTCCTTCGCCTGCCGGAAGCACTTCGCGCTGCTTCCGTGAACGCGGTACCTTTGTGGAGGCGCGCGTTGTGCAACCGATCGCAACCGGTAAGCTGCTTCGCAGTCATTTTGGTTGATGTATTCATCGTGTTTGCTCGATTCGGGCGACTCCGGCAGTGCCTGCAGCCTGAACGCTATGATCGGCTTTATTCGCCACGTAGGGTCTGACCATCTTTGCTGGATCGACCACGCGGTCGAATGTCGCCTCGTCGACATGGCCGAGCTTTAGTGCAGCCTCCTTCAGGGTGAGATCATTCCCCGCTGCGAAATGGGCGATTGCCGAAGCCTTGTCGTAGCCGATCACCGGAGCGAGTGCCGTAACCAGCATCAGTGAGTGGCGGACGTATTCGGCAATCTTCTTGCGGTTCGGCTGCGTGCCGTCGACGAGAAATTTTCGGAAGTTCGTGCATCCGTCACTGAGCAGCGTAATCGAATCGGCGATGTTGGCGATCATCACGGGCTTATAGACGTTCATCTCGAGATAGCCTCCCGCGCCGCCAAAGCCGACCGCTACATCGTTCGCCATGATTTGCACGGCGATCATCGTCAGTGCTTCGGCCTGCGTCGGGTTCACCTTGCCCGGCATGATCGACGAACCGGGTTCGTTCTCGGGAATCAGCAACTCGGCGAAACCGGCGCGCGGGCCGCATGAGAGCAAGCGGATATCGTTGCCGATCTTGTAGAGCGAGACCGCCAGGGTGCGCAGCGTCCCCGACAGTTGCACCAGCGCGTCATGCGCGCCCTGAACGGCGAACTTGTTCGGTGCGCTTACAAATGGCAGTTTCGTCAGTGCGGCGATCTCTGCGGCGACCGCCTCGGCGAAGCCGGGTGCGGCGTTGATCCCGGTACCGACCGCCGTACCGCCGAGCGCAAGCCGGTAGATACCCGGCAACGCCAATTCGATCCGCTCCAGATCGTCCGTCAGCATCGCGGCATAACCCGACCATTCCTGGCCAAGCGTGAGCGGCGTCGCATCCTGCATGTGCGTACGGCCGATCTTCACGATGTCGTCCCATTCGACCGCTTTGACCGCGATCGCATCGCGTAGCGCGGCGACAGCAGGGATCAAGCGTTCACTGACATTGACGGCGGCCGCAATATGCATCGCCGATGGAAAGGAGTCGTTCGACGACTGCGACATATTGACGTGGTCGTTGGGATGAACCGGATGCTTGCTGCCGAGCGGTGTGCCTGCGAGCTGGCAGCCGCGGTTCGAAACCACCTCGTTGACGTTCATGTTGAACTGGGTGCCGCTCCCGGTCATCCACACATGAAGCGGGAACATGTCCTGATGGCCGCCAGCAAGAATCTCCTCACAGACATGTGTGATCAGGGCGTGGACCTGATCCGGCAGCCGGCCACCTCTGTGGTTTGCGGCCGCGGCGGCGCGTTTTATGATCGCATAGGCAGTGATCATTTCGCGGGGGATCAGGTCACGGCCGATGCTGAAATGCTGCAGGGAACGCTGAGTCTGCGCCCCCCAAAGTTTGTCGGCCGGCACATCAACCTGGCCCAACCCATCGGCTTCCGTTCGAAAATCCGACATGGTGCTCTCAACTGCTCCGTGACATCAACCGCGCTCGGACATCATGTGTTTGGTGTTGGCGATCGCGCGCGCGGGGTTCAGCCCTTTCGGGCACGTCTTCGTGCAGTTCATGATCGTATGGCAGCGATAAAGGCGGAACGGATCCTCAAGGCGGTCAAGTCGCTCGCCGGTGGCCTGATCGCGACTGTCAGCGAGCCAGCGATAGGACTGGAGAAGGATGGATGGACCAAGATACTTGTCCTGGTTCCACCAGTAGCTCGGGCATGATGTGGAGCAGCAGAAGCAAAGGATACACTCCCACAGACCATCCAGCTTGGCGCGATCCTCCGGAGATTGCCGGCGCTCACGGTCCGGTGGCGGCTGATCTGACTGCAGCCATGGCTCGATCAACGCGTACTGCGCGTACAATCCGGTCAGGTCAGGAATGAGATCTCTCAAGACCGGTAAATGCGGCAGCGGCGTAATTCGGCGCGCACCCGCCTTCAGGCTGTTGATGGGCGTCAGACAGGCCAGCGTGTTGTGTCCGTCGATGTTCATCGCGCAAGAACCGCATACGCCCTCACGGCAGGAGCGCCGGAACGACAGCGTCGGATCGATCTGGTCATTGATCTTGACGAGCGCATCGAGAACCATCGGCCCGCAATGATCGAGATCGATTTCGAATTCATCGATCGTCGGGTTGGCGTTCTTGTCCGGATCCCAGCGATAGATCCGGAAGCCCTTGACGTGCACACCATCTTTCGGTGCCGGCCAGTGTTTGCCTTTGCCGACTTTGGAATTCGCTGGAAGCGTAAATTCGGACATTTTCGGACTCTCCTGGCTTGATGGCGCATCGCTGCTATCGACGTACCCGACGTGTTAGTGAGTGCGCTCTGCCGGCGGAAAGCTTTCCACTTCATTGGAGAGCGTGTTCAGACGCACCGGGCGATAATCGAAGGTGACCTTCCAATTAGCGTCCTTCCAGGCAACGGTGTGCTTGAGCCAATTCTTGTCATCGCGCTGCTGAAAGTCATCTCGTGCATGCGCGCCTCGCGATTCCGTGCGGGCAACGGCGGAATGAGCAATCACGACCGCCTGCTCCGCCAGGTTGGCGAGTTCGAGCGCCGAGACCAGCGCGACGTTCCACTTCAGCGAGGGTTCGTCGACCGTAACGCGCTCCAGGGGATCGCGCAGGTCCGTCAGACTCTTCATTCCCTGCTGCAAGGTATCGTCGCGACGGAACACGCCGAAGCCCGATTGCATCGCTTCCTGCATCAGCGGACGAATCTCGCCCGCCTTGTTGCCGCCCTTGCTGTGGCGGGTCCGGTCGAAGCGGGAGAGAGCAACCTCCTGCGAGTGGCCATTCACTTCCCGCGCGCGAGTTCCAGGTTTGATGAGCTCGGCCGCGCGCAGCGCTGCCGCCCGTCCGAAGACGATGAGATCGAGCAAGCTGTTGGTGCCGAGCCGATTGGCACCATGCACCGAAACACATGCTGCTTCACCGATCGCCATCAATCCCGGCACGACTGTTTCGGTGTCGTTCTTCGTCGGATTAACGACTTCGGCCTTGATGTTCGTCGGAATGCCGCCCATGACATAATGCACGGTCGGAATCACCGGAATTGGCTCCTTGTGGGCGTCGACGCCGGCGAAGGTACGCGCTGACTGGACAATGCCGGGCAGACGCGCATCGAGCACATCCGCGGGCAGATGCTCGAGGTGAAGGTGAATGTGATCCTTTTTCTCGCCGACCCCGCGCCCCTCCCGGATCTCCACCGCTTCAGCCCTGCTGACGACGTCGCGCGATGACAAATCCTTCTCTCGCGGCGCATATTTGGGCATGAACCGCTCGCCTTCGCTGTTGGTCAGATAGCCGCCCTCGCCGCGCGCACCCTCGGTAATCAAGACGCCAGCACCGTAGACGCCGGTGGGATGAAATTGAATGAACTCCATGTCTTGCAGCGGCAGGCCGGCACGCAACACCATCGCGCTGCCGTCACCGGTGCAGGTGTGCGCCGAGGTACAGGACTGGTAGACCCGGCCGCACCCGCCCGTCGCAATGACGGTCATGTTGGCGCGAAAGCGATGTATCGATCCGTCTTCGAGGCACCAGGCGAGCAAGCCCCGGCAGACACCGTCGTCGTCCATCAGCAAGTCAAGTGCAAAATACTCAATGAAGAAGCGGGCCTTGTGCTTCAGGCACTGCTGATAGAGCGTGTGCAGGATAGCGTGACCGGTGCGATCGGCCGCGGCGCAGGCCCGATACGCCATGTCACCCTTGGCATACTCCGTTGTGTGCCCGCCGAACCGCCGCTGGTAGATCTTGCCGGCCTCGGTTCGGCTGAACGGAACGCCCAGATGCTCGAGTTCGATGACCGCATCCACCGCTTCGCGACACATGTATGCGATCGCGTCCTGGTCGCCGAGCCAGTCAGAGCCTCTCACCGTGTCGAACATGTGCCAGCGCCATTCGTCATTTTCGATATTTCCCAGGGCGGCGCTGATGCCCCCCTGTGCGGCGACGGTATGGCTGCGCGTGGGAAATACCTTGGTGATGCATGCCGTGTTCAAGCCGGCCGCGACCATCCCGAGCGTCGCCCGGAGTCCGGCGCCACCGGCGCCGAGGACGATCACATCGAAAGAGTGGTCAACGATTTCGTAAGCATTGGGCATTCTGATCTCCTTAGCGACCGAGAAAGAGCTTGAGCACAGCGAGTGCGCCTGCGCTGGCGAGGATCACCGCTGCTGCCCGAAAGAGAAGCTCGGCTGCCAGGAGCCGGACGCGCGTGTGCACGTAATCAAGGACGACCGAGCGAACGCCGATCAGCGCATGCGTGATCCCCGCAAGAACGACGAGGATTACGAGCAAGGCCGGTACAGGTGACGAAAGCCAGTCCGCTGCCGTTTTTCGGTCTGAGGTCGCAAGCGACAGGATCGACGCTGCGAAATAGAGGCCCAGCGGGATGAGCGCGATCGCCGTCAGGCGCTGCAATCGCCATTCGCGCAGTCCATCGCGTGCGCTGCCGAATTGGCGGACGCGCCTGGGGACCACTTCGTCGCGTAGTGCCGTCGCATCCGATAGAGAGGTCGCCTTTGTCATCGTAGTCTCCTAGACCAGAAACACATAGAGCCAGGTAATGGCGGTCAGCAGTACGGTCGCGGCGAGAACCGCGTAGCCGCTCCGTGAAGCGCTCTTGATTTCAAAGCCGTAGCCGGCGTCCCAAGCCAGGTGACGGACGCCATTGCACAAGTGGTAGAAGAACGCGATCGACCAGCCGAACAACAGCACTATGCCGATCGGAGAGGCGAGAAACGCGTGGGTGGCTGCGAACAGTTCTCCGCCGGCCGCGACGCTTATCAGCCACCAGACGAGCAGGATTGAGCCCACTGCCAACGCAATGCCTGTGAGCCTGTGGAGGATAGACAGCGCCGAAGTGATCTGGAAGCGATACCAGATCGGAAACATGAAGGGTGATAGCGGACGTTCCATTGGGTGCTCCGGTCGATTTTCAAATTCGATGCTGACCAATTTGCCGCGGTGCACGATGTCGCTCGTTGCAGAAACTGCGCAGCAGCTCCATCACGTCGTGATCATGTTCTGGCGGCGGATCACTGACGCCGAAGATCCAGTCAAACAGATCGGGGTCCGTGCAATCGAGCAGCGCCTCGAACCGCCCGATCTGGTCGCTGTCCAAGGTCTTGACGGAGTCCTCGGCGAACGAGCCGAGGATGAAGTCGCCCTCCTGCGTCCCGCGATGCCAGCACCGAAACAAGAGACGCCTGTGGCGGACATCCGGATGTTCGTGATCTGCGGCTTGGGAAGGGATGTTTCTCATCTCTATTCTCGATGTCATTGAGAACCGCTGCTGCGACGCCCCTCAGTGCTGCGTCTGAAGATGCATCAGCTCTGCCGCTGGCATCCTGTTGTCGTTCAGATCGGTCATGATCAGCCGCGATTCGACCACGACCAGGGCAACGGATTTGACGTTCATCTCGCTGCTCCAAATTCCTTCAAAATGAGAGCTGTCGTGTTCAGTTCGAACAGCTTGTCGATGCGTGCATCCAATATGCATTTCGCGGCGAACCATGATTGAACGCGGCTGCTCGACCGGGCCGAATCATGCTCAAAACGTTCAGGCAACAATTCGAATAACGACAGGGTCATTTACGTTTGCTTGGAAGCGGACGCTTCGCGTATCCATGAGTCCGACGCGCGACACGCTTGACCGCCCATTATTGAATGGTCCTCATCCGCGCCGGCTCTCAAGGTCGCGCCTCCAACTGGATGGACTTTGACCAAACGCCTGCCTGAAGAGCCTGGAGAGATGTGCGTCATCGGAAAAGCCGACGCTCCGGGCTATTTCGCGCAGCGATGCCGAGCTGGTAATCATCAGATGACACGCCCTCTCCAGCCGTCTCCCCACCACGTAAGCGTGCGGTGGTTCTCCGAAGACTTGCTTGAAAGACCGCGAGAAATGCGCTGCGCTTCGCTGCGCGACGGCGCCGAGGTCCTCGACGCGGATGGTGCGGTGCAGGTTCTCATCGATGAAAGCGCACACGCGCATTATCTGCCAGGCCGCTAATGCGCCGGGTCTGGCGCCCTTAGCGCACGAACGGCGCTCGATTTCCGATTGCAGGATAGACGACGCCGTAGCCAGCGACGCCTTCGCCGCCTCGTGGTCGCGCTCGAGCTCACGCCTTGCTGTCTCAACAAGCTCGAACACGTTGTTCACCAGATGGACGAACTGCTGCCGGTCGGTTGGCGACGGAGTATCGTCGAACTGGTCCGCAGCCGTCGTCATGATCCTGCTCCATCGTGTCGACGACTCGAGTGTCGTCCTGCAAGCCAGAACTTGGGATTGCCTAACCTAACTGTCCAATATATGGATGGAGCGGGATCAATACATTTTCGGTATTGCACGCATGGACCTGAGACACCTGCGCTACTTCGTTGCGGTCGCCGAGGAGCGACACTTCACGAGAGCCGCCGAGCGACTCGGCATCAAGCAGCCGCCGCTGAGCCTGCAGATCCGGCAGTTGGAGCAGGAATTGGGAACACCGCTATTCCGCCGTCTGACGCGCCATGTCGAACTTACCGAACCTGGGACACTGCTCCTCGACGAGGCGCGACAAATTCTGGAGCAAGTGGAACGGACAAAGGCAAATGTTCGAAATCGGGCACGCGGCGAAACCGGACACATCCGGGTCGGATTCGCGGGCGCAACCTACTTTCAGCCGCGCGTGCCGGGTCTCATTCAAGCCTATCGGGAATGCTATCCGAACGTGCTGCTGTCGCCAGTGCAAAGCAACACTCCTCACTTGGTCGAGGCTGTGCGGAACGGTTCGGTAGACGTGGCCTTCGTGCGGCCGCCGCTCGGAGATGGCGAAGGACTCACCGTTCATGCGCTCGTCGAGGAGCCGATGCGGATTGTGCTGCCGTTGAACCACCCGCAAGCCCGCGAGCGCTCCGTATCGCTCGCCAGTTTGGCGCATGAGACGTTTATACTTTTCCCCCGGACAATCGGGCCCGGTCTCCACGACAGCATCATCGCAAGTTGCCAGCGTGCGGGATTTAGCCCGATCCTGGGACAAGAAGCCCCGCAGATTTCTTCGATCGTGTATCTCGTGGCGGCAGGGTTCGGGGTATCGATCGTGCCGCACTCGATCGAACAGATCCGTGCCGACGGCATTGTCTACATTCCGATAAAGGGCGAGGCGCCCCGGGCGCCTATCAGTCTCGCTGTTCGCAAGGACAATCGTTCAGCAGTGATCCGAAACTTTGTCGCTCTGGCGCGGGCTCGGGCACCCGATTGATCAACGCTCTCCACAGAGCTTCAGTCTCTCGGAGCGCTGTCGGCGCCTTTCTAGCTGCTCAAGCCAACAATGTCTGTTCATTGGGGCATCGCGAACATCGCGCGCCAGCCCGACGACGGCCGAAAACGCCGGGCCGGCCCGTGGAAATTCACCACGAGCCACTCACATGTGGATAAGGGCCGAAGCCTGACCCCTCTGATGCGAAATATATCGGTGTGTTAGGGCGCCGATCGACGTCCGGACCCCGTGCCGATTCGAGCGGCGGCGGTCCGAAGCAGCACAAATATTCGCGCATTGCACTGTTGCCCTTCACCAGTGCAAGATCGAAGCGAACAACCGCGTGCAGCAGAATTGCTTGCTGGGACAGCCGCTCGCAGGTGGATCAACGTAGATCGATGATGAGCTTACCTGATCTGCGAGAGCTCGCATGCGCATCGAAGACGGACGCAGGATTCGCGACGCAATAGCCCAAGCCACCAGACGCGCTCGCTCGGCATTCTTGGAAACTCGCATAATTGCAGCGCAATGCATTGTTGGACCCGTCGGCCAGACAGACCGGATACGAAGCCGCCATTGCGGAAGTCACCAGGTTTGAAACGCTGACTAAACTGACAAGCACAATCAAGGCGATGGGCGTTCTTCGCATCTCGTTTCTCCGTTTATCTTGATAGGCATCAAGGATGCTGGTGCCGTAGCTAATCAAGTCGCCGATCGTCGCGAACTCGCGCCATTGGCAGACGGTCGACAACGAGTAGTGCGAGGCAAGCAAAACGAGGCGGTCTTGCTCGCCAACAAAGTGAGGATCTCCACTGATGAGACGCGCTCCAATCCCATCTCGCATCCGACCAAGCCTTGGAGACGGGCAAGCATCATCACACGCGCCTGTGTGAGGGCGACGAAGTCAGACACACTCCAACGATGAGCCGGCGGATCAGCGGAATCAGAGACGATACTGCAAAGCGCGCTCGTCTTCCCCAAGTTGGCCAGCAATGGATTTAATGTTCATCTCGCAGCTCCGAGTTCCCAAAATGAGAGCTGTCGTGTTCGGTTCGAAAAGCTCGTCGGCGCGTGCATTCAATATGCTTTCTCAGTATTGGCCGGGATTGAACGAAGCTGCTCGATAGAGTCCAATCATGCTGAAATTTGTCTGCTGACAGGTTCATATCTGACGACACGCGTCGCGATAGCAGGACTCGGGATAGTTCGAGCACATTTCAACAAGCGCTCTGCGCGAGCTTGTTCTAAGGCAGATCATCATCTGAATATCTCCAACATGTCGATCGCTAATTCGAACATCGGCAAAGTCAGTTAGTTCGCTCGCGGGCGGCCTCCCTTGCCTAACGGAGACGCATGATGAAGACACCTTCGCTTCGGATGATTAGGGCCGGTTGCTTTGGCCCTGACATCTGCCACACACGCGCGATCTGGTTCTTCAAGGAGGTGAAGCGCACGGCCACGGCGCGCCCACGCAAAACAAATTTGTCCTGCGATCGCCGGTTCCGCGATCGACTACGCCGTCGGTGCAGCATGCAAACCTGCTTTCGGCCTACGTACCCTCACTCAGCCGGCGGGGTTTGCACTTCTCGCGTTAGTACTGCGCCTTATTGTCAACCTGCGGCTTGGCGTTGGCCACAATTCGCTGCAGGGCCCGACATCGTCATCGACTATCGGAACCGATCTGACGGGCTTGAGAAGGTGCGACTTGCACCGTCGGAAATGGACACCCGCGAGCCAGAGCCAACTCGGACCGACGTAACGGATCAGCACGGGTAATGGCAGACCCATTCGACCAGACCGCACCAACGGCGCACGGAAGTTTCATTGACCGATGGAATTGGGCCTTCGCAAAGGCGCCGACGGCCGGCCCCGCGCTCCTGTACGCACTTCGCCTTTGGGCGGCCGTATGCCTCGCTCTCTTCGTCGCATTCTGGCTCGAACTCGACAATCCTTTTTGGGCGGGTACCTCCGCGGCAATTGTGTGCCAGCTTCAGCTCGGGGCTTCGCTGCGTAAGGGCTGGTTCCGGATGATCGGCACCGTGCTCGGCGCCACATTTATCGTGGTGCTGACCGCGTGCTTTCCGCAGAATCGCATTGCCTTTCTGGTGCTTCTTGCCTTCTGGGGCGGTCTCTGCGCTTTCGCCGCCACGGTGCTGCGCAATTTTGCATCCTACTCTGCAGCGCTCGCTGGCTATACCGCCGCCATCATCGCCGCCGACACGCTCGGTGCCACTGGGGGCCCAAGCCCGGACGTTTTCATGCTGGCGGTCTGGCGTGCCAGCGAGATCTGCATCGGGATCGTCTGCGCCGGTGTGGTCCTCGCCGGGACCGATCTCGGCGGTGCCCGGCGGCGACTCGCGGGTTCATTCGCAGGTCTGGCTGCCGAGATCACAAGTCGATTTAGCCGCATGCTGACATTGGCGGGAACGCAACTGGCGGATACGCAAGCCGAGCGCCGTGATTTCGTCCAACGCGTCGTCGCGCTCGAACCTTTGGTCGACCAAACGCTCGGAGAATCCAGCCACCTTCGCTACCACTCGTCGATATTACAGACAGCCGTCTACGGCCTGTTCAGAGCGCTGGATGGTTGGCGCGGAGTTGCGACGCATCTGGCCCACTTGCCGGAGAACCTGGAACGGGAGCGGGCCGAGGCCATCCTGCGGAGCATTCCGGCCGAGCTGCGATCCCCACGGACGCCAGGCTCGCTGGATCGGTGGATGGCTGATCCCATGGCCCTGCGCCGCGTTTGCGAGGAGGCGGTGCAGACGCTGATCGCCCTACCCGCCGACACGCCATCGCTGCGGTTGCTCGCCGACGAAGCCGCCAAGGTGCCGGCCGGCATGTTGCAGGTGCTCGATGGTATTGCGCTGCTTGTCGACGCTCCCGACCAGCCTTCTCCTGGTGCTCGTGGCTTCCGGCTAAGCGCACCCGATTGGTTGATTGCCGCCGTCAATGCAACACGCGCGTTTGTCGCTATCGGTGCTGTCGAGCTTTTCTGGGTCGCCACTGCCTGGCCGAACGGCGCCTCGGCGATCGTCTTCGCAGCGATCGTCGTGCTGTTGCTTTCGCCGAAGGGCGATCTTGCGTACGGCGGCTCGATCGCGTTCGCCCTCGGCACCGCCGGAGGCGTCGTTTGCGCTGCGATAGCAAAATTCGCGGTGCTGCCCCCTCTCCAAACGTTCCCGGCATTTTGCTTCGCTATTGGTCTCTTTCTCGTACCAATGGGCTTTGTCATGGCTCAAAGCCGGAAGCCTGCGATGATTGCCATCTTCACTGCCATGGCCTTCAACTTTATGCCTCTCCTCTCGCCCACGAACCCGATGAGCTACGACACAGCGCAATTCTACAACTCCGCGCTGGCAATCGTTGTCGGGTGCGGCGTCGCGCCGTTGGCCTTTCGCTTGTTTCCGCCGTTATCGCCGGCACGACGGATGCGGCGCCTGCTCTCCCTCACCTCACGCGATCTGCGCCGCCTCGCAACCGTCTCCGTGTTACCGGTATCGGAGGATTGGGAGAGCCGCATTCACGGCCGGCTCACGGCGATGCCGGACCAGTCCGAGCCGTTGCACCGCTCGCAACTGCTGGCGGCCCTCTCCATCGGCACGGCAATTATCCACCTTCGTCATATCTCGCCGCACCTCCGAATGGCTGCGGAGCTCGATGCCACGCTCGAGGCCTTCGCTCAGGGAAACAGCGCGATGGTCATCGCGCGGCTGCGCAAACTGGAGCATCGTCTCACTTCCGTGCCCGCCTCCGGGCCGGAGTCAGCGATCGCGCTTCGGGCGCGCGGCCGTGTCCTGGTTATCTCTGAGGCGCTTACCGAGCATGGCGCTTACTTCGACGCAGGAGCGCCCGCATGAGGCTTGCCGAAATCAACCTATTCGGTGTCTACGTTGCGCCGATTTCACTCTTCATGATCGCAGCCTGGCTCATCACGATGGCACTGCGCCGCGTTGCTAACCGCTCGGGGTTGTTGCGGCACGTCTGGCATCCCGCTCTGTTCGTGTTCGCGGTGTACATCGTCGTTCTCGCATCCTCGATCCTGATCCTCGCCGAGTGAGCTCGTCATGACCATCACTGAAGTCACATCAAAGCGCAGCGAAACGGTCGACGACCGCGACGAAACCGTCCCGTCGCCCCCGCCGGATTCCCGCGCCATCACCAGGCGTCGCATGGAAATAGGTCCATTCCTGATCACACTGGCGATGGTCGCGCTTGCCGGGCTGCTCGGTTGGAAGATGTGGGACGTCTACATGGGAGCACCGTGGACGCGCGACGCCACCGTGCGCGCCTATGTCGTCGCGATGGCGCCGGAGGTCGCAGGGCGCATCGTCGAGCTACATGTGGTCGACAACAAATACGTTCGCAAAGGTGATTTATTGTTGGTGATCGATCCGACCAACTTCAGGATAGCGGTCAGTCAAGCCGAGGCAGCGGTGCAGCAGGCGCAGGCGAACGTGCAGAACATCGAAGCGCAAATGACTGTCCAGCAGGCACAGATCAATGCCAGCCAGGCGCAACTGCAGCGTGGGCACGCCGCGCTCGTATTTGCACAGCAGCAGGCCGATCGCTACCAAACCCTGGCGAAGGACGGCTGGGGCACCATTCAAAATGCCCAGCAGTTTACGTCCCAGCTGCATCAGCAGGAAGCGGCGGTGCAGTCTGCACAAGAAAACCTCAATCAGGCGCTGCGGCAAGTCGAGTCGCTGAAAGCGCAGCGCCTAAGTGCCGAGGCGGGTCTCGCGCAAGCCAAAGCCCAGTTAAACCAGGCGCAGGTGAACCTCGAACGCACACGCATTCTCGCCCCGGTCGACGGTTATGTGACGAACTTGTTGGCGCAGCTTGGCGACTACGTCAACGTCGGCATAAACACCATTTCTCTTGTCGACGCCGATTCATTCTGGGTCGACGGATATTTCGAGGAGACGAACCTTGGTTCTATCCGGATGGGAGACCCAGCTCAAATCAAGCTCATGGGCCGCGATCAGATCGTGCGCGGTCACGTCGACAGCATCGCCCGCGCCATCAACGTCGCGAACGCGCAGCCCAACAGTCAAGGGGTTGCTACCGTCAATCCTATCTTCACCTGGGTGCGCCTGGCCCAACGCATTCCGGTTCGCATCCATATCGATGAGGGGCCTCCGGGTGTCATCCTTGCCGCAGGCATGACTGCAACGGTGGAGGTCAACGATGGAGGTCGCCCGACAGCCAAGTGAACCGCGAGCCCCCGCGTCAATGCCTGGACGACCACACCAGTGAACTAGTCGCAAGAAGGTTGACATGTCACTTCATGTACCGATCGCAGTCTTAGCGGCGGTTTCACTCACTTCCGGCGATCGAGTTGTGGGCCTATACGGCAGACCTCTGACGGCGATCAACCAAGCCCGGTTGGCAAACTCCTCACTCAAGCCGGATCTCATCGAGGTTATTGCGAAGGATACAGCTACAAAAATCGAAACGCTGAGCACGAGTATCGCGGATGATTTTAGGATCGCTCCGGAACGAGTTGCGGGTGAAGACGTAACGGTTGCTCTCGAACATGCCGAAGGTCGTGTTCGCGATTGGCGAGAGATGGTCGTTTCAACCCTTAATCGGTCGGGGCGGATTTTCGCTGCCGCAGATTCGCGACCGAAAACGTAGTGCCGTAGATTTCGGAGCGTCAGAATGAGAGCTAAGTCATTGATATTGCTGGTAGCGAGAGAGGGACTCGAACCCCCGACCCCAGGATTATGATTCCCGTGCTCTAACCAGCTGAGCTACCTCGCCACGGTTCACCGCCGCGGCCAAATACACCGCATTCGCGAACGCGCGGCATATAAGGAGTGGCTCAAGGACCTGTCAAGCAAAGCCGACCGTCCCGCCAAGTGTCTGCAAAACGGAGTTATTTCGGCCGGATCGTGGGGTCGCCGCCAGGGCTGCCGGGCGGCGGGATCACCGGCGTGTTGCCTGCGTCGGGGGTCGGCGCGCGCATCTCGGGGTCGACCCCTGCAGGTGGGCACAGCACACCGTCCGACCGAGCCAGTTTATCGCCCAGCGGTTCGGTCCGCTGGCCGGTCGTGGTTCCTTCCGGCACCGCCGTACCCAGGCGTTGCGGGACCTGTTGCATCGGCGCGCAATTGGTGACGCGCGATGGCGACGGCGGGGCGGTCTGGGCTGGCGGTGTCGCCGGCGCAGGCGGCGCCTGGGCTGCCGCCACGCCGGAGGCCACCATCAGCACACATGAAAGAAGCAGCGCGTGTTTTGTCCTCATGGGGAGAAAACGGCCCGCGCGCGCGGTGGTTCCGCTGGGAACTCAGGATTTGCGGAAGCGGATCAGCGAAAAATGCCCCATCGGCGGCATCGGCCGACGCTCGGCCAGGCTGACGCCGCCATGTTTGGCGGCCCAGTCGGTCAATCGCGCCCAGGGAAATTCGGGCCGCCAGCCGAGCCGCCGCGCCAGCGGCGCAAACGCCAGTTCAAAGACGCGGCGCGGTCCGCTTTCGGCGCCGATGTGATTGACCAGGATCAGTTCGCCGCCGGGTTTCAGCACACGGATGAAATCATCCAGTGTCGCTTCCGGATCCGGCACCGCCGTGATGACATATTGCGCCACCACCGCGTCGAAAAACGAATCCGGAAACGCCAGATTCTTGGCGTCCATCACCGCCAGCGCTTCGACATTAGTCAGGCCGAGCGCGCGCACGCGCTGCTGCGCCCGGCGCAGCATCGGTTCGGAAATATCGACGCCACATAATTTCGTGCTGCGCGAATAATCCGACAACGACAATCCCGTGCCGACGCCGACGTCGAGGATTCTGCCGCCGATCTTGTCGGCTTCCGCAATGGTCGATTGGCGGCCGGCGTCGAACACCTTGCCGAAGACGAGGTCGTAGACCGGCGCCCAGCGCCCATAAGCCTTTTCGACCCCCTCGCGGTCGATATCCCCAGCCATTCCCTGCCCCGAACTTTTTTATCCGCGCACGGCTTCAGCGAGCGGGTGCGGTTCACGCGTAGCGCCCCTCGCCGCCGCATTCTTCGCGGTCGCGCTCTTGATGAATCCGCCGCCGAGCACGCGCGCCTGCCCCGAAGGCGCATCGTAAAACACGCAGGCCTGGCCCGGGGATACGCCCTCTTCGCCGGCGACGAGTTCGACCTCAAAGCCGCCCTCCACCGCGCGCAACCAGGCCGGCTGCGGCGCCCGCGTCGAGCGCACCCGCACGAACATCTCGATGCCGTCGCCGATCACGCGCTCCAGCGCGCCGTCGCCGATCCAGTTGACGTCACGCAGCGCGATGCGGTCCATCCGCAGCGCCTCGCGCGGCCCCACCACGACGCGGCGGCTGGCGGCATCGAGCCGCACCACGTAAAGCGGCGCGCTTGACGCGATGCCCAATCCCTTGCGCTGGCCCACCGTGAAATGAACGATGCCCTGGTGCCGGCCGATGACATGACCGTCGAGGTCGACGATGTCGCCGGGCTCGATCGCGCCAGGCTTCAGGCGGCCGATGATGTCGGTGTAGCGCCCGGTCGGCACGAAGCAGATGTCCTGGCTGTCCTGCTTGTCGGCGACCTCGAGATCGAAACGCCGCGCCAGCTCGCGCGCCTGCGGCTTGGTCATGTCGCCGAGCGGAAAGCGCAGATAGTCGAGTTGCTCGCGCGTCGTCGCGAACAGGAAGTAGCTCTGGTCGCGATCGGAATCGGCGGCGCAAACCAGCGCGCGCGATCCATCGCGGAGGCGGCGCGATGCGACATAGTGGCCGGTCGCCAGCGCCTTGGCGCCGAGCTCGCGAGCGGTCGCCAGCAGATCGCGAAACTTGATCGAGCGATTGCACTCGATGCAGGGCACCGGCGTCTCGCCGAGCGCGTAGCTGTCGGCGAAATTGTCGATCACCGATTCCCGGAAACGACTCTCATAGTCGAGCACGTAATGCGGAATGCCGATCCGCTCGGCGACGTTGCGGGCATCGTGGATGTCACGGCCGGCGCAGCAGGCGCCCTTGCGATGGGTGGCCGCGCCATGGTCGTAAAGCTGCAGCGTGATCCCGACCACGTCATAGCCCTCGGCCTTCAGCAAGGCAGCCGTCACCGAGGAGTCGACGCCGCCGGACATGGCGACCACGATCCTGGTGTCCTCCGGGCGGCCTTCAAGATCCAGACTGTTCACCATGGCAGGGGTCATCGACTTAAATCGCGGGCCAACGCCTCGCGGAAAGAGTGAGAAAGCCTTTTACATATAAGGCCTTATGGCATCTTTCGGCCTTGTTGGGCCGGATCGGAAGCCGCTCTTTAATATAGGCCGTATTCCCGGGAGGCAATCAGCCGAACCGGTTTTGGCACGCCGGAGACGGCAAATCTTGCCGCCGGGCAGAAAAGGGGCCACGGCGACGTCTCTAAAGTCCAGCCCCTTGGCTATCAAGCCATTGAAAATACAGGGTATTTCTCGGAAACCGCCGATGGCCCGGTCCTTGCTGACTAGTCATTGGAAGTTTCATCAAGAGGATCGCCTGTGGTCAGTGTCACGTCAGAAGCATCGTCAAACCTGTCTTTTCAGGGCACGACGCAGCGATCCACCCGGAGCGACTCGGCCCAATCGCAGAATAACGACAGTTTCTCGGCGCTGGTCGACAGCAATACTTCCGCCAGCAACGGCGACAATCGCCCGCAAGACACCAGCGCGCCTGCGCCCGCCCCGCGCCGCGCCGACGATCAGGCACCGGCCACCGACAGCGCACCACGCGACAACACGGCGGCGGCCGACAAAACGGCGCAAAACAATGCGGACGACCAGAATGCCGCCGCCGGCGCGCCCGCCAATACCAATGCGGATGCCAACGCCGCCGCCAATGCCGATGCGTCCGGCCGCGCGAAAGCGAAATCCGCCTCGAATTCCGACGATACGAAGTCGACGTTAAAATCAAAATCGTCCGCCGAAACCAGCTCGGCGAAGGATCAACCCCAGGCAAAACAGGACGGCGCGATCGCAGCGGCCGTCGCCACCGCAATTCCCGTCGCCGCGGCGCCGACGGCTGCCCCTGCTGCGACAACCTCGACGCCCGACAAACCCACCGCCCCGCTTGCAATCGCCGCGGCCGCGATAGCCGCCACCGCGGCTATTACCGAGGCCGCTCCAGCTGCGACATCATCCGTGGTAACCGGCACCGACGCCAGCGCATCAACGGCTGCAACCGCAAGTGCAGCCAAGCCTGCCGATTCCAAAATCGATCTGCACGCCGCATTTGCCGAGGCCCTGCAAGGCACGGCCGGCGACGCCACCGCGACGAACGGGGTTGCAGCATCGGTTGCGACCGGTGCTCCGGCCCCCGCGAAAGCCGCAGCGCCGGCGAAAGGCCCGGTCATCGCCAAGGAAGGCATCACAATTTCGGGCGATCAGAACGCCGCAACAGGCACGACGGGCGCTCCCGCAACGGCCGCGCCCACCTCAGTCGTTCCCGGCGTCACCCAGCCCACCGCGGTCGCCGGCAAACAGAAGCCTGAAGGCGGCCTCGTCGATGCCGTGAAGACAGATGCATCGGGCAATTCCACCCAGACTTTGGTCGCCAACGCCGCCACCAATGGCGCTTCTGCGGCTGCCGATGCCGGACAGAACTCGGTCAACGTATCCGACAACAGCCTGCAGGCGGCGGGCGCGCTGCAGCCGCAGCTGCAATCCGCGACCGCAGCTCCGGTCGCCGCGTCACAACTGACGGTCACGGCCGCGACCAACGGAGCCGTGCCCCTGAGCGGCGTCGCCATGGAGATCGCGGCATCGGCCAAAAGCGGCAAGAGCCGCTTCGAAATCCGGCTCGATCCAGCCGACCTCGGCCGCATCGATGTCCGCATCGATGTCGATCGCAACGGCCAGGTGACCTCGCATTTGACGGTCGACAAACCGGAAACGCTGTCGATGTTGCGGCAGGACGCGCCCCAGCTGCAGCGAGCGCTGGATGACGCCGGCTTCAAGACCGGCGGCAGCGGGCTTCAATTCAGCCTGCGCGACCAGTCGTCATCGGGTCAGAACAGCGGCAACGACAACGGTCGCAACGCACAGCGGCTGGTGATCAACGATGAAGACACCACCCGCGCCGCAGTGACGGGCCGGACCTATGGCCGCATGCTCGGATCGAGCAGCGGCGTGGACATCAGGGTTTGAGGAGACGGACATGACAACAACAGCAGCAGCAGCAGGCGCAAAAGCGGCCAGCCCGGTGGTTTCGGGGACCACCCCCCAGACCTCTTCTTCCAGTTCGTCCGGAAGTTCGCTGAGTTCGACCACCGGCGCCACGCTGGCAGGAAACTTTCAAACCTTTCTGACGCTGCTGACGACGCAGCTGCAAAACCAGAATCCGCTCGATCCGCTGGACACCAACCAGTTCACGCAGCAATTGGTGCAATTCGCAGGGGTCGAGCAGCAACTCAAAACCAACGATGAGCTGGCAACGCTGGTGTCGCTGCAGCAGACTGCCCAATCGACTCAGGCGCTGGGCTTCGTCGGCAAGACTGCGGTGGTCGATGGCAGCACCACGGCTGTTAAGAATGGCAGCGCGACCTGGGAGCTGAGTGTTCCGACCAATTCCAACGTCAATATCTCGATCACCAACAGCACCGGGCAAACCGTCTTCACGGGCGCCTATGGCGTCAACGCCGGCAACAATCAGCCCTTCACCTGGGATGGCAAGGGCAACGATGGCACCCAGTGGCCGGACGGCCAATACAAGATGACCGCCACCGGGGCGGACAGTTCCGGCAATACCGTCGCGATCTCTACCCAGATTCAAGGCGTGGTCGATTCTGTGGACCTCACCCAGTCGCCGCCTTTGCTGTCCATCAATAACCAGACCTATACGGTCAACCAGATCAAGAGCATCGCGCAGTAGCCTGCGCGGCCCGGACAACCATCCGTTCGGTCAGATCCTGCTCCGGCCCGGCCTCCTCCAGAGGCCGGGCCGGATGGCATTATGGTCATTTTCAAGGAGATTCGTATTGAAGCCTTGGGCTTAGGCAAATTTTAAGTCGCTCGGCGTAGGTTGTACCTGTGAGTTCAGTGGTTGAGAGTTTGTGAGTACGCCATGACAGAACCCCATCGCCCGAGGGTAAAATACGTCATCGGGCCTGACGGCAGTCCGTTAACAATTGCGGACTTGCCCGCGCCCGGGACCAAACGGTGGGTGATCCGCCGCAAGGCCGAAGTCGTTGCCGCGGTTCGCGGCGGCCTGCTCTCCCTTGAGGAGGCCTGCAGCCGCTACACGCTGACGGTCGACGAGTTCCTCTCCTGGCAGTTTTCCATAGACCAGCATGGTCTGGCCGGGTTGCGGACCACCCGCATCCAGCAATATCGCCAGTAAGCGCGCCCAGAACCCGAAAGATTTGATGAAAATCGGCCTTGTCTTGCAAGGCCGATTTTTTTCATGCCGAACTTTCGCGCCAAGTTTTAACCGTCGTTAACCATATCGAAACCATCCCCTAGGCAATAATTGCCCAGTCGGTCCTTGGGGCCGAATCCCTGGGGGCAGTTGGTGCAAAGTCTCGTTGCTTTCCTGAGAGGTTTGGGTGCGTCACGGTTGATGGCGATGGTGGCGGTGACGACCGCGCTGCTCGGCTTCTTCGCGTTTGTCATCATGCGCGTCACCACGCCGCAGATGACGACCCTGTTTACCGACCTTTCGACCGAGGACTCCTCCGGCATCATCAAGGAGCTGGAACGGCAGGCGATTCCCTTCGAGCTACGCAACGAAGGCGCCGTCATCATGGTACCGAAGGACAAGGTCACCCGGCTGCGCATGAAGCTGGCCGAAGGCGGCCTGCCCAAGGGCGGCGGCGTCGGCTACGAGATCTTCGACAAATCCGACGCGCTGGGCACCACGAGCTTCGTCCAGAACATCAATCATTTGCGCGCGCTGGAGGGCGAACTCGCCCGCACCATCCGCGCCATCGACCGCATCCAGGCCGCGCGCGTCCATTTGGTGCTGCCCGAACGTCCGCTGTTTTCGCGGGAAACGCCGGAGCCGTCGGCTTCGATCGTGGTGCGGGTGCGCGGCAGCCTGGAGCCGCAGCAGATCCGCGCCATCCGCCACGTGGTCGCCTCCGCCGTCAACGGGCTGAAGCCGCAGCGGGTGTCGATCGTCGACGAAGCCGGTCAATTGCTCGCCGACGGCGCCTCGGGCGAGGGCGACAACGCCGCCGGCGACGAGCGCCGCACGGCCTTCGAGAAGCGGATGCGCAACCAGGTCGAGGCGATCGTCTCCTCGGTGGTGGGTGCAGGGCGCGCGCGCGTCCAGCTCTCGGCCGACTTCGACTACAACAAGGTCACCCAGACCTCGGACAAGTTCGATCCGGAAGGGCGGGTGCTGCGCTCCAGCCAGACCCGGGAGGAATCCTCGGCGACCGCCGAATCCAACGGCCAGGTCACCGTCAACAATGAATTGCCGGGCAACCAGAACAACAACGGCGCGGCACAGGCGCGCGACCAGAGCAAGAAGAGCGAAGAGACCAACAATTACGAGATCTCCCGCACCACCAAGACCGAGGTCACCGAGGCCGGGCGGGTCAACCGTATCTCGGTCGCGGTGCTGGTCGACGGCAGCTATTCCAAGAACGAAAAAGGCGAGATGGTCTATTCCGACCGCACCAAGGAGCAGCTCGACCGGATCGCAGCCCTGGTGCGCTCGTCGATCGGCTTCGACCAGAAACGCGGCGACCAGGTCGAAGTCGTCAATCTCCGATTTGCCGAAGCACCGGCCGTCCCCCCGGTGGCCGAGCCGACCGGCCTGCTCGGCATGCTGCAATTCACCAAGGACGACGTCATGTACGTCATCGAGCTCGGCGTGATGATGCTGCTCGGCCTGGTGGTGCTGTTCATGGTGATCCGGCCGTTGGTCAAGCGAATCCTGGCTGCCGAAGTCGTCCCGACCCCCGCCCCGCTACCCGCGCTGACCGACGCTCAATCCGCGGAGGCGCCCGGCCAGGCTCTGATTCCCGGTGGCGCCGCCCAATTGATCGACGTCGCCCAGGTTCAGGGCCAGGTCCACGCGCAAGCCGTGCACCGGGTCGGCGAACTGGCCGAGCGAAATCCGAACGAAACTGCCTCCATTGTTCGTCAATGGCTCAGCGAACCGGTCGAGTGATCTGACATGGCCGTACCGCAAACCACAAACGCCAACGACATCACCACCGTCATCTCGGCGCTGGCGAGCCGTCAGGCCAGCCGGCCCAAGGGCAAGCCCCTGACCGGGCCGAAGCGCGCCGCCATCCTGATGCTGGCGCTGGGCGAACAATATGGCGGCAAGGTCTGGGCGCTGCTCGACGACGACGAGGTCCGCGAGCTGTCGATTCACATGTCGACGCTCGGCACCGTCGAGGCTGACATCGTCGAGGACCTGCTGCTCGAATTCGTCTCGCGGATGTCGGCGTCCGGCGCGCTGATGGGAACGTTCGACGCCACCGAACGGCTGCTGCAGCAATATCTGCCCGTCGAGCGCGTCTCCGGCATCATGGATGAAATTCGCGGTCCCGCCGGCCGCAACATGTGGGAGAAGCTCTCCAACGTCCAGGAAGAGGTGCTCGCCAACTACCTCAAGAACGAATACCCGCAGACCATCGCAGTGGTGCTGTCGAAACTGAAGCCGGAGCACGCCGCCCGGGTGCTGGCGATCCTGCCCGAGGATCTGGCGCTCGACGTGGTCGGCCGCATGCTGAAGATGGAAGCGGTGCAAAAGGAAGTCATCGAGCGCGTCGAGCAGACGCTGCGCACCGAATTCATGTCCAATCTGTCGCAGACCCGCCGCCGCGACGCCCACGAGGTGATGGCCGAAATCTTCAACAATTTCGACCGCCAGACCGAGACCCGCTTCATCACCTCGCTGGAAGAGGAAAACCGCGAATCCGCCGAACGTATCAAGGCGCTGATGTTCACCTTCGACGATCTGATCAAGCTGGACTCAGCCTCGGCGCAGACGCTGATGCGGAATATCGACAAGGACAAGCTCGGCATCGCGCTGAAGAGCGCCAACGAGGAGGTTCGCAGCTTCTTCTTCGGCAACATGTCCTCGCGCGCCGGCAAGATGCTGATGGACGACATGGCGGCGATGGGACCGGTCCGGCTGCGCGACGTCGACGAGGCGCAGGCGCTGCTGGTCAATCTTGCCAAGGACATGGCGGCCAAGGGCGAAATCACCCTGACCAAGAACCGCGCCGACGACGAACTGGTGTACTGATGGCCGCACCCGCAAAATTTCTGTTCGACATGGACTTCGGAGTGCCCGACAAGGCGCGCGAGAAGCCCGCCACGGCTTCCGAGATCGCGCAGAAGATCGCGTCCGCCGAAGCCCGCGCCTATCGCGACGGCTACGACGCGGCGCAGCGCGAGGCAAAGGCGGAAAGCGACCGCCGCTCCGCGCTGGCGCTCGAAGAGATCGGGATCGCGATCAAGGGCATCGCAACGCGCTTCTCCGGCGTCGAAACCCGGATGGAGACCGAAGCCGTCGACGTCGCGGTCGCGGTCGCGCGCAAGCTCTGCAACGAGCTGATTTCCGGCGAACCGCTGGCCGAAATCAACGCCCTGGTCGCCGATTGCTTTTCGCATCTGGTGTCGACGCCGCACCTCGTGGTCCGCATCAACGATTCGCTCTACGAGGCCGCCCGCGAAAAGATCGAACGGCAGGCCGCCCAGAGCGGCTTCGAGGGCCGGCTGGTGATCCTGGCCGAGCCGGAGATCGCAACCGGCGACTGCCGGATCGAATGGGCCGACGGCGGCGTGGTGCTGGAACGCGCCGCCATCGAAGCCAAGATCAACGAACTTGTCGGGCGCTATATGGCGTCCCGCGATCAGGCCGGGTAGCGGCCATGAGGATTGAGCCATGAGTGACACCGACGCACAGGTTCCGCTGCCCGATCTCAACGCCGCCAATCCGGGGCCGGTCGACGACATCGCCTATAGCGAAGACGAACAGGCCTCGCGCATCGCCGCCGATCTGGAGGCCGTGTTCGACGTGCCGGTACAGGTCTCGGCCGTGCTCGGCCGCTCCAAGATGGATGTCGGCGAGCTCCTGAAGCTCGGACCCGGCACCGTGCTGGAACTGGATCGCCGGGTCGGCGAAGCCATCGATATCTACGTCAACAACCGGCTGGTGGCGCGTGGCGAGGTCGTGCTGGTGGAAGACAAGCTTGGCGTGACCATGACGGAAATCATCAAGACGGAACGCAACTAACGTTGTTGACGACACGCGCATGAGCGGCGCGAACAGACGGACAGGAGATTATCATGCGGCTTCTCATCGTTGGCACCCTGAAGGGCCAACTTACGACCGCCACCAAGATCGCGATGGACAACGGCGCGTCCGTGACCCACGCCGAGGTGATCGAACAGGCGATGGCCGTGCTGCGCGGCGGCAAGGGCGCCGACCTGCTGCTGGTCGATGTCGCGCTCGACATCCGCGACCTGGTGATGCGGCTGGAAGCCGAGCACATCCACGTGCCGATCGTGGCCTGCGGCATCTCCAATGACGCCCGCGCTGCGGTCGCCGCCATCCATGCCGGCGCCAAGGAATACATCCCGCTGCCGCCCGATCCCGAACTGATCGCCGCGGTACTCGCAGCCGTCGCCAACGATTCACGCGACCTCGTCTGGCGCGACGAGGCGATGGGCAAGGTGATCAAGCTGGCGCAGCAGATCGCGGGCTCCGACGCCTCGGTCATGATCACCGGCGAATCCGGCACCGGCAAGGAAGTGCTGGCGCGCTATGTCCACACCCGCTCGGCCCGCGCCAAGCGGCCGTTCATTTCGATCAACTGCGCGGCGATCCCCGAGCATCTGCTGGAATCCGAACTGTTCGGCCACGAGAAGGGCGCGTTCACGGGCGCGGTGGCGCGGCGGATCGGCAAATTCGAGGAGGCCACCGGCGGCACGCTGCTGCTCGACGAAATCTCCGAAATGGACGTTCGGCTGCAATCGAAATTGCTGCGCGCGATCCAGGAGCGCGTGATTGACCGCGTCGGCGGCACCAGGCCGGTTCCGGTCGATATCCGCATCATCGCGACCTCGAACCGCAATCTGGCGGACGCGGTGCGCGAGGGCAGCTTTCGCGAGGATTTGCTGTTCCGCCTCAACGTCGTCAACCTGAAGATTCCGCCCTTGCGCGATCGTCCGGCGGATATTCTCGAACTGGCGCAGCATTTTGCCAAGAAATATGCCGACGCCAATGGCGTGCCGCTGCGGCCGATTTCCGCGGACGCACGGCGGGTGCTGACGTCCAACCGCTGGCAGGGCAACGTTCGCGAGCTGGAGAACACCATGCACCGCTCGGTGCTGATGGCCCAGGGCGACGAGATCGGCGCCGACGCCATCCTGACGCCCGACGGCGACCGTCTCGATCTCGCCAAAACGCCGCCCGCGGTAGCGCATGCGACGTTCGCCGCCGAACAGGTCACGCGCGCCCTCGTCGGGCGTACGGTCGCCGATGTCGAGCGCGACCTGATCCTGGAGACGCTCAAGCATTGCCTGGGCAACCGGACCCACGCCGCCAACATCCTGGGGATCTCGATCCGCACGCTGCGCAACAAGCTGAACGAATATGCCGACGGCGGCCTGCCGATCACGCCGGCCGGCTCGGGCGAGTATGCGCGGTTTGTGGCGGCGGGCTAGTCGTACTTTCAGCCGTCATTGCGAGGAGCACTTGCGACGGAGCAATCCATTCTTCTTTTTGTGGATCGATGGATTGCTTCGTCGCAAGTGCTCCTCGCAATGACGTTGATGGAGTCGTAACGTCCCCTCACGAATAACTCGGCGCATCCGGCTTGCGGAAAATGTGAATCGGATCGCCCGGCTCAAGGTGCAGATCGCGGCCGGTAAACATCGCATAGGCGTATAGTGCCAGATAGGCGATGGCGAGCGCGCCGACGCCGTAGAATACCCAGATCGCAAGACGTTTCATCAGGTAACCGCGCCGGGTTGAGCCTGCCTTGCGACCTGCCGCAGCAAGGCCCGCCGCGTCTGGCTGGCGAAAGCGATTTGCAGGAGCTTGCGTTCCATGGCGCGATCTCTCTTCGATGCCGATGCAGCCACGAGCCTTCTAATGCGTGGAGCCTGAAAAGGCCACGGCGGCCAAACGCCCCTGACCGGCTCCGGGTCACCGAATGTTCTCGTTTTTGTTCCGTGAATCCGTTTGCTTCTCAACCTTTTGTTGCTAATCTACAAAAGAACAACGGGGGAGCGATCATGGCCTATGTCCAAACCAGTGGCACACATTCGACGAACTCATCTTCATGGACGCAGATACCCGGCCTCAGCCTGGTCATTCCCGAAGGCGTCGGGACGACCGCGATCATCATCCTGAACGTTCCCTGGCCATATGCAGGCGGCGACAATTATCCAGGCGGCAGTTTCGGCATTGAGGTGAATGGTAAGCTCTCGCCGGTGATTGCCGGGTTCACCTACAATGTTGTGAACGGCAACGCCCGGGTACCGACGACGCTGGTCGTCGGCATTCCCCTGGGCAACCAACCGCAGACCATCACTGCGGTATGGCAGAACGTGCGCGGCAGCAACGTGACCATCGATACGCCGGCGTCGCTGACTTCGATCATGGACTAGCGCGCTCGGGCGACGCAGCCTTCCGGGTCTAACGCACAACACGCCGGGTCGGGACGCTGAGCTCGGCGAGCCGGAGCGCATCCTCGGTCCCGATCGATCGCCACATATTGCCCGTGCCAATAGGCCAGCGCCGCACTGCGCGCGGAGACCTCGACATCCAGCACGCGTCCGATGATGATCGCGTGGGAATGCCGCTCGACGATCTCTTCCACCCCGCAATCGATCGCAGCCAGGGCGCCGGCCAATAGCGGCACGCCGGACGCACGCGTCGACCATTCCGCGCCGGCGAAGCGGTCGGCGCTCTTCAGGCCATCCTTGCCGGTAAACCGCCTTTCCAAACCGCTGGATGTCGGCAAGGCGGTGGATCGCAGTTTTACGGCAGCGGCCGCGGGATCCAACTAGCACGATCGGATCGGCACCAGACAAAAGGGCCGGCGTCGAATGCCGGCCCTTTCGATTCGTGCTGCAAAGACCGCCTATCCCGCCGCGACCTTCTGCGCCGGCGCGACATTGACCGCCAGCTTGCCGTAACGATCCCTAAACGCCTCAGTATCGATCTCCTCGAGCTGGATCGCGCCGCTCATCACGCCTTTCTTCCAGGCCTCGTGCTCGGGATCGTTCTGGAATTCCGGCATCACTTCCCTGGCGAACAGTTCCAGCGAGTCGCAGATGTGCTCGTGGCTGTTCTTGCCGGCCTGGTTGAGCAGGATCACCTGATCAATGTGCGAGCTGCGGAACCGGCGCAGCTTCTTGCGGATGGTTTCAGGCGATCCGATCAGGCCGCCGCGCAACGCCGCCTCCTGGGCTTCCGGATTTTCCCGCTTCCACTTGTTGTACTCGTCCCACATGTTGACAGTGCCCGGTGCCGGACGCGCCCGGTTCTGACCCTGGCCGTAATAGCGCAGCGCGAACTGGAAGAAGGTGGCGCCATCGGCGCGCGCCCGCGCCTCCTCGTCGGTCTTGGCGCACATGAAGAACGACACCAGCGCCATGTTCGGATTGATCTCGTAATCGGCGAGCTTCTTCAGCCGTTTTGTGATCGCGTTGTAGTAGGCGTGCACCCAGGCATGCGCCGCGTCGGCGCTGACGAACTGGAAGCCGAGCGCGCCGAAACCGTGCTGGCCCGCGCGTTCGATGGTCGGCAATTGCGAGCACGCCATCCACAGCGGCGGATGCGGCTTCTGGACCGGTTTGGGCACCACGTTGCGCAAGGGAATGTCGAAATACTTGCCGTGATGCTCGGTGCCGACTTTGGTGAACATCGGGAAAATTGCCTGCACGGCTTCCTCGAACACTTCCTTCTTGGTTTCCATGTCGCGGCCGAACGGCGTCAGTTCGGTGATCGAGGCGCTCTCGCCCATCCCGAATTCGCAGCGGCCGTTGCTCAGGAGATCGAGCACCGCGACGCGCTCGGCGACGCGCGCTGGATGATTGGTGGTCAGCTGGAAGATGCCGTGGCCGAGCCGGATTTTTTTGGTGCGCTGGGAAGCCGCGGCAAGAAATGATTCCGGCGACGGCGAATGCGAATATTCCTCGAGGAAATGATGCTCCACCACCCAGGCATGGTCGTAGCCGCAGCGGTCGGCGGTCTCGAGCTGCGTCAGCGCGTTCTGGTAGAGCTTGAGCTCGTCGCCCTCTTCCCACGGGCGCGGCAATTGCAGCTCATAGAAGATGCCGAATTTCATGACGTTCGCTCCCAAGGCCGCTTGCCAGACCGTTTGTTGTTTTCGGTCAGTGTATTCGCGGTACCGCCCAAGTCTAGCCTCGGTTGTGAAACTCCAATTCCGCGCCGCGGAAGTCGTCTTGATTGGAGCGCGCGAATGGTTAGCTTGTGGCGTGTGAGTCGCGGCCGCGCTCCGCTGCCCGCCTCGCCCTCCGCCGAGATCCCATGACCATTTTTACGCCGCATCAGGATTCCGCGCTCAAAGCCGTTGCCGACTGGCTCAAGGCCAAACCCGGCAAGAACGGCACGCCGCCGGTGTTCCGGCTGTTCGGCTATGCCGGCACCGGCAAGACCACGCTGGCGCGGCACATCGCCGAAGCGGTCGACGGCGAGGTGAAATTCGCGGCCTTCACCGGCAAGGCGGCGCTGGTGATGCGCAACAAGGGTTGCGACAACGCCTCCACCATCCACTCGCTGATCTATCGCGCCCGCGAATCCGGCGTCGAGCAGCCCAGTTTCGAACTGTGGGACGACGCGCCGGCCTCGAAAGCCAAATTAATCGTGATCGACGAATGCTCGATGGTGGATGCCGAGCTTGGCCGTGATCTGATGTCGTTCGACTGTCCGCTCCTGGTGCTCGGCGATCCCGCGCAATTGCCGCCGATCCAGGGCGGCGGCTTCTTCACGGATTGCGAACCCGACGCGATGCTGACCGAAGTGCATCGCCAGGCGCAGGACGACCCGATCGTGCGGATGTCGATGGATATCCGCGAGGGCCGCGAACTCGAGATCGGCCGCCACGGCGAAAGCGAAGTGGTCACGCGCAACGAATTGGATCCCGATCGGGTGATGAGCGCCGACCAGGTGCTGGTCGGGCGCAACAACACCCGCCGCGCCTACAACATGCGGGTGCGGCAGAAGCAGAGCATTGAGGATCCCTTGCCGGTCGCCGGCGACAAGCTCGTCTGCCTGCGCAACAATCGCAAGAAGGGCCTGTTCAACGGCGGGCTGTGGCGGGTGAAATCGCGCGCGCAGTCGAAGTCGAAGATCATCACCATGCGGTTGTCGCCGGATGAGGACTTTGGCCACAAGGTGACCAAGGTCTCGGTGCGCGGCGATTGCTTCGGCGGCGCGATCGAGACCATCCCGTGGGAACAGCGCAAACCCTATGACGAGTTCGATTACGGCTATGTGCTCACGGTGCACAAGTCGCAGGGCTCGCAATGGGACGACGTGGTGCTGTTCGACGAAAGCTTCGCGTTCCAGGACAGCCGCGCCAGGTGGCTCTATACCGGCATCACACGCGCGGCGAAGCGGCTCTCCGTGGTGGTGTGAGTTCGTTGCTCCGTCTCGCCCCCTAAGGCCTTGTGCGGGTGTGGTTTTATTCACGAAAGCGTGTGCTCCAGACCGTAACAAAACCCGCCTTTCTCCGTATCTAGGGGCATCGGAGCGAGCCGCGGCGATTGCGAAACGCGGCTCCCGCTCTAGACTGCTCCCCCACCACCACTCCACGAGGAAACCATGTCCCGTAGCCAATTCAGCCGTCTTTCGCTGTGTGCCGCCGCCATCGGGGCACTGGCGATCGCCGCCTTCAACGTTGCACCCTCGCTTGCCGCGGAAGATGCCGTCATCATCCCCGCCCCCGCCACCGACGCGCAGGCGGCCGGCGGGATACAGACCGTGGTGATCGCTGGCGGCTGCTTCTGGGGCGTGCAGGGCGTGTTCCAGCACACCGCGGGCGTGGTCAATGCCGTGTCCGGTTACGCCGGCGGCAGCAAGGCGACCGCCGACTACTCGACGGTCTCCACCGGAACCACCGGACACGCGGAATCGGTCGAGATCAAATACGACCCGAAGAGGATCTCCTACGGCAAGATTTTGCAGATCTTCTTTTCCGTCGCGCACGATCCGACCCAGTTGAACCGCCAGGGCCCGGACTCGGGCACGCAATATCGCTCGGCGATCTTCACCACCTCCGACGAGCAGAAGAAGGTCGCGGAGGCCTATATCGCCCAGCTCAACGCCGCCAAGGTCTACAAGAAGCCGATCGTAACCAAAGTGGGCCCGCTGGAGGCGTTCTATCCGGCGGAGGCCTATCACCAGGACTACCTGACGCTGCACCCGAGTCAGCCCTATATTGCCTATAACGACATCCCGAAGGTCGAGAATTTGAAGAAGATCTTTGCGGACAACTATATCGAGAAGCCGACGTTGGTGAGCAGCGCGAAAGTCACCAACTGAGGAAATGGTTCCCGTCGTTGCGAGCCAACGGGTCGCGCGAATGCGCGCCCGATGACAGGCTCCGCGAAGCAATCCATGCCGCAGCAAGCGGAGAGATGGATTGCTTCGTCGCTTTGCTCCTCGCAATGACGATCCAATCTGGAGGAGTTTTCATGTCCGACACCAAAACGACGGCCAAGGTCGAGAAGAGCGAAGCCGAGTGGCGCCGCGAACTGACGCCGATGCAGTACGCGGTGCTGCGCGAGAAGGCGACAGAGCGGCCGTTCTCCGGCGAGTACGAGCATGAGCAGCGCCAGGGCACCTATACCTGCGCCGGCTGCGGGCAGACGCTGTTCGAATCCGATGCCAAGTTCGATTCCGGCTGCGGCTGGCCGAGCTTTACCGCGCCTGCGGTCGACAGCCATGTCGACGAGGAGCGCGACGTCAGCCACGGCATGATCCGGACCGAGGTCTTGTGCTCGAAATGCAATGGCCATCTCGGCCACGTCTTCGATGACGGCCCCGGCCCGACCGGCCTGCGCTACTGCATCAATTCGGCCGCGCTGAAGCTGCAGCCGAAATAGATTCAGCGACCTCATCCGTCATGCCCGGGCTTGTCCCGGGCATCCACGTTCTTCGTGCAACAACCAAGACGTGGATGGCCGGGGATAGGCGAGCGGAAGCGACGCCGTCCTTCGGACGGCTATGCCCGGCCATGACGGCGGATCGGTAATGATCTCACTTTCCATTCGAACGCGTTCTTCGCCCCGTGCGACCAAGAGCTTGTCGCGCGGGGTTTTTCTTTGCTTCTTGATGTCCTGCCATGCCGGCGCGCAAAACAAGGGAAGTCGAATGCATATATCCAAACGTCTGTTGCTCGGTCTCGGCGTTGCCGGCCTCATCATGGAGAGCGTTGTGGTCCAGCCCGCTTTTGCCGCCGATAAAGTATCGCTGTTCAAGGTCATCACCACGAAGGACGAAGTCGTCATCGGGCTTTCGGACGACGAACTGATAGAGGTCGACGGCAAGAATGCCGGGGGCATCGCAAAAATGCTGGTCGCCAAGGGCTCGATGAGCGTGTGGCAATACGCGGTACACAAGTCCGCCTCCGGCGATCTCGAACAGGCGCCACTGCACAGAATAGGCCTGATCGCCACCGACTCGCTGCGCGTCGAACCTTACGTATCGCCGCTGAAGGTGCTGCCGATCGACGAGACGAGGAAGTAGGTACCTGTCATTGCGAGGAGCCAACGGGTCGCAATGACGGTGTGCTGGGAAGGCGCGGCGGCGAACCGCCGTGGCACCCGACCCTAGAATTTCGGCGGATCGACCCTAAGCCCTCGCGTCCGGAATCTGCTTGGTTCCGGCCCGCGAGGGCGTAATATTGGGCGATTGGCCGCTGTTGCGGGGAGTATGCCATGTCGCTTGGAGCGATACTCATCATCATCCTGATTATCGTCCTCTTGGGCGGCTTCAGCGGCCGGATCGGCGGCTATGGCTACGGGATGGGCCATTCCGGCATGGGTCTCGGTGGCGTGATTTTAATCGTCCTGGTCATCCTGTGGCTGCTCGGCAAGCTGTAATCCGCATATACCATTGAAATAACAGGATTATTTCCGGCCGCCGCGGAGCCATGCGCGGATTCATCATCACCCCCGATATGCGCCGTCAGGAGTCGCATTTTTGTCAAACAGGCTTATATTAGGGCGTGAAATGACGTGCACGGCGCGCCGCCAGGATGCGGCCGACCGTCATCCAATCCCCATACGCTCTAACGCAAGAGCCAAAAAGATTGAGGTCACAGACCATGCGTCCATTCAGTTACGATACCGCCGCCGAACTGTTTCCTGCCGCGATCCGTAAGAAGAAGCGGGCAGGCTTTGCATATCGGCGTTTTGGCACCGCGGCCGAAGCGGTTCGCTTCGCGATCGAGGAACTGCCGGCGGACTCGCTGAACGGCGCCTATCTGCAGGTCGAGGAAGCCCGCTTCGACCAGAGCGGCATCCGCACCCTGTATGAGAGCGAAGCCTTTCCGCTGCCGCGCCGTCCCCGTGCGCCCGCGCCTTCGGATGCCGACGCCGACGCCGCCTGATATTTAGCGTCGCTGGACGTCACTGCCCTCGGACCTGGTCCGGGGGCTTTGTTTATTGGCGCGGCTGCTTGTCCATCCAGCGCTTCAGCATCCGGACATTGCGGACATTGGCGCGGAACATGACGTCGAAGGCGTCGCCCGCGAGCGGCACCATTCCGACCACGCCATCAACAGCCACATTGGCCAGCATCCTTGCGGTGATGTGCCAGGGCGCGCCGAGCGCGCGCGCCTCGCGCACCAGCCACAGCGAGATCGCGGTGGTGATGAGATCGCCGATCACCGGGATCAAACCGATAATGCCGTCGATGCCGTAGCGGATATTGGTGCCGGGCAGGATGAAGGCGACGTCGAGCAATTTCGCCAGCGCATCGAGCCGCGCCAGCCGCTGCTCGCGGGTGAGATTGCCGAACGGATTGGCGCTCGACGTGCCGAAGTCGAACCGGAATCCCTCGAACTGCGGATGCAGCCCGGCTTCCGGGATTTCGCGCCCGTCCTGATCGATGACCTTGCCGTGCGCCTGCGCGCCGCCGAAGGGCGGCCGCGAACGCGTGCGGTTGGGGGAATAGATTTCGTCGTTGGACATGGCCATCAGATGGTAACGCCAAACCGCGGCGCAAGTTGCGTCACATTACCACCCTGTCACCTTCCCCGCGCGGCTGACGGCGTCAACCCCAGGCGACGGCTGCCGACCCCGTCATTGCGAGCGCAAGCGAAGCAATCCATGGGGCGGCAAGCCAAGTATGGATTGCTTCGTCGCTTTCGCTCCTCGCAATGACGTCGTTGCAAATTTCCTGATTCAAAGTTCAAACAGCCACCGACACGCCTTCGCGTTCTCGCGGCGCGACGCGCCCGAAGTTTTGGAGCTGGTAGCGCTGATTTGCCCGACGGGCGCGTTTCACCTGTCGCTTAAGATGACGTCGACGTCACCGGCTGCGGTTCATCGACATATTTATGCGCCAGCCACGACGAGACCGTTGCGGGGACAAGGCCGACGATACCGTACAGGAAGAACTGCACCACGCCGGAGTCCGACCCGCGCGAGCCATAGAGCAATTCCGCCGCGACGAATCCGATCACGCCTACGATCAGCATCCGCAGCACCGGGCGAATGCGCGGCATGTGCAGCAAAATGTCGTCGATCGCGCCGACCATCAGCCCCGGCACGACGCCGAACAGATAGCTGAAGGGCAGCGTCTTGACGAAGGTTGCGAAAAACTTTCCGACCTCTCCCCAATTAGTCTGGGCCCAGTATCCCGACGACACCGTGGTCGCGAGCAGCAGCAGCAACCCGCCGAAGAACGGGCCTATTGCGGCGAAGATCAGATAGCGTTTCATGTCGCCCCCTCAAACTCAGGACCTGATGCGCCCTCAGTCTTACGATGCTTTTGCGAAAAGTTCGACAGGCTTGAAGCATGGTCTCGTTTGACACATTCGCTGTCATGCCCCGCTTCAAGCGGGGCATCCAGTACACCGCGGCGTCTCGGCTTAATCTGTGGCGCCTCTGGAATACTGGGTCGCCCGGTCATCCCCGATCAAGTCGGGGACAGGTGCCGGACGATGACGTCCGGAGCGGATGACGTCAAGCCTGACGCTAAACCCTACTCCCCCCACGCTGCAAACGCATCGTTGAACGCGCGCTCGCCGGGGGCGCCTTTTTCGATCGCGATGATGGCGCGGCGCTGGTTGACATAGACCAGCGGCACGTCGAACCATGAACGCTCCTTCAGGAGCTGCAGATTGCGCGCGCGGTCGGCATCGACGTTGGACAGGCCGACCAGGAAGAAGCCGTCGGTGACTTTGACCGCGAGCCCGGCCAGCGGCGTGCCGCGCGCCTGCTCGTTGGATTTCATCAGAATCCCGGGCACGTTGCCGACGCCGCCGCCGGCGAAATCCTGCGGCAGGATGAAGGTCAGTTCGGCGGTGTGGCTGGCCGGCAGCGACGTGTCGGTATTGCGGCGGAACGACATCGTCATCTTGAACTTGCGGTCGGGAATTTCGATGTCGGCGCGCACGGCGATGTCGGCCTTCTGATTGCCGCTCGCCTTGATCGGTTCAGTGCGCCAGATCACTGAGCCGACATATTGCTTGCCCTTCGGGTCCGACGGATCCTCGTCATACAGCACCACGCGCTGCGCCACCGGCGCGACCTGCTCCGACGAGCCGGGCTGGCCGACGCGATCTGCGATCTTTGGCTTCGACTGCGGCGCGCTGGCATCCTTCGGCGCTTCCACGGCGGGGGAAGGTTTGAACAGGCCGCTGACGATCGTGACGGCCGACTTGCCCCACAGGATCCCGGCGCCGACCAGAATCAGCACGATGCCGATCGCGATCGCGCTCTTGAACGGAAACACCGCGCCGGCGCGCGCGCGCTTCTTCAGCTCGCGATCGCTGCCCTGCCCGATCCGCGAGCGCGGCTGTGGCGGCATCTGCTGCGGCGGCGGTGCGTAGCGATCCGCCTCCTCGATCGACTCGTCGTAGGAATAGGGCGCGTCCGGATCGGCGCCGCGGTTTTCCATGCTCGGCTCGAGCCGGTCGAATTCCGGCGAGGGCGAGGGAACGTTGGCGTAAGTTTTCCGCGCATTGCGGCTGGCTTGCGCGGCGGCGCGGCCGAGATCGTCGGCGTCGGCGGCGATGTCGCGGAAGCCGCGCACGCCCGGCGGCTGCGGCATTTGCGGCGCGGAATTGTCGGGGCCGCGGCGCGGCGCGCCGGTGCGCTCACGGGTCGGCGGCAGTTGCGGGTCCTGCACCCCGGGCGGCGGCGGCGCGGGCGGCGGGGTGTCGGGGCGCAGATTGCGCGGCGGGCGCTGCGGGTCGCCCTCGCCGAGCGGCGGGCGGACATCGCGCGGCGGCGGCGGTCCCGGCGGCCGCGGACGGGGTGTTGCCGAGGGTGGCGGTGCCGCCGATGACGGGCCAGACTCCGGGCGCGCATTGGCGCGGCGGAACGCATCGCCGCCCCGCGCAGCTCCGCCGCCGCCGGGGCGCGAGGCCTCGCGGGCGCGCTGGGCGGCCTCGGATTCGACCTTGCGCACGGCCTCTTCCAGCGACAGCCGCTCGCGGGTGATCTCGGATTCGGACAGCGGCGGCTGGACGCCGCGCAGCTGCGCGATCAGCGCGGCGCGGGCCCGCTCGTAGAGCGCACGGCGGCTCTCGCCGGGAGCACTGGGGTCCAGTCCGGCAATGGCGCGGGCGATCAGCGGGTAATAATCAGCCATAACGACTCAACAATGCGGACTTATGGGTAACAACTCGTTAAGCCTCGAACGGGTTTTGAACCAGAATAGTATCTTCGCGTTCGGGGCTGGTGGAAAGCAGGGCGATGGGGCAGCCCACCAGTTCCTCGACCCGCCGGACATATTTAATGGCCTGGGCCGGTAGATCCGCCCAGGAACGGGCGTTGGCGGTCGGCTCCTTCCAGCCCTCGATGGTCTCGTAGACCGGCACCACCCGGGCCTGGGCACCCTCGCCGGCCGGTAAATGGTCGATTTCCTTGCCGTCCAGCATATAGCCGGTGCAGACCTCGATGGAGTCGAATCCGTCCAGAATGTCGAGTTTGGTCAGCGCCAGGCCGGTGATGCCGCAGGTGCGGACAGTTTGCCGCACCAGCACGGCGTCGAACCAGCCGCAGCGCCGCTTGCGGCCGGTGTTGACGCCGAATTCCTTGCCGCGGCGGCCGATCTCCTCGCCGATCTCGTCGTTCAGTTCGGTCGGGAAAGGGCCCTGGCCGACCCGGGTCGTATAGGCCTTGCAGATGCCGAGCACATAGCCGACCGCGCCCGGGCCCATGCCGGTGCCGGTCGCCGCCTGCGCCGCCACGGTGTTGGACGAGGTGACGTAGGGATAGGTGCCGTGGTCGACGTCGAGCAGGGCGCCCTGCGCGCCCTCGAACAGGATGCGTTTGCCCTCGCGGCGCTTGAGGTCGAGCAACCGCCACACGGTTTCGGCATAGGGCAGAAGCCTAGGCGCCAGCGCGGTCAGCTCCTTCAGGATGCCGCCGCCGTCGATTTCTTCCAGCTTGAGGCCGCGGCGCAGCGCGTTGTGGTGCGCCAGCAGGCGGTCGATCTTGTGCGGCAGGGTGTCGAGATCGGCGAGGTCCATCAGGCGGATGGCGCGGCGGCCGACCTTGTCCTCGTAGGCCGGGCCAATGCCGCGGCGGGTGGTGCCGATCGCAGTGGCGGCGTTGGAGGATTCCCGGAGCGCATCGAGCTCGCGATGCAGGGGCAGGATCAGCGTGACGTTTTCGGCGATGCGCAGGTTTTCCGGGCTGATGGCGACGCCCTGGCCCTTCAGCTTGGTGACTTCGTCGAGGAAGGCCTGCGGGTCGAACACCACGCCATTGCCGATCACGGCGAGCTTGGACGGCCGCAGCACGCCGGACGGCAGCAGCGCCAGTTTATAGGTCTCGCCATTGATGACGAGCGTATGGCCGGCATTGTGGCCGCCCTGGAAGCGCACGACGATGTCAGCTTGCTCCGACAACCAGTCGACGATCTTGCCCTTCCCCTCGTCGCCCCACTGGGCGCCGACGACGACAACATTGGCCATTTCGAAAGTGTTCCCTGCAACTCAGATGTTTCAGACATGACCTCGCCGGAAAAGAAGTGCCCGTCTTTCCGGATCATGCGGTAACGTGCCCAGCCAAAATCACGGCCGGGGGGCCGTTCGCATGCAAGGCAGCCCAACCGGATAAAGGAAGCGGGTCATCTAGGCAAGCAAGAAGGGGGCTTTTAGGCCGCTTTGGATGGTATCCAACCCATTGATATCCCCGGAAAATTTATGGCCGCGCCAAGGCGGATTCGGCGGCGGGGCACGAACAAGGAGCGATCCCCCGGATGTCCAAAACGACCCGTGCGACACAGGCGCTGGAAAAGCTCGGCGTTAAATTCAGGCTGCACACCTACGCTTACGATTCCGACGCCGACCGCATCGGCCTGCAGGCCGCCGAGGCGCTCGGTGTCGAGCCGTATCGGATGCTCAAGACGCTGATGGCCGAGGCCGACGGCAAACCCGTCTGCGTCGTGGTGCCGTCGGACTGCGAAGTCAGCATGAAGAAACTGGCCTTAGCGTTCGGTGCCAAGGCCGCGAAGATGATGCGCCCTGACGACGCCGAACGGCTCACCGGCTACCATGTCGGCGGCATCAGTCCGTTCGGCCAGAAGATACGCGTACCGGTCGCGATCGAGCAGGCAGCGCTCGGCCACGCAACCGTGTTCGTCAATGGCGGCCAGCGCGGCCTGCAGATCGAACTCGACCCCAACGATGCGGCGAAGGCGGCGGGCGCGATTGTGCAGGCGCTGACGGCGTGAGTGACAGCGGCTGACGTCCGTTGCTCAATTCGGTTTGTCTTCGCTGGCGAGGCCAACGCTGACGAAATCGGCGAGCCCGGACAATTCCTCCTCGGAAACGTCGTTGATCGTCAGGCGAAGCTGCATGATCGCCAGATCGATCAGATGCGCGGCAAAGGAAGCGCCCGTGGCAATGACGATGCCGCGCTGCTCCACCAGTACCGCAATGACGCCACGCAGACTGCGGGCACTCACTTCATCCATGTGTCTTGCTTTCATCTTGGCCGTCCCGGTTGCAGTGTTCATTGCGATTGCGAATAGAGCGTATCGGCGGGAACGACGCCGACCGGCGGAACGTAGGGCAGCTCCACGCCGGCCTCGAACAGCGCGGAGTTGCGCCGCCGCGTCTGCCGCAATTCGATCGCGATGTTCATCGGCGGCGGCACCAGCGTCACCGAGGCTTTCGGCCACGGCGCCGGGTTCGGCGAAACGCCGGTGAAGCGATAGGCCGCGGCGATTTCCAGCGCGAGCAGCTGCAACTCCAGCAATGCAACTCCCATGCCGACGCAGGCGCGCGGGCCCGCACCGAACGGCACATAGGCATCGGTGGTGTAGCGCCGCGTCATCAGGAAGCGGTCGGGCTGCTCCCAATGGCGGGGATCGCGCTGCAATTGCCACGGGCAGATCAGCAAGGAGGTGCCGACCTTGAGGTTGCGCCCGCCGATCGTGACCGGCGCCATGACTTCGCGGGAGGTCCACCAGGCGCTCGGATAAAGCCGGCACACCTCCTTCACCAAGGTAGCGCTGACGTCGGCGCGCTTGACCGCCTCGGCGCGAAGCTCGCCGTGATCGCCAAGGCATTCCGCGGCTTCGTCCGCGATCTCGTCCATCAGCGCGGGGTTCGCCGCCATGTGGTACAGCAACCATGCCGCCGTCGAACCCGTCGTATGGTGGCCGGCCAGCAGCAGCGTCAATATTTCATCGCGCAGCTCCCGGTCGTTCAACCCGAGCGCTTCGAGATCCCGCAGCATGCTGGTCGAGCCTGCGCCGGTGCGCAGGCGCTGCACCAGGGTCGACATCGCAAGCTTGGCAAAGTCCCGGCTCTTCTTGCGGCGATACCAGCCCAAAGGCCCGATCGGCAGAACCCGGAACATCTCGGCCGCGAGATCGTCCTCGATGATTCCGATCGCTTGAACCAGCGCCTCTTCATCGCCCGACGAAATCACCTGGCTGCCGAACAGCGCGATGCAGATCGAGCGCAGCGCCAGCGTTGCCGTAAAGCGATGCGGATCGAACGATCCGAGACGCGCGAGCTTGGCGCCGACCGCGCGGATTTCCGCGCACATCTGCGGCAGATATTTTTCGACGCTGCCTTTGGCCATGTGCTTTTGCAGCACGGCACGCCGGCGCTTGTGCTCTTCGCCGTGGAGCATCAGCGAGCTCTCTCCCAGCACCGGGGTGAGCTTCTTGATCAGCTTTCCCTTGCCGATTTCGGTTTCCGGCGCCTTCAGTATAGGCCGGATTAGATTGGGGTCGTTGACCAGCAGCACCAGGCCTGGACCGAGATGCAGGGGCTCAAGCCCAAGCGGTGCGGAATTTCCGCGCTCCAGCAGAAGCTGCAGCGGATCACGCCGAAATGCTCGAACGTCCGAGAACATGTGTGGCATCGTGGATCTCCAGTTGCCGTCCAAGATGGAGGAATTTGTGCAGGCCGGGATTGTCGGTTTCGTTGATCGGAATCTCGCCGGCGAGCGCGGTGAGCGGGCGGCCCCGGCTGTCGACGCCGATCATCTGCGGCGGGCCGAAGCGGCGGGTGCGGATATCCATCCGCTGCAGGAAGCGCTCGTAGCCAAGGTCGGCCATCGCGACCAGGGCCGCGGCGCCGCGCAGTTCCGCAAAGCGGAACATCAGCGCGTAGTTCAGCCGCGTCGAGCGCGCCTCGGCCGCGACCGGCAAGACGCCAAACCGGCTGATTTCCCAGACGTCCCGCCGGTTGGGAAAGCGCCGGACCGCGAGCTGGGGAAAGATCGACTGGGTCAGATAGGGGTAGTCGGTCCGGATCGCCCGGAATCCGCCGACCAGATCGGGTCCGCAAAACAGCAGGCAGTGCTCGGTGTACCAGGCATCGAACTGGTCGCGTTCGAGATCGCCGACGGTCGACAGCATCCAGCCGCATTGATCGACGAACAGCCGCTTGCGGAGCCGGAACATGGCCTGCACATCGGCAGGGTCGAGCTCCTCGGTGGTGATCAAAGCACGGTACCGGTCGAGCGGATGCGACATGTCCTTTCTCCAGATGACGGGATCATCTGGAACAGAAACCGGAAATTGTGATACCCCCTAAAACCGGGGGTTTTAGTAAAATGGTTCTGGAAGAAGCGATCTCCGCTATCGAGTCATCGGATACGATGGACGAACTCCGCGTGTCGCTGCATCGCATTGTCCAGGACTACGGATTTTCAGGCTTCGCCTTCGTCGACGTCGGCAGACCCGAACTCGATCTGCCCTACTACATCGGCACATTCCCGCCGGCGTGGGAGCGCACCTACATCCAGAACGATTTTGTCCGCAGCGACCCCGCTTTGGCGCGGTCGCGGCGGACCAATACGCCATTCCACTGGGGCAGCCTCAAACTGCCGGAACGGCAGGGAAGAAAGCGGCCGCCCGAAGTGAGGACGATGGATGCCGCCCGCGAGTATGGCTTCAAGGAAGGATTCGTGGTGCCGTTTCACTATCGCGACCGGCTCGGCGCCATCCACTCCAGTTCGACCGTGTTCTTCTGGGAAGACGAGCCGCGCTGGTTTCAAAAACTGTTCACCTGCCACCGCAATGAGCTGCATCTTTTGATGATCTACTGGGTGCAGCGGGCGATGGATATCGTCAACCGCGATCAGCGCAACGCGCCGACCATTTTGCGACCGTCCAACGAGGCGGCGGCGATCCAGCTCACGGCGCGCGAGAAGGAAGTGATGGCCTGGGCCGCGCGCGGCAAGACGGTTGCCGATACCGCGCAGATCCTCGGGATTTCGCCGGAGACCGTCGAGGGCTTCATCAAGCAGGCGCTGCGCAAGCTCGATGCGTCGAACAAGACGCACGGGGTCGCAAAGAGCATCGCGCTCGGGATCATCGACCTGTGAGCCCCGCGCGCCGGCGGAACATGTTCAGGTTGGGTTCCAGTCGATTTACGTCCTTTGATTGTGAGATCGTCCCATTTCTGGCAACAATAGAGGGAGGTTAGACGGGTGATTGGCATGCGAACGTTTGAAATGATGCGCGGAACGCGTCGATGACGGGCAACCCGACCGATGCGCAAACCGACCGGTTGATCAGAGCGCGATTGCGCGAGATCGGGCTTTCGCAAGCCGATCTTGCCGAATTGCTGGAGGCGGCGTTTCAGTCGCCGGCGAAAAACGGCGACAGGCCGGCCGCGCCGGACGCCGGCCGGCTGGCCGAGGTCGCCGCCGCGCTTGGTCTCCCGGCCCGACCGGAAAAAGCCGCGCCCTCATCGCCCGAGGGTTGGGGATCGCAGCAATCGCTGTTCGAATTGCGGCTGCTGCGGGCGTTCTGCGAACTGCGCGATCCACGTGCCCAGCGGATGTTGGTGTATCTCGCCGAGCAGCTTGCGACATGCGCGGGACGCAGCCCCGGAGATGCGGGCTAGCGCTGCGGTTTCAGGCTGGATCGGGCTTCGCGCATGGTCGCGATGCATCTCCGCCATTGATGAATGTCGAAAATCCGTGTCTGTGACGCAGGCCGGGCGAACCTTCCGGCCTGGCGTCTGTGCCGGGCGGGCCGCGGCGTCATGAACCGGGCCTTTCGCGAATGTCTGCCATCGAACCCGCCTCGCGCAGTGCTGCCGGAAGCTGGATCGCCAACCAGCCTTATCTGCTGCTTTGCATCACCGCGATGTGCTGGGCCGGCAACGCCATCGTCGGCCGCCTCGCCGCCGGACATATTCCCCCGGTGACGCTGTCGTTCCTGCGCTGGTCGCTGGCGTTTCTGCTGATTCTTCCCTTTGCCTGGAAGCATCTGGTGCGCGACTGGGCCGCGATCCGCGGTCGTCTCGGCACCATGATCGTGCTCTCCCTCACCGGGGTCGCCGCCTTCAATACCCTGCAATATTGGGCGCTCGAGCACACCCAGGCGCTGAACACGCTGCTGCTGCAGTCGGCCGCACCGCTGATCGTGGCCCTGTGGTCGTTGATCCTGCTCGGCATACGGCTGACGCTGGCGCAGGCCTGCGGCGTTCTGCTGTCGCTGGCCGGCGTGCTGGTGATCCTGCTGCATGGCGACCTGACCACGCTGTCGAACATCGCGTTCAACAAGGGCGACCTGATCTTCACCGTGGCGCTGGCGATCTTCGCGCTCTATTCGGTGCTGACGCTGAAGCGCCCGCAGATCCATGGCCTGTCGTTCGTCGGCTTCACCTTCGGCTGCGGCGCGGCGTGCCTGATCCCGCTGTTCATCTGGGAACTGTACGCGCGCCCGGTGATGCAGATCGATACCGCGAACCTGCTGACGCTGGCCTATGTCGCGCTGTTTCCCTCGACGCTGGCCTATCTCTGCTTCAATCGCGGCGTGCAGTTGATCGGCGCAAACCGCGCCGCGCCGTTCTTTCACGTGGTGCCGGTGTTCGGGACCGTGATGTCGATCGTCTTTCTCGGCGAGCATCCGCAGGCCTTCCATTTCATCGGCTTCGCACTGGTGCTGACGGGCGTCTTCGCGGCGTCGCGGAAGCCCAAAACCGCCTGATCGGGCGCCTGCTTCGCGGTGACTCATGGCGGCAAATCCGCTATCTCTTGACCCCGCTTCGCAAAGGTCTTGAGATGGCGCGCGCCAGCAATCTGATGATCGGAACCCTGACGCTGGCATTGATCGCCGGCTCGCTCGGCGGCTGGCTCGGCTATCGGAAATACGCCGGCCTCAAGGGCGAAACGCCGTTTCGGGTGATCTTCGAAGGCTCGGCGTCCGGCGTGCGCAAGGGCAGCAGCGTGAATTTCGCCGGCGTCCGCGTCGGCGAAGTGGTGTCGCTGAAACTCGACCATCATCGCGTGATCGCGATGACGCGGATCGACAGCAATACGCCGATCCACCGGGATAGCCAGGTCGGGCTGGAATTCCAGGGGCTCACCGGCATCGCCGCGATTTCCTTCACCGGCGGCTCGGCCGACGCGCCGCCGCCGCCGGCGGGCCCGGACGGCATCCCCGAATTGACCGCCGATCCGGAAGGCACGATGGGCATGCAGGAGAAGATCCGCGTGGCGCTGCGCAATGTCGACAAGGTCATCGCCGACAACGAAGTCGCGATCAAGGACACGCTGCATAATTTCGAGTCGTTTACCGCACAGCTTTCCAGCAACAGCCAAAGCATCACCGAGATCATCGACGCCGCGGTATCCGGCGTCGACGCGGCGGACTCAGGGATGGCCAAGACCGAGGCGTTCCTGAAGAATCTCGGCAGCGACAAATATGGCGGCGAACTGCTTCCGACCGTGATTTCGCTGCGCGAATTGATCGAGAGTTTTGACAGGAAGTCCGGCGCCCTGATGGCCGACACGAGAAAGATGCTCGGCGACATCAGCCAGTCCATCAACAAGGCCGACCAGAAACTTGGCGGCCGCGGCGGTAGACGCTAACGTGCACCCCGCCGACAAGCAAAAATAACGAAAGCGCCCGACGTGCTCGACAAAACCCTCGACAAAACCACTGTGACATCCGATCCGCCAGCCATCGTGAACCGCGCCAGGAGCGCGGTTCCGCGCGCCCTGAAGCGCTATCTTTCGCTCGACGATTTCGAGGCGACGGCGCGGCGGCGACTGCCGAAATTCCTGTACGGCTACATCTCGGGCGGCGCCGAGACCGATGCTGCGATGCGCGACAACCGAAATGCCTTCGACGAATACGGCTTCGTGCCGCGCGTGCTCAACGACGTCTCCGGCCGCAACCAGACCACGACCCTGTTCGGCAAGACCTACGCCTCCCCGTTCGGCATTCCGCCGATGGGCTCGTCGGCGCTGTGCGCCTATCGCGGCGACATCGTGCTGACCCGCGCCGCCGCCGCAACCAATTTGCCGATGATCCTCTCGGCTTCCTCGCTGATTACGCTCGAGGATGTGCGCCGCGAAAATCCGGCCGCGTGGTATCAGGCCTATCTGGCGGGCCTGCCCGCGCGCATCGAACCGCTGGTCGATCGCGTTGCCGCGGCCGGCTACGACACCTTCGTCGTCACCGCCGACGTGCCGGTGCCGCCGAACCGCGAAAACAATATCCGTAACGGCTTTCAGGTGCCGCTCGCGATCACGCCGCAGGTAGCCTGGGATACGGTCACCCACCCGCACTGGCTGTTCGGCACCTGGGCACGCACCGTGATCAATCACGGCATGCCGCATTTCGAGAACATGGACGCCAAGCGCGGCCCGCCGGTGCTGTCGAAAAACCTGATGCGCAATATCGGCCACCGCGACCAGCTTGCCTGGAAGCATGTCGAACTGATCCGCAAGCGCTGGACCGGCAAGCTCGTTGTCAAGGGGATCGTCTCGCCCGCGGACGCGCGCATCGCGCGCGAGAGCGGCGTCGACGGCGTGATGGTCTCCAACCATGGCGGCCGCCAGCTCGACTATGCGATGTCGGCGTTGCGTACCCTGCCGGAGATCGCCGCGCTTGCCAACGGCATGACGGTGATGCTCGACGGCGGCATCCGCCGCGGCACCGACGTGATCAAGGCGCTGGCGCTCGGCGCCGATTTCGTCTGGGTCGGCCGGCCGTTCCTCTATGCGGCGATCGCCGGCGGTGAAGCAGGCGTGCGGCGTGCCATCAACCTGCTCCACGCCGAGATCGACCGCGACCTGGCGCTGCTCGGCATCCGCAGCATCGGCGAGATCACGCCGGATCTGGTCCGGAAGTTTTAGGCTCTTCTCCTTCTCCCCGCTTGCGGGGAGAAGGTCGGGATGAGGGGGACTCTCGACGGGCTCGCTGGTCGAGAGTCCCCCTCATCCCGAAATTCAAGCTGCGCTTGAATTTCGACCTCTCCCCGCAAGCGGGGCGAGGTGATTCAGCTTCGCGCTATCGTTCAATCGAGGATAATCCAAATCGCATCGCCCTCACGCATAGCGCGCCGCTCCCATGCAGATGGCGGTCACCGCGAGCAGCGCGGCGGCGAGGCGCTGGGCGGTCGCGATGCGTGAGCGTGCGGCGGCCTCGTCGGCCATCCCGCTGCACAGGCTTCTGATCGCGCGGCCGCCGATCAAGCCTTGCACACCGGCAGCGACCAGCGCGGCGAGCGCGCCTGCCGCAAGGATTTTCTCAGGTGTAGCGAATGCCCCCTCATGGACCAGATGGCCGAGATAGCCACCGGTCAGGACCGCGATCACCGCCGCCCCCATTTGCGGCCGGAACAGCTGCTCGCCGCCGACACCGCCGGTACGCGCCAGCGTAAAGCTCGATCCCGCCCAGAACACCGATGACAACACGTGAAGGGACAAGGCTATGATGAGTACGATCTGCATGACACCGCTTTCGGAATGGTCGATGTAATTCAATATACACTATGTATATTTAATTAGTCAAAAGGATGGCGGATGCGACGACGCGCCTATGTGAGTTCCGTTCGGACCGCGGCCGCGGCGGAAAAGCGCGACCGCGTCATCGAGGCGGCGGCCAGGACGCTGCGCGAGGATGCGAGCATTTCGAGCTTCTCGCTGGACAATGTGGCGAAGGCGGCCGGCGTGACGCGGCTGACCGTCTACAACCAGTTCGGATCGCGGCGGGGATTGCTGGAAGCCGTGTTCGACGACATCGCGCGCCAGGGCGGCCTCGAAGGGATCGCCGGCGCGATGGCGATCGCTGACCCGCATGCGGCGCTGGACCGCCTGGTCGAAATCTTCTGCGCTTTCTGGAACAGGGACCCCGCCGTCGGCCGGCTCCATGAGGCCATGGCGACCGATCCCGAATTCGCCGCTGCGCTGATCGACCGCAACGAGCGGCGGCGCCGGGGCGTCCGCGTCCTTGTCGATCGCATCGCCGGAAAACCCGCATCGCGCCGCGCGCGACAGGACGCCGTCGACACGATCTTTGCGCTCACGAGCTACGCCGTGTTCGCGATGCTGAGCCCCGGCCGCTCCGTGGACGACGTCTGCCATCTCGTACAATCGGCCTGCCGCGCGGCACTGCAGCCGCTGGCGTCCTAGCCTGTCTTGAACTTGCTGTACGCCTCCGCCGTCGCGATGATCACGTGTTCGGCGCAACCGTTGCGGCGATGCGGGTCGCAGCGGTTTTCGTAATCCGAAGACGTCATCATGTCGATGAAGTCAGCGACGGTCGGGTAATACACCAGCGCCAGATAATCCCATTGATTGCCGTTCTGCTCGCCGAGCGCGACCGCCTTGGCCTCGCCGGTCCACAACAAGGTGCCGCCGCGCGCCTTGATCATCGGCACGGTCAGCGCGCTGTAACGCAAATAGGCGTCCCAGCCCGAGCCGTCGCCGTCGAGCGAGCGCTCGCGAAACCGCATCAGGTTCACCATCACGACCGGCCCTTGATGCGCGAGCTCCTTCAGCCCCTTGATATTCAACAAATCCACGCCCATGACGCGCTCCTGACAGCCTTCGCGAATTCAGCACATTGTAGCATTGCATGTGCGGGACTTGTCTCGCGGCAAAAATCCGGCACAACTCGGCGCAAGACAATGAGCAATCCCGCACCCACGCCACCCGTCCGCGATCCGATCCGGTGGCTCAACAACCAGCCCTATCTGCTGCTGAGCCTGACTTCGCTGTTCTGGGCCGGCAATATCGTACTGGCGCGCCATGTCGGCGACCATTTGCCGCCGATCACGCTGACCACGATCCGCTGGTTCGGCGTCTTCCTGATCCTGCTGCCGTTCGCCTGGCCGCACCTCAAGCGCGACTGGCCGGTGCTGCGCGCCCATCTGCCGCTGATGCTGTTGCTGTCGGCGATCGGATTTGCCTTCAACAACGCGATTTCGTACTGGGCCATGCAATATACCCAGGCGCTGAACGCGCTTCTGATCCAGTCGTCGGGTCCGCTGTTCGTGGCGCTGTGGTCGCTGATCCTGTTCGGCGTGCGGCTGACCGGCGCGCAGCTCGCAGGCATCGCGATCTCGCTCGCCGGCGTGCTGACCATCCTCCTGCGCGGCGATTTTGGCGCGCTCGCCGGCATCGCCTTCAACAAGGGAGATGTAATGTTCGGCGCCTCGCTGGTGTCGTTCGCGCTCTATTCGGCGCTGATGCCGCGGCGACCGTTGACGCATCAGCTATCACTGATTTCCTTCACCACCTTTTGCGGCGCGCTGATGCTGCTGCCGTTTGCTGTCTGGGAATATTCGACCGGGGCGGTGCTGAAATTCGATTTCCTGACGCTGGCGACGCTGGCCTATGTGCTGATTTTTCCCTCGACGCTGGCCTATCTGTTCTTCAACCGCGGCATAGCCCTGATCGGCCCGAACCGCGCCGCGCCGTTCTTCCATCTGGTGCCGGTGTTCGGCTCGGCGATGGCGATCCTGCTGCTCGGCGAACAGCCACGGCTGTTTCACCTGGTCGGCTATGCGCTGGTGCTGGCCGGCGTCGTGATCGCGTCAAGACAGGGTTCGGCGAAGGTACGGATCGATTGACGGGTCCCGCACGCGCAGTTTCGTAGGATGGGTAGAGCGCAGCGAAACCCATCACCTTCAATATGGTGGGTTTCGCTGCGCTCTACCCACCCTCATATGGGGATTTGTGAGTCAAGACCTCAGACGGGCTTGGGTTAGGTTTGGCATGGTGCGAGGGCGGCGCGCGGAGCCATCCGAAGCGCAGCGCGCCGAGCGGTATCCGAGCGAGGACAGGCTTCCGAAGTTTTCTGCAGCTCACTGCATCACCTCATATCCGGTCGGATCGTTGATCCGTACCCACATTCCGGCATGCTTGCGGCGAGGAAGCCACGAGGATGAGACCCATCTACAAGACGGCTGTTTATTCGGCCCATGGGTGGCACGGTCATCATCCCTTCCGCACTGGCCGCGGCGACGAGCCGCAGCGCCGGCGCGTCGTTACATCATGTTGTTATGCCTTCATCACGGCCTGTTCGGGAACCAGACCGGTGGTGAGATAGCGCCACAGCGCCACGACCAGTTTGCGCGCCAGGGCGACGATGGCGATGCGCTTGGCCCGTTTGCCGGCGTTGGCGGTGCGCGCGGCGAACCACCGGCTGAGCGCGCTGTCCGGCTGATGCCGCCGCCACAGCCAAGCGAGTTCAACAGCCTTGAGGCGGGCGCGCGGATTGCCTGCCTTGCTGATCCCTTGCTCGCGATCGATGCGCCGCTGCGCCATGGGCTTGGTGCCAGCCCGCAATAGCCGGCGACCTCGCGCCGATTATGGAAGTCCTTGTAGAACACCTCATGGGCAAGCGTTGCGGCGAAGACCGGGCCCAATCCTTTGAGCCGCAGCAACAGATCCCGCCGCTCCGCCATCTGCGCCGTGGCAGGTGTTGCTGCCGCGACAGGCGCCTGCTCCAGCGCCGCGAGCTGTTCAAGCGCCAGCATCAGCCGCGCGTGTTCACGCTTAACTTCGGACAAAAGACCGGGCGGCATCGGATCGCCTTGCCGGTCCCGCTGACGCGCCAACCAGCCCAGCCAGTCACCTCGGCGCGGGTTCCCGGTCGCCATTCCCACCAGCCGCAGGAGTGCCTTGATCCGGTTGGTATGCCCCGTCTGTTCCTTCACAAGCCGATCGCGTTCGCGGCTGGCGCGACGGGCGTCCTCCTGCTCCACGCTCGGCACCCGAACGATCCGAACCACCCGCGGCTCGCCGCGCAAATAGGCCATCAACGTGCGCAGCAGAAGCTCACCATCGATGCGGTCCGTCTTCGCCCGCCGCGACCGCTGCTCCACCGCAATGCTCGCGGGATCGAAGACGAAGTTGGTGATCCCCGCCGCCGTCAGCAGCCGGTGCAGCCAAAAACCGTCATAGCCGGCTTCGTAACAGGTCACGACCTTGGGGGCCGTCCCCAGCTTGCCGGCCGCCCGCGTCCGGACACTCTCCAGCAATGCCAGCAACCCGGCATGATCGCCGCCCTCGAGCTTGTGACGCGAAATCCGGTCTCGATCCGGGCTGTGCAGCGTCACCAGCCAGGTCTTCTGGCTCAGTTCAAGCGCAACGAAAATCGTGCCACAATGGCCGGCGGTGGGCGTGTCTACGGTCGATGCTTGCATCTGACTCTCCGATGGTTCGAGTGAGGAAACCCAAACCTATCGGAAAGGCCACGCTCACCGCCCCATGGAATCTACACAGGCACGTTACGCCGCGCGGACCTTGACCAGGAATTCGTCGACCGCGTTGCGCAGCTTGCCGGACTGGTTGTCGAGTTCGCGGGCATTCGAGAGCACCTCGGTTGCCGCCTTGCCGGTGGCCGACGCCGCCGACGTGACGCCGCCGATGTGGGCACTGATCTCGCTGGACCCAGCCGCGACCGACTGGATATTGCGCGCGATCTCGCGGGTGGCGTCGCCCTGCTGGTCGATCGCGGTCGAGATGCTGACGGTGATCTCGCTCATCTGCGCGATGGTCTCGGTGATGCCGCCGATCGAGGCCACCGCCTCGCTGGTGGAAGCCTGCATCGCCGCCACCTGCGCCGAAATTTCCTCGGTCGCTTTCGCGGTCTGGTTGGCCAGCGCCTTCACTTCGGAGGCCACCACCGCAAAGCCGCGGCCGGATTCGCCGGCGCGCGCCGCTTCGATGGTGGCATTGAGCGCCAGCAGGTTGGTCTGCGCCGCGATCGAGTGGATCAGCTTGACCACCTCGCCGATCTTCTCGGCGCCGGTGGACAGGGCGCCAACGGTGGCATTGGTGCGTTCGGCATCGCCGACTGCCTTGCTGGCGATCTCGCTGGAACGCGCCACCTGCCGGGAAATCTCGGTCACCGAGCTCGAAAGCTCTTCGGCCGCGGCCGCAACCGTGCCGACGTTGTTCGATGAACTCTCGGAGGCCGCGCCGACGGTCGCGGCGCGCGCGCTGGATCGCTCGCGGTCGCCGTCATCGACTGTGCGGTGGTCTGCATGCCCGCCGCCGCGGTCGACACCGAGCGGACGATGCCGGTGACGCTGCGTTCGAAGTCGCTGGCGATATTCTCCATCGCTGTGCGGCGCTCGGCGGCAGCGCGCGCCTGCGTCGCCGCCTCGGCCTCCTCGAGCCCGCGGATTCGCAGCGCGTTGTCCTTGAATATCTGGACCGTCGCCGCCATCGCGCCGACCTCGTCGCCGCGGCCGAGGCCGGGAATCTCGCCGTCCGGTTTGCCGTCGGCCAGCGCCTGCATGCGGGCGCCGAGCATACCGAGCGGCCTCGAGATGCTGCGGCCGATCACCCAGGCAATGCTGCCGGAGATCACGGCGATGCCGAGAATGGCGAGGCCGAGCAGCCACGCGATCGGCGCCAGCTTGGCATCGAGATCGTCGAGATAGGCGCCGGTGCCGAGATACATGTCGAGGCCGGGGACGGCGACGGCATAGCCGATCTTGCGGATCGGCTTTTCCTGGCCGGGTTTGACATATTCATAGGGCAGCAGGATTTCGCCCCTGGCCTTGACGCCTTCCATCAACTCGCGCGAGAGCATCCGGCCATTGGTCACGACGTCCATGCGGTTGGTGCCGACCTGCTTTGGATCGGGCGCCATCATGGTGATGCCGTCATAGGACGTGCCGAAAATGTAGCCGGCGCCGTTGTCGTAGGTCATCGCGTTGGCGCGCTTGCTGAATTCGGCGATCGCGGCTTCCTTGGTCATCTGGCCGGCGTCGACCTGCTTCTTGTAGCTTGTGCCCAGATTGCGGACCATTTCGACCATCGACCTGGTCTGGTCGATGCGCGCGTTCAGCATCTCCCGCTGCATCAAATAGCCTGCGAGCGCGCCTGCAATGCAGAGGCCGAGCAGCGTCACGCCCACCAAAATGCCGAGTTTGGGGGTGATCTTGAGGTTGGTCAGCTTCACGGGGGTCTCCGGGAACTGGCGCGCGCTACGCGATTGGTGGATTGATCCACCTCACGCTATCGTGAGACCCTTTAGCGCTTCCTTACGATCGATCTCAGTAGAAGTCCGGACGAGGAAAAACAATCGTGGATTCAAGCAACCGGCGATTGTAGAGAAAGCCGGTGAGGTCGCGTAATAAGATGAGGGCGGCGGCGAACTGCTGCACCAACAAACACCGAAACATCAAATCGGGAGCAGGAAATGTCGAAATACAGGGTGGTGACGCCGAAAGGCGCGAGCTTCACGGTCGCCGGCGGCGGCTACGACTATGAAAAGGAGGCGCTCGACCCGATCGGCGCCGAGATCGTCGAGGCGCCGGCCAATGAGGCCGAGTTTATCGCCGCAGCCAAAACCGCCGACGCGATCTACGCCAAGGGCATGCGGATCACGAAAACCGTCATCGATGCCCTGGAAAACTGCAAGGTCATCACGCTCGGCAGCGTCGGCGTCGACAGCGTCGACGTCAAGGCCGCCACCGCGCGCGGCATCCCCGTCACCAACATTCCCGATACTTTCATCGAGGAAGTCGCCGACCACGCCATGATGCTGCTGCTCTCCGGCTTCCGCCGCCTCGTCGAGCAGGACAAGATGGTCCGCACCGGCCGGTGGTCGGAGGGCCGCCCGGCGCTGCTGAAGATCCCGCGGCTGATGGGACAAACGCTCGGCTTCATCTCGTTCGGCCGGGTGGCGCGCGCGGTCGCCAAACGCGCCGCACCGTTCGGGCTTCGCATGATGGCCTACGATCCCTTCATCCAGGAGACGCTGATTTCAGACCATGGCGTGATCCCGGCGACGTTGTCGGAGGTGCTGTCGCAGTCCGATTTCCTGTCGATGCACGCGCCGGCGCGGCCGGAGGTGCACCACATGCTCGGCGAAAAGCATTTTCGGCAAATGAAGAAGAGCGCCATCTTCATCAATACCGGCCGCGGCGCCACCGTGGACGAGGAGGCGCTGATCAAGGCCTTGCAGGAAGGCTGGATCGCGCACGCCGCGCTCGACGTGCTGGAGACCGAGCCGCCGTCGCACAACAATCCGATGCTCTCCATGGAAAACGTGACGCTGACCGCCCACGTCGCCTCGGCCTCGGCACGGTTCGACGAGGCGCGCAAACGCCGCGTCGGCTACGAATTGTCGCTGGTGCTGTCAGGCATGTGGCCCGTAAGCTGCGTCAACCCGTCGGTGCTGCAAAACACCGCGCTTCGACGCTGGCAGCCCGTCAGCATGGATCGCGGTCCGAACAGTTAGAGCGTGATGCTCAGTTGATCTCCCTCTCCCCGCTTGCGGGGAGAGGTGACCCGAACGCCAGCGACGATCCAACTCAACGCCATTACGCTCTAGCGGCCTGACCGCGATCCCGCACTGGCCGCTTCAGCCGGCCGGGGTCATGATCACGGCCTTGTCCTTGGGCCAGCGCACGCGCCAGGCGAATGCGATATCCCTGACCTCGCCGGGCTTGGCCTCGAATACCCATTCGAGCACGCCGCGTTTGTCGCGCAGATTGGTCGCGGTCGGCGCCGTCGTCGCCTGCAGCATCTCGACCACGATGTCCTCGTTCTCGCTGACCGGCAACTGATCCTCGATCGCAATTTTGATCGGGAAATCATGGCCGTTACGCACGCTGGTCTTGAACGAGCGTTCGTCGGTCTTCGACGTCGTCACGATCAGGCCTGCCGAACCCTCGTTGCGCTTGACGACGGAGCGTTCGATCTTGACCTTGTCGTCGGCGCCGAAGCCGAGCCGCACGGTTTCGTCCTTGCCGGCACCCGCCATCTGGCCGCGGCCGACGAATACGCCGTCGCGATAGATCGCGACCCGGCCCGGCAGCAGCGGCGCGTCCTCGCCTTGCTTGAAACTTGCCTCAAGAAACGCGGTGGGATCCGTGACCGGCACCGCGCGAACCGCGAGATCGGGCGCAATGGTCGCCGTCGACACCCGGAGACTCTTGGCGCCCTCGCTGGCACCGACGCTGACGCGGCCCGGAATTTTGAACATCACCTGGAAGCCGCCGACTTCCGCGGCCGCCTGCTGCTCTTCGGCAACCTTGTCGAATTGCTCGGGCGGCGCCGCCGACGGCATCGGCGCCGGCATCGCGCGAAGTTTTGCATCCGAGAGCGAGCTCACCCCACCCATCGGCCGCGGCGGTTGCGGATATTGCACGATCAGCGAATTCAACTCGGGCGCGCTGCCGCCACGCGCGGTTCGCACGGTCGAGACGGCGAGCGCGACATTCGACCAGTCCTCGCCGGTGCTCTGGGTGATTTCGGCGCGCCGCACCAGTTCGAGCGCGGGCTTGCGCTCCTTCGCGCCTGTGTCGAGCCTTGCGTCGTACAACGGCGCCCAGCGCGCATTGCGCACGGTGTAGGTCACCCGCAGCGTCGCCCTGGTCGCAGCAGCAGTCGCGAGATCGATCCGAACCTCGAGCTTGCGCGGCGGCTTCTGCGCGCGATCGGATTCCAGCCGCGCGATGTCGCGGTCGATGTCGCGCTGCTTGCGCTCGGCGTCACGGATCGCGCTGTCCGCGCTTGCGACTTCGTCGGCGACCGCGGCAAAAGCCGCGCGCCATTCGGCGATCGGACGCGCCTCGCCCTTCTCGCCGAGCCCTGCCGGCGAGGTTTCAGCAAATCGCTCGGCAAACTTGCGGCGCGCGGTGGCGGCATTGATCGCACCATCGAGATTGGCGCGCTCGTCCTTCAGCGCTTCGATGCGCTTGTCGAGTTCCGGCAGATTGACAGGCGGCGCCGCGCGCGGCGGCCTGGTGTCGATGGCGCCGATCGTGAGCTTTGCACCCGCCTCGCCCTCGACCCGCAGCGAGGACGGATCCAGCGTCAGCGGAAAATCCTTTGCGACCAGCGTGTTGTCGCCGGACGGGAGATCGAGCGTGATGAGCCGCGTGACGCTGGCGCCATCGGGATAGACCGTGACGGCATCAATGGCAGAGCTGGCGTCGACATCGGCCGCCTGCGCCGGCAGCGCGGCCAAGGCGGCCACAATGACCAGACTGGTCGTGACAAGACTGTTCGCAATCGTTCGCATCAATTCCCTCCCGCAAATCTATGGCCGCTCCGGTGGCACCGGACGCGTAAAAGTCGCACCACCGCCTGTGATGAGACGTTGCGATCAAGGAACTGGTTCGATTGAGGTAACCGTAAGGCGCCGCCAAGGCAGCGCGGGGGCGCCGGCGGCGCGGAATGACGCGGTCGAGAGATCGACGGCGGCAGGAAGTAATTCACCCTCCCCTGTGGGGAGGGTGAATTCGCCGCGTCTTAAAACACCAGCGGCTCTAGAATACTAAAGCCTTGGCCTGCTTGACCTGCGCCAGTCCCTGCACCTTGGCAAGCACGTCGGCGGGTACCGCGCCGTCGACTTCGACCAACGCGATGGCGTCACCGCCCTGCTTGTGCCGGCCGAGATGGAAGGTCGCGATGTTGATCTTGGCATCGCCGAGCAGGCTGGCGAACGCGCCGATGAATCCCGGTTTGTCCTCATTGGTGACATAAATCATCGACTTTCCGAACTCGGCATCGACACGGATGCCCTTGATGTCGACGAGCCGCGGCTTGCCGTCGTGATAGACGGTGCCGGACACCGCCCGTTCCTGCCGCTCGGTCGTGACGGCGACCGTGATCAGGCTTTCATAGTCGCTCTGCGCGGCGCGGACGATTTCGTCCACCACCATGCCGCGCTCCTTGGCCACGACCGGCGCCGAGACCACGTTGACCTCGCCCAGCATCGGCCGCAGCAGGCCGGACAGTACCGCCGAAGTGATCGCCTTGATCTTCATCTCGGCGACATGGCCCTCATAGGTGATCTGGACTTTCAGGATTCCGGTTTCGGTGAGCTGGCCGGCGAACGAGCCGAGCTTTTCGGCCAGTGCAATGAACGGCTTCAGCTTCGGCGCCTCTTCGGCCGTGATCGAGGGGAAGTTCACCGCATTGGAGATCGCGCCGGTCAGAAGATAGTCGGACATCTGCTCGGCGACCTGAAGTGCGACTTTCTCCTGCGCCTCGGTGGTGGCAGCGCCGAGATGCGGCGTGCAGATCACGTTGGGATGGCCAAACAGCACGTTCTTGGTCGCCGGCTCCTCGACGAACACGTCGAAGGCAGCGCCGGCGACATGCTTCGAGTTCAGCGCATCGACCAGTGCCTGCTCGTCGACCAGTCCGCCGCGGGCGCAGTTGACGATGCGCACGCCCGGCTTCATTTTCGCCAGCGCCGCGGCGTCGATGATGTTTTTGGTCTTCTCGGTCAGCGGCGTGTGCAGCGTGATGAAATCGGCGCGCTTGAGCAGATCGTCGAGTTCGACCTTCTCCACGCCGATATCCTTGGCGCGCTCGGGCGACAGGAACGGATCGAACGCGATCACCTTCATGCGCAGGCCGAGCGCACGGTCGGCGACGATCGAGCCGATATTGCCGCAGCCGACCACGCCCAGCGTCTTGGCGGTGATCTCGACGCCCATGAAGCGGTTCTTCTCCCACTTGCCGGCCTGCGTCGAGGCGTCGGCCTGCGGAATTTCGCGCGCCAGCGCCAGCATCAGGGTGATGGCATGTTCGGCGGTCGTGATCGAATTTCCGAACGGCGTGTTCATCACGATGATGCCCCTGGCGGTGGCGGCCGGAATCTCGACATTGTCGACGCCGATGCCGGCGCGGCCGATCACCTTCAGCTTCTTCGCCTTCTCCAGGATTTTCGCGGTCGCCTTGGTGGCGGAGCGGATCGCAAGCCCGTCATAATCGCCGATGATCTCGGCGAGCTTGTCCTTGTCCTTGCCGAGATTGGGCTGGAAGTCGACCTCGATGCCGCGATCCTTGAAGATCTGCACGGCGGCGGGTGAAAGCGCGTCGGAAATGAGAACTTTGGGTTTGGACATTGGTGTTGATCCGTTGCTGGACGATGCATTTGCTGTCGTCACCCGCGGGCGAAAGTGCGAAGCACGTCTTCGCACTAGAGACCCGCGCCATCTTTTGGATGGATGGCCGGGTCAAGCCGGCCATGACGATGATGGGATGACGCTACTTACGCCGCCTTCGCGAGCGACGACTTCATTTCGGCAAAAGCCCAGTCGATCCACTGCGTCAGCAGCGCGACGTCCCTGGCTTCCACGGTAGCGCCGCACCAGATCCGCAAGCCCGCCGGTGCATCGCGGTAATGCGCAAAATCGTAACCGGCGCCTTCCTTCTCCACGAGCGCGACCAGCTTCTTGGAGAAATCCGCCTGCGCGTCGGCGGAGAGCGACGTGATCGCGGGATCGGTCACCTTCATGCACACCGAGGTGTTGGACCGGATCGCCGGATCCTTCGCCAGGAAATCGATCCACGGCGTCTTCGCCTTCCAGTCGGCCAGCACCTTGGTGTTGGCGTCGGCGCGCGCGATCAGGGCCTTGAGGCCGCCGACCGATTTCGCCCAGTTCAGCGCATCGAGATAGTCTTCGACGCACAGCATCGACGGCGTGTTGATGGTCTCGCCTTCGAAAATGCCTTCGTTGAGCTTGCCGCCCTTGGTCATGCGGAAGATCTTTGGCAGCGGCCAGGCCGGCTTGTAGCTCTCGAGCCGCGCAACCGCGCGGGGCGACAGCACCAGCATGCCGTGCGCGGCTTCGCCGCCCAGCGCCTTCTGCCAGGAGAACGTGACCACATCGAGTTTTTGCCAGTCGAGGGTTTGCGCGAACGCGGCGGAAGTCGCGTCGCAAATGGTGAGGCCTTCGCGGGTGGCACTGATCCAGTCGGCGTTGGGCACACGCACGCCCGAAGTGGTGCCGTTCCAGGTGAAGACGACGTCGGACGCCTGGTCGACCTTGCTAAGATCGGGAATCTCGCCATAGCCGGCATGCAGCTTGGTGACGTCCTTGAGCTTCAGTTCCTTGACGATATCGCTGACCCAGCCCTCGCCAAAGGATTCCCAGGCGATGGTGGTGACGGGCCGCGCGCCGAGCAGCGACCACAGCGCCATTTCGACCGCGCCGGTATCCGACGCCGGCACGATGCCGATCCTGTAATCCGCGGGCACTTCAAGAACTTCGCGCGTCAATTCGATCGCGAGCTTGAGCTTCGCTTTACCGATCTTCGCGCGATGCGAACGGCCAAGGGCTGCGTCTTTGAGATTTTCGGGGTTCCAGCCGGGGCGCTTGGCACAGGGGCCGGAGGAGAAATACGGCACATTGGGCCGCGAAGCGGGCTTCGCTGCAGTCATGATCTATCCTTCCAGATAGTAAGCCTCCCGTTGGGGGGAGGTGTCCCGCCGCGGTGCTTAAGGGAAACGACTGCAGTCGTCAAGGAACTTCGGAGGCCGGTACACCCCGGAAATCACTGTGATCTCTGGGGATCGGACCTGACCCCGGGATCACAACCGGTTGATGAGGCGCCGCTGACCTGCGGCACCGGCCGCGCTTCGAGCAATTCGGTCGCATCGGTGATCAGCTTGGCGGCCCGGCGCAAGCTCGCGATTTTCAGAACACTGTTCTCGCCGGCCTGCACGATAGACGCCGCGCAACCTTGCGTGCGGACAAAGCCTCAAAATCTCAAGGTCATGCCGACATGGCTTCGCCCGAATCCGAGCCGCTCGTAAAACCGTTGCGCATCGACGCGCGTATGATGGGTGAGCAGTTCGACCAGCTTGCAGTCTTTGGCGCGCGCCTCGGCGACGGCCCATTGCACCAGCTGTTCGCCGATGCCGCGGCTGCGGCAATGGCTGGCGACGCGAACGTCCTCGATCAGCCCGCGCGAGGCGCCCTGCGAGCTCAGCCCCGGCAGGATGCAGAGCTGCAGGCAGCCGACGACGGCCCCCTCGCCGTCCACGGCGACCATGAGCTGGAGGTTCGGATCGCGCTCGACCGTCTCGAACACCTTGAAATAGCAATCCGGCAGCGGATCTTCGAGCCGCTCCCGCGCGCCGCCGAGCCGATCGTCCGCCAGCATTTTGATGATGATGCCGACGTCGTCGCGGCGGGCGCGGCGGATGGTGACCTGCGAGTGGGTGCCATGAAATTTTCCGGTGAGATTCAGCGAGCGGGCGGCAAGCCGAGCGATTTCTCGGTCTCGCCGATCCAGCGGCGCACCGCGGCATAGCCGTCGAGATGAAAGCCGCCTTCATGCGCCACGCGCGTATAGGCCAGCAGCGAAATGTCGGCGAGTGAAATCGCGTTCCCGACCAGGAACGGCGTGATGGCAAGCTGGTGCTCCATCCGCGCCAGCGCCGCGTAGCCGCGCTTGACCTTGTCCGGATCGAGATCGGAGGCCGGCCGGCCGAGATAGAGCATCTGGAAACGGCAGACGGCGATATAGGGCTCGTGGCTGTATTGTTCCCAGAACAGCCACTCGTCCATCCTGGCCTGCGCGAAGTCATCGGCGGGAATGAGATCGCTGCCGCGCGCGAGATATCGAATGATGGCGTTGGACTGCGCCAGCGTGCGGCCGTCCTCGAAATCGACGGTTGGCACCTGCCCCGCGCTGTTGAGCTTGAGAAACTCGGCGGTGCGCGTCTCGCGCTTCAACGTATCGACGGCAATCCAGCTATAGGGCAGCGCGAGCTTGTCGCAGACCCATTTCACCTTCAGGCAATTGCCCGAATTGGTATCGCCGTAGATTTTCATCGATCGCACGCTCCCGGGCGGGAACGGCATCGGACCAGCGGTGCGGATGCCTGTCAAGGCGCGGAGGGCTAGAACTTGTAGCCGACGCCGAAGCGCAGATTATTCGTGCTGAACGAGATGTCCTTGACCGAGACGAAGCGGACATACTCCCACTCTCCGCGCAGGAACACGCTATCCCACAGGCAGTATTCCAATCCGAGGCCGGCGGTCCAGCCCGCCACGAAACTGTTGGTTCGCACGTCGGATTGGGTTTTCGTGGAGGAGCCCAGAAAGTCCGTGTGGTGCGTGGTGGTGTTCGTAAAGACCGGATTTCCAAAACCGTCCAGCCCGACGAACGTTTGCGTCGTGGTGTCGTAGTCATCGAATTTGTTGTAGGAAACCGTGGCCGACCGCGACGCCTGCACGCGCCCGACGGCCAAACCGCCGAACATGTAGGGAAGGAAGTCACCGGCGGCCCAACCGGCTCGCCCCCGAAACGTCACGACGTCCTTGATCTGCAACGCTGCACTTCCTGAGAGGGTGGTGTCATACGTGTGGGTATGACCCGCCGGAGGGTTTTCGCCGGCCGGATCGACAATCAGGCGCCTCAGGGAATCGGTGGACGAGCTCGAGAGATTATTCATGTAGTTGTAGTTGGCCTCGACGCCCAACACGACATCGCTGAACTGATAGTTGCGGCCCACGAACGCGCCGAAGCCGTTCGCCTGGGCGTGGTTCTTGGAGAGCGAAACCCATTGCGAGACCGGGTCCTGCAACACGCTGTTGCGCAGTATGAAGTTCGTCAGTGATTTCGGAGCATGACTGAAATCCACATCGGCGGACGTATAGTCAATCTGACCGCCGACGTACCAGCCATCCCAATTGTGCCGGGGACTGCTCAGCCCGTCGGTCAATCCCCCGCGAAGAATGGGCAGGTCGGGAAGATCGGCCGCATGCGCGCCAGTCACCGCTCCGCACATCGCAACCGCCAACAGAAACCTACGCATCGCGACACTCCCATCGACACACTGACTTGGCGCCGATCATCGCTCGTTAACCTTAACCAATGGTTGTCGCGCGCCCCGATTGCGCACGATCTTCTGCGCGAGGGCGGATTCGAAAATGCAAAAGCAAACGGCGCGGGACATGCCCGCGCCGTCTGCAATCGTTAACCGGCAAAGGTTCGAATTAACCTTTGCGCACCAGCGGCGGCGCGTAGACCGGCGGGCTGCTCAGATCCCAGCGCACGCCGAGCTTCAGGTCGTGCGAGGTGATGTTCTTGAACGTCGTCGGGTTGTTGACGTTGTTGGTGCCGTCGAAGGTACGCAGATCGCCCGTCAGACCGTCACCCATGTCGAGATAGCGATACGCGAGTTCGACGGTGAAGTTCGGTGTGACCTTGTAAGCGAGACCGGCATGGACCGCCCAGGCAAAATTCCACTTCGAGACGTTGTCGCCGAAGGCGAGGCCCGGCAGCGCACCGCCGCCGAGGTTAGTGATGCCAACATCGGTGAAGTTGTTGATCGAGACCCGCGCGCCGCCGACGCCGGCGCCGATGAACGGGGTCACGCACCACCAGGTGCCGAGATCGACATAGGCGTTGGCGAGCACGACCCACTCGTTCTTGGTGGCGTGGTAGGTGTCGGTGCCGACGCCGCCGGGGAAGGTAATGTGGTCGCTGCCGAAGAACTGGGAATTGCCGCGGTATTCACCGGTGACGTCGGCGCGGAACCAGTTGTTGACCTTGTAACCGACGCCGAGGCCGAAGATGCCGGCGGTGTTGAAGCCGAGGTTTTGCACCGACGTGGTGTTACCGGCGTCGAGCACGTTGTTCAGGCGATCGACGCGCTGATTGCTGAAGCCGATATCGCCACGAAGATACCATCCGCCGAAGTCTTCAACGACCGGCGGCGCATAAGGAACTGCGATCGGCATGTCGGCTGCAAACGCGACCGACGACAACAGGGATGCCGCGCCAGCGGCAATGAGGAACTTAACGCTACGCATTGGCTTCGTCCTTTTGGCCGGTGAGGCAGACAAAGCCTCACATCGAAAAATCCACGACCGGACGATGGCACCAAATGTTTAAGCGGCACTTAACCCTAATTTTTAAGGTTGATAATCCGTGAGGATTTTTACGCGCGATGCGTTTGCTCCGCGGAATTGATGCATTTGCAGCGCGCAAAATGCCGAAAACGCCATACATCCTAACGATGTGTTGATAAAATATAGCCCGTGATGAAGGAGAGCCCGCGCCGGCGCGCGGGCTTACCGCAGGGATTTCGGCATCTTCGGCAGGAACACCGCGAGCAGCCCGAGCGCCGGCAGGAAGGCGCAAACCTGATAGACGAAGGCGATGCCGGTGTGGTCGGCGAGCTTGCCGAGCACCGCCGCACCCAATCCGCCGATGCCGAAGGCGACCCCGAAGAACACCCCGGAGATCATGCCGAAGCGGTGCGGCATCAGTTCCTGCGCGAACACGATGATCGATGACGTCGCCGACGACAGGATCAGGCCGATGAACACAGTGAGCACCGCGCCGGTGAACAAGCCGGCATAGGGCAGCGCCAGCGTGAACGGCAGCGCGCCGAGGATCGAGAACCAGATGACATATTTGCGGCCGAACCGGTCGCCGAGCGGGCCGCCGAAGAACGCACCCGCCGCGTTGGCGGCGAGGAATACGAACAGATAGAGCTGGGCGGCCTGGGTCGAGACGCCGAACTTGTCGATCAGATAGAAGATGTAATAGCTCGACAGGCTCGACACGTAGAGCTGCTTGGAGAACAGCAGCGCGACCAGCACGACGAGCGCGGTTCTGACCCGCCGCGGGTCCGGCGCGTCCGGATGCCGCTCGACCGTCGCAAGCTTCCGGGTCGCGATCTGCGGCCGGTACCAGACGCCGATCCGCCACAGGATGACGATCGCCAGGAACGCGATCGATGAAAACCAGGCGATCGAGGGCTGGCCGAACGGCACCACGATCAATGCCGCCAGCACCGGCCCCATCGAGGTGCCGAAGCTGCCGCCGAGTTGGAACACCGATTGCGCAAAACCATAGCGCCCGCCGGAAGCAAGGCGGGCGATCCGCGCCGACTCCGGATGGAACACCGCCGACCCCAGTCCGACCAACGCCGCCGCGATCAGGATGACGCCGTAGGCGTGGGCGACGCTCAGCAGCAGCAGGCCGAAAAACGTGAAGCCCATGCCGATGGCGAGCGAAAACGGCTGCGCCTTCTTGTCGGTGAAATGCCCGACCAGCGGCTGCAGCAGCGATGCCGTGAACTGGAACGCCAGCGTGATCAAGCCGATCTGCGCGAAGTCCAGCGCGTAACTGTCCTTCAGGATCGGATAGACCGACGCGATCAGCGACTGCATGGTGTCGTTGAGGAAATGCGAAAAACTGATTCCCGCCAGCACGACATAGGCCGGCCCCGCCGCGGCCGCCTTGACGAAACCGGGCGTCACGTCCGGCACCTGCACCACCGGTGTTGCCTCGGAGACGATGACGGGCTTGTTCACGGCAATATTCCCGGGAAGATTCGACAGCGGGACATATTTCCTACGCCGCAGGCTCGGCTGCTACCAGCACCATTCGCCGATGGCAGCGATGCGCTCAGGCCGCCGCGGCCTGGCCGAGCGCCGAGACGATATGGTCGACCACTTCCTCGACCAGGATGCGGTCGTCGCCCTCGCCCATCACCCGGATCACGGGCTCGGTGCCGGACGAGCGGACCAGGAGCCGACCGTGACCGTTGAGCCGATTTTCGCCGTCGACAATCGCCGACTTCACTTCGGCATCGTCGAGCGGCTTGCCGCTGCGGTAGCGCACGTTCTTCAGAATCTGCGGCAATGGATCGAAGCGATGGCAGACCTCCGATACCGGGCGCCGGAGTTTTTGTACCACGGCAAGCACCTGCAGCGCGGCCACGAAGCCGTCGCCGGTGGTAGCGTAGTCAGACAAAATAATGTGACCCGACGGTTCGCCGCCGAGATTGTAGCCGCCCCTCAACATCTGCTCGAGCACATAGCGGTCGCCGACCGGCGTGCGCACCATCTCGATCCCGTGCCCCTGCAGGAAACGCTCAAGCCCGAGATTCGACATCACGGTGGAGACGACCCCCGGCCGCGAGAGCCGGCCATCTTCCTTCCAGCTTTGCGCGATCACCGCGAGCAACTGGTCGCCATCGACCACATGCCCGCGCTCATCGACGAGGATGACGCGATCGGCGTCGCCGTCGAGCGCGATGCCGATATCGGCGCGCATCTCGCGCACCTTGCGGCTCAGCGCCTCCGGCGAGGTCGATCCGCATTCCTTGTTGATGTTGAATCCATCCGGCTCGACGCCGATGGCGACGACATCCGCGCCGAGCTCCCACAGCGCTTCCGGCACCACCTTGTAGGCCGCGCCGTGCGCGCAATCGATCACCACGCGCAGGCCGTCGAGGCTGAGGTCACGCGGCAGCGTGCGCTTGGCGAATTCGATGTAGCGGTCGTGGACGCCGTCGATGCGGCGGGCGCGGCCGAGGCTCGCGCTCTGCGACAGGCGGCGGTCGATCGGCTCGTCGAGCAGCTGCTCGATCTGCCGCTCGACGTCGTCGGACAATTTAAAGCCCTGCGGACCGAACAGCTTGATGCCGTTGTCCTCGAACAGATTGTGGGAGGCGGAAATCATCACGCCGAGATCGGCGCGCATCGACTTGGTCAGCATCGCAACCGCCGGCGTCGGCATCGGGCCGAGCAGCAGCACGTCCATGCCGACCGAGGTGAAGCCGGCCACCATCGCGTATTCGATCATGTAGCCGGAGAGGCGTGTGTCCTTGCCGATCACGACACGATGGCGATGGTCGCCGCGCTGAAACACCAGCCCTGCCGCCTGCCCCACCTTGAGCGCGAGCTCCGGCGTGATCAACCCATTGGCGCGGCCCCGAATTCCGTCGGTACCGAAATATTTGCGGCTCATATGACCCCCAGCAAGGACTTCTCAACCACCCGACAAGAAGCCTCGAACGCCCACCATCATAGCGTGCAGACGCCTTATAGTCCCTCAGGCGCTAAAATGACTTCAAAAAATATGATGAATCATTACCGCCTGATAATGGCAAGGTTTGCACCTAACACATTGAAAAATAAAGTAAACCCGCGCTGCAGCGAGCCGTCCGGGCATCTACCCCTCAAGTACTACCCCCTGCGCTTGACGTGATGATCCTCTTTCGAGGGCGGCGGCTGGGTAACATTGACAGGGTCCGAGCCCGGAAAAGTCTCCTCCAGCCCCTCATCCAGGGCGTCGTCCAGCTGGCGCTTTTCGGCGTCCTTTTCGGTTTCCTTTCGGGCTCCTTTGGCGGCTTTGGAAACGGAAATTGGTCCGGTCATTGGATGTCCTCCCGGCTTGCATGGCTACGCAAAGCGCGCGATTTGGCTCGTGGACCAACCATGCTAGATGACAAGCCAGTGAAGAAATACAAGAAGGGCCGGGACGTCCATGAAGCATATTACCTGCATTGAGGATCTGCGGCAGCTGCACAAGGGCCGCGTGCCGAAGGCATTCTTCGATTATGCGGATCGCGGCTCCTATACCGAAGACACGCTACGCGCCAACCACGACGATCTTCAGCAGATCAAGTTCCGCCAGCGCATCCTGGTCGACGTGTCGAAGCGCGATCTGTCGACCACGATCCTCGGCGAACCTTCGAAAATGCCGCTGATCCTGGCGCCGGTCGGGCTACTCGGCATGCAGCATGGCGATGGCGAGATTCACGCCTGCCGCGCCGCGCAAGCCGCCGGCATTCCGTTCACCCAGAGCACGATGTCGATCTGTTCGATCGAGGATATCGCAGCCTCCGTCGACAAGCCGTTCTGGTTCCAGCTTTACGTGATGAAGGACCGCGGCTTCATCAAATCCCTGATCGAGCGCGCGATCGCCGCCAAATGCAGCGCGCTGGTCTTGACCGTCGACCTGCAGGTGATCGGGCAGCGTCACCAGGACATCAAGAACGGCATGACGGTGCCGCCGGAATGGTCGCTGTCGAAGCTGCTCGACTTCGCGAGCAAGCCCTCATGGGTCGCCGGCGTACTGCGCGGCAAGCGCCGCAGCTTCGGCAACATCGTCGGCCATGTCAAAGGCACCGAGGATCTCACCAAACTGTCGGAATGGACCGCGTCGCAGTTCGACACTTCGCTGAACTGGAAGGACATCGACTGGATCCGCAGCATCTGGCCGGGCAAGCTGATCCTGAAAGGCATTCTGGACGTCGAGGACGCCGAGGAAGCCGCCAAAACCGGCGCGCAGGCGCTGGTGGTGTCCAACCATGGCGGCCGCCAGCTCGACGGCGCGCCGTCATCGATCGAGGTGCTGCCTGAAATCGTCGACGCGGTCGGCTCCAGGATGGAGATCATGTTCGACGGCGGCATCCGCACCGGCATGGACGTGATGCGCGCGCTGGCGCTCGGCGCGAAGTCCTGCATGATCGGCCGCGCCTATGCCTACGGGCTCGGCGCCGCCGGCGAGGCCGGCGTCGCCAAGGCGATCGACCTGCTCGCCAAGGAACTCACCACGACCATGGGCCTGTGCGGCGTCAACACCATCGCCGAGATCGACGATCGGGTGATTGCGGTTTAATCACACATTAGTCGTCGTCCCGGCCTTGAGCCGGGACCCATAACCACAGGCAGACGATTTGGGCAGGCTGTGGCTACAGCCCGGTGTAACAACAAACATCGGTGGTTAGGGGTCCCCGCTTTCGCGGGGACGACGCGTTGAGAGAGTTTGGCAGCCTCACATCGGCGGCGTGATCCCGTCGCGGCCGACATTGACGCGGTTGGCTTCGAGCACGCCGTCGTCCTTTTTCACCGCACCGAAGATGATGATCTTGGCGCCGGGCTTCAGCTCGGACTTGTCGCCGGCGACGAAGGTGACGATCGGCGTATCCGGCGGCACCACGACCTTCTTCTCGCCGTCCTTGTATTTGACCAAAATGTTCTGGCCGTCGGTGCCCTTGACCGTCTGGGCGACGGTAGCGTTGGTCATCGTGCTGCCCGCGCGCAGATCCCAAGGCCTGAAACCTTCGGCGGCGCCGCGCTGGTTCTCCGGAAAGATGTGAACCGCGAGCGCCTTCTGGGTGCCGTCGGGCTCGGGCATCGCGGAGACGCCGATATAGGAGCCCTCCTTGATGTCCGACAGCGCAGTCTTGGCGACGCCGAACACCGCGACATTGTCGGTCATGCGGACCTTCATGTCGGTGCCTTCGCGCGACTTGATTGACAGCATGGCGCCATCGACGGCCTCGATGGTGCCGCGAATGCGAACCGGCGGCGGTTGTTGCGCCCAGGCCACCGTTCCCAGCAGAACAGCAGATATCAGCGACGCCGCGAGCACGCGCGGCAGCAGCGAAGAAATCGTCGGCATGGTGTTTTCCTCTCAAGGCGGTTTCAGCGATCCATCCCCCGCAAACACCGGGAGCGAGTACCTATTCCGCGGTCGCCAGCCTTATCTCACATCGGCGGCGTCAGCCCGTCGCGGCCGACGCTGACGCGATTGGTCTCGAAGGAGCCGTCCGGCAGCTTTTTCATGAACGCGATCACCTTGGCGCCGGCCTTGAGGTCGGATTTGTCGGCGGGGACATAGGTCACAACAGGCGTTTCGGCGGACACCAGGACTTTCTTCTCGCCGTCCTTGTATTTGATCAGCAGCGTGTGACCGTCATTGCCCACCACGGACTGATCCACCGTCGCATTGGTCATGGTGCTGTTGGGACGCAGATCGTAGGGCCGCGAGCCCTCGCCGGTGCCGCGCATGGCTTCCGGGAACACATGCACCTCGACCGCGTTCTGGCTGCCGTCGGGTCCGGGCACCGTGGTGGTGCCGATGAAGGAGCCGACCTTGATATCGGACAGCGAAATTTTGGTGATCCCCACCACAAGCACGTCGCTGGTCATGTGCAGTTTGACGTCCTCGCCGCTGCGCGACTTGACCGACAGCACGTCACCGTCGACGCCTTCGATGGTGCCGCGAACCCGCGACGGCGTCGGCGGCTGCTGGGCGATCGCATAAAGCGTCGAGGCGGCGACCATTGCGACGGCGACGAGCGGGCGAATGAGGGTGGAACGATGGGCAGGCATGCACGATTCTCCGGGGCGGGGCATTGACCTAACATTGGACCCCAGCATCGCAACGATATTCCCGGTCAAAAGAGCGCGATCAGCAAGAGCGGGAACCGGTTTTGGTCGAATCGCGCGGCACTTACCAATTGTGAGAACGCGTGATCGTTTCACCGCGTCAAACTCCGGCGGATCACGCGTGCGTGAGATCAGCCTCGATCAGCGCACGAAGTTCCGATGTGACCTGCGGCCGCTGCCCGAACCACAATTCGAACCCACGCACCGCCTGATGCAGCAGCATGCCGAGCCCGTCGGCGGTCCTCAATCCCCGCGCCCGCGATGCCGCCAGCAACGGCGTTTCCAGCGGCACATAGACGAGATCGGCGACGACGGCTTCCGCCGGCAGCAGGCCGACATTCAATTCGAGCGCAGGCTGGCCGTGCATCCCGAGCGACGTCGTATTGACCAAAAGCCCCGCGCGCGGCAGCAAATCGCCGATCGCTTCCCATGCGACGGGCAACACGCGCGCGCCGAATTGATCCGCCAGCGCGCGCGCCCGCGCCATGGTGCGGTTGGCCAGATGCACGCGCTGGATGCCGCGCTCGATCAGCCCGAACACGACCGCGCGCGCCGCGCCGCCGGCGCCCAGCACCAGCGCGTCCGACGCCTTGTCCCAGCCGGGCGCGCCGGCGTCGAGATTGTTGATAAAGCCCTCGACGTCGGTGTTGGTCGAACACAGCTCGCCGTCCGCAAACCACAGCGTATTGGCGGCGCCGACGGCGCGGGCGCGCTGGTCCGGCTTCGACAGCGCCAGCGCCCGCTCCTTGTGCGGGATGGTGACATTGGCGCCGACGAAGCCGCGGATCGAAAGCCGCAGCACGAAATCCCCGAATTCGTCGGGCGGCACCGCTTCGATGACGTAGCCGCCCTCGATGCCGAGCGTTCGCAGCCAGTAATGATGGATCAGCGGCGAGCGCGAATGCGCCGCCGGCCAGCCGATCAGACACGCGGCGCGGGGTCTTGTTCCTGATGTCATGTCTGTCCATTCGGGCAAGCCGCGTTCGCTGTCAATGCTATCGCGCCGTCGCGGCGACGATCCCGCTCAGCGCCAGCGCGATGGCGGCGGCAAACCAGATCGCGGCGAGATTGATCCAGTGATAGGCGAGCGCGCCGCACAGAGCCCCCGTCACCAGCGCCGCCCACAGTAACAGGTTCGGCGCCCAGGCCCAGCGCGCGCCGCCGGTCAGCGCAGCCGCTACCAGCTGGCCGACCTTGACCAGCGCGCCGGTAACATAAGTGAGGCCGAGCCCGGCGCCGCCATCGATCTGGAACACCGCGTTCTCAAGCCCCATCGCCAGCACGATCGTGGCAACGGCGACATTCGGCAGACCGAACGTGTAGGCGAGCGCGGCGCCAGCAAGCAACAACGCCTCCGCCAGCAGCACCAAGGGCTGGCGATGGGCGCCGCGGCCGAGCACGATCAGGCTGCCGGCGGCGGCGCCGATCACGAACAGCGCGATCAGCCCGAGTGCCACGGCCGCGTTCTGCCAGTGCCCTTCCGCCAGGCTGACGCCCATCCGCGTCGAATTGCCGCTCATGAAGGAAACGAACAGGCCGCCGAGATGCAGGAAGCCGATGGCATCGACGTAGCCCGCCAGCGCGCTCAGCGCACAGGCCAGCGCTACGTTGCGGCGGGAATCAAGCACGGTGGTCTTGCGCACCAATCGTCGTGCGCAAGTTAGCGTTGGCTTTGGCCGTCTGTATTGCCAATGATCATGCCCCCGCTTCCAGGATCATGATCTCTGCAACATTTACGCCGCGACCCGGTGCGCGGCGATGATCTGGTCGGCGGCGCGGCCGGTGACTTCGGCCATGCGGTCGAAAGCCCGCGTAAATCCGCCGGCGCCGGCGGTGGCCGAGCGCAGCTCCACGATCAGATCGCCGATCTCCGCCTCCGGCATGGTGGCGCGCACGCAGTCCCATCCCGGCCAGCCCTCGCGGGTATCGAAGCCGAGGATCTGGCCGCGCCGCGCCGACAGGATGGCGTTGATCTTCGCGGTGGCGTCGGTCGGACAGACGATCTCGACCTGGTGGATCGGCTCCAGCAGCACCGGCTGGCACTGCGGCAGCCCCTCGCTCATGCCGATCCGAGCCGCGGTGCGGAACGCGAGATCGGAGGAGTCGACGCTGTGGTAGGAGCCGTCGGTCAAGGTGACGTGAAGGTCGATGACGGGGAAACCGAGCGGCCCGCGCGCGAGACCGTCGACCACGCCCTCTTCGACCGCGCCGATATAGTTGCGCGGCACTGCGCCGCCGACCACCTTTTCGTGGAATTCGAAACCGGTGCCGCGCGGCATCGGCTTGATCTCCAGCACCACGTCGCCGAACTGGCCATGGCCGCCGGACTGCTTCTTGTGCCGGCCGCGCTGGGTGATCGATTTGCGGATCGTCTCCTGATAGCCGATAGCGGGCGGCTGCGATTTGACGTTGACGCCGAAGCGGTCCTTGAGGCGCTCAAGCGCGACGCGCAGATGCATCTCGCCCTGCCCCCACAGCACGGTGTCGTGGGTGCGCGGGTTCTGGATCATGGTCAGCGACGGATCCTCCTCATTCAGCCGCTGCAGGGCCTGACCGAGCTTGACGTCGTCCTTGCGGTCGGTCGCCGACAGCGAGATCGCCAGCACCGGCGGCGTCGGTTCGAGCTTCAACAGCGCCGGCGGCGCGGTCTTGCCGCTCGACAGCGTGTCGCCGGTCTTGACGCCATCGAGCTTGCCGAGCGCAACGGTTTCGCCGGCCTCTGCCGCGGCGCGTTTGGTGTCGTGCGCGCCGTTGACCGCCAGGATGCCGGATACCCGCCCTGCCTCGCCCGACGAGGACTGTAATGTCGCGCCATCATCGAGATGGCCGGCCAGCAGCCGCGTCAGCGACAGCTTGCCGCCGTGCTGCAGGTGCACGGTCTTGATCACATAGGCCAGCGCATCCTTTTGCGGCGAGGCGCCGAGGCGTTTTACGGTCTCGGCGACGCCGGGCGCTTCATGCCGCAGCGCCTTCATCAGGCGCAGCACGCCGTTCCCGCGCGTCGCTGCGCCGAGCAGCACCGGACAGATCAGCCCCTCGCGCAATTCGCGGGCGAGATCGTCGAACACCGCGTCGCGCGGCGGCTGGATGTCTTCGAGCAATTGCTCCATCAGCGCGTCGTCGTGATCGGCAAGCTTCTCCAGCATCGAGAACCGCGCTTCCTTTTCGCGGTCGAGATTGCCGCCGTCGAGGTCTATGACCTCGGAAGGCTTGTGTTCGCGGTAGACAAAGGCGCGCTCCAGAGCGAGATCGACAAAGCCTTCGATCAATTCGCCGTTCCAGATCGGAATTTGGCGCAGCACCAGCGGCACGCGCGACGCGGGCTGCAGGGTCGCGAGCGTCTCGCGGATGCGCTTGTTGGCGCGATCGATCTTGTTCAGGAACAGAAAGCGGGGAATACCTAGATCCTCGAGCTCGCGCAAAATGATCTGCAGTTGCGGCAGCTTCTTCTCATCGGCCTCGCAGACCACGACCGCGGCATCGACCGCAGGCAACGCGGCGCGCATGTCATGCGCGAATTCGACCGAACCGGGACAATCGATAAAGGTATAGCTGTCGCCCATGAAACTCGTGGTGGCGGCGGTGAGGCCGGTGCCCATCTTGTGGTGGCGCGCCTCGGGGCTGGCATCGCCGACGGAAGTTCCGGCATCGACGCTGCCGGCATTACGAATGGCGCCCGTCCGCGCCAAGATTGCTTCTAACAGTGTGGTTTTACCGCTCTGGAAAGGGCCCACCAGCGCAATGCACCGTGGACCTCGGGGACTTCTGACGTCTTGTCCCATCGCCGCCTCCTCATCTGGAGCTCGGCCCTTGATTGGGTCGGCGCACTAATGCTCCGCCCGTCCCGGCGATTTGGCAAGGGAGAAAAATTCGCTGCGGTGCATCGTGAGGGGTCGGACGCCCGCACCCACAACGTCATTGCGAGGAGCGTTAGCGACGAAGATTCCATGGGGGTGGATAGCGGCCAGGTCTGAAGCCAGACTGAGGTTGCTGATCCTCTCAACCTGGAGACGACGATGTTGCTCGATCATCCTTCCGACGGACTGACCGCTATCCGCACTTATATTGGCGCAATTTTTGTGTCGCTGGAACTGAGCCGTTCGACGTGGCTTGTGACGTCGCTGTCGCCGGGCAAAGGCGAAAAGATGTCCAAGCACAGCGTCGCGGCTGGCAATATGGCCGAGCTTTTGACGCTGTTTGCGGAGCTCAAGCGCAAGACGGAGGTCCGGACCGGCCAAAGCTATCCGATCATCACGATCCAGGAGGCGGGGCTGGACGGGTTCTGGCTGCACCGTGTTCTGCAACAGGAGGGGATCGAGAGCCACGTGGTCGATCCCGCCTCGATTGCGACGCCGCGCCGGCGACGACGGGCCAAGACGGACCGGCTCGATGGCGAGACGCTGCTGCGGGCGCTTCTGGCCTACAAGCGCGGCGAGCCACGGGTCTGCGCGATGGTGGTTGCGCCCTCGCCCGAGGAGGAGGACCGCCGCAGGCTTTGTCGCGAGCGCCAGGCATTGATCGCCGAGCGGATCACCCATGTGAACCGGATCAAGGGGCTTCTGTTCTCGCAAGGGATATCCGACTATGCGCCCTTGCGGCGGGATCGGCGGTCGCGGCTTGAGACGTTGCGCACCGGAGACGGGCGAGAGCTGCCGTCGCATTTGAGGGCGCAGATCGGCCGCGAACTCGATCGGATCGAACTGCTTCTGGAACAGATCAAGGCGGTCGAGGCCGAGCGGGATGGTCTGCTGGCCGCAGCCAGGAAGCCTGCAGAGAAGCCTGCAGACGAGAAGGCCGCACTGGATCCAGTAGCGATGCTGCTGGCTTTGAAAGGGCTCGGCGCCAACTTTGCGGCCGTGCTCTGGTCGGAGGCGTTCTACCGGCAGTTCTCCAACCGCCGCCAGGTCGCCGCCTATGCGGGCCTTGCGGCGACGCCCTGGCAAAGCGGGGGCATCCGGCACGAGCAGGGCGTGTCGAAGGCCGGCAATCCAAGGCTGCGGACCACGATGATCCAGCTCGCCTGGCTGTGGGTACGTCACCAGCCGCAGTCGGCCCTGACACGCTGGTTCAAAGAGCGAAGCCAGCAAGGCCGCAAGCGCGCGATCGTGGCGCTGGCGCGCAAGCTTCTTGTGGCCTTGTGGAAGTATGTCACCCAAGGCGTCGTCATCGAGGGGGCCGTGATGAAGCCCGCCGCCTGATCCCGGACCGCACCGAGCGGCGGGCTTCGCCGCCCGCGCGCAACAAAACGACCATAACCCATCTGCCGAGGCCCGATCAGTCTCGGAAGATCCGGGTGGACGAACCGATGGATTGCATGGCTTGAAACGCCGCAACGAAGAAGGGTCTCGTCCTCTCGAGCCTGCCCGCCGCAAGCGGAATCGTGGTGCAGTCGCCTCGCGCGACGACCGAATGTGAGTTTGATCTGGCAAGCAACCCAGATCGTCGAACCGGCTCGACCCCTGGATCGCAAATGCGAGGATTGCAGATGCCCTGACAGAACCGCCAACACGAGCAACTCCTATCGTTCCCGACGCTCCAAGCATGATGACGTGCTCGCTCAACTCAAGGTCAAGCCGCTGCGCGGCGGCCCTGAAGGGCCGACCTTGACTTGATCTGCGCGCGTCATCCTGCAGGGCCCGCGGTCGCGACGAAAAGGTGGACCGCAGTCGAACTAAAAGGTGACTGCTAATTCTTGACACACACCTTCCCCATGTGAGCAATCCACACTTTCCCCATGTGAGCAATCCACACTTTCCAAGTGGATGGATGGATTGCTTCGCTTACGCTCGCAATGACGGGGAGAGTTGGGAAGTTACCGTCCCGGCCTAAGTTCCAGGCTTTCCAGCCCGGCAGCGACGTTGACGCCGACCTGGCCCTGCACGCTGAGCGGCTGCAGCGCGATTGAATTGTTGGAACCGCCGACCAGTACATTGCCGCCGACGCCGACGCCGAGCGTCGCGCTGCCCTGTGCGCCGGCATAATCGCCGGTGAGGTCGCCGGGCCCGAGCCGCGCCGTCGGCGCAAACACGCCCCAGGCCAGCGCGGATTCCTGGGTGATGCCGAGATCGAGACCCACTTTACGGATGGTCGCGATATAGCGGTCGTCAGGCACGCCATCGACGCGCAGCACACAACCGAGATTGGTCACGGAACCGACGACGAAACCGACGCTTGCGCCGCCGCGGCACTCCAGAACACCGACCTGCACGCGCTGCATCGGCGCTTGCGCGCTGGCTCCGGCGATGGATGCGGCCAGCATGGTCAAAGCGGCACTGGCGAGGAGGATGAAGCGACGCATGAAGAAATCTCCGGCTGAAAAGCTGTGATGCGAGCAGAGAAACGAAAACGGCGCCGTGCCCGCGGCGCTGAGCGTTCTATGCCACAACGGAGGCGGCGGTGCCAGATTTTGGCCATTGCGCAAATAAAAAAGGCCCGCTTCCGCGAGCCTTTTTCGTTACGTTATATTTCTTCAGCCGCGATGGTGATGCCGGTGATGATAGTGCCGGCGGCCGCCGCCGAAGTGAACCGGCTGCAGTTCGAGGCCGGCGACACCGGCGGCGACGTTCAGCCCGGTCTGCCCCTGCACGCTGATCGGCTGCAGCGCGTAGGCATTGGCCGGACCGCCGACCAGGAAATTGCCACCGCCGCCGATGCCGACCGAGGCGTTGGCGCCGACGCCGCTATAATTGCCGGCGAGATCGCCGCGCGCGAGCCTGGAGTTCGTCGCATTCACCGCCCAGGTGAATTGGGTCTGCTCGGTGACGCCGAGATCGAGGCCGATCCGGCGCACGGTGGCGATATAGGGTTCGGGACGGCGGCCTTCGCTCTGGAACACGCATTCGAGGCTGGTGACCGAGCCGACGACGAAGCCGACATTCTGGCCGCCCTGGCACTGCAGGATGCCGGCGCGCACCGGCGGCATCGCGTTGGCGCTGGCGATCGATGCCGCGAGGGCCGCGATGGCGATACTGAATGTCGAGAGTCGCATTGGTAGTCTCCGCTTGATGAACTGAATTAGCGGAGCGGACAGGAAGGAAGCGCCGTGTTCAAAACAAGGCGCTTCCAAAAAGATGCCTTCAAAACATCAGGGTTCGACGTGCGATGTGATTTGACACGCCTCTTTTTTTCCGACGGTTTTTCGTAACGCGAAGCCGAACCCATCCCGCTATCCAGGTGCGGAACAGGCTTCGCTTGAAAACCTCTATCTCAAATTGCCACAAAAGCGCTGGATGCGCTTGCAGGCGTCTTCGAGATCGGAGGTTTTCGTCGCGTAGGAAATCCGGAACGCCGGTCCCAGACCGAACGCGGAACCCTGCACCACGGCGACGCCTTCGTTCTCCAGCAGCTCGGTGACGAAATCCTCGTCATTGGCGAGCACCTTGCCGGACGGCGAGGTCTTGCCGATGGTGCCGGCGCAGGACGGATAGACGTAGAACGCGCCTTCGGGCCGCGGGCATTCGATGCCCTTGGCCTGGTTGAGCATCGACACCACGAGGTCGCGGCGCTCCTTGAACACCTTGTTATGCGCGGGGATAAAGTCCTGCGGACCGTTGAGCGCTTCGACCGAGGCCCATTGCGCGATCGACGACGGGTTCGAGGTCGACTGCGACTGGATCGTCGCCATCGCCTTGATCAGCTCGGCGGGGCCGCCGGCATAGCCGATGCGCCAGCCGGTCATGCAATAGGCTTTCGAGACGCCGTTCACCGTCAGCGTGCGCTCGTACAGTTTCGGCTCGACCTGCGCCGGCGTCGTGAACACGAAGTCGTCATAGACCAGGTGCTCGTACATATCGTCGGTCATCACCCAGACATGCGGGTGCTTCACCAGCACGTCGGTGATCGCCTTCAGCTCGGCACGCGTATAGGCCGCGCCGGTCGGGTTCGATGGCGAACACAGGATGATCCATTTGGTCTTCGGCGTGATCACCTTTTCGAGATCGTCGGGCCGCAGCTTGAAGCCGTTCGCCGCCGTGCAGACGACGGGTACGGTCTCGCCGCCGGCCAGCGCCACCATTTCCGGATAGCTCACCCAGTACGGCGCGGGGATGATGACCTCGTCGCCGGGATTGAGGGTCGCCATCAGCGCGTTGTAGAGCACCTGCTTGCCGCCGGTGCCGACGATGATCTGGTTCGGCTGGTAGGTCAGTCCGTTCTCGCGCTGGAATTTGCCGATGATGGCTTGCTTCAGCTCGGGGATACCGCCGACATCGGTGTACTTGGTCTTGCCGGCCTCGATCGCATGGATCGCCGCCAGCTTGATGTTGGCCGGGGTGTCGAAATCCGGCTCGCCGGCGCCAAGGCCGATGACGTTGCGTCCCGCCGCTTTCAGCGCGCGTGCTTTATCCGTGACCGCGATCGTCGCGGACGGCTTCACACGGTCGAGCGCAGCGGACAGGAAGGGCATCATCATCTCCTGGCAAACGTCGTGAACACGGAAATCCACGACTCTATTTGGATGGGATCGATGCACCCTAAGGCGCTGGACGCTGCATCGCAAGAAGCCTGGCCCGAAACATCAAAACTTTAGAGATCCATCAATGCCGGCGGCCGGATTTGCGCAACATTCGGAAAAATTCCGCACCGAAATGACTCATTTCTGGCAATGGCTTGCGGTCTCGCCAGCGGCCTGATCCACCGAGCGCATCTGCACCGATTGCTCCGAGATGTGCCGCAGGCCGGCTGCCCCCCGGACCGGCCGCGCGGCTGAAGCCCGCCCCGCACGCGGCGCCCGAGCGGGGCCTGGCATGATAGGAAAAGATCCAGCCGGACGTCCCGGCGGCGACGAAGATCGCGTTGCGATCGTATTCGCGCGCGCGCCGAACCGGAACAAGACTTCCGCGACAAGACTTCCGCGATTCCGAATCGGCCAGCCAGCACGGTTCGTTGCAGCGCGCCGGCGCCGAGAGTCGCGCAAGCGTGATCTGATTTGTTTTGGTGTGTTAGTGGAATCATTCTGCGCGCGTGCAGTGCGGTAGAGGTTTTCGACTTTTTCCATTCCGAACCTCTTGCGACGCGCCCGCATCGGCATCATTGTTTAACCGCGTTGCGACGCGACATGATGAATCCCTGGCAATCCCTGCGCCGCGTGCAATGCGCTCGATCGATCGAATGAAATCCGAACAGATGTACACGCTCTATTCGATGCAGCGCTCCGGCAACAGCTACAAGGTCCGCCTTGCGCTGGCGCTGCTCAATGCGCCGTATCAGGCGATCGAGATCGACATCCTGCGCGGCGAAAGCCGCACGCCGGATTTTCTGGCGAAGAACCCGAGCGGACAGGTGCCGCTACTGGAAGTCGCCGAAGGACGCTACCTCGCCGAGTCCAACGCCATCCTCTGGTACGTCTGTGGCGGCACGCCGCTGGCGCCGGAATCGCGGGTCGAACGCGCCGAAGCGCTGCAGTGGATGTTCTTCGAACAGCACGCGCTGGAGCCCAACATCGGCGCGGCCTATTTCTGGCTGTCGCTGGTCAAGGGCGGCCGCGACCTGCAGACCCACGCGCTGGAAGACTGGATGGAGCGCGGCTATGCGGCGCTGCAGGTGATGGAAAACCACCTCAAGACCCATCAATATTTTGCCGCGGGCCAGCTCACCGTCGCCGATATCGCGCTGTACGGCTACACCCATGTCGCCGACCGCTGCGACTACGATCTGGCGACCTTCCCGGCGATCCGCGCCTGGCTGCGGCGGGTCGAGCAGACCCCCGGCTTCGTGTCGATGGACTGGAGTCCCGAGGCCGAGATCGGCGATCCCGCCCGCCTTGCCGCCGGGGCTTGATCGTCCGGCCGCCGTTCGGCCGAAAACTCCATAGACGTTAACAATGGCGGAACCAACGTTAACCTTTGCGGCGATTTGGCCATTTTCCGGGCGGGAGCCGCCGCAATATTGCCCGCGAGGATTGCGAGGTTGCCTGACGTCGCGGGTGATTCGTCCGCGTCCTGAAGGATTCGGACCATGATACGGTCGCCCGGCACGGCCGGCTTCGAAAGCCGCCTTGCGCCTGTCGCCTCTTCCCGATTGACCAACGCCATTGCCGCCTCGCTGGCGATCGGTGCGCTGTCGCTGTGCCTTGCGGTCGCAATGACCGTGCTCTCGATCAAGGTCAGCATGGCGATGCCGATTTTGATGTAATCCCCGCGCTTTTCTGTTTGTACCTTTGGCACGGCATTGCGCGATGATCGGCATCGCGATTGGTCGATGATGAAGACACCTGTCGGACTGGTGACCGTCGGGCTGACGTTGGCGATCCTGCTGGCGGCGTCGCTGCTGATCGCCACCGGCACGCATGGCGAAAGCCGCGATCCGGCGGCGCGGGTTCTGTCGCCGGCAGCGAAGTGACGCGCCATCAATGCATCAGCGACGACCGGCGCTTCAAGTCCATTTGTGGAAGATCAAAAACGCCCCGGCGGCGATGAAGGCAAAGCCGAGCGCGTGATTCCAGCCCAGCGGCTCCTTCAGATACAGCACCGAGAAGCAGGCGAACACGACCAGCGTGATCACCTCCTGCATGGTCTTGAGCTGCGCTGCCGAATAGACTGCGCTGCCCCAGCGGTTGGCCGGCACCGCCAGCCAGTATTCGAACAACGCAATTCCCCAGCTCACCATGATGACGAGCGGCAGCGGGCTTTGCTTGAATTTCAGATGACCGTACCAGGCGAAGGTCATGAAGACGTTGGAGGCAAACAGCATCAGGATCGGCAGGATCGACGGGGAAACGGCGGGCATCAATATCCTCTTGAATATCTTCTTGGCTCGGTCACGCGTGCTAACGATCAGGCATGGAACCCTGTTCCACCGGCGCGTTCCATTATCATTTGATTTAAAAACCGTGAAAGTTTTGCCTGACCGGTCAACCACCGCTTCAGGATGCGACCTCAAAAAGCCGCCGCCCCTGGAAATATCTGGGGAAATATCCGGCAAACTGCCGCCTTATTCCGGGAGGCGACGAGGACGGGCATGCGGTTCGACTGGCGTGCAATCTCCGGTCCGGTTCTGACGACGGTGACGGCGTTGACCGCCTTCTTTGTCGATCGTCATGTCGTTGCCGTGCCCAATCCGGCTCCATTGTTCGTCTGCATCGTCGCCTTCGCAAGCTCCGTCAGCGGCATCGCCTCCGGCCTGGTCAGCGCCGCGATCGCGGTGGTTTCCTCGGCGCTATTCGTTCTCAATCACCGCGCGCTGCCCGGCTACGACATGTCGGACCTGGCGCGGATGATGATGCTGGCGGCGACGGCCGCCGGCACAGCCGTGATCACCGGCCTGTTGCGGCAAAAATGGATCGAGGCGTTCGCAGCCGAACAGGCACACCACGCCACTTCGATGCGGCTGGCGGCCGCGCTCGACGAGGTCGACATCGGCATCGTGCTGCTGGATTCCGACACCCGCGCCGAATTCATCAACCGCGCCTTCCGCGATTATTTCGCGCTGTCCGACGCACAGGCCGATTCCAAGCCGCCGTTCATCGCGCTGATGTATCATGGCCGCGACACCGGCGCCTACGAACTGCCGGAAGACGAATTGAGCGCCTTCATCGCGCGGCGGACCGAGATGATGCGATCGGGCGATTCCACCCCGATCAACATCAATCTCGCCGACGGGCAGGTGCTGCGCTTCAGTTGCACGGCATTGCCGGACGGCGGGCGCATGCTGAGCTATACGCCCGTCACCGATCTCGTCCGTCAGACCGACGATCCCGCGCAAGCCGACTATCTGCGGTCGCTGCGCGGCGGCAGCGCGCGCAGCCTCGCCCGGCACTTGCGCGCCGCGGAATAAGCATCGGCGCGCAAGCTGCATCCAACTCGATTGATCCGGCTCACGCCTGCCTATAGTAAAGGCCGGCGCCATATTCGCGCGCTACCTTCCTTGGAAATGCAGGAATACTCATGTCCAGCGATGTCACCGTTCGCTTCGTCACCCGGCAGGACTACGAGCAATGGCTGCCGCTGTGGGACGGCTACAACGCGTTCTACAAACGATCGGGACCGACCGCGCTGGCGGGCGAAATCACGGCGATGACGTGGGCGCGCTTCTTCGACGCCTACGAGCCGGTGCACGCGCTGGTGGCCGAGAGCGGTGGTGCACTGCTCGGGCTGACGCATTACCTGTTTCACCGCTCGACCACGGCGATCGAGCCGATCTGCTATTTGCAGGATCTGTTCACCAGCGAGGCCGCGCGCGGCAAGGGCGTCGGCCGCGCCCTCATCAATGGCGTCTACGAGCAGGCGAAGCGCGCCGGATCGTCCCGCGTGTACTGGCAGACGCACGAAACCAATCACATCGCGCAGTTGCTCTACGACAAGGTGGCGGAAAAATCCGGCTTCATCGTCTATCGCAAGCTGTTCTGACCGCCTGTGGATAAGTCCAGTTGTCACGGCCGCGTAATAAAGCGCGGATAGGTTGCGCCCTGCGTATGATCAGGCCCCCCGTCTCGGATCAGGCGCCCCAAGCGGCCCCCGTCAGTCGCCGCGTCTGACCGGGGCCGCATCTTTTTGCGCTGCATTCACATGCATTTGACGGCCGCCGGCGACCGGCCTGAGGCCCCACGGCACGACCGCACCCGGTACGACCGCACCTTGCAGCGCCAAGGCGCGCGGGCCACACTATGGTCCTGTCCCCTGCCCCCTCTGCCCACGCCCCACAGGATTATTCATGCAAATTCGCAATCTCGGCGGCTCCGGCCTGCGCGTTTCCGCCGTCGGCCTCGGCTGCAATAATTTCGGCCAGCGCACCGATCTCGAAACCTCGCGCAAGGTGATCCACAAGGCGATCGACCTCGGCATCACCCTGTTCGACACCGCCGACATTTATGCCGGCATGGGCGGCTCCGAGACCGTGCTCGGCACCGTGCTCGGCGATCGCCGCAAGGACATCGTGCTGGCGACCAAATATTCCAAGCCGATGAGCAAGGACGGCAGCAAGCAGGGCGCCTCGCGCCGCTACATCATGTCCGCGGTCGAGGCCAGCCTCACGCGGCTGAAGACCGACTACATCGATCTCTACCAGCAGCACGATTACGATCCGCTGACGCCGATCGAGGAAAGCCTGCGCGCGCTCGACGATCTGGTTCGCCAGGGCAAGGTCCGCTACATCGGCAATTCGAATTTTCCGGCGTGGCGGATCGCCGAGGCCGAGCACGTCGCGCGCGCGATGAATGTCGGCCGCTTCGTTTCCTGCCAGGACGAATACAGCCTCGTGGTGCGCGGCATCGAGAAGGATCTGTTGCCGGCGGCACAGCAATACAATCTCGGCCTGCTGCCGTTCTTCCCGCTGGCCTCCGGCCTGTTGACCGGCAAATACCAGCGCGGCGCCGCCGCGCCGGAAGATACGCGGTTCGGCAAGGCGCCCGCGCTCAGGGATCGCTACGTCACGCCGCGCAACGAGGACATCGTCGAGAAGCTGCAGGCGTTTGCCAAGGCGCGCGGCCACAGCATGCTCGAACTCGCCTTTTCCTGGCTGGCGTCGCGCCCGCAAGTCTCGAGCGTGATCGCCGGCGCCACCCGCATCGAACAGGTCGAGCAGAACGTGAAAGCGATCGACTGGAGCCTGAGCGCGGAGGAGATCGCCGAGATCGACGGGATCACGAAGGGGTAGTGAACGTGGGGCATCGCATGAAACGTCTGGCCATTGTGGCAATGATTGCGTGGCTGCCCGCCGCGGCGTCGGCATTCGACCGGTACGCAGGCCTCGCCGAAGCCGAACATCAACCCTCGGACCTGTCGAAGGCGCTTAACCTCGTGATGTCCACGGCCACGCCCGATCTCTATTTTCACACCAGGGAGATCATGGTGGAGGACTACGAGAAGGCCGCCGTCAACAAGGCGCTCGCGGTCAACCTCAGGAGTGCCGAGTACTGGCAAACCACGGACCAGGACAGCAAATCCGTCACGCCCGACCGGGCGCTCGAAGGCTGCCAGCTCCGATTCGGATCGCCGTGCAAGCTGCTGGCCGTGAACGACGAGCTGGTTCAGCTCGCGGGGCCGCTCGCAGACCACGACATGCCCCGCCTGAGCTATTCGGGTGGCTTCGATCCCAATCAATTGCCGATCGTGAAGGACGACGTTCGAAAGCGGCCCGACATCCAAACCTATCTGTCGGCCCAGCGACCGAAAGCGATCGCGATACATCCGATTGGGCAGATGTTTGTGGTTTCGGGATCCCCGACGGACAAGGACGCAGCGGACGCCGCATTGGCAAGATGCGACTTTGCGTCGGGGAGAAAGAAGTCCGATGGTCCTTGCTATCTCTATTCCCTCAACAACGATGTCGTGATCGCCAAACGGCACACCTTTCCATCGATGCTCAGCCCATGAGCCCCTTCATCGGCTTCACCGGTGCGCTGTCCGGAAAAACCTGCTCGGCCAGCACGCGTTCGCCAAGGCCGAACTGGTCGTGCAGCACGCCTTTCATCACCGCGCGCAAATCGGTGGTCGGCGCGAGGTCGCGGCCCTGATAGAGATTGGCGAGCTTCAGCCCCGGCCAGTCCGCGATCATCCTTCCGCCCTTCACCGCGCCGCCCGCGAGCAGCGCGATGGTGCCGGTGCCGTGATCGGTGCCTTCGGTGCCGTTGATGCGCGCGGTGCGGCCGAACTCGGTGGCGACCACGATCACGGTGTCACGCCAGCGATCGCCGAGCCCGCTTTCGAATTCCGCCAGCGCGCCGTCGAGCCCGGACAATAGCTGAGCGAGCCGGCCGACCGGGCCACCTTCATTGGCATGGGTATCCCAACCGTCGAAGGCGAGCGCGCCGATCCGCGGACCGTCATCGGCCGCCATCAGTTTGGCGGCGCCGCGCGCCACCAGCCGCATCGCGGCGACGCCGTTGGTGCCGGGCTTCGGCTTCATGTCGTCGCCCTGGGCCGCCTTGTCGAGTTGCAGGCCTTGCGTCAGCGCCGTCGCCAGCGCGGGATCGCGGTGTTGATAGAGTTCGGCAAGCCGCATCGCGGTATCGTCGGCGGCCTGCGGCAGCGCGACCGGCGCCCAGCCGACGGTCGGTGCCGAGCCGCGCAGCACCAGCGGCGTGGTCGGACCGACGGCGAGCGCGCGCATGACCCGGTCGCCCCTCGGCAAGTTTTCCAGCGCGCGGTTGAGCCAGCCGGACTGCACCCGGCCCGGCCCGGAAAAACCGCTTTCGAGCACGTCCTGGCCGTCGAAATGCGAGCGGTCGCGATAGGAAGTCGCGACCGCATGGATCACCGCGGCCTTCTTCTCGCGGTACATCCGCGCGAACGCCGGCATCGCCGGATGCAGCGCGAAGAACGAATCCAGCATCACCGCCGCATTCGGCCCATCGGCCCGCAGCGCGATCGAACCATGCAGGCCGGCATAATCAGGGTCGCCGATCGGAGCCACGGTGGCGAGCCCGTCGAGCGCGCCGCGCAGGATCACGACGACCAGCCGCGGATCGCGGCCGTCGGCGGCGCGCGCGAATTTCGGCAAATAGGCCCAGGCCGCAAAGGAAGCGCCGCCGAGCAGCAGTGCGCGGCGCGACGTGGCCGATGCCATCGGGCTGTCGCAGAAATCCATCGTCATCTCCTCTGGAATTCCGGCGACATCAGCAACAGCGCCAGCGCCTGCTGCCGCGATTCCGCGCGCTCGATGGTCCGCCGCGTTTCCGGCGAGGCGGCGTCCGCCGCGACCAGTTCGAGCAGATCGCGCGGATCGATCCGGTCGGCGAGGTTGGAAGCGATCTGCGCAGAAATATCGAGACGCAGCTTGACGCCTTCGGGCGCGGCCCAGGCCGCGTTGGTGTCGGCAAACCCGTTCGGCCCGGCGGGCGACCATAATGGCTGGCCCAGCACGTTGAGGCCGTTGAGATAGCGGCCGGGATCTTCCGGATTGCGCGCCAGCAGCCGGCCGCTGGCGACCAGGAATTCGTAAGGCGAGCGCAGCTTGGCCAGCGGCGCCTGCCAGGCCTCGTCGGAATCCAGCAGCGCCACCGCCAGCGCCTTGAGGTCGCCGTCTGTTTTGGTGAACACATCCCGCAGCCGCGCCACCAGCGCCGGCGGCGGTTCGTCGGCCGTGAAGTGACGGGCGAATTTGGTGGCGACGAACTTGGCGGTGGAGGGATGGCGCGCGATATCCGCCAGCACAGCCTCGGCTTGCGCCACGCCATTGGCCTCGTAGATTTTTCCCATCACCCGTTGCGCGCCGGGCTGGTGCGCATTGGCGTTGAACACGAAGGTGCCGGGCGTACCGAGCTGGCCTTGCCGTCCGGCATAGGTCCAGCCGGTGATGATGCGCGCCAGCGACGTCACGTCGTCCTGCGAATAGCCGCCGCCGACGCCGAGCGTATGCAGCTCCATGATCTCGCGCGCGAGATTTTCGTTCAGGCCGCGGTTGCGGTTGACCCCGGCGCGCGAATCCGGACCGAGCGATTGCTGGTTGTCGAGGAAGAACAGCATCGCCGGATGCTGCTCGACCGCCTGCAGCATGTCGGCGAAGCGCCCGAGCACATGCGGCCGGATCGCCTCGCGTTCGAACGAGCCCGCCCACATCCGCGCCAGCGGGCCCTTGCTGGCGGAGATGCAGAAATGATTGGACCAGAACACCACCAGCCGCTCGGCGAATCCGCAATCGGCGATCGTCGCGCGCTGCAGCCGCGCCAGCGCCTCGGCGCGAAACGTCTTCTGGATGATGTTGAGCGGCTGCTGCGGCGGCTTTGCCGCGCTAGGCTGCATCGTCTCGGCCGGCGTCATCGTGGCGTTGGCGCTGCCGTTCTCGGCGGTCTGCATTGCCATTTCTTTGGCAGATTCTTTGGCCGGCTCTTTGGCCGTGATGTCCTTGGCGATGCTGGAGAGCGAAAGGTTTCGCCGCTGCACGCGCGCATCCGGCGATGCTTGCTGCGGCGGGCCTTCGGTCGCGGTGGCCGGCGCGCCCGACTTCGACGCCGCGTCGCGGGCCTTCCTGATCTCGAACTGATAGTCGAATACCGCCTTGCCAAGCGCCGCCGTCGACGACAGGCCCGGCACTTCGAGCAGCACGCCGTTGGGGCGGGAGAGTTCGGCCTTGACGAAGCCGCGCGGATCGGATGCGGCATTGACGAAATCGCCCGACGCGCCGCCGCGGGCACCGAAACCGAAGCGATTGAGCGCAACGAGCGCGGCTTGCGAATCGCGGGCCATCGGATTTCCCTTGAACCATTCCCGGGCGTATATTGGCGCGCAGTATAACGCGCTTCGAAATGAACCCGAGATTAATTCCGCAGCGGGACGCGGCCCCAAATTCATGACAAATCGGTTAGACAATCTGCCCTCGCGCCGCCTCGCCTGCTCCGGCTGCGGCACCGAATTCACCTGCAACCCGTCGGGTCCGTGCTGGTGCGCGGAGGAGACCTTTCTGCTGCCGATGCCGCTCGATGACGGCGATTGCCTGTGCGCGGATTGCCTGCGCCGGAAGGCGAAGCAGGCGGCAGACGCGGCTTCGACGTGACCGGCCGATGGAACATTCGTGCCGTCCTGCTCGACATGGACGGCACCCTGCTCGACACCGAAAAAGTCTATTTCGAAAGCCTGATCGCGGCGCTGAATGCGTGCGGCTTCACCGATGACGTCGCTCCGCTGTGCCGCGCCATGGTCGGACTTCCCGGCCCCGACTGCGGACGCCTGTTGATCGATCGTTACGGCGACGACTTTCCGCTCGCCGAGATCACCAAAGCCTTCGTCGCCAGTCGCGATGAATTCATCGGCGCCGGCCTGCCGCTCAAGCATGGCACGATCGAACTGCTCGATGCGCTGCAGGCGATCGAATGTCCTTTTGCGATCGTGACTTCGTCGTCGCGACGCACTGCCCACGAGCACCTGACGCTTGCCGGAATCCGGTCGCGCTTCGACACCATCCTGACCCGTGACGACGTCACGCGCGGCAAGCCAAGCCCCGATCTGTATCTGCTGGCGGCGGCGCGACTTGACGTGAAGCCGGAACTTTGCGTCGCCGTGGAAGATTCCAATCACGGCGTGACCGCCGCGCACGCCGCCGGCGCCATCACCATCATGGTGCCCGACATGGTGCCGCCGACCGAGGAGTCGCGGGCGCGATGCGTTGCAGTGCTGCCCGATCTCAACGCGGTGCGGGCGATGCTGCTTGACCGCGGCGGGCTCGCGCGCCGCTCGCAGTCGTCGTCATGACCGTACCCGGCGTTCCCCGGACGCTGCGCAGCCCCACCAGCGCGTCCACGCGCGTCTTCGACGCGCTATGGCGGTGCGCTGCTGATCCGGGGTCCATCGTTCTGCGCGAAGAGTGGGTCCCGGCTCTGCGGTGCACCGCTGAAGAAGCGCTGCAAGCGTCCGGGACACGATACAGCGCCGGCGGCTGTCAACTCCCGGCGCGGCGCCGTGTCCGCATGGCGGCGCTGGTCAATGATGCGGCGGCCTCGCCGGCGGTCTCGATGTAGGAGGGATCGCGATGCAGGAGAACGACGGCGAAGGAACCATCCAGCAGCAGCAATATCTGCCGCGCGAGCCTGGACGCCTGCGCGATCCCTTCCGCCTCGAAGGTGACGCGCAGCCAGCTTTCGAATTTCTTCTTGTGCGCGGCGCCGATCCTGATCGCCGGGTGGCCGGGCATGTTGGCAAGCTCGGCTGAGGTGCGCAGAAAGCCGCAGCCTTTCCATTTCGGATGCCGGGCGGAACGGGCCAGATTCCTGAAGATGGCCTCGATCCTGGCCGGCAAGCCGCCACGGCTCTCGGCGAACCAGCGCTGGAACATCGCCAGATTGGGCTGGTCCCGGCCGCCGAGATAGGCCGCGATCAAATCGTCCTTGCTGTCGAAATGATAATACAGCGTGCGCTTGGTGACACCGGCGGCCGCCGCCACCGCGTCGACGCTCACGCTCTTGATGCCCTCGCTGTAGAACAGCTTGCTCGCCGCAGCGATGATGCGTTGACGTGTATCGGTTTCGGGTCGTGCCATGCCGGTATGTATACCGACCAGTGAATATACACAACATCCGGCGCGTCGTACGGTAGCTCCCGACAGAACCAGGGAGACCACCACCATGTCCGACGCCGTGCTGCTCGATATCAAGGACGGGATCGCGCTCGTCACGCTAAACCGGCCGGAAAAACTCAATGCGCTCAATTACGAACTGATCGACCGGCTGATGGCGCGCATGGGTATGATCGAGGTCGCGTCCGAGGTGCGCGCCGTCATCCTCACCGGCGCCGGCGACCGGGCGTTTTCCGCCGGGGCCGACATATCAGAGTTTTCGGCAAGCGTGCGCCAGGGGACCGATACGGCGATCCGGGACTTTGTCCGGCGCGGGCAAGCCATGACGGCACGGCTCGAAGCCTTCAGGAAGCCGGTGATCGCGGCGGTCAACGGCATCGCGTTCGGCGGCGGATGCGAGATCACCGAGGCGGTTCATCTCGCCATCGCCAGCGACAAGGCGCGATTTGCGAAGCCGGAAATCAATCTCGGCATGCCGCCGACCTTTGGCGGCACGCAGCGGCTGCCGCGCCTGGCCGGACGCAAGCGCGCGCTGGAACTGCTACTGACCGGCGATCCTTTCCCGCCGGCGCGGGCGCTGGAGATCGGGCTCGTCAACAGCGTCGTGCCGCACGATGATTTGCTGTTGGCGGCGCGCGAACTGGCTGATCGTATCATCCGGCATTCGCCGCTGGCGATCGGCAGCATCATCACCGCGGTCACGCGCGGTTTGAACATGGGCATCGCCGAAGGGCTGCTGGTCGAAAGCGAACAATTCGCCGCGATGGCGCCGACGCGCGATCTCGCCGAGGGGCTTGAGAGGTGGGCAGCGCGTCCGCGGCGAGAAGACGCCCGAGTGCGGGGCTAGACGGCATACCCCGGCGATTTCCGCGCCATGCCGTCGAACGCATCGAGCAGCCGTTCACGCCATGCGTAAACCGGATCGTCCTCGGCGAGCAGCTTGAACGGGCTGACCACGCGCGCCCACTGGAACGGGCCGAACACGATATAGTCGGCGTAGTTCGGGGTCGCGCCGCCGAGATATTTTTGCGTCCACAGCGTCAGCCGCAATGGATCGAGCGATTTGCGAAAACCCTCAACCGCCTTGTCGCGGCCGGCCACCACTTCCTCGAGCGGCTTGCCGAAACGCGCTTCGCGGGTCTTGCGGAAATAGGCGGCATCGACCGGCTTCAGATGCGCGGGGATGTCGGCGACGATCAAGGGAAACATGCCGCCCATCACGGTGACGTCGCCCCACCAGTTCAGCATCCGCGCCATGGCGCGGCCGCCCTCGCCGCCGAACAGCGACGGCCGGTCCGGATAGGTGTCTTCGAGATAATTGGCGATGACCCAGGAATCGACGATCGGCTTATCGCCGTCGAGCAGCACCGGCGCCTTTTCGGATTGATGCGGGGCGATCGCAGCCTTATCCGTAAAGCACCACGGGATCGTTTCGGCCGACAACCTCTTATGCGCCAGCGCCATCCGCGTCCGCCAGCAGAACGGGCTGAACGGACGGGAATCATCGGTGCCGACGAGTTCGTAAAGTTTGAGGGGCATGGATTAGTCCTCGCGCGGGCGTCAAACTCACTCTGTCATTGCCGGACTTGATCCGGCAATCCATCTTCTTGGGAAGATGGATACGCGGGTCAAGCCCGCGTATGACGAGATTGGTTTACGGCTCGATCCCGCGTCACCGCACCACCGCCGCGGTTTGCCCGAACAGCAACTTGCGCTCTTCTTCGGTGCGGATCGCGGGCTGGCCGAAATTCGGATTGACCTCCTTGGCGAGGGCGTACGCACGCACCGTGGCCGGCCGCTCGCGGATGGTCTCGAGCCAGCGCTTCAGATGCGGAAAATCATCGATGTTCTGCTCCTGGTTCTTGTAGGGCACGATCCAGGGATAGCTTGCCATGTCCGCGATCGAATACTCGCCGGCGATGAATTCGCGATCGGATAGCCGCTTGTTCAATACGCCGTAGAGCCGGTTGGTCTCGTTCACATAGCGGTCGATGGCGTATTTGATCTTCTCCACCGCGTAATTTCGGAAGTGATGGTTCTGGCCGGCCATCGGCCCGAGCCCGCCCATCTGCCAGAACGTCCACTGGATCGCGTCGTAGCGGCCATGGAGATCGGCGGGCAGGAACTTGTCGGTCTTCTCGGCGAGATACAGCAGCATCGCGCCGGATTCGAAGATCGAGACCGGCTTGGCCCCGCCCTTCGGCTCGTGATCGACCATCGCCGGGATCCGGTTGTTCGGCGCGATCGCCAGAAACTCCGGCTTGAATTGATCGCCCTTGCCGATGTTGACCGGGAAGATCTTGTACTTCAGGCCGGCCTCTTCGAGGAACATCGTTATCTTGTGACCGTTCGGCGTGGTCCAATAATGGAGGTCGATCATGGGACGATCCTGCGCTGATGAAGCCGTGCATCGCAAAAGTGGATGCCGATGCATGAATGTGGTCAGATCGCGCGCTCAAGTCAATGGTATCGGCATGACGCGCGCGAAAGTGATTGGCGGCCCGCCATATTGAGCTGATGCACGATTGCACCTAAGCTCACCAGCCTGATTGCCAACTTCACGACTGAAATTATCGGGAGTACTCAAATGAACAGGGATCTGGCACGCCGGGATTTTCTGAAAGCTTCAGCCGCACTCGCCGGCGCCGCCGCCGCGAACGCGTTTTCATGCGTCGAGATCGCCAGCGCCGCGCCGATCGAGGTGCCGACCGTGGACAAGCTCTCGATCCGCGTGCTGGTCGACAGCAGTTTCGATCAGTTCTTCCGCCCCAAGCAGGCCAATGGCGTATCGATCGTCCCGATGCCGCGCGGCGCCGATTTCCGCAAAGCCCTGCACAATGAATGGGGATTGTCGCTGTGGCTGGAATCGCAGGCCGCGGACGCCCAGCGCACACTGATGCTGGATTACGGCTACACGCCGGACGTCCTGATCAACAACATGGAGCTGGTCGGCGTCGATCCGTCGAAACTCGATGCGCTGATCGTCAGCCACGGCCATTACGATCATTTCGGCGGCCTCAACGGCTTCCTCGACAAATTCCGCGACAAGCTTCCCGCCGATGTCAAACTCTACGCCGGCGGCGAGGACAATTTCTGTCATCGCGTCAATCCGACGGCCACGAAAGGCCAGTTCACCGATTTCGGCGCGCTCGATCGCCGCCAGCTCGCCGCGCAGAAGGTCACGACCGTGCTGTGCGAAACGCCGACCGTAATCGCCGGCCATGCCTTCACCACAGGCAAGATCACGCGGCGCAGCATGGAGCGCATCCTGCCGCAGACCTGGGTCGAATTCGGCATCAAGGATGGCCTCGGCTGCAACGCCGGCCACTATCTGCCAGCCGAGATGGAAGGCAAGATCGTGCCCGACGAGCACATCCATGAACACGCGACCTGCTTCAACATCCGGGATATGGGCCTGGTGGTGATCAGTTCCTGCGGCCATGTCGGCATCGTCAATTCGGTGAAGCAGGCGCAGGAAGTCTCGGGCATCCAGAAGGTCCACGCCATCGTCGGCGGCTTCCATCTCGGACCGGCGCCGGCGGATTATCTCAAGGAGGTCGTTGCCGAGGTCAGGAAACTCGATCCCGACGTGCTGATCCCGATGCATTGCAGCGGATTGAATTTCGTCCAGGAGGCGACCGCGCAGATGGGCGATAAGGTGCTGGTCACCACCACCGGTAGCCGCCTCTCCTTCGGCATATGATGTTTCGCGCCGCCTGCCGGGTCGGCGTCAGCCTGTGGCTGATGTTGGCGCCGGCGTGCGCCGGCGACGCACCGGCAAGGTCGCCCGCGGAAATCATGGACATCCTGATGTGGAATCGGGAGCCGGTCGGCGGACCGTTCGAGCTCACCGACCACACCGGCCATGTCCGCACCAACAACGATTTCCGCGGCAAGCTGATGCTGGTCTATTTCGGTTTCACCTATTGTCCCGACGTCTGCCCGACCGACCTGCAGGCGATCGGCCTCGCGCTGGACAAATTGGGCAAGGATGGCGAAAGCGTGCAGCCGCTGTTCATCACCGTCGACCGCGCGCGCGACACGGCGGAGCATCTGGCGCAATATGTGCCGATGTTTCACCCGCGCCTGATCGGCTTGACCGGCAGCGCTGAGGCGATCCGCAAGGCCGCAGACGCCTACAAGGTCTACTACGCCAAGGTCAGCCTCGGCAAAGCGGCCGACGACTATACCGTCGATCACACCGCCTTCATCTATCTGATGGACCGCGACGGCAACTATCTCGGCTTCTTCCCGCCGGGCACATCCGCCGACCGCATGGTGGAAATCATCCGGCCGCGGCTTGCCGATCCGGCGCGATAGCAGGCTCGGAGCGCTGACTGGGATAGAAATCGGGCGCGCCCCGCTGTAGGTGAGGAGTTTCCGTTCCTGCTCTTTCGATTGCAAGACGGGTTCACAGTCTCACCGTGGCTTACGTTTCCCGAAGCCCCCCTATAATCCCGGACGGCCAGATTTCCCGGGTCCGGTTTGAAACTTTGGCTTTCTTCCGAAGGCCTTCCCAAGTTTGGAGAGGTTTAAACGCTGGTCCGTGTACACCCCCGCCATTCTGGTTTGCCTTCAGCCTCGCCTCCTGAGCTGTCGTGGCGTTACGCCGGTTTTATCAAGCCGGCCGCCATACGGCCAAGTAGGCCGCCAAGTGTCCTGAGCCCCTTTGCCCAACTTCGGTGCTACCTCCGTTGGGGAGATGTGAGTGCCATCTCCTCCGAGGGCGTTACCCCTCCGTCATCGCTCCTACGGGCTCATGTGCCACTCCCGTTGGGCTCTCTCCTGCTTCGGCATTTAGCCTCGCTCGAAGAGTCCTGGCAGGTTGTACGCAGTCCCTGCTGCCCCCCGGGAGCTTCCCGACGTTATCTCTGAGAATCTTTCCTTGGATGCTGGATCCCCTACCCCGGCGGTACACCGTGTGCTCTCACCTGTTTCTTCCACGATGTCATCGGCCTTCCCCAAGCGAAGAATGGGTCGGCTTCCCGCGTTTTGTCCCACGAATTACGACTTCTCGCAGGCCCGTTATTTCGAGGATGCAGATATTCCTTGATGTTCCGGCCTCCAAGTTTGCTCTCCCCCCAGATCGTTCCTACCGCTGCACATACGGCTGCAGGGCAGCCGGGGATTTTACGTCCGGGCCTATCGTGCTTTGTTGCCTCCACACGCACCGGATATGCTAACCGTCCGAATACAGGTAATTGACGGTACCGGGACTTTCACCCAGTCAGACTCTCAGCCTTGTCGGCTGCTCACTTCGCCGTGACGGTTTACCGGATTGCCTTCTGCATCACACGTTCGACGTAGGCAGATTTGGCGTCGGTATACGCCTCGCGATCTGCCCGATGCTCGGCGGCAAGCCGTCGCTTGAGCCGCCCGTAAGTCCCGGCTTCCTCTGGATGAGCGCGCAAATAGTCCCTGAACGCCAAACGTTGCCACATCTCTCCATGGGGCTCCGTGACATGCACATGATGGGAGCGCCTCGAACCAAAGGGCGGCATGCCCTTGACGAAGAACATTCGATCTTTCTTCGGATTGTCGGCCCAATAGACGTAATCAAGTTTTCGAAGCGCTTCGACAAAGGTGGCCCGCGCGACAGCCAATGACCGGACCGCGATCAGGATATCTATGATCGGCTTGGCAGACAGGCCAGGAATCGCAGTGCTTCCAAAATGCTCGAGTCCCACGATCAGCGATGGCTCGAGGACGGCCCGTAACCGGTTGGCCTCTTCATCGAACAAGAGGGGCCATCGGCGATCGTAATCGACGATCTCGACTTCATCCATGCCGTTGGCTCCACGACCCAGTCCGCCTGGACCTCGTCATCAGAAAGCAGTCTTCATGGCCGGGGAATGTGCGCGAAATGGTGAATGAAATCCAGCCGGGAAATCGGCGGACATTCCGCTCGTCAGTATGACGCGACCGAGCTGCCGGCCAGCAAAAGCCAGCTTCCATAGAGGATGTAATAGCTCGCGACCGTGGTGATCAGCCGGTTGGCCCCGGTGCGAAACTGCGCGTCGCTCATGGCTTCGAGAATCCGCCGCGCCAGGCTGGTGCCGAGCATCGAGGCCGCGATCGCGACGCCGGCCAGCACCGGATCGAGGGTTGCGGCCTGGTCGATGATGCCGCCGAAATAGATCAGTTTGGTGAAATGGCTCGCCACCTGGCAGGTCGCCTTGGTGGCGACGATTTCGCGGCGGCCGAAATTGCCGCCGAGAAAGAAGGTGTCCAGCAGCGGACCGGACACGCCGGTCATCAGCATCAGCCCCATGCAGATCGAGCCGTAAAGCGATCCCTGCCAGACACTGTCGGGGTTCGGCTTGATGCCGGCCGGCATCAGCCGCGCCATGAACGGCGTCACGCCAAGCATAAGCAGCGCCGCCGGCTTGTCCGGCACGTAGCGGGTGATCGACCATGCCCCGAGCGCGAGCGCGCATCCGATCAGATAGACCATCACCGGCCGCCAGCGGATATGCGCGCGCCACAGCAGGGCGCGCCAGCCGTTCGACGCCATCTGCGTGATCGCGTGCAGCACCATCGCCGTCGGCAGGGGCATCAGCGCCAGCAGCACGCCGATCAGGATCAGCCCGCCGGCCATGCCGAACAGGCCCGACAGGAACGCGGTCGCGACCATCAGCAAGCCGAGCGCGGCGATCAAAAGCGGCGTCATTCGAATCCCCCGCTTATACTTGTGCCGTGCTTGGACTGACTGCGCAAACTGAGTTATCTTGCTCTGGCATCAGTTTTCCTGAGGGTTATGTGCGGCGGTTGCTCTTTCTCAACGGTATCAAGGCGTTCGAGGCCGCGGCACGGAGCGGCAGCTTCGCTGCGGCCGGCGTCGAGATGAACGTATCGGCGGCGGCGATCAGCCGGATGGTGCATCTCCTCGAAGAGCGGCTCGGCGTCGCCTTGTTCGAGCGCAAGGCCAATCGGCTCGTGACCACCGCGGCCGGCCGCGCCTATCAGAGCGGGCTGACGCCGATCTTCGATGCGCTGGCGAGCCTGACCGCGCAGGTCACCGCGCCGGCCAGCGTCCGGGTGCTGACCGTCGGCGTCGGACCGACCTTTGCGATGAAATGGCTGATCCCGCGGCTGGCGGATTTCCGCAAACAGGAGCCGGACATCGAGGTGCGCATCACCACCGGCGGCGCCGCGGCACCGTTCGGCGACGACTGGAGCTGCGGCATCAAGCTCGGCGACGGCGAATGGCCGGGCCTGGTCGCCGAACCGCTGTTCGCCGGCGATCTGTTGCCGGTGTGCACGCCGCGGCTGGCCGGCCCGTTGAAGCGGCACGCCGACCTGAAGGGGCCGAGCCTGTTGCGCGTCGCCCACTCGCCGGATGATTGGCCGTTATGGCTGCGCGCCGCCGGAATCTCGCGGGTCACCGCGCGCGGACCGGAGTTTCAATTTTATGGCCAGGCGCTGCAGGCGGCGATCGACGGCCTCGGCATTGCGATGGGCATCCGCCCCTATATCGACGACGACCTCGCCGCCGGACGGCTGGTCGCGCCGTTTGCGCTCAGCGTGCCCAAGGGCATGCGCTGGTATCTGGTCTATCGCGACTTCCGCACCGGGCAGCGCGATTTTACCGCGTTCCGGCGCTGGATCATCCGCGCCGCAACCGAGCCCGCCAGCCGCACCCGGGGCCAGCGCCATGCCGGTTGAGCGGGTCGAAACGCTGGTGATCGGCGGCGGCCAGGCCGGGCTCGTCATGAGCCACCGGCTCAAGCAGCGCGGGCTGTCACATCTGGTGCTGGAGCGGCACCGGATCGCCGAGCGCTGGCGCAGCGAACGCTGGGACGGCCTGAAGTTTCAGTTTCCGAACTGGTCGGTGCGGCTGCCGGAGTTTTCGTTTCCGCACAGCGATCCCGACGCTTTCTCCGGCACCGACGCAATTGTGGATTTCATCGACGCTTATGCCGCGTTCGTCGCGCCGCCGATCCGCTGCGGCGTCGAAGCGACGCGACTTCGACGCCGCGACGGCGGCTCCGGCTTCATCGTCGAGACCACGGACGGGAGCATCGAAGCGGAAAATGTCGTGGTCGCCACCGGCCCCTATCAGCGCGCCCAGATCCCGGATTTGTTGCGCGACGACGCCATCTTTCAGGTCCACGCCAGCCGATACAAAAATCCAGAACAACTGCCGCCGGGCGCGGTGCTGGTGGCCGGCGCCGGCGCGTCGGGGGCGCAGATCGCCGAAGAACTGCATCGCGCCGGCCGCCGCGTCTTTCGTTCGGTCGGCCGTCACACCCGCCTGCCGCGCCGCTACCGCGGCCGCGACCTGATCTGGTGGCTGAGCGAACTCGGCATCGACCAGACGACGACCGAGCAGCGCGGGCCGTCGCGGTTGCTGCCGGTGATATCGGGCGCCTATGGCGGCCACACCATCGACTTCCGCCGCTTCGCCGCCTGCGGCATGACGCTGCTCGGACGGCTGAAGGCCGCTCGCGATGGCGTGCTCGAGATCGCACCGGATCTCGCCGGAAGCCTCGCCAACGGCGACGTCGTCTACGCCACCTTCCTCAACATGGTGGATGCGCATGTCCAGCTGCACGGTCTGAATTTTCCGGACGAACCCGCCGCCCGCGCCCAGTTGCCAAACCCGCCTTGCGTCGACGCGCCGTCGTCGCGGCTCGATCTTGGCGCCGAGAGCATCCATGCGGTGATCTGGGCCACCGGTTACGGCGTCGATTTCGGCTGGATCGACGTCCCGGTGCTCGATGCGCACGGCGAACCGGTTCACCGCAACGGCATTACCGACATACCCGGTCTGTATTTCCTCGGCCTGCAATGGCTGGCGCGGATGAAATCCTCCTTCCTGTCGGGGGTCGGCGACGATGCGGCCGTGCTCGCCGATCACATTGCCGGACGTGGCTGAAGTTCCCTTCCCCCGGCGCACACTCCCTGCGGCGAAAAATCGCCGAGACTTGTGAACCCCTTCACAAAAGCTTCGGCCTGGCCGTGCTTCCCTTGATCCCGGACAATCACAGGAGTCGCGACATGATTTACGGCGGCTTTGAAATTCAGTCGTTCGAGGCGGGGAGCGGGCTATGGCACGCCAGGATTCAACGGGCCGATCAAGAGCCGGTCGTCATCGATGGCATGCCGTTTCCGACGCTCGAAGTCGGCTTCGCGTGGCCCGATCCGGATGCGGCGGTCGCGGATGCGAAAGCTCACATCGACCGGCTGGAGCGGCGCTATGCGACATCCCGGACGACGCGTTCGAGCGAACCCACGACCTCGCCATAGGCGGCTGGAAAATGGTTGCGCCGAACATGGTGGCCCCCCTGCCGCAGCTTGAACCCGAGCAGCCGCCGCCCTCTTCGGCGCCAGTGATGTCGAACTGCCCGCAATGCAACGCCGACCTCGCGGTGCTGAGCATCATCCCCGGCCGCGGCGGCGCCGAATACTGGACCATGCGCTGCACGAAATGCGGCGGCATCCATCTCGATATCGTCAAATCCTCCGCGCCGCCCCGGGCTTCCGGCGACCTGCGTATCTGACCGGAGCGTTGCGGCTCATTGCGCGGCCGCCGGCTTTCCCTCCGGCAAAACTTCGGCGGAACTCAGGGCGATGCGCAGCATGCGCGCCAGATCCAGCTTCCGGTACGGCTTGGCGAGCAGCAGCACGCCGCTATCCAGCCGGCCATGATGGATGATGGCATTTTCGGTATAGCCCGACGTAAACAGCACCTTCAGCGCCGGGCGTCGCCGCATCATTTCCGCGGCAAGCTGCCTTCCGTTCATCCCACCGGGCATGATGACATCGGTGAACAGCAGGTCGAACGGCGCGCCGCCGGCGGCGATCGCAAGCGCTTCGGCGCCGTTGGCGGCTGACAGGGTGGCGTAGCCCAGGCTCTGCAGCTGGGTGGTGACATAGGCGCGCACCAGCGGATCGTCCTCCACGACCAAAATTGTCTCGTTGCCGCCCTCGATCTCCGATGTCGGTGGCTCCGCCGCGAGCGACTCCCGCCGTGCATCGGCCTGCGGCAGATAGAGCCTGAATGTCGTGCCGTAGCCCTCTTCGCTGTAGACCTTGATGTGTCCGCCGGATTGCTTGACGAAGCCGTACACCATGCTCAGCCCGAGCCCGGTGCCCTTGCCGACTTCCTTGGTCGAAAAGAACGGGTCGAACACCCGGTCGCGGATCGCCTCCGGAATTCCGCTGCCGGTATCGCTCACCGCGATCATGACATAATCCCCCGCCTGGACGTCGTTGGCTGCGGCGTAGTCCGCGTCAAAACTCACGTTCTTGGTTTCGAGCGTCAGCTTGCCGCCGTCGGGCATGGCGTCGCGGGCGTTGATCGCTAGATTGAGGAGCGCCGAACTGAGCTGGCCCGGGTCGACCAGGGCCTCGCAGAGCGAGGCCGAAAGTTTCGACACGATCTCGACGTGCTCGCCCAGCGCCGGCCGCATCAGCCGTGAGGATTCGACGATCAGCCGGTTGATGTCGGTTTCGTGCGGCTGCAGCGGCTGCTTGCGGGCGAAGGCCAGCAGATGGCCGGTGAGTTCGGCGCCGCGATCGGCGGCCTCGCTGATCAGCCGGGTGATGGCGGCGAGGTTCGGCTTGGCGGCGACCTCCTCGGCGAGGATTTCGATGGTGCCGGTGATCACGGTCAGCACATTGTTGAAGTCGTGCGCGATCCCGCCGGTCAACTGGCCGATCGCTTCCATCTTCTGGGCTTGCCGCAACTGCTCCTCCGCCGCGACCCGTTGCGTGAGATCCCTGACGAAGGAATTGAATACATAGCCGCCGCGCCGGCGCAGCGCCTTCAGCGACACCTCGACCTTGAGCGTTTGTCCATCCTTGCGCATGGCCTCGACCTCAAAGCGCAAACCACCAGCCGCGTTCTCCGCGTTGCGGACCAGTCGTTCGATCATGGTCTCGAACTGCGGCCGCAGCGCTTCCGGCAGCATCAGCTCGGTCGGGTGCTTTCCCATCGCCTCCTGCCGCGACCATCCGAAGATCGCCTCGGCCTGCGGATTCCATTGCAGGATGCAGCCTTGCTCGTCGGTCTGAATGAACGCCTCCAGGGCGTTTTCGATCACGTCCCGCGCCATCTGCTCGCTTTCGAGCAGCGCCTCCTGCGCGATCTTCTGCGCGGTGATATCGCGCACAACCTTGGCGGCGCCGATGACCGCTCCCGATTGCGACCTGATCGGCGCGATGCCGAGCGACACGTCGATCCACCTTTTGTTCTTGTCGACGCGAATGGTTTCGCGGTATTCGATTTTTTGTCCGGCGCGTATGCCGCCGAGAATGTCCTGAGCCTCGCCTCGCAGCGGCTCCGGCACGATGATATCGATGTGGCTGCCGATCGCCTCCTGCGCGGTGAATCCGAACAGCCGCTCGGCGGCCGGATTCCAGCCGGTGATGATGCCGTCGAGGGTTTCGGTGATGATCGCATCGTTGGAGGATTCCACCGCGGCGAGGAACAGCTGCTCGCGCTCGAACGTGCGGCGGCGCTGCTCGATCTCCTGATTGAGCGCCGCGGTCTTGGCCCGCGACTCCGCCGCCATGCCAGCGAATGCATTGGCGAGCACGCCGATCTCGTAGCCGCCCCCGGCCGGCAGCGCGACCGTCTCGTCGCGGGCAAACCCCTCGACGGCCTTGGTCATCTGCACCAGCGGCCGCGTCAGCGAGCGGGCGACGATCAACGCCACCACGAACGCGCAAAACGTCGCGATGGCGCCGCCCAACAGGCTGGAGTCGCGCACGGAAGTGGCGGCGGCCATCAGCACCGAATACGGCACCGCCTGGATCACCGCGACCTGCGGACCGTCGGCGAGGTGCACGAACTCCACGGCGAACCCGAAGCGCTTGCCGGCCCGGTTCGCAATCACGCGCGGCCCCGAATCGCCGCGCGCGAGGATGCCTGCGAAATCCGGAAAATCGTCCTGGATATGAACCGGCTTGCCGGCTGCAAAGCCGAATTCGCGGGCCCGGTCGGGATGCACGAGATAGTCGCCCTGTGCGTTGACGACATAGCTTCGTCCGCCCTTGACCGCGCTGGAGCGGATCCGGTCGAAGGCCGTCCGCATGTCGACATCGATGATCATGATGCCGAACGGCCGCCCGTCCGGCGCACGCACCGCGGTTGCGACGCGCAGCACCGGGATGCGCGGCGGTTCGACATCGAGGTCGACCGGCGAGACATAGACCCCGCCGGGCGGCAACGCGATGGTTTGCCTGAAGGCGTCCCGATCGTCCTCGCGCTGCAGTTCACCGTCGGGAACGATGCGGACGGCGCCGCCGGGACCCGAGCGGTCGACCCGCACCAATTCGCGCCCGTCGTCATCGACCCCGATGTAGCGGAATTCGTAATAATTCGGCTTGGAGGCCAGTTCGGCGGCGAAACGCTGCCCCAGCCGCTTCTTCGACTCCGCTTCGACGGAGGCGGCGGCCGGATCGGTGCTGTGGGCAAGATGCGCCGTCATGATGTCGATGACGGCGACGGCCGAGCGAAAGCCGATCACGTCGGCGTGCGCGCCGCGGACCGAGGCCGAAAGCTCGTTGGCGAGTAGCTGGGCGTGGGTATCGATCCGGTCCAGGGCCCGGGGCCGGGCAAAATCGGCGATATTGCGATAGGTCAGCAGCCCGACCGCGGTTGTCGCCAGCAGCACCAACGCCACCATCGCAACGGTCAACCTGGTCGACAACCTCATGGATTGTCCTCTGCGCGACGCCTCGATCGACGTCCGCACCAATGTGCCCCCCGATTGGTTCCAAATCAACCGACCGCATCGAACGCAACGTGGCTGAAGCTTCAAGGCGTCCCCGGTTATCGCGCGGCGCTCGGCGCCGGTTCCGCGCGTCCTCTGAGCGTGCTGACAGCTGCTGACAACAGCGCGCAACAGGCTCCGGACGCGGCAAGCCATATCAACCGGTTGAGATCACGTACATTCCGCGATTCCCCGAAGGGCATTTGCCCTTTTCTCGCCGCCGGACTCGCCCCATATTCCCGCCATGGCGAAGAATCCCGACACTCCCAAAAAGTCCGGCAAAACCGCGAAATCCAAAGCCCCAAGTTCCAAGGCGCCAAGTTCTAAGGCGTCGAGGCCCGACGTGCAGCCGATTGGACCGGCGCTGGCGGAACTGCTCAATCCCGCGATCAATCGCGGCGATGCCGGCATGGGTTCGGGCACCGGCCTGCAGCCACCGCCGGATAATTCCTGGGATCGCCGCGCCGGCGGCGAGGCCGCCGCGCATCGCGCGCGGGCGTCGACGAAGGGAACCAGTGAGGATGTCGCCAAGCGCGATGCCTCGGCCGCAGGGCCCGGCCTCGACGAAGCCCCGCAGGCCAATTACGGCACCTCGGCGACGATCCCGACGCTCGACCCCGAACTGGCAAGGCAACTCGGCTTCACCACCGAGGAGGAAGACGCCGCAGCAATGGCGCGGCCGCCGCGCAACAAGATGGAGGCGCTCGGCGTCGCCGCCACCGCGGATGCGCTCGACGCGCTGATTCGCGACGGCCGTCCGGAATTCAAGGGCGAAGACGGCCAGGTCAGGATCTGGACGCCGCACCGCCCGCCCCGCCCGGAAAAGTCCGAAGGCGGCGTGCGCTTTGTCATCAAGTCCGAGTACGAACCGAAGGGCGACCAGCCGACCGCGATCAAGGAATTGGTCGAGGGCATCCAGCGCAACGACCGCACCCAGGTGCTGCTCGGCGTCACCGGAAGCGGCAAAACCTACACCATGGCCAAGGTGATCGAGGCAACTCAAAGACCCGCGATCATCCTGGCGCCGAACAAGACGCTGGCCGCCCAGCTCTATGGCGAGTTCAAAAGCTTCTTCCCCGATAACGCGGTGGAATATTTCGTCAGCTATTACGACTACTACCAGCCCGAGGCCTATGTGCCGCGGACCGACACCTACATCGAGAAGGATTCCTCGATCAACGAGCAGATCGACCGCATGCGCCACTCGGCGACGCGCGCGCTGCTCGAGCGCGACGACGTCATCATCGTGGCCTCGGTGTCCTGCATCTACGGTATCGGCTCGGTCGAGACCTATACCGCGATGACCTTTGCGCTGAAGAAGGGCGAGCGCATCGACCAGCGGCAATTGATCGCCGACCTCGTGGCGCTGCAATACAAGCGGACGCAAGCCGATTTTACCCGCGGTACCTTCCGCGTCCGCGGCGACGTCATCGACATCTTTCCGGCGCACTATGAAGACCGTGCCTGGCGCGTGAACCTGTTCGGCGACACCGTCGAGAATATCGAGGAGTTCGATCCGCTCACCGGCCACAAGCAGGACGATCTCGAATTCATCAAGATCTACGCCAATTCGCACTATGTGACGCCGCGTCCGACGCTGGTGCAGGCGATCAAGTCGATCAAATCCGAATTGAAGCTGCGGCTCGACCAGCTCCACAACCAGGGCCGCCTTTTGGAAGCGCAGCGGCTGGAACAGCGCACCACCTTCGATCTCGAAATGATGGAAGCGACGGGGAGCTGCGCCGGCATCGAAAACTATTCGCGCTATCTCACCGGCCGCCGCCCCGGCGAGCCGCCGCCGACGCTGTTCGAATATGTCCCCGACAACGCGCTGGTGTTCGCCGACGAAAGCCACGTCACCGTGCCGCAGATCGGCGGCATGTTCAAAGGCGATTTCCGGCGCAAGGCGACGCTGGCCGAATACGGTTTTCGGCTGCCCTCCTGCATGGACAATCGCCCGCTGCGCTTTGAGGAATGGGACATGATGCGCCCGCAATCGGTCGCCGTGTCGGCGACGCCGAGCGGCTGGGAGCTGAACGAAAGCGGCGGCGTGTTCGTCGAGCAGGTGATCCGGCCGACCGGCCTGATCGATCCGCCCGTCAACATCCGCCCGGCGCGCACCCAGGTCGACGATCTCGTCGGCGAAGTGCGCGCCACCGCGCAGGCGGGCTATCGCAGCCTGATCACGGTGCTGACAAAGCGGATGGCGGAAGACCTCACCGAATATCTGCACGAGCAGGGCATTCGCGTCCGCTACATGCACTCGGATATCGACACCATCGAGCGCATCGAGATTATCAGAGACTTGCGGCTCGGCGCCTTCGACGCGCTGGTCGGCATCAATCTGCTGCGCGAAGGCCTCGACATTCCCGAATGCGCGCTGGTCGCGATTCTCGACGCCGACAAGGAGGGTTTTCTGCGCAGCGAGACCTCGCTGATCCAGACCATCGGCCGCGCCGCGCGCAATGTCGACGGCAAGGTGATCCTCTATGCCGACCAGATGACGGGCTCGATGGAGCGCGCCATCGCCGAGACCGACCGCCGCCGCGAAAAACAGGTCGAATACAACACCGCCAACGGCATCACGCCGGAGAGCATCAAAAAATCCATCGGCGACATCATGAACAGCGTCTACGAGCGCGACCATGTGCTGGTGGAAATCGGCGACGGCGGCATGGCCGACGACGTCATCAGTATCGGCCACAATTTCGAGGCCGTGTTGGCCGACCTCGAAACCAGGATGCGCGAAGCCGCCGCCGACCTGAACTTCGAGGAAGCCGCCCGCCTGCGCGACGAAGTCAAGCGCCTCCGCGCCACCGAACTCGCCGTGGTCGACGACCCCACCGCCAAACAACGCGCCGTGCAAGGCAAGGCCGGCGCCTATGCGGGAGCGAAGAAATACGGCGAGGCCGCGAATTTGCCGGCCAGCGCGATGAAGAAGCGCGGCGGTGGTGCCTCTTCCCCCTCGCCCCGTTCCTCACGGGGTGAGGGGCGACCCACGGGTGGTCCGAGCGGGGCGTCAAAAGTCCACAAACCCCATCTCGACGAAATGCACGGCCCGGAGTCCCTGCCCTACCGCCCAAATCGCGCCAAGCCTTCGCGAGACGACACCGATGCTGGCAGCGGCAGCAAAATCTTCCAGCCCACCGACTCGCGCCAATCCGGGCCTGAGTTCGGCCCCGCGCCGCGATCGAGCGGTGGAGCGCCGGGTCATCGGGGCGGGTGGAAGAAGAGGTAGAGAAGATCAACCCGCCATCGTGCCTGGCACTCGCGTTGACGGTCAGGGATTAATTTCCGAGCGAGTGACTGATGTCAGAAAGTCCATCTTCGCCGCCTGACCATCTTGTTGCAAATCGCAATTGTGGTTCTTGCGTTGCGTGCTGCGACATTCTTGAAATCGACGATCCGGCGCTGAGGAAACCGCCTCACCTTCTTTGCCGTCACTGCACCGGAGCCGGTTGCAGGATATATCCGGCCAGACCGCAAAACTTGCCGAACCTGGTATTGTCTTTGGCGTCGTATCGAAGCCATGCCCGAGTAGTTGCGCCCCGACAAATCGAGAGTTGTCTTCTCGATAGATCGGCGCATTCCCGAGCGAACACCGTTCGAAAGAAATTATGTCGTGGCGCGAGCAATGGATGGGCTCGCCGACTTTGAACGTCCTCAAATCAAATCCGTCCTGAATATGTTCATCGAGGAGGGATCACTGCCAGTCTGGATCAGCTTCGGCGGAAACAAGCGGATGATTTATCCAAGTCCCGAATTTGCGGATGCAATCGTTAACCCGCAGACGACTACCCGGCAGTCTCTGGTTTCGGCCGCCCTGGACTGGCGAAAACAGCACGGAATGGACTGATTTGGCTGCCTTGTCGCCCAGCGGCGGCGCACCGGGGCGGCATTCCCTGTGCGCGGACCGTCCTCGCCGAGGACGGTCGTTCGTGAATGCCAGACTGGCCGCGTACCCTGGCGCGTGCCGTGATGCGGACCACGCACATCTTACAGATGCTCGTCATGCCCGGCCTTGTGCCGGGCATCCACGTCCTTGCAGTCTGACAGCACGAAAGACGTGGATGGCCGGGACAAGCCCGGCCATGACGGAAGGTGTGTCGTGCGCAAGCAAGCGAGTGGGAATCACCCCGACCTTCTGCTGCTCGTATTCTGCACCATATTCCCGTGCGCGGCCTGTTCGCGGATGTTTTGTTTTTCGTCGTCGCGATGGCCCCTGGTGGTGTCGAGGGGAACGGCGGGCGCGCTGCCGGGGCCCTTGTGGCTGCGGTTGTCGTCGGGAACGGGCAGGATGGTGTCGGTTAGCGGCTTTGTCATTGATGGTCTCCGTTACGCAACGAGATAAACGCGGCACGCATCGGCGTTGTTCCGGGAAATTCCTGGGTACCCACGCCCGTCAGCACCCACAAGCGCTTGTGTTGCCCGACGGGCAAATCACGCTCTTGCTCGGTCCAGTGGGCCTTACAAAAATATTCCGCTTGGCGTGTCGGGCAAATCAACTCTAGAAGCCTCGCCGTCCTGTCCTTAAGCGAGGGGCGTTGGCCATCGTCACGAACGTTGGGACGGGATGCGGTGGACGCGGCAGCGTCGGCGCGCAAGGCGATCGCGGGGCGAGTCTCTCGTGAGCGATCGACCGGCGCGCAGGACGAACGGCGCCAAAGCGTACGGCAAAACCGTGTGGTCCCGACACCCGTTGCTGGTGCCAAGCTGCCGGTGGCGAAATCGATCCGACCGGATTCGATTCCGCCATCAAGCCGGCAGCGACGGTGACAAGACGAATTCGTCGCCGGGGAGCACGGCATAAGCCGTAAAGCCATTGCGCGGGGAATGCCGGAGTGTTTCCGCTGAACCTGTATGCTCGTGTGCGCCTTTTTTTTGCATCTTGCACACGAGACCGCGGGTGCAGCGCGCACCCGGCATTCCCTGCTCCCTCTTTTTGAGGGAGAGCCTTCGCAAAGCTCGGACGCATCGCGCCGCGAGACGGCGGACGTGTATTCGCTGTTTGAAATTTGAATCAGAAATTCGTGTGAGGGCATCGTGCGGCGGGCACGCCGAACAACACCGTCATTGCGAGCGAAGCGAAGCAATCCATCTTGCACCGAAAAGGAAGAATGGATTGCTTCGTCGCTTACGCTCCTCGCAATGACGCGGAGAGCAATGACGGCGAGAGAAAGCAATGACGCGGAGAAAAACTTACAGCTTCTCCTGCCCCGCCCGCGGCGCCGGCTGGCCCTGGCCCTGCTGCTGCTTTTCCTGCTCCTTGGCGCGGTGGCGGCCGTAGAGGCAGCCGGCGGCGGCGGCAAAAATGGCGGCTGCGGTTTTCATGACGCGGTATCTCCTGACGGGGATGTCGCATCGTTAACGGCCATTGCGCTGCGGAGTTCCACGGTACCACACTTACAGCTGTCATCGCCCGGCTTGCCGCCTCCGCTAAAGCTTCGGCGAGCCGGCATAGGGAAGCCTCGGCGAAGCCTTGGCGTAGCCGGGACCGGGCGACCCAGTATTGCAGAGACGCCAGCAAGGGAATCGAGAGGCCGCGGCGTACTGGATCACCCGCATGCGCGGGTGATGACGATCAAGTGTGGAGCGGCCCGCCGTTCAGCGGCCGGCGCGCCCGGCCATAATGGTGCATTTTTGCAAACCACTCTTTCTGGTTGTGCGAACCTTTTTTGCCCTGGTGACGTCCAACGTGTGCTTCCTTTTGCCGATTGATCCCAAAACCGTTCCAGCCACAATGCAACCGTTGCAAGTGAGTCGGATCGAACGCCGACGGAGAGCGAGATGTCTGCCGATCTTCACCGTCAGCAGGTGCTGAAATTTCTCGAGGTCTTCTATTCCGGAGACATTGAAGGCGCGCTGGCGCGCTGCGCCGAGGACATCGAATTCCTCGCTAACGCCCCGGTCGACATCCTGCCGCATATGGGCCACCGCCGCGGCAAGGCCGCGATGCGCGAGATGTGGACCACGGTCAACGCCCGCTATTCCGAGATGCGCTACGAGGTGCCGATCCTGGTCGCCGAGGGCGACAAGGTCGCGGCACATATCAGGGTGTTCTTCCGCAAGCGCAGCAATGATCGGGTGATGCAGTTCGACATCGCGGGCTTCTATACGCTGCGCGACGGCCGCATCGCCGAGATCCGGGAGATCATCGACACCTTCGACCTGGTCCAGCAGGTGCTCGAACGCGACGTCACCGCGGTGCTGACCGGCGGCGAGCCGGACGGGATCTAGGCCTTTGTCATTCCGGGATGTGCAATTGCACATCGTGGATGCGCCGCCTTAGGCGCAGGGCCGGAATCCATACTTCGTGGTTATGGATTCTCTGATGTGCAGCTGCACATCACAGCTCGTCGCTACGCGACGCCCCGGAATGACGGCAAGAGTTGTGGCGAGGCCCCGGAATGACAGCACCCTTTAGAAATTTCCCGCCGCATTGAACCTCACCGCCCTCGCCGTGACTTACCACTGGGCTTGTTGCGGATTATCGGGGCTGAAGAAGAAGCATGAAGATCGCGTTGCTGGCTTTGCTGGGATTGGCATTGGGGGCGCTGGGTGGCGCAGCGCTCGGGATCGGGGCCGGGCTGGCCTGGGTCGAAACCTTTAAAACCACAGGTTTTGAAGGGTATAGCGGCATGCTGGTGTTCTTCACCTTCATGCCGCTGGGGGCCGTGGTCGGCGGCATCGCCGGCGCCTTGTTGTTCGGCATGATCGCGATCCGGGACGCCGAAATCGCCATCGAGCGCGAGCCCGCTCGGCGAAGTGACCGGTAAATGCCCGTGACCGTTGCATTTGTGCATTGCAAAAATGTCAATTGTATTTCGGCCAACTCACCCTATTGTTAGTACGCTAATGAATTGCAGCCGCCTGACGCCGCGTCAAAGCTGACGCCCGCAGGCACGTCGCTGTTTTAGCCATCCAGTCTTGGGAACACCGCAAATGACAGAGCACAGTCTCTGGCGTTTTTCGCGCGCGTTTCACCGCGCGATCAATGAGCGCCAGTTCGCAGATCTCGAAGCCCTGCTCGACGAGGACGTCGACTGGGCGATCTATGGCCCGATCGACCTGTTTCCGTTCTTCGGCTCACGCCGGGGCAAGGCGGCCGTGATCGAGGTGATCCGGCAGATCGCCGACAATGTTCGCGTCCGCCGCTTCGATCGCGAGTCGATCATGCTGGGGACCGATTCGGCGTCCTCGATGATGCGCTATTCGCTGACCGCGCTCGATTCGAACAAGCCGATCAGCTTGCGGATCGCCCATTTCGCGCAGTTCAAGGCCGGCCGGCTGACCAATTTCCGGGTCCTGGTCGACAGCTTCGATCTGGTCGAGCAGACCGTGGGCTATCCGATCCATCTGCCGCGGATGGCGGTGTAACGACCGTTCGCCTGCCCGCCATAATTTCGCACCAGAGCCGACGCATGTTCGGCGGCATCTGGAATGCGGGCGGGTAATGACTCCCTCAACACGATTTCGCCGGGCAAGGCTGCCGCTGCTGGTGGCCGGCTTCAGTCTGGCCACGCTGCTGGCGGCGGCTGCGCAGACGCCCCCGGCGGAAAACGATGCGGAAGAACCCGCGGCGGAAGCCGCCACCGCGCCCGACGTCAATGACGCCGATATCATGAAGGACATCGACGTCAGCAAGCTGGACTGGAGCCAGCTCAATGTCGACGCCTCCACCCTGACCGGCCCCGCGCCGAAAGGCCGTGCCGCGCCGAAGACCGCCGGCGCCGAGGCGTCGTGGTCGTCGAACGCCAAGCCGAACGGCTCATCCGCCGTCTCGGTCAAGCAGTCGGTCTCGCCGTTCCTGGACACGCGGATCGGCGCCGACATGACGGTCGCACGGCAAGGCACGCTGACGGCCTCGGAAGTGCTGTCGGAAAAACTGGCGAATGGCGGCAGCGTGCCGCAATCCTCCGGCACCGCCTGGGCGGCGATCACCGCGCCCGGGGTCGGCTCGATCTGGGACAAGACCGCGGTCGAAGCCCGCGTCGATCCCGGCCAGGACCAGAGCAAGCTCGGCACCTCCTTGAGCAAATCGCTGCCGCTCAACGAGCAATATTCGGTTACCCTGCAGAACGACTATAGTTTGATCCAGCAGGGCATCGTGCCGGTGCCCGGTATCGTCAGCCGCCCGGTGCGCAGCTACGAAACCGACCAGTCGGCCAGGCTCAGCATCACCGATACCGGCACCAGCTTCACGGCCGGCCAGACGCTGTCGACCAACGACGACAAATGGCTGCGCAAGGTCGGCGCCGAGCAGAAGCTGTTCGACGGCGTCACCATCTCGGGCTCGATCGGCGAAACCGCGCAGGGCACCGCCAACAAGAGCTTCAGCGCCGGGTTCAAGCGCAGCTGGTAATTAAACTCTTACCATTCCGCCATTGCCCAGGAATGATCCAGCCTTGCCGCATATTGGCCCAGATGCGGTCAAAATCGGCAGCCCTGATAGCACCGTCACTTCGTCGTGCGGGGGACGTCCGCGCTCGCTCAAATGCGAAACAGAGGAATAGCCGATGAACGCTAGTATTCGTTCCGAACAAGTTGATGCACCAGAGGATGTCGTCGACAGCAATCTCGCTGCGGTCTCCGAAGTTGAGGCCGGGATCCGCGATTTCGTCCGCAACGATATCGCCTATCTGCGCCGCCCGGCGGTTGCCAGCCCGGAAACGGCGCCGCTCGAGCCCAACACCGAGGCCACCGTCAACAACGTGAACTCGCTGATCCAGCGCGTCGCCGGCACCTCGCTGGCGGAAATCGAGAAGCTGATTTCCGAACTGGAAAGCCTGCGCGACCTGCTGCATGCCGAAGGCCAGCGCGTCCAGCGCGAAATCTCCGGTTACGCCCAGCTCAGCCAGGCCGCGATGAAGTCGACGCGCATGATCGCCGACAACGTCACGCAGTGGAAACGCGCCGCCGACGGGCTTCGCAACAGCTAAATCCTCCCGTCAAGACTTGACCTGCCGCCGCCTCCTGCTAATGGAGCGCGGCGGTTTCGTTTGGCTAAAAATTGATTTGAACTTGCCGGCGGTGAACTGCGACCAACAGCAGGCGCCCGCACGAGGGCTTCAGATTTCGGGGATATTCTTCATGGAAAGCGTTCGGCCGGACAATACCGATCCGATCCCGTTGCGGCACTCGTCGCACAGCATGGGCACCATCCTGATCCGGTTCATCGGACTGCTGGCCGTGGCCGTGGTGGTTCTGGCGCTGATCTGGAGCCGCTGATTTTTCGCGCGCAACGATGGCGTTCCCGCGCCGGATCCGATTCCGGGACGCGCCCTATTCAGGGTCTGCGGTTAGCAAATCCTTAACCTATCGGCGGGCGAACGACGCGCTCTCGAGCGTGTAGCCGCCGTCGGCATATCCTTTCACCACCATCGCGGTGGTCAGCATCACCCCCACGGTGACGGTTGCGAAGATAAAGCCGACAAATTTCAGGCTGCTGCGATCTGCCATGGTCGTCCCCTGGGCAAACTTCCCCCGGGATCCATATGGCAGAGACAAAGTTCAAAATGCGTTAGCAAAAAAACGGTTCCGCGGCATCATCGAGTGCGCCGAAACGCGGTAGCCAGGCGGTAACCATGTTGGCGCAGGTTGCTTCAGGAACCCTTGTTCCGCCGCGGCACGAAGGCCGTCGCCAGGAACGAGAACACCACTTCGCCGTGCTGGTTGGTGCCGGTGTTGCGGGCCTGCAGGATGCCCCATTGGGGACGTTTCTCCGACGTTCGCTTGGTCTCGACCCGGTTCGAAAAGCTGATGGTGTCGCCAGCCAGCACCGGCTTGATCCAGCGCAGTTCGCGAAAGCCCGGTGACGGCCCCCACACCGCGACTTCCTCGCCGCGCGCGATCGCCTCTTTCGTCTGGCGCTGGCCGTCGGCGACCAGGAGCTTCATGCACACCGCGGCAACATGCCAACCAGAGGCCGCCAGTCCGCCGAACAGCGACTTGCGTCCCTCCTCTTCGTCGAGATGGAAACGTTGCGGATCGAATTGCGTGGCAAACTTCTTGATTGAATCCGCCGTGAAGGTGAACGAGCCGAACTCGCGCAGTGCGCCGATCTCGATGTCCTCAAAGAAACCCATCGCGTGCTACTCCGCCGCCCCGGTGCGCCGGCTCACGATGATCGGCGATTCCATCTCGCACAGCACCACGCCGGTGGCATTGCGGATCGTGCCCTTGAACGTCACGATGCCGGTCTCGGGACGGCTGCGCGAAATTCTGGCGTCCGCAACATCGACGTCGAGCATCAGATCGTCGCCCGGGCGAAGCGGCGCCAGCCAGCGCATCTCGTTGACCCCGGGCGAGCCCAGCGACGCGGTGCGGCCGATAAAACCGTCGACCAGCATCCGCATCATGATCGAGCCGAGATGCCAGCCCGATCCGGACAGGCCCTTGAGCATCGACTTTTGCGCTGCTTCCTCGTCCAGATGCATCGGCTGCGGATCGTACTCGGCGGCGAAGGCGAGAATTTCCTCCCGCGTGACATGGCGCGGGCCGAATGTGCCAAAACGGCCGGGCTTGAAGTCTTCGAAGGTGAGCGTGGTCATGATCGGGATATAATGGAGGGAAGCCCGATTGTGGCCGTTATTTGCAGCAATCTCAACCCGCCCACTCGCATGGCTCGTCCCTGACTTGCCCGAACCGGTATTCGGAGGTAGCCCATTGCCCTCAGGCACAGCTTGGACGCGAATCATATTCGACCTGCCGGGAGAACCACCGATGTTCGATTTTCAGGACCTGTTTCAGTGGGACCGCTTCATCACGCCCACCATTATCAAGACCTTCTACTGGCTGGTGATCGGATTGATCGTACTGTTCGGCATTTCCGGCATCTTCTCCGGCCTCGCCGCCATGGCGATCAGCCCGTTCGGCGGCTTCATCCTGCTGCTGTCGTCGATCGCCGGCGTCGTCGTCGGCGTGGTGTTTTCGCGCATCGCCGCGGAATTCATCCTGATCGTGTTCCGCATCAATGAGCACCTCGGCGCGATCCGCGACCAGGGGCAGAAGCGTTGATCGCCTTGCTGCCTCAGCGAGTTCATCGTCATCCTGAGGTGCGCGCTCTTGCGCGCCTCGAAGGATGACTAGCTCCGTGCCTGCGGCCATCCTTCGAGGCTCGCCGAAGACGGCGAGCACCTCAGGATGACGGAGAGTTCGTGGCAAAGAAGACTCTACGTATTGAACCTGAAATGCATGACGTCGCCGTCGGCGACGACATATTCCTTGCCTTCCAGCCGCAGCTTGCCGGCGTCGCGCGCGCCGGCTTCGCCGCCCAGCGCGACATAGTCGGCGTAGGCAATTGTCTCGGCGCGGATAAAGCCTTTTTCGAAATCGGTATGGATCACGCCGGCCGCCGCCGGCGCCTTGGTGCCGCGGTTGATGGTCCAGGCGCGGGCTTCCTTCGGGCCGACGGTGAAATAGGTGATGAGGTCGAGCAGCTGATAGCCGGCGCGGATCAGGCGGTCGAGGCCGGCCTCTTCCAGGCCGAGCGTGTCGAGAAACTCGGTGCGCTCCTCGCGCGACAGGGTTGCGATCTCGGATTCGATCTTGGCCGAGATCACCACCGCGACCGCGCCCTCCTTCTTGGCATGGTGGAATACCTGCTTCGAAAAGCCGTTGCCGTCCTTGGCCGAGCCTTCCTCGACATTGCAGACATACAGCACCGGCTTGGACGTCAGCAGCCCGAGCATGCCAAAGGCGCGCTCTTCCTCCGGCTTGCGCTGGAGAAACCGCGCCGGCTTGCCCTCGCGCAGCAGCACCAGCGCGCGGTTGACGAGATCGAGTTGCTCTTTGGCGTCCTTGTCGTTGCCCTTGGCCTTCTTGGCGAGATTGTCGACGCGCTTTTCGAGGCTGTCGAGATCGGCGAGCATCAGCTCGGTTTCGATGGTCTCGATATCGGCCAATGGCGCGATCTTGCCTTCGACATGGGTGATGTCGGAATCCTCAAAACATCTCACCACATGCGCGACCGCATCGACCTCGCGGATGGTGGCGAGGAACTGGTTGCCGAGACCTTCGCCCTTGGAGGCGCCGCGGACGAGGCCGGCGATATCGACAAAGGTCAGCCGCGTCGGGATGATCTGCGCGGATTTGGCGATCTCCGACAGCTTGTCGAGCCTGGGATCGGGCACCGCGACCTCGCCGACATTCGGCTCGATGGTGCAGAACGGATAATTCGCCGCCTGCGCCGCGGCCGTCTCGGTCAGCGCATTGAACAGCGTCGATTTGCCGACATTGGGCAGCCCGACGATACCGCATTTGAATCCCATAATGTGTCCTGAAGTCCGTTGCTGACGGTCGGCGGCGCGTTACGCGGCGCCGTCATCGTCCTTGTCGAAAATTCCCTTGGCCTGCAGTGCCAGGTGCACCCTGTTCTGGAACGTCGAATCCTTGTCGGTCGCGAGCAGTCCGGCATTGTCGGCGACCGCCTCACACAGCGCCTCGACCCAGGCCCGATCGCGCTTGGCGAAATCCGACAGCACGTGGCCGTGCACCAGTTCCTTGATGCCGGGATGGCCGATCCCGAGCCGCACCCGGCGATACTCGTTGCCGATATGCGAGGAGATCGAGCGCAACCCGTTATGGCCGGCAATGCCGCCGCCGATCTTGACGCGCACCTTCGCCGGCGGCAGTTCGAGTTCGTCCTGGAACACGGTGATCTCGCCGGCCGCAAGTTTGAAGAAATTCGCCGCTTCCTGAACCGCGCGCCCCGACTCGTTCATGAACGTCGTGGGCTTCAGCAAAACGACGCGTTCGCGGTCGAGCGTCCCCTCCGACGTCTCGCCCTGAAAGCGGCGGCGCCATGGTGCAAAACCATGACGCCGCGCAATCTCATCGACGACCGCGAAACCGATGTTGTGCCGGTTGTTCGCGTATTTCGCGCCGGGGTTACCGAGACCAACAAAGAGTCGCATGACGCGGCATCCCGCGTCCGCTTACTTCTTCTTGTCGCCACCACCGGCAGGCGCCTTCGCACCCGCCGCCGGAGCCGCAGCACCCGCCGCAGGCGCAGCCGCAGCCGCACCCGCCGCCGGAGCAGCACCGGGCGTCGCAGCAGCGGCCGGACCGGCAGCCGCAGCGGCCGCAGCCGCCTTCATTTCTTCGGCGTAGCCGGACGGCGGCACGATGGTCACCAGCGTCGCGTCTTCACGCGACAGCGACTTCACGCCGGCAGGCAGCTTGATGTCGGACAGATGCAGCGAGTGGCTGATTTCCAGCGTGCCGGCATCGGCTTCGATGTACGGCGGAATGCTCTCGACCGAGCATTCGATGTCGATGGTGTGGGTGACGACGTTGATCGTGCCGCCGCGCTTGACGCCGGGCGAGGCGTCGCCGTTCATCACGCGCAAGGGAACGCTGACGCGGATGGTGGCGCCTTCGCCGAGCCGCATGAAATCGACATGGATCGGGAAATCACGCACCGGATCGAGGTGGAAGTCGCGCGGAATCACGCGGTGCTTCTTGCCCTCGAGATCGATGTCGTAAATCGTGGTCAGGAACCGGCCGGCCAGAATGCGCTGGCGCAGTTCGGCATCTTCGACCGAGATGGTTACGGGGGGCTGGTTGTCACCATAGATCACTCCGGGAACTCTCCCGGCGCGACGCTCTGCCCGGGCGGCCCCCTTGCCGCTCTTCGGACGTGCGGTCGCCTTCAATTCCTTGACGGTCGCCATTGTGCTTAAGTCCTTGTTTTCTAAAAAGTTAAAGGCCGCATCGCGGCCCGGTAGCGTCCTACAGCAAGCCTCCAGGGGTGCGGGGGCTGCGGACGTGGCGGGCTTTTAGCCCCAAAGAGGCGAAATGACAAGGAAATGCAGGGATTTTTATGGAGGTTGGGGCCGAAATGCCCCCTCAACACATCGTCATGCCCGGGCTTGCCCCCGGGCGTCCACGTCTTTCAGCTAGGCGGCAAGACGTAGATGGCCGGGCATAGGCGTGCGGAAGCGACGCCGTCCTTTGGAGGGCTACGCCCGGCCATGACGGAGAAAGCCGACAAAACAGCGCTGGCCGTCCTTCTTCATGCTCCCGGCGCCGAGGGCGAAACCCCGAGCTTGGCCTCCAGTGCCGCGATGCGCGTTTTCAGCGCCTCGTTTTCCTCGCGGGCCAGTCGGGCCATGTCCTTGACCGCGTCGAACTCCTCGCGCTTGACGAGGTCGAGATCGCGCAGGAAGCGTTCGGCCTGATTGCGCATCACCGAATCGACCTCGCGCTTGACGCCCTGGGCGGCGCCGGCGGCATCGTTCATCAGGCGGCCGATCTCGTCGAAAAACCGGTTGCTGGTCTGGGTCATCTGAAACGCTCCGCTCGCTGCAAATTGCAAAATGGATAGCCAAGGATTGGTAGCTAGCCGAGACAATGGCGATCCGGAGGCCACAGTTCAAGGCCGATGTGATGCCGGTTCGCCTTGTCATGCTGCGGTTTCCTTGCAATCGTATCCAGCGCCCACCACCAAATCAGAATCACAAAACACAAAGAAACGCCCATGATCGACCAGCAAATCGACATCCCCACCAAGGACGGCAAAACCACCACGTTCATCACCCATCCCGAACGCGGCGGCCCGTTTCCCGTCATCATCTTCTACATGGACGCGCCCGCGATCCGCGAGGAACTGCGCGACATGGCCCGCCGGCTTGGTACGTCCGGCTATTACGTGATGCTGCCCAATATGTATTACCGCTCCGGCGCCATGGAGCTCGGACCGATCAATCCGGATCCGAATTCGCCCGAGCGCAAGCGCATGTTCGAACTGATGAACTCGCTCAGCATTCCGCTGGTGATGGAAGATACCAAAGCGCTGCTCGCATACGCCGACGGCCAGGCCGCCGCCAACACGAAGATCGTCGGCACCGTCGGCTACTGCATGAGCGGACAATACGCCGTCAATGCCGCCACGCATTTTCCGGAACGGGTCAAAGCCGCAGCTTCGATATACGGCGTGCAACTGGCCACCGACCGGCCCGACAGTCCGCATCTGGCCGGCCAAAAGACCAAGGCCGAGCTTTATTTCGGTTGCGCCGAGACCGATGTCTACGCGCCGATGGAGATCATCGAGAAGGTCAAGCAGCAAATGAAGGCCGATGGCGCCAATGCCGAGGTCGAGCTCTATCCCGGCACCCATCACGGTTTTGCGTTTCCAAAGCGGCCGGTCTACGACCGCGACGCCGCCGAGCGGCACTGGGAACGGCTGCTGGCGCTCTATCGCCGCAATCTTTCGTAGATTTAGTACCCGATGCCCTTCCTCACCATCACCTTTCCCGTGTTCGACCCGATCGCGATCTCGATCGGGCCGGTCGCGATCCGCTGGTATGCGCTGGCTTATATTGCCGGCATCGTGCTGGGGTGGATCTACGCGCGTACGCTGATCAAGAACGAAAGATTGTGGGGCGGGCCGGCACCGATCTCGCTGCTGCAGCTCGACGACTTCATCCTGTGGGTCACCGTGGGCATCATCCTCGGCGGCCGCACCGGCTACGTGCTGTTCTACAATCTGCCGTTCTTCATCCAGCATCCGGCCGAGATTTTCGAATTGTGGAAGGGCGGCATGTCGTTCCACGGCGGCTTCCTCGGCTGCGTCGCCGCGGTGATCCTGTTCTGCCGCGCGAATAATCTTCCGATCCTGCCGCTCGGCGACATCACCACCGCGGTCGGGCCGATCGGACTGTTTCTCGGGCGGCTCGCCAATTTCATCAACAGTGAGCTGTGGGGCCGGCCGGCGGATTCCAGCGTGCCGTGGGCGATGGTGTTTCCCAATGGCGGACCGCTGCCGCGGCACCCCAGCCAACTCTATGAGGCCGGGCTCGAAGGCATTCTGCTGTTTGCGATCCTGGCCGTGATGATCCGGATGGGGGCCCTGAAGCGGCCCGGCCTGATCCTCGGGAGTTTCATTGCGATCTATGGTTTTGCGCGGATTACCGGCGAATTCTTCCGGGAGCCAGATCCGCAGCTCGGATTTCTGTGGGGCGGCTTGACTATGGGTATGCTGCTTTCCGTGCCAATGATTATTGTCGGCGCTATCATTATTGTGACGGCTTGGCGCCGCAACGCGCCGGAGCCTACCTAGAAATCAGTTTAAGGCAGGCCGTGACCGAATATTCGCCGCTGCAGTCCGAGATCAAGAAGCTGATCAAATCGTCCGGACCCATGCCGGTCTGGCGTTACATGGAACTGTGCCTGATGCATCCCGAGCACGGCTATTACGTGTCGCGCGATCCGCTCGGACGGGAGGGCGATTTCACCACCGCGCCCGAAGTGAGCCAGATGTTCGGCGAACTGCTCGGGCTGTGGGCGGCGTCGGTCTGGAAGGTGATCGGTTCGCCGCCGATGTTGCGGCTGGTCGAACTCGGCCCCGGCCGCGGCACCATGATGGCGGACGCGCTGCGCGCGCTTCGGGTATTGCCGCCGCTGTACCAGTCGCTCAGCGTCCATCTGGTCGAAATAAATCCGGTGCTGCGCGAAAAACAGCGGGCGACGCTGTCGGGCGTGCGCAACATCGCCTGGCATGACAGCATCGACGAGGTGCCCGACGGCCCCGCGGTCATCCTGGCCAACGAATATTTCGACGTGCTGCCGATCCACCAGGTGGTGAAGCGCGAGACCGGCTGGCACGAGCGCGTGGTTCAGCTCGACGACGGCGGCAGGCTGGAGTTCGGCGCTGCCGCCGAGCCGATGCCGCGCTTCGAGGTGCTGCTGCCGCCGCTGGTGCGCGCGGCCCCCGTCGGCGCGGTGTTCGAATGGCGGCCCGATGCCGAGATCATGAAGATCGCCAGCCGCGTGCGCGACCAGGATGGTGCTGCGCTGATCATCGATTACGGCCATTTGCGCAGCGACGCCGGCGACACCTTTCAGGCCATCGCCCGTCACAGCTTCACCGATCCCCTGAAGAATCCCGGCCAGGCCGACGTCACCGCCCATGTCGATTTCCAGGCGCTGGTGCGCGCTGCCGAGGATCTCGGCGCGCGCGTTCACGGCCCGGTGACGCAGGGCGAGTTTCTCAAGCGGCTCGGCATCGAAACCCGCGCCGTCACCCTGATGGCGAAAACCACCCATGAGGTTTCCGCCGATATTTCCGGCGCGCTGAAGCGGCTGACCGATTCTGGCCGCGGCGGCATGGGCTCGATGTTCAAGGTGCTGGCGATCACCGAGCCGAATCTCACCGAGCTTGCGGGCCTGAGCGATGCACCGGCGGCTGGAACCGATCGGTCATGAGCTTCGGATCGTCGCTGCTCTCGGCCATTCCGGGCCTCCGTCACGCCTTCTCGACCCGCGAGGGCGGCGTGTCCGGCGGCATCTATGAAAGCCTCAATGGCGGCCTCGGTTCGAATGACGATCCGGCCCACGTCGCGGAAAACCGCCGCCGGATGGCCGAGCAGATGGGGGTCGCGCCGGAGCACTTCCTCAGCGTGCACCAGATCCATTCGCCGGACGTGGTGGTGGCGACCGGACCATGGCAGGGCGACAAGCCGCGCGCCGACGCCCTTGTCACCCGCACCGAAGGCATCGCCATCGGCGTCACCGCTGCCGATTGCGGACCGATCTTGTTTGTCGATCCCGCCGCGCGCGTGATCGGCGCGGCGCATGCGGGCTGGAAAGGCGCGCTGACCGGCGTGCTCGAATCCACCGTGGCGGCGATGGAGAAACTCGGCGCCGACAGAGGCGGCATCGTCGCAGCGATCGGCCCGCTGATCCGGCAGCACTCCTACGAGGTGGGCGGCGAATTCGTCGAGCGCTTCCTCGACGCCGACGCTGATAATGCCGTGTTCTTCATTCCCTCTGTCCGCGACGGACACGCGATGTTCGATCTCGCCGGCTTCATCCGGATGCGGCTGGAGAATGCCGGCGTGTTGATGATCGACGACATCGGCGTCGACACCTATTCCGACGAGCGTTTTTACAGCTACCGGCGCTCGGTGCATCGGAAAGAGCCGGATTACGGCCGGCACATTCATGCGATCGCGCTGGAGCGCGAGTAACTGCTTCAAGGCCTTACTCCGCACCCGGTGGAAACCGCCCCAACTTGATACAAATTGCCGGCCTGCGAGCAGCGACTTCCTCATCCTCACCCCGGCATTGTGGCATCCCTGCCCTAGACCTTAATGCATTTTAACGATATCGCAGGGACCGATGACGGACACTTTCGCAACCCTGTTCCGGGCGATCCGGATGGCGCCGCGCGCGGCCATTGCCGCGACGCTGCTGATGCTTGCCTGCGCGCTCGGCGGCTGCGCCAGCGGCGGGGCGGTCAACGACTCCTTTGCGATGGCCTCCAGCGGTGGCGGTGCCACCGTCGCCTTCGAATCGATCGACGGCCCGCCGCCGCCGGTGTTCGACCGCATGGTCAGCGTGCTCGACAGCGAGTCGAAGCTGCGGAATCTCTCGATCGTGTCGCGCGAAGGCGGGGCATCGTACCGCATCCGCAGCTATCTCTCGGCGCAGGTCGTTCGCGGCAAAACCATGATCGCCTGGGTCTGGGACGTTTATGACAATAACCAGCAGCGCGCGCTGCGGCTCTCCGGCGAGGAACCGGGCGGCAAGGCAGGACGGGACGCCTGGGCTGCCGCCGACGACCTGGTCTTGCGGAAAATCGCGCAAGCGGGGCTGAGCGGCCTCTCCGGCATGATCAACGGGACGCCGGCGGATGCGCCGCCCGCCGCCCCGGCTCCCGGCCGCCGCGGCCCCGCGGTCGCCAGCGCCGAGCAAACCGAGCCCGGATCGGGCAGTTTCAGCGTTAGCTCCCTCAGCTACACCGGACATTAGCCAAATCGCCGGGCCAACGGCCATTTTTGCCCGGGAAAACCGGGGCAATGGGTTGCCAGCCGCGCCACATTTGATATCACCTCGCTCGTCTAAACGCGCCGGTTTTGAGGATCTCTCGATATGCTGAACGTCGTATCCAGCAAGGCGCGAGGAGAAGCGTCGATGTCGGCCAAGAACGGCTCGATCAAGCTGGTCGCCGGCAACTCCAATCCCGCGCTGGCCCAGGAAATCGCCAACTGGCTGCACCTGCCGCTGACCAAGGCCGTGGTCCGGCGCTTTGCGGACATGGAGATATTCGTCGAGATCCAGGAAAACGTCCGCGGCTCCGACGTCTTCATCGTCCAGTCGACGTCGTTTCCGGCCAACGACCATCTGATGGAACTGCTGATCATCACCGATGCGCTGCGCCGGGCCTCCGCGCGCCGCATCACCGCGGTGATCCCCTATTTCGGCTACGCCCGGCAGGACCGCAAGGTGGGCTCGCGCGCGCCGATTTCGGCCAAGCTGGTCGCCAACCTGATCACCCATGCCGGCGTCGACCGCGTCATGACGCTCGATCTGCACGCCGCCCAGATCCAGGGCTTCTTCGACATCCCGGTCGACAATCTCTTCGCCTCGCCGGTGATGGTGCGCGACATCAAGGAGCGCTTCGACCTCGCCAATGTGATGGTGGTGTCGCCCGACGTCGGCGGCGTGGTGCGCGCGCGCGGCCTCGCCAAGCGGATCAACACGCCGCTGGCCATCATCGACAAGCGCCGCGAACGCGCCGGCGAATCCGAGGTCATGAACGTGATCGGCGACGCCGCCGGATATACCTGCATCCTGGTCGACGACATCGTCGATTCCGGCGGCACGCTGGTGAACGCCGCCGACGCGCTGCTCGCCAACGGCGCCAAGGATGTCTACGCCTACATCTCCCACGGCGTGCTGTCCGGCGGCGCCGCCGCCCGCATCGCCTCGTCGAAGCTGAAAGAGCTCGTCATCACCGACTCGATCCTGCCGACCGACGCCGTGGTCAAGGCGCCCAACATCCGCACGCTCTCGATCGCCGCATTGATCGGCGAAGCGATCGGCCGGACGGCGGCGGAAGAGTCGGTGTCGAGTTTGTTCGACTGAGGGGTCGCGACCTCTCCACGTCATTGCGAGCCAACGGGTCGCGCGCACGCGCGCCCGATGACAGGCTCCGCGAAGCAATCCATCTCGCCGCGCAAAGACAAGCTTGGATTGCTTCGCCTCGCAATGACGGCCACATGACGTGCCTTCGCGATCTCGCCGCGCATTTCGCGCGAGTTTTGCTTTGAACTTGCCGCCCTCTCCAATCAGAGGGCGCAGGGAAAGCCGGGTGCGCGCTGCACCCGCGGTCTCGCGTGCAATATGTGCATAAGAATGCGCACACGAGCATACAGGTTCAGCGGAGAACATCCGGCCTTCCCTGCGCAATGGTTTTACGGCTTACTTCGCGCTCTTGGTGAACGGGCTTTCTTGCCACCGTCGCCGGCGGGATACTTCCCGCCCACTTGACGCCAGCGTCGGGGCGTCAGGACCACACGACTTCGCCGTCCGCGTCAGCACCGTTCGTCAAAGGCACATCCGCGTCCACCGCATCCCACCGCGCGTTTCGTGACGATCGCGAGCCGCCCCTCTTGTCGGGTGAGACGCGCGGAGTCAAATCACTGATTTGCCCCGACGCGACAAGCGGAAAATTTTTTGAGCGAGGTCTGGACAGGGCAAATCACGTTGAAATGGTTCGACAAATTAGGCTGTGCGCGCAGGGGTGAGCCGATGCGAGGCGCAATCCGTGGATGAGGCGACCCGTGAATCGTCAAGATCGCAATTAAGTCAAGTTGGCCGCTGATGCGCCGCCAGGCAGCGCGTTCAGTGTTCGGTCAAACAGCCTTGTCGGTCTTCGCGCGGCTTGCCTTTACCGAGTAGACCAGCGAGCAACCTGCGCGGCCTGCTCCCCTGTGCCTTTCAAGCATTGGCGCGCAGCCTCGATCTGCGCATCAGTTGCACCGTGACTTCGCGCCCACATTTCCGCTGCCGAAGCTGAATACTTTGCGACGTAAACCCGAACCATCGCGCAAGATACTCGCTGCATGAAGCCTCTCTCTGCAAGCGCCTCGGATGAAAGAGATAAGGTCAGCGCAACAGCGCCAATTCCACGCATCAGCATGGTGCCCCCGTCAGTGCCTATGTGAATACCCCAAGGCAGAGGACCAGACTCGTTTCTGATGCGCAAATTAAACTGAAGAGCAGAATGAGCTGTCACCAGGAATCGGTGCAACTGCGAGGCAATCAAAGCAGCGCCCAAAAAGTTCCCGCACGGAACCAGCGGCCGGGGTCAAAGCCGGAAGTGGCCCCGGTTGAACGGCATGTCCGTTCAACCAGAGCAGACATCGTCCGGCCAACCCGCCATGTCCGTTTCGTGCGCAGGACCGGAACTTCGTCGCCGGATGGCCTTATCAGTGAAGCTCGCCGAGCAACGCCTTGGCCATTCGAAGGTCGTTTGTGTCAAAACCTTCGGTGAACCAATCGTAGATGGGAGCGAGAAGGTCACGTGCCGTTTGCCGTTTTCCCTGATCGCTCAAGAGCCGCGCCAGGCTCATGGCCGCGCGCAATTCCCACGACTTTGCCTGCTGTGCTCGCGCAACGGTCAGGGAACGCTCGAAATACGCTTGCGCTTTCGCCACGTCTCGCTGCGGCGACTTGAGCGCGATTTCTCCGGCAACGCGATGAGCCTCAGCCTCGCACCACCTTTCCTTGGTTGCGTGCATCGCCGTCATTGCTTTGTCGATGCAGCGCCAGGCATCATCGAATTGGCCCGAATCTGCATGAGCGATTGCCAACATGAACTCGTGCTCCGGTGTAAATATCGTCGATCCGGCCGACCGCCATAAATCAATACCCGCCCTGACGGTCTCGACTGCTTTCGCGGCTCCCGTGAGGGTCAGGATATAGCCCCGGCGTAACACGCCTTCCGCTTTTCGGAACGGGGCACCCTTCTCCTCTGCTAACACGACAAGCTCCTTGAGACGCTCGTTTGCCGCGTGGTAATTCCCGCAGTAGGTATTGACAAGAATCGGGAAATTCAGCGTAAACATCAAAGTGGCAGCATGCTCAATCTGGCGCGCTTCCATGAGCGCGCGGTCTGCATCGTTGAGCGCAGCCTCAGGATAACCGAGCAGCCACGAGGCCATTGACCGAAAGGCCAGGCACGTTACCCGGAGGTCCTGGCCAAATCGCGTCATCAATCGCCGGTGCTCGGCGGGGCGGTAAAGGGCGAGGGCTTGATTGTACTGCGCTTGAGCCTCAACGAGGTCCCCCATAAACGCGAGCGTACTCGCCATGGTGCGATGTCCAATCATGAGCGGTACCGCCGCTCCCTCCTTCTCGCCAAGCGCCAGAAACCGCGCTGCAAGCTCACGCGCAACGTCACCATTGAAGTTTATGAAATTGACGATCCACTGGCCAAAGAGGGCTGAGAGCAGCAACGAAGGGTCATCGGGAGGTTCTCCGAGCCGTTCCGCTTGCTCTATCAACCCTCTCACCTGAGCTACGGCAGCCTTCGTTTCGGGCGCGCCATATCCTTTGACATGCATGAGAGTGTTCAAGAGCGCGACTTGCAAAATGATCTGCTCGCGCCGCAGGTCGGACGTGCTGGGCAAGGTTGCGATTTGCGCTAGCGCCTGGCTAAGTTGTTCTGCGGCTTCGACCAGCGCCGAACGCTCCTGTGACCGCTGTCCCGCCTTGCCCCACAGGCGCGCTGACTTCTCAATCAGGTCGGCCTTTGTGTAGTGGCGCGCCAGCAGCTCGGGCTGGCTCTCGGCGATTTCTGCGAACTGACTTTCGAGGATTTCGGCGATGCGCGCATGCAGCACGCGCCTTGGCTCCCGCAGCAGCGTACTGTACGCTGCGTCCTGCACCAGCGCATGCTTGAACAGGTAGCTCGCATTTGGCGGGATGCCCTGTCGAAACAACAAGCCCGCCGCAATGAGCCGGTCGAGGTCGGAGTCCAATTCTGCCTTCGGCTTTCGCACGAGCGCAGCCAGCAACATGTGGGGAAATTCCCGGCCGATCGCCGCGCCGACCTGCGCCACGTCCTTTGCCGGGCCGAGCCGATCGAGCCGCGACATCAGCGAAGCCTGCAGGCTTGCCGGAACCGCCACCGCGGGCGTCGGTGCCCCTGCGAAGGCCCGCTGCGCATCACTCTCACCCTCCGCGTCCAGCACCGCCTTGGTCATCTCCTCGGCGAACAGTGGAATGCCGTCGGTGCGCTCGATGATGTTCTGGCGGATGTCCGCCGGCAACGATCGGTTACCGACGACTCCCTCGATCAGGAAATCGATGTCGGACGGCGCCAGCCGATTGAGGGTCAGCCCAGTCACGTGCGGCCGTCCGATCCAGGGCGGGCTGAATTCCGGCCTGAAGGTAACAAGTATCAAGAGCCGATGGCTCACGGCCAGGTCCACCGCCCGGGCGAACAATTCGAGGCTGGTCGGATCGGTCCAATGCGCATCTTCGAAAATCATCAGCACTGGATTGATCCGCGCCAGCGCCTCGATGTGCGAATCAAGAGCTTTCAGCGTTTTCTGACGACGGAGCTGCGGCTCAACTTCAACCGGAGGGTAGCGTCCATCGTTGGGCAGCGACAGCATTTCGGCAAACAGCGCCGCATCCTGGGGCGGCGTCGAGCTTTGCGCCAGCAGCGCGTCAAGCTTGTCCATTTTCGCTTGCTGGCTGTCATCGTGAGCAAAGCCAGCGGCGCGCAACATCTCGCCGATCACCGGATAGAGGGTGCTGTCGGTATGCTGCGGCGAGCAGAAGTACCGCAGGCGTATGTGCGGCTCGCGAGCAAGCTGTTCCAACAGCGCGACGGTGAGCCGTGATTTGCCGATCCCCGCTTCACCAGAAAGCAGCACCACCTGACCTTCGCCACTCCTGGCCCGCTCCCATCGGCGCAGAAGTAGCTCCATTTCTTCATCACGGCCGATCAGCGGCAGCAAATCGCAGCTTTGGAGAGCGTGCGATCGGCTGGTCACGGCTGTCTTGCCTGCGACTCGCCAGGCAGCGACCGGCTCTACGAATCCCTTGATCTCGACTTTACCGAGATCGAGATACTCGAATTGCGATCCCGCGATCGTCTTTGTGCGATCCGAGATAACAACGCAGCCGGGTTGTGCGAGCGATTGCAGTCGGGCGGCAAGATTCGGGGTGTCGCCGAGGATGCCATGCTCCTCGGAAATCGCGCCGTCCGACATATCGCCGACAAGCGCGACGCCCGTTGCAACACCGACACGCGCGCTCAAGTTTTCCTTGGTGGGCAAGGCGGCGACCGCCTGCACTAATGCGAGGCTGGCTTGAACGGCGCGCTCCGCGTCGTCTTCGTGCGCTTGAGGATAGCCAAAATATACCACCGCGCCGTCCCCAAGATATCGCGCGACAAAGCCGTCGAAGCGGGCAACGGTTTCAGCAATGCAGCGCCGGTAGCCGGCGATGATTGCGCTGAAGTCTTCGGGATCGAGCCTCGCGGAGAGCGCAGTCGATCCGACCAGGTCACAAAACAGTACCGTAAGCTGTCGGCGCTCGATCGGGCGCGAGTCCCGTGCCGTCGGTACCACCGCGGGAGAATCCACGCGCAATCTGGTCCCGCAGTCGCCGCAAAACTTGTTTAGGGCTGGGTTTGCCGCGCCGCAGGCCGGACAGTGGCGCACTACCGGCGCTCCGCACTGCCCACAGAATTTCCTTTGCTTCGGGACTTCGGCTGCGCAATTCGTGCACTGCATCCGGACCTCAACGGATATCTATAACGCTATTATAATGCGCCAGAAGTCGGGCGATCCATGTGACCTTGGTCACAACTCCGGGCGCCCGCCTTGGCGGGCTCCCCAAGTCAGAACCCCGGCCGCGGCACCAGATTCATCAGCATATTGGCATAGCCGCCGTCGACGGTGATCTCGTCGCCGTTGACATAGGACGCGCGGTCGCTGGCGAGGAACAGGATGGCGTCGGCTATGTCCTGCGGCATGCCCATGCGGCGGGAAGGCACGACGGCGGTGCGCCGTTCGGTGACGCCCGGCGTATCGTAGAACGACTGGCTCATCGGCGTGATCACCATTCCCGGGCTGACGACGTTGCTGCGGATGCCGTGCGGTCCCCATTCGCTGGCGAGCTGACGCGACAACATGATGACGCCGGCCTTGCTGACGCTGTAGGCGCCGCTCTGCCCCTGCGCATGGCTGCCCGCAATCGACGCGATATGGACGAGGCTACCGCGCCCGAGCTTGCGCATCTGCCGGCCGAAGCTCTGCGCGCAGAGGAAATAGCCGGTCAGGTTGACCGCGAGAACCGCGTTCCATTCGGCCAGCGACAGGGTGTCCAGCGCTCCCGGCCGCAGCACCGCCGCGGTGTTCACCAGCACGCTGCACGGTCCGAGCGATTTTTCGATCGTCTCGGCTGCGGCGGACACGCTCTCGGCGCTGGTGGTGTCGCATCGCGTCACGACATGCTCCCCACCCAATTTGCTCAGCTCTGCGCCCGTCGCCTCGAGGCCGCGTTCGTCGAGATCGATCGCCGCGACACGGGCGCCGGCGCGCGCGACGCTCACAGCCGTGGCGCAGCCGATGCCGCCACCGCCGCCCGTCACTACGCAAACGCGGCCTGAAAGGCCCAGCCAATCCGACGAATCCTGCCCGGTCATGTGATCACTCTTGGCTGGTGAATTGATGCCAGACAGCTTAGCCGAAGGCGCAGGTAGACCAAGCGGGATTCGGCCGCCGCGACAGGCCCCATGGCGTCACGCGGAATGAAGGCCGTCGACGTTGACGGGGCCCCCATGTGTGCGCCAGCGCAGGAGGCGATTGCTCCCCCGTATTTGAACCCGGGCCAGACTGCCGATAAAGTGCTGCCGCACAGCCGATTTCAAATCGGTGGTGCATCGAGACGACAGGCGACCGCAGATTGGTTCGTATCGCTTTCGTCGGCAATCCTGCACAGATCAGGCACATGGCGAATGGTTTCTTGTAACGGGGCACGACGAACCGAGCAGGTCCAATGACCGCGCCCGGCACCCCATCCGACCTGCCCGTGTCCCAGCCGGTGGTTCAGGATTTGACCCGCGCCGCGATCTTTCTGGTGGTCACGATCAATCCCGGTACGGCGAACAGCGCGGCCGTCCGGTCGTTTTGCAGCGATCTTGCGGCGCTGGTCCGTGCGGTTGGCTTCCGCGATATCGAGGCAAACCTCTCCTGCGTGATGGGGATCGGATCCGACGCCTGGGACAGGCTCTTCGGCCAACCGCGGCCGGCGGAACTGCATCCTTTTCGGGAAATCCAGTCCGGCCCGCGCCATGCGGTGGCAACGCCAGGCGATCTCATTTTCCACATTCGCGCCAAACGCATGGACCTCTGTTTCGAGTTGGCGACGCAAATCATGGCCCGGCTCGGCGGAGCCGTTGCGCCGGTCGACGAAGTGCATGGCTTTCGCTATTTCGACGACCGCGATCTGATCGGCTTTGTCGACGGAACCGAAAACCCGACCGGGCAGGCCGCGGTCGATGCCGCTTATGTGGGAGCTGAAGACGCCGCCTTCGCCGGCGGCAGTTACGTTATCGTGCAAAAATACCTGCACGATCTGGCTGGTTGGAATGCGCTATCCACTGAAGCGCAGGAGCGTATTATCGGCCGCACCAAGCTTTCGGACATCGAGCTCGACGACGCCACTAAGCCGGCTTACGCCCATAACGCGCTCGCCAAGGTCGTGGTGGACGGCAAGGAAATCAAGATCATCCGCGACAACATGCCGTTCGGCCGCGTCGCCGAGAAGGAATTCGGCACCTATTTCATCGGCTACGCGCGGTCGCCGCGAACGATCGAACAGATGCTCGAAAACATGTTCGTAGGTCAGCCTGCCGGCAACTACGATCGTTTGCTCGATTTCAGCGCTGCCAGGACCGGCACTCTGTTCTTCGTGCCTTCAGCGACGTTCCTGGAAAATGTCGCGGCCGACGATCAGGCTGCGGGACCTTCGCCCACGCCTGCCGTCGCAGCGCCCAAGCCGGCGCCGAGGCGCGAAGGTTCGCTCGAGATTGGTTCGCTCAAAGGAGACCCTGCGTCATGAATAATCTTCACCGCGAGCTTGCCCCGATCTCCGACGCGGCCTGGTCCGAGATTGAAGAGGAAACGTCGCGCACCATCAAGCGCTACCTGGCCGGACGGCGCGTCGTCGACGTTCAGGGGCCGGGTGGAATGGCGCTTTCCGCCATCGGCACCGGCCATCTGCGCAATGTCGCCGCACCCGGAGACGGAATCCTCGCGCGACAGCGTGAGGTCAAGCCGCTGGTCGAACTGCGCGTTCCCTTCGAACTCGATCGCCAGCAGATCGATGACGTGGAGCGTGGCGCCAACGATTCGGATTGGCAGCCTGCCAAGGACGCCGCTCGGCTTTTGGCCTTTGCGGAGGACCGGGCGATCTTCGAGGGCTACGCCGCCGCAGGCATCGGCGGCATCCGCGAGGGAACCAGCAATCCGGTGCTGACCCTTCCGCCCGACGTGCGCGCCTATCCCGACGTCATTGCCCATGCCTTAAGCAAATTGCGGCTCGAGGGCGTCAACGGCCCCTATTCGGTGTTGCTGGGCGCCGATGCCTATACAGCCCTGAGCGAGAGCAGCGACCACGGCTATCCCGTGCTGCGGCACATCAAGGAGCTCGTGGACGGCGAAATCATCTGGGCCCCGGCGGTCAACGGCGCATTCGTGCTGACGACGCGCGGCGGCGATTTCGCACTGCATATCGGAGAGGATGTCTCGATCGGCTATCTCAGTCATGACGACAAGACGGTCCGCCTCTATCTTCAGGAGACATTTACTTTCCTGCTGCTGACGACAGAGGCCTCGGTTGCACTGACGGCCAAGGACAGCAAAGCCAAACCCTGATTATCGCTGGGGGCACCTCGCAGACACGTTAAACGTTCGCATCCCGAGATGAGCGGCCGTCGCGTCAATGCAGGCCGCCCCCTCACACGCGGATTCGGACACCTGGCGCGTGACAGGAGCCTCGCACGCATCAATTTCACTCTTCAAACAGCAGAGTCATTCGGAGGCAGAGTTTCGCGATCTCGCGGCACATGACGCCCGAGTTTTGCTTTGAACTTCGCCGCGCGGACTTCACATCGAGCAGCGAACATACCGCATTTCCACTGGCACCGGCTCCTTGGAGCTGAGCGTCATCCTATTCTCACCGGAGATTTTCACGTCGAACGCTACGTCTGAAACCGCGACACCGTCCGAGCACGACGCAATCACTCGCACATCCGACCCGTCATCGTGCAACGATTTGACAGTGCATTTTTGAAATGTGCCGGTTATTTGCTTTCCCTGGACGATTAAACCGCCCGCGTGGAGATCAGCATCTTGCTTGAAAGCAAGCTTGTTATTCTCTTTGGTAAACACCTCACCGCAGGCCGAGGCGTCGACCGTCCAAGCTCCGTTCAAATCCGCAGCGTGTGTCGAGGCCGATTGCGTAACGAGAAGTACTAACAGCACCAACGGATTGAAGGTTCTCATGAAGCTCTCCGATTAAATGATCAACAGGCTACCGGAGCCCGTTCGATCGGACGTGGAATTGTCGCTAAATCGGTCTCTTTGATGCGGACGGGCGTAGCAGCCCGACGTGGCCTTTCGTATCGCTTTTGCGCAGCATCCGAGTGCGACGAGTTAGCGGACCTTTCGTTGATCTAAATCAATAAGTTCTGCGGAGCACTTCGTCTCGCCCGCACAGTCCACTGTGACACCCCAGCATGCTGGCCCGTCCGGCGGACTGATTGGAGGGACGCGCCATAATCAATCTCGTCTCGCGAAGTCTGCTTGTGGCCGCTTGGCTGACGTGAACGAGCGAGGGTTCGACGTCCGCTTTCAAAGGGATGAACGGTCTAGGGCCTATTGGGCCTGCCTCGTTCGGGCGGGCCTTCTTCTTTGTGAGCCAAAATCGCCGAAGATTTTGATTTTTATCAGCTTTTCGCGTTCTTTGCCCGACGAAAAAAGTACTGGACTACAGGACCACACGACTTCGCCGTCCGCGTCACACGCTGTTCGTCAAGAGCGCATCCGCGTCCACCGCATCCCACCGCACGTTTCGTGACGATCGCGAGCCGCCCCTCTTGTCGGGTGAGACGCGCGGAGAAACGCCACTGATTTGCCCGACGGGACAAGCGGAATATTTTTTTAGCGAGGTCTGGACGGGGCAAATCAGCTTGAAATGGCTCGAGAAATCAGGCTCTGCGAGCACGTCCGGATACAGATGATTACACCCGTCGGAACGGGGGATTACGCCTTCCGCCTTCGCTCGTCGAGCTACGGCGGACGCGGTCGGCGCAGTCCGCCGAGCGCTCCGAACAATATCTCACTTGGGCCGCGCCCCGAGGGAGCCTGATCCGTCGCGACGGACCAGGATCGCCCGATAAGTCTGGTGGATAAACTCTGACGCCCGGTACCCACTCCGGTTCGCGGCAATAAGGTTGCCGCCGAATGTGGAGCAGGTGATGAATCCTTTGCCGACCGCGAACCCGGAACTCACGCAGTTCTTCCGCCAGTGGCTGGAAACCTTCGCGGGCTATGTCCGTGAGGTCGACTATGCCTCGGCACGGCCGCTGTTCCATCCGGATGTGCTTGCCTTCGGCACGCACAACGATGTCATCTCCGGCCTGGACGAATGGGTCGCGACGCAATGGGACAATGTCTGGCCAAAGACCACCGACTTCCGTTTCATCCTCGAGCAGACCTCGGTGCTGGCGTCCCCCGACAGCATGATGGCGACCGTGATCGCGCCGTGGACGAGCACGGGCTATCAGCCCGATGGCACCCCGTTTCCGCGGCCCGGCCGGGCCACGATGCTGTTTTCCAGGAATGCCGATGGCTGGCTATGCACGCATTCCCACATGTCGCTCAATCGCGGCGTGCCGCAGATCAGCCATGCCAATCGGCCGGTGAAGGCTTGATGGGCGGGTAGGCCCCCCGAACAGTGTGCGGCGGCACCCCACCGCAACCGTGATCAACGATCGCGCGAATCGCGTTCCGGACCTTGCAGCGTGACACCGCCGTCGACCACCAGCACCTGGCCGGTGATATAGCGGGCGTAGTCGCTGAGCAGGAATTTCACGGCGTGGCCGACGTCCCAGCCGGTACCTTCCGTCTTCAGCACCGAGGCGTTGGCGCGTTGGGCGCGCGCGGCCTCGCTCATGCCGTTGCCGCGGGCGTAGACCATCGGCGTGTACATCGGACCCGGGCAGATGCAGTTGACCCGGATGTTGTCGCGGCCGTGATCGACCGCCATCGCCTGGGTCAGTCCGATCACCGCGGCCTTCGAGGTCGTGTAGGTGGTTAGGCCGCGCGGCCGCAGTGCCGAGATCGACGAGATGTTGACGATCGCTCCGCCTTTGGCGGTCTTGATCATGGCGGGAATGGCGTGTTTGGAAAGCAGGAACATGGTCTCGACGTTGACCTGCATCACGCGCCGATATTCCTCGGGCTTCTCGTCGACGACGCTGCCGCGGCTGCCGATGCCGACATTGTTGTCGAGGAAATCGAGCCGGCCCCAGCGGTCGACGGCGGCCTCGACCAGCCGTTTGCATTCGGCTTCTCGGGTCGCGTCGCAGGCCACCGCCGCAGCGTTGCCACCCTCGGCCTCGATCATTTCGACCGTGCGCGCGGCAAGCCCAACATCGAGATCGGCCACCACCACCCTGGCGCCGGCGCGCGCCAGCAGGATCGCCGCAGCCCGGCCGTTGCCGATACCATCGCCCGCGGCGCCGCCACCGCTGACGATCGCGACCTTGCCAGCCAAACCGGCGTCGTCCCCGCGATCTTTCATCGGTGCTTCTGCCAGTCGCCTCGTCACGGTCTCGCCTGCCAAAAAAATTCCCCTAAAACCGGAACGTCAGCCCAATTCATCAAAGCACGGCCGGTTGATGTTGGGCTAGGGCCAAGATCCGGGATCGGTCAATCGCGCCGGTTTGACCCGCCGTTGACCACTTCCGATCTTCCGCCAACAATGGACATCAACCGACCGGCCCGGTTTGTCCGTTTCGTGCCAAAACCGGAAGTGCTCATCATTCCTCCGGTTTCAATTTCCCGACCAACTTAATCTGATTTGGATAGTCCACCTGTACGCGTTCTCGTATTCCAGCCTCCTCTCGACGAAACTGTTTGCCCGCCTCCGTCCATCGCCCGAAGCGGGTGTCAACGCCCTCCATCAAGCCGTAGTCCGCAAGTGCCTCAATTGCATGTTCTCCGGCAGACTCTGAACGGCTGTCTACTTCGTCGCCGTGCTCGTCCAGATATTGATTGACCATCAAGACGAGCGCTACCAAGAGCTTTTGTTCGCTGTCAGTCATGGTCCGTTAAGTCAAAGGGCCGCTGAGGGACGTTTTGGCGAAGAATATACGCCGCCTTCCGCTTTGATCGGCCGCGCCCCTGTCGCGCGATGTCTAATATCAGAGTATTAATTCTTCGTCTGGTAGAAAGCTAGATACAATCTACTGGAGATTTCATCGTGGCAAGCTATCGATTTATGGCTATAGCAGTTGCGCTGATGTTCGCTTCCTATGCGACCGTCCAGTGGTTGGTGACTCCGCGGCAATTGATGCCCGACGCGAGGGTGCCTTCGTTTCATCGCATCGGCACCAGCGATGACCCGCGTGAAAATTACGATCCCAACGGAAGCGATGGCGACGAAGTCCGCGACAGCCTGCGACGGGACGTGCTGGCTACGGCCAACGATCTCAGCGAAAGCCCGTGCAACGACTATATGAGAGATCGGTACTTGCCGCGGCGACCAAGTATGCGCGGGCGTGGTTGAGCATCGCTCCATGTTTCGGCCATTGCACCTCCAATAAGGAGAGTGCGCAGTTGGACCTCGCGGCAAAGGCTTTCAAGACGCCGTTAGACGATAGGGTGACTGAGGCCATGGTCAGGGTGCACGAAACCGATACAATACGCGAGGGTGACTTCGCCCTCGACGTCGAACGTTGGGTCGCGGAGAGGTCCCGCGACATTCTTATCAACCCGGTAGCGAACCCGGTTGCTCGCAAGAGCGAAAGAGAGCACCGCGCCCGGCTGAGTTGCCGGCCCGATAAGAGATAACGGATGGGCGCAATTCGTATTTCGCTGGCGCTAGGCGTGATCATGGCAGCGATGTTGTTCGCCGGTGAACATAAACGAATCCTGGGCCCGCGTGATCCGATCGCGGCAGACGGATCGTTCAAAGCCGGGCGCGCGCTCACGATTTCCGAGTCATTCCCCTCATCCAAGCCGGCCGCGCCTGATTTGGACGACCCGGGCAAGTTCGAGGAACGCTTTTCAAGGAGTTCGGTTGAGCGAAATCGAGGCGCGATCCTGGATCTTGCTGGATTGTTGGGGCCAGCTCTCTGCGAGCCTGACCGACATCAGCAATTGATTGTGGCTGTCCAAAATTATTACGGCACCAAAAGATACCTGGATGCAGAATTTCACTTTCGCGGCCCACGTGCCAGCCAATTCATCGATGAAGCGTGGACAACACCAAAAGACCGCCAAATAGAAGCGTTCGTGCGCCAGTTGCTGGAAAAGGGATATCTGCGAGCGCGCGAGATATGGCCGCGGGATCGTTCGTTCCTGCTCGATGTCTTTGCCCAGGATTTGAGCCCAAACGCTTGCTCCCGATCCTAATCCTGCGCGCACGAGTCCGTTGTGGGTCTTGGCTGTGTGAAAACGCGACGGCGCGCAAATTGCAGAGAAACGCATTCCTTCTGACGCCGCTTCTGAGACTACGGAGAGCATACTGAGCTCCAGTGCCGCGTGATCTGAGAAGTAGATGCTCCAGCGTTCGCAAGATTTCACGTTCTCACAAAGCCAGGGTCAAAGGCTGAAAAGCTCAATGGGAGCATATGTTTTCCGCTCTGCCCCAACAACGAACATAGAGCGACCACGGCGGCATGTCCGAGTTGTGCCAATAGGCGACATATGCAGCGCAGCAACCTGCAGTTTATTCGATCACCTCATTGGCGCGGGCGAGCAGCGCTGCTGGTACTTCAAGCCCGAGCGCTTTCGCGGTCTTCAGGTTGATCACTAGTTCGTATTTTGTCGGCACCTGCACGGGCAGGTCGGCCGGCTTCTCGCCCTTGAGGATGCGATCGACGTAGCCAGCCGCTCGCCGGAACTGGTCAGTCGGGTCGGGTCCGTATGAGAGCAGCCCGCCGCTGGCGACGAAGTAGCGGTAGGGGTAGACCGCGGGCAAAAGGAGCCGAGCGGCCAGCGCGATGATTTGGTGGCGATGGACTGAGGTCGACGGACTCCCCGTCACAATCAGGCCAACGTTCGACCCGCGTGAGAATGCAATGATCGCGCGCTCGATCTCGCCCGCATCGCGCACGCCGATGGGGAACAGCTCCACCCCGAGAGACGGCGCCACCGACTGGATGGCACCCCACTGGCCAGTGCCGCTTATGGCGGGTTCTCGAACGACCGCCGCTCGCGTCACTCGAGGCGCGATCTCTTTGAGCAGCTCGATCCATTTTCCGCTCATGCTGTATTCGTAGACCGTGAACCCGGTCGCGTTGCCGCCCGGGCGTGCCAAACTCTCGACCAAGCCTGCACCGACAGGGTCGGCGACCCCCACAAACACGATTGGAACGCTGGCAGTCACCTGTTGCAATGCGACCACGAGCGGGGTGCAGCTGGCAGCCAGGACGACGTCCGGTGCAAGCGCGACCAGTTCCGCCGCGCATTTGCGAAAGCGGTCTGGATCGCCAGCGGCCCAGCGGTAGTCGATCTGCAGGTTGCGGCCGACGGCCCAACCCAATTCCCGCATACCCTGCTCGAACGCGATGATGCGAGGCTGTCCTTCCGGATCGTCCGCGGCAAGATGCATCAGCATGCCGACGCGGCGCACGCGCTCGCTCGGCTGCCCGCGCGCCGCGAGCGGCCACGCAGCCGCCGCGCTGCCGAGCAGTGATATGAATTCTCGCCGTCGAATGTGGATTGCCATGAGACACTCCCGTGGGGTCGCCTCATGCGGTAGAGGGCACAATATCACGCTTAGCAAAAAGACGAACAATGCTTTTGCACTGCAGAAGCCTTGAGTCGCTCATGTCTCAGATGGGTCAAAACGCGACGTCGGCCGGCGACGGGGCTAGGTCCGCTTTGCGTCCGACAACGAACATCGACCATTGCCGGACCGAGGTCCGTTAGGTGCCAAAGAGCGACATCGACTCGATCACGATCCGTCCGCTCAGGTGGCAGGGATCGTGAACTGAAAGAGAGTACCCTGCGGTTCGCACGGGATCGCCCACAGCCGTCCGCCGTGGGCTTCGATGATCGAGCGGCAGATAGATAGGCCCATGCCCATGCCCTCGGGCTTGGTCGTGTAGAATGGCTCGAACAGACGCGAGAGGCTCTCCGGGTTCAGCCCCGGGCCGGTGTCCCGCACCCCGACGCGCACGCCACCTTCGGACGGGACGGCTTCGATGCTGATCTGTAATTCGCGCGCGCCTTCCCCAATGCCACTCATGGCCTGAATGGCGTTGACGATTAAATTCAGCATCACTTGTTGCAGTTGGACCCGATCGCCTTGGACACGCGGCAAGCCCTCCGCAAATTGCGTCCGCACCGACACGCCATTGTTTGCGGCCTCCGTACGGGTGAGAGCAATAACCTCAAGGATGGCATCGTCAATCGCTACGGCGTCCTTTCGTGCGGGCACCTTCTTAATGAGCGCACGAACTCGCTCGACGACCTCGCCTGCGCGATTCCCCTGCTTGACAATAAGAGAGAGCGCTTCATCCACCTCATGAAAGTTTGGCGGCTCCGCGTTTAGGAAACGCCTAGCGGCTAACGCATATGTGATTGCCGCTGTGATCGGCTGGTTCACTTCATGGGTGATCGAGGCCGTCAACTGGCCCATCGTCGCGACGCGGTTCATGTGGGCGAAATCCGATTGCATCAGCTCCAATCGCGCCAGCGCTCGTTTGCGATCCTCAATGTCCGTCAGTAGAACGTACCAGCGCGCGACGCGCCCGGTGTCATCGCGAACAGCGCCGCCGCGAGTGTCAAACCAACGATATTCACCGTCGAAGCGGCGCAGGCGTTGTTCGAAGTGGTAGGGAATCTCGGAGGCTATCGCTTTCTTAAAAAGTTCAAGCATATGGGGAAGGTCTTCAGGATGCACCATATCGGTTATTTCCCAGTTCTTTTGCTCTTCGAGCGATCGGCCAAAATACTCGAGGCATTGGCGATTGACGGTTTCGACTTCACCGTTCGGGGCCATGATCGCAACGAGACCGGCTATCCCGTCAATTGCTGAACGTGCACCTCGTTCGCTTTCCCGCAGGGCTTGCTCGGCGCACTTGAGGTCTTCAATATCCAGATTCACTCCGACCCACTGCAGTATGGTTCCATCGCTCGCTCGGAGCGGTTCGGCGCGACTGAGGAACCAGCGATAGTCTCCTTGAGCCTCACGAACTCGAAAACTCCCCTCACCGCCGCCTCCCGTGCGCAGACGGGTCGACCAATTTTCTTGTGTTTCTGCGCGGTCGTCCGGATGCACGAAGGGAAGATGGGCGTCCCACCGTGCGCCAACGTCGATGCCGAAACGCAGAGGATGATCTTTCGGAAGACCAAGGTAGTCTGCAGTTCGTTTGTTCACGAAGGTGAGCCCGCCAGACGGAGACGCGTACCAGGTATGCGCGGGAATCACATTTAGAATGGCTTGCACCTGTGCCTTGAATCCGGGCTGTACTTCGGCCTTCTTGCCTTCAGAGCCCAGTCCCGTTTGGATGATTTGACGGAGCTTGTCTTCGCTTTCCCGCTGGGCTTGCTCGGCCCGCTTGCGCTCCACGTTCTCGATCCGCAACGCTTTGTTAGTGACTTCCAATCTTTGGTTGGCGTCGCGAACTCTCGTTACCAGCAAGTTGACGACGAATGAGGTAATCACAAACGCGGATATTGTGATGAGGTCTTGTGCGTAATCGACGCGGAAGCTGTAGATCGGAGGAGCGAAAAAATAACTCAGGAAACAGACGCCAATGAACGAAAGAACGATCAGGGACGAGAGGTTACTTACAAGGGACAACAGGACAAGTACGACCAAATAGGTGAACGCCGCTGCGACCAGGGGCACGTCCGGCCAAAAATACAGGCCGGTCACTGTCGCGAGCGAAACAAGGCCAAGCAAGAGGTATCCTGCTTCGTGCAATAATGCTGTGTGCCTTTTGGCGCGCTTCCACACAGCCGCCGCAGCTCCTAAGACCTGTCCTTCCATCTGCACCACGCCTTTTTGCGATGCGTTGCAGTCTAACACCTTGCGACCTGGCAGCGAGTTAGAAACGGCGTAAATTGATCGGACCCGATGTCCGTTAATGGGATGGTCCGGCCGTGCTCCTGCCCCGCCAGCAAGCGAAGCTGGCAAGGGGCGCCAAAGACAAGGAGCACGCCATGTCTCAGATACCCAATACCGCGATCGCCGTGATCGGCATCGATATCGGCAAGAACTCGTTCCACGTCGTGGGCCACGATGCGCGCGGCGCCATCGTGCTGCGGCAAAAGTGGTCGCGTGGCCAAGTGGAAGCGCGGCTCGCCAATATACCACCTTGCCTGATCGGCATGGAAGCCTGCGTCGGCGCCCATCACCTGAGCCGCAAGCTCGCATCGCTTGGCCACGACGCCAGGTTGATGCCGGCCAAATATGTCCGCCCCTATAGCAAGGGACAGAAGAACGACTTCAATGATGCCGAAGCGATTGCCGAAGCCGTGCAGCGCCCGACGATGAAGTTCGTGGCGACCAAGACCGCGGAGCAACTGGATCTGCAGGCGCTGCATCGGGTGCGCGAGCGGCTGGTGTCGCAACGCACCGGCATCATCAACCAGATTCGCGCCTTCATGCTGGAACGCGGGATCGCCGTGCGTCAGGGGATCGGCTTCCTGCGCACGGAACTGCCCACCATCCTTGCGACGCGCACCGATGTCCTGTCGCTCCGCATGTTGCGTGTCATCGAGGAGTTGGCAGGCGACTGGCGCCGGCTGGATCAGCGCATCGATGGCCTCTCCGGCGAGATCGAAGCCCTGGCCCGTCAGGATCAGGCATGTTCGCGCCTGATGACGGTACCCGGCATCGGGCCGATCATTTCGAGCGCCATGGTGGCCGCGATCGGCACTGGAGACGTATTCTCCAAAGGCCGCGACTTCGGCGCCTGGCTCGGACTGGTGCCCAAGCAGATCTCGACGGGAGACCGCACGATCCTCGGAAAAATCTCGAGGCGCGGCAATCGCTACCTGCGCGTTCTGTTCGTGCAGGCGGCATGGGTTGTGCTGGTCAGGATAAAGGACTGGGAACGTTACGGGCTCAAATCCTGGATCGAAGCCGCCAAGAGGCGGTTGCACCACAACGTGCTGGCGATCGCGCTCGCCAACAAGCTTGCCCGGATCGCCTGGGCGGTGCTGGCCAAAGGACGCGCCTTCGAGCTGACGAGGACCGACGATGCAGGCGTCCGACCCGCGTGATCCTCGCGCCGTGCTCGGCGCGGTCAAGGCGCGGCCTGGCAACGCCGGCGCCCGCCGCAAGCCAAGCGCGACGGCCGGCCTTGACCGCCCCTGCGCGCGACGCGATCGACGTTCTGCGGGCCGGGACGAAGGAACGGCCCTTGGCTCGAACAAAGGAACTGCGCGACATGAGGAGCAAGCGATGACGTAACCCTATCAACAGTTTCCAGCCGAGGTCTGCGAGAGGATGAGACGAGATGGAGGTTCGGTCTTCCGAGCGCGTGCGAACACTGGTGACCCAAATGGCCCAATCGAGGCCTGTCCGCTAATGAGAACGCACGCGCGCTGATATCCATGATGGCCCGGAGCACCACATGCTCCAATCAGAGGCCGGATACATTGATGCAAGACCGCCGCCGCCAATTCGACGAAATCTTCTTGCAACGCGCGGCCGGACCATACATCCGGGTCAAAAACGGAAGTGGCCTCGCCTGAACGGCATGTCCGTTCTACCCTCAAGAGCAGACATCGTCCGACCGACCCGGCATGTCCGTTTCGTGCCATGAACGGACTCATGCAGCGCACAAATTGCATTTCTACTCGATCAGCTCGTCGGCTCGGCCGCTTAGCGCGAGCGGAACAGTGATGCCGAGCGCCTTTGCAGTCTTGAGGTTGATTATCAGCTCTACCTTGGTCGCCCTTTGGACCGGCAGATCACCCGGCTTCGCTCCTGTGAGAGTTTTTCCGGTGTAGATGCCGACCAGACGGTAACTTTCCGCCTCATTGGCTCCGTAGCTCATCAGGCCGCCGGCCGCGACGAACTGGCGATAAATGAAGATAGCGGGCACCGCGTGGCGGAGCGACAGTGCGCCAAGCTGTTCCTTGCGCGAATTGAAGAATAGATAGGGGCCGATGACGAGCGCGTCGGCTCGGAATGCTGCAAAGACCGTATCCAGGTCGCGATCGGTGCTCGCTTGCAGAACATTGAGCTGCATTCCGAGGGGGCAGCGGCCGCCTGCAGGTCGCGTATGAATTGCTCGGTAATGGCCGGAGCGGAAGGATTGACAAGGACGGCAATGTTGGTTGCCGCAGGCAGCAATTCGCGCAGCAGCTGCAGCCGCTTTTGCCCTACCTCGACGTTCAAATTGGTCACACCCGTCAAGTTTCCGCCCGGCCGATTTAGGCTTGCTACAAGGCCGAGCGTGACCGGGTCACTGGCTGTCTCGAACACGATCGGAATTGTGGCAGTCGCCGCCTTTGCCGCCACTGACGCAGGACTACCGCCCGCCACAATCACGGTGACCTGACGGTGAACCAATTCGGCCGCGAGCACCGGCAGTCGGTCTTCTTGGTCCCCCGCCCAGCGATATTCGATAGCCACGTTCTGGCCCTCGATATATCCTTCCTCTTTCAGCCCCAGGGCGAACGCGCGCAGACGGACCGCATACACTTGAGGCGATGTACTGCTGAGGAAGCCGATCACCGGCATAGCACGCTGCTGCGCGCGCGCGGCGAGTGGCCACGTCACCGCCGTGCCACCGAGAAGCGTGATGAAGTCGCGTCGCTTCATGGTCGCCACCTTAAGCAGGCGACTACACCCTACCACGTCTCTGAATTGAGCGCTGTGTTTTGCATCACGGCAAAATTAGCCGCCGACGTCCGAGAAGGGTCAAAATGCGAAATACTCAACCAGAGCAGATGTTTTCCGGTCTTCCACCGGAAGCGGACATTGATCGTGGCGGTCGGCATGTCTCAAATGTGCCAGAACCGGAAGTACGATCATTGTAGCCAAGGTGCGAACGCGTCCTCGAATGGTCCCAGGTGAATGCGACCATCAGCCGGTTAGTCTTGAAGAAGTTTTCCGCAACCATGCAGCGCGTTGCACGAACGCGGCAAGACATAACAATGGTCCGACGACGGAAAGAGCGGCAAAAGGCAAGTATCCTACCAAGTACTTGAAACTGCCAAATTGCGGGTATCCCAAAAAATCCGTCGCAAAAGCATAGGCTATGTAATTGAGCCCGACCACGCGTAGGAACCACCAGCCCTTTGACCCCAGCGCTTTTTGCAGACGAGGGATCGAGAACAACACAAGAAGGTAGGTCCACAGGGCGGCGACTCCAAAAAAAAGAAATACCCCGCGAGCTGGCGCGTGGCCAATGTAAGTGAGCCACGCGACAAGCCCGAGGTGCACCAGGTGCGCTGAAGCAAAGGCGAGGCCAAACTCACGCCCGCACCGTTTAAGGGGCTCGAAAGCTGGTCCGAATAAAGTCGTCATCGCTCCGGCGGCATAAGCCAGCCAAAACAACAGGAACGAGAACCGCGCGGTTACCTTTAGTGCCACGAGGGTGCCGTGCTCTCCCGGTCCCAGTGTTGCAAGCGTCAGAGCCGCCAGACCGAGCGCCGCGCAGAAGGCCGAGCCCATCCACGCAGCGGCAACAGGTAAGGCAAAGCCAATAAGGTTCAGAGAGTGTCTCTCCTGCTGACCCATCGCTCTTACTGCCGATCCGCCGGAGCTCTTGGTCATTTAATGATGTCACATCCGGCGCCCTGCTGGAAACGGAAATGCAAACATCGCACGCGGATAGGACGGCCATTTAATCGTTCCGCGCCCGACGGCTAATGTCCGAATCGGGTCAAAGCCGGTCCTGACGAGCCTGAAACGGGACTTCCGAAATAGCCCAGAAAGCAGACATTGCCGGCGTTAGCCGGCATGTCTCAAACGTGCCGGAACCGGAAGTCGGTGGCAGGAATTTCGGTTCGTCTCAGGCAGCGGCACTCAGTTTCTCCAATGCGTCCTGGGAGGTAAATTAGGCGGCGCCCTCTCGTTCGATCGCATCCAAAGCCCCTCAAATCCCACAGCCGCCAGATTTTTCTTCGAGGCGGTGTCGGTCTGGCCCGAGCGGATTCGACTGTTCCTGAGGGACTGCGAGGCGCCCGCGGCTTGTCTTGCAATCAGCCAGGAGAGTGGCCATGACGAAACCAGAAATTATCGGCTCTGCGCGATCGACTTATACGCGCGTCGTGCGCATGGTCTGCGAGGAGAAGGGGATCGACTATACGCTCAAAGAGACCACACTGGGTTCACCGGAGCTTCGTGCCATTCATCCCCTCGGCAAAATGCCGGTATTGCGCCACGGCCACGTCGAGCTGTTCGAATCGAAGGCGATCGCCACCTATCTCGACCGCAGCTTTGCAGGCCCCATTGTCTTCCCGTCTGATCCGCGTCTTGCGACGCTCGTCGAGCAATGGGTTTCGCTCGTCAACACCGTGATGGACCGCACCCTGATCCGCACCTATCTCTACGCCTATATCGCGGCGAAGACGCTGGATGGAAGACCGGACCGCGCGGCGATCGAGGCGGTACTGCCGGCGGTGCGCGAGCAATTGGGAATTCTCGATCGTGCGGTCGAAGAGACCGGTTATCTCGTCGGCAACCAATTCACCTTTGCCGACATCAATCTGATGCCGATCCTGGAGCGGGTCAGGCTCGCGCCTGAAGGCGCCGAGGCGTTGTCCGCGGCGCGTCATCTTGCCGCCTATTATGACGCCCATGCGGCGCGGCCGAGTTTTGCCGCAACCGTCCCGCCGCCGGGTCCACCGGGATGGACCAGGCGCGGATAGCGCAAGTTTGCCGGCAACGCCTCAACAATGGCTCAGCTGAACGCGCGCCATCTCTTGAAGCCGCCGCGGAGGTCCGCTCCCCTCGTGACCGGACATCGCCGACTAGTCCGCCGGCATGTCTCAAACGTGCCAACAAGAGACTCGGGCGCGCAGCAACGGCGTCCTTATTCGATCACCTCGTGGGCACGGGCGAGCAGTGAGGCTGGCACGGTGAGGCCGAGTGCCTCAGTCTTGAGATTGATCACAAGTTCGAGCGACCGCGGCCGCAATATCGGTAGCGAGATTCGCCGGGTGAACTTGGTGAAAGGGAATCTTTTCCCTTAACGTCACGCCGCGATTCCAACCGTCGTCCGACGGCTCTGCAGCCGGTGACACTCCGCCACCCTCCGACTTACGGACTCACGCCCTCGATAGCCATGTCGCGAAACTTGGCGTACTGCTCACCCTTCTTGTGGGCCGCCTGCCACTCGGGGTTATTCCACCATTTCTGCAGCTGGTCCATGTTCTCGAACTGAACAATGACCAGGCGTCCTCTCGGCGGTTCACCGAACAGCGAAACGGCCTTGCCCCGCGCGAGGAAGCGTCCGCCAGCCTCTGCGGTAGTCTTTTCGGCGACGGGCGCGACCACTTTCATGTAGTTGACTTGATCGTTGACCTCATTGTCGGCGACGACATAGGCCGGCGGCCGTTTCTGTGCGTCAACCGCGTGAACGCCGAATGCTCCGATGGCAATGCCGGCCAGCAATGCCGATGCTGTTGCCCACGCTGTTTTCATGATCTCCTCCCTTGGATTTTTTTCATGGTCTCCTCCCTACGGCGAGACCTGTGCTGCGCTCCCAGCTGTTCCATGATAGCACCGATTCTGCGCAGACGAACGCGTTCCTGCGCGCGCGTGGCAACCGACCAAGTGGCTACCGTACTACCCAGAACACCGAGAAATTCCTGCCTCCATGTCCGGCCCCTATGCTTAAGACGCCGCATCGTATCGACTAAAGGGCATTTTGATAGGGCTGAAACCGGCTTCGCTACTGCAACATGAAATGCTGGTCGATGTCGCTAAGGGTCAATCGCGTCGTTTTGACTGCTCGCCGATCACGTCGGTCCACCCCGCAGAACGGACAACGTCAGTGCCGGTCAGCATGTCTCAAACGTGCCAACAGCTGACTCATGCGCTCTATGGCAACCGATAGGGCAGGCTTATATCTTGCCAGGCGCGAGCTATTGTTCTGACGACAGGTGGACCATCTGGCGCCCACCATTCATCGCCTTGAGGCTGTTGACGTAATTCTCAGGGCGCTGCCAGCGATTAGGAACTTTCAATCCCATAAAACCTGCGATGTCGCCGATGAATCCTGTGCAATTGAACGTTTCAGCGTTCCACACCGGCGTAGTCGCCTGCAACTTCTTGATATAGGCGAAAACTCTTTTTGCGTCTGTCTCACTCAAGTAGACTCGGTAACTCGCAGTCAAGTATTGCGGATCAAGATCGCCGTAACTTGCGCCGGTCTCGGACGGCACCCACGTCACGTGACCAAGTACATAAGCCAAGGTGTCTCCCGCAGGGGTGAGGCCTGCGACTTCAACTTGTCGCTCGCTCGTCTTCCCATACCAGACGAAGGCGTGGCCCCAGCTTGCGGCCGTTCTGGCTCGGAAATCGACGTAGTACGGGCCCTTTGCTGATCCCAGCCTTGCCGTCGACTGTGCTGCCGGTTTGGATTCACGGGCCTCAAGCGCATTCGCGTTAGCGGTGCGCTTGAGGAGTTCCTGGGACGTAAAGCGTTCCGATCCGACGCGAGTGTCGATCTCGCGTGCGGAAGCCGATTGGAAATTGCACGGCAACAAAACAGCCAGCGCGAATCCCCCAAGCCGGCATAGTCTCCTCGCTCTATTGGCCACGCTTCGTCCGTTCACTGATTCAGCGAGGCCTGTCAGTATCGTGCCGCGACGGGCGTCTTGCCGATCGGTGTCTTCCCGATCGGGGTCTTGCCAATCGGCATCTTGCCAACAGGAGCTTGCGGATAGACGGGCACCGGCTGTCGGTGCGGGAGGTCGGCAGCGCTCGCGGCAGCCATCATGCCAAGCGTTGCAAACGCAACAGTCACAATTTTCATCACGGTACGTCTCCTTTTGGTCAGAAGAACAGACAGCAACCTGCTGACAGTCCCTCCAAAACAAGGAGTGAGCATCGACCTGCGAATACGTCCAGAGTGCGGCAGAACAGCCCCCCTTGGGGAAATACGTCTGCGTGAGACAGATATGACACATGCCAGACGGTTCCATCCCAGACGCCCGCACGGAAGGTGATAACCCGTTTCAGAGCGGCCATTGTCCGCCAACAGGTCATTTGCGTCGACTGGCGCACGCCCCGACGATGTCCGGTCCACCCTTCACAGCAGGCGCCAAAGCGAGCGGCGAGGTTCGATACGATGGACCGGCAGTAATCCATTGTATTCGCGCAAGCGCCGATGCGGCCCGCGTGACTGCGCCGACTTGGAGCCGCATCCAGCCGATTCTAACGTATCGACCAGCACGGTTGGTACATCGCCTGCAGTTGCCTGCCACGAAGGAAGATCATCTGAGGTGTCAACCCTCCGCGCGCGGCAATCCACCGCCGCACCGGCGTTGGATAGATCGAATACAGCATCATGGTTGCTTCGCGATCGGTGAAGGTGCGCCCGTTGACGCCGAAATCATACGCGGCATGGAAACCGAGCGTCGCGCGCGGAGTTACGCAGATTTTGTCGTGAGGGACCGCACCAAGTACGATGGTGCAGGCCGAGGCACAGAGCCCATCAATGATCACGGATTCGCCGGATGAGCGCAGGTGCTGAAATTTAGTGACATAGGTTCCGATCCGACCGCCCCGGTCATCCGCAATGCGGACCGCCGCATGACTTGCCTCAACACCCGCAATCAAGAGAGCTGCCGCAAGCAAACCCGTTACGAACTTCATGTTCCCCACCCTGATTCGGGCAAACCGATTTGATCGTTTTGCGTGATGCGCGAAAACAACAAGCCTCGTTCGAGTTCGTGGCTTTATCTAGGCACCCACGATCCAAGCACGTCGGCCTCAGGCTCAGCAAGGGCGCAGTTGGGTTCCATTGGCGTTGCGAGATCTAGTCATGCTTTTGCCGCCACGTATTGCCGTTGGTGCATTTGCGGACGCTGATTTTCCACCACCGTTGTCGGTGTGGGAACAGACCAAACATTCCTGGATCAATTTGCCGGAAGGCATGCAGCACTTTCCCGAGAGGCGTGTTTCGGGCGCAGTCGTGCGCGTCACACAGCCAGGATAGGGCTTCAGGTCCGCTAATGGGATGGTCCGGCCGTGCTCCTGCCCCGCCAGCAAGCGAAGCTGGCAAGGGGCGCCAAAGACAAGGAGCACGCCATGTCTCAGATACCCAATACCGCGATCGCCGTGATCGGCATCGATATCGGCAAGAACTCGTTCCACGTCGTGGGCCACGATGCGCGCGGCGCCATCGTGCTGCGGCAAAAGTGGTCGCGTGGCCAAGTGGAAGCGCGGCTCGCCAATATACCACCTTGCCTGATCGGCATGGAAGCCTGCGTCGGCGCCCATCACCTGAGCCGCAAACTCGCATCGCTTGGTCACGACGCCAGGTTGATGCCGGCCAAATATGTCCGCCCCTATAGCAAGGGACAGAAGAACGACTTCAATGATGCCGAAGCGATTGCCGAAGCCGTGCAGCGCCCGACGATGAAGTTCGTGGCGACCAAGACCGCGGAGCAACTGGATCTGCAGGCGCTGCATCGGGTGCGCGAGCGGCTGGTGTCGCAACGCACCGGCATCATCAACCAGATCCGCGCCTTCATGCTGGAACGCGGGATCGCCGTGCGTCAGGGGATCGGCTTCCTGCGCACGGAACTGCCCACCATCCTTGCGACGCGCACCGACAACCTGTCGCCCCGCATGTTGCATGTCATCGAGGAGTCGACTGGCGCCGGCTGGATCAGCGCATCGATGGCCTCTCCGGCGAGATCGAAGCCCTGGCCCGTCAGGATCAGGCATGTTCGCGCCTGATGACGGTACCCGGCATCGGGCCGATCATTTCGAGCGCCATGGTGGCCGCGATCGGCACTGGAGACGTATTCTCCAAAGGCCGCGACTTCGGCGCCTGGCTCGGACTGGTGCCCAAGCAGATCTCGACGGGAGACCGCACGATCCTCGGCAAAATCTCGAGGCGCGGCAATCGCTACCTGCGCGTTCTGTTCGTGCAGGCGGCATGGGTTGTGCTGGTCAGGATAAAGGACTGGGAACGTTACGGGCTCAAATCCTGGATCGAAGCCGCCAAGAGGCGGTTGCACCACAACGTGCTGGCGATCGCGCTCGCCAACAAGCTTGCCCGGATCGCCTGGGCGGTGCTGGCCAAAGGACGCGCCTTCGAGCTGACGAGGACCGACGATGCAGGCGTCCGACCCGCGTGATCCTCGCGCCGTGCTCGGCGCGGTCAAGGCGCGGCCTGGCAACGCCCGAGCCCGCCGCAAGCCAAGCGCGGCGGCCGGCCTTGACCGCCCCTGCGCGCGACGCGATCGACGCTCTGCGGGCCGGGACGAAGGAACGGCCCTTGGCTCGAACAAAGGAACTACGCGATACGAGGAGCAAGCGATGACGTAACCCTATCAACAGTTTCCAGCCGAGGTCTGCGAGAGGATGAGACGAGATGGAGGTTCGGTCTTCCGAGCGCGTGCGAACACTGGTGACCCAAATGGCCCAATCGAGGCCTGTCCGTTAATGAGAACGCACGCGCGCTGATATCCATGATGGCCCGGAGCACCACATGATCCAATCAGAGGCCGGATACATTGATGCAAGACCGCCGCCGCCAATTCGACGAAATCTTCTTGCAACGCGCGGCCGGACCATACAAAGGGGTCAATCGCGTCATTCTGGCCTTGCGCCAAGCACTTCCGGTCTGCCCCGATAGGCGGACGATTTTGGAGCCTGCCCAAGGGCAATCGCGTGGGGTTGATCCTTGGGGCGATCCAATCACGTACCGCCCTATTTTCATGTGTGCTACCTAATGGGGTAGCAAAATGGTAGCAGGAAAAGCAAATCATGACTGACGATCAGGTCAATCTCGTCGTTCAGCACCTTTGCGAGCAATTGCACTTGGCGCTCCGATTGAAGGGCAGCGAAGCACATCCACCAAACGCCAAGGATATTGGATTCGATCCTGCCTCTGTAAGAACTGTATTGCTGACCGGGTTGCGTTCGGCGGGTGTCACGATCCACCATGAGGCAGCCGGGGCGAGCGAAGAGCCGCCGTGGTCCTAAACGCAAAACGCGGGACAGAAGCCCCGCGCCAATGTCTCAGTTGGGTCATTTGCGCCGCTTCGTCCCGCCGCTGACCACTTCCGATCTTCCACCAACAACGGACATCAACCGACCGGCCCGGTTTGTCCGTTTCGTGCCCAGAGCGGTCATAGCCCAGCCACGCACGTTACGCTGAGCAGCTGACGCAAGACCGGACCTTTCAGACTGTCCGCGTCGGGCCATGAGCGTCTTTTTCTCCGTCATTTGGTGTCAAATGCCTCGGGACAAGGCGGACAACCTATCGTCCGGCTCCCAAGGTTCCATGCCAGCTCCGCTTGGTGGCGATCAGGGCGAATGCAGTCGTTGCCGACGCAGCCGGGAGGGACCCGATCTTCATCGAGAAGATCAACTGATCGAGAAGATCAACTGGTCCTTCCCGAGCGAGTTTGTTGGCAGCCGTGAACAGCCATGCGCAAGATACGCGCTGAGGACCAAAACGACGATGGACGACGAGACCTGACGCTATTGAGTGCTGATGTTCCCGTTCGCGTTGAAGTTGTTCTTCGGATCATACCCTGCGTCGTGTAGATTTTTGATGTACAGGGCGCGGTCGTTGCTATTCACGCCGCCCCACCAGCCGACCGGAGATACACCCGGACCGCCAAACGCGTTTGCGTTCATCGGACGACCATATGGGGCGCCATATCCAGCTCCCCAAGCTCCGCCTCTGTAGTAAGGGCCGCCGCCGTAGTAACCCGTACCGGTATAGCCCGTGCCCGTGTAATAAGGCCCGCCGCCCCATCCCCAGCCAGGTGAGGTGGCGGCGCCGACGGCAACAGCCGTGCCGACGGCGGCGGCGCCTGCGACGCCAGCGCCGACTGCCCCGGCTCCATACCCGTACGCAGCCCGGCGGTTTTGTCGACGGGCAACACCCGCAACGCTTACGGGAGTCAGCGGGCGACCGACCCGCGCTTGGGCGCTCTCGACTGACAGTGAGACCCCGCGTTGCTCACACCAGCCAAAGGAGAGCAGCGTCGCGAATGTGAAGGTCGAGGCCGCAATTGCAACTTTGCTCAGGCTCATCTGTTTCATGGACGTTCTCCACCAAGCCTGCCCCTTTGAAAAAAATACGCCGCCGCTGCGATAGATCAAGCCTTCAGCGGATTACCCGCTTTAGATGAGGTAGAAACACTGACCTGTTGAAGACACTCTTGCTGGTCAGCGCCCTGCGATAGCGCTGCCGGGACGCACCGCACGCCAGCACCGGCGAGCCGGAAGCCAGCCCGCAAGCCCGGAACGCAAAAGTGACGCAAAAACAGTTGAGTTGCTCGCCCACAGGGACGATCAGCACTGCGCCCTGTTTTCCCAAGTCTGATTACGACAATCGTGCTAACCGCACCGAGGTGAAGTGATTGAGAAGGATTCGACGCATGTCGCCCATGGGGTCGCGTCGGTTCGTTCCGTCGTTGGCCACTTCCTACCACCAACAACGGGACCTCACGTTCTCGGCGAGAGGGGTGGGGTCTATCGGCAAGCTCTGAGCATCAGCTGTGCGCCGGCCAGTGCCGGTCGCGGAACCAGGGGCGGTATTCCGACATCTTCGCGCGCTGCGCGGCCGGCGCGTGACGCTTGCATGTCGAGGCCTCTTCGCTGTTCTCGGGCGCGCCCCACCGCAGCTCCACGCAGTCGTTGGGATTGTAGGCCATCTCCAGATCCACCGCGCGGTCGAGCACGTCCTTGACCGACAGCGTCCATTGCGAGCCGTCGCTGCGGGTATAGGTGATTTTTCGCGACGCCAGTTCGGATGCCAGCACGCCCTGCAATTCGTTCTTCATATCGGCCACGCTTTTGCCGGGCGGTATCGCGTAGCGGTCCGCCCGTCGCGCGAAGCGATCGGGAAATCCGCGCACCACGTCGATGGCGATCAGCACCCGGAAATCGCGCGCCGGGGTCGAGTAATCCTCCCAGGCGCCGGAGGTCGCGAAGATCGCCGCGCCGTCTGGCATGGTGGCGTCGCCAGTGGCCTTGGCCTGATATTTCCGGCCGTTTTCCACCGCCGTGACCCGCGTCCTGATCTGCTCGCTGAGGCTTGCGATGGCGTCGGTCATCGCGCTTTGCGGATCGAGCGGCTCCGGCGACATCACGTCGTCCATGCGATCGTAAAATTCCTCGACGGCGATTTGCGACTGCTCGGGAGAGAAATCGCCGTATTGCGGATTCCTGGCGATTTCGGCGTTGCTCTGCCGCCGCAACGGACCGTTCTTCTCGCGCGTGATCGGGCGAAAGTGCTTGAACCCGGGGCTGCCGAGCGCGGGTTCGTGCGCGAACAGGAAATTGCCGCGCCAGAAACGCTTGCGCGTGATCGAGCCGTCGGGCTCGGCGTCAACCGCCAGGAAGACGCCCGGCGTGCCGTTCGCTTCCGGCACGCGACGCACCAGCATCAGCACATGGCCGTAGGGGTCGCCGTACACCGTCCCCGGACGCAGCGCCTGCTGGGTCAGCGCCACAGTGTAGAAATCGGCGTTGTCGTCGCCCGCGCGCACCGACCCGGTATGGACGACGTCGCCGACGTCGCGCAGATATTCGCCGAGATTGGTCGGGCGCTTCGGCGTGGGCGGCACCGGCTTCGCAGGCGGCGTTGCGGTTGGTTCGGCCGGCGGCGGCGACCGGCCAAATAAACCCAGCAGGCCGGGAGTTGGCGGAGGCGGCGGAGCGGCATCAGCCGCGACCGGCGCTGCGTCCTTCTCCGGCGGCGGGGGCGGCCGCGTGACCTCGGGATGCTCGACGTCGAACCATTGGTAGCACTGCGGCGGCCTGCCGCCGACGCCGCGCGAGCAATTGGTATAGCCGAACGGCAGCCCCATCTTGAAGGCAAAATAGGCGCGCAGGAAATAGACGAAGTCGGCGCAGTCGGGACGAAGACCGGACTTTGCATTGTCCTCGCCGCGTCCGAGATAATTGAACAGGAAATTGCGGGACTGGTCGCGCAGCACTTCGTGCCAGGCTTTCCAGGACAGATCCTGGTCGACCGGCGCGTCGAACAGTTTTTCGATCCATGCCGAGAACAGCGCTTCGTTGGTGCTGTTCCAGCTGTTGCTGACCTGCCAGATGCTTCCCGCCGGGATGCGCACGCCTTCCGGCTTGCGCGCGCTGACCACGATGTCGCGGGTGATCGGGCTGCAATCCGCCGATGCAGGGTCGCGTTCCAGCTTGGCGTGCCAGGTGCCGGCGGCAGGTGCTGCGACCTCGGCGAACCAGGAATAAGGCGGGCCGCCGCGCCGGTCGGACGGTTTGACCGCGACGCTTCCATCGGGCGCGATCAGCGACAGCACGCCCTCGACCGGCTTCTCGGCGACCACCATGACGCGCAGCGGCGCGCCGGTCCAGGGCGCCCGCGGCGACGGCAAGACGGTAATCTCGGCCGGACTGGCGCAGCTGCCGGATGCCGCTGCGGCCCGGGATGATTCCGCCATTGAGAAAAGCAGGACGAAAAATCCGCCTGCGATCAGCGTGAATGCCGTCGCAGCGGCAGCAAAGCGGCGCGCATGAAGCATTTGACTGTAACCCCGTAAAGGACTCGAAACCTGCATTGCCGTCGGGCTTGGGCGCAGGATAGCGAATTAGCGGGAACAAGTCAGCGAAATTGACTAGACTTCAGCATCGGTTCGCGGCCGCCAGGCGACGCTGAAATGGGCTGAAAACGACAGAGAAGATTGCATGCCTTTGCTGGTTCCAAGCGGCGAATTGAAAATTCGGCCAAGTCGGATTGCAAGTCGGATTGCAGGTCGGATTGACATCATCTTCGGAACGTTGACGGGGGCCTGCATACTGGTTGCCTGCGCTTGGTCGCTGGTTGTGGGTTCCGTGGCCAACGCGGCCTCGGCGCCACCGGTCGCGGCTGAAAAGGGCATGGTGGTCAGTGCACAGCACCTGGCGACGAAGATCGGCGTCGACATTCTCAAGCGCGGCGGCAGTGCGATAGATGCAGCTGTCGCGGTGGGATACGCCCTGGCAGTGGTCTATCCGGCCGCCGGCAATCTGGGCGGCGGCGGCTTCATGACGATCCGGTTTGCCGACGGACGAAAGACCTTCCTCGATTTTCGAGAGAAGGCTCCCCGTGCAGCGAGCCGGGACATGTATCTGGACAAGGACGGAAAAATCATCAAGGGCTTGAGTACGATCGGCTGGCTGGCGGTCGGCGTGCCCGGCACTGTGTCTGGTCTGGAGTATGCGCGGAAAAAGTACGGGACGATGACGCTGGCAGCGTTGATCGAGCCGGCGATCGAACTGGCCGAGGAAGGTTTCACGCTGGAGCAAGGCGACGTCGACATGCTCGCTACAGCGACCGAGGATTTCAGAAGACTGCCGGCTACCGGCGAGATTTTTCTCGACAAGGGACTGCCTTTTGTGGCTGGCCAAAGGCTGGTGCAGCGTGACCTTGCCGGCACCTTGCGTTCGATCAGGGAGCAAGGCGTCGACGGCTTCTATCGGGGCAAGACGGGGGCGGCCATCGTCAAGGCTGCCCGGGCAGGCGGCGGAATCATCGATCAGGAAGATCTGGATCGCTACGAGACCCGTGAGCTCGCGCCCGTCGAGTGCGATTACCGGTCCTATCACGTGATCTCGGCACCCCCGCCGAGTTCGGGCGGTGTTGCCATCTGCGAGATGCTGAACATTCTGGAGGGATATCAACTCCGTGAGTTGGGTTGGGGATCGGCGCAGGCGCTGCATTACGAAATAGAGGCGATGCGCCACGCTTTTGCCGACAGAAGCAGTCTGCTGGGTGATCCGGATTTTGTCGGCATTCCGATCCGGGAGCTGATCGACAAAAAGTACGCGGCAAAGATCCGGGATGCGATAAAGCCGGACATGGCCGGAATCTCCGAAGATATCAGGCAGGGTGTTGCGCCGCACGAAGGCAGCAACACGACGCACTTCTCGATCATCGACGATGCCGGCAACGCCGTTTCGATGACCTATACGCTCAACGACTGGTTCGGAGCGCGGGTCGTTGCATCAGGCACAGGCGTGTTGATGAATGACGAAATGGACGATTTCACGCCCAACCCGGGTGCTACCAACGTTTACGGGTCTGTCCAGGGAGACGCGAATGCCATCGCGCCGGGCAAGGCGCCCCGAAGTTCGATGACCCCAACGATCATCACCCGGGACGACAAGCCCGTCCTCGTTCTCGGCACGCCGGGCGGAGCCCGGATTATCACGACCGTCCTGCAAACCATCCTGAATGTCGTCGATTTCCAGATGAACGTTCAGGAAGCCGTCGATGCGCCTCGCATCCATCATCAGTGGCTGCCGGATGTGACGAATACGGAGCGATACGCCCTTTCACCCGACACTCGCAGAGTGCTGGAGAGCATGGGGTATCGGTTTGAGGATTCGCAGCCGGCCAACCACGTCGCCGCGATCATTGTCGGTGCACCGAGTCTTGGCGGAACGGCAATCGCTCGAAACAGGTTCTACGGTGCGAACGACCCGCGTGGTGGCACCGGACTGGCGCTGGGCTACTAGATTCTAGCCTGCGGGATGTTATAAGACGACTCCAACAATGAAGTGGCTCCGTCACGCGGTAGCGAGCAAATCGACGATATTCTGGATGGCCTTGTCGGCGCGGTGGTAGGCGGCTTCGAGTCGGCTGTCTGGGCGATTTTGAGGGTCCGGACGGCGGTGGAAGCGGCTGTTGGCAAGTGGTCCGCACAGCCGTTTGTTTAGCCTGCGGGATGTTAAATAAGACGACTCCAACAATGAAGTGGCTCCGTCACGCGGTAGCGAGCAAATCGACGATATTCTGGATGGCCTTGTCGGCGCGGTGGTAGGCGGCTTCGAGTCGGCTGTCTGGGCGATTTTGAGGGTCCGGACGGCGGTGGAAGCGGCTGTTGGCAAGTGGTCCGCACAGCCGTTTGTGGAAGAACAGAAATAGCAAGGCGACTTGAACACCCTTTGAGGTGAGGCGGTAAGCGTAGCGGGATCCGTCGCGTTCAAGCAGTCCGTGACCTTTGAGCTTGCGCAGATCGTAGCGCAGTTGGTTCAGACCATAAGATGGTTCGGAGAGACTGAAGGTCGTGAGGACGGATTGGTGGATTTCCTTCGCGGTCCAGCCGCCGACGTGAGTGGCGCCATGCAAGAGAACCTCGAGAAGCCGAATGACTCGTCTGTCGTGGATTTTGATGCCGGGATAGCGGACCGAACCGATGGTGATCGGCAGCGCAATTCGCTGCAAAAGCGGGAAGTCGACGTGAACGTTGAGCCACTGGGCCTGGAAGCCAGCGAAGCGGCTGGTGATGACTTGGAAGGTCTGGCGGACGGCGTCGAGATTGTCCAATCCCTTTTTGAGGCCGAAGTCGTTGAGGTTGTTGGAGCAGAGCTCATTGCGCAAGAACGTTGCGAACTTTTCGTACTGCTTCAGGAAGGCGTGCTTGAAGTAGGCGCGGAAGACGTGATGGCCATGCTCGATCTGATCGATGACGGTGGCGAGCTTGCCGGGCAGCCTGCGGTGTAGGCGGGCGCCGAAGATCTCGGCAATCTTGTGGGCTGTCAGCCGCCACAGTCCGAGCTCGCAGCCGCGTTCGAACAGTTTGTGGATGGGAAAGTTCCGTTTGAAGATGAAGTTGCGGCAATATTCGATTTGCGAGATGGCATAGAAGCGCGACAGCTTTACCCGCTTACGCTCCTTGACGGAGAACTTGGGCCCGAGGATCAGGGTCCAATAGTCGAGCCGTTTGCGAATGATGTCGGGGCTCAGTCTGTCGGCAGCGGCCTGGAGTGCAGCGATGTCGTCAATCGCCAGGAAGGCATTGTCATTCTTGCGGAAGCCGACCTGCTCACGATTGAGCTCCTGCTCGATGAAGTTGTGGCCGTTGAGGTAATATGTCGTTTGGAAGGGGAAGAAGGTTGCGACACGCATCACCATGGGGCCGAGAACTTCATCGCGGATATAGAAGTAGTCGTGTGTGAAGCGGCTGCGCTGGCGGGCGAGGATGCGGTGGTTTGGATCCTTGGTGGGATACTTCGGCACGCTGACCCGGAAGGTCGGGCCCTGTTCCATACTCTTGAAGATGAAATAAACGCCATAGGCGTTCCTCTTTGTCATTCGGCGTAGCCAGGGGAGCACATAGTCTTCCTTGCGCACCCCCTTTTCGGCCCACTCGATCGGGATATTATGATTGCGGGCGAAGGCCTCGACCCAGTTCTGGTAGTCGGCCGTTCGCTGGCTCAAGATCTCTTTGCTGACCACAGGAATGCCAACGACCTTTCGGAAAAAGTGCACCACCTGTTCGGGCCGTGACAGCCCACTGAGGTAGCCGTGAATGACAATGCGGTCGAAGCAATGGTAAACGAACAGCAGCAAGTCGCCGAACAATTTGGTGAAAAGTTCCATGGCTAACACCGGCATCAAGCGTGGACCGGGCAAGCGCATGGTGGACGGCAAGAGCTTTCGTCTCGCCGATGAGGTCCGTTACATTCAGCGTCGGGCAGCCGACCACACCGGACGCGTGATCAGCATCGGTCAGCTCATCCTGTTCTCGAGCAAATCTGGCGATGCGTGGCTGCTTGACCCTTCCGACCAACTCGCTGCACGACTGGCCCGGGATGGAGACCCCGAACCGATCCACATCGACGAGACTGATACCACCTTCGCGATCGGTTGGAAGGGCCACTATCGCATCGACGGACCGGCATTCATCTACGTTGATCGCGACACAGGCCGAACAAGCACCATCCTCGGATATCCGACGCATCAATTGACGAACATCGGTTGACGCTAAAAATTTCAAATATTTTTGGTTAGACTTAGACTAGAGATAGCGGACTTCGCGAAGCAAGCGAGGTATGGATTGCTTCCGCCTTCGCTCGTAGAGCTACGGTGGACGCAGTCGTCGCGTACGCTCCTCGCAATGACGGTTGCCAAGCCGAGCGCCAGGTCAGTTGCCGAGCTTGATGCCGGCGTCCTTGATCACCCTGGCCCATTCGGGCGTCTCTTTTTTGATGATCGCGGCAAACTGGGCCGGCGTGTTGCCGACCGGCTCGAGGCCGAGTTCGTCGAACTTTTTGCGCACCTCCGGCATCGCCAGGGTTTTGACGGTCTCATTGTGCAATTTGTCCAGAACCTCCCTTGGCGTGCCTGATGGCGCGAGCAGGCCGAACCACGGCACGGCCTCGAAGCCGGGGAATCCGGATTCCGCCATGGTCGGCAGGTCAGGCGCCAGCGCCGAGCGCTTGATCGACGTGATGGCCAGCGCGCGCAATTTTCCTTCGCGCGCCAGCGGCACCACGTTCACGATATTGGCGAACGACATGGTGATGCGGCCGGCGAGCAGGTCCGGCATCAACGCCGTGGTGCCGCGATAGGGCACCGGTGCGATGTCGAGATGCGCCATGTATTTGAACAATTCGGCGGCCAGATGCTGCGACGTGCCGACGCCGGCATGGGCGTAGGTGAGCTTGCCGGGCTGCGCTTTGGCGAGCGCCACCAGTTCGGCCACGGTCTTGACCGGCACTTCGGGCGGAACGGCGAGCACGTTCGCCGCGATGAAAACTTGCGAGATCGGCGCAAAATCCTTGATCGGGTCGAACGGCAGCGTCTCATACAGGCTCGGACCGATGACCAGCGACGGGTTGCCGCCCATCAACAGCGTGTAGCCATCGGCGGCGGCCTTGGCGACGCGATCGGTGGCGATGTTGCTGCCGGCACCGGGAAGATCCTCGACCACGAACGGCGTGCCCCAAACTTCCGAAAACCGGTCGGCCAGAATCCGCGCCGCCAGATCCGGCGCCGTGCCGGGCGTGAACCCGACCAGGATTTTCACGGGCCGGTTCGGATAGTTGGATTGCGCCGATCCCGCCTGCGCCGTGAGCAGCACCAGCAATGCGGCGAACAGGTTCGCAACGAGCTTCATCGTTCCCTCCATGGTTCGGCAAGCCCGTTTGGCCGGTCTTTGCAGCAGAAGCTGAAGGGAAGTCTGACACGTGGGGCGCGCGGGGTACAGCATAGCCCGGATGAGCGGAGCCGCGGCCTATCCAGTCATTGCGAGGAGCAACGCGACGAAGCAATCCATCCATCCGCGTGCGCCGCGCGATGGATTGCTTCGCTTCGCCCGCAATGACGGTGGAACTCGCAGCGACGAACGAGCTCGCAATGGCGGTTGCTAGGCCGCACCCGTCAGCTTGCCCAACCAGCCCTTGGGCGCCGCTTCCGCTGGAGCCTCGACAACCCCTCCGACAACTTCGCCGAACGATTTGAAAAACTCGCCCGCCAGCTTCTTCGCGGTCGAATCGATCAGGCGCGCGCCGAGTTGCGCCAGCTTGCCGCCGATCTGGGCGTCGACCTCATAGTGCAGGATCGTGATGTCAGGGCTTTCGGATTCAAGCCGCACCGCGGCGCCGCCTTTTGCAAACCCGGCAACGCCGCCGGAGCCCTCGCCCGAGATTCGATAGGAGTTCGGCGGGTCGAGATCGGACAGCGTCACCTTGCCGCCAAAAGTCGCCGTCACTGGGCCGACCTTGAAGACGACGGTTGCGGTCATCTCGGTCGGCGAGGTCATGTCGAGCGACTGACAGCCGGGAATGCATTGCTTCAGGATTTCGGGATCGTTGAGCGCTGCCCACACCTTTTCCCTCGAGGCCGGGATCCGCTGGCTGTCGTTCATCTGCATGTTCGGCTCCTAGCTGTTTGCAACAGGGTTGGCGGCGCGCTGGCCGCGGCGGCGTTCGACGGTGATTTCGGCGAGGATCGACATCGCGATCTCCTCCGGCGTGATGGCGCCGAGATCGAGCCCGGCCGGCGCCTTGACGCGATCGATCGCTGACGCGTCGACGTCTTCCGCGATCAGCTTTTCGCGCAGCGCCGCCATCTTGCGGCGGCTGCCGACGAAGGCGCGATATTCGGCGTCGGTTGTAACAGCGGCGCGCAACGCGGCTTCGTCACCCCTCCCTTGCGTCGATACCACGATGAAGCGGCGCGCCTGGTGCAGTTTTCCGGGCGCAAAGCCATCGACCAGCGCGTCGGCGTCCGGCACCGCGACCAGATCGGCCGCGGGCGCCGCCAATGTTACGTGATAGCCGAGCTGCCGCGCCTGCGCCGCCAGCGACATCGCGACGGGACTGGCGCCAAAAATCAGCAGCGACGGATGCGGCAAGACCGGCTCGACGAAAATATCCATGGTGCCTTTACTTGGGCATAGGTTGCTGGCGAAGCGGATACCGGCGCGGCTTTCGCCCGGCCTGACGCCGAGCTCGGCGAGCAGATTTTCCGGCTGCACCGACACCATGCGCGGCTCGCCGTCGGCCAGCGCCTCGCGCGCCGCCTTCAACACCGCGCCGCGCGCGCAGCCGCCGCCGATCCAGCCCGCGACGATGGTGCCGTCGGGCCGGATGATCGCTTTCGCACCGGCTTTCGCCGCCGTCACCGACACGGTGCGTACCACCGTCGCCAGCACGAACGCCTGTTCGGCGGCCTTCATCTGCGCGACCAGATCCATCACTTCGACATGCGCGGTCATCGGAGCCTCCCAAAGTTCCTCCCTCTCCCCGCTTGCGGGGAGAGGGTTGGGGTGAGGGGGAGTCTCCACAGACCGTGCTCGTGGAGAGCCCCCCTCACCCGCGCCTTTGGCGCGACCTCTCCCAGCAAGCGGGGCGAGGTGAACTGAATCCGCGGACTAACTGACTCAAACAAAACCATCTCGCTCTAAAGCCTCGCCAGATAGGGTTCGAGCGCGGTCAGGCTTTGCAGCGTATTGGCCGGCGCGTAGAGATCGACATGCGGCAGCGCGGCCTGGATGCCCCTGGCCTCGGGCGTATAGCCCTGCCACGCCATCATCGGATTGAGCCAGACGATGCGGCGGCAGCGGCGGCCCAGCGCTGCCATCTCGCGGCCGAGCAATGCGGCGTCGCCGGTCTCGTAGCCATCGGACACGATCATCACGACCGTGCGCGAATGGATCACGCGCGCGGCGTGCCAGCGGTTGAAGGTCTGCAGGCTCTCGCCGATTTTGGTGCCGCCGCCGGCGCCCTGCGCCATGATCGAGAGCCGGTCGAGCGCGCGCGCGGCGTCCTTTTCCTTCATGGCGTCGGAGACATGCGCAAGCCGCGTGTGGAACAGGAACGCCTCGGCCTCGCGAAACTCGTCCAGCACACCGTGGATGAAGCGCAGGAACACGCCGGTATACATGCTCATCGAGCCGGAGGCGTCCAGCAGCATGACGAGCCGCAGCGGCTTTTCCTTGCGCTGCCGCTTGACGAGGCTGATCGGCACGCCGCCATGGCTGATATTGCCGTGGATCGTCCGGCGCAGATCGAGCCGGTAGCCGCGCCGCCGCGCCAGATCGCGCCGCGTCAGCCGCGTGCGCATACTCTTTGCCAGTTGCGCCGCGACCGCGTGCGCCTCCTCGATCTGTTCAGGGTCCGCCATCTTTCGGAAATCGACCTCGGCCAGATTGTCTGCGCGCGAGGCACCTTCCATGCGGCCTTCGTCGGAGCGGTCGTTGCCCGCGCCATCGGGGGACGGAACCTGGTCCATCGCGCTGTCGCCACCGGTGCGCTGATCGGGACGGTTATTCGCCAAACTCCTCAGCGACGGATTATTGGCCGCTTTGGCCGAACCCATGGTGACCGATCGCGACTTGACGCGCTTGCCGAGCCAGAACGCGTCGAAAATGCCATCGAATTTTTCCCAGTCGGATTTCCGCGCCGAGAACAGATGCTTGAACGCCGAACGCAGCAGGCCCGGTTTTTTCGCATAGCCCGCGGCCATCAAGCCAGCCGCGTCCTGCCCTTCGGCGAGGCCGACCGCAAAACCGCTGTCGCGCAGGGTTTTGAGAAACGCGGCCAGCTTTCCCGAGACGAGGCGGGAAACCTCGTCGAGCTCTTCATAACCAGGGTCGGTGCCGCAGCAGCTCATGCGACTTTCCCCAACAGGCGTTCGCTGACTTCGCGGGTCATGCGCGACTTGTCCTCATGGGTCTTCAGGAGGCACATCAGGGTTTCGTGCACGGTCTCGGGCGCATCGTGCAAATCGCGGACATCGAGCCCGACCAGGGCCGCCGCCCAGTCGAGCGTCTCGGCGACGCCCGGAACCTTACGCAGCTCTTCTTTGCGGACGCTTTCGACCATCCGCGCGATCTGCAGCGACAATGATGCGCTGGCGCCGGATATCCGCGCCATGATGATGCGCGCCTCGCGGTCGGGGTCGGGATAGTCGACATAGTGGTAGAGGCAACGGCGGCGCAGCGCGTCGGAGAGTTCGCGGGTGCCGTTCGAGGTCAGCACCACATGCGGGATCGTGACGGCCTTGACCGTGCCGAGCTCGGGGATCGAGACCTGGAAGTCGGATAACAACTCCAGCAGGAACGCCTCGAACTCGTCATCGGCGCGGTCGATCTCGTCGATCAACAGCACCGGCGGGGTGTCGCGGCGGATCGCCGCCAGCAATGGCCGCTCCAGCAGGTATTTTTCCGAGAAGATCTGATCCTCGACCGCATCAGGGTTGTCGCCGCGATGGGCCTGGATCGACAGCAATTGCCGCTGGTAGTTCCACTCGTACAGCGCGGCCGATTGATCGAGCCCCTCGTAGCATTGCAGGCGGATCAATTCGGTCGCGTGCGCGGACGCCAGCGCCTTCGCCACTTCGGTCTTGCCGACCCCCGCCTCGCCTTCCAGCAGCAGCGGCCGCCGCAGCAATTGCATCAGCGAGATCGCGGTCGAAAGCTCGCTATCGGCGATGTAGCCGGAAGCGGCCAGCGCTTGCGCGATCTCGTCACGGTTTTTCATTGCCAGAGCGTTTTCCTTTCGCCCAATTTGTCGTCATTGCGAGGAGCGAAGCGACGAAGCAATCCATTCTTTCTTGGCGTGGCACGATGGATTGCTTCGCGGAGCCTGTCATCGGGCGCGCATTCGCGCGACCCGTTGGCTCGCAATGACGAAGAGCTACGCGAACACTCCCAAATTCTTCGCCGCCTTCCAGTTGCGCCAGAAATCGTGCGGCATCTGGATATGGGTGCTGCCCAAAAACGAGAATGCGTCGTTGACGGCGTTGGAAAACGCCGGCACGCCGCCGACATTCGGGCTTTCGCCGACACCCTTGGCGCCGATCGGATGATGCGGCGACGGTGTGACGGTGAAATCGGTCTCCCAATGCGGGGTCTCGACCGCGGTCGGCATGAAGAAATCCATGAACGAGCCGGTCACCACATTGCCGTCGTCATCATAGCGGATTTCCTGGCCCATCGCGATCGCGAAGGCTTCGGTCAAGCCGCCATGCACCTGGCCCTCGATGATCATCGGGTTGATGCGGGTGCCGCAATCGTCCAGCGCGTAGAAGCGCCTGATCTTGTAGACCCCGGTATCGACGTCGATGTTCATGACGCAGATATAGGCGCCGAACGGATACGTCATGTTGGGCGGATCGTAATAGCTCACCGCTTCCAGCCCGGGTTCCATGCCCGGCGGCACCGAATTATAGGCCGCCCAGCAGATGTCCTTCATCGACATCGTCTTCTCCGGCAGGCCCTTGACCCGGAACCCGTCGATATCCCATTCGAGGTCGTCCTCGTGGACCTCGAGCTTGTAGGCCGCGATCATCTGCGCCTTGGCCTTGATCTTTCGCGCCGCCATCGCGATCGCCGCACCCGCGACCGGCGTCGAGCGCGAGCCGTAGGTGCCGAGCCCGTAAGGCGCGGTGTCGGTATTGCCCTCCTCGACCATGATGTCGTCGGCGGGAATGCCGATCTCGGTGGCGATGATCTGCGCCCAGGTGGTCTCGTGGCCCTGGCCCTGGCTCTTGGTGCCCACGCGCGCAATTCCTGCTCCCGTGGGGTGAAGGCGGATTTCGCAGGAATCGAACATCGCGATTCCCAAAATGTCGCAATTCTTCGACGGGCCGGCGCCGACGATCTCGGTGAAGAACGACACGCCGAGGCCCATGATCTCGCGGGTCTCGCCGCGCTTGAACGCCGCGCGCTTTTCCGCCTGCTCCTTGCGCAGGCCGGCATAGTCGACCGATTCCATCATCTTGCGCATCGCGGTGGCGTAATCGCCGGAGTCGTATTCCCAGCCCAGCGCCGAGTGATACGGGAACTGCTCCGGCTTGATGAAATTCTTCAGCCGCAATTCGGCCGGGTCCATGCCGAGCTTTTGCGCCAGAATATCCATTCCGCGTTCGATGCAATACGCCGCCTCCGTCACCCGGAACGAGCAACGATAGGCGACGCCGCCGGGCGCCTTGTTGGTGTAGATGCCGTCGACCGACAGATGCGCGGTCGGGAAGTCGTAGGATCCGGTGACGATGTTGAAGAAGCCGGCCGGCCATTTCGACGGATCGGCGCAGGCGTCGAACGCGCCGTGATCAGCCAGCACGTGGACGCGCAGGCCGGTGACCTTGCCTTCCCTGGTCGAGGCGATCTCGGTCGTCATGTGGTAGTCGCGCGCGAACGAGGTCGCGGTCAGGTTCTCGATGCGGTCCTCGACCCATTTTACGGGCTTGCCGGTAACGATGGACGCTACCGCGGCGCAGATATAGCCGGGGTAAGCGCCGACCTTGTTGCCGAACCCGCCGCCGATGTCCGGCGAGATCACATGGATCTTGTGTTCTGGAATTTTCGCGATCAGCGCCACCACGGTGCGGATCACATGCGGGGCCTGGAAGGTGCCCCAGATCGACAGCTCGCCCTTGATCTTGTCGAACGAGCAGACGCACTGGCAGGTCTCCAGCGGCGACGGATGGGTACGGTGATAGGAGATCATCTCCTTGATCGTGACATCCGCCTTCCTGAACGCGGCGTCGGTCAGGTCCTTGTCGCCGACGGTCCATTCGAAGATATGGTTGTGGTGCTTGCGCGGGCCATGCGCGCCGGTCGTTTTACCCGCGAGGTCCTCGCGCAGCACTGGCGCATCCTTGTCCATCGCCTTGAACGGATCGATCAGCGGCGGCAGCGGCTCGTATTCGACCACGACCTTGTTGATGCCGTCATCGGCGGCATAGCGGTCGGTCGCGACCACAAACGCAACTTCCTGGTTCTGGAACAGCACCTTGCCGTCGGCCAAAACCATCTGGACGTCGCCCGCGAGCGTCGGCATCCAGGCGAGGTTGACGGTTTTCAGCGTCTCGGCGGTGATCACCGCCAGCACGCCCGGCACCTTCAGCGCCTCGTCGCCATTGATCGACTTGACCCGCGCATGCGCATGCGGCGAGCGGACGAAATCGCCGTGCAGCATGCCCGGCAGTTTCAGGTCGTCGACGTAATTGCCCTTGCCTTGCGTGAAGCGGATGTCTTCGACCCGCTTGCGCTTGCAGCCCATGCCTTCGAGCTTGGCTTCACGTTGTTCCCGCGTGGGAGTCATGTCGTTCATTCCGCAGCCTCCTTGAATTCAACGCCATTGATCCTGGCGGCGGCGTACTGGATCGCCCTGACGATGTTCTGGTAGCCGGTGCAGCGGCAAATATTGCCCGATATGCCCATCCGGATTTCTTCTTCCGTGGGCGACGGGTTTTCCTTCAGCAGCCGCTGTGCGCGAACAATCATGCCGGGGGTGCAGAAGCCGCATTGCAGGCCGTGCATCATGCGAAAGCCTTCCTGCAGCGCGTGCAGCGAGCCGTCGGCATTGGCCATGCCCTCGATGGTGGTGATGTCGGATCCCTGGGCCTGCACCGCGAACATGGTGCAGCTCTTCACCGACATGCCGTCGATATCGACGGTGCAGGCGCCGCAATGCGTGGTCTCGCAGCCGATATGGGTGCCGGTCAGCCCCAGATTTTCGCGGATGAAATGCACCAGCAGCGTGCGCGGCTCGACGAGGCCTTCGACCTCGGCGCCGTTCACCTTCATGGTCACATGTGTTTTTGCCATTTGTCCCTCCCCTAACCAACGCGGCCGGCGGCGCGCTGCAGCGCGCGCGTCACCATGATGCCGCCGACATGTTTGCGGTATTCGACGGGCCCGCGGGCGTCCGCGGCCGGCGCCATGATTGCGACCGCGGCGGCTGCGGCCTTCTTCAGTGTCGCCGCATCGAGGCTGGTGCCGATCACCGCCTTGGCGGCGTCCTCGGCGAGCAGCGGCGTTTCCGACAGATTGGTGAGGCCGATTTTGCAGGTGGCGACCTTGCCGCCCGCCATCGTCAGCACCACCGCGGCCGCTGCGGTGGCGTAATCGCCGACCTTGCGCTTCAGCTTTTCGTAGGCGTAGCCGTGTCCGGCAGCGGGTACCGGAATCGAGATCGCGGTCAGCAGTTCGCCGGGCTCGAGCGCGGTGAAATAGGCGCCCTGGTAGAATTCGCTCGCTGCGACATCACGCGCGCCCGACTTGCCTTCGAGCCGGTAGCTCGCGCCCAGGGTCATCATCAGCGCCGGCATATCGTTGCCGGGATCGCCATTGGCGACATTGCCGCCGATGGTGCCGCGATAGCGCACCTGGGGATCGGCGATCAAGAGCGCGGTTTCGTGCAGGATCGGCAGTGATTTGGCGATCTCGTCCGACGCCAGCAATTGGTGCAGAGTGATCATCGCGCCGATCACGACAGTGTTGCCGTCGCGGCGGATGCCCTTGAGGCCGTCGATGCCGTGCAGGTCGACGAGATGCTCGGGGGTGGCGAGCCTGAGCTTCATCATCGGCACCAGGCTGTGGCCGCCGGCCAGCGGCCTTGCCTCGTCGCCCATGGTCGAAAGCAGTTTGACCGCGTCGGCGACCGTCGCCGGCCGGTGATAGCTGAATGGGCCAGGAATCATGGGTCTCCTCCATTCGTCCTTTGGCGCTTTTGAAATTGGCGCGGACGTTGGAGTAGAGGCTGTCTCCTCGCATTTTGGTCCGCAATCGCGCCGGCACAAGGTCAAGGAAATTCGCACGAATTGCGGATAAGCGCGCACGAAATGCGTCAGCCTTGCCGACCTAATCAGGAGGCGTGGCGCCGGACGAGACCGAGGCGCGCCTTCACCTCGGCGATCTTGGCGCGGCTGACCGGCACGCGGTGCGGCGACGGGCCGTCGAGTTCGACGATCGCGCCGTCGCCCTCCTTGCGGACAAGGGTGACGTGGGGGATTGCGATGATGTGGCTGCGGTGCACCCGGACGAACAGGCCGGGGTCGAGCTGGGCTTCGGCCTCCGAGATCGACCATGGGCACATCCGCTCGCGGGTGCCGTCATGGACCTTGGTGTAATGGGCGTCGGCCCGCACACTTCTGATATCGGCGGTATCGATGAAGTGGGTGCCGTCGGCGCCTTCGACCGGCAGCCGGGGCGCGGGCGCCGCGCGCGGCGGCTGGCCGATGCCGCCGAGCGGCGTTGTTGCCCGCAGCCGCGGGCTGGTGGGGGCGCTGCCGACGTCGGCCGATGGCATATCGGCCGCGAGATGGACCGGGTCTGCACCGGCGGCGGCCATATCGGCCGCCGGCGTCGTTTTCTTGCGCGGGTCCGGCACCAGCGACAACAGGAAACCGGCCGCGATCACGAAGCAGAGCAGCGCCACCACCAGCGACAGCATTTGCGAGGTCGCCGCCAATCCCTCGATGTGGTGATGCGATCCCTCCGACGGCGCTGTCAGATGCATGCCGGCCATCGCGGTATAGTGCATGCCGGACACCGCGACCCCGAAGGCGACTGCGCTCAACGCCAGTTGCACGCCGCCCTGCCGCGCCAGGAAGGCGCGCAAGCCGCCATAGGCCGTGACGATCGCGATTCCGACCGACAGCACGACCATGGCGGCGTCATGCGTCATTCCGAAATCGCCGGACAGCCCGTGCATGCCGACGTAATGCATGCTGGCGATCCCGAGCCCGAGCAGCACCGCCGAGGACACCACGCGCAGCAGCGACGGCTCGCCGGTCGAGACAAAGAACAGGGAAATGCCGACCACCAGCGCGCAGATCAGGAACGATACGATGGTCGGCAGCACCAGATAGACCGTGCCCGATGGCAGGGGTGCGGCCAGCATGCCGACGAAATGCATGGTCCAGATGCCGATGGCGAGGAAGAACGCGGCGCCGGCCAGCAGCAGCCGATGACTGGCATCCGGCGTCCCGCGGATGCGCGCGGTGAGGCCGAAGCCGGTGTAACCACCCAGAATCGCGATCACCACCGAGAGCGCGACGAGATAGGGATCGTGTCCTTCGAACATGATCTTGCCGGCCGCCCGTCTCCACGGGCATGCCTCCTCCCGCCGCCGAGCTTACATGGCCGGCGGCGGGAATGACAATCAACGGATCGTGGAGGTTTTGCCTACACAATCCCCGCCGCGACCTGGCCGCGCAACCGCTCCAGGCTGAGCAGCGTGTTGGCGCAGGCTTCGGCGACCTCGATGCCCTTGGTCGCGAAATGTTTACGGAAGAAATCGAAATGCGCGGCGCTTTCGTGGAAGTGCTGCGGCGTCAACACCGCCGAAAACACCGGCACTTCGGTGCGCAACTGCACGTCCATCAGCGCCTTGATCACGGTGTCGGCGACGAACTCGTGGCGATAGATGCCGCCATCGACCACGAGTCCGGCAGCGACGATCGCGGTGTAGCGCCGGGTCTTGGCGAGTATCTGCGCATGCAGCGGGATCTCGAACGAGCCCGGCACCTCGAACACGTCGATGTTGGTGATGTGGCGCGCTGCGCTCTCGGCCAGGAACGCGATGCGGCATTCCTCCACCACGTCGCGATGCCAGGACGATTGCACGAAGGCGACCCGCTGCGGTTTGGCAAACCGCGGATGCGCTGGCGCCGGGTGCGCGGGCGGTTCGGGGGTTTGGTTTTTGGGGTTTTGGACTTCAGGCTCTTGCAACATCTGATTCATGGCTTTCCTCTTTCAGGACCAGAATCAGGGCACACGGAACGAAACAGCCACGCGCGAAAGCGCGGCTGCCGCAACCGTTCTCTTTCATCCGGACTTTAACCGTCGGCTTCGGATTCACACCGAATCTGCTGACCCTTTTTCTCTGGTTTCCCAGACAAGAAGGCGCTCGCGGGCTTGGGCTACGTCACCCTTACCGCCGGTGGGGATTTTCACCCCGCCCTGAGAACATCGGCTGCCCGGCTGGGCGACCTGCCGGGATTATGTCGAACCGGAGCTGTGCCAGCAAGAACCTTCACTATGGGTAATCCGCATGTGCCCATGACGCCAGAGCGAAACCGGGCGATGCTCCAGAAGAGTTTCGGCCGGAAATTAACGATTAAGGCGGGAACCAACGCGCTGAGCCGGCTTGAGCACAATCCGATTCCGGTTTGTTCTCATGACAATAGTCAGCCACACGATCAGCTGTGGACGAGCGCCGCTTTCGTTGTGGACGGACTCGGGGTGCGGTTGCGCCGATTCCGCAAATCACATCACTTCATCCCGGCAGGCCTCGGGGGGACCCCAGGGATTGCAGTCGGCAGCAGCGCATCGTTTGGCGCGTTCCGGCGCCGTGTGCGTATCAACAGATTTAAAAGAACAAGGGTCGAGACGGCATGTCCCTCCTCGAAGGCATAATTGATTCCCGGACCAATCCGCTGGCGGTCGTCGAGGATATCGCCGCCAATAACAACTGGGCGTTCGAGCGTTCCGGCGAAGACGAAGTGACCATCGTCTCCAAGGGCGACTGGACCGATTACCAGCTCTCCTTCACCTGGATGGCCGAGATCGAAGCGCTGCATCTGGCCTGCGCCTTCGACATGAAGATTCCGGCCGCGCGGCGGCCCGAAGTGCAACGGCTGATCGCCGCGATCAACGAGCAATTATGGGTGGGTCATTTCGACATCTGGACCCACACCGGCATGATCATGTACCGGCAGGCGCTGCTGCTGCCGGGCGGGCTCACCGCCTCGGCCGCGCAATGCGAGAGCATGCTGGTCGGCGCCATCCACGCCAGCGAGCGCTACTACCCGGCGTTCCAGTTCGTGGTCTGGGCCGGCAAGACGGCGCAGGAAGCCATGAGTGCGGCGATGTTCGACACCGAGGGCGAGGCGTAGGGCGCCTTACGCCGGCGTGCCCGCCACATATCCGGTGTTGCCCCTGCGAAAGCAGGGGCCCATACGCCGTGACGCCGAAGTTTTTGCAAAATGCTTGTAGCGCCTTCAGCGCTTCACTAGAACCGCTGGTGGCTATGGGTCCCCGCTTACGCGGGGACGACGAGAGTAATTTGTGGTGACACCTCCAAAAACTCACAACCCTTTGCAAAACGTTCACGGCACCATCGCCCTCGCCGGCGCGGGCAAGATGGGCGGCGCGATGCTGACCGGCTGGCTGGCGCAGGGGCTCGATCCCAAACGCGTGGTGGTGATCGAGCCGCATCCGTCGGCCGAGATCAACGCGCTGGCCGCCAAGGGCGTTCGCCTCAATCCGCCGGCCAAGCAGGTCGGCGAAGTCGACACGCTGGTGGTCGCGGTGAAACCGCAGTCGTTCCGCGAAGCGGGCGCCGCGCTGAAAGCATTCACGGGACCGTCGACGCTGGTGGTCTCGATCATGGCGGGCACCACTATCGCGTCGCTCGAAGCGGTCTGCGGCGGCAGCGTGGTGCGCGCCATGCCGAACACGCCGGCCGCGATCGGCCGCGGCATCACGGTCGCGGTCGCGGCCAAAAAGGTCAGCGCCGCACAGCGCGCGATCGCCGACGCCCTGTTGCGCGCCACCGGGTCGGTCGAATGGGTCGCCGGGGAAAGCCTGATGGACGCGGTGACGGCGGTGTCCGGCTCGGGCCCCGCCTATGTCTTCCTGCTCGCCGAAGAACTGGCGCGCGCCGGCGTCGAGGCCGGCCTGCCTGCCGAGCTCGCCACCAAACTGGCGCGCGAAACCGTCGCCGGCTCCGGCGAATTGCTGCACCGCTCGGACCTGGCATCAGCCACGCTGCGCCAGAACGTGACTTCCCCCGGCGGCACCACGGCGGCGGCGCTCGACGTGCTGATGGGACCGAACGGCCTGCAGCCGCTCTTGACGCGCGCGGTGGCCGCGGCGACGCAGCGTTCGAGGGATCTGGCGAAGTAGCTCTGCCGCCTCATCCGTCATCCCTGCGCAACGGCTTTGCCGTTGTCGCTGGAGGTGCGCCCTTGCGAGCCTCGAAGGATGACTGGCTCAGTGCCCGCGGCCCATCCTTCGAGGCTCGCCGAAGACGGCGAGCACCTCAGGATGACGTTTGAGCAAGCTGCTATTTGGCCCCGAGACGCTTGTTGAATGCCTCGACATTGACGAGGCCGCGGGCATGGTGGCCGTCGCCGATCTTGCGCTCGCCTTCAAAGGCCTCGACCTCAAACCGGATCACGCGGCGTTCCACCGCGATCACTTTTGCCGTGGTCCGCACCGTGGCGCCGACCAGCGAGGCGCCGAGATGGCGGATATTGACTTCAGTGCCGACCGTGACCCAGCCCGGCGCAAGAAACCTGCGGATGGCGTCGCCGGACGCCATCTCCATTTCCAGGATCATCATCGGCGTCGCATAGACCATCGGCATATCAGGCACGAAATGCCCGACCGTACGCTCGACCGGCACGACCAGCGTTCGCTCGGCGCTCATGCCGATCTTGATGACGTCGCGTGCGTCCATGGGTGATCCCGATGCGCAAACACACTCCGCTGTCGTCCCGGCCCATATGCGCAATTGCGCATCAGGAGCCGGGACCCATACCGCGTGATGCCAATGTTGCGCGATGCTGGAGCTACCGCCCACGCTAACAACAGGCATTGGTGGTTATGGGTCCCCGCCCCCGTGCGCAATTGCGCACTAGGTGGGGACGACGAGGGGAAATTACTTCTTCGCCGCAGCCGCGCGCTCAACAAACGTCTTGCCGCCCTTCATCTTGTGGGCCAATGGGGCTTCGTTGATCTGGATCACGACCGCATCGGCATCGACGCCGAGGTTTTTCACCAGCGCCTGGGTGATGTCGCGCATCATGCCGGCCTTCTGTTCGTCGGTACGGCCGGCGGCCATGCTCACGGTAATCTCAGGCATTATTGTCTCCTCGTTCTCGTTTCTTTTCGTCATGGCCGGGCTTCTCCCGGCCATCCACGATCTCCCGCATCAAACAAGACGTGGATGCCCGGCACAAGGCCGGGCATGACGCCGAAATGAATAGCTATCCCCACTTCACGTCATGGCGCGCCAAAACTTCGCGCACTTTGGCGACTATCTCGCCCTCGGCGCACGAAAACTGCGCCGGACGGGTCTCGCGCCATTCCTGGTTGGAGGCGATCGCAGCGGCTGCCTTGGCGCCCTCGATCAGATCCTTGATCTGGATTTCGCCGCGCGCCTTCTCATCCGAGCCCTGGATGATGACGCAAGGCGAGTTGCGGCGGTCGGCATATTTGAGCTGGTTGCCCATGTTCTTGGGATTGCCGAGATAGAGTTCGGCGCGGATGTTGGCGTTGCGAAGCTGTGCGACCATCTTCTGGTAATCCGCGACGCGGTCGCGATCGAACACGGTAACCACGACAGGCCCGAAGTCCGGCGTGGTGTCGAGCTTGCCGAGCATGGTCAGCGTGGCCTGCAGCCGCGACACGCCGATCGAAAATCCGGTCGCCGGCACCGGCTCGCCGCGGAAGCGCGAGACCAGGCCATCATAGCGGCCGCCACCGCCGACCGAGCCGAAGCGCACGGGGCGGCCCTTTTCGTCTCTGGTTTCGAGCGTGAGTTCTACTTCGTAGACCGGGCCGGTGTAATATTCGAGGCCGCGGACGACGGAGGGATCGATCTTGATTTGGTCGGCACCATAGCCGGACGCTGTAACAAGCTTGCTTATTTCATCCAGCTCTTCACGACCTTGTTGTCCGATCTTGCTTTCGAGCAGTCGCGCATCGATCTGCGCTGCCTTCTCATCAGTTCCGATCGCGCCGATCACCAGCGCGATATCATCGGGCTTCAAACCAGCGCCCTTCGTAACGTCGCCGGACTCGTCCTTGCGACCTTCACCAAGCAACTGCTGAACTCCGGATATGCCAAGCCGATCCAACTTGTCGATTGCGCGCATCACAGTCAGCCATTGACCGTCATCGGCAATGCCAATGGCGTCCCGCACCCCATCGAGCACCTTGCGGTTATTCACCTTCACGACATAGCTGCCGCGCGGAATCCCCAGCGCCTCCATCGTATCCGCCGCCATCATGCACATCTCGGCGTCGGCCGCCGGCGAGGCCGAGCCCACCGTATCGGCGTCGAACTGCATGAACTGGCGGAAGCGGCCGGGGCCGGGCTTTTCGTTGCGGTAGACGTAGCCGGCGCGGTAGCTGCGATAGGGCTTTGGCAGCGACTCAAAATTCTCCGCGACATAGCGCGCCAGCGGCGCGGTCAGATCGTAGCGCAGCGAGATCCACTGCTCGTCGTCGTCCTGGAACGAGAACACGCCCTCGTTCGGTCGGTCCTGGTCGGGCAGGAATTTGCCGAGCGCGTCGGTGAACTCCATCGCCGGCGTTTCCACCGGTTCGAAGCCGTAGCGCTCATAGACCTCGCGGATTTTCTCGACCATCTGCCGGGTGGCGGCGATGGCGGCGGGGCCACGGTCTTCCAGCCCGCGGGGCAGGCGGGCGCGGAGTTTTTGCGGTTTTTTGGGTTTGTCGGCCATGGGCGGGTGGTACCAGCCGAGGCGCGGCGCGGCAACCGGGGCTGTCCATTAGTACGTCGTCATTCCGGGGCGCGTCGAAGACGCGAACCCGGAATCTCGAGATTCCGGGTCTGGTCCTGCGGACCATCCCGGAATGACGGTGCTTCGGTCACAAAACCTTTCTGATCCAGTCGTGCGGGTCCGCCGCGCGGCCGTACTGGATGTCGACCAGCTTCTTGCGCATCCCCATGGCGACGGGGCCGGCAGCACCCCCGCTGATGAGAAAATCGCCGCTCGCCGAACACACCTTGCCGATCGGCGAGATGACGGCCGCGGTGCCGCAGGCAAAGGCCTCTTTCAGCTTTCCGCTGGCGGCATCCGTGCGCCACTGGTCGATCGTGTAGGCCTCCTCGCGCACGCGGGTGCCGGAATCCCTTGCGAGCGCGATGATCGAATCGCGGGTGATGCCCGGCAGGATCGTGCCGAGCGGCGGCGTCAGCAGCGAACCGTCGTCGAACACGAAGAAGACGTTCATGCCGCCGAGTTCCTCGATGTAGCGGCGCTCGACCGCATCGAGGAAAACGACCTGGTCGCAGCCGTGATCGATGGCCTCGGCCTGCGCGCGCAGGCTCGCGGCGTAATTGCCGCCGCATTTGACGGCGCCGGTGCCGCCGATCGCGGCGCGCGTGTAGTTCTCCGACACCCAGATCGACACCGGCGCAGGTCCGCCCTTGAAATAGGACCCGACCGGCGAGGCGATGACGGCGAAGATGTATTCCGCTGATGGCTTCACGCCGAGGAAGACCTCGCTCGCGATCATGAAAGGCCGCAAATACAGACTGCCCTCGCCGCCTGGTATCCAGGCGCGGTCGATGCGCACGAGCTGCTCGACTGCTTCGATGAACACAGCCTCGGGCAGCGGCGCCATGGCCATGCGCTCAGCCGAATTGTGGAAACGCCGGGCATTGGCGTCGGGGCGGAACAGGTTCACGCCGTTGTCGCGCCTGTAGGCCTTGAGGCCTTCGAAAATCTCCTGAGCGTAGTGCAGAACGGCTGTGGCCGGATCGAGCGGGAAATTCGCGCGGGATTCGACGCGCGCGCCATGCCAGCCCTTCGTCTGATTGTAGCGGACCACAGCCATGTGATCGGTGAAAATCCGGCCGAAGCCCGGGTCCACGAGCCGTGCCGCGCGCTCTTTGTCAGGAGTCGGATTCGCCGCAGGCTGGATTTCGAAGTTCAAACTCATTTTCTTGCTTTCCGCTGTCGAAACCGGCGCGATTGCTGGCGCCGGCCTGTCGCTCCGGGCCTGCCGGCTTAATTGGTCTGGACTTCGCCACCACCAGCCTTGCGGCCGGCTTCCATCGTCAACAGGTCGCAGACGACATGCTTTTGCGGAATGCCGAAGTCCAGTATGTTTGTCGAAATGCCGCTCGACAATCGCACGGTAGTCAAATTCGCTGGCCAAACCGCCATTGCTGGCTCTTTCCGGCCGCCTTAGATGTCATCACGGTCGAAACGATCTAATATTTCGTCGTGATTGATAGTTTTGTAACATTGAACCCAAGATATGTCAACATGACTGACATAAATTTCTCAGGCCCGGCCGGAGCACCCGATTCGAAGGGTGTGGAGGGGGCTGGCGCGCATTCCCGCGACCTGCGCTGGGACATCATCGAGCTGTTGTTCTTCGCCTACCGGGATTTTGTCGGCGACGCCGACCATGAGCTGGAGGCTTTCGGCTTCGGCCGCGCCCATCACCGGGTGATGCATTTCGTTCATCGCTATCCCGGCCTGAAGGTCGCCGATCTCCTCGACGTGCTGCGCATCACCAAGCAGTCGCTCGGCCGGGTGCTCAAGCAACTGCTCGATGAAGGCTATATCGTGCAGAAGACCGGCAACAACGACCGGCGGCAGCGCCTTCTTTACGCCACGGCGAAAGGTGAGGCGTTGGTCGGCAAGCTCGCCGGCCTGCAGACCGACCGAATCAACCGGGCCGTCGCCGATATCGATCCGGCCGGCGTGGAAACCGTGCGCCAGTTCCTGCGCGCGATGATCGATCGCGACGATCCCGACAAGGTGCTGGAAACGATCTTCGGCAGCGGCAGCAAGAAACCAAGGGAGTGATCGTGGCCCAGGGGCTGACAAACGCCGCAACAACGGCGGGGGCGCCGCTGCAGCCGGCCGACGACGCCCCGCATCTGCTGCTGGTCGACGACGACCGCCGCATCCGCGACCTGTTGTCGCGCTTTCTCTCCGGCGAAGGCTATCGCGTCACCACGGCCGCAAGTGCCAACGACGCGCGCGCAAAACTGCTCGGCCTGCATTTCGATCTGCTGATCCTCGACGTGATGATGCCCGGCGAGACCGGGTTCGATCTCGCGCGCTTCATCCGCGCCTCGTCTTCGGTGCCGATCATCATGCTGACCGCGCGCCACGAGGCCGAAGCCCGCATCGAGGGCCTGCAGATCGGCGCCGACGACTACGTCGCCAAGCCGTTCGAGCCGCGCGAACTGGTGTTGCGGATCGGCAATATTCTAAAGCGCACCGCGCCGCCGCCGGTGGAGACGCTGGAGCAGGTCGCGTTCGGTCCCTACGTTTTTCATCTCGAACGCGGCGAACTGCGCCAAAGCGAGGAGATCATTCACCTGACCGACCGCGAGCGCGAAATGCTGCGCATTCTTGCGGCGGTCCCCGGCGACACTGTGCCGCGCGCCGCGCTGACGGGCGGCGGCACCGTCAACGAGCGCGCCGTCGACGTGCAGATCAACCGTCTGCGGCGCAAGATCGAGAAAGATCCCGCCAATCCATTGTTCCTGCAGGCGGTGCGCGGCATCGGCTATCGCCTGGTCGCGTCCCCCTGAGCAGACCAGCATGAGCACGCTCGACACCGGCCTGACCCTGATCCGCAACGCGTCGCAGCGCGTCTCCGCGGTCAATGGCTGGATGGGCAACGCGTTCAAGGGCTGGATGCCGTCGGGGCTCTATGCCCGGGCACTGCTGATCATGATCGTGCCGATGGTGATCCTGCAGACGGTGGTGGCGTTCGTGTTCATGGAGCGGCACTGGAACACGGTGACGCGGCGGCTGTCGGCCGCGGTGGTGCACGACGTCGCCAGCCTTATCGACGTCTACAAGGGTTACCCGCAGGACAAGGACCGCGCGCAGTTGCGCCGCATCGCGCAGCGGATGCAGCTGGTGGTCGATTTTCTCCCGGTCGGCGACCTGCCGCCACCCGGCCCGAAACCGTTCTTCTCGCTGCTCGACCAGACGCTGTCGGTGCAGCTCGGCCGCCAGATCGGCAGGCCGTTCTGGATCGATACCGTCGGCAATTCCAATCTGGTCGAAATCCGGATCCAGCTCGACGATGCCGTGATGCGGGTGTTCGCGCAGCGCAGCTCCGCCTATGCCTCGAATTCGGAGATCTTCATCTTCTGGATGCTGGGCACTTCCTCGATCCTCCTGATCGTCTCGGTGCTGTTCCTGCGCAACCAGATCAAGCCGATCCTGCGGCTGGCCGATGCCGCCGAAAGTTTCGGCAAGGGCCGCGAGGCGCCGAACTTCCGGCCCCGCGGCGCGCGCGAAGTGCGCCGCGCGGCGCAGGCATTCCTGGAAATGAAAGCGCGCATCGAGCGCTCGATCGAGCAGCGCACCGCGATGCTGGCCGGCGTCAGCCACGATTTGCGCACCATCCTGACCCGCTTCAAGCTCGAACTCGTCCTGATCGGTGACAGTCCCGAGGTCGACGGCATGCGCCGGGATGTCGACGAGATGTCCGGCATGCTCGAGGACTATCTCGCGTTTGCGCGCGGCGACAGCGGCGAGATCGCGCAGCCGACCGACATGACGCTGGCGCTGGAAGAATTGCGCAGCGACGCCGAGCGCAATGGCCACACCGCGACGGTGGCGTTCCGCGGCCTGCCGGTGGTGACGGTGAAGCCGGCCTCGTTCAAGCGCTGCCTTGCCAATCTCGTCTCCAATGCTGCAAGGCATGCCAACTCGATTTCAATCACCGGCCTGCGCGACCACCGTTACCTGACGGTGACGATCGACGACGACGGACCGGGCATTCCGGCGGACATGCGCGAGGAAGTGTTCAAGCCGTTCCTGCGGCTCGATGATGCCCGCAACCAGGACGAGGGCGGCACCGGCCTAGGGCTTGCGATCGCCCGCGACATCGCGCGCTCGCATGGCGGCGACATCATGCTCGGCGATAGCCCGATGGGCGGCTTGCGGGCGGCGGTGCGGATACCGGTGTAAATCGATTTGCAGCTCGGTGGCCTCATCGTTCGAGACGCGGCGAAGGCGCCGCTCCTCAGGATGAGGTCCGAGATAACTTCACAGCCTTTCCGGACGATGCTTCGCCTTGAGAACCATGAGGCCCGTACACGTGAACCGACGGCTACTTCGGCAGCTGCGGCATCTGCTTCGGCATCATGGCCTTCAGCTTTTCCATATCCTTGACGTTCATCTTGAGGCCGCCGGGCATCACGATATCGCCAGGCTTCTGGCCGGCCTTGCAGGCGCCCAGCCACTTCGCCTCGATCGACGTCGTTGAGTGGCTCGTGCCGGCGGCGCCGCCCTCGCTGTGCGAGGTCGACCTCACGGTATAGGCGGAATTGAAGTCGCCGATGATTTCGGAATGCGAGGTGATCGACATGCCGGCGATGCCGCAGACCGAATCGCTGGCATAGCCGGTCGCGGTCTTCCGGATATCCTGCTTGGAGCACATCTCCTTCGCCATCGGCGAGGCCGCAGTGCTCATGTCCTTGTCGGTGGTCTCGTCGGTGCAGTGCTGCATCGTCATTTCCGGCATCGGAGATCCCGTGCGCAGCACCTTCATTTCCCACAGGCCGGCCTTGCGGACCGGCAGGTCTACCGCACGGGCATCACCCGCCGACAGCAGCACCAGCAGGCCAAGGGCCGAACCAAACGAAACAAGCTGCCGCGTCATGGCCCGCACTCCCGGCCGATTTTTCTGGCGCATGATCCTTTCGGAAAACCGGTTCTCACGTTGCGCTAACGCGGCCCTCCGGGTCCGGATCATGCTCCAGGCGAAGCGCCTCAGTAGAGCGAGCGTAGCGGCCGCGCATTGGCGCCATAGGGCACCCAGCGGCAGGAGAACGAAATGTAGCCGCCGTAATGCGGATCGACCGCGAGGAATTTCACCACCTTGCCGTAATAGGCGCAGTGATCGACCGCGAGCTGGCGGGCGTCGGCCTGGGTCGCCATCGAAAAGGCGATGATGCCGCCGGTATCGTTGCCCTTGAACGGCGGCACCCAGTCGGCCCGCGCGGGCGCGCCCGTCAAGATTCCGCAGATCGCAACCAGGCTCGCGGCCGTGATGATTCGCATTGCTAACTCCATTCGCTCCGCCGCACCTTAAAGCCCCTCGGCGGCCGTGAAAAGAACGGGTGGCGGCCGGCGTGCGGAGTCTCCGCAGGTGTTGCCGCGTTGCACTTGACCTTCTCCGGGCTTCACGGCACCGTCCCCTCCGTTGGATCATCGGCGGATTCCCCATGCGCAACCTGTTCACCTCCCTGAAAACACTCGGCATTGGAGCTGCGTTCGCGCTGCTGGCCTTCGGCCATGCGGCCGAGGCCGCCAACCCGATGGAGCTGAATTTCTGGCTGTCCGGGCCGAAGTATGACGGGCGCGTTGCGGAATGCGAGAAGGCGCTGGGGACCATCAGCTCGCAATTCCACGAGAAAGAAAGCACCTTCTGGAACTCCTCGCTGACCATCACCTCCTATGGCCGGATCCATGAAATCGCGTTCCGGCCCTGGCAATCCGACAATATTCCGCGCCGTTATTGCAGCGCCGACGTCATGACCAGCGACGGCAAGCTGCGCACGGTGCATTACTCGATCATCGAGGACGGTGGCTTTGCCGGTTTCGGCCAGGGCGTCGAATGGTGCGTCACCGGACTTGATCGCAACTGGGCCTATAATCCCGGGTGCAAGTCCGCCCGGCCCTGATTCCAGCCTGAATTCTGCCGACAGACGCGGCCGGCCCGATCGTTTTTCGGGCCCGTGGTATTTCGTTCTTGAAATGTTCCGGTTCCCTGCTAGGTTCGGTGGCAGTGGAGTAGGGGGTGCTGTGATGTTCCGACCGGCCATGATTTCGCGATTTCTCATTTCTCTTGTCATCTTCTCTCTTGTCCTCTTCGTCGGCGTCTTCGCCGGGACGGCATCCGCCCAGGACCGCCGGCAAAACGCGCCCGGCGAATTCGATTTCTACGTGCTGTCGCTGTCGTGGTCGCCGTCGTTCTGCGAGGAGGCCTCCGAACGGGGCAATAGCGGGCGCTCGCAGGCGCAGTGCGGCGGCCGGCCCTTCTCCTTCGTGGTGCACGGCCTGTGGCCGCAATATGAGCGTGGTTTTCCCGAATATTGCGAGCGGCCCTCGCCGCGGCTGGAGCGCAATATCATGACCTCGATGCTGGATTTGATGCCGGCGCCCGGGCTGATCTTCAACGAATGGGACAAGCACGGCACCTGTTCGGGACTGGGCGCGCGGGCCTATTTCGAAACCATCCGCAAAGCCCGCGCGGCGGTGAAAATCCCCGAGGAATTCCTGCAATTGTCGGAACCCAAGACGATTGCGCCCGACGATCTCGAGGCGGCCTTCATCAAGGTCAATCCGGGACTGAGCAGTTCGGCGATCTCGGTGACCTGCAATCGCCAACGCCTCAGCGAGGTACGGATTTGCCTGAACCGGGATTTGCAATTTCGCGCCTGCGAGGAAATCGACCGCCGCGCCTGCCGGCGCGACCAGGTACTGATGCCGCCGCTGCGGGGCGGCTGAGATCCCCTCCATCGTCATGCCCGGGCTTGACCCGGGCATCCACGTCTTGCTTTGCCGCGTCTGCCAAAGACGTGGATGGCCGGGACAAGCCCGGCCATGACGCGTAGAAGACGCTAACGTCTTCTCCAAATTGGTCAGCCGATCCCCAAATGAACTACCGACACGCCTTCCACGCCGGCGGCTTCGCAGACGTCATCAAGCACATCGTGCTGGTGCGTATCCTGACCTATCTGCAGGAAAAGCCGGCCGCCTTTCGCGTCATCGACACCCATGCGGGCGCCGGGATCTACGATCTCGGCGGCGATGAGGCGCGCCGCAGCGGCGAATGGCTGACCGGCATCGCCCGGGTGATGCAGGCGCGGTTCTCCGAAAAGGCCCTGCCGCTGGTTACGCCCTATCTCGATATCGTCCGGGCCTTCAATCCGAAAGCCGACTTGAAGGCCTATCCCGGATCGCCGCTGATCGCGCGCGCGATGCTGCGGCCGCAGGACCGCCTCACTGCGTGCGAAATCGAGCCGAATGCCCGCAAGCAATTGGTCGGCGCGCTGCGCCGCGACACCCAGGCGCGGGTGGTCGATCTCGATGGCTGGACCGCATTGCCGGCCTTCGTCCCCCCCAACGAGCGCCGTGGCCTGGTCCTGATCGATCCGTCGTTTGAGCAAAAGGACGAATTCGAACGGCTCGCCGACGGTTTCACCGAGGCCTACGAAAAATGGCCGACCGGCAGCTATCTGCTGTGGTACCCGGTCAAGAGCCGGCGCATCACCGACGGCCTTGCGCGCCACGTCGCCGGCGTGGCTGAAACCAGCAAGCCGGCCGGAAAATGCCTGCGGCTGGAATTCAGCGTCGCGCCGCAGGAGCCCGGCGGGCCCCTCACTTCCACAGGTCTCCTGATCGTCAATCCGCCGTGGACGCTGGCGGGCGAGTTGAAGACCATTTTGCCCGAGCTGGAAAAGCCGCTTGGCCAGGGCGGCGCCGGCCGCTTCAGGCTCGAGACCGCCAAACCGTAGGTACCTCCAATGGGTTGAAAATTGCGATTGAGGCGTAGTCAATTTACGCGAAACCGTACTATGCTCAGCGCGTTGGGACTGGCTTTACGTTCCGCTTCCGCGAATGGTTGCGGCGGAGTGACAAGGCCTCAAAAAAAATCCAGGCCGATCGGTGGCGTGATCCGATCGACTCAGGTGGCCAAGCTTCCGGCAGCGAATGTCCGGTCGGCCGCTACGCGATATCTGCGTAGCGGCGGAAAAGTGCGGGGAGGAGTTTCCCGATGGCCATGACTGGTACGGTCAAGTTCTTCAATGGAGAACGCGGCTACGGCTTCATCAAGCCTGATGACGGCGGCCGCGATGTGTTCGTCCACATCACCGCCGTGGAGCGGGCGGGATTGAAGGATCTGACAGAAGGACAGCGCATTACGTTCGAGGTCGAACCGGACAAGAAGGGCAAAGGCCCCAAGGCGGTCAACCTGGTAATTTCATCGTGAGCCGGGGCATGATCCGGAAAGCGGATTGCGGTTTTTGACAAACGCAAAACGCTTGCGCGGAGATCATGCTCTGAACACTCGCCGATGAAATCGGACTGAGTTATTGGCTGTGAGATATCTGCCCCGCCTGAGCTCGCCGCTCAGATCGTGGAAGCGTGCGTGGTTTGGCCGCCCCCGAGGCGCCCGGCACCGCGCTGTCCACGCGACAAAAAAATCCCGGCGGCTTGATGCCGCCGGGAGGTTGGAAGCCCGATTTTCTTGTTCTCAGAAGTGGTAGTTCACGCCGGCCCTTATCAGCCCAAACCGGTAGCTGTTCGACGCGCCTGTAATGACGAAGTTGCTGTCGGCCAGATCGACATACAGATATTCGACCTTGGCGCTCCAGTTCGGCGCAAAGCCCATTTCGCCGCCGACGCCGACGGTCCAGCCGGCATTGGTATGAGATTCCGACAGGCCGAAGGTGGTGGCGCGGAGTTCGCCGAAGGCGAGGCCGCCGGTGCCGTAGAACAGGACGTTGCCGAGCGCATAGCCGACCCGGCCGCGCACCGTGCCGAACCAGGGGTTGGCGAACTTCCACGGCGCAAAGGTATCGTCGGCGCCGGTCGCCTGGATGTCGCCTTCGACACCGAACACCCACGGACCTTGCTGCCAGTTGTAACCGGCCTGGACCCCGCCCGCGAAGCCCGACGGCTTGGTCAGGTTGTTGTCGACCGAACCCCAGGCATAGCCGAGGTTGCCGCCGAGATAGGGACCGGCCCAGCTATAGGCATTGAGCGGCTGATTGACGGTATAGGGCGGGCGCGATCCGTAATTGAGGTCGGCCGCCTGCGCCGACATGGTCCAGCCCGCGGCGATCAGCGCCAACGCGCGGAACAGAAACCTGCTCATTACTCAACTCCCACCACGCAACGGCCGTGACCGCCGGCTCGAAGCCGGCATGGTTACGGAACTCCAGCCTTTTCGCGTAAGATTTATCGAGAGTTTTAAGTTAAAGGGTTGTTAAGCGGGATTTACCGGCTGCTCATCATTCTTAAGAATGTGTTACCCGGACGCCGCCTCCCCGCCCGGCAACCGCTGGCGATGGGGGACCCCAGCGCTTAATTTAGGCCCATGGATCACGATTCTGCCGACCACCCGAAAACGCCCGCCCCACAGAAGGCGCGGCGCGGTTCAAAGCCGGATCTGCCGCCGCAAGACCCGGCGCTGCTGTCCGATGACGTCGACCCTGCCGTTTCGACGGATGAGGACGACGAGGGCCGCCTTCCGGACACGCCCGACGAGCCTGCGGAGCCGATCGGCGAGGGTCCGCTGGCGGTCGGCCATGCCGCGATCGAGAACGCGGTGCGGCTGGCGCCGACCTCGCCCGGCGTCTACCGCATGCTCAACGTAGCCCACGACGTGCTCTATGTCGGCAAGGCGAAAAACGTCCGCAAGCGCCTGTCGTCCTATGCCCGCGTCAACGCGCCCTTGCCGGCGCGCATCCTGCGCATGATCGCGGCGACCGTCACCGTCGAGATCATCTCCACCTCGACCGAGACCGAGGCGCTGCTGCTCGAGGCCAATCTGATCAAGCAGTTGCGGCCGCGCTTCAACGTGCAGCTGCGCGACGACAAGTCGTTTCCCTATATCCTGATCACCGGCGACCACTGGGCACCGCAGATCCTGAAACATCGCGGCGCGCAATCGCGGCCGGGACGATATTTCGGACCGTTCGCGTCCGCCGGCGCAGTCGGCCGCACCATCACGGCGCTGCAGCGCGCGTTTCTGATCCGCTCCTGCACCGACGGATTTTTCGAAAGCCGCACGCGCCCTTGCCTGCTCTATCAGATCCGCCGTTGTTCGGGCCCCTGCACCGGCGAGATCGATTTCCCCGGCTATACCGAGCTCGTGCGGGAAGCCAACGACTTCCTTTCCGGCCGCAGCCATCTGGTGAAAAAGGAGCTGGCCGGCGAGATGGAAAAGGCTTCGGCCGAACTCGAATTCGAGACCGCGGCACTCTACCGCGACCGCCTCGCCGCGCTGTCGGCGATCCAGTCGCAGCAGGGTATCAATCCACGCACCGTGGAAGAGGCCGACGTATTCGCGATCCATCAGGAGGGCGGCTATTCCTGCGTCGAGGTGTTCTTCTTCCGCACCGGTCAGAACTGGGGCAACCGCGCCTATTTTCCACGCGCGGAAAAATCGTTCACGCCGGAGGAAGTGCTGGCCTCGTTCCTGGCGCAATTCTACGACGACAAGCCGCCGCCGAAACTGATCCTGCTCTCGCACGAGATCGAGGAAAGCGCGCTCCTGGCCGACGCGCTGTCGGTGAAAGCCGGGCACAAGGTGGAGGTCTCCACCCCCAAGCGCGGCGAGAAGAAAGAGCTGATCACGCACGCGCTCACCAATGCGCGCGAGGCGCTCGGCCGCAAGCTCGCCGATACCGCAACCCAAGGCCGCCTGCTGGAAGGAATGGTCACCACGCTCGCCCTGCCGCATACGCCCAAGCGCATCGAGGTCTACGACAACAGCCATATCCAGGGCACCAACGCGGTCGGCGCCATGATCGTGGCGGGGCCGGACGGTTTCATCAAGAACCAGTACCGCAAGTTCAACATCAAGTCGGAGGGCCTGACGCCGGGCGACGATTACGCGATGATGCGCGAGGTGCTGGAGCGGCGCTTCAAGCGGTTGTTGAAACCTGCGGACGGCGACGCCGCGAAGCCCAAGGCGGACCTCAAGACGGACCTCAAGGCGGACGACGATTCGTTTCCGCAATGGCCCGATCTCGTCATCATCGACGGCGGCCGGGGGCAACTGAACGCGGTCCGGGAAATCTTTGAAAACCTCGGGCTGACCCAGGTCTCGCTGCTGGCGGTCGCCAAGGGTCCGGACCGCGACGCCGGTCGCGAAACCCTGTTCATGCCGGACCGCGAGGCCATCAAGCTCGAGCCGCGCGACCCCGTGCTGTATTTCATTCAAAGGCTGCGCGACGAGGCGCATCGGTTCGTGATCGGCTCGCACCGCAAGCTGCGCAAAAAGGATATCCGCGAGGCCGGCCTGCAGGAAATTCCGGGCATCGGCCCGTCACGCAAACGTGCCTTGCTGCACCACTTTGGAACGCTGAAGGAGATCGAGCGGGCCTCGATCGCCGACCTCGGCAAGGTTCCAGGGGTCAGCGCGGAAAGCGCCCGCAAGATTTTCGAGTTTTTCCACGCCCAGCCGGGTTAAAGGGGGCCTTGAGTCACACCGGTGTCGCCTGCGACCGATCATCGTAGACCCGCCCAGTTGACCTTCACGCTTCAGCGGTATTGGTAAGACGGATGAACATCGCCACGACAAGGGGACAGGGCAAGACCATGTCCCTCCCGAATATCCTGACCTATGCCCGCATCGCCGCCATCCCGGTGGTGATCGGCTGCGTTTTCTGGGAATCGATCCTGGACGGTCCGATGTGGCTGCGCTGGGTGGCGCTGGCCGTGTTCATCGCCGCCGGAGTTACCGACTATCTCGATGGCTACTATGCACGAATCTGGGATCAGCAATCGGCCTTCGGCCGGATGCTCGACCCGATCGCCGACAAGCTCCTGGTCGCATCCTGCCTGTTGATGCTGGCCGCCGACAATTCGATCCATGGCTGGACGCTGTGGGCCGCGATCGTGATCCTGTGCCGGGAAATCCTGGTCTCGGGCCTGCGCGAATATCTCGCCGGCCTCCGGGTCAGCGTACCCGTCACCAAGCTCGCGAAGTGGAAGACCACCATTCAACTGGTCGCGATCGGCTTTCTGATCGCCGGCGAGGCCGGCGAGCAGATTATCCCCGCGACTACCCTGATCGGCATCGTGCTGCTCTGGATGTCGGCGATCTTCACGATCTACACCGGCTGGGATTATTTCCGCGCCGGCATCCATCACCTCATCAAGGAGGATGAGGGATGAAGGTCAAATATTTCGCCTGGGTACGCGAGCGGGTCGGCATGGCGGAAGAAACCGTCGAGCCGCCGGCGGATGTGCGCACGGTGGGCGACCTGATCGGCTGGCTGGCCAAGCGCGGCGAGAGCTATGCCCATGCATTCGAGACGCCGCGGGTGATCCGCGCGGCGATCGACCACGCCCATGTCAAGCCGGATGCGGCCATCGCTGGCGCCCGCGAGATTGCCTTTTTCCCGCCGATGACCGGCGGTTGACGCATGATCAGGACCCGGAGGGCCACGTTAGTGCAAAGTGGGAACCGGTTTTCCCTCGCGACAAACGCGGAACGCGTTTGCGCGGAGATCATGCCCAACAAGAAGCTCTGATGACCGCCATCGCGACCATCCGCATCCAGGAAGCCGATTTCGACGTCGGCCAGGAGATTGCGGCGCTGACCAGGGACCGCACCGATATCGGCGCCGTCGTCAGCTTCTCTGGCATTTGCCGCGGCAGCGAAAACGGCGAACCGATCGCAGCCCTGACGCTCGAACATTACCCCGGAATGGCCGAGGCCGAAATCAAGCGCCATGCCGACGAGGCGCTGTCGCGCTGGCCGCTGACCGGCCTGACCGTCGTGCATCGGGTCGGGCGCATCACGCCCGGCGAAAATATCGTGCTGGTGCTGACGGCATCCCAGCACCGGCAGGCGGCGTTTCAGGCCGCGGAGTTCTTGATGGATTATCTGAAAGCCAACGCCCCGTTCTGGAAGCGCGAGGAAGGCCTCAAAGGCTCGAGCTGGATCGAGGCCCGCGGCCACGATGACGCCGCAGCAGAGCGCTGGACCAAATCCTGATGGCCAAATCTAGCAAGGCGCCGGCCAAGCGAGGCCGAACGCAATCGAAATTTCCCAGGATCAATTCCGGCGAATTGCTGACGCTGCTCGATTTCGTCCGCTTCGCGGTGAGCCGTTTCATCGAAGCCAAACTGGCGTTCGCGCACGGCACCACCGATCCGGTGGCCGAAGCCGCCTTTCTGGTCTGCGAAACCCTGCATCTGCACCCCGACCAGTTCGAGGCCTTCGCGACCGCGCGCGTCACGGCGGCCGAAGGCAAGAAAATCCTCGCCCTGATCGAGCGCCGCGTCACCACGCGAAAGCCCGCGGCCTACCTCGTCAACAAGATCTACATGCGCGGCCTGCCGTTCTATGTCGACGAGCGCACGATCGTGCCGCGCTCCTTCATCGGCGAATTGCTGGATTCACATTTCGGCGGTGACGACGACGAGGAAGGCGGATCGCTGATCGACGATCCCCTGTCGGTCGAAAGCGTGCTCGATCTCTGCACCGGCTCAGGCTGCCTTGCGATCCTGGCCAGCCGGAATTTTCCGAACGCGGCAATCGATGCGGTGGATATTTCCAGGGACGCGCTCGAGGTCGCCGCGCGCAATGTCGGCGATTACGGATTGGAGCATCGCCTGGCACTTCACCGCGGCGATCTGTTCAAGCCGCTGGGCGACAAGCGCTACGATCTCATCATCACCAATCCGCCCTATGTCGATGCCGAAGGCATGGCCGCGCTGCCGCGCGAATGCCGCGCCGAGCCGAAGCTTGCGTTCGACGGCGGCGCCGACGGGCTCGACATCGTCAGACGCATCCTCGATGAGGCCAAGGCGCACCTGACGCCGCAGGGTGGGCTGTTGTGCGAAATCGGCCGCGGCCGTCAGCAGCTGGAGGATGCCTACCCGCAATTGCCGCTGCTGTGGCTCGACACCGAGGATTCCGACGGCGAGGTGTTCTGGATCGGCGCAGCGGATCTGTAACCTGTAACTTGCGCTCGAAAGCGCCCAGTCGAGCGGAAATATCGCTGCCGCCGGCGTTCCCGCCACGCGGCGAAGCTGATAGTTTGATGGGCAGCCAACCCCGTTCAAACCCGAAGAGGCCTCAATGTTGGACAAGAGCCCCCACGCCGCCGCCGTCAATGTTCCGAACGATCTCGCCGCGCACTGGATGCCGTTCACCGCAAACCGGGCGTTCAAGAAGAACCCGCGGCTGCTCGCCGGCGCCAAGGACATGCATTACATCACCGTCGACGGCCGCAAGATCATCGACGGCGCCGCCGGCATGTGGTGCTGCAACGCCGGCCACGGCCGCAGCCAGATTTCCGAAGCGATCGGCAAGCAGGCCGCCGCCCTCGACTACGCGCCGCCGTTCCAGTTCGGCATCCCCCAGGCCTTCGAACTCGCCAGCCGCATCGCCGATCTGGCGCCCGATGGCCTCGACCACGTGTTCTTCTGCAACTCCGGCTCGGAGGCCGCCGACACCGCGCTCAAGATCGCGCTGGCCTATCACCAGATCAGCGGCCAGGGCGGCCGTGTCAGGCTGATCGGCCGCGAGCGCGGCTATCACGGCGTCGGCTTCGGCGGCACCTCCGTCGGCGGCATCGTTGCCAACCGCAAGATCTACGGCTCGCTGCTGTCAGGCGTCGACCATCTGCCCCACACCTACGACCGCGAGAAGCAGGCCTTTACCAAGGGCGAGCCGGAATATGGCGCGCATTTCGCCGACGAACTGGAGCGGCTGGTCAATCTGCACGGCGCCAACACCATCGCCGCCGTGATCGTCGAGCCGATGGCGGGGTCGACCGGCGTGCTGCCGGCGCCGAAGGGCTATCTCAAGCGGCTGCGCGAGATCACCCAGAAGCACGGCATTCTCTTGATCTTCGACGAGGTCATCACCGGCTACGGCCGGCTCGGCTTCGCGTTTGCCGCCGAACGCTACGGCGTGACGCCCGACATGCTGACCTTCGCCAAGGGCATCACCAATGGTGCGGCGCCAATGGGCGGCGTGCTGATCCGCGACACCATCCACGACGCCTTCATGAGCGGCCCGGAACATATGGTCGAGTTGACCCACGGCTATACCTATTCGGCGCATCCGATCGCCTGCGCGGCGGGGCTCGCGACGCTCGATATCTACCGCGACGAAAAGCTGTTCGAGCGGGCCAACAAGCTCGAGTCGAAATTCGCCGACGCGGTGATGTCGCTGCGGAGCCAGCCCGGCGTGGTCGATATCCGCTCGGTCGGCCTGACCGCCGGCATCGACCTCGCGCCGCGCCCGGACCTTCCCGGCAAGCGCGGTTTCGACGCGCTGAACAGCGCCTTCCACGACAACGACCTGATGGTGCGGGTCGCCGGCGACACTCTGGCGCTGACGCCGCCTCTGATCGTCACCGAGGACCAGATCGGCGAGATCGTCGACAAGGTCGCCAAGGTGATCCGCGCCACGGCGTAAGCTACCTGCGCGTCCCGGACGCAGCGCAGCGCCCCTTCGGCAGTGCGCTGCAGAGCCGGGACCCACCGCTGCACCGCGTCCGGGACACATCGTTGTCGGAACCTTCAAAACCGATCCACGTTCATCCCCGGCGGGGACATTCTGTCCTCGCCGGTGGAGGAAACCAGGCATGCTCGCGCCTTCGAGCGACCTGCTGCGCGCGGGAGTAGGGCTGAAGCTCAACCAGATCAAACGCGCGACGCGATCCTACCTGCGCGACCGCACCAGTCAGGCGACCGGAACCGTCACCTCCTATGCCAGCGCCGCCGGGCTGTTCGCCGCGGCGGGTATTTTTCTGATCGCCGCCTGTCTGGTCGGCGCTACCGCGCTATTTCGCTGGATCGAAATCCATTACGGCCAGTTTCAGGCGTTCGGCGCCGTCGGCGCACTGCTCGTCGTGATCGCGGCGATCTGCGCGGGACTGGCCGCCGCAAAACTGCGGCGACCTGCGCCCCATTTCCCATCCCTGACCAGCCGTCTGCGCGTCGCCATCAAGACCAATCCGATCAAGCCGGACCAGGCCGAAGCCGTCAGGGACACCGCTGCTTCGATCCTGATGGCCCCCTCGGCGCCGGTGACGCAGGCCCATCGCAAGCGACGCCAAGGTCTCGACAGGAACATGCAGGTCGGCTTGGCCCTGACTGCGACATTGCTGGGCTGGGCGGCGGCACGGCGACGGCGGCAGGCGCGTCGAACGGCAATCTGATGTGGCGCGCACGGTCCGAGCACACGAACAATTTGCTCCTGATCGCCGCCACCACGATCCTGATCCTGACGGCGCAGCGCTATTTTCAGTCGATCGCGGCCGCAAAACCTGCGAATGCCGCGATTTCGCCAGCCGGCGATTTTGCGCGCGAACTCTCCGAACACGGTCGCGGCCGCCGTTCGCGCAACCCGTTGCGGATTCCCTTCGCCGGCTGGAAGGACATCCTTTGGCGCACTTATGCGCGGATCAATGACGACCGTCTGCTCGCTACCGCCGCCGGCGTGGTGTTCTTCGCCCTGCTGGCGGTGTTTCCGGCGGTGACGGCGCTGGTTTCCTCCTACGGCCTGTTCGCCGACCCCACCACCATCGGCGCCAATCTGCAGACGCTGTCGCTGATGCTGCCGGAAGGCTCGTTCCAGATCGTGCAGGACCAGATTGCGCGGGTGCTCGACAAGGGCAGCACCGCGCTCGGCTGGACTTTCCTGTTCGGCCTCGCGCTGGCGGTCTGGAGCGCCAATGCCGGGGTGAAGGCCGTGATCGACGCGCTCAACGTCGCCTACGAGGAGCGCGAAAAACGCAGCTTTGTGAAACTGAACCTGATGTCGCTGGCCTTCACCACGGGCGGGATCGCCGCGCTGCTCGTGATGGTCGGCGCGGTGGTGGCGTATCCGCTGGCGCTCGATCATCTCGGGCTTGCCCCGGAGAGCCGCTTTATCATCGGCCTGGTGCGGTGGCCGCTGCTGTTCGTGATCCTGCTGCTGGCGCTCGGCGTCCTCTACCGGTTCGGACCAAGCCGCCGTGCGGCGCGGTGGGAGTGGTTGAGCGTGGGGACGCTGGTAGCCGCGCTGCTCTGGATCGCCGGCTCCTCGGCGCTGTCCTGGTATCTCCAGAACTTCGGAAATTACAACGCGACCTACGGCTCGCTCGGCGCCGCAATCGGGCTGATGATATGGATGTGGATGTCGGCCATCATCGTGCTGTGCGGGGCGGAGCTGAATTCGGAAATCGAGCACCAGACCGCCGTCGACACCACCGTCGGCCATCCCAAACCGTTGGGCGCCCGCGGCGCCGTGATGGCCGATTCACTGGGGCCTGCGGTTCCACCTCCGTCGAAACAACACTAGACCACCGAATCAACATTGATGCTAAGGTTGCAGCTGCCGGGGGAGTGTGGCGCGCGACATGATTCGCATTTCGACGATTTTCATCGCCATCTGCATGGTGCTGGTCGCAGCTTCGCTTGGCCTTGTGCTGTATTCGGTGGCAGGTATCAGCGGCACGGAATCCGCGATCGTGGCGCTGACCGCGCTGACCTTCCTGATCCTCTACAACGCCGTCTCGATGCGGCTGCGCGACCGCACCGATGTCGGCAGCCAGATCGCGGACCTGTCGCGCGGCACCGCCGACCTCGCCCGCCAGGTGGCGGAACTCGGACGCCGGCTCGCCGCCGTCGAGGGCCGGGTGGTGTCGGCGAATTCCACCAGCGCCGACCGCATCCAGGCCGTGGTCGGTGAAATCAACGAACTCGGCGTGCTGGTCAAACAGCTCGCGGTCTCCGTCGCCAGCCATGACGACATGCTGTCCTCGGGCGTCCCTGCCCCCGCCCCGGTGGGCCAGCCCGATTTCGACCGTAGCGCGCTGCCGATTGCCACCCCGGCTGGCGAGGCGGCAGCTGACATCGCAGCCGCGGTCATCAATGCCACGCCGGCGCCGGTTGCGGTTGCCGCGGAGGCCGCCGCGCCCTCGCGCAGCCAGCAAGGGCTGCTCGCCGCGGTGAAAAACGCGGTCGAGGAAAATCGGCTCGATATCTATCTGCAGCCGATGGTGACGCTGCCGCAGCGCAAGGTGCGCTACTACGAGGCGGTGACGCGGCTGCGCGACGACAAGGATCAGGTCATCGCCGCCGACGATTTCATCGGTGTGGCCGAAGCCGGCGGCCTGATCGGGCGCATCGACCACATGGTGATGCTGCGCTGTATCCAGGTGCTGCGCCGGTTGATGGTACGCAACAAGGATGTCGGCGTGTTCTGCAACGTGTCCGCCGCTACGCTGGGCAATCAAGCCAATTTCGCGCAATGCCTGGATTTCCTCGAGGCCAATCGCGCGCTGGCGCCGTCCTTCGTGCTCGAATTCAAGCAGGCGGCGTTCCGCAATCTCGGCGCGACCGAGACCGAGCATCTGGCGGCGCTGTCGCAGCGCGGTTACCGTTTCTCGATCGACCATGTCAGCGATCTCAGGATCGAGCCGCGCGAACTCGCCGATCGCGGCGTCCGCTTCATCAAGGTGCCGGCGGCGCTGCTGCTCGACCCGAAGCAGAGCTCGGCATCCGATATTCACCCCTCCGACCTTTCCGACCTGCTCGGCCGCTTCGGCATCGACCTGATCGCAGAAAAGATCGAGGGCGAGCGCGCAGTGGTCGACCTCCTGGATTTTGACGTCCGGTTTGGGCAGGGTTTCCTGTTTGCACCGCCCCGACCGTTGCGGCCCGAAGGGGCATCTGCTACCGCCGGGGCCGCTTCGAACAAGGTTCAGGAACCCCAAGCACCCCAAGCAGCACCCAATGGTTCCAGCAGTACCGCTCCCATCGATCCGCCCCCGCGGGCGACCGGCAATGCCGCGCTGGCGCGCCGCGCCGCCGGACCGGGCTAACCGGCGTTCGATGCCATGACGTCACTTCGATTCGTCGAGAAATTGCGCGACCTCGTCGGTAGCGTCGAGGTCGTGCTCTCCGACATCTGGGGCGTGGTGCATAACGGGCTCGAGGCCTTTCCCGAAGCCTGCGAGGCGCTGCACACCTATCGCCAGCAGGGCGGCACCGTCATCCTCATCACCAACGCACCGCGGCCGGCCGATTCGGTGCAGCGGCAATTGCGCAAGCTCGGCGTCGCCGACGACACCTACGACGCGATCGTCTCTTCCGGCGACCTGACCCGGCATTTCGTCGCCGGCCATCCGGGCAAAAAAATATTCTGGCTCGGCCCCGAGCGCGACAGTTCGATCCATCGCGGGCTCGATGCCGTGATCGGACCGCTGGAGCAGGCCGATTACATCATCTGCACCGGCCTGTTCGACGACGAAACCGAATCCGCCGAAGACTATCGCGCGATGATGCTGCAGGCGCTCGAGCGCAAGCTGCCGCTGATCTGCGCCAACCCCGACATCGTCGTCGAGCGCGGCGACCGCCTGATCTATTGCGCGGGTGCGATCGCCGAACTTTATCGCGAACTCGGCGGCGAGGTGATCTTCTACGGCAAGCCGCACCGGCCGATCTATGAGCGCGCGATGGAATTGGCCGCCGAGCAGCGCGGACATCCGGCGGCGCTCAACCGCGTGCTGGCGATCGGGGATTCGGTGCGGACGGATCTGGCCGGCGCGCACGGCTTCGGCATCGATTTGCTGTTCGTGACCCGCGGCATCCACTCCGAGGAGTTCGAAGGCGTCGAACAGCTCGACCCGGCCTCGGTGAAGGAGCTGTTCGGCCACCCGCCGAGGGCGCTGATGCGGGAGCTGCGGTGGTAGGGGGCCCGTGCCCCGGACGCAGCGCAGCGTGCAACGGTGCGCTGCAGAGCCGGTGCCCATGTTTTCGGGGGAAGAGTGGGTCCCGGCTCTACGACGCATCGCCGAAGGGGCGCTGCACCGCGTCCGGGACACGAAAACCTTACGCCGTCGCCATGTCCGGGAAGACCGCTTCGATCTTGGTCTTCAGGGTCGCCGCATTGAACGGCTTGACGATGTAGTTGTTCACGCCGGCCTTCTTGGCGGCGATCACGTTCTCGGTCTTGGATTCGGCCGTGATCATGATGAACGGCGTGGTGGCCAGATTCGGGTCGGCACGGACTTCCTTGAGCAGGTCATAGCCCGTCATCGGCTCCATGTTCCAGTCGGAGATCACGAGCCCGTATTTCTTGCCGCGCATCTTGTTCAGCGCATCGGACCCGTCGGAGGCATCGTCGATGTTTTCGAAGCCGAGCTGCTTCAGAAGATTCCGGATGATGCGGATCATGGTGTTGTAGTCATCGACCACCAGAACCGACATCGACAAATCAACCGCCATCTTCTCTCCCCTACTCGACGCTACGCTACAAACAATAAAGGGCTGCGCGACCCGCAGTCCTGCCCCCACATCTAGCAGCAGGCGTTAAACAGCCCGTTAACCGGCCCGTGTCGGATTGTACCCGTTTTGATGCGATTCCAGCGGCTTGACTTCACCGGCGCCGCCACGTCACGGTCCGGCCGCATCGATCCAATTCCTGAAGAATCCCGGAAATGACGACTGGCTTTACCGTTATCCGCGACACCACCCCTGCGAACGCCATCCCCCGCGGCGCCGTGGTGGCGATGGGCAATTTCGACGGCGTCCATCTCGGCCACCGTGCCGTCATCGAGGCCGCCCTGCAGATGGGCCGCGCCCATGGCAAGCCGGCTTTTGCGGTGACCTTTGAGCCGCATCCGCGCAGCTTCTTCAGCCCCAACAGCCCGCAATTCCGCCTCACCGACGAGGCCAACAAGCTGCGGCTGCTGGCCGGAACGGGCCTCGCCGGCGCCGTGGTGATGACCTTCGACAAGACCCGCGCCGGGACCTCGGCGCAGGATTTCATTCACCATGACTTGATCGGACGGCTCGGCATATCCGGCATTGCGGTCGGCTATGACTTCCATTTCGGTAAAGGTAGGGTCGGCTCGCCCAGCCTTCTGGTCAGCGAGGCGCCGCGGCTCGGCATCGAAGTCGATGTCCAGGCCCATGTCGACATCGAGGAGCGGCCGGTTTCCTCCAGCGCCATCCGCATGGCGCTGGCCGAGGGGCAGATCGCGGACGCCACCGCCATGCTGGGCGGGCCATGGTTCGTTACCGGCGAGGTGATCCATGGCGAGAAGCGCGGCCGCGATCTCGGCTTTCCCACCGCCAATATCCGCCTCGACAAGAATTGCAGCCTCAAGCATGGCATCTATGCGGTGCGGGTCGGACGCGGTGCCGAGCGCCTCAATGGCGTGGCGAGCTTCGGCCGCCGCCCGACCTTCGACAATGGCGCGCCCTTGCTCGAAGTGTTCCTGTTCGACTTCGAGGGCGATCTCTATGGCGCAGTGCTCGACGTCGCCTTCATCGGCTTCATCCGCGACGAACTGAAGTTCGACAGCATCGATGCGCTGGTCCGGCAAATGGACGACGACAGCGCCAAAGCCCGCGCGGCCTTGGCCGCCGCGCCGGACGCGTTTCCCCGGCTCGGGGTGATCCCTTAAGCCGCGGGCCTCCGGGGCTTTGCGATTCCCCGGCTGGCTGCTATGGAAAGCGCCATGTTTGCGCGGCGCACCATAAGCATTAGCGGCCCGGCTTCCGCCTGAGCTCCCTGCTCGGCGCAAGACCGGGATTTCCCTCGTTCACCCGCAAATGAATCGCGTTTCCCGCGCCTTTCCGAGCCAAATCAGAGCATTCATGTCCGACAAGCCGCAAAAGTCCCAAGAATCCAACCCAACTGACTATTCCAAAACCCTGTTCCTGCCGCAGACCGAATTCCCGATGCGCGCCGGCCTGCCCAAGCGCGAGCCGGAAATCCTCAAATACTGGAACGAGATCGACCTCTACGGCCAGCTGCGCAAGGGCGCGGAGGACCGGGCGAAATTCGTGCTGCATGACGGCCCGCCCTACGCCAACGGCAACATCCATATCGGGCATGCGCTGAACAAGATCCTCAAGGATGTCGTGACCAAGAGCCAGCAGATGCTGGGCTTCGATTCCAACTACGTGCCGGGCTGGGACTGCCATGGCCTGCCGATCGAATGGAAGATCGAGGAGGAGAATTACCGTTCCAAGGGCAAGCAGAAGCCCGACTTCCGCGACTCCGCCGCGATGGTGGCGTTCCGCAAGGAATGCCGCGCCTATGCGACGCACTGGCTCAACGTGCAGCGCGAGGAATTCAAGCGGCTCGGCATCATCGGCGACTGGGACCATCCCTACGCCACCATGAGCTATCCGGCCGAAGCGCAGATCGCGCGCGAGCTGATGAAGTTCGCCGCCAACGGCACGCTGTATCGCGGCTCCAAGCCCGTGATGTGGAGCGTGGTGGAGAAGACTGCGCTGGCAGAGGCCGAGGTCGAATACGAGGACTACACCTCGGATATGGTGTGGGTGAAGTTTCCGGTGACGTCGCCGGCGCATGGCGCGCTGGCCAATGCCAGCATCGTGATCTGGACCACCACTCCCTGGACGCTGCCCGGCAACCGCGCCATCAGCTTCTCGCCGAAAATCGCCTACGGCCTCTTTGAGGTCACCGACGCGCCCGCGGATAACTGGGCCAAAAACGGCGACCTGCTGATCCTCGCAGATGCGCTGGCGGAAAGCGTGTTCAAGCAGGCGCGCGTCACGGCCTATAGGAAAGTGCGCGATTTGCCGGCCGACACGCTCGACGCGGTGGAATGCGCCCATCCGTTGAAAGGTTTTGGCGGCGGCTACGAATTCATCGTACCCTTGCTGGCCGGCGACCACGTCACCGACGACACCGGCACCGGCTTCGTGCACACCGCGCCCAGCCATGGCCGCGAGGACTTCGACGTCTGGACCGCCAATACCCGCGAGCTGGACGCGCGCGGCATCAACACCGCGATCCCCTACACCGTCGACGAGAACGGCGCCTTCACCGACCACGCGCCGGGCTTCACCGGAAAGCGCGTGCTCAACGACAAGGGCGAAAAGGGCGACGCCAACGAGGCCGTCATCAAGGCCCTGATCGAGCGCGGCATGCTGCTGGCGCGCGGACGCCTGAAGCATCAATACCCGCATTCCTGGCGCTCCAAGAAACCGGTGATCTTCCGCAACACGCCGCAATGGTTCATCGCGATGGACAAACCTATCGTGGACGCCCCGGGCAAGCCCGGGGCTATGGACATCGCCGATAACGGCAAGGCCAGGCCCGGCGACACGCTGCGCGCCCGCGCGCTGCACGCGATCTCGGTGACGCAATGGGTGCCGCCCGCGGGTCAGAACCGCATCACCGGCATGATCGCGGGCCGGCCGGACTGGGTGATCTCGCGCCAGCGCGCCTGGGGCGTACCGATCGCGGTGTTCGTGCGCGAAAAGGGCGACGGCTCCGCCGAGATCCTGCAGGACGAAATCGTCAACCAGCGCATCGTCGAGGCGTTCGCAGAGGAAGGCGCCGACGCCTGGTACATGGACGGCGCGCGCGAGCGTTTCCTCGGATCCCGCGCGGCTGAGGACTGGAAGAAGGTCGACGACATCTGCGACGTCTGGTTCGATTCCGGCTCGACCCACGCCTTCGTGCTGGAAGACCGCCAGAATTTTCCACAACTCGGCCATATCGTCCGCAAGGTCGACGGCGGCCAGGATACCGTGATGTATCTGGAAGGAAGCGACCAGCATCGCGGCTGGTTTCATTCCTCGCTGCTGGAAAGCGCCGGCACCCGCGGCCGCGCACCCTATGACATCGTGCTGACCCACGGCTTCACGCTCGACGAGAACGGCCGCAAGATGTCGAAATCGCTCGGCAACACCGTCGAGCCGCAAAAGGTGATGAAGGATTCCGGCGCCGATATCCTGCGGCTGTGGGTCTGCGCCACCGACTATGCCGACGACCAGCGCATCGGCCCGGAAATCCTCAAAAACACCATCGAGACCTACCGCAAGCTGCGCAACTCGATTCGCTGGATGCTCGGCACGCTGCACCATCTGAAACCGGGCGACGAGGTCGCCGGCGTGGAAATGCCCGAACTCGAACGGCTGATGCTGCACCGGTTGAGCGAAATCGATGCCGTCGTGCGGCAGGCTTACGAAAACTTCGATTACAAGACCGTGGTCGCGTCGCTGTCGAATTTCATGAACACCGATCTGTCGGCGTTCTACTTCGATATCCGAAAGGACGTGCTGTACTGCGACCCGCCGTCGTCGACGACGCGCAAGGCCGCACTCACGACGGTCGATATTCTGTGCGACGCGATCCTGAAATGGCTGGCGCCGATCATCAGCTTTACCGCCGACGAAGCCTGGCTGATGTATCGGCCCGGCGCGTGCGCTTCGGTGCACATGCTGCCGTTCCCGCACAATCTTGCCGGTTACCGCGACGATGCCCTCGCCGCGAAATGGGAGACCATCCGCAACGTGCGCCGCGTCGTCACCGGCGCGCTCGAACTTGAGCGCGCCGCCAAGAACATCGGCTCCTCGCTGGAAGCCTCGCCGCTGGTTTATGTCTCGGACAAGACGATCTTCGACACCTTGTTCGACATCGATCTGGCCGAAGTCTGCATCACCTCGAATGCGATGGTGACCAATGACGACGCGCCGGCGAGCGCGTTCAGGCTGAACGACGTTCCGGGCGTCGCCGTCGTGGTCGAAAAGGCCGCAGGCACCAAATGCGCGCGGTCGTGGAAGATCCTGCCGACCGTGGGCGAGGACGCCGAATATCCCGACGTCTCGCCGCGGGATGCGCAGGCCTTGCGCGAATGGAAGGCGCTGGGAGTGGCGGTTTGACCTCCCAGCTTCGCGCCGGCGCGATCGCCGCGATCGCAACGCTCGTGGTCGACCAGGCCTCAAAGCTCTGGCTGCTCCACGCGTTCGATATCGCCCATCGCGGCGCGGTGAAGGTGACGCCGTTTTTCGACCTGGTGCTGGCCTTGAACCCCGGCATCAGCTTCGGCTGGTTCCAGAGCGAGAGCCCGGCCGCCCAGATCGGGCTGATGGCGGTCAAGGCGGTGGCGGTGATCGTTCTGGCGATCTGGATGGCGCGGTCGCGCACCCTGTTGGCGACGCTGGCGCTCGGCCTGATCATCGGCGGCGCCGTCGGCAACGCCATCGACCGCTTCGCCTACGGCGCGGTGGTCGATTTCGCCCTTTTCCACATCCAGATCGGGGAGAAAACCCTTAACTGGTATGTGTTTAACCTTGCGGATGTGGCCATTGTTGCCGGGGTGGCGGCCCTATTGTATGACTCCTTCCTGGGGGTACCCGCCGCAAAAGCGCCCTGATCCCGGCCGATACGGACCCACAAAGCGGTATGTTGCTTGCACGGGCGGAATGACGCCGTAAGCCCGGCGCGCCCTTGCGGAAATCTTGAATGGGAACAGCGTGATGCGCGAGACCGAAGCCAGCTTCCGGATTGTGCAGAATTCGTCGAGGACGCTGCAGCGCGCCCTCCGTCTTGCCGTCATCGCCATGGGCGTCGCCCTCGTCATGACGGCTGGCGCGGCCAAGGCCGGCGACGACGACGAAGATGACAAGACCTTCGAGGAAAAGGTCATCGAAGGCATCATGAAGGGCATCGGCGGCACCAACATGGAAAACCAGGGCATCGACTACCGCGAGCGCTCGCCGCTGGTGGTGCCCCCCAAGCTCGATCTGCCGCCGCCGGCTTCGACCTCGGCCGAGGTCAAGGCGCCGAACTGGCCCAAGGACCCCGATGAGCAGCGCCGCAAGGCCGCGATCGCGGCCCGCAAGAAAGCCAACAAGGATCCGGTCGAAGCGGCCCGTATCCTGACGCCAAGCGAATTGGCCAAGGGCAAGACCAGCGAAAGATCGTCAGGCGGCGATTCGGTCGACCAGCCCGGCGGCAATCCCGGTGCCAACGCTATTCTCAGCCCCTCGCAGCTCGGCTACAGCGGCGGCTTCAGCGGTCTGTTCGGCGGCAGCAAAACCGAGACCGCGCCGTTCAAGGGCGAGCCGACGCGGGAGTCGCTGACGCAGCCGCCGCCCGGCTACCAGACGCCGTCCCCGAATTACGCTTACGGGACCGGGCCGAAGGAATCGCTGAACAAGGAATACAATCCGTCCCAGGGCAAGTATGGCGAATAGTTAAGCTTGTCTCGCAGCTTCGTGACATTGCCGGGTTGCCGCGCGGTGTAGCATGCCGCCGTTTTATCCCGAACGCTTGGGTTCGGGCTTCCAGATAGGTCATGATGTCCTTGCACCGGCTCGCCGCTTCATTCTTTGCATTGATCTCGACGCTCGCTTTCTCCACCGGCAGCGTTGTCGCCCAGACCACGGTGACGTCGGAACGCCCCGCCAGCTTCACGCTCGGCAACGGCCTGCAAGTGGTGGTCATTCCCGATCATCGCACCCCGGTGGTCACGCAGATGATCTGGTACAAGGTCGGCTCCGCCGACGAGACCCCCGGCAAATCCGGACTGGCGCACTTCCTCGAACATCTGATGTTCAAGGGCACTAGCAAGCATCCCGCCGGTGAGTTCTCCCAGACCGTGCTTCGGGTCGGCGGCAACGAGAATGCCTTCACCTCAACCGACTACACCGGCTATTTCCAGCGCGTGCCGCGCGAGCAGCTCGGCACCATGATGGAATTCGAGGCCGACCGCATGACCGGCCTCATCCTCAAGGATGAAAACGTGTTGCCGGAGCGCGACGTCGTGCTCGAGGAATTCAACATGCGGGTCGCCAACAACCCGGATGCGCGGCTGACCGAACAGATCATGGCGGCGCTGTATCTCAATCATCCCTATGGCCGCCCCGTGATCGGCTGGCACCAGGAGATCGAGAAGCTCGACCGCGAGGATGCGCTGGCGTTCTACAAGCGCTTCTATGCGCCGAACAACGCGATCCTGGTGATCGCCGGCGACGTCGACGCCAAGGACATCCGTCCGATGGTGGAAAAGAATTTTGGCGAAATCCCCGCGCAGCCGGCCATTCCCGCGCAGCGCGTCCGTCCGCAGGAACCGGTACCGGCGGCGCCGCGCACCGTGACGCTGTCCGATCCGCGTGTCGAACAGACCGGCTTGCGGCGCTATTACCTCGTTCCCTCTTCCGCCACGGCTGCCGCCGGCGAAGGCCCGGCGCTCGACGTGCTCGCGCAATTGATGGGCGGCGGCGCCAATTCCTACCTTTACCGCGCGCTGGTGATCGACCATCCGCTCGCGATCTCGGCCGGCGCCGGCTACCAGGGCACCTCGCTCGACCCGACGCAGTTCTCGATCTCGGTTTCGCCGAAGCCCGGCGTCGAGTTTTCGCAAATCGAGCAGGTGATCGACAAGGTGATATCGGACGTGGGGCAGAACACCGCCCGCGCCGAGGACCTGGAGCGGGTCAAGACCCAGCTGATCGCCGAAGCAATCTACGCCCAGGACAATCAGGCGACGCTGGCGCGCTGGTATGGCGGCGCGCTCACCACCGGGTTGAGCATCGACGACATCAGAAGCTGGCCGGATCGGATTCGCGCCGTCACCGCCGAACAGGTGCGCGACGCCGCCAAAAAATGGCTCGAGAAAAATCGTTCGGTGACCGGCTATCTGATCAAGGATCCGACGCCGAAACGGGAGGAGAAGCGCTCGTGAATTATTTCCTCACACGGCGCGCCGCCCTGATCGGCGGCGCCTGCCTCGCATTCACAGCGCTTTCAACCGCGCCCTCGCAGGCCGCGGCCAAGATCCAGCGCCTGGTTTCCCCCGGCGGCATCGAGGCCTGGTTCGTGCAGGACGCGACCGTGCCCTTGATCGCGATGGAATATGCCTTCGGCGGCGGCGCTACCCAGGATCCGGCCGGCAAGCCCGGTGTCGGCAATATGGTCGCCGATCTGCTCGATGAAGGATCCGGGGATCTCGATTCCAAGACCTTCCACGAACGCCTCGACCGCCGCGCGATCGAATTGAGCTTCTCGTCGACGCGCGACTATTTCCGCGGCAGCTTGCGGATGCTGAAGGACAACAAGGACGAAGCCTTCGACCTGTTGCGGATGTCGCTGACATCGGCGCATTTCGAGCCGACCGACGTCGAACGGATTCGCGCCCAGGTAACCTCGGGGCTGCGGCGCGACTCAACCAACCCGACCGCGCTCGCCAGCCGCAAATTCCTGGAAGTCGCCTTCGGCGATCATCCCTATGGCCGGCAGGCAACCGGCACGCTGGACAGCGTGCCGAAGATCGATGTCGCCGACATGAAGGATTATGTCAGCCGCGTGCTGGCCAGGGATACGCTGCGGGTCGCCGTGGTCGGCGATGTCGACGCCGACACCCTGGGCAAGCTGCTGGACAAAACCTTTGGCACGTTGCCGGCCAAGGCCAATCTTGCAGCGATTGCCGACGTCGTGGCAGCCAAGCCGCCGCAGCGCGCCTTCATTCCGCTCGACGTGCCGCAGACCGTGGTGACGTTCGGCGGTCCCGGCATCAACCGCCACGACCCGGATTTCATGGCCGGCTATGTCGTCAACCACATCCTCGGCGGCGGCGGCCTGTCGTCGCGGCTGTACAAGGAAGTCCGCGAGAAGCGCGGACTGGCCTATTCGGTCTATGAATCGCTGCTCTGGATGGACCACTCCGCGCTGTTCATCGGCAACACCGGCACCCGTGCCGACCGCGCCGGCGAGACCGTGGACGCCATCGAGAAAGAAATCCGCCGGATCGCCGAGGAAGGCCCGACCCAGAAAGAGCTGGATGAGGCAAAATCCTATTTGAAGGGCTCGCAGATGCTGGCGCTCGATACCTCGTCGAAGCTGGCGCAGGCGCTGCTGCAATACCAGCTCGACAAGCTGCCGATCGATTACATCGAAAAGCGCAACGCCATCGTCGATGCGGTGACGCTGGATGATGCCAGGAAGGCCGCGCAGCGGCTCTGGGGCCACGGCCTGCTCACCGTGGTCGTCGGCCGCGCCCCGCAGGCGGCCGCGCAACCGGCAGCGGCGATGCCCAAGGCGAACTAACGCCGGACTGGTGCCCCGGACGCGGTGCAGCGCCTCTTCGGCGGTGCACCGGAGAGCCGGGACCCACACTTGTCGTCAGTCATGGACCCCGGATCAGCAGCGCACCACGCCACAAGCCAAGGCGCGTCGAAGACGCGCGTGAACGCGCTGATGGCGTTGCGCAGCATCCGGGGAACGTATCCCTCATCCTTCAGTGATGCAGGCAAAGCCGCTATGGTGCAGTGGACGATTCCCACTGTGCTTCCGGTGAACGCCATGCTGCGGGTTGCCCGCGACCTTACGATCGACGAGAACGACATCGAGATCGGCTTCGTCCGCGCTTCCGGGCCGGGCGGGCAGAACGTCAACAAGCTCTCGACCGCAGCCCAATTGCGTTTCGACACGCGCAAGATCACGCTCCCCGAGGACGCTACGGCACGGCTCAACCGGCTCGCCGGCCAGCGCATGACCAAGGACGGGGTGATCGTGATCCACGCCCAGCGCTTCCGTACCCAGGAACGTAACCGCGCCGACGCCGTCGACCGTCTGCTCGAGCTGCTGCGCGAGGCCATGGTGAGGCCGACACCGCGGCGGGCCACCAAGCCGACCTTCGGATCGAAGCAGCGCCGTCTCGAAGGCAAAAAACGCCGCAGCGACGTCAAGTCGAAGCGCGGTTCGGCGGGATTCGAAGATTGATAAAATCCGACGGGCGGACGGACCTGTGGAGGAAAAAAACTCCGGCCGACGCGCGACCGGAGTTTCTCGTTTTCGAAAGCGAACCCGTCGAAGGGCGCGGCGCTCTAGTCCGAAGTTTGCGCTTGGTTTGACCTGAAAGACGAATCCTTTCAGGCGGATGGGCGGAAAGTAGTTTTCAGTTTGTATCCATGTAATGGGATTCCCAAATCAGTCGAGATGTGATTCGATCCGGGAATGTTCATCGAGACGATTCCCAATCGAGGCTCGCCGCCCGCGGTGCTGTTGCGGGAGGCGTATCGCGACGAGCATGGCCGCGCGCAGAAGCGGACCTTGGCCAATCTGAGCAAGCTGCCGGTGGATTTGATCGGCGGACTGAAGGCTCTGCTCAAGGGCGGTACGGTGATTGGCACCGGACCGGACGAGATTCAAATCGAGCGCTCGTTGCCTCACGGTCATGTTGCAGCGGCGCTCGGGACGATCCGCAGAATTGCACTGGATCGGCTGATTTTAAGCACGACGAAGGATGAGGCATCGCGGCGCCATTGCGATCTGGTGGTAGCCATGATCGTGGATCGGTTGATTGCGCCACGTTCGAAGCTTGGCTTTGTACGGGCGGTGGATCAGGAGACGGCAATCTCCAGCCTCGGATCGGTTCTGCGCCTGGGCAAGGTGAAGGAGCGCGAGGCCTATGAGGCGCTCGATTGGCTGGTCGATCGCCAGAGCCGGATCGAGAACGGCTTGGCGCGGCGACATCTCCAGGACGGCGTGCTGGTGCTCTACGACGTCAGTTCGTCCTACTTTGAGGGCCGTTGCTGTCCACTGGCGCGCTATGGACACAGCCGCGATCACCGGCGCGATCGGCCGCAGATTGTCTACGGGCTGCTCTGTACGCGCGAGGGGCTGCCGATTGCGGTTGAAGTCTTTGACGGCAATACGGCCGACCCGAAGACGCTGAGCTCTCAAGTCGAAAAGATCAAGGATCGCTTCGGAATCAGCCGCATGGTGTTGGTTGGCGATCGGGGAATGATCACCTCGGCGCGCATCCGCGATGATCTGAAGCCGGCAGGAGTTGATTGGATCACCTGCCTACGCGCGCCGGCGATCCAGGCGTTGGCGGCGGAGAACGGGCCGCTGCAGCTGTCGCTGTTCGATGACCGCGATCTCGCCGAGATCAGCGCCCCTGACTTGTTCCCGGGCGAGCGGCTGATCGTCTGTCGCAATCGCGATCTGGCGGCCGAACGAGCCCGCAAGCGCGAGGATCTGCTGGCCGCGACCGAGCACGAACTTGCTCGGGTTCAGGCACAGGTCCAGCGCAAACACTCTCCGTTGCGTAGTTCCGCCCAGATCGGCATGGCGGTCGGTGCGGTTTTGGACCGCAAGAAGATGGCCAAGCACTTCGACGTCGAAGTGGCCGATGGCTATCTCTCATGGCAGCGACGGATCGAGCAGATCGAGGAAGAGGCTCGCCTCGACGGCATCTACGTCATCCGGACCAGCATATCCGCTGGGCATCTCGACGCTGCAGAGGCGGTTCAGGCCTACAAGGACCTGTCGCGAGTCGAACGCAGCTTCCGGTCCATGAAAACCATCGATCTCGAAATACGGCCGATCCGCCACTGGACGGCACAGCACGTGCGGGCCCATGTCTTCCTGTGCATGCTGGCCTATCACGTCGAATGGCACTTGCGAGACGCCTTGGCGCCGCTGTTGTTCCACGACACCGACCTTGAGGCCGCCCGGGGAGAACGGACGTCTCCCGTCGCCAAGACCGAACCATCTGAGGCGGCGAAGGCCAAGAAGGCAACAAAGCGATCAGCCGACGGCCATCATGTCATGAGCTTCAATGCGCTCATCGCCCATCTCGGCACGCTGGTCCGAAACACGATGCGCGTGCCCCTTCACGCCAAGCACCGCTTCACGCTCCATTCCAGACCTACCTCCCTCCAGGAGGCCGCGTTCAAGCTGCTCGATCTCGACCCGCTGCGTGTCCAGTAATTGAAAACACCGACCGTCAACTTATCGAGTCGGATCAATCCCTTGCACACTTCCCACGCGAAAACTTCGGTCTAGTTGCGCTTGATTCCGGTCGCGGGATCGGCGGCTGCACCACCGGCACCCCTGGGCGCGCCGCTACCGGCGCCTACCGTGCCCTTCGCACCGGTCTTTGCGTTGACGCTTGCCTTTTCTCCGGCTCCGCCCGCCTGCGCATCGAATTCCTCGTCGCTGCTGCCCGACCCTACGCCCTGCATGTTGGTCTTGCCCTGTGCGCCACCGCGGATACGGGTGTCCGACGATACACCTTGCGCCAGCACGGGGCCGGCGAGCATCGCCGAGATGGCAAGCGCGACTGCTGAGGTTTTCACTAACTTCATTCACTTCTCCCAGTTCGATTGGCGATGAACAGTCCGGCAACTCACTTCGCCGCTCGCCTGGACCTGACTTGCTCATCGCCCCGAATAGACCATGTCACGAACGGCGCGTTCGCGATGCAAGCCGCGTCGTGTGGTCATCGTGCAGAGATTTCGGGGTCATTTCGCGAAACCTTGGCCACGGACCAACCCAATATGCGGCAGTCCGCCGCCTGTCTCGACGCCGTTCACAAAAACTCCGCGAAAATGCCCTTTGACACATCCAATCCGATGGCAGCCGGCCAACCGCGGAGGATCGCGCCGCCAAGGCAAGCCTCGGATCGACGCTGGACCGCATCGTCGATATCGGCCACCCGGCAATTGCGCGCGGCATAGCGCCGGACGTCGGGCCGCGCCGCCGCTATCAGCGACAGCAGGGCTTTTTCGTCCCCGCACCGCGCGGCTTCGATCAGCCCTGGGGGGCAGCGTCCGGTTGGCGCCAATGCCGTCATGACGAGGAAAGCTTTCGGCCGACCATGGCGCACATCGGGCAGAACCCGACAAAATAGAGCCGCCCGGACGCCCTTTCGGTTCGAGGGTCATCAGATTTTTTGCAGAACAGCCATCCCGCCGGGTTCGGGAACCGGTTTGGCCCATGAGGATTGGCCGAAATCATGACCGCTTTTGTTCTGCGGTGAAACAGCCCGCTACTACCACCGCTAGTGTGCGGCGACCTAAAGTCTGTGCACGCCAACGGTGAGGCACATGACAAGGCTGCGCGCGATACGGGCAATCGGGCTGGGATTCTGCGGCGCGTTGCTCGCCGTGCAGACCGCCAGCGCGCAAATGCCGCTGCCGGCGGCCAAGCCGCCCGATGGGGCGACGCTGTTCAAGCAGCAATGCGCAACCTGCCACACCACGAACCTCTCCGACCCCATCAGGCAAGGTCCGTCGCTATTCAAGATCATCGGCAGGCCGGCCGGCAAGATGGACGGCTTTCACTACTCCGCCGGCTTCGCAAAGGCCGACTTCGCCTGGGATGAGGCCAGGCTCGACGCCTGGCTGACCAATCCGCAGCAAATGATTCCCGGTGCCGTAATGGCCTATCGCCAGGCGAGGCCCGAGACCCGCGCCGCCGTCATCGCCTATCTCAAGGAGCTGAACTGAATGGCAAAACCCGTTCACTCGATGATCCGCGTGCTCGACGAGGCGAAATCGCTGGATTTCTACGCGCGCGCCTTCGGGCTCAAAGTCGCCGACCATCTCAAGTTTCCGGATTTCGCATTGATCTATCTGCGACATCCTTCCTCGCCCTTCGAGGTCGAACTGACTGTCAACTTCGATCGCAAGGAAAGCTATTCGCTGGGCGACGGCTACGGCCACCTCGCCGTCGTCGTCGATGACATCGATGCCGAACACGCCAGATTCGAGCAGGAAAAGCTGTCGCCCGGACCGCTGCGCGACTTCAAGCATGACGGCAAGACGCTGGCGCGCTTCTTTTTTGTCGTCGACCCCGACGGCTACAAGATCGAAGTGATCCAGCGCGGCGGCCGCTTTGGCTAATTGCAATCAACAAGCATTCAACGGAGGACACCCATGAGAGAAGTCGATCGTCGAAGCAAATATAATCGCCGCGTCTTTCTCCAAGGCGCAGCCACGACAGTGCCGGCAGTTGCCATCGCAACGAGCGCGGGCCTGGGGATCACCGACGCCTGGGCGGACGATGCGACCGCGCTCACGCCGGCGACGCTGAAGACGCTGGTGAAGATGGCGCGCGACATCTATCCGCACGACTTCCTCGGCGACAGCTATTACATCACCGCGGTCAAGCCGTGGGACGGCAAGGCGGCGAAAGATCCTGCGGTGAAGTCGTTGATCAACGACGGCGTGGCCCGGCTCGACCAGGAGGCAAACGATCGCCACAAGGTCCCCTATGCCCAGGTGCCATGGGAGAACGATCGCGTGGCGCTGCTGAAGCGCATCGAGCAGACAGCCTTCTTCCAGCAGATCCGCGGCGACCTCGTCGTCTCCCTCTACAACCAGAAAGAGGTTTGGCCGAAGTTCGGTTACGAGGGCTCGTCGGCCGAACATGGCGGCTACATCAATCGCGGCTTCGCCGATATCGACTGGCTGCCGAAGGCTTGATCCCGCGCAACTGACGGTGAGGAGGAAACAAAATGGCAAAATTCGATCTGAATGACAGCGGCGTGGTCGTGATCGTGGGCTCGGGCGCGGGCGGCGGCACGCTGGGCAATGAGCTCGCGCAAAAGGGCGTCAAGGTCGTGATCCTTGAAGCCGGCGCGCGCATCGAGAACCAGGACTTCGTCAACGACGAATGGGAGAGTTTTAGCCAACTCGCCTGGTCCGACATGCGCACCACATCGGGGAGCTGGCGCGTGGCCAAGGACTTCCCCAGCGTTCCGGCCTGGATCGTCAAGGCGGTCGGCGGCTCGACGACCCACTGGGCCGGCGCGTCGCTGCGCTTCGACGATCACGAATTCAAGATCAAGACGACCTATGGCGGCATGCCCGGCGCCAATCTGCTGGACTGGCCGATCACGCTCGCCGAAATGGAGCCGTGGTACGCCAAGGCCGAAGACAAGTTGGGCGTCACCCGCACCAACGGCATTCCCGGCCTGCCCGGCAACAATAACTTCAAGGTGATGGAAGCCGGCGCCAGGAAGCTCGGTTACAAGAAAGTCCATACCGGCCGCATGGCGATCAACAGCGAACCGCGCGACGGCCGCGGGTCCTGCCAGCAGATCGGCTTCTGCTTCCAGGGTTGCAAATCCGGTGCGAAATGGTCGACGCTCTACACCGAGATTCCCAAGGGCGAAGCCACCGGGAATCTCGAAGTTCGCCCCAACAGCATGGCGATCAAGATCGAGCATGATGCGTCCGGCAAGGTGACCGGCGTGGTTTATGCCGACGGGTCCGGTGCCATGCAGCGCCAGAAGGCGCGCGTGGTGGCGGTTGCCGGCAACTCGATCGAAAGCCCGCGCCTGTTGCTCAACAGCGCTTCGAACCTGTTCCCGGACGGCCTCGCCAATTCATCCGGTCAGGTCGGCCGCAACTACATGCGGCACATGACCGGCAGCGTGTATGCCGTTTTCGAAAAATCGGTCCATATGTATCGCGGCACCACCATGGCCGGCATCATCAGCGATGAGGCGGCGAACGACCCCAAACGCGGCTTTGTCGGCGGCTATGAGATGGAGACGCTGTCGCTCGGCCTACCGTTCATGGCCGCGTTCCTCAATCCGGGCGCGTGGGGACGATCGTTCTCGAGCGCGATGGAAGCCTATCCGCGGATGGCGGGCATGTGGCTGGTCGGCGAGGACATGCCGCAGGAAACCAACCGCATCACGCTTGACCCGAAGGCCAAGGACAGGTTCGGCATGCCGGTCGCGAGCGTGCATTTCGACGACCACCCCAACGACCTCGCGATGCGCGATCACGCCTACAAGCAGGGCTCCGCGGTCTACGAGGCCGTCGGCGCCACCGTGACCTATCCGACGCCGCCCTATCCCAGCACCCACAACATGGGCACCAACCGGATGAGCGAGAAACCGAAGGACGGCGTGGTGAACAAGTTCGGCCAGACCCACGACGTCAAGAACCTGTTCGTGTCGGATGGCAGCCAGTTCACCAGCGGTGCCGCCTGCAACCCGACGCTGACGATCGTGTCGCTCGCGATCCGCCAGGCGGACCACATCGCCGGCGCGATGCAGCGCAAGGAGATCTAGGTTCCCTCAAACCAAAGCGGCCCTGTCCGGAACGGGACAGGGCCGCTTCCTTCTGGACGTGAGCAAATTCTATTCGGCGGCGTCGAGAATGGGCGCTTCATTGCGGTGAAATTCCGGGACTGCGACGGCGTTTCTGGAGCGATAGATCAGGCATGAGCAGCGCAGCAGCGACGCGAAATTATTGACCTCGCCATGGTGGTCGAGGACTTCGTCGTGCAGCGTGGTGAGGAACTTGGCGAGGCTCATCCCCTCCTTCGCGGCGATTTCCTCCAGCGTGTCCCAGAACGACATTTCCAGCCGGATCGAGGTGCAATGGCCGCCGATCCGCAGCGATCGGGTCTGCGATTCATAATCCCGTTGAGGCTGGTGCGCGAACAGATGGCACATGGCGTTCCTCCCGTCAGATTATAATTTTTCTAAACGATATACCCGTGCCTGCGACCTCACAATCCCGGGCAGGGAGCCCCTTAAATCAGTACCGAACATCAGCATCTTCAAGGCGATAGCTCGCCTTCATCCCCAGCGGGGAACGAATTCCGCTTGCCGCCCATGCATTTGCCGTCGTACCCGCCTAGAATGGGCATCACGCTTCGAATCGCGACCGAGACCCCATGCCCGTCCGCCAGCTCCCCGAACAGGTCGTCAACCGCATCGCCGCCGGCGAGGTGGTCGAACGTCCTGCGAGCGTGGTCAAGGAACTGGTTGAAAACGCCATCGACGCCGGCGCCAGCCGGATCGACATTTTCAGCGATGGCGGCGGCCGGCGGCGGATCGGCATCACCGATGACGGCAGCGGCATGACCCATGCCGATCTGGCGCTGGCGGTCGATCGCCACGCCACCTCCAAACTCGACGACGAGGATTTGTTGCGGATCCGCACGCTCGGGTTCCGCGGCGAGGCCTTGCCCTCGATCGGCGCCGTCGCCAAACTCGGCATCACCACCCGCCACGCCAATGAATCCCATGCCTGGTCGCTGTCGGTCGAAGGCGGCGCGAAATCAGAGATCATGCCGGCGGCCCTTGGCCAGGGCACCCGCGTCGAAGTCAGCGATCTCTTTTATGCCACGCCGGCGCGGCTGAAATTCCTCAAGACCGACCGCACCGAGGCCGAAGCGATCCGCGAAGTGGTGCGGCGGCTGGCAATGGCGCGGCCCGACATCGCGTTCACGCTGGCCGGCGAGGAGCGCGCGCCGGTGACCTGGGCCGCCGCCCTGCCCGGCGCCGCGGGCAGGCTGACGCGGCTCGGCGATATTTTGGGTGCCGATTTTCGCAGCAGCGCGATCGAAGTGCGCAGCGAGCGCGAAGGCGTCGTGGTCGAAGGCTTTGCCGCCGCGCCCTCGCTCACGCGCGCCAACGCGCTCGGCCAGTATCTGTTCGTCAACGGCCGCCCGGTGCGCGACAAGCTCATTCTCGGCGCCGTGCGTGCGGCCTATTCCGATTACCTTCCGCGCGACCGCCATCCGGTGGTGGCGCTGTTCGTGACGCTGCCGCCACAGGAAGTCGATGCCAATGTGCATCCGGCCAAGACCGAGGTCCGGTTCCGTAACGCCGGGCTGGTGCGTGCGCTGATCGTCCACGCGCTGAAGGACGGGCTCGCCCGCGAAGGCAGGCGCACCGCCGCCAATACCGACGGCGCCGCCATCTCCGCGTTCCGTCCGCAGCTCGCGCCACGTCCGGCCAACTGGGACTGGCAGCGCTCGCCGTCTTATCCGGTGAGGCCGATGCCTGGTTTCGACGGCGCGGCTGCAACCGCCTTTGCCGAGCCGGGCCAGGCTGCGTTCGATGTCGGCACGCCCACGGCCGATGTTCGCTTCCAGGAGCAACCCGCCGCTGATCTGCTCGATCGCCCGCTTGGCGCGGCGCGAACGCAGATCCACGAGACCTACATCGTGTCGCAGACCCGCGACGGCTTGATCGTGGTCGACCAGCACGCCGCCCATGAGCGCATCGTCTATGAACGGCTGAAGGCGTCGCTTTCGAAGAACGGCGTGCAGCGGCAGATCCTGCTGATCCCGGAGATCGTCGAACTCGACGAGGCGACGGTGGAGAAGCTGCTGGACCGGGCCGAGGAACTCTGCGCCTTCGGGCTCGCGATCGAATCCTTCGGCCCCGGTGCTGTCGCGGTGCGCGAGACGCCGTCGCTGCTCGGCAAGGCCAATGCGGGCGGCCTGCTGCGCGACCTCGCCGAGCATATGGCGGAATGGGATGAGGCGCTGCCGCTGGAGCGCCGGCTGATGCATGTCGCCGCCACCATGGCCTGCCACGGCTCGGTGCGCGCCGGCCGCCGCCTCAAGCCGGAAGAGATGAATGCGCTGCTCCGCGAAATGGAAGACACGCCGAATTCCGGCCAGTGCAACCACGGCCGTCCGACCTATGTGGAACTGAAGCTGTCGGATATCGAAAAGCTGTTCGGGCGAAGGTAGCACCGCCGCATTATCCCGCCTTCAAGAACACGAACTCCGTATCGTCATAGGCCCGTCGCTCCAGCTCTTCGAAACCCTCCGGCGCGGCGAATGCCGCCGCCTTCGCTTCCTCGACCACCAGCAGCGCGCCCGGCGTCAGCCAGCCGCCGTCGCGGAGCGAGATCAGCGCCTTGTCTGCAAGGCCTTTTGCGTAGGGTGGATCCAGAAACACCAGCGAGAACGGCTCGACCGGATGCGCCGGGCCAAGATCGGTAGCGTCGCGGCGATAGACTTTAGTGACGCCGCCCAAGCCCAGCGCCTCGACATTGTTGCGCAACAGCGCTCTGGCCTCGGCGCCATTGTCGACGAACAGCGTGAATCTGGCGCCGCGCGACACCGCCTCGATGCCGAGCGCGCCGGTGCCGGCGAACAGATCGAGCACGCGCGCGTCCTCGATCGGATCGTCATAGGCGTGGATCAGGATATTGAAGACCGACTCGCGCAAGCGGTCCGCGGTCGGCCGGATCTCGCGCGACGATGGCGAAGCGAGGATACGGCCCTTCAATCGTCCACCGACGACGCGCATTACTCGTCATGCCCGGGCTTGTCCCGGGCATCCACGTCTTGAAACGCGCGACATAAGAAAGATGTGGATGGCCGGGTCAAGCCCGGCCATGACGGCTGTTCGGACGTCGGCAGGTTCATTCCAACCATCTAACGTTACTCGTCCCGCGGCTTCAGATCGCGCTTGCCGTGATAGCCGCGCTGGGGGCGGCGCGGCGGCCCGTAGCCATTGGCCTCTTCCTCGTTGCGGGCGCGGGCTTCGTCGCTGCCGGTGCGCTGTACCAGCACGCGGCGGCCCTTGCGGTCGGCGATCAGTGCGCTCTTGCCCAACGGCTTGAACGGCTTTTTGCCGCGCGGGGCCGCATCGTCGGCGGGCTCGTCCTTGGCTTCGCCAGGCATCGGCCGATTGAAGTCGGCGCCTGCAAGGGTTGCGATCTTTTCGCCAAGCTGCTTGCGCAGCACCCGGGTCTTGACCTCCTCGACCTGGCCCTCGGCGAGTTCGCCGAGCTGGAACGGGCCGTAAGACACCCGGATCAGCCGGTTCACCTCGAGGCCGAGATGCGCCATCACGTTGCGGACTTCGCGGTTCTTGCCTTCGCGGATCGCAAACACCAGCCAGACATTGGCGCCCTGGTCGCGCTCCAGGGTCGCGTCGATCGAGCCGTATTTGACGCCGTCGACTTCGACGCCCTTTTTCAGTTCATCGAGCTGCGCCTGCGTCACCTCGCCATGGGCGCGGACGCGGTAGCGCCGCAGCCAGCCGGTGTCGGGCAATTCGAGCGCGCGCGCCAGCCCGCCATCGTTGGTCAGCAGCAGCAGGCCTTCGGTGTTGAAATCGAGCCGGCCGATCGAGATCAGCCGCGGCAGGCCTTCCGGCAGATTGTCGAATACCGTCGGCCGCCCTTCCGGGTCGGCGTGGGTGGTCATCAGGCCGCGCGGCTTGTGAAACATCCACAGCCGCGTGCGCTCGCGCGGCGGCAACGGCTTGCCGTCGACGGTGATGACATCGTTGGCGGTAACGTCGAGCGCCGGCGAATTGATGACGCGGCCATTCACCGTGACGCGGCCCTGCGTGATCCATTCCTCGGCGTCGCGGCGCGAGGCGAGGCCCGCGCGCGACACCACTTTTGCGATACGCTCGCCGGATTTCTTTTCCTTTGGAGGCCGCGGCCCACGCTTTTCGAAATCGGGCGTGCGTTCGCGATAAGCGCCGCGGCCGCCGAACGCCGGGCGTTTGGCGAAAATCCTGCTGTCGTCCTCGTTGTCGCGGCGCGGCCGATCCTCACCGGCCTCGCTGCGCGGATGCTCCTGCCAGTCGGTGCGGCCTTCCGGGCGCTGACGCGGACGGTCGAATTTCGGGCGATCTTCGCGGGGGCGATCGAATTTCGGACGCTCGCGGAACGGACGGTCGCCTGACGGGCGATCCTCGCGCGGCTTGTCGTAGCGAGGTTTGTCAAAACGCGGCTTGTCGAAATTCCGCGCACCGTCACGCGGGCGGGAATCGCGTTCGCCACGATCATCGCGCTTCTGCCACGGTTTGGAATCGCCGCGATCTCCATCGCGATTCCGGCCACCGTCCGGGCGGCTGCCAAAATCCTTGCGCGGACCACGGTCCGGCGCACCACGGGAGAATTTCTTGTCGCCGCCAAATTTTCGCTCGGGGCGATCGCCGTCGCGCGACGGCCGCGGACTGTACGGGCGATCGCCGCGCGGCCGGTCGCCGTCCTTGCGGAAACCTTCGCCGCGCGGGGTATAGGGCCGCTTTTCGCCGTCGCGTTCCCGCGGCGTGTAAGGCTTTTTATCGCCGAATTTCCGGTCGGAAGATCGTGCGGCCGGGCGGGCATCGTCGCGATCGCCGCGGTTGAAGTTCGGGCGGTCGCCGCGCGGCGTGTACGGGCGCTTGTCGCCGCCCCGATCTTCGCGCGGTTTGAACGAACGCTTCTCGCCGTCGCGGCCGTCGCGCGGCCGAAATTCCTTCCGCGGCCCACGATCCCCGCGGTCGCTCTTGCGATCCGGACGGTCGCCAGCGGGACGGTCGTCGCGATTGAAACGCGGCGGCCTCGGCGCGTCGCCAAAATCCCGGCGCGGCGGACGATCGTCGCGATTGCCGGCGTAAGGCTTGCCCCCGCCCGCATAGGGCTTCTTGCCAAAGGATTTGTCGCCGTCGCCTTTGCCGGCAAAACCGCGCTTGGCGAATTTCTTCTCGGGTCCACGTGCGGCGCCGGAGCGGCCCTTGCCGCCGGACGGGCGGTCACGCCGGCCGCGGGAATCATTGTTTTTATCACTATCGCGGGGCATGAATGGTCTCTCGTAAACGAATGAAATGGCGATCAGGCTGACGTGGATGGGCTGTCATAGCGATAACGCGCGCGCACTTGGCTCAAGGCGCATTCTCACGCAAAACCGGTATCCACTTTTGCTGAAGGCGCACCTCATAGCAGGTTTCTTCCGATGATACGAGGCATGACCGCCCCTTCTTTCATGGATTTGGCCCTGAAAACCGCCGAAAACACCGGAAAAGCGGGCGAAGTTCCGATCGGATGCGTGATTGTCAGGGGTTACGACGTCATTGCCACCGCCGGCAACCGGACCCTGACCGACCGCGATCCGACCGCACATGCCGAGATTTTGGCGATCCGGCAGGCCGCCGAGGCCATCGGCACCGAGCGGCTGGTCGATTGCGACCTCTATGTCACGCTGGAGCCGTGCACGATGTGCGCGGCCGCGATCTCGTTCGCGCGGATCCGGCGATTGTATTACGGCGCCGCCGACCCCAAGGGCGGCGCGGTCGATTCCGGCGTGCGGTTCTTTGCTTCTCCGACCTGTCATCACGTCCCCGAGGTCTATTCCGCCGTCGGCGAGACCGAGGCGGCGACGCTGCTCAAGGAGTTTTTCAAGGTGAGAAGGTAGGCCGCGCTGCCGCCAAACACTCCGCTGTCATCATCCGCGAAAGCGGATGATCCAGTATTCCAGAGACAGCAGTGATTGACCGAGAGGCGGCCTCGTACTGGATACCCGCTTTCGCGGGTATGACGAGTTAGGTTGTGGCTCATGCAGCAGTAAAAAACTGCCTCAACAGCTTCGCCGTCACTTCCGGATTCTCCTCCGTCAGAAAATGCCCGGAATCGACCGGCGATCCCGTGACGTTGGTCGCCCAGTTCTTCCAGGTGTCGAGCGGCGTGGCGGCGGCGCTGGCGACGCCGGCATCGCCCCACAAAGCCAGCATCGGGATCGTGATTTTCTTGCCGGCGTCGTGATCGGCCTTATCGATCTCGTAATCGGCGTAGGCGCCGGCGCGATAATCCTCGCACATCGCATGCAGGCGGGAAGGATCGCGGAACGGCGCCAGATAATGTTCCAGCGCGCGCGGATCGATTGCAGCAAGCGTTTTCGACTTGGTCTGGCTCGCCATCTTCTGCTTGAGGAAGAAATCCGGATTGCTGCCGATCAGGGTTTCCGGCAGCGGATATGGCTGCGCCAGAAAGGTCCAGTGATAGATCTTCAGCGCATAGAGCCGGTTCATGCGCTCCCAGTAATTATAGGTCGGCAGGATATCGAGCACCGCGAGCTTCGACAGACGCCCGGGATGATCGAGCGCCAGCCGGTACGAGACGCGCCCGCCGCGGTCATGGCCGGCGAGCGCGAAATGAACGTGGCCGAGTTGCTCCATCGCCTCCACCATCGTCTTCGCCATCGCGCGCTTGGTGTAGGGCAAATGCTCCTTGTCGCTGTCGGGCATGTCCGACCAGCCATAGCCGGGCAGGTCCGCGATGATAAGCGTGAATTTGTCGGCGAGTTGCGGCGCGACGCGGTGCCACTGCACATGGGTTTGTGAAAATCCGTGCAGCAGCATCAGCGGCGGCCCCTCGCCGCCGACGCGCGCGAAGATGCGTCCCGCCGAGGTGTTGATCCATTCGGAGCCAAAGCCTGGAAACAAGTCGGCGAGATCGGGCATTGCGTTGGCACTCCCTGGCCGGCGGGCTCTTGCTTCAAACTTTGTTTGTCGTTGCCGCTGGCATGTCGCGGGTTTATGCCATCTCCAGGCCCAACCAACAACAAACCGAAACGAGGAAATGCCATGTCGATCGATTTCGAGATTCCTGCCGAAGCCAAGGCGATCCGCGAAAAGGTCCGCAAATGGGTGCATGACGAATGCATCCCCGCGGAAAAGGAACTCGATACCAAGCCGCTCGCCGAGGTGCTCGGCCCGCTGCGGAAGAAGGCTCGCGCACAGGGCCTGTGGTGCCCGTGGGTGCCGAAGGAGTATGGCGGCATGGGCCTCGGACCGCTGGCCAACGCGCTGGTGCAGATGGAGCTCGGCGAGAGCATGCTCGGCGCGCTGTCGATGAACACGCAGGGCCCCGACGACGCCTCGATGATGACGATTCTCGCCCATGGCACGGAATATCAGAAGGAGAAATTCCTCAAGCCCCTGCTCAACGGCGACAAGCGCATCTGCTTCTCGATGACCGAAAAGGCCGCCGGCGCCGACGCCACGGGCATGCAGACCACGGCGGTGAAGGACGGCAACGAGAATTACGTCCTCAACGGCGAGAAATGGTTCTCCTCGTCGGCCAGCGTCGCCGACATGGCGCTGGTGATGGCCAAGACCGATCCGAACGCACCGCGCCACAAGCAGTATTCGACCTTCCTCGTCGAACTGCCGAACCCCGGCTACAAGATCAAGCGCAATGTCGCGAACATGGCGCTCGAGGGACCGCATGACGAGGTGATCCATGGCGGCCACTCCGAGATCGAGATCAGGGATCTGAAGGTGCCGGCCGACAATCTCGTCGGCGGCGAAGGCAACGGTTTTGCCATGGGCCAGCACCGCCTCGCCTATGGCCGGCTGCGCCATGGCATGCACAACGTCGCCAAGGCCCAGCGCGCGCTCGACATGGCGGCCGCGCATGTGACCAAGCGCTCGACCTTCGGCACGCTGCTCGCCGACCGCCAGGCGGTGCAGTTCATGCTCGCCGATTGCGCCAGCGAGCTCTATATCGGCCGGCTGATGCTGCTGCATATCGCCTACAAGGCGGAAAAGGGCATGGACATAAGGCAGGAGAATTCGATCGCAAAGATCTTCCACGCGCACATGGTGCACAAGGTGATCGACACCGCGATCCAGCTCCACGGCGCGCTCGGCTTCAGCCAGGACACGCCGCTTGCCAAATGGTACACCCAGGTCCGAGCGCAACGGCTGGTCGACGGTCCCGACGAAGTGCACAAGTGGCGGATCGGCAAGAACGTCATCAAGGCGTTCCGCGAGCACGGCACCACGGCAAGCGCGGCCGGTGGGGATTTGCTGTAACGTCATTGCGAGCCACCGGGTCGCGCGAATGCGCGCCCGATGACAGGCTCCGCGAAGCAATCCATAGCGCTGCATACGCGGAGAGATGGATTGCTTCGTCGCAAGTGCTCCTCGCAATGACGGCAGAGGTAGTGTCACCCCTTACGCCCGCTCCTGCTCCACCGCCTGCCAGGCGATGTCGCGGCGGCAGAAGCCTTCCGGCCATATGATGCGGTCGACCGCCTGATAGGCGCGTTGCTGCGCCTCGCTCACCGTCTTGCCGGAGGCGCAGACGTTCAGCACGCGGCCGCCATTGGCGAGAATGGCGCCGTTCTTCGTGACCGTGCCGGCGTGGAAGATTTCGACGCCCTCGATCTTGGCCGCGTCATCGAGCCCCTCGATGCGCGTGCCCTTGGCGTAGTCGCCGGGATAGCCTTTGGCCGCCATCACCACCGTCAGCGCCGGATCGGGAAACCAGCGGACGTCAAAGTTTTTCAACTGGCCGTCGCAGGAGGCCAGGAACGCCGGCACGATATCCGACATCATCCGCAGCATCAGCACCTGGCATTCGGGATCGCCGAAGCGGACATTGTATTCGAACAGTTTGGGACCCTGCTCCGTCAGCATCACGCCGGCATAGAGGATGCCGCGGAACGGCGTGCCGCGTTTCTTCATACCGGCGACCGTCGGCAGGATGATCCGCGCCATGATCTGGTCGTGGATCTCCGGCGTCACGAACGGGGTCGGCGAATAGGCGCCCATGCCGCCGGTATTCGGCCCCTGGTCGTGATCTAATGCGCGCTTGTGGTCCTGCGCGGTCGCAAGCGGAATCGCGGTCTCGCCGTCGCACAGCGCAAAGAAGCTGATCTCGCGGCCCGATAAAAATTCCTCGATCACGACCTCGGCGCCGGCCGAACCAAATCCGCCGTCGAACATCATGACGATGGCGTCCTCGGCCTCAGGCAAGGTCTCGGCAACCACCACGCCCTTGCCGGCGGCGAGGCCGTCGGCCTTGACCACGATCGGCGCGCCCTGCGCGCGCACATACGCCAGCGCGTCGGCTGCATTGCCGAAACGCCGGTAGGTGCCGGTCGGAATGTTGAACTCGCTGCAGAGGTCCTTTGTAAATCCCTTGGAGCCTTCGAGCTGGGCCGCAAGTTTGCTCGGCCCGAATGCCTTGATCCCGGCGCTCGTGAGGTCGTCGACGATCCCGGCCGCGAGCGGCGTCTCCGGACCGACCACGACCAGATCCACCGCGTTGCGCCTGCAGAAGTCGATCACATCAGCATGATCGGCAATATCGAGCGCGATGCATTCGGCTTCCCGGGCGATCCCGGCATTGCCCGGCGCGCACCACAATTTCGTCAGCAGCGGGGACGCCGCGATCTTCCACGCGAGAGCGTGTTCGCGGCCGCCGGAACCGAGCAGAAGGATGTTCATGAGGAGTAGCCAATTAAGGGTGCGAGACCGTGTCGGTCGCACGAGTCTCCCTCATTCTGCAAGGGGGATTGCCGTCATTCCGGGGGCGAGCGCAGCGCAAGCCCGGAATGACCGGCTACGCCTTCCCGCCCGAAGCCGCGATGATCTCCTGCAGCGTCGCGACGTGGCGGGCGAAGGCGCCGCGGCCGGCGGCGGTGGCGGTCACCGTGGTCTGCGGCTTCTTGCCGACAAAGGCCTTCTCGACCGAGACATAGCCGGCCTTGGCCAGCGTCTCGATATGGGCGCCGAGATTACCGTCTGTGGCGCCGGTCAGCCTTTTCAGCTTGGCAAATTCCAGCCCGGTATTCCCCGGCATGGCATTCAAGGCGGCCATGATTCTAAGGCGCAGCGGCTGGTGGATGATGTCGTCGAGTTCGGCCATCCCCTAGCTCCGGCGCATCCACAAGCCCCCGAGGATCATGCCGCCGCCATTGACCACTGCCATCCACAAATGAAACCAGCCGCCGATGAAAAAATAGCCGATCAACGTCAGCACGGTGACGCCAAGGCCGATCGCGACAAAGGCGAGCCCGAACCACAACCCGGCGATGGTGTAGACCAGCATGAAATAGAGTGGCCAGAACGTGTCCATTTGACGTGCGGTGAAGTGCCCGAGGCCGAGCGTCCAGAGATAGCCGAAACCCAGGAACAGCAGGAATGCCATCAGGAAGCGCGCGTCGAAAGTCCGCACGCCGGTGCGGGCGCGGGTCGAGGCACTGATGGCGAAGGAACCGGCGATCCCAAGCACGGTCACCGCAAGCCAGATCATGAGCGCGTTCCGCGGCAGAACATGAACAACCAAGTGGCCGGCAAACACCAGCACGCCCCACATGATCAGCATCAGGCTGGCGAGGTTGTAGATTTGGGACTGACGCACCCGATGGGCAATCGCGTCGATATCCGACAGCGCAGAGGCGGCTTCTTTGGGATCGACACTCGTCATGAGTTCGGACCTGCTGTCGCGACGTCGTCGGCGATTGCCGATACCGCGGCGGGATTGCTGACGATGCCCATGTGGTTGATGCCGTCTATCAGCTTTACATCGACCCTCGGCGCCACCCCGCGCACTGCCTCGGCATATTTGTCCGCGACCATCAACTCGTCATTCGCACCGGAATAGATTGTGACCGGTTTGGTGGCCGCGGCGAGATCGGTCCGGAAGTCTCGATGGACCCCGAAATTGCTTCGCAACCGTTCGGTGTAGGCCGGCACCAGACTCTTCGCCGAATTCGCCGGAACCGCGAAGGCCACGACGGGAAGCGCATCACAGCACTCGATCCCCAGTCTCCGCAGGACCATCAGGGCGATGATGCGTGGAGTGTCGGCGTTAGCCCAGCCGCCAGAATTCGGCTGGTTGGTCGGGGCGCTGTAGCCGAGATACGGTGCAAGCAGCACGGTCCGCGTGAACAGATTCTGGATTTTTGAGCCGGCCACCCGAAGGACAAATCCACCGCCGGCGGAGTGTCCGATCAGCGTCAGCGGTGCGGCGGAATTGGTCTTGCGAATCTCGGCGACAAAATCAGCCAGATCGTCTTCGAGCTGGCCGACATAGCCGATATCGCCACGCGTTCCCGACACCCCATGGCCGCGAATATCCAACGCATAGGTTTCGACGCCGTGCTGCGCCAAGGCCAAGGACACCGCGTGGATGTTATTGCCGCTGGAGCCGGACGAGCCATGAACGACGATGGCTGTGCGGCCGGTCGAGGGGCCGATCGCGGCGTAATGGCGGAATCCCAGCGCCGTGCCATCGCGTGCCTGAAATCGCTCGATCGGAGGCAACGTGCTCACATCGACGCTGCCGCGTGCCGCGGAGATGGAACGAAGCTCCGGTGGAGCGACCAACGGCGTCGCGACAAGGCAGGTGAGTGCCAGAGCTACCGCGCCAACACCGCATAAAGCCCATTTCAGAAGCCTAAGGGATCCGCGTAACAATGAGTGGAACATGGCTTTCTCCCCAAATATAGAGTACTCTGTATCATAGAGCTCAAGGGTTCCGCAAGGTCCGGATTGGCGGGGATAACCAAAAGTCCCTACCTTGCGCCAAAGCCCGGAAAGACCGAATCGATTGCACATGCCGCCAGCGGAAAACCTGATCAACGCGCCCGAATTCACCGTCTCGGAACTCTCCTCCGCGCTGAAGCGGACGGTCGAGGACAATTTCGGCCATGTTCGGGTGCGCGGCGAAATCTCCGGTTTTCGCGGGCCGCACTCCTCCGGCCACTGCTATTTCGCGCTGAAGGACGAGAGCGCCAAGATCGAGGCGGTGATCTGGAAGGGCGTGCATGCCCGGATGCGGTTCAAGCCGCAGGAAGGGCTCGAGGTCATCGCCACCGGCAAGCTCACGACCTATCCGGGCTCGTCAAAATACCAGATCGTGATCGAGGCGATCGAGCCGGCCGGGATCGGCGCGCTGATGGCGCTGATGGAAGAGCGCAAGAAGAAGCTCGCCGCCGAGGGCCTGTTCGACGAGGCGCGCAAGCAGTTGTTGCCGTGGCTGCCGGAAGTGATCGGCGTCGTCACCTCGCCGACCGGTGCTGTGATCCGCGACATCCTGCACCGGCTGGAAGACCGCTTTCCGCGCCGGGTGCTGGTATGGCCGGTCAAGGTGCAGGGGGAAGGCTCGGCCGAACAGGTCGCGGCCGCGATCCGCGGTTTCAACGCGCTGCCGCAAGCCGGCAAGATTCCGCGGCCGGATTTGCTGATCGTCGCGCGCGGCGGCGGCTCGCTGGAAGATCTTTGGTCGTTCAACGAGGAGATCGTGGTCCGCGCCGCCGCCGAAAGCCTGATTCCGCTGATCTCGGCGGTCGGGCACGAGACCGACATTACGCTGATCGATTTTGCCGCCGACAAGCGCGCGCCGACGCCGACCGCGGCCGCCGAAATGGCCGTTCCGGTGCGCAGCGAATTGTTCGTCGAAGTCGAAAGCCTGGCGCGGCGCACCATGATCTGCTGGCAGCGCGGCCAGGAGAGCCGTCGCAACGAACTGCGCGCCGCGGCACGCGCGCTGCCGGGGCTAAGCGAGTTGCTGGCGATCCCGCGGCAACGGCTGGATCATCTGGGCTCCGCGCTGCCGCGCGGACTAAAGGCCAACACCCATGCGCATCATCGCCGCTTCGCGCAGATCAGCGCAGGCCTGACGTTGCGGGTGCTGCGCGGACAGGTCTCGCAGGCCAGGCAGCGCCTGACCGTCTCCGGCGAGCGGATGAGGCTTTCCACCCGCGCGCTATTGCGCAACCGCAGGGATCGCTTTGCTGGGCTGGAAATCAGGCTGAAGGCTTCGACGCTCTCCAACGCGCAGGCGCAACGGACCAAAATCGCGCGGGAACGCGAGCGCACGCAACGGCTGGCCGAGCGCGCCCGCCGCGCGCTGGTGACCGCCATGCAGCGGCTCGAAGCGCGCGTCGCCCATAGCGGCCAGTTGCTGTCGGCGCTGTCCTATCGCGGCGTGCTGGCGCGCGGTTTTGCATTGGTGCGCGACGAACAGGGTCACGCCGTGCACGCCGCGGCCGCGGTCGGGCCGAGCGCGCATTTGAGCATCGAATTCGCCGACGGCCGCGTCGCGGCGACCGCGGATGCGGACCGGCCAGCAGCGACATCGGCGCCGGCGAGCGAACCGAAAATGGTTGCGCGGGAGCCGAAGACGGCCGCGGCGCCCAAGCGCGTCGCAAAGCCGGTCGACCAGGGCAGTTTGTTTTAGCGAGCTATCTGTCCGCCGTCCCGGGCTTGTCCCGGGCATCCACGTCTTAACGGTATGGCAGCAAGCAAGACATGGCTGGCCGGGCATAGGCGAGCGGAAGCGACGCCGTCCTTCGGACGGCTATGCCCGGCCATGACGGTCTTCAATCATGATCACCGCGCCAGCCACTCCGCGACACGCTTTTGCGAATCGGCACGCGCTTCGGCGTCGGTGCCGATATGGCCGTGCTCCGGCACCGCGGCGTCGGCGTTGCCGCCGACCGCATGCAGCGGCAGATTGGCGCGGTCGAAATCATGGGCGGCGCCGGGATAGACTTCGATTCGCGTCAGCGCGGTGCGGCCGCGCGCGCCGTCGATCATCTGGCGGCAGGCCGACGGCGAACTGATGTCGTCCTTGGCGCCGATCAGGAGCAGCGTCGGCACCCGCGCGCTCCAGCCGAGCCCGGAGGAAATCCGGCAGTCCGGATAGAATGCGATCGCCGACCGGAAATCCGGTTGGGTGCCGCGCGACGACAATTGCGGCCGCACCGCCCACAGCAAGGCGCTGGCGCCGTTCGCCCATCCGATCAGGCTGATGCGGTCATGCGCGGCCCAGGGCTGCTGCGCCAGCCATTGCCGCGCCGCCGTGATGTCGGCGACCCGCTCGCGGCGGGCGCGCACGTGCCGCTCGTTGACCCGGCATTGCGGGCCGAGCTCGCGCGAGCCGTAGCTGTCCGGCAGCAGCACCGCATGACCGGTCTTCAACAATTGCTGCGACCAGTCGCGGTAGCGCGGCAGCACCGGCTCGGAATGTCCGCCCAATCCGCCGCAGCCATGCAGCGCGATCACGGTGGGAAACGGCCCGTCGCCGTCCGGCTTGTAGAGCTGGGCGTGCAGGGTCAGATTGGCCGCGGGGATGTCGACCTGATGCGGCGCGGGCAATGTCGCCGCATCCGCGGCGAATGCCGGCGCAACGGCCGAGACAATGGCCAGTATAAAATGCGTCAGGAATGCGGTTGCTGACCGAGGGCGCATCGGGTCTGGCCGGATCTTGATCGCGCTGGAAACGCAGCGAACCATGGGCCGAAGGCTAACATGCGAAAGGGGCACAAAATCATCACAAGTAGGTGGGTTTCGGGGGCGGACACTACGACCTATTTATGATAGATCGAATCTCGAAAATACACTTAAGGCCCCCGAAGCGGCCGGGCCTATCGGAGAATTCAACGGTGCTGAATAAATTCGGTCCCTCGGGCAGTGGCGAAGCGCAGGTGCAATATCTGGACGGCGATTTCCGCGTGGTCTCGCCGGGAACTTATGTGCGTTGCGCGATCACCGACGCGCGAATCCCGCTCGACGAACTGAAATACTGGAGTGTCGATTTGCAGGAAGCCTATGCTGTTCCCTCTGCCGTGCTGCAGCGGCATTTTCCCGGCGCGCTGAAGGCGTGAGTCGTCGTCCCGGCCCAGTGCGCAATTGCGCACTGGGCCGGGACGACGTGGAGCATTCTATTCGCGAAATTTCCTGTCGCGCGCCTTGAACAATCGTTCCGTCACGAACTTCCGCAACAGCGCCGCGTCGTCGAATTCCAGCGTCACCGCGAACGGCACGATCGCGCGCGCCCAGCCGGGCACTTCCCCATTTGTCTGCAGCCGCGCAAAATCCTTTTCCGTCGTCACCAGCGTCAGGGCGTCGCATTTGGCCTCCGCGATCAGCGCCTCGATCTCGCCTTGCGAAAACGAATGGTGATCGGCGAAGGCGCGCTGCCTGACCGGTTCGATCCCGCTGGTGCGCAAGGTTGCGAAGAAGCGGGCGGGATCGCCGATGCCGGCAAAGGCGAGCACACGCCTGCCGCGAAGCGGCGCGACCGACGCGTCATCGGGTTTTAGACGCGCGCGCAGCACCGGCTTTCCGCGCGCCGCGACATCGGACGCCACCGCCTCGGCGGCGGCGCCCTGGCCGACAATGACCAGCGCATCGGTGCGCGCCAATTGCGGCTGCAGCGGCGCGCGCAAGGGGCCGGCCGGAAGCACGCGGCCGTTGCCAAGGCCGCGGTCGCTGTCGATCACGATCAGGGAGACGTCCTTGGCCACCGACGGATTCTGGAAACCGTCATCCATCAGGATCACGGAAGCGCCTTGCGCGCGCGCCAGCGGCACGCCGTCGGCGCGTTCGCGCGAGACCACCACCGGCAGCGCGGCGGCCATCATCAGCGGCTCGTCGCCGACGTCGCTGGCTGCATGCCTGACGGGATCGACCCTGATCGGGCCACGCAATTTGCCGCCATAACCGCGGCTCAGTACCACCGGCGTCTCGCCGAGATCGCGCAGCAGTCCGGCCAGCGCCCGCACCGTCGGTGTCTTGCCGGCGCCGCCGACATGATAATTGCCGACGCAGAGCACGGGAATGCCGGCATCGAGACCCTCGCGCTGCAGGCGTTTGGCGGCGATGGCGCCATAAAGCGCGCCGAGCGGCCTCAATAGATGCGATTTCCAGGACGCCGGACCATGCCAGAAGCCCGGTTCACGCATTCGCGGCTCCCATTTCGAGCCGCAGCTGCAACAGATAGGGCTCGAGCGCGGTCAGCGTCCGTTCGAGCGCGCCGCCAAGCTGCTCGACCACGCGCTCGGAGGCCGCCAGCGATGCGTCGCGCGCCCTGGGATCGGCCAGCAGTTGGCCGAGCTGTTTCACCAGCGCCTCCTGGCTATCGGCCCGTCGCGCGCCGCCGGCCGCATCGAGCGCTTCATACACATCGGTGAAATTAAAGACATGCGGACCGTGAACGATCGCCGCGCCGAGCTTGACCGCCTCGATCGGATTTTGCCCGCCATGTTCGATCAGCGATCCGCCCATGAACACGATCGGCGCGAGGCGATAGAACAGGCCCAGTTCGCCCATGGTATCGGCGACATAGATATCGGTTGCCGCCGTCGGCAATTCCTCGCGCGAACGCAAGCTTGCGTGCAGGCCCAAAGCCTCGACAGTGCGGGCGACGGCCTCGCCGCGATCGGCATGGCGCGGCACGATCACGGTCAACAGTCCCGGAAAGAAGCCGGCCAGCGTCTTGTGCGTCTCCGCCAGAATCTCTTCCTCGCCGGGATGCGTGGATGCGGCGACCACGATCGGGCGGCCGCGCGTCATCGCCATCAGCCGCTCGAGCTTTGCCGGATCGGCCGGCGGGGCCGGAACATCCAGCTTCAGATTTCCGGTGGTCACGACGTTGCGGCTGCCCAGCGCCGAAAAACGATCCGCATCGAGTTGCGACTGCGCCAGGCAGACATCGAACCGGCCGAGCAGCGCCGAAATCGTGTTCGAGACCCGGCGCCAGCGCGGAAACGAGCGCTGCGACATCCGCCCGTTGATCAAGACCATCGGCAGCCGCCGCGCCGCGCTCGCCAGGATCAGGTTCGGCCACAGGTCCGATTCGATGAACAGCGCCAGCGACGGGCGCCAGTGGTCGAGAAACCTCGCGACATAGCGCGGCGCGTCGTAGGGCACATATTGATGGATGACGTCGGGGGGAAACCGCTTGGCCACGATCGCCGCCGACGTCACCGTGCCCGAGGTCAGGAGGATGCGGAGATTCAGCGCCCGCAGCTTCTCGATCAGGGCGGCTGCGGCCAGCACCTCACCGACGCTGGCGCCGTGAATCCAGACCAGCGGCCCGTGCGGCCGGGCGTCGTCGCTCATGCCGCGCCGTTCGCCGACCCGCGCCGGATCTTCCTTGCCGAGCTTGAGCCGCCGCTTGATTAGCGCAGGCGCCAGCGGCACCATCGCGAACGACAGTTTCCGGTAGACGCGCAACGTCATCGGTAGCGAATTAGCCAAGCGCTGCCTCCGGACGCCCGACGGCTGCATAGGCGCGGCGGGTCGCTTCGTTCAGGTAAGTCTCCACCTGCAGCCGCAGTTTTTCCATGGTCTCGGCGTCGGCGTCAGGCGGCACGTATACGGCATCAATACCTACCACTGCGCCGCGCCCGAATGGCAAATTGATGGTAGACGAGTCCCAGTTTTTCAGCCGGAGGAACCGGCTGGTGACCATCGCGAAGGGGAGGATCGGCCGTCCTGACTCCCGCGCCAGCATGATCAGCCCTAATCCGACCACCCGCGCGCGCTTCGGCACGTCGGCGGTGGTCGCTACATTCCAGCCCTCCTCCAGCGCCAGCACCATCTCCCTGAAGGCGCCGACGCCACCCTTGCGGTGAAAGGCGCCGCCGTGATCGCCGGAACCCCGGATCGTGCCGATGCCGAGCCGCTCGGCGGCGATCGCGTTGAATTCGCCGTCGCGATGCCGCGAGATCAGCACCTTGGCCCGGTAGGACTCCTTGGTCTTGATGAACGGCGTCATGAAGTGTTGACCATGCCAGAACGCGAGGATCGCCGGCATGAGCGGCTCGACCTGCTCATAGACATCGACCGGTTCGTAGCTGAAGCGGTTGGTCAGCCAGACCAGCCGCAGATATTCGGCCGCGAGGAAACCCAGCGCGCGCTGAACCCAGCTGCTGCGCAGCAAATCGCGAACTAATCGTTTCAACGGGAGGTCTTTGTTTCTTGACCCGGATCCAGCAGCCGGTGGAGGTGGACCACAAAGTAGCGCATGTGGGCATTGTCCACGGTCTGCTGCGCCTTCGCCTTCCAGGCCGCATGAGCCGAAGCGTAATTGGGGTAGACGCCGACGATTTCGACCTGGTCGAGATCCTTGAACGTCGTGTGTTCGAGATCGGTTAACTCGCCGCCGATGACGAGGTGAAGCAATTGGGGCTGGGCACTATCTGGCATGATGGTCTTTCCTAAACGAGATGCCCGGCAAGCAGCACTGGTCGTGAGTAAAGGATTTCCGGCGCGGCTCGGACGTGTTCAGGGCAACGGACGGTTTCGAAAATGCTCGACAATGCGTGCATGACGATCGTATCCCGCTGCCACCAGCACCCCGTGCGCCACCTCCCGGCGATTGTACTCAATCGTGTCCCCCGAGACCGTCGTCATCCTACCATTCGCTTCCTGCACGATCAAATTGGCCGCCGCAAGGTCCCAGTCGCGGCTCTGGCCGCCCGCAAAAGCGGCATCGAGGCTGCCCTGCGCGACCCGGCACAGCCGCAGCGCCAATGAACCGATTCGCGGAAACAGCGTGATTTCTTCCGCAGACGGGCTCAGCCGCTGCACCAGCGGTTTGGGGCCGGCCATGCGGGAAAAATCCATCTCGGTGCCGGCGGTAGCACGCACCGCCACGTCGTTGAGCGTCGCGCCCTGGCCGCGCGCGGCAAAGAAAAACTCTTCGCTGACCGGCGCGAACACCGCCGCCAGCACCGGCGCAGCCCCCGCCACCAGCGCCACGCTGATGCACCAGTCTTCGCGGCCCGCGAGATAGCCGCGGGTGCCGTCGATGGGATCGACGATCCAGACCAGCGGCTTGCCGAGACGCTGCTCGTCGTCGACGCTTTCTTCCGACAGCCAGCCATAGTCCGGCGTCGCCGCGCGCAGCCTGCGCTCCAGCAGATCGTTGACGGCGATATCGGCTTCCGAGACCGGCGACGAGACGCCCTTGGTCCAGTTCTTCAACTCCGTGCGAAACAGTGACAGCGCCAGCGCCCCCGCTTCCCGCACGGTGTCGGTCAGCAGGGCGGCATCGCGCGCGCTCGTGTTGTCGACCGTGTCAGCGTCCGCCAAGCGTCAAACCCTCGATGCGCAGCGTCGGCGCATTGACACCGTAGCGGAATTCCAGATCGTTGGCGGGGACCAGCGATTTGAACATCGGCAGCAGATGGCCTGCGATCGTCACTTCGCTGACGGGATAGGTGATCTCGCCGTTCTCGATCCAGAAGCCGGACGCGCCGCGGCTATAGTCGCCGGTCACGCCATTGACGCCCGAGCCGATCAGATCGGTGACGTAAAATCCCTGTTTGATGTCGGAGATCAGCTGTTTCGGCGTTAGCTCGCCCGCCTCCAGATGCAGATTGTAGGACGACGGCGACGGCGACGACGATACGCCGCGATGGGCATGCCCGGTCGTGACCATGCCGAGTTCGCGGGCGGTGGCGGAATCCAGGAGCCAGCTGGTCAGCACACCGTCATCGATGATCGCGAGCTTCTTGACCTTGACGCCCTCGACGTCGAAAGTCTGCGAACGCAGGCCGCGCACCCGCAGGGGATCGTCGATGATGCAGATGTTGCTGGCAAACAACTGCTCGCCCAGCCGGTCTTTCAGGAAACTGGTCTTGCGCGCGATCGATGCGCCGTTGACCGCGCCGACCAGATGGCCGACCAGCGATCCCGCGACCCTCGGATCGAACACCACTGGCACCTTGCAGGTCTCGACCTTGCGCGGATTGGACCTTGCAACCGTGCGTTCGCCCGCCTTGCGGCCGACGCTTTCAGGCGAGGCGAGATCGGAGGCATGCGGCGCCGACGTAAAGTCGTAGTCGCGCTCCATGCCGGTGCCATCGCCGGAAATCGCGGTCATCGAGATGCCCTGGCTCGAGCGCAGATAGGAGCCGTGGAAACCGGTGGAGGTCACCAGCACCATGCCGCCGATACCGCTCGAGGCCGACGCGCCGCCCGATTTGCTGACACCCTTGACCGCAAGGCCCGCGGCTTCCGCCTCCATGGCGCGGCGCTCGAGTTCCGATGTCGACGGCACCTTGCGGTCGAGCAAATCGAGATCGGGGAAATCGCGCGCCAACAGCGACGGATCGGCGAGCCCAACATATTTGTCGTCGGGCGCCACGCGCGCCATCGCCACCGCGCGCTCGGCGAGCTTGGCGACGCCGTCGCCGCTGATGTCGTTGGTCGAGACCACCGCTTGGCGCTTGCCGACCAGCACGCGCAATCCGACATCGTCGCCTTCGGAACGCTCGGATTCCTCGACGCGCCCGTCGCGTACTTCGACGCCCTGCGACACGCCGCGCACCGCCACCGCGTCGGCGGCGTCAGCGCCCGCGCGCTTGGCGGCCTCGACGAGGCGCTGCGCCAGCGTCGAGAGCGCCGATTGGTCGAACAGGTCGGAGGTCGCGTCTTTCGACGAAAGCGGTGAAGCCGTGGATGGTGAAGAGTTCACAAACAAAATCCCTGACATTGAAGCGGGCGGGAACACAGATCAGCAGGCCCACCAGATGTGCCTGATTCACAGGGATTTCAAGCATTTTGCGGCCGGAAAAGCCAAACAATTTCGGTAGTCACGCAAGGTCTCGTCAATCATGTGAGCCAAGGTCTTGTCAATCATGCGAGCGGATGAAGGGCAGGTCACCGCGGGTTAACCAGTCTTTTTAAGGCGAAACGGAAACGGCTCCGCTAAGGTCTTGCCTATCGACCGGGAACATAATCCTGGCGGGGAGACTAAAGCCGTGAGGCGTCAAACATCTACAAGCGGGATCAATCCCGCCGGGTCGAGCCGTGTCATGCGGCTCGACCCTCTTTCTCTTCCGCTCAGCTTCCATGCGCAGGATACCCGCGCAGACGGCGGCGTGCGGAGAATCGAACTTCACCGCGAACGCGTCGTGCTGCACCGTGCCGTCCAGGGCATGCAGATGGCCGTCAACGTTCGCGTCAGCGACTTTCTCGGTGTTGCTTTGCGCGGCCTCGACGACGCGCAAATGCTGGTGCTGGTCCATCGCGACCCGTCATTGAACATCCCGCTCGGCGTCAGCTCCGACCGCGAGGAGATTACTTCCGCCTGGCAGATGTGGAGCGACATCTTCCAGCTGCCGCAATTGCCGGAAGACCAGCCGAGCGAACCCGCGGTCCGGCGCCGGCGTCACAACGCGATCCGCGCGCGGCGTCCGAAATTTCTGGTGCGGCGGCGCGGCGGCGACCTGCTCAATCCTGCGAATATCCATCAGGGCGAGCGCGAGATCATCGCACGGGATTAGGGCGGGTAAATCAGGCTTCTGCAAGCGGCTTGCTGATTTCCGGTTCGCCACGCTTCGGGCTCCTAGCCAACGAACGCCTCCTTTCGTTGTGTATGTCTCGACCACCGGAGCTTACGGGTTCAGCGGCAAAAGTGCACTCCGCAGTATCGAGCTTGAAATCCCCATGAGTCCCGTGAAGGGATCATCCAGCTCTAAAACCAGAAAGATCGCGCCGGCAAACGACAGCGCGCATACAAACAGCGAAATCGTGACGACCATGTTCGCCCGCGCAAACAGGGTGGCGCTCACAAAGATCGCGCTCAGCCAAAATACCATAATCACCAGAAAAGGCGTCGGAATTGAACTGCCGGCCTGCGTAAACAACTGCAGTCGCATCTGCGCGCCTTCCGTGAAAGCCGCAATAGCGCGAGACTGCAGGGAACGTTGCGTATCGTTGTTCGGCGATAGCCGTTCGAGCTCATCATAGAATGCCCACGCCTCCACGCTGGACTCGAAGCGAGCGGGTTTCCCGGTTGGGTTCGCTTGCTCGTGCCAAATGCGATCAGCCATCGGTGGCATGCTCTGCCGCAGGAGCTTTCGGACAGAGGTTGCTTCCGGTCCGTATTGCGTAAGCAAATCGTCCAGAAGGATGATCGTTGCGGTCAACTGCCTGACCCGGTTTGTTTTCTGGTCGAACGTAGTTTTTGCGGATGCGATCAACAGACCCAGTACGAGTGCGGTCAGTGTGCCAATCAGGCCCGCGGTCAGCTTTACGACGTCTTTGGAGTCCGAGTGCAAGTGGTGTTCCGACAATAACGGCCGAACGGCCATCCCAGCCAGGGCGCCGCCAAATATCAGCGCGAACACAAGCAACGAAATCAATAGATTCATCATATTTGCGAATGCTCCACCATCTCGGTGACTATGCTGATCCTAGCTCCGATTGTGCGGGCTTGTCTAAAGACCCGTTTTTGAGACCAAGTTCAACCAGAACTGGACGGGGCGCGCATATCGCGTATGGGGCATTCGCGACCGGGGTCGAGCCAGCGGCAAATCCTGACAACAATCAGCGCGAGCGCGAGATCATCGCGCGGGATCGAGCTCTCGCTCCTGCCACATACACCGACGTCATCCTGAGGTGCGCGCGCTCTTCGCGCGCCTCGAAGGATGGCCGCACGCACCGGGGCTTCTCATCCTTCGAGGCTCGCGGAGCCTGTCATCGGGCGCGCATTCGCGCGACCCGTTGGCATTGGCTCGCACCTCAGGATGACGTCGTTAGATCGCCCGCATCACCGCATCGACCAGCAATCCAGCAAACAGCAATAGCCCCGCGTCGCGATTGGATTTGAAGATCCGCAGGCATAGCGCGGGATCGCCGATGTCGAGCCGCCGGATTTGCCGGATCAGATGCGCCGCGAACGCGGCAAGCCCGATCCACGCCGGCCATCGCGCCCCCGCCAGCACCAGCGCCGCGCCGATCAGCACGACCGCGAGCGTGTAGAACACCACCAGCGCGCGATGGGTGCGCGCGCCGAACAGGCGCGCGGTGGATTTGATGCCGATCAGCGCGTCGTCCTCGGCGTCCTGATGCGCGTAGATGGTGTCGTAGCCGATCACCCAGGCGATCGAGCCGGCATAGAGCGCGAGCGCGGTCAGGTCGATCCGTCCGAGGATGACGGCAAATCCCATCAGCGCGCCCCAGGAGAAGGCCAGCCCAAGCACAACCTGCGGCCACCAGGTGATGCGCTTCATGAAGGGATAGACCGCGACGATGATCAGCGAAGCGATGCCGGTCATGACCGCGAAGCGGTTGAATTGCAGCAGCACGAGCAGCCCGATCAGCGCCTGCAGCACCAGGAAGGCGAGCGCCTGCGGCACGCTCACCTGCCCGGCCGGTATCGGCCGCGACCGCGTGCGCTCGACTTTTGCATCGAGATCGCGATCGGTGATGTCGTTCCAGGTGCACCCCGCCCCGCGCATCACAAAGGCGCCGATGAAGAACAGCACGACGACGAGGGGCAGTTGGCCGATTGTGCGCGAGACGCCGGCAGCCAGCGCCGCCGACCACCAGCATGGCATCAACAGCAGCCACGATCCGATCGGCCGGTCGAAACGCGAGAGCCGCAGATAGGGCCGCGACCACGAGGGCGCACGGGTGTCGACCCAGTTGCCGGTCGCATCGGCGACGCGGGCGCTGGCGTCGCTCATCTTGGACCGGTCATCGGGTGAGAACGTTGCCGTTCAGCGTATCGAAGGTGCTGCCGCCCTTTTGCGTCGGCGTCGCTTCCGGCGCCGACGCCGCGGAGCCCAGTACTTCGCTCAGGCTCGGCGCGGCCGGCCCGCGCGTCTGCGCCTGCTGCGCCACCGCGCAGACCTTCTTCAGCATTCCTTCGGTGTTCTTGTGGCCGGCCTTGAGCTGATCCCCGATCTGCGGCGGAATTCCGCATTTGGCCGAGTTGGCTTCGATGTATTTGATCATTTTGATTTCGGACTGGCCGAAATTTCCGATCAGCTTGCAGGCCTCATCCGGTGGCGCATGCCGCTCGCTCGCGGCCTTGATCAGCTTGCCGCGCTTCTCCGCCTCTTCGCGCAGGGGAATGAACCCTTTCATGCAGGCGTCCGCCGCACCGCCGGATGGCGGCGCCGGTGTGCGCTCGAACGCTGAACCGTTGATCGGCGCGGCCCCGCCAGAGGGAAATGCGGACGGCGCGGCGCCGATGGACGCGGCCGGGGCGGAGCCGTTAACGGGCGGAAATGCGGGGTCGTTGGGTTGCACGGCTTGACCGGGCAGCGGCGCCGGGAACGCGCCCTGCGCGAAGGCCTGACCCACATTGAGGGTGACGGCGGCAACGGTCAGCGGCACAATCAGGCAGCGGATGATCACGGGTATTTCTCCGGCAAGGTCCAGCAGGCCCCAACGTCTTCCCATCGAAGCGCGACTTGCGAATAAGGCATTTTACAATTGCTGGGTACCCTTAACAACCCGTTGAATTGGGCAACAGCACGGCGCAAGGCCGCGCCCGCGGTCAAAATTGAGCCCGGATTCTAGCGCTTTAGGCTAAGAGCGGCATTTGCAACCGGTTTTGGCGCGGCTTCACCCAGGTCTCAAAGATTACCGGCGCCAACGTCGTCGAAGTCGCCGACCGGTCCTGGTCCGGCCGGCTCTCCCGGCCTCGCCACCGCGCAGACCGTCTTCAGCATTCCTTCGGTGGTCTTGAGCCGGCCTTGAGCTGATCGCCGATCTGCGGCGGAATTCCGCATTTGGCCGAGTTGGCTTCGACATATTTTATCATCTTGATTTCGGACTGCCGGAAATTTCCGATCAGCTTGCAGGCTTCCTCCGGCGGCGCGTGGCGCTCGCTGGCAGCCTTGATCAGCTTGCCCCGCGCCTCCGCCTCTGCGCGCAAGGGAGTGAATCCGCTCTTGCAGGCGTCCGAGGCGGCGGATTGATCAGGCAGCGGTGCAGGAAGTGTGCTCTGCCCGAAAGCCAGACTCGCGTGGAAGATAAAGGCGGCAAAGGTCAACGGCACAATCAGTTGACGGATCATCACGGGTTTTCTCCAGCAACGCCCGAAGGGGTCAGCGGGCTTCCGCTCGAAGCGCGTTTTCCGATTAAAGGCGTTTTACGATCCCCGGAGTTCCATCATGACGCCCATCGAATCGGGCGACAGCGCGGCGCAGGGCCGCGCCGATCGACAATAATCGACCCCGATCGCAACCCTTTCGGCTAAAAGGCGGCACGGATTGGACCTCGCAAATGCCTGAACTCGACTTTCGCGCCCCCCGTTTGTTCGTCGATGCCGCCTTGAGCCCGGGGCAATCGGTCGCGCTCGAGCGGAACCAGAGCAACTATCTGGGCAACGTGCTGCGACTTTCCGCCGGCGAATCGATCCTGGTTTTCAACGGACGCGATGGCGAGTGGCAGGCCGAGATCGCGGGCCGCAAACGGCCGGACAGCCTGACGATCACAGCCCAAACCCGGCCGCAGGACCGCCTGCCCGACATCGCCTATGTCTTTGCACCGCTGAAACACGCCCGGCTCGACTACATGGTGCAAAAGGCAGTCGAGATGGGCGCGTCCCGGCTGCAACCGGTTTTGACCCGTTTCACCCAGGTCTCGCGGGTCAATAGCGAGCGGATGCGCGCTAACGTCATCGAGGCCGCCGAGCAATGCGGCATCCTGAGCCTGGCCGGTGTCGCCGAGCCCATTCCGCTCGACCGCTTCGTGAGCCAGCGTGAGGCAAAGCGGCTGCTGGTGTTCTGCGACGAGGCCGCCAAGGTCGGTAATCCCCTGCAGGCGCTGCAGCAGGGGTTAGCCGCCCCTGACGGGGTCGATATCCTGATCGGTCCCGAAGGCGGATTTGCCGAGGAGGAGCGCGCGCTGCTGTTGCGGCAGCCGCAAATTCTCCGGCTCGCCTTGGGGCCGAGAATCCTGCGGGCGGACACTGCAGGGGTGGCCGCGCTGGCGCTGGTCCAGGCCGCGCTCGGGGATTGGGCCAGACCGGACGTCAAACCGGGGTAGGCAAGTCGGCCATAAGCCGTTAAGGCACCTGCCATTAAGCGACTTGGTCAATCCCAGTCGAAACCCTGCCTTGGCCATGCTAAGGGCTGCGCCAACAAGACCTTGGAACCCGCTTTTTCGGGATATTGGACGTCGAAATGACCGTGACCGCCGCCATCAGTGGTGCCGCCGGGTCCGCCGCATGGGCGGATGCACTGCTGTTGTCGTTTGCGCAGGCCGGTTACACCAGGGCCGAGCCCGCCATCCTGCAGCCGGCCGAGCCGTTCCTCGATCTCTCCGGCGAGGACATCCGCAAGAGCCTCTATCTGACGACCGACCCCAGCGGCGAGGAGCTGTGCCTTCGTCCCGATCTCACTATCCCGGTGGCGCGGGACTATCTCGCCTCCGGCCAGGCCGGCCAGCCCCAGGGTTTCAGCTATCTCGGCCCGGTGTTCCGCTATCGCGGCGGCCAGCCGAGCGAATTCTTGCAGGCCGGCATCGAATCCTTCGGCCGGCAGGATCGCGCCGCGGCGGATGCAGAAATGCTGGCGCTGGCGCTGGAGGCGACCACCGCCTTTGGATTGAAGGATGTCGAAATCCGCACCGGCGACGTCGCGCTGTTCAACGCGCTGATCGACGCGCTCGGGCTCTATCCGGTCTGGCGGCGGCGGCTGATCAAGGATTTCAACCGCAAGGTCAGTCTCGCCGAGGATATCGAGCGGCTGACGCTGGCGACCGCACCCGGCCGCAACGAATATGAGGGCGTGCTGGCGGCCCTTGCCGGCTCCGACCGCAAGGCGGCGCTGGCGCTGGTCACCGACCTGATGTCGATCGCCGGCACCACCAATGTCGGCGGCCGCACGGTTGCCGAAATCGCCGACCGCTTCCTCGAACAATCGACCCTGAAGGGCGGCGCGCTGCCGCGCGATGCGCTCGGGATCATCAAGCGCTTCCTCGCGATCGCGGGCGATCCTGATGACTCGATCGCACAATTGCGGGCGCTGGCCGAGGACGCCAGGCTCGATATCACTGCTGCGATCGATCAGTTCGAGAGCCGTGTCGGCTTCATGGCCGCGCGCGGCATCGACACCGGCCTGACGCGTTTTTCCACTGCGTTCGGGCGCGGCCTCGATTACTACACCGGCTTCGAGTTCGAGCTGCACGCCAGGGGCAATGGCCTCGAGCCGCTGGTGGCGGGCGGCCGTTATGATGGGTTGATGACCCAGCTCGGCGCCGCCTCGCCGATCCCCGCGGTCGGATTCTCGGTCTGGATCGAAACCCTGACGCAACTGGGCGAGCCCGCGCGCGGAGGCCAATCATGACCGCGCCGTTCGTTCTCGCGGTTCCCTCCAAAGGCCGCCTGCAGGAAAATGCCGAAGCCTTCTTCACCCACGCCGGGCTGTCGCTGGCGAAGCCGCGCGGTGCGCGCGACTATCGCGGCACCATCTCAGGCCTCGACCATGTCGAGATCGCCTATCTCTCGGCGAGCGAGATCGCTTCCCAGCTTTCGCGCGGCATGGTGCATCTCGGCGTCACCGGCGAGGATCTGGTGCGCGAAAGCATCGCCGATGCCGACAAGCGCGTTCTCCTGATCGACACCCTGGGCTTCGGCAGCGCCAATGTCGTGGTCGCGGTACCGCAGGCCTGGATCGATGTCCGCACCATGGCCGATCTCGACGACGTCACCACCGGCTTCCGCGCCCAGCATAACCGGCGGATGCGGGTGGCGACCAAATACATCAACCTGACCCGGAGCTTCTTTGCCGCCCACGGCGTGGTCGACTACCGCATCGTCGAGAGCGCCGGCGCCACCGAAGGCGCGCCCGCGGTCGGCACCGCCGAGATGATCGTCGACATCACGACGACCGGGGCGACGCTCGCCGCCAATGGTCTCAAGGTGCTCGACGACGGCGTCATCCTGCGCAGCCAGGCCAACCTCGTCGCCTCAAAGGACGCCGACTGGTCGAGCGAAGCGCGCGAAACCGCGCGCGTCATCCTCGATCACATCGCCGCCCGTGCCCGCGCCAGCAAATACCGCGAGGTCCGCACCCGCTTTGCCGGCTGCAACGACGCGCTGCTGACCGAAGCGCATAATCGTTTCGGCGTGGTCGCGCCGTTCGGCGGACCGACCTCTTCCGGAATGCTGACGCTGCACTGCCCGCCGATGCACCTTTACGCGCTCGGCAGCTTCCTTCGCCAGCATGGCGCCGACACGGTTTCGGTCGCTTCGCTCGACTATGTGCTCGCCCGCGAGAATCCGCTGTTCGCCAAACTCGAGGCGTTCCTGCGGCCGTGAGGCGTTTTCGTTCATGGTTGCGACAGCAAGCGGCGAGTAGCATATGCTGTGATGGAACTTTGGAACCTGACCGATGATGCTGGGTACGGACGTTTCTAGCCTGTCGACCACCGCGGCCAATGCTGCGGCGCAGGGGCTGTCGATCGTCGTGCCGCTGTACAACGAGGCCGCAGCGCTCGCACCGCTGCACGAGCGGCTGGTCGGCCTCGCCAAAACGCTGAAGGGCCGTTATCGCCTCGCCTGCGAAGTGGTCTATGTCGATGACGGCAGCGCCGACGCCACGCTCGCCATTGCGCGCGGCCTCGCGGCGGATGCGCTCGACGTCCAGGTGGTGTCGCTGTCGCGCAATTTCGGCAAGGAAGCGGCGCTGATGGCGGGGCTCGACCACGCACGGCGCGGCGCGGTCCTGTTCATGGACGGCGACGGCCAGCACCCGCCGAGCCTGGTCGAGAAGCTCGTCGGCCACTGGATCGATGATGGTTACGACGTCGTCTATACGGCGAAGGCTCATCGCGACAATGAATCGTTCCTGCGCCGGCTTGCGGTGCACGGCTTCTACGCGCTGATCAATTGGGGCGCGCGGCAGAAAATCCCCGAGGATGCCGGCGATTTCCGCCTGCTGTCGCCGCGCGCGGCCGCCGCGCTGAAGCAGCTTCCCGAGCGCAACCGGTTCTTCAAGGGGCTCGCGACCTGGATCGGTTTCCGCCAGATCCGCGTCGACTACGAGCCGGCGCCGCGCGCGCATGGCGTCACCACGTTCAGCGCGGGCCGGCTGGTCGGCCTGTCGATCGAAGGGCTGACCTCGTTCTCGGTGGCGCCGTTGCGGTTTGCCAGCCTGCTCGGCGTCGCGCTGGCGACGGTGGCGTTCCTGTTCGGCCTCTCGATCCTCTGGGAAGTCTGGACTACCGGCAAACAGGTCCCCGGCTATCCGTCGCTGGTGATCGGCCTGATGACCATCGGCGGCGTGCAGCTCATCATGATCGGCATTGTCGGCGAATATATCGGCAAGATCCTGTCGGAGTTGAAGGCGCGTCCGATCTATTTCGTTGCCGAACACAGCGAGAAGCGCGCTGAAGCCAAACCGGCTGAAAGCGATGGCGAGCGGACCGCCGCCGAATGAACGACGCCGCGCCTTCGCGCCGGATCTGGCTGTGCGCCGACGATTACGGTCTCAGCGAAGGCGTCAACCGCGGCATTCGCGACCTGATCGCGCGCGGCCGTCTCAATGCGACATCGGCGATGGTGGCCGGTCCTGCGATCGGCCGTGACGAGGTCGCCGCACTGAAGCGCGTCGCCGTCGACCGCCCGCGCTGCGCGATCGGGCTGCACGCGACCCTGACGGCCCCGTTCGGTCCGCTGACGATGCACTTCCGGCCGACCGATGGCGGCATGTTCCTGCCGTTTCCGAAGATGTTGCGCGCAGGCCTGTTGCGGCGGCTCGATCCCGAGATCATCCATGCCGAGTTGATGGTGCAGCTCACGGCGTTCAAGGATCTGTTCGGCCGCGACCCGGATTTCGTCGACGGCCACCAGCATGTGCAATTGTTTCCGCAGATCCGCGACGCATTTCTGCAAGCCGTCAGGGAAGCCACGCCCGGCGCCTGGGTTCGGCAGGGCGGACGCCGGCAACCGCTGGCACAACGGCTCGGCGCGCCCAAGGCGCTGGTGCTCGACGTCCTCAGTGCACAATTTCGCAAAAAGGCTTCGCGCGCGAACATCCCGTTCAATCCCGCCTTCGCCGGTGCCTATGATTTCAACGACCAGCCGGATTTCGGCGCGCTGATGCGCCAATTCCTCGATTGCTTGCCGGAGGGCGGCCTCGTGATGTGCCATCCCGGTTTCGTCGATGAAACCCTCGTCAGCCTCGATCCGCTGACCACCCAGCGCGAAACCGAGCACGCGTATCTGGCAAGCGCCGATTTCCCGGCGCTACTGGCCGCGAATAATGTTACACTGGATTGATATCGCTGAGGAAAGCCGGCCGGCCGTTTTGTCGCATAACGAAATTTAATCCGCCCTCCCACTACTTGCGACACAAAGCCCGCCTACATCTTGAGCGCGCTTTGACACCCATTCGACGCGAGGGAGAAGGCCATGACACCGCAAGAACGCCAACTGATTGACGATCTTTTCGACCGGCTCGCCAAACTGGAGAACACCCCGCGCGATCCCGAGGCTATGTCCGCAATCATGCAGGGGCTGCGCAAGGCGCCCAACTCCGTGTACGCGCTGGTGCAGACCGCGCTGGTGCAGGACGAGGCGCTGAAGCGCGCCAATGCCCACATCCAGGAATTGGAAGCGGCGCTTTCGCCTGAACAGAATCAATCCGGACAAGGTCAATCCGGCGGCTTCCTCGATTCGATGCGCGACGCGATCTTCGGGCAAGGCCAGCCGACGCACGGTTCGGTGCCCAATGTCCGCGCGCCCGATATGGGCAGCCGGCCGGTATGGAACAGCGGGCAGGTGTTGCAGCAGTCGCAATCGCCCGGACAATATAATCAGCCGCCGCCGTATGGTCAGTCCCAGTCCTATGGCGGCCAGCCTTATGGCGGTCAGGCCTATGGCGCGCCGCAATCTCCGATCGGCGGTGGCGGCTCGTTCCTGGGAACCGCGGCTGCGGCCGCGGCCGGCATGGTCGGCGGATCGCTGCTGCTCGGCAGCATCCGTTCGATGATGGGCGGCGGCGGCCATCAAGCCTTCGCCGATTCTAGCGAACTTGGCAGCCAGAAGCCGTGGAGCGATCAATCGGGCAGCGACCTGGCGCGGGATGCCGGGATCAACGACATCGGCTCCTCCGGACAGCGCGCCGACGATAGCTCCAGTTCGCGCGCCGGCCTGTTCGACCAGGCGTCGAACGACGACGACTACGACAGCGACATGGATCATGATTCCGACGGGTTTGATGACGACGGCGGTTCTGACTACGCCTGAGCCGGTTCATCCCTTGAAAAGAAAACGGCCGCTCGATCGAGCGGCCGTTTTTGATTGAGCTCCCCGCATCAGATGACGACGACCTTGGTGCCGACGCCGACGCGGCCGTAGAGGTCCATCACGTCTTCATTGCGCATCCGGATGCAGCCGGACGAGACGTTGGTGCCGATGGTCCAGGGCTCGTTGGAGCCGTGGATGCGATAGAGCGACGATCCCAGATACATCGCGCGCGCGCCGAGCGGATTTTGCGGACCGCCTTCCATGTGCCGCGGCAGGTCGGGACGGCGCACCAGCATTTCCGGCGGCGGCGTCCAGGCCGGCCATTCCTTCTTGGCCGAAATCGTCTTGACGCCCGACCAGGTGAAGCCGGGGCGGCCGACGCCGATGCCGTAGCGCAGCGCCTTGCCGTCGCCCTGCACCAGGAACAGGAATTTGTTCGGCGTGTCGACGACGATGGTGCCCGCACCTTCCTTGCCGTGATACTCGACCACCTGCTTTTCATATCTGGGATCGAACGGCCGCTGCGCGGGATCGGCCGCTTCTTCCTGCTGCAGCATCGATTGCTGCGGGTCCATCGGCGGCAGCAGCGAACGCCGCGCGCCGTATCCGGGCTGCTGCTGATACATCGGTTGCTGCAGGTTGCCTTGCCCCGGTCCGTCGCCGAACAGGAATTCGATGAAGCCGCCGCCCATGTTGGAGCGTTCGCCGGAGGCCATCCGCACTGGCGCGGGCGGCGCGGGCTGATGGGCGTAGACTATTGCAGGTTCGGGAAGCGGCGCGGCATCGATCGCCAATGCTTGATGAGGACCCGCAACCAGGAAGGACGCGCTGGCCAGCAGCGCGAGGGACATTTTCTTCATCGACGTACTCTGTACTGTTTCGTCACTGTTCAGTTCTTGGGAGCGTCTGAACGCCGCCGTTGCACGCGATCAATCAAAATCAAAACCGCATCGGTTTGGTAAACGGAAACGACGCTTCGATTCACCACGTCGTCAATCGCACGCGGATTTGTCCGGTAGCGTTTATTTTGAATGAACGCGGGCCGCGCATGGTTAATCGATGGTGTGCAGCGGCCGGCAAAGACGCGGCGGCTTGTTCCCGCGCGTGAACCTCACGTTAAATCGCATCTGCGTAAAACATTGGGAGTGAAGGGGTGGGAAAAAACTCATGTCGGTTAGTCGCAAGCGCTTTCGTATTGAAGAAGCCATCATGGGCGAAGTCCCAATGTCCGCCGACGGCGAGGACATCGGCCCGATGCATCGCGAGATCATGGCCGAGCTCCGCTCCATCCGCGCCCAGATGGCCAACGTCACCGGTCACGCCGCGGTGACCGAAACCGCCGAAGCGTCGGTCGCGCGCGAGGTTGCCGAAGCCCACACGCTCCTGGAAACCTATCGCGCCCAGATCGAGCAGTGCGAAAAGCTCAAGGTCGAGCTCGACCTGATCCACGACGCCATCAACCGCACCAAGCGCGAAATCGCAACCCTGCACGGCAAGAGCTTCGACGGCGGCGAAATGGCCAAGGTCAATGGCGAGCTCGGCGCCGTGGTCGGCGGCACCGAACAGGCCACCCAGCAGATTCTCGAAGCCACCGAGGCGATCGATCAGGCTGCGACCGCGCTGTCCAAGAACACCTCGCCGGACCAGCAGAAGCTGCTCAGCGAGGAAATCCAGGAACGCGTGATCTCGATCTTCGAGGCCTGCAACTTCCAGGATCTCACCGGCCAGCGCATCAGCAAGGTGATGGGTACGATGAAGTTCATCGAAAACCACATCACGGTGATGATGGAAATCTGGGGTGGCGTCGACGCCATCAAGGCCCACGCGGCGCCGATCGTCGATACCCGCGAAGGCGACGCCAAGCTGCTCAACGGTCCGAAGCTGGACGGCGACGTCGGTCATGCCTCCCAGGACGACATCGACGCGCTGTTCGACTGAATTTTGGACGCGCTGGGGCAACTCCCGGTGGCACCGTCCTCCAAAAGAAGAAACGCCGGCGCGATGCCGGCGTTTTTATTTGCGCTGTCATTGCGAGCCACCGGGTCGCGCGAATGCGCGCCCGATGACAGGCTCCGCGAAGCAATCCATATCGCGGGATAGCGGATGGCTGGATTGCTTCGTCGCTTACGCTCCTCGCAATGACGGAAAAATCACGCCCTTGGCCCACAGCGGACATAGACCATGTTGCCGTAGCGGGTCGCGGCATCCTTGTCGATGAAGCGGGTGATCAGGACGCGGCCGTCGAACGAGACGATCTCGCGGTCCTGCTCGCCGGGGGTCGGCCCCGCCGGACCGATGTAATTCTTGCCGCTCGGGCTGCCCTTCAGCCGCAGTTCCTGCGGCGTCGCCTGGTCGGCCAGATGCATGACCACGCCGCCGGACTGACCGGCGCCGATCACATAGGGTTGCCTGCACTGGTCCTTCGCCATCTTTTCGGTGCGGGCGCGATCCGTCGGATTCTGGAACGAGGCAAGGCCCCAGCGGCCGACGATCTCGTCGGCCCGGATGCTCGCCGGCATTTCCGGGGCGACCCCGGGTTCCGTCGGTTCAGCCGTGGTGTTCGACGATAGCGACGGCAGGCTCATGCTGCCGCACGCCCCCAGGAATATCGACAGCGCCGAGGCGGCCGCCAGGTTGGCAACCGCGCGCGCATTCCGTAACCCGATCATCGCATTCCCCCGAGCAATTTCCCGGCCGCACCCGTCATGCAGCCAAGCGCAAAACGTCAGCAGGAGCAATAACGTCCCTTAAAATTAAAATACGTCGCCGCTCCGATTTGGTTTCCCAGTGAGCATCCTATATTGGCCTCACCAAGGCCTTAAACCCTCTTTGCTTGACAGGATCGGCGCCAAGCCATATTCCCGGCCCACAATTAGCACTCCAATACCATGATTGCTAAAGGCGCGGGGCCTCCTGTCCCGCGGTGTCGACCAGCCGGCATTACACGCCAGTCTCGATGAACCAGACCTGAAACCAAGCCTCCAAGAGGAAATGTCATGGCTAAATCCACATTCCGTCCGCTGCATGACCGCGTCGTGGTCAAGCGTATCGATGCCGAAGAGAAGACCAAGGGCGGCATCATTATTCCCGACAGCGCCAAGGAAAAGCCCTCGCAGGGCGAAGTCACCGCGGTCGGCCCGGGCGGCCGTGACGAAGCCGGCAAGCTGATCCCGATCGATCTCAAGGTCGGCGACCGCGTGCTGTTCGGAAAATGGTCGGGCACCGAGGTCAAGCTCGACGGCGAGGAACTCCTGATCATGAAGGAGTCCGACATCATGGGCGTGCTGGCGTAAGCGAACCCATTCAGCCGCTGCCCACCAGTCGTCATGCCCGGGCAAAAGCGCGAAGCGCGTCTTCGCGCTAGATGACCCGGGCATCCATCCTCTTCGGAAGAGTCTTGCGAAGTCGATGGATTGCCGGGTCAAGCCCGGCAATGACGGCAAGAAAGCGCGGTGAACGACCGTATTCAATCATTCAGGAGCAACTCAAATGGCCGCCAAAGACGTTAAATTTTCCGGAGACGCCCGCGATCGCATGCTGCGCGGCGTCGATGTCCTCGCCAACGCAGTGAAGGTGACGCTCGGCCCCAAGGGCCGCAACGTCGTCATCGAAAAGAGTTTCGGTGCCCCGCGCATCACCAAGGACGGCGTCACCGTCGCCAAGGAAATCGAGCTCGAGGACAAGTTCGAGAACATGGGCGCGCAGATGCTGCGCGAAGTCGCCTCCAAGACCAACGACACCGCCGGTGACGGCACCACCACCGCGACCGTGCTGGCGCAGGCGATCGTGCGCGAAGGCGGCAAGTCGGTCGCCGCCGGCATGAACCCGATGGACCTGAAGCGCGGCATCGACATCGCGGTCGCAGCCGTGGTCAAGGATATCGAAAAGCGCGCCAAGCCGGTCGCGTCCTCCGCCGAGGTCGCCCAGGTCGGCACTATCTCGGCCAATGGCGATGCCGCCATCGGCAAGATGATCGCGCAGGCGATGCAGAAGGTCGGCAATGAAGGCGTCATCACGGTCGAGGAAAACAAGTCGCTCGAGACCGAGGTCGATATCGTCGAGGGCATGAAGTTCGACCGCGGCTACCTGTCGCCCTACTTCATCACCAATGCCGAGAAGATGACGGCCGAGCTCGAGGACGTCTACGTGCTGCTGCACGAGAAGAAGCTGTCCGGCCTGCAGTCGATGCTGCCGGTGCTCGAAGCGGTGGTGCAGTCCGGCCGCCCGTTGCTGATCATCGCCGAAGACGTCGAAGGCGAGGCGCTGGCGACGCTGGTGGTCAACCGCCTGCGCGGCGGGCTCAAGGTCGCCGCCGTCAAGGCGCCCGGCTTCGGCGATCGCCGCAAGGCGATGCTGGAAGACATCGCGATCCTGACCGGCGGTCAGCTGATCTCCGATGAGCTCGGCATGAAGCTGGAAAGCGTCACCATCAACATGCTCGGGCGCGCCCGCAAGGTCGTGATCGACAAGGAAAACACCACGATCGTCAGCGGCGCCGGCAAGAAAAAGGACATCGAAGCCCGCGTCGGCCAGATCAAGGCGCAGATCGAGGAGACCACCTCGGACTACGACCGCGAGAAGCTGCAGGAGCGTCTGGCCAAACTCGCCGGCGGCGTCGCGATCATTCGCGTCGGCGGTGCGACCGAGATCGAGGTGAAGGAGAAGAAGGATCGCGTCGAGGACGCCCTCAACGCGACCCGCGCCGCGGTGCAGGAAGGCATCGTGCCCGGCGGCGGCGTCGCGCTGCTGCGCGCCAAGAAGGCGGTCGGCCGTCTCACCAACGACAATTCCGACGTCCAGGCCGGTATCAATATCGTGCTGAAGGCGCTGGAAGCCCCGGTCCGCCAGATCTCCGAGAATGCCGGCGTCGAAGGCTCGATCGTGGTCGGCAAGATCCTCGAGAACAAGTCGGAGACCCACGGCTTCGACGCCCAGACCGAGGAATATGTCGACATGGTCGCCAAGGGCATCATCGACCCGGCCAAGGTGGTGCGCACCGCCCTGCAGGACGCGGCTTCCGTGGCCGGTCTGCTGGTGACCACCGAAGCCATGGTCGCCGAACTGCCGAAGGAGCCGGCGGCCCCGATGCCGGGCGGTGGCGGCGGCATGGGTGGAATGGGCGGCATGGGCTTCTAAGGCCCCGTCCGTTACCCCCTGACGAATCGAAGGCCGCCTCCGGGCGGCCTTCTTTTTGGCTAATGACATAGAGGTTTGGTAACTACGGCCTTACCGATTCTGTCCTTTCGAGGGATTTCAGATGCGCGCGCTCCTGCTCTGCCTGTTCGGTCTGGTGACGGCCTCGCCGGACCTCGCTTTCGCCCAGATGAAACTCCCCTCCAAGGCCGCGCCTGGCGCCAACGAGGTCCGATATTTCACCTCGATCGACGGGTTGATGGACGGCAACGCCGACGTGGTCCTGAAGGAAACCCGCCAGGGCAAGAACGTCACCGCGGCCGTGCTCGATGTCTGCTACCCCGCCGAGAAAGGTTCCGACCGCAAGGACCGCTTTGTCGCCAACCTCGCCGTCAACGGCCAGAACCTGACCGGCACGACGCAAACCGTCAGCGATAAACTGCCGGTCACCATCAAGCTGACGCGCAAGCCCACCGGCGACAGTTTCGAATTCCGCGGCCAGATCACCGTCGGCCAGACCGTGACCGAGGTGACGTCTTCGGACAATTCCGATCTCAGCGAGAAGGAATTTCTCGACAACCAGACCACCGATGACGGCATCACGCCGCAGCCAAAGGACTTTACCGAGGTGTCGCCGGAATCGGTCGGCGTGCGGGTCAAGCTCGACGCGGCGCTGGATTACCTGAAGAGCCTGAAGGGCGAGGCCGTCGAGGTCGGCCTTGGCAGCCTCACCGTGTCCTGCGATGCGATGCGCGCCGGCGAGCAGACCATCAACCTCACCGTCGATCCCGATCACGCCGCAGCCCTGATCGCCAGGGCGAAGTCGGCGCCCGGCGTGGTTGCGGCCGGCTGGACCAGCGGCAGCATGGAGATGGATCGCACCATCCGCTTTGCCGCCGCGGAATGGCGCGACGGCGACAAGATCAACAAGGACAAGATCGCGACGGCGGTTTCCAGCGTGCTGGCGAGGACGCTTGCTGCGAAAGCCGACGCCGCGGCGTGGAACGCCAATACCGGAAAACTGAAACTGACCTTCAAGCGTCCGAGCCAAGTCTATCCCGCGCTCGGCCTCACCGAGAACGTCGAGATCACGGCGCTGGTGTCGCCGGACAAACCGGGCGCATCCGACCGGCTGATCATGTGGATCTCGAGCCCCGTGATCACGACATCGGACGAAGCTGCGGGCCCCAGGCTGAACCTGTCCGAAGAGGCCAGCGGCGACGAGGAAGGCGGCGAGCCCAAGAACGACAACGGCTCGGTCGACGCGTTGGCCAGGGAATTCAAAGGCCAGCGCTGGGATGCGGATAAATCGGTCTGGAAATAGGCCGTTTTTCGTAGATCCCGGTACATTTTCCCGCGCACTTGCGCCATGCCACAAGCGCGTTTGACACGCTGCGCCATTGCGGCAATGAACCATCTCCGTAGACGGGTTCCAGGGGTTCAGGCCATATGGCGCGTTATGACGTAGTGGTGATCGGTGCCGGCCTTGGCGGCTTGACGGCGGCGGCGATCCTCGCACGCGCCGGACGCAAGGTGCTCGTGATCGAACGCAGCAACTCGGTGGGCGGCGCGGCGTCGAGCTACAAGTCCGGCGATCTCTTCATCGAAGGTTCGTTGCAGGAAACCAGCAACCCTCAGGATAGCAGAGATCCCAAGCACGCCGTGCTGACGCGCGCGGGTGTGCTCGATGCCGTCAAATGGATCCCGGCCGGCGCGCTCTACGAAGTGCGCGGCGGCCCGCTCGAAAAACCGTTCGTGCTGCCGGACGATTTTGCCGCGGCGCGGGTCGCGCTGACCGAGCGATTCCCGGGGGCGCGGGCCGGCATCCAGCAACTGCTCGGCGAAATGGAGGGCATCGCGTCCGCGGCGGGCGCACCCTCATCCGACGAAGCGCCGCAGTCATTGTCGCAAAAGCTCGATCAATTGTTCGGCGACAATGAAGCCGTCAAATGCGCGCTGGCGGCCAATCTCTCTTATTTCCACGACGACCCGGGATCGCTGTGGTGGAGCTTCTTTGCCAGAGCGCAGGGAAGTTACCTTTTGAGCGGCGGACGCTTCGTGCAGGGCGGCTCGCAGCGGCTCTCGAGCGCGCTGGCCCGCGCCGTTCGCGTCGCCGGCGGCGAGGTGATGGTGCGCCGCGTTGCCTCCCGTATCGCGCTCGACCCGCAGGGCCGCACCAGCGCCGTCACGCACACTGCCAAAGACGGCAGCGACGCCCAAATAGCGGAATGCGCGCGGATCATCGGCGGTGCGGCGCCCGCCGCGCTGGCACAGCTTATGCCGGAAGACGCGGCGGCGAAATTGACCAGAGGCCACGCCGGCCTGACGCCGTCGATTTCCCTGTTCGCGCTGACGCTCGGGCTGGCGAAGCCGCCGCGCGAATACGGCGTCACGGCCTATTCCACGCAATTGCTGCCGGCCGACATGAAGCGGCTGGCCGATTACGGGCGCGGCGCGACCTTGATGGCGGACGAGCCCGCTGAGCGGATGCCGCCGATGTCGATCGTCGATTACACCGCGATCGATTCCGGCGTCCCCGCCCCGCCTTATGTGTTGTCGGTGTTCGGGCCGGACTGGCTGTCGAACTGGGACAGCTCGGATCTCGACGCCTATCGCGAGAAGCGCGGGCGCTGGCAGCAGGCGATGCTTCTCTATCTCGACAAATTCTATCCGGGCATCGCCTCGGGCGTGGTCGCATCGTCGTTCAATACCGCGCTGTCGGTGCGGCAATATCTCAACGCGCCCGATGGCGCCGTTTACGGATTTGCGCCGACGACGCCGCCCTCGGCCGGCAGCGTCCCGGCCCGTTCGCCGCGCACGGCAGTGCCCGGGCTTTATCTCGCGTCAGCCTTTGCCGGTTTCGGCGGCTATACCGGCGTGATGCAATCCGGCGGCGCCTGCGCCGACATGATTTTGGGCGAGACTTGAAAAAGGCGCGCGAATGCGCCCGTCGCAAATTTCCGATTCGAATTTCAACAGCCAGATCGTCATTGCGAGCCAACGGGTCGCGCGAATGCGCGCCCGATGACAGGCTCCGCGAAGCAATCCATCGTGCCGCGAAAAGAAAGAATGGATTGCTTCGTCGCTTTGCTCCTCGCAATGACGACCTCCTAATTTTCGACACGACTTCGCGACCCCCGCGGCGCGATACGCCCGAGTCGTCCCGATGCAGGCGCTGGACCGAACTCAACCGGGCTGTCGCGGTCCGGCAAATGGACTAGAATTCCCTGAAGGAGATCACTGATGGCTCTCAAGGTCCCGCCGCCTCCCGCCGAACGGTTTCGCCTTCATCGGATCGAACCGGGTCGTGCCTCGATGTTCCGTTTCGCGCTGCTGACGGTTTCCTGCGCCGTTGAGATCGTCCGTCTGATCGACCGGTTTGGTCTAGGTCGCGCGGTTTCGACTTGAAAGAGGAAGCTCGCTGGCGCGCCGACATCGAATCCCTGGTCTTCCCGATCAGGGATCAAGCCGCGACCTGTGCCGTTCACCGAGGAGCGTTTCGGACGTTGCTGGGTGCGGAACCGACGCCGCAAGCCTGCCTTGCCTACTTCGGGGAATTCGAAGACGCATTCAGAGCGGCCGCCAGCCTCAAGATAGCGCGCAAATGCATCCCGGTCGGCACGAATCTTCATCTAACGAGTCGCGACATCGCCCGAATATTGCTAGAGTCGAACCAAATCAAACGCGGAGAACAACGATGACTCAGTCCCAGGTCACGCATTTGCCGGTCGCGGCCGGCCAGGTTGGTCGGCTTGCCCAATCGCTGATGGCAATGATGCTCGGCCTCTTCATCGTGGGCGTCGTGGGCTTCTCCAATATCGATGTCGTTCACAACGCCGCGCACGACGTGCGCCATTCGAACGCTTTCCCCTGCCATTGATCAGGTCGCATGGGCACCTTTCGTGCGATCGTGTTTTCATCGGTCATTGCCGGTTTCACCGTTGGCCTGATCGTTACCGGGCTCCAGCAATTCGGCACGGTACCGTTGATCTTGAAGGCCGAGGTCTTCGAGAAGGCGGTCGAGGCTCATCAAGGCGCGCACGCCGCGCCAGGTCCGCAGGAAACGGTCGCCAGCCACAGCCATTCGGACCATGTGCACGCCGCAGAGGCATGGGAGCCCAGGGACGGGCTCGAGCGCAACGCCTACACTGCGGCCGCGAACGTTCTGACCGCCATCGGTTTTGCGCTGTTGCTCGCCGGCTTCTTCTCGGAGCGGAGCGACGGGCGAGAGCGTGTCGTGGCATGAAGGCTTGATGTGGGGACTGGCAGGCTTCCTCGTCTTCACGATCGCCCCCGGGATCGGCCTGCCGCCGGAATTGCCGGGTGTGCCAACGGCGCCGCTGCTGTCGCGTCAGATCTGGTGGGGCGTGGCCGCGCTGGCGACGGCAGCGGGCCTCGGGCTCGTTGTTTTCCGCCGGTCGGTGCCGGCCTCGATCGCAGGACTGATGCTGATTGTGTTGCCCCATCTGATCGGGGCGCCGGAACTTGAACATGTCGACACCAACGTGCCCAGTTCACTGTCCCACCAGTTTGTGGTTGCCGTGACGCTGACGAGCCTGGCGTTCTGGTCCATGCTGGGGGGCCTGACGAGCATCGCTTTCGCCTATTTCGACCGAGAAAGCGTAAAGCGGCATCCGCTTCGCGCCTGAGGCGATCACCTCTTGCGAGGTGGGGCCGTCACCGCGTCATCAGAGCGGGCCGAGGATGGCCCATCGAGGATCACAGAATTCCTTCACGGCCGCCGTGACGCCGCTGCTGATGATGTCCCGGCGTTCGGGCGATTCCATCTTGAGCTCTTCGTCCCGGTTGATGATCGAGCCCGCCTCGAGCAGGACCGCAGGCATCCGGGTCTTTCGCAGCACGATGAGCTGATCGTAGCTGTAGACACCGGTTTCCCTGTTCAGCAGCGGGTGCTGGTACCGACCCATGATCGGCTGGGTATATTGCTGTGCATATTGCAGGCCCTCGGCCTTCATTTCCTTGCCGACCAGTTCGGCAAACGAGAGGCTGGTCTTGAAGTCCGGATTGTCGCGCGAGACGAAGACGGAATAACCGCTGAAGCGGTCGCTGAAATGGCTTTTCTTGCCCTCGAATTCCCAGTTCTCGAGGAATGAGTTGGGCACGGAATCATGGTGGATCGACAGGAACAGATCGGCTTGCAGTTTGTTGGCCGCGTCGACTCGCCTGACCAGGCTCGGCCTGGCCTTGCCCTCGGTCACGAGCAACCTGGTCGCGGCAAAGCCTTCGGCCTTCAATTTCTCCTCGATCCGCCGCGCAAGTCGCAGGTTGAAGAGGAACTCGGCGACGTTGCGGGCGCTGATCGCGCCTTCCGAGTCGGCAGTATGTCCCACATCCAGAACGATCCGGAATTTTTGGGGATCGCACTTGGTTGCAACCGGCTTCAACGCGGACGGGCTCAAGGCAACCGGCCCGAGGGCGGCAAGCTTCACAGTGTGCCGCTTTGGCTTCGCGGCGGACTTCGCCGAAGTGGCTGGCTTTGGCGAGGCGACGCGCTTTGGCGATTTGCCGGGCTTTGACGGGCTTTTGGAGACATCCGACAGCCAGCCGGCTTCGCTGACCTCCATCGGCAGAAGCACCAATGCGGCCATCGCTGCGATGATGGTGCAGCGGCGGGGCCAAACGCCAAAGCACGAGCCGGCGAATTTTCTCCCTGACGACAGCAATCCCTGCTTTCCCCGGGTTGATCTCCGTGCGCGCTCGACGGCGGCACAAGACGGCACCAGCGGGGATTATGAACCATGAATTAGCGGTTGCAAGCGGCCTGATCGCGAAAACCAAAGAGTAAATTTGATCGTATCGTTGTCGTCACACGATCCGCTCGGGACGTCACGTTGCGGAACCCGGCGAAACGCGGTCCGATCCGCGGCTGCCGACGTCACCTCTTTTGCCGCGCCTTGATTTCGTCGAATTTGGCAAGCGCCTCTTCGAACTTGGCATTGAAGAGCCACATCGCGTCAAGAATCTCGCGGTAGGTCGCAGACGTTCTTGCCCTGTCAGCTTGTCCAAAGGTGAAAATGCTGTTGTTTCGCAGATACCCCATGATCCTCGGATCGGAAATTCTGTAGTTGACCAGGTCGCCTGACTTGAGTGCGGACCTGGTCGGAGCGGGAATGATCTGGATCAGCTCAAACAGCTTCATTTGATCGATCGGATTTGGCAGGGTTTTCACGATCGCCGTTACCTGCGGGAAAATATCGGCGTGGGCGCTCATGAGGGCATCCCGCACGGCGGTCCAGTGGTTGAACCGGTGATCCAGATTGCCGGCCCGCGCCTCTTCCCCGTCGTCACGAAGGCTCAGCGCAGGATCGAAGGCCGCTATCGAGGTTTTGATCGCCGCCCACTTCCTTCGCCCGTTTTGATCTTCGGATGGACCGGTTTGCAGACTCCCCTTGTAGGTATTCGAGCGCGCATTCCCGATGTTCTGATTGCCGTTTGTCTCGGCAAAGAACAGCCCCAGGCTGATACGGCCCGCCGCTTCGGCACCGGCCGCATCGAGCCCCTTGGCCCGCGCGATAGCCGTTCCCAAATCGACCACGTCCTTGAATGGCGTATCCGATTTTTGCGCGTTGGCGGGCGGCGCCTGCATGAGGTCAAACAGCTTCCTGTACTCATCAAGCAGTGGCTCATTCCCGGCGTCGAGGTACGCCGGAGGGATTCCGTATTTGTTGGGCCCGCCGATCCTGGACGGAAGCGCGTCGGTGAGGTCCTTGTACGCGCTCAGCATGTTGTTGCGTGCAAGGTAGAGGGCTTGTCCCGGCAGGTTCGGCAGCCGTTGATTCGAATCGATCTGCGCGCGCCGCTGGCCCAGGATCGATTCGAAGTCGCTTGCGGCCTTGTTGTACGCTGCGAGTGCGTCCGATTGCTTTTTCGTGAGCGTGCCTGGCTGCCCCATGGCAGGGGACATCAAGCCGAGATTGCCGATGCCGATGGCGATGGAAACCGGCGGCGTGAGGAAAAGTCCGAGAGCAAGCGCAGCCGCGGGCGCAGCAGCGGCATGACTTCTCATCCCCATGGCGGTCTCCCAAAATTTCGCCGGATATTACTCATTGGATCGTAAACAATGAACGCGCCGCTTGGCGAGACGAAAGCCGCAAATCCCCGCTTCCGGCACGAGGCTGAGGTAAGCGCTGCCTTGCACATGACCGCGCTTGAGGGACGAGCGGACATTGTTCCTTGCCTGAGGGGTCCGCTTGTGATCCGGTAGCGAGCCCAAGACACGCCTTGGGAAGCAAACCCTGCGAAACATCATGAGTTTCTTCGATCGACTGAAGACAGCAGCAGCAGCCGAGTGGCGGGCCTACACCAGGCACCCCTTCACGAACGCCCTGGCTGACGGTTCGCTTACTGAGGCGGCGTTTCGTCACTACCTCGTTCAGGACTATCTGTTCCTGATCGAGTTCGCCCGCGCCTACGCGCTCGCCGTCTACAAGTCGCCCAAGCTCGCCGACATGCGCGAAGCGGCGGCCGGCCTTTCGGCCATTCTCGACGTCGAGATGAACCTGCATGTAAAGCTCTGCGCCGGCTGGGGGCTGTCACCCGCCGATCTCGAACAAGCGCCTCCGGCGATCGAGATGTTGGCCTATACACGCTACGTGCTCGACGCGGGAATGCGCGGTGATCTCCTGGCGCTCAAGGTGGCGCTTGCGCCCTGCGTGATCGGCTACGCCGAGATCGCGACGCGGCTCGCCGCGCGACCCGACGCGCTCACGGCCACGAACCCCTATCGCGACTGGATCGCCGAATATTCCGGCGCGCCATATCAGGAGGTCGCGGCGAAAGCGCAAGCGCACCTGGAAGCTCTCGCCGATCTCTACGCCACGCCGGCCCGTGAGGCCGAGCTGATCGCGATTTTCAAGGAAGCCACAAGGCTCGAAGCCGACTTCTGGGAAATGGGCTGGCGCGTGGAAAAGCCCGTCGAATAGTCACTGACCCGGTACAAAGAGTGCGAAACATCGTTGCCAGCATCGTGCGTGATCGTGTTCGCCACCGGTCGAATGAAACCTTGCGACTTCCGCTATTGGCAGATTTTGTTGCAAAAGTCGAAAATCGAAAGACACCGAAAATCTCGCAAAAGCGGATTTTTAGACGCCTCTACCACTGCAGCACTCTGTAGGGTCGATACGAAGGGCCGTGATCGTTTTTGTGCGAAACGATGAGGTCCCTCACATCGCCGCGCGTAAGACGCATCGGCGGCTCTAAGAATTTTCGTTCGCCACCCGAAAAAGACTTTTGCAACAATATCGGCATTTTTCGGACCTCACGCTATGTCCGACTTAAGTCCGCAATGCGTACCAAAGCGGACCTCCGCCGACGCCTCACGATTTATGAGTTCACGCCCTAATTGGTATTGAGCCGGAAGCGCAGCGTCCTCGCCCCGACAAACGACACGACGTCGCCCTGCCGCTTCCAGGTCGCCGCATCGCTCAGCGCCGCAATCAGATCGTCGTCGGCCTGCGCCCGCTCCGGCGCGCAGGGACGGCTCTCCATCTCGCCGATGACGAAAATCACTGAATTGCCCGCCACCGAAAACTGGCCCTTGCCGCCCTTGCACCAGAGTTCGAGGATCACCTCGCCGCTGTCGCCGATATCGAGGTCCGGGACGCGTTTCGACCCCGGCATGCGCGCGGCTTCCAGGGTCATTTCCATGCCGAACGGAAAACCGTCATCGGCGCGCGCCGGGCCTGACATCGGAGCGACCGACAAAAGTGTCAAGGCGACAGCCGTCTCTCTCCAAATGCGTGCGACTGAAATCATATAACCCCTCAAAATCGTCCAACCTAGATTCTTGTTTTGACGCGTTTTCTTCACGCGAACCGGTACCCACTCGCTCGAAAACGCTCCAATAGTGCGCCGCCGTTCTATTGGATGTGCCCGACGTTGACCAGATTGGCCGCGGTAAAAAAATATCCAAAAAAAACAAGTCCCCGCGAGTTGCCGCCCGCGGGGATCCTTGGTTGTTGGCGCGTCGAAGCGCGGTCTATTTCAGGACCATCGCCGTGAACGGATACACGTAGGCCTGCAACATCACGAGAAGGCCGACGAGACACGCCAGCGCGATCGAGTGCTTGAACACGAAGCGCAGGATGGTGCCTTCATGCCCATACCAATTGGTCGCCGTGGAAGCGACGACGATCGATTGCGCGTCGATCATCTTGCCCATCACGCCGCCGGACGAGTTGGCGGCACCCATCAGTACCGACGACAGACCAAGCTGTTCGGAGGTGATCTTCTGCAGATTGCCGAACAGGATGTTCGACGCCGTATCCGACCCCGTCAACGCCACGCCCAGCCAGCCGAGCAGCGTGCCGAAGAATGGATAGAGCACGCCCGTTGCGGCAAATGCCAGACCGAGCGTCGCGTCGACTCCGGACAGGCGCGTCAGCGTGCCGATTGCCAGCATCGCCGAAATCGTGATCAGCGAAATCGCGCACAGCTTGATGGTGCGGCCATATTCCCCGATCATCCTGGCCGGCGAAAAGCCCGCCAAAAAGCCGGAAATGATCGCCGCGATCAGCATGCCCGTGCCGGTGAACGACAGATAGGTGAAGGCGAAGACCGCACCTTCCGGCGTCGGCTTCGCCGCCACCGGCGGCACCTTGTTGATCATGTTGTGCAGATCGGGAACCGGATAGTTCCAGGTAAAGATCGAATTTGCCCAGGTCTTGAACGCCCCATTGCCCCAGATCAGCATCACGACGCAGACGATGATCCATGGCAGCAACGCGCTCCACAGTTCTCCTTGCGTCAGCCCGGTCTTGTCCATCGGCTTCGGCGCGGTCATCGTCGACGCCGATTCATCCCTGCCGCGCAACGCCGGCGACAGCCAGAGCTGCTTCGGTTGCCATACCCTGAGGAACAGGATCAGGCAGCCCATCGAGATCAGCGAGGCGCCGATATCGACGATCCAGGGATTGATGTAGTTCGAGATCACGAATTGCGGGATCGCGAACGATAGGCCGGTGACGAGGATTGCCGGCCAGATGTCCTTCATGCCGCGCCAGCCGGCGAACGCCCACACCACCCAGAACGGCACGATCAGCGAGAATACCGGCAATTGCCGGCCGACCATCGCGCCGAGAGTATAGGGATCGAGACCGGTGACCGAGGCGAGGCCCTGGATCGGCGTGCCCAGCGCGCCATAGGCGACCGGGGCGGTATTGGCGATCAGCGACAGGCCGGAGGCGGCCAGCGGCGAGAAGCCGAGGCCGATCAGGACCGAACCGGTGATGGCGACGGGCGTACCAAAGCCGGAAGCGCCCTCGAAAAACGCACCGAACGAAAACGCGATCAGCAGCAATTGCAGGCGCCGGTCTTCGGTGACGCCGCCGACGGCGCGTTTCAACAGCTCGAATTGGCCCGTTGCCACCGTGATCTGATAGAGAAAGATGACGTTCAGCACAATCCAGCCGATCGGGAAGAACCCGGCGACGATGCCGAGCAGCGACGCGCGGATCGACATCCCCGCCGGCATGGTGAAGACAAAGATCGCGATCAGGTTGGTCAGGATCACGGCGATGATGGCCGCGATATGCGCCTTGACCTTGCCGCTGGCGATCAGCACCAGCAGCGTTACCACCGGAATTGCGGCGGCGATCGTCGACAACGTGGCATTGCCGAGCGGATTGTAGATTTGATTCCACATATTGCGGATCCTCCCCACGCCATTATGCACCGCGCCGGCCAGCGTGAACGGTCTGGCGCGCCTGGCGTGATCGCGGAGGTGTCCCGGTGATGTGCGAAATCTGCCTGCGAATTTGGCGGCGCCAAAAATCGCTCACAAAACCGCGAAATCGAAAGGTCCCCCGCCCCTCGCCGTTACCGCCATGCTAGGGTTGAGTCGAATGCCGGGACAAGCGAACGCTTGCATGCCAGAGCTGAGACTTTAGTCTAGAGTACCCTGATTGTCCCGATTTCTCAGGCCTTTGCAGGCATCCCCCGGAGACGATAATCCGTGAACAACATTCGCTCGACGCTCGCGACGGTATGGCGCATCGCCATCCCGTATTTCCGATCCGAGGATAAATGGGCCGGCCGCGGCCTGCTCGCCGCGGTGATCGTCATCGAGCTCGCGCTGGTCGGAACCGACGTGCTCGTGAACCAGTGGCGCAATCGTTTCTACAACGCCTTGCAGGCGAAGGATTGGGACGGCTTCGTTCGGGAAAACATCATCTTCTGCGTTCTGGCCGCCATCTCCGTCGTGCTTTCGGTCTACCAGCTCTATCTCAATCAGTGGCTTCAGATCCGCTGGCGCAACTGGATGACCACCCAATATCTCGTCGAATGGCTGCACGACGCCAACCACTACCGCATGCAGCTTCAGGGCGACGCGGCCGATAACCCCGATCAACGCATCACCGACGACGTCAAGCTGTTCGTCGGCCAGACGCTCAGTCTCGGTGTCGGGCTGTTGAGTTCGATCGTCTCGCTGGCATCCTTTGTCGTGATTCTCTGGGGGCTGTCCGCGGAGGCGCCGTTGCACATGTTCGGCAACACGTTCGCCATCCCCGGCTACCTGGTGTGGGGCGCGCTGATCTACGCCATATTCGGAACGGCCCTGACGCAGTGGATCGGCTCGCCGCTGGTCCACCTCGATTTCCAGCAGCAGCGCCTCGAGGCCGATTTCCGTTTCAACCTGGTGCGGGTCCGCGAGAACTCCGAGCAGATCGCGCTGCTGCAGGGCGAAGGCGCCGATCGCCAGCGGCTGTCGGAGCGGTTCGGCCGCGTCGTCGCCAACTGGTACGGCATCATGAGCCGGACCAAGCGATTGACGGCGTTTACCCAAAGCTACTCGCAGGCCGCCGTGATCTTCCCCATGATTCTCGCGGCACCCGCCTATTTCGCCAACAAGATCCAACTCGGCGCCCTGCTGCAGGCCGCCGAAGCGTTCGGCAAGGTGCAGGAGGCGCTGTCCTTCTTCGTCTCGATCTATCGCACGATGGCGGAATGGCGCGCGGTCGTCGCCCGTCTGGACGGATTTGAGAAGGCGATCTCGGGCGCTGCAGCGCTTGCGACCAGCCCCGGTTCGATCGGGAAATTGTCGTCGCCGGGCGGCGAAATCGACCTGCGCGAGCTTCTCGTACGCCTGCCCAATGGCGCACCACTGGTCGCGGCGAAGAGTCTCAGCCTGCGGCGCGGCGAGCGCACCTTGGTCACCGGTCCGTCCGGCGCCGGCAAGTCGACCCTGTTTCGCGCCATTGCCGGCATCTGGCCGTTCGGCAGCGGTTCGATTTCAATTCCGGCGAACGCCTCGCTGATGACGCTGCCGCAAAAACCGTATTTTCCGATCGGGCCGCTGCATGCGGCGATCGTCTATCCCGCCGAAGCCGAAACCTTCGGCCCGGACCGGGTCCGGGATGTTCTCACCCAGGTTGGCCTGCCGCAGCTCGGCCCGCGCCTTGATGAGGAAGCGCACTGGAACCGGATGCTCTCGCTTGGCGAGCAGCAGCGGCTTGGGCTGGCACGCGCGCTGTTGCATGCGCCGCAATATCTGTTCCTTGACGAAGCGACCGCATCGCTCGATGAGCCCTCGGAAGCGGCGCTCTACCGTTTGCTCGAGGAGAAATTGCCGGGGACCGCCATCGTCTCGATCGGGCATCGCTCGACGCTGCAGGCGTTCCACCAGCGCAATGCCGTGCTGGTTCGCGACGGCGAACAGTTCGCGCTAAAGGACGGCGGCCAGCGTGCCACGACGCCGTGACGACGCTGCAACCAGTGCTGCGGCCATGACTGGCGGCGAAGCCAGCGGTGCCAGACATAGGCGAACGCGGCCAGCAGCAGCGCGCCGGCAAGCACCGGCGCCAGCAGGAACGACCACGGCAAATTGTTGGAAACCACCAGCAGGGGATTGATGCCCGCCGGCGGGTGAAACGTTCCGGTCATGTACATCGCCAGGATCGACAGGCCTGTCAGGATGTTGCGGTGATCGATGCGGAAACTCGCATGGCTCGCCGCGCGGCGCCAATCCCATTTCATCTTCACGCAAACCAGTCCCCACCCCCGGATCAAGTCCGAGGGCGTGCTTCGTTCGAAAACGCTATATCTGCCCCCGCAAAAGAAAAGGGGCAGCAGATCGCTCTGCCGCCCCCATATCTTCGATTTGGAAAGTCTTCGACAGGAAAATCTTACTTCAGGTTGCTCACCGCGGTCAGGTCAGCCGAGAGCTTGGCGATGCCGGTCGCGCCGCACCAGTTGGATTCGAACCCACCCGGGTTGATGAGCGAAACGCTGCCTGCCGTTGCGACGCGTGCAGTGAAGTCGCTGGTGAAGGCGTTGCAGGCACCCTTGGAGAGGTTGGTGTCGGAATAACGCAGATCCAGCGTGAACACCTTGTAGGTGAAGCCGACGCCGAGGTTCCAGGTGTTGTAGCTCGGCTCAGGAATACCGGCGGCGAAAACCGTGCCGGGGCCGGTGCCGTAGAAGCGATCAGACGTCCCGAGCCACTGACGGCCGAACTCGCCGGAGACGTACATGCCGACGCCGCTGGTGCCGAAGGTGGTGCTCGGCGCGGTCCACTTGCCGGTGATCGAAGCGTAGTTGCCCCAGGCGCCGAGGTTCAGGAAGTTCGGCGAGTAGTACTCGTTGGCGCCGATCGAGAACTGGTCGTTCAGGGTCACGTTGACCTTGGCATAGCCTTCATAAAAGCTGGCGTTCTTCTTGGCGAAGTTGCCGTTGATCGGGAGACCGCCGGTGACGGGGTCGGAATTGCCGAACGGGCTGACGGCGCAGCTCGCGTCCGAACCGGGAATGCCCGAACCCGGGACCGCGGCGGCGTTGAAGCAGGTCCCACCCGGATAGATGTAGCCCCAGACACCGAAGTCGAACGCGAACATCCCGACGGTCGGGCGGATACCGCCGTAGATGTCGATTTCAGCCGCGGCGCGGTTCGGGAACGAGATGCTCTCGCCGGAGGCGCCGACGTAGAGCTGGAGGTCCTTGTTGATGTTGTAGCGGGGCTCGAAGTAGGCGGCGACCGACGGCTTGTGGTTGGACTGGGTGACACCGCGGAACACGTAGTCGTTCATCAGCGCGCTGCCGAAAGCGACGTCCCAGGGATCGAACGGTGCCGGCGGCGGCGCCTTGACGGCCTTGACGGCCATATCCGCAGCAAGAGCCGAGCCCGATACCATTGCCAGCGCCGTTGCTAACAAAGCCAGTTTCTTCATGACGATCCCCATCACCTTATAAAACAGTCCCGTTCCGGCGCCCCCAGAGGCATGCGATAACCGACTGCAACCAAATTCCTTAACCCGACGCCAATCTGGAACGCGCCACCCGGCTGGTGAAGCAAAAAAGGCAAGCATCTGCTGACTTTTTAGGCGTTATGACCAATTCAGGAAATGTTGTTGACGGGTGTTGCATTCCCACAACAATCTTGGCGGTCTCCGTGTCGGCTGGGCGACATCTGGAACCAGGAAAAACATCGGCCAGGAAAACACCGGTGCACGGGGATGCCGCGCGCGCCGAATCATCCGGTCCCGTGAAGGCCTAAGCCGCAGCCCTCTTTTGTTTGAGCATGATCTTTTCGGAAAACCGGGGCCCACTTTGCGCTAGCGCGGCCCTCCGGGACCGGATCATGCTCTGGGAAGTGGATTTCATGAAAAAGGCCGCAGCGATGAATGCTGCGGCCTTTTGATCGAGTTCGGCTGGCTGAACCGCCGCTAACCACCGCCGTCGGAATCACCGGAAGACCACGACGTGGATGTTGGCATGGGGCTCGCTGAGGGCTCGCTTGGCGTAGCCCAACTGTGGGTGACGGCCGGCTCGGGGGCCGGTGCCGGCGCTGCGACCGGGGCGGCAGGTTTGGGAGCAGCAGGCTTGGGAGTAGCAGGCTTGGGAACAGCAGACTTGGGAGCAGCAGATTTGGGAGCGGCCGGCTTGGCGGCGGCCTTCTTTTTCGCAGGGCTCTTCTTGGCGGCCATCTTCGGCGCGGCCTTCGACTTTTTGGCGGATTTCTTGACGGATTTTTTGGCGCCCTTCTTGGCCTTCGCCGATTTCCTGGCCGATTTCTTGGCGGCCTTCTTCGAAGACTTCTTCGCGGCTTTCTTCTTCGCCGTTACAGCTTTCTTGGCCTTTTTGGCCTTCTTGCTTTTCTTGCTCTTCTTCGCTTTAGCCATTGTGATCCTCCTGTTGCCGCTGATCCGTGTCCGTCGAGCAATTCGAATAGTCCGCTTGGCCCAGCTCGGGATGACGCCTCTTCGAAGCGCCTTCCCGTTCTATTTTTTTGTCTGAGCATGGTCTTTCGCAAAACCGGTAGCCATTTTGCGCTAACGCGGCCCTCCGGGTCCGGATCATGCTCGGCTGGTCGATCAATTCAATCCTGGCCGCGAACCTCCTGTCGCCCAATCGAGAAGCTCAATCGTGTGCACCACAGGAACTGACGTGCCGCTGGCAATCTGAATCATGCACCCAATATTGCCCGCAGCGATCATGTCCGGTTTGACTGTCGCAATATTGGCGACCTTGCGGTCGCGCAATCTGCTCGCAATGTCGGGCTGGAGAATGTTGTAGGTCCCCGCCGAACCGCAACACAAATGGCTCTCGGGTACATCTTTCACCACGAATCCATTCTTGGAAAGCAATTCTTTCGGAAGCGCCGTGATTTTCTGTCCGTGCTGCAGCGAACAAGCCGAATGATAGGCGATGGTGAGGTTGCCGTTTTGCGCCGAAGGAAGCAGCTCGATCCCGGCCAGATATTCGGTGATATCCTTTGCCAGAAGGGATATTCGCGCAGCGGGGCGTGCGAATTCGCGGTCCTCGCGCAGCATGAAACCGTAGTCTTTGATGACGGTGCCGCAGCCCGATGTCGTCACCAGGATGGCGTCGAGGCCGCCTTGTTCCAGCTCCCTTTGCCACACCGAGATGTTGGCGCGGGCGCGCCCCAGCGCGTCGCCATCGTGCCCGAGGTGATGGGTCAGCGCGCCGCAGCATTGTTCGTCCTTGACCAGCACCACCTCGACGCCGTGCCGCGTCAGGAGATTGATCGCAGCCTGGTTGATGCGCGGCGCCAGCACCTGCTGGGCGCAGCCCTGCAGCAGCGCGACCCGCCCGCGCCGCTCGCCAATGGCCGGAAAGACGCTGCCGCCGGCGGGTCCCGGCGCCGGCAGGCCGTTCGGCGCCAGCGCCAGCATCGCCTTGATCCGGCGCAGCAGGGTCGGCGAGGCGGATCCGGCTTTGGGGGTCGGCAGCAGGGCCGCGAAGGGCCGGCCGAGCCGCGCCAGGATCATGCTGGCTCGAAACAGGTCTGGCCGCGGCAGCACCCAGGCCAGCACCTTCCGCAGGAGGCGTTCGGCCAGCGGCCGTGAGAAGTCCCGCTCGATCCTGACGCGGGCCTGGTCGACCAGATGCATGTAGTTCACGCCCGACGGGCAGGTGGTCATGCAGGCAAGGCAGGAGAGGCAGCGGTCGATGTGCTTGACCACTTCCGCCGTCGGCGGCCTGTCCTTTTCCAGCATCTCCTTGATCAGATAGATCCCGCCACGCGGGCTATCGAGCTCGTCGCCGAGCAGCACATAGGTCGGACAAGTCGCGGTGCAAAAACCGCAATGCACGCAGGCGCGCAGGATCTTGTCGGCTTCGGCGATATCGGGATCGGCCAGTTGCGCGAGTGAGAATTCGGTTTTCATGTCGCGACCGCCCGGATCAACCGGCCCCGGTTGAGGATGTTTTTGGGATCGAAGCTCAAGCGAACGCGCTCGCTGAGGCCGGCGAGGCCGCCGGCTTGCGGATGGAACACGTCGACTTGGCGCCGGACCTGTTCGGACGCCCGTATCAGCGTCGCATGACCGCCCGCGGCGTCGACGCGCTGACGCACCAGCGCCGCATGCGCGTCGGATTTAGGCGGCAGCGCCGCCCAGATCAGCCCGCCGCCCCAGTCATAGATAACGTCGCCGCCGCTGTCCCGCGCCAGCGCCTGACCGAGCGCGCCGCCGGAAGCCGGCGGGCAGACGATCCGCCACACCGGCCACGCCCCCAGCGCCCCGCCGGCGGCGAAGGGCTGTACGTCGCGGATGGAACTCCAGATCGCCGCGGAGGCGCCATCGTGCAGGATTTCGACGCCGCCAAACGGGGCAAGGGACTTGCCGAGCGAAACCGCACGATGCGCGGCGGATGCCGCAATACCTTCCAACCGCAGCAGCGTGACCGCCTGGCCCGGCGAGCCCAGCCCGGCCAGCGCCTCTGACGCGGGCCGGAACGCCGAACTGGGCAGATGCGCCGCGCCGGAGACGTCGAATGGCGAGCCCAGCGCCGCCGTCATCGCGCGGTTGGCGGTGACGTCGTCGAGGGAGCGCAGCACCAAGGTGCGTTCGCTCTCCGGCTTCGGCATCACCTTCAGCGTCACCTCGGTCATGACCGCGAGCGTGCCCCACGACCCCGCCAGCAGCTTGCAGAGATCGTAGCCGGTGACGTTTTTCACCACCCGCCCGCCGGTTTTAAAACTGTCGCCGAAGCCGGACACCGCATGCGCCCCGAGCAGATGGTCGCGCGCCCCGCCGGCCTTGATACGGCGCGGGCCCGCGAGGCCGGCGCCGATCATGCCGCCGATGGTGCCGGTGCCGGGCGTGCCCAGCAGCGCGGAAGTGTCGACCGGCTCGAACGCGAATTGCTGGTTTTTCGAATCAATCAGCGACTGCACGTCGGCGAGCGGCGCGCCCGCCTGCACCGTGATGATCAGCTCGTTCGGTTCATAGGCGGTGACCGCGTTCAGTTCGGAAAGATCGAGCAGCGCATTGGTCGCCATCGGCTGGCCGATCAGGCGCTTGGAGCCATGACCGATGATTTCCAGCGGCTGGTCGCTCGCGATCGCCGCGCGCACCACCTGTTCGACGTCGGCGGCGTTACGTACTTTGGAGGTGTCCATCGGAATCTCTAGACGATTGCGCGCAGCGGCGACTTCCGCAACACGAAAGCCGACGCTGCGAAGCTGCCGACAGCTGCAACCGCCGTCAGCAACAGGGCCTTCGCAATCGCATTCAGTGCAACCGCGTGCAGCAGGATGGCGGAACCGATCAGGATCGGTGGATGGATGAGATAGACGCCGAACGCGTTGTCGGAAAGCCACCGCGCGACCGGCCCCTGCCGGTCGAAATGTCTTCGGTAGACAGCAAGCATCAGCAAACCCATTCCCACACAGACAAGCGCTTCCCACAGACATTTTCCGGCACTGACCGGATTGAAGCCGCCCGCATATTGCGCCGTCTCGCCCTGCAAGCCACCGCCGAACAAGATGAGCGCCGCAAATAGCGGGATTGCAAGGGTCAGTGCGAGCGATGCCCATTGGATGCAAAAACGTTCGGGAAGCTCGGTGATCCAGTGGCCGCGATAGCAGAGCGCGCCGGCCGCGAACATCAGGATATATTGCGGAAAATCACCGGGATGGACATTGAGCACCGAGGCCTCCTCGGACACCGCGACGCGGACCAGAAACGTCGAGGCTGCCATGATGGCGATGAAGATCGCCACTGCTGCCCCATCCCGGCGACCGCTGGCAGGCTCGATCCGGCTCTCTTTCCATCCGGTCAGGCGGATCAGGCCGTAGACGATCGCAAACACGAGAAGCGCCGCGCAAAACCACATCGGCCCGGTTTCCGACAGCCACTCCCCGTCTTTGAGATGAAGCAGCCACTGGTGTCCAAAACCCCCGCTGCCCCAGGTCCGGGACAGGAAATATTGGGTGAGCGGGCCGATCACGAGCATGTACAACAGCGTCGGCAAGCCGAGCCGGACAAAGCGGTCGCGCAGGAACCGCGAGACCCCCTTCCGGTCATAGGCCGCGGCGGAGAAATAGCCGGCAATGAAGAACAGCGCGGCCATGAAAAACGCCTGCAGAAAGCTCTGGTAGACCCCGAAGAAAAGCGCGGTGCCGAGACCCGTCTGCTGCCGATCGACGTAATACCAGTTTCCGAACGGACTGTAGGTGTCGCTCGCGTGCATGCTGAGCACCAGAATGATCATCGACCACCTGATGTTGTCGATGAACAGCAAACGGGATGCGCTTCGCGCTTCGGTCACCGCGCCTGATGTCTCGTCCATCGGGATGTCGGTCATCGTGTGCCACCGGGGGACCGTGCCCCCGGGCCCTCAAAACCTTGGCAATTCGGGGAACGCCAGCTTGCCGCCGTGCACATGCACGCGGCCGAGCTCGGCGCAGCGGTGCAGGGTCGGAAACACCTTGCCGGGATTGAGCAGGCCCTGCGCGTCGAACGCGCATTTCAGCCGCTGCTGCTGGTTGAGATCGATTTCGCTGAACATTTCCGGCATCAGATCGCGCTTCTCGATACCGACCCCATGCTCGCCGGTCAGCACGCCGCCGAGTTCGACGCAGCAGCGCAGGATATCGGCGCCGAACGCCTCGGCCCGCTCCATCTCGCCGGGCTGGTTGGCATCGTAGAGGATCAGCGGATGCAAATTGCCGTCGCCGGCATGGAACACGTTGGCGACGCGCAGATCGTATTTGGCCGAGAGGTCGCGGATGCGCGCGAGGGCCTTCGGCAGCGCGCCGCGCGGAATGGTGCCGTCCATGCAGAGATAGTCGGGCGAAATCCGCCCCACCGCCGGAAACGCCGCCTTGCGGCCGGCCCAGAACAAATTGCGTTCAGCTTCCGAGTTGGAAATCCGGCAGCTCGTCGAGCCGCAGCTCTGCGCGATCGCTTCGACGCGCCGGATCAATTCGTCGACCTCCACGCCGGGGCCGTCGAGTTCGATGATCAAGAGCGCCTCGACGTCGAGCGGGTAGCCGGCATGGACGAAGGCTTCGGCAGCGTGGATCGCAGGCTTGTCCATCATCTCCATGCCGCCCGGGATGATGCCGGCGCCGATGATTTCGGCGACGCATTGGCCGGCCGCCTCGACTTGCGCAAAGCCGACCATCAGCGCGCGTGCGGTTTCCGGCTTCTGCAGGATCCGCACCGTGATCTCGGTGATGACGCCGAGCAGGCCTTCGGAACCCGTGATGATGCCCATCACGTCGTAGCCGCTGGTTTCCGCGGACTTGCCGCCGATGCGGAGGATCTCGCCCGTGATCAGCACGATTTCGCAACCCAGCACGTTGTTGGTGGTCATGCCGTATTTCAGGCAGTGCACGCCGCCGGAATTCTCCGCGACATTGCCGCCGATCGAGCACGCAATCTGCGACGACGGGTCGGGGGCATAATAGAATCCGGCATGCGCCACCGCCTGGCTGATGGCGAGGTTGGTGACGCCGGGTTCGGTTACCACTACGCGGTTGTCGAAATCGATCTCGCGGATGCGCTTGAATTTACCGAGCCCCAGCAGCACTCCGTCGGCCAGCGGCAGCGCGCCGCCGGACAGCGAGGTGCCGGAACCGCGCGGCACTACCTTGATGCCCTGCTCAAAGCAGTATTTCAGGACTTTTGAGACCTGTTCGGTGGTGTCCGGCAGCACCACGACCATTGGCGGCTGGCGATAGGCCATCAGACCGTCGGACTCGTAAGGGATCATTTCGGCAGGCGTATCGATCACGCCCTCGCCGGGCACGATCGCGCGCAAGGCGGCGACGATCGCGCCACGGCGACCCAGAACCGCCTGATCGGCAGCCGGCATCATGACGGCCATGCGTGTCCCTCCAGGCCCCGCGCTTTATCGAATTGTCACGACAAATCAAGCACGTCTACACCGGTTTGGGTAGGCCACCCGAAAGTCGGATCGCCTCCCTCCAGGCGGAGAGTTCTCTCTGGGGCAAGCCTGCCATGCCGAAACCTGTCAAGGTTTCGTGGCTTGTCCAATCGAAGCGGGCCATGCCACAAGCAACCGCACCTCTATCAGGGAAAAATGAAGAGCACCCCATGAAAAACCTGACCTTGAACGCGCTGATTATCGTCACCTCAATGGCTGCCGCATCAGGCGCGCTGGCGCAGGACGCCGCCGCCGGCAAGACCTCGTTCAACAAATGCCTGGCCTGCCACGCGATCGGCGAAGGCGCCAAGAACAAGGTCGGTCCCGAGCTCAACGGCATCGACGGCCGCAAGTCCGGCACCGCGCCGGATTACAACTATTCGGATGCCAACAAGAATTCCGGCATCACCTGGAACGAGGCCCAGTTCAAGGAATACATCAAGGACCCGAAGGCGAAGATTCCCGGCACCAAGATGGCGTTCGCCGGCATCAAGAACGAGAAGGAGATCAATGATCTCTGGGCGTTCATCTCGCAATACGACAAGGACGGCAAGACGAAGTAGGTCTGCCCTCGTCGCCTATTTGGGCGACGCCGTGCTCTGCGCCATCCGGCCGATCATCGCCTCGATCTCGGAAACGACCAGATCGGGCACCGCGTTCTGCACCATGTGGCCGACGCCGGGCAGCACGATCAGCCTGGCGTTCTGCGCGATGGCGGCGAGCGGGCGCGAATGGATGCTGGTCGATACCGTTTTGTCGGCGTCTCCCGACAGAATCGTGATCGGGGCCTGGATCCCGGCGTAGCGCGGCGCCTGTTCGGCGACCGCCGCCTTCAGCGTCACCAGATCCCGAGCATTGGCGAGAAACTCGCGCGGCCGCAGCAGCAATGGCGTCGCGGTGTCCTCGACAAATCCGTCCGGCATGGTTTGCGGCAGAAACACGCCGCGGGTGCCGGGTTCGGCGACGAACGTGCCGAGCGGCAGCGTGATCGTGTAGGCCAGCAGCGGGCCGATCACGGGCAGGGCGACGATCTCATTGTAGCGTCCGACGCCGCCCGGCCAGGGATAGGCGACCGGCGCCAGCATCACGAGCCCGGCTACACGCTGCGGATAATCCAGCGCCAAGCGCAGGCCAAGCGCGCCGGCCCAGGAATGCACCACGAAGATCGCCCGGCCGACGCCGAGTTTCGCCAGTGCCTCGTCGATCATCCGGCCATGGATTTCCGGGGTCGAGTCCTCGAGACTGGCGCGCGCACTCCAGCCGTGCCCCGGGCGATCGATCAGGATCACGCGATGATTTCTCGCCAGCCTGTCGCCGACCGGCTGCCGCATCACCTCCAGATTCGAGCTCGCGCCATGCAGCATCACGATCGGCGGGCCAATCGCGTCCCGCGGGCCGATATCGACGACGTGGAGCGCGGCACCCGCCACCTCGATCATCCTGCCCTGGACGGGATGGGCGCGCTCCGCGCGCAAGACGCCCGCCTGCGTGACCAGCGCGAGGAACGCCAGCGCTGCCACGACAATCACTGCCACCATTGAACATGTCCGGATGATCTTGTGCACCCATCAGCTACGGCTGCGGGTGGTGCGGGTTTCGAGGCAGCGGGCCGTCTTTTTGCGTCAAATCGGATTGCGTCAAATCGGAGTGCCTCAAGACGGAGCGGACCACGCGCCGAAGAGTTTTCCACAGACCGGCCAACCCTGTGGATAGCGGGGTCATACAGGCGTCATCGCCTCTTTTATACGATCGCATTAGCACTTTCGCCACGGGACGGCGTGCCTGATCGGGGGCGGTTGATGCCGAACCTGTACCCAAAATCCACAGGAACGCGGGCGGAGGCCAAACATTGTTCCATGGTACCATCGGAGGACTTGCAATGATCACCGACCCCAACGAAACAGCCATCGACCAGATCGTGGCGGCCTGCAACGGCGACCTCCGCGGCGCACTGAAGGCGCTGCTGCTGGTCAACGAGCATCTCGAGGCCGAGCTCGCGGAGCTCTACGCCGCCGCCCGGGGCGAATTGACCGGCGGCAGCAAGCTTCTGCACTAGCAAGGCTCTGTCCTGGCAAGGTTCGGCCTGGATTGTGGCTTGTCGCGTTTTTCCCGCGGACCGGTTCGCGCTATGACCCGCCGTCTTTCTCGGCGGCAGGATCACCCTTCGGGCAGACGCCGATGGTCGAGCGTGCGAGCCTGGCTTCCGCATTTGCTGGTCGCGCGATTGCCGACCACCCAATAGAACCCGTCCGCAAATGAGGTTGCACCGGTCGCGACGATCATCGCGCCGGCGGGCAGCAATGATTTCATGGCTTCGCTCCTGCACGCTATTCACAGCGAACACAGGCGCGATAGCGAGAAACGTTCTCGCTCACAATCGGTCGTCTCGATTCCTGGTTAACCACGCGCTTCGTGCGTCGATTGATTTGGGCACGATCTGTCGCGAAAGCCGTGTGCTAGATATCGCGGCCTTCGACCTTTTCGCTGAGCGTCCTGACCAGCTCCGGCACTTTTTCGAGGTGCGGATTGACCGCCAGCGCCTTGCGGAAGGCATCGAGCGCGCGCTTGTCGTCGCCGATATCCTGCATGATCATGCCGAGCCCGGCCAGCGCCCCGAAATGACGGGGTTCGCGGCTCAGCACCTGCTCGATGTCCTCGAGCGAATGGGTGTAGTCGTTCCTGAGGTAGTAAAGCGTCGCACGCCGATTCCAGGCCTCGATATAATCGGGACGCAGTTTGACGACGGCATCCAGCAATTTTAGCGCGACATCCATCTGCTGGGCGTCCATCGCCGCCTTGGCGCGCACCATCAACAGGGCCGCGGTATCGCTCGGGGTCTGCAGCCACAGCGCCCAGATCCGGGCCTCGACATGCTTGGCGCTGGTCTCGTCCGGTGCGGCCTTGAGCGCGCCGAACAGGAAATCCAGACCGCGCAGGCGATCGGCGCCGACGTTGGGCAGCTTGCTCGGCGCTTCCGGCAACTTCTTTTGCTGCTTGGGCGGCGGGATGACCCTTGGATCGTCCTGGGCGGACGCCACGGCGGGCGCGGCAATCATCGCCGCAGCGAGGATCGCAATCCTGCAGTTCCATGCACGCGGGAATCGAAAAGCCATGCCGGAAGTCTAGACGCAGAAAAACGCGCCGCAAAGCAGCACGTCGTCAAAGACCTGTGAAGCGAGGCGGTGGCGCGCGATTCCCGAAACGGGAACTCAGCCCTGACGGGCCTTGAAGCGGCGCTGCACCTTGTTGATCACATAAACCCGGCCCTTGCGGCGGACCAGACGGTTGTTGCGGTGGCGGCCGCGCAGCGATTTCAGCGAGTTACGGACCTTCATGGGACAATCCTGATGCTTTGAAAGGCCGTGTTGGAGGCCGAACCGAGTTGATGCCCGAAAGTGGCAAAATGAAATTACTCCCGCCAGCGGCGATCCGCCCGGGATGAGCGGTTTCTAAGCCATCGCATGGCCGAATGTCAATCAACCACTCGCAAAGCCCCCAGGTTGCCTTGTCCGGCCGTCAGGAAACTGATTCTCCAGCGTTTTTCGCCGGGAAACAGCGTCAATTAGCCTCAGATTTTGCACCCGGGCGCAGGACGGCCGCTCCCCGGCAACAACCATCACGCCGACCCGCGCTCGGCCCGCCACGGTCATCGCTGGTGGGAGATCGACAACACCTGGCTGACCATCCGCGTATTGGCGCGGCTTGGCCTTGCCACCGACGTGGTGGCGCCGAATGCGCATCTTGCCGGGCGCCCCAAGGGCGGCAGGCTGACGACACGCGGATCGACCGGTGTCCCGGCCGAGTGAGGGTCAGGCCGCCGCATCCAGCGGGAATTCGACCATCGCCTCGCCGGTAGCGACCTTCTCGTCGTTCTGGTTGCGCACCAGGACGTCGATCAGCACCCAGCGCGAATTTTTCGTCACCTGCTTCGATTTCACGATGCCCAGGGGTCGGATGGTGTCGCCGGGCCGCACCGGCTTGACCCATCGCGTCTCCAGGCGGCGGTGGATCGCGCCGCGCGGATAGGCCCAGTCGGTCAGCATCCGCGAGATCAGCCCGAAATTATTCATGCCGTGCATGATGATGCCGCCGAAATTGGTCTTGCCGAAACTGCCCTTCATGTAGTCGTCGTCGAGATGCAGCGGGTTGTAATCGAGCGAGGCATCGCAGAACAGCCGGATCGATTCACGGGAGACCGCGAATGTCGGTCCGTCGATGGCGTCGCCCGCGTTCAGGTCTTCGAATGTAGTCGTCATGATCCCCTCCCCTCTGATTGAAGTTCACTCGGGCCGGATGGTCTGGCCGCGACCGGAGCAGATCACCTCGCCATGCTGGTTGAAGAAGACGTTGTCGTGCACCACGAACAACCGCTCGCGCTTGATGAATTTATCGAGCGCGCGGGCCTGCAAGGTGATGACATCGCCGGGCCGCGCCGGGATGTTATAGCTCCAGGACTGCCCGGCATTGACGGTCCCCGGAGAGCGCATCCAGTCGTCCGCCGGCGTGCAGGAAAACATCAAGAGGATATGAATCGACGGCGGCGCGATCAGCCCGCCATAACGCGTGGTCTTGGCGTAAGCCTCGTCGAAATAGATCGGATGGGTTTCGCCGACCGATTTGCAGTACAGCTCGATCGCGTCCCGCGTCAGCGTGTAGGGAATGGTCTTGCGCGGCTCGCCGGGAACGATGTCGTCCCAGACTTTTCGAAGATTGGCGTCTTTCCAGAAATCGGTCTCGAAGGCCTCCGCCTGCGCCATCGCATCCTCCTTGATCCCGCGGTTTTGCTTCTGCCGTCTTGCGAAATTTGTTATATAGTATAATCAATTTGCCAAACCGCAAAATCAAGCTGCCGGGAACCCCGAAATGCCCAAGCTGAAGCTGCCCGATATCGAAGACGTCGTGGCGATCGACATCCACACCCATGCCGAAGAGCCCTGCGGCATGCATGGCGACGACGGCTATGATGATTTCCAGGCGCAGATGGCCGATTACTTCAAGTCGCCGCACAAGCATCCGCCGACGGTGCCGGAAACCGCGGCCTATTACCGCTCCAAGAAGATCGCCGCCGTGATCTTCCCGGTCGATGCCGAGCGCGAGACCGGCTTCCGCCGCTATAGTAATTACGAGATGCTGGAAGTAGCTTCCGAAAATCTCGACGTCCTGATCCCCTTCGTCAGCATCGATCCGCACAAGGGCAAATTGGGCGTGCGCGAGGCGCGCAAGCTGATCGAGGAATACGGCGTCCGCGGCTTCAAATTCCATCCGACCATGCAGGGCTTTTATCCGAACGACCGCCTGGCCTATCCACTCTATGAAGCCATCAACGACGCCGGCGCGATCGCGCTGTTCCACACCGGCCAGACCGGCGTCGGCTCAGGCATGCCCGGCGGCATGGGGATGCGCCTGAAATATTCCAACCCCATGTACATGGACGACGTCGCGGCGGATTTCCCGGATCTGAAGATCATCCTCGCGCATCCGTCCTTTCCCTGGCAGGAAGAGGCGCTGTCGGTCGCGACCCACAAGCCGAACGTCTATATCGACCTCTCCGGCTGGTCGCCGAAATATTTCCCGCCGATCCTCGTGCGTTACATCAACTCGATCCTGCAGGACAAGATGCTGTTCGGCTCGGACTGGCCGGTGATCACCCCGGACCGCTGGCTGGCGGATTTTGCAAAGCTCGACATCCGCGACGAGATCCGGCCGAAGGTATTGAAGGCCAACGCGCGCCGGATTTTGGGTATATAAGCGACGTTGCATCACCGGCCGGCTGTTGAGCGGATCGTGATCTGTGACGAACTTCGCAAAAGCCGCTGCCTTGGTCGCCGCATTCCTGACCGGAAATGCGGCCGGTTGCGTTGCGGCTGAATCCTCCGCGGTCGTCGTCGAAATAGAGAGCCCGCTTGCCAGCCCACATCCGCTCCAGGGTTATTTGAGGCAGGCCGGCACTACGAGCCCCTCACCCGCCGTCGTGCTGCTGCATAGTTGCAACGGAAATTGGGCCCGGCTCGACGAACGCTGGGGAAAGCGGATCGCGTCCTGGGGCTATGTGACGCTCACCGTGGACAGTTTCGGTCCGCGCGGCATCAAGAACTGCGACGACAGCGCTCCGCTCGATCTGGCCACGGACGCCTATCGCGCCCTGACCTTTCTGGTGCGCGCGCCATTCGTCGATCCGACTCGCATCGCTGTGCTGGGTTTTGCGCAAGGCGGACGAGTGGCCCTGATGTCGGTCGAACATGGCGCCATCGAACAAACTTCGCCAGACAAATTCCGGGCGGCGATCGCTTTTTATCCGCCCTGCGGCCCGTTTAGGGGCGATGTGACCGTTCCCACCCTGATCCTGATCGGTGAGCGCGATGACCTGAACCCCGCGGCAGCCTGCCGCGACATGGTCGATGGCCGCGACGATATGGGAATATCACGGCGGCCGGCCAAGGGTGTTCCGATCAGGCTTATCGTCTTTCCCGGCGCCTACCACGCCTTCGACGCGCCCAACCTCAAGACCACGACAAACCTCGCGGGGCACCACCACGAGTTCAACCAATCGGCGACCGATCAATCGATCGCGGCGCTCCACGAATTTCTCGACGCCACGATCGGTCCGAAAATAGCAGAAAAGTGAGGTCAGCGAAGTGAGCATCAAAGCTGTCGTGTTCGACGCCTATGGCACGCTTTACGACATCCAGTCGGTCGCCGCCGTCACCGAACAAGAATTTCCCGGCTACGGCGACATCATCACCCAGATCTGGCGCATCAAGCAGCTCGAATATACCTGGCTGCGTTCGCTGATGCGGCGCTATGAGGATTTCGCGGTCGTGACGCGGGAGTCGCTCGCCTACACTTTGCGATGCCTCGGGCTGAAATACGACGCCGGCGCGTTCGAACGCATCATGGACAAATATCTGCATCTGGATCTTTATCCCGACGCGCTGGCTTCGCTCACGGCGATGAAGCCCAACAAGCTCGCGATTCTCTCCAACGGCAGCCCCGACATGCTCAACGCGCTGGTGAAGAACAGCGGGCTTGAGAGCGTGCTCGATGCGACCATCAGCGTTGACGCGAAGAGAATCTTCAAGCCTAGTCCGGACGCTTACACGCTGATCGAATCCACCCTCGATATCCCGCCCTCGGACGTGCTGTTCATATCCTCCAACCCCTGGGATGCCTGCGGCGCCAAGGCGTTTGGCCTGAACGTCGCCTGGATCGAGCGGGTGACGCCGGAAGCCATGGCGCTGGCTTGCATCGAGAGCGAGGCCGTCGCCCCGCTCACGATGTTCAAGGCGATCCGCACCCAGATGGACGAGCTCGGGCTCGAGCCCGATTACCGCATCCGCGCGCTGTCCGAATTGCCCGGTCTGATTGCCCTGAGGTCCTGAAGCATGAGTCTTGAGTCCGTTCGCGCCTTCTTCGCCGAGAAGGCGCCCGAAATCTCCGTGATCGAATCGGCCACGAGTTCCGCCACCGTGGTGCTGGCGGCCGAGGCCTATGGCGTCGAGCCGGCCAGGATCGCAAAGACGCTGAGCCTGCGGATCGGCGAACGCGTCGTGCTGATCGTCGCCGCCGGCACGTCACGGATGGACAACAAGAAGGTGAAGGCGCTGTTCGGCGGCAAGCCAAAGATGCTCGGCCTCGACGAGGTCGCCGAGATCACCGGCCACGAGGTCGGCGGCGTCTGTCCGTTCGGACTGAAGGCGCCGCTGCCGGTCTATTGCGACGTGTCGCTGCGGGCGTTCGATGTCGTGGTGCCGGCCGCGGGATCGACCCACAGCGCGGTAAAAATCACGCCGGCGCGGCTGGCGGAGCTGACATCAGCCGAATGGGTTGACGTCTGCGAGCACAGACCCGAACGCGCGCCGGCCTACTCGTCATCGTCAGAAGGCGAAGGTTGCACCGGCTGCGGCTGAGCGGCGCGCGCACGCGACTGTTGGGGCACGCGCGGCGCTGTCGGCTGCTGCGCGCTGGCGTTCGATTCGAACACCGAACGGCAATTGTTCGATAGCTGCGGGGTATTCTGCCGCAAGCAGGTCACGATCCGGCCGGCGTCCGGTATCTGGTCGCTGCAGAGACGCCAGACATCGGGGGTGCAGGCCATCTGCTGTTCCCAGGTTCCGCGATATTCTTCCGAAAACGCCGGAGTTTGAGCGGCCATTTCACCGCCGATCGATACCAAGAGGCTCAGGACAATCCGCTGCATCCTCATGCCGGGGTTCCCTTCTTCGAATCCAGTTGACGAGCAAGTTCCACGCGGTGGCGGTGGAGTAGTCTCAACCCTGTCAATCGAATGAGGCCGGGCAAGGTTCGCGGCGCACAAATAAATGTGAAGCCATGCCCCCTACTCCACCTTGCCGATCTTCTTCACCGCTGCGATCAGCCGCGCAGAGTCCTCGGCGACAAATTTTGAAAATTCCGGCGCGTCAAGGTAAGCGACCGGGCTGCCCGCGGTCTCGAACGTCTTGATCACTTCCGGCGCCTTCACCGCCTGCGCCATCGCTTCGCGCAGCCGCATCATGATCGGCGCCGGCAAGGCGCTCTGTGCGAACAATCCGGCCCAGATGTAGAACTCGACATCCCGGTAGCCGAGCTCCTTGAACGCGGGCGGGTCGGGGAAGCTCGGGATCCGTTCGGCGCCCCAGTTCGCCAGCACGCGCATCTTGCCGTCATCGACCTGCTGCTTCAGCGTACCTGGCGCCGAGGCCAGCGCCTGCACCGTGCCGCTGAGCAACGCGGTCAGCGCGGGACCTGCGCCGCGAAACGGCACGTGCAGCAATTTGATGCCGGCGCTGGCCGCGAACATTTCCATCGCGACATGCAGCGTGCCGTAGGGACCGGACGAGCGGTAGGGAATTTGTCCCGGACGCTTTTTGGCGTCGTCGACCAGATCCTGCAGCGTCTTCCACGGCGCCGAGGCCGGCACCGCGAGCAGCGTCGGATCAGCCAGCACGCGCGCGACCGGTGCGAATTGCGAGACTTCGTAGGCGACCGGACGGTCGAACAGCCGGTCGGCTTCGGGCAGCACCGCCAGCGACGACAGCGTCATCAAGAGCGTGTAGCCGTCGGCATCGGCGCGCGCGGCCTGCGCATTGCCGATCGATCCGCCGGCGCCGCCGGCGCGGTTGTCGACGATGCAAGGCTTGCCGAGAATCCGCTCCAGCGCCAGCGCCACCGGCCGCGCCGCGAGATCGGCCTGGCCGCCGGCCGGAAACGGCACGATCATGGTGATGTTGCGCGAGGGATAGGGAGTCTGCGCGAAAGCGCCATTCAAGAGCGCGGTGTGCGCCAGCGGCAACGCCGCGGCAACTTTCAAGAGTTCACGGCGGTTCATCGGCAGTTTCTCCCCCAAGGCAGTTTTGTTTTGGTTTGTTGAGGGTAGCCTATCTCGAAATCCGCAGGGTGGGCAAAGGCGCTCTTCGCGCCGTGCCCACCATTCTCTATCAGCGGATGCAGAGAAATGGTGGGCACGCTTGCACTTTGCCCACCCTGCGAAGCTACCCCGGGCCTTACCTCTTCTTCCCCTGCGCAAAATGCTTCGCCAGAAAATCCGCCAGCACCTCGACGCGCGCGGGGCGCGGGCCGCCGGGAGGCGTCACCAGATGCACGGCTCCCTCCGGCTGCTTCCAGCCCTTCAGGATCACTTCGACCTCGCCTGACGCAATCGCGTCGCCGACGATGAAGTCAGGCAGGTCGGCGATGCCGAGCCCGGCGAGCACCGACGGCAACAGCGCTTCGCCGTTGTTGACACGCAATTGGCCAGCCGGCCGCACGCTGGCCTGTTCGCCTGATGCGTTGGTGTAGTGCCAGACGCCGGCCGTCGAGAGATAGGCGTAGCCGAAGCATTTGTGCTGCGCGAGATGCATCGGATGCGTCGGCCGGCCATGCCGTTTCAGGTAGGACGGCGCCGCTACCGTGTAGCGCGGCGTCGCGCAGAGCCGCCGCGCGATCAGGGAAGAGTCCGGCAGCCGCGCGATGCGCAGGCCCGCATCAAAGCCTTCGCCGATCAGATCGACCGTCGCGTCGCTCAAATGCAGATCGATCGAGACCTCGGGATAGGCGGCCAAAAACTCCGGCAACAGCGGCGCCACTGCCTTGACCCCGAAGGTCATCGGCACCGCGAGCCGCACCAGCCCGCGCGGCGCCATCGATTGCGACAGGGCCTCGTGCTCCGCCGCCTCGCCGTCGGCGAGCAGGCGCGTCGCACGCTCCGACAGTTTTTGCCCGGCATCGGTCAGCGCGAGCCGCCGCGACGTGCGGTTGAACAGGCGCGCGCCGAGCCGCTCCTCGAGCCGGCTCACCGCTTTCGAGACCGTGGCCTTGGACAGCGCAAGCTCGGTGGCGGCCGCCGCAAACGACCGCAATTCCACGACTTTTGCGAAAATCGCGAGGCCTTCAAAGTCAGGGAGTTTTGCCATCAGGAGGCCTTTGGTTCTATTTTTGAAACAATGAGTTTCAATAGTTTCTATTTCTATACCACAGCCGGAGACATATCCAAGCGTTATCGGAATTCAAGTAACGGAGAAATCCCGTGACCAAGAAGCTCTCAGGCAAGGTTGCCCTCGTCACCGGCGGTTCGCGCGGCATCGGCGCGGCGAGCGCCCGGGCGCTGGCCAATGAAGGCGCCAATGTCGCCATCAGCTATGTCGCCTCCCCCGACAAGGCCGAGGCAGTGGTTGCGGAATTGCAGGCCCGCGGCGTCAAGGCCCGCGCCTACAAGGCCGACCAGGCTTCGTCCGCTGAAGTCGATCAACTGGTGAAGGACGTCGCCAAGGATTTCGGACGGCTCGACATCCTCGTCAACAATGCCGGCGTCGCCGTCGGCGGACCGATCGACGATGCCAATACCGACACCGCGGCGCTGGCGCGCCAGGACGCGATCAACGTCCACGGCGTAATTACCGCGATCCGCTCGGCCTCGAAGCTGATGGGCGAAGGCGGACGCATCGTGACTATCGGTTCGGGCATCGCGACCCGCGCTTCGTTCCCCGGTCTTGCCGACTACGCCGCCACCAAGGCCGCGGTCGTCGGCTACACCAAGGGCGCATCGCGCGACCTCGGACCGCGTGGCATCACCATTAACGTGCTGCAGCCTGGCTCGATCAACACCGACATGAATCCGGACGACGACCGCGAATTCGCCGAAGCGCAACGCAAGCAGCACGCGCTGCAGCGCTTCGGCACCGCGGAAGAGATCGCAGCCGGCGTCGTGTTCCTCACCAGCCCGGAAGCGTCGTTCGTGACCGGCACGGTGCTCAATGTCGATGGCGGGTTTGGCGCCTGATTCCGACAAATTCGGGCAGCCGCGTGCAATCGCACGCGGCACCGGCCCGCTAAAATTCAAATCAGAGGAATATCCCATGATCGAACTCAGACCCTTTGCGAAACTCGGCGGTGCCGATCACGGCTGGCTGAAGGCGAAGCATCACTTCTCGTTCGGCAGCCATTATGACCCTCGCAACATGGGCCACGGCAGCTTGCGCGTCTGGAACGACGACGAGATCGCGCCGAACTCAGGCTTTCCCGCCCATCCCCACGCCAACATGGAAATCATCACCTATGTCCGCGAAGGCGCGATCACGCATCAGGACTCACTTGGCAACAAGGGCCGCACGGAAGCGGGCGATGTCCAGGTGATGAGCGCCGGCAGCGGCATTCGTCATTCCGAATACAATCTGGAGCCGGCAAGGACCAAGATCTTCCAGATCTGGATCGAGCCGACCACGCAAGGCGGCCACCCGACCTGGGGCGCCAAACCGTTCCCGAAGTCGGATCGCTCCGGCAAGCTCGTCACCATCGCCAGCGGTATCGACGGCGACAAGGACGCGCTGCCGATCCGGGCAGATGCGCGGGTGCTCGCCACCACGCTGAAGGCCGGCGAGAGCGCGGAATACGCGCCGGGGAAAACCCGCAACCTCTATCTGGTTCCGGCGGCTGGCAGCATCGAAGTCAACGGCGTCCGCGTCAACGCCCGCGATGGTGCCGCGATCCGCGGTGAAGCCAAGCTCAGGATCACCGCGCTGGAAGATTCCGAATTAGTGCTGGTCGACGCGGCGTAAGGCAACCCCACCCCTCATGCGCGGGCAATAGCCCGCGCATGTCATCTCGCAAGAACAACCACTACAAACTTAACGGAGAACCATCATGGCCAAAGTACTCGTCCTCTATTATTCCGCCTACGGTCACATCGAGACGATGGCGAATGCCGTCGCCGAAGGCGCGCGCAAAGCCGGCGCCACCGTCGACGTCAAGCGCGTGCCCGAACTGGTGCCGCCGGATGTCGCAAAGGCGTCGTATTACAAGGTCGATCAGGCGGCGCCGATCGCCAAGATCGAGGATCTCGCCAATTACGACGCCATTATCGTCGGCACCGGCACCCGTTTCGGCCGCATGTCCTCGCAGATGGCGAATTTCCTCGATCAGGCCGGCGGCCTCTGGATGAAAGGCGCCCTGCACGGCAAGGTCGGCGGCGCCTTCACCGCGAGCGCCACCCAGCACGGCGGCCAGGAGACCACGCTGTTCTCGATCATCACCAACCTGTTGCACTTTGGCATGACGATCGTCGGCCTGAACTACGGGTTTGCCGGCCAGATGAAGCTCGACGAAGTCACCGGCGGCGCCCCCTATGGCGCGACCACGATCACCGGCGGCGACGGCAGCCGCCAGCCGAGCGAGAACGAGCTCGCGGGCGCGCGCTATCAAGGACGCGTAATCGCCGAGACCGCGAACAAACTGCATGGCTGATGCGATAGAGGCGGCATTCTCTGACGGGAATGCCGCCCCATCTCCCCTTCGGGGACGATGGACATCGCTATGGTTGAAATTCTTTTCATGGCTCAGCTGGTGCGCAATCCGCTACAGGCGATTGCACGGCGCTGGTGGTGCCGCAGCCTGTTCCGCGCCACGCGCGGCGCGCGCCGCTGCCCGGAATGCACCAAATCGTGAAGCTCGCGTGAGGAATTCGTGATAGGCGATATGCCTTCACGTTCACCGCGCACGGGGTTCAGGCATGAGCAACATATCGCAAACCCCGTGGCCGGAATTGCCGACCGCGGCGTGGCGTGACACCTGTGCGACGGTTCAGTTGTGGACCCAGATCGTTGGCAAGATCCGGCTGACGCGGTCACCCTGGCTCAATCATTCCTGGCATGTCGCCCTCTACGTCACCCCGCGCGGGCTGACGACGTCGCCGATTCCGGACGGCGCGCGAGCCTTCCACGGCGCGCGCCGCGCCATCCCGGCGGCGTGCCCAACCTGCCCGACGCGGTGGCACACGAAGCCTATTCGCACGAGGTCAGCAGCGCCGGCTTCTGGCCGGGCGGCGGCGCGATCGACTATCCCGCGTTCTATTCCTATGCCTATCCGGAACCCGCAGGCTTCCGCACGACGAAGGTGAAGCCGGACGCGGCGTTCTTCAGCGAAGCGCTGGGCGAATTCATCCTGCCCTATGATGCCGTGCGTACCGCCCTCGATCCCGACAAGGCGCTGCTCGATTTCCTGCAAGGCACTTATGAAGGCGGCGATCTCGGCGAAATGGGATCGCGATGCGCTGGAATGCGCGCCGGGCCAGCCCGGCGTAGTGCGGCAGGTTTAGTGCTGCAGCTCCGGCTTGGTCACCGTCTGCCTGATTTCCGTGCCGCAGTCGGAGCATTCATAGGTGAAGTCGATCTTCGCCATGCTCCAATGCGGTTCGACGTCCTTGACGTACATCGGAAGACCGACGCAGACCGGACAAATAATGAAGGCTGGCTCGGCGTCTTCGTGATGGTGAATATAGGCTGGCATGTCGGTTCTCCCCATGGAAGCACTCACCTATCGCCCTTGACCCGAACAGCACTTTACGCCTCCGCAGTTGCCACAATCATGAACTCTTGCGAACACAGGAAGAACGACCGCACAATCCTGCTGAGTGTGGCAGTTCTGCACGACCGTGACTCTTTTGCAACGGACGTCAGTTCTCTTCGCGCGAGGCCGGTTTGCCAAGCGCGCGTTTCAAAAAGGCGGAGAGCCGCGGATATCTGCGCAGTTCGCGCGCGGTGCGATAGCGCAACGCGTGGGGCAATCCGCGCCAGCCCAACGCCGCGCTGACATCGACCAGCGGCAACCGCGTGACGCCGAAGCGGCGCTTGTACGCATAATTGCCGGTCGAGAAGTCGAACTCCCGAACGCCGTCCTTGTGCAGCGCTGCCATCGTCCGCTCGATGATCAGCCGGCCCGGCGAGCAGTTCGACCATTTGTCGCCGGCATTGCTGATGCGAACCATGACGTAACGCGAACCGCTTCGGATGCCGAGCAGCGTCGCCACGACTTCGTCGCCGACCGTGAGCGCCGATACCAGGGCGTAACCGCTGCCGACGCCATCGCGGACCAGATTGCGGTAGAACGCGGCACAGGTTTCGTCGTTGAGGATGAAGTTGAGGCCGAGGCTTTGCATCCGCGTGCCCTGCTGGACTTCGGTCGTCGAGAGAATTCGCAACGCCTCATGATGGTCGGTGACGAAGCTGAAGCCTGAGGCCGGGTCGCGCGTGAACACGCGCCAGCTCCGCTCTAGTTCCTTGCGCACGGTCTTTTCCAGCGTGTAGCGCCAGGCGTCGTAGTCCTCGCCGGTGGTGACGACATTGCCGTTGGCCGCACACGGGCCGGCATCGTCGAGCAGCGCCAGCGGATTGGGCGGGCCGCCGAGATCGACCGGGACCTTGCGGAGACGGATCAGATCGGCGCCACCGGGCATTTTGCGCAGGGCCGCCCGTAAATCCCGCCACAGCGCGCGCGCGGCGCGGGCGTCGCGCGGTGCCGCATTGCCCAGGATCGGGGCGTTGTAATCGGTGAGATCGAGATCGGCGAATTCGATGATCCGCATGCCCTTGCGCCGGCGGCGGATCAGCGGCAGCAACGCCGCCTGCTCGCCGCTCGCGGCATCGGTGACGACGGCAATCAACGGCTCGACACCATCGGCACCGGCAAAGGCCCCATACCACGCCTCGCACCATTGCGGATGCTGGAACGGCGTCGACGGGTTGATGTCGTTCCAGCGCGCCGCGGCCTGTTTCCAGTCACGGACCAGTTCGACGCGGAAGCTGGCCGTGCGGGTCTGCGGCCGCGCGTCCAGCTTTACCAAATGTTCCGCCAGCACCGTCATCGTCGGGACAATCCGCTCACGCCGCCTTCGGGAGGTCGACGATCTTGCCGGGCTGGGCGGCATCGAGGCGGAAGTCGATCGGGCGGCGTACGCTGCGCTCGTGCTTGACCCATTTGCCGTCGCGCAACAGCTTCTGCATCACCGCCTTGGCGAAGAACGACGGACCACGCAGATTGCGCGTCTTCGGCGTGTAGCCGAAGCGATGGCGCAGCATGCCGTTGGCGAGGTTGACGATCTCGTTACGCCGGATTTCCTCGTTGGTGTAGGAGATGGTCATCGAGACGCTGAAGGTGTCGAGGTTCTCGACCCGATGCGGCGCGTTCATCTGCCAGCCCAGCATCTGGCCGGGACCGATGTCGAGCACCTTGGCATGATCGTCGTACCATTCCTTGTAGGGCAGATCGACTTCGACATTGAACAGCGCGATGTCTTCGAGATGCTGCGGCGTGATGAACGGCGCGGTGTTGGGATAGACATAGACGCGCTTGCGGCCGGCGATCTGCACCAGGCTCTGTCCCGGCAGGTCGGCGTGATAATACACTTGCGCGTCGGGTGACGAGATCAAGATGCTTTCCTGATGGCCTTTCGGCATCTGGAAGCCAGGCACCTTGGCGACGATTTCCTCGAACATCTTGTCGACCAGCTTGCGGTAGCGGCTGTCGACCGCGCCGACATCGCGCATGTTGAGCCACAGCCCGCCGCGGGAAATCGCCTCGATCACTTCGCGCCCCGAGAGATTGCCGATATCGCCCTCGCGCCACAGCTTGCTGGAGCCGCGGGCGCCGGTCTGCACCAGGCTATAATGTTCGCGCGGATAACCTTCGATCAGCTTGGCGAGATCGTCCATCGAGAACGCCGGCGACTTGTGCATTTCGTGCTCGAGCCGGATCGGCTGATGGCTCCACAATTCGGAATGCGTCTGGTCCCATTTGTTGAAGATCTTGCCGGTCGTCATTGTCGCGCTCCTGTTGGCTTCCTGTTCCATTGCCGCGGTGACCGCGATTCCGGTTGTCCCGAAATCCTGGAGTCGCCGCCAAACCTTTGATCGCCCGATGTCCCGTAATGAGACGGCCGGGCAATCCCTGCGATCAGATTGGCAAGAACGGTGCCGCCGAGGGCTTGCGGCCGCTTACCGGAAGCTAATGTCTGCGCTGTATGGCTAACGCGGATGTTTTTGGGAAACTTCGCAGCGCTACGATGACGTCAGACCCCCGATACCGGGCGCTGTTTCTTGGCGCGGGCCCGCAGATGCAGTGCGGCGTCGGGCATTTTACGCGGTTGCTGCAAGAGAGGATCGAAAAGCTCGATCCCGGCAGCAGCACGACGTTAACCCTGACGCGTACCGAAGGCACCTTCGGTGAGAGCTGGCGTGCCGTCGGCTCGGCACAGAGCGTGGTCTGCAACTTTCCCATCGTGGCCTGGAAGCGCGTGATCCTGGCCCCGCTGCTGACGCTCGTGATGGCGAAGCTGCGACGGCGCAAAACTGTCCTGATTCAGCACGAATGGGGCGGCCTGCACTGGCTGCGCCGGCTCACCTACATCCCCGCGCTGTTGCTGGCCGACAGCATCATGATGTTTTCACCGCTGGTGCGGCGTGAACTCGCCGACGCCCCTCTGGTGGGCTGGACCGCCGGCAAAAGCGTACTGGCGCCGCTGCCGCCGAACATCGAAGCGCCTGCTGAAAAAGCGGATTCGGAATTGCGCCGGCACCTCGCCGCCGCCCGGAAAGCGGGCCGGCTGGTGATCGGTCATTTCGGATCGATCTATCCGGCCAAGCAACCCAATGCGTCGCTCCATATCGGTGCGATATTGAAGGCGCGCGGGCTCAAGCCGCTGATCGTCTATATCGGCTCGTTCATCCGCGGCGTCGACAATGTCGAGGAGGATTTTCACGCCCGCGCGGCCGAGCTCGGCATCGCCGACGACGTGATCGTGAGCGGCTTCGTCGCCTCCGACCAGGAGGTGTTCGGCCTGTTCAATGAGGTCGACGCTTTCTGCTATCCGCTCGATGAAGGCCTCACGGCCCGGCGTTCCAGCATCCTCACCTGCGCGCAATCCGGCCGGCCGCTGATCGTGACCGGCCCTGCCTTGCCCGATGAATTCGATCATCATTCGCGCTTCAAGGAGTTGATCGGCCGCGGCGCCATCGTGCTGGTCGCGCGCGGCTCGGATGATGACGCCTATGCCGACCGGATCGTCGCTGCGCTCAAATCGCCTTCGGTGCAGACGTCATTCGATTTCGATGGCTGGTGGCAGGACGCCGCAAGCGCCGTGCGCGCAGCTCTGAACGTCACGCTCGCGCGCGAAACCGCGCCAGATAGTGCAAGCCGAACATCGCCACCAGGAACGTGAACCACAGGGGATCGGCACGGTCGAGGAAGAAGCTCTCCATCGACGAGAGATAAAGCCCGAACAGCCAGATCCGCAAAAACACCATCGCCAGCGGACCGTTGTTGCCACCCTCGTCCGTGCCCTGGAAATCCCTCAACGGCTTGACGACGATCGCCGCCATCAAAAGCACCAGGCCCGGCAAACCCATGCCGAGCGTGCTATCGAGATAGCCGTTATGGCTGTGGGACGCGTAGGCCGCCCATTCCTTGCCTTCCGGCAGGTTCTGGATGGCACTGCTGCCCCAGAAGGACGCGAACCCGTAGCCGGTCGCCAGCCGTCCCTGCAGCGATTGCACGGCGAAGGTCCAGATGTCGAGCCGGCCGGTGAAACTCGAATCCAGCGGCAACAATTTTGCAATTTCGGCGAGGCTTTCGCTCATCACCGTGCCGACGCTGAGCAGGTTTAACAGCAGCAGTGGCGTCAACAGCATCACGGCACGCAGCCAGAACGAACGAACCACCGAGGTCAGCGATGTCAACAGCAGCACCGCAAAGCACAGGCTCAGCGAGCTCTTGCCGGCGGAATAGAACAGAAACAGCGACGACAGCCCGACTACCGCTACCCCGGCAATCCATCCGCCGGCCCGGATAAGGTAGACGCCGAGGAAAAGCAGTATCGCCATCATGGCGGCCGCCATGTTCTTGTGGCCGAACGACCCGCGCCAGTTTCCCGCGAGTTGTGGCTCCTGCAGATCGATCGTCTGATGGATCGAAAGATGCGGCACCAGCAATATTCCGAGGTAGCAGATCGCCAGCAAGGCCAGCGTGGCGGTGCTGAACCAGCGCATCAGTTCATGTTGCGATTTCGCCAGCAGCGGCAGCGCCGCCGCGACCGCGACGACGCAGGCCGACAGGGTGAAGCGCCGGATCGATGTGCTCGGGTCGAACGACAGCACGACCGTCAGGCACAACCAGCCGGTAAACAGCACGAACGCCGGCGACAACAACGTCTTGAGCCCCTGGATGTTGTCGCGCATGGCGAGTGCGACGGCCAGCACCGCGAGGCCGCCGAATGCCGCATAGGTCATCACCTCGTTGCCGGTCGTGACGTCGCCGATCTGCATGGTGGAGAGGTCTTCGAACGGCCGCAGCGTCACCCACGCCAGCAGCAGAGCGCCGACGAACACGGCGCCGCGGACGATGTCCATCACCTGCTGGCGCCGGATCACGCCGACGACGGCGTGGACTTGCGAGGTGGTGACGAACTGGCTCACGAGACGATCTTCGAGGCTTTGTAAGGCTGCGGCTCGATGCCGATCGCGGCCAGCGCGCCGCCAACCGCCACTGTCATCGGGTGCATGGCGATGCTCGGCTTGCGTTCGGTCAGAAACGCCCGCACCGCGTAGGTCAGCGACAGCGGCAGCGCCCCGAACAATTTGAGACAAAGCTTGATCCGCGACCAGACCGTCGGCGTCGCCTTGCGCTGGACGTGATAATTGATCGCACCGATCCGCAGGCCGCGCGTAATCAGCCAGCTCAGGCTGGTCCGGTTCTGCGGCACGGTTTCATTGATGGTAGCCTCTGACACCCAGTGAAATCCCATGCCAAGGCGCCGGCAACGGTAGAAGAAATCAGTGTCGCCGCCGCCCAGGAAATTGAAGCGCAGATCGAAGGCGGGTGCGCCCACGCGCGCAAACACCGGCCGCCTGATAAGGCAGTTGCCGCAGCCATAGATGACCGGCACCGGGCCCGAGCTGTCGTAGGCCGGAGCGAAGGCCGGATGACGGCGCAGCCCGCGCTTGAGCGCATCATCGAAATTCGGCAATACCGGCCCGCCCACCACGTCGGCGCCCGTCGTCTCCGCTGCTGACACCATCAGCTCGAGCCAGTCCGGCGAGGCGATTTCATCATCGTCGATCATCAGAAAATCGGTCGCCGCGGGGAACGTCGCCAGCGCGGTCTCGAACGCGGCGTTGATCGCATGACAATTGCCCTGGCGCGGCTCAACGACGCAGAGCCCCGGAAATTTGCCCGACGCCAGGAATTCCGCCGCAACCGGAACGCTCTCGGTCCGCAGCGCGTCGTTCTCGACGATGACGACGGCAAAGCGGCGGCCGGTGCGTTGCCCGGCAAGCGACTCCAGGGTCTGCCGCAGGTGCTGCGGCCGACGGAAACTTGGAATGCAGACCACGATCTCGATCGAAGGATCGAGCGCCGGCGAGATCGCCACCCATGCGCGCGACGCATCCGGCGTGGCGTCAACGTCTGCGGGCAATCCGGTCGAAATCTGGCTCATGGCGAATTCTCGGCGGTTCTTTGTCGTCGTCCCGAAACGGGATCGCTCCGCGATATCGGGACATCGTCGTTCCGGCACGATGGTTCGTTCCGGGAAGCTCTCGGAACCCAAACGTTACAAAGGCATTGTTGCAATATCCGGTCCGGCAGCCCGCCCTGCCGCGCCGATTTCTCGCGACGGTTAACGAACGGCGTTAACCCAAGCTAAACAGCGCGCGGTCGGGGCATCAGCGGCTGAACAGTTGCCTGAACAGCTGCTGTGATTTGGGAAACTGGTAGTTGTCGATCTGCGTGGGCCACAATCCATCGACGTCGAAATAGGCCGCATAGCCGATAATGGCTTCGTTCTTGACGAACCAGTCATGCATCTGCTGGACGAAAAATGGATTGTCGCCCGCATTGCCGACGCCCCATTCGGGATAACTCATGCGCTTGCCGTGCCGGACCGCAAAGTCCCGGTGCCACTCCAGGCCGAACGGTGCTTTCACATAGAAGAGGTCCCACCGCTCCTCCACCGAGCCTTCGTGCTTGAAATCGTAGACATCGAGGCCGATGGTGTTGACGACGTCGTCGCCGGGATACGCAAGGTCCGCGGCGCTGTCCTGGGCGCCCCACCCCGGACACCAGTCGTAGCTGAAATCGGCGGAGTGTTGCCTGAATATTCCGACGACGCGCCGGAACGCCCTGATGTAGTCGTCCTCCTGGTCCTTGGCGAACCACGGCATGGTTGAAAGATTCATTTCCCAGCCGAGACGGATGATTGCCTTTGGCTGCGCTTCGGCGATCGTGCGCGCCGCCGCCTCGAATTCGGCATCGTGAAGGCCATTGGCGACGTCGGCGAGCGGCGTCCCCTTGACCGTCAGCGGCACCGACCAAACCACGTTCCGCGCCGGGTTTAGCTTTTTCCAGATTCCCGGCACCCAGCCGAACTTGTAAAGATCGTCCCAGGTCGATTGCCCATAGAAGTCGACGCCGAGCACCGACGACGGCTCCTGCTTCAGCCATTTTTCCCAGGCCTGAAGCATGCGTTCACGACCCACCGGCCCCCAATCGACGAACGCACCCGCAAACTTCGCCGGGTTTGAGAATCCGCGCGACGCGGCACGCGCCTCACCTCCGGTCGCGGCAAACAGCACGAGCACCATCAGACCAAGCGCCGGCCATGTGGACCGATGCCGATGGCGGCGCGTTCGATCAGTTCGACGCATGGTGCGCGCTCGCAAATTTCCTCAAGGCGGCTGAGAGCCGTCGCCCGACTTCAACGGACCCCTTTGCCGTGAGATGGCCGGCGTCGAACTGCATGGGAACGCGATCATCCGCGAACTCGTCGCAATGACCATTGTGGCAAACGGCGTCATAGACCGAGAGGTAGGTCGCGCCACGCACGGACACCATCTCTCGCATCGCCAGATCGCGCTCCCGAATGCCGGGCGTACGTCTCGCGTTTGCCGACGCGGGGCTGTCGCGCAGGATTTCATCGGCGAGAAGCCGCGGCAGCGCCGCGTCATATTCGACGATCGGCCCCAGCACCGTGACGTCGACGCCTCTCGACTTCAATATCTCCAGCGTGGTCGACAGGATCGGCAGGTCTTCGTCTTTCCATGACGCCGCAAGCAGAACCTTGTCGATTTTGTTATTGACGAGAAAATCGTCGAACACATATTGCATCAGGGTTCGGCACACCCGCGTATCGTATCGCGATCCCGGCAGCACGGCCGGACGGCAAAGGCTCGCGGTAGCCTGCATGATGTCCACTTCCGGCATAGCTGAAGCCAGACCGGACCAGAGATGCGCCGCATGGCTGTCGCCAACAAGCAGATAATTCGGCCGCGTCGAATCCAACTTCATGCAGGTCTCGGCGTCGAACTGCTGGCGGCTGGTCAACAGGAAACAATGCCCGGTGCGGAACTGGCTCGAGGAATCGTAGGCGAGATAGGCACCGATCTGCACGGCGCGATCCGGAAAGCGCGACGGCGCTCCGCCGACGATGAGCGTCAATCCACACAGCGTAAACATCGCCGCCATCGCGGTCGACGCCGCACCGAAAACCGCTTTGGACGTCTCGCGCGCCAACGCACGGAACGGGAGCTCAACCAGTTTCCAGGACAGATAGGCGATACCGACCGACAAGACGATCAGGATCAGCTGGGCGGACGCGGACGCGTCGGCCGAGAACAGCGCGTCGGTGCGCTGGAACACCGTCAGCGGCCAATGCCACAAATAGAGCGAATAGGAGATCAGGCCGATGAATACGATCGGCGACAGCGACAGCAACCGTCCGACCTGCGAAATCCCGCGCTCACTGGAGGCAATGACCAGGGTAGCGCCGACGCTGGCGAGCGACGTCATCAGGAGCAGCGGCGCCGATGACGATCCGAGGAAAATGACGCCGAGCAGGAGCAACATCCCGTGGCACCGCAGAGATTTCTCCAGAACCCGGTTTCCGGGGCCGGGATAAACCCAATCGCGAGCAGCGCGCCGAGCGCCAGCTCCCACGCGCGGAATGGCGTGAGGTAGAAGACAAAGGTCTGGTTTCGATAGCCGACCGCGAGCGCGGCGGCAAAGGACAGCGTGGCGGCGATCGCAAACAGGAGTTTTGCGCGCCCTGGCGCAAACCGATAGGCAAGCAGCATCAGGAGCGGCACGATGAAATAGAACTGCTCCTCGACCCCCAGCGACCACGTGTGCAACAATGGTTTGGTTTCGGCCGGCGCCTCGAAATATCCGGCCGTCTGCGCGAAGTAAAAGTTCGAGACCGACGCGACTGCGCCGGCAAGGCTCCGCGAATAGTCCTGCAGCTCGACCGGCAGGCAATAGACATAGGCCAGGACGCTGGTGACCAGGAACATGACGAACAGCGCGGGCAGGATGCGCAGGATCCGGCGCTTGTAGAAATCGCCGAGCGAGAACGATCTGTTGCGAATGTCGGCGTCGATCATGCCGCAGATCAGATAGCCCGAAATAACGAAAAAGATGTCGACGCCGACGAAGCCGCCCGAGAAGCCGGGGACGCCGATGTGGTAGAGCAGCACTGGCACAACGGCGAGCGCCCGCAGGCCCTCGATATCGGCACGGTACTTCATGGCGCGAACGCCGGTTCGGAGCCGCGCGCGGCGAAGGCCGTCGCCGTGCCAAAAGGGGACATCCCGGACAATCCGGTTGTGCCGAAAAGAACTGACCTCGCGGCCCGGTTGCCGCTCGCGAAGAAATCCAGCCGGAAATGCGACCCTATCGTCATGCGTCCATACCTTCGCCGAACCACCTCGGCGATACCGGCTCAGGCTCTGCAAATTCCGGGCAATGGCAGTTCAGTGCGGCTGCGGCGCGCGAATGCCACTTGAACGATGGTTACCACGCGCGGTTAACCCGTCACACGATGGTTAAGCGCGGGCAAAGTTAACCAAACCAAACCGCAGCAATGGCGCGCGGCGCGGACCGGCACCGATCTTGCTCATTGGCTGGCACACGGAAACGGCACCCAGAGAACTGCTCGTGAATGTTATCGCCAGAGAGACCTGCGAGATGAATCCCGTCGCGTTGTTAACCCCAACCTACGGGCGCGACCTCGAGCTCTGCACGCTGCTTTGCGAGAGCGTGGACCGTCACGTCATCGCGTTCTCGAAGCATTACCTGCTGGTTCCTGACTGCGACCTGCCGTTGTTCGCCCATCTCGCCAGCGAGCGGCGCATCGTAGTTCCGGCATCGGCCTACCTGCCGGATTGGCTGCGGCCGCTGCCGCGCATCATCCAGCGCAAGCGGCGGCAGTTCTGGTGGTCATTGCGGGCAAAGCCGGTGAGCGGCTGGCATGTCCAGCAATTCCTGAAGATCGCCGCAACCATCTCGCTGCCCCACCAGCGCTATTGCATCCTGGATTCGGACGTTGTGTTTTTTCGGGATTTCGACCTGTCGCGTTTTGCGTACCCGAATCCGATCCCGCTTCTGACCATGGAGAACGCGGTCATCGCGGCCCAGCCGCGCCATTCGCGCTGGGTCGATACCAGCCATCGGCTTCTGGGATACCCCACGCCGACGCTCCCGGCATCCGACTTCATCGGACACATTATATTCTGGGACCAGCAGACCACGTGCGCCCTGACTTCCAGAATCGAGTCCGTGACCGGACTCGACTGGATCGACGCGCTGTGCAAGACCCGCGAGTTCTCCGAATACATGCTCTACGGATATTTCGTTCAGAACGATCCGGTTTTTTCCGCTGTCCATCGCGCCGTCCCGACGACGCCATGCGTCAGCTATTGGGAACAGCCGACGCTGAGCAAAGGTGAGCTCAAGCGGTTGCTCGAGAGCGCCAACAGGCACGACGTCGCGTTCTCGATCGCATCCTTCTCCGGCACACGGGTCGAAACCATTCGCGCCGCGATCGCCGAGAGCGACGCCATCCTTGCTCCGTTAGCCCTCACCGACGAACCGGCGGGGCTTGCAGCCCTATGCTGATCGGGCAAGCCAGCATCAATCTGACCGCCAACATTCTCTCGGCATTGCTGGGGCTGTTGAGCGTGTTCATATTCACCCGGCTGCTGTCGCCGCATGATTACGGCGTCTATCTGCTTGGCACAGGCTTCGCCGCCGTCGTCAGCGTTTTCCTGGTCGGCTGGTTCCGCAATCTCATTCTCAGCAGCCACGCGCGCAACGACGGTACCGACGTCCGCGGCGTGGTGATTTCGGGATATTTGATCTGCTGCCTGACCGTGCCGATCGCGTACGGATTGGGACGGCTACTCGGGCTGGACCCCACGACGGCGCTGGCTGCGGTAGTGCTTTCGATCGCGATCGGCCTGTTCGAATTGACCCAGGATCTGGTTCGCGCCCGGCTGATGGCGTTCTCGGTCATGAAGGCCACCCTGGTACGCGCCGTCGCGGTGCTTGGCCTTGGCGTCGTGGTAGCGCTCGTCAGCCCGGCCGGCTTCCTGCTGCTGTTGTCGTCCGCACTGGCTTATCTGATCGCGGTGCTGGTGCAGTCGCGCACCGCCTGGCGCGGCACCATCGTCACATTCGACGGCGCCCGTCTGGCGACCCTGGCGAAAGCGGGCCTGCCCCTGACGCTGTCGCTGACCCTGCTCGGAATTTCCAGCGTCACCGACCGCTTCATGATCGCCAATCTGGTCGGCGCCGCCGATGCCGGAAAATATGTCGCAGCGCTCGACCTGGTCCGGCAGACCCTGATGATGCCGGCGATGAGCGCCGCCGCAGCGTTTTTCCCGCTCGCGGTGCAGATCCACGCCAGTCAAGGCGACGCGGCGGTACGCTCGCATCTCGCCGAATGCGTCGAGCTGCTGCTCAGCATCACCCTGCCGGCCTGCCTCGGCTTTGCGGTCATTTCCTCCCACGTCGCCAACGTCATTCTCGGCGCCGACTTCCGCGAACTGGCGGCGCAGACCATGCCGATCGTCGCGGTAGCCGTGATCTTCCAGATCCTGACGCAGCAATATCTGCATGCGAGCTTCCTGCTGTCGGGTCGCAACGCATTCTATCTGATCAACACCGCCTCGATCATCGTCGCCAATGTGATCCTGACCTATGTTCTGGTCGACCATTATGGCACCGTCGGCGCGGCCTGGGCACGGCTTGGCGCAGACGCCTTCGGATTTGCCGGTGCGCTGCTGCTCAGCCGCTTTGCCTTCCCGGTTCCGGTTCCGCTCGGCCGGCTGGCCCTGACGGTGATCGCCGGGCTGGTGATGGCGCTCATCGTCGGCGCGCTCGACCGAGGCCTGCATGTTGCGGATTTGGCCGCCTGCGCCGTGCTGGCGGGTGCCGGGCTCGTCACCTACGCGGCGCTGTGCTGGCTGTTCGACATTTCCCGGATTCGCGGGCGCCTGAAGACCGGCGTTGCGATGTTCCGGACCAAATTCGCAAACATCAACATTGGATGAACCAATGACCAAGACATTAGCTCTCAATCCTGTTCATGCTTCTCTCGCCGACGCCGTCAAGCCGGCGCCGGCGCATCCGCAATCCCTGCTCGATCTGCCGCCCGGCGAGGCGCGGCAGAGCCTGCTGACCGTTCACAGCATTCTCGAAGCGAGACTGCCCGCGGCCGGTCTTGCGATTTACGAAGCCGGCGGCGGCTCGACCAGTTTCCTGCCGCTCAACGTGCTGCGCCGCGCCCACGTCACCGTGGTCGATATCGACCAGGATCAGATCCGCAACAATGATTACGCGCAGGAAACGATCGTCGGCGACATCCAGACCTATCGCTTCGCACCCGACAGTTTCGATCTCGTCATCTGCTACAACGTGATCGAGCACGTGCCCGACGTCGAAGCCGCGCTGCTCGGCTTCTGCCAGTCGCTGAAGCGGAACGGGATGATCCTGATCGGCGCGCCGAATCCGAGGTCGCTATCCGGCGTCGTCACCAAATACTCGCCGCACTGGTTCCATGTCTGGTTCTACCGCCATGTGCGCGGCGACAAAAACGCCGGCTTGCCCGGCTGCGCGCCGTTCCCGACCCACTTCCATCCGCTGGTCACGCTGTCGAATCTCAAAGCCTTTGCCGACAGGCACGGCCTGCAGATGATCTATCGCAGGCAATATGAGAGCCCGCGCTATCCGGAAATGCGCCGGCGCAAGCCGTTGTTCGCCGCCATGGTCGATGCCGTCGCCAAAGCGATGAACGCTTTCCTGCCCGGCAAATCCGATGTGCGGCACGGCGACTACCACGTGATGTTGCGAAAGCGATGAAAATGAACGCGATGTTGTCCGAAGCACGGGTGAAGGTCAGCCATCGGCTGGCCATGCATCTGCACGTCGACCTGGTTCGGCTGCGCAATGCCACGCCCATGGTCAGCTTCACCTTCGACGATCTTCCAAGAAGCGCCGTGACCACCGGCGCCGAAATCCTCGAAGCGCATGGCGCGCGCGGCACGTTCTATGTGTCGGGCGGCCTGGTCGGCGTCGACACGCCCGACTGGGACTCCGGCGACGCCGCGGATGTCGTATCGCTGTATCGTCGCGGCCACGAGATCGGCTGTCATACCTTCTCGCATCAGCGCGCCTGCGATCTCGACGAGCTGTCGCTGGCGGACGAGATCGCGCGCAACCGCATCTACTTTCGTTCGCTCGATCCTTCCATCGAGATCGGGACTTTCGCCTATCCGTTCGGCTACGGATCGTTCGCCCGGAAGCAGATGCTCAAGGACGCGTTCGTGTCCTGTCGCAGCATCGTCCCCGGCGTGAACAGCGGCAGCGTGGACATGCAGTTCCTTCGCGCGATGCCGCTGATCGATCGCCAGATGACCCGCGACTCGATCGAGCGCGCCTTCGACGAGGCGCAAGAGAATAATGGATGGTTAATTTTCTACGGCCACGACGTCGCCGAGAAGCCGAGCCCCTACGGCTGTTCGCCGGTGCTCGTCGATCACGCCCTCCAGGCGGCGGCGCGCCGAAGAATCCCGGCCCTGACCATGGCGGAGGCGCAGCGATGTGCCCGCGTTTAAACGCTTTGTTTGCCATTTCGGTGAATAGTCCCTCAATGAGTATGGTTAATTTTCCTGTGTGCGTTGTTTCCGCGTTGGCCTGCGTTGCGCGTGGCGCAACCCGAAGAGTAACCCCTCAGCCGAAGCGTGCGGCGGTTCGAATGGAAGCTGGGGTCGATGCTTATTTATGACGAGCCGATAAACCAGGCCAAGCCGGACGCAAGGCCAGCGCCGGTATCGGCGTCTGCCGGTTTCAGCGTGCTGGATCTGGCCCAGTTGCTGTGGCAGCGGAAAATCGCGATCGCCTCGGCGGCGCTGATCTGCGCCTGCGTCGCGGTCGCGATCGGCAAAAGCCTGTCACCGAAATACACCGCAAGCGCCCAGCTTTACGTCGACCCTCGCGAATTGCAGCTGGTCGATCGCGAACTGACGCCGCGCGCCCAGGATATTTCCGGCCTTGCGATGGTGGTCGAGAGCCAGGCGCGCCTGATCACCTCCAACAACGTGCTGCTGCAGGTGATCCACGACACCAGTCTCGACACCGATCCCGAGTTCGGCAGCACCGGGTCCAAAGGCATCTTCGCTTCGCTGCTTGGCCTGTTCGGGATTGAGTTCCGCCCGACCGCCGAGCAGCAGAAGCTGGTTCAGATGGGCGCGCTGGAAGCGCTGAACCGCCACATCAATGTAAAGAAGACCGACCGCACCTTCATCGTCGACATCGACGTCTGGTCGTATGACCCCGCCAAGGCCGCGATGCTCGCCAACGCGATCTCCAAGGCTTATCTCGCCGAATCGAAGCAGTCGCAGGCCAGCGCCGCAAGGCGCGCGACCAGCGACCTCTCCGGCCGGCTGAAGGAATTGCAGGAACGGCTCCGCAACGCCGAGAACACCCTCGCGCTCTACAAGGCGCAGAACAATTTTGTCGGCACCCAGGACACGCTGATCAGCGACCAGCAGCTCTCCGCCAGCAACCAGCGGCTCGCCGCGGCGCGGGCGCTGACGCTCGACGCCCAAGCCAAATACGACCAGATCGAAGCCAGCCGCCGAGCCTCTACCGATGCCGGCGCGATCCCCGAGGCGCTGCAATCGCCGACCATCGCCAATCTGCGTGCGCAATTCGCCGAGGCCAAGAAGCGCCAGGCCGAGTTGCAGAGCGAGCTGGGACCGCGGCATCCCGCGCTGCGCCAGATGGACAAGCAGGTCGAGGATCTGCGCCGAACCGTCAATGAAGAAGTCGAACGCTACGCCCAATCGGCCAAGAACGATCTCACCCGTGCCCGCGATTACGAGGCTTCGCTGAACAAGGCGCTCGAAACCCAAAAGCGCCAGAGCGTCCAGATGAGCCAGGCCTCGGTGCGGCTGCGCGAGCTCGAGCGCGACGTCGAGGCGAGCCGAGACGTCTATCAGTCGTTCCTCAAGCGCTCGCGCGAAACCGAGGAACAGGAAAGCCTGAATACCTCGAGCGCGCGCGTCATCGGTGATGCCACCGTGCCGCAACGACGCACCTTCCCGCCGGCGATGAGCCTGATCGCAATGATCGGCTTTGTGTTCGGCGCGCTGGCCGCGGCCGCCTGGATGATCGCCATCGACCGCCTGACGCCGGGCGCAGGCCCGCTTCAGACCAAGACACCGCTCGCCCCGGAGAAGCGGACCGTTGCCGCGGCCCCGAAGCAGCCGCCTGCCGCGCCAGCGCGAGCCCAGCCCGCGGTGGGCCTGATCGAGAAGCCGCTGATTGCCCAGTTGCAGGAGTCCGACGTGATGCGGACGCTGGGCGGAATCCTGGCGACGGGCAGCTCGGCCGACGTTACCCGGCTCGGCTGGCCGACGCTGCGCGCGGGCCTGCCGCTGATGACATTCCCCGACACGATGCGCGAAATCCGCGCCACGCTGGACAAGCGCACGGCCGCCAAAACCGCGCCCTTGATCGCCGCGATCGGTGCAGCCGCTGGCGATGACCGCAGCATCGTTGTGCTGAACATTGCGCTGTCAGCCGCGCGCGACGGCGCCAGGGTGCTGATGATCGACGCCGATCACAAGGCGCATCCGCTGACGGACAAGGTAAGCCACCTCGGCAGGCGCGAACCAAGCCGCCTCGGCTGGCTCAGCATCGGCAGCAAGGCGTCGCGCGCCATCGAGACCGTGAACGGAATTTCGATCCTGCCCACCGTCCAAAGCGCCGATGCGAGGGTGCGTGATGTCAAGGCAGGCGACGCCATCCGCAACGCAATCGAGCAGGCGCGCGCCGCCGGCGGGTACGACCTGATCATTCTCGACGGACCAGCGATGCCGTGGAGCGCGGCCGACCGCAATCTGATCGGTATCTCCGACGGCCTCGTCGCGGTGCTACCGGTCCATCTCGATATCAACGACAGCATGGAATACATCATTGCCGCCCTCGATGGGGCGGAGCGCAAGCTGGTCGGCGTCATCCTGAACGAACTCAACCCCACGGTCGGCAGCCGTCAGCGAGACCAACAATATGCGTGAGCGTCGTATAAATCCCGTCGGGAGAGCCGCTACCGCCAACGTGCCCCGGATCACATTGGGCGGGCTTCGGCTCGCCGTGCTCGATCTCGAGCAGACTGCGAACTTCATGATCGACTTGGTGTTCCCGCAACGCCGGACCGATCGCCCGCTCTATCTGACCTCGGCCAATGGCGAAGTGCTGGCACGCTGCTCGACCGAGCCGATGACCGATCGGCTGTTTCGTGCCGCCGACCTGATCAATGCCGACGGCCAGCCGCTCGTCACCGTATCGCGGTTCAAATCGTCGACGCCGCTTCCCGAGCGCGTCGCGACCACCGACCTGTTTCACGTCGTCGCCCGCAAGGCCCAGGCAGCCGGATTGACCTTCTACATGTTCGGCGCGGATGAGACGGAGAATGCCGCCGCCGTCGCCAATGTTCGCAGCCGGTATCCCGACCTCAAGATCATCGGTCGTTCGCACGGCTATCTCAGGGGCGATGCGCTGCGCGCCAAGGTCGATGAAATCGACGCGCTGGCGCCGGATTATCTGTGGGTCGCGCTCGGCGTTCCCTATGAACAGGCCTTTGTCGAGGAATACGCCGCGCGCCTGTCCCATGTCGGCGTCATCAAGACGTCGGGCGGATTGTTCAACTTCCTGTCCGGCGGCCGGGCCCGCGCGCCGCAATGGATGCAGGGCGTCGGGCTGGAATGGGCCTGGCGCGTCTGGCTGGAGCCGCGCCGCCTGTTCTGGCGCTATCTGACCACCAATCCGCGCGCGCTCTATCTGCTGTTCAACAAGAGCCGGCCGTCGGTCACCGACCGGACGGGCGACTGATGAGCGGCCGTCCCGCCATCCTGGTCACCGGCGGCGCGGGCTATATCGGCTCGCATTGCTGCCGGGCGCTGGATGCGGCCGGCTATCAGCCGGTTTGCTACGACAATTTTTCCACCGGGCACCGCTCCTTCGTCACGGGCGCGCTGGTCACCGGCGACATCGCGGACAAGGCCACGCTCGCGCACACCTTTGCCCAGCATGACATCGTCGCCGTGATGCACTTCGCCGCGTCAAGCCTGGTCGGCGAATCCGTCGTCGATCCGCAGAAATACTACCTCAACAATCTGGCTGGCACGCTGGCGCTGCTGGACGCGATGCGCGCGGCCGGCTGCAACCGCCTGGTGTTTTCGTCCACCGGCGCGGTCTACGGCAACGCCGACAGCCAGGCCCTGCCCGAAAATTACGCCTGTGCACCGATCAATCCCTATGGCGCCTCCAAATGGATGAGAGCGCGTGCTGGCGGATTATCGCGCGGCTTATGGGCTCGGTTCATTCGCACTGCGCTATTTCAACGCCAGCGGCGCCGATCCCTTGGGCGGAATCGGTGAGCTGCGCGGCGTCGAGACTCATCTCATTCCCCGCGCCATGATGGCATTGCAGGGACACGTGCCCGACTTTGCGGTATTCGGCGACGATTACGCGACACCCGACGGCACCGCGATCCGCGATTATATCCACGTCACCGATCTGGCGGCAGCCCATGTGCTGGCGCTCAAGCTGCTGCTGCAGGGACATTCGGGCGGCGCCTTCAATCTCGGCACCGGCAACGGATTTTCCGTGCGCGAGATCCTTGGCGCGATCCAGGCCGAGACCGGACGCGAGGTGCCGCATGTGGTCAAGCCACGGCGCGCCGGCGACCCGACCCATCTGGTTGCCGACCCGTCCGCCGCGCGCGCGACATTGAATTTCCAGCCCGCGCATTCGGATCTTGCGACCATCATCCGCACCGCCTGGGCCTGGCATAAAAAGGCTCACCCGCTGAAGACGGGTGAGCCCGTTCACGGTGAGGCGAGCCTGTCGCCGGTGGCCTGAGCTATAGCGGCTTGATCTGCACCTTGCGGAACTTGACCACGCCCGAGCCATACTGAAGCGCGAAGTGGCCGGCTGCGTGTTTTGAGTCCTGGGCGTCGACGGTTTTCTGGCCATTGAGCACGACGACAAAGTGCGGACCCTGCGCGGTGATCTCATAGGTGTTCCATTTGCCGGCGGCCTTCGGCATCGGATCGACCTTGGCGACATCGACGATCGCGCCGGTGCCGTAACTCGGGTCCGGTCGCTTGTCGAAGATATTCACCTCATAGCAAACCTTGGAGTCGATCTTCTTGGTCTCTTCGCAGCGAATGAAGATGCCGCTATTGGCTTCCTCGTCGGTCCAGAACTCCGCCTTGATCTGGAAATCCTTGTAGGAATTCTTGGAGACGAGATAGGACAGGTCCTTGCCGTCGAGCTTGTCGGCGACCAGTGCGCCGTCTTTCATCGCCCAATTGGCCTTTCCGACCTCATCCCAGTCGCCCATCTTGCTGCTGTCGAGCAGCGTGATCCAGCCATCGCTCTGGCCGGACGCCACGCCAGAAAATTGAACGGAGGCGGCGCCGATCAAGAGACCCGCCGCAAGTGCCGACAAACGCTTCATCTAGAGTTTCCTTCCTTGTTTTGGTTGGCCGCAACCTAACACCGCTGCGCGCGGCGTAAATCCGTTTTTCATGCTGCAGTTGCGTTGTGCTATGTTTCCATTGTCGCATCACGCGTGCATAGGCGCGGCTTGCTCCACGGGAACGAGACCGGCTAGCATTGGAGACAACAGAGATGGGCGCGTTCAGCTCGCGTCAAAAATGGAGGAACTCATGGAGGCGACAAACCGGCTTTGGCGATATCTTTTGGCGCCGCTCGCGTTCGCCAGCATGCTGAGCATGAGCTCCGCCGCCGAGCTCAATCCGGCCGCGGTGATCTACAAATTACCGGACCAGATTCCGTGGAGTCCGGTCGACGCACGTGGCGGACAAAACGCCGTCGTTGTTGGCGATCCCACAAAACCAGGTTTCTACATGGTCTATACCAAATGGACCAAGGGCAATCATTTCAGCCGCCCGCATTTCCATCCCAACGACCGTTACATCGTCGTGCTGCAGGGCACCTGGTGGGTCGGTTCGGGCCCGAAATTCGATCCCGCCAACACGACGCCGATGCCTGCCGGGAGTTTTGTGACGCATTTCGGCAAGCAGGTGCACTGGGACGGCGCCAAGGATGAAGACGCCGTGTTGCTGATCATGGGCGAAGGTCCGGCGACCTCGACTGCGGCGGAGGAGAAATAACCCCGGCGCAAGTGAGCCATCGAGGCCCCATCATCCGCTTGGACCTCATGCCGCCTGTCCTGCCAGCGCACATTGCGCCGGCCGCGGATAGGGCTATCATCGGAGCCAACGAAGGATTTCGACGATGCATCCTGCCGCAAAGCTGCAATTCGAGCGCGTTGTCGACGAGTTTGTGCGTTGGCGGGCGCTTGGCGAGGACGAGCGGCCGCCGGCCCCGGCATGGTGGTGGGGTCCGGCGATGGAGGTGCAGGATATCTCCACGAAGCTGCCGCCGGGCAGTTCCGCCCGGCTGGGATTGTCCGATGGCGCGAGCTACGCGGCGGGCGCCAAAGTCCTGTTTCAATTGCTGGCCGGCCAAACGTTCCAGCCATGGCCATACGATTTCTCGCGCAAGGTGGATTCCACCGATTCCGATGTCCGCGACCTGCATCCGCAGCCGTCAGACGACAGCGCTTTTCAGGCTTGAGCGTGGAATGGCGTGTTCCGGCGCGGCGCCGCCTTCGGGCTGAAGCGGCGGCGAGGCAAACCGCGGCGCGGCGCGCAGCAGATCGGCCATTTCCGGGGGCGGCAGCGGCTTGCTGAACAGAAAACCCTGCATTTCGTCGCAGGAATGGTCGCGCAGGAACGCCTCCTGCTCGACGGTTTCGACGCCTTCGGCAATGATCGTCATTCCCAGCGCCTTGCCCATGCTGATGATCGCCTGCGCGATCGCCCGGTCCTCGGAATCGTCCGGCAGGTCGCGAACGAAGGAACGGTCGATCTTGATGGTGTCGATCGGAAACTGCTTCATCAGCGACATTGACGAATAGCCGGTTCCGAAATCGTCGATCGCAAGCCGGATGCCGCGGCTCTGGATCGCGTCAAGCACCTTGATCGCCCGCGATACGTTGCGCATCACCATGCTTTCGGTGACCTCGAGCTGCAGCAATACCGGCGACATGCCGCTTGCCAGCAATGCCTCGTCGACGTCGTGCAACAGATGTTCGTCGGCGAATTGCCGCGGCGAAAGATTGACCGCCATCGTCACCGGCCGCAGACCGCGGCGCTGCCAGGCCATATTCTGCGCGCAGGCTTCCTTCAACACCCAGCGCCCGATCGGGACGATCAGCCCGATCTCCTCGGCGAGTGGAATGAATTGCGCCGGCGACACCATGCCGAGGTCGGGATGAGTCCAGCGCAGCAACGCCTCGACGCCGGTGATCTGCCCGCTCGCCATATCGACCTTCGGCTGGTAGTGCAGCGAGAACTGGTCGCGCTCCAGCGCACGGCGCAAGGCCGCTTCCAGCGTGAGGCGCTCGATCGACTGCGCCTTGATCTCCTTGGTGAAGAAGCGGAAACCGTTCTTGCCGTCTTCCTTGGCAAGATACATCGCCATGTCGGCATTCTTGGTCAGTGTCTGCATCTCGGCACCGTCGGACGGGTACATCGCGATACCGATCGAGGCCGTGGTTTGGCATTCGTGACCGCTCAATTGCAGCGGCTGGCTGAGCGCGGACAAAAGCTCGCCGGCGACGCGTTCGACGTCATGGCGTTCGGCGGCTTCTTCCAGGATGACGACGAATTCATCGCCGCCAAGCCGTGCCACGACGTCGCTCGCGCGCAAGGCGCTGCGCAGCCGGTCCGCGATCTCCACCAGCAACATGTCGCCGGCGGCGTGCCCCAGCGAGTCGTTGATGACCTTGAACCGGTCGAGATCGATGAACAGCAGGGCAAATTTCCGGCGGTAACGGCCTGCGGCATCGATCGCATGGCGAAGCAATTCGTTGAACCTCTCCCGGTTGGGAAGACGGGTCAGGCTGTCGTGCGACGCCAGATATTCGATCCGCTCGTCGGCCTTGTTCTTCTCGTCGGCGCGGTCGAAGCTCTCCAGCGCGAACGACACGTTATCAGCGAGCCGCTGCAGGAGTTCGGCGAATTCCGGCGTGAACGTGTCCTTTTCGGTTGCGACGAAAATCATGATGCCGGCCACCTGGCCGCGTGCGAACAACGGAAAGGACGCGCCGGACTTTGTCCCATCGCTGCGAGCTCTGGCATGGAAAGCCCGGGTATGCGGATCAGCGAAATAGTCGTTGATGATACAGGCCCGCCGTGAACGGATCGCCCTGCCGCACGCTCCGCGCCCCTCCGGGTGCGCCTCATTGATCGACAGGGTGACCTTCCGCGCACCCTCCGCGGTCGGTCCGGCGGTGGCGACGATGTCAAGATAGTCGCTGTCTGATCTCACCAGCGCTATGGTGGTGGAGGTGAACTTGCCGCCAGTTGCCGCCGCCTCGCAGACCAATTGGTACAATTCGCTGCGGGATCCCGCCCGCATGATCGCTTCGTTGGTGGCGCTGAGCGCCGCGAACATGCGCGACAGCCGCTCTTTCTGCTCATCAGCCCGCGCCTTTTCATCGGCGCGGTCGAAATTGTCGAGCGCGAACGCGACGTTCTCCGCAATCCGCGCCAACAGCGCGATGATCTCCTCGTCGGCCGCCCATGATTTGCCAACCGAAAACATCAATACGCCGACGCTCTCGCCGGCCTTGATCAAGGCAACCGCGACGCTGGCAACGGCGCGGGTCTCGCGTCCGGCCTGTTGCCAGGGCCCGCTGTCGTGGTCGACGCAAGGCCGCTGCGTCCGGAACGCCTCGCCGCAGATGCCCTTGCCGAACTCATGATCGGGATCGATCGAGAACCGCGTCCGTGTGATCAGATCGAGGCTCTCGCCGGTGGCGGCGGCCAGCTTCAGCCAGATCGAGCCCGGCTCGGCCAGCAGGACGGCGGTGGCAACGGACTTTCCGCTGTGGACGGCGGCATCGCAAACGCGCTGGTAGAGCTCCCGCTCGGTCTTGGCGCGAAGAATGGCTTCGTTGGTCGCGCTGATGGCGCCGAACATCCGGGCGAGCCTTCGCGTCGCCCGCTCGCTGTTCTTGCGCGCCGCCTCATGGTCGAAATTATCCAGCGCAAATGAAAGGTTCGCCGACATGCGCTCGAGCAGCGTGACGATCCGGCGATTGATCGACCCCGACTCGTGCCGGGTCACGAGCAACACGCCGACGCTGCGGCCGTTGCAGGTCAGCGGCAGCGCCGCCGCCGCGCCGACATGTCCGGCGCGCGCTCCCTGACGCCAGGCCAGCGAACGCGAGTCATTCAGGAAATCGTTGCTGATGGATACTTTCTGGTCGCGAAAGGCCTGCCCGCAGACCCCGGACCCCTCCGGCGTATTGGCAACAATCGAAATATCGATGCTGCGCAGCCGGACGATATCCTCGCCGAAGCCGGCAGCAAAGCGCAGCAGGCTGGTCTCCGGCTCCAGCAAAAAGACAGCCGTCGCCAGGAAGTCTCCGCTGGAAAAAGCGGCTTCGCAGACCTTCTCGTACAATTCCTCTGGCGATTTTGCGTACAGGATCGCTTCGTTGGTTGCGTTCAACGCCGCGAATGTACGCGCGATACTGGTCTTCAACGTCCTCGAGCTCCCCATAAGGCAACACGGCCGGCCCCTGGGGGGTTTTATGTGGAGGAGACGCCTAAATGGACGTTATTGTCGGCTCCAAACCGCGATTCAGAGTAAATGCAACGCCAACAACGAGGCCAGAAGCCCCGAAGAACTACGGTTCCGTTGATGAATTCGTAACCCTGCCCTCGGCGACGGCTGCCCGCGCGATTTGCCAGGCAGCGCCGCGGCCCAGTTTCGCCCTGTGAAATTCGCAGCGCACGAGGCCGTGCCGACGGCATGGCCACCCGGATATTCTGCCCTTGCTCTCAAGCCACCGCTTTGAGACCATGCCACCGGCGACAACAAACAAGACCCGCCTTTCGCGCGGGCGCCAACGAGGAAATCCCATGCCGATCGTCCAGGCCGACCGTCTCGCGCGCATCGGCACCGCGCTGCTCAGGGCCGCCGGCGCGTCGGACGAGGAAGCCAGTGCGGTGGCGGTCGGCTGCGTCAACGCCAATCTCGCTGGCCACGATTCGCACGGCATCATCGCGGTCCCGACCTATATCGACCGCATCAAGGCCGGCCATATCGTGCCCGGCGCGAAATGGACCATCGTGCAGGAATCGCCGACCACCACGGTGATCGACGGCCATTGGGGTTTTGGGTTTCACGTCAACGCCAAGGCGATGGCGCTGACGATCGAGAAGGCAAAGACCGCCAACGTCGCCGCTTGCACGGTGTTCCGGCAGAGCCATGTCGGGAGGCTCGCGCATTATCCGATGATGGCGATGCAGGCCGGCATGATCGGAATTGCCACCGCCGATTCCGGCCGCTCGCCCAAGCATGTGGCCCCGTTCGGCGGCCGCGAGGCCCGGCTTGGCACCAATCCGATCTCGATTGCGGTGCCGTCGGACCTCGAAGCGCCGTTTTACCTGGATATGGCGACATCGGCGGTGGCCGCCGGCAAGATCGCGCTCGCCGTCGCGCGCGGTGAAGAAATCCCGACCGGCTGGATCATCGATGCCGAGGGGCGGCACACCACCGACCCCAGGGAATATCGCAAGGGCGGCGCATTGCTGCCGCTTGGCGGCAGTGAGGGCTACAAGGGCTCCGGCCTTGCCGCCATGGTCGAGGTGCTGTGCGGCTTGCTGACCGGGCTCGGCTTCGGGGTCGAGCCGACCGGGCGTCACAACGACGGCTGCTTCATGGCGGTGTTCAACGTCGCCGCGTTCCGTCCGCTGCAGGATTTCAAGAAGGAAGTCGCTGAATTCGCCCGCTATCTGAAATCCACGCCCCCCTCGGAAGGCTCGGGCGGCGTGTTCTATCCGGGCGAGGTCGAGTATCTGCGCGAACAGAAACGCAGGAAAGAGGGCATCGAGATCGAGGACGCGACCTGGGACAAACTGAAGGCGCTGGCCGGCGAATACAAACTCGGCACCGAGTTCGATCTGAAGTGACAATTCGCTTGGCCGACCAAGGGAGAACAACATGACACGGCAAATGGCGCTGGTGGGTTTTTTGCAGGCGCAGAACTGCACCAACCTGCCGAGTTCATGGCGGCACCCGGAATCGCGCGATGATTCGATGTCGGCCGACTATTATCAGGAGATCGCCCGGATTCTCGAAGCCGGCAAATTCCACATGGCGTTCTTCGACGATCGCCTGGCGATGCCGGACCGTTACGGCAGCGATCACGCCCATACGGTGGAATACGGCATCCGCTGCGTGAAGATGGATCCGATCGTGGTGCTGACCACGATGGGCATGGTGACCGAAAAACTCGGCCTCGCCTCGACCTGTTCGACCACCTATTTCGAGCCGTTCGACGTGGCGCGCCGGTTCGCCACCCTCGACCTCATGACAGGCGGCCGCGCCGCCTGGAACGTGGTCACCTCGGTCAATGACGGCGAAGCCCATAATATGGGCAAGGACGCGCACCTCGACCATGATCTCCGTTACGACCGCGCCGACGAATTCATGGAAGTCGTGCTCGGCCACTGGGACTCCTGGGAAGACGGCTCGCTGATCATCGACAAGAAGAGCGGACGGTTCGCCGATCCGACCAAGGTGAAGCGGCTCGATCACAAGGGCGCGTTCTTCAAATCGCGCGGGCCGTTCACGGTGCCGCGCTCACAGCAGGGTCATCCGGTCGTCATCCAGGCCGGCGCTTCCGAACGCGGCCAGCGCTTTGCAGGCCGATGGGGCGAGGTGATTTTCACCGCCGCGCGCAATCTGGCCAATGCCAAACAGGGCTATGACGCGATCCGCAACGAAGCCGCCAAGGCCGGCCGCGATCCCGACCAGATGTTCCTGTGCAATCTGATCACGCCGGTGTGCGCGGCGACCAAGGCCGAGGCCGAGGACAAGATGGCGCTGATCGGCAAGCTGCCGCTGGAAATCGATGCGCTGTCGCTGCTCGCGGAGGGACTGAATTTCGATTTCGGCGCCAAGGGCATCGACGAGCCGCTGACGACGGAAGAACTGCAGGGCATGCAAGGCATGCTCGGCATCCGCGACGGCGTGCTGAAGACCTCCGGCAAGACCAACCCGAGCACGCGCGATTTCATCACCTTCTCCGGCCGCGGCCAGACCCAGGACGCCATTGTCGGCGGGCCGAAGGAGATCGCCGACAGGCTGGAAGAAATGTACGTCGGCCGCGGCTGCGACGGCTTTGTCATTGCCGCGACCTATGTGCCCGGCTCCTATGCCGACTTCGTCAACCACGTCGTGCCGGAATTGCAGCGCCGCGGCTTGTTCCACTGGGATTACGCCGGCAAGACACTGCGCGAAAATCTCGGCTTGCGGCGTCCGGCCGCCGGCGCCTGGAAAACCCGGCCGCAAGCCGCGGCCGAATAAGAACAAGAGGAAATTTCATGCGTTGGCTCAAATTCACCGCCGCCGGCAAGACATCCTGGGGCGTCGTCGAGGGCGACAAGGTGATCGCCGTCAGCGGCGATCCGTTCGGCGAATGGCAGCGCACGCCGCAATCGCACGCGCTGAAGGACGTCAAGGTCGAACTGCCGCTGATCCCCCGCACCTTCTATTGTGTCGGCCTCAACTACCTCAAGCATCTCAAGGAAGCCGCCGACAAGGCCGGCACGGTCCCGAACATCCCTGACAGGCCCGAGATCGGCTATCGCGCCCAGAACGCGCTGATCGCGCATGACGAAGACGTGGTGATCCCGGCGACCGCGACCGAGAAGATCCACTACGAAGGTGAGCTCGTCGTCGTTATCGGCAAGAAGGCCAAGCATCTTACCGAGGCCAACGCGATGTCCTGCGTGTTCGGCTACACCATCGGCAACGATGTCAGCGAACGCACCTGGCAGAAGGCCGATCGCGGGCTGTGGCGCGCCAAGAACGCCGACACCTTCAAACCGATGGGCCCGTGGATCGAGACCGATGTCGATCTCGCCAAGATGGAAACCGTCGTCAAGGTCAACGGCAAGGAAACCGGCCGCTTCCACACCAACGACATGATCTTCGGTATCGTGCCGTTCATCGTGGAGCTGACGAAATATTTCACGCTGTGGCCGGGCGACGTGATCTGGATGGGCACCGACGGCGCCTCGCCGGACCTCAAGGCCGGCGACGTCGTCGAGATCGACATCACCGGCATCGGCACGCTGCGCAACAAATTCGTCGCCGAGAAGCGATAGCGCATGGGCCGCTACAGCACCGCGCACTATTTCCTTGAAGGACTGGTCGATCTCGGCGTCGAATACATCTTCGCCAATCTCGGCACCGACCATGTGTCGCTGATCGAGGAAATGGCGCGTTGGGACAAGGAGGGCCGCAAGCACCCCGAGATGATCCTGTGCCCGCATGAAGTGGTGGCGGTGCACATGGCCGGCGGCTATGCGCTGGCAACCGGGCGCGGCCAGGCGGTGCTGGTGCATGTCGATGCCGGCACGGCGAATGCCTGCATGGCGATCCAGAATCTGTTTCGATATCGCCTGCCGGTGATGCTGTTCGCCGGCCGCGCCCCGCATACGCTGCATGGCGAACTGACGGGATCGCGCGACAGCTATGTGCATTTCGTGCAAGACCCCTTCGATATCGCGAGCATCGTCCGCCCCTACGTCAAATGGGAATATTCACTGCCCTCCGGCATCGTGGTGAAGGAAGCCTTGGCCCGTGCCGGCGCCTTTGCGCAGAGCGATCCGCCCGGCCCGGTCTACATGATGCTGCCGCGCGAAACGCTCGCAGAAGAATGGGACGAGGCCGCGATGCCGGCCTATCCGCCGGCGCGTTACGGCAGCGTGCACGCCGGCGGCATCGAGCCCGCGCGGGCCGACGCAATCGCGAAAACGCTGATGGCGGCAGAAAACCCGGTTGCGTTCGCCGCCTATCTCGGCCGCAAACCCGGGGCTGTTGCGGTGCTGGATAAGCTGGCGCGGGCGACCGGCATCCGCGTCGCCGAATTCAACGCGATCGACCTCAATATTCCGCAGGATTCGCCGTGCTACGCCGGCGCCGATCCGCTGCCCTTGCTCGAGCACGCCGATCTCGGCCTGCTGCTCGATTCCGACGTGCCGTTCGTGCCGAAATATGCCGCGCGGGCGAATGCGATGAAATGGATCCAGATCGATATCGATCCGTTGAAGTCGGATTTTCCGATGTGGGGATTTCCGACCGATATACGGATCCAGGGCGATTGCGCGGTGGTGCTGCAGCAGGTGCTCGATGCGGTCGAAGCCCGCGCCGATGACGCTTATCGCAAGCGCGTAGCCGAACGCATCGCGAGCTGGAGCAGCGCGCGCGAGGCATCCGCAAAGCGCCGCGCCACCGCCGGCGGCAATCAAGGCGTCGCAGGCGCGCTCAACCCTGCCTTCGTGTTTGCGACGCTGAGCGCAAAGCTGTCGCAAGATGACGTCGTCCTCAATGAAGCCATCCGCAACGGATCGGTCCTGCAGGAGCACGTCGCCCGCACGAAGCCGCAGAGTTACGTTGGGCTAGCCGGCGGCGGCCTCGGTTTTAGCGGCGGCATGGCGCTGGGGCTGAAACTCGCGAAGGCAGACCACCGCATCGTGCAGGTGATCGGCGACGGCGGATTTCATTTCTCCGCGCCGGACAGCGTCTACGCGGTCGCGCAGCAGTACCAGATACCGATTTTCACCATCGTGCTCGACAATGGCGGCTGGCAGGCGGTGAAATCGGCGGTGCAGCGGGTTTATCCGAAGGGCATCGCCGCCGAGACCGACCAGTTCCAGTCGCGGCTGATGTCCGGCCGCCAGGGCGACCGGCGGGATTTTTCCGACGTGGCGAGAGCATTCGGCGCCTACGGCGAATGCGTCACCGAACCGGACGAGCTTGCGGCCGCCATCGATCGCGCTCTCGCGGCGCTCGATGACGGCAAGGCCGCCGTACTGCATGTTCACGTGACGCGACTTTGAGTTTCCGATCGTTTTGAAGGGATCGATTCCATGAGAATGCGGGACCGTTATTCTCTGATTGCCGCGTGTTTTGGATTGCTGGCAATCATCGCTCCCGCCTCCGCGCAGGAAGACCCGTCGAAATATCCGTCACGCGCCATCCACATCATCGTCGGCTTCGCCGCCGGCGGCGGCAACGACATCATCGCGCGCGTCTTCGGACAGAAACTGTCCGAAAGTTTCGGCCAGCCCGTCATCGTCGAAAACAAGCCCGGCGGCGGCGCGATCGTCGCGACCGAATATGTCGCGAAATCCGCGCCCGACGGCTACACGCTGCTGATGAGCGCCAGCGGCATATCGATCAATCCGGCCGTCTACGCCAGGCTGCCATATGACGCGGTCAACGATTTTGTCGCGGTCTCCGAACTCGCCTCGTTTCCGCTGATCATGATCGTCAACGCCTCGTCGCCGATCAAATCGGTGGCGGAGCTGGTGACCTATGCCAAGGCCAATCCCGACAAGATGAATTATGCGAGCTCATCCGCCTCGTTCCAGCTCGTGACCGAGCTGTTCAAGCAGAAGACCGGCGCGCCGATGCAGGTCATTCCGTACAAGAGCGCCAATGAGTCCGTGCTGGCGGTCATTTCCGGCCAGGTGACCACGACCATTGCGGATGCCGGTCCGGTCCTGAGCCAGGTCAAGGCCGGAACGGTGCGCGCGCTCGCAGTCGCGGCGCCCAAACGGATGGAGGACTTGCCGGATGTCCCGACCCTGAAGGAGGCCGGCGCCGACGTCGACGCAGTGCTGTGGAGCGGGATTTTTGTGCCGAAAGCCATGCCGCCGGCGATCGTCAAAAGGCTCGAGGGTGAATTGATGCGAATTGCAAAGCTGCCCGACGTGATCGCACGCCTCAAACCGCTCGGTATCGACACTGTCGGCAATTCATCGAACGAGTTCGCGAAGATCCTGGCGGCCGACCTCGCGCGGTGGGGTGAAGTCGCCAAGGCCAGCAACATCAAGATCGAGCAGTAGCGCCGGTTCGTTTCGGCAAGATCAGCTCGACGATGACGGTGGCGACCGCAGCGACCGCGATATTGAGGATCAGCGCGCCAAGCCCGACATAGAACACATAGCTGGCGCCGCCGAGATCGATGGTCGCAAGCGGCTTCAGCCCATTGCTCCACGCCGTCCACGACCCCCAGCCGATACCGGCCGCCCAGCCGAGCAGCAGACCTTCGGCGCGGAACCAGCGCGTGAACAATCCGAACACCAGCGCCGGAAAGGTCTGAAGGATCCACAGACCGCCGAGCAGTTGCAGGTCAAGGGCGTATTGCGTCGGCAGGAACAGGATGAAAGCGAGCGCGCCGACTTTGACCACCAGCGACGCTATTTTTGCCACCGCCGCCTCCCCGGCATGGCTGATGCCGGGATTGACGTAGGACTTCCAGACGTTGCGGGTGAACAGATTGGCGGCGCCGATGCTCATCACTGCCGCCGGCACCAGCGCGCCGATCGCGATCGCCGCAAACGCGAAGCCGGCGAACCATGACGGGAACAATGCCTTGAACAGCATCGGCACCACGTCGTTGGGCGAGGATACCTTGATGTGGGCGGCATAGGCCATGTAGCCGAGCAACGCGATCAGGCCGAGCAGCAACGTGTAGGCCGGCAGCAGGATCGCATTCTTGCGAATGGTGTCGGCGGATTTCGACGCGAAGATACCGGTCAGCGTGTGCGGATACATGAAGGCGGCCAGCGCCGAGCCCAGCGCCAGGGTGGCATAGGGCAACATCTGCGCCGGCTGCAAAATGAGCCCGGTCGCGCCGCCTTTCGCGGTGAAGGCATCGTTGGCCGCGGCAAACACCGCGCCATAGCCGCCGAGTTTTGCCGGCACCACGACCACAGCCACCAGCACCACGATATAGATCATGATATCCTTGACGAAGGCGATCAGCGCGGGCGCGCGCAAGCCGGAGCTATAGGTGTACAGCGCGAGAATGATGAAGGCGGCGACGAGCGGCAATTCACCGCCCACGCCCATCGCCTTGATCACCACGCCCATGCCGATCAGCTGCAGGGCGATATAGGGCATGGTCGCGACCATGCCCGTCATCGCAACGGCCAGTTCGAGCCCGCGCGAATTGTAGGTGCCGTAGACGGCATCGGCGGCCGTGACATGGCCGTTGGCATGCGCCTGCTTCCACAGCACCGGCATGACGGCGAACACGAAGGGATAGACGATGACGGTGTAAGGCAACGCAAAGAAGCCGTAGGCGCCGACCGCATAAACCAGCGCCGGCACCGCGATCACGGTGTAGGCGGTATAGAAATCACCGCCGACCAGGAACCAGGTGATCCAGGTGCCGAACTGGCGTCCGCCCAGTCCCCATTCATCGAGATGTTCGTTGACCGGACCGGCTTTCCAGCGCGCCGCGAAGAAACCCATCACGGTAACGAGCGCAAAGAAGAAGATGAAGACCGAGAGCGAAACCCATTCGATCTGATCGGCCAAGGCCAAGCCCTTCCCTCAAGGCGCTTGGTCAGGCGTGCGGCCGCGATAGACCAGCCAGATCAGCAGCGAAGAGATCGGCACCCATGCGAGCTGGTACCAGTAGAAAAAGGGAAATCCGAACAGCGATGGCTCGGCGAAATTGTAGAAGGGCACCCATAACAGGCCGATAAACGGCACCAGCAACAGTATCCACATGGCGGACTCCAGGCTCAAACCGGCCCATAAGCCGGCGTTCCCTGATTGGAACGACTTAAGGATCGAATCGTTGCGGCGCTCTGCAGATTTGCCGTTGCTGCAATGCGATACGTGATAAAGTGTTCGACCGCGCGATCGCAAGGCAGCCCGACGTCAGAACGCCGGACCCTGCCCGTTTCTGCCGTAGGTAATGCGCGGGGTTTGTAGTGTGCCGTCCGGCTGCTTCTTCGCGGCGGCCACGAAGATCTTGGTGCCGGGCTGCACCTCTTCCTTCTTGCCGATTTCATAGGTGACGACGATGGTCTGGGGCGTCACCAGCAGCTTCTTCTCGCCGTCCTTGTATTTCACCGACAAAACCTGGCCGTTAACGCTGTCGACGGCCTGCTCGACGTTGGCGTTGGTCATCTTGCTCTTGGGCAGCAGGTCCCAGTCATAATGGCCCTCGCCGGTGCCACGCATCGATTCCGGGAAGATGTGGACCTCGATGGCTTTCTGGGTGCCGTCCTCCTGCATCATGCCGGCGGAACCGACGAACATGCCCGGCTTGATGTCGGCCATTTTTGCAGGAACGATTGCGACAAACAGCGGATTGTCGGTCACCGTCAGCTTCAGCTCCGCGCCGTCGCGATTCTTGACCACATAGACCGGACCTTCGATGCGCTCGACGGTGCCGCGGATGCGGACGGTTTCCTGGGCTGAAGCCGGCAGGACCATGAAGATGGAAATGAAGCTGGCGGCGGCCAGTACGCGTCGTGCCATGTCGGACATGGTCATCCTCCCTGGGTTCTGGATTGCTCGTTGACAGCTCGTTGTTGAGGCGAAGGCCGTCTATGCAACCCCAGAAGGTGAACAATATTCCCTATTCGGACTTGATGCCGGCGTCCTGGATCACCTTGCGCCAGCGCGCTTCCTCGCCGTCAAAATAGCGATCGAGCGCGTCCGGCGGCTGCGCGACCATGACGAGGCCTTCGTTGACGCCGAGTTTCTTGAACGCTTCGGATTGAACGGCCTTCGCGGCCGATTTGTTGAGACGGTCGATGATCTCGGGCGGTGTCTTGGCCGGGGCGTAGAGGCCATACCAGGCTTCCGCCGCGTAGCCGGGAACTCCGGCTTCCGAAACCGTCGGCAGTTGCGGGAAGGCCGGCGAGCGTTCCGCCGACGTCACCGCGATCGCGCGCAACTGGCCGGCCTCGACCAGCGAGGCCGCGCTGGCCACCGTCGTGAACATCACCTGGATCTGCCCGCCGATCAGGTCGGTGATCGCGGGCGCGGCGCCCTTATAGGGCACCGTGGTCAGATTGACCTTGGCCATATGCTTGAACAGCTCGCCGGCCAGATGCGCCGAGGTCCCGGTGCCATAGGTGCCGTAAGAGAGTTTGTCGGGCTCGGCCTTTGCCGCCGCGATCAAATCCGCGATCGTTTTGATCGGGGAAGCCGGATTGACCACGACGATGTTGAAGGAGCGCGCCACCAGCGCTACGGCCGCGAAATCATGGTGCGCGTCATAGGGCAGTTTCGCCTGCAGGCTCGGATTGACCGCATTCGCGAACGTGCCCATCAGCAGCGTGTATCCGTCCGGCGCGCTGGTCGCGACGCTCTGGGTACCGATGATGGTGCCTGCCCCCGGCCTGTTCTCGATGATCACGGAGACGCCGAGATCCCGGGCCATCTCCTGCGCCAGCGTGCGGGCGACCACATCGGTGCCGCCGCCCGGCGCGAATGGGACCACGATCTTGATCAAGCGATCGGGATAGCCGGCCGAAGCCGGGCCATTCAGCAGCGCGCATGCTGCAAGCGCGAACAAAACCGATTTGAAAATTCGAGATGACATGCAAAGCCCGGTTGCCTGAGGAGACTCCTTCATACACTGGCGCGCTATGCAAGGAAGGATGATGGTCATGACGCTGCGGGCACGTGCAGACGGAACAGCCATCGACTAACATGCGCGCCAACGACAAGAGCAACAAATATCAGGGGAGGATGACATGAGGCACTGGCTGGCTGGACTGATGCTGTTGATTGCGCCGTCGGCGTTCGCACAACAGGCGGTCCCCACGATCGCTTTCGACTCCGTCCCCAACCCGCTGAAGCTGCCGCCGAACATCTATTTCGGCGAAGTGTCGGGCGTTTCGGTCAATTCCAAGGGTCATGTCTTCGCGCTGTCGCGCGGCAATACCTCAGGACCCGCCTACGCCGCCGCGGCGACGCAACTGCTGGAGTTCGACGCCAAAGGCGCGTTCGTCCGCGAGATCGGCAAGAACCTGTATGCGTGGTCGTTCGGGCACACCGTAAAGATCGATCCCCAGGACAATATCTGGGTAACCGACAAGGGCTCGGACATGGTGATCAAGTTCGATCCCGAGGGCCGCGTCGTCATGGTGTTCGGCCGCAAGCAGGAAGCTTCCGACGAAGATACCGCGCCGCTGAAACATCCAAAGCCGCCGCTGCCCGCCGAGGACGGCCGGTTTCGCCAGGTCACGGATGTGGCCTGGGACAAGGCCGGCAACACCTTCATCAGCGACGGCTATATCAATTCGCGCGTCGCCAAGGTGGACAAGGACGGCAACTGGTTGAAGTCATGGGGCGACCGCGGCAAGGAGCCCGGTCAGTTCAACACCCCGCACTCGATCGCAACCGACGCCAATGGCAATGTCTATGTCGCCGATCGCGGCAACCACCGGATCCAGGTGTTCGACGGCGATGGGAAATTCCTGCGTCAATTCACCATCGACATTCCGGTGCCGCCCGGCGCAAAACCTGCGATCGGCAAGATACCGGATGAAGCGATGATGGCCGGCGGCACGTTCTTCCCGGGCTCGCCGTGGTCGATCTGTATTACACCGCCACCCAATCAGGTGCTCTACAGCTCCGACGCCTGGCCCGGCCGCATCTACAAACTCAGCCTCGATGGCAAAATGCTCGGCGTACTCGGGCAGTCCGGCAAGCAGCTAAAGCAATTCGGCTGGATCCATGCGATGGCGTGCCCGTCGGAGAATGTGCTGTATGTGGCGGAGCTGCTGAACTGGCGGGTGCAGAAGTTGATGCTGAAGCCGTGATGCCCCGGACCTATCACCTATCACCGTCATTGCGAGGAGCCACCGGGTCGCGCGAATGCGCGCCCGATGATAAACTGTGCGACGAAGCAATCCATTCTTTATCCGGCGAGATGGATTGCTTCGCGGAGCCTGTCATCGGGCGCGCGTTCGCGCGACCCGTTGGCTCGCAACGACGATCTCAAATCATCCGCGCCACGGCCGGAATCCGCCGCAGCATCACCGTCAGCCCCCAGCTCAGCGACAGCGTGCCGGCGAACACGACCGCGGCTTTCACGGCGGCCGGCCACGAATAGTCATATACCGCGTATTGCAGCCAGATGATGAAGATGTAGTGCACGAGAAAGATGCCGTAAGCCGACGGTCGCATCGCATCGAGCAGGCTGAGTCTGGATCCCGCCGACCGCAACCAAATGGCCAGGACCGTAAACGTCATCGCCGCACTGAATAGCGCAAAAGCGAGGCCGTAGCCCGTTCGCCATGACAGCGGCGGCGCATTGAACTCCGCCACCCAATTGTGGTGGGCATAGACCAGCAACAGGATCGCGCCATAGAACAACAGCGAAATGGCGAGCCACGCCGGCCAGCGCTTTACGACTTCACCGTTCTCCGCAAGAATACCGGCCTTGAGACTGACGGCGCCGATGCCTACGCCGGTGAGGAAGTAACCGGCGTAGAGCAGGATCCGGCTGGTCTGGATTGGAAGCGGGTAGCCGCCCGGCTCCAGCCAACTCGTATCGCCGAAGATCAGGTGCATCGGCAGATAGACCGCCACCGAGACGATCAGAAACCCGACAAAGGCCGTCACCGGCCGGCTGCGAAGGGCAAAGATGGCCCAGCCCATTGCCGCGACAACACGCGGTGCAACCCACCACACCGTGGCGGCGATGAAATCCAGCGCCAGCAGCACCCACAAAAACCACGCCGGCCCCGAGGGCCAGGGTCCGACCGTCAGCGTGTGCCACCAGAAATGAAAAAAGTTGAAGTCGGTCGTGCCGGGCAAATGATAGCGCAGGAAGGTCGGATAATAGGCGACCGGCATCAGCACGAAGATCGAGATCAGGAAGGGCACGCCGAGCCGCCAGGCACGATTGCCCAGGAAATTGGCAGCGCCCCGTCGCGTCAGGCTGCCGTGAACGAACAGGCCGGAGATCAGGAACATGCAGGCCATGAAAAAACTGTCGTTGAACAGCACCACCAGATCGAAGCCTAGCCAGCGCATTTTGTCGCCGGTGCCGAAATGGGTGTAGTTGACGACGGAATGGTGGATCAGCACCAACAGAATGATGAACGTGCGCGCGCGGTCGAGCGCGACGATACGTGCCTTCGCCCTGGTGCCCTGATTGTTTTCGTTGGTCTTGCGCAGCATACGTTCAGCTCCAGGTGAGCTGACGTTCGATCATTTTTCGAACGCGTCGTAAACTAGCTTCTTCAGATTCACCTCGACGTGCATCCGCCCGGACGGGGCGTCCTCCATCAGGACGAAGAACATATCCTGGGCACGGTCGACCACGATATAGACGCCGGTGGCGCCATCCCATTTGATCTCGCCACGCGACCCCGGCGGCGGCGGCACCGCATTACCGGGTTCGGTACGGACGCCGAAACCATAGCCGAAGCCGAAGCCGTCGCCTGGATAGTAGAAATAATTGCGCGCGACGCCCGAGCCGGGGCCGATATGGTCGGTGGTCATCGCCGCGAACGTCGCCGGGCTGAGATAGGTCTTGCCGTCCAGGGTGCCGCCGTTCAGCAGCATCTGCCCATAACGCGCGAAATCGGCGATGGTCGAGACCATCCCGCCGCCGCCGGATTCCCACCGCGTAACGTCGAGCGAATTGCGCTCGACATGGCGGTCGCGGGGCAGCGGCTGGGCATAGCGCGCCCGCTCGGCCGGATCGGTCAGGAAGAATTTTGTCGTTGTCATCCCCAAGGGATCAAGCAGCTGCGTCTTTTCGAACTCAAACAGCGACTGCCCCGACGCGACCTCGATGACACGGCCGAGCACGTCGATCGAATGCCCGTAATCCCACAACGTACGCGGCTGCTCGGCCAGCGGCACTTTGGCGATCCGCTCGGCGAACCCGGCATTGTCGAAATCGCCGAGATAGATGCTGCCATAGGCGGCCTTCACCAATCCCTCGCCATAGAAACCGTAGGTGATCCCGGACGTGTGCAGCAGCAGATCCTCGATCGTGACCGGCCGGACCGGCGGCACGAGGTCGAGCACCGGATGACCCGAAGCGTCCTTGCGCTCGACGCCTACCTTCATGTCGGCGAATGATGGAATGTACTTGGCTACGGGATCGCCCGGCGCGATGTTGCCGCGATCGACCAGCATCATCGCCGCGAAGCTGGTGATGGTCTTCGTCACCGAATGAACCGGAAAGATCGCGTCCGAAGTCATCTCGATGCCGGCGTCGACATCGCGCTTGCCGAAACATCTGAAATAGACCGGCTTGCCGTGACGCTGGATCAGGACGACGGCGCCGGGAATGTTTCCTTCGGCGACCTGGCCATTGATGAAATCGTCGATCTTGGAAAGCTTGTCGAGCGACAGCACCGCGTTTGGTGGTGGGCCGAATTCGGCGGCGGATAGCGGGGTGGAAATCGAGGCGAATGCGGCGATTGCTGCAAACAGCGTCGCGCGACGGTCTGATGACGCTGATCTGCACATAAACATTCGCCGGCGTTCCCATATTTGTCGACCGGAATTTATGGCATTGCCGCACGCTCTGGCAACGTCATTGCGAGCCAACGGGTCGCGCGAATGCGCGCCCGATGACAGGCTCCGCGAAGCAATCCATCTCGCCACACAAGGAAAGATTGGATTGCTTCGTCGCTTCGCTCCTCGCAATGACGGACGCATCACGAATATGGATTGATCAGCTTCTGCTGCTCGGCGCTGTGATGCGCGAGCATGTCGATAAAGGTCCTGACCTTCGCCGACAGATGATGGCGATGCGGATAGACCGCGTTCATCGATAATTCGACCGGCCGATACTCAGGCAACAAACGCACCAGACGGCCGGATTCGAGATCCTCATGAACCAGAAAACCCGCGGCAAGAGCTATCGCGTGGCCGTGCAGCGCCGCCACGCGTAGAGTCTCGCCGCTATTGGAGATCAGATTGCCGGACACCCGCACCGATGCCGGCGTACCCTTGCGATCGACAAACCGCCATTCGTCCTGATAGGGATAGTTGACGTGGCGAACGCAATTGCGCTCCGACAGGTCGGACAATTGCTCAGGCCGGCCATATTTTTCGAGATAGGCATGCGAGCAGCACAGCACCTGCCGCCAGGTGGCGAGGCTGCGCACGATCAGGCTCGAGTCCGGCGGCTGCGTCATGCGGACCGCCACATCGTATCCCTCGTCGATCATGTCGACGGTTCGCTCACCCATGCTCAGATCAACCTTGGTGTCGGGATATGTCGAAAGGAATTCGGCGACCACCGGCGCGATGAATGGCACGATGTGGGTCGCGGCATAGATCCTCAGCGTGCCGCGCGGCGTCGATTGCTGGGCGCCGGCGATATCGTCGGCCTGCTCGAGATCGGTGAGGATCTGGACGCAGCGGTCGTAATAGGCCTTGCCGATTTCGGTGAGGCTGACCTTGCGCGTGGTGCGGTGAAGCAGCCGCGCGCCGAGCCGGTCTTCCAGCGACTGGACGTGGTTGCTCACCATCGTCGTCGACATGCTGAGGCGGCGCCCGGCGGCGGAAAACCCGCCGCTATCAACCACCCGGACAAAGGCCGTCAGACTGGTCAAACGATCCATCGGGAAGTCTCCGATTATCCGCTCTCACTGGATAATGCTTCCAGTTTTCCCGGGATTATCATATCGCCGATGACATTGCATCTTCAGGTCGTACCCAGCGCCCTCGTGGGAGGGCGCTCCCCAGGTTCCTAGAGGATGCCATGTCGACCGCTTCTTATGTCTCTGATGTCAAACCGAAAATCGGCCTTCGCCCGTCGCGGGCGGCGGTGAAGCGCGCCGCTTTGGCGCTGGCCTTGGCACTCGGAATCGCCGGTGCGGCGGATTTTGGCTACGGCTACCTCACCACGGGCCGGTATCTGGAATCGACCGATGACGCCTATGTGAAGGCGGACTCCACGATCATCTCGCCAAAAGTCTCCGGCTATATCGCCCAGGTGCTGGTCGGCGATAATGAGAAGGTCAAAGCCGGCCAGTTGCTGGCCCGGATCGACGATCGCGATTTCAGGGCCGCGCTCGACCAGACCCATGCCGACGTCGATGCGTCGGAAGCCGCCGTGCGCAACCTTGATGCGCAGATTTCGCTGCAAGCGCCGATCATCGAGCAAGGCACCGCCGACGTCGCCGCCGCCGAAGCCAATCTGCAATTCGCCCAAGAGGAACGGGCCCGCTACGACGGGCTGATGAAGACCGGCTCCGGCACTATCCAGCGCGCCCAGCAGACCGACGCGGCGCTGCGCGAAAAGACGGCCCAGCTCCAGCACGGCAAATCGGGCCTGCTCGCCGCGCAGCGCAAGGTCGACGTCCTCACCACGGAACGTGCCAAGGCGGTCGCGCAACTCGATCGCGCCCGCGCGGTCGAAACGCAGGCCGCGCTGAACCTGTCGTACACCAGGATCACCGCGCCGGTCGAAGGCACGGTCGGCGCCCGTTCGCTCCGGGTTGGCCAGTACGTGCAGGGCGGCACGCAGTTGATGGCGGTCGTTCCTCTCGATGCGGTCTACGTGGTGGCGAATTTCAAGGAAACCCAGCTCACCCATGTGCGCAACGGCCAGCCGGTCGAGATCGAGATCGACAGTTTCCACGGCACCAAACTGCGGGGCCATGTCGACAGCCTGTCGCCGGCCAGCGGTCTCGAATTCGCGCTGCTGCCCCCCGACAACGCCACCGGCAATTTCACCAAGATCGTGCAGCGGGTGCCGGTGAAGATCGTGCTCGACGATCACACGCTGACAGGCCTGCTGCGCCCGGGCATGTCGGCCGAGCCGACCATCAACACCAAGACGACCGTGCTGGCCGAGCGCGAAACCAGGGCCCGACTCGCTTCCGACCAGCCCCGCCCACCAAACGGCAGCTAGGGGCGTCTGTCAGCTCAAGGATTATCCAGTTTGACCGGACAATCCTTCCACATTTTCCGTGATTATCGAAACCGACCGCCTAATGCATCCTGCCTCTCAAGCAAGAGGAGACCGCCATGACCACATTCCAGCCCGCCCTCAACGCCGTTCCCGCCGGCATCGGCGCGCCCAAAACCGCAGCGACCCCGGGCGAGGCGACGGCGGCGATCTCCGCGAAGACCTGGATCGCGGTGATCGGCGCCACGCTCGGCGCCTTCATGGCGGTGCTCAACATCCAGATCGTCAACGCGTCGCTCGCGGATATTCAGGGCGCGATCGGCGCCGGCATCGATGATGGCGGCTGGATCTCGACCTCCTATCTGGTCGCCGAGATCGTGGTGATCCCCTTGAGCGGCTGGCTCGCGCAGGTGTTCTCGATCCGCATCTATCTCCTGACCAACGCGGTGCTGTTCCTGCTGCTGTCGATGGCCTGCGCCTTTGCGCAGGATCTGCCGCAGATGATCGTGCTCCGCGCGATCCAGGGTTTTACCGGTGGCGTGCTGATCCCGATGGCGTTCACGCTGATCATCACGCTGCTGCCGAAGCCAAAGCAGCCGGTCGGTCTGGCGCTGTTCGCGCTGTCAGCGACCTTCGCGCCGGCGATCGGCCCGACCATCGGCGGCTATCTCACGGAAAACTGGGGCTGGCAGTTCATTTTCTATGTCAACGTCGTGCCGGGCGCGATCATGATCGGAATGCTCTACTTCTCGCTGGAATCGAAGCCGATGAAGCTGTCGCTGCTGCGCGAGGGCGACTGGCCGGGCATCATCACCATGGCGGTTGGCCTCAGCGCGCTGCAGACCGTGCTGGAAGAAGGCAACAAGGACGATTGGTTCGGCTCGCCCTTCATCGTCCGCCTTTCCGTGATCGCCGCCGTTGCGCTGACTGCGTTCCTGTGGATCGAACTGACCGCGAAAAAGCCGCTGCTGAACCTGCGCCTGCTGTTCCGCCGCAATTTCGGCTTCGGCATCCTGGCCAACTTCCTGCTCGGCGTCGCGCTCTACGGTTCCGTGTTCATCCTGCCAGTCTATCTGTCGCGCATCCAGGGCTACAATTCCGAGCAGATCGGCATGGTGCTGGCCTGGACCGGCCTGCCGCAACTGTTGCTGATCCCGCTGGTGCCGCGGCTGATGAAGCGCTTCGACCCACGCCTCGTGATCGGCATTGGCTTTGCGCTGTTCGCAGTCTCCAACTTCATGAACATCTACATGACCAACGACTACGCGGCTGATCAACTGTTCTGGCCGAATGTTGTCCGTGCCGTTGGTCAGGCCCTTGTGTTTGCTCCGCTCTCGGCGGTCGCGACTGCCGGAATCGAGGCGGAGAATGCCGGGTCTGCGTCCGCGCTGTTCAACATGATGCGCAACCTCGGCGGCGCCATCGGCATCGCCGCACTGCAGACGCTGCTGACCAAGCGCGAGCAGTATCATTCCAATGTCTTGATGCAGTCAGTGTCTGTGTTCGAACAGGCGACCCGCACCCGGATCGAACAACTCACTCAGTATTTCACGAACCACGGCGTGATCGACCGCGTTGACGCCGTGCATCGCGCTTATGTCGCGCTCGGCCATATCGTGCAGAAGCAGGCCTACATCCTGGCCTTCAGCGATACCTTCTATCTGCTCGGTGCCGCGCTCATCGTCGCGCTCATGGCAGCCCTGCTGCTGAAGAAGCCGGACCATCTTGAAAGCGGCGGCGCCCACTAGGAATATCCATCCAGTCCGATAGAGGAGAACCACCATGAAACCCCGCATGAACTTCTACCAAGCCGCGCCCGACACCATCAAGGCGCTCAGCGCACTCGAAGCCCAGGTGCAGGCGTCAGGCCTCGAGCAGTCCCTGATCGAACTGGTCAAGACCCGGGCCTCGCAGATCAATGGCTGCGCCTACTGCATCAACATGCACACGGCCGACGCCCGCAAGCATGGCGAAACCGAACAGCGGCTGTATCTGTTGAACGCGTGGCGGGAATCACCCGTCTATTCCGAGCGCGAACGCGCTGCATTGGCGTGGACCGAGGCGGTGACCCTGATCTCGGAAACCCACGCGCCCGATGACGTCTATGAAGACGTGCGCGCCCAGTTCTCGGACGTGGAGACGGTCAACCTGACCATGTTGATCGCGACCATCAACGCCTGGAACCGGCTCGCGATCAGTTTCCGCGCCGTGCCTCCGGTGAGGGCGAAGGCCGCGGTGGCGTAAGGGGCCGCTGGCGTTACACCGCCGTCGCCTCGGCGAAATCGACATAGATCTCGCGCAGCCGGCCCGTCATCGGGCCGGGCTTGCCATTGGCGACCTTCTTGCCGTCGATGGTCACCACCGCCTGCACGAACACGGTCGCGCTGGTGATGAAGGCTTCCTTGGCGGCCAGCGCCTCCTCGATCGAGAAGGCGCGCTCCTCGACGCGGAGCTGGCGTTCTTCTGCGAGTGCGACCACCGCCTTGCGGGTGCAGCCGGGCAAAATCGCGCTGCCATTCTGGCGCGTCACCAGCACGTCGTCCTGGGTGAGAATGAAGGCCGATGATGAGCCGCCTTCGGTGACCTTGCCATCCTCGATCATCCAGGCCTCGCCGGCGCCCGCTTCCGCCGCGGCCTGCTTGGCCAGCACCTGCGCCAGCAGCGCCACGCTCTTGATATCGCGCCGGGTCCAGCGGAGGTCGGGCACGGTGATGACGCCGATGCCTGATTTGGCCGACGGCGCGCCAATGATATCCTTGACCGAGGTGAACATGATCAGCGTCGGCTTGACGCCTTTTGGGAACGCAAAGTCGCGGCCGGTATCGGCGCCGCGCGTCACCTCCAGATAGACCATGCCGTTGACGAGGTTGTTGCGCGCGACCAGCTCTTTCTGGATTTCCTGAATCCGCGCCGTCGTCTCCGGCAATTCAAGCTGGATTTCGCCGACCGAGCGCTCCAGCCGCGCCAGATGCGAGGCATTGTCGATCAGCTTGCCGTCAAGCACGGCGGCGACCTCGTAGATGCCGTCGGCGAACAGGAATCCGCGATCGAGGACGGAGACCTTGGCCTCGGACATGGGCACGAACGAGCCGTTGACGTAAGCGATCTGTTCCAAGGCGGGTTTCTCCGAGGCGGGGACGGTTGCGGCGGACACTATAAGCCAATCGTTAACGCTTGATCGACGGATTTTTGGGACCAAACGCGATATTGCATACCCTCGTCGTTGCGAGGAGCGCAAGCGACGAAGCAATCCATACTTGCTTTGCCGCACGATGGATTGCTTCGCTCGCAATGACGGGGATGGGCAGCCATGCGCTCAATGCGACAAAATCTTCGACAAAAACTTCTGCGCGCGGTCGCTGCGGGGGCTGCCGAAGAAATCGGTCTTCAGCGCGTCCTCGACGATTTCGCCCTGATCCATGAAGATCACCCGGTGCGCGACCTTGCTGGCGAAACCCATCTCATGCGTGACGACCATCATGGTCATGCCCTCGCGGGCGAGATCGACCATCACGTCAAGCACCTCGCTGATCATTTCGGGATCAAGCGCCGAGGTCGGCTCATCGAACAGCATCGCAATCGGGTCCATCGCCAGTGCGCGGGCAATCGCGACGCGCTGCTGCTGTCCTCCGGACAATTCGGCCGGGTATTTGCGCGCGTGGTCCTTCAGCCCGACGCGGTCGAGCAATTTTGCAGCCTTGGCCATCGCCTCGTCATGCGACCGGCCCAGCACCTTCTCCTGCGCCAGGCACAAATTCTCGATGATCTTCAAATGCGGGAACAGCTCAAAGTGCTGAAACACCATGCCGACACGGGCGCGCAGCTTCGGCAGATCGGTCTTGGGATCGTTGACTTTGATGCCGTCGAGGATGATCTCGCCGGCCTGAAACGGCTCCAGCGCGTTGACGCATTTGATCAGCGTCGACTTTCCCGAACCCGACGGACCGCACACCACCACCACCTCGCCCTTGGCGACGCTGGTGGTGCAATCCCTCAGCGCCTGGAAACTCGGCCCGTACCATTTATCGACGTGGCTGATCTCGATCATGCGTGCTTCTCTACCGGACAATGGCAATGCGTGCCTGCAGGCGCCGGACGCCAAAGGACGCGAAACAGGAAATTGCGAAATAGACCACGGCCGCGAACAGGTACATCTCGACCAGCCGGCCGTCACGCTGCGCCACCTTGCTGGCGGCGCCGAGGAAGTCCGGGATCGAGAGCACATAGACCAGCGACGTATCCTGGAACAGCACGATGGTCTGCGTCAGCAGCACCGGCAACATGTTCCGGAACGCCTGCGGCAGCACGACATAGCGCATCGATTGGGCGTAGGTCAGGCCCAGCGCGCTTGCGGCGGCGGGCTGTCCTTTCGAGATCGACTGAATGCCGGCGCGCATGATCTCCGAGAAATACGCCGCCTCGAACAGGATGAAGGTGACGAGCGAGGAGGTGAACGCGCCGACGCGGATCGGCCGCGACGATCCGGTCACCCATTGCCCGATATAGGGCACCAGGAAATAGAACCAGAAGATAACCAGCACCAGCGGCAGCGAGCGCATCAGATCGACATAGAGTCCGGCGATGCGGCCGAGCAGTCTGTAGCCGGAGAGCCGCATCAGTGCGATCAGCGTACCGAAGATCAGGCCGCCCAACGCGCCCAGCCCCGTCAGCGTCAGCGTGAACGTCATGCCGTCGAAGAACAGATAGCCAAGCGAGCGGCGGATGACATCGAAGTCGAAATTGGCGAACATCGGCTATTTCCCCGTGATGTAGCCGGGGATCGCTATGCTGCGCTCAAGGAAGCGCATGGCGACGACAACCACGATATTGATCAGGAGGTACAGCACGGTAGCCCCGGTGAAGGCCTCGAACACCTGAAACGAAAATTCCTGCATCGCCCGGGCCTCGCCGGTCAGTTCGATCAGGCCGATGGTGATCGCCACCGAAGTATTCTTGATGGTCGAGAGAAATTCGGAGGTCAGCGGCGGCATGATGATCCGGAACGCCATCGGCAGCAGCACATAGCGGTAGGTCTGCGCCGTCGTCAGCCCGAGGGCGGTCGCCGCCATCTTCTGTCCGCGCGGCAGGGAGTTGACGCCGGCGCGGGTTTGTTCGGCGACCCGCGCGGACATGAACAGGCCGATCCCGATGACCGCGGTGTAGAACGGCGCATGGGGCATCTGCTTCAGCCACAGCCCCCAGTCCTGCGGCACGATTTCCGGCAACACGAAGAACCAGATGAACAGCTGCACCAGCAGCGGCATGTTGCGGAAAAATTCGACATAGGCAAAGCCGATCCGGGACGCGGCCTTCGACGGCAGCGTGCGCATGACGCCCACAACCGCGCCGAACACCAGCGCAATGATCCAGGCGCAGAGCGAGGTCTCGATCGTCAGCAGCAGCCCGGACAGCAGCATGTCGAGATAGGTGCCGGTCCCGTTCGGGGCCGGCTCAAAGAAGATACTCCAGTTCCAGTGATAGTTCACGCGAGCTTTCCGTGCGCCAGGGCTACGCCGTCGACCGGCTCACATCGCCTTGTAGGAATCCGGATCCGGAGAATCCGACGGTTTCGAAAATTCATGCTTCAGCTCCGCGCCGATCGGCGTGTTGAGGTTCAATCCCTTGGGCGGGATTTTTTGCATGAACCACTTGTCGTACAGCTTCTGGCCGTCGGCGCTCTGGTACAGCGCGGCGGTGGCGGCGTCGACGACCTTCTTGAAATCCGGATCGTCCTTGCGCAGCATGATGCCGTAGGGCTCGGGCTTGGAGAACGCGTCCGTGGAAATGACGTAGGCGCCGGGATCTTTCGACCCGGCGACGAAGCTGGCGAGCAGGACATCGTCCAGCACCGCCGCAACCGCACGATCGGTCTCGACCATCAGGAACGATTCGGCATGCTCTTTCGCCGGGATGATGTTGATGCCGAGGCTGCGGGCGGCGTTGGCTTCGGTGAGTTGTTTGATGTTGGTGGTGCCTGAGGTCGAGGCCACCGATTTGCCTTTGAGATCCTCGATCGAGCCGAGTTTGGAGGACTTCTTGGACACGAAACGGGTCGCGGTCAGGAAGTGGGTGTTGGTGAACGCCACCTGCTTCAGACGGTCAGCGTTGTTGGTGGTCGATCCGCATTCGAGGTCGATGGTTCCGTTGGCCAGCAATGGGATGCGGGTAGACGACGTCACCGGGTTGAATTCGACCGCGAGCTTGTCGAGCTTGAGGTCCTTCTTCACGGCGTCGACGATCGCAAGGCAGATGTCGATCGCAAAACCGATCGGCTTCTGGTTGTCGTCCAGATAGGAGAACGGAATGGACGAGTCGCGGTAGCCTATGGTGATGGCGCCGGTTTCCTTGATCTTCTTCAGCGTTCCCGTCAGTTCTTCGGAGTTGGCCTGCGCGGCGCAGAAAGCGGCGCCGATCACGAGCCCAACCATACGCAGGCATTTCATTCGTCTCTCCTCGCTTGGATGGCGGCAATAATGCACAAATCGGGCCGGAAAAGAACGCAACTTTCGGCCGCCATCCGGCCCAAAATTCCAGAACTTAAGACTCCAGAACTTAAGGCCCATGCAATGGTCGGGCCATTGCATGGGCCAACAAGCCCCCAGCGTGGGTCAGGACGCCGTTATTTGTAGGAATCGGGATCCGGCGAGTCCGACGGTTTGGCGAACTCGTGCTTCAGCTCCGCGCTGATCGGCGCGTTGAGGTTCAATCCCTTGGGCGGAATCTTCTGCGTGAACCATTTGTCATAGAGCTTCTGACCCTCGCCGCTGGTATAGAGCGCCGCGGTTGCGCCATCGACCACCTTCTTGAAAGCGGGATCGTCCTTGCGCAGCATGATGGCGTAGGGCTCGGGTTTTGAGAACGCGTCCTTGGAGATGACGTAGTCGTCCGGCGCCTTGGATCCGGCGACGAGGCTCGCCAGCAGGATGTCGTCCATCACGAAGGCAACCGCGCGGTCGGTCTCGACCATCAGGAAGGCTTCGGCGTGATCCTTGGCCGGGATGATATTGACGTTGAGGCCGCGCGCGGCGTTGGCCTCGGTCAGCTGCTTGATGTTGGTGGTGCCCGCCGTCGAAACCACCGACTTGCCCTTGAGATCGTCGATCGCGTTGATCTTGTTCGCCTTCTTGGAGACGTAGCGGCTCGCGGTCAGGAAGTGGGTGTTGGTGAAGGAGATCTGCTTCTGGCGTTCGGCATTGTTGGTGGTCGAACCGCATTCGAGGTCGACGGTGCCATTGGCCAGCAACGGGATGCGGGTCGATGACGTCACCGGATTGAGCTTGACTTCGAGCTTGTCGAGCTTGAGCTCCTTCTTCACGGCGTCGACGATCTTGTAGCAGATGTCCATCGCGAAGCCGATCGGCTTCTGGTTGTCGTCGAGATAGGAAAAGGGTATCGAGGAATCGCGGAAACCGAGCGTGATCGCGCCGGTTTCCTTGATGTTCTTCAGCGTTCCCGTCAGCTCTTCGGCGTTGGCCTGGCCGGCGCAGAGCGCGGCGGCAAGCGCGTAACCGATGATGTACTGGCGTTTCATACGTGTACTCCCTGTCTGGTTGGTATCGATTGCGTGAGAATCTCGCCGAGAACCGGCGCGATGTAGCGGCGAAACTGTTCGGGGTTCTCGCTCATCGGGAAATGACCGAGCTGCTCCATGATCTCGACGCGGGCGCCCCCAATGGCGGCCGCGGTCCGTTTGGTGTCTTCCGGCGTACAGGAAAAATCATACTCGCCCGTGAGCAGATAGAGCGGGCATACTTTAGTATCGATCGCCTCGACCCGGCCGCGCAAATCGCCGTCGACCCGGTAGAAATAGAGATCGCCCTTGAATACGCCGGGACCGCCCTGTTTGTAGCCCCATAGCGTCTCCATCCGCGAGGCTTGCGGGCTCTGCGGCGCAATCAGGCCGGATACCAGCGCGGCGCAAATCTCTCCGCCATGGACATCGGGGCGGTTCAGCCAGGTGGTGTCGTACCAGGGGGCCTGAAAATCGGCGGCTTCGAGCCCGACCAGCGCGCGGAATTCGGCGGCATGGTCTATCGCGAGATTGAGCACGATGCGGCCACCGATCGAACATCCCATCACTACGGGCTTGTCCAGCTTCAACGCGCCGCAGAACGCGCGGATCGTCTGCGTGTAGCGCGCGGTGGTGAGCTGATATTCCTCGCCGCGCCAGTTCGCCGGCGGATTGGACTTGCCATGCCAGGGCATGTCGAAGGCGATAATGCGGAAGTTCTTTGCGAACTCTTCATCCGCCAGCAGATGCCGCCATTGCCGCCCGTCGGAGCCGGCGGTGTGCAGGCACACCAGCGGGATGCCGGCGCCGTTTTCCTCGAAATAGATGCGATGCATCGCGCCATCGATCTCGACATGGACGTAGCGGCCGACCATCGGCTCGATGGTACCGTTCACGACGACACCGTTGCGGCATCAAGCCGCGGCAGCGCCAGCAGATCCTTGAAATACTGCAGATGCGCCATGAAAGGGTGCAGATCGCCTTCCAGCACCGCCTCCCCACGCTTGGTCAGTGCGAGCAGATCGTGCCACCCCGGCTTCGGCAACGCTTGCCAGTATTCGGCCCATGCGGCTGGTGTCGCACGATACGAGAAACGCCAGGATCGCATCAGCACCGGCGCTTGTGTCAGGTCAGTGATCCGGCCGGCCCGGATCGACACGTGGAAGGGACGACCCATCGGACCGAGCAGGCAGTCGCAGTCGAGAAACCGGCCGCGCACGACCAGCGCCGGAGTTCGTTCGAGTAATGCGGGAATTTCAGCGAACGCCTTGATAACGGCGGCGTCGGGAGCATCCGAAAGTGGCGTCATGCGATTTGAGGCAGGGGTCCTGCAATGCCGGCATTGGCGGCGGCATGATGGCCTGAAAGCCCGGGCTCCCGCAAGACGCCGTGGCCTTTAGCTTATCTTGATAATTGCCTTAGCCGAATTCGCCTTGGCGGGCTGCGCCATCGCCCGCGCCAGCACTTGCGCCTCCTTTTTCAACATCTCGGCCAGTTCCACCTCGCGCCGCCGGATGCGGTCGCTGGAAGCGCCGATGCTCAGTGCCGCCACCACCTCGCCGGTATCGTCGCGGATCGGTACGCCGACCCCTCCCATGCCGGGATAGGCGGCATCGATCAGCACGGTATGGCCATGCTTGCGCGCCGCCACGATCCGCTCGCGCAAATATTTCGGGGTGATACGCGGCGATTTCGCCAGCCGCGGCACGATCACTTCGATGATCGCCTCGATCTCGGCATCAGGCAACCATACCATCAAGGCAAGGCTGCCGGCGCCGACACCGAGCGGCCTGCGGCTGCCGATCTGCAGGTAATTCGGCTGCAGCGGATGGCTGCCGACTGAACGCGCCAGGTACAGCGCCTCGACGCCGCTGCGCACCGACAACAGCGCGGTGTCGGCGGATTTCTCGGAAAGCCGCAGCAGGCTCGGCTGCGCCAGTTCGGCGATATCGACCGAACGCCGCGCGCCGACCGCCATCACCCGCGCCTCCTGCCCGAGTTCATAGGTCTTGGCGCCGGCGACGCGGCTGACAAAGCCTTCCTCGATCAGGGAGGCCAGAATACGCAGCGTCGTCGCCTTGTTGAGCGATGTGGCGTCGGCGATCTCGGTCAGCCGCAGCGGCGAACGTTGCGCCAGCACCCGCAGGATCGCACACACTTTCTGGATCGCGTTGAACTTGTCGGGCTGGCCCGGCACGAGTTGCGGCTTCTTCTTGCCCGCTCTCGCTGGCGTCTGCATGGTGGACGCGTTCATGCCGTCCTGCCCTTGCGCATCGCGCTGGAATAGCGCGGGCAGACTTCTTCCGCAAAGCGCGTCAGCAGCGGACTTGGCGTCGGGTAGTAATCGCTGAAATGGTGCTCCAGCAGCCAGGCGGCGTCATAACCTGCCATCAGGTCGGAATAGAGTTGCTGGTCGGGCACACCGGCCACGCCGGCCGCTGTCGCCTGGAATCCGAACCGAACGTCCTGCATCGATCGCCTCTCCACTACTCCCCCTGATCCTAGAGAGAGCGGCGCGCGCGTGACAGAGCTTTATTTCGTCCAGCGAAACTCTGAACCGAAATAATATTCCGCTAGGCGAAACCGTCATCCGCGGACGTTCGCCGGATCGTGACCAGCGCAGACAGGCTCACGATGGCGCAGAACGTGAGGTAATATCCGGGCGCGAGATCGCCGAACAAGGCAAAGCTTCCCATCCAGGTCATAGTTGCCGGCGCCATGCCGCCGAATATCGTGACACCGATGTTGTAACTCAAGCCCAGGCCGGTGGCGCGCGTTGCCGGCGGAAACAGTTCGGACATCAGCGCCGCGAGAGGCCCGAAGTAAATGGCCTTCATGGCGCCGAGGCAAAGCACGACCAGAATGATCACCATCGGCGTCGGCGTTCTCGTCAATATCAGGAAGGCAGGAAAGACTGAGACCAGCAGCAGCAGACAGAGCGCGATCATGTGAGTGGTGCGTCCGATCCGGTCCGAGATCATTCCCGCGATCGGCGGCAACAAGGTGACAGCAACGCCGGCAGCCAGCGCCGCCAGAAACCCGACCGACGGCGGCAGCTTCAGCGTTTTGACCACATAGGTCGGCATGTAGACGATCAGGTAGTTGACGGAGGTCGTCACCGCGATCGCGCCGATTCCGAGCAGCACACGAAGCTTTTGCTCTGCGAACACCTTAGCCACCACGGAGTCGTGTTTGGCAGCCGGCGGCGCAGTCGCGTCTTCGATATTGTTTCGGATGTAGATGCCGATCGGCCCAATCAGCACACCGAACAGGAAGGGAATGCGCCAGCCCCAGGATTGCAGGTCGGCGGGGCTCATCGCCGAGGTAAGCCAGGCGCCGAATCCCGATGCCAGCAATCCACTCAGCCCCTGGCTCGCGAATTGCCAGCTTGCGACGAAGCCACGCCGGTGCGGCATATGCTCCACCAGAAAAGCGGTCGAGCTTCCGAACTCGCCGCCGGCGGAAAAGCCCTGCACCAGACGCGCGAGGATGACCGCGATCGGTGCAAGAAGGCCGATGGTCGCGTAGCTCGGCATCAACGCCAGCGACAGCGTGCCGAACGTCATCATGACGATGGAGACCATCAGCGACGCCTTGCGGCCGTAACGATCCGCATAGGCGCCAAGCATGACCCCACCGATCGGACGCGCCAGGTACGACAGTCCGAAGGTGCCGAAGGTCAGCAGCAGCGATGTCGTCGGATCGTCATTCGGGAAGAAGGCTTTCGACACATAAATGGCGAAATAGCCGTAAACGGCGATGTCGTACCATTCCAGCGCGTTGCCGATCGAGGTGGCGACGATGAGTTTTGTAACATCCTGTTGTTTCGGCACGGACGATACTTCACGCCCTTCGACCGCGGAGAACGCCATCTACAATCCCTTTCAGTGATGAGATTCTGCTTCGCTCATGTCCTCTGGGATTTGGGCGGCATCTCACCCAGATCCCAGAACAGACCGGCCATGATGGCCAGCGCTTCCTCGGTGACGGGCAGCAGAATGTGTTCGTCCGGCGCATGTTGCGAGCAACCGGGATAGGAGTGCGGAATCCAGATCGTCGGCAGGCCGAGCCCATCCGCAAAGACGCCGTTGGGCAGCGAGCCGCCGATATTCGGCAGGATCGCCGGCGCCTTTCCCGTGGTCTGCCGGATCGAGTTCGCCGCCCAGTTGACCCAGGGGCTGTCGAAATCGGTACGCGACGCGCCAAACCGCTGCTGCCCGCTGACTTCCACCATCGGAAAGCCGTTTGCGTGCAGATGCGCCCGAACCGCGTCGACCACCCTTTCATATTCCGTGCCGACCACGAAGCGAAGCTGCAGGACGGCCCGCGCCACCCCCGGAATCGCGTTCGCCGGCTGCTCGATATCGCCCGATGACATCGCCAGCACTTCCAGCGTGTTCCAGGCATAGACGCGTTCGGCGGCGGACAGGCCATCCTCGCCCCAGTTCTCGGAAACCTGCGGCTCATCCGCCGTGGGCTCGACCTCCACATCGGCAAGTGCTGCGCGGATCTGGTTCGAGATCCGCGGCGGCTTCATCACATCGAGCTTCATCCGCCCCCTGTGATCGACCAGCGAGGCGATGGCGTTTGCCAGGATGGTCGCGGGATTGGCGAGCAGGCCACCCCAATTGCCGGAATGATTGCCGCCTTCGCGCAGGTTCACATCGAGATGGATTCGCACGCCGCCACGGCAGCCGAGGAAGACGGTGGGACGATCCGCCGTAAGCCGCGGGCCGTCGGAAGCGAGCAACAGATCGGCCGCCAGGTCACGATGCAGTGACTGGCAGACCTGCGCGAGATCCGGCGAGCCGATCTCCTCGCTTGTCTCGATGATGAACTTGGCATTGAAGCCGAGCTTGCCGCCGCGGGCCTCGCGGACCGCGCGCAGCGCCGCCATGTTGATGCTGTGCTGACCCTTGTTGTCGGCGGTGCCCCGGCCATAGACGCGATCGCCTTTGGTCGTGGTCTGCCACGGATCAAGATTGTCGCGCCATTCGCCGACCATGCCGCCGACGACATCGCCATGGCCGTAGGAGAGGACCGTCAACAACGAAGGATCCTCGCGATAGTCTGCCAGCAGATACGGGCCCTTGCCGATCGGCGACTCGATCACCCGGGTCGAAAACCCGAGCTCTTCAAATGCAGGCTGCAGTCCTTCCACGAGATAGGCGCGCAAGGGATCGCCCGGTAAAGGTTGCTGGCTCTGTGTTTGAAACCCGACCCTGCGGTTGAGTTCGGCAAGAAACTCTCCGGAGTGAAGATGCTGACGTGCACTTGCGATCGCGTCGTCTCTGGTCGCCATGGTATTCCTTCGCACTCTATATGAATCTGGTTCAGTCCCTATTATCGAGATATCAAGACCACCGGAAGTGCTGCTTCGGCAAATGGGTCTTGCCAAAATGCACGGGAATGCAACAATTCGCCGTTGGAAACGCCCTCATGAAAAAACAGATCCGGCTCAACGCCTTTGCCATGAACTGCGTGGCGCATCAGTCGCCCGGGCTGTGGACCCATCCGCGCGACCGCACGATCGACTATAACCGGCTGCCCTACTGGCTCGATCTGGCGAAAACGCTGGAGCGCGGCCGCTTCGACGGCCTGTTTCTCGCCGACGTGCTCGGCGTCTATGACGTGTTCGGCGGCAGCCCGGATGCCGCGCTGCGCAACGCCACGCAGACGCCGGCGAACGAGCCGCTGATGCTGATCCCGGCGATGGCGGCAGTGACGCAAAATCTCGGCTTCGGCGTCACCAGCAATCTGTCGTTCGAGCCGCCCTATCCGTTCGCGCGGCGGATCTCGACGCTGGATCATCTGACCGAAGGGCGGATCGGCTGGAACGTGGTGACCGGCTATCTCGACAGCGCCGCGCGCGGCGCCGGCAAGGACAAGCAGACCGCGCATGACGACCGCTACGACATCGCCGACGAATATATGGAACTGGTCTACAAGCTCTGGGAAGGCAGCTGGGAGGATGGCGCCGTGCTGCGCGATCGCGCGCACGGCATTTTTGCCGATCCCGCCAAGGTGCATCGCATCGAGCACGAAGGCGCCAATTACCGACTCAATGCGATTCACCTGAGCGAGCCGTCCCCGCAGCGCACGCCGGTGCTGTATCAGGCCGGCACCTCGCCACGCGGCCGGCAGTTCGCGGCCCAGCACGCCGAATGCGTGTTCATGTCGGGACCGTCGGCCAAGATCATCGGGCCGCGCGTATCGGCGATCCGCACCCTCGCCAGGGAGATGGGCCGCAACCCGGCCGAGATTTTGATGTTCAGCATGATGACGATCATCCTTGGCCGCACCGAAGCCGAGGCGAAGGCAAAATATGCGGACTATCGCCGCCACATCAATCCCGAGGGCGCGCTGGCGCTGATGTCGGGCTGGACCGGCGTCGACTTCTCGAGCTACGACCTCGACCAGCAGGTCCGCCACGTCCAGAACGATGCCGGCCGCACTGCGCTGGACAACGTCACCCGCGCCGATCCGGACCGGGTCTGGACCGTGCGCGAGGTCGTCGAACATGTCGGCATCGGCGGCGCCGGACCGGTCGTGGTCGGAACGCCGGAAAAGGTCGCCGACGACATCGAGACCTGGTTCGAAGCGACCGACGTCGACGGCCTCAATGTCGCGTTCGCGACCTCGCCCGGCGATTTCGAGGACATCGCCGACATGCTGGTGCCGGAACTGACGCGCCGCGGACGCTACAAGGACGCCTACACGAGCGGCACGCTGCGCGAAAAACTGTTCGGCGCGGGGCGCGCTCGGCTGACGGCGGAGCATCCGGCTAGCCAGTATCGCGTGACGCCCAAAGCCGCGGCCGCAGAATGAAGCTGTAGGGTGGGCAAAGGCGCGCTTCGCGCCGTGCCCACCATCTCTCCGATCGCGTACCTTCATGGTGGGCATGCTTCGCTTTGCCCACCCTACGGTTTTCCTTGTATTGATCGTTGATCCCTCAATTGACTGCGTTATTGACCACCACCTCGATCAATCTCGCGCCCGGCCGGCTGAACGCCGATTTCAGTGCGGACTTCAGTTGCCCGGGATCGGTGATCTTGATCGCTTCCAGCCCGAGCGATTTTGCGATGCCGGCAAAATCCACCGGCGGATCGACGAAATCCATGCCGACGTAATGGTCGTCGCCGTGGAACGCGAGCAGCCGCTGCTTGATGATGCGGTAGCCGCCATTGTTGACGATGATGAAGGTCAGCGGCAGCTTGTGGTTGGCCGCGGTCCACAATGACTGGATCGAATACATCGAGCTGCCGTCGCCGGAATAGCACACCACCGGCCGGTCGGGATTGGCAAGGCTGACGCCGACGGAGGCCGGCAGTCCCCAGCCGATGCCGCCGGAGGCCAGCGCGTGATAACCGTAGCGGTCGCGATGCGGGCGCAGCGCCAGCATCTGGCGCGCCGACGTCAGGCCTTCATCGACGAGGATCGCATTATCAGGCATCGCCTCGACGACCTGCAACGACAGCCAGTCCGCATCGATCGGCGATCTATCGCTGGCCTTCGAGATCTGGTCGACCAGCATCCTGCGTTTCGCGGTCCAGTTCTTCGACGCCAGCGCGGCCAATCCCTGCTTGGCACGCGTCTCGAGCGCGCCGCCGCCGACCGCTTTCAAGGCCGGCACCAGTGCACGCAGGGTTTCCTTCACGTCGGCCTTGATCGCGATCTCGGCGCCGTAGTTCTTGGCGAGATCCCAGTCGACGAGGCCGATTTGCACGATACCCAGTCCGTCCGGCAACGGATCGATTTCGCTGTAGACCGACATCCGCAAGGGATCGCCGCCGAGCGCAATGATGAGATCGTAAGGCTGCAGCGCATCGCGGGCGATCTTCTGGACCCGCGCCAGCGCGCCCATGAAGCAGGGGCTCTCGGACAGGAAGTGCGCGCCGTAAGGCGTGGAGGATTGATAGGCCGGGCAGCCCAGTGTCTCCGCAAGCTGGGCGGCCTCCTGCAGCGCGTCGCTCTTGACGATCTCGTCGCCGACAATGATCACCGGCCGTTCGGCTTTGAGGATGCGCGCGGCCAGCGCCTGCAGCGATTCATCCGAGGGTTTGACGCGGGTGTCGACCCGGGTGGAGCGGCCGAGTTCGATGCCGGCCTCCGCGTTCAAAATGTCGCCCGGCAGCGAGATGAACACCGGCCCGGTCGGCGGCGTGGTTGCGATTTTCGCGGCGCGGCGCACGATCCGCGGCAAATCCTCCAGCCGCGTCACCTCGACCGCCCATTTCACCAGCGGCTCGGCCATCTGCACCAGCGGGCCATACAGCACCGGCTCCATCAGGCCGTGGCCCTGCTCCTGCTGGCCCGCGGTCAGGATCATCGGCGTGCCCGTGAACTTCGCATTGAACAGCGAGCCCATCGCATTGCCGAGGCCGGGCGCGACGTGGACGTTGCAGGCGACGAGCTTCCCCGAAGCGCGGCTAAAGCCGTCGGCCATCGCAACGACCAGGCTTTCCTGCATTGCCATCACATAGGTGAGGTCGGGATGGTCCTTCAGCGCGTGCATGATCGGCAATTCGGTGGTGCCGGGATTGCCGAACAGATGCGTGATGCCCTCGTCCTTCAGCAATGCAAGGAATGCCGAGCGCCCGGTGATGCGATTTTTCATGTCCCCTCCTGCCCGCGGCGCATTGGCCTGCGGGATGAAGGCACATGATCAAACCTGCACGGCCGAGGCAATGGACGACGGTCATGGCTGCCCTGCGCGGGCAACCGCAAACGACTTCGTATCAGCACGCGCTGACATGTCCGGGCGATGCGCGCGCCGAACTTGACGGCAGCCGTCGGATATGTAATCAATCTGTTACACATTATGTCCCGGATAGAAGCAAAGACAGACGCCTTTCGTGCCATCGCCGATCCAACCCGGCGGGCCATTCTCGATCGTCTGCGCGCCGGACCGGCGAATGCCGGCACGCTTGCGGCCGATTTTCGGACCAGCCGGCCAGCCGTTTCGCGGCATTTGAGGGTGCTGCGCGAGGCACGTCTGGTCGTCGACACGCGGATCGGGCGCGAACGCGTCTATGCTGTGAACCCAATCCCGCTGCAAAGCGTCGCCGGCTGGCTTGAGGGCTATCGCGCATTCTGGCAGGCGAGTTTGACGCGGCTGAAGCGTAACCTGGAGGCAAAATGAGTGAGATCAAAACGCGCGCACGCGCAGTTGCAGACCTGATCGACGGCCGCATCGTCGCCTCCGTCGAACTCGCCACGACGCCGGAACGGGTGTTTCAAGCCCTGGCCTCGCGCGAGATCGTCGACTGGTGGGTTAATCCGGGCGTGTTCGACACGCGGGAATGGAGCGGCGACGTCCGGGTCGGCGGGCAGTGGCGCGCCTCCGGTATCGCGCGAGGCCAGCCCTATACGCTCGAGGGAAAATTCCTCGAGGTCGACGCACCGCGAAAACTGGTCCAAACGTGGCATCTGGCCGGGGCGCCCGGCACGCCATCGACTGTGACTTATCTGTTGGAGCCGATCGACGGAGGCACGCGCCTTACGGTGCATCATCAGGACATTGTCGCGCCCGACCAACGAAGCAATGTCGGCGCCGGCTGGCGGAGCAGCTTCGATCGCCTTTCGGAAATCCTGTCGGATCATCACAAGTAGCAGCACCAATGGCCTACGATGAAAAGGCAGCGATGAGGGTACGCGAATTGCTGTCGAGCCGAACCGACGTGATTGAAAAGAAGATGATGGGCGGTTTGTGCTTCATGGTCGGTGGCAACATGTGCTGTTCCGTCAGTGGAAAGGGCGGCATTCTGGTGCGCGTCGGGCCGGATGCGCATCCGTCGGTGCTCGGCGAGCCGCACGTCCAGCCGATGGAAATGCGCGGGCGCATGATGACCGGCTTTGTGCGCATCGCGCCGGAAGGGTACGGGACCGACGCCGGACTGAAGAAGTGGATCCGGCGCGGCCTCGATTTCGTCGCGCCGATGCCCGCCAAATCGGCGCGAAAAACGTCGCGAAGCAAGGCGCCGAAGCGGCAACGAACGGCCTGATCAAAACATCCCCTCTTGATTGACACGCTTCTTCTTTTTCGAGCGCTGCCAGACCACGCCGGGAAACCCTTTCAGCGGCACCAGCGGCTCGCCGGTATAGGCCCACTCCTGCAGTTCCTCGATCGCGATGTGATAGAGCGGTTGCCGGCCGGTGCGGCCCGAAAACAGGGCGCGGGGAATGTTCACCATATGCGGCGAGCGCGCGCGTTCGTAAAACAAGGGCGTGCCGCAATGCGCGCAGAAACTGCGTACGGTCTTTGTCGCCCTGTCCTCGTAGCGCGTGATTTCGGCTTTGCCCCTGGTGATCCGAAAACGCTTGCGCCAGCTTCCGACATAGGTCGCATAGGCAGCGCCATGTGCGCGACGGCTCGAGGCGGAATGATCGTGCCAGGCCCAGCGCGCGGGAACGTCGATCTCGAAGCCGACTTTGCCGCACAGGCATTGGCCCGCGGCGGGTTTTCCGAGCGCCACTGCTTTTGGCTTTTTCGTCTCCGCTTCGTCTTCTGGAAACATGTTTGGCTTCAGGCCTGCTCCAATTCATCATGCGCGGGATAGTCGGTGTAGCCGGCTTCCTCGCCGCCATAGAACGTCGCACGGTTATAGGGCGTCAGCGGGAAGCCGCGCTGCAGGCGCCGCGGCAAATCCGGATTGGAGATGAAGATGCGGCCGAACGCGATCGCATCGGCATGGCCCGCGGCGATCGCCGCATCCGCGGTCTCGCCGGTAAAGCCGCCGGCGGTGATCAGCACGCCGTTCCAGATCGGCCGGAACAGCACCATCGCCGACGGCACGTTCTGATGGTTGGCCTCGGCGCGGCCGGCGCCGCTGGAGCGTGGCTCGATGAAATGCAGATAGGCGAGGCGGAGCGGGTTGAGCGATTGGACGGCGTAGGTGTAGAGCGGCATCGGGTCGGGTTCGCCGCTGCCGTTGGCCACGCCGTAGGGCGACAGCCGCACGCCGACGCGGTCGGCGCCCCAGACCTCGACCACAGCCTTGGTCACTTCGATCAAGAAGCGCGTGCGGTTCTCGATCGATCCGCCGTACTGGTCGGTGCGCAGATTGGTATGCGATTGTAAAAACTGCTCGATCAGATAGCCGTTGGCTCCGTGAACCTCGACGCCGTCGAACCCGGCCTTCAACGCGTTCTTCGCGGCTTGCCGGTAGGCGTCGATCACGCCTGGAATCTCCGAAGTCTCCAGCGCGCGCGGCGTCTCGTAAGGCACCGCCTTGCCGTCGGCCGTCCCGGTCTTCAAATCGGGGATCGCTACCGCTGACGGTGCAACCGGCAAGGCCCCGCCGGGCTGGAACGAGGAATGCGACACCCGCCCGACATGCCAGAGCTGGAGAAAGATCACGCCGCCCTTGGCGTGGACGGCATCGACGACTTCCCGCCATCCCGCGATCTGCTGTTCGGTGTAGATGCCGGGGACGCCGGGGCTGCCGAAACCGGTGACCATCACCGGCGATGCTTCTGCAATGATCAACCCGCCCGGCGTCGCGCGCTGGGCGTAATATTCGACGTTCAGGGGCCGCGGCGCCAGAGACGGCTTCGCCGCCCGCATCCGCGTCAGCGGCGCCATCGCGAGACGATGCTTGAGCTGGTACGGGCCGATCTTGAGCGGTGAAAACAACGACGGAAAGTTCATGCCTGCCCCGGATTTTCTTCTATGATCTGGATATGTAACCGGTTCATCTTGTTCGTGAAAGCCGTCAATGGCAAAGCCGGGGAACGAAGATCTCCCATGCCGGTTCGTGCATGGTAGGTATGGCGCCAGCCCGATAGATGCGCCGCATAACTGTCCGGAGGAAATTCCATGCCCCATGCCGCGATGTCGCCCAATCATGTTGCCGTAATCACCGGAGGCGCGTCCGGCATCGGGCTCGCCGCCGCGATGCGGTTCGCGCAGCTCGGTATGAAGGTCTGCATTGCCGACCTCGGCGCCGACCGACTCAAGGAGGCCGCGACAAAACTGGCATCGGCCGCGCCGGGCGGCGCCGACAGCATCATGACCGCGGCCGTCGATGTCAGCCGGTTCGACGAGGTCGCGGGACTGGAAGCCGCAGTACAAAAACGGTTCGGCGGCACCGACATCCTGATGAACAATGCCGGCATCGGCCCGGACAGCACCAGCTTTGGCCCGCTGGAGAACTGGCAGCGCATTCTCGCCGTGAATCTCTGGGGCGTCATCCATGGCACGCAGGTCTTTGCGCCTCACATGATCGAACGTGGCCGTCCCGGCCTCATCATCAACACCGGTTCCAAGCAGGGCATCACCACCCCGCCCGGCAATCCCGCCTACAATGTCTCCAAGGCCGGCGTGAAAGCCCTCACCGAGGCGTTGCAGCATGAATTGCGCAACATTGATGGCTGCAGGATCAGCGCGCATCTGATGATTCCCGGTCATGTCTTTACGGGTCTCACCTCGCGCGGCCGCACCGAAAAGCCTGCGGGCGCCTGGACGCCGGAGCAAACCGTGGACTTCATGATCGCGCGCATCGATGCCGGCGATTTCTACATCCTCTGCCCCGACAACGACGTGCCGCGGCAACTCGACGAACGGCGCATGCTGTGGGCCGCCGGCGACATCGTCGAGAACCGCCCGGCGCTGTCGCGCTGGCATCCGGACTACGCGGAGGCGTTTGCGAAGTTTGTGAAGGGTGGCTAGACCGCGCATGTGACGCGCCTGCGTGGCTCCGAAGAAAGCCGTCGTACCCCGCGAAAGCGGGGTATCCAGTACGCCGCGACTTCTCGATTCAATCACTGGCGTCTCTGGAATACTGGGTCGCCCGGTCAAGCCGGGCGATGACGAGTGAGAGTGTGTAGCGCTTTCGTACACAACGACACAGCTTCGCATTCTCGCGGCTCAATTCGCCCGAGTTTTGCTCTTCTCTTCCGCCCCCGGAAATCAGAGGGCGCAGGGAACACCGGATGCGCGCTGCACCCGCGGTCTCGTGTGCAAACATGCACAAAACAAACGCACACGAGCATACAGGTTCAGCGGAGGCAATCCGGCATTCCCTGCGCAATGGTTTTACGGCTTATAACGTGCTCTCCCCGGTGATCGGGCTTTCTTGTCACCGTCGCCTCGCGGATACTTCCGCAAAGCTTGACGCCGGCGTCGAGGCGTCAGGACCACACGACTTCGCCGTCCGCCTTGGCGCCGTTCGTCAAAGGCGCCGCCACGTCCACCGCATCCCACCGCGCGTTTCGTGACGATCGCGAGCCGCCCCTCTTGTCGGGTGAGACGCGCAGAGAAACACCACTGATTTGCCCGACGCGACAAGCGGAATATTTTTCACAAAAGGGCTGGACAGGTTTTTTTGATTTGCCCGACGGGCACACTCAGACCGCAGACCGTCCGCGAAGCGTTCACGTCAGCCCGAGCAGCAGCGCCGTTCCGATCGGCGTTCCCCAGCCGGATACCGCGTCGAATCCATTGGTGGCCTTAAAGCCCTTGTTCGGTCTCGGTCTGGTCGTGTTGTTACCGACGGTGACGTCATGGCAAACCAGTTGCCCCAGCAGGCCACCGTGAGATGCCTCCTGGTAGAGCAACCGCGTCAGATAGCGCCGCCGTTGCCGGCGCGGAAGCAATGCGTTGACGCGCGCGATGAGTGCCGCCCACAGCGGCGTCGACGCGCTGGTGCCGCCGCCATAGTCGTTCCGGCGAGGGCTGCGACGTCCGGCACCACGCGGCCGTTTTTGCCGTTCTTGTTCACTGACTTTATGTGGGTCTTTTGCCAATCGGGCCGGGGAAAGATGCTGCTGACCCCACCGCCTGTTGCGCCGCCAACCCCGCGGATGCGTTTACCCTTGCCCACGCGCCATACTTTTTCAGCCGCTTTACCGGAGGTGTGGCCCATCATGGTCCCGCCGACCGCAAGGACGAACGGGCTTGAACTCGGGAAATCGACATGCGCCTGCATGTTCGTCTGCATGTCGCCGGAACCATCGTCGCCCGCGGCGCTACACACCGTGATACCCAGCAGCGCAGCCTTGGTCAGCGCTTCGTTGATGGCCTTCAGCGCGGCCTTCGACCAGCCGCCTCCCTCTTCGGAGGCCCCCCAGCTGATGGACAAGACCACCGGCTTGTCGTCAATGGCACGATTGATGAGGTCGACCCAGCCCTTCTGATGATCCTTCGCGAAGTAGACGGAAATTTCGGCCTTCGGGCACAGCCCCGCGATGATCTCGACGTCCATCATCACTTCGCCGGTCGAATCGAATTCGTCATTACGCAGCTTCGGCGGTTTCAGCCGGTCGACTTGCGCCTCGGTGCGAATCGGCGCGTCGATCGAAATGGTTTTGACCTTGGGCACCGGGCGTTTGAATTTCTTGCAATACTTCGCGAGGTCTCCGGCAAAATAGCCGCCGCCGAATTCCGCGACCGCGATCCTTTGACCGGCGGCATCGCCGGCAGGAAAATGATAATGGCGCTCGATGTCGCTTGGTTCGAACTTTCTCGAATCCGCGCGCCTTGCCGCGGCCTTTGCGGGCCGCCGCCGCGCTGCACGTCGCTGGCCAAATCCAAGTATCGCTTTCACGATTTTCTTCAGCGAGGCAAGTACCTTGTAGTCGCCCTCGCGATCACGGAATTCGCCCTGGTCGGCACTTTTGTACACGCCCAGGCGAGGATGAAACGCAGCCTCCATCTGCGCGACAGTGCCGCTGACTTTCATGCAGCGTGCGGGGAGCGATACATCCACGATTTTCAGGCCCAGCTTGCGCAGCACTTGCGACACTTCCTCCGCGTCCCGTTTTGAGGCGGCATATCTGGCGTTGAACTCGCGGACGGACAGGGGCCGGTTAGGGAGTTCGTCGGCACCGGGCAGCTCCGGCCCGCGAAGCATGATGCTGACCTCTACTGGCAATCCCGGGTCGGCGTCTCTTATTCTCCGGGCGCCCTTTGCCGGCGGGCGATAGCTGTCCCGGATCTTAACCCGGGCTTTCGCAGCGCGCGCCTTTGCCTTTGCGACTCGGCCGCGCCCGGTGCTAGCCACCTTCGCCTTTCGACTAGAGGCTGATTTCGGCCGGGACGCGATCCCTGCCCTTGCTTTTTTGCGTGACGCCATCCCGAGCCCCCTGTCCTCGACTCGCCCCTGAGTTGCAGGCTATCTTTGATGGTGGCGGGCCGTCAATTCACGGCGGCAGGCCGGCGCGCGGATCATTTCCCGGCGTCCTGAAGCTTCGGCGGCGTTTGCCGTCCTTTATCGATTTAAGGGATTTTGAACATGCGCTCGATTTATGGCCGCCTCAATCGGCGATTCGGCATCAGGCTGTCGAGCAGGGACCGCCGGCCTTCCGTGGCGGAGAAAGTAGCTCCGCAGGAGCGAAAGCCCACGGCGACCGTCCACGCCATGCGGCTTGCGATGAGCGCAACGTTGCGACCGCGGGTCGCGATCGTGGGTGGCGGTCTTGCCGGCCTGATGGCCGGCCACCAGTTGATCGATTACTGCGACGTAACCATCTACGAGGCGCGCGACCGCTTCGGCGGCAGGGTCTGGAGCCAGCCCCGGTCCGGCGGCGGCCTGGTCGAGGCGGGCGGCGAACTCATCGGCTACAACCACCCGATCTGGCTCAGCCTGGCGAAGGAATTCCAGCTCGGCCTGTCGGTCATTACGTCAGATTCCAATTTCGACGCCCTCGATCTCGACATGCCGCTGTACCTCGACGGCAAGAAGCGATCGGACAGGGTGCTGCGCCGCGTCTATGACGAGATGACGGATGCCTTCAACAAGATGAGCCGGCGCGCCAAGGACATCGACCCGCACAGGCCCTGGCGCGCGGCCAACGCCGGGAAACTCGACCAGAGGCGGCTGTCGGACTGGATTGCGAAACTGAACTGTTCCCGGCTGACCAAGATCGCAATCGAGGAGCAATTCACCAATGACGCCGGCCAATCGACCGATCAGCAGAGCTATCTCGCCAATCTGGCTGTGGTCAAAGGCGGCGCGCTTCCCAAACACTGCAATGCCTTCTTCAGCCAGACGGAGACGCTGCGATGCTCGGAAGGAAACGACGCGCTGGCGAAATGCCTTGCCGCCGACACGCAGAAGAAGGGCGGCACCCTGCACAAGTCGACGCCGGTTCACGCCATCGATATCGGCGAAGACCACGTCACCATCAAAGCCGAGGGGAAAGCGCCTGACGTCTTCGACTACGTCGTTCTCGCCATACCGCCGAGCCTGTGGCCAGGCGCCGAAAACCCGACGGTTGCGATCACGCCGGATCTGCCACTCGACTATCACGTCACGATGGGCACGGCGGTGAAGTATCTCAGCCCACTCAAGACACGCTTTTGGATCGGCGAAGGGCTGGCGCCGACGGCGACATCGAACCAGTTCGGCGTGACCTGGGAGGGGACCGACAACCAGATCGCGGCGCCGGGCAACGACGTCGAGCTCAGCCTGTTTGCCGGCGGCCCGGTCGCACAGGATGCGCTGGACCAGTTGAGGACGGGCGGAATGGCCGCGGTCGACCGGTTTTACCGGGACAGGATCGGGGCGATTTACGCGGGCTATGCCGCGAGCCTTGCGAGCAACCCGAAGTTCATGGCGTGGCCTGACGATCCATGGACCCGTGCCGGCTATTCCTGCCCCGCGCCCGGCGACGTTTGCCGCGCCGGGCCCTTGCTGGCCAAGGCTTTTCACAAGCGCATGTTCTTTGCCGGCGAACACACCTGTTTTGCCTATTTCGGCTACATGGAAGGCGCGTTGCAGTCCGGCAAGCGGGCGGCTGCGAACATTCTCAAGGCGGGCCTGGGGCCGTCTTAAAGCGTTTCCTGCTTGTGGCCGCATTGCTTGCAGACGAATTTGACGCGGGTCGCGCCCTTTTCCGCCTGCAGGCGGTTGGGCGCGCCGCACTTGCCGCAGGTGGTCTCGATCCTCGTATTGCCCTGTTTCACGACCAGGGCTTTCTTTTCCATGGTCTCGCGGATCAGGCGCTCGGCCTCCTCGCGCATTTCTTGTTTCGACATCGGCCGCACCTGTCATGAAGAACGTTCGCTGTGCAATATAGCATGCACATGTCAAATTGCTACGCACCGGGACGACGGCGTCGGCTCACGGGCGGCGATGCCGCTGTCCGACATCGGACATCCATGCTGACGCAAGCGGCGCAAAGCATTTCCGCATATGAACGGGATCACACTCACCGGTCATTTAAACTTGAACAGCAGGAATGTTGTCGAACCATCGATGTTTTGTTAGCGTGCAAGTATTGCATTCCACTATCTCTGGTTTGAATCTGGCTGAAGCGGCATTTGCGGCGGCCGACAGCGATCCGAAGATGATCCAGCCGTCGTAACCATTGTCGATTCTGCAACCTGACCTGCAATTGTCCGGCTTTCTCAAAGCCCTTTGGAATTGTTGCGATTCCGAGTCCATTTTTAAATTGACTAACATCATGGGAGACGAGCATGAGTGCCCAACCTGCCAAAATCAGCAATGCGGTCGAGCTTCCCAACAGCGTCCATCAATTGCCGACCGGATCGAAAGCGATGCGCCGCACCAGCGAGCAGCGGTGGATCGAACTCACCGTCGGCGTTCGCCGCAGCCAGCAGTTGCCGGACCTGTCCAGTCTCGACGACAAGCTTCCGGGAGCGCGCAGCTACATGACCCGCGATCAGCTCGCGAGCCAATACGGCGCGGACGAAAAATCCGTCGCAGCGATCGAGGCCTTTGCGAAGGCCAACAACCTCGTCGTCACCCACAAGGAGACGGTCTCGGCCCGGATGGGCCTCGCCGGCACCGTTGCCGATGTCAGCAAGGCCTTTGGCGTCACGCTGTTCGACTACTCGCATCCGAAGCTTGGTGACTTTCACGCCCGCACCGGGCCGGTGCACGTGCCGCCGGAGGTCGCCGACGCGATCACTGGCGTCTTCGGCCTGAACAACCATCGCGTCCTGCGGCGTACGCTGCAATCGCGCACGGTGGAGGCAAGCGCCGCCCACGCCGCGAGGGCCTGGTTCATCCCGACCGAACTCGCCGACATCTATAATTTCCCCGCTGGAAACGCCCAGCAGCAATGCATCGGCCTGCTTGAGTTCGGAGGCGGCGTCGACACCGGCGACCTCACCAGCTATTTCCAGACGATCCAGCAACCTGCCCCCGACGTGCAAATCGTCGCCGTCGACGGCGTTTCGACCGATCCGGGCTCCGACCCCAACTCGACCGGCGAAGTCATGCTCGACGTCGATGTTGCCGGGGCGCTGGCCAACGGCGCGAAGATCGTCACCTATTTCGGGACGTTCGACGAGAAGGGACTGGTCGACGTGCTGGCCAAGGTGGTCAGCGATTCCGCAAACGACCCTTCGGTGATCTCGATCAGCTGGGGCTGGGACGAGAACGAGAACTTCAACAACAGCGGCGTCATCTGGTCGCCCGCCGCGATCGCCCACTGCAACGCGAGTTTCCTGGCTGCCGCGCATCTCGGCATCACCGTGTGCGTCTCAACCGGGGACGACGGCGCGGAGGCACAAATGCAGGATGGCCGCGCGCATGTGAACTATCCGGCGACCAGTCCCTATGTCCTTGCGGTCGGAGGAACGACGCTTCACGTCCGCAAGAACGCGAGCGGCGCCAAACAGATCACCGAGACGGTGTGGAACGATCGCGGAGGCGGCACCGGCGGCGGCGTCAGCGACATCACGCCGGTCCCGGCCTGGCAGAACGGCAAGGTGGTCAAATCGATCAACCCCGGACATTTCGCGGGCCGGGCAATTCCCGACGTCGCGGCCGATGCCGATCCTGCGACCGGCTATCTGACGAAGTCGAACGGCAAGCTCACGGTGGTCGGGGGCACCAGCGCTTCCGCGCCGCTCTGGGCCAGCCTGATCGCGCGTATCAACGCGACCATGGGCAAGCGGGTCGGCAACTTCAACGCGCTGCTCTACAGCAAATTCGGTCCGAACAACGTGCTGCGCGACATCACCGCCGGCAACAATGACGTGGAAGGGCTGCTGAACGGACAGTATCCGGCAGGCCAGGGATGGGATGCGTGCACCGGTTGGGGCTCGCCGGACGGCAAGAAGCTGCTGGCCGCGTTCCAGGGCAACCCGACGAGCTAAAGCGCTTTCGAGCTGGGAATGTCAGGCGATTACGAGCCGGCCGTGCACGCAAGTGCCGGCCGGTTCGACTTTGAGGCCTGTCATCGGCCTGAAACCATCGTGATTGATGGCTTCAGGTACGGCGCAAATCGCCCCCTGTTCAACCGACCGGGCGTTGCTGCGTCAGCATGCCCGCAAAAGTCCTGGCGAAGGTGTGAGCATCGCCCGGCCATCTGGCCGACAGGTAATTGCGATCGCGAACGACAAAGGCCGGCGTCGCGTTGTCGATGGTGTCACGCTCAAGGCCGGACGTCTTGCGGCGAAAGTGCGGATCGGTCCGGGGCACGTCGCAAAAATCCTCGGCGCGGGCCAGCGCGCGCGTTACTTCCTGCTGCACCGACATAAAGCCCTTCGGCTGCCCGGCCTGCTCCAGATAGGTGCGGTAATAATCCGGATCCCAGAACCGGGTGATCCGCGCCACCGACCAGGCGCTGTTCTCGAACGCCCAGGTCAGCGCGGTGGTCCGATATCCCCGCAGCACCGACTGCCCGGTCCGTTTCGAGCGGCTGCGCGCCGCCAGCAGCACGCCGTGGCAGATCGCCGCCACCAGCTTTTCCGCATCGAAGCAATCGGCGACGATATTTTGCAGGATTTCGCTTTCGAGATATTCGCGCATGCCGCGCGCGCGATGCCCGCCCGGCAGCAGCAGCGCATCGTATTCAGCGGCATCGACCGCATCCCAGCGCAGTGGCGCCAGATAATTCGGGTCCGCGATCATTGCAGCGTAAGCGTTGCGCGCATCGCGGTTGGCCCGCATCAGAAGCCCGACAAAAGGAAGATTCCGCAACAGCGGAATGGCGCCCCAGGGATCGAGGCCCCGCCCCGTCAGCATCATGTCGTCGGCGGCCGCGGGCCGTCCATCCGGCGTCGCGAAAACGACCGTATGTCCGGCGCGCGTGAGCACGAGCCAGCTCACCGCCGCTTCGCTTGGATCGAAATCCCGCGCCGGTAAGGGGACAAGGACGCGCGCCGCCATGGTTTCCTCTTTGCAGGACGTTAGCCCTTCACACCGTCAGCACCGTCGATCCCGTGGTCTTGCGCGCGGCGAGATCGGCATGGGCCTTGGCCGCGTCCTTTAACGGATAGGTCTGGTGCACCTCGATCTTGACCGCGCCCGACTTAACCACCTCGAACAGCTCGTTGGCCATGGCGACGAGATTTTCGCGTTTGGCGGCATAGGTGTTCAGCGTCGGGCGGGTGACGTAGAGCGATCCCTTCTGCGCCAGCAGGCCAAGGTTGAGCGGATCGACGTTGCCGGAGGACGCGCCGAACAGCGCGGCGACGCCGAGCGGCGCGAGGCAATCGAGCGATTTCAGAAAAGTGTCCTTGCCGACGGAATCATAGACCACGGGCACTTTCTTGCCGCCGGTGATCTCGTCGACGCGCTTCACGAAATCCTCGCGGCTATAGACGATGGTGTGGGCGCAGCCATGGGCCTTGGCGAGCTTTGCCTTGTCGTCGCTGCTGACGGTGCCGATCACGGTGGCGCCGAGATGCTTGGCCCACTGGCTGAGAATGAGGCCGACGCCGCCGGCGGCGGCGTGCAACAGGATGGTATCGCCGGCCTTCACGCGATAGGTCTGGCGGATCAGATATTGCGTGGTCAGGCCCTTCAGCATCATCGCGGCCGCGGTCTTGTCGTCAATGCCGTCGGGCAGCTTCAGCAGGCGATTGGCCGGGATCAGCCGCGCTTCGGCATAGGCGCCGATCGGTGCGGCGCCATAGGCGATGCGGTCGCCGGGCTTGAGATCGGTGACGCCGCTGCCTATTTCCTCGACCACGCCGGCGGCCTCGCCGCCGAGCCCGCTCGGCAGCTGCACGGGATACACGCCGGAGCGATTGTAGATGTCGATAAAGTTCAGCCCGACCGCGGTGTGGCGGATGCGCGCCTCGCCCGGGCCGGGCTTGCCGAGGGTGACTTCCTCCCAGACCAGAACTTCGGGGCCGCCGGTCTGATGAAAACGGATGGCGTGCGTCATGGAATGGCTCCTTCAGGTGAGGTGAACGACTGGGAAAATGTTGCGGCGGCGCTAGGTCTCGACGATGACGTAATTGTCCTCGACATGGACCGGAAAGGTCTCGGCGACATACGGGCCCTTTTCGAGCCCCTCTGCCAGCACTTGGCCGCTCTCGACCGCGACCGGATACGACCTCACCTTGACCCGCTGCGGATCGAACCAGGATTGGCCGTTGCGCATGTCGAATTCCCAACCGTGCCAGGGACAGCGCAGCAATTCGCCGACGCGCGAGCGCTGGTAGACGCCGGGCTCCGGCGAGGTCAGCCGCGCCACGCAGGCGGCCTTCGCCAGCGGCGCGCCTTCATGCGGGCAGCGATTGAGCAGCGCAAAGAATTCGCCGTTGACGTGGAAGATGACGATGTCGCGTCCTTCCACGCCGAATACCTTGTTGCCGCCAAGCGGGATATCTGACGTGCGGGCGACGATGTGACGGGTCATTGACGTACGAACTCTTCTTTTACGCGTTTTCTTCACGCGAACCGGTATCCACCCTGGATCACGCCCGGGGCAGGCTTGCTCGAAAACGCTTTACAACTTGTACAGCGCGCGGGCGTTGCTGCTGAAGATCCTGGCCCGTTCGATCTCCGTCAGCGGCGTCTTGAACGCGAAGCGCGGATCGTCAAAGTCCCAATGCGGGTAATCCGACGAGAACAGCAGGCGATCGACGCCGACCCATTCGATCAGCGAGCGCAGATGTTTTGCTTCATCCGGCTCGTCGATCGGCTGGGTCGTGAACCAGAAATGCTCCTTCACATATTCGGACGGGCGCCGCTTGAGGTGCGGCACTTCGCTGCGGAAGCGATCGAACTGCCGATCCATCCGCCACATGGTCGACGGGATCCAGCCGAAGCCGCCCTCGATGAACACGATCTTGAGTTTCGGGAAACGCTCCGGAACGCCTTCGAGCACCAGGCTCGTGAGCATCGACCCCATCGTATGCGCGTTGGACTGATGCTCCTCGCAATAATAGGACGGCCAGCCGCCGCCGGTCGGCGCGTGCCCGCCATAGCCGCCGACGTGAATGCCGAGCGGCAGGCCGAGTTCCTGCGCGCGTTCGTAGATCGGCCAGTAGCGCCGGCGGCCCAGCGGCTCGTTGGCGCGCGGGCAGACGTTGATCTGGACATAACGCCCGGTTTTTGCGCAGCGCTCGATCTCGGCGATCGCAAACTCTGTGTCGTCCTGCCCGGCCAGAATCGAGGCCTTCAGTCGGGGATCGCGGTCAGACCAGAATGCCAGCTGCCAGTCGTTGATGGCGCGCTGGATCGCAGCGCCGAATTCGAGGTTCTGTTGCGAGAAAATGAAGAGATCGAGCACCTGCAAGATGCCGTATTCGACATCGAGCGGATCGAGGTGCTGCTTCTGCATGAATTCGAGATCGGAACCGGGCGGTCCGCCGGTCGGCGGCCAGGCGTCGCGCCGCGCGATCAAGGGCGAGGAGCGCGGATAGGGCGTGGTGCCGATATAGGGCGTGCGCAGATGGCTGCCATATTCCTTGAAATGCTGCTGCCAGCGTTTCGACATGAACTGGTGCAGGTCGGTGTGCGAATGCAGGCTCGGATGCACGTCGCAATCGATGATCCGCAGCCGGCTTTTGGCGGCGACTTCCTGCTCGAGGATGGGGCGGTCGATGACATCACTCATGCGATCCTCCTTTTATTCCGGATCATGATCTCTTCGGAAAACCGGTATCCACTTTGCACTAACGTGGCCCTCCGGGTCCGGATCATGATCAATTACGAGTCGAGCTTGAGCCGCGGAAAGGTTTCCAGCGGGTTTTCTTCACACATGCGCGAGACGATACTCTTCGGCAGGTGCGGCGGCATCGGGTCGTCGCCGTCGAACTGCCAGTGCGGATAATCGGACGCGAACAAAAACATCCTGTCGGAGCCGATCTGCTCGATCACGTCGGCGACGCCGGCAGCATCCGGCGGGCCGTCGAACGGCTGCATGGTGACGCGGATGTGGTCGCGCATGATCGAGGCCGGCTCGCGTTCGACCCAGGGCACCTCGACGCGCACGCCGCGCCAGGTCTTGTTGGCGCGCCACATGAAGGCCGGCAGCCAGCTCACGCCGGATTCCATCAGCACCACCTTCAGACCCGGAAACTTTCCGAACACGCCTTCATAGATCAGGCTCAAGACTTGCGCCTGGAACGCCTGCGCTTCGGCCAGATAATATTCGTAGCGATAGGACGGCCAGCCGATCGAGCTCGGCGCGCCGCGATACTGGCTGCCGGCATGGATCGCGATCGGCAGTTTGTATTTCTCGGCCACCTGATACACCGGCCAAAAATGCCGCCGTCCGAGCAGCGTCTCGCCTTGCGACAGCACCAGCACGGAGACGAAGCGCTCGTCGGCGGCGCGGCGCTCGATTTCCTCGACTGCGAGATCCGGCGCCTGCATCGGCACCACGATCGAGGCGCGCAATCTTGCATCCTTCGACAGCCATTCGGCCGCGATCCAGTCGTTGATCGCCTTGCAGAAGCCGGCCGCCATATAGGGATCGAACACGGCTTGCGCGCCGTAGACCACATTGCAGATCGCGTGGCTCGATCCGAGCTGGTCGAACGCGCCGCGCTGCACCATCGCGAGATCGCTGCCGGGCTTGCCCTCGGCGGGCCGCCAGTCGGGCCGGCCGGAAAGCGGCATCGCGGGCGGATAGGAGTTGAGGTCGAGGCCGTCGATCGCGCGGCTGACCACCTGCTCTTTCCAGTGGTCATCGAGATAGGGCAACAGCGTAGTGCGGGTGCCACCCACCGCGGGATGAATATCGCAGTCGATCCGCGTCGCCGCCATGGAGGGTTCCTCAAGACATTGTTTTTGGCGAACGGTGTGTCGCGGGCGCAAATGTGCCGCCGATGGTTGGCAAGAGCAAGGGTCTAACTGCGGAGCCGGTGTGTCCGGACGGCACACCGGCGCGGGCTTCGCCTGGTTTCGGAACCGATATTTCGGGATTGCGTGTGATATCCCTCACTATTTTGGATTGCGCCGCATGCTACCGACGGCAATCCCGCATTCCAGACGCCGAGGAGGCAAAAATGAAGCTTGGAAAATTGGCAGTCCTGACACTCTCGCTTTCGCTGGCCGGCGGCACCTCCGCGGCCCCGACCACGGTATCGGGATCGACGGCACTGGCATTGGCCGGCGTGGTGGCGCCCTACTCGCTGTTGCCGTCCGCCGAGAAGAAGGCCGTGGCGGCGCTGTTCGAGGGGAATTCCAAAATCGGCTACGCCAAGAAGATCGCCGTCACCGCCGACAAGATTGTCTGCCGGACCTCCAATGTCGACATCACCGCGCGCTCCTGCGAACTGACCTTCAAGACGACCACGCGCAGCCTGAAGGGGCGTAAGGCCAACGAGATCTACGCCACCGAAGTGATGGCGGGCGTTCCCTCCGACGGCGCCGCCGGATCGATCTTCGAGGCTCTCTCCAAGCTCTCCTGCACCCTCGATCCCAAGGTGATCAAGGAAAACGCCGGCGGCGGCGCCGATTGCACGTTCGAGCCGGGGAACTAGAGCGTTTTCGAGTAAGCCTGCCCCGGACGTGATCCGGAGCGGGCACCGGTTCGCGTGAAGAAAACTCGTCAAAAACAAGAATCTAGAAGATGATCGGTTCTGATTCAATCAGAACCGATCATGCTCCAGGCTCCGGGAAAAGGTGCCGAACTGGCGGGAATCGCCCGCAACTGCTATCGATGTCCGATCGATTCAGCAGGGAGCGAATTTTCCGCATGCGAACGCGCCGTAACGCTGCGCTTCGAAGCTTGCGGTTGATGCTCGCAGCGAGCGTCGTGTTTCCGCTGTTGCTGTTCTGCTATGCATCCTGGGCGAACTACCGTACCGCCTTCAGCCGCGCCGATGAGCGGATCAAGCAGGGGCTGGACCTCAGCGCCGAGCAGGCGCTACGGGTGTTCCGCTCGATCAACGTGACGTTCGACAGCGTCGAGCAGATCACGCGCGGACGCACCGAGCAGACGCTTCGCATCAACGAAGCCGAGTTGAGCGAGCGCCTCAAGCAGTTTGTCAACGCGCTGCCGGACATCGGATCGGTCTGGATCCTGAACGCACAGGGCGACGCCATCGTATCCTCGCTGTTCTTCCCGGTTGCACCGGCCGCGAACGCGCCCGATCGCGCCTATCTGAAAAGCCAGTTGGTCCCGGATTCGAACCTTCATATCGGCGAGGTGCAGCGCATCCGGAAGACGGGCCGGCTGATCGTCCCCGTCAGCAAATGGCGCACGGACACCTCCGGAACCTTCTCCGGCATCACCGAAATCTCGGTGCTGCCCCAGGCCTTCGAACGGCTCTATGAACCGCTGGCCGAGCGCACCAGCGCGAGCTTTGCCTTGATCAGGGACGACGGCGCCGTACTCGCGCGTTACCCGGTACCGACCATGACCGGCATCAAGCTCGACGCTTCAACCGGCTTCGGCAAATTGGTCGCGCGCAGTCCTGAAGGCGGCCAATACACGTCGGTTTCCGGTGTCGACGGGATCGAGCGGCGATTTGCGGTGCGCAAGCTCGAGGGATTCCCACTCTATGTCACTTCGAGCCTGGCGACCCGGGATATCGTGCAGGGCTGGCTGTGGCAGATGGCCGGCCATCTGGTCTACGGACTTCCCGCGACCGTCTTTTTCATCGTGCTGATCCTGCTGGCGATGAAAACAACCGGCCAGCTTTATGACGAGGCCGAACGGCGCGAAGCTGCCGAAGCCAGCCTCCGCCAGGCGCAGAAAATGGAGGCAGTCGGGCAATTGACCGGCGGCGTGGCGCACGACTTCAACAATCTCTTGACCATCATCCTCGGCAATCTGCAGCTGGCATTGCGGCAGACGCCGGAAGGCCGGCAACAGCGGTTATTGACCAACGTTTATCATGCCGCTGAACGCGCGGCGGAACTCATCAAGCGGCTGCTGGCGTTTTCGCGCAACCAGCCGCTCAATCCGCGTCCGATCGACGCCAACCGGCTGGTGGCGGATATGTCCGATCTTCTCGGCCGCACGCTGGGCGAGACCATTCTCATCGAAACCGTGCGCGGCGGTGGCCTATGGCTGACGGAAGTCGACCAGGCGGAACTGGAATCCGCGCTGCTCAACCTCGCGATCAACGCGCGCGACGCGATGCAATCGGGTGGCAAGCTGACGATCGAAACCGGCAATGCGTCTCTGGATGAGGCCTATTGCGAGACCGTGGACGGCGTGAAGCCGGGTCAATACGTAACGATCTCGATGACCGATACCGGCACCGGCATGTCGCAGGAAGTCATCAGCAAGGCGTTCGATCCATTCTTCACCACCAAGCCGGCCGGCACCGGGACCGGTCTCGGCCTTAGCCAGGTCCATGGCTTCGTCAGACAGAGCGGCGGCCACATCCGCATCTACAGCGAACCGGGCGAGGGAACGACAGTCAAGATTTACCTGCCCCGTAGTTTCATCCGGCGCGCCGAAGCCAAAAATGAAACCAAAACTCCCGAGAGCCAGAAAGGCAGGCAGGAGACGGTCCTCGTGGTGGAGGACGATCCGGACGTCCGTTCCTACGTGACGGAAACATTGCGCAGCCTCAATTACGGTGTCCTCGAAGCGCCCGACGGCGAAACCGCGCTTGCCCTGGTTCAACAGCCCGGCCCGATCGACCTGCTGCTGACCGATGTCGTGATGCCCGGAATCAATGGCCGCGTGCTTGGCGACGCCGCAAGACAACATCGCCCGGGGCTGAAGATACTGTATATGACCGGTTACTCCCGCAACGCCATCGTGCATCAGGGACGGCTCGATCCCGGCGTCTCGCTGATCCAGAAGCCGTTCTCGGAGAGTGCGCTGGCTTCCCGCGTTCACGGGGTTCTTTCGGCGGCGGAAAACTGAGCCGGCGAATCGAGCCGTCCGCCCGCGCGATTGACAGGCCAATCCATCCGAACCCAAATGTCCGCTTGAATAACAAGCAGGACAGCTAGCGTGGCGGACAGCTCCGACGACACTTGCGAATGCGACGCGCTGGTGGTCGGCTCCGGTGCTGCCGGGATGTCGGCGGCGGTCACCGCGGGGCATTGCGGCCTCAACGTCCTGATCGTGGAAAAGGAGCCGCGCTTTGGCGGCACCACCGCACGCTCCGGCGGCTGGCTCTGGATTCCCGGCACCTCGCTGGCGCGGGCCTGGGGCATCACCGAAAGCCCGGACCAGGCGCGGACTTATCTCCGCCACGAAGCCGGCAACAGTTTTGATGCCGCGCGCGTCGACGCGTTTCTGACCGCGGGTCCCGAAGCCGTCGATTTCTTCACGACAAAGACTGCGGTGCGGTTCGACATGCCGCTGACGTTTCCGGATTATCACGCCGAGGCGCCGGGCGGCGCGCAGGGCGGCCGGTCGATGGTGACGCGGCCGTTCGACGGCCGTGAATTGGGCGAGCACATCAAGAATCTGGGCGCGCCGCTGCCGGAACTCACCGTGTTCGGCATGATGCTGGGCTCCGGCAAGGAGATCATCCATTTCATGCGCGCGACAAAATCGGTCGCATCTGCGTTCTATGTCGCCAAGCGGCTGTCGAAACACGCCATGGACGTGATGCGCTTTGGCCGCGGCATGAACCTTACCAACGGCAATGCGCTGGCCGGGCGTCTGGCGAAATCGGCATTCGATTTGCGGATTCCGCTGTGGCTGTCGTCGCCGGTGCGCGAATTGATCGTCGAGGACGGCGCGGTGCGCGGCGCGATGGTCGAACGCGACGGGCGTCTCGTTCGCGTCACTGCCAAACGCGGCGTGGTGCTCGCCTGCGGCGGCTTTCCGCACGACGTGGCGCGGCGGAAAAAGATGTTTCCGCATGCGCCGACGGGAAATGAGCACTTCTCGCCCGGCCCCACCGGCAATACCGGCGACGGATTGCGACTGGCGGAAGCCGCCGGCGGCCGCGTCGAGGATTCCCTCCCGAATGCGGCGGCCTGGGTGCCGGTCTCGATCACCACGCGCAAGGACGGAAGCAAGGGCGTGATGCCGCATTTCATCGACCGCGCCAAGCCCGGCGTGATCGCGGTGACACGCGACGGCGCGCGCTTTGCCAATGAAGGCAATTCCTACCACGATTTCGTGCAGGCGATGATGAAGGCGGCCAAGCCCGGCGAAGAGATTTCCGCGTTCCTGATCTGCGATCATCGTGCTTTGCGAAAATACGGCCTTGGCTGCGTGCCGCCGTTTCCGATGCCGCTCGGCCATCATCTCGCAACCGGCTATCTCAAGCGCGGCGCAACGCTGGCCGAACTCGCGGCAAAAGCGGGGATCGATCCGAACGCACTCGCGACAACGATTGCCGCGTTCAACACATCCGCCGCCGAAGGGCGCGATCCCGCGTTCGGCAAGGGATCGCGCGCCTACAACCGCTATCAGGGCGATGCGTTGCACGGCCCGAATCCCTGCATCGCGCCGGTCAAGGACGGGCCGTTTTACGCAATCAAACTGGTGATCGGCGATCTCGGCACCTATGCCGGGATCAAGACCGACGAGAACGCCCGCGCGCTCGATGCCGACGGCCGCCCGATTCCCGGCCTCTACGCCGCCGGCAACGACATGGCGAGCATCATGGGCGGCAACTATCCCGGCGCCGGCATCACGCTGGGACCGGCGCTGACGTTCGGCTACATCGCGGGCAAGCATATCGGCGCGGAGCTGTGGCCCTCGTAACGCCGGCCACACGAAATTTTCCGCTCCGCTACACCTGCGCCTGCAGCGGATAGTAGATCGGCGTCTGCGGATCGCGGTGCCAGTCATATTCGGCGGCCGAAACCGCGTTTTCCGCGACCGCGCGTCCTGCCATCCGGGAGACGAGATATAATCCCATATCAGTGCCCGCCGAAACGCCGGCGGAAGAGACATATTTTCCGGCATCGACCCAACGGGAGACACTGTCCCACAGCACCTTCGGGCCCCACAGCCTCACCGCATCGAACGCTCCGTGATTGGTAGCGGCCGGCAACCCGTCGAGCAGCCCGGCGCGCGCCAATACCCCGGCCCCGGTGCAAACCGACGCCATGATCCGCACCCTGGCATCCATCGCGTGGATCCAGTCGAGCAGGGCCGCGACGTCGGCCGGGTGATCTTTTTCATCGAGCAGCGGCCAGGTGCCGCCGCCGCCCGGTATCATCAGCAGATCGAGCGGCTCCTGCAGCGCCTTCCTGAAATCCCAATCGGGTGCCACGGATGGTCCGTTGATGCTTTTGACGTTGCTGCCGTCCCGGCTGATCAGGACGATCTCGAACGGATAGGGCGGCGGGTCCGAATAGCCGGTGCCGAGGAAGCGCGCGATCGAAAACGCCTCGGCGAAACCCCACACGTCGATCGGCTCGAAATTCGGGTAGACGAAGATGCCGATTCTCTGGGTGCGCGGAAATACCGGGTTCGTCATCTCACCGTCCTCCTGATTGCCGTAGCGCAATGGGTTCCTCGATCTGTTCGTCGTGGTGCCGGCGTTGCCAGAATGGCGATCGGCTCCAGCGCCGCTCCATTCGATAGACCTCGCGCCTGTCCTGCCGGTAGCGCGCGTAGTCGGCCGATATGATCCGTCGGTATTTTTCAGGTCCGCCTTCGACGCCCCGGATCGCGTCGAGAAGCGCGAAGGCGCCGAGCTTGCCGGTGCGCAGCGCCTTGAGGATTCCTGCCGAGGACAACGGATCCCAACTCGACGCGGCATCGCCGACCGCCACCCAGCGCGGGCCGCGGACCGGATCAAGGCAATGCGAGCGCGCCGACCATGTGGTGATCCGATCGGGAGCTTCCGCCCTCAGCGCCCGCGCAGCGGTCGCCGGCGCCGCGCGCAGATGTGCAAACCAGCGCTCCCGCCGCGCGAGACCGTCGCAATGAACGATGTCCGCGTCGCTCATCCAGACCAGCACCAGTTTCCCGCCGGGGACGGGTGACGAGTACCACCATCCATTCTCGCAGGCCTCGACCAGCGTCGCGCGATCGGGCGAGACTTTTTCGCGCAGCTGCACGATCGCGGCGATGCCGACCAGGCGATCGGCAAAGTGCGGGCGATGGCCGAGCGCCGCGGCAAACCTCGCCGACCGGCCGCTTGCATCCACCACGAACTCGGCGGCCACCGCGAGCGGCTGGCCGTTGCGGCAGAGCGTCAGCCGCCAACGGCCGTCCCTGCCCTGCACCACGCCCTCAAAGCGCGTGGCGCGCCAGATCGCAACACCTGCGGCTTCGGCGGCCGCACGCAAGGTCTCGTTGAACGCGGCGCGGTCGAGATGCCAGGCATTGCCGCGCGTCGAGAGCATGAACTCATTGGCGTGCGGACGGTCGCTGCCCCAGCACGCCATGGTCTGGACGGATTCGAGCACGCCGTCGCGTGCGACCTCGCCCCAGCAGCCAAGCCCTTCCAGAAGCTGTCGCGCGCCGGGCGCCAACGTCTCTCCGACATGCCAATTGGCAAGCATTTCCGCTTCGACCAGAAGAACCCGCAAGGTACGATCAAACTTCTTCAGTTCGATCCCGGCGGCGACGCCGGCCGGTCCGCCTCCCAAAATGACGACATCGTAGAATGGCGGATGCACCGAAAGTATCATGAGGCCGGCGTGTCCGACGCCTCAAACTGGAAGCTGTTGGTGTCATTTCCATTTTGATCTTTGATTCTGAGAAAGAATCGCAGTGATGCCCATGCCGTGACCATCGCGAGATCACCGGCATTGGTCACCGATGTGGGCGACCACGGCAGCGACCCGAAATAGACCGGACGGTGCACCGGCCACCAATAGGTCAGTTGCGTCATCGTCGCGACCGGATCGCCGGTGTTTTCCGGCGCGATGCTGTTCCATTCGCGATAGGTGAAGTCGATCGGCTGGTTGGTGCATTCGTTGAAATCTGACTGCCAGGGAACGGCGCTGTATTTGGTCAGGTCGCCCGGCTCCAGGCCTTCCTCGAGGCTGGCGTCGGCCGGTTGGCTGAGCTCTCCCTGCGTGACCGTTTTGGACTGATGAATCCGGTAAGGTCCGGAATAGATCGCGGGATTGCGCATGATCCAGCCGGCTTCGGCACCCGGGCAGAATGCGCCGCCCAACGCCGCCGCCAGCGCGCCGCGGTCGAGCGCCGCGCCGGCGCCGGCAACCAGCGGCGGAGGTATGATGTCTTCCTTGCTCTCGTCGATGAACAGGCCGTCCGCCCATTGCTTGAGAAGGAACAGCATGGTGTCGGTGAGGCGGAAGAATTTCGAAGGCGCGACGTTCGAGATCGGATTGTCGCCGCACAGAAGCGGCATCGCGAAAAGCTTGTATCCCGGCTTGTTCGGATTGGGCGGCGCGAACAGGTCGTTTTCCTGGCCGGCCTTGCGCAACACGCCGTACAGAAATTGCCGCATGTCGTAACGGCGTTTGCGATCCGCCTCCGGCTCGCCATCGAAGGGCGGTACCGACAGGTCGTTGAAATCGAAATTGCCGCCGGGGTTGGAGTTGTGCGGATTGCCGCCGGTCAGCGGATCCTTGTCGATGAAATTCTGCGCGTCGAGCGGACGCATCAGGATCGGCAGAATGTCGCGGCCGAAATACGGGCGGAACGCCGGATTCCAGTGCGCCAGTCCCCGCCAGATCTTCAACCCGGCCGCATCCTGCGGGACTTTGGCCGACCCGTCATAGGGCGGCACCCCGTACAGATACGGCACATAACCGAACCGCCGGACGGCGATGTCGAACAGCAGATCGTCCATGGTCACGACATCGAGCGCCTGCGGCACGTAGCGGGGATAGCCGACAATCACCCAGGCCGGATCGATCGACGCCGGCATCGGCGCGGGATCTCCGGGGGTAACCGGATTGCCGTCGATCGCCACGACCGTGCCGACAAATCGCGCGCTGACCGGCCCGTCGGACGTATCGTCGAACCAGCCGTCATTATTGGCATAGGCTTCGATCTTTGGATTGCCAAAGCCGCCGAGCATCGAGCCGGAATTCCCGAATCCGCCGAGCACCAGCAGCCGGTTGGCCTTGGCCTGTTGCGTGCAGCGGAGCTCGCCGAGACTGCTGATCGAGTGCGGCGTCAGTTCCGGCGGAAAGCTGGTCGGCCCGGCGCTGCGATTGTCGAAAACGGAATGCTGTGTGCCCTTGAAGCTGACGCTGCGCGGGCCGGGATCGATGATGAGACGCTGCCGCTCTTCGCTGTTGGTGATGTCGGCGTTGCGGAGCGCGTGATCGGCGGTATAGCCGTGCTCGCCCTGCGTCTCGTCGAACGTGTACCAGCTCGATTTCTTGTTGGCGAGATAGGCGGTCCACTGAATGTCGTCGACCCGGACCGTGAGCAGCTGACCGTTGCGCTTGTTCACGATGTCGACCTGATCGCCGATCAAAACCTCGCGGCCGCCGGGGGATTTGTCGTCGTAGACGAAAACGCGAAACCGTGCCGCCTGGCGCAGGATGCGAAGCTCGGCGTCCTTGAAGTCGGTGACGCCGACTTCGTTGCCCTTGGCGTCGACGATCGGGTTGCCGCTGCCGTCACACAGGATCGGCAGTTGCCCGCCCTGGTCGGGCGCAATGTAGAAACCTTCCGGGCTGTTGCCGAGCCGGGCGATGCCGATTGCGGGATGAATACGAAAAGTTGCCATGGCGGGCCTATCGTTGGTTCGATGTCGAGGGTCGATCGAAGAAGTTGAGAGAAACCGCGTCGATTTTCAGCGCGTCGGCCGCCGGCGTGCCGTCGGTGTTGAGAACCACGAGATTGACGGCGAACGATGTCGCGCCCTGGCTGGCGAGGCGCTTGACCGCGTCGGTGGCATTGAAGCGGATGTTGCTGGGCGTCTTGTGCGGGCGCGGGCGCAGATCGAAGGGATCGGTCCGCGGCGCCGGCGCGTCGCAATGTCCGGGTCCGCCGATACAGACCCCGGTGAACATGCTGGCGAGCCCGACATAATTGGGATTGCCGCGGGTCGGCGTGGCGACGCTGGCGTCCGGCGTATTGAGGAAGGCCCTGATGTGGAAGCCCGGCCGCGCCACATACTGCACGGCATGCAGCCTGATCTCGGCCCGGCCGTGCAGCGCGATCACCTTCGGATGCACCGCGCTCGCGACCGACTGGAAGCGCTGGATCGGGACGGCGCTGTTGGTGAGGAACGATTTCGAGGCCATCATGTATTCGTAGCCGAGCCGCGAAATGCTGTAGGTGTCGTCCACGCTCAGATTCCACGGCGGCAAGGGATCGCCGGGATCGTCGGGGCCGCCGCCGGGATGCCGCCGCTGCCATTCCGACCAGAGCCTGTCGCAATTGCTGTGATGGCCCCAGAAGATCGGATCGAAGGCCGTGGTCCCCGGATCCACCATATCGCCGGTGGGAATCTCGTTCGGCGCGATATCGGAGTACGGGTTGTTGCCGCCGGAGAAATTGTGAATCAGGTTATGCACGGTCTCCAGCGAACCGAAGAACTGGTTACCCCTGCTGCCGCTGCCGAAATCGAAAAAGTCGTCGATCCCCAGGATCCGCTCGACATCGTCCGGCGTCGGATAGGCTTCGAAAATCAGGCTCGCATTGCCGCCGGGCCAGCGTTTCCAGTCAAACAGCGGGTTGATGTCGCCGAGGACCTTCTTGATCGCCTCATCGCTGGCGGGGTCGGCGCCGTACTGGATGCCGGCATCCTTGAACAGGCGCGCGCCTGAACTGTAGCTCTTGCCCAGTTTGGCGCGCAGGCCGGCCAGCACGGCCTGCGAGACCTTGCCGCCATCGGTGAGCTTGCGCAGTCCGTCCTCATCCACCCAGCATTGATAGGCGGCCGGCACGAAACCATTGTCGTTGTTCGCAGCACCCATGTCGTCAAGCGAGGCCTTGACGTTCTGGCTGTCCGAGGCCCAGTCCCAATAGGGCAGCGTCACGGTCGGATCGATATCCTGCAGGCGTTTCTCGAAACCGTAGAGATAGGCGCGGTGCCAGGTCAGGAACTGCTCCCAGCCGTGCTGGCACTGATTGGCGTGAATGCGCGCCCAGTAGGCAAAGCTGCGCTCGTCCTGGGGATACGCATCGAGCGATTTCATTTGCGCGATCGCGGCGCGCAGCCGGCGCAATTCCTCGTCCGGGAGGTGCTCGACATTCTTGCGCGCTTTCACACTGCCGGATTCGTCCGCCAGTTGGTTGGTCGGTCCCTCGAACAGCGGATGCGGCGCGTGTCCGGCCGCCAGCGCGGTACTCATCTCGCTGATATGCGCGGCCTGGACGCGGCTGTGATCTTCGTCCGCGCCGGGACAGCCGTCGGCGATCCACTGCGCGATGAAGACGATGTCGGCTTCGGCGACCCGCTTGCCGCCCCAGGGAAGCGGCGGAAACTGCGTGCCGTCGAACGGGAATTGGCCACGCAAGCCGCGCACCAGTCCGGCTTCCGCCGCGCCGCCCGACCCGGGCGCCGCCGCATGGCAATGATCCTCGCCGTGACAGCATGACGGCGCGGCTGCCGGCGCCGCGGCTGGCGCGCTGCCCGGGCGCATCATCGCGATACCGTAGAGCTCGAAATTTCGCAGCTCCGGCAGCGGCAGGTTCCAGAAGCGCGGATGATTCGAATAGGTGGCGGTGGACGTTCCCGCAGCCGCATCCATGATCGCCCGAAAGCGCTGATGACGCGACGGCGGCTCCACAACGTTCGATTCCGGCATGATCTTCACCTCTGGCTCGGCGAAATTTTTGCGGTCACGGGTGACGCCGCGACGCGGAAGGACAACACGTAACGCGTTCGACAAACGCCGCTCGCGGCGGCGCGACCGGCTCCGTCCTTGCGTCGCAGACGCGACGATCAATCTCCTGGCGGCGAAACGTTCAAACCGATCAGCAATCTGCGGCGCGGATCGCGAAAATCATAAATAACGCACTAACATCAAAACTATTATGACCGAAAAAGACAATTTAAGGTAGCGTCAAGCCCGGCAACCGTCAACGTGCATTCGCGCCGGCGGAGCCGGGATGAAGCGGTGATACCGGGCCCGCAAAGGATTGGTCGATTCGGCTTGATGGTCGGCGTCGGCATTGCCGCGCGCATCAACGAGACTTCGCCCCAATCAAGCGAACGGTTTGATCGCCGCGATCAATGTGGAGCCGGTGAACGCATGCTGCGTCCATCCGCGGGTTTGGTTCGTCGCGCGCGATACCGATCCCTGCCGCCGACAAACGGGCGCGCTCGATTCGCAGACCTCGCGCTGGCGACGGCCGGATCGGTCTGGGGTATTACGCGCGGGCCGACGCCAATGGCTGACCGAACCAAAGTCACCGCCTCGACCCGGAAATAGCAGGCCGAGCCAGGCGGTCACCAGGAAAACCAGGCGAAACACGACCGCCGGTCAACGGTCGGGGAATTTCCGGGATTGCGGTCGGTGAAGCATAGAATGGTGGGCGCGACAGGGATCGAACCTGTGACCCCTACCATGTCAAGGTTTGCCTCGCGCGCGCATCTCGTTGATTTCAGATCGCTTTCCTTCGACCTCGTGGAAGCTCGTACAGGCCGATTTCCACGTCTTTTCGCGGTTTCGTGGAAGTCTCGTGAAAATGGCCCGGTGGCGGCGGGAGCACCTGCATGAATGCCGAAAAGCCTCCCTACGCCGACAAAGCCCTCATCGACCGCCTCCCGCAGGACAAGCGGAACGAGCTGATCTCGATCGGCCGGGAGGCAATGCAGCGCTTCGGCTTCGCCTACCAGCAGGTTTTCGACGCCAATCTTCAGATTTTCGAGTACCTAGCGACCCGGGGCGCGACCGCGACCATGATCGGCAAGATGCTGGCCGAGGTCGGCATCGCCCGCCAGGACGGCACCGCATTGCCGCCCGGAACGGTCTCCAGCGCCCTATCCCGCGCAAGGGAGCGCGTGGCGCAGCGGCCAGATGTCCTCCTGCAAGCACCTGCGTCGGCCGGCATGAACATGCAGGTCCCTGCAAGCACCGGCAACGGCCTGCACGGTCATGCAGGTCATTGCATGGCTGCCCGCGCGTCCGCGGTCGGCACGGAGCCTTCGGCTCCCGTGCCGTCGGGCTTGCCCCCACAGCTTCCTGCAATTCGGCCGTCGCCGAATCCGTCGGCCGCCACGCGGTTGCCGACGGCTACCCGCCGCGCTGCGGCACTTCTCGAACAGCTCAGGAGCGACCAGGATGACGACGTCTAGGAAGGAACCGGCGAAGGGCCCGCGGCGGCTCGTGGACCTTACGGAGATCTGCGCCGACGGGACGTCGGTCGGGAAAACCACGACCGCCCACCGGCTCTGCCACCTTTATCGCGAGACCGGGCGCGCGGTCACGCTCGTGCAGATCGAGACCGGGCGCCGGCGCACGGCCGAAACCGGCGCCGCCGATGCGGAGATCTTCATCCCGACCGAGGAATTCGCTTCGGCCGCGACGCGTACCGGGGGATTGAGCGGCGTGCTCACGCAACTCTGGGACGCGCTCCTCAAGATCCCCGAGAACGGTAACGCGGTGGTCGTCGACTGGGCCGGCGGGACCGCCGCCCACCGGCTCGACGTGATCGCTGCCACCGGCTTCGACACCACCCTCAACTCGCTGGGCATTCGCGGGCTGTCGCTGGTCCTTGCGACCTGCGCCGCAGAATCCATGAGCCAGGCCGGCGCCTATTTGTCCGGCCTGGCCAAGGTCGCTCCGTCGATGCAGCGCGCCCTCGTGCTTTCCGGGCGCGCCGGCGGCTTCGACTTTCCGAACGGCTCCGAGCAGGCCGAGAGCCTCGCCCGCCTCAAGGCCAAGGCGGGCCAGATCCCGGTGGCGACGATCCCCTTCGTCGCCGGCAGGGCCCTCGAAACCTGTGCCGATGCCGGCCTCGACGTGGCCGCGGCCATGATGACGAAGAGCCAGCCGCTCGCCCGCAAGCTCGGGATCGATGTCTTCCGCGCCGCTTCCTGCGCATCCGAACTGGCGCTGTGGTGGAAACGGTCCGGCGTCGCGCTGACGAAGATCCTGGAAGCGCCCGATGGCAATTCCGCCGCGTAGGCTTTCGCGCCGGGTGGCGTTCCTGTTGCGCCAACGTCAACAGCTTCGCGCGCAGGCGCCCGCCTACGTCCTTCGATACTACCGTCAGCACCGGCGCCTTCCACCGGGCTATGTGCTGACCCTTCTATCCCGATCGGATGCCCGACGTATCCGCCTCCGCGGCGAGATCGAGCATGTCCTTGGATTGGCTTGCCTTTTTGTCTCTCGCACGAGTTTCACGCAGATGTTCGGCAGACAGTGGAAAACGCGAGCTGCCAGATCATTGGCAGGAATTCTTGACAAGCTCGGACACCTGCCATATCTATGGCACGAATGGAGGAGCAAGTCTCGATGATCGATCTCGCCACCTGTTCGGATTTCCAGTTGCTGTCGACCGCCGAGGTCGCGGGCGCCCTGCGCATTTCCCAAGGTGCCGTCCGCAAGGCCGTGCGCGACGGCCGGCTCGCCGCCATCGGCGGGTTTCGCGTCTTCTACTTCTCGGCCCGGTCCGTGCGTGCGTTCGTTCAGGCCAACGGGATGATCCTGCCGCAGGCTTCCACGCAATCGGGCGATGCGGAGCGTCCCCCGGTCGAGACCCCCGCGATGGACATGCCGCGCTGATGCCCTACCTCAAGATCCACGAGATCGGCGAATTCGCCGTCTGCCGCGACAGCGATACGTCGCACTTCTACGTCTACACCTACGACAAGGAGACGAAGAAGACTTTCTATCGCTCCTTGCACACGGACGATCTCGAGGCGGCGATCGCCGCCGTGCGGTCGCTCGTCGAACGCTGCATCACCGGCGATCCGAAACACGCGATCGTACAGAAGCCGATCCGCACCGTGACCGAGCTCCTGGATTTCATTCGTCCGACGGTCGAGAAGCAGGCGTCGGCGGAGTTCGCCAAGATCGCGATCGAACGCATGAAGCGGTTGATGGGCGACACCATGCTCCAGCACATGGTCACGAGCAGCTTCGATCGCTTCCGCGACACTGCGCTGGAAGAAGGGATCAAGTTGTCCACCATCGACAGGACGCTGACGATCTTGCGCACCGGTTGCGCAAAGGCGATCGATGAACGGCGCCTGCCCCGGCATCATGCGCCGACCGTGCCTTACTACTGCACCAAGAATCACTCCAGAGCAGCGCCGCCAAAAGGCCGCGTGATGGAGGTGGAAGAGATCGCCGCGATGATCGACCAGGCCCAGTTCATGCATGTTCTGGTGGCCTTGGTGTGGCTGATCAATTTGGCCTGCCGGATCGGAGCGCTGCTCGACGCCGTCGCCACGCAGATCGATCATCGTCGTGGGCTGATCGATCTCAACCCGGCCGGCAGGGTCCAGACCTCGAAATGGCGGCCGACCCTTCCGATCCCCAACACGCTGTTGCCGTGGACGCTGCAGCTTCCGCCTGGGCACCTTATTCAATGGCGGGGACAAGCTGTCGGCGAGATCGACACCGCTTTCGACGCCGCGTGCCGCCGGGCGGGGCTTGCGCCCGGTGGAAACACCTACAGCGTGAGGCATGCAGCCGGACGCTACATGCGCTCGAAAGCCGTCCCCGACGAGCAGATCGCGCTGTTCCTCGGTCACATCCAGCCGCCGCAGTCCGTCGCCACCACCATCATCTACTCGCCCTACAGCCCGCTGTATCTCCGCGAGGCCAAGGCGGCCGTCGAAGCGTTCGTGCGCGAGATCGCCGGCCACTGCCGGAAGCACGACGTGCTGCAGCCCCCCTGGATCAACGGCTAGGAGCTCGGATGCCGAATCGCACCAAAAAGACTGAACAAGCCTATCGCGAGCGCGCGCTGCGGATCATCGCTGCGGAGAACGCCGCCGCAGGCCGCAAGCTGTCGCCGATCGAACTTGCGAAGGCCGTGGCAATGAAGAAGCTCGCGCCCTCTACCCATCGGCAGAATCGGGCGGCTCTGATTTTCACGATGATTGAGGGCGCCGTGATCCGTCCGATCCGCGGGCCGGTGCTGCAAAAAGCGATCGCTTTGCTCCGCGGACGTCCGGCGCAACAGGAAGGCTCTTCCGACGGCGGCCTGCGGACTTCGCAGCAGAAACAGAAGACGGGCGTGGAGGATGATATCGAGCGCATCTGCTATGCGGCGCTTGCCGCCGACGGCGACAACGCCACGACGCTCGTGGCGGCCATAGAGTGCGGTGCCTTGACGGGGGCGCGCCTGACCGAATGGCCGTCCGCCGTGTTCGGTCCCAGTGTCGTGCCCGGCTACGCGTGGCAACTGACGCTCTCGAACGGTAAGCATGGGAACGGGCGTGCCCATGGCGAGACCCGCACGTTGCTATTTGAATCGTTGTCCGACGATCTCGTGTTGCAGATGAACCACTGGATCGCGGTGGCACGGGCTGCGGCCGAGGATCAGTCCTACGACACCTTGCTCGACACTCTTGAGGCGTTCATGCGCCGGTTGACCAAGGAGCTCTTTCCGCGGCGCAAGAAACGCCCGACGTTGTCATCGATGCGCCACGCCGCGGCCGCCCGGTTCAAGGCAACCTATGTCGTGCCCGCCGCAACCGAGGAAGAGAAGCTGCACGGGCTCGCGATCGTCGCCGCCCTGCTCGGGCACGCCTCCGATGCGACCGCGAGCACGCATTATGCGCGCCCCCGCGAGGGGAAGAGCCGCTTCCCGGTGCCGGCGCCGCTGCCGGCCGAGGTCGCGCGTATCCGTCAGCGTTACTCGCAGCCCCGGCGCCCGAGCCGTTCCGGCCCGGGCACCGATGGTCCGCCAGCCAGGTAGTCGGCACGAAGAGATCGAGAATGCTCGGACATCACCTTATCGACCGATCGATGGCGACGCCTGGCCTGGATGCGTCCCTGTGTCCCGTGGGTCAGACGGGCGTCACGGGACGCCGTCCCCCGGCGATCATGCTTTCTCCCCAGTCGTCAAGGACGGAGTTCCGTTCATGAAGGATCATTTCGTCACGATTCCTATGGACTACCGGCAAAAGTACAAGCTCCCTAGGTGCAGGAAATTCGAAAGCGTATTCCTGACCGAAAAGATGACGGTCGCGATCCGCGAAATCGAGCCCAGCACCGCGCCGGTAGCGTATCGCGTTTATGTTGATGACCGCTACTGTGTTGCCCGTGTCCACGAGGTTCGCTCGCACGATGGGTCGTTGTGGTGGCCTCTGACCGGCCATGACGGCCCGATCACCGTGCCCAAGTTTCTCGAGCTCGCAGCGGACGGAGAGGTCAGCTCCCTGTTGAGATTTGATCCTGTCACAGAGTATGGCATCCGAACGCACCTGTCGTACGCCGAATTCTTTGCGGACCTTCGGGTCAGGGAGATGGGAGAGTGCGACCGGGACGAGCGGTTCGCGAAGACGTCGAGGGGGGCCGCGAGAGTCGCCTTCTGTGATGGCCAAGTGTTCATCAACGGCGGCATCCCCGTATGGTACGTGATTTTCAACGTCGGTACGAGCCGCCTTGAGTTCTGCCTTGGTCACGCAGCCTGGAATGTCGAAGACACCAGGGACTTTTGGACCGCCGGACCAGACTGGCGCACCCGGCGGGACTGCTATCGCGGCAGTCGCGTATGCGGGCTGGACGAGCTCGACACCGAAATGAAGTACTTGGGTCAGTTCTGCAATCTTCACCTCCGGTCACGCATCGACACAGTCGAAAGCCATCAGCATCCTCCCGAAACGGCGGCCCTCCTCTGTCTGCACGAGCAGATCACGGAAGTCTGGCGCCGCGCCACCCACGGAAGCTTGCTCCGCATGTGCATTCCGCCTCTCGCCGCAGCAGGGGACGTAAAAGTGATGCCGAAGGATATCGACGCACGCCGCGTGCTGGCTCAGCTCTCCTCCGCCCCGGAAGAATCTCTCATCCGCCTGTACGCGTACCCCATCGCTGCCGCCCGAGGCACGTTGAGGCGGCTCGAGGCGTTGGGCTGCGGCCTCCTTGACGAAGACGACGAAGCGGCGCTGGCGGCCCTTGGATCGTAGGCGAACGATCGCGGATCAGAGGAAGAGCCCTCGAGGACCAAATACCTCGACGATGCTGCCCCGAAGCCGGCGTCCGGTGCCGGCGCCCGACCCGATCGAGGACGAACGGCTGCGGCGACCTCTCACCCTACTACCGTGACGGAACTCTTTGCATGAAAGATCATCTCGTCAAGCTCCGGATGCGTTACCGTCAACCGTATAAGCGCCCGCGGTGCCGGAGGGAAGAGAGCGTATACCTCAGTGAAGAAGTGTCGATCTCGGTTCGCGAGATCGACCCGATCGCCGCGCCGGTTGCATTTCGTATCTACACTCAGGATGCGTTTCCGCTGTGGCATCTGCACGAGGTACGTTCGCACGATCGCGCATTGTGGTGGCCGCTCATGGGTTATGACGGACCGATGAGCGTCGCCCAGTTTCAGGAGCATGCCGCCGATGGGACGATGAGCTCGTTCCTGACGTTTAATCCGTCCCACGAGCGGAGCTTTCCCGATGGCCCGTCCTTCGCGGAGTTCGTCAACAACTTTCCGAAGCATAGATTCGGAGAGTCCGACAGGGCGATTCAGTTGTTGAGGACGTCGCGGGGCGCCGCGAGGGTGGCGTTCTGTGACGGTCACGTCTTCGTCAACGCGGGAGAGCCTGTCTGGTACGCGATCGGAAGCGCCGTTCACGGAGGCGTCGACCTCTGGTTGGGCCACGAAGCTCTGGACCGCGAGAACATGCGCCTCTTCTGGACCGCCGGGCCGAATTGGTACGCCCAACGCAGCTGCTGCAACCGTAGTCGCGCATTCGGGCTCGGCGAGATCAGTTCCGAGATCAAGCGCCTGGCGGGCGACGACGTCCCTGTTACGTTCCGGTCGCAGATCGAGATCGTCATCGACCAATATCTGCCTGAGACGGCGGCCCTGATGTGCGCGCGTCACCAGCTGGAATCCATCTGGGAGATGGCTTTCCATCGCAGTTTGCTGCGCGCCGCGGTTCCGCTCCTCGGCGCCGCCGCCGTGCGTGTAGTGCCGAAAGACATCGATGCGCGCCGCATGCTGGCACAACTAGCGGCGGTCGAAGACCAGAACTTTAGGCAGACGTACGGGGTGGTCGTCGTCTCGGCCCAAGACATCCTCAGGCGGCTCGATGCACTCGGTTGCGGACCGCTGTCTCAGGAAGACGAGGACGCGCTCGCGGCTCTCGGATCCTGAGTTAACGAGAAAGTATCCCACCAACATCCTATCGAGGGGATCATCATGACGGAGCAGGAAAGAAAGCGGTTCGCAGGTGCGCGCCGCCCCCGGGGAATCGACCATCCGCCACTCCGAAGGAGAAAGGTATTCCCAGCAAATCCTCCTTCCGATCCTGCAGCGCCTGGTCAATTCGATCCGAATCAATGCCGACTTACCTTGCGCAATCGCGCATTCTCGCCGACGTGCTGTCCGAGATCGGCCAGTGGCACTTTGAGAGCGGTCAAATGGCGGGTTTCGTCGAGAACACCATGGGTCAAATCGAAGTTGCGGCCAACGTCACTTTGGCAGAGCTGAAGGCGATGGCCGATGCGATCCGGCGGAGTCGGCAGGCGATCCCGCGGGAGCCCGTGCCCACGCCGGTTGCGGTAACTGAGCCGACGCCGAAGACGCAGACTGTTTTTATGCTGCGCAGTGCGAAGTACCACGACCACGATGGCCGAAAGCGGTTCGCTGGCCAGTGGGAGGATGCGGCCATGCCGGTGGCGACGGCACAGCGTGCATTGGACAAGGGCGTCGCGGTCGCCGTGACCGATCCGCGCCGCGCTCGGCTCCGCGGCGCGCGCGGCGGTGATTTCAATCCGCAAGCCCCTGATGTCGTCGATCTTGACGCGGTCGAGGAACCCAAGGGCACGCCCCACATCGAGTCTGATCCAGTGCTGCGCCAAGCTGGCTTCCGCCAACGCATCAAGCCGTTCATCCGGGATTCTAATAGAAGCAGTCGTCAGGACGTCCGATCGGGCGGTCGTCCGCAGCGCCAAAGAGTTCGTGAAGGATCTGTGCCTCGACGAGTTATCGCCGGGCAGACTGGGTCAGTTGCAAAAACTTTACAGACCGCCTCGCATACCCGGAGGCGGAGTTCCCAAGCCACTGTCCAGGAGGCCGAGCTCCGAGTTGCCCCACTTGCTACTAGCGCAACTTGAGCCCGCCGATCTTCCGGAGGGATCCGAGGAAACGGAGGAAAAAGGGTTATCGATTGCAAAAGCCCGACGGAAGCATAAGCGGAACTACATCGTGGATAGTTTCAGATGGTCCGGCGCTTGTTCCTTTCGGGAGCGGGACGAGGTCGTGAGGGTCACGGAGCAGCCAAAGGGAAGACGTCTGGTCGATGCTCCTGCCGATGTGATCTACACGCGTTCATGGCGACGGAACGGCCGCGAGATCACGTTCATCTATCTCGAGCTCCCGGATGTGCGGCGTATAAGCCTGGAAACGCTGGCCCGGCGTCTCGGATACGGCGCCAAAAAGAAACTCCACAAGAACGGCATCGTGCGCAATCGAGCGTTCGGAGAAAAATTGCTCAGAAACTGGAATCAGTTTTAGCCGCGGATCAACCATTATGTGGGGCAAGAAGAATAAATCCGAGTCTTCGGCCTGGTACAGGCCGAATGGATTCATGATCACGCTTCCACCTGGCATCGCGATCGTCGATAGCGCAGGTTTGAAATTCAGGCCATTGGACGCAGACGACTTCTCGATCGTCTTCCACGAGTACATTCATTATCTGCAGAACATCGCGACACCGTCCGGATTTCACAGTTTTCGAAGCGCGTTCGATATCTGGCGGTTGTTTAGTGAGACTGTCGGAGAGGACGGTACCAGCACCGGATCAGCGGGCCTTCCGCCCCAAAAACAACTGTGGCTGTTCCCCCGAATTGGCTGCACGACATCTGACCCGACTATCTCTATTGGCGGCGCGGTTTCACGGATCTCACCGTTGCTGTCCCCGTGTCCTTGTGTCCTCCACCCCGTAAGAGCGTCACGCACCCCAAAAGTGGGTCGGCGTTGCACGACTGAGACTTGTCAACGGTACGCCTGCGGACTATCGGGTCGCATCAGCGCTGACTCGGATTCGCAAGAGTTGACTCCTCCACCTGCCGGCATCGCCGAACAGGCCTATTGTCAATCCCTCCAGCGGGATCGTTTGCGCCGATCGCTACCAGCCGCATGGCAAGCAACGCCCCGGCTGTTCCCCCGAATTGGCTGCACGACATCTGACCCGACCATCTCTATTGGCGGCGCGGTTTCACGGATCTCACCGTTGCTGTCCCTGTGTGATGTTGTCCTCCACCCCATAATAGTGTCACCCACCCCAAAAGTGGGTCGGCGCGCCGGGAGTGCGTCCCACAGCTCGAAAACCTTACATTACGCGAAGACCTTTAGCTCATTGGTTAGAGCCGACCGCTCATAACGGTCTGGTTGCAGGTTCGAGTCCTGCCGGGCCCACCAGCAAGTTCTAGGAGGTGTCGCGCCAAATTTTGTCCGATTCGATTCCAAAGATTCGCGACTCGATTCCAAAGAATTGAGAGTCGATTTCGCGGGATTCATTTGCTGCTTGTTCGAAAAGTTGCAATCGCTGTGCGGACTACGAAAGAACGACTCGATTTCACTTTAAGAACGACTCGATCCGTACCTTTAAGAACGCTTCGATTTCCCTATCGTTCTGGCACTCCTTGCGAATTTCGCACGGATTTCGTTTGGCTGAAGTAGCGGAGCAAAGAAATTCGAGGGGGGGGGGGTCTTTTCTCATCGCGCAGCGCTTCCCGCCCCTCTGGCGCGCCTGATCCGCATCTTGGGTGGACCAATCTTGCGCAGCGAGTACCCCCGGACCGACTTCCATGTTGGGGAGACCCAGCCAGATAGGGGGTCGGCTGACGGCTTTGTCAAATGGTCATGGTCGAGCAAACCCACCCTAGTCAGTGGTGCGTTGATCCGCACCTGCCGCGGCCCGGTCCCCTTGCCGGCTGAATCCGCCGCCGCACAGGAGCAGTTCACGCCGGAGATCCGCGCCGGCGTCGACCACCCTACCGGAGTATGGTTCAACGAACGCGCTCGAGAACTTTCATTCAGAAGCGGGAAGTACGACACGGCCTACACCCTGCTGCACCTAGGAGGAGCCGAACCGAAGGCTTGGGACGAGGGCAGGCCTCTCAACGCCAGCTAGACTCTTGCGAAATCCAGCCGGCATGTTGTGAAGATGATCGTGCGCAAGGCCTACAAATTTAGGATCTATCCCGACGCCGCCCAGAGCTGCATCAGCCGCTCGCGCTTCGTCTGCGCCAACTGCGAGACGATGGCATAGGACTCGCTTTCGGCTTTCTTCTGTTTAGTCTTGGTCGGCAAGTCCATCCTTGTCTCCAGCGGTCAGCCCGGCTCGGCGTCGATGTTCGAAAGGTTCATCCTAGTTGGTCGTCGACGTAGGGACCATTCTCATATCGATGGCCGCGAAAGTGGACGCGTCGGATCGGGTAAGCGCCCCGGCCAAAAGCAGTCAATCGACAACTGATAAGCTTTCTGCACTTCCTTATCAGGAAGCCGACTGACTCCATTTTATGCCTTCGCCTATCAGCGGTTGGTCGACCCGATTTGAACGGGTCCCTATTAGCCGCCATTTGATGAATGCATCGTGGGTGATGCCAGACACGTATCCGTGTCACTTCCACAAGGAAACAGGTTGCTGCAAACTGCATATGTAGCCCGCGATTCGTAGATGTCTTGAGGATCCATGAACGAGACTTTGATTTCTGCCTGCACGATGTTTCTCGTTCCAGCAACGCTTCTATTCGGCGCTTTAGGCGTCGCGAACTCGTCCTTTCTCAAGATGTTGGTTTGCTTGCTTGGCGTGGCCACGACAGGAATATGGCTTTACCGGATATGGTTGTGGACGAGTTTGTCTTTGATTGATCGCAGAACGTCGCTTGGTCTCGCGGGCATGTATGCGTGCGCGTGGTTGGTGACGTTCTTGGCGCAGTTGAAGAATCTGCTATCGCCGCGCTGACCGACCCCATTTTGCAGAGTTCGCTATCAGCCGGCAGCTGACGTCATTTCTATTATTTTCTTATCAGTCCTGAACTGGATAGCTTTCGTATGAAAGCTTGTCAGTCGACAGATCGACCCCGTTTTGCCAAGGCACCCCTCCGTCCGGCTTCGGGATTTCCACCCGTCTCACCGGTTTCGGCTCGTAGGTCCCGTTCAGCAATTGCTCCCGAATGGCCGGCCAGTGCTGTTTCAGATAGTCGCCAAGTTGATCGACCGTCATCCCGTCGACGCCGGCGCTACCTTTGTTGCCCCTCACCTGCCGCAATGCTTCCTTCAAGTTTGCTCGTTCACATATTTCCTCCATGATTCGACGCGTGTTGGCTGGGCGTTCGGGCTCACTCACCGCCGAGAGCGATTCGATGTCTTCCCGTCCCGCCTGCCGGGCTTCACCCGTCGGCGTCGATGAGAAGTCCAGTCTCAACTGGATGTTCAGCCGCTTGTCGCTCTCGAGGTTCATGTCCTACTTGCCTCTCCTCTCGTTCGGGCCTTCAGTCACCGTTCCCGGCTTGGCCTATCTGTTGCCTCCGCCTTTCGGCACGGAGTGCCTCACTAGCCTTGCCGACGACATGACCTAATATGCCCTCTGCTGACTTCTGCTCCGCGGTCAGACCGCCTCACGGCGCTCTCAGTCACCGAAGCGACACCGAGCAGATCTCCTGGGGTAAGTTCAGTCGCTTTCCGTGCACCGTCGCCGGATCTACGCTTCGCATCCTTGATGGATATGGACTTCGCGGTAAGTCGCCCGCTCGTCCGACGCTCGCGCCTTGTACCCGGTTCTTGTCCATCGACTCGCACGTTTGCTCGACGCTTCCTTCAGACCTCGCCTCGCGGCGACAGCCCTTGCGTTCTCGCTAACCCTTCACCTCCATCAGGTTGGGTAGAGGACTTTCACCTCCAAGCTACCGAACATGCCCAGCACACGACTAAACCGCTCCGCGGTAGCCAGCGATGGCGGCGGCCTGAAGAAGGAAGCGGCACAGAGTGCGCGGCAGCGGCATTAACGATCCTTCGCTGTGCGTCGCGCCGTCCGACCCGTGGCCTCGCTGAACAGGTGGCGGGGGATGTTGATTATCGCAAAACGTCGCCGTTCTTCCGGGTGCGTTTCAAAATCTGCCTCCACAAAAATCTCGACGGTCTCCTCACTGGCATGAACTTCGACGCGTACCGGCGCGTCGTCAAACTCCACTTCATATCGGCGACCATTCTTTCCTCGGATAATCGCGTGCGCCATTTCTATGCTACCTCCGGCCCTGCTTCTTGAGCTTCTTCACTCGGTGCTTCTGATAATCCAGAACGGCCGCTGCAAGTGGCATCGAGCGCGGCACGCGCACATGTGTGAGGGAGACGACAAGCGCTCTGCCTGTTTCTTCCGAGCGAGACAAATGGCAGATGATGCCGCCCTCGTCACCGGCGTATGACAAATCCCAGACGACGTGGTGCATCCGATCAGCATCGGCAACATTCTGGGCTTGCAGATATTCGATCAACGATGGTGCCAGTTCAACGTCAATTGGCGCAGCTGCCTTGAGTGCGGCGAGCAGCCGGGTGGTCTTCTCCGGATTGTCGAGTGTCAGCACCAGTTTGATTTTCGACTAAAAGCACCGATTTGAATCTGCACTTGGACGCGTGCCGAGACGACGATTTGAGCTTGTTATCGCGCCAGAGTTGCCCGGCCCCGGCGTCGATCTGATTCTTCAGCACGCCGCGCGCCTGGACAAACAGGCTGCGATAGATGGTCTCGTGTGACACCCGATTACACTCGTCTTCAGGATGCGTTCTCTTCAGCCAACCGGCTATCTGCTCGGGGGACCAATCCAATCTGAGCTTCCCTGCCACCGCCTGCCGCAGCCGCGGATTGGTCGCTAACTTACAACATTTTGGACGACGAGATCGCGCCCAGGCATTCTCGTCCGCAAGTGTCGCTCGGTAGCGATCATAGCCGCCATTGCGGCTCATTTCCCGGCTCAGCGTCGAGGGTGAGCGGCCAAGCAGTTTGGCGATCGACCGTGCCGATTGATGTGCCGTAACGCCTCTGGAAATCTCCTCGCGTTCCGCGAGCGTCAACGCCAGCCTGGAGCGACGCCGCTCCGCAGGACGAATCCCACCATGCGGAGCTACCAAAAAATAGATCGACGATGACTGCTTACCAAAAGCTCGTCCAATCGCCTTCAGCGACTCCCCACGCTTCCAGCGATCCCATAGCTCCGTCTTCTCTGCCGCAGTAAAACCTCTATGAAATCTCCGTTCCATCCCACACTCCATCTTTTCCCTCCAAGATAAAGTGTTGCGGCGACCGCTTGAGACCACCCCCAATGAACGGACATCGCGAGACGCAGTGACCGAGTCCTTTGGTGCCAAAATGGGAAGTCGCGCTTACTGGCAGATTGATAGCGAGAGCGTCCCAAAAGCAGCGCGGGGCGGTGGTCACACAGTTCCCTGCGATGCGAGCCAGGGCAGCAGCACGATCTTGCCGCCGAGCCCGCCAGCGTCGATACGCGCGTGAACATTTTTCGCGGCTGCTAGTGGTTCGCGACCGATAACTATCGGATGAATGGCACCGTTGCGGAGCAACTCGAACAAAGCAGCCATGTCAGCCCTAAATTCTTCGGGGTGCGACAAGCGGCGATCGGTGATGCTGTACCAAAGGGCACGACGGCCATGGAATAGGAAGCTCAATGCGCCCCATAGCTTCAACCGCGCCAATCCCAGGCCAGCCGCGATTATGCTTTCGCGCCCGATTGCCATGGTCTGGGAGCCATAGCCGATGAGGATGCCTCCCGGCGCGAGGCAGGCGAAGGACCGGCCGAAATGCGATCCGCCGATCGCATCGAATGCCGCATCGACGCCGGCGCCGCCAACTCGTCCCGCTGTGAGTTCACGCACCGAAGCAACGAAGTCACCAGCCCGATAGTCGATTGCGGTAGCACCAAATCGCTCAACTGTCGCGAGGTTCGCTGCTGAACACGTTCCGATTGCCTTGAGGCCAAAATGACGCGCGAGATCGAGCATCGCCGTACCGACCGTGCCTGATGCGCCGATGACGAGGATCATCTCGCCGGGAAAAAAGCGACGATAGCGCATGAGCATCTGGAAGGCCGTAAGGTAGGCGAGCGGGATGCAAACGGCCTCTGCCGCATCGACGCCATCTGGAACGGGCACAAGAAAGCGCGCGGGCCGAATTGCATATTGCGCGTAACCACCGACCACGCAGAGATCGGCAACGATTTGCCCCTCGCGCGGCGAGACCACACCGGAGCCAGCCTTCTCGACAACACCCACTAGCTCATAGCCCGGAGTGAACGGCAGCGGTCCCTTGAAGTCAGGGTACCGGCCACGCCGAATGAAGCTGTCAGTGAAGCCGGTCCCGGCTGCGAGAACCTTGATGCGCACCTCGCCGGGGCCCGGATTGGGGATGGTCGACGCCTCCGCCAGTTCCAAGACCTCGGGGCCACCGAACCGGGATATGCGAACGTGTTGCCACGACATGAGAACAGCTTGGCACACTCGAGTCACGGTAGCGAGATTAATCGATTGCCGGCGCTGCCCTTGGATGTCGGTTGTCGATCGGACTTCCTCATCGCCGAAGGAAATCGATGTCGCTTATGGGTCGGTCAATCGCGTCGTTTCAGGGATAGGCATGTGAAGTCCGGTTGCCGATTTCGTAATCGACCTGCACCCCCCTTCCTCACTACGAAACATTCCAACGGGCATAAGCGTTTCTCCCTGCTTTACTCCAGGCATACTGTACTTCCGGTGCACAACCTCCTTTTTTGCGACGTACGTGTGCAGGTTTTCTTCGTCTCAGCTCAAGCGCACATGGGCGCAAAGGGGATGACAGAGGGCCGTCATTCCAGAGGCGAATTCTTGCCTTCGAGTTGAGAGGCTCGCCGCAGGGTGCGGCGGTCACCCTCCATCGAATTAGGACCCATGGTCATCGGACCGGCATGCTCCCCGTGAAAGCGGAACGCAGTTTCGCGGTGCGCAAGGTCTTTCCAACGTTCCGCTTCGCCGAGCCACTTCCAACTGTGTTGGATATTGAACGTCGCGCGATGGCGACACAATAGTTCCATATCACGACAGCCTATGGGGTCGTTCATGGGCATCTCCCTGGACTTGGTTGCCCGCACCCTACGCCTGCGCACGCGAGGGTCTCATTAAATCGGCGTGACCCTATCGAGTCGGAATTGCGTTTCCTCGAAGAAGCGACAGTGTCGTTGACGGATGATGAGCGCGGTTGCGGTTTTTTTGAAACGGCCGATCCAATCGTAGCGACTTAAAGGAAGATCCTACGCAAGCTGCGTGAGTTGAGCCGGCGGCCGCATGCGCCGGACTGGTCGGAGAAGTCATACGGGTTTCGGGCTTTATAGGCCAGCATCTCGACCGCCGGAGGGGTTTGTTCAAGATCGCTGGGCGACAGGCCCCAGCCGGCGCAGAGCTTCACGTGCAGGTTCATCTCGATGTCGAGGATGGCCGAGAGGCCGGCCGCCGCTTCGCGCATGTCAGCGAGCTTGGGCGACTTGTAGACGGAGAGCGCGTAGGCACGAGCAAACTCGGTGAGGAACAGGTAGTCCTGAGCCGGCACCATGTAAGCGGACATTGGTGTCTGTGTGCGAGGCCGTCGGGGGCAAACTCGTTGGTGGTTGGTACTGCTTCGGTGACTACGATCTCGCCCTCATCGCCGACGTCCCGAACAATGAGAGCATGGCTGCCATCGCGCTGGCCATTGCCGCAGGAGGCGCCGTCAAGTCCGCCAAGACGACCGTGCTGATGACCGGGGCTGAGGCGGTAGCGGGTATGAAGCAGGCGGACGCGGTCGTGAAGGTCTACAAGCCGGCCCGATAGGCAAGTCGTCGGGTGGCAAACAACCTTCGATAATACCAGCTTCCTTTAGTCCTTGATCGAACGCGGCTGCAAAGGGAGCGTGTGGGCCGGGTGAGAAGGCGCGCTAAGGAAGCCGATCACGGGCATAGCCTTCTGCTACGCGTGCGCGGCAGAAGGTTATGCAGCTGCGCTCTCGCGCTACCCAGTAAGCCGATAAACTTACGCCGCCTCATGCAAGCTCCCTACTAGTGCCGGCAACTCGCAACAGCTGGAACCCGACATCTGGAAGGGTTGGCAGTCAGTGGGACCACAGGGCTTTTCGGCTCGAATTTCCGATGTCTCAGATGGGTCAAACTCGACATTTTGACCGGGCGCCGATCACTTCCGGTCTAAGACCGGACATTGCCGAACGCGATTGCCACGTCCGAAAATGCCATGAACGGACTACTCTAACCTGGCTGCTGTGGGAGCGAATGCTCGAGGAAGAAACGGAGCATTTCCCTCGTTGCGTCCGGTCCTCGCGGATCAGTGTAGGAGCCGGCAGGGCTGCCTCCCGACCATGCGTGTCCAGCACCGTGGATGTTCCAGTGCTCAAAGATTCCGCGCCCACTCGCGTCGGTATGGATCGTGCGGGTATAGGCATGCCCTCCAGGTACGCGCCCGCGATGCACTTTCTTTTGCGTGCTCGTCGTTCTCATAGACTGCTCAAGAATTTGATCGCCGTTGTTTGGATGCACCGTAATGTCGCGATCGCCGTGAAAAACAATGGTCGGGACAGGTGGCCCGTCACCTAGAATTACCCTGTCATCGGACCCGCCACCTTGTCGCATGGCGACAAACGCAGAGGGAAGGTCAATGGCGGCCCCACAGGCGAGGCCAGAATGTACGCCGATTGCCGCGTACAGATCGTTGTACGTTGCTCCCATGATAGCAGCAGCGGCCGCTCCGGCCGACAGTCCACCAACGTAGACGCGCTTTGGATCAACCGAATAGTCGCGCATGATTCGGCGAGTGATGCCCGCGATAAGCGAAGGTTCACCTCTGCCTCGCTGCTGGTCGGCTGTGCGAAACCAGTTCCAGCATTTCGCCTGGTTTGCCTCGCTGCGCTGTGCCGGATAGACCACAAAGCAGGTTTGTTCTTCTGCGATAAAGTTCATCCTCGTACCGGCGGCGAAATCGTCTGGCGACTGGGTGCAACCGTGTAGCATGACGACCAAAGGAAGCGGTTGCCCCTGATAACGGCTGGGGATGAAGAGCCTGTAGGCACGGCTTCCCGCCGGATTGCTGTAGGTACCTTCGATGAACCTTGCGCCCTCGGGCACGATGTCCGGCGTGGACAGCGGGGCGCGCTTAATCGCACCCCGCAGTCCGAGCTCAGAGCGCTCCTTTGTGCAATCGAGCAACGCGCGGAGCATGCGCGGTTGAGCGGATGTGGCCCGCGCTAAGTGCGGACTATCCGTCTCCTCAATAGTATTGGGCTTCGCGTCAATGATTAGCGGCTCGCGTCCTGTAAGAGCGATGCCACCGGTGGTGCGCAATGTCGCGTCTGGCGCGCCCTCACCGCGAAGCATGCGCTGAAGGAGCACGGTGGCCTCGACGAGTTGGCCCGCGCGCGTGAGGCGTGTGGCTTCGCGAACTATGTCCTGTTTCAGCATCGCCTTCACCGCGTCCTGTCGGCGAGAGCGGCCTTGACCGCCGGACTGGCATGCAAAGCTCCCAGCACGGAGACTGAGGCAATTGTGGCGCGAGCAAGCTCGGGCGTGACGTCTTGGGCGATACTGGCAAGGCCCAGAACATTGATGTGCACCATCTCACCAGCTCGCCGCGCCGCTTCGAGATCCTCGCGGCTGTAGTTCCGCAGACCGAGGTCCAGACTTTTTCGTGCCGTGGACTGCTTGACCACGTCTGCGTGGCGTTCGAGCTGGTTGCGGATTGCGGTCCGAATGAAGTCGGTACGGTTCGAGTAGAACCCTTCCTGCACCATTAAATCGACGTGACCAAGATCGACATAACCAAGATTGATCGTGATTTTTTCGGTGTCAGCGGGCTTTGGTCGGAGTTCGTGGACATTGTCGGCCATGATTATTACCATCCCATAACCATCTAACCATCTATGTGGATGGTATATGGATGTCTGCGGGCTCCTGTCAAGTGTGCACCCGCGTCAGGAGCGATCTAGAGCCTGTCCTCAATTGAGCCAAATGACTGCGGCGGCGAGATGGACTGCGGCGAGAAAGTTTCTGGCGGTCTTATCGTAGCGGGTGGCTATGGCTCGGTACTGTTTGAGCTTGCAATAGAGGTTTTCCATGAGGTGGCGCGCTTTGTACAGTTCCTTGTCGTAGGCGCGTTGGAGCTTTCGATTGCTCTTGGGCGGGATCACCGGCGTTTTTCCTGCCGCAAGCAGAGGCTCGATGACACGTAGATCGGCATCGAAGGCCTTGTCCGCCAACAAGGTATCGGCCTGCATCTGAGGCAGCAGCGCGTCAGCGCCTTCCAAATCGTGGGCTTGCCCTGCGGTCAGCAGGAACGCCAACGGATTGCCAAGTGCATCGACCATGGCATGGATTTTGGTGCTCAACCCGCCTTTGCTGCGCCCGATCGCCTGGTCTTCGCCGTCTTTTTTTGGGCGCCGGCACTGTGCTGGTGCGCGCGTACGATAGTGCTGTCGATCATGGCGTATTCATTGTCCGCGTCGGCAGCCAGCATCTCGAACATCTTCTTCCATACCCCGCTCTTCGCCCAGCGCGAAAATCGGGTATGAATCTTGATCGGGTCGCCAAAACGTTCCGGCAGATCCCGCCAGGGCATGCCGGCGCGATAACGATAGAGAACTGCTTCTACAAACAGCCGATTATCCTTGGCCGTAGCGCCGACGTGACCCTCACGTCCCGGCAAAATATTCTTGATCCTGTCCCATTGATCGTCGCGAAGGGCGTAACGGCGCATTCAGTCAACTCCGAATCAAGTTGACCTCCCATGAATCACTTGGGGAACCTCTTGGGAATCCGCTAATTGAGGACAGGCTCTAGCCAATGACCGTTTGGGTCAAACTGAGAAAACCTCAGCATGAGCAAGTGTTTTCTGCTGTTTATCCGACAACCCTTCCCGCCAGGTTCAGACGTTCCGTGACCTGTTTCTGATCACCGAGCTTTTAGATTCCAAGGCCGAGAGCGACGATGTCGGTTTTGGAGCGGAGTTGGCTTGGATGGTCCTGTTAGATCGAGCGGGCTTTCCGGTTTGTTGAAGTCCTCAAAAAAGCCGCCGCTGATCCATCAAACCGAAGCTCGATTGATCCGCCGCTATTCCGGCTATCTAGGTCGGGCTCGAACTCATGCTGCCAAAGCTCATTGAGCATCGTTTCATGAATCGTATTTTTTACACGCTGAGCTTCTTCTGCGTTTCCTGATGCCGTGAAGTTAGCGATAGCAGAAACGAACCTGTTGATTTCGCCAAACGGCAGCAATCGAGCGTACTGCAACTCGATTTCGGTTCCGACCTGTGGATCAGTGGGGCCGTAGTGATGGCTCGCAAAAATCTGCAGGTTTCCAACGCTATATTCGCTATAGAAAATCTCGTAGCGACGACCGTACTCTGGTTCCTCGCGGCCTGTGAGTTCAGTGTCAGGTCGTTCTTGCAACCGCCATGGCTCGTTTGGCTCGAACCTGTGGTTTAGAGCGTCGGAAAACATCTCGAAATCGGAGAAGAACCGTCGATCCTCGTCGGTGATTCGTAGCTCGATGCCGTTTTGTAACGAAGACGGTGTATGATTGGGCGTGATGGGCTTGCCATTTAGCAGCTTACCTAGAAATTTCCGCTTAGGGCCACGCCTGACCGTTCGCCAGATGTGGCTGGTGAAGCCTAAATTTACCAGAACCAGCAATATCAGAACTTCGTACATGTTCGCCCCCTAGACGATCGATTCCATGAAACCGGCATTGAGAATGCCAGCATTTATGGAACGGGAAGCATGTTGGTGGATTCCTCGTTTGAGAAGAGCTGAACGAGGAGCGAGATCATGGCAACATGGCGGCGAGCGCTTGAGGTGGTGATGACAGATGAGGACGTTTTGCGTCTGATCAGCATTTCCCGGTCCCGCACCGAGCCGGCGAGCCAGGTGCAGCGTGCGCAGATGCTTCTGGCCTATAGCGAGAACCCGTCTTTTTTTGCCGTTGGACAGCGGGTGGGGGTGCATCACCAGACGGTCCAACGCTGCATCGAGCGGGCGCTGGCCTATGGGCCGTTGATGGCGCTTGATGACCGACCCAGACCGGGCAAGGAGCCAACGATTACGCCGGAGGCCAAGGCCTGGCTGGTGTCGTTGGCGTGCGACAAGGCCAAGGATCACGGCTATCCGCACGAGTTGTGGACGACGCGTCTGCTGGCGCGCCATGCGCGCGAACACGGGGCGGCAGCGGGACACGGATGCCTCGCCAATCTTGTCCAGGGCACGGTGTGCAAGATTCTCGGTCAAGAGGAGATCAAACCGCATAAGGTACGTTACTATCTGGAACGCCGCGACGCCGAGTTCGAACAGAAGATGGCGGAAGTTCTGTGCGTCTATCGCGAGGTCCAGGTCCTGAAAAAGGCCGCGGCCAAGGCGAAGAAAAAGCCTAAAACATCGCGCAAGCCGGTAGCGATTGTCTCCTACGACGAGAAGCCGGGAATCCAGGCGATCGCGACCACGTCGCCGGATTTGCCGCCGGTGCCTGGCACCTACGCGACATTCTCACGCGACCATGAGTACAAGCGCCATGGCACGCTCAGCCTGTTGGCCGGGATCGATCTGCTCACCGGCAAGGTCCACGCCCTGGTCAAAGACCGCCACCGCAGTCGCGAGTTCATTGAATTCCTCAAACTTCTCAATGCCGCTTACCCGGCCGGTACAGCGATCAAGCTGATCCTGGACAACCACTCGGCACATATCTCCCGAGAAACCCAAGCTTGGCTCGCTACTCAACCGAGCGGCCGCTTCGCGTTCACCTTCACGCCCAAACACGGCTCGTGGCTCAACCTCATCGAGGGCTTCTTCTCCAAGTTCGCCCGCTCCGTCCTGCGCCACATCCGCGTAGCATCAAAACAGGAGCTAAAGGAGCGCATCATGCTCGGCATCAAGGACGTCAATCGCCACCCCGTCGTCCACACCTGGTCTTACAAACTCGCCGAGGCTGCCTGATATGATTCAAACCAAGGAAACGCTGACCTAGTCGCTGTTGACGGCGCTTGAGCGATAGCTGACCCGAGGAAAAAACCGCAATCCCAACCCGGTTAGCACTTTCGTGGTCGTTCACGTGGTACAGTTTTTCACGGCGTGTCCAACGCGAGTGCTGATTATTGCACGGGAGTACTCGCGACGGTAACCTTGCCACTGCAATGCTTGCGATAATGGATTCTTGTGCCGCTAAGGGAGAGTAACAAGCCAATTCGAAAAGTGATTTGATTGAAACTCAACACCACATTTGCAGCCATTGTGGCGGCCCTTGCTGTGTGCCCGACCGGAGCCGTGGCCGAGGTCTATTCGTGTGAAATTAAGGAATGGGTGCGGGTAAATGACGAGGGACTTGTTCGGCCCGCGCCGAGTGCGCCTTTTAAACGCCAAGTATCGATCGACAAAGAAACCGGCAATGCTGTCGGCGATGCGTTGTCGGCTGCAAATCGATGGGAAGTTGCTCAAAAGGGTTCGCAAGAAAACGCCTTCGTGACCCTTGGCTACGTTGGGTCGCGGCTCCTTTATGAAATTGCAGTCTACGAATTCAAAATAGGGCGCGAGAAACCCATGATCATTGCCGTTCGGTCGCATCGCGGGCTTTTTTCAGCCCTCAGCGGAATCTGCCAATGATGTTTGGCATGTCGCGGGATGTGTAGGTGCCGCAAGGTCGTCAGCGGATACCCTCGCGTATCGTATCGAGCGACACGCCAAGCTTCGCGGCTTTCACACCCGTCGCACATGGGGTTCGCTTCAACGCCTTAGCGATCTTTTAAACGCCGATTTTCTGCTTTGCTTGTGGATTGACTCTAACGCTTCCTTCTCTCGCTTGAAAGCGGCCAGCACGCGTTTTGGATCTGCGGTCCAGACGAAGGGCTTTGGGGTGGAGTTGGTCTCAGCAAGGAACCGATTGATAGCGACCTGGAGATCGACGAGGGAGCGGAAGACGCCGCGCTTGAGGCGGCACCTTGTGAGCTTGGCGAAGAAGCCTTCCGCGGCGTTGAACCCGGACGCCGAGGTTGGGGTGAAGTGGAACGCCCAGCGGGGACGTCGCGCAAGCCATCTGCGCGGCATTATGGCGCACACGCCACAAGGGGCCCTCAAGGTCCCTTGGGCGTTTGGGGTGCTTGTCGGTCATTTGCCTTCCGCAATCCTCAGCCTGCCAGCGTTCGTTAGTCGAAGTCCGCCCGACAATTCCTGTATGTACCCTAGTTGGATCAGTCGGTCTTTGTGTTCGGCTGGGATTGTCCGGTGCATCAAACCCTTAGCGCAGTCCCGCAACGAGACGAATTCTTCGTGGGTCAACGGCGCAAACAAATCGGGGTTCATTTTCCAAATATGCGCCTCCGGCGCTGCCGTTCAAGCCAGTCATCCTGCCACAATCAAACTGACCCACTACCGGGCTTTCCGTCTGGACGTTTGAACAGCTCGAATGTGGCAACGTGGGTGCTTTCCAACCAAGACTCTAGCGTGGCCCCGCAGACTTTACAGGATGCGTGACCGGTGTGCGGTACTAAGAACTTTGCTTCAGTGCGTTTGTACTCAGCGCCGCAATTGCATCGGACAATTGTCGCCATTCTCGGAATATGCGCCTACGGCACTCCGAAACAAGTGGAAACCCGCCGCCACAATCAAACTGATCCACTACCGGCGTTTGGGTGCGAAGCCCCATGAATCATCCGCCAGTGACGGATATCTCGGCATACAATGCCTTCAAAGGTTCCAAAGCCTCGATGCGACGCGCAATTGGGACTGCAGATACCCGGCGCAGCGAGCCGCGCGCGCCCCCCTCCGGCGTGAGCCGGCGGGCTTCGCCATGCCCTTCCGAAGTTACCCGACCCTCAAATTCTCCGCCGAAGTCTTCCCCTTGTTGGGCACTTCCTCATAGCTCACCTTTGCACCCTCATTGAGTGTGCTGAGCCCAGCTTTCTCGACCGCGGAGATGTGCACGAACACATCCTTACTGCCGTTATCGGGCTGAATGAATCCATAACCCTTTGTCGCGTTGAACCACTTCACCGTTCCAGTTGCCACCTTGGTCGTCTCCCATATCCGATAGGACCTAAAGACAGCCTCATGCCGATGTGGAAGGCAACCAAAACCCGCCGGGGGTGAGCCGGCGGGGCCCCGACTATGGGCTGGTGCCTACCTTCCTTCCAAATATCGCGAATTAACTCGCTTTTGATATCCCTGGAGGCGCATAATCAGACAATCACCGCTCCGCCTCCCAGGCATTACCGGTGACAGAGAGTGTTGCGCTCCCGCCTATTCGAGGGAAGCATCATGCCCCAGTGTCAACGCCTGTCGTCCGTCATTCCATTCGTTGCAATTGAGCGCCCCGCCTGTCCGAAGTGCAAGGCCCCGATGATGCTCGTCAGCATCGAGCCAGCACGCGCCCGGGGCGTCGACTTGCATACGTTTGAATGCGCTATCTGCAATCAGGTACTCAAGACCCTGGCCGCGTATGAAAACCCCATGAAGTCCAAGGGTCTTGGACGCTGGCTTCAAGGCGATTTGCACCCGCCGCAGTAAGGCGCGCCGGCGTGAACCGGCGGATTTTGTAATACTTGAATTGAGGCGGGCCGTAGAATTGCCCACAAGCTGGGTAATATTCACCACCGGACCACACTGATAGACGCCCGCGCCACCGCGGGTGCGGGTGCGCTATCTCGAAAGAGGAGCAAAATCTGATGTGTGACTATAGTCTGCACGCTGTCGCGTCTCGTCCCGCAAAGGTTGGCGAGATGCTTATCACAACGTCATTTTCAGGAGGGACCCGCGGCTTTGCGGCGGAAGGGGAACCGAACGTGGCGGTTTGCCTACTTCCGGGGACCGAATTGGCTTTTGATCAAGACGTGAAACACGATCAAAGCTGGATTCGGACCAAGGCCACCAACTTCAGAGTTGCTCGATTTCGCAAGATAGATCAGCACAATGCCTACCGGCATCATGACGCGCTCGAATTGCCAGACGGCAACGTCGTTCTCGTGACGCATCTCTCAAGCGGCCAGCGGGCGACTGTATTGCAGCTTCCGGTCACACATCAGCCGGAACACGCGACCCCCACTGCCGAGGAGCACTCAAACCGTAGCACGCCCGCTTCTGCCATCTAGAAATGGCGTGACATAAGCAAAACCTGCCAAGCGCAGGCCCGGCGGGCCAAAATGTACGCAGGACGTGTGGTCCGCAGAGGGCTAGATGAGTCGCGTGCGCGTTCGAAGATTCGCGTGCGATTGCACCTCAACCCGGCATGCGAAGCGGTCGAACGCGGGCGGCGAGAGCTGCGAGAAGCGTGCCCGGGAAGACCGCGCCCGTATTCGGGGGGTCAGACGCGGAAGTCCGGGCCGGCGCCAGCCGCGTCCGGTCTACGCGCGGAAGCCGACGTATCCAATGGTCGCCGCGTTCTTCCAATCAGGGCCAGAAGCGGCCCTTGAACCGTATTTGAGGCTCGCGCTCGCCCAGCCGCGCTTTCGTTGGTTACGATCCACGTAATCCAGCACGCCGCTGCGGTCCCGAGCGTTACCTCAACGCGCGCTGAAGGTGAGGCCGGCGCGCTCCTTCAGACGCTTGCGCAACGCCGGACCCATCAGCGCGCCGGGCGTCCAGGTGCCGCCCTCGCCCTGCACGTCGCGCACGAGGCAGAGAGCGCTCTCGGCGATCATCTTGCTGGTCGAGCCGTAGCCCGGATCGCGGTCGCCCGTGACTACCGCCTCGACCCGTCGGCCATCCGGCAGCTCGCCCAGGAAGAGGATGTCGTAGAAGCCCTTCTCGCGCTCTTCCCGAGTCGGGCCTGCGCCGGGTTTGAGACCGCCGGTCCCGAACAAGGAAACCATCGTGGCGAAGGTCTCCGTCGTCACGCGCGCGATTTCCCCAAATCCCGGCGCGACCATCATCTCGTCGTAAACGAAGTCCGTGCCGTAGGGATGACCCAACAGGAAATTCGTGCGGTGCACGTTCTTGGTGTTGATCGGCGCCATTGGGAACGGCACGAGCCACACGTTCATGCTCGGGTCGTATTCGGGGATGAGGCCAGACGGCTGAGACGGCCCGGTGAACCCCGGCGTCAACGCGAAGGGATCGGTCAGCAGCCGGATCAGGGCCGGGTCGCGCGCGGCGGCGGCCAACGTCGCCCCAGCGCTCGCCGCGGTGCCGCCAGACATGCCGCCTTTCACCTTGCGCAGGCGGGCTTTGACCCGCCGCGCCGGGCGTCCGAATTTCTCGCGCGCCTTCTCCTGCAACGTGAGCACGCCGAGATCGAACGGGATGGAATCGAAGCCGCAGGAGAAGACGATGCGCGCGCCGGTCCGTTTCGCCTCTTCGTGATGGGCGTCGATCATGCGCCGCATCCAAGCCGGTTCGCCGCACAGATCAACATAGGCCGTGCCCGTGGCCGCGCAGGCCGCCACAAGCTCGGGACCGTGGAGCTGGTAAGGCCCGACCGCTGTGATGATCACGGCTGCACGCTCGCACATCGAACGCAGGCTCGCCGGCTCGGCGGCATCCGCCTTAACCAAAGGCAAATCGTCTGGTGCGCCGATGTCGGCACGCACCTTCTGGAGCTTGTCGGTCGAGCGTCCCGCGATCGCCCAGGACGGAGCATCGTCGCCGCGATAGGACGTCGCCAGATATTCGGCGATGAGACGGCCAGTGTAACCCGTCGCGCCATAGACGATGAGGTCGAAGTCCCGCTTCACGACGTTGGTCCTCCTCGAGACCCGGGAGAGCTATCTTCAGATCCGTGTGCAATCGCAGGACACGAGGACGCTCAGCACGAGCAGCAAGTGCCATTTGAGGGTCCGCCGCTTCATTGAACCGTCCCATCGCGTTTTACGGAGGATACCACAGTTCCCGCCTTGGGGCGCGCAACGTCTGGTAATGGGATGGTCCGGCCGTGCTCCTGCCCCGCCAGCAAGCGAAGCTGGCAAGGGGCGCCAAGGACAAGGAGCACGCCATGTCTCAGATACCCAATACCGCGATCGCCGTGATCGGCATCGATATCGGCAAGAACTCGTTCCACGCCGTGGGCCACGATGCGCGCGGCGCCATCGTGCTGCGGCAAAAGTGGTCGCGTGGCCAAGTGGAAGCGCGGCTCGCCAATATACCGCCCTGCCTGGTCGGCATGGAAGCCTGCGTCGGCGCCCATCACCTGAGCCGCAAACTCGCATCGCTTGGTCACGATGCCAGGTTGATGCCGGCCAAATATGTCCGCCCCTATAGCAAGGGACAGAAGAACGACTTCAATGATGCCGAAGCGATTGCCGAAGCCGTGCAGCGCCCGACGATGAAGTTCGTGGCGACCAAGACCGCGGAGCAACTGGATCTGCAGGCGCTGCATCGGGTGCGCGAGCGGCTGGTGTCGCAACGCACCGGCATCATCAACCAGATTCGCGCCTTCATGCTGGAACGCGGGATCGCCGTGCGCCAGGGGATCGGCTTCCTGCGCACGGAACTGCCCACCATCCTTGCGATGCGCACCGATGCCCTGTCGCCCCGCATGTTGCGTGTCATCGAGGAGTTGGCAGGCGACTGGCGCGAGCTGGATCAGCGCATCGATGGCCTATCCGGCGAGATCGAAGCCCTGGCCCGTCAGGATCAGGCATGTTCGCGCCTGATGACGGTGCCCGGCATCGGGCCGATCATTTCGAGCGCCATGGTGGCCGCGATCGGCACTGGAGACGTATTCTCCAAAGGCCGCGACTTCGGCGCCTGGCTCGGACTGGTGCCCAAGCAGATCTCGACGGGAGACCGCACGATCCTCGGCAAAATCTCGAGGCGCGGCAATCGCTACCTGCGCGTTCTGTTCGTGCAGGCGGCATGGGTTGTGCTGGTCAGGATAAAGGACTGGGAACGTTACGGGCTCAAATCCTGGATCGAAGCCGCCAAGAGGCGGTTACACCACAACGTGCTCGCGATCGCGCTCGCCAACAAGCTTGCCCGGATCGCCTGGGCGGTGCTGGCCAAAGGACGCGCCTTCGAGCTGACGAGGACCGATGATGCAGGCGTCCGATCCGCGTGATCCTCGCGCCGTGCTCGGCGCGGTCAAGGCGCGGCCTGGCAACGCCGGCGCCCGCCGCAAGCCAAGCGCGACGGCCGGCCTTGACCGCCCCTGCGCGCGACGCGATCGACGTTCTGCGGGCCGGGACGAAGGAACGGCCCTTGGCTCGAACAAAGGAACTGCGCGACATGAGGAGCAAGCGATGACGTAACCCTATCAACAGTTTCCAGCCAGTTCCATCGGAACCGTTGGTTCCAATCTGTTCCATTGACCAGGGCCGGTTTTGAAACGGCGAGTGGCCTATTTCGGCCGGTGCCCGCTTGTCATACGACCGTGGCACGTCTCTTGCTACGTGAGGCTGCCGGGATTTCAGCACCCGACCGCGGAAATACCAACTCCGCCGAGCGATCATACTCCGCTAGGCGGCGTTGCGCGGTACTGGCCTGTTTTGACCCATGGTGGCCTAATTTGAAATAAGCAGCGGCCTAATTTGAATTTCAGTAAAGAACCGGACCGACGATTTTTTAGAGCCGAGATATCGTCACCCATCCGTTCCTGTGAGGTGAGCTTAACTCGGATGGCGCGACTAATGGAGTAGCCTTTTCAAATATTTGGATAGCATTTTGCAAAGAGGATTATATGCGCACGATTCTGATTATTCTCGGCACATGGCTGCTTATAAACATCCTGTTGGTTGTGGTAATGGCCCTGCGTAAGCCCCGAAAGCACGACGCGCCTCGCCTTCGGATGACGCCATAAGACGTGCTTTCAGAATCAGAAAGAGGCCATCTTCGGGATGACCGCCTAGCCCCGGTCGAGATTGGATAACCACCCTGCCCTGGTAACCGCACTGTCCCCTGGCTTGAGTAGCGGATTTCTACTCCGTGGGTTGCAGGTTCGAATCCTGCTGGGATCGCCAAACTTCAATTAAATCAATGGGGTTGCCACTACTTCAGGACGGCGGGTTGCCACTTCCGTTTGACTTTCGTTCCCATTTCAGGACGCCAGACGACCAGGGGAATCGGGTGAAGGATTTCATGCGGCGATGAGGCTGGCGAGATACTCGTCGTCCCATCCTGCGGTTTTGCGCCGGAGGCGGATGGAATCCTTGCCTGGGGCCTTTCGGGTGAGATTGTAGGCGATGTGCCGGCAGGTTGCGAAGTTGGCTGGGGCGTTGTCTGTTCTGACGCGGCATTCGTCGTCGCGAAAGACCATGTCCATGATCCAGTGCAAGGAGTTCTCGATGGCCCAGTGCGCGCGGATCATCGGGCCGACCGCGGTGGCCGGCATCACCAGCGAGGTGATGTAGAAGCGCGTCTCGTCGGTGATCTTGCCGTTGATTTCGCGCCGGCTTTCGACCACGACAACCGCGTTCAGGCCCGGCCATTGGTGGCGCGCCTGCAGCCAGTCGACATCGTGGATCACCGTGTAGTTTCGGGTCTCGATACGGCCGTGATCCGCATCGACCGTTTCGTGCGTGCTGATCGTGGCATCCCTGTATTTCAAGGCTTTCTGCTCATCGACGAAAACCTCGACATCCTCGCGCAGGGTTCCCTGATTGCCCTTCAGCGCGACAATGTAATCGGCCTTTTTCTCGACGATTTTGGTGGCGATGTCGCGTTGGCAGCCCATCGCATCGATCGTCACAACTGCGCCCTCGATCGACATCATGTCGAGCAGCGCCGGGATGGCGACGATCTCGTTCGACTTCTCGTTCACCTTCACCTGGCCCAGAACGATGCGTTGCCGCGCGGCGAAGGCAGAGACCATGTGGATCGCCTCTTTCGAGCCCTTGGTCTGATACGAGCGCCGCGACGTCTTGCCATCGATCGCGATGACCTCGGCGGGTGTGTTCGTCAGCGCCGCCACCCAAGCCACGAAGCAAAGCTGGAAGGCGCGGGCGTCGAGCGTGGCAAAGATATCGCCGAGATGATCATGCGAGGGTGTGCCGTTCACATAGGGCCGAAACCGCCGCAGCAGCTCGATCTTCCGCTCGCCAAATCGCGCGATGTCGGTGAACGCCTCCGCCCCCGCAAGAACCGCCAGAAGAATCAGGAGCAGCACTTCCGGGAGCGGATAATCCACTTTGCCGGCCTGACGATGATCCGGCAACCCGCTGAAATGGTGAAGAAAACTCGTCGTCTCCGAAACCTCTGCAAACGGTGTCCCCTCGGTATCCATCATCGTCCCCCTCCTGCGGCGCACTGGACGACAACAGATTCAGCACTTCAGCCTTTTGTCACGGATATCTTCACCCGATTGCCCTGGCCAGACGACGCCATGATCTTGCGGTTGGCTTGCTGGACATAGACCCTCGCCTCGCCTTCCGTCTTGTGGCCGAGGATCGACATGATCTCGTCGACCGTGCAGCCGGCCTCTGCCAGCGCGGCGCCGGCCAGGTGCCGCAGGCCATGCGGCGAGAAGCCCGGGAACCCGAGCCGCCTGCATTCGATGATCATGAGGTTCGTGAGGCTCGTCGCCTGGTAGCGATCGCCGGCCGAGCTGGTCAGAAGATATGGCTGATCGATGCCGGTGGCCGTCAGATGGTCCCGCAGAATTTGGTGGCATGGAATCCAGCAGTAGCTTCCGGTCTTCTGCTGGATCACCTCGATCGCCGAGCCGTCGAACTGCTTTGGCTGCATCTTGACGACGTCGGAACGGCGCTGGCCGGTGTAGCGCAGAAGATAGTAGGCGCGGACCAGGCGCGGGTTGTCGAGCTGTTCGAACTGGTGGCAAAGCTCCTCCGGCCATTTCGGATGCGGCGTTGAGCCCTTGTGAAGCGATGCCACCTCTTTCGACGGGTTGGGCCCAAGGTCATCCATCTCGAGATGTTCCTTGGCGAAGGCCCAGAGCATCCCGATCTTGTCGACCATCGCGTCGGCGACCGTGGTGCGGTCCTTGAGCTCGTTGCGGATGATCCGGACGTGACGCTCCGTCAGCGTCGCAATGTCGCCGGTGCCGTAGTGCTCGACCAGCCAGTCGAAGCGGCGGTTATAGACTTCCTGCGTCGAACTCTGCAGCGCCTTCCAAAGATCGGATTTCTTATATTGCAGAATCACCCAGCCAAGCGTGCCTTCGGCGGCTGATACAGCACGGCCTTGCCTCAGCATCAGGTGCGGAGCGTGTTCCGTAAGAAGCTTGTCATAGGCCTCGGCAAACACCGCGGTGCCTGGCGCGCCGGGTATCGGATAGCGCTTGGCGCCCTTGCGGAAATAATAGCGCTTGTGGCCGTGTCGATCGGTGAAGCTATTGACGTATTCCAGATTCACCTTCGCCACCGTTGCTCTCCACCAGGTCATCGAAGCTCTTTCGGCGCAGCGTGGACTTCTTTTTGCGCTGGTCAAGGGCGTCGACGGCTGCGTCGAGCTCAAGTCTGTCCCAGCGGGGCATCCCGTCAACGTCCTTGGCCGGCGGCCAGGTCCCGTTGTCGACACCGTCCAGGAACTTCGTTTTGGACAAATCGACGTATGCGGCCGAGCGATCGGCATTCATCATCCGCGGGGGGTAAGCGAGGGCGTCCTGGAATTTTTTCACCTTTTGCCTCGTCGCCGTTTTCGGCAATCCTTTGAAAAAATGATCCATAAATAATCATCTAACCGACAAACGGACGGGATCGAAGCAAATTGCAGTCCGGTGAAATCGCGTTTCACCGGATCTAATGGCCCCGCTTGCCGGGCCTCGCCCGTGCGCCCGCGATCTCGCGGCACAATCCCCCCGGCATCCGGCGGCACAATCCCCCCGGCCCCTGTGAATAAACGCGCTGGCGCCGGCCGCCGCTTGATCTGCATAGCCCTAAAACGACGAAAGGCCCGCCACCGGCGAACCGTTTGCGAAGCGCACCGCTTAAGCATTAGCTTGTCGGCTCGCTAAGCAGGAGGCGAGAAATGGCTGGAATTACGTTTGCGGTTTACGATCCCCCGAAGCCAGGGCTTCCTTATTTGGCCGTGGCAATCTTTACAAACGGCGAAGTATCTGCGGCCGCTTACAAAACGGCGGCGGAGGCGGAGATGCACAACACCAAGCACGCTACGGGTATTGCCAAGGGTCCAGACTAATGCCCCGAGGCCCCTAAAGGCGAGAAGCGCCCGCCCCATGCGCCTTTGGGCCGGCGCCTGCCGCCGCTCGATGCTCATGGCAACAAAAGAAAAGACCCCGGTGCGGCGATGCGCGCCCTGGGGCCAATGTTAATTTTCCGCCTGAAAAATGAGGTGGCTCTATGCTTGCCCTCGAGAGAGTAGCGCGACAACGATTGCCGCGCTCAACTTGATCTTTGCGGTGGTGAGCAGCTGCACCTTAGCGGTCGCCTCTTCCTCCACATTCTTCAGCCGTTGCGTGATGCGCCCTAGCTTGCTCTCGGCCCTGTCGATGTCGAAGCAAACGTCCCGGACCAACTCGGCCTCGTCCGATGCAACTATCTTGTCATAGCTGCGGAACACGAACTTCCGCATGGGGCTGTATGGCCGACGCCGCCGGCTATTACGCCGCTTGGGGCGATCGGCAGCCGCCGGGAAGTCGATAATATTTTCCATGATTGCCTCCGTTGTTTTGTGTTGACGGGCCGGAGGCGGGGGTTATTGCGCCGGCCGCTCGATCCTTGGCCACGAATTAATTTCGTTCACGACGGCGACCGCTTCGTCGAGATTGCCGCCCATGGCGAGCGTGCAATTAAACAGCGCGGCCGCGTACCGCTCGAGATCGATCACACCCGGGCGGAGTTTTTTCAGACGATCGGCGACATAGAACGCCTTGGACCATGCGTCGGCGCTTTCTTCCTCAAGGATCTCCACTTCGTCCGCAGCTGGCCTGTTTTGAATGGCTTGGAATGTCACCGCCGCGGCGGCGAACGCATCATAGAGCGCGACCAGTGCCCTGATGTCGTTCAATTTGACGAGCTGATCGACCTCAGCGCGAAGAGCCGGTTGTGGCCCCATTGGCTGGATGGTCGCGTCGATTTGGTCGAGCGCCGACGACTTAACGTGATGAGTCTTGGCATGTTTGAACCTCCGGCTTTAGGCGGCGCGCTCTATGCCGGCGCCGCTGGGAAGCCCGGGGGCGTGGCCCCCTTTTGGCCGGGGCGGAAGGTGACAGCCTTGCCCCGGCTCACTTATTCTGGTATCAGTTAATCATGGCCAAGTCAACAATAATTGGTAGCAGTAAAAAGAAGCGCGGAAGACCAGCGCTTTACGAGGGCAGCAATGGAAAAGGAGCGCCGCAAATCGGTCTCCGTCTCCCGCCCGCTGATCTAGCCGCCGTCGACGCCTGGATTGCCAAGCGGAAAGAGCCGGAGCTGTCCCGGCCCGAAGCAATCCGGCGCCTGGTCGAGCTTGGCCTAACCGTGAAGACGGCGCCTTCGGAGCGACAGCGCGCCGCCCTGGCTGATCTCGCATCAAAGGCGATCGATAGTTTGACGGCCGGGACGCCCGATAACGACCGGCCGAAGGCGAAGAAATCGTGACTCCACCGGTGGAACCGACCGACCTTGAGTTGATCCGCAACATCGCTGCTGCGGGCGGTAGGAAATACACCGCTGGAAAGCTTGACCGTAGAAAATATAAACGTCTCGCAGCATTAGGCTGGCTGACCGAAGTCACCGTCAATATCAGTGATGTCGTGTACGAGGTAACTGAGACTGGGAAAGCGGCCGCGCTTCGAGACGACTGAGAGAGGCGATTGCCGCCGCGCCGTGGCGGCGCCCATGCGTTACTCGGCGCATTTGGGAGATCAGCTAATGCGCGTCTTAGCAATGTTGGCTCTCGCACTGTTGCTGGCCGGCTGCGAGGGCGACCGTATCAAGCATAGCAGCATGAATGAGCGCCAGGCACAGCCACAAAGCACTGTGCTCACCTAAGCGTTAAGCCGCCGTGCGCTGCGGCGGCCGATCGCGAAGCTGCCGCGGCCGTCCGGACGGGAGCGGCCCGCGGGCGCGGCGGATCTACGCCATGAGACAGCGCCGCCATCGCCTACCGTTGCGCGAGCGGCTCCGCCGACGGCGCCGCTTAGCCGACTCGGGCTGAAGGCGAAGGGGAAATAGCCCGAGCGCGCGATTTGGCTCGCTATCGCCGGCCAAAAAGCGCAACCTTCGCGGCCGGGCCTCTCCGTAGGAGGTCGGTCGTGCGCGGTAATATTTTCAATAGCAATGGCATCCACGTTGCCGTGGTGAACGGCTTCGACCTCGACGGCCAAAAAATCTACGAGCTAAAAGGGATCAACCTCAATCGGCCGTCCGGCGAGTTGGTCGGACATCTAAACGGCGCGCCCCGCACCGAGAAGCGGCTCGATCGATCCACCGACAGGCTGTTCCCTGTCAGAGGCAGATTCGCCAAATCTGATTGCTGAAGGCGTTGGGAAATGATCCCGATCAAATCCACCGATCGAACGCCAATAGACATTCAAGATCTGGAGGAGATGGTCGCGAAGCTGTTCGAGACTGCCCGCAAGCTCCCTGCGGGGCCGGTACGCCACGATATCCTTAAGGAGATCAGGAAATTCAGTGCGCGGATCGCCGCACTGAAGGTGAAGAAATAGCGGCGCTCCCCCAAGTTCTATACATAGGCCCGTGCCGCCGCGCCGTGGCGGCGGCGGTGCGTTATTTCCGCTTGGGGCTGCCCCCGAAGTGCCCGCCAGCGCGGAACGCATCCACGGGCTTGCCGCGCGCCATAGTAGGTCCACGGGACGCGGGCCCAACATCCAGCGGCTTCACTCCCAACCTTATCCGGCCAATCATTTAGCCTCATTCGCGCGCATCCACGGGGGCTCAAAATAATGGCTGAGAAAAAAGAGACATTCAGCGTTGCGATCAGTAGCGGAAGCCTCTCAATTGGAGGCGCCGGTTATGGCTCGACAGCCGGCGGGTATGGCGTTGGAAAACTCGCCTATGTCGCGCCCGACAATCTTATAGTCGCCCCCGATGGCCATCCAATTTACGCTTTGGTTGGAAAAGTCGCATCCGATTGGGCTCACGTTGAGCATACCCTTGACGTGATCATTTGGGATCTGTCCGGCATTGATCACCGCAAGGGGGCCGCGATCACGGCCCAAATCATGGGCGCCTACGGACGATTTAAAGCTATCCTGGCCCTGCTCGCTCACCCGGATTTTTCAGGGCGAAAAAGTTTGCAAGCCGTAGTGAGGCGAGCTACCGACCTGATGAATAGGTCGAGCGAACTGAGCGACAAGAGAAACCGGATCGTTCATGATCCTTGGTACGCCTACACTGTCAGCGGGCGAACTGCTCAATTCAAATCGATGCCTCACAAAGATCATAGATACGGCATACAGTTGGTTGATGCCAAAGTGCTTGATGGCACCCAGAACAGCATTCGCGAATTTGCGAAACGCGTCGACGGACTTAAATCTGAGATCTCTCAGCTGCTTTCTGATTCATAGCTACGAAAGCTCTACGAAGCATCTCGCGCAGCTCACCCTCTTCCGGATGCAGGATATCGGTTTCCCAAACGATCGCCATCCCAGCGTCGATCATCTCCTCAGTCACATCGATTCCGCGCCGTGGCTCGACGCAGAAATTCTGCTTATCTAGCTCTAGCAACACGGATCATTCTCCCATTTTCGTCGCCCCAATATTCACGCCGCCATCCGCGCCGACTTCGGCCGTTTCGATTTCCTGCGCATGGCGAGGACGGCGTCCCATGTCTCCTCGGATACCCTTGCGGATCGTCGCGACGACGCGCTCTCGCTTGATCATCGCGGGAACCCCGCTGCGACGAATGTCGCAAGGGACCACAACATCCAAATGATTTTGAGCTTGGCGTGCCGGCCTTGCGTTGGAGTCGGTCGGTCGCAATTTTCGAAACGGACCCGGCCGGCAAGCTGGTCAGATTTTCGGAGCCCTGCACTGATCTCAGTGTGGGGCTTCGTCGTATCGGGGTCCATTCGGATTGTGCTCCACACATGACGTCAGCCTGCGGCGCGGGTCTGAACGATGGCGATGATGTGAGTGGGATGCACCCGTCGCCTACCATCCAGCCCTTCGCGTAGAGCACGGACGCGCGTGGCGGAGATCGCAACCAATTTTTAACCACGATGACCTATCCTGAATCCCATGGGGACTCGGCCGGACAATGCCGACAAAATGCGAGCGCTTCGACAGCGCCAGGGCCTTCTTGATGCGTTTCTAGGCGCCATCACTCGGCTCGACGGCCCCCAGCCGCCGCCGCCCGCCCCAGTCCGGAAAACCGGTACGCAGCGCCGGTCTTTATCGCGGCCCAATAAGCGGACCCGCCTCGGTCGCAACCGATAGTGTCACGTAAGCGGAACGCGCCCGATCTCGTGGCCGAACCTTCTGACGACGAAATCGCAGCGCCGCACATCGAAGCCTCGGCTAAAGCCAGCACTGAATCCGCCGCCACGACATTCCTTCGCAGCATCGAACTGCGCCAGGACCAGGCAGGCGGCGAGCGCCAACGCTAACGCCACTCCAGTCCATCGGACTAGGTCAGACGGTCTCTGATATTTCGGAAGTGCGATCGTGGTCATGTTCGGGTCCCAGCGGCGAATCGGCGCTCGACTCTACACCCGCGGACCGTTGAACTCCGAATCGGGTATGTCGGCCATGACTAGGACCGAGCCGCCGCACAATTACAAATGCCCGAAGTTCGAATGCGGGCAGCCCGCGCGGTGCGGCCGCCGGTGGCGTTCAGGCTCTCAGGCTGACGAATACCCACTGACGGGAAAACGCATCCACGGCCCTGCCGCGCGCCATAGTACGCCCACGTAGCGGAGGCCCAATATCCAGCGGCTTCACTCCCAGCCCAGTCGGCGCAATCATAAGGCGAGCGAATCGATTGATCTGCCGACAGAGCGGAATCGGGCTGAAGGCTAAAAGCAAATGACGCGCGAGTTTTTTGCCGACCTCGAACAAACGGTTAAGCGCCCGCTCAGTGAAGGAGAAATCGCGGCCACCGGCGGCCTCGTGCTGGACCGTCGTCTTCCCGAGGACCGTCGTAAACGCAAAAGAATCTTGCGACGGGCGCGCCAGGAAGCTCGGCTTGTCGACCTAGGGCGGAAAGCGAAGAGGCCGAGGCTGGGCGAAGGTGCGGGAAGTATGCCATCGGACTTCATCAGCGAGGAGGACCTCAACACATTTGAGGGATTCCTGCGTTTCCAAGCGGTCGACCCGCTGACTGCCGCCCCGGACGAGTTGGCGGCGTTTCGGCGAGTCTTTGACGAGGCAATGGCTGCTAAGTCAGTGACTCAAAAGCTCGGCGCGATGAAATTCAAGGCGACCCCGGGCGAGCACCGATATGCCGTGGCGGTCCGCGAAGGCTCCGACCTTTGGCTGACGCTTTGGGTCAGGCGTGCGCCCAAGGGCGACGTTTACGTCGTGATACCGCGCAATGATGGAAAATGGAATCCGCACGCGAGCTATCACCGCGACGGGGCGTTTCACTCAAAGAGCTTCAATCACAAGATGTCGTCATCGCAAAGGCAGCCCCTGACGGAAGCATTCCGGGGATGTGAGCACCTTGGCATGCATGCCGGGCACGGTCCGAAGAGCGTGGGTGCTATTTGCGATCCCGCCATGTTTTCGGGTGTGATCGAGGTCCCTCCCGGCATACTTGGGCCGCGCGGCGGCTTCGTCGCGGTGGACCTTGTTGAACCTGATTGCGAACCGCTGGAATTGTACAACCCGGTTATTCTGACACAGGTTTTCAAGGACTCGGTCCCATGGATTGTGATCCGAGTCGGAACGCAAGCTCGGCCTGCGGCGGCATCTCTATAGGGGGCCGTCGCCGCGAAAGCACAAAATCTGGCGGCTTCACGTCACTCCAAATCCGCGGAATCATGGGTGCATGGTCATGCTCACCCGCCGCCGCGACCACGCCGCTGAACGGCGACCGCAGAAGATCACTTTCGGAGAAATGCGCTCCGCCGGCGTGCGCGGCATCCTGGTCTATTGCGCCGACTTTCGTTGCAGCCACTCGATCGCGATCGGCGCGGACCAATGGCCCGATCAGGTCCGGCTCTCCGATCTTGAACCGCGCTTCGTGTGCAAGGTTTGCGGCAAGAAGGGCGCCGATGTCCGACCGAACTTTCACTGGGACAAGCCGCCCGTCCCCGCGATGGGCTATCGTTAGTGCCCCCGGTCCGCTCGCTTCGATCGCGGCGACCGACATGCCGCATGATTGGCGGGCGAGGCCTGAACCTTTTGGCGCTCGGCAAGACCAACAAGCATTAAGGGGTGCAGGTAGTGCGACATGGCATTCATATGGAGGCCCGGCTATGAACCAAGAGTACGTTGAACCTCACACGGCAGTTGTCAAAACGACCAAGACACCCAGTGGACGCTTGCTAGATTGGATACCCATCGAATCGCAAGTCGCCGGGAAAATAGCTACTCCTCCGCCATCGCTTCCAACGAATCGTTCGGCTTCAGCAGCGACCACTAGCAAAGGCCCTAGATTCGAGCTCGACGATCCCGCTGTTGAAAGAGGACCGCAAGGAACAGTTCCCGTACTGCGCGATTTGTCCTCCCATCGCGACCGGGTTCAACGTCGACGGGCAGACAAGAAGGGACCTCGAATGCATCCCAGCATGAAGGTTCGCAGCATGGATCTGAACTCGATCGCCGACCCTGACCCATTCGGATATTACCATGCTCAATCTTGGCAATCCGGGTCATTCTTTGGCGGCCTCAGCGACGTGACTGTCTACACCCCAATTCTCGAAAATGGCGAAGGCCACTCGATCTACCAAATGTGGTTAATCGCCGGTTCTCCCCGTCAATCCGTCGAGGCGGGCTGGACCGTCGACCCAGGGCTCAATGGCGATCTCACCCCGCATTTGTTCACCTACTTCACGACCAACGACTATACCGCCGATGGCGACAATATTGGCGGATACAATCGTCTCCATACAGGTTGGGTTCAGAGCAGCGCCACCACTTTCCCAGGCTCCAGCCTGGTTACCAGCAGTATCGATCAACAGGTCAATCGATACGACATGCTATTCATGCTCTGGCAGGGCAACTGGTGGTTCAAGATCGAGAATGAATGGGTTGGCTACTACCCTGCAAGTCTCTTCGGCACTGGGGCCATGGCGAGCAGCGCCTCGTGGCTGTCATTCGGCGGCGAAGTGTTTTCCGGTCTTCCTGATCCCACAAGGACGACCAGCCAAATGGGTAGCGGAAGAAAGGGCGAGCACGGCAGCGATGGGTATTCGGCTTGGCAGCGGAACATTCAGGCAATTACCTCGATCAGCGCAACCGGCGGCACAGCCTTTGACTTCGATGGCACAGCCGCCGCCGAAGACGGCTCCCGCTACGACGTCGTGCAAACCATGAGAAGTGGCACGAACTGGGGTAGCTTTTTATTCGCCGGAGGCCCCGGCATCGGAACGGAACCATGACTACCCGCGCACAATGCCACTGACTCTGCACGCCGGTGCCACTGGCTATGCCAGTGTCCTTCGCCTGGTGAGAAACAGCGCTTTCATCGGCGTTTCTATTCAAGTTGACGCATTCGACGCGTACTATATGCGCTAGTAAACCGGGCCACTTGTAAGGCGCGATCCTCCGCGTCTCGGTGAGCCTGATCATGTGCACAGGCTGCGCGTACCCGACTGCCAATTTCTTCGCCAGCCCCGCAAAAGAAACGGCCCCAGCATGGGGGGGCCAACGCTGGGACCGCTCCAGGTCAGAGCGCCCGGCGGGGAGCGCACCCGACTATTCCAAAGTTGCTGCCCGACAATCGTTCCATGCAAAGTGTCCTAAATTCCCGCTGAGCGTGTCCTAATTGGGACAGCACCGCCCCTTCCTTAGTCTCTCTCAGATTGACGCTCGGAATAGCCCGCCGGCGTGAACCGGCGGGTCTTTTCAGGCAGCATATTATCCGCAGATCTGGACCGGTCGAACCCGCCAGCCGTAGCGGGTATGCACGCGGCGACGGACAACGTAGCAACCGCCGTCATCGTAGTAGTCGTCATTGTACGCGTAGGGATAGTATCCGTCATAGTAGCCGTAGGATCCGAGGCCGAACCCTACAAACGCACGTCGGTGAAATCCACCTCGGTGAAATCCACCGTGGAAGCCACCGCTCGCGAAACGTCCATGAAAGCCGCCACCGCGGAAGCCTCCTCCACCCAAACCAGCGCCGTGGAAACCAGCGCTGCTATGGAAGCCGCCACCGCCGCCGTGGAAGCCACCACCACCAAATCCACCGCCATGGAAGCCGCCACCGCCGCCCATGCCGCCTCCGTGTCCACCACCGCCGCCGCCGCCGCCTCCGTGACCGCCGCCACCACCGCCACCGCCACGAGCGAATGCCGCAGTTGGCTGAACCAAGCCGACCGCTGCCAGTGCGAACAGGGCTATAATCGTTTTTCGCATTATGCCTTCCCTCCCTTGGACGAAGGTCGCTCCTAGGAGCGTGTCCGAATAGTCGCTGTTCAATTCTGAGCGAGTCTGATTCAACCGTGGGCTATGAGCAAGTATTTTCGCCCCTGGAATATCGATCAGACGCTGCTTCTGCCGCCGAATGTGCAGGACTTCGTGCCGAAAGGCCATGTCTCGCGGTTTATCGTTGAACTGGTGCGGGAGAGCCTTGATCTCAAGGAGATCACGGGCAGCTATGTGAGCGGTCTCGGGCAACCGCCGTTTGACCCGCGGATGATGGTGGCGCTTCTGCTGCACGGCTATGCGAGTGGGTTGTATTCGTCGCGGCGGATCGCGAAGGCCTGCCGCGAACGGAACGATTTTGTGATGATTGTGGCGCTGGATCCGCCGGACTTCCGGACGATCAGCGACTTCCGCAAGCGGCATTTGAAGGCGCTCGGCGCACTGTTCCTGCAGGTTCTGAAGTTGTGCGAGACGGCCGGGCTGGTCAAACTCGGCCACGTGGCGCTGGATGGCACGAAGATCAAAGCAAACGCGTCGAAACATAAAGCGATGAGTTATGAGCGCATGAAGAAACGCGAGGCGGAATTGAAAGCCGAGGTCGCTCGCATGCTGGCGGCCGCGGAGGCGGCGGATTCCGAAGAGGACGAGACTTTCGGCAAAGACAAACGCGGCGACGAACTGCCGGATTGGGCCGGCGACAAGCAGAAGCGGCTGGCCAAGATCCAGCAGGCGATGGCGGCGCTGGAGGCCGACGCCAGGCTGGCCGCGGAGGAAGAGCGTCGCATCGAGGCCGAAAAGGAACAGCAGCGCCAAGCCGAAGGCCGCAAGAAGCCGGGCAAACCGGCGGCGCCGGCATCGGACCAGCCTGATCCCAAGTCGCAACGCAACTTCACCGATCCGGAAAGCCGCATCATGAAGTCGAAGGATGGCTTCGTTCAGGCCTACAATGCCCAGGCCGCCGTCGACGCAGGCGCCCAGATCATTGTCGCGCACGAACTGACGCAGTGCGGCAACGATCAGGGCCAGCTGGTGCCCCTGATCGAGGCCATCGAGAACAATCTCGGCCGCAAGCCGGAGCAGGCCTCAGCGGACTCCGGCTACTGCAGCGAATCCAATCTCGAAGCGCTCGAAGCCCACGGCGTCGACGGCTACGTCGCGCCCGGACGCGCCAAGCACCCGACAGCCGCGAACGGAAAAATCGGCGGACCGCTGACCCAACGGATGCGAAAGAAGATCGACGACGGCGGCTTCGAAACACCCTACCGATTGAGAAAGCAAGTGGTCGAACCGGTGTTCGGACAGATCAAACAGGCGCGCGGCTTCCGCCAGTTCCTGTTGCGAGGCCTAGAGAAAGTGCGCGCCGAGTGGGCCATGATCTGCACCGCCCACAACCTCCTCAAGCTGTTCACCCTCGCAAAGGCCGCCTGAGCCGACTATCCTGCAATAAATGCCCGGTCGCGACCGCTATCTGGACGGGCTCCTAGGCATACAACACTTTCGCAGCGGGATTATTCGGCGATCAGACAGCGTTTGCAGTAAACTGACCGTGAGCCGGCCGCCTACCGATCATGGGGGGCGGCAGAGTGCTGCGACTGGTCGACTGACCATTCCAACAAGAAAAACCCGCCGGCGTGAACCGGCGAGACTCACCTCTCCTCGTCCGGATGACACAGACTGTGCAGCTTTAAGCTCGCCTGCCCCACCGACGTCCACTCACATCACATACTCGACCAACATTTTTTGCACATGATCGCACCGCAGACATTCGAACGTTCGGACGTTGGAACCGTTGGGATATTCGATACGTGCCAGCATCATGTGGTTGTGACACCGGGGGCAACGATGCCGCTCGATCGGAAGTTGAGACGGCTCGGCACGAGTATACGATTCAGGCATGTGAGTGATGCACCGCGGTTGGAGGTCAGGAGTAAAGCATTCCCAAAACAGCTGCCACCAAGCGGAGTATGATCGCTCGGTCCCACTGGTATTTCCCCGGCCGGGCACTCTAATCCCCAGCAGCCAAACGTAGCAATCTACGTGTTACGGTCGTGTGACAAGGAATCCAGCCCGCCGGCGTGAACCGGCGGGCTTCTTGGGACCTCAATGCCGCGTGGCGATCATGTCCTGAAGAGCATCCCAAGCGGCATCATGGTTCCTGTGCTTGCCGGGGACGCGGACCCAAAGTGAGCGATTGTAATGATCGCAACGGCTTAAGTCGAAAGTGCGGGAATATCAGCCCTTTGAAGCGCAATGGTTATTTTGAGCGCTTCCCGCACCGACGATGAAGGACCTAACTGTTAGAGGAGTGCTTTGGGGTTTACTGTTCAACGTCCCGTGTTCGATCAACGCGTCGGCAACTGCCGCCACTGCTGATTTGTGCGCGGACAATATTTCGGACGTCTCTGCTTTGGCAAAAACCCCAAGCGCTGACTCTGTGATTATCTTGTCGTCCGTGAAGAACGGGAAGCAATTTTGACTGCACGAAGAGCAGCGCCAGAATGATGCGCAAAAAATCGTTCAGCCACCTGATGAGGCGGCGGAAGTTGTAACCGGCCGCGGCGAGGACAGCGTTGTTGGCGTCGCCGTGGCGGCCGGCGAGATAGTTGCGGCCCATTCGGTGCTCCTCCTTGGTATGGCCGATGACTGGCTCGACGGCGGCACGGCGTTTCATCTCTCGTTTAATGGCCGGGGTCACGCGACGCTTCTGCCTGGACGTGTAGACTTTGAACTTATACTCGGACGGCGCGTTGTGGCCGCGGTAACCGGCATCGGCGTGGAGCCGCTCGATCGTATTGCCGACGAGTTGCTCGATCGCCGGAATGACGGCCTCCAGCGTATGGCCATCATAGGGGTTACCTGGCAGCGCTTGCGCATGGGCGACGAACTGACCGCCCTTGCTGTGCTTGAGGGTGGTGGCAACGCTGACCTTGACGCCAAACTCGTAAGGCTTGTGCGGCTTGCCCTTGCCGATGCACTCCACCTCGGGCGCGTGCAGGCTGTAGACCTTGGGGCCGCGCTGTCCGCGCTCCTGAGCGCGGATGCGCCGTGCCAGGCTCAGCAGTGAGGCAAATTTGGTTTCGAGGCCGGAATCGCCGTCGATCTTGCGGGTGATGTCCCGGATGACGCGGCCGAGATAGATCTCGAGCTTGCGCAAAGCCCGGTTGGCGCGTTTGAACTGCACGCTGGTGCCGGATGAGCTCGAACTTGCCGACCCGCGTGTAAGACTGGCGCAAATCGACGCCGAGCTTTTTGGCCAGCTTCACCAGCTTCTCACGCGCACGGTTCAATAGCTTGGCGTCGGTTGGGAAGGTAATGTTCTTCGGTTGCACCGTGGTATCGACAATGACGCGGGCGAGATCGCCGGGCTTCATCGCGCCAGTCCTGGTTGCAACTGCCAGGCTCTCCTGCAGCAGCGCCTGCAGCCGCTCTTCGCCCATGCGATGGCGCCAGTTGGTCATCGAGGAGCGATCGAGCGGAAGCCGGTGCTGGAAAAACTCCTCCCCGCAGAAGTATTGGTAGTACGGGTTCTCGATCCACAGTTCACACACCTGTCGCTGAGGTTGTAAGTGTGCTTGAGAATAGCAAGCCCCGCCATCAGCCGGGTCGGCAGCGGCGGCCGGCCGGAGCCATCGGCGTACACGGCGCCGAATTTCTCTTCCAGAAACCTCCAGTCGATCGTCCGCGCCAGCTTCACCAGCGCGTGGTCCATGTTGATGACCTGATCGAGCCGCGACCGAAACAGATCCTGCTCGCCGCCCTCCCGACGCTCCCGTGGCCGCATCGAATCCTCCGCTCTTCACCCTCGAAAGCAGAGAATCACAGCTTCAGATTCGTGGGAATCCCAAACTCGAATTTGCAAGAAAATCGCTGCCCAAACCTCAATTTCCGGCACATCCAATTGCCGAAATTCCCGCCATTTCTATTGCCAATCAATCGCTTCGGGATATTTCACGGTCGACTATCTTTGCAGCTCCCTTGTTTGCGCAATAATTGGGCGTTTCCTTTCCCAACTAACTTGGTGCGAGGCTCGCTGCTTATGGCTCGTCCTTGAGTACCTCTACGAGCCCTCTGCCAATTTCAATTCCGTCCTTCTCCACACTTGCGAGCAGATCGCGCAAAGGCTTGGTTAGTCGCGCCTTATCGCGCTGGCCTGGGTCAGCGGTCTCTACCAACGAATTGTACTCGTCAATGCTACCGATGAGCGCAGCGGCTTTCCTGCGTAGTGGGCGTGGAAGGGCCATGACGGCCACGCCTGAAGATCGCAAGCTAGGCGATATTGGAATTACAAGAGTCTCCCTGGGCGTCTGAACACCTTCCCCAATGTTGCTGCGTACCTTCGCTGCTTCAACAATTCGGCGCGTCTCGACGCGCAGGTCCCAAGCGACGCCAAACTTCCTGCCGAACTCCAGGCTGCGCCCCATCATGTCTCTGATTTCATTATCCTCCATGACCAGCTTGGTCGCGTCGTGGCGCCTGTAGTAGAGCTTGTCGTCGGACTGGTGCGGCGCGTTCTTCTGGGCTTTGGGGATTGAGACGACGAAGGCGCAGGTACCGTTGCCTTTAGATTTCAAGTCGATCCGACGAACAACGAATCCCTCCACCCGAGGGTTGATGTTGGTGAGTATGATCTGCTCGATTTGCTCGGCACTTACGGTCTTAGGGTCCGCGCCGTCGTCGACGTGGTCGGGGTAGCCACCACTGCGCTCTGCAATACCGTAGATGATGAGGCCGCCCTCGGCGTTCGCCATCGATGCCACGTCGCGGATCATGTCCTGGCGGTGCTTCTCACCGAGAGTGCCCTTCCCTCCCGAAAGCGGTGTTCTGTCCTTGAAGGCAAGCGCCGGGGACGCCTTGTAGTCGATCGTAGTGGTTTCCTTCTGGTCGGCCTCAACGATTAGGTCGAAGTCGCTCTCGTCCCATTCGCGCACATCTTTCATTTGCCTCTCCCATCCCCGCGGTGACGATGTGCCTGATAGCGTAGCACTGCGAATTCGGCGTCGCGATAGCTCGGGCACTACCTTGACGTTGTGCTTTTCAACTACCTTTTTTCAGGACAAGGTCCTGCCGAGGCAAGGCAATGAGCGGCCGCGCAGAGTCAGCGTAGGTCCCCCCGGATTGCCCCTGTGGCCGCTTGCGTGGCACCTCAGATTGCTCAACTGGTTGTATGATAAGCAAGACCTGTGTGGCGACCCTTGTTACTGCAACCACCGCGACCTCCGGCGTGACAGGCCCCGGAAAATCACCATTCAGATCAGTTGGGCGTGACATTTCCAGCCCCAAAGGAAACCTTTCGGAACGACCAAGGTGTCACACTATCCGGCCACGGATTCTAGCCCGCGCCCGTGTTTGTCTAACCGCGGTCCACTCAAGCGCTGCGAGCCTCGGATGCAGATCCGACTGTGGCTTCTCGATCCGCCTTCCATTTTTCAATCCGTTTCATTCCGGGTGTAAACACATAGCCCATCATGCGCTGCCATCCAGATAGAGGGATCAAGTCTGTCTCGGGTGTTCCCTGAGCACGGCATTCTTCGTTGTGCGCCTGTAAGTCGATTATACGCCGAACAGGCGGCTCGTCCCGTTCGATCTTGAGGCGCTCGACTTTTGCACGGCTGAGGTTTTGCGACACTGGAGCCCAGGTTGCTATCTTCGCACTTAGATCCGTGAAACGCCGGGCTAGTGCTTCGTGAATTCTGGCTTTGCGATTAAATCGAAATACCGCATCAAGCGAGGAAGCCAAGGCAACGACCGCCGTCAGGTATTTCGCAACCCCCAACCCATTCGCCAACAGGACAAAGAAGCTGGCCGTACCGGTTAGCGTGGTCGCCGCTCTCGTCAAATTGTAGCACCACTCATAGAAAGCTTGCATCTTTGAGTGATACCGACGGGACTTCTCGACGGCAAAGCCGACGTAGTAGTAATCGCCCTCAATCCAGCCGCTCACTCTCTCTCCTCTAACACTCTAATCAAGGTCTTTTCGGCGGAGGGATCCAATCGGTAACCCCTGGAAGCCGATCTTGTTCATACCAATGTGCCGGTTGCTGCTGCTGTTGTTGCTGTTGCTGTTGCTGTCCGCCGCGCCTCGGATCGGGGTCGACCGTCGGATCGGGGTCGACCGGTTCGGGCGCGACCGTCGGATCGGAGGCGACCGTCGTCTTACGAGGTGACGTTTTCTTCTTGCCTCTTTTGGCGCGCTTTCGCTTGCTGGCCATCGCCTATCTCTTCCGCGGCTGCTTGGGCGGCTTCATCCAGTCAGTCACACGCTCGGAACGGCGATGTCCCGTTTTTTTGGCGGCTTTTTTAGCTTTCTTCGCTTTCTTCGCTTTCTTCGCCATGCATCCCCCGGCTGCTCTTGTACCAGAATGCTAACAGAAAGCGAATTGTCAACAGCTCCCGCCCTTGTTCAATTTGGTCGGGGTTAGGGCCGAGGGCGCTATGGTTGCCGGCGGCGCCCGCGGGTGAACTGCAAAAGCTCTAACAGTTGTCCTTGTACTTCGGAGCGTATTGGTACCAGCCATTCTTCATGGCTAACGTGAGCTGTCATTTCCCTGCCCCATTATTCCCCAACGGGCATATTGCACGGATTTCAACCTGTGAGACAATAGGGGAAACCCATTAAGGGTTCTGCACTATCCAAAGATATCGCCGCCAACACGGCGATAGCTCCTATTTATTGCTGGTTTCAATGACGGCTCTATTCATAACGCGCGGTGTCTGGAAATCGATCACGGCATCGGCAAAAGCTGCCCGTAAGCCGGCGCTCGTCGCAGTCGCATACTTCGGACAGGGTGCGCAATCACGTGCGCGCCCGGGCCCTGGTCACATCTTGAACTTGGCGCCTAGCTGTCGCAGCATTTCGTAGGGCCCGATGTAGTCGACGCCGAACTGCTTGCAGACGTTCGGGATCTTCGGCTTCTTTGATGTCGCGTCGACCAGTTGCTCGCCCGTCGCGACGATCATCCCGTGCACCTGTGCTCGGGCAATAAGCCAGGCGTCCGCGCCTTTGAGGAACTCGCTCGCGTTGTGCTGCGGGTACGTCTTGACGACATAGTCCGCGATGGGCTGGTACGCCGCTTGAACAGGCGCGGCGGGCGGCTGGAAGAACGGAGTGTCGTCGCGGTCCTTCACCCAGTCGGCCAATTCATCGCCGAAGCCGACCATCTCGTCGTACACCGTGCGGCACGAGATAATGCGGCCAGCGCCTGACTCCTTGTCCAGCCACGTCCAGAATCCGGGCACGATATCCATGGCATAGGGGCCGTTCTGCGCCTGGATGAAGATGTTGCTATCCAAACAGTACGGCTTCGACATCGATCACCGAAGCTCCAGTTTGTCGGCGACCGCACGTAGCAGCGGCACCTTGACGCCGAGCAGGCGCGCCGCGTCCCGGTACAGTGTGTGCCCCTCGAACGCCGCGTTGATCACGGCTCGGGTGAACAGCCAGCCGTTGCGCGAGCGGAGGGTCACATAGAAGTCACCGCCCCCCTCCTCGCCGGGTGTTTCTCGCTGGCGGAAGCGGGCAAACTCGCGCCGGTACAGCGCGTCAATCTCCGCGTGGTCAACGTCGAGCACCTCGGTGGCGCGCCGCAGCAGCACCAGCGAACTCACGCGATAGCGACGCACCAGCTGGCTGACGTTCATCTCGATGCTGACGTCGTTGTTCCAGTGACGGCTGAGGCTTTCCGCCGGCACGAGCACCTCGGCCGCGACCGCGTTGCAGAACCGCTCGGTCCTCGCTTCCTGTCGCTGCGTGTGAGCTAGTTCGACGTTCGAGATCCCGGTAGCGCCGATCCACAGATGCGCCACCTCGTGCGCGAGCGTGAATATTTGTGCGGCTTTGGCGTCGCGGCCGTTGATAAACACGAGCGGCGCGACCCGGTCAGCGATCGCGAAGCCGCGGAATTCATCAATGGACAGCGCGCGGTGCGTGTTGCTGCCAACAATTCCGCTGCGCATGACCAGGATGCCGGCCGCCTCGGCCTGGCGGATGAACATGCGGAGGAAATCCTCCCAGCTGGTCGCCTGAGCCCGCATGGCCTCGTCGATCTTGAGCACATCAGCGATATTGCGCGCGACCGCGTTCGGGTCGTCCTTGATCGTGAATGCGCCCACGAAGCCGAGCGGCTCGGCGCCCTCCTGCTGTCGGTAGTCCCGGTACCACTCGTGCTTTCGGATGATGTCGTTGACCAGGTCGTTGAAGTCGACGCTGGGCCGCCGAAGCTCGGCATTGCCCACGGTCCGCAGATCGGGCAGCGCGAACTGCTCCGCCGGCGGCTGCTGCAGGAAGAGGTATCCAAAAGGGATACGAAGCACGTTCGCGAGGTTCTGCGCCTGCTTGAACGTCGGCTTGGCCTCGCCTCGCTCCCATGCGTCGACGCGGTCCGGCTTCAGGCCGAGCCTTCCCGCCACGTCATCTGTCGAGAGCTTCGACCGTTCGCGGGCCCAGCGCAGCACGTCCGGTGTGATAAGCGCTTCCATTTCAGTCGGTTAACGATCCCCGCGGCCGGCCGGCAGGCTGAAGCGGCCGCGTCGAACGTTGCACAAATTCGTTGCCGGCTCAACGTCCGAGGGCGCCCCTGGCGGCAGCTCCTTCCGCGCAGGGTGTGCCACGCGCTGCGCTTCCGCGGCCAGCGGCGGCTCCGCGAAACGTTCTCAAGCTGATGGTGGCCTCGGGCGGGGTAGGTCTGTCCGCGGCACGCACGTTCCGGCCGAACCTCGCCCGGCCGGGCGGGTCCACGACGGGCATGGCGACATTGAATGAAGACCTGACACCCAAGCTGCAGGAGAAGTTGGCGGAGATCCTCCGACGACCGCGCCCGTCCTGCCCGCGCCGGACTGGTTCCCCACCAGACACCCCCTGTGCCTGTCGGAATTCAAACACGTACATACAGATGATGGAGTCCGCCGAGAAATGCCGTAGGCAAAATGCGACCAATGGCATGTACTGTTCGCGGCGACGGCGCGTCCTTGTTGACCGAAAGGTGCGTGCGAGCCTCGTTATAGTAGGTCGCGTAAGATCTCAGCAGATGGCGGAGATGCCGCTCGCCGAACACGACAACGTGGTCAAGACATTCCCGCCGGATCGAACCGATCGCCCTTTCACCAGCGGTTGGCCGATCCCGAATGCTCATCGCCCGAAGGCGGCGGATGAAGACGTCACCGTAGACGGCGTCGCGGTCACGAATGATGTATCGCGGCGCTACTTTCCAACCATAGGCCTCGGTGAGTTGGTGCGAAATCCATTCAGCCGTTGGGTGCGCAGTCACTCCCAGCCACAGGATTTGGCGGCGATCGTGATGCAGTAGCAGCAGCCCGTAGAGCAGTCGGAATGAGATTGTCGGAACCACGAATAGGTCCATCGACGCGATGCCGTCGGCGTGATTATGAAGAAATGTCTTCCACCCTTGGGACGGCGGTCGCCTTCCCCTCGCCATATACTTTGCAACGGTGGTTTGTCCGACATCGATGCCGAGCTTGAGAAGCTCGCCATGAATCCGTGGTGCGCCCCACAATGGGTTGGCGAGACTGATCTCGCGAATGAGCTGACGGATTTCCAGCGGGGTCTTTGGACGGCCACTGCGCGGTTTTGATTTCCAGCGCCAATACGCTCGGAAGCCGGCACGATGCCAGCGGATCACGGTCTCCGGCCTGACGATCTTCAAAGCGTCCAGCACGCCAGGTGCCAGCCGATACAACCCGGCAAATACCAGACGGTCGATGCTGGTGAAGGTTAGTCGCTGCGGCGATTTACGTCGCAGCACGTTGAGTTGATGACGAAGCGTCAAGATCTCTGCTTGCAGCGACGCTCGCGACCGGAACAATCCGATCAGCGCCAAGCAAATCAGCCTGCAAACATCTCTCATCAACCAAGAGCATCGCCCGATTCGACTTCACTTGCTAGCCGGATTGAGTTTCCAATAATGACACCTATCTCGACGTCACCGATAACATCCAGGGCATCGCACTCGCGCGGGACGTCGCGCCGCAGTCATATCCGTTGCATCTGCCTGCGGCATTCAAGCGACCGGCCCCATCACCGGCCGTTACGGTGATATATTGCGAATATATACTTGGGATGTATAAACAGCGTCGGCTTACGGTTGCAGTAGGCCGATATGCGGGGGGACGAGTTGACGAAAAAGTCGGTAAGGCGTCGCTCGCGCGTCTCACAGTCTGAGGATACCACCCTCACAGACCGAGCCTATCGCGAACTTGAAGAGATGATCGTAACGCTTCAATTGTCGCCGGGGACGGTCTTGTCCGAGCAGGCGCTTGCGGTTCGTCTGAAGATCGGCCGCACCCCGATCCGGGAGGCCCTACAGCGGCTGGCACGGGACGGGCTCGTGGTGATCATGCCGCGACGCGGCATCATGGTATCCGAGATCAACTTGAAACTGCAGCTGCGTCTGCTGGAAGTCCGGCGCGTGCTGGAACGGCTGATGGCGAGCCTTGCGGCGGAACGAGCGTCCGAAGAGGAACGCGTTGAATTTTCCGAAGTGGCGGGGGCCATGCTCGCCGCTGCCGCCAAGGCGGACGACATCGCATTTATGAGGCTTGACCAGCGCTTCAACATTCTGGTCGCAACCGCTGCACGAAATGAATTCGCCCGCAGGTCGATAGGGCTAATGAGTGCACTCTCTCGCCGGTTCTGGTACCAGCACTACCAGCAAGTTGCCGATTTGCCGCTCGCCGCCAAGCTACACGCCGCGGTCGCCGACGCGATCGCACAGAAAAAGACCAAAGCGGCCGCGGCCGCATCCGATCGGCTCATCGACTACATCGAGGATTTCGCGCGCAAGACGCTTGATGCCTGAGTCCGTCACTCGAAGACAATGACACTGCGAATGGTTTCGCCGCGCTTCAGGGCCGCAAAACCGTCATTGACCTCGTCGAGCGTGATGCGGCGCGAAATCAGTTCGTCGAGCATCAAATCGCCATCGAGATAGGCGCGCGCCAGCAGCGGAAAATCGCGGCGCGGGCGCGCGTTGCCGTAGCTGACGCGGCGGATGCGCTTTTCCTGCATCAGCGAGCCCCAGCGAAACGAGACATCCTTGTTGACGTCGATTTTGCCGAGCCAGACGATCTGGCCGCCGGGCCGCACCGCTTCGGCGGTCACTCGAAACGCCGCGGCGCTGCCGGCCGCCTCGAGGACAACGTCGACGCCGCGGCCGCCGGTCTCCTGCTTTCCGGCGACGACCGCGTCGTCTTTCGAGGCGTCGACGCCCTGCGTCGCGCCCATCGCGGCCGCGAGCACGAGTTTCGCCGGATCGATGTCGACCGCGATGATCGCGCCGGCGCCGGCGAGCCGCGCACCCTGCACCGCGGCAAGCCCCACCGCACCGCAGCCGATCACCATCACGGTATCGCCATGCGCGATAGCGCCGAGATTCAGCGCCGCACCGGCGCCCGTCATGACGCCGCAACCGATCAGGCAGGCCCGATCAAACGGGATTTCCTTCGGAACGGGAATCGCCTGCTGATCGGATACGATGCAATATTCGCCGAACGTCCCCAGAAACATCAGTTGCTGCAAGGGTAGGCCGTCGGACAGCCGGGTGCGGCTTTCGCCGTCAAACGACACGCCTTTCGGCCCCTGGCCGAGATATTCCTCGCACAGGATCGGCGCATCGCGGTCGCAATAGAAGCAATGCCCGCAATGCGGGTTCCACGAAAGCACCACGTGATCGCCGGGCTTGACAGCGCGCGCCGCCGGCCCGACCTGCTCGACGACCCCGGCGGCTTCGTGCCCGAGCACCATCGGCAAGGGATAGCGCAGCGATCCCTCGATTACTTCGAGATCGGTGTGACACAGTCCGGCGGCGCGGATCCGGACCAGCACGTCGTTGGGCTTCAGCGCCGCCGCCGTTACCGTTTCGACCGACATCGGCGTCTGTGCCGCGTGCAGCACCGCGGCGCGATATTGCAGGACCATCAGGCGACCGCCTTGCCGGAAAGCGCCGCAAGGGATTCTTCGATATCGGCCGAACTCATCTCCCATTCATTGCCGAAATTCGCCACCACGGCGGACATGAACGGCTCGACCATCGCCTTCGCCTTTGACTTGTCGCCGAGATGATCGAGCAGCAGCGCCAGTGCCAGCTGGCGCGGCTCCGGACCCTCATAGCTCCACTCAAATCCGTTCTTGCTAAACTCGGCGACACCAACGCAGGAATCGAGCGGCACCCCGTCGACGGTGACCTTGACCCCATCGATGGTCCGGTCTCCCGCATAATGCTTCATGTTAGCCTCCCGCTTGGGTGTGAGTGTTTGCTCCGGTCACGAGGCGACCTCGATCCGGCCCGCGATCACGCGCATCACGTCGCGGTCATGATAGGCCTGCGCCAGGGCGCCCGAGAACATCACCTCGCCGCGCTCCAGAACATAGATCCGATCGACATATTCGGGAATGTGGTGGACGTTGGATTCAGCGATCAGAACGCCCTTGCCCATGGCGCGGATCGAGGCGACGCCCTCCGCAATCAGGGGAATGATCGCCGGCGAGAGCCCCTCAAAGGGCTCGTCCAGCAGCAGAAGCTTCGGATCGAGCGTCAGCGCCCGGGCGATCGACACCATCTTGCGCTCGCCGCCGGACAATTGCGCACCGCCCCGCGCCAGATACTGCCGCAGCTTGGGAAACACCGTGTACGCCTCTTCAATGCGCACGCCGGCGGGGCGCCCGGAAGGACGGGTCCACGTCGACAGTTCGATGTTCTCGGCCACCGTAAGGTCGGCATAGACTTCAGACTCCTCCGGCGAAAAGCCGATACCACGCTGCGCGATCTGCCAGGTCGGCAGCCTCGTCAGGTCCATGCCATCGAAATTGATCGTGCCCGATTGCGCGCGGCGATAGCCCATGATGCTGCGAAAGGTTGTGGTCTTGCCGGCGCCGTTGCGCCCGACGAGGCAGACCAGTTCGCCCGCCGCGACGGACAGGCTGATGCCGTTGAGGATGCGGCTGCCCTCGATATCGACTTTCAGATTCGACAAATCGAGCATTAATGCATTCCTCCCAGGGTTTTTGGGCGCGTTCCGATCACCGCCGAGATCATGGCCGGATCCCTGAAGAAGGCCGCCGGCACCATATCGGCCAGCACGGTACCTTCCTGCAGCGCGACGATGCGATGCGAATAGCGCTCGACCAGATCCATGTCGTGCTCGACCTGGACGATGGCGCGGACGCCCGCGGCCCTGGCGGCAGTGACGAGAACCTCCATGATTGCATGCTTGTCGCCGGACGAAACGCCGCTGGTCGGCTCGTCCAGCAGAATGACGCTGGGGTTGAGCGCAAAGGCGCTGGCGATATCAAGGAGCTTTTTCTCGCCCTGCGACAGCGCCGAGGCCACCGCGTCCAGCCGGGCGCGCAGGCCCAACACTTCCGCGACACGCTCGACATCGGCCTGCAGCACGTCGTCGCGCCGCAGCGAGCGGAACGGATTGCCGATGCGGCGCAGGCGGGACGCCACCGCCACTGCCAGCGTTTCCCGCACCGTGAGCGCCGGAAAGATGTTGACCAACTGGAAGGCGCGCGACATTCCGAGCCTCGCCAGTTCGACCGGCCCGATCCCAGCGATATCACGCCCCATGAAGCGGACCTCGCCGATGGTCGGCCGCAGCAGACCGCTCACGACATTTACCAGCGTGGTCTTGCCGGCCCCGTTCGGTCCCACGACCGAAACGAATTCACCGTCATCGACGCGGAAGGAGACGTCGCGTAGCGCCTTGAACACGCCGAAGCTCTTCGAAACGTTGATGGCCTCGAACAGGGGATCGTTATCCGCTGCAGGTGTGGGCTGCATCTCATCGCCCTCCATTGCGCCTGACCAACGCCTCGATGGTGCCCGACAGGCCCTGCGGCATGAACACCACCAGCAGCACCAGCACTGCGCCCATGACGAAGCGCCAGTATTGCGTGACCGACATGACGAAATCCTGCAGCAGCACGAAAACCAGCGCGCCGATAGCGGGCCCCGCAAAGGTTCCGCTTCCGCCAAGGACGGCCATGAAGACAAGATTGCCGGAATGGGTCCAGTACGCCAGTTCCGGATCAGCCAGACCGGTGGTGACCGCGAGAATGGTTCCGCCGATGCCGCCGTAGATCGCCGAGATGACGAAGGCGGCGAGCCGCATGCGGAAAATCTGCACGCCGACATAGGCTGCCTTGTTGGCGTTTTCCCGGATCGCGCGCAGGTGCAAGCCGAACGGAGACTGGGTGATGCGCCACATCGCCAGACCCAGCAGCGCAAACAGCAGTAGCGTGTAATAATAGAACGGCCCGGTCAGGAACGCAGTCTTGCCGCCGCGCCATTCCATCCCGAGCAACAGCGGGCGCAGTACCCGCATGCCCTGATCGCCGCCGGTGACGCTGTAGAACTTGAACAGGAAGGAATGGAACAGCATGCCGAATGCCAGCGTCAACATGCCGAAGAATATCCGGGTGTAACGAACGCACAAGGCGCCGATAACCAGCGAGATCAGGCCGGATGCCAGCGCCGCCGTGATCAGAAGCAGTTCGAAACTCAGTATGCCGAATTTCGACGTCAGGGCCGCGGCCGTATAGGCGCCAACGCCGAGAAACAATGCATGCCCAAACGACAACAAGCCGGTGGTGCCGAACAGGAGATTGAAACCCAGCAACGTAATGCCGTAGCCGATGAAAGGCAGCATCAGCATCAGCGCGTAGGGCGAGGCGATACATGGCAGCAGCGCCATGACGGCGATCAGGCCCAGCAGAACCCACAATCCGTTGAGCCGAGGCGTCACCCGCTGCACTACCGCCCCCCAACCGACGTCGATCGCGGGGGTGCTCACGCCGTCGCCTTCCCAAACAGGCCGGCCGGCCTCACGATCAGCACGATGACGACCACGAGATAGACCGACAGCATCTCCAGTTCCGGCACCAGCGAAATCGCCGCGGCGCGCATCAGCCCCACCACCAGCGCACCGACCAGGGCGCCGCGCATGCTGCCGAGCCCGCCGATCACCACCACCGCGAAGGATTCGACGACCAGTTCGACTGCCATGTCGAGCGATGCCGCGCCCGATGGCACGACCAGCGCGCCGCCGACCGTGCCCAGCATGCAACCTACCGTAAACACGAGCGCGAAGATCTTCGACGCGTTGACGCCGAGCCCCTCGGCCATGTCGCGGTTTTCGGCGGTGGCCCGCACAATGCGCCCGATTCTGGTCCGCTCAAGGAAGAAGCCGAGCCCGACCGCAATGCCGAGACTGGCCGCGATCACCAGCAGATTATAGGTGGGAACCCGGACGCCCAGGACGTTCGCCGTGCCGTAAGCGAGATAGACGTCGTCCATGGTGCGCGGCGTCGCGCCCCACAGGAAGCGGAATACATCCTGGAACATCAGCAGGAAGCCAAAGGTGATCAGCAGCTGATAGCTCTCGTCGCGGCGATAGATAGTGCGCAGTACCCGCTCGATAGGCAGGCCGACGAGACCGATGGCGAGGCCCGCCACGATCAGCACCGGGAAGAACAGCACCGGCGGCATGCCGAACTTGATCGCAAGACCAACCGCCGTGATGCCGAAGTAGGCGCCCAGCGCATAGAACGAGCCGCAGGCCAGATTGACGATTTTCTGCACGCCGAACACGAGCTGCAGTCCGGCAGCTACCAGAAACAGCACCGCAGCGTGAAACGTCCCGCCAAGAAAGACATCGATCAGTTCAGTCATGCCTCAGACCGGCATTTTTGCGGTCTTGATCCATTCCCAGAAATCGGCGCCCGGCGGTTTCTGCAGCTGTTCCGCCGAGAAGGTGTCGATGGAGGCCAGCGTCGGAAAATCGTATTTGTTGCTGTTGGTGGACGGCCCCTGGTAGAAAACCTGTTCGGCGATCTTGTCCTTGCGAAAGCGGCCCTTGCCGCCCAGGCTTTCGACCTCGAGGCCCGGCATGGCTTCCGCCACCTGCTCCTGCGTCGGCCATTTGCCCAACGCCTTTTGCGCCGCCTCGACGCCGGCCTTGTAGGTGGCCATCGCGAAATAGGCCCTGTCGGCCTCCCAATGCGGCACTTCCTTGTAACGTTCCACGTAGTCCTGCACGAATGCCTTCTGCAGCGCGGAGGCCTGCGGATGATCGAAATACAGCGTGTTGTGTCCGAAGACGATGCCCTCCGGCATGAACTCCTTTTTCAGCTGATTGATCTGCCATCCGGCCGCCGGCAGTACCAGCTTGACGCCCTCGAACAGACCGGCGGCGTGTCCCTGCTTCATGAACACGGGCAGATCGGCGAACAGCATCGAGGAGAAAATCAGATCCGGCTTGGCGGCGTTGAGCGCGGCGATATGCGAGGTCAGGTCCATGGTCCCGATCTTCGGCCATTGTTCGGCGACGAACTCGGCTTCGACGCCGAACCGCGCCAGGATCTGCTTGAACGCTTCCCAGTTGTTGCGGCCATAGGAGTAGTCGGGATTGATGCCGGCGACCCGCTTGAACTTGCCCTTGAAATGCTTGACCGCCAGTAGCGAGCCCATCACGGCTTCGCACTCATTGTCGGTCGAACGGAAAACATATTTCGGGTTCGGCATCATCTCCTTGACGCCGTCCTGGGTGGTGCCGTCCCACATCACGACCAGCGCCTGCTCTTCCTCCGCAACCGGTGCGACGCCCAGGCTGACACCGGTCGATATCAGGCCGTGGATCGCGTCGACCTTTTCCTGCAGGATCAATTTCCGCAGCCGCTCGATGGTATCCTTCGGATTAGTCTCTTCCTCAATCACCAGCTCGAACTTACGGCCGGCGATGCCGCCCTCCTTGTTCATCCGCTCGGTTGCCCATTGCACCGCGCGAATGCCGCACTCACCCGCGGTGCCGGCGGCGCCCGAGCGCGGGGCAATGATGCCTATCCGCAGCGGTTTGTTCTGCGCCAGAGCTGGCGCGAACAGCCGCGGCGCTGCCGCGGCCATAACCCCGGCACCCGCAAGCCTGGAAAAATCGCGACGCGTGAGCTTCATGGGTGCCTCCCGTTGACGTTTGCGCATCTGCCGTGCGTTGTTGGCATACCATAAATATATCACAGACATCCCATCAAGCGCTTTTTTTGAACAGACCTTCCCTCCGCGGCCCGAAAGCCCTTTTCAGCTGATAGACTGGTGATATATTAGGCCGGTCACGGCTTGCGAAACGGAGACGTCGCGATGGAACTATACTCAAGTGCAATGACCGAGCGGCAGCGCAACTACCGCGCGACCTACCGCCACCGCATCGCCGGGTGGTACAATGGCTGGTTGCACGCCCTGGTGATCTACGTGATCGGGTTCACGGCGCTGTCGGTATATTTCGCCAACATCAGCGATCTGCGCTGGTGGGAGCTGGCGATTGTGCCGGTCACGTTCCTGTGCGCCAATTTCTTCGAGTGGTGGATTCACCGCTTCGTCATGCATCGCCCGTCCCAGGTCAAGGCGTTCCGCGCGATCTACAACCGGCACACGCTGATGCACCACCAGTTCTTCACCGAAAAGGAGATGCGATTCGCCGATCATAACGACTGGCGCGTGACCTTCTTCCCGCCCTACGCGCTGGTCACCTTCACCATGATGTCGATACCGCCGGCGCTCGTGCTTGGCCTACTGGTCTCGCCGAACGTCGGTTGGCTGCTAATCTCGACCACGACGTCGATGTATCTGATCTACGAATTCATGCATTTCTGCTGCCACGTCAACGAGAACTGGTTCGTGCGTAACATGCCATTCGTCAACACGATCCGGCGCCATCACACCGCCCATCATGATCAATCGATCATGATGGAGCGCAACATGAACCTGACCTTCCCCGTTATGGACTGGCTGTTCGGCACTTCGGATCTTGATCGCGGGTTGATCGGCCACCTGCTGAACGGCTACGACACCCGTTCCGTCAAGACCAACATGCGGAAGACCTCGCGGACACCGCGGCCTGCAGTGTCGGGACATCCGGCCGGCTTTGCCACGCCGGCCGAATAGACCTCGGTTCGGCCGGTAGGGTAGCAAGTTCATGAATGCCATCGAACCGAACTGGATTTCGCTGCTCTGGTTCGCCGCCTTCGCGACCGTCGGCACGGTGGCTTTCCTCATCGTCGCCGGCATGTTTCCGCTGAGTTCGCGCCCGGTTTCGGCAAGATCGTACGCGGCGACGTTGCTGGTGGCCGGCAACGGCCTGTTGCTGTCAGCCCTGTTGGTGGGAACGGCGCTGTACGGTTACGCCGAGCTGCGGTGGAGTTCACTGATTGTCGTCACCGGCCTCGTCGTGCTGTTTGCGCCCGGGCTGTTCGAAATCTGGCCATCATCCCTGCGCGACGGATGGCGGGGACTTTCTGTACTGGTTGGCGCCCAGACACTCGCGCTGGCGGCCCTCGCAAAGGTCGCCGGGCCGTCTTGGGCTAACATGTCATGACGATCGGGAGATTACGGCGATGCCTGTAAAGATCAAACTCGGCCTGTCACTGGTGGTCGTGCTGGTGACCGCCATTGCGGCCTATTATCAGCACGCCCTCGGGCACGAGCGCATTCAGTACGTCCTCGCCTTTCTCGGGTTCTTCATGATCTTCGCGATGTGGCTGTTTCCCGAGGTCAAGCGCGAGGAAACCGCTGGCGGCGTTGGCCGCGACAGCGCGGCGCAATAGAATTGGACCGCGCCCCCGGGGGCGCGGTCCGGCCGAAACTCGGGAGCAGCCGATCGCGACACCGGCTATGCGCGGTAGGTGGTCTTGTCGGTGCCGCGATAAAGCACCCGCAGCTGTTCTTCGGTGACCGCCTTGTGGAACGCGAGCGCTTCGGGCTCAAGGTCGCGTTTCGGCACATATTCCGATTCGAAGTGGTGATAGGTATCTTTGCCGCGCACCAGCGTCGCCCAATCCCTCCGGCCGACGGCCTGCTTCAGCCGGGTCGGAATGTAGCGGACCGCCAAGCCGATGCGCCGATCGTCGGAACGATTGGGCTCCGAGCCGTGGAACAGCAGCACGTGATGTAGCGAAGCCTGACCGGGCTTCAACTCGGCAAAGACTGCTTTTGATTCATCGACCTCGACGGCGATCTCCTGACCGCGGGTCAGCAGGTTGTTCTGGTCGAAAGTATCTTCGTGCTGCACTTGCTGCTTGTGGGTTCCGGCCACGAATTTCATGCAGCCGGAAACCTTGTTGGCCGGCGACATCGCGATCCAGGCGGTCGCGACGTCGGACGAGTCGAGGCCCCAATAGGTGGCATCCTGATGCCAGGAAACGAAGCCGGGGTCATGCGGCTCCTTGATGAAGAAACTGGTATTCCAGCACAGGATATCCGGCCCCAGCAAATCCTCGACCGCGTCCAGGATCTTCGGATGGCGGATCATGTCGTTGATCCAGGTGAACAGCACATGGCTGCGATGGCGCATCTCGCCTTTGATCGGCCCGCCGGTCTTCGCCTCGTAATCCTCGAGCTTGCCGCGAAACCCGGCGACCTCGCTTTCGCTCAGGGCGTCCACCGGGAAGTGATAGCCGCGCTCGCGATAGACGGCGACCTCACTGTCGCTCAGCAATTTCGTCATTGGTGTCCTCCGGTATTCTTTTTTCTTCTTCAGTCGACAACAGAAATCCGATCAAAAGTGAGCCCGCCGTCTGGCGCTGTCAAGAAGCGCTGCAAGCGCAGCAGGGTCGCGAATCCAGTCACGCCCGGCCGGCGTGCCTGACCAGGAATTCGCCGATCGTCCCCCTGATGTCCGCGAGTTGCGGCGACGTGTCGGCTGCAACTGCGTGACCGGCATGACCATCCAGACGCACCAGTGTGGCGTTCGGAATAAGTGTCGCCGCCTCGATCGCATCGTCGACCGGGTTGTAAAGATCGAGCCTCGGAATGAGCAGTAGCGTCGGCGCCTTGACGGTCCGCAGCGCGGCCGCCGTATCGCCGCCAAAGCTGGATGTGGTTCCGACATCATGCGCGTCGTAGGCCCAGCTCTGATAGATCCAGTCCAGCGGATCGGCTCCCATCCGGCGCGCTGACCCGATCGCCTGCTCTACAAGGCCCGGAATGGCGTCGGTGGCGACGCCCTCAAGCGCGCCGGGCTCTCGATTGGTGATGACGCGGGTCATCGCCGCCCATGCCTCGAAGCCGGCGCCATAAGGACCGGATGGAAAGCCGGAATCCGCCATCAGAATCCGGCGGGCGACCTCATTCATCGCGACCGACCAGGGTCGGGTTCGAGCCATCGGCACCAGCGCAACAATGCTACGCATGCGATCGGGATCGCTGACCGCCCACTGCAACGCCTGCATACCGCCCATCGAGGCGCCGACGACCGACGCCAACCGTTCGACGCCGAGCGCATCGAGCAGTCGCTGCTGGCTCGCGACCATGTCGCGGAAGGTGAAGCGCGGAAACGACAGATGCGGTTGCATCCGGCTATTGCTCGGCGACGTCGTCAACCCGTTGCCGATCGCGTCGATGCAGATGATGAAGTGGCGGTCCGGATCGAGCGGACGGCCCGGCCCGATCAGGAAGTCCAGCCGATGATGGGTGGAACCTATCGCGGTCAGGACCAGGATGGTGTTGTCGTCTGCCGGGACCCCATGCGTGACATAGCTGATCTCGAAATCGCGAATGGCTTCGCCGCTTTCGAGCGGCAGGTCGCCCAGCACCATCGTCTGATGCGGACGGTCGATCCAGCCGGGCTGGAGTCCGAATGTAGCCAGCGTGGCTCGCGGAGGTGCATTCTCGATCTCCTGCAGGAGCGGATCTGCTGCCGACTATAGGGCGCTCGAGCGGGAAATCGAAGTTTGGTTTGGCGCGCGCCACGACAGACTTGTAACCGTCTCGGATATTGCGACGCAGCAGCGAGCGATACGCGCACCCGGCAGTGTTTGCACGCACGCACATCTTGTTCTCGCCAGTGCGATCCGCTTGTGTCAGACTTCCCTCTGCAACGGCCACGATCGAGAAACGGCCAGCACAAATTGGGGGGAATGACGATGGACCTTGGGACAGGCATAGCGCTGCTCGTTGCGTTTCTGGCGGTGGTCGTACTGATCATTCGCGGACAAAGTCCGATCATCATGCTGCTGCTGCTGGCCGTGTTGTGGGCCGCGATCGCGGGCATCAGCATCGACGACATCCAGAAGAAGGTCATCCAGACCGGCGGCGTTGCCTACGCCAGCGCGGTAATCATCATCGTGTTCGGCGCCTGGTTCGCCCAGGTGCTGATTCAAACCGGCATCGCGGAGAGCGTGATCCGCTCCGCGGTCGAGCTTGCCGGCGATCGCCCGCTGGCGACCGCGATGACCATTACGCTGGTCACTGCGCTATTGTTTACGTCGATGTACGGCGTCGGCGCCGCGATCGCGATCGGCGTGATCGCGCTGCCGATCATGCTCAGCCAGGGCATTCCACCGCATGTCGCCGCCCCCGTTTTCACGATGGGCATAGGCGCCGGCACATTCGTCAATCTCGTCCAGTTCGGTACGTTCCAGAAGTTGTTTCCCGGCATCAAGTACGAGGGAGCCCATCTTTCCTATTGGGCGGTCGGGATGTGCGTCTACATTCTGGCGGCGTGGCTGCTGGCTTACGTCTATCTGCGCGGTGGTGCACGCCGGCTCGCCTCCGTCGACATCGCTGCCGGGAACGCCGCTCCCGTCCGCAAGCGAACCCCCTATTACACCTATATCGTGCCGATCTTTCCGGTGATCATGATCATGGTCCTCAAATGGGAGATCATTCCGACCTTTATCGTCTCGATTCTGCTGGCGCTCGCGCTGACCTGGCCCGACCGCACGCTGCAGGGACATCTCAATCTCTTCAACAAGACCTTTTCCGATGCCTTCCCCGATATCGCGACCATCGCCGCGTTGTGGACGATCTGCGGCATGATCATCGTCGCGGGACAGACGCCGGAGGTCGCCGGCGCGCTGAAGCCGATCTTTGCGCCGATCCTGCCGCATACGCCGCTGCAGGCGGCGATATTCTTCGGATTTCTCGGCGGGATCGCGAGCATCTATCGCGGGCCGATGGTGGTGATCGGCACGGGTGCGGCATTGCTTGCGATCGTTCTGTCCAACAAGGACATTCCGATACCCTATCTCTATTCGATTTGGCTGGCGCCAACGGTGCTGCAAGGGAGCATGGACCCGACCAACTCCTGGACGCTGTGGACGATCGGGCACACCAAGGTCAGCCATGGACAGTTCCTGCGCACCGCCCTACCCTTCGGCTGCCTGATGGTCGCGGTCAATTCCCTGATCTGTTACCTTATGCTGGGGTCGCTCAACTAAAAAAGGAAAACAACAAGTTGACCGAAGCCATAACGCCGGCCCGCGCCTATCGCATCGGTATCGATGTCGGCGGAACCTTCACCAAGGCTGTCCTGATCGACAGTGCGAGCCATGAAGTGGTCGGACGGTTCTCCGTGCTGACCACGCATGCCGACTCCCGTGGAGTCGCAAAGGGCGTGGTCGACGTCTTCCGAAACGTACTCGAGCAGTCCGCCGTCGATCCCAAGGAAGTCATCTTCCTGGCGCATTCGACGACCCAGGCTACGAACGCCTTGCTTGAGGGCGATGTCGCAAGCGTCGGCGTCATCGGCATGTCGACCCGCGTGGAATCGTTGCTGGCCAAGAGCCAGAGCGCCATGAAGCCGATCGAGCTGGCGCCCGGCCGCCACATGAAGCCGGCCAACCGCTTCCTGATGAAGGAGACGCTCACCGACGACACGATCAAAAAGGCCATCGAAGAGCTCAAGGCGGAGGGCGCCAAGGTCATCGTCGCCAGCTCGGCCTTCGGCGTCGACGACAACGAAGCCGAGGAGACGGTACGCCGTCTCGTGATCGAGGCCGGCCTCGCGGCCACCTGCGGCAACGAGATCACCAAGCTGTATGGCCTGACTACCCGGACCCGCACGGCCGTCATCAACGCCAGTATCCTGCCGAAAATGATCGATACCGCGACCATGACCGAAGCGAGCGTTCGCGAGGCCGGGATTCAGGCTCCGCTGATGATCATGCGCGGCGACGGCGGCGTGATGGATATCGCGGAGATGCGCCGCCGCCCGGTCATGACGATGCTCTCGGGCCCCGCCGCCAGCGTGGCGGGCGCGCTGATGTATCTGCGGGTGTCCGACGGCATTTATTTCGAGGTCGGCGGCACCAGTACCAATATCGGCGTGATCCGGAACGGGCGGCCGACCGTCAAATATGCGCGCGTCGGCGGCCACGAGACCTATGTCAGTTCGCTCGACGTTCGCGTCATCGGCATTGCCGGCGGCAGCATGGTGCGCGCCCGCGATGGCAAGCTCGTCGATGTCGGACCGCGCAGCGCCCATATCGCCGGCCTGCCCTACGCCGCGTTTGCCGAACCCGATGACATCGTGGATCCCAAAATCGAATTCTTTCAGCCGAAGGCCGAGGATCCTGCCGACTACGTCGCGGTACGCTCGGCCAGCGGCACGCGCTATGCCATCACCAACACCTGCGCCGCCAACGTCCTCGGCTATACCAAGCCCGGCCTGCACGCCCACGGCAATCCGGAGTCGGCGCGGCGCGCCATTGCGGCGCTCGCCGGCTTCATCGGCAAATCCATCGAGGATACCGCGCGCGCCATCCTCGATATCGCCACCGACAAGGTCATACCTGTCGTCGAGGATCTGATCGCCGAATACAAGCTCGATCGCGATCAGGCGATGCTGGTCGGCGAAGGCGGCGGCGCCGCCGCCCTGATCCCGCACGCGTCGAGCCGCACCGGCCTTCGCCATGAGATCTCAAGGGATGCCGAGGTGATTTCCTCGATCGGCGTCGCGCTCGCTCTGGTGCGTGATGTTGTGGAGCGCGTCATTCCCAATCCACAACCCGAGGATCTCAAGCGCATTCGTCGCGAGGCCTTTGAGGCGGTGGTCAAGCTCGGAGCCGCGCCTGACGGTGTCGAAGTGACGATCGAGGTTGATCAAAACACCCATCGGGTCCGCGCCACCGCCATGGGTGCATCGGAAATGCGCGCGCGCCAGCGCAGGGACGAGGTCGGAGAGACCGAAGCTCGAGAAATCGCGGCCAAGGCGATGGGCGTCAGTCTCGAGCTCGTTGCGCTTGCCGCCACAACGCCCCGCATGCGGGTGTTCCAGGGCGAGGTCGAGGAACGAAGCTGGGGATTCTTCAAGAAGCGCCGCAGCCCAGTCCGGGCGGTCGATCTCGACGGCGTCATTCGCGTCCAGCGCAGTCACAGCGTGGTTCGGCCGGTCTCGGCGCAGACGGCGCTCGATGGCCTGCGGCGACTGTGGGAGGACACCACGATCTACAATGGCGACAGCACCATCACTCCGGACATTTTCGTGATCGTCGGTGGCCAGCTGATCGACCTGTCGGGAGTCAACTCGATCGATCAGGCAATGGCCGTGACCCGCAGCGAGCTCGATGGGCTTGCCGCGGATGCCTCGATCGCACTGATCGGGGTTCCTCCGTCGCGCGGGTTATAGGCATGGCGGGTGCCGTGACAGACGTTTCGTGGCTCACGGGGATCGAGAGAGCATCACCGCAGGCACTCGGGCTGGCCATGCTGGCGACCGATCCTCACGCCTGGCGTTTGGATCGCTCTGCTCAGCTCGCTGCGGTTTCGGACGCGCTCGCTGATGGCGCGACGACTGCCAGGAACCTACATGATCGTTTTGCCGGCCTCCGCCCACGCGGGATCGCGCTCGAGCTAGGATTAGCGGTCGAGGCGACGGATGATGATCCGTTGGTCGGCTCGATCTGGCGTTTCGCCGAATACCGGCCGCGACCGCCAAGCATCAAGCTATATGACCGCGGGCTCGCCGCGCTGGAGTACGCGGTTTGTGGCTCGCTTGCCAAGCGTTTGCTTGGATCGGCAACGCCGCAAGATGTCTTCATTGCCCACGAACTATATCATCACGCCGAAGCTATTAGAACTGGCGTGCCGATCGCACGGCGTCATCAGACGACACTGTTTCGAATTGGGAGTTGGCATTGGCAAACCGGCATCGCGGTACTCGCCGAAATCGCGGCCGGCGCGTTTGCCCAGTCGCTTCTCGACCTGCCCTACCATCCCAGAGTGCTCGACTTCGCGGCCTTGGACGCTATTTCCAAGCTCCGACATCGGCTGGATTACGATCGTACTCCCACACGTGAAGGACGATCTGAAGCTCGAAAAGAGAACAACATTGCAAAATGAATTCTAAAGCGCGGCCGGTTTCGCCTCGACCAGCCGCCGAGCCATTGATCGCGGGAATGCAAGCACCAAAACTCAAACCTGAACCAGAGCAGCCATTCGACAACTGATAAGCTTTTCAGTATTTGCTTATCAGTGTAACTGACTCCGTTTCTACTCTTCCTTATCAGTTACGAGATGGCTTTTGCATTTGAACGGCCGCTTTGCCCAAAGCCTGTGTGTACCGAAAACCTTATCCGAGTTGATGACGTATTGGAATCGCCTAAGCTGGTGGAATGATCGGGCTGTTCTGTTTCGCTCTGACCGTGCTGGCCTCGCCGTTCAAGTCGAAGTTACGGCTTGAAGCTGAGAACGCGGTACTTCGACATCAGTTAATGGTCTTGACGCGTAGGCTCCATGGTCGCGTCCGGCTTACGAACAATGATCGCTGGTTCTTTATCCAGCTCTACCGCTGGGTTCCGTCGATCCTGCAGGTCCTCACGATCATCCGACCCGAGACGCTCGTGCGTTGGCATCGGGCCGGCTTTCGCTGCTACTGGCGTTGGAAGTCGCGTCCACAGGGAGGGCGACCGCGGATCGACACGGAGTTGCGCGGATTGATCCGGCGGATGAGCATGGAAAATCCGCTTTGGGGCGCGCCACGCATCCACGGCGAACTGCTCAAGCTCGGGTTTGAGATCGCACAGTCGAGCGTCGCCAAGTACATGGTCAAACGACGGGGGCCACCCAGCCAGGAATGGCGAACCTTCTTGCGGAACCACGCGCCGGACATTGCCGCCATCGACCTGTTCGTCGTTCCAACTATCGGTTTCGACCTGCTCTATGCCTTCGTCATTGTCCGGCTCGGCCGCAGAGACCTCGTCTGGATCAACGTCACAGCAAATCCGACGGCAGAATGGGTTGCACGTCAGATAGCGGAGGCGTTTCCTTGGGATGAGGCTCCGCACTACCTCATCCGCGATCGCGACCGGATCTATGGCAGCGTCGTCACGCGCCGATTGCGCGCCATGGGCATCCGGGACAAGCCTACCGCACCAGCCTCGCCCTGGCAGAACGGCTTTGCCGAACGGCTGATCGGATCGATCCGGCGCGAGTGTGTGGAACACATCATTGTCCTAGGCGAGACACATCTGCGCCGGATCCTGAAATCTTATGCGGACTATTACAACCGCGTCAGAACTCATCGATCCTTGAACAAGGATGAACCAGTGTCTCGCCCGGTTCAGCGAACCGGTGTGATCAGTTCACGCGCCGTCCTTGTGGACTTCATCACCGCTACGCCCGTGTTTAAGTTTTCGGTACACACAGGGTAAATATCGCCTTCATCTGGTTGATAATCCGCGTTTGCTCAGTGACCAGATTCTGGCGCTCGCGGTTCGGTCGCCTCGCGTCCTCCTCCTCGATCGTCGGGATCGCAGCCATGCTGCAATGCCGCCTCTCGCCGCGCAGCCAGCCGAGAAAGACGCGCATCAGAAGTTCCGTATCGAGACGATCGGTCTTCGCGCGCCGGTGTTCGCGCGACACGGCGATGCTGGTCGGATGGATGACGTAAACCTCGATATCGCGCGCCCGCAGCCAGCGCGCGAGCCAGAACCCGTCGCGCCCAGCCTCAAAGGCAACGACGATACGCTTGATGTTGCGCCCAGCCTGGCCGGCTTCGTGGCGCCAACGATGCAAGAGCTTCAGCAACGTTTCCTCGTGGGCATCGAACTTCTTAAGAGGTTGGCGTTCGACACCGGGAACGAGCGCCGCAACCAGCCACTTCGTTTGGCTCATCTCTATCACGGCGATGATTGTGCTATCTTGCTCGAGAGCGGTGAGCGACCTGCTCGCGTCAAAACGAAAATGTTGCGACATGGGGGAGCTCCGTCGGTAGCCGTTGAACAGCGCCCATGGTGCCATGTCCTCGCCGCTCGCCCCATAGCATCTGCACAGAAGCGGAAGTCACGCACAGAAGCGGCAACTAAAGAAAGAGCGGCGGGGTCACAGCAGACCCCGCCTACTCTCCACATCATACCTTCTTCAGTGGCGGGATTTTCCATGATCCATCGATGATCGAGGGGTCGCTCTCGTCAGGCCAGTACAACCGCAACATAAGGACAAAATCGCCGGGGGGAGCCGGGAGCCAATTCGATTCCGTATCCGAACCGGGTGAGTCCTTCTGGATGTAGAGATCGGTTGATCCGTCGGGGTTCGATTGCAGGTTCTGCCGCGCACTGATCGAGTAGCGGTTAAGCGGGTTGTTCACGAAGAAGTAGCTGGAGTCGTACATCGTTAGCGACCAGAAGCCATGCGCGGGCGGCAGTTGACCCTCTGGGAAGTGCATCACGTACTTGTTCTCACCACTGTATTTCCGGCCTTCTCCATCCTTCAGCGAGGTAGGATAGACCGCATCCTGCGGCCGGTTGGCACCGAGCCCGATAGCGGTGATGAGCGCCCGCATCAGATAGTCGGTACCGTAGATGCCGGTCTTGGTCGTATAGCCCCAGCCGTTCTCGTCTTTGACGTCCTTGTTGATCTTGAACTGGAGCATGATCCGGTCGAAGCCGACCTCGGGCACGCGCTTGACGAAATCCACCTTGAGCTTGGTCGCATCGAAGTCCTGACCGGGAACGATGCCAATCCCCGCAAACTTGGCGAGCTGAGGTGCATCCGCTGCCGCTGGCGGATTGTCTTTCATGAGCTTGCAGAGCAACGTGAAGTACGCCACCGCATCCATGCGGTTGACCTGCGCACGGACGGCCGTCTTCATGTCGATCGACGGATCGACCGTGCCTGCGGGAGGCGTGTATGGTTTGCCGTACGAGCTAAGCGGCACAAGCTTGAACTCATCCTGCAATTTGTGAACTTCGGCATAGTCCTCCGGCGTGCCGGTGCAATAGATGCGGCCGAGCAGCCAGACAATGCTGGTGAGCGACTTGTACTCCTTAACCCCGGCTGGAAGCGTGCCTTTCCATCCGGGACCCGTAATCGCATAAGTCTGCGCGTCGGTGCCGGTGGTCCGCTTGCCCGGTACTTGAAACACGGTGGTCCAGCCATCCAGCATCGGAAGGAGAGCATAACGACCTTTCATGTCAGGTATGCTGAGAACCCAGGGTTCCTTACCGACGTCGAAGAACGCCGTCGTATAAAGCGTGTCCGCATTCGGCGCGGTCACGTCCCGGAAGGCCGCATCCGGATACTGGCGCAGCTTTATGATCTGACCCATCGGCCCACGCGTTCCGACCGGCGCTGCCACGTTGGTGATGACCCTGCGCGTCATTTCCATCGTGACGAGCGGATAGCCGTAGATGTAGGCGTCGGTGGCAACTATGAAATCCTCAAATCCTTCCCCGATCCCCAGGAAAGAACCAAGTTCAGCTCGGCTCACGGTGCTTACGGATGTTCCGGCTAGTAGGCTGAGACCGCCAAGAGTCGCGGCGCGGCGAGTGATCCTCATGACAATTCTCCAGTCCGATGGCTGGGTTTTCGGATGGCTTCGGCTCCCTCAGAGGTTTCACGATATCAGGGTTTCGACCGGCAAGATATTGCCCTTACGGGCATGCTTGACGTCTGTTGCGGGTCAAAAGTTGAAAAGCTCAATGTGAGCATATGTTTTCCGCTCTGCCCCCAACAACGGACATAGAGCGACCACGGCAGCATGTCCGATTTGTGCAGCCAATAACGGAATATTATGGCTCTACCTCCGGTGAGTGAGGCGGGTTAGCGGAAAACGTGTATGCTGCCTTCGGGCTGAGCCTAGCATCGTGAAAAGCCCGGCCTCGAAGTGAAAAACGCTATGGATCGAAAGATGCGATGGCTTCAGTGGTACCCGACGCGCGCTGACATCTTGGGCATCTTATTTGGGCTCGTCGTGGCTTGCCTTTTCCCTTTCGTTGTCGTGCGATTTCCGTACTTTCATCAGGCGACTGGTTTCGGTCCGGATTGGGACTGCAAGGTGATGCCTAAAGGTGACCCGGTTTGCACTAAGAAGCCAAGTCGGTGAAAGGTCCTCGGCGCATGCCAGCAGGCTGGTGAATGTCCGGTTCGGGGTCAAACTCAGAAGTCCGGATGCTCAACCCCGAGGTCGGCTTCACCCTCAATAACGGACATCGTCAGCCAAGCGTGTCAGGTCCGAAAAGTGCCACTAACCGACACTAGCGTCGGCTCAATCAGTCACCTCGTCGGCATGGCAAGTATCGATAATCTACCATTCCCGAATGGCAAGCGGCCATTGCGGTACTGATGTTGGTTGTCGCGCATGACGGGCCACCATGTTGAGGGCATCCAGGCTGCAACCAACTCTTTCAATCCGCGAATAGCAACCGGTAGACGGATTTGAACCGAAAGGATTGCTTGCCAGCCAGTGCCGTGGCTTCGAACTCGGCACCGTCATCTGAATAGGTTCCAGTAAATCCAATGGTGATAGTCTTTCGTGCCCATGGATACGTTCCAGAAATAGGTGAATGCTCTCGGCTCGTCATTTCACCTTTCCACTTGCCGTCAGAACAAGTGTAGCTTCCGACGGTATAATAAAATCCGCCGCCCCCGCGCATCGTGCCATCACGCAGCGCCATGACATGTCGGTTGTAGGCTTCCACGCCGTCCAGAAATGTCGTCTCAGCTAGATAAAGTCCGTTCCTGATCATGATTTGATGCCGCGCAATCGCCCTGCTGCCCGGGGGCGTAGATACAAAACTGCGCGTCCTTCAGCGGCTCTACAAGCCCGGCAGCCCATGAACCGCTCAATAAACTGTTCCAAGACAATGTCCGGATTGGGTCTTGGCTGTGTGAAAACGCGACGGCGCGCAAATTGTAGAGAAAAGCATTCCTTCTGACGCCGCTTCTGAGACTACGGAGAGCATACTGAGCTCCAGTGCCGCGTGATCTGAGAAGTAGATTCTCCAGCGTTCGCAAGATTTCACGTTTCCACACAGCCAGGGTCATTCGCGTCGGCTTGACCCTCTTCCACTCACTTCGAGTCTCCTTCGAACAACGGACATCATCAGAGCGGCCCGGTTGGTCCGGTTGGTGCCAACAAGAGACTCACGCACCGCAGCAATCGAGAGCGTCGACGGAACAGCTTAGTCGTGGTGTCTAAATTGAAACCTGCCGCCCGATCTCAACGACCTGATCGCTGGGGAGGCTGAAGAAGTCGCTAACATGGACGGCGTTACGCTCCATCACAGCAAAGAACCGCTCCTGCCAGGCAGGCAAGCCCAGGCCGTCTTCGCGGCCGACCACCGTCTCATGTCCCACATAATAGGTCACGTCGTCGAGGTCGATGGTGCATCCCAGCGCCTTGCTGGCCGTAAGCAGTTCCGGAATATGCGGGCGCTCCATGAAGCCGAAACGTGCTTCCGCGCGCCAGAAATTCGGCGCGACTTGGTCGATTGTCATGCGGTTGCTGGGCGCGACCCACGGCACTGACAGGATTTCCACGCGCAGCACGAAGAGCTTTGCGTGCAATGCACGGTTATGCTTGACGTGCCAAACCATAACCGGCGGCGTATCCCGCTCGGTCCGGGTCAGGAACACGGCGGTGCCAGGAACGCGAGGAATGTTTTTGGATTGAATGTTGATCATGAACTCCGGGACGGGGATTAGAGATTCATGCATTCGCGTCATCACGGCAGCCGCTCCGCGATGCCATATCCACATCACGCTGTAGACAGAAGCAGCCAAGATCAGCGGTACGTATCCGCCCTCGGCGACCTTTGTTAGATTGGCAAGGAAGAAGGCACTATCGACGATAAGAAAAAAGGCTGCGACAGAGCCGGCAGCCAACATGCTCCAGCCCCAGATCTCGCGCATTGCAATGAAAAGCAGTGCCGACGTCATCAGCATCGTCAGCGAAACCGCGATGCCGTAGGCAGCCGCCAGATTGTCGGATTTGCCAAACCCGATTGTGAGCCCGAGGGTTACGATCATCAGCAGCCAGTTGACGACACCGACGTAAATCTGGCCGTAACCTTCCGATGAGGTCTGCTTGATCCGCAGCCTTGGCAGCCAGCCGAGCTGAATTGCCTGCCGCGTCATCGAGAAAGCCCCTGTTATGATCGATTGACTGGCAATGATCGTCGCTACCGTCGCAAGCGCGATGAGCGGAATCAGGAGACCCCCGGGACAAAGCCGAAAGAAGATATTGCCGTCCGTCGGGGCGCCATCAAGAACCAGCGCCGCCTGCCCGGCATAGTTGAGGATCAGACTGGGGAAGACGACCGCGAACCATGCCAGTGTAATGGGGCCCCTGCCGAAATGACCCATATCCGCATAGAGAGCTTCAGCGCCGGTGACGCAGAGAAACACCGCTCCCAAAACCAGAAAGCCGGTGACTCCATGTGAGAACAGATACGACAGCCCGTGGACAGGATTGAGTGCGGTGAACACGGAAGGATGCTGGACAATGCCTGAAATCCCCATCAACGCGAGGGCGACAAACCAGAGCAGCATTATTGGACCAAAATAATAGCCAATCGCTGCTGTTCCCCGTGACTGGATGGCAAACAGCGCGAGCAGAATCGCAACGGCGGCGGGAACAACATAGGACTGAAATACTGGAGTCGCCATGTTCAGGCCCTCCAGTGCCGACAGCACCGAAATCGCCGGCGTAATCGCCCCATCGCCGTAGATCAGGGCTGCCCCGAACAGGCCGACCGCCACGATGGTAGGCCGCTGTTGCTTCTTAACTCCCAACAAGGCCATCAAGGCCAGAATGCCACCCTCGCCGTCATTGTCGACGCGCATAGCGAACGAGACATATTTGACCGTTGTAATGATGAAGAGAGTCCAGAGCACCAGCGAAAGCGCGCCCAGGATAATACCTGCGTCGGGAGAGCCCTCGGTGGTACCGAGAATGGTCTTGAACGTATAGAGAGGGCTGGTCCCGATATCGCCAAATACGATGCCGAGCGCCGACAGCCCGAGCGTTTGCAGCTTACCCTGCCGAGCTTGTCGCGCTGCCTCGGCGGCAGTAGTTGCTGGATTTTCGATCAATGTGCTGTCCAGAACAGAAATTAGATTGCCCGACAGGAAACAGCCTTCCCGGCGATCATATTACTTCATTAGATAAAGCCGGACTGATGGCAACAGCCAATCGCTTTCCCTGCAAACTATCAACTTGTATTGCGACAATGAGGCGACGCAGCGACCTGATCTTGCTGACGTCGCATTGGGGTTTCTTGGTCTTCACCAAGTCTACCGGCTGAGCGGAGGACGTTACCCATTGGTCAAAATCGGCTATGGACCGGAGAACGATTAGAGGCCATCTGCGTCGGTTGACTTGGCGCGTTGATGCGGGTCCCGGAGGGGGCGCTTGGGTGTCATTGGCCCGTCAATCGTCCGGGTAGCAGTCCGGCGTTAAATTGACTAAGAGCCTCCCAGACTTCTTCAACCGAAAGCAAATCAACATTTGCAGCGCCTAGACCATATCGTTCCGCGATAAGCTTAAGCTTTTCGCGGGCCTGCTCATTGGTTTCTGACGCATGCTGAATCATCTAGTGAATATGCGCCAGCGCCCGCCTCTTTTCCAGCCTGGAAGACCGCCCTCTCCGGTCCCGACCCGCCAACCGGGGAATTTATTATTTCTATATTTCCTTGGGTTGGGTAAGGTCCACTTCAGCGCCCGGTTATAGCCTCACGTCTGAGGGAAGGCTCCGAATGGGCGACTGGCTCGTAAAGCAGTTTACAATATTCGGCGTTTCAATTCAGAATTGGATGCTGTTAGCGCTCGCCATTATCCTAGTCTCGATTGTCTTTTCGTGGTGGTCACACCGATAGGCCTCCTCAGTTGGCGATTGGCCCGGTGGCTATCTGCACTCTCCCCGGCGTCGTCGTCCGAAGCCTGCCAGCGATATGGGTTATCCCGCTGGCTCGAGTGCGGTGCCCGGATTTGTTGCCTGTCGATCTCGCCGGGAGAACAATCCCATCAGGACAGGAAGCGTCAGCAAGACAAGGGATGGGGCGAGCAAAATGCCGCCGACAACGACCAGCGCGAGTGGGCGTTGAACCTGGGAGCCGATAGCTGTCGAGAGTGCAGCGGGTAGCAACCTGACACAGGCAGCGTTACATGTCATCATCACCGGGCGAAAACGAGTCTGGCAGGCTTCTAAAAGAGCGGCAGATCTTTCTTTGCCGGCCTCCAAAAGCGGGTTGTAGTAGGAGAGCAAAATGATGCCTTCCATAACCGAGATGCCAAATAGAGCGATGAATCCGATCGCCGCCGACACGCTGAACGACGTGCCGGTCAGGATGAGCGCGAAGATCCCGCCAACCATCGCCATGGGGATGATGCTGAGACCAAGCAGCGTATCCGCCAGTGACGAGAAATGGAAATAGAGCAATACCCCAATCAATAGAATGGTGACGGGCACGATGACTTTCAGGCGCTTGACGGCATCTTGAAGGTTGCCAAATTCTCCGACCAATTCAAGCCGATAACCCGGCGGCAGCTTGACTTCATCAGTAATCTTTCGCTGCGCATCCAAGACGGCGCCGCCGAGGTCGCGGCCGCGTACACTGAATTTGATCGGAATGTAGCGCTGCTGCTGTTCCCGGTAGATGAACGAGGCGCCCGAAACCATGTTGACCCTGGCGACCTCCTTGAGCGGGATTTGCGTCACGGCATTTGTTGCCGGATTCTGAAACCCGATCGTCAGCCGGTCGATGGCCTCAAAATTTCTCCGGAACGGTTCCGCTAACCGCACGACAATCGGAAAGTGCCGATCGCTGTTGTCTTCATACGCGTCGCCCGCGGCCTGCCCGCCGATCGCCGTTTGAACGGCGGAGTTGATATCGCCAGGCGCAAGGCCATATCGGCCGGCGGCAAAACGATTGATGTCAATACGAATCGTCGGCTGGCCAACTGAACTGAAGACCGAAAGATCGGTGATGCCCGGCACGCTCTTCATAACCGCTTTGATCTCGTTTGCGGTCTTGGTGAGTGCTTGCAGGTCGCTTCCAAACAGCTTGATTGAGTTCTCCCCTTTGACGCCCGACACGGCCTCCTGGACATTGTCCTGGATATACTGCGAGAAGTTGAACTCGATCCCGGGGAATTCTTCTGTCAGTTTCGACGACATTTCGGATGTCAGTGAATCTTTGTCGACGCCATCTCGCCAGGCGCTTGCCGGCTTCAGCGGTGCAAAAAATTCCGCGTTGAAGAACCCGGTGGCATCGGTGCCGTCGTCGGGCCGCCCCTGCTGCGAGACAACAGTGTCGACTTCGGGGAAGTCTTTGATCACCTTCCGGATACGGTTGACGTAGTCATTGCCTTCTTCAAGCGAGACTGCCGGTGGCATCGTCGCTCTGATCCAGAGATTGCCTTCTTCCAGATGAGGCAGGAATTCCAATCCAAGCGATCGGCCGGCAAGGAGAGCCAGTGCAAGCAAGAAAGCCGAGCAGCTCAGCGTGATAACCCTGTTCTTCAAAGCGAATTCCAGAACCGGCGTATAGAGCCGCCGCAACCAGCGAACGACCAGTGTCTCGGTTTCTTCGACGTCGGTCCGGAGCAGAAGTGCGCTCAGAGCGGGGGATAAGGTAAAGGTGGCAAGCAGTCCCCCGCCCAAGGCATAGGCGTAGGTTTTCGCCATGGGACCGAAGATGTGCCCCTCGACCCCGCTCAGCGTGAAGAGGGGAACAAATCCCACAATGATAATACCGGCGGAAAAGAAGATCGCGTGATTGACCTCGGTTGCCGCCCTGAAAATCGTCGCAATTTTCCCGGTGAAGCCATTTGGCGCCAGCTTCGATCTGCCCAGACCGCGTTCGCGTCGCAGCTTCCGCGAGATGGCGGTAAATGTTCTCCACCATGATCACGGTTGCATCAACGATCAGGCCGAAATCTATGGCGCCAACCGAAAGCAGATTTGCGGATTCGCCTCGTAGGACCAGAATTCCAATTGCGAAGAAGAGTGCAAAAGGAATGGTCGCCGCGACGATCGTCGCACTGCGCAAATCGCCCAAAAAAATCCATTGAACGAAAAAGACCAGAGCGATGCCGAATATGAGATTGTGAAACACGGTTTCGGTCGTGACCTTGATCAGATCGCTGCGGTCGTAGATTCTCTCGATGCGCACGCCGGGGGGAAGCAAACCGATCGCGTGGATAAGCGCCGGATTCTAATGGATGCATGGGCGACCTATTGCGGACCAAGCCCAGAAGGCCAGCCGCGGAATCTGGGTCGGCAGTTTTGTCGGGCCCTTGAACTATCGCGCCTGCTGGCGCTCGGGATCAGCGATCAATCAGTGCAGCGATGGGGATTAGAGCCTGCGCTGATTTCTTATTCAGAAGTACCCCCACCCTGTGTTTGGGGCCCCATCGCTCCGACAATCGAGCAACAAAAGGCGAATTGCCGTCACAACCGCGGTGGATCCCGCCCGCTGTCGATCGTTTTCGGGATCAAAAAATGCCCCCCGGCTTGCGCAGCCCATAAAAGGGGAATTTCATTTATGGGTCAGAATCGAGAGTTGTGCCGAATTTTACAGGGCAACAAATTCGTCGGGAAATTCCTGGAAAATCGAATTATTATTGGGCTGAGACCGTCTCGCCTGCTTACCCGGTGCTTACCCGGCCAGTTTCAGGGAAAGGACGAAATTCACGAAACCCCTGATTTTATTGGCGCGCCAGTTGGTCGCTAGGTGGGGGCCTGCGCCGTGGACCCGCTTTGCGCCGGTTGTGTTGAAGGGCGGAGTTTAGCGCGCCGGTGGAAACCCCGGCCAGAACCCCTGCTTCTGCTCGCTCGTAATTGGTTGGGTCGTCGCGGTCGCCGTCTCAAACTTCTGTTCAGGCGCGGGCGGGCCTTCGCGGTTCCACCATCCGCCACCTAGCGCCACATAAAGAACTGCCGTGTCTGACAGACGGCCTGCTTGCGCTTGCACAACCTGAATCAGCGCCTGCAGGTAAGTCTGCTGCGCGGTGAGGAGCACAAGGACGTTGGCGTCGCCGGTTTCCATTCGCTGGCGCGCCAGATCGAAGCTGATCTTGCCGGCGCGCTCGAACTCGCGCGCGGCCTTGAGTGCGTCGGCATCGTTTCGCAGGGCATGCAGAGTGTCGGCGACATTCTGCAGAGCTCCGATGACCGTGGTACGATAGGTCCAGGCCGCCTGCTCGAAAGTAGCTTGGGCTGCACGCTGTTGGTGATACAGCGTGAATCCGTCGAAGATGGTGTGTGCAGCATTTGCGCCCGCCGTCCAGAACACATTGGCGGGCGAAATCAGGTTGGCGAGCTCCAGCGACGTGTAGCCGTGGGTACCGTTGATCGTGAAATTCGGAAGCATATTGGCGATCGCGACACCGACAAGGGCGCCCGCCGAATGCAATTGCTCTTCCGCCGCGCGAACGTCCGGCCGCTGGTCGACCAGCTTGGACGGCAGGCTCACCGGCAGGTCGGATGGCAGGCGAAACAATATGAGTTTGAAGGTTTCGGCCGGCTCCTGGCTCGGGAATCGGCCGGCCAGCGCCGAAAGGAGATCGCGCTGCACTGCCAGCTGTCGCCGCAGCGGCGGCAGCGTCGCCTTCACCTGTGCAAGAGAGGCCTCCTGGACGGCCACGTCGCTGCGGTTGGCATAGCCCGTCGATAGTTGCCGGCGCATGATATCAAGCATTTTCGTGTTGATATCGATGATTTGAACCGTTGCATCGATTTGAGCGCGCAGCGCGGCCTCTTGGATCGCCGCGACGACCACGTTTGAGGTGAGGGTGATGTAGGCGGCTTCCGCCTGAAAGCGCTGGGCATCGGCCAGCGCCTGCTGTGACTCGACGTTCCGCCGGGTGAGGCCCCAGACGTCCAGTGTGTACGCGACAGCCACCTGGGCCGTGAATACATTAAAAGGATTAATGGGATTGGCGTCCGGCCCGATCGGCAACGAAGTTGCCCCCAAGGGATTATCCGCAACCTTCTGTCGTGTCGCGTTGAAGCTTCCCTGGACGGTCGGAAAAAACTTGCCTGCCTGCGCGTAGGCCAATTCCTGCGCGGCCCGCAGCGCCGCAAGCTGCGACTGCAGGTTGGGATTGGCGCGCAAGGACGCCTCGACAAGGGAGTTGAGCGCCGGCGAACGAAACAGTTCCCACCATTTGGCCGAGATGTCCTTGCCTTCGCTAAAGTGCTGCGTCCGGCCGAGAGGTACGTCGCTCGAGCTGGTCCGACTGGCTAAAGGTGCCTTGCTGTAGCGGTCAACGTCGGGCGCGGCCGGAACGGTGAAGTCAGGACCCACCGCGCAACCGCCGAGCAAAGCCGTGGCGACCAGCGCAGCGGCCATCGAATGTCCGGCGGGTATGATCGACATCTTGCTAACAGACCGTGCTGATCGCCTCGGCGCCTGGGCCAGGCCGTCGCTATCAATCATTTCAGTTTTGCCGTGGCTTCGCTCTGGTCCCGTTGCCACAACTGGCAAATATTGGCCGCCCAGGGAACTGTGATTTATCACAGTAGACCGGCGGCGGTCCCAACGCCATTGTCGCGCCATCCTTCGATCAACTCTGCACACGGATCCATGTCTATGGCGCTCCTCGAAAAAGGCGGTCGAATCCGAGCAGCCGTCGCTGCCGCAGGACTCGCTGGGGCGGCGGCCTTTCTGGTTTGGCAAGTTGGCGACATCCGTTTGGGGTTCGCGACGAACGATACGAAGACCGAGCGCTCAAGTCCGGAGACTGCCCGCGACTCGCTCACCGTCGATCTATCGGAAGCTCAGCTTGCCTGGGTGAGAGTCGAGCCGGTGCGCGAGCAGACTTTTCCTGTGGAGAAGGAGGCGGTCGGGACGATCCAGTTCAATACCGAAGTGTCGACTGATGTGTTCACTCCATACCCGGGTAGAATCATTGGCACTTTCGCGAGGATTGGGGACGACGTGAAGCGGGGCGACACCCTGTTCACAATCGACAGCCCCGATCTCTTGCAGGCCGAATCCACCCTGATTTCTACCGCCGGAACGCGGGAGTTCACGACCCGAAATTTGGCTCGTTTGAAGGAGCTCTATACCACCCGGGCGATCTCGCAGAAGGACTTGGATCAGGCAACCTCAGACCAGCAGGCAGCCGAGGGCGCGCTAAGAGCCGCCCGCAACTCGGTGCGCTTGTTCGGTAAGAGCGAGGACGAGATCGACCGGATCATTGCCCAGCGCATGGCCGAATCCGTTCTCGTGGTCCCTAGCCCGATCAGCGGCCGGATTACGGCTCGCAACGCGGCGCCCGGCCTGTACGTGCAGCCGGGCAATGCGCCCGCTCCGTTCGCCGTGTCCGATATCGAGAGCATGTGGATGCTGGCCAACGTGGCTGAGACCGATAGCCCGGCCTACCGCCTCGGCCAGGCGGTCCAGGTCAGCGTGAACGCCTTTCCCGGTCGCACATTCTACGGAAAGATCACCAAGATCGGCGAGCTAGTCGATCCGACGACTCGACGTGTGCTGGTCCGCTCCGAAATCGCAAATCCGCAGCATGAATTGAAGTCGGGGATGTTTGCGAACTTTGTCATCACGGTTGGCCAGCCAGTCACCTCGCCCGCCGTGCCAATGGACGGCGTCGTGCGCGAAGGCGACGGCACGATGACCGTGTGGGTGACCGCCGATCGCCGCCGCTTCACCCGGCGCACCGTCAAGATCGGCTCGCAGCGCAACGGCGCGCGCCAGATCCTCGAAGGCGTGCAGCCGGGCGAACTTGTTGCGACCGAAGGGGCGCTGTTCTTGAGCAACTCGCTGGCCAGTGGGGCGCGGTCGTAGCTTTAGTGGCCAACGCGCCGCGGCGCAGAGATTAAGAGGAACGTCGGTGCTGAGAGGAATACTTGCGTTCGGCTTGACGCGCCGCCCGATCGTTCTGCTTGGCCTGTTGGTGTTCATCGGCGCGGGGCTGGTTGCCTACACCAAACTGAACATCGAAGCCTACCCCAATCCGGCGCCCGTGATCCTCGAAATTACCGCCCAGGCACCTGGCCTGTCGGCCGAGGAGATGGAGCGCTACTACACCATCCCGATGGAGGTCGGCCTCTCCGCGACCCCCGGCGTCAACGTCATTCGCTCAAACTCGTTTTATGGCCTGTCGTTCGTTCGCGTCGTGTTCGACTATGGGGTCGACTATTACTTCGCGCTCACTCAGGCGGCGCTCAGTCTGCAACAGCGGGTAAGCCTTCCGAACAACGTGCAACCGACCATTCAGGGCGGCAGCCTGGTTGGCGAGATCTTTCGCTATCAGCTCGTCGGCCCGCCAAACATTGGGTTGACCAATCTCCGAACTCTCCAGGATTGGGTGCTGCAGCGCCGGTTGTTGACCGTCCCCGGCGTCGTCCAGGTCAACACCTGGGGCGGCACGACCAAAGAATTTGAAGTGGAGGCCGATCTCAACAAGCTCGATGCGTATAACGTCACGCTGTCGCAACTGATCAGCGCCATCGGCAACGCCAACGTCAACGTCGGGGGACGGACCCTCAACGTCGGTCAGCAGTCCGTGAACATTCGCGGCGTCGGCCTTCTCGACAGCGGCGGCGAAAGCGATCTGACGCAAGGCTATCGGGTTGACGACATTGCGAACATTGTCCTGACGCAGTCGAATGGCACGCCGGTCCAGGTAAAGCATGTTGCCAGGGTCCACGTCACCAATCTGCCGCGGCTTGGCAAAGCCGGCCGCGATAGGGAGGATGATGTCGTCGCCGCGATCGTGGTGATGAATCGGACGCTCCATACCAACGACGTGTTGCCTCGGCTCAAGGCGGAGATCGAGAAAATCAACAGTGACGGCACGCTGCCGCCCGGTGTCAAGCTGGTCCCGTACTATGACCGCGGGACGCTGGTGTCGGTCACCACTCGCACGGTGCTCCACAACCTGATCTTCGGATGCCTGTTGGTTTTCTTCATCCAGTGGATTTTCCTCGGTAATTTTCGTAGCGCGGTCATTGTCGGCGTCAACATCCCCTTTGCGCTGTTTTTCAGCATCATCATCCTGGTGCTGCGGGGCGAGGACGCCAATCTCTTGTCTATCGGCGCGGTCGATTTCGGCATCATTGTCGATTCCGCCGTCATTCTGGTTGAGAACATGTTCCGGAATTTCCAGGCCCGACCTGAAGAGCGCCAGACGCTGCTCGACCAGCTTGCCAGTGACCGGTTTGGCGCCGATCCAACTCAAACGCGCGACGCCGGAAGCACCTGGACCGATCGCTTGCGAGTTATCTATGCGAGCGCTTTGCAGGTCGACAAAGCGGTGCTTTTCTCCACTCTGATTACGGTCGCAGCGTTCGTGCCGCTCTTCACCATGCAGGGCGTCGAAGGTCAGATCTTCAATCCGATGGCAAAGACCTACGGCTACGCGCTGATCGGCGCGTTGATCGCGACCTTCACCGTTACACCCGTGTTGACCTCCTACTTGTTGCCGGAGCACATCGAGGAAACGGAAACCCTCGTGGTGCGCATCCTGCGCAGGATCTATACGCCCGTCCTGCGCTGGTCGTTGGCGCACCGCAAGACCATGGTTGCGGTCGGATTCGGATTTCTGGCGTTCATCGGGGTATTGATCCCGCGCCTCGGCACCGAGTTTCTGCCGCATCTCGAGGAAGGCAATCTCTGGATTCGCGCAACCATGCCGCCGACGATATCGCTCGAAGCGGGCATGCCGATCGCAAACAGGATGCGGGAGATCCTGCTCGGTCATCCGGAAATCACGACCGTGGTCACCCAGCACGGGCGCCCCGACGACGGCAGCGATGCCGCGGGCTTCAACAATCTGGAGATTTTCGCCCCGCTCAAACCGTTCGAACAGTGGCCCGCAGGAAAGACGAAAGAGGATCTGATCAAACAGGTCCAAGTCGAATTCTCGAATGAGTTTCCCGGGATCGAACTTAATTTCTCGCAGTACATCCAGGACAACGTTGAAGAGGCGCTCTCGGGTGTAAAGGGCGCCAACTCCGTCAAGATCATCGGCCGCGACCTGGCGACGCTGGAGCGGCTCGCGGACCAGGTCATGCGAGAGATGGGGCAGGTCAGGGGCGTTGCTGACCTTGGAATCTTCCACGTCCTGGGGCAGCCGAACCTGAATATCAAGGTCGACCGCGAAAGAGCCGCGCGATATGGCCTCAATGCCGGCGATATCAATACCCTCATCCAGGCAGCGCTTGGCGGCACGGTTGCGACCACGCTCCTCGAAGCCGAGCGACAGTTCAATGTCACGGTGCGGCTCGCGCCAAAATACCGCGACGAAGTCGACAAGGTGCGCGCGGTCAAAGTCGGATTCCAGACCGGTGGCGGCGGGAACGCCTACATTCCGTTGAGTGAGCTCGCCGACATCTCCCTCGACACAGGTGCGAGCTACATTTGGCGTGAGCGTAACGAACGCTTTATTCCGGTCAAATTCAGCGTGCGCGACCGCGATCTCGGAAGCACGGTCGAGGAAGCCCAGCAACGCGTCGCACAGAATGTCAAGCTTCCAAACGGCTATCGGATCGCATGGGCCGGCGAGTTCGATTCGCTGCAGCAGGCCAAGGCGCGCCTTGCAATCATCGTTCCGGTCAGTCTCGCCATCATCCTTGTACTGCTTTATGGCCTGTTCAATTCATTGCGCGACAGCCTGATGGCACTCGCCGGCATTCCGTTTGCGGCTGGCGGCGGAGTCATGGCGCTCTATTTCTCCGGACTGGATTTCAGCATCTCGGCGGCGGTCGGATTTATCTCCTTGTTCGGCGTATCGGTGATGAATGGCATCCTGATCACGACCTACTATAATGAGGTGAGAGCCAGCGGCGAAGGAACAATCGACGCTATGTTCCACGCCGCCGAGCAGCGGATGCGCCCCATGCTGATGACGGCGCTTTCCGCCTGCATTGGCTTATTGCCCGCCGCGATCTCGAGCGGCATCGGCAGCCAGGTGCAACGGCCGCTGGCGGCGGTGGTGGTCGGAGGAATGTTCATCGGACCAATCATCCTGCTTGTGGTCGTCCCCGCGCTGCAGACGCTGCTGACGCGCAATGAAAACGGTTCACCGCCGGCGGCAGAAGCGAGCGAGGCTTAAGATGTGGCGGAGACATGCGCACGATTTGCCTGCACCCAACGGCAGGGCAAGAAGCCGGACCCTTCTCTTCATTGTTGCGCTGCTTGGTGTGCTCATGACACAAGCAAGCCGGGCCCAGGAGGCTGCGCCGGCCGGAAGCGGTGGCACTGATGTTGAACCAATCGACACCCGCATTACCGTGCAGCCCAGCCGCGCGACCAAGCCAGTCCAAGATATCAGCGGCGCGAAAACGAAGAGCGGCATTGCCGCCCAACTGCCAGCTCAACAGGCTTCTCGCCAGCCAGGCGACAGCACGACACCAAACGCCATCGGTTTTCCGGTGGTCAAGCGTGGCGCGCCCCAAGCGGGCCCGCCAGGGGTCCCTCCCCCCGTGACCCAGCCAGCCACGGCACCGGCGTATCCGAACGCGCCTGCGAATGCCGGGTTGGTGGGCGCTGGCAGCAAGTTTGACCGTCCGCCCGTGATGAACCGTGCAGCTATCAGCGGAACCGGTATGACGCACCCGGGCACGGGTCTTGGGATGGTCCAGGGCACGCCAAAGAGCTTGGGGACGGTCAGCGGCACCAACCTCCAGCCGAAGCGGTGAGGATTGAGTAATTGGTGGATGTGCTATCTATTGCCCGGCTTGAGGCGGGAACATACATTCTCGGGAGCTGATTCTTCGGTGTCGATCCAGACGAGGATGTCGAGCGATGCCTGCCAACCCGGACCAGCGGATCGAATCCTTGCATCGCCCGCCTTCCAGGCGCTTGCGGATGTTGGCACTATTCCTGCGCGCGGCGTTCATCGTGGTCCTGGTGATTTTGACTGCGCGCGTCAGCTTTCCGCAAAATGAGAAAATCTGGAGCGTTTATGAGACCCCTGGCGATCTGGTCAGGCTGGCTTTGGGCGCGCTCCTTTGCGTCTGGATCGCAATCCACCTCTTCAGACCTCCCAAGGATCCTGAGGCATCTTGGACATGGGTCTACTTCAGTCTCTTTGCCGTGCCCTTCGTCTTGATCTGCCTGTTCGCTATTTGGTGATCCTAGGGATCGATCAAACCTCCGGCCGCCGCCTTGCTGGCAGCCTCGATCCGGGTTGCGGCTCCAAGCTTTGCACGGGCGTTATCGATGTGAAAGTCGACCGTGCGCTTGGCCAGGCCGAGAATTTGGGCAACTTCTGCAGACGTCTTGCCACGCGCAGCCCAGGTCAAGCATTCCACTTCCCGATCATTCAGCTCAATGAGTCGCGGCCATAGCTCCGTGCGCGCCACCCCGGCGAGCCGGGCCTTGATGATGGCGTCGAGCAGGTCAAAATCGATCGGCTTGGTAACGTAGTCGTCGGCTCCGAGGCGTCGGCCTCTGAGTTCGTTGTCGCGATCAGTGAGCGCGGTCAGGAAGACAAACGGTATCTTGGAGAAGCGAGGCGCCAGCGCGATTAACCGCTCAAGCAGCTCGAAGCCGGACATTGCCGGCATGCTGATGTCCGACAGCACCAAATCCGGCGCATTCCTCAGGATCGCGGCAAGACCTTCGTGACCGTCGTGCGCGGTGCTAACCTCGTAACCGCGATCGATCAGATCCTCGGCAATTAAAGCTGCGGTTTCGCGGTCATCCTCGATACAAAGGACCCTTTTGGGCGGCTCGGACATTGTGCAGCCTAGAAAAAACCGACGTAACTGACGTCAGTGCCTTGGCGGTATAATGGTATTGACAGGCTCCCATCTTGCCAAAATCCGGGTTTCCGGACTAGGCCAAAGTGGTTGGTTACTCTTAAGTTTCTGGCATTTCGCAAATCAAGGATTGGCCCCAATGTGGCAGCCGCATTCAGTCCGATCCCAGCTCGCGTCGGTCTTCGTTTTCTTTTTCCTGCTGGCCGGCACACTCGGCCTGTTCAGCATCTCTCAGCTCAGCAGCTTCAACCGTCTGTCCGCCAATGTCGCGGAAGTATGGCTTCCGACCACCCGCACTCTCGGCGATCTCAACAACTTTACATCCGACTTCCGGGCAATCGAGGGTAGTTATCTCCTGTCATCGGAGCCACCCGAGATCGTCGCAACCGAAAAGGAAATGGAGGAGCTCGATCGATTGATTGCGCAGGCCGAACGCAGCTTTGAGCAGGTCCGGCATGATGCCACCGAAGACGATCTCTACGCCAAGTTCAAGGACCGCTGGAACGACTATCGCAAGATAGTCAATCAGATGCTCGACTTCTCGCGAAGCAACCGCAAGGCCGAGGCGATCGCGATCCACAGAGGCAGCTCGCGCGCTGCCTACAACGCTGTCAGTGATTCGCTGAACGAGCTCACTGACCGCGCCGTGGCGAACTCCCGGGTCGCAAGCGATCGTCTTGCGTCGGCCTATCGGCGCGCGTTCTGGCTGATCGGGCTCGCCATTGTCATCGCAGGGCTCATGGTAGCCGGTGCACTCATCTATATCGGCAGCGTCATCTCCAAACCGCTGCTTGATCTTGCGCGCCGCATGCATCATCTTGCCGCCAACGACACCAGCATCGACTTTCCGGGCATCGAGCGACGCGATGAGATCGGCGAGATGGCACGCGCCGCCGTGGTGTTCCGCAGCAACGCAATAGAACTGATGGAGAGTCAACGCGCACTCGCCGAGCAAGCCTCAATACTGAAGGAACAGCTGGAACATGAGCAACGCCTAGCCTTGCTGCAGCGTAATTTCGTGACGATGGCTTCGCACGAGTTCCGCACGCCGTTGACCAATATCGACGGTCACGCCCGACGCCTGATCAAAATGAAGAACCGGCTGCAGCCGGACGATATCGACGAGCGGGCGGGCCGAATCCGCGGATCGGTGCTGCGGCTGACGCATTTGATCGACAATTTGCTGAACTCCTCGCGCCTGATCGAAGGCGGGCCCGTGTTGCTCCTCGACGTGACGGATATCGATATCGCGGTTCTGTTGCGCGAAGTGTGCCAGCTGCATCGTGAGATCGCGCAAGGGGCACCGATCGTCGAGCGGTTCGCGGCGAAACCCTTGCAGATGAGAGGCGACCCAAAGCTGCTGTTTCAGCTGTTCAGCAATTTGCTGTCGAACGCAATCAAATATTCTCCTGGAGATAAGCCAGTCGAGGTCGACGCCAGCATCGCGTCGGACGAGATCGTGGTTTCGGTTGCGGACCAAGGGATTGGTGTCCCCGTCGGCGACGTTGATCGCCTCTTTGATCGCTACCATCGCGGCAGCAACGTATCGGGGATCGTTGGAACCGGCGTGGGTCTTCACCTAGTCAAGATGGTGGCCGAACTTCACGGCGGCCGGGTGCAAGTCGAAAGCAAGGAAGGAAAAGGATCACGGTTTACTGTTTGGCTGCCTGTCAAGTCCGGCTCGGAATTTGGCCAGCTCGACCACCGCAGCGCTGGCGCGCCCGACGAAACGACTCTTGTTGAGACGCGCCCAGGCTAATCTTTGTGCTCCAGATTCTGGTCTCACAGTTTGCTCCTGTTTGGAGGCAAGGCAAGTTAAGCGCCCGATCTGGCCCTGAGCCAGTCCGGTGACCATTCAGTCCGAAAAACAGATAGAGATGAGGGACCTTTAGCACAGCGAAGATCGACCAAGGTTTGACCGTGCCCCACAGCAGAACCCAAAGGACTGCCCGCAACCAAAATCATTTTGTTGAAAGCGCCCTGCCGTTCCACTGCAGTCTTGAAGCGCACGAATCTCCGCAACGTATGCTGACGGTCGCGCGCCCGGCATGATCGTCCATGTCGATGTCGTAGACTTGGCCGCGCCAGACTTCGCGAGCCTGCTGTCGTCCGTTTGACACGAAGACGCGATGCAGGCAACCCGCCGAATTGCAGAGTGCGGATGACCTGGCGCAGTGAAACTGGTCGAAGTGGAGCGAAACGAACTCCTTCCCGTCCTGCACCTTGAGGTATCGCAGAAACCCCGTGCGAACGCGGGGCTCGTCCTCTCCACAAGCTTTCTGCGCTGCGCGGATAACGGCGCTGATTTGGGGAGGAAGCTGCTGAAGCCGTTCAGCTGAGAGCGTCGACCAATCGTTTCGGCCGCCCATTGTGCTGAGAGCGGCTGCCGGGGAGGTGACCGCCAGCGCGAACAGCGCGGTAACAGCGAGGATCTTTTTCATGTCGCGGCTCCTGTCGTGGACCTCTGCCCTGACGGCGCGACGACTGAAGGTTACATCCTAGGCGCTTCGTTCCGCAACTGAATTCGAGAGGCAAACGCTTACCCTCCTCCCAGTGCAATCGGTCGAGAGATGTGGGCGTTGACCGGACCGATGCGATCCAGCGAACGGGCGAAATTCAGATGCACCCTGTGTTGCTGACCTGCGTGATCGCCGGCGCCGGGCTGTGCCTGTCGTAAATTAAATCCGGGCGTATCGGTGGTGGAGTCCGCCTAAGATTGGGCAACAAAGAATGCGCCCAGCGCGATCGACGGCGCGTGAAACCGGTGCATCTTTCTCCAGGGATAGATGCGTGCGTACCGCAAGAGCAGCTGCTCCATTCTCATCTCCTCGACCATCGTGCGAATGTCTCCCTAAACGTGCAGCAGGAAGCCATGAAAGTCGGTGGAGTCGACATGAGATACGACTTCGAGATGAGGTGCTCCCTGCTCAAGAACGTGATCGAAGCTGGATTGGATATGATTTGCGGACAGTAAAGTCGGATCCTGTGCGTGGTCGAATGAGATCGGGACCTGAGCCGGGCCAGCGGCGGCGGTCTCGGCAAAGATGAAGGCATCGCCGGCAACCGTTGCGGCGTGAATTGGCGTCTCCGGAGGCGGCGTTGAGGGCTTCGCAAAGGAAAAATTGAACTGATCAATGGGTGGGTCGATGACCAGCGTGCCGCCGCTCCCGTCGCTCGAAAGATTGAACGTTGAGTGAGTGTAATCGCCGACCAGCGACATGTGCGCCGCGTGGTTTTGGGCATCGACTACGGTCAGCACGCCGCCGGTTGTATCTCCTGAATAGGACGCGGACGTTCCGGACCCGAAGGCAATATCCCTCAGGTCGATCTGGTTCGAATTGGACGCGGACCCGTCGCCACTCAGATGGATCAGCTTTCCGGTAAACTGGGACGCGTGATCGAGCACCAACGTGCCGGTTGTGGCATTGAAGGTGATCGCCCCGGAAACGGCGCCGGTCAATTCGAGCTTGGCCCCGGCTTCGATCGTGGCCGGCTGGCTCATATTGCCCAAGGTCAGGACAACCTTTCCAGAAATATCGAGGACCGTGGATGGCGTGTCGATCACGCCGTCCCCGTTGAGGTCCTGGTGGAAGACGGTCTCGATCGATTCGAATGATGAACTGGTTCCCGATACGTTGCTCAGAATCTTGGACGCGAAGTTGCCGTTGCTGTCGGTGGTCCAAACCGAGTAATGGCCGGTAACGGAATCCTTCCAGGCGACGTCATAGCCGCTCGCGGTAGCCTCCGCGGCCACGGGCGACCACGTGCCAAACTGCCCCGCCGCGACAGCCGCGCCGGAATATTTCAGCAGGACCGCAGCGCCGGCGTCCGACATAAAATAGTTGCTTCCGACTCTGGTGAGTGACGTCGTTCCGGCCGATTCGATCAGGGTGCCGACGACGGGATCAAATGCGGCTGAAAGCCCGCTCGAATTGCCGGCCACGTCCGTTGAAGTGGCCGTGAACACATGGACACCCTGCGCAAGGGATCCGGTCGTGATACTCCACACACCATTGGACGTTGTCACTGCAGTACCGAGCGGAGTGGTCCCTTCGTACAACTTGATCGTGCTGCCGGTTTCCGCCGTTCCGGAGACCAGCACCATGTTCAACGAGGTGAGCGTGCCCGAAGCGATAATCGGAGCATTGGGCGCAACGGTATCGACCGTGACGTTCAACGGTGCCGATGTCGCGCTTACATTGCCGGCGGCGTCCATCGCCCTGCTTGCAAAAGCATGGGTTCCGTCGACCAGCGTACCGGTCGCGAACGACCAGTTGCCACTGACGCTCGCGGCTGCAGTGCCAACCTGTGTCGATCCATCAAATATCAAGACCTCGCTGTCTGCCTCCGCAGTGCCAGTCAGGGTCAGTTGTTTGGCGTTCGTCACGCCATCGCCGACGATGTTGCTGTCAGGCGAAAAGGAGGTGATGGTCGGCGCGCCGGGCGCCACGGTGTCGATGATGACGTTTAGGGCAGCAGAGGCTGCGCTGACCCTCCCCGCCCCATCCACGTCCTTCGCGGTGAAGGCGTGGCTGCCATCGGTCAACGGCGCGGTGGCGACCAACCACGAGCCATTCGCATCGGCCGTGACGGTACCAATTTGAACTGTAGCGTCGAACACCTCCACGGTGCTGCCGGCCGGCGCGGCGCCTTTCAGAGTGAGTTGATTGGCGTCGGTGATCCCGTCACCGATGACATTGCTGTCGGGCGAGAACGACGTGATGGTGGGCGCAGAAACAGATGCGGCGCCGAAATACTTGGCCCATGCGGCGGCCTCGAGCGGTTTGCCATCGGAGGCATTTGAAAATTGGTAATTGCCGCCGCCGTTGGAGTCCCAAATGTTCACAAAGCTGACGTTCACTCCGGATTGCCGCAGAGTTTGCGAGAGCCATTCAACAAATGTCGGATTGTCGACGACGCCAGCGCCGTCGGCTGTGTTGCCCGCGCCGGTCTCGGCAATGGCCAATGGCTTGCCTATCGTTTTGGACAGATCGATAAGCTGCTGCAGGGTCGTCGCATGACCTGCGCTACCGTCGAGCGACCATTGATTGGAAGCCGGGTAAGTATAGTAGTGCAGAAGGTTGACGGGATCTGCCGCCCATTGTTGGGGGCTGGTGTCATACACCGGATTGGCCGAGTTCAGCACCTGCCCGCTCCGGTCCCAATCGTACAGATGCGTGTGGTCGCCATAGGGATACAAGTCGCCGTAGACGTCCGCACCGATCATGTCGATATATTGGTTGCCGGGGTAGACGGTCTGTATGGCGTTGCCGGCAGGACTGTAGTTTATCACGCCAGGATTCCACATCACCTGGATGTTGACGCCATCTGCCTCGCCTGCGGCATGCAGTACAGTATAGATGTGCTGATAGGCCTTGACCCAATCTGCCTGTGTGGCGGCATCGGTGCCGGCATAGGACGGCATGGTGCTGACATTCATCTCCCAGCCGGCCCGCCAGATCTGTGTCGTGAAGCCATTGCTTGCCCACGCCTTGACTATGCCCTGCAGAACGGAATCATATGTTCCGGCCGCAAAGGCCCGGTAGAACTGATCAGCAGTTCCGGATCCCGGAGCCGTGGAGCTCATCGGCAATCCAATGACCGGAGTGACGTGCTGGAGGACGGCCGAATGCGCAACAGACGTAGCGTCCCACCCTGCTTGAGAGACCCATTGTGAGATGGGCTGGGTTTGATCACCAAATTGATCCAGATATTGCGGCGTTGTCCCCATTAAGGTCGAAAAGCCGTTGAAGTTGGCTTCGAAGGTCGCCTCCTCGGTCGGACTAGAGACATTCGGATTGCCGACGTCGACACCGAGGGCAAACGGCGTGATCGGAGGATCGATCACTGTGGTACCGCCGCTCCCGTCGCTTGACAGGTTGAACGTCGAGTGCGTGTAGTTTCCAACGAGAGAAAGATGCGCGATGTGATCTCGGGCATCGCTGATGGTCAGGACACCTCCTGACAAGTTGCCTGCATACGAAGCCGTTGTTCCGGATCCGAACGCGATATCCTTCAAATCGATTTGGTCGGAACTGAGCGGATTACCGTCACCTGTCAGATTGAATATTGTCCCGGCAAATGCCGACGAGTGGTCCAGAATCAGAGTGCCGGTTGCGCCGGCGAATGTAATTGACCCGGAATATCCCCGATCAATTCAAGGCTCGTACCCGCCAATTGTCGCTGCCTCGATGCTCGCCCCAGAAGAAGGAGCATCAAGTACCATGTCGGTCTTGCTGCTCTGACCAGCGAGTTCACTGACCTCGGTGCCGTTGTGATCAACGTAATCGATAGTGCCTTCAGCATCCTCGGCCGGGGCGGCTCCAATGAGCGGTGCCTGCGAAGAGTCATTGGTCACGCCGGCATCGAGCATACTGCCGCCCTGATCAAACACCGCAGCCGCGTGGAGGGCGTCAGTTGCTGGAGCAGGATTGTCGATATT
>FSRD01000003.1 GCA_900129675.1 Bradyrhizobium erythrophlei | reverse complement strand
ATGCGATTTTCGGATCCTCACCGTTCGACTGCCGCACGAGAAACACCGGATTCTTGTCGCTCATTGTTTTACTTCAACGGCCATCAAACTACCGCTCCAGAAGCAGCACCCATGCTGCGCATCCTGTAGACGCGCAATTGCGTCCCTCGCGCTTCTACATCTCCGCCAACCTAATAGTGAGCTTAGTTTTACACGGGCATCCTGAGTACTCTGCTACCATCGAGATAGAGAGCCAGAGAAATCAGGCCACGATCGCCTGTCCTGACGCCTTATCGAACAAATGTGCTCGCTGCAGGTCGAGTCCCACATCAAACGGCCCGATCGGGCTCGGCGGCAACTCCGACCTGCATCTGCGCGTGAACGGAAAGGCGCCAACGGTGCCGATCACAAGCGTATGCGGTCCCAATGGCTCGACGTCTCTCACGATCATACGGACGAATGAGCCGGCCGGCGCCCCCTGGTGGACAACATGGTCTGGCCGGACGCCCAGCACCACGAGTTTGCCAATGCTGGCTGTATAAGCCGCCTCGCGGGACTTCGGTACCGCCAATACCGTGCCCGATGGCTCGATGAAAAATAGCGCGCCGTCCCGGGCGACAATCTCGCCATGGATGAAATTCATGCTGGGCGCGCCGATGAAGCCTGCAACAAAGAGATTGCGCGGCTTCTCGTAGATCGTGATCGGATCCGCTGCCTGCTCGATCCGGCCGCGGTTCATCACCACGACGCGGTCGGCCATTGTCATGGCCTCGACCTGATCATGCGTCACATAGACGATCGTCTTGGCGAGCCGGCGGTGCAATGCCTTGATCTCGGTGCGCATCTCGATTCTAAGCTTAGCGTCGAGATTGGACAGCGGCTCGTCGAACAGGAAGACATCCGGACTGCGCACGATAGCGCGTCCGATCGCCACCCGCTGACGCTGACCGCCCGACAGCTGCTTGGGACGACGGTCAATATACTGCTCGAGGTCGAGAATCTTTGCCACGTCCTTGACGGCTTTCTCGATCGTGGCGCGCGCTTCACCGCGCACCTTCATGCCGTAACCGATGTTCTCGCTGACCGTCATATGCGGATAGAGCGCATAGTTCTGGAATACCATCGCGCAATTGCGCAAGCCGGGGCGCAGTTGCGTCACGTCGCGGTCGCCGATCCGGATGGTCCCGCCGGTGACGCTTTCCAGTCCCGCGATCATCCGCAATGTCGTCGTCTTGCCGCAGCCGGACGGGCCGACAAGCACGACAAACTCCTCGTCGGCCACGTTGAGATCGAGCCCTTCGATGATCTTGTAGGGCCCGTATGCCTTGCTGACGTTCTCGATCTCGACGTACGCCATAAAATCCCGTTCCGTCTCTGGCCAGTGGCCATCAAGCACCGGATGACGCTCGCGCGTCATCCGGGCAATCCATGTATGCTAGTTCTTGGGCGGCAGGCCCATCGCCGCGCGATAGGCGGCGAGTTGCTTGGCACGGCCGAACTCGTCGGTCAGCCGGTTCCACTCCTTCGCCACCGCATCGAGCGCGGCCTGAGGCGTGGTCTGGCCGGCAACCGCCTTGCCGAGTTCGATTTCCACCACCTCGGTGTAGGAGAAATAGCCGGGCAGCCGCATGTCGAGCGCGACGTTCTTGGCATTGATGGAGTCGGACTGCGCGCCAAGATATTCCTTGGCCTCTTCAGGCGTGAAGATCTTGCTCCACAGCTGCAGATTGGCGGTGTGCGATTTGCGATAGGGATTGACGCCGCTGCCGCCGGTGATCGCCGCCTGGCCGGACACTTCCGGACTGGTCAGGGTCTTGACGAAGTCCCAGGCTGCCTGCTGGTTCTTGCCGGCCTTCGGCACGGCAATCTGCCAGCCGCCGAACGCCATGAACGGCCCCGGCAGGACCGACGGGAACTTGTCCCACTTCTTCGTCTTCGCATTCCATATCTCGTCCGAACCGGGCAACATCGCCGAGCCGACCTTGCCCGAGATCTTCGACTGCTCGGGGTCGGCCGCGATGACGCCGGTATCGCCCCAGCCGATCGATTCCGCGACCTGCCCGCCGGCCACGGCTGCGTTCACTTCGCCGAACGAGAAGTTCAGCGCGTTCGGAGGACCGACCTTCGACGCCCGGATGTATTCCTCCAATCCCTTCACCCAACCCGGATTGTTGATCTGGGCATCCATCGTTTCAGGATCGAAGAACATCGCGCCCGGATAGTTTGGATTGTTGGTATAGGCGGCTGCGTGGCTGAAGAAGAACCAGAACTGCTGGCCGCCGCGGCGGAAGGCTTCTGCCGTTCCCCACAGCCCCTTTTCCGGACGCTGGAAGAACTCCGCGATGTCGAGATACTGCTTCCAGGTCTTCGGCGGAGCGAGGTCGTAGCCATACTTGGCCTTGAACGCGTCCTTCTCCTTGGGATCGCTGAACAGGTCCATGCGGTAGGTGTAGGTGTGGACGTCGCCGTCCATCGATTGCGAATAGATCTTGCCTTCCCACACCATCAGTCGTTCGCGATAGGCCGGCTCGATATCGTCCCAATCCTTGCCGGACTGCATCTCCTTTGGCATTTCGCTGAGATAGGGAACGAAATCCGGCAACCACGCCGGCGCGAAGCTGACGAGGTCGAACGTCGCGTCGGACTGAGTGAGCGACGTTACGATCTTCGGATAGAGCTCCGACCACGGAAACTCGACGACGTTGACCTTGCCGCAGGTCTTCTTCGTCCATTCGTCGGCGCCGAGCTTGAGGGCAGAGGCGATATACGGCCCGGTCTGCGACGCCACCGTTAGCGTAACGCCGGTATAGTCCGGACTGCAGGCAGCGTTGACCTGGCTCGCGGCACAGGCCGTCGCGAGCGAGGTGGCAAGCATCAGGAACGTTCGTCGCAACATGGTATTGTCCTCCCTTTTCACGTTTTCTTACTTGATGGCTCCGAGCAGCAGGCCCGACCGCATCATGCGGCTGAGCAGGCCTGCCATGATCATCATTGGTACGATGGCGACGAGGGCCGCGGCCGAAATCGCCCACCATTCATCACCGCGCTGGCTGTTCTGTCCCGCCACCAGAATGGGAAGCGTCTGCCATCTCGAATTGGTCAGAAACAGCGCAAACAGGAACTCGTTCCAGACAAAGGCCAGCGTGATCATGAAGGTCGCGAGCAGGCCGTTCATCGACATCGGCACCACGATGCCGAGGAAGATGCGCCAGCTTGGCACGTTGTCGACCATCGCCGCCTCTTCGACCTCGATCGGCACGGCCTCGAAGAAATCACGCATCAGCCAGACGACGATCGGTAGCGAAAACGCGACGTAGCACAGCGTCAGGCCGACGAAGCTGTCGATCAGCTGGAAACCCAGACGGCCGATTTCGCTGTAGAGCAGATACAGCGCAAACGCCGTGACGATCGGCGGGAACATGCGCTGGCTGACGAACCAGAACAGAATGTCCTCATTGCCGAGGATCGGCCCCGGCAACGGCAGGCGATTGGCGACTACAGCAGCCACGAGCGCGATAGGAAACGCGAGCAGCAAGGCCTGCGGCCTGGTGAATCCGAACGTGATGTTGAACAGCAGGTAGCCACCGAGCGCGAGCAGGAAGAAGGCGAGGCCGGTGCCGAGGCGAACCCTGAATTCGAAGCGCACCAGCGCATAGGCCGCCATTGCACCGATCGCGGTCGCGATCGCCGCCGCCGACAGGCCCACAATGGTCGAATTCAGGAACGTCCGGAAGAATTCGCCCCTGATACCCTGATAGAGATCGATGAAGGGCTGCAAGGTCGGCGTGAAGTCGATAAACGGCAGGTATGTCGGGCCACCGACGACTCCCGGCGGGGTCTTGAATGCCGTCACGACCACCCAATAGAGCGGAAATATGCTGATCAGGCACCAGATGAGACAGCCGGCGGTCACCAGCCGACGGCCCCAGGGCGACAATCCGATCAGGCCGCGGTCGCTCATCGGCGCTTCTCCAGATGCGGCCGCAACAGCGCCAGATAGGTCACGCCGATGATCGTGATCGCAATCAGGAACAGGAAGCTGAGCGCCGACGTATAGCCGAGATTGAACTTCTTGAAGCCCTCCTGGTAGGCGAACAAGGTCAGGGTCTCGGTGTCCACACCCGGTCCGCCGCCCGTCATCACGAAGACGGTGTCCATGATCTTGTAGCTCTCGATCAGCCGGATGAAGACGACCGCAGCCGAGATCGGCAGCAGCATCGGAAATGTGATTCCCCAGAACTGTTGCCAGGCGCTGGCGTTCTCGAGCTCGGCCGCCTCGTAGACATCTTCCGGTAGCGTCTGCAGACCGGCCAGCATCATCAGCACCACGAACGGCGTCCACTGCCAGACCTCGACCGCGATGATGCAGCCAAGCGCCCAATGGCCATTGGTGAGGAACGGCAGGTTGACCAGACCGAACCTTCCCAGAAGCTGGTTGAGCGGTCCCATGGTCGGGTTGAAGATCATGCGCGCCACCAGCGCGACGGCCACCGGAGCGAGCAGCATGGGTAGCAGCAAGGCGACGCGAAACAGCCGTTCACCCGGCACGCGCGCGTTCAGCGCCAGCGCCACGGCGAATCCGATAGTGTATTGCAGTCCGACGGCGATGAAGGCGATCAGCGTGGTCGTGTAGATCGCATTCCAGAAGCGCGGCTCCTGCAGCAGCGATACATAATTGCCGAACCAGACGACCCGGGGCGGGATCGGCGGAATCAGGCGATAGCTGAGGAAGCTTGTGGTCAGCGAATAGATCAGCGGAAAGATCGAGATCGCCAGCACGACGAGCACCGCCGGCCAGATGAAGACATGCTTGATCGGATCATTCCGCATCATGGCGCGGATCACTTCCTCAAGAGAGCTTCGATCTCGGCGCGTCGCGGCATGGCGGGAGCGGTCCCGGCGCGCGTCACCGAAATCCCCGCCGTCGCCGAACCGAAACGCGCAGCCTCGAGCGGATCGGCGCCGTCCGCGAGCGCCGCCGCGAAGCCGCCGACGAATGCATCGCCCGCACCGGTGGTTTCGACCACCTTGCCGGCGGCAAAGGGCGGCACATGCAGCGAACGGTCCCGCGCATGGAACAGCGCCCCGCGCTCGCCGAGCGTGATCAGCGCCGTCCCAGCCCCTTTGGCCAGCAGCGCGTCTCCGGCGCGGCGCGCGGCCGCGAGGTCGCCCACAGCGATCCCGGTCAATGCTTCGGCCTCGGTCTCATTGGGGACGACATAGTCGCAGAGCGCAAACAGGCTGCTGTCGAACTTGATGGCCGGCGCGGGGTTGAACACCGTGATGCTGCCCGCGGCGCGCGCGATTTCGAGCCCTCGCTGCGCCGCGTCGACCGGCTGCTCGAGTTGAGTCACGAACACGCGGCTGGCACGAATGGCGTCAGCCGCCGCGTCGATGTCAGCCGGACTGAGACCGCCGGCTGCCCCTGATACCACGATGATCGCGTTATCGCCCCGCGTCTCGTGGACATAAATAAACGCGGCGCCGGTCGGCGCTTCCGCGGTCTTTGCGACGCGCGGTATAATTCCCTCAGCCTCCCAGGTCTTGACCGCAAGCTCGCCGAAAGCATCACTGCCGATGCGGGAGATAAAGGTCACGCTGGCGCCCGCGCGCGCGGCGGCCACGGCCTGGTTCGAACCCTTGCCGCCGGGACCCATCGCGAATCCGGATCCGGCAATCGTTTCGCCGATCGCAGGCATGTTGCCGGCGCGGAAGGCGAGATCGACGACGAAGACGCCAAGGATGGCGACGCCATTCCTGCTCATGGTCATCACTCTCCGTCCGGCGCGATGACGCCCTTGGTGAACAGGAAGCAGCCATAGAAACGGCGCTCGCCCGTCGCGATCACGCAATAGGCCGTCTTGGCCTTTTCGTAGAAGGCGTGGCGCTCGACGCCGACCAGCGGCCAGGATCGTCCCTCGGCGCAATCGATCGCGGCCTGCACCTCGCGCTGGACCGGCGGCACTTCCTGAGGCTGGTCGACGATCTCCATGCGAACAGCCGCGTCGTCGACGAACGTATCGAGCGGCAGCACCGAGAGAATTGCTTCGATGGCCTTCGCGGTGCTGACATTGTCGATGCGCAGCAACCGGCCAAGAACCGTCTGGCGCGCGATCGAGTCGGCCGGAAAATTGGTATCGCAGACGACCAGGTGATCTCCGTGCCCCATGGCACGGAGGGCATAGAGCACGTCGGCGTTGAGCAATGAGTTGATGCCCTTGAGCATGTTGCGTCCCTTTCTTCGAAATTGCCCGAACTCTGACGGTCCGGATCCCAATCGATATCACCGCAAGATGACGTCTCTAGTCCCCATAGGGAATCCAGATATTCTTCACCTGCACGGCATGACGAAGCAGGATCGGACCTTCACTCGCCGCCCTGTCGTACCAATCGAGCGTCAGGCCGTGGTCGACAAGCGTGCGCTTGAGATTGCCGATCGACAGCCGTTCCGCCGATGCCGAGGCGTCCTGCGACCCGAAAACCCAGAGTGCGTCGACATCGTCGTGCGCGGCCAGGACCTTCACGAGGTCGTCGCGGCCGCCGGTGACGATATTGACGACGCCGGCCGGCACATCCGACGTCTCCAGCACCTGGTAGAAATCGGTCGCGGCGAGCGGATGCTTCTCGCTCGGTACCGCCACCACCCGGTTGCCCATCGCGATCAACGGCGCGATCAGGCTGACGAAGCCAAGCAGCGGCGCATCGTCGGGACAGGCCACACCGACCACACCGATCGGCTCGTGCATCGCGAGCGCAACGCCGCGCAGCGGCGGCGCATGGATTGCCCCTTCGAATTTGTCGGCCCAGGCCCCATAGCTGAACAGCCGCTCTATGCTCGCATCGACCTCCGCGCGCGCCTTGGCAGCCGATACGCCCGTCATGTCGGCGATGCGCCGGGCGAACTCGTCACCGCGCGCGGAGAGGTTCTCGGCAAGGTAGTAGAGGATTTGGGCGCGATTATGCGCCGTCGCCCTCGCCCACGCCTCGGCGGAGCGTGCGGCGGCCACGGCATTGCGGATGTCCTTGCGGTTGCCCTCGCCTGCCTCGCCGAGATGCCGGCCCTTCGGCGACAGCACGGCGCGCGAATAATTGCCGTCGGGGCGAACTTGCTTGCCGCCGACGAAAAGTTTTGCGGTCCGGTCGATTGGCGGCACACCAAATCCGGCGCGGTCGGCGGCGGCGGTCGGCGGCGGCAACGCCTTGGCCCGCGCTTTCCGCCCGCTCCATGCCTTGGGCTTGAGATATTCGTACATGCCTTCACGGCCACCCTCGCGGCCGAAACCGGACTCGCGGTAACCGCCGAAGCCGACGCTGGCGTCAAACAAATTGGTCGCGTTGACCCAGACCACGCCGGCCAGCAGTTTCGGCGCGATATCCAGCGCCAGCCCGATCGTCTCGCTCCATACGCTGGCGGCAAGCCCGTAGCGCGTATTGTTGGCGAGCACCACGGCCTCATCAGGCGTGCGGAACGTCATCGCCACCGCCACGGGGCCAAAAATCTCCTCGATCGCCACGGTCGACGACGGATGCACGTTCCAGAGCAGGGTCGGCGGATAGAAGCATCCCTCCTCCGGTATTGCGCCGGGCGCCTGGTATTTCTCCGCGCCCTCCTTTACCCCGGTCTCGACCAGCGCCTTGATCCGCTCGAGCTGCACTGGCGCAACCACGGCGCCCATGTCGATTGCCTTGTCGAGCGGTGGGCCGACGCGCAGCGTTTCCATGCGGCGGATCAGACGCCTGCGGAAGGTTTCTGCAATTCCTTCCTGCACCAGCAGGCGCGAGCCGGCGCAGCAGACCTGGCCCTGGTTGAACCAGATGGCATCGACCACGCCTTCCACCGCGCCGTCGATATCGGCATCGTCGAACACGATGAAGGGTGATTTGCCGCCGAGCTCGAGCGTCAGCGACTTGCCGGTGCCTGCGGTTGCCTGACGGATTAGCCGCCCGACCTCAGTCGATCCCGTGAAGGCGATCTTGTCGACTCCCGGATTTTCAACGAGCAGCGCGCCCGTCGCGCCATCGCCCGTGAGCACGTTCAATACGCCCGGCGGCAGAGCTGCCCCCGCCGCAAGTTCGGCGAGCAGCAGCGCGGTAAGCGAGGTGAATTCCGCCGGCTTCAGCACCACCGTATTGCCTGCGGCCAGCGCCGGCGCGATCTTCCATGCCAGCATCAGCAGCGGGAAATTCCAGGGGATGATCTGCCCGATCACGCCGATCGGCACCTGATCGGCGAACTCGCGCTCCTGCAACTGCGCCCAACCCGCGTGATACAGGAAATGCCGCGCGGCAAGCGGCACGTCGAGATCGCGGGTTTCGCGGATCGGCTTGCCGTTGTCGATCGCCTCCAGCACCGCAAACAACCGCGCATGCCGTTGCAGCATGCGCGCCAATGCGTAGAGATGACGCGCGCGGCCGTGACCGCCGAGTTTTACCCAAGGCGGCTGCGCGGTGCGCGCGGCGTTGACGGCCGCTTCCACATCCGCAGAGGAGCCCTGCGCGATCTTCGCCAGCGCCTTTCCAGTGGCAGGCTCGATCGTCGTGAGGTGCTTGCCGGAATGCGGTGCGACGAACTTGCCGCCGATGAACTGTCCAAACGTGGCGTCATGCCGCTTCAGCCAGGCGCGCGCCTCGCCGTCCGCTTCGGGAGCAGGACCGTACTCCATGGTTTCAAAGTAATGTGCGACGGTCACGGAGTCTCATCCCACGGGGTGGCGGTTGAAGGCCGAGTAGCGGCCGGTGACATGATGCTCGAGCTGGCGCTCGATGTCGGCGAGCAGGCTTGAGGCGCCAATGCGGAACAGATCCGGCTCGAGCCAGTCGCGTCCCAACTCCTCCTTCATCAGGAACTGATAGTTGAGCACGTCCTTTGCCGTCGAGATTCCGCCGGCGGGCTTGAAGCCGATCTTGTAGCCGGTGCGCTCCTGATACACCCGGATCATGCGCAGCATCGCGAGCGTCACCGGCAGCGTCGCATTGACGCCTTCCTTGCCGGTAGACGTCTTGATGAAGTCGGCGCCGGCCATCATGCAGACCATCGATGCCTTGGCGACATTGCGCAGCGTCTTGAGATCGCCGGTGGCCAGAATGGTCTTCAGATGCGCATTGCCGCAGGCGGCGCGAAAGTCCCCGACCTCCGAGTAAAGCGCACGCCAATCGCCGGTCAGCACGTGCTCGCGGGTGATGACGATGTCGATCTCCTGCGCGCCATCCCTGACGGACGCCTCGATCTCCTTGAGCTTCAGGTCGTGAGGTATCAGACCTGCCGGAAATCCGGTCGAGACCGCGGCAACCGGGATGCCGGAACCATCGAGTGCCTCGACTGCGGTCGCAACAAAACGGTGATAGACGCAGATCGCACCGGTGTGCAGCCGATGCCCGGCAAAGCCAAGCGCCTCGAGAACATCGCCCCGCACGGGGGCCTTGGCCTTGGCGCAGAGCCGCTTCACCCGTTCAGCGGTATCGTCGCCGTTGAGGGTAGTCAGGTCGATGCAGGTGACCGCTTTCAGAAGCCACGCCGCCTGCGCGTCCTTCTTGACCGTTCGTCGGCCCGGCAAGCTCGCAACGCGCCGCTCGGCGGCCGACAGATTGATCCTGATCTCGTCGACCCAATCCATCTCAATCGCGCGGCCGCTGTTGCGCGAGACCGGATGCGTGTGCCCCTCGCCCTTGGCATGAGGCTGCACCGGCACGGAGGACGGATTCTGTATGAGGACGGTCTGCGTCATCGAAACGCCTGGGGTCCTAGCGAATCGACGAGAGCGCCAGATAGACTGAATGTGTCGATTGCAACATGTGATCCTCCCAGACCTTGCCCGCCGGAGCTTGCTGCCTGACGACGCACGCCACCGCCAGACACCGGATTGTCTCTCCGGGCTCGATGTTATTATTATAACATATTGCCGTTGATAAACTCACAACATTGTAAGATCATTGTCAACCGGATAAGCAAGCTCGGTGACCAAAATGGCTGAAACACCGAACGGACGACCAAGCGAGACCCGCGTTCAGCGCCTGCAGCGGCTGCGCCGCGCGGTCGAGAGCAGCGGCGCGCTGCACCTGAAGGACGCCGCCGAGCTGCTCAAGGTTTCCGAAATGACGGTGCGGCGTGACCTTGCCGGTCCCGAGGGCGCACTCGCTCTGCTCGGCGGCTATGTCGTCAATGCGGCGTCGCCGACCGGGATCAAATACGCGTTCGAGCAGGAGATCGACCAGCACACCCAGGACAAGCGTCTCGCCTGCCGGTCCGCCACCGCCTCGATCAAGGAAGGCGACACGATCTTCATCGATTGCGGAACCACGATGCAGTCGCTGGCGGACTGTTTGCCCGAGGATCTGCCGCTCTCGGTGATCTGCTATTCGCTGAACGTGGCGTCGATCGTCACGCGGCGGCCGGCGACGCAGGTGATGCTGATGGGCGGGCTCTACCATGCGTCATCGCAGTCATTTTCATCTGATGACGGCCTGTCCTATCTGCGGCGCCTCGGCGTCAACAAGGCCTTCATATCCGCCGGCGGCTTGCATTGGACCCGCGGCGCGAGCTGCTCCAACTTTCATGAGGTCGCCATCAAGCAGGCCGTGATCGCCACCGCAATGGAGAGCATCGTGGTGGTCGACGCCAGCAAGCTCGGCAGTCTCAAGCCGGCGTTCTTCGCCGATATCGGCGCGTTCTCGCGGATCATCGTCGGCGGCGCGGTGACGTCAGACATGCGCAAGCACTTCCGCAGTCTTCCCGTCGAGTATGTGACGAACGCAACCTGATCTGGACGGGGGCTGGCACGCCCGGATCAGGTTCATCTGCGATGCGCGACCTTGCGAGACCGCGCACCGCAGGCCGGAAGCTCAGAGCATTTTCGAGCGAAGTGGATACCGGTTCGCGTCAAGAAAAACGCGTCAAAACAAGAATCTAGAGCTTCGGTTCGTCGTTGAAGGTCCCTCGCCGGATGCGCTGGCGAGTGATTTCGGCGAAGAGCCGCTCGACGAGGTTGAGCCAGGAACAGGAAGTCGGCGTGAAGTGCAGTGTGAAGCGTTTGTGTCGCGCCAACCAGCGCTTCACGGCCGGCGTCTTGTGGGTGGCGTAGTTGTCGAGGATCAGATGCAGATCGAGATGTGCGGGCGTCTCGCGGTCGATTGTTTTCAGAAACGACAGGAACTCGTCTGCCCGATGGCGTGCCAGACATTCGCCGATGACGGTACCGGCCGCCACATCGAGCGCAGCGAAGAGTGTTGTGGTGCCGTTGCGCTTGTAATCATGGGTCATCGTGCCGGCACGGCCCTTTTTCAAGGGCAAACCCGGCTGCGTGCGGTCGAGTGCCTGGATTTGGCTCTTCTCATCGACGGAAAGCACCAGTGCCTTCTCCGGCGGATCGACGTAAAGGCCGACGATGTCCTCGACCTTCGCGACGAAGTCGGGATCGTTGGAGATCTTGAAGCTGCGCACGAGATGCGGCTTGAGGCCGTGTTCGGCCCAGATGCGCTGAACGCTCGTGTGGCTGATGCCCATTTCTTCCGCCATCGATCGCACGCTCCAGTGCGTGGCATTGGCGGGACGCTCCTTCACGGTCTTCTCGACGACCTTGAGCTTCATGGCAGCGCTGAGCGGCTTTCGGCCAGGCGGCTTGGAGCGGCCTTTGACCAGACCATCGACGCCGGCCTCGGCAAAATAGTCCTGCCAGCGCCAGACGGTGGTCTTCGAAACCCCGACCTCACGCATAATCGCCACGACGCCATGACCGTCCGCCGTCATCAGCACGATCCTCGCTCGCTTGGCGATCTTCTGAGCCGTGTTTCCATCGGAGAGCAGTTGCTCCAGTTCCCTGCGAGCCCTGCGATCAAGTACAATCAAGTCATTTCCCATGCCGCGAGTGAATCATGTTCGCGACAAGTTGGGATTCAAATGTCAGTGTTTCCGGTGTAGCGATGCATGTTTTTGCGCACCGAACCAATCGTGGCGGGCCCAACGAGGATCACCCGTCGGACCCCAACCACAACCGGTGCGTCAGGCGCCGAACAGCTCCAGAGATTTGATCCGCTTCGGATACTCTCTCACCTCCTTGCTGAACGCGACAACGGCGGCTCCGAGCTTCATGCGCTGGCCAGGACCTTTCCATCCCCAGTCAGCCTGCGCCGCATCGTCCTTGAGAACGCCAAAGCTCGTGACTGTCTTCTGGAGGACTGGATCGACCTGGAAGTCGATCACGGCATCGGGCTTGAGGGCCACGACTGCGTTCTTGATGTCGAGGGCGGTCGGTGCTTGTCCATCGTCTGTCCTGATGCCCGCGATGTTGTAGACACGCCGCTCCAGCTTGAGCGAATTGGCGGGCGCATCGTGCAAGCCCAGGATGGCATCGATCGCCTCGGATATGTAGATGATGTCGAGCCGTGTGTCGGGCCCAACATAGGCGACATAGGACCGCGACGGGGTGCGAAACGGCTCCTGAACCATCAAGGTCGAGTAGACGGTTGTGCCGCCGGGCCCCCGGCTTGCGCCGATGACTGACGGATAACGAACAGCACGAAAATCGATCCAGCCTTTGCGCGTGTAGTACTCGCCAAGGCGTTCGACGGATACTTTCGATATGCCGTACATTGTGGTGGGCATCTGGATATCTTCGTTGTTCACGAGCGCGCCGGGCGCGATGAAGCTGCCGAATGATGCGATGGTGCTCGGAAAGATAACCCGAATTGGATTGCTTCCGGCGTGCTGACGTCATCGCTTATGGCGTACTGCTCGAGGCCGAGCGTGACGGGTTTTCCGTGCCACGCGACCTGTCGGTCGTTGGCTTCGACGACCTCGACTGGAGCCGCCATTTGCGGCCGAGCCTGACCACGATCCACGTGCCGACCGGAGAAACCTGGCAGCGCGCTGGCGAGTATCTCGTACGCAGCCTCGCCGGCGAGCAGACCATCATGCATCGCGAGATCGACTTCTCGCTGGTGGTGCGTGAATCGACCGCCCCGCCTCCGAAATCCCTAAAGTGAGACCTTCCGATGAGTTCGAATTTTTCTCTTGTGCCCGGCTTTCATACCGTCGTGATCGGCGGCGCCGGCGATATTGGCGCGGCAATCAGCAACCAGTTTTGTGATCTCGGCGCGACGGTGACTGCAACCGGCGCGAACGACGCTGTTCTTGCGCGCACGCTGCTCAAGCCGCGCGAGGGCCTGGCGCTCGCGACGCTCGACGTCACCGATGACGCGGCTGTCACGTCGTTCGCCCGGCAACACCAGCGCGTCGACGCGCTGGTCAATTGCGCCGGCATTCTCGCGCGCGACAAGGAATTCGAGATCGAGACCTTCATGAAGGTGCTGGACGTCAACCTCACCGGCACCTTCCGAACCTGCATGGCGTTCTACCCGCTGCTGGTGGAGACGAAAGGGTCGATCGTCAACATCGCCTCGATGAACGCGACATTGGCGCTGCCGCGAATTCCCGCCTATTGCGCCAGCAAGGGCGGCGTCGTGATGCTGACCAAAGCGCTAGCCTTGAAGTGGGCCGACGAAGGGATCCGCGTCAATGCGGTTGCGCCCGGCTATATCGAAACCGCGATCAACGCCGCGGGTCGTACCGACTTTGCGCATTACCAGCGCATTGCCGACCGCACTGCGTTCAAGCGGTGGGGGCAGCCGGTGGACATTGCCGGCGCCGTTGCGTTCCTCTGCATGCCAGCTTCGCGATATGCGACAGGCACCGTCGTTGCTATCGATGGCGGTTTTCTCGCTGGATGAGGCCGGGACGCGATATGCTTTTTACCTCTCTATTGCCAACTAACTCTTCGGGCACTTACGGCCGCGGTCGTGATTCTCTCGAGCAGAGCAACTGATAAGGCGTGGATTCGGCAAAAACTTTATCCGTTGGCCAACTGACTCCATTTGCGACCAAAGCTAATAAGTCAATGCCTCCGTTTCAACAATCCGGACATCGTGGTTGCCGCTACAGAGAAAACAAGAGCGCCGTGCTGAGCCGCGGCACGTCACGTGGTGGCTAGATTCTAGCCTGAGGGATGTTAAACAAGACGACTCCAACAATGAAGTGGCTCCATCACGCGGCGGCGAGCAAATCGACGATGTTCTGGATGGCCTTGTCGGCGCGGTGGTAGGCGGCTTCGAGTCGGCTGTCTGGGCGATGTTGAGGGTCCGGACGGTGGTGGAAGCGGCTGTTGGCAAGTGGTCCGCACAGCCGTTTGTGGAAGAACAGAAATAGCAACCCGACTTGAACACCCTTTGGGGTGAGGCGGTAAGCGTAGCGGGATCCGTCGCGTTCAAGCAGTCCGTGACCTTTGAGCTTGCGCAGATCGTAGCGCAGTTGGTTCAGACCATAAGATCGTTCGGAGAGACCGAAGGTGGTGCGGACGGACTGGTGGATTTCCTTCGCGGTCCAGCCGCCGACGTGAGTGCCGCCATGCAACAGAACCTCGAGGAGCCGAATGACTCGTCTGTCGTGGATTTTGATGCCGGGATAGCGGACCGAACCGATGGTGATCGGCAGCGCAATCCGCTGCAAAAGCGGGAAGTCGACGTGAACGTTGAGCCACTGGGCCTGGAAGCCAGCGAAGCGGCTGGTGATGACTTTGAAGGTCTGGCGGACGGCGTCGAGATTGTCCAATCCCTTTTTGAGGCCGAAGTCGTTGAGGTTGTTGGAGCAGAGCTCATTGCGCAAGAACGTTGCGAACTTTTCGTACTGCTTCAGGAAGGCATGCTTGAAGTAGGCGCGGAAGACGTGATGGCCATGCTCGATCTGATCGATGACGGTGGCGAGCTTGCCGGGCAGCCTGCGGTGTAGGCGGGCGCCGAAGATCTCGGTAATCTTGTGGGCTGTCAGCCGCCACAGTCCGAGCTCGCAGCCGCGCTCGAACAGTTTGTGGATGGGAAAGTTCCGTTTGAAGATGAAGTTGCGGCAATATTCGATTTGCGAGATGGCGTAGAAGCGCGACAGCTTTACCAGCTTGCGCTCCTTGACGGAGAACTTGGGCCCGAGGATCAGGGTCCAATAGTCGAGCCGTTCGCGAATGATGTCGGGGCTCAGTCTGTCGGCAGCGGCCTGGAGTGCAGCGACGTCGTCAATCGCCAGGAAGGCATTGTCATTCTTGCGGAAGCCGACCTGCTCACGATTGAGCTCCCGCTCGATGAAGTTGTGGCCGTTGAGGTAATATGTCGTTTGGAAGGGGAAGAAGGTTGCGACACGCATCACCATGGGGCCGAGAACTTCATCGCGGATATAGAAGTAGTCGTGTGTGAAGCGGCTGCGCTGGCGGGCGAGGATGCGGTGGTTTGGATCCTTGGTGGGATACTTCGGCACGCTGACCCGGAAGCTCGGCCCCTGTTCCATACTCTTGAAGATGAAATAGACGCCATAGGCGTTCCTCTTTGTCATTCGGCGTAGCCAGGGGAGCACATAGTCTTCCTTGCGCACCCCCTTTTCGGCCCACTCGATCGGGATATTATGATTGCGGGCGAAGGCCTCGACCCAGTTCTGGTAGTCGGCCGTTCGCTGGCTCAAGATCTCTTTGCTGAGTACAGGAATGCCAACGACCTTTCGGAAAAAGTGCACCACCTGTTCGGGCCGTGACAGCCCGCTGAGGTAGCCGTGAATGACAACGCGGTCGAAGCAATGGTAAACGAATAGCAGCAAGTCGCCGAACAACTTGGTGAAAAGTTCCATGGCAAACACCCGCATCAAGCGTGGACCGGGCAAGCGCATGGTGGACGGCAAGAGCTTCCGTCTCGCCGATGAGGTCCGCTACATTCAGCGTCGGGCAGCCGACCACACCGGACGCGTGATCAGCATCGGTCAGCTCATCCTGTTCTCGAGCAAATCTGGCGATGCGTGGCTGCTTGACCCTTCCGACCAACTCGCTGCACGACTGGCCCGGGATGGAGACGCCGAGCCGATCCACATCGACGAGACTGATACCACCTTCGCGATCGGTTGGAATGGCCACTATCGCATCGACGGACCGGCATTCATCTACGTTGATCGCGACACAGGCCGAACAAGCACCATCCTCGGATATCCGACGCATCAATTGACGCACATCGGTTGATGCTAAAATTTCAAATATTTTTGGCTAGCCTTATCAAAACGATTGTCTCTGCTGCGAAATCAAAATCCGCAGTCTTAGGCAAGAAGGTAGATTTTGTAATTGCGACGAATCTTGCCCTGTTAGACGACACTGCTTTGGGTTTCTGCAAGGCCAATGAAATTCTTCTATCGACCTCACTGGATGGCCCCGCGGACCTGCACAATAAGAATAGGCCAAGGCCGGGCGGCAACAGCTATGAGCTAGCCGTTAGTGGCATCCGCCGGGCGCAAGAGGCGCTTGGACCGGATCGGGTTGGCGCGCTTATGACCACGACTGAAGCCAGCTTAGATCGAGTTGATGAGATAATCGAAGAATATCTGAAACTCGGCTTGGACGGCATCTTTCTTCGTCCGCTATCTCCGTTCGGCTTCGCGATCAAAACAAAACAATATCAGCGCTATGACGCCAGGAGCTGGTTGGAATTTTACAAGCGCGGGCTCCGGCGAATTCTGGACATCAATCATCAAGGGACTCCATTCAGGGAATTTTACTCCTCTTTGATTCTGACCCGCATGTTGACCGACAAACCGATTGGGTATGTGGACCTACGAAGTCCAGCCGGGGTTGGGATAGGAGCACTCCTCTACAATTACGATGGTAGCGTTTTTGCTTCTGATGAAGGGCGGATGCTCGCCGAGACAGGCGATAACGCGTTTCGACTGGGGCACGTGGATGAAGATAATTATCGCTCGCTTGTTCTTTCGGACAGGCTGGTCGATGCGATTTCTACATCGTTGACGCAGTGTGCGCCTGAGTGGTCCACTTGCGTATTCGAAAGTCATTGCGGCGCAAATCCCGTGCACCACCACGCCACGCAAGGCGATGCGCTCGGCATCAAGCACTCTCTGATTTTTGTGCGAGGCAGAAGGGAATAATGCATCATCTGCTGCAGCTACCGGACGAGTCACCCCGAGATGCGGCGATATTGCGCCGCTGGGCTGGCGCATGACCCTTCCTTTATTTGGTACCGCCGCTCTTTGTCGGGGGTTGGAAGAACAGACGAGATCGGTTGTTCGCCTGAAGGCACTCGGTACTGAGACTCCCAACGCGGAGGCTGACTTTATTATAGTGCGGACAAGCGATAACTTGAAGCGCGCAATTCAGAACAAGCACGAGTCGATCTTCGCAATCGACGATGGTACGGGATGTCTGCTGCCAGTTAATGGCCTGCCGCTCCGCACGATCGCAGTCTCAGCGCAATTCTCCTATTTTGATGCGGGAGACGTTATCGGCATTCACAATCAATCAGGAAAATTCCGAACTCTTTACAGACATAACTCCCGCCACAACTCATTCCTAATGACGGAGCGGTGCAACAACTACTGCCTGATGTGTTCGCAGCCGCCGAAGAACATTGATGATCGGTGGATTTTGAATGAGATCCGAAGGAGCCTGCCTCTCCTCGACAAAGATACGCGCACGCTGACGTTTACGGGTGGAGAGCCTTTATTCACCGCACACATGCGAAGCCGATCAAGAACTTGCGGTGCTGACCGGCGTCCGGACCCCGCGCCGATTGACGCTGCGGCCATGCGCAAAGTTGTTGATCAGTCTGCTTCACCAAGTCCAACCGTCCACCTCACCAATTCGGAGGACGCTTCTCTACGAAAGCGCGCAGACCTTCCTGGGCGGCGTCGGTAGCCGCCACGTTGCAGACATCCTCGACCGCGCTCGCGATGCTACGACGGTAGTCCAGATCGATCTGGCGTATGAAGGCAGCCCGGCCCAATCGAACGACGGGCTCCGATTTGGACGCGAACTGCGCCGCGAGATTCATCGCCGCCGAATCGAGTTCGTTATCGGGAACAACCTTGTTGAGTATCCCCAATTCGAACGCCTCCCTGGCGTCGAACGCGCGACCGCTGAAAAGCAGTTCGAACGCTCTGTGGCGACCGATTAGCCGCGGCAGATGCACATAGTGAATGCCTGGGATGATCCCGACGTCGATCTCCGGATAGCCGAAGGTGGCGCTTTCGCCGGCCAACACCACGTCACAAGATACCGCCATCGTCATGCCGCCACCACGCGCGGCTCCTCCAACGGCAGAGATCGATGGCTTGCCGAGATTGTACTGCGCATCGTACAGCCCGATGTAGAGCTCTTGCAGGAATTCGCGGATCTGCTCGCCGGATTTGCCAAGCAGGATGTCGAGATCGAGTCCGGCCGAAAATCTCCTCGCGACAGCGCTGGACAGAACCACGACGCGTGCCATCCGATCGTCGGCGGCGCGCCGGAAAGCCGCCACCACCGCGCGTATCATCTCAAGGCTCAACGCGTTCACTGGCGGCCGCTGCAGCGTGATCCTGGCGACATTTCCGGAAAGTTCGTACCGGACGATTTCCGCCGCGCTCTTCGGTTCTTGTGTCATTAGTCCACCTCGAAATGCGTCGACCGGGCTTCAGTTCGCGACCTTCACCAGCGGACACTTTCCTTCCGGAAGCGGACGATAGGCGGTCGCCGCGTCGATCTTGCCGATGACCTTCAAATCGTCGAATTTATACTTCGACTCCGCCGGCGACTTCACTTCGACCATCATGAGATCTTCCATCACGCGACCATCATCCCGGATCGATGCGCCATGGACGAAGACGTCGTTGACTGTCATTTCGCGCATCTTCGCCGCAACCTTCTCACCGTCCAGTGTCCCGACTTCCTTGGCCGCTTTCAGCCAGTGCAGGACGCCCGAATAGGTCAGAGACTGCACCGTCGTGGGCGGATTGCCGCGGTAACGCTTCATGAACTCACGCGACCATGCTCGTGTCTTGTCGTCGATATCCCAGTGGGTGGCAGTGGCGAACTGCAGTCCCTGGGCGGCCTGCAGTCCAATCGCCTGGATGTCGCTGGTAAAAACGACAAACCCGACGACATGCTGGCCGCCTTGCGTAATGCCGAATTCCTGAGCTTGCTTCAACGCGTTGCTGAAATCACCGCCGCCGTTGGCCAATCCGATTACCTTGGCCTTGGAGGCCTGCGCCTGCATCAAGAAGGAGGAGAAATCAGATGTGTTCAAGGGATGCATCACGTGGCCCAGCACCCTTCCGCCGGCGGCCTGCACCGCCGCGGCCGCATCCCGGTAGAGCGATTGGCCGAAGGTGTAGTCGGCCGCCAAGAAATACCAACTATCCAGTCCCTTTGCGACAGCCGCCCGCGTGGGCGCTATGGAGAGGGCATAGGTATCTGGAATGAACTGAAAGGAAGTGGCAGCACACGAAGGTCCGGTCAGCGTCGATGCAAAACCGCCCGCGATGGTAAAGACGAATTTCTTTTCGCGTGCCAGTTCCTGCACGGCGGTTGCAACCGAACTCGGGCCTCCGTCGGCGATAAGAGCGACGTGGTCCACATCGACCCATTTGCGGACAATCGACGACGCGATATCGGGCTTGTTCTGATGGTCGGCGTGAAGAACTTCGACCTTGCGGCCCAGCAGTTCTCCGCCGAATTCCTCGACTGCCATTTTAGCGGCAACCGCCGATCCCTCCCCGCTCAAGTCGGCGTAGAGGCCCGACGAATCATTGAGCACGCCGATCCGGATGGGATCATTGTCTGCGGCGTAGGCGCCGGGATTGACTGCAGCGAGAGCCAGCGCCGCAATTGATATGATCTTCCTCATCAAGCACTCCCATATTGGTTGTATCATAGCTTCCGCTGCTTTGCCTTCAGCGGTACTGGTTCAGCGTCGAGGCTTCGCCCACCCGATTGCGTAACGTCACCCCCTCGAAGGCGTCGAACCAGATTTCCGCGGCTCGAACACGATCCCGCGTGCGATCATTTCGTCTATCTGCGACTGATCGAAGCCCGCTTGCCGGCACACCTCGCGCGTATCGACACCGAGAGCGCGCGGCATGGAGCGCACCGTCCCCGGTGTCCGCGACAGCTTGATCGGGATCCCCAGCGCTTTGTAAGCGCCCTCCTCGACGATCATCGACCGATGCGCTGTGTGCGGAGCCGCGAGCGCCGCCCGCACGTCAAGGATGGCGCTCGCCGGGATTCCCTTCCCGAGCAACCGGGCGCTCAGAGATTCCGCATTCTGGTCTGCGAGATGAGCCTGGAGCAGGTCATGTAGCGCAGCTCGGTTCTTCACACGCAAGGCGTTAGTGGCGAACCGCGGATCATCCAAGAAGACTGCACATCCCAGTTCCCTACATACGGCGGCGAACTGTCCGTCATTGCCAACGCCCAGAAACATCGGTCCGCTCTTCGTCTGAAACTCCTCGTAGGGCGCAATACTCGGATGTTGGTTGCCGGTCCGCGCCGGCTCCACGCCAGCCTGCAGATAACCAGCGGCGTGAGGGTGAAGATACGACAGTGCACAGTCGTAAAGGCAGATATCAAGCTTCTGCCCGAGCCCGGATCGTTCCCGTTCATAGGCGGCCAGTAGAATGGCCGCGAGTGCGTTCATGGCCGTGCCAAGGTCGACAATCGACATGCCGACGCGCGTCGGACCTGCTTCGCCCCGGCCGTTGACGCTCATGCAGCCGGCGATGGCTTGCACCACGGAATCATATCCTGGCAACCCGCCTAGAGGACCGTCTTCGCCGAAACCGGTGATGTGGCAATAGATGAGCCGAGGGAATCTTTTCGACAGGACATCTTCATAGCCAAGACCCCAGCGCTCGAGCGTTCTCGCCTTGAAATTGTGGACCAGGACGTCCGCCCCTTCGAGCAACCGCAGGAGCAGATCGCGGCCTTCGCTGTTCGATAGGTCAGCCGCAGCATGCATCTTGTTGCGGTTGATGCCGCTGTAGTACGCGCTGCTTCCCTCCGGCCCGAAGGGTGCCCACGACCGGGTCTCGTCACCCGAAGGCGGCTCGATCTTGATCACGTCCGCGCCGTGATCGCCCAAAATCTGGGTGCAAACGGGCCCGGCCAGGACCCGCGAGAGGTCGATTACCTTGAAGCCCCGTAATGCACCGTTGCCCCCCTTATTTTTCGATATACGGATCGCCTGTTCCATATATCGAAATTAAAGTTTACTTTTGTGCGGGTCAAGGCGAGATCTGAGCGAGGTCGGCTATATGATGACACCAGGCGATTCGTTCCGAGGCGGAAGGTGGGAAACCGGAATGTCGGGAAGACGAGCCAGAACGGACGATGATGGCCTTCGCATCGATCTGACGGCAGACCGTGAGTCGAACCCGAGCGGGGCCCTGTTGCGCGGATTGGAGGTTTTGCAGGCGTTTTCGCCGGAGCGCGCCTTTCTCGGAAACGCTGAAATCTCCGCTGCGACGGGTCTTCCGAAACCCACGGTGTCGCGGCTGACCCGCGCCCTCGTTGCGGCCGGCTATCTCGAATACGAGCCTGTCCGAGGCAAGTATCAATTGCGTCCGCGAGTCCTGACGTTGGGCTTCTCGGTGCTCAGCAACATGAAGGTTCTGCCGATAGCTCACGAGCAACTGCAAAGGCTTGCTACGGCCAGCGGTTGCGCGGTCTCGCTCGCCTGGCCCGACTTGCCGCACATGATCTATCTAGATCGCTGCACCGGAGAGGCGTTGCCCTACTTCTTCAGCATCGGATCTGCCATCGACATGGCCAGAACCGCGACCGGCCGCGCATATCTCGCTTCCCTCGATCCGAACGTCCTTGAAATCACCCTCGGGAAACTCGGGTCTCACTACCCGAACGATTGGCAATCGTTGCGCGAAGGGATCATGCTCGCGGCGTCAGAGGTTGCCGGAAGAGGATTCTGTCTCGTGGATATGACCTGGCGCCAGAATATACGAGGCATCGCAGCTCCTCTCATCTCAAGGGATGGTCGGATGCGGATGTCGATTAATTGCGTCACGCCTACCTTCGCGATGGACCGCGAAACGTTGGTGGGGAAGTGGGGTCCCGTGCTTGCGAACACCGCCCAAGCGCTCTCGATGCACTTGTAGCTGTAAATCGGCGTGGGGTCTGGACGCCGATAGGCGCTATAACATCCTGATATATTTCACGTCATAGGGGTCAAGGTTCGACGCCTATATACGTTCTTGGAGAGTGACTGAATTGCCATGGCGATTTCAATGTGCGGGTACCGACGAAGCCGGCCATGCATTCCAATTTGAAGCCGGCCGGGTATTCCGATCGGAAGCCGGCCACCCTTGGCGTCAATCGCATGGGTCGATTTGATGATGTCGTTGAGGGATAAGAAGGTCAAGTGGCCGGTTGATCTGAAGCGGATTGCTTTTGCTTTCTGAGGCTCTCTACCAGCGGTACAAAAGATTATAGTCCAACTGCTCCATCAACTGGCGCTCCGACCGGATGCCGTAAAACGCCTGCAGCAGCAAGGCACTCAGCAATGCTCCGGGGGGATCGAGGGACGTCCCTCGCTGGAGTAAAGCTTCCCAAGGCTAAGATTCAACTCACCCAAAACATCCCGGACAAGCTCCCGGATCTTCCGCAGCGGATGGTTCGCTGGCACCCGCTTCTCAGGCGCGATGTACGAAAACAACCCGCCCTGATCCACGAGCCTGCCACGCATGATCGTCTCCGCCGATTCGAGATGATAAAGTGAATCATCAAGCCCCCCGTGGCGAGGGGTTCTTCAGCAGACTGCTAGTTCGGACACGTTGGAATTTGCCGCCGAGACGTAGAAACCGATGTCGCACCAGCTACGACCCTCGGCGTAGTCCCGCTTCGTATCAAGCGCCTCCTTGCTTGTAAGAGGAGGCGCCGTATTGGGCATATCGAAAATCGATGTCAGACCGCCGAGAACCGCACCTTTGGTTCCTGCCTCCATGGTTTCGACTGTCGGATCACCAGGATCACGAAGATGAACATGCGCGTCCGTCAGCCCGGGCAGGACATGCAACCCTCGGCAATCTATTACGGACTGCGCCTTCGCTGTGCTGAGATCGCCGATCTCGGAAATACGTCCGGCAATGACGCCGACACCCGTGATCTCTTCCCCCCATGGCAGTATGCATCTCCCTCCACGCAAGATGAGGTCGAAGTTTTTCATGCAGAGAATTCCTTTCGAACGGGACGCGAGCTAAACGACACCAAGCTTCTTCACCTCAGCGCGTAGCAATTGTTTGATGTGATATTCAAGCCTTACGAACTCCAGATTGGTTCGTTCGCGCGGGTGCGGAAGGTTCCATCAGTTGATGTCCTTCAGGCGTCGCGCTTGACGTGCGACGAGGCGTTCGATGTCGGCGATATCGGCCGCCGAGAGGGTTGAGCCGGGTTTGCGCACCGCACCTGATGCGATCGCACCGCGCTTGGCGAGCAGATACTTGCGGATGGCGAGCCCATGTCCGGGCTGCTGCTCGTAGCGCGCCAGCGGCAGATAGGCGTCGAACAGGTCATGAGCGCGCTCGACGTCTCCCGCCGCATGCGCCTTCCAGACATCGACCATCATCTCGGGATATGCGAAGCCGGTCATGGCGCCATCGGCGCCTCGCGACAATTCTTCGGGCAGGAACATCGCGCCGTTGCCGGCGAGGATCGAGATGCGCCGCGCGCCACTGTCGCTTGCTGCGCGCAGGGCAGAGATCTTGGCGAGCCCCGGCCAGTCCTCGTGCTTCAGCATCACGCAGGTCGGCTGGGCCTCGACGATCCGCAAGATCACTGATGGCGCAATCTGCACATTCGTGACGATCGGGAAATCCTGCAGCACGAAAGGCGCCTTCGGCCCCAGCGCCTTGGCAACCATGTCGTAATAGGAGATGATCTGGTCATCGGTCCGCAAGGTCGCCGCCGGCGCCACCATCACTCCGGCAGCGCCGTCACCCATGACGCTCTCGCTCAGTTCGCGCATCGCGGCAAAACCCGGAGCCGAGACGCCGACCACGACCGGAACGCGACCGTTCACGCGCGCCAAAACGCGGCGCACGAAAGTGCGAGATTCCTCGGCCGTCAACTTCGGCGCCTCGCCCATCATGCCGAGCACCGTGAGGCCGGTAGCGCCCTTCTCCAGATAGAAATCGACCATGCGGTCGGCACTCGGCAGGTCGAGCGAGCCATCTTCCGCGAACGGGGTGACCGCGATTACATAGACGCCCTTCGCGCCTTCATCCAACAACGCCATGACAATCCTCAGTTTTCGGCAGGGCCGGGCAGAAGCTTGCCCGGATTGAGCAGGCCGTCGGGATCGAACAAGCCCTTGAGAGAGCGCATCAATTCCAGCTCGATCGGGGCCTTGCAGCGCGGCATCTCCGAAACGCGAAGCTGCCCGATGCCATGTTCGGCGCTGATCGAACCGCGCCGCCTGCGCGTCTCGTCATGCACGATGTGGGTAAGGCCCGGCGCGAGAGCGGCGAACTCCGTGTCGCCGAGCCCGACGGGAGGCAGAAGATTGTAGTGCAGGTTGCCGTCGCCGAGATGGCCAAACACGATCGGGCGCACGCCGGGCGCGGCAGCAGTCACCGCCGCGTCGGCTGCGGCAACGAAATCGGCAATTGCGGCGACAGGAACCGAGACATCGTGCTTGGCTGCCTTGCCTTCGCGCACCAGGGCTTGCGAGACGCCTTCGCGGATACGCCAGAACGCCTTGGACTGCGCGCCGTCCTGCGCAATGGCGGCGTCGAGCACGATGTCTGCTTCAGCGGCTTCGACCAGCGCGCTTTCGAGCCGCCCCGTCAGTTCCAGCTCGTCATCCGCATCGGACAGTTCGATCAGCACCGCAGCCGGTGGCGGTGCTCCGAGCGGCAGCCGCGCGTCCGATATGTGCTTCAGGATGAGGGACAGGCAATCGCCGGTCATAAATTCGAAGGCCGTCAGACGATCGCCGGACCGCGCGCGCACCGACGACAGCAGTGCCAGCGCCGCGCTTGCGTCATTGACCGCGACAAAGGCCGTCGCGCGCGCCATCGGCTGCGGGAACAGCTTCAGCACAGCGCCGGTGATGACGCCCAGAGTGCCTTCCGATCCGATGAACAGATCGCGCAATGCGTAGCCGGTATTGTCCTTGCGCAATGCGGTGAGGCCGTCCCAGATGCGCCCGTCCGGCAGCACGACCTCGAGCCCGAGCGTCAGTTCTCGCATGGTGCCGTAGCGCAGCACCGCAACACCGCCGGCATTGGCCGCAAGATTGCCGCCAATGGTGCAACTGCCCTCGGCCCCGAGGCTGAGCGGAAAGAAGCGCCCAGCTGCCTTCGCCGCCTCCTGGACCTTGGCGAGGACGACGCCGGCATCGACGGTCATCGTGTTACCGACCGGATCGACCGCCCGGACGCGGTTCATCCGCGTCAATGACAACACCACGGCGCGCCCCGACATGTCAGGGGTCGCGCCGCCCGACATGCTGGTATTGCCGCCCTGAGGCACGATCGGAATCTTGCGCGCCGCGCAAAGCGCAAGCACAGCGGCCACGTCCTCAGTCGAGCCAGGCCGAACGATTGCAGCAGCCGCGCCCCGATATTTGCCGAGCCAGTCCGTGAGAAACGGCGCCTGTGCTTCGGCGTCGACAAACACATGCTTCTCGCCGACGATGGCGGCGATGCGCGCAATCAGATCCATTACGTAGAAATCCCCCGGAGCGAACGCCCTCCCCAGCCGAGTCGGGCACGACCAATCGCCATGGTCACCGCGGCCTGCGTCGGTTCGACCACGGGCACACCAAGCGCCTTCTCCAGCAGCTCGCGGAAGCGCGCCATGCCGGCGCAGCCCATCACCAGCACATCGGCGTGATGGGTGTCGCGCAACGTGCGTCCGACATCGGTCATCCGTTCCATGGTCCGCGCGTCATTGGCGAGTTCGGCCACGGTCAGCCCGATGGACAAATCGCCGGCCAGGCGATCCGTCACGCCCATCGCGCCGAAATAACGCAAATGACGCGGAATCGAGGCCGGCAGAATGGCGATCACGCCGAAACGCTGGCCAAGTGTCAGCGCGGTTAGAACCCCGCACTCGGCGATACCGAGCACCGGCTTCTCGCTCTGCTCGCGCAGGGCGTACATGCCGGGATCGGAAAAGCAGGCAATGACGAAGGCCGAAGCGTCGTTCTCAAGCGCGGCCGCCTGCCTCAACATGGGCGAGATCAGGCCATCAATGTCGCGCTGCGATTGGATGCCCCGAGGGCCCTCGGCCAGGGTAAGGCATTCGATCGCCGGGCCATCGGCCGAGCGGAGCGGCACGACGGCAGTATCGATCCCGGCCGTCACCGCGGTGTTCGAGTTGGGGTTGAGGACATAAATCGTGCCGCTCACAGGGCCTCTCCTTCAGGCTTGGTGCGCAGCGCATTCTGTCGCGCGCGCCATGTATCGAGCGTCTGGCGCGGCGCCTGGAAGCGGTCGCGCACGGTGACGTACCAATCTGCTCCGTGCAGGCGGCCCACGAGGTCCAGCTTGTCAATGTCGACATGCAGCCGCTCATCGACAGCCCCATCGCGAATGTGGATGTGCTGGACTTCGCCGACGACGAGATTGCGATGGCGCGTGCCGAGAGACAGCGACACTATCTCTCGGCATTCAAGCTGAACCGGCGATTGAGCCAATCGAGGCGCAGCGACCTTGCGGCCCGGCGCGGTTTCAAGTCCGGCAACCGCGATCTCGTCGACATCGCCGGGAAAATCGATCGCACAGACCTGCATCGCGTCGACGAGCGCCCTGTCGACGAGATTGACAACGAAGGTTCCCGTCGCGCGAATGTTTCGCATCGTGTCCTTCAGGGGCGCGTCGCCCGCGTCGCGGCCTTCGATACCGAGCACGACGACCGGCGGCGCATGGCTGAAGACGTTGAAGAAGCTGAAGGGCGCGGCGTTGGCACGCCCCTGCGCATTCACCGTGGTGACGAGCGCGATCGGGCGCGGCAACACCGTGTTGACAAGCAGCTTGTAGACATCGCGCTCCGCAAGATCGGTGACGGCCCATTCCATGCGTCAGCCGAGCGTCGCGTCGAGCAGGCGTACCGTTTCGGCGAGAACGCGCGCGCCGTCCGCGGCCTGATGCGGCTCGATCGATTCCTCCGGCGCATGGCTGCGGCCGTCAAGGCAGGGAATGAAGATCATCCCGATCGGGCCGGTACGGGCGACGAACACGCCGTCATGGCCGGCACCACTCGGCAGCTCCCGCGTCGACAGACCGAGCGAGGCCGCGGCAGTCGCGATCGCCGAGCACACTGCCGGCGCGCAAGCCGTCGGCGGCACATGACTGATCGGCTCGGACCGCACGCCGAGACGCAATTCTGCCAGCGCCGGCGTCAGCTCGCGCACCAGCGCATCGCCGAACGCCTTGACCGCCGCCTCGTTACCCGAGCGCACCTCGAGCGTCAGAACAGCCTCTCCTGGAACTGCATTCGCGGCATTGGGGCTGATTTCGATGCGACCGAACGTGGCGACTAGCGGCTGGGGGCCGTTCGAACGCGCACTGGCACGTTCATGGGCGGCCTCGATCAGCTTTGCAGCGCCGACGAGCGCATCTGCGCGTAAAGGCATCGGCGTCGCACCGGCGTGATCGGCGCGGCCCGAGACCGTGATGCGCTCGCGCCGGATCCCGACGATGTCGGTGACGACACCAATCGCGATCCCTTCGTTCTCCAGGACGCGACCCTGCTCGATATGGACCTCGACATAGGCCGCGATGCTGTCGGCGGCGCGCCGCATCGAAGCGAGACTGTCAGGCCGCCCGCCGGCGAATTGGATGCCTTCGCGCAGCGTCATGCCGTCGGGGCGCTTCATCTCCAGCATCTCGTTGGAGAGCACGCCGGCGAGAGCGCGGCTGCCGATGCAGGAGAGACCGAACTCGCTCGGCTCCTCGGCCAGGAAGTCATAGACCTCGAGGGAATGCCGCAGCCGGTCGCCGCGCTCGATGAAACTCTGCGCGACTTCCAGCCCCGCCAGCACACCGAGAATCCCGTCATAACGTCCGCCGGACGGCACCGTGTCCGAATGCGAGCCGATCATGATCGGCTTCAGCGACGGATCGGCACCAGCGAGCCGGCCGACGAGATTGCCACCGGCGTCGATCGTCGTCTCAAGACCGGCGGCATGAAACTCCGCCGCCAGCCATTTGCGTCCTTCGAGGAAGCGCGGCGTAAAGGAACGCCGCGTCCAGGGACGATCGGGATCGGTGATCTTCGACAGCGCTTCGGTGCGCCGCCACAAGCGATCTGCGTCGATCGACATCGGTCGTAGCTTTACGCTGCAGGCCGCAGGAAGCGGCCGTCACCCGCCTTGTTGCAGATCTTCGCGCCATCCCAGGCGAGAGCTCCACGGACATAGGTCGCGGCCACCCGCACGCGGAATTCGCGGCCCTCGAACGAGCTCCACTTCACCGCAGCGAGGCTCTTGCTCGGATCATGGGCGAAGCGGCCGGGCTCGAGCACGACGATGTCGGCATCGGAACCGGGGGCGAGACGCCCCTTGTCGGCAAGCAGGAAGGCCTTCGCCGGCCCTTCGCAGAGCTGCTTCACCGCCACAGTCGGCGAAATGCCCCGCTCCTCGCAGCCTGTCCACAGCGCCGGCAGCAATGTCTCGATGCCAGGACCGCCCGACGTGTTCTTGAAGATGTTGGGATCGCCCTTCTTCTCCAGCCCCCAGGAGACGTGGTCGGAGGAGATGAAGTCGCAATGGCCGGCGGCGAGATGGCTCCACAGCAGTTCGCTTTCCGCCTTCGGCCGGATTGGCGGGTAGTGCTTGATCTTGGCACCGAAGCGCGGCCCATGCTCTTCCGCGTTGAGCATGAAGTACTGCACGCAGCTCTCGACTGTCGCCTTGTAGCCGGCACGCTTGTAGAGGTTGCAGATCTCGAAACCGCGCGAGGTCGAGACGTGCACCGCATGGGCGCGGGCGCCGGTCTCGGCGCCGATCTCGTAGATGCGCGCGGTGGCGAGGTTCTCGACCAACGGGGTATGCGCGCGCAGGAAGGCGTCCGAGCCGATATCGCCGGCCTCGATCAGGCGCGCGATATTCCGGCGCGTCATTTCCTGGTCTTGGTTGTGCACGCCGCAGAGCAGGCCCGTCGGCTCGATTAGCTTGAACGCCTCGTAGAGCGTGTCGTCGCCGATGCGCGGGAAGCGCGTCGGATTGGCCTCGAAAGTCGAGAACTTGAAGGCGCATGCGCCGGCATCGACCAAGCCCGGGATGGCATGCAGGCCGTTTTCGATCGTGATCGTAGCATAGAGCGCAACGTCGACATGCGCATCGCGCTCGACAAGCGCGACCTTCTCGTTGAAAAGCTTAGCATTGGTTACGGGCTCGGGCTCGTCATAGGGCATGTCGACCATGACGGTGACACCGCCGGCCGCAGCGGCGCGCGAGCACATGCCAATGCCCTCGTGATTGGCCTGGCTGCCGGAATGGACCTGACCGTCGATCACGCCCGGGATGATCCACTGGCCGCGGAAATCCTGCGTCTCGCGCGCAGAAGGCTGGGTACCTGCGCCGACAGCGCCAACCTTGCCGCCGGTAACGGCGACATAACCGTCCTCGATGATCTGGTCGGACAGAACGATGTTGCCACGAAGAACGAGATCGAAATCACTCATAGTTAGGTGTCCGGTTTATGCTGTCTGTCTGGCCGGTTGGCCACTGATGTCAGGGTAGCTGCTCGGCCCCAGACCCAAACATACCAATTTCGCCATCACCCATAACGGGGCGTTATTGTGATGGCGAAACCTCTCCCCGAGCGTTTCAGGCCGCCCGGCCCAGCGCATAGCCCGTGAAATCCATCCCGAGCGCCTTCTCGACGATCGGATAGACGCTCGGATCGGTCACACTAGAGCTCAGCGGGATGCGATCCTTGGCAATCCGAAGGACTCGGTCACCTTTACCCCCAGGAAGGCGCTCGGCAGCCACGCGTTGAGCGTGCTCGACATGCCGTTCTGGCCGATGATCAAGCCATAAACGGGCTTGCCAAGTGCGTCCTGCAGCAACTGGACGGCGCGCGGACATGGTCGACGCCAAGCATCTCCCATTCCGTCGTGCCGGCCGGGGCGCCGATCGCCGCCGCCGTTGCGATGATCGCGTCGTCGAGCGCGTCCTCAATCGACACCAGTTCAGGCCGACCAGCCATTACCGCAGCCGTGCCCAGCTTGCGCACGTGCTCGGCTTAGCCGCCGCCGCCAGCAGCAAAGATCGACCCGCTGGCGATTGCCGCTTCGACATCTTTGATCGTCAGAAAATCTCCCCATCAGTCAGCCGCGCCTCACGTCGCATGCGCGCGTGTCGCAGGCTCGATGCGAACTTAGATGGCTGCGCGCGCAATGAAACATGCTAATTCGGGCTAGGATCATAACCGAACGTTATTCTCATGCTATTGAACTTGCGTCAGATCGAAGTTTTTCGCGCCATCATGATCACTGGCTCGATCAGCGGAGCTGCGCGTCTCCTCTCCGTTTCGCAGCCGGCGATCAGCCGGTTGCTGGCCTATACGGAGGACAGGCTGGCGCTTCGCCTGTTCGAGCGCGTGCGCGGCCGGGTGCAGCCGACGTCGGAGGCCAGACGCCTCTTCGCCGAGGTCGATCAGGTTCATCAGGGCGTCCTACGCGTCAACGAGCTCGCCGAGGAACTGCGCGAGCGCGGCACCGGCTCGGTCCGCATCGTTGCCAGTCCAAGTGTCGGCCAGACCATGGTCCCCGACGCCATCGCACGGCTCCGCGAACGCTTTCCGGATCTTCGAGTCGAGTTCGAGATCCTGACGCTGCTCGAAGTGATCGCCAAGATTGCGAGCGCCCGGGCTGATATCGGCGTCTCGGTGTTGCCGGTCGACGGACCCAACATCCAGTCGGAGGTGGTCACGGAGGGGCGCCTGATGGCGGTCATGCCGCTGGACCATCCATTGACTCGCCTGCGCGTGGTTCGGCCCGCAGATATCGCGCCCTACCCACTGATCGGCTTCGGCCCGCAGACGCCCTATGGCGATATCGTCGAGCGGGCGCTGGCCTCTAGTCCCGAGCCCATCCGCGTCAGCACGGTCGTTCGCTTCACACCTGTCGCCTGCGCGATGGTGAGAGCTGGCGCAGGCGTCGCGGTCGTCGACGAATTCGTGCTGCGCGGCCGAACATGGCCGGAGCTGGTGTCGCGGCCGCTTGCGCCCAAGACGTGCGTGCGCACGCATCTGCTGAGCCTGAAGTTCGAGCCCCTGTCGCGGACCGCGCGCGCCTTCGTCGACATCCTACGCGATCTTGTGCCGCCTCCACCCGGCGGACGCGGTCAGGAGGTCGATGCCGGCACTTAACATAAGGTTATGGCAACCCGACGTTAAGTGATTGGTAAGGTAATTTCCCGCTGATAGGCTCTTGCGTCTGGGTGGCTGGATTGTTGCAAGCGGAACGCGCGGCGCTCAGCGCTCCCCAGTGACAGCATCGAACGGGAGCAGGATGATGAGATTTTTGCCGGTCAAAATGGCGCGCACTGCCGTTCAGGGATTCGCTGTGGCGGCACTCCTTGTCCCCCCTGTGCTGGCCCAGGACGCCGATCATCCAGCCAACGAGAAGCTGAAAGTGGCCTGCGATCTCGGCTTTGCCCCCTTCTGCTTCAAGACCGCAGCCGGCGAGATCACGGGGTTCACCTACGACATGTCGATGGCGCTGGCCCAGAAGCTGGGCCGTCCGGGCGTCGACGTCACCGACGCGAATTTTTCGGTGATTTTCGCCGGTCTCTTCTCGAAGCGATATGAAATGATCCCGACGCCGACCAACATCACGCCGGAGCGCGCGCAGCAGATGCTGTTCAGCGAGCCTTATATGCCGACCGGTCTTGGCTTCCTCGTCAAGAAGGGTGGAAAGATTGCCGGCATCGAGAATCTGAAGGACAAGGCACTGACCGTCAACAATGGCAGCATTTCCGACAAATGGCTAACCGATAACGAAGCCAAGTACGGCTACACGATCCAGCGCTACAACAAGAATGCCGACGCGGTGCAGGCCGTGATAATCGGCCGGGCCTTCGCCAACGTCGCCGACGCGCCGGTGTCGCGCTATGTCTCGACGCAGACGCCTGCGGCGGAAGTCGCGTACGTGCTCGACAGCGGCCGCAATTTCGGCATCGCCTTCCGGAAGGAAGATACCGCGTTCCGCGCCAAGGTCGAGGAGGCCCTCGAATGCATCAAGACGGACGGCACACTCGCCAAGATCCATGAAAAGTGGTTCGGCGTGAAGCCGGATGCCAGCTCCTCGTCGGCAAAAGTCTATCCGGGCGTCGGCGCCCCCGGTTTCGAGGGCTATGACGCGGCCGAGCACAAGGCTACGTGTAAGTGACCTCAGGCGCTGCACCAATGCCGGCCTCCGCAGACGCGATCGTCGCGATCGACGATCTGCGGAAGTGTTTTGGCAACGTCGAGGTTCTGCGCGGCATCAATCTCAAGGTCGGCAAGGGCGAAGCCGTCGCGATCGTCGGTTCGTCCGGCTCGGGCAAGAGCACCTGCCTGCGCTGCATCAACCGCCTTGAGGAGCCGACGACGGGAACCATCCGGGTCGGCGGCCAGGAAGTAACCGGCGCCAAGGTCGATCTGAACCTCCTGCGCCAGCGCATCGGCATGGTGTTCCAGGGCATCAACCTCTACCCGCACATGACCGCGGTGGGGAACGTGACCCTGGCGCTGCGCAAGGTCGCGGGCCTCGGCAAGGCCCAAGCCGAGCAAAAGGCCCGCCACCACCTCGATCTGGTCGGGCTCGCGCACAAGGCCGATTCATATCCGGCCCAGCTGTCGGGAGGCCAGCAGCAGCGTGTCGGCATTGCCCGCGCCATGGCGCTGGAGCCGCAGGTCATGCTCTTCGACGAACCGACTTCAGCGCTCGACCCAGAACTGGTCAGTGAGGTTCTGAATGTCATGGTCCGCACCAAGGAAATGGGCATGACCATGATCGTGGTGACGCACGAGATGCATTTCGCGCGCGACGTCGCTGACCGTGTCGTATTCATTGACCACGGCGCCGTGCTCGCGGAAGGCACGCCGGAAGAGATTCTGGTGTCGCCTCAGCATCAGCGCATCCGCGACTTCGTCACGCGCTCCAGGGCCTGACAGAGCGTCATGGACCAGATCGCCCGCTATTTCTTCGACTTCTCGCTGATGTCCGCCTATTGGCCTGACATCCTGCGCGGCTTCCTCATCACCATCGAGATGTCGATCCTGACGGTGCTGATCGGCGTGCCGCTCGGCCTCGCCATCGCGATCCTGCGCCTCTATGGCTTCGGGCCGCTGAATGCGCTGATCATCCTCTACATCGACTTCTTTCGCTCGATCCCGCAGCTCGTTCTGATCGTGCTGACCTATTTCGCCCTGCCCTCGTTCGGTCTGGTGCTTTCGCCATTCACGGCAACCGTGGTGGCGCTGGCGATCGTGCTTTCGGCGTTCTCCGAAGAAATCTTCTGGGCCGGCATCAATGCCGTATCGAAAGGCCAGTGGGAAGCCGGACGTTCGACCGGTCTCGGCTTCAACCAGACGCTTGCCTACATCATCCTGCCGCAGGTCGTGCGCATCTCGATCCCGCCGCTGACCAACCGCGCCATCGGCATCAGCAAGGGCACGACGCTCGGCTCGGTCGTGGCGGTGCCCGAATTGCTCAATGTCACCTCGAGCATCCAGTCGAACGTCGCCAATCCAACGGCCCTGACCGCCGGCGCGCTGCTGTTCCTTGCTCTTTTCCTGCCGTTCGTCCGCTTCACGCGATGGCTCGAACGCGCCTACGCTCATCCGAGGTCGTGATGGAGGAACTCGTCACGACATTCTTCAATATCGATGTCCTGAAGGAAGTCTGGCCGCTGCTCCTGCAGGGCTTCTGGATGACGCTCGCGCTGGCGGCGGTCGCGGTGCCGTTGTCGGTCGCCTGCGGCGTCGCGATCGCCATGGCCCAGGATTCGCCGAACAAGCTGCTGCGAATGCTGCTGGTCGCCTATGTCGACGTCATGCGGGCGATTCCGCCGTTGGTGCTGCTGATCTTCATCTTCTTCGGCCTGCCCTTCCTTGGGCTGAAGCTCAATGAATTCACGGCCGCCGTGCTTGCGCTCACGCTCAACGGTTCGAGTTACTTTGCCGAGATCTTCCGGGCCGGCATCGAATCCGTACCGAGAGGGCAGCGCGAGGCGGCGCGCTCGACCGGGCTCACTTGGCGCCAGTGCATGACCTATGTCGTGGTGCCGCAAGGCACACGCAACGTTCTGCCCGACCTGATCAGCAACACCGTCGAACTGGTGAAGCAGACGTCGATCGCCTCGGCCGTCGCGCTACAGGAATTGCTGCGCTCCGCTCAGCTGGCACAAGGCCTCTTCTACAACCCGACGCCACTCGTCGCGGCCGCCATAGTCTACTTCCTGATGTTCTGGCCGTTCGTCCGCATGGGGTCGCGTCTGCAGCACAAGGCCGTCGCGCAGGCCGTGTAGCGCGACAATCTGGATAGGAACACGTTCCCATCCAGATTGTCGCGCTACAAACCTGCTGCCGAACGATGCGGCCCCAATCGTCGTCGGCAGACACGCCCCAACGGTCCATGTATCCGGCAAGCTGATCCCACAACTCCAGCAAGTGGTGGCCGGCCAGGTCTGGCTCTTTCTCGTCGGTCTTAGCGTATTCGTGGATCGTGCTCTTGATCGCGAGTTCAACTGAATGCCTCGCAAGGAAGAACAGCGGATTCGAGAGGTTGCTCATCCTGTGCCGGCCCTCTTCGAAGACCTTTCTCGCCAGCTCTTGAAAGGCTCGCTCGAAGCTGTAGGCCACAAATTCCCATGTGCTGTTGTAGGCGTTTATATCGCTGTCCTTGTGGACGAATTGCGTGATTTGGGAATGCCCATCGAACTCTGACAAATCCAGTAGCTCGTCAAAGGTTTCTGCCATTATTTTTTCCGCCCGCGCGCTTCCCAAGTCTCAAGGATGAATAGCGTCATCGTGTGCGCCGCGTGCACAGCCAGACGCGCATGCCGGGCCTCGATTTTGTATGTTTTTGTTCCGTGACCATGCGCTGACCCTTCATGGGTTCGAAGTGCACCCACACCGGCAGCGATGCTGAAAAGACCCGACAATATCTGCTTGAGATCATCATCGGCCATCTGACCCGGCGAGAGCCCCAGGTTTTTGGCCACTTCGGTCCACAGGGGAGCAATGGTCTGCTTATTCGGAAGCGGAATACCCTCGGTTTCGAGGTAATGCTTGCAAACGGCCTCAACGATCGCACAGGCGGCCGTCACCGCGGCGCCAGGGTCCGACCCTATCGAGTTGTAAGCCCGCTGATATTCGAGGTCTACCGCCGCCAAACCACCCGCTTTAAGCCGCTCCCCAAGGGACTTGGAGGGGCCCTTCAGATGCGCGCCGATGATATACCCGCCCCGTTGATAGCTAAGCTGCTCCTTTTCGAGGACGGTCCGGATGCGCTCCCGAGCATCGCCATCCTTCTCGTATTGCTCCAGCCGCCAAGGGGTCGGTTCGACATCCATCATCTCCGCAATCAGGGTGCCAAACAGGCTCAGCGGGTCCGCACATTCCGCATTTGCCCGGCGCAACCAGGAGAGGCATTTATGGGTCTTGTTTCCTTCGGGCGGATCGCCCGGAAACCCGGCCTGCATAAACAGAGCATTGAGTTCGGCGTGGGTATAGTGTGTGTCGAGAATCGGGCCTGCTGTCCCTATCAGGGACGGCGGAATCTGGGGCATATCAAAATCCATGCCCTGACGGGCCTTGGGGGGAAGTGATGGTGGACGCGAGATCGTTTTTTAAGGCGATCAGGAAGAACCCTGCGCAGTATTTTATCATACACTACTCGTCGGAGATGCTTTTTGACGAGAATCTTGAGGGAAATTCACCCCGCATCACATCCATTGTGGTCATGCACTACCCGACGGGCCAGACACAGAGCTTTGCCTTTCACCTTTCAGCCGACCTGCTGAATATCCGAAAGGAAGATGTTGACGCCAATCTCGACGAGATCGAGATGGACCTGCTCTCAAGGTTTTACAAGTTCGCCCGCGACCGTCGTTTAATGCACTGGGTGCATTGGAATATGAGGGGCCAGATATTCGGGTTCGAACATCTTGAGCACCGGTACCGAAAATTAACCGGACTGGATGCTCCGAATATCCCGGTCGAGGTTAGGCTGAATTTGAACGACATCCTGCGAGAGTGCTATGGACAAGACTACGCGCCGCACCACCAGCTTCCAAATCTGATGCGACTGCAAGGCGACATGCCGAAAGGTTTTCTTGAGGGCAAGGAAGAGGCTGAATGCTTCAGCCGGCGCGAATTCATCCGGATGAATGAATCTACCAATACCAAGGTTCACTTTTTTCGCCACGTCATTGAGCTTGCCCTGCGCGGTAAACTCAAAACGGCCGGTCGATCCCTAGCTGACCGCATCGACCGGCTTCTCGAAAGTCGCACCTCTCGTGTATCCTTGAGATCCGCCCGCATCCATGACCAGGCGCGGACGTCGGCACAACGCAAGAAGAGTACCCATGCGGCGTACGCTTCTTCCGCGTCCTGTGCAGCAAGGTAAGATCGCCACCAATGGCGGGCGCAGGCTTCGCTCCAGCGCAGGCGAGCGGCCTTGCGGCGCAAATCGGCTCTGTCCGTTGCCATCTGACCATCGGGCCAGGCGTCGGGCTCCGGAAGATGGTTTCCGGTGGTCAAGCCCGCGAGCAGGATGCCGCGCCTTTGGCGCCAAACGAGCGGAGAGCCCAGGTCCGCTGAAGCCGTGGCGGCGAGCCAATCGGACCTGCCGTTGTAGGAGGCTGCGGTTGCCACATCGTAGAGATCCTGATCCGTGCGTGAGAAACGCAAGCTTATGATTTCATCGCGCAGCGCTGCGATCTGCTCCGACTCGGGAACGCGAAACGGAATATGCAGCAGTTCGTCGACGCCGCATGCGCCGATATAGCGCGTGGCCGTGCAGCCGCGAAGCGAACGCCACAGTTCGGCGCCCTTGACGGGATCATGGACGAGGAGCGCCTCGCACAGCGCAAGGTACGCCGGCTCCGCCAGGCGTACCCGCCGCTTGAAGTCCGTCGTGATTTCACGATAGCCCTCCAGCCATCGTTCCAGCATGTCGGGAGCGTGCCGGACTACAAGCTCCATATCAGTGGCGTCCACATCGGTGAGATACAGACTCGCCCCCGACCGCCGCGCCTCTTCAATCCGCGTGCTGGCGGTTTGGATTGCTCGGGCCTGGGCCTTCACGCGCGCATCCATATCCATGGCGGCTCGCAGTGCTGCCACGGGGTTGCCTTGGTCGCCGGGACTGGGCCGCGGCTGTATGGACACGATGAAGGGAACGAATCTCCTCTCCGCCCTGTCTACCGTGAGATTCGAACCCGGATCGGGTTCCGGGATTGTTCGGGCCGTCAGCAACGTGACCGAGTATCTCTGCGGCGAGACGGGTCTCGGCGGGATCGGCGCCGCGCGCGCGCGCCCCTTCCAATACGCGCCACGGAGCGAGCCGCGGCGCCAGTTCGTCGAACGGCAATCCGGTTTCGGCTTTGATCAGCGCGCCCGTGCCGTAGTGATTTGTCCAGAGGGGGGCCCGCGCGTCCCACGACCAACCCGTGGACGACAGGATTCGTCCGAAACGGGCGGCATCCGCCAACGACAGCATCCGAAACAACACGGCTCGGAGTTCATCCTCGGACTGGCGCGCCATATCGGCAAGGAAAGTCCACGCACCGTCGCTGAACGCGACCGGGTGAACCGATAGAAGCACGATCAGGTCACGCTGCTGCTTGGCAGTTGCATCCCGATATCTGGCGATGAGCGCATCGACTTCGTCAGCCGTCGGAGCTTTCATCACTTCGGAGAAGAGAGCCGATATAAACTTCAGATCCGCGCCGATCAACCTGTCGAATTGCGTCGGTGCATCGGGTATTCCCGATATTTGCCTGACCATCGCCGATCGACCGACAGCAAAGCCGCCGCCTATCCGCGGTAATAGATCCGTTTGGCCTGCTGGATATCGCCCTGGCCCTGGGGCGCTCCGCAACCTTGCAATAACGCGATCAGTTTCTGACGCGGAAAAGTGCCCCGCGAGCTCTTCCGTAGGAGATCGAGCGTCCAATCGACCTCTTCGATTTCCTCCTCAGTCAGGCCGTTGGTGGTCAGGATGCCGCGTTCAGCCGGCCCGACCCTTGCCGCGATTCCTTGGGAAGCCTGAAGGCGTCTGGCCCAACCCATAACGCGATCGGATGCGCGACCATCTTCCGCAGTGATGCCGTCGGCAGTTTCCAATGCGGCCAACCGATTGAGCTTCGCCAAGTGGGCGCGCGCAACCGACTCCAGCATCGATCGAACCTGCACAGACGATAGCACGTCCCTTCCCTCCTGGCGCAAGATGCCATCACTCGCCACAGCCAGATGGGCAGCAATGCTACGCGCCCTAGAAAGGGTCACGCGTTCTCAAGCTGATCGCAACGGGCGTGAGTTCTCTCTCCCCGGTTTTCTTGAGAAGCCGTCGCCGCCACCAGTAGACGGCCCCGCGTCGGAAGACATACTGAACCACGCGCACACCGATCTCCTGTGCTACAGACGCGTGATACAGTCGCAGACCAACTCCCCAGCCGATGCCGGGAGGTCGAATCTTCTCAATGCGTTAGGCGTTTGCTGGCTGGTGTTGCAGTGCTGATCGCACCTGTCTCCACGCGAATTCCCTGCTAACAGGGAATTTTACAGGGAATTTTGCAATTTCCAGGTGTTTAGAAGACGATCTCGGGCAAGAAACCGCTGAGCCGCAGTGCTTTTCCGGCAATTCCCTGCCCAAACCAACAGGGACAATACTTAAGAAATCAGGGAATTTATTGGCGTTAACAGGGAATTTCAGGGCGACCAGACGACCTCGAAACACTTCTACTGTCGTTTTAGCCTGATGAGGTATTCATTGTCCGCTTTGCCGGCTCAACCGGTCGACGGACTCAAGTTAGACATCGCGCCAACAGCATGCGTAAGCCGCAACTTCGACAAGAACTACGATTTACCTTTGTGGCTCACGATAGAACCGAGTCAATTTTGGCGGGTGATATCGAGGTGGCGCAGATTTAAAAAAATCTACCGCTCTCGTGACGGTACCAAGCACCCACGCTTAGTCGCTCATGCCGTATTATCGGAAATCTTCGCTAAATCTTCCGTCTCCGGTGAAGAATGGCCTTTTCACGCAGGCAACGGATTTAGCTGAGGGAAGAGGCTGGCGAAGAAGAGGCACAACAAAATCCTGAGCCACTTGAGGAGGCGGCGGAAGTTGTAGCCGGCGGCGGCGAGGATGGCGTTGTTGAGGTCGCCATTGCGGTGGGCGAGATAGTTGCGGCCCATTCGGTGCTCGTCCTTGAGATGGCCGATGACAGGCTCGACGGCAGAGCGGCGACGCATCTCTCGTTTGATCGCCGGGGTCACGCGGCGCTTCTGTTTTGAGGTGTAGATTTTGAACTTGTAGTCGGGTGGCGCGTTGTGGCCGCGATAGCCGGCATCGGCGTGGAGCCGCTCGATTGTAGCGCCGACGAGTTTCTCGATCCCCGGGATCACCTCAGCCAGCGTATGGCCGTCATAGGGATTGCCCGGCAGCGCCTGGACATGGGCGACGAACTGGCCGCGCCCTTGCTAAGCTCGAGGGGGGTGGCAACGCTGACCTTGACGCCGAACTCGTAAGGCTTGTGGGCCTTGCCCTTGCCGATGCATTCCACTTCGGGGGCATGCAGGCTGTAGACCTTGGCGCCGCGCTTCCCGCGCTCCTGCTCGCGCACCCGCCGGCTAAGGCTGAGCAGGTGAGCGAAGCTGCCCTCGAGCCCATGGTCGCCGTCGATCTTGCGGGCAATGTCGCGGATGACGCGGCCCAGATAGGTCTTGAGCGTGCGCAGAGCCCGGTTGGCGCGCTTGAACTGCTTGGCATGGGCGTAACGCTGATGCTGGATCAGCGCGGACTTGCCAACCCGCGTGTAGGACTGCCGGAGCTCCACGCCCAGCTTTTTGGCCAGCGTCACCAGCTTCTCACTGGCCCGATTCAACAGCTTGGCGTCGGTCGGGAAGGCAACGTTCTTCGGCTGCACCGTGGTGTCGACAATGACGCGCGAGAGTTCCGAAGGCTTCATCGCGCCGGTTCGCGTCGCTACCGCCAGGCTTTCCTGCAACAGCGCTTGCAGCCGCTCCTCTCCCATGCGGTTGCGCCAGTGGGTCATCGAGGAGCGATCGAGCGGCAGCCGGTGCTGGAAAAACTCCTCACCGCAAAAGTACTGGTAATACGGGTTCTCGATCCACTGCTCGCACACCACTTCGTCGCTGAGGTTGTAGGTGTGCTTGAGAATCGCCAGCCCCGCCATCAGCCGGGTCGGCAGCGGCGGCCGGCCGGAGCCGTCGGCGTAAGCCGCCCCGAACTTCTCTTCCAGAAATCCCCAGTCGATCGTCCGCGCCAGCTTCGCCGGCGCGTGATCCATGTTGATGACCTGGTCCAGCCGCGAACGAAACAGATCCTGCTCGCCGCTTTCCCGCCGCTCCCGTGGCCGCATTGAATCCCCTCCTATCACATGATCGGTAGAGAATCACAGCTTCAGATTCGAGGGAATCCTCAACACGAATTTGCAAGAAAATCGACGCAGCAGCTACGATTGCTGGCAAATCCAATCACAGCAATCCCCGCAATTTCCATTGCCAATCAATCGCTTCGGGATATTTCACGGAGGACTCTTCCGCAGCATTTAACCAGAATAGCTTTCTGCGCAGAAATCCTCGTCTCCGAACTGCAACGGCAACGTCAGCAACCGGCGGAAGTAACCTCCAACTGGCGTCTCGTCGGCCATGCCGATGCCGCCGTGAAGTTGTACGCTATCCTGCGACACCTTGAGCGCAGCACGCGCTACGGTGAAGTGTGTCGCCAAGACGGCCTGCCTGCGGGCGAAAACATCGTCTTCCTCGAGAAGGCCCGCAGCACATTCGACGACCGAGCGCGCTTCGGTCAGCGCCATGTCCATATCAACCAACCGATGCCGCAAGACCTGGAACGCCGAGAGTGGCTCGCCGAATTGATGGCGGACCGTGAGATAATCCCGCGTAAGATCGACCAACATCGACATCGCGCCCAGCGCCTCAGCGCAATGCATGGTTACGAGCACATCTCTGCCCCATGCGATGAGCCTCTCGGCTTCTGACCCGCCCGCCAGATCTGATTCAGGTTGAAGCGCTACGCTGTCGAGGCGGAGCGTCGCATAAGGCGCACCATCAATTCCGATCACGGATTGCTGGATCAATACGTCGGATTTCCGCACAAGTACGAGCGCGGGATCACCCTCGCTCGCTGTCGCAACCAGAATGATGAAGTCCGCTTCGGCCCCGAATGGCACAAGGCGGGCGACACCGCTCACCTTGCCACCGGTCAGCGTCATTAAACTGCGATCGCTTTGCACCACGCCTGGAATGTCCATCGCCGCAATGACGGAGCCGGAACCGAGACGTTCGCGAAGCTCGACAAATCGACTAGCCGCCGGAACGCGACTGAACAGCGATGTCGCCGCAGTGGCAGATGAAATGAATGGCGACACCACGCCACTGCGGCCAAGCCGCTCGGCCAGCAGCGCCAAGGCCCGCGAGTCGTGCAAGCCGCCATCGCTTTCAGGCAATGCCGCCGAGAGAATTCCTGCTTGCGCAAGTTGCTGCCACAGCGGCCGCCAACCGCCCTTGATCAAGGCCTGATCGCTGAGCAGGTGGTCGAGGGAGCCGACGAGCAGCCCGTGCTCGTCCCTCGGAACGAAAATGACATTGGCGGCGTCGGACATCATGTCACCCTAACAGGCTCTTCGCCGCGATGTTGCGCTGAATCTCGTTTGAGCCCGCGTAGATCGTGGTCTTGCGGTAATTGCAGTAGGTCGGTGCAACGTTGGCCAATTCAGACTTGAGCGCCAGCGGCGTGTTGCTGAAATCGGCAGCGCGCACCGGCAATGCGCTTCGGCCGAGCAGGCGGACCTGCAACTCAAGCACATCCTGCTGCAGGTGGGAGCTCAGAATTTTCAGGTAGGGCGCGGGCAACCCAACCGCGTCGCCGCGCTCCTCCGCGCGAAGAAAGCGCAAATTGGTCAGGTCGGCCGCCGCGATCCGCATCTCCAGCGCTCCGACGCGCGCGGCAAACAGCGGATTGTCGAGCCTGGATCGCCCGGTCTCCTGCGCCAACCGCTTCAGCCGCGCGACCTCGCGCTTGCAGAAACCCATGCCGCCGAAATTCAGCCGCTCCTTCTCCAGCAAATATTTCGCGCAGGTCCAGCCCTGCCCTTCCTCGCCGACCCGGTTGGCGACGGGGACGCGGACGTTGTCGAACCAGACCTCATTGACCTCGTGCGCCCCGTCGAAAGTGATGATCGGCCGCACGGTGATGCCGGGCGACTTCATGTCGATCAACAGGAACGAGATGCCGTCCTGCTTGCGCCCCTCGGCCGAGGTCCGCACCAGACAGAAGATCCAGTCGGCGTCATGTGCTTCGGTCGTCCAGATTTTCTGCCCCGTGACAAGATAGTCGTCGCCGTCGCGCACAGCCCGGGTCTTCAGCGATGCAAGATCGGATCCCGAGCCCGGCTCCGAATAGCCCTGGCACCAGTAGTCCTCGAGCGAAGCGATCCGCGGCAGGAAGCGTTGCTTGTGTGCGTCGCTGCCGAACTTCATGATCACGGGAGCAACCATCTTGAGGCCGAACGGAACGACCTCCGGCGCGCCGGCCTGCCAGGCCTCGTCCTCGAAAATATAGCGCTGGATCGGCGTGAAGCCGGGGCCGCCGTGTTCGGCGGGCCATGTGTAGCCACCCCAGCCGCGCTCATGAAGCAGCCGGCTCCATGTCACCTTGTCATCCCGTGTTGGGCGCTCGCCACTCAGCATCCGCTCGCGCAGATCGGCCGGCAGCTTGTCGTCAAGAAATTTCCGGACGGTGAGCCGGAATACATCCTCTTCGATGGTGAACAGACGTGCCATCGTCCTCAGGTCCCTGAAAAATTCGGTGGGCGCTTTTCGAGGAAGCTCGCGACGCCTTCACGAAAATCATCGCTGCGGGCCGCAAGCTCCATCTCGCGGTTGGCGTAGATCGTCGCCTCGGCGAGGCTCTGGAATGGCACTTCGTAGAGCTGACGCTTGATGACGCCGACCGCGCGCGGCGACGCGAAATCGACAAGATCCTTGACGTATTCCATCGTCTTGGCGCGCAGTTCGTCCGCCGGATAGAGCCGGTTGACGAGACCGATCTGTAGCGCTTCCGCGCTCGAGACCCGCCGCGCGGACATCAGCAGATCAAGCGCAGTGGAATGGCCGACGATGCGCGGGAGCATCCAGCTCATCCCGTGTTCGGCGATCAGTCCGCGGCGGGAGAAGGACGTCGTGAACACAGTGCTGTCTGACGCGAAGCGAAGATCACAGTACAGCGCATGAACAAGACCGATGCCGGCAGCGGCGCCGTTCAGCATTCCGATGACGGGCTTGGCGATCGCGGGATAGAACGAATAGCGCGTCTGCCAGTCGGGACGCCGGTTCATGTCGAACGGCTTCATCCACTGGTCGCTCTTGATATCATTGGGATCGAGGGTCTTCAGCTCTTCCATGTCGGCGCCGGCGCAGAATGCGCGGCCGGCCCCGGTCATAACGATGGCGCGCACGCCGCTATCGCTGGCTGCTGCCTCCATGGCGATGCGCACCTCGCGCTCCATGGTCGGCGTCCAGGCGTTCATGCGCTCGGGCCGATTCAGCGTGATGGTCGCAATGCGCGATTCAACGTCATACAGGATGTGCTGATAGGTCATGCTACAAGGCCTCGCTCAGGGTTGCGGTGGACGCTTCCGCCAGTTCGGTTGCTTCGAGAGATAGGTGACGGTTTCGGCGCGTTCCTTCAGCCAGCCGGTCCAGCGGGCGAAAACCTTCGCCATCCGCGCCGGCTCCACGCCGAGCTGCTGCATCGCCACGCCACCGTTGACGGATTCGCGATACTCCGCGATCAGGCCGTCGCGAATGATGAAGCGGCTCATGCCGTCGATCACGATGAAATTGCCCTTGAATTGCGGCACCAGCGACGTGAAGCTCGACAATGACCACGCATAACCCATGCGGCCGTCGAACACCGGATCGAACATCTCCCAGCGATAGTCATCGCCGGCATCGCGGCGGAACAGGTTCTGCAGCATGTGCGCGATGTCCTTGCGCCCATGATGCGCGCCGTAGATGTAATCGTAATAGATTGCGTCCTCGGTGAAACAACGCGCGAAGCGCTCGCCGTCGGCCGCCTCCGCGGCCAACGTCATTCGCTCGAGCAGCGAGGTGAATTCCTGCGTATCCATAAACCCGTCCTTACTGTGGATCGCGGCCGAGGTCGCGAAGCCGGCGGCGATCGATTTTTCCGGTCGCGTTACGCGGCAGCGCCTCCAGGAAGCGGACTTCGCGCGGCACCTTGTAACGCGCAAGCTGATCGCTGCAGCGCTGGATCAGCGTCGCCTCCGGCACAGAGGCACCGGACTCCAGCACGACATAGGCGACAATGCGCTCGCCGAGCCGGTCATCGGGAACGCCGATCGCAGCGACCTCGAAAATCCCCTCGACGGCATGCGCGACTTCCTCGATCTCACGCGGATAGATGTTGTAGCCTCCGGAGATGATCATCTCCTTCTTGCGATCGACGACGAACAGGAAACCGTCCGTATCGACGTAGCCGATGTCTCCGGAATGCAACCAACCCTCACGGAAGGCCTGCGCGGTCAGCTCAGGTTGACGGAAATAACCGCGCGCGACGCCAGGGCCTGCAACGAGAATTTCGCCTCGCTCGCCGCGGGCGACGTCCCGGCCCTCGTCGTCGGCAATCCGCAGTTCAACTCCGAGATAAGGCTGTCCGGCCGAACCGGATTTACGCGGCGCACCCCACAGGCGGCAGCCGGTGACGGAAGGGCTCGCTTCCGTCATTCCGTAGCCTTCGGAAATCGCGACGCCGAACTTGGCCTCGAACTTGCGATGCACATCTTCCGGCAGCGCCTGGCCGCCGGAGACGCAGGCCCGCCACGACGACAGGTCGCAGCCGGCGGGTATACTCTCGCGCAGCAGCGTCCAGTACATAGTCGGGACGCCCATGAAGACAGTGATTCGCTGCGAATGAATCCTGGCAAGGATCGCTGCGGCATCGAAACGCTCAACCAGCGTGATCGATGCGCCCGCGAACAGAAATGCCGTATAGAGACAGGTGTGACCGAACACATGGCTTAGCGGCAGGCCGGTCAGTCCCCGATCTTCCGGCGTCAACCGCAGCAGATCGAAGGCGAAGGCCTGCGCGTTCCAGTAGATGTTGGCGTGCGAGAGCTCGATGCCCTTCGGCAGTCCGGTCGATCCCGATGAATAAAGGATGAGCGCGACATCGTCGGAGCCTGCGCGTGGCACTGGCCGCGGGTCGGCTTCGTCAGACGTGAAGGGCTGCGCGTCGATATCGACCACGGAACTGATGTGGCCGATGCTCTGGCGCAATTGCGCCGCCATCGCCGCGCGCGCGAACACCACGCGCGGCTCGCAATCGGTGATGATCGCGGCAAGCTCGGCCGCCGCCAGCAGCGGATTGATCGGCACCGGGATCGCGCCCGCCTGAAGCGTGCCTTGATAGAGCACAACCCATTCCACGCAGTTCGGCAGCACGAACATCACGCGGTCATTAGCGAGGACACCGAAATAACGCAGCCGCACGGCGCAACCAGCCGCGCGGCGGTCGAGCGTGCGATAGCTCAGCGCCTCGTCTCCCACGCGCAGCGCCGGCGCATCGGGCTGCGAGATGGCGTGGTGCCGAACGAAGCTGCCGATATGCACGCTCACGGAGTCTTCCTCCTCCTGCTGATCGACCTGACACCATCGACCACCGCCGGCACAAGACCGCGCGGCAGGAAAATCACCACCAGGATCAGCAACAGACCATAGGCGATCAGGCGATAGATTTCAGCTACGCGCAGCGCTTCCGGGAGGATCACCGTCAACGCGCCGCCGACCAGCGGACCGGTCAGCGTGCCGCTGCCACCCAGAATGACCGCGAGGATAGCATTGAGCGACGCATCCGCCGAGAACGGCGTCGGATTGATGAAGCCCATATAGTGCGCGTAGATCGCACCGCCGAAACCCGCCAGCGACGCGCTGAAGATGAACGCGAACAGCTTGTACTTCCAGCAGGCGATGCCCGCAGCCTCGGCGAAGGGCTCGTTTTGGCGGATCGCCAGCAGCACCCGGCCGACCCGTGATCGCACCACGGCGGCCACGATCCACATGACGAGAACCAGCGCCGCCAGCGCGAGATAGTAATAGGCGCGGCGCTTCTCGAACGCGATCTCCGTGAAGCCGAGATTTATCGCCTCGGGCGACGGAATGCTCGGCAGCCCGGGCTCACCCTGGGTCAGCGAAACCCAGTTCACCAGCACCGTGAAGACCACCATGTTCATGGCCAGCGTCATGATGGCAAAGTAGTGGCCCTTGATCCGAAGCGCCGGATATCCCGCGATCGCCGCGGCGACCGCCGTGAAGATCGGGGCCGCCAGCATCGAGAGCCACACCGGAAATCCTGCGCGCATGCTCAGCAACGCCGATGCATAGGCGCCGATGCCCATGAACGCGCCCTGCGCGATCGAGACGTAGCCGGTATAACCCTGGATGACGTTGGCGCCCTGCGCGACGATCATGAAGATCATCGCCAGGATCGCGAGGTGGATGAAATAATTCACCGTCACGAAGAGCGGAAAGACGATTGCGGCAGCAATGACCGCGACAATGGCAAATCGCGTCCACATCAGCGGCTGCTCCTGCGCATCAGGCCTTCGGGTCGCACCAGCAGAACGAGGATCATCAGCAGGAACGAGATCACATCCTTGTAGGCCGACGACACGAACGCCGCCGCGAACGCTTCGGACACGCCCAGCAACATGCCGCCGACGATCGCGCCGGGAATCGAGCCGAGGCCGCCAAGAATAAGCACCGCGAAGCCCTTGATGACGAGTCCGCTGCTGACGCCCGGAGCAACCGCGAACAACGCGCCGACCAGCACGCCGGCCGCGACGCCCAGCGCCGAACTCAGCGCGAAAACGAACATCGAAACGGAATTGACGTTGATGCCCATCAGGACCGCCGCGGCGCGGTTCTGCGCGACGGCGCGAACCGCCATGCCGATCCACGTGCGCTGGATCAGGAGCGTCATGCCGATGACCAGGATGGCAGCGATCGCCAGCACATAGATGCGCAGCTCCGGCATGGTGACGCCGCCGACATTGATGACATTGACTAACGGCGTCGGAATGATGACCTGATCGACACCGAAGGCGAGCAGGTTCAGCTTTTCGATAATTAGGGTCAGTCCGAGCGCGATAATGAAGGAATTGATCGGCGGCGCGTTACGCACCGGATAATATGCGACCCGCTCGAGAACGATGCCGAGCAGCGCGCCGGCAGCCATGGCGAGAATGAAGGACGGCAACAGGCCGATCCCCAGCGCGGAGATCAGGAAATAGGTCAGGTAGCCGCCGAACATGGCGACGCTGCCATGCGCGAAATGCGCGATGCCGAAAATTCCGAAGATCGTCGTCAGGCCGAGCGCGATCAGCGTGTAGATGCTCCCGACGACGAGGCCGTTGAAGATCTGCTGGATGAAATCGATGAGCATGGGCCGGTCCGATCGTCAGCCCGCGGAGAATTCCGCGGGCTGAATTGAGGCTGCGATCAATCCTTGATCGTCTTCAGGAAGTTCGAATAGGCCGCCGCATCCGACGGAAGCTCCTTGACGAACGCCCAGTTGCCGTTCTTCCACTGGAACGCGCCATTGGCGATGTAGGCTTGGCCCTTGTCGTCGAACATCCGGCCATTGACCGGCAGGTACTTCAACAGCGCCTCCTTCGGGATCGGCAGTGCGCGGATCGTCTCCTGAATCTTCTTCATGTCGGTCGTGGTCTGCGCGGCCTGCAACGCGTCGCGCAGCACGTAGACCTGGTCATAGGCATAGGCTGTGTTCGGCGTCGGGTTCTCGTTGTACTTCTTCTTGTAACGATCAACGAAGGCGACCGCCTTCGGGCCCAGCACATCGGCATTGAACTCGATGGCAAGAAGATCCCATGCACCGTTCATCTGCTCGGCGGTTGCAACTTTGGTGAACTGCTCGGCGCTGCCCCCTGAGAATCCGTAACGCTGGGTCTTGATTCCGAGTTCGGAGGCCTGACGGTGGCTGAAGGCAACTTGCTCGACATAGCCCGAAACGAACAGCGCGTCCGGATTGAGGCCGCGCAGCTTGGTCAGCTGAGCGGTCATGTCACGGTCCTGGCCGCCGAAGGTTTCGATCGCAACGACCTTTCCGCCCGCTTCCTCGAACGCCTTGACCAGCGAATCGCGGTATTGGGTGAACAGCGCCACGTCGCGCACGGCGAGAATGCCGAGAGTCTTCACGCCCTGCTGGGCGATAAACTTGCCCGCGGCTGCCCCGGTGTAGTCGCCGGGCGGGCGCGTACGGAACACGTTCTTGTTGCCGAGCGACGTGATCGAGCGCGCACCTGCAGTGCCGACAAGCACGATGACGTCTTCCCGGCCGATGAAAGAGGCCATCGCGCCGCCCGAGGCCGAGCAGCAATAACCAAGAATGAACTTCACGTCGTCGCGATCGATCAGCTTGCGCGCAACGTTGGTGGCTTCGGTCGAGTCTGCCTTGTCGTCATATTCGATGGTCTTGATCTTGTAGTTGTCCGCACCGACCTTGATGCCGCCGGCGCCGTTGATCTCCTCGATCGCAAGATCGATTGCCTTCTTCTGCGGCACGCCATAGACGGCTCCACCGCCGGTAAGTGCATCACTGTAACCGATCGTCAGCGTCTTTTCGGCGGCGAATGCGCCGGGCGTTCCGATCAGCGCTGTGGACAGCACCGCGCCCAACAATCTCTTCATCGACATCTCCTCCTGTGCGCTTTTTTACTTCAAAAACCGAGATAGGCATTTTGAACGTTCTTGTTGCCCGCGAGTTCGGCGGACGAGCCCTCAAGCACAATCAGCCCCGCCTCAATCACGTAGCCGCGGTCGGCGACACGAAGCGCCATCGAAACAGACTGCTCCACCAACAGAATGGTGACGCCCCGCGCCTTGATCGCCAGCAGCGTCTGTTCGATCTCGTCGACCACGCGCGGCGCGATGCCGAGCGAGGGCTCATCGAAGATGCAGAGTTTCGGGCGCGCCATCAGTGCGCGTGCGATCGCCACCATCTCCTGCTCGCCGCCCGAAAGAGTTCCTGCATCTTGCCCGGCACGCTCGCGCAGGCGCGGAAACAGCGTCATCATTTCATCGAGGTCGTCTTTGATCGAGCTGCGCCGGCGCGTATAGGCGCCGAGCTGAAGGTTCTCCATCACGGTCATTTCTGAAAACACCTGGCGGCCTTCCGGGCACATCGAAATGCCGAGACCTGCGATCCTGTGGCCCGGCTCCCCCGCTGTGGACCGGCCACCGAACATGATCGAGCCGCCGAGCGGCGACATCAGCCCGCAGACGGTTTTGAGAATGGTGGATTTTCCGGCGCCGTTCGGGCCAATTAGCGCTACGCATTCGCCCTTGCGCACATTGAAGGAAACGCCATGCACGACCTCGACCTGGCCGTAACCGATGCGCAGATCGGAAACTTCAAGCATGATCGCGATGCCCGAGATAGGCGTCGATAACCGCCTGATTGTTACGGATCTCGGCCGGAGTGCCCTCGGCGATCTTCTGGCCGAAGTTGAGCACGACGATACGGTCGCAGACCTCCATGATCAGCCCCATGTGATGTTCGATCACCAAGACGCTAACGCCGTGCGACGGCAGGGCGCGAATGATGCCCGCCAAAGCGCGGCGCTCGCTGGCGACCATGCCCGCCGCCGGCTCGTCGAGCAGGATGACCTTGGGCTTTGTAGCCAGCGCCACAGCGATCATCAGCAGGCGCTGCTCGGCTGCGGATAGTGTCGAAGCAATTTGGTCCCGACGCGGCGCTAGGCCGACCAATGCGAGCGAGCGCTCCGCGTGGGTGACCAGTTCGAGATTCTCACGCTTGGCCGAAGCGGTGCGCAATACCGATTTCTCCGGGCCTTGCTTGAATAGCGTGTGACACCCGAGCATCACATTTTCGAGCGCCGTATGTTCAGCGAAAATCTGCGTGCTCTGGAAAGTGCGCGCCAGGCCTTTGACGACAGCTGCATCGATCGGTTCGCCGGTCAACAATTCATCATCGAGCCAGACTTCGCCAGCGCTGACGGGCAGATTACCGGAGAGAAGATTGACGCATGTCGATTTGCCGGAGCCGTTTGGCCCGATCAGCCCAACGATCTGTCCTCGATGCATCGCGAATGACACATCGCTCAACGCCTGGACGCCGCCGAAGCGCTTCGAGAGTCCCTCCGCCCGCAACAACTGACGGGATCCGGTTGTCCCCACCGACGTCATTTCATCTCGCGCCTGGTTCACAGCGTCCTACCCATGCCCCAGCGCGCAACTGCATCTGGTCATTTCAACTTTCTGTACGACTAATCGACTGCAGAGTCGAAAGTCAACAGCAGGATCAGGGGGACAGGGTTTGCGGTGGATGCACGGCTGCGATTGACAGCAACTGAGGGAGCAACCTGCTGCCTTTGATTGTCGAACCTGGGGACGCAAGGCCCCGGCACACAAAGCCGGCAACGCCCTCACCCACCTCAGCCTCGTCCCAAGACCCACCGGGCCGGTACCATTTGGTGACCCAGTTGACCGCCCCAAGGACGTTAAAGACAGCAAACCGCGGCTCGCCGGGGATGATCGTGCCATCCTGCTGACCCTCCAGCACCATCGTGATTAGAGCTCCCTCGAAGCGATCACGTTCGTGCACAACGGTCGAAAGCTGAACCGGGGAAAGCGATTTTTCCTCAAGAATAACAACGCTATAGCTCTGATCTCCGATCATCGAGCGAACGTAGGCTGAAGTCGTCCGCCGCAGGCGTTCAATGCCGGTGATGCCCTCGTCCCGACACACAGTCGACAGAGCCTGCTCGGCGGCTGCCATGTGGCACTGATACAGAAGGTCCCGCTTGGTTTTGACGTAGTGATAAAGAGTGGGCTTGCTGATCCCCAAACCTTCGGCGATCTCGTCCAACGAGGTGCCGTGGTAGCCATTGCGGCGAAAGGCCTTTGCCGCCTCGCGGTAAAGTGCATCCTTCCGAAGATTCTTAAGCTCGGTTGCGCTTGCAACGGCGTTATTCCAGCGAGCCACGAGGCGGCCTCCTCTTGCCGAACGTATGGCTACCCGACTCTAAGGTCGATTGTCCATCTCCACTTTGGAGGTTGCACGACGGCCGCTGAGGATCCCTCGCTTGCGTCAGAGCGTTGAGATGTCCTTTGCCCTGCAAAGTTAAAATGTCGCTCGGCAGCTTCTGAGGTAGCCGGGGCCGTCGCTGCGTAGACACCGGTATCGCAGCTGCGGCGACCCCGGCGGGCGGGCCGATTGCCTAGCTTTTTCCCCTGAGCGAGGCGATCAACGCGGTCGCATTTGGCGCGCTTTGGGTTATCTGTAGCGCGACAATCTTGATGAGGCGGGCGTGGCATATGACGCTGGCCGACCTGGCCCTCGCTTTCGTTCCACGGCCTCGCGCCGCCGGTAGCTCTCGACATTCATCTCGAAGATTGTGGAGTGATGAACGAGGCGATCGATCGCGGCGAGCGTCATTGCGGGATCGGGAAAGACCTTGCCTGTGTGTACCGAAAACCTTATCCGAGTTGATGACGTATTGGAGTCGCCTAAGCTGGTGGAATGATCGGGCTGTTCTGTTTCGCTCTGACCGTGCTGGCCTCGCCGTTCAAGTCGAAGTTACGGCTTGAAGCTGAGAACGCGGTACTTCGACATCAGTTAATGGTCTTGACGCGTAGGCTCCATGGTCGCGTCCGGCTTACGAACAATGATCGCTGGTTCTTTATCCAACTCTACCGCTGGGTTCCGTCGATCCTACAGGTCCTCACGATCAGCCGACCCGAGACGCTCGTGCGTTGGCATCGGGCCGGCTTTCGCTGCTACTGGCGTTGGAAGTCGCGTCCACAGGGAGGGCGACCGCGGATCGACACGGAGCTGCGCGGATTGATCCGGCGGATGAGCATGGAAAATCCGCTTTGGGGCGCGCCACGCATCCACGGCGAACTGCTCAAGCTCGGGTTTGAGATCGCACAGTCGAGCGTCGCCAAGTACATGGTCAAACGACGGGGGCCACCCAGCCAGGAATGGCGAACCTTCTTGCGGAACCACGCGCCGGACATTGCCGCCATCGACCTGTTCGTTGTTCCAACTATCGGTTTCGAGCTGCTCTATGCCTTCGTCATTGTCCGGCTCGGCCGCGGAGACCTCGTCTGGATCAACGTCACAGCAAATCCGACGGCAGAATGGGTTGCACGGCAGATAACGGAGGCGTTTCCTTGGGATGAGGCTCCGCACTACCTTATCCGTGATCGCGACCGGATCTATGGCAGCATCGTCACGCGCCGATTGCGCGCCATGGGCATCCGGGACAAGCCTACCGCGCCAGCCTCGCCCTGGCAGAATGGCTTTGCCGAACGGCTGATCGGATCGATCCGGCGTGAGTGTGTGGACCACATCATAGTCTTGGGCGAGATGCATTTGCGCCGAATCCTCCGATCCTATGCGGACTATTACAACCGCGTCAGAACTCATCGGTCCTTGAACGAGGATGCACCAGTGTCTCGCCCGGTTCAGCGAACCGGTGTGATCAGCTCGCACGCCATCCTGGGCAGACTTCATCACCACTACGCCCGTGTTTAAGTTTTCGGTACACACAGGAGTCAGCAAGAAGCCACTATCAGCGATAAGATCCTGCCCATTGATGAAGCCAGCAGCGTCGCTGAGGAGGTAGGCGACAGCGTTGGCGATGTCCTGCCCGAGACCGAGGCGCCTCAAGGGCACCAGCCCGATCCGTGCATTCAGCATATCATCGTTTGTATAGTTCACCTGCGACAGTGGGGTCCTGACGAAGCCAGGACTCACCGAGCTCGTGCGGCCCCCCTGAGGGCCCCATTCGACCGCGGTATGTCGCGTGAGCGCCAGAACGCCGGCTTTGCTGACATTGTACGCAGGAGAAACGATCGGCGATGCCGCGGCGATCGAGCCGATATTGACGATGCTGCCGCGGCCGCGTTCGAGCATATGGGCGCCAAAATATTTCGTCCAGAGGAATGGGCCGCGGATATTGACCGCTATCGTACGATCCTATGCTTCCAACGCCACATTGGCGAGCGGTGCATGCGGCGTGAGAATTCCGGCATTGTTGACCAGAAGATCGCATGGTCCGAACGCCTGCCTGACGCGTTCCGCCGCCTCGGCAACCGGAGAGGCGTCCGTCACGTGGCATGCGACGGCCGCACCGTCCGCACCCGAATCGCCGATGCGCTTCTCCAGGATCGGTTTGGCCTGCGGCAGGTCCAGAAGCGTGACGCGCCCAACGCGAAGAGTCTGTCCGCGATCGCCGTACCGATGGCGCCCCCCTGCTCGCGTGACCACGGCCACCGCGCTTTTGAGTTGATATTCTCGCAACGCCGCTGCGTCCTCGACATCCATGGAAAATCATCCTTCTCCGGGGGCGAGACCCTTATCACGTCATGCCTCTCCCGTATGAGTCTCAAAATAAGAGATTCGCTTTGTTAGATCATTTTTGCAGTATACGTGATATAATTTATCCTGCGATAATATGAAAACTTTTCAAACGTTTGGTTGCTCGCGTTACGGGCTTCCCTTAAAAACGCGTCGAAGGAGTGACTAGAAAGGTGATGGACCGCGTATGAAGGAAGACAGCACTCTGTCGTCGAGCAGCAGTTTCGCGAAGGGCCTGAGCGTCTTGGAGTTCTTCCGCGAAGGTCGAATGAGCGCTCATCTGGAAGATATCGTCAAGGAACTCGGCATGTCCCGAGCGACTGCCTACCGGTATCTTTCGACCCTGTGCGACGCCGGGCTTCTGGCACCGATCGCCGGTGGTACCTATGTCCTCGGTCCAAAAATAATCGAAATGGACCGGCTGATCCGTATCAGTGACCCACTTTTGATCGCGGGCAGTACGGTCATGAACGAGGTGAGCGCGCACCACAATCTCAACATGTTGCTCGCGAGCTATTACCGCGACAGCGTAATGTGCATTGATATTGCATGGCCGGATTCGTCGGTATTGCTGGAATTCGAGCGCGGGCGTCCGATGTCGCTGTTTCGGGGGGCGATGGCAAAGATCATCCTTGCCAACCTCACCATCTATCAGTTGAGAACCGTCGCGCTGAATCATGCCGATGAGTTGCGGAACTCGGGGCTCGGCCCGACTTGGCCGGAGTTCCGGGCGCAAATGATGCGGATCGCGCGGCAGGGATACGCGCTGACACGGGCGGAGATGATCCCAAATGCAGGCGGAATCTCGGCACCGATTTTCAGCCCGGAGCAGAAGATCGTCGGAAGCATCACGTTTGTGGTTTCCGCGGATAAATGGCAGCAAACAGATTTTGAGAAGCTGGGCGTGCTGATTCAGGATGCGGCGAAGCGGACCACCGCGCTCATGGTCAAGATGGCCGCCTCCAAAACGAAAAACGTTGCTGAAGGCCAAAAGAAAAGCCGGTCCAACAAGGCACGCTCGCCAGCCGTCGTGAAAAAGGCTCGCTCGCGCAAATTGGTCGCGGCCGAGAGAGGCAGGGCGGTAAAATAATGAAAAGAGCATTGGTAATCGGCGCTGCCGGCGTCATCGGCGGTGCCATCGTGCGCAGGCTGGCAGGAGAAGACGGCTGGGATATTGTAAGCGCGACGCGCGCAGGCGCACCAATCGAAGGGACCTCTGGGCTTGCGGTGGATCTCCTCGACGACAGCTCCGTGGCACAGGCCCGCGGCTCTGTTGGCCTCATAACCCATCTGTTTTTCGCGGCCTATCAATCGCGCCCAAGCCGGACGCTCGAGATTGAGCCGAACCTTGCGCTCTTGCGCAACGCCCTCTCGATTGCGGAGGCTGGAGCGCTTTTGGAGCGAGTCGTCGTGATAACCGGCGGCAAGCACTATGGACTGCAGTGGGGCGGAATCAAGACGCCGGCCCGTGAAACCGACCCTCGTCATCTGGGTCCGAACTTCTATTACGACCAGGAGGATTTGCTGGCCGAGCGCGAGGCCGTCTCGCCGTGGAGTTGGACCAACCTAGTTCCGCCTTTCGTGACCGGCTTTTCCGAGCATTCGCCGATGAATCTCGTCATGACGCTCGCCATCTTCGCCACCCTGTCGCACGCAACAAAGGTGCCGCTGCGCTTTCCCGGTCCCGCATCCGCTTGGAATGCTCTTCATCATCTCGCTGATGCGGATCAGATCGCCGATGCCGCCGTATGGGCCGCCGAAAGCCCTGAAGCAAAAAACCAGATATTCAACATAGCCAATGGAGACCCGGGACGCTGGCGCCATGTCTGGCCCGTGCTAGCCGATTATTTCGGGCTTGCGCATGGTGAACCGCTGCCTGTCCCCCTCTCGCAGGTCGCGGAACGTTTTGCCCCCTTGTGGTGGGAGATCGCCGAACGCAACAACCTCCGGCAGCCGGATATCAATGCGCTGGTGGATTGGAGATGGGCCGACTACATGTTCAATACGGCCTTTTCCAATGATGTCCTTGTCGAGACGGGCAAGATCCGCCGTGCGGGGTTTCACGGCTGCAAGGATTCTACCGACGCCATGCTGGGCCGCTTCGGCGAATTGCGTCGCCTCAAGATCATCCCCTGATCGAGATTGAGCCAGCTTTTTTACTGGCGATCATGGTTCCTGTCTTGGACGGACAAACGACTTTTGGGATCGCGGGCAAGGGGGAACTGCGCAACACAGAAGCTGTGCGACTGCATAAGAAGGAGCATGGTAAAAGGCGCAGCCGGCGACCGGACGTCGCCGGGCGGCTTTGGCGGCCTACTCCATCACGCCGGTCCAATCGTGCGACGCGGTGAGTTGGCCTTTACGCGGCGTCGGATGGTCGAGCGGCAGGGCATCGATCCGCAGCCTTGTCAGGCGCAGGAATGAAATCAGCCATCGACCCTCGACCTTGGTGTATTCTTCCTCATAGTGACCATAGCCAACGAAACCGCTCTGCCCGGGTGCTTCCTTGGGACTGAAACCCGACGGCCATTGAAGATAGTCCATCATCGCCCAGACACCGCGCGCCGACTCAGGTCCGGTCAAGACGATGTCGGGCATGTGGCAATGATGAATGGAGACGGCTTCTTGCAGTCGGGTACTGACACCGTTCACGAACGCAGTCACGTCGGCACCGGGCGGGACGGAGCCGAGACCGTCGAAGCGAGCATGCGGTACGAATAACGCATTGAGCTTGTCCCACTGCTTGGTGTCAATGTACCGGCAGTATCTCGCTTTCAAACGCTGGATCTCCTCGATGGTGAGCAAGCGCTCCAGCCCTTCAGGAAGGTTTTCTCGGGAGACAGGAGTGGTGTTCATGAAACCGATCCGGTAGACGCACGGCTAACGTGCTGGTTGTTGTTTTTCTCGTAGCCAATGGACACACGGTTCAGCTACTGGCTACGAGATGTGCGACAGCCGATCATACGGCGATACCGGGCCATCTTGCGCCCGGAAACGTGAGCGCAGGCGGCAATGCGCTGCTCACGCTCAAGCGCGATGGTAGCCTTCCAGAGTCGCGTCTTCAACATCCGGTAGGTTGACCACAATATTCTCCGGTGTCCGTGCAGTGAGCCAAACAAGTTCTTCCGTCACGCTCATGTTCACTTCGATATGCGGCATGAAGGGCGGTACGAAGACAAAATCACCCTCGTCTGCGTCGACGAATTTACTGTAGTCCTCACCGAAATAGATACGCCCGCGACCGCGCAACACGTAGCCACCGGTTTCTGCTTCGCCGTGATGGTGGGGCAGCGAGCGGTAGCCGGGCTGGTTGCTCACCTGTCCGAACCATATCTTGGTGGCTGGTGTGTGCTGGGCGCTGACTCCCGAAATCCGCACCGCGCCGCCGGATTGTCCGGTAGAGTGGTGCTCCTTGCCCTTACGCGTGACGATAGGCCTCACGATAGCTGCTGTCATCGTATGATCTCCTTCTTAAATTGGCCAAGGCGGCCATTGGCTTTGCGCCTTGCCGCACTCCATTGATCTCCCGCTCTTACGGGCACGATTGGCAAAGACTCGCTTTCGGTCCAGCGGCCCGCATCCCGCTCGCTTTACCGCGATCATCAGGCTGATCTGGCCAAGACCGCCGCCGAGCGTGCTCTGGACTGGTCTAGGATCGAGATAATTCGCAAAACGCAGATATCTCCGAAATTCCTATAATGCGAACTTTATCAGATATTCGCATAAGATGCGAAATTTAAATTGTCAACAAATGTTTCCTGAGGTATCTCTGAACCAATTGGCTCTGGATCTCGTGCGCCACCGCGAACGTGACCTAGCGCCCAGCCACGAAGATATTGTCAGGGAGGTTCTTTCAAATGGCAGCGCAGCAGGGTGCGATCCGAATCGTCGAGGATGACGAACAGGGGCGGATCATCACGTTCGACTCAGCGACCTTTGTGCCCGGTTTCTACGGCGATGCCAGCGCGGAGCGCGACGTTGTGGTCGCGGCCTCCTATAGCGGCGTCTTGTGCGCCCGGATGGTAGCCCGCTCGAAACCGCGCGGAGTCGTCGGGCTCGACTGTGCCATCGGCAAGGATGGCGCCGGAATCGCCGGGCTCGCCTTTTACGAGGCCCTTGGCATTCCGGCGGCGGCGGTCGATGTCATGACCGCCGAGATGGGGAACGGGTTTGACCTTTATGAAGAAGGAATCGTCAGTCGTGTCAACGAACTGGCTTACGAATATGGATTGAGGCCCGGTCTCCCGGCCAATGCGGCTGCGGCCAAACTCAAGGGCCTGACGCAGCTCCCCTCCATCGATCGCTTCGCGAGCAAGGAAAACCGCGAGATCGTCTATACGAACGATGCGGGGCGCTCGATCGTCTGCACGGACTCGATCGCGTTTGCGCGCGATGAGGATCGTGGCCGCGCCGTCCTCTGCACCGCGGGCCACACCGGCCGCAGTGTCGTCGATTACATCATCGATTCCGGTGTCTGGGGATTTATCTGCTCGGACGGCGGAATCGGAAAGAACGACTCCGGCATTACGGCGCTTCCGCTGGCGAACGCGGCCGGTATTGCCGGGGCATCCGTCAGCGCGCTCACAGCACGCATGGGTGACGGTCACAGCACCTATTATGACGGGGTGATCAGCGCGGCCAATGATCTGGCGCTGGCGAAGGGGGTTTTCGTGGGACAGAGCGCCGTGGATGCCGCACGCTTGCTCGTTGACAGGTAGAAGGGGGCGTACATGATCGTCGAGGAACGCATCTATTCGATCATCCCGGGCCAGCTGGGGGCCTATCTCAAGATCTACACGAGCGGACCGCTCGATCTTCAAAAAAGGATTCTGGGAAAATTACTAGGCTACTTCACGACCGAGGTCGGTGAACTCAGTACGCTCGTTCATCTCTGGTGCTATGAGTCCTTGAACGATCGCGCCGAACGCAGGGCCTTGTTGGCGCAAGATCCGGAGTGGCAGACCTATCTGGAAGTTTGCACGCCACTCATCGTCAGAATGGAAAATCGGCTTCTCTTGCCGACGGATTTCTCGCCGATCCGTTGACCGGCTGATGTCCGTCCTCAGCCAGCCGGCGAGACGCTCCCGCAAGTCGAGCAACGCCTGCCGTGCGCAGTGACCATTCTGGTTGGCCCTCTCTCCGCCACGGCCATGCGCCGCAAGAGAGCAGGGGCAGCACCACTCCCCCCTAATCCGCGAGGTACGCCTCGCTGAGGCTCTTGGCCTGGCTGACTACGCGGACCCGGCCAACATCGTGGCCAACCTCGAAGACCAGGACATCGTAGGCATCACACTGGAGCTGCGCTAGCAGGCTCCTCCCGTTGAAAAGGAAGGTCGGACAATGACGGCGCAGCTGATTGATAGTCACCGCGAGCAACAAATCCTCAAAACCGCGCTCAGGCGCCTGATGCCGTTCGTGATCGTGATGATATTGATGTCGTACATCGATCGGGCGAACCTCTCGGTGCTCGCTAAACCTATCGATGCATCGCTTGGCATGACAGCGACGGCCTTCGGGTTTGCGACAGGGTTGTTCTTTTGGGGGTACGCGTTCTTTGAGGTCCCAAGTAACATCGCGCTCGTGAAGTACGGCAGCCGAGCTTGGCTGGGAAGAATCATGGTCTCTTGGGGGCTGATTACGGCATTAATGTCCTTCGCCCAGAACGAGCTGCACTTCGGCATTCTCCGCTTCCTGCTGGGCGTGGCAGAGGCCGGTCTTAGCCCGGGACTCCTGGTGTTTCTCACGATGTGGTTCCCTCGGAGTCAGCAGGTCCGTCCGCTGTCGTTTTTCCAGATCTCGTTTCCAATCGGAATCATGCTGGGGGCACTAATCACCTCTGGTTTGCTCGGGCTCTTCGAAAGCCTGACCGGATCCCAAGGATGGCGTTGGGTGTTTCTGGTGGAAGGCGTGATCACGGTTCTCGTCGGCGTGTTCGTGTTCCTCACGCTTCCCAACACTCCTCGGGACGCGCGCTGGCTCTCCGCTCAGGATGCGGACTACTTATCCGAGCGGATTGCGTCTGAACAGAGGGCCGCCGGTGTCGATCCGTATGGGAAGCTGACCGAACTGCAGCGCGCAGGCAAGGTGCTTCGGAGCGGGCGAGCGTGGTACCTCGCACTCATCTACCTTGCGCAGCTGACGGGATTCTGGGCTATAACCTTTTTTCTTCCGCAGATTATCAGCACTAGTTTCAAGACGAATGCGGTGATGTCGGGGGTCCTCTCGGCTGTTCCGTGGGCATTCGCGCTGGTCGCGATCCTCTTGGTCGGGTGGTTGGCGCGCAGCTCCGATCGTCCTAACCATTGGATCAGCGCACTGCAAGCTGCGGGTGCTGCAGGACTGCTCGTCGCTGCGATCGCGAACAATCCGGTAGTCATGATCGCTGGTCTCACAGTCGGGATTTGTGGCGCACAGGCTGCCACCCCACTTTTCTACAAGCTTCAGACCCACCTATTCACCTCCGGAGTGATGACGGCTGTTCTGCTGGCGCTGGTCAATTCCATCGGGAACTTCGGCGGGTTCATCGGGCCGTTTGTGTACGGCTTCTCGATGGACAAGCTCGGTGGCGCGACCCTGGCGCTTGTGCTCATGGCCACGTTCCTGCTGCTCGCTGCGGTAGGCAGCTTCTTCGCTCCGCGGGTGCTGCAAGACCGGTGACCAGACAACGATGCTGTGAATAGACGTCACCACCAGTTGGCCTGTTGGTTATGCTTGGTCTGTGGGGGACCCGAGCGCCGAAGGTAACTTGCGCGCCTTCGCCCACATGTGCAGGTATAAGCCAAGCTATAGCCATCTTGGTGTGCGAGGAGAATGGCTGGCGAATGGCCTTCCGAAACTGATAAAGCTTGACCGTGCCAAGGCAAACAAGGCCCGTGACGTTATAAGGGCCGGCGGCAATTTAGGCATTGAATTTATCTTTGATGAGCCCGGCAATCCGAAAAAACGACCGCACATTGAGCGGTTCGTCGGCGTCGTGGAGACCGATTTTATTTCGAAATTACCCGGGGCAGTCGGCCACAGCGTCTCAGTTCGGCCGGAGCAGCGCGCGCGTCCCGCCGAAATGTTGGCTACCGATGAGCTCGATCGTCGATTCATTCGCTGGGTCTGCGATCGGTACGCAAATCATGCCGCACGGACACGCACGCATTCACCTCGCGCAGCTTGGTTGAACTATCAGACCGCAAATCCGGGCTGGTCGCCCGATACGGCGAGTTCCGAGGAAGAGCTCGACCGAGAGCTTCGTGTCGCCAACCGCAGTGCATTGGTCTGGCACATCGATATGGATCCGTTTGATGGTATCGCGCAACTGCGTTTCAATGGACTCAATGCTATCAGTACTCATCGTCATTAACGCTGGAATCGTTGGTTGAGATGGTATCGCGGAACGGTTTCATAGGTGACGACGCAACATTGGGCCGGGAAGACATCAGCCGTGTGCGCGCGGCAGTTGGATCTGACGGGACGTCAATAGGGCACTCTGCGTCGGGGCGCGTGGTGTCCTGCGGAGAAAGCTCGGGTTCTTGCTGCCCCGGAAACGGAGTGGCACCTCCGGACGTCATTAATTGGCCCAGCCGAGCGACGCTGCCGACCGTTTTTGCGGTTGCTCGGCGCTTCATAACTTTCTCGACTGCGCGGCGAGTAACTGCCTCGTAGGTATCTATTAGGATCTGCTCGGTAACTTTCCCACGTTTCTTTTTCGCCTTCTTTGCGGCGTTATGGATAATTTGGTGAACATCCATCGACTTGCCAGGAGCGTACCCCCTGTAGAGACACTCGATCTCGGGGTATGTCCGCCATCCCCCGGTTTGCGGATGTGGATCGTGGACGATGACGTCAGTGATGTCATCAGGATGCATACGCATTTCCACCTCGGGATTGCCGCGGGAATGGGCGTGATAATCAGACCTGATTTTTCTTATTGCGGGCCCATTGTACCAGACATCTAACCACACCAAACCTTCCCTGCTTCCGCTCCTTGGTATGAACGCGCTCACGCTCTTGTCTGTCGAAGCCCGCTAAAGCCGGCGCAAGTTCTTGTAATCGAAGCGGAGCGCTCGTTAGGCAAGACTAGGGTATTGGATATCATCAGTGGAAATATTCGAAGCCTTTATGTACCGCGAGTTGAAGGATGGACCTGTCGAACGGAATGCACGTCCGGAACTGACGGACGCGCACTGGGACTACTTTTGTGTCGTGAATTGCAAGTTCCGCTCATCGGACTCGGTAATCTTCCCAGGCTCGGTCAGTACATCTGCAAGCAAATAGAGAAGCGCGGGCCCGTGCTGCTCGCCGTCGACAATGCTCATCTGTTGTTGAAAGATGGAATTCCAGAGCCTCTCGAAATCTTGGGAGCAATTGTTGCGTCGGGTGCAGTGCCAGTCATTTTGTCAGGCCGAAACGGTACTTCGGCCGTGGCAGAGCAGCTCATGGAGATGGTCGGGCAGATCATGGAAGTCGCGGAGCTTTCTCCGCTTCCGTATGCGAAGGGAGCGGACCTCGGACGAATCCGCGATTTCTTGTTGGTTCTGGAGGGAGACCTGTCTCCCCTCCTCGCTCAAATCGGCATTAACATGAAACTAGGCACAGACGATTTTGCCAAGAGGTTCTGGGCCGCATCCTGGGGTTCTCATGGTGATATAATTGCGTTGGTTCTGGAGACGCTCATAACTATTGTGAGGTTGCGCGCTGAAAAGAGGCAAAATTCCAGATACTCCGTTAAGCGCGAAGACTTTGCCGAGGCGTGGCGCCTGCTGATTGCGCGGCACTCCCCCCTCAAGTTCAATCCGTTCAAGCGCTTTGACGCACCAACGCTCGGAGATATTCAGGACGCGCGCAAGGGGCTAGAGCAGAAAAAGCAAAAGGAGGAGCTTCAGTTGCCTACCGCCCCGAAGGGCAGAGGCGCCATGATTTGGCGATAGAAGCATGGTCAGCTTTGTCCGCCTCGCTACTACATTCGCTGCCGCCCCTGGCGAAAGTCTACTGAGCTGGCTCTCCCGGTTGTGCGCTGCCAACGATATATCCACTTCGGAGTTTAGTTTACAGATCATGGGACGAGAAGCCGGAGAGTTTGCCGCACTCGCGACACGAGATGAACATGCTCTCGCGTTGGAATGTGTGACCGGCGTCGGAGCAGCGAGCATTCGTGAAATGATGCACTCCGGCCCTGATCCCGCACTAACCACGTTCTTCGATCAGCCAATCCCGTGGTCTTCAGTCGAGCGTAGTAAACGCCGGATTGCTCCTGGTCGCCTCGCAAAGGACCAAACACCGTTTCTGCGCGCCTTGTGGTCGATTCGAGTGATTAGCTGTGAACCCACGTCCGGGGAGCGTTTGGTCAGCCGCTGTACCTGTGGCCAACCACTATGGTGGTCGAGCATGCACCGTTTGCTGGAATGCGCTTCCTGCGGGACAGATTTGAGGTCAATCCCAATGGCCATGGGGACCGATGAAGAAATTAAAGTGAGCCGGTTTTGGGCTTCTATGTATTCCCTAAAACCTCGTAGGCGCATCGAAGCACGTTCGATGTTGTATCCGGCGGTAAGAGATTGCGATCCAGCAAAATTGGTGCAATTCGCTGAGTTTGTGGGAGCAATTCGCGAGTTAGCGCCCTATGGAGGGCTACACACTGGCACGCTAATTCTCTTGGGGTTACCTCAGAGCGTCCAGCAGCTATCCGTAAGCTGGCGCCGAGCCGTGGAACGCGCAATGGTGGAGTTTCTATCCTCGGAATTCTGCGGTGCAGCAAGGGGTGAGCCCGCCAAAAATCGTATCCAATCTTCCATGAGGCCTGTTTGCAGAACGCGCGTCTAGGGGAGCAAGGAGCGACGCCCACTCCTTCGAGATAGCCGCTATGGAATTGCCAGCGCGCAAGGGCCTGGTCTGCAGCACGTGCGCCCCTTCTAGCCTCGATTAACAGCTATTCGCATGCGGAGGAGATTGGGCATCTCGGTTAGACTCCGATTAAGCCAGAAAGATCAGCGACTGACTCCGATGGAACCAAAATGGACTCGAATGGAACCAGAAAACTGCTTTAAAAATATTGAGATTTTTCCTGTCCAGACTCAGATCGAACCCGAAACGACAGGGGGGGGGTGTGGGGTTGTTGTGCCCCCCTTTGTGGCGTTCGCTCTAAATCTGCATTCCGTTCGCGATATAACTGCACAGGGCTCTCTGGAGGATTCCTGCACTACCCGTCATGCGGTCGTTTGCTGCAGCGGCACATCCAAGTCATCAAGGCCGGCACAGGCCCCGGCGCGGATGGGGTTGCTTGCTTGGGCCTGAATCCTGCGCTCCTAAGGCCGCAGGGCGAGGTCGCGGGGGGTCACCGGAGGGGTACCCACATCCGTCAGCGGGTCGTACCGAGAATGCAGGTCATGCAAGAGGGGCCGCTACGCGCCACCGGTGCACCTGATCAACCTGACAGCGACCCAGAGATCACGCCGTAGCAGTGGATGCATCCGGATGGATGCAGGACCGCGCCGACCCGCATGCCCGCGAGCGCGCCCTCGCCGTCGCCAGTCAGGATCCGCCGTCCGGCGTCACTCTGGACGAGACCGGCGAGCTGCGTATCGGGCATACACGGTCGGGAGCGACGGGCATTTCGTTGGATTTGAACCGCTGACTTGGCAACTTCACCGCGATCACCCTCCTCCGGCCCCACCGCCCTCCTCGGCCACGGCGACGCCGCGACCGCGCTGAAAACCGCGGAGCCCGAGCACCGGTTTTCGCCGACCGAGAAGCGCGAAGCGTAACTTAGACCAAACCCGGCTCGCCGGGGCGAACTACTGCTAAAGCGAGATGTGCAGCGAGTGCGGCAATTCCAGGCTGATGCGGAATGGCACCTGCCATGAAGTGCGATACGTGCGGAAGTACAAGTGGCCGGCGAGATCAAGCCGGTCGAACTTGTAACGCACCCCAAAAGGGCTGCTATCACCCCATTAATTCGCGCGATGCACCCCAGTTAAGTGTCGCGCGAATTACAACCTAGGAGCGCGGCCGTTAAAACTATCTGGTGCGGCGACGGGCATAAAACGCCCCCTACTAAAACGTCCTCTACTTTTGTAGGACACAAAAAACCCCGCCGGCGACGGCGGGGTTTTCCTTTGGGTGATGGCGGCGTCCCCTACCCGGCACCCGTGGTGCCGCGTAGGGAATCGAAGAACCGGGTGCTCCTGATTATGCCGACTGACGGAGTCGGGGCGGACAGCCAGCGCCGGGCTATCAGGGCGCTCGCACCTTGATGCCGCCGAGGGCGTTGGCGGCATTGGCGAAATCCTGGTCAAAGCTGATGAAGGCCTCACAGCCTTCCGCCTTGGCCAGATGAAGGCCATCCGCAAAGTCCACGCCCTGCCGCATCCAGCCCAACGCCTTTGCCGCGCCGGTCGCATCTTCCAGTTTCGCGCGCGGCAGCCCCGCGAAATCCGAGAGGGCCTTGGCACACTGGACAGCGGAAAACCCATAGACGCTCCGCAGCACCCACTCGGTCTCTAGCAGCACTGTGGTGCAGACGAAGACATCGTTGTTGTCGATCAGCCTGCGTGCCCGGGCAGCCTGCCCGGGATCGTCGCCCACCAGATAGCGCACGATGAGATTAGTATCGATTGCGAGCATGCCGCCGTTTCGCCTCGGCGGCGATCCCCGCCTCCATATCCGCGATCGACTTTGCCGGCCCCTTATATGACAGGGAGCCGAAGACGTCTTTCGGCCGGGTGGGCGTAAAGGCGGGCTTTGCCTTCAGCAATACGCCCTCCGGGGTATCCTCCACCACGAGTTCCGTTCCCGCAGGCCAGTGCCGCTGTTCCCGGATCGCCTTGGGCAGTATCACCTGGCCCTTGGTCGAGACGGTGGTGGTCAGTTTCTGTTTGGCGGACATGGCGCCTTTCCGGTAAGACAAAAGTAAGATAGTCGGGCCTGGACCGAATGGCAAGGCCAAGTGCGCTCAATAAGTGACGGGCGCGACGACCTGGAGCTGGGGATTGGGTCATCGAGCCCCATTAACCAATTTACGGCGGCCCGGACGTTCAGGAATTCCTCGTGATATGATTGGACCATGTCGCTAAGCAAACTGGATGCCGAGACCATAGTCCGGGCCTTCGAGGTCATGGGCGCCTATCTTCGCGACCGAAATCTCATCGGAGAAATCGCCGTCTACGGCGGGACAGCGATTCTCCTCCAGTTTCCGTGGCGAACGGCGACGGATGACGTTGACGCGGTCTTTTCGACTGGCGAGGCGGAGGCCTCGATGAAAGCTGCCGCTGCCTACGCCGCCACTCTACTGGGATTACCGGACGATTGGCTGAACAACGCTGTCGGCGGCTTCACTCCAGAGTCGGAATCGGACGACTTCTTCCTGCTGCAGGGCGACTATCCCTGTGGAGACCGACCGGGACTGAAGGTCTTCATGGCTAAGCCCGAGTATCTGTGCGCCATGAAACTGAAGGCGCTGACACGGGCCAGCTTCGAGGACAGGGATTTCAATGATTTGGTGGAGCTTGCATCGACCGCCGGCATCGAGGACGCCGAGCAACTCATGGACTTGTTCTTCCGGTTCTATCCGGACGAAGAACCGGATCCGGTCGCCAAAGCCCGTATTCCTGAGGCAATCGAAGCGATCAGAAGGAGACGACCACGATGAGCCGCCCGCAATCCTTGCAGGAGGTCGCCGACGATGCGGTCTCCGGGCGCAAGTCGTTCGGGCATGCTCTCGACGAATTTCTGGACGCGTTCTATCTCGACCACCCGAACAAGCCGCAGCAGCAACGGCGGCTCGATGAAGCGCCGAATTTCACAGGCAACCCTCTTCAGGATGCGTGGCTGGGCGCGGTCGGCGAACATCTCGCCCGTCGCTGGGGGTTGGACGTGCCGATGTGGACGCGACGTCCGCAGCACTATGCTCTGAACGGACCGACCTTCGCTCCAGATTCGCGCCCGCTCCGCCACATACTGATCGCGCAGAGCCCGGCTGCCTTCAAATCGCGCATGATCTTCACCTTGGCTGAGCCCCTGCAAAGGGCACGATTTCCCCGCGCGGCGGACGCCTCCTGACCCCCTCGTTCGAGGCCAGCCTACTTCTTATAGCCTTCCCACGATTGGAGTTTCCACATTGACGCACAAGGACAGCCAGCCTCAATTGCGGCCATCGATCCAGCCAAGACCGCGCAGTGCGTCTGTAGGGCCGCAAGACGAACCTCGATGTAAAGAGCGTGCCAGGCGCTGACTTCAGCTCGAACAGTTGAAACCGGTTGTGCCAAAGAGAGCCTCGGTATCGCAGTAAGCGTCGATTCTACGGCTGCTTTTGTCACCGTTGGCGGCGCTTTATTTTTGAGGACGTACTTTGCAGGGTAAGGGACGGTTAGCTTGCCAATGTGCGGGACTCGTCCGTTGCGATTTCAACGATTTGCGGAGGCCACCAAGGGACGTACTTTGCCCAGTGCTGCAGCCCGCTATCGACGAGATAAGAAAGCCCGCCGGAAACGGCGGGCTTTCTGCGTCTACGTGCTGATCCGGACGCTCGTCCGCGGCGACGATCACGGCGGGCTGACTGCCAGCGCGGTCGCTACATGTCCGCTATCGGGGGATGAACGGACCTAGCTCGGACGTGGCCCGAGGTCTGTCTTTGACCCACTTCGGACCTAGACGCTTCTTATGCGGTCATGGAATGTGGTGTAGTGCAACTCAATGAACGGGGGCTAAGATGAAGTGTCTGCGCGTTTACTCGACAGCCGACGGCGAGTCCCACTTCGATGAGGTCGAAATCCCGACAACCTCTCGACAGGTTCACCCCAATGCCGCTGCATTCGAAGTGTCGGCGAAGTACGCGGCGTCAGGCATCCGTTTCACGCACATTCCGGCGGGTGCGCGACAGGTCGATTGGCATACAGTGCCGGAGCGCGTATTGACCGTGAGGCTGGATGGATCGGCAGAATACCAGACAAGTGACGGAGATGAGAGGCGCGTACCGGCTGGTAGCTTCGTCTTGTTTGAGGACGTGGATGGCAAAGGACACAAATCGCTACATTCGCCGGAAGAACAGACAGTGCTCTGGATTAGTCTGCCTCAGGGTCTCGAGAACCCTTGATGCTCAGTGGCAAAATCGGCGGTCCAGTTTAGCTCGGCTCTATGACCGGTCATGGCACTTTTCGGACATGCCGCTGGAGTCTAATTGGCCCTGACCTGGTCAGATCAGCAAATTGTGCAACAGGTCGTTGCACAATTGCCCTGGGGCCAGAATGTCACCCTCTTGGACAAGCTCCAGGACGACGGACAGAGGCTTTGGTACGCGCGGGCCGCCATCGAACATGGCTGGACGCGTGACATCCTCGTCCACCAGATCGAGACAAGGCTCCATGAGCGCCAAGGACGGGCGATCACGAACTTCGACGCGACGATGGAGCCGGTGCGGGCCGCCGCTGCAGCCGATCTCTTCAAGGATCCCTACGTGCTCGACTTCGTCGACATCGCCGAAGACGCTCATGAACGGCACCTCGAAAGGGCATTGATCGAACGCATCAAAGATCTTCTGCTCGAACTCGGTAAGGGCTTCTCATTCATGGGAAGTCAGTACCGCCTCGACGTCGCCGGCCAAGACTATTACCTCGATCTTCTTTTCTACCACACGCGGCTCCATAGCTACGTGGTCATCGATCTCAAGATGGGCGAGTTCGAGCCGGAGTTCGCAGGGGAGATGAACTTCTACCTCGCTGCCGTCGACGACAAGCTACGGACCGAGGGCGACAATTCCAGCATCGGACTGATCCTCTGCCGCGGAAAAAACGGCCTGATCGTCGAACTGGACGGGTCGTGCCGCCTTCCATTCGGCCCATCGTGTGGTTTTCACCTTTATCGCGCCAACCGGCTCCCCATTCCGCCGTACCTTCACTCCATCCGGACCCTGTCCAAGGAGACTGGGCTCCATCCGAAACGTCTCCGAAAGCTGCTGGAGGCGTCAGGAACGCTGCCGGAGTGCTCGGGCGACCTCGCGGACGGAAACTGCCTGTTCGATGCCCAGCGGGGCTCCAGCATCGCCCGGGAGGGCGCGGCGGCCACTCTCTCGGTCCGCAGGGCCGGCGAATACCTCAATGCCCCGCGCGTCCAGCGGGGCATGCTCTACAGGGCCGGCCTGATCGCCCCCCGGGTTCGGGGCGCGGATCACGGGTGCCGACCAGTTTGCGCCCGAGGACCTGGACGCCTTTCTCGATCGGCTGCTGGATGGCGCCGAGCCCGTGGAGGCGGCCGGAGCCGGCCAGGCCGACAGTCCGGACGCGGCCAAACAGTGCTGCCGCTCGGCGAACACGGCAATAGATCGGAGCGAGAGGGCTGCGGTCCGTCAGCAGAAGATCGGAAACGGTTCGCCAGGGTGTCCTTCGGACGAGCCTGGCGGCCCTCCGCCATGACCGGCTCAAGTCGGCTTGAACCCGCCACCGGGCTCGGGCTCATCTGTAGATGTCTGCACCAGCTTGGGTTTCGGTCTGAATTCAAGTCCTTCGTAGATGTCCCGTAGCGGCACGGAAACCTTCAACTTTTTGAGCTCGACCACCGCATCCAGGCCCTTGAGCACCTCATCCTGCCAGAGCCCTCCATCGCCGCGACGATAAAGGTGAATCGTCGGATTTTCCGTATCTACGAATAGTATGTAATCGAGAGACGGCACGCCTTGATATTCCGCCAGTTTGATCGTCACGTCGAAGCCGCCCGTGGTCGGCGACAGAACCTCTACGACGAGCGATGGCTTATCAGCCATCAGCGAATTGTCGTCGGGCTTGCCGCAGTCGATACCCATATCGGGCATCCGCCTGTTCGAACCGGTCGTTGCAACGTAGGTGTCGCCTGTGAAAGTCTGACAGGGGCCACCTCTGGTCTGTGGGCGGACGGCGGCGATCAGATTGACAACAATGGCGTCGTGCCGTCGCCCGGCGCCGGCCATCATGACGACCTCGCCCTCGACCAGTTCGTAACGTCCCTCCTGCCCAGGCACCCAGGCGAAGAACTCCTGTGGAGTTACCGTCGCATCCTCTGGCTGGATATTCATGCGTCTGGAGGCTCCATGGTGGATCACATCATAGGGGTTGATAGGGCGAGGCGGAAGCTCGGACTCAACGTAGGGGGCACGAATAAAGAAGGGCTCGCGGCGAATTCAAGGTTCGCTGCGAGCCCTTCTGATTCAACTTCCAGCTGGGCAGCCTAGTCGACGTGCCGGCCTGACGCCTCGGCACGCGATTTCAAGAACACTGCATCCCGTTGCTTGGTTCGGTCTCATTTTTGGGGATCAGATTCCGAATCTCTGCCAGGGCTTCAAGAGCAATTTCGCAAGATTTGTCGATGAATTCCTCACCCCGCGGAGTTGAGTTAATCAGCCTTCTCATTTCCGATTGATACTGCTCCTTCGCAAGATTCAACCGGTTCAGAGCGGACAACACGACATGATTGGTGATTGCCGGACATTGTGCAATCTCGCCTAGGGCCGAACGGTCAACCGCCGCCCCCGTTTCATCGTTAACTCGTGGCGCAGCGGACCGAATAAGCCCTTGATAACGTTGCCTTAGGGCGGGGTTGAATGAGGGGACGTACTTTGCCCGGCAATCCTCCGATTTCGCCAGTCCGCAGGGAATTCGGATTGTGAGATTCCAACGGCTTACAAAGACACTAGGGGACGTATTTTGGTCGGTGCTTCAATCCCGTGTATTTTCGTGTCCATTTAGATGGCTCTCGGATGTCCATTGGAAGGATTTTCTACTTGGCGGCCAAAACAAGTAGCTATCCCAAAAAAGAGAAAGCCCCGCCCGAAACGGCGGGGGTTTCCTCTTGGAGGAAAGTGCCGCCGACATAGCGAAGCGAAAGGTTGGAAAAGCCCTTCAGGTCCGCCTAATTGGGAGGAGCTCCCGTCCCCAAAGCCCGACGAATTTCGCATAAGAAACCTTATGCGAACCGATCCCGGGAGATGATGCAGAGCCTGTCGTTTCGGGTTCGATCTGAGTCATTCGTGCCCTATTTGAGTCTGGTCAACGCTTCCGCTCTACCCAGCCCTGAGGTCCACGATGGCAAATGGTGAGCGGAACGCCCCGAAGATCCGAACACCTGTGTGCCGTTTTGACCGAAATTGAACGTCGGTCCGGTGGACGTCTACAGCAGTTAAATCTGCGCGTCGTCCAACTGAATTTGCGCCTTCCCCAAGACACTGGAAGATCGGCCGGAAAAGCCGTCCGAGGCACCGGAGTCGAAAGGTCTTCGATGGCATTTCGGGTCACGAATTGTACCGCCGCCGGGACTAGCCGGAGGGATATCAGGCGTCGACGACCAGTGGGGCCTTGCTGTGCCCTACTAAGGGCAGAAACGAGTCGGTTCGAGCCAATAACGAGTCAGCCAGAACCGCAATCTGAGGCGCCGCCTCCTTGGGTAAGGAAGGAAGCCGTCTGAGCGTCCAGAGGATTCGGAGCGATGTCGGGAGACGGTCAAAATAGAAGCGCCCTCTCCTCCGATCCCGTCGCTTTGGAGACGTAGACGTCAGGTTGCCGCTCCACAAGTAAAGGCCGTTGGGCTCCGCCGCAGCCGTCGCTCCTGTCGCTGAAGCTGGACGCAATCAGCCCTCCTCAACAGGAATCTATGGGCGAGGAACGGGTATGATCATTTACAGACAATCCATGATTATATAGTGGGGATACGGCGGAACCATGTGCGTCGAGCTTGGTGACGCGGCTCTCGGTAATTCAACGAGCACGCGACTTTTCTGACGATTGATCTCCGAATGCTGGGCGAGAGACAATAGTGTTCGACCAGACCATTCGTCAGCTGCTTTCGCTTTTTCCACGCGGTGCAACCGACGATCAGCTCATTTGGCGACTGAGCGTCTCAGGTATTCGGCTGAATGCCTCGGAACTGTTGGCCGGTCTTGGCGCTCTGGCGGCGCGCGGCGAAGTTATTCGGGATCCATCCGGTCGTTGGCAGGTGGCACGTCTGCAAACCAGCCGCAAGGTTGCCACGCCCTCGGGCCGAGATAAGTCCTCCGACCCGGGCGGCGCCTCTGCCAATTCCCTGACTGCCGTTGATGCGACATGGTATCCGCTGCGGAGGTCCGGAGACGATCTCGTTTCGAGCAAATCGGAAAACAATGGTTCCCTGCCAGATTGGCGATCACTGCTCGGCTACTACGCGGCCACACAACGCAAGGATCCGCGCGGACGGGTCGAAGCCTTTGAAGATCGTCATGGCTCCCTTTGGCAATTTCTGCGGCTCGTTGGGACGTGGTGGATTGACGCGACCATTCGCATCAGCACCGAGCGCCTTCCCGAACCTTTTGTCGAAGCGTTGTCAAAACGCAATCTTTCGTCACCTGCCATCGGTTGGCCCGTCTCTGTATTCCCTTCATCTCAGGGTCAGTTGTTCATCCCCGCCCTGATCCTGCCGGTCGAATTTCGCCTCGAGGGCAAGGACGTCGTTCTCGACATCGAAGATCCCCAGCCAGCACTCAACCCTGCCTGGGTGCACGAAGTCTGCCGCCACACGCCCTGGAAGCCGGGCGAAATACCCGAGCAACTCTTTGCGGAAGGCGAAGACAACACCATCGGCGGCATCAGCGACCGCCTCAGACACTCCTTCGCGACCATCGGAGGCATGAACCTCAAGCCCGGCGAGCTGGCTTCCGAAATATCGACACTGGGCAAAGGCCTGCGAAACGCAGCAGCACTGTTTCTCCCCGAAGAGGGCAGCTTTACCAAAGCTGTTGCTGAAGATCTCGAGCAGATCCGCGATTGGCCGGAAGAAAGATTGGCAAATACGGCGCTGTCGACGCTGCTCGCAGCTTCTTCGCCCCCTTCAGGTGCAGACGATGGGATCAATGTCCTGCCGGTCGGTGAACAGAAGGCACTGACCGATCATCAGCACGATGCCGCCGAGGCCGCGCTAGAGCACGGCCTGACCGTGATCCAAGGCCCACCAGGGTCCGGTAAGAGCGAACTCATCTTCACGCTGCTCGTTTCAGCCGTGATGGCAGGCAAACCCCTTCAGCGAGCGCCGATAATGCTCGATTGGACCACACTTGCTCCGCTCGATGCTTCTCCCGAGGACATATTGGAGATACGATGAATGCGCTTGCGATGATTTTGTCGCGCCGGGCTGAAGCTCCGCACGCACTGACCGGCCCCCTTGTCGATGGCATCGTTGGCTTGGCGTCAACCGAACTCGTCGGCCTCACGGAGAAACTCTCATTCCTCGCTCGTTTCAAGTATGCGCTGTCTGCATCACGACAACCGAGGGGAGGACGTCGCCATCGCTCTCTCGGAGGTGGAGGCCTACGACGAGAGCGACCGCGCGAGCCACGACGCCCCTTCACAGCTGCTGCCGCACGGACACGTCTATATCCACCCCTACGCCAGGTCCGGAATGTGGGCGATGGATCTCGTCTGCGGAGCCGAAGGTCAGGGAAGCTCCGTGCTGATCCGCGCCGCGATCGGCCGCTCGCCGCAGCGCTGATCCCACCGCCGACCGCGACATCCGCACCCGGGCGAAGGGCTTCGAAAAGAAGATCTGCAATGGGCCCTGCTCAGTGGGCGAGGCGCTTGGGATCTATCCGCTGCTGGACGGAGCGTCGTTGTTCAGGCCGCCGTTCCGCATCTACCGTCCGGTCGATCCGATCGACGATCTTATCAACGGCGTACGCATCAACATCACTAAAGATGCCGACCGCCCCTGGCGCTGGAAGTGGCGGAATCCACCCGTCCCGTCGACGACACAGGCAGCCTGATGTCTGCGTCCGGGATCCGCATTCCGGCCGACTTCGAGCCCCATTCCCGGACCGTCATGGCTTGGGCTGTACATCGAGAATGGGGCGCCGATCGCGAGCGCGTCGAGAACGAACTTGATACGGTGATCCGCACCATCGCCGAGGACGAGCCGGTGACCCTGCTGACCCCGCCGGACCTCATTGGTGCCGCGAGGGCTCGGGGCTTCGGCGCGGAGGTGGAGATCATGCCGGCCCCCGTCGATGACATCTGGATGCGCGACATCGCCCCGGTCTTCGCCCACCGGGAAGACGAGATCGTCGCCATCGACCTCAACTTCAATGCCTGGGACGGCACTCGCGGGTCCCGCTCCGGCGACCGCCTTGCGCGCACCTTCGATTTCGGTGTGCCCGTGATCGGCGTGCCGTTCGTCGGTGAGGGCGGAGGTTTCATCACCGATGGCAAGGGTCTGGTCGTCGCTACCAGGAGCTGCCTTTTGAGCCGCAATCCTCACCTTGCAGAGGAAGACGTCACGAGGGCCTTCCGCGCGCTTGGCATGCACACCACAATTTGGCTCGAAGGCGACCAAAGCGAGCCAATCACGACCGGCCATCCAGACGGGTATCTGGCCTTCCTGCCCGATGGAGGCCTTCTCGTAGAGAGCATGACGCGAGGGCGCGGACGGCGATCCCGCGCCCGCGACATTGCGCGGCTCCGCCGGGACGCGGCCGAAGGTCGGCTATCCCGGCTGGTCTGTTGTGCTGCCCCGGATCGGGATCGGCTCGAAAGCACGGACGACAGTTTCGCCGCCACCTACCTCAACCTCTTCGTCACCCGCGGATCCGTGCTCACGGCCAGGCTCGGCGATCTCCCTGCCGATTTCGAGGCCGAACGTCGTCTCGCCCCCCTGTTCGGCGGACGCGATATACGCATGCTGGGCGTGAACGCTCTTTTACGCGGGGGCGGCGGCATACGCTGCCTCACTCAACCCACGCCAGCCCAATGAGCGGCGCCGAGGTCGATAGTCTATGTCCGTTCAGCGCCTCCGCAATATCGTGAACCTTTCAGTTCCGACGCTCTTCGGCCAAATCGCGTGTCATTCGGCCTGCAAAAATTGGACGCCGAACGCTTTGATTGGGGGAGAATCAGCGCCATGCAGCAGGCACTCCAGCGCTCCAATCTGGTGCCGAGTGGATTTGTTGTAGAGAGTGCGTACTTCGAAGGTGATAAGGCCGTTATTGCGGTCCGGGCGTCGGGAAGCGTTGGTCTGTGTCCATCGTGCGGAACGGTTTCCCGACGTGTCCATAGCCGCATAACGAGATTGCACGACCTCGTTTCAGACCTTTTCGGCATTCGAGCTCGGTTCGACCGCGCCAATATACTTCTGCCATTAGCCATAATGTCGGGCGCCAAGATGAGCGCTCGGCAGGTCGCCAACATCAAACGGGATCGCTCGCATCTGATGCGGGACACCTTCTACAAGTAAGCATCACCGTCAGATACCAGGGCTGGTGTGGCAACACCTGAAGTATGACGAATTCTAATTATTGTCGGGTCGCCATACGGCTAGGTGCGGAAAGTGTCGTTCTATCTCTTCGAAGGTGATCTGTGTTTGGAAGTTGCCGAGATGGAGAGCGTACTCGGTCCTCTTGGTCTCACTAAGAAATATTCCGGTCGATGCGCCTTGGTGGCGTAGCACTCTCGGCGGAGGATTGCGCGCCCAGCATTCAGCCCGCAATGGATACCCTCGCGCTTGAACGCCATCAGCCTTGAACTTGTCCTTTGGTTGCTTGATTTCGAAATGTATAGCGAACCTAAATCCTGCGGCGTCTTCAAACATCGCGAAAATGTCGGTCTCCTTCCCGCTGCAGCCTAGACAACGGCACCCCTCGGCGAAGTAGAATCTCCACCACTCGGCAGTCGGGTTATTCCTATGCGCCTTCATTTCCCTGTGGAGAATGCGCGCCTCAGAAGCGTCAGAGAATTTTGATTTCAATAACACCCAGCGCCTGAAGTCAGCGTCTTCGACGAGGCCCTGCGCGATGGGCCGAGCGTATTGGTATTCGACGGAACCATATTTCACTGCGCTCTCCAAAATATACCCAAACAATTGACCCTCAGCACCGCTGTTACATTACTCAAAATTCCTCAGGCCTTTCGATCGCCTGAGTTCACCTCGATCACCAACATCATCACATGGATGATGCCGGGCGCTGAAAGTCAGACGCTGGGCCCACCGAGCCGATTTTTCTATGCCACTACCGCCACGCCAACGAGAGCGTTGGCCGCGACCACGGCAAGGGGTTCCCCATCAAGCCCCTATGGCACAGTTAGAAGCCCGGTGAAATTGTCAGGATCAGCTTGCCGGTTGCCTTAAATCAAGGAAGCAGTCTCATGCTACACATACGAAGCAGTCTCATGCTACACATACTAGGAACCTAGATTGCAAAGCTGAAGAAACTGCGCAGAGAAGTTGACGTACACCTGCTCGCCATCCAATTTTAGTTCGTAGCTATGTAGGTCAACGCCGCATTCGCGGATCGCTTCAATGAGCGCGCCTGATGGCGAGCGCGGAAGGAGAAGGACGCGACGGTGATCCAAAAGCCGCGGGAGTAACTTCGGATAAACGGTTAGCTGGCCTATTCCTGTGTAGACATCGGCTGCGGTACTATCGGTCTTAATTTCAATGAGCAGCCTCTCGGTTGGGGCTTCGATTTCGCCATCAACCTCATAGCCACGGGCTTGGGCTTATCGAGACGGCGCCCGTCGGCCAGGAGAAGGGCGTTCAGCTTCTGCCAGACCTCACCTTGAATGCGACGCCTCTGATTAAGGTTGATGGTGGGATGCCCTGTGATTTGACCACCTTGCTCCGGCTTGCCGAAGAGTTCGGTGAGGCGTTCGCGATCATGCTTCGCTACCAGCGCGGCATTTGGGTCCCTGGCGAGGCAGCACCGATCCACGAAGGCTGCCGTGTTCTGACAGATTTCCGCTGCCGGGCGATCAAGCGCCGTCACGATGAACCACGCGCGCTTTGCCGATTTGCCGTCTATCGTTACGGCAGCGGGCTTGAGGCCGGTTCGTTCTTCAAACTCATTACTCTCTACGCGGACAGATTGCGCATTCTTGTGCAACGTACCTTGCCTGAGCAGATAGCGTTGTCCGTTTGAATTTCGCGCGAGCCCCGATAGAGGATTTTCCGTTCCTTGCTCCGGCTCATTCAACTCAACGGTCCAGTTCTCGCCGGTAGGGTCGTAGCCGAGTTTGAAATCTCCTCCCTTGCTGCGGAAGTATATTTTCCCTTCGGGTAGCCACCAAATATTGCCGCGCCTGTGACCCTGCTGCTCCATAGCATTGCGCCAAATGGAAAAGGATTCGCGAATTTGACCCGGGTCAATCAACAGTTGAAGTGGTTCCGGCACTGCTCACCTTCTTCGACTTTGCTTGCCAGGCTCACACAAAGCCTACCATCATGTCACTCTCAAACGCTGCGAGAATGAATTTCGCGCGACCGGCCAGAACGTCCTCGTCAAGCTCTCTAAAAACTTTATAGGGCAGAAAACAGGATAAGAACCACTCGCTCCGCAGGCCTGCTCCCGGGACTCGATTGTTGTAGCCGATTTGAGCTGACCATTGCTCACGTCCTTTCATGCTGGACGAGGCTTCAGCTGAAAACACAAACTGACGAGATTCCCCACTGCCCTCGGGAAAGAGCGCGATTATATCATCGTGAACAGTTGCGGACCCGAGAAGTACAGTCCGGCTCTTATCGGCGCTCTCGGCCGGACAGAAACGCCTTTCGCTATGATGAATGCATGCATCGAAGTACACCCATCGCGCAATTTGGACCAACGAACCGCCCTTAAGGTGCGCTGGGCTTTTGCTTGTCTGCTTTGGCAACAGCGTCTTCCTTCGACCGCTTGCAGCTAGTCAGCCAGGTCCGAGATCGGAACCCATTCATTATTCTTGCTTCCGAACCGCTTCTTCCAACGGCGGTTTAGCTCCGCACGATCTTCCTTCGTTAGTTTTATTAGACGCCCCCCAAGGGGGATCCGCTTCGCTCCGAAGAGAGGAATAGTAACGGTCTTACGATTTTTCCTAGCTCTACTCTTCTCAGGAACAAACCAGAAAATTGAGCTGGGGTCGGTTAGATCAATGACCCACGATTCCCAAGGGTAATGCTTCAAGGAGGACTGCAGCTCTTCGTAATCATCCACAGACGTGAATTCCACCGTTTTTTCGATAGAAACGGGCGCCTTTAAGGAGCCCCTTTCCCATTCGTCTTTCAGCGCAAAGTGCTGCACTTTTCCTTCCCTGCTTCTTTCTTCATCCTCGTAGTTGCATACGACAATATTCCTGTCGGCGATTATTTCTTTGTCCATTAAAGCATCTAGGAGGCTGGCAGCGACCGTTCGCCTGGTGGTCCGCCGCAACTTCCACATTCTGGTGGCCTCATCGAGCACAGAATTGTCCACCACCGCTGTGTCTGGAAGCTTTAGACTTTGATCAAACCACTGTTTCACTTTGAGAAGAATATCTGGCGAGTGCAGAATGACACCGGCCTCGATGTTCGCCGCCTGCTCTCCATCCTGTAGTGACAATCCGTTAGCAGAGGCGTTGGCAGATGTGACTAGTGCACATTTTGGGGTCCAATAAACCTTCGCATGCAATCGCGGATTTGTGAAAAGATTCCCTCCGATTTTGTCCTGAAGATATCTGAGTGCATTCGGGTTGCATGCGCCGCTCGTCGCATCACAGATCACCTGGATGCTGCTCGCCTGCCACTTGTCTATCTCAAGCAACCTCTTTGCGTCGCTCCCCCAGAACGCAACTGCGATCGCAATCTGCTGTCTCTCCGCCCTCAGTATAGGAGCGATGGTTTCCAGCGCTTTAGCACCCGATATAAATTCCATATGATGATCCTGTCGCGATCGTGAAACTGCTTGTTGGTTGGACTGGCTTCGTCACTAGTCGCTTTTGGGCCACCGCGGCACAGTGGCCTCGGAGAGCGTTGGTTGGGCATGAAGACCGGGGCCATCACTGCGTCCCACGGACCGCTGAACACCAGCCGTGGCTCCGGTCTCGTCGGCTTGATCATGCGACATCGACAACCCGCCCGGTGGTCATGAAGACCAGCAGCGCCCGCTTGGCGTTAGTCTGTTTCCGGTAGTCGGCGATCTGCTGCCTGTAGTGACCGATGCTCGACTCGTCTGGAGCAACGTCGCTCTTCCAATCCACGACCGCGTCGATGGCGCCGGCGTCATCGAGTGCGATCGCGTCGGCCTGTCCGGAGAGCAGGATCTCCTCGCCGTTGCTCATCTCGCTTCCAAACAATGGGAGTTCGGGGACGAGGCGGAGCCGCAGCTTCCTGATGTCCGGAAGGGCGAGCGTCCGCAGCACCGTGGCGGCCACCTCAACCGCGCTAATGCCTACCTTCGGGTCGGCTGCCGGCTCCTGCCCCACCTGCCGGATCAGTTCGGCGGCCCGAGTTTCGAGGTCCGTCTTCGCGTCGCAGGTTTCTCCGGTCAGCACCTCCTCGATTAGCTTGTGAAGGATGGTGCCGCGCGTCGAACTGCCGAGAACGGCCGCCGGCTCCAGGGCGGCGGCTTCTGGGATCTCCCCGTTTTCGACCTTCGGTTCCGTCTGATCGACCTGATCGAGTTCGCTCCGGCTCGGGCGACGCCAGACCACAGTCTTGCGCGCATCGAAGATAGCGGTTGCCTCGGCGGCGAAGGTCTCGCGGGTCTGGCCGTTCTCCCTGTGCGTGATGTTCCTTTCCTTCACAGTGCCGACGTCATTCGGGTTGATCGCCGGCAGGCCCGTAATGCCCAAATCGACGAGCCTCGCCCAGCACTTGTCCGACAGGTCGGTGGAGTGCCTGGGCAGAATCAGCAGGTCGCGCGCCCGGGTCGCGGCCACGTACCAGAGTCGTACGCGCTCGCGCCGCTGCTCCTCGTCGGCGCGAGCCTCGATAGCGGCATGGTCCGCCGGGCAGACGCCGAGGATCGGGATCGAGAACAGATTCTTCGAGCGGTCCTGAACCAGGCCCGACTCGGCCTTTGGCGCACCAGTCATGTTGATCGGGATGACGACCGGCCATTCGAGACCTTTGGCCGCATGGACAGTGATCAGTGAGACCGCTTCTTGCTCGGCGTCGGGCCGCCCCTCGACTTGGCGGACCGCCTCCTCCCAGTTCGCGCGCATTTCGCTCGCGAACGCCCGCAGGCCGCGGACGTCGTAGGCCCGCGCCATGTCGAGGAAGAGATCGACATTAGCTACCGCCCGTTCGGCGCCGGCCTTGAACCGCTGCCGGATCTGCGCGCGGACATGGAGCGCCGCGATCGCGTCGGCGAGAAGCGCGTACGGCGTCGTGGTACGCGCCCGCTTGCGCAGCGAGGACAGCTTCGTCATGACATCCTTGGCGAGCGCATGGGCCACGCTCGCTGGATCGGTCCGGATCGTGAGCATCGGCAGCCCATGCTGCTCCGGATCGGACGGTAGCGCTTCCGAGGTGTCGAGCAGCTCGGTTTCGGAGAGGCCGACCAGCGGTCCACGCAGCAGAGCGCCGAACGCGAGCGTGTCGCGCGGATCGGCGAGAGTGCGGGTCAGCCCGATCAGATCCTGGATTTCCTGCCGCCGGAAGAACCCCTTGCCTGCCTGGGTCGAAACCGGGATTGCGAGATCCTCCAGCGCCTCCTCGAAGCGCCAGAGCTCGGTACCGACCGGCGCCAACAGGGCGATGTCGCCGAAACGGCACGGCCTCATCTCGCCAGTGTGTTGGTCGCGGACCTCCAGATTGCCGACCATCCTGTCGCACAGGTCGGCGACCGCGGCTGCCTCGGCGTCGCGGATGGCGGCGGCCTTGGGCTTTTCGCCATCGACCACGACCTCCAGTGCGCACACGCCTGGCTTGCCTCCGATCGCTGGATGGATCGGGGACAGTTCAGAGAATCCGGGCTGCCCGACCGCGGACAGGGCCGGCTCGAATCGCGCGTTGACGAAATCGAGGATCGGCTCGGCTGACCGGAAGTTGGCGGTGATCTTGATCTGCGAGCCAGCGTCAACCGCCGACCGTGCGGCGATGTAGGCGTTCACGTCGGCGCCGCGGAAACGGTAGATCGCCTGCTTGGGGTCGCCCACCATGAACAGGCTGCCGTGACGTAGCGGACGGGCCAGCGCATCGTCTCCAGCGCAATCATCCCCACAGATCAGCCACAGGATCTCCGTTTGCAGCGGATCGGTGTCTTGGAATTCATCGACCATGACGTGCCGGAAACGCTGCGACAGCGCCCGCCTCACCGCCCCGTGGTCGCGCAGCAGGTCGCGCGCGGTGTAGAGCAGGTCGTCGAAGTCCAGAAGCGCCGCACCCCGCTTGTAGTCGCGCCAATCCTGCAGAAGGCTCCGCGTCTCCTCGCACAGCCGCGACAGCACTTCACCAGCGATGGCGCCGAGCAATGCCTCCAGGGCGTCATGGCAGGTCGTGTATCGAGGAAGGATCGCATCGAACGCAGCCGTTCCGTCGGCCTTTGACAGGCCCGCCTTGGCGGCGACCTCCTGCCACTTCGTTTTGGTCTGCAAAGCCCTTCGCCCGCCCGCTTGGGTGAAGCAGCTCTCGTCGCGCTCAAAGTCGAGCGCCCCGATCAGGGCGGCGTTGCTCGGCGCGGACTCAGCCAGTCCATGGCCGCTGAGAAGATCGGCGAGAACGCGCATCGCCCGACATTTGACCGCCGTGTTCTCTTCGCCGTAGGCATAGCCGCCAAGGTCCGCTTCGAATTGCTCCGCCGCCTCTGCGAAATCCGCCATGGTGCGCGAGGACCACGCCGTCCGCGCGCAGCGGGCGTCCCGGTTCTTACGCAGGAACTGCGCTACCTCCTCGACGAGCGTCAGTCCGGCGGACTCGCTTGCGAGGATGATCTGGGCGATCAGGCCATCGCCGGCATGCCCGGAAAGCCTCTCCTTCAGCCAGGCGTCGTAGCGCTCCTTGAAGGCCAGGTCCGCTTCGGTGGGATCGACGATGTTCGCCCCGGGATCGATGCCCGCCTCGGCCGGATAGGGCTTTATCAGTGCCTGCGCGAAGCCATGGATGGTGCTGCAGGTGAGCTGGTCGAAGGACTGGAAGGCGCGATAGACATTCGCCTTCTCCGCCTCCGGAACGCCATTCGGAAACGCTTGGGCCAGGTCGCGGGGCACCTCGCCCCTGGCGAGCGCCATCGTGAACTTCTCGATCCGGAGACGGAGTTCGCTGGCGGCGAATTCGGTGAAGGTGATCGCAGCGATGTGCTTCGGAGCGACGCCGCGTGCGAACAGCACGGCGACCCGGCCGGCCATCACCGACGTCTTGCCTGATCCGGCGCCGGCTTCCACCAGCAGGGTTCGGTCGACGGCCGTCAGCGCGGTCAGCCGTGACGCGAGGTCCGGTATGATCTTCATGGCTCCTCCCACACCGCGGCGGCGGGCCCGAGCGCGGTCAGCGCGAGCGGCAGCTTGCGCGGCAGGTATCCCGCGTTGGCCGGTAGCGCGAAGGCGTGATCGTTGTAGTCGCTTGCGGCGTCTTCGCCCGGCGGCGCTACGCCGGCCAGCAACGCGTTACGGGAGGCAACCACCGCGGATGACACCTTCGCCAGCGTCCCGTCAAGGTCCGTCAGCGGAAACAGCGCCTGATCGCCTTCGGCGGCGTTCGGATAGAGCAGCGAGGCCTCGATCGTCACGCCGCCGCCGAGCAGCGTCTTGACCGCGAAGGCATAGAGACAGCGCTGCAGTTCGGCGCCGCCCTTGATAACCACCTCGTCCATCTTCTTGCCGATCTTCCCGGTCTTGTAGTCGATGACGCGTGCCCGCGACCTGTCGCCTGCAAGATCGAGCCGATCGATCTGTCCTTCGATCAACAGACCGGTCCCCGGAATCTCGACAGGCGCGCCGACCGACCAGGGCAGATCGCGGCCATTGTCCTTCGGGTCCGCCTTTCCAAACGGGATTTCGCACCAGGTCCTCTGCTTTGGCAGCGGTTCCAGTCCATACGCCAGCACGGCGGCCGCAAGAACATGCCCGCGCGCTGTGGTGCTGCGCCAGATCACGTCCGGCGGCACCGGCTGGGCATTCTCCCATAGGGCGACGGCGCGCTCGCGTGCGTCGGCAAGTGCGGCTTCGGTCCGGGCCTGGTCGGCCCCGGCGACCCCACCATCTCCCTCCAATTGCTCGACGGCGTCGCGGAGCACAGCGTGGACGAACGTCCCGAAGGCGTTTGGGTCAAGGGTCAGCGGCTCGTCAGCGTCCTCCGGAGCCTTCCATCCTAGACCGTAGCGCCAGACGAAGCGGATCGGATCCCGCAGGAGCATCTTCAGCGACGTCGCCGACAGCGGTCGCTCGAGCAACTTGGTCAATCGCGCGTGAGCCGGCGCGATCAGTCCGTCGTGCGCCGTGATCTCGTTGCGGTGCCAGTCGCGCCAGCACGCCAGTCCGGAGACTGCGATCGGCAAGTTCGAGAACTCGGAGGGACGGGCCAGAAGACGGTCGGCTTCGCTGAAGGCATGTTCGGGCGTGCCGGCACGGTCGAGATAGGTCTCCGGACTAGGAATATCGGAGATCAGCGGCGAGCGCCCGAGCATGCGGCCCTCGACGTCGCGCCGGCTGAACGAAATCGCGACGCTTTGCGCCGTGCCCACGATCGTTTGGATATCCCGCTTGTCGCCGTCCGCAACTGGCAGAGGATCGAACTGCTCGATCGGAATCACGTGATCCGGAATGAGCCGGTCCTCGGAAATCCGCCGGGGCCATCGGCCAGCGTTCAGTCCCAGCAACCAGACGTGCGGTCGTGGCGAAGAGGCAAGTGCGATCGCGGACGTCCAGATCGCGTTGGCGGCGGGCTCGATGCCGTCTTCGATGCGTAATCCCGCCAAGGTGACCGGCAGGGCCTGCGCTGGCCCCTCCCGCAGCGCCCGCCGCCACAGGGACCGTTGAACCCCGCTCAGTAACGTTTCGCCCGCCAGCTCCGCCGACTCGGTGCCCCGGTACAGCAACCGGATCACCTCCATCACGTTGGCGGTCCGGTTCTTGCCATCCGGCCATTCGGCGTCGTCCGCCTGCCTCAGCACCCTCTCCCACCGCTCGGCCGAGGTCAGTGGAGCGTCGACGGGAAGAAGTCGCATCCACCCTACCGGCAAATCGCGCAGCGGCCCCCCCTGCATCAGCGACAGCAGGCGGCGCGCCCGTTCCTGGGACAGCCCCTTGATCAGCACCTCCGCCAGCGCTGCGGCCGCCTGCCCGTCGGCGGTGGTCAGCGCCTTCACGCCGTGCACGAAGTGGATGGGAAGATTAGCGTCGCGCGCCGTTGAGAGCACGTGGTCGTCGTAGTCGCCGGGGCTGGCCGCCACGATGGCGATGTCCGACGCCGATACACCCTTGGCCAGCAGCGCCCTCATCCAGCGGAAAGCCTCGCCGACCTCATGAAGCGGATTTGCGCAGGAGAACACCTCCGGCTGTGGCTCGGTCGCCGACGCCGTAACCACCTCGACCTTCGTGCCCTTCAGCCAATCCGGCACGGGCCTCGGGCCGGCGATCCACGACACCGGGATGGTCCCGGCGAGCGTGATCAGGAGGGGACGCCAGCATGGCGACATCTCGCTGTGGCCTTGGATTTCCAGAGGACCGATTACGGCCGGCGCATGTCCAATCCGTCGCAGCGCCATCTCAACCAGATCGCGCGGACGCTTCATCGATGCCGGCAAGCGCTGGACGACCGCCCGCTCGAGCGACGCCAATGCGTCGGTTCGTGGATGGCCGACGTGCGACAGATCAATTCCGGCGCGCCACGCCTTGTCGAACGTGGCGGTGACGGCCGCCGGCATTCCTGGCAGGCCCTTAATAGGCTCGAGTTCGCCCATCTCGACGTCGGGAAGCGTGTCGCTGACGGCTTCCGTGAGGACGTTGAGATCGACAGGTTGAAGAAGGCCGCCGGCAAGCCTCGCGGCAAGCTGGCCCATGGTCATGACCTGCACGCCGGCTTCGTTGCGGCGGGCGGCATGTACCCGAACCATGTGACCGGCGAGGATCGTATGAACGACCACCGTTCTGCGCACTTGCATCTGCCGACGAAACGCCCCCACCTTTGATGCGCCTTGGCTTGACCGCGTTGTTTCGGCGCACGCATTACTTGAAAAACGCGGAATCGTGTCACGGACGGATTCGCTCAGCAACCTCGTCCGCTCGATAAGCACTTACAATTTGGCGCGCTGTTCATGTAGCCAAGGCATGCAACGCCAACAGAGGCGCGACATCGCCCCGTCAAGCCGCCCAATCGTGTGCTCCGAAAGTTTTCAAAACGCTCCTTCCGGCGCCCTGTTTCACGACTCTGACCTGCACCGGGATACGATCTTTCATGGCATCCACATGGCTAATGACACCCACATTTCGGCCTTGGCTCTGCAGTGTCTCAAGTGCGTCGATGGCAACATCCAGGCTGTCGGCGTCGAGCGACCCGAACCCCTCGTCGATGAAGACCATGTCCGCGAAGGTCTGCCGGCCACCAAGCCCGGACAAAGCCAAGGCGAGTGCCAGCGAGACTAGGAAGCGTTCCCCTCCCGACAGGCTCCGCGTGGAACGCCGTTCTTCCCCGAGATCGTTATCGATGACGTGGAAGCCGAGTTCACCGGTCTTCACCAAGCAATAACGGGGCTTCAGATCGGCAAGATGCCGGTTGGCTAGTTCGAGAAGCAGTTCAAGCGTGATACTCTGCGCAAAACGAGCGAATTTCGACCCATCCTTCGAGCCGATCGCCTCACTGACTTCCTTCCAGACCTTGGCGTTCGCTGAAGCTTTCTCAATCTCCCTATCAAACTCAGCGACATGTTTCCTTTGCACGTCGTCGTGACGCAGCTCACTGACCAAGGCGCCGATATGGCCCTGTCTTTCCTTTTGCCGTTCCTTGAGCGTAGAGAGCTCGACTTCCAAGTCCGCGCACAATGTCTCCGGTTCCCCGGGGGCCAGCGCCGAAGCGAGATCGGCTTCGCGTTCCTTCAGCGCCGATTGTGCTTGTATAACCGCTTGATCCAGTTCCGCGAGCATCTTTCGCAAAGCTTCAGCATCTTCCACTGAAACGGCAAGGAGACCCTTGGCTTGGCTGCGTTCGATGCCCGTAGAATCCAGCACCCTGCTGAATGCTTCCTCGGCGGCTTCGGCAGCCCCGACTCCTTCCTTATGCCTCTCGGTCGCGGAGTCGACTGCTTGTTTGGCGGCGGCGAGCTTCGCGGCAGCTGCGGTCGCCTCGAGTGTGGCGTCCTGACAGATCTTCGCGACGGCGGTCCGATCCGCCGTCAAGCGCCCCTTGTGGACGTCAGTCGCCTCGCCGCCTAGCAAACTCGACCGCTGCGAGCGCTTCCCTTTTAGGGTCTCTCGACGCTCGAGAACGGCCTCCTCAGCCTTCGTCGCGGCGTCCACGGCGCTGCAGGCCTTGGCCCTTCCGGCAATAAGGGCCAGTTCGAATTCCCGCACCGCGGTTTCCGCCTGCTGCAAGGCTGATTTGGCCGTGCGCCACGACGCTGACTTGGCTGCGAGCTGCCGGAGGCAGCCTCGGGCATCGCGTTCCAAGTCCGCGGGACCGACGCCGGCCGGTGCCAGCCAGGGCGTCAGCTCCCGATCCGACGAGTCTAGCCGTTCGACGCTTGTCTTTAGGGCTTCTTCGGCGACCCGCAGGGAAGTGCGCGCCGTGTTCAGCTCCCTTTCCGCCGTGGTCCTCAAAGAGGCGCGTCCCTCGATCGTTGTGGTCAGCGTCTCCCGGCCCGCAACGAGCACCTCGATCGACCTGCGCAAGTCGCGTGCATTCTTCAGGCGTGAAGCGCAGGTTGCGCGCTCCGCCTCCAGCAGTTCATTCCAGCTCCCGTCAAACTCCGACGGCGTGCGGGGGAGCGTCTTCGCCAGTCCTTCGGCACTCCAGGCTGAGTCGACTTCAGCGTGCGCTGCACCGAACTTGGACAAAGCTTGTCCAAGTTGCGTGCGCGCCCGATCCGCAAGTCCTCGCGCATCGGTCATCCGCGCGGTCGCTGCGGCCTTAAGCCCGTGAACGTCGACGAGCTTCATCTCGGCTTCGGACAGCGCCCTCCGCGCAGTGGCCACTTTTCCCCGCAGATCTTCCGCGATAGCGGCAAGCGCGGCGTCAGCATGGACGGGATGCTCACAGGAACCGCAGACGGGACAGGCTTCTCCCGGCGCCAGCCGCATCCGGAGGCTCTCCGCTTCCGGCGAGATGGCGTCTTCGGCGCGCGCAAGCGGTTCGACCAAGAGGTCCAGTTGTGCCTGCGCCGTCGATCGGTCCCGGTTCGCTTCAACCTCCATCTCGGAGGCCTTCGCGTGTTGAGTTTCGACTTCCCGGAGTAGCCGTTCGGCTTGATCGATATCCGTCGCGGCTTGGCGGTAGTCCTCAGTCGCCCTTCCGATAGAGCGGAGGGTCTCCGCTAAACCACTAAGCCGATCTCGGCGGCTTTCCTGGGAAGCTTCGTTAATGGCCGCAAGGGCGTTCCGTTGTTCCCCAATGCGCTCATCTAGCTTGCTGCGCTCTTCAGTGTCCCGTAGGTCCAAGTCGGCGTATCCGCGCAGCGTGGCCTCATGGCCAGCGATTGTGTTGCCGAGAGATTCGATCTCCTGCCGCTTCCCATCCCGCTCGGACTGGAAGCCCGCGCGCTTCGTCATCTTGGCTTCGACCTCGTCCCACCGCTCGCCGATCGTCTTCAGCGGAGCTAGGCGATCCGCTTCGATCCATGCACCGTCCAGCGCGGTCTTCGCCTCGGAGAACTTCCGATTGCAAGCCTCGTACTCTTCCGCGGCCGTGTCTCGCATGTCGGCTGCTTTCACGGCGGACTCTTCGGCCTTTGCGAGCTCGTCACTTGCTCCGGTGACGTCTGCATCGAGGGCAGTGGCTCGGTCCCATTCCGGGGTAAATTCCTCGATCTTCTCGTTGATCTCGCTAAGCGCACGCTCGGCGTCGGTTGCCTTGTGAGACGCCTCTCGGTCGGCAAGCTCGGCCTGATCGAGCTCGCCATGCACTTTGTCAAGCCTCTCGACGGCTTTCCGAAGCGCCTCCTTACAGTCTTCGGCACGGGACAAGGGCGTGCGCAGCGGCTCGGCCCGCGCTAATAGAGCGAGCTGGCGGCGATCTTGTTCCGCGGCTTCCGCGGCAGTGGTGGCGGAAATAAACCTCTCCTTCGCAGACGCCAGCTCCGACTTAGCCCTTCTGATCGCTTCATGGCGACCGATCAGCCCCTCGACTTCAGTGCATCTGACGCCGTCTTCCACGTCTTCCTTTTGCAGAGCAACCTGTTCGCGGGTCTTAGCGGCTCTCTCTTCTTCGGTCATCACCTTGTGTTCAGACCGCCGCTCCCCAAGAGCCTTTACGATGCCTTCCTCGGCCTGAAATCGTTCGAACGCCCGGCGCGAGATCTCGCGGTACACCACCGTGCCCGTGATCTTCTCGAGAAGGTCTGCCCTGTCGTTACCGTTGGCCCGGAGCAGCGCGTCGAATTCGCCTTGAGCGAGCAAGACGGTGCGCCGAAATTCCTCATAGGTCAGCCCGGTGGTCTGTTCGACTCGTTCGCGAACTCCACTGAGCGAAGACTCCTCAAGGCTGCACGTGTCAAGGTTGTGCAGCGAACGCGCCACGTTTTGAAGCTTGCCGCTCGCCTTGTTGCGGGCGCGCCGCGCCGTCCAGTTTGCCCGGTAGCGCATCCCATCTGAGCCGACGTAGTCGACCTCTGCGCAGCCCTCGGCGGCTCCACGGCGGAGGCAAGACCGAGGGTCGTTCGCCTGTATCTCGCCACCAGGGTCCGGTACCGTCTCGCGGCCCTCGCCTGAGCTCAGTCGCGGGCACTCGCCATAGAGCGCGAGACAGAGGGCGTCAAGGATCGTCGATTTGCCGGCCCCCGTATCGCCGGTGATCGCGAAAAGACCCGCCGAGCGGAGTGGCTCGGACTCGAAGTCAACCTCGAACTGATCGGCCAGACTGGTAAGATTGCGACCGCGTATGGCGAGGATGCGCATCTTTTACTCTCCCGACCGGATCGACTCAAATGCAACGCGATGCTGTGGGTTCGGTACAAAGCCATGCAGAGTGGTGAAGGCTGCCTCGAACAGCTCGCTGGGATCGCACTCAACCAAGCTCTTGGCCAAAATTGGTCCTACTTCTCCCTCTGGCCGCGACGGACGCTCGATCTTCACGCCCGCGCAGCGGATCGGATGTTCGTGGAGCGCACGGTCGACCTCACCTGCTAGGCCCGCGGCCGATCCGTCCGGCCGCACAACGACATGCACGAATGGCCGAAGGTGCGTAGGGCATTCGGCGTCGAGCCTGAGGGCCGCGATCGCGTCCGGCACTTCCTCAACCGTTAGCGAGCCTGCTGCTGGCATTCGCAGACACTGCACGACGCGGCCGAGGGGCACGTGCTCGCTGCGGGTTCCCGTAGGCTGCAGGTCGACTAAGTTCACGCCGTGGTCATATGGGATTTCGGTCGCAGACATCGGGAAAGGCGAGCCCGAATACCGGACGGTCTCTCTTCCGACACTTTGCGGTTTGTGGAGGTGGCCAAGAGCCACATAGGCGATGTCATTCGCGAATATGTCAGGAGGCACGGCATGTTCACCGCCTACCAGGATCCGCCGTTCGGCACCTTCAGACTCGATCGCCCCTGAACAATGGAGATGCCCCGTCACGACAAGCGGCTTGTTTCCCGAGCGTCGGCGCGCCGCATTGATGGCCTCCACATAGAGCCGGCGAGTGGCCTTAACCACCGGCGAGCCCGATTCCTCGCTGTCTTGCGCGATGATCGGCAAGTCGCCCGCACGGAGGTAAGGGATGGCAAGGACGTGGGCCTGAACTTCGCCGGTGGCGTCGCGCAGCGGCACCAGATGGCGTGCCATATCGAGAGGACCTTCCTTCTCGCGGTGGATAACGCCGACCACACGCACCCCGATTGCCTCGAAGAGGGCGTACGGAGCTTCAAGACGCCCGGCGGGGTCGTGGTTGCCCGCGATCAGAACCGTCTGCAGCCTTGGTCGCGATGCATGGAGTACGGCAAGAGCGTCGTAGAGCAGCCGCATTGACTCGGCCGAGGGATTCACCCCGTCAAAGACGTCGCCAGCTACTATGAGGGCATCAGCCTGTTGGGATTGCACTAGTTCAGGGAGCTTTCCGAGAAACGCTCTGTGCTCCGATTCTCGGCTCCAACCGTTCAGAGTCTGGCCGATGTGCCAGTCCGCCGTGTGAAGGATCTTCATGCGCGCCCCTTCCCCAATCTTCCCGATCCTTCAGGCGGGAGATTAGCAATTGTGGCTGGCGTAATTGATTCGTTCAACAAGACCTTTCGAGACGCCAGAGATTCGAAAAAGGGTTCGGAGAGTGAGAATCCCGGCCTCATGCAACGATCCCGAGGCTACCAGGATTGAATGCCTCCCACGGCGTTCCCATCACAATCATTCTCCCTTGGAGATCGCGCAGATGGCAGGACGCGAGTTCGTGTCTGGGACCGCCGAGCGACAATCTCATGACCTCGCCAACGACCATGGAGCCGGCTACGGCACCCACGAAGGGCGCCCCGATCGAGCGGCCAGCGAGACGCACGATGCCGCAGCGGTCGCCAGAAGCTTCAAGCATCGCGCGGTATGCCGGTTGTGAGATTTCGGGATCGGATGGCGAGATGTCCGCCCAGACGTCCCGCGCAGGCTTTGACGCCGGAAAGGTATGCAGGTCGATGCCGAGAAAGTCCTGCGGGCCACGGCCCAGGCCCGCCTCGATCACGCGCGTGAAACCCACGTCCTCGACAGCCTGCCGCGCCAACGCGTTGTCCACGCCGACGAGCGCGACCGGCGGCTCGCGCCCGCCGATCCGGAAGTCCGCCGCAAAGGGACGCTCGATGATCCTTGTCTTGAACCCGCGAGCGTCGGCCCAGTCGGCGAGCGCTCTGGTCTTCTTGCGCCGCATCATGTCGCGGAAAGTCAGAAGCGATGTGCTGAGGTTCGATGGGGCGAGCACGTCCACGTCCTGCATCACCAACTCCGCGGCCTCCCCGCCGTACGGAAGCAGCGCGAGCGTCCACAGGTACGCCTGACCGAGATTGCCAAGGCCGATGATCCAGGCCGAAGACGGAAGACGGCTCGCGCTCGGAGCCTCTGTCCCGCACATCCAGTCGCGACGGTAGTCCCAGAGGTCAAGCCCCGCTGCACGACGGCACGCCATGGGCAATCCGCCGCGAAGACGCTGGAAAATCTCAGCGACGCCGATGGCGCCAGCGAGAACGCCCGCCGGCGTGAACGAGCCGTTCTCCCCGAGCCTCAAGCCGCTCGCGAGCGGAACGACGCCGCCACACCAATGCGCAAAAGTCGCACGAATTGCGAGACGCTCGATCCCTTCAGCCATGACGTCACCAATCACCAATGTCGGGACCGCGGGGTCCGGCGCGCCGGCCGTCCGTGCGCCCAAGCCGCGAATGGCGTCGGGTAGCCCTCCGAAGAACGGAAGAGCCACTAGGAGCGGTCCGCTTGCGCCGACCACGGTCACGCCGCCGAGCATGCAGCGCGACGCGCAATTGACAGCCGTAAGCAGGGCGGCCTGCAGCACAGCGCTTTCCGCCACGCCTGGCCCGACCACGATCTGCATGCGATAGCCGGCGAAGATGCGCTCGGCCTCCTCCACGCTCGACGTCTCCCCCGAATCAAGAGCCAGTTTGACAAGCCGGTTCAGGCTGTCGGTCAACGAATCGATGTCATTCATCACTGAGGATCCTCGATCTTGAGAACGCGCCCGCTCCGGCAGCCGCCGTGTGCGCGCCAACGATGGTCGCCGAGATATTCGTAAATGCCGACCGACCACCGCCGGACAGGAGGCCTGGCCATGCGGGGTAGGATGATCGCGATGTGGCCTGCGCGCGCGATCATCGGGTTCTGCCTGTCGGAAACGCTCTGTTGCGCTCCCAACGGGTGGACGTGCGCGTCGGCGACCACCGCAAGTCCGAGCCCGGCGCAATGGTCCCAAAGCCTCGCGAAGGCGTCGGCGTAGAGAACGCAAACGCCAGTGTCGTAGGCGTGGGGGTCGAGCTCGTCATAGTACACAACGGTCGACGCAATCCGCCCGAGCTCGCCCTTGTGGCCGAGAAGAAACGCGCCGGACTCATGGTGCTCCTCTGTGCGGCGGCGCAGTTCAGTGACGAGTTCGTTCCACAACGGCCGTGCGACGCGTAGGCTGAGCTTATGGGACACGCCGGCCTCCGTAGTCACCCGAATTGAGCAGATCGTGCACGATGCGGAGATAGTGCACGATGCCGACCTCCGGATCCCAAATGAGACTGGGATGCTCGTTGAGCCAGTTCGCGTGTCCCTCGATCGACTGCCGGTCGCAGGGCAGATAAAGGCAGGAGCCATTCTTCCAGCCGGGGTTGAAGGCCAAGGACACCCGGTTCGCACCGGTCGGCCAACGCTCCGGAGCGAGCGGCGCGTCACGCTCGATGTCCCATGGTCGCGCCGTCGGCGGGGTTCTGGGATAATCCTGGCAATCGAACCGCAGACCGTATTCGATGCCGTCGACGGCGCGCACGCTGAAGATGGCGTACGGCCAGGTCACGCTGACGGTGCACCACCGGCCTGAGGCGACGCCCGTGCGGAAGCTCCCGCCGGCCAGGTGCCGGCGGAAGACGGCTTCGTCCGGGCGCATCGAGCAATTCATCGTCAGCCCTCCACTCGCTTCCGCGGAACGAGGTCGAACTCGACGGCGCAGGTGTCGCCGGTGAGCGTGCCGATATGGACGTCGCGGTCGGGTCGCTTGTCCGTGCCGGTGATCTGCAAAACATGCTCGGCTGCGTCACGCGGTGAGAGGCCGAATGCACGGCGGGCTGCCCAGTGATGCACCCGTCCGATGGTCGACCCCGGAGCAAAGCGACGATTTTCGCTCTCGCCGTTGAAGCGGACCGACACCGCTACATGTCGGCATTTCGTGACGTGGAGGCGCAGCGGGATTACGATGGCCTCCTCGTCGAAGCGCAGAGGCAGCAACTCCTCGATGGACGTTTCCGGATCAAGCGGTCCATGCATATCCTCGACGAAGACCAGCGTCTCTTCGCGGATCTGGATCGGACGATCGAGACCCGCGAGCACTCCGGCCACGGTGTCGACCGGCGCGGCGGTCGCCACCAAGATCTCGGGGACGTGGGCGCCTTGAATGAAAATTTCGATGGGACGCATTTCCGAAGCCCTTCTGTTCGGCCGACCGAGGATCGTTCGATCTGCTCTAAGGGATCAGTCGCGGCGGAACGGCAAAACCGGAAGTCAGTCGGGAACGGCTTGGCAGATGAAATAGTGAGGACAGCGCGGGCAGTCCTCCGACTGGACCGCCGGGTAGCTGCCCGCCGCTACACCCGTGACGGCGGCCCGAACCTCGTCGAGCCGGTCCGACATGACGCGCGCGAAGGAGATCGGAACGACGTCATCCGAAGATAGGTAGCGGATCTCGAACCTGCCGCCGTTGCCGAGCTTCTGTCGTCCGGCCTCCGCCATCAATGCGTGGAGGGCGCGGTGATCGGGTCTGTTTTTCGGTGACCTGCCGGTGCGCAGCCGGCGCAGCACGAAGCCGCGGCCGCCCTGCTCGATCTCGTCCACGTTCAGTGCGATGCTGTGGCCGTCGATGTCGGCGGTAAGGGTTTCCCCGAAGCGAATCCCATTGCGCGGCCTGGCGTTCGCTTGATCCAGTATCCTTTGGGCCGATGCGCGATACAACGGTTGAAGCGGATGGTCCGTCGGCTCCGACTCGGCCCAGCGCGCATCCGTCTCCGCCTTGAGAGCGTCCGCCGTCACCTTCCCGGGCTGAGCGGCCATCCAGCCGAGCACGCGATAGACCGTGCGGTGAAATCGGACATAGCCGTTGTCCTCTCGCGAACCGCTGAGACCCAAAATGGCCTGATAGAGGTAGCGACGCGGGCATCCCAGGTAGAGCTCGATGTCCCGGCCGTCGTGCTCGCGCGCCGCCCGCGCGAGATCGGATCGGTCGCCTCCGACGGGGCGCGCCGGCGGCCTTCTCGTCCAATTCGGGTCGGCGTTCGGATCGCGAGGCAAGAATTCCGCGATGGCGCCCAACGCGGGGGACGGGTTGGATCTCTGACTGTCGGAGTAGCGACAGGCGCGCGACAGAGAGAGATGGTCGCGCGCGCGGGACAGAGCGACAAAAAAGAGGCATTGCTCTTCCTCCGCGTGAGATTCCTCGGCCGTCGACGGCAACATGCCCGCCGGGGCCGGACACGTGGTCCCAATGCGCTTCAACGGAAAAATTCCATTGCCGAGCACCGGCAGGTGGACCACGGCGAACTCCAGACCCTTGCTCGCGTGAACGGTCATGAGCCGGATGGCGTCGATTCCCTCGATCGCAGCGGGCATCTCGCGCAGCGCGCGCTCGTCGCCAAAGGCCTCGAGCCTGCGGATCCAGCCGAGCAGGCGGCGCTTGGGGTCGCCCTCGTCCGACCAGTCGTTCTCGATCGCGAACTGCAGGAACTGATGAATCGCGAGGCGCCGCTGCTGATCGGCCGCGGAATTTCCCGGAAGGTAATCGCGTATCAGGGCGCGCTCGAACAGAAGATGGGTCAACAGCTGTCCGGGGCCGGTCTTGAAGCCGATTTCATCGAGGTCCGACCCGAGCCGCGCGAGGGCGGACCTGCCTTCCGCCGAGAGGCTCTCGAGGTGATCGATATCGGCGAGCGCCGCAAACGGCGACTTCTCGGTCTGCTCGGCGAACGCCAAGAACGCCCGGACGTCGCTCAACTTCATGCGCCAGCGCGGCAGCGTCGCAACTCTCATCAGGCCGCCGCGCCGACGTTCGGACACGAAGGAAAGGATCGAAAGAAGATCGCGGATCTCCGGCCGTTCGAACAGGTCGCCGAGGTAGAGGACCGGAATCCCGGATACCTCGAGACCTTCCGCGATCTTCTGAAGGTTCGAATGCGATCGGCAGAGAACTGCTTGGTCCCGGTACGGACAGCCCGCTTTGCGGTGTCGCTCGATCGCCTCGGCGATGCCCGCGATCTCTGAACTCCTGTCGGCCGCGACGTTGAAATCGATCGGATCGGCGCCGGGACCGCGACTGGACCGCAGCGAGCTGTTACGTCCGCCGCCCACGGTCATCCGACGGGCGTAGCCGCCGAACGTCTCGACGATCTGCTTCCGCGAGCGGTAGTTGACCGCCAGCGCGAGGCGCTTGCCGTTCGGATAGTCCGTCTCGAACTCGGTGGTGTTCGACGGCGCCGCCCCCCTGAAGCGGTAGATCGATTGCCGTGCATCACCCACGACCCACAGCCGCTCGCCCTCGCCAGCGAGCTCCTTCAGAAGAAGGGCGCTCGCGCGATTGACGTCCTGATATTCGTCCACCAGGACATGGACATATTGCCGACGTACCTCGTCGCGGACCTCGGGATGGTTCCTTAAGATCTCGATCGACCTGTTGATCAGATCGGCGAAATCCACGTTCCCGTCCGCGCGCAGACGGCTTTCGTAATGGGCGTAGACCCGCGCGACCTCCGCAGCCTTGTCGGCGCGCAGCATGGCGTCTTCGTCCGAGCCCGCCCTCGAGCGCATACGCGCCGCTGCTGCCGCGTACTCGGCTGGGGAAAATACCTCGTCCTTGGCGCGAGATATCGCGCTGGTGATGTTGCGGAGCTCAAACAACGGTTCGTGCAGCCGCAGATAATGGTCGAGCCCGAGTTGTGGAAGCTCTCGTTCGAGGAAGGCGAGCTGGTCTGCCTGGTCGAGAAGCTTCACGGGCTCCTTGATGCCTTCGAGGGTGCCGTATTTGCGGAGAAGCTCTAGCCCGAAGGCGTGGAAGGTCCCCGCCCATATCTCCGCTGCGGCCTCCGGCGCTGCGGCTGCGACCCGCTCCCTTATCTCTCTCGCGGCCTTGTTTGAAAACGTGAGCGCCAAAATGCATGGCGCCGGAACGCCCTTCGCTAGGAGGTACTCGATCCGGGCGATCAACGTGCGCGTCTTACCCGTCCCCGGCCCCGCCTCAACGAGCAATGGTGCTCCTTCGAACTCGGCGGCCGTCTTCTGGGAATCGTCGAGGCCCGGACGCTCCCCATCCGCCGGTTTCGCGTGGACAGGAACATCGGGAAGAAGGAGCGCCACCGCGAGCTGCTGGTTGACCAGACCTATCGGCACACCGACGTCTGCCGCAATCGTCGATCCGGATGCGCCTGCGTTGAAGCGGGCAGCAGCCTCTGGACCGGGCAGAAGGAACTCTCTCGCGAATACGTTTGCATACCGCTCTCGCAATTCCTGCGGGCTATACGCCTCGACCCGCCGCAGTCCGAGCGGTGTCCCCTCCTCCAGAGCTCCAGGGTCCGAATTCCGGGGCGTCACGGCAGGCTCATCCGGCGTTTCGATCCAGAAGTGACCGAATTCGTGCGCCTCCACGTAGGCAGCGACATTGGGCGCAAGAGCGGACGAAAGATAGATCGACGGCTTGTCGCCCTTGCGGTGAAGGGCGCCGTCGCCGCCGCCCAGCAATGGATGCTCCGGAGCTATCGATCGAACGACGATGCCGGTCTGTCGACGTGCCGCGGCGAGCAGCTCCGTTGCGGTCCCTTCTGACCCGGAAGACCTCATCGCTGCGTGCTTCTCACGCGCCAGCTTTCTTACGGCACCGAAGCTGTCCATAGCTATGCCGCGAGTTTCGGGTCGGGGGGCTCCGCAAGCCAACGTGTCTTGTCGGTCTCGGGCAGGTCTGATTCCTGAACCAGCATCGAAAAGTCGACCTGCACCGCGCGGGGGCGACCTCGCGATTTATTTGCCGAGGCAAGTTGCGGAGGCAGCCGAACGTAGTCCCGAAATTCGTCTGCCGTCCTCTTCAAAGCGTCCGATACCGCCGCGACCAACCTTGCAGGGAGCGTGGCCGGATTGACGAGACGGTCGATCAAGCAGTCCAAGATGGAACGGTCGATGTTAACCGCTCGCTCGAACGACTGGAAGTCGTATCCGGCCGCGCGGATATCTGCGGCCAGGTCGACGAGCTTCTTCGGACGCTCCTCTGCGTCCATGATTGCCTGAACCCGGCTCATCGTCCGGTTGACGATGCTGCCGACAGTTTCCGCCGTAATCGGCTGCTTGCTCCGCAAGGCGTCCGTCGCAATCCAATCCGTTGCGAACTCGATCAGTTCGCGCTCGAACTCAGGATAATTGTTGACGAAGGAGCGCAGCGTTGCAGCATCCGGCGGCCCCGACAGACTGGCGAACTCGTCGAGCACGGTGTCGAGATCGGGTTTGCTAGTCGGTTTCATCATCTTCTCCATCATGCCCGAGGACCTCGGCGGACTTCTTGAGCCAATCGTGCAAGGTCCGGACGTCTACATCCATCTGCTTTGCGACCTCCGCCCGCGTCATCCCGAAGACGTGGACGCGAATGAAGGCCAGGGCGTGTATGGTCGGCAGTTTTCGGATGTGTCGTCCCAGCATCACTCGAGCTTCCTGGCTTGGAATCCGATCGGGAACATCATCCAATGGGTCGCCATCGGGGGTAGGCTCTTTCCGAGTGAATGCTCCTTCAAAGCGCGCAGCGCGTTTGCGGTAGAGATCAATCGAACGTCGTTTCGCCCAGGCTGCGAAGACGCGTCCCGCCATGCCGCTCTTGCCTGCCCGAATTTCCTCAAAAAGCCGTTCGAGAACCTCTTGGACTTGATCCCTGATGTCCTCGCCATTCAGATCCCACGCTTGATTGGCGAGCAGAGGTGTCACCGTCTTGGTTAGCGCTTCGAAGGACAGGCTGAGCAGGCGGCGATCGCGGGCATGGTGCGCTGTGACCGCCAGCCGGACCAGAGATTCTGGAAGGACAGCCCTCGAACCCGCGACTACTTCACGAAGAGCACTCCTGAGCTCCATCGGAGCAAGCCTACCTAGGAACTCCGTCTCGGAATCGACCTCGGCAAAGTGTTTGCGGGTTGCAAGGGTGCGCCGATCGGGCGCGCCGCCGGCGGCTTCATCGGTCTCCGGATCGGCCCCGTCGGCTTCCTCTAGTTCCCGCGGCTCTTCCATTCCCTGCACCTCTGACTTGTGACGCTTGAAGGATCAGTCGCGGCGAATTCCGAGAACCGGGTGGTCCTTCCTCCCGTCTTTTGGCAACTGCAGCGAGTGTTAGGAGGATAAAGCAAACAGTACGGGCATCAACAGCCTCGTCCGGGGCCGATCGGCTATGGACGGCGACCCTTCGGTGCCTCCGGCCAGGTCGGCCCGGGTTGCTGTCCGGTGATACGCTGCCGGTTTTTTCGACTGCCACAAGCTTCGAAACGGAGCTAGGTCGGAGCCCCGTCCCAGACGGCCTCTCTCGTCGGGGAAAACGGCGCCTCCAGCGGCCTCCCGCTTAGATGCGACCACTATGTCGCCTTCGCTCGAGAGACGCCCTAAGCATCATTTTTGCCGACAGCCCCAACCTACGTCCGCCCGAATAGACTATTCGGAGCAACTCCGCAGCTTTGGGAAGCTAAGCCGTTTTAGCTTCCCAAAGCCGCCGGCGGCCCTTGTCGGTCATACCCCATTTTGAAGGCCGCTCTTACCCCGATAGCCAGCAGCCGGCCCGACGCAGGACGCAGTTTCAAGGTAAACTGGACGGAGATCTTCTCGCTCTCGGACGTGGCGGGATAGAGCGCCACCGGACAGGTGACCAGCGAGAGACGCAGAAAGCCTTTCCAGTTCGCGCGGGGAGCCATGGTACGCAACACTCCGGGATACAGGGTCTCGGACTCAAGACGAACGAGGCGGCCCGGTTCCGACATGACCGCCGAGCCTTCGGGTATTCATCCGCATCGCGGCACCCAGTGCCAGCGGAATCCTCAACCAAGGCGGCACGGCAAGGAATCCGGGTTAACGGCTGATTTGGAGAACCTGGAGCAGGAAATCGGCGCTCCAACTTGCCCGTTTTCTGCGGGTCTTGATGCTTCCGGTGGTTTTGTGGTTGCGGAGGAGGTCGAGAGCGAAGCGGCGGACGACGGCCATGTTCTTGGCGCCATGGCCTGTCCTGTATCGCGACAGATCATCGCCGAATTCGACGTCGAGCAGCCAGTGCATGCTCTCCACCCCCCAATGGCCGCGACATCCTTTGGCAGTGCGTTCGATGTCGAGCGGCGCGGAGCAGATGTAGGTGCGGGTGTCGAAGGTCGAGCGATCGGCATGTTCGGTCCGGGTGTCGACCTTGACGATGGTCTTGATGTTGGTGAAGCGCGGTTGCCCGGGATAGCTGCGCTCGGACACGATCCAGTCGACCGCCTTCGAGGCGGTGTAGGTGCGGGTCTCGATGCGGCCGTGGCCCTTCTCGACGGTTGTTTTGGTAACCAGCTCGCTGGCCTGGGCAGTGCGGAAGTAGTCCACGACATCGGCTTCCAGAGTAGGCTGGTTGCCCTTCAGTGCCAGCAGGTAATGGGCTTTGTGGGCCACGATCTTGTCGGCGATGTCGACCTGACAGCCCATGGCATCGATGGTGACCAGGGCACCTTCGAGCTGGCCGGCTTCGGCGAGCTGGTCGAGAAGCTCGGGAATAGCGGTAATCTCGTTGGTCTTCTCCGGAACCCCGAGCTGCGCCAAGGTCAGTCTTGCGGTGGTGGCATAGGCGCTGAGCGTGTGCAGGGCCTTGAGCCCCTTGCGATGGTCGTGGGTGCGGCGCGCCGTCTTTCCATCGATGGCGATGAAATCGTGCCGATCCGGCCAGATGGCGGCGACCCAGCTATTGAAGCAGCGTTGGAACAGGACCGGATCGATGCGGTTCACCAAGTCGCGCAGCCAGCGCGCACACGGAATGCCATGATGGAAATCGGAAAACCGCCGCAGGAAATCGAGATGATGCTCGCCCCAAGCGACGATGTCGTCGAAATCATCGCAGGAGGCGATGGTCGCGCAGGTCACCAGCAGCAGAACCTCCTTAATCGGATAGAGAATCCGCCACGCTTCCCGGTCGTCGTCGAGTTCGGAAAAGTTCTTCAAAAGAAGCGCCAAACGAGCCCGCGGGCTCTCGTCCTCGACGATCGTGTCCATCTCGATGCTCCAGCCGAATCAAAGCACCGAGGGAATCACCAACCGCCGTCAACGCAAAATCAGCCCTTTCGGCCCGTTAACCCGCGTTCCGAGCCGTGACCAAGGCGGCCTTGCGGCTTGACTCTCCGTGAACAAAGAGAGAACAATGATCTATGACCGCAAGCCCAGAAGCCGCAGCGCCCCTTCCGGACCACCTGGACCAGGCCGCCGACCAGGCCATCGCCGCCTGCGGAGGCGACGCCCGGGAAGCGGTCAAGGCGCTGATCGTCGCGAACGATTTTCTCGAGGCCCAGCTCGATGAGATCCGGAGGAAGGTGTCCACCGGCTATGCCCGAGGTCGGCTTCCTTCGGCACGCGCACGCAAGGACGAGACCGATGTCTGAAGTGACCTACTACGTCGCTTTGCCGTTCGTCCCCTCCGACGACGGCATCGCGCCAGGCGAAGCCACGGAATGCTTCAGCGCCAACGCCGCCGTGATGCGGGCCGAGGCGCTCTCGCGCAAGCCCGGCCACGTCGGCGCCGTCGCCTTCAGCCGCAGCGGGGATCCCGCGACGGGCGAGTTCGGCGATGCCAAGCTGATCCGGAAGTTCGGCGACGTGCCGCGACGACCTGAGCGCACTCTGACAGGCCGCAGCGTTCGCCGCAGGACCTAGCATTACAGTTGCCGTTTTGATTTGAAGTGAGCGCGCTGAGCAGCGGCTTGGTGAGCTCGGCGCCAGAGTGACCATGCGATGATGTGTGCGGGTTGGATGCGCTTTCGCGCGAGCCTGATAGCGATACGGCGAACTTCCTGGATTGACCAACGGATCAACGGCGGGATAGCGATGCTTTTGTTTTTGCCGTAGTTCGGCGTTGCGTTTTTTTTGGCGGCGGTGGATTGGCGCATGGCGGATCACTGCCATCATGGCGAAGGCGAGCATCACCAGGGAAACGTGGCGGTGCCAGCCATGCCAGGATCTGCTCTCGTTGTGATCGAGACCAAACTCGTTCTTCGCAGTCTCAAAGCTGTCCTCGATCGCCCACCGATGGCCTTCGACCGTCACCAGCGTTTCGATCGATGTTGCCGTTGGGCACCAGGTGGTGAATAAGGCGAGATCGCTATCGGCGATGCGACGACGGATCAGCAGACCTCGCGTCCAAAGACCGTGATTTGCGCTGTAAAATTCTTCAACCTCGAGATCAGCCAATTCGAGATAGCACCAATCATACAGCCGCGGTCCTTTGGTTCCGGCCCCTGCCGAGAGGCGTTTCCAGTCGGACGCGCGCAGCGTTTGGGCGATGTCGGCGGCCGTGCCGGCAACGGATCGCCGCTTGCCCCAGGATTGAAATACATGAGCGCTGCTGACCCCGAGTACATAGCCCTTGCCTGCGCGACGCAACTGCTGCTCAATATCGCCAACACCGTAGACAGTATCGCCAGCAACCCATTTGAACGGGACAGACGCGGCTATGGCGCGTGCGATCATTCGCGTCGCAAGCTTTGGTTTGGTCGCAAAGCCGGCATCGGGGGGCACGTATGCGGCTTCGAGGCGACCTGGATCGTCGGTTCATTCCTTTGGAAGATACAGTGCGCGATCGATGAAGGCATGACCGTGGCGCGAAACGTAGGCAGCGAAGACGCCGATCTGGCAGTTCGTGATCTTGCCTGCGGAACCAGTGTATTGCCGCGCCACTCCGCACGACGCCTTGCCCTGCTTGAGAAAGCCGGTCTCGTCGATCACGAGGACCGCGTCGTCATCCGCCAAATGTTCGATGACATAATCGCGAACGATATCGCGCAGGCCGTCAGCATCCCAATCCCTGCGACCCAGGATCGCCTGTTGCCGCCAAGGGCCGGGATCGCCAGCCGCTTCCGCTCGCATCCAACCGGTTTTGCGTTGCTCATCCCCGAGCAGACTCTCGAGAAACAAGCCTACATTCCTCGCAACACGATTTTGATTGAATAACGGACGTATCCGTTTCTTGATCTCACGAAGCGACGCCGCCCACAGCGCAAGCGTCTCTTCAATTGACGCTGCCTGCGTCCACGATCTGCGAATCATGGTTGCCCATGGATTCAGAAATCGAGAGAGAAGGCAACTGTAGTACTAGGACGGGTCGCGGGAAGCTGCTGGTAGAACATCGGGCGCTCCAACGAGGAACGAATCCTTGCTTCGTGGCCTTTCTTGCTGGGGTACAAACCTTCAGCGGTTGCGCCAATGAGCGTCATACATGCTCTGTCAGAAAGCCTCGCGAGGGCGGCGCTGTTCACAGGACTCGATTTCTTCTTGCGCCGGTTCCTTGGGCCGGCCGCCAGCAATCTTTGCGCCCTGACCGGGTTCGGTTTGTGCGAGGTCGTCCGGCACGCCGGAATCGATTGCATCGTCAATTTTCTAGCGAAGAATCGGTATGGGATTGTCGAGTTTTCGATTGGAATCGTCGTGCTTGCGGCTCCTCTCCTGGGCGGCGGCGGACTGTTGTGGTACCACCATCCGTTCCTTGCATGGCCGCTCATCATCATCGGCGAACCAGCGATGCTCGCTCTGGTGATCGAGGAGAAGCGTAGGGAGATCGTCGAGTGGTCGTTCGCGATTCTTTTTTTCACCGCGCCTCTCTGGATCGGCGGACTATTGTGCTGGTATGGGCACCCGCTCCTTGGAGAGGCGCTGATGATCATCGGCGAAACCGCGGTGGTGGTTTGGATCGCAAAACTCCCCGACCAGAATCCTGGTTCGAAGCCACCTGCGGACGGCAATGGGCCAACTGGCCCGCCTCCGGATGCCGGGACGCCAGGTGCCGTGGCGTCCGCATGAGCGGGGCGCAGCAGATCCGGAAAGAAGCCAAGGCTAGTCCGCTTCCTCCGACAGATCATCCTCGGAGAGCCTAGTCTGCAGGCTGTAGCCGACCAGGCGGGTGCTGCGGTAACGAAATTTCTCGCCTCGCATCACGACGAACTTCAGCCGATCCGCGATCAGCATCTGCAGAACCGGCGCCCACGCGTCCGCCGGAATTCCGGCGTGGCCGTCGATCCGCTCCGGACCGGCCTCCAGTGCGCCGACCGCGATCGGCTTCAAATCCTTGCGCCGTTCCTCCTGCAGACTGAGCGACGGAAAAAGCGACACCTCCACCCGATCGGTCGTTAGGCCCGACGGCCGCAGCAATCGTCCCTTGATCTGCAGATGCCGATGTTCGTGGTAGGGGTCCAGCGGATCACGCAGCGTGTTGAGCGCCAGCCAATACGACCAGTCCCAGTCTTCGATCTCGAGGATGTAGTCGATGATCTCCTCGGGCGGCTTACGCCGCCTTGCTTTCCTGGCCGCCTTCGACTTCGGCTCGATGACCATCAAGGCCGGGCAACCGCTCACGGCAACGATCGATCACGCGTTGCTTAAGCTCGGCTGCCGCCTTCGGTGAACGTGAACGCTATGATGTTAGCAGGCCTCATCCCCATGCCACCTTCGGCGATAGGAACAAGTAATTTCGTTATGTGCTGCGCTACAACCTCGGTCTTGCCCGATCCAGCACAGGCGATGAGCTGCAAATTACTTTGGCATGATCGATTGCATTGGCCTGCTCAGGAGTGAGCTGCATCGCACAAATCCCTTATCAAAATGGGGGGAGCCACAACGTTTCAAAATCGCGCTAAGGTAGAGTAGCGCCTCGCAGGGTCGTCTGCAAACGGTAACGGCAGCAACTATGCGCTCTTGCCGGCTATCCCATCTTTCTTCGCCGACGAGAAAATAATATGAACGATCCTGATTGAGGCGAGGCTTCCACCAGAGCCATACGCCGCTTTTCTGAACCCACGAGATCGCCTTCCGACAGCCCCTTTACGGGAAGCCAGACTTCATGCTTGGCCTCGTCGTGGATCGGTTCTTCACCAAACTCTGGAATCCACGTACTTTTGCCCTCGTCAAAAAGATAGTCAAATCTATCGCCCAGCCCTTTTAAGACCCGGACCCGAACCTGCTGCATTCCTTTTGAAGTCGCCGGCCGGAATGGCCGCACGGTTGGCCTCAACTCGGGTCGCTTGCGATCGTCGATGCTCCAATCGGCATCAAGTTCTAGGCCACCCCGGCCCACCTCGATGCCTTCTGTCTTGCATAGAAGTGCGACTGATGCGCTCGATAGTTCGGACAGAGCTTGGGAGGGCCCCGCAGGCAACGTATTAAATAGATGAATATGAACTTCGGTATCTAACGAACGAATCTCCCTCAGTTCTTCCGCAATTTCGAAATAGACAATGTCACCGGTCTTTGGGAGAGGCCCGTTCGAGATGGCGGCAAGAATGACAATTGTCCTCCTCGCCTCAGAGTCCCTTGGAACGTCATTGGCTTCAATCCGAAGGCCCTCAAAATACTCTCTCGTCCACCAGGCATATGCCTCCTTCAACGTAGGATCATACGGCACTGCTTGCGAGAAACTCTCTGCGATGTGCTGACGAATGTCGGCAAACGCCGCATCGGAGGCAGCTCCCTCTAGCAACACGCCCGCCTCACCGTTCAGTCCTCGGAGGGCGAAGCCGGTCATGTTGTGGGACCCGACTAGTGCTGTCGCCGAGCCGTCAGCCATCTCGAAGAGATAGATCTTGCTGTGCAACATTGGATGATAACGGTGGAAGGGATTTTTGTTAGCAGTCCTCGACCGGTTGTGACCAAGGTGGATTCGCACTCGATTCGAAGGCACGCCGGCAGCAAGCAACGAATCAATCGCCTCGAAAGCGCGGTACGTTCCTGCCCCGATGACAAGCTGTGACAATTTCGTAGCATGCGCGGGCAAAGCAAAGCCAGCCGCCTCGATACCGTCCGGAGTCACGAATCCAGCTACAATGGAAGCGGTGCGGCATCTTTCGAAGCGATCCCGCAACAATGAGCCGACCTCAGATTGAGGACGGGAAAAAAGGACCGTCGGCGTCAAAGGCAATCTACTCCTGGTGCGGGGTACAGCCCCGTTTCCAGCCACGGGACTGGACGAGCCTCTACCAGCGTGTTTCGGCTCACGGAACTGGTGTTGTTGGGCGATCGTAAGTAGCGGAAAAGATAGTATCGGTCAGCCAACGCTTGAATTCGGGGTTATCGCTGAACTGCTTGAACAGCTCGGTATCATCCTTCATCAAACCGACGATCACGCCTGCCAGCGCCTTGTCGTGCTCAATGCGAGCATTTTGCTTGTCCGAATTCTGCTTAGCATTCTGGTAAGCTTTGTTGGCTGCAACTTTGTTCGGAATCTCCGAACCGATCAATTGCTTGATGCGGTCAGTATCTGCCCAGGTAATATTACCGAACAGATCGTTGAAGCCGCGGATGATGTTCGAGAGGCGATCGAGTTCTGGCTCCGCCTTATGCCCACCGCCATCGGTAGGGACTGGATCGATTTCCGCGTCTTGATCGGTCAACTGGACGCGCTGGGCTGCCTGCTTTTCGACCCGGTAGCTGTCCATATCGATGGCTTCCAGAATGCCCTTGGACAGGTCATCTTCGCGTGGGGCCGGCAGCTTGGGCACCAGGAAATTCAGGAAAATTGATAGCTTCTCCCACTCCGCATTCGTGAAAGGCAGAATGGATGAGATGAATGCGTATGTCCGGGTGAATGCCTTGCCTTTGCCCTTGAAATCGACCTGGCCATCCTCATCAAGAGCGGTCTTGTATGTGGCAACACATGCATCGAGTATTGGATCAAGGCGATCCCGATCCGATCCCGATAAATACAGACCCACAAGCTGTTCAATCTGGATGGGCTCATAGACCTGATAGCCATCCAGGGTCGCCTTTAAATCATGCAGTCGGTTCGGATCGGTCTCGTCGCTGAGAATCGTGGTGCGATAGAACGTATCGAACGACGCACGGATGGTCTCGGTGTCGTTCATGAAGTCCAAAACGAACACGTCATGCTTCTGTGGATGCGCCCGATTGAGCCGCGACAACGTCTGGACGGCCTTGACGCCCGACAGGGTCTTGTCGACGTACATTGAGTGTAGCAGGGGCTGGTCATAGCCGGTCTGGAACTTGTCGGCGCAGATCAAGAAGCGATACGGATCCTTCTCGATCTGGTCGGCGATATCCTTGGACGGGAAACCGTTGAGGCTGGCTTCCGTCAGCTTGGCACCACGAAACTCGAATTCACCCGAGAAGGCGACGATCGCCTTATAGGGGCTTTTGCGCTCGATCAGATAGGCACTCACTGCATGATAGTATTGGATCGCGCGCTCGATGCCGGAGGTGACCACCATCGCACGGGCTTGTCCGCCGATCTTGTTCAGCGCCATCACCTGCTCGTGGAAATGATCGACCATGATCTCGGCCTTGAGGCGGATCGCGTGGTCGTTGCTTTCGACGTATCGACGAAGCTTTTTGGTAGCACGCTTGGTGTCGAATTCCGGGTCCGCCTCTACAGTCTTGACCAGACGGTAGTAGCTGTTGACGGGCGTATAGTAGCTCAGCACATCGAGGATGAAACCTTCCTGGATCGCCTGCTTCATCGTGTAGCTGTGGAACGGTCGATGCTTGACTGCTTCACCTTCGGGGAACGGCTCGCCGAATATCTCGAGCGTCCTGTTCTTGGGCGTGGCAGTAAAGGCAAAATAGCTCGCATTCGGGAGCATCTTCCGCTGCTCCATAATCGCATTGATCTTGTCTTCGACGTCCTCCTCGTCGTCTTCAGATCCTTTCAAAGCCGCGTTCAACGCGGCTGCGGCCTTGCCACCTTGGCCCGAATGAGCCTCGTCGATAATGATCGCAAAGCGGCGATCTCTGTGCTGCGCACCAATATCGTCGAGAATGAACGGGAACTTCTGGACGGTGGTAATGATGATCTTTTTGCCGTCGACAATAAAGCGACGAAGATCACCGGAATGTTCGGCGTGGCCGACGGTCGCGCCAACTTGTGCAAATTGCTTGATGGTGTCCTTGATCTGTTGATCGAGAATCCGTCGATCCGTGACCACGATCACCGAATCGAAGACTTGGCCCGCATGATTAGCGAGCCGCACCAGCTGGTGCGCCAGCCACGCGATGGAATTCGATTTGCCTGAACCAGCCGAGTGCTGGATCAGCACCCGCCGTCCGGCGCCCTTTGCCTTGGCGTCGGCAAGAAGCTTGCGCGTCACATCGAGCTGATGAAAGCGCGGGAAGAGTTGGTCGCGCTTTACCTTGCCGGTCTTTGAGTCCTTGCGTTCAACGATCTGCGCGTAGTTCTCGATGATATCCGTCAGGCCCTGCGGTGTGAGGATGTCCTTCCAAAGAAAGTCGGTCTTGAGCCCGGCCGAGTTCGGAGGATTGCCGGCCCCGTCGTTCCAGCCCTTATTAAACGGCAGGAACCATGAGGCCTTACCCTTCAGTTGGGTGCAAAACATCACCTGTGCATCATCAACCGCAAAGTGCACGATGCAGCGACCGAATTCAAACAGCTTCTCGCGCGGATCGCGGTCACGCTTGTATTGTTCGACGGCGTCTTCAAATGTCTGCTTCGTCAGGCTGTTCTTGAGTTCAAACGTCGCAATCGGCAGCCCGTTGATGAATAATCCCAGGTCTAGTGAGTTGGCGGTGTCGTCACGGCTATAGCGAAGCTGGCGTGTGACCGAAAATCGGTTCAATGCGAAAAGTTGGGCGGCTTTGGGGTTGCCCGGCGACGGGGTGCCGTAGAACAGGTCAACGTCGTGCTGGCCGTGCTTGACGCCCTTGCGCAGAACGTCAATGACGCCGCGCTTGCCAACCTCGCCTTGGAGCCGTGCGAGGAACTTTTGCCGAATGGGGCTATCGTTGTCGAGATCGAGCGCTGCCAGCAGCGGCGGCTGCGTCGCAGCAACGAAGGCACGCAGTTGGACAAGATCGACCGTCCACGCGCGGTCATAGGTATGGGGATCGCCTAGCAACCAATTGTGGAGGCCAACGAAAGGTTCGGGCTCATCGGAGAAGCCGCCGTCAACTGGTACCTTGCGGCCCGTCATGTCGGCGACGATAAGAGCCTCCAGGCCTTTCTCCGAAGTGTCTGTTTTCATGCCGCGGTTAGCCACCCCTTCGCGCGGAGGGTTTCATAGGCGATGCCAATTTGACGGGACGAGAAGCGCTTCTTGCGATCGTTCCAGGCATACACCTTCGCCGCAGTATCCTCCGCGCTCGTCGCGTTCTCGTGCTTCACAACCCGGTGGACAGTCGCAAGCAACTCCAATCCGAAAGGCGTCTCGAAGCCCTCGACGAGCTTACCCACCCGATCGAAGCGGCTCACCGTTTCTTGCTTTTCCCTGAGAAACGCTTCCGCATCCTTCACTGCACCCGGGACGAGTTCGATCTGCTTGTCTGGCGCGTCCCCACCGTCTGCGTAACCTGAAACGAGATGCCCTTCTACCGCGTGGAGCACGTGCCGGAGGTTCTCCGCATATGGTCCATATGGGGCTTTGGAATATTGCAGCCGCAGCGGTTCACCCGACTCCTGCATGAAATACATCAGCTTGTGCACTTCAAGCAGCGTCACGAAGGGGTCCATCAATCCGCCGAGATAGCGGTGCATTAGGGCAAGGTAAATATCCCCCGGCAAAGCCGGGGGCTTTAGATATGGGGCCGCTCAAAGCGGCCGGTCCAGATCCGAAGCTCCATTTATGTGGCCAGCGCACGAAGTACTTCCTCGCTATGCCACATCAACCCGCCATCCAACTTTTTCTGCGACACTTGGAGAACAAATACCCCGTGATATTTGCATTCCCACTTGGCGGGTTTAGGTTTCATGATTGTCCATCGAGAAACTCCCTTTCGTGTGTGTGGTGGCTCATGACGCGGGTGTTTCGTCGATGGACGACTGCCGTAAATGTCAAACTTCTACTGCCACCCCGGCAGAGCCGGGGGGCCTCCCGATTGGGCTAGCGCGGCCCGCCCAGCAGTCATTGTCGGAACCTCGCGGGATTTGGTAGCCGCCGGCGCGCTGTTTGGCTCGAAAACAATCACGTCGAGATTCTCGATACTGCGCAGGGCCGTTTCGATACGCGGGCGAACATCGGCCCAGTTCAACCCACCTAGACCGCTGCCAAGCGGCGGAATGGCTATGGAGCGAATGCCACGGTGGCGAATCTCTTCAACAAGCGCCTTTAATCCGGAATCGATGTCCTCCATCCGGCTCTTGCCTCGCCAGTGGCGCTTCGTTGGAAAGTTGATGATGAACTTCGGGTTGGTAAGCGTGCCGGTCTCGAACACGAACATCTTGCCCGGCTGCACTTCTTCGCGCTTGCACGCGGCTTCGTAGGCTTTGAAGTTCTCCGGAAAGTCGTTCTTGAATTGAAGAGCTATACCAAGGCCCATGATGCCGACACAGTTGACGGTGTTGACAAGCGCTTCCGCGTCAACCTTCAAGATATCGCCGGTCCTGAATTCAATCATTGCGGTCCCTCAATAGTACCAGTCTCGTCTTATTTCGATCTGCGGACGGTGCGCCGCACCTTGGATTCCGTTCGCTACGAGTGACACGATGCCTTGCGAGTGAACTCCGATGCGCTCCACCAGATGCCAAGGGAACGAACGCTCGATCAGGAATTCGGCCTGCTTGCCTTCCTTGACGGATCGCGAAACCCCGTTGCCGGACCATTGCCGGGACTGAACAGCGTCCCAATTGATATCGCTCAGGTTTGCGACATCTGAACGGTCTTCGAAGTAATATGCGCCCGCATTCGATAAGGTAAACGCCCAGCGCTGAGCATTCTGCTGAGCCCATTGCAATTGTCGCATGAAGATCAGCTTCGAGATGAACGATCGGCTCTTGCCCGCCTTTGTAAGCAAGCTCCTCATTCCGTCTATAGATCAAGTAAAGCATAACCGATCTTGGACAAAAATAGAACGGCGTACAATGCCCGACCCGCAGATCGGGATAGCAACTTAGGCTCAGCTCGTTCAGGCGACGGGCTCTGATGTTGCTCATGCCGATCGTCGTTCCGGCGCCCTGCCGCTGAACCATCACCGCGTCAGACCACAGGGAGCCATCTGCAATAATCGACGCGAGGCGGTCAACGTGAACGCTATGGTAGATTTTGGGCTGGGCGGGAACGGGCATCGTCAGGCGGCGACCTCCTCGTCCTCGGCATCGCCAATGGCTTCGTCGAGATTGTCTTCGGGAAGATCGTCGTCAAGAATGTCTGGGGCCTTAAGCTCGGTTATTTCGGGCAGGCTGGCAGCGGCGGCCCGGACGTCAAGCTTGCCAGTGACGACATCGGCAATCAGGCGGGTGCGGAATTCTTGGATATACCTAATCTCAAGACTGACGCTCGTGATTGCTTGGTTCAACTCGCGCGAGTGTTCCTCAATCGCCCTTACGATATCGACCTGTTCTGACGGAGACGGAACAGCGAGGACGATATCGAACAGGTCCTTTCTGTCGACGCCCGGGACAGCAGCTTTACTTGAGTGGTCCTGCTTGGAAATTGTTCGCAGTACATAGAAGCACCACCAACGATCATTTCCTCGAAAATCCGTCACAAAAAGAGAAGTATTATGCGGCCAAAAGTTATCTTCGATGTAGAAAACCGCATCTGTTGATCCGTATCGGCCCATGACAACGCCCGGGCCTTCCACTTTGTATTCAATGTGATGGTCGATTATGCCGCCCGACGACACAACCGGGTGAGGTCCTACGGAACGTTTGTCTGCCGGAAGATCGAACCCTCGTTGCAGCCGCATCGCCCACTTGAGCCGCTTTACCTCCCATCCCTGAGGCACGTCGCCTAGCCAGGAGATGCCCGAGGGCTTGAGCTTGGCGTTCGGATCCAGGCCGCGCGTAACGGCGCGATGGATGATCGCCTGCCTCTGTTCGTTCAGAAGCGCTATGATCTTCTTCTTTGCTCGGATCAGCTTCGCCGTTTGACCGCCATGCCAATCCAGTAACCGCACGATCAGCCGCTGCTCATCGAGCGGTGGATAGGGAACAGGTATCGGGCCGAAGCGATCGGTGTAGAGGCGCAGGAATCCTGACTCACCCGTCCCGAGTCCTTTCGATTCCGCTCGAAATACCGCTGACAAGGACGGCAATCGGAAAGCCTGAATGAGGTAGGGATTGAAAGCTTCGGGCATCGGTTCAAAGACGGCGTAGTCCGGGCTGACTAAACCACGAACATTGGCCACACCGAACAAACCGGCCGCGGCTCGCATGCGGTTCATAACAACCTGTCCGGGCTCAATGATCTTGAAATTGACCAGTGACTCCGCCGGGATCAGCTTGCCGCCCGCATCGATGTGATCGACGAGCCCTTGCCGCATCCTGAGCGACAGAAGCCGCTCTTCACCGGTCTTTGTACGGTTGTCGACTTCTCTTAATAGCGTTTTGATCCGACGCACATCCCAATGACCCGGCACATCGCCAAGCCAGGGCAATCCGCTCGCCTTCATCTCCGCATAGGGGCGAAGCCCGTCGATCATCGGGCGGCTCCGATGATTTCGGCCATCAGGCCATCGGTTTCGCGTTCCATAGCCAGAATATCGGCGCGGATGGCGTCAAGCGGGCGCAAGGGCTGCGGCTTGTAGAAATAGCGGGTGAAGCTGATCTCGTAGCCGATAGTGGTCTTGGCCTCGTCGACCCAGGCGTCGGGCGCATGCGGCAGTACCTCGCGGCGGATGAAGGCCTCGATCCCGCCCGGCTCCTTCAACGGCACCGTCTCGGTGTCGCGCAAGTCGCTATCGGGCTCATATTCAACCACACAACGCTTGCCATCGATCGTCAACGGGAACAGTCCGCGTAACGGATCGGCTTCGATCTTCCCCGGCTTGTGAATGCGGCGGATGATCGGCGCACCATCTTCAGCGATCCGCCCTTCGTCCTTCAGCGCCTTGATCTCCTTCGGCGCATAGGCGCGGGCTGCCTCGATACCGCTCGCGCGCAAGGGGCGCTCGACCGTGACCTTCGAATAGCCGAACTCGGCGTTGTCGAAGATACGGGATTGCTCGGTCTCTTCGAACGCGACAAAGGCCTCAAGAATGCGTTCGATATCGGCGTCGGCTAGTTCGCAGTTCTTTTTGCCGAGGTTCTTGCGCAGCGGACGGAACCAAGCCGTCGCGTCGATCAGTTGCACCTTGCCGCGCCGGTTGCCGGGCTTGCGGTTCGACAGCACCCAGACATAGGTGGCGATGCCGGTGTTGTAGAACATGTTCAGCGGCAGGGCGACGATGGCTTCCAGCCAATCGTTCTCGATGACCCAACGCCGCACATTGCTTTCGCCGCTACCCGCATCGCCGGTGAACAGCGACGAGCCGTTGTGGACCTCGGCGATGCGTGATCCCAACGGCGTGTTGTGCTTCATCTTCGACAGCATGTTCGCCAGGAACAGCATCTGCCCGTCGCTGGAGCGTGTAACCAGGCTGTATTCGGGATCGCCTGCGTGCTCGATCACGAAGCGCGGATCGCGCATGCCGCCCTTGCCGCCCATGCGTTCCTGATCACTCTTCCAGCTTTTGCCGTAGGGCGGGTTCGACAGCATGAAGTCGAATTCCTTGGACGGAAAGGCGTCGTTCGCCAACGTCGACCATTCCGGGCCGCCGACGATGTTGTCAGCCTCTTCGCCTTCGCCCTTGAGCAGCAGATCGGCCTTGGCGATGGCGTAAGTCTCGCCGTTGATCTCCTGCCCGAAGAGGTGGGTGGAGACCTGCTTGCCGTGCTGGCTGGCGAGTGCCTTCAGCGTCTCCTCGCCGACGGTCAGCATGCCGCCGGTGCCGCACGCTCCGTCATAAAGGAGGTAAGTTCCGGATTGGATCTGATCGGCGATCGGCACGAAGATCAGCTTGGCCATGAGTTTCACGGCATCGCGCGGCGTCCAGTGCTCGCCCGCTTCCTCGTTGTTGGCTTCGTTGAAGCGGCGAACTAGCTCCTCGAAGATCGTGCCCATCGCGTGGTTGTCGAGGCCGGGATGCTTGACCGAGCCGTCGCCGTTCAGCACCGGCTTCGGGCCGAGATTGATCGAGCTATCGAGGAACTTCTCGATCAGCGTCCCGAGCACGTCGGCCTTCGACAGCTTCGGCAGCTGGTTGCGGAACTCAAAATTGTCGAGGATCTCCTGCACGTTCGGCGAAAAGCCGTCAAGGAACGCTTCGAAATCGGCCTTCAACTGGGCCTGCGACGCGCGGTTGCGAAGATCCCGCAGATTGAAGCGTGATGTGTTGTAGAATGCCTGTCCCGCCGCCTGGCGAAGCGCCGCGTCCTGATTGGTGATGCCCGCCTTGTCGAGATTATCCTTCATCGACAGCACGGCGGCTTTTGTGGATTCCAGCACCGCATCAAGACGCCGCAGCACCATCATGGGCAGGATCACATCGCGATACTTGCCGCGCACATAAAGATCACGCAGGGCGTCATCGGCGATCCCCCAAATGAAGTTCGCAATCCAGTTCAGATCACCGTTACTCATGTATTGACCGTTCCCCCGGACTTCCCGGGCCGCTTCACGCGAGCGCTTGCCGGCGCCGCGGCCTCGTTCGCGATTTCGCGAAGCTTCTCATATTCTTCGATCGCCAGCACAACGACGACCGGCCGCCCGTGCTTCTCAACGGTTACGGGCTCCGCACGGGCCAAATCGATGAGGCGTCCAAAGCCGTATTTGGCTTCTTTGGCCGATATGCTCTGCATGTTGTAGCCCTGCCCGAATCAACGCGACTTTTGGCCATTTTGGCCCCTTTATCAAGGTCGGTTCTGACCTGTGAACTCGGGAGACAGCTTACTGATTGGATGCACGGATGAGCTTGATGCCGGTGAGCCTGACGGCACTAGCGGCAGCCTTAGACTTCGTTCCGCGAGGTGCAGACGCCGATCCCCGGGGCATTCTAGCGGCCTAGCAGCGAAAACTCTCTCGTTGATTGATTGTTAGCTCAGGCGGCTGATCGTTGAGTGACTGACGTTGTAGGACCGAGCAATGTCCGTAAGCACCTCGCCCGCCTCCCGACGTGCAATCGCTTCCCTTCTCTGATGGCTGGTCAGCTTCGGCTTCCGACCAAGGATTACCCCCCTCGCCTTCGCACGCTCGCGCCCCTCGCCGGTCCGCGTCCGGATTAGTTCGCGCTCGAACTCGGCGAGACCGCCCAAAACGGTCAGCATCAATCGGCCATGCGCCGTCGTGGTGTCAGCCCAAGTATCTCTCAGGGATTTGAACCCCGCCCCCTTTTCCGCGATCGTCCCCAGCAGATTGAGGAGATCACGCGTGGACCTCGCCAATCGATCGAGCCGGGTGATGACCAACACGTCCCCCTTTGCGAGAACCCCCATCAGGCGCATCAGCTGCTTGCGGTCCGACCGAGCGCCACTGATCTTCTCCTGAAATATCTTCTCGCATTTTGCTGCTTTTAGCTCGGCTAATTGGGCGGATAGAGACTGACCGTCGGTGCTTACCCGCGCGTATCCGTAAACCGCCATATTGCCCTCCATTTCGCACATATAATATGCACATCATAAAGCCGCATTCTATATGGGTCAACGATTTTGTGCATAAATCATGATTTTTGCACGGCGCGGGTCAATGGGATTTGCCCCCAAGGGGCTCTGTTCAGTTCACAGTCCCAGTCTCTCAGCCTGCAAAATCATGGTGAGGTGTCCCCTATTGGCGGCACTGGGACATGGCGAGATGTCTGACTTGAATCCGTTTTTCGTCCCATAGGGTCTACGAGGGGAGGAGAATACGGAAGCGGCCTGTTGTGCGGGTCTATCTGGCGCCGACAGAGCGAAGGTCCATGGTCCGCCAGGGCTCGGGCAGGTCGGACTGTTTGCAGTACCGGTAGGCGGCCTTCTCAAAAGAAGTTGTGCCTGTGAATTCCGTTCGGCTTCTCACCGCATATCGAGCGGTGACAGCAGTCCACGGCGTACCGTCAACCTCGGTATCCCTGCATTGTTCGGTTATCTGATGCGAGCCATCGGGCAATTTCTCGATGACGGGCGCTCGGCATTCGGCATGGGCCGTTCCAAAGGAAATGCCGGTGTAGAGCTTGATTGTGGCGTTCGAGGCCTGCTGGCAGGGGCTGTCACTGCGGACGTAATAACCGCGTTCGATTGGAAGCGAGTCGGCTTCCGCCGCGGCGGGGCTCAGGATCGGTTCCTGTTCGAAGGCCAAATACGAATGCTTTGAGGATTTCGATAGCCCAAGCAGGGAGCAACTGGTGCCGCGTCGCGGCGCGGCGCCCTCGAGAGAGAGTACGCCATCCAACCGACGGCCCGATACCTGATAACCGGCGGGCGGGCATCCGGTCTTGAACACAAAAGCCTCGCCTTTAACTTGGCCGTCATGCTCGCTGCCGTGAAACAGTAGTGCTCCCGGTGCGATGGCAAGAGAGGCTCTCGGCTCACGGTAACGAATCTCGATGACGCCCTCAGAAGATCTGTTCAGCTCAACGATTGAACCATTATGGTCAAGGAATTCGACGGTGGCGAAATAATTGTCGAGCGTCTTCACCGCGTCCAAAACCGGACTGCTGCTGGTGGATGGGTGATCGACGCCGCATCTGAAGCCGGCGGCCTTGCGATCGGCCATGTCCCGCGCGGCAGCCATCGCCTGCGGCTGCAAGCCACCGATCACGGCGACGGCGCAGGCGGAAGTTGGCGTAACTTTTACGATCAACAACTCCTCAACATCCGCGTCAGTAGAACCATGGGCTTCTTCCGGCCGACGCCAGCGGCCTATGATGGCGGCGATGGGCATCCCATCCCTGACGCGCCATTCCATGCGGCTGCCAATTCCCGATCGTGCTGGCGACCACGTCATATCCTGGTCGGGCAAGTCCTTGCCGCGATAAGTGATGGTAACGCCGCCCTGTGTTACGACGTCATTATATCTGACGCTGAAGCCGTTGGGTCCCGCGCATCGCCACTCGCTCTCCTCGGCGGCATGTTCGGCGTCCATCCGTGTGCTCTTGCAGGCGTCGCCGCTGGCCGGCATGATCAGGCCGTCCGTGGCTTGCGCGTTCGGTAGGCCCAAGATTGCGAATGACAATGCAAATAAGGCAAAACCAAAACGGCGCACTTTCGAGCCTCCATTGTCGATCATTGGGCCAGCTAATGATAGCTCCGAGTTTTCAAAAGATTGCAGGCTAATAATCTCGCATTTTAACGAGCTTGGACAACGCTGACCCGGGAAAGGCACGCTAGTGTTGACCGACGAGCAAACAGTCATGACATATTCAGCGCGGACACCCGCCGCGGGAGCATGTCAATTCCGAGACTATCCCTGAGCTGAACGTCAGGCCGGCTATGATCTTCATCAGGAAGGTCGCTGACGTCGGCCTGGTCAGATTGCAAGGAGCTCTGAGGTATTAAGCTGATTGGCTTAATTGCTCCGCTTCACATCCACCCCAGCAAATGTATAGATCAACTTGCGGTGGGCGGGGTCGGCAAAGACATCGATCCGCGTAACTTTCGCTCGAATCTTGTCTGATCCCTCAATCGCGCTGTCCGGCACGAACTCAAGGTCCATGAAAACCCTTCTGTCTGGCTTCTCGCGCACAAAGCGCTCTGCAGCCGCCGCATCCATTGGAAGGCCGTGGAAGGCCTGAGTATTCAAAAATACGACCTCAATATCGCCAGGCGCTCTGGACCACGCAGGGCCGCTGCGAAAGGAGGTGGCCGCCGAGACTGGCCTAAAGTCAAACTCGCTTCGACTAAAATTATATTCACCGAAAGCACCTTCAGTGGAAACTGTGAACGGTTCTCTGAAGTCGAATTGCGAGACCTCCTTAGCTAGGATCACGGCAGCATCCTCGGAAGTTCGGGGTTTAGAGAACTCGCTCTTCCGTTCTAGTGTGGTTGGCGTGAAGCGGCTCGCGAAGACCGAGACGTAGGGAGCCATATCCGCCGGATTGATCAGCTTTGTGTATGCGATGTAAGCGTTCTCCGCACTGAACTCGTAAGCCATCGCAGATACAGGTGCGGCGAAAGAAATGACTGCGATAATGGCGTGAAGGAAGCGCATGGCAAGTCCTGAATTAAAAGCCGAGATCAAGTTGCTTTGCATTTTCGACCCGCTTCTTTTCGATTGCGGTGGCGGCTGATAGATTGCGCCTTCGCTCCGATTCTGATGCAAGGCCGAATGATCGAAGGTCCAGGTACATCGTCGTTGGCGTGATTGAGACCCGCATCTCGGGGCTTTCAATCTCGGCGACATAGGCGGCCTCCATTTCGGTCGGCTGCCTATATTTTGTACCCAACATGGCAGTGTCCCAGCAGGTCGGACTGCCGCTCGCATAGCATGTCCTTGTGATACCATGATCCAGCTTAAACGGCGTGTGATAGACAAGATCGCCATTCGTTCCGTCGATCTCGGACGGCTCCCCATATCTCTCGATGACTTTTTTCTTCAGCACATCGATCGACTGTGGCACATCGAACTTTTGACCAAATCTGATTCTCCACAATCTGGCGGTTCCAGAGGCGTCAATGAATCTGAATAGAAATAAGGCTCTATCAAATTTGATCCACTGAGCTGCTGTTTTCTCCTCGATCGTGGCCGCAAAACTGCCCTCATAACCGGCTCCGGAGACAATATGCTCGGCATCTACAGCAGACATGCCAATCTTGAGATCAGCAATGGATAAGCCAGCTATCTGCTCTGGCGAGTAGATCTGACCGGCCTCGGCTATGGCGGGAGCGCACGCAAGGCCAGCGAATGCCAATTGGAATAGGAAGCGATAGGTTAACCGAATGTTGCTCACGAATGTTCCCTGACAAGTTTGTTCCTGGCGTCGCGTTATGGCGCGCGGAGTTGGTAGAGATCTTACGGACGAGTACCCGATGTTTTCACTGTCGTTCATTGCTGAGGGATAAATAGCCAGCGGTCCTATGCAGACACATTCGCGTGTGCCTCCCCCGACCGCTGGTTACGTTACTGGTGACCGTTGCTCTAGCTTTGGCCGAGGTTCCGGCAGCGCGTTAGACGAGCCAGGTTCCGGGGTTTGATATGGGCTCGTCGCGAACCAAAAGCACCAGTCCCTTCACGCATCGAACGAGGTACCAGATCGCCGTCGCGATCCAAGTGAAAAAGCCAATGGCAATGACGCTGAGAAGTAGACTAACAAAGCCAAACAGCATCCCGATCCAGATCGTACGGATCAGGTAGCTATAGTGAGACGCATAGACCTCGGTCGTCTTGCTGCGATCGACATAGGCGATGATGAGGCCGATAGGCCATGCCCCCACTAGGCACAATGCCCATGCGATCGTTGGCAACGTCTTGTTGACGCCGGTTAGTTCTGATCTTACTTCAACACTGGACATATAATTATCTTTCCTCTTCGAAACTCTATGAATGGCAAGCCGCCTGAAGTGATGAAATTGTTGATTTTGCCGAGATTGCTTGCAGATATGTTCCTTTCATGGGTTTCGAGCGGCGTGACCGACGATGATCATCTTGTCGCTCGCGCAGCGGAATGTTGGCACAATCTCATCGGCTATCCTGACAGCTTCCGTGTTCGCGTCGCGCCCACGTTCGACGTTTACGACGGCTGCGACGCAGGAAGTCATGTCGCCATTTAGCCGATGGATGGTGAGTGCCTGTCGGTTGTCGAAGAAATATCGGTGGATCACGGCAAAGGGCGCTCCGTTCAAAACGCGCCACTCAATCACACTGTGGGGATCAGCGAACGTTCCGTTCAAGGTGCCGATTACGATGCCGCCGCTCTCCTCCTGCCGACCGAACGTTACGATCGCCCGCGCGTCTTCGTAGACAATAGTGACTGGCCAGCCATTCGGTCCGGGTGGGCAACGCTCCTCAACTATGGGTTCTTCCTTGTCTCCGGATATACGGGTCGTCTTGCACGGGCCCGGTTTGCTTGATCGCGCATCGTCGATGTGAGTGTAGACGCGGGTCACCACACCAGACGAGGCTTGAGCTGCTTGGACGTCCGATGCCGGGGAAACGAACAGACAGGTGACGACAGATGCGAGGGCTGAAATTCGGCGAGCAATCACTGAAGTAACTCCGAAGAAAGAATTCTTCGAACCTACATTGTAGGTAGTAAGATGCCGTTGCAGAAAAATATCAACTCGGGCGCGTAAAAGTTACCGGACATTTACCCTTTACCAGAGCCCGTTTGCCGGCGAGGACCCCACCAACCGTCGATGTCGGCAACAACGAAGTTCAGACTCCGTTGCACGAGCAGGAACGGGAATCGATCAGGGTTTACTGGCCATCCTGGACGGCTTCCGAGCTTGCGGCTGGGCTATCAATTCGCACGGGCTGACGCGCAAGGCCTGAGCTAGTTGGCCTAATACGGTGACGCTGGCTGAAACCGCGCCTCGTTCAATCGAACCCAGATAGCGTGAACTCAGCCCCGCCCGATCGGCCAGCTCTTCTTGCGTCATTTCCTTGGCATGGCGTTCTCGACGCACATTTGTCGCCATAGCCTCTTTCAGGTCCATGGCGACAAGGCACAACGATAGGAACGATCTTTCTAGGAACGATCGTTCCGATTCGCCTTGCGGTGGCTAGAAACACTCTGGTAGCTTGCTTTCGTCAGACCCTGCTTCAGGAGTTCTCGGGCTCGCTAGTAACGATGTCAAAGGCGGCCCAAAGGGCATCCAAACTACAAATGATTGGAAGCGTCCGTTGGCACAGGCGGTGGCCGAAATCAGTCGCGCGACGTTGATCATGAGTACGGGACAATATTCAGTTTATAAGAATTAGGACCCATGGCGGATTCGGAAGACGTACCGACTGAGGTGATCTGGCCGATCCGGGTTGAAGACGTCGCACCGTTAGAGCATCTTTTGGAAGCGATACGATCACTCGCCCCCTTAGCAAGCCGAGGAAATGATCTGATCGCTTTAGGCGAGGTTTGTGGCGCGATCGAAAACATTCTCGAAAGCAATATCGTGGACGTGAATGTAGGTCTGACCGTTGGTTTCCGTCATGGCGACACCGACTTTATGGAAGGCATTTTTAGCTGTATTCGGGTCAACCCCAACGAAATTGTTCTCGATGAGCTGCACACTACTTACTCGTCGGACGTCGGTTCTGATCAATTCACAAGATTTTACACCTCGCTTGAACCTGGAGGGGGGTTCGACGAAGCCGAAATCGGAGACTGGATATCGAAGCTTGAAGAGCTGTGCGCGTGGGAAGAGGCAGGGCTTAGTGTGGAGCGGAGCGGGTGACATTATCGCCTTTATCTGCCGGGGCTCCGCCGTGCGGCCCGCACGCCAGTCTGTTTTGCGGGTCAGTTTCGATTCATTCGGGACGCCTGCTCACGTCGCGGAGCGTCCGAATAGCCTCGCGTATCCAACGACGGGTGTTAGCCAGCTCTGCGGTATATCGGCCGTGCTTGTAGTTGCCGTTCCTTTCTCCCTTCGGAGCGCCACTGCCATCTGCACCACCGTGCATTCGACACCTCCGCCGCCCGGTGACAGGCGCCGACTTGCATGGCGTCCCCGATCGGGTGCGGGCCCCACACTGACTGGGTTCGGACACGGATCCCGTCTCAGGGGAACGCATGGGGTTGTCCGTCAATTCTTGTCCCCTCCCCGTGCGTGGCCCTCTTCGTGATTCACAATTCCGACCACCCCCTCGGCGCCCGGATGGATATGGACGTGCTTGACTACGTTGGATTGGCTGTTCCCCTCCGGCGCCGTCAGGATGGAGCGGAGCATTCCGCGAGCACTCCGCTAGCCTTCCGCTAGCATTCGCGAATGACGCAGGCTCGACTGCACTTGCGAGCCCCAGGTGCGCCAGCTCTTACCCTATGAACCTCCTCCGAATTGATGGACACCTGTAGTAGGCTCGAAGAGCCAGGAGGTGTTGGATGGAAAGACGTCAACGTCGGTCGTTTACGGACGACTACAAGCGGCAAGCGGTCGATCTGGTGGCTTCGAGCGGCCGCTCGATCGGGTCGGTGGCCAAGGAGCTTGGGCTGCGGGATTCGGTTTTGCGGCGCTGGGTGGAACTACGTGGAGCTGGGCGAGAGCCGACGGCGGCGTCGCGGCGCCCGACAACGCAGGCGGCGCTGCCGTCGGCGGATCACGCGGCAGAGGTCGCCCGTTTGCAGCGGGAGAACGAGCGGCTGCGCATGGAGCGCGACATTTTAAAAAACTGTCCAGCACTTTGGCGCGCCTGTGCGGCGTAGAAACAGCCTTGTGCTATCTCTATGGCTGGGAGGGTAGCGGCCGTTAGATTATTGGAGGTGCAATCCCCGTTAAAAAACGTGGTCCATGGGCGTATGCGAACTTGAGAGTGGTGACGCCGCCTAAGCGGCGATCCCGATTAGGAAGATGAAGATTGGCATAACCCAGACCCTCCCGCTCAGTGAATGGAGGATTTGATATGCCCAAGAGGACAACCAAAACCGACCAGCCGGAGTTGAAGACGGTCAACTTTGGAGCCATCGACATCGGATCAAAGATGCATATGGCTGCGGTGAGCCCGGCCTGTACCGACGTTCCAGTGCGCGCATTCGGCACATTTACACACGAACTGCATGATCTGGCGGACTGGTTTAAAGCGTGTGGCGTGACGGGTGTTGCGATGGAATCCACCGGGGTTTATTGGATTCCAGTCTACGAGATCCTAGAGCAGCGCGGATTTGACGTCATTCTGGTGAACGCCCGATACGCCAAGAACGTGCCCGGGCGCAAAACCGATGTCAGCGATGCTGCATGGTTACGCCAACTTCATTCGTACGGTCTGCTACGCGGGAGCTTCCGCCCTGATGCCGAGATCGCGACCCTGCGCGCGTATTTACGTCAGCGGGAACGGCTCGTGGAATACGCTGCCGCACACATCCAGCACAAAAGGCTTTGATGGAGATGAACCTTCAGCTCCATCATGTTGTCTCAGTCACCGGCGCGACCGGCATGCGGATTATTCGAGCGATTGTGGCGGGCGAGCGCAATCCTGAGGTGTTGGCGACCTACCGGGATGTGCGCTGTCATTCCTCCATCGAGACAATCCGCGCCGCACTGGTCGGCAACGACCGGGACGAACACGTCTTCGCCCTGACCCAATCGCTGGAGCTTTACGACACGTATCAGGCCAAAATGCTCGACTGCGATCGCAAGCTCGAAGTCCTGGTCGCCGCACTAAACAATAAAGGCGCAAAACCGGTCGGAAAGCTATCCAAGCCACGCATCAACACCAAGCAGGTCAACACGCCCACCTTCGACGTCAGGACCGCGCTGTACGGCGTGCTTGGCGTCGATTTAACTGAGATCCATGGGTTGGGCCCATCACTGGCACTGAAGCTCGTCGGTGAGTGTGGCACCGATCTGAGGGCGTGGCCGAGCGCCAAACACTTCACGTCCTGGCTGTGTCTCGCACCGGGCAACAAGATCTCCGGCGGCAAGGTGCTATCTTCGCGCACGCGGAGATCCTCCAGCCGGGCAGCCGCACTGTTGCGGTTGGCAGCAACAACCGTCGGTCGGAGCGATACGGCGCTTGGAGCATTCTATCGTCGACTATCCTCACGTGCAGGTAAGTCAAAGGCAGTGACAGCTACCGCCCGCAAGATCGCAGTTCTATTCTACAACACCCTCCGGCACGGTATGAGCTACAGGGATCCAGGTGCCGACCACTATGAGCAGCAATATCGCAACCGCGTTCTCGCAAACCTTCAGCGCCGGGCCAAATCGCTGGGCTTCGTATTGCAGGCCATTCCGGGGAACGCCAATCCGGCTGTTTCTTAGGAAGTCGATCGCGATCTTTGCTGGAGTTCGGACATGAGATTCCGTTTCATCGAGGATCGCTGCGCTGATTACCCCGTGAGAATCCTCTGCGACGTGCTCGGGGTCTCGCCGGCCGGTTATTACGCCTGGCGCTCACGCCCGGAGAGCCGACGATCCGTTGCCAATCGTGACCTCGTTGACGACATCAAGCGGGTCCATTGCGATACCCACGGACGCTATGGCAGCCCGCGTATCCATGTCGAGTTGAAGGCTCAGGGCCGCGGGGTGAGCCGTGGCCGCATCGAGCGGTTGATGCGCCATCACGGTATCCGGGCCATCATGGCGCGGCCAAGCCGGGTGCGGACCACCGACAGCCGCCACGACTTGCCGATCGCCCCGAACCTGCTCAAGCGGAACTTCATCGCCGCCGCGCCGAACCGGATCTGGCTCGCCGACATCACCTACGTCGAGACCGATCAGGGATGGCTCTATTTGGCTGCCGTCATGGACCTGTACAGCCGTCGGATCGTCGGCTGGGCGATGGAGGATCATTTGCGCACTGAGTTGCCGTTGGCGGCATTGAAGATGGCCATCGCAGCGCAGCGGCCTGGCGCCAGCCTGATCCACCATTCCGATCGCGGCGTTCAATATGCCTCGGCGGATTACCGCAAGACGGTGCGGTCCGTTGGCTTCCAAGCCTCGATGAGCCGCAAGGCCGACTGCTATGACAACGCTCCGATGGAGAGCTTCTTCCACACGCTCAAAACCGAGCTCGTCTATCACCGGCACTATGCAACAAGGGCAGAAGCCAAACGTGATATCTTTGCTTACATCGAGGGCTTCTACAATCGAACGCGTCGCCACTCGGCCATCGGATACATCAGCCCGATCGAGATGGAGCTAAAAGCAGCTTAACCCTGTCCATTTTTTCGGAGGAAGATCACTAGCTGGCGCTTAGCATTGCTAGCACTCTGCCAAGTCTCTGTTTTAGCGTTGCTGCGTACTTTGGCTTAGTAAAGACGTCGCATCCATAGCTCCGCCCTTTCCTCCCTCCGGTCTTAAGAAAACCGGGGCCGGTGACGAACCGGAGCGCATCAAACCGCGACGCACCGAGTACTTGGATCCCTTTGCCATGGTTGGCTCGTCGAATTGTCCCTTCGACGCCTCCTGGAAACTTTTTCCGGCGTTTCCACACCGCGCTCGGTCCGGGTGGTCATCCCAGTGGCGAGTCACGCTGCCTCTCGACCGTCCTGCGTTGTGCGCAGTACCGTATGGTTGCCGGTCCTATGGGCCACGGGAGCCGGCTTTGTTTCCGTTCCGGGCTGGCCGGTGTAGCGCGGGCGCGCTGCCGCGTTGAGTGCGGCGCCTTGACATGCGTGCGCGCCCTGCTGTTTTGAGGTTTCTGAAATCGTTCGCGATTTTTGAATTCAAAAGGGGCTGCCTGAATCAGCCCGCACAGCACTTCCACGTTTCGACGAGAAACGAGGAACGGGACCAATCGGGTCCGCGCAGCAGCCCCGGATACCACAAGCTAGCGTCGTTGCATCACATATCAGGCTGGATCAAGACGGCCATCCACTGGTTTATCGTCCGCGTTCGAATCGGCCGGCTCTGACGATCCGCGATTCAGCCAGTTGCTCTTTTTGAAAGTGATCATTTCCGCAGTGCGCGCGCCAATGAACGCAGTCCACGTCGTTACTAGCCCATATCGCTCGCCCGGGCACTCTGTCGAGGCCCGGGAGGTCGATACAGCGGCACCCAGGGGGCCAGCCTAGCCTTCATTTCGATTTGGCGAACGGGGTGTTGCGGCTCCTAAATCGCTTCGCAGCAGCGGCCACCCGACGACATTCTGTTAGGTAGGCAGCGGCCCTTGCTTGAAAACCCGCTGCACCACGCTGGTGCCAATACCAAGCTTCCGCCCGATTTTGAGAATCCCATCGCCGCTGGCCTTCAATTCGAGAATTCGCGCCTCTACGGCCGCGTCGGTCCGCCGGCGACCGAGTTTCGTTCCCTTCGCTCGCGCGCGCGCGAGTCCAGCATTGACCCGCTCTCGAATAATCCCCCGCTCAAACTCGGCAAAAACACCCAACATCTGAAACATCGCCTTGCCGGCGGTAGTTGAAGTATCGAGGCCCTGCTGGTGGAGGAACAAATCCACCCCCTTTTCGTGAAGGCTTTGCAGGATACTGAGCAAGTCCGTCAACGATCGGCCAAGGCGATCCACAGACCAGGCCGCGACCATATCGAACTCGCGGGCATTGACGGCCTTCAGCATGGCGTCAAGCCCAGGACGCTTGTCCCGGCCCTTGGCGCCGCTGATGCCGGCGTCCTCGTAGACTTTCCAAATCTCCCAGCCCGATCGATCCGCCACGGCACTCAATTCGCGTAGCTGATTTTCAGTGTCCTGCTTCGACGTGCTGACGCGCAGATAGATGGCGACACGCTTCATGGAGGTTTCTCCTGTCGGCAACCACCATAAGCAAAGATATACGTAAATCAACTGTTTTCCGTATGTCGATAACGAGAAAGATCAACGCTGATTTCATTGGCGTATCTCAATCGCTTGCGGAGGGGTTTTTGGTATAGCAACAAACCCGTCGGTGGCGGCGGAGCCGGCTATTGCTGAGCCACTGAAGGCGGGCGGCGATACGCAGCCATCGAAGCCGCGTTTTGTAGGTCGGTCTTGTAGTCGCGCATCATCTGAAGGATTTCGTCTGCCAAGCTCCGAAAATCGGCGGCGCCAAGATCGAGATAATCCCCATGTGCAACCTTATTTCTTCGTCGCACCAGGCTCTCGTCAATCAGGTTGAACTTGGTTTCATACCCGCTGGTCGCGATATCCAGCGAAGTGGCGATATTAGCGAAGACCTTTGACGTCAAGTTCGACTCCGTGTCGATAGCACTCGAAATGCGCATCCGAGCCGGCTTGTCGAGCTCACCAAGAACGAAATCGAAAGCCTCGATGTTCGGCTTAGCCTGCCGAGAGTCGCTAAGCAGTGCAAGCTTCCCTTTCAGGCCGAACACGGCGAAGCAGCTCTTGAGCTCTCGGTACATGTGACCCTGGTTGTCCACGAAATCGAGATACGCCTCAGAGGCCGCCTTTATGAAGCCCTCCCAATGAGCGTATACGAGCGCCACACCGGCTCGGACGAACACCCTCCGGCCGCCTTCCTCAGTCTTGCTCGCAAGCTTGAACGCTGAAATCTCCTTGATCCGCCAACCCATCTCGGCGTCCAAAGCTTCTTGCAACTGCGTAACCGTGCGAATTTTGGACATGTGCGCCGCATCAGACAGGGTTAGGATTCAGCAACCGTTCAGCAAGCGGCAACAGCCTGCTGAGCCGCGTGGTCCCGCGGACTCCGGCGCCGGAGTTGGCGCTGAACACAGGATTGGCCCACAATCCTTTGGCAGCGTTGACGACAAAGTCGCTCCTGACCTGAGGGTCCATCTGCTCCAGGGCATCCACGTTTTTGGAAACGCCGGTCGCCAAGACCTCGAAAACGGACATGAGAAATTTGCCGGAAAAGGCGTTACCATTCCAACGCTTAAACGCTCGATCGCCAAGGGCGTCGTTAAGGAATTGGAAGGTGCGAGTGAAGACATCGGCTTCTTGCGTCATGTTGTAATTGGCGTTCGTCGCCATGTGCAACAGCGCCTGATCCAAGTATTCATGAACATCTAGGCCAGGCCGATAAATGACCGACCGGAATGCAAAGAACCGAAGCGCCAGCTCCACTCCCGCCTGCGACTCAAGTGCGGTCTCGGTCTGGTCGGTGGTGGTTACGAAGGCCGCTTCGTTGGCGCGTGCGATCAGCCAATCGTAGAAGGGGCGGTTTACGGATACTGCGATGCTATTACGCACCTCTTGTTCAGTCAGCGCCGCGCCGCCTGTATTCAGGCGCTGAAAGAGCTCGAATTTTGCCGCAACATCGCTGTCACTCTTCAAGATTTCAACTCTTAACCGAGCGCGCTTGATCTCTATTTGTAGGACCTGACCTATTCCATCATCGGCTCCCTCTGCGCTTTCCGCCCATCGCTTACCGTCGAGGCTCGGCAGGAATTGGGTTCCGTTAAGGATCAACGGCCCGATTTCTTCTGCCCGCTCGCCCTTCAAATCCCCAGTAAGCTGAAACACAGTGGACAAACGCTGGAGGCCATCGATAAGCTCCCAAATGCCATTTTGGTCTTGGTAGACGAAAATTGGTGGAAACGGGATGCCGAGAAGGATGGACTCAATGAACCTGGTTTTTCGCTCGTCATCCCAACGGAAAAGGCGTTGAAAAACAGGGTCGATCTTAAGCTCATCATTACGGTAGAGATTGATCAACTCGCCGAGTGACATTTCATAACCGTCGGTAACGACCCTTTTTCGGGCCGCTTGTATCTCCTCCTTCAGCGGCATCACATATCCTCTGTTCGCTTCTTTGCGCGAGTGCCCAATTTCTGGCTCCAGCAACCCACAGTAGCTGCTGTACCTATCTGCGCAAGATGACCCGGCACCGTCCGGTATCCGTGAAAAAGGACGCCTCGAATGTGTTTCTTGGGGGATGGCCCAAAAGGGCAACCCGGTAAGGCAGGCACCGCGGCGGTCCCGCCGCCAGACCTCGACGTCACCGCTGCGGTTCGGGCTGGTAGGCGATCTGCTCCAACGCCTTGTTAGCCTCGCGACGTCCCTGGTAGGATGCCCGACGATGACGGCGGCCGGGATGACCTGAAGCTGACGTTTCAGGTGCTCCACACCACCCGCGACGCAGCACGCCGCATGGCCGACGTCGCCCGGATCTGGGCGCCGTGGTTTCCGGCCGAGGAGCTGGCCGTCCTCGCCTCCGACATAGCTGCTCATCCGCGGCGCTTCCGGGCTGACACGATCGCCACACGCCTGGGGATAACCGCGGATAGGGGCGATTGGGTATTCGCGCCGGGTGCGTCGCCGCGGTAAAGCAGTGCGCCCGGCCAGCCTTTGACCGATTTCGAAACCAGCGCCCGCCGGGCTCTGCCTGCGGCCGATGCCCCTAGGTGTCCTCTAACAACTTGGAGGCAGCCACCCGAAGGCCCTTCGCAATCCTCGCGATATTGTCGATCGATACATTCCGCTCAGAACGCTCCACGCCGGAAAGGTAGGTACGGTTGATTCCGCACTCGTGCGCCAACGCCTCCTGGGTGAGACCACGGACAGCCCTTAGGCGACGCATATTCTTCGCCAATACGTCTCGCAGAGGTCCTTTGTGAGTCCTTTTCACAGACTCATTTCGGACCCTTGACGCTTTTAAGGCGACCGCTTTCAAGTTACATTCCGCGCGCGTGCGACGATTTATGGGGTGGATCAGCTATGAACCCGAGCTTTTTGATAGGGATGCGCGTCGCGGTGGTTTTGCTTGGATTGATGCCGATTCCTATGTTCGCCTTCGACGTCAAGGAAGCGACCGACCAGTTAGCGCAGTCATTGGCTGAGGATATTCAGCGGCAGCGATTGAGGGCCCAGCGGGAAGATGCGGAAGAAGCACGCCGCGCAAAACTGCCTGATCTCTCCCAATTTGGAACGCCAGTCGATAGACCTCGGGCGGCCAGGCCGCACCGTTCAATGGATTGCACGACGATAGATATGGGCGGTAACAGCGCAACCCACTGCGATTAGGACGCCGTCGATCGCTGAAGTCGGTTGCACGGCAATAGGGTCTGCGGAAAGCCAATGCGAAAGGAAATGGTGAAATCCCAACTGGATCAGTTGCGTGAATCCTTGGGTGGTGGCTGTTCACCTGTCGCTACAACGCAGTTGTGGGCCCTGTACAACGAAAAGAACTATGCGGGGATGGTAAAATATGTCCGTGATAGCCTGAGCCTCGACTTAAAAATCCGCTTAGGTCTCTCGAATATTGCCGGCCCAAACGGCGCGCCCGCATGGGTGGAGATGCCGAATCCAATGCCTCCATTCGGAACCGCGGAATTCAGGCAGACGACTGCCACAGTTTTCTTATGGAAAACGTTCCTCGACCAAAGCAAGTTCGAGCAAGTTGTCTCGGCCATCGCACACGAGCTTTCGCATATCGTTTTGAACGGCATAGGACATGCTCTCCGGGAGCACGAGACCGCCGTCGATTTAGCAGCCATGCTGCTCGGCTACAGGGACATCTATGTATTGGGCTGCGAACGTCATGAGGTTGATGTTTCTTATGGCTCGTATTCAAGAGTCGAAACACGCCGCCACTATAAATTGGGTTATTTGGAGCCGGACGAAGTCCGTTACGCGGCTTCTCTTTTAGGGAGACCAAGCGAAGCGAAACCAAAAGCCAAATACTCTCCTCGCTTCTTATTGACAAAACTTAGTGCAGCCGCTCCGGTCGCCGCTCTGATAATTCGCTCTCAATTGACGATACTTGGTGTAGTCGCTGCGCTCGCGGTTTTTGTTATTTGGCTGCCGAGATCGCAGCTTGTTAATAGTTCTAACGTCGGAGCGTCCAAGCCTCAAATCGCAACCTCCCCTGTCGGTTGCCAGGCTCAACATCAACCCATCCACGGCATCTATGCTCGGTATGGCGCGTTCGATCCTATCGCGCAATTCACCATACGAACGCCCTCGGGCTCAAACTATTACGTCAAGTTGGAGAATGCAGAAACTGGTAGACCGATAGCAACATACTATGTCTACGGAGGCGTTCCTCTCGACACCCAAGTGCCGGCAGGCACCTACGTTTTGAAGTATGCTGTAGGCCAGGCTTGGTGCAGCGAGGCTGATCTGTTTGGTGATGCGACGGTAACGGAAAAAGCTGATCGCCTGTTTCAGTTCGATGATGGCTACGAGTACGAAGTCGAGTTGATTGCTCAGCGTGGCGGCAATCTTCCCACAAACAGGATCAGTCGAGGCCAGTTCTAAGTGGCACTGCGCAAGGAATGACACGACTTGGACCAGACCACTACATTCTGCTCTGCGCCGAAAGGTACGCCGCAACACTTATTGACTATCGAAAGGTTGATGACGACGACAAACGGCAATTTCTGCAAAGCAAGATGAACTACCTACTTGAATCTGGCAAATTAGAAGTCGAAGCGGAGCAACGCCGGCGCGAGAACCGCTTAGGATCCGACATTCGGAGTTTTGTTCGGGACAGAAAGCCCCTTAGCCGCACGATCAGTGATACCGAAGCGGAAGCGATCCGCCATTTTTATGCAATACCTCCCGCAGCGCTACTCGATACTCTATCGGGTGAAGAGTTGATGTCACTCGGTGATCTTTTTGAGGGATGGGCGCAAGAACGCGACCGGCACGATCCACGAACTATGATCGAATTGTTGGGTTGGTCCGAAGGGATGCGTATTTTATCTCACGCAGTCGGAAAAGAGTTCATCCCCCTTCCTCTTCCCGAAGGCGCTCCTGTCCCGTTGATGAAATTCCTTGCTGTGAGAGCAAGTGTGCGTTCTCAGAGTTGAGCGGGATTTATCAAGGCCAAGTTTGTCAGCGTACGTTCAAATTCGAAGGAACTAAGCCTAATGCATATCGTCCAAGGGCTCGTCATTGCCGATCGATCGATCGGTTACATCCTTGATGGCAGCAAAACGTGGGAAATGCGATCGGGCTCAACGCAAGTGCGCGGCGCGATTGCCCTGATACACGAGGGGAAAGGCGTGGTCTCTGGAGTTGCTACGCTTGCCAATGTCGGATGGGCTCTCACCCCGTCTGAGATGCTGGAGACCCGCCACTTGCACAAGATCCCGACCGAGATGATTCGTTCCGGCGAGGTTGCGAAGTGGAATACCCCCTGGATACTCACGGATGTCAGGCGGCTGGCAACGCCGGTGCTTTGCGATCACTCGAGCGGCGCCATCACCTGGGTTAATCTTGCTGACGATGTTTCACGAGCGATTGCCGCTCAACTATAGATGAAGCGGCGGACACGGCCCTTCCTGCTGCGGCCGCCCCTAGATGACAGAAAAGCCGGATGGGTCTTAGTCGACGGCCGGCCAGTGTGCAAAGCGGACAGTGTTTCTAGTTGGTGGACACGTGGCCGATTACCGCCTGTGCCCCTTCACTAATATGGACATGCTCGACACGCACAATTTGGGAACTGCCCTTCCTAAGACGGCGAAGCGTCTCAACCTGAATTGCATAAGTTCGCATCAATCGCGAGACCGCCGACGCCATCATCGCAACGTGGCGATCGCTGCCGTGACCACCGCTGATCCGGCCGACGACCGCCATCGCCGCCGAATGCGTACAGGCGATCTGAATGACCAACGCGCACTCCATCTCGTCCCGAGGGTTGGTATTCTCGATAAGGCTCAGCGCCGAGTTAACCGCGGTCTCGGAAACACCGCTGTTCGGTAACCGTGCAGCGGCCTGAAGCTGAACTAAGGTCGCGTTCACGAAATCACTGGATGCTGTACCCATCGCAGCCTTGAGCCTATTCCACCAACCCTGATGTTGCCCAACTGGTGGGCAGGATTTCGACATATCGGAATTGATGCGCTGCAACCGGACGCGGACTGGCGCCGGCCGGTTCGCCGTAACAGCGGCAAGGTCCCTTTTGTTGCTCATCGTTGCTCCCCCTTACCAAGTGTGGCGACCATCGACTTGATCCAGCGACGTTCCTCGATCGCTTCAGCGGTGAACGTGCCGTCGACGTAGTTACCGTTTTTTATCCCCTTAGGTGCACCCGGGCTCCGACCACCGTGGATGCGGCACCGTGCACGTCCACGGATAGCAGGACATTGGCACTCCCTCCCAGTTCGGGTTTTGGCACCGCACCTGTCCGCGGCACGCAAATGGGTCAATTGAGCTTCCAATCGTGCCTGGTTCATAGGGTTGTCCGTAGTTTTCATTCTCCCCCTCCTTCGATACGTGTTCTTGCTGCAGAACCTCGTCAGTCTGTGCACGAAGCGCGCGAAACGCCACAACGCCACTTTCCTGACTGCCATTGAGTTGTGGCGCTTTCGGATGCGCCACTGAGGATACTGACGTGGCACCTTGTAAATCTCCGGAACGCCCTTGGCTTTTGCCTTGTGGCGTTGTGGCGGCATCCTGGGGCAAATACCGCGCAAACGCGTCGTCAAATGCCCGACGATAAAAACCTTTAGGTGTCCTGTCATCGGGCAAACGAATTGAGCCGGAATAGATTTTGAACTGACTCAACATGCGTGACAGCGCCGCCTTGCTGATCGGTTTGCCGGAACTCCACTCTGCCCACGGCCGATCTTCCTGGCCGATCAGGTGCTCAACCAGTTCTTCTGTCGAAAGCCTATCCGTGTCAGCAGCATCGAATGCTGCACGAATATCGCCGAGCAAGAGAACCCTTTTTGATTGGTCGTTCTTTGCAGCAGCTGCCTCCTCAGCAATGTGGCGTGCGTGCTTTGGCCAAACACCTCCAACCGCGTCAGCCACAGCGATCAGTGCACGCCAGTTGTCGGCGGCACGGTTATGCAGCGCTTCCGGAATCGATGGTTCGGAATTGGCCAAGCGCTGAAAATGGTCTTCAGCCCAGCGTGTTGCCATGCGGGCAATCTGCTCAAGATGGTCGGCGCGATCAGGACGGAACCGGTGCACAATCTCGTCCCCGCGACGACGGCGCAGTCGCACAGAGATTGACCGATCCTCTAATGTGTCGGGTAACTTCCCAATCATGGCGATTGCCGTAGGAGTCCAAGTCGAGAACATCCGAGGTTCATGCTGGTCGCCAACTACGCGAAGAACAGAGCCGCCCTTGCGATGTCCGGAGTTTAAAATGCCCCGGAGCTCATCGCTATTGTTTAAGAAGGTGTCGGCTTCGTCGATCAGCAAGGTGAAAGGGAGGTTACGGGATCATCCTGCATCCGCCGACGAACTACTCTGAGCGAGCTTGGCGGGAAGTACCCCGGCACATGATGCGGCCCGAGAGGCCATATCTCGATCGTAACAAGGATATTGTGCGCGAGACCGCGTCGCTGATCGCCGCGCCAGCAGAACCAGAAGAACAATTACGTTCTGGAACGTGGTCGACCGTTCGATTTGCGCGTAAGCAGGGAAAGCCGGTGTTTCTGATCTTGCCGGACGGAACTGTTAGAAGATGAGCATGGAATGCTCACTCTGCGATCATCGGGATTGGACTGCCGAGAAGCATCGCCGCTTTGATCGCGGCGAACGCATGCCGCCAGACTGGCATTCGCCCCAACGGCAGGCGTGTTAACCCCGACCGGAAAGACCCGCATTGGGGCCGCCGCAAGTTGAAGCGAGATGCGTGATGGATATCGCCGAACAGCTCGGCACCGACCGGCTTCATGCTGCTCGCCGGCAGCAGCAACCAGTTCATTACGCTCGGCACCAGCGCAGCGCCGGTCGCGGCGATCCGGCTCACGATGAACGCGCTGTCGAGCGCAGGTGGCAACGTGACGGCGACAATCCTGCAAGCCGGGATCGGGTGATCATCACCATCGTCGCCAACGATGTCGTCATTGCCGGTGTGATGTCCGCTTTGCCCCGGATATTGACCGCCGTTTCGTGGCAAGCCTAACGGCTCAGGTTCATGCGGCGTAGCCATAATGGACAAGCCGGATGAAACGCCGTCCGTTGTGGATATTGGTCAATCTGCCGAAGGCAAAGGGCGGTGCGCCCTATCAGAAAAATTCTACCGGTGCCAAAATCAGGACCGGTAGACCCAACCCTCAAAGAAATTGGCTGGATCAATCGTTGTATTTCGGTCCGCCATGATAACGGTGCGCATTGGGCTCGATCGTCTGTGTCGTCATCGGCGGATCGATAGCATTGAAAGCGCGTACCGCCTGATGGTCTGAGCGGCCGGTCGCTGCGCGCCAATATTGCGCTTTCGGTGCGGCCGTGCCCGCAAGCGCCTGTCCTGAGATCGTAGCCAGCATCATGATCGATGCCGCTAAAGCGAGATTTTTCGTCGTCATGGCTCTATTTCCTGTTGTGTCATAATCCCCCGCGCTCGCAGGGGGATATCGCGCACGGGGGATAGGAATTCGAGCCTGACTTCAGCGCTCCTTAATACAGAAATAATATATTCCCGATTGGCGGGGCGGGACACGGAGAGGGTCCCGGGTGAGCCGGAACAAACGAGCGCGATGCACGACAACTATCGTTAAACCTAACGGGGCCACCAAATGTTCGACTATGCCGCGCTCGATCGCGAGACCGAGGCCCGCTCCGATGCGGCGCTGATCATGGGCCTGATGCGGCGCACCGCCGAGGATGACCTCTTCGTCCTCGCCCGCGCGGCGCTGGAAGGCGCGGTCCGCAATGCCGACGATCTGATCGGCCTCACCGATCAGCCCCGGCGGACTCGCGCAACATAGTGATTCATGGTTTCGCGAACGCCGACGCCGGCATTGCCGGCGCGATGTCCGGTTCACCCCGGTAAGCCGACATCATCAGCGCGGCCGGCTATGTCCGAGATGTGCCAGAGCACGAAATCGCTGCGCGATAGCCCGCTGCGCGGGTAGCCCAACCGTGAGTGCGGTAACCGGAGGCAAGATCGTCAAAACACAAATTCGCTGCACGCTAGTTCGTCCGTTGAGGCGATGCGGCTTGTCTGCGAGCATGGTGGTCGCGGATAGAACGGTCCGCAATTCCGCGCCCGAGATGCAGAAGGCTATATCTGCATCGTCAAGAATTTGAATGACGGACACCGTGCAATCGGAGAAGCAGTGATCATCTTGACAGTAGCTTAAGACAGTTTCAGTTAGACAACATTGAGGTTTGTTGCGGCCTTCAAAAATTGGTTCGCCCTATGATGCTCCAAAGCTGTCGCAAGGCTAATCGCTCACAAGTTGTCGAACGTGACCGTTTTGCAACACCTAACTCTTTGAAATCACATGGGGGGAGAAACCTACTTTCCCCAATTAGCAATACTTGTGCCATAACGCCAAAGTTGTGCATGCCTTCGAGGCCAGTACACCCTCCGAAAAATTATTACCCGGCGCTCAAATCACGCGCCGCGGCAAAATCCCCATAGCACCCGCGGCACCGCCGGTGCCCCGCTTCCCGCGATTTCGTGCCTTGGCGCTTTTCAAAATTGTGATTTCAATCGCTCTACTTATCACGGGCTTAGTAGTGATCTTGAGCGACCACTTCCAGCAAACAGAAAAGCATTGGGCTTATGGCGTAGTAGGCACAATCATTGGATTTTGGCTGAAACCGACGCGTCGTAAATGAAATTTCAAACTGAGACACTACCCAAGAGTTCGTGGAATATTGGACGAAGAAGCTCCTCCGGAACGCGCGTCGAGACCGGGAGCCCTCGGCCGCCTCTTCCGCTCTGCGCACTAGACCTAGGCGTTCCCTCCAGTCTGGATCGCGGGCGCGGCCCCCTCTCCTCGACCATCTCTAACACCCGGAGCGGTCGCCGCTCGAGGTCGAAGGTGTCGATCAGGAGAGTACGCGTGCCGGGGGTAGCGACTCCCAGACGGCGTACGGTGTCGGAGTCCGAACGCCACAGGGATGGATGTCCGCCGCGCATGGACAAAGGATGATGTGCGGCAAATGAAAACGATGGCTAAGGCGAAGGCTGGCGTTGCAAAGATCGCTAAGGCTTTGAAGCGCACGCCGGGTGCGACCACCGTGATGGCCGCGAAATTGGGTGTCTCCCTATCGACGGGCTGATCAGTGCCCTCAGTGAAATCCGTTTTGAACCAGGGAATCGCGCCTAAGTGATCGAGCATGGGCCGGTTTTTTGCCCTCACGCTGGAAGACGTGATGCCCCCTGTAGCTTTAGACAAACACGCTCGGCAGCTTTCGCCACCGACCGCGCCGCCGCACAGCGCGTCGGGATGCCGCGCGTGCTACGCTGCCGTGAAAGACTAAGCGGCAGCGGATTTCCGCGGGAGCCGACGCCAAGACGCCCAAGAGTTCCATGCAGCGGCTGGTTCGGGGTTCCGCCCGCCACGCCGCAATCGCCTCGTCCGTGAACCAGACGGTCCCGTCTCTTCAATCCCGCATCATACTCTGTCCAGTTTGTTACCCGACACTGCGGCTTGGGGAGATTGCGGCTTGGAGATATGATGACGGTGTCCGGCATGGTGTTTGAACGGCACGGCTGAGTGTTGTGAACGGGGCTACCGTTTACACCGAGCACGCTCTCGCAGGCAGCCAAGCCAACGTCGCCACCAGTGGCGGCTGGAGGGAACGATGACTTTTGGAAACAAGAGTATCGCGGCGTTCCTGGCTGCGCTCGTGATCTTCTTGGGTGCGTCGAAAGGCTTGGCCCAACAGCTGACAAGGTCAGGAATTCAGAACGCTCGCGCTCGATTCGGCATCGGCGATCCGCTACGCCGCGCCCTGGACCCTATCCGGCGTGAGTTACAGCAATGCATGGGAACTCGTGGCTTTGGCCGGTGCCGGGCCGACCGCCGCGGCACAAGTTCCCGTCGCGCGCGCCCTCATCACAATCGAGCCGCGCACCAGCTACGAGGATGCGTTGCGACGGCTTGAAGCCATTGCTGCTTCCCGAAACGAGTCGGCGGAGTTCATCGAGATCGGCGGCTGGCCAGCCGTCGAGCTGAAGTTCGTGGAGAACCTGCCGCGGCGCGGCGCCAAGGCAGAAGACGAAGAAGCTGCGGCTCCGGACATTCCTGTCCGGCATCTGGTCACAGCGATCGCGGCGAACGCCAAGGTGCTCAAGTTCGATGTCACCATTCTGCCCGATGCTCCTCAAGAACTGCTGCAGAGAGCGGAGGAGCTGACACGCAGCGCGCACTTTGCCGTGCAAGGAGACCCCGTCCAGGTTCAAGGGGCCCTCCAGCGCCTGCGGGCGACGGGGAGCACGCGGCGTTCGTCCCGGCAAGGCGCCATCGCACCAGCACAGCACGCCACCACGGCTCAGGCTGCGCCTACGGGCCAACAATCGGGGGCGGCGGTTGCCGTCGAGACGGGCCTGGGCGAACTCGAGATTGCCGCAAGCGCCAATGCCAACAATGTGGTGGTCGCGAGCAATGGGGGCCTGTCGTTCTCGAGCAACCGCGCCGCAAGCTTTTCGCCGGGTACGACAGGCGTTTTCGGTCTGAACGATCCATCGCTGGCCCGCGCGGCCAGCGGCAACTTCTATCTCGGCGTCATCGCTTTCCCCAGCGGAACGCCCCAGCAGCTCAACGTGACCGGTTGCACCAACGCCGTAAGCAGCTCGACGAATAACGGCGCCAACTACCAGCTGCAGGGCTACAGCGCCCAATGCCCCCTCAACGGTCCGGGCCTGTGCTTTCCGGACCAGGAACATATCGCAGCAGACACGGTCAACACGGCTACGGGCGGCAACGACCAGCTCTACGCCACGTGGCGCAACTTCACGCCGGCCGGCGCCGTCGCCAATTGTCGAGCTATCTCCAGCGGCAACGTCACCCCGTCCATTTCGTGCTCGCAGAACAATGGCGCGGCATGGGCCCAGGTAGCGGCGATCCCCGGTGCCGGCGACTTTCCGCGGGTCGCGGTCGGACCGGCGGGCGACGTCTATGTCGTGAGCCTCAGCGGCAACTCCATTCTGCTCAACCGGTTCGCCTCATGCTCCAATGGGCTGACGGCGGTAGCCGGGTTTCCGGTGACCGTGGCGACACTCAGGGATGCGATCAGCTGTCCGATCGCCGGGCTCGATCGCTGCAACAACGGCAACACCATGAGCAGCCCTACAGTGGCGCCCGACCCGGATGCCGCCAACCCCAACCATGTCTTCGTGTCCTTCGCCGAAGGCGACGGCGAGAAAGGCGGGCGGATCGTGGTGATGGAATCGACCGACCGCGGCATTACGTTCCCGAACCGATGGGTCGTGAGTGATCCTTCGCCGGCGCGACGGTTTACGCCTTGGTCCTGCGTCACGAGCGGCGCGGCATGGGTTGGCTGGTATGACCGTCGCGCCGCGACGGCGAGCGGAGCCACGAACGATCTGACAGACTACTTCCTCGGCTCACCAGCCACGGCGAACGCGAACCTTTCCAACAATCCGGATCCGCAATGTGCCTCCGGCTGGCCGTGTGCGCCGCGCAGCCCGGGCGATTCGGACCTGTGCACCGTCCAGCCGCAGCTTGCGGGTGTATGCCTGACGGCCAGCGGTGGCGGGAGCAGGAACCGTTGCGATTTCGATGTCGGCGGCTGCCCGCCGCTGGAGAAGTGCCAACCCGGCAGCGGCTGCCCGAAATATGGCGACTACAATGGGCTGGCTTGCGTCGGCAATGTCGTCTTCGCGGCCTGGTCGTCGGCCACCGCCCCCTTGGGCGTGACGGCACCCTCGAGTGGCATCAATGTCTATGGGGCCGCGACCACCATACCGGCCATCACCGTGCCGAACGTCGTGGGCTTGGCTCGATCCGATGCCGAGAGAGTGCTCGCAGCCGCGGGCCTCTGCTTCAATGCAAGTTTTCCCTTTAGCGCCGCGGGCGATGGATCGGCAAGTGGTGAAAGCCCGTCCGCCGGCACTTCCGTAGCGTCACGGAGTACCGTTGACGTCGCCTATGCGAGCCCCTTGGGCGGCGGCATTCCGGACAGTCCCGTGACCTGCCCGATCGCGATTCCCGACATTGTCGGCCGTGGCCGGGTCGATGCAGAGCGAATACTCGCGACCGCTGGCGTCTGCTTCAAGGCGAGCTTTCCCTTCAGCGCCAATGGCGACGGCTCGGCGACAACAGAAAGTCCACCCGGCGGCTCACTCGTGGTCCCGTCCACCGTGGTCACCGTCCCTTATCCCAGTCCCTTGGGCGACGGGATTCCCGACAGTCCCGTGACCTGCCCCATCAAAGTTCCCGACGTCATCGCGCTTAACCGATCCGACGCCGAGAGAACCCTCGCGGCGGCTGGCCTTTGCTTCCAGGCGAACTTTCCCCTCAACGCGGACGGCAACGGCTTGGCGACGGCCGAGAACCCCGCGGCAGGCGCCTTTGTGCTATCGCGTGCCACGGTCGAGGTCGATTATGCGAGTCCGCTGGGCGGTTTTCCGCCGGGCCCCGTGACCTGCCCATAGCCCAGGCCGCTCCCTTCAGGGAAGTGGGACCTGCCATTCTTTTGGGAGCTGCCATGACGCTAAGCCGCCGATAGCTCCGACGGCGGGCGCGTTCGTCCACCGGCGCATGTCGTGTACGGCTGCCGCGCATTGTCTGTCTCCCTTATGCCGGAGACATGGTGTCGGCCATTCAAAATTCTTTTGGCATTTGCGCCCATTAATACCGAACGTTACGGACTCCGTTACGTTATCCGTTACGTTATCCGTTACGTTATCCGTCACGAACATCGTGATGTGTTGGTGGTGCTTCGGTGCTTCGTGGTGCTCGACGAACTCTTGCGTAGCCGTCCCACTCCTCTCTGATCACGATGCCTCGTGTCTCAGGGGTGAGACAGTGAAACACCTCTTCTCTCCAGGCACCAAACTATCGGACAACCAAGCGCTTTTTCGGTTCTTATTAGTGTGTCTCAGTGGGAAAAGGGTGAGACACGAGATTTGGTTGCGAGCCAAACCATTGAATTCGGGTCGTTTTTTCGACTTTGGACGGTGTCTCACGATACGACGCTGAGAACCCGCCACTGACTCAGAGCTGAATATGCCCATGCTGCTCAGATAGAGTGGGACTGGGCTTAAGCATCAGGGAGAGGTAGGCGCCTCGTGTCGACTTAACCCTCCCACGTCCCACTCTGAATGACGATGGAATCCGGCGTCTCAACTCCCTTTCAGACCCATAGCTCTTTCAGACCCATAGCTCCGCCCTTTCCGCCTTCAGTATGGGGATGCGCCCAAGTCTGAAGCTCCTGACGAGGAAGAGGGCAAGCGCCCCTCGTACTCGTTTCCCTTCGGACCTCGCGCGTGAAGTCCGCATGGCGTTGTCCCCGCCATGTCCGCACGTCGGCCCTGGTGGAGGGAGCCTCCGCTCGAGACGATTTCTTCGGCTCGTCTCACAGATCGACCGGATCGGGTTGTCATCCCGCTGACGATGCGACCTGCCTTACAACCGTTCCCGGGGTTGCCGGACTCCTGAAGGCGCGGGGAGGAATGGGCACACCTGAACCCGCGCATTTTGATTCCCGCTCGATTGAATCGTGAAGCGCGTGGGCAGCACTGCCGCTTCGAGGTGCGGCGCCTTGCGGTCATTCATCGACGGCCGCTTATTGCGTCGCCGGCGACAGGATCATGGCCGATCTCGACCTGTCGCTATTCTCGCGGCGGCCGGACGTGGTTTGCTGATGGCAGCGGGAGCATCCGAGCAGACCCACCATCGCAGTTGCCACAGCCGACCGAACGCGGTGGTTCGATCAGCGCGTGGGCGCTGCGTTGTTGTGAGTTCGCTGGCTTGCACTCGGGCGGTGCGCGGCGTATGTGTTGCTTTCGAGCTGCCCAGCTCTATTTCCACGATTGGCCCTGCCGTTTGCCGCGGCGGGGCTTCGTGTTTTAGGCGGTCCGCGCATGGCGCAACTCCCTCAGGCGGAAAAATCGCGCTGGGGGCGCCTTCGGCTCAATGCCGCTCGCAACCCTCAGGGCAAACTGGCGACTAGCGAAACGGCCAGGCCCATCGTCGCCCGAGCCGATCTCGAAAAGACCATCGTCTCGCTCGATGATTTCAGGTGGGCCAACACGCTTAATAGCGCTTTCGGTACAATGAGCACCGTTAGGCTGGTGAGCCACCGTAACTCTTTGACTTGAGCTATAGTGTTCGTTCTGCTGGGATCGCCAATAGTTTCAATGACTTAGCCGGAACAAATCGCGAAACCAATGTTGTTGCGTGGTGCTGGAAAATCCCAGTGATTTCAATGCGTGTTATCGCGTGCTGAAAAATACTTACACCACGGTTACACCACGAAACGCGCTCGATGTTTTCCGATTGTTCACGGCGCGTATACCAGCGCCCAGAGGCGCGCTGATCAGTAAAACAATGACCGCAGAAAATCACCTTCGGCGAAATGCGAGAATCCGGCGTGCGCGAGATCTTGATCTATTGCCGTGACTACCGCTGCTCCCATCACGTCGAAGCCAACGCTGACGGCTGGCCCGACGATGTCCGGCTCTCCGACATCGAGCCGCGCTTAACGTTGCGGCCAGCGCGGCGCGAAGATTCGGCCGAAGTTTCGGCAGGCGCGCATGGGGACTGAGCCAGCGCCACGCCGGAAACGGGCCAAGGCGTACCGAGCGTTCGATGATCAAGGCAGCCCCAGCGTTCGGGTCGGCGTCGATGGCTCGCGACGGGGCCGCCTCACGCTGCACAAGCGCCCTTGCGGATCAAATCATCCCGCCCAGCGTCGTGAGCCCGATTGCAGGTCAAGGAACACGGCTTACCTTTCTGACACTCCAGAGCCATTTTCAGTTCCTCAGGAGTAAGAGCGGACTTGGGCTGCGATAGTAGCTCCACAGACTCGACGCGGTTGATAATGAAAATGCCTTGTCCATTGTCCCATCCATAGGCCTGCACGCGGCACAAGGAGTCCTCCTTACATTTTGCCCAGACTTGGCCTGCCGGTGGTCCCGTAAAGGAACAATTGCCAACAGTCAGCGTGTGAGCCGATCCGACTTCACCTTCACACGTCACGGCTTTTACCTTTGACGATGCGGCAAATGCAGATGCGCACAGCATCAGCAATGTCACAGCGGACAGGAGCAGCTTGTTCATCGAATTACCCGTGGTGGTTCGTTCGGAAGCTAGTGGTCGCTAGACACCCCTCATCAGCCGCGCAGCCACTGACCGCAGGTCGGACAGCTACAGCCTTCTCACCAAAATTTAACGCCGTAGAAGGATTTTCTATTGATTTCCGAGCGGCCCCGCGCTGGGAAACGCTGGGGTCCGCTTTTTCCGACCTCCCCCGGCCCCTTCAAAACCCGCCCGCAGTTGTGCGGTGACTGCTGGATGCGTCATTTCCCAAGTGGCCGCTACGCATCAGAGCGCTATCCGCGCGCCTTGCAGGGCCTATTTTCTCCTCCTGTCTCACCCTGTCTCGTGTGATGGCTTGCCAGAGCAACATTCTGGCGGAATCCGACAACTATTTTAAGTTTAAAGTATCTCCGAAGCGGCCTATAGGCCGACTCCTTTGAGTAGTGCCTTTGCTCAAGAAATCCCTAAACAACTAGCAGGCCTAAGACCAGGTCAGCGAACAGGCCAGGTGGATGTGGTGCTTTTGCAAGACCGGAACATTGTTTTAGTTGTCGATGACGATCCAGGAATATTGGAGGGACTCCAGCGCCTGCTCCGGGCGCACGCGTACGTGCCCATCCTGTTTTCATCTGCTGAGGCTTTTAAAGACCACACCGATTTCGAAACGGCGGTGTGTCATTCTCGACATCAACCTGAACGACGGATCGGGCATCGAGCTGAGGCAGGGTCTCAAGGCTGATGGGGTTTCCGTGCCGGTTATTTACATGACCGGGAATGACGACCCTGCCGTTCGCAAAGCTGCCCTGGACTCTGGATGCATTGCGTTTCTAACAAAGCCATTCTCGGTTCAGGAACTGATGGAGCCGCTCAAGAGAGCTGGCAGGCACCCCAATCGCGCGCTGCATTGCTGGTAATCCCTTAGCGAACATCGCCCGGTCCCATAGGCGCGATTCCATCGTTTCGAAACGATGCGCGAAGGCGACGCCTGATGCGTCATCCCGACCAGCGCGCCAAGCCTCTCCTTCAAATCTGGTCGCAGTGGGTCGAAAATTGGACCGTACTCACAATTACGGTGGGAGTTGCCGTTGAGACGGGCGCAATTGCTTGTGATCGACGCGTTGCAATCGGGCAACATGTTTTGGAAAAATTGACGAGCGGCCGTTTGCGCCATTGCGCGACCCACATTGATCCCAAGAATGAGCCTTCGCATGCTTGGCTTTTCTAAACGGCTCCGGCGGAGCCTATGGAGGCGACGGCATCATGAACCCGCGGCGATTTACGATAGTGGCGCCGACGTTTTGCGGAACGGTCGTTCTCGCGGGGTGGATCGTTGGCTGGCTGGCTGGCTTCGGTTCGGCCGGCACCGAGAACGCCCGCGCAGTGCCAATCGAGGACCGCGCAGCATCTCTCGCCGCCACCGCCAGGCTCGCGGATGAACCGCAGGCAATCGCAATGGGCAACGCCGTTGTCGCTAACACCGTTGTCGCGAACGCCGCTGTCGCTAGCGCCGAAGTGGCGACGGCCGCCGAACCCGCGGCGGGGACGGCCACCGACACGACGGCGGCCTCGGATAAGCCGGAATCGATCGTCGTGGCCGCGTTGCCCGATCCGTCGCAGACGCTGTCGGCCGATTTACCGCCTGTGCAGGAATCGGTGGACTTGGGCCACCATGATGTCGCCCAACCGGCGCCGACAACGTGCGATGCATCCGGCGGTGCCTCCAGCACGGGGCCGCAGGATTTCCGGTATCTCATTTGTTATGTCTGGTCCGAACTGCCGCCTGCCGAGAAGCCGGCGGCGATCGTCTTGCGTTCGTTCAAGGACATCCCGGTCGGAACGCCGATCGAGGAGATCAAGCGCGCGTCCGACGCTTTCGGTCTGGATTTCAATTTCATGAAAGCGGTCGCCAAGATCGAGTCCGGTTTCGACCCCAAGCAACGCACCGGGTCGTATATCGGGCTGTTCCAGCTGAGCAAATACGAGTTCAGCAAATTCGGCTCCGGAGACATTCTTAATCCCCGCGATAATGCCGTTGCGGCAGCCTACAAGGTCATCACCGAAGGCATTCTGTTCCAGTGGGTGACGCACAGGAAGCCGGACTTGAACGATCTTTACTTGATCCATCAGCAGGGCTGGGAAGGCGCCGCCGAGCACATCAGCCAACCTGATCGCATCGCTTGGAGATCCATGTGTGCCACCAGCGAAGGCATGGAGAAAGGCGAAAAATGGTGCAAACGCGCGATCTGGCGGAATACCCTTCCGGCCGTCAAACACGCGTGGAAATCGGTGGATAAGCTGACATCGGGCGCGTTCGTCGGAATGTGGCGCGAGCGGGTTGCTGATTTCTATTCGAAATACATGGCCACCGCCGCCGCCGAACGGGCGAACCAGTAAATTTCCGTTGAGTGGTTGGAGGCCGATTTGGATGAAGCCTTCGCGAATGAAGCGACAGATTGCACCGCCGCGCGATCTCGGTCGCTAAGGGTATAGCGGAAGTCGAGGGGTGGGTAGGACCGGCGGGACCAGTCACGTTTGACCCTGAGCGACCGGCCTACGCGCGGCGTGCCGCGGCTTACCACCAGCGTTGTTGCATCCGTTGATAGTATTGGCCGGCGCGCGGACGTATATTGCCAGGTTGGGAGTTCCAATTGGGCTGGAAAAAGAAGCCGAAGCCGTTGTTGCCCCAGTAGTTGGCGCTCGCAACGGGCACATCGACGGTAGGCCGGCGCGTCACGAAGCCGCCCTGCGGCTGGTTGTTCAACACCGCGACGAACTCGGTGCGATAGTTGGTCTCGCGGCTCAGTGGCTCGTCCGAGACGATGATCGAGGATCGCGGCAAAGCGGTCGGCGCGATGCGATCGAGCACATCCTGCGGGATGCTGATGCGGTCGAGCGCGTCCTTGGCGTCGTCCCCGTTGTCGATCGTGACCGCGGTCCAGCGCAGGCCTGCCTCGCTGCGCGCCATCGCCGTGAACACATGCGTGCCGATCCGCCTGTCAGGATCGCGGATCGTGACCGGAGCCTCAATGGTTGCATCGAACACCTCGCCCCCATCCGGCCACGGCTTATGCGTGTTGCGCCGCACGTAAATCTTCTGCGTTGCGCGGCTGATGTAGACCGAAACCGGCTCGAGCGCGAGCTTCGCGTCGCTCGCCGCCTTGGCGGTATCGGCTTTCCTGGTCTGAATCGCTTTGGCGGCGTCCTTTGCCGCAGCGGCGGCGTCGAGCTTCGACTTCGCGTCGGCCTTGGCGGCGTCGAGCTGCGCTCCCAGTTCCGTGGCCTTGGAGGTGGCCTTCTGCTTCTGCTCCTCGGCCCGCGCCCTGGCTTGGTCCGTCTTGGCGGCGGCGAGCGCCTTGTCGGCGAACGCGAGCTCGGCGTCGGCGCGGGTCTTGAGCGATTCCAGCTTGCGCAGCGACGCTGTGAGCGATGCTGTCTCGCGCGCAGTCGTCGCGGCAGCTTGCTTCGTCTCGTCGGCCGTGCTGGCCGCTTCCGCGGCCTCGCGGGCGAGCGTCTCGGCACGCGCCGGGGCAGCCGCGAGGGCCTGTGCCTGTCGTAAATTAAATCCGGTCATATCGGTGATGGAGTCCGCCTAAGATTGGGCGACAAAGAATGTGTCCGGCGCGATCGACGGCGCGCGAGACCGGTGCATCTTTCTCCAGGGATAGATGCGTGCGAGTCGCATTGTAGTAGGTCGCGTAAGATCGCAGCAGATGGCGGAGATGCCGCTCGCCGAGCACGACAACGTGGTCAAGACATTCCCGCCGGATCGAACCGATCGCCCTTTCACAATCGCGGCGCGGTTGGCCGATCCCGAATGTTCATCGCCCGAAGGCGGCGGATGAAGACGTCACCGTAGACGGGGTCGCGGTCACGAATGAAGTATCGCGGCGCTACTTTCCAACCATAGGCCTCGGTGAGTTGGTGCGAAATCCATTCAGCCGTTGGGTGCGCAGTCACTCCCAGCCACAGGATTTGGCGGCGATCGTGATGCAGTAGCAGCAGCCCGTAGAGCAGTCGGAACGAGATTGTCGGAACCACGAATAGGTCCATCGACGCGATGCCGTCGGCGTGATTATGAAGGAATGTCTTCCACCCTTGGGACGGCGGTCGCCTTCCCCTCGCCATATACTTTGCAACGGTGGTTTGTCCGACATCGATGCCGAGCTTGAGAAGCTCGCCATGAATCCGTGGTGCGCCCCACAATGGGTTGGCGAGACTGATCTCGCGAATGAGCTGACGGATTTCCAGCGGGGTCTTTGGACGGCCACTGCGCGGTTTTGATTTCCAGCGCCAATACGCTCGGAAGCCGGCACGATGCCAGCGGATCACGGTCTCCGGCCTGACGATCTTCAAAGCGTCCAGCATGCCGGGCGCCAGCCGATACAACCCGGCAAATCCCAGACGGTCGATCCTGGTGAAGGTTAGTCGCTGCGGCGATTTACGTCGCAGCACATTGAGTTGATGACGAAGCGTCAAGATCCCTACTTGCAGCGACGCTCGCGATCGGAACAATCCGATCAGCGCCAACCAAATCAGGCTAAAAGCATCTCTCATGAACCAAGAGCATCACCCGATTCGACTGCGCTTACTAGCCGGATTGAGTTTCCGACAATGACAGCAGGCCTTCCTGGCTCCAGCCGGCCCAAATCAGCGCATCCGGGCCGTGCCGGCGGCAGGAACGGAAGTGCCATTGTGGATTCTAGGATCTAGTAATTTTGGCGCGATGCTGGCGGCTGAACTCGGGCTTCCCTATGCCTTCGCCTCGCATTTCGCGCCCTACCTGCTGATCCCGGCACTGCAGATCTACCGCAGCCGCTTTAAACCATCCGAGCAGCTTGAGCATGCTCGCACGTTCCATCGTTGGCTCGCCCGATACGATTCGTTCGGGCATCGATGCGCTCATTAAGGAAACAGGTGCCGACGAGCTCATGATCGTGTCTGATGTCTACGATCACGCAAATCGGCTGCGCTCCTTTGAACTCATCGCCGACGCCGCCAGAATTGCTTAGAAGCTTTAGGCTTTTTTGCGCCAGAAGCGGCCATTCGACAGATGATAAGCCTCATGTTCAAGCGCATCGGTGTCCCTTCCAGAAGGGTATTGGTTGCTGCAAACTGCCCATGCAGCCTGCGATTCGTAGATTTCTTGAGGACCCATGAACGAGACTTTGATATCCGCCTGCATGATGTTTCTCGTTCCAGCAACGCTTTTGCTCGGCGCCTTAGGTGTCGCGAACTCATCTTTTCTTAAGATGCTGGTCTGCTTGCTTGGCGTGGCTACGACCGGAATTTGGCTTTACCGGATATGGTGGTGGACAAGTCTGTCTCTGATTGATCGGAGAACGGCGCTCGGTCTCGCGGGCATGTTTGCGTGCGCCTGGCTGGTGACATTCTTGGTGCAGTTGAAGAATGTGTTCTCGCTGCGCTGATTTACTCCGATTTTCTGAAAAAGCTAATGAGGCGGTGGACTCCGTGTGTGATGTATCGGAACAACCCCGTACGCGCTATGACTTTACTGAGGTCCCCCCGCGACCCTGCGATCAATTTCACTGCGAAGCACGACAAAATCGATTGGTTTCAGACGCGTGTCGGCACCGCCCTGCTCCTGCGAATAGCTAAACCAAGCATGCTTTTTGGCAAATTTTTCCCTCCCCCGGGTGCCCGGGTGCCTACAGTTACCACCCCTGACCGGCCTATCGTCACGCGACTCCATGAGTTCATCCTCCTCGCCCCTTTCTTCGGAACTCCTTGCCTAACCGGACGTAGTGTCCCGATGAAGGAGATTTTGTTGTCAGGAGACCATCGTCTCGCCGCTTGCGTTTCCGCTCACTCTCAATAGCGGCCAAATTATCGAAACGGTCGGGGATGCAGCCGCATACTTTGGCACGCTAACGGAAGAGAAGCGCGGGCATAGTCACCGGCAAGTAGCGGTCAAGATGCTCAATCATGCACTCGACCAACCCACGTACCTTAAAACTGCTACCATGTCCCTTCAAACGGCCCTGCTGATGGAGGGACTTCTTGCTTTCACCTCTAGCCGTCGGCGGAGATTAGAACGGGCGATCCGCTGACGAGCTGGCCTCCCGGCCTCAGCCCAAATGTTGACCCAATTTCTAGCAGGATAGAAAGTCGCTGTCAGATGTACCGAGTTCCCCGTTTCAAACCACGCCGGTCCGATGCGCGGATGCTCACTTCTTTGATGATGCTGGCAGCCGAGGCAAATGGCGTAGTAGCGCTCCGGATGATGAAACTGATGCGGGGTGGCAACGGCGCCCGATCCGAAGCAGAACGAATGGTCCGTGAAAAGGTAGATGCTGCACTTGAAGCGACGACGAGTCTGATGGCTGGCGCTTCGGGCGAAAGAATAGTTCATCGATATCGAAAACGGGTTGCGGCGAATGCGAAGCGGTTGAGCGGGCTCAATTCGAGAAGCCAAAAGAGAAAACCGCGCCGAAAGTAGATTTCGCGAGCGACTGCCAATCCACCTGCATGCTCGAGCGCAAGAACATGGAGCAATAACCGGTACCGGCACCTGATGCGATTTCAATCCCGCATCACCGCGGTCCCTGTCGGAAACCTAATTCGGCTGGCAAGTGAAGCCGAATCGCGCAATGTTTCTATCTTATGAGAGAAGCTTGCAGCCTGATCTGGTCGGCGCTGGTATTATCCACACTTTCACGTCTAAGCATCGAACAACGCTGTTTTGTACCCTGCAGTTAAGACGCCCAGTCCATTCGCGCTTGAGGCGCCCATTCGCCTACCGCGTGGGAAACGTCAGGACGTTAGGCTCGCATTCGGCTACACCATCCGGGGCGACGCCGAGGCCCCTTCTGGGCGACCACCACGACGCTCCGTAGCAACACCTTGCGCTGCGTGTCGTCCTTCAAGTCGGCCGATGCTTCCACGAGGGTGACGATGTGCTGCAGGGCTTCACTAGGTGTCATCGCCGCGTCCTCGTTTTGCATTGCCAGTGCCACGATATGCCAGCCCAATGATCCGCACTAGCACTCCAGTGGACGCCAAGGCCTTTCCGGGCCTTCGTTCCTTGCGCGTGAATGGAATGCAACCGGGGGCTCGTGCCGGATGGGTCGGTCGCTTTTGGCATCGAGTAAATTGAGAGACTTGGGCTCGACGGACCTCAAGCCTGTTGGAACTCACCTGCGTAGAAAGCCCTTGGCCAGCGCATGGTAAATGCCTTCGTGGCAGACCAGCCCGGAGGTCGCGTGGGCGATGAGCGCCGCAGCCATGAGGGGCACAACCATGGCGTGGTTGTCGGTCATCTCGGTAACGATCACGAAGGCGGTGATCGGTGCCTGCACGACGCCAGAAAAATATGACACCATGCCCAGAAGCATGATCGGTCCGATCGGCGCATCGGAGAACAGGTGCGCCACATCGGCGCCAAGGCCAGCACCGACGGCGAGCGACGGTGAGAAAATGCCACCGGGAATACCGCTGATTGCAGAAAATGCCGTGGCAGTTAGTTTTAACAGGCCGAAATCCCATGGCAGCGCCGTTCCACTCTCCAGCGCCCCCTTCACCTGCGCATAGCCGGTGCCGTAAACGGTGTCGCCGGAAGCGAGCCCACACAGCGCCACGCCGAGACCACAGGCCAACGCGACGGGCAACGGATGTTGTTTGATCGCGCGTCCGACAGTGCCCGGAAGGCCGCGCGCCATCTCAATCACGATGCGGCTGAATAATCCGCCAGCAAGTCCGCCTGCGACACCACACAGTGGCACCGCGAGCCAATCGGTACCGTTTCGCAGCATCGTCGCGCTGCTGCCAAAGTAGTCATAATTGCCTACCAAAGCGAGCGAGCTGAGACCGGCAGCGATGACTGCGCCGATAATCAACCCGCTTGTGCGCGCTTCAAACGCGCGGCTCATCTCCTCGATACCGAACACGATGCCAGCGAGCGGCGTGTTGAAGGCTGCGGCAACACCAGCAGCGGCCCCCGCCAAGATCAGTCCGGGTTGGCGGCGCGGAGACATGCGGCCGATCCCGAACATGATGGATGCGCCGATCTGAACGGTGGGGCCTTCGCGACCCACTGATGCTCCGCAGAAAAGGCCAAGCAACGTCAGAAGGACCTTTCCGATTGCAATACGGATCGAGACCAATCGGCCACGCGCGTCCTGATCGGTGAGTTGGCGCGCGGCAATCGCTTGCGGGATGCCGCTACCCTGAGAATTTGGAAAGAAGCGATTGGTAAGGAAGACCGAAAGCCCGAAACCAAGCGGCGTGACCACCAATGAGGCATAGCGTAACTTCGCCACCATACCGGCGAAAGCAAGTTGAGCCCAGTCAGCAAGCACCGCAAGTGCCACGGCCGCGGCGCCCACCGCGATGCCACCGAGTACGAAAATTGCGCGTCGCTGCCAGCGCGCCGAGATTACTCTCATAGACCGGCGGCGGCGATCAGATAGCATTTGTCTCATACTGGGTAGGCTTCGGATGTGATAGTCTGGACGATGTGCAAACGCGCTTGGAAATGCGTCTCAGCGGCCATAACAGCTTTAGCCCTACGAGCCTAGTGCAGGCGTGAAGGCGAGGTCCGCTCCTGGTACTAGGTCTGCAACGAGTTCCAAAGCGGACACCAAGAGCCTGTCCCCAGCGAGAACCTTGGGACCCCATAGGCCACCCGCTGGAAAACCGACACCCCTGCCGTTACCTCGGTGAGGGCCGCCGCCTTTAAGTCGAGCATTTGAAGCCGAGGGCACTGGGGCGTTCGAAATAGGCTCATTTAGGATCGCGCCGGGAACGTCAGGACGTTATTGGCCTCAACTAGCGCGCGGTGAGCTAGGGCTTGTCATTAAGCCTCGATGCCGAGACCGGAAACCTTGGGGCGGCAAACGGCTCGCCTTAGCTCAGCAGCCGCTGGCCAGCGAAGCCGACAATCTTGAAGCCGGGGATGTCGGTCATTTGAAAACCGTAGGTGGGCCATCCGCAGGACCCAATTAAACCGGACGTCAGGCCCGCCACCCAACTCAGAACGTCGCGGTGTCCGCTCCTACAGTGAGAACCGGCTCAGTAGCCGCGAGACAGCCGTGGGGTGCCACGTGTCGCCCCGTGGAGCGCGGATGCCCCGCACGTGCAGTTCCTCGGCAATCCCGCGAACGCTCGTGACCCCGGTGCGCTTGATGTCGTCCACGATGGCCTTCAGGTCCCCTGCCCGCTGAGTGGCGGTGGCCTTGAGTTTTGCCACGGCTTCCGCGTTGCCTACCTGCTTGCCCTTGAGCGCTCGGGCACCGTTGGGGTTGCCAAGGCGCTTGATGTCCGGCCGGCCGCGCTGGCCAGTGCGAGCAATCCGCTTCTTTGCGGCGGCCAAGGCGTTCTTGGTGCGCTCGCCGATCAGGCCTGCCTCAAGCTCAGCCACGGCGGCCATCTGTGTAAGCAGAAAGCGTCCCATGGGTCCGGGTGGGACCGAAGGCAGGTCACAAAACTGTGTGTACCGAAAACCTTATCCGAGTTGATGACGTATTGGAATCGCCTAAGCTGGTGGAATGATCGGGCTGTTCTGTTTCGCTCTGACCGTGCTGGCCTCGCCGTTCAAGTCGAAGTTACGGCTTGAAGCTGAGAACGCGGTACTTCGACATCAGTTAATGGTCTTGACGCGTAGGCTCCCTGGTCGCGTCCGGCTTACGAGCAATGATCGCTGGTTCTTTATCCAGCTCTACCGCTGGGTTCCGTCGATCCTGCAGGTCCTCACGATCATCCGACCCGAGACGCTCGTGCGTTGGCATCGGGCCGGCTTTCGCTTGCTACTGGCGTTGGAAGTCGCGTCCACAGGGAGGGCGACCGCGGATCGACACGGAGCTGCGCGGATTGATCCGACGGATGAGCATGGAAAATCCGCTTTGGGGCGCGCCACGCATCCACGGCGAACTGCTCAAGCTCGGGTTTGAGATCGCACAGTCGAGCGTCGCCAAGTACATGGTCAAACGACGGGGGCCACCCAGCCAGGAATGGCGAACCTTCTTGCGGAACCACGCGCCGGACATTGCCGCCATCGACCTGTTCGTCGTTCCAACTATCGGTTTCGACCTGCTCTCTGCCTTCGTCATTGTCCGGCTCGGCCGCCGAGACCTCGTCTGGATCAACGTCACAGCAAATCCGACGGCAGAATGGGTTGCACGTCAGATAACGGAGGCGTTTCCTTGGGATGAGGCTCCGAGCTACCTCATCCGCGATCGGGACCGGATCTATAGCAGCATCGTCACGCGCCGATTGCGCGCCATGGGCATCCGGGACAAGCCTACCGCACCAGCCTCGCCCCGGCAGAATGGCTTTGCCGAGCGGTTGATCGGATCGATCCGGCGCGAGTGTTTAGACCACATCATTGTCCTAGGCGAGACACATCTGCGCCGGATCCTGAAATCTTATCCTTGAACAAGGATGCACCAGTGTCTCGCCCGGTTCAGCGAACCGGTGTGATCAGTTCACGCGCCGTCCTTGGCGGACTTCATCACCGCTACGCCCGTGTTTAAGTTTTCGGTACACACAACGTCGGCGCAGGGTCGTGCTTCGCGGCCCCTGTCGCGCATATCGCCGAGCATTTCACGATTGTGGGAAAGAAATTGCCTACCTTTCACGCCAAGATGGATGGACGTTACGACCGGCGCGGCGTCAAATTGCTTCTGCGGTCTTGACTGTTCAATGTAATCGCGCGCATCATTTGGCCCAGTGTGTTTTTCACAAATCAGCACATGTCGCGTTGCCGTCTCGCCGGCCAAGTAACATAGACGCTTTCCGGCCCCAGTAAAACCATGCTGGCAGCAATATGACCGCGCCAACAATGCCGATCTGTCTAAAAATGCGTTGCCGCGTCATCCCGCAAATATATGCCTGACGGTCGTCCGATCAATCTCAATTCCCCGCCACAACCATGCGGCTCATTTCCTATATCGCGTTTACGAACGGACAGTTGAATCCTGCTCGCATTCCTATGCCGTGATGCGCATTTCCCGACGATCGGAGATTCTCACACAGCAAGGAAACAGAGTTGTGACGAAAAATCTCGCTTTAGCCGCACCAATAACGATACTGGTTGCGATCTCAGGACAGGCGCTCGCCGCGGTATTGGCCCACAGCGACCGACCCCTCAGACCGGCAAGCGGTACGCGCCTTCAATGCATTCGGTCCGGCGATGGCGACGCAGACGGTCGACGCCAATGTTATCATGACGGACCGAAATCGAATGACTGACGTTTGATGATTTCTCCGAGTCGCGTAATCGTGTTCAAGCCGTCGGCCATTCTAAAGCAGCGAATTAATGGCCACAGCCCCAGTGGCGTGTGAGCAGCTGCGATGTTCTGTGATCTACTGGGATACGTTCTGGTCACTGTTTTTCAGCGCCGTTTGGTTCATGACGATCGCCTCGCATCCGGACGCTGAGGATCACCTACAGGTAGTGCAAATGCCATGAGCAACCAAATGAACAAATCGAACACGCTAAGATTTGCGATGTACGGAGCCTGCCTAGGACTGCTCTACGCAGCCTTTCTGGAGATTGGGCTTTGGACCCAAGTCGATATGAGCGGGCAAGCCGGTGGCGGATTAATTGGTGGCACTATCGCTGGAGCAATCCTGGGCTTACTTGTTTCGGGTTTTCGGAATCTCTTTGTTCGATTTTTTAGCTGACGCCATCAGCGGGTGTTAATCGGCGTTCGCATGGTGTCCCGAGGCCACTCGCACCAGGTCATTCCCCTTCGCCCTCAGCCCTGGTGCACCTGCCCGTCGCGATGAAGCCCGCCCGCCCGCCCTCCCATTATCTCACCGAGTGCAGGACGGAGCGCCAATGCATTCCACGCTAAACCCGAAACAAACCGATCCGCGCGATATCCTTCTGGTCGCGCCCGAGGATAAAGAGCTTTCCAATCTGGCGCACGACGCCATGCGCTGTTCTTCGGATCCGCAGACCCGCATGGGGTCCGACTTCTCCGCTGGCCCCCCGATTCTCCCGGTCGATATGACGTTTCGCCCTGCTGCCGTCAACAATGTCCAAGTCCCGGGCGACCGGCCGTCGATTGGCAGGCGGGCGGGACGCGCCTTCACTCGCTTCCTATTGACAGCGTGCATCGGTGGCGCCGGCGTCGCTTGGCAGTTCTATGGCGACGCGGCGAAACGGATTATCGCGAGTTGGGCGCCGCAGCTCGTCCTAACTTCATCGCCGCCGCTGGAAAACCCGGGCCCCCCGGAGCAACCGAGCCCACCTACTGTTCAGGCGGCCGACGCGAACGTAGCACCTCCGCAACCGGCAGCTCCGGCCCAGACCGCACCGGAAGGCGTCGCGCCGACCGCCGCCGCCCTGTCTCCCGACTCGGCGCAGTTGCTCCAGTCGATGGCGCGCAATCTCGCGAGCGTGGCGCAAGAGATCGAGCAGCTCAAGGCCAACCAGCAACAAATATCCCGCGACGTTGCCAAAGCTTCCGAACAGAACCTGCGGCCCAGGATGTCGGCGCCTCCGCCGCGTTCGGCCGCCGCGTCGCGTGTATTCGACCGCGCGCAACACCTACAGCAGTTGAGTCCGGGAACAATCCCGTGAATAGGTGAGGCAGCCAGAAACGTGGCGAGCTGGCAGGGCGCGCTTGTCATACGACCGTGACATGGTACTTTTACGTTAGACTGCTAGGGATTTTGAGGGCCCGGCCAGGGAAATACCAGCGCCGCCGCGCGATCATACTCCGCTTGGTGGCGACTATTTCGAATCAGCGATAGGCTTATTTCGGCCAGTACCCGCCCCGATCTTCGGCTTCATCGGTGACTGAGAGTTTTGTGCTCTCGGCCCGATCCAACAGCGGTGCATCACGTGCCTGAATCTTATACTCGCCCTGAACCATCGCTACTTCCGGTCGAACGGCCTCCCCCAGGCGAGTGACCTTCGACCCTAATTGTTGAACCGGTGGCCCTGCCGCTTCGCTCGATCGGGCGGCTTACTGATGTTTACTGCAGCGTTCCCCGCAGGATCAGGGAAGCGACGGTGAAATAGATCACTAATCCCGTGACGTCGACCAGGGTTGCAACAAACGGCGCCGACGCGCTGGCCGGGTCGAACCCGATCCGTTGCAGAACGAACGGGAGCATGGATCCGGTCAGCGAGCCAAACATGACGATGCCGACCAGGGTGGCGGCAATCGTCAGCGCAATCAGCATCCAGTGCTCGCCATAGTCGTAGAAGCCCAGATACTGCCAAAGCGCAATGCGGACGATTCCGACAAGGCCCAGCATCGCCCCCAGAGCCAGTCCACTCGGGATTTCCCGTAGCGCCACGCGCCACCAGTCCTTGATTTCAAGCTGACGCAAGGCCAATGCGCGTATCAGAAGGGACGTGGCCTGCGATCCGGAATTACCTCCCGAGCTCATGATCAGGGGGATGAACAACGTCAGCACGATCGCCTTCTCGAGCTCGCCTTCGTAGCGCTGCATCGCCGACGCCGTCAGCATTTCGGACAGGAACAGCGCGCACAACCAGCCGCCGCGCTTTTTCATCATCTGCCAGAAGCCGACTTCCATGTACGGCTCGTTGATGGCCGCCATGCCGCCGAATTTCTGCACGTCCTCGGTGGACTCCTGCACGATGGCGTCGATGACGTCGTCGACCGTGACGATTCCAATGACGCGACCATGGTCGACGACCGGCACCGCGAGGAGGTCGTACTTCGAGATCAGACGCGCGACATCTTCCCGGTCCATCAGGGGAATGGCGGTGATCAGACGGCCTGGACGGGCTACCGATAGCACCGGTGCTTCAGGATCTCCCGTGATCAGCCGGCGCAGGGTGATCGTTTTGACCAGCTTCTTGCTGAGGGGATCCAGCACGTAGATCGCGTAGACGGTTTCCCGGCTGCTTTCCACGTGACGGATATAGTCGAGCGTCTGCCCGACGGTGTAGGTCGAGGGAACGCTGGCGAATTCCGTCGTCATGATCGAACCGGCGGTGTGCTTCGGATATCCGCGACGTGTCGGACCCGACTTATCCGGTGTTAGCGCGGAGCCTGAGGAAGCGAAGGGAGAACATTGGGGCTACTATTGCTTCTCTGGAGGCGTTGGTCCAAGGGACACCCAAGGCAGCCTAAGTGGGCGTAGGGGCCGACCGGCGCGCAGCTCAGAGCAGCGGGCTGGGCCATGTTCTCCAAGCCCGCTTTGTGCCGAAAACGAAAATGGCCTCGTTTGAACGGCATGTCCCTTAGACCCCAAGAGCGGACATTCTCAGCCGGCCAGACCGGGTCTGCACGTGCTCCCCAAGGGCTTCCACCGCATCCGCCACTACGGCTCTTTGCCTCCACCAACCGCGCCCAGAGCATCGCGACGGCCCGTGCGCTCCTCGATGTCGCCCCGCCGGCCGCCGATCCCCAACAGCAGCCGGATGTTGCACCGCATACCCCGCGCGTGCTGCCGTACCCATGCCCGTGCTGTGGCGCGCGCATGATCGTCATCGAGACCTTCGCGCGCGGCTGCCAGCCGAGCTGGCGGCCGACACCCAGCAGGATCGACACGTCATGACCAAGACCTCCTGTGAGCGTTGCAGTTTTCCTGGTCCGATGCGCTGGCTAAACGCCGGTGGCGATCTCGCTCAACCCAGCGGCATCCATCAGTGCGCACATCGCGCATTGGTGCGCTCCGAACGCCCACCCAAAAGCCTAATGCGCTCTCCTGAACTGCCATACGTCCGGACACGCAGGTCCAATTCTGTCGCACTCACGTCTATCATCGAGCTCGGCACCGGCATTAAATCTTCATAGCACTCGCTGCCCGGCCGGTGCCCAACTTCCCGCGACTTCGTGCCTTGGCGCTTTTTGGACGCCGGTCAGTTGAGCGTGCGGAGCCTCCTCGTTGCCGGCGTCCAAAAACCAGCACACCAGCAGACATTGCCCGCCGTTTGAATGGTACACCTCGACCGATCAGGCGTCGACCAGATTGATCGGACCAAGAAAATCCATCTTGCCGACATTGACGCCGTTGTGGCGGAGGATGGCGTAGGCCATCGCGATATGGAAAAAGATGTTGGGGATCGCCATCTGCAGCAGGTAGTCCTCGCCGCCGATGACCTTGCCGGGCGCCCAGGAGAGTCTGACCTTGCGCTCGCTCGCGCCCGCGTACTGCGCCTCTTTCACGCTCTCCGCGAAAGCGACGGTCTTCCGGATGCGGGCGCGCAGTTCGTCGATCGTCTGCTCGTTGTCGTCGTGCTTGGGCGGCGTTTGCCCTGAGAGCCATGCAGCCGCGGCTTTTACATAGTCGCAAGCGCTTTGGATCTGGTAGGTGAAATGCTGCATGTCAGGCGCGAGACGGCTGGTCATGAGCACGCCGACGTCGAATTTTTTGGCGGCCGCATGCTGCTCAGCCTTGTCGAGACAGGCCTCCAAATTCTTCAGGCTCTGCGTGCACTGCGAAATCACCTGATAGTACATGGGGTCCTTCTGTGTCTTGGTGGTGCGTCAGCGAGCCCATCCGATCGCTGCCGAATTACTCAGCGTTGCTCGTAGCGCCACGATTGAGAGTGCTCGGTTTCAGCCCATTATTGCTGACAATATCGCTCCGCACCATCATGAAAACGTCCAGTCCCCGGGCGGCACCGCATTTGCCGTACACGTCCGGTAAGGGTCAAAACCGGAAAAGCTCAATACGAGCACATGTTTTCCGCTGTTAATCTGCCGGCTCAACCGGTCGACGCAACACAGGCGTTTAATCTCTCTGCTGGTGTTTCAAATTGCAAGGTCTCACGTGGTCGTTCATTTAGCTGACGAGCCACTTTGTTCAGATGGGCTTGCGAATGCATCGACAAGTCGGTGCCCTTAGGAAAGTACTGTCTCAGCAGGCCATTGGTATTCTCATTCGACCCGCGTTGCCACGGGCTTTGCGGATCGCAAAAATAGACGTCGATTTTGGTCGCCAACGTAAAGCGACGATGATCCGTAAGTTCCTTGCCCCGGTCCCAGGTCAGGGATTTATATAGCTCCTTTGGTAGCTTCTTCGCCTGCTTGATGAGCGCGGTGACAACCGTCTGAGTGTCCTTGCCTGCCACCTTGGCCAACATCACGTAACGGGTATGACGCTCGACCAGGGTCGCGATGTAGGTGTTGTTCGGCCCGGACAGGAGATCGCCCTCCCAATGACCAGGCACCGCCCGATCTTCAACCGCCGCCGGTCGCTGACGGATTGAGACGATATCCTTGATATGCCCCCGTTTATCGCCATTCGGGTCAACCGGCCTGGAGCGACGCATCGAGCGCTTCGATCGAAGATGGCTAAGCAGCTCTTTCTTCAGCACGCCGCGCGCTTGGACAAACAGGCTGCGATAGATGGTCTCGTGTGACACCTGATTACACTCGTCTTCAGGATGCGTTCTCTTCAGCCAACCGGCTATCTGCTCGGGGGACCAATCCAATCTGAGCTTCCCTGCCACCGCCTGCCGCAGCCGCGGATTGGTCGCTAACTTACAACATTTTGGGCGACGAGATCGCGCCCAGGCATTCTCGTCCGCAAGTGTCGCTCGGTAGCGATCATAGCCGCCATTGCGGCTCATTTCCCGGCTCACCGTCGAGGGTGAGCGGCCAAGCAGTTTGGCGATCGACCGTGCCGATTGATGTGCCGTAACGCCTCTGGAAATCTCCTCGTGTTCCGCGAGCGTCAACGCCAGCCTGGAGCGACGCCGCTCCGCAGGACGAATCCCACCATGCGGAGCTACCAAAAAATAGATCGACGATGACTGCTTACCAAAAGCTCGTCCAATCGCCTTCAGCGACTCCCCACGCTTCCAGCGATCCCATAACTCCGTCTTCTCTGCCGCAGTAAAACCTCTATGAAATCTCCGTTCCATCCCACACTCCATCTTTTCCCTCTAAGTGTTGCGGCGACCGGTTGAGACCACCATCCAAGAACGGACATTGACGGGTTCTCGCGCGCTTGCGATGGACAGCAAAATGTCCGTGCGTATTACGCGACCTTGCCGCGTCCTACCGTCTGACGAACCTCAAAACCCTCGAACTGGGGGTGATCCAGATACAGCGGCTTCAGGAAGCGTGGAACATCGACGACACACCGTTAGCCGCCGCGCTCGACGTGATGGCGCTCCGCATCTCCCCCTATGATTGAGGACCTTTCTACCACAATCCACTCGCGCCAGTCATCCAAAGTGCATTGCCAGGCCTCGATCGTTTAAAGGGCACGGGCGGGCCGGAATTGTTCATCTGCGCGACACGGATCAGTGACAATCGGCGGGAGGTCTTTAGACGGCCGCACATCGACAGAGATGTTCTCCTCGCTTCAGCCTTGCAAGCCAACCGACTTTCAAGCGATCGAAATTGGTGCGGAACGCGCGGGTCGCGGCAATTCAAATGCAAGCAACGCCCGGCCTAACGCCGCGCTGGGACATTTCGGCCGCACTTCGAGCATTGGCAGATGTCCCGTCGAAATACGGGTCGATTGTGATCTGGGCAACATCGGCTTTGATGCAGCGGGACTACATTAGGAGGCCAGTTAACTGAAGCGCAATCACTGGAGGTCGATATGGCAGACGAAAACACAATGCCGATTCTTATTACGGGCGGCACGGGATTTATCGGATCTTACCTGGCAATGAAGCTTTTGGAAAAGGAGGGAAACGAGGACGACCAAGTTTTGCTGTTCGATTGCAATCCCGACATGCGGCGATTGACCGGTTTCAACGAGCGCTACAAGAAAGTGAGCGACCGCGTCACTTTCGTCCAGGGCGATCTCAGCTCCCTCGAGCTTGTCCTCGCGCTGTTCGAGCACAAGCCGAAAAGCGTCTTTCATCTCGGTGCCCTGCTGTCCGCCGGGGCGGATGCGAATCCCACTTTGGGTTTCCAGGTGGACACCTTGGGCACCCGCAACGTTCTGGAGGCGGCCCGTATCTACGGTCAGCGCCGGAATATGGACCCTGTAAGGGTCATTTTCCCGAGCACCATTGCATCATTCGGCTTGTTCATCGCCGCTGGGCAGAAGGTGAAGAATGAAGATATACAGGTTCCGACCACGATGTATGGCGTTTCCAAAGTAAGCTCCGAACGCCTCGGGGAATACTATCAACGCAAAGGCTGGGTGGATTTCCGCGCCGTTCGCTTCCCTTCTGTCGTCGGAGCCGCTCGTGGACCGGGCGGAACCACCGTGTACTCCACGCTGATGATCCAGCAACCGGCTCAGAACAAGCCCTATGAAGCCTATGTCGCCAAAGACACGCGGTTGGACATCATTTATGTCGAAGACGCTATCAGTGCCCTGATCCAGCTCCACGACGCACCTAAGCAAAGCCTAAAAAGGCGCGTGTACAACATCGCCGGAATCCGAAATAGTGACGGCCAAGCGCCACAAGCGAGCGATATCGAAACAGCCGTTCAGCAGGAAATGAAGAAGCCGGACGTGGGGATCACGTACAAAGTCAATCAGCAGCTCTCGGATACGGTTCGTAGTTTTGGGGTTCTCGATGACTCCGTTGCCCGTGAAGACTGGGGCTGGACCGGCGCGTCTTCTGGCTTGCAGAAGGCAGTGAATGCCTTCTTCGATGATGTGAAGAACTATCCGGATCGCATCAAGGCCATCGAACTCTACTGAAGAGAATCCGTGTCAGGCGGAGAGCACGGAACGTCTCCGCCTGACAACGGTTTATCAGCTATTTGCAAATTTCGGCGAGGAGGGCGTGATGTACTCATTCTTTCGTGGACATTTAGCAAGAGCGCTGAGAATGGCCGGGATCATGGCAAGTCTTGTGCTGCCTTCGCATGTAAGCGCGCAAGTTGCGTCCCTGCCGGCCTTTAACGTGGACATCAAAGAAACCTCAGTATCTGGCCTTTCCTCGGGCGGCTTCATGGCGGTTCAATTCGACGTGGCCTATTCCTCCATCCTGAGAGGTGCGGGGATTATCGCAGGCGGCCCCTACTTTTGTGCGCACGGCAATGTGAACACAGCTACCACCATCTGCAGCTGCACAGGAATCGCTTTCTTTTGCCAGGTTGCTCCTGGTGCGACCAACGTCCCAGCGTTAATCAAAATTACCGATCAGAACGCCAACGATGGCGCGATCGACGCAACTTCGAACCTGGTCAATCACAAGATTTGGATGTTCTCCGGCACTGCTGATACCCTGGTACCACAACCTGTGATGAATGACTTGGAAAGGTATTATCGTCACTATATCACCAATAGTGCAAACATCCATTATGAGGGAAGCATCGCCGCCCAGCATGCCATGCCCACGGATTTCTTTGGGAATTCATGTGCTACATTGGGTGCGCCCTACATCAATAACTGCAATTTTGATGCTGCGGGTGAGTTGCTGAAATGGATATATGGCAGCAACTTTAGCCCGAAGAACACGGGAGCGTTGGGCGGAAAGTTCGTTGAATTTGATCAAAGCGAATTTGTCGACGATCACAATCCAACCGCGCACGGCATGGCCAATAGCGGTTTCCTCTACGTTCCCGCAAACTGCGACAAAACCCAAAACCAGCCCTGCAAACTGCATGTGGTCTTTCATGGTTGTCTGCAGGACCCCACCAATGTCCAGGATAAGTTCGTCAAAGACACGGGTTATAACAAGTGGGCCGACACGAACAATATCATTGTCCTCTATCCGCAAGCCGCGCCGATTTTTCCGCTGAAGAACCCTAACGCCTGCTGGGATTGGTTCAACTACGACGATCCAGACTACGCCAAGAAGAGCGGTCGCCAGATGAGCGCAGTCAAGCTGATGGTCGATCGGATTACCGGTAGCCCCATCGCGTCTCCAACCCCTTCGCCAATCATGACATGCTTTACCGCGACTAATTTAGATCACGTAAGAGCCGGCAGAGCACACGACAACGCGTTCTTTGCACAGGCAAATGGCTCAAATGAGATCATGGGGTTAGATAACATATTCATCACTACAACGCTGAAAAAGACTGGCCCCAATTTTTATGTTATCGGTACTTGTCCCTAGCGTTGAGCCGGCTACGGCTTGCCGCGTGCCGGAAGGCCTGTGTTCTCATCTCCGGCGGCCTCCGGCATGAGCAAGCGGCGGGCCTGTGTAAGCGATGGGACTTCCTACCAGTGAGCAAGCGAAAATGGGCCGGTAAATTAAATCCGGGCATATTGGTGGTGCAGTCCGCCCAAGATTGGGCGACAAAGAATGCGCCCGGCGCGATCGACGGCGCGTGAAACCGGTGCATCTTTCTCCAGGGATAGATGCGTGCGTACCGCAAGAGCAGCTGCTCCATTCTCATCTCCTCGACCATCAATCTCCCTAAACGTGCAGCAGGAAGCCATGAAAGTCGGTGGAGTCGACATGAGATACGACTTCGAGATGAGGTGCTCCCTGCTCAAGAACGTGATCGAAGCTGGATTGGAGACCACTGCTACCGCCTGTTATGAGCGCCACTTTGCCTTGCAGTCTTGGCATCATTCTCTTCCTTCCGATCAGGATGCGACTGAGAGCCGGGCAGCCACCTGCTTCGAGGCCGGCGGCAAGAGCTTGTTGTCGATCGGAGACTGCAGGGCCTTGCGGAAAGACACCTCCGTATCGACCACCTTTGCGAAACCGGCCTGGCGCAGCTTGATGGTGCTCACGAAGGCCCTCGGTCCCGCCGGGGCGCCATAGGCGAAGGCGAAGTCGGCATGCTGGTCCCCTTGACCGACCAGATCCCGCAGGCTCCGCGAGCGAAGACCATACCTCGCGACGATCTTGTCCCAAACGTCGGCGTTTTCCGCGAGGTACGCCGTCACACTCGTTGGCGTGTCCGGTCCGGCCTCGACGCCGAGGGTTTCGGCGATGCCCGGCCACACATTGCGCCACTCGAACACGTCGCCGTTGGTGATGTTGAAAGCCTCGTTCGCTGCCTGAGGCGACTGCGCAGCCCAGACCGCCACGTCCCCGACGAGATCTGCATCGGCCGCTTGCCAGACGAACGACGGGCCGCCCGGGAAGCCGAACGGCTCACCCTTCTCGCGACGGATCGCCGCGTAGGCTCCGATGGCGGGGAGCACGTTCAGCGCCCCTGGGGTGGGACCCGTGACGAGCTGCGGACGCAGAGCCGTGTAGCTGAAACCGTGCTTGGCCCCCATCTCACCCACATAGGCCTCCTGATCAAAGAAGAAGTTCGGGTGATCCTTGCGGGCGTCACGCTCGCGGGCGGGGATCGGGATCGGATGCAAGTGCACGCCGTAGACCTTGGTCCCCTGCAGGACGCTGATGTGCTGGAAATTCGTCGCGCTGCGGACGATGGGCTCCACCACGTTGCGCAGCATCGCGTTGTTGGTATCGATCTGATCCTTGCTCGACCATCCGGCGACCAGCTCGGGCTCTTCGTGCAGGGCAGTGTAGGCGATGTGCGTGACATCGGTCAGCGGCTCGAATGCGGCGCGGGCCTTTTCCTGATCCCGCAGATCGACGGACAGGAAGTCAATGTCGCTGCCGCTCGGCAGCTCGGGCTTGCGGCGTGAGACGCCTACCACGTCCCATCCCGCGTCAAGAAACCTCTCGATGGCCGCGACGCCCAGCAGGCCGCTTGCGCCTGTGATCAGGACCTTCTGCGGAGCGATCTTGCTTTGATTGGTCGTATTCATGATTTCAATCCTGGTTGTTGTGGATGTTTGTCGCCCGTGAGGACGGTCACGCAGCCGATGCGCTGGCCTCGATCCATTTCGCGATGCTGGCAGCGGCGTCGCCGTAGAAGGTCCGATAAAGATCTTCGGTCACGTAGCCGATGTGAGGGGTCGCCAGGACGTTCTGCTGCTTCCGGAACGGATGATCCGGAGGCAGTGGCTCCACGTCGAATACGTCGACTGCCGCGCCGGCAATCCGGTGCGCCTGCAGCGCTTCGATCAGAGCCGCTTCGTCCACTATCGGACCACGCGACGTGTTGATGAGCCTTGCCGTCGGCTTCATCAAGGTGAACTCGGACCGCCCGATCAGGCCTCTGGTGCGTCCGCTCAGGACGAGGTGCACCGTAACGACATCCGCCTCGCGAAATAGCGTCGGCTTGTCGACGAGGGTGGCGCCGGCGGCACTGGCCGTCTCCTCGGTCAAGTTCTGGCTCCAAGCGATCACCTTCATGCCAAAGGCAAGACCGATCCGCGCGATTTCTTTTCCTATGTTTCCCAACCCGACGACCGCGAGCGTCTTGCCTCGCAGGTTCGAGCCGAGCCCGATCTGCCACCCGCCCGCCTTGAGCGACGCCGCCTCCCGGTCGATGCCCCGCATACTCGCCAGGATCGGCGACCAGGTGAACTCGATGGTCGGGGTAGAATCGTAGCCCGTCGCGGTGACCGCGATGCCGAGATCGGTCGCGGCCTGGCTGTCGATGGACGCGTTTCGCGGTCCCGTCGAAGCAATCAGCTTGAGGTTCGGTAGCTGCTGCAGAATCTCCCTTGGAAGCGGCGTGCGTTCGCGCATCACGCACACCACCTCGAACGGTCGCAACCGTTCGATGACCGCCGAGGGCCCGACCACGTGGTCATTGAACACGACGATCTCGGCGTGCCGACGGACGGCAGACCAGTCAGCGAGCCGCAGCGCCACGTTCTGGTAGTCGTCTAGGATAGCAATCTTCATTGCAGCCCTCCCTCAGCGTTCGGCGGCGAAGAACTCGGCCAGAGCTCCAGCTACCGCCTTGGGATCGTTTTCCATCGGAATGTGACCGGCCGACTTGATCCGGACGAGCCGCGTTTCTGGGATCTCGCGTGTATAGCGTTCGGCATAGTCGATCGTCTGAAATGGATCGTCCTCGCCCCACACCAGGAGCTTCGGCGTCTTCGACTGCAGCAGAGCCGGCAGCATCTCCATGGTGTAGCGGTGGTCGGCAGCGCCCGCGAGCGCCAGCCAGGAACGGGCAACCCTCGGGTCTGTCCAGGGGTCGAGATATTCGGCGATCTCGGCTTCGCTTGCCGGACGCCCGAGCGCTTTCACGACGGATACGCGGCGCGCCGCCAGTACATCATCCCGCGTCGTCGCGGCGGCCACTGCCGGATCTCGAAAGCGGGCAACGCCGGGGACCGGCCAGGAGTCGTACATAATGCCGTTCACCACGGCCACGCGCGGCACCTCCACCTTGTTTGCGAGCATCAGATGCTGCGCCACGCCGCCGCCGATGTCATGGCCAGCGACCATGACTGGGCCCTTGTGCCCCTCGACTCCATGCGAGACCGCCGAGGTGGCCACGATCATTCTCAGCGCGTCTTGGGTGTCCTCCGTCGCCGGATCGAACTGCTTTTCGGCCTTCCGCACGATCGCCTCGACCGCCCCGGACTCGACGCCGCCGCTGATCAGGTCGGTGCGGATGCTTTCGACGATCGCGCTGCGCCCGAAGTCCCGATGCTGTCGGTCCGCGATGCCCGGAAGCGCGGACAGTATCTGATCTCCGCCCTTCTTGTTCGTGACGTAGGTGAGAGCGACACGATGGAGGTCGATAGCGGATGCGATGATGTCGAAACGGCCGGAGAGCGGAGCGCGAGCGCGCCGACGACCGGCGCCTGAGACCGCTGCACATGTTTGGCGACATCGGGCCGGCAATTGCGGAGGCCGACTACAAGCCGCGCATCAGCGGAAATCCAGAAGTGACACTGGCGGCAGCCTTCATCCTGATGAAGCGCGATTATGGCGGCCACACATGAAGGCTCGTGCCTGGCATCGAGCGTGGCTGCATCCGCCATTTGATACTTCCGGGCATACTATCGAGCGCTTCGCGCATGGCAGGCTTCAATCCAAAATCATAGATTAGGCTCACGAAAGCCAATCGATCAAAGGAGTTTCCGGGACGAGCCGGCGAGGAACGCAGGGCTCACGGCTCCAACATGGAGAAAGATCATGAATTACCTTGCCAATATGCTGGGCCGCTCGGGCCTTCTGAAGCGCGACCTCGATTATCACCTGCTCCGCGCCGCGATGGTAATCATCTTCGCATGGTTCGGGTACGACAAATGGTTCGAAGCAGAGATCAGAGGACTGCTGCCCATAATCACCCACGGCCCGTTTATCTTCTGGACGATTCCGGTTTTGGGCATTCGCGGCACCGCCATTTTTCTCGGCGCCTCAGAATGGACCTTTGGCACGTTGCTGCTTCTGGGTTTCTGGAACAAGAAAGCGGGAATGCTGGGCGCTCTCGGTTCAACCTTCACCTTCATCGCTACCTTCACGGTCCTGCCGTTCGTTCCTGACGCGTGGGATGCTGGCGCCGGAGGCTTTCCGGCGATGACGATAGTTTCGGCTTTCCTTCTGAAGGATCTCGTTTTGCTGGTTGTCTCTGTTTACCTGCTCAAGCAAGACGTTGCCCGAGTGATCGAGGCCGGCGGCTCTGCCGATCAGCGGGGCACCCACCCCTTCCGCAAGCTGGCCGCCTAGCGGTCCCAGGAACGCGTCTCTGGCCCGCGTCTGGCGGGTTCAGGGGCGCCAGGTCAGTCTTGTGGCCAAGAATGGCCGTTGCGGCCCCACCAAGCCGCTTGTCGTCGAGCAGAGTGGTCATCGTCCTGCGAACGTCGTGCAAGCACCATCCCACGCCCCTCAGCGGCGGCGACCGCAAGGCCCTCTCGAAAGAGCTCGGCAAGACGCGCGCGATGACGACGATGAAGCTCCCGTAGGGCCTCGTGCAGGGCGTGCAGGAAGGCAAACATCTTCTTCATCTCCTCGATGTTCGTCTTCGCCAGCAGCGCGTCGAGGTCCTGCCGGGCGCCCTTGTTATGGGCGAGGTGATGCCGGATCTCGCCGTAGACCGGCGCGTATATCCTGCGCCATGCGTCGACCTCCTTGCGGAGCTGGCGGACGTCGGCGGCGGTGATCTCGTGCTTTTCCTTGACGTAGTCGGCGGCCTGCTCCGGCGTGATGAATGCCTCCTTGCGCTGGCGGAGGGCGTCTAGCCCGAGCGTCTCCAGGTTGCGGCCGGTCATCGCGAGCAGCCGGTCTAGATTGTGCGCGGAGTCCTGGTCGAAGATGCGGCCCAGGCCGATCAGGCTTGAGACCAACATCGTGTGCCCTAAAGGCTGAATCGAGTCTGTTTAAGCCTGAACGGAGTCCGGTACCCACGCTGATGGCGACCCTGCGGCTCGCGCCGGCGCCGACGTTCCGGTGGTCAAGCTCGGACTACGACTTGAGCGGCTTCGCGATCCAAATCCGGGCATTCGGGCCCCTCATCGAGGCGACTGAACTCTTTCCGGCAGCGCTCATTCGTTCAGTTCCGGATGTTCAGGATCGTGGGCGAGCGCGGGAGTGCATAGCAGCAGCACGATCAGGAATGTCCGCACCGTCGCGCCTCGCCTTTGAAGCTATTTACTGCGCGGCGGCAGCGTGACTGGGACAAATCGCGCGGTGCTCACCACGATTGGGCTACTATCGGTAGCGGCGAGGCTTTTGAGCGTCTCCAGCACCAGAAAAAATTTCTCAGCAAGCATGGGCGTGACCTCCGCGCTGGCGTGACTGTGTCCTCTCCATTTCTGTCTAAGTGGATCGCTTGAAATTCAATCACTTATTCGGGAGTAACAGCGCGGCGGGCGCGGCAGTTCTTTCGGCGGGTGATAGGGCCGGCAAGCCCGACGGCCCGCCTATCGCGGATGAAGTGCCATCCCCTGCAAGGGACCACTTCGGGAGTTTCGACGCTCCGCGGACATGCTGCACCTGATTTGGTTAAAAAAAGCAATTCCCCGCTCGGGGAAATTGTGCTGGCCTGTCGGGGCTGGGGACTGCAGCGTCGCGTAGCAGCGGGAGGATTTGGCTGATGAACGACCAAAAACTGCACGATGAGATCAGAGGCCGATTAAAGGACGTGCCGTCAGATAGCAGCGTCGACCCGTTGGCATGGGCGACAGACCTCGCGAGTTATTTCGCGACTTCGATGGAAGACATCCAGGACATTATCGCGAAGGAATGTGCCGCCGCGGGCATTCACTGCCTTCGCAAGTGAAGTGTGTTGCGCACCGAATCCGGCCATCCGCCGGCGGACGAGCGCGCCCGGCGCCGGCGCCGCCTTACCAAGGGACCTGAAGAGTTCCGAGAACTTCGGGTCGACCGGCCGAAGCCGAAGCGCTGATCTAGAAAAAGCAATTCCCCTCAACGGGGGCCTTTTGCGCGCGCCCTCGCGCGTGGATAGCGGGCTTTGCGGGGGTACCACGCTATAGTGCTGGAAACCGTCTTTGGGAGAGCGCTTGATCGTCGGAAGCTCCAACCGATGGCGCAGGTCGGCGGTGGAAATGGCCATGGAGTTCACCCGCCTCATTAATCCCGTCGAGGACATGGAAATATGGACCCCGAGCAGCGACGGCTTTTCGTTCGCGATCAGTTATGAGAGCCGCAGCGGTCCCGGCTTTCACGGACCGCCCGGCTATGTGGCATCGTGGCGTCCTATCCATCAGAACAGGGGCGCCATCAGGGTCGGCGGCTCGCCCTTTAAAACGCTCACTGATGCCGAAGAAGCTTGCAGGGCCATGCTGGGGTACCTGACGAGCTTGTTGAGCGAGGAGTGATTGCCAAGCCCTCCGGGGCGGCTTTCGCGTGTCTTACCCCCAAAGCCGGTCGGCCTCCATCTTAGTGTCGAGCCAGGTCATGCCACTATCGTCACCCAAGGGATTGTCTAGACTGTAGCGAGCATCGCCGAGCACGCGAGGGCGCTTGCGATGCTGTTCCAGGAATTTATCAGCCGCCGCGCGCGTGCAGCTAGAAAGGCTGAGGCGCCTCTCGCCGATTGCGATGTACATCAGGCTCTGGACGTCGCCTCGGTCGCCCTCCCAGATGTGGGCGGTGGCTCGCTGGATAGCGTTGAAAGCATCGAGACCATCGTTGCGCAAGATCGCGGGCGACGCCACCCTAATGCGGGTCAGTCCAGCAGCTCGATAGTTTTCAGCCGCATTTTTCTGCGACAGCACCTTCATCCGTTTGCCGATGGTCGGATGCTCCTTCATGAACGACCACAAGACCGTCGGACGAATGATCCGACTTATTGCACCATCCGGCCGCCAGCTTCGCGACTTCTCATGAGCAGTCATTTGGTTGAGCGTAAGCTCGTGGCTGAGGCCGTCGAGCAGCTGTGTAATGGTCTCTTTCTTGACGCTCCCCGCAAGCGCGATGTTGCCGCACTTCTTGCACCTTAGAATACCGCCTTTGCGCAATCGACCATGAACAGAGTAGAGATGCCCACGATTGCACGCCAACCGTTTCGGTCTCAGGCGGCGTGCAACCCGGCGGCATCCGGCGCAGTAGGGTCGACCCAAAACATCGCGTTTCATTTCGGTGACTGGATGACTTCTGGTGCAGTAACCCTTGTTGCGCTTTTTCCCTGCAATCGAGCGGCAGATGCGGCACTCGAAATCGCCGCGCGGGTTGATATAGGTGTTTTCCGGTGTTTTCTCATGACCATTGCGACACATCATCAGCAGCGGCATCGTCACACGTCCGGTTAGCCAGATGTCCTGCACCCACAGATCGACAATACAGAAACCGCTTTCGAGCGGTCTTTTTGTTTGCCCTTCTCCCCGCTAGTCACCGGTCTGGATGCGGTGCAACTTGAGCAATCCGCGCTCCTTCTTGGCCTTCCAACTTGCTTTCGACCACCGGTTGCGGTTGGATGCTGATGGTTGGGGGATCAGTTCATGCGTATTCTGGGAACCGCGGCGCTATGCGCTGCGCTGGGCGGCTGCGCGGCAGCCCCAAAGATGCTGTGGCTACGCGCTGATGGTCAGCACATTCGCGACAATCCTGTCTACGCGCAGCAGTTCGAAATGGACGGCACGGTCTGCCTTGGGGAGCGCAGCAAAGCAAACCTTTCGGGCGTGACGTTCACCGGCGGCGGCCTGTCCGGTGTCGCTGCTGCGCAAAATCGAGCCGCTGCAGCCGACTCGGTCCAGCGCGGTTGTATGGCTGAGAAAGGTTATTTGCTCGTCCCAGAAGAACAGGGCGAAGCGAAGCTTGCAGAGCTTGCCGCAATAGCTGAGCAAAAGCGCAAACAGGAAGCTGCCGCAGCAGTGCCCGCGGCCGTTTCTGCTAAACCGCGCAAGCCGATGGCTAAACCGGCCGCAGCTGCAGCCCCGGCCACATAGAAAATCCATCCCCTTTCGGGGAGATTCGCTTGCACGCGCGTTCAGGTTGCTAAACCATGCGCCGATACGGGGTGAAGGTGACCTCTATGATTGTTCGCCTTGGGATGGTTCTTTATTGGTGCGGCTTGGCCGTTGCATCGCTTTGCGAGATAGCAGCGGTTGGTGTTTTGGTGCTGGTGATCACCAAGAGCAGCGCGGCCGCGGATGCCTGGGTTGCGGCAGTCTTTTTCGCGATCGTAGGCGGGCTAGCGTGGCTTGCGGGTCGTGCGGCCAAGTATATTCTCGCTGGTATCTAGGGGCTGCGCGTCTATGGGTTTTGGCACACTAGGAAGTATTGGACGCGGCAACGTGGCATCACAACCCATAAAGTATCTTTTCATTGATGGCGGCTGCCTGAGGGCCACGCTGGCTGATATAGAGCGCGACTACGCAGGAGGACAGAAGCTAGATATCGATTTTTCAAACCTCACACGGCAATACAGCAAGGTTTTTTATTATGACGCCCTTCCGAGCAAGCACAGCGAAGAATCAGACGATGCTTTTCAGGCTCGGTTCGATGCGGTTGACCTGTTTCATAAGCGTTTGGGTGCCTTAGATCGGTTTCACGTTTACGAAGGCGACACTCGGCGAAGCTCGTCGCGGCGACGTCAGACGCAGAAAAAAGTAGATATTATGATTGCGGTCGACATGCTGACGCATGCTTTCCGCCGCAACATGGAGCGAGCCACGCTCTTGGCTGGCGACTTGGACTTCAAGCCGCTCATTGATGCACTGGTCAACGATGGAATGTTCGTTACACTTTGGTTTCCGCCAAACAAAACGAACCCGGAGCTTATCTCAGCAGCTGACCAGCGCGAGCAACTCGATGTCCGGTCAATTTACGATTCATTGAAACCACAAAGCAAAGCGTTGTTTTCTCTTCCGATGACCAATGGCATGGCCGGCGCTGGCGACCCCGGTACACTCTTAAAGTCATGGGCGAACGAAGATGGCGATTTTTGCCTATACAAGTCTGGAGAAGAATTCTTCATTTCCGGCCCCAACGCCAACATAGGCTATCGCACGTATTACAATCACGCTAATCTCGATCTGCTGGCGTTCTATGCTCGTGACGTGTTGCAATCACCAATACCCAAAGATTGAGCTATTGCGCCCACATCATCTGCTTCCCGCCGTTCGCGATCTCGATCATGTTGAAATACAGCCCGTCGATCAGCTTGGCGCCTTTCCCCGGTCGGATCGCCGAGTCTTACACACCCACCACGAGCGGTTGCTGATCACGTTCCAAGCCCCAAGGGATTGATAATTTGCACTCGCGATCTGGCGACGCTTTCATGGGCGCATGTGTCCTCAGAAAATCACCCTCGGGGAATTGCGCTCATCAGGCGTGCGCGGCCTGCTGATCTATTGCGCGGACTATCGCTGCAGCCGTTCGACCGTGATCAGCGCAGACCGCTGGCCCGATCATGTCCGGCTGTCCGATCTTGAGCCGAAGTTCACCTGTAAGGCTTGTGGGCACCGCGGCGCGGATGTTCGACCGTTGTTTGCGGTCGACAAGCCCGCCTCGGGGTATCCCGCCCACGGTTGAGAAAGATGGGCGCCGGCTCATGACTTTCAGGGAGAAGCCGAATTCCATTGCCCGACTGAGATACCCCGAAATTTCCCTGCACAGAGCTGGTGGAACGGGAGAATATCCCCGCCCCTGTGCAACATTTGTTGAAATCGCATGGAGCTAAGCCGGATTCACATTTTCCCGATCCCGCGGGGGTGAAGATGACCGACGAACAGTTGGTGCGCCTGAGAGCACACAGCAACAACATCCATCGCTATCGCCGATTGCTCAAGGGCAACCTGACCGAACACGAGCGGCAGTTCGTCGAAGGACGCCTAACGGAAGAACAGTCCGCGATGCAGGGGCTAACAGCCAATGGCCTCCCGCTCGGTAAGATATCCTCTTCGAAAAGCGCGGCTGAACCGCACGCGTAAAGCGTCTGATGGCCGGCAAAGGTTGGCAGCGCGAGTTCGACGAAGCGATCGAGCTACCGGACGGGCGCACGCTCGTTACGCTGCACGACGCCGCAGCCCACATCACCGGGCTTCCGAAAAAGGAATTGGCCCTCCGGAATGGCAAGCCGCAATCGAGGCGCTAATGTTGGTGATCGAGCACAACGGGCCGCAGATGTTTGCGCGAGTTGGCGTCATGCGAGCGCTAAACCACGGGCACGTTCGCGAGTTCAATCCCGATCGCAAAGACCATCACTGGGGGCGGAGAAAGCTCAAGAGGGACGGACTGTGATCTAGTTCACATCTTGGACCCCAAGAAAAATGCTATCTCGGGCTGATGGTGTAGATCAAACAACGAGGTTGATCATGCCCACCATATTCGACTTCCTCTACCGCGAATATTGCCGTGCCCGCCTCGCCGAAATGCGGAAGCAGCTTTTGATCTCGCCTGAGAGGCGTGAGGTGCCAGAAGCTTTTTGCGATGCCAAGGATGTTATCGGCACCAGTCCGGCAGGCGGCAGTGAGACAGTCAGGCAGCACGAACTGATGTCCGACTAGGCCGATCTATTCTGCTTTACGCCGCCAGCCGATACTTCTTCGGGCTCCGCCGCGCTGAAGTCGGCATCCACCATCACATTGCTGGCGCTTATCTTCTCCGCTACGCCAGGAATCGTTATGGCGGGAAGATAATCGCGCGCATCTCGAATGGCGATCAGGTGAGCCGCGTAGCCCCGTGCGGGCGCCTGCACGGCATCAGGCAAGAAGAACCCGCCGACTGAACCGGCGGGCGATATCGCAGGAAGGACTTGTCTGCACAATTTTGAAAACGATGGTTTCAGGCGCAGGTAGGCGTCATGCAGGCGATCAACCACCCCCCTCATCTACACCAATTCCATCTTGCCAAATCAGAAATGCCAGCAACGCGACGCCTGGCGTCCAGGATAACATCATTCCCAAGAACACTGCTTGTAAAGTCGTCATGGGCTTTCACTCCCTCGACGTTACTTTTGCTTGGGATTAAGCGCTTTGGACCACCGTTAGTTGCCCGCCAAGCTCCCCGCTCCGCACAACACAGCATTATTACTTCTGCATATCGCGGTGCACAAAGGCCGCGCAAGAAAACCCCGCCGGGCGTGAACCGGCGGGCTGTTCGATTGATGGGCCCCGACACCGGGGCCACCTCAGTTTAGGCGGGTAACTTGGATGAGTCGTTTCGCTTCCCAGCAGTCGTGGATGCAGCAAAGTGACCGCCTATCGAGTTGGAGGAAGTATGAAAAATCAACAACCTCGCTCGCGTGTCGATTGTGAATGGAGCGATGGCATTGACGACGGGGAAGGCTAGTAGCATCTCACCTGTACTTCTCATCAGGGAGGTGCAGATTGGTCGGCATACTGTCCGCAACGTGTGGGCTGGCGTTTCAGCTAGGGTTTGGGCTCAGTGCGTCGCGACTATCGCCACCATCCCGAATGCAAACAGGGTGGCAGCGACTAGAGACCAGAGAGTGATTGCGATCTCTTTGGGCATGTGGATTCAATGCTGCGAGGCGCGCGAAGTTCCGTCGAACTGAGGCGGCCTTACTTCTCTGAATTCTCAAGCCGGATCACGAAGCGGTCGCCGCTCCAAAGTTCAATATCGTGGCCGTCTACTAGCTGTTTGGCCCAAACAATAGCACCGCTATCGTCGGCGCATCTGAACGCGCAGGACGCAGTAAGATGGCCGTCTTGGCCGACCGTATACGCCCGGTACTCGTTCACTTCGGCGGTGCCAGACCAGGGGAGGAACGCCAGGCGTTCATACGTAAAGCCGCTTCGGCTTGGCGCACCCGTCGCAAAAGCAGTTCCCTAGGGAGGCTACCGGGGAGTTCCTTCTCGGCGGCTTCTTTAAAAGAATCTAATTGCCTCTTCCGCTAGTCGCTCTTCAAAGGTGGCCCGGTGCTTGATCCGCAGTCGTCGTGGTTTCATGGCACGGTCCTCCACTACTCGACGCGAAGGTAAATTCAACTCCTCCCTCGGTTCCTTGTCTGTCCGGCACCTAACATTCGAAACGAAATGAGGACACTCCGGAACGAAGCCTGTCGTTTTCCAGGCTGGCAACGCCGGTTTGACGACCCAATCCCCGTGCCCGGCGGTGGCCAGCTCTTCACGCTCAAGGACGCCGCCGGCTACATCGTGGCGTTATGCGAAGACATCCGCACAAGAACACTGGCAACTCGCGATGCTTACGCGCTGCAAATCTTCAAGCTGGCGGTGAGCCTGGGCGGCACCGAATCGCTTGCCAGCCTGCCCGCAAGCATGACTCACTCCGGCGTTCCGGCCGACATCCGCCAAAAAATAGGCGTTCTCGACTCCACGATCCGGCTGTCGATCGGCATCGAACACCCGTCTGATCTGATCACGGACATCGCCCAGGCTTTGAACAAGGCATAGCCGCACTCCTTGCGTGAGAGCCTGAGCAACAACCGACAACGGCCTTTGACGGCGGACGCGTAGGTCCGCTTTGCGCCAGAAGCGCCCGTCCGCTGTGAATGCCAAGGCGGATGTACTTTCCCCGACTGTTATTGATTTTGTTCCGGAATTGACAAATTCGTCGGTCTGATCCACGGGATCTTCCACGGTACCGAAAGGCCCTACTGCAACACTTCATTCCGCAACTGCTTTGCCTTGTCGATATTGTGGTCGCCTGAATATCGATCGTAATACGCCGCGGCGTCAGCGGTGTAGCCGCCCTTTTTCTCGCAATCAGCGTTCAGCCGCACGATTTCGTCTTTGAATTTCTTGAAGACGCTAAGCTCCTTGTCGTCCAGCCATTCACCACTCTTAGGGATGAAATCATTCAGAACGTCTGCCAACGATTGCTGCTCTAGCATTGCTCCCCAATCATTGTTTGTCGTCCCCGCCGTCCATGCCGTTATTAGTTCACTATGCTTGAGTGTTGGATCGAGTGATCCGCGTTGGCCTGCGGCAGCGTGAGCGTCATCGACGAGCTTACTATTTTTAATCGTGGCGTATTGCAGGAGAACGCCTTGGAACATAAAAAAGAAGTCGAGACGAACCATTCTGACGAATGGCAGTTGAATTTTGGCAACCTCCTCGGGTGACACCTTCAACTCTTTTAGCTGAGCGTCGATTTCATCGAGAACGGCTTGTTTGTCTCTGGCTGGTGGGGTGCCCATGCGGTTTCCCCAAGCAATCGTCAGATAGCTTGCTCTGGCGCTTATATCAGCCAGCCGTCTGAGACCTGCCAGCGTGGCAACGGCTTCCGTTACGGTTTGCTGTAGCTTTGCTTCAATACCCCATACCTTGAACACTTCGAGCTTGGACATGAACAGCAAGAAAGTGCAGACTACACCGAGGGTGCCAAGGAATACGGCCGATGAGACCCTTTGGTTAAACCCTTCGAACGCGGCCATGATCAGCGCTCCGATCGCCAGAAGCCCGGTCACAAAAAGTACGACATCCCTCAACCTGTCCAAGACGTTTTCGGTCACGTGATCCCCCAAGTCGCAGGGGACAATATCGTATTCGACCCGGGACAAACAGTTGGGGGCGCCTGTTGTGCACACGGAAAAGCTGATATTAGCGGGCCTTTCAACCGGGTCTGCAGATGCCGCGCCGCAAAACGCCCGACGAGTGGATACAGATGTTCACGCTCCCAAACGTCTCGATCGAGGAGCCTATCGAGGCCGACGGCGTGGCAATGGTTTCGGTAAATGACGAACGCGTCCAACAACTGGCGCGGCGCCACAGGCGATTTTCGATGTACCTAAACCGGTTCACCTCCGAGTTTGGCCAACAGGTTGCGCCGAGTCTGATCCTCGTCAGAGCTGACAAGTTTGACCAATACCGAACCGTGGAGGCACTGGCAGGTTTTCGGGATGCTATCGCGATTTCGACCATTCCCTATTCGTGGGCACACGTCCTGCGTTATGAGAACAATCACAACATCAAATACGCCAACTGGTTTTCTTTTTACCCGTGGGTAGTCGATAAGAAATACGAGGGCCTGGTCATGCAGAGTATGGCCCAGACAGGTTGGCACGAAGTCAAGGCGATGAAGGGCCAGACCAGTCCCGGCATCTCACACATGAGCCTTCCAGCCAAGGAAATCGACAAAGCGTTGCTGCCAGCTCTGCTTGACCGCTGGGTTGCGCGCTTTGGCTCGCCTAATCCATCGAAGCGAGAGACTTCTCTTTTCCGATCGTTGAATATGGCCCTATCGGCCGCAATGCTTCCCGGCAATGTCGAGGTGACGATCTTTGACCTTGGCCGGTCTATCGCTCTTTGGGTGAGTGCCTTCGAAATTCTGACCAAAGAAGGTACGTGCGATGCTGTTTATAAGCTATTGGAGGGCACAAAATGGAACCTCTCCGACAATGCCGTCCCGATCTACGAGCCTCACAAATATAAGCCTGGGCAACCGAAGAGGCCTCTACCAGTCTGGCTCTACGGGGCTATGAACCATGCCCGCAACGATTTCATCCACGGTAACCCGATCGATCCGATGCGTCTCATCGTGGAGCCCGGGAAACGTCCCCTGCACCTCTACACATCGTTACTGTACCGGATGGCCCTAACATCATTTCTCGACCTCAAGCCTCCGCCGATGGTGAAGCGCGACGACGAGACGGAATACGACGCCCATTGGCGCCACATGCACGAGTTCGGCTGGTTTCAGAGCAATATCGAAGCGGGAATATCGACTGTAATGTTCACCCAAGAAGAATACCGGAAAATGCGGCAGGGCAAAGTGGACTCAGCACGCGCCCGATCCCGCCATAAACCCGTGTAACGAGGCAAGCGATGGCCGATTTTACTTTCTCAAACCGCGCTAGTTTTCAGAAGATGGTCGATGCTGAGATAGAGGAGACCCTTACGCTCGAATACAAGGCATCGCCTGCCTTGACCCGTGACAGCAAGAACGTGATGGAGCTGTGCAAGGACGTGTCGGCGATGGCCAACTCCGCTGGCGGCCAAATCGTCTACGGTATCGGGGAAGACAAGAAAACTCACAAGCCTACCAGCGTTGATGACGGGGTGACGGACGAGAAAATAACGAGCGAATGGCTTCACCAGATCCTGGGCTCAAATATCCACCCTCGGATTGACCGTTTAGCTGTTCAGCGAATTGAATTGAGCGCATCTGGTTTTGGCTACGTGATTTCTGTTGAGCCGACCCAGAACGGCCCACATCAGGCCCCTGACAAGAAATACTATAAACGCTACGAGCTAGAAGCCGTTGCGATGGAGGACTATGAGGTCCGCGATATTCTCAGACGCGCCACCACACCTGACTTGTTTGTCACCCTCTCCTTTCTGGAAGGGAATCACCAAGCCCTCAGATTTCCCGGCAGCGACGAAGAGTCGAGGCCGTTTAATCTCATTGCCCACATAGAAAATAGATCACCGCAGCCGGCATTTCACGTCGTCGTTGATATCGGGATCGATACCGACTTCAAAATCGTCTCAAGGGGAGCTTTTACCCAGTTTGAGTCCAAGGAGCAGGTCGAGCAAACGCCTCTGAATTGGCTCAGATGGACTTTAGCGACCCCTCCAGGGCAGCCGATTTTCAAAGAGTACCCGCGGCTGGTCACAGATAACGTGATCATGCTCTCGATGAACGCCAACGAAATCCGCAATCAGGAAGTTCATGACCTCACCGTGCGCGTCGTATCCCCCGGATGCACCAGACAGGAAAACTGGTCAATTATTGCCAGAGGGCCGCGCCTAAACCTATATCCGCCCACCAGCGACCACTCGGCCAAACGACCCGCTTAGCCGCCCACCAGAACAAATAGACCTAGGCGTAATCTTCAGTTACGCCTCGCGTCCCTTTATTCCAGTGCATTTCGACTGTATCATGGACGGACTTCACCCATTTATCGTCTTTTGCTGCCGCTGCTCCAACATAGTCGTTTCCTTCGAGCCACGTTGTCAGCGCAAAGCGCACGCCGTCTAGCTCGAGGTTTCCAATCGCGTCAGACAGATAAACAACTCCGTCTTCCGAAACACGCAGTTGGCGCCGCTGTGAGTCGTCTTTGGAAGCGATTAGCTCCCTAACAGTCTCGATCGTGAAGGTCTCAGGCTTGTTCAAATTAATCAAATCAGTCTCTCCTCACGGAATATCAGAGCTATCGCCAAATTTTGGTGACGGCCGGGCCGGTCAGGCGGCGGCGGTTATGGGCTGACGGTCAGCGGGTTTAGCGATGACCTCGATCCCGTTGTTGAATGTCACACCGAGAACGAGTGAGCTATCGCCCAAAGTTGGTGACAGCGGGAATCGGAAAGGCGGCATATCGTGGGGGTGCTTGACGCCTCCACTTCTCCACCGAAGGAGCGATATGCCGTGTTCAAAGATAACATCATCAAGCTGATTCAGCCAGGAAACGTCGACGACCAACTCACCGAAATCTTGCGTAGCGGGGCGCGTTCCCTGTTGGCCCAGGCAGTCGAGGCCGAGGTCGCGGACTTTCTCGGCAAGCATGCCGATTTGAAGACCGCGGACGGCCACCAGCGCGTCGTCCGCCACGGTCACCTGCCGGAGCGCGAGGTGATGATCGGTATCGGTCCGGTCGCCGTCCGCCAGCCGCGTGTGCGCGATCGCGAGGCGGACGCCGCCGATCCCGACCGCATCCGGTTCTCTCCGTCGATCCTGCCGCCTTACATGCGCCGGTCGAAGTCGATCGAGACGCTGCTGCCGATCCTTTACCTGAAGGGTATCTCGACCGGCGACTTCTCCGAGGTGAGTTGGGTTGAAAGAGGACCGCACTGTGGGCTTCTTTCCATCCGGGGCCTTTGGCTTCGTCACCCCCATTATGCCCGCATCTTCAATAGTTTGACAACGGCTGCCACTTTTGGTTGTGATGATCACAATTACAAATACTTTCCAGTTTTTGGGGGAATTAATGCCGTTCGAGAAGGGCCACCACCCTGGTACACTCTGGATTAAATCCGACCTTCAGTCCCATTCCCCGCGCGATACGAACTGGACCGACCCACCGTCCCTACCCGGTGGAACGCCCGAATTTGAGGCCGCCAGAGCAGCATGGGCCTCTTCGTTTATCGACGCATGCATTCAGGGCACGCTTGGTCTGGTCTCAATAACCGATCACCACGATATCAACTTTATCCCGTATATCGTCGAGGCGACTAAAGCGCGAGGCATCGTCTCGGTATTTCCAGGCGTCGAGTTGACCTGTAGCGACAGAACACAATGTTTGGCGATCTTTGACCCGGCGTCCGACCCCACTGTCTGGACCCGCCTTATCAACCAGTTGCCCGAAATTGAAATGGCGCCGGCCGATAACCCCAAAATATCCCGGACGGAAGTCGCCAATATTACGATAGAGCAGCTCTTCGAACGGGTCGCGACCGACACCATCTTGCGTGATCAATGTATTCTACTGCCCCATTTCAGTGACGGCACCGCGCATAAGCACTTGAACGTCGATGGCCACCAGCTACGCTTCTGCAACATTAAGTGCGACGGCGTCTACATCGAGAAACCATTTGAAGACCTACTGCCGGAGACTAAGCAGAAGGCCTACGGAGACATTGCCGACTGGGGAACTAGGCGCCGGGCCTTTATTGCTACAGGCGACAACCGAAAGGCCAACTGGGAGCGACTAGGCTTTCATGGATGCTGGATCAAGCTGGGCGAGACTTCAATTGAGGGTCTTCGACAGGCCCTGCTGGCCGATGAAGCCCGCATCAGCTACACCCCTCCGGTAACACCCATCGATAGGATCGTCGAACTCCGAGTCCTGTCTACCCTGACCGGCCCTAACGAACTTTCGTTATCCTTCAACGACGGGTTCAACGCGATAATTGGCGGCCGCGGCTCCGGCAAAAGCGCCCTGCTAGAATACCTGCGTTTTGGCCTGGGGCGAACGGAGACCGACCTACCCTCAACAGACGACTCCGAAAAGGTCCACGACCGAGAGGCCCGCCTCATAAACGATACGTTGGCCGAGGGCTACGTTGACGTGGTGGTCGATCGCGGTGGGGTGCAGGAAAAGTGGCATCGCGATTTAAACGACCGTGATGTCATCGAAATCGAGGATGCTTCCGGAGCTGTCACTGAAATAACTCTAGCGGACGCTCAAAGGCGTTTTCGGGCTCGAGCTTTCTACCAGAAGGGCCTTTCCACCACTATGAACCGTGCGGCTGCTGCAGCCGAACAGATTACAGGCATTGCAGCGGCCGAACAGTTGGATCAACGCCGCGAGATAGATAGTTCTATAGACGCTGTTAAGCGTCAGATTGGTGCCGCAATGCGCGACCTCGCCTCACTTTGGCAGGTCCAGTTGGAACGTCGGCGCGTCTCCTCAGGCATATCCGACCTGAAAGCCAGAATCGCCGCCATCGCCGAGCGCCTAAAGAAAGAGGGAGTTCAACAATCCACTCTCGACGTGTTGGCGCAAAAGCCGGTTTTTGATCGAGGTAAAAGCTATCAGGCCGAAGTGCGCAAAACATTGGATGCCGATTTAGAGCGCCTAGGCAAAGTCAAGGCGTCCATTTTGCATGTTGCAATCTCCCAATTTGACGGCGTCTCGGTTTTCCCAGAATTGAAGGAGTTAGATGAAGCCGTGGCGAAGGCAAAGGTTGCCGCCTCAGCGCACCTGGATGCGGCACTGAACGAGATCAAAGGACTAGACGCGGCATACCTGAAAGGCGCGGCTTCTTTCGCGGCGCACTATGAGGATTTTGCGCAAAAACACTCTCTGGCCATGCAAGCCCAAACGTCGAGCCGACAACTGGTCGACGACTCCAAAAGGCTTTCGGCAGAACTAGCCGCCTTGGAACAATCAGACATAGACCTTGCCAAAAATGAAACAGTGTTGGCGGATGCTCCCACGAAGTTTAGCCAAGCTCGATCGCAACTTGAGCAACTTGTCCGACGCAGACAGGCTGAACTACACCTTGCTGCCCGCAAAGTTCAGAAGCAATCTCGAATGCTCAAGGCAAAGATGCAGAAAGACCCTTCGCCGAAGGAGTACATCGACGCTGCTATGAGCTTGCTCGAGGCATCTAGAGTGCAGGACGCCAGAGAGAAATGCGAAGAATGGATCGATGAACTTCTCATGCCGGGATCAGAAATCACATGGCCAATGGCGCGTGACGCGATCGTAGAGCTTTACAGGTTAAAGATAGCGGCCGGTTCGCCGTCGGCCCCTAGTGAAGAGATAATTGATCGGATCCAGGAGGTGATCCAATTCACCAGCAGCATTACAACCCACCAAGCGACGAGGATTTTCCAAAATCTATGCGATGAGACGGTTTCCAATATCGTGGCCGCCGTACCTCGCGATAGCATCACCCTTACTTACGTCGAGAACCGAAAGGCTCTAGCCTTCGATAAGGCCTCACCCGGTCAGCAGGCGTCCGCGCTACTTGAATTGCTCCTAAACCAATCGGCGGGCACCCTGATAGTCGACCAGCCGGAAGATGATTTGGATAACCGGATAATCATGGACATCGTGAAACTGATTAGATCGTCAAAGAGTCTGCGGCAGTTGGTTTTTTCGACACACAATCCAAATGTCGTTGTTAATGGCGATGCTGACAAGATTATCGCTCTGCGGTCCACTACTCCGACTGACGCTGAGGACGTTGGTTCTCAAATTGAGATTGATGTTGACGGCTCAATCGAGACCCCCGAAGTGCGAAGGGTTATCACTCATATCATGGAAGGCGGACAGGACGCATTCGACCTACGCAGTCGAAAGTACAATTTTGATGCCCTAGCCGACCAACTGACGGCTTAGGCCCATCTTGTCCGGTCCAGGACGGCTCGTTCGATAGCGACGGACCGCACAAAACAAGGGAAGCGGCAGACCAAGAAGCTCTGGGCTACCGGCTTCGTTCAGCGTGCGTTCGGAACAGCTGCAGCCACGTTTGTCATAACGGACCGGCAGAATTTCAGGTGGTCCGAGACCTCAATCGCGAACCCACGTAAGGTCAATGAGACCGTGGTCGAAACCGTAGCTTTAAAGATTTTTATCAAACGAAATACGAATAATATCAACGGTGTTGACAGGACTCCTTCCGACCCGCCTACGGTCAGCCCAGCCTCGTAATCGCGTCACGCGACCCTGGACTGTCTCACTGTTTCATTGGCTGTCTCACTGTTTCGTTTGCTGTCTCAAGAAGCAGGTTGTTGTGTGTACCGAAAACCTTATCCGAGTTGATGACGTATTGGAATCGCCTAAGCTGGCGGAATGATCGGGCTGTTCTGTTTCGCTCCGACCGTGCTGGCCTCGCCGTTCAAGTCGAAGTTACGGCTTGAAGCTGAGAACGCGGTACTCCGACATCAGTTAATGGTCTTGACGCGTAGGCTCCCTGGTCGCGTCCGGCTTACGAACAATGATCGCTGGTTCTTTATCCAGCTCTACCGCTGGGTTCCGTCGATCCTGCAGGTCCTCACGATCATCCGACCCGAGACGCTCGTGCGTTGGCATCGGGCCGGCTTTCGCTGCTACTGGCGTTGGAAGTCGCGTCCACAGGGAGGGCGACCGCGGATCGACACGGAGCTGCGCGGATTGATCCGGCGGATGAGCATGGAAAATCCGCTTTGGGGCGCGCCACGCATCCACGGCGAACTGCTCAAGCTCGGGTTTGAGATCGCACGGTCGAGCGTCGCCAAGTACATGGTCAAACGACGGGGGCCACCCAGCCAGGAATGGCGAACCTTCTTGCGGAACCACGCGCCGGACATTGCCGCCATCGACCTGTTCGTCGTTCCAACTATCGGTTTCGACCTGCTCTATGCCTTCGTCATTGTCCGGCTCGGCCGCAGAGACCTCGTCTGGATCAACGTCACAGCAAATCCGACGGCAGAATGGGTTGCACGTCAGATAACGGAGGCGTTTCCTTGGGATGAGGCTCCGAGCTACCTCATCCGCGATCGGGACCGGATCTATGGCAGCGTCGTCACGCGCCGATTGCGCGCCATGGGCATCCGGGACAAGCCTACCGCACCAGCCTCGCCCTGGCAGAACGGCTTTGCCGAACGGCTGATCGGATCGATCCGGCGCGAGTGTGTGGACCACATCATTGTCCTAGGCGAGACACATCTGTGCCGGATCCTGAAATCTTATGCGGACTATTACAACCGCGTCAGAACTCATCGATCCTTGAACAAGGATGCACCAGTGTCTCGCCCGGTTCAGCGAACCGGTGTGATCAGTTCACGCGCCGTCCTTGGCGGACTTCATCACCGCTACGCCCGTGTTTAAGTTTTCGGTACACACCAGGAGACCCTGCGGGAGCGATGAACCGCGTGTTGGCGAGGTCAAATGTGTTATTTGGCGTGCAATTTTTGGACGCCGATCACGGGTCAATATTGCGCATGCCGAATGACACGCGACTTCCGGCATAGGTCTTGGCTGTGTGAAAACGCGACGGCGCGCAAATTGCGGAGAAAAACATTCCTTCTGACGCCGCTTCTGAGACTACGGAGAGCATATTGAGCTCCAGTGCCGCGTGGTCTGAGAAGTAGATTCTCCAGCGTTCGCAAGATTTCACGTTTTCACACAGCCAGGGTCAAAAGCTGAAAAGCTCAATGGGAGTCTATGTTTTCCGCTCTGCCCCCAACAACGGACATGCGGCGACTACTGCGGCATGTCCGAAAAGTGCCATCGCACGAAGTCGCTGCGCTCCAGCCCGCTGCGCGGGGGCAAGAGCCGAGAGACTCGTAACCGGTCGAGAGAGGACAGCGATAGCGCGGTGGAGTCGTCAACCTCCGTTGGGTCCGAGCTCCCCGCGAGCGACACAACCAACCGCTGTCGTTCCGCTGCAATGAGCGCCTGATCGAGGACTGGCGTGCGGCAGTTGGCATTCTTCGGCGAATTGAGAAGATGTCCTCCCGCAGCAGGGGCTTGATTGGATCGCCGGCATCGGAGATACGACGAGCACAGAGTTGTATAGAACGAGATTGAAGCGGTTCCCCCCGATACGCAAAGGTCGGCTCGGCCCATGCAGTCCAAAGGTTGCTTTCCTGCTGTTAACGCGGAAGTTGCAAAACGCGATATTTTTGCAACACGCAACTCATTGAAATCTCGAGGGAGGCCAAGATTAATTGTACTAATTAGCAAGCTTCGTGCCACGACGCTAAAGTTGTGGCCAGGCCACCAACCGATCATACAAGAATCTCGTCGACCGACATCCGATCAAACCGGCCCGCCAAATCTCTCAGCTTGCTGCATCACCTCTGCCTAACCTCCCGCGACTTCGTGCCTTGGCGCTTTTTGGACGCCGGTCAGTTGAGCGTGCGGAGCCTCCTTGTTGCCGGCGTCCAAAAACCAGCACAAAGGCGGAAGTGGCTCGCCTATTCGATCACCTCATCGGCGGAGCGAGGTTCGACAGGTACGCGGTCGAATCGCCGCGCTTGGTTGACCACCAGCTTAGATCGATATATTTCCTTGCGAGTTAGGCTTGGCCTTCTGGTTGCCGGTGATCCCATGTTGAAATGCTTGCGCATCTACTCGACCCCAGATGGCGAATCCCATTTTGATGAGGTGGAAATCCCAACGACGGCGCGCCCCATATTCGGTGATAAGGTGCCTCCGTTCGCACTCTCGGCTTTATACCCGGCTTCTGATGTCCGCTTTACCCACATTCCGGGGGGGATACGGGAAGTTAGTTGGCATACTGTCCCGGCGAGAACTTTGACCGTCCGTCTTAATGGCTCCGTCGATTACGAGACAAGCGACGGAGAGATCCGCCACGTTTCGGCTGGCAGCTTCGTCTTGATTGAAGACACCTTTGGCAAGGGTCACTTGTCCCGTCACTCACCCGACGACCAGATCGTCCTCTGGATTACTCTGCCGAAAGGCCTCGATCTATCTGCGAAGTAGAACGTGGAAAGCGTCCCCGGAAACGGACATCGTCAGTCCGCCTTGGCATGTGTCAAAGGTGCCGGGAAACCACCTACTGACCCGACGGATGTCCTGCGCGCTTGATTGCGACGATGTCCGGGTTGGGTGTGCGCCGTGACAAGGCGGCGCTTTCCAGTGGGTGCGAGCCCCACCCGGCAACCGCTCCAGCCGGAAGCAATCGGAGCAGTCATGGAGGTAACGAAGTGGCTGAAGCCTTCGATTAGCGTGTCACGAATTGGTGACAGCGCGAGTGTGAACCACTAAGGCACCGCCAGACGAAAGAGGCGGCAACAGATATGTTCTACCTAAAGCCACCGCGCCACATCTCGACTCTACCAAAACCGGAAAAGCTCAATGGGAGTATATGTTTTCCGCTCTGCCCCCAACAACGGACATGCGGCGACTACTGCGGCATGTCCGAGTTGTGCCAGACTCGGAAGTCAACTGGAACTGCGGGCGAAGAGCAGCGAGGCCCCTATCCGCACAGATGGGTACCGGAAGCTTGGCGCACGATCAGCGGAATTCCGTCGCATATTTGCGAGCAATCTCGTTGATCTGGTCCTTGGTGAGCTGCTTTCGCGGCACGCCGGGCGGATTGCAGGTTTCTCGGAAAAGCCATCCAGGCCCGGAGGCGTTACAATCCAGAGCAGTAGCAGTTCGTGATCGGGATTCGCAAACCCGTGCCAGGCGGTCTTGGGAATGAATATCGTTCCACCCTTCTCGAATGGGTGAGGTTGATCATTCAGCACGAATGTTCCGCCGCCTTCCAGGACGTAGAAGGCTTCGTCCATCTCGAAGTGTCTGTGGATCGGGATGCCCGCGCCGATAGGGACCTGTTGGGTTCCCAAAGCGAGATTGCCGGAGCCTTTGACGGGGTCGACCTTGATGAAGATGTTGCCCGGATTGCGGAAGTGAACGAGATGGTCGCCGCCATCGGGGCCCAGCACGTAGCCCTGTGGCGCCGCTGCCTGAGCGGCAGTCTGCCCCAGCGGCAACGTCTGGCCGATGCCGAGACCTGCGAGGCCGAGCATTAAGGATCGGCGCATTTGTTTGAATTCGATCATGGCAATCCTCCGGAGCAGCCGATTGGCTAATGGTTAGATCTTGTTCACGCAGTGGTTCGTTCGTCATCCGAGACCAACAAAATGAGAATGCCGGAAGTCGTTCCTTCATTCGATCACCTCGTCGGCGCGGGCGAGCAGCGTCGGCGACAGGTCAATGCCAATCGCCTTGGCGGTCTTCAGGTTGACGATCAATTCGAATTTTGTCGGTTGCTCGACCGGGATGTCTGCGGGCTTGGTGCCGCGCAGAATCTTGTCGACGAGAGCAGCGGAACGTCGATAGAGGTCCGTAAGGCTCGGTCCATAGGACATCAGGCCTCCAGCTTCAGCGAACTCGCGGGTGCCATAAATGGCCGGCAAGCGGCGCTCTTGTGCGATTGTGATCAACCGGCTCCGGTTACTTTGGGTGAGCGGGTCGGGCACGACGTCGATCGCGTCCACTCCTTTGAGCGCCTCGAAGGCCGGCGCGATATCGTCAGTCCCCCGGATTCCAAAATCCGAAACTTCAAGACTTAACTTGCGAGCTATGTCTTCAACCGCGCGCATCTCCGCCGTGGCGCCGACGCTGCCGGCATTGAAAATGATCCCCAAACGTCGGAGCGAGGGGACCATCTCGCGCAGGAGATCAATCTGCTTGCCGGCATAATCGGTCCCTTGGGACGCGAGGCCAGTGATATTGCCGCCCGGCCGGGCAAGGCTTGCGACGACTCCGGAGGCCACCGGATCCGCCGTCACCGCAAACACGATCGGAGTGGTCGGTGCGGCCTGCTTTGCCGCGATGATGCTGACGACGCCTGAGGTGATGATCACATCGACCTTGAGCTTGGCAAACTCGGCCGCGATCTGGTCGGCAAGCTCGCGGCGTCCTTCCGCCCAGCGATATTCGATGACACAATTACGGCCTTCAACCCAGCCGAGATCGGCCAGCCTTTGCACGAAGGCCGCACGCAAATGACCCTGAGTGGATGCTGTGGCAGAGCCGAGATACCCGATGGTCGGCAGCTTGGCCACCTGTTGCGCGCGCGACGCGAGCGGCCAGACGAAGGCAGCGCCACCGAGCAGCCCGATGAAATAGCGTCGCCTCATGGTTTCCAAAGAACACGTCTCGCTCAATGCCTAAAGACTAGCACTTTGCGGCCCGGCTGCGCGCTTGAAATTGCACTCGACCAGCCATTGATATTGATGTCTCAGATGGGGTCAATCGCGTCGTTTTGACCGTCCGCCGATGACTTCCGATCTACCCCTATGACATCATCACCATCAGCCTGCATGTCTCAAAGGTGCCAAATCCGGAAGTCGCATTGTTCGACAAGCCTAGGACGCCAGCAGGTCAAGCAGTGCCTTGGCTTCCTTCAAATCGATCGTGTCGAAGCCTTCTGTGAACCAGCCATAGACTGGTGCGAGGAGTTCGCTTGCTGCGTTACGCTTGCCCTGGTCGCGCCACAGGCGGGCGAGACACGTGGAGGCGCGGAGTTCCCACATTTTGGCATTTTGCTCGCGGGCAACCCTGAGGGCGCGGAGAAGGCACCGCGTGCCCTCCTTTCGATCCGAGTTGGCAATCAAGAGCTCGCCCCTGAGCCGGTGAAGCTCCGCCTCGAACCAGTGCGCCGCTGTGTTCTCCGCCCTCGCCAGCGCGTTGAGAGTCAGGTTTAGTGCCTCGTCGGCTTGGCCAGCCCTCCAGCACACGTCGGCGGCCACACCGAGGTGGTATGGCAACCAGCCTTCCGCGCCGGTCGCCTGCCACCCCGCCAAGCCATGCCGCAGTTGCGCCGAGCCGGCCTCGCTATCTCCGGCTACGGCTTGCGCCCAGCCGCCTACTATCATTGCCGCCGCCTGCCACAGCGGGAAGCGCTGCTCCGTTGCCAGCGACATCAGCTCCGCCGACGCGGCCCGCGCCTCCCGGTGCTGCCGACGCAACTGCCATATAATGGCATTCCACACCAGCGCATACGCCAGGGTCGGAAGGTGCCCTAAGGCTCGGGCGTCCGCGAGCGCTTCGCTGCTGCGCGCCATGGCCTGATCGGGATATCCCAAGACGCACAACGTCCAAGATAACCAACACAGGGCCGTCACCCGTTGGTCGTGCGCCCAATGGAACGCGAGCGCTCGGTCCCGCTCTGGATTGTAGAGGCTGAGCGTCCGTTCCAGGTGGTCGCGGGCTCCTGCGAAACGGCCGAGGTGGAACAGGCTCGCCCCGACCACGCGGTGGCCGACTAGCACGCGAGCAGGATCCTCCTGCCGCTCCGCTAAACGGAGCAACTCCTCCGATACCTCGAGCGCCGCGAAGTGCTCGGCGCGCTGCATGTGAATGACCGCCTGGCCGAAGAGGACTGGGAAGAGCTGCGGGATCTCCCCAACTTTCCGGCACAGCTCGCGGGCGCGGGCGTAGGCGCGCCCGGTTTCCGTCGCGGCGTAGCCCTTGACGCTGATGAGGGCACCACCGAGCGCCACTTGTACGTCGAGTTCTTGCCGACGCCGGGTCGGGCCATCCGGCAGCGTGGCCAGCAGCTCCAGCGCCCGGGTCAGCTGCGCCTCCGCCTCGGCCGTCGCCGAATGCGCGATTGCCAGCCGCCCGGCCTTAAGCCAGTTCTCGACCGCCGCCTCAGCGAGCCCCGCTTCTGCGAAGTGATGCGCGAGCAGTTCGGGCACGGTGGCGTCACCGGGGAATTCTTGCTCGAGCACCCGGGCGATGCGAGTATGCAATTCTTGGCGTTGGCCGCGCAGCAAGACATTGTACGCCGCCTCCTGCACCAGCGCGTGCTTGAACAGGAAGGTCGCCTGCGGCGGAGTGCCCCGGCGAAAGACTAGGCCAGCATCGACGAGCTGATCGAGCGCGGCTAGCAGTTCCTCTTTGCTCCGCCGCGCAACGGACGCCATTAGATCGAAAGAGAACTCCCGACCGATGGCTGCTCCGATCTGCGCCACCTCCTTGGCCGCCAAGCCGAGCCGATCGAGCCGAGCCATCAGCGAGGCGTGCAGCGTGGCCGGGACCATGTGCGACGCCGGCGGGGTCGCGGAGATTATCTGTTCAGCAATGACAGCATCTTCACCCGTTTCAAGCACTGCCTTTGTCAGCTCCTCCACGAAGAGCGGGACACCATCCGCGCGCGTGACGATCTCATCGACGATCGCGTCGGGCAGCCCTTTGTTCTCGGCGACCCGCTGCACGAGCGAGGCACCGTCGCGTCGATCGAGCCGACTGAGTGGGTGCATCGTCACGTGCGGTAGGCCTACCCAGGGCGGCTGAAATTCGGGACGAAAGGTGATCAGGAGCAGCACCGGCAGGCGCTGCACCCGTTCTAGCGTGAGATCGAGCAGCTCCCGCGAGCTGGGGTCGATCCAATGCACATCCTCGAAGATCATTAGCACCGGTTGTCGGTGCGTCAGTAGTTCGTGTTGCCGCAGCAACGCCTCGAACGTCTTTTCCTTCTTGCGCTGCGGGCTCCAGTTCAGAGGCGGATAGCGATCGCCCGTTGGAACCGACAACAATTCGGCCAAAAGCTGAATGTCGCTCGCCGCCTGCGGCGACGACCCTAGGAATGATACGAGCTTATCCAGCTTGATCTCAGGCGGGGCGTGTTTCTCGAAGCCCGCCGCTCGTTCAAGCTGAGCGATAACCGGATAAAAAGCGCTGTCCGTGTGCTGTGGCGAGCAGAAATAACGCAAGCGCGTATGTGGTTCGGCCGCGATGTCCTCCATGAGCGCAGCGGAGAGCCTGGATTTGCCGATCCCGGCCTCACCCGACAGCAGCACCGCCTGACCTTCGCCGGTCTTGGCTCTCGCCCAGCGCCGCAAGAGCAGTTCAAGCTCTTCTTCTCGTCCAACGAGTGCAGTCATGCCGCCGGCGTGCATCGCCTCGAAGCGGCTCTCGACAGAACCTGCCCGCAGCACTGCGAAAGCCTTCACCGGCCCGGTGATCCCCTTGAGCTCCTTTGGCCCGAGGTCCCGCAGCTCGAAGAGATTGCCGAGCAGGTTGCGGGTGGCCTCAGCAATAGCGACCGTGTTCGGCTCGGCGATGGCTTGAAGGCGTGCCGCAAGGTTCGGCGTCTCGCCAACAATATCGCGCGCCTGCCCTTTGCCGGACCCGACAAGATCTCCGACGACCACCATCCCGGTGGCAGCCCCAACCCGCACCTGTACGGGCTCAGGAGCCGGGAGCGTCGCAACCGCATCGACTAGCGCGAGGCCGGCCCGAACCGCACGCTCGGCGTCATCCTCATGCGCTGCGGGATAGCCGAAATAAATCAGCACGCCGTCGCCCATGTATCTGGCGACGAAGCCCCCGAAGCGGCGCACAGTATCGGCGACGCACATCTGATAGGCCGAAATGACTTCGCGCAGGTCCTCTAGGTCCAGACGGGCGGAGAGCGCCGTCGAACCGACAAGGTCTGAGAACATCACGGTAACCTGGCGGCGCTCGGCGCTGTCCTTGGCGGCTTTGTCGGTTGCCAGAGGAGCGTCGGATAGTGGCGTTGGTGCGATCGCTCCAGCGCGCAAGGCAGCGATGGCGTCGAGCAGCTTACGGCGATCCCCGACAAATCCGACACCAAGATCCTTCACGTCCTCCGCCGTCAAACTCGGCAGGACCGTGTCGTCGATCTTATTCTCGCGGAAGGCTGCCTCATAATGTCCGAGGCCAAGCTTCCGCAGCCAACCTCCGACGTCCATGGCGGCGCCCCGGTTCGCGCAGCGCTACATGATCCCCCAGACGAGACAGCCTGTCTAGGAGAATGACCGGTAATGGGATGGTCCGGCCGTGCTCCTGCCCCGCCAGCAAGCGAAGCTGGCAAGGGGCGCCAAAGACAAGGAGCACGCCATGTCTCAGATACCCAATACCGCGATCGCCGTGATCGGCATCGATATCGGCAAGAACTCGTTCCACGTCGTGGGCCACGATGCGCGCGGCGCCATCGTGCTGCGGCAAAAGTGGTCGCGTGGCCAAGTGGAAGCGCGGCTCGCCAATATACCGCCCTGCCTGGTCGGCATGGAAGCCTGCGTCGGCGCGCATCACCTGAGCCGCAAACTCGCATCGCTTGGTCACGATGCCAGGTTGATGCCGGCCAAATATGTCCGCCCCTATAGCAAGGGACAGAAGAACGACTTCAATGATGCCGAAGCGATTGCCGAAGCCGTGCAGCGCCCGACGATGAAGTTCGTGGCGACCAAGACCGCGGAGCAACTTGATCTGCAGGCACTGCATCGGGTGCGCGAGCGGCTGGTCGGTCAGCGTACCGGCGTCATCAATCAGATCCGTGCGTTCCTGCTGGAGCGGGGCATCGCCGTGCGGCAAGGCCTGCGTTCGCTGCGGTCCGAGTTGCCGGGTATCCTCGCGACGCGCACCGATGTCCTCGCGCCTCGCATGTTGCGCATCATCGAGGAGTTGGCAGGCGACTGGCGCCTGATGACGGTGCCCGGCATCGGGCCGATCATTTCGAGCGCCATGGTGGCCGCGATCGGCACTGGAGACGTATTCTCCAAAGGCCGCGACTTCGGCGCCTGGCTCGGACTGGTGCCCAAGCAGATCTCGACGGGAGATCGCACGATCCTCGGCAAAATCTCCAGGCGCGGCAATCGCTACCTGCGCGTTCTGTTCGTGCAGGCGGCATGGGTTGTGCTGGTCAGGATAAAGGACTGGGAACGTTACGGGCTCAAATCCTGGATCGAAGCCGCCAAGAGGCGGTTGCACCACAACGTGCTGGCGATCGCGCTCGCCAACAAGCTTGCCCGGATCGCCTGGGCGGTGCTGGCCAAAGGACGCGCCTTCGAGCTGACGAGGACCGATGATGCAGGCGTCCGACCCGCGTGATCCTCGCGCCGTGCTCGGCGCGGTCAAGGCGCGGCCTGGCAACGCCGGCGCCCGCCGCAAGCCAAGCGCGACGGCCGGCCTTGACCGCCCCTGCGCGCGACGCGATCGACGTTCTGCGGGCCGGGACGAAGGAACGGCCCTTGGCTCGAACAAAGGAACTACGCGATACGAGGAGCAAGCGATGACGTAACCCTATCAACAGTTTCCAGCCGAGGTCTGCGAGAGGACCAGACGAAATGGAGGATCGGTCTTCCGAGCGCGTGCGAACACTGGTGACCCGAATGGCCCGATCGAGGCCTGTCCGCTAATTAGAACGCACGCGCGCTGATATCCATGATGGCCCGGAGCACAACGCGCTCCAATCAGAGGCCGGATACATTGATGCAAGACCGCCGCCGCCAATTCGACGAAATCTTCTTGCAACGCGCGGCCGGACCATACAAACGGGTCAAAATCGGTCCTGACCGCCCGGAAACACCACTTCCGGTCTGACCCCGGAAACGGACATCCGCCGTGCCAACTGGCATGTCTCAAAAGTGCCAATGGCCGGCGCCGGTCGCTCGCTGCGGATGCTTTTGACGGCTCAGTACTTGCCCAGGATCGCCATGTAGGCCGGTTCGGCGGCTTTCAAAGCCTTACGCGAGTTGGCGGACAGGGTGATGGTTACCAAAAACTCATTGCCGTCATTGTCGCCGTCTGTGGTCACCGCCTGTAATTCGTAGCCCTGATCATGAAGGCTTGCGGCCTCGAACTGGTGACGCACGAATGCGACCTTGCCATCGCCGCGCGGAAGGTCGTCAAGGTCGGTAATCCTGGCGTCTTTGGCGCGACTGTGCCAGTCCGCGATGTTCTCGGGCATGAAGTCGGAAATCGGCTGCTTCTTGCGATTGTATTTTATGGCAACATAGATCTTCGCAGCCGCCTTTTCAAAATCGGTGCCCTTGGGCAGCAGGAACTGCGAATTGAAGTAACGGGTCGAATCCCTGTCTTCGACCCAGCCATCGGGAATCACGATCGAGGCACGGAAGAATGGGCACAGCTTGCCGTTGCACTGGTTCATGATTTTTTCGATCGTCGCCCCGGCAGGCGTCGTCGCGATCAGGCCGGCAAACAGGCTGCTGGCGCAAAAAAGTACCAGGTCTCGCCGCATCTTTTCTCCTCAGAATATCAACGCCGCGTCGCCATCGTCGCAAGTTGTCGCGGTTCGGCTCACGTCGGCAAACTCGCCATCCGTCGTCGAAAACGCACGACAGGTTCAATCCGAATTCAAGAGCACTCCTCCGGAGAGGCACTCCCAAACGCTATCCCCGTGGAATTGGCATTGAACCATAAGGCAACCCGGCTCGACACATCATTGTCGCCCCAGTCTTTTGAGATGGACTCATGCGCAAGCAAGAGCGCCCCGTGCCTTTTGACGAGTAGACTGGTGGCGTCTTCGATTGCTTGCTTCGCCTTCCTCCGTCATGGCGTCGCGCGGCTCCAGCGATTTTATCGAGACTCTGCGGAATAAGGCGATGCGATTCAGTTGCCCCGGCCTGATTCTGCCGCCGTTGTTAGTGCCGGTGCTTTTCAGCGCCACGATGATGATCCTCGTGAGGGGAGACGGGTTGGTGGCATTCCTGACAATGCTGGCTGTGGGTTGCGTCGTGTCTTATGGCACCACCATATTCCTCTTCCTGCCTTGCCTGTTCTTGCTCTCTGTGACGCGGCAAATGACGGGCCTCAAGGTCTGCCTGCTTGGATCGGTGCTGGGCGAAGTGGTATTCCTATCGCTGACACTGATTGCCTGGGGCAGCCGTGGTCCCGACATCCCGATCACGAACTTCTTTGTATTCTTCCTCCGCTGGGCTGCCGATCCGATCACGGCGCTGTTTCCGCTCGCCGGGCTGATAACGGCTGGGCTGTATTGGTGGCTGGGGAAGCAAAGGACCGGCCCGTTGATGCCCGTGCAGTGATGGTGCCGTGTGATGTCCGTTAATGGGATGGTCCGGCCGTGCTCCTGCCCCGCCAGCAAGCGAAGCTGGCAAGGGGCGCCAAGGACAAGGAGCACGCCATGTCTCAGATACCCAATACCGCGATCGCCGTGATCGGCATCGATATCGGCAAGAACTCGTTCCACGCCGTGGGCCACGATGCGCGCGGCGCCATCGTGCTGCGGCAAAAGTGGTCGCGTGGCCAAGTGGAAGCGCGGCTCGCCAATATACCGCCCTGCCTGGTCGGCATGGAAGCCTGCGTCGGCGCCCATCACCTGAGCCGCAAACTCGCATCGCTTGGTCACGATGCCAGGTTGATGCCGGCCAAATATGTCCGCCCCTATAGCAAGGGACAGAAGAACGACTTCAATGATGCCGAAGCGATTGCCGAAGCCGTGCAGCGCCCGACGATGAAGTTCGTGGCGACCAAGACCGCGGAGCAACTGGATCTGCAGGCGCTGCATCGGGTGCGCGAGCGGCTGGTGTCGCAACGCACCGGCATCATCAACCAGATTCGCGCCTTCATGCTGGAACGCGGGATCGCCGTGCGCCAGGGGATCGGCTTCCTGCGCACGGAACTGCGACGCGCACCGATGCCCTGTCGCCCCGCATGTTGCGTGTCATCGAGGAGTTGGCAGGCGACTGGCGCCGGCTGGATCAGCGCATCGATGGCCTCTCCGGCGAGATCGAAGCCCTGGCCCGTCAGGATCAGGCATGTTCGCGCCTGATGACGGTGCCCGGCATCGGGCCGATCATTTCGAGCGCCATGGTGGCCGCGATCGGCACTGGAGACGTATTCTCCAAAGGCCGCGACTTCGGCGCCTGGCTCGGACTGGTGCCCAAGCAGATCTCGACGGGAGACCGCACGATCCTCGGCAAAATCTCCAGGCGCGGCAATCGCTACCTGCGCGTTCTGTTCGTGCAGGCGGCATGGGTTGTGCTGGTCAGGATAAAGGACTGGGAACGTTACGGGCTCAAATCCTGGATCGAAGCCGCCAAGAGGCGGTTACACCACAACGTGCTGGCGATCGCGCTCGCCAACAAGCTTGCCCGGATCGCCTGGGCGGTGCTGGCCAAAGGACGCGCCTTCGAGCTGACGAGGACCGATGATGCAGGCGTCCGATCCGCGTGATCCTCGCGCCGTGCTCGGCGCGGTCAAGGCGCAGCCTGGCAACGCCGGCGCCCGCCGCAAGCCAAGCGCGACGGCCGGCCTTGACCGCCCCTGCGCGCGACGCGATCGACGTTCTGCGGGCCGGGACGAAGGAACGGCCCTTGGCTCGAACAAAGGAACTACGCGACATGAGGAGCAAGCGATGACGTAACCCTATCAACAGTTTCCAGCCGAGGTCTGCGAGAGGATGAGACGAGATGGGAGGATCGGTCTTCCGAGCGCGTGCGAACACTGGTGACCCAAATGGCCCAATCGAGGCCTGTCCGCTAATTAGAACGCACGCGCGCTGATATCCATGATGGCCCGGAGGCACCACCATGCTCCAATCAGAGGCCGGATACATTGATGCAAGACCGCCGCCGCCCAATTCGACGAAATCTTTGCAACGCGCGGCCGGACCATACATGTGGGTCAAACCCGGAAATACTCACAGTGAGCCTATGTTTTCCGCTGTTCCCCCAATAGCAGACATGTCGCGACCGCTGCGCCATGTCCCTTCAGTGCCAAAGGCAGACATTTGAGAACGCCTATTGCGGTCGCATCGCCGGAGCGTCTCATCTGGGCCCCCTTCCATCAGAACGGGTTGATGTAGTTGATGATCGCGATTTGGCGCAGCAGCACCTTGCGGATGATGTGTGCCGCTTTGACGTGGTCGGTGAAGATCGCCGCCGTTCCGGTGCTGCCCGCCGGCAACCGCTTCAACACATCCTGATCGTCGAGCTTCACACGCACCACGAAAGGTGCCGACTCGATCGCCTTCGGCGTCACGGCGAGCCCGGACGTCTGGGGCTGACCTGTCGAGATGGCCTGGAAAACGGTCTCGACCTTGCCGGTGTGGATAGTGCCAGGCCAGAGCTTGAAGGTGACCTCGACCGACTGCCCCGGTGCGATATAGCGGGCATCGTTCTGCGCGATCTCCACTCCGACCTGGGCCTCGGACGCGTCGATGAACGCCATGACCGGCGATAGCGGCAGATTGGCCACCCGCGCGCCCTTGCGCAGCGCGACGTTGGTGACGTAGCCGTCCGAAGGCGCGCGCACGACCGTCTTGTCCAGATTCCACCGCGCATTATCGAGCTGGGCCCGCAGTTGATCGGATTCGGACTGCCGCTGCTGGACGTCGAAGGCGCGACCCGCGTCGCGCTCAAACAATTGCGTCATTTGCGACAGACGCAGGTCGACGAGTTTTGACTGCGCCTCGATCGCCTTGACCTGGGCTTCGTAAGGTGTCGGGTCGATCCGAAAGAGCACGTCGCCCGCCTTGAGCGGCGTGTTCGGCTGCACCGGAACTTCGATCACCTCGCCTGCCACGTCAGGCACGATCGATACCCCGTTCCGGACCACCAGGGACGGCCCCTGTGGCGCGCCCCATCCCATCGGGATGAACAGGCCGAGACTCAAAAGCAACAACACAATGAAGGGCGAGACCTTCCAGAACAGATTGAAGGTAACGATGCCGAACCGCACCAGCGCGAACAGCAGCACGAGGTAGACGCTCATGATGGCGATCATCATGGCCGTAGCTCCGTCTTGCGTGGTCCGGGTACATCGACATAGGCCCAGATCAGCGCCACCGGCCACAATGCAAAGCCACAAATCAGCGTGACCCATCCGGCCACCGTCACGGCTTGCGCCTGCGGGTGGCCGCGCGTTTTGGCGATGTGTCCCGGAAGCCAGCCTGCGATGCAGAATACCGCGACGACGCTAGTGATCAGGATGCAGAGAACGATCCAGGCGAAAATATCGAGTCCAGACATGGCTCTCCTCAGGTCGCGGGTTCAGGCGGTGGAAACTTCCACGTGCCGTTCATTTCTCCGGCCAGCACTGATCGCGGCTATTGCGTTTCAAAGCTCTTCTGCATTTTCTCGACGATCTGATCGATGCTGAAACTCGAAGGCCGCTGACTTGGTGGATAGTCCTTGAAAGTGGCGAGGAACTTGCCCACGACGGCCGGAGCCGCGATGAATATGCCCGCTCCGTCCGACATCAGCCAATCGTAGTAGGTGTTCGACGTGACGTCCGCGCGCTCGTAAGGGTCGGATCGCAGGTCGAAAAGCTTCGGGACACGCAGCTTGGTGAACGGCTCGGCCCAGATGTTCAATGTGCCTTTTGCGCGCTGCTCCTCGAACACGACTTTCCAGTTCTCGTAACGCAGAGCCACGAGGTCGCCATCGTCGTTGAAGTAGACAAACTCCTTACGCGCGCCGCGCTCCTGCTGGCCCGTGAGGTAGGGCAGCTGGTTGTAACCATCGAGATGGACCTTGAAGGTCTTGCTTCCGGCCTGGTAGCCCTTGAGCAGTTTGTCCGTAATGTCCGGATCGCCCGCGGCCGCCATCAGGGTCGGCAGCCAGTCGAGCGCGCTTATCGTTTCGTTCGAGACAGAGCCCGGTTGAATGCGCCCGGGCCAGCGGATCAGGCACGGCACGCGGAACGCGCCTTCCCAGTTGGTATTCTTCTCGCTGCGGAACGGTGTGGTGCCGGCGTCCGGCCATGAATTCTGGTGCGGGCCGTTGTCCGTTGTGTAGATCACGATGGTGTCGTTGGTGACGCCGAGATCGTCCAGCGCCTTGAGAATCTGGCCGATCGTCGCATCGTGCTCGATCATGCCGTCGGCATATTCGGTTCTGGCCGTCAGTCCCGGAGGGCCACGATGGGAGTCCCGCACATGGGTGCGGAAGTGCATGCGCGTTGAGTTGAACCAGCAAAAGAACGGCGTGTTCGACCTCGCCTGACGTTGCATGAAATCGATGGCGGCGGCCGACGTCTCGTCGTCGATCGTCTCCATGCGCTTCCTGGTGAGCGCCCCGGTGTCCTCGATGGTCTGCTTGCCGACCCGCCCGAAGCGCGGGTCCTCCGTCGGGTCATCCCGATCAGAAGCCTTGCAGCGCAGCACGCCGCGGGGACCGATAGTCGCCCGGACAGCGGGATCGCGCGGATAGAACCGGTTCTCGGGGTCTTCCTCAGCATTGAGGTGATAGAGGTTGCCAAAGAACTCGTCGAAGCCGTGCAGGGTCGGCAGATATTCGTTGCGATCGCCGAGATGGTTCTTGCCGAACTGGCCGGTGGCATAGCCGAGCGGCTTTAGAAGTTCCGCGGTCGTTGCGTCTCTCGGCTGCAGACCGGCCGCCGCGCCTGGAATGCCGACTTTCGAAAGGCCGGTGCGCAGGGGGCATTGGCCTGTAATGAACGACGACCGTCCGGCCGTGCAGCTCTGCTCCGCGTAGTAGTCGGTGAACATCATGCCTTCGCGGGCGATGCGGTCGATGTTTGGCGTCTTGTAGCCCATCAGGCCGAACGAATAGGCGCTGACATTGGTCTGGCCGATATCGTCGCCGAAGATGACGAGGATGTTGGGTTTGCGCCCCGAAGGCGCGGCCGGGGCGGGCGCGGCGGGCACAGCTTTCTGAGCTTGCGCCAGCGCGCCGGAGGTCAGTGTCGCCGCCGCCACCAACGTTGATGTACCGAGCAACATGTTGCGGCGGCTCAGGGCGCGGTCGTCAGCCTCTTTGAACGGGGTCTCGAATGGTTCCTTATTGTTGCTCATCGTGCTCTCCGTTTTTCGCATGAAAGACGAAAGTCACTGGCTTCTCGCTACATTGGCAGCAGCGCTTCTTACTTTTAAGTAGGCATCCCGCCCCGAACATCAGAAGGCACCAGTGTAGCCGTCAAAACTCGACGCTTGGAAGACGTCGGGGGGCCGGTCGAATAAATTATCTTCGCTGATCGCCAATGTCCGATGTGGGTCAACAACGGTCCTGACGGCCCCGAAACGAGACTTCCGCTCTACCCCGATCAACGGACAGCGTCAGGCCCGGTCGGAATGTCTCAAACGTGCCACAAGCTGACAATCAGTGTCTTCGCTCCGTTTCGGCTGTTCAATTCACGCGCTGCACCATCGGCGGCACCCACCGTTGCTCCCGTATGTCAACGCCCGGCAGATAGCTGCGCATAACGAGGTTGAATTCCCCTGTCGGGGCGGGCAGCCAGTTCGACTCCTTGTCCGCGCCGGGAGACTGGTTCTGAATGTAAATATCGAGCGAGCCGTCGGCGTTGGACTTCATTTTGTCACGGTCGCCGATCGCGTAACGTTTGATCGGATTGGCAACCAGGTTATGCCTCGCATCGTACAAGGTTATCGACCAGAACGCCTTCGCTTGGGGCAGCCCGCCCTTCGGGAAGTGAATCACGTAGCGATTGTCGCCGGTGAGCTGTTGCCCATCGGGATCGGTCGAAGTGTTCAGGTAGATCGCCTCCGCTGGATCGTTGGCGACGATTCCCCACAAGCTTTGGAGCGCCGCGCGAAGGATGAAATCGTCCTTGTCCCCGGCCCGGCCCATATCCGGCGGCGGATATTTCCAGCCATTGACGTTTTTCTGCCGCGCGCCCTGGCGGATCGCCGCATCCAGCAGATTTCGGCCATCGACGGCGGCGCGTGCCAAACCGCGCTTCGTTGCCTCGTCGAGCGTATCGACATCGAGCCCGGGACCGATACCGATCTGCGCGAATTGTTTGAGCAGAAGTTCGTGCCGTGACGGAGGCGGATTCTCGGCCATCGTCGCGTTCATCGTCTTCCATTCGGCAAGCGGATCTGTCTTCCGGTCGAATGGCTTCAATACGTCGTAGCTCTCCGGGATTTGTGCGCCGGGCTTGCCCCAAAGGCTCAGCGGCGTCAGCTTGTATTGAGCCATGACGGTGCGGATTGCGGGCAGGTCGTCCGGACCTCTCAGCAGCGTCCGCCCGAGGATGAATGCCGAAGGCGTTCTCGATGGCGTCAGTTGCTGGACGCCCTCAGGCAGCTTGCCGTTCCACGATGGTCCGACGATGGCATAGTTGCCAGCCTTGGTACCGGTTGTCCTCATGCCGACGTAGGCAAAGTTGTCGGAGTCGAAGCCCGCGATTTCCACCGTGTAATAACGGTCACCAACATCGGGCACTGACAAGATCACCGGCTCCTTCGAGAGATCGAGCCACGCGATCGAGTACAGCGTGTCGTTGTTTGGCGAGCCACCCGCCTGGGACTCAGGCCCGCCCATCACTTGGCTATTCCAGAAGTGGTTCACCGCGGCGTGGGGAGTGAGCTCGGAGTCGACTTTCTGCGCCACTTCCGCCCATCGCATCTCCGACATGTAAACGTAGGGAAATCCGTAGACGTATGCCTGCATACCGAGCGTGTAGGCGTATTGTTCGCGCCAGTCGGTTGTTTGCGTGTGTCCAGATGTTGCGGCAAAAACGAGAGCGAGTGTTGTGAGCACTGTTCTGATCATGGCTCTCTCCCTCCATATCCAATCAACTGATCGTCGTGGCGGCAGCGCCGAATGCGTCGATAGAAATTGAAACAGGCGCGCCGCCATATTTGCTGCGCTCCGCAAATCGGTCTTCATCCATTACTGGGTTTCCGTAAGACCACGCGGCCCGCTGGCTGTATAATTGTCGCACCCAAGCTAGCCCATGCCTAGACCCCAATGCTCCGGCCATGTCCGCTCAGGGTCAAAAGGCGAAATACTCATCGCGAGTAGATGTTTTCTGCTGTTCTCCCAACAACGGACATCCGCCGGACCGCTCAGCCGCTGCGAGGGCATCACCAGATCATGCCGGGCTCACCAGCAGCCAGCGCGCCACGTCTAGAGATGGGACCGCGCGGTGTGTGACGGGACCCTCTGGAATTTTCCGCCCAAAAATCTGGGTTCCCGAAAAAGGGGACCCATTGGGGACGAGACCTGAATAGAAAATTCGACGGCGGGCCGATGGAATTTGGGGCCAGTGCCAGTACAGGGTCCGTTACAGAATCCGGCAATGCGCGGCACCGAGGCTGGTGCGGCCCCTGGCATTGGTGACGTTGGCATGGTCGTCTGACCTCATCGTCCTCGCCCGCGCGGCGCTGGAAGGCGCGGTCCGCAATGCCGACGACCTAATCAGCCTCGCCGATCAGCCCCGGCGAACTCGCGCAGCATAGGTGATCCATGGTTTCGCGGGCGGCGACGCCGGCATTGCCGCCGCGGCAGCTGCAGTTTTATTGCTCAGCTGTCGTCACGGTTGGGGGCAACGACGGCAAGATCTGATCGTCGTTTTCCCGCGCATTCCGCCATCATGAACTTCGCCAGGGAATCTTCGGGAAACTCTTTCAGGATGTCACGGTAGGCACGCTCTGCCGCAGGAAAATTGCCGATCTCGAACTTTTGCGAGGCCTTGTGTGTACCGAAAGTCTAAATCCGAACGTATTGACGATGAAGTCCGCCCAGTATGGCGCGCGAATTTATGACGCCGGATCGCTGAACCTGGCGAGAGATAGGCGCATCTTTGTTCAATGACCGATGCGTTCTCACGCCGTTGTAATAGTCCGCATAGTTTTTCAGAATCCGACGCAGATATTCCTCGTCCAGGACAATGATGTGGTCCAAACACTCGCGCCGGATCGATCCGATCAGCCGTTGGCCGGTGCAATTGGCTTGTCCCGGATGCCCATGGCACGCAGTCGGCGCGTGACGACAGTGCCGTAGATTCGATCTCGATCTCGGATCATATAGCGCGGAGCGCCATCCCAAGGAAAAGCCTCGGTGATCTGACGTGCAACCCACTCCGCCGCCGGGTTGGTTGTGACGCCGATCCAGACGAGATCTCTGCGATCAAGCCGGATGATGACGAAGCCATACAGCAGCTTAAAGCCAATGGTCGGTACTACGAACAAATCCATGGCGGCGATGTCCGGCGCGTGGTTTCGCAGAAAGGTCCGCCATTCCTGACTTGGAGGCCCGCGTCGCTTGACCATATACTTGGCGACACTTGATTGAGCGACGCTAAACCCGAGCTTGAGCAGCTCGCCGTGGATGCGCGGCGCACCCCAAAGCAAATTCTCTGTGCTCATCTGCCGGATCAGCGCGCGCAATTCTGTCTCGATCTGCGGTCGCCCTCCCCGTCGACACGATTTCCAACGCCAATAGCGGCGAAAGCCGGCCCGATGCCAACCCACCAGCGTTTCGGGTCGAATAATCATGAGAACCTGCAGGATGGATGGAAACCAGCGATACAGATCCTATGCAGGCGCGGGGGGCGGAAAGTGAGCTATCTGGTCGGTATCAACTTCACCACCAGCGCATTGGAGACTCTGATGGAAGCCCGGACAGTAAACAACCTGCCGCCCGCACCCCATGATGACGCCGCACGGTGCCTTCTGGCAATCGAATTGAGCAAGAAAAGTTGGATTGTTGCAGTCAACACACCCCTGTCGGACAAGATCAGTCGCTACACGTTGGAGTCCTGTGATTGGAAGGGGCTCTTGGATCTGTGCGAGCGGATTCGGACGCGAGTTGCCAGAGAAATGAAGAAGCCCGTGGAAATCATTTCTTGCTACGAGGCGGGCTACGACGGGTTCTGGCTCCACCGTCTGCTCGAAGCACACGGCATACGCAACTACGTCATCGATCCGGCAAGTCTACAGGTTGATCGTCGGGCGCGCCGAGCCAAGACGGACAGAGTCGATGTCGAGCGAATACTCCGATCACTGCTGGCGTATCTGCGGGGTGAGCCGAAGGTTTGGAGCGTTGTTCGCGTGCCCAGTATCGCCGAAGAGGACGACCGTCGGCTCCATCGAGAGCGTGACCGGCTGATTAACGAACGTGTCCAACACGTCAACCGGATCAAGGGACTGCTCGCGATCCATGGCATCTATGACTACCAACCCCTGCGCGGCGATCGAGTGCAGCGGCTAGAACAATTGCACGCCGCTGATGGTCAGACTTTGCCGCCGCGGCTCAAGGCGGAAATCCTGCGCGAACTGCAGCGATTGGAGCTTGCCATAAGAATGATCAAGGCGATCGAGGCGGAGCGCGATGCCATTGCATCGGCCAAGACGGGGCACACGAGCGCAAAGAAGATCCAGCATCTGGCCAAGATCAAGAGCATCGGGCCGGAATTTGCGACGGCGCTTGTCGGCGAAGTGTTCTACCGCTCTTTTGACAATCGCAAACAACTGGCGAGCTACGTCGGTCTGACGCCGGCGCATTTTCAGAGCGGCGCGATGAGCCGTGATCAGGGTATCAGCAAAGCTGGTAACGCCAAGGCTCGCACCGTGATGATTGAGCTCGCGTGGCTGTGGCTGCGGCATCAGCCTGAGAGCCCCCTGAGTGTCTGGTTCCGCGAACGTGTTGGCAATCTCAAGGGCCGTATCCGGCGGATTACGATCGTCGCCGTCGCGCGCAAGCTGCTGATCGCGCTCTGGCGCTATCTCGAGAACGGCATGGTGCCTGAAGCCGCCATTCTGAAGGTAAAATGAGGAATCGCCGAAGGAGACGAAGTGAACTCTAACTGATTCCAATTCCAAGGTTGGATGTGTGATCGGTATTCAGCATGGCTGAAAGACGCCGCGATACAGAATGGTCCCATCCTCCCTTGGAGCCCTGTGCCCCTCGCACTGTTGCAAGAGGGACCTTGGTACGGGGCTTGCCCCGACCGGATATAAGTTGATGCGGCGAGTGTCGCAGAAGCAAAAGGGCTCCGCCTTGGATCTATTGAACAAACGTAATGCGAACTTCAACGTACGGGAAAAGAGGGGATATCAAAAAGAACGTACAACGCAGTTACATTTGCAGCGTAATGGCCGGACACCATTGTTGCTCGGCGCGCGCTTTCGCCGTCCAACCCCTCGCGCCTTCCGGCGCGACCCTCCGGGCTCCGGGGGTTGACCGCTCAGCGCGGCCAAGCAAGGAGGCCTGCCGTGCCATCAAATGCAGAACTGCGCTTGCGCGAGCCTCTCGAAACGGAAAGGAAGAAATGTTGATCGCGAAAAAACTTCTTGACACGCGAGCCCCTCATATAAGCTGGATAAAGAACCTGCGATCATGGTCAGTGAGCCGAACGCGACCACGAGGCCTGCGCCTCAAGACAATCAACTGATGTCGAAGCACCGCGTTCTCGGCTTCAAGCCGCAACTTCGACCTGAATGGCGAGGCCAGGACAGCCAGAGCGAAGCAGAACAGCCCGATCATCCCGCCAGCTTAGGCGATTCCAACGCGACATCACGCTCGGATGAGGTTTTCGGTGCACACAACCAGGCCGCGAGCGTCGGCAGCGTCCTGATGGCGGTTGCCGTCGGCATTCAGGAGACCCGCGTCAGGTGGCTGTTGGAAAACGGCATGGAGCCTGCTGCGGCACGGGCCTACGTATCCGGTTTGACCTTCGGAATCGCCGCCGCGGCGCTTGCCTCTCCCGGGATTCCGCTCGACGATGTCCGGCGGCACTACAGCACGGTCGGCGGCATCAACGAGCAGGGCTATGCAGCCGTCCGCGACCGCGGCGGTGTCGCGGCTTTGGAGGCTGACGCGGTTCTCGAAAGAGTCAGAGCGACGCCGACAGAAAGCACGCTCGATGGAGGAGCGCCATGAAGTCCTACGAACTGCAGGGACCGGACGGAGCAGAAGGTCTCAGGCTCGTCGACAGGCCCGTCCCCCATCCCGCTGCGGGCCAGGTGCTGGTCCGCATGAAGGCCGCCACGCTGAACTATCGCGACCTGCTCACCGTCAAGGGCGGCTACGGCTCTCGTCAGAAGTTTCCCCTGATCCCGGTTTCGGACGGGGCCGGCACGGTCGAGTCCGTCGGCGCCGGGGTCCGGCAGTTCGCCGCCGGCGACCGGGTCGTCGGCAGCTTCTTCGAGAACTGGCTCGCCAGCGAACCGAGCGATGCGAAGATGCACGCCGCGCTCGGCGGCTCGGTAGATGGCGTGCTCACCGAATACCGCGTCTTCCCCGCGCATGCGCTAGTCAAGACGCCGCCGCACCTCGGCGACGAGGAAGCCGCCGCGCTGCCCTGTGCCGGGCTTACGGCGTGGAGCGCGGTCGTCAAGCTCGGCGGCGTCAAGCCAGGTCAAACCGTTCTGACGCAAGGTACCGGCGGGGTCTCGCTGTTCGCGCTCCAGTTCGCCAAGATGTGCGGAGCGCGCGTCATCGCGACCTCCTCGAGCGACGCCAAGATCGAGCGGCTCAAGAGCCTGGGCGCCGACGTTACGATCAACTACGCGACAACGCCCGACTGGGGAAAGAAGGCCCGCGAACTGACGAGCCATGGCGTCGATCTCGTCATCGAGGTCGGAGGCGTCGGCACCCTGAACGAGTCGATCCGCGCCACCAGGATCGGCGGGACGATCGCCTTTATCGGCGTTCTCGCCGGCCCCCCACCCGCCAACTCGCGGCTCCCGTTGATAGTGATGCAGCAGCAGCGCTTGCAAGGTGTCACCGTCGGCTCAGTCGAGGATCTCCAGGCGATGTGCAACGCGATCTCGCTCAACGGAATGAAGCCGGTAATCGACAGGACGTTCTCGTTCAACCAGGTAAGGGAGGCATTCGCTTACATGGCCAGCGGTGCTCATTTCGGGAAGGTAGCGATCGCCATCAGTTGAGCTCACACGGAAAGCTTTTCCAGCGTCGATGTAGCGAGCTAGAAACGCCTACTGGACCTTCACATTATCCTATTACGGGCGGCGCGCCCTCGGTCGCCCCGAAGTCGAGGAGCTTCTTCACCGAAGCCTGAAATTCCTTGAAGATCGGGCTACCGTCCCTCCAGTTCGCCGTCCACGCCACGACGTTTCTCATCTTTGTCCAAGCGTATAGCGGCTTCGCCGATGGTTTGTAACGAGTACAACACTGCCCTAATGGTTCTTAGGTCGCGATCGAATGCTTCCCTGAAGAAGCCTAAAAGAAACTTCTCAAGGTCGTCGCAATACGTCACGATATCGCGAAGAGCGTCAACGCGCCTGTTTTTAGAACGCGTTGATGCCGTCCCTGGCCACGTCTGCTTTCATCTCGTCGCGAAGCCGACCACGCCGTGCGATGTCCACCGGAAGACCAACCAGATCCTGAAGGGTCCGCTGGACCCTGCTGTAAGCAAATAGGTCGCGAACGACCGAGGGATCGAGATCAACCAGGATATCGACATCGCTATCGGTGCGTTCCTCCCTACGCGCGACCGCCCGAAAATGTCAGCGTGCCGGACGCCGATCTTTTCCAAATCTTCCCGGTGTGCCCGCAGGATCCGCAACGCCTTCGGCTGACTTTTCCTATAGGCCTTCCCCTCCACGATATCGTTCATGACCAGGTCTTCTAAGTAGCCGTAAACTTCTTGCCTTGTGCGGCGGCTCTCGTCCGCGCTGTGACCGCTTCAGCTTTCGGCGTGCCGTGGCGCGAGTTACGTTTAGTGATCGGATCCCTTACTTCTTCCGCGCGTGATGTCGCTCGAGCCATTGTCTGGCGGCCTCTTCCATGATTTCGGACGCGGTCTTGTCCAGTCCGATTGCCGCCTGCTTGATCTGCCGAATGACCTCCGGATCGAGCGACGTCAGGAATTGACGCTTGTCGCCAGGTGGGGGTTTTCGGCCCTTTTTTGGAGACCGTTTCGCGTCCGCCATCGCCCTCCCCGTGCTTGTGCCATCCCCAAAAACGTCCCATGGGTTGCGGGCTGCGGCAAGGGAGTGGGCCGGCCATCAAGCGATTTTCCCCGACAATCGGCCGCTCTTCATCGATTTTCGTCTTCTATCATCCCCCTTGAAAGCACGACAATTTCGGTAAATGAGTTCCAGTATATGTACCTATATAGAATAGATAAATAGATAGCTATTGACTCTCGGTTAAAGTTCCTGTTTTGTTCTCGTTCATAGGCATTGTCTGTATCGAGGTCGTGTCATGGCGGGCGTCGTTCGGGATTGGCGGGTCGAGCTGGTCAAGGCCTACCCGGACCTCTTTCACCCACTGCCGGACAGTCCCGGGGTGGCCCAGGCGTCCCCGGAATGCGGCGAGGGGTGGCGTGACCTGCTGGAGCGCGCCTGCGCCCGGATACGGGCGGCGGTCCAGGCCGACGGCGGTTCGTTCAAGGCCACGCAGATCAAGGAAAAGTACGCGACCTTGCGCTTCTACTGGGAGGGCGCCCTGTCGCCCAAGGCGGACGCCCAGGTGGACGAAATTATCGATCTGGCGGAGGCGCGCTCCGCCTGCACCTGCGAGGTCTGCGGCGAGGAAGGGCGGCTGTACCAATCGGGCTGCTGGATGATGACGCGCTGCGCGCTGCACGCCGAGGGGCGCGCCGTGGTGATCGAGCCGTCCTTCGAGAACGTCCAGGTCAAGGAGCGGATCGTCGGCGAGCGGCGCGAAATTATCTGCCGCCGTTACGACCGCGAGACCGACAGCTTCATCGTCATCGATGCTGGCTCATTGGGCATCGAGGAGGAGTGAGATGGCGCGCATCGTGAGCGACTGGCGGATCGACTTCATGCGGGCGCACCCTCGCCTGTTTGACCTCATGACCGACGAACCGGAGCGCTCCTTCGGCTACCCGCTTTGTGACGCGGGCTGGCACGACGCTCTGGAGAGGCTCTGCGCCAGGATAGAAGACGCGCTGCACGACGGGGAGACATTCGAGTTCGTCCGCATCAAGCAGAAGTTCGGCATTCTGCGTGTAGACTGGGACGGCGAAGTCTCGGACGAGACCAGGCTCAGAATTGGAGAGGCCATCAACCTGGCGGTCGCGCGCTCGGCCTGCTCTTGCGAAATCTGCGGAGCGGAGGGTCGGCTGTACAGCCACCGCGGCTGGCTTGCGACGCGCTGCGCGGAGCACGCGGCGGGCGATCCGGTGCCGGTCAGGCCCGGCTTCCAGAACGTTCACTTCCTGCGCCGGACGCCCGGCACGGCAAACATGTACTACGCGCGTTACGACCGCGCGACCGACACGTTGACCGAGGTCTCGGCGCGGTCGGCGCACGGGGAGGAATAGCGATGGCCAGGTTTCGCTGCCGCGCCTGCGGCCGGGAAGAGACCTTCGTCTACGACGGCCGGCTCGAATGTCCGCACTGTCGTTCGGCGGACGTGCAGCTTGCGATCGGCTTCTTGGAACTGCCGGACGATGACCCGGAACTGAAACGTCTGGCCGAGCAAGGCGGCGAGAATAACGATGGCTGACGAAGTGCTGCTCTGGATCCTTTCCGATCTGCATCTCGAATTGACCCGCGGTTGGGACCTGCCGTCTGGAGACGCGCGCCCGCGTTTCCACATCCTGGTCGTCGCCGGCGACCTCATCCCGCGCATGGAGCGCGGGGTGAAGTGGTTGCGCGAGCGCGTGCCGGACCGGCCCGTCATCTACATCGCTGGCAATCATGAGGGCTACGGCTGCGACATCGACCGCACCATCCAAAAGGCGAAGGAGGCCGCTGCGGGGACCTCCATCCACGTGCTGCAGAACGAGAGCGTCCGGATCGGCGACGTCACCTTCGCGGGCGCGACTCTCTGGACCGACTTCGATCTGTTCGGTGACCAGCGGCTCGCCATGCGCTTCGCAGGTGAACGAATGAATGATTTCCGCAAGATCAGGCTTCACCAATACCAGGACCGTTTCCTGCCGAAGCACGCGCTCGCGCGCCACATGCAATCGCGCGCATACCTTGAGACCGAGATGCGCAAGGTCCGACCGGGACCATTGGTGGTGGTCAGCCATCACGCGCCGCATCCGGCTCATTTCCAGATGCCGAGCCACGATCCATTGGTCGAACCCGACATCCTGACTGCCGCCTACCGCAGCGACCTGACGGCGCTGATGTCGCCGAGGCCCGACGACGGGCGCGGCGCGCTCCGGCCTGCGGATCTCTGGATCTACGGCCACACGCATGAATCCTTTGACTCCGTGATCGGCGCGACGCGCGTGGTGTCGAATGCGAAGGGCTACGGTCCTTGGCCGCCACGCGAGCGCGCGTGGGACAATCCGCGCTTCGATCCGCATTACGTCATCGAAATCTGAGGGGGCCAGCCATGACCGACATCGGCCACCGCTCGAAACAGACCGACGCCACGCCTCCCGCCCCACCTTCGGTTTCGAGTGTCCATTTATCTTCATGGGAAAAGCGGCTCAATTCTGTTCCGACCTGTTCGTTTCCGCCAAGACGGCTACCGCTGTTCCGGCGCGACATCCTGCCCTGCGGGACGCGCTCATCCAGGCGTCGCTCGATCCGCAGGTGCGCTCCATTGCTTACGTCGCGTCGACGTCTGTTGCGTCCGAGCAGATAAAGCTCGATGTCGTCGTCATAGAGCGCGACGAAGGCCGGTCCCTGCTCGACGTTGTTCCTGCTCGACGCGTCCGCGATGTCGAGGAGAACGGGCTCGGTCGGATGGCGCTCACCGAGCTCGGACTGAAGCAGATCATTCTGACCACAGAAGAAATCCGCCACGAGCCTCGCTATACAAATGCGCGCCTTGTCTGGTCGTATCGCGAGATTTCCGTACCAGTCGGATTGCGCATGCACATCTTGCAAATGCTGCTCGATGAGGGACCGATGCCGCTCGGGGAACTCCTCAAGAGCATCCGTAGCGAACACGATCCCGCGCCGGCAGTGATGGCGCTCGCCTGCGCCGATCTTCTCCACCTTGATCTTGTATCTCGGCCGCTTAGCCCGACCACAATAGTGAGGTGCTGCGCACGAGAGGAGGTTTGATGAACTCCCCTGTATTCATCTGGCATGGCCATCAAGCGCTGCGTCGACGCGGGGCGCTCGGCCGTACTGGCTTTTAACGGCGACGAAGCTCCGGAGGACGAGCTGTGAGCGCTGCCAAAGATGATGATTTCGATCTGCCGGCGGCTGACGATGCCCTCTCGACCGGAGCGGCCGCCGATTCGGCTCACTCGGACGATCGGCTCAAAGGTCTGCCCCGGGTTCTGCGATACTCAATGCTTATCATCTATAGGGCCAATCATGTTGAGGAGCGACTAGCTGCCGAGATCGACGAGCTCTGTCCGCAGCTGCCCCAGAACGTCGCCTGGGCAACAGCCCGAACGCCGGACGCGGCACTGGTACTCGCGGCTGAACTCGACCGCCGCGCTGTCATCCAGAACGAGCCAAATCTCAGGGGCCTCGCCGATTGCGTTCGGCTCGTTCACTTACCGACACCGCGGGATGCCGTCTACTTCGAGGAGTACCGCAGGGTCGGCAAGGCACTGGTGCAGGCATTCCATCTCAGCTCCCGTCATGCCGAGGAACAACTTTGCTGCGATCTCGAAGGGTTCACGTTCGGTTGGGCAGCGCTGCCGGCCTGCACCCACATCTTGCCGAGAGGGGTTTCGGCGGCGATGAACGCGGCCTTCCTTGGAAGCCAGATGGCGGAGCACCGCATCAGCGCTGCCAAAGCAGCCGTCAGGCGGAAAACCAAGGAGGAGGAAGAGCGCCGGAAGAAGCAAGAGGCGGAGGAAAACACTGCCGCAGCCGAGCAGCAGGCCGCCGCTGCAATGGAGGCCATTCCCGAGCATCATCTCGTGGTGGCGCGCCTCTCCAACGAGGAGATGAAGAACCCGAAGCTGAAGGATATTTTGGGACCACTGAAGAGCGTCATCAATACGGCCTTGCCGTTGGTCGAGGTGCCGCCGCTACACGAGGTTCGAAACGCTCTTGTGTTCGAATTTCCGTATGCTGTTGATGTGATCGATTTCGCGCTGACCGATCTCGTCGGACGCACTACGATTCGCCTCCGGCCGCTGTTTTTGGTCGGCGATCCTGGCGGCGGCAAGAGCCGCTTTGCGCGGCGCCTTGGCGAGGTGTTGGGCATCACGGTCTGGCGCACCGACGGCAGCCGTTGCGATGGCGCGGTGTTCGGCGGCACCGACCGGCGCTGGTATTCGGCCGAGCCCTGCCATGCCTTCCTTGCGATTGCCCAAGGCAAGATCGCCAATCCCCTCGTCCTGATCGACGAGATTGAGAAGGCCGCAACCCGCAGCGACTACGGCCGGCTCTGGGACTGCCTGCTCGGTTTTCTCGAGCCCGAGACCAGCGCCCGCTATCCGGATCCGGCGCTGCAGACGAACCTTGATTTATCCCACGTCTCCTACGTGGCCACCGCCAACAGCATTGACCCACTGCCCTCGCCGATCCGCGATCGCTTCCGCGTGGTGACTTTTCCGAAGCCTGCCGCAGAGGATCTCGATGCGCTTCTGCCGGCTGTAATTGCCGACCTCGCTAAGGAACGCGGCATCGACCAGAGCTGGGTCCCGCCGCTCAACGGCCTAGAGCGGGCCGCAATCGCCCGGCATTGGCGCGGCGGCTCGGTGCGCCGCCTCCGCCGCATCGTCGAGGTTATCTTACGTGAGCGGGATATCAGAGCGCCAAGGAACTGAAAACCGAATTATGAAGCTCGGTTGCTCGACAGCGTGTATTCGAATCGCCGGCGATCGTGTCGAGGGGCTGATACATTATCTGCTAGACGGTCCAGTTTTCCGTTCGGGACACCCCGAGTGCACCCAAGCACAAACGAATAATGAGCGTTCACTCGCTCCGCTTGCCCTTACGCCGTTCCAGCCACTGTTTCGCGGCTTCCTCCATAATATCCCAGGCAGGTCGGTCATCCTCGAGACCGGCCTGCTTGACCGCCTTAATTACACTCGGACTCATCATCGTGAGGAATTGCCGCCGATCACCGACCGGAGATCTGCGCCCCCGCTTAGGTGCCGCTTTCCTTTTTTCGACCATTCTGTCGTCCGTGCTACCCCGTAAGACGGGAAACCGTCCCATGCGCCGCACGCGACGGCAAGTACGATCGGCACCGACCTCTTCGCATATCCCCGATTTATTGCCGAGAATCCGGTCCCACCCCCTGACTGGCTATTGCCAAGCTACTTATAGACTTATATATTTATATAGTAACTGGACACCCTAAGTGGTTCTTAGAGGATACGACGATGAGGGTGGTGACGGATTGGAGACTCGATCTGATTAGGGCTCACCCGAACCTCTTTCACCCGGCACGTAGGGCGCCCGAGACGGCGTGCGGCGGCTACCCCAAATGTGGGGACGGATGGTGTGAACTCCTGAATAGCGCCTGCGCCAGGATCGGAGCAGCACTTGAGAAGAGTGACACGTTTAACGTGCTGTATATTGGGGAGAAACTCGCAAAGCTTCATTTTTGCTGGCGCGGCAACCTGTCGGCAGAAGCCGAAGCCAAGATTGCTGACGCCGTTGCCCGCGCGGAGGCGCGTGCCCAAGTCACCTGCGAGGAATGCGGCGAGGAAGGGCGGCTGTACTGCAGCGCGGGAGTCCCACTGACGCGCTGCGTCGTACATGCAAGGGGACAGCCGGTTCAGGTCACTCCTGGTCGAGAGGAGAACGTCCACATCGTGCGACGTGTCGTCGCCGGCAAACTTCGCGGCATTTGCTGTCGCCGCTACAATCGAGAGACCGACACTTTCGTCGATGTCCCGCCCTACGCTCATTGGGTCGATCTCCATGGAGAGATCTTGCCCTCGAGCTTTGAAGGCTATGAGTATGGCTGACGCCCAAAACGCAGAGCCCCGAACACGGTCACCTCTCTCTCCGCCCGCGTTCGGGTTTTCGCCCACCTTCCACAGAAAAGGCGTCTCCAAGTTGTTCGTTTCCGCCAAGACGGCAGGAGCGATCCCGGTTTTGAGTCCTGCTATTGGCGATGCACTGGTCTTGGCGTCGCTCGACGCGAAGGTGCGCTCGATTGGTTTCATCGCGTCGGCGCGTCGTGGGAACGAGCATGTAGACCTGGATGTCGTCGTCGTGCAGCGCGGCGACCGCCTCTTCTTCATGGACGTCCTGGCAGCCAGGCGCATCCGGGACCTCGAAGATGAGGGATTAGCGCTGATTGCGCTGGAAGAGTTCGAGCTTAGCCCGTGGATAATCTCAGCCCAGACGCTTCGGCGAGAGCCCCGTTACTCCAACAATCAGTTCGTCTGGCAATACAACCGACACCGCGTCCCCACCCGACTACGCAAGCGCATCCTGCAGGTACTCGCTCAACAGCCGATGCAGCTCGGACACCTTCTGAAAAGAGTCGGGGGCGATCATGGTACTTGCCCGGACATCCTGTCGTTAGCGTGCGCCGGCGTTCTCGAATTAGATATTGCTTCGCGCCCCCTGGACCGGATGACGTTAGTAAGGCTCCGGAGATAAATTTGACTCAGAGCCGAGAGTTCGACGCGGCCCCCCATCGGCACTGGTTTGGTGCCGCAAGATCGAAGGGATTCGGAAAGGCCGACCAATGAACGAGAACACGTGGCAGGAGCTGCTGGTCCAGAAGCATCCGCAGCTCTTCATCCGCAGCTTTCGAGGTCTTCCTTTTTCACCGGCTTACCCACTCTGCCCTGGTGGTTGGCGCGAGATCGTGACCAACGTTGCCGACCGAGTTTCGGAGGCCGCAAGGGGCTATTCCGTATACTTCTGTCAGATTTCGGAAAGGTACGGCCTGCGGATCTATTCGAATGCGGAATCAGCACTTCCTAAACACGTCGAGCGCGCTATTGAAGAGGCTATCGAGCTAAGCGAAGCCCGCTCGGCTTGTACCTGCGCAACTTGCGGTGCAGACGCGCGTCTGTTCAGACTCGGGGGCCGACTATTTACTAGAACACGCGCGAGGTGCTCCGGTGCCGGTCCGTCCCGGCGCGGAGAACCTCCACCTCGTGCGATCATATGCTGGCGATGATTTGCTCACCATTAAGTGCCGACGCTACGACCGATGCCATGATCGGTTCGTCGACATTGATCCAGCAGTTGTCAATTGGCGTGAAATCCTGAACGCGGACGGAGGCATTTCTCAGCTGAAATTGCTCTTTCGACGAAACCAATTGAGCCGCGGCTCGAAAGTAGAAAGGCACTGATCAGATTGCAGGAGCCCGCAGGATCGGCACGGACAATCGTGGAGCTCTTCCAACAGTTGCGTTCCTGGCAATGCTGGCCGGAAGATCTTTAGCTGCAAAGGAACTTCGCTGGGCACATGACCATATGTTCTCCACCTCTGGGAAATCGCGATCATTCTGAGGATTATCGATGCGCGTCACCGTGACATCCGGATCAGTGCCATTCCTGTTCCTCACACCGAAGTCCGAGCGTGCAATTCTCGTTCTTGATCCGGTGCTACATGATGCACTTCGCCAAGCTGCGCTCGACCAAGCTGTAAGCCGCATCGAATATGTGAGATCAGTTACGGTCGAGAACAGGCCGTATCCGATGAATTGTGTGATGCTGGTTCGGAGCGGCTTCTCAGAGCTCTTGGACCTCGGTCCGCCCATGCGAGAGCCTCGTCGCCATCGAGTCTTTCGGACGTGAAATCAAGCGCGAAAGGACATCTCAATGGACTACGTCAAATACATCTCGAGCACAGCCTGGCGCGACAACCCCGCCCGATTGCGCGAGCTCGAGGCCGCAAGATTCGCGTGCCGCCTGTGCCCCAACTCCGCGGCGGAAGGCTACTCGATCGAGGTCCATCATCGGACCTACGAGCGACTTGGTTGCGAAGTCGACGGTGACCTGACGGCTCTGTGCGGCCCGTGCCACCAAGGCGTCACTTCGATGCTCCGCACGCGATCCTACGCCGCCTCGGCGCCAATCGAGTTGGTTGAGTCGCCAAATGTCCGTTCCGAGCCACTGTTCGATCCCACAAACCCCGGAGCAAACGAATGAGTGTAGAACGTATCGCCTTAAGGCTCGTTGGAGTCGGTCCACTGCTCATGCATTGCTCACGTCTTGCTGATCCGCTTGATCCGCTCACCAAGCAATTGGCTGCGATCACGTCAAAAGCCGTGCGGACGGACGCGGATCACGAACGCATCGCCCAGCTCGAGTGGCACGGGGGCTTATGGCTGGCTGACGGGCGCCCTTGCATTCCGCCTCATTGCCTGAAACGCGTCTTTGTGGACAGCGCGAAGAAGCGGCGGAAGGGAGAAACGGCGAAGGCCGCCTTTCGGGCGGACGGCCCGGCAATGCTCGACTACGACGGCCCGAATACGGTGGCAGAACTTTGGGCCGATCCGCGCTTCCGACACCGTGAGATGGTCCGCGTGTGGGGGTCGTTGACCGTCCGAACCCGTCCCTCTTTTCCCGACTGGAGCGCACGCCTGACGGCCACTTTTCTTTCATCCATGATCGACCGCAGCGAGGTGATCGAGTTGTTCAAAGCCGCGGGCCCGCACGGAATCGGCGACTACCGTCCCGAATACGGCCGCTTCCTCGTCGAAGAGGCGGCTCTGGACTAGCTTGGCATGACGTGGCGGGGCGTGGCCCGGCGAGGCATGGCACGGCCCGGCTCGGACCTTCTGCGACACGCGGCTTCCGCGTGAACGGCGGAGTATTTTCCATGCGTGCGATTGACCCCAAACTGCGAGACGACGGTGCAAGCGACCGCGGCGCCGGTTCGAAATCGGTTTCGCGCGGGCTAAGTCTCACCGCGCCCGGTTTCGATGACAAGGCGCGAGCCCAAGTGGCTGCATTTGTCGGCCCGCAACTCCTCACGCTTCTCCGAGCTGCGCCATGCCATCCGCGTCGACGCAGTGGCCGCAAGCCCGCCGGTCCCGTGTACTGCGACGCCACTGCTCAACCGCGCTGCTCTTGTCCTGTCACCGGCTTGGCGACCGGTGCCGCTGCATGCACGCGAGCACGGTGGTCGCGCGATTGCATGCTTGGGTTACGACCTCTTCGGCGAATCCTTGCGACAGCCGGCGATGCGTGCGGCATCCGAAACGATGCGCGACCACCGCCGCATCAAGTGGGAACGGAATCCTTGGAAGCGGTTCCGGCCGCAGGAGGCGCGCATGCTGCATTTGCGTTCGCGCGCCTACGTCGAGGCGGAACTAGCGAAGCCGTACGACGGTCCCACCGTGGTCCGCATCACGCGCCGGTCGTCGAGGCCGTCGAGCCGCAATTGCGCGGCCGCTTGGTCGCGGCCGCCTACGCGTCCGACCTGGGATCGACGATCGATCGTTATCAACCCGACTATTGGATTTCCGGGCACACGCACTTTCCCATGGACCTGTGCCGCGGTCGCACCCGCCTGATTTCGAATCCTTGCGGATACGGCGACGAGCTTAGTTCGTTCGATCCCGCCTTATCATCGAGGTCGACGCATGAGCGAAACAGAGGTCCTGAGACTTGTAACGATACAACAACAAACGGTGCGCCCGTGGCGTTCTCGAACAAATCCACTCCGATCATGAAAGCCCGTGAGAGCATGAGTGAGCAAAGCAAGACTGCGCAGAGTGCGCCAGAATGCCCGCTGCCCCCGTCCATTGTCGGGACCACGGCATCGTCGCAACGTCCGCCCACATCGGCTGCCATAGCTGGACCTATGGGCGCGCTTGAGCTCGCTGCCTATCGGGCCGACTGGCGCGCCTCTTTGCGTTATCGCAGGCACGTCGCCGATGTTGCCGCTGCACGCGAGCACGAATTGCTGATCCGGAAACTTGAGGAAGAGGCGCGGATTGCCGCCGAGAGGGCCATGCGCGCCGCCGGCAAGAAGGCTTCTACGGTTTCCGCCGAGGCGCGGAAGATCGTCGCAGCGAGTTCGCTCAATCAAGAGCAGGAGGAGCAAGATGAAGAACGCGAAACGTTCTTCGTCCGCCGTCGCCCGCCTCCCCCCTCCCATCCCGTGACCCCGGCGAGAGCGGCGGCGCGGCTCTTATTCGCGCGAATGTTCGACCTAAGACCAGAGCTGCGGGAAGCGATGGGCTCGTCCGCCCCTGTGGTGCTCGTCGACGTGCCGGATCCGGAGATGCTCGAGCGAGTCCTTGCGACCTGGCAGGACACGCTTCTTCCGGAAACCGCGCGGGTGATGAAGGTCGGTGCTTCCAACTCCGGGAAACGGGACCACTACGATGTCGTTTACATCGCGGTCAAAGAACCCCCGAAAGCGAAGGACAAGAGCCAGCGGAACGACGAAGCTCTCTCGGCGCTCTCGCTCGCCCTTCCGTTGATAGCGATCTCGCCGGCGGCGGAGACGCACTTGCCCGAGGCACTCCTGAAGTCTCGGCCAATCCGGCTTAGTTTTCCGGGGCTCGATCCGGTCACGATCGCGCGCGCCATCCGCATCGTAACGGGAAAGCGCTGCCGCGAACTTCTCGACCGGGAAAACACCGCCCGGATCACACCGGTCGACCTGGTCCTCGCGGTCCGGTTCGACCGCACGCCGGGCGAGTGCATGGCCGAGCTGCGCCGGCTTTCCGCAGAGAAGTCGGTGCGCAAGGGCCGGCGCGACCTCTCGCTGGACGAGCTGTATGGCATGGACGAAGCCGTCGCATGGGCCCGCTCGACCATGCGCGACCTGGAGGCATGGCGGCGGGGACAGATTCCGTGGGGGGCGTTGGACCCCGGCGCCTGCCTCGTCGGGCCGCCCGGCACCGGTAAGACGCTGTTCGCCGAATGCTTCTCCCGCGCCGCCGGCCTGCCCATGGTTGCCTGCTCGCTCGCGCAGTGGCAGGCGGCGGACGAGGCCCATCTCGGACATCTGTTGCGGGCCATGAAGCGAGACTTCGACGCCGCCCGCGCCCAGGCGCCTTGCGTCGTTTTCACCGACGAGATCGATTCCTTTCCGGACCGGAGCAAGATCCGCCACGCTTATGCCGACTACGTCGTTGAAGTTGTTAACGGATTCATTGCGCAACTAGATGGTACTGCCGGCCGTGAAGGACTCATTTTCCTCGCGGCCTCGAACGATCTCTCGCGGTGCGATCCCGCCATCCTGAGGTCCGGCCGGCTCAACCGCATCATCCACATTCGGCCGCCCAACGCGCGTGATCTCGAGCGCATGTTTCGCGTCCGCCTCGCGGGCCGGCTTGCCGGCGAGGATTTGGAGGAAATCTGCTTACTCGCGCTGGGCTCCACCGGCGCGGACGTCGAAAGGATTACGAACGACGCCCTGCGCTTCGCCCGCCACGCCGAGCGCGCGCTCGAGCTCGCCGATCTGCGCAGGGCACTGGTCCACCAGGAGGACCGAACGCCTTGCGAAATTCGGCGCGCCGCTATCCATGAAGCCGGTCATCTGCTGACGGAAATCGTACTGTTCGGCCATGAAGCGGACGTGCAAGCGACCATCGCCAGCTCGAATGAACGGGGCGGCGCGACAGTTAGAACGAAGGCGCCGCCGTTCGCGGGCACATATGCGGGCTACCAGCACCGTCTGCAGGTGCTGCTCGCTGGCCGCACCGCCGAGGAAATTATGCTCGGCGAGGCGTCGCACGGTGCCGCCTCCGACCTGCGGCAAGCGACGGCAGTCGCGGCGGCCATGGTCGGGTCCCTCGGCATCGCCGAGCCGAAACAGCTCCTATTTCTGGCGCCGCACGACGACACGGACGGATTGCTCTCGTATGTCGACGTGCGGCTCGCAGCGCGCGCCGAGCTGATCCGAGCTGCCGAAGCCTGCCATTCGCTTCTGCTCGAACATCGCGTCGCGCTCGAGGAGATCGCCTCGACGCTCCTGCGGGCCGGCCGGATCGACGGCGTAAGTGCCGCCGGCATCATCCGCGCGCACCGCGACCTTAAGGAGGCTCCATGACCGACGCGACGGACAAGGTTGCCTGCGGCGACGACCTCGAGCGGATGCTGCGCTTTCTATTGCGCGGCGATCCGCGGGATGAAGGTCTCGACTCGGTTGACCAAACTGCAGATTGGCTGAGCGGCGCCGGCCTTGAAACGCGTGGTCAAGGATTCGAGGCGCGTCGCGAAGACCCGCCGGGGCAGGCCATCACGGTAGAAGGATTTCCGGCGCGGACCGAAAAAAGGGGGCACTACCAAGGATTCGTGGGCGGTGGCGCAGGTATCCCGCTCCGGTACTTGCTCAGCAGAGGGCCCGCAAGATGAATCCGAATCCTTCAACGCAAGGAATCGATTTCTCCCTGCACGAGGAATTTGGAAGCCGATCCGCTCAAGCTCATTCGAGAGGAGCATCGTTGTCGACGGAGAGGTCGTCCTGGTCGCTCCGAACGGGATTTCCGAACACGCCGGGGCAGGCCATCACGGTAGAAGGATTTCCGGCGCGGACCGAAAAAAAAGGGGCACTACCCAAGGATTCGAGCAGGGCCTGTGACTGCTTGCTCGACGAGGGCGGTGGCGCAGGTATCCCGCTCCGGTACTTGCTTAGCAAAGGGCCCGCAAGATGAATCCGAATCCTTCAACGCAAGGAATCGATTTCTCGCTGCACGAGGAATTTGGAAGCCGATCTGCTCAAGCTCATTCGAGAGGAGCATCGTTGTCGACGGAGAGGTCGTCCTGGTCGCTCCGAACGGGATTTCCGACTTCAACGACTCGCGTGTTCCCTCAACGACGACCGGCCCGGGATCGGTGCCGAACTGCCAGTACGGCTGATGTCGGGGGACCTGCGCCGAATTTTTCAACGACCCGGCCAAATCTCGCAGAAGCCACTAAGCTATTGACTTCAGAGGAGAAAACTTGCGCAATCGCAGGGAACGGGGTAGACTTCAAGATCATGGCAGGCCGATGCATGTTGCGGCGCGATGTCATGATTGCAGATCTGAGGAAGGGTTCTACGCGAACGCGGGCGAGTTGTGGGTGCCGCGAGCAAACTACGAGGATACCGGCCGAATTGGAGAAGCGCGACAGTCGCGAAGTCTCCCGCGCCACCCGAGCGGCCAAGGAGCAAGGCGCTGAAGCTGTGGAAATCCGGCCCGATGGTATCGTCGCGGCGATCATCTCCGTTGCTCAGAGAGGCGAGACCAAGCCCGAACCCGAGGCCCTGAAAGGGATTTCAAGTTATGAGAAGGTCCAGCAGGGGGTTGCCGGATGACGGTGCGCAAGGCGGACAACTTGCTTCGTGGCGATCGGACGCCCGCCTACGTCGACCGGGGGACCGGCGCGGCCGAATTGCGAATTTCCCCAGACACATGGGACCAGTGGGTGAGAGAAGGTCGCCTGCCCCAGCCGTGCGACACGCTCCCAACCGGAACCCGCCGCTGGCGCTGGGAAGACGTAGACCGTAAACTGTCCGGCAAGGCTGCGGTGACCGATGCGGCAATTATCGGGGCAGCGAATTTTGGCAAGAAGAAGGAAAGCAGGCGTGACGCTGCCTGAAGGCGTCGAGAAGACCACCGTTCGGAAGAGGAACGGCAAGGTCTATGTCTACTATTACTGGAACCCAGGGCGCGGCACGGATCGCGAGGGCGACCGCATCAAACTGCCGAACGCCGACACTGAACCGAAGGCGTTTTGGGCCGAGGTGGAGCGCCGCCGGACATCGACGCCGACGACGTATCCGGCCGGCTCCATCGGCGATCTTGTCGCGCGCTACCGCGCCAGCGACGAGTTCAAGCGGCTGTCTGAAGGCACGCAAAGAAATTACGAAGTGACGATGCGGCGCTTCGAAGCGCACGAAACATGGGGCATGGTGCCGGTCCGGGATCTCACGCCGCTCGCCGTTCAGACGGCACGCGACGCGATGAAAGAAACGCCGGTTATGGCGAACCAAATGCTATCGGCCGGGCGCACGATATGGGACTGGGCCATCCCGCTTGATCTCGCCAAGCTCAACCCCTTCGACAAGGTGAAGGACCTCGACATTCCCGACCGCGGGCATGTGCCGTGGCCGTCATGGGTCGTCGACCATGTGCGCGCGCACGCGCCGCCCGACCTGGTACGGATGGAACGGCTCGGCATCATGACCTGCCAGCGCATTAGCGACTTGATCCGCATGGGCCCTGAACATCGCGACGGCAAGGGCATCTGGTGCCGGCCGAAGAAGACCCGCAAGCGCCGCCGCGCCTTCCATATTCCGCTGGGCACGGCCGACGCGATCGAGCTCGATCGCTGGGCCGAGACGCCGGTGACGTTCACGAACAGTCGTTGGCTGAAACCCATCGATCGCTTCCGCGAGGATCTGTACCTCTATTCGCCGATGGCCAAGCAGTACACCGCCGGCGGTTTGCGCGCACGCTGGGGGCGTTGGCTCGCCGAGACAGAGGAAGGCCGCGTCATCCGCCGCCGCTGGAAGGAATGGGTCGCCGCCCAAGTCAAAAAATACGAGTGGGATATCGACCCCGAGCGGGCCGACCACCCGACCATTCACGGGCTGCGGGGCACCGGCATTCTGGCGCGCGCCGAGCAAGGCTACGAGGTCGACCAGATCGCCAACGACATCGGCATGTCGCGCCAGAATGTCGATCACTACATGCGGTTCCGGGACCAGATGAAGGTCGGCGCCGAGGGCCAGAAGCGGCTGCGCATCGTTGCGAAGAAGGACTAGACCATGAACTTGGAGCGGGCTATACGGCCCCTATCAGCGACGGCAGAAAGCCGAATTTGCAAAACTCCTGGCAGAGATTGCAAAACTTCCGAAAAAAGCGCTGTAAAATCAGTCTGCTTGATGGGGAATGGTGTAACGGTAGCACAACAGACTCTGACTCTGTTTGTCTAGGTTCGAATCCTAGTTCCCCAGCCAGACTCGGCAATCGTGGACCATGCAACATCCAGCACGATCCGGCTCCGTTAGGGGTCTCCAATTTCCTTTTCGCACATAAATGCGGAGACGAGCCTCCGGCGGTCATACCTCAGTCGTGATCACGGCCCCACGGCTGTTCGTGGTTTTCTACGCAAATGGCGCGCCATTCAGAACAAAACTACGAACTCTTATGTGATTGAAATTTCTATGTAATTTGAGACATATTGTGCAGGCTTGACCAAAGAAGGGCGAGCGCGAGAGCAGCACGTTTCCCCTTTTGGACTTGGACACGCGCGTGGACCTCGCCTGCAGCGCCAAGCCGGCGTGAGGCTATCGGGTCTCTGGCGGCTCGTCTGGCCAATCATCGGGAACCAGAGCCGGCGGTTTGGTCCAGCGATCATGGTTCGTGAGCCGAACGCGACCACGCGGCCTGCGCGTCAAAACATTCAATTGATGTCGAAGCACCGCGTTCTCAGCTTCGAGCCGTACCACCGGCGAGTTCATCCGCAGATTCCTGATCCACGTCCTGCCGCACGGCTTCCACCGCATCCGCCACTACGGTCTGCTCGCCAGCGGCACGCGCGCCGGCAATTACACACCTCATCCGCGGCACTCAAATCCCCATAGCTCACGCCGCACCACCCACGTATCCCTTCCCGCGGTTTCCTCCCTTGGAGGTTTGCGGAACGGCATCTCCAATCGCCAATATTGACCGCCCTGGAGCAAGCTTGCCTTGCAGGTTCCGGAGCCCAAAAACGATCTATCAACGGCCATTTTGCAGTCATCTTTGAAAAACCGAGAGTTGCAGTTCAAGCACAGAACTTCTGCTTCAAATGGCCTATATTGCGCCCGCTGTCGGACAGCAGCCAGAGCACGGGTGCCGGTGTGGTCGCAGGTGGCACCCGAATTGGCAGACTGCTGGCGAGCTGCTTCGCGTTGTTAGAACTCGCTACTGGGGCCAAACGGAGTTTCCGAATGGGTGTGGCAAGCTGGCGCTTCGCGCGAAACCATAGGGGGCGGGCAGCCGTTCTCGCTGTCCTCGAAGAGTTGCCGGGGATCTGCTCGGTGGTGGTCGCAGCCGGTTCGATGATCATGGTCGGGATCATGCTCTGCAAGGATTGGCTGCAGTGAACGAAGACATGGCGATGACGGTAATGCCGCTGCGAGCCTGCTAGCATTCTTGACGCGATTTGCTGGACCGAGCGCCACGCCATCGATAACGGGCCAGCGCGCCAAGGATATGTCTCGACGCCATCCTTATCGCGCTCAGCTCGAAGCGAATACCTTGGCCTGCTCCAGAGCCTGTTCGCCGGTGAATAACTATCCTCGCATCACGGATGGGGAGACCAAGGGCGCGAAAGTAAACGCGCCGATGCGCCCAAGCGCGAGGTCCGCTCTGCTCCTATCAACGGACATCGTCAGCGTGGCTGGTGACGTCCGTTAGGTGCCGATTTTGTTGCAAAAGTCTTTTTTGGGTGGCGAACGAAAATTCTTAGAGCCGCTGATGCGTCTTACGCGCGGCGATGTGAGGGATCTCATCGTTTCGCACAAAAACGATCACGGCCCTTCGTATCGACGGCACAGAGTGCTGCAGTGGTAGAGGCGTCTAAAAATCCGCTTTTGCGAGATTTTCGGTGTCTTTCGATTTTCGACTTTTGCAACAAAATCGCCACAAGCAGACATCGGCACCTAGTCGATCACCAAATGCGATTCCGGTTCGTGACTACGAGCGCGTCGTTGACGACGTAGAGTACATCCGCGCGACCATTGAGCATTCGAAGGCGGGCGCTGGAGGAGCCGCACCACGTGCCGCAGCGACGGTGAGGCCCCCGCTCGGCCCGCGGGTGCGGCAACTCCTGCCAACCACTCAACGGAAATTTACTGGTTCGCCCGTTCGGCGGCGGCGGCCATGTATTTCGAATAGAAATCAGCAACCCGCTCGCGCCACATTCCGACGAACGCCCCCGATGTCAGCTTATCCACCGATTTCCACGCGTGTTTGACGGCCGGAAGGGTATTCCGCCAGATCGCGCGTTTGCACCATTTTTCGCCTTTCTCCATGCCTTCGCTGGTGGCACACATGGATCTCCAAGCGATGCGATCAGGTTGGCTGATGTGCTCGGCGGCGCCTTCCCAGCCTTGTTGATGGATCAAGTAAAGATCGCTCAACGTCGGCTTCTTGTGCGTCACCCACTCGAACAGAATGCCTTCGGTAATGACCTTGTAGGCCGCCGCAACGGCATTGTCGCGGGCATCAAGAATCTGCCCGGAGCCGAATTTGTTGAACTCGTATTTGCTCAGTTGGAACAGGCCGATATACGATCCGGTGCGTTGCTTAGGGTCGAAACCGGACTCGATCCTGGCAACCGCTTTCATGAAATTGAAATCCAGACCGAAAGCGTCGGAAGCGCGCTTGATCTCCTCGACCGGCGTTCCGACCGGGGTGTCCTTGAGTGAACTTAAGACGATATCCGCCGGCTTCTCGGCAGGCGGCAGTTCGGACCAGACGTAATAGATGAGATACCGGAAATCCTGCGTCACCGGCGCCGGGTTGGACGCATCGCGCGTTGTCGGCACCGGTTGGGCGGCATCATGGTGGCCCAAGTCCACCGATTTTGTCTCGATAGAATCGTCGCCGATTTCGGCTTGGGCCATCAACGACAGTCCGGAAATCGCCCCAGGCACCGAGCCAAGCTCTGCTCCAAGCGCTGTTCCAGGTCCGGCAGATGCCTCGGGCACGGCGGCGGAGAGCGCAGGCGCACCGGGCGTCTCGGCGCTCACAGCCGCTTCCGGCATTGCGTCCGGCACGGTCGCGCTTGGCGTGTTTCCGCCAACCTGATGGATCATCCCCGTGAATGTTATGGCACCCACGATGCAGGCGGCCTGCAAGGCTTTCATTGCCCCCAACTCCGCGGCACGGTCCCCGAAAGAACGCTACACGCATGTTCCCCGTAGTCCAAGGCGAGTACGCCATGCTAGATGTTTTTTAGTGGAATGTCCCAGGCGAAGCGACGGACAAGATTTGGATGGGTCACATTTACTGGAGCTGTTGCCAAAATGCGACTGCCAAGGCTCTTGGCCTCGACATCCCGCCCACGATGCTCGCACTCCCGCGCCGGCGCCGGCCGTCGTCGCGCACAGCGGCTCCTGCAATTCCGACTGGCGGCAGTGTTCCGACAATGCCGACCTCATCAACAATTTCCGCGACATCAGACGCGGCTCATTGTCGTGTGAGTATGCCGGTCGGCATGTCTCAAACGTGCCAATACCGGAAGTCCAGCTCGCCTGGTGGGCTTGATTGCGTGCAGGCGATCAGCAATAGCTCCTTAGCATGACAGGGGGGCTCGCATGCGTCACTCAAAACCCGACGTTGTCATCGTCGGTGCAGGGATTGCTGGCGGTGCGCTAGGCACTGCGCTGGCGCGCGCCGGCTTCGAGGTGGTGCTGCTCGAGCGCGAAAACAGCTATCCCGATCGAGTGCGCGGCGAGTTTATGGCGCCATGGGGTGTGACCGAACTCGCGAAGCTCGAACTCTTGCAGCCACTGCGCGAGGCAGGTGCGCTGTTTACCAGGCGCAATATCCCTTATGACGAGATCTTCGCGCCGGCAGAGGCTGAGGCGCGCGCGTTCGATCTGACGAAGATGCACGTAGAAGGGTTCGGTGCCCTCTGCCTGGGCCATCCCGCGACCTGCGAGATTTTCGCGCAACTTGCTACGATCTCGGGCGCCAGCGTCCTTCGCGGCACTGGCGCCATATCGGTAACATCGGGATCGCGGCCGATCGTCAGCTGCGTGCACGACGGCGCGAGCCTCGAATTCCGGCCACGTCTTGTAATCGGCGCCGATGGACGCAACTCAAGTGCGCGCAAGAATCTCGGCTTCAAGGTGAATGCGGACGAGCCGCGCAATCTGCTAGGCGGCATGCTCGTCAAAGGCGTACCGTCCTGGCCACGCGACATGCAAGTGATCGGCGTCGAGGACCGCTTCCACTTCCTGGTGTTTCCGCAGGGTGACGATCTCCTTCGCCTCTATGGCAGCTATCACTTCGCAGACAAGTCGCGCTTCGATGGTCCGGATCGCCGCGCGAAATTGATTGATGCGTTCGGAAGGCTCACCTGCCTGCCCTATGCCGAGGCGATCGCCGCATCAACTCCGATCGGTCCCTTCAACTCGTTTTCCAATGAGGATCACTGGATCGACGATCCGACGTGCCCGGGCGTAGTGTTGATCGGAGATGCTGCCGGCCACAATGATCCGATCATCGGCCAGGGGCTCTCAATTGCGCTGCGCGATGTGCGTTTGGTCAGCAAGATTCTGGGCGAGGCCAAGGCGGCGGGGCGGGAGCCCGACTTCAGGCCTTATGTGGAAGAGCGCGCCGAGCGAATGCGGCGGCTTCGCATCACCGCCCAGGTCGTGACCACGCTCCGCGTCGAGTTCGGTCAGGAAGCGCGCGAGCGACGCGCGCGAGTTGGAAAGCGCGTGGCGGCGGGCCAGCTTGCACCGCTGCCGGCGAGCCTGATCGGTCCGGAACGCCTACCGGCCGAGGCTTTCTTGCCGGAGACGATCGAGAAACTGCTGGCGTCCTAACGCTCGGCCCATGTTCTGACCGCTCGTTAGCGACTCATACAAGCCAGCCAAGCAGATGATCCGGAGCACGACCGCTAATTTGGGTCAAAATGTGAAATTCCGGGGTTTCCAGCGCATGTCTGCTTTTGCCTCAACAGCGGTCCCCCCTCGTTGATGCTCGCACCGTGTCGCCGTGATGACGTGATGTCCGCGACGGCTGGCGGGGACCGTCGAAGGATGGCGATCCCTCCGCAGTCGGTCGCCAAGGTACTGTGGAGGGCGAAACCCTCCGGGGGGACCGCGCGACCGCACTCATTGAAGATATCTGGTGCGAGAAAATCCGTGGTGGCAGTTACAGGGGACAGCTACGGCCTACTCGATGTCCGCTATTTTCTGATAGCCACACTAGCGGCCAGGGACCTATCATTCAGGCTACCGCCCGGAGAAACAATCGGCGGAAGACCAAGGAGGAGGCAATCATGCCAATGACATTACGGCGTTCTTTGCAATTCGCTCTTGCGCTCGTCACCTCGGGTTTCGCTCTGAGCCAGGTGCTGCCGCAGACTAAAGCCGAGGAAGCCGGCTGGATCACGCTCTTCGACGGCAAAGACCTCGAACAATGGGATCAGGTCGGGAAATCCAATTGGCATCTGGCCGACAGCACGGCGATTGCCGACAAGATGGACGGCAAAGAAGCCGGTTATCTCGTCAGCAAGAAGCCGTACAAGGACTTCGCGCTACGGGTCGAATTCTGGCCGAGCGACGATGCAAACAGTGGCATTTATTTCCGCTGCCTCGATGCCACGAAAATCACCGACCGTACCTGCTATGAAGCCAATATTTTTGACCAGCGCCTCGATCCGAGTTACGGCACTGGCTCGATCACACGCTATGTCGAGATCAATCCGATGCCGAAAGCTGGCGGCAAGTGGAACACGTTCGAGATCACGGCGAAGGGGCGCGACATCACGGTCGTGCTCAACGGAGAGAAAACGGCCGAACTGCGGAACGGAATGTTCGATGAAGGCTCGATCGCCCTCCAACACGGCGCTGGAACGATCAAATTCCGTAAGGTGCAAATCAAGCCTTTGTAAGTCCGCGCCATGGATAAATCGCTCTCGAACCGGGCGCATGAGCACTCACGCAACGACATTCGCGAGACAGCAAGTCCCCCATGTCGGCTATATCCGTGTTTGAGAGCGGCCGCCGCGTGCGCTGCCGGCTCTCATCCCAGTAGTCGACCAAGCCGTTTTTTCGACGCTCATCCGCCGGATCAAGGCGCGCAGTTCCGTCTCGATCTGCGGTCGCCCTCCCCGTGGGCGCGACTTCCAACGCCAGTAGGTGCGAAATCCGGCTCTGTGCCAACGCACGAGCGTCTTGGGCCGGATGATTGTGAGAACCTTCAGGATTGCTGGAAACCAGCGATACAGCTGGATAAAGAACCAGCGATCATGGTTCGTGAGCCGAACGCGACCGCGAGGTTCGACCTGATTGCCGAGGCCAGGACGGCCAGAGCGAAGCAGAACAGCCCGATCTTCCCGGCAGCTTAGGCGATTCCAACGCGGCATCACACTCGGATGAGGTTTTCGGTACACACAGCTCTCAAGCAAGCGAGGGCAAAGGTCCGCATCTTCTTTCTCCTAATCCTCTGAAGTTTGTAGCATAGTTCGAAATCGCCAGGTTCCGTTCGATAGACAAAACACTGTGTTCAGACCGAGCAGGAAAAGGCCTCCGCTTCGAGAGCCAGAAAGGTTCGCCCGAGCAAACCAACCGCTGCGTAAAAATCGGCCGCTTCAGCGTGTTCGAGGTCGAAAAAAAAACGCCTGATCCATGGCCTGAGGTGCTCTTGAAAGAACTCACGCTCGGCGCCAGCTGGTGCCGGAATGCTGCCGTCGGCAAGGCCTGCCATGACTTCACAAAGAATTGCGGCGTGATCCTCAGGTTCCGAGCGCTCGGGTGCTATTTCGATACCGAAACCTTGAAACGCTTCCCGGAGCCGCGCAAGCGGGCGTCCATATAGCGTCTCCGCCAAATAATGAGACGAATAGGGTAAGAGCGAGCCCTCTCGGAGGCCGGCGAACAGGGCAAAATATTCCCGCGCCGCCCTTTCTTCATTCGTCCGCAGCGCGGCCTCGCGAACGGCACCGTGCGCCACGCCGATTGGGCCGGCGTCATCGCGCAAATCGGCTAGGCGAGAGAGAAGTACCGAATCCGGGCTGCGCGAAAGCAGGGTCGCCAACAGCGCATATTCCTGCGCGCGGGCACGGTCGATCTCCTCGACATTCGGCGTGAAAGACTCATGAGAGACCGATTCCAGCATGTTCCTAGCTCGACGTACAAAAATGTGGCGGTCGCCGACAGCAGTAATGCCCGGCTCTACTTTGGCAAGGCGCTCCCATGACTGCGACGACCGCAGCGCGCATCGTATTCTGCAATGACAGGCGCAGCCTTCGTCGCAACACCTGCTTCGGCCACGGCGCATGACGAAATGATGCTATCGGTGGAAGGCGATTGACGGGCGTCAATCTGCCCCTGCTGATCGGCCTTGGACTGTTCGGAACAAACTGCGTTCGAGGCGAAACGCTGGACTGGTGTCGCCCCTTCCGCGAGCAGATCCGGCATCTCCCCCGGTGTGCTTGAGAGTTGCGCGAGAAATGTGACTCCGCTTTCACTTGCGTCCAGCCGTCCAAATCCGGCCATCCCATTCGGGTCATTGAAATCCCACTGGTTTTCCGCGATGCCGATGAAATCGCGAATGGCCGGATCGCTTGTCCAGGCCCGGCGCAATGCGGCACGCGTCAACTCAGTCGGAACGTCGGATTTCAGAAATGCGACGATATCCGTATCGGCTGTAATAGAGTCAATCGATGGCAAGCTCGCCGAATCAAACGGCTCCTGCATCGCCGCGTTGATTCCTGGCTGCTCGGCCGCCGCTTCAGCGCGTGTCGAAACGGCTTCTGCTTGCTGCGCTGTTGCTTTCGCCTCGTGCTTCAATCGCACCCAGCGCGCGAAGGCGTTGGCTCTATCAGTCACAACTCGTTCTCTCTTTCCGATCCGGACGCGTTTGTCCATCGCGCTGGCGCTTGACAAAGGGACGGTCGATATGATGTTGGGCGATAAATTGGCCGACCATTTCGGCGATGTCGGGCGGCATGGGCACTTGTTCAACCAGATTGTTGCCGGCGTCAGTAAATCCTTCGCCCTCTGACGGATCTGCTGTGACAGCTACCAGTTCGTATGGGGGCTCGGAAGCTGTTGGACGCAGAACGATCCACAGCGCAGGCGCGCCCGATGCGAGATTGTCGCGATAGCTGGACGTCTCGGTGCGATGCAGTTCGACTGTGGCCTCGCCGGCGTAGAACAAGGTTGTTTCCGCCTCGATGCCGAGCGGCGTCCAAGGCGCAGCCGACGGACTTCCGGTAAACACCGAAACCGGCCGCCACAGAAAATCGGCCCAGGCGCTCCTGGCCCTGCGCCGCTCGACCATCACACCCAGTGCAATGCGCGCGAGAGCTGTCGTTCTCAATTGACTGCCTCCACTTGGCGGATGGGCAAGCCGGCTATCAGATTTTGCGGCTTCAGCCGTAACACCCCGTCCCCGTTCATCGCTAGCAGCAGATACAACGGCTCACCTCGGACATTTTCGATCGCATCGGCCGGGTCTTCGAACGTCAGCCGGAACAGGCTCACCAGTTGAGTCCGCGCCCCATCATCGAGATCGTCGCCATTCCAAATAGCATCGCCGATGCGTGTGGCGTCGGCGCTCAGCCCGATATACCAGCTAAATGACACGCTCTGCAGTTCTGCCAGTGGCTCGACCACGACGTTGATCGCAAGCAAATGGGAGAGCCAGCGCGCGACCACATCGCCGAGAGCGATCAAACCGCGCCGGCCGGTCGTCAGATCGAGCGCCATGTCAAAGCGATCGCTGCGCTCCCAATAGCTTTCTGCGGTGGAATCGCTAAGCAGGTCGATTTCGGCGGTGGGCAACAATCCGAGCAACGTCAAGAGCGGCGATGGAGAATGCAAGCCGGGCGACGGGTCAGTCTCTTCATCGATCGCGACGATCGAAGCTTCCTGGAGCACTAGCCTCTGCGGACGGAAGAACATCTCCGCGGCCCGCAACATGAAAACGTCGCCGCAATCGTCCAATGCGTTGCGCAGGATCGCTTGCACCAATTGGCAGATTAGGATGTGGGGAAACTTGATGTTGCGCCGGACGATTTCGAGATAGGCAGCCTCCAGGCTGCAATGCCTCACCAGATGATCGCGCCAGGCGATCATCGTCTGCCAGTTTTCGCGTGTGTCCGCATCGGCGATCGCGGCCACTCGCGAGGCAGCGATCGGCTGCCGCGGATCGAGCAACAACGCGCTGTGCAATCCTCGCTCTGCCGAGCACGCTTCTGGCGGTGGCATCAGTTCAGGGCGCGCGAGATAGGCCTTCAAAAATTCATCAGTGACAAGCAACTTGCCTGTGGCGTCGCGATCGAGCAGATGATGCCCGCAAGAGAGCCAGAAGTCGCGCCATCCACTCACTCGCCTGCTCCCTTCCCGAGCCCGGCAAGATCAAGGTATTCATCCGGCGCATCTTCTTCGCCGACGACTTCCAGGAACTCGAAGGCCCGGGCATGCCGCCCTGTCCCTTCGCGCGGACGCAGCGCGCGGAATGTCTCTCGGATTGCTCCCCCCTCGTAGCTGCGCGTCACGGCGACAACCGCGCCCGCCGGATGAACGCAGAGCGAAGCCGCGAAGTCGATTTCCTCCTCTGCCGCCGGCCGGGCGGCGTAAACATCCGGGGCGCCGGAGTGCGCAACGAGTTGCGCCGCGAGCATGTCCATGACTGCTCCGCGATCAGCCTCACTCGCCTCGACAATCTGTACCAGCGTCGAACGCCCAAGCGAGGCCAATCCCAAAAAGCCAGCGCGAAACGCGCTACGTGCCTTGCCACGCAAGTTCGCCGGCTCGTCACGGGCGAATGCGAAAGCGCCCGATACCGCCCACTCACCGGGCTCTGCCGGCTTTTCAAAAACAAACGAATCCGACGCATCGAGCTGGATGGTACGCAATAGCTTCACCCTTCGGTTCTCCCGCGCTCGCGAAGATAGTCGTCAGTGGTGCGCACGGCCTGAGACGGCGTTCGGTAAGGTGCGAAGTTCTCCTCTGCGACAAACGCAACGCGACAGTTTTCGCACATCTTGATGATGTCAAGGCGCTTGGATGAGCCGGGATACATCCAGTGCTTGCTTCCGAGTTTCGCCAGCACGCGATCGATCGTGCTTCGCACACCGAACGGCTTGTCGCAGCGGATGCAGCAAAACGGCTCTTCCTCCTTGAGGACTACGGCGGGCGCCCTGGCCGCGCGGAAGTCTATCTGGGGCTTGAGCGTAATCACCTTCTCCGGGCACGTGGCCTGGCATAACCCACACTGCACGCAGGCGTCTTCGATGAACCGCAGCAAAGGCCGCTCCGGATCGTCGCGCAAAGCGCCCGTAGGGCAGGCCGACACGCAAGACAGACATAATGTGCAGCCGCCGGCCTCGATCTCCACCGCACCAAACGGCGCCCCAGCAGGCAATGCGATAATATCTGCGGGCGCAGGGGCAGCCCGATGCAGCTCGCCGAGTGCAGAGCGCAGCACGTCCTTTTTTCTTCCCATCGCCCGGAAGCTTGCCGGACGTGGCGCCGACGGCATAAGCGGAATCGCGCGCAATGCCGCAATGAGCGCATCCGGGTCATCGGTTTCGACCGCCGCGATCCGGTCAGGCCCGAACCCGAGCCCTGACAGTATCGGATCGGCCAGCGCCATCGTCCGCCGCAACCCGGAAACATCATGACGCGGCTTGTCCCGAAGCAGGAACCGCAGCGCGGATGCGCCATAGGCGAACGCGGCTGCGATGCTTTCCAAGCCGACCTGTGTGATCTCGTTGACGACGAACGGCAGCACATGCGCCGGCAGCCCGTCACCGAACCGCGCCAATGCATCGATCAGCGGTGCGCCGTGAGGCTCATCATGCACCAGCACGACAGCCTGTTCGCCGCCAGCCTTGCGGTAGGCCACGAGCATCGCGCGCAGCTTCCGCATCAGTGCATCTGCCGAAGGCAGTGCATAGGCCGCCGCGCCGGTCGGGCAGGCGGCCGCGCATTGGCCGCAGCCAGCGCAAATGTTCGGGTCGATCGCGACGGAATCGCCGGCCGGTGCTATCGCACCGGCGGGACATAAATCAAGACAGCGTGTGCAACCGGTCACTCCGGAACGTGAGTGGGCGCAAAGATTCGCATCGAAGGTGACGTACCGCGGCTTCTCGAAAGTGCCGACGAGGTCGCGTGCCTTGAGGACGGCTTGCAGCGTTGCTGCGGGACTTCCGGGATCGGCGCGCAAATAGCCGTCGCGCAAATCGCTTGCCGGGAAAAATGCCGTGCCACCGGTTAGATCCAGGATGATATCGCAGTTCGAGCGTGCGCCGTTGCGTGATCCCTCGAACTCCAATGCGTTGCGCGAGGACGGCCTTGGCTGCGCGAATTCATTGATCGTGACCGCGAACGCGCCGAGATGACCCGTCGCCGTTCCGACTTTCCCTTTCGCCACTGGAAAGCTGGTCGTGCGCGGTGGCGCGATCGTGGCCGGCGGCTCGATCAGGACCGTGACGTCGAGATGATCCTTAAGCAGGTTGCCGGCCTCAAGAGCCGCCTCGTCGCGGCCGCAGATCAGGATAACGCCCCCGCTTTCCAATTTGACCATCGGCACATCTGGCGCCGGCTCGGCCGCTGCCGCAAGCAGCGCCGCCATTTTCGCCCCCGCCTGCGCTCCGTCGCTGGACCATCCGGCGGTCTCGCGGATATTGGCAAACTGGATCGGATCCACGCGTCCGGCTTGCGCGGCAATGTCGGAAAACAGCACCGATTCCTGGGTGCACGCGACCGTGACAGGCCCGTCTTGTGCCGCGATGGAGCGGAAACGATCGAGTTCGGCACCGCAGAGCTGGGTCGCAGTGATCGGTTCGCCATTGCAGCCGCAACGGATCGCCTCGGTGCCGAGGGGCATCGTGCCGTCACACGAGCAGATCAAGATACGCCCGGAATCAGTCATCGCGCTCACAATCTCTTCTTGCCGGATTTGGCTCTTTCATCACTGTTCCTGCAGAACCGCGCGTCAGGGATCCTGCTCCGACAGGGCACTAACGAACTGCCCGGCTGACATTCATTCTGCAGGCGTCGCCGCAGGCTCGTCGCGGTGGTCTTCTTTCAGCTGTCGGGCGAGCCAGAGATCATGATGCTCTTTCGCCCAGTTGAGATCGACTTCGCCAGTCGCCATGGCCTCGAACGCACCCTCCATGCCGAGCGTACCGATATAGATGTGCGCCAGGATCAGGGCGATGAACAAGATGGCCACGACTGCATGTACGACCTGCGCGAGCTGCATCTCCGGAATGTCCGTTCCGTAGAAGGGAAACAGCAGAAGGAAGCCCGATGCAGACACTGCCACTCCAGCCGCCAGCGAAAACCAGAAGACAAGCTTCTCGCCGAGGTTAAAGCGTCCGGCAGGCGCATGCTTATTCCGGATAAAACCACCGCCTTGCTTGAGCCAGTCGATGTCCACCTTGGCCGGAAAATTGTCCTTGAAGAAGATGACCGAGATCAGGACGAGGCCAGCCACGAAGGAGAAGCTGGTGAAGTTGTGCACATACTTTGCAGCCTGAGCGATGTCAGAAAAGGTATCCGGACCGACGAGTGGCAAGAGCACGATCTTGCCGAATGTGATGTTCAGGCCGGTAAGGCCGAGAACGACGAAGGATATCGCCGTCAGCCAATGCGAAAAGCGTTCAAACGCCTTGAAGCGAAGGATTTTATGTCCGGAACGCCCTGCCGCAATTCGGACTCGTCCTATGATCAAATAAGCCAGGCCCAAGAGCAGGATTGTACCGGCGATCACGACTGCGGCGCCCCAATGCAGCAGGACCTCGTGGAAATAATCCCATGTTCGCCCAACCGGCTGCTCCAGCACGCTGGCCTTCAGGTCCGGAATGTCGATGCGCCCTTCGATGCGGGGCGCCTGCTTTAACAGCGTTCCTTGATCGATGACGCTCGCTGTCGGATTGGGGGCGCCATCCGGGCCAAGCTTCTCGGCTTGTGCCGGAACGACCGCGGCAATGATCAGCAGCGCCATGCTGACAACGAAGAGACGAATGCCTACAAAACGCGTCATGACAGTCAACCTTTCGCCTGACACATCCAGGCCGGCGTCGGCCAAAGCTACGACTTAGACCTTGATGTCCTCGCGATAAGCGGTCATCCACCCCCAGGCACCGGAGCCGTAACCGCGCTTCAAGACGCGCTCCTTGTAGATTTGCGCTATGACGTCGCCATCCCCCGCGAGCAACGACTTGGTGGAGCACATCTCGGCGCACAGCGGCAGCTTGCCTTCGCCGAACCTGTTCGAGCCATATTTCGCAAACTCCTCGGCACTGCCGGGAGCTTCGGGTCCTCCGCCGCCGGCGCAATAGGTGCATTTGTCCATCTTGCCGCGCGAACCAAAATTGCCGACCTTCGGATACTGCGGCGCGCCGAATGGACAGGCGTAGAAGCAATAGCCGCAACCGATGCAGAGATCCTTGTTATGCAGCACGATGCCGTCTTCAGTCGGATAGATGCAGGTAACCGGGCAGACCGCAGCGCACGGCGCATCCGTACAGTGCATGCAGGCCATCGAGACCGAGCGCTCGCCCGGTTTTCCATCATTGATGGTCACGACGCGCCGACGGTTGATTCCCCAGGGCACCTCGTTCTCGTTCTTGCAGGCAGTGACGCAGGCGTTGCAATCGATGCAGCGGTCCGCGTCGCAAAGAAACATCATCCGTGCCATCGATTGCTCCTCTATGCTGCCCTTATCTGGCAAAGCGTTGCTTTTGGCTCCTGCATGCCGGTCGCCGGGTCAAAGCCATAAGTGGTGAGCGTGTTCACGCTCTCGCCGAGCACGATCGGATCGCAGCCTTTCGGATATTTGGCGCGGAGATCGGCGCCCTGGAACCAGCCGGCAAAACTGTAAGGCATCCAGGCAACGCCCTTGCCTACCCGCTCGGTCACGAGCGCCTGCATGCGGGCTTTTGAGTTACTTTCAGGTCCGGTCACCCAGACCCATCCGCCGTCCTTGATGCCGCGTTCGCTTGCGTCGGCCGGATTGATTTCGACATACATGTGCTGCTTCAGCTCCGCGAGCCACTTGTTGGATCGCGTCTCCTCACCGCCGCCTTCATATTCCACCAGCCGGCCGGATGTCAGGATCAATGGAAACTGCTTCGCGATGTCCCGGTCGACGGCCGATTTCTGTACAGTGAAGCCGATATTCGGCACACGAAACTGCCTTGCGTCGGGCAGCGTGGGATAGTCGGCGACGAGGTCGGGCCGCGGCGTATAGATCGGTTCGCGATGGACCGGAATCGGGTCGGGCAGATTCCATGCGATCATCCGCGCTTTGGCGTTGCCATAGGGCGAGCAGCCGTGCTCGATCGCCACGCGCTGAATCCCGCCGGAAAGGTCCAACGCCCAGGACACGGCGTCGGGGTTGGCCGAATTCACGCGCTGGAGGATTTCCATTTCCTGCGGCGTGAGATCTTTGTCCCAGCCGAGCTTTTTGAGCACGCCCAGCGTGAACTCTGGATATCCATCCTTGATTTCGGAGCCAGCCGAATAGGAGCCCTCCGCGAGAAGATTGTCGTGGTCCTCCCTTTCGACCTCCTGCCCGTTCTCCATCACCTTGCGCTTGACGACGCGCTCGACACCGAACCGGGCGCGGAAGGTGCCGCCGCCCTCCTTCACGGGAAGATTGGTGTTGTAAAGGATCGGCGTGCCCGGATGCTTGAACTCCGGCGTTCCCCAGCACGGCCACGGTAGGCCGTAATAGTCTCCGCCGACTTCCGGATCGTCCTTCGGCGCCCGCAAGGTGACCAGATCGAACTTGGCCTGGTTCTTCATGTGGGCTTTGAGCCGTTCAGGAGATTGTCCGCAGTAACCGGTCGACCAGCCGCCGCGATTGATTTCCCGCAGAATATCCTCCGCCGACACCTTGCCGCTCTCGACCTTGATGTTCTTGAACATCCGGTCGGCAAAGCCGAACTTGCGGGCGAACATGTACATCGTGTCGTAGTCGTTCTTGGATTCGAAGACCGGATCCACGATTTTCTCACCCCATTGCAGCGAGCGATTCGACGCAGTGCGCGACCCATCCATCTCGAAGCTGGTGCAGGCCGGCAGAAGGTAAATTCCATCCTTGCGCTCCGAAAGCACCGACCATGCGGTCGGATACGGATCGGAGACCACTAGCAACTCGAGCTTCTCAATCCCTCGCTTGGCTTCCGGCATGCGCGTGATGGTATTGACGCCATGTCCCATGATGAACATCGCCTGCACCGTATCAGGCTGGCTGACCTGATCTCTAGGAAGCAGCGTCGCATCGAACCAGCGGGTGCTCGGAATGCCCGGCGTTTCCATCAGCGTCTTGCTCGGAAAGCGGGACTGCATCCACTCATAGTCCACTTCCCACACCCGACACCAATGTCGCCAGGCGTCTTCGGCAAGACCGTAATAGAGCGGCAATGTCGTCACATCGAGCCCGAGATCGGTGGCTCCTTGCACGTTGGTGTGGCCGCGAAATATATTTGCCCCGCCTCCCGCGTGTCCCACATTGCCGGTGGCGAGAAGCAGGATGCAGCTCGCACGAACGTTCGCCGTGCCGGTGGCGAACTGGGTCTGCCCCATCGCCCAGATCAGTGTCGCGGGCTTTTCCTTGGCAAAGACCTCGGCGATGTGCTTGACCTGCGCTTCCGGCAGACCCGTGACGCGTTCAACCTCGCGGGGGTTCCACTTTGCCACTTGCTTGCGGATTTCATCGACGCCGTAGACGCGCTGGTTTAGGAATTCCTTGTCCTCCCAACCATTCTCGAAGATGTGCCAGAGCATCCCGTAAATCGTCGCGATATGAGTGCCGGGCCGCACGCGGACATATTCGGTCGCGTGGGCGGCGGTTCGCGTCATCCGCGGGTCGACCACGATCATGTTGGCGCGGTTGAGTTCCTTGCCTTCAAGGATATGCTGAAGCGAAACCGGATGTGCTTCCGCCGGATTGCCGCCCATCAGCATGATCGTCTTGGCGTTGCGGATATCGTTGTAGCTGTTCGTCATCGCGCCATAGCCCCAGGTATTGGCTACGCCGGTGACCGTGGTGGAATGGCAGATACGCGCCTGATGATCGGAATTATTGGTTCCCCAGAAAGCCGCGAGCTTGCGGTTGAGGTAGGCGGCTTCGTTGGTGAACTTGGCCGACCCCAGCCAGTAAACCGAGTCCGGCCCGGACTTCGCGCGAATTTCCAACAGCTTGTCGCCGATCTCGTCGACGGCCTGTTCCCAGGAAAGACGGGTCCACTGGCCATTGACCAGTTTCATCGGGTAACGCAGGCGGCGTTGGTTCAACACGTCGTCGCGAACCGCCGCGCCCTTGCAGCAATGCGATCCGCGATTGATCGGGCTGTCGTAGTCCGGCTCCTGGCCGATCCACACGCCATTCGCGACCTTGGCGATCACCGAGCAACCGACTGAGCAATGGGTGCAGACGTTCTTGCGGGTTGTGATCGTCACGCCGGGTGGAGCCGGAGGACCGGCCTCCGCCTTGCGCACGCCGCCAAGAGAGAGGCTCCCGAGCGCCGCCAGCGCGCCGGCGGCAAGACCGGACTGTTTTAGAAATGCACGACGATCCAGTTCGTTTCTTGGCTCGCCTGTCTGAGTGCCAAAGCGTTTGACGCGGGGGCGATGCTGTTCCGACCTTTTGATCAGCACGGACGTCCTCCCTATCGGTTCGGATAGCTGTTGACCCGGTAGAAATTTCGAACCTCAGCCGACTTGGCCTGGTAGCGAGCCCGGCGCTTGTTCGTCATGTCCACGGGTTTCGCGGAGGCCGGCTCTGGCAAGACGGTGCTGGCGGCTGTCGCGCCAACTCCAGCAATCACAACACGAAGCAAATCGCGGCGGTGGATGGGATTATGCTGCATGAGAGCGCTCCCAGAACCTGCACCGCAACAGGGCCATGTGATTCTCCAAATTAAGCGATGGACGCATGGATTGCCCGTGTTGGGTACGGCCAGTAATTCATAGATAGCGAGCAGGCGCGGCGCTCTCCATTAAAAAACGATTTATAATCCCACCACGGCGAAAGCCACGAATCTCCGCAGCGTCGGTGTTATCCTTTTAACCGATGCCCGCAGCGCAACGGTCGACCTGGTGATTGGCCCCGGGAGCATACGTGGCGCCTTGCGCTCTACCTGCGTTAGCGCCGCAGGCGTGGCACGGGCAATTGGACGTCGTGCTCCGGCGTGTCGAAACTCGCGCCGATCCCGCCAACGACCTGGCCGTCGATTACGATCGGAAGACCCGGTTCCAGTCGCGCTCGACGGCTCATGCGAGTCAGCAGGTTCGATCGAACTGACGCCCGTGACTGGGGGTGTCGGACGGATCGTCCCAATGAGAGGCAAACCGCAGCACTAGCACCGCAAAGGACAGAACCAAAATCGCTCCCGCTACTACGAGAAGGTCTTCCCCCGTCTTGTGTTCCGCCCCGCCAATCTCGATTAACACCCGACCCAGCGCTGTGATCGCAATATAGATCAGATAGCGGACCGGAAGTCTCGTTGTCCTAAAATAGATTCCGACCATTGCGCCGATTTCAAGATAGATAAACAAAAGCAGGATGTCCGAAAGTTCAGCCCGTCCCTTGGCAAACATTCCGCAGAACGCAGCAAGCGCTGACCAAACGGTTGTCGCGCCTATCGCGAAAAGCGCCAAGTAATGGAATCCATCGACGAGCAGTATCCCTACTCCGTCCGCAGCTGCTTTCATCGCGCCATGAAGATGTGCGGCAGTGCGGGTCAAGCCGCTTTGTGCTTCCGGCATTTCCAGCCTCCCTGCGAGCTGCTTGACCAAGCGATTGGCGCTTCGGCTGGCGCGTCAGCGATGAGCGTCTTGTGTCCACTTTTCATGGCGCCTCAACTAAAGTTCCGCATGTTACCAACTAAGTCGTTTGAATGGCGGTTGAACAAACTAAAATTGTTGTTAAGTCGCGGAAATGCTCGATGTCGGCTGAGCGCAAAAGCGCCGGACGAACAACGCCGATCTGTTCCGAAGAACAGCCGGGCGTTTTCGGCATGTCAAAAGAAACAATCGATGGCGGCCAGCTGATCTGCGGATCACCGGGGTCTCAAGATGCCAACCGCCGAACCGGTAGCCGCCCGCTCCGGATCGTGGGCGCGCGAGCCGCCCATTTTCTGCCGCCACAATGCGCACGAATTTGTTCTGAACTTCACACGGTCAGCCCGGCGAGATTCATAACCACTCTGAGAAGGCCGGCGACAAGGCCCAGCGCCAGGACACCGGCCGCCCAGATCAGAACAAGCCAGCCGACCCTCCGAAGCCATGTCTGTGCGCCGACTGGGTGCGCAGTCATCAGTGATACCCCTCGCCGGCTCTCACCTTTCCGCGGAATACGTAATAGGACATTGCGGTGTAGGCGAGGATGAAGGGGATGACAAAAAGTGCTCCGACCAGCGTGAAGCCCATGCTTTCCGGCGGCCCGGCCGCTTCCCTGATCGATATGGCCGGTGGAATGATGTTCGGCCACAGGCTGATCGCCAAACCAGTATAACCCAGGAACAGCAGCAGGAGCGCGAGCAGGAACGGCGATGCATGCGTCTCGTTCCGAAGCACGCGCATCATGACCCAAGTCGTCACGACGACAAGCACCGGCACCGGCGAGAAGATGATGATGTTGGGAAATGAAAACCACCGTGTCGCGATGCTCGGATGCGTGAGCGGGGTCCACACGCTCACGATGACGATCGTCGCGACAAGGACGAGCGTCACCGGAGGCGCCAGCGCTTTGAGTCGGTGCTGGAGCTCGCCTTCGGTCTTCATGATGAGCCAGGTGCAGCCGAGCAGCGCATAGGCCACGATGAGGCCGACGCCAGTGAAGAGACTGAACGGACTCAGCCAGTCAAAACTGCCGCCGTCGTAAGAGACCCCGGTGACCTTGAAGCCGTTGATGAAGGCGCCCAGCACGACGCCTTGCGAGAATGTCGCGATGTAGGAGCCCCAGGCGAAGGCCTTGTCCCAGAACGGCCTGTGCGCCTCGTCCGCCTTGAAGCGGAATTCGAAAGCGACGCCGCGCCAGATCAGTCCTGCCAGCATGAAGAAGATCGGGATGTAGAGCGCGCTCAGCAGCACGGAATAAGCGAGCGGGAAGACACCCATCAGCGTGGCTCCTCCCAGCACCAGCCAGGTCTCGTTGCCATCCCAGACCGGCGCGACCGTGTTCACCATGGTGTCGCGATCACCGCGGTCGCGGATGAACGGAAAGAGGATGCCGATTCCGAGATCGAAACCATCCATCACCACATACATCATCAGTCCAAAGCCGATGATCACGGCCCAGATGACGGGAAGATCGATGCCCATCGCTATCTCCTCGTGCCGCCCCGCAAATCGATCGCCGGATCGATGCGGTCGGGAACGGCGGACAAAGGACGCGCCGGTCGCCCGCCTTGCCCTTCCGGCTCAGGTGGATGTTCGCCCTGCGGCTGGGGGCCTTTCGCCACCAGCGCCAGCATGTATCTGATGCCTGTGCCAAAGACGGCCACATACATGACGATGAACACGATGAGCGTTATCGAAAGCTCGAGCGCAGAGTGGTTAGATACCGCGTCCTTCGTCCGCATAACGCCATAGACCACCCAGGGCTGGCGCCCGATCTCCGTGGTCAGCCAACCGGCCAAGATCGCGATCAGGCCGGTGGGGCCCATCAGCACCGCGAAACGCAGAAAGATCTTCGACTGATACAACCGATTGTGCCAGCGTGCCCAGGCACCCCACACTCCAAGCAGCAGCATAAGAAAGCCAAGCCCGACCATGACCCGGAAGGTCCAGAAAACGATCGTGGAGTTCGGCCGGTCCTCGGGATTGAAATCCTTAAGGCCGCGGATCTGGTCGGTCCAGCTATGGGTCAGGACGATGCTGCCTAAGTGCGGAACCTGAAGGGCATAACGTGTGGTCTCAGCGGCCATGTCGGGCCAGCCAAACAGGATCAGCGGCAGGCTCTCCCCAGGCTTATTCTCCCAGTGGCCCTCGACCGCGGCGATTTTTGCAGGCTGGTATTTAAGGTCCACGAGCCCGTGTTGGTCACCGATGGCAATCTGCACAGGCGTAACAATCAGCACCATCCACATGGCCATCGATAACATCGTCCGCACGGCCGGCGTGTCGCGTCGTTTGAGCAGATGCCACGCTCCAGATGCCCCGACGAACAGGGCTACGGCGAGATAGGCCGCTACCGTCATGTGCGCGAGGCGGTACGGGAACGAGGGATTGAAGATCACCTTCAGCCAATCGATGGGTACGACACGGCCATTGAGGATCTCGAAGCCTTGCGGTGTCTGCATCCAGCTATTGGAGGCGAGAATCCAGGTTGCGGAAATGAGCGTCCCTATAGCGACCATGATGGTGGCGACAAAGTGCAGGCCCGGGCCGACCTTGTTCCATCCGAACAGCATCACTCCCAGAAATCCGGCTTCGAGGAAGAAGGCGGTCAGCACCTCGTAGCTGAGCAACGGGCCCGTAATGGTTCCTGCGAAGGCCGAATAATGGCTCCAGTTGGTGCCGAACTGGTAGGCCATGACGATGCCTGAAACGACGCCCATGGCGAAGTTGACGGCGAAGATGTGCGACCAGAAATGATAGAGATCGCGATAGGTGGTGTCTTTCTTCCACAACCACAGGCCTTCCAGCACCGCCAGATAGCTCGCAAGGCCGATGGTGGTCGCGGGGAAGATGATGTGTGCTGATATCGTGAATCCGAATTGGATCCGCGCGAGTTCGAGTGCGGTCAGTCCGAACATGATTGCTTTCCTTCAACACCCGCGGCGGCGGCATCTTGGGTCGATGTTGCGTCGAAGACGAGCGGCGCTGCTCGGACGGAGGCCGCGCTGACGATCGGTTTGCTCACCGAGCGCTCCCTTGATCGACGACTAAGCTTCGAAGAAGGACCATGACTTCATCAACATGGATCCCAACCTTTGCGTTTGACTGGCTTGGTTCACACTCGCCGGGTCCATTACGGGTCCGGTCAACGCCAGCTTAAATCAGATAGGGCGAATAGCTCGATCCTACGGGGGTTGATCCGAACGTCGTGTTGGTTTGGGGCGCCACATACCTTGGTTTGGGAGCCCTTGGTTTGGGACAACCCGCTCCCGACACACGCGGAAGCGTTCGAAGGAGCCGAAACAGGCGACATGCGCGATGCTGCACGTACGCCCGCCGTCTCACGTATTTGCTTCGCCGCGGTGTCCCTCGAGCGCGGCCTCGAGGCACTTGATCAAGATGGCCGCGGCGAATGGCTTGGCCACCAAACAAATTGGTGGTCGCGGGGAAGATGATGTGTGCTGATATCGTGAATCCGAATTGGATCCGCGCGAGTTCGAGTCCGGTCAGGCCGAACATGATTCCTCTCTTTCAAGCCCCCCGGCAGCCGCATCTGGCTTCCGTGTTGCGTCGAAGACGAGCGGCGCTGCTCGAACGGAGGCCGCGCTGACGATCGGTTTGCTCACGGAGCGGCCCTCTTCTACGACGGCGAACGCAATCTGCGATGACGACCGGCTCCTCGCCGACCGCATTTGGATTGCGACCCCGACAGCGGAAAGACCGGCGACGACGGCGGCGGTAAGCAGCGCGACCACGAAGCCGGTGGCATAGCCGCGATGAGCAATCTCGATGGCGATCGTCGGCGAGCCTGGGGACATCAGCGCGACCGCCTTCGGCATGTCGCCGGCGACGACGAGCCTGGCGAACTCCGCAGCGGCCTCGCAACGGCTCGCAATAGACGAGCAGATACTTGTCGTCACTGCGGCTCGCGCGACGATCACCACGATGGTGCTCAGCGCCACAAAGCCCAAAAGGATGCCGCTGAATCGCGATGTCGTGCTGATGCCGGAGGCCATGCCTGCCCGCTCGCGGGGCACCACACCCATGATCGCCTTCTGAGTGCCGCCATTCAGGAGGCCTCCACCGCTGCCGAGGATAATCATGCCGAGAATGAGGAGCGGCCACCAGTTGCCCGCAGCGCCCCAGGCTGTGACGAGGTTGCCAAGACAGACAACGCTGAGCCCGAGCGCAAGGATTTGGTGGGCTGCGAGATGACGGTCGAGCCATCGTCCCATCTGCGGCAGGATCAGCATGGCGATTGCGAAGGGCAACATTGCCAAGCCGGCATCAAGCGGCGGCAACCCGAGACCGTTCTGCAAGTAGAGCGGCAGAAGCTGTGCCATGACCTGCGCCGAGGCCGCATAGGCGAACATGGCAAGCACGGCGCCGATGAAGTGGGGCACCCGAAAGAGCGCGAGATCGACCATCGGCCGGGCCTGGTTGGTCTCAGCCGCCAGAAACCCGATGAATGCAGCGAAACCGCCGACAAAGCTCGCGAGGGCGGAGGTCGATAGCCAGCCCTGCGCTTGGCCGTGGATTAAACCCCAGATCAGGCCGAACATGGAAGCCGCGAAGAGGATGATCCCCGCGGGGTCGAGGCTGCGCGCCTCGCTGTCGCGCGACTCCTGGATGAGCCGAAGGACGGCGGTGCCCAACAGCGCGCAGACCGGCACGTTGACATAGAAGGCCCAGCGCCAACCCAGTCCGTAGGCGATGACGCCACCGATGATCGGCGCAAGCACCATTGTGAGGCCCATGATTCCGCCCCAGATCGCCCAGGCCCGTCCGCGCTCGGCCTCGTCGTGGAACGCATGGCCAATGATCGCGAGCGCAGGCGCGAGTAGAAACGCGGCCCCTACTCCTTGGGCACCGCGAGCCAGATAAAGCGCCGGCGCGCTCGGCGCGGCCCCGCACAGCAGTGAAGCGAGAGCAAATAAGCCGATCCCGCCGAGAAATACCCTCCGCCTGCCGAAACGATCGGCGATTGAACCCGCGGGGAGCAACAGTGCGGCGAAGCAGAGAACATAGGTGCTGACCACCCACTCGACATCGGCAAAGGAAGCACCGAGGTCGCGCGCAATCGTTGGGAGGACGACGGCGACGACATTGGTGTCCAGCACGGTCATCGCGCATCCGGTCGAAGCCGTCAGCAGGACCGCCAGGGAAGCACCGGGTCTCAAGCCGCTTCCTCCCCGAGTGACCAGCCCAGTTGCTTGCGGACGGCCACCAACGCATCGACTAGGTGCTGCATGTCATCATCTGTGTGAAAGGGCGTGGGGGTGATGCGGAGTCTTTCCTGGCCACGCGCCACAGTCGGGTAATTGATCGGCTGGAGATAGATGCGGTGCTCTGTAAGCAGCAGTTCGCTCGTGCGCCGGCACTGATGTGCTTCACCGATGATCAGCGGCAGGATATGACTTGGCGTGTCGAGGATGGGCATGCCGGCCGCCAGGAGCATAGCCTTCAGCCGCCGGACATTGCGCTCCTGTCGCGCGCGCTGCTCAGGATGAGCTCTGACGTGCTGCACAGCCGCGAGGGCACCCGCAGCAAGATGCGGGCAGAGCGAGGTCGTGAAGATGAAGCTGTCCGCGAAGCTGCGGATGACGTCGACCAGCAGCGCGGGACCGGCGACATAGCCGCCCATCACCCCGAAGGCCTTGGCGAGCGTAGCCTCGATGAGCGTCACACGATGAGACACACCGTCGCGCTCCGCGATGCCACCGCCGCGCACGCCGTAGAGACCGACCGCATGGACCTCATCGAGATAGGTGATGGCATCGTGCTTCTCGGCGACATCACAGATCGCCGCAATGGGCGAAATGTCGCCGTCCATGCTGTACACGCTTTCGAACGCCACAATCTTCGGGCGCTCCGGCGCCACCGAACTCATCAGTTCATCCAGATGAGCAACGTCGTTATGGCGGAAGATGAAGCGCTCCGCGCCGGACCGCCGAATGCCTTCAATCATCGAATTGTGATTGAGTGCGTCGGAAAAGATCGCGCAGCCCGGCATCAGCCGACCCAATGTGCCGAGGGCCGCGAGGTTCGAAATCCAGCCAGAGGTGAAGATCAGCGCGCCTTCCTTGCCGTGCAGGTCCGCAAGCTCGGTCTCCAGTTGGACGTGCTGCCAATTGGTGCCGGAGATGTTTCTGGTGCCGCCAGTGCCCGCACCGGAGCGATCGATCGCCCGGTGCATGGCCGCCAGCACATCGGGGTGTTGGCCCATCCCGAGATAGTCGTTGCTGCACCACACCGTCACGCGACGGGTGTGGCCGTCAGCACCGTGCCAGAAGGCGCTCGGGAACTCACCCGCGATCCGCTCAAGTTCTATGAACGTCCGATATCGGCCGTCCAGTTTGATGTCGGCAATGAGCGACTCGAATGTCGCGCGAAAGTCTGCTTTACTGTCCATCTCTGATAAGGCCTGTCAGTTGTCCCGTAGGTTGCCAAGGTCGCTGGAAATCATCAGCTGATTCGTCGTTGGCCGATCGTTACCGAGCGCATTCAAGCAACGTGCTGAGCTCGCTCGGAAGCGGAGGCTGTAAGACCGTAACGCCGATCGCCAGCAGCAGTCCGATGATGGGTTCGGCATTGCATCGCCGCCAGCTGAGGCGCTCGCAGCATAAATCCCTGCCCGCGAATGGTGCAGATCATCGGCCACTCGTCGGTTTGGTCGATCTTACGACGCAGTCGTCCCACGTGAACGTCCACGAGATTGGATTTGGGAATGAACTTGTAGTTCCAGACTTCCCTAAAGAGCATTGCTCTCGTCAGCACTTGGCCTTGGCGCCGCATCATATATTTGGCCAGAAGGAACTCACGCGGCAGGAGATCAATCGTACGCTCCCCGCGCCTGGCGGTGCGCGTCATAAGATCGAGTTGCAGCGGGCCGACGCTCAGGACCGTGTCTCGGCTTTCGGTGGACGACCGCAGAAGCTCCACCAGTCTGGCGAGCAACTCGGCGACGGCGACGACACTCGCCGGGTTCATATTCATCGGGAGGGCCTCTGTCCTTGAGAATCGAGACGGGGCCGAGCGGATTTCGAGCGCGTTGTTGCTGATCATCGAGTTCTCCTTCACTCCGTTTAGCCCACAGCAAGATCGTCACATGAAATCCTGGATTGGCTTGGGACCAGGCGCCGGCGTTTCGACGCGTCGAATCCGTGCATTCCAAGCTGCCATTGCAAACCGACGATGGCTCCTTTGGTTGGCTGCAACAATGCGAGTGCGCTCAGTGTAGTGATGGGCAGCCATATGAATAGCTGAAGCCATAACGCCGGCGCGTAGGCCGTCTCGACGACCAGAATGGCAGGAACGATGACGTGGCCCACCGCGGCGATGACCAGGTAGGCCGGAAAATCATCGGCGCAGTGGTGAAACAATTCCTCGTCGCAGTTCGGACAATGGTCCGCGACCTTCAGGAAGCGCCTGAACAAAGCTCCCTGGCCGCAACGTGGACATCGCATCCGGAAGCCGCGCCACATACCCTGCGCGAGTGAAACTGACTGTTGTGAGGCTCTCATTGCCCTACTCCTTGACAGCGTCCATGCAATATGCACAACGGGACCTACAATCGAAAGGCAATGCTGGGTAATTTGTATGGATTGGATCCCTACAATCTCCGAGTGGCAAGGGCCGGTCTACCTGCGGATTGTTGACGCGTTGGCGGCCGACATCGCGAGCGGCCGTCTCCACCGTGGCCAACAGATGCCGACGCACCGAGCGCTCGCGGCAACGCTCAAGCTCGATCTCACGACGATCACACGGGCGTATGGTGAAGCCCGGCGGCGCGGGCTCCTTGATGCGCGCGTGGGACGCGGCACGTTCGTCTCGGAAACTTCGGCGCGGGCGCCGGCGGGCATCGCGTTTCAGATCAAAGTCGATCTCTCGATGAACGTGCCGCCGCAGCCCTTGGAGGCGGACCTCGACATGCGCATCGCGCGGGGCCTCAAATCCATCCAGGATCAATCGAGTTTCAGCGCTTACCTTAACTACACGAGTCCGGGTGGCAGCGACGAAGAACGGGAGGTGGCTGCCAAGTGGCTTCGTACGCGGGTGCCAAACGTTAGCGCCGACCGCTTGATCATCTACCCCGGGAATCAAGCCATTTTGTTCAATGCGCTTCTCGCACTCACGGCACCCGGTGACGTGGTGCTCACCGAAGCCTTCACTTTCCCTGGATTAAAGGCCGCCGCCGAAAAGCTTCGGGTCCGCCTTGTCGGTGTTTCCATGGATGCCGAAGGAGTTCAGCCGGATGCACTGCGGCTTGCGTGCGAACAACACAATCCGAAAGCGGTTTATCTAACTCCCACGCTGCACAATCCGACGACGGCGACGCTGAGCCCCGAACGCCGAAGGGCTATTGCAGGGATCATTCGCAAGGCCGGGACGTTCCTGATCGAAGATGACGCCTACGGTATGCTGGAGCCGGCGGCCTCGCCAATCGCGAACCTCATTTCCGAGCGCACTTATCTCGCTGTCGGCTTGTCGAAATGCATCGCTCCCGCACTGAGAGTCTCCTATCTCCTGGTTCCCGACGCGGCCTCGGAATCGACGCTGCGGAGCAACCTTCAAGCCACGACGCTGATGCCAGCCCCGCTGATGGTGGCACTTGTCACGCATTGGCTTCGATCTGGCGTTGCAAACCAAATCATTCACGCGGTGCGCAACGAAGCCGCGGGCAGGCAGAAGCTGGCCGCGAAATTCTTGAAAGGACTGCCTTTCGCGACGCAGCCAAATAGTCATCATCTTTGGCTGTCCTTGCCCCGGCACTGGAACAGCAGGGACTTTTTGTCTCATGTTGCCCGCCACGGGATGGCTCTGGTCGGCGAAGATACATTTGCGGTGGGTGATACGTCCTCTCATGCCGTTCGCGTCTCGCTCGGGGCGGCGCGTAATCGCGCCGAACTCGCCACGGCGCTGCAGTTTCTAGCCGCGGCGATGAGGTCGTCTGTCGCGTCTCTTCAGATCGTATAGTCTTGTGCGCACTGTCTATCTCGCGCCAAGGCGAAATCCAACCGACCGATTCAGCTGTCCTATCAGATCGGCGCAATCCTATCCGTACGATGTCGCTCCAATCCAGGATCGCGATGCACGATTGATCTTATCAAAAGATTTATTGGTTTCAAAAACACCCAGTGTCTACCTTCTGAACGAGCAACAGGCGGCCGTGAAGATCGTCACTGGAAGAAGGTGCGGTCTACATCCAACGTAGCCGCTGCTTCAAGATGAACCGCCATGAAACTTGATCCTAACTTCGTTCACTATCGCAAAATCACAAGGGAACTGGACTGCGGCAAGCTTTTCGCGAGACGCGCCGGATCGTCCCGCAGCCAGGATGTGATTGCTGCCGCCACGCTGCTCGCGTTGTGCGTCGTCGCAATCGCGACCCGCGCCCCCATCTCTAATGAGATCGTAGATAGCAGCGTGGATCGACAAGGTTATGTCGCGCACGTGATCGACGTCGTCGCGACCTGGGGCTTGAGCATTGGACTGGTGTTGCTGCTGTTCTCCAGTCGTCCCCGCGCCGACGATGACGGAGCCAGCTCATGAGCAAGCCCTTCTCTCGCCGCCGATTTCTGCGCACTGCGCTTGCTGCCGGCGTACTGCCCATCTTGCCCGAATCCGCGCGCGGGACTCCGCCTGCTCCCAAGCGTCTCGTCGCGGGAACGCGCATGCTGGAGGTGAACGGCCGACCAGCCAAGGTCTTCGGACTGACAGGTCCCGACGGGCGATCCGGCATTCGCCTTGCTGCGGGCGAACGCTTCCGCGTGGAGCTCGTCAACGAAACCGGCACACGCGCCCTTGTCCACTGGCATGGGCAGCTACCACCCTGGACCCAGGACGGTTTCCCTTGGCCGCAGACCCCGCCGATCACAAACGGCGCTGTTCAATCTTACGACTATGCTCCGATTTCCGGCACGTACTGGATGCACTCGCATCACGACATGCAGGAGCAGAGCCTGATGACCGCGCCCCTCATCGTCCATAGCGCCGCCGAGCTTCGCGAGGACCGAGAGGACGTCGTCCTGATGCTGCACGACTTCACCTTCCGAACACCGGAGGAAGTGCTCGCCGGTCTCACCGGCACGAGCGTAGCCGCTGCACAGGCCATGGCGCAAAAGACCGAGGAAATCCCAGCTGACAAGGGCGATGCCAATGTGCCTGAACCGCGCATCGTGGGCACGGCTGCCCGAGTGCAGCGTATGGCCATGCCGGGAACGCCCATGTCAGGACCGGGCGGCATACAAATGCACATGGATCTGAACGATGTTCACTACGAAGCCTTCCTTGCGAACGATCGAACCCTCGCCGATCCGCAGATCGTGCGCGTCGAACGCGACGGTCACATCCGCCTCCGGGTCATTAACGGAGCGTCCTCAAGTCAGTTTTGGGTCGACCTTGGTGACCTCGTCGGCCGCGTGGTCGCGACCGACGGCCATCCCGTACATCCAGTGCCGGGTAACCGCTTCCCACTCGCCATGGCCCAGCGCCTTGACATCCTGATCGATTTGCCGCGGGCCGGGGCGTTTCCGATCCTTGCCCGTCTAGAGGGCGGAGGCCGGCAGACCGGAATCGTTCTCGCTACGGCAGATGCGCCTATTTTGCGGATCGCCGAGAGCGCAGAAGTCGCGCCGCCGGTCGACCTGTCGCTGGAGGCCCGGCTTATGGCAGTGGAGCCGCTGCCGCCACGCTCCGCGGATATCGTTCACACCATCGTTCTCGGCGGCGGAATGAAACCCTACGCTTGGTCCATGAACGGCGAGTATTGGCCGCAGGTCTCGCCGCTCATGCTGACAAATGGACAACGCGTCGAGATCGATCTGGTCAACCGCACCATGATGGCGCATCCGATCCATCTGCACGGCCACTCGTTCCAGGTGATCGCAATTGATGGGCGACCGATCCAGGGGGCAGTGCGCGACACAGTTCTGGTGATGCCGATGGCCCGCGTCCGGATTGCTTTCGACGCCGACAATCCGGGACGATGGCCGTTGCACTGTCACAATCTCTACCACACGGTCACCGGCATGATGACGGAGTTCAGATATCAGGGAATCGTCATTTGACGATCCGCTTCCGTCTCCATACCGTCAAAGGTCTTCGCGAACTGTTCGATGTGAAGGATACCGACATGATGCTCGATTGGAACGATTATCGCAAACAACTGGCGGCCGGCGTGAAAGAAATCGGTCAGCTCAGCCCTGACACAATCAAGGGATATTTGGCCCTCGGTGCGGCTGGCCAAAAGACGGATCTGCTTGGCGCGAAAGTCCGCGAGCTCATCGCTCTCGCGGTGGCCGTCACCTTGCGTTGCGACGGTTGCATTACGGTGCATACCGAGGCCGCAATCAAACGCGGCGCGACCAAGGAAGAGATTGCGGAAGCTCTAGGAGTCGCCACGACCGTCAACGCCGGGGCTGCGCTTGTCTACTCCGCACGTGTGATGGATGCGTTCAACGAATATCCGAGCGCTGCCTCGCCGCGCGAGCCGGATTCCATCGGCCAATCTGCTAGGTGAACCCGGATGCCCGGCCGTATGCTCAAGTCTTGGTGCACGCTGCATCGCCCAGATATGCTCGGCTGCCTCTGGATGGCTGTGCTGCTCGGCACTTTGACCTGGCTCGATTTCCGAGATGGCGGACTCTTCCTAATCCCACCTTTCGCGGCGACACTAACGATTCTGGTCTATCAGCCGAGTGTCTCAATCGCCCAACCCATCGCAGTGGTGTGCGGCTCGCTCCTTGGCACGGCGATCGGCACCCTACTCAGCGCGCTCCTTGGCTTCGGTCCCAGCGTAGCATTGGTGGCGGCGCTTACTGCGATGATCATGCTGCCCTTGCTGCGAGTCTTTCATCCGCCAGGAGTCGCTCTGGCGATGTGTCCTGCTCTGTTGCATTGTGGAGCATGGTTTGCGATTCTGGTCGTGCTACCATTTATGCTTGCCGCGGTGATCTCTTGCGCGGTGCTGAGCCGCTTGGTCAGCAGTTGGCCACGATACCCCGCCCCATTATGAGCTACGTCTCCGGTAGCCTGAATCGGTCACTGGTGCCAAGCCGCCTGTTGTGGTGCTAACGCCGCCGGGACCTGCACACGATGAATCTCGCATATCGCGTGAAACAAAGGCCCGGAAAATGCCGAGGCTTGAGCTAGCGGACACCGAAACGCCGTAGCCGCCGAACCGCTAGTTCAGGCGAACCAAACTATATCGACGGATTGCGCTCGCTTTTGAAGGGCACCGCCCGGTGCGGTTAGATTGACGGTGCGAGTGCCTGTGGTCGACCTCGACACCAACCGACCAATTCGGCGCGAAGGTATTCGAGACCAGCACCCAACTGTGCCGACACAAAATGGCGATTGAGTCGAGCCTGCAAAGGGAGGAGTGTCCTGCACAAAACGATCGTGCGCCGTCCCTAGTGAGTCCGGCCCCGAAGCTGACGCCCCTGTGCCTGTCGTAAATTAACTCCGGGCGTATCGGTGGTGGAGTCCGCCTAAGATTGGGCGACAAAGAATGCAATCCATAGAGCAGGCGAAACGAGATTGTCGGCACGACGAACATATCCATCGCAACGATCCCATCAGCGTGATTACGGATAAAGGTTCTCCAGCCTTGCGACGGCGGGTGTCTCCGCCTGACCATATATTTGGCGACGCTGGTCTGGCCGATCTCGATGCCGAGCTTAAGCAACTCGCCATGGATCCGAGGCGCTCCCCACAGCAGATTGGCAATGCTCATCTCTCGCGGATCAGCCGTCGTATTTCGACCGCAACTGTCGGTCGGCTGGAACAAGGTCGTGATTTCCAGCGCCAGTACGATCTGAACCCGGCACGATGCCAACGGACGACAGTCTTCGGCTTCACAATCGTTAGCGCATTGAGGGTACTTGGCGCCAAACGAGACAGCCCAACAAGATCAGGCGGGTGCCGTCCGGAATGTGGTTGGGATTCGCTGAGGCGCATTCTCCGGGTAACATGAAAGTATCGGTTCAGGCGGCGAGGTCAATCGGTTGATCGCTGGGTTTTGTGGCGAGGGTCTGCCAGCCATCGACCTTTCGCATACTGATCTGTCCCGAGGCGAGCAGCGCCCAGAACATCATCGCGGCGGTGTCTGCTGACGGCAGCACGGTTTGGGTTTTGATCCGCCGCTTGAATTCTTCGTGCAGGCGCTCGATCGCATTGGTCGTGCGGAGGCTGCGCCATTGGCTCGGCGGCAGGCGCGCGAAGGTGAACAAACGATCTCCCGCTTCCTCCAGGCTGTCGGCAACGGCGCGATGCTTCAACCGCCATTTGCGGATGAAGGCCTTGCGGCGAGTTGCGATCTCCTCGGGGGTCGTCGCATAGATCATGTCGTTGTAGTCGGCGGTGATCTCCTCATGCAGGCGCTCTGGGGCATGGGCGAGCAGGTTTCTGTGCTTGTGGACGGTGCAGCGCTGCACCAGCACTCCGTCCCAGACCGCGGCAATGGCCTTGTCGAGCCCCGGCGCGCCATCGACGATGAGAAACTCGGGACGCCTGAGCCCGCGCTTGATGAGATCGCCGAGCACCGTGCGCCAGGCTTCGGCGCTCTCGCCGCCCATGCTCCTGATCGCGATCAGCACTTTCTGGCCATCGGCGCGCACGCCAAGCACCACGAGCAGCGAGATCGAGGTCGCCTTGCGGTCGAGCCGGACGCGCACGACGGTGCCGTCGAGGATCAGTCGTACGATCGGCTCGTCGGCCAGCGAACGGCTGTTCCAGGCGTCCCAGTCGCTCTTCACCTTGCGCCAGGTCCGGCTCACCGTGTCCTTGCCGACCGTCCCGCCGAACAGGGCCGCCAGCGCGCGACGCACCCGCCGCGTATTGGTGCCGGCCAGATAGCTGCCCGCGATCAGCGCGTCGGCGGCAAGCGTGCGCCGCTGATACGCCCGCAGTGCTTGGCTCTTCCATTCCGCAGTCCCGCCCTCGGACGTGGTCAGCCGGGCCCGCGGCACCGCGATCTCGATCGGCCCGAACGTGCCCGTCAGCGACCGCTTCCGGCTGCCGTGGCGATGGCCCGTGACGCCAGCTTTTGCTTCATTGCCGGCCATCTGGCTGCGTCCGTAACGCGGCCGTGACAGCGCAGCATCGAGTTCGCTCCGGATCAGTTCTTCGATGAACTGCCGCGATCGAGCCCGCACCTCGGTCTCGATCGGGTCAAACCAGTTGTCGAAAAGATCAACAGCCAGCTCGGTCGCAGGCTGCAAGGATTCAGGCGTCGTGATAGACTTGTTCATGGCGTGGTCTCCAGTCCGGCGCTTCAACGCCGGATGATTCGAGGTTCATCACCCCGGAGACTACGCCAACCCTAATTCCTACCAACTCCGCGACGGCGCCATCAGGCGATCCATGGCACTCAAAGTCAGTCTCTTTGGCAGGTGCCGTCGCTGGATGTTAAGCTGATGACGAAGGACCAGGATCTCAGCTCCGAACGATGCCCGCGACCGGAACAATAGGACCAGCACCGACCAGACCAGGCTGCAAGCTTCTCTCATAAGCCAGAAACATTGCGGGATTCGGCCTCACTTGCCAGCCGGATTAGGTTTCCGACAGGGACAGGTATCATTCATCCTCGAGCAGAGCCGATCGACCCGTCGCCGACGATCGACCAGGCCGTCAACGGCGGCTTGCTTGGCTGGAGATCCGCTGCGCGCGGTGCAGAGCGACGTCGCTCTTGCGGCTTTGAAACACCCGCCGACCACTTTCGTGCACGACCTGGCCGGCCGGCTGCGCTGCCGCAAATGCGCCAAATCCGGCCGAGGCGCCCCAGCCCCCGCTGGCCCCACTGACTGCCGCGTCGATTGCGGGATGCCGCGCTGGAGCGTGTCCGCTGCTGTTCGGAAGCGTGAAACGTTGGAAAGTCGCGTGGGCATTCGCCGCCGGAAGGCGGCCGCGCGCGAGCCTTGACGGCTACCCGGACCAAAAAAAACTAGGTGACCTTTTTCGCGGCGGCCTTCTTGGCACTTTTGGATTTGAGCGGCCCTTTTTTTCGCTTCTTAGGCGGCGGGACTGTTACGTCCGCGCCGTTGTGACAGAAAATGCGCAGACGCGCGTTCCTTGTGATCGGCAACAACGGTCAAATCTGGGAAGTGATCAACCCCGGCCGCATGGCAGAACTGGCGCAAGCCAGCTGGTCGACCACGACCTGATGAGGAGAGTCTCTCAATGAAAATTGAAAAATTAGTCTACGGCGGGACGTTGAACAAAAACGCCCTTCCGTCCGAGTCCGAATTGCGCAAGCGAGCCTTCGATGCGCGAACGCGCCACCTCCCGGCCAATGGCGAAGTGAGTCTGCTTGGTCGCGAGCCGCGTCTCCGCGTGATCGTGGGCGAAGTCGACGAGGTCGGCCGGGTTCATGTCGAACACGATCAGGGCGCCAATGAGGTGATCCAAGCCCATCGTCCACACGCAGCGCACCCCGGACTATAGGTCGGTAGTGCGGGAAGATGGTGTCATTGTTCGAACTACCATGAAACGACGCCATGCCGTTTTGGTCACCGCCGAATGGCCCTCGGCACGACCGTCCAAGAAAGTTGAGATAACCAAAGCCGGTGCCAAGTAGCCGGAGCGGCACCGTTCCGAAGGTCGACGGTCCGACCCTGAGCGAAGCCGACTAGCCGGATTGAGTTTCCGACAATGACAGGCGGCGCGTCTTCTGGAAACATTCTCGAAATTTCTGATGCCTCGCAACGTCCTGGCGCGGGCGATCCGAGCTTACTAGCTCGATGGACGAGTTCAACGCGCAGAGACGCCGAGCGCGCACTCTTGGTTTGGTTTGTTGCTACCGTTCCGAGCGTTTTTGACAGCTTTTGTGAGAAATTGGGGCGTGTCCAATATCGTGTATTCAATCGCGATCGATTGCTTCCCATCTTTGTGCTGTCGGCCTGAAGGCTGGACGCGGGCTATCCTACTGACGATTAGCTAGATTGAGCCCTTTGATCAGCCTCCTTGGCCTGCTTCGAGGGCCGCCCCACGCGCGGCTGTTGCTGCCTCGCCTTGTCGCCAGCCGCATACAGTTCGTTCAGGAAAGTGCTGCTTCTGAACAGCTGGCTGACATGTGCGACCAGCGCGAGAACATCGTGCTTGTCGCGCAAAAACTCGGCCCAGCCAGCGCTCGCAATGGCCTGAGCGCAATCCCGCGGCAGCGCCTCTCGCGCCGCCTGCAGGTCCCGCTCGGCTTGGTCAAGCGATTCCTGATAGGTGTAGGACATCTTCACTCCTCTCGTCAGTTCGGGCTAATCCCGTGGCACTGATCCTAAAAGAATGAGCTGGAGTTGTTTGAGAGGCAATAGTGAGACTTTTGCGGTGGGCAGCGGGACGGCCCGAGATCATGGAAGTCTATCGGAGAGCGACAGCTAAAGCGCCCCATGTCATACTTGCCGTGCAGGCGTCACCCGTCCTCCAGAATCCTAGACAGATATTGGCTACTGGTTAGCTTCATTGGCCGACAATTCTCCCGCCGCGCGCAGAGGCACCTTGCACAATCACAATTGCGCTCCACCCATGAGCTATGGAGGGAAGCCGGGAGCCGTGCCGCGTTCGACTTCATCATCGGGCCCCTCGTTGCAAGTGTTGCTCGCGGCCTCTTCCACCGGCTGCGGCTCCAGTTTGGCCAGCCATGCGAGGCTTTCCATCAGATTCTGTCGCATCAACGGATCGACGTCAGGTGCAATATGGACCTCCTCAACTTCGTGCTTCTGACCGGCCAGACGAAGGTGTCGAACCTCCGCCTCAAGGCGCTCCTTATCTGCCCGCAAACGGTCGATTTCGGCCCTGAGTCCCTGCTCACGCTCGGCAGCCACCGCGATAAAATGCACATCGCTTACGCGACGCGAGCGCTCATTTGCCTCGCTTTCTGAAACTTGCACGCGATAGTTCATTTCAAACTCAGCCCGCATGCGCTCGACATGTTCCACCGCAGCTCGATTGGCCTTATGCCGAGCACGATCGACCCTCTTTCGGCGCGGGCCGACCCGTTCGTGACCGAACCATCGGCTCACATCCCGATGGTACCTGTCTTGATAGGCCACCGTGGCATTTGTGTAGGCTGCATCGCGTGCGGCCGGACATACCTCCCGTTCGACGGCGTCAGCGCGCGCATAACGCCCCGGATGCGCGTGAAGGAAATCAAGCCGCCCATCCATCGTGAGCACGGGGAGGATGTAGAAATGCAGATGCAAGTGGGTCTCGTCCTCATGACGAAGAACGCATTTCAACGCGTCGCCGTGCTCCTGCTGAAGAAACTCAAGCGTCTGTTGCTCCCACAGATGGTAGAAATCTCGATCCGAAACGAACCCTCCTATTTCGGACTTGGGTATCGGATAGGTGGCAACGCCCGCGATGAGTGAAACACAGCTGCTTCTGAGCCGGCGTCCCCGGCTGTCTTTCGCCAGGCGCAACAATTCGGTAGCCTGGTGAGCCACCTCAAGAGGGTCGATTCCAAAGATTTGGGCAGGCTCATCGGGAAACGCCACATGCGGGGCGTTGCGAGGCGCTCGAACAGCCTCAGCGATGACGCCATTGATCGTCGCATAAGGCGGTTGGCCGCGACCGGGCTTTTGGCCGTAACCTGACAGGTGGATGAATTGCACGTTGCTCACGATCGGACCTCCATGCCGACCATTCTCGATAGAAACGCGCAAGCCGCAACGGAGATGAGACACTCTAGTCGGTAATCTAGAGTGTCAGCGAAACCCGGATATGGCGGCCGAGCTGCCGCCGGCGACGGGCATCTATTGTAGACCACCCGCCGGCTTTGACATTCGGACCGATCGGGTGTCTCAAGCAAAACGTTTCGAGCAAGCTGCCCCGCAGTGAAGGCATCCGGCCCCCGTGCCGCGCCGACCTGAGAGCAGCGCTCAAGCCACCGAGAAAATTCCTTGCGCGGTCCACGAGTGTGGTCCACCATGTCGCAAGCAATCCATCGACGGCCGCAGAAAAGACAGGCTGATGAAGGGGTTGGTGGCGCTTCAGTGTCTGGCTTGGAATCCTAGTTCCCCAGCCACCAGTGAATAATTGAAATTTAAGCACTTTTTCCTGTGTGGCAGGAAGCCCAACAGTGTACGTGACGCTGGACCGCCGCAGATTATGAAGTTCAAAGAGTGAGGTCCCGGAGACCAGGCGCCGACATAGCCGATGTGGTTGGGGGACAATTTGCGCGATCCGGATTTTGATTCCGCCACAGATCCACCACGGATCAATAAGTCGCCGCCGCTGGCACCTCGCCCTTTGCCAAACAACACCGCGTCGGAAATCTACTGGCACGGGGAGCTAACGCAGCGACCGAGAGCCCATGGCTTGTAAAGCGACTTCTTCCCGAGGTTGGAACGGCGCTGCTGAGCGGACAATGGGGTCTATACAAGACGTTCACTCTCCTTGATCTCGGCGCGTCAGTACTCACGGGTCAACCCTTCGCTGGCCGCCGCATCATGTGGCGGCGTCCTGGTCTTCGCTGCAGAGGGTGCGGCCGAATTTCCGAAGCGGCTAGAGGGGCTCGCATCGTGCGGCAAGCTACCGGAAGGGTCTGGTGCAAGAACGGCTCCGGCGCTGGGGTTTTGGGGGCAAGCGCCGGACCCGTCCCGCTCCGCCGACCGCTCGTGTGGGGCGGGTCGAGCCAAATGGTCGTCGGTGTGGTTTGTAGCGAGCGACAGGACCACCCAACAACCATTGATTTATATCAACGCGCAACAGGACGTTTGATCCAGATTAAAGTTGTGGGGCGTAGTGAGATTGTTTTCTGCATCATCCATTAGAGAGAGGAGAAGAGAATGCAGCGCTCTATTCTGGCTGGTTTTGGGTTCACAGCGCTCTTGATCTCCACGGCACATGGACAGGTCAGTATTGATGTCTCGAAAATCACCTGCGATCAGATGCGAAGCAAAATGGCGAACCCAGTTGCGGTTGCGCTTTGGCTGAACGGTTACTATGCAGGCAAACGCAACGACACTACCATCGATGTGATCTCACTAGATCGCAACGCCGAGAAGGTTTCAGAATATTGCGCGTCCAACCCTCAGGCGACCTTAATGAAGGCAATCGAGACCACGGTCGGACCGGCAAAATAGTCGGATCCAGTCGCTGAAAGACATTGGCTTGCAGATTTTTGGGGGCCTACCTGGCGCCGATCGGCGCGGGGGATCGCGGGACCGCCCGGCATCGGCACATCTGCGATCCGCCTTTTCCGGTTTTGCTCCGCCCGGTTAACATCGACAAATCCGCACGATAGGCGAGCCAACGTCAAAGCTGGACAGGGCAATGTGGGCATGGCGGTCGCTTGGCCGATCCCGACAGAGCCCGGTTCCGCGAGACCCATGCCCGGGAGCGCGAGGCGGTGCCGCGGACGAATGGCGGCGGTGTCCATGGCGTTAGGGCAACGAGCCTCGCGGACCTATTGGTCAACGAGGCCCGCCTCTAACGGCTTCGGCCGTAACCGCTGCTTGTGTGTTTACCCGGGTTCCTTCGGGCTGGACGAAACTTGCTGGCTATCGCGTCAATTTTCACTCATCAGGTGTTTTAGCATTGCATCGCAGGCGGCTTCGGCCTCTTCGAATGTTCTAAAGGGCGACCCGGTGACCCTGATTGCGCCACGACCTCGATAAGCCAGACGCCATGACGCCACATACCCGGGCCTTCCGTGAAAGCCGGGACCGGCGGGACTTTCGAAACTGATCACGAAAGAATAGCCGTCGCTGGTTGCGCTCCATATTTCCATGTTCTCGACGGCACGGTGGAATTGCAGGGGCATCGCCAGTCGCCCGTGGCTGGGCGGCAGCCTCTCGCTGGTCTGAACAAGGCGTGCCGCACCGATGGCAATTCAATCTTGCCTATCTCGCCACGGGACTTGATCTGGATCAAGCTCCGAGCAGCTTGATGGTGTTGTGCGTCGGCGCCCATGGCGGCGTAAAGGTAGAGAAGCCGCCGGGACCTGACGCTGACCGAGGCGGACTTCCGATCGGCGGCGGCCACTGGCGCGTTTACCGGCTCGGTCCTAACGAGGGCCGGGCCGCTTGCATGAATCGCGGTAAACCGGGTTTCCGGGCCGGGAAACAGGGATCGGGGCGGAGGGAAAAGCGGGCTGAAAGTCAGAGGACGAGCGCTATGGCGAGCAACGCCGTCGATCCGATCCCCGCGAGGATCGCTAACGCCGTGAATAACCGGTCGTCCTGCCCCATGGACCAAGGCTGACATTGGTTTATGACAGAGCCGTGACAGGCAGAAGGTTCACGGCGGCGGGCCACAACTACCCGCCGCTGCTCCCCACGCACCGGTTGCCTATGCTCGACCGATCGAGAGCGGCGCATCCGGTGAACTTATCCGCGAGCTCGGGTCCGAAACTCGATCGGCTCACCGTGATCGATCGCGTCTGACACGAGCGGTTCTCCGGCTTCCGCCAATTGCTCGATCTGTTCACGCATTTTCCGCTTAGCGATGGTGCTCGGCCAGGGCGACGCGCGAATTTTGTTCAGATCGGCTTGCAGTTCGCGACCGCGTCGTCGAACCCGTTCGATCGCATCGATGACGGTCTCGCCCTTTCTCAATTCCGGTTCGACCGTCGGGTGCATCGCGATCACGGTGCCTGCGGGCACCTTTCGGAATGGCCTTGGCGTGCGAGAACGCCGCTGCCAACTTGGGCCGATCCGACTTCCGGCGTCTCAACGGTTCGGACACCAGGGTCCACCGGCCGCCGTTAAGGTAGGTCGCGACAGCTTCACGCTGGGTCTCAATATCCAAAATGCCGAACGGACTTAGCCGCGCCAGCTGCCAAAAAATAACGTTTCAAAATAGTCCTTTACCGGGTACCGGGCAGAAGTCCGTCCGTGATGGCAAAAACGGCTGCCAAACCAGCGGCGATAGCCGCCCAAGCGCTCCACCGGCTTTGCTTGTAGACCATGACGAGGATGGCCTTGGGATCATCAAAGCCGCTCTCTAATCCCTGCCTGATCCGATTTGGCTTTTTCAGCCTAATGCTTGCCGATACGAACCACAGCACCGCCGCTACGGCGGCCCAGCTTTCAGACATAAATTCGCATAGGTACTTCATCCCAGGGCCCTCACGGAGAGAAAAGCGCGGTGATAGTGATCTCCCGCTGGCCGAAAGTCCCTTGATCAAGATCAATTGAGGAAATCCCTTGATCGTGACGGGTGCACCGCCGCCTCGCTTGGCGAGAATTACGCCGTTGGCTTTTAGGACAATGGCCTATGAGGCAATAGAGCGCGCGGGCGTGATCGCTTATTTGTGTTGATTAGATAACCAGCAATAATTCGGGGATGTGGGTCGAGGACGGGCGCACCAAATCCCCTAAAATTCGTCAACAGTCGGCTGCGACCACTGCGAAGGGGGACCGTACTCATGTCTCATGATCTCGCTGCTTCCCATTCTTTGGGTACCAACAACTACTCATCAATCTGTCGCGAAAGCACGAGCGCCGTGTCGCCGTCCTTTGCTATCGTTCCAGCAGAGGAGGAAGCAGGGTTGATCATGGTTAGGCTCGTGCGTGAATACTTGGAGCATCCGCCAATCAGGGCAACCGGCGCTGTCCGCAGTATGCTGGCAAGACCATAGGTCGCTCCGGTGGCCTGTTCGTTTTTTCCTTGATCTTGGCGACCGCTCCCTTGCCGCGGACGCCCAGATCCTTCTTGGTACGCTCGCCAATCGAGCCAACTTCCAACTTTGCCGCGGCGTGTCGACGTTAAGAACTAGCTTCAATTGGCTTGATCTGGATCAAGCAGTGCACACTCCGGTCACAGGATGCTGCGGCGGAGGCGTTCTTTGAAAGGAAAGACCCATGAAAATGATAAGCAAATCTGCCCTTGCAATTGCTGCTTTCGCGTGTTCGGCAATTTTCTCCTTCGGCTGGCCTGAACAAGGCGGCGTTTCGCTGTCGGTCGAGAGCGCCCAGGCCCGCGTTGGTCGTCCACTGACACCCGTAAGCGTTGCCGGTGTTGCGCGTCGCCAGACGCGAAGGGCAGTGTACGGTACTGCGGTGGTTGGAGCGGCGGCGGCAGCCGGGGCCTATGGCTACTATCACTATCCTTCCTACGGTCAGGGCTTTGTATGCCAGCCGGGCACATATTACCGTGGCGAGGATGGCCGTCAGCACCTCTGCCAGTAAAGAACCTGGACTTTTGGGACCATCGGTCGCTCCGGTGGTCCTTTTCGTTTAGGCGGACGACGCGATCCTTGATCCAAATCAACGATGCGATCGAGGCTGACCAGCTCAAAATTTTGAAAGAACTCGTCAGCGCAGCGAGCAAGGCGCACGATTGTCACAAGAACTGCCAACGGCCGTCGACAAATACACGCCTGATGGTCGTTTACCGCCGCGACCCGCCTGAATTCATCATCGAACATTCGGAGCAAACCAATGAGCATCATCTGGACCATCATCATCGGATTTTTGGCCGGCGTTGTTGCGAAGTTCATCATGCCCGGAAACAACGAACCATCGGGCTTCATCATGACGACCATCCTCGGCATAGTGGGCGCATTCGTAGCTTCCTATCTCGGGCAAGCGCTCAATTGGTACAAGGCAGGCGAGAGTGCCGGCTTCATCGGCTCCGTCGTAGGGGCGGTCATCGTTCTCGTGATCTACGGCTTTGTTGCCGGGAACCGACGAGCGGTTTGACCTCCCGACCTGAGAGCGAGCATCGCATCGGAATGATTGACCGGCTTTTGGTACGCCCGTGACGCGCTGGATTGCGATTGGCGCAATCGTTGTCGCAGTGTGGTTGGCGAGTTTTCCGGACCTCGCGAGCACGGAAGAGAATTGCCAGGCGATGCCCGCCGGACCGGCGCGCACCGATGGTAATCGTTATCCCGTCGACTGGTCGAATTTGAAATCGGGTGCACTGGACTGCACCCCATAAGTGAGACACGGCAATTCCAGTGACGATGCGATCGTTCGTTGCCATCCTTTGTTCTTTGCTGGAGAGACAACAGCATGACCCGGGCCGAAGCTGATGTCAGGGTGATGGCCGTCCGTCTCGGCAAGCTCGCCAACTTCCTGATGCAAGTCGAGCGCTTTGCCGCTTCGATCCGCTATTGGACGGAAGCCGGAAGCAAAGGCCGGGCGAAACTGAGTTCGTGGCCGTCGGGGTCAACCAGGTGGAAGAAGCGCTCACCCCATTCGGCATCGCGGGGCACAGTCACCGGCTGGTATCCCGCTGCGAGCGCGCGTTCGTAAAGTACGTCAACATCGGTGACGTAGAAGATGACCCGACCCCACCAAGACCAGCGTCGTTCGGCAGGTTGAACGATGAGGTTGAGGTAACCTGTCCCTGCTCGAAAGCTGGTGAATGATGAGCCTTCGCCGCCATGCAGGACCTCAAACCCCAGCGCTCGGTAGAACCGGACAGCACGCGGCATTTCATGGGTGCCCAGGGTGACCGCGCTGATCCCCTCGATCATGGCCAAAACTCCCCCGTTCTATTTCCCCACGCCTTTTGAAGTTGCGGCGCACAGATTAACATCCGCCTCATGTGTGTCGAACGGTGAGCAAGTCAACGCTGAGCGCCCCTTTCCTTGCGTCGCCGCTCCCGGCGAGCGGTAGATGCCCCAAACTGCTCGAACCGAAAGCGCTGACGCTCTAAACTCTCCATCGTGTCGGCCAAGCATCAAGTTCCAGGCGCCCACTCGACAAAACGATTCGAATGGCACCCGCGAAAAGGAGCAGAGCATGAAGGGCGATAAAGAAGTTATCGAATACCTCAATAAAGCGCTGCGACACGAGCTCACCGCGGTGAACCAATACTGGCTGCATTACCGACTGCTCGACAATTGGGGCTACAAAGTACTGGCCAAGACGTGGCGCAAGGAATCGATTGAAGAGATGCAACATGCAGACAAGCTCATCGAACGCATCATCTTCCTCGATGGATCTCCCAATATGCAGACGCTGGAATCCCTTCATATCGGGAAGACCGTGAAGGCCGTACTCGATAGCGACTTGCAAGCCGAATTGTCGGCGCGCTCCCTTTACGCTGAAGCCGCAACCCATTGCCATTCGGTCAAGGACTACGTGACACGAGACCTGTTTGAGCAGCTCATGCACGATGAGGAAGAGCACATCGACTTTCTGGAAACCCAGATCGATCTCGTCTCGAGGATCGGCCTTGAGCTATATGCCCAGCATCATATCGGAGAGCTCCACGAGGACTGAAGTGTTCACGACTGCCTGTGGCACAGAGCTGAACAGCGCATGCCCTGTAGATTGCGTTTAGGAGAGCTTCACCTGTTCCAGCGATCATCCAATTGGGGCCGCCCGATCCAGGCTCTGTTAAGACATCGGGTTGCCCAGCCGAGCTGTTGCTTTCCTTGTAGTCGCGCTTGAGCTTCCTGGTAAGGACCGACGTACCGAAGGCGGGTCGGTATTTTGGGATACACGCGTCGTATCCATGCAAGCGCACGTTCTGCGGCTTTCCGGTCACGTTCGTCGAGGACGAATCCGAAGCCCATGCGCAATCGGTCTGGCAGCAGCTGGGCACTCAGGGCCTGGTACCATCGTGGCGGCCGCAACCATGGTCGTCCGCCGGCGAAGATCTGTCCAGCCACCTCGCGTGCTGCGGCGCTGACGGACAACGTATCCGATTGCATCATGGAAGCGTTGTAGGCGGCGAATGATTCCCAATCCGCCGGCAAGTCGGCCGACGTTAGCCCGAACAATGCCCCATAAAGCCGGCTTTCGGCCCAATATCGCTCGCGCTCTTCGACCGAGAGCGGAGGCAAAACCAGGTCGTGCACGATGAGAGCGGTCTCGACCAGGGTCGCGTGAACCCAGCGCAACGCTGCGACCTCGTTGGCGCGGTAGGGTGAGCCACTCGCGAAGGGACCGATTGCTTCGGGCAAGCGGCCAACGATCGTGGCGTGACGCTGATGCATGCGTCGGGCAGCAGCAAGGGCCCTGTCGCGCGAGCCGAACACCATTGTGAACACAACGTCAAAGGTTCGATGGAAGCGACCGATCGGATCCGCAAAGGTCCGAGAGTGCTCGGCCACGGCGGCGGCGACCCAGGGATGCGCCAGCTGAAGGAGCAAGGCACGACCGGCACCCAAAAAGATGACGGCTTCCCTGTCGATCCTCCAGGTTATCGAGGCTGGACCAAAAATACCCTCGACCGATCCGGCTGCCCGAGCCCGGACGGAATCAAGAGCAGCCTCCAGGTCGCTTTCGGAAACCAAATGCGCACCTTTCGAAACGGACGAGGATAGATTTATTCCACCCGTCTGTGCAGAAAATATGGGCATTCTGCCGGATTTGGTTAGTCCCCCGATCACAGCGCAGCGGTGATGGCATTCGGACGTGATGGAATCTTGCTGTCGCCAGACTGCGGAAGCAATTTTCACATCTGCGAACGGCGGTTTGCCTTCATGCTGTGCCGGGACCCGTACGCGAAATAAATGGCCAGCCCGACCGCAAGCCAGACCGCCAATCTGATCCAGGTATCCAGCGGCAGGCTGACCATCAAAAAAATGGAGATGGCGGCGCCGGCCGGCGCCACCAACCAGATCGCCGGAGATCGAAACGGACGGACGAGCTCCGGCTCGACAAACCGCAGCACCAGCGTGCCGATCGAAACCACGGCGAATGCGAACAGCGTTCCAATGCTGACGAGCTCGCCGACGAGGCCGATCGGCAACAGGCCGGCGAGAACCGCGACGACAATTCCGCAGCCGATGGTGGAGACATAAGGCGTCCGGAACCGGGGGTGAATTTTCGCGGCAATCGGCGGCAGCAATCCGTCATGCGCCATGGCGCGAAAAATCCGCGGCTGCGGCAGCAGGCTGACCAGAATAACCGACGTCAGCCCGAACAGGATGCCGAGCTTGATCAGCGGCGACAGCCATCCGACCCCGGCGGCATCGACGCCAACCGCAATCGGATCGGGAACGTTCAAGCGATCGAACGGTACGATCCCGGTCAGCACAAAACCAACCGCGACGTAGAGGACGGTACAGATGACAAGCGAGCCCAGAATTCCGATCGGCATATCGCGCTGCGGTGTCCGCGCTTCCTGCGCCGTGGCCGAAACCGCGTCGAAACCGATATAGGCAAAGAACACCACGGCCGCGCCGCGGATCACGCCTGACCAGCCATAGGTGCCCGGGCCGGCGTTCGGCGGGATGAATGCACCATTGGGATTGCTTGACGTAACCCAGTTCGCTGACGTCACCGACGAAGCCGTACAAATAATGAAGAGCGCGATGACCGTCAGCTTGACCGCGACGACAAAGCCGTTGAAGCGCGCCGACTCGCGGATGCCCACCACCAGCAGCGCCGTCACGAGAACGATGATGAGCATCGCCGGGACGTTGAAAATCGCACCGGTCGACGACCAAGCGTGCGTCTTGTCGTCAAAGCTCAGCGGGGACGAAACCAGCCGCGACGGCAAATCGAGACCAAAATCCCTGGCGAAGCTGACGACATAGCCCGACCATCCGATCGCAACCGTCACAGCGCCGACCGCGTATTCGAGGATGAGGTCCCAGCCGATGATCCACGCCATCAGCTCGCCAAGCGTCGCATAGGCGTAGGTATAGGCACTGCCGCTGATCGGAACGGTCGACGCCATCTCGGCGTAGCAAAGCCCGGCGAATGCACAGGCGACCGCACCGAGCAGAAACGACAGCGTCACCGCTGGCCCGGCGTTCGTCGCCGCGGCATGCCCGGTCAGGACGAAGATGCCCGCGCCGATAATTCCGCCGATGCCGATCGCGACGAGGTTGAGCGCGGACAATGATCGCTTCAGCGGATGCACCTCCGCGTCGCTGTCCCCAAGCGCAAGCTCCTGCAACAATTCCGCCGCGGACTTCCGGGCCCAAAGGTTTGCCAACAGCCGTTCCCTCCCCGAACCGCGCCCGCGATAACCAACATGGCTATCACGTTTTTGGCGCGGTTTGGGACCCGGCAACGGCTGCCGCTCGGTGTCCGCCGCTACTGCCGGGACGACAGATAGACCTGCCGGTAGCGCAAGACTTCCGGTGGCTTGTTGTCGCCGGTGACCGGCACGAGCGTCACGGAAAAATATAAGCAGGTGTTCGGGCGATCCGAGGATGGTCTCGGGGCCATCACGGCTGACTCAAAGGAGGCTGCGGCGTCGGCCGCCATTAGCCCACCATTGTTCACGGCAGAGCGGAACCGTAATTCCTCAACTCTCTCTCACACCGGCGGCGTCCCATGCGTGTGAAACGACTCGATCGTCTTCAGGCCCCACGCCTGGCCCTTCTTGCGCTCTTCCTCGGTCCACACGATCGGCTTCCAGTCCGGCGCCAGGATCAGGCGGGCGCCGGCATTGGCGACTTCGACGCGGTTGCCGCCGGGCTCGTAGACGTAGAGGAAGAAGGTCTGCTGGATCGCATGCTTGTGCGGGCCGGTCTCGATATAGACGCCGTTCTCCAGAAAGATGTCGGCGGCACGCAGGATTTCCTCGCGGCTGTCGAGCGCGTAGGTGATGTGGTGGAAACGGCCGGGCACATTCGAACGGTCATGCGAATAGGCGAAGTCGTAGCTCTTGTTCGACATCGTCATCCACATCGCGGCTTCGGTGCCGTCATTGAGCACGATCTGCTCGGTCAGCCGGCAGCCCAGATATTTTTCGAAGAAGATGCGGTTGGCCTTGATGTCGACGGCCAGGCAATTGAGGTGATCGAGCCGCCGGACATTGACGCCGCGCGCGGGAAAGCGCTGCGCCTGGTTCTTCAGCGCGGGCTTTAGTTCCGGCGGCGCCTGATACCATTCGGTCTCGTAATAGAGTTCGACGATATGGCCGTCGGGATCCCGGCAGCGGAACGCCGGTCCCTGCCCCATGTCGCCATCGATCCAACCGATGTCGAAGCCGGAACCCTTGAGCGCGGCAACCCGGCGCTCCAGCGCCTGCGGGCTGCGAGCGCGCAGCGCCATATGCTCCATGCCCGAGGTCTTCGATGCGGTGAGCTTGAGCGAATAGCGCTCGTAATCGTCCCAGCCGCGCAGATAGACCGACTCGCCCTTCCTGCCGCTGATCGTCATGCCCATGACGTCGACGAAGAACTTTTCGCTCTCGTCGGGCTTCGGCGTCAGCAATTCCATGTGGCCGAGATGGGCGAGATCGAAGATCGGCTCCGGGTTCATTGGCGGTTCTCCTTAACGTAACGCCCGCGTCACATTATCGAACAACTCATCGACGGCGTAGGCCCGGGGAATCAACCCTTGCTGCGCGGTATATCCGATGATCATTTCCAGCGAGCGGTGGATGTCATTTGCATTGAAACCCGGCGCGGCGGCAGAGCCCTTGGCGGACTCCTGGAGCAGCCGATGCACTTCCCGCACGGCGTCAGGATGTCTGTCGGATAATTCCTGCCTCACGACAACCATATGGTTGATCGGCACCACGCCGTGTTTGGCGAACCAGGCTTTTTCTTCGCCTTCGGCATCCGGAAATAGCGGCTTCAGGTCCGGATGTTCCGATTTCTCGCCGAGCACTGCATCGAGTTCGCCGTCGATCAGCATCTGGATGATTTGCTTGCCCGCCGGCGCTCGCTTGGTCGTATCCCTGAACTCGGCAACATGGGCGTCCTCGAAGGTGACCCAGTCGATCGAACCAAGATCGACGCCGTAATCATTGGCTAAAATGCCGCGCAGCCAGGCGCCGGTGGTGGTTGTGAAGGAGCGGATGCCGACGCGCTTGCCGTTCAAATCGGCCGGCCTCAGCGTTCCCCGCCTCGCATTATACAGCGCGTGGCCATGCTGAAACCGCGCCACCACCACGTTCGGCAGCAGCACCATCGGCTTGCCAACACTTTTCGCCATCAGATAGGTGACGATCGCCATCTCCGAGACGTCGAACGCCGCTTCGCGGACCATGGGCTTAAAACCCTTGTTGGTCGGCGAATAGTCGACGAAGTCAAATTCGACCAAATCGGATTTGATCGAACCGCTCTTCAGCGCCGACGTGCCGGGATGGTCGCCGAGCAGCGTGCGCAGGCGCATCGCCACCTCAGTCCTCCTCCGGCTCGTCGATATAGACGAGGCCCGCCTTCGCGAGCGGCTCGCGCATATTGTACATGTCGAGCCCGAGCACGCCCGCCGCGAGCTGCTTGCGCTTGCCCTCCTCGTCGGCATGGCGCTTTTCGCCCTTCGCCACGACGTCGGCTGCATCCCGTCGCCTGACCACCACGACGCCGTCGTCATCGGCGATCACGGCATCGCCCGGCATCACGTTGATCCCGGCGCAGACCACGGGCACGTTGACGGCGCCGAGCGTCGCCTTCACCGTGCCCTTGGCGGAGATCGCCTTCGACCATACCGGAAAGCCCATTTCGCGCAGCGACTTTGCATCGCGCGCGCCGGCGTCGATCACGAGTCCGGTGACGCCGCGCGCCATCAGCGAGGTCGCCAGCAGATCGCCGAACATGCCGTCGGTGTTATCGGCGCTGCAGCCGACCACCAGGATGTCGCCGGGCTTGCACTGTTCGACCGCGACATGGATCATCCAGTTGTCGCCGGGATGCGCCAGCACGGTGATCGCGGTGCCCGCGGCCTCGGCGCCGGTCCATACCGGGCGCAGATAGGGCTTCATCAGGCCGAAGCGGCCATAGGCTTCGTGCACGGTGGCGGTGCCGAGCGCGCCGAGCCGTTTGACCAGATCGGCATCGGTTCGCTTGATGTTGCGGACAACGACGGTCTTCATGCCAGTTCCTCCAATGCCATCGGGAACAGCCGTTGATAGGCCTCGCCATAGGTCATGGCCTTGCCCGAGTTGCGGCCACCCTGCATGCCGCGTTGCAGCGCGACGCGCTCATAGTAGGCCCACAGGTGCTTTTGCGCGGCGAGAATCTCAAACGTCTTGCGCTTGATATCCCAGACCTCGTCGATGTTGAGGATCACCTGCGGCTTGAAATTGCACATCTCCGGTTGATGCGGCTCGAACAGGAACACCGGCGGGGCGTTGTAACTGTACTCGGCTTGCGGCTTGTGCCCCATCGCCTGCGCCACGATCCGCGCCTCCTGCGCATAGGCCGTAGCTGCCGGGTGATCGACGTTGTAGGGATCTTCCAGCGAATGCGTGAGAACAAAACTCGGGTTGGTTTCGCGGTAGATGTCGATCAGCCGCTCCATATGGGCGTCCGTCAGCCGCAGCGGATAATCGCCAGCATCGAAGAATTCGATCTCGGCGCCGAGTGAAGCCGCCGCCCGCTCCGCCTCGTCCTTGCGGCCGGCCTTGACCTTGTCGAGCGTCATGCCCGGCTGCTTCCAGGCGAACTGGGATTCACCGCGTTCGCCGAATGCCAGGCACACGATCTTGACGCGATAGCCCTTCTTGACGTGAAGCGCGATGGCGCCGCCGGCGCGCCAGACGAAATCTCCGGGATGGGCTGACACAACAAGTCCGGTCTTCATGGGATGCAAACTCCCCTTTTGGTTGGAATTTCAGCGACAGATCCTTGGGCAGGCGATCGATGCTACACCACGGCCGCGGGCAAGGCTTCTCCATTCAAGACCCGCTGCATACGCCGCTCATCGAGCGCGTCTTCCCATTTGGCGATCACGATGGTCACCGCGTTGCCGATTCCGAGTGCAATGCCGATCGCCATCGCGATCAGGACCTGAACCCAGACCTTCCACCACGCCGTGGTCCGCCGCGTTTCCATCGCCAAAGCAGTCATTGTCCCGTTCCGAATTCGAAGAGCCGGGCGGGATTGCCGACCAGCAGCTTTTCCTGAAGCTCCGGCTCCGGCGCGAACAGGGGAACGAGGTCGACCAGGTCGCCGTCATTCGGCATCACCTTGACGTTGGGATGCGGCCAATCGGTGCCCCAGATCACCCTATCCGGCGCCGTCTCGACGATGCGCCGCGCGAACGGCACCGCATCGACGAAGGGCGGACCGGCGGAGGATACCCGCTCGCTGCCGCAAACCTTGACCCAGCATTTTTCGTCACGCTGCATCAGCTCGATCAATGTCCTGAACGGAAGCTGATCGAGGCCGTCCGACGCCTTCACCCGGCCCATATGATCGATGGTGTAACGCACCGGAAGCCGCGCCAGCATTTTGGCATACTCAGGGAGGTCGATGGCGTCGAAGTGCAGATCGACGTGCCAGCCCAGCGGCGCGATCATCTGCACCACCCGGTCAAACACCCGCATGTCGGGAACGCCGCCGAGATGCCGGACGAAGTTGAACCGGCAGCCGCGAAAGCCGCCGTCGTGAAGCACGCGCAATTCGCGCTCGGTGATGTTCTCGTCGATATTGGCGACGGCGCGGTAGGCGCCGTTGCTGGCGGCGATCGCATCGAGCGCGACCCGGTTGTCGGTACCGTGCACGCTGGCATTGACGATGACGGCGCGGCCGACACCGAGCTTGGCGTGCAACGCCCGAAAGTCCTCCAACCCCGCATCGGGAGGCGTGTAAGGCCGATCCACAGCGTAGGGATATTTCGCGTGCGGTCCGAAGATGTGGCAATGCGCATCGCAGGCCAGCGGCGGCAATTTGAATTTCGGGGTTTTCGTATCCGGATCAGGTCCGGGAATGGTCGGCTTGAGCATGGTCAGGTGAACTTGAACAGTTTGGCGGGATTTTCGACGAGAAGCTTTTGTCGCACCGCCGGATCCGGCGCGTAGAGCGGGATCAGATCAACGATCTCGCCGTCGTTCGGCATGATCTTGACGTTCGGATGCGGCCAATCGGTACCCCAGAGCACGCGATCGGGCGCGTTATCGATCAGCTTTTTGGCAAACGGCACGGAATCATGGAACGGCCTGCCGCCGGCGGAAGCCCGTTCCAGGCCTGATATCTTGACCCAGCATTTTTCGTCCTTGGCTTGCAGGTCGAGCAGCGCCTGGAACGAGGGATCGTCGAGGCCTTTGGCGGCGAGCGTGGTCCCCATGTGGTCGATGACATAGCTGGTCGGCAGCACGCTTAAGGTCGGCGCGAATTCGCCGATGGTGCCGGGCTCGAAATAGACATCGACGTGCCAGCCAAGTTCGGCGACGCGATGAACGATGCGGTTGAACTTCGCCATGTCGCCGACGCCGCCGAGGCGCTTCAGGAATGCGAAGCGGCAGCCGCGAATGCCGGCCTTGTCCAGCCCCTCGAGTTCCTTGTCGGACATCTCGTCGTTGACGTTCGCGATCCCCTTGTAGGCGCCGCCGCTTTGCGCAATCGCATCCGTCACCACCCGGTTATCCGTGCCGTGGACCGTCGCATTGACGATCACGCAGCGCTCGACGCCGATTTTCTGGTGCAGCGCGCGAAAGGCTTCCAGCGGCGCTTCGGGCGGGTTGTAGGGACGATTGGCGGCGAAGGGATATGTGCTGGCCGGCCCGAAGATGTGCGTGTGGGTGTCGCAGGACTTTGGCGGCAGCTTGAAGTCCGGAACCTTTGTATTCGGATCGGGCGGCGCTATCGAAGGAATAGGCTTCGGCGCCTCGCTTTGCCCACGGGCCTCCGACGCCATGGCGGCCGCGCCGGCGAGGCCGGCCAACATACGCAAATATTCTCGCCTGTTCATTCGGCCTCTCTCAGTTCGAAGTTCGCCATCTTGGATCCGCCCCCGTTTCCATCCCGGCGTCACCGCAAATTGTCGTAGGAGTCGGCCATGCTGCGTCGTGGGACGGCAATGTGCTCATGGCAATGTCTCCTTCCTCGCGCATGCAACCTGGTTCAAGGGATGGCTTCGGTAATCACGCCGGCGGCGTTCGGCCTTAAGTCTTCGGATGATCTGCAGACCGGCGCCGCGCGGGCGCCGGCTGATCGAGCGGGGGCGCCTGGAATGAGGCGACTGTCGCCCGCACCAGCTGCTCGATCGCATTTCCCGCATCGCCGCCATCGGCGCTGCCGCGCGACAGGCGCGAGACGCGTTCGGGCGTCACCAGCGTGTAATAGAGCGCGCCGAGCAGGAAATGGCTGCGCCAGACGATCTCGGTACGCGGGACATGCGGCAGGCTTTCGTGGATCGCGTCGATGAAGGCGTGGCTGGTGTCGTCAAAGGTCTGCGCGATGATCTTGCGCGCAACTTCGTTGCCCTCGGCCGACATGACGGCGCGCAGCCGCGTGAACCGCGCGCCCCCACCCGCGAGATCGCTGCCTGAAGAGAAGGCGGGCAGCACAAAGGCGCGGACGATCGCCTCCAGCCTGTCCTGCAGATCGCGAACCCGTCTGGCGGCCGCCAGCAATTCGGAGCGTCTGCGGTTCATCGGCCCGCAATGGCGCCTGTAGATCTCCAGCAGCAGACCGTCCTTGGTCTTGAAGTGATAGGTCACGCTGCCGGGATTGGCGCCGGCGGCCTGCGCAATGTCGCGAACCGACACGGCGTTAAAGCCGTTGGTCGAGAACAGCTCCTCCGCGGCGGCAAGGATCGCCTCCCGCAAATTCGGTTTGCGGCTTGCGGCGGCCTGATCGGTGGCCTTGCTGGTCGACTTGCGGATCATGCTATTTGTACGTATGTACAAAATATCAGGTCTGGTCAACGGGAATAATGGGCATTAGTACTGGACTAGGTTACACCGGCCCGCCACGGCGCTGCAGCCGATCCTGTCCCGTCGGGCGGCGAGCCGCAAAAGAGCAAACCAAGAGGAGCGCGACCAAGCAAACCCACGGCGTGCCCTACGACCTCGGAGCCGAGTTCGCCAGGCGGCCGGTCGAATACGTCACGTTCCAGCGTGTCGCGGATGTCGTCAGCGCCATCAAGAACGGCGAGGTCGATTTCACCGTCACCAACGCCACGCCGGCGCGGGCAAACGACGTCAGCTTCAGTCCGCCCATAATATCGGTCGAGCTCGGCTATCTCGTCTCGGCCAATTCCCCGATCAGCCGCGCCGACGACCTAGACCGGCCGGGCGTTCGCATCGGGGTCACCAAGGGCAGCACGTCGGAACGCAGCCTCCCCGCCAGGTTCAGGAACGCAAAGATCGTTCCGGCGGAAAGCGTCAAGCTGGCGGTCGAGATGCTCGGCCGCGGCGAACTCGACACCTATGCAACCAACAAGCCCACGCTGTTCGAAATGTCGGATTCCATGCCGGTGCGCGGGTGCTCGACGGCAATTGGGGACTGGAGCATATGGCCATCGCGGTTCCCAAAGGCCGCGAGCAAGGCCTGGCTTTCGTTGCGGCGTTTGTGAAGGAAGTCCAGTCCAACGGACTGCTGGAGCGGATCCAGCAGCAGGCCGGATTAAGGGGCGCGGTCAAAGCTGAACCCAAATAGGATCCGACAAATTGGATTCGACCTGCGCCCCCTCTCCTGTCAGTCGTGCTCGTAGCCGTAGACCTCCGGCAGGATGAAGATCGCGGCCAACAGCCCGATCAGCGGGAAGATCGCGACGAACAGCGTGGCGTTGGCCTGCCCGATCGCCGCGAACAGCGACGGGAACAGGAAGATCGCCAGGAACGACGGCAGCTTGACGAACATGTAGGCAAAGCCGCTCGCGGTTCCGCGATACTCCGGCTTCGCTACCATGGTCGGGATCGTCATGCAGTTCGAGGCGTCCCAATAGTGGCCCCACAGCATGCCTGCCGCGGCGAAGGGCAGGACGTATTTGTAGTCGGTATAAAGTGCTGCCGCGGCGATCAGCAGCGAAACCAGCACGATCGAAAATCCGGCAATGCCGATGCCGCGATGGCCGATCTTCGGCGTCAGCAGCGGCCCGACCCAGCCGGACACGGCTGCAAACGCGAACAGCGCCATGGTGACGAGATTATTGCCGAGGATGGTGGAGACGCCGACCATCGCGAATAGTACCGGCAGATAGAAAGCGAAGGTCGAGAACTCGCTCGCCTGCGCAAAGCAGGCGATCCAGCCATACAACGTCGCGCGCCAGCGGATCGGATCCTTGCGCAGATCGGCCAGGAAGGCCGCCGGGCGCGCCTTCGGCACGACAATGTCTTCGTTCGGCAGCATGTCCAGCGGATCATTATACATCTCGCGTGCGACCTGCTTGGCCTCGCGGAAGCGGCCTTTCTGCACCAGCCACACCGCCGTTTCCGGTATGTCGTGACGCATGACGAGAATGACGAACGCAGGCAGTGCGCCCAATCCCAGCGTCACCCGCCAGACCGTCTCGTGGTCGAGGTTGAGAATGAGGAAGATCGCGATCACGCCCAAAGTGAACACTTCGCCGATCGCAAACATGAACTGCCAGCGGTTGCCCATCACCTCGCGCTCACCCTTGGCCATGGACTCCATGATGTAGGTGTAGCCGGTCGAGATATCGCTGCCGAGCGGGACGCCCAGCAGGAAGCGAATGACAATGAGTTCCCCGATGTTGGTGACGAATGCCTGCGCGAGCGCCAGGATGATGAACAGGATCATCGTCACCAGGAACATGATGCGCCGGCCGATCTTGTCGGACAGCCATCCGCCGATCAAGGCGCCGATCAGCGCGCCGCCTTGCGTGCCGGCGGCCGCGAGACCCAGCAGCAACGGATCCGGCTGATATTGTTCGCGGATGAAGATCAGAACGAACGCGATGGAATACAGATCCCAGGCTTCGACCAGGATCGAGGCCATCATCAGCCATCCGACCTTGTTGCCCTTGGGGCTGTATCTGGTGATGAGGTAGCGGACGGCGCTATCCATCGCCGCGCGCTGTGGAAGAACTGCCGTCGTCATGTTCGCTACTCCCTGTGTTTTTGTAAAATCGCGATTGCTAGAGGCCGGGCAACGGCTCGATGCTGCAATCGAGCAGCGCCGGATCGATGTCGGATTCCATGCCTTCGAACATGCCGTCCATGAAATCGATCAGCACATCGACCGCCGCTTCGGCGCGATCGACCCGCCGGTTGGCAACGACGCTCAGGATCGCAAGATGGCTGTCGATGGTGCCTGAAAGGTCGGCGTGGCCCGGCATATAGCGGTGATGAATGAAGCCGATGCGGCGATAGATGGTGTGCAGGGGTTTTAGCGTATGGGCGAGGAAGGGCTCGCCGGCCGCAGCCAGGATCAGCGTATCGATGCGGCGATCGAGGCTGTTGAATTCGGCCAGCGTCAGCGTGTCGTGCTTTTCCTTCAGCACGCGCTCGATCCGGAGCGCCTGATTGCGGTGCGAGAGGCTGGCGCGCTCGGCCGCGAGCTTGACGACGAAGCGCTCGATGTCGCGCCTGAGCTTCAGCAGCAGCCGCTCGCGCGCCAGATCGATCGGCGCGATCTGCAGGCCGTGACGGGGCCGGATGATGATCAGCGTATCGGCCGCGAACTGGTTGACCGCGTTGTGCACCGGCGTCCGTCCGAATCCGGTGACGGTCTGCAGTTCCTGCACCGTCAGGAACCGTCCGGGCTTCAGCTCGCAATTGACCAAGAGGTCTTCGATGCGCTGGTAGGCGAGTTCGAAGAAGTTGATGCGGTTGCGCCGGCTCGGCGCGCCATTTGCGTCCGGACGCACCAGTTCCAGAGCGCTCTTGCGCCGTGCCATCCCTGTTTCCTCCGCCCGCATTTTCGCCGGGTCGCTATCCCAAGCCGCAATTATAAAACATATTGTGATATATTACAAGCAGCGCTAGTCTCCCGTGCAATCGCGGCCCGAAATGCGGCCGTCGCAACCAACAAGAGCCCTCCTGCCCCGGACCGTCCGTCGCGCGAGGGCCAAGCCCATGGGAGGACGCCCGCCGTGAAGATCATTTCGATCGAGACCCTGCGCACCGAAGAATTCGCCAACGTGCTGTGGGTCCGTGTGCACACCGACGCCGGAATAATCGGCCTCGGCGAAACCTTTTACGGCGCGGGTGCCGTCGAGGCCCAGATCCACGATACCTTCGCCGGACGGCTGCTCGGCCGCGATCCGCTGCATATCGAGGCAATCCATCGCGACATGCTCAACCTGCCGATGGCGCAGTCCTCAACCGGGGTCGAGTATCGTGCCGCTTCCGCCATCGACATCGCGCTGTGGGACCTGTTCGGCAAGGTCTGCCATCAGCCGGTCCATCAGATGCTGGGCGGTCTCTGCCGCGACAGGCAGCGCATCTACAATACCTGCGCGGGCTATCAATATGTCCGCTCCACCAACATCAAGCCGGTATCCAACTGGAACCTCGGTGCGTCCGACGGCCCCTATGAAGACCTCGACGGCTTTATGCACCGCGCCGACGCGGTGGCCGAAAGCCTGCTGGAAAGCGGAATCGGCGCGATGAAGATCTGGCCGTTCGATCCGGCGGCGCAGGAGAACCAGGGCCTGTTCATCAGCGCGGAACAGATGAAGAAGGCCGTCGAGCCCTTCGAGAAAATCCGCAAAGCCGTCGGCGACAGAATGGAGATCATGGTCGAATTCCACTCGCTGTGGAATCTGCCGACCGCCAAGAAGATCGCCAAGGTGCTCGAGGCGTACAGTCCGACCTGGTACGAAGACCCGATCCGCATGAACTCGCCGCAGGCGCTGGCGGAATATGCCCGTTCGACCGACGTTTGGGTCTGCGCCAGCGAGACGCTCGGTTCGCGCTATCCCTACAAGGACATGCTCGACCGCGATGCGATGCATGTGGTGATGGCCGATCTGTGCTGGACCGGCGGGCTCACCGAGGGCCGAAAGATCGCCGCCATGGCCGAGACCTATCACCGTCCCTTCGCGCCGCACGATTGTATCGGCCCGGTCGGCTTTGCCGCGGCCGTGCATATGTCGTTCAGCCAGCCGAATACGCTGATCCAGGAATCCGTACGCGCCTTCTACAGGGGCTGGTACAATGAACTCGTCACCAACATGCCTGACATCAGGGACGGTTACGTCTATCCGATGGAAGGCGAAGGTCTCTGCATCGACCTTCTGCCCGCGGTCTATGATCGTTCCGATCTGACCGTGCGCCGCAGCAACATCTAAGGATTTGAAATGTCGCACGCCCTGTTCGATCTCTCCGGCTGCACCGCCCTGGTCACCGGTTCCTCGCGCGGGCTTGGCCGCGCCATTGCCGAGGGGTTGGCGAAAGCCGGCGCGCGGTTGATCATCAACGGCGTCGATCCCGCACGCGTCGAAACCGCGGTCGCCGACATTCGCGGCGCCGGACACGCCGCGGAAGGTTCAGCCTTCGATGTCACCGATGAGGAGGCAATCGTTGCAGCCTTTAACCGCTTCGACGCTGCCGGTATCGAGATCGACATCCTCGTCAACAATGCCGGCATTCAAGTTCGAAAACCGCTGGTCGAATTTTCTTCCGCCGAGTGGCGCAAGGTGATCGAGACCAACCTCACCAGCGCCTTCGTGATCGGCCGCGAAGCAGCCAAACGCATGATCCCGCGCAAGCGCGGCAAGATCGTCAACATCGGATCGCTGGCGAGCGAACTGGCGCGGCCGACGGTCGGGCCCTACACCGCGGCCAAAGGCGGCATCAAGAACCTGACGCGCTCGATGGCGGTCGAATGGGCGGCGAGCGGCATCCAGGCCAACGCCATCGGCCCCGGCTACATGCTGACCGACATGAACGAGGCTTTGGTGAACAACCCCGATTTCAACGGCTGGCTGATGTCCCGCATCCCCTCGAAGCGCTGGGGACGTCCCGACGAACTGATTGGCGCTGCGGTATTCCTCGCCTCAGCCGCGTCCGACTATGTCAACGGCCAGATCATCTACGTCGATGGCGGCATGCTGGCGGCGATGTAAGCCCGCCCGCCACGACCAAACGCCAGGAGAACATCCATGCAAGCCGTCGTCATCCACGCTCCGAAAGATCTGCGGATCGACAGCTTTCCCGACCCGGCGCCGGGTGCCGGCGAAGTCCGCGTCAGGATCGCGGCCGGCGGCATCTGCGGTTCGGACTTGCACTATTATCACCATGGTGGCTTCGGCACGGTCCGGATCCAACAGCCGATGGCGCTCGGACACGAAATATCCGGCGTGATCGCCGCCGTCGGCAGCGACGTGCCGCATCTCAAATCCGGCATGCGGGTGGCCGTGAATCCGAGCAGACCCTGCAACGTCTGCATCCATTGCCGCGAGGGAATGCGCAATCAATGCTTCGACATGCGCTTCATGGGCAGCGCGATGCGCATGCCGCATGTGCAGGGCGGTTTTCGCGAGAACGTGACGGTCGAGGCATCGCAGGCTATTCCAATCGCCGATTCCCTCTCGCTCGGCGAAGCCGCGATGGCCGAGCCGCTCGCGGTCTGCCTCCACGCCGGAAAGCAGGCGGGCCCTCTGCTGGGAAAACGCGTTCTGGTGACCGGCTGCGGCCCGATCGGCGCGCTGATGGCGGTCGTGGCGCGCTACGGCGGTGCTGCGGAAGTCGTCGTGACCGATATCGCCGACGCGCCGCTGGCCGTTGCACGCACACTCGGCGCGAGCCTCACCGTCAACAGCGCGACGGAAGCATCCAGGCTCGATCCCTATCGCGCCGGCAAGGGCGTGTTCGACGTCCTGTTCGAAGCCTCCGGCAATCAGGCGGCGTTGCGCACCGCGCTCGATCTGATGCGCCCCGGCGGAATCATTGTGCAACTCGGGCTCGGCGGCGAGATGACGCTTCCGATCAACAGCATCGTCACCAAGGAATTGCAGCTGCGCGGCACGTTCCGGTTCGATCCGGAATTCGAGCTTGCGCTGCGTTTGATGGGCGAAGGCCTGATCGACGTGAAACCGCTGATCACCGCATCGTTGCCATTTAATTCGGCCGTCGACGCGTTCGAACTCGCCAGCGACCGCTCGAAATCGATGAAGGTGCAACTGACGTTTTGAGCGCGGCATCCAGACGGACGTCCGAAGTCTCACCTCGCATTGGCCGGCGCAAGCACGTGCCATAGATCGGCGCGCCAGTGCAAAACGACTGCCGTCATCGGCGCCAGTCCGCCCGCCGCGTACAGCGTGCCGGTCGCGGCCAGGCGCGCGCCGATTGCGAGTCATCCGCGGTTCCGGTAAAGGAAGGTCGTGTCATGCAGGTCTTGATGTGGCGTCGCCGCTCGGTTCGCCCGCCCTTCAGATCGTTGACTACAGTGGAACGGCTCAGGCGGATCGATATGGACGCTACTCCGTCGTCACATGCGGAGGGTGTGCTGATGGACGAACACAGAGCGGAGCAGCGCCGGCGTGTCCTCAAGGCCGGTACGATTTCCTTCGGCGGAGGAGGTGCGATCAGCTGCACGATCCGCAATCTATCGGAGACCGGTGCGGCACTCGAAGTGGAATCCCCGGTCGGCATTCCCGATCAGTTGACCCTGTTGGTCGAAGCGGAGCACAGCAGCCGGCATTGCCAGGTTGTTTGGCGGAAAGAGAAGCGGATCGGCGTCCGCTTCGTACCGGGTTAGCCGCCGTGGCCGACTGCGCCCGGCGCTTCAAGCCGCCGATACCGCGCGGCTCCGGTGCGAGCGCAACAACTGGCGTATCTCGACCGCGGGGATCGCGGGGCTGAACAGATACCCCTGCATCTCGGTACAGCCAAGCACGCGCAGCAATTCTCGTTGCTGTTCGGTCTCCACGCCTTCCGCCGTCGTCGTCATGTTGCTCGCGGCCGTGATGTTCACGACGGCCTCGACGATGGAGGATGAGGCAACTGCGCTGGCGATGTCCCTGACGAAGGAGCGATCGATCTTGATCTTGTCGAACGGAAACCGCTGCAGATAGCTGAGCGAGGAATAGCCGGTTCCGAAATGGTCCAGCGCAATGCGAACGCCCAGCGCCCGCAACTGATGCAGCACCTCCAGTGCCATTTCGTCGTCGCGAATGAGCACCGCCTCGGTGATCTCGAGCTCGAGCCTGGAGGCGGCAAGGCCGGAAGCAGCCAGTGCTGCAGCCACGCTGAGCGCCAGCGTCTGGCTCTTGAACTGAACCGGCGAGACATTGACCGCGACGCGGATGTCATCCGGCCAGTTCACCGCCTCGGCGCACGCGGTGTGCAGCACCCAATGACCGAGCTGGTTGATCAGGCCGGTCTCCTCGGCGATCGGAATGAATTCCGCCGGCGAAATCATCCCGCGTTCGGGGTGACGCCATCGCAGCAGCGCCTCGCAACAACTGACCTTGCCATGATCGAGCGTGACCACCGGCTGGTAATAGGCTTCCAGGCTGCCGTCATTGATCGCCTGACGCAGTTCGAGCTCAAGGCTTCGCCGCGCCTTGGCGCGTGCATCCATGCCCGCCTCGAAGAACCGATAAGTCCGGCGTCCGTCGCCCTTTGCCCCATACAGGGCCAGGTCGGCATTTTTGAGTAACTGGTCCAGATCCAGCCCGTCGCCGGGTGCGAGCGCGATACCGATGCTGGCATCGGTGGTGATCAGGTGACCGGTGCACTCGAACGGTTCCCTGATCGCGGCATAGATGCATTCGACGAGTTGGGAGGCCTCCGACTGGCTTTTGATGGCGGTCTGAATCACCGCGAATTCGTCACCCCCCAGCCGCGCCGCCACATCGGTGTCCTTGAGACAGCCGCGCAGGCGGTCGGCGACACCTTTCAACAGCTCATCGCCGATCGCGTGGCCGAGCGCATCGTTGATGCTCTTGAATTCGTCGATGTCGACATACATCACGGCCAGCTGTTCGCCCGGCCTGATCGCCTTCAATGCCTGCTCCAGCCGCTCGCGGAACAAGACCCGGTTGGACAAATCGGTGAGCGCGTCGTAATGCGCCATATGCGCGATCTTCTCGTCGGCGCGGGTTCGCAGGGTGATGTCTTCGATGGTGGCAACCCACCCGCCCCCTTTCAGCGGCTGGTTGACGATCTCGATCGCCCGGCCGCCCGGAGCCTCCGTGAGCTGGCGCGTGCTTTTTCCGAGCGATACGTTTCGTATGATCGCATTGCAGAATTCGTCGACATCGCCGTCAAAGGATCCGGTTTCCTTCCGATGCGCGATCAGCCGCTGCATCGTGCAGCCCTGTTTGACCACTTCCGGCGACAGGCCGAACATCTCGATGTAACGCTGGTTGCAGATAATGATCCGCGCCGACGCGTCGTAGAGAACGAGGCCTTGCGGAATATTGTTCACGGCGATGCTGAGGTGCCGCCGTTCCACCGTGAGCCGCCGGCCCGACAACCGGTGACGCTTCAGCAACAGGCAGACGACGACGGCGAGGACGGCGGCAACGGCAAGCAATACGCGTTCGCGCAAGCTCCAGGCGGTCATTCCCGCGCCAAACAGGATCGCCGCCGACAGTCCGGCGCAAAACGCCAGCCATCCGACCCTCCCGGCCGTTTCGGCGGGACTCGCAGAACCGCCCGGCGACTGATGGCCGCTATCGATACTCACCTGGTGCCCTCCCAGCGCGAGAACGTTACGCATGACAGATGGAAGGCGCATTACAACTTGCAGTTAGCAATCGGTTATCGCGACCCAATGGCCGACCCAATCCTTGGTCCGGGGATCGCAGGGTAGCGTTACGCGATCGGAGAACCGGGCTCTCTCCGTCGAAATGGTAAACGAAGGATTAAGCGCCGGCGCGCCCGGTGCGCGCGAACCGAAGCGAAGAAACGCTGATTTTCCAGCATAACGAGCGCTGAAGCGATAGCCGGGGTGCCGTGGCAAAACAAATTCTGACCAAGATGCGGCAGATTTAGCCAATCCTGAACCCGGCGAATTTAACCGTTTCGGTAACCTGCACGGGCATAATGCAGCTGACCCAATTCATGACATGCCAGGTTTAACACTGTGACATCCTTCGGACGCGTGATTTCGGTGCGGGGCTCCCTCGCCCGGGTCGGACTTCTGGCGGTGAACAAGATGGGCCTCGCCGAGGTGCGGGCTACCGTCGGCCGCTTCGTCAGCATCCGCTGCGCAAATTCCACCATCGTCGCCATGATCACGGAAGTGTCGTGCGAGAATCTGCCGACATCCGACAGCTACATCGCCAGCGCCTCGGTCGACCTGCTCGGCGAAATCCTCGGCGGGCCCGAACGTCCCAAATTCCAGCGCGGCGTCACCAACTATCCGACCATCGGCGATGCCGTCGACCTGATCAGCAACGCGGAGCTGCGCACGGTCTATGCGCCGAGCGGATCGGATCAGATCAACATCGGCACCCTGCAGCAGGATCCCTCGGTCATCGCCTATGTCGATATCGAGGAAATGCTCTCCAAGCATTTCGCGGTGCTCGGCTCCACCGGCGTCGGCAAATCGACCGGCGTGTCGCTGCTGCTGAACGAAATTCTCAAGTCGCGGCCGAACTTGCGGATATTCCTGCTCGACGTCCATAACGAATACGGCCGCTGTTTCGGCGATCGCTCGCTGGTGCTCAACCCGCGTAACCTGAAACTGCCGTTCTGGCTGTTCAATTTCGAAGAGATCGTCGACGTGCTGTTCGCCGGCCGCCCCGGCGTGCCGGAGGAACTCGACATCCTCGCCGAAGTCATTCCGATGGCGAAGGGAATCTATACGCAGTACCAGAACACCGATCGGCTCGGGCTGAAGCGCGCCGATCCCAAGGCGATCGGCTACACCGTCGACACCCCGGTGCCCTACCGTCTGGTCGATCTGATTTCGCTGATCGACGAGCGCATGGGCAAGCTGGAAAACCGCTCATCGCGCATCATCTACCACAAGCTGATTTCGCGCATCGAGACCGTTCGCAACGATCCGCGCTACGCCTTCATGTTCGACAACGCCAATGTCGGCGGCGACACCATGGCGGAAGTCATCAGCCATCTGTTCCGGCTGCCGGCCAACGGCCGTCCGATGACCGTGATGCAGCTGGCCGGCTTCCCCGCCGAAGTCATCGATTCCGTGGTGTCGGTGCTGTGCCGCATGGCGTTCGACTTCGGGCTGTGGAGCGACGGCGTCTCGCCGCTGCTGTTTGTCTGCGAAGAGGCGCATCGCTACGCTTCCGCCGACCGCAACATCGGGTTTGGGCCGACCCGCAAGGCCGTCTCGCGCATCGCCAAGGAAGGCCGCAAATACGGCGTCTATCTCGGGCTGGTGACGCAGCGTCCGGCCGAACTCGACGCCACCATCATCTCCCAGTGCAACACGCTGTTCACGATGCGCCTTGCCAACGACCGCGACCAGGCGCTGCTGCGTTCCGCGGTCTCGGACGCCGCCGCCAATTTGCTGTCGTTCGTGCCCTCGCTCGGCACCCGCGAAGTGCTCGCGTTCGGTGAAGGCGTCGCACTTCCGACGCGGCTGCGCTTCAAGGAAGTACCGCTGCATCAACTGCCGCGCAGCGAAGCCACCATCTCCACGGTGCCGTCGGTCGCCGCCGGCCACGACATGCATTTCGTCGCGGCCGTGCTGGAGCGCTGGCGTGGCGCTACCTCGCATCGCGATGTGCCGAACGATCCCGCCATCAACGACCGGCCCGCCGCGCGCACGGTGTCGTTGGAAGCGCCGATGCTGCAGCCCTCGATGGGGCTCGATCCCGATCGCTTCTCGCTCTTGAAAAAGCCGCTGCGCTAAAGCGGGTTCCAACAAGCTACTCCTGCGCTTTGCGCCGAAGCCGCCATCGACTATGGTTTCGTCATAACCGCACCACGCGGCATGCCGGAACCTTTACATGACCCAGCCGATCGAAAGACGATTCCCGACGCCGTCCCTCGACAAGCTGCCGGACGATATCCGCACCCGCATCCTGGCGGTGCAGGAAAAGTCCGGCTTCGTTCCCAACGTCTTCCTGACGCTGGCCTATCGTCCCGACGAGTTTCGCGCCTTCTTTGCCTATCATGACGCGCTGATGGACAAGGAGGGCGGCCTGACCAAGGCCGAGCGCGAGATGATCGTGGTGGCGACCAGCAGCGCCAACCAGTGCCATTACTGCGTGATCGCGCACGGCGCGATCCTGCGCATCCGGGCCAAGAATCCGCAGATCGCCGACCAGATCGCCGTCAACTACCGCAAGGCCGATATCACGCCGCGACAGCGCGCCATGCTCGACTTTGCGATGAAGGTGAGCGCAGAGGCGAACCGGATTTCGGAAGAGGACTTCACGGCCATCGCCAGCCACGGCTTCAGCGACGACGACATCTGGGACATCGCCGCGATCTCGGCATTCTTTGCACTATCGAACCGGTTGGCCAACGTCACCGCCATGCGCCCGAACGACGAATTCTACATGATGGGCCGGCTGCCGAAATAGAAACGGGCGCGCCGGACGCTAGCCGTCCGACGCCGGCCCACACCAGCCCGGCAGATAGACCGCGTCCTTGCTTTTGGCGAAAGCCAGCGCTTTCTCCATCGACCTGGAGAAATCTGCTTCCACGCTCTTGCGCGACATTTTCCGGCGCAGGAAATCCGCCCACAGGAATTCGCTGAACGGCGTGGTGTCCTTGGCAAAGCCGCCGGCGCGGCGCAATTCGCCGGCGAGGCTGCGGAACGGGTCGTCCTTGAGGGCGGCTACCGATTTCGGGATATCCTTGAATTGCCGGCGTACGCCCTTGGCGTCGTACGGATAGACCCATCGCTTGTTGTCCATCACGCCCCAGAACGCGTCACGCTGGACCATGGTGAGATCGCCGATCACGGTCACCAGGATATCGTTGACGCCTTCGTCGTGCAGCGCACGCGCCAGATGATGATGATCGACCACGTAGTAGTTCTGGTCCGGCCCAAAAACCACGGGAATCATGTGCTTGCCCAGCAATTCAGCGCGCTTCTTCGCCGACTTGTGCTCCCGCCAGCGCTTGCGTTTGTCCTTCACTTCCCGCATTCCAACCGTCATCTGGGTTGGGCGCAGCGAGAGGATCGGGACCGGCTTGACGTATGGTTCCCGCGTGTTGGCCATAACTTGAATCCCCGTATTTGGCTGGCAAAAACTACTCTGAAGCCGGTTCCACTATGCCATGATGGCACGGGCGATCAAATGCCCGCCTGCCACCCCAAAGACATTTGCGAGATTTGCGAGAGATTTGCGAGAGTTTGAAACTATGACCAAAAGCCCGAACGATCGAACGTCGAAGGCCCACGTCGTGCGCTTTGGCGGCCGCGAAGTGATCACCGAAGGCCTGCACCTCAATTTCTGGGCCGATATCAGCCACCGCTGCATGACGGCATCCTGGCCGGCCTTTATCGGCGGTGCAGCATTGGTGTTCGTCGCGTTCAACGCGTTTTTTGCGGTGTTCTACTGGATTGGAAGCCAGCCGATCTCCAACGTGCCGGGCGGCGACTACATCGACTATCTCTATTTCAGCATCGAGACGCTTTCGACCGCCGGCTATGGCGACATGCATCCACAAACCCATTACGGGCATTTCATCGCGACCGTCGAACTGTTCACCGGGATCTTTTCGATGTCGCTGATGACAGGGCTGATCTTTGCACGCTTCTCGCGTCCGAGCGCGCGGCTGTTGTTCGCCGACAACCCCGTCATTTCAGACCATGAGGGCGAGCAGACACTGATGATCCGGCTCGCCAACGAGCGCCACAACATCATCAGCAATGCCACCGCCAGATTATGGCTGTTCAAGAATATCGTCAGCAAGGAAGGCCAGCCGTTCCGGCGGTTCTACGAGCTGCCGCTGCTGCGAAACGAGAGCCCGGCGCTGGCGCTGAGCTGGACGTTGTTTCACGTCATCGACGCCGGAAGTCCGCTTTACGGACTGACCGCCGATGACCTCGAAGCCATCGAGGTCTCTCTCGTGGTGGTGGTGTCCGGGTACGATGTCGTCGCCGCGCAAACGGTGCATGCGCGAAAGTCTTACGATTATCCCGAGATCCGCCTTGGACAGCGCTACGTGGAAATCCTCGGCACCGCGGAAGACGGCCGTCTCAGGATCGATTACGGCCGGTTCCATGACACCGTGCAAGGGTAGACCTGCACTCACACGCACCAAGATTTTATGTGAGCCGCAGGGGCGAGCGTGTTAAACTGGGTTATAACGCCTCCGGACCGACAGCAGTGAAAACCCAGCGGCCTATTACCAGGGATGACGAGCACGTCGTGCTCAAATTCCGGCCGCGCACGTCTGCCCATCCGCCCGGCCGGCAGGACGCTCCGGCGGAGCAGACAAATATCCGGCACGTTGCAAACGATCTGTCCCGCTACGAGCGGCCACGTGACGAGCCGGACGACTTCCGCCATCGGATGCTGGCCAATATTGCGGCCTTCGCGTTCACCGTGGCGCTGACCGCGATCGGGATTTGGCTGGCGATGAGCATTGCGGACCTGCGCAAAACCCAGGATTGCGTGCTGATGGGCCGCCACGACTGCGCCCGGATTTCCATGGTGCCGCACGGCTAGATTGTGGAACCGGCCATCCGCTTGCCCAAAAATGCGTCCCCGCAGGGGGCGCCAACCTCCATTGAACTCAGGGCTCCGCTCCGATATACGGGCACTCAACTCCGGCCGGAGGGCATCGGGCATTCCGGGGCCGCCGCACCCGCCCCGTCCAAGCCGCTCCAGAATTATCTCCAATATATCAAAGGCTTAATGATGTCCTCTACATTCGATCAGATCGCCAACATTATCGCTGAGACCTGCGACATTCCACGCGACACGATCAAGCCGGAGAGCCACGCCATCGACGATCTCGGGATCGACAGTCTGGACTTCCTCGACATCGCCTTTGCGATCGACAAGGCGTTCGGAATCAAGATGCCGCTCGAAAAATGGACCCAGGAGGTCAACGACGGCAAGGCCACGACCGAGCAGTACTTCGTGCTGAAAAACCTCGCCGATCGCATCGACGAACTGGTCGCCGCCAAGAACGCAGGCACGGGCGCGGCCTCGTAATCGCCCGCCATGAACCTCGATTACTTTGTACTGATCGACCGTATCCTCGATCTCGACCTCGCCGAACGCACCATCAAGGTCGAGGCGCAGGTCCCGGAGAGGCATACGATCTTCGAAGGCCATTTCCCAGGCTTTCCGATCATGCCCGGCGTGCTCCTGACCGAAGCGATGGCGCAGAGTTCCGGCTGGCTATTGCTCGGCGTGCTGAAGTTCGAACGTATGCCGTTCCTGGCGATCGTGAAGGAAGCCAAGATGCGAGGTTTCGTCAGTCCCGGTCAGTTGCTGACGATCGATGCGAAGGTCGAGCACGAGGGTTCCGGCTTTGCCGTCACGAAGGCCAAGGGCCGTGTCGGCAAGGATTTGAAGTGCAGCGCAGAAATCACCTTCGGCCTCGCCCCCTTCCCCGACCCTGCCTTTCGCGTCCACATGGATGCGATGGCCAACAAGATCGGCTTCCCGCTGCAGGCGATGCCCCATGACTGAGCCGAAATCACCGGGTGCGAAGGAAGTCTGGATCACCGGCATCGGCATCGTGTCCTCGCTCGGTGAAGGGCTCGAAGCGCATTGGGACGCCCTGAACGCCAAGCGTATCAATTTCGACGACAAGCGTTTCGCGCCCTACATCGTCCATCCGCTGGCGCCGGTCGTCTTCGACGCCCAGATCCCGAAAAAGGGCGATCAGCGCCAGATGGAGGCGTGGCAGCGCATCGGCACCTATGCCGCCGGGCTGGCGCTCGATTCGGCCGGCGTCAAAGGCAATCAGGAAATCCTTTCCCGGATGGATATGGTGATCGCGGCCGGCGGTGGCGAACGCGACATCGCGGTCGACATGGCGATCCTCAACGCCGACGCGCAGGGCAATTCAAGCCCCGGCTTTCTCAACGAACGGCTGATGAATGACCTGCGGCCGACCCTGTTTCTGGCCCAGCTCTCCAACCTGCTCGCCGGCAACATCGCCATCGTTCATGGCGTCTGCGGCACGTCACGCACCTTCATGGGCGAGGAAGCCGCAAGCATCGATGCCGCGCGGATCGCGCTCGCGCGCATCGAGGCCGGTCAAAGCGACATCGCCCTGATCGGCGGCGCCCATAATGGCGAACGTCCCGACCTCATGATCCTCTATGAATTCGGCGATTTCAACCTGACCGACAAATTCTCGGGCGTCTGGGCCCGCGAGAACAACAGCGGCTTCGCCATGGGCTCCGTTGGCGCTTTCCTGGTAATGGAATCGCGGGAACACGCAGAGGCGCGCGGCGCAAAGCCCTACGCAAAGCTGACCCGGGTGGTGGCCGACCTCGCGCAGCGCAAACAGCCGGGCGCGGTGACGAAATCGCTGGAAGCGCTGTGGACGAAGCTCGGCGTTTCCGCCGACAGCGGCAACCTCATTACCGGCGCGACCGGCGTCGAGCCCGTAACGGCGGAAGAGAGAGCCTTCCTGCGCCAGCACCCCGGCTTCGCGGTGCGCGCAACCGGCACGACCTTCGGCCACACGCTGGAGACCCAGTTTCCGCTCGGCCTGGCGCTCGCCGCACTTTCGATCTCGCGCGGCGCGCTGTTTCCGCCCAACGATCCGACCGGGTTCGAGGTTGAAAAGTCCGAACCGCCGACCCAGATTGTCGTGGTGGGGGCCGGTCACTGGCAGGGCGAAGGCATGGCCCTGGTCGAGGCGGTCAAGTAGAGCATGATCCGGAAGGGCGGGCCGCTTTTCCGGCGAGATCATGTTTGAGCAGCAGAAGTAGAGCACGATAGCGCTGCACGGGTACGGCGCAGCATCGACGGGGGAATCATGGCAGCACCACGCGATAAATTCGGCAGGCCGATCGTCGTCGTTACCGGCATGGGCATTGTCACCTCGCTCGGCACCGGCAAGAAAGACAATTGGGCGAAGCTGACCGCGGGCGAATCCGGCATCAAGACGGTCACGCGTTTCCCCGTCGAGGGACTGAAGTCGACGATGGCCGGGACGATCGATTTCGTCACCGTCGAGCCGTTCTCGTCGACCAGCCTTTCAGAGCGTCTCGCCGAGATGGCTACCGAAGAAGCGCTGCAGCAGTCCGGAATCGGCAGCAAGGGTAATTTTCCGGGCCCGCTGTTTCTGGCGGTCGCGCCGGTCGAGACCGAATGGCCGCAGCGGCTGGAAGTCGGCCGCACCGTCGGAAAAAAAGAATTCGACTATTTCGATGTTTTGCGTGCCAGCGGTGGCGGAAAGTTCGCCGAATATCACCATCGTTTCATGTTCGGCTCGGTCGCCGGTCACCTCGCCGAAACCTTCGGAACCAAGGGATCGCCGATCTCATTGTCGACCGCTTGCGCCTCCGGCGCGACCTCGATCCAGCTCGGCGTGGAAGCGATCCGCCGTGGCGAAGCCGATGCGGCGCTTTGCGTCGCAACCGAAGGCACGGTCAATCCGGAAGCGATGGTCCGCTTCTCCCTGCTCTCGGCGCTTTCGACACAGAACGATCCGCCGCAAGCCGCATCGAAGCCATTTTCGAAGAACCGGGACGGTTTCGTCATGGCCGAAGGCGCCGGCGCCTTGGTGCTGGAAAGCTACGAAGCGGCGATGGCCCGCGGCGCGCCGATCCTTGGCGTCGTGGCCGGCTGCGGCGAACTGACCGACTCGTTCCACCGCACCCGGTCGAGCCCCGACGGCAAGCCGATCATCGGCTGCATGCGCAAGACGCTGGCCGATGCCGGGATGGCGCCCGAGCAGATCGATCACATCAACGCGCATGGCACCGCGACGCCGGAAAACGACAAGATGGAGTATCTCACCACCGCGGCCGTGTTCGGCGAACGCGCCAATCACATTCCGGTATCATCCAACAAATCGATGGTCGGCCACACCATTTCCGCGGCCGGCGGAGTCGAGGCCATCTTCTCGCTGCTGACGCTCGAACATCAGCGGATTCCGCCGACCATCAACTACGACATGCCCGATCCGGCGATCCCGTTCGACGTGGTGGCGAACAAGGCGCGCGACGCCCGCGTCACGGCCGTGATGTCCAACTCGTTCGGTTTCGGCGGGCAGAATGCCTCGCTGATCCTGACGCGTGAACCGGTCTAGCGGGCCGCGCGTTCGCAGCGATGAACCGCCTGCTCCTTCGCACCAAGGCGCGCCTTCGCGACGCCGCCAAGCCGATGACCGAGGCCGCCGTCGGCGCGCTGACGGTGGGCATGCTGCGCACCACACGCTATTTCGATCCGGTCAAGACCGCCAACCTGTTCGGCCGCGTCACCCGCTTCATCGGCCGGAGGCTGCGCGAAGACAGGATCGGCCGCGACAATCTGAAAGCCGCATTCCCGGAAAAATCACCGGAAGAGATCGAGACCATTCTCGCCGGCGTGTGGGATAATCTCGGGCGCGTCGGCGCCGAGTTCGCGCATCTTGACCATATCTGGGACTACGATCCCGACCATCCCGAAAAGCCAAGTCGCGTCGAGTTCTCGCCGCGAACCAGGGAACTGTTCGATCAGCTCAGGGATGACGGCAAGCCGGCTTTGTTCTTCGCCTGCCATCTTGGCAACTGGGAGCTGCCTGCGCTCGCCGCGGTCGCGCACGGGCTCGACGCCGCGATCCTGTTCCGGCGGCCGAACATCGAATCCGCCGACCGCGCCATTGAACAGATCCGCGCCGTCAAGATGGGGACGCTGATTCCGGCCGGCCGCGAGGCGCCGCTGAGGCTCGCAGACGCCCTGCAGAACGGCCAGCACGTCGCGATGCTGGTCGATCAGTATCTGACCAACGGCGTCGACGTCACGTTCTTCGGCCGCAAGACCAAGGCCAATCCGATGCTTGCCCGCCTGCTTCGGCAGGTCGACTGCCCGATCCACGGCACGCGTATCATTCGCCTGCCCGGCAATCGCTTCCGCGCCGAGCTGTCCGAAGAGGTCAAGCCGGTGCGCGACGCCTCCGGCCAAATCGATGTTCAGGGCACGATGCAGGCGATCACCGATGTCGTCGAAGGCTGGGTCCGGGAATATCCGGAACAGTGGCTGTGGCTGCATCGAAGGTGGCGGTGAGCGCCGACACTATTTGCCTAACGGTCACATGCGGACGCGACCCGGCTCGATTACCGAGACCTGACCGGCCCAATCAACGCGCGCCATGATCACGCCTGCAAGCTGTTGTCCGACGTTATCAGGTCGCGGCATAGGAATGCGAAGCAGGATGATTCCGCATGTCGCAGGCAGCGCCGATGCTTTGGCCAGTTCGCCGAAATCCTTGTCGAAGGTAAGCAGAATACGCTCATCGCGAGCGGCCCACGCGATCGCTGCTGCCTGGCGCTGCAGTCCTGATCCACACGACATCATTCCCGGCAGCTCTAAGCGCGGCTACCGCCGCACCGGGAAAATTCTCATTTGCGAGAAAACGCATATTAGGCTGCGCTGGGATACACCTTCTCCGCACTCAGCGTATCGCGTGCATAGGCAAGACACGCGATAATGTCGTCGTGCATGACATCAGGGTAATTGGTGAGAATATCCGCCTCGGTCCAACCATCCGCCAACAGACCGATGACGAATTCCACGGCAAGTCTGGTCCCCCGAACAACTGGCTTACCAGCGAGCACATCAGGCGACAGCGAAATGCGGGGATGATCTGTCATGGTCGGTTGGCCACTCTGTTAATTAGGCAAACACTACTCGAATCCGGCACGCTGCGCGATCCCAATATCGCAACTTTCGTCCAGCCCGACGATGTCGTTAATCGGTCCAAGGAACCGCGCTTCGAGCTATCCGCTTGCAACGAACTCGCTGGTTACCGCCCCGTCTTCACCTTGGTCCAGAGACGGTTGATGACGCGCTGGGTGGCCGGATCGCGCGCGGTGATCACGAACAGCTTCTTTTGTGTCGCCTCGTCAGGGTAGATGTTCTTGTCGTTCAGGATTTTCGGATCGACGAGTTTCTGGCTTGCGAGATTGCCGTTGGCGTAGGACAGGAAATTCGAATTCCTGGCCGCGACGTCGGGCCGGTACAGATAGTTGATCAGCTGATAGGCTTCCGCGACATTTTTGGCGTCGGCGGGTATCGCGAGATTGTCGAAGAACATCTGCGCACCCTCCTTCGGGATGGTGTAGCCGATCTCGATACCGGATTTGGCCTCGGCCGCGCGGCTGCGCGCCTGCATCACGTCGCCGGACCAGCCGACCACAAAGCAGATCTCGCCGGAAGCCAGCGCGCTCAGATATTCGGAGGAGTGAAACTTGCGGATGTAGGGCCTGATCTTGATGACGAGATCGGCGGCCTTCTCCAGATCGGCCTGCTTGGTGGAATTCGGATCGATGCCGAGATAACCCAGCGCGGCGGGAAGGATATCGTCGGCGGAATCCAGCATGTGGATGCCGCAATCCTTGAATTTGGCGAGGTTCTCGGGCTTGAATACCATGTCCCAGCTGTCGATCCTGGCGTCGGGCCCGAGTATTTTCTGCGCCATCTTGACGTTGTAGCCGATGCCGGTGGTGCCCCACATGTAGTTGGCGCCGTAATTGTTGCCGGGATCGTAGGTCGCAAGCTCCTTTGTGATCACCGGCCAGGCATTGGCTAGGTTCGGCAGCTTTGACTTGTCGAGCTTCAGAAAGACCTTTGCCGTGATCTGGCGCTGCAGGAAATAACCGGTGGGCACGACGACGTCGTAACCCGATTTGCCCGCGAGCAGCCGCGTCTCCAGCGTCTCGTTGGCGTCGAAGGTGTCGTAGACCACCTTGATGCCGGTTTCCCTGGTAAAATCCTCCAGCACCCCCGGCGCCATGTAGTTCGACCAATTGTAGAAGTTGACGGTGCGCTCCTCGGCCATGGCGGGAGGCGAGAGCAACAGAACCGCGGCAACGGCACCAATGAAACGGAATGGATGGCGGTTCTGGTCGCACATCTTTCTCTACCTCTTTCGGCCGTGCACCGCGTCCGACAAGCGCTCCAGCGCCGTGTCGAGCGTTGAATCCTTCTTGGCAAAGCAAAAACGCACGACCGAGGTCACGGCGTCCTGCTCGTAAAAGGCCGACACCGGAATGGCCGCCACCTTGTAGTCGGTCACGATGCGCTTGCAGAACGCCTCATCGGTTTCGTTCAGCCCCAGTGGCGACAGATCGACGGTGAGGAAGTAGGTGCCCTGCGATTTGAGCACGGGAAAGCCGATGCTCTCCAGCCCCCTGGTGAGACGGTCCCGGCTCCGCGCCAGATCTTTCCGCATGTCGTGGAAATATTCGGCCGGCTTGCCGAGACCAAAGGCGACCGCGGCCTGCAGATTGGGCGCCGTCGTGAAGGTCAGGAACTGGTGCACCTTGGCGGCGACGCGCAATAGCGGCGGCGCGGCGCAGACGAAGCCGATCTTCCATCCCGTCAGCGAAAAGATCTTGCCCGCGGAACCGACCTTGATGGTGCGGTCGCGCATGCCCGGGATCGTGATCAGCGGGATATGCTCGCGACCGTCGAAGATCACATGCTCCCAGACCTCGTCGCAGATCGCGATGGTGTCGAACCGCTGGCAGAACCGCGCCAGCAGCTCGAGATCCTCGCGCGGATAGACCACGGCGGCCGGATTGAGCGGATTGTTGAACAAGACCGCCTTGGTCTTGTGGTTGAATACGCTGGCCAGCATCTCCTCGGTCAGCCGCCAGTCCGGCGGCTCGAGGCGCAACAGGCGCGGAATGCCGCCGGCCTGGCGGATGATCGGAAGATAGCTGTCATAGACCGGCTGGAACACCACGACTTCGTCACCGGGCTCGACCACGGCAAGAATGGCCGATGTCAGCGCTTCGGTGCCGCCCGAGGTCACCATCACCTCGGTCATCGGATCGAGGCTGAGCTTGTGCCACCGTCCGTAATGATCCGCGATCGCCTGCCGCAGTTCCGGGATGCCCATCATCGACGGGTATTGGTTGTAGCCGTTGATCGACGCGTCCGCCGCGGCGCGCCTGATGTCCTCGGGGCCGGGATCGTCGGGAAAGCCCTGGCCGAGATTGATGGCGTTGTTGTCGCGCGCGAGCTGCGACATTGCCTCGAAGATGGTGACGGGAAGGTCGGCGAAGACCTTGTTCATGGACGTCATGGCAAGGGTCAGCCGCCGGCCCTGGTCGGCATTCCCGCAGCCTTCCAGCCCAATATGCCTCCGGCGAGGTGCTTGTCGTAGGGCAGGCCCGCAGCCTGCGCGGCCAGCGAGGCCGTCACCGACCGCTTGCCGGAACGGCAGGCGAAGACCACCTGCTTGCCCTCAGGATCGGGAATAGCGCCCGGATCGAACGTCGAAAGCGGAACCACGACGCCGCCGGGATAGGCCTCGACGGCCACTTCGTTGGGCTCGCGGACGTCGACGAGCAGATAGCGTCCGTCCGCCATCCCCTGCGATACCTCCTCCGGCGTTAAATCGTGCACCTGATGATCCGCCACGCGCATATCCTCCCGACAGCCCTTTTGACTAACTCTGGCTCCGCCATTGCGGGCGCAACGTCGCCTCTCGCGCGACGAAAATCAAGCGCTGTAAACGGCTTAAAGAGGCCGCTCTGGCTTTGTTTTTGACGCGTTTTTCTCACCGCCAACCGGTGCCCACTTCGCTGGAAAACGCTGTAAAAGCTAGATCGTGACCTGCGTGCCGACCTCGACCACCCGCCCGGTCGGAATCTGGAAATAGTCGGTGGCGTCGTTGGCGGAGCGGCTCAGCCGGATGAAAAGCAGGTCCTGCCAGCGCGGCATTCCCGAATGCGCGGCCGGCTTGAGCGCGCGGCGGGACAGGAAAAACGACGTCGACATGATGTCGAACTGCCAGCCGAGCTTGCGGGCGATCGCCAGCGTCTTCGGCACGTTGGGCGATTCCATGAATCCGAACCGCAGCGTGACCCGGGAGAAGGTCGCGCTGAGCTGTTCCATCCGCACCCGCTCGGCCGGATCGATCCGCGGCGTCGAGGCGGTCTCGATGGTGAGGATGACGTTCTTCTCATGCAGCACCTTGTAGTGCTTCAGGCTGTGCATCAGCGCCGTCGGCGCGCTCTGGGGATCGCTGGTCAGGAACACGGCGGTGCCGGAGACCCGCTGCGGCGGCCGTTTTTCCAGCATCGCCACCAGATCGGCCAGCGGGAATTCCAGCTTGCGCGATTTCTCGAACAACAGCCGGCTGCCGCGCCGCCAGGTGTACATCAGGAGCATCACCATGCCGCCCAGCGCCAGCGGCACCCAGCCGCCCTCGAGCACCTTCAACAGGTTGGCCGCGAGGAAGGTGAGGTCGAGAAACAGAAACGGCGCAATCAGCGCGGCGGCCGCGAACGGCGACCATCTCCAGACCCGCCAGATCACGACAAAACCCATCATCGCCGTGACCACCATGGTGCCGGTGACGGAGATGCCATAGGCCGACGCCAGCGCGCTCGAAGAGCGGAACAGCAGCACCAGCAGCATCACCGCGATCAGCAGCAGCATATTGATGCGCGGGATGTAGATCTGGCCGGAATGCGCTTCCGAGGTATGGCGGATTTCGAAGCGCGGCAACAATCCGAGCTGGATCGCCTGACGCGTCAGCGAATAGGCGCCGGTGATCACGGCCTGGCTTGCAATCACGGTCGCCGCCGTTGCCAGCGCCACCATCGGGATCAGCGCCCAATCCGGGAACATCAGGAAGAACGGATTCTCTATCCCCTTGGGATCGCCGATGATCAGCGCGCCCTGCCCCATATAGTTCAGCGCCAGCGATGGCAGCACGATGAACAGCCAGGCGGTCTGGATCGGCTTTTTGCCGAAATGGCCGAGGTCGGCATAGAGCGCCTCGGCCCCGGTGACGGCGAGGAATACCGCGCCCAGCGTCACGAAACCGATGACGCCGTGATGGATCATGAACGAAACCGCGTAGAGCGGGTTGAGCGCAAGCAGGACTTCCGGATGCTGGATGATCGGGTGCAAGGCCGCGATCGCAATGACCGCGAACCAGATGCACATCACCGGCCCGAAAAAGGCCGCGACCCGCGCGGTGCCGCGCGATTGAACCGCAAACAGCACCAGCAGAATGAGCACGGTCAGCGGCACGACATAGGGATCGAAGGCGGCGGTGACGAGCTTGATGCCTTCGATCGCCGACAGCACCGACAGCGCCGGCGTAATCACGGCGTCGCCGTAGAACAGCGCGCCCGAGATGATGCCGAGCAGCACAATCGCGCCGGCCCCCTTGCTGACCGCGCGCTCCGCCAGCGCCATCAGCGCCAGCGTGCCGCCCTCGCCATGGTTATCGGCGCGCAGCAGGATCACCACATATTTCAGCGTGACGACGACGATCAGCGCCCACAGGATCAGCGAGAGAACGCCGAGCACCGCCAGCGTGGTCACGCCGCCTTCGGTCGCGCTTGCGGCGACAATGGCTTCGCGCAGCGCGTAGAGCGGGCTGGTGCCGATGTCGCCATAGACGACACCGATGCTGCCGAGCATCAGGGCCTTAAAGCCGGCCGTCGAATGCGCTTCCCCATGTCCGCCGGCCGCGGGCGTTTCCGCCGCGGTGATCGTACTCTCGGACGACATGGGAAGGGCCTCTATTGTTCACTGCACAATGCAGGATGGACGCCTATACCCCCGGCGCGAATGCATAGGTTAGGCTGAATTTAGGCCTCCGATATGCGCAAGACGCATAGGTCGGCGCGCCACGAAGGCCAAATCCGTATTAAATATCAAATAGTTACCTGCGTTCCAACCTCGACGACCCGGCCTGTGGGGATTTGGAAGTAGTCGGTGGCGTCGTTGGCGGAGCGGCTCATAGCAATAAACAGGTGATCCTGCCATTGCGGCATGCCCGACTGCGCGGACGGCTTGAGCGAGCGCCGCGAGACGAAGAACGACGTCGCCATGATATCGAATTGCCAGCCGAGCTTGCGCGCGATCACCAGCGCCTTGGGCACGTTCGGCGATTCCATGAAACCGAACCGCAACCGCACGGTGGAAAACTTGTCACTGACCTTTTCCATGCGCACGCGCTCGGATGGAGCGACGCGCGGCGTCTGCGCAGTTTCGATGGTCAGGATCACATTGTGCTCGTGAAGCACCTTGTTGTGCTTGAGGTTATGCAGCAGCGCCGTCGGCACGAAATTCGGATCGCTGGTCAGGAACACCGCGGTGCCCTTGACGATATGCGGCGGGCGCTTTTCGAGGCTCTTGATCAGGTCGGCCAGCGGCACCTCGATGCGGCGGGTCTTTGCGATCAGGATCGCAGCACCTCGGCGCCAGGTCCAGATCATGACCGCCATCGTCACGCCGAACAGCAGCGGCACCCAGGCGCCTTCGAGCAGCTTCAGCAGGTTTGCGCTGAAGAAGGTCATGTCGACAACGACGAACGGCAGGATGACCGCAGCCGCGGTCGCGACCCGCCAGTTCCACAGTTTCCAGATCACGACAAATCCCATGATCCCGTCGGCGACCATGGTCGTGGAAACGGCGATGCCGTAGGCCGAAGCCAGTCCGCTCGACGTGCGGAACAACAGCACCAGCAGCAGCACGCCGATCAGAAGCAACCGGTTGACCCGCGGCAGATAAATCTGTCCGGCATGGGTCTCCGAGGTGTAGCGAACCTCGAAGCGCGGCAACAGGCCGAGCTGCACCGCCTGCCGGGTCAGCGAATAGGCGCCGGTGATCACCGCCTGGCTGGCGATGACGGTCGCTGCAGTCGCCAGCGCCACCAGCGGCAACAGCAGGATTTCCGGCACCATGCGGTAGAACGAATTTTCGATCGCCGCCGGATCGGACAGCACGAGCGCGCCCTGCCCGAAATAATTGATCAGCAGCGCGGGCAACACGAAATACAACCAGCCGGCCTGAATCGGCTTGCGTCCGAAGTGGCCGAGATCCGCATAGAGCGCTTCGCCGCCGGTCACAGCGAGAAATACCGCGCCCAGCGTCACCAATCCGATGGTGCCGTGGGAAAGCAGGAACTGGACCCCATACCAGGGATTGATCGCCGCCAGCACCGACGGATCGTCGCTGATGTGCACGAAGCCCATTACCGCCAGCGCGGCAAACCACACCACCATCACCGGCCCGAACGCCGAGGCGACGCGGGCGGTGCCGCTGCGCTGCACCGAGAACAACACGACCAGAATGAAGATCGTCAGCGGCACCACATAATGTTCGAGCGCGGGTGCCGCGAGCTTGAGGCCTTCGACCGCCGACAACACCGAAATCGCCGGCGTGATCATGGAGTCGCCGATGAACATCGAGGCGCCGATGACGCCGAGCGCCAGCAGCGGCCAGCTTCTTCGGCCAAGCGCCTGCTGACCCAACGCCATCAGCGAGAGCGTGCCGCCCTCGCCGTTATTGTCGGCGCGCAGCAGCAGCAGCACGTATTTTGCGGTGACGACGATGAAAAGCGACCACAGGATCAGGCTGAGTACGCCGAGCACGATGACGCGCGTCACCGGCTGGCCGTGGGCCGCGCCGGCCACGGCTTCACGGAACGCATATAGCGGCGAGGTGCCGATGTCGCCGAACACCACGCCGATGCTCCCCAGCGTCAGCGCCCAAAAGCCTGAGGTGGCCGACGCCTCATGGGCCTCGGTGGATGTGACGCTGACAGCCATGACGGAGGAAAAACGCTCTCACGGTTGATTTGATCCGGGCGGCTATCGACGCTTCCGCGTTGCCTGTCAATCGGGCAACCATAGCACCGCTGGCGGTGCGGGACCGCGTACAAAGCAGGCGCCGCCAGAATTTCAAGATGGTAATATAGTAGTCGCGCTAGGGCTTCAGGCCCGGCGGAAGCGGCGGATTTTCACGCATCAACATGATGGTCACGCGACGGTTTGCCGGCAGCGTCGGATCGTCGGGAAACAGCGGCTGGCTGTCGGCCTTGCCGGAGACCGCGAAGATGTGGGACGGCGGCAGCCCTTCACGCTCGAGGATCTGGCGCACCGCGTTGGCGCGATCGGCCGAAAGATCGAACGCGCCGTAGTCGCTTCGCGCCGGCACGAAGCCGGCCGCGGTGTGGCCGATGATGGAGACCCTGAGCGGTGTCGCCTTGAGCGGGGCCGCAAGTTTCTGGATCAGCCGGCGCGTGCGCTCGTATGGCTCCTTGGAGCCATCGGCGAACATCGACCGACCGTCCTGGTCGACGATTTCGAGGTTGAGACCCTGGCTGGTCTCCTCGAACATGATGTGCTTGGACACCTCGGTCAGTTCCGGCATGTCCTGCAACGCCTGCCGCAACGAGGCCGAGGCGAGCGCGAATTCACGGTCGACTATGTTACGGGTGCCGTCGGTCTGGCTGTGCTCCTTGTCCTCGGGGGTCGGCGTCGCCGATGATTCTTCCGGCGTGATATGATCGGTGTTTTTCAGCTTCGGTCGCGTCGGCAAGCCATCGGATTCGACGATTCCGGAATAGCGCACCTGGGTCTGCACGCCGAACGCGTCGCGCATGGAACCTGCGACGATCTTGAGCTTCGCGTTGTCCATGGTGGAAAAAGCGACGAGCATCACGAAGAAGCTCATCATCAGGCCCATGAGGTCGGCGAAGGTCACGAACCAGCCGTGCCCTCCGCCATGTGCATCGCCGCGCTTCTTCTTGGCCATTGCTTAGCTCCGAACCGCCGTCACCCGCGAGGTCAGGCGGGAACCGGTTCGCCCTCTTCGTGGCGATGCTTCTCCGGCAAATAGGCCAGCAGCATTTCCCGAACCAGCGCCGGGCTCTTGGAGTCACGGATCATCAGAATGCCGTCGATGATGAGCGTGCGATTGGTTTCCTCATCCAGAAGCTTGCCGTGCAGCTTGTCGGCGATCGGAAGGCAGAACAGGTTTGCGACCAGCGCGCCGTACAGCGTCGCCAGCAGCGCAGTCGCCATGAACGGGCCGAGCTTGGAGGGGTCGGTCATGTTGGCAAACATCTGCACCATGCCGATCAGGGTTCCGATCATGCCGAACGCCGGAGCGCAGTCGCCGATGGCGCGGTAGATCTTGCTGCCCTCGTCGAGGTGCATCAGGAAGTTGTCGCGGTCGCGCTCCATATTGTCGCGAATGAATTCGAGATCGTAGCCGTCGGCGACGTAGCGGATGCCCTTGGCGAGGAACGGTTCATCGGTTTCGACTTTTTCCAGCCCGACCGGTCCCTGCTTGCGGGCGATTTCGGCGATGCGGGCGAGCTCGTCGACCAGATCGCGCGCGGACAACCGGCTCATCGTGAATGCGAACTTCGCACCCAGCGGCAGGCCGTGCAGCATCACGCCCAGCGGAAAACGGATCATGGTGGCGGCGATCGATCCGCCGAAAATAATGATGATCGCATGTTCGGAGATGAACATGTGGATGTCGCCGCCCAGGAGCATCATCGTGGAAATGACAATAATGCCAGCCACGAGCCCAACGCCCGTCATGATATCCATGGGAGACTCCAACGCGTACGCAACACCCGGCCATTCTGAACGGGGCGCGGCCCGAACCGGACCACGTGCACGAACCCTACGTCGGCGCCATTAAAGACGCGTAAAGGTTAAGCTGCGGCTCTTCGGTACAATTCCGAATAAAGGCGGATTGGACGCGATTGGCGGCAAGGCCGGAAAGCCGGGTCCATGCCGCGGCACGATTTCAATCCTTTGCTAACCATAATTCGCGGGGCTGCTGCCGTTTGCGAAAACCCTGGAGGCAAGGACATCCGACGCCTCCAGCGACATGATGTCCTCGGCGCTCAGGACGCGGTCGAGATCGGCGACGAGCCGGCTGGCCTGGCGCAGCCGCATGCGGTCGAGCGCGTTGCGGATCGATCGCGCATTGGAAAACAACGGTTGGGCCTTGCGCAGCGTGATGTAACGCACGAACGCTTCCCTCGCCGCAGCGCTGAACCTGTAATTCATATCACCTAGCATCAGCTCGGCGATCGCGAGCAATTCGTCGTCGGCATAATCGGGAAAATCGATGTGGTGGGCGATGCGCGAGCGGAAACCGGGATTGCTGCCGAAGAACTTTTCCATACGGTCGCCATAGCCGGCCAGGATCACCACCAGGTCCTCGCGCTGCGATTCCATCACCTGCAGCAGGATCTCGATCGCTTCCTGACCGTAGTCGCGCTCGTTGTCCGGCCGGTGCAGGTAATAGGCCTCGTCGATGAACAGCACGCCGCCCATCGCCTTCTTCAATATCTCCTTGGTCTTGGGTGCGGTGTGGCCGATATATTGCCCGACCAGTTCGTCGCGCGTGACCGATACCACCTGGCCGCGGCGCACGAAACCGAGCCTGTGCAGGATGCTGGCGATCCGCAGAGCCACGGTGGTCTTGCCGGTGCCGGGATTTCCGGTGAACGACATATGCAGCGTCGGGACTTCCGACGTCAGTCCCATGCGCTTGCGGATGCGTTCGATCAGCAGCAGTGACGCGATTTCGCGAATCCGGGTCTTGACCGGTTTCAACCCGATCAGTTCGCGATCGAGCTGCGTGAGGATCTCCTCGATGCCGACCGCCTCGAGTTCCTCACGTAAGTTGACGTTGCCAGTCATCGGTACGACGTCCAAATCCATCTGCGAAACCTTTACGCCGCTTTCACAGCGACGGAGCAGTGCATCCGGCAGGGAACGATGAGGGGGCAATCGTCACCGCTGGCCGGATGGTGGAAACTAGCGGTAGCGTTGACCCTCGGGACGATCGACTGCGTAGGATGTCGTGGTGTAGCGGATGTTGCGGCCATCGACCTCGTGCCGCTCCAGCCGGAAGCCGGGCTCGTCCTTTGGCCGGTTGACGATGAACGACAGCCGCAGCGACTCCCAGCCATGGCTGGAATCGAACGCCGACATCCGGATGTAGCGGTCGCCGTAAACCTTGCGGCATTCATTGAGCTCCATCATCACGCCGGCAGCGTCGCGGAGATCGAACATCGGCAGTCCCCACATCTCCCAGAAATTATTGCGGGGGTGCGGATCGTCGGTGAACTCGATGTTCACCGCCCAGCCCTTGCCGAGGCAGTACTGTACCTGTCGGGAAATCTGCTCGTCGGTGAGATCGGGCAGGAACGAGAAAGCGCCTTGCGTTATTCGCATGATATTGCTCCTTACATCGAGACGCTGGCGGTGGGGGCGTAGTCGGGCATATCGGTCGACTCGTAATTGAAGGTGACGTCCTTCCAGACCTCGAGGGCCGCCTTGAGCGGCGTGCAGGTTGCCGCCGCCTTGGCGAGAATTTCCGGCCCTTCGTGCAGATAGTCGCGGCCTTCGTTGCGCGCGAGGATCATCGCTTCCAGCGCGACGCGGTTGGCGGTGGCGCCCGCCTGGATGCCCATCGGGTGGCCGATGGTGCCGCCGCCGAACTGCAGGATCACGTCCTCGCCGAGATGATCGAGCAACTGATGCATCTGGCCGGCGTGAATGCCGCCGGACGCCACCGGCATCAGTTTGTTGAGGCTCGCCCAGTTCTGGTCGAAGAACACGCCGTGTTCGAGTTTTGCCGGATTGAAGTCCTCGCGGCAGATGTCGTAATAGCCGCGCGTGGTGGCGGGATCGCCCTCGAGCTTGCCGACCACCGTCCCGGCATGGATGTGATCGACGCCGGCGAGCCGCATCCATTTTGCGATCACGCGGAACGAGACGCCGTGGTTGCGCTGCCGCGTATAGGTGGAGTGCCCTGCCCGGTGCAGATGCAGGATCATGTCGTTGCGCCGCGCCCATTTCGCCATCGACTGGATCGCGGTGTAGCCGATCACGAGATCGATCATGATGATGACCGAGCCGAGTTGCTTGGCGAATTCGGCGCGCTCGTACATGTCCTCCATGGTGCCCGCGGTGACGTTGAGGTAAGTGCCCTTGATCTCGCCGGACGCGGCCTGCGCCTTGTTGACCGCCTCCATGCAGTAGAGGAACCGCTCGCGCCAGTGCATGAACGGCTGCGAGTTGATGTTCTCGTCGTCCTTGGTGAAATCGAGCCCGCCCTTCAGCGCCTCATAGACCACGCGGCCGTAGTTGCGCCCGGACAGGCCGAGCTTCGGCTTGACGGTGGCGCCAAGCAGCGGACGGCCGAACTTGTCCATGCGTTCGCGTTCGACCACGATGCCGGTAGCGGGGCCCTGGAACGTCTTCACATAGGCGACCGGCAGCCGCATGTCTTCGAGCCGCAATGCCTTCAAAGGCTTGAAGCCGAACACATTGCCGATGATGGAGGCCGAGAGGTTGGCGATCGATCCGTTCTCGAACAGGTCGAGATCGTAGGCGATATAGGCAAAATACTGCCCCGGCGAATTCGGCACGGGATCGACGCGGTAGCATTTCGCGCGGTATTTCTCCGCCGCCGTCAGCCGGTCGGTCCAGACCACCGTCCACGTCGCGGTCGAGGATTCACCGGCCACCGCCGCCGAAGCCTCGATCGGATCGACGCCGTCCTGCGGCGTCACCCGGAACAGCGCGATGATGTCGGTGTCCTTGGGCTCGTAGTCGGGCTCCCAGTAGCCCATCTTCTTGTATTCCATCACGCCGGATTTGTAGCGATCCTTGCCGCGGACGGTCATCGATAGGTCATTCATGGCTGTTCTCCTTCAAGTTCTGGCAGCAAAGACGATTCAAAATGCATTGGTCACTCAGCCGCCTCGACCATGCCGCCGATACGTGGGTCGAGCGATCCTGAGCGATAACGCCTGGCCATCTCCGACAGTGGGATCACCTTGATCCCAGCGGCGTGGCCGGCGGTACCGAATTGTTCGAAACGCTCGCGGCAGAGGTCGCGCATCGCATCCATCGCCGGCTTGAGGAATTTGCGCGGATCGAACTCGCTTTTGCTTTGCGTTGCGACCTTGCGGAACGCCGAGGTCATCGCCAGCCGGCAGTCGGTGTCGATATTGATCTTGCGCACGCCATGCCTGATGCCGCGGGCGATTTCCTCGACCGGCACGCCCCAGGTCTGCGGCATCTCGCCGCCGAACTGGTTGAAGATGTCCTGCAGCGGTTGCGGCACCGAGGACGAGCCGTGCATCACCAGATGCGTATTGGGCAGCCGGCGATGGATTTCCTCGACCACCCTCATGGCAAGGATTTCGCCGTCCGGCTTGCGCGAGAACTTGTAGGCGCCGTGGGAAGTTCCCATCGCAATCGCCAGCGCATCGACCTTGGTGGCGCGAACGAAATCGACCGCCTGGTCCGGGTCGGTCAGCAATAGATCGTGGCTGACCTTGCCTTCGAGGCCGTGGCCGTCTTCCTGCTCGCCGCCGCCGTGCTCGAGCGAACCCAATACGCCGAGTTCACCTTCCACCGAGGCGCCGATCCAGTGCGCCATTTCGACGACGCGCCGGGTGATATCGACATTGTAGTCGTAGTCGGCCGCGGTCTTGGCATCCGCCTTCAGCGAGCCGTCCATCATGACGGAGGTGAAGCCGTGCTTGATCGCGGTGGCGCAAGTCGACTCCTCGTTGCCGTGATCCTGATGCAGGCAGAGCGGGATCTGCGGATACATCTCCTCCAGCGCGTCGATCATTCTCGACAGCATGATGTCGTTGGCATAGGAACGCGCGCCGCGCGAGGCCTGGATGATGACGGGTGCATCGACGGCTGCCGCCGCATCCATGATCGCAAGCCCCTGCTCCATGTTGTTGATGTTGAAGGCCGGCACGCCGTAGCCATGCTCGGCGGCGTGATCCAGTAATTGCCTCAACGTAATTCGCGCCATCGGAACTCCTTTCAATTTCCTGCCGGTGTCATGATCAAGCCGCCGCCATCTTTGATCGCGCGATGCAGCGCAGCGCCGCTTTGGCAACCGCATCCGCGGTAATGCCGAATTCGCGATAGAGCACCTCTGCCGGCGCGGATGCACCGAAGCCGGTCATGCCGACAAATTCGCCGCTATGGCCGAGCCAGCGCGCCCAGTCGCCCTCCACTGCGGCTTCGATACCGATCCGCGGCACGTCTCCAAGGACTTCCGCGCAGTATTCGCGCGGTTGCTCGCGAAACAGATCGAAACACGGCGCAGAAACGACGGCGGCGCGGATGCTGACGCTCTTCAGCAGCTTGGCCGCCTCCAGCGCGATCGACACTTCCGAGCCCGTTGCGATCAGGGTGACGTCGCGGCCGCCTTCGGGTTCGACGACCACATAGGCGCCGAGCGCGACCCGGTTGGCGTCGCCGCCGGCTTCCCGAAACGTCGGCAGCCCCTGCCGCGACAGGCACAGCACCGACGGGCTCGTCTGTGACCGCAACGCGCAATCCCAGGCCTCCGCGGTCTCGACGGCATCCGCGGGCCGAAACACCAGCAGGTTGGGAATGGCCCGCAGCGATGCCAGATGCTCGACCGGCTGATGGGTCGGACCGTCTTCGCCCAATCCGATCGAATCGTGCGTCATCACATGAACGACGCGTATTCCCATCAGCGCCGCCAGCCTGATCGCGGGACGGCTGTAGTCGGCGAAGCTGAGAAACGTGCCGCCGTAGGGGATGAATCCGCCATGCAGCGCGATGCCGTTCATCGCCGCCGCCATGGCGTGCTCACGAACGCCATAGTGAATGTAGCTTCCGTCGAACTGACCGAGCCGCACCGGTTGCTGGGTCTTGGCGCGCGTCAGGTTCGAGTGGGTCAGATCGGCGGAGCCGCCGAGAAAATTCGGCAGGGCTTCGGCGATGGCGTCAATCACCAGCTGGGACGCTTGCCGGCTTGCAATATTTGGCCGCTCTGTCGCGAAGCGATCGCGAATCTGCGCAATCGCCCGGGTATAGCCGCACGGCAGTTTTCGATTGAGCGCATCGTGAAACGGCGAGCGTGGGCTAACGTTGAGGCGCCTGGTCCGCTCGATCCAGCTCCGCCGGGCGGCATGGCCGCGCGCGCCGATCCCGCGCCATTGCTCGAGCACAGTTTCCGGAATCTCGAACGGCCGGTGCGGCCAGTCCAGCGCGGCGCGGGTCCTGGCGATCTCCTCGGTGCCGAGCGGCGCGCCATGGGCTTTTTCGGTGCCCTGGCGGTTCGGCGCACCGAAGCCGATCACCGTGCGGCAGGCGATCAGCGACGGGCGGTCGCTGTTGCGGGCGCGTTCTATTGCCGCTGCGATCGCCTCCGGATCGTGGCCGTCGACGCGGCTGGCCAACCAGCCCGAGGCCTTGAACCGTGCAAGCTGGTCGTCCGAACAGGACAGCGCGGTCGCGCCGTCGATCGAGATTTGATTGTCGTCGAACAATACGATCAGTCGGCCGAGCCCGAGATGCCCGGCGAGCGAGATCGCCTCGTGGCTGAGGCCTTCCATCAGACAGCCGTCACCGGCGATCACATACGTATAGTGATCGACGAAATCGTCGCCGAAGCGTGCGTTCATCAGGCGCTCCGCCAGCGCCATGCCGACCGCGGTGGCGATGCCCTGCCCCAACGGCCCCGTGGTGGTCTCGACGCCCGGCGTATGCCCGTATTCCGGATGACCCGGGGTCTTCGAACCCCACTGCCGGAACGCCCGCAATTGGTCCGATGTCACGCCCTCGTAACCCGTCAGGTGCAGCAGCGCGTACAGCAGCATCGAGCCGTGACCAGCCGACAGCACAAACCGGTCGCGGTCCGGCCATGCCGGATCGGCGGGATCGAATTTGAGGAAGCGCGAAAACAGAACGGTGGCAACGTCGGCCATGCCCATCGGCATGCCCGGATGACCTGACTTGGCCTGTTCGACGGCGTCGATCGCCAGAAAGCGGATCGCGTTGGCCATTTCCGCGTGCGCGGCATCGGAACGGCTTTCTATGCTGGCGAGAGCTGGAGCGGTCATACCGTGCGCCTCTTTCGTTCCATGAGTTGCAGGATCAGCGGGGTGAGAATGAGCTGCATCGCCAGATCGAGCTTCGATCCATGGATCACGATCGAGTTGGCGCGCGACATGAAGCTGTTCGGGATCATCGACAGCAGATAGGGAAAATCGATCCCGCGCGGATTTTTCAGCCGGATCACCACCATCGATTCGTCCGGCGTCGGTATCCAGCGCGCGATGAACGGGTTCGAAGTGTCGACCGTCGGCACGCGCTGGAAGTTGATGTCGGTCTCGGCGAATTGCGGACAGATGTAGTTCACGTAATCCGGCATCCGCCGCAGGATGGTGTCGGTCACGGCCTCCGCGGTGTAGCCGCGGTCGCTGCGGTCGCGGTGCAGCTTCTGGATCCACTCCAGATTGATCACGGGCACGACACCGATCTTGAGATCGGCATGCTGCGCGATATTGACCTTGTCGGTCACCACAGCGCCATGCAGCCCTTCATAGAACAACAGATCCGATTTTTCCGGCAGCGCGCCCCATTCGGTGAAGGTGCCGGGCTCCGCGCCATAGAGCTTGGCTTCCTCGTCGTCGTGGACGTAATGCCGCGTCATGCCGGTGCCGGACTCGCCGTAGTCGCGGAAGACTTTCTCCAGCTCCTCGAACAGATTCGTTTCCGGGCTGAAATGGCTGAAGTGCTTGTTGCCGCACTCGGCCTGCTCCGCCATCTTGGTGCGCATCTCGAAGCGGTTGTAGCGATGGAAGGCGTCACCTTCGATGTAGGCGGCAGCGACTTTCTCGCGCCGAAAAATGTTCTCAAAGGTCTTCTTCACCGACGTCGTGCCGGCGCCCGAAGAGCCCGTGATCGATATGATGGGATAGCTGCGCGACATCTGATTGATCCGGCTTCAGCGAAACAGGCCGCGCCGCGCGAACAGCGGCGCGTCGCTATGGTCGAACATCGGTTCAATGCCCTCGTGAATGACGGCGACGTCGCGAACGCCGCGCACCGAGCCCATGATCAGCGGCACCCGCTGGTGCGGCGTTTTCGCCGCAAGCTCGAGAATTCGCCGGCGGCCGGTGCTCGCGGCGCCGCCCGCCCATTCCATCACCAGCGCCATCGGATGCGCCTCGTACAGCAGCCGCAATCGCCCCTCGCGATAGCCGGGACGCGCGTCCGCCGGATAAAGGAACACGCCGCCGCGAACCAGGATGCGAAGCGACTCGGCCACCAGCGAGCCGATCCAGCGCATGTTGAAGTCCGCGCCGCCGGCCCCGTTGCTGCCGGCAAGGCATTCGTCGATATAGGCGCGGACCGGTCCGTGCCAGTGCCGGTGGTTCGAGGCGTTGATCGCGAATTCGGGCGTATTGGGCGCAATCTTCACGCCCTGCGCGATCAGCAGGAACTCGCGGGCCAACCGGTCGAGAATGAAGATATCGACGCTCCGGTTCATCGCCAGAACCAGGATGGTTTGAGGGCCATACACCACGAACCCCGCGGCGCATTGCGCCGTGCCGGGCTCGAAAAAGGTGGAGAGCACGTCGTTGCTACGCGGACGGATCGAGAAAATCGTTCCGATCGAGATATTGTTTTCAAGATTGGCCGATCCATCTAGCGGGTCGATCGCGACGCAAAGCGGCGCCTCAGCATCGAGCATTTCAGGCAGTTCCGATTCCTCGGACAGAATGGCGGCGACCGGCGCCATGCGCAGTGCCCGACGCATCATCCCGTCGGCGGCGACGTCGATATCCTTCTGCAGATCGCCGTCGGGATTTATCCCGCTATGCCGCCCGGTGATGCCGGCCAGCGGCCCGTCGGCGATGAGGACGGCAAGACGGATGGAAGCGGCGGCGATCGCCTCGATCACCGCGGTGACCGCAGGCGCGTTCGGCGTGTCCTGCACCGCTCGGTCGAGATGCGAACGCAAGGTTACGCGCTCGTCCATGGCCGTTCCCCTGTCACCGCCCTCTGCGGGGCCATTTGCGAAGCGCGATGCCGGTCGGCAGTGCGCCCGGTAACAACACCCCAGTTTGCAAAATTAGTGAAATTTTCTTATCTTTGGCGAAAGCAAAGTTTTTCTTATAGAGGTGATGCCGATGGCCAGCCGGTTTCTGCGGGAATTGACCATTCGCCAGCTCCGCGCGCTGGCCGCTGTCCACAGGGATCGCTCGGTGACCGCGGCAGCCAAACAGCTGCATCTCACGCAGCCGGCCGTCACTCTGCAGATTCGCAATCTGCAGGCGCTCGCGGGACTGCCGCTGATCCAGCGCACCCCAGACGGCATGCTGTTGAGCGATGCCGGGCGCGAAGTGCTCGCGCTTTCCGAGCGCATAGAGGCCGCGATCGCCGATTGCGAAACCACGCTGGAGATGATGGCGGGAAAAACCGCGGGCCGCATTTCGATCGGCGCCGTCAGCACCGCGAAATATTTTGTGCCGTTCATGATCTCCGGCTTTTCGAAGCTGCATCCCAACATCGACGTTACGCTGTCGATCGGAAACCGGCAGGAGATCGGCACCGCGTTACACGGCTATGATCTCGACTTCGTCATCATGGGCCGCCCCCCGGCCGACATCGACATGGACGTTCACCTGATCGGCGATCACCCCCATGTCATCATCGCGCCGACCACGCATCGCCTGGCGCGAAAGCCCCGCATCGCGCCGAGCGAGCTCGCCGGCGAAACCTTCCTGACCCGCGAGCCCGGATCGGGAACACGCGGCCTGATGGAGCAATTGTTCGAAACATCCGGCATCCGTCCAAAGATCGGCCTGGTGATGAGCAGCAACGAGACCATCAAGCAGGCCGTGATCGCAGGTCTTGGAATAGCGTTCATCTCGGCGCATACGGTGGCCACCGAACTCGACGAGCGGCGGCTGGTGACGCTCGACGTCGACGGCCTTCCCATCGTCCGGCAATGGTTCGCGCTTTCCCGCAAGGACAAGGTCCTGCTGCCGCCGGCCCGTGCGATGCTGGAATTTCTGAGCGCGCGCGGTGCGCAGTTTTTGCCGCGAACCCATGGCCGGATCAGGCTCACCCGCACCACCGCACGCGGCAAGCGCCGGTGAGGCGCCGTTTGCATTCCACGGCTGGCTGGTCTTAATCTCCGCGCGCGCCGCGATCCCTTTTCGCGGTTGCCGAATGGAGCGTCGGTGGTGGCAGTTACGATGCGGATAGGTACGCGCAAGAGCACGATGGCGCTGGCCCAGACCGAGGATATCGCGCGGCGCCTGTCGATCGCCGCACCCGAACTGAACGTCGAAATCGTCAAGTTCGAGACCACAGGCGATACCGACCAGACCAGCAAGCTGCTGGTTCATGGCGGCAAGGGCGGCGCGTTCGTCGCTGAAATCCGCGCCGCCGTCGTATCGGGCCGGCTTCACGCCGCCATGCATTCGCTGAAAGACATGCCCGGCAATGAGGATACGCCGGGGCTGGTGATCGGCGCGACGCTGGCGCGCGATCCGCCGACCGACGCGCTGGTGCTGCGGCCGGGCGTTACGATCGAGGATATCAGGCGCTCGCGCGGCAGGGGTTTCAAGATCGGGACCAACGCGGTGCGACGCGCGGCCTATGCGCGGCGGCTGTTTCCGGAGATCGAGGTGATCCATTTTCGCGGCGCGGCCGACACGCGCGTCCGCAAGCTCGACGGCCTGGAAATGCAGCGCCTGCCCGGTGGCGGCGAGGTCGGACCCGCCGACGCGCTGATCATGGCCCGTGCCGGCCTGGAGCGCGTCGGTTTCGCGGACCGCATCGCCTGCGAACTATCGCCCAGGGAAATGTTGCCCGCGGTGGGACAGGGTATCGTCGCGGTGGAGTGCGCGGTGCAGGACTGGCAAACCCGGCGCTATCTTGCGCTGATCGACGATCCGGCCGCGCATCTGAGCTGCGATGCCGAACGCGAGGTGTTGTGGGTACTCAACGGTCACTGCAATTCGCCGATTGCAGGCTATTCCACCATCGAAGGCGCAGAGATGACGCTCACCGCCTCGGTGCTGGACGATGCTCGGGACGGGAAATTCATCGAGGTCACGCGCTCAGGTCCCGCCAACCGCCCGCGCGAACTCGGCCGCGCGGTCGGGCTCGAACTTCTGCACAAGGGTGCGGCCGATATCATCGCGCGCACGCGGCCCGAAGCGTGGGCGGCGGATCAGCCCCGATAGGCCCGCACCCGCTTCACCATCTGCTCGACATGCGCGATCGGGGTTTCCGGCTGGATGCCGTGGCCGAGGTTGAAGATCAGCCGGCCGGCGGCGTAGTTCGACAGCACGTCATCGACCGCGCGATCGAGCGCGTCGCCACCGGCGATCAGGACCAGCGGATCGAGATTGCCCTGCACCGCTACGCGGCTTTGCACCTTGTTGCGGATCAATGACGGCTCGGCGGCCCAGTCGATGCTGACCGCATCGACGCCTGTCGCCTCGACATAGGACGGCAGCAACGCGCCGGCGCCGCGCGGAAAGCCGATAATCTTCGCATCGGGCACTTTTTTGCGCACGCCCGCGACGATCCGTTTGGTCGGCTCGACCGACCAGCGCTGGAATTCGCGCGGCGGCAGCACCCCGGCCCAGGTGTCGAATATCTGCAGCACGTCGGCGCCGGCCTTGAGCTGTCCGAGCAGATACAGGACCGAATTCTCGACGATGGCGTCGATGATTTTCGCAAACGCTTCGGGGTGGCGATAGGCCATCATCCGCGCCGGCGCCTGGTCCGGCGTGCCCTGTCCGGCCACCATGTAGGTCGCCACCGTCCACGGCGCGCCGCAAAATCCAATCAGCGCGATCTTCGGGTCGAGCTCGCGCCGCACCCGGCGCAACGCTTCGAACACCGGTTCAAGCTTGGTGAAGTCGCCCGTCGATGACAGCGCGCCGATCTTGTCGGGCGTATCCAGCGGATCGAGCCGCGGACCTTCGCCAACCTCGAACCGGACATCGCGCCCGAGCGCATAGGGAATGACGAGAATATCCGAAAAAATGATCGCGGCGTCGAAGGCAAAGCGGCGGATCGGTTGCAGCGTCACCTCGACGGCGAATTCGGGCGTGAAGCACAGGTCGAGAAAGCCGCCGGCCTTGGCGCGGACTTCGCGGTATTCCGGCAGATAGCGGCCGGCCTGCCGCATCATCCACAGCGGCGGAACCGGCTGGCGGCGGCCGGAAAGCACCTCGACAAAGGGTTTTGTGGTCGGAGACTGGGTCAAGCGGCCCTTCCGGTGTTGATCGACAGGCTGTTTGTCCGTTCCGATACACTGCCGATGCCGTCTTGGCCACGGCGAGATGCGGTCCGGCTCGAAAAAGGCAGGCTGGCGATGGGCGAAACCCGGCGCGTTCGCGTCAGACCCCAGGCGCGCCGGTCAGCTCGAGGCTGAGCGCCCGCAGACGCTGGCGCGCGGTCGCATCATAGGCCTGCGGATTGGCTTTCGCCTCGTTCATGCCGTTGAAGAACAGGCCGGTTTTGCTCTCGACGTCATCGCCGGCCACCAGATGCAGGATCGCATCGCCGCCCTGCTCGACCGTCGACATCGGCGTGATGCCGCCCGCGCGCACCATCGTGGTGTTCATATAGGTGGCGGGATGCAGCGAATTCACGGTCACGCCCGACCCCTTCAGTTCCTCGGCGAGGTCGATGGTGAACATGATCTGCGACAGCTTGCTCTGCGCGTAGGCGCGGCTGCCGCTGTAGTTCTTGGTAATCATCACATCGTCGAAATCGATCGGGTGCTGGCCGAGCGAGGCGACATTGACGATCCGCGACGGCGCGCTCGCCTTCAACAGCGGCAGCAACAGACGCGCCAACAGGAAGCCGGAGAGATAATTCACCGCAAAGCGCAGTTCGTATCCATCCTTGCTGGTTTGCCGCGCCGGCCCCTCGTTCTGCGATCCGATCCCGGCATTGCTCACGAACACGTCGAGCCGTTTGTGATCGGCCAGCACCGCATCCGCGAGCTTTCGCGCTTCCGCCAGCGACGACAGATCGGCCTGATAGAAGGCCGGCTCAGAGCCCCCTGCCCGCTTGATCTCATCGGACAGCGTGTTGGCCCGCGTCTTGTTGCGGCCGTGGATCAGCACCTTCGCGCCGGCGACGGCAAGTTTCGTCGCGACATAGCGGCCGACGCCGTCGGTCGAGCCCGTGATCAATACGGTTTTGCCGTCCATTTTCATGGTGAGGCGTCAGTGAATCTCGGCCGACTTCTTCAGCGCCGCTTTCAGCTTCTCCAGCGAAAAATCCTTGGCTCGGGCGATCTCCAGGATCGGCGTCTCGCGGCGGCCGCAGAGTTCGGCGGCATCAGGGATTTTCGCGGCGATGTCGGTCGGGATCACGATCGCGCCGTGCTGGTCGGCATGGATGAGATCATCGGAGCGCACCGTCATCCCGGCGACGCGCACTTCACCGCCAAAATTCTCGGCATGGACCCAGGCGTGCGACGGGCCGATCGATCCGGCGAGCGCCTGGAAGCCCGGCGCCCATTGCGGGATGTCGCGAATCGATCCGTCGGTGATGACGCCGAGGCAGCCGAGCGCCTTGTGCACGTTGCTCTGCACCTCGCCCCAGAACGCGCCGTAGCCGACATCGGCGCCGTCGATATCCTGGATCACGGTGACGCGCGGGCCGAAGCCGGTGCCGACATATTCGTAATATTCGATGCGGCGCTTGGCCTGCTCCTCGGCCGGAAGGCCGGACTTGAGCACCGAACGGATCGTCACGGTGCGGGCATAGCCGACCATCGGCGGTAGGTCCGGAAACGGGCAGACCAGCGGCTTGGTGGTGTAGCCGATCAGGCGGCGCTCCGGCGCCACGATTTCCATCGCATTGCAGATCGTCGGCGTGTCGTAGCGCGCCAAGGCTTCGAGGACGGACGCAGGCAGCGGAGCGGAAGTGTGCTTGTTCACGGCGTTTCTCCTGATGTTGCACCGGCCATTTTGAAAGCCGTGGTTCATCAAGCCCTATAGCCGAGATTGGGGTCGAACCCAACTCGGCGATAGCTCATGGCAGATATCTCGGCAGATAATTCGGATCGAAGCCGTGCAAGCCGCTCAGTTCAGCCGGGCCGGCCGTTCCTGTTCGGCATCGGTCGCGGGCGGCGCGAAGGCGGCCGGCGCCGGGCTTGGCGGCGCGGCGACATCCGTGGTCGGAGCCGCCTGCGCGGCCGCGGCCTTGCGCTCGTGGTCGCGATAATTCTTCCATCCCAGCGGCAGGCTCATCAGATAAAGCACCGAGCCGAACGACAGGATGTGCCAGGGATAGCCGATCAACAGTGCGACGAAGAACACCACCGAGACGAAAACCGGCAGCACCATCTCCGGCGGAACGCGCATCTTCACCGTCTTGCCGGAAAACACCGGCAGGCGCGACACCATCAGGAAGCCGATCAGAAGCGTATAGAGCGCGGTCAGCGTGGCTGGCGGCTTCGGTGTGCCCAAAAATGCCAGATAGATCGGCAGCAGCACGGTGATCGCACCCGCCGGGGCCGGTACGCCGGTGAAGAAATTCGCGGCGAACGGCGGCTTGTTCGGATCATCGATGGAGGCGTTGAAACGGGCGAGCCTCAAGCCCCCCGAGATCGCAAACACCATCGCCGCGATCCAGCCGCCATTGTTCAGTTCATGCAACTGCCAGAAATACAGGATCAGGCCAGGCGCCACGCCGAAATTGACGAAGTCGGCGAGGCTGTCGAGTTCGGCGCCGAATTTCGACTGGCCCTTGATCATGCGCGCAACACGGCCGTCCAGGCCGTCGAGCACGGCGGCGAATACGATGGCGCCCACCGCGAGCTCCATCCGCCCTTCGGTCGACAGCCGGATCGCCGTCAGCCCGGCGCAGATCGCCAGCAACGTGATGAAGTTCGGCACCAGCATCCGCACCGGGATCGGACGAAACCGGCGGCGGCGTATTTCCGGAGATTGGAGGTCTGATGGCATCATGGCTGGGTAATATATAGCAGGCGCCACGCCCCTCCGCCATCGCGGTGGGGAACCATCTGATTCCCTGCGCTCTAATTCTTTGTTTTGACGCGTTTTCTTGACGCGAACCGGTGCCCACTTCGCTCGAAAACGCTACGGATAGTTAATCCGCCCGGTAGGTTCGCGCGGCGTCGGCGGACCTGAAATCGGCCAAAATGGTCTCGCCGGCGACCGCGGTCTGGCCCTCGGAAACCAGCGATTTGGTGCCTTCGGGCAGATAGACGTCAAGGCGCGACCCAAAACGGATCAGGCCGAACCGCTCGCCGGCACCGATCGACTGCCCCTCGCGCACGAACGAGACGATTCGCCGCGCCACCAGACCTGCGATCTGGACCACCCCGATGCGTCCGTTCGCCGTCGAGATCACCAGCGAGTTGCGCTCATTGTCTTCGCTGGCCTTGTCGAGTTCGGCGTTGATGAAAGTGCCCGGCCGGTACGCGATGCGGTCGATCCGGCCTGCCACCGGACTGCGGTTCACGTGGCAATTGAACACGCTCATGAACACCGAAATCCGCGTCAGCGGCTTGTCGCCGAGACCAAGTTCGGCCGGCGGCAACACCTGCGCGATCATCGAGACCCGTCCGTCGGCCGGCGACACCACGATGCCCTCGCGCACCGGCGTCACGCGCACCGGATCGCGGAAGAACAGCGCGCACCAGACCGTCAACAGCGTCCCGATCCAGCCCAGCGGCGTCCAGAGCAGGAACAAGACCAGACTTGCCAGCGCAAAGCCGCCGATGAAGGGATAGCCCTCGGGATGGATCGGCGGGATTTGCGCGCGAATGGAATTGGCGATGGACATGGGGGCTCGCTGTCAACTTTCCCACTCCCATGGTGGGAGATGGAGCTTCGTTTCGGTTATTCTGCGGCGGTCGCCAAGGAATCTTTGCCCGGACCGCTGACCGGATCTTTGCCTGGATCCTGAACGGGATCCTCGACCGGCGGCGGTACGCGGTTCGGCGCCTCGTGCTCGTCGTCGATCTGCGCGAGTTTTTCCCGCGCCTCCTCGGCCTCGCGCTGCCTGTTCCACATACTGGCATAAAGTCCGCCGGAAGCCAAAAGCTGCGCATGGGTTCCGCGCTCGGCGATGCGGCCCTGATCCAGCACGATGATTTCATCGGCGCCGACGATGGTCGAGAGCCGATGCGCGATCACCAGCGACGTGCGATTGCGCGAGACCCGCTCGAGCGACTCCTGGATTTCGTGCTCGGTGTGGCTGTCGAGCGCCGAGGTCGCCTCATCGAGCACCAGGATCGGCGGCGCCTTGAGCACCGTGCGCGCGATCGCCACGCGCTGCTTCTCGCCGCCGGACAATTTCAGCCCGCGCTCGCCGACCTGGGTTTCGTACCCTTTTGGCGACATCTTGATGAAGGTGTCGATCTGCGCCAGCTGCGCCGCCGCTTCCACCTCGGCATCGCTGGCGTCCCACCGGCCGTAGCGGATGTTGTAGCGGATGGTGTCGTTGAACAGCACGGTATCCTGCGGCACCATGCCGATCGAAGCGCGCAACGAGGCCTGCGTCACATTCCTGATATCCTGGCCGTCGATCAGGATCTTGCCGCTGGAGACGTCATAGAGCCGGAACAGCAGCCGGGAAATCGTCGATTTGCCGGCGCCGGACGGACCGACGATCGCGACCGTCTTGCCGGCCGGCACCTCGAAGCTGAGGCCTTTCAGGATCGGACGCTCGGGATCGTAGGCAAACCGCACGTCGTCGAAACGCACATTGCCGGTGCTTACGACCAACGGCGTCGCGCCGGGAATATCCCTGATCTCGGGATTGCGCGACAACACGTTGAACATCTTCTCGATGTCGATCACCGCCTGTTTGATCTCGCGATAGACCATGCCCATGAAGTTCAGCGGCTGGTACAACTGGATCATCATGGCGTTGACCAGGACGAAATCGCCGACCGTTTTGCTGCCGTCACGGACGCCGAGCGCGCACATCAGCATGATCGCGGTCAAACCGGCCGTGAAGATGACCGCCTGTCCGGTATTGAGGACCGCCAGCGAGGTATAGGTCTTCACGCTGTTGTGCTCGTAGCGCTCCATCGAGCGATCATAGCGTTCGGCTTCGCGCTGCTCGGCGCTGAAATATTTCACCGTCTCGTAGTTCAACAGCGAGTCGATCGCCTTGGTATTCGCTTCGGTGTCGGAATCGTTCATCTTGCGGCGGATTTCGATCCGCCATTCGGTCGCGAGATAGGTGTAGTACATGTAGACCACGACCGTGATCGCAGTGACGAGCACGTAGCGCCAGTCGAACTGCCAGAGCAGCACGCCCATCAGCAGCGACACCTCGACGATGGTCGGGATCAGCTGCAGGATCACCATCCGCACGATCACTTCGATGCCGGTGCGGCCACGCTCCAGCACGCGGGTCAACCCGCCGGTCTTGCGCTCCAGATGGAAGCGCAGCGACAGCTCGTGCATGTGAACGAAGGTGATGTAGGCAAGCTTGCGCACCGCATGCATGGCGACGCGGGCAAAGATGCCGTCGCGCCATTGCGTCAGCACCGCCATCAATACCCGCACCGCGCCGTAGCTTGCAGTCATCAAGAGCGGCGAAGCGATCAGCCACATCGTCCAGTTCGATGGCTGCACCGGCGCGCTCGGCGTCCCGTTGAGCGCGTCGATTGCCCATTTGAAGGTGAAGGGCACCGACAGCGTCGCGAGCTTCGCGATCAGCAGCAGCACCATCGACCAGACCACGCGCATCTTCAGATCGACGCGATCGCCCGGCCAGATATAGGGCCACAGATGCACCAGCGTCCTGGTCAGGGTCGCCTTTTCGGGTGACGTGCTGGCGGATTGCGCGTCGCCGGCGCGCGGGTGCGAATCGGTGTGGGCCATTAGCGGGGCGCCTCAGGCAGGGTGGCACACCGGCTCGCTGTCACGTGATTTCCAATGATCTGCATTCTGCCCGTCATATAGAGCGTTTAGACGCCGGGTACAGACTCGGGGAGCAATTCTTTCGCATTTTTCAGGCATTTACGGCCCGATTCGGCCGTGGCAGGGGATATACCGGACTTGACGCATTTTACGTTGCAGTGCCACATAACCACATGAATCAAATCAACACCGTCTGTGTCTATTGCGGCTCCGGCCCTGGCACCAACCCCCGCTTTGTCGAAGCCGCCATCGCCCTGGGCAAGGTCTTCGCCGAAAACGATATCCGCCTCGTCTATGGCGGCGGCTCGATCGGCCTGATGGGCGCGGTCGCCAAATCCACCCTGGACCATGGCGGCTCCGTCACCGGGATCATTCCGGATTTTCTGAGAGCCCGGGAAAACGCGCTGACGCGCGTCCAGGAGATGATCGTCACGCCCGACATGCACGAGCGCAAGCGGCTGATGTTCGAACGCTCCGACGCGTTCATCGCCCTCCCCGGCGGCATCGGCACGCTGGAGGAACTGGTCGAGCAATTGACCTGGCAGCAGCTCGGCCGTCACAACAAACCGATCCTGCTCGCCAACATCGATAATTTCTGGGAGCCCCTGCTCTCGCTGCTCGCGCATATGCGCATGACCGAGTTCATCCGCGCGACGCTGCCGCTCGATGTTCTCACGGCCGAACGGGTTGAGGATATCCTGCCGCGCTTGCGCACCGCCGCCGCTCGCGCACCGAAAGGCAGCGAGGAAATGGTACCGGAAGTGGCGCGACGGCTTTAGGGCTTCAGTCGCGTCACTCGCTCGGAAACGTCACCGCTTCGATGCGGTTACCGTCGGGATCGACGACGAAGGCCGCATAGTATTTCACCCGATCGTGCGGGCGCAGCCCCGGCGCACCGTCGGAACGCCCACCGGCGTTGAGCGCCGCGGCGTGGAACGCATCAACGTCACCGGTCGATTTCGCGCGAAGGCAGATGTGGGTGCCGCTCTCCGGCGCGACCGGCGCCATGCCGGCGCGCAGATTGATCCAGAACTCCGGATAGTTCTTGCCGAATCCGACCGTCGCCGGACGCGTCACCAGGCGCGACAGCCCGAGCGTCGCCAGCGTCATTTCGTAGAAGCGCGCGGCGCGTTCGAGGTCAGCGACGCCGACGGAGATGTGGTCGATCACGGAAAGGCCCCCGCTTTCTCAGCCGTCATTGCGAGCGAAACGAAGCAATCCATCTCACCACCGAAAGAAAGAATGGATTGCTTCGTCGCTTCGCTCCTCGCAATGACGGTGTTCCTCACGCCGGCGCGCCTGATTTCACCAGCTTGTAGATCACCGAATCCATCAGCGCCTGGAACGACGCGTCGATAATGTTGGGCGACACCCCGATCGTGGTCCAGCTTTCGCCCGTCTCGTCCTCGCTCTCGATCAGCACCCGCGTCACCGCTTCGGTGCCGCCATTGAGGATACGGACGCGATAGTCGATCAGCTTCAGGCCTTCGATGTATTTCTGATATTTACCGAGGTCCTTGCGCAGAGCGACGTCGAGCGCATTGACCGGTCCATTGCCCTCCGCCGCCGAGATCAGCCGCTCGCCGGCGACGTCGACCTTCACCACCGCCAGCGCCACCGTGACACGCTGGCCGTTGGCGTTGTAGCGCTGCTCGACATTGACGTCGAACTGCTCGACCCGGAAATATTCCGGCACTTTTCCGAGCGTGCGCCGCGCCAGCAGGTCGAACGAAGCGTTGGCGGACTCGTAGGCATAGCCCGCGGCCTCGCGCTCCTTCAATTCGTCGACCAGGCGCGCCAGTTTCGGATCGCTCTTCTCATAGGCGATGCCGGCGCGATCGAGTTCGGCGATGACGTTGGAGCGGCCGGCCTGATCCGACACCAATACCTTGCGATGATTGCCGACCAATTCAGGCAACACGTGCTCGTAGGTGTGCGGATCCTTCATGACCGCCGAGGCGTGAATGCCGGTCTTGGTCACGAACGCGCTTTCGCCGACATAGGCCGCGTGGCGGTTCGGCGCGCGGTTGAGCATGTCGTCGAGCGCCCGCGACACCTTCATCAGGGTCGCCATCTTCGACGTGGTAACGCCGATCTCGAAAGCGTCGGAAAATTCGTTCTTCAGCCGCAGCGTCGGGATCAGCGAACACAAATTGGCGTTGCCGCAGCGCTCGCCGAGCCCGTTCAGCGTACCCTGGATTTGCCGCGCGCCGGCGCGCACCGCGGCCAGCGAATTGGCCACGGCCTGCTCGGTGTCGTTATGGGCGTGGATGCCGACGTGACCACCGGGGATGTGCTTGATCACGTTGCCGACGATGGTTTCGACCTCATGCGGCATGGTACCGCCATTGGTATCGCACAGCACCACCCAGCGCGCGCCGGATTCATAGGCCGCTTTGGCGCAGGCGAGTGCGAATTCGGCGTTCTCCTTGTAGCCGTCGAAGAAATGCTCGCAATCGACCATCACCTCGCGGCCCGCAGCTTTTGCCGCGCCGACGCTGTCGCGGATCGAGGCGAGATTTTCCTCGTTGGTGGTCTCGAGCGCGACGCGCACCTGATAGGCCGATGCCTTCGCGACGAAACAGATCGCGTCGGCCTTGGCTTCCAGCAGCCCCGCGAGCCCGGGATCGTTCGAGGCCGAGCGGCCGGGCCGCCGCGTCATGCCGAACGCCGTGAACTTCGCATGCTCTAACTTTGGCTTTTCGGCAAAGAACTCGGTGTCGGTCGGATTGGCGCCGGGATAGCCGCCCTCGACATAATCGATGCCGAGTTCGTCGAGCATCCCTGCGATGATCTGCTTGTCATGCAGCGTGAAATCGACGCCGTTGGTCTGCGCGCCGTCGCGCAGGGTGGTGTCGAACAGATAGAGGCGTTCGCGGCTCATGTTTGGCCTCCCGCCGCAGCACCATCGGCCAGCGTCTTCTGCATCGTGGTGTTGGCAAGCCATTCGCCATTGACGGTGACGGTATTGCGCTGCATGCCGACATAGCCGCGCTTTGAGAAAAATTCCGCCGCGTTGTCGCTGGCATCGACCGTCAGGTTTTTCGCGCCGCGGGCGCCCGCGAGTTTTTCCAGCGCGTCGCACAGCATCGAGGCGACACCCTGCCCTGCAGCGCTCGGGTGAACGTAGAGCAGGTCGATATGGTCAGGCTCTTTCAAGGAGGCGAACCCGACCGGCGAGTTCTGCAGCGTCGCGATCAAAGTGAGCTGGCCGGCGAGACGCTTGCCGAATTGCTCTTCGTCCTCGGCCACGGCAGCCCAGGCTTCCTGCTGTGCTTCGCTGTAGTCGTCGCCGGTCAATGCCTCGATGGCGGCAACAAAGATCGCCGCCACCACAGGGGTGTCCGCGGCTAGAAACGGCCGCAGCGCAGGTTGGGGCAATGCCTGTCCCATCGCGTCAAAATACTCCGAACAGTCTAAGCACAAGCACGATCGCGGCAATGATGACCGCCCACTTGATGAAGATGTAGTAGCGCCAGTGTTTTGGGAAAGGTGTATCCGGCTTGCTCATCGCGCGACCTCCCAGGTGGTGCCGTCCTTGGAATCCTTGATGACGACGCCCATCGCGGCGAGTTCATCGCGGATGCGGTCGGATTCCTTGAAGTCTTTTCGGGCGCGCGCAGCCGTGCGGTCGGAAATCAGACTATCGATCTGCTTGGCGTCAATGCCGCTCGCTTGCTGCTTGCGTGCCTTCCAGTCCGCAGCACTCTCCGACAGGAAACCGAGCAGCCGCAAGGAAGCCGCAAACTGGCTGCGATCCAGATCGTTTCCGGAAGCCGCGCTATTCCGCAAGCCGTGCAGCGACGCGACCATCTGCGGCGTGTTCAGGTCGTCCGACAGCGCGTCAATGACGGCGTCAGAAGGCCGCCCGCCCTTGATGTCGGCCGCGACCCAATACCAGTCGTCGAGCGTCTTGGCGCTTTCTTCCAATCCCTTCAACGTCCAGTCCATTGGAGAACGATAATGCGCCTTCAACATATTGAGGCGCAGCACTTCGCCCGGCCAATCGGCCAGCAATTCCCGGATCGTGACGAAGTTGCCGAGCGACTTCGACATCTTGGTATCTTCGATCTGCACGAATTCATTGTGCATCCAGAAGTTCGCCATCGCAGGCGTGCCGTGCGCGCAACGCGACTGCGCGATTTCGTTTTCGTGATGCGGGAAGATCAAATCCAGGCCACCGCCGTGGATATCGAACACTTCACCGAGATACGCAGCACTCATGGCCGAGCATTCGATGTGCCACCCCGGACGGCCCCTGCCCCATGGGCTTTCCCATCCCGGCTCATCGCCAGACGATTGCTTCCACAGCACGAAATCGCCCGGATTTTTCTTGTGTGCATCGACAGCGACGCGCGCGCCCGGACGCTGCTCGTCCAGCTTGCGGCCCGAAAGCGCGCCATAGTCCGGCATCGACGCCGTATCGAACAGAACCTCGCCGCCCGCCTCATACGCATGACCGCGCGCGATCAATTGCCTGATGAGCGTCACCATATCCGTCTTGCCGTCAGCGCGCGGCAACACGAAATCAGTCGCGCGGGGTTCGAACGTCGGCGGAAGTGAACCCAATGCCGCGGCGTCGGCGTAAAACTGGTTAGCGGTCACTTCCGTGACCCTGCGGATCGCCTCGTTCAGCGGCAGCCCGGGAAAATCGCGCACGGCCCGCGCGTTGATCTTGTCATCGACGTCGGTGATGTTGCGGACATAGGTGACGTGATCGGCGCCGTAGAGGTGCCGCAGCAGCCGGAACAGCACGTCGAACACGATGACCGGGCGCGCGTTGCCGATGTGGGCGAAGTCGTAGACCGTCGGCCCGCAGACATACATGCGCACATTCGAGGGATCGAGCGGCGTGAACGGCCGCTTCTCCTTGGTCAACGTATCGTAGAGGCGCAATTGCATGGATATCCCGTCCGTTGCGGCCGGGCGTCGAGTGATCTCGGTTGAGAAAAGACGGCCTCAGCCAGCGAATCGCTAGCTAATAATCTCGCGGCAAATGCTGCAGATGGCGAGGAGACCGTTCATGGTTCCCACCATGTCCCAGCCCGGGGGACGCCGTCAAGGGCCTGCTTAGCCCGGATTTGAGCACGATTTGGGCCGCCCGCCCCGGCCGGCGACGCCATGGTTAATCATTCTTAACGCTTTGGGTCTATCCGATAAAGGGCGGTCCCCTCCTTCCCCGGTGCACCATGCGACCTTTGTCAGCATTCATTGCCTGCGCATTCCTTCTCGCCGCTTCCGCCGCCTCGGCCGACAGCCGCGTCTTCATCATTGCCAACCAGGCCGACGGCTACGGCGTCGACCAGTGCCTCGCCAAGGGCGATAAATGCGGCGCCCATGCCGCCCGCTCCTATTGCCAGTCACGGGATTTTGCGCAGGCCACCGCCTACCGGCGCGTCGATCCCGACGAGATTACCGGCGCGGTTCCCAAGGCCGGGAACGAGAAATGCACCGGTAATGGCTGCGGGGAATACGTCGCCATCACCTGCCAGCGCTGAACCGGCCCGGCACGGCGTATTCTGAGGGGGCGCTTTGCCACACCCGTGCCCCGGAAACGACGTGACGCTGCCCCGAGAAGCAGCTATGTCAAGCGGCCTTGGTGATGGCAGCGGCTTTGGCCGCACCTTGCCGCCTTGGCCGCGGCTTTCGGTTTCCATAACCGCGCGGATTCGCTCTCGATGGCCGGATATGCCTGAAACCCTTACCTCCTTGTCGTCCCGCTGGATTTTGACCTGCGCCATGCTGATCGGCATCACGCTGCCGTGCACGGTCGCGTTCGCGCAGATGAACCCCGGCGACTCGCCGCCACAGCAGCAACAGCCGACACAACAGCAGGGCGCGCAGGGCAATCCGATCTGCATCCGGCTTGAGGGGCAACTGGCGACGATCGATCGCGGCGCCGGCAGCGGCGATCCCGCCAAGGACGAACAGATCCGCCGCTACCAGGATGCGGCCACCAAGCAGCAGGCCGAACTCGATCGCGTCACGCTGCAGGCCAAACGAATGGGCTGCGACAGTTCCGGCTTCTTCTCGCTGTTCAACGGCCAGTCGGCGCAATGCGGGCCGGTCAACAACCAGATCTCGCAGATGCGCGGCAATCTCGATCAGATCACGACCAGCCTCGAACGCCTGCGCAGCGGCGGGATCGGCGGCGCCGACCGCGAGAACCAGCGCCGCTCGGTGTTGACCGCGCTGGCGCAGAACAATTGCGGCCCGCAATACGTCAACGCGGCGCGGGGCCCGGGCAGTTTCATCGACAATCTGTTCGGCAACAATAACAACAACAGTCCGGGGGCGCCCGGCGTCGATATGGGTCCGCAATCCGGAACGTTTAAAACGGTCTGCGTGCGCACCTGCGACGGCGCCTATTTCCCGGTCTCGTTCGCCACCGTGCAGGCACGCTTCGCCGACGACGAGAAGACGTGCAAGGCGCTGTGCCCGGCGACGGAAGCGAGCCTGTTCGCCTACCGCAACCCCGGCGAAGACATCAACCAGGCGGTCTCGATCACCGGCCAGCCCTACACCGCGCTGCCCAATGCGTTCAAATTCCGCACGGAGTTCAACCCGTCCTGCGCCTGCAAGGCCGCCGGCCAGACCTGGTCGGATGCGCTGAAATCGGTCGACGACAAGGCCGCCGTCGAGCAGCAGGGCGACATCATCGTCACCGAAGAGAGCGCGAAGAAAATGCAGCAGCGCGCCCAGCCGCAGCCGGCGAAAGGTGTGCCCGCCAAGAAGGGCGCGGCGGCCCCCGCCGGCACCACGGCGACCGCGCCGCCGGCCGCGGCATCGGCCGCGCCTGCCGTCGATTCCACGGCTCCCGCCGGCGACAGGCCGATCCGCACCGTCGGCCCGACCTTCATTCCGCCGAAGCAATAATCTCAGCCTTCGAACGCGTCCGCCGATGCTCGGCCCGCACGTGACAGCAGCGTGGGATCGGGTTCGGGCAACGGCTTGCCCGAATCGCGAAAGCGGTTGGTGATGGGGTAGCGGCGATCCCGGCCAAAGTTCTTTTGCGTGACCTTGACGCCGGGCGCGGCCTGGCGGCGCTTGTATTCGGCGATGTAGAGCAGACGATCGATCCGCGTCACCACCTCGGGCGGAAAACCCGCCGATATGATCGAGGCAAGCGGCTCCTCGCGCTCGACCAGGCGTTCCAGGATCGCATCAAGCATGTCGTAGGGCGGCAGCGAATCCTGGTCGGTCTGGTTCTCTCGCAATTCGGCGGTCGGCGGCCGCGTGATGATGTTGACCGGTATCACCTCGCCCGACGGGCCGAGCGCGCCTTCCGGCTTCCATTCATTGCGCAGGCTCGAGAGCCGGAACACTTCGGTCTTGTAGATATCCTTGATCGGATTGAAGCCGCCGTTCATGTCGCCGTACAGCGTGGCGTAGCCGACCGACATTTCCGACTTGTTGCCGGTCGTGACCACCATCGCGCCGGTCTTGTTGGAAATCGCCATCAACAGCGTGCCGCGGGCGCGCGCCTGCAGATTCTCTTCGGTAATGTCGCGCGGCAGCCCTGCGAAGGTGCCCGACAAAATCTTCTCAAAGCCGTTCACGGCGTCCGCGATCGGCAGCACCTCGTAGCGGATGCCGAGCGCGGTTGCGAGCTTGGCGGCATCGTCGAGCGACACCTGCGCGGTAAATCGAAATGGCAGCATCACGCCGCGGACCTTGTCGGCACCGAGCGCATCGACCGCCATCGCTGCGCACAGCGCCGAATCGATGCCGCCGGAGACGCCGAGCAGCACGCCGGGAAAACCGTTCTTGCGGACATAGTCGCGCAAGCCGAGCACGCAGGCCGCGTAATCGGCCTTGTCGCCCTCGAGCAGCGGCGTGATTGGGCCCGAGCAGCGCCAGCCGTCACTGGTCTTCGACCAGTGCAGAGTCGTGATGTTCTCCTCGAACGCCGGTAACTGCACCGCCACCGAAAGATCCGCGTTCAGCGCAAAGGAGGCGCCGTCGAAGATCAATTCGTCCTGGCCGCCGACCTCGTTCAGGTAAATCAGCGGCAAACCGCTCTCCGTGACACGGGCCACGGCGATCGACAGCCGCAGATCGTTCTTGTCACGCGCATAAGGCGAGCCGTTCGGCACCACCAGAATTTCCGCGCCGGTCTCGGCCAGACATTCGACGACGTTTTCGTATTCCTCGGACTCTTCGAGCCAGATGTCCTCGCAGATGGGTACGCCGATCCGCACCCCGCTTACGGTCACCGGTCCCGACGCCGGCCCGCGCGCGAACAGCCGCTTCTCGTCGAACACGCCGTAATTCGGCAAATTGGCCTTGAAGCGCAGCGCCGCGATGCGACCCTCGTCAAGCAACGCCACGGCATTATAGAGCTTGTCGTCCTCGACCCAGGGCGTGCCGATCAGGACAGCCGGGCCGCCGCCGGCAGTCTCGCGCGCCAGTTCCTCGACCGCGGCGCGGCACGCCGCCTGGAACGCCGGCTTCAGGATCAAATCTTCCGGCGGGTAGCCCGCGATGAACAGCTCGGAAAAAACCACGAGATCGGCGCCATCGGCCCGCGCCTTTTCGCGCGCGGCACGCGCTTTCGCGGCGTTGCCGGCGACGTCGCCGACGGTCGGGTTCAACTGGGCCAGCGTGATCCTGAATTCGACTTCGCTCATGGTGCCAATGGTGCCCTGCACAAGCCCAAACTGCAATCGCTTGCTTCAGATCGCGCCCATGCGTTCGGCGATGGCGAACAGCCAGAACAGGCCGCCCATCACCAGCGCCACGCCGACCGCGGCCGATCCCATATCCTTGACCCGTCCGATCTGCGGATCGTGGTCGGTGGTGAGGCGGTCGGCGAGCTTTTCGATCGCGGTATTGAGCAACTCGACCACCAGCACCAGGACCACGGCCGCGACCAGTTCGACACGGCGCATCGCCGTGACGCCGATCAGCCACGCCAGCGGCAGCGAAATCGCCAGCGCCGCAATTTCCTCACGGACGGCCTGCTCCGACCGGATCGCAAAGGCGAGCCCGTTTCGGGTATTGATCGTGGCCCGCCAGAATCTCAGCAAATCAAAGACCCGCTGCGGCCGGCATCGGCTGGACCTTGCCGGCGCGTTCCTGCTTCAACAGTTCCGCGATCAGGAAAGCCATGTCGATCGACTGTTCGGCGTTCAAACGGGGATCGCAGACCGTGTGATAGCGGTCGTTGAGATCCTCATCGGTGATGGCGCGCGCGCCGCCGATGCATTCGGTGACGTCCTGCCCGGTCATCTCCAGATGCACGCCGCCGGCGTGGGTGCCCTCGGCCTGATGGATCGCGAAGAACGATTTCACCTCCGACAACACCCGGTCGAACGGGCGGGTCTTGTAACCTGACGTCGAGGTGATGGTGTTGCCGTGCATCGGATCGCACGACCAGACCACGACCCGCCCTTCCCGCTTCACCGCGCGGATCAGCGGCGCCAGATGATCGCCGACCTTGTCGGCGCCGAAACGGTTGATCAGCGTCAGCCGCCCCGGCTCGTTGTCGGGATTGAGCACGTCGATCAGTTTGAGCAACTCGTCGGCTTTAAGCGATGGCCCGCATTTCAGGCCGATCGGGTTCTTGATGCCACGGAAATATTCGACATGGCCGTGGTCGAGCTGGCGGGTGCGATCGCCGATCCAGATCATGTGGCCCGAGGTCGCATACCAGTCGCCGGTGGTGGAATCGACGCGAGTAAAAGCCTGTTCGTAGCCGAGCAGCAGCGCCTCATGGCTGGTGTAGAAGTCGGTGGCGCGCAGTTCCGGATGGCTCTCGAGATCGAGGCCGCAGGCGCGCATGAAATTCAGCGCATCCGAAATGCGATCCGCCAATTCCTTGTAACGGCGCGACTGCGGCGAGTCCTTGAGGAAGCCGAGCATCCACTGATGCACGCTGCCGAGATTGGCAAAGCCGCCGGTTGCGAACGCGCGCAGCAGATTGAGCGTCGCCGCCGACTGCCGGTAGGCCATCAACTGGCGCTGCGGATCGGGGACGCGCGCTTCCCTGGTAAACGCGATGTCGTTGATGATGTCGCCGCGGTAGCTCGGCAGCTCGACGCCGTTGATCTTCTCGGTGTTGGACGAGCGCGGCTTGGCGAACTGGCCGGCGATGCGGCCGACCTTCACCACCGGCAGCGCGCCGGCATAGGTGAGCACGACCGCCATCTGCAGCAGCACGCGGAAGAAGTCGCGAATGTTGTTGGCGCCGTGTTCGGCAAAGCTCTCGGCGCAGTCGCCGCCCTGCAGCAGGAACGCTTCGCCGCCGGCGACGCGCGCAAGCGCCTTTTTCAGGTTGCGGGCCTCACCGGCAAAAACCAGCGGGGGAAACGTCGCCAACTGCGCCTCGACATCGGCCAATGCCTTGGCATCGGGATAATCGGGCATTTGCAGCACCGGCCTGGTGCGCCAGCTATCGGGTGTCCACCGCTCGGACATGGCGTTAACTCCTGAGCAAAAACCGCTACTTATGGCAGGTAGCGGAGTTCCGGCTTATACACAGGCAAAAGGCCGGCCGCCAGTTGGATTTCCGCTTCTCCGCACAAGCCCTTGCGGCAAAAGCCGAATTCGCATTTGCTGTGGCGCTCGCAAACTCAAGGAGGAGATCGCGGTGGCCGGGCCGGGCTTGGACGACGTATTTGCCGACGACATCACCGTGCCTGCGGCGGATGGCTATCCGCTGGCCGCGACGCTGTTTTTGCCGCGCGGCGCCAAGCGCCATGCCGTGCTGATCAATTCGGCGACCGCCGTGCCGCGCAAGCTCTACCGCGGCTTTGCCGGCTATCTCGCCAGGCGCGGCTGCGCGGTCCTGACCTACGATTACCGCGGCACCGGGGAAAGCCGGCAGAAGGCGATGGCCGGATACAACCAGCCGAAATCGCTGGTCGGCTTCAAGGCCTCGATGTCGGATTGGGCGGCGCAGGACGTTACCTCCGCGGTGTCGTGGATGCGCGCGCGTTACAAGGCGCTGCCGTTCGCCTATGTCGGCCATTCCTTCGGCGGCCAGGCGCTGGGGCTGCTGCCGAACAATGCCGAGATTTCGCGCGCGCTTTTGATCGCCGCCCAGGCCGGCTACTGGAAGCTGATGGCCTCGCCCGAGCGCTTTCGCGTCTACGCCATGCTGAATTTCGTCGGCGCGCCGCTGACCCGCGCGCTCGGCTACATGCCGGGCTGGGCCGGCCTCGGCGAGGATCTGCCGAAGGATGTCTTCCTGCAATGGGTCGACTGGGTGATGAACCCGCGCTATCTGCTCGGCGATCCCACGCTCACGGCGTTGCAGAATTTTCCGAAATACAAGGGCGCGCTGCGCGCGCTGTGCCTGTCCGACGACCCCTAGGCGACGCGGCCGGCGGTCGAATTGCTGTGTTCGGGATTTACCGCGACCAAGCCCGAGATCATCACGGTGACGCCGGCGGATACCGGCGCCGCCAAAGTCGGCCATCTCGGTTTCTTCCGCCCCGAGCATCGCGACACGCTGTGGCGAGGCGCGGCGGAATGGATTGAGGCGGCGGAGTGATTGACGTCATTGCGAGGAGCGAAGCGACCGAAGCAATCCATTCTTTCTTTGCGTGGAGAGATGGATTGCTTCGCTTCGCTCGCAATGACGGGGGCCAGATATGAGTTCGCGCCCTCGCGGCGCGTTGCGCCCGAGCTGTGAAAAATCCTTCTCCCATCGAGGGAGTGGGGAATGCCGGGTGCCCGATGCACCCGCAGCCCCTGTGCATTGGCAGTAAGCACAGGGTAGTCACCACGGTCGCACCGGAATCACCCGGCATTCCCGCACGCGAATGGTTTTAACGGCTTATGCCGTGCTCTCCTCGGCGACGAATTCGTCTTGTCACCGTCATCGGCGGATTGAAGGTTTGTCAGGCCCGGTTGGGCTGACGAAAACCTCCGCCGATTTGACACCAGCAACGGGTGCCAGGACCACACGGTTTTGCCGTCCGCTGCAACATCGTTCGTCTGTCGCGCCATGATGGCTCACGGTTCGGAGAACCGCCCTGCGATCACAATCGCGCCCGACGCTGCCGCGTCCACCGCATCTCATCCCAACGTATTTGACGATCCGGATACGCCCCTCGTTGAGGGATGAGACGGCGGGATTTCTAACGCTGATTTGGGGGTTTTGAAAACAGGAATATTTTCTCCGGAAGGTCTGGACAGGGCAAATCACGTTGAAAGCGTTCGGCAATTTTCTTTCTGCGCGCATATCGAATCTGCCCGTCTTTTCGGCTGCCGGCGGAAATTGCTCCCAAATCACGAACGTCTCAAATCGGGAAACCGTGGAACACCCGGCCAGGGGATGCAGAACGGCACCAGATCAACATCCCGGAAAACAACAACGCCGCTCGAGCGGAATATGATCGCTCGGCGGCGTTGGGCAGTCACCGGGGCCCCTGAAATCCTCCCCGGCAGATCTATGTCTGCGCAGGCCGTGCCAAGGTTCATGTAGCAAATTGCGACAGGAATGAACCACTTCCGGGCTGGACCGGAGAAATCGGTGGATGTGGACCTGCGGTGGTATCAGAGCACGAATTTGATGCCGAACATCCGGCCCCTGCGCCAGACCACTTCGCAGGGCTGGCGCTTCGGATGATCCGGCACCAGCGCCAGCTTGAACCGGTCGGCGACGTCGATCTCGGCGTCGGTCACGATCCTGGCGCCGCCCGGCGACACGTCCATGACGACGCATTCAGTCTTCGTCAGCTCATCGTCGACCGTGAGCCAGGCCACGTGCTTTTGCAGTTGCCGCCGCGGTTCGCGCTGCACCTTTGCCCTGGGCGCATCAACAGTCGTCATGATGACCATCCGTCATAGGATTAGCTGGTCATCAGATTTACGGGGTATCCCGTGAAGGTCTTGTTAGGACATTGGATTGGAATTTATCGGTTTTCACAGCGGATGCCGTGCGCAGTCGATCAGCGGTTTACACTTTGCTAACGCGCCGGCGGGCCGGTTTCTTTGGATATTGATTTTGGCCGCTAACCCTGCGGAATTGGTTCGACATCCGGCGCGTGAGGGCTCGGGTCGGGCGCATGCTCCACCCGCGCCTTGAGATCGGCGGCCTTTTCGACCAGCGCTGCCGCCACTTTCGGATCCGATGTTGTCTGGGCGAATTTGAGAAGGATGGTTGCCTGACGCTTTACGTATTGCCTGCCGACCACTTTTCTTATCCCCGATTGCCAACCCGCGTGGATATGCGCGAGGCCGGGGAATCGTTCCGGCACAACGTTAAAAAGTGAACATTATTTTTCGTTCCAGCGCGGATGCCGCTCCTTTCAGCGGATATCCCGCGCCGGAATTGGAACCCGGCGACGGCGCAGACGTCGAATCCTCGCTTCCGGCTGAATGCCCCAAAGACCCGGCCGGAAGAAAACCTCCCACAGGTTGGCGGTCCCGGTACGGTCCTATCCCCCGCGCCGGGGCCGTTTGTGCGGCCTGCGTCCGGTACAAAAGAAAACGGCTCCAGCCGAGAAGAACTGGGGCCGTAAGTTTGAGTGCACCGGAGCGCCCCGATGCACTTGTCTCACCGGGCCCGCTTCGGGCCGCTCCAAAATCGCTTCAGCAAATGCGCCGAACGAAAACCCCCGCCGTCACGGCGGGCCATCGCAAGTATCCGTTTCAAGTGATGCGATACTTGAGACTATTCGGAAGAAAACGCAACGTCTGTGCGCAACCTGACATAGCGACTTCCGGCGGAGCGAAATCGAATTTGCGCCGGCTTCCAAATACGGCTGGCCGCGGCATTAGGAACAAGCGCGGCCGATCCGACTTGAAACATGGGCCAACCAAAGTAATCAGGCCTGCACGGTCCCACACCGATAGCCCCTCACCCCTGTGGGACGGTGCTTTCTTGCTTCGAAGCTTTGCTGCCTTCGAAAAGGTCGGCAATTCCGCCGCCGCAGTCAGGAAACAACCCGCACTTCCCGGCACCACAACGTGGAGAGGCCCCAGCCCCTTGGGGAAAGAGCTGAGGCCTCTGCCGATTTGGGGGCTTAACGCCGGACCTGTAGTGGGCAAGTCCGGCGTGTGAAATGATGCGGCCGCTTCAGGGTTCTCGCAACGACGATTGCGAGAACGCCGCTGCCTCTTTGGGGGTAGTCCGAATTTTTTCGCCGGTGCGCTTTTGCACTTGTCAAAGCAAGGATCGAATTAGGCGGTCAAAAGGGCTGTGCTGGCAGCGTAGCCCGACGCGTTATCGTCGCTGAACGGCGGATTGACGGCGGCCCATCATGGTCGTGCGACGGCTTCCATGATTTCCTTCGGACGCCGCTTGATCGCCAGCAGATAGGCGGCAGCAGGCGCATCCGGCACGCGCCGCCCTTGCTCCCAGTTTTTCAGCGTGGGCAGCGGAATACGATACGCCGCGGCGAAGTGATGTTGCGACATCCGCAGCGAAAGACGGATCGCTTTCACGTCCGGCAACTCGACCTTGGACACGCGCAATCCGCGCACCTTCTTGCCCGCGGCATGCTTTGCCGCCTGCTGCATGCTCTCAATCAGTTCCTTTCCAAACTTTCCCATGTCTCTTGTTCTTTCCTTTCGCCCATCACTCAGCTCTTCAAGATCGCCGCCAGCTTTCGAACGACCTTCTTTTCTTCCGCCGTGAGGTTCTCCTGACGCGCCTTCACGTAGACCATCAGCAGATAGAGCGGGCGGTCGCCACTATGATAAAAGTAGACCACCCGTGCGCCGCCGCGTTTGCCGCTTCCGGGCCGCGTTCGGGATTCCGCGAGATGAAATCGATGAAGGCCTCCCGTTCGGCGTCGTCCCAGATATCCTGGGATTGGCGGATGAACAGAGGCGTTTCCGCCACGGTGATGAATCGTCGTGCCACGCCAGAAGTATACGCCATTGGCGTCCATAACTCCAGAGAAAAGACGCCATTGGCGTCCTACCGAGCTTGGTGGACTGTGCGGTGGTCGTATGGGATCTGGTTGGCCATATAAAAAGCGATCCAGCGGCGGCCCCGGCGGACAACATTTTCATGCGTTGAGCTTGCCCGGGAACCGCTTAAGCGACGCGAGAAAATGCCTCGGATACGCTCCAGTAAGACTACGGATAACCAAACCCGCATATTTCGTGCAGATTAGTTGTTGCTGGGGATTTGAGGGGCCAGCACGTGAGCCAAAGCCGAGCAAGCGAACATACTCCGCTTGCTCGGCCTGGCAGCTCCGAAGCGGCTTTTTCGATCCATGGCGAACCGCGCCCGCGCACGGTCGACCTGCGGGCTATAGCCTCTCGATAGAGGCGCTGATCTCGTTGAGAACCTGCTCGAAGGTCGGCCGGTCACCATAGTAAAGAGCGCCGCTGATCGCGTAGGCTTTCGCGTAAGTGGCTCGCGTTCTTGCATCGCTCAACAGGAATGCTTCATTTGCAGCGATGTCTTGATTATCAGCCTTTGGAAAATGATTTCGCTTGTGCGCCCTATAGGCCTCCGTTCCGATAAACGCCTGAACTTCCGGCCGCCTGAGCAGGCTGTGAACGTCGTAATAGTGACGCATGAAATCCGACGGCAATTCGCCGGTCTCCTGCTGCCTGCGGAATTTCGTTGAGATCGTTTGCAGCTTCTCTACCAGGGTAAAACCCGGATCGTAACAGGCAACGGCCCTGCCCCGATTGTCGATGATGTCTACTTTATCGACGGCGTAATCATAGGCCCACGAACTGATGTCCTTCGCAGCATTTGGCGTTACCTTGGCAAATCCCACTTCCAACAAAACACCATCTCGAAGATCATCGATCGGTTCGGCAATGCTTTTATAGTGAAGCCTGATGCCCGCACTGAAGAGGTCCTTGTTGTCAAATTCCGTGTCGCGCTCAACCCTGGTTATGCCGTTGATCCTGATCGTCCTCGCGAGCCAATCGTAGAAATCCTTGCGACCTCTGATGTGCACCTCTTTCAAATGATTGCGGCCGGTCTTTACGTCCTGACCCTCGGGAGGTTCGATACGAATGTCGATATCTTCCGAAAACCGATCGATAATCTGGTAGCCCTTGGACAGCGAAGTCCCACCCTTCAGTTCGAACTGAAGGCCCAATCGCTGCAGCCCTGAGAGGCAATGCATGATCCAGTAGTCTTTTTCGACCAGCGCGGGATCGATAATTTTTTCTTCCGCCACGATCCGAATGAGATCGGCGAACTGGGGATGGTTGTGAAGATATTCACGCGGCACGATTCAGCTCATCCGGCTTTAGCGCGTGTTCAAAGAACTTCTTCGTCGGTACGCTTCCATAGTCGCGCACGGCGCGTTGCAAGCGCCGGACATCGAACGATGCCGCGCGTTTTCTCACTCTTTCGAGCACGTCGTGCTTTGCTTCGGCAAGCTGATCCAGATTGTTGACCAGATCGACCAGCAGAAATTCCTTTGTCAGCGTCTTCGGAAAGTCCGCCTTGACGCGAAACGCGAATTTGCGCCCGCCGAGCTGGAAATCGCCGTGCCGCTTGCGATTGTAGACGACGGTCTTGTCATAGAGTTGCGTCGTGCCAACCCCGAGGCTGTTGTAGGCATTCGGTGACACCAGAAGAAAGCGATGATCCTTCAGGAAAACCTCGACCAACCTGCCATCCTCCGCCGGAGCTTTCCCAAAGACGGTTTGTTTCGGATACGCATAAAGGCCTCCCGCAACCCTGGTGAGCGTTCCCTCGCTCACAAGCTGCTTGAGATGCCGATCAACGGCATTCGACCAACGCGCGAGGTCCTCGCGCCGGTAGACCTGCCCCGGCTTCAGATGCGCTTTGAGCTCCTGCAGTTTCGTCATGTTGGAGACGGTAGCTGAAAGGCGCTTGAGTTGCAATATTTTTCATTGAAATATCATGCATACTAAATTGTAACTATATGATATTACTTAATCTTCCGCCTTATCGTCGATGAACGGCGGATTATGCCTTCGTCTCAATCCTCCCTACGAGCTTTTGGACTTGTCAAAGCTGGAAGCCACTTGGGCGACGGCTAAGCCGCGGCTTGATCTTCCTTGTCCGCCCCGCGCGCGACAATTTTCAGCGCATCATCCGGCAACGGCCGCTGCAGCGCCTTGGCTTCGTCCCACGGCGCGCGCAGCCAGACGTCGCGCTCCTCGTCCGTCGTCAGGATCACCGGCGTGGTCTTGGGATGAATCGCGCGCCAATATCCGCCCTTTGGGGCCATTGACCCTGTCAGTTCGACCCGGCACGATCCGGCCATGCGTTTCGAGATTCTCGGTGAAATTTCCGGTATCGAAACTTTCGCTACCGGGTCCGGCATTCGCGAGATCGCGCGGCTGCGGCGAATCTATGGACGCGGTCGCTGGCGCAAACGCAAGGGCATTGCCCGCGTGCGATTATCCGATGGCTCAATCCACGTCGCTGAGTTACACTGGTACGAGGCCGCCGGGATCGGGCGCAAGGAATTCAAAATCAAGCACCTGTTTTGAGACCATGACAAAGACACAAGCAAAACAACTGGTCGTCTGCATCGAAAACGATGGTTATGCGGCCTCGCTGGAGAAACGCAAAATCTACGTGGCGCTACGCGACGCCGCCGCCGAGAAGCACAGCATGCTGCGGATTGTCGATGAGTCCGGCGAGGACTACCTCTATCCGAAGGCATTCTTCCGTCCGATCGCACTACCGCAAGCGGTCAAACGGGCTGTGCTGGCGGCGTAGCCCACCGTGTCATCGTCGATGGACGACGGATTATGCCTTCGTCTCAATCCTCCCTACGAGCTTTTGGACCTGTCAAAGCAAGAAGCCACCTGGGCGATGGTTAAGCCGCGGCTTGATCTTCCTTGTCCGCACCGCGAGCCACGATCTTCAACGCATCATCCGGCAACGGCCGCTGCAGCGCCTTGGCTTCATCCCACGGCCCGCGCAGCCAGACGTCGCGCTCTTCGTCCGTCGTCAGGATCACCGGCATGGCCTTGGGATGAATCGGCTCGACAATCGCATTCGCAGACGTCGTCAGAAAACCGTAGACCAGATGCGGACCGGGGATCGGTTTTGATTTGGTGCCGCGGTCGCCTCTGAACTCGGTCCACAGACCCGCGAACGCGCACAACGGGCGGTCATCGTTCAGTGCGAACCAGACCACGTCTTTCTTCATGGTCTCCGGGTTCGGCTCCGGCGCATATTCCGCAAAGCTGTTGAGCGGAACGAGGCAGCGATGTTCCGGCCTGGTCCAGCCGCGCCAGTGCGGCGACGAGGTGTTGCGGATGTTGGTCACCGGCGGACCGCCGGTCCGCGGCGGCGGCGGCATGCCCCAGCGCATCAACACCATCTCGCGCTCACCGCCGGCATTGCGCACCACCGGCGCCGGGTAATCGGGAAACACGCCGGGCATCGGCGGCAGATTGCCGACGTAACGGTTGATGACCCGGAACAGCCGCTGGATCGCCTCCTGATTCGTGGTGATCGAATACAAATTGCACATCGGCGAGCCTTGGTGGGGCGGACGCGTCCCGAGCCTCTAACTCTAGTGGTGTTGCGTCACGCCGCAAGGGTCGCTGTAATTCAGGCCATGAGCACCAAGTCACGCGAGGTCATCTGGGGCGGCCGCGTCATGGGCGCGAAGATGCGCGCCGAAGGCGCGCGCGAGGAAGCCAGAAAGGCCGTGCGCGCCGCCGACCGTGCCGAGGCGGAAGCCTGGTCGGTGCGGATGGAAGGTTTTGGCGGGCCGGCGCAGCCCTCGCCCACCATCGGCCAATGCCTCAACGGCGGCCTCGGCTGGCTGGGGGTGGAGTGCAACCGCTGCAACACCCGCGCAAGCCTGCCGCTCGACGCTATCCGCCGCCCGCGCGACACACCGCTGTGGAAGCTGGAAGCGTCGTTAAAGTGCCGCTCCTGCCGCAAGGGCCGCTACGCGCCGCCGGTGCACATGATCAAGCTGACGGAGAGGCGTGAGATCAAGTGGGTGCATCCGAGCGAGGAAAGGTGAATTTGCGATACAATCGCAAATCGCTTGTCCTCGGAAAAGGGAGGCGATGGCGCGAAGCGGCGAACGAGCGACCCAAGACCATGCTCACTTACTTAGGATGCCATAAGTTCTCGAAACCTACAATTTAAGGTGGCACCTTCAGCATAATTCGAAATGGACAAGGCCGAGGCGGATGTCGGTATGATTCTCGAGTGCGCGCATTGCCGATCACATGTGCAGGCAACTATCCACGGGCGGTACGAAAAACTGTCTGACGGAAGTGGCCCGTCCCACCTTTTCTCAATGCTCTCCTGCGATCGGTGCAAGAACCCGATTCTTATCCGGCAAGCGAACGTTGGTAACATGGCCGAAGGCGACAAGTGGGATACGCCTTTTCAGGTCTTCCCAAGCTTGGACGCAAGGGTAAATCCCAACGCTCCTCGTGAGATCCAGTCGGCCTTCGAGGAGGCATGCTCCTGTTATCGCGCTCAAGCCTATACAGCCTCGGCCATGATGTGCAGAAAGACACTTGAGGGAATTTGTGACGTGCACGGTATCAAGGCTGGAACCCTAGCTAAGTCCCTCAAGGCAATGCGGGACAAGGGATTGATCGATGATCGCCTTTTTGAATGGTCGGACTCGTTACGCCTTGCCGGGAACGAAGCGGCGCATGGCGTTGGTCTATCAATAGGGCAAGCGGATGCAAGAGACATCCTCGAATTCATAAATGCGATTTTGGATTACATCTTCTCTTTTCGAGACAGGTTTGAAGAATTCAAGAAGCGTCGCGCAAAACCAAATAACAAGCCAACCTAATGATATGACGCGGGTTGCTCGAAGGCGTAGGGCACTCGGAGAGCAACGTGCAGGGGGTATGTGTGGCAAGGAGACAAGGGAATACGCTTGAGAAATGGGAGGTCGCCGTAGTCAAGGCTATGCTGGCAAAAAAGTATGTACCACAGGATATTCAAGCGGGCAGCGGATGCCAAATCCAGAGTGCTTCGAGCGGTTGAGACGCGCGCGAAATTCCATTCAGCACTTTTGCGCTCCTGAGGACGAGGACTTTCGTTCCCTATCTCTGGAGTTCATTTATACTATAATTGACCCTCTTATTTTCGAACATTTTGGAATTTTCGCAATTGAGCACCACGAAGACCATCATGTGGGCTATAACTACGTAGTTGGGGTGTTACTGCGGCGCCAACTGAAATTCTCGATACCAAATGATTTTTCAGTGGGAGAAATCAGCATTAGCGAGGAGCTTGAGGGCGTCGAAGACGCCTATCGCGAATGGCTACTTCTCGAACTAGATCGCATTGGGCGTCGGGATCTCCTAAATACATGACCCGAATCTGCCATCACGAACCAACGGGCCCCCGTGTACGGCAGCTTGCAGGTGTCGCGATGTGACTTTCTAGTCACAAAACGCGCGACTAACGCATCTGCCCCGCCCCGCTACTCCGCCGCCGCTTCCCGCACATGCCGCGCCGTCGGCGTCCGCATCGTCACCAGTTCTTCCGCGGCGGTCGGATGCAGTGCCACCGTGGCATCGAAGTCGGCCTTGGTCGCCTTCATCTTCACGGCGATGCCAACGGCTTGCGTGATCTCGGCGGCACCGTCGCCGACGATGTGGCAGCCGAGGACGCGGTCGGTGGTGGCGTCGACCACGAGCTTCATCAGCACGCGGGTGTCGCGGCCGGACATCGTCGCCTTGATCGGGCGGAAATCGGCCTTGTAGATGTCGACGCGGGAGAATTGCGCGCGCGCCTCAGCTTCCGTCAGGCCGACGGTGCCGACTTCGGGCTGCGAGAACACGGCGGTCGGAATGGTGGCGTGATCGACCTGGACCGGGCGCTTGCCGAACACGGTGTCGGCGAAGGCATGGCCCTCGCGGATCGCGACCGGCGTCAGGTTGGTGCGATGGGTGACGTCGCCGATCGCGTAGATGTTCGGCGCCGAGGTTTTGGACCAGCCGTCGACCGCGATGCCGCCGTTCTTCGGGTTGAGCGCGACGCCGGCCTTCTCCAGCCCGATGCCTGCGACGTTCGGATGGCGGCCGATCGCGAACATCACCTTGTCGGAGGCGATGCTGGAGCCGCTCGACAGATGGGTGGTGAAGTCCTTGCCGTGCTTGTCGATCCTGGTGACGGTGCAGCCGGTCAGGATGGTGATGCCCTGCTTCTCCATCTCGGCACGCAAATGCTTTCGGACGTCCTCGTCGAAACCGCGCAAGATGTTGTCGCCGCGATAGATCAGGGTGACGTCGGAGCCGTAGCCGGCAAAGATGCCGGCGAATTCCAGCGCGATGTAGCCGCCGCCCTGGATCACGATCCGCTTCGGCAATTCGGTCAGATGAAAGGCTTCGTTCGAGGAAATCACGTGTTCGATGCCGGGAATCGCCGGGCCGTGATTGGGCGCGCCGCCGGTGGCGATCAGGATGGTTTTCGCGGTGACGGCTTCGCCGGTGGCGAGCCTCAGCGTATGGGCGTCTTCCAGCACGGCGCGGGTTTTGACGATGCGGGCGCCTGATTTTTCGACATTGGCGGCGTAGATGCCCTCCAGCCGCGCGATCTCCTTGTCCTTGTTGGCCACCAGCGTCGGCCAGTCGAAGGTCGCTTCCGGGATGGTCCAGCCGAAGCCCGCGGCATCCTCGATCTCGTGACGGACGTGGCTGCCCATCACGAACAGTTTTTTCGGCACGCAGCCGCGGATCACGCAGGTGCCGCCCATGCGGTATTCTTCGGCGACCATGACCTTTGCGCCGTAGCCGGCGGCGATGCGGGCGGCGCGAACCCCGCCCGAACCGCCCCCGATGACGAACAGATCGACGTCGAACTCAGCCATGGCAACCCCTACCTGGTTCTCCCTCGCCCCGCCCTTGCGGGGAGAGGGCGTAGGCGGCCTATGGCCGCCGTACTTGATAGAAGAACGCCGATGCGAAGCATCGGCTATGGTGAGGGGCTCTCTCGACAAACCAAGCTCGCGGAGAGTCCCCCTCACCCGGCGCTACGCGCCGATCTCTCCCCGCAAGCGGGGCGAGGTAAGAGAACGCGATCAGATCTGCTTGCCGCGCTTGCGCATCTCGGCGCGGAATTCGCCGTTGATCACTTCGGCGAAATTCTGCGCCCACTGGTTCATATAGGACATGCTGAACTGGATCGCGCGCGGTTCGTTGGCCAGCAGCTTTGCACCCAGCGGCGATTTGTAGAAGGTGACGAGATCCTTCAGCTCCTGTTCGGTGAACTCGTTGGCATAGATCTTCGCCATGCCGTCGCCGATTTCCTTCTCGCGGCCGGCGAGCTTCTGGGCGACGATCCCGGCAACTTCGCCGAGATCCTTTTGATAGTTGAGGTTGCTCTGCAGCAACTGATCCTTGGTCTGCTGCACGAGGTTGGGAATCGCATTGGCGTACATCGCGTTCGCGTTCTTCATGGCCAGGATTTCCTTGGCCGCCGCGATCGCCGCCGGAGAACCTTCCTTGAGCGGCACAGCCGTGGGCTGCTGCGCCATCGCCGGAGCGCCCGAGAGCGCCAGTCCCAGCGCCAGGCCCGCGGCCGACAAAATTCCCGAAAAACGCTTCATTCCGATTCTCCCAAAATTGCGGCGCTAGCACCGTTCAATTACGCGAATTCCCTGCGCGCCCGCCAGAACGGCGATGCTGGCAAGGCCGATAAACAGGCCGTGTTCGACGACGCCCGGGATCAGGCTCAGCAAGCCCGCCAGCCGCGGCGCATCCTTGATCCGGCCGAGATGGGCATCGATGATCCAGTGGCCGCCATCGGTGACAAAAACGTGGCCGTCCCTGCCCTTTCGGACCCCCATTTGCCCGGAAACGCCACTTTCCGCAAATGCGGCGGCCATGGCGCGCCGGGTGGCCGCCAGGCCGAACGGGATCACTTCCACAGGTAAGGGGAAACGGCCGAGAACCTCGACCCATTTGGTGTCGTCGGCGATCACGATCATGCGATCCGAGGCCGCCGCCACGATCTTTTCCCTTAAGAGCGCGCCGCCGCCGCCCTTGATCAGGTTGAGCGCGGGGTCCATCTCGTCGGCGCCGTCGACCGTCAGATCGAGCCGGTCGATGTCGTCGAGCGTGGTCAACGGGATTCCACATGCTTCCGCCTGCGCGCGGGTCGCTTCCGATGTCGGCACGCCCACGATCTTCATGCCGGAGCGGACCTTCTCGCCGAGCAGGTCGACGAAATGTTTTGCGGTCGAGCCGGTGCCGAGCCCGAGCTTCATGCCGTCCTGCACATGCTCCAGCGCGCGGGCCGCGGCCTGCCGTTTCAATGCGTCCATGTCCACGTGACGTCGATGCCCCCGATGTTGCGGGCGCATATCTAGCGTCGTTTTCAGGCAAGGAACAGCGCTATGAGCGGCCGGCGCCACTTGAATCGCGACCTGGATCAGGGCGCCGGCACCTTGTCCATCGCCGCCAGGATCGCGGCAAACCGCCCCTCCACCTCTGCGCGCATGCCTTGATGGGTGAAGACGTAGAACTCGTCTTCGCGGATGGCGGCAAGCACGCGGGCTGCGACGAAATCAGGCGCGAGCCCGGTGTCTATCAGCCTTTTGATCTCGGCGACCATGGCCGCCGCCGGGCTGGCCGGTTCGGGCATGCGCGCCGGGCCGTAGCGCTCGGGCCGGTTGCGTGCGCTCTCGCCGATCCCGGTGCGCACGAAACTCGGGCACAGCACGCTGACGCCGATGCCGTGCGGCTTCAACTGCACGGCGAGGCCCTCTGACATCGCGACCACGGCGAATTTGCTCGCCGCATAGGGGCTGAAGCCCATGCCGGCATTAATGCCGGCCATCGACGCGGTGTTGACGATATGGCCGCCTTCGCCGTGCCCGCGCATGTGCGGCAGAAAGCTGCGGACGCCGTGCAGCACGCCCATCAGGTTGACGTCGAGCACCCAGCGCCAGTTGTCGAGCGAGATCAGGTCGATGCCGCCGCCGGCGGCGACCCCGGCATTGTTGCAGACGACATGGACCTTGCCGAACGCGTCGAACGTGGCTTGCGCGGCGCGCTCGACGCTGACGGGATCGGCGACGTCGCACATGGTGCCCAGGACATCAGGCCCGATCTCCTTGATGCTCCTGACCGCGGCCTGCAGCGATTCGGCCTCGATATCGGCGAGCATCACCTTCATGCCGCTTTGCGCAAACGCGCGGCCGAGCGCAAGGCCAATACCGCTGGCGCCACCGGTCACGAAGGCTGTCTTGCCGGCCAGTTCGCGCATGATTGTTCCCCCTCCGGATTTTCTTTGGTACCCGATCATCTCTACTTGCATGATCGCGTGGCGATCGATAGCGAATTCAGCATGAACCCTCCCCGCATGCTCGTATTCGATCTCGACGGCACCCTGGTCGACACCGCGCCGGACCTGATCAGCGCGCTCAATTACGTGCTCGATCGCGAAGGCATGGCGCCGGTCCCGCTGGATGCGGCCCGCAACATGATCGGCGCCGGCGCGCGCAAGCTGCTCGAACGCGGCCTCGAGGTCGATGGCCGCGTCATGAGCGTCGGCGATATCGACCGTCTGACCCGCGATTTCATCGATTACTACGCCGACCACATCGCCGACGCCTCGCGTCCGTTCGATGGACTGGAAGGCGCGCTCGACGATCTCGCGGGCCAGGGTTTTCGCTTCGCGGTCTGCACCAACAAGCTGGAGTGGCTGTCGAAACGCCTGCTCGACCAGCTCGGACTGAGCGCGCGGTTTGCCGCGATCTGCGGTGCCGACACTTTTGGCGTCGCAAAGCCGGATCCGGCGATCCTGCGCGAGACGGTTAAGCGCGCCGGCGGGCAAATCGCCGCAACCATCATGGTCGGCGATGCCGGCCCCGATGTCGGGGTGGCCCGGCGCGCCGGCGTTCCCGTGATCGGGGTTGAATTCGGCTACACCGATGTTCCCATCGCGGAACTGAAGCCGGACCGCCTGATCGGGCATATGCGCGACCTGCCGGCGGCCGTGGATAGCCTCGTTCGGGCCAATGGAACTTTATAAGATATTGATTTAACTAAGATATCCAAAAGCTGTCGATTCCGGCGTTAACCATCCTTTTACGATTGCGCCTGCCGCGGTTGACCTCTATTCCCACGCTCATATGGTCGGGCTGGGGATTGTGGCTGTTCGCCGCAGTAGAGTGATTAATCATGCGTCGTGTCATCGTGATTGCCGTCGCCGGGATGAGCCTGGCCGGATGTTCCTCGTTCTCGCTTGATTCCCTCAAACCCACGCCGCCGCCGATCCAGGTTCAGCTCGAATCGACGCCGCCGGGCGCCGATGCGGTGACCTCGCTCGGACCGGGCTGCAAGACGCCCTGCCAGGTCTCGGTGCCCGCGCCCGACGCCGGCTTCTCCGTCACCTTCAACCTGCCGAAATTCCAGCCCGCGACAGTGGCGGTGCAGGTGATCCGCAGCCCCGGCGACTTCGCCACCCCCGCCTCCACCACCGTCGATCCCAGCCCGGTATTCGCGGAACTCAAGCCCGCGGGCCCGCCGCCGAAGGTGCACAAGGCGATGCGGCCGAAAAAGCCGAAAAAGGCCACGGCAGCGCCCGCCGCCGCCGCGGGCTCGCCGTTCCCGGAGCCGAACGCTGCCCCGCCCGAGGCGGCACCTGCGGCAGCGCCGCCGCCGGCGACCCGCTGATCGCTTGCACTGCACATACGGACTTGCGCATTGTGAGCCGGGGGCAACGTGCCTAGATTGTGCGAGCGGGACAGGCGGATGTCGTAGCTGCCCCGCGGGACAAGGCACTTTGCAGAAATGAGCGGACCCTCGTTGAGTACTCCGGAACTGTTGGCGCCGATGACCGACCCGTTCGGCCGGACCATCCGCTATTTGCGCGTGTCGGTCACCGACCGCTGCGATCTGCGCTGCTTCTACTGCATGTCCGAGGACATGACGTTCCTGCCCAAGGCCGATCTGCTGACACTGGAAGAGCTCGACCGGCTGTGCTCGGCCTTCGTCGCCAAGGGCGTGCGCAAGATCCGCCTCACCGGCGGCGAGCCTTTGGTCCGCCGCAACGTGATGTCGCTGGTGCGTTCGCTGTCGCGGCATCTTGGCACCGGCGCGATCGATGAACTGACGCTGACCACCAACGGCTCGCAACTTCAGCGCTTCGCTGGCGAATTGCGCGACTGCGGCGTGCGCCGCGTCAACGTCTCCCTGGATACGCTGGATGCCGCCAAATTCCGCGCCATCACCCGCTGGGGCGATATCGACAAGGTTTTGGCCGGCATCGAGGCTGCGCGCGAAGCAGGCCTCGCCGTCAAGATCAACGCGGTGGCGCTGAAGAACATGAACGAGGAGGAAATCCCCTCGCTGATGGAATGGGCGCATGGCAAGGGCATGGCGCTGACGCTGATCGAGGTGATGCCGATGGGCGATATCGGCGAAGGCCGCATCGACCAGTATGTGCCGCTGTCGCTGGTGCGCGCCCGGCTCGCGAAGTCATATACCCTGACGGATCTCGCCGACGACACCGGCGGCCCTGCCCGCTACGTGCGGATCAGCGAGACCGGCGGCAAGCTCGGCTTCATCACGCCGATGACCCATAATTTCTGCGAGTCCTGCAACCGGGTCCGGATCACCTGCACCGGCACGCTGCACACCTGCCTCGGCCACGAGGATGCCTCCGATTTGCGCAAGCCGCTGCGGGCCTCCGCCGACAACAACCTGCTCGCCGCCGCGATCGATCGCGCCATCGGGCTGAAGCCGAAGGGGCACGACTTCATCATCGACCGCCGGCACAACCGCCCGAGCGTCAGCCGCCACATGAGCGTGACCGGCGGCTAAGGCTTGCGGCGAGATTCGCGCGCCGGATTTATCAAGTCCGTCTAACCACTTGCCCCCGCGTCAATTTGCCCATTTTCCAATTGACGCCGCCAGCCCGCGCTGAAATGGTGCGGCTGCTTTCACGCCAGCACGGCCGGATGGGCCGCTGTACCGGACCGGTGCAGCCAAGACGGCGACAGCACACTTGGGGGAGGACTATCGTTGCAATCGCTCCTGCGAATGAGCCATGTCTTCACGCGATTCGGCGCTACGCGCTTTTCGCGCGGTGGCGGCGCGATATCAGTTGAAACGTTCGGCGCGCTTTGATGGCGAGCGCCCAGGAGACCACGATGCGCCCATTACTGGCACTGAGCACGGCGATCGACCTGCTCAATGAAAAAATCGGCTATGTCTGCAACTGGCTGGTGCTGTTCGCCTGTGTCGTCAGCGCCGCCAACGCCATGATCCGCTACGCCTTCGGCTACTCTTCGAACGGCTGGCTCGAACTGCAGTGGTACAGCTTCGCCATCCTGGTGATGTTCGGCGCCTCCTACACCTTCAAGCGCAACGAACATGTCCGGGTCGAGATTTTCTATCTGTTCCTGACCGAGCGCGGCCAGCTCTGGCTCGACATGATCGGCACGCTGTTCTTCCTGATCCCGTCCTGCCTGCTGCTCAGCTATTTGTCCTGGCCGTTCTTCCACCAGGCCTACGAGGTCGGCGAAATGTCCGGCAATGCCGGCGGCCTGATCCGCTGGCCAATCAAATTCGTGATTCCTGCCGGCTTCGTGATGCTGGCGTTGCAAGGCGTCTCAGAGGTGATCAAGCGGATCGCCGCACTGCAGGGCTATGTGACGATCGATGCGAAGTACGAGAGGCCGACCCAATGATTACGCTTCAGATGATGCCGCCGCTGATGTTCGGCGGCCTGGTTCTGGCGATGCTGATCGGCTTCCCGGTGGCGTTCACGCTGGCCGCGGTCGGGCTCTGTTTCGGCTTCCTGTCGATCCATCTCGGCTTCTTCGACATGAATTTTCTGCAGGCGATCCCGGGCCGCGTGTTCGGCAGCGTGCTGTCGAATGAGTTGCTGCTGGCGATCCCCTTCTTCACCTTCATGGGCGCGATCCTGGAACGCTGCGGCCTGGCCGAAGACATGCTGGATTCGATGGGCCAGCTGTTCGGTCCGATCCGCGGCGGCCTCGGTTATTCCGTCATCATCGTCGGCTTCATCCTCGGCGCGATCACCGGCACCGTGGCGGCGCAGGTCATCGCCATGGCGCTGATCTCGATGCCGGTGATGATCCGCTACGGCTACAACATGCGCTACATCACCGGCGTGCTGGCGGCGTCGGGCACCATCACGCAGCTGGTGCCGCCGTCGCTGGTGCTGATCGTGCTGGCCGACCAGCTCGGCAAGTCGGTCGGCGACATGTATCTCGGCGCCTGGGGCCCGTCGATCTTCCAGATCATGCTGTTCGCCGGCTACACCTTCATCCTCGGCCTCGTCAAACCGGATCACGTGCCGGCGGTGCCGAGGACCGCGTTGACGCTGACCGGCTGGCCGCTCTGGAAAAAGTGCCTGATGGGCATCATCCCGTCGGCGGTGCTGATCTTCGTCGTGCTCGGCACCATGATGATGGGCCTGGCGACGCCGACCGAAGCCGGCGCCATGGGCGCGATCGGCGCGATCGTGCTGGCGGCGATCCATCACAAGGACTTCAGCACGGCCGGCAGCAAGATCCTGATCATCGGCATCATCGGCGCCGGCGTCGGCACCATCGTCGGGATGTTCTTCACCGAAAACCTGCTGTTCAAGCTGGCCTTCGCCGTCACCTATCTCGCCGTGGTCTGGATCTGCCTCGAAGCCGTCCGCATTCCGGAGCTGCGCGACCTGATCAAGCAGGGCTACGAGACCACCATGCGCATCACCACCATGGTCACCTTCATCCTGATCGGCTCGACCTGCTTCTCGGTGGTGTTCCTCGGCGTCTCCGGCGGCGTCTGGCTCGAGAACATGCTGACGTCGCTGCCCGGCGGCGTCTGGGGCTTCCTGATCTTCATCAATCTCTTCATCTTCTTCCTGGCGTTCTTCCTCGACTTCTTCGAGATCGCCTTCATCATCCTGCCGATGATCGCGCCGATCGCGCAGAAGGTGCTGGCGCCCGTGGTCGGTCCCGATGCCGCGCTGATCTGGTTCGGCGTCATGCTCTGCGTCAACATGCAGACCTCGTTCCTGCATCCCCCTTTCGGCTTTGCGCTGTTCTATCTGCGCGGCGTCGCCCCGAAGGAGGTCAAGAGCTCCGATATTTACTGGGGCGCCATGCCCTGGATCGGACTGCAGGCGATCATGGTCGTGCTGGTGATCGCGTTCCCGATCACGGTGACCGGCCTGCTCGACAAGCCGCTCAACGTCGATCTGAACAAGGTCAAGATCGAGGTGCCGCAGATCGACCTGCCGCCGCTGGATTTCGGTCCGCCACCGAAGCAATAGCGATCAGGCGGAAGCCACGTCGGTTGCCAGACGGAAACGCAGGGTAAACTGGGCCCCGCCGGTCGGGAGGTTCTCGACCGCCACCGTGGCGGCGTGGTCCTCCGCCACCCCGTGTACGATCGAAAGCCCGAGCCCGGCGCCGTCCGTGCGCCGGCGGTCGCCGCGCCAGAAGCGCTGGAAGATCAGGCCATGCTCGCCGGGCGGAATGCCCGGCCCGCAGTCGCGCACCCGGACCGAGCCGTCGTCGCGCACTTCGATATCCACCGAGGTGTCCGGCGCGGTATACTTGATTGCATTATCGGCGAGATTGAAGATCGCGCGCTGCAGCATCTCCGCATTGCCTCTGATGCGGACCGCGTCGGGAGTGCCCTTGAGCGCGATATCCCGCTGCCGGGCGAGCGCATATGGCGCAATCGAACCGACCACCTCGGCGCAGACAGCGCGCAAATCGGCGGTCTCCGACGGATCCAGCACGAGCGTGTCCAGTTCCGCGATCTCGAGCAATTGGCCGACGATCCGGCTCATGCCTTCGATGTCCGCATCCAGCTCCTGCGTTCCGACGCGGTCGCCAAGGGTCCCGAGGCGAGTCCGCAGGATCGCCAGCGGCGTCCGCAGCTGATGGGCCGCATCGGCCGTGAACTGGCGCTGCACGCGAAAGCCGTCCTCGAGCCGGTCGAGCGCCTGGTTGACGGCGGTGACCAGCGGCAGGATTTCGCTCGGGATCTGCTCGGTCGGCAGCCGGACGTCGGTACGCGCGGGCCCGATGTTCTTTGCCTCCTCCGATGCGCGGAGCAGAGGGGCAACGGCGCGCCGGAAGATGACGATATCGATCGCAAGCAGGGTCAGCAGTATCGGAATGGTGATCCATCCGACGCGCCGAAAGAAATTGGCGATGATGTCGTCGATGATGACATCCCGGTGCGCGAGATCTTCCGCCACCCGAATGCGCACGGTCTGCCCGCCGATCTCCCGGCTGACGCTTGCTCCGGAAATCGTTCCGGGAGATTCCACGTCCGGGCGAACGATCGGCCCGGCATTCTTGTGGGAAGAAAACAGCACGCGGCCCGATCGATCGAAAACATCGTATTGATATCGTCCGTAGGCCTCCGAATACAGGTCCTTGAGGCTCTCGGGCAGATCAAGCGCAATCGTGCCGTCCGGCTTGACGGCGAGCCTCTCGCCCAGCGCCTCGGCCTGATCCCGCATCGCGTCGCGATGCAGATGATTGACTTCGGAGTTCAACAGCCAGAGCAGGATCAGGGGCAGGAGAATCGCCGCGACGGCGACCGCCACGATGTGCAGCAGCACGATCCGCGAAGTCAGCGATTTGAAACGGATCACGCTATTTCTCCTCGGCCATCAAATAGCCCACCCCGCGGATCGTATGAATCAGGATCTTGGCGCCGTATTCGCCCAGTTGCTTGCGAAGCCGCGATACATAGACTTCCACGGCGTTGGAAGCGACATCGCCGGTGAGCCCGAAGATGTGGTCTTCGACGTTCTTCTTCGGCACCACCCGGCCTTGCCTGCGCAGCAGGATTTCAAGCACCGAGGTTTCGCGCGAAGAGAATATTCTTGGCGTCCCGTCGATGAATATCTGGCGGCTCTCGGTATCGTAGACGAGATTGGCGAGGTTGAGCGAACTGCCCAGCAACTGGCCGGGGCGGCGCAGGATCGCTTCCAGCCTTGCCACCAACTCTTCCAGCGCGAACGGCTTGGCCAGATAATCATCCGCGCCGCTGCGCAGACCGTTGACGCGATCCTGCAGGCCGTTACGCGCGGTCAGCACCAGCACCGGCAGCGGATCCGTCCGGCGCCGAAGCTCGAGCAATACCGACAGGCCGTCTCCGTCCGGCAAACCAAGGTCGAGAATCATGGCGGCGTAGCTGACGCTGCGCACCGCGTCGCGCGCCTCGCCGACGCTGCTCACGACATCCGTCTCGTAGCCTGCCGCCGTCAGACCGGCGGCAACGAGCCGCGAGAGTTCGATGTTATCCTCGACGATCAGAAGCCGCATCTATCCAACCTGAATTGCAAACCGCCGGGCGGATATTCGACCGCCACCGATATCCCCCATTTCCCAATCCGATATCGCCTCGACGGAAAAAATCTTTGGCGGACCGGTATTTGGGCAAACAAGCTGCGCAAACGATCCACATTTAATCAGACTCTTGCAGACGAGCCAATCGCGCTATCTTTTCTATATGAAAGGACGCGCGTTTCTTATCGAAATCAAACAAATGCGCCGCGCGGGCCATCAAATTTGCTCCTCCTTCCCGCTCCTGCACCGACGCTTGTAAGGTTGGCGTAAGCTAGCCTTGATAACAGGTCCCGGTGTGCATGCGCGACCCAGCGAGATTGGGAATTGCGCGAACTTTTCCAAGAGCGCCGGGACAAATGGAAGCTGTGATGTCATCTCGCCTGAAGCGTGCAGGCTACGCTGCCGCCGCCGTCGCAGCGGCCAGTTTGACCGGTGCGTGGTTGCTGACGCACGCCGGCCCTTCGCCGGCCCAATCGGCCCCGACACAGGCGAAGGCGGACGTCAACGTCGAGCAACAATATCTCGACATCACCGAAAAGCAGGCCGTGGCTTTCAAGGTCATGCCGGCCGAGCCACGTGCGTTCAAGGTTCTCAAGAACGCGGTCGGCTCCATCGATTTCAATCAGAATATGCTGGTGCAGGCGTTTACCACCAATCCCGGCAGGATCGTCGATACGACTTTCAACGTCGGCGACCAGGTCAACAAGGGCGATACGCTGTTCACGATCGATAGCCCCGATCTGTTGCAAGCCGAATCATCGCTGCTCGCCGCCTCCGGCGTGCTCGAACTGCAAACGCGGACACTTGCGAGGGTGAAACAACTGCTGAAAACCGGCGGAGGCGCGCAAAAGGATGTCGACCAGGCCACTTCCGACCAGCAGACCGCCGAAGGCAACTTCAAGGCTGCGCGCGACGCGGTGCGGATTTTCGGCAAGACCGACGCCGAGATCGACCGCATCGTGGCCGATCGCAAGGTCGATTCGATCCTGACCGTGCCGAGCCCGATCTCCGGCCAGATCGTCGCCCGCAACGCCGCGCCGGGGCTCTACGTGCAGCCGGGCAATGCGCCGGCACCCTACACGCTCGCCGACCTGACGACGATGTGGATGGTCGCCAACGTGATTGAAACCGACGCGCCGGCGTACCGGCTGGGGCAGCCGGTAGAAGTCACCGTGCCGGCCTATCCCGAAGATGTATTCCGCGGACATGTCACGACGATCGGCCTGAACCTCGACCCGAATTCGCACCGTTTGCTGGTCCGCTCCGTGGTCCAGGATCCGCATCACAAGCTGCGCGCCGGCATGCTGGCGAGTTTCACCATCGAAACCGAAGGTCCGAAATTGTCGGTGGCGGTCCCCTCGGATGCCGTCGTCCGCGAGGGCGACGGGACCATGACCGTGTGGGTCACCACCGACCGGCGGCGGTTCGAGCGGCGTGCAGTGAAGACCGGTCTCACGCAGAATGGATGGCTCCAGATCCTCGCCGGCCTCGATCCCGGTGAGCAGGTTGCCTCAACCGGCGCGATCTTCCTCAGCAACAAGTTTGCCAACGCGATCACGGGATAGAGCGTGACGCGACCTACCACAGGGCGCGCCCGGCCGGCAAAAGCGCGCGCCGGTTCGGCTTGGCTGGAAACCGACCACGCCCGGGAAAACAGCTGTAGCGGCCTCAGTTCGAAAGCAAGTGTGTAGCCTTGGTCAAGAGCATCATTCAATTCGGCCTGACCCGCAGCGCGATCATCGTGCTGGGCCTGGTGGTGTTCTGCGCAGCCGGCATCGCCGCATTCACCAAACTGAACATCGAGGCCTATCCGAATCCTGCGCCGGTGATCCTGGAGATCACCGCGCAGGCACCCGGTCTTTCCGCGGAGGAGATGGAGAAGTATTACACTATCCCGATGGAGGTCGGGCTCTATCCCACGCCGGGCGTGGTCAACATCCGCTCGACGTCGTTTTATGGCCTTTCCTTCGTCCGCGTGACATTCAAATACGGCGTCGACTACTACTTCGCGCTGACCCAGGCCGCCAACAGCATCCAGCAGAATATCCAACTGCCCGGCAATCTGGTCCCCACCATCCAGCAGTCCAGCCTCGTCGGCGAGATCTACCGTTATCAGCTGGTCGGTCCGCCGAATTTCGGCCTGACCAATCTGCGGACGCTGCAGGACTATGTGGTCACCCGCCGTCTCATGACCATTCCCGGCGTGGTGCAGATCAATTCCTGGGGCGGCACCACCAAGCAATTCAATGTCGATGCGGACCTGCAGAAGCTCGAGGCCTACAACATCACCGTGCCGCAGCTGGTCCAGGCGCTCGGCAACGCCAATGTCAATGTCGGCGGCCGCGAGATTGCGATCGGTCAGCAGTCCGTCAACATCCGCGGTATCGGCCTGATCGACTCCGGCGGCGCCGACGACATCACCAAGGGCTACAAGGTCGAGGATATCGAAAACATCGTACTCAGCCAGTCCGGCGGGCTTCCGATCCAGATCAAACAGGTCGCCAAGGTTTCGGTCGGCTATGTGCCGCGCCTCGGGATTGCGGGCAAGGACAGGGATGACGACGTTGCCGCGGCAATCGTGGTGATGGGACGCACCCAGCATACCAACGACATCATCCCGAAGGTGCAGGAAGAAGTCGCCAGGATCAACAGCGACGGCACCCTGCCCGCGGGCGTCAAGATCGTCCCCTATTACGACCGCAGCTCGCTGGTCGGCGTCACCACGCACACCGTGCTGCATAATCTAGTGTTCGGCTGCATTCTGGTATTCGTGATCCAATGGATATTCCTGGGCGATCTGCGCAGCGCGCTGATCGTGAGCGCGAATATTCCATTCGCGCTGTTCTTCGCCATCATCATCCTGGTGCTGCAGGGCGAAGACGCCAACCTGTTGTCGCTCGGGGCGGTGGATTTCGGCATCATCGTCGATTCCGCCGTCATCATGATGGAAAACATCTTTCGTAACTTCCAATCGAATCCGGAAAATCGTCATCGGGTCCTGCAACATCTGTCGGAAGGCTATTGGGGTCCCGATCCAACCGCCTCGACTCACGGCCAACCGTCGGCGGCTCGCTGGACCGAGCGGCTGCGGATGATCTTCGTCAGCGCGCTGCAGGTCGACAAGGCCGTCTTCTTCACCGCCGCCATCACCGTCACCGCCTTCGTGCCGCTGTTCACGATGCAGGGCGTCGAGGGCCAGATCTTCGGGCCGATGGCGCGCACCTATGGTTATGCCCTCGCCGGCGCGCTGCTGGCGACATTCACGGTGACGCCGGTGCTGGCGTCGCTATTGCTGCCGAAGCACATCGAGGAAACCGAGACGATCATCGTTCGCGGCCTGCGCAAGGCCTACACGCCGGTGCTGCGCTGGGCGCTCACCAGCACCAAGGTCGCGATCGCCGCCGGAGTCATCTTCCTTGCTATCAGCGTGCTCGCCGCGAGCCGGCTCGGCAGCGAATTTCTGCCGGCGCTGGAGGAAGGAAATTTCTGGATCCGCGCCTCGATGCCGCCGACCATCTCGCTCGATGCCGGCACTGAGCCGACGCGCAAGATGCGGGAGATTTTGCTGCGCCATCCCGAGATCATCACGGTGGTGTCGCAGCACGGCCGTCCCGACAATGGCAGCGACGCTTCGGCGTTTTCCAACGTCGAACTGTTCGCGCCGATCAAGCCGTTCGACGAGTGGCCGCCGGGCCTGACCAAGGAAAAGCTCACCGAGCAGCTGCAGAAAGAGTTCGACGAGGAACTGCCCGGCGTCACGCTCAACTTCTCGCAGTACATCCAGGACAACATCGAGGAGGCCCTCTCCGGGGTCAAGGGTGCGAACTCGGTGAAGATCATCGGGCCAAACCTCAACGTGCTGGAGCAGACCGCGGCCAAGGTGATGGAGGAAATGGCGAAGGTGCGCGGGGTCGCCGATCTCGGCATCTTCCACCTGACCGGACAACCCAACCTCAACATCAAGGTGAACCGGGAAAAGGCGGCCCGCTATGGTCTCAATACCGGCGACGTCACCACCGTGGTGCAGGCGGCGCTGGGCGGCACCAACGCGACCACGGTGCTCGAAGGCGACCGCTCGTTCGGGGTCGCGGTCCGCCTTGATCCCAGATTCCGGCACAGCATCGACGCGGTGCGCGATATCAAGGTCGCCTATCAGACACCGGCTGGCAGCAACGCCTATATACCCTTGAGCGAACTTGCCGATATTTCGCTCGACACCGGCGCGCTGTTCATCTACCGCGAACGCAGCCAGCGCTACATCCCCATCAAGTTCAGCGTGCGCGGCCGCGACCTCGGCGGCACGGTCGCGGAGGCGCAGCAGCGCGTCGCGCAGGCGGTCCAGCTTCCATCCGGCTATCGCATCATCTGGTCCGGCGAGTTCGACAATCTCGAGGCCGCTAAGTCCCGCCTGATGATCGTGGTGCCGATCACGCTGCTGCTCATCTTCGTGCTGCTCTACAGCCTGTTCAATTCACTGCGCGACAGCCTGCTGGCGCTGGCCGGCATTCCCTTCGCGGTCGGCGGCGGACTGATCGCCCTTTTCCTCGCCGATCTCGATTTCAGCATTTCGGCGGCGATCGGGTTCATCTCGCTGTTCGGCGTCGCCGTCATGGACGGCATCCTCAACATCACCTATTTCCGCGAGTTGCGGGCCTCGGGAATGAGCATTGCGGACGCGGTCTTCAGCGGCGCGGAGCAGCGCATGCGGCCGATGCTGATGACCGCGCTGTCCGCGGGCGTCGGCCTGTTCCCAGCAGCGCTGTCGCATGGCATCGGCAGCCAGGTGCAGCGGCCGCTGGCCACCGTGGTCGTCGGCGGCATGTTCATCGGGCCATTGTTGCTGCTGATCGTGGCGCCCGCCTTGCGCAAAATCTTCCTGTCGCGGGAAAGAACGGTCCCCGATGAAGAACCCGCTGCGACGTCACCGCCGGAAGCGGCGCATTAGGATGATGCCGGCGATGCGTGCCCTCCTCTCCAAAGCCGCCCCCTTGTTCAAGCGCAGTGCTGCGCGACTACGTACGCTGGGTGCCGGAGCCGCCACGCTTTTTCTGGCGAGCTGCGCGGTTGGACCAAACTTTGTTCCGCCCCCAGCCCCGGATGTGACCGGCTACACGCCGGAGAAGCTTGCTTCCCCCAACACGGGCGCTGGGGGTCCTCGTTTGTCACAGCAGCATTTCGTCAGCGGAGAGGATGTATCTCTGCGGTGGTGGACGGCGTTTCGTTCGAAGCCACTCGACGAACTGATCAAGATGTCGGTCGAACACAACCCCTCCCTTCAGTCGGCCGAGGCGGCGATCAAAATTGCGCAATACAACGCGTTGGCCCAGCGCGGGCTTTTCTTTCCGCAGATCGGTGCGAATTACACGCCCTCCATCCAGCAAATTTCCGGCGCCTCGAGTTCGGGCCCCGGCGGCCAGTCGCCGTCCGTATTTACACTCCACACCGCGCAACTGAACGTCAGTTTCGTGCCTGATATCTGGGGCCAGAATGTTCGCGCCGTCGAGAATCTCGACGCAATATCCGAGCAGCAATTGTTCCAACTGGAAGCGGCCTATCTCACGCTGACTGCCAACGTCGTTACCGCCGCGATCCAGGAAGCATCACTTCGCGGCCAAATCGCTGCGATCCAGCGCGTCGTGAAGATTGAGCGCGGCATCCTGGATATCGTGAAAAACCAGTTCACCGCGGGCCAGACCGCCCAGGTCGACGTGCTGGCGCAGGAAGCGGCGCTGGCACAGTCCGAGCAACTCCTGCCGCCGCTCGAAAAGCAGCTCGCCGTTCAGCGCGACCTCTTGACCGCGCTTGCCGGGCAATTCTCCGCGGACGAAATCCTGCAAAAGTTTACGCTCAGCGGGTTGACGCTGCCCGCAAATCTGCCGGTGAGCCTGCCGAGCACGCTGGTACGGCAGCGTCCGGACGTCAGGGCCGCGGAGGCGCTGCTGCACTCCGCAAACGCTCTGGTCGGCGTGTCGATCGCAGCCCGGCTGCCGAACGTTACGATCTCCGGAAATGCCGGAGCCGTCGGCTTCAGCCTGGCTGAGTTGTTTACACCGGGGACCAGCTTTTATGTTCTCGCTGCGAGTGCAACCCAGCCAATCTTCGATGGCCTGACGCTTTACCACAAGCAGAAGGCCGCGGAAGCCGCGGTGGACCAGGCGGATGCACTCTATCGCCAGGCCGTCATCACGGCGGTGCAAAACGTCGCCGACGCGCTACGCAGTTTGCAGGCAGATGCGCGCGCCCTGAAAGCCGCGGTCAAGGCCGAACTCGCCGCGAAGGCAAGCCTCGACATCATTCAGAAGCAGCTCGTTCTGGGCCAGGTCAATCAGGTGGTCGTGCTCAACGCCCAGCAGGTATATCTGACGGCTGCGGTCGTCCGCGTTCAGGCCCAGGCTACGCGCCTCTCGGACACTGCCGCGCTGTTCATGGCGCTCGGCGGCGGCTGGCCCGCGGGCTGCTCGACGCCGGTCTGGCGCGAATGTGTGATGCGGAGCGCGGCCGCCGCGCCGGTGTTGGCGGCCGGGGCGCAGTGATTGCCGGCCGAAGCGGCCCTACCAGACGACCACGGCGCAAAGCAGCGCCAGCGGCACCGCGGCTACTCCGATCGGGACCCATTTGCGCATGTCTGCGGGGTCTCTGGAGTAGCGGAAAATCTGCACCGCGACGAAGCAACAGACGGCGGCGCCCAAAGCGGCGCGAAGCAAATCGGAGGGGGTGTCGTAGGCCGACAACAGCGTCTCGGTCTGCGGGCTGGCGACGCGCGCCGTCACCACCATCACGAGGAGGAGAAACATCGTCCGTAGGGTGAGACCGACAATCCGCATAGCGTGCCGTCACTGCGACCGGAACGCATGATAGCACAGGCCCGGCAAAAGAAGTAGTCAGATGCCCGGATTTTCGGCCGCCGAACCAGCCGGCTGCGCCAAACGAAACCCCGGAGTTTTGCTCCGGGGTTTTGCCGACCTCAACGTCCGCGCGCGTTCAGCTCTGCGAGTGGCGCGCCATAAAATTGTCGTAGCCGACTTCAGCGACCTGGAACCAGGAGTAGCCGTTGTTCGCGTAGTTGGTCAGCGACTCATAGACCTTCTTGAAATTCGCGTTGGTCGCGGAGACTTCGCTGTGCAGTTCCTTCGCCGCCTTGAAGGAAGCCTCCATGATCGGCGGCGAGAAGGCGTGCAGCTTGGTGCCGGCGGCGAGCAATTTGCGCAACGCCGTCGGATTGACCGTATCGTACTTTGCCATCATCCAGTTGTTGGAGAAATGACCGGCCTGCTCGAGCACGCTTTGATAATATTTCGGTAGCGCGTTCCACTTGTCCAGGTTGATCAGGGCGAGCAGCATCGGACCACCTTCCCACCAGCCGGGATAGTAGTAATGCGGCGCGACCTTGTGGAGGCCGAGTTTTTCGTCGTCATAGGGACCGACCCACTCGGCCGCATCGATCGTGCCTTTTTCCAGCGCCGGATAGATGTCGCCGCCGGCAAGCTGCTGCGGCACGCAGCCGAGCTTCTGCATCACCCGCCCGGCAAAACCGCCGATGCGGAATTTCAGTCCCTTGAGATCCTCGACGGTGTTGATCTCCTTGCGGAAGAAGCCGCCCATCTGGCAGCCGGTGTTGCCGGCGAGCAGCGAGGTGACGTTGTAACCCTTGAAGAACTCGTTCAGGAGTTCCTTGCCGCCGCCTAGCAGGTACCAGGCCTGATTGAGGCGCGAGTTGGGTCCGAACGGTATCGACGAGCCGAACGTGAACGTCGGATCCTTACCGAAGTAATAGTATGTCGCTGTATGTCCCATTTCGACGGTCGCGCTCTGCACGGCGTCGAGCACCTGCAGGCCGGGAACGATCTCGCCCGCGGCAAACGTCTGGATCTGGAATTTGTTGTCGGTTGCTTCAGCGACCACCTTGGCCATCATCTCGGCGCCGCCATGCAGCGTATCGAGCGACTTCGGCCAGCTCGTCGTCATGCGCCATTTGATCTCCGGCATCGACTGCGCGATCGCCGGAGCGGCCATCGCGGTGGCGCCAGCCGCGCCTAAACCGGTGACCTTGAGAAAATCTCTTCGCTTCATTGGAGTCCATCCCTTGTGGTTGTGTCAGCCAGCCTTCGTGTCGAGGCCTGTAACCAGCATGGAACATCCCTTTGCCGATTTCCATCCCGAACTGGCCGGTATGACGCAAAAAGCCCGGCCTCCTTGCGGAGACCGGGCCGTTTGCTTGCTACTAAAGGTGTAGATCAGCCGCGCGTGCGCGAGCGGATCATGAAGCTGTCAAACGTGTATTCGGCAACCTGCCACCACAGATACTGGTCGGAGCGATAGGCCTGCATCGCGTCGATCGATTTCTTGAAATCGGCGTTCTTGGCCGAGATTTCGCTCCACAATTCGTTGGTCGCCTTCAGGCAGGCTTCCAGCACTTCGGTGGTGAAGGGACGCAGCTGCGTGCCGCCGGCGACCAGACGCTTCAGCGCCGACGGGTTCTGCATGTCGTAGCGCGCCGCCATCCAGCTATTGGCGTTCGCCATCGCGTTGGTGAGGATCGCCTGATAGTTCTTCGGCAGCGAATTCCACTTCTCGAGATTAGTGAAGGCGTGGACCATCGGGCCGCCTTCCCAGAAGCCGGGATAATAGTAGTACTTCGCAACCTTCTGGAAGCCGAGCTTCTCGTCGTCATACGGACCGACCCACTCGGCCGCATCGATGGTGCCCTTTTCCAGCGCCGGATAGATGTCGCCGCCGGCGAGCTGCTGCGGCACCACGCCGACCTTCTGCAGAACCTGTCCGGCGATGCCGCCGATGCGGAATTTGAGGCCGGAGAGATCGGCGACCGTCTTGATCTCCTTGCGGAACCAGCCGCCCATCTGCGTGCCGGTATTGCCGCAGGGAGCGCCGATCACGCCGAACTTCTTGAAGAACTCGTTGCCGAGCTCCATGCCGCCGCCCTGATACCACCAGGAGTTCTGCTGGCGCGCGTTCAGGCCGAACGGGACCGAGGCGTAGATCGCAAAGGTCGGATCCTTGCCGACATAATAGTAGGAAACGGTGTGGCACATCTCGACGGTGCCGTTGGAGGTCGCATCCAGCGCCTGCAGACCCGGAACGATTTCGCCCGCCGCGAACACCTGGATCTGAAACTTGTTGTCGGTCATTTCGGCGACGTATTTCGACAACTCGACCGCGCCGCCATAGATGGTGTCGAGCGACTTCGGGAAGCTCGACGTCAGGCGCCATTTGATCTCAGGGGACGATTGCGCGATCGCCGGCGAGGCAACGGCTGTCGCGGCAGCACCGGCCGCCGAAACCTTCAAAAAATCACGACGCTTCATTCAGGCATCTCCTTAAAGTCTGGGCGTTTCCCATATTTCCTCGAGCATTCCTGCGGCGGGGCGAATTCCACGTCATCCGGGGCGCTCTGGCCGGGCGGCTTTAACACGGAAGTTGCCGCGCGAAAACGCGACAAAGGCATGACGGCATTGATTAAACGAAAGTCGAATGAGGCGAAAAAAGCCCTCAGGCGGCGGCGATGACGCCCTGCAGCTGGTCGCGAACCTTGGTACCGATCGCGCGGTAGATCGCCGCGTGCGGTCCATCCGGTTCGCTGGCCACCACCGGGTTGCCGGAATCCGACGTGGTGCGAATCGACATGTGCAGGGGTATCTCGCCCAAAAACGGCACGCCCAGCCGCTCCGCCTCGTGGCGTGCACCGCCGTGACCGAAGATGTCCGACCGGGTGCCGCAATGCGGGCACTGGAAATAGCTCATATTCTCGACAATGCCGAGCACGGGCACGTTGACCTTCTTGAACATCGCGAGGCCCCGCCGCGCGTCGATCAGGGACAGGTCCTGCGGTGTCGAGACAATGACGGCGCCCTTCAGCGGCACGTTCTGCGCCAGCGTCAATTGCGCGTCGCCGGTGCCGGGCGGCATATCGACCACGAGAACATCGAGCGTGCCCCACGCGACGTCGCGCAGCATCTGCGTGATCGCCGACATCACCATCGGCCCGCGCCAGATCATCGCCGTGTCTTCCTCGACCAGGAAGCCGATCGACATGATGGCGAGGCCGAAACGGGGAATCGGAATCATTTTCCGGTTGTCGTCGAGCTGCGGCTTCTCGTGAATGCCGGTCAGCCGCGGCACCGACGGCCCGTAGATATCGGCGTCGAGCAGGCCGACGCGCAGGCCGAGATCGCGCAAGCCCAGCGCCAGATTGAGCGCGGTGGTCGATTTGCCGACGCCGCCCTTGCCCGACGCCACCGCGATGACGGCGGCGACGCCCGGAATCTCCGACTGCCTGGACATCGGCGAGCTCGGGCTTTGCGGCGGCTTATGCGCGGCCACCGGCTGCACCCCGTGCGCGTGGCGATGCGGTTGCGGCGGCGGCGGTGGCGCAGCGGCGCCCGCCTTGCGCTCGGCCGTCAGCGCGATCATGGCCACCGTGACGCCGGGAATGGCGCGCACGGCGGCTTCGGCCTGCGCGCGCACGCTTTCCCAGGCGCGGGCTTCGGCGGCATCGACATTGATCGAAAAGAACACCTTGCCGTCGGTGACCGTGATCGCCGACAGCACATTGGCGTTGGTCAGGGCGACGCCGCGCGGCGACGCCACCCTGGCCAAGGCATCCTGAACCTGTTGCTGGGTTACGCTCACGGCGCATCTCCTGGGTAATACTTGATGCGACCCTTAAAGCGTTACAGCGCGAAAGGCTATATCGCTCGCATATCATCTGCCCGTTCGGCGGGCGCCGTGTCGCCGCTTTCCTTGGCGGCCTCGTAGTTCAATTCGATCATGACGCCATTGGGGTCATTGACGAAGATCTGCCAGAGATCGCCGCCGGGAACCTGGCGCGAGTCGTATTTGAACCCGCCGGCCTGCAGCCGCTGCTTCATGCCGGCAAATCCCCGGCTGATGAAGGCGACATGATGGACCACGCCGGAATCCGGCTTTTGCGGCTCATCGGTACTGGAAATATCGACCAGATGCACCACCGGCTTGCCCTCCGAATACATCCAGGCGCCGGGGAAGGCAAAGTTCGGCCGGGGCCCCTTCTCCAGGCCCAGGACATCCTCATAGAACCGGACCGTGTCGTCGAGCTTCCGGGTCCGGATGTTGAAATGATCGAGCACGCCAACGCTCACGCCCATGCGATATACTCCCTTTTTTGTGAAGTTTGTTTTGGACGCCCGATCCTAGCACAAAACGCGCCCCGCGCGGCAAACGAAGGCGGTTGCCCTTCGCGGCGCAGGGGTTATGGTGCGCCCTCCCTCCTCCAGGAAGACGCCCGGCCCGCTCCATTCTGCCGGCAAAACCCCAAGGTAATGGCCCGGAAGGGCAAACGATAAGGTAGCACACATGGCTAAAGTCGCTTTTCTCGGTCTCGGCGTGATGGGTTTTCCGATGGCAGGACACCTCGCGAAAAAGGGTGGCCACGAGGTGACCGTGTACAACCGCACCGCGGCAAAGGCGAAGGAATGGGCCGACAAGTTCGGCGGACGCGCAGCAGCAACGCCGAAGGCCGCCGCCGACGGCCAGGATTTCGTGATGTGCTGCGTCGGCAACGACAATGATCTGCGCGCGGTGACACTGGGCGCCGACGGCGCCTTCGCCGGCATGAAGAAGGGCGCGACCTTCGTCGATCACACCACCGCTTCGGCCGAGGTCGCGCGCGAGCTCGATGCCGCCGCCGCCAAGGCCGGCTTCAAGTTCATCGATGCGCCGGTTTCCGGCGGCCAGGCGGGTGCCGAAAACGGCGTGCTGACGGTCATGTGCGGCGGCAACCAAGACGCCTATGCCGGCGCCGAGCCGGTGATCGCGGCTTACGCCCGGATGTGCAAGCTGCTGGGACCGGCCGGTTCCGGGCAACTGACCAAAATGGTCAACCAGATCTGCATCGCCGGCCTGGTTCAGGGGCTTTCGGAGGGCATTCATTTCGCCAAGAAGTCGGGCCTCGACGTCCATGCCGTGGTCGAGACCATCTCGAAGGGCGCCGCCCAATCCTGGCAGATGGAGAACCGCTACAAGACCATGAACGACGGCAAGTTCGATTTCGGGTTCGCGGTCGAATGGATGCGCAAGGACCTCTCGATCTGCATCGCCGAATCCCGCCGCAACGGCGCCAACCTGCCGGTGACCGCGCTGGTCGATCAGTTCTACTCCGAAGTGGAGAAGATGGGCGGCAAGCGCTGGGATACGTCGAGTCTGCTGGCGCGGCTGGAGCGCTGAGGAACGTCCGCGGCGCAACCCGCCGCCGTCATTGCGAGCGCAAGCGAAGCAATCCATCGTGCGGCAAGCGGGAAGCATGGATTGCTTCGTCGCTATCGCTCCTCGCAATGACGACAAGGCTTCCGACCGACCGGAACCAGAGGTTAATTTAACCCCGCGTTAACGGGATTTTTTAGCTATTTAAGGCATCGCTTAAGGATTTAGGCCCAGAGATAGACAATGCAAAAAGCCCGCGCTCTTCGCGGGCAGGACTTGTGTTGTTTAATGAGTAAACCCGCAGAAAAGCCTGAAGTTGTCCAGCTTCCGGCCGAGCCTCAGGTCGCCGCGCCGGTTAACACCCGCCGCGCCGCAGCCCAGCGGGTGCGTGAGGCCCGCGATCGGTTAACGTCGACCAGCGGAACCCGCCCGGCCTTCGATACCGAACTGCTCCGGCAATATGCCCAGACCCGCATATCGGCATCCTATGTCGTCATGCTGCTGGTGATTGCAACCGGCGTGATGTTCGGCGTCTGGATGCAGCCGGTGCCGGCTGCGGCCTGGACCCTCGGCGTGCTCTGCGTCCACGCCGCCATCATTCGCAATTGCCGCAGGTTCCTCGCCGAGTCCCCCTCGCTCGCCGCCACGCGCAAATGGCGCACGCAATTCGTGCTGCTCGACCTGCTCTACGGCCTGTGCTGGACCGCGGTCCTGATGCATCCGGCGGGATTGGACATCGTTTCCAACACGCTGATGATGTTCCTGATGCTGCTGGTGATCGCGGTATCGAGCATGCTCGCAGCCTCGCTCCCGATCGCAGCGCTCGCAGCCACAGCACCCGTCACGGCCGCGATTGCGCTGAATTTCATGCTCAGCGGCACGTTCGACAATTACGTGCTCGCCCTGCTCGCGATCGCCGCCGAAGGCTATTTTGCGCTGCTCGCCCATCGCCTGCATTCGACGACGCTGGCGACACTGGAGGCGCGCGCCGAAAAGGACGCGCTGATCGGCGAACTCGAACAGGCCAAGGCGATCTCCGACGAGGCGCGGCATCGCGCCGAATCCGCCAACGTCGCGAAGTCGCGCTTTCTGGCGCAGATGAGCCACGAATTGCGCACGCCGCTGAACGCGATCCTCGGCTTCTCCGAGGTGATGAAGAGCGAGATTTTTGGCCCGCACACCGTGCCGGTCTACAAGGAATATTCCGCCGACATCCACAATTCCGGCGTGCACCTGCTCAACCTCATCAATGAAATCCTCGACCTGTCGCGGATCGAGGCCGGGCGCTACGAGCTCAATGAAGAGGCCGTCTCGCTGGTGCACGTCGTTGCCGACTGCCATCACCTCTTGAAACTGCGCGCCAGCAGCCGCGGTATCACCATCCACGAGGTGTTCGAGCAGGGCATGCCGCGGATCTGGGGCGACGAACGCGCCACGCGCCAGATCGTGCTCAACCTGTTGTCCAACTCGATCAAGTTCACCCCGCAGGGCGGCGAGATCTGGCTCAAGGTCGGCTGGACCGCGTCCGGCGGACAATATCTCAGCGTGAAGGATACCGGCTCCGGCATCGCGGAAGATGAAATCCCGATCGTGCTGGCCTCGTTCGGCCAGGGCTCCAATTCGATCAAGTCGGCGGAGCAAGGCGCCGGTCTCGGCTTGCCGATCGCCAAAAGCCTGATCGACATGCATGGCGGCACGTTCACGCTGAAATCCAAGCTGCGGATCGGCACCGAAGTCATCGTCACCTTCCCGCCGGAGCGCGTGATGTCGGCCTTGGCGCCGATGGCGGAAGAAGCCCCGCCGCTGCAGCCGGAGACCGCAACCGTTCCCGCCGACGACAAGCGGCGGGCGCGCCACAAACCGATCATGAGCGCGGGGACCGGGTTGTAACTGGAGCGCTTGCGCAAGCAGGTAAAACCGTTTCACACTTCCAACATGAGCAAAGAAACGCCGTGTATCGCAGTCTGCATGATGGACCCCAAATCGAAACTCTGCTTCGGGTGCGGACGCACGCTTCCGGAGATCGCGCGCTGGCACCGGATGGAGCGCGCGGAACGGCTTGCGGTGATGGAACTGTTGCCGGCACGGATGGCGGACGCCGGGCTGGAGCCGATGGCGGCCGGTTCAACGCCCGACTGACCGGCAGTCGCAGCCGCGGAGGCAGGCCATGAGCCGCATCCTGCTCGTCATCCTCCTGCTCGCCGGCACCGCCGGCGCCGTCGTCGCCTATGGCGACCCGGAACAGATCGCGCGCGCCAGCCAGCAGGTCTCGCAGATGCTGCGCCAGCGCAGCACCGCGTCCGCACCCGCGGTGCAGGTCTCGCGCGGACAGGGCGGCGAATTCGCGCTGCGCGCCAAGATCAACGGCGTCATCGCGCCGATGGTGATCGATACCGGCGCGACCTCGGTGGTGTTGACCTGGGAGACCGCGAAGGCGATCGGGCTGCCGCTCGAAATGCTCGAATATGATGTCGATGTCGAAACCGCTGGCGGCCACACCAAGGCGGCACGGCTGACGCTCGACCGGCTCGCCGTGGGCCAACTGGTCGAGAAATCAGTGCCGGCGCTGGTGGTGCCGCGCGGGCAGATGAAGACTAACCTGCTCGGCATGAGTTTTCTCGACCGGCTGGAAAGCTGGGGCGTTCGCGCCGACAAGCTGATGCTGCACGGCTACCCTGACGTTTCAGGCCGCCATCGGCGCGACCGCGCGGCCTTCGACTAGCGCGATCGCATCGCGCAGCACATTGACGCCGGCGCCAGCGCGGACGCCGTTCTCGGCAAGGTGGCGGCGGAATGCGCGGGCGCCGGGCACGGCGTGGAACGCACCGACGAAATGCCGCGTCATCGAATGCAGCCGCGTGCCCCGCGCCAGCTGATCTTCGATGTAGGGCATCATGGCCTCGAATACGTCCTTCATCGTCGTGTGCGGGGCCGCCTCGCCGAACACTTCCGGATCGACGTTGAGCAAACGCCAGGGCTCCTGATAGGCCGCCCGCCCCAGCATCACGCCATCGACATGCGCGAGATGCTGCTTCGCCTCGCCGAGGCTTGCAATGCCGCCATTGATGATGACGGGCACGCCGGGCATGGCGGCCTTCAGCCGATACACCCTGTTGTAATCGAGCGGCGGGATGTCGCGGTTTTCCTTCGGCGACAATCCGTTGAGCCAGGCCTTTCGGGCGTGCACGATCAACGCATCGGCGCCGGCCGCAACCACGCCGCGCGCCAGCACGTCCAGCGCCAGTTCCGGATCCTGATCGTCGATCCCGATCCGGCATTTGACTGTGACGGGAATTTTCACCGCGCGCTTCATCGCGGCGACGCCCTCGGCAACCAGCGCGGGCTCCGCCATCAGGCAGGCGCCGAAGCGGCCGTCCTTGACCCGGTCCGACGGGCAGCCGACGTTGAGGTTGATCTCGTCATAGCCGAAATCCTCGCCGATTTTGGCCGCGGTTGCGAGATCGCGCGCTTCGGAGCCGCCGAGCTGCAACGCTACGGGATGCTCGCTCGGATCGAAGCCGAGCAGCCGGCTGCGATCGCCGTGAATGATGGCGCCAGTCGTCAGCATCTCCGTGTAGAGCCGCGCCCGCCGCGTCATCAGACGGTGGAACACCCGGCAGTGCCGGTCGGTCCAGTCCATCATCGGGGCCACGGAAAATCTGGTTTCTAACATATTGTTTTCATTCAATTTAATTATCTTAATTATCTTTGTCGGTCCAATCGATTTTGGTTCGACGGACAATCCGAAGCGTTAGAGTCCGTCCGGAGACTTCAGGCCGGATTGCAGAGTTTTCTGAGCATGAGGCGGATTGAGGCGAGGCGCAAGAACGCGAGCGCTTTTCGGTTGAGATTCTCCCAATCCTTGGCAAGCCTTCGACAGCGATTGAGCCAGGCAATGTGCGCTCGACGATCCAGCGTTTGGGCAGGACCACAAATCCGCTAACCTGATCGGAGCGCTTGACGATTTCAACGTCGAGATGCGGAAGAACTTTTGCAAGCGCTTTCGCAAATTTTGGTCCTTGATATCCACTGTCGGCGAACAGCGTCTTCAAAAATGGAAACATGCCGAACAGTGTCGCCATCACGAGAACGCCTCCATCGCGGTCTTGAATGTCGGCCGGATGAACGATGGCGTGGAGCAGGAGACCTACTGTGTCGACAAGAATGTGCCGCCTGCGCCATCCATTCGCGCAGGCGCTCAGCCTTCTCCGAAGGGTTCTCGTGCTCGGAGCGATAGAGTTTGCCTGCGGCACGCGCGAGCGCCTGGACTCGGCTGGTCCGCGCAAGCCTGAGTGCCTCATAAAGCTTTAGGCGGCCCGCGACGTCGACGGCGGTACATCCCTCCAGAAGCACGGCAAGCGTGATTGCGTCTTCGATTGACTGACCAGCACCCTGGCCAACATGGGGGACCATGGGATGCGCCGCATCGCCCATGAGCGTGATGCGGCTGGTCGACCAGTACGGCAGCGGGGCACGATCGTAGATACCCCAACGAAAGGTCTCGTCGAGCGAACTGATGGTGTCCTGGACGGGCTTGTCCCAACCGGCATATTCGAGCGCCAGCGCCTTGAGGTCGCCCGGCGCAGACCAGGATTCCTCTGACTCGGTGTCGGTGGGAACGAAGGCAACCATGTTGATCAACCGGCCACCGGCGACGGGATAAAGCAGGAAGCTCCGGCCGGATCCGAGCCAAAGCGCTGGGTCCTTGAGATCGTCGGCCCACGCGAGCCGCCCGGCGGGAATCAGTCCCCGGTAGGCCATGATTCCTTCGCTTGTCGGGCGACTGTGCAGGCCGATCCCGCGTTGGACGACGGAACGAATTCCGTCAGCGCCGATCACGACGTCCGCGTCCGCAGAAGCGCCGTTCGCGAACGAAAGATGGACCCGATCGCCGTCTTCCCTAAGCTGGATGCATCGGTGACCAAGAGCGACTGTTCCTTTTGGTAATGCCGCAAACAGCAGGTTCAGGAAGTCGGCGCGATGAACGTTGTACCCCTGATCACCAAACGCGGGCGTCGCCGGACCGGCAGGGGTGGTGATCGCGTTCCCCTGCGACGTGCGCAGCGTAATGCCGCTGATTGGCGAGCCGATCTTCCGTAGTTGATCATCGAGACCGATGCGTTTCAGCAACCGAGCGGCGTTTGGATGGATCGAGACCCCGGCTCCGATCTCTCGGAGAACCTCGGCCTGCTCGAATACGGTGACATCGAGACCTCTCGCCCGAAGCGCGAGCGCAGCGGTCAGACCTCCGATACCGCCGCCGACAATTGCGATGCGAAGCGAACCAGGCATTGTTCTCAGACCCCTTGCTGTTATCCGCAATCACGGACCAGGCGATGTCGCCGAGCGGTTGCGATTTTCCGCGGGAACACTTGGCCGATGCGCCAAGAGGAATTGGTCAGGCCGGCGATGGCGTGCCCGCGCAGGATTCGATGCCAGCCAAATACATCGACGGACGAACCCTGCATGACGCGACATGCTGACGGTGACTGCCTCCTCCCAGGGCCTTGGTCAGTGCATTTCGACTTTTCGAACGGAAGCATCGAGCTCAAAGCCGTGGCATTTCAGCTTGTCTTTGGCACCACGTTATTATCCTATACGATCGTAAAGTTTATTCAAGTGAAAAATGAGGCTGGAATCCGGGGTGAGGCAACGCAAGCTAAGCGGTTGCGCGCCGGGCGGCCGCCGCCACCATCCGTTCAATTGAGGCGAATCCGTCGAAGCGGCCAGGACTTCCGGTCTGGCCGCTTCGTTGGCTGCAGAAGTGGACCTAATTCTGCCTGCGCCTAGCGCTCACTTGCTTCGTTGACCCGGGCAGGCTTCCCGCGCGCATGTTTTCCAAAGACTGTTTCGTCCACAAGGCGCCAGTACGCCTCGATGACCTTCGCATTTTCAGCGGATAGTCCGCTCGTAGCCTGCATTTCAGGGCCGAATCCGGAGAGCGTCGCCGTAAGACTAACCATCATGTAGTGGAAGAGGATGGGATCGACCGCAGGAAGGAGTCCTTTTTTTTGGGCCGCAACAATCTGGGGGATCAATCGTCCAAGGAGCGGCGCCAATACCGTATCCGCAACCCACTTCAGCCGCGGATTGTTGGTAAAGGCCTCCTGCCGCATGAACCGGTGAAATTCGGGAAATGCGACGGTGTAACGGAAAAGCGTAGCATACTCCTCCCGCAATCGGGCAAGCGGAGCCAAATCGGAGTTTTCCGGCGCCGACGTATCCCACCCTGCCCTGATCTGCGCGAACGCATGTTCAGCCGCCGCTCGCCAGAGAATGTCTTTGCTTCGGTAATGGTATGTGATGAGAGGATGTTGCAGACCAAGCCGATCTGCAATCGCGCGAATGCTCGCGCCTTCGAATCCTCGTTCGGCGAACTCCGCAATGGCCGCGTCCAGGATCGCGCCTCGCGTCTCAAGCGAGCGTTGTTGTTCGGCCCTCTTGCGCGGACGATCCCGCCGCTCCACGGTCGATTTCAGCTTTGCGCTCTTCGCCATGCTCATTGGCTAACACGATTGCAGGAAAAACGCCAAGCGGCGTCATGCACTAACGACTACTGCGACCAACCTGATCTTCCGACACTGTTTCATCGTACTCCGCCCGTGCAATCCTCTCTGTACGGCAACCGTGTTGTTCATCCTAGAACTCGGAAGAACTGAGCCCGTTGTTGCCCGCGACGAAGCCCGGCGGCCTCGACTCTTCTGTGCGCAGCTCTCTGGCAAGTCCGAAGTTATATTCGACGGTGTTGGTAGCCTCTTTCACCTCGGAACGAACAACGAGCGACGGCTTAACCCCGAAAACCGCATCGCTCTCCAGAAATTCATCGCCTTCGAAGAAAAGATGAGTGACGAGGGTGCGATAGCCCGGCGCGCTGATCATGAAATGAATGTGCGCGGGTCGGAAGGGATGTCGTCCCATTGCCGCGAGCAACTGACCCGCGGGACCGTCATCTGGAATTGGATAACTGACAGGCATGATCGTTCGGAATCGATAGGTACCTGCCATATCGGTCCGGAAGCTCGCCCTCAGGTGACCCTGTGGTTGATCAGTGTCCTGAACGTCATACAGTTGATTTGGAGCAGTCTGCCAAACCTCTATCAATGCGTTCGCAACGGGCTGCCCCTCGGGGTCAGTGACATTGCCGCTCATCACTAACGGCTCGCTCGCCTCCTCCCGAAGCAGGATACTGTCGCCTAGCGCGAGTTCACGCTGATGCCCGGCATAGAACGGACCGAGGACTGTCGAGTCACTGATGCCTGGACCGGCTACATTGTCGACCGCGTCAACGAGCATGGAGATGCCAAGAATGTCCGAGAGCAGAATAAGCTCCTGGCGGCTTTCGGAACACATCTGGCCCGCACGGGTAAGAAAGTCGATGGCTTGCCACCACTCGCCTTGCGTTATCTTCGACTCTCTGACGATCGCATGCAAATGGCGGATGACGACCTCCATGACCTCCTGCAATCTGGCGCTCTTCGCGTTGCTCATGCGGTCAATGACGTCGCGGGTCAGTTCTGGGAAGACTTCCTCTGTTGGAACACCCTTCTGGTTGCCGATCATGACCATCACTTGCGCTCCTGCTTAAGACGGCCGGCGGCCGTGATATGCGTCGTCGAGAAGGGCTCGGATCGGATCCCGCTCGATTGGGCGCGGATTCCAAAGCAGCGTTGCGCCGGCGGTGCGTGATGTGGATCGGAAAGAACGAAGGCCCGTTTGCGACCCAGAGCGATCAGCTCGTCGGTAACGCGCGCGAGTGTTCCGAGCCCGAAAATGACACGCGCTGGCAGCGCCGAATATTCAAACGCCTCCATGTCGCTTGCCCGGAATGTCATGTCCCTGTCCTGCGCGGGCGAATTCCTCGATCATCGCCTCGCGCATTGCAAACTTCTGAATCTTGCCGGTTACGGTTGACGGAAAACTCTCCACGAAGCGAATGTAGCGCGGAATCTTGTAGTGAGAGATCCGGTCCTGACAGAACCTGCGGACCCCTTCCTCGTCGAGAGCGGCGCTGGCCTTAGAGACGATCCAGGCGCACAGTTCTTCGCCGTATTTCGTGTCGGGCACCCCGAAAACTTGGACGTCTTGAATATCGGGATGACCGTACAGATACTCTTCGACTTCACGCGGATAGATGTTTTCTCCGCCGCGGATAACCATATCCTTGATCCTGCCGACAATACGGCAATATCCATTGTCATCGATGGTCGCCAGGTCTCCCGTATGCATCCAGCCGGCTGAATCGATGGCTTCCCTTGTTCGGACCTCGTCATTCCAATAGCCGAGCATGACCGAATATCCCCTGGTGCACAGCTCCCCGGCTTCGCCGCGCGGCACCACCCGACCGTCGCGGTCGACTATCTTGACTTCAAGATGCGGCTGTATCCGTCCGACTGTCGAAACACGAAGTTCCAGCGAATCGTCACGGCGGCTCTGAAAGCTCACCGGGCTGGTTTCCGTCATCCCGTAGGCAATCGTTATCTCGCTCATGTGCATTGTCGAAGCGACTTCCTTCATGACTTCGATCGGGCAAGGAGCCCCAGCCATAATGCCGCGCCGAAGCGAACTGAGATTGAAGCGAGAGAACTCAGGATGGTTCAGTTGAGCAATGAACATTGTGGGTACCCCGTAGAGCACGTCGCAACGTTCTGCTTCGACCGTTTCCAGGGTTTTCAGCGAATCGAATGACTCCGACGGGTAGACCATCGTTGCCGCATGGGTCACACAACCAAGATTGCCCATTACCATGCCAAAGCAGTGGTATAGCGGCACGGGAATGCACACGCGCGAGCCGGGCTCGATTCCCGTCGCTTCTCCTACGAAGAACGCATTGTTGATCAGGTTGTGATGCGAAAGTGTTGCGCCCTTCGGCAATCCCGTGGTGCCGCTGGTGAACTGGATATTCACGGCGTCGTCCATCTGGATAGCAGCCGCCACCGAACTCAGCCGCTGGCTACCGAGTTGCTTCCCTCGGTCCAGGACCCGATCAAAGGCCAGGCAGCCGGCGTAGCTGCCGGTGCCAATCGAGACAACGTGCCGCAGCTCTGGCAAACGCGAACTTTTCAGCTCACTGCTTCCGTTTCCCAGCTCAGGGACAAGCTCGCGGATCATTGCAATATAGTCGCTGCTCTTGAAGCGAGCCGCAGTTATCAACGCTCGACATCCCACCGCGCGCAGCACGTGCTCCAACTCGCTCAGGCGATAGGCGGGATTGATGTTGACCAAAACCAGACCAGCCTTCGCCGTCGCAAACTGCGCGACCGTCCATTCCGCGCAGTTCGGGGCCCAGATGCCGACGCGATCGCCTGGCTCAAGGCCGAGGGACAGAAGCCCCGAGGCGAACGCGTCGGAGCGTGATTTAAGTTCGGAGTAGGTCCAGCGAATTTTCTGGTGCGCAACAACCAGCGCCTCACGCGCTCCATCAGTCGCACTAACCTCATCCAGGAGAGCGCCGATGGTCTTCCCGATCAGTGGTGGACCGCTGTTACCATGCACATAGCTTTCACGTGGCACGAATACCTCCGATGCCTTCGGATCTGGAGCCAAAGTCGTTTCGCGGTCGATCTACTTCCCCTCGAACACAAGGGTCGGCGGCTCGATATCCCTGTTGAACGCATCCGCCGTGTTGGCAAAGCCGCGCTGCGCATCAGGGCCGTCGTAGAGTTCCATCGCCACATCGAGCATCACGAGGTCCGCAGCGGCCACGCCTCCGCTTGACCACGCCTTGAGTAGCGTGCGCGTCGCGGCGTACGACCTGGTCGGCCCTGTCGCGAGCTGCTTCGCCAATGCGGCGGCGGCCGCCCCAAGCTCCTTCTCGGGAACTACATGCGTGGCAATTCCAAGTGCACCGGCCTCGCGTCCGGAAATGGGCTCGCCCAGCATGGCAAATCGTGATGCCCGGGCACGACCGGCGCGCTCGGCGATGCGCTGGAGAGCGCCGGCGATCGGCAGCATCGCTGTCGTGACTTCCACGCAACGGAAGGTAGCGTTGTCCGCCGCAACAAGAAAATCGCACGCCAGCGCCAGCTCGAAACCGCCACCGAAGGCGATCCCCTGCACTACCGCTACTGTCGGTATTTTCAGCGTCTCGATGGCGCGATAGGACACGTTCACGTCGGCAACGAACGTCCGGAACCAGTTGACATCCCTTCCCGGCCATTCCCGCACTTCGCCGCCGAAGCTGAAATGCGGTCCTTCGGAGCGAACCACCAGCACACGTATGTCGCTTTCACTGGCCTGGCGAACGGCGACTCGCAAAGCCTCCGCAAAGCGCAGATCCAGTCGGTTAAACGGCGGGTTGGCCAGCACGATATTTCCAATCGCGCCGTCTCGTTCAAATCGGATCGTCGTCACCATAGCACTTCTCCTTTGGCCGGCGTCAGGCCGGACGCTGATCGCGAGGTTCAGGGATGATGGGCAGCAGCAGATGCGATGGCCGTTCTGCATCCCGATAGATCCTGTGGGTCACGGTCTTGCTGCTGCAAACGTGGTATGGAATGTATTCGACATTGGTCATCGCGCCGGTGCCGGTCGGTACATCCATGGATGTGATATCGAGGCAAATCCGGTGCCCCGCCTTAAATTGGTTTGCCGTGGCGAGGATCTGTATCCGGTACTCGACCACTTCTCCCGGCTTCACCGGAGCAATCGAATCCTGCGTGAGCTTGTGGAACGGCTCCCAGGGCTTGGAGCGCTTCTCATCGAGAGCTCGATAAGACGCTTTCAGCCAGCCCCGCGTCAGCTCGCGTTCGGGCAGCGTCGACGGAACATCGCGTTCACCTTCGCGCGCGGTACGAACCGAGACGTCGGGTCCTACATCCTTGAGCACGACAATCCAGTTGGCGTCTTCCTGATCGATTGCCGCGAACAGCGTCAGCGTGATCGGGCCGGCGACGGTGACGTCGTGCGGCAGGGGATCGGTCATATAGCGCAGCCGCTCGACCTTCGTCGTTCGGGTCACCGGCATTTGCGTGAAGACGTCGGGCTCGCGCGCGGCCGCTCCGAGCTCGGAGGCGGGTCGTGGGGGCTCGGTCGACAGAGTCTCCCAATGCGACAGATAGTACTTTGTCCATCGTGTCTCGGGCAGAGGCCAATCCATTCCGGTTCGCCACTCGTTGGCCCCCATGAGCCAGTAGCGCACCGGCGGCTCGTCCATGATGCCGGTGTACTTGCCCTTCAACCAATGGTCATACCACCGGATGATTTCGTCGTGATATTGGTGGAACGGCCGTTCCAGGTGTGCGGGTCCGGTGAAGATCAGTTTTTTCGGCGCATCGACGTTCTGGAAATAGTGCTGCGCGCCGAGCCAATGGAGCTTGTAGGAGTAGGCATAGGCTCCTGAACCCGTGTAGAACGGTATCCTGATTTTCTTGAAGATTTCCTCTGCACGCTCGACAGTGCCGTCTAATTCCCAGGGACGAGTCATCATGAGATACATGATGAAGGTGCGCTGACCTTTCTGGGTGAGGATGTTGTAGAGGTTGACGTATTGTTTGAAGTCCGGATTCTGCATGGCGCGGCGCCAGAGTTCCTCCTCCGCAGGGGGCAACTCCGCCGGGCGGTCACGGGACTCATGGACCGTGCTGAAGACATCGAGCAGATAGGGAAACGCGTGCAACACCCCACCGGGGTTGAAGTCCCGGAATCCGAACATGCCGCCATATGCGCTGCACGCGTCGTATGGAAAGATGGCCTTCAACGCCGGATGCTCTTGCGCGGCTGCACGCCATTGTTCGCCGGCGTAGCCCGAAATACCGACCATTCCAACCTTGCCGTCTGACCACGGTTGCTGCGTGATCCATTCGATCAGGTCGTAGTGGTCAGTATCCTCGTGGCCGTAGTGCCCTTCGGACTTGGCGGATCCCCTCGGCTGCGCGATCACATGAACGTAGCCATTGGCGATGAAGCGACGCGTGTCGCCCGCCTCTATCGGACCGAACCAGAGCGGTGCGTGGGCCGGTTGCGGCGGCAATATGTCCGCGATGTCTGGGCCTTGAATGTCCTTGTTATGCAGGGCTGACGCATAAAGTACGGGATACTTGCCCGACTCATCCGGTCGATAGACGTCTACCGCCAACCGCGTGCCATCTCGCATGGCGACACTGATGTCTCGTTCCTCGATCATCGCTTCGTCTCCGCCCATTTCGCGACACTGACCGCCGACATTTCGCAAAGCGAGCGTGGCATCGACTGATCGCCGTCCGCGCTGCCCGGATCGGAATATGCCATTATACTTTACGACTGTAAAGTATAATTTTCCATCCGCGGTGAGGAAACGCTCCGACCGCCTTGGAACTCGTTTTGCCTCGGATAAGGAAAGCATTTGCGGGAGCGTGACGACTGCACGTCGCCCGAGCATTCTCAATACTTGTCAGCGCACGCTCGGTCGTGACGCACTGAAGGGGCACCTGGCTTGGCCAGGAGCCCCACGATGGTGAGAATCGTCTTGCGCTGGTCGCGGCTTACGTCCGGCGCCTTAGTTTAGGCGGCCGCACCGGCGATATTTTTGGTATCCCGCGTTCTGCGTGCGTCCAGGCTGTAGCGTTCGGCGCCGAAATGCGCGATTTGCAAAAGACCGCCGATAATCATGATGTTCTTGAGAAAATGGATCATCTGATTTCGGTCCGCAAAGTCGTGGTGGAAGAAGATCGCCGCTGCCAGGGTGAACACCGCAAGGCCTGACGCCACCTCCCGCGCACGAAAACCAAGGATCAACAACACGCCACCGCCAACTTCGAAGGCAACGGCAATTGCCCAGCCCAGCGGCGCCAGGGGCAAGCCCACGCTGCTGATGTAGGCTGTCGTCGGCCCGAAGGCAGCGAGCTTGCCGAGGCCGCTCACGAGAAACGGTAGGCCGATAAGTATGCGACCAAGCAGTGGCAGAAATCTTGTAATTTCCATGTTCGACTCTTTTCGCGACACTTGTGTTGGCATTTAGCGGCGGTCGGAAAGGGGACGGCCTGACGACCATCTCAGCGCTATCATTATCCTTTACGATTGTAAAGTAAAATCATAACATCAAGGCCAACACATATTTCTCAGCATTCTGCTGAACACAATTCAGCACATACGCCCGTTGCTGAGGGGTATTGTCGCCAGGTCTCGTCAGGATCCAAGACGGAGATGGCTTTTGTGTCACTCGGACCCGCTCAAAAGAACCGGATGTCTTCTATGGACGCAAGTGAGCAGGGAGAAAGGGCGCATACGATGAATTTCAACGCTCATCTGTTCGAACAGATGCGTGGCATGCATCGAGCTTGGCTCGAAAAGCTAAGGGAAATACGTGATCTCGAGCTGGACTACGGCTCCAGAATCATGGCCGCAAAAAATCCCTCGGAAGCGGTAAACTTCTGCAGCGAATGGATGGCAAAGCGCATGGCGATCGTAGCTCACGAGCAAAGAATGTTTGCAAGCTCATGGGCTCGGTTGCTTTCGGACATGATGGGCAGGCGGTCAGCTGTGTCTGCCGGACTCTCTGAACGCGATCAGTAAGGAGCTTACTCCGTCGACGCCGACGCGTTTTGCAGTGATGAGTGCGTCCCCTCCTGCTCCAATATCGGCTCATTTCCCCCCCCCCCCGGTCCCCCCGGTTCCAATGGAATGAGCTGTAGCCCCGGCGTCGACCCCACCCGCGGACGCCGGGGCAATTTGTTTGGGAGCACCGTTCAGTCTCAGTCTCGTGTGTGCCCCACCCTCTCTCCTTCGATCGCAGGCGAATTGTACGCGTTCAATAGGTTGGCCCTTACGACCTGGAGTGTCTTGACCAGTAGCTCGATCTCTGCCGGCGCAAGTCCCGCCAATGCTTCGCTGCGGGTGAGATCGCCCAATTCGCGGACTTCCGCCACCTTGGCCCGCGCAGCCGGCGTCAAGTTAAGTCGCCAGACCCGCCGATCGGATGGGTCGGTATGTCGTTCGATCAATCCCATGCTTTGCATCTTGTCGATCAGCCGCACAAGAGTGATCGCCTTCACATCGAGGAGCTGAGCCAGGCACGTTTGATTGATGCCTTCGTTTCGATGGAGATAGAGCAGTGCCTGACACTGAGTTCTGCTGAGGCGCAATCCGCGTGCTTTCGAGTCGAATTGCCTTCGCAGCAGGCGCGCAACGCCGTAAAGCAAGAACTCCAATCTCCGGGAACGCCCTCCATAAACTTGATTGGTATTTGTCGGAAGCGCCGCGACGCCATAATGCCTCTTACCCATGACGCACCGGAGCGTTCGTCACGCCGGACCGACGACCAAATCGCCCCTTCAGACGCTCACGGAGGCGCTGGAACGTCGTATAAAGCATCGGCACCAGGAAGATGCCGATCGAGCTTGCGGCGATCATTCCACCGAAGACGGCCGTTCCTACCGCGCGGCGGCTGATCTGAGCGGCGCCGGTTGCCACAACCAGCGGTACCAGACCGAGAATGAAGGCAACTGAGGTCATCATCACGGCCCGAAAGCGCATCTTCGCGCCCAAAATGGCTGCCTCGTCAATGTCCACTCCAGCCTCGCGCTGCTCCTTGGCAAACTCCACGATCAGAATGCCATTCTTGGCTGCAAGCGCGATCAGAACGACCAAACCGATCTGACCATAGAGATCGAGGCTAAGCCCAGCCATCTTGATGCCGGCGAACGAGCCGAGCACGCCAACGACAACGGACAGAAGAACAGGAATCGGAATGGTCCAGCTCTCGTAGAGCGCGACCAGGAACAAATATGCGAACAAGACAGCAAGCGAGAGGATCATGCTCGTCTGGCCGGAACCGGCCTTCTCCTGATAAGCCGTGCCGGTCCATTCGAAGTTGTAGCCCGTCGGCAAAGTCTGGTCGGACACCTTCTGCATGGCCTCCAGGGCAGTGCCAGAGGAAACCCCAGGCGCCGGCCCGCCATTGATGGTGACGGCTCGATAGTTGTTATAGCGGGTGATGACCTGCGGGCCCCGCTCGAAACGCATGTTGGCAATCGACTGGAGCGGAACCATCTCGTTGCGGTTATTGCGAACGTAGACCTGCCAGAGGTCCGGGATATCGTTGCGATTAGCCGCCTCGCCCTGAACGTTGACCTGCCAGGTCCGGCCAAGCATGTTGAAATTGTTGACATAGATGCCGCCGAACGTGGCCTGCAGGGCTGTGAACACGTCATTTATGTTGAGGCCGAGGGCCTGCGCCTTGCCGCGGTCGATGTCGAGATAGATCGAGGGAGTGGTGGCGGTGAAAGTCGAAAACACCCGCGCCAGCAAGGGCTCCCGATTGGCCGCGCCAATGAGGCCACCCATGACGCTATTGATTGCTGCGGGCTCCTGCCCCTCCAGAGCCTCGAGCACGTATTCAAAGCCACCGCCGACAGACAGGCCGATGATGGGCGGAAAATTGAACGCCACAGCGTTCGCCTCGCGAATCTTCGATCCTTCGCTGAACACCTTGCGGATAAGAGTCTGGGCAGACGCGGCAGTCGCAGTCCGATCTTCAAACGGCTTCAATCGCACGACTAAAAACGCGGCGTTCGGGAGATTGCCGCCATCGAGGAGCGAATAGCCAATGATCGACATCGTATGATCGACTGCCGACATCCCTTTCAGGATGTCCTCAACGCGTTTGGTAACCTCGCTCGTGCGTGCGACCGATGCTCCATCCGGCAACTGGACCATCACAAAGAAGGCGCCCTGGTCCTCCTCCGGCAAAAACCCGGTAGCCACGATTCGCGAGACTCCGAAGATGGCGCCGGCGAAAACAGCCACGGCCAGCAATGACAGGACGGACATCCGCAACAGGCGTCGTACCCCGCCGGCATAGCGGTCTCGCGTCCAATCGATCCCGGCGAGGACTTTGGCCATGACGCCGCGGCGCGGACCGGTGTGCCGCAGGAACAGTGCGCAGAGGGCCGGCGACAGCGTCAGCGCATTGATCGCCGAGATCAGCATTGCCGCGCTGATGGTGACTGCAAACTGACGGAACAGCGTACCGGAAATCCCCGGAATGAATGCGATCGGCACGAACACAGAAAGCAGCACCAGCGTGATCGCAATGATAGGCGCCGTGATCTGCGCCATGGCCTTCTTGGTTGCCTCTCCTGGCGACAGGCCGGGCTCTTCCTCGAGAACCCGCTCGACGTTCTCAACGACGACGATCGCATCATCCACGACAATGCCGATCGCGAGCACCATGGCGAGCAGAGACACCGTATTCGCCGAATAGCCGATCACCAGCAGAACGGCGAATGTCCCGATCAGACTGACGGGAACGGCGATCGTTGGGATGATGGTCGCACGCAGGTTTCCAAGAAACAGGAACACCACGACAACAACCAGGACGAACGCTTCGGCCAGCGTCCGCAGCACCTCCTTGATGGTGTCGGTTACAAATGTGGTGGTGTCGAATTGGACGAGGTAGTTGAGGCCGGTCGGAAAGTGGGCAGAAGCCTCCTTCAAGGTTCGTTGTACAGCGGCGGCGGTCGCCACCGCGTTGGCGCCCGGAGCGAGATAGATGCCGATGCCGACGCCGGGGCGGCCATCGATGCGCGACTCGCTGTCGAGGTTTTGCGCGCCGATTTCGACACGGGTGACGTCGCTGACGTGCAACAACGAGCCATCCTGGTTGGCCCGCAACACGATCTTGCCGAATTCCTCCGGCGTCGCCAGTCGTCCCTGGGTCTGGAGATTCAACTGGAACTGCTGGTTGTCGTCGGTCGGGCGCGCTCCAATCCGTCCGACCGGGGCCTGCACGCTCTGGGCCCGAATCGCGTTGACGACGTCCGATGGCGCAAGATTGAGGCTTGTCAGTCGTTGCGTATCGAACCAGATCCTCATCGAATAGTTCATCTTCGCGAACAGGGTCGCCTGCCCGACGCCAGGCGTCCGCGAGATCGCGTCCAGGATGTTGACCACCGCATAGTTGGTGATGAATACCGGATCCTGGGCGCCAGTATCGCTATAGAGAACGATGAATTGGAGAATCACTGACGACTTCTTCTGAACCGTCACCCCCTGAAGCTGGACCTCGGGCGGCAGCTGCGCCAACGCCGCTTGTACGCGGTTATTGACGTTCACCGTGTTGATGTCGGGATTGGTGCCGAGCGCAAAGCTCGTCGTCAGCGTATAGGACCCATCGTCACCGCTCGTCGACTTCATGTAGAGCATCTTGTCGACGCCAATCACCTGCGCCTCGAGCGGCTGGGCGACGCTTGCTTCCACCACCGAGGCCGAGGCGCCCGGATATGTGGCGGTGACCGTCACCTGTGGCGGCACGATGTCGGGAAATTGCGCGACTGGAATCTGTGTCAGCGCCAGCAAGCCGGCGATGGTCATGACGAATGCGATCACAATCGCCAGCCGGGGGCGGTCGACAAAAACCGACGAGATCATATCAATCACCCGCCATCCCGCGTCGTGGCCCGTTGCGCCGCATTTGTGTTGCCAGGCCGCGATGCGCCCGGTCCCGGCCCAGCCCGCTCCGGCTGATTCATGGCGGCCTCGATTCCAGCGCTGGCCGGGGCTGGCGCGACCACCTGCCCCGGTCGCACGCGCTGAATTCCTTCGACGATGACCTTGTCGCCAAGCGAAAGGCCGGTCGTGACCGATGCGATCGTCGTCGTAGACTGACCGACCTGGATGCGGCGCTGCTCGACCTTGTTCTCCGCACCGAGGACAAGGACGTAGTTACCCTGCTGGTCCGATAGCACGGCCGCGCGAGGTATGGCGGGAACCTCGACGGGCTCCGCGCCCTCAAGCATGACAGTCACCAATTCTCCGTCGGTAAGCTCGCGCACCGGGTTGGGCGCCAAGTAAAGCGGGGGATTGGGAATTGTGCCACGCAACAGCAGTGTGTCGGTGGTCTGGGTAATGGAGTTGCTCTCAAAGTCCAAATGCCCGGTCTGGCCGTAGATGCGACCATCCGGAAGCCTTAGAACGATGACGACAGCGTCGCGAACGCCCTTGGCAGCATATCGCTCGCGCAACACCAATGCCTGCCTCACCGAGACGGGAAAGGTCACATACATCGGATCCTGGCTGACAATGGTGGTCAGCGTCCCCGTGGTGGGACTCACGACGTTGCCATCGGTGACCGCAGTGCGTCCGATCTTTCCGTCTATCGGCGAACGGATATCCGTGTAGTCGAGGTTGATCTGCGAAAGGTTGACCTGGGCCTCGGCCGCTTGCACCTGGGCTTCCAGGCTCTTCTGATTTGAGATCGCTGTATCATAATTCGCCCGCACTCCGGCAGGGCCGTTTAGCAGAATGCTCTGTCGCTCCGTCGTGAGTTTTGCATTGGCAAGGGTCGCCTCGAGCTGTGCAACCTGCGCCTTCTTGGCGTCAAGATCCGCCTGGAACGGGCCACGCTCGAGGAGATAGAGTTGGTCGTTGGCCGACACCTCCGCTCCCTCGGTAAAGAACCGCTTTTCCAGGAAGGCCGTCACACGGGCAACGACGTTGACGCGATTGATTGCCTCGATGCGTCCCAGGAACTCGCTGGTCTCCGTGATCGGCCGCTTGACCACTTCGACGACGCCGACCGCCGGTGGATCCGGCGCATGCTGGGCCGGCGCCGCGCACGGCACGGCAAACGTCGCCCCCAACGCGAGGAAAGCCGCGATTGTTCTGGGCATACGGCCCGTCCAATACCTGAATATGCACATGCCTGAAAATGACCTCACGGCTGCGACAAACCTTGCCACAACTATTGACTCGACGCGGCCGGATGAAAATCTCATATCAGTCCATCTGGTACTGAGAGGAATTCATCAATGAACCGCGGCGACCTCAATGACCTCAACACCTTTCTCGCAATCGCCGACCATCTCAGCTTTCGTGCAGCAGCGGCCCAGCTCGGGGTGACCTCATCCGCCCTCAGTCATTCAATCCGGCAGCTGGAAGAGCGTCTCGGCGTGAGGCTGCTGCATCGAACAACGCGCAGCGTGTCGCTGACCGACTCCGGCCTTCGCCTGTTGGAACGTCTAAGGCCAGGCATGGATCAGATCTCGGATGCGCTTGAGGAACTGAAGGAGGAGCGCCGCCGTCCTTCAGGTCGCTTGCGGATCTACACGCAACAGTGGACCGCAGCGACGGTCATCGCACGAGTCTGGCAGCGATTCTTGTCGAGCTATCCCGAAGTGCATCTAGAGCTCTGTGTCGACTCCGGACCGACGATCGATATCGTTGCGGGCGGGTTCGATGCGGGCCTCGCGGTGCGTGAGCGCGTGCCGGACGAAATGATCGCGGTCCGCGTGACAGGGCCGATGGAGGCGGCCGTCGTTGCGAGTCCCAGCTATCTTGCAAAACATCCTGCGCCCCGCACGCCGGACGATCTCGCGTCTCACCAGTGCGTCCAGTTTCGCATTGGACGAGATGGCGAGATCTTTCGGTGGAGATTCGAGCGGAACGGCAGCAGGAAACTTGTTTCTCCTCGCGGAAACATTACCGTCAACACCGCCGAAACGGCGATCCGCGCCGCGCTCGACGGACTTGGGATCGTCTACATGATCGACGCCCTGGCAGAGCCGTTCCTGCGCAGCGGCCAACTTGTACGCGTCCTCGAACCCTGGTCGCCATGCATCGAGGGAGCTTATCTCTACTATCACGGCCGAAGGCAGCCGCCCGCCGCGCTGCGCGCATTCATCGACATGGTTCGCGCGCCCAAGGGAAGCTCGGGCCGACGTTCACTCAAGAACCCATTTTGAATGGCTTAGAAGTCTTGTTCTGCTGCGCGCGAGACTGGAGCGGCACTTTGCGCCGCGTGGTCAACATTGATGAAAACCGCGCTCTAGTTCGGCGAGCTTTCACGGTGCGCAAGGTGGGGCGAGTAATGGCGCGGGTCGCGCGGAGCGGGGCGCTCCGCGGGATCGCGGCAGACGAAAGGCTTCAACTCGGTGATGTCGATGAAGTCGTCGGCTTGGCGGCGCAACTCATCCGCGACCATCGGTGATTGGCTGGCAATCGTCGAGACCACCGTGACCCGGACGCCGCGACGTTGCACCGCTTCCGCCAATGGCCGGAAATCACCGTCGCCAGAAAACAGCACCAGATGGTCGATGTGCTCCGCCAACTCCATTGCGTGAACCGCTAGTTCGACATCCATGTTGCCCTTCACCTTCCGGCGCCCGGTTGCATCGATGAATTCCTTGGTCGTCTTGGTAACGACCGTGTAGCCGTTGTAGTCCAGCCAATCGATCAGGGGCCGTATCGACGAATATTCCTGATCCTCGATGATCGCCGTGTAGTAGTATGCCCGGACCATCGTCCCCCAACCCTGAAACTCCCTGAGCAGGCGCTTGTAATCAATGTCGAAGCCAAGCGCCTTCACTGTCGCGTAGAGATTGGCACCATCTATAAACAGCGCCAGCTTGTCGGACCGAAATGACATTGGCATCAATTCCTGGGGACGAGAACCGCAAGGGCCGAGATAGGTGCCCGCTCGGAGGTTGATTCAAGTCGCTCGACACGCGCGTCTCGGTGGTGCACCCTCTGACGCACTCCTCGCCTGGCGGAATTCTTTACGGCCTCGATGAGGCGCGCATTGTGAAGTGCGTGTTTGAATCCCGGAGTTCTGTAGGTCCCTTCACGCAAATCGCGGACAAGCTGGGCGTAGACCTCGCCTACATTGATTGCCGTCTCCATGGTCCCGCCCGAGACCGCGGCCGCGTCCGGTTCAACGAACAGCACATTTGACGTCAGCTTGAGATCCCCGGCCTGGAAGCCGTAGGGGTGATTACTGGTCAGGCTGACCCATCCCATCGATCCCCTGACCTCGAAGCTGAAGCGAATATTCTCTAGGCTCACTCCAGCGTCGATGTCGGCCGTGAATGGGGTGCCGGAAACTGTCTTTCCCAGGACGCCGACGTAATCGGCGGTTGCACGCACACTCTCCACGCCAGTGTCTGTCAGCTTAACGAGGGGCCACCTAATCTCAGTCCGAGCGTCAACCTCGACAATCGGCCCCAGCACCGCTTCCACCAGATCGAGCGTATGCCCCCCAGTGATGGTTAGAAGGTTGGCTCCAGAAGACGGCCTATTGAAAATATCATGCGCAACGGGGATTTCCGGCCCGAATCCGAACGTTGGGGATACAATTCTGGCGCTTAGCGGCCGCCCGATCCTTCCCAAGGAAACCAACTCGGCCGCGCGTCGCACGGCGGGATTGTGCCGGCCCTGCAACCCGATCGCCGTGTGGTGCGAACGTACCGCGCGCGCCATCTCTTCAGTCTCTGCGATGCTGCATCCGAGAGGCGCCTCGCAGTAGACCGCTTTGCCAGCATCCAGCGCTGCCAAAACGAGTACGCGGTGTGCGGGCACGTTGACGGCGATTGTTACGATATCAATTCCCTCATCTCGGATCATCGCGAAGGGATCGGAAAACCAGCGATCAGCACCGAAGGCCTCCGCCGCCTCCCGTGCACTCCGCTCGCTGCGTGTTGCCACTGCCGCGAGCCTCACGCCCGGAAGGTCTTTGATCGCCGGAACGTGCGACAGCTTCGCCCAACTGGCCTTACCCACGATTCCGACACGAATATCTTCTTGGGTCATAATTCAACCTCGCCATGCTGCAAGTAATCGACACAAAGACTCTAAATCCAGTCCTTCAGCCTGATCATTTGCAAGGATGTTAGTCCTCAGCGAGAGGCATGTGCGATGAAATGTGTTCAACAGAGTGCTGAGATCGATGCAGTAATCTCTGCACTTCGCCGCAAGCCAAGCCGCGTAAGTTCACTGCAAACTCGACCCGTCAGCTTGGCGCCGCGATCGGCCGCGGCCGCCGAACGCAGCATGAAGCCGAATCTCATTCGCTAGAAAGCGCTCATCAATGAAGCGGTACTGCATTTGGTACTGCATGGCCGACCGCACCCACTCTTAAGTGCAGATTGCGCTTTGCGTTTTGAGGTGTACCGGTCCAGTCCATCATCGGGGCGACGGAAAATTTGCGATCTAAAATATTCATTCTTTAGTTTTTTGTCACCAATCGATCCTGGAAAGAAAATGGCGGTATCGCCATGCCCCTCCGGTTCGGCGTCGATTCCGCATCCGTCGTCGCGCGCTCCTGATCCGTCGAGAATTGACGTCGCATTTCCGGCTTCTGAAGCCGGCTAGACGATCTTCGGATGCGTCATGAATTCTTCGCGGCGGCGCCAGCGTCGGCTCAATCACGCTTTAGATTTTGCTTGATCTATCCGGCCATGAGACGAGACAATGCCGGACCGACGTCTGATCGGCGCGGCGGATCAGCCCCCGTACGCCCGCAGGTGAACGCCGCGCAAGCCGACGCGAACGACAACGCCCGGGCAAGCTCGCCGGAATTCATTCGCGCCAGCGCACGGCGCTCGATCCGTCCGATGGCACGCAAGGCGAACAGCAGCGCGGCTTGAAAGCTGTCGCCTGCGCCGATGGTATCCACCACATCCGTTGCGGGCGCCTCGACTTCAACCAGTCCTGCCTCTCCGTGCCACGCCCGAGCTCCCTTGATTCCACGTGTGACAACGACGAGGCTTGCACCGGCAGCAATGAGTGATTTCGCCTTTTCCCCGTAGTCACTGCCGCCATAGAGAAATTCGAAATCGACATCGGACATCCGCACGATGTCGGCGGCGGCGGCGAACGCATCCATCTGATCGACGTAGCGTGCCTTGAGCTTGACCAGATTGGGCCGGCAGTTCGGGTCGAAGGAGATGGTGGTCGCACCGTCGGCGTCTTCGATCATCGCAAGCGTCTGGGCGGCGCCCTGGTCGTGGGCGAGCGTGGTCGATCCGACATGGATGGCTTCGATCTCGTCAAAGGGGATGGAGCCGCGCCGGTAGGTCCAGGCTCGGGACGCCGTCGCCTCGTCATAGAACGCATATTGCGGCTCGCCTCCCAGGTGTCGGACGAACGCAAGCGTCGTCTGATGCCCGCTGCGCGTCGCATGGCGGAGGTTAACCTGCGAGCCGAGCGCGTGATCGGCGATGATGCGTCCGAACAAATCCGTCGAGATGCCGCCCACAAACCCTGCCGGCGCGCCCAGGCGCGCCATGCCGACAGCGATGTTGAGGCAGGATCCACCGGCAACCGGTACGGCCGCGTCGCGCCCGTCGACAGATGTGACGGGCAGGAAATCGACCAGGGCATCTCCACAACTCAGCAGCATGGTTCTAGTTCTTCGCACCAAGTCCGGCGATCGATGCGATCCCCTGCATCGCCTCGCGGCTTTCAGAATCAAGTCTGCGCATCAGCCCGTGAACCTTTCGCTTGCTGCGATGGAAATCCGCCACCCCCGGCGCCGTGGATTCGCTGAGCCTGCCGATCGCCGACATCGACGCCATGGCCTCGCCGATCGACCCGCGAGACTTCGCCGCAACGGCGCCCAGCATGGCGGCGCCGAGCAGGACAGGCTCTTGCGTTCCGGGGACAGCAACGGTCAGGCCAGTCGTATCCGCCATGATCTGGCGGACCAGCGGACTTCGTCCGGCGCCGCCGCTGATCACCATCATGTCGCTTTCGACGCCGTGCGATCGAAAGGCGTCCACGACATCCGCGAGTCCGTAGGCAAGCCCGCAGAGCCCGGCCACGAACAGCCGCTCCATCGAGCCGATGTCGGCATCGAGGTCCATTCCGACGACGACCGCACGCGCGTCAGGATCGGCGAAAGGTGACCGGTTTCCGAGAAACTCGGGCAGTACGTGGATGTCGCGGGCAAAGAATGCCGCTTCGCCGGGACCTGTCACGCGCGAGACGATGCGCCGCTCGAGAAATTCCGGAACTTCCATCGCAGCCGCGCGCGCCGCCGCGACGGTCTCATCATACGCAGGATGGGACCTGACCAGATGATCGATCGCCGCACCGGCCGCGGACTGCCCGCCTTCGTTGAGCCAGAACCCGGGAACCATTCCTGAATGATAGGGACCCCAGACACCGGGCACGAAGCATGGCTCACGCGTCGTCGCCATGATGCAGGCCGAGGTCCCCATGATGTAGGCAAGGCGACGACACACATCGACCTCTTCACCCGATTTTCCCTGCCCGCCGATCGTGCCGACGCCGCCGGCGTGAGCGTCGATCAGCGAGGCGCCGACCGGCGTTCCCTCGAGCAGGCCGAAATCGCTCGCGGCGGATTTGGTCAGGCCGGCGCCGAGCGGCGTGCCGGCCGCAACGATCTCGCTTCCAATTCTCGAGTATTGGTCCGCGGCAAGATCGCCGAGACCAATGCGCTCCAGATAATTGCCGCTCCACTGCCGTTCGTGGGCGAGATAATTCCATTTGCACGCCAGCGTACACATCGAACGCGTCGTCGATCCGGTCGCGCGAAACGACAGGTAATCAGCGAGGTCGAAGAAATACCCCGCTGCCTGATAGGTCGACGGAAGGTACCGCTTCAGCCAAAGCAGTTTGGGAATTTCCATTTCCGGCGAAATCGAGCCGCCGACATAGCGGAGCACGTCGTCCCGCGTCTCGTTGACCCGACGGGCCTCGGCAATCGCGCGATGGTCCATCCACACGATGACATTTCGCCTGATGTCGCCGGATGCGCTGACCGTCAGCGGGTTTCCGGCGGCATCCACGACCACAAGCGAGCAGGTCGCGTCGAAACCGACGCCCCTGACGGCGGAAGCAGGAAGCCCTGCTTCCGCCATGGCCGCGCGGACCGAGGCTGCGCAGGCGGCCCAGATCTCGGACGACGACTGCTCGGCGACGCTGCCCGCCTCGTGCCACACCGTGATCGGATGGCGGGCGCTCGCAAGCAGACTTCCGTTCTCGTCAAATATCCCGGCGCGCGCGCTCGATGTTCCGACATCGATGCCGACGAAGGCCTGCTGCATTGCAACCCCGCTTCAGATCAACGCCAGCTCACCAGCACGTATAACCTCCGTCAACAAGGACAACGCTCCCGGTCATCAGGCTGGCGGCGTCGGACGCCAGAAACAGGACGACGGACGCAATCTCGTCGACCTCCCCCATCCGGGCCATCGGCGTGCCGCCGATCCAGGCATCGTACATCTGCGGGCTGTTTTTGACGAATGCATTGAGAGGGGTTGCGATGTAAGTCGGCGCGACGGCGTTGACGCGCACGCCGCGCCCGCCCCACTCGGCCGCGAGCGACTTGGTGAGATGGTGCACCGCGGCTTTGGAGGCGTTGTAGTAGCATTGCTCCTGCGGTTTGTTGACGATGAAGCCGGACATCGACCCGATGTTCACAATGGAACCCGACCTGGCGTCCAGCATGAGTTTGCCGAAGGCGCGGCAGCACCAGAATGTGCCGTTGAGATTGACGTCGATGACGTTGAGCCAATGTTCGTCGGCAACCTTCTCGGCCGGAGTCTCGCTTCGTGCGATGCCGGCATTGTTGACCAGGATATCGATGCCGCCATAGCGGGACGCCAGCCGGCTGGCGACCTCGGAAACGCCGCGCGAGTCCGTTACGTCCATGATGACGATTTCGGCATCGAGGCCTTTTGCCTTCAGGCTTGCGCGTCCGGCATCGGCGAGTTGGGGGTCGCGATCGGCGATCACGACCTTTGCTCCCGCCTCCGCCAGCGCTTCCGCGCAGGCCAGTCCGATTCCCTGTCCGGCGCCCGTCACCACGGCCGTTTTCCGGTCCAACTTGAATTTTTCCAGATACATCTTGTTGTTCTTCCTGTTTGCTCATCGCGGCGCAGCGCGCCGTCCGCTCATGTCCCGATCACCGCACCATCCTTGTCGAAGCGATGCAGGCGGGCTGGATCGGGCGAAAGCCACACACGGTCGCCAGCTTTCAGGCTGAACTCTCCGATGCATCGCGCCGTCAGCATCCCAAGCTTGCCGGTGTCGACGTAGAGGAAGGTGTCGCTGCCCAGATGCTCGGCGACCGACACAGTCCCGGGCCAACCTTCCCCCTCCTTGCCGATTTTCAGATGCTCGGGCCTGACGCCGAGCGTGGCGACGGCGAGTTCGCCGACCGCCTCGCCGGGCACAAAATTCATCTTCGGCGAACCAATGAAGCCGGCGACAAACAGGTTTGCCGGCCGCTCGTACAACTCCAGCGGCGAGCCGTATTGTTCGATGTTGCCCGCGTTGAGTACGACAATCTTGTCGGCCATGGTCATCGCCTCGACCTGGTCGTGGGTGACGTAGACGGCAGTGGTGCCGAGTTGCTTCTGCAATTTGGTGACTTCCAGACGCATCTGGACCCGCAGCGCCGCATCGAGATTCGACAAGGGCTCGTCGAACAGAAACGCCTTCGGCTCGCGCACGATCGCGCGCCCTATTGCGACGCGCTGACGCTGGCCGCCGGAAAGCTCGCGCGGCTTGCGGTCCAGATAGGGCGTCAGGTTCAAGGTGGCCGCCGCCGCCTCAACCTTGCGGTCGATGTCCGGGCGCGGCAGGCCTGCCATCTTCAGGCCGAATGCGATGTTGCCGCGGACGCTCATATGCGGATAGAGCGCATAGGACTGGAACACCATCGACAGCCCGCGCTTCGCCGGTGGCACGTCCACCACGTTCTTGCCGTCGATCAGGATTTGCCCGCCGGTGACATCCTCCAGTCCGGCGATCAGGCGCAAGAGCGTGGTCTTGCCGCAGCCGGATGGCCCGACGAAGACCACGAAGGAGCCGTTGTCGATATCCAGATTGGCATCCTTGATGATGTTGACCGGCCCGAACGATTTGCGGACTCCCTGCAGCGTGATCTGGCCCATGATCCCTGATCCCTTTGCTATTTGACGGCGCCGAAGGTGAGCCCGCGGACGAGTTGCCGCTGCGTGAACCATCCGAGGACGATGATCGGCGCAATGGCGAGCGTCGAGGCGGCTGACAATTTGGCCCAGAACAGGCCCTCGGGACTCGAATAGGATGCGATGAATACGGTGAGCGGCGCCGCGTCCAGCGTCGAAAGGTTCAGCGTCCAGAACGCCTCGTTCCACGCCAGGATGAAATTCAGCAGCAGCGTCGAGGCGAGCCCGGGAACGGCCATCGGCGTCAGCACGTAAATCAGCTCGCGCCCGATGGTCGCGCCGTCCATCCGCGCGGCTTCGAGGATATCCCTGGGGATCTCCTTGAAATAGGTGAAGAGCATCCAGATCACGATCGGCAGGTTGCCGAGGCACAGGATCATGACGAGACCCGCGCGCGTATCGAGCATGCCGAAATCCCGGAAGATCAGATAGATCGGAACCAGCACGCCGACCGACGGCATCATCTTGGTCGAGAGCATCCAGAGCAGAACGTCCTTGGTGCGCTTGGTCGGCGCGAACGCCATCGACCACGCCGCCGGAATGGCAATGATCATCGCAATCAGTGTCGAGCCGCCGGCAACGATGATCGAATTGAGCGCATGATGGACATAATCGCTGCGCTCCTGCACCGTCGCATAGTTCTCCGTAGTCCAGTGGAACAACAGGAATTTCGGCGGCATCGCAAACGCATCGAGCTCGGTCTTGAAGCTCGTCAGGACCATCCACAGGATGGGGAGAAAAATCAAAAATCCGAACAACCACGCGGCAGCCGTGGACACCCATACGCGTCTCGCAGTCACTTTGCGCGCCATGGCTTATGCCTCCAGATTCCGCCCGACGATCCGCACCAGGAAGAACGCAACGATATTGGCGATCACGACCGCGACCAGTCCACCGGCCGAGGCGTTGCCGACGTCGTACTGGATCAGCGCCTGCGAGTAGATCAGGAAAGCGATATTGGTGGTCTGCAGGCCCGGGCCGCCACCGGTGGTGACGAAGATCTCGGCAAACACCGTCAGCAGGAATATGGTTTCGATCAGGATGACGACGGTGATCGGCCGCGCGAGGTGCGGAAGAGTGAGATAGATGAAGGTCGAAAGTGCGCTCGCGCCATCCATCTCGGCCGCTTCCTTCTGCTCCTCGTCCTGGGACTGCAGCGCCGTCAGCAGGATGAGGGTGGCAAACGGCAGCCATTGCCAGGCCACGATCAGAATCACCGCGAGCAGAGGCGCATCGTTGAACCAGTCGATCGGCGTCGCTCCCACCAGTGTCGCGAGCCAGGCGAACAGTCCGGACACCGGGTGCATCAAAAGGTTCTTCCAGACCAGCGCGCTGACGGTCGGCATCACGAAGAACGGCGCGATCACCATCAAGCGGACGATGCTGCGGCCGATCACCTGCTGGTCGAGCAGCAGCGCCAGCGGCGTGCCGAGCAGGATGGTGATCGCGAGCACCGAACCGACCAGCACCAGCGTGTTCTGCAGCGCGGTCAAAAAAGCCGGGTCGGTGAGAAAATACCGAAAATTCTCCAGCCCGACGAAGCTCCAGGTTTCCGAGTCGAGCAGGCTGTAGTGCAGCGTCGAAAAATAGATCGTCATCGCCAGCGGGACGATCATCCAGATGAACAGCAATGCGACGGCCGGCGTCAGCAGGGCCCTACCGAGGACCTGGGTTTGCTGCGTTGCCATCGCCGCCTCCTGTTATCGCTTGAAGGGAGATGTGGCTGCCGTCAGTCCTTGCCTGACGGCAGCCGGGATGGGTGCGGCGCGCTACTTGATATAACCGGCGCGCTTCATTTCGCGTTCGGTGGATGATTGCGCAGCAGCAAGCGCCGCATCGACGGTCGAGGAGCCCGACAGCGCCGCCGAGAATTGCTGGCCGACGCTGGTGCCGATGCCCTGGAATTCCGGGATCGCCGCATATTGCACGCCGACGTAAGGCACCGGCTGGACGGTCGGCTTGTTCGGATCGGCGGCGTCGATCGACGCAAGCGTCAGCTTGGCGAAGGGAGCGACCTTCAGATATTCCGGATTCTGGTAAAGCGAGGTTCGGGTGCCGGGCGGCACGTTGGCCCACCCTTCCTTCTTGGCGACGAGCTGGGTGTAGTCCTTGCTGGTCGCCCAGGCGATGAATTTTTCCGCAGCCGCGGTCTTCTTCGAGCCCGCGGGGATGGCGAGGTTCCATGCCCACAGCCAATTGGCGTTCTTGCCGAGGCCCGCATTCGGCGCGAGCGCAAAGCCTACCTTGTCGGCAACCGTCGAATCCTTCGGGTTGGTGACAAAGGACGCCGCCACCGTAGCGTCGATCCACATCCCGCATTTGCCGGAGTTGAACAGCGCGAGGTTTTCATTGAAACCGTTCGAGCTTGCGCCGGGAGGGCCTGCGGCCTTCATCAGGTCGACATAGGTCGAGAGCGTCTTCTTCCACTCCGGTTTGTCGAACTGCGGCTGCCATTTCTCATCGAACCAGCGCGCGCCGAACGAATTGGACATCGCGGTCAGGAACGCCATGTTCTCGCCCCAGCCCGCCTTGCCCCGCAGGCAGATGCCATAGACGCCGGCCGACTTGTCGGTGAGCTTCTTCGCCGCATCGATCACGAAGTCCCAGGTCGGCTTTTCCGGCATCGTCAAGCCGGCCTTCAGGAACAGGTCGGTGCGATACATCATCATCGAGCTCTCGCCGTAGAACGGCGCGGCATAGAGCTTGCCCGATACCGACACGGCATCACGGATCTTGGGCAGCAGGTCCGCGGTATCGTAATCGGCTCCGAGATTGTCGAGCGGAATGAGCCAGTTCTTCTTGGCCCAGATCGGCACCTCATAGGTGCCGATAGTCAGCACGTCGAACTGCCCGCCCTTGGTCGCGATATCGGTTGTGACGCGCTGGCGCAGGACGTTCTCTTCGAGGGTCACCCACTTCACGGAAATGTCGGGGTTTTTGGCGGTGAATTCGTTGGTCAGCCCCTGCATCCGGATCATGTCGCCATTGTTCACGGTGGCGATGGTCAGTGTTGTCTGGGCGATGGAAGGGGCTGCACCCAACAAGGTAGCCGCGCCCAGGAGGGCGCTGAGGACGTGCTTCACGGTAACCTCCCTTATTGGCGTTGAGCATATGCTCACGCCTTGCAATTATGTTCACACCGAGTCCCAGGGTTGTCAAGGATCGGAATCGCACTTCGGCACCGGACCTGCGGGCTGGAGGAGATGCTCGAATCGGGGCACGCGCCGGATCGGCCCGCGGGTACCCTCGCGCCGGCGTGACGGCCTTGAAGGACCGGCTTGTTCGCTACGGCTTGAGGATGGCGCCTGCCGTCGCCTCGTCGGTGATCAGCCCGTTGAGGAGCCGCCCCTTCAGCGCCGCCCTGATCGCCGAAACCTTGGCACGGCCGACCGCCGCGCCGATGGTCAGCGCCTGCGCCGGTACCTGCGGTGGAATGCTGGTGAGACGGAGGTTGGTCCCCCCGTTGATGATGCGGCCCTCCGCGTCGAATGCCCAGCCGGTCAGTTCGCCGACGGCACCGAGCCGCATCATCTCGAGCAGTTCTTCGCGCGAGACGAAACCATCGACATGGACTTGTGCCTGCTGATCCATCTGGCCCACACCGACCAGGCGCAGGTCGGCCTTGGCGGCGACCGCCCTCACCTTGGCGATCGGATCGATCTTGAGCATCTGGTCGCGCTCGCGCTCGGACGACATCAGAAACGGCAGCGGCATCGGATAATGGCGCGCCTTGGTCCGGTCCGCGAGACGGCCGACGGTGTCGAAAAAGCTGGCCGAGCCGTCGGCCGAGATATTTCCGACCAGCGACACGATCTGGTGGTTCGGGCAGTCGATCGGGGACACACGCTCAACGGCAGCCCGTACCGCTCTGCCGGTACCAAGCGCCACGATCGTCGGCTTTTCGGTGCGCAGCGTCGTTTCCAGGATGTTGGCGGCGCGCTCGGCAATGCCGGCGGCCGAGAGCAGCGCAGCCGGGTCGGTCGGCACCACTTCGCAATACGCGAGATGAAACAAGTCCTTGAGCTGCGCGGCTAACTCCATGCACGCCGCGATCGGATGCTCGAGCCGGAATGTGATCAGGCGCTCGGCGAGGCAGAGTGAAACCAGGCGCTGGGCCGAGGCGCGCGAGACCTGCAGCATCTTGGCGATTTCATCCTGGGTGTGGCCGGCGATGAAGTACAGCCAGCCCGCACGCGCGGCTTCGTCGAGACGCGATTTCTCGTTGTCGGATGCTGCCATCAGTCTGCTTGCCGTTCCGTTCGCCAGAAATCAGCCATTCGTCCGAACACGCGATCGGCCCCGGCTTCGCGGAGAATGGCTTTGCCGTCACGCCATTGATAGTGGCTGCCTCCGACAAATCCCCAAACCGTCATGCCGGCCGCCTTGCCGGCCCTGACGCCGCTAACGCTGTCCTCGATCACGAGGGTGCGGCGCGGATCCGCCCGCATCCTTTCGGCTGCGTAAAGGAAGAGATCGGGCGCCGGCTTGCCGCGCCTCACCATCTGCGAGGTATAGAGGTGCGCGTCGAAATGCGGCGCGAGGCCGGTCAGGGAAAGCGAGAACGCCACCCGATCGACATCGCTGGACGACGCAACGCAATGCGGGATCTGCAAGTCCGCCAGCACCGAATTCACCCCCTCAATCGCACAAAGTGAAGAAACAAACGCCGTGCGAACCTCCGTTTTCAATTCGGCTGCAAATTGCTCAGGGATCGTGCATCCCAACGCTTCGTAATATTCGAATACCGCACTCAGATTCCGTCCGAGGAACAGGTCGAGTGCCTGATCAACGCCAAGATCGATGCCATAGCCCGCGAGCGCTTCCGAAAGGCAACGGCAGCTCAGCATCTCGCTATCGACCAGCACGCCGTCGCAGTCGAAAATGATCAGATCGGGCCGGAACATCGCTAGTTTTCCCAATCCATGAGAGCATATACTCATGGAATGGGCAATAACCCCCAACTTGGGGACTAAATTGAGCCCCACAAAGCTCCCGGCACCCGAGTCCAGCGTGCGCCATCGCTTGCGACGAGCTAAGCTACCTGGCACGGGCAAGGTCCACGACCGCGCCATGGGAGGACACGGTCCGAGCGTATTTGGCGGGAAGCTACATTCCCCAACGCAAAGCCGGTGTATGGACCGGTGCGTCCCAGAGGCGCTTCATCTCGTCATCGAGGATCGATACGGTCGTTGAACAACCTGCCATGTCGAGCGATGTGACGAAATTGCCCACCAGCGATCGCGCCACAATCAGACCGGCTGGCTCGAGCCGTTGGCGCACGGCGTCGTACATCAAATAGAGTTCCGACAAAGGCGTCGCTCCAAAGCCGTTGATCAACAGGATGGCTTCGCCGCGTGCGCGCTCGCCCAGATCAGCCGTGATGGCATGGACCATCTCGGCCGCTATCTCGGCAGCCGGCTTCAATTTCACCCGGCGGCGCCCCGGCTCGCCATGGATGCCCACCCCGATCTCCATTTCGTCTTCGGCGATGTCGAAGGTTGGCTTGCCGGCGGCCGGAACCGTGCAACTCGTCAGCGCGATTCCGATCGAGCGGGTGGCCGCGTTGACGCGGTCGCCAAGCGCCTTCAGGGAAGCCAGGTCGCGCCCCTCTTCGGCAGCCGCGCCTACGATCTTTTCCACGATCAGCGTGCCGGCAACGCCGCGTCGTCCCGTCGAAAAAGTCGAGGCCTCCACCGCGACATCGTCATCGGTAACGACGGTCGCAATCGATTTTCCGGACATCTCGCGCGCCATGTCGAAGTTCATGACGTCGCCTTCATAATTCTTGACGATGAACAATACGCCGCCACCGGTGTCCGCAGCCTCAGCCGCGGCGAGGATAAGATCAGGTGTCGGCGAGGTAAACACCTGACCGGGACATGCGGCATCCAGCATCCCCTGCCCGACGAATCCGCCGTGAAGCGGCTCGTGTCCGGAGCCGCCACCCGACACCAGGGCAACCTTGCCCTGTGTCAGACGCCGGCGCTGCACGAACGGTGCTTGTTCGCCGATGCGCACGATGTCGGAATGCGCCGCACAGAATCCGGCAAGGCTTTCAGTCACCACGTCGTCGACGGCATTGATCAGCTTCTTCATCCTAACCCTCCCCGTTTTGCGCTTCGCTTCGGCGTCAGGTGTCCTCGATCAGCCGTGCGACCTTTTCCGCGAACTCGCTCAACAGCGAGTCAAGCTTGTGGTTCTTCTGCTCTGAACCGAGATCGGGCAGCATCAATGTGAGCCGTCGGCTGCGCTCGCGCTCCTTCAGAAGCAGGAGCCGGCGCGGATGCGCGCGGTGATAGGCTTCGAGAAAGCGGTCCCTCTCCTGCGCCGAGAAGTGACAGACCTGAATGATGGCGTGGACATGCTGTGCCGGGATCGGCGTTTGATAGGCCGGGTTGGCAATTTGCGTGATGAAGCTGCGGTTCTTGCCGAGTGCTTCGGCCAAACGCTGGCGCATGCCCGACGGCCGCCGGTCGAGCACATCGCGAAGCACGGCCTTGTAGGCCGCGATCAGATCCTGCGACGCCGCTGGCGTTACGTCCGCGCTCATGCGGCAGAGCCGGCATAATTGGCGATCGCCGCCTTGACCGCGCCAAGCGCACCCGGCGCCACCGAAAGGACCCGCAAGCCCTGATCCAGGAGGGCCGCGACTTGCGCGGGATCGCCGGCCAGATCGCCGCACAAGCTCGCTTCGCGGCCGGAGCGGTTGGCATGGTCCACGACATGCCGGATCAGGTTGAACACCGCTCGCGAGGGACGCGAGAGATCGGCGAGCTGCGGTTCGTCGCGGCTCGCTGCCGCCACATACTGGATGAGATCGTTGCTGCCGATGGAAAAGAAGTCGGCGTTGAAGTCTTCGATGGTCAGCGCCGCTGCCGGCACCTCGACCATCATGCCGAGCGGCGGCATCTGCGCTTTTTGACCCTCGCGACGCAATTCGTCGCAGGCCTGCTCGAACAGCGCGCGGCAGCGGTCGAGTTCCTCGGGCACCGTTATCATTGGAATCATCACCTTGAGATTCCCCGCGACGGCGGCACGGGCCAACGCTCGCAACTGCGCGCGAAAGACGTCCGGGTACCGCAACGACAGCCGCACACCGCGCACGCCCAGAAATGGGTTCATATCTCCAGGCTGCGTCAAGCCTGCGATCGGCTTGTCGCCGCCAGCGTCGAGCGTGCGGATCGTCACGGGTTTACCCGCTGCCCATTCAAGCATGCGCCTGTAGATTCGATATTGCTCTTCCTCGGTTGGGAGTTTTTCACGGGCCTGGAACAGAAACTCGGTCCGCATCAAGCCGATTCCGTCGACCTCCGCAGGATCGCGTACGCCGAGCTCCGCAAGGCCGGTCACATTGATCATGACCCTAACCAATTCGCCGGTCGCGGTTAGCGCCGGACCGCTGAATGACGCCGCGGCCTGTCGAGCCTTCGACTGCTCGGCGCGGCGTAGACTGAAGCCGGCTCGCATATTGGTGTCGGGATCGACGATCAGAAGCCCGGCATCCGCATCGAGCAGTGCGTCGATGCCCTGTTCGAGACGATCGACGTCTACCCCAACAATCATCGGGACGCCGCGCGACCTGGCGAGAATGGCAACATGGCTGCTGGGGCTTCCGCGGCGCAAGACCAACCCGCCATCGCGCCAATCGGTGGCAAGAAAGGTGGAAGGCGGCATATCGTCGGCGGCGAGGATGACGCCCGATGGCACGGTCTGATCCGCCTCACCTGCAAGATGCCGCAGCACGCGATCGCGCAGATCGCGCAAATCAGACGCGCGCGCTCGAAAATAGGGATCTTCGGCCGCATCATACGACGCGATTTCCGGATCGATCGCCGCGCTCCAGGCCTGACCCGCGCCATCGCCGGCGTCGATCCGCGCCAGCGCCGGCGCGACAAGGCTGTCGTCCTCGAGCAACGCCATCTGGAAGGCAAGAATGGCTTCCGCTTCATCGTCGCCCGCCTGGCGCGAGAGCGCGCCGAGGTCTTCCTGCGACGCCGCGAGCGCATCGACAAGGGCCCGATGCTCCTCCGCCGCAGAGCGGTATTGACGGACTTCATGTTGCACCGAACTCAGGCGCACGAGCGGTCCCAACGCCAGTCCAGGTGCGGCGGACCGCCCCTCGATGCGATGAGCAGCCCGGTGCGTTCTATCGTCCATCCTGAAAATCTCCGTCGACAAGCGTCACGAGCGCCTCCAGCGCGGCCTTCGCATCGGCCCCCTCCGCGCGAAAATAAATCGTCGAATCCTTTGGTGCCCTGGTCGCCATCACCTTGACGATGCTCTTGGCATCGACCCAGGGACCGTCCGGCGACAGGCCAAGGTCAATGCGCGATTCAAACGCCTTTGCGAGCTTGGTCAACTTGACCGACGGGCGGGCATGGAGCCCCACCTCATGCCGCATAAGCACTGATGCCTTGTGTTTATTCATCACCCTTGCCCTGCATCAGACCGGCGTCAGTTCTTCGGCGGTTTGACGCACCGCTTCAAGCGAAGCCCCCGAAGCCGCTTCGGTCGCCGCCATGACGGCGCCCTCGACAACCGGCGCGTTGCAAACCACGACACGGGCGCGGCGCTCCTCGGGCAACATCTCGATCGCCATCTCGCTATTGGTTTCAGCGCCGCCCAGGTCGACCAGAATGGCAACGCCTCGCTCCGACCACGCCCGCTCGATCGCCGCCATGATCGCCTCGACGCTGGTGCCGAGCCCGCCGCCCGGATCGCCGCCGCACCAGCCGAGCGGCACTTCACGGCCGACCATTTGCTCGACCATCAGCGCGGTGCCCCGCGCTACGTCCGCCGAGTGCGAGACAATGACGATTCCAACATTTTCGCTCATGCCAATCCTTCCATGACGTCTACGACCGCGTCGACGATCAGCGCCGAGGACCGTGCCCCCGGATCCATGTGACCTACGCTGCGCTCGCCCAGAAACGACGCACGCCCGCGAATCGCCCGCATTGGTATAGTCTCCTCGGATGCAGCCTTGGCTACGGCCTTCAGGCGCACCGGGAGTTCTGTGCCGCCTTCACGCAGAACTGCGAGCACCGGAAAAAGCACGTCAAGCATGGTCTTTTGCCCGACATCGGACTTGCCCCGCGCCCTGACCGCATCGATGGCTGTGGCAAATGCATCGGCGACCCGCTCACACGTCACCTCGTCATCCAGCGTCTTGCCGAGCGACATGAAAAGCGTGCCGTAAAGCGGACCTGATGCGCCGCCGACTTTCATGACGAGAGTGGTGCCGACGCCCTTCAGGGATTCGCCGAGGTTTTTCGCGGACAGCTCATCAACCGCCGCGAGCACTGCTTCAAAGCCGCGACGCATGTTGACCCCGTGATCGCCGTCGCCGATTGCTCGATCGAGATCAGTCAATTCTTCGGCGCTGGCAATGACACGCTGCGCCACCGTTTCAAACAGCAATTTGCGAGCCTCGCGGTCGATCATCATGCATGCCCCCGCAATCCATCGGCGCTAATTCGGCGACCGGCCTGATCGAAATAAAGCGGGGACTCGAATTCGAGGGAAACCTGATCCCCCGCCTTGAGTGGCTGGACAGGATCGGCAAGCGTTACCAGCGAATGGGTCGCTAGCTTGAGGTGAACGTGGTTTTGATCGCCGAGATGTTCGACCCAATGCACCTGTGCGCGTGGTCCGGGGCCATCCGCGGTCGAGATGCGGATATGCTCGGTCCTTAATCCCACCGTCTCCACCTGCGGCGGCACCGGTCCGCCCAGAAGCCGGGCTGGAATGAGGTTGATGACCGGTGTACCCAACCGGCCCGCCACATAGGCACTGTTGGGCCGTTCATAGATCTCTCGCGGCGTACCAAGCTGAATGAGTGCTCCCTCGCTCATCACGCCGATCCGGTCAGCCATGGTCATCGCTTCGATCTGGTCATGCGTCACGTAGAGAATCGTCGTTCCCAATTCGCGCTGGATGCGCTTGAGCTCGAGGCGCAATTCGGCCCGAAGTTTTGCATCCAGCGAGGAGAGCGGCTCGTCCATCAGATAGACGGACGGCTCGCGCACCAGCGCCCTGCCGATGGCGACCCGCTGCATTTCGCCGCCGGAAAGCGCGGTGGCCCGGTTACCGAGCTTGTGTTCGATGTGAAGCAGCTCCGATATCTGCTGAACCCTGCGGCGTATCGTCTTCTCGTCGACGCGCCGGGCCGGAGAACGCAGGGGGAAAGCCAGATTGTCATAGACCGTCAGATGTGGATAAAGCGAGTATTGCTGAAACACGAACGCGACGTCGCGTTCGGCCGGAACTTCCCTGGTCACGTCGCGGCCCTGGATCACCACATGGCCTTGATCGGGCCGCTCCAGGCCGGCGATCAACCGCAGCGTCGTCGTCTTCCCGGCGCCGGTCGGACCAAGCAGCACGACAAACTCACCATGCGCGACCGAGAGCGAGAGACCACGGACCGCTTCCACGGCACCGTAGCTCTTGCCGACATCGAGCAGTGCGACCTCAGCCATGGAGCCCTCCATAAAGCGCCGACGAGAGCGCCCGGCCGCTGACCGCGTCGAACAGCGACAGTTTGTCCGGACGCAGCGCAAGCCCGACCGTTTCGCCAATTCTGACCGCGTTGCCTGACGGCAGCCGCGCCTTGATTTGACCGTTGGCCGTTGTCACCGTGACGATCTGCGTCGTACCGAGATATTCGGCGCCGATCACGCGACCGCGCAAGCCTGCGCTATCTGCGAACGACACGTTCTCTGGTCTCACGCCGAGTGCGAGAGAACCCTCGGCACGATCTTCGAACAGTTGGGGCATTTCGAGCGGCACGCCGTCCACCTCGATACTGCGAGCGCCGCGCTGCAGCGATGCCCGGACGGCGAGAAAACTCATCGGCGGGGCACCGATGAAATCCGCGACGAACATCGACGCTGGACGATCGTAAATCTCCTGAGGCGTACCGATTTGTTCGACGCGGCCCTGATTCATGATGGCGATAACATCAGCCATCGCCATCGCCTCGAGCTGGTCGTGGGTGATGTAGACCGTTGTCGCATCGATACGGTCGTGCAATTCCCGCAGCTCACCACACATCAACTTGCGAAACTCGGAATCGAGGGCGCCGAGCGGCTCGTCCATGAGAAATGCCTTCGGCCGACGCACAATGGCGCGGCCGAGCGCAACGCGCTGCCGGTCGCCGCCGGAGAGGCCGCCGACCCGGCGGTCCAGTAGATGATCTATCCTCAGCAATCTTGCCGTTTCCTCGACGCTTCGTCTGACCTCGTCACGCCGGTAATTCTGGCAGCGCAGCGGAAAGGCAATATTCTGGCGCACATTCATGTGCGGGTAGAGCGCAAACAGCTGGAACACAAAGGCAATGTCCCGCGCCGACGCGGGCAGCACCGTCACGTCTTCGCCATCGAGCAGGATGCGGCCGGACGTCGGCAGTTCGAGGCCTGCCATCATCCGCAAGGTCGTCGTCTTGCCGCAACCCGAAGGGCCCAAAATGACAAAGAACGAGCCGTGATCGACGGTGACGTTCACGCCCTTGACGGCAGTGAATGTTCCGAACGTCTTGGCAACGGATTCGAGTTTGATCTCTGCCATGGCGGCTAATCCGGAAAGTGGCTGACGATCACGAAGCCGAGCGTCCCGGCCAGGATCGTCACGAAGGAATAGCTGTAAAGGTTCAATGACAGCGGCTGCATCAGCATCACGACGCCGAGGCCGATCAATGCCATCGCCACAGCCTCGCAAGGACCGCGACGGAGCCAGAGCGGCCATCTCGATGTGTATCGTGCAATCCTTTCCGTCATTTGCGCACCGCCCCAAAGGTAATGCCGCGCAGCAAATGGCGACGCAACAGGATGGTGAAGCAAAGGATCGGGATGAAGAATATTGTTGTCGCAGCCGCCACCGCGGGCCAATCCTGGCCACCTTCGCCGATGATGAAGGGGATAAAGGGCGGCATCGTTTGCGCATCGCCGCTGGTGAGCAGAACCGCGAAGGCGTATTCGTTCCAGGCGAAGATCAGGCAGAAGATCGCGGTTGCCGCGATGCCGGTCGTCGCCTGCGGAAGAACCACCTTGAAGAACGCCTGAAGCCGCGTGTAGCCGTCGACCATCGCAGCCTCTTCGTACTCGCGCGGGATTTCATCCATGAATCCCTTCAAAAGCCATACCGCCAGAGAGACATTCACGGCGGTGTACAACAGGATCATCCCGAGCTTGGTATCGGTTAGTCCCAGGTGCCTGAACATCAGATAGATCGGGATCGCGACCGCGATCGGCGGCATCATCCGTGTCGACAGGATGAAGAACAGCAAATCGTCGGCAAGCGGCACGCGAAAGCGCGAAAACGCATAGGCGGCGATCGTGCCGAAGCAGACGGCGAGAAAGGTCGAGCCGAAGCCGATCACCATGGAATTCACGAAGCGCGGCACCACCTTCGACGGTCCGCCGATCACCATGTTACGCGAGCGCACAAGACGCTCGTACCAGGTCTGCGGCGGCGGCAAGGTGGCCAGGAATTCAGGCGTCTGTCGCGAGCGCGTCGTAAACAAATTGACGTAGCCTTCCACCGAAGGCTCGAACAAGACCTTGGGTGGATAGGCGATCGAATCCGGCGGCGTCTTGAACCCGGTGAGGAAGATCCACAATAGCGGTAGAATGGTTATGACCGCGTAGGTGACGACCAGGAACGAAGCGATCAGCTTCGATCGTGACGATGGCTCGGCCACTGAATGGGCGGTGATGGGCGTGCTCATCGTTGCTTCACCCGGTTGAGCGCCTTTACATAGATATTGGCGGCACCGAAGACGGTGACGAAGAGAATAATGGCCAAGGCCGACGAATAGCCGGTACGCCATTTTTCGAACGCCTCGCGTTTCAGGGTGATCGACGCGACCTCCGTGGTGGATCCCGGCCCGCCCGAGGTCAGCAGATTGACCATGTCGAACATCTTGAAGTTTTCGATCGCCCGAAAAAGGATGGCGAGCATCACGAACGGCATCACCATCGGCAGCGTGATGGACCAGAACTGCCGCAACGGGGATGCGCGATCGACCTCGGCTGCCTCATAGATGTAATCCGGTATCGAGCGCAAACCGGCGAGGCAGATCAGCATCACATAGGGTGTCCACATCCAGGTATCGACCATGATGATGGACCAGGGTGCCAACCGGACGTCGCCGATCATCTGGAACGAACTCGGATCGACCCCGGTGACCAGCGCGATCCCGCTGTTGAACAGCCCGATCTGCGGCTGCAGCAGAAAGGTCCAGAAATTGCCGACGACCGCGGGCGAAAGCATCATCGGCAGCAGGATGATGGTGGTCCAGAAACTGTGGCCGCGGAAGCCGCGGTTGATCAGGAGCGCCAGGCCAAAGCCGAGTATTAGTTCGAGCGCTATCGACCACAGCACGAAATGAGCGGTGGCCTGCATGGCCTGCCACACCTCGGGATCCGTCAGTATGTCGCGGTAGTTGTCGAGGCCGACATATCGGAGCACCGCATTCGGGCGATTGGCCCGGTAGTTCGTGAACGACAGTTGGATCGTCCACAGCAGCGGGAAGATGTTGACCGCGAGCAGCAGCAGCACTGACGGCGTTATGAACAACCAGGCAATGGCCCTGTCGGACATCCCGCCGAACCGCAACGCAAGCCGGCGTGGGGTCCGGGCCACGGCCCGCTCTGCAAGAGTGCTCATCTGAGACCTGTCGTTCACGGATCGGAACACGATTAGGGGGTCTCCCGGCCGAGGCCGGGAGACCTGCGACGCGTCAGGTTAGATCTTACCTTCGTCCTTGAACACCTTCTGCCAATCCTTGACCAGCAGGTCGAGCGCCTCCTTTGCGGTGCCCTTGTCGGCCACGACGTAGTCATGGACGCGCTTCTGCATGTCGAGCAGCAGCGACGCATAGGCAGGCTCTGCCCAGAAGTCCTTGACGATGTCCATCGACTTCAGGAAGTCGGCGGCAAACGGCGCACTCTTGGGGAAGGACGGGTCGTTCAGCACGGCCTTGTGGCAGGAATAGCCGCCCAGCGCCCACCACTTCTTCTGAACGTCGGGCTGCGCGAACCATTTGATGTAAGCGAGCGCGTCGTCCTTATGGTCGGAGTAGGAGACGACCGAGATCCCCTGCCCGCCGAGCTGGGTGAAATGGAACTTCTGCTTCGGGTTGACGAAGAAGCCGATCTTGTCGCCGCCGACATTGGGATCCTTGTAGAGGCCGGGAAAGAAGGCGAAGAAGTTCATCTGCATCGCGACCTGACCGGACTTGAAGGCGTCGAGCCCCTCGGACATGTAGGCATTGCTCATGCCCGGCGCGGTGCAGCATTTGTAGAGCGACTTGTAGAATTCCAGTCCCTTGACCGCGTCGGGCGAGTTGACGAAGCCTTCCATCTGATAGGGCTTTTTGGGATCGTCGTACTGGAAGCCCCAATCGTAGAGCGCATTGGTCACGCCCATCGTAATGCCTTCGGAGCCGCGCTCGGTGTAAATGTAAGCTCCGTAGACCTTCTTGCCGTCGATCTCTCGGCCCTGAAAGAACTCGGCGATCTGCTTGAGTTCATCCCAGGTCTGGGGCGGGCTGAGATCGCGCTCGTACTTCTTCCTGAATTCGGCCTGGATCTCCGGCCGGGCGAACCAATCCTTGCGGTAGGTCCAGCCGATCGCATCGCCCATCGCCGGCAACGCCCAATAGTTCGGAGTATTCTTCGGCCATTGCGAATAGCCGACCACGGTGGCCGGCATGAAATCGTCCATCGAGATCTTTTCTTTGGCGAAGAAGTCGTTGAGCTTGACGTAGTGACCGTTCTCGGCGGCACCGCCAATCCACTGGCTGTCACCGATGATGAGGTCGCAAAGTTTCCCCTTTGAATTGAGCTCGTTGAGGAAACGGTCGGCGTAGCTCGTCCATGGGACGAACTCGTATTTCATCTGAACGCCTGACTTGGCGGTGAAGTCCTTCGAGAGTTCCACCAAAGCGTTGGCCGGATCCCACGCCGCCCAGCACAACGTTAACTGCTTCGTCTGGGCGACGGCCTGACTGCCAAGACAGGAGGCGACAACAATCGCGGTCGCCCCCAAAGCACGCACCATTTGGATCATCACAACCTCCCTGTTGTCGCAGGCGATTGCCTGCTTGCGCTTCCCGTCCTCGCCGTTCGGCAGTCGTGAGCGCGGAGATCAATCCGCCATTCATTACCGCTGCGCGAGTGTTCAGTGTTTTTGTTAAGTTAAAGATTTTCACTAAACACAATGACTGTCAATGGACACCATCGATTTTTCGTCGAGCCAAGTTATTGCTGCAACGCAACCGCTATTGCATCGGCGTCGGCTAACTCACATCCGGCAGGGAAATTCCCCTTGTTTAGTAAATGAGATAGGACTGCTCTGCGTGTCCAGGCGTGATAGCGGCGAGCGCCAGCGCATGTCGCCGCAGCGCTTTCACAGCCCCGTTTTGCGAATAGAACTCTCGGGCAAGATCGGCGCCGCCACTTCCGGGATTTTCCGAACGAGATCACTCTCTTGGAAACCCGACGTGCAGTTGACCCGCCGCAAAGCGCCGCCTGCAAATCTCGACGCGGATCAGCAGCGCCGCGTTGTCCGTCAGCGCTTGAATATCAGGCGCTGCGGACTCAAACGTTCCTGCCAATTGTAGCGTTCGAGTTCGGGATCGAGGTGCTCCTCCACCGGCCGGCCGATACAGAGGTAGGCAATCAGGGTCCAGGATTCCGGCACCTCGAGGACCCGGCATAACGTCTCCGGTTCGAGGATCGAAATCCAGCCAAGCCCAAGTCCCTCGGCGCGGGCGGCAAGCCATAAGGTCTGAATTGCGGCAACGACGGAATATCGAAGGGTCTGCGGCATGGTTTGACGACCCAGGCCACTGCCCGCCTCCGTTGCCTCGTCGGCGAAGACTGCAAGATGGACCGGAGCATCTTCGAGCCCCTCAAGTTTCAGGCTGGCGTAACGCGCACGCTGTTCGCCGTCATAGGTTTCGAGCGCTTTCGCGTTGGCCCGCACAAAACTGGACCTCACCGCTTCCCGGCATTCGGCGGATTCGACCAGCACGAACCTCCAGGGCTGGCAATGCCCAACGGACGGAGCGTGGCTGGCGAGTTCAAGCAGCGAGTGAATCAAAGCCGGATCGACGGGATCCGGGCGAAACCGGCGGACGTCGCGGCGCCAGAGGACGAGGTCGCGGAGCGACTGCCGAAAGGCGGCGTCGAACTGTCGCGGAGATGGATCGGGCGTCTCGGTCATATCGCGACCCGGTCGATGACGTGGAAAAACGTGCCCGTTGTCGAGCCTTGCCGGGCACCTTGTTCAGGCACTTCCGCGCCGGCGGCATCCCAACAATCGACCAGCGGATCGTCGGTCGCCAAAACCGTGCTCGCGTAGTGGAACTCATGGCCGAGCACTTCCGTGCCCTTCGCGCCGAGGGCGCAGGCTATGCGAAGCCGCGCGCGTCGATAGCCCAGGTGCAACCTGCGCCTCGCGAAAGAAGTTTCAAGCCCGAGCAAACCGGTCATTTCGTGCCTGTTCCCGTCGGCATCCTCGAGGCCGCGCCCGAGTACCATATGGCCACCACACTCGCCGTGGACGGGAATGGAGCGGCGGGCTAGCTTCTGAAGACCCTCCCGGAAGCTGCGAGCGGATGCCAGCGCGCCGGCATGGAGTTCTGGATAACCGCCCGGCAACCAGACGGCATCCGCTGCAGCATCGGGTGGCTCGTCGGCCAGCGGTGAGAACGGAATGATTTCCGCGCCCGCGTGCCGCCATTGCCGAAGGACATGAGGATACATGAAGGAAAATGCCCTGTCCTGCGCGAGCGCGATGCGCTGCCCGGGCGGCTGCAGCCGCGATCGCGCTCCGTCAGATTGCGCTTCGCGGATCGCGATGGCGGCCTTCGCGGGCCTCGCCGATTGCGCGATCGCATCGAGATCGATTGCAGCGCCAATGATATCCGCAAGCATGTCCAGACGCTGGTCGATCGCACGTATCTCGCCGGCCTGGACCAGGCCGAGATGCCTCTCGGGCAGCGCGAGACGGTTCTCGCGCAGTATCGCACCGAAAATCCGCATCTTGATCCGGTCGAACGCCGGCGCCACCAGCGAGAAATGCCGCTGGCTCGCCACGCGGTTCAGAATCACGCCGGCGATATCGACGTCGTCCCGATATCGGGCACAACCGAGCGCGACGGCCGCCGCCGTCTCGGTTTGGCCGGCGACATCGAGCACGAGCACCACCGGCCACCCAAGCAGAGCCGCCAGATCGGCGGTCGCGCCGGTCCCGCACCGTCCCCGCGCCGCAGCGCCATCGAACAGCCCCATCACACCTTCGGCAATGGAAATAGCCGCACCGGTTGACGCTTCGGTCGCGAGGGTTGCGATCAGTTCCTCCCCCATCGCCCAGCTGTCGAGATTGAAGCTCGGCCGGCCCGCGGCGATTTCGTGAAAAGCCGGATCGATATAGTCCGGTCCGCATTTGAAGGGCTGCACGGCACAACCTCGACGCTGAAGCGCCCGCAACAGCCCGAGCGTCACCGTTGTCTTGCCGGCACCTGAGCGCGGCGCCGCGATGATAAGGCCCGGCGGACCGACGGAAAGGCTCATCGCGCGCCAACCATATTCGCCAGAAGCCGTTGCCTCATTTCCGCAATGGTACCGACGATCACGATCGCAGGCGCGTCGACCCCTTGCATCGCGGCGTCTCGGGCGGCCGTCCCGAGATGGGTTTCGATAATCCGTTCCTCCGGTGTCGTCGAGGAGCTGATGATCACGGCAGGCGTATCGGGAGCCATGCCGCCGCGTTCAAACGCGCTCATGATCTCCGGCAGATTCGCCATCGGCATATAGACGATGATCGGTTGCCCGGCGCTCGCCAGTTTCTCCCACTCGGCCGCCGACGTGCCGTCCACCGCCCGGCTTCCCGCCACCAGGATAACGGCGTGGTTGATCTCCCGCATTGTCGCGGGAATGCCGGCCAGCGCTGCAGCGGCAAGCCCCGACGTGATGCCGGGAATGATCCTGAACCGAAGCCCGGCACGCGTCAGCGCCAAGGCTTCTTCTCCGCCGCGCCCGAACACAAAGGGGTCGCCGCCCTTCAGGCGCAGCACGCGTCGCCCCATCCTGGCGCGCTCGATCAGAAGGTCGTTGATATCGGCCTGCTGAGACGAAGGTCTGCCGCCGCGCTTGCCGGCAAAGATCAGCTTGGCCCGGTTGCCCGCGAGTTGCAGGATGCGCGGATCGACCAGAGCATCGTGAACGATGTCGTCGGCCGCTCTCAGCGCATGCAACGCGTGCAGGGTCAAAAGCCCTGGGTCGCCGGGACCCGCACCTGCAAGCCAGACTTCGCCAGGCGGAAAGTCCGGAAAATCAGGGAGACCATCGTCGAGCAGCTTCATGGCGAAATCGTGCTAGGTTTTGCTGCGCCCGAACGGAGCAGAATGTGAACGACGCCGCAGACGCGAATCAAAGGAAACCGGGCCAGCCGCTCAAGCGCGGCTGGACCACGGGTGCTTGCGCGACGGCGGCGACACGGGCGGCCTACGAGACGTTGGTCACCGGTGAGTGTCCGAATCCCGTCGAGATAGGGCTTCCCAGCGGGGCGCGCGTCAGTTTCGCGGTTGCGGTCTCCGAAACGTTCGACGGGGGCGCGACCGCCGGCATCGTGAAAGATGCCGGCGACGATCCCGACGTCACGCATGGCGCCCTGATCAAGGCGACGGTGAGAGCGGGTACGCCAGGGTCCGGCGTCACCTTTGCTGCGGGCGAAGGCGTGGGGACGGTGACCAAACCCGGCCTTCCGATCCCGCCGGGTGAGCCCGCCATCAATCCGGTGCCGCGCGAGATGATGCGAGCGGCGGTTCGCGAAGTGGTGGAGCGCTTCGGAGCCTCCGGCGACGTTATCGTCGAACTCTCGATTCCCGGTGGAGAAGCGCTCGCCGCCAGAACGCTCAATGCGCGTCTCGGCATTGTCGGTGGACTTTCGATCCTGGGAACGACCGGAATTGTCGTGCCCTATTCCTGTGCGGCCTGGATCCACTCCATCTACCGCGGTATCGACGTGGCACGCGCGAGCGGCCTCACACACATCGCGGGCTCCACCGGGTCGACTTCCGAGACGGCCGTTCAGAAGCTGTACGGTCTTTCCGAAACCGCGCTCATCGACATGGGCGATTTCGTCGGCGGCATGCTGAAATATGCGAAACGACACCCGGTCCCGCGCATCACCATCGCCGGAGGCTTTGCCAAGATGACGAAGCTCGGACAGGGACTGCTCGATCTGCACTCCAAGTCTGGCAGCGTCGACCGTATCTGGCTTGCGGAACTTCTCCGGGAGGCGGATGCGCCGGCCGATCTCATCGAACTCTGCCGTGACGCCAATACGGCATTGCAGGTCTTGCGCGAAGCAGAGCAGCGCGGGATCCCGATCGGTCAGTTCGTTGCGAGGGCTGCGTGGAAGACCGCTGCGCAGGTTCTCGACGGATCGCCGAGCACCCTCGATGTCGCCGTGTTCGACCGCGAAGGCAACATCGTCGGACGCTGGGGATAGCGGTTCGATCATGCGCCGCCTCCGCGGAATCGCCGGCGATATCCGCTGTCGTAGAGTGCGCTGTCCCGGAAATCGCGCGCTGCCAGTACGTCACCGACGATGATCAGCGCCGTGCGCTCGATATCGGTCTTCTTGACCTCCGCTACGATCGTGCCGAGCGTCGCCCGGATGATCCGCTCGTCAGGCCAGCTGGCACGAAACACGACAGCAACCGGGCAGTCCTCTCCATAAGCGGGAAGCAGCTCCGCGACGGTCTTGTCGATCGCGTGAATCGAAAGATGAATGGCCAGTGTCGCGCGGGTTGCGGCGAACGCCTGCAGATTTTCGGTCGCGGGCATCGCTGAGGCGCGTCCGGGAGTTCGGGTCAGTACCACCGATTGCGCCACTTCGGGCAATGTCAATTCCCTGGCCAGCGCCGCGGCGGCCGCAGCGAAGGCGGGAACGCCCGGCGTGACCGTGTACGGGATATCGAGGGCATCCAGGCGCCGCAACTGTTCGCCGAGCGCGCTCCAGATCGACAGATCTCCGGAATGCAGGCGGGCGACGTTTTGGCCGCGCTCGGTGGCACGCACGATTTCTGCAACGATCTCGTCGAGCGACAGCGACGCCGTATCGATGATACTGGCTCCGGGCGGGCAATAGCCGAGCAGAGCTTTCGGCACCAAAGAACCGGCATAGAGGCAGACCGGGCACGCCGCGATAAGATCACGTCCCCGCACGGTGATCAGGTCGGGTGCCCCCGGTCCGGCTCCGATGAAGTGAACGGTCATGAGGCCTCACTGATGGCGATGGCACAGGTCACCTTGTTGGCCGCGACCCGCGCGCCGAGCAGCCGTGCATTGCGACCCGCCGCGACGAGCGCCGATGCTTCCGCGATCGACGGAACACCCTTGAGCGCCTGAACGCGCGAAGAGCGCGTCACGACCCTGTCGGCGGCCCCATCCAGATCCGCAAGCGAACACCGAACAAGACGAACCGACAGCGATTGCGCCGCATATGCAATCCCGCTCTCATCCGCCTTCGACGCTTCGGTCGCGATCGCATCGAGTTTCTCGCGCGCGATTCCAAACCCCGCAAGAACCGTGAGAATCAAACTCACAATGTCTTCGGACAATGTCCCGCGGCCACATCCGATCCCGGCGACGATCATGGCTTCCTCACTCGCCATTGCGTAACCGGCATCGTCGGGCGCCAGCCGGACATGGTACCCACCTTCTCGGCTCTCGCGACCTGCAGTCGAATGAGCTCGCCGCCGAAACGGCCGAAATAATCGGTCAGCCGGGCCTCGGTCTCGAGCGACACCGCGTTGGCCACCAGGCGGCCGCGAGGTTTTAGAGCTGCCCAGACCGTTTCGAACACACCATCATCCATCATGCCGCCGCCGACAAACACTGCGTCCGGTCTGGCAAGCCCCGCCAGAGCCTCCGGTGCGCGGCCTTGCACGATCTGTAGTTCCGGCACGCCGAGTGCTGCCGCGTTGCGGGCGGCCCGGGCGGCCCGGTCGTTGCGCGCCTCGATGCCGATCGCGCTCAACGAGGGATGCCGCAACAGCCACTCGATCGCGATCGAGCCCGCACCGAGCCCGACATCCCAGAGCAGTTCGCCATGTCGCGGTTCCAGCGACGAAAGGGTCACGGCGCGAATTTCGCGCTTTGTTAGCTGGCCGTCATGCTCAAAGAACGCGTCGTCAAGGCCGGATGCAAGGGCAATGAGCGCCGCCTCCGGTTCCGCGATCACCTCGATGGCGATCGTATTGAGCGGGAGAATTTCCTCGATCTCAAAATGCGATGCCGTCGCGTGACGTATCCGCTCGCGAGGGCCCCCCATCGCCTCCAGCACCGTGATCCGCGATCGCCCCATGCCACGCGCGTCGAGAAGCTCGGCAAGGTGCGCAGGCGTAGCACCGTCCCAGGAGAGCGCCAGGATGCGTGCGCCGGGCTGCAGGTGTCGAATGATGCCTTCTTGCGCGCGGCCATGCAGCGAAACAAGCGAAACCTCCTGCAGCGACCAGCCCATCCGTGCTGCGGCAAGACTGAAGGCGGATGGCTGCGGCAGGCAAACGAACTCCTCAGCCGGGACAAATGCCGCGAGTTGCTTGCCAACGCCGAAATAAAAGGGGTCACCGCTCGCGAGAACCACGACAGAACGTCCGCGATGCCGCCTGACCTCGCCAAACGCGTCGCTCATGGGACTGGGCCAGGCAAGACGCCGGCCGTGGATAAGATCGCCCGCCAGTTCCAGATGGCGCGCGCCGCCGACGACCAGTTCCGCCGACCCGATCAGCTGCCGCGCCACGGAGCACAGCCCCTCCACGCCGTCCTCACCGATGCCGATGATAGACAGCCAGCGCTTCTCCGTGCAGGTTGCGGGCTCAGCACTCATGGAGATGGCCTCGATGCGCGTTCTCATCCTCGGAGGTACCACGGAGGCCTCGGAGCTGACGCGTCTGCTTGCGGCCGACCCGCGTTTTGATGTCACCCTTTCCCTCGCCGGGCGCACCGCGAGCCCCAAAACGCAGCCCGTTCCAACGCGGATCGGAGGCTTCGGCGGCCCTGATGGTCTGGTGGCCTGGCTGAGGCAGAGCGCAACGCACGCGGTCATCGACGCGACCCATCCCTACGCCGATCAAATCTCGTCCAACGCCGTGGTCGCCTGCGCACGGCTTGCGATCCCGCTCGCCTCGATCGTACGCCCTGCCTGGGAGCGCCAGCCGGGCGACAGCTGGCTTCACGTCGCGAGCGCCGAAGCCGCCGCCGACGCGCTTGGGCCAAACCCCCGCCGGGTTTTCTTGACGTTGGGCCGCCTGGAGCTTGGCGCCTTCGCAAGCAGCCCTCATCATCATTACATCGCGCGCACCATCGACCCGCCCGGAGACGTCGCGCTGCCGCCCGATATCAAATTGTTGTCCGGTCGCGGCCCCTTCGATCTGCAGGCGGAAACGACGCTTCTCGAGCAGGAGAAGGTCGATGTTCTCGTCTCCAAAAACTCGGGCGGAACGGCGACCTACGCCAAGATCGAAGCCGCACGCAATTTTGGGATTCCGGTCGTGATGATGGCGCGTCCACCCAAATTGCGCGGACATGCCGTCGAAAATGCCGAGGCGGCCATGATTTGGCTCGAACAGAGGCTTGCTCATCGCACGACGTCCTGTTCCGCCCGCGGCGTATAGACCCACGGGCCGTGGTCCTTTCGCGATATGAGCCGTGTTGCCGCTGATCCAATGATGACCAGCGTCCGCATGTCGGCATGGGCAGGATCCGCTTCGGCCAGCGTTGTCGTGACGACGCGTGTTTCGGCTGTCGCGGCACTTCTGACGAAGAGCACGATGGTCTGCGGCGACTTTGTCGCTCTCAACAGATCGAAAGCGCGCCCGAGCTGATGTGGCCTTGCGCGGGAAGCGGGATTGTAAAGCGCAATGACGAAATCGCCTTCGGCCGCGGCCCGCAGGCGTCGTTCGATCGTGTCCCATGATTTCAGATTGTCCGACAGCGAGATCGCGCAGAAGTCTCCGCCGAGCGGCGCGCCGACTTCGGCTGCAGCCGCAAGCATCGCCGTGATCCCGGGCTCGACACGAATATCGAGGTCTCGCCAGGCGGAATTGCCGGCTTCGATCGCTTCGAAAACCGCAGCCGCCATTGCGAATACACCGGGATCGCCGCCCGAGACAACGGCGACGCTTTTGCCTTCGGCGGCAAGCGTGAGCGCGTGGCGTGCCCGATCGATCTCGACGCGATTGCCGGAAGCATGACGGCAACCGGCGAAGAGAGTGTTTGGAATTCGATCGAGATAGGTTTCGTATCCAACGAGATCCGTTGCTGCCTGCAGCGCCCGCCCCGCCGCCGGCGTCAGTAGATCGATCGATCCCGGTCCAAGGCCGACGACGACGAGCGAGCCGCTCACAGCCGCCTCCCCTGACCGGGGATCAGCACCATCGAAAAGTAAGGGCCCCTGCCATCGGGACATTCGGACAAGGGCATGATCTGCTCCCCTTGCATGGTGCCGCGCTCGATATAAATCGCGCGCGACATCAATCCAGCCGCTTCGACAGCCCGGCGGACCTTTGCGAGGTTCTTGCCGACTTTCATGATGACGGCGGCGTCGGTCTCCGCGAGCCGGCGCGTCAATTGCTCCTCGCCCAAAGTCCCGGGCAATACCGAAAGGATGTCATTGCCCCAGGTGATGGGCGCATTGGCGCGCGTCCAGCAGCCTGACATGCCGGTGACGCCGGGGACAATTTCGACCGGGAAGTCGCCTTCGAGACGGCGCCACATATGCATGAAGGAACCGTAGAAGAATGGATCTCCTTCGGCCAGAAGCCCGACGGACTTGCCTTGGCGCAGCAACTCCATCAACGCAGCGCCGCTTTCCTCGTAGAACCGGCCGATCTGCCTTTGATAGGAAGGATCCTCGGGCGGGATCTCGTCGGTCACTGGATATTCCAGCCGGAGCTCGCTGCGCCCCATTTCAATCAGAGGGTCGACGATGCCGCGGGCATTTCCCTGCAGCCCCCGCTTGGCGAAAAAAGCCACGACGTCGACATCGCGCACGAGGGTTGCCGCCCGCAGCGTCAGATAGCGAACGTCGCCCGGTCCGACGCCGATGCCGTAGAGTGTGCCGCCGCTGGCGGTTCCCGCGATCGCGTCAAAGCTTGTCATTCTCGCTCACTCGCCAGCGCATTGACTGCCGCAACGGCCATGGCGCTCCCGCCTCTGCGACCGCGCACGACAAGGAATGGCACCCGCGTCTGCAATCCAAGCGCTTCCTTGGATTCGGCTGCGCCCACGAAGCCGACGGGCACACCGATGATGGCGGCGGGAAGCGGCGCGCCCTCGTCGAGCATATCAAGCAACCGAAACAGCGCCGTCGGCGCATTGCCGATGGCGACGATGGCGCCGTCGAGATAAGGCCGCCAGAGTTCCAGGGCCGCGGCCGAGCGCGTATTACCGGCTTCCGCAGCGAGGCCTGCAACGGCGGGATCGTCGAGCGTGCACATGACCCTGTTGTCGCAAGGCAGCCTGTTGCGCGTGATGCCGTGCGCGACCATTTTTGCATCACACAGGATCGGCGCGCCCCGCAGCAAGGCCGCGCGTGCGCTTGCGGCAAATGTCGGGGACATCACGATATCGCCGGCGATATCGGTCATGCCGCAGGCGTGGATGATCCTGACCACCACCTTTTCCTCGTTCTCCTTGAAACGGGAGAGATCGGCTTCAGCGCGGATGATCGCAAACGAGTTACGGTAAATCTCGGCTCCATCCCGGATATAGCTGCGAAATTCACTCATGATGGCGCCCTTCGGGCCGGCCGAGGATCGCGCCGGGATCAGCAACAAGCGCTGCGAACGAACAACGCCGTGCAGGCCGATCCTGGGCGGTTCCGTTACGGACGATCCCGTAGAGACCATCAGCGCCGACAAGCGTGAGGTCCGCCGCGTCGGATCTGGCGCACCCCTTGGCGCAACCGGAGACATGAACGGTCCCTTCAAAGCCTACCTGCGGTAACAACGCGGCAAGCCGGCGGGCATCGCCGCGGGTATCGAGGTTCGTCGACCGACAGGCCGGCGCGCCCGGACATGCTTCGATTCCAAGCAGCGGATCGCCGGATTCGGCAATGAAGCCGACGGCAGCGGCGGCAGCGAGGATCGCATTTCCTGCCGGCGCCGAGACGACCTCGGCATACAGGATACGCCAGGGTGACAGCCTGATTTCCTTGACACCGAAAGCCGCCATCTCGCCGGCACATTTGCGAAGCTGATCGGTCTCGACGCGGCCGAAAGGCGCTGCGACGCCCACGGCGAACCGGCCCAGGCCCAAATCAAGCAGGCCAACACGCCGATCCAGCGACACATCGATTTTTGGTGGATCGCGCGTCAGCGGATCGAGCCGTCGCTTCATCGCCGATCGGACAAGGGCAAGGCCTTCAACGGAAAGGTCCCGCATGCGTTGCCGCGTCCCGTTCGACATCACCTTGAGGAAGGCGTACGCGGCTTCCATCGCAGCTGCAGCGGCGGTTGCGGGAGAGACCGAGCCCAGCCATTCGATTCCGGCCGACGTGTCGAGACCGACCGCGACCGCCGGGGTTGCGCCGATGCGGATAGCGGCAAGACGAATGTCGGCGCGCTCGCCCGCAAGCGTCAAGCTGCCGCAACTGTCGACGACGAAGCCGAACTTGGACGGCAACGCCCAGAGATCCTGCTCGGACGCGAGCATTCGTGAGAGCTCCCCGGCGATGCCGCTGATATCGAACACCTCGGCCGGGTCGATCCCCGCGAGCGGGCTGATCATTACGTTGCGCACCGATTCCTGTTCCGGTGTCGGGTCGAGAAGCCCAAGCGTTCCGATCACGTCTTGCAGCCCCGGCAGATTTTCTTCGCCGACACCGCGGATTTGCAGATTGGCGCGCCGCGTGAGGTCGATATGACCGTTGCCGAAACGCCGTGCGGCATCGGCAAGAACGACCAGCTGGTCCAGGCTGAACATTCCACACCGTGGGCGTACGCGCACGATCAATCCGTCACCGCTTTGCATCGGCGTCAATGCACCGGGGCACCAGCCCTTCACCTCGAATGCCACGGCCCGATTCACTGTGCGGCCTCCATCGATGGACCGCTATCACCCGGCGATTTCGCGATGGCGCGGTCCAACTCGCCGGCGACTGCATTGCGCCGCGCGACCCAAAGCCCGCGCGCCAGCGCATCGCGCAGTCGCGCGACGATGGCTGCCGCGCCTGCAGGGCTGGCTTCAATCATCCTCGTGAGCACGGCCTCATCCGCGATCAGGGCATCGTGGGTGAGATCGAACAAATGGCCGGGCACGGCACGGGTCGTCGCCGCGAAGGCGTAGAGCGCGTCGACGCCTTGCGCGATCTCGGCCACGCCACGATGACCGTGGCCGAGCATACCCTCGATCCAGCGGGGATTGGTCAATCGTCCCCGCACCACCCGCGCGATCTCTTCGGCAACCGTGCGAGCCTTTGGCGTCGATGGCGCGCTGGTATCGAGGTGGTAGAGCTCTACATCATTGCCGAGCAATGCCGCCGCCGCCGCAAAGCCGCCGACGAAATCGGCAACCCCCTCACCATCGAGTAGGTCGCGCTCGCGGTCGTCTTGCGGGTGGACCAGCGCATCGGCCAAGGACACGCGGGTACGGAAGCCATCACCCGCCGGCATGGCCGCCTGCGCGCCACCGTAGGAATGGGTTACGGCGGAGAGGTAGGCCTCGCCGAGATCTTCACGCGCTCCCCAGGTGCTGTCGAGCGTGAGCGCCGCGGTTCCGGCGCCGTAACTACCGGGCGCACCGCCGAAGATGCGCGCAATATCGTCGCCGCGCCGGCGCGCGCCGGCGATCGGATTATCGGCGTCGTCCTCGTCGAGATCGGCGATCCTGCGAATAGCCTGGTCAAGCAGCGCGATCTGTGTTTCGAAAATATCCCTGAAAAGACCGGATATCCGTAGCGTCACATCGATACGCGGCCGTTCGAGTTTCGCCAGCGGCAGAATTTCGACACCCGTGACACGGTTCGACGACGTGTCCCAGACCGGTCGAGCGCCCAGGTAAGCAAGCGCCTGCGCCAGGTCGTCGCCACCGGTTCGCAGCGACGTGGAGGCCCAGAGGTCGATCACGAGCGAACGGGGATAGTCGCCGTGATCTTGCAAGTAGCGGCGCACCACTTCATCCGCGGCCCTAAGGCCGATCGTCGTGGCCGTCCGCGTCGGAATCGATCGCGGATCAAGCGTCGTCAAATTTCTTCCCGTGGGCAAAACATCAGCCCTGCCGCGGCTTGGAGCCCCGGCCGGGCCCGGGCTCACGCGGCGCCCGTCAAGCGCCGCCAGCAGCGCCTTCTCCTCGTGCGAGGCGCTGCTGCGCACCGCCCCTTCAATCCGTTGACGCTGCGCACCGGTTACCACCGTGCCGGCTGCCGCAACGATCGCTTCGACCAGCGATGACTGTGCATCATCCGCGGGGGGGCGCCCGAAAACGTGCAGCCGGTCGCGGATGCTGAGTTCCTTGATATCGCACAGACGGGCATCGAGCTTGACGATCGCATCCCTCGCCGGCTCGCCCCTCGAGAGATTGCATTCGGCGGCCAGACCCGACGTCCAGGCGCAGTCGATGATGGCGCCTTCGAGCAAATCGAGCCGGCGTCGATCGAGCCCCCCTGCTTCGGCATATTCCTCGACCAGCGCCTCCAGTTCGGCCGCCGCGCCGTGCAACCCCGCTGCGCTCAGCGGCGGGGTGAGATGGCCGATGGTCACGGCACTTAGCCGGCGCTTGGCCTGCACTGCTTCGCCGGGATTGTTGACGATGAAGGGATAGATGACCGGCAACGGACCCGTCACCGCCTCGGGCCAGCACTGGGCGGAAAGGGCTAGCGCCTTGCCGGGCAGCCACTCCAGCGTACCGTGGGTGCCGAGATGAATGAGTGCGTCGATCCTGGCCTGTTCGCGCAACCAGGCATAGAACGCAACATAGGCATGGCGCGGCGGAATCGACGTGTCGTGATAGCCGGCCTTGCGGTCACCCGCCAATCCGCGGTCGGGCTGAAGAAAAACCAGCAGCTTTCCTGCTTTGAGCACCGGAAAGGAGAAGACATCGTTTTCAGCGATGGGAGCGCCCCAGCTATTTTCGATCTCGTTCTGCAGGCTCGGCGGAAAGGCCTTCAGCCATGAGGCATAGGTGTTCACGGCAATGTCGATGCCGGCGCAATCTCCCGAAAGCAGCCGCTGGACATCAGCCGCGCACAATCCTACCTCGCCGACATCGTAGCCTTCCGCGTGGAGCAGCTTGGCGATTTGAACGACGCTTTCGGCCGTATCGAGCCCCACGGCATAGCCGGCACGCCCGGCGCGAGCCGGATAGTCGGATAGAACGAGCGCCAATCGACGCTCCGCGCGCGGCGTTTCGCCCAACTTGACCCAGCGGGCCGCCAGACGCGCGACAAACTCGATCCGGTCGGGACAAGGTCTGTGCCGAACAGACGCAAATTCGATCCGGGAATCGAACTCATCCTCGGTCTTGAACGAAATGGCGCGGCTCAACAACCGGCCATCCAGTTCGGGCAACACGACATTCATCGCGAGATCCGACGGGGACAATCCGCGGGGCGACGAGGCCCAGGCCTCCTGCGAATTGCTCGCCAGTACAACCTGCAGCACGGGAACATCGGCGGCGTCGAGAACAGTAGTGCCATCTTCGCGCAGAGCGGAGAATGCCGTCGCATTGAGGATAATCGCCGGCCGCCGAACCGCGATCAGCCGTTCGAGCACTTCTGCCGCCGCCGGATCCTTGAGGCTGGAGACTGCAACTGCGACCGGCGCGAGGTTCTCCGCTTCGAGCGCCGCCATCAAGGCGCAGATGGGAGCCGTGTCAGCCGCGAGCAGGCTCGCTTTATAGAACAGGACCAGCGCAACGGGGCGCTTGTCGACCGCGCCGAACAGGTCGGGCAGAGGTACTGTATGTCCGTCGGCGGAAAACCCGACGGCCGGTCCGACCGGCATCGGATCGGCCCAGGAGGTGTCTCGACCCAGCAGGCTCCCGACAAATCCGAGGGCCTGGCGCAGATTCTCCGGCCCGCCTTCACGAAAGAAACGGTCCAGGCGAGACAGCGTCTCCGACGTCACCGTGGATATCTCAGCCAAACGGGGATCGGGGCGATCGTCGCCGGGCAAAGCTGCAAACAGAATGCCGTTGCTGCGCGCCGTCGAAACGATGATTTCCAGTCCATACCGCCAGTATTCAAAACCGCCGAGACAGCGCACGATGACCATCCGTGCATGCGCGACAACGCGCTCGACATAGAGGTCCACGGACATCGGGTGCCTCAGTTGTTTGAGGCTTGCAAGCCGCAACGCCGGCAGTACCTCGGCATCCGACCGCCAGGCAGCGGCCAGAGCGGACAGATCGCTGTCCGCGAAGGACAGCACAACGACATCGGCTGGCGACTGTTCGAGATCGACCGCGGCATCCGCCTCGTCCAATTTCGCAACGTTGCTCGCCAGCAGATGCATGCGTGATCAACCCAGGATCAGGTTTCGAATTGCGGCGGCGTCGAGCCCCTTCTGGCCGATGACGACCAGGCGGCTGCTTCGCTCCTCGTCCTTGTGCCATGCGCGATCGAAGCGGTGCTGAATGCGAGATCCGACCCCCTGAATCAGCAGCCGCATCGGCTTGTCCAGAATCTCCACAAAACCCTTGACGCGAAGGATGTCATGCGTCGCCGCCGCCTCGGCAATTTTCCGAACCAGGGTTTGCGGGGTTTCGAAACGCCGGAGATCGATGACAAAGGACTCGAAATCGTCGTGGTCGTGCTCGGCTTCGGCATCGTGGTGGGAGAACCGGTTTGCGATATCGTCTTCGGCGGCAACCCCGAGGCCCAGCAGGACGGCAGGCGACACGCGGCCGCTTTCCACCTCGACGATCTTGACCGATCTGGAAATCACCTGTCCGATCTCGCCGACCACCCTGCCCCGTTCTTCCACCGACATCAGATCGGCCTTGTTCAGGACAATGAGATCGGCGCAGAGAAGCTGATCCTCGTAGACTTCCTCGAGCGGATTGTCGTGATCGAGCGCTGTGTCCTGCGCGCGCTGCCGGCTGACGGCATCCGGATCGTCGGCGAACCGTCCTGCGGCAACGGCCGCGCCGTCGACGACAGCGACAACGCCATCGACCGTCACGCGCGAGGCGATCTCCGGCCAGTTGAAGGCCTGCACCAGCGGCTTGGGAAGCGCCAGTCCGGAGGTTTCGATCACGATGTGCTCCGGCGGAATCGGATGATCGAGCAGACGTTTGAGGGCGGGAAGGAAATCGTCCGCTACCGTGCAGCAGATGCAGCCGTTGGACAGTTCCACGATCCGGTCTTCCGGGCAGCTCTCGATGCCGCAGCTCTTCAAAATCTCGCCGTCGATGCCGATGTCGCCGAATTCATTGACGATCACCGCAAGGCGGCGCCCGCCGGCATTCTCGAGTACATGGCGGACAAGCGTCGTCTTGCCGGCGCCGAGGAAGCCCGTGACGATCGTGCAGGGAACTTTGGCTAGGGATGTCATCAGGAATCTTCCTTCAAATTTCTGTTCGCTAGACCGGGAGCGGCGGAACTCGCGCAATCGTGTTCTTGCGGATGTGGACGGGCCGTTCCCGCCAGACCGGCAGCCCTTCGGCATGGGCATGGTGAAGCCGCGCAAACCGAACGACGTCATCGGCATGCTGCTCGGGGTCGAGCGCGCCGAGCACGTAAGTCCATTTGCCAGGTCCCGAGATCGCGACCGTGCAACCGCGCGTGCAATTTGACAGACACTCGACGGGCACAATCTCGATGTCTTGCTGGCCATCTTCGATGAGCTGCGACAGGATCCCTATCAGACGCGCGCCGGGGCGCGGCTGCTGATCCTCGGCCGTCTCGCCATTGAGACGGCACGTGATGCAGACAAACAGCTTTGAGGCGCTCGGGGGCGGCGAGGCCGCGGTATCGATCGACGTGGGCATGTGCTTCCCGCGCTCAGGCTCGGTCGAACGACGGTGCAGCCAGCGCCGGAACCTGCGCGAGCCTGGCGGCACACGCTGCAAGCACACCTGGTCTATTGAGCAAAGTCGTCATCGCGGACCTCCGTCGTCATGGGCTTCGTGTGCCCTGGCTTGGTGCCGCTTCCGACGGAGCCCAGTCGCGACGATTTTCATCGCCGGCTCGTGAGCCTTCCAATGATCATCGCGACGCCCCGCGCGACGAGCCGGATAACAGCATTCTCGACGGCAGGTCTCCTGGCTCTCGGGTCTCAGCGTCAGGCCACCTTCCCGGTTTCCCAGTGGTTTCTTGGCCTTCAGCTCACCGACTACAGTTGCGGGGGCAGCCGCGGATTTGGGGTCCGATGACCCCTTACCGCATTCCCATTCAATCCCCTTGCGGGGAACCGTCGCCCGATTGATAAGGGCAAGGATCAACCCCCGTCAATCGAATTCGCGGATCATGAGCGTTCCTCCCCTGCCTCGTCTGACCTTTGTTCTTGGCGGCGCACGCTCGGGAAAGAGCAGATATGCCGAGGGGTTGGTGATGGGCTGCGCCCCGCCCTGGGTCTATGTCGCCACCGCCGAAGCACATGATGACGAGATGACGGTGCGGATCGCCGAGCACCGGCACCGGCGTGATGGCAGGTGGCGCACGGTCGAGGCGCCGCTCGATTTGCCCGCAGCGATCACGGCGCATGGCAGCGCGGGACAAGCCGTCCTCATCGATTGTCTCACGCTCTGGCTGAGCAATGTCATGCTGGCCGGTCAGGATTCGATCGCCGAACTGCAACGGCTTGTCGCGGCGTTGAGCAAAGCCAGCGGCCCCGTTGTCGTCGTTTCCAATGAAGTCGGCTTTGGGATCGTTCCCGATAACGCCCTGGCGCGGAAATTCCGTGACGCTCAAGGCCGCGCCAACATGCAGGTTGCGGCCATCGCCGACCGCGCCGTCTTGATTGCGGCGGGATTGCCGCTCATCCTGAAATAAGCCGATGTGAGGACCGTTTTATCATGACAGCCGAAACCGACGATGAAGCGCGCCACAAGGCCAAAATGGCCAACCGCAAGGCAGTCCAGGACGCGGAGGTTGCCGGAAAGACCATCGAAAAGGGGCTGCTCATTGTCCACACCGGCAAGGGCAAAGGTAAATCGACCGCGGCCTTCGGCCTCCTGCTGCGCGCGATCGGGCGCGGTTTTCAGTGCGGCGTGGTGCAGTTCGGCAAGGGAGCCTGGCAATCGGGCGAGCGTGCCGCGATCGAGCGCTTCGGCGATCAGGTTAAATGGCACACCCTGGGCGAAGGGTTTACCTGGGAAACACAGGATCGCGCGCGCGATGTCGCCGCCGCCGAGCGCGCATGGGCCAGGGCGACCGAGCTGATGGAAGATCCCTCGATCAAGTTACTGGTCCTCGACGAGCTCAATATCTCCTTGCGCTACGAGCACATCGACCTCGGCCAGGTGCTGGCGGCGTTCGCGGGCCGGCGGCCTGACTTGCACGTTGTCGTCACCGGCCGCAACGCCAAGCCTGAATTGATCGAAGCAGCCGACCTCGTGACCGAGATGGTGGCCGTGAAGCATCATTTTGCGGCCGGCGTCAAAGCGCAGCCAGGCATCGAATTTTGATGCCTGCGCGCGCGATCATGCTGCAGGGTACCGGCTCGGATGTCGGCAAGTCGCTGCTGGTTGCGGGATTGGCGCGCGCGTTCGCCAATCGCGGCTTGCGGGTGAGACCGTTCAAGCCACAGAACATGTCCAATAATGCCGCCGTTACCGCTGATGGTGGCGAGATCGGGCGCGCGCAGGCGCTGCAGGCGCGGGCGGCCCGTGTGCAACCGAGCGTGCACATGAACCCGGTGCTGCTAAAGCCCCAGAGTGAAACCGGGTCGCAGGTGGTCGTACAGGGCCTTGTCGTCGGCAACGCCAGGGGGCGCGAATATCAGGCCATGAAGCCCCGACTTCTTGGCGCCGTGCTCGAAAGCCTACGCCACATTGCAGGCGAGGCCGACCTCGTGCTGGTCGAAGGCGCAGGCTCGGCCTCCGAAGTGAACCTGAGAGCCGCCGACATCGCCAATATGGGCTTTGCACGAGCGGCCGGCGTGCCCGTTGTGCTGGTCGGCGATATCGACCGGGGCGGCGTTATCGCCAGCCTGGTTGGTACCAAGGCGGTCATCGCCGCCGAGGACGCCGCGATGATAGCCGGTTTTATCGTCAACAAATTTCGCGGCGATCCGTCGCTGTTCAGCGATGGGATGGCAACCATCGCACGACACACCGGCTGGCAGCCGCTCGGTCTCCTGCCGTTCTTCGACCTGGCGTACAGGCTGCCGGCGGAAGACGCGCTCGGACTCGGGACTGGCCGACCTCGCGGCCATAGCGGCCGCAGCCTGATCGTCGTGCTTGCCTATCCCCGCATCTCGAACTTTGACGATTTTGATCCGTTGCGCCTTGAGCCCGGCATCGATCTCGTCTTCATCAGGCCCGGCGAGCCTATTCCCGGCGACGCCGCGCTGGTTGTCCTGCCAGGCTCCAAGGCCACCATGGCCGATCTCGCCGTGCTGCGCGAAACCGGATGGGACACGGACCTGCGGGCGCATGCGCGGCGTGGCGGTCATGTGCTTGGGATTTGTGGCGGGTATCAGATGCTCGGCACGCATATTTCGGATCCCGACGGAATCGAGGGACCAGCTGGTTCCGTCGCCGGTCTTGGACTGCTGGATGTCGAGACGGTGCTTCAGGGCGACAAGATGCTCGTCGAAATCTTCGGCGAGAGTGCCGACGGGAGCACGCCCTTCAAGGGTTACGAAATGCACGTTGGACGCACGGCCGGCAAGGGATGCGAGAATCCGCTCCTGCGTTTCGCCGACGGACGCAACGAAGGCGCGGTTAACGGCTCGGGCCGCATCGCCGGGTGCTACGTTCACGGGCTCTTTTCCGACGATCGGCAGCGCGGCCACTGGCTGCGTCGTATTGCAGGCCAAGCTTCCGGTCTTGCCTACGAAGCCGACGTCGAGGCGACCCTCGATCGGCTCGCCGACCACGTCGAGCGACACATCGATTGCAACCGCCTCCTTGACCTCGCGCGCCAGCCCGAACTCAAAGCAACGCCATAGCTGCGGCGAGTGCCGCGACACACATAAATTGAATGACGCATGCAACCCGGTATTGCCTGAGAGCCAGGCGAATATCCCGGGCGGAGGCGGTCTCGCGGCCATCGCCGATCCAATGGTCGTCAACCATCGCGCCGTCATAAGCACGTGGTCCCGCCAGCCTCAAACCCAGCGCTCCCGCCATCGCTGCCTCGGGCCATCCTGCGTTCGGCGAGCGGTGCCCGTTCGCATCGCGCCGGACGGCCGCAATAGCGCTCCGCGGAGAAAGGCCGGACAAGGCCGCCGCGGCCAGCACCAGCCATAGCGCGGAGAGACGCGATGCGGGCAGATTGACGAGATCGTCCACGCGCGCCGATGCCCAGCCAAAGGCGAGATAGCGATCGGATTTGTGGCCGATCATGCTGTCCGCAGTATTGATCGCCTTGTAGCCGAAAATGCCAGGCAATCCCGCAACCAAGAGCCAGAACAGCGGCGCCACGACGCCGTCAGAAAAATTCTCCGCCAGGCTTTCGATGGCGGCACGGCTGACCCCGGCTTCGTCCAGGCATGCGGTGTCGCGCCCGACTATCATCGACACGGCACGACGGCCAGCCTCGATCCCCTCTTGCTCCAGCGCATCGGCAACGGCCAGGACATGCGCATCAAGGCTGCGCTGGGCGAGCAGCGTGCTGGCCACGGCTCCGCAAACGAGCGTCGTTGCGAAGCCTGCGAGAAAGTGTTGTGCCAGCAGGAAAATGACCATCGCGGAGACACCGCTGACGGCGAGCAGCAAGAGCAGTGTTCCAACGCCAAGCATGCGCCGGCGCTCAAACGAGAACTCACGGCGGTTCCAGGCGCGCTCGCACCATGCTATCAGCGCTCCAATCCAGCCTACGGGATGGCCGATCCTGCGATAGAGGACGTCCGGAAATCCGAAAGCGGCTTCGATAGCGAGCGCAGTGAGAGCGAGTTCAGCGAACATGCGTGATCCGGAACATTTGGGTAGTGCAAGGGCCTTGCCTATCATGCGACCTGCCACTGCGGAACCTATCTCGCATGGCGGCGATTTGGACACTGCGCGAGATCGGTATCCCGGCGCGCCGGAGCCGTGGATCGATCTTTCCACCGGCATCAATCCTGTCCCCTTCCCGATTCCCGAGCTACCGGCGGAAATCTGGTCGCGCCTGCCGGCGCGCTCTGAAGAGGAAGCGCTGCTGGCCGCGGCAGCGGCGAGGTATCGCGTCCCCGAATCCGGGATGATCGCCGCCGCTTCGGGCACGCAGGCCTTGATCCAGCTTCTTCCCCGTCTCGTCCCGACATCTCACGTGGAGATTCTCGGGCCTACCTACGAGGAGCACGAGGCCTGTTGGACGAGACAAGGCCATTGCGTTTCGGTCGTGAAGGATCTCGATCAGAGTGAAAGCGCCGATGTTGTCATCGTCGTCAATCCCGACAACCCGACCGGGCGTGTTATTCCAGTGAACAGGCTTCGCACCGTTGCAACAGCGCTTGCCAGAAAGAACGGTCTGCTCATCGTCGACGAAGCCTTCATCGACGTGCTTCCCGAAACCGCGAGCATCGCCTCCGATCCGCCGCCTGCGACAATCGTTCTGAGGTCCTTCGGTAAGACCTATGGATTGGCAGGACTGCGGCTCGGCTTTGCGATTGCCGAGATCCCGCTTGCAACGCGCATCCGCGCTGAATTCGGCCCTTGGGCAGTTTCAGGCCCTGCCCTGCGGATCGGCAAGGCCGCGCTCTCTGACCCGCGTTGGCTCGCCGAGACGACCGCGCGCCTTCGGTCTGATCAGCAACGGCTCGATGCCGTGCTGGACGCCGCCGGCTTTACTGTGCTCGGCGGGACACCGCTCTTCCGCCTTGCCCGTCATGTCGAAGCGATCAAGCTCGCCGAACAGTTGGGCAGCCATGGTATCCACGTTCGCAGCTTTCCACGTGAACCGCAGTGGCTGAGATTTGGATTGCCCGGAGATGCCCTGGCGTGGGACCGTCTCTCGGCTGCGCTATCGGGCGAGTAACAGCCGTCCTTCTGCGGGCCTACGCGTCCCAGCGATCGCCCTTGATAATCCGGACGAACTGGCGCGCGTGATATTCGGCGCTATCGACATTCACGATGGTGACGTTGGGCTGAGCCGAGGCGTCATCGACCGTGCGGCCGAGCCGGTGCTCGATTTTTCCATCGCTGCTCCGGCGCCGCATCGCAAGCCTTTCGGCAAGGACGTTCGGCGGAGCCGTAATTGAAACCACCACGACGTCGGGGTACGCGCGGCGCATGGCGCCGATCACAGTGCGGGATACGTTGGCGATGACCGTGCGGCCGGCGCGCAGTTCGTCGTCCATTGTGCGGGACAAGGCGTAGCAGTGGCCATGCGCCTCCCAATGGATGGCGTAGTCGCCGCGCCCGAGCGCCTTCTGGAATCCGTCGGGGCTCACCTCTTCGTTATCCTCGGAGGAAGAAGCTGCGCGCGTGATCACGCGGCGCGCAAAGACAATGTTGGGATCATCGGCGCAGGCCGCTTTTGCGAGTCCAAGCAGCGTATCCTTGCCCGCGCCGCTCGGCCCAACCACCAGAATGAGCCGGCCGGCTTCGACCATGGACGTACGGTGTTCCGCGACGACAGGTGCCTCCGTCATGCCACACGCTGCCCTTCGCGCCAGACACTGCGCACCGCCGGAACGTTATGGGCGACGTGCACCCGGATCAGGTCGGCGCGCTTGCCGACGGCGATCTCGCCGCGGTCAACGAGCCCCACGGCTTCCGCCGGCGTCTTGGTGACGGTACGAACCGCCGACGCCAGATCGATTGCCGGCACGCGCTCGGGCAATTGCAGGGCGGCCATCAAAAGGCTCGATGGAATGTAGTCGGACGACAGGATGTCCAACAGCCCTTCGCGCGCGAGATCGATCGCGGCGATGTTGCCGGAATGCGAGCCGCCCCGCACCACGTTCGGCGCCCCCATCAGGATGCCAATACCCGCCTGATGCAGTCCGCGCGCGGCCTCGATCGTGGTCGGAAACTCTGCCACCGATACGCGATCGCTGATGGCGTCGGCGACATTTTCCTCGGTCGTATCGTCGTGACTGGCGAGCGGGATTTCATATTGCTGCGCCAGCGCGACGATCGCGCGCATATTGGTGGCGGCATAGGTTTTCTGATAGGTAAACCGTCTCGCGAACAGCACATCGAGCTCGGCGTCCGTCATGCCGGCGCCCTTGCCGCGATAATAGTCGCGCAGCTTGACCTCGTCGCGGAACTGACGCTGGCCGGGCGTATGATCCATCAGCGACATCAGCCGCACATCCGGCCGGCCGATCAGCTCCCTGGCCTCCTCGACCACGCTCGGCATCGGGATCTCGCAGCGCAGATGCAGGAAATGATCGGCACGCAGCAGGTTCGCCTCCCGCGCCGATGCGATCGCCTCAGCCAATACCCCGGCCCGGCCGTCAACCTCTTCGGCGCCGTCCTCGCGCCAGACCCGCAGCGAATCCAGCACCGTCGTGATGCCCGATGTCGCCAACTGTCCGTCATAGGAGACGACCGCCGCAATCGGATCCCAGAACACTTTTGGGCGCGGCACATAATGCGCTTCGAGATGATCGGTATGCAGTTCGATCAGGCCGGGCATGATCAGGTCGCCTGCGGCATCCTCGCTGCCGGCAGGCGCATGGCCTTCGCCGAATTCAGCGATGCGGCCATCGGCAAAAGCCACCCAGCCACGTTCGATCACGCGATCGGCCAGGATTATCCTGGCGTTTGCAATGACGGTCTCGTGCTTGATCGAAGTCATCTCACATCTCTTCCTTCATGCCGCAGCCGCGAACGACGTCACATCAACGATCCGATCGGCGATCAGACGGCGGATTTCGTCGTCATGGACGATCGCCACCATCGCCACACCCTGGCGCTTCTTCTGGTCGATCAACTCGACCACGACGGCCCGATTGGCGGCATCGAGCGAAGCGGTCGGCTCGTCCAGAAGCAGAATTGGCAGATCGGAAATGAAGCCGCGCGCGATGTTGACGCGCTGCTGCTCGCCGCCCGAGAAGGTCGATGGCGGCAGCGCCCACAGCCGTTCGGGAATATTGAGGCGGTGCAACAGCGCACCGGCCTTCTCGCGCGCTTCGGGACGCGCCACTCCGTTCGCGATCAGGGGTTCGGCCACGACGTCGATGGTCGCCACCCTCGGCACCGCGCGCAGGAATTGGCTGACATAGCCGATGGTAGCGCGACGCACGCTGAGAACCTGGCGCGGCTCGGCCTTGGCGAGATCCATCATGGCGCCCTGGTGCCGGATTCCGATCCGGCCGCCGTCGCAACGGTAATTGCCGAACATCATCTTGAGGATCGACGATTTGCCCGCGCCGGATGGGCCGGACAGCACCACGCATTCGCCCGGCTCGACATGAAACGAGACGCAGCGGACCACCGGCAGTTCCACCCCACCCTGCAGATGCATGGTAAAAGTCTTTTCGGCGTTTGCTATGTCGATCATCGCAGTCATTGGTTCAGCTCATGCCGGCAAAATCGAGGAAACGAGCAATTGGGTGTAGGGCTCGCGGGGATCGTCGAGCACCTGATCGGTCAGTCCGGTCTCGATGACGCGGCCGCCCTTCATCACCATCACGCGATGCGACAATAGCCGCGCCACCGCGAGGTCGTGGGTGACGACTATGGCCGCCAGACCCAGCTCGCTGACGAGGTTGCGCATGAGATCGAGCAGGCGCGCCTGGACCGACACATCGAGGCCGCCGGTCGGCTCATCCATGAACACCAGGCGCGGCTCGGTGACCAGATTGCGCGCGATTTGCAGCCGCTGCCGCATGCCACCCGAATAGGTGCGCGGCGCATCGTCGATGCGGCCGACATCGATCTCGACGCGTTCAAGCCATGACGAGGCGGTGTCGCGGATGCGGCCATAGTGATTCCAGCCGACCGCCATCAGCCGTTCGCCGACATTGGCGCCGGCGGAGACGGCCATCCGCAAGCCCTGCGCCGGATCCTGATGCACATAGCCCCAGTCGGTCCGGAACAGAAAGCGCCGCTCGGCCTCGCCAAGGCTCGCGAGATCGCGCAACACGCCATCGCGCATCCGGTACGACACCCGTCCGGCGCTCGCCGCAAGCTGCGCCGACAATAGCTGCAGCAGCGTCGTCTTGCCCGAGCCGGACTCGCCGACGATCGCCAGCACCTCGCCGGGGTAGAGCGCAAACGACACATCGCGGCAGGCGATCAGCCGGCCATAATTCTTGCCCAGTCCTTCGGCGACCAGCAGCGGCTGGTCGTTTTCCGGCCCGCACACCTGTTCAGCCATGCGCCCTCTCCTTGTGCGGGGCCGCGCTCTCGCTGCCGCGATGGCCCGCCGCCTGGCGTGTCTCGCAATAATCGGTATCGGAGCAGACGAACATCCGGCCGCCCCTGTCGTCGGTGACGATCTCGTCGAGATAGGAATCACCGGCCCCGCACAGTGCACAGGGCGCGTCGAACCGGTAACGCGTGAACGGGTGGTCCTCGAAATCGAGCGAGACCACCGTGGTGTGCGGCGGGATCGCATAGATGCGCTTTTCGCGCCCGGCGCCGAACAATTGCAGCGCCGGACAATTGTCCATCTTGGGATTGTCGAATTTCGGCGTCGGCGACGGGTCCATCACATAGCGCGCATTCACCTTCACCGGATAGGCGTAGGAGGTCGCGATGTGGCCGAAGCGGGCGATGTCCTCGTACAGCTTGACGTGCATCAGGCCGTATTCGCCGAGCGCATGCATGCGCCGCGTCTCGGTCTCGCGCGGCTCAAGGAAACGCAGGGGTTCCGGGATCGGCACCTGATAGACCAGAATCTGCCCGTCATGCAGCGGTGCCTCGGGAATCCGGTGCCGGGTCTGGATCACGGTGGCGTCCGTAGTGTTGGTCGTGGTCGCGACGCCAGCGGTCTTGCCAAAGAACTTTCGAATCGAGATCGCGTTGGTGGTGTCGTCGGAACCCTGGTCGATCACCTTCAGCACGTCATCGGGACCGAGGATCGCCGCGGTCACCTGCACACCGCCGGTGCCCCAGCCATATGGCATCGGCATTTCGCGGCTGGCGAACGGCACCTGATAGCCGGGAATTGCGATCGCCTTGAGGATCGCACGTCGGATCATCCGTTTGGTCTGCTCGTCGAGATAGGCAAAATTGTAAGCTGGAGCGTTCATTCGGCGGCCTCCTGCATCTCCGGAGCTTCCGCAGCCTCGGCAAACTCCTTGCGCAATTTGCGCAACAGGCCGAGCTCGGACTGAAAGTCGACGTAATGCGGCAGCTTGAGATGCTCGACGAATCCGGTCGCTTGCACATTGTCCGAATGCGACATCACAAACTCTTCATCCTGGGCAGGAGCAACGACCTCTTCCGCGAGTTCGCGCGCACGTAAAGTACGGTCGACCAGCGCCATCGACATGGTCTTGCGCTCGCTTTGTCCGAACGCCAGACCGTAGCCACGGGTAAAGCACGGTGCTTCGCTCGCCGAGCCCTTGAACTGGTTGACCATCTGGCATTCGGTCAGCGCGATTCCGCCGAGCGGCACCGCGAAGCCGGCATCTTCGGCGAAAAATTCAACCTCGACCACGCCGAAGCGAATTTCGCCGGCGAAGGGGTGGTTGCGGCCGTAGCCGCGCTGCGAGGAATAGCCAAGCGCCAGCAGAAAGCCCTCATCGGCCCGCGCCAGGTTCTGCAACCGCAAATCACGATCGGCCGGAAAGCTGAGCGGCTCGCGCGTGAGGTCGCCGACCGCTGAATCAGCGACCGCTTCGGGTGACGGCTCGATCAGGCCGTCGCGGCCGAGAATGTCGGTCACGCGCGGCATGGCCGCGGCTGACGCCTCACCCGTCGCGGGCGGCTCAGGCACCCACCCCTCCGCCAGCTGCGGATCCAACAGGCGATGGGTATAGTCGAACGTCGGCCCCAGAATCTGACCGCCCGGAATGTCCTTGAAGGTCGATGAAATCCGGCGGCGCACCTGCATCTCACCGGTATCGACCGGCTCGGTCGCGCCGAACCGCGGCAGCGTGGCGCGGAAGGCACGGACCAGGAAGATCGCCTCGATCATGTCGCCACGCGCCTGCTTGATGGCGAGCGCCGCAAGCTCGCGGTCATACAGCGAGCCTTCGGTCATGACGCGGTCGACGCCGAGCGAGAGCTGTTCCGAGATCTGGTCGAGCGACACTTCCGGAACATCCCGATCGCCACGACGCTCATGCGCCAGCAGGCGGTGGGCGTTCTCGATGGCGCGCTCGCCTCCCTTAACGGCAACATACATGATCAGGTCCCCCTTGCGATGAGCCGCGCGGTGCGGGGTATCGCGACAATGACATCGTCATGGACCAGCACGACGTCGATGCCGCGGGGAAACAATGCCTGATTGATCGCGAGGCGCTCGAACAGATCCGGCGGCTGGATCGTGGCCTGCAGCACAATCGTGCCGTCGATGCCAGGACCCCGCAATTCGAAGGCCGGCCCTGTGGTGAGGCTTTCGACCTGCAGGATCAGCGTCGTGGAGCGATCGGGATATTCATTGCTGCCGAACGCGAACCGTTCCAGCGCCGGAAGGCCCGGCGCGTCGCCGATCAACGCAAAGCTGGCAATCGAGGAATCCGTAGTCACCGGCGCGCTGGTGTGGAAATTCAGCCATTTGGCGACGGCCGATGTCTGGGACATCCGGGCATCGAGCCAGATCGGCGTATCATGATCGAACAAGGTCAGTGCGATGGCCGCAGTGCCGCGCATCACGCCGGCCGGCTCGCCTGCGACCGCCTCGATGCGCTGAACGCTGCCGGGGCGCGCCATCGCATCCATCACCGAGCGGAAGGTCGACTGCGCCGACAATACCTTGTCGATAAATCCTGCTGGTAACTCCGCAACCGTGGTCATGCCTCACCCCTCACCGCGCACCAGTGTGTAGAAATCAACCCGCGTCGCTGCGGTCTCCGCAGCGTCGCGGTTCCGGTTCGCGACCATCGCGGCACGCAACGGCGCGATCACACCGGATTCGACGGCCCCGGCGAATTGATCCGACTGCAGCATGGCATCGCACAGCGCGATCATCCGGGCCTTCTGCCGGTCACGCCCGAGCGTGTAGCCGAACCCCACTTCGCCGGTCGAAAGCCGCACCGCCGCACGCGATACGGTCGCCTCGCCAAGATTGAACGGAGCACCGTCGCCGCCGATGCGGCCGCGCACCATCACGAGGCCATTCTCGGGCTCGCGCAGATTTTCATGGGCCGGCAACGCGACCGCATCGAGACGGCCCATGATGTCGGCTGCATCGGAATGCGCGAGCACCGCCATCGCCGCCTTGCGCTGCGCCTGCCTGGCATTTTCTGTCGTTTCGGTCATAGCGGCCCTTGCTGGAATCAAGTTGTCTATGATACTAGACAACTTGATAACGAAACGCCATGACTGTTTCGTGACAAGAGGAAGAGGAGGATGATTTTCCGGATGCGTTCCATGGGCGGGTCCACACCATGAGCATGCAGGATGCTGCTACCGGCGTCGCGCTGTGGCGGCAGGTCGCCGACGGAATCGAGCGCGGCATCGCCGATGGCCGCTTTGCAGCCGGTGAAAAGCTGCCGGGCGAGACCGAGATCGCCGAGACCTACCGGGTCAACCGCCATACCGTCCGCCGCGCGTTGGCGACGCTGGCGGAACGCGGGTTGGTGCGCGCCGAGCGCGGCAGCGGCACCTATGTCGAGACGCGGCGGCTGGCCTATCCCCTGCGCTCGCGGACGCGGTTTTCCGAAATCGTCGGCGCCGGCGGCCGCGAGCCGCACGGCCAGCTGATCGACGCCTCCGAGGAAGTCGCGACGCGCGAACTGGCGCGGGAACTTGCACTGAAGACCGGCACGCCGTTGATTCGGATCGAATCGGTGCGATTAGCCGACCGTACCCCGATCTGTGTCAGCACCACGTGGCTATCGGCCGAACGCTTTCCCGACGCCGGGAGCGTGTTCGCCAGCGCACGCTCGATGACAAAGCTGCTCGCGCATTACGGCATCCGCGACTATCGCCGGGGATCAACCCGGATCAGCGCGGCTATCGCAGACGCTTCCGACGCCGCACGGCTGGACCTTGCGCTCGGGCGCCCGGTCCTCGTGGTCGACAGCACCGACGTCGACCCCGACGGCAAGCCGCTCGTGACAAAACGCTCCCGTTTTGCCGCCGAGCGCGTCGAGTTCCTGGTCGAGAACAGCTAAAACTGGGCGACCGCGCGCCGCCCGATGATCGCGAAACGCAGCTTGCCCGAAATCCAGTCGATCGCGGCAACCGCCACCAGGATCATCAGGATCAGGAACGAGACCTTCTGCCACTCCAGCACGCGGATCTGCTCAGCCAGCTGCAGGCCGATACCGCCGGCTCCGACGATGCCGATAATGGTGGCCGAGCGCGTGTTCGATTCGAAGAAATAGAGCACCTGGCCTGCGATCACAGGCAGTACCTGCGGCATCAAGCCGAAACGTATCTCGTGCAGGACACTGCCACCGGAGGCGCGGATGCCCTCAACCTGCTTCTTGTCGGCGGCCTCGATCGCCTCGGAAAACAATTTACCGAACGCGCCGAAGTCGGACACCGCGATCGCCAGCACGCCGGCGAACGGGCCGAGGCCGACCACATTGATCCATACCAGCGCCCAGATCAGCGTATCGACGCCGCGGATGGAGTCCAGGAACCGGCGAACGGGAAAGCGCATCAGTTTCGAGGGAATGATATTTCGCGCCGCGAGCAGGCTGACCGGCAGCGCGAACACCGCTGCGATCGTGGTGCCGAGCAACGCGATCGACAAGGTTTCGCCAAGCGCGGAGAGATAAATCGGCAACGAGGAGCCTGGGTCGGGCGGGATCATCATCAGCGTGATCCAGCCAAGTTGGTGCATGCCTGAAAACAACCTTGCCGGCGAGAACTCGAGATCGACCAGCCCGAACACGAAAATGGCGAAAGCGCCAAGGATCATCGCCGGCATCGCCAGCCGCGCCGAAGCCGGCCGGTCGAAGACGTCGGGGTATCTCGCCCGCAGCTGCCCTGCATCGGGTTTCGGTAGCTGGCTCATGCGCGGGCGTCCTTGCCGAACAGCCGGCCGCGCAACCACCCGGTGGCGATATCAATCACAAAGACGGTGACGATGATCATAACCAAAATCGCGCTGACGTCCGAATAGTAGAATTTCCGGATCGCGACCACGAGTTCCTGCCCGATGCCCCCGGCGCCGACGAAGCCCATGACGGACGCCTCGCGGACGTTGATCTCAAAGCGCAGCAGCGCGTAGCTCGCGTAGCCTGCGGTCACCTGCGGCAGCACCGCGAACCGCATGCAGGACAGCCAGCTTGCGCCGGTCGATCGTACGCCTTCAACCGGCTTCATGTCGGCGTTTTCGACGATCTCGGAGAACAGCTTTCCGAGCGCGCCGGTGGAATGGATGGCGATGGCGAGCACGCCCCCCATCGGTCCGAGGCCGAATGCAATGACGAAGATCAACGCGAACACGATGCCGGGAACCGTCCGGGCGAATTCCAGCAGACGGCGGACCACGAAGCGCAGCCACGGCGCCGGCGAGGTATTTTCGGCCGCAAGGAAATTCAGCCCAAACGCCAGCACCGCTCCGGCCAGGGTGCCGACATAGCTGATCAGGATGGTTTCCCCGAGCATCTTCAGCCATTTGTGCCAGCCCCAGAACCACTCACCGATGTCGGTCCAGACCCGGGCGCCGCTTTCCAGCGTGAAGATACGGTCGAAATAGCTGACGAAGTTTCCGAAATAGGTGAAGAACGTGCGCAGGTTCACTTCCGCGCCGATGGCGGCAACGACAAGTGCGGCAAAAAACACCGCCGCCGCCAATGTCATCCGCAAGCGCTTGCGCGCGACCGCCCTGCGATAGGCGTCGTTGAGCGCCGCCAGCTGCGGGCCTGGCAGAATGGATACGGCCGTGGCCATCGACGATTACGATCCGGTTCAGATGCCAAACGAGAAAAAGGCCGGGTCACATGGACCCGGCCTGGTGTTGTATCCGCCGATCGATCAGGACGCCTTCTTGCGCAGATTGTCGACGAACTTAATCAGCTCGATGGTCTTGTCGTAGTCCGCGTTGGTAATCGGCTGCCAGGGCAGATTCTTCCCATCGGACAGCTTCTTGAAGGCTTCCTTGTCCTTTTCGGGCGCGTTGAGGAATGCCTGCTTGATCGCGGCCTTCATGTCCTCGGGCAGGTCGCTGAGATAGGCGTAGGGCGAGTTGATGATGAGGTCCGACTTCACGATGACGCGAAAATCTTCCTTCTTCAGCGGCGTGCCGTCGCTCGACTTGACCATGTTCTTGGCGAGCATGCGGGTGAGGTTCGAATCATCTTCCGCGTTCCACCAATTGGCGGCGACATCGACCGTGCCCTGGGCCAGCGCCAGCACGGCGTTCTCATGGCTGCCGGTGAAAATCACCTTGGAGAAATAGGCGTCGGGATCAATACCCATCTGGTTCATCTTGAAACGCGGCATGTTGTTGCCCGACGTCGAATTCGGGTCGACCAGGCCGAGGTTCTTGCCCTTTAGGTCTTCAATCTTCTGGTACGGGCTCTTGGCGAGCACGTAGAACACCGAATAATAACCCTTGGAGCCGTCGGCGTTGACATCGATTACGAAGGCGTCGGTCTTCACCCCGGTGAGGCGGGCGCGCGAGAAGGACGCCGGACCGTAATAGCCGATATGGATGTTGCCGGCGCGTTGCCCTTCGATGACGGCGGCATAGTCGTTGGCGACGCGCAGGTTCACCTTGATGCCGAGCTCTTTCGACAGATAGTTCACGAACGGCGTATAGCGTTCAAGAACGCCCGAGCCGTTCTCGGCCGGAATCACGGCAAAGGTGATTTCCGGATATTTCGCCTTCCAGTCTTCGGCTGACGCGGATGCGGTGAACGCCAGCGCGGCGGCGCCGGCCAGAACGATGCGACGAGTGATCATGATGTACCCTCTTGTTGTAGTTACGCCCATCGGCCGATTGCAGGCTCGCAACGGCCGCCCTGTACTGAAGCAATTGCTCAGGCCGCAGCTGCGGTGCCGAGCGCCGGAACGGTTGCGGTTTCAGGCGCATGAATCGGCGCGCTGCCCATGACTTCGTTGGCCTCGAGATCGTAAAGCTCACGCGCAATATGATCGGTCAGAATCGCGGGCGCGCCGTCGAATACTACGCGGCCAGCCGACATCCCGATCAGGCGATCGCAATAGATTCGCGCCAGATCGAGCGAATGCAAATTGCAGATCACCGTGATGCCGAAGTGCTTGTTGATGCGCAGCAGTGCGTCCATCACGATCCGGGTGTTGCGCGGATCGAGCGAGGCGATCGGCTCGTCGGCGAGGATGATGTCCGGCTCCTGCACCAGCGCGCGCGCAATCGCGACGCGCTGCTGCTGGCCGCCGGAAAGCTGGTCGGCGCGCTGGGCCGCGAGCGAGCCCATATCGAACTGCTCGAGCGCGGACATCGCCAGCGCCTTGTCGTGTTCGGGCCAAAGCTGCGCCAGCGAACGCCAGGACGGGATTTCCGCCAACCGCCCCATCAACACATTGGTCAACACATCGAGCCGGCCAACCAGGTTGAATTGCTGAAAGATCATCGCCGAACGCGCACGCCACTGCCGCAACTCCCTGCCACGCAGCGCAGTGACATCGACGCCTTCGAACAGGATCCGGCCTTCGGTGGGGTCAGCGAGGCGGTTGATCATCCGCAGCAGCGTCGATTTGCCGGCGCCGGACCGGCCGATCACACCGATAAAGGCACCGGGCGCTACCGAGAAGGAAGCATTGTCAACCGCGGCTTTGGTGCCGAAACGGCACGTCAAACCTTCTACCACCAGCATGCAATGCTCCAACCGCGTCGTCCCCGGTCATCGCTAGCGCTGGTATCTAACAGTTGTGTGACAGCCGCGCCGCGGTGCGGTGGTCATCCACACCGGAGACAATCGTCATAAATCCGTCATGACATCGTCATCAGGCCCATTGATGACGTGCGCAGCGCCTCTAATCCCGATTGCTCATGGAACGCAAAATGGCCGGCAAGATGCTCTCCGTTGAACCGACCGTCGATCCCACCGCCTCGGTGCGTGAAAGCCAACTCGGCGCCTATACCGAGGTCGGTGCGCGGACCATCCTGCTCGACGTCTCCATGGACGACTATTCTTATGTCGTGAACGACGCACAGATCACCTACACCACGATCGGAAAATTCTGCTCGATCGCGGCGATGACCCGGATCAACCCCGGCAATCATCCGATGCACCGGGCGTCGCAGGCGCATTTCATCTATCGCGCCAGCGCCTATTTTCCCGGCGAGAGCGACGACGCCGATTTCTTTGAATGGCGGCGCGAACACCGCGTCCATATCGGCCATGACGTCTGGATCGGGCATGGCGCCATCGTGTTGCCGGGGCGCTCGGTCGGCACCGGCGCGGTGGTCGCGGCTGGTGCGATCGTGACCAAGGACGTACCCGCCTACACCATCGTGGCGGGAAATCCGGCGCGGGCGATCAAGCGGCGGTTTCCCGAGGCCATCACCAGCCGGCTGGCCGAGCTTGGATGGTGGGATTGGGACCATGAGACGCTTCGTACCGCCCTGCCTGATTTCCGAAGGCTTGGCGTCGAGGATTTCCTCGCGAAATATGAGGCGGCGGGCGGCTCGGCTCGCTCCCACGCCAGACGGCGGAGTGCAATGTCGTGACCGATATCCTTCTAGAAGGTGGCCGGGCGCTGGTCGGTCGCGAGTTTGTCGAGACCTCGCTGCGGGTCGCCGGTCGCGAAATCAGCGCTGTGGGTTCGGACCAGGGACGCACTTCATTCCATATTAACGCCGATGGCTTGAAGGTGCTGCCTGGCATCGTCGACCTGCATGGCGACGCGTTCGAGCGGCAGATGATGCCGCGCGCCGGGGTCGACTTTCCCGTCGATGTTGCGCTGGCGGACAGCGACCGGCAGGCGATCAGCAACGGCATCACCACCGTCTATCACGCCACGACATGGTCCTGGGAGCCCGGACTGCGCAGCGGCGATAATGCAAGGCTTTTGCTCGAGGCGATCGAATCGATGCGGCCGCAGCTTGCCGCCGATACCCGATTCCATCTGCGTCACGAGACCTACAATCTCGATGCCGAGGCCGAAATCGCCAAATGGCTGGCAGAAGGACGCATCGATCTCCTGGCGTTCAACGATCACATGGATTCGACGATTACCAGTCTGGCAAAACCCCAAAAGCGCAGCCGCATGGTGGAACGAACCGGACTCCCGAACGACGCGTTCGACCGGCTGGTTGAGCGGGTCGTTTCCCGCGCTCACGATGTGCCTCCATCGATCGCACGCCTGGCGCAGGCCGCGCGCCTAGCCGATGTCCGGATGCTGTCGCACGACGATGAAAGCCCGGCGATGCGGGCGGCATTTCGCTCGCAAGGCGTCGGCATAGCCGAATTTCCGGTGAACGAGGAAACCGCGCGCGAGGCGGCCGAGGCCGGCGACTTCATCGTGTTCGGCGCGCCCAACGTCGTGCGCGGCGGCAGTCATACCGGATGGACCAAGGCATCCGACATGATCGCCAAGGGCCTGTGTTCGGTGCTGGCGTCCGATTATTACTATCCGGCGCAATTGCTGGCGGCGTTCCGGCTTGATGCCGACGGCGTGCTGCCGCTTGCCAAAGCCTGGGAGCTGATTTCGGCGGCGCCGGCGCGCGCTGCGGGTCTTGGAGATCGCGGCGTTCTCGCCGAAGGCCAGCGCGCCGACATCATCCTCGTCGATGACAGGGTGCCGCTGCGGCCGCGAGTCGTCGCGGTCATTGCCGCGGGACGTCTGGTGCATTTGACGGATGCGAGCCGTCTCATCCATTCATCCGCCATCCCGCGCAAGGCAGTTGCAGCCGCGTGACGCGGCTCTATTGTGCGGCGATGGGGAATTATCCACGCTATGCCATCTATTACGCTCCCGCACCCGGCAGTGTGCTGGACCGTTTTGGCGCAGATCTGCTCGGCTACGACGCCTATCGCGGGGACGACCTGCCCTTTCCGGGTGACGTGACCCTGGCAAGGCCCGACTGGCACGACCTGACCCAGGATCCCCGAAAGTACGGCTTTCACGCCACGCTGAAGGCGCCAATGGCGCTGGCGCCCGGCAGGACCGAGGCTGAGCTGGCCGCGGCGTGCGAGTCTTTCGCCGCTACGGCACGCTCCATTCCGGCGATTGAGCCCGTCGTCGATTCGATCAGCGGCTTTATCGCCGTGATGCCGGCCAAACCGTCGGCGGAACTGCTGCAGTTTGTCGGGGATGTGACCCACGAATTCGATTCATTCCGCGCGCCGCTGACGGCCGGGGATCGCGCGCGACGAAATCCCGCGAAGCTGACACCGAGGCAGTGTGAATATCTCGATCGCTGGGGCTACCCTTATGTGATGGAAGAGTTTCGGTTTCACATGACGCTGACCGGCCGACTGGATGAAGCGCGGCGCGAGCCCGTGATGGCGATGCTAAGGGATCGCTTTTCCGCAATCGGTCTCAAGACGCTCGCGATCGACCGGATCGCATTGTTCCGTCAGGACCATGCCGACGCACGCTTCCGGATCATCCAACATTGCGCCGTCAAGCAAATGCAGAACTAGCCGGGATCGGAGATGGCGGACCCCAACTTGCGATCAAGGCGCCTAAGCGGGTCTGTCTGACGGATGCTCCGTCACCGGCTCATCATCGGCAATGGCCCGCCAGGCCGCGCCGTCGAGATCGTCATACTGCCCGCTCTTGAGCGACCAAAGAAATCCAAGCAACCCCACGAGGCCGAGGCCGAGCGCCAGCGGCACCAGAATGACCAGCACTTCCATCATGACCTCCGTTGCGCGACGCCGCGTGCACGAAGCGCGTTCAGCATCACCAGCAGTGAGGAGCCGGACATCGCGACCGCGGCGATCAGCGGCGTCACGAACCCGGCAATCGCGATCGGAACCGCCAGGAAATTGTATCCGACCGCAAGCCAGAGATTCTGCCGCATCAAATACAGCGCCTTCCGCGAGAAGTCGATCGCAGCAACCACCGGAGCAAGCGGCTTGCCGAGAAACACAAGATCCGCGGTCGCCTGGCTCAGATGGGCGGCACTGATCGGTGACATCGAAACATGCGCGGCGGCGAGCGCCGGCGCGTCATTCAGCCCGTCGCCGACCATCATGACCTTGAAGCCCTGCTGTTTCAGTTCGTCGATGCGCGCGATCTTGTCGGCCGGCGTGACGCCGGCGCGCCACTCGCCAATTCCGAGCGATTGCGCGGCCGCCCGCACCGCCGGCTCCCGGTCGCCCGAGACAATCTCCACCGCGATGCCGCGTGCCTGAAGCGCGGCCATCATCGCTGGCGCATCCGGGCGCAGAAGCTGCCGGACCGCGAACACATAGCGGACACCGTCCCGGCTGAACGCGACGGCCGACACTTCCGGGTCCCGGATCAGAATCTCGTTGGCCAGCCGATCGGCGCCGCAAAAGGACGGCCTACCCAGCCTGATCTCCTCGCCCTCGATGAAAGCGCGAACGCCCTGCCCGGGCTCCTCGACCACGCCGGCCAGCGGCGACCGGGCGTTCGACGCACGCGCCACCGCGGCGGCCACCGGATGATGGCTTGCGAGCGCCAGCCGTCCGGCAAGCTCGAACATTTCGGGCGGGATAGCTGCGGAATTGACGACGTCGAGCTCAGGCAAGGTCAGGGTTCCGGTCTTGTCGAAGATAATCCGGTCGACCTCGGCCAGCCGTTCGATGGCATCGCCCGAATTGAGCAGCACGCCGGCGCGGAACATTGCGCCCGAAGCCACCGTCTGGACGGTCGGGATGGCGAGGCCAAGCGCGCAGGGACAGGTGATGATCAAGACCGCGATCGCGGTAACAACCGCGTCGTGCCAGTTCGCCCCCATCAAAACCCAGCCGATCATGGTCAGCAGCGCCGCGGCATGCACCACCGGCGCATAGAGCCTCGACGCGCGGTCTGCGAGACGCACATATCGTGAGCGGGCCTGCAAGGCATTGTCGAGCAGTCGGGTGATGTCCGCCAGCAGCGTGCCATCCGACGCCGCCGAGACGCGGACGCGCAGCGTGCCCGAGATGTTGAGCGACCCGGCATAAACGGCCGTGCCTTGCGCTGCGGTGACGTGCACGGTTTCGCCGGTGATCAGGCTTTGGTCGATCTCGGATCGGCCCTCGATGACCGTGCCATCGACCGCGCAGCGCTCGCCGGGCCGCAGCAGGACGATGTCGCCGGTATGGATCGCGGCGACCGGCACCTCGGCGATCTCGCCGGCGCCGACGAACTTGGTCGCGGTCTCGGCCTTGAGCGCCGCCAGGTTTCCAGCAACCGCGCGCGTTCGTCGTCGCATATTCTGGTCGAGATAACGGCCCACCAGCAGAAACGTCAGCAACATGATCGCCGCATCGAAATAGGCATGCTCGGCGTGATGGATAGTCTCGATCAGCGACATGCCCAGCGCCAGCATGACGCCGACGCTGATCGGAACGTCCATGTTGACGTTGCGGGTGCGCAACGCCTGATACGCCGAGCGGAAGAACGGTTGGCCGGCATAGGCTGCGGCCGGTAGCGCGATCAGCGCCGACAGCCAGTGAAAGAAATCGCGCTGCTCGGACATCATGTCGCCGATGTTGCCGGACCACACCGGGATCGACAGCATCATCACGTTCATGGTCGCGAACGCCGCAACCCCGAGGCAGCGCAGCAGGAAGCGCGATCGCTCGGCTTCCGCGGCCTCCGCGCTTTCGGTCTCGAATGGATGAGCCTTGTAGCCGAGTTCGGCGAGCCGGTCGATGAATCGGGCCGGATCGACCGCTCCCTGGCGCCATTCCAGCGCCACCCGGCGGTCGGTGAGATTGACGCGTGCGAGCGTGACGTCGGGGATCGCAGACAGTCCGCGCTCGATCTTGGACATGCATCCGGCGCAACTGACGCCCTCGACTGCAAGATCGATGTGGGACAGACCGGAGCCTGCGTCCCGGACGTAATGCGAAAAGTCGCGCACGGCCTGCATAGTCGATGCCTTCCTAGTTCAACAGCACACGATTCTTCGACAGGAACATCCGTCGGCCCGCCGCATCGCCCTGAAGCACGAGGTCCCATTGCCCCGGCGCGATCAGCGACGCGCTGCCGCGGTAGATGCCAATCCCGGTCTCCGCAAGTGTCACCGCCTGATCCGCGCGCCTGTCGGTTGGACGTTCGAAGCGGCCCTGAAACTTCAGGCCGGACATCGGCCGGCCGTTGTTGTCCCGTGCCTCCACCTGCAGCGTCGCACCACCATCGGGGCCGCGCTGAACGTGTGCGTCGACTTGCCAGTTGCGCGCGTTCTGATCATGGGCGGCCGCGATCTCCCCCTCATAGGCCAGGCTGGCGCTATAGGCGCTGTCGACTTCGGTGCCCGGCAAGGTCTGGATCGCGAACTTCATCATGACCAGATTGACTCCGATCACGACACCAAAGAACGCGACCAACAGAAATAGCACCGTGCGTCCGGTCAACGGTTTCGGTGTATGAGACGCTCTGTCCATGCGATGCTCCGTCGGAATGCTACGGCGTGACGAAATTGTCGATCGCAGACGCGACCTCGCCGAGGCCGATGTCGGTCACCCGGAATCGCACCGGGATCGATTTTTCGGGGTTGTTCTCGGACGGCGCCGTCACCAGCAGCCGCAATTCGGTGGTCTGGTCGCGCCCGAGAACGATCATGGGCCGATCGGGGGTCACCGAATCGACGCCAACGACATGGACCGTCGCGTTAGCTGGTCCGTCGATATCGATGGCGATGACGCGATCGAAACTACGTTTGTTCAGAAGACGGACCGTATAGGCATTCCGGATCGAGCCGTCGCTCAATTTCACCGCAACCGGATTGCGGTCATGCAGCACGTTGACGGCGAGCAGCGATCGCGTCAGCAGTGCATACAACATGATCGCGCCGACGGTTGCGATCAGCGCGCTGTAGACGATCGTGCGCGGCCTGACGATGCGATAGATCGGCGGCTTGCCGGCCTGGCGCCGCTGAATGTTGATGTCGTTGTCGTAGCCTATCAGCCGGGTTTCCCTGCCGATCTTCTTCATCACGGTATCGCAGGCGTCGATGCACAACCCGCACTGGATACAGTCGAGTTGGGCGCCGTCGCGGATATCGATACCGGTCGGGCAGACCGCGACGCATTGATAGCAGTCGACGCAATCACCGGCCGCCTTGCCGAGCGCGCGCAATTCGTTGGCCTTTTTCAGCGAGGTGCGCGTTTCACCCCGGTCGTATTTGTAGGTGACGTTGAGCGCCCATTCGTCGGTGAGCGCGGCCTGGATTCGCGGCCACGGGCACATATAGACGCAAACCTGCTCGCGCATGAAACCGGCGAGCAGATAGGTCGTTGTTGTCAATATGCCGATCCAGATATAGGCCAGCATCGGCGCCTGGAAGGTGACCAGCTGTTTCACCAGCGTCGGCGCATCGTTGAAATAGAGCACCCAGGCGCCGCCGGTCCACCACGCGATCATCAGCCAGATCGAATGTTTCAGCGTGATTTCGGCAAAGCGCTGCAGCTTCATCGTACCTTTGGCGGCGTCCTTCTTCATGCGCTCGCGGCGGTCGCCCTCCACCATTCGCTCGACGGCGTAGAACAGGTCGGTCCACACGGTCTGCGGGCACAGATATCCGCACCAGATCCGGCCGCCGATCGAGTTCATCAGGAACAGCGTGATGGCGGCGACGATCAACAACCCCGTGAAGTAGTAAACCTCCTGCGGCCACAGTTCGATGAAGAAGAAATAGAACCGGCTGTTCGGCAGATCGACCAGCACCGCCTGGTCGGGCGCGCCGAGACCGCGATGCCAGCGTACGAACGGCAGCAAATAGTAGACGCCGAGGCAAACCGCCATCAAGCCCCATTTGATGCGGCGAATGTTCCGGAGACGCTTTGCGGATAGACCTTCTTACGGGCGGCATAAAGCGGTCCGTAATCGTCAATCTCCACTTCGATCGGGGGTACGGTCGTGTTCATCCGAGGGATTCATCTCGCATTTGCGGCGGAGCCTAACCGGAGGCCTCAGATGCGCAGTTGATCCACCTCAAACAAAACCTGGGGAACCCTCGCCCGCCGCGATCACTTTCCGCCGCCGAGCGAGTGAACATAGACCGCCAGCGCCTTGATCGTGGGGGGATCTAGACGGCCGACCCAGGCCGGCATGACGCCGCCACGGCCGTTGGTAATCGTCTCGATCAGGGTGGCCTCGTCGGAACCGTAGAGCCATATCTTGTCGGTGAGGTTGGGCGCGCCGAGTTCCTGGTTTCCCGTGCCGCCGTCACCGTGACAGGCCACGCAGTTGTCCGCGAAAATCTTCGCGCCCGCCGCCGCGTCATAGCCCTGGCTCGTCGACAGGCCGGACAATGATCGGACATAGTTCGCGACGGTGACAATCTGCTCTTTCTTGAGGACCCCCTCCTTGCCGAAGGCCAACATCGCGCTCTCATGGGCCTTCGTATGTCCCGAGCGCGCACCGAACTGGATCGTCTGCATGATCTGATCGAGCGTGCCACCCCACAGCCAATCGTCATCATTCAAATTCGGATAACCCTTGGCACCGGCCGCGCCACTGCCATGGCAGGGTGCGCAATTGTCGCCGAATACCGTCTTGCCACGGGCGCGGGCGAGCGCCAGCAATGCCGGGTCCTTCTCGATATCCGCGAGCGGCGCAGCGCCGAGCGCGACCATCCTGTCGCCGCGTATCTTTTCAAGGTTGGCGAGTTCGACGGCGACATCCGCACGGGACGAGTAGTGCAACAGGCCCGTGGTATTGCTCCACAGCATCGGCCAGGCGGGATACACGATCCAATAGCCCACCGCCCAGACGATGGTGAGGTAGAAGGTGATGACCCACCAGCGCGGCAACGGCGTATTTAGTTCCTTGATGCCATCCCATTCGTGACCGGTGGTCGTTTTTCCGGTGACGTGGTCCAGATCGTTGCGGTCAGCCATGATCAGTCAATCCTCCCGCAGCGGCATTTTCGACGCCTCGTCGAAAGCCGCCCGATTGCGAGGCCAAAGTGCGTAAGCCACGATGGCGAGAAAGATGCCGACGAAAATCGGCGTCCAGAATGTCGTGACTAGATCCGATGTGAAATTCTGGACCGCTAGGATTGCTTTCATCGTCCTGCCTGCTCAGCGAAGATTGGCTTTTTCGTTGTAGAGCTTGAAATCCACCAGGGTGCCCAGCATCTGCAGATAGGCAACCAGCGCGTCCATCTCGGTGGGCATTCCCGGCTTGCCGTCAAAATTGCGCACGACGGCCTTCGGATAGCGTTTTGCGAACCCGTCGGCCCCGGCGCTGTCCGGATCGGCCTGCGCCTTCAGGTCGTCGACGGCGTTGGCGATCTGATCGTCCGAATAGGGCACGCCGACGCTGCGGCTGGTCCGCAGATGGTCCGCGATCGTCCGGGGATCGACTTCGGTGTCGGCAAGGAACGGATAACCGGGCATCACCGATTGCGGAACGATGGCGCGCGGGTTGGTCAGATGCGTCACGTGCCATTCGTCGGAATATTTGGCGCCGACGCGCGCGAGATCCGGCCCGGTACGCTTCGATCCCCACTGGAACGGATGGTCATACATGCTTTCGGCGGCCAGCGAATAATGGCCATAGCGCTCGACCTCGTCGCGCAGCGGCCGGATCATCTGCGAGTGGCAGAGATAGCAGCCTTCGCGGACATAGATATTGCGGCCGGTCAGTTCCAGCGGAGTGTATGGCCTGACGCCATCGACCACTTCAATTGTGCTCTTGAGATAGAACAGCGGGGTGATCTCGACGAGGCCACCGATCGCGATCACCGCGAGGATGCCCACGATGAGGACGATTGAGTTTTTCTCGAGGATCTGATGTCGGGTCCAGAATGACATTGCCTTGCTCCTCACTCTGCCGGCTGAAGAGCAACGGGTGAGCGCAGCGCCGTCGATTCGGCCTCACCGACCCGCACGGTCATCCAGAGGTTATATGCCATGATCAGCGCACCAATCAGGAACAGCGCCCCGCCCGCGGCGCGGATGATATAGAAGGGATGCATCGCCTCGACGGTTTCGATGAAGGAATATTCGAGGAAACCCAGCGAGGTGTAGGCACGCCACATCAGGCCCTGAAGAATTCCCGACACCCACATCGCCGAAATGTAGAGCACGATGCCGATGGTCGCGGTCCAGAAATGCCAGTTGACGAGCTTGAGGCTGTACAGCCCCTTGCGATTCCACAGCCAGGGGATCAGGCAATACAGCGCGCCGAACGAGACGAACCCGACCCAGCCGAGCGCACCCGAGTGAACGTGGCCGATGGTCCAGTCGGTGTAGTGGCTGAGCGAGTTCACTACCTTGATCGACATCAGCGGGCCTTCGAACGTGGCCATGCCGTAGAACGCGACCGACACGACCAGCATCCGCAAGACCGGATCGGTACGCAGCTTGTCCCAGGCACCTGACAGCGTCATCAAGCCGTTGATCATGCCGCCCCAGGAGGGCATCCACAGCATGATCGAAAACGTCATGCCCAATGTCTGCGCCCAGTCCGGCAACGCGGTGTAATGCAGATGGTGCGGCCCGGCCCAGATGTAGAGAAAGATGATCGCCCAGAAGTGGATGATCGACAACCGATAGGAATACACCGGCCGCTCAGCGCGCTTGGGAATGAAATAGTACATGATGGCGAGGAAACCGGCCGTGAGGAAGAAGCCCACGGCGTTGTGCCCGTACCACCACTGGAACATGGCATCCTGCACGCCGCCCCACGCAATGTAGGACTTCGAGCCCCACACCGAGACGGGCAATGCGGGATTATTGCCGAGGTGAAGCACCGCAATGGTGATGATGAAGGCGAGATAGAACCAGTTCGCGACGAAGATGTGCGGTTCCTTGCGCTTCACCAGCGTCATCAGGAACACCAGCAGATAGGTCACCCAGACGATCGTGAGCCAGAGGTCGGCGTACCACTCCGGCTCCGCATATTCCTTCGATTGGGTCACTCCGAGCAGGTAGCCGGTACCGGCAATCAGGATGAAGAAATTATAACCGAGAACGACGAACCACGGCGCCAGATCGCCGGCGAGACGGACCCGGCAGGTTTTCTGAACCACATAGAACGAGGTCGCAATCAGCACGTTGCCGCCGAAGGCGAATATGACCGCCGAGGTATGCAGCGGCCGCAAGCGACCGAAACTGGTCCACGGCAGATCGAAATTCAGCGCCGGCCAGGCAAGCTGCGAGGCGATCAGCAGTCCGACGGCGAAGCCCGCTATTCCCCAGAATACCGATATTGCAGCCGCGAACTTGATCGGGCCGAAATTGTAATTGGGCCGACCGTCAATCTCCTGAGGAGGCCACGCGGCCGGACGGTCGATATAGCGATTGAAGATCACAAAGGCCGCCGCGAGGCTCGCCGCCGCGCCGAGCGAGGCGTGAAAGGCGAAAGCCGCGTCGAGCGCCTTGGCGGCGGCTATCATACAGAGGAAGGCGGCCGCCGAAAAGAACACGGCCAAGCCGGCTTCGCCGTGCGTCATCCATTTTTCGGATTGAGACTGGTTCATCGAATGATTCTCTTTGGAGCGGCCCGGAGCGGCACCGCTCCATCAATCCCGATTCCACCGCCGATGAATTGATCAAGATCAAGTTACGCCGGGCCACAGGCGACCAAGCCCGCGGCTGCGGCAAGGCGTGCGCGCGTTCAGAAACTGCGGCGCTTGCAATGGCCGTCGGCTGGCATCTGCTGCAGTGACCGGGACTGGCGTTCGCCCCAGGCCAACACACCGGCAAAGATTACGAACATCGCCACCACAGCTACGGAAACCAGCACCGAATCGATGGGCATAACGACCTCCTTTGATTTCATTGAGAGTATGAGGAACCAAAACAGGCGGTCTTTGACGTCGATCAAACTCGCCCGATAAAAGTCCGCGGCGCTGGACTCAAGCGGCGGCCAGGGCTTCGGCGCGTGCCGCATCAGCCAGGCGAATGCCGCCATGCACGATATCGATCACCCGGTCGCGCTCCAGCTTGGTGAAGGTACGGCTAACCGTTTCGATGGTCAGACCAAGGTAATCGGCGATGTCCTGCCGACTCATCGGCAACGGCGTTATCTCGGAGATCTGGCCGATCCGCGCCAGCCGCTCCCTCCATTTGACGAGGAAGGTCGCGACCTTCTCTTCCGCCGACCTTCGTCCGAGCAGGACCATCTGGTCGTGGGCCTCGTCGAGATCGCGGGTGACGAATTCGTTGATACGGCGCAGGACATTCGGCCGCTCATCCACGAAACGAACGAATGATTTCTTGACGAAACGGCAGACCTTGACCGGTCCCACCGCGTCGGCCGAGATGCCATGACGGCCGTTGACAGCAATGCCGAGGAAATCTCCCGGCAGCGCAAATCCGACAATCTGCCGGCGGCCGTCGGGCAACAGCTTGTAAAGCCGCATCACGCCTTCGAGCACGTTGAAACATGAAGTGGCGATCTCTTCCTGACTGAACACCGGCTCGTTGGGGCGGTACCGGAGGCGCTGCCCGAGTTGTTCGAGTTCGCGCAATTCGTCCTGGTCGAGCGCCGCGCAAATCGCATGCGGACGCACCGCGCAGTCCGCGCAAGGTGCACAGGGTTGGCCTGCGACAACGATTTTCTTCATGCACGACTCCAGTCGTCATCCGAAGGACCAGTCCAGGCATCTTAACCGATTGGCCACGGTCAAATTGATTCAGATCAAGCGTAAAAGATTTCAGTCCCGATATCGTGCCCTTGCGCCGATGCCCGGCCGATCGAAGAAAATTGTGCCGCCATGCTGCGACCCACCCTGCACCAAACGCTTATCGCGCTGATTCTGGTCGCGCCGGCGTTGTTCACGCCAACCCTGGCCGCCTCACCTTCCGAGGCCCGTGGCAAGACCTTCGCGCTCAATAATTGCGCGCGATGTCACTCCGTGGATCGGGTGACCCAAAGCCCGCTCAGGATCGCGCCGCCGTTCCGGACCCTGCACAACCGTTATCCGGTAGAAACCCTGGCAGAGGCGCTGGCCGAAGGCATACAGACCGGCCACCCGACCATGCCGCAGTTCCAGCTCGATCCGGACCAGATCCACGATTTACTGTCGTATCTGAAGACCCTCGAATAGCCGGCGGTTGCAGGCTCCGGACGTACCGCTCCGGGCCGCGGCACCGAGACCAGCCCCCCGCCTCGCCTACAGCGCCTGCGCCGTCCAGGCGATCATATTTTTCGCAAGCCGGCCGAACGCTTCGTCGAACGCGGCGACCGCGGCCGGCGGCTCGACCTTGTCGAACGTCTCGCTTTCCTCGAACAGGCGCGATGCGACCACCTTGCCGCTCTTGTCGACGATCCTCGCCGACAATCCGATCTCGGCGGCTGGCGTCGAATCGACGGCAATCCGGAAGCGCCGGACATCGATCAGGAGCTGAAAGTCGGTCTGCCCGATATCGGCCATGCGCAGCGGCGCATGCGCGAGATCGTAGTTCTCGAAGCTCTCGATCAGCCTCGCCTGGATCAATTTCGGAAGCGCGTCGGCCCACATCGCCTCGGAGAACCCCGGGTAATCCTGCGCCGGCTGGAACAGGAAACGCTGCGTCTCCAGCATCGCCACGGCGGTGGGCTCCGGGATCGCCCATTGCACATTGATGGTTTTGCCCGGCGCTCCCGGATTTTGCACGGCGCGCAAATCATAGGTGATCTTCGGCGGCGGCGGCGTGGCGCCGGTCATGCGTTCGAGGCCGGCGACGATGCCGTCGAGTTTTGCCGTATTGCGCGACAGTCCTTCGGAAAAAACCTTGAAATTGGCGATGGTGTCCTTCAGCGGCCCCGAGTTCTCCGCCAGCACCGAATCCACCCGCCGCAATGCGTCCCGGGCGGCCTGGGTCATGCTCTGGCCCGCCCCTTGTTCCGCAATCAGCGTCGGCACCGGGCCGGAATTGGCCTTCGCCGTGCCGCCCTCCAGCGCAATCACGGGGACGCCGGTGAGACCCTGGAATTCCAGACCGACCTTGGTGTCAGCCCGCACCGGCGTCGCCGACGAAACCGAGATCGTCGCATTGACGCGGCGCGGATCGTCCGGCACCAGGCCGAGATCGCTGACCTCACCGACGCGGATACCATTGAAGAGGACGGCCCCGCCCACCAACAACCCGGGCACCGAGCCATCGAACTGCACGTGATAGGTCACGCGTGGCCCAAGCCCGCCGGTATTGTGAAGCCAGTAAACGAAGCCGAACCCGGCGGCGATGGCCGCGAGAACGAAGGCGCCGACAACGACGAAGGGAGCGCGGGTTTCCATCTCTTAACTCGCTTTGGGTTGCAGCATCAGGGAGCGCTTGCCGTGGAAATAGGCCCGCACCCAGGGATGCTCGGATTGGAGCAGTTCGCGCATCGGTCCGATCGCGACAATCTTGCCGTCCGCCAGCGCTGCGACGCGGTCGCAGACGGTATTCAGGCTGGCGAGGTCATGGGTGACCATGAACACCGTCAACCCCAGCGTCTTCTGCAATGTCTTGATCAGCGCGTCGAAATCGCCCGCCGCGATCGGGTCGAGCCCCGAGGTCGGCTCATCGAGAAACACAATCGCGGGATCGAGCGCGAGCGCGCGCGCCAGCGCCACGCGTTTGGTCATGCCGCCGGACAATTCGGACGGAAACTTGTCACCGTCCTCTGGCGCCAGTCCGACCATTTCGAGCTTGGCGGTGGCAATCTCATCCATCAGCGCCTGCGACAGAACCAGATTTTCCCGCAGCGGAAACTGGATGTTCTGCCGCACGGTAAGGGACGAAAACAACGCCCCCTGCTGGAACAGGATACCCCACCTTCCAGCGGCGCTCTGCGTGCTGCGGCTATGCGTATCGCCGATCGTCGCGCCCATCACTTCGATGGTTCCCGCCCATCGTGGGATCAGCCCGATGATGGTGCGCATCAGCACCGATTTGCCGCCGCCTGAGGCGCCGACCAGGCCCAGGATCTCGCCCTTTCGGACATCTAGAGCCAGGTGGTCGATGACGACATGCTTGCCGAAACCGACCACAAGATCGTGTACGCGAATGGCGAATTGCGGGGGCACTTCCTGCATCGCTACATTCCGATCGACGCAAAGAAGACCGCAAACAGACCATCAAGCACGATCACCAGAAAGATCGACTTGACGACCGAAGTCGTCGTCTGCTTGCCGAGCGACTCGGCACTTCCCTTCACCCGCAAGCCCTCGCTGCAGGCGACGATGCCGATCACCAGCGCCATGAAGGGCGCCTTGATGATGCCGACCTCGAAATGGGTGACCGACACCGCTTTATGCAGCCGCGCAATGTAGATTTCCGGTCCCATGCCGCCGTAGAATTGCGCCACCAGGCCGCCGCCGTAGAGCGCAGCCATCGATCCGATGAAGCTCAGGATCGGCAGCGCACAGATCAGCGCGATAACGCGGGGCAGGATCAGGATTTCGACGGATCGAGGCCCATGGTCGCGAGCGCGTCTATTTCCTCGCGCATTTTCATCGATCCAAGCTCGGCGGTGTAGGCGCTTCCGGAGCGGCCGGCGACCATGATGGCGACGATCAACACGCCGAGCTCGCGCAGCACCAGTATCCCGACCATGTCGACGACGTAGGAATCAGCACCGAATTTGCGGAAATGGAAGAAGCCTTGTTGCGCAATGATCGCCCCGATCAGGAAGGTGATCAGCACGACGATCGGTATCGCCTGCCAGCCAACCCGGTAGAACTGGTAAACCAGCGATGTTAGCCGCAGCGATCTCGGCCTGCGAAGCACGCCGACGATGGCCAGAAACAGCGAACCCAGCATCTGCAGGAATACGGTAACGTCTTCGCTCGCGCCGACCGCGGAGCGACCGACGTCGTTGACCTTGGCCACGACCGGATTTAGCACCGGCGCCGGCGTCGGATTGCGGCGGTTGACCTGGTGGACCTCCTCGATCAGGCCGACATAGTCGTCGGCAACGCCGACCATTTCGGTGCGATGACCCGCCGACTGCGCGCGCCGCGTCATTTTTTCAATGAGCCAAGCACCCAGCGTATCCAGTTCGCGTATCTCGGCCATATCCAGCTTGACGATTCGGGACTGGTCGAGTTGCGGCGTAACGGCGTCGGAAAGCCGCTCGAGCGTGGTCACATTGGCTGATGTCCAGGAACCGCTCGGGCGCAATTCGAGCAAATCGCCGGATGGCGTGGCCGTTAACATTGGTGCGGTCGCCAAGATCATTTCCCTCAAGGACATAGCCGGGCTTTCCTAGGACGCGCCGGCGGCTCCCATGTTGACCTGCCTCAAGGCGCCGGGCACCAGCCGATCTAGAGTTCGAATAGTTGACGCAACAAGAGTGAGCGCGATGTTCAATTCAAGCGAGTTGGGGGATGAGCTGCAGGCCCTCAAAAGCGAGGTGTCGCGGCTCCTCGACACGACCGGCGACGGACTTTTCGACGCGGCGAAGAGCCGCGCCGACGCCCTCGCCGACCAGATCAAGGCGGCCTTGAGCGAGCTCGGCGAGACCTTGAGCGGGGAAGAAGATCATGTCGAGAAACTGATCGCCGAGCGACCGATTGCGACGCTCGCATCCGCTTTCGCGCTCGGCGTCGTCATCGGCTTCATGATGCGGAGGCACTAAGGTGGACAGCGAGAATGTCGTCAAAAACCTGCGTGCGCTGTGGCGCACCGACCGGATCATCGCGGATATCCGGATGCGGCATATGCTGGTTGGTCTCGGCTTGCGGGCGTTTGCCGCACTAATAGCAGGCTTCGGCCTGCTGATGCTGGAGCTGTCGGCCTATTTCGCCCTCGTCCAGATCTGGAGCGCGATTTCCGCCGCCGCCATCCTTGGCGCAGTCAATTTTGTGATCGCAGCGATCCTGTTCGTGATCGCCGGGAGGCCGCCGGCCGGCCGCGAACTCGAACTCGCCAACGAAATTCACGGCTCCGCCGTCGACGCGCTACAGATCGAGGCCCGGGCCATGCAATCGCACTTCACCGGCATGGTCCAGCATCCCCTGAACAGCGTCCTGCCGCTCGTTCTGGTGCCGCTGATCACAATCATCGTCAAGAGTTTGAAAAAATCGAAGGCTGCGGCCGCCTCCGCTACCCCGGCCGCTGCGGAAACCAACTGATCACGTCAGCATTCGCCCGAGCACAAAAAGGAGCGTTACCACTATGTCAAGAGCCCAACCGAAGCCGATCCTGAATGCTTCCCTGCCCGCCCAATTTCGGCAAATCCGTATTGCGCTGGCCCGCGAACCGGGCCATCCCGAAGGTGACGACGAGGTAGCGTATATCTTCGTGGCGCCAATCGATGCCGAAGGCCGTATCGACCCGAAATTGTGGCGGACGCATCGTGAAGCATGCCGCGTCGCACGGCTGCGTCCAAACCAACAAGACGAGCATGGTCACCTCGTCTACCATCCAGGTGGCGCCTGGGGATTCCACTATGACGGCAAAGCCAGCCTGCCGGACGACGTTGGTTATCACTTCGCGGAGGGACGCTTCGTCGTCGGCGAATATGTCTCGATCAACGAGCGCGGCAAAATGCACACCTACCGCGTGACGTCAATGTCGTATCTTTAGCCAAGCGTGGTCGTAGCGACGCTCGCTGGATCAGTGAGCACCACGGTCTCACGGTTGATCTAGAGCTTTAGCCTGACGTCACAAATATCGTGTTCGACGGGATCCGACTTGACCTCAAAACCGAGGCTGCGGCACATCGCCAGCATGATCGTGTTTTCGGCAAGTACATCGCCCGAGATGGCTTTCAGCCCTTCGGATTTCGCGTATTCGATGATCAGTTGCATCAGGGCCCAGCCTAACCCCCTGCCCTTGAGATCCGATCGCAGCAGGATCGCATATTCTCCGGATTCGTAGATCGAGTCCGAGTGAATTCTGACCACGCCCACCATTTCGCCGGTCTCTTCGTCGAACGCGACAAAGGCCATGGCGCGGGAATAGTCGAGCTGGGTCAGGCGAGCGATGAATTCATGGGAAAACTCCTTCATCTGCGCGAAGAATCGCAGCCGTAGATCGTGGGGGGTCACGTGCCGCAACATTTCATGGATCAGCGGTTCATCTTCAGGCAGGATCGGGCGTACGTATACCCGCCAGCCGTCCTTGACCTCGATGTGACGCTGCCATTGCGACGGATAGGGCCGCACCGCGAAGTTGGCGGGCCCGGAGCCTGCGAATTTCCGTTCTAAGCGCCCGACCACGACACGCGCGTCGACCGCGAGCACGCCGGCCTCATCCGCCAGCAGCGGGTTGATGTCCAGTCCGCGAATTTCGGGAATGTCCGCAGCCATCTGCGCCAGCTTGACCAGGACCATCGCGACGGCATCCTCCTTGACCGCCGGCACGTCGCGGTAGGCGCGAAGCAGCCGCGAGACACGGGTGCGCTCGATCAGGGCGCGCGCGAGTTGCAGGTCGAGCGGCGGAAGCGCCAGCGCCTTGTCGTTGATGATCTCGACTGCCGTGCCGCCGCGGCCGAATACGACGACAGTGCCGAAGGTCGGATCGTCGGCGAGGCCGAGAATGAGCTCACGCGCCTTCGGCCGCAGCACCATCGGCTGCACCATCACGCCGGCGATCCGCGCTTCCGGCCGCAACGCTTTCGCCCGCGCGAGAATATCCGATGTCGCCCCGCGAACCGCATCGGCGCTGGTGAGATTGAGCACGACGCCGCCGACATCCGACTTGTGAACGATGTCGCGCGACATGACCTTGAGCACAACGGTCGCGCCTTGCGCGAACAGGGCCGAGGCGTGGGCAACAGCCTGTTCGGCATCAGCAGCGGCGAATGTCGGCACCATCGCGATCTCATAGACGTCAAACAGCCGCTTGATTTCGATCGGATCGAGGAAATGGCGGCCATCAGCCAGCGCAGCGGCGACGACCCGCCGTGCGGCCTCGATATCGGGCGCAAACGCGCCGGGCATGGCCGGCGGCACCTGCGCCAGCGCCTCCACGACCTCACGATGCCGCACCAGATGCATAAAACCCCGTACCGCATCGTCCTCGGTCGGGTAGTTCGGAATCCCGGCGTCGCTCAGGAGATTGATGACCTTCGGTTCTGCGCCGACCCAGACCGCGAGCACGGGCTTGGCGGAGCCCTGGTGCTGCCGGCGATATTCCCGCACCACCCCGGTCACGGTCGCGGCGATATCGTCGGCGCGCGCGATCGCAGTCTGGACGTTCAGCACCAGGATCGCGTCATTGCCGGGATCGGCCAGCAACACCTCCAGCGCCGCCGCATAGCGCGCGGGATCGGCGTCGCCGACGATGTCGACCGGGTTTGATCCGGACCAAGTCGGCGGCAACACCGGGTTCAGTCTTTCCCGGATCGCAGGCGCAATGGCAGCAGGAATCCCACCCAGCTCGGCCAGCCGGTCGACGGCGAGCACCCCGATGCCACCGCCATTGGTCAGGATCGCGAGCCGTTTTCCCGGCGGCGACTTGAGCCGCCCGAGTGTTTCGGCACAGTCGAACAGCTCGCGAAGATCCGATACCCGCAACACACCGGCGCGCTGGAAGGCCGCGTCGTAAACGGCGTCCGAGCCTGCCAAGGCGCCGGTGTGGGTCGCGGCAGCCTTGGCGCCCTGGGCCATGCGCCCGGATTTGACGACGACGACCGGCTTGATCCTTGCGGCGGCACGCGCCGCCGACATGAACTTACGCGCGTCCTTGATCGCTTCGACGTAGAGCAGGATGGCCTGCGTCTTCGGATCCAGCGCGAAGTAGTCAAGCAGATCGGCGATATCGACGTCGAGTTGATCGCCAACCGAGACGATCCCGGAAAAGCCGACGGCGCGCTGCGCAGCCCAGTCGACCATGCCGGCGGCGATGGCGCCGGACTGCGAGATCAACGCCAGATTGCCCATCGCGGGCATGTGCGCGGAAAAGCTCGCGTTGAGATTGACGCCGGGCATCATGATACCCAGACAATTGGGACCGATCAGCCTCATGCCGTATTTTTGCGCCGCCCGTTCGGCTGCGTCCGCCGACGCCCCCGCACCATGGCCGAGCCCGGCGCTGATAATGATCGCACCCGCGGCGCCGCGGCGGCCGGCCTCATCGATCAGTCCGACGACCGTCGTTGCCGGCGCGGTGATGACCACCAGTTCCGGCGCAAAAGTCAGCTTGCCGAGGCTATCGACCGTTGTAACGCCGTCTATCTCGGCATAGCGCGGATTCACCAGGCCGAATTCGCCCTTGAAATGCGCCTTGCGAATATTGCAAAGAATAGCCCGCCCGACGGAGCCGAGGCGCGGGCTGGCCCCGACCAGCGCGATCGAACAGGGCGACAGCAGATTTTTCAGGCGATAAGTCGACATCGATCTCAATATCTGGCCGGCGCCGGCCCCCTTGCGGACCCAGCGGCGTCTTCCGCGCCGTGGGTTCTTGAAGTCACATTGTAACCCGGCACGGTCTCGGCCCGATGACAAATCTGGTCGCACTTCCCGTACCTTTCGTGGTCGATTTCCCGTTGAGACAGATCAAAGCCCGATCTGGCCCAGCGTGCGATCCTTAATTTGGAGTTCTTTCACCAAGGGTCATCTGAGGGAGACGCACCATGCCGGTAAATGTCGGAACGATTGATCAGTACGTGCGGATCGTGTTGGGATTGGCGCTGGTCGCATTTGCGTTGCAGGATGGCTTGTCGATTCAGGGTTGGCATTGGGCCGGATTGATCGGTCTGGTGCTGCTCGCGACCGCGTTCTTCAAGAGCTGCCCGCTCTATACCGCCCTGGGCATCTCAAGCCGCACGGCGCGCCAGTAACTCGGCCATCCCAGCGTTGGCTAGAAAACGCCTCACTGGTGCATCGGGCCTGATTCAATCAGAGCCGATGGGTCCTGGCACTATTGATCACCCCCGAACATAGTCGCCCGGTGCATCGGGCAAATTCCTGCCCTCCGCCGTGCCCATGCGCGGCGGCTCAGATAGCTCCCCGGACCGGGCGGCCAGCCATTTGGTCCATTCCGGCCACCACGACCCTTCGACTGGCGCTACCGTCTTTAGCCATTCGTCGGGACCGGTATAGGTAGCATGTGCCGGCTTCGTCCTGACCCGATAGCTATGCCCCTGCTCGTTCGGCGGCGCCACGATGCCTGCATTGTGGCCGCCGCTGGTCAAAAGATAGGTCACGTCCGCATCTACCAGAAAATTAATCTTGTAGGTCGATTTCCAGGGCGCGACATGATCGCGAAGGGTCCCGACCACGAACATCGGCGTGTGAATATCCGACAGCGAGATCGGCTTGCCCTCGACGAGGTAGCGGCCCTCCGCCAGATCGTTGTCGAGGAACAGCTTGCGCAGATATTCCGAATGCATCCGGTATGGCAGGCGGGTGGCATCGGCATTCCAGGCCATGAGGTCGCTCGGCGGCGCCCGTTCGCCCATCAAATAGTCGCGGGTTATCCGCGACCAGATCAGATCGTTCGAGCGCAGCAGCTGGAATGCGCCAGCCATCTGCGTGGTGTCGAGTACACCGTGCTGCCACATCATGTCTTCGAGAAATGCGACCTGGCTTTCGTTGATGAACAGGGTCAGTTCGCCAGCCTCGGTAAAATCCGCTTGCGCGGCCAGCAAGGTGATTGACTTCAACCTGTTGTCGCCCTCGCGCGCCATGGTCGCGGCGGCGATCGACAACAAGGTACCGCCGAGGCAATAGCCCAACGCATGGACTTGACGGCCAGGTACGATGTCTTCGATGGTGGCCAACGCCGCTTCCACTCCGAGCGCGCGATAGTCGTCGAAGGCGATATCGCGGTCGCCGGCTCCAGGATTGCGCCATGAGATCATGAATACGGTAAAACCCTGGCCGGTGAGATAGTTCACCAGCGAGTTCTGCGGCGACAGGTCCAGAATGTAGTATTTCATGATCCAGGCCGGCACGATCAGGATCGGTTCCGGATGCACCTTGCCGGCGACCGGATAGTACTGGATCAGTTCAATCAGCTCGTTGCGGAACACGACCTTGCCGCGTGACGTGGCAACGGTTTCACCGACGACAAAATCGCCGGCGTTTGTCGATGCCTTGCCGCCCGACAACCGGAGCATCCAGTCGCTACAAAAATTCTGCCAGCCGAGCAGAAAATTCTCGCCACCGCTCTGGAACGCCTTCCGCAACACTTCGGGATTGGTCGCGGCGAAATTGGACGGTGCCAGCACGTCAAGCATCTGCCGGACGGAGAACTCGACGATCGCCTCGTTCTGCCTCGCAACTCCGCGCACCCCAGTGGTCGCGTTGTGCCACCATTGCTCCCCCAGCAAAAACGCTTGCGCGAACAGATTGAACGGCGGGCTTTCCCACTCCGGCCGGGCAAAACGCCGGTCCTGCGGCTGCGGCTTGATCAGCGACCAGGGCCCCTGATCGGGCTTTAGATATTGCTGTGCGGATTCGATCAGCCGATTCGCATTCTGAACCGCCTCCTGCGAGATCTCGATCTGCCGCTGCGGCGATGCCGCCAGATGCGAGAGCCAGTCGGTGTAGGCAAGCAACAGGGCAACCGGCGAAATGCCCCCTGTCAGGCGCGCCAACATCGCATGAAACGCGCGATCGGCCTGACGGGCTTCGCCTTCGGTTTGCTGGCGCGGTTGCACCGCTGTTGCCGGTACGTCACCCGCCACGGCGGGCGCAAGGCTGGACACGGCTGACGCTTCAGCCTTCGGCCTGGTCGATGTCAGCGGCATGGAATTCCAATCAGTTCAGCGGATGGCTCTTGAACAGGCTGGAAGTAGCTTCGATCAGTCGTTCGCCATGCCTGAACAGCCGATCGCAGTCGCGGCGTACAAACTCGATCTGATGTTTGCTGCATTCCTCGTACATCGTCCTGATGTCCTTGACGGAATGCGCGCCGGACATCTTCGAAGCGAGTTCCGACAACAGGTGCATCTCGGTCTGTGCCCGCTCAACCATCGCATTGCTGGTAAATACGAGTTCCTCGAGCATCAATTTTTGTGCTCCGAAGATGAAGTTGGCGACGCGCTGATTGGCCTTGGCCATTTGGGTGGCGGCTTCGGCCGTTGCCTGCTCTGGGCTCGCTGCATCCGCTTCTGAAAGCTCTGGCATGGACATGATGACCTCCCGTCTTGCGTTGGCTGAATTCCTACACCCCCACGTCAGCGAGCTTATTGAGCTGCATCAAACTAATCAGATCGAGCCCCCGTCAGGCCCGCTTTCGTCAGGCAAATCAACGGCCTCCTCGGTATTTTCCGGCAGGGGACACAGTGGCGCCGCAAGGGCCTTGCAGCGCATCGCCCGGTCAGTGGGACATCAGCACCGGAACCGTCATCGATTCGAATATGCCCCGGGTGACGCCACCGAGGATGCGTTCTCTCAGCCGGGAGTGACCGTACCCGCCCATCACCAGCAGGCCGATATCGATATCGGCCGCGATCGACAGGATGGTGCCGTGAACATTTTCCCGGTCAGCCGTCAGCCGCTCAGCGCGCGCCTTGATGCCGCGCCGAGCGAGATGACCGACGATCTGATCCGAACTTGCTTCGTCGTCGTCGTGCCGATCCTCGTTTACGGCAATCACGGTGACGGCGTGGGCGGCGGTCAAAAACGGCAGAGCGTCGCGCAACGCTCGCGCGGCCAGCCGGCTTCCGTCCCAGGCAATCCCGACATGGCGTGCATCGAGTTGTCCCTTGTGGATGTAGGGAACCATCAGCATCGGTCCACCGGAATTGAACAGAATCGCCTGCGGAATGACGTTGTCATAACTGGAATGGGAGGCTTCCGGCTGAAGTACGACCGTTAGATCATAAAGCCGCGCAAGCTCTCCCATGGTTTCTTCGGCCTCGGCGGGGATCGCCGCCAAGGTCCGGGCGCCGTACGCGATATTGGCGAGCTTGGCCTCGATTTCGAACACCGAGATCGCCGCATTTGCCCTCTCGAGGGCCCGATCGTGCTCAACTCCCATCACGGCGGCGACGGCGGCGCCGCCACCTTCGACCACCATACCGACGGCGCTCATGGATTCGTAGCCGATGGCGATGGCATCGAGATGGGATCGACGCGCTGTGGCCAGCGAGACCGCCGCGTCAACCACCGGCCTGACGGATCGCTCCGTCGGAATATGCACCAGAATATTCTTGAACATGGTCGTTCTCCCAGGCATTTGCGAAGCGGCACGGTCACCACGATCAGACGTGACCGAATGTCTTTTCGACCTCTCTGCACATGCAAAAGTACCCGACAGTTCCGCGGCCAAGGTTGACGCACATCAAACCCGGCGAAGGCGGGACCCAAGGATAGTTAGCGGTGGCATGGAAACAATACCCGTACGGTCGAGCGCGACGTTAGCGCGCCTCGACCGGCTTGAGGCCGCGATAAGCTTCGACCGCGGCCACCAGCAGCTTCTCTTCTTGTCGTCGATAGCCCGGCGGCCGGAGATTGCCTTGCTTGCCGCCTTCAGGCGGCAGCGATCCGGCACCAAGGCGGCTGAAGCGCTCCAGATCGCGAAGATCTCCCAGCACGCGCTGCAGGCGCTTTGCCGGTTGGTGCAATCGGCGGAATTCGCCATGCACGGATACCGGAACAATGTCGGTCAGCACTTCCAGCATGTACCGAAGACGTTTCGCCCGGATCCGCAGCCGGTGACGGCGCGACGCGCCCATGGTCTTGAGACGGCGCCCTTTGCGGATCAGCCGCTTATGCCAGCGATCAAGCTTATGCTTGCTGTAGCTCCTCAGCGGCTCGGCAGGCTTGCGGCGCTCGGCCTTCTTCCAACGTGCGACCCACGGACCGCGCTCGATCCAGTCTGACAGTCCCTCCATCAGGCGCCGGAACCGTTGGGATCTCAGGCAACGAACGAGCCGGCGATGATCCCGCAACCGGCGAACATCGAGATCCTGGCCGATCGTGCCCTGGGCCCATGTCCGGTACCGCCTGCGGCCTGCATAAGCCACGGCGACGTCGGTATCGCGCGCGGCGCCGAGCGATCCGTTCAGCCAGGCTATTTCCTTCTTGAGGCGGAGCCATTCCGCGTCGATCGTCATCAGCGCGAAAAAGGATACGGCTGCCCGCAACCGTGTGATGGCCACGCGGATCTGATGCACGGCTTCGGCATCGCCGGCGCACGCACTGCTGTGATGCGCAGCTATCCTTGCGGTGCAGTCCCGTGCGATACTCTGGAACGCTGCCGCGCAATCCAGCCGGACCGCCGTCAATGATGGCTTGCGCCGGCGATATGCAGGCTTCGTTTTTCCGGACTCACGGGTCTGGCCCATCCTCATCACCGGCTATCAAGCGGGGCCGGGCCAGGCGTGGAAACCCAGGCCATGCTCCGGTGCAGCGTGTCGTCGGGGCTTCCCGAAGCATCGACCACATGCCAGTCGATCGCGCCGACCGCCGACGCCTCCTGCTTCAAGGCGACGTCCCGCGTCGCATCCGACGCGTCGTGTTTCCGTTGAGCGATCCGCGCCAGCCGCGTCGGAAGATCCGCTGTCAGGAACAGGCCGACGAAATGCGCGTTGTGCTTGCGTGCCAGATCGAAGAGCGCTTTTCGCGGGGTCTCCTGCATAAACGAGGCATCGAGGACGACCGAGCAGCCCTGCGCCAAAACGCGTTGCGCGGTATTCGAAAGCAAGTCGTAGACGCGCTGCGAGGTATCGGCTTGATAGGCCGTCTCCGGCAGACCTGTAGTTTCGCTGACGTCAAACAGGCGTTTGCGGACGACGTCCGAACGGACAATGACGGCGCCGGGCACGGGCTCGATGATGCCCGCAAGCCTCCGCGCCAAAATCGACTTCCCGGTCCCGGACAGACCACCGATCGCAACCAGCAGCGGGGGCTTTGGCATGGCGAGGCGTCCCGCAAGGTCGAAATATTGCTTCGCCTCATGCCAGGCCGCCTCTCCGCCCCCGGCCTGCTCGCTTTTCATAAAGAGCACGTGGGCCCGAATGGCCGCCCGCATTGAAAGGAACAGCGGCAATACGGCGAGGCCGTCCAGATTTTGGTCGGATGCCCCGGCTAGGTAGCGATTGAAGAGAATGTTTGCCGCCGCGCGATTCCCGAAATGAATCAGGTCCATCAGCGTAAAGGCAAGATCGTAGAGGATATCCGTCGTGGCGATGTCCGGATCGAATTCGATGGCGTCGAACAGCAACGGCCGGCCGTCCACCAGCGCAATGTTGGCAAGATGGAGATCGCCATGGCAGCGCCGCACGAAACCTTGCCTGGCGCGACGGGCCAACGTCGTTCGAAGCACCGTTACATGACCGCGGCTATCGGCATCGAGCCGATCGATAGCTGCGGCGTCAAGCCCGCGCACCGTATGGAATTTCGCGGTGTTGCGGTCGATGATTGGGGAGATGGAGGCGAGCCAGTTCTCGCCGCCGGCGCGCGGTGCCCTGTCGTGCGATTGCAGGAGATTGTCGGCAAGGGCGGTCGCAAGCGGCGGCTCGATCGGTTGCGCCGCCGCAAGGCGATCGAGCGTCCGCTCCTCGTCGAAGCGCGCCATTTCGACCGCCCATTCGACCGGAGCGCCGCTTCCGCCGATTTCAAGGGAGCCGTCGTTACGGCGTGTGATCGCGACCACCCGTCGATAGAGTTCCGGCGCATTGCCGGCATTGACTTTCAATTCCTCTTCGCAGGCGCGCCTGCGTTTTTCGAGCGTCGAATAATCGAGAAATGGCAATCGGACGGCGCGCTTGATCTTCAATGCGATGCCGTCGCCGAGAAAGACGACCGAGGCATGGGTGTCGATCCGCCTGCCGCCTTTCGCCGCGCCAAATCGGGAGCCGTCGAGGAACCCGAGTACCCGGCCCTGACGGTCGGCTTCGGAGATTGTCGCAGCCTCGGCGGGAGGTTCCAACATCATGGCCGCAACACGGCAGCGCCGGTGATCTGTCCCGACCGCAACTTCGACAATACCTCGTTGGCCTCTCGCAGCGGAAAGACGGTGGTGTGCGTCTTGATGCCCGCTTGCGCGGCGATCGCAAAGAATTCCATTCCGTCGCTCCGCGTGAGGTTGGCTACGGAAAGAAGCTGCCGTTCCTCCCACAGGATATTGTAGGGGAAAGAAGGGATGTCCGACATGTGAATCCCTGCACAAACCACGCAGCCGCCCTTTCGCACGGCGCGCAACGCCGTCGGCACGAGCGCGCCGACCGGCGCATAGATGATGGCGGCGTCCAGCGGAACCGAGGGCCGCTCATCCGAGCCTCCGGCCCAATCGCAGCCGATGGAAACCGCCAGGCGTTGCGCTTCGATATCACCCTCGCGCGTGAACGCATAAACCGAACGTCCTTGCCAGCGCGCTACCTGGGCGATGATGTGCCCGGCGGCGCCGAAACCGTAGATGCCGAGACGCCTCCCGTCTCCGGCCATGACCAGGGAGCGCCAGCCTATCAGGCCCGCGCAGAGCAGCGGCGCGATCGCGACGTCATCGCCCGCCTCGCCGAGCGGAAAGCAGTAACGGGCGTCGGCGACGAGGTGTGTGGCAAAACCGCCGTCGCGCGTGTAGCCAGTGAACAGCGGACGGTCGCAAAGATTTTCCCGGCCGCTCCTGCAATAGGCGCATTCGCCACAGGTGTAACCGAGCCAGGGAACCCCGACACGATCGCCGGTCTTGACCGCGGTTACCCCGGGGCCAAGCATGTCTACCCGGCCGACCACCTCATGACCGGGAACGATGGGATAGCTGATGCCGGGCAGTTCGCCATCCACGACATGCAGGTCGGTCCGGCACACACCGCAGGCGCTGATCGCAATGCGCACGGCTCCAGGTCCCGGCGCCGGATCGTTCCGTTGCTGAAACTGAAGCGGCGCGCCGGGCGCCGTCAGAACCATGGCGTGCATCGCGTGTGCCGTCCTCACCACAAGCGGCCGTACCCTATCCATGGCGGCGCGGCCAAAGTTTGATCCTCATCAAACGGGCTCGGTCCGGCTCCCGCTATGATGGCTTCAGAACAGGAGATTAGCCATGCGCGCCCATCAAATCATGACCCGGTCCGTCTATTCGGTCTTGCCGGAGGCTACCATCCTCGAGGCCGCGAACATCATGCTGCAGCGGCATATCAGCGGGCTTCCCGTCGTCGAAGCCGCCGGAAAACTGGTTGGCATCGTCTCGGAAGGCGATTTCATTCGCCGCAGCGAAATCGGTACCCAGCGCAAGCGCGGCCGCTGGCTCAAATTCCTTCTTGGCGCAGGCGAATCGGCAACCGAGTTCGTTCATGAACACGGCCGCAAGATATCCGAGGTCATGACCAGAGATCCGCTGACCATCTCCGAGGATACGCCACTCGAGGAAATTGTGAAGATAATGGAGAACAACGGCGTCAAGCGCCTGCCGGTCATGCGCGGAGACAAGCTTGTCGGTATCGTGTCGCGTGCCAACCTGCTGCAGGCCGTCGCGACACTCGCCCGGGACATCCCCGATCCGACCGCCGACGACGATCATATCCGCCGCCGTATCGTCGACACCCTGCAGAAGAACGACTGGTGTCCGTTCGGACTCAACGTGGTCGTGCGCGACGGCATCGTTCATCTCAGCGGCGTTATCACCGAAGAGCGTTCCAGGCAGGCATCCATTGTCGGAGCGGAGAACGTTGCAGGTGTGAAGAAGGTTCACGACCATCTGTGCTGGGTCGACACCATGTCCGGAATGTACCTGGAGTCCCCGGAAGACACGAACATGGCGAAGGCGAGCTAAGCCTGCTCCCGAAAATGGCTGGTGCGGTTGAAGGCTGCCGCGCCGGCGTGACCGAGTACCTTCCTCGCGCTGTTTGGATTGCGCGCGCCGGACTTCCCTGTCAACCAGCTGGCGACAAGGTCGAAGGTAAAGCTTGGAACCTGATACTTCCGGTCATCGGTTAACCCGCAGATCGGAAACCTCCTCAGCGGGGGAGCGGCGCCTTGGCGCCCACGCATCGCTGCAAGGCGCGTATCACGTCTTCGCGTGAGATCATACCCGCCAGCCGCTGGTCGTTGTCGATCACCGGCATGCTGCGTATGCGATGATCGACCATCAGCTGAAGCACCCTGGTGAGCCTGGTGTCGGTCCCGACATAGATGAATTCCGAAGTCATGACATCAGCGACCGTGCGCTTCATCAGATCGCCGTAGCGCGGCATCATGTGCGCCGGGGTGAAGATGAAACAGGCAAGATGGTCGAACTTCGACACCAGCCCTACCACTTGGCCGTTTTCTTCGACCGGGTAGGTGTTGAAGTCGTCTCTTTCAAAGAGATCGCCGAGTTCGCGCAGCGTGACGCCTCGTGCTACCGTCTTCACGTCAAGCGTCATATGGTCGGCGACAATCTGGTCGATAAAGCTATCCAAGACGTGATCCTCGGTCGGGGCTCGATTCGATTCAAGCACGGCATCAGCCAGCGGCGTTGATTGAGATCAATATCAATGTGACAGCATGGAACAGCGGTTCGATGGATTGATGAGCCGTCGCGTCACGCCCCCGAGGATCCATTCGCTCAGCCGCGAGTGGCCATAAGCGCCGGCGATGACGACGCCAGCCCCTACGTCCGACGCGATCCTCTCCAGTTGCGTGGCGGCGTCGCCGCGCTGCTCGGGCACCAGTTGCGACGCACGCACGCCATGCCGCGACAGCCACGCCACGACATCCCCGACCCGCGACAGTGCCGCCGGGCGGTCGGCCTCGTCCTCGACAATTTCGGCGACGGTGACTTCCTTCGCCTGACCAAGCAACGGCAGCGCATCGCTGACCGCGCGCCTCGCCTCGGCGGTGTCCTTCCAGGCAACCAGGACGCTCCGCAGGTCCAGCCAGTCGCAAGATTCGGGAACGACAAGCAGGGGGCGTCCCGTCTGCATCACGAGATCGCTCGGATTGACCTGCGCGAAAGGATCGGCCAAGGCGCCGCGGCCGGCTTCCCCGACCACGATGATATCGCAGGCGCGAGCCTGCCGGACGAGATATCGCGTCGGAAAATCCTCGGCGCAGCGCCATTCCAATTCAGCCACACGGTTTTGCATGGCGGCGCGAAACTCGCCTTCCAGCGCCGCCAGCCGATTTTTGACCGCGGCCCACCCCTGATCGATCAGCCTCTGGGCCGGTTCGCCTTCCGTGAAATAGAGCGGCGGAGTGAACTCGGCCGCGGCAACGCCGACTACCCTGGCGCCGAACCGTTCGGCCAGTTGCGCGGCAATTTCCAGCCGCGACTCATTTGGCTGGCCAAGCGCCATGCCGACCATCACCGTCGCATATTTCATTGTTGCCTCCGAAAACCCGGGTGACAGGATTTGTAGGGGTTCGGTCGAGCGAGGAACTGAGGCAGATCAAGAAATCGACCATTCGCCGTTGACCTAAAGCAGCGGGGCGCCGACCCGCCGACTCGGCCGACAGGGACTTGCTGCAAAGCAGTAGCTTGCCCCCGGGCATCTTGGTATTCTTCAGTGATGCCCGGCAATAAAGGCGGAACGTGACCACCATCAAGCATCCAGTGGCCGATGATCCCGTTCGAAACGAACGTTTTCGGCTGGGTATCGAAGGATCCGGCATTGGCGTGTGGGATCTGGATCTTTCGACGCACCGGTTGCTTTGGTCGGATACCACCAGAGCACTCTTTGGCGTCCCCCGTGACCTGCCGCTCACCTACGAACTGTTCCTTTCCCTTCTTGACCCGGAAGAGCGCGAGCGCACCCGGCAAGCCGTAGCGCAATCCGTCGAGACCGGCCGCGGTTTCGACATGCAATACCACGTCAACGGCCGATCGCAATCGCGCCAATGGGTTCGCGCGCGCGGCAGCATCGTAAGGGGTGAGCAAGGGGGACCTGGCCATCTCAGCGGGATCATGATCGACGTCGATGATCAGAAGCAGATTGAGCAAGCACTGAGAGTAAGTGAAAGTCACCTGCGGTCGATCCTCGATACCGTTCCGGATGCAATGATCGTCATCGACGGCAACGGCATCATGCAATTCTTCAGCAGCGCCGCCGAGCGGCAATTCGGCTACACGGAGCGCGAAGCCATCGGCCAGAACGTCAGCATTCTGATGCCCAATCCCGACCGCTCGCGCCACGACGGCTACCTGGCTCGCTATCGATCCACCGGCGAACGGCATATCATAGGAATCGGCCGAATAGTAACCGGTCAACGCAAGGACGGAACCACCTTCCCGATGCATCTTTCGATCGGCGAAATGCAATCCGGCGGAGCGCCCTACTTCACCGGCTTCGTCCGCGATCTTACCGAACATCAGCAGACCCAGGCGCGGCTTCAGGAACTGCAATCCGAGCTCGTTCACGTCTCGCGACTGAGCGCGATGGGAGAGATGGCCTCGGCGCTCGCGCACGAGCTCAATCAGCCGCTCGCCGCGATCAGCAATTACATGAAGGGGTCGCGCCGCCTGCTGAGCGCGAGCTCCGATCCCAACATTTCCAAGATTGAAAGCGCGCTGGACCGCGCCGCCGAACAGGCCATCCGCGCCGGGCAGATCATTCGGCGTCTTCGCGATTTCGTCGCCCGAGGGGAATCCGAGAAACGTGTCGAAAGCATTTCGAAACTGATCGAGGAAGCCGGCGCGCTTGGTCTCACCGGCGCCCGAGAGCAAGGCGTGCAGATTCGCTTCAACCTTGACTCGCTACACGATCAGGTGCTGGTCGATCGAGTCCAGATTCAGCAGGTCCTGGTCAATCTGTTTCGCAATGCGCTCGAGGCCATGGCGCAATCGTTGCGCCGCGAGCTCGCCGTTTCCAATGTTCCGGTTGCCGACGATATGATCGAAATCGTCGTCTCCGATACCGGATCCGGATTTGGAGACGACGTGGAGCAAAGCCTGTTCCAGACCTTCTTTACGACCAAGGAAACCGGCATGGGCGTGGGCCTGTCGATCAGCCGCTCGATCATCGAGGCGCATGGCGGCCGGATGTGGGCCGAAGGCAATCCTGCGGGTGGCGCGACGTTTCGCTTCACGCTGCCGGCAGCATCGAGCGAGAGTTTGACAGATGGCGCATAGAGGAAGGGTTTATGTCATCGACGATGACGAGGCGATGCGGGATTCACTCGATTTCCTGCTCGGTGCCGCCGACTTCAACGTCAGGCTGTTCGAGTCGGCCCTGCATTTTCTCGACGCCCTTCCCGGCGTCGACTTTGGATGCGTGGTCTCCGACGTTCGCATGCCCGGCATCGACGGCATCGAACTTCTGAAGCGCTTGAAAGCGGACCGCAACACATTCCCGGTCCTGATCATGACCGGACACGGCGATGTTCCGCTGGCCGTCGAGGCGATGAAACAGGGCGCTGTCGATTTCCTCGAAAAGCCATTCGAGGACGATCATTTGATCGGCATGATCGATATCGCGTTGAAGCAGGCTGAATCGGACGCGCGAAGCGAGGCCGCGACGCTGGATGTAGCCGCCAGGGTCGCGAGCCTCAGCCCCAGGGAGCGTCAGGTCATGGAGGGCCTGATCGCAGGGCTCTCGAACAAGCTGATTGCCAGGGAGTATGATATCAGCCCGCGCACCATCGAGGTCTACCGGGCCAACGTCATGACCAAGATGCAGGCCGGGAGCCTCTCCGAGCTCGTTCGCCTTGCGATGCGGGCCGGCGCGATCAAGGATTGAGGAAAATCAAGTCGCCCCGCGCGCAAATGCGCTTCTATCATCCGAAGCATGAATCTCCACATCAATCCGGGCGACGATTCCTGATGACTTCGGTACCCTCAGCACCTGTTGTCTATGTTGTTGACGACGACACCGGCGTCCTCGGATCGCTGCGATTCCTGCTTGAAACCGACGGTTTCGACGTTCGGACTTTTCGCAGTGGCGCCGCCCTGTTGACCGGGAGCCTGGCGGGCGAGGCCGACTGCTTCGTGATCGACTACAAGATGCCCGCCATGAGTGGCATCGATCTGGCGAACCGGCTGCGAAACCGTCTCATTGGCGCCCCGATCATTCTGATTACCGGCTATCCCGATGAAAATATTCAGGAAAAAGCCGCGGCTGTCGGCATACACCACGTGCTGCTGAAGCCTCATCTCGAAGAAAGTCTCGTTGGCCACATCAGGGGCGCGATTCAGGAAGGCCCGCCCGCGGCTCCCTGAGCTTGCACGCCCTGGCCTCCGGTAAACTACTTAGGGTGTTCGCCTTAAGATATTGAGCGAAATTTTCAGACCGGATCGCCCCGCGTAGAAATTGGTCATCGCTGTAACGGAGATGGCTCATGTTCACTGAATCGCTCAACACCTCAATTGGCTCCACCAAGATTGTTCCGGTTCCCCCTGCCAGTCCTGACCAGTTCTGCGCCCTGACCGGGCATGCCGGCGTGGTGGCGACGGAGTTTTCGTACCGGAAGGACGAGGAGATCTACGGCGAGGATGAACCGGCCGAATATGTCTATCAGATCATCCACGGTGCGGTTCGGACCTACAAGCTGCTTTCCGATGGGCGACGCCAGATCGGCACGTTTCATCTGCCGGGCGACATCTTCGGACTGGAATCGGGCAACAACCACCGCCTTGCGGCGGAAGCCATCATCGATACCGCCGTGCGCCTGGTAAAACGCAGCAGCCTCGAACAGGCGGCGGGCGTCGATGTCCGGGTCGCGCGCAAGCTCTGGAGCATGACGGCCGGCGAGCTCCGACATGCGGAAGATCACATGCTGCTGCTCGGGCGCAAAAGTGCGATGGAACGCGTCGCGAACTTCCTGCTCGAGATGGATCGCCGCCTCGCCGTTGCCGGGATGATGGCGCTGCCGATGTGCCGCCGCGACATCGGCGATTATCTCGGACTGACGCTGGAGACGGTGTCACGGGCGCTTTCGCAGCTCCATGGCGAGGGCGTGCTGGGATTCTCCGGCGCCCGGCAGATCGTACTGCGCAATCGCCAGCGCCTGCGGAACATGGACGCCTGAGGCTGGCTTTGGGCCGGTCCGGCAGCACGGAAGCAGCGCAATGATCGAAGCACAGCGCGCATCCTGGCTTCTCGTATCAAAGCGCCACGGCTCCTTGTCCGCGCAAGGAGCCGCTCAGCGGAGCGAAGCGTCAAGGACTCTGTCGACGCCGGGGAATGCTGCGCCGCTTTTGCAGGCACCGCACCCGGCCGCGCGTCCAATGGGCAACGTCTACCTCCGCGTCCGCGCCGGCCTGAAGGCTCTGATCGACCGGATTGACCTTACGAATTTCCCGGGATCATGCTGCGGATGATCGCACGCCGATCCCCGTTCGCGTTAGGACGGGAATTCGGCATCGGCGATGTGAACGCGGTCGGCATGGAGCAACCAATCCCCAACGTTCTCGGTCTTGCAAAATTTCGCCTTCGCCAACTCGGCGGCATCGTTCAGGCATGACGCCTCGATCTCGATCGAACGCTGGCAAATCTCGGCTTCGTGCCCGTTTTCGCCGAGCACGTCTTTCATGAATCGAGCGATATAGTGTGCCATGTTGGGCTCCCGCCTGGTTTCGATTAACCTTCGTTTCAGTCTATGGCATGCAAAGCCGTTCGTTTTGACGCAGGTCAAACGGCAACGAACCACGCAAAATCGACAACACCCTGTTGCGCCATGCGAGCCGCGCCGTGAGCAGCACCAGACCAAAAGGCAGAATCCGCCGAACCAATTTCTGTCGGGGACCCCGCGATCAGCAGCGGCCTCAATTGGCTGCGAGCAAGAGGATACTCCCATGGATGCGGGTCGCAATCACAATGTAGATCGCCGTGCGGCCTGAAACAGCAGACCCGATCCGCCCGGATCTTGAAAGGACCCGCCGGTAAAAGGGCCGGTGCAAGCACGATCTCCACGCCGGCACCACCGCCCCGGCATTATGAGCAATACTGCCCCAAGCGCCGACGATCGACGGACCGGGCCAAGAACCCCAACCCATTCGTTAGCTCCGGCCGGTGAGCAACCGGCCGAAAGCGATTGAGAAACCGAGGAAGGCCGCGGCCCACGCGAAGGCGGCAAGATGCAGCAACGGTCCGTAGTGCGATGGATCGACGGCCGCGCAAATCCGCGCCAGTGCCGCGATAATGATGGCGGCATAGATCGATTGCGTGGCGGCGGATGCGGTCAACCGCTGCCCGGTATGTCCAAGCGTCGCGCGGCTCATGACCGCCAGCGTCATGGTCCCGGCGGCTCCCGCCATCCAGGCATGAATGCCGGCGCCGGCCGGGACCAGTCCGAACGTCGACGCCGCGTTTAGCAGGAAGCCCAGCGGCACGAAGGCGTAGCCGATATGCAGGATCAGCAGCAGCCGTTCCCGCCAGGTCCGGTCGCCGGCCCAGCGTCCAAGACGCACCAGATGCAGCAACCCGGTGAGCGCCAACGCCGCTCCTGCAAGTTGGCTGTTGGCATCGGCCGCCCAGACCGACAGACCGAGCGCGCTGATGGCCACGACGATCATGTCGAACCGGCCAAACGGTACCGGCAGGCGGCCTGGATTTTCGCGCACCAGCCAGTTCCGGGTGAAGCTTGGAATGATGCGGCCCCCGATCAGCGAGATCAGCAACACGACGACCGCGATGCCGATCCGGATCCCGGCTTCCGCAGCACCGTGGAAATGCGCTTCGAGGTGGAACGCCAGATTGCCCGCGAGCAGCAACAGAACAAGCATCACCACATTGAGGTTTCGCCAGTTGCGTCCGGCCAGGATCTCGCGCGCGGCAGCGGCTGCGACCAGCGACAGAAAACTGGCGTCGACCAGCATGGCGACCAGCCAGCCGGTTTCCGCGGAAAACGTCACACTGAGGCGTCCGGCGACCCAGACGATCACGAGCGCAAGCAAGGGCGTGCCCCGAATAGGCAGCCGCCCGGTCCAGTTCGGGATCGCCGTGAACAGGAATCCCGTAATCACTGCAGGCAGGTAACCGTAGAGCATTTCGTGCACGTGCCAGTCGCGCGGCGCGAACGCGGAAGTAAGCCGCAGTTCGCCGTAGAACACCGGCAACCAGACCAAAATCGCGAGCCCGGCATAGATCGAGCCGAGCAGGAAGAACGGGCGGAATCCGCTCGCTAGCAGCGGCAAGCCCCGATAAACGCGAGGACGGGAGGCCGCCGTCAAGACCGCTCCGCTTGCCATCTATTTCACCGCCGCGGCCTGGGTCGGAGGCTTCTCGAACAGCGCCGCGAATACCTGCTTCGCGTTGCCCGCCTGCGGAACCGCCTTGGCCGTCACCGTGCCGGGGAGGCCCATCAAAATCGCGACCGTTGCCAGCGTTATTGCCCCGCGCATTGTCGTTCTCCATTGACCCGTGGCCTTTGAGGGCCGTCTGGCTGTCATTTGGGGGAAAAGCGGCGCGTCGACGTTGCGCCAACGCAAACTTTGGCTTGATTAAGATGCGCAATCGCAGTCTAGATTCGATCCAAGCCGTCGATACCGCCGGGGAAACATGGCCATAGTCGATCCTTCGCTGGTTGCCCATCTGCCGCTGTTTGCGGGATTCAGCACCGACGAGCTTGGCGAAATCCTGCGCGAGGCCCGCTCGGCTCGATTTGCCAGGAACAGCGCGGTATTCGAACAGGGCGAAGAGGCCCTCTCATTTTACGTGCTGCTGCACGGCCATGTGCGCGCCAGCAAGACCACGCCGGCCGGAGAACAGGTCGTGGTGCGCTATGTCGCACCTGGTGAAACCTTCGGGGTCGCGATGGCAATCGGGCTGCAGCGCTATCCGGCGACCGCAACCGCCGTCGACGACAGCGTAGTGCTGGCCTGGCCGTCGGCAGCGTGGCCGCGCCTGGTAGCGAAGTTTCCGGCGCTCGCCACCAATACGCTGCAAACCGTCGGCAGCCGGCTGCAGGAAACCCATACCCGCGTGGTCGAGATGTCGACACAGCAGGTAGAGCAGCGGGTCGCCCACGCGCTGCTGCGGCTGGCCAAGCAATCCGGGCGCAAGGTCGAACACGGTGTCGAAATCGACTTTCCGATCAGCCGCCAGGACATCGCGCAAATGACCGGCACCACGCTGCATACGGTCAGCCGCATCCTCTCCGGCTGGGAGCAGCGCGGGCTGGTCGAGAGTGGACGGCAGCGTATCGTGCTGCGCGAACCCCACAAATTGTTCGTGCTGGCCGAGACCGTCCCCGGCGAGACCGAGCCGCCGATCAGGCCATAGCCTCGGCGACCGCGGCCCGCAGCGCGCCTCGGAACTCATCGCGGTCGACGCCGTGCTCGCGGCAGGCATCGTCCACCGTGTGAAAACACGCGATCGGACAGCCGACGCATCCCATCCTGAATGCGAGGAACACGCGGATGGTTTCCGGCGCACCGCTCATCACATCATCAACCAGATCGTCAAATCCGATGGGCATGCACGTCTCCGTTCTGGTGTGAACGGTAGCGCGGCCCGGCTGCGGAATTCTTTGTCCCGGCGCAACCTTCTGTGCGTATCGCTAGACTGCCCGGCTGTGCAACTGCTTCGATCCGTCCAGATGCGCGTCGAAGGCCGCGGCAACGCTGCGAACCAGAAAGCGCGAGTCATCTGTCACAGCCAACGAGGTTCCGTTGAGTTCGACGATGCCGTCGGAAATAAGATCCTGCAAACGGGGCGACGATCCCAACATGGCTTCCGGCGCGGATCCATGCCGCGCGCAAATCTGGCCGAGATCTGCGCCGAAGTCGCACATGATGCGCTCGATGATTTCGGCACGCAGCCGATCGTCATTTGTCAATGGATAGCCTTTGACCGTCGCCAGCCTGCCGGCGGCGATGGATTGCGAATAGGCGCGCGTGCCGACCTCGTTTTGCACATAGCCCTGCGGCAACCGCCCGATGGCGCTGGCGCCGAAGCCCAGCAGGATATTGCTGACATCGGTCGTATAGCCCTGGAAATTCCGGCGCAGCGTACCGTCCCGCAGCGCCGACGTCATGCCGTCCCCGGGAAGCGCGAAGTGATCGAGACCGATCTGCACATAGCCGGCCTCTATCAGCGCGCCAGCGACGGCCTCGGATTGGCGATGCCGTTCGAGGCTGTTGGGCAACGCGGCCTCTTCGATCTTGCGTTGGTGTTTCTTGAACGCCGGGACGTGCGCATAGCCAAACACCGAAAAGCGGTCAGGCCGCAGCTGGGCGCATTGGCGGACCGTATCGAGACATGACGCAACGGTCTGGTGCGGCAGTCCATAAATCAGATCGAAGTTGATGCCGGCGATGCCGGCCCGCCGCAGGCCTTCGGTCGCCTCCGCGGTCACCTCGAAGCTCTGCACCCGGTTGATGGCGCGCTGAACGGCCGGATCGAAGCTCTGCACGCCGAGGCTCGCCCGATTGACGCCACCATAGGCCAGCGCCTCGGTCATCTGGCGCGTGAGCCTACGGGGGTCGATTTCGACGGCGATTTCGGCCGCGGGGCTGACAAAGAAGGAATGCCGGATCGATCCGATCAGGTCGGCAAAGGCCTCAGGCGCCATGATGGTCGGCGTACCACCGCCAAAATGCACGTGGTCGACCTGGAGGCGGCGATCGATTTGCCGCGAAACCAGATCGATTTCACAGCGCAGCGCCGCGGCATAGACGGAGATCGGCTCGTCACGGCGAGCGACCGACGTATGGCAGCCGCAATACCAGCACATTGCCCGGCAGAACGGGACGTGCAGATATAGCGACGCGCTGGCGTTTCGCGGAATGGCTTTGAGCCATTCGGCGTAGGTACCGGGACCGATGGCCGCGGAAAAATGCGGCGCGGTCGGGTAGCTGGTGTATCGCGGCAGTCGCTCCTGTCCGTAGCAGGCCGCAAGATCTGGCCTCATCTCGTGCTCATCTCCCGCAAGGAACGATCGCCGTCGAGGCGTCCGCCGCCCCTCACGCCGTACTCAATAGCCGAAAGCAGCGACAGCGACTTTGCGCTCGCTCAAAGACAAGCCCGTCCTCCGGTCCTGACCCGCTGACTACGTACAATTGCGGATGGTTCCGCAAAATCACTGGAAGCTTGTTCCAGCGCAAACTCCCTTGATGCGAACGGCGCAATGTATCGACGCTAGATAGACATCCAGATGAAGGAACGATCCGATGCTGACCCGCAGAGCCGCCATGTACGGTGCAGCCGCCGCAGTCCTCATGCTGGCGACACCCTCCCTCGCCGACGAACTGAAGCTGCCGCGGCAACACGTTGAACTGGTCGCGCCGCCTTTCGTCCATGCGCACGAGCAAGCCACCAAGCAGGGGCCGAAGATCATGGAGTTCACGCTCAAGATCGAGGAGAAGAAAGTCGTTATCGACGAACAGGGAACCACCTTCCAGGCCATGACTTTCAACGGCTCGATGCCGGGACCGTTGATGGTGGTGCATGAGGGCGACTATGTCGAATTGACGCTGATCAACCCCGACACCAATTCAATGCCGCACAACATCGATTTCCATTCGGCCACCGGCGCGCTCGGCGGCGCGGCGCTGACGCTGGTGAATCCCGGCGAGCGGGTGGTGCTGCGCTGGAAGGCAACCCGGGCCGGCACCTTCGTCTATCACTGCGCGCCGGGCGGTCCGATGATCCCCTGGCATGTCGTCTCCGGCATGAACGGCGCCGTGATGGTGCTGCCGCGCGACGGGCTCAACGACGGCAAGGGTCACGCCCTGCATTATGACAAGATCTACTATGTCGGCGAGCAGGACATGTACGTGCCGCGCGACGAGAACGGCAAGTTCAAGTCCTACGATTCCGCCGGCGAGGCCTACACCGACACCGTCGAGGTGATGCGCAAGCTGACGCCGACCCATGTCGTGTTCAATGGCAAGGTCGGCGCACTGACCGGCAAGAATGCCCTGACCGCCAATGTCGGAGACAACGTGTTGATCGTGCATTCGCAGGCCAATCGTGACAGCCGCCCGCATCTGATCGGCGGCCATGGCGACTACGTCTGGGAAACCGGAAAATTCTCCAACGCGCCCGAAACCGGGCTGGAGACCTGGTTCATCCGCGGCGGCTCGGCGGGCGCTGCGATGTACAAGTTCCTGCAGCCGGGCATCTACGCCTATGTCACACACAATCTGATCGAGGCCGCCGAACTTGGCGCCACGGCGCACTTCAAGGTCGAAGGCAAGTGGAACGACGATCTGATGACCCAGGTGAAGGCACCGGCGGAAATTCCGGCTCCCAAAACCAACTGACAGGACAAATTGACGGAGCAAGGTGCCGGCGGAAAGCCGGCACCTCCGCTCGAACGGAATCGAGACGGCCATGCTGATCGCATTCAAGCTCAAACTGGCTCTGGTCTGCGCGGCCGGCCTTACCGGTCCGCTGGCGGTGGCGCCGTTGATTACCGACACCGGCTCTCCCGACCAGGGCTTGCGTGATCGGCAGGCCATGGTCGAACTGCAGCCCGGCACGGTGTCCTACCGCGTCGCTGGCGATTTCACGCGGGCCGGCAAACAGGCCGCATCTCCGCTGGTCACAGTGCGTTTCGAAACGCCGCTCGCGATCATGAAGCATCAGGCGAGTTCAGCCGATTACCAGCGCTGCGTCGATGACGGCGCGTGCCCGGCGCTCGAGCGCAGCGTGGTCATAGCGGCCGACCGGCCTGCGGTGCGGGTCAGCTGGCACGACGCCAATGCCTACGCTATCTGGCTTTCGAAAAAGACCGGCGAACATTACCGGTTGCCGACGGACGCGGAATGGGCCTTCGCCGCCGGTAGCAAATTCAGGGATGACGGCCTTGCGGTCGATGACAGTGATCCCTCGAAGCGCTGGCTCGCGCGCTACGAGCGCGAGTCCGACCGCGCGCCGGACGATCCGCAAACGCATGCCTTCGGCAGCTTCGGCGCCAACGAGAACGGGCTGCTCGACCTCGGCGGCAACGTCTTGGAATGGACCAGTACGTGCTTCGTCCGGACCGCGCTGGACAATGCCGGCGGCGCGCTGTCGAGAAACCCAAACTGCGGCGTACGGGTCGCTGAAGGCCAGCACCGCGCCTATGTCACCGACTTCATCCGCGACGCCCGCGCCGGTGGCTGCGCCGCCGGCCTCCCGCCGCGCAATCTGGGGTTCCGGCTGGTTCGTGAGCCGAAGGCCTGGGCAAAGGTTTTGCCCGGGACCTGCGTGAAGACCGGGACTATATGCAATGCAATACAGTCTCTTTCGGCAAGATTGACCAAGGTGCTCGGCCCTTCCAGGTTGATCTAGATCAAAGTATCCGTCGACTCGCCCTTTATCGTTAGTGCGGGCAGCGGCCCCGATGCCGCCTATCATGACATTCGAACGAGATCCAGCATGTCCGTCGCCAGCGACGACACGAACGGTAAGCCGCGCCGCAGGCGGATGGAAATCTTCGCGTTTCTGTTTCTGACCGCCGTGCTGATGCCCGCCTTGGCGGTCGCAACCGTCGGCAGCTACGGACTTGCCGTGTGGATCTATCAGATGGCGGCTGGTCCTCCCGGCCCTCCCGCACAATAACCGCAGCAGCCTTGTCAGGGATCACCATGGTGGCCAGAACTCATCCAGGAATCGACCGACGGGCCCTCATAACAGGTCGCGTGCTAGCTGCCGATCGCGTCGTTGCGCCGCCCGGCGGCGAAATCGCAAGCATTTTGGTTCAGGCGCGACCGGAACGGCTTGCCGGTGTCGAGGCCGCAATCGTCGCATTGGACGGATGCGAGATCTACGGCCGCGATCCCCTCGGCAAGCTCGTGGTCGTGGTCGATTCCCCAGACGCAGGCGCGCTGGGAACGACGCTCAACACCATCGCCCTGCTGCCGGATGTTTATTCCGCCTCGCTCGTCTTTCACGCCATCGACGCAAGCTGACATCTGCTGTCAGAAGGAACTGCCATGACCACACCCAAGCTCGACCGCCGCCAGGTTCTGAAGCTCGAGGCCGCCGCGATGGCGGCGCTCGCGGGCGGAATGCCGACGACGGCCGTCGCGGCCAACCTCGTTACTGAGCGCGGCGAAACCGAATTAAAATGGGACAAGGCACCGTGCCGATTCTGCGGTACCGGCTGCAGCGTGATGGTCGCGACCAAGGACAACCGCGTGGTCGCAACCCACGGCGACATCAAATCCGAGGTCAATCGCGGATTGAACTGCGTGAAGGGATATTTCCTTTCCAAGATCATGTACGGCCACGACCGGCTGACCAGGCCGATGCTGCGCAAAACGAATGGCAAATACGACAAGAACGGCGAGTTCACGCCGGTCACGTGGGACGAAGCCTTCGACGTCATGGCGGAGAAATTCAAGGCCGCGCTGAAGAAGCGAGGGCCAAGCGGCGTCGGCATGCTCGGCTCCGGACAATGGACGATCTGGGAAGGCTATGCCGCACTGAAGCTGATGAAGGCCGGCTTCCGGTCCAACAATCTCGATCCCAATGCGCGCCATTGCATGGCGTCCGCCGCGGTCGGCTTCATGCGCACCTTCGGCATCGACGAGCCGATGGGTTGCTATGACGACATCGAGGCTGCGGACGCGTTCGTGCTGTGGGGCTCGAACATGGCCGAGATGCACCCGATCCTGTGGACGCGCGTCGCAGACCGCCGCCTTTCAGCACCGCATGTACGTGTCGCTGTGCTCTCCACCTTCGAGCACCGCTCGTTCGACCTCGCCGACATCGGCATAGTGTTCAAGCCGCAGACCGATCTCTACCTGCTCAACGCCATCGCCAACCACATTGTCAGGACTGGCCGGGTCAACAAGGACTTCGTCGATAAACATACCCTGTTCAAGCGCGGCCAGACCGACATCGGTTACGGGCTGCGTCCCGAACATCCGCTGGAGCAGAAGGCGACCGGGCGCGCCAAGGCCGGCGACGCCACCGACATCAGCTATGACGAATACGTCAGGTTCCTTTCCGACTACACGCTGGAGAAAGCCGCCGACATGTCGGGCGTGCCAATGAACCGGCTCGAGGCGCTGGCCGAACTCTATGCCGACCCGAAGATCAAGGTCACGAGTTTCTGGACCATGGGGTTCAACCAGCACACCCGCGGCGTCTGGTGCAACAACCTCGTCTACAACATTCATCTTCTGACCGGCAAAATCTCCGAACCCGGCAACAGTCCGTTTTCGCTGACCGGCCAACCCTCCGCCTGCGGTACCGCCCGCGAAGTCGGCACTTTCTCGCACCGACTGCCCGCGGACATGGTGGTGACCAACAAGGCGCATCGCGACAAGGCCGAGCAGATCTGGAAGCTGCCCGAAGGCACCATTCCCGACAAACCCGGGTACCACGCGGTGCTGCAGAACCGGATGCTGAAGGACGGGCTGCTCAACGCCTATTGGGTGCAGGTCAACAACAATTTGCAGGCCGCCGCAAACGCAAACGAAGAAACCTATCTCGGTTATCGAAATCCCGATAACTTCATCGTTGTCTCCGACGCCTATCCCTCGGTGACCGCGCTCGCGGCTGACCTCATCCTGCCGACCGCGATGTGGGTCGAGAAGGAAGGCGCCTACGGCAATGCCGAACGCCGCACCCATGTCTGGCATCAATTGGTGTCTGCGCCGGGCGAATCGCGGTCGGATCTCTGGCAGCTCATGGAATTCTCCAAGCGCTTCACGACCGAGGAGGTTTGGCCGGAAGAGTTGCTTGCAAAGAAGCCCGAATACCGCGGCAAAACGCTGTTCGACGTGCTCTTCAGAAACGGCCAGGTCGACAAGTTTCCGGTGTCGGATATCGAAACTGGTTACGCCAACGACGAGTCGAAAGCGTTCGGCTTCTACGTCCACAAGGGCCTGTTCGAGGAATACGCCAGTTTCGGCCGCGGCCACGGCCATGACCTCGCGCCGTTCGATACCTATCACCAGGTCCGCGGGTTGCGCTGGCCGGTAGTCAACGGTCAGGAAACCCGCTGGCGATTCCGTGAGGGCCTCGATCCCTATGTGAAGCAGGGTGCGGGCGTTCAGTTCTACGGATTTCCCGACGGCAAGGCGCGCATCTTCGCCCTGCCCTATGAACCGCCCGCCGAATCGCCGGACAACGAATATCCATTCTGGCTCTCGACCGGCCGCGTGCTTGAACACTGGCATTCCGGCACCATGACGCGCCGCGTGCCTGAACTCTACAAGGCGTTTCCGGAAGCCGTGTGCTTCATGCACCCGGACGATGCCGCCGAGTTGAAGCTCCGACGTGGCGACGAGGTCAAGGTGCAGTCGCGGCGCGGCTACATCCGTACACGGGTTGAGACCCGCGGCCGCAACAAGACGCCGCGAGGGCTGGTGTTCGTGCCGTGGTTCGATGAGGCGCAGCTCATCAACAAGGTGACGCTGGACGCCACCGATCCGATCTCGCTGCAGACCGACTACAAGAAATGCGCCGTGCGCATCGAGCGGGTGTGAATGCCATGAGCCGAAAATCCGGAACTTTCCTGCTCGTCCTCGCGCTCGCGGCCGGTTCAGGCTCGCTATTGGCGCAAAACCTCAATTCCGGCCTGCGCGGCCCAACCCCGCTCAATGAGGAAGGGCCCGCTGCGCCGATGACGCCGATGCGCAATACGTCGGAGAAGGAAACCCGCAACTATCCCGAGCAGCCACCGGTAATCCCGCACAGCATCGACGGCTACCAGATCGACATCAACGGGAATAAATGCCTGTCCTGCCACGCGCGCGCGCGGACCGGGGAGTCGCAAGCCCCGATGGTCAGCATCACGCATTTCATGGATCGCGACGGCCAGTTCCTGGCTTCGGTGTCGCCGCGCCGCTTCTTCTGCACCGAATGCCACGTTCCGCAGAACGTCGTGACCCCTCCGGTATCGAATGATTTCGTCGACATCGACACCATGCTGAGCCGTGCCGCGCCGGGAGGACGGCGATGAGCGCGGCCGAGGCGGCAGCACCGCGTCGGTCACGGTTTGGGCGGATCTGGGCATTCGTCGTCGAATTGTGGGGTGTGCTCCGCCGGCCAAGTTCGGTGTTCGGGCTCGGCGTGCTGGTGCTCGCCGGCTTCGTCGCCGGCGTAGTGTTCTGGGGCGGGTTCAATACCGCACTTGAACTGACCAACACCGAAAAGTTCTGCACCGGCTGCCATGAGATGCGCGACAACGTTTTCGCGGAGCTGAAGACCACGATCCATTTCTCCAACCGCTCCGGCGTGCGGGCGAGCTGTCCCGATTGCCATGTCCCACACAATTGGACCGACAAGATCGCGCGCAAGATGCAGGCATCCAAGGAGGTCTGGGGGCATCTGTTCGGCAGCATCGACACCCGCGAAAAATTCGTCGATCATCGGCTGGAGCTGGCGCTGCACGAATGGGCGCGGTTCAAGGCCAACGACTCGCTTGAATGCCGCAATTGTCACAGCGCAGCATCGATGGACATCACCAAGCAGTCGCCGCGCGCTTCCGTCGCGCACCAGCGCTTCCTGATCACCGGCGAAAAGACCTGCATCGACTGCCACAAGGGCATCGCTCATCATTTGCCGGACATGCGCGGTATTCCGGGCTGGCAATAGGCGCAGGGTGCGGCCTTCAAGGCTCGCGCCGGTCGTCTCCGGGTTTTTGTTTTGATCTCCCGGTGCAGATATTGTCGCACGCCGCTCTATAACCGATTGAAAAAACTAAGCTCTCTTTCCAATCCCTCGCGCGTAAGCCTGGGCCGGCTCCAGTTGGCCTGGTCCAAAGCCAAGCCACGGGCAGCCTAATTCCCCCTTTTCTCCGAGAGTAAGCAACTAGCGCAACGTCAGTTTTGCTGTACAATCTGTCCGGTTAGAACCGTGCTGGAACGTCCTGTGCGCGAACGCCTAGCGACGGGGTGTTCAGCTTGTGAACCCGTTCACGTTCGATGGGGTACGCCGAAACCCCTCACGGCCCGGTTCGGGAGGTTCCTCGATCTGCATTTACGAGTCACGGGTCGCGAACGCGGCTCATCAGATAAAGGGGCAAGCACACCCACCGATAATCGCACAACCAGATGGATTTCGGGCATGACCAAGGGAGAGGCCGATGGCTTTAGATTCGAAGCAGCTACTCCAAATGTCGCAACAACAGCTCGACGCGTTATTCAGCGCGCATGATGCCGGACCGATCCCGGACGGCGAAGCCAGGGGTACCGCGATCATCGCGCCCGACACGCCGTTCAGCGGCGCGATCGCAGAGTTCATCAACATCTTCGCCTGGCAAGGCAAAGTGTTCGACGCCAAGGCCGGGTTGCTGCGAAACCACATTCTGGTGCTCGGCCTGAAGGCGATCATCGCCCGCGTCTACAAGGCACCGAGCTTGCTCGACGGCAAGGAATGCATCGTTCTCGATTATTCGGAGACATCTCTGATCGCATCGCATATTCGCGACGAAATTCGCATGATCGAAACCGGGTTCTATCTCGGCAAGGTTTACTGGGACAAAGCGCGGTTGATCGATTTTTCGCTCGACTTCAGGACCTAAAGCCGGATTGGCGGCATGATCCCGCAAGACAGTTTCATCATCGTCGCAAAGATCGATCCTGTTCAGCTCGACAAGCTGAGATCGCTGCTCAAGACCATGACTTTCGCCGACCGCACGGGCATGGCGGATCCGGACAACCCGCTGGTGCGGTTTCGCGACTTTGACGAGATCCACTTTGCGCGGTTCGTCGTGCTCGCGGACAACACGTTGAACGATCGCGCCCATTATCCGCAGCTTCCAAGCAGAGAGCCGTTCTACCTCTGCTTCATGGTGGATTGTGACGGCTCGGCGGATGAACTGTTGGCGCGCATGGCACAAAGGCCGGACGGATTGCGGACAATCTTCGGTCATTGCGAGGAGTTTGGCCAAACCACCGACCTGCTCGGCTGGCTTCGCGCGCATCGGGTCAAGCCCGCGGCTTCCTACGTCAATTGGGTCGGACGCAGCGTCGGTCAGGTGCGGGAAGAGGCGCGGCTGCACGATCTGTTGCGCGCTGCGCTATCGGGGATCGAGAAGAGTGAGCCACAGAAGATTCTCGTCCGCCTGCGGCAGTCGATTATGTTGCCCGAGCCGCTGAAGCCGGCGCCTCCGACGCCCCTCTCCTGGCGCATTCGCAACGTGGCGCATCTGTTGCTTCCGTTCGTGGTCGCGTTGGTCTGCCTCGCACTGTTTCCAATCATCACGATCGTGCTGCTCGGCGTCGGTTCGGTGCTGTTTGTCATCGCATTGCGCTGGCACGAACAAACGGATCCGTTCGTCGACCAACCTTACGACGCCAACCGTGTCGCGGAGCTTCGCGGGGGCGAGGATCATGATGTAACCAACCAATACACCGCCATGGGCTCCATCAAGCCGGGGCGGTTTCGCCTCTGGACGGAGGTCGCGATCCTTTACGGAATTAATTGGGTGGCGCGCCACATTTTCACGCGCGGATCGCTCGCGCGCATTGGCACGATACATTTCGCCCATTGGGTGTTTCTGGACCAGGGTCGCCGCGCCTTCTTCTGCAGCAATTACGACGGCGGTCACGAAGCCTATATGGACGACTTCATCAACAAAGCGGGCTTTGGGCTGAACCTCTCGTTCTCGAGCGGCATCGGCTATCCCACTACCGACTGGCTCCTCGCCCGCGGGGCATGGCTGGAGCAGGAATTCAAGCGCTTCCAGCGCCGCCATCAGATTCCCACGGACGTCTGGTACAAGGCCTATCCTGGGCTGACCGCCCACGATCTCGCCCGCAACAGCCGCATCCGCAACGGCTTCGAAAAAGCGGCGATGAGCGACGACGAAATACGCCGCTGGCTGGCCGAAATATGACGGCGCGAGAAACCAACATGCGACGTGAGATCGACGCAACCGACATCCAGGCGATCGCCCGAACCGCCTTCGGCTCGCACAAGAGCGCAAGATACGTGCTGTTGCGCGTTGTCCAGCCAAGTGCCGCGCGTCAATGGCTGCGCGGCCTTACTCCGACGAGCCTTGCGAAAATGTCTCTGAAAGAGCTCCCTCCCGAAATCAGCCAGATCGCCTTTACGGCGGAAGGCTTAAGGGCACTGGGCATCAAAGACACGATCCTACAGCAATTCTCGCCCGAATTCGTCGACGGCATCGCAAACAATGACAATCGCTCTCGGCGATTGGGCGATACCGGGGCAAATGCGCCGACGAACTGGCGTTGGGGCGTCGGCGAGAAGGAAGCGCACATCCTGCTAATGCTGTTTTCGACCGTGGAACAAATCAAGGCGCTCACCGACAGGATGCTGGATCAGGCGCTGGCCGCCGGACTGTCCAAGGTTGATATCCTTTCGGACAGCGACATGGACAACACCGAGCCGTTCGGATTCCGCGACGGAATTTCGCAGCCTACATTCGACTGGGACCGCCCTCGGATCCCCGGCACCAAGGCCGACCAAGACTATACCAATCTGTTGGCGCTGGGCGAACTTCTCCTCGGCTATCGAAACGAATATGGCCTGCTGACAGACCGCCCGCTGCTCGCAGCAAGCGAAAAAAATGTCGACATCTTGCCGAAAGATCTGACGGATCATGGGGACCTTGGCCTCAATGGCAGCTACCTGGTCTATCGTCAGCTTGCCCAAGATGTCGCGGGCTTCTGGCGATGGGTCGCCGGCGAGGCCGCGCGTTCCGGAATAACAAAAGAGCAGCAGGCCGAGTCGATGGTCGGGCGTAAGCTTGACGGCAGCCCCCTCCCCGACCTCCCCGTCGGCCGGTCGATTCCCGGCGTTGACGAGCGCTACTCCGGTCGCAACGACTTCCTGTTCGATACCGATCCGGATGGATTGAGCTGCCCGGTCGGCGCCCATATTCGTCGTGCCAATCCGCGTACCGGCGATGTGCCCGGCGGCAGGAAGGGGCCGCTCGACAGTTTGCTGACCATACTGGGGCTAACCACGCGCCGCGATCGCCGCCCGACTTCGTCCACGCTTCCCTGGCGGCGCAATACGACGGTATGGCCTTTTATTCGATCCGAGGATGATGCGGTGGCTTCGGCTCGCTTTCACCGTATCCTGCGGCGCGGCCGGGAATATGGCTCGAAGCCCGATCCCGACCTGGGGCACGATCCAGCGATCCCTGCTCCCGAGACCGGTATCCACTTCCTTTGCCTCAACGCCAATATCGCGCGGCAATTCGAATTCGTTCAGGGCGCCTGGATCGCCAGCGCGAAATTTGCGGCACTCGCGGGAGAGCAGGACCCGTTGCTCGGCAATCGTGAGCCGTTTCCGACCAACCCGATCGCCGATCCGCAGCCCACCGACGGGTTTACCCGGCCCGGCGCTCCCCCTCACTGCCGGCACGCTAGCGGCCTTCCGCAATTCGTCCGCGTGCGCGGCGGCGCCTATTTCTTCCTGCCGGGCCTAGCCGCCCTGAGGTGGATCGCCAGCGATTGACCCGCGGTCGAACCGTTCCTCGCCGGTCGGCTCGATGTGGATTGCGCCATTCATCTTCTGACGAAACGTTGCCAGTTCGTCATACATGCGCTTGCGCGCCCGGCTCTGATTGCCGAGCGGACGATGCTCCGGCAGACAATGCCAGGGATTGAACTTCAGATTGCGGGTAAAGGCGAATTGCGCGGGGCTGTCGAATTCCTGTCGCGGGATTCGCAAGGTTGCCACCGGCACGCGCGGAGACAGGCGCTCGGGCCAAAGCACGGCGTTGTTTTCGATCGGCATCAAAAAGGCGTCGGTCTGTAACTGAACGCGCATTTCAAATTCGACGTCCATTTCGCGGAGGGTGCTGATCATGTTGTCGCGCAAATAATTATCGGGCGGACGCAGCGGCAGCCGCGGAATCCTGCGGTGAACATCGGTCTTGGACCTGAAGCTGTATTGCATTGCCTGATGGGGTCCCAGGAGATAGGGAACGCAACTGTAAAAGGCGGCGCCGAGCGGGTTGGTCTGGGTTTCGTTCCAGAGGCCTTGCATCGCCATGTCCAGCAGATGGGTGCCGCGAAAATCCATGAAATAGAACGCCGGCAGATGGCGGCGGCTCCAATATTGCAGTCGTGCGTTGGCCTTGATGTCAGGCGTCACAAAGGTCGGTGTGCAAACCGCCGTGAAGTCTTGCGTGTGTTTTTCATCGTCCCACAGCTTGTCGCCCTCAACGCCCATCACCTTGACACTGATGCTGACAAACCCGACGTCGTCGATATCCGGTTCGATATGCGGGCCGGGGCCGGAAAAGCGGACCCAGCACCGGTAGGTCCTTGGCGTCGCGAACAGTCCATGCCGGAAGCCTTCCGGCAGATTGTCGGCAATGGTCAATTCGCCGCGCACGAGGCCGTGGGTCTTGGTGTTGCCGGCGCGCTCGAAGCCGCCGGGCGGGAAATCGATCACCAGATGACGCCGCATCTCGTCGATCATGGTCTGGACATCCTGATCCTCGCCCGGCTGCGGCGTCTCCTCGGCCAGCGCGACGTCCTCGCGGCTTCGCATGAGATTGATCAGTGCTGTGAGGAGCCGCGCGATTGGTTCGCGCAGCAAATAGTTGAACGCCGGCCGCAGGAAAGGCTGCTCGAACCGTCGTTCGAAATGCAGCAGGATATCGATGATACGGTGCAGGAACCTGAGAAGCATCGCCAGTCTCTCCCCAGCAGACGCCGCCTTGAGTACCGCCAATCGCCGCAAATGTTCGGACTCACGGACGCCCGCAAAACAATACGCGAAGAAACGCTTCAACCGTAGCTTTCAGTCGACATTGCCACGGACGGCCGCAAAATACAAAATTCTGCGGGTCCCGACGCAACCGGTCTTGGGTCGGGTTTTCTCGTTCGGGTTCCGTAAACACTCGAATTTGGCCGCACTTCGGAGGAATCGACAGGGAAATCAACCGCCCCGTCGCACGGAAGAGGATCAAAACCGGCCACAACCTAAGGAAGCCCGCTTTAATATTGCGCGTTTCGATAAATGGCGCAAAGATGCAGGCGCGAGGCGAGGCAGCGCCGCCTTTGGGCTTTGAATTGCTGTCCGGTGAGCGTCGGCTTGACGCCCCCACATGCGCTGCCGGCGGATTTCGGAAGCGAGGAAGCGATCATGCAAGCGATCCATTTGCGCGCTCGTACCGCTGGGCTCATGGGAATTGTCGCGGCGGCCTTGATACTTTGCGTACCCGGCACGCAAGCCGCGCCCGCCGCCACCCCGGATGAGGCGCAACGCGCCGGCCGTACCCCAGCGAGTTTTCCGCAGGCAAAGGAGGACTATTTTCACGACATGGACAATGGCATGGCCATGTCTCCTGAAGAGATACAGGGGCGTAACATGTGGCTGCTCTGGACCGGCGGCAATGACCGGTTCTGGGACAAAGTCACGCGAAACAGCATGGCGACATTCGACCTCCTGAAGATTGTCACATCGCACCCGAGCCAAACTTATTGCGACGGAAAACATTGCGATCGCGATTCGCGCTGGCATTGGCTGGGCGCCCTCAACGAACCCTGCTTCGAAAAGCCTACGGCGCCAGATCCGAACCGCTTCGGTCTATGGCTCGATGCGCGCCGCAAGGACTGTCCGGCGGAGCCATTCGAGGACGAGAAGGCCTATCCCGGCGTAAAGATCGGCGCGCGCGGCGCGACCTTCACCGACGGCTCAAAGCTGCCGGTCGGCTCGTATTTCGGTTATGCGACGGGCATCGTCGGCTTGCGGCTGTTCCCGAATCCGGACTTTGACCAGGCGGCAAAGGACAGGTGGGATCCGGAGAAGTACTACACCGACGAAAACTATTACAAGAATCCCGACCTCGTCCGGCCCTATCGCGTCGGCATGGCCTGCGGCTTCTGCCATGTCGGCCCAAGTCCCATCCATCCCCCGGCCGATCCGTCCAATCCACAATGGGCCAATCTCAATTCGACCGTGGGCAGCCAGTATCTCTGGATGGACCGGGTGTTCGTTTACTCCGGCGACCCCAAGGAGTTTCTGTACCAACTGATGCATTCCTACCCACCAGGCACGATGGATACGTCGCTGGTCTCGACCGACTACATCAACAACCCCCGCACAATGAATGCGGTCTATCTGCTGGAGCAGCGGCTGGCCGAATCCCGCCTCTGGGGCAAGGAGACGCTGAAGGGGGGCGAGCTCAACAACAAGCAGTTGCCGGCCTATTTTGACGATCCGAACACGTCCTGGTCGCCGCGCGTGCTCAAGGACGGCTCCGATTCCGTTGGCGTGATGGGCGCGCTCAACCGCGTCTATCTCAACATCGGGCTCTACAGCGAAGAGTGGATGAAGCATTTCAATCCGTTCTTTGGCGGCAAGAGCATCACGCCGATCGAGATCGAGACCGCGGAGAACGGCTCTGCCTATTGGCGGGCCACCGAGGTTGGCACGCTGAACATGGCGAAATTTCTGCTCAAGGCCGGGCGGCCGGACCGATTGGCGGATGCGCCCGGAGGAAGCCAACATTTGACAACCGACTTAGCCGTGCTGGAACGCGGCAAGACGGTGTTTGCCGAAACCTGCGCCCGTTGCCATTCCAGCAAACTGCCCGACGAAGCGCGCGCCAAGATGGCGCCGGGCGGTTGCTCGGGACCCGGTTACCTGACCTGCTGGAACCGCTATTGGAGCTATACCAAGACCGACGAGTTCAAGGCCAGGATGCGCGCGATCGTGGCCCGGCCCGACTTCCTCGATGGCAATTATCTATCGACCGAAGCCCGCATCCCGGTGACGCTGTTGCGAACCAATGCCTGCAGCCCACTGGCAACCAATGCCATCCGCGGCAACATCTGGGACAACTTCTCTTCGTCGACCTACAAGACCCTTCCCTCGGTCGGAAAAATCACGGTTCAGGACCCCTTCACCGCGGAGCGCTGGCAATTCCCGATGGCCGGCGGCGGACGCGGTTTTACGCGGGTGCCTTCGCTGGTCAGCATCTGGTCGACCGCGCCATTCCTGCTCAACAACCGGCTCGGACCGCCCGGGCCGTTTTCCGACGATCCGTCGGTCGAAGGGCGCATGAAGGTTTTCGACGCCTCGATAAAGCAGTTGTTGTGGCCGGAAACGCGCGACCACGAGGATAACTTTGACGGATATATCGTTCGCACCACCGAGAGAAGCGCGATCAACGTTCCCAAGCGAAGCATCCCGGTCCAATTGAAGAGTCTGGTCGACAGTCTTCCGGCAGAACCGTTCGGACGCCTTTTCGACCGCGATGGCGCGTTCAAACTCGGCCCGATACCGAAGGGATTTCCCATCAGTCTGGCGGCCAGTTACCAGCCCCTGCCCGATCTGGATCGCGCGACGGCCGCAGAACGAATTGCTCATGTTGCCAACTTCGGTCGACTTATCGGGAAATTCCTCGAAAATTGGCCGAGTCTCGATCTTTCAGCCGATGACGCAAAACTGCTCGCCTGGGGCGCCAATCTTCGAGAGCCATTGCTCAAATTGAGCAAATGTCCGGATTTCGTCGTCAACCGTGGCCACTATTTCGGCACGGCGAAATTCAATGACACCAGTGGATTGAGCGACGACGAAAAAGCGTTTGGGCCCGAACCGCCGCTCAGCGACGAGGATAAACAGGCGCTGATCGAATTTATCAAGACGTTCTGACAATGAACCCCGCGTCAACCGACGACTACGACTACGTCGTGGTCGGCTCCGGGGCCGGAGGCGGCACCGTCGCCGCGCGCCTCGCCGAAGCGGGAATGCGGGTCCTGCTGCTCGAAGCAGGCAGCGATCCCTGCGATCAGCCCGGCTGCGCCCCGGAGCTTCCGAACCAGTACCAGGTACCCGCCTTTCACCCCTTCGCCTCGGAAAACCCGGCGATGGCGTGGAATTTTCTGGTACACGATTTTGGCGAAGACGCCTCCCGCCGCCTGCCGCGCGAGAATCCGCCGGCCGGGGTGCTCTATCCGCGGGCCTCAGCGCTCGGTGGCTGCACCGCGCACAACGCCATGATCTTCATGTACCCGCACGATTCGGATTGGGACCAAATCGCCACGCTGACCGGTGACCGATCCTGGAGCGCGGGCAACATGCGGCGCTATTTTCATCTGCTCGAGAACTGTCGGCATCGCCCGCTCTGGCGTTTTCTCTCCTGGCTGACCGGCGATCGCTTCAACCCGACAGGACACGGGTGGAAGGGCTGGCTGGAAGCCGAAATCCCGCTGCCGCGGAAGGCATTCGGCGATCGAGCGCTGATGCGAACGATCAGGGACACGATCCGCGCTGACCTCGAACCAGACCAGCGAACCACGGCAGTTGCCTGGCTGCGCCATATCTACCTGCGGCTGGCGCGCTTCCTGATCGGCGAGAGCGATCCCAACGATCAGCGCCTGCAAGGGTTGCTGGCCGAGGGTCTTTGCGAAATTCCGCTATCGACTTCCACGGGGCGACGGCGCGGCGCGCGCGAACGCGTTTTGTCCGCCGTGCATAAACACGGATTGGCCGTCGAGTTCGACGCGCTTGCGACCAGAGTCCTGCTCGATGCCGACAAACGCGCCATGGGCGTGGAATTTCTCAAAGGCAAAGCCCTCTATCGCGCCTCACCGAACACCAGCGGCGAACCCGGCGTTCCAAGGCGCGTCGGCGTCGCGCGCGAAGTCGTCCTCGCCGGCGGCTCCTTCAATACCCCGCAACTGCTGATGCTATCGGGCATCGGTCCGCCGACGTCCCTCGCCGCGTTGGGTATCAATGTCGAAGTCCCGCTGGAGGGCGTCGGTCGAAATCTGCAAGACCGTTACGAGATCGGGCTGGTTCACAAGACCTCGCGTCCGTGGAGTTGCTTGCGGGATGCTCGCTTCGCCGCCGATGATCGCGTCTACCGCGACTGGCTGGCAGGCCGCGGCATGTACATTTCCAACGGCGCGGCGATCGCCTTCGCCTTGCGTTCGAGCCCGGTCCAGGCGAACCTGGATTTGTTCGTGATGGCGCTGCTGACGCGCTTTTCGGGTTATTTTCCCGGTTATTCCGACCTCATCCGCAACAGCCATGACGATCTCACCTTCGCGCTCCTGAAGGCCCATACCCATAATCGCGGCGGTAGGGTGTCGCTGAAATCAAGCGATCCACGCGATCCGCCGCAGATCGATTTTCGCTACTTCGAGGAAGGGACCGACAAAGACGGTGACGATCTCGCCGCAGTCGTGGAAGGCATTCGCCGCGTCCGGAAAATGTCGGCGGCGCTGCAAGCCAGCGGACTGATTCATGGCGAGGAAACGCCTGGCGCCGACCTCCAGGACGATGAGCAGTTGCGGCAGTTCGTCCGCGAGCATGCCTGGGGGCACCACGCATGCGGCACCTGCGCGATTGGTGATCGAGATGCCGGCGGCGTTCTCTCCAGCGACTTTCGCGTCCACGGAACGAGCGGCATTCGCGTCGTCGATGCTTCCGTCTTTCCGCGTATCCCGGGGTTTTTCATCGCCTGCGCGGTTTACATGATCGGCGAAAAAGCCGCGGAAGCAATTCTCGAGGCCGCAAAGACGACGCGTAGGGATTCGACCAGGCCAGCGCCAGGCCAAAGCAGCGGAGGCATCCATGCTTGAAAGTCCATTGGCACTCGATCCGCAGGTCCGCGACCTGATGGTGGAGACCAAGGTCACCTGCCCGTTTCTGGGCAGCCTGGTCCATCAGGAATTGCTCAGCGTCAGGGGCGCCACCGGCAATCCGCTGGCCAGCATCGAGGATGTCAGGCGGTTGGGCAACGAAGGCGGCGGCGACCTCGGCGACCTGCTGGCATTTTTTGCCGCCGGCAATCATGCCTTGATGCGCAACAGTTCGGGAAGCGCACTCGACACGCCAGTACCGGCCGGCCTGTTCTCGCTCGAACTGCCGGGTTCGCAGGGTTCACACCCCGGACACAGCGGCATCCTGCAGGGAAACCCCATGACATTGGGCTCTGGACGACTGAGCCGGGAGGATTTCGATCGGCTCGCGAAGCTTGCCATCGACAACTTCCTGAAACGGTCGGATGTTGGCAAATTCATCGCACAAAATCTGAAACGGGATCCGAACTCGAAGGTGGTGAGTGCAAACGTCGCTGAGTTGATGGCTCGTGATCTGGCAGGCGTCCTCGGGGCCATTTCCACGGCCCTGGCCTCGAAACTGCTCGGTTCCGGCTCCGACACCAAGGACAACCACCGACTATTGGAACAGAAACTTACCAGGCTGATGGGAGAGAACAATCTGGTCGGTTCTGCTGGCGAGTTCGGCCTTCTCTTCGCGTTCCTGACCCATGATCCCAACACCAGGGAGATAGAGGGCGAACCGGCGCTCGCGCTCGATCGGGTTGATGGCATGTTTGTGCAAAAATGCCTTCCGGATGGGTGGCAGACCTGGAAGAAATCGCGCGTGGACTGGGTGGTCCACACCACGGCGTTGCTGCTTGCTGCGGGCAAGGAATACCACCAGCTATCGGCGAACTGACGGCGCCCTCACGTCAGCGCCGCTGGTTGTAGACATCAAGGCACACCGCGCCGAGCAGCACCAATCCCTTAATCACCTGCTGATAGTCGATGCCGATGCCGAGGATCGACATGCCGTTATTCATCACGCCCATGATCAGGGCGCCGATCACGGCACCGGCGACCCGCCCGACGCCGCCATAGGCCGAGGCCCCGCCGATGAAGCAGGCGGCGATGACGTCAAGCTCGAAGCCGGCCCCGGCTTTGGGCGTTGCGGTGTTGAGCCGTGCGGCGAACACGAGGCCGGCGAGTGCCGCCAGCACGCCCATGTTGACGAAGGTCAGAAAGGTCAGCCGCTCGGTCTTGATGCCGGAGAGCTTGGCCGCCTTCTCATTGCCGCCGACCGCATAGATCTGCCGGCCGATCGTGGTACGCGCGGTGACGAAGCCATAGAGCGCTATCAGTGCGATCATGATCACGAGCACGTTGGGCAGACCGCGATGCGAAGCGATCAGATAGGTGAAATAGATGATCACGCCGAACAGAAGAGCGTTCTTGAGCGCAAAGAAGCCGGTTGGCTCGACCTCGACGCCGTGGCTTGCGCGCCGGGCGCGGGTCTTGACGCTGACATAGACCAGAGCAAGCGCCAGCGCGGCGCCGATCAGGATCGACGTAGGATAGAGCGCGCCGGCGCCGGGAAACAATTCTGGAATGAAGCCGGAAGAGAGTTTCTGGAAGGTCGACGAGAACGGGCCGACCGACTGGCCCTGCAGCACGGCCAGCGCCAGTCCCTTGAATACGAGCATGCCCGCCAGCGTGACGATGAACGACGGAATCTTGAAATAGGCCACCCAGTAGCCTTGCGCCGCGCCGATCAGCGCACCGAGCGCAAGACAGGCGATGGTGGCCGGAATGAAATGCACGCCATATCGCACCATCAGCACTGCGGCGATCGCGCCGATGAAGCCCGCCACCGAGCCGACGGAAAGATCGATGTGCCCGGTGACGATCACCAGCAGCATGCCGAGCGCCATGATCACGATATAGCTGTTCTGCAGCACCAGATTGGTGAGATTGAGCGGGCGCAGCAGCGTGCCGTCGGTGACGAATTCGAAGAACAGCATGATCGCAAACAGCGACAGAAGCATGCCGTTCTCGCGCAAATTGGCTTTGAGAAAGCCCGCATGTTTGGGCGCTTCCGGAAGCGTCACGGTCTTGTCGCTCATGGATGCGCCTCTCCCAACAACTTCTCTTCCAGGCTTCGATCAACCAGCCGCTCGCCCTTGCTCACGATGGCGCGCATGATTTTCTCCTGCGTCGCCTCGGCTCTGTCGAACTCGCCGACAAAAGCGCCTTCGGTCATAACGCAGATACGGTCACAGATCCCGAGCAGTTCCGGCATTTCCGACGAGATCACGATGACCGCCTTGCCGGCGTCAGCCAGCTCGTTGATGATGCAATAGATCTCGTACTTGGCGCCGATGTCGATACCGCGGGTCGGCTCATCCAGGATCAAGATTTCCGGATCGGTGAACAGCCATTTCGACAGCACCACCTTTTGCTGGTTGCCGCCGGACAGATTGCCGGAGGTCTGATAGACGTCGGAGCAGCGGATGCGCATGCGGTTGCGATAATCATTCGCTACGTGCAACTCCTTGATGTCGTCGATGACGCGGCCGGCCGCGACGCTGCCGAGATTGGCAAGCGTGATGTTCTTGCGCACGTCGTCGGCGAGCAGGAGGCCGAGCTGCTTGCGGTCTTCTGTGACGTAGGCAAGGCCGGCGTCGATGGCCCGGCTCACGGTCGAGAGGTCGACCTCGCGCCCGTGCAGCGTGGCCCGGCCCGTGATCTTGCGGCCCCAGGAGCGGCCGAACAGGCTCATGGCGAATTCGGTGCGCCCGGCGCCCATCAACCCTGCGATGCCGACGATCTCCCCGCGGCGGACCTGGAAGTCGACATTCTTGATGACTTGCCGATCCGCATGCTGCGGATGATAGACCGACCAATTCTCGACCTTGAGCACCACCTCGCCGATATCAGGATCGCGCTTCGGAAAGCGATGCTCGAGGTCGCGATCCACCATCTTGCGGATGATACGATCTTCCTCGACCGCGCCGGCCTCGCAATCCAGCGTATCGACGGTGCGACCGTCGCGCAGCACGGTAATGCGGTCGGCGACGCGCGCCACCTCGTTGAGCTTGTGCGAGATCAGGATCGCGGACATGCCCTGGGAGCGGAACTCAAGCAGGAGATCGAGCAGCGCCGCGCTGTCGCGTTCGTTGAGGCTCGCGGTCGGTTCGTCGAGGATCAGGAGGCGCACCTGCTTGGACAGCGCCTTGGCGATCTCCACCAGTTGCTGCTTGCCGACCCCGATATTGGTAATCAGCGTGTCCGGCGCCTCGTTGAGCCCGACCTTTGCCAATAGCTGCTGCGACCGCTTGTAGACCGCGTCGCGATCGATCACCCCGAACCGCGACGGCGGGTTGGCGATAAAGATATTCTCTGCAATCGAGAGCAACGGTATCAGCGCGAGCTCCTGATGAATGATGATGATGCCGAGGGCCTCAGAGTCATTGATGTTGCGGAACTGCCGCTCCTCGCCGTCATAGACGATGCTGCCGTCATAATCGCCGTGTGGATAGACGCCGCTCAACACCTTCATCAAGGTCGACTTGCCGGCGCCGTTCTCGCCCACCAGGGCATGGATCTCGCCCTGCCGGACGGTGAAATTGACGTCGTTCAACGCCTTCACACCGGCGAAGGCTTTGCTGATACCACGCATTTCGAGCAGTGTGGTCATTCGGATACCCTGAGGCAAGAAAGACGTAGATGGCCGGAAACATTGCGCACGAAGATGCCTCGCGCCCTTTGCCCGGCCACCTCAGGCACAGCCCGCCTCAGTTGATCTGGGCCTTCTTGTAATAACCGCCATCGACCAGCACCTTCTCCCAGTTGGTCTTGTCGACGACCACCGGCTTGAGCAGATAGGACGGCACCACCTTGACACCATTCTTGTAGGTCGTGGTGTCGTTCACCGTCACGGTCTTGCCGCTCAGCGCCGCGTCCACCATGTCGGCGGTGACCTTGGCAAGGTCGCGGGTGTCCTTGAAGATCGTAGAATACTGCTCGCCGCGCAGCATGGACTTGATGGAGGGTATTTCCGCATCCTGGCCGCTGACGATCGGCATCGGCATATCGCCGCTGCCATAGCCGACGCCCTTGAGCGACGACAGGATACCGATCGAAAGCCCGTCATAGGGCGACAGCACCGCGTCGACCCGCTTGGTGGTGTAGAACGCGCTCAACAGATTATCCATGCGGGCCTGTGCCGTGGCGCCATCCCAGCGCAGCGTCGAGACCTTGTCCATGCCGGTCTGGTGGCTGGCGACCACGAGCTTGCCGCTGTCGATATAGGGCTGCAACACCGACATCGCGCCGTTGTAGAAGAAGTAGGCGTTGTTGTCGTCGGGTGAGCCGCCGAACAGCTCGATGTTGAACGGGCCCTTGCCTTCCTTCAGTTTCAGTCCCTGCTCGATCGACTGCGCCTGCAGCACGCCGACCTGAAAATTGTCGAAGGTGGCATAGTAATCGACGTTGGGCGTGTCGCGGATCAGCCGGTCGTAGGCGATCACGGTAATGCCCTTGGCCTTGGCCTGCTTGAGCACGTCCGAGAGCGTGGTGCCGTCGATTGCCGCGATCACCAGCACCTTGGCAGCCTTGGTCACCATATTCTCGATCTGGGAGAGCTGGTTCGGAATATCGTCCTCGGCGTATTGCAAGTCGGTGTTGTAACCGCGCTCCTTCAGCACCCTGACGATGTTGTTGCCATCATCAATCCAGCGCGCCGAGGATTTGGTAGGCATGGCGATGCCGACCGTGGGCTTGTCCTGCGCGAGCGCGGGTCCGGCAAGGGCGACCGAACCGAGCACGATGGCGGATAGGGCAGATTTGAGTAGGTTCATTTTTCGCTCCCAGAGTGTTGAGCCTTAATCGCCGCGTTGCCGCGGTTTGCTTTTGGCGCCGGTGCGTATCGGCGCATTGTCAGGTACCCATCGTGGCCGACCGAAACGAGGAGATGATCAATCACGCATGGTGGTTCTGCAAGCATCATAAACTCTAGTGCGATGGGGCTGCTCTTCATGCCGGACCGAGCCTGACGCACGGTTCCGCCCGTCCCCGTGCGCCGACGTCGAGAATGAACGTCCTGCCGTGGCCGGGATCGGCAGCCCTGGCTTGCTCGTCCATCCCCTCCCAGGCGGTGGTCACCAGCAGCCGATCGAAACGCCGGCCGACGAACGCCGGGCAGCTCGGCTGCGTCGCCGGCACCCGAATGGTGCGAACGCGCCCGCCTTCCGGCGTATAGACGTCGATGCACGACCCGCCCCAACGCGCATTCCAGATCAATCCCTCGCTGTCGACGACGGCGCCGTCGGGGCTCCCTGCCCCGCCACGATGATCATAGAGTATCGCGGGATTGCCGGTCGGCAGGGCATTCGCCGGGTCGACCGCGACGCGATAGAGAATTCCTTCACGGCTGTCGGTGAAGTAGGCGGTGGCCCCATCTGGCGAAAAGCAAATCGCGTTCGGGATGCTCACGTTTGCATAGAGCCTGAGCAATGCACCCTGATGAATGTGATAGATCGCGCCCGCCCCCTTTTCTCCCCTGCGGCCCATGGTTCCGATCCATAGCGCGCCGCAAGGATGGACCCGCCCATCGTTGGACCGCGTTGCCGCATTCTCGGCCTCGAGCGGCATGTGAAGCGCAAGGCGGCCATCCGCGATGTCGCGAACATAGAGACCGTTTTCGGTCGCGAGCAGCTGGTGCCGGGCGTCAATGAAGGCAAGCACGCTGGCCATCAGCGGCAGCGCGTGCGTGGTGACGGCGCCGGATTGAAGATCTGCCTGAAACAGGGTGCGCTCGATGATATCGAACCACCATGCGGTATCGGTCACCGGGTCATAGGTACAGCCCTCGCCGAGATGGCAATGCTGTTCGCTCAGGATCCTGGTGCCGACTTGCTCCACGCGATGTCCCTTTCTTCTGCGCCGTCAGCTGGTGGAAAATCGATACAGCGAGGTATGGCGATAGGTCTGCTCGGGATCGAGCCGCGCCGACGGAAAATCCGGACGATTTGGCGTATCGGGATAGACCTGCGGCTCCAGGCATAGCGCATCAAACTGATGGTGGACGCGGCCATATTTGCCGGTCACGGTTCCATCAAGGAAATTGCCCGAATAGAACTGGACGCCCGGTTGATTGGTCCAGAGTTCGAGAACACGGCCCGACTCCGGATCCTCCACACGAGCAGCAAAGCGCGGGACGCTGCTGGCGCCGCCACGCAGGCAGAAATTGTGATCATAGCCCTGTCGAATCAAAACCTGTTCATCCGCGTCGCCAAGGCGACCGCCAACACGATGGGGTTTGCGGAAGTCAAACGGCGTTGCATCAACCTTGTCTGACGCGCCCGAGGGAATGCCGGCCGCGCTCACCGGCAAATACGTATCCGCCGCAATTGTCAGAACGTGATCGAGAATGCCGCCCTCGCGATCGACGCCCGCGAGGTTGAAGAAGCTGTGATTGGTGAGATTGACGATGGTCGGTTTGTCGGTCACCGCGGAGAATTCAAGCGAAAGCTCGCTGCCGCCCGAAATGCGGTAGGTTATCTCGGTCTTCAGCGTGCCGGGATAGCCTTCCTCGCCGTCCAGGCTGAGATAGGACAGCGTAACGAACGGCGCAGGGTTCTCGCCGATTGCGGTGATGGTCCAGGGTTTGCGATCGAAGCCTGCCAGCCCGCCATGCAGCGCATTGGCCCCATCATTGCTGGGCAATTGAAAACGGCGACCGTCCAGTTCGAAGCTGCCGTTCGCAATCCGGTTGGCGTAACGCCCAATCGTCGCGCCGAGGAATCGCCGAACCGCGAGATAGCCTGCAAGATCATCGCGGCCAAGCACAACATCGGCAAAGCGCCCGGCGCGATCCGGCACGAAGATCGACTGCAGCGCCGCGCCATAGGTGATAACGTGCACCTCAAAACCGTTGTCGCCGCGCAGCCGCACCATTTCAATCGCGGCGCCATCCGGAAGATGTCCGAAAATCTCGCGCGCGGCCTTCGGCGCCTGTGATTTATCCATCTGCGTCATCAATCCTCGATGAATGGTTCGACATCGCGGCGCCGGCCGAGCATGAAGGCATCCGCGACATGGGCCAGCGGCGACAGATCGGCATCGGACACACCATTGGCGATCAGTTCGACGAAGCGCCGATAGATGCCGCGGTATTCCGCCTGCTTCTCATCAACCAGGACGTGGCCATCATGGACGAGATGGCTGCCGCCGGAAGCGAGTGTCATACGCCCCCTGTCGGTGTCGACGCTGATATCCCAGGTCTGCGGGCCGGTCTGGCGCCAGTCGAATTCAGCCCGGATCGGCAGGCCGGTGTCATCCGAGAAGACGAGATCGGCCGCGATCGGAGCCGCGCGATTCCGCGGGAAGGACAGTTCGGCCTTGGTCAGAAAGAATGGCCGCGGCAAAATGCGGGTGAGGATCGAAAGCGCGTTGATGCCGGGATCGAACACCCCCAGCCCACCGGGCTCCCAGATCCAGGCCTGACCGGGATGCCAAACCTTCACGTCTTCCTTCCATTCGACCACAACCGAATTGATTTGCCGGTCGGCGAGGAACGCTCGCGCGGGTTCGACGGCCGGCGCAAAACGGGAATGCCAGGTTGCGAACAGCGTTCGCCCGGTTTGCCGTGCCGACCCGATCAGCGGCATCAATTCGCTGACGGTCGCGCCCGGCGGCTTTTCGAGCAACACGTGCTTGCCGGCCTGCAACGCCGCCGCAGCCTGTGCGTGACGAACTTGCGGCGGCGTGCAAAGCGCCACGGCATCGATCCCGGGTGCGGCAAAGAGCAGTTCGTCGAGTGTCGCGAAATGCGCGATGCCGTCGATGGACGCATTGCGGCTGGCGATGGCCGCGAGCTCGATACCCTCAGTGCCGGCGATCGCGGGGATGTGCTGATCCCTGGCGATCTTGCCGAGGCCGACAATGGCGAGGCGGACGGCGGTCACCACGGCTCACTTACCCCAGCGCAACACGAGTGGATCGAGACGGCCCGCGATTTCGATCAAACCCGATCGAACCGCCGGATGCACCGGCTGCAGCGGAAGGCGGACGGTTTCGTGTTTGATAACGCCGCCTTCCTTCATCAGCACCTTGCACGCAATAAGGCCGCATTGGCGATTTTCAAAATTGATCAGCGGCAGCCAGCGTTGATAGGCCGCCATCGCTTCGTCACGGCGGCCGGCAAAATACGGGTCGGTGATCTGACGAATGCCATCCGGATACCCTCCGCCGGTCATCGCGCCGGTCGCACCGGCATCAAGGTCGGCTAGCAGCGTGATCGCCTCCTCACCGTCCCACGGACCTTCGATTGCCGCACCGCCGAGTGCGATCAACTCGCGCAGCTTGGCGGCGGCCTGCGGCGTCTCGATCTTGAAGTAGGCGATGTTCTTGAGGTCACGTGCCATGCGGGCGAGGAAAGCCGCCGAGAGCGGCGTGCCGGCCACCGGCGCATCCTGGATCATGATGGGGATCGCGATTGCGTCCGAAACGGTTCGGTAGAACTCGTAGATGGCGTTTTCTCCAACCCGGATGGTCGCCCCATGATAGGGCGGCATCACCATCACCATGGCCGCACCTGCCTGCTCGGCCCGCCGCGAACGTTCGGCACAGATGCGCGAAGCGAAATGGGTTGTCGTGACGATCACGGGGATGCGGCCCGCGACATGGTTCAGCACGGCGTCGAGTATCAGGTCGCGCTCGGCGTCGGTCAGCACGAACTGCTCGGAGAAGTTGGCGAGGATGCAGAGCCCCTGCGAGCCGGCATCGATCATGCAGTCGACGGCGCGCTTCTGGCCATCGAGATCGAGCCGGCCGTCGCCGTCGAACACCGTCGGAACGACCGGAAATACACCCTTGTAGGGCCGTTGAACGGTGGAATTTGCCATGACCATTTTCCGTTTTGGTTCAACCCGCTGCGCCGCGACCCGTGCCTATCCGAAGATCGTCGATCATGTAAATCGGCCGGAGATAGAGGAGTTCGTGCGGGGGCGAGCCTTCGCGATGAGATCAACTCTCACCCATATCATCCGGAAGTGGCTTTCGTCATCGTAATGCCGACAGAACGATGGTTGATGCACTTTCATTGATCGAAAGTCGAGCCACGTCGCATTCGCCAGTCCGTCACCGGAAGGCAACCGGAAATCCGCGGTCCAAGCCGCCTGTTTCGCTCACCTTCTTGCTGCCAATCGATCGCGTAAAATATTGAATAGACTATGGAAGTCTGCGCACGCGTGTTGATGGACCAGCCTGACCATCCAATCGGCGCGCTCGTTTGCGCGACCGTGTTGATGATGAAGCGCAGCGGCGGTGAATTCGGATTGTGGAATCGGAAGTTGAGATGTCTTCGACCAATCGAAATGGCGGTGCCCTAGGACCCGCCGCGCGCACAGCGCCGACGGATCCGCTAACATAAGGCGATGCGCGGAAACGCCGCCTAGTTCGCCTTGCCGAACAGGATCGGAAGCTGGCGTGGCCCGCGCACGGTACCTTGCGACCATGTGACCTGGCCAGCCGGATCGAGACGGAACTCGGGGATGCGCTTCAGCCATTCCTCGATCGCGACCGTCATCTCCATGCGCGCGAGGTTGGAGCCGACGCAGCGGTGAATGCCGAGGCCGAAGGCGGCGTGACGGTTCTCCTTGCGGTCGATCACGACCTTGTCGGCATCCGGGAAGACAGTTGGATCGCGGTTGGCGGCCGGGAACGACAGCAGCACCATGTTGCCGGGCTTGACCGGGCAGCCGCTGATGGTGGTTTCCTTCATCACCTCACGCGCCATCGTCACCGGCGAGTAGGCCCGCAACAATTCCTCAATCGCGATCGGCATCAATTCCGGCTCCGCGATCAGACGCTCGCGGTCCGACGGCGTTTTGGCAAGATGCCACAAGGAAGCGCCGATCGCGCTCCAGGTGGTGTCGATGCCGGCAATCAGCAGCAGCCGCAGCGAACCAAGCACGTGGGAGTCATCCAGCGGCTGGCCATTCCTGTCCTTGGCGTTCATCAGCGTCGAGATCAGGTCGTCGGTCGGATGCTGCTTGCGCGCTTCGATGTGGCCGGCGAAATAGGCGGTCATCTCCTGCACCGCCTGCATCAGCATCCGCTCGTCCTTGATGCTGAGCTCGAGGATCATGTGGATCCATGTGATGAAGCGATCGCTGTCCTGTTCGGGGATGCCGAGCATGTGGGCGATGGCGCGCACCGGAATATACTTGGTATAGCGCGCCGCCGCGTCGCAACTGCCGTCGGCGATGAACTCGTCGATCAATTCGTTGCAGATCGCGCGGACCCGCGGTTCCAGCTTCTTCATCGCATCCGGCGTGAACGGCGGCAGCAGCAATTGCTTGGCCGGCTTGTGCTCCGGAGGATCGGAGGTGATCGGCGGGGCGGCGTTCCGCGTCACCTCCGGCCGCTCGTCGCGGACGATGACGCGGCGCGAGGAGAAGTGCTCGGTGTCGTAGGCGATCTCCTTTACCGCCTGATAGGTGGTCGGCATGTAGCAGCCGAGAAAGCGGTCGGTGTGGACCACCGGACTGTGGGCGCGCAACTCGTCCCAGATCGGAAACGGATTTTCGGTCCAGCGCGGATCGGTGTGGTCGAAATCGCGGACCCAGTCGGTGACCGGAGGATGCTCGGGCAGCACGCTGGAAGAATCGGACATCGGACAGTTTCCTCTGTTTTGTTCGCTCGGATCAATATTCGCGGCTTGCATCGTCCTCGACGCGCGGGTCATTCCTCGGTGATCTCGATCGCGATTTCCGGACAATTGGAATGCGCCAGCCAGGCCTTGTCTTCCAGACCCGGCGGCACGGTGCCATCGCCGATCTCATGCGCGTTACCGAATTCGTCGAGATCGAACAGTTCCGGCGCCAGCGATTTGCAGCGCGCATGTCCCTGACATTTGTCCTGGTCGACGCGGATCTTCAGCTTTCCGGACATGCATGTCTCCCTTCTCACGCGCTGTTGGCCGCGCGCGTTTCCTCGTGTCGATTGGACCGTGCGGGCGGGTCGGCGCCACGCCGGAAGTTATACCATATTACATTCGGTCCATGGTTGTGCTGTCAAGCGGAAAGTTATAGATCATAACACTGAATGTCGCCCCGTCCCGCCCGCAAACCGTTCAATACCTACCACCATGGGGATCTCAGGGATGCCCTGGTTCAGGCTGCGCTTCAGCAGGTCGAGCTTGGCGGCCCCGAGGCCGTCAGCATCAGCGCGCTGGCGAAAAAGCTCGGTGTCTCGCAACCTGCGCCCTACCGGCACTTTGCCGACCGCGAGACGCTGCTGACCGCGGTGACGGCCGAGGCCTTCCGCCAGTTCAGCGCAACCCTTCGCGAGTCGATCGGAAAACCGTCGACACGTTCGAAGCTGTCGCGCTTTGCGCTCGCCATGCTGGATTTCGGCCTTCGCCGCAATGGCATCTACCGACTGATGTTCGCCTCGCGCACCATGGCCTGCGCGCCAAAGGGCACCGAGCTTCACGCCGCCGCGATGGAAACCTTTGGTCTGGTGCTGGAGGCCCTGGAAGCTCCGGCCGTTGGATTGCTGCGCGAACGGCATGCGCTGAAAATCTGGGCCGCGCTGCATGGCGTGGTCATGCTGGCGGAACAGGGGCTGCTCACCGGGCAGGTTGCTCACATCACGCGCGAAGAGCTGGTCGAGGATATCGCGGAACAGACCAAACTCAGTCTGTCGCTTGCGATCAAGGCCGCCGAGAAGGACCGATAGCGCTTCGGCGGCGTGCGTCACGGACTGGCGCCGCGCCGGTCGACATCTCAACCGCCATGCTCGATGGCGCGGATGGCGCCGCGCAATTCGGCGAGGCCACGCAGCCGCCCCATCGCGGTATAGCCGGGGTTGGTCCGCTTGGTCTCATTGAGATGGTCGAGCATGCGGTGGCGTCGAGCGGTGCAGACGTCGCTGGCGTAATTCGTAGGGTGGGCAAAGGCGCTCTTGCGCCGTGCCCACCACTTTATGCGTGAATGTCGTTGGAATGGTGGGCACGCTCCGCTTTGCCCATCCTACGGTTCCTGAAACCGTCATTGCGGGCCACCGGGTCGCGCGAATGCGCGCCCGATGACGGGCTCCTCCAGTCTCGTCGGGCATAACGCGGAGACACAAGAGCAGATGCTCTCTCGTATCAAGATTTGGGCGCAAAACCTCAAGCGGGACAGCCACACCGTCTATCTGGCGTCCCGCGATCCGCGCGTGCCGTGGCACGCAAAGGCGCTCGCGGTCGCGGTTGCCGCCTATGCGCTGTCGCCGATCGATCTCATTCCGGACTTCATTCCGGTTGTCGGTTATCTCGACGATCTCATCATCGTGCCCTTGGGCATCTGGCTCGTGGTGTCGCTGATCCCCGACGAGGTCATGGCCGAGTGCCGCGCCAGGGCCGATAAGGTTGGGCAACGTCCAGTGAGCCGGGCGGGAATGATCGCCATCATCGTGGTCTGGATCGTTGCGGCAACGATATTCGGCTGGATCGGCTATATCGCCTGGCGCCGGTTCAAATAGGCCGGATACATTTCAGAATGTCGCCTTGAGCCCCGCATAGAAGGCGCGCGGCCGCGCCGGACTGACCGAGAGCGGGTCGGTGAACGCAGCGCCGCCATTGCTGAAATTGGGCACGGCGCTGGTATCGAAAAAGGTTCCATAGGTCGCGTAGCGATTGTCGAAGAGGTTGTCGATGCGGCCGTAGATCTGGAACGTCTTGTTGATCTGATACGAGGCATGGACGTTGAAGACGGCATAGGACGGGAGCCGCTGCGCCTGATTGGATTCATCTCCGACGAAATATTGACTGCCGACGAACAGCGCGTCGCCACCGACCTTGAACGCATCTGATATCGAATAGTCGATGCCGGCCTTGATCCGGTTACGCGGGATCGCCGGGATCCGGTTGCCCGGCAGGATCTGGACGTTACCATTGGCATCCGCAAACGGCGAGTTGGAGCCGACCTGCAGCGTATCGAGGAAGCGCGCGTCGACCAGGGCGTAGCTGGCATAGAGCTGCAGCGTCTTCGACGTCAGAGTGACCTGCGCCTCGATGCCTTGCCGGCGGGTCGAGCCGACGTTCTGGAAATAACCAAAACCCTGCAGCACCGGGCTTGGAATGGCGAGGATGTCGTCGCTATTGGTCGCGCGGAAAGCACCGAGCTTCCATCCCAGCGTTCCCACGCTCAACTCTTTGCTGCCGCGCAGGCCGGCCTCCACCGTGCGGGATACCACCTGTTTCAGCGGCGGGTCGGAGACCAGGAACGCCGCGATCGTGCAGGGATGGGCCGGATCCGCGCAGCTCAGTTCCAGCGGGGTCGGCGCGCGGTTGGCTTCGGAATAGCCGGCATAGGCGGTCAGTTCCGGCGCGATCTTGTAGGTGCCGCCGATGACCGGGTTGAAACGCTTGAACGTCTCGTTGCCGTTGAGCGCGGAGCCGATCTGGTCCTCGAGTTCGATCTGGGCCAGATTGAAGCGGCCGCCGCCCGTGATCGAGAACTTGTCGGTGACGTCGAAGGTGTCGAGCGCGTAGAGCCCGCTGTAGCGGTTGGTAGTGCGCAGCGCCACCGGGCCGATCGAAACGGGTTCGCCGGATTCTCCGAGGAATATCCCGCTGCCACTGATGACGAAGTTCGGCGCCATCGTGCCCAATTCCGCGCTGGCGGTGAAACGGGTCACGCTGGAGTCGAAACTGCCGCCGACCATGAAGTGATTGTTATGTCCGAACAGCTGGTCGGTGTTGGTGGCCTGCATGGATCCCCCTGTCGACACCGAGCGGGTCAGCGTGCGGTCGAGTTCCCCCAGCACGGCCCCGGTGGGGAACGGGTTGGCGAGTTGGACGCCATTCAGACCGTTGGCCGGCGGTTGGACGCCAGTCAATTTGTTGACGTCGCCAAAGCAAAGCAGCGACGCATCGGCATCGCATGGCTGGGTAGCGGTCGGATTGCCGTCCAACGCATTGTGCTGAAACGCGCGCACATGCGCGGCGGCTTCGATGGTCCAGGTCGGCGTGGCCTCGACCTTCCCCGTGAAATTGAGATAGCCGACGCGGTTGTTGGTGATCTGCGGCGAGGTGTAGACCGCGCCCCAATATTGCTGCAGCAATTCAACCGGCACCGTCGCAGTGGCACCGAATCTATTATCGGCGACACCCATATTGACGTGAAATTCGTTGCCGTCGTGGCGGTAGCCGACATCGCCGTAGAAGCGGCGGACATCCGACGGCGAGAAATTGCGGAACCCGCTGTCGTGCAATCCTTCGAGTGCGCCATAGACGGCAAAATTGTCGATCTGCTTGCCCCACTGCGCCGAACTCTGGATCCGGCCGAACGAGCCGCCCATGGTGTCGATCTCGGCGCCGTGATAGCTGAAGCCGTCCTTCATCAAGACGTTGACCGCGCCGCCCAGCGCATTGAGCCCGAACGCGGGGTTGTTGGTCACCACGGTGACCGACCGGATCGCCGTGGTCGGAATCAGATCCCAATTGACGGTGTCGCCGAAGGCTTCGTTGACGCGCACCCCGTTCTGGTAAACCGCAAGTCCCTGCGGCGTGCCGTTGACGGGGGATGCGACGAAGCCGCGGAATTCCACGTTCGGCTGGAATGGATTGCCGCTGACTTCGTTGAGGACGACGCCGGGCACCTGCTGCTGCAGGGCATCCGCGATATTCAGCGAGCCGGTGCGCGCGATTTGAGCGGCGCCGAGCGCGTTGATGCTGGCCGGTACCCTGTCGACATCCATACCCGAGCCTGCTGTGGCCGTCGGCGCGGTCGGATATATGAAGACCCGTCGCAAATTTTGCGCGACCGGGCGCGGATTTCGGGCGTGACCGGGTTTGGTGCTGGTCCGCGGCGCCGTCACTTCGATGGTGGGAAGGACTTCGACGGTACCGGACGCGTCCTCGGCGCGCGCGCCGGCACTCCCGGAAATCAGACATATCGAGAGGATCCCGACAAACGGGAAACGCGCGCCCATTGCCTCGTCCCATTCCATTCCGGCTGCGTCAGCGTCCCCGCCGGTTCAGTCGGATCAGTCTAATGCGCCGGCGGCGTTGCGCAGCATTCAAAAGATCGGATACCGCGAACGCCTTCTTCCCGAATAAATCGGGAAGAATTCCCGATTCAAGCGCGCAGGTCGTTGGGAACCAGGGCTTCCACCGTGACGCCGCCCTCGCCGGACGCAACCGTCAGCGTGCCGCCCAGCGCCAGGATGCGTTCGCGCATCCCCGTCAAACCAAGGCCGAGCCTGTGATCGGGCCTCAAACCGCCGCCATTGTCGCGCACCCGCACCAGGGCGCCGCTGCGGCTCGTTCCTGTCGCTTCCGAAAGCTCCGACGGTTCGATGGAGACGTTGACGCAGGTGGCGCCGGCGTGGCGAAAGACATTGGTGAGGGCTTCCTGAATGGTGCGGTAGATCGTGAGATCGGCGGTCTCGCCGCGCTCGCCGAGATCAGGCGAAATCGCGGTTTCGATCACCACATCGGGGTGCGACTCGCCCCACAGGCGTAACAGTGCCTCGAGCGCTTCGCGAAGGCCAAGTTCCGTCAATCCAGCGGGGCGCAGTTTCTCCAGCACCCGCCGGTTGAACTGCTGCAAGGCATTGACCTGCTCCAATATGGCGCCGCCATGTTTTCGCAAACTATCCATGTTCGGCTCGCTCGAATCCGCGATCCGCGTCAGCGCGCTGGCGTGCGCCCGCAACGCGAACAGGTAGGGCCCGAACTCGTCGTGCAGCTCGCGCGCGATCTCCTTGCGTTCGACGTCCTGCAGCGACACCACGCGCTCTGCCAGCCGTCGCTTGTCGTCGACGGCGTCTCCCAGCGTTCCCGCCAGGTGATTCAGCTTATTGCAGATATCAGCGAGTTCCGGCGGGCCATCAGGTTTCACCCGCGTGTCATAGGCACCGGATTCGATCCTGGTCATCGCCTTCGACAGCGTCGCGATCGGCGCCAGCGCGCGGCTGACGACCATGAAGGTGATGAGAAAAAGCACGATCGCGATCGCCGAACCGACCTGGAGCTGGGTGACGATGCCGTCCCAGATCTCGGCCATCTCGTCGTCCGGATGCGAGGTGATCAGCAGCGATCCCGGCTTGCCGTTGATCGCAATCGGAACGCTCACCGCGGTCTTTTCCGGACGCACGAGGGCTTCGAACCAGGCGGGCACCGACTGCGGGCCGCCGTCGCCGCTGGTGCTCGTCGCGGGCGCGGCCTTGGCCCCATCATCCTGCCGCGTGATGCTGACATGACGCAGCCGGTTGAGATCCCCGACGATCCGGTCAAGACGCGTATCGGCGTCGGGGGTTTCGTTCAGGCCGACGACCAGGGTTTCGATGAATTCGCGCGCCAGCCGGATCACGCTTTGATCTTCGGCCTGAACGCGGGGCGCGGCTTCCAGCACCAAACGCGTGATGTTGACGGAGAGGCCCAGCGCGAGAACGAGCGCCAGCAAAAGGCTCAGCCGGGTACGCAACGAAAGTTTTTGCCACATGCCATTCATCCACCGCCGCACAGCTAGCGGGTCCGCATCAAGAGCAGCGTTGACAGATAAAAAACGCGGCTATCTAATTGAACCGTACAGCAATCTTGCCTTGGATGCATGATTGGCCGAAAACAGCATCGCGACCGGGGATGCGTCAGCCGGTCAATCTGGTGCGACGCAACAATGTACTGACGCCGGCTGATCGGGACTGCGATCGATGCGTGTTCTGATTGTGGATGATCACCGCATCGTTGCTTCCGGCTGCCGCGCTCTGTTCGCGGACGATCCCGACATCGCCATCCTGGAGGCCCCCGACGCCGAGAGCGGCGAGCGGGTTTTTATCGACGAGCATCCTGAAATCTGCGTGCTCGATATCAACCTGCCGACCGTATCCGGGTTCGAACTGGCGCGGCGCATCCTTGCGCGCGATGCATCGGCGCGCATCATCATGTTCAGCATGAACGACGATCCGATCTTCGCCGCGCGCGCGATCGAAATCGGCGCCAAAGGCTATGTCGCCAAGACCGGGGATCCCAACGACCTGGTCGAGGCCGTCCGCGAAGTCGGCAAGGGCGGCACCTATCTGCCGCCCGCGATCGCCCGCAGCATCGCGTTTGCGGGACCCGCCTACGCCAGGAGCCCGTTGTCGAAGCTGACCGCGCGTGAGATCGAGATCCTGCGCCTGCTCAGCGCCGGCAAGAGTCTTTCCGAGATCGCCTGGCTGGTGCATTCATCGTATAAGACGGTTGCCAATACATCCTCGATCATGCGCCAGAAGCTTGGGGTACGAACATCGGCGGAACTGGTGCGGCTCGCGATCGAGAGCGGCGTAGCTTGAAATGGCGTCGCACAGCGCCGGAGTTTTGAAATCATGACAATCCAGACCGTTTCGCTGAATAAGTCCTATGGCGGCATGCAGGGCGTTTATAAACATGCCAGTCGCGAGACCACGACCGACATGGTTTTTTCGGTCTATGTGCCGCCGCATCAGGAGGGCGAGAAGCTGCCGGTGGTCTGGTATCTCTCCGGCCTGACCTGCACCCATGCCAATGTGACGGAGAAAGGCGAATTCCGCGGCGCCTGTGCCGAATTGGGGCTGATCTTCGTCGCACCCGACACCAGCCCGCGCGGCGAAGGCGTCCCCGGCGATGCCGCCAACGCCTATGATTTCGGGCTCGGCGCCGGTTTTTATGTCGACGCAACGGAAGAACCTTTTGCGCGAAATTACCGGATGTGGAGCTATGTCACGGAAGAATTGCCGGAACTGGTCGCGGCGAACTTTCCCGTCGATCCGAAGCGGCAATCGGTCGTCGGTCATTCCATGGGCGGCCACGGCGCGCTGACCGCGGCACTGCGCCATCCCAACCGCTACCGCGCGGCAAGCGCTTTTTCGCCGATCGTGGCGCCCTCGCTGGTGCCGTGGGGCACCAAGGCGCTCGGCGGCTATCTCGGCGGCAACAAGGACGCATGGCGCAAGCATGATGCGGTGGCACTGATCGAGGATGGCGCAAGATTTTCCGATCTGCTGGTCGATTACGGCGACGCCGACCCGTTTTTAACCGAACAGCTTCGCCCGGAACTGCTGCAGAGCGCCTGCGAGAAGGCGGATATCCCCCTCAACCTGCGCCGCCAGCCCGGCTACGACCACAGCTATTATTTCATCTCCACCTTCATGAGCGATCATCTGCGCTGGCACGCCGCGCGATTGAAAGCCTGAGCACCCGCCGAAGCGTGCTCTCATCTTCGTGAACCGTGAAATGCAAGCCTCCGCAACGACAAAATGCGGGGTTGCAAGCCCGGGCAATTCGGTCATGAATCATGCCAAGAGTTTTTTGGAATAGAGAGTTCTTGCAGAAAAAGCGTCCCTCGATCGTCGATCAAGACGAGGAGGCGTGTCGGGAGGATGCATGATCCGATGGTTGGTCGGTGCGATCGGCTTCTGCGTCGTGGCCACTCACGCGCTCGCGGCCGACGTGACAGAGATCGGCATCGGCTATCTCGGCCACACCGGCGTCAAACCGAAATTGTCGTTGGTCGAGCAGCCCGCAGATAATGACGGCATAGCCGGCGCGCGCCTCGCGATTGAGGACAACAATACCACCGGCAAGTTCCTCAATCAGCATTTTACCCTCGAGGAGGTTCGCCTCAAGGAGGGCGATGATGTCGCCAAGGCCGCGTTGGCGCTCGCCGGCCATAACGGCTTCATCATCGCCGATCTTCCGGCGGATGCGCTGCTGCAAGCGGCCGACGCGCTGCGCGACCGCGGCACCGTGCTGCTGAATGCCGGCGCGATCGACGACCGGCTGCGCGAACAGGACTGCCGCGCCAATGTGATCCATGTGGCGCCGACCCGATCGATGCTGGCGGACGCGCTGGCGCAATATCTGGTGTGGAAGCAGTGGAAGCGCTGGCTGCTGGTGGCCGGCTCGCACGATAACGACAAGCTCTTTGCCGACGCGCTGCGGCGCGCCGCGGCGCGCTTTGGCGCAAAAATCGTTCAGGAGCGAACCTTTGAGGACACCGGCGGCGCCCGCCGCACCGACAGCGGCGTCACTTTGATCCAGCGGCAGATGCCGGTGTTCACGCAAGCTGCCCCGGCCTATGACGTCCTGGTCGCGGCCGACGAGAGCGAAGTGTTTGCATCCTACCTGCCCTACCGGACCTGGGACCCGCGGCCGGTCGCGGGTTCGGCGGGCCTGGTGCCGACCAGTTGGGACGCGTCGCAGGACCAGTGGGGCGCGGTGCAGATGCAGAACCGCTTCTTGAAGCTGAATTCACGGCGCATGACGGCAACCGATATGCAGGCCTGGACCGCCGCGCGCCTGATCGGCGAAGCGGCCTCGCGCACCAATAGCGGCGATCCGAAGAAGGTATTCGACTTTCTCAAGGGACCGGATTTTTCGGTTGCAGCCTTCAAGGGCACGCGGCTGACCCTGCGGGATTGGAACCTGCAGCTTCGCCAGCCCATTCTGTTGGTCGACGGGCGCATGGTGGTTTCGGTCTCGCCGCAGGAAGGTTTTCTGCACCAGGTCTCGGAACTCGATACGCTGGGGGTCGATCGGCCCGAAACCAAATGCAAGCTGCGGTGAAGCAATTGAAGCAGCCTTTAAGGAAGATTTGGAGTTCGCTGATGTGGCGTCGCTACCTGCTTGCCGGAACGGCTCTGTGGCTCGCCGCCGCAACCCCCGCCTCGGCCTTCATCGCCTATGTGTCGAACGAGAAGGGCAATACGGTGTCGGTGATCGATACCGACAAATGGGCGGTCACCAACACCATCAAGGTCGGCCAGCGGCCGCGCGGCATCGAGTTCACGCGTGACGGCAAATTCGTGATGGTCGCGGTCGGCGACGACGACACCATCCAGGTGATCGACGCCAGGACCCAGCAGGTGGTGGACACCCTGCCCTCCGGGCCCGATCCCGAGCTGTTCACCCAGGATGCCCAGGGCAAGCTGCTCTATGTCGCCAATGAGAACGATAACACGGTGACGATCATCGATCTTGAGAAGCGCGCCCGCCTGGGGGATATCCAGGTCGGCGTCGAGCCCGAGGGCATGGCGATCAGCCCGGACGGCAAGATTTTGATCAATACGTCCGAAACCACCAACATGGCGCATTTCATCGACACCACGACGCACCAGATCGTTGCCAATGTGCTGGTCGATGCGCGGCCGCGCTTTGCCGAATTCAAGCGCGACGGTTCCGAATTGTGGGTGTCCTCGGAGATCGGCGGCACGGTGTCGATCATCGACCCCGCCAAACACGCTGTGACCGGCAAGGTCACCTTCGAGATACCCGGCCTGCGGCGTGAAGCGATCCAGCCGGTCGGCATCGGCATGACCAAGGACGGCAAGACCGCCTTCGTAGCACTCGGCCCCGCCAACCGCATCGCGGTCGTCGATGCCGCAAGCCACAAGGTGACAAAATATCTTCTGGTCGGCCAGCGAGTCTGGCATATGGCCTTCACCCCGGACGAAAAATATCTGCTGGTGACCAATGGCGTCTCCAACGACGTCTCGGTGATCGATGTGCCGGCGCAAAAGGTGATTAAGACCATTCAGGTCGGCGAACTGCCCTGGGGCATCACGATGGTGCCGCAATGACCGCAACCGACGCACAAGCCGCCGCCCAGATCGTGCCGGAAATCCCGCCGCGGAACGAGCCCGCCGGAACGTCGGCGTTGTCGATCGATGGCGTCAGCCATTCCTATGGCCCGCGGCGCGCCCTCATCGACATCAATTTCACGGTTGCGCCGGCCAGTTTTACGGCGCTCCTCGGCCTCAACGGCGCCGGCAAGAGTACCCTGTTCTCGCTGGTGACGCGGCTGTTCGGCATTCAGAGCGGGCGCATCAGCATTTTCGGCCACGACATCGGGCGGGCGCCGGGCGAAGCGCTGCGGCAGCTCGGCGTCGTGTTCCAGCCGCGCACGCTCGACCTCGACCTCTCGGTGACGCAAAACCTGCTGTATCACGCCGCCCTCCACGGCATCGCACGGCGCGAGGCGCGGCTGCGCAGCGACGAGGTGCTGACGCGCATCGGGCTTGCCGACCGCGCCGGCAGCAAGGTGCGCGACCTCTCCGGCGGCCAGATGCGGCGGCTGGAAATCGCGCGCGCCCTGCTGCATCGCCCGCGCCTGCTGCTGCTCGACGAGGCGACCGTCGGGCTCGACGTCAAGGCGCGCGCCGACATCCTCGCCCATGTCCGCCAGCTCGTCACCGAGCAGGGCATCGGCGTGCTGTGGGCGACGCATTTGTTCGACGAGATCATAGCGAGCGATGACCTCGTGGTGCTGCATCAGGGTCGCGTGCTGGCGCATGGCCCGGTCGGGCGCGTCATCGCGGACGCCGGCGCGCAGGACGTCAACACCGCGTTCATGCGCCTGACCGGCACTGCGGCAGCATCCGGGAGCGCGGCGCCATGAGTTCCCTGACCGCACGGCAAAACCAGAGCGGCTTCTCGCTGCCGGAATATCTCACCTGCCTGAACGGCATCGTGTGGCGCGAGGCGCTGCGCTTCCTGCACCAGCGCGAACGTTTCGTCTCGGCGCTGGTAAGACCATTGGTGTGGCTGTTCATCTTCGCCGCTGGCTTCCGTCAGGTGCTGGGCATTTCCATCATCCCGCCCTACGAAACCTACATCCCCTACGAGGTCTATATCGCCCCCGGATTGATGGCGATGATCCAGCTGTTCAACGGCATGCAATCCTCGCTCTCAATGGTCTATGACCGCGAGATGGGCAATATGCGAACCTTGCTCGTCAGCCCGCTGCCGCGATGGTATCTGCTGTTCTGCAAGCTGCTGGCGGGAACCGCGGTGTCGCTGCTTCAGGTTTATGCCTTCTTGCTGATTGCCTGGTTCTGGGATATCGCGCCGCCGCCGATCGGGTATCTCACGGTGCTGCCGGGGCTGATCCTGTCGGGATTGATGCTGGGCGCGCTCGGCATGCTGATCTCGTCCGGCATCAAGCAGCTCGAGAACTTTGCCGGGGTGATGAATTTCGTCATCTTCCCGATGTTCTTTGCTTCCTCCGCGCTGTACCCGCTGTGGCGGGTGCAGGAGGGCAGCCCGATGCTGTATTATGTCTGCCTGTTCAATCCGTTTACCCACGCGGTCGAGTTGATCCGCTTCGCGCTGTACGGACAGATCAACTGGCTTTCGCTGGCGGTCGTGGCCTCCTGCACCGCGGCCTTCATGATCGGCGCGATCTATGCGTATGATCCCTCGCGCGGCCTGATCCGCCGCGGGCCGGCCGGAGGCGAGGCATGAAATGGAGAGTTGCGAAATGGAGTAGTGCGACCTTGGCGTTGTTCGCCGTCGCGGCATCGACGGCGTCCTGCCTTGCCGCCGATCCGCGCTACCCGGACTGGCCGTGCGCCCAGGCCAAGGTGCCGGAGATTTCGCTCGCGGCCGTATGGGCCGGTCCACCGCTCGACGATGCCTCCGACAAATGGAAGGGCGATGCCAAGGTGAGCGCCCTGGTGTCGAAACTGGCTGCGCGCCGGATCCCGATCGAGGAAGCGCAGAAGGACATCATGGAATTTCTGACGGGGTCGACGACCGAGAAGACCACGACGGGCAAGCTATTGTTCGCCGGCCTGTTCGATACGCTCAATGCGCAGCGCTCCCAGGTCATGAACGGGCTCGAACGTGTGATGCGCAAGCAGCGCGAGGCCGCCGACAAGATCCGGTCCGATACAATGGCGCTGCAGGCGTTGCAGGACGCCACCCCGCCCGATCAGCCCAAGGTCGACGAGCTCGGCAATCAATTGACCTGGGAGACCCGGATCTTCGAGGACCGCCGGCGCGTGGTCAAATTCGTCTGCGAGGTGCCGACCGCGATCGACCAGCGGCTGTTCGCGCTGGGCCGCGCGATCCAGCAGGAGATGGAATAGAAAGGGCTGCGTGCCCTTTTGTGACGCAGCCGTTCCCCGGATGCTGCGCAGCGCGCCGCTCTTGCGGCGTGGTGCGCTGCTGATCCGGGGTCCATCGATTTGGGTGCACATGGGTCCCGGCTCTGCGGTGCACCGCTAAGCAGCGCTGCACCGCGTCCGGGACACGAGTCCTGGACTAACGCGGCGATACCCCCTCACCCGCCCGCGGCTCGGGTTGCGATTCCGCGACCGGCAAACTGGCGCGCTCCCAACCATCCGTGCCTTCCGGATACCAGGCCACATTGGTGTATCCGTATGACAGCGCGCGTTTGGCCGCATTCCACGACATCCAGCAATCGGTCAGGCAATAGATCACCAGCAGCGCCGCGTTGTTGCCGCCGGAGGCGCGGGTAAGGCCGCGCCGCAGATAGTCTTCGGTCGCTTCCGCCAGCTTTCCGTAACCGGTGTCCGGCAACCACATGCTGCCGGGTATGTTGAACCGCGGCTTGTCGCGCCAGACCGTGCCAAGGGGGAGATTGGGCGGCTTCGGCGGGCGCGGCAGCACGTCGATGAAAAACCCGGTCCTGGCGCGCCAGATCGTCTCGGCCTCCGCCGTCGTGAGCACGCGTGCGCCGGCGAGCGTTTCCGGGACGGGCGCGCGGTAATCATCCATGCGGTAGCCGTCAGGCTCGGGTACGAGCGGCTGCGGATACGCCGCGGCCGTCGTTGCAAACGTCGCAAGGATCAAGCCTGCGAGCTTCCACATCTCATGGCGACTTCGTTGCGGTCTCCGCGCCGATCGGCCGGTCGTTCTCGTCGAGCAAGGGAACGCCGAAATCGAGTAGTATCTTGTTGATGGCCGGCTGGTTCTCCTGGATCAAACGATTGAGTTGCCGTTTCCAGTTCTGGTCGGCCGGCCGCACGCCCATGCCGATGCGATAGGCGAGCTTGGGTCCGGTGGTTTCCTTGACCAGCGGCGTGACATGGAGTGCCGGGCTGGCGTTCTTGGCATAGAAGCCCGCCATCGGCCCCCACAGCACGGCGGCGTCGATCTCGCCCTTCTGGAGATCGCCAATCATGGCCTCCGCCGACGAATCGAAGCGGGTGTCGATCATCAGGGGATAGGGCTTGGCATTCATCATCAAACCGTTGACCGCCATGTTGGTGGCGGGCGGCGTGCCGGCAACGATGCCGATGTGCTTGCCTTTCAGCCGCTCGTCTTCCAGCGTCGCAACATCCTCGAGGCCGCTGCCTTGCTTGACGACCAGCGCGTAGGCCGTGCGGTAATAGGGGTTGGTGCCCTGGGCGAGATCGTTGCCTTGCGGAAAACCCATGATGACATCGCAACGATGCGAGCCGAGGGTCATCCGGACGAAACCGGTCGCCTGCGGGAAGTACATGTAGTCGAGCTTCTTCTGAAGCTTCTCGGCGAAAAATTCGGCGAGCTTGTTCTCGAAGCCTTCGCCCTTCTCGTTCGAGAACGGCAAATTGCGCGGGTCGGCGCAGACGCGCAACACCTTGGGATCGACCAGCTCGATCGAGAGATCGCCGCTTTCGCTGGTCTGCGCGCGGCAGACGTCCCGGCCAAGCGTTGCGGCGATCGCGAGAAGGGAAACCAGCAGCGCGCGATGGAGTCCGGTATTTTGACGCAAAAGCCTGTCCTCGATGTCAGATGGAAACGAACCGGCGCATGGGAAACCACCCATGCGCCGGAACGAGGTTCAGCTCACTGCGGCAGCGCGAACACCGTCAGGGCTCCGCCGAGCGCGGTGTAGTTGCTCAGCGCAGCATAACCACCGACGGCACCGAGGCCCGCGGTCGGATCGGTCAGACCGGCCGCAAGGCCGATGCCCGCCCAGCCGCCGACGCCGGACAGCACGGCCACATACTGCCGTCCGCCCTGCTCATAGGTCGTGACGTTGCCGATGATCCCGGACGGGGTCTTGAACTTGTAGAGTTCCTTGCCCGTCTTGGCATCGACCGCCTTCAGGTAGCCTTCCAGCGTGCCGTAGAACACCACGCCACCGGCGGTCGCGAGCGCTCCCGACCAGACCGAGAACTGCTCCTTGTTCGACCACGCGATCTTGCCGGTCTTGCCGTCCCAGGCAATGAAGTTGCCCATGTTGGTCTCGCCGGGAGGCGGATACATCGACAGCGTCGCCCCGACATAGGGCTGGCCGGCGGTGTAGCTCACCTTGAACGGCTCATAATCCATGCAGACGTGGTTGGTCGGCACGTAGAACAGCTGGGTGTCCGGCGAGTAGGCTGCCGGCTGCTCGTCCTTGGAGCCGAGCGCGGCCGGGCAGATACCCTTGTTGTTGTGGTCCTCGCCCTGCTTGTCGGTCGAGTACGCATCGACAACCTTCGGACGGCCGTAGGTCGGCGAGTTCTTGTCCATGTCGACGCCGGAGGTCCAGTTGACCTTCGGATCGTACTTGTCGGCGACCAGCAATTCGCCGGTGGCGCGGTCGAGCGTATAGCCGAGGCCGTTACGATCGAAATGCGTCAGCAGCTTGCGGGGCGCGCCGCCGATGCTCTGATCGCTGAGGATCATTTCGTTGACGCCGTCATAATCCCATTCGTCATGGGGCGTCATCTGGTAGACCCACTTGGCCATGCCGGTGTCCGGATTACGCGCCCAGATCGTCATCGACCATTTGTTGTCGCCGGGACGCTGTTTCGGATTCCAGGTCGAGGGATTGCCCGATCCGTAGTAGACCAGGTTGAGCGCGGGATCGTAGGAGGTCCAGCCCCAGGTGGCGCCGCCGCCGATCTTCCACTGATCGCCTTGCCAGGTCTTCAGGCTGGAATCCTTGCCGACCGGCTTGCCGAGTGCGGTGGTCTTCTCGGGGTCGACCAGGATCTGGTCATCCGGTCCTTCCGAGAACGCCCGCCAGACCTGCTTGCCGGTCTTGATGTCGTAGGCGGTCATATGCGCCTGGACGCCGAACTCGCCGCCGGAAATCCCGACCAGCACCTTGTCCTTGACCACCATCGGCGCCGAGGTTCCGGTCTCGCCCTTGCTGGGATCGCCATTCTTGGCGGTCCATACGACCTGGCCGGTCTTGGCATCCAGCGCAACGAGGGTGGTGTCGGCCTGATGCAGGAAGATCTTGCCGTCGCCATAGGCAACGCCACGGTTGACGGTGTCGCAGCACATCACCGGGATGACGTTCGGATCCTGCTTGGGTTCGTACTTCCAGACGATCTGGTTGTCCTTGGAAAGGTCAAGAGCATAGACCTTGTTGGGGAACGGGGTGTGGACGTACATCATGTTACCGATGATCAGCGGTCCGCCTTCGTGGCCGCGCAGCACGCCGGTCGAGAAGGTCCAGGCGACCTGCAGCTTGCCGACGTTGGCCGCGGTGATCTGGTTGAGCTTGGAGTAACGCGTATTGGCGTAGTCACCCGTCGGCATGACCCAGCCCTTGGGGTCCTGCGACATCTTGTTGAGTTCGTCGTTGGCTGTAGCGCTTCCTGCGGCGAACGCCGCCATCGCGCCAAGCCCGGTCGCAAATAGCACCTTGCGCATCGTCAATCCTCCCAGTTTGAGCTGTGGGTTTTTCCCGCCAGAGCGGCCCAGCCTTCCATTATTCGTTCCTATCCCTATCCCGTCAGGCAATGGGAAACTTGCCCAAGAGGGAAGCGCGCTTGCTTGTAAGCGAAAGCGATTGCACTTTCGCCTGGTCAATTTGGCCAGCTTCCAATGGATATCGGCGCTCTCAAAGAACCGAAGTCGAGCAGAAGCCGGGGACGATCAAAAGGCTATGCTTCCCGATTAGAGCGTGCAACAGGAATAGTCCTTGCAATGATTTCGTTTGCGACTCGCTTGCGTGCTGCGACGCAAACCAGCCTCGGCGATGGAACAAGAAGCTGTCGATAGCGCTTCGTGGCGAGACGGAGGCAGGAGTGTAATGGTTCGCCGCCTTTGGATAGTTGCTGCGCTCGCCCTGCTCGGCACATCGACACTCTCGTTTGCGCAGCAACAAGAACTCGCCGTCCGTGAAATCGCCGCCGGCGTATTCGTGCATGACGGCCAGACCGCGCTGATGACGCGCGAGAACGACGGCGCAATAGCCAATGTCGGCTTCATCATTGGCGCGAGCGCGGTGGCGGTGATCGATAGCGGCGGCAGCGTTCGCGAAGGGCGCGAACTATTGGCCGCGATCCGCGCCCGCACCGACAAGCCGATCCGATACGTCATCAACACCCACGGCCATCCCGATCACGTCTTCGGCAACGCGGCCTTCGTACACGACGGCACCGTGTTTGTCGGTCACGGGAACCTGCCCCGGGCGCTCGCCGCACGCGGGCAATTCTATATCGATGCGTTTCGCCGCATCATGGGCGATGAACTGATCGACGAGGTCCGCCTGGTGCCGCCGACATTGCTGGTCGATGACACCATCACGCTCGATCTCGGCGCGCGAACCCTGACCTTGAAGGCGTGGCCGGTTGCGCACAGCGACAGCGATCTCACCGTGCTCGACGAACAAAGCAAAACGCTGTTTGCGGGCGATCTCGTGTTCCTCACCCATGTCCCCGTGATGGACGGCAGTATTCGCGGCTGGCTCGGCGCGATGGACCAACTCGCCGCCCTCCCCGCGCAACGCGTGGTTCCCGGTCACGGAGCCGTGAGCGAATGGCCGGCGGCGCTCGCTGACGAACGCCGCTATCTCGACACGCTGGCCTCGGATGTTCGCGCGCTGGTCGCCCGCGGCGCGCCGATCACCGTCGCCGCCGGTTCGGCCGCCGCCTCCGAACGACCGCGCTGGCAATTGTTCGAAGATTACAACGCGCGTAACGCGACCGCCGCATTTTCGGAAATTGAATGGGAATAGCCGCCGCGATGCCCTATATGGATATTGTTGCTTCGATCCTTGCGAGGACGCGGACCATGTTCGGAACTCATTTCCGTCTGCTCTGCATTGCCGGCGTTTTGAGCGCCGCGTTTGGCGCGCGCGCAGCACCCGCGGCAACCGCCGATGCCTATGATCCGTGGCCAGGCCTGGTCCAGGATATCTTCAACAACCGCCCGATGAACGACGGCGCCGAGGTGATCGCGATCGAGATGCCCTACCGCGCCGAGGATGCGGCGATCGTCCCGGTGACCCTGCGCACAAAACTTTCGCCCGGCGATACCAGACGCGTCAAGACGATCACGCTGGTGATCGACCAGAATCCGGCGCCGATGGCGGCGAAGTTCGAACTCGGGCCGGACGCCAATGTCTCGGAAATCTCGACCCGCGTGCGCGTCAACAATTATACAGACGTTCATGCGGTGGCCGAGCTCAGCGACGGCAAGCTTTATGTGATCAAGACCTACGTCAAGGCCTCCGGCGGTTGCTCGGCACCGGCGGCCAAGAATGCCGATGAAGCCAAGGCGAGGCTCGGCCAGATGCGATACCGGCAATTCGCCAAGGCTGGCCAGGGTCCGGCCAGCGGCGCGCGCGAGGCCCAGATCATGATCGGCCATCCCAATAATTCCGGCCTGCAGATGGACCAGGTCACGCAGCTCTACATTCCGGCCTTCTTCGTCAACGAATTGCGGCTGACGCAGGATGATAGTCTGGTATTGGCGATGGAAGGCGGCATCTCGATTTCGGAAGACCCCAATATCCGCTTCACCTATGTTTCCAACGGCGCCAAGCGTTTCCGTGCCGAGGCCAAGGACACCGACGGCCATGTGTTCGAGCACGAATGGAAGGTCGACGATTCGGGGATTTGAGACGCTCTCGTGTCCCGGACGCGGCGCAGCGCGTATTCGCGGTGCGCCGCAGAGCCGGGACCTAACTCTTTAGACCCCGGATCAGCAGCACATCACGCCGCAAGTCATAGCGCGTCGAAGACGCGCGTGAACGCGCTGATGGCGCTGCGCAGCATCCGGGGAACGCATCCTCGAGTCTCCGCTCTAAAAACATCTCACTTCCGCTTCCGCCTGCGCGCGCCGGAGATCGTTGAGCGCGTTGGCCGCCTGTTCGGAGGAGCGGAATTGTCCGCCCAAATTTCCCCTGACCTGCGACATGCTCAAAACGGTTTCGGCCGTGACATAGCGGTCATAGGGCACCAGCGATGCAATGACATCGATCGAACAGGAGCATTGCTCGATCGCCTGCCGCGTCTCGCCGTTGGCTTTCAGGCAGCCGAACACATATTCGGCGCGCGCCGAGGTCGGATAGTCGTTGAAATCCTCGGCGCCCGCGATCCCCGACGTCGCCGCAAGGGCTGCGACAGTGGCGACAATAGGTCGTACCGATCCGGCAAATCTCATGGCCATCCTCCCGCTGCTTCTTGCGGAAGCTATGCTATGACTGCCATGCTGAAAAGAACATGACCTGAGGAAACGGCCCGACCGACAATGAAATTCTTTGTTCGCATGCTGCTGGCCGCAGCCGTTTTCGCCGTCGTCCAAGCGGCCAGCTGTTACGGCGCGGAGACGATCCGCCTCGCGGTGCAGAAAACCGGAACATTTGCCTGGGAACTGGCGGTCATCCGCGCGCACGATCTCGACAAGCAGGCCGATCTGTCGATCGAAGTGACTGAACTGGCGAGCGCGGAGGCCGGCAAGATCGCGCTGCGTGCCGGGAATGCCGATATGATGGTGTCCGACTGGCTGTGGGTGTCGCGCGAACGCGCGCTTGGCGCGAAACTGACATTCTATCCTTATTCGAGCGCGCTCGGTGCCGTGATGGTGCCGGACGCCTCCCCGATCCGGACTTTGGCCGATTTGAAAGGCCGCAAGCTCGCGGTTGCCGGCGGCCCGATCGACAAGAGCTGGCTGCTGCTGCAGGCCTCGCTGAAGCAGGACGGCATCGACCTGAAGTCGGAGGCGACGATCGTCTACGGCGCGCCGCCGCTTTTGACGGCAAAGATGCTCGGCGGCGAAATGGACGCCACCATCAATTACTGGAATTTCTGCGCCGCGCTGGAAGCCAAGGGTTTTCGCCGCATCGCCGGCATCGAGGATATTCTGCCGAAACTTGGCGCCAAGGGCCGCATCGCGATGGTCGGCTACGTCTTCGATGAAGCATGGGGCAACGCCAACCGCGACGTGGTCGCCCGCTTCATCGCGATGACCCGCAAGGCAAAGGAGATCTTGTCGACCTCGGATGCGGAGTGGGACAAGATCGCGCCGCTGACGGGCGCCTCCGATGCCGCGACGCTGCGCGTCTATCGCGATCGTTACCGGGAAGGAATCCCGCGCCGCCCGATCGCCGACGAGGAGGCCGACGCGCGTATCCTCTATCGTGTGCTGGCAGGGATCGGCGGCCGCGAACTGGTCGGGCCGGCGCCGGAGCTCGCGCCCGGCACCTACTACCACGCAATCGCCGGAGACTGAGGTGCTGCGTCTCTTGTCCTTCACCGTGTTCCTGGCGACCTGGTGGATCGCCGCGCTCATCGCCGGGCCTGCAAAGCTGCCGCCGCCGCCCATCGTGCTCGCCGCGATGATGACGGAGGCGCGCTCCGGGGCGCTGTTCCTCAATCTCGGCGTCACCCTGGCCCGCGTTGCGCTCGCCTTCACCCTGGCGATGTCGCTGGGTTCGGCCATCGGCTATTTGATGGGCCGGGTGCGGCTGGCCAACCGGCTGGGCGATCCCTGGCTGATCCTGTTGCTCAATTTGCCGGCGCTCGTCGTCATCGTGCTCGCTTATATCTGGGCGGGGCTGACGGAAGTGGCCGCGATCGCGGCCATCGCCATCAACAAGCTGCCGACCGCCGTCGTCACCCTGCGCGAGGGAACCCGCGCGCTCGATGCGGCGCTCGACGAAATGGCCACGGTGTTTGCGATCCCGCGCTGGCGCGCGTTCCGGCACGTGGTCCTGCCGCAGCTCGCGCCCTATATCGCGGCCGCCGCGCGATCAGGATTGTCGCTGGTCTGGAAGATCGTGCTGGTGGCGGAGTTGCTCGGCCGCCCCAACGGCGTCGGCTTCGAGATCGGCGTCGCCTTCCAGCTGTTCGACATCCCGCTTCTGCTCGCCTATTCCCTAAGTTTTGCCGCCGTCGTTCTCGTCATCGAAACCGCGCTGGTGCAGCCATTTGAAGCCCGTCTATCCCGGTGGCGCCCCCGTGCAGCTTGAGGTCGATATCGAAAGCAAGACGTTTGAGAACGCGGCGGGCGGGCGGCAGCACGTGCTCGCCGGTATCAACTTTTGCCTCGGCGCCGGAGAGGTTGGTGTCTTTGTCGGCCCGTCCGGCTGCGGCAAGAGCACGATGCTCAAAATTCTCGCCGGCCTCGATCATGACTTCAGCGGGCGCGTGTCGCGGCCTGCCGGCGCACGGCTCGGCATGGTGTTCCAGGAGCCGCGATTGCTGCCCTGGCGATCGGTCGAGGAAAATGTGCGGCTCGTCGCCCCGCACGCCGATGACGCGAAGCTTTCGGCGCTGTTCACCATTCTCGAATTGAACGCGCATCGCAGCCATTTTCCGGGCGAATTGTCGCTCGGCCTCGCCCGCCGCGTCGCGCTGGCCCGCGCGTTCGCGATCGATCCGGACTTCCTGATTCTCGACGAACCCCTGGCCTCGCTGGACGAGGCGCTTGCCGCGCGGCTGCGCGAACAGATTGCCACACTGGTCGGAAGCCGTCCCGTGACGACGCTCCTGGTCACCCACAATCTGGACGATGCGGTGCGCCTCGGCGACCGCCTGTTCTTCCTGTCGGCGCGGCCGGCACGGATTCTCGCCGACGTGCCAATCCGCACACCGCGCAACGCTCGCGGAGACGCCGAGATCGCTGCGATCAAAATAGACATCGCCCGGCGGATCAATGGCGATCGTATCGAGCGAGATGCCTCATAGGCAGTGCTTGAGGCGCGTGCTAAAATACGCTATCGGCGGAGTAGACGATGAAACGCACGATCGCGACCGCAGCGCTCGCCCTTGGTCTTGTCACCGTTGCGGCGACGGCGCAGGACATGATGCGTGACGTTGACCTGTCATCGCCCGATATGGTTTCGGCCGAGATGACCCGCGGCCAGGTCGAGGCCGCGCTTGTTGCGGCGAGCATCGCCGCGCCCGCCGATTTCACCGGAAAACGATTGTCCGGCCTCGACCTTTCCGGGCTCAATTTGTCTGGCGCGATATTTCGCGCGGCACGGCTCAACAAGACGAGGCTCGCCGGCGCGAGACTCGACCGCGCGATCCTCGACCAGGCATGGCTGCTTGACGCGGACCTGACGGGCGCGAGCCTGAAGGGCGCGACCCTGTTCGCCTCGCAGATGGCCCGCGCCCGCCTCGACGGCGCCGATCTGTCGGGAGCACGCGTTGCGGCCGACCTTACGGGCGCAAGTCTCGTCGGAGCCTCGATCGCGGGCGCGAATTTGGGCGCCGACATGCGTAACCAGTCGATGGGCCTCATGCGCGCGGTTCTGAAATCCGCCAATCTGGACCGGCTGAACGCCCGCGGCGCTGACCTGTCTCGCGTCAATCTCGAATTTGCCTCCCTGAAGGGCGCCGACCTCACCGGTGCATCTCTCAAGAGCGCCCAGCTCGGGGGAGCCAACCTGACCGGTGTCACGGTCATCGACGCCGATTTCGACGGCGCCGATCTCGTTTCAGTGAAGTTGGTCGCCCCGATTGGCCTCAGCCAGGCAAAAAATTTCGACAAGGCCAGAAATCGCGACCGTCTGATACAAGAGTGACGATTCCGAGCGTTCCACTCAGGAGGATTACTTCGATGCGATGGATTCTGGCTTCGATCGCGCTGTTGTTGGCGAGTGCCGGCGGACTTGCCGCGCAGGGCAAAGGCATCCGGTTGTGGAACCTGACCACCGCGACCATTTCCGGTTTTCAGCTATCGCCCGCCGGCAAGAATGAGTGGGGGCCGAACCAGACCCTGAACGACAAGGACAAGGAGGTCGATCACGACGAACGCCTGCGCATCACCGGCGTGGAACCCGGACGTTACGATGCCAAGGTCAGCTATGCCGGTTCAAAGCAATGCTTTGTGCACGATATCGAGATCAAGGCGGATGCGGTGTTTTCAATCGCGGACAAGGATTTGAAGGACTGCAACAAGTAGTGCCCTGCAGCGGTCATCCCCGCGGACAGCACCGTCACGTCACGCAGGCGTCGTCTTGCCTGCATTCGCCTTGTCGTTGGTGTGCGGATATTCGCAGCGCCATTTGACCGCGTTCCACTTCGGATGCTCGCCGATCCATTGGGCGATATACGGCGGCGCCGCCATCACGCATTGCTGCAACGAACCGCTCCAGTTGAACACCAGATGGGTCTCTTCGCAGGTGGCCGGTGACAGCACGGCGCATACCGTTACGATCAGATCGATAGGATTCATGCCTGACATCCCTAAATCGTCCAGAGAGAGACGTATTCGGGGGCGGTAAGTTTCACGCCACCGAGAAAATCCGGATGCCGGGCCGCGCTCTTGTGGCCATCAGCGCTAGAAATTGACGCCGAAAACCAGCCGCGCCTGCTGGCGTTCGAAATTGACGAGATCCAGCGCCGCATTCGATCCGGCCTGATGTCCCCAAGCCTGAATACCCCAGGCGGCGGTCAGCCGCGAGCGCGGCGACAGTTGGAAATAAGCGGTCGGGCCGATAAACAGCGCCTGGCCTGCGAGTTGTTCCAGGCCAATCCCCTCGTATCTTCGGAAGTATCGCGCCTCTCCTCCGAGAAAAATGCCCGGACGCACCTGCGCCATCAGACCGAACGCGGCACCCACGGTGGCCTCCTGCTCGGCAGCGCCGGTGCCGGCAAAGCGCGTCCATTCCGGCTGATAGGTCAGATTGAGTGCGGCGACCGCCACGTTTGGAATCACTTCCCGGTCGACCGCCAGCGTGAACTCCGTGCCGTAATTCCGGACCACGGAAGCCGTCGTCTCGTCGACGCGGTCGGCGTGGGTTTCCATCGCAAGAGTGAGGCCGAAGGGTGCTGCGTCCTTGTCGAGAAACCGGTAGCGGAAGTCGACGGACACGCCCTGCCAGGATGATTGGCGGCGATCGTCAAATCCCATCACGCCATTGATGTCGTGCGCCGCAAAGCTGGTTCCCATCTCGACGCGAAAATTATTGGCGGGCAGGAATTCCAGTTCGAGTTGCTGGCCGACCGCGCGATAGTTTCCGCCACTCTTGGCAAATCGTCCGGTGGTCTCGCTCTGGAATTCGCGTTCTCCGACGGTGCCGACGTCGGTGCCGATCATAAATCCGAACAGATGCTCGGTATCGATTCCCTCGGCATGAGCGCCGCCCGCGAGCAACGCCGAGAAGCACACTGTCGCGGCCCGGAACGTCTTTACACTGATGGGCATTCACATTCCGAAAGCCATTGGGATGAATGGGAAGGAGACAGCACCGCTGCCGACACCTCAACCTATCACAATGCCAGAACCGGCGGCTAGCAATCGGAACGCTTGATCGCGGCGTTCAGATCGGCTGCAATGCGGGGACTTAAACCTTGGACCTGGCCTTCGACCCGGCCGCCCAGCAACAACAATTGGGAGAAGAGACCAAATGGCGAAAGTTCTCGTGCTCTATAAGACGCCGACGGATCCTGCAGCTTTCGACAAATACTACGCCACGATTCATATTCCGCTTGCGAAGCAAATTCCTGGCCTGAAGCGATACGACGTCAGCACGGGTGTGGTCAGAACGCCGGCCGGCCCGAGCGGAGTTCACTTGGCCGCGGAGCTGAATTTCGACTCGTTGGATGCGCTCGCCGCCGGCATGGCGTCGCCGCAGGGACAGGCCGCAGCCGCCGATCTCCCTAACTTCGCAACCGGCGGGGTGGACCTCTATCTGTACGATTCAAAAGAAGTGTGAGGGCTTTGCCTCTGTGCTGAGGCCGTGGGTGTAATGCGCCCGTGGGCCGGACGCCTGCCCGACTCCGAGCGGCGGATTGCCGCCGGAGCCGGGCAGATCGTTTCGAATGCAGACTATTTGCGCGCGGCGCAGGCGTACATGTTGATTTCCATGCCCACCGGCACTTCGACAATCTTCGGAGTTTTCCAGGTCATTCCGATCTCCCAACTAGCTTGCAAGTAGTTTGGCGCGATGTCGCGCCGAGGTTGAACCTAGGGCGGCCTCGGAAACAGCGCAAGTACGGAACAGCGAACGCAGAGCACCTTTGGGAGCCGATACTTCTCTCTTGGACAAAACCATTTCTCTCTTGGACAAATTTCGCTCGGACAGAGCGCGACAGGATATGATTGCCGCAATCGCCGATCGAGCGCAGGTTTCGGGTGGAAAGAGAAATCGAGGCGGTGTTCGATCGCGCGCTTCTCCATTCACGCTGTGCCACAGCGTCGAGATTTTGCGAGGCCACCATGCGATTCCCGTACGGAACATCGATCGTCTTCATCTTCGCCATCTGTCTCACATGGTCCGCGGTCGCCCAGAATGCGCGATCGCCTGACCAGCCCGCACCGAACGCGACCGTCCAGCAGGAAACGCTGACCGGCAAGGAGCGGCTCGGGCCGAAGTGGACGGACGAGCAGCGGATCGACAATTGCAAGGTGCCGGTCGACAAGCGCGGGACCAAGCCACGGTCCAGCGCCTGTCCCCCTATTCCCACGGGATGAACGGGCACCGGCCCATGCGCGGCGCCAATGAATGGACGATGCCGGCGACGACGCAACCAGTTTGCGCGCGCAGGATTTGCCGAGTGGGTGCCGGAATTCAGGCTGGCTTGATATCGACGTTGCTGATCGCGCTTGCCTGCTCGCCGACTCTGGCCGGCGAACCATCCGTCACACCTGCAAGCATGCCCCGTATCGGCGAGGTCGACGCACGCTTCCAATCCTATAATGTCGAAATGGTCGAAGTGACCGGCGGACGATTCTGGAAGCCGTACGGTCCGGATCGTTTCGAAGCCGGCTCGGACCTGTTTGCGCAGCGTGCACCGATCGATCTGACCAGCATTCGGCTGCGAAAGCTCGCCGCCGCATTGGCCCCAGCCTATCTACGTGTCAGCGGTACCTGGGCGAACGCCACCTATTTTGCTGATTCCGGCACGGCGCCATCGGCGCCGCCGGCTGGATTCAACGGCGTTCTGACCCGTCAGCAGTGGCGCGGCGTGATCGATTTCTCGCACGCCGTCGGGGCACCGATCGTGACGTCGTTCGCCGTCAGCCCTGGCACCCGCGACGCGGACGGCGTATGGACGCCAGATCAGGCGTCCCGCCTTCTCGCCTATACCGCCTCGGTCGGAGGCCATATCGCTGCCGCAGAATTCATGAACGAACCGAACGTCGCAGCGCCGGGAGTTGCGGCAGCCAGCGATGATGCAGCGGCGTACGGACGCGACTTCAGGATATTCCGTTCGTTCGTGAAGCGTGAAGCGTCTGACATCCTGATCCTTGGCCCGGGCATGGCGGGTGAGACGGATGCGGCCGCACGCCTGCTTGCGGCATCCGGGCTCGGCCTGGATGTTTTCTCGTACCATCACTATGGCGCGTTGTCCGAACGATGCACCGGCGCCCGCCCCTCGGATAGTGCGCTTTCGGAACAATGGCTGGCGCGAACCGACCAGACGCTGAATTTCTATCGCCGGCTTCGCGACCGTTTCGAGCCGGGCAAGCCGATCTGGCTGACCGAGACCGCGGAAGCTGCCTGCGGTGGCAATCGCCTCGCCGCCACATTCCTCGATACGTTCAGATATCTCGACCAGCTCGGGCGATTGGCGAAGGCCGGCGTTCAAATCGTAATGCACAACACGCTCGCGGCCAGCGATTACGGCCTGCTCGACGAGAAAACTTTTGCACCCCGGCCGAATTACTGGGGTGCGCTGCTGTGGCGGCGTCTGATGGGAACGACCGTGCTCGAGTCCGGCGTGCCGATCCAGGCCGGCCTTCACGTCTATGCGCACTGCCAATTTGGCACGCCTGATGGTGTAGGCCTGCTGGTGATCAACACCGACCGCGATGCAGCGCGCGTGATCAGGCTTGACGCCGCTTCGGAGCGCTACACGCTGGATGCGGCAACGCTGGACGACGGCACCGTGCGCCTGAACGGCCACGCGCTCGAGCTGCGCACAACGGACGATCTTCCGGAGATCACCGGTGATCGGACGCCCGCCGGCCCGTTGACATTCGCGCCGGCGACCATCACCTTCCTCGCCATTCCCGCCGCAGCCAACGCTGCCTGTCTCGCACGCCGTTAAAACGGCGAGTACCGTCAACTCGCCGGATCAATCCGGCAGGCGCGCGATACACGATCGATCAGACGCCGCCGGGTTGAACGTAGCAAAACACGTATCTGTTGCGGCTCAAGAATACGATGCCATGGCCGGTTGGATTCGATCGATCCCATTTCAGCTTGTTGTTCGGGATTTCGATTTCCGTTCCGGCCTCGATGTGAGGCCGGCCGCGCGGTTCATCGGGCCGATCATCGGTGATGGTCGCATAGGTTTTGCCGTCGCGGACATGGACCTCATCAGCCCAGTAAGCATCGGCCTCGCCGCAGCATGACGCACTTGGAACGTCCGGCTGCATGAGCGCCTGGTACCATTGCTTCAGTGAGGGATCGACGGCGTCCCATTGGCCGAGATCGCGGGCGCTGACATTTGTATTCAAGTAGCCGAAAATACTGAGAAAAAGGATGATGCGCTTCATCCACCTCGCTCCTGGTTTTCCGGCGGGATAGACAAAGCAATGTTCGTGCCGCGGATCAGTCGTGAATCACACAGCGACGCCAAATGTTCGCACAGTGCTAGCGCGAGGGCCTGACCGGTCAGCGCAGGTTCCGTCGGAGGATCAAATCAGGCGCAGCTCAAGCAAAAGCCTGCTGACAAGGAACGGTGTACCAACGACCTGGTATGCCACATCGAAACGCACTCGTATTTCGCTTTGGCTTGCGTATTGACGCCTTTCGCTTTCGGGTAGAATGTTGACGCAGCGTCAGCATAGGCGCGCAAAAAAATTATTGGGAGGTAACAAATGAAACGCCTCGCGCTTGTCGCCAGCCTTGTCATGTTCGCGCCAGTCGGGGCGAACGCTCAGACGTCAGATCAATTGATCAAGGGTGCGACCGATACGGCGAACGTCCTCAACTACGGCATGGGCTATAATCTGCAGCGGTACAGTCCGCTGACGCAGATCAACAAGGATAACGCCAAGAATCTCGTTCCGGTCTGGAACTACAGTTACGCCGATGACCGCAGCGAGGAGTCGCAGCCGCTGGTTTATCAGGGCGTTCTCTACGTCACCACCCACGCCGCCACGATGGCGGTCGACGTCAAGACCGGCAAGCAGATCTGGAAGACCAAGGTCGAGTATCCGCCGGAGACGCCGCGCCTCACATGTTGCGGGATCATCAACCGCGGCGCCGCCATTTTCGATGGCAAACTATTCCGCACCACGCTCGACGCCAACGTCATCGCGCTTGACGCCAAGACCGGCAAGGAACTTTGGCGTCAGAAGGCGGCCGAGATCAAGGAAGGCTATTCGATGACGGTGGCGCCGCTGGTCGCCGACGGCGTCATCCTGACCGGCATCTCCGGCGCGGAGTTCGGCACCCGCGGCTTCATCGACGGGTGGGATCCGGCGACGGGCAAGCATCTGTGGCGTACCCATACGATTCCAAGTCCGGATGAACCCGGCGGCGACACCTGGAAGGGCGACACCTGGAAGCTGGGTGGCGGATCGACCTGGATCACCGGTTCCTACGATCCGGAGCTGAACACGGTCTATTGGGGCATCGGCAATCCCGGACCGTTCAATTCGGCGGTACGTCCGGGTGACAACCTCTTCACCTGCTCCGTCCTCGCGCTCGACCCGAAGACCGGCAAGACCAAATGGCACTATCAATTCTCGCCGAACAATCCGTTCGACTACGACGCAGTCGCCGAGATGGTGCTCGCCGACATGACCATCGAGGGCAAACCGACCAAGGTGCTGATGGATGCCAATCGCAACGGCTTCTTCTACGTGCTCGACCGCACCAACGGAAAACTGCTCGCGGCCAATCCATATGTGAAGGTCAATTGGGCTTCCGGCATCGATATGAAGACCGGCCGGCCGATCGAGACCGACGTCACCAAGGATGCGCGCGACGGCAAAAAGGTCGTGGTGTATCCGTCGATCCTCGGCGGCAAGAACTGGGAGCCGATGTCGTTCAATCCGCAGACCGGCCTCGCCTACGCCAATACGCTGGCCTTCGGCGGCCACTACAAGACCGAACCCGTCACCTACAAGGCCGGTGAATGGTATCTCGGCATGGATCTGACGGATCTCTGGGACTGGCCGCAAGGCGATGAACCGCGCGGGCATCTCAAGGCCATCGATCCCTTGACCGGGAAGACCAAGTGGGAAGTAGGAAGCGCTATTCCGCGTTTCTCCGGCGTGATGTCGACCGCCGGCGGGGTCGTGTTCTCCGGTCAGCTGACCGGCGAATTTGAAGCCTTCGACGCTGACAGCGGCAAGAAGCTGTGGAGCTTCCAGACGGGCTCCGGCATCGAAGGACAGCCTGTCACATGGCAGCAGGACGGTGTGCAATATGTCGCGGTCTCCAGCGGCTACGGCGGCGTCTATTCGCTGTTCTCCGGCGACGAACGGCTGGCCAAGGTGCCGACCGGCGGATCGCTGTGGGTCTTCGCGGTAAAGAACTGAGCGCGGACCGCACGTGACGAAGAGAGTATCGAAGTGGACGGTGGCGTATTTCGCCGCCGTCGCGATGATGATCGCACCGATGACGACGCCTTCGGCAGCGCAGCAGCCAAGCGCCGGCGGTGATCAGGCACAAATCGATCTGGGCAAGAGAACCTATGCCCAGAATTGCTCGCACTGCCACGGCCCCAATATGGTCAACTCCGGCACGATCACGCCGGACTTGCGTACATTCCCGGACGACTGGACGCGCTTCGTCACCACGGTCAAGCAGGGCAAGAATGGCAAGATGCCGCCTTGGGGCGATATTCTGAGCGAAGAACAGATCGCCGATATCTGGGCCTTTGTAGCGAGCCGGAGGAAACCATGAAGGCCTGGCTTGCGGCATCCGCAGCGGTGCTTCTACTTAGCGTGACGGCGCTGACGGCCGCACGCGCAGCCGATGAGCCGTTGAAAGTCTGTCTCGACGAGGACCTGCCTCCGCTTTCGGCGCATCATCGTGGCCAACCCGACAGCGGCTTCGATGTCGCGCTCGCCCAGGCGATTGCGGATCGGCTCGGCCGCCCGCTCAAAATTCAATGGTTCGAAAGCAAGCTTGACGAGGATTCGAGCCCGGCGCTTGAAGCCAACGCGCTGCTCTCGGACGGCCGCTGCGCGCTGGTCGGCAGCTACGCCTTCACCAGGGACTCGCTGGTGGTGCCCGGCGTCAAGACCGCAAAGCTCCCCGATTTCGCGGGCATCACCCCGCCCGATCGCAAGCGCCGGATTCCGATCGGCGTGCTCGCGCCAAGCCAGCCCTATATCTATTCGCCGCTGACGGTCGTTCTTGGTCCCAAGGTCCGCGGCCGCAGAATCGCTGATGTCGGCGACCTTGCCGGGCTTCGCATCGTCATCGAAAGCGGAACGCTCGGCGACGCCATCCTGATGACGTTCGACAACGGACGGCTCATCGACGACATCACGCATCTGGTCCCGGGCCGCGACGACCTGCTCGGCGCCGCCGACCGCGGCGACTTCGATGCGACCCTGCTCGACTTGCGCCGGTTCGACGCCTATCGCGCCGCGCATCCCGAGACCAAACTTGTCGGCTCCGGATATTATTATCCAATCGGCGTCAATCGCGGCTATGTCGGCCTCGCCAGCGACCCCGCTCTGCTTGCCGAGGTCAACAAGGCGCTCTCCGATTTGCAGGGCGCAGGAACCATCGCCGAACTTGCTCGCACGGCAGGCCTCACCTACCTCGCGCCCCGCGAGCCGATCATTCTCGGCGATGTCTGGCTGAAGATACTTCAGAAGTGAGGGCGGATTAGTCGCGGCATTCTACGGCGCGGCGGTTGCCGCAAACCTCATGCACGCGGAGCGGACATCCTGTTCCCTAGGGAACTTCCGGCGACAGGCCGGCGTGCTGCGCCTTGTGGATGGCAGAGGGAACAAATCCAAAATATTTGCGGAAGACGCGGCTGAAATGGGATGAGCTCGAAAAGCCCCAGGAGAATGCGACGTCAGTGATCGTCTTTCCGGCCTGCGTCTCCAGCTCGTGGCGGCAGTTCTGCAGCCTTGTCTGCCAGATATAGTCGCTGACGGTCATGCCGCGGTCGCTGAACAGCATGTGCAGGTAGCGCTTGGTGCAGCCGAGCGCCGCGGATATCTGGTCGATAGTCAGATCCGGATCGCGCAGATGTTCGCGGATGAAGCCCTGTGCCCGCACATACATCGCCTCGGGACCGACACGATCGAACATCGTGTCGGCCTCGCGCAGCGGCAACAGCAGCAGATCGATCAGCGAATCGGCGACGCCGGCGGCGTTGTTCGGTGACAGCTTGGTCGCCTCGTCGAACACGGCATGCACGAAGTCATGGGCAATGCGGCCGGTGCCGGTGCGCGCCGAGAGCTTGCACGCCGACATCTTCGACAAACGGAAGCCGCGCTCCAGCAGCAGCTCCTTCGGCACGATGACGACTTCATGCCGCGTGTGGGCCGGACTGACGATGGTATGCGGGCAGGATACGTCGTAGGCGAGGCAATCGCCCGGCATCACCACGATCTGGCGGCCATTCTGTTCGAAGTAGGAAATTCCGTGGGTCTGGAACAGGATCTTGACGTAGGGATGTTCGCTCAAGCGTGCCCGCGAAAAGGTATGCGCAATCCGGTGCTGGCTCGCCTCGATCTGACAGAGCTTCAACTTCGAAACGGTCGTATAGTTGACCCGTCCTTCGAACGAAGACGCCTCCAGCGGATCGACGTCAAAGTGACCGCAAAGATCGGTCAGCGCATCTGTCCAACATTGGATCTGCTGCTTCGGCGCCAATCCGGAGGTGCTGAGTGAACGGACTGTATCAGACATTAGCCAGCCACCGATTCGAGATCAGAACGTGAGGCGCGCCACAAGCGCGCGGTCACGGTGAAGCGTCATTTATCTCAATTTAAAGCGGTCTTGGGGTTTGAGCAGATTCCGTCCCGGTATCCATTTGATAATCCTCCGACTTAGTTTCGGCCCCGTCAAGGGGAACCTAACCGCGGGTTGCGCGTTTGGAGCACGCTCCAGAACGCTGCCGCATCGCGCGGGGTGGAGGCGCCGCCAGCAAAATCCATAGCCGAAAGCTAAATAGTTCGTCTGGTTTCGCTTACGAGCAAACCGGCTTCGCTCTTGGGCAAGTTTCCCGTTTTCGAACGGGATAGGGATATGAACCAAGAAAATAGAAGAACTGGGCCGCTCCGCGGAAACCCACAGCTCATAAATGGGAGGATCTGACGATGCGCAAGGTGCTATTTGCGACCGGGCTTGGCGCGATGGCGGCGTTCGCCGCAGGAAGCGCTACAGCCAACGACGAACTCAACAAGATGTCGCAGGACCCCAAGGGCTGGGTCATGCCGACGGGTGACTACGCCAATACGCGTTACTCCAAGCTCAACCAGATCACCGCGGCCAACGTCGGCAAGCTGCAGGTCGCCTGGACCTTCTCGACCGGCGTGCTGCGCGGCCACGAAGGCGGACCGCTGATCATCGGTAACATGATGTACGTCCACACCCCGTTCCCCAACAAGGTCTATGCTCTTGACCTTTCCAAGGACAACCAGATCGTCTGGAAGTACGAACCCAAGCAGGATCCGAACGTCATCCCGGTGATGTGCTGCGACACCGTCAACCGTGGCGTTGCCTATGGCGACGGCAAGATCTTCCTGCATCAGGCCGACACCACCCTCGTTGCGCTGGATGCCAAGACCGGCCAGGTCGTATGGACCGCCAAGAATGGCGATCCCAGCAAGGGCGAGACCGGAACCTCGGCGCCGATGGTGGTCAAGGACAAGGTGCTGGTCGGGATTTCCGGCGGCGAGTTCGGCGTCCAGGCGCATATGACCGCCTACGACATCAAGACCGGCAAGCAGGTCTGGCGGGCGTTCTCGGAAGGACCGGATGACCAGATCCTGGTCGACCCCGAGAAGACCACCGCACTCGGCAAGCCGGTCGGCAAGGATTCCAGCCTGAAGACCTGGCAAGGCGATCAGTGGAAGATCGGCGGCGGCGCCACCTGGGGCTGGACCTCCTACGATCCCGCGCTCAACCTGGTCTACTACGGATCGGGCAATCCCTCGACCTGGAATCCGAAACAGCGTCCCGGCGACAACAAATGGTCGATGACGATCTGGGCGCGTAATCCGGACACCGGCATGGCCAAGTGGGTCTACCAGATGACGCCCCATGACGAATGGGATTATGACGGCGTCAACGAAATGATCCTCAGCGATCAGAGCATCGGCGGCGCGCCCCGCAAGCTGCTGACGCATTTCGATCGTAACGGCCTCGGCTATACGCTCGACCGCGCCACCGGCGAATTGCTGGTCGCCGACAAGTACGATCCGAAGGTCAACTGGACCTCCGGCGTCGACATGGACAAGAACTCGCCGACCTACGGCCGTCCGAAGGTTGTCGATGCGTACTCGACCGACAAGCAGGGCGAGGACCACAACAACAAGGGTATCTGCCCGGCCGCGCTCGGCTCCAAGGACGAGCAGCCGGCAGCCTACTCGCCGGACACCCAGCTGTTCTACGTGCCGACCAACCACGTCTGCATGGATTATGAGCCGTTCAAGGTGAGCTACACCGCCGGCCAGCCCTATGTCGGGGCGACGCTGTCGATGTATCCGCCTCCCGGCGAGACCAACATGGGCAACTTCATTGCCTGGGACGGCAAGACCGGCAAGATCGCGTGGTCGAACAAGGAGCAGTTCTCGGTCTGGTCGGGAGCGCTCGCGACCGCCGGTGGCGTGGTGTTCTACGGCACGCTGGAAGGCTACCTGAAGGCGGTCGATGCCAAGACGGGCAAGGAACTCTACAAGTTCAAGACCCCGTCCGGGATCATCGGCAACGTCACGACCTATGAGCAGGGCGGACGGCAGTATGTGGCCGTGCTGTCCGGCGTCGGCGGCTGGGCGGGCATCGGCCTTGCGGCCGGTCTGACCGATCCGACCGCGGGCCTCGGTGCCGTCGGTGGTTATGCTGCGCTGAGCAACTACACCGCGCTCGGCGGAGCCCTGACGGTGTTCGCGCTGCCGCAGTGAGCTGAACCTCGTTCCGGCGCATGGGTGGTTTCCCATGCGCCGGTTCGTTTCCATCTGACATCGAGGATAAGCTCTTGCGTAACATCTGGTTTGTGGCTGCTGCGATCGTCCTCGTGGCATCAGGAAATACTGTCTTCGCCGAAGACGCGGCGGATCCGACCGCCGTCAAATCCGAGGACGGCAAATATCTGGACAAGGAAGGCAACCCGACCTTCAAGGTCGCCGCCGACGGCACCGTGGACTGGTACACCTATTCCGGCTACCGCCGTTATCATTCGGAATGCCACGTCTGCCACGGCCCTGACGGAATGGGATCGACCTACGCGCCGGCATTGAAGGACTCGCTCAAGACCATGGGCTATGCCGACTTCCTCGGCGTGGTCGCAAGCGGTCGCAAGAACGTCACCTCGTCGCAGGAGAACGTGATGCCCGCCTTCGGCGATAATCCGAACGTCGCCTGCTACATGGATGACCTCTACGTTTATCTGCGAGCCCGCGCCAATGATGCCGTCGGACGCGTACGTCCGGCGAAGCACGAAGACAAGACCGAGGCCTATACCCAGGCGGAAAATTCGTGCATGGGCCACTGAACGTGCCAGGGACGGATCGAAGTGCGGATAACGACATGTTTTACGGTTTGGAGATACTACGATGAAGACACGCGCCGCTGTCGCCTTTGCGGCAAAGAAGCCGCTCGAAATCGTCGAACTTGATCTGGATGGCCCGAAGGCCGGTGAAGTCCTTGTCGAAATCAAGGCGACCGGAATCTGCCACACCGACGCCTACACGCTCGACGGCTTCGACAGCGAAGGAATCTTTCCTTCCATCCTCGGCCATGAGGGCGCCGGTGTCGTCCGCGAGGTCGGCACGGGCGTGACGTCGGTGAAGCCGGGCGACCACGTGATCCCGCTTTACACGCCCGAATGCCGTCAGTGCAAAAGCTGCCTGAGCCAGAAGACCAACCTCTGCACCGCGATCCGCGCCACCCAGGGCAAGGGGCTGATGCCCGACGGCACCTCGCGCTTCAAATACAAGGGTGAGACCGTCTTCCATTATATGGGCTGCTCGACGTTTTCGAACTTCACCGTGCTGCCGGAAATCGCGGTGGCGAAAATCCGCGAAGACGCTCCCTTCGACAAGAGCTGCTACATCGGCTGCGGCGTGACGACCGGCGTCGGCGCCGTGGTCAACACCGCCAAGGTCACGCCCGGTTCGAATGTGGTCGTGTTCGGGCTCGGCGGAATCGGACTCAACGTCATTCAGGGCGCCAAGATGGTGGGCGCCGACAAGATCATCGGCGTCGACATCAACGATTCCAAGGATAATTGGGGCCGCCAGTTCGGCATGACGCACTTCGTCAATCCGAAAAAGGTCGAGGGCGACATCGTCCAGCACCTGGTGACGCTCACCGATGGCGGCGCAGACTACACCTTCGACTGCACCGGCAATACCACCGTGATGCGCCAGGCGCTCGAGGCGTGCCATCGCGGCTGGGGCGTCTCGGTCGTGATCGGCGTGGCGGAATCCGGCAAGGAGATCGCCACCCGGCCGTTCCAGCTCGTGACCGGCCGGGTGTGGAAGGGCACCGCGTTCGGCGGCGCCCGTGGCCGCACCGACGTGCCGAAGATCGTCGACTGGTACATGAACGGCAAGATCCAGATCGATCCGATGATCACCCACACTCTCAAGCTGGAGGAGATCAACGAGGGATTCGACTTGATGCACGAGGGCAAGTCGATCCGATCGGTTGTCGTATTCTAAACCCAAACGTCCAAACAAGGAGGAGAGGCCTATGACTGTTCATATCCACCCATCCGTTGACAGTGGTGTAACGAAGGGTACTGGCAGCTTTGCCGGCGGAACCCTTGTCTGCAAATGCCAGGACAGGCCGGTCAAGGTCGGCATCAAGGGCGATGTCGCCCACAACCACGCCTGCGGCTGCACCAAATGCTGGAAGCCCGAAGGGGCGACCTTCTCGGTGGTCGCCGTCGTGCCGCGCGAGAACGTGACCGTGCTCGAAAACGGCGACAAGCTGCAAATCGTGGATACCTCCGCGGCTATCCAGCGGCACGCCTGCAAGGCCTGCGGCACGCATATGTACGGCCGCATCGAGAACAAGGGCCATCCGTTCTATGGCCTCGACTTCATCCACCCGGAACTTTTCCAGGAAAGCGGCTCGGCCGCCCCGGGGTTCGCCGCTTTCGTGTCGTCGGTGATCGAGTCCGGCGTCAGTCCGTCGGAGATGCCGGGCATCCGATCGCGTCTCAAGGAACTCGGGCTCGAGCCCTATGATTGCCTGTCTCCGGCGCTGATGGATGCGATCGCCACCCATGTGGCGAAATCGCGAGCCATGGCGGCCTGACCGGACGACCGCGCGCGACTGCCGGTGGTGGGCGCCACCACCGGCGGAGCCGCGACCAATTCACGCAACGCCTTCGCGAGATCCGCCAAGGGCGATTCTCGACGATGATGTCGCAGGTGCCCAATATCTGCCCTTCGCCATTGGCGGCCCGTAAAATAAAACACGATTGTGCGAACGGAAGCTTCCCGGGCACAAGTCGCGATGGCAAGAACTTATCTCGCACCGCAGTGTAAGGCCCGCTGACCAAAGCCGCGCCTCCGCGACAACAGCCCGGCTTTCGCAAAATACACATGCAAGACAACGCGTTGTGAAGTCGACTTCGCCAGTTTTCTGTTAGTGTCTGCGCACGTCGGTCGCGCCAGGCGCGCGCCCCTTGAAAAAGCAAAAATCAAGACAGGAGGATGACGCCCGACACAAAAACCCAAGCCGACGGATCATGCGAGCAGACTCAACTGCGAGAAAATTCATTGCGAGAAGACTCATGGCAACGGCGCTGAGCGGCAAGGAAATATGTTCTCGCTCACGTCGAAGAAACATCGGCAGCTTATGAAGAGCGAGGGACGATCATGATCAAGATGAAGATTAACGGCGAGGAACGAACCTGGGACGGCGACCCGGATCTTCCATTACTCTGGTTTCTCCGCGACGAAGCCGGCTTGATGGGCACGAAATATGGTTGCGGCGAGGCGCTCTGCGGCTCTTGCACGGTCATCGTCGACAAGCAGGCCGTGCGCGCCTGCATCACCTCGGTTTCCGACGTGGTCGGCCGCGAAGTGACCACCATCGAAGGCCTTCACCCCACCGGCGATCACGCGGTTCAAAAAGCCTGGCGTCAGGTCAACGTCCCGCAATGCGGTTATTGCCAGGCCGGCCAGATCATGCAGGCCGCGGCACTGCTGATGGACAATCCGAAACCCAACCACGACCAGATAGTTGAAGCGATGTCCGGCAACATCTGCCGCTGCGGCGCTTACCAGCGGATCGAAAACGCCGTGCGTCTCGCATCGACGGGGGTGTGACCATGAACATCATTACGAACCCAAAAAAACTCCGTGGCTTTGAACAGTTCATCAAGGTCAAGGTCGAGAACGTTTCGCGTCGCAGCATCCTGAAAGGCCTTGGCATTGCCGGCGGCTTTGTGCTTGCGGCTCCCGTGATGTCACGCCCGGCTTTCGCGGCGTACAAGACCGGCGCGGACAAGATGCCGCACGCCACCGTGGTCGACCCGCGCGTCTTCGTGGCCATCGCCCCGGATGGAATCGTGACCATCGTGGCGCACCGCGCCGAAATGGGAACCGGTGTCCGGACCAGCCTGCCCCTGATCGTGGCCGAGGAAATGGAAGCCGATTGGTCGCGCGTCAAGGTTACCCAGGCGCACGGCGACGAGGTCAAGTTCGGCAATCAGGATACCGACGGCTCACGCAGCACGCGGCACTATCTGATGCCGATGCGCCAGATCGGCGCGTCGGCGCGCACCATGCTTGAAGCCGCCGCCGCCAAGCGCTGGGGCGTGCCGGTAACCGAGGTCAAGGCCACCAATCATGAGGTGGTTCATGCGGCCAGTGGCCGCCATCTCGGATTCGGCGATCTGGCTGCCGACGCCGCCAAGGAAGCGGTGCCGAGCCTCGAAGGCTTGAAGCTGAAAGACCCGAAGGATTTCCGCTATCTCGGCAAAGGCCAGATCGGCATCGTCGACCTTCACGACATTACGACCGGAAAAGCCCATTACGGCAGCGACACCCGCCTTCCCGGCATGAAGTATGCCGTGATCGCGCGACCGCCGGTCACCGGCGGCAAGCTCGTGTCCTTTGACGGATCGGATGCGATGAAGGTCTCCGGCGTCGAGAAGGTCATGGAGGTTCAGGGCTGGCCCTGGCCTTCCAAGTTCCAGCCGCTCGGCGGCGTCGCGGTGATCGCACGCAACACCGGTGCGGCGATCAAGGGACGCGACGCGCTGAAGATCGTCTGGGACGACGGGGCCAACGGCAAGTACGAGTCGGTGGCCTATCGGGCCGAACTCGAGGCGGCCGCGCGCAAACCCGGTTTGGTCGTGCGCAAGGAGGGCGACGTCGATGCCGCGCTGAAAACCGCCGACAAGGTAATTGTCGGCGAGTACTACCTGCCCCACCTCGCGCATGTGAGCATGGAGCCCCCGGTTGCGGTCGCCGACGTCAGGGATGGCAAGGCCGAAATCTGGGCACCCGTGCAAAGCGCCGGCGGCACGCGCGAGGACGTCGCCAAGACGCTGGGAATCCCCGAAGACAAGGTGACCGTCAATGTCACCCTGCTGGGTGGCGGATTCGGGCGCAAATCGAAATGCGATTTCGCGCTCGAAGCCGCACTGCTGTCAAAGGCGCTGGGGGCACCGGTGAAGGTGCAATGGACGCGGGAGGACGACGTTCGTCACGACTTCCTGCACACGGTCTCGGCAGAACGCATCGAGGCCGGCCTCGACAAGAACGGCAAGGTGATCGCCTGGCGCCACCGCAGCGTCGCGCCGTCCATCGCCTCGACCTTCGCAGCCAACACGGTGCATCAGGCTGCCTTCGAACTCGGCATGGGGTTGATCGACATGCCGTTCGAGATCGCCAACATCCAGTGCGAGAATCCGGAAGCCGCCGCGCATACCCGTATCGGCTGGTTCCGTTCGGTATCGAATATCCCGCGGGCCTTTGCGGTCCAATCCATGGTCGGCGAGTTGGCGCACGCCACCAACCGCGACCAAAAGGACATGCTGCTGGAACTGATCGGCTCGCCGCGGATCGTCAGTCTCGCCTCGGTGAAAGATCCCTGGAACTATGGCGAGCCCTACGAAAGCTATCCGATCGACACCGCGCGTCTGCGCAAAGTGGTCGAACTCGTCGCCGACAAGGGCGGCTGGGGACGCTCGGTGCCCAAAGGCGGCGGGCTCGGCATCGCCGTGCACCGCAGCTTCGTCAGCTATATCGCGACCATCGTCGAGGTCGCCGTCGACGCCAAGGGCAAGCTCACGGTGCCGCGGGTCGATACCGCGATCGATTGCGGAACCTATGTCAACCCGGAACGCATCGAGTCCCAGATCGAAGGCGCGGCCATCATGGGCCTCAGTCTCGCCAAATACGGCGAGATCACCTTCAAGGACGGCAAGGTGCTGCAGGGCAATTTCGACAGCTACCCTGTGATCCGGATGGACGAGTCGCCGCTGGTGACCAACGTCTACATCGTGCCGCCCGGCCCCGACACCCCGCCGAGCGGCGTCGGCGAACCGGGCGTGCCGCCGTTCGCACCGGCGTTGATCAACGCCATCTTTGCCGCCACCGGAAAACGCATCCGAAGCTTGCCGATCGGCAAGCAACTGGAGGCGTGAGACGGGATCGAGCGCTAGCAAGGCGCGTCAAACAAAAAAGGGCGGCGAACATCTTGTCCGCCGCCCTTTTCTTTCCGCCTTGGCTCCTACCCCAGGGCAGGTTCGATCCGCAGGTTCGATCCGCCGACTACTTCTTGACCGCGAACACCCAGACGACGCCGCCTTGCGGCACGTTATTCTCGACGCCGATATTATTGGTGGTCGCCAATGCGTCCTGGATACGCTGTGCGTCGACACCCCAGCCCGACTGGACCGCGATGTATTCCGTGCCGTCCACCTCATAGGCGACCGGCATGCCCATGATTCCGGAGTTGGTCTTCTGCTCCCACAGCAATTCGCCGGTCTTGGCATGATAGGCGCGGAACATCCGGTCGTTGGTGCCACCGACCAGAACGAGATCGCCGGCGGTCGCCGTCACCGAACCGAACAGCTGCGATTTGGGGTAGTTCTGTTGCCAGACCTTCTTTCCGGTCGCCGGATCCCATGCCTGCAGTTCACCGTAGTGATCCGCGCCGGGCTTCACCTTCAGGCCGATATCCTCCGGCTTGGTCCCAAGCCAAAGTTGGCCGGGAACCAGCGGCACCTTCTCGCCGGTAAAGCCGCCGCAGAAATTATCGTTGGCGGGAACGTAGACGAAGCGGGTCTTCGGGCTATAGGCCGCCGACGGCCAATCCTTGCCGCCCCACAATGACGGGCAGAACTCGATCCGCGTACCCATGACCGGCTTATGCGCGGGATCGACGATCGGCTTGCCGGTCTCGGCCTCGATGCCTTTCCAGACATCGGTTTGAACGAAGGGCCAGCCAGCAACATAGTTGATTTTGTCCGCCTGGCGCTCGAGCACCCAGAAGATCGCGTCACGTCCGGGATGAATGAGGCTCTTGAAGGAGCGGCCATCCCTTTGCAGGTCGATCAGCATCGGCGCCTCCACCTCGTCCCAGTCCCAGGAATCGTTTTGATGGTACTGGTGGTAGGCCTTGATCTTGCCGGTGTTGGGATCCAGTCCAAGCACCGAGCTGGTGTAGAGGTTGTCGCCCGGATGCGTTGAGCCTGGCCAGGGTGCGGCGTTTCCGACGCCCCAGTAGATGGTCTTGGTGTCGGTATCGTAATTGCCCGTCATCCACGCCGATCCGCCACCCGTTTTCCAGTCGTCGCCGCTCCAGGTGTCGTGGCCGGGCTCGCCTTCGCCGGGAATGGTGAAGGTCCGCCACAGTTCCTTGCCGTCATTGGCATCGAACGCAACGACATAGCCGCGTACGCCGAATTCGCCGCCGGAACCGCCGACGATGACCTTGCCGTCGACGATCAGCGGCATCAGGGTCAGGTACTGCCCCTTCTTGTAATCCTGAACCTTGGTGTCCCATAGCACCTTGCCGGTTTTGGCATCGAGTGCCACGACATGATCGTCCGTCGTAGCCAGATACAGCTTGTCCTGCCACAGGCCGACGCCGCGGCTGGTCGGATGCAATTGAAAGAGGTCGTCGGGAAGCTGGCGTTTGTAGCGCCAGTACTCGTCGCCGGTCTTGGCGTTGATGGCGATCACCTGCCCCATCGGGGTCGCGACGAACATCACGCCATTGTTGACGATCGGCGGCGCCTCATGGCCTTCGACCACCCCGGTCGAGAAGGTCCATACCGGCGTCATGTTTTTGACGTTGGTGGTGTTGATCTGGTCGAGCGGGCTGTAGCCCTGCCCGTCATAGGTCCGGCGATAGAGCATCCAGTTGCCGGGTTCAGGATTTTCGAGACGGGCCGACGTCACCGGGCTGTAATTCTCGATCGGACCGGCGCCGGCGGCGGTTGAGACAAGGCATGTGAACGCGACGGTGCCAGACAATAGCCATTGCTTCGTGGTCATGGACGCTACCTCCCTGTTTGTTTTTGACTTTGTTTCAGTGTTGCGCGGAATCCACCCGGGCTGCCGTCAACCCGGCTGCTGTACCCCTACCTTTCCAACAAATGTTGCAGCTACCGTGAGGGAACCATCGGCTGTCGTCAGCGGAAGCGCAGCCAGCCGCCGCGTCGCCGGTCCGAACACGACTTGCGCGCCTTGTCGCGGATCAAATTCGGAATTGTGACAGAAGCATTTGAAAACGTTCTTGTCGCCCGTCGCGCCCTTCACCCAGGCGGTGATGGGACATCCGGCGTGGGTGCACGTATCCGAATACGCGACGATGCCGTCGGCAAACCGCGCGCGGGTCTCGTCATCGAGTTCGGCCGGATCGAGCCTGATGATCAGCACCTCGTTCAACCGGGAACCCTTCCGGACGACCGAGGTTTTTGGATCCTTTGGCCAGGCGCGTACCGGCGGACCGTCGAGCTTCAGATCCTCCGGCTTGATGATTTCGCCGGCACGTTCGCCTTCGGCGAAAACCAGGACGTCGGCCTTTTGAGGTCGCTCGTCGCTGCCGGGCTGATCGTCGTCGGCACGGGCCGAGGGGCACGCTGCCGCGCCTGCCGCCGTGGCGAGCACCGCCATGATTACTGTGCGCCGTGTCTGATCAGAAGACGATGACATTGGCGTCTCGCGTTCTGCACTGATGCCTGCGGTCGATGCTGCAGTGCGTGACCGGATTTAGATGTGACTCAAGCTGAACGGTCGAACTCGGCCAAAAAGAGGCAACAGACGATTTTTGTCACGCGAACTGCAATTTTCCTCTTCTACAACCTTAGCAAGAATGCGAATTCCGCTCCAATCAAATCATGACTGCAGAAAATTACTCATGCACATTTCGCAGATCAAGCCCGAATGCATGTGCCGCGCGTGACAGGAAGGCGCGGCCCGAATGCGTATCCGTCGGGATTTGTGGAACCTTTTAAGCGTCGGAACGTTAACGTCGACGCGCTTCGTGCGCCACCGTGTCAGACGGGCGCCCCACCCGTCTTTGGCATTAGCACCCATGAGGCTCATTTTCCGGCACCAATCGTCGGGCGGGTGATATCGAAGCGCTCAGCTTTCCGGTTTGTCTTTCACGATCCGTAACGTGGCGATTTCACTGCGAACCCGCGGCCTCGCTAAAGAACTTTTCGAACTTGCCTTCCACGCCTTCAAACTCCTCGGCGTCGGAGAGCGCCTCTTTCTTGTCGGAGATATTGGGCCAGACCACGGCAAATCTGGCGTTCAGCGCCCGCCATTTTTCCAGGCCCGGCTCGGTGTCGGGCTTGATCGCATCTGCCGGACATTCGGGTTCACAAACGCCGCAATCGATGCACTCGTCGGGGTGTATCACCAGCATGTTGTCCCCCTCGTAGAAACAATCGACGGGGCACACCTCGACGCAGTCGGTGTATTTGCACTTGATGCAGGCTTCGGTGACGACATACGTCATCTGACGCTCCGGACTATTGCGGCTCAAGAAATCCGCGAGGCGACTACGCGCCTGATTTCGCCTTGCTGGCGGCGATCCGCTGCAGCCCCCAACGCGCGTTCTTCCTGACTTCGGGATCGGGATCATTGACCACGAGCGCGAGATACGGTTCCGCCGCTGCATCGGCAATCTCGCCCAGTGCCGCGGCCGCTTCCTTGCGCAGATTGGCCTGCTCATGGGTTATGCATTTGCCGATCGGATGGACCGCCCGCTCGATCTTCATCTTGCCGAGGCTTCGGATCGCCTTCAGCCGCACCTGCCAGAAATCGTCCGCCAGCGCGGCCATCAACTGATCCGCCGCCACCGAACCGTTGGCATTCTGGCCAAGCGTCTCCGCCGCCATCTCGCGGACCATCCAGTCGTCATCCCCCAGCGTGCGGGTGATCGATTCAGCCGCGGGCTTCATCTGCGAAAACGCCAGCGCGCTGACCGCCGCCCGCCGGACATGGGAATCGGAATCGCCGGTGGAAGCCGTGAGCGCGGGAATGGACTCTTCGAGCTTCAGGAAGCCGATGACGCCGATCGCCTGCACGCGGACCGCGGCATCGCTGTCCCTGAGCGCTTCGAGCGCGGGCTTAAGCGTGTCCTTGCGCCGCAATTCCTTCAGCGCCCGCAGCGCGCCCATGCGGACGAAGGCGTGGCCGTGCTTGACCAGCGGCAATATCGCGTCGGCGCATGCCGGATCCTTGAACTCGGCCATGCTGTCGGCCGCTGCCGATGCCACCGCCTGCTCCGGATCGACCAGCAGTTTCACCAAGGCCGCCGCGGATTCCGGCCCGTCGAATTCCCCGAGCGCCATCGCCACCTGCTGACGCACGCCGCCGTCGGGGTCGGAGACCATATTGGCGAGATGTCCGACCGCGGCGGGATCCCCGGAATGGCCGAGCGCGATGATGGCGACGCGACGTTCGGCCGGGTCCGCGGCCTGAAGGCGCTCATCGGCGTCTTCGAGATCGTCGTAGGATTCGAAAGGGCCCGACATGGTTACCTCAGAAGGTAGGGAATGTTGACGGTGACGGCGCCGGTCGGGCAATCGGCCTCGCACGGCATGCAATACCAGCACTCGTCGTAGGCCATGTAGGCCTTTCCGGTCATGTCGCTGATACGCAGCACGTCGAGCGGACAGACGTCGACGCAGACGGTGCAGCCCTTGTCCGCGATGCATTTGGCATCGTCGACGACGACCGGCACCGAGGTCTGATAACTGGCGAGAGGCATGTGTTAAATCTCCTGTTGCTTCGTTGCAGGGCGGTTACGCGCTGGCACGGATGCGTTGCTTGTCGTAGAGATCCTTCTCGTCGTCGGCGATCGGAACCACATAGGGCTCCACATCCCGCTTCTCGCTGGTCATTTTGCCGTCCTGCTTGCTGAGCAGCGTGTGGCAGAACCAGTTCTCGTTGTCCTTCTCCGGGAAATCGGTCCGGAGGTGATAGAGGCCCCAGCGGCTCTCCTCGCGATACAGCGAGGCGTGGGCGGCCATGTCGGCGCAATCGAGGATCGACTGGGTTTCCAGCGCGCGCAGCAGTTCGTGCGAATTGCGCGCGATCATGCGCTGCTCCATATCCTCGCGAACTTCCGCAAGGCGGCGCTGGCCCAGCTCGAACTTGCGCGTGACCTTCGGCGGCTGCAAATAATCATTCACCAGGCGACGGGCCTTGTATTCGATCTGGTTCGGCGGAATGCCGTCCTCGCGCCTGGTCGGCGCCATCACGCGGTCGCGCTCCATGGCGACGTCCGCGGCATCGAACTCGGCAAAATCGTGGTTGTCGGCGAACTCCATCGCGTCGATGCCGGCGACCGAGCCGTTGGTGAAGGCGCCGAGCATGTAATTGTGCGGTACGCTGGCCATGTCGCCAGCGGCATAAAGGCCGGGCACGGTGGTGCGTGCGAAATCGTCGACGAACACGCCCGACGCGCTATGTCCCGAGCAGAACCCGATCTCGGAGATGTGCATCTCGATCGATTCGGTTCGATAGTCGGTGCCCCGCCCCTTCTGGAACAGGCCGCGCGTCGGCCGCTCGACCTTGTGCAAGGTGGATTCGATTTCCTCGATCGTGTTCGGATGCAGATGCTTGAGCTGCAGGAATACCGGCCCCTTGCCTGACAACAGCTCGTTGTAGAATTCGAGCATCATCTGGCCCGACCAGTAGTCGCATTCGATGAATCGCGATCCCTCGTTATTCGCCGTGAACGCGCCGAAGGGACCCGCGACATAGGCGCAGGCCGGCCCGTTGTAATCCTTGATCAGCGGATTGATCTGGAAACATTCGAGGTTCGCTAACGCTGCACCGGCATGATAGGCCATCGCGTAACCGTCACCTGAATTGGCGGCGTTCTCGTAGGTGCCGAACATGTAGCCCGACGTCGGCAGGCCGAGACGTCCCGCAGCACCCATGCAGAGAATCACGGACTTGGCCTTGATGACCAGGATTTCAGCGGTGCGGGTGTTGACGCTGATGGCGCCGGCGACGCGTCCATCGCTCGCCGTCAGCAGACGTGTCGCCATGTAGCGGTTCGAAATCAGGATCCGCGCCCGACGGAGCTGGCGGTAGAGCGCCTTCTTCACGGTCTCGCCGTTCGGCATTGGAAGCACATAGGTGCCGATGTGATGCACCTTCTTGACCGCGTAGTCGCCGTTTTCGTTCTTCAGGAAACGGATGCCGAAGCTGTCGAGCTCTTCGATGATGTTGTAGCAGTTCTGCGCGTATTTATAGACCGCCTTCTGATCGACGATGCCGTCGTTGGCGATGGTGATTTCCTTGGTGTATTGCTCCGGCGTCGCGTAGCCGGGAATGACGGCGTTGTTCAGCCCGTCCATGCCCATCGAGATGGCGCCGGACCGCTTGACGTTGGCTTTCTCGAGCAGAACGACATTCGCCTTGGGATTTTTCAGTTTTGCTTTCAACGCGGCCATCGGCCCGGCGGTGCCGCCGCCGATCACAAGCACATCGCAGGAAACTTCCGAAAGCCCGTCGACGATTTCATCCATTGCCATCATTCGCTCCTGGTTCGGCGCAGTCGCCGCCGTCGTCAGCAGATTTGTTCAGTTGCTCCTCCGGCGATAGCAATTAGTTGTCGCCGGAGAGAGAATGCCAATGTTTGGCCCGTTTGCCGAAATCGAAGTCAGCTTCATGATCAACAAACAGGCAAACGCGTTGATGGAACGTTCGGAGAGAAACCAAAGTCGCACAACGCCGGACTTATATTCCTGGTCGATTAGTTTCCAAATTTGTGAAGGTGAGCGTGAGGCGATCATCTAAAGTCGCGCGATCATCTAAAACATCGGTGATGCAGCATGTTCGTGCTGCGTCTCGCGCGCTCACCGGCAATTAGTTGCTATCCACGCCATCGGCCGCAACATAACGTCAACTGCGCGAGGGATATTCAGATGTCGATGACGGCACCGCTAGCGACCGACTCATTCACCTGCGAGGTGAGCGCCGATCTCGCCGCGCTCTCCATGATCGCAGCCGACGGATCCTGCACCACGCTGAGCGCGGAGAAGCTCCGGCTGTTCTGCAAATGCGCCCATTGCACCCGCGCCCGCTTCGACGAGCGCTTTCCGGAGCACTTCCCGGGGATCGCGATCGTGGAAGTCGCCGACCTCGGCTACGGCCTGAATATCTGCTTCTCGGATGGGCACAATCGCGGAATCTACCCCAAGAGTTATCTGGCGAGTCTGACTGATCACTGATTTTATTGATCTTTTGGGTCTCGCGCCCTGATTCAATCTGGCACGAAGATTGCTGCTTTTCAGATCAGTTAAATGATCTGGAGACCGGCAATGTTGCTGCAGGCTACAAACCCGGTGGGCGGAAGCCCGCCTTCGGCCGCGGCGACCAGGGCGAAATCGGGTTCGTCCCTGCTCTTGACCGAGAACCAGCAATCGATCGGCGGTCCGCCCTCCCTGATGGAGAAACTGACGCTGCGCGAGCGGGAAACCGTTCTCAAACAAGGACACCGGAAGGTCCTCAACCGCGGACAGACGCTGTTCAGCCAGGGCGCGAAACACGACGGCATTTTCCTGATCGAAAGCGGCCGAATCCGGGTGTTCTATTCCTCGCCGGCCGGGCGCGAGATCACGCTGGCCTATTGGCATGCCGGTAATTTCGTCGGCGGGCCGGAGGTATTCGACCACGGCATTCATCAATGGTCCGGCATTGCGTCCAGCAATTGCAGCGTCGTGCAGTTGCCGGGCAAGGAACTGCGCACGCTCGCGGGCGAAATTCCGAGCCTTGCCATCGGCTTGATCGAGGGGCTTGCCTTCAAGGGCAAATGCTATTCCGCGCTGGCGCAGATGCTGGGAACCCGTTCCATTACCCAGCGGCTCGCGCACCTGCTGTTGCACCTGATGGATCTCTACGGCGTCGAAGATCCCGACGGAACGGTGATCGCCGCGGCTTTCACCCATGCCGACCTCGCGCACATGGTGGGCGCGACCCGGCAATGGGTCACGATCAGCCTGAAGCGCATGCAGGAGAAGCGAATCGTGCTGACCAAGCGGTCGCAGATCGTCGTCTGTCTTCCAAATGTTCTGGAGGAGATGCGGGGCCAAGCTTCTGATTAACAAGCCTCTGACTAACAAGCCTCGGATTAAAAGGGATGCACACGCAAATGGCTTTGCCCGGCAAAATTGCCCAACGAGTATGCAACCGGCTTTTCACGGCAACTAATCGACTATGACCACAAGTCCGCATTTGCAGGGAGCGCCTCCCCAACCAATCATGGGGACCGCAGCACATCCAACCGAATGAGGATGAAAATGGTCCGCCACGTTCAAACACTCTCGACAGCGATGTCCATAGCGGCCGTGGCCCTGGCGCTTGCGCAGCCGGCCAAGGCGGAAACCGTCAGCATCGGCATCGGAACCCAGGATACCACGACCAATACGGTGACGGCCGGTACCGTGATTCGGCAGCTTCATCTGTTCGAGAAATACCTGCCGACCGACGGCAAATACGCCAACATCAAGTTCGAACTCGAATGGCAGAATTTTACATCCGGGCCGCCCGTCACCAACGCGATGATGGCGAACAAGCTGCAGTTCGGCATGATGGGAGATTATCCGCTCATCGTGAACGGCTTCACCTTCGAGAGCAATCCCGAAAGCAAGAGCCGCCTGATCGCGGTCGCCGCCTACAGCCTGTCCGGCTCCGGCAACGGCATCGTCGTGCATAAGGACTCGCCCTATTACGACCTTGGGGACCTCAAGGGCAAACTGGTCAGCGTTCCCTTCGGATCTGCGGCACATGGCATGGTCCTCAAGGCCATGCAGGACCGCGGCTACCCCGCGGATTTCTTCCAGCTCGTCAGCCAGAGTCCTGAGGTCGGCTCGACCAACCTTCAGGAAAAGAAGATCGACGCGCACGCCGACTTCGTTCCGTTCGCCGAGCTGCTGCCGTTTCGCGGCTTTGCCCGCAAGATTTTCGACGGCGTGGAAACCAACCTGCCGACCTGGCATGGCGTCGTGGTCCGCACCGACTTCGCCGATAAATATCCGGAGGTCGTGACCGCCTACATCAAGGCGATCATCGCCGCCAACCAGTGGCTCCGCGCCGATCCAAAACTGGCGGCCGAAAAAATCCAGGAATGGACCGGCATCGCCAAGGAAGTCGTCTACATCTTCCTGGGGCCAAGCGGCAACATGACCGCCGATCCCACCATCAAGCCGGCGCTGATCGAGGCCGCGGCAACCGACGTCAAGGTGCTGCAGAATCTCGGGCGCATGAAGGAGTTTGACCCGAAAAAATGGGTCGACGACAGCTTCATCCGCAAGGCCTATGGCGAAATGAAGCTGGACTACGACGTCCAGCTTGCAAGTGCCACGAATTACGAGATTTCGGGCGAAGACAAGTTTTGCAAGAAGCCGATCGCCGATCCCCGCAAATCCGGCGAGGTGTGGGTCGACGACGAAGGAATCCTCCCCTTCAGCAGCACGACCTGCACGCTCGGCGCCTACGCCGATTTCAAGGCCAAGGGCAAGAAGATCAACGTCGCTTACGTCTTCGATACCGCGCGCGGCATCAAATTGTTCGCCGACCAGGCCTTCTTCGCGGTCGCCAGCGGCGACATCGCGCCGTTCCTCTTGAAGAAGGATGCGGAAGCTTATGCTGCGAAGAATAACGGCAAGGTGCTCGGGTTCGAGGATGCCGTGAAGTCGGCCGTGACCGGAGGCAAGACGTGAGCAGCCCCTCGCTCGTGCGACAACCGACGGAAAGCAAGACATCCGCGACCACGGTCGAGCTGGCGCCGCCCACCTCCGCTCCGGTGATCGATCCCGTCACGCTCCGCGTCCTGGCCTGGCGCTGGTTCAGGCTCAACAAGGAGCGCATGCGCGCGACGCTGATCGGCGTGATCTCGCTGGTCGCATTCCTGATCGTCTGGCACCTCCTGACCAAATATCGCGTGGTGTTCTTCGTCCGCTTCACCAACGTTCCCTCGCCGCTGGCGGTCTACGCCAGCTTCACGAAGGCCATCCACGATCCAAAATTCCTGCTGCACGTTCTCTTGAGCTGCCGCCGGATCATCTTCGGCTTCTCGCTGGCCGCCCTTGTCGCGGTGCCGCTCGGCCTCGTGATGGGCCGTTTCAAGCTCATCCACGAAATCGTATTCCCGGTTTCCGAAGTGCTGCGGCCGATCCCGGCGATCGCCTGGGTGCCGATGGCGATCATGCTCTGGCCGACCAACGAGCAGAGCATCGTCTTCATCACCTTCCTTGGCTCGTTCTTTCCGATCCTGGTGAATACGCTGCACGGCATGTCGCTGGTCGACCCGGTGCTGGTTCGCGCCGCGCGATGCCTCGGCGCCAAAGAAGCTTCGATCTTCCGCGAGGTGTACTTTCCGGCTTCGCTGCCGCACATCTTCACCGGGCTTACCGTCGGGATGGGCGTGGCCTGGGTTTCGCTGATCGCCGCCGAGATGATCTCCGGCCAATACGGCATCGGTTACTTCACCTGGGAGGCCTATTCGTTGGTCCAGTACGCCGACATCGCGCTCGGCATGATCGCGATCGGCGTGCTCGGCCTGGCGTCCAGCCTCTTAATCCGCTCCGCCGGAAAGCTGGCAATGCCATGGGGGCGCACATGAGCCTGATCGAAGCCAAAACCGCCCAAGGCCACATCGAGGTCAAGAATTTCGCGCTCAGCTACGAGACGATCGACGGTTCGGTCGCCGCCGTCACCGATACGCAGATCCACGTCAAGCCCGGCGAATTCGTCTCGATCGTCGGGCCCTCCGGGTGCGGCAAATCCACACTGTTGAATGCAGTCGCGGGATTCCTCAAACCCACCGCGGGAACGGTCACCGTCGACGGCGAAGAGGTGAAGGGACCGAGCGCGGAACGCGGCATGGTGTTCCAGCAATATTCGCTGTTCCCGTGGAAGACGGTCCGCGAGAACGTCGAATTCGGATTGAAGATGCGCGGCATGGAGCGCTCGCGGCGCGAGCGGGCCGCGCGCACCTTGCTCGGAATAGCCGGGCTGGAAGCGTTCGAGAAGCATTATCCCGACCGGCTCTCCGGCGGCATGAAACAGCGCGTCGGCATTGTGCGGGCGCTGGCGACGGGACCGAAGGTGCTGCTGCTCGATGAGCCGTTCGGCGCGCTGGACGCGCAGACCCGCGTCATCATGCAGCAGATCCTCACCAACATGTGGCAGCGGCTGAAGATCTCGGTGCTGTTCGTGACCCACGATATCGACGAGGCGATCTTCCTGTCCGACCGCGTCTACTGCATGACCGCGCGCCCGGGCTCGATCAAGGCGGAGATTCCGATTCCGCTGGAACGGCCGCGTCAGCAATCGATGATGATGTCGTCGGAATTTCTGGGCCTGCGGCGCGGCCTGATGTCGCTGATCCGCGAGGAAAGCCTGAAAGCGATGGGCGGCGAAATCAGCGATCTCGGCATGCAGGGACTGAATATCGACCTGCACGGGCAATCCCTGGCCGACGTGCTCTAGGGGCGTGTCCTCATAAATGCGCGACGTCCGCTTTTTGTGCGTAAAGCAGACATGCGCTGGTCACTCCGGAATTTCGCCATTTGACCCTGAGCTGAAGCCATCAATCCCTCATAGGTCTCCTTTGCACAAAAAAGACCGTTCCGGAAAACCGCTCCTCGACTCTTTCCTGACCGACGATGCCATTACATCTTCAATGACGTCGTTGCAGAAATTGGAATACCGCGGTTCTCCGCTTCTGGCGAACGGCGGGGCATCGCTTAAGTAATCCGCGACTACTTCTGTTCGCTATTCCTTGAGCGCTCGACGCCACGCGCGCGGACTTGTGCCCACCATCTTTGTGAAAACTCGCGTGAGGTGGCTCTGGTCGCAGAAGCCGCAGGCCGCGGCCACATCACACATCGACAACCGCCCGTCGCGCAGCTTTTCCTTTGCCACCTCGATGCGGCGCTTCATGAGCCATCGGTGCGGCGCCATTCCTACGGAACGGCTAAACGAGCGCGAAAAATGGGCCCTTGTGACCCCGCATTCCCGTGCCAGCTCCTCGACCAGCACACCGCCCAGGTTGGCGTCGATCATCTCCTTCGCGCGTCGCTCCTGCCATGGCGCGAGCCCACTCCGGACCAGCTGCGACACTGGCCGCATGCCGCCGTAAGTCTGGGCGACATGCACCCCCAACGCCAGCAGGACGTGGCCGACAAACAACGGGTTAGCTTGGTCGGGATGCCTGAGGGCGGGCAGCAGCAAGCTCCCAAGACTGGAAATCGTGACGTCGTTGACGCCCACGCCGGGCTTATAGCTCAGATCGCGAATGCGCGGCGCGTTGGCCTCGTCAGCGATCGCGTCCAGCGCCGCACGTGGCAGATAAAAAAACAGAGTGTGATAGGGCTTGTCGAGGAGAACGCTGGGTTCTCGTTTCAGGTTAAGGAGAGAACTCTCGCCTGCCCGCACGTCGCACACCGCCGCTTGTCGGCCATCCTCCCAATACTCACGATTGGGACGATCGCGGAGTTGCAAAGCGACGAGAAAAGCATCTTCCTGCTGAAACGAACCGCTCATTTCCGGCAGCGGATTGTCACATCGAACCTCCGTGACGGCTAAGTCAGCGTTACGCAATGCCCGGGTAACGATCGCGGGTGCGTTTCCGACTCGCATCCGCTCGCCAAGCCGTTGTCCATAAGCGTCGCTCATCACCCTATCCATTTGGGAGGCGCTGCCGTCTTCTGCGCGCTGTCGAGAAGCAGCGTCACGCCCTGCAAGCCACGGAAAAGCCTACCGTCGGTCGGCAAACGCCGTAATTGTGCGCGCGTAAAGTTAGCCACAACGAAGGTTGTTGGTTCCCACACCCATTGGAAAGGACGAACTACACCTTGGTGTAGCTCAATCACCCTCAACGCGGAGGAGTGGAGCCGAACCCGGCGCCGCAGCGACCACAATGACGGGCATGAGCAGCATGCGCCGGCACGACGGTCCTGCGCTGCGCGTCCTCTCGCTGAAGCCGGTTGCACAAAGATCAGCCAGCCAGATAACAGACAAGTCTTTTGTTCGCGCTCTCTGCGATGCCGATGAGTTTCTTAGGATTCTCTTGGGCTAGATACGAGTACGATGCGAACATGCCGTTCAAGTTCAGCGGCACGATCAATAAGGTCGAGATCAAGCTCGGCGCCAATCAACTCAGTCCCGACAAGCGAGGCGAACTCAAGCAACTTCAAAAGGACTTTGCAGCCATCATTCTGGGAATATCCGAGCCGAACCGTGACGCACCGTAGCGAGCGGATGTGCCACGTCGCTGACGTTGGATGTTTGACCGCATCTTCGGTTTGGACGGCCGTGAGAGTTATCGCGAACTGCGGCTGGAACTGTTATGCTGCCCTCACCGTCCAAGCCGAGGCTGCTCCGCATGAACGAGAGTATCCACGAAGAAAGGACCGCTTCTGAGCTGCAAGATCGGGTGACCGAACTCATCGAGCAACAGACGGCCATCTCGGAAGTGCTGCGCGCCATTGCGAGCTCGCCGCACGACTTGCAGCCCATCTTCGACGCCATCCTCGACAGCGCCACACGTCTCTGTCGAGCAGACGTATGCAGCTTACGTCTCTCCGAAGAAGGCGGCCTTCGTCGCGTGGCGATGCGAGGGGACCCCCTTTTGGTTAGTCAGGTGTGGTCATCATTCCCAGTGCTCGCAGAAAAGGGGAGCCATCTGAGTCGAATAGCCACAAGCAGGTTACCCACCCACATCCCCGACTTCGCAGCAGTTGAAGGCGATCTTCGGGATGACTTCTGGGGTTTTCGAACAAGCCTGTTTGTGCCGTTGCTCAAAGACAATGAGATAGTCGGGATGATTAGTCTGGGCCGCAAACAGGTGCAGCCGTTCACCGACAAACAGATTTCCCTATTCAGGGACTTCGCTGCGCAAGCCACCATTGCCTTGGAGAGCACCCGTCGCGAGCGGCAATATCGCGAGGCGCAGATGGCGCTGGCGCACGCCAACCGCGTCGCGACGATGGGCCAGTTGACGGCCTCGATTGCTCATGAAATCAAGCAGCCCATTACGTCGGCACACACATACGCCGCTGCTGCACTGCGATTTTTAGACAAAAGCCCGCCCGATGTGGCGGAGGTGAGGGAGGTGCTCATCTGTATTGTGAACGAAACCGATCGAGCCAGCGACGTCGTCGACCGGATCGGGTCTCTCATCAAAAAAGCGCCACCCCGGAAGGAGGTCGTCGACCTCAATGCGGCGATCCTGGAGGTGACTGCCCTAACCCGCAGCGAAGCGGTCAAGACCGGCGTCACGGTGAGCACGCAACTGGCTGCCGAGTTGCCACGCATCCAATGCGATCGGGTGCAACTGCAACAAGTGATGTTGAACTTAATCGTCAACGCCATCCAGTCGATGAGTAGCGTTGAGGACGGCAACCGCGAATTACAAATCAGCACCGTGAGTATCGAGCCGGAGGGCGTGTGCGTCGCGGTGCGGGATACCGGCCATGGGCTGCGCCCGGAGAGCCTGCCGCGTCTCTTTGAACCCTTCTACACGACGAAGCCCGACGGCATGGGCATGGGCCTCTCGATCTGCCGCTCGATTATCGAAGCCCATGGTGGGCGGCTGTGGGCGACCAGGTGCGAGCCGCGGGGTGCTCTCTTTCAGTTTACGATCCCCGCTGACTGAGCCGCCATCCGTGATCGATGTCGCTTATTGGCACAAGGCAGACAAGCTTAGGCTAACCCGAATATCCGCTTCCGAAAGCAAAGCAGACATCGCTAAGGCGGGCGTCCCGAATTTATGAGTACATCCCTTAGTCTAGGGAGTCCTCACGACGAACCAACTCCAGACCGCCCGCCAAAGCCGTCATTGGAGCCTGATGTTACCAGGACGCCTTCCGTAATGCGCCCGGTGCGGGAGCGCATGCGGCGTTCACGGCTTGAATCCAGCGGCCGGCGGGGGCATAAGACCCAAAAATTCCCCGACAGCCCAAGGATTTAGGATGCCCCCCTATCGCTCCCGCACCACGACACACGGCCGCAACATGGCGGGCGCCCGCGGCCTCTGGCGCGCCACCGGCATGAAGAACGAGGATTTCGGCAAGCCGATCATCGCGGTGGTCAATTCCTTTACCCAGTTCGTGCCGGGGCATGTGCATCTGCAGAACCTCGGCCAGCTCGTGGCGCGCGAGATCGAAAAGGCCGGCGGCGTCGCCAAGGAATTCAACACCATCGCGGTGGATGACGGTATCGCGATGGGACATGACGGCATGCTCTACAGCCTGCCCTCGCGCGAACTGATCGCCGACAGCGTCGAATACATGGTCAATGCGCATTGCGCCGACGCGATGGTGTGCATCTCCAATTGCGACAAGATCACGCCGGGCATGTTGATGGCGTCGCTGCGCATCAACATTCCGACCGTCTTCGTCTCGGGCGGCCCGATGGAGTCAGGCAAGGTCGTCATCAAGGGCAAGAAGCGCGCGGTCGACCTGATCGACGCCATGGTGGCCGCCGCCGACAGCTCGGTGACCGACGCCGAAGTCGAGGAGATCGAGCGCTCGGCCTGCCCGACCTGCGGCTCCTGCTCGGGCATGTTTACCGCCAATTCGATGAACTGCCTGACGGAAGCCCTCGGGCTCGCGCTGCCCGGCAACGGATCGGTGCTGGCGACGCATGCGGACCGCAAGAGCCTGTTCGTCGAGGCCGGGCATCTGATCGTCGATCTCGCCCGCCGCCATTACGAACAGGACGATGCCAGCGTGCTGCCGCGCGGCATCGCCAGCTTCAAGGCGTTCGAGAACGCCATGACGCTCGACATCTCGATGGGCGGTTCGACCAACACCGTGCTGCATCTTCTGGCGGCGGCCCATGAGGGCAAGGTCCCCTTCACCATGAGCGACATCGACCGGCTGTCACGCAAGGTGCCGGTGCTGTGCAAGGTCGCGCCGTCGGTTGCCGACGTCCATCTCGAAGACGTCCATCGCGCCGGCGGCATCATGGCGATCCTTGGCGAGCTGGATCGCGCCAGGCTGATCACCACCGACCTTCCGACCGTCCACAGTGCAACGCTCGCCGACGCGCTCGATCGTTGGGATATCGTCCGCACGCAAAGCGAAAAGGTCCGGCATTTCTACATGGCAGCACCGGGCGGCGTACCGACCCAGGTGGCTTTCAGCCAGAACGAGCGTTTCGACGAACTCGATCTCGATCGCGCCGGGGGCTGCATTCGCGATGCCGCGCACGCCTATTCGAAGGATGGCGGACTTGCCGTGCTGTCCGGAAACCTCGCCGAGGACGGCTGCATCGTGAAGACGGCCGGCGTCGATCAGAGCATTCTCAAATTCTCCGGTCCCGCCCGCATCTTCGAAAGCCAGGACGCCTCCGTCGAAGCCATTCTCACCAACAAGGTGAAGCCGGGCGACGTCGTCGTGGTTCGCTATGAAGGTCCGCGCGGCGGTCCGGGCATGCAGGAAATGCTGTATCCGACGAGTTACCTCAAGTCGAAGGGACTGGGCAAAGCCTGCGCGCTGATCACCGACGGCCGCTTCTCGGGCGGCTCATCGGGACTGTCGATCGGGCATATCTCACCGGAAGCCGCCGAAGGCGGGTTGATCGGACTCGTCGAAGAGGGTGACCTGATCGAGCTCGACATTCCCAACCGCAGCATCCATTTGGCCGTGCCGGACGCCGAGATCAGCCGGCGTCGCGCGGCCATGGTTGCAAAGGGCGCGGCCGCCTGGAAGCCGGCGCCACGCAAACGCGCGGTGACGACCGCCCTGAAGGCCTATGCGGCGTTCGCGACCAGCGCCGCCCGTGGCGCGGTGCGCGTCGTGCCGGAGTGACCGAGGAGAATCGAAAAGCCTGAGGTGAAGTCTGCGCCGATCAGGCGCCCGCGGCCGGCAGGCTGGCGGCGGCGATGGCGACGATCTGGGCCAGGCGGCGTCCGATCCTGGCGGGCGCGGCGCGCAGCAATGAAGTTACCTGTCGCATCTCATTTTCCTTTTGCCCCGGGAACGCCGGGTGCATCAGGAAAATGGTCGTTGGCAGCTAACTAGTCGAGACTACAGCGAAAATAGCAACAGCCGCTTCGCCCCGAGGGCAATTCGCAGTGGATTTATTGCCGCGATCGCGCCTGCGGCGGACAAAATCTTCTCCCCGGATTTTGCCCGCCGGAGCCGCTATTTCGGCACAAAGCCGAACGTCCGTTCGAAGCGCCTGGCGTAGTCAGGCCAGACCTCGGGGTTGACGATACGCGGCGGCCGCTTGCCGTCGAGCCCGTCGAGAATCTGCTCGGCGGCAATCTTGCCCATGTTCATTCGCGCTTCCCTGGTGACGCCCGCGGTGTGCGGGCTCGCCAGCACATTGTCGAACTGCAGCAGCGGATGGTCCGGCGGCGGCGGCTCCTTGGCCCAGACGTCGAGGCCGGCGCCGGCGATGCGTTTGTGGCGCAGCGCATCCTCAAGGGCAGCCTCGTCATGAATGAAGCCGCGCGCGGTGGTGATGAAAAAGGCATGCGGCTGCATCAACGCGAATTCGTGGCTGCCGATCATGCCGCGATTGTCCTTGGTCAGCGGGCAAGAGATCGACACGAAATCCGAACGGCGCAGGAGATCGTCCAGTTCGACCTTCTCCCCGCCCCGGTCAGCCATCACCTCGGCGGTGAGATAGGGGTCGTAGGCAATCACCTTCATATGGAGCAGGCCCTTGCAGAGTTCGGCGATGCGGCGGCCGACATTGCCGAGCCCGACAATGCCGATGGTCTTGCCTCCGACTTCGTTGCCGATCAGCGCATTGCGATTGACGTTCGCCTCGCGCCGCAGCACGCGATCAGCCTCGAGGATACGTTTCGACAGCGTCAGCAACATTCCCAGCGCATGCTCGGCGACGGAATTGGCGTTGCCGCCGGATTGATTGACGACCAGCACGCCCGCCGCCGTGCAGGCGTCGACATCGACCGGATCGAAACCGGCGCCGTTCGAGGAGACGATCAGCAGGTTCGGCGCCCGCCGCAGCAGGTCATGATCGACATGGAAATGTCGTGCCAGTTCGTCGCGCGCAGCGCCGATCTGATAGGCGTGCGCGGCGGACAGGATGGGGGCCGTGAGGTCATCCGGGCTTTCATTCTCCAGCCGGTCGAGCCGCACATCGGGCCGGGCCTTGAGGATCTCGGCATAGATCTCATGGGCGAGATATTTGACGTAGAAGACGCGCTTGTTATTCACGGACATTGCTAGAACGACTTTCAGTGAGGGAAGCCATAGAGTTTTGCGGGGCTGGTGACGAGAATGCGCTGCTGCGCCGCCTGATCCGGCGTCCACAGCTGGAACAATTCGAGCAGATGTCCGGCATCGGGCATCTCGCCCTCGACGCGGGGATGCGGCCAGTCGCCGCCCCACACCAACGCTTCCGGGTTCGCCTTCACCAGCGCTTCGTGAAACGGCCGCGCGTCGGGATAATCAGGCGCGTTCTGGCTGAGGCGATGCGCGCCCGACAGTTTTGCCCAGCACCAGCCGTCGCCGACCGCGCGCAACAGACTCTGGAAACCTTCCGTGCCGGTGCCGGCGCGGGCATCGGTGCGGCCCATGTGGTCGATCACGACTGGCAGGCCGAACGATTTCAGCAGCGGAATCGTCTGCGGCAAATCCTTCACATCGATCCAGAGCTGAAGATGCCAGCCGAGTTCGGCCATGACCGGCGCAAGCCTTCCTGCCGCGGTGAGCGGCACGCCGCCGCGATAGTGCAATTGCCCGCCGCGAAAGAAATGGTTGAAGCGCAGGCCGCGCACGCCGAGTCTGTTCCACGCGCGCAAGGTCGTCGGCGAAATATCGGCGTCGGCCACCGCGACGCCGCGCAGGCGCTCGGGCTGACGTTTCAGCGCGTCCAGCATCGCGGAATTGTCGTGGCCATGCGCGCTGCCCTGCACCAGTACGCCGCGGGCAAAGCCGATCCCATCTAGCATCGCGAGATATTTTTCCAGCGGTGCATCCGGCGGCGTGTAGCTGCGATCGTCCGCATAGGGAAAGCGATCCCCCGGCCCGAACACATGGGCATGGGTATCGCAGGCGTTTGGCGGCAGCGGCTGCTTCGGGCGGCTGACCTGGCGCGGCGGCAGGCAGGCGGGAATCATCTGATGTGCCACCGCGTCATTCGGCTGTCATTCCGGCGGCCTTGATGATCGGCCCCCATTTGTCGTAGTCGGCATGGATCTTGGCATCGAACTGCTGCGGCGTGCTGCCGATCGGCACGGCGCCGAGCTTGGTCAGGCGCTCCTTGACCGAGTCCGTATTCACCGCTGCGACAAAATCATGCGAGAGTTTTGTCAGTAGCTCCGGCGGCATGCCAGCCGGCCCGAGCAGGCCCCACCACACTTCGGTGTCATAGCCCGGCACCGCCTCCGACATGCTGGGCACGTCGGGCAGGAACGGCGCCCGCGTGGCCGTGGTAACCGCAAGGGCGCGTACGGTGCCGGCCTCCAGCTGTCCGATCGATTCCGGGCCGTTGTTGAAGGACATCGGGATCTGCCCGCCGAGCAAATCGTTGATCGCCGGCGCGCCGCCCTTGTAAGGAATGGCGTTGAGATCGATCTTGGCGAGGTTCTTCAAAAGCTCGCCGGCCAGATGCGTCGACGTTCCGGTGCCGGCGTGGGCAAAGGACAGGCTCCCCGGCTTCGCCCTTGCCGCCGCGATCATGTCGCCCAGCGTCTTGAACGGCGAATCGGCCCGCACCAGCAGCACATTTGGCGACGACGCCAGCAGCGAGATCGGCGTGAAATCCCGGAAAGTATCGTAGGGAATTTTCGGATACAGGAACGCATTGGTGGCGTGGCCGCTGGCGACGACGATCAGGGTGTAGCCATCCGGCGGCGACGTCGCCAGCGCCTGCGAGGCAATCAGCCCACCGGCGCCCGGCCGGTTTTCGACCACGACCGACTGTCCCCATTCCTTTGAGACCACGTCGCCCAGCGTACGCGCGAGGACATCGACGCCCCCGCCGGCGGTATAGGGCACGAAAATATGCACGGCTTTGGAGGGAAATGATTGCGCGGATACCGCGCCGGCCGCCGCACACATGACCGCCGCGACGGCAGCGATCCGGATCCGGCTTCCCATGGCGCTCCTCCCTGTTCTCGTTATCTCACATTGTGCCACGCCGACAGAATGGCGGCATCGCCACTGTGCGCAGACCACGGTACCGACAGGGCATGTTGACAATCCCGCTGGTCGCGTCAAGTTTCGGCGCCTGAACAAGGCGACCGCGATTTGGATCGCGAACGAAAATCGTCGCGAAACAAGGGAGAACAAGATGGCGGTTGCGGAGCAGCGAACTTCGTCCCAGACCTCTGACGAGAAGAGCTGGCACGGCATCGTGCTGCAGGCGCTCAAGCGTAACGACATCCGCCTGGTGCCCTATGTGCCTGACCGCGTGCTGACGACGCTGATCAAGAACATCCACGCCGATCCGTTCTTCACGACCTTTCCCACCGCGCGCGAGGAAGAGGCCGTCGGCATCGTCTCCGGCGCCTGGATGGGCGGCATGCGCGGCGCGGTGCTGATGCAGACCAGTGGCTTCGCGACGCTGGCGAACGTGCTGGCATCGCTCGCGATCCCCTATCAGATCCCGCTGATCATGTTCGTGTCCGAGCGCGGCACGCTCGGCGAGTTCAATTACGGCCAGTCGCTGGTGTGCCGCACCATGCGTCCGGTGCTGGATTCGCTCGCGATGGAGCATCACACCTGCACCCGGCTCGAAGAGTTCGAGTTCATCGTCGATCGCTCGATCAAGCAGGCCATCACCACCCAGGCGCCGGTGGCGCTGATCCTCTCGCCGCTGTTGACCGGCGGCAAAACCTTCGACAAGTGAGCGATCGCATGAACACCGCAACCAGCCTGTCTGCGCGCAACACCAAGGTGATGAACCGCTTCGATCTCACCTCGCGGCTGATCAGGAAACTCGAGCATGAGGAAGCCGTGATCGGCGGCATCGGCAACACCAATTTCGATTTGTGGGCCGCCGGGCACCGCCCGCAGAACTTCTACATGCTCGGCAGCATGGGCCTCGCCTTCCCGATTGCGCTCGGCGTGGCGCTGGCGCAACCGAAGCGGCGCATCTTCGCGCTCGAAGGCGACGGCTCGCTGCTGATGCAGCTCGGTTCGCTGTCGACCATTGCGACGCTGGCCCCCAAAAACCTCACCATGGTGGTGATGGACAATGGCGTCTACCAGATCACCGGGGCACAGCCGACGCCGGCCGCCGCGGTAGCCGACATCGTCGCGATCGCGGTCGCGTGCGGCCTTGTCAACAGCGCCTGGGCGGCGGACGAGGAGGATTTCGAGCGTCTGATCGATCAATCCATGTCGGCCACGGGGCCTACCCTGATCGGCGTGCGGATCGACGACAAGCCGGGTGTCGGCACTACCCGCCGCGATCCCGTACAAATCCGGGAGCGCTTCATGCACGGTATGGGCGTGCGGGAACCGCTGTAGATGCAGGAAAATTGCGTATTAACCACACGCCCACCTCGAGCCGGCGTGAACGATATCAGGCGGACAAACCGTGCTAATCCGGCACGATGAACCGGATCTTCAGACTGCTCGCCTGGGCGTTGGCCGCGGCCGTTGCGTTCGCAACGCTCGGTCCGCCATCGTATCGGCCGCATTCCGACCTCGGCCAGGACGGCGAACATGCCCTCGCCTTCGTCCTGGTTGGCATCGCGTTCGGGGTGGCCTATAGCCGTAACCGGCTGATAACGACGGCCGTCGCCGTCGTCATGATCGGCGTGCTCGAGATCCTGCAATTCTGGGCGCCGGGACGGCATGCCCGGCTCGAGGATTTCGCCGTCGATGCATTGGCAGCCTGTGTTGGACTTGCGATGGCGGCCGCACTGGACTGGATGATTAAGCGAACCCGCCGGCCGAACATCGGCACTTCCTGACAGGAATAATCGCCGCGGGTACAGATCGGCAAAGGGTCGGAAGCGTCGTTTTAACACTCGCCCGGTCATTTTCAGACTTCAGGCCGCGTCTGAGTAAGGTCCGCTGTTCCCCCAATAGCCGACGTGCAGCGACTGCATCGACATGTCCGAAAAGTGCCACTGAACGAACCCGCTTTGCGGGAGCGCGCTGCGCGCGGAGCGGAGCCAGTGGCACCGATGGAGTGACGAGGTGAGGTAAGCGGGAGACGGTGACAAGCCGGGCGTCCTGTCTTGAGAATCGAGGGGTCAATCAACCTCCACCTCAAGACAGGAGCACCCCGATGAGTGATAAACCCATCAGCCCGCTGCGCCGGCGCATGATCGAAGACATGACGGTGCGCAACTTCGTCGAGAAGACGCACAACGACTATATCCGGCACGTCAGGACATTTACAGCCTTTCTCGGCCGCGCGCCGGATACGGCCGCGCCTGAGGATCTTCGCCTTTTCCAGCTGCATCAGACGCAGATCGGGGTGCGTGCGCCGAGCATCAATGGCTCGGTTGCGGCGCTGCGTTTCCTCTTCACCGTGACGCTCGACCGCCCCGAGATGGCAAGGCACCTCACTTTCGTGCGGGAGCCGCGCAGGATCCCGGTGGTCTTGAGCCTGGAGGAGATCGCACGGCTGCTGGAGGCGGCCCCTGGGCCGAAGTACAAGGCCGCGCTGGGCGCCGCCTATGGCGCCGGACTGCGGGTCTCCGAAGTCGTGGCGCTGAAGGTGTCGGACATCGATTCCGAGCGCATGCTGCTGCGCATCGAGCAGGGCAAGGGGCGCAAGGATCGCTTTGCAATGCTTTCCCCGCGGCTGTTGGAGTTGCTGCGCGATTGGTATCGCATCGCCCGGCCCGCGGTCTGGCTGTTCCCGGGCCGTGATCCGCTGCTGCCGCTGACGACGCGGCAATTCAATCGCGCCGTTCATGCCGCTGCCGACAGGGCGGTGATCAAGAAGCGAGTGACGCCTCACACATTGCGCCACAGCTTTGCCACCCACCTGCTCGAAGAGAAAACCGATGTGCGTTTGATCCAGGTTTTGCTCGGACATGCCAGGCTCGATACGACCGCGCTCTATGCGCAGGTGGCCACCAACGTGATCCGCGCGGTCATGAGCCCGTTGGATCGGCTCACGCCGCTGACATCGGAGAAGAAGCCGCCGGCATAAGCCACGCCGATCATGGCTCGTCCCGCCCTGGAGATCGCGGATATCTTCCGCGACCACGGGCCCGCCTGGCGTAAGGCTAATGATGGTCACGTCAGCCTCGGCCAGTTGAAGGTGATGTCGGCGATCGAGAGCTGCCGCACGGCAGCTCTCGGCGGGCATGTCATGCGCTGCGAGGACTGCTTGCACACGCAGATCGCCTACAACAGCTGCCGTAATAGGCATTGCCCCAAGTGCCAGAGCTCGCAGGCGCTGGCATGGATGAAGCAGCGCAAGTCAGAACTGCTGGACGTCCCTTACTTCCACGTCGTTTTCACGCTGCCGGCGCGGATTGCCGCCATCGCCTACCAGAACAAGGCCGTCGTCTACGATCTCTTGTTCAAGGCTTCCTCGCAGACCATGCGCACGATTGCGGCCGATCCCAGGCGCCTCGGCGTCAAGATCGGCTTCACCTCGGTGCTCCACACCTGGGGCTCCGCGATGAGCCAGAACCCTCACTCAAGATACCGGGCATTATCATCTCCTTGATTTTCAGTGAACAACGCAAGCTGGTCTTCCGCGCAACCCCCCTGCAGAACTAGCTTGCCGGTGCGGTGGAGGCGCTCAATAACGCTGCGAATGAGTTCAGCATCCAAATCATGGCGGCTGACCTCCCAAGGTGCACGAGGAGTTATTTGTTCGCGCTTCAACAGGCCGGCTTCAACCAGCCTTTGGATGGTGTGGTGACTGACGCCGCATATTCGCGCAGCTTCGCTCAAACTCACTCTCTCCGGATCGTGCAGAGCTCGCTTTTGACCGGCAATCGAATGGTTACGCCGGGCTGTCGCTACACGGGTCTGATTCCACCGCTTCCCTTTGCCCGTGGAATAGCCGCGTCGGTTCAACACAGAGGCAATCTGGTCGTCGCCGTATCGAACAGCCATGCGACGAATGATCTCCAGCGCCTCCATGGGCGTGGCCGTTTCCGCTGCGGAACGCGGTCGTTCCATCGCGAGCTGCGTATGCGCACCTCCCTTCCAGTGAATCACCAACTCGATGGTTTTTTTATCCTGGTCAGTGCGCACAATGATCTCTTCGATGGCGGTGCGGAAGATCATCTTCTTAAGTGTCGGGGGACAGTGGTTGCTCTGCCAGACTCCAGCAAAGTGATCGCCCATCGAACGTATTCTGATTTCCTCTTCAGGCGATAAGGAGTAGCGCTCGGTTTCGAGACTGGAAAGCCGCTGCTTGACTGCCTCGATCTCTTCCAGCTTTGCGTTCCACCGCTGTTCCAACTCGCTGGCTGCAAGTCGATTCCGGGCATCCACCGCGTCGTACTGTTCGAAGGCCTTCCTCGCCTCATACACCAGTTGCTCGAGCTTGCGGGATAGGGCGGCACGTTGAGCGGTGCCGCCGGCACTCAGCTCTTCGAGAGCTCGCAGACTGGCTTCCACCCCCAATGGCGCGATCGCCTTTAATAGTTCTTGTCCTACGCACCGGTCTACCGAACTGCCGCCGAACCCGATGCAATACTGCCCGCCATCATCGTAGTCGCCTTTGCAAAGGTAGCGCGCATGGGTGCCGCGGCCGCCCCAATACCGTACATGCAGCTTGCGTCCACAATGTCCGCAGCGCAGGAGTCCGACCAGAAGACCCTGGCCAGCGCGAATCGCCGGCATCGATTCGTCCCCCTCCCAGTTCACCGAATTGCGCCGTATCATTCGCTGATTCTCTTCGTAGGTTGCCCAGTCAATATAACCTACATGATGATCGCGGATGAAGACGCGGCACTCTTCGGCGCGGCGCATCGCGCTCTGACGTTTCTCGAGCCGGCCTCCTACCAGCAAGGTCGTTACTGGACGCCGTCCCCAAACATAGGCACCGGCGTAGAAGGGATTGCGTAAAATGTCGCGGACTAGGCTCTGCGAAGGAACCTTCCAGATCAGCCGCGTTCCCTGTATGGGATTGACCGGTAGCTCCAGGTCGTGATCACGGAACCATTGGAATGTCTGACGCACGCTCCACAGTTCTCGAAACTTGGCGAACACAAGCTGTATCGCTTCGCAGACCCGTCGGTCGGGATGAAACATGATCTTACCCACGGGGTCGCGAGCATACCCAATCGGAAGCCTTTTGAACAGTTCGCCGCGGCGCGCTTTGGTCTCCTGTCCTGCCAGCATTCGTTGGCGTATAACCTTGAGCTCGACGACGCTGAGTGTCCCTTTGATACCCAACACCAACTGATCGTCGAGATTATTCAGATCGTAGACCTGTTGCTCGTCAGCGATTAGCGTTCCAAAGATCTGGCATACCTCCAACAGCCGACACCAATCTTTGTCCGTTCGGGATAGCCGTGATACCTCTCGGCTGCCGACGATTCCGACCTCTCCCAGAGCTACCGAGCTGAGGACGCGCTCAAAGCCTTCCCGCTGGGCGGCGGCAAGGCCCGCGCTCGATCCCAGGTCATTGTTGATGATCTCGACCTCCTGCCAGCCCAGCGCACGCACCCGTTCAGCCATCGCATACTGGAGGAGCTGACTTTCCTTATTCTGTCGTACTTGCTTTTCGCTGGATTGCCGAAGGTAGACGATCGCCTTGCGAGCCAGATGCTCCGGTTTGATTTTGGGATTGTGCAAGAGCTCTGTCATTTCCCCTTCTCCTCTCCTCGTGAAATACCGCTGCTATAACGCGGGCTATGAGATCGATCAGATCGGCGCGTGTCGCTGCGTCCATTGGCACGGCGCCGCATTCCCTGATCATCAAATCTAAAAGTTGAAGTTGCACCACGACGACCTCCCTCACTTCCGCTAACGCGCGGTCGCCGAAGGTTATCGTGGACAGGGTGAGTCGAGTTGTGAGGCGATCAATGAAGCGAGAGACAGGAGGGCTTGCTTACCGAGGCGCGGTCGTTGCGAGATCGTGATCTCGGCACAGTCCGGCAACAGCATCCAGATGGGAATCTTCAGTCGTCTCCCGGTTGGATCCATGACACAGACCGCCCCATCTCCTCGCTTTGGTCTGCGAAGAATCCGCAGGGTAAGACCATGAAGCGAGTGAAAGGGGTAGAAGACCTGAACATCTATACTATCGGCACTCAGGGTATTGTGGGCGTGGGTGCCATCATCCACACGTCCACATGATCGTGCCGGGTGGTGGGATATCGCTCGACGGCACGCGCTGGATCGGCTGCCGTCCAAACTTTCTCTTGCCGGTGAAGGTACCGTCGCGGCTGTTCCGCCGCCTGATGCTGGAGATGCTGCTCGCCGCACACGATACCGGCCGCCTGCAGTTCTTCGGCGACCACGCCCACCTCGCCGGCAAGGCCGCGTTCAAGGCCTATCTCGCACCGCTGCATCGCACCAAGTGGTTCGTCTATAGCAAGCGGCCGTTCGCCGGGCCCGAGCAGGTGCTGGCCTATCTGTCCCGCTACACCCACCGGGTCGCGATCTCCAACAGCCGCCTCATCGCCGCCGACGCGACCGGCGTCACGTTCAGCTACAAGGACTACCGGATCGAGGGACCCGGCCGCTACAAGACCATGACGCTCAAGCCGAACGAGTTCATGAGGCGATTCCTGATGCACGTCCTGCCATGCGGATTCCACCGGATAAGGCACTGCGGTCTGCTAGCCAGCGGCACCAAGACCGAGACCCTCGCGCGGATCCGTGAGCTGATCGCTTCTGTGGCACCTGTGCAAACCGCGCCCCAGCCGCAGCCTCCCGATCGTGCCCCGGCAACCGACCAGGCGACCCACCCGTGCCCGTGTTGCGGCGGTCGCATGAACATCATCGAGACCTTCAACCGCGGCTCGACACCGCAATATAGACCCCCACCGCCAACCGTGATCAGGATCGATACGTCATGATCACGGTCCCCATTTCACAGATTAAAAATCCCGTTCATACTCGCCGGCCCTCGATCCGCCACGGCGACGCTCGTGCAAATCTGCATTTACCGCGTCAACCTCGCCATCGATCCTGCTGGCTTACCGCAGATTCCCGCACCTGCGAGCGACCAATCATGCGCCGCAACGTCGTCAGCCAACACACTCATCAGCGTCGGTTGCCCTCACACACTTCCCTCGTGCGCAAACCTCCATAGCGCTCGGCGCTCGCGGCGCCACCGCCTGCCATTTCCCGCGGGTTCCTTCATTGAAGGCTTTCGGACGCCGGCCACGGTGCAAGCCGCATCGCCGCGATCGGCCGGCATCCGAAACCCTCAACAAAATCGGAAGTGGCAGGGCTCGCGCGGCACGTCCGTTCTGCCCTCAACGGCGGACATCGTCAGGCCGGCCCGGCACGTCCGAAAAGTGCCAAGATGCGACATTGACGAACGATGCCACACCGACGCGCCGATGAACGATTGCGGAAAATTGGCGACGTCAGCGCTGCGATGTATTGGTCGGCTGCCGATCCAACAGAATATCGTTCATCCTGATTTCCACCGCGATTTTCACGTTCGGGTGCGTCAGAATATAGAAGCGCCCGTCCTTCACCGCGTCGATAGTGATCCTTGCGATGTCGGCGGCGGATAGCTTTCCTGACTTGATCGCCTGTCTGATGAGTTCCGAGTACTGTTCCGCTTCGGGGTTGGAGTCCGCGAGTTCCGCGGGCCGGTTGCGTTCGGAGTTCGATATCCCGGTATCAACAAATGCGGGGCATAGCACGGAAACGCCGATCGGCGCATTCTGGCCGCGCAGCTCGTGATGAAGGCATTCCGTGATCGCGACCACGGCGTGTTTGCTCGCGGCATAGACGCCGGAGCCCGGGGGCGCAAGCAGCCCCGCTGCGGAGGCTGTGTTGACGATGTAAGATTCTTCCTTTTGTGCCAGCATGCGCGGCACGAAGCTGCGCAACCCGTGAACCACGCCCATCACGTTGATACCCAACGTCCACTTCCAGTCGTCGAGCGTGGCCGTCCAGATCGGCCCCGCCGTTCCCACGCCCGCGTTGTTGAAGAGCAAGTGACATGCGCCAAAGCGGTCGTATGTCGAACTTGCCAGATGCTCAACGCTGTCGGCACTGGAGACGTCGCTGCCAATCACGAGGGACTCGGTGCCAGGCTTGAGCAGCGCGGCGGTGGTACCTAAGCCACCTGTTTCGATATCTGTGAGAATAACCTTCATTCCTTCGTCGGCGCAACGGATTGCAAATTCACGACCAAATCCGCTGGCCGCACCCGTAATCACCGCAACTTTTCCGTGAAGCTCTTTCATGGCGAGTCCTCGTGAGAAACACGTCGGGAAATACGGTTGCGTTTGTTTCTTGTAATGAAAGCGCGCCTATCACCGGGATTGCGATATCAATAGAGCCGGCGTTCGACCCGCGCCTTGGCCATTTAGCGCGCTCCGATCCAGTACCGTAATGCGGAAAGTCTATGGGCTAAAACCGGGGTGTGTCCATCGAGTTCGCGATGTCCGCTTGGGGGCAATCGCTACCGAATCGGACCTTTCGGACGACGTCCGCTTTTCCCCCGACAGCGACCAAACTGCGGACAGCGCTGATAGTCCGGCTGGCGGCAAGAGCGTCGGTTTGCCCCCGAACCGGTGACTTCCGAATCGATTTCGGATGTTCTCGTCGCCGTTGGCGTTTTCACACCGCCAGGATCGTTCGAACGGAGCCCGTATCGCCACCGCTAACGTTGCAATCCCGGCCGACAGCAAAAATGCCGCCCGACGATCGGGCGGCATTTTCGATTGGCTCGCGTTCAAATCGTTACAGGAGGCCCGCGCCGCGCGCCCATTTGTATTTGGCGCCCAGCACCTCGACCGGCAGTTCGGTCGAATAGGCATAGGACGGGATGCCGTTCTGGTAGAGATATTCGGCGGCCTCCTCGACCTCGACGTCGCCGGCGAGCGAGGCGACCATCGGCTTCACAAAGCCCTTGGCCTCCATCTCCTTCTTCACCTCGACCATGTTGCGGGCGAACACCATCGGCGGCGTCACGATAGTGTGCCAGTAACCGAGGATCAGCGCGTGGATGCGGTCGTCCGACAGGCCGAGCTTGACGGTGTTGACGTAGGTGATCGGCGGCTCGCCGCCGGTGATGTCGACGGGATTGCCGGCGGCGCCGAACGGCGGGATGAACTTCCGGAACGCCGCATCGAGATCCGGCGGCATCGCCATCAGCGACATCCCGTTGTCGACCACCGAGTCCGACAACAGCACGCCGGAGCCGCCCGCGCCGGTGATGATCAGGATGTTCTCACCCTTCGGCGTCGGCAGCACCGGCACGCCGCGCGCGAATTCGAGCAACTGCCTCAAGCTGCGGGCGCGGATCACGCCGGACTGCTTGAACACGTCCTCGTAGATCTTGTCGTTACCGGCAAGCGCGCCGGTGTGCGAGCTTGCCGCCTTGGCGCCGGCCGAGGTGCGGCCGGCCTTGAGCACGATCACCGGCTTCTTCTTCGAAACCCGTTTTGCCGCTTCCGCAAAGGCGCGGCCATCCTTCAGGTCTTCGCAGTGCTGGGCGATCAAATTGGTGTTCGGATCCTGCTCGAAGAAGGCGAGCAGATCGTCCTCGTCGATATCGGACTTGTTGCCGAGGCCGACGATTGCGGAGACGCCCATCTTGGCCGAGCGCGAGAAGCCGATGATCGCCATGCCGATGCCGCCGGACTGCGACGACAGCGCCGCGTGGCCCTTGACGTCGTAGGCGGTGCAGAACGTGGCGCAGAGATTGGCCGGCGTATAATAGAAGCCGTAGATGTTCGGCCCCATCAGGCGGACATTGTACTTCTGGCCGATTTCGACGATCTCGGCCTGCAATTCGGGCGCGCCCGCTTCGGCAAAGCCCGACGGAATCAGAACCGCGCCGGGAATCTTCTTCTCACCGCATTCGACCAGCGCGCCGGCGACGAATTTTGCAGGGATAGCGAACACCGCGGTGTCGATCACACCGGGCACATCCTTGACGCTCTTGTAGGCCTTGTAGCCGAGAATCTCTGATGCCTTCGGGTGGATCGGATAGATCTCGCCCTTGTAGCCGCCATTGATCAGGTTCTTCATCACCGAGTTGCCGATCTTGCCGTCTTCGGCAGAGGCGCCGATCACGGCGACTGCCTTCGGCTGCATGATCCGCTTCATCGCGGTGACGATTTCCTCGTTCGAGCGCGGCGCCGGACGGGGCTTGTAGTCGAAGTCGACGACGATGCGGACGTCGGCGGCGATCGCATCCTTCTTGGTGGCGAATACCGGGTTGAGATCGAGTTCGACGATTTCGGGGAAGTCGCTGACGAGCTGCGACACCTTGACGATGACGTCGGCCAGCGCCTCGCGGCTGACCGGATCGCCGCCGCGCACGCCCTTGAGCATGTCATGGGCCTGGATGCCGTCGAGCATCGACAGCGCGTCTTCCTTGGTTGCGGGCGCGAGGCGGAAAGTGATGTCCTTCAGCACCTCGACCAGCACGCCGCCGAGGCCGAAGGCAACGAGCTTGCCGAACGAGCCGTCGGTGATCGAGCCGACGATAACCTCGGTGCCGCCGGCCAGCATCTGCTGGACCTGGATGCCCTCGATCTTGGCATCGGCTTTGTACTTCTTGGCATTCGCCAGAATGGTCTCATAACTCTTTTCGGCATCGGCCGCGGTCTTGACGCCGACCACCACGCCGCCCGCTTCGGTCTTGTGCAGGATGTCCGGCGAGACGATCTTCATCACTACCGGGAAGCCCATGTTGGCCGCGAGTTTCGCGGCTTCGCTGGCAGATTTGGCCACGCCCTCTTTCGGGACCGGGATGCCGTAGGCATCGCACACCAGTTTGCCTTCCGGCGCCGTCAGGCTGGTGCGTTTATCCGCCTTGACCGCATCGAGCACTTTGCGGACGGCATGTTTTGGCATCGGCGCCACAGGTTCGACGATCTTGCGGGCCGCATCTGCAGAATTTGACATTGGCTTCCTCCGGGGGCTAATTTGATGGCATTTGGTATGCCAGCGAGGAGATTGTCAAGACCGACGAACCTGTGGAAACGCTGAAAACACGGGCAACTTGACAATCTGGCATTTGGTATGCCAAAAATCTTGCGGTATTCTTCTGCTACAACACGTCTCCCAATGGATGGAGACGAATCGTGCCCGCACGTAAACAACCCAAGGCGTTGCCTGCTATGGCTGAGGCAGATATCGCGATCGTTCGGATTGCACCTGAGACGAGCTTCAAGAACAAGGCCTATGAGGCCTTGAAGGAAGCCATTCTCAAGATGGACATCTATGCGACGCCCGAGCAGGTGATGCTTGATGAGCGCGCCTTGTCCGAACGCCTCGGCGTCAGCCGCACGCCGATACGCGAAGCGATCGCGATGCTGGAGCAGGACGGCTTCGTCAAAACCGTGCCGCGCCGCGGCATCGTCGTGGTTCGCCGCACCAAGACTGAAATTGTTGACATGATCCGCGCCTGGGCGGCGCTGGAGAGCATGGCGGCACGGCTGATCACGACCACGGCGCGCAAGAAGGACATCACGGCGCTGCGCGATTTCTTCAAGGATTTCAACCAGGACCGTCTGCCGCAGGACCATATCGAGGAATATTCCAAGGCCAACATCGCCTTCCATCAGGCGCTGATCTCGCTTTCGGAATCACCGGTGCTGGTCGACATGACCAACGACATCCTGCTGCATGTGCGCGGCTATCGGCAGCTGACGATCGGGCGGAAGGATCGCACCGCGACCTCGCTGCCCGAACATATGGGCATCATCGAAGCGCTCGAAGCGCGCGACACCGAGCTTGCCGAGAAGCGCGCCCGCGATCACACGCTGGGGCTCGCCGCCTACGTCGAGGCGCACGGCCAAGAGCTGTTTACTTAACAAGAGCTGTTTACTTAAGTTTACGCAAGCGACCAACTTCACACAGAAGACGACGCACTCGTCCACGCCGAGAAATGATCAGGGAGAAAGTGGAATGTCCGTAACTGCAGCCAAGAGCATTGATGCAACTGAAGCCGAGCGCGAGCTGACCGACGGCTTTAACCTGATGATCGATGCGCTGAAGCTCAACGGGCTCACCACGATCTACGGGGTGCCGGGCATTCCGATCACGGATTTCGGCCGCATGGCGCAGGCCGCGGGCATCCGGGTCATCTCGTTCCGCCACGAGCAGAACGCCGGCAACGCGGCCTCGATCGCGGGCTTCCTGACCAAAAAGCCCGGCGTCTGTCTGACGGTTTCGGCGCCGGGTTTTCTGAACGGCCTCACCGCGCTGGCCCACGCCACCACCAACTGCTTTCCGATGATCCTGATCTCGGGCTCGTCGGAGCGCGAGATCGTCGACCTGCAGCAGGGCGACTATGAGGAGATGGACCAGCTCGCGATCGCCAAACCGCTGTGCAAGGCCGCGTTCCGCGTGCTGCACGCCGCCGATATCGGCATTGGCCTCGCCCGCGCGATCCGCGCCGCGGTCTCGGGCCGTCCGGGCGGCGTCTATCTCGATCTGCCGGCCAAACTGTTCGGCCAGGTGATGGACGCCGAGGCCGGCAAGAAGTCGCTGGTCAAGGTGATCGACGCCGCGCCGGCGCAGATACCCGCGCCCTCGGCGGTCAAGCGCGCGCTCGATGTCCTGAAAAGCGCAAAGCGTCCGCTGATCATCCTCGGCAAGGGCGCCGCCTACGCCCAGGCCGACGACGCGATCAAGAGCCTGGTCGAGAAGAGCGGCATTCCGTTCCTGCCGATGAGCATGGCCAAGGGATTGTTGTCCGACACCCATCCGCAATGCGCGGGCGCGGCGCGCTCGACGGTGCTGAAGGACTCCGACGTCGTGATGCTGATCGGCGCGCGCCTCAACTGGCTGTTGTCGCACGGCAAGGGCAAGACCTGGGGCGATCAGCCGAAAAAATTCATCCAGATCGACATCGAGCCCAAGGAGATGGACTCCAATGTCGAGATCGTAGCCCCCGTGGTCGGCGACATCGGCTCCTGCGTCACGGCGCTGCTCGAGGGCATGGGCGCCAACTGGACGGCGGCGCCGTCCGACTGGACCGGCGCGGTCGCCAAGAAGCGAGAAGAGAACGTCGCCAAGATGGCGCCGCGGCTGATGAACAACAACTCGCCGATGGACTACCACGGCGCGCTCGGCGTGCTCCGGACCATCATCAAGGAACGGCCGGACGCCATCCTCGTCAACGAGGGCGCCAACACGCTCGACCTCGCCCGCGGCGTCATCGACATGTACCAGCCGCGCAAGCGGCTCGACGTCGGCACCTGGGGCGTGATGGGCATCGGCATGGGCTATGCCATCGCGGCGGCCATCGAGACCGGCAAACCGGTGCTCGCGGTCGAAGGCGACTCGGCGTTCGGCTTCTCCGGCATGGAGGTCGAGACGATCTGCCGCTACAAGCTGCCGGTCTGCATCGTGATCTTCAACAATGACGGCATCTACCGCGGCACCGACGTCAATTCCGCCGGCGCCGATCCGGCGCCCACCGTGTTCGTCAAGGGTTCGCGCTACGACAGGATGATGGAAGCGTTCGGCGGCGTCGGCGTCAACGCGACGTCGCCGGACGAACTGAAGCGCGCCGTCAACGAGGCGATGGATTCCGGCAAGCCGACCCTGATCAACGCGGTGATCGATCCGGCCGCCGGCTCCGAAAGCGGCCGCATCGGCAACCTCAATCCGCAAAGCATCTTGAAGAAGAAGTGAACAGACCTTCAACCCCCAATACGCCCTGCCGATGCGTGGGCGAGAGTATGGAGCAAAGACGATGACAAAGGCGCTCAAGGGCGTTCGCATTCTCGATTTCACCCACGTCCAGTCGGGACCGACCTGCACGCAATTGCTGGCCTGGTTCGGCGCCGACGTGATCAAGGTCGAGCGCCCCGGCGTCGGCGACATCACGCGCGGCCAGCTGCAGGACATTCCCAATGTCGACAGCCTGTACTTCACCATGCTCAACCACAACAAGCGCTCGATCACCCTCGACACCAAGAACCCGAAGGGCAAGGAAGTCCTCACCGCCCTGATCAAGAGCTGCGACGTGCTGGTGGAGAATTTCGGCCCCGGCGTGCTCGACCGCATGGGTTTCCCCTGGGAGAAGATCCAGAGCATCAACCCGAAGATGATCGTGGCCTCGATCAAGGGCTTCGGCCCCGGACCGTACGAGGACTGCAAGGTCTATGAGAACGTCGCCCAGTGCACCGGCGGCGCCGCCTCCACCACCGGCTTCCGCGACGGGCTGCCGCTCGTCACCGGCGCGCAGATCGGCGACAGCGGCACCGGCCTGCACCTGGCGCTCGGCATCGTCACCGCGCTCTATCAGCGCACCGTTACCGGCCAGGGCCAGAAGGTCACCGCCGCGATGCAGGACGGCGTCTTGAACCTCGCCCGCGTCAAACTGCGCGACCAGCAGCGCCTCGCCCACGGGCCGCTGAAGGAATACAGCCAGTTCGGCGAGGGCATTCCGTTCGGCGACGCGGTGCCGCGCGCCGGCAACGATTCCGGCGGCGGCCAGCCCGGCCGCATCCTCAAATGCAAGGGCTGGGAGACCGATCCCAACGCCTACATCTATTTCATCACGCAGGCGCCGGTCTGGGAGAAGATCTGCGACGTGATCGGCGAACCCGGCTGGAAGACCCATCCCGACTACGCCAAGCCGCCGGCCCGGCTGTCTCGGCTCAACGAAATCTTCGCGCGGATCGAACAGTGGACGATGACGAAGACCAAGTTCGAGGCGATGGACATCCTCAACAAGGACGACATCCCCTGCGGCCCGATCCTGTCGATGAAGGAGATCGCGGAAGACCAGTCGCTGCGCGCGACCGGCACCGTGGTCGAGGTCGATCATCCGACCCGCGGCAAGTACATCTCGGTCGGCAACCCGATCAAGCTGTCGGACTCACCGAGCGAGGTGACCCGTTCCCCGCTGCTCGGCGAGCACACCGACGAAATCCTGCGCCAGGTGCTCGGCTTCACCGACCATCAGGTCGCCGAGATCCACAATTCCGGCGCGCTCGACCCGCCCCGGAAGCAGGCGGCGGAGTAAGCCACGTCCCTTTCGGGAACCTATTGAAGGGCCGCCAGATTCTGGCGGCCCTTTTGTTATGCGGACGCCAATCGTGTCGGATATGCTGCATTGCACACGTCAAATTGCTGCTATGCAAACAAATGCGTTGTTCTTGGTATCTGGTATACCTAGATTGTGTCCTGAGATCACGAGGCGGCTGAGGCTGCCCACCAGGAAAGGGGACACAATGTCCAAGACTGCTTCGATTACGCTCCGGCCGTCCAGCACCCTGTTCGGCCGCCTGTTGGCCACCATCGACCGGCTGCTGATGAAGAGCGCCGAAATCGCGAACCGCAACGGCGACCTTCCCCGCATCGGCCTCTGAGCGCCGCGCGCCCGGCGTTCTCTCGATCGCTGCTTTCGTTTCGGGACCCGATCCGAAATTCTACCTTCGGCCAATGGCCTCGATTTTTTCGAGGCCATTTTTCTTGCATTGGAGTATTCTCCTACCGCGGCCGTGCAAGCAGCTTATGCGGCATTTGCGCACGTTTGCGCTCGCGTCGCTTGTAGCTTGGCCTATCGAATAGCCAAATGGCCGCCGGGTAGCGCTCAACAAAATCAGAAGCGCATCGGGAGGGAGCTATGACGGAGATGGTTCACGCAACGGGCCCCTCAGCCGCCCGTGTCAGCGACACCTACCGCTGGACGCAACTTGTGATCGGCGTCGCCGCGATGGTGATGATCGCAAATTACCAATATGGCTGGACGTTCTTCGTCCCCGACATCCAGAAAAAATTCGGCTGGGACCGCGCGTCGATCCAGTGGGCCTTCACGCTGTTCGTACTGTTCGAAACCTGGCTGGTGCCGGTCGAAGGCTGGTTCGTCGACAAATACGGTCCGCGCCTTGTCGTCCTCATCGCCGGCATCCTCTGCGCGCTCGGGTGGGCGATCAACGCGCAGGCGACCACGCTCAACGGCTACTATCTCGGCATGATCATCGCGGGCATCGGCGCCGGCGCCGTCTACGGCACCTGTGTAGGCAACGCGCTGAAATGGTTTCCGGACAAGCGCGGGCTTGCCGCCGGTATCACGGCAGCAGGTTTCGGCGCGGGCTCGGCACTGACGGTTGCGCCGATCCAGGCCATGATCAAGGATTCCGGATTCCAGAATACCTTCCTCTATTTCGGCCTCGGACAAGGCATCATCATCGTAATCCTCGCCTTCTTCCTGTTCGCGCCGAAAGCGGGACAGGTTCCGGCGGCCATCTCGACCGGCACCGTGATCCAGTCGCGACGCAACTATGCGCCGACCGAAGTGATCCGTGAGCCGATCTTCTGGCTGATGTACCTCATGTTCGTGCTCGTCGGCGCCGGCGGATTGATGGTGACGGCCAATCTCAAACCAATTGCCGTCGACTGGAAAGTCGACAACATTTCCGTCACGCTGGTCGGGTTGACGATGACGACGGTGACGTTCGCCGCGACCATCGATCGAATCCTCAATGGCCTGACGCGGCCGTTCTTCGGCTGGGTCTCCGACATGATCGGCCGCGAGAACACGATGTTCATCGCCTTTGGCATCGAAGGCGTCGGCATCTGGGCGCTGTACATGCTCGGCCACGATCCGGTCTGGTTCGTGATCCTGTCGGGCCTGGTGTTCTTTGCCTGGGGCGAAATCTATTCGCTGTTCCCCTCGACCTGCACCGACACCTTCGGCGCGAAATTCGCCACCACCAATGCGGGCCTGCTCTATACCGCCAAGGGTACGGCGGCGCTGCTGGTGCCGATGGCGAACTACATGCAGCAGGCGTCGGGGCATTGGGACACCGTGTTCGTCATCGCCGCCGGGGCCAACATCCTGGCATCGCTGCTTGCGCTCGCCGTGCTGAAACCCTGGCGCCGGACGGTTGTCGCCAAAGCGAGCGCATAAGCGCCAACATCATCGCGGTCTGAACGAAGCGCTCGGCCCCTCGGGTCGAGCGCATTTTTTTGTCCGGCATCCCCGAAGCTGTGCCGAACTGGCCGGCCGGGCGGTGGAACTTCTCCCGCGATAATGACGCACCACAGCCTAAGGATGGGCTTGCATTCTGGGATATAGTATACCAACATCGGTCTGACGCTTGCGACATTGGTCACACAAAAGAGCGCGCTCGGGGAGGACTTGATGGTTTCCAACAGTACCGCCACAGCTTCAGTACCGTCGTCCAGCGGCTTCCGCTGGCTTCAACTCGTCATGGGCATCGTCTGCATGGCGATGATCGCGAACCTGCAATACGGGTGGACGCTGTTCGTCGATCCGATCGATGCGAAAAATCACTGGGGCCGCGCCGCGATCCAGCTCGCGTTCACGATCTTCGTGGTGACGGAGACCTGGCTGGTCCCGATCGAAGCCTGGTTCGTCGACAAATACGGTCCGAGCCTGGTCGTGATGTTCGGCGGCGTGATGATCGCGCTGGCCTGGGTGCTGAATTCCTACGCGGATTCGCTGACGCTGCTTTACGCTGCCGCTGTTCTCGGCGGCATCGGCGCCGGCGCGGTCTACGGCACCTGCGTCGGCAACGCGCTCAAATGGTTCCCGGACCGCCGTGGCCTTGCTGCGGGAGCAACCGCCGCCGGCTTTGGCGCAGGTGCTGCCATCACCGTGGTGCCGATCGCGAGCATGATCGCGACCAGCGGCTACCAAACCGCGTTTTTCAGTTTCGGCATCGGACAGGGCCTGATCGTCTTCATTCTCGCCTTCTTCATCCGTCCGCCATTGGTGGCGATGCCCGCGAAAAAGAAGCAGCTCCATTTGCCGCAGACCAAGATCGACTTCACGCCGCCGCAAGTGCTGCGCAGCCCGATCTTCTGGGTCATGTATGTGGTGTTCGTGATGGTCGCGGCCGGCGGCCTGATGACGGCGGCGCAAATTGCGCCGATCGCGCATGACTACAAGATCGCCAACACGCCCGTCAGCCTCGCCGGCTTCCAGATGGCCGCGTTGACCTTTGCGATCTCGCTCGACCGCATCTTCGACGGTTTCGGCCGCCCGTTCTTCGGCTGGGTGTCCGATACCATCGGCCGCGAGCACACGATGTTCATCGCGTTCGGAACCGCCGCGATCATGCTGTTGACGCTCTCGGCCTACGGCCATAATCCGATCGTGTTCGTGCTGGCGACCGCGGTTTACTTCGGCGTGTTCGGCGAAATCTACAGCCTGTTTCCGGCAACCTCCGGCGATACGTTCGGCGTCAAGTACGCCACCACCAACAACGGCATGCTCTACACCGCGAAAGGAACCGCCTCGCTGCTGGTTCCGCTCGCGAGCATTGTCGCCACCAGCTACGGCTGGCAGGCGGTGTTCGTGATCGCCGTTGCGCTCAACGCCACCGCGGCCTTGATGGCGCTGTTCGTGATCAAGCCGATGCGGCGCGCGTTCATTCTGGGCAACGAAGCCGCAGCCGAGGAAGCGGCGGCGCGCAAGGTCAAAGCCGCCTGACAGCCATCCAATCGCGGACAAAGAGGCGCACTCCGGTGCGCCTCTTTTTTTTGCCTGCCGCCGCAGGAATACAAAATACAACGAAACGTTTTCGCCCCTGAAGCACTTAAAAACAAATGCGTCCACGGCGGTCAGAACGTCAGCATTATTGCCGTAAAATAAGTGCTTCTTGAACGGGATTGGCGAACGACGCGGTATTGACAATTGGCATTATGTATACCAGTATCTGAGAAAATTCAAGCCAGAGGAGGTTGCAATGCAAGTCGGAGACGTCCTGCGCAAGAAATCTGCCCGTGTTGCAACGATCAGAATGAACGAGACGGTCGCTGTCGCCTGCCAATTGATGCGCTCGAGCAATATCAGCGCACTTGTGGTCAAGGACGTCGTGCGCACCGAAGGCAATACGGCGGTCGGCATGTTCACCGAGCGCGACGCGGTGCGCGCGATCGCCGAGCACGGCGCGGCCGGCGTCAACCTGAAAGTGTCGCAACTGATTTCGGTGCAACAACTGGTGTCCTGCAGTTCGTCCGACTCGCTCGAACATGTTCGGCACCTCATGAACCGGCACCACATCCGCCATCTGCCGGTGATCGACAATTACAGCCTGGTCGGCGTCATCAGCATCCGCGACATTTCGACCGCGTTCGACGAGGAAGCCAACGCCACGCTGGCCATTTCGGCCTGACATTTGTTCGGAGCCTGAACACCGGCGCGCCGGCCTGAGACACGTCCAGCGCCGGCGCAGGCTCATACGTCGGAAATGTCCGCCCGGCGGAAACAAAAGCCCCCGCTTTTGCATGAATGCGTTGCCCTGACCTGCCCCGCCCCCGATAGACTTTTGCCGGGGCTGACGGCATCCTGCCCCTCGAAATCTCCAAAAAGAGCATGCGCGCGATATTCCGCGCCGGGGAAACACAGAGGGCAGGACATGATCAAGACGCGATTCACCGAACTTGTCGGCGTCGAGCACCCGATCGTGCAGGGCGGGATGCAATGGGTCGGGCGCGCCGAACTGGTTGCGGCCGTCGCCAACGCCGGCGCGCTCGGCTTCATCACCGCGCTGACGCAGCCGACCCCGGAGGACCTCACACGCGAGATCGCGCGCTGCCGCGGCCTGACCGACAAGCCGTTCGGCGTCAACCTCACCATTCTGCCCTCGATCAAGCCGCCGCCTTACGCCGAATACCGCCAGGCCATCATCGAGAGCGGCATCAAGGTGGTCGAGACCGCCGGCAACAAGCCGCAGGAGCACGTCACCGAATTCAAGAAGCACGGCATCAAGGTCGTGCACAAATGCACCAGCGTCCGCCACGCATTGTCGGCCGAGCGCATGGGCGTCGATGCGATTTCGATCGACGGTTTTGAATGCGCCGGCCATCCCGGCGAGGACGACACGCCCGGCCTGATCCTGATCCCGGTTGCCGCCGACAAGGTGAAGATCCCGATGATCGCGTCCGGCGGTTTCGGCGATGGCCGCGGCCTGGTCGCCGCATTGGCGCTCGGCGCCGAGGGCATCAACATGGGCACCCGCTTCATGTGCACCAGGGAGAGCCCGATCCATCAGCTGGTCAAGGAGCGCATCGTCGCCAATGACGAGCGCGAGACCGAATTGATCTTCCGCACCATGCGCAACACCTCGCGCGTCGCCAGGAACGCGATCTCGACCAAGGTGGTTGCGATGGAGAAGGAAGGCGCGAAATTCGAGGACGTCCGCGAACTCGTCGCCGGCGCCCGCGGCAAGATGGTCTATGCCACCGGCGACGCCGATGAGGGCATCTGGTCGGCCGGTCAGGTGCAGGGATTGATCCACGATATCCCGACCTGCGCCGAACTGGTGTCGCGCATCATGCGCGACGCCGAAGCCATCATCCAAAGCCGCCTCGAAGGCATGATGTCCGGCGGCCGGCGTCAGGCCGCCGAATAAGATTCCGCTCGCGCCGCGAACTCGCTTCACCTCTCCCGCTTGCGGGGGAGGTCGGCGCGAAGCGCCGGGTGGGGGAATTCTCTCATGACGAACAGTCTGACTCGCGGCGGCACCCCCACCCCAACCCTCCCCCGCAAGCGGGAGAGGGAGCAGCAAAAGAGAAGCCCCCATGAAAGCCTATGTCTACGGCGCCAACGGCGCTGAAATCACCGACGTCGCAAACCCCTCGCCCAAGGGCACCCAGGTGCTGGTCAAGGTTCACGCCTGCGGCCTCAATCGCGCCGACCTCGGCATGACCAAGGGCCACGCCCATGGCGCCGCCGGCGGCGTCGGCACCGTGCTCGGCATGGAATGGGCCGGCGAAGTCGCCGAGCTCGGGCCCGACGCGAAAGGCGTAAAAGTCGGCGACAAGATCATGGGCTCCGGCGGCGCGGCGTTCGCCGAATATACGCTGGCGGACCACGGCCGGCTGTTCCGCGCGCCCTCCAACATGAACTTCGACGAGGCGGCCACCCTCCCCGTCGCACTCGCGACCATGCACAATGCGGTCGTCACCAACGGCGCGCTGCAGCCCGGCCAGACCGTCCTGATCCAGGGCGCCAGCTCCGGCGTCGGGCTGATGGCGATGCAGATCGCGAAATTCAAGGGCGCGAAGCTGGTGATCGGCTCCTCGACGGACGCGATGCGCCGCGGACGCCTGAAGGAATTCGGCGCAGATCTGGCGGTGGACTCCAGCGATCCCGGCTGGGTCGACGAGGTGCTGAAGGCGACGGGCGGCGAAGGCGTCGACCTGATCGTCGATCAGGTGTCCGGCAAGGTCGCCAACCAAAATCTCAAGGCCACCAAGATCAAGGGCCGCATCGTCAATGTCGGCCGGCTCGGCGGGACCCATGGCGATTTCAACTTCGACCTGCACGCCGCGCGCCGCATCAACTATATCGGCGTCACCTTCCGCACCCGCACGATCGAGGAAGTCCGCGAGATCTTTGACGAAGTCCGCAAGGATATCTGGCCGGCGGTGGAGCAGCGAAAACTGCAATTGCCGATCGACAAGGTTTATCCGTTTGCCGAGATCGGCCGTGCGTTCGAGCACATGGAAGCCAACAAGCATCTGGGGAAGATCGTGGTGACGATGTAGGGCGACGCCGATCGCGATCGTCATTGCGAGCGCAGCGAAGCAATCCATCTCGCCGCTTGCTGAGAGATGGATTGCTTCGTCGCTACGCTCCTCGCAATGCCGGAAGCCTGTAGGGCTCTCCGTGTCCCGGACGCCGTGCAGCGTCTTTCACGCTGCTCCGCAGCGCCGGGACCCAGCTTGCCGCGCGCACCATGGACCCCGGCTCAGCAGCCGCACCGCCATAGCGCGTCGAAGACGCGCGCGCTGATGTCGCTGCGGCGATGCCTCCCGCGATCGCCGAGGCTGGTGCCCGGCATCTCGTGCTGGCCCTGACCAGCCGGCAGAAGCTGGCCGCGATGCACTATGACCTGGAGCAAGGGCGGCGGTTGATGATGGCAGCCGGGCTCGTCACCATCAGCCTCCCATGCGGAAACCAACACGCTGTTCCACGCCCGCAATCCATTCGCAGCGGGCGGCGTCTACGAAGACGCCGCGGCGGCGGCGCTGGCGGGATATCTGCGGGATCTTGGATGGCCTCATGGTGGTATGATCGAGATCCTCCAGGGGGAGGACATGGGCGTGCCGTCGCGGCCACGAGCCCAGATCACCTCTGAACCCGGTGCGAGCATCCTTGTGTCAGGGGCGGCTCGGCAGATGTAGTCGACGGCGAGATCGTAGGGCGGATTGGCGAAGCGTAATCCGCCGTCTTACTTGAAACTGTTCTTCAGAGTTGGAACGGCTCGCTTGTGACGACGAATTGTCAGTTAAGTGCACTGTCGCCTTAACCCCGGACAAAGGCGCCTCCCCCTGATGCAAGAAGTACCGGAAAATGGGCTGGTTTCTGAACGCAGTGTCTGTAGAATTGCAACTTATGAGCGATATCCCGACATCCGACTCAATTCCCAACATCGAAGAGCTTTTTGCCCGAATGGCCTCAGCGGCCACCCCCGCTGAAGCCATAGGCTATGCTCCGCAAATCAGCGACTTGATTAGTCCCTTTTGTGTTCATTGCGAGTCACGTCATTGCGAGCGAAGCGAAGCAATCCATCTTTCCATATCCGAGGTGACAATGGATTGCTTCGCTTCGCTCGCAATGACGGCTCTTTAAACTCGGAACAATTCGCAACTGCATCTGCTTTTGCAAGTGAGTAGCGATTGCGTGTCTCGATCGGCGCTTGATGTTAACGGACGGGCTGCTAAACCGCCGCTCATGACAACAACCCACGCTCACGCTTCCAACACCAAAACGAACGTCGCGGCGATCTCGATCTTTGCCAGCGCAGGCATGGCCGCGGCGAAATTCGTGGTCGGCATTGCCATCGGCAGTCTGGCGCTGATCTCGGAGGCGCTGCACTCGTCGGTCGACGTGGTCGCGACCGTCATCACCTGGCTGGTGGTGCGGGTGTCCGACCGCCCCGCCGACGACGAGCATCATTACGGCCACGGCAAGTTCGAGAGCCTGTCCGCGCTCGGCGTCATTGCGCTGCTGTACGTGCTGGCCGGCGGCATTCTGGTCGAGTCCTGGAGCCGCCTGACCGGGGGGACGCCGCCGCCGACGCTGTCGGCGATCCCGTTCGTGGTGCTGCTGATCGACATCGCCGTCAATTTCTGGCGGGCGCGGGCGCTGCATCGCGCCGCGCGCGACACCAAAAGCCAGGCGCTGGCCGCCGACGCGCTGCATTTTGCCTCCGACGTGCTGGGTTCGACCGCCGTCATCATCGGTCTGGCGCTTTCGGGGCTGGGCTACGCCTGGGGTGACGCCGCGGCTGCGATCGCGGTCGCGGTCATGATCGCGCTGCTCGGGCTGCGGCTGGCGCGCACCACCGTGGAAACCCTGCTCGATCGTGCGCCGGAAGGCGCCGCGGAGAAAGCCACCGCGGCGATCCGGTCGGTGCCCGGCGTGGTCGGTGTCGAGCGGCTGCGCGTGCGCATGGTCGGGCCGACGCATTTCATCGACGCCATCGCAAAAGTGCCGCGGACCTACCCGATCGACCGCGTCGAGCAGATCAAGCGGACGGCGCAGGAAGCCGTCGGCAAAGCCCTCGGCGACGCCGACCTCACCTTCACCGCGGTGCCGGTCGCGCGCGACAATGAGAGCGTGCGCGAGCGCATCATGGTGATCGCCCGCAATTCCGGTCTCGCCATCCACCACGTCACCGTGCACAATCTCGGCGACAAGCTCATTGTCGGCATCGACCTCGAAGTCGACGGCGAGATGGCGCTGACGGCCGCCCACGACATCGCACACGCGCTGGAGCGGAGCATCCGCGAGGATTTTGGCGACGTCGAGGTCGACACCCACATCGAGCCGCTGGAGACGGAATTGCCGCACGGCACCGACGCCGCGCCCGAGCGCGTCGAGGCCGTCAAGGCCGCGCTGTCGCGCTTTGCCGCCAATGGGGCCATCCACGACATCCATAATGTGCGGGTGCGCAACACCGACGCCGGCGAAATCGTCAACTTCCATTGCCGCGCCGCGCCCTCGATGAGCGTCATCAAGGTCCATGAGTGCGTCGACGAGATCGAGCGCGCGCTGCGCCGCGCATTTCCCTCCATCAAGCGCGTGATCAGTCACGCCGAACCGCCGCGCGCCTAATATTACGGACCCGTTCCCGTTTCGGACTCACGCATCGAGTCGCGATTTCCCGTTGGACAAGATTTATTTCGCATTAACGAATTGTTGACTCTCGACAGCCCCGGAAAACTGGATTCAAATCGCTGTGATTCGGAAGCGGCGTGGGGCTCCTTCCGGACATTGTGCAAAAAGAATATTTTGGGGGTTTAGGCATGGCGCGCGCGCATGCGGCGAACGCGTGCGTCCAATCCGATTCGATCAAGGGATTGGCGCAATCGATCGCGAAACCTGCCTATCACAGGCTGCTGACCGCGGAGCCTGCGCTCCGCCGGGCGGTACCTACCCTCATCATCGCCTTCCTGATCACCATCTGTCTCGGCGCCTTCGTGCAGGTGATCGACCAGAGCCGGCAAAAACGCGCCGCGATGAAGCTCGACCTCTCGGCGCTCTCCGACATGCTCGCCGAGCGCCTCGACCGCGTCGCCTCGGTCCGGCAGGATCGCATGACCAACATCGAGCGCCTGCAGGAGCTGGTGCCCGATCTCATTCCGTCGTGGGGCTTCGCCGCCGGGCGTCATGTCATCGTCACCGGCGCTGACCATCGCGTGCTGGCCCGCGTCCCCGTCGAGAACCTCGGCGACGGCGACGGCATCCTCGACGTCATCAGCACCGCGCAGCTGCTCGCCGCGCCCGGCCAGCAGGGCGCCGTCAGCGACATGATCCTGCCCAACGGCAACGGCGCGATGGCCATTTCGCGGCTGGTCAAATCGCTGCCCGGCCAGGTCATCGTCATCCAGGAAAAAATCGAACCGCTGTGGGGCTCCGATGCCGCGCTGTCGGTCACGCTTTCCGCCACCACCGGCTTCGTCGTGCTGATCCTCGGCTTCGCCTTCCACTGGCAATCGACCCGTGCCCGTGAGGGCGATCTCATCAACGACGCGGTGCGCGGCCGGATCGATACCGCGCTCAACCGCGGACGCTGCGGCTTGTGGGACTGGGATTTGTCGCGCGGCCGGATCTTCTGGTCGGCGTCGATGTTCACCCTGCTGGGGCTGGACTCCCGTAACGACCTCTTGACCTTCGGCGAGGTCAACGCGCTGGTGAAATCCGACGACATCGACCTGTTCGAGATCGCCGACCAGCTGATCTCCGGTCAGATCCACCACATCGACCAGACCTTCCGCATGCAGCACACCGGCGGCCACTGGATTTGGCTGCGCGTCCGTTGCGAGCTCAGCCAGGCCGCCGCCGATAACGGCCTGCACCTGATCGGCATCGCCGTCGATATCACCGAGCAGAAGAGTCTGGCGGAGAAGACGGTGGAGGCCGATCTGCGGCTGCGCGACGCGATCGAGACCATTCCGGAAGCCTTCGTGCTGTGGGACGCCGAAGACCGCCTCGTGCTCTGCAACTCGCACTTCCAGCGCCTGCACAAGCTTCCGGACTCGGCGGTCACGCCGGGCACCTCCTATGAGACCGTGATCGAGGTCGGCAGCATGCCGGAGGTCCGCACCCGGCTGCAGGAGACCGGCGCTCAAGCGCCGGGAGCGCGCACGTTCGAGGCGCAGCTCGACGACGGCAGCTGGCTCCATATCAGCGAGCGCCGCACCAAGGACGGCGGCTACGTTTCGGTCGGCACCGACATCACCCGCATCAAGGAGCACGAGCAGAAGCTCGTCGACAACGATTTGCGCCTGCGCGCCAATGTGCTCGACCTGAAGCGTTCGCAGGCCGAGCTTGCCGATTTGGCCGAAAAATACTCGCAGGAGAAGAACCGCGCCGAGGAAGCCAACCAGGCCAAGTCGAAATTCCTGGCCAATATGAGCCACGAATTGCGCACGCCGCTCAACGCCATCATCGGATTCTCCGAGATCATGGGAAGCGGCATGTTCGGAACGCTCGGCTCCGACAAGTATCAGGAATACTGCCACGACATCCTCACCAGCGGCAAATATCTGCTCGAAGTCATCAACGACATCCTCGACATGTCGAAGATCGAGGCCGGCCGCATGAAGCTCGACCTGGAGCCGCTCGACCTGTCGAAGACGCTGGCGGAATCGCTGCGCGTGGTGTCCGGACGCGCCGAGGACAAGCATCTGACGCTGGACGCGGACATCGAGAGCGTTATTTCCGTGGTGGCCGATCGCCGCGCCGTCAAGCAGATCATCGTCAATCTGTTGTCCAATGCGGTGAAGTTCACCCCCGATGACGGCAAGGTCATCGTCCGCAGCCAGGTGCTGAGCGATTCAATCGTGCTCATGATCGCCGACACCGGCATCGGGATCGCCCCGGATTCGCTGCGGCGGCTGGGCAAGCCGTTCGAGCAGGTCGAGAGCCAGCTCACCAAGTCCTATCAGGGCTCGGGACTGGGGCTGGCGATTGCGAGGTCGCTGACCAATCTGCACGGCGGCACGATGCGGCTGCGCTCGAAACTCGGCACCGGCACCGTGGTTCGCATCACGCTGCCGCGCGATCCACGAACGGCAAAGGAAAAGGTTCAGGTCGCCGCATGATCTCGCCTCCGGAACAGCGAGAACTGAAAATGCTGAATGGCGGCCCATGGGGTCGCATGATCGTGGAGGCGGGTGTGAAGCAATTCGAAATCGCCTCCCAGCGCCCTGCCGAGGCTCGCGGCGTCATGACGGACGATCGGCAAGCCGCTGCAACGCTCGGGACCATTCATCGCGAACGTGCCGATGATGACATGGCCGCCCGGCCTGACGGCCTTCCCGAGCCGCTCGACATAAGCGGCCTGATCGGCCGCTACGGTGAGGAAATGGAAGGCGGCGCGGTCATGCCAGATATCGAAAAGCTGCGTCGGGCGCCATGTTGTGACATCCGCCGCGATCCACCGCGCCCGCGTCGCCTTGTCACCGAGCCGGGTCCTGGCAGCGTCAAGCGCCGCTTCCGACAGATCCAATACGGTCACATTGATGAAACCGCGGTCGATCAGCGCATCGACGAGATGTGACGCTCCGCCGCCGATATCGACGATGGCGGCGGCGGGCGCAGGCCTGGCAAGGTCGATCAATTCGAGCGAGGGTACCGGGCTCTCCTGAAACCAACTGACCTCGTTCTCCCCCTTCGTGCGGTAGACATTCTCCCAATGGGCCTTTCGGCTGGCATCGTTCATAAGATTCTCTCCCACTTGCGATCACGGAAAATGCTGCCGATGGCTCAGAACGAACCTGCCACAGAGCCAAGCCCGATGACGGCGGCAAGCGCTACAAGGGCCCCGATGATACCGACCACAACGATGTCGCGATAGCTGTCCCGGTGCGTCGATCCGCAGACCGCGAGCAATGTGACCACAGCTCCATTGTGCGGCAGGCTATCGAGCGTGCCCGAGCCGATCACCGCCACGCGGTGCAGCAGCGCGGGATTGAGGCCGATTTCCGCCGCGCGCGTCATGTAGGTGGCCCCAAGTGCGTCGAGCGCGATGGTCAGCCCGCCTGACGCCGAACCGGTGAGGGCGGCGAGCAAGTTGGTCGCGACCGCGAGCGACACCAACGGTCCGCCGCCGATGCCGAGCACGGCGTCGCGCACGACCGCGAAGGCCGGCATCGCCGCCACAACGGCGCCGAAGCCGACCAGGCTTGCCACGCTCACCGCCGGCAGCACCGAGGCGTTTGCGCCGGCATCGATGGTCGCGCGCAACGCCGGCAATCGTCGGTAGCTTGCCGAAAGCACCGTAACGATGGCGCAAGCGAGCGCGCTGATCACTGCCCACACGCCGCCGACCGCGGCAAGCGAAGTCTCGCCGAAACGCGTCTCGGCCAGATAATGCGTATCGAGTGCCGGCAGGATGACAAGCGACATCGCGAGATTGACGATGATCACGACCACAAGCGGCAGCGCGGCGCGCGTGACCGGTGGGGCGATGTCCGTCATGGCGCCATGCGCGATCTCGGCCGGATCGAATTCGCGCGCGGTGGTGGCGCGCTCACGCAGCACCTCATCGGCGGCCAGCCGCTCGGTCGGCATCGGTGTGCCGTCGCCGAAGCCTTCGCCGCGTGCCCTTGCCTTTGCCTCCTCGCGATTGAGCCACCACAGCCCGAAGCCGAGCATGATCAGCGACGCCAGAAGGCCGAGGCCGGGTGCGGCGAACGGCGTGGTGCCGAAGAACGGCATCGGGATCGCGTTCTGAATCGACGGCGTGCCCGGCAGTGCCGACATGGTGAATGTCGAGGTACCGAGCACGATCGCCGCCGGCATCAGCCGCCGCGGAATGCCGGCCGCGCGAAACAGCTCGTGCGCCATCGGCGCCAGCACGAAGAAGGCGACGAACAGGCTGACGCCGCCATAGGTGACGAGCGCGCCGGCTAGCACCACCGCCAGCACCGCGCGCCGCGTGCCGAGCTTTTGCGTCACGAAGGCTGCAATCGCGCTGACTGAACCTGAGTCCTCCATCAGCTTTCCGAACAGCGCGCCGAGCAGGAACAACGGAAAGAACTGCGCCAGAAACCCGGCCGCGCCGACCATGAAGGTCTGCGTCCAGTGTGCGAGCAGCGGCTCACCGGCCATGAGGGCTGCAATCAGCGCCGCGAGCGGCGCGAGCACCAGCACGCTCCAGCCGCGGAAGGCAAGCCAGATCAGAAGACCAAGCCCGAGCAGGATGCCAGCGAGGCCCACAAGCGTCATCGCTCAGCACTCTGCCAGCAGCACGTCGAGGTCGGCGGTGGAGCGCTGGCCGAGATCCTCGCCATGCGCGGCGAGGAACGCGTCGGCGCAGCGGCGCCCTTCCTCCTTCAACATGCCCACGAAACTCCACTCGGCATTGAGTTTCGAGGAGGCGCCGAAGTCGGCGAGCTTGTCAGTCCAGATGCTGTGCGTGCGCATGCCGGCCCAGCGCGCGCCCTCGCCGTGTCCGGGATCCGCCACCTGACGCAGCAGCGCGATCATGCGCAACTCCTTCATCAACGGTGAGTTGAAGGAAATCTCGTTGAGCCGGTTGAGGATCTCGTTTGCCGTGCGCAGCGGCTCCGGCCGTTCGCGCGGATTGATCTGCACCAGGATGGTGTCGTGCGCGTCGCTTTCGCGCACCAGCGGTGTGAGGGTCGGATTGCCGGCATAGCCGCCATCCCAATAGGGCTCGCCGTCGATCTCGATCGCCTGGAACATGGTCGGCAGACAAGCCGAGGCAAGGAGGACGTCGGCCGTGATCTCAGCGTTGCGGAAGATACGGCCGCGGCCGGTCCGCACGTTGGTCGCGGTGATGAACAGCAAGATCGGCGCGCGCGCAAGCCGGTCGAAATCGATGATTTCACCAAGGATGGTGCGTAACGGATTGAGCCCGAACGGATTGAGATCGTAGGGCGAGAGCACGCGCGTCATCAGGTCCATGGCGACATAGGCCGGAGAGGTATCGAGCGTCCAGCGGCCCATCAGCCGGTCGAGCGGCGAGCGCTGCAGCGGGCTGAACGCCGCAGCCTGCGACACGCGCCGCCAATACGTCTCGAGAGCTGCGCGGGCGCCTTCCGCCCCGCCTTGTGTCCATCCATCGGCCACCAAGGCTGCATTCATCGCGCCTGCCGACGTGCCGGAGATCGCCTCGATCCGCAGCCATGGCTCCTCGATCAGTCGATCGAGGACGCCCCAAGTGAACGCACCGTGCGAGCCGCCGCCCTGCAAAGCGAGGTCCACCGGAATCGGTTGACGCACTGTTTCGTCCATCGTCACCCTCTTTGATTGGAGATCAAACGACGCTGATTCAGGTCGAGCCCATTACGCCTCTTTTTCAACCCTTCGTAAGATTCCCCAGCAGCGCAAACAGGCTGCACCGGTCCCCGCCCCAGGAGGTCGGTGACGCCAACCAGCCACTCGAGGGGCACGCGGACGTTGGGGCCTAGGAAAGAGATGGCGACGATCTCGAAGCGGTGCGAAAACGATCATCGCAGATCCAGCGCATGGGGCACCTCTTCGTCGTTGATCAAGACGACCGCTTCGCGCGCGTTCCGCCAGCTCAATCTTCAACGAGCGCGGCGCAGGCCGAAGCCCAATCCGATCCAGCCTACGCCGGCCATGATCAGATCGATGCCAAGGAACAGGCCGAGAATATAGAGACTCGAGACCGGCCAGTGCGCCAAGATCAAGAGGCCGAGCAGCAGCGTAATCACAGCGGACACCAGCACCAAGATCCAGGGCGTTTCCCGCTTCATGCTGAAGGCAAGGATGATCCGCATGATGCCCGAGGCTACAAGTGAGGCGCCGAGAATGAGGGTGAGCAGCGCAGCGGCAAGAAGCGGATTCTCGAACGTGACGAAGCCGGCAATGATGTAGAGCATACCGAGCAGAGCCCAAAGCAAGAATTTGCCCCAGCTCTTGATCTGGAAGGCGCTGAATACTTCGGCAACGCCGGCGATGATCATCATAACGCCGACGACGAGGACGCTCGCGACGGTGGCCATCACAACGCTGCCAAGCGCGATAAACCCGACGACGAGATAGACGACGCCGAGTGCGACGATCCAGCCCCACTTGGCGCGTAGAGGCGCCGTATCTGAGCCGGCTTGAAGATTTATCAGAGTGTCTGTCATGATGGTCCTCCAATTTGAAAACCTATCTGGACGTGCGTCTGCAAAAGACGGTAGGTGAGCGAAGCTAGAATATCGAAAAAGTAGGACCGCCAACAGTCGCTAATTCTGCTATTTCGACTTTTTCTGTCTTCGATGTGGGTTCGCAATGCTGACGATTCTAATGAAATGACGCGGGCTCTCCCCAGGGTTGTCATGCATTGCCGGGCTGTTGTCGAAGCCCTAAGCTGGTCTCCGGCAGAAGCCGGTATTTTTCTGAAAGCGTCAAGAGAATGGTGGCCGGCCTTGCATTGAAGATCGCTGTGGCGATCATTGCGGCAGTGCTGCTCGCGGTCGCCGCGGCGCAGGCGAGTATCGTATTTGCGCCGCTTGCGCTGGCAATTTTCATCATCGCAATTGTTTGGCCGTTGCAGCACTGGTTGCAGGGGCGGATGCCGAAGCTGCTGGCGCTTGCTATCACGATCGTCGTCACGGTCGCGGTGTGTCTCACCTTCGCCTCACTGGTCGCTTGGGGCTTCGGCCGGGTGGGACGATCGCTCGTCGCGGACGCGCCGCGCTACCAGGCGCTGTATGATGCCATGGTGACATGGCTCGACAGTCACGGCGTCTCCGTCGCCGGGCTATGGGCCGAACATTTCAACATCGCCTGGCTATTGCGTGCGACGCAGCACATCGCGGGCCGCGTCCATACCACCCTCAGTTTCTGGCTGATCGCGCTGATCTACCTCATCCTGGGACTGCTGGAAGTCGACGATATGCGGCGCAAGATCGAAGCGCTCGACAACCGGGAGGCTGCGCGCGTGCTTCTGGACGGCAGCGTTGCGACCGCGGAGAAGTTCAGAAAGTACATGCTGGTGCGCACGCAGATGAGCGCCTTGACCGGCCTGCTCGTCGGCGTTTTCGCCTGGATCACCGGATTGCCGTTCGCGATTGAATGGGGCGTGATTGCGTTCGCGCTGAACTATATCCCGTTCATCGGCCCTTTCATCGCAACCCTGTTTCCGACCCTGCTGGCCATGACCCAGTTCGACAGTTGGCAGACGGTTCTGGGCGTCTTCGTCTGCCTCAATATCATCCAGTTCGCAGTCGGGAGCTATATCGAGCCGCGCGTGTCTGGCAGCATTCTTTCGATCTCCCCATTGGTCGTGCTGTTCGCGGTCTTCTTCTGGACGTTCCTGTGGGGCCTGTTCGGTAGCTTCATCGGTGTGCCCATCGCCCTCGCCATACTGAGTTTCTCCCGCCAGCATCCGTCGAGCCGCTGGCTCGCCGATCTGCTCGGCGGACCGGAACAGACAAAAACCCGTAAAATCTAACCTGCGGATCGAGCTTCGACGCCAGCAATCTCGATGCACTCGGGCGGAAGCAAATAAAGCCGCCCGTCGGGGGCTGCCGCGAGCGTGTGGATATGAAAGTGCGTGGGTGCGTCGTCTGTGGCGCCCATCACCGGCGACGGGGCGGACACGATTTTTACCGCGCCGCAGGCGCCGATCCAATCGATATGGCGGTGGCCGTGCATGACCACGATGCGGGCCGCGAACGGCCTGAGCTTGCGTACGAACCAGGTGCCGTTGACGAGCGCAGTGCCGACCCGCTCGGAAAACGCCGTCGTCGGCATCGGATATTCCAACAAGTGGTGATGCAGCGCGACGACCCACCTGGCCTTTGGAAATTTGTTGAGCGCAGCCGCGAGACGATACGTTTGTTCGACGGAGACAAATCCGAGCGCGTTGGTGAAGGAGAAATGGGTTTCGGCGTTGGAGTTGAGGATAGCGACACCGAGACCGTCCTCCGAATCGGGCGGCATGATCATCGGAAATTGATCGTCGAAGAGGCGCCCGAGCCCGGCGGCGCGGCGCAGGCCGCCGCGATCCACGAAGGCTGCGATCCGCAGGCGATGCGGTGCCAGCGCCTCATTGAGCGTCGACGCGCGTTGCTTGGCGCCGTCTACGACGTGCACGCGATCGCCCTGCACTGCCGCGATCGCCGACAGTGTTCTCATCTGCCGTAACCGCTTGCCTGGGCTGAATGGCAAGTCGAGCCGCGCTGGATTAGCGCGGTCGACGATGTTCACGTCGTGATTGCCTGGCAGCACGATCATGCGTGCTGCGAGGGCGGGGTGCCGCGCCACTGTGTCAAGGAATTCGGCCCATTCCGTCGCGCGGCCGGCATCGGTCATGTCGCCGCTGACGAGCACGAGATCGAGCGGACGTGTGGTGTGGATGGCCGCGAGCCGAGCTATGACGCGGTCGAGGCGTTCGTTGCCGCGTGGGCCGCCGCGTCCGCTTTCGATACGAAAGCCATATCGCTCACCGACTGCGTGAAGGTCCGAAAGGTGCGCGACGCGCCAGGTGCGGCCACCGGGCGGCGCGTCATCGAATGCAGCGAGATCGAACGGCTGATCCATGCTGGCATCCGCGAAGCCCCAGACGAGCGCCGCGATCGCGAAATAACCGGACACTAGCACGACGGCGTTGGCAAGCGTCGGCACGACCAAGCGATGCGGGGCCGCGAGATCGGTCACGGTGCCCATCCAGCGCGAGCCCGGCCAAATGAAAATGGCGATCAATGCCGCGCATCCGCACAGGACGATGCCGGCGCCGGCGGAACTCGCCGCGCGCAACCGCGCCCGCCCGGCGGCGGTGGAGTGCCGGGCGAACATCCGCTCCGCCAGATGGCGCAGCGCCTCACGGCAAAATGCATAGCCCGGCTGGACGGCAAGCGCGTTGAGCGACCAGAAGTTGACCTCGGCGATCCGCAACAGAGGCCGCCATCCGATCCATCCCAACGCGATTAGGACAACCAGTACCAGTGCGGCGCCAATTTCCGTTACCGCCAGAATATGCCCCGACACCGTGGCAAGCCACGCCGTGGCCACCAGCGGCGTGAGGCCGAGCAGCACCGCCGGCAGCAGCAGCGAGACCGTCCAGGCGAACAGTAGTTTCGGCAGGCTGATTTCGACTAACAGACTCCCGGCGATCGCGAGCAGCGACCTTTGTCCGGGGCTCGCGGCGTCGTCCTCGACATCGCCCTGACGCGGATCAACGAGCGGAAACGCACCGTCTTTAGCATTCCAGTCACGTCCCCCAGTAGACTTGGTCATGACGGGAGCCCACATCTTGCATCGGTAGCGGGAGGGTTTTTCCCGCGGAACCCATGCTATCGGCCTCTTGCCGTAATATCAGCCAGAGAGCACTGCGTGGAACCCTACCCCACCATTGGTCACCAGTGCAGATCCCAGAGCATCTGACGTCTGTCGGCCAACCCGGAGCAGCGCGAGTACCCGGTCTTTTGGCACAGGCCTTTCAACCTGCGGACTGTCTGTCGTCGGCCCCGTCCGGCCGGTCTCCCCGGTTCGTACGAAAATCCACTTAATGTGAGATTCTTGACTGGTGCGCGCCCAATGTCTGAGTTCGGAGCTAAGCGGAAAAACATTTGCTCGGTTCAAGTGCTTCGCATTCTGACCTATTTGGGACAGCGGCCCTGCCTCATTGAACCGACCTGCTTGGCTAATATGCTCGACGAGAGGTTGTGAAGGCTTCGTAAACGTCTTCCAGGAGGGCGAGCTAAATGAACGCGATCTCCCGAAGGATTTTCGTCGCCGCGCTTCCGCTTATGGCCGTCAGCCTTGCGTCGGCCGCTCGCGCGCAAGGCAATTCGCCGGTGAGTGCTGGCGTGACACTTTTTCAGAATGTGCGGATTTTCGACGGTAAGAGCGGCTCGCTCTCTGCGCCGTCCAGCGTCCTCATCAAGGGCAACGTCTTTGAACGCATCTCTACGGCGCCTATCGATGCCGAGCCCGGCATGACCGTGATCGCAGGCGGCGGGCGAACGCTGATGCCCGGCCTGATCGACGCGCACTGGCATGCGATGCTGATCCGGCCGAATCCTGCCCAAGCGATTGTCGGTGATGTCGGATACAACAATATTGCGGCCAGCGTTGAGGCAACCGACACACTGATGCGCGGCTTTACCACCGTCCGCGACGTTGGTGGTCCGGTATTCGGACTAAAGACCGCCATCGACACAGGGTTGATCGCGGGGCCTCGTATCTATCCCTCGGGGGCATTTATCACGGTGACGAGCGGACACGGGGATTTCCGCCAGTTGTCGGAACTGCCGCGCACGATAGGCGGGATGCTCGGCCGCATGGAGCAGATTGGCGGCAGTATGGTCGCCGACAGCCCTGACGAGGTCCGCGTCCGCGTCCGCGAGCAACTCATGCAGGGCGCCTCCCAGATCAAGTTAACGGCCGGCGGCGGTGTTTCCTCGCCGTTCAGCCCGATCGACGTGTCGACCTTCACGGAGGCGGAACTGCGGGCAGCTGTCGAAGCGGCCGAGAATTGGGGCACGTACGTCACCGTGCACGCCTTTACGCCCGCTGCGATTCAGCGGGCCATTGCCGCCGGTGTGAGGTGCATCGAACATGGCTTCCTGATGGACGAGACAACCGCCAAGCTGATTGCCGAGAAGGACGTGTGGCTGAGTCTGCAGCCCCTCCCCGAGGAGTTGAGACAAGGCTTTCCAGTAGGCTCAGTTCAACGAGCGAAGGCTGATGAAGTCTGGCCCGGCATAGCCGCGACATACGAACTGGCGAAGAAGTACAAGATCAAGACGGCGTGGGGCACCGATGTCCTGTTCTCCCAAGCGCTCGCGCAGCAACAGGGGGCAATCCTGGCCTCGCTTGTCCGCTGGTACAGCGCCGCCGAATCGCTCGCAATGGCAACCGGCACCAACGCCGAACTGCTGGCATTGTCCGGCAAACGCAATCCGTATCCTGGGAAGCTCGGCGTCGTTGAACAGGGCGCGCTTGCCGATCTGCTGCTGGTCGACGGCAATCCACTGGAGAACATCAATCTAATCGCCGACCCTGCCAAGAACTTCAAGGTCATCATGAAGGATGGGCGGGTATACAAGAACACCCTGTGACCGTAGCCACTCCGGTTCGTTGATGTCTCTTGTTGGCACATCGCGTCATTTCGCTCCGATGCGGAATTTGGTCGCTATCGGTGCACGGCGGATATCGATCAGGCAGCACCGACCAAGCTCAATTCATAAGTACGCCAGCTTTCACTCCAGCGTCGGCGCGACTTCGAGGGCGATCTGCACCAGCGCAGCGATCAACGGCGTCATCGGGTCGCGCTGCGGGATCACGAGGCCAATGCTGTAATTGACCGCGGGATCGACGATCGGAATGCTGCGGACGGTATCCGCAAGGCCCAGCGTCTCCGCGAGTTTGGCGGGCATCACGCTGGCCCAGCGGCCGGTCTTGACGTGGGTGTAGAGCACGAGCAGCGAATTGGAGGTCAGCGTCGGCGTCGCCTCGGCGCCGACCGAGAGCAGCGCGCGATCGATGATGCGCCGGTTCTGCATGTCCGGCGTCAGCAGGCACAGCGGCACCTGCCCCACTTCCTTCCAGGTGACCTGCTTGCGGTCGCCGAACATGCCGTCGGGCGACGTCAGCAGGCGATAGCTCTCGTTATAGAGCGGAATGGTGCGAACCCGGCCGATCGGCTCGTTCTCGATATAGGTCAGGCCGGCATCGACCTCGAGATTTTCCAAAAGACCCAGCACGTCGGCGGAGGTGCAGGACTGAATCCGGAAGCGCACGTCCGGATGGCGCGCGCGGAACGGCGTGGTCAGCGATGCCACCATGCCGAGCACGGTCGGGATCGCCGCGATCCGGATTTCTCCCGACAGCTTGTCCTTTAATCCGTTGATCTCCTGCTTCATCGCGCGGGCGTCGCCGACGATGCGCCGCGCCCAGTCGAGCGTGCGCTCGCCCTCCGGCGTAAAGCCCTGGAAGCGGGAGCCGCGCTGCACCAGCATAACGCCGAGGATTTCCTCGAGCTGTTTGAGGCTGGTCGACATCGTCGGCTGGGTGACGCCGCAGGCCTCGGCGGCCCGTCCGAAATGACGTTCCTTGGCCAGCGCGAGCAGAAGTTCAAGCTTGTCGATCAAGAAGGGAGCCTCACAGGACAGGTAGAATAGCCGTCATGAATATCACGGTCGCTGCCGGACCCATACGCCAAAAGCCGCGCCTTGGGCGCGCGATTTTCACATTCATTGCATTTCCAAATCGTCCGATTTTTTGGGAACATTGATCGCGTTTTGATATCGCAGCATGAGACAGCTTTATTGATCTTTGGAGCATTCCAACTCTCATCAGCGGGTGCCAGCAACCCCTGATTTGAGAGCGCGGATGACACCGGTCTATGAACCCTGGGATGAGGCCTGATCCCGGAAGAAACCGCGCTGGCGCCGACCTACAACGGCGGCACCTACGCGGTGATGATGGGCACGCCGCAGAACTTTGGCGGCAATGGCGGCGATCGCGCCGCTGCAGCAAATCAACATCGAGACGCGCGCCGTCCACGCCGCCGCGTTCTGGACGCCGGCGCGCGGCATCATGTGCCTGCGCGAGGATGTCGGCCGTCACAATGCGCTGGACAAGCTCGCGAGTGCGCTGGCGCAGGCCACGGTCGCCGCCGGCGAAGGCATGGTGCTTTTGACCAGCCGGGTCTCGGTCGAGATGGTGCAGAATACCGCAGCCCTCGACGCGCCGCTGATGGTTGCGGTCTCGGCGCCGAAGGCGCTCGCGGTGCGGATGGCGGAAGCCACCGGCATCACGCTGGCCGCGATCGCGCGTTCGGACGGATTTGAAGTGTTCACGCATCCGGAGCGGATCAGAGAGAGCGCGAAAGCCTTTTCGAGCGAAAGGCTGCCCCGGACGGGATGCACCCGTTCGCATAGCAATCAAGTTTACGCAGATTGCGTAGACTTATCTGCGGCAGAAAACGCGTCGGAAAAAACTACGAATGTGAAAGAGGCCGCTGATGTCGCCTGACCGACTGATCTACATGGCCAACCAGATCGGCAAATTCTTTCAGAGCCAGGGCCATGACAAGGCGGTGCCGGGCATTCCGAGCACATCAAAAAATCCTGGGATCCGCGGATGCGCAAGCCGATCTTTGCCCATCTCGATGCCGGCGGCACGGGCCTCGACCCCTATGTCCGCGACGCGATCCAATCGCTGAAGCAGGCGTAGCGCATCGTGTCGAAGCGGCACAAATTGTCATGCCCCGCGAAGGGGCATCCAGTACGCCGCGGCCTCTCGATTTCACTACGCCGGCTGTGGAATACTGGATCGCCCGCCAGAGCCTGTCATCGGCGGCCATTCGGCCGACCCGTTGGCGGGCGATGACGACGGGATCGTTGAACACTTCCGAACGCCTATTGCCTCTCGAGCTTCGTGATGGTCTTGGTTCCACCCGCTTCGGTGGCGGAGAATGTCACCCTGTCGCCGGCGTGCAAATTGTTCAACATGCTTTCTTGCACCTTGAACTCCTCGGAGGAGCTGCCGGAATTCGCTCCGACCGTGCCGCTTTGGGTTTGTCGAATCGCGACCGTGCCGCTGATCCGATCAATTTTGGTGACCGTTCCCGTCGACGCTTGCTGAGCCAGAGCCGCCGAACTGACGACGATGAGGGCTGCAAAACCGGCCAAAGCGATCTTTGCCTTGTTCATGGGAGTCTCCTGGAATTCGAACCGTTGGCGGTAAGTCGCCATGGCCGGATTTGTTCCCAACGGCATGACGATTGCGGTGCGACAGGCGGTTCCATCGTCACTCACGCGTGCTCTACGCCGTCTCCTTTCGGGAGGTTGCGCAGAGATGCGGTTCAGCGCTAGTTTTTGTTCCCGAACCAGGAGACTGTGATGCGCTTTGGTCTGTTGCTACTGGGATTGATTGCCGTTGCCGCTCCGGCGCATGCCGAGTCGCGCCTGGCCTATGTGACCATGGTCCTGCAGGCTTTCGCCGCCAAGGTGGAATGCCCCGGCACGGATGTCGCCTATCAGGATCTGGTTCAAAAGGCGCAGGAGATGCAAATGCCTGATGGAACCACCGAGCAGGTGCGGAAGGCGATCGCCTACATGCACACCGGTGGAAAAATGGGCGAGTTGCAGGCTGAGGACCTGATGTCGGAAGTCGCGCTCGCGACAAGATCGACGGACCTCGACCAGAAACGCATCGGCATGACAGCGTGGTGCGAGGCTCAGAAAACCAAGCTTGCCGGGTTTATCCGCACCAGGAACTAACCCGGTACCGCACCGCTCGCACGCAGGCGCGGATCACTTTTTTTCAGCGCGCCAAACCCAAAGCGCGGCACGCTGCGTTTTGCGGCCCGAACATCGTCACGCCTTCCGATCCGCCAGCATCCGGGCGCGGATTTCCGATTTCAGCACCTTGCCGACCTTGGAGCGCGGAAGGTCATCCCAGACTTCGATCTGCTTGGGCGTTTTGACGCTTCCGATCCGCTGCTTCACGAAGCTCGATACCGCGGCGACATCGATGGTGCGCCCTGCTCTCGCCTGTACCACAGCGACGACGCGCTCACCCCACTTGTCATCCGGCAAACCGATCACGGCGCAGTCCTGAATGGTTTCGTGGGCCTGAAGGGCGTTCTCGACTTCGACCGAATAGACATTGAAGCCGCCGGTAATGATCATGTCTTTGGCGCGATCGACGATGTACAGGAAATTGTCCGCGTTGAGATACCCGATATCCCCCGTATGGTGCCAGCCGTGCGCCGAAGCCTCCGCCGTGGCTTCGGCGTTCTTGTAGTACCCGCCCATCACCAGCGATCCGCGGACGACGATTTCGCCGCGCTCTCCGGCCGGCAGCAAATTGCCGGCGCTATCCATGATGCCGACCCGAACCAGCGGCCCGACACGGCCCGCCGACGACAACCGTCCGGTCGCGATCGAACCGTCGGGATTGTAGTGGTCCGCAGGCGGCATCATCGAGATCATCATCGGTGCTTCGGTCTGCCCAAAGAGCTGCGCCATCGGGCCAATCTTTTCCAGCGCCTCGGTCAGGCGCGCCACCGAAATCGGGGCCGCGCCGTACCAGAAGCATTGCAGCGAGCTGAGATCGGCACTGTCGAGCTTCGGATGATCCAGCAGCATGTAGATGACGGTTGGCGGAAGGAACGTGTGCGTGACCCGGTAGCGTGCAATCAGGTCGAGGAATTCGCCGACGTCCGGGTGATGCATGATCACCACCCTGCCTCCGAGCGTCATGATGGGAAAGCACAGCACGCCGGCGGCATGCGTCAGCGGCGCGAGCGCCAGATAGATTGGCCGCCCCTTGAACGGATAACCCATCAGGGTCAACGCAGCCATCGTTTCGATGTTGCGTCCCGAGAGCATCACGCCTTTGGGTTTGCCGGTCGTTCCGCCGGTGCCGGGTATCATCGCAAGATCATCAACGCAATCGCGCTGAAAGGGCTGGTCGTCGACGTCGGCAAGCCAGGTTTCGAACGACGGCGCGAAAGACGTCTCGGTGTCGAGACATACAAGCTGACGCAATTTCGGCAGCTGCGGCCTTAGTTTGTCGACCATCGGCGCGAAGCCGCTGTGAAACAGCAACAGGCTGCAATCGAACGCGTCGAGGATGAACTGGTTTTCCGCCGCCTCGTTGCGGGGGTTGATCGGACACCAGACGGCCCCGGCGCGCGAAATACCGAATACACAGGCAAAGGCGACCGGATCGTTGCCGGACAGGATCGCGACTTTCTCCCCGGGGGTGACACCGGAATTGGCGAGCCCGCGCGCAATCCGATAACTCAGGCGCTGCACGTCACCGTAGCTCAGGTCTTTTCCGTCCATGGTCAGACATGGCGCATCCGCACCAAGCGAGGTGCCCTTATCCAGATAGTCGATAAGCCGCATGGACCACCTCCCGAAAAAGAGGGCGGGTGGCGCGGTGGTCCGCGCCACCCGGTTGCATCAATTGTGAACCGTCAGAACCGGATTCATCACCAGTCCGAAGCTTCGCAACTGACCCAGCAGTTCGCGATGCCCGAACGCCTGGCAGGCGGAGGCAAAGCCAACTTTCCTGGGAGCCGTCTGCAGCAGCGAGAATGCGGCATAGGCCTGCAGCATTCCGGTCTGCTTGTAATTGCAGTTGCCATGAATCACGCAATGCGCGCGGCCGAGCGGACCGGATGCATAGACGGAGTCGATCGAGGTATTGATGCGCGGATTCTCGCGCGGCGGCATGCTTGCCTGCAGCGTTGCCGCGATGTCGGCCAGCGCCTTTTCCTGCTGGTCGGGCGGAAGCGGCTTGATTTTCTCTTTCACCATCTCCTGGGTTTGAACCACACCGAGCATGATGTCGCGCTGCATGACGCCACCGAGCACCTTGCAGTTGGAGACGCGCGGATCGTTCTTGAACCAGACCGGATGCGCGGTGCCGCCCCACGGGACGGCAATGGCGCCCTCATGCTGACCGGGAACATTGACCTCGAAATTGGCGGCCACATCCCATTCAACAAATTTGTTCTGGACCAGATAGTACCAGTTCGCCTTGAGGATGGTGAAGATCGTCTGCGTCGAGGCGTAGGTCGGGAACCCCTTCCACAGCACCAGGATATCGAGCGTATCGAGACCCGGCGTTTCGAGGCAAATGTTCGCCGCGATTTCTCCCGTCGTGTACATCTGCGCGACGTTGGGCGCGAGCAGCAATTCCTTTGCCGCGAATTTTGCTCCCCAGCGTTCCTGCGCCAGCATCACCCAATCCTGTTCGCCGGTCGTATCGGTGTAGTGACAGCCGGCCGCAAGACAGGCTTCGACGACTTCCGGGCCATACTTGATAAACGGGCCGACCATATTGCTGACGACCTTCGCGCCCTTGAACAGCTCAGTCAGCGCTTCGACGGTGTGCCCAACCTCGGCAATCTCGTAGTCTGCCGTTTCGATGCCGGGAATTTTTTCGACGACGGCCTTCACTTTGGCGGCGTCGCGGCCGGCCGCAATGAAGGGAATGTTGTACTCACGCAGATATTCACAAACCAGACGCCCGGTGTAGCCGGAGACGCCATAGACGATGACGGGTTTCTTCTCGCTCATATTCATATCCTCCCGAATTTCTGTTTTTTGCGTTTGACGATTTACATACCCATGCCGCCGTCGACCGGCAGGCCGGCACCGGTGATGAAGCGCGCCTCGTTGGAGCAAAGGAAAACAGCGGCGTCGGCCATGTCGCCGACCTCGCCCAACCGGCCAAGCGGTGTCTGCTCGACGACCGAGGCGACGGCGGCGCCGACGTCCGGTGCCAATCCGGCGGCGACGATGTCGTTGGCCAATTGCATGCCCATGTCGGTGGGGACAAGCCCGGGATAGAGACAGTTGATCCGCACGCCATAACCAAGCTTGCCGGCTTCCATCGCGGCGACCCGGGTCATGCGGTCAACGGCCGATTTGGTGCCGGAGTATCCGGCAATGGCCGGAAATGCGATCGTAGCGGCGACCGAGGCAATATTGACGATGGCCCCGCCGGCGCCTGCACTTCCGCCAGGTCGCATCGCGCGAAACGCGTGCTTCATGCCGAGAGCGGTGCCAACGATGTTGACGTCGCACATCCGGCGCAGATCTTCAGCCTTGAGATCGACGACGAGCGAGGTAATCTCGATGCCTGCGTTGTTGATCAGGATATCGTAGCCGCCCAGCGTGGCGATGGTGGCAGCGACTGCCTTTTCCCATTGCGCGTCGTCGGTGACATTCAATTCCACAAAGCCTGTCTTGGCGCCTGATTTGGAAAGACGGACGGCGGTTTCCTTGCCGAGATCGGCGAGAAGGTCGCCGATCATCACCGAAGCGCCGGCATTCGTAAGCGCCTCCGCGATCGCAGCGCCGATGCCTCGCGCGCCGCCAGTGACCAGAGCCTTGCGGCCAGCCAGATTTTTCGCACTCATCGTTGTCCCTCCCTTGTGATTTTCTGTTGTGACGCGCCGAGGCACGCCGCGAGCGCGTTCTCCCTATGCGCGGCTTCTTCCGGCCGCGAATCCTGAAAACTTGACGACTGTCCAAGATTGTCTTGACGATTGTCTAAAATCTTGACATTTGTCAAGCAATCCTTGACTGAGGATAATTTCGGAAGGCATTTCAGGGCATTATTGCCGCCGAAGTAACGCGGCGATTCGGAGTTTTGGACGTGCGCAAGCAATCTGCGGTGACGCAGCGGAAAATTGAAACGCCAAGCCGGCCAAGCAAACCTTCGGATCGGATCGAGCGTTCGCGTGTCGATAAATTCAGCGCCCGACGCATCGAACTGGCCGAGGCTGCGCTGGAAACCCTGGCCGAGCTCGGCTATGCGCGAACCAGCCTGCGCGAGATCGCGCAGAAATCCGAGTTTACGCACGGGGTGCTGCACTATTACTTCAGCGACAAGGTCGACCTGATCTGCTGTTGTGTTCGTCACTACAAGTCGAAATGCGTCACGCGGTACGACCAGATCACGTCAGCGGCGCAAAGCCGCGACGAACTGATGAAGGGCTTTCTGGAGAAGCTCGGCGCCACCGTTCGCGACGAGGCCGGGATGCATCGCCTTTGGTACGATCTGCGTTCGCAGTCCCTGTTTGAAGGGGCCTTTCGCGACGACGTCGCCGAGATCGACAAGAGCCTGGAAGACATGGTGTGGCGGATTGCGTCCCGCTTTGCCTCACTTGGCGGCCGACAGCCTGTCGTCTCGCGGGGCGCCCTCTATGCGCTGTTTGATGGCCTTTTCCAACGATGCCTGTTGCGGCATCTCTCCGGCGATCGCACGGCCATCGCAGACCTGCAGGAAGAAGTCGGGCGCCTGCTCCCGACCATTGCATAACGGCCGCCGGCGGTTATGCCGCCTGCTGGATGCCGGCGTCCTCGACGCTAGTTGAACCCGACCTTGATGAAGAACGCCAGCATGGCGCCGCCTATGACGGCGCAAATGGCCGCGAGGATGAGCGGCGCGAGCGAGCCCTGCCGATTGTCCGGCTCCAGTACGGCATTGCCTGGCCGCTCCGGATCGTAATAGACGGTGACGGGTTGTCCCGGCCGGTAATGGCCTGCAGCCTCTTCCGCGAGTTCGCGAAGGCCGTAGATCGCGGTCCCTCCCCAGTTTGCCGCGGTGCCGACGAAGTCGCGCTTGCCGACCTGATACGCGTAGCGCAGATCGACCTGATAGCGATGGATTTTGCGAATGAACGACTTGTCGTCATTGCTCTTGTCCTCGATCGCCTCCTCGATCACGCCCGAGGTGGTAATGCTGCCGGCCACGGTCGGCCACCGCAGGCTGGCGCTGGCGAGCCGCCGCCCGCGGACGAATGCGACGACGCCGAAGACAGCGCCGAGCAGCGCGAGGATCGGCAGCGGGAAAACGAACAGCGGAACACCGTTGCCGGTATAGAGCACGTGGCATGCGATCGAATGCGCGGTCAGAATCGCCGCAATAAAGCCGAACACGATCGTGAAGGCGGTCAGGGCCGAGACATTCCGCAGCTCAGTCGGCTCCAGCAGCGTTTGCTTGGGGTTGTTCGGGTCGACATAAACATCGACGTGGGCGCCGACCGGATATCTTCCGACCAGTTTGCCGGCGAGCACGCGGGTCATCAGCGGCTGGCCGCCGATCGCGACCTGGTCACTCTCCATTTCCTGGCCGCCGGCGCGATAGCGATAGCGGATGATGGCGGTGGCGTCGTTCAGATCGTCCGAGACGTGCTCGGGCGGTTGATCCACCTCGGAGACAGTGATGACGCCCTCGATTTTGTCCCAGCTGCGGGCGGCCTGCATTTGACCTCGCATGCGAAACGGATTGAACAGCATTCCGCCAAAAATCAGCAGGCAAACGCCGGCGGCAATTTGGGTCCAAAGCAATTGATGGGCGTCCAGCATCTGGTTTCCTTATTTGATTGCAAAAATCGCAATGAAGAGGTCGTCACGGCTGACATCGCTGTCGTGCCGCGGGTCCGTAATGACCTTGAACAGATTGGCATTGGCCTTCTAGGCCGACGCCACTTGGGTGCCGGCCAGGATGAGAACCGACCGAGCATCGAACTTCAATTTGTCGCGCAGAGAAAACATGCAATTGCCCCTTGATGCCCGGTGAGCGCGCCAGCGTTTCGGCCGGCCGGCAGGTTCGACCAGGCGTTGCCCTGATCGCACACGGCATTAGTCGCCTCCTGCGTCATTTAAGTTCACAGACGTCGTGGAGGCACCTGCATTGCCGGCGGCGGCGGCTTTACGGGCGGCGCTTCTGGCGAGCCGCAGAGGTCCGAAGATGGCAGTACGCGCCCCCTAACCGCCGCCGATCAGCTCCAGAAACACCCGCCGCACCTCGGCCTGGGTCTCGCGCACGCGGGCTTCCAGCGTTGAAAAGTCCGGCGTGTCGCCGGCCCGCGCCATCACCCGCAACAAATCTTCGCCCGCGGTTTCCGGCTTGAATTTTTCGGTGACACACAGCCGCAGGATCTGCGTGAGATCGTGGTAGAGCCGCGCGGCCGAGCGCAGAATTTCGGTTTCCGGCTGCGCCAGCACGCCGAGCCTGGCGGCATTGTCGAGCACCTGCAGGGTCGAGACGCTGAGAATTTCCGGCTTCTCGGCGGCGTGCACGAGCTGGAGATATTGCGCGATGAAATCGATATCGACGAGGCCGCCGGAGGCCAATTTCAAATCCCAGACGTCGTCTTCGCCCTTCTCCAGCGCGATGGCGCGGCGCATGTCGGCGACGTCCGCCGCCGTGCCGGCCGGATCGCGCGGGCGCGTCAGCACGGCGCGGATGATGGCTTCGATCCTGCCGCGAAGCTGCGGCGAGGCTGAAATCACCCGCGCCCGCGTCAGCGCCATGTGCTCCCAGGTCCAGGCTTCGCGCTCCTGATAATCGGCAAAAGCGTCGACCCGCGACGCCACCGGTCCGGCGCGGCCGGAAGGACGCAGCCGCATGTCCACGTCATAAAGCACGCCGTAATTGGTCCGCGTCGTGAACGCCGAGATCAGCCGCTGGGTAAGGCGCGCAAAATACTGCGCGCCGTGCAGCGATCGCTCGCCGTCGGAATCCGGCTGCTCATGGTCGAAATCATAGAGCAGGATCAGGTCGAGGTCGGAGGACGCCGTCATCTCGCGGCCGCCGAGCCGGCCCATGGCGAGGATTGCGGTCTCCTGCCCCTTGATCCGGCCGTATTGCGCGGCGAACTGATCGGTGACCAGCCCATGCACGGTATGGACGATGCCCTCGGCAACGTCGGCGAAAGCGACATTGGCCTGCTGGGCGGAGACCGTACCGGAGAGAATCCGCGTGCCGATCAAAAACAGGCTCTCCTGGCCGAACAGGCGCAGCCGGTCGAGAAAGTCCTCGTAGGAATGGGCGTCCTTCAGGGTCGCCGCCAGCCGCGCCGATAATTCCTTCTGATCCGGCATCGCGCCGAAGAAGCGCGGGTCGATCAACCCGTCCATGATCTGCGGCTGGCGCGCCAGCATGTCGCCGAGCCGAGGTGCTGCGCCGAGGATCACCGCCACCAGCGCGACCAGGTCGCGGTTCTGGCTCAATAGCGAGATCAGCCGTCCGCCGCGTTGCAAGGCCCCCAGAAAACGATCGAACGCCGTCACCGCATCGTCGGGGTCCTCGGCATGCGCCAGCCCGTTGATCAGGCCGGGAATGAACTCGACGAACGCGCTCCTGGTGGCCTCGACGCGCAGTGCGCGATAATCGCCCTGCATCCATTGCTGCACGGTCTTTGCCACCATGAGCGGCTTTTTGAAGCCGAGCGTGGCGAGATGGTCGAGCAGACGCGGGTCGTCCGGGCCGGCGCCGTAGTCGACGTCAGGCAGTTTTTCGGTGCCGGTCGGGTCGCCTTCGAACAGCTTGCTGTAATGCCCCTGCACGGTGTTGAGATGGCCGAGCAGGTCCCTGGCAAAGGCTGCACGGCCCTCATAGCCGAAGAAATGCGCGAAGCGCTCCATCGCCTCGGCATCCTCGGGCAGCGCATGGGTCTGCTCGTCGGCGATCATCTGCAGCCGGTGCTCGACCCGGCGCAGGAATTCGTAGGCCGCGGCCAGTTCGTCGTGCGCCTGGAAGGTGATCCAGTTGCTCGTCGCCAGCACCTTCAGCGCCGCCAGCGTCGGCCGCACCCGCAACTCCGGATGACGGCCGCCGGCGATCAATTGCTGGGTCTGCGCGAAAAACTCGATTTCGCGGATGCCGCCGCGCCCGACCTTGACGTTATGGCCCTCGACCGCGATCTCGCTCTGGCCGCGATAGGTCTGCATCTGCCGCTTCATGTCGTGGACGTCGGCGAGCGCCGCGAAATCCAGATGCTTGCGCCAGACGAAGGGTGCGAGTTCCGAAACCAGCGCCTCGCCGGCTTTGGGATCGCCGGCGCAGGGCCGCGCCTTGATCATCGCCGCGCGCTCCCAGGTGCGCCCTTCCCGCTCGTAATAATGCAGCGCCGACAAGGTCGAAATCGCGACCTGGGTCGAAGCCGGATCCGGCCGCAGGCGCAGATCGACGCGGAACACATAGCCGTCGCCCGAGCGCTGCTGCAGCAGCCGCGACAGCGCCTGCGTCACCCGCACGAAAAACGGCTGCGGCTCGATATCCGGAACCAGCGACGTCGCGGCGGGGTCGAAGAACACGATCAGGTCGATATCGCTGGAATAATTCAGCTCGCCGGCGCCCATCTTGCCCATCGCCAGCACGATCAGGCCGCTGTCCTGCTCGGGCCGGTCGGGGTCGGCCGGAACCATCCGGCCGCGCGCAACCTCCTGGCGCAGCAGAAAGCGCAAGGCCGCCTGCACCGAGGCCGTCGCGAGATCGGTTAGCGACGCCGTCACCCGCATCACCGGCCAGACCCCGCCGATATCGCACAGCGCGATCAAGAGGGCGGCTTCCGCTTTCATGCGACGGAGCAGCTGCATCACCTCTAGCTCGCCGGCGGCGGTGAACACCTCGCTTGACGTCTTCGCGATCAGCGCCGCGAGGTGTTGTTCCGGGTCGCACGCCAGCAACCGGATCAGCCGCGCGGCGTCGGCCCGGATCAGATCGAACAGATAGGGCGAGAATTCCGCGATCCCGAGCAAAATGGTTTTGGCGAACGGATGATCCAGCAATCCGCCGAGCGCAGCCGATTGCGCCGGCTCCAGATCGGAGAGCCAGTCGTTCAAGAGCTGTTCGGCTTGACCGGAAGCGGAGACATGCGGCCCGTCCGCGAATCGCGCGGCCAGTCGATGTCGTTCCGCGTTGCCCGGCGCGGATGAATTCATGCCACCTTCTGTGGCACATCCTGCGTTTGAGCCGCAAGCCTGTCACTGGCCGCGGGGAGTGCGGGGATCGCCAGCGTCGCGATCAATCCCGGATAGGAATCACCGAGCCTGAGCTCGCCGCCATGCAGCGTCGCCACCGCCGACGCCAGGCTGAGGCCAAGTCCGGAACCCGGCAGCGTGCGGCTGGCCTCGAGCCGGACGAATCGTTCCACCGCGTGTTTGCGATCGCCTTCGGGAATGCCGGGACCATGATCCCGGACGCTGAGCAGTATCTGGTCGCCCTCGCGCCGCGCCTCGATCAGGATCTCCTTGGTGCCCGCCACGGCATCGGCGCCCAGCGGCTGCGCCGATGGGACCGGCTTGCCGTATTTGATCGCGTTTTCGACCAGATTGGCCAGCGCCTGGCTGATCAGCTCGCGGTTACCGTGAAGCCGCGCCGGGGCAGTCTTGACGTGCAGGATCATGCCGTCGTCTTCCGCCAGCGGCTCATAGAGTTCCTGGATGCCGTTGGCGACGTCGGCGGCGTCGAAATCGTCCATATTGCCGCGCGCCTGTCCGGATTCGGCGCGCGCGATCATCAACAGCGCATTGAAGGTACGGATCAGGCCGTCGGATTCCTCGATGGTGCGTTCCAGCGCCGCGCGGTATTCGCCCTCGCTGCCGGAGCTCGCCAACGCCTCCTCGGCGCGGTTGCGCAGGCGCGTCAGCGGCGTCTTCAGGTCGTGGGCGATGTTGTCGGAGACTTCCTTCAGCCCCATCATCAGGGCCTCGATCCGCTCCAGCATGGCATTGAGGTTTTCGGCCAGGCGATCGAGTTCGTCGCCGCTGCGCCCGACCGGCAGCCGGCCCGAGAGATCGCCGGCCATGATGCGCCGGGTGGTGCCGGTCATGGCGTCAATCCGGCGCAGCACCCGTCGCGCCACAAAGATGCCGCCGCCGATACCGAGCACCACGACGACCAGTATCGACCATTGCGCGGCGTGGGCAACGATCCCGAACAGCCGCCGGCGCTCCTCCAGATCGCGGCCGATCAACAGCCGGAAGCCATTGGTCATTTCGGTAACGCGCACCAGCGCCCGATGATCGGTATTGTCCTGATCCTCCAGCCGCCGGTAGGCCGTCTCGGACCAGCCCGATGTCGCCATCACGCCCGGCGCCAGCGAGCCGACATTGCCGGCAAGCGCCTGTCCGCTCGGCGTGGTGACGAGATAGAGATTGGCGCCGGGCCGCAGCGACCGGTTGCCGATCGAGAGTATAAGGCCGCGCAGCCCGCGCCGCGCATAGATATCGCTGATCTCGCTGACTTCGACGTTCACCGTGGTGGTGATCTGCTCGGTGATCAGCCGGCGCGTATTCCAGGCGAAATAGCCGAGCAGCGAAGCGGCAAACAGCGCAAACAGGAACAGATAGACCAGCGTCAGCCGGAACGCCGTGGTCCGGATCAGTTTACCGAATGCCGTCACGGATCATGTATCCGGCGCCGCGGATCGTATGCAGCAAGGGGCGTTCAAAGCCCTTGTCGATCTTGGAGCGCAGCCTTGAGATATGCACGTCGATGACGTTGGTCTGCGGATCGAAATGATAATCCCAGACGTTCTCCAACAGCATGGTGCGGGTCACCACCTGCCCTGCGTGCTTCATCAGATATTCGAGCAGCCGGAACTCGCGCGGCTGCAATGTCAGTTCGTCCTTGCCGCGGGCGACGCGGTGGGAGAGCCGGTCCAGTTCGAGATCGCCGACCTTGTAGGTGGTTTCTTCGGCCGGCCCGCCATGACGGCGCGACAGCACTTCGACGCGCGCCAGGAGTTCGGCGAACGAATAGGGCTTTGGCAGATAATCGTCGCCGCCGGCGCGCAGGCCCTTGATGCGGTCGTCGACCTGCCCGAGCGCCGACAGAATCAGCACCGGCGTCCGGTTGCCCTTTTCGCGCAGGGAACCGATCAGCGACAGGCCGTCGCGCTTCGGCAGCATGCGGTCGACCACCAGCACGTCGTAATCGCCGCTGTCGGCGAGCGACAGGCCTTCCTCGCCATCGCTGGCGAGATCAGCGACATAACCGACTTCACGGAACGCCTTGACCAGATAGTCGGCGGACTCGCGGTCGTCTTCGATGATCAAGAGGCGCATCTGGGGGGCGGTTGCGGTCAAGTGATTGGCTTTCTCTCACCATGGCGCGGGCCGCATGCCGATGCAAGGCGACCCGGAACCCTCTCGATTAAGTGAAAAAAGCGGGCGGTGAAGCTGGGGGACCTCACCGCCCTTAGGCCTTCCGACGGAGGGGGGCGTATTCCACCGGAAGGTAGCCAGTGGGAGCGAACCTTGATGAGCCCGCTCCCCGGAAGCGCCGTCGGCGGGGGGCGACGAATGCCGGCGACGCCTTCCATTGTCGTAGTTAACCCTTGGCCAGCGGCAACGCCACAAACCGCGACGAACCGCCGCTCTTCACGCGCATGAGAACGCTGTTCTTGTTGTCGGTGCGCGCGGCATTGATCGCCTCCCGGACGTCGCCGGCATTGGTGACGCTCTTGCCGGCGACTTCGAGAATCACGTCGCCTTCCTTGAAGCCGCGTTCCGCTGCCGCACTCTTCGGGTCGACCTCGGTGACCACGACGCCGTCCTTGCCGGCGCCGGCCACGCTGTTGGCGGGGGCCACCGTCAGCCCGAGCTTCGGAACGTCGGTGCCGCGGGTGGCGCCGCCGCCCTTGTCGCTGTTGTCGTTATCGGCCTTGGCCTCCAGCGTATTCGGCAACTGGCCGAGTGTGAGGTTGATGACCTTGTCCTGGCCCTTGTGCAGCACGTTGAGCTTCACGGCGTTGCCGGGCGCCAGAGCGCCAATGGTGCGGGCGAGCTCGCGGGCATCCTTGACCGATTCACCGTTCACCGCGGTGATCACGTCGCCGGATTCGATGCCGGCCTTGGCCGCCGGGCCGTTGGCCTGGGGTTCCGCGACCAGCGCGCCTTCCGCCTTCTTCATGCCGAGGCTGTCGGCAATGTCCGAGGTGACCGGCTGGATCTGGACGCCGATCCAACCGCGGCTGACCGAGCCCTTGTCCTTGAGCTGCGCGATCACGCTCTTCACCGTCGACGCGGGGATCGAGAACGCGATGCCGACGCTGCCGCCGGACGGCGAATAGATCGCGGTGTTGACGCCCATCACCTCGCCGGAGGTATCGAACGCCGGGCCACCGGAGTTGCCCTTGTTCACGGGCGCGTCGATCTGGATGAAATCGTCATACGGGCCGTTGCCGATGTCGCGGCCGGAGGCCGAGACGATACCGGCGGTCACGGTGCCGCCGAGACCGAACGGGTTGCCGACCGCCAGCACCCAATCGCCGATCCGCGGCTTGCCGTCGGACAGTTTTGCGAACGGGAAGTTCGATCCGCCTTCGACCTTGATCAGCGCAACGTCGGTGCGCGGATCGGTGCCGATCACCTTGGCGGTGTAGGTCTTGCCCTCGTCGGTCGTGACTTCGACCTTGTCGGCGCCGTCGACGACGTGGTTGTTGGTCACTGCATAACCGTCAGCCGAAATGAAGAAGCCCGAACCCTGACCGGTCACCGCGCCATGGCCGCCGCGCGGACCACCGCGCAAGCCCGGAGGCAAGCCATCCGGTCCGCCGAAGCGACGGAAGAAGCGCTCCATCGGCGATCCCGGCTGGAACGGCGAGTCGTCGTCCTTGCCGGCGCTGTCGTCCTTGCTGACCTTCTCGTTGATGTTGACCTTGACCGAAATCACCGACGGTTTCACACGCTCGACAATGTCGGCAAAGCCGATGGGCTTCTCGACTCTGCGGACTTCGTTATTGACCTGCGCGTGCGCCGGGCTGGTGAAGATATTGACGGGGTCGTGCGACGGGCTGAAGCCATAAACGGCGACGCCGAGGCCGGCGACGACGGAAGCCATCAGCGCGAATTTGCGCGCCGAGAACAGCGAGCGCCGCGGCGCACGATAGGACGGAAGTGAAGAAAGATCGGTGGGACGGTCGGTCATTGTTCGGAATCTCCAGGGGCAAAATCGACGGTGCCGGGCGAGCACCTGACAGGACCAAACATGGGGATTTCCGCCTTACCGCGCGCTGGCGAGGGAATTAAACTTTGGTAATGGAGGCATAACCGGATGCGGCAGAATAGCGCACGCCAATGAAGGGGGTTAGACGAGACCTAAAGCAGCTTTTCGGTCGGTTCCGCCGCCATCAGGCGTTGTAGTCGGGCTTTTTCGTCCGCGGTCAATTTGACGGCGGAGTCGTCGGTATCTCCTGCGGATTTCCCACGCCGGCGACTGTACCGCCACATCGCAAATCCGCCGCCCAAAAGCACCAGCGGCGGCACCAGCCACAGCAACAGGGTATGCTGATTGACCCGCGGCTTCAGCAGCACGAACTCGCCATAGCGCGCGACCAGAAAATCGATCACCTGCGCGTCGCTGTCGCCGGCTGCGATCCGCTCGCGGACCAGAAGCCGGAGATCGCGCGCCAGCGGCGCCTCGGAATCGTCGATCGACTGGTTCTGGCACACCATGCAGCGCAATTCCCGCGACAGATCGCGCGCCCGCGATTCCTTGGCTGGATCCGCCATGATCTCGTCGGGCTGCACGGCGTAGGCGGCCGGGCATCCCAGCAGTACGGTCACGGCGAACAGGCAGGCAAGGAACTGCTTCAATGGATCACTCCGCCGCCTGCAGCCCGCGCAACGCCCTCGCCGGCTTCGGCGCCCCGACCCGCAGCCTGCGGTCCGACAGCGACAGCATGCCGCCGAACGCCATCAGCACGGGTCCCCACCAGATCAACAGCACCAGCGGCTTGTGATAGATGCGCACCGCGATCGCGCCGTCGGCCGTGGCATCGCCAAGCGAAATGTACAACTGGCTGGCGCCGCGCGTCAGCAGCGCGGCCTCGGTGGTCGACGATTCCCGGGTAGTGAAATTGCGCTTCGACGGCGTCATCACGCTGAGCTTTTGACCGTCGAGATCGACCGTGAACCGCGCGATCATCTCGCGGAAATTCGGCCCCTTCCGCTGGACCATGTCGTCGAGCTTCAACTCGTAGCCTGCGACTTTCGCAACGTCGCCCGGCCTCATCGTACTGATATGTTCGCTGTTCCAGGTGGTTTCGCAGACGATCCCGATCAGGGCGATGCCGACCCCGGCATGCGCGAACGCCGAACCCCAGGTCGCGCGCGGCAATCCGCGCGCACGGCGCAACGCCGTTCCCAGCGGAACCCGGAACAGGCCGGTGCGCTCGGCCAGATCGGTGAACGCGCCGGCAATGACGAACACCGCAAGGCCGATCGCAAGCGGCGCCAGCGTGCTGCCGCCGTAGGTCCATGCCCACAGCAGCGCGATGGCGATCAGCGCCATGACGCCGGCCGCCGTCAGCCGCTGCGCGGCACCGAGCAGATCGCCGCGTTTCCAGGCGAGCAACGGCCCGAACGGGACGGCGACCATCAGCGGCACGAAAAGGGGCGCGAAGGTCAGGTTGAAGAACGGCGCGCCGACCGAGATCTTGTCGCCGGTCAGGACTTCCAGCGCGAGCGGATACAGCGTGCCGATGAAAACCGTCGCGCAGGCGGTGGTGAGGAACAGATTATTGAGCACCAGCGCGCCCTCGCGCGAGATCGGCGCGAACAGCCCGCCCTGCTTCAGCGCGGACGCCCGCCAGGCGTAGAGCGACAGGCTGCCGCCGATGAAGATACAGAGGATCAAAAGGATGAACACGCCGCGCGTCGGATCGGTCGCAAACGCGTGCACTGATGTCAGCACCCCCGAACGCACCAGGAAGGTGCCGAGCAGCGACAGCGAGAAGGTCAGGATCGACAAAAGGATGGTCCAGACTTTCAGCGCGTTGCGCTTTTCCATCACGACTGCGGAATGCAACAGCGCGGTGCCGGCCAGCCACGGCATCAGCGAGGCGTTTTCGACCGGATCCCAGAACCACCAGCCGCCCCAGCCGAGTTCGTAATAGGCCCAGTACGAGCCCATCGCGATGCCGAGCGTGAGGAATATCCAGGCCACCAAGGTCCACGGCCGCACCCAGCGCGCCCACGCCGCATCGATCCGGCCTTCGAGCAAGGCTGCCACGGCGAACGAGAACGAGATCGAGAATCCGACATAGCCGAGATAGAGCATCGGCGGATGCACGGCGAGGCCGATGTCCTGCAGCACCGGATTGAGGTCGCGGCCCTCGATCGGCGGATTGGCGATCCGCAGGAACGGGTTCGAGGTGATCAGGATGAACAGATAGAACGCGCTCGCGATCCAGGCCTGCACCGCCAGCACATGGGCGCGCAGCGACAGCGGCAGATTGTTGCCGAAGGCTGCGACCAGGCCGCCGAACAGCGCCAGGATCGACACCCACAGCAGCATCGATCCTTCGTGATTGCCCCAGACGCCGGTGATCTTGTAGATCAGCGGTTTGAGCGAATGCGAATTCTCGTACACGTTGACGACGGAGAAATCCGAGGTGACGTGCAACGACACCAGCGCGGTGAACGATATCGCCGCGAACAGCAATTGCGCCAGCGCGGTGGAGCGCGCGACATTCATCAGGGCGACGTCGCCCCAGCGCGCGCCCGCGATCGGCACCGTGGACTGGATCAGCGCCAGCGCGAGCGCCAGCACCAGTGCGTAATGTCCGGCTTCAGCGATCACCGCATGGCTCCCTGCGTCGGCTGGGGCGCGGCCGATGCGCTTGGCTTTTTGCCGTAGTCGTCCTTCCAGTGGCCCTGCTTCTTCAGCGCGTCTGCGACATCCTTGGGCATATAGGTCTCGTCATGCTTGGCCAGCACGGTGTCGGCCCTGAATGTGCCGGAGGCATCGAGCGCACCCTCGGCAACGACGCCCTGCCCTTCGCGAAACAGGTCGGGCAGGATTCCCTTGTAGGACACCGGCAGCGTGGCGCTGCCGTCGGCGACGCTGAAACTGACCGCCAGATTGTCGCCGCGCTGGAGCGATCCCGGCTGTACCAGCCCGCCGAGGCGGAAGCGCTTGCCGGCGGAGATATGTTTTTCGGCCACCATCGACGGCGTCGAGAAGAACACGATGGAATCGCGCATGGCGTTCAGCACCAGTGCCGCCGCGACCGCGAGCACCGCGAGCGAGCCACCGATCATCGTCAAACGCCGCTGCTTGCGCGTCATGGTATTCCCTTGTGCATTCGCCTGATCATCCATCAAGCCCGAGATTCTTCAGACCCTCATTGAGCTGGCGCAAGCGCTCCGCATTGTTCGCGACGGCCTGACGGGCATCGGTGACCGCGCTTGCCGCCTTGTCGCGGTCGCCCATCACCATATAGGCCCGCACCAGCCGCAGCCATCCCTCGACGTCGTTGCCGTTTTGCTTCAGCCGCGTCGCCAGGCGATCGACCATGCCACGGATCATCGCGCCGCGGTCGGTGTCGTTCATGTCCTTGGCCGCGGCCATCGCGCTATCCGGCAGCGCAGGCACTGCCGGACCGCCGACCCGGACCAGCGCCGCCTGGACCAGCGGCCGCCATGGCGCGTCCGCCGGCGCCTTGGCAAGCAGCCCACGCCAGATCGAGGCGGCATCGGCGTTGCGGCCGTCCTGCTCGGCGGCGAGCCCCAGGAAATAGTTGGCCTTGGGATCGTCGGCGCTCAATGCGATGGCGCGCTCGAATTCAGCCTTGGCCTCCGAGGTGACGACACCGCCCGCCGCACCCGCAAGGGCTTCGCCGAGATCGGACCGGCGCTCGGCGCTGTCGCCGTTATAGGTGATCGAATTGCGATAGGCGCGGACCGCCTCGTCGAAACGGCCGAGCCGCGCCAGCACCGGCGCCAGCACGTTCCAGCCGCGGCCATCGGTCGGGTTCTGTTCCAGATGCGCTTCGACCTGGGCTACCAGACTCCCGAGCGACTGGGTGGCGTCGGCGACGCGGGCGCGCCCGGCAAGCGGGAAATCGCCGAGCTGCGGCGATCCCAGCGAAAGGTAGAAAGCAACCGCCACGACAGGCAGCCCGATCAATGCCGACACCGCGGCCAAACGGCGCAATCTGACATTCGACTGCACCGTGGGATCGCGCTGATCGTCGACGGCGGCCAACAGGCGGCGGCTGATTTCGACCCGGGCGGCATCCGCCTCCGACGGCGCGATCAGGTCGGCGGCAACATCGCGATCGATCTCGGCGAGTTGATCCTTGTAGACCGCAGCCTCACTGCCCCCACTTTGCGGCCGGGCGCGCCGGCTCAACGGCCAGAGCACGGCAAAGATCGCCGCGACCGTCATCAGCGCGAACACAAACCACAGCGTCATCAAGCGGTTCCCGGGCGGAACGGCGCTTTTCACGGAAGCGCCGATGCGCCGCTTTACACTACCGGCGGCAAGCCCGGCAATTGACAATTACTGGATCGAAACCGGGGCCGGAAGACCCGGAATTCGCTGGCAAAATGAGACAGCCGCCCTATCCAGCCCGTGACGGTTTGCGCTCGCCGGCCACGGCGTTTTCGGCGGCCCGGCTCATCAGCGACGCATAGTCGTGGCCGAACAATACCTCGCAGAAGCGGATCGCGGCCTTGACCTGGATCTGCCGGTAGGCGCGCGCCTTGGTGTCGCCGCCGCGCAGCGCCTGCACCAGCCCCTCGGTGGAATGTTCGACATATTGTTGCAGGTCGGAATAGGTCCGCAGCGTGACCTCGTTGATCGCAAGCTCGCTCGCATAGGTGCGGCACACCGCGACGAAATCGATCAGGGCGGCGGTTTCCTCGACCTCCGACGGATCGATCTTGGGAGCGGAGGAAATGTCCTTGTCGGCACGCTGGCGCAGGATGCGGCGGACCCGGCCGGGCACGCTGTCGATTTCCGACTGCAGCGAGTTGGAAATATCGGCACGGATCGCCGTCAGTTGTTTGCCCCACGAGGAGTCGTTGCGCAGATCGAGTTCGGTCCGCAAGCCGCGCACCCCGTCATGGAGGGTTTTCAGCTGCTCACCGACATTTTCAAAATGGCCGCGCCTGATATCCGTCCGCAGGCAGGCCGCGAGGAAGTAGAGATCGTGCAGCGCGATGGTAACGGCCACACCGTAAGGCGTAGCGGCGACGCGAATTTCATCGTCGGATGCCGCCATCTTGATCGCGAGGCGGATGATCTGCCAGGGCGCCGCCAGCCGCTGCATGATCAGCGACAGCGCAAACGGCAGCATCTGCGGCGTTTGCAGCGAGGGAACATTGAGCGCCGAGCTCACCGACGCGATCTGGGGGTCGGCAAAAACCCGCAATTGGCTAGGGAGCCGGCTGCCAAGCGTATCCAGCGCCTCGCGTGCCCGCAGAACCGCGCCGATCGACAACAGATCCTCGACGACATTGGACGGGCCGATGCGGGACAGCGAACGCTGCTTGTCGTCGCCCGGTGCGGCTGCAACCTTCGAGATCGCCTCGACCGCGGCGAACTGGAACTTGCGGGCGGCCGCTTCGAGCATGGACGCCGTACCGGCCTGCCGCGCCTGGGCCAGCATGGCTTCGAATTCGCGCGCCTGCTCCGGCGCGCCGTCGCGACTGAGCCATTGCCAGACCGGCAGCAGCGACGTGCGCCGGATCTGGCCCGGCCGCACCGGAAAGTTGCTCTCGGCGAGAAACGGCTCGAGCGGACGGAACAGGAGACGCGCCGGATCGTCGGTCCGCGGCTGCGCTTCCTCGTCTTCCTCGGTTCCGCGCGCGAGCTTGCGCAATTGCTCCAGCACGAGGGTCGCGACCGCGGTGTCTTCGCCACGCTCGATGGCGCGCTCGAACCCCCGCATCAGCAGCGCCTGCGCCTGCGGCGGGAGCTGCCCGAGATAGTCCCTCAGCCGCTCGGTCGATGTCTGGCTCATGCGTCCGCTATGGATGCTTGTTCACGCGGACGGCAAAACGCGTCCACTGCAATCATAAAAGTGCGCGCGTTAAGAAGTCGTTTAGGAATGATGAATTGACGGGCTTCAAGGCTCATTCCGGATCGAAATTGCCCTGTGTTTCCCGCGGGTCTGGCATTCACATCCCCGGCAGCACCAGTTCCGCCCGCAACCCGCCGGTCGGGGCGTTCCCCAGCGAAAGATTGCCGCCATAGAGGCCGACAAGATCGACCACGATCGAGAGCCCGAGCCCGGAGCCCGGCTTGGATTCGTCGAGCCGCTGGCCGCGCCGCGAGACCTGCGCGCGTTCGGCGGCCGACAGGCCGCGACCGTCGTCATCGACGATGATCCGCAGCCTCGGTCCCGCGCCCGGCAATGCCGGCGGTTCCACCAGCACCTCGATGAAGACCTGGGACGTCGCCCATTTGCAGGCGTTGTCGACCAGATTACCGGCCATCTCCTCGAGGTCCTGGCGTTCGCCGCGAAACTTCGCCTGCGGATCGGCCTTGAGCTCGATGACGATGCCGCGATCGCGGTGGATCTTCTCCATGGTCCGCCGCAACGCCTCGATCGCGGGCGCGACTTCGGTGACGGTGCCGATGATCGTGAGCCGTGCGGCGATGCGCGCGCGCTCCAGATGGTGCGCCACCTGGTCGCGCATCACGTCGGCCTGCTCAAGCACCTTGCTCGCAAAGGGATCGGCGGCATGCGCCGAGGCTTCGTTGACGATGACGGAGAGCGGCGTCTTGATGGCGTGGGCGAGATTACCGACATGGGTGCGCGCGCGCTCGACGATTTCTCTGTTGGCATCGATCAGCGCATTGGTCTCGCGCGCCAATGGCGCGATCTCGACCGGAAATTCGCCCTCCAGCCGTTCGGCCCGGCCGGAGCGGATGTCGGCGATCGATTCGGAGATGCGCTTGAGCGGCGCGAGGCCAAAGCGGACCTGGAAGATCGTGGTCAGCAACAGCACGATACCAAGTGCTGCGAAGGTGCCGCCGAGGTAATAATCGAAGCTGCGGGTTTCATCGAAAATCTCCGACGCGTCGCCGGCGACGCTGACCAGGAACTTGCCGTCGGCGCCGAGATCGACGGGCCGCTCGACCATCCGCAAACTCTGGCCCTCCGGGCCGTCGACGTAACCGAGACGGATTCCGGCGGCGGTCAACTCCGCGCCGCGCTCTTCCAGTTTCGGCAGTTTCTTGTCCCACAGCGAGCGCGACGCCCGCGTTTCCGCTTTCTCGGTATCGGTACGGACAATCTGCCAGTACCAGCCGGACAAAGGCAGGTCGAACAGCGGCTCGCCGAGCGACTGGAACTGGCGATCGGGCGGCTCGTCCGGGGTCGCGACTTCGGCAACCAGGGTGCGCAGATAGAGATTGAGGCGACGGTCGAAAGCGCGCTCGGTCGCATCGCGATACACCGACGACAGCACGACCCCGGTGATGACGAGGATCACCACCACCCACGCGGTCGCCGACAGGAACAACCGCGTGGCGAGCGAGCTTCCGCGCATCAGAGCATGATCCCGAAAAGCATGTCCTTGGGCCCGGAGCCTGCGGACGGAGGCCCGTTTTCGGACAATATCATGCCCACCACAAGAGCAAGCGCAGCGGTCAGGCGCCGGGCGCCGGCGGCGTCAAGAGATAGCCGAGCCCGCGCACGGTCTGGATGATATCGACGTCGAGCTTCTTGCGGATGCGGCCAACGAACACTTCAATGGTGTTGGAGTCGCGGTCGAAATCCTGATCGTAGAGATGTTCGACCAGTTCGGTGCGTGACACGACGCGTCCGGTGTGATGCATCAGATAGGCCAGCAGCCGGTATTCGTGCGACGTCATCTTGATCGGATTGCCGGATACGCTGACCCGGCCGGTGCGCGTATCCAGCGACACCGGACCGCAGGTCAGCTCGGACTGGGCGTGGCCGGCGGAGCGGCGCAGCAGCGCGCGAATCCGCGCCAGAATTTCCTCGAGGTGAAACGGTTTTGCGACATAGTCGTCGGCGCCAGCATCGAAGCCCTGGACCTTGTCGCTCCAGCGGTCGCGCGCGGTGAGGATCAATACCGGCATCGCACGCCCGTTGCGGCGCCATGCCTCCAGCACCGAGATGCCGTCCATCTTGGGCAGGCCGATATCGAGCACGACGGCGTCATAGGGTTCGCTGTCGCCGAGGAAGTGCCCTTCCTCGCCGTCAAACGCGCGATCGACCACGTAGCCGGCATCTGTCAGCGCTGTCGTAAGCTGACGGTTGAGATCCGGATCGTCTTCAACGACGAGCAGGCGCAAGCTGGCCTCCGATAATGAGCCTCACAATAACTGGTCTCAAGATGAGGCTCACGGGCGTGAACGGGCTATGAACAGGGCACAGCGCAAAAATTACATTTTCTTCATGACGGCTTGTTCTTCACAACGGCTTTGGGCGGCCCGGGCGCATCTCCCGTCCGCGCCGCCAGCCTCCGGAGAGACCAAACCGCTGCCTAACACGGCGAATCGGAAGCCCCAAGAGGCCGTAGCTGGGGCGTCAAGAGGCCGCGACCGCAAGGGTTCCGCTAACCTCCGGCCGGCGGCCCCGTGACCACGATAAAATCGACCGGGCCGCCCGGTTTGTCGTCGTCGAAAATCCCGACCGTCAGCCGTCCCGTTCGCCAGGCAAGCGTGTCCAAATTGGTGCGGCCTTCGTATAGCAGCGGGCCGTCGGGATCATTGTCGTGACCATGGACCACGTGAAGTTCGCCGAAGCCGTGCTTGTATCCCTTCGGATAGCGCTTCCACAGCATCGTTACCTCGTCCTGCCGGTCCAGGGGAACTTCGGGATCGACACCGGCGTGAACGTAGACGCGGTGTGCGTCGACATGCATCAGTTGCAGCCGATCGAGCCAGGCGATGTGGGTTTGCGGCACGGCTGAGGGGTCGCCGCCGTAGGACGCCAGCGCCGCGTCGCCGCCCTTCTCCAGCCACGACGCCATCTTCGCGGGGTTCCGCAACGCCTGCACCATCATGCCGTCGTGGTTGCCCTTCAGCGCGATAAGGCGCCGGCGGTCGGCAACGCCTGACAACAGCCGGTCGATGACCTGCCTGCTATCCGGGCCCTTGTCGACATAGTCGCCGATCATGACAATGATCCCGGCTTCGCCGCCGGCGTACGCGGCGATCTTCGTCAGCGCACGGCTGAGCAGATCATCGCGGCCATGGATATCCGGAATGACGTAAGTGAGGCTCATACCGCTCGCGCATTTCCGGCTGTCGGGTCGGGACGCGACGGTCCTATTCCAATCGACCACGGCCGGCAACCGACGCTCGCCGGCCTGGTTCGGCTTGCGGTGTTGGCGCGATCATCACCTCCTCCAGAGCCAGCCTCGCCGCGCGACCGCCGCTCAGGTCCGGAAGAACACGAACCAGACCACGCCAAGGATCAATACCGCGAGCCCGGTGGACGCCGTCAAAAGTGCAAGCACCGAGGGGCCTGGTTCGGCCTGGCGTGCCTCGGTCGGGGTTTCGACAATCTGGCCATGTCGACGCGTTACCATGGGGACCTCACTTCCTAAGTGCCTGTAATGTCGGCCAATGCCTCGACACCGCCTGTCGAAAGCAACGCGTGATGGAAGATCATGTTCCGATCTTTGGGCACCGCGGCGTGAGGCCGATCCATGCAAAAGGGTCGCAGCGGATCGAACCTTCCCCCGGGGCACGGTTAACGCCGTTGCGAGATTCCCCGCCCCGCCATGTTTGAAACCGCCTGCCCCGGTGGTATCCTCCGCCCTTCGTCAGTTGCGTTTTCGGAGTTTCCCCCATGGCCCCCCGCGCCAACTGGAAAGGCTTTTTGCGCCTTTCGCTCGTGACCTGCCCTGTCGCCCTGTATCCGGCGACGTCGGACACCGAGAAGGTCTCTTTCAACCAGATCAATCGCAAGACCGGCCATCGCATCAAATATGCCAAGGTCGATGCCGACACCGGCGAGGAAGTGGCCGCCGAAGACATCATGAAGGGCTACAAGATCGACACCGACACCTACATCGAGGTGTCGAAGGACGAACTCGACGACATCGCGCTGGAATCGACCCGCACCATCGAGATCGACGAATTCGTGCCGAAGACCGATATCGACAACCGCTATCTGATCCGCCCCTATTATCTCGTACCGGACGGCAAGGTCGGCCACGACGCGTTCGCGGTGATCCGCGAAACCATCAAGAGCATGAACAAAGTCGCGATCGGCCGCGTGGTGCTGACCAACCGCGAGCACATCATCGCGCTGGAGCCGCTGGACAAGGGCCTGCTGGGCACGCTGCTGCGTTACCCCTATGAGGTCCGCAGCGAAAAGGAATATTTCGACGACATCCAGGATGTCAAAGTCACCAAGGACATGCTGGATCTGGCCAAGCATATCGTCGAGCAGAAATCCGGCTCCTTCGAGCCGGAAGAATTCGAGGATCGTTACGAATCCGCGCTGATCGAACTGATCAATCAGAAACGCAACGGGGTTACGACCGCCGCGAAGGCCGCGCCGAAAACCGCCGGCAACGTCATCAATCTGATGGACGCGCTCAAACGCAGCCTCGCCAGCGAAAAGCAATCTGCCCCTGCGGCCGCCAAGGAAACCGACAAGGAAACTGCCAGGCCCAAAGGCAAGAAGCCGAAGAAGGCAGCCTCCGGCCAGCGCGAGATGCTGCTGCCGATCAGCGGCGGCGGCAAGCGCGCCGTGAAGGAAGCCGTGAAGGAAACGCCGAAGAAGGCGGAGAAGCCGGTGCGCACGCCCGCTCGATCAAAGAAGGCTGGATAGCCGGACGGACGGTTGCGGTAGCCCGCGATGCCGTGGTCGACGCCGTTCGATGAACCGATAGCGCTACGCTCCGGCCGCAAGCTCGCGACGCTGCAGCACGCCGCCGATCACATCATGAAGCTGCCGGAAGACGCCCAGCAAAGCCAATGCTGGCAGGTCGCGGTCGAGAATTTGATCAATGCCGCGGAGACTGGCGGCGGCTGGCTGATGTTCGCACGGATCGCGATGATGCGGGCGTTGAATGCGAATGAAGAAGGTTGAGCCGGCTTACTTCAGTGAGGTGCTCACCGTGGTGAAAGTGGTGGTGAGTTTGGTGCCGATGCCGTTCACGGAGGCGACGATGACGATGCTGATGCCGGCCGCGATGATGGCATATTCGATGGCCGTCGCGCCGGACTCATCACCCAGAAATTTGGTCAATAACCGTCGCATCCCGATAACTCCTGTCGACGCCTTCCCCCGGAATTGTCCCGCGCCTGTTCGGACCTACTCTAGATTGTGATTGGTTGACAGTGCATTCACGAACACGATGAACGCTTGATTAAAGCCGGCCTGCGGATTCGGTGCCTTCGGTCCACGTTCGATTGTCCATAGCCGCTGCATGCTCGCCGGATCGGCAGCCGCTGGAGCCAGCGCCATGTCCACGCAGAAGCGTGAGCCGGGAAAAAACTACATCGGCCTGATGATCGACGACGAAGAACAACGCGCCACTGAGCCGACAGCACCGTCCGATCGCCGTATGCAGGATTATTTTCTTGGCCTGGTGGCCTCGGTAATTCAATCGCCGCCGCGACGCAAGGTAATTTCCCCTCGCCTCGCCGCGGCGTCGACCCCAAACGCCCGCGGTCAGAAGTTGCGCTGCGCCCGAACCTGCAGCGAAACCGCATCCTGGTCCTTGAACTCGTACCGCGCCGTCGGCTTGGGAGCCGCGGGCCCGAGCACGGCCGTACCTTGGAACATCTGGTCGAGGTGGAACCACTGGACTTCGGCCGAGAAGGTCAGGTTCTTCACCGGCACCCAGCGGGTGATAACGCCAAGCTGCGAGACGTTGTAGTCGGGGTTGCAGACGTAATCCGCACTGACGGCCTTGGCCGGCGTCGTGTAGTTGGCGCACATAAAGGCCTTCGCCGTCCCGTCATATCGAACGGCGGAATAGCTTCCAAAGAGGCTCGTCGACCAGTTCGGATTCCAGTTGTGGTTGAAGGCGCCGCGGACGCCGTAAGCCGTCGTCAGATGCAGCGAACCGTCGCCGCCATTCGCCACCGGAAGATAGACCGCATCCGTCGTCGCACCGAACCCGATGCTCTGATAGGCGCCGGCCGCACCGGTGCCGCCGAACATCGCAAAGCTCGGCGAGGCCGCGGCGGTGGAAATGACGTTTTTCGTTTCTCCCTTCGCGTAGCTAGCGTCGATCTTGAAATCATCGCCCGTTCCGGTCGGAAGGTTCTTGATCTGCAATGCCGCCATGACCGAGCCGCCCCATTTGGTCTCGGGGTGGCCGGAGATTTCCGACAGCGCGGTCGACGAGGCGCCAGGCAAGCCGACAGAACCGGCAGGGGCAGCAACGGCGTTGAGGATGTTGTAGGAACCGCTGACCTCATGTGCCGCCGCCGAGACCTGGAACAGGCCCCAGGCCTGGTCGACGCGGATGTTGCCCACGACGTCTGGCGCATGGAAGCCCGCGTAAGCGTTGCCCGAGTTCAGTGTGGCATTGAGCGGAAGCGACAGATTGTAGACCGCAGTGCGGTCCCAGACGACGGGATCATCAAGACCAATGGTGCCGGACACGCCGTTACCGAACTGGGCGGTGTACTGGATGTTGTTGACGCCGGTGTCGGTATTTTGACCGCCGAGCAGGAACGACGAGATGTTGCCCGGGAAACCCTGCCAGGGCGATGCGTAGGCCGAGGCAGACTTGCCGAAGGTGAAGCCGGCGAACTGGAGGAAAATGTACTCCGTCGCGACGTAGCCTTCGTCGGGCTGGTTGAGCAGGGCCGTGTTTGTGCCGGCGCTCGCCGATGCGGTGAAGTTGGCCGGGTTGACGGTGTTGCTGCCCTGGGTCGTGAATTGGATATTGGCTTGCATGAAGGTGCGGACCACGCCGTATTCGCTGGCGGTGCGGGTATCGACCGTTAGCGCCAGACGGGACCGCGCAGCATAGTAGTCGTGGAAGCGGTTCTGCTCGCCGAGATCGCCGTTCCAGGCCGGCTGGCCGTGCGTGCTGCCGTTGAAGGTGACGTCGGCGCGGAAATAGCCGCCGAGCTTGATGCAGGTATCGGTACCCGGGATGAAGAAGAAGCCGGCGCCATACAGCGAGCAGATCCGCACATATTCCACCGCCTTGGCCTTGACCGGAAGGTCGGCTGCCTGCGCGCTGCTAATGGCGATCAGGCCTGCCGCGGAGCCAAGAACAAGGGTTCGCATCGCTTTCATTTGCGTCTCCCGTCCCGCGATTCATGCAGGCGCATACGTTCAGAACCTAGCTACTCCAAAAATTCCCGACCGCAACGCCAAGCCGAGACGTCGAAGCACTTGGCCGCTTACTGTGATTTTTTCGCCACGGGTCGCGGCCGAAACCGCCGTCCGCAGCCCACTTTCGCCCAAGGCACCGGGCGCCGACAGCACGAATATTCTCTTCGTGAAGCGTCACTGTCCGGGGACGCAAACCGAACTCACACACGCGCGTTTTATCCCGCAGCGCAATGCGCCCGGGTCGTGCTGGAACGTTCGCCCTTGGGAGGGCGTGGGGAATGCCGGGTGCCCGATGCACCCGCAGCCCCTGTGCATTGGTAGTAAGCACAGGGTAGTCACCACAGGTTCACCGGAAATCACCCGACATTCCCGCACGCAATGGTTTTAACGGCTTATATCGCGCTCTCCCCGGCGACGAATTCGTCTTGTCACCGTCGTCGACGAATTAATGGCACGTCCGCACCCGGTCGGGTCGACTTTGCCTCCGCCAACTTGACACCAGCAACGGGTGCCAGGACCACACGGTTTTGCCGTACGCGTTAGCATCGTTCGTCTGCGTGCCGTCGATCGCTCAGAGGTCTTGTCGACCCACCCTGCAATTCGTTTCACGCACGACGCCGCCGCGTCCACCGCATCCCATCCCAACGTCCGTGACGATCATGATACGCCCCTCGTGGGGGATGAGACGGCGAGGTTTGTAGAGCTGATTTGGGGCAAATGGGAAGAGGAATATTTTCTCTAGAGGGACTGGACAGGGCAAATCACGTTGATCCGGTTCAGGAAATTAGCGTTTTCACGCGACCTCCAGTGCCTGAGTCTTACGGTGAAATTTAACGTCACCGCAATCTCACATCTTGCCTTCCTGCCGAAGCCGCTTGTAAAGCGCTTCGACGGCATCGGAAAAATCCAGTGACGTGTGCGTCGCGCAGTGATCTTCCAGAAACTGAAGCTGGCTAATGAGCCCGAAGGTCACGGGGTTGAGATCGAGACCCTCGTCGGTACCGGGCGGCCTGCCCAATAGGATGCCGCTCATGAATCCTTGAGCCCACGCCAGATAGTCCCGCCGAACCAAGGGATTGGATCTGACGTCATCCCTGAATTGCTGGCATGTCGCGGCGCCCAATCCGACGATCCTGGCCCTTGGCGCTTCCGCTCGCAACTCCCGCCCTGCGTCGGCTGCAAGCAAAGCAAATGACGACAGGATCAGCAGACCAAGCAAACGGCCGACGCGCCGACCCGCAAGGCGGGCGCAGGGTCGAGCCACGTCGCCTACGTAACCGGACGATGCTCTCTGCTCAATAGACATGCGATCCGTCAGAAAGTTGGCGCCGCAATCGATGTGCCTACTTTTTGAATTTTACCTGACCCGATTTTCCTTCGGCGGTCTTGATTGTGAGCGTGATTGTGGCGTCTGCCGGAATCGGCTTCTTCGCCTCGCCCTTCAGGCTGTTCTCGCCCGACTGCGTCAGAGTGACGGGCTCGCGATTAGCGCCGCTGACAATGAGCACCGCAGCCGTATAGCCCTTTGTCGAGACCGGTTTCGCTTTGTACGCCTCAAAGACGTTGATCGTAACGACGTTGCCCGATGTCATCAGTTCGGCATCAATGCCGGCGACGTCCAGCATCAGGCCGCCATTCGGTCCTTTTTCATACTCCTCGGCAAAAGCCGGCGAAGCCATCGAGAGAGCCGCTAGGATTGCCATTACGAATCTCATGATCGTTCTCCTTAATTTGCGTCAGCGACCGCCGCGATGTTCGAGCGGGTCTCCCGCCTAAAAAGCACGTAGAGAGCGGGTAGAACCAGCAATGTAAGAATGGTCGATGAAATGACCCCGCCGATCACAACGGTCGCAAGCGGTCGCTGCACTTCGGCCCCGGCGCCAGTGGCAATCGCCATCGGGACAAAGCCCAGGGAGGCTACGAGCGCGGTCATCACGACCGGCCGCAGCCGCACGAGCGCGCCTTCCCGAACCGCGTCGACCAGCGCATGTCCCTCCCGGCGGCGTTTTTCGATGAATGTGATGATGACCAGGCCGTTGAGCACCGCCACCCCGGAGAGCGCGATGAAGCCGATGGCGGCGCTGATGGAAAGCGGGATTCCCCGCAGCAGAAGCGCGACAACCCCTCCGGTCAGGGCAAGCGGCACGCCGCTGAACACCAGCAGCGCATCCGGCATCGATCCCAGGCTGATAAACAGGAGCAGGAGAATCAGCAGTAGCGCGAGCGGCACGACGACCATCAGCCGCTGCGTCGCGGAGACGAGCTGTTCGAACTGACCGCCCCATCCGAGCCAGTAGCCGGCCGGGACCTTGACCTTCTCCGCCACCTGCTGTTGTGCGTCAGCGACGAATGAACTGAGGTCGCGGCCTCTTACATTCGCAGTGACGACGATCCGCCGCTTCCCGTCTTCGCGGCTGATCAGATTGGGACCGGGCGCCAGATCGACCTGGGCGAGCTCTGACAAAGGTACATAACGGATTTGGGCAAGCGGGGAATTGCCCCATAGAGCCGCGGTTGCCTTGGCCGGATTCTCGATCGGCGGCAGCGGGACCGGCAACGACCTGATTGCCTGGATGTCCGAGCGCAGATGTTCCGGGAGCCGCACGACAATCTCAAAGCGGCGATCTCCCTCAAACACCCGGCCCGCGTTCTTGCCGCCAACCGCGATTTCCACCAGGTTCTGGACATCTCCGACGCTGATCCCGTAGCGCGACAAGGTTTGGCGGTTCAGTTTGACGGTGAGTATCGGCAATCCCGAGGTCTGCTCAGTTTTGACATCCGCTGCCCCCTGCACGTTCTGCAGGATCGCCTGGACCCGGGCCGCCGATTGGATTAGTACGTCCAGATCGTCACCGAATATCTTGACGGCGACGTCGCTGCGGATACCCGATACGGTTTCGTTCATGCGTTGCTGGATCGGTTGCGAAATCCCATAGACGCTTCCGGGGACATCTACGAACGCCTCCTGGATATCCGAAACAACGGCGGCCTTCGACTTGCCGGGATCGGGCCACTCCTTCCTTGGCTTCAGCATTATGTACCCATCCGACCCAGACGGCGGCATCGGGTCGGTCGCAACTTCCGCCGAGCCCGTGCGCGCGAACGCCTCTTTGACTTCAGGCACCTTGAGCACCCGCTTCTCGAGCATTGCCTGCATTTCGACCGATTGCGTCAGGCTTGTGCCCGGGATGCGGACGACCTCCATTGACACATCACCCTCGTCGAGGCTCGGAATGAATTCCCCGCCCATGCGGGAAGTGGCGATACCGCAAACGGCAACCAGCAGGACCGCAATCACCGCGACGCCGAACCTGTTGCGGATCGACGCGGCGAGCAGCGGTTCATAGATGTGGCGCGCGCCTCGCATGAAGAAATTCTCGTGCTCGGATACTTGGCCGGTGACCAGCAGCGCCACCGCGGCTGGCACAAAGGTCAGCGACAGGATGGCGGCGCCGGTCAGCGCCATCAGCACCGTCAGGGCCATCGGCGTGAACATCTTTCCTTCGACGCCCGTGAGCGTCAGGATTGGCAGGTAGACGACAGCAATAATGAATGTCCCAAACAGGCTGGGGCGAATAACCTCGCGCGATCCCGCGAGAATGGTCTCAAGACGTTCCTCGCGATTGAGCACACGGCCGAGCCGGTGCTGCTCGGCAGCGAGCAAGCGCAAGCAATTCTCAATGATAATGACCGCACCGTCGATGATGATGCCGAAGTCGATAGCGCCCAGGCTCATGAGGTTGGCGCTAACCCTGTTCTCCACCATGCCGGTGATGGCGAACAGCATGGACAGCGGAATGACGCACGCCGTTGCAATCGCAGCTCTGAAATTTCCTAGGGTCAAGAACAGCACAGCGACGACCAGAAGCGCGCCTTCCACGAGATTCTTCTCGACAGTTGCAATCGTCGCCTCGACGAGGCGTGTCCGGTCGTAGACGGTATGCGCGATCACGCCGTCCGGCAGCGAACGCCCGATCTCCTTGAGTTTGGCGGCCACACGCTGCGCTACGGTCCGGCTGTTTTCGCCGATCAGCAGCATTGCCGTGCCGAGCACGACTTCCTTCCCATTCAAGGTTGCCGCACCGGTGCGCAGATCCTTGCCTTCCCTCACTTCTGCGACGTCGGACACCCGCACCGGAACGCCGTTTCGCGATCCGATCACGATTTCCTTGATTTCGTCGATGTTGCCGACCTGTCCCGGGGTGCGAACGAGGTACTGCTCGCCATTCCGCTCGATGTAGCCGGCACCGACATTCGCATTATTTGCCGCCAGCGCCGTCATGACGTCGCGGAAGCTGAGTTTGTAAGCCATAAGTTGCGCCGGATCGGGCAGCACGTGAAACTGCCTTTCGAATCCGCCGACGGTGTTGACTTCACTGATGCCGGGGACAGTTCTTAACTGCGGCCGGATGATCCAGTCCTGAATAGTGCGCAAGTCGCTCTCGGTGTAGGGCTCCCCACTCGTCTTGCGCACCTCGGGCTTGGCTTCGACTGTGAACATGTAGATTTCGCCTAAGCCGGCCGACACCGGCCCCATCGCGGTCTCGATGCCTGCGGGCAGTTGATCCCTGACCTGCTGAATCCTTTCGTTGACGAGCTGTCTGGCGAAATAAATGTTGGTACCATCCTTGAAGATGACCGTGACCTGGCTGAGGCCGTAACGCGATTGCGACCGTGTGCTCTCCAGGTTCGGCAGTCCTCCCATGGCGGTCTCGATCGGAAACGTGATCCGCTGCTCGACTTCCAGCGGCGAGTAGCCGGGTGCACGGCTGTTGATCTGGACCTGAACGTTGGTGATGTCGGGAACAGCGTCGATCGGCAGTCGCGTAAAATTCCAAGCGCCAAAGCCTGCCATGGCAAATACACCGATCATCACCAACCATCGCTGACGAATGGCAAAAGAAAGAATGCCGTCAATCATCGCACTACTCCGGACGTCTGTTTATGAAGACGGTGATCAGCGTTGGAGCGACGTCAATCATTGTCTGGCGCTCCTTTCGCCAGTTCCGCCTTCACGATGAAACTGTTCCGTGCTGCGTACACATCGCCTTCCAGTACGCCGAATGTGATTTCCACGAACTCCGGATCGCGCTCGCCGAGTTCTACCTCGCGGACTTCGAACTTCTCGCCGTTACGGACGAAGACGACCGTGCGATTCTCGATGGTTTGTAACGCCGAGGATTTCACCGCCACTCCAACCTGCTTCGCCGAAAGGGTAAGCCGGCCCGTAATGAACAGGCCCGGCCGCAGCCGCTGCCCGGGATTCGGTACGATTGCCCTGGCAAGCGCGCTCTGGGTATCACTGCTGCCGACGGGCGACAGATACGAGACCTTCGCTTCGATCGCCGGGCCGCCGTCCGCGGGATCGATGAAAACCTGATCGCCAATGTTGACGCGCGTCAGGTCGCGCCGGTAGACGGAGAAATCGACCCATACCGTCGACAGATCGGCGATGACAAACGCCGGCTTCTGTTCGGATACGTATTCACCCAGCGTCGTTTGACGGTCGATGACCGTGCCTGCGAGCGCGGCCTTCAGCTCATACGGCGTCAGGCTCTGATTGCTTTCGACGATGGCAAGGACATCGCCCTTTTGGACGCGATCCCCAATCCGCTTGCGCACGTCGCGTACGATGCCCGGGAAGCGGGGCGTGACCTGAACCAGCGATTCCTGGTTTGGCTGGACCATTCCGTTCAGCAACAGGCTGTCGCGCAGCACGCCGGGAGACGCTTTTGCAAGCTCTATTCCGGCTGACGCGACCTTGGCGTCGCTCAGCACAACGCTATCCGAATGTTCTTCCTTTTCAGCTTTCTCTGTTGCCGGTGTTTTCGTCGTCCCCGGCGTCAGCATCCGGTAGCCGCCGACGACAAGCGCTGCGGCAACCAGCGCGAAGACCAAAAATCGGATCAATCCTCGAATCATCTTGAACTCTCGCGGCTGAGCGAAAACGGGTTACCGGCGAGACCTTCGATCGTCGCGATGGCAACGTGGAAATTCTGCAACGCTTCCTGCTCCCGGAGCAGCGCCTGCAAGACCGAGCCTCGAACGTCAAGCAATTCGAGCAACGTGAAGCGGCCTTGCAGGTAGCCGCTCTGAATCGTTTCGGAGGCGCTGCGCGCATTTGGGATGACCGACGTCCGCAGTAACTTCAGTTCGGCGAGCGCGCCATTTAGGGCGTCGTAGGCGCGGCCAGCGACGCTGATCAGGACGAGCTTGTTGACCGAACGCTCGGCGCCGATCTTCGCCAGGGCTTCTTCGGCAGCAATGATATTGCCAGTGTTCTGATCTAAGACTGGAAGCGGCACCGACACGCCGAGCCGGACCGCGTTTTCGTTGTGGTCCTCAAAGGGCTGCCCTTGCGCGGAAAGCTGCACAGTTTCCTGGAAGTGTCGCCATCCGGCGGAGATATGCACGTCGGGAATCCGTTTGAGACGCGCAAGAATGAGTTCTGCGTTACGTTGCGCAGTCACGGCCGTCCATCGCACCAATTGCGGATTGGCGTCGATGGCTTGGATCACGGCCTTGAAGGGTGGCGGCTGCCCGACGTTGGCCAAGCGTCCTACTGCCTCACCGAAATGCGGACTGCTGTCACCCATCAGGATAGCGAGGTCGCGCCGTGCCGTGGCCAGTTGCGTCTTCGCGCGTTCGCGATCGACGCGGAACAAGTCGGCTGCCACCTGCGCCCGTAACGTTTCCGCCGGGGAAGAAGCGCCCTCCTGAACCCGCCTTTGCAACAGTGGAATGAGCTGATCGAGGCTCGAAATCTGCTCGTCGAAGATTTCAATGCGGCGCTGGGCGCTTACCACGGTGATGAAAGCGATCGCCGTTTCTGACAGCACCTCCAACCGGGTCGCGCGGCGCTGCCAAACGGCTGTGCCCATACCTGCTTCTCCGGCCGCCAGTCGGGCCTCGCGCTTGCCACCCAGTTCGACAAGCTGACTGAGTTGCAGGGTTGTCTCGGCCGATCGAAGCCCTTTGTACGGTCCCGAGCCGAGCGCGTTGTCGAGTTCGAAGGAAAGATCGGGATTGGGAAGGGCACCAGCCTGAATCTTGAGGCCGCCCGCAATGCCGATATCGCGCTCCGCCGCCGTCAGACGCGGATTCGCCGCCAAAGCGCGTTGCAGAGCCTGGGCCAACGAAATCGATCGTGGCGCGCTCTCAGCAGCTTCGACTGGAATTGTGACGACAAGCAATGCGCACATCAGGCGCAAAGCCACCACTAGCAAATACATCGGTTCAACCGGAAAAGCGGAAGGACAGCGACACGGCGCGGCCGCGCGCAGCTACGATTTTCAGGTCAGGTGTTTGGGGGGCGGTGTGTCAAGCCCGGGATGGTCCTCGAGCAGGAACGTGGGGGCTTCGAAGAACAATTTGACGGGTTGAGCCAAAGGCTCGGCAACTAGTACAAGCGCGGGCATAAGAAGCGGAACACAGGTGTAACAATGCTCGACGACCTTAGGGGCCTTTTTCGCCCCCTCGTCAGACTTCTCCGTCGCCACATTGACTTCAGATGAGTTGGCGATCGAGGCGTTGGCGACTTCCAACGATTCCTCTGCGCACGAAATTTCACCCGCGAACCCAACCAACAGGTACGCGACCGCGAGCAATGCCGTCAGCAGCCGGCGTAGCGCCGGTGGACGGCACTTATGGTAGGTCGGTCGCCTCATCGAGGTTAGGACTATCAAACTTCGGGATGCAACACTATTACGATTTCGAACCACAATCTGCGATGATGGAGGTTGCCGAAAGCTCCGTCGCGATGCAACACAACCTGTGTATTGAAGTGTTCTTGATGTGCCCTCCTTTTGGCATTGGGACCGGTCGGCATTTCTGGTAGACTTTCAATTTGCGGATCATGGGGGCTGGCATGCAGACCCTTGACGCACGGCGACTTCAAATAGGGCGACTTCAAACAGTCCGCCTCGCGCTCTTACTAATCTGCACTTGGCAGACGTCGCTCGCATTTGCTCGCGGTAGCCAAGTCACTCACGATGATCCCTGGAATGCCGAGCATATCTCTCAACTGCCCACAGAAGTTCGAAATGCCGTCAACCGCATGTGCGAGCAACTACCGCGAGCTGCCCATTACTTCGCTACCTATTTCCAGAACTCGCAGCTGATCAAATTGCACTTCGAACATTTCCGATGTGACGAAAGGACGTTTTGTACTGAGGCGGGTTGTCTCCATCAGGAATACATCTCGACAGGTGGACATTATCGACTTTTAAGAAGTTACTACGGCCACAATAACGACTGATGCTCACCGCCAGCGAGTCCGTGCGCTGATCTCCTGGTATTAGGGTGACGGTGCTGGACTGCACCAGCACGGTCACCGCAATTCCCAACGCCAAAGTGGAAATGGTGCATTGCACCCGGTCACTGACGAAGAATTGCAGCTGGCGGATGGAGGGCCTATGTTGACCTTATCATTATGCAGCCGCCCATCGTACGCGAGGCTCTGCAGGAAGACCTTGTGGCGGGTGGTTGGCCCACTGCACCGGAGGTCATGTCATGTCCATTGCTCCCACACTCCAGAAATACCTGGCCGCTGAAAACATCCAATACGAAGTGATCCCGCACGAATTCAGCATGACGTCCACTCGCACGGCCGAGGCATGCCATATTTCGGGCGATCGCCTCGCCAAGGGCATCGTGTTGCGGCGCGACGGCGAATACATTCTGGCTGTCTTGCCCGCATCGCATCACCTCCGCCTGTCGGATCTGAGGACAGAACTCGGTGACAATGTCCATATGGCCGATGAAACCGAAATCAATCGGCTGTTCGGCGACTGTGCGCACGGTGCGGTTCCCGCCGTCGGCAAATGCTACGGGCTGGACATCATCGTCGACGACAGCATCCAGGCGCAGCCGGAGATCTATATGGAAGCCGGCGATCACGAGACGCTGCTTCATATGGGTCACGTGCAGTTTGCGCGCCTGACGGCCAACGCACCGCACGGGCGCTTCAGCTCGCACGACTGAGGATTTGTCGGTTGTATCAGCCAAGCCGCGGCGGCCGTCGCGGTCCCGAATGAGAAGATCGTACCGCTGCTTAACTATTCAAGCGGCTCGGGGATCGTCGGCTGATCGAACACAAGAGACAGCGCGCCAGCCGAAATGTGGTTGGCAAATCCAGCAGCAAAGTGCTGGACTGCACCCCTAGTGAGACACGGCAGGCGAAGACCAGGACCCCGCCCTCGCCTGCCCTTCAAACCCCCAAACGCATATCAGCACTTCCGCGGGCACGCGCCGCTCGCGCTTTACCGCTCGGCAAAATCCTGTTCCAACTGGCGGTAACAGGGTCGGACCAAACCGGCCTGAATCAAGGGGGAGAGACCGCCATGAAACTCGGCACCGCGATCGCAGAAATCATGAAGCGCGAGGGGATCGAGATCCTCTGCGGCTATCCGGTCAATCATCTGATCGAACATGCCGCCATTGCCGATATCCGGCCGGTGATGGTGCGGCAGGAACGCATCGGGCTGCACATGGCGGACGCAATCTCGCGGGTCACTTCGGGCCACTCCATCGGCGCGTTCTGCATGCAGCACGGGCCGGGCGCCGAAAACGCCATGGGCGGCGTGGCGCAATGCTTTGGCGAATCCGTCCCGGTGCTGGTGCTGCCGATGGGCTACGCGCGCCGGCTTGCGAATATCGAGCCGAACTTCAATTCCAGCCAGGCAATGAAGGCTTTTGCAAAATCGTCCGAACCGATCAACATCGCCGCTGAGGTCTGCAACATCTTTCGGCGCGCTTTCACGAAACTGAAAAACGGCCGCGGCGGGCCCGTCATCGTCGAGATCCCGGCCGACATGTGGAACGAGGACGTGCCGGAGCCCTTGAACTACACGCCGGTTCTGCGCACCCGCTACGGGGCCGATCCTGCGCATGTGAAGGAAGCGGCGGCGCTGTTGATCGGCGCCAGGCGGCCGGTGATCTATGCCGGCCAGGGCGTACATTACGCCAAGGCATGGCCGCAGCTGAAACGCCTCGCCGAACGGCTCGCCATTCCCGTCACCACCAGCCTCGGCGGCAAATCGTCGTTTCCCGAAACGCATCCGCTGTCGCTCGGCTCCGGCGGCCTCGCCGTGCCGCGCGCGGTGCCAAAATTCCTGGCCGAGGCCGATGTGATCTTCGGCATCGGCTGCTCGTTTACCGAAACCTCGTTCGGCATCGCGATGCCGAAGGGCAAGACCATCATCCATTCCACGCTCGACCCGAACCATCTCAACAAGGATGTCGAGGCCAGGATCGGCCTGGTCGGCGATGCCGGGCTCGTGCTCGATGCGCTCCTGGAAGAGATCGGCAGGAGCGTCACCTCCGACCGCGACGCGAGCGCGGTGGCCGCCGAGATCGCGGCCTCGCACAAGGAGTGGCTGGCAAAATGGATGCCGAAGCTCACCCATAACGACGCGCCGCTGAATCCCTACCGCGTGCTGTGGGACCTGCAGCATACCGTCGACATCAGGAACACCATCATCACCCACGACGCCGGCAGCCCGCGTGACCAGCTGTCGCCGTTCTGGAAGGCGGTCGAACCACTGTCCTATATCGGCTGGGGCAAGACCACGCAGCTCGGCTACGGCCTCGGCCTCGCAATGGGCGCCAAGCTCGCAAAGCCCGACAAGCTCTGCATCAATGTCTGGGGCGACGCCGCGATCGGCTTCACCGGCATGGATTTCGAGACCGCGGTGCGCGAGCGGATTCCGATCATGTCGATCCTGCTGAACAATTTCTCGATGGCGATCGAATTGAAGGTGATGCCGATCTCGACCGAGAAATATCGCTCGACCGACATCTCCGGCGACTACGCCGCGATGGCGCGCGCCTTCGGCGGCTATGGCGAGCGGGTGACCAAGCCGGAGGACATCATCCCGGCGATCCAGCGCGGCATTGCCAAGACCAAGGAAGGCATCCCGGTGCTGCTGGAGTTCATCACCTCAAAGGAGATCGAGGTATCGAGGCCGGGAACCTGAGGCCTTAACCAGCGCGGCCATTTCCGCTTTTGTGGGGAACCGGGCACTAGCTCGGGCGCCCCTGGGATGGAATACTCCATTTCCATGGGCGGACGGCCGGCACGGCCCTGCCTCGGTTTGGGCCCCGCCGGTTCGGCGTGGGGCGAAATGGATTGATTGAATGACGGCGCTTCCCCAGGATGCGGTAGCCGAACTCAGACGGGTAGTCGCTGATCTGGAGCGGCAGCTTCAAACGACCCTCTCCGAGAACAGCCGGCTTCAGAGCGAACTGGGGATTGCGCGGGATCGCCAAAGTGCCAGCGCCGACATCCTGCGCGCCATCGCCAACGCAGGCGGCGATGCCGAGCGCTCGTTGCAGCAGGTCGCCGAGACGACGGCGAGCCTGTTCGGTGCTTCCAGCGTCTCGCTGCTGATCGCCGACGGCGAGCGCTGGGGCCGGACTCTCCGCGTCGGCGCCGGCTCGGAGCGGATCGCCGCCGCGATCCCGCTGGCGCATGCCGCGATCACGCCGCAGTTCATGCCCGGTGCAGTCTATCTCGAAAACCGGCAGGTCCACGTTGCTGACATCGATGATCCGGCGGCGATGGCCAGGTGGCCCGGGCTAGCTCCGGCGCGAACGGCCGGCACCCGCACCATGTCCGGTACGCCGCTTCGCCGCGAGGGAAGAGCGATCGGCGCGCTCATCGTGCATCGTGACCGCCTCGAACCTTTCACCGCCGAGGAGCTCGCGCTCCTGCAAAGCTTCGCCGATCAGGCGGTCATCGCCATCGAGAACGCGCGGCTGTTCAATGAGACCAGGGAGGCGTTTGAGCGGCAGACTGCGACCGCCGATATTCTGAAGGTCATCGCCAGTTCGCCGTCGGACGTGCAGCCGGTGTTCGACGCGATCGTCAACAGCGCAGCGAAGCTCTTCGAACCGTGCTCTGCCACGATCACAACGTTGAAAGACGGGAAACTGCACTGGAATGCGGTCGCCCAACTCGTTCCGAGCTTTGATCACAAAGCGGCCGAGGCCACGTATCCGATACTATTCGACCCGGACCGCTCACCCTCGGCACGCGCCATTCTCGAGCGCCGCATTATCCAGATTCCCGACATCAAGGCACCCGGCACACCGGAGTTTACCCAAAGGGCCGCAGCCGCGGGCGGTTTCCGGAACATCATCTTCGTGCCGCTGATCAGCGAAAACAAGGGCGCCGGCAGCATCATCCTCACGCACCCGCAGGCTGGCTTCAAATTTTCGGACAGGCAACTCACACTGCTTCAGACCTTTGCGGACCAAGCGGTCATCGCGATTGAGAATGTCCGGCTTTTCAACGAGACGAGGGAGGCCCTGGAGCGGCAGACCGCGACCGCCGATATTCTGAAGGTCATCGCGAGTTCGCCGTCGGACGTGCAGCCGGTGTTCGACGCCATTGCCGAGAGCTCCAAAAAGCTGATCGGCGGCTTTTCGGCCACCGTGGTGCGCTTCGTGGGCGACATGCTTCAACTGGTCGCGCTCACACCGACCAATGCGGCGGCGGACGAGGCCTTGAAAGCGACATTCCCGGTGCCGCTGGCCGAATTTCCACCCTTCCTGCTGGTCCGCGACGGCGAGGCCGTGCAATTCACCGATACCGAATCAGAGGATGTGCCGCCCCTGAACAGAGAACTGGCACGCCAGCGCGGCTATCGCAGCATGGTGTTCACGCCTCTGATGAACAACGGGACACCTATCGGCATGATCAGCGTCACGCGCAGGGAGCCGGGGACGTTTGCGGAGCACCACGTCCAGTTGCTTAAGACCTTCGGCGATCAGGCGGTGATCGCGATCGAGAACGCGCGGCTGTTCGATGAGGTACAGGCGCGGACCCGTGATCTTTTAGAATCGCTGCAGCAGCAAACCGCGACCGCCGACGTGCTCAAGGTGATCAGCCGATCTGCGTTCGACCTCCAGTCGGTGCTCGATACGCTTGTCACGTCGGCTTCGACGCTGTGCAATGCGGACCAGGGCATGCTGCTACTGTACGAGGAAGGTGTTCTAAGACCGCTCTCCTATTTCGGGCCACATGCCGAGAAGTTCGAGTTCAGGAAGTCACTGGCCAGCGCGCCGCACCGGGGCACGCTCAGCGGTCGGGCTGTGCTCGATGGCCGCATCGCACACGCAGCCGACGTGTTGGTCGACCCGGAATTCACCAATAATCCCTGGCAGCAACTCACGGGGTTTCGCGCGATGTTGGCCGTACCCCTGATGCGGCAAGGCCAGCCGATTGGAGCCATGGCGCTTTCACGGACCGCGCCCGGTCTATTTGCCGACCGGCAAATAGACCTGGTGACCACCTTCGCCGACCAGGCCGTGATCGCGATCGAAAACGTCCGCCTGTTCGACGAGGTGCAGGCGAAAACGCGCGACCTGACGGAAGCACTGACCTATCAAACCGGAAGCGGCAACATCCTGCGGGTGATCGCCTCGTCGCCGACCGATGTCAAACCGGTTCTCGAAGCGATCGTTGAGAGCGCTTGCGAGCTTTGCGAGGCGGACGATGCGCTCGTGGTCCTGAGAGATGGCAGCGACCTCGTGTTCAAGGCCCAGCATGGATCGATTCCTGTCGTATGGGAGCGCCAGCCGATCAACCGCCAATGGGCCTCGGGGAGAGCCGTTATCGAGCGCCGGCCGATTCATGTGCATGACCTCCTCTCAACCGAAGGCGAAGAGTTCCCAGACGCCCGCGCGTTCGCGCGCCGAGCCAATGTTCGTACTGTTTTGAGCGTGCCTTTGCTGCGCGAGGGCGAGAGCGTCGGGGCGATCGTACTTCGTCGCACCGACGTACAGCCGTTCAGCGACAAGCAGATCACCCTGCTGCAGACCTTCGCCGATCAGGCCGTGATCGCCATTGGCAATGTCCGCCTGTTCGAGGAAGTGCAAGCGAAAACCCGCGACCTCAGCGAGGCGCTGCAACAGCAAACCGCGACCGCCGACGTGCTCAAGGTGATCAGCCGTTCCGCGTTCGATCTGCAGACGGTGCTCGATACGCTCGTCGAATCGGCGGCGAGCCTCTGCGAGGCCGACATGGCGGCAATCACCCGGCGAATAGGCGACGAATATTATCGGGCCGGCTCGTACGGCTTTCCGCCGGAGTTCACGAAATATGTCAGGGGCCTTCCGGTAAAGCCCGAGCGACGCACGATTACCGGAAGAACCTTGCTCGAGGGCCGCATTGTCCATGTCAACGACGTACTCGCCGATCCCGAGTACGATTTTGAGGGCCAGCAGCTGAGCGGCAATCCCCGTACTTTTCTCGGCGTGCCCCTGCTGCGTGAAGGCACGCCGATCGGCGCGCTGACCCTGACCCGATCCGTCGTGCGGCCGTTTACCGACAAACAGATCGAACTGATCGCGACCTTCGCCGATCAGGCGGTGATCGCGATCGAAAACGTCCGCCTGTTCGACGAGGTGCAGGCGCGTACCAGGGAACTCGCTGCCTCGCTCGACAATCTGCGTACCGCGCAGGACCGGCTGGTGCAGACAGAGAAACTGGCCTCGCTCGGCCAGCTCACTGCTGGAATCGCCCACGAAATCAAGAACCCGCTCAACTTCGTCAACAACTTTGCCGCGCTCTCCGCGGAATTGACCGACGAGCTGAACGACGTGCTCAAGCCGGCCGCGATCAGCGACAGGATTCGAAAAGAGGTCGATGAGCTCACGGGCCTGCTGAAGGACAATCTGCAAAAGGTGGTTCAGCACGGCAAGCGCGCCGACTCCATCGTCAAGAACATGCTGTTGCATTCGCGCGAGGGATCAGGCGATCACAGGCCCGCCGACATCAATGCGCTGGTCGATGAAAGCCTCAATCTCGCCTATCACGGCACCCGCGCCGAAAGGCCCAATTTCAATGTCACGCTGCAGCGCAACTTCGACCCGGCCGCCGGCATCGTCGACGTATTTCCGCAAGAAATTACCCGCGTGTTCCTCAATCTGGTCGCGAACGGCTTTTATGCGGTAACAAAACGCAAGAACGAGAACGGCGACGCGGCGTTCGATCCCATACTCAGCGCGGCGACCCGCGATCTCGGCGACAGCGTGGAAATCCGCATTCGCGACAACGGCACCGGCATCCCGCCGGAGGTGAAGGACAAGATGTTCAATCCGTTCTTCACGACAAAGCCCGCCGGCGAAGGCACCGGCCTTGGCCTGTCGATGAGCCATGACATCATCGTGAAACAACACGGTGGCACGATCGACGTCGAGACAGCGCCCGGGCAATTCACCGAATTCCGCATCGTGCTGCCGAGGATCGGCAATCTTCCAAACAAGAACAGAGGTCAGACGTGAGCGTTTTGGTTCTCGTGGTCGATGATGAGCCTGACGTCGAGGCGCTGTTTCGCCAGCAATTTCGTAGGGATTTGCGCGCCCAGCGCTTTGTGATGGATTTTGCCAATTCGGCGGCCGATGCGCTGGCGCGCATAGCCTCCACGATCGAGCAGTCGCTGATCCTGATCCTGTCCGACATTAACATGCCCGGCATGACCGGCCTTGAGATGCTGCCCAAGGTCAAGGCGATGCGGCCCGACGTTCCCGTCATCATGATCACCGCCTACGGCGATCCCGACACCAGGCGCAAGGCGATCGAGAACGGCGCGAGCGGGCTATTGACCAAGCCGATCGATTTTGCGCTGCTGCGCGGGGAAATCGACACAAGGCTGGAACAGCCCGGTTAGCTCACGGCTTGAAGAACGCGGGATCGTTGAGCGCCTTGATCATGGTGTCGACCATGTCGGCCGCGCCGTGGTCTTCCCGCTCTTCCAAGAGCTCCCACATCTTGCGCAAATTGGCGCGCATCGGCGCTTTCAGCGAGGGATCGCGTTCGATCAGGGTCCGCGCGATGCAGAAGGCGATCCCCTCCGCGCCCATCTTTGTCTGCTCGATGGACGGTTTGCTCATGGCCGGCTCCTTGTCGGATTTCAACGTTTGATTTGCTGCGGCCGCTGTAGATCAAATCGCGGCTCAGGGATAGCCGCGCGGATGGCGCGGCGGGGCGGCCGACGGCACGAAAAGGGGCTCCCGCGCCCTACTCCGCCATCTCCGCGGGCACCGTCGCAGGACCGGCCAGCGGCCGTTCTTCCATCGCGACCATGCACAGCGCGGCGCCGGCGAGCATCACGGCGGCGGCGCCGAACACATAACGGAATGCCATGATCATATCGGCGACGGGGATCGAGTTCACGGGGCCGCGATGTTCGCCGGTGAGCGAAATGTCCGCGCCCAGCGCCATCAGCAGGATCGCCGCGAACGCCGCGACCGTGAACGAGGCCATCAGCGCGCGGAAGAAATTCATCGCACCGGTCACGGTGCCGATCTGCGGACGCGCCACCGCGTTCTGCAGTGACGTCACGCTGACCGGGAACGTCGTGCCGAGCCCGAGCGCGAACAGGGACAGGATCGTCAACAATCCCCACAGCGGCAGCGTGGTCGTCGCCAGCACAATTCCGAAAATCGTCGCCAGCGACGTTCCGGCGATGGCGACGCGCTTATAATGCTTTGCGCGCGCCATGGTGCGGCCGGCAAACGCCGCGCCGCAGGTCGAGATCGCGGCGAGCGGGATCAGCGCAAGGCCCGCCTCGCTGGCGCTGAGATGGTAGACCACCTCGTAATACAGCGGCAGATGCACGGTTAGTCCGATCAGCGCACCGAGCGCACAGGCGCCGGCGACCATCGCATAGGGCACCACCGTCCCGCGCGTCAGCAGCGACAGCGGCAGGAAGGGTTCTTCGGTATTTCTCGCGTGCCAGACAAAGGCACCCGCCAGCGCGATCGCAGCGCCCATCATCGCGAGAATCGTCGGTGATAGCCAGAGATAGCGGTTGCCGCCCCAGGTCAGCACCAGCATGACCGCGACGGCGGATGCCATCAGCAGCACACCGCCGAGCCAGTCGACCTTGCGCCTGCGGTGGAACACCGGAATCTTGCCCATCTTCGGCAACAGCATCGCCAGCGAAACGACTGCCAGCGGCACGTTGATCCAGAAGATCAGCGACCAGTGCAGATGCTCGGCGAACACGCCGCCGACGACCGGCCCGACCAACCCCGCCGCCATCCACACGCCGCTGAAATAGGCCTGGTACTGGCCGCGCTCGCGCGGGCTAACCACGTCGGATATCACGGTCTGCACCACCGGCATGATGCCGCCGCCGCCGAGCCCCTGCAGGCCACGCGCCAGAATCAGCACCGTGATGTTCGGCGCCACCGCACAGAGGATCGAGCCCGCGACAAACAGGCTGAGCGACACGATGATCATGACGCGGCGACCGTAGATGTCGCTGAGCGTGCCGAAGACCGGCGCGACCGCGGTCGACGCCAAGAGATAGGCCGTGATCACCCAGGACAGGTTGGAGACGTCCTGGAACTGGCGGCCGATGGTCGGCAGCGCGGTCGCCACGATGGTCTGGTCGAGGGCTGCCAAAAACATCGTCAGCAGCAGGCTCATCAGGATGGTGCGAACCTCGCCCGGCGTCAGCGGCGCGGGCGGCGCGATCGGCGGCGCATCGCTGATGTCGATGACCTCGGCCGGCATGCGCGCCAGCTCGGCGGCGACGTCGTCCGGCAATGTCTTGATGTCGGCAGGCTGGCGGCGCTGCCGTTCGTATTTGTTCATCTCGGACTTATTATTTGCTGCGCGGCGCAACACCACGGCGGATTCGTTCTGTTCCCTGCCATTTACGCGGTAAAATCGTTTCCGGGCAGCCGCTTGCGCGCATGGGTGCATCCCGCGACGGCATCTTCGCAATCATGTGATCGATCGGCCCCAGGAAACGGCCCAATGAATCAGCCCCAGAAAATCAGGCTTTCGGCCGCTTTTTCAGCCGCGCCCGCTTCGGCAACTGCGCCGGCCATTGCACGATGTGATCCTCGAGATCGGCATCCGCGATCTGGTTCTCGGTGCCCTGCACCCGCCCGCGCACGGAAACCCCGGCTTCATGCACGGTATTGGGGTCGCCCGAAATCAGCGGGTGCCACCAGTACAAATCGCGGCCTTCGGCGACCAGTCTGTAGCCACAGCTCGGCGGCAGCCAGTTCAGGGTGCGGACGTTTTCCGGGGTCAGCCGGACGCAATCGGGAACCTTGTCGGAACGGTTTTGATAGTCCTTGCAGGCGCACAGCCCGGCATCGAGCAGCTTGCAGGAGACATGGGTGAAATAGATCTTGCCGGTATCCTCGTCCTCGAGCTTCTCCAGGCAGCAGCGTGCGCAGCCGTCGCACAGGCTCTCCCATTCCACGTTGGACATCTCCTCCAACGTCTTGGTTTTCCAGAAGAATCCCTCTTGGGCGGAGGGCGGTTTAGGCGGTGCGGTCATGAAATCGGTCGGTTCCGGTTCGGCTGGGCGTCAGCCCTTCTAGGAGGTGGGGTGGCCGGTGCGCAAGCGGCAGGGTGTGCAACCCCGGAAAAGGCGCTGGGCAGCATTAGCACTACTGTTCAAAATCGTGAGCCCGACCATTGGTTTATGGCGTCTGCTCGGATAGAACAGCCGCGAGTCTCCAAGGGCGTGATAGCGGGTCGCAAAAGCGCCTTGGGTTTGCCGCAACAAGAAAGCAAGACGCCTCGACAGTGCCCGGCGGGCGCTTGAGCGCCTTCGAACCGACCAAGGGCCCCAGTGCGCGAGATCATTCCAGCGCGATGGAAAAAGAAGATCCAGAACTTCTTTCTGGACCTGGATGCGCGCATCGACTCGACGCTGTTCTCGTCGGGCAAGGGCTTGCGCGAACTCTATGAGCGCTACTCGACCTTCATGGACCGCTTCTATGTCGGCCGCTGGAAGCGCTGGGTCTTCATCGAACCTTTGTCGGAGGCCGCCACCATCGGCCTCGGCGGCATGATCCTGATGCTGGCGCTGGCGGTGCCGGCATTTCGCGAAACCGCCGACGACGACTGGCTGAAGAAGTCCGACCTCGCGGTGACGTTCCTCGACCGCTACGGCAATCCGATCGGCAGCCGCGGCATCAAGCACAACGACTCGATCCCGCTGGAAGATTTTCCGGACAATCTGATCAAGGCCACGCTTGCGACCGAAGACCGCCGCTTCTACGACCATTTCGGCATCGACATCGCCGGCACCGCGCGCGCGCTCTTGACCAACGCGCAGGCCGGCGGCGTGCGCCAGGGCGGTTCGTCGATCACGCAGCAGTTGGCGAAGAACCTGTTCCTGAGCAACGAGCGCACGATCGAGCGCAAGGTGAACGAGGCGTTCCTCGCGGTGTGGCTGGAGACCCGCCTCACCAAGAACGAAATCCTGAAGCTCTATCTCGACCGCGCCTACATGGGCGGCGGCACCTTCGGCGTCGACGGTGCGGCGCATTTCTATTTCAACAAGTCGGCGCGTGACGTCAATCTGGCGGAAGCCGCGATGCTGGCCGGCCTGTTCAAGGCGCCGACCAAATACGCGCCGCATATCAACCTGCCCGCCGCCCGCGCCCGCGCCAACGTGGTGCTGGACAACCTCGTCGACGCCGGCTTCATGACCGAAGGCCAGGTGTTCGGTGCGCGGCGCAATCCGGCCTTCGCCGTCGACCGCCGCGACGAGGCTTCGCCGAACTATTATCTCGACTACGCCTTCGACGAGATGCGCAAGCTGGTCGATACGTTCCCGAAATCCTACACCGAACGCGTCTTCGTGGTCCGCACCGCGATCGACATGAACGTGCAGCATGCCGCCGAAGAGGCGATCGAGAACCAGTTGCGCCAGTTCGGCCGCGACTATCACGCGACCCAGGCCGCCACCGTGGTCGCCGATCTCGACGGCGGCGTCCGCGCGATGGTCGGCGGGCGCGACTATGGCGCGAGCCAGTTCAACCGCGCGACCGATGCCTATCGGCAGCCCGGCTCGTCGTTCAAGCCCTATGTCTACTCGACCGCGCTGATGAGCGGTTTCACGCCGAACTCGACCGTGGTCGACGGCCCGGTCTGCCTCGGCAACTGGTGTCCGCAAAATTATGGCCACTCCTACTCGGGAACGGTGACCCTGACGCAGGCGATCACCCGCTCGATCAACGTGGTGCCGGTCAAGCTGTCGATCGCGATCGGCAATTATCCGAAGGGCCAGAATCCGAAAAACGAGTGGGAGGCCGCCAAGAGGGGCCGCGCCAAGATCGTCGAAGTGGCGCGCCGCTTCGGCATCAAGGCGCCGCTGCCGGATACGCCGTCGCTGCCGATCGGCGCCGACGAAGTCACCGTGATCGAACATGCCGTGGCCTACGCGACCTTCCCCAACAAGGGCAAGTCGGTGACGCCGCACGCGGTGCTGGAAGTGCGCACCGGCGCCGGCGACCTTGTCTGGCGCTTCGACCGCGACGGCAAAAAGCCGATGCAGGCGATCCCGGCCTCGGTTGCATCTGATATGGCGGGCATGATGAGCCACGTCGTCAGCGAAGGCACCGCGCGTCGCGCGGCGCTCGACGGCATTCCCACCGCCGGCAAGACCGGCACCACCAACGCGTATCGCGACGCCTGGTTCGTCGGCTATACCGGCAACTTCACCTGCGCGGTCTGGTACGGCAATGACGACTATTCGCCGACCAACCGCATGACCGGCGGCTCGCTGCCGGCGCAGACCTGGCACGACATCATGGTCGCGGCGCACCAGGGCGTGGAGGTCCGGGAGATCCCTGGCATCGGCATGGGGGCGAAACTGCCGCAACCGACGACGCCGGCGACGATCGCGACCAACAACGCGCCAAAGGTGCTGGAGACCAAGCCGGGACCGCCGCCGGTCCTGACCAAGCGCGGCGCGGATATCCTGGTGCGCGTCGAAAAGCTGCTCGACGACGCCGGCAAGACCGCGGGCAAGACGTCGTCCAGCGAACAGCCGGCGCCGGTCTCGACGGGCGCGCTGGCGTTCCCGGAGAACTACGCAGCGGTGGGACAGGGCGACCAGACCGCGCCCGCGCCGCGGAAGAACTAGTGCAGTGAATTTGCGGAGCACTGGCCCGTGCGGCTGATCTTCATCACTTTGCTGGCGCTGATCCTCGCCACCGTGGTCGGCCTCGGCTCGACCTATCTGACGGCGACGCGCGGCACCGATCTCGGCACGCTGACGATCGGCGCCTGGACCGCGCGGCCGAAGAGCGGCACCGCCGACGTCGATCCCTATTCGCGGGCGTCGATCGCCCGCAGCGGCGAATTGCCGATCGGCACCGGCGACGGCATCGCCTTCTCGGCGACCACCGACGACAAGAAGAAGCCGCTCGACGGCCGCTGCGACATCGTCGTCAGCGGGGTCACGCCGGCCGCGCGGTTCTGGACGCTGACGCTGTTCGACCGCAAGGGACGTCTGGTCGCCAACTCGCTGCAGCGTTACGGCTTCACCAGCCAGGAGATCATCCGCGGCTCCGACGGCGCGTTCGAGATCCGCGTGGCCTCGCGTTCGCGCGCCGGAAACTGGCTGCCGACCGGCGGGATCGAACGTTACGCGCTGATGCTGCGGCTGTACGACACGCCGGTCGGGGTTGCGACGCGAACCCAGCGCGATGCGCCGATGCCTTCGATATCGACGGTGGGTTGCCCATGATCCGCCTCGTGTTCACCATCATCGCGGGCGTGCTGCTGGGCGGCGTGGTGCATCTCGTCAGCGTGCTGGCGTTACCGCGGATTGCGAGCCAGGACGCCTATTCGCGCCTGACGCCGATGACCAAACTCAACGCCGTGACGCCGCTGCCGCTTGCCGATCCGAACAACGCGTCGATGCCGTTCATGGATCCGGCCTTTGCGCTTGCGATCTGCCGCTACGATCTGTCGGGCGGGCCAATCAAGCTCACGGTGCCGGTCAGCCAGGCCTACACCTCGGTGTCGTTCTATACGCGCAACGAGGTCGCCTATTACGCCATCAACGACCGCTCGGCCGGCCGCAAGGTGATCGAACTCGACCTGATGACGGAAGCGCAACACAATGAATTGCCGGAAGACGAAGAGGTCACCGCCGCCGACCGGCTGATCATCGACTCGCCGACCGCCACCGGCCTGATCGTGCTGAAAGCAATGGCGCCGGAACCGGGCCTGATGCCGCAGGCGCAGGCCTCGCTCGCGGCATCGAGCTGCAAGGTGCAGACCGATGCTCCGGTCGCCAAGCAGGAAGAGCCCGCGCCCGCTCCGCCACCACCTCCGACGCCGCGGGGCAAGCGCTAACCAGCCGTCAGGCGTGCGACGAACCACAGCGGCAATTCTCATAGTCGACGGGATCATGGCTGTTGACGATCGTCACGGCATCGCCGTGGGTTGCCTTTAGCGTCCGCAATCGCTCCTGGTTGGCGATGCGCGTGGCGCGGTCCATATCGGCCTTGCGCTGAAACATCCCCAGCACCAGCGGCATCCGCGGCGGCGTCTGCAATTGACCATGGAAGAAGTAGCTGTCGCCGGCATGCAGCAACCATTTGTCCTTGGCCCGCACGGCGATGCCGCAATGGCCCAGCGTATGGCCGGGCAGCGGGATCATCAGAATATCCGGTTCGCTATTCCCCAGTGCGCGCACGCCCTTGAAGCCGAACCAGTCTTCACCGCCTTCACCATAGAACGCCCAGTCGGGGCCGTGCTTCCATTGATCAGTGATGTAGCGGCCCTTCGGCGCTGGGATTTTTTGCGACACTGCCATCTCGTATTCGCTGCGATGGACATGCACCTTCGCCTTCGGGAAATCCGGAACGCCGCCGGCATGATCGCGATCGAGATGCGTTAGCAAGAGATGCCTGACATCGCCGGGTGAATAGCCCAGCGACTTGACCTGCTGGATCGCGGTCTCGGCCGGATCGAGCCGCGGCGTGGTTTGCCGGACCCATTTGCGGCCGAGCCGCGGCGGGTTTTTGATGTCGTCCAGCCCGATGCCGGTATCGACCAGCGCCAGCCCGTCATTGGTCTCGACCAGCAGGCAGTGACAAACCATCCGGGCGCGCTGGAAGATGCTGCCGGTGCCGTTCACGAGACGCCGCCCGATCGGGCACATGGTGCCGGTGTTGAGATGGTGGATGCGCATGACGAATTCCCCGGCTGAGTTGAAGCGCCTTGCTTGCCATCCGGATTTCCATAGGTAAAATATTCATATCCGATATCATCGATAGGATAGGACTATGGATATCCGCGAGCTTCGATATTTCGCCTCGGTGTTCCGGGAACGTAACCTGACGGCCGCGGCGAAACGCTGCTTCATCTCGCAGCCCTCGATCTCGGCCGCGATCACCCATCTGGAAGCCGAGCTCGGCACCACGCTGTTCATCCGGCACAAGAAGGGCGTCGCGCCGACCGCGTCGGCCGAACAGTTTTACGCAGCGGCCCGCCGCATCATCGACGACACCGATGCTGCGCGAAATCTGTTCAGAAAGCCGTCGACCCGGCATGCGCTGACGCTCGGCCTGATGCGCACGCTGGATCAACCCCGCACGATCGCCTTGCTGAAGCCGCTGACCGGCAATTCCGAGATTGCGCTCCGTCTGGTCGGCATCAAGGAAGCCGCGGATGCGCGGATCATTTCCAGGAACATCATCGACGCCGGCGAGCATTTCATTCCGCTCTGGGTCGAACGCTATGTCGCAGCACTGCCGCCATCGCATCCGCTCGTTCTGAAAGAACGGCTTCGCACCTCGGACCTTGCCGGCGTGCCGATGATCGATCGCTGCCACTGCGAGCAGAGCGCGTTCTTCGGCCGCAACGCATCGGCACGCCAGCCCGCGGCCATCGCCGAATCGGAGGATTGGGCGATGGCGCTGGTCGCCGCCGGCGTCGGCATTGCCATCGTTCCGGAAGGCGTGGCGCGCGCCAATCCCGACGTCGTCGTGCGCGAAATCGAGGTGGATGTGAAGCGTCAGGTCGGGCTTGCCTATAGCGCAGCCCGGCCGCCGTCAGATGCGTTGCAGAACTTTATCGCGAAACTTGGGAAGCAGCGCCCCAAAGCGGGCCGCGCCGGGCCTGCCACCAAGCGCAAGCGATAGTTTAGCCCTTCACCGTCACGGCATGCCCGATCACAGGCTGGGCTGCCACCGGCGGATTGGCGGTTTGCGCTGCGAGTTCACCGATCAGCCGGTCGGCTTCGGCGGCGATATTATCCGGCGCCTGGATCACCAGCCGCTCGAGCGCCCAGCGATAGGACGAGATCCGCCGCTCCAGGCATTGCTGGATCCATTGCACGATCAGGCTGTTCTCTTCCATGCGGGCGATCGCGTCGGCCCGTTCGGGCGGCGACAGTTCCGACACCATCCTGAGACTGGCATTGCGCTTGCGGTCGAGTTCGATCACGCGCGCCGCCGAGGCGAAGAACGGCTCGAACCGGGTGATGTCGTCGCGCACATCCTCGATCAATTGCTGATAGCGCGAGGTGTGTGAGCGATGCGGCTCGTCGATCAGGGTGCGCCCATAGGTGGTGCGGTCGAACACGACCTTCTGCCGCCACGGAGACGGCAGCGGCTGGTAATCGCCGAACACGCTCTTCCAGGCCGGGCGCGAATGCGGCGGCTCGATCAAGGGATATGCGAGATCGCGCAGCTGGCGTTCATTGTCGGTGAGCTGGAACTGCGACGCCTTGAGGCCGACGCTGCCGGTCACCTCGGCGCCCAACCAGCTGTGCATGTCGTCGTTGCGAAAGTCCTGGCGGGTACGGCCAAAATCGCCGCCGCTGCAGCCGCCAAGGGCCGCGCCCATTAACAGGAGAGCGAGAGCCGGTAGTGAACGCCGAACTCCGGTGGTCCGGATCGGAAGGCACGTCTCCGGCATTTTCAAACGTCCAATGTCAGGAGCGCCGACGGCGACGGCGACCGGGTGCTGCACCTTCTTCCGGTCCGCGCCCACCGCTCGTACCGTCGGTATCGCGTTCGATCCGGACAACGGGAAGGATCAGCAAGGTTCCCAGCCCCTCGCGTGGCGCGCCATCCATGCCCGGCCGCCGCGAAGCCGCATCCGCCGGAAATTCAATGATGGTGCACATGTTCCGTTCTCTCTGGTTGCCGCGCGGACATCATCTGGCCTGCGACATGCCATCATTAAGAACAGCACGTGGTTAACGGCATATTAATTTATGGACAGGGCCGATTACGGGTCGGCCGCTGTGGCCAATTCGACACCGCGCCAATTTTATCCGATTTCTTCACCGGTTGTTTTCCTTAACCGGCTCTTAAAGCCGCCCGCGTAGACTGGGGTTAGAACCTCCAAAGTCGCGTACGCTGCCATGACTGCAACTCCCCTGTTTCCGGGTTTCGACGGCTTGATGACGCTCTCGCGCCGCGAGGGCGTCGATATCCGCCCTACTTTGCTGCGCGTGCTGACCGATCTCTATGTTCAGGCCAGCGCCCATTCCGGCGACGAGGAGCGGCAATTCATCGAACTGACCTCCCGCCTGATCGAAGAGGTCGACGACGCCACCCGCGCGGCCGTGCGGGCCCGGCTTGCGGTCTATCCGGCGACCCCGGCTGAAATTTTGAATAAGCTCGGATTACGGCGTTCCGACCCCAGCCGGATCGTTCCGGTCGCATCGGCGATTCCCACGTTCCCGGCGGAGACGCCGCCGCTCAAGGCGCCGACCGAAGCGCAGTTGCGGATGGCATCGAATTTGTCGATGCGGCCCAACGATGCCGCCGAAATCAGCGACATGTTTTTCGCAGCCAGCGCCAGCGAGCGCGCGCTGATCCTGCACAATCTCAACGCGACGCCGCTGAAGGCTTCGGCGCGGATTCCGGCTGCCCGCGCCGCCCGCGCCATCGAGACGCTGGAGATGGCGGCGTTTGCCGAAGACAGCGAAAACTTCATCCTCGAGCTCGGCGATGCCTTGATCCTGCCGACGCGGATCGCGGCCCAGGTGGTCAACGACCCCGGCGGCGAACCGCTGGCCACGGCGGCGCGCGCGCTGGATATGCCGAGCGCGGTGTTCCAGCGGGTGCTGATGTTCCTCGATCCCGAATTCGGCTCCTCGGTGCACAATGTCTACCGGCTGTCGCGGCTGTACGACCGCCTGAGCGAGCGCTCCGCCCTGATCATGCTGGCGGCGTGGCGCGGCTCGACGATGGCGGTCACCCGCGCCAAATATCGTGCCTCGCTTTACGACGACGAACGCAACCGTGCGCGCACAGCGCCTGCGCAAACGCGTCCGGCGCCTCAGCCGGGCGCTGTCCCCGCTGTACGCACCGGCACGGATGGCTCGGGGCGCTAAGTTGATGCGAGCTTGATGAAGGCCAGATAGTTGGCCGCGAGCATCACAGGTTACATAGTCCAAATGACGAACTCACCGGCCCCAGAACGCCGGCGTCGCCTTGAACCGCCGCCATCGCCTGCGCAGCGTTTTCGCCACCGCCATCTGATCGCGGGCTTGCCAGCCGGCCACCGCGCCGATGGCGAGATGAAGCGCAGGCTGGTTTTCCTGCCGGATGGCATCGAGCAGGATACGGGTGCTTGCGATGTCGCGCACGCGTCCCAGACCGGTCTGGAGCCTGGCGAGCCGCCTCACGTAGCGCTTCGCGGACGCATGGGTCGCATAAAGCGGCAGGAAGAACTCCGCCGCATAGCGCAATTTCTTGAGATCGATTCTGAGATCGTGCTGCGCACCGATGTTGAGCTGCCGGAAATGCGCGCCACGCTCGAGGGCCTTGCGATGCAATCGCGCCAGAATTTTATCGGCAAGCGTCGGTATCGGTTGCGACAGGACGGCCAGCGCTTCGCTGTCGATCTCGTTGCGCCAGCCGCGGCGTTCTACCAAATGCCCCAGCGAGAGCAGGAAGCGGCTGCAACGCGGATCGGCGAGAACGATCTGCAACGCGGCGTAGCTCGACTTGCGCTGCCGTTCGACCGCCTCGCGCATGCCGCCGAGGTCGACCTCCGGAGCCGCCGTGACCAGGCGAGTGATGGTCGCCTCGGCGAATACATCCCAATCCCGCGCCGGGCCGAGCTGCTGCATCAGCCACTTTGCTTCGCTATTGACCGCCTGGAATGAGGGCGACGGAATATCGCGCCGGAACAGCGCACAGATCGTCCGCAAACGCCGCAAGGCGACGCGCATCTGGTGCACGCCTTCGGGGTCCGATCCCTCCTCCGCCACCCTGTGATTTTTAAGAAGATGATGCCAGCAGGACCCCACCAGGAGTGCGATGACGTCGTCGACCACATGCTCCGCGGTAACGCTGAATGACTCAGCTTTCGCCGCAGACTGCACCACGTCGAATGCGAGCGCATAGCCGCGTTCCGCCTTGCTGCGCGTGCCGACCCGTAGCGGCGCAGCGTCGAGCAACTGCGTTCCGAGATCGAACAAGACGCCGGCATTGCCACTCTTCAATTCGAGTTCGATTTCCGACAGGACTTGCTGGCGCGCACCGGCCTCGATCGTCCCCTCGTCAAATGCGATTTCAACCGACGCATCGGGCAGGTCGAGCTGCCGCGCATGCCGGCGAACTTTGGTGGCGAAAACCGGCACCAGTGCGTCGTTGGTCAGCGTCGTCACGGGATCACCGACCTCGTCGGCGGGAAGCCGCGCCAGATCAGGGGTGATGCCGTCAACCGGCGCTTCCCACTGCCGCCGCGCCAGCGGTTGCCCGCTATTGGGTGGAAGCTTCAGTGTCTGGATGAAGTGCTTGCCGCTGTGTCGAACGCGCAGCGACATGCCATGTTGGAACAGCAGCCGCTCCGGCGTATCGTAGTACACCGTTTCCAGCCGGTGAAACGCACCCCTGTTGCGCGCATGCTGCACAATGACGGGCGCCTCGCGCAGTTTTTCGAGGGCTCCTTGCGGCGCAAGCAGCTTAAGTTCAATTTCCGCACCCGGGCGCACGGCAATGCCGGTGCCCGCATCGCTCGCGATTGGCTGCCGCGCGTTCAACGATATCTCCATCGGGATGGCGTATGAAGATTTTATGACAACGACAAGGCATATCCTAATAATCCAAGGGAGATGAGTCGCGAATTGACGCGGAGGTCACGCGGTGAAGTTGTGCGACGCCATAATGCTGCAAGCCAAAGTCGAGGAATACCTCACTGTTGCGGAAGACCCTCAGCGGTCAGTGGTAGTGGCCTCCCGGGCTTTGCTCATGCGCCGCAGCGCAGTCGCGACCGGCCCGATTCAGCAGGTAACGTGAAAAAGGCCGATCTTCTTCGCATGCGAGTTGTTGAACGTACGAATCGCCTCGGGAGTCGGCTGCAACAGGACCGTGCAACCCTTTTTCGCAAAATACGCCTCAGCTTCCGGCGACAGGTGCACGTTGCCCAACTGGCCCGAGCCAAGAACCAGCTGCTCGCATCCCTTCTCAAAGACGAACTTCGCTTCGTCCTTCGAGAGGACATGCGAGGTGCCGTAGTACCGCTTCGAAAGCTTTTTCTTCCGCCTTGCCACTTCGCCGGACAGACGAATGATCACGTCGTGTTCATAGGTCTTTCCGTCAATCGTGATGGTGCCAAATGCAGTGCGTTCGATCTCCATGGCCTGACCTCCCTATGATCTCGGCACGTGGCCCTGACCCGAGTCGGCAGACCGGCCTGGCATCGATGTCGGGGCTCCGTTGCTTCATGTCGCTCGCCAGACCTCAGCCGCGCCGCCCATGTCGGCAAGGTTCGGCGGCGGCGAGCAACCGCGCTATGGGCGCCGCGTCCAATTCCGTTCCCCCGGGATTGCTCCCTTCTAGGTATGGCAAAGCCCCCATCCCGCAACTGCCAGACCGGACTGTGTGTGTTGGGCGCTACACACACACCCGGAATGGGTCAGCGTCCTTGTAGTTTTTCGACCGGTCAGTCGTTCGGTAGAGACGAACTAAATTAATTGGGCTCAACGGAATGAAGGCTGTGAAATCGACGTTTTTTCATGAAAATTTCAATGCGCAGGGACTAGCAACTGCCTTCTCGCGTGAGTAATTTAATTCCAACTCTTCCGAACCGGGGGAGGCTTACATGCTTGCTGAGAAATTTTTTCTGTGTCTTGAAACGCTTATGAGCCACGCCGCCGACGGCGGTCCGATCGTGGTAAGCAGCGTGCCACACATTCCGGTCGGTTGTGCCGTTCAGGAAACTGGTTTGAGCGGCTGTGACGTTGGCCTGTCGTCGGGGCATATTTCGCCCGATGAAAAAGTCCAACGTCCAATGCCCTGATTGCGCGGCAGGCTACCGGCGTATCGAGCTAACCTCCAAACGAGGGCGAAAGCGGGCGCCCATCGCCGTCAAATGCGTGACCGCCTTCTTGAGGTGTCTGCCGCCTGAACCGAGTTTCGAAGCAGAGCGCGGGTGCGCGTCCGGTCTCACACTTTACTGCATTTGGAAGCTGGCCACGAGCGACACGTTCGAATGAGCCCTAAGCGTTGGCCAAATCCAGAAAGTGCCGCCCTGCCCGGTCCTCGGTCTCGACGATCCAGGCATCCGGGTCGAAGCGGATTTCCTTGGCGAGACGTTCTTCCACCGACTGCTCCGGCACCGGCTGCGGCGATGCCGCGGTGAAGATGCGGTCGGCCGGACGGCTCTCGTCATAGACCGTCTGCGGCGCGGGCGCATACAGCATGGCATTGCCATCGAGCGTCGCCACCTTGACGAAGACGGCGCCGGCTTCTTCGGCGCCGCGCCGGCGGACGGCGCCGAAGATTCCCTCGGTGTGACAGCGGCGCAGATAGGCCGCCACCCAGATACTTGATTTCAATCGCATGAGGACGACGATAGGCCAGCGGATATTTTGAAGCTAGTACCCTGTATTGATGCCGCGCGACGGGTGCCGGGGTCCACGACGTCGTCTGTTTGAGCTTGTATCGCAGGGGCAAGTTACGCACACTTCGCCGGAAGGGAGAAGGTAGAAACGGGATGGCTGATCAAAATGATGATGGTCTCCTGGCCCCGGCCGAGCGGGATCTGAGGCTCGATCTGGTGCGGGGCATCGGACAATGGATGGTCTTTCTCGATCACATCCCCTACGATATCGTCAGCTGGTTGACGCTGCGCAACTACGGTTTCAGCGACGCCGCTGAATTCTTCGTTTTCATTTCCGGATATACCGCCGGCTTCGTCTACGGCCCGGCGGTTGCCAACGGGCAGTTTCTCGCCGCCACCAAGCGACTACTGAAGCGGGCCTGGCATCTCTACGTCGCGCATATTTTCCTGTTTCTGTTTTTTGTTGCCCAGATCGCGCGCGCCGCGCGCCGCTTCGACAATCCGATGTACGGCAATGAGTACAACATCTTTCTGTTTCTCGAGCACCCCGACGTGATGATCGGGCAAACCCTGATGTTGAAGTTCAAGCCCGTCGATCTCGACGTGCTGCCGCTTTATATCGTGCTGGTACTCGCGTTGCCGGCGATCCTGTGGGGACTCGTCAAATTTGCACGCTGGACCCTGCTAGGCTCGGCGATCCTTTACGTACTGGCACGTTACTTCGACTGGAATCTGCCTTCGTTTCCGGGAGGAAACTGGTACTTCAATCCGTTCGCGTGGCAGCTGCTGTTCGTGTTCGGGACCTGGTGCGGCCTCAACCGAGCCGCGGAGATTGCGGCATTGATCCGGTCGCGCGCCGCCCTGATTTTGGCCCTCGTCTGGATCGCGTTCTCGTTCCTGATTGTGATGACCTGGCACCTTCCGGTGCTGGATGCGATGATTCCGAAATGGATGATCCATGTCATCTATCCGATCGACAAATCCGATCTCGACATGTTCCGGCTGATCCACTTCCTGGCACTGGCGGTGGTGTTCGTGCGCTATGTCCCGCGCGACTGGCCGGCCTTGCGTTCAAACCTGCTGCGCCCGCTCGTTCTCGTCGGGCAGCACTCGCTGCCGATCTTCTGCCTCGGCGTCTTCCTGTCATTCGCCGCGCACTGGTTCCTTGTCCAGATCGAAGGCGATATCGCCGCCCAGATCCTCGTCAGCGTTGCCGGTATGGCAGCGATGGTGGGCGTGGCCTGGGTATTGGACAAGTTCAAGGCACTCCCTGATCACTTCTCGTCGCGCAAGGCGGCCGCACCGGAAACGGCGTGACGTGGCCTAGTCGATCGGATGCCCGATCATCGCGGTGAGCTCCTTGACCACCCGTTCCGACATCTGCCCGGTCACCGGGAGCTTGCGGTCGCGCTCGAATTTCGAGATCGCGGCCTGGGTGTCCGAACCGATGGTGCCGGTCGGCCTCAACTGGCCGTAGCCATATTGGGTGAGCGCGCGCTGCACCGCCGCTATGCGGTGCGCGGCGGTGGATTGGGTGTCGCCATGGGACGGGATCGGCGCCGGCGGCCGCACGACGTTCAAAGCTGCAACGGGAGCAGCGCTGGTCGGCTTGACCGCCGGATTGGCCGCGTTGGAAGCTGCAGCGGGAGCCGAACCGGTCGATTTGACCACCAGATTGGTCATGGGATCCGAGGTCTTGGGATCCGAGTTCTTCACCTCAACCGGTTTGGCCTCGACCGGTTTGACCTCGACCGCCTTCGGTTCTGCGGGCGCCGGTTCTGCGGGTCTCACCGCAACTTCGACCGGGCGCGGACGCGGCAACGGGCTTGCGACGGCTACCGGGGGCGCGGGCGGCGGCAGCGTGACGACCGATCCGCCGAACATCGGCGACGGATGACGGCCGGCCTGCAGGAACAGCGCGTTGGTGATGATGGCAAAGACCGCGGCGAAAGCCAGCACGCCGGCCACCATGTCCTTCGGACTGCGCAGCAGGAGGCGCATGACGAGGCCGCGCTCCTCCTCGGCTTCGATCGCAACCGCCTTCGCGCCACGCCGGCGGCGGGGCATCAAATCGTCATCGGCAATCTTTCTAGGCACTTTTCTTCACCTGATGGGCTTGGTCTTGTAATCCGGATCGCAGCGCCGGCTTCAGCGTCGCGATATTGCTCGACGGCTCTCGCGCCTGCGACGTGAACGAAAGCGGCAGGGCTACGGTCACCGTGGTTCCCTCGCCGATCTTGCTCTGCACATTGATCTCGCCATTGTGCAATCCGACCAGGCCTTTCACGATCGACAATCCGAGGCCGGTGCCTTCGTGCTTGCGCTGATAGGTCTTGCCGGCCTGGAAGAAGGGATCACCGATCCGCCTGAGGTCGTCGGCGGCGATGCCGACCCCGGTGTCGGCGACGCGCAGCATCAGACGCGATCCCTCGACCACGGCCGAGACCGTCACGCTGCCGCCGCGCTCGGTGAACTTGATGGCGTTGGCGACGAGGTTCAGCGCGATCTGCTTGAATGCGCGCGGATCGCCGTTCATGACGGGCAAATCTTCCGGCGCCCGGGTAACGAGATCGACGCCGCTTTCCCGCGCCTTCAGCGCCAGCAGGTTGCAGCAATTGAGCAGGGCTGTCCGCGGCGCGAACGGCTCCGGCGATATCTCGAAATTACCCGTTTCCATCTTGGACATGTCGAGGATGCCGTTGACCACCGACAGCAGATGCTGGCCGGAATCGTTGATCAGCTGGGCATATTCCTTGCGGCGCGCAGCATCGATCATCAGCACGTCCTCCTGCACGATCATCTCGGAAAATCCGATGATGGCGTTCAGCGGCGTGCGCAGTTCATGACTCATGGTGGCAAGGAAACGGGTCTTGGACGCATCCGCCTGCTCGGCGGCGATGCGCGCCAGTTCGAGCGCCTCTTCCTGGACCTTGCGGTCGGTGACGTCGCGCATGACGGCGACGACCTCGGCTTCGCCAGATGCCGGCTCGAGCGGCCGGCACCGCATCTCGACCCAGATGAAATCGGCGGGGTGGTTCTGGCCGCGGACGGCATCGCGCCGCAGCCGGAACTCGACGCTTCGCGCCTCGCCGCCCCGCGCGGCATCCGACAGCGCGGTCAGATAGGCCGGGCGATCGGCGACATGGACGCGGTCGAACAGGCCATGGCCGAGCAGCCGGGCGACCGGCGCCCCAACCATGGTTTCGGCCGCGGGCGAAACGAACTGCACCGCGCCGTTGCGGCTATGGCGCGAAATCATGTCGCTCATATTGCGTGCCAGCAGGCGGTAGCGGTCTTCCTCGACATAGAGCAGCGACACGGTGGTGCGCGCCAGCGATTCGGCGCCGAAGGCAAGGCCGGCCGCATAGAAGATCGCCGATACCACGCCAAACCCGGTCAGCGCGCCGCGCAGCGCGGTGCCAAGATCCGGCACCGGCAGCAAGTGGTAATGGCCGAGCACGATCAAAAGCGCCGCGCACGACATTGCCAGTGCGAACGAAAACGCTACCACGCGGCGCGAGGCCGAGAGCGCGGCCTCGAGCGGAATGACGATCAGCCAGACCGCGGCAAAGGATTCGATGCCGCCGGTGGCCGCGGCGACCACCATGACGAAACCCGCTAGCGCCAGCGACGACAGCACATGTGCGCCTTCGTAGCGGCCGGTACGCGACAGAAACCACGACAATAGAATGGGTGCGATCAGCCAGGCGAATGCGGCGACCTCAAGCGCGGTGGGCGCGCCGCGCATCGCGAGAAATACCGGAAATGCGGCAAGCAGGGCGAGGCTGCCGAGCAACCGCGGCGCCATGAACGCGCGATGACGCGCGCGCGTCAACGCGTCATAGCGCGCCGACGGGTGCAGCAGCGCATCGAGACAGTCGCGGATGATACTCAAAACACTCACGGTTACTTGCGCTTCGGCTTGTTCGTCGAACAGACGCGCCGGAACGCCCCCTTTATCTTTGGCCCACCGTGTCAGAGCGAACTTAAGCGAACACTAAGGTGCGGCGGCCGGCCGCCAAACACCTGACATTCGCGGGGGTTTGACGCAGGATGCGATGCGCATTCGACGCGGATGGTGAACGTCGGGTTTCCAGCGCGTTCGCGCTATGGTTTCGAAATGGTGGACGCACAAGGCGAGCGGAGTTCAAGCGCCAGGACGATATCAATCGAAAATTTACATCGAATCAATTCAGTCGGATTTTCAGCCAATTTTCGGCGAGTTTACCTCAATGCAAACACTTACGATTTATCGACGGCTGCTAGTCAGGAGCAAACGGCGGCATCAACCGCAATTCAACCAAAAGAAATCACCGGGGTCGCGAGATGTTTTTCCTGCTTCGCATGGCATTCTGGCTCGGGCTGGTGCTCGTGCTGTTGCCCAGGGAAAAGACACCTGAATCGAACAAGATGCCGCAGATCGGCGCGTCCGACGCCGTATCGGCTGCGACCGCAGCCGTGTCCGACATGAGCCAATTCTGCAAGCGCCAGCCGGCGGCCTGCGAGGTCGGCGGCCAGGCCGCAACCGCCATCGGCCAGCGCGCGACCGAGGGCGCCCGCAAGCTGTATCAGATCATCACCGACAAGAAGGCGCCCGATCACACCGGCTCGATCAGCGGTGGCGAGAATATCGACGCCCCGCTCACCGTCGCAGCGCCCCGCGACACGCTGACGCTGGACGATATGACCGTCGAATGGCGCGTGCCGCCGACGCCGTGACCGCAAATTAAGCGCGGAACTGGTTCCATTTTCGTCGCTTTCGGCCGCCCGCGATCCTATATAACTGGTTTGAGGATTGGACTCAGGCCAAGATGACGATCGACGAAATCAGGGATAATTTTGCGCTGCTGGACGAGTGGGACGACCGCTACCGGTACGTCATCGAACTCGGTCGTACGCTGGCGCCGATGCCGGAGGCCGAGCATTCCGCGGCCAACAAGGTCAATGGCTGCGCCAGCCAGGTCTGGCTTTCGAAGCAGATCGATCGCAGCGGCAACCGCGAACCGCGGTTGAATTATCTCGGCGACAGCGACGCCCACATCGTCCGCGGCCTGATTGCGATCCTGCTGACGCTGTATTCCGGCCATACGCCGCGGCAAATCCTCGCGACCGATGCCATCGCAGTGTTCGACGAATTCGGTTTCCGCGAGCACCTGACGCCGCAGCGCTCCAACGGCCTGCGTTCCATGGTCGAGCGGATTCGCTCCGACGCGCGCGAGGCGCTCGCCGCCGCTTCCTGAAAGCCTCATTCAGGATGCTGCCGATAGCCTAGCCCGTCATTGCGAGGAGCGAAGCGACGAAGCAATCCACACTTGGTCTGCGGCACTATGGATTGCTTCGCGGAGCCTGTCATCGGGCGGCGCTTCGCGCCGACCCGTTGGCTCGCAATGACGAGTTACTTCCGCTTCCGCTGCTGCTGGCCGAGCCCCATCTTCTTGGCGAGCTGCGAACGGGCCACCGCATAATTCGGCGCGACCATCGGATAGTCGGCCGGAAGCCCCCATTTGTCGCGGTATTGCTCAGGCGTCATGTTGTACTGCGTGCGCAGATGGCGCTTCAGCGACTTGAAGCGCTTGCCGTCCTCGAGACAGACCAGATATTCCGGCGTCATCGATTTCTTGATGGAAACCGCGGGCTTTGCCGGCTCGAGCGGGGCCTCGACCCGGCCGGTCGATACCCGCATCAGCGCGGCATGAACCTGGCTGATCAGGTTCGGAATTTCCGATGCCTGGGTCGGATTGTTGCTGAGATAGGCCGATACGATACTGGCGGTGAGTTCGACTGGCGTCTTGCCGGTGGCATCGGTCATGGCTCAACCTTCCCTCGGATTGCGGACGGGCCGCGCGATTCTGACAGTATCCGGCCACGCCTATACGCTGCGGAACCTTGCACGACTTGACGAATATGAGCGGATCGCCGGGAATCTGACAAGAACAACGGTGTTTTATTTTCAAAATGGATTTTGCTGCAAGTATTGTCCGCTCAGGGGCGCTGATCGAGGTGCGAGCGCAATTCGTCGATCGAGGCAAAGCGCATCATGCCTTCCGGCATTTGCGCCTCGATCGAACCGTCGGAATAGAGCGAATAGGCCATCCCGTCGACAACGCCTGACTTCAGCACCGTGACCTGCGGCTGATCCTCGTTTCGCCCGGTCGCGGCATTTTCGCTGAATGTCGAGGATGGCGTCGGGGGTGGCCTGGGACTCCACCGCTGCGGCGGAACCTCGCCAGGCGACCTCGGCCGTTCCGATTTTGGCCAGGCAGTGTCGAAGGATGCGGGTGGCGCTTCGGTTGCTTCGAGCGGCGGAGGTGCGGCCGGTGGATTGGGGCGAAGCTCCGGTGACAGGATATCCGGCGGCAACGGTTCGCTGGTTCGGGTCTGGCCGCGCTCGCGCTCTTTCCGCGACGACGAGGAAAACAGCAGGTTGCGCTTTGGCTTGGCGGGCGATGCGGCCTCGGCCGGCTCGGTCTCTGGCGGCACCTCGCTGCGCGGGCGATCGCGCGAGGCAGCCTCTTCGTGCCACGGCCGCGGCGGTGCGGGCGCGGCCGGTTCGGCGCGGCCGGCATGCTCGGCTGCGGGCGGCTGGTCGCGACTGAACAGGAAGCCGCCATCGCCCGGCGCTGGCGCGCGCGGGGCCAGCGGCTGTGCCACGACTTCCCCCTGCGGTTCGGCCGAGATTCCCGCGCCAAGCCGCCGCGCGACGTTTTTCAGCTCCCGCACGGCCATCCAAAGGCCGAGCATGATTGCGCCGGTGCAAACCCCGATCACGCCCGTGAGAATCAGCGTATTGCCGAAACTGAACTCCTTGACCGGGATACCGAAGCCGATCGCCAGCAGGCCCGCCAAAACGAAGCCAAACCCGGCGACCAACATGACAACCATCATCGAACTCACCCCCTGCGGCCGCGCTCGAAATACTCGCAAGCCGCCAACGCCACGATACCGTCATATTATGTGCATCGCCAACCGGCAATTACGGAGCCGGTTCCCCAAATATCTGCCCCGGCTGGAAGATTCCGGTCAACACTTTGCGGACCGCCCGGCCGCCCGGCCCGCCGCCCGTATTTTTACCGTCTACCAAATGATATGCCATATGTTGCGTTGCATCAGGAAAATTACGCCACAATTGCCAATTACTTGGAAAGGGAACTGCGCTATATGGATGCCGGGGAATGAGGCCCAAAAGCGCCAAAGCTGGGCCAAAGGGACGCCGGGTTACCAATAGCCATGTCATCCATCACGACTTCGGCCATCGAAACGCCGGCGAGGCGCTCGTTGGAGCGGACTTGCGACGAACTCGCCATCATTGTGCTGGGCGCGGTCGCTTTGGTCGCAAGCCTTACCTTCCGCGATTACGGACTGGGGTGGGACGATTATACCCACGCCGAATATGCCGACCTGCTGCTGCGGATGTACGGTTCCGGGTTCAGGGATACCGGCGCGCTGTCGTTCGCCAATCTCTATATGTATGGCGGCGGCTTCGACATGGCGGCCGCATTGCTGCACAAGGTGATCCCGCTAGAACTATTTGAAACGCGCCGCCTGCTCGGCGCCGTCGTCGGCGTCATTGGCCTTGCCGTGACATGGCGGCTCGGACGGCGCGTCGGCGGCCCGCTCGCGGGCCTCGCCACGTTGCTGTTGCTGGCGCTGTGCCCGACCTTCTACGGCCACATGTTCATGAACCCGAAGGACGCGCCATTCGCGGTGGCGATGGTGATCCTGATCCTGGGCCTGGTCCGGTTGGCGGAGGAATATCCCCAGCCGTCGCCGCGAACCATCCTCATCGTCGGATTTGGCGCCGGCCTTTCGATCGGCTGCCGGATCCTCGGCGGGCTGGCCCTGGTCTACGCGGTGGCCGGTTTCGTGCCGCTGCTGCTCGAGGAATACCGCACGCAGGGAGCGCGCGAAGCGGCGCGTCGCTTTGCCCATGTGGTTTACGTGCTGCTGCCGGGTCTCGTGTTCGGCTATCTCGTCATGGGCCTGATCTGGCCATGGTCGATCATGGAGCCGGGACACCCGTTCGAGGCGCTGACCTATTTCTCGCATTTCTTCGAAAAGCCCTGGAAGGAAATGTTCGACGGCGCGCTGGTGTCGGTCCCGGACATGCCGTGGTCCTATCTGCCGACGCTGTTCGCGCTGCAGCTTCCCGAAGTGCTGCTTGCGCTGTTGGTTGCCGGCGTCGTCGGCACGCTGATGTCGCTGTCGCGGCCCGACGTGCCGGGCCGCCGCAAGACGGTCCTGCTGATGCTGACACTGGCGGCGACGCTGCCGCTCGTGATCGCGATGGTGAAGCGGCCGGCGCTCTACAACGGCATCCGCCATTTCATTTTCGTCATCCCGCCGATGACGGTGCTCGCAGGCCTCGCCTTCGCCCGCGGCATGGACCGGCTGCGGGAGAACCGCCGCAGCTGGCAACCGGTGGCGTTGGCTGTATTCGCGTTCGGCCTGCTGCTGCCGCTTGGCGAAATGATCCGCCTGCATCCCTATCAATACACGCACTTCAACCATATCGCCGGCACCGTGCGCGCCGCGGATGATCTGTTCATGCTGGATTACTGGGGTCTGGCGCTGAAGCAGGCCTCCGACGGCCTGCGCGAGGAACTGACCGAACGGCAGGAAGCGCCGCCCCACGGGCGCAAGTGGAAGGTCGCGGTCTGCGGTCCGCAACGGCCGGCGCAGGTCGCGCTCGGTCCGGACTTCACTATCGGCTGGGACAGCCATTCCGCCGATTTCGCCATGACGCTCGGCGAGTTCTACTGCAAAGGCCTGACCGCGCCGGTGCTGGTGGAGATCAAGCGCGACGACGTGGTGTTTGCGCGCGTCTACGACATCCGCGGCCGCAGCATCTCAAGCCTGCTCTCGATACCGGCGCCGTAAGGCGGCACTCACTCACCGTCCGAAAACATATCTGCCACCCCAGGCCCGCGCCTTGCTGCGGACCGGGCGCGGGGCTAGGCTCGCGGTCAAATCAGCCATTCACTCGGAGATACCGCTCATGTCGCCCGCTGAAGCTCGCCTGAAGGAAATGTCGTCGGACATGACCGAAGCTGAATGGAACCAGCGCGTCAATCTCGCCGCCTGCTATCGCCTGGTCGCGCTGCACGGCTGGGACGATCTGGTCGACACCCACATCTCGGCGCGCGTGCCGGGACCGGAGCATCACTTCCTGATCAACCCCTACGGGTTGATGTTCGACGAAATCACCGCTTCGAGCCTGGTCAAGGTCGATCTCGACGGCAACCAGCTCACCAAGAGCGACTACAGCATCAACCCGGCCGGCTTTACGATCCATTCGGCGATCCATGAAGTCCGCGAGGACGCCGGCTGCGTGCTGCATCTTCACACCCCCGACGGCACCGCGGTCTCAAGCTGCGTGGAGGGCCTGCTGCCGCTGAACCAGACCGCGCAGCTCGTCACCTTCGATCTCGCCTACCACGATTATGAAGGCATTGCGCTCGATCATGACGAGCGCCCTCGCCTGCAACGGGATCTCGGCGACAAGAACCACATGCTGTTGCGCAATCACGGCACGATGACGGTTGGCCGTTCGGTCGCTTCCGCCTTCGAGCGCATGTACCATCTGGAGCGCGCCTGCACCATGCAGGTCCGCACCCGCATGCTGGGGCCGACAGCCTATCCGGTCGACGAAGCCGTGGTCGACAAGAACACCAACCTGCTGTCGAACCGCGACCGCGCGGAATTGCGCTCGACGACGCTGGTCTGGCCGCCGCTGCTGCGCAAGCTCGACCGGATCGATCCCAGCTACAAGAATTGAAATTTTACGGTTTCCGTGTAAGATCGCGTCCAACGACCTCTGCACGACCGAATCAAAACGCCGCCCAATTCCGGGCGGCGTTTTTATTTTTGATGATCGTGTCCCGGACGCGGTGCAGCGTCCTTCACGCTGCTCCGCAGAGCCGGGACCCAAGCTTCGACTGTCATGGGTCCCGGCTCTGCGGTTCACCGCGCCGCTCTGCGGCGCAGTGCACCGCGTCCGGGACACGCGCTGGATACTGTCGTTACCGTGCCGCGTCCGCGAACGCGCCCAAGATCCGCGCCCAGGAGCGGATGCCCTTGTGAAAACTCTTGAGATCATATTTCTCGTTTGGCGAATGGATGTTGTCGTCTTCGAGGCCGAAGCCGACCAGTACGGTATCGAGCCCAAGCGTGCGCTTGAAATCCGCCACGATCGGAATCGAGGCGCCGGAGCCGATCAGGAGCGCTTCCTTGCCCCATTCGTCGGTCAGCGCGCGCTTGGCAGCCGCAAGCGGCTTCATGTTCCAGTCGAGCGCAACCGCCGGCGCGTTGGAGTGATCGGTGAACTCGGCTTTGCAATCCCCCGGCAGACGCGACGTCACATAGTCGCGAAAAGCCTTGCGGATCTTTTCGGGGATCTGGCCCTCGACCAGCCGGAACGAAACCTTCGCCGACGCTTCGGCCGGGATCACCGTTTTCGAACCCTCGCCTGTATAGCCGCCGATGATGCCGTTGATGTCGCAGGTTGGACGCGAGGAGACCTGCTCGATCAGCAGGCGGTCTTTTTCGCCGGCGGGAAGCGAGAGGCCGATCGGCTTCAGGAACGATTCCGGCGTGAGGTTGAGGTTTTTCCATTGCGCCAGGATTTCCGGCGGCAAATCCTTCACGCCATCGTAGAAGCCGGGAATGGTGATGTGGCCGTTCTCGTCATGGAGGTTGCCTAGAATGCGGGTCAGAACCCGGATCGGATTTTGCGCACCGCCGCCGAAAATGCCGGAATGCAGGTCGCGATTGGCGGCCTTGATCTTGACCTCGTCATAGACGAGCCCGCGCAGCTGTGTGGTGATCGCCGGGGTGTTCGGATCCCACATGCCGGTGTCGCAGACCAGCGCGAAGTCGGCCTTGAGGTCCGCCTTGTTCGCTTCGAGAAATGGAACGAAGTTCTTCGAACCGATTTCTTCCTCGCCTTCGATGAGGATGGTGACGTCGACCGGCAGCGACCCCGTCACCGACTTCCAGGCGCGGCAGGCCTCGACAAAGGTCATCAACTGGCCCTTGTCGTCCTCGGCGCCGCGCGCGACGATGATCTTTCGCCCGTCGGCGTGATCGGTAACGACGGGCTCGAACGGCGGACGATGCCAGAGATTGAGCGGATCGACCGGCTGCACATCATAATGGCCATAGAACAGCACATGCGGCCGGCCGTCGGCGCTGCCATTGGCCTTGGCGACAATGGCGGGATGACCGGCGGTCGGCCTGACCTCGGTCGCAAATCCAAGCGACGCGATGTCTTTGGCGAGATGATCGGCGGCCGTCTTGCAATCGCCGGCAAAGGCCGGATCGGCCGAGATCGACTTGATCCGCAGCAGCGCAAACAGCCGCTCGAGGCTGTTGTCGAAATCGGCGTCGATGCGGTCGAGGACCGGCTTAAGCTTGGGATTGGACATCACGATATTCCCTGACTGTGGGCGTTATGATCTGCGCCAATTTGTAACCCGGTTGCGGCCGGAGGCAAGGCGGTGGACGCGTCCGCGACGAGCGGATGCAGCATATGCCAGACCAGCCCTGCCACCAGCACGACGGTTGCGGCGAGGTTATTTCCAAAAGCCTGCAAATCGATCGGAAACACCGGAAGCGACAGCAACATCAGGCAGCCCGCAACGGCCAGCAAGGCCCAGGTGCCGGTCCTGACTGCCGGACGCGGGTCGTAGGCGGCGCGATGCATCAGCACGGTCATCGGAAAGAACAGCCACATGAAATAATATTGTCGGGCCAGCGGCGAGGCGACCGTCATCAGGCAGAACAGGATGCCGATCTCTTCGGCGTCGGACCGTTCGGTCCGGCGCGAAGCCTTCGGCATCACCGCGAGATAACCGAGCCCGATCAGAAGCGAGACCGCCACGACGATCAGGTTTGCGGTGTTGAAATCGAGATTGGCGACATTCATGTAGCGCGCGGGCTTGATTTGGGTCGGATCGTCCTGGCCGTAATTGACCGGACGCGTCAGCCGGTGCGTCATCGCGATGATGGACTGATTGACCCACGACCAGTTCTGCTCGTCGCGCTGTCCAAAGCCCTTCTCGGAACTCGACCCGATCATGCCCTGGTACCAGGTCTTCAACTCCCTGACATTGTGCTGGTAACCGCGGAACGGCGCCGGGAGCACGAACAGAAACAGTCCTAAGAAAACCACCATGCTGGCGGCTGCGGCCCACTGCTTGCGCCAGATGAGATAGGGCAACACCGCCACTGGAAAAACCTTGATCGCGGTCGCCAGCGCAAACATGCTGCCCGCCATCCACGGCCGCATCCACCGCAGCAGCCAGAACCCATACAGCATCATCGCCAGCAGCATCAGGTTCGGCTGGCCGAGATCAAACATGTCGAACACGAAGGTCACGGTGACGATGCCCGGCAACGCTTCCAGCCAAACCCCGGGCTTGCGGCCCGATCCGGTCATCGCGTGCGAGAATTGCGCTATCATCCACCAGGCAACGACGTTGAGCAACGACAGGCACAGGTACAGCGGTATCTTGCCAAAGAAGCTCGGCACCGCGAGCAGGACCGCGGGCAGCGGCGGATAGATGAATTCGAAATAGGAGCCGGGATCGCTGGGGTAGAGATCCCTGCCCTGCAGCACCTGCTGCCCGGCCCAGAACCACAGCGGATAGTCCTTGGTCTTGCCGTGCCCCCAAATTTCGGGTGCGATGACATCGGCCGTCAGCGCGATACAGCAGATCAAGAACAGGATATCGAGCGGCGCCCGCAGCGATGGGTATCTCAGCACAAGCTCGTTCCGGACATCAGGATGCTATCCATTCTTTGGTTCAACGGCGATACCATGGATTGCTTCGCGGAGTTTATCATCGGGCGCGCATTCGCGCGACCCGTTGGCTCGCAATGACGGTTTGTTGGAGCGGGAATGCTCCCATCCGTCATTGCGAGCGAAGCGAAGCAATCCACGCTTTCCGCGGAAGGTGGTGTGTCGCCGCAAAGCATTATCGCCGCAGCAATCCGCCGAGCGCGCCGCGCACCAGCGCGCGCCCGACCGAACCGCCGATCGAGCCGCCCATCGATTTGCCGAGATCGGCGGCGACGCCGCCGATCACCTTGTTGGTGACCGAGCGCGTGACGCTTCGCGCGATGATCTGCCCGGTCGACATCCGGCCGCGCGATACGTTGGTGCCGAAGATGGTGCCGACGATCGAACCGATCTGACCAACGATTCCGCCGCCACTGCCGCCATCCGCCGGCGCCGCGGTCCCGGCGACGCGCTTCTGCAGAATCTCATAGGCGGATTCGGCATCGATCGCCGTATCGTATTTACCCTTCACCGGACTGTTGTCCATGATCGCCTTGCGTTCCTCCGGCGTGATCGGTCCGATCCGCGCCGATGGCGGCCGCACCATGATGCGCTCGACCATCGCCGGCGTGCCGCTCCCTTCAAGGAACGACACCAGAGCTTCGCCCTTGCCGAGTTCCATGATGACCCGGGCGGTGTCGAGCTTCGGGTTGGGCCGGAAAGTTTGCGCCGCCGCGGTCACCGCCTTCTGATCGCGCGGCGTGAAGGCGCGCAGCGCGTGCTGCACGCGGTTGCCCAATTGGGCGAGCACCTTGTCCGGCACGTCGATCGGGTTTTGCGTGACGAAATAGACGCCGACGCCCTTCGAACGGATCAACCGCACCACCTGTTCGATCTTGTCCATCAAAGCCTTCGGTGCATCGTTGAACAACAGATGCGCCTCGTCGAAGAAGAACACCATTTTCGGTTTGGGCAGATCGCCGGCCTCCGGCAGTTCCTCGAACAGCTCCGACAGCATCCACAACAGGAAGGTCGCATAGAGCCGCGGGCTCTGCATCAGCTTGTCCGCGACGAGGATATTGACCATGCCGCGGCCGTCGCGGTCGGTTTTCATGAAATCCTTCAGCGACAGTGCCGGCTCGCCGAAAAATTTCGTCCCGCCCTGGTTTTCCAGCACCAGAAACTGGCGTTGAATGGTTCCGACCGTCGCCCTGGTGACGTTGCCGTAGCCTTGCGCGGCCTTTCGGATCGGCGCCAGCGGGTCTTCGTCGCCGTCGGCACCCTTCCTGGTCGTGTCGGGGACGATCGCGTCCAGCAGCGCGCGGATATCTTTCATATCGATCAGCGCCAGGCCGTTCTCGTCGGCGACACGGAACGCGACATTGAGGACACCTTCCTGCACGTCGTTCAGATCGAGCATCCGCGACAGCAGCAACGGCCCCATTTCCGTGACGGTGGCGCGGACCGGATGGCCTTGTTCCCCAAACACGTCCCAAAATGCCGTCGAGAACTGGTCCGGCTGGAAGGTCAGGCCCATCTCGCCGGCCCGCTTGACGATAAAATCCTTGGCCTCGCCGACTTCGGAGATCCCGGACAAGTCTCCCTTGATATCGGCCGCGAAAACGGAAACACCGGCACGCGCAAACCCTTCCGCCATCACCTGCAGCGACACGGTCTTGCCGGTTCCGGTCGCGCCGGTGACGAGGCCGTGCCGATTTGCAAGCGCGAGCGTCAGCCACGCTGTCTCGTCGCCCTTGCCGATAAAAATCTTCTCGTCGGTATCGGCGATTTTGTTATCGGGGGTGGCCATCACATCGCCTCTTCGCGCGTATCGGGGAGGTTCGGTCAGCAAGCAACCCGATCATAGCGCATCCTGCCCGTCGATTGAAACCGCCAGCGGAAAGGGACCTGTCGCGTCGCCGCGAAGACCATGCTCGTCATACTTTTCTCCGATCCCCGGTAGACAAATGGAGGACGCGCTGCGGCAACTTGACCAGAATCAATTGCATTGCGGCAACACTCGCCGCGCGATCTCGGTCGAAAATCGCCTTGGTGTGCGGTCATCGCTTGTATTTCAGGTCGCAGGCGATCAAGATAATTCACAAGTAGACGTGCCGGTAATCAACCGGCTGAGGGCGGGGCAATATGGACGAATTGATTGGGCAGTTGGCCTCCAAGGCCGGCATCGACAGCGTTGTTGCTGAAAAAACCATCGGCATCGTTCTGGGTTTCCTCCGTGACGAAGGGCCTGCCGACAAGGTCCAGGCACTGATCGACCAAATTCCAGGTGCGGAGGCTGCCATCGCGGCCTCAAGCAGCAATGGCGGGCTCTCCAGGTTGATGGGCGGCGGCTTGATGGCGCTCGGCACCAAGCTGATGGCGCTTGGTTTGGGCATGGGCGAGATTCAGAGCATCGCGCGCGAACTTTTCCGGTTCGGCCGCGACAAAATCGGAGCGGATCAAATGGGCGAGATCATTTCGGGGACGCCGGGCCTGAGCCAGTTCGCTTAACAGCACCGTTCGGCCTGCGCAATTTTTTTGCATATTGAGTATCATGACATACCCCCTTTCCGAGATTGATGGCTTGACCGCCTATTCCGCTTCGAAGCTGAAATCGCTTGGCATTCGCACCACCGAGGCGTTGCTTGAAGCCGCGAGTACAGTTAAAGGGCGCAAGGCGCTGGCCGCGAAGACCGGCATCAGCGAACAGCAACTGCTCGAATGGGCCAATTTCTCCGACTACATGCGGATTCCCGGGATGGGCAAGGCAAAGGTCGGACTGGTGCGCGCCGCCGGCGTCCCCACGGTCCGTGAACTGGCGCTCCGTAATCCCGCGCGCCTTGCCCAGAACATGAAAGACGTAAATACCAAGCGCAAGCTCCTCCGCGTCATGCCGTCGGAGAAGTCGGTCGGGCAGTTGATCGCGCAGGCGCGCAAGCTGCAGCCGAAAATCAGCTACTAAACCGGGTTGCAAAGCCGACCCTGCCGGCGTGCTTGGCCGGCTCTCCTGCCTTGACTCGCTTGCGCGGACCGCGCAAAGCGACCGCATGATCGCAACCATTCCAAGACCCGCCATGGCGGCCGGCCCGGACGGTCATCCCCTGCTGCCGGCGCTGTTGTCCAGGCCCTATCCGGCCGTGATGGGCGTCTTGAATGTCACGCCGGATTCATTCTCGGACGGCGGACAGTTCGCAGCCCCCGAACACGCGCTGGCGCAGGCCCGCCGGATGGTTGCCGAGGGCGCCGACATCATCGACATCGGCGCGGAATCCACCCGGCCCTACGGTTCGGAACCGATATCCGCGGATGAAGAACTGAACCGGTTGCAGCCGGTGCTGGCCGACGTCGTTTCGCTCGGCGTTCCCGTATCGATCGACAGCATGAAATCCGCCATCGTCGCATGGGCGCTCGACAACGGCGCTGCCATCGCCAACGACGTCTGGGGCCTGCAGCGCGACGGCGCCATGGCCGCGTTGGCGGCCGCGCGCCATGCACCAATCATCATCATGCACAACCGCGACAGCGCCGATCCCGACATCGACATCATGCAGGATATCGCGGCCTTTTTCGTGCGCTCGCTCGACATCGCAACCGAAGCGGGTATTTCGTCCGACCATATCGTGCTCGATCCCGGGATCGGCTTCGGCAAGACGCCGGAGCAGAGCATGACCGCGCTGGCGCGCCTGAATGAACTCAGCATTTTCGGCCTGCCGCTACTGGTCGGCGCCTCACGCAAGCGCTTCATCAGCACGGTGACGCCGTCGGAGCCGCAGCAACGCCTCGGCGGCTCGATCGCGGCGCATCTTATAGCCGCCCAACGCGGCGCGCGGATCATCCGAACGCATGATGTGGCGGAAACCGTGCAGGCATTGCGGGTAGCGGCAGCGATCAGGGAACGGGAATGAGCGATACCATCTTCATCACCGGCGTTGTCATCCATGCCCGCCATGGCGTGATGGAACACGAGACCGAGGTCGGGCAGCGCTTCGTGATCGACCTCGAGCTCTCGGTCGATTTGTCGGAATCCTCGCATACCGACCGGCTCGCCGACACCGTGTCCTATTCCAACGTGGTGGCAACCGCGACGGCGGCGTTCAAGAATACCAATTACAAGCTGCTGGAGCGCGCGGCCGGCGCCGTCGCCGACGCCATTCTGTCGAGCTTCCCGCGCATCAGCGCGGTCGAGGTCACCGTCCACAAGCCGCACGCGCCGATCGCTGCGATCTTCGACGATGTCGGCGTGGTCCTGATGCGCACACGGCAACCCTCCCATGGCTGACGTGCTGATCGCGCTCGGCGGCAATGTCGGCGACGTCCGCGCGACATTCCAGAAGGCGATCTCCAATATTTGCGGCATGACGCAGGCCGCGTTGCTGGCACGGTCGTCGGATTATGCCACCCCGCCCTGGGGCGAGGAGCAGCAGGCCGATTTCATCAACGCCTGTATCGAAATCGAAACCAGCCTGGATCCCCATGCCTTGCTGTTCACGCTGCACAAGATCGAGAAGAAATTCGGCCGCGACCGCGCCCAGGAAACGCGCTGGGGTCCGCGCACCCTCGACCTCGATCTGATCGCCTATGACGATGTCAGGATCGACAAACCCGAGTTGACGCTGCCGCACCCCCGGCTGTTCGAACGCGCTTTTGTGCTGGTGCCGCTCGCCGAGATTGCCCCCGACCGTCTCATCGCGGGACGCAGTGTGAGCGCGGCGCTGGCACAAGTTTCGACCGAAGGTATTTTGCGGCTACCCGATCTCGGCTAGCCAAAAAGGACCGAAAACACCGTTTGGCTTGGCGACCGCCCCGTGGCAATTTCCGGCCAAATAGAAAAAGCGACCAAGGAACGATTTGGCCGGATGACTACCACAAAAGACGAGCTGCGATTGGCCGCGGACTTTGCCCCGGCGACTTACGACGACTGGCGCAAGCTGGTCGACGGAGTGCTGAAGGGCGCCCCATTCGAAAAGCTGGTCGGCAAGACCTCCGATGGATTGAAGATCGATCCGATCTATCCGCGCGCAAAGGGCGCGACGCCGGTCACAGCGCGGCCCGCGGCCGCTCCGTGGCAAATCATGCAGCGGATCGATCATCCCGATGCCAGGCAGGCCAATGCGCAGGCGCGGCATGATCTGGAGAATGGCGCCACCGGGCTCACGCTCGTCTTCGCCGGCGCCAATGGCGCCTATGGTTTTGGACTGGAGTCCACGGCCGAGGCGATCGAGCAAGTGCTCGACGGCATTTACCTCGATGCCGGAATCGCCATCGAACTGCAGATCGGTCCGCAGTCGCGCATGGCCGCCATTCACGTCGCCGAATATGTGAAACGCAAAGGCCTGAGCCCCGCGGCCTGCGATGTCCGCTTCGGCCTCGATCCGCTCGGCGCCTGCGCGGTGTGGGGGTCCAGTCCCTATAGCTGGCCCGAGATCGTGCCGGCGGTAACGGGCGCGATCAAAGGCCTTGCCGCGCTGGGCTTCAAGGGTCCGTTCGCGGCGGCCGATGGACGCGTGATCCATGACGCCGGTGGCTCGGAAGTGCAGGAACTGGCGTTCGTGCTGGCTTCCGGCGTCGCCTATCTGCGCGCGATCGAACAGGCCGGCATTGCGCTCGAAGATGCGCCAGGCATGGTCTATGCCCGGCTCAGCGCCGACGCCGACCAGTTCCTGACGCTGGCGAAATTCCGAGCGCTGCGGCTGCTGTGGGCGCGGATCGAACAGGCCTGCGGCCTGACGCCGAAACCGCTATACGTCGCCGCCGATACCGCCTGGCGGATGCTGACCCAGCGCGACCCTTACGTGAACATGCTGCGCGCAACGATGGCGACGTTCTCCGCGGGGCTCGGCGGCGCCAACGCCGTCACCGTGCTGCCGCACACGCTGGCGCTGGGACTGCCCGATTCGTTCGCCCGGCGCGCCGCGCGCAACACGCAACTGGTGCTGCTGGAAGAATCCAACCTCGCCAAGGTGTCCGATCCGGCGGCCGGATCCGGCGGCATCGAGACGCTGACGAAACAGCTTTGCGAAGCCGCGTGGGCGCTGTTTCAGGAAATCGACAAGGCCGGCGGCCTGTTCGCTTCGCTCGAGCAAAACCTGATCCAGCGCAAGGTCGCCGCGACCCGCGCCGTACGCGAGGCCAACATCGCCAAACGCAAGGACGTGCTCACCGGCGCCAGCGAATTTCCAAACCTGCATGAGGCCGAGGTCGCGGTGCTGGACGCAAAACCGGTCGCGCTCGCGCCCTACGGCGAGGCCAAATTCAAATTCGATGCACTGCCGCCGATGCGGCTGGCCGCGCCGTTCGAGGCGCTACGCGATAAGTCGGATAACCAACTCAAAAACACCGGGGCGCGGCCAAAGATCTTTCTTGCCAACCTCGGCACGCCTGCCGACTTCACGGCCCGAGCCGCGTTCGCAAAAAGCTTCTTCGAGACCGGCGGCATCGAGGCGCTCGACACTCCCGGCTTTGCCGAGCCGGCAGCGCTTGCCGCCGCCTTCAAGGCTTCCGGCGCGGCCGTGGCGTGCGTGTGCTCGTCGGACAAGGTCTATGCGGCGCTCGCGGGCGCTGCCGCCAAGGCCCTTCAAGCCGCTGACGCAAAGCATATCTATCTGGCGGGCCGGCCCGGCGGGCAGGAAACAGGCTTGCGGGCCGCCGGCGTCGGCGATTTCATCTTTGCCGGCGGCGACGCCCTGGCGATGCTGCAGGAAGCCTGGCGGCGGATGGAGTGAGCATGACCGAGGAGACCAAGACCGTCCTGACCGGCGGCTGCCAATGCGGCGCCGTCCGCTTTGCGCTATCGGGGCTTCCGGCCAAGATCAGCATCTGTCATTGCCGGATGTGCCAAAAGGCCTCCGGCGCGCCGTTCGCTTCATTCGCCGACATCGAGAATGCCGATTTCGCCTGGACCCGCGGCAAGCCGGCGGCGTTTCAGTCGTCCTCCATCGCCGTGCGTGACTTTTGCAGGGATTGTGGCACGCCGCTCAGCTTTCGCCGCATCGACGGCCCGCGGATCGAGATCATGACCGGTACGTTCGACCGGCCGGATCAGATCATACCAACCAGGCAGTATGGAACCGAATCCCGGCTCGGCTGGGTAGTCGGCATCGCCAACATGCCGAGCCTGACCACGTTGCAGAATTACGGGCCGGAAACGGCAATTGGCATCGTCAGCCACCAGCATCCGGACCATGAGTGAGGCTGGCAACGCAATGACGCTCATGGCCGGCTATGATATTGTCGCTATCAACCCGTCATGCCCGGGCTCGTCCCGGGCATCCACGTCTTGCTTCGGCAACGAAAAGGACGTGGATGGCCGGAACAAGTCCGGCCATGACGAACGAGGCTAGCAGAATGAGCCGCATACCGAACTTCGCTGATGTCTCTTTCGAGCCCGTCGCTGCGGCAATGCCTGCCGGCAGCGCCGAGCCCTGGCTCACGCCCGAGGGCATCCCCGTAAAGCCCGGCTATGGCGAGGCCGATCTCGAAGGCATCGACTTTCTGGAGACCTGGCCCGGCATCGCGCCCTATCTGCGCGGCCCCTACCCGACCATGTATGTCAACCAGCCCTGGACCATCCGGCAATATGCCGGGTTCTCGACGGCGGAAGATTCCAACGCGTTCTATCGCCGCAACCTCGCCGCCGGGCAAAAGGGCCTCTCCGTCGCGTTCGACCTCGCCACCCACCGCGGCTACGATTCCGATCATCCGCGCGTCACCGGCGACGTCGGCATGGCCGGCGTCGCGATCGACTCGATCTACGACATGCGCACGCTGTTTTCGGGGATCCCGCTCGACCAGATGAGCGTGTCGATGACCATGAACGGCGCGGTGCTGCCGATTCTCGCGCTGTTCGTCGCCGCCGCCGAAGAACAGGGCGTGCCGCCGGAGAAACTTTCAGGGACGATCCAGAACGACATCCTGAAAGAGTTCATGGTGCGCAACACCTATATCTATCCGCCGGCGCCCTCGATGCGGATCATCTCCGACATTTTTGCCTACACCTCGCAAAAGATGCCGAAATACAATTCGATTTCGATCTCCGGCTATCACATGCAGGAAGCCGGCGCGACGCAGGACCTCGAACTCGCCTATACACTGGCCGACGGCGTCGAATATCTGCGCGCCGGCCTTGCCGCGGGCCTCGATGTCGACCGCTTCGCGCCGCGGCTGTCGTTCTTCTGGGCGATCGGCATGAATTTTTTCATGGAAGTCGCCAAGATGCGCGCCGCGCGCTTGCTGTGGGCCAAGCTGTTGACGCAGTTCAATCCGAAGGATCCGCGCTCGCTGTCGCTGCGCACCCATTGCCAGACCTCCGGCTGGTCGCTGACCGCGCAGGACGTCTACAACAACGTGATGCGCACCACCATCGAGGCGATGGCGGCGACCCAAGGCCATACCCAGTCGCTGCACACCAATGCGCTCGACGAAGCGTTGGCGTTGCCGACCGACTTCTCCGCCCGCATCGCCCGCAACACGCAATTGTTCCTGCAGCAGGAAAGCGGCACCAACCGCATCATCGATCCCTGGGGCGGCTCCTATTATGTGGAGCGGCTGACCCGCGATCTCGCCGCAAAAGCCTGGGGCCACATCCAGGAGGTCGAGGCGCTCGGCGGCATGGCGAAAGCCATCGAGGCCGGCGTGCCAAAGCTGCGGATCGAGGAAGCCTCCGCCAAGACGCAGGCCCGGATCGACGCCGGACAGCAGGCGGTGATCGGCGTCAACAAATACAAGCCGGTCAATGAAGCCGCCATCGACGTGCTGAAGGTCGAAAACTCCACGGTGCGGCGCCTGCAGATCGACAAGCTGTCGCGGCTGAAGCAGGAACGCAATCAGAAGGACGTCGACGACGCGCTGGCGGCGCTGACCCGCAGCGCCGGCGAAGGCAACGGTAATTTGCTGGCGCTGGCGATCGACGCCGCCCGCGCCAAGGCCACCGTCGGCGAAATTTCGGACGCGATGGAGAAGGTGTTCGGCCGGCACCGCGCCGAAATCAAATCCATCACCGGCGTCTACAAGCGGGAGGCGTCCACCATGTCCAACCGGGTCGAAAAGGTGCAGGCATTGATCGATGCGTTCGAGGATGCCGAGGGCCGCCGCCCGCGCATCCTGGTCGCCAAGATCGGCCAGGACGGCCACGACCGCGGCCAGAAGGTGATCGCCTCCGCCTTTGCCGATGTCGGCTTCGATGTCGATATCGGGCCGCTGTTTGCCACCGCCGAGGAAGCGGCGCGGCAGGCGGTCGAGAACGACGTCCATATCCTCGGCGTCTCGTCGCTGGCCGCCGCGCATCTCACCGCGGTGCCGGAACTAAAGGCCGCGCTGAAGAAGCAGGGCCGCGAAGACATCATGATCATCATCGGCGGCGTGGTGCCGCCTCAGGATTATGACGCGCTCTACAAGGCCGGCGCGGAAGCGATCTTCCCGCCCGGCACCGTGATCGCGGACGCCGCCGAAGAGCTGATCCACAAGCTCAACGCCCGGCTCGGCCATAGCGAGGCTGCGGAGTAATTCCGCTCCTTGTCTCCCATTGCTTCAAAGGAATTCCCGTGCGCTCCGCTGCATTCGTTACGTTCGTTCGCCGGATGAGCCTCGTCGGCGCATTCGCGTGCGTGGCCTTGCCGGCCCTCGCTGCCGACCCCAAGCCCGACGCCGCGATCAAGACCAAATCGATCGACGCCGGCGTATTCCTCGACGACAAGATCAAGGCCGATCCGGCGCTGGCGGCGGATTGTCTCGCCGAGGGCAAGGCATGGGCGGAGAAGAACCGCACTGACGCCGGGAAGGAACGCAAGCAAGACCCGCAAATGTTCCGCAACGGCGCATGGTCGATGGAGCGGAAATACGAGACGCGCTCGGTGGTCGACGGTCGCTATGTCAGCATCGTCAGGTCCGACTACATGGACACCGGCGGCGCGCATCCCAATTCCGACGTCAACACCATCCTGTGGGACAAGACAGCTAACAAGCGCATCAGCATCCGCCCGTTCTTCACCGAGACCGCCGACGACGGCCCGACCATGAAGGCGATGGTCAAGATCGTCACCGCCTCGCTCAATGTCGAGAAGAAGAAACGCGACACCAGCGAGACGGCGACGGCGGAATGGTACAAGGATATCAAGCCCACCCTGCTCAAGATCGGCGCAGTGACGCTGGCGCCGTCGTCCGTGGCCGGCAAGAGTTCCGGCCTCACCTTCCACTACCCGCCCTATGCGGTCGGCCCCTATGTCGAAGGCGAGTATGTCGCGTTCGTGCCGTGGGAGACGCTAAAACCCTATCTAACGCCGGAAGGCGCCACCATCTTCGCCGGCGCGCGGCCCAAGGGCGACGACGATCAATAATGACCGATCCATATGGGAGCCGGTGGATATGGATAGCCCATCTGAGGAGGTGTGCGGACCCGACCCATGTGGTAATATCCGGCCATGAGCGACATTGCGGACATCCCGGTCGAAACCATCATCGCCAAATTGCGCGAGCTCGCTCCTGCGCTCAAAGCCCAAGGCGTGACCAAGCTCGCCGTATTTGGATCGCGGGCGCGTGGCGATGCGCGTCCGGATAGTGATCTTGATATACTTGTCGATAGCACTGCTCGCGGCGAGTTGCCGCCCTTCGATCTGTTCAAAGCCTCGCATTTGATTGAGGACGCTACCGGTCTCCATGTGCAGATCTCGATGCGAGAACTGCTGAAGCCCCGCATCGCCGAGCGGATCGCCGACGATTTGATCGAGGTGTTCTGAATGCCGCCTACCGTCGAAGACCGGCTACGGGACATTCTGGAAGCCATTACCGAGATTGAAGAAGTCGTAGGAGGTGCAAGCTTTGCCCAATTTGCACCTGATCGACGAGTTCGTCTCCTGACCGAGCGCTTGCTGGAAATTGTCTGCGAGGCATCGCGAACGATCCCCGAGAAGATCAAACAAGAGGAAGCTGATATCGACTGGCGGAAAATGATCGACTTCGGAAATCTCCTGCGACATGCTTACCACACAACCAAAGCCGAAGTTGTTTGGGACATTATCAAGAATCATTTGCCACCCTTGAGGTCGGTGGTCGAACGCCGCATTCGTGCGTCCAGCAAATGAAGGACCCGCGCGTTCGAAATCTACGATGATCAGCAACAAGCCCATCGACATCACCGTTCTCGCTCAAGACCTCCGCGCAGGGCACCGCGCGGCGCTGGCGCGCGCGATTACGCTGATCGAAAGCCGCCGCGCCGATCATCAGGCCGCGGCGCGCGATCTGGTGCAGGCGTTGCTGCCGGACACCGGCAAGGCGATCCGTGTCGGCATCACCGGCTCGCCCGGCGTCGGCAAATCCACCACCATCGACGCGCTCGGCATGTTCCTGATCGAGCGCGCTCACAAGGTTGCGGTGCTTGCGGTGGACCCGTCGTCGGCGCGCACCGGCGGCTCGATCCTCGGCGACAAGACGCGGATGGCGCGGCTCTCTGGCTCCGACGGCGCCTTCATCCGGCCCTCGCCGGCGTCCGGCACGCTCGGCGGGGTCGCCGCAAAAACCCGTGAGGCGATGCTGTTGTGCGAGGCCGCCGGCTTCGACGTGGTGCTGGTGGAAACCGTCGGCATCGGCCAGTCCGAGACCGCGGTCTGCGACATGACCGATTTCTTCCTGGCGCTGATGCTGCCCGGCGCCGGCGACGAATTGCAGGGCATCAAGAAAGGTCTGGTCGAACTCGCCGACATGATCGCGATCAACAAGGCCGACGGCGACAACATCAAGCGCGCCAATCTTGCGGCCGCCGAATATCGTGGCGCGCTGCATATCCTTACCCCCCGCTCGGAGCATTGGCATCCGCCGGTCCTGACCTACTCGGCGCTGACCGGAACTGGCATGGAGGCGCTGTGGCAGAATATCCTGGACCACCGCACCGCCATGAATGCCTCCGGCGAGTTCGCCGCACGGCGGCGCGAGCAGCAGGTGAAATGGATGTGGTCGATGCTGGAGCAGCGGATGATGGCGCGGCTGCGCTCCGATCCGGCGATCCGGGCGAAAGTGAAAAAGACCGAAGCCGAGGTCGCAGACGGCCGGATCACGCCGGCGGTCGCCGCCGCAGAGATCGCGGAGATGCTGCGGTGAGCGCAAAGCTTCGCATTCTCATCACCGGTTTCGGTCCGTTTCCCGGCGCGCCGTTCAATCCGACGCAAGCACTGGTGGCGCGGCTAAAGCGGCTGCGCCGCCCGGCGCTCGGCGATGTCGAGCTCATCGGCCACATCTTCCACGTCACCTACGCGACCGTCGATCGCGAACTGCCGCTGCTATTGGCAAAGCACCGGCCGCAGGCGCTGTTGATGTTCGGCCTCGCCGGCCGCACCGCGCATCTGCGGGTCGAGACCCGCGCCCGCAATGCCGTCACCACGCTATGGCCGGACGCCGATCGAACCCGCGCGCGCAAGGGATCGATCCTCAGTGACGCCGACGCCAGAATGTTCGGCCCGCATACGGCCAAATTGCTGCGCGCGGCGGTCGGCACCGGAATAGACGCCCGCGCCTCGCGCGACGCCGGCAGCTATCTCTGCAATTATCTGAGCTGGCGCGCGATCGAGGCCGCGCGGAGCGACAATGGCCCTCGCCTCGCCGCGTTCGTCCACGTGCCGCTGCTTGCCCGCGGCGGCACGTCCCGGCGGAAGGGCTCACCCCGCATCACGCTGGAAGAACTGGTTGATGCCGGCGAGGCGGTGCTGCTGGAGATGGTGAAGCTGACGCGGCAGGTGGTGCGAAGTTCGTAGGGTGGGCAAAGGCGCGCTTGCGCCGTGCCCACCATTCACATCGATTGAACGAAATGGTGGGCACGCTGTCGCTTTGCCCACCCTACAGCACAGTGCTTCTCGCACCCGACATTAACCCTACCTCCAATAATCGCCGCGCTCTCACGTCCTCTTCACCACGCGCCGCCGCATTTTGGCGTTACGTAGAACACGCGAATGCCGAAACGTGCGTTGCGCGAGGGCCATTCAACCATGGACGTCAACCGCCGCCATCTGATGGGCGCATCCGCCGCCGGCGTTGCCGGCGCGCTGGCGATGTCGCCGGATACCGCCCGCGCGGCACCGCTCACTTCCGCGCTTGGGCGCGACGTCACGCAATATGGCGTTCGGCCCGGCAGCCCTGACGATCAGACCAGAAATTTGCAGCGCGCCATCGACGAGGCCGCGCGGGCGCAAGTGCCGCTGGCGCTGCCGCCCGGCGTCTACCGCGCCGGCATGCTTCGGCTGCAGGGCGGCACGCAGCTGGTCGGCGTCCGCGGCGCGACCAAGCTCGCGTTCAATGGCGGACCGTCGATGCTGCAAGGCGAAGGCGCCGGCAGCATCGGCCTTTCCGGCATCATTTTCGACGGCGGCAACATCCCGCTGCCGACGCGGCGCGGCCTCGTGCATTGCCTCGGCGGGCGCGATGTCCGCATCATCGATTGCGAACTCACCGGCAGCGGCGGCAACGGCATCTGGCTCGAACAGATCTCCGGCGACATCAGCGGCAATATTTTCACCAACATGGCGGCGACCGCAGTCGTTTCGTTCGACGCGCAAGGCCTGATCGTCTCGCGCAATACCATTACCGGCACCAACGACAACGGCATCGAAATCCTGCGCACCGCGATCGGCGATGACGGCACGCTGGTTGCCGACAACCGCATCGAGGACATCAAGGCCGGCCCCGGCGGCTCCGGGCAATACGGCAACGCCATCAATGCCTTCCGCGCCGGCAACGTGATCGTGCGGAGCAATCGCATCCGCAACTGCGATTATTCGGCGGTGCGCGGCAATTCGGCATCCAATATTCACATATCGGGCAACAGCGTCAGCAATGTCCGCGAGGTCGCGCTCTATTCGGAATTCTCGTTCGAGGGCGCTGTCATCGCCAACAACACCGTCGATGGCGCAGCGGTCGGCGTCTCCGTTTGCAATTTCAACGAGGGCGGCCGCATCGCGGTGGTCCAGGGCAACATCATCCGCAATTTGATCCCGAAGCGGCCGATCGGCACCGCGCCGGACGACGACGCCGGCGTCGGCATCTATATCGAGGCCGACAGTTCCGTCACCGGCAATGTGATCGAGAACGCGCCGTCGTTCGGGATCGTCGCCGGCTGGGGTAAATATCTCCGCGACGTCGCCATCACGGGCAATGTGATCCGAAACGCCTTTGTCGGCGTCGGCGTATCGGTGGCGCCGGGCGCGGGAACGGCGCTGGTCAACAACAACATGATCTCGGAAACCCCGCGCGGCGCCGTGGTCGGGCTCGACCACGCCCGCGCGATTACCACCGACTTGTCCGCCGACGGCGCCCAGCGCTACGCGCAGGTGGTGATCGGGACCAATGCGGTACGGCGGTAAAATACTCGTCGCATCCGCGAACCTCTACAGCGCGTTGCGCAGCAGCGGATAGCGATGCTGCATCGCGTCGAGATCGAGCGCCGCTAACGATGGCTCATTCGCGACCGGCGCATCAGGTGTGGAAGGCGCCTCATCCAAGGCAATGAGTTCATTTTCCAGCGCGAACAGAACATCTTGCGGGATTGCGCGTTCCGGAATAACCGGCGGCGGCGCGATCGCCACTGGCGCCTGTTGCGGCTGACGCAGTTGTGCTCGCTCGCGCAATCTGTCGCCAGGCGACAGCGGCAGGCGTGCACCGCTGAGCCTGGAGACATCGACGGCTGAATTGTCGGGCGGGGCCTCGCGGCTCAACAGATCGCGCCAGGTCTCGACCGCGGCCTTGGCTTCCTGGATGTTTTCGAGAAAGGCGAGTTCGCTGTGAAAGCGGCGCCAGCGCCCGGTCTCGAACAGTTCGGTGAGGTATTCCAGCCGTTGCTCGGCAAGGTTGCACCAGCGCGCGACGACATTGCGGCCACGCGCCACGTCTACCTGAAGTGTCATGAATCAGCCCGCAAAGAGAAAAACGGACGCGGACGCAACAGGGACGAATCAATTCGGTGTGACAGGGATATTCTGTGGAAAACTTCTGCGTTGTCCAGTGCGCGACACTACGGATCACGTTCCGATCGAATAACGCCGCATAAATACGGGGTTATTGCGCTATCCACCGTCAAGCCGCACGGCGGCATGGCCGCGTTGCAGAGCGCGGTCGGTCATTGCGGCGAACGAACGCACAGGAAATATCGGCACAGATTTTCGGTTCGAAAGCTCTGCGGCGCGTTTCCTCAACCCGGCGGCCCGCGCGGCGGGCTTTGAAAACGAAAAGACCCGTCCGGGGGGACAACCGGACGGGTCAAGCCATATGGGGCGCTTGGGGTGGATGGGCGCTCGCGCCGAATATAGCCGATGGGGAGGGATTACCGCTCCCACATTGATAAGTCGCAGCAGGCGCGCCGGACGTTCAAAACATCAGGCGATTTTTTTAATTTTTTTATTCCGAGGTTCCGACGGCTTTCCAGCGGATTCACCGCGGAAAATCCGAGCAAAATCACCGCGTCGCGGGGTGATTGGGGTCGTTTGCCGCAGATTTGTCCGACGCCATCGAGGGCGCAGAGTCGTTCAATGCTCTGCTCACGGAAGCGTTATTGCGATCGGGCGCTTTTTCCGCGGCAGGCTGACCGGAAACAGCGGCGACGGGCGCCGAAGCCGGGCCGATCGCGGCCGTGACCGCCGCGTATGCGTCGGCCTCGCCCGCCCCGAACAGATCGTCGCGGCCGGGCGCACCGAGATCGCGGGCGGTGTTTTCAAGAATTGCGCGCACTTCGTTCGGCTTCAACGCAGGATTGCGCTCCAGCATCAGCGCCGCGATGCCGCTGACGTAAGCAGCGGAAAACGAGGTGCCGGACGTCATCTGATATTTTCCGTCCGGCGCCGGCAGGAAGATATCGGCGCCGGGAGCCGCCAAGGCGATGTAGTTGCCCCGGTTCGATGCCGCGAACAGCTTTTCCTTGGCGTCGGTGCCGCTCACCGCGATCACGTTCGGATTGGCGGCGGGATAGAGCGGCGGCGATTTTGCGCCGGCATTGCCGGAGGCGGCCACCAGCACGATGCCCCTTGCCGCAGTCGCGGCGACGCTGCGTTCGATCAGCGGATCCTTCGGACCGGCAAAGCTCATATTGACGATTTGCGCCCCGTGCAAAGCGGCATAGTCGAGGCTTTTCAGGATCACCCAGGAAGTGCTCTCCGCAGCGCCGGATGCCGAGCCAAATGCGCGGATCGCCAGGATCCGCACCTCCGGCGCACTTCCCATCAGCTTCGCATGCGCGGCGATCGCGCCGGCAATGCCGGTGCCGTGAACATGCGGACCTTGCGTGCTGCCGAGCGCGTCAAACGTGTCGGCAATCGAGTTGGTCAATTCCGGATGGTTGGCGTCGATGCCTGAGTCGATCACGGCAATGGTGACGTTCATGCCGTGGGCAAGGGTATGCGCCTGCGGCAGGCGAAGCTGCGCCAGCGCGTATTGCGCGGGATCGCCTTCGCTGGGTACCGCCTTCTGATCCTGCAGCACATAGCGGAAATTGGGCTGCACCGAGCGGGCGCTGGCGGTCAGTTCACGGCTCACCGTCTCGACCGGGCGGCGATCGATGATCCGGAACAGGCCGATGGTGCCGCCGACAAGCTGAAAGTTCTGCGACTGGATGCGCTCGAGGCCATGACTCCGCGCCCACTCGTCCGCCTGCGCATCCGACATCGCGCCGTCGAGTTCCGCCACGAGTTCGTTGGCAACGGTACGCAGATTGACCGCCGTTTGCGGATTATTGCCGCGCGGGCCGCCGCTATTGCCGTTCTTGGCCGAGCCACCGCCGGTGCCGCCGCCATCGGTCGTGACGGGGCGACGGTCATAACATTCGCCGTCGGGCCCGCGATAGGCGTACTCGCAAACCGGATAGAGATTATGCGAATAGCGCGCGTAAGGCAGCGTCGATCTCACCGCTATGCGGGAAACCGCATGCATGGCCGAAGTCCCTCCACCGACCCGGGACGTCGTTCGTCCGCCGCCGTCGACGCTCATGTGTGTCCGGCCGGCGATACCGGGATTGACCCGCGGCGCAACCGTCGGGTTGATGGTGGAGACCCGCGACTCGATGTGGAGGCTGGGCGTGCGCATGATGCTTTGCGCAAGAACCGCCGATCCTTCGAGGCAGGCAAACGGCAGCAGCGCGGCGGTGAATGTCATCGCCCTCCTGATGCGCCGATTCACGGGATCACGGGTCATCGGACCTCTGGCTTTGGCTAAGAAACGCAGGACGCCGTTACGGCGTCTCAACTGCGAGACTGACGATCTTCTCCTTCTGCAGCTTGCTCATCAGCGCCGCGAGATCGTTCTTGTTCATCGCGCTGTTGCCGAATTGCAGCCGGAACATGCCGCCCTTGGCGCCATCGACGATCGAGGCTTGATAGTTGTCGAGCAGTGCGGTGATGTCGGCAACGCGGGCATCCTCGGAGAACCGGACCAGCGCGCGCGGCGGCGACGCCCCGCCCAGGTCGCGGGTGACGGGTGCCGACCGATCGTTCACGATCAATGACGCCGTCTGGAACGAGCCGCCCTGGTTCTTCAGCAGCACCGCACCGATCACGCCGGCCTGCAACAGCAACGCCACGGCACCAAGGCTGGCCGACCAGGCCAGCGTCCGCGGCGAAAGCCTTGCGAAGAATTCCGATATCCGCGCGGAGATATTGACCGACGCCGACGGCTTGCGCACGGGCTCTCCCTCAATCGCCGCAAACAGCTTCTGCATCGCGCGCGCGGACGGCGCACCAAGGCTCTCGTTGAGGTCAATGGTCTCGGCGTATTCCTCGCGGATGACGGCGTATTGCCGGGCCAATGCGGGATCGCTGGCGAGTGCCTCGTCGACACGGCGCGCATCACGCGCGTTCAGCGTGCCGGCCGCATGCCATGGCAACAGCATCTCGATTTCGCTGGGCTCTTGATCCAGCATTTTTTTGCTCGCTGCCATCATGGCCAACCTCGCTCTATGCCGGCTGCCTTCAGCAACTCGGCCAATTTCTTGCGCGCATAAAACAGGCGCGTCTTGACGGTGTTCTCCGGAATACCGACGATTTCGGCCACCTCTTCCACGGACTTCTCGTGGTAGTAGACGAGATCGACGATCTCCCGATGGTCTGGCGAAAGTGATGTCAGGCACTTGCGCAACGCTTCACTGGTATCCCTCTTCTGCACCACCACTTCCGGATCGTCGGACGTATCCTCGATCGCGTTCGCGGCCTCCTCGTCCAGTCCAACGTCCTTGCGGCGCCGCAGCGCCGACAGCGCCTTGAACCGTGTAATCGCGAGCAGCCAAGTGGTAACGGCGGATCGCCCTTCGAACTTGCCAGCCTGACGCCACACATCGAGAAAAACCTCGCTGATGAGGTCTTCCGCAACCTGCTCGTCCCGAACGAGCCGGAGCCCGAAACGAAACACCCTGACATGGTGCCTTCCGTACAGCACCTGCATCGCGAGCCGGTCGCCTTGGGCGATCCGGGCGATCAGAACCTCGTCTGAAGCCGCCTGTGTCGCGCTCAATGGCCGTCTCGCAAAGTTGGTCGGATGGGGGGGGCCGGTGGTTCGATGGGGAAGGCAAGATTCTTCACACTACCGCAATGTCCGGATTGCATATGTGATCTACCCCACAGAACATGATTGCCGGGCAGCCTTTCTACTGACGAAAACGAACAAGGGCCAGAAATTGGTATCATAATACGGAAATACTTTCTGAGAAATTACGCCGTCCGCGGCGAGCTTACCAAGGCGACCTTACCAAGGCGACCTTACCAAGGCTTGGGCCGCAAGGCAGCAGCTGCTTACTCCCCGACCAGCCCACCCGGCCGGCGATCCGGCGTCGCCGAGGCAACGGATTTCCGTTGCAAAACAGGCCAGTGGCAGGATTTCAACGGACCAGATTCGGCCCCAAAAGATACCAAACCTAAAGGCTTTCCCACTTAGATTTTTTATTGGGTTCCACCAACGGCGAGACCATGGGCACCGCTGCGTCCTCATTCCTGAATCCGATTGCGGCCGAACTGGACGGCGTGGGTATCAGACCGACGGCGCAGGCACTCATGCGCCGCGCCAAGCAGCGGCGCCAGATCCAGGGAATGATCGGCGTCTGCTATGTCGTCGATGCCGCGGTGCTGCTGCTCTATGCCTATGCCGGCACGATCCCGCTCATGATCGGCCCGGCCTTTGCCGCCTGTGGCCTGACCTTGACCGCCTGCAGCATCACCCTCTCGGAACTCGGCTTCAACGAGCGCTTCAAGGACCATTATCTGGTCGCGCCGCAGTCGACCGCCAACATGATGATCATGCTGGTCTTCACCTGGATCGCGCCCGAAGTCGGCGTGATGTTCCTGTGCACCCTGTTCGTCGTGTTCAGCTTCAGTTCGCTGCGCTCCACGCCGCGGCAAACGATGATGATCTGGACGGCGATGGCGCTCGGTCTGTCCGTACTGTTCCTGCTGACCGACAAACCGATCGCGATGCCGCACGGCAGCTATCTCGAGCGCGTTGCCACCATGCTGGTGTTCATCCTGACCATCGGGCGCTGCATGTTCGTCGGGATGTTCTCCAGCTCGATGAAACAATCGCTCTATCAGAGCGGGCAGAAGCTCAAGGAAGCCTACAAGCGTATCGAAGAGCTCGCCGAACTCGATGAACTGACGGGATCGTTCAATCGCCGCTGCATCATGCGGATGCTGGACGAGGAAATCGCCCGCGCCCGCCGCAGGGCATCGCCCTGCTCGATCGCGCTGATCGACCTCGACTGGTTCAAGCGCATCAACGACGGCTATGGCCACCCGACCGGCGACGAAGTGCTCAGAACGTTCGCGATCACCATGTTCGCCAATATCCGCGGCGTCGACCGGTTCGGCCGCTATGGCGGCGAGGAATTCCTGCTGGTGCTGCCCGATATGGCCGCAGACAACGCCTTACGCGGGCTGGACCGGCTGCGCGCGATTATCGCCGATCTCGACTGGAGCGCATTCTCGCCCGGCATGAAGGTAACGATTTCCGCAGGGGTTGCGACGCTGAGGCCGAACGAAACCCCGGACAGTTTTCTCGCGCGCGCCGACAGCGCGCTCTATGCAGCCAAGGCACGGGGACGCAATCGCATCGCCAGCGCCTGACCCGACATTTTCAGTTTCCGGTGACGGAGAATCCATCACCGGCATATACTCCAGGACAGAGTCATGAGTTCGAAGTCTGCTACCGCCCCCGGAAACCTGCTCGACGAGTTGCAATCCACGCTGGCGCACGGAACCGTCGCGCGCCGGGTCGAGACCCTGCGCCGGGTAACCGATCTCTTCATCAACGGCGTGGTGGATTATTCGGACGAACAGATCGGGCTGTTCGACGATGTCTTCCAGTGCCTGATGAATCACATCGAGACATCCGCCAAGTCGATGCTTGCCAACCGTCTCGCCCCGGTCGACACGGCGCCGCCGCTGACGATCCGGACACTGGCATTCGACGACGTCATCGAGGTTGCCGGACCCGTGCTGTCTCAATCGGCGCGGCTCGACGACAAAACCCTGATCGAAAATGCGCGCAGCAAGAGCCAGGCGCATTTGATGGCGATTTCAACGCGAAAAGTGCTGAGCGGCGCGGTAACCGATGTGCTGGTGCAGCGTGGCAACGACGAGGTGATCCAGAGCACCGTCAACAATCCAGGCGCGGAGTTTACCGAGCGCGGTTTTACGCGACTGGTCAACCGCGCCGAGGGCGACGACAACCTCGCGACCTGTGTCGGCCTGCGTCCGACCATTCCGCGGCACCTCTATTTGAAGCTGCTCGCGAAGGCGTCCGACATCGTGCGGCAGCGGCTGGAAGCCGCCAACCCGCAGCAGGCGGGCGAAGTACCGATTGCGGTCAGGGAGGCGACGCGGCGCGCGCGCGCCGCGCCCTCGGCGATCACCCGGAATACCGAGATCGCCCACGCGCTCGTCAAGTCGCTGCACGCGGACGGACGGCTCGACGAATTTCAGGTGGCGTCATTCGCCGATGCCGGCAAATTCGACGAAGCCAACGCGTCGATCGCGGCACTCGCCAACGTGCCGGTGACGATTGCCGAGAACATGATGATCGAAGCCCGGGCCGAAGGCGTGATGATCCTGGCGAAGGTCGCGGGGCTGTCGTGGTCGACCGTGAAATTGATCATCAACATGCGCGACGATCTGTCAGGCGGCGACCCGACCGACCTCGCGGCTTGCAAGGACACCTATGAACGGCTGCGGCCGTCCACCGCACAGCAGGTGCTGCGCTTCCACCGCATGCAGCAGAACGTGCCGGCGGCGTGAGTAGCTAAAACCTCAACAGTTTCGATCCGGCCAGCGCGCCGATCGCCGTGACCAGCGCGGCTGATACCGTGTACCAGGTCGCAACGAACAGCGGTGAATCATCCGTGCAATGCGAGGCATACAGCGTCGCCGCCAGTCCTGCCGACAACAGCCCGGCAATCGCGCCGGCGACCGCAGGCCGCGCCGGTGCGCCGTGACGCAGGCCGATCAATGCCCCTGCCAGGATCGGCAGCGACATCAGCGGAATGGCGGTCATGCATACCCTGGAATTGCTGCCGACCAGCCGCGTCATCATCGGCAGCCGCTGCGGCATCATCATCTCGCCGGCGATTCCGGCGGTCAGGATTCCGGCCGGGATCAGCAGCAGCCAGCCCCAGCCGCGCAATGAGGCCTCCGGCCGCGACAGATGCAGGCTGACCGCAATCGCCGAGATCGCCAGCGCCAGCGTCACCGCGAACTTCAGGTCAAAGAACGGGTTGCGCATCGCAATCATGACGTCGGGCCGGACGCCGAGTTCGGTGAAGAACATCAGCAACGAGACCGGAGCCGCGGCAAGCAGCGCCAGCATGAGCGCAAAGCCGACCGGCCGCGCGCGGGACGAATTGTCCGCGGCAAGGGTTCGAATGAGCTGATCGGTATCCATTCTCACTGTCCCCGTAACTTCGCCGTCAGGCTGGCGAGGCCGCGATGCAGCGCCACCCGCACCGCGCCTTCGCTCATCGCAAATTTCGCAGCCGTATCCTTGATCGAGGCGCTGTCGACCGCGATCGCCTGCAGCACGTCGCGCTGACGCGGCGGCAGCGACTGCAGCTGGGCGGCGACCTCGCCCGCCGAAGCGGTCTCGGCCACCGCCTCGCCCGGCAGCGTCTCGGCGAAATCGTCGATGTTGACGAAAATCCGTCTTCCGCGCCGGCGCAACGCATCGATCAGCTTGTTGCGGGCGATCGCAAACAGCCATGGGGCAAACGGGGCCCTGACGTCCCAAGTATGCCGCTTCAAATGCACCGCCAGCAATATGTCCTGCACGATGTCCTCGGATTGATCGACCGGTTGCCCTGCCCGCGCCAGACCGCGGCGCGCCGCCGCCCGGAGCACCGGTGTGACGGCCTTGAGCAGGCGATGATACGCCGCACTGTCGCCTGAAATGGCCGACCGCATCAGGCCGGTCCACTCGTCCTCAGTTTCGCGCACGCGCGCTCCCACATTGCAATTCGGTCGATCTTTCAATTTGTTACGTCGGAACCCGATTATCACGAAGTCGTGATCGAACATCCCGCGGCAACATAATCGAACGGCCCCCTCGGGGAATCGAGACAGCCAATTCCGTCCTGGCAGGCTCATAACATCGATTGCGGCGCCTCGCACCCGCCGCCGCCACTGCGGAAATCCGCCCGGAACGACCCAGGCGCTGTTGCCCTGCTTTCGCCCGGTCCAGCCCGAAGATTCCCTTTTTTTGCCCCGCTGTGGACACGCAGCGGGGTCTCATTTCGCCTTCGGGGGCGGGCAAATGGGGAGATTGCCACATGAAGATCAAAGCCAGCGGGCGCTCGGCGTTGATACTGGCGACAGGACTGTTCGTGTGTTTCGCGGCGCCGTCGCAGACAATGGCAGCCAGCGCCGACAGCGCGGCCACTATTTTGAAATCGGACGGCGCAACGGCCGGCAATGCCGTCAAACAGAGCACGCGGCACTGGAAACGGTCCGCGCAGCGCAAGGCCACCTCGAAATCCGACGAGACCAGGAAGGCCGATGTCGCCGACGCCGCCGGCAATACGCCAGCCGCGATCCCGGCCTCGGTCGCCAACGCCAACGCGCAATTGACGTCCGCTGACGCCCCCGCCGACAGCACGTGGGCGATGTCGGCGAAGGCCAGCACGATGCTGGTGGCCGCAACCGACAAGCCGGCCGACGCTCAGGCCGCCCCCGACGCTGAGCTGGTCGCCTCCGATGAGCTCAACGATGTCGATCGGGCATTGCAACAGAGCCCGCCGCCGTCAACCCAGACGGTTGCGATGGCCAACGCGAAGGCTGCGCCCGCCGCCCGGGTGTTGGCCTCCGGCAGCGACAGCTCGACCTGGGATCAGACGTCGCTGATCGGGAAGATCTTCATCGCCTTCGGCGCCTTGCTGACGATGGCCTCCGCCGCACGCATGTTCATCGCGTGAGTAGTTTCCTGCCCCGGACGCTGCGCAGCGCGTAAGCGTTGCGCTGCAGAGCCGGGGCCTAAAGCTGTGCAACGGAATTATGGGTCCCGGCTCTGCGGAGCAGCGCAAAAGCGCTGCACCGCGTCCGGGACAAGGTTTTGTCCCCCACTTGAAGCCCATCCCGGCAGCGGGCACATTGCCCGCGAAATCAGGCACCGGGGTGGACCATGGCTACATTCGAATACATCATCGTCGAGAGCAAAGGCGCGGTCGGCGTTATCACCCTGAACCGCCCGAAAATGCTCAATGCGCTGTCGTTCGGCGTGTTTCGCGAGATCGCCGCCGCCGTCGATGACCTCGAGGCCGACGACAAGATCGGTTGCATCCTGCTCACCGGCAACGAAAAGGCTTTTGCCGCCGGCGCCGACATCAAGGAGATGCAGCCAAAGAGCTTCATCGACATGTTTTCCAGCGATTTCGCCGCCATCGGCGGCGACCGCGTCGCCCGATGCCGCAAGCCGACGATCGCGGCCGTCAGCGGCTATGCGCTCGGCGGCGGCTGCGAACTTGCCATGATGTGCGACATCATCATCGCATCCGACACCGCTAAATTCGGCCAGCCGGAAATCACCCTCGGCACCATCCCCGGCATCGGCGGCACCCAGCGGCTGACGCGCGCGATCGGCAAATCCAAGGCGATGGATCTGTGCCTCACCGGACGGATGATGGATGCAGCGGAAGCCGAACGCTCCGGCCTCGTCAGCCGCGTCGTGCCGGCGGACAAGTTGATGGAAGAGGCGCTGTCGGCGGCGGAAAAGATCGCCTCGATGTCGCAGCCGGCCGCCGCAATGGCCAAGCAGGCCATTAACCGCGCGTTCGAGACGCCGCTGTCGGAGGGCATGAACGTCGAGCGCAATTTATTCCACTCGACGTTTGCGCTGGAAGATCGCTCCGAAGGCATGGCGGCATTCATCGAAAAGCGCAAGCCGGTGAACAAGAACAGGTAGAGGCTCTTTCCTCGTCATTGCGAGCGAAGCGAAGCAATCCATGGCGCCGCGTAAAGAAAGAATGGATTGCTTCGTCGCTTCGCTCCTCGCAATGACGAGATCCTAGCTTACCCCGCCCTGCTCCGCACCAGCGCCGCGCTGACCAGCGCGCGATAGGCGCGCTCGGCCAAGGTCGCGGGCTGATCGAGCCCGAGCCGCGTCAGGCATTCGCTATCGGCCGCATCCGGCTGCTGGAAAAGCCCCTGCCACAACAATCCCGGCAGCCGCAGCGGCGTGCGTTGCGCGTCCTGCAGCACCTGCAAGGCCGGGATCAGCCGCTGCTCGGTTTCGGTGAAATCGCTGCCGAACGGAAACGACGGCAGCAGCCCGGCTTCGCGCGCGGGCTTCAGGGCCTCGGCGATCCGCTCGGGAAAATTCTCGCGATGCGCGGCCGGAATTTCAAAATTCTTCGGCAGCTTGCCGGCATCCTTGGCGAGGCGCGCCAGTTCGGCCTGGAAGCGGGAATCCGTCACCTGCAGCATTGCCGCGATCACGTCGGCGTCGGATTTTCCTTTTGTATCGGCAATACCGTATTCGGTGACGAAGACGTCGCGCAGATGCCGCGGAATGGTCTCGTGGCCGTAGCTCCAGCGGATATTCGATTGCGTCCTGACGCCGGCCGGCCTCGTCGCTTCCAGCGCCAGCAGCGAACGCGCACCGGCAAGCGCGAACGCCTGCGCCACGAAATTATACTGGCCGCCGACGCCGCTCACCACCTGACCGTTGTCGAGGCCGTCGGAAATCGCAGCCCCCATCAAGGTCGCCATCATCGCATTGTTGACGAAGCGGGCGTCGACGCGCGCGCGACGCTTGGCGGCCTCGTCACCGTAGAGCTCGTTGGTGAACGACACCGGCATCATCTGAATTCGTGTGAGCTGGTCGGGCGGCATCTCGCGCAACGCGCGATAGAACGATTTCGGCCCGAGGAAGAACGCGCCGTGCAGCATCACGCCGTCGACGTCGCGCTTGATGATGCCGGCGTCGATCAGGCCCAGAAAGGCCTCGAACAGCATTTCGCTGACGCCATAGAGCCCCTTCTCGAACGGTCCGGTCTCCAGCGCCGAGAGCTGCTCGTTTCCCCGCGCGAGCCGCTTCATGATGGCGTGGAATTGCGTGTTGTCGCGATGGCGAACCACCAGCCCCTGCGCCAGCGCGTCGCCGACCTGCCCGATGCCGATCTGCAGCGTGCCGCCATCGCGCACGAGGCCCGCGGCATGAAGCCCGATGGCGTATTTGGTGTCGCTGATCGGCTCGGCGGGCGGCGCGAACAGCGGAAAGTCGGTCTCGGGGCTGTCGAGTACCGCGGAAAACTCTTGCCCCGGCAGGTCGCCCAGGCCCGGCATGAATGGCAGTTCGGAATTGACCTGGCCGATCAGTTTGAACGACGCCCGGCCTTCGGCACGGGCGCGCAATATATCCAGGGTGGTGTCGGTATTGCAGCTCAGGCTATAGCGCGCGGCGCCATCGACGACGCGCCTGGCCACCAGCTGGGTGACGACATTGAGCCCGCGCGCCAGCAAACAGGACGAGGCGTGGGTATAGTTCGCGGAGATGTAATGCTGCTGCGCGAACGGCACATGCAGCCACCGGCCCGCCAGGAAGAAAAACTCGATGACCTTGATGTTGGGCGGCAATGCGCCGGCATGCAATGCGTCGGCATAAGTCAGATCGGGGTAGTCACCGAACAGGCGATTGATCACGGGACCGATAAAACGCTGTTCCAGCAGGTTGTTCGGCTTCGGCTTTTCCAGCGTCAGCGCGGAAAAGAACGTCAGATTGATGGAGCGGTCGGCGGCGGCCCGGGCGTAGAGCGCATTGATGATGTGATTGGCTTTGCCGAGCCCCAGTGGCAAGCCGACCACGAGGTTGGTTCCGACATCGCCGATGATGTCTTCCGCGATCGCTTCGGGGTCGGAAAACAGCTTTGGCATCAAATGCGAACCCGGGGCACGACTGCATGGCCATCCGCCCTGGAATCGGACGCAGCCGCTTGGGAGCTATAGCGCATTTATGACGGCTGTTCGTCTGTGACGAACCGGCAACAGCCAAGCACTGAATTGATGTGCGGATGTCGCGCTACCGTTTGCCTGTGGCGGCGCCGCCCCCTAAACAGGTAGATGTGTCGAGGTCGTCGGCGGGGGCGGACGGCCAGGGTTGTTGCGGGATCACATGGTTGGGCGTGCCGCTAGAATTGGCCACGTTGGAAGGCGCGTGCTTCGATTGGGCATTTGCCTTGGCGTACTGGCGTGCGCCGCGTTTGCCGCGCCGGCGGCTTTAAGTTTTGCCGCTACCGCGGCTGGGGCCGAGAGCCTCCCGGAGGCGCTGGCCAAGGCCTATCAGACCAACCCACAGCTCAATGCCGAACGGGCGCGCCAGCGCGGCACCGACGAAAACGTGCCGCAGGCGCTGGCGGGTTATCGACCCCAGATCGTCGCCAGCCTGAGCGCCGGCTTGCAGGCGGTGCGCAACCTCCTGCCCGACAATACGTTCCAATCGGCGACCCTGAAACCCTGGACGATCGGGGTGACCGTGACGCAGACGCTGTTCAACGGCTTCAAGACCGCCAACAGCGTGCGGGTCGCGGAACTGCAGGTGCAGTCCGGCCGCGAGGCGCTCCGCAATGTCGGCCAGGGCGTGCTGCTCGACGCCGTCACCGCCTATACCAATGTGCTGGCCAACCAGTCGCTGGTCGAGGCGCAGCGCGCCAATGTGGCGTTCCTGCGGGAAACCCTCGGCATTACCCAGAAGCGTCTGAACGCCGGCGACGTGACCCCGACCGATACCGCACAGGCCGAGGCGCGGCTCAACCGGGGCCTCGCCGATCTCAACGCGGCCGAGGTCAGCCTCGCCATCAGCCAGGCGACCTATACCCAGGTGATCGGCAACCCGCCCGCCCAGCTGCGCCCCGCCGAAACCGTGGACCGTTATCTGCCGCGCAGCCGCGACGACGCCACCGGCCTCGCCTTCAAGGAGCATCCGGCGGTGATGGCGGCAGGCTTCGACGTCGATGTCGCCTCGACCTCGATCCGCGTCGCCGAAAGCAGCCTGATGCCGACCATCACCCTGCAGGGCAACGTGAGTCGCAGCCGCGATGCGGACCCAACGCTCAGTACGTTCGGAACGGATCAGGCGTCCGTGGTCGGCACGCTCACGCAGCCGATCTACGACGGCGGCACGGCGGCCTCGCAGACCCGGCAGGCCAAGGAAGTCGCCGCGCAAAGCCGGCAGGTGCTCGAACAGGTTCGCAACCAGGCCCGCACCGCTGCGGTCGGCGCCTGGGTCGCCAATGAAGGCGCCAAGATTGCAGTAGCGGCGTCCGAATCCGAAGTCCGCGCCGCAACCGTCGCGCTGGCGGGGGTGCAGAAGGAAGCCGCCGGCGGCCAGCGCACCACCGTCGACGTGCTGAACTCGCAGCAGGACCTGATCTCGGCCAAGGCGCGCCTGATCGGCGCGCTGCGCGACCGCGTGATCGCCTCCTACTCGCTGCTCAGCGCCATCGGCCGGCTCGACGTCAAGACGCTCGCGCTCAATACGCCCGACTACCTGCCGGAGGTGCACTACCACCAGGTTCGCGACGCCTGGCACGGCCTGCGCACGCCGTCGGGGCGGTAATTCGGGTATTTTCAGCAATCTGAAGGGTTGAGAGGCCAGGCTCGCTCGGACCCTCCGCGGCCAATCGAACATTTATCAGTGCATCAACCTCCCGCCTGCGACGTCGATCGTGGCGCCGGTGATCCATGAGGCACTTTCCGAGGCAAGAAAGAGTGCGGCGGCGGCAACGTCAGCCGGAATCCCGAGCCTGGAAATCGGGTGCAGGGCAGCAATCTGCGATCTTTTCCCTTCAGGCATATGCAAAGCTGTGCGTTCGGTGAGAATAGCGGAAGGCGAGAGGCAATTGGCGCGAATATTGAAGCTGCCAACCTCCTGTGCCACATGGCGGGTCAACATGATCACGCCGGCCTTTGCAGCAGCGTAAGCCGGGGAAGCTGGTGAGGAGGACCGGCCAGCGGTCGACGCCATCGTCAGAATAGAACCCGACCGTCTCACCTTCATGCCGGGAAGGAATGTCTTCAGTGTCAGAAACGTCGCGGTAAGATTGTGATCGATACCAGATCGCCAATCGCTCTCGGAGGTCATTTCGACTGGCGCGGGCCTGGCAGTACCGCCGCCTGCGAATGCGACAAGAATGTCTATTGGCCCCAAGCGCTTTTCTGCATCACTCCGCGCACGCTCCAGCGATTGCGCATCTGTGCATTCCGCTGAGATCGCGGCCGCTTCGGCGCCTGAACCCCTCAATTCAGCCACAACTTGGTCCAGCGCTTCTTCGTTGCGTCCGCTGACGGCAACCTTGACACCATTATCAGCCAACCAGCGACAGGTCTCAGCGCCGATGCCACATCCCTTCAGATCGGGGTACGTCGGCTTGCTCAAAGGCTGTCTCCATTTTTTAAAAGGTTCGCATCGACAGGCAATCGCGAACCGATGCTGGTCATACTGAAGCGCTTCAAAACGCAATTTTGAGTGCTGCTTGGCCTCCGTAGTCGTCACCGCCACGGCGGCCGAAGGTGCTGTTCGCAAACACCTGAACCGACATCCGCGAATTTATCGTGCCTGATACGCCGCCTGCGACGCGCCCATAAACGTTTTGGGGGTTGCCGTCGTGGATATTCAAAGTATTGACGATGATCGGAGCGGAAGTCGCGCCGTATTGGATAAGTCGGCTATCTCCCAAAACGTCGCTCTCGGCGGTCAAATTGATGAACGGCTCTAAAAACGCAGGCAGCGTGCCAGGAAAGCGGAATTGCGCACCAGCGCTGACAACCAGCGCCTCCCTGGTCTGCTTGCCTACGCTGAGCGTCAGTGCAGCGTCGCCGCTCTCGGTGTAGTTATCGACCCGGGCGCGTCCATAAATCAGTCCGGCGATCGGTCCGGCGCGACCCCCGGCGAAATCGAATAGCTTACCGGCCTTGCCGCCGACGGCGAGTGTGGTGCCGTCCGGACTCGATGAGATTACATCGAATACTCCCGGCCGGATGTTGTGATAATTCTGGAAGCCGACGATGCCGATGCCTTGCGCGAAGAAGTTGGCACTGGTCCAGCCGCCGTATAGGCCAAATTGATAAGAGTCGGTATCAGTTTTGGTTCGTCCGTCACCCAGCACAATCGTTGGTTTGGAATAGTTGAACGCCGCGCCGACAATTGCATTGGCGCTCAGTTTATATTCCGCGCCGACCGAACCACCGAAGGATGTGAATTTGTAACCCGATGCCGTCGCGGTGCTTTCCTGGTCGCCACCGCCGCCATCGACCGAAATATAGACCGAAACAGGCGAGCCAACCGGTGGCTGTGCCGGCGGAGCCTTGGCAAGGGGCGACGGGTAGTACGCCATCGCTTGCTGGAAACCGCCGCTTTGGGCGCTGCCGCCGAACATGTCGAGGCGGCCGAACAACGATTGGGCGAATGTCATCTCGACCATCGCGCCGGTTTCCGCCTGCGGCCCAAACGTCATTGGCGCGTTCAGTCGGTTGATGATGTACTCACCGATTACCGCGAAACCATGTGACGTGAGGTGAGTTTCGTCTATGTAAAAGAGGTATTTGAATTGCTCTGCGCTATTGCCGTAGCACGCCATCGTACATGCCCCGGCGCTGGTAAACCCGTATATTGCCGGGCTCGATCGGATTTTGTTCAGGATAAGGCTCGTGTCTAAATACTCGACGCGAACGCCGGTGGCCGCGACGGAGGATAGGCCCGATTGTATGATCGAGTTGGCGGTCCGGTTGAATGCCGAGGCGATCGGGGCATGCACCGGATCAGCCGTAGCCAGGGGAAACGTGCCGGTATCCAGCGCGGTGAATACTATGTTGCGAGCTCCAGCGGCCACCAACGCGTTGATCCCCACCAACGTCTGCGTCGCGGCATAACCCGCTGCCGCGGTCACGCCGGCCATCGTTCCGCCGATCCCGCTCGGAAAAAAGCCTCCCGGCGGCGAAGCGTATTGGAGCGCGTCGTTGGCGGTAATATTCAGAAGGACCAGATCGGTGGGGGCAATTCGCAAGCCCCCCGGCCCAGCGAAAAGTGCCCATTGTTGCGCAAACCCGGGCTGGCCCGGTTGCGCATTGGTATTGTCGGTCTTCGCGCCGCCATAGGCAAAGTTCAATTGATTTGCTTGCGGGATGCCCAGCAGAGTCGAAACCGTATCGACATAGTTGGTCCCGCCGCTGAAGCGTCCGGTCGAATAGAGACCAACATAGTAGGCCAGATAGGCAAACTTGACGGGATCCGACTTATAGAGATCCAGAAGCGGTTTGATAGCGTTCCCGGTATCGGGAAAGCTGTCGCCGAACGCCACGGTGCTCGTGAATGCAGTCTGAGCTTTGGCGGACTCAAGACAAAATGCTGCCGATGCCACCAGAAATACGGCGATAGTCACTCCGCAAATGCGCGGTGCAGTGATTTTACCCCGAGCCATAATTCCCCCCGCGCTGTTCGTTGACGTTTCAAACGGCGGGGATGATGATATTAACTAGACTGCTTGTCTACTTAAATATTTGCCAAATTATAGGCTGCTTATGCTTTTTGTTGGCCATCTCAGGGTGATTCAGACAATATGTCTATTCAATATTGGGGTTCTTCGGCGGCTAAGAGAAAACGGCGCACCCGCCACACGGGTTCGCGAGGATGGCGGTGTGGAGGTCGCCTGCGCATCGGCCACGCCGCCAGGCGACGCGTTGCGGCGTTGACCGAAAGTTCGCCCTACCTTGTTCGCCGAGGATTGGCCAAAACCGAGGAGTCTTCATTATTTCGAAGCGGCTTTGACTTGGCGAAACAGAGCGACCGGATAACGGCTTCGACCAGATCGAGCATCAACGCTTCCACCTCGGCCTCCGAGCGTTCGGTCGCTATCAATTGACCTATAAATTCGTAGCTCGTCATTCCGTGAAGCGCATCGATTAGATCGTCGGCGCGATGGAGCGTCAGTTTCTGAGCAAGGCGACCAACAATGACGGCTATGCCGCGGCGGCGGCGCTTCGATCGAGCCGTCAATCGCGCTGCCGCTTCGTCATCCGCCAATTCACGCGAGAGGCGCGGCCACACTTCCCTCTGCGCGATCCAAAACCTGACAAAAACGGAAGTGAATTTTTTCAACGCCTCCACAGGATCTGGTTCTGTGAAGGCCTCAGGCAAAACACCCAACCCCCCTTCGTTGGCGATCGTGTCGAAGACAGCTTCGAGCAGGCTCCCCCGGTTCTCGAACTGCAAATAGACCGTTGCGCGCGCCACGCCCGCCTTTTTTGCCACCGCGTCCATCGAAAACGGCGTCCGATTACTGCGTTCGCTCAATATCTTCCGAGCTGCCGCAATTAATTGAGAGCGGGTATTTTCGGCTTCCGCCTTCCTACCGCTGTTGTCGTAGATCCGCCTAGCCATATGCGACGTCGTTCATCGTCAAACCTTCGAGTTGGGAATTACAGTGCACTTAACTCTCGATTCGGTTCGGTGGTCTAAATGATCCGCCTTTGCCCCCATGAAATACCTAATCCCGATATCCGTCCATCAAACCGGCAGCGATTCCGTCGCTCGAAAACGCCAATTTATTGAGCCGATTCAACGTGATTTTCCCTGTCCAGCCCCTCAAGAGAAAATATTCCTGTTACTCCAAATCAGCGCTAGAAATCCCGCCGTCTCATCCCTCAGAGAGGGGCGTATCATGATCGTCACGAACGTTGGGATGGGATGCGGTGGACGCGGCAGCGTCGAGCGTGAAACGGAATCGCAGGGCGGGTTTCCCGTGAGCGATCGAGTTCATGCAGACGAACGACGCAGACGCGTACGGCAAAACCGTGTGGTCCTGGCACCCGCTGCTGGTGTCAAGTCGGCGGAGGTTTTGGTCAACCCAACCGGGCGTGGCAAAGCCATTGCCGCCTAGCTCCATGTGAAGCCGTTCAAGGGTGTCTAATCCGCCCTGCGGGCGTACAGGCTGCAGCAGGACGGCCGATGGAAATCTGCGGCGAGCCAGGCCGACGTCAAGCCCAGCGCGAATTGGGACAGAGAGCCAGCGATATGTTTACCGCTAACGTCCTGCTCGCTTGAGCTCGGCGACCTTGAATTTATTGCCGGCGGCCAGGCTGCTGCAATACCACCAGACGGCAGAGCGGTGCCAGCCAATAAACAGTCCGTGTTCCGTGCACTCTTCGTAGGTTTTGAAGTTGCGCACGTTTCTGCACGTGGCCGAGAAAATGTCACCGGTCGTGGAGCATCCATTCCAGGGTTGGTTGCCGTACTTGAAGCTTGTCTGGCAACCATCGGTGCAATTGCTGCTGGTTCTCTCAAGCTCGGCAAGCTTCGCCAATGTTGAATTTGGTGCAGCCGACGGCTTTTGAGCAGGTGCTTGAGCGGACTCTTGAGCGGCGCGTATGATCCGGCGAGACGCAACATTGTTTGCGGCCTGCCTCGGCCTATGTGGCCTCGCCAATTGCTTCGGCGCTTCGACCGTGATGGTAGGAAGGGTGGGAGAGCCTGTTGCGGTTTGTGACACGGCAGTACCGCTCAGCAACGACGTCGACAAGAAAACGACGGCCAGCGGCGCGACAAAGCTTGAAGACAATCTCATGACCATATCCTCCCGAATCCAGGACGGATATGCCGTCCCGACGCATCCACGGCACGCAAACTAGCCACAATTTCCAGATTCGGCCACTGAACTACGGTGCAGCTCTGGATTGCAACACTTGAATGAGACGCAATAATTTCACTGACGGTGCATGTCGCTTTGGCAAGCGAGGTTGACCGCCTTAGCCTATTTGAAGCACCTAATCCCGCTGCCCGTGCGTGAAACCGGCGCCAATTCCGTCGCTCGAAAACGCCGATTTGTCGAGCCGATTCAACGTGATTTGCCCTGTCCAGTCCCTCCAACAAAAATATTCCTCTTCCCATCTCCCCCCAAATCAAGGGCATAACTCTCGCCGTCTCATTCCGCTCGAGGGGCGTCGGCCGTCGTCACGAACGTTGGGATAAGATGCGGTGGACGCGGCAGCGTCGGGCGCGAAACGAGATCGCAGGGCGGGGTTTTCCGTGAGCGACCATCGCGCGCCAGACGAACGGCGCTGAAGCGTACGGCAAAACCGTGTGGTCCTGGCACCCGTTGCTGGTGTCAAGTCGGCGGAGGTTTTCGTCAGCCCAACCGGGCGTGGCAAAGCCATCAATCCGCCGGTGACGGTGACAAGACGAATTCGTCGCCGGGGAGAGCACGGCATAAGCCGTAAAACCATTGTGCGGGGAACGCCGGATTGCTCCGACTGTACCTTTATGCTCGTGTGCGTTTTCTTATGTGCATCTTGCACACGAGACCGCGGGTGCAGCAAGCACCCGGCGTTCCCTGCGCCCTCGATCGGGCGGAAGAATTTTCAACGGCTCGGGCGCAGTGCGCGGCGAGGACGCGGACTCATATTTATGCACCGTCATTGCGAGCGAACAGCACGATCACCACGGCGGCGACCGACACGCCGGTTTTGAATTTTTGGGAGAATTTTCGCATGATTGATTCCAGGTGATGCCGAAGTGTCCGGGGGCGGGAAGGATTAGTCAAATCCGGAAGGCGGCTGGTTCGATTGACTGGTGCATGTTACCGAAGCAAAAGATCAGGGCCGGAACCGAATGATCATGACCAACCGATCCGCGCTTTCGAAAGCCGCGCAGCCCTCGACGCCGGTGAATTTCGACATTCCCGCCGGCGCCTGCGACTGTCACACCCATATCCACGGCGATCCCATGGAATTTCCCTTCTTCGCGGGCCGCGTCTATACGCCGGAGCTGGCGTCGCCCCAAGAGATGTCGGCCCTGCACAAGGCACTTCATATCGAGCGCGTGGTGATCGTGACGCCGAGCATCTATGGGCCGGACAACTCCTCCACGCTGTACGGCATGAAGGCGCGCGGGGCGACCGCACGCGGCGTTGCCGTGATCGACGACAACACGCCGGAAAGCGATCTCGACGCCATGAACAAGCAGGGTTTTCGCGGTATACGGCTCAATCTCGCCACCAGCGGCGTCAACGATCCGACCGTCGGCCGGCCGCGTTTTACTGCCGCGGTCGAGCGAGTGAAGGCACGCGGCTGGCACGTGCAGCTGTTCACGAGTCTCGCCATGATCTCCGCGATCAAGGATTTGGTCGCCACCTCGCCGGTGCCGGTCGTGTTCGACCATTTCGGCGGCGCAGAGGCCGCCCTCGGCGTCGACCAGCCGGGGTTTGCCGACCTGCTGGAGCTGGTGAAGTCGGGCAAGGCCTATGTAAAGATTTCCGGCGCCTACCGGGCGTCAAAACTCGGCCCCGATTATGCCGACGTGGCACCGCTGGCCAAGGCGCTGATCGCGGCCAATGTCGACCGCATCGTCTGGGGCACCGACTGGCCGCATCCGGATTCCGTCCCCGGCCGGAAAGTCACGGATGTCACGCCGCTGCTCCAGATCGACGATGGCCGCCTGCTCAACCAACTCCCGGTCTGGGCGCCGGATGCCGCGATCCGCAACAAGATCCTGGTCGATAACCCGGCGCGGCTTTACGGGTTCGGATAAGCAGAATTGCGTCGCGACATCTGCGGTCGCTGACAACCCGCGAGGAGAATCATCGCGCCCGGCGCGAGAACACCGAGATCAGGACCGGCAGCGTCACCAGGATGACGAGCGGCGCCAGCATCATGCCGGTAACGACGACCACCGCGAGCGGCTTTTGCACCTGCGATCCGATCCCCGTCGACAGCGCGGCCGGCAACAGCCCGACGCCCGCCACCACGCAGGTCATCAACACCGGCCGCAACTGCAGCTCGCCGGTGCGGATCACCGCGCGCAGCCGGTCAAACCCCTCGTCGATCAGCTGATTGTACTGCGACAGGATGATGATGCCGTCCATCACGGCGATGCCGAACAGCGCGATGAAGCCGATCGCGGCCGACACGCTGAAGGGAATACCCGTTATCAACAGTCCCAACACGCCGCCGAAGATCGCCATCGGGATCACGCTCATGGCGAGCATGGTGTCGACCATCGAACCGAAATTGAGGAACAGCAGCACCGCGATCAGCGCGAGGCTAATCGGCACCACGATCGACAGCCGTTTGATGGCGTCCTGCAGATTGCCGAATTCGCCGACCCACTCGACATGCGATCCCGGCGGCAGCTGGACCTGTTCCGCAACCTTTGCCTGCGCTTCCTGGATCGCGCTGCCGAGGTCGCGCTCGCGCACCGAGAATTTGATCGGCAGATACCGCTCCTGCTGTTCGCGATAGATATAGGCCGCGCCCGAGACCAGGTTGATCGAAGCGACTTCGCTCAGGGGTATCTGCGTGATTCCGCCGTTCGGACCCGCCACGCCGATCCTTAAGTTCTGGATCGCTTCGGCGCTTTTGCGGTATTCCGGCGCCAGGCGGATGATGATCGGAAAATGCCGGTCGCTGCCGGGCTCATAGAGGTCGCCTGCGCTGTCGCCGCCGACCGCGACCTTGATGGTGGCGTTGATATCGCCCGGCGCCAGGCCGTAGCGGGCGGCGCGCGCACGATCGATATCGATCTGGATGGTGGGCTGGCCGAGCGAGGTGAATACCGCCAGGTCGGTAATGCCTTGTACCGTCGAGAGGACGGATTTGATCTTGTTGGCGGTGTCGCTCACCGCCTGCAGATCGTTGCCATACAGCTTGATCGAGTTCTCGCCCTTGACGCCCGAGACCGCCTCCGAGACGTTGTCCTGCAGATATTGCGAGAAGTTGAATTCGACACCGGGGAATTTGTCCTGCAACTGCGCGAGCAACTGTCCGGTCAGCTCTTCCTTGTCATGGGTGCCCGGCCATTCGCTTGCCGGCTTCAGCGGTGCGAAGAATTCGGCGTTGAACAGACCGGCGGCGTCGGTGCCGTCATCCGGGCGTCCGTGCTGCGAGACAACGGATTCCACTTCGGGCCGGGCACGGATCATCTTCCGCATCTCGTTGACGTAAGCGTTGCCTTCCTGCAGCGAAATCGTCGGCGGCAGCGTAGCGCGAATCCATAAATTACCCTCTTCCAGCTTGGGCAAGAATTCGAGGCCAAGCAGCCGCGAGAACACCATGGTCATGACCACGAGACCCGCGGCGCCGGCCATGATGATCGTTCGGTTCGCGATTGCCCAATTCAGGACCGGTACGTAAAGCTGATCCAGCTTCCTCACGATCCAGGTTTCGGTTTCAGCCAAATGCGACGGCAGGATGATCGCGCTCAGCGCGGGCGTGACGGTAAACGTCGCCAGCATCCCGCCCGCCAGCGCGTACGCATAGGTCCGCGCCATCGGCCCGAAGATGTTGCCTTCGACGCCGCTCAGCGTGAACAGCGGCAGGAAGGCGGCGATGATGATGGCGGCGGCAAAGAAGATCGAGCGCGACACGTCGGCTGCCGCCGAGAGGATCGCGTGGCTCTTCATCCCCATCGAGGTCTCGCGAGAGATGTGGCTCTCCTCGGCCTCCGACAGCGCGGTCGTTTGCGACAACCTGCGGAAAATCGCTTCCACCATGATGACGGTGGCGTCGACGATCAATCCGAAATCGATGGCGCCGACCGACAGCAGGTTGGCGGATTCGCCGCGCAGCACCAGGATGATCACGGCAAAAAACAGCGCGAACGGGATCGTCGCGCCGACGATCAGCGCGCTGCGCAGATCGCCCAGGAAAATCCATTGCAGAAGCACGATCAGGAGGATCCCGACCACCATGTTGTGCAGCACGGTTGCGGTGGTGAGATCGATCAGGTCCTTGCGGTCGTAAATGCGCTCGATCTGTACGCCCGGCGGCAGGATGGTGGAATTGTTGATGGAGGCGACGACCTGTTCGACTCGTGTGATGGTCGGCGAACTCTGCTCGCCGCGCCGCATCAGCACGATGCCCTGCACGATGTCGTCGTCGTCGTCGATTCCGGCGATGCCAAGCCGCGGTTTCTCACCGACAGTCACAGTTGCGATGTCCTTGACCAGCACCGGATTGCCACCGCTTTGCGACACCATGGTACTGTTGAGATCGTCGATCGAGCGGATCAGGCCGACGCCGCGGACCACGGCGGATTGCGCGCCGATATTGACGGTATTGCCGCCGACATTGATGTTGGCATTGCTGACGGCCTGCAGCACCTGCGGCAGCGTCAGTCCGTTGGCGACCAGCTTGTTGAAATCGACCTGGAGCTCATAGGTCTTGGTCTTGCCGCCCCAGCCGGTGACGTCGATCACGCCGGGCACGGCGCGGAAACGGCGCTGCAAGACCCAGTCCTGCAGCGTCTTCAGGTCGAGCACGCTGTAGTTTGGCGGCCCCTTCAACCGGTAGCGGTAGATTTCGCCGATCGCGCTGAGCGGCGAAATTCCCGGCTGCACGTTGCCCGGCAGCGGCGCAAGCTGCGACAGCCGGTTCAACACCTGCTGCAGCGCTTCGTCATACGTATAGTCGAACGAGAACTGCAGTTTGACGTCGGACAAGCCGTACAGCGAGATGGTGCGGATGGTGCGAAGGTTCTTGATGCCCGCGACCTGGGTCTCGATCGGGATCGTAATGTAGCGCTCGATCTCCTCCGACGACAGCCCCGGACTTTGCGTCACGATGTCGACCATCGGCGGGGTCGGGTCGGGATAGGCCTCGATGTTGAGCTGCTTGAACGCAATTAGGCCGCCGACGAACACCGCGACGAACATGCCGACCATCAAATAGCGGCGGCTGACTGCAAGGGCGACAAGGCGATCCATTCAGACCGGAGCTTTCAAAGGCTTAAGGGGTTACGTACCGGATGCAGCGCGGTCGATGAACAGGCTGCCCCTTGTAACGATCAGTTCGCCGGGCTTCAAATTGTCCATCACCTCGACAAGATCGCCGTTGGTGAGGCCGGGTTTGATGTTGCGCAGTTCGATCGACTTGTCGTCGTGCGCGACCCAGACCCGGACCTTGTCGCCCTCATAGATCAACGCCTGCTTTGGAACGCCAACGGCCGGATGATCACTGGCGGAGTAGAGCGTGACATTGGCGAACATTTCCGGCTTCAACTGACCGTCCTTGTTATCGATCGTGGCGCGGACCAGGAGCCGGCGCGTCGCAGGATCGATCGCCGTGGCAACATAGTTGATGCGTGCCGACAAAGGTCGCCCCGGCAGCGCCATGACATTGAAATTGAGGTCCTGCCCGACCGAGACCTTCGCAGCGTCGGTCTCTCGGACGAAGGCGACCAGCCAGACCGTGGAGAGATCGCCGATGACATAGACCGGGTCGCTGGCGCCGGTAGAGACATATTGTCCGGGGCCGACCTTGCGCTGAACCACGGTGCCCGCGATCGGCGCAAAAACCGTGGTCTCCGGATTGATGCGGCCCTTTTGCCGAAAGGTGGTAATGTCCTCGTCGCTGAAGCCGAGAATGTGCAGTTTGTTGGTTGAGGCTTCCAGCGCCGTTTGCGAAGAGCGCAAATCGTTCTGCGCCTGAATCAGCGTCGCCTGGCTCTGCTGGTAGTCCTTCAGCGGAACGGCCTTGCCTTCGAACAGGTCCTTGGCGCGCGTGTCCTGGATCTTCGCGAGATCGACCGCGGACTGGGCCTTGTTGAGGCTGGTCATGGCCGCGATGTAATCGTTTTGCGCCTGCACCGTGTCGGCGGCTTCGATCACGAACAGCGGCTGGCCTTTGACGACGCTGTCGCCGGGCCGCACCAGAAGCTTGGTGACCCGGCCGGTATAGGGCGAGAACACCGGCGTCGAGCGATCCTCATCGATAGCGATCTTGCCCTCGGTGACATATTCGGCGCGGAACGCCCGCTCGGCGACCGGCTGAAAGCTCAGGCTGGCCCATTCGGCCGGCGTCGGCGTGTAGCGCTGCAATCCCTTGCGGGACTGGCTCGACACCTCCGAATGCGCCTGCTTGGCGCCGTTGAGATGCACGAACCCGTAAATGGCCGCGGCGGCAAACCCCAGCAACGCCAGGGCCGTCGCCTGTCGTTTTCCGCTAAGCGTCTGCAATTGCTTGTTAAATTCGTTCAGCATGCGGTCCGGATCAGATCGACGATATTTCCGGCAAGGACTGCCCCTGCGGTGCGCTAATAGTGCCCAATTGATGTTTCAAACAACCTAAAAAACGCGATTAGCCTTAGCGTTTGTCGTTAAAGTTTGGAGAGACAAGCCCCGAGGACTTCAACCGCGCGCCGGCCATTGCGGCGGATGACTGCCGAGCGGCATCGCCGGACGGGCCCAGAAGGCGGGCGTTTTCGACAAAACCGCCGAATGCCTGACCGACCGCAGCGGTCCGAAGCCCGAAGGGACTTCCTCGATAAAGGGCATCACCGTTTCTCCTTTCAAATCCTCGGTCATAAGACCGTCGGCGACGCGGCCGAGATTCCACAGCCACCGCCCGGTTTGCGCCAGCGACACCCGGACATGCCAGCTGCCGCCTTCGCGAGCCTGACGCGCCTTGGCCATCATGGCGCCGAACGCCATGAAGTAGCCGGTGGCGTGGTCGAGCATCTGCGCCGGCAATTCCTTCGGCCCGTCGACGCCCGCGGCTTGGCCTTCGGCATGGTTGAAACCGGTCGCGGTCTGGACCAGCGAGTCAAAGCCGCGGCGCTCCGCCCAGGGACCTGCGTGGCCATAGGCCGACAGCGTCACGTAGACGATACCGGGATTAATGCGTGCCGCCTCGTCCGGCGAGAAGCCGAGCCTGGCGATCGCGTGCGGCCGATAACCCTGAGAGAAGATGTCGGCCTCTGCCAACAGATCGCGCAATGCGCCGCGGCCCAGCTCGCTCCTCAATTCCACAAAGCTCGTGAGCTTGCCGCGGCCGGTGTCGATGGTGAGCCAGGGAATCGCCGGCAAATCGGGGCCGGAGATCAACAGCACATCGGCGCCATGGGCCGCGAGGGAACGGCCCGCGACCGGCCCCGCAATCACGCGCGACAGATCGAGCACGCGAATGCCGGCCAGCGGCCGATCGCCGGTGGGCCAGGGTTTTGGCGCCGCGTCGCCGATCTTCTCAATGCTGATCAGCGGCAATTCCGCCAGCCCTTTTGCGTGCGGCGTTGCCGACCATTCCTCATGCGAGCGCATCAGCGCAACCACGCAACCGCCGGCATAGGCCGCGGTCTCGAACGCCTCGCCGTCCCATTGCATCAGCGCCGCCTGCACCTCGTCGCGCTCGGGCTTGCAGTTCAACACCTTGCAGACGGCGTCGCGGTGATGCCTGAAATTGGTGTGCAGACGGACGAAGCGTCGATCCCGGGTGTTGTAGATTCCGGCGATCGCATCCCATGCCGGCGGCGGCGGCTTGCCGTCGACCCGCAGATAGCGCTCGCTTCGGCATTCGACCACGGCATGACGCATATCGACCGCGACAACCTGGCCTTGCCCGCTGCGCAGCTTCCAGATCTGCGCCGCCGCCAATCCGCTCGCGGCCACGCTGATCTGTGCCGCGGCAGCGACGCGAAATGATGACGGCAATTGCGCTTCGTCACCGGTCAGTTCGACTGCGTCGAGCGCGGCCGGATCGCCGCCGGCAGATGTCCAGATATCGGATAGGATTTCCTTTGGACTTTCCTTGGGGCTTTCCTTGGGGCTTTGCATCACCGTCCCTCTTCTCTAGATTCTAGCCTGCGGGATGTTAAATAAGACGACTCCAACAATGAAGTGGCTCCGTCACGCGGTAGCGAGCAAATCGACGATATTCTGGATGGCCTTGTCGGCGCGGTGGTAGGCGGCTTCGAGTCGGCTGTCTGGGCGATTTTGAGGGTCCGGACGGCGGTGGAAGCGGCTGTTGGCAAGTGGTCCGCACAGCCGTTTGTTTAGCCTGCGGGATGTTAAATAAGACGACTCCAACAATGAAGTGGCTCCGTCACGCGGTAGCGAGCAAATCGACGATATTCTGGATGGCCTTGTCGGCGCGGTGGTAGGCGGCTTCGAGTCGGCTGTCTGGGCGATTTTGAGGGTCCGGACGGCGGTGGAAGCGGCTGTTGGCAAGTGGTCCGCACAGCCGTTTGTGGAAGAACAGAAATAGCAAGGCGACTTGAACACCCTTTGAGGTGAGGCGGTAAGCGTAGCGGGATCCGTCGCGTTCAAGCAGTCCGTGACCTTTGAGCTTGCGCAGATCGTAGCGCAGTTGGTTCAGACCATAAGATGGTTCGGAGAGACTGAAGGTCGTGAGGACGGATTGGTGGATTTCCTTCGCGGTCCAGCCGCCGACGTGAGTGGCGCCATGCAAGAGAACCTCGAGAAGCCGAATGACTCGTCTGTCGTGGATTTTGATGCCGGGATAGCGGACCGAACCGATGGTGATCGGCAGCGCAATCCGCTGCAAAAGCGGGAAGTCGACGTGAACGTTGAGCCACTGGGCCTGGAAGCCAGCGAAGCGGCTGGTGATGACTTGGAAGGTCTGGCGGACGGCGTCGAGATTGTCCAATCCCTTTTTGAGGCCGAAGTCGTTGAGGTTGTTGGAGCAGAGCTCATTGCGCAAGAACGTTGCGAACTTTTCGTACTGCTTCAGGAAGGCGTGCTTGAAGTAGGCGCGGAAGACGTGATGGCCATGCTCGATCTGATCGATGACGGTGGCGAGCTTGCCGGGCAGCCTGCGGTGTAGGCGGGCGCCGAAGATCTCGGCAATCTTGTGGGCTGTCAGCCGCCACAGTCCGAGCTCGCAGCCGCGTTCGAACAGTTTGTGGATGGGAAAGTTCCGTTTGAAGATGAAGTTGCGGCAATATTCGATTTGCGAGATGGCATAGAAGCGCGACAGCTTTACCCGCTTACGCTCCTTGACGGAGAACTTGGGCCCGAGGATCAGGGTCCAATAGTCGAGCCGTTTGCGAATGATGTCGGGGCTCAGTCTGTCGGCAGCGGCCTGGAGTGCAGCGATGTCGTCAATCGCCAGGAAGGCATTGTCATTCTTGCGGAAGCCGACCTGCTCACGATTGAGCCCCTGCTCGATGAAGTTGTGGCCGTTGAGGTAATATGTCGTTTGGAAGGGCAAGAAGGTTGCGACACGCATCACCATGGGGCCGAGAACTTCATCGCGGATATAGAAGTAGTCGTGTGTGAAGCGGCTGCGCTGGCGGGCGAGGATGCGGTGGTTTGGATCCTTGGTGGGATACTTCGGCACGCTGACCCGGAAGGTCGGGCCCTGTTCCATACTCTTGAAGATGAAATAAACGCCATAGGCGTTCCTCTTTGTCATTCGGCGTAGCCAGGGGAGCACATAGTCTTCCTTGCGCACCCCCTTTTCGGCCCACTCGATCGGGATATTATGATTGCGGGCGAAGGCCTCGACCCAGTTCTGGTAGTCGGCCGTTCGCTGGCTCAAGATCTCTTTGCTGACCACAGGAATGCCAACGACCTTTCGGAAAAAGTGCACTACCTGTTCGGGCCGTGACAGCCCACTGAGGTAGCCGTGAATGACAATGCGGTCGAAGCAATGGTAAACGAACAGCAGCAAGTCGCCGAACAATTTGGTGAAAAGTTCCATGGCTAACACCGGCATCAAGCGTGGACCGGGCAAGCGCATGGTGGACGGCAAGAGCTTTCGTCTCGCCGATGAGGTCCGTTACATTCAGCGTCGGGCAGCCGACCACACCGGACGCGTGATCAGCATCGGTCAGCTCATCCTGTTCTCGAGCAAATCTGGCGATGCGTGGCTGCTTGACCCTTCCGACCAACTCGCTGCACGACTGGCCCGGGATGGAGACCCCGAACCGATCCACATCGACGAGACTGATACCACCTTCGCGATCGGTTGGAAGGGCCACTATCGCATCGACGGACCGGCATTCATCTACGTTGATCGCGACACAGGCCGAACAAGCACCATCCTCGGATATCCGACGCATCAATTGACGAACATCGGTTGACGCTAAAAATTTCAAATATTTTTGGTTAGCTTTCAAGAAGCTCTGCCTCACCTCGGAAGGAACTGCAATGGCCGCCATCGCCCCCCTGACCGCCGGTGCCGTTATGCTCGCAACCGCTGCAACGGATGCGGTCTATGTCATGTTCACCTCGGCCGTGGTGGCGCGCAAGCGGGTGCCGGCCGCGACCTGGAGCAACGTCTGGTATCTGCTCTCGTCCTACGCCGTCATCAGCTACACCGAAAACTGGGTCTATGTCGGGTTTGCGGCGATCGGTTCGTGGATCGGTGCGTTTGCGTCGATCACGTTCCTGCACCGGCCACCGGGTGGACCGCCCGTGGGTGCGGCACCGGAATGATTTTACCGTCATTGCGAGCCAACGGGTCGCGCGAATGCGCGCCCGATGACAGGCTCCGCGAAGCAATCCATCTATCGGCGCAAGCGGAACAATGGATTGCTTCGCTTCGCTCGCAATGACGGCTTCCTAATTTCTGCAAAACATGAATCCACATTCCCGCGGCGCGATGCGCCCGAGGTTTGATCTCAACTTCCGCCCTCTCCAATCAGAGGGCGCAGGGAAAGCCGGGTGCGCGCTGCACCCGCGGTCTCGTGTGCAATGTGCACGAAAAAATGCGCACACGAGCATACAGGTTCAGCGGAGAGCATCCGGCCTTCCCTGCGCAATGGTTTTACGGCTTATAGCGCGCTCTCCCCGGTGACCGGCTTTCTTGCCACCGTCATCCCTGAGAAGCTTGCTTCTCAAAAACTTGACGCCAGCATCGGGGCGTCAGGACCACACGACTTCGCCGTCCGCATCAGCCCCGCTCGTCAGTCGCAGCTTCCGCGTCCACCGCATCTCACCGCGCGTTTCGTGACGATCGCGAGCCGCCCCTCTTGTCGGGTGAGGCGCGCGGAGAAACACCACTGATTTGCCCGACGCGACCAGCGGAATATTTTCTTGAAGTGGACTTGACAGAAAATCACTGATTTGCCCGTCGGGCAATTTGCGGGGCAATCACTGGATTGAACCGCTCCAAATCATGCAGTCTTATTGCGTCGCCTGCCGAAACCCTGTGTTTCCCGGCGCAGTCTTGCCAGACAGCGAGCGACTATTAACTCGTAACCAAATAAGAACGCGGCGCCCTTGGTCCGGGTCGAGGATTTGGCGTCGCAGCCTGCTCCACCCCTTCACGCATATTGAAAACTCACGGCGCGATGCGCTAACGCATGCCAAGAGACATGCCAAACCGGATACGGCAGATGACCACCCCGCTCGAATTTGGGCTCGATACCTTTGGCGACGTCACCAACGATGCGCTCGGCGCAGCCCTGCCGCATGCGCAGGTGATCCGCAACGTCATCGAGGAGGCGGTGCTGGCCGACCAGCTCGGGATCGACTTTATCGGCCTTGGTGAGCACCACCGGGCCGACTTCGCGATCTCCTCGCCCGAAACGGTGTTGGCGGCGATCGCTGCGCGCACCCGTCGCATCCGGCTCGGCTCGGCGGTGACAGTGCTGAGTTCGGACGATCCGATCCGCGTGTTCCAGCGGTTTGCGACCGTCGATGCGGTGTCAGGCGGACGCGCCGAGGTGATCCTCGGCCGCGGCTCGTTCACCGAATCCTTCCCGTTGTTCGGCTTCGACCTGCGCCAGTATGAAGCGCTGTTCGAGGAGAAGCTCGATCTATTCACCGAGCTCTTGAAGCAGGAGGCGGTGAACTGGCAGGGCAAGCTGCGCCCGCCGCTCAGCAACCAGCGTGTGTTTCCGCCGATCGAACATGGCATGCTCAAGACCTGGATCGGCGTCGGCGGCAGCCCGGAGTCGGTGGTGCGCGCGGCGCACTATGACCTGCCGCTGATGCTGGCCATCATCGGTGGCGATCCGAAGCGGTTCGCACCCTATGTTGACCTCTACCACCGCGCCTTCAAGCAGTTCGGCCGCCCGGTCAAGCCGATCGGCGTGCATTCGCCGGGTTATGTCGCCGATAGCGACGCGCAGGCGCGCGAGGAGCTCTGGCACGACTACAAGACCATGCGGGACCGCATCGGCAAGGAGCGCGGCTGGCCGCCGATGGGCCGCGACGAATTCGTGCAAGAGGCCGATCACGGCTCGCTCTATGTCGGTTCGCCGGAGACGGTGGCGCGAAAGATCGCGGCCACCGTGAAGGCGCTCGGCATCGCCCGCTTTCAGCTGAAATATTCGGCCGGCCCGCTGCCGCATGAGAAGCTGATGCGCAGCATCGAGCTGTACGGCCGCAGGGTCGTGCCGCTGGTCCGGGAGATGCTCGCGCAGGAAGTTGCTTGATCGATCCAGCCGGGCGAGCGAGGCCGTTTCAGCGGACCAGAAAAACCAGCTTGCCGCGAAAGTGGCGGGATTCGCTTACCCTGTGCGCGGCCACGGCGTCGCTGAGCCGATAGCGTGTCACTTCCGGGGGACGGATGGCCCCTGCCGCAACCAGCGCCACGATGCGCTCGAGATGCGGCCGATCGCGTCCGACGCTGGGCCGCAAGGCAACGACATCGCTGCGGTCCGGCTTCGGCGCCTGTGCGCCCGAGGCGATGAACGCCGCCCGGCCGCCCGGTTTCAGCACGCTGAACGACCGCTGCGCGACATCGCCGCCGACGGTATCGAACACGGCGTCGCAGCCGCTCACGGCTTTGGTAAAATCCACTGCATTGTAGTCGATGATCTCATCGGCGCCAATTTGGCGCAGATAATCATGGTTCGCAGCACTTGCGGTCGTGATCACGCGAGCACCCAGATGTTTTGCCAATTGTATGGCAAAGCTCGCGACGCCGCCCGCGCCGCCCTGGATCAGGATCGTCTCGCCCGCCTTCAGTTTCAATGTGTCTTCGATGGTGCAAATCGCCGTCAGCCCGGCAAGCGCCAGTGCTGCGGCATCGACATGTGACAGGCGATCGGTCTTCCTGGCGACGATGGTGGCCTTGATCGCAATCTTCTCGGCATAGGCGCCCTCCTGACCGACGTCGCAGACGGCGAAGACCTCATCGCCGACGCGCAGGTCTGTGACACCTTGCCCAACGGCCGAAACGACGCCGGAGAAATCCCGTCCAAGAATGTAGGGGAATCGCGAAACTGGGTTCGACTTTCCCTCACGCACCTTCCAGTCCGCGCCATTGACGCTGGCGGCGACGATATCGACCACGACCTCGCCGGATGCGGCCACGGGATCGGGCATCTCGCCGAATTGCAGAACTTCCGGTCCGCCGAGCCGTTCGATGAAGGCCGCTTTCATTTGGTATTCCTCGCTTTGGTGGAACCAAGGTCGCATTTTTGATTGACGCAATCAAATTCGATGACCGGTCTCTTCCTGCCGGCTCAACGGATCGACGCGTGCAATGAGCCAGCGGCCTGAGACATGAGACAGAATCATTGTCACATACCAAATTCAAATTTTCCGAAGCAAAAATCTTCTCGAGTGGAATGTTTCAACCGAGGCGGAGTTAACACGTGCAACTGGGGGCATCGCCCGAATAAGAAAGCCGGAGGCACGAATGATCAAATCAGCAATCAGGTTGACGACGTTGGCAACGTTTCTGATGGCGCTAAATGCTCCAGCCTCGTTCACCCCAGCTTTCGGGGCTGGAGGAGGAGGTGGTCCTGACCCGAAGGACCAAGGCTCCTCTTATTACCCCCGTTCGTCTTACCCGCAGCCGTCGGGCACCAAAGCCACCCATAGGGTCAAGAAGACCAGCAAGCAATCTGCCTTCGAAGACCCCGTTTTTGCCAAGGGTTACCGCGAAGCCTATGTGACGATCTATGACCGCAACGACTATGCCGCGGCCATCGAGCAGCTAAAGGCGCTCGGCCATGACGACCATCCGAATGTGGCCAATCTGATCGGCTATTCCTACCGCAGGCTCGGCGACTACAAGCTCGCGCAAGTCTGGTACGAGCGCGCACTGAAATCGGATCCGAACCATGTGCTGACCTGGCAGTATTACGGCCTGTGGCAGATCGAACAGGGTAACCGCGATCAGGCGCAGTACCATCTAAGCCGTATCGCCGCGATTTGCGGCACCGATTGCGCGGAGTATCGGTCGTTGGCGGAGACACTGGAAAAACCGCCCGGCACCGGTCTCGTTTATTGAGTATTGAGCTCTGCGACGCAATTCAGCGGGCAGATCAGTCGCGCCTTCGAATCGGCTCGTGGTGCACGAACGGAACGCTTTCAGGCGTCGCCGCTCTCTTTTCGATGATTGAAATGCCTTCATGCCGAGCGAGCACATTTGGCCCGCCCAGAAAATCAAATGGCTCACGCTTGACGACGGGGCCCATGTCCGCTTCGGGTCCAATTCCGGACCACGGCATGCGCAACAGCGATGTCCGCTTTACCCCCTGATAAGCCGAAATTGCGAGCAATCGCAGGCTGGGCACAGGCACGTTCCGTCTTCGCTCTTCGAGCTACGCCGGACAAGTCCGTCTTCGCTCGTTGAGTCACGCCGGGACAAGTCCGGTTGCGCTTCTTGAGCCATTGCGGACAGGCCACTTTGCCGGCCCTGTGGCTCTGGTACAGTCTCGCGGATCAACAAAAGGAAAAACGAAATGGAATTGGGTTTGAAGGGACGAAACGCGGTCGTGCTCGGGGGCACGCGCGGCATTGGACGCGCCATTGCAGCCACGCTGGCTGCCGAAGGCGCAGGTGTCGCGGTCTGCGCCCGCAATGCGGACCAGGTCGCAAGCACGGTTGCCGAGTTGAAGGCCCAGGGCGTGCGGGCGACCGGCGCGCCGGTCGATATCACCGACGCCGCCGGGCTGAAATCATGGATATCGGGCGTGGCGCAGGAGCTCGGCAGCATTGACATGCTGTTTTCCAATGCCGGCGCGATGGCGCAAGGCGGCGATGCCGGGTCGTGGGAGCAGAACTTCCGGCTCGATGTACTGGGCGCCGTCCATGCGTTCGAGGCCGCGCGTCCGTTCCTCGAGGCCAGCGGCGAGAAGACCGGCGACGCCGCCTTTCTCATCATTTCATCGGTTTCGGCGGCGCAGGCGGAAAACGCCAGTTCGTACGGTCCGATCAAGGCGGCGCTGGTGCACATGGCGAAGGGATTGGCGCGGCAATACGCGCCCAAGAAAATCCGCGTCAACGTGGTGTCGCCGGGCACGGTCTATTTCAAGGGCGGCATCTGGAACATGGTCGAGCAGAATGCGCCCAAGCGCTATCACGATACGCTGGCGCGCAATCCGACCGGCCGCATGGCCACCCCGCAGGAGATCGCCAACGCGGCGGTGTTCCTGGCGAGCCCGGCTTCCTCCTACACCACGGGTTCAAATCTGATCGTCGACGGCGCGATCTCGAACCGCGTGAATTTCTGAGGGGCGAGAAGGCGAAGGGCGGCCTCCCGACATGAAGCCGGGGGTTTGGGAGTCCGCCCCTATCATGAAATGTGATATGTTTCTCCAAGATGATCTCGATGCTCGGGGAACCGACATGAAGCGCCGCGATTTCATCAAGTTGCTGAGCGGCGTTTTGATTTGGCCGCTCGCTGCTTCTGCACAACAAGGCAGGATTTGGCGTATCGGCGTGCTGGAAACGTCCGCACTCGCCTTGAACACCGCCAATATGGAAGCCTTTCTGGAGGGCCTGCGGGCATTGGGTTATGTCGAGGGACGCAATCTCGTTATCGACTACCGGTCGGCGGATGGAGTTGCCGAGAGGTTTCACGATCTGGCCACCGAGCTCGTCAGGGAGAACTGTGACCTCATCCTGACGAGAGGCACACCGGCCGTGCTTGCAGCCAAAAATGCGACGGGAGCGATTCCGATCGTCATGGCGGCCAGTGGCGCCCCGGTCGGCGTCGGCGTGGTCGCCAGCCTCGCGCAGCCGGGAAGAAATGTCACCGGCCTGAGCGCCTTCACAACGGAGCTGGAATCGAAGCGGGTCGAAATCCTGCGCGAGATCCTGCCGGAACTGAAGCGATTGGCCGCGCTGTACAATATGTCTAATCCGATTTCGCAAGCCCGATGGGAATCCCTGGAGCGATCTGCCCGGAGCCTTCGGATAGAGCCGCAACTTCTTGACGTGCGAAAAATGGAAGATCTCGAATCCGCGTTTGCTCAGGCGATCGAGGGGCACGCCGATGCCCTCATCGTCGAAAACGACGGGCTGATTCATGCGAACCGTCGATTGATCACCGGTCTGGCGAGCAGGCACAAGCTCCCGGCCATGTACGCAACGCGCGAGCTTGTCGATGAAGGCGGCCTGCTCTCGTACAGCGTCGACTATGCCCACCTCTATTTCAGAGCCGCGACCTTTGTGGACAAGATATTGAAGGGAGCGAAGCCCTCCGATCTGCCGGTCGAACAGCCCACAAAATTCGAGCTGGTGGCAAATCTGAATGCCGCCAGGAGTATCGGTCTCACGCTGTCCGAATCTTTTCTGCTCCGGGCCGATAAGGTCATTGAATAGGCGAAAGCTGCATCGCCCCGTCGTCGGCCGTGCGCCGTCGGACATTTTCCAGAACGTCGGCGCGGACACAGGGCTGAAGCCGTATTCGCGCCGACTGCCGTCCTGTCCGATCAAGCTGACCCAGCCGCACCGCAATATAAATCCGCTTACCCCGGGGTTCGACATCAGGTGCCAGCGGATCGAAGATGCGCTATGCTTGATGTCTTCGGCAATGCGATGGGACGTCACGAATTGACTCGAGAGGGCTACTGAAGCGGGGCAGCACCAATGATGACATTACCGGAGCTGGCGGCAAGTGCCCTGGAGGAATTTCTCCGTTCCTTTATGCGGCGTGCCTTCGGGTCTTCAGAGATGCAGCTCGCGGAGATCGTGCCGAACGCCGCTCACGTCGCGCTGGAGTGCATCGGAAACAGCGACGCGCTGTACCACAATGTCGAGCACACGCTGCTCGTCACGCTTGCGGCGCACGAGATTTTCTGCGGCCGGATGTTGCAAACCCACCAGACCGCCGACGATTACGCCCATATCATCATCGCCTGCCTTGCCCATGACATCGGTTATGTGCGCGGCCTTTTCAAGCAAGACGACGCGGACGGCTTCGTGATCGATGCGGCAGGCAGGAAGGTGATGCTGCCGCGCGGTTCGTCGGACGCAAGCCTGATGCCCTATCACGTCGACCGGTCGAAGCTTTATGTGATGGAGAGGATCAAACACATCGTTCCGCTCGACACCCAGCGGGTCGCCGTGGCGATCGAAGGAACAAGGTTTCCTCCCGTCGAAGGCCAGCAACATGGCGAGGAGGCCTCGATCGTTCGCGCAGCGGATTTCATTGGCCAACTCGGCGATCCGAATTACATCAGGAAGGCCAACGCGCTCTACCATGAGTTCGAGGAAGTCGGCATGAATCGCCAGCTTGGCTATGATTCTCCCGCCGACATCGTCAATCGCTATCCGCAATTCTACTGGAACAGCGTGGCGCCGTATATCCAGACTGAAATAGGTTACCTCAACAAGACGACGCGCGGACGGCAGTGGATCGCCAATCTCTATGGCAACCTGTTCCGCGCCGAACGCGACATCGCGCTGTCGGGGCCTCAAAGGTAGCGCGGACGAGATCCGATTGTAGGGTGGGCAAAGGCGCGCTTGCGCCGTGCCCACCATTCTTGCGCATTCGAAAGTTGGTGGGCACGCTTCCGCTTTGCCCAGCCTACGATCTACTACCTATTTCAGCGCCGCCTGACCGGCCAGCGACACCACGTTGTCCTGCGAGCCGGAGCCGCCGCTGACCCCGATGGCGCCGACCACCTTGCCGTCGACAACGAGCATATTGCCGCCGCGGGAGGCGATCACGTCGTCGAGCGTGGTCAGATAGGCGAAGTAAGGCCCCTTGCCGATCAGGGTTTCGAACACCAGCGTCGGGCGGCGATAGCGGGCGGCCGTGCGCGCCTTGTGCTGCGAGATCGTAATTGACGCATACTGGCAATTGTCCTGCTTCTCGAAATAGACCAGTTCGCCGCTCGGGTTGACGACCGCGATGCAGAACGCATTCCAGTTTCGCTTTGCCGTCTCGGCGATGGCGGCGGCAGCCACCTTCCTGGCGGTCTCGAGATTGATCGGCTCGCCATAGGGCGGCGGCGTCAGGGCGTCCGGGATTGCATCGTTGGGGTTATCAGGGTTCGGCGGCACCTGAGCAAAGGCTCCGGTGCTCATCAAAAGCGCAAGGCATCCGGCGGCGGTAAGCGCGATTAGACGACGCATTCATTCCTCCCAAAAGTTTGTTTTCCTCCGGACTAGGTGCCGGAATACCAGACGATAGCAACAGATTGGATTCTCAGAAAGCCGCAAGGGCGGTTTTTCGCGGCCGGGCACGATTGCCTCAATGAAAATCCCGCGACGGCGGCAGGATGCGGACGTTGCGCGGGTGGCGGATTTTTTGCGCCGGCGTGTCGGGATGGTCGCGGCGGTCGTCGTTGAGCGGCTCGATCAGTGCGGGGCCGGCCGGTACCGGAGGCTTGCGGCTGAGCGCGTCGTTGGCAAGCCCGATCAGATCGTGCGAGCGATCGAACATCCGCTGCGCGACCAGATGCGTCACCTGCTCCGGACTGCTCTGGATATAGCCCTCGACCAGGATCAGCCGCGCGCCCATCACTTCCTTGCGGTACTGTTCCATCACCTTCGGCCACACCACGATGTTGGCGATGCCGGTTTCATCCTCCAGCGTCATGAACACGACGCCCTTGGCGCTGCCCGGACGCTGCCGCACCAGCACCACGCCGGCGCAGCGGACGCGGCGTTTGTCGTTGCGATGGCAGATGTCCTGACAGGCAACGACGCGTTCCCTGCTGAACATCTCCCGCAAAAACTCCATCGGATGGCCTTTTAGCGACAGCCGCACGGTCTGATAGTCGGCGACCACCTGCTCCGGCAGCGGCATCTCGGGCAATGGCTTTGCATTCTCGTCCGGCTGCTCGTGCGCGGTGGCTGCTTCGAACAGCGGCAGCGGCAAATCGTCGGGCAGCCTCCGCACCGCCCACAGCGCTGCGCGGCGATCGAGCCCAATGGAGCGGAACGCATCGGCATCCGCGAGCAGGATCAGCGCGCGTTTCGGCAAACCGGTGTCGCGCGCGAAATCCTCCAGCGAGGTGAAGCGGCGGCGTTGTCGCGCGGCAACGATGCGGTCGGCCCAGTCGTTTACTCTCTCGTCGTTCCGGGGCGCTGCGAGAGCAGCGAACTCCGATGTGCTCTTGCACATCTGAGAACCTCGAGATTCTCCGATGCGCAATTGCGCATCGTAGTTCACGCTTCGCGTGCCCCGGAATGACAGCAAGTTTCGCTTCAACCCTTCCTCATCCGGATCGACCCAGTGAAACCCGTCGATCTGGCGGAAGCCGAGCCGCACCGCGCAATATTTCCCCTCCCCTTCCTCCAGCGTGTTCTGCGCGAAACTATAGGACACATCGATCTCGCGCACCTCGACGCCGTTCTTGCGGGCATCGCCGACAATCTGCGCCGGCGCATAAAAGCCCATCGGCTGCGAATTCAACAGCCCGCAGCAGAACGCATCGGGGTGGTAATGTTTCAGCCATGACGAGATGTAGACGAGTTGCGCAAAGCTCGCGGCGTGGCTTTCCGGAAAGCCGTAACTGCCGAAACCCTTGATCTGCTCGAAACAGTTCTTGGCGAATGCGGGATCGTAGCCGCGCGCGATCATGTTGCCGATCATCTTGTCTTCGAATTTGCCGATGGTGCCGACATTGCGGAAGGTCGCCATCGAACGGCGTAGTCCGTTGGCTTCCTCGGAGGTGAATTTGGCCGCCTCGATCGCGATCCGCATCGCCTGCTCCTGGAACAGCGGCACGCCGAGGGTCTTGTGCAGCACGCGGCGCAATTCGTCCTTGTCGCCATGCTCTGGCGACGGCGACGGGTAGCTCACCCTGTCGATGCCGTTCCGCCGCCTGAGATAGGGATGCACCATGTCGCCCTGGATCGGGCCGGGCCGCACGATCGCGACCTCGATGACGAGATCGTAAAATACCCGCGGTTTCAGCCGCGGCAGCATGTTCATCTGCGCGCGGCTTTCGACCTGGAACACGCCAAGCGATTCACCGCGGCACAGCATGTCGTAGACCGGCTCGTCGTCCTGCGGGACCGTCGCCAGCTCCCAGCGTTGGCCCTTGTGACCCTCGATCAAATCAAAACATTTGCGGATGCAGGTCAGCATGCCCAGCGCCAGCACGTCGACCTTCATCATGTTCAGCGCGTCGACGTCGTCCTTGTCCCATTCGATGAAGGTGCGGTCATCCATCGCGGCATTGCCGATTGGCACATAGCTGTCGAGCCTATCTTGCGTCAGCACGTAGCCGCCGACATGCTGCGACAGATGCCGGGGAAATTCGATCAGCTCGGTGGCCAATTCGACGGCGAGTTCGATCATTGAATTTTTGGGGTCCAGCCCGGCCTGCCTGACCTGCATCTCGTTGAGGCCCTTGCCCCAGCTTCCCCACACCGTATCGGCCAGTGCGGCGGTAACGTCTTCCGTCAGCCCCAGCGCCTTGCCGACATCGCGGATCGCGCTGCGCGGACGATAGTGGATGACGGTGGCGATGATCGCGGCGCGGTGGCGGCCATAGCGGCGGTAGACATATTGCATCACCTCCTCGCGCCGCGAATGTTCGAAATCGACGTCGATGTCGGGCGGCTCCAGCCGTTCCTTGGAAATGAACCGCTCGAACAGCAAATCGACCTTGGTCGGATCGACCGAGGTGATGCCGAGCACGTAGCAGACCGCGGAATTAGCCGCCGATCCCCGACCCTGGCAGAGGATGTTCTGGCTGCGCGCATAATGCACGATGTCGTGCACGGTGAGAAAATAATGCGCGTATTTGAGCTCGGCGATGAGGTCGAGTTCCTTGCGCAGGGTGGCGCGGAGCTTTTCGTCGATCTGGCCGGCAAAATACCGCTTCACGCCTTGCCATGTCAGATCTTCCAGATGCTGCTGCGCGGTCTTGCCCGGCGGCACCGGCTCGTCCGGATACTGGTATTTGAGCTGATCGAGCGAAAAATTGATGCGGCCGGCGAAGCGCGTGGTTTCCGCGATCGCGTCCGGGAGATCGCGAAACAGCCGCGCCATTTCGTGGCCCGGCTTGAGATAGCGCTCGGCATTGGCTTCAAGCCGCTTGCCGATTGCCTCGATGGTCGTCTTCTCGCGGATGCAGGTGAGCACATCCTGCAGCGGGCGGCGCGCGGGGTGGTGATACAGCACCTCGTTGGTCGCGAGCAGCGGCACTTTTGCTTTTATCGCGATGTGATGCAGCCGCGCCAAACGGCGCTTGTCGTCGCCGCGATAGAGCAGGCTCGCGGCCAGCCACACGCCGTCGGCGCGGCCAGCCTTCAAACGGTCCAGAACCTTCAGGACTTCAGCCGCGTCGAAACGATGCGGCAGGGCCAAAACCAGAAGCTGGCCTGCGGCGAATTCCAGGAGGTCATCGAGTCTCAGATGGCATTCGCCCTTCTCGATTCGCTGGATGTCGTCGCCGCGCTTGCCGCGCGTGAGCAGCTGGCACAGCAGGCCGTAAGCTGTGCGGTCGCGCGGATAGACCAGGATGTCCGGGGTGCCGTCGATAAAGACGAGGCGCGAACCGATCAGCAGTTTTGGCTTGTATTCGACCGCCGGGTTGTCGAGCTCCTTCCAGGCGCGCACCACGCCGGCCAGCGTGTTGTGATCGGCGATACCGATCGCGGCAATGCGCAGCTTGCTTGCCTGATGCACATAGGCGCGCGGATCCGAGCCGCCGCGCAGGAACGAGAAATTCGTGGTGATGCCGATCTCGGCATAGCCAGGCGCTGGTTCGACGCCGGTCATGCGAACAGCCCGTGCACGAACCAGTTGACCGGAACCGGCTTGTCCTCCGCGCCACGAGCTTCGCTTTCATAGAGCCCGTCGCGAAAGATCCAGAAGCGCAGGCCCGCTTCGTCCTCGACGCGAAAATAATCGCGCGTCAGCGCCTTGCCGTCCTGCTTCCACCATTCCATGGCGATGCGCTCGGGCCCCTCCACCCGCACCACCGCATGCGTGACCCGCCGCCAGGTGAAATGGTGCGGCGGCCCGTCCGGCACCGTCGCGAACGGCACCTTGATCGGCTCCGGCTTTTCGAACAGCCGCAACGGCCGCAGCGGCGGCTCGCTTTCGGTGCGATCAGGCCATGCGGCCTGCCCCGCGGCGGCCAGATGATGCTGCGCCGGCATCGCCATCACCGCGCGCTCCGGAATATGGGTATCCTGCGGCAAGTGCACGACTACGCGTTTTCCACCGATGCGCGCGGCGATGCGGTCGATCAGCGCGGCCAGTTCGTCATTGTCATGGACATTGGCATCGAGATCGCGCTGCTGCTGCACCACGATTTCGGTGCGGCTGGCGGACAGCCTGACGAGATCGAAGCCGAAACCGGGATCGAGCGGATCGTTGAGCGCATCGAGCCGTTCGCGAAACAGGCGGTCGATCACCTCAGGCCTGGTCACCGGACGTCCGGTATCGACCATGATCGTGCGCACCGCGCCGTCGGTGCGGAAGAAACTCACTTCCAGCCGCCGCGCGCCCTTGCCCTGCCGGTCCATCGCCGTGACCAGCATCGCGGCCAGCCGGGACAGCGTCGCCGATATCACGCCTTCGGTGGCGACCGGTTCGGGGAAGCGTTTTTCCACGATGTAGTCCGGCAGCGGCTTTCGGGGGCTGATCGGCGCATCGCCCTGCCCCAGCGCCTGCTCCAATAGCGTCGTGAAGCCTGCGCCGAACCGGGCCGTGATTTCGTGACGCGCACGCGCGGCGACATCGCCGATGGTCTTCAAGCCGGCGCGGCGCAGGCCGCTTGTGATGGCCGCATCGGCGCCGAGCGCAGAAACCGGCAATGGACTGACCGCATCGGCCTCCTCGCCGTCGGCGATGATTTTTCCCGACACATGGCGCGTCATCGTGCGCGCGCAGACCGACGTCCCGGCGATCCCCGCGCTGACGGCAAAGCCGCGCCGCGTCAGCGCGCCGGATACGATCTGCAGCAGCGCGCGTTCGCCGCCGAACAGATGGGCGCAGCCGGTGATGTCCAGGAACAGGCCGTAGGGCGGATCGAGCGCCACCAGCGGCGTAAAGCGGTCGCACCAGTCGGCGATGTCACCAAGCGTTTTGGCGTCGGCGGCCGCATCGGCATCGAACACCGTCAGTTCCGGACAGATGGCGCGGGCATTGGCGAGCGGCAGCCCGACCTCGAGGCCGCAACGCGCCGCGAGGTCATCGAGCGCGTAGATCTGCAGCGCGTTGTTCTGCTTGGCGACGACGACGCTGGGCGTTTTATCCAGCTCGGCGCTGCAACTCCCCATCACGCGCTTGATGCGGTCGATGGGCAGGCGCGGCAGCCACAGGCTGAGGATACGCCGCCGATTCAGAGAAAAGGCACTCATCACATTTCCATTCCATGATCCACCGCCCAACCGGGCCATGACGGTTACGAACGAGCTGCGCGTCGAACACCGGCGCGCCCCACGTGCTCCAGGGCGCCGCAGGCATTGAGGGCGCCGCAGGCATTGAAGGCGTGCCCGGCGGCGAATGCGCCGCGCGCACGATCCATCGCGTCTCCGCGGTTGAAGGCTGAGGGGTTGCCGCCAGCCGCAGCAGCAGCGCGGTGACGCCGGAGGCCTGCGCCGCCAGGGTCAGCTTGCGGCTGGCGACGAGATCGAGCTGCCGCGCCTCGCCCCAGACTTCCAGCACGACAAGGCCCAGCGCATCGCAGGCCAGCGCATCGGCCGCGGTCCGCAACGCGCTGTCGGCATCGGCCGCGCGCACGGTCACGAGACAACGCGGGTCGAGACCGAGTTCGGAAAACCCGCTCATCGACAGCGCCCCGGATTCGATGTCGGAAAAATCCTGCCGCACCCAGACCAGCGGCCGGCGCGCGGTGATGCGCCCCGCAAGGCCTGCGATGAAGCCGGTCGCCGCAGCGCTCTGATGTCCCTCGGCAAACACTTCATGCACCGCGGCCAGCGCAAGGCCGCCGCGCAGCGTCGCATCGGCGCCGGCATGGCCGAGCGGCACCTTGTTGGGGGCGTATGCATCGCCATGCGCCTCGATGCGCTCGATGCGTCCTCGCAAAGTCGCAAGCGTGTTCGTGCGTGCGCCGCTCATGCGCCGCTCCCTTAAGATTTTGGGCCGTTACGGGTTGGTTGAATGAACCCGCTGCTGGCTCATTTGTTCATGATATGTTCTAATATAAAGCTAACAGGACCGGCGGAGTCAATCGGGATTCATGGCCGGGCGATTCATGAGCAGAATCAAAGGGATTCTGGGATGGAACATGAACGCTCCATCACCCTCGGCAGCGAAACCGATTTCGACGGCTGGCGGAAAGCGGCACGGACGCTGGCACTGCATGAAGTGCAGCCGTCGGCGGTGACATGGCGCGTCGGCAACAATGGGCCCGAACCGGTCGGACCGTCCGCCGCGCCACTCGAAACACCGAGCAATGCCATCAGTGTACCCGCAAAGTTCGTCGTGCTGGCGCAATCGGCGATCCTGCACCGCGATCCCCTGCGCTTTGCCATTCTGTATCGCCTGCTGTGGCGGCTGCGCGGCCATCACGATCTGCTCGGCGTCGCTGATGATCCCGATGTCTCACGCGTTCTTGCAATGGCGAAAGCCGTGCATCGGGACCAGCACAGGATGCGTGCCTCGGTCCGTTTCCGCGAAATCGGCCGCGAGCAAAAATCGCACTACGTCGCCTGGTTCGAGCCGGAGTATCACATCGTCGAAGCGACCGCGCCATTCTTCGCCAGCCGCTTCGCCGACATACCGTGGTCGATCCTGACCCCGGATCTCTGCGCCCATTGGGACGGCCACGCTGTCGCGATCACGCCTGGGATCGAGGTACCGGGCGAAGACCGGCTGGAGCAAACCTGGCGGCGCACTTACGCCAACATCTTCAACCCGGCGCGGCTGAAAACGGCACTGCCGCGATAATTGCAGCGCGCGGCATAAACATCCCAAATGGCTGGGGGAACCAAAAATTCTCGTGACAAGCGGTGATAAAATGACAAATAAATGTACAACCTTTAATTGATAGATGATATTATCGCATTGTCGGCAGGAAATTGGGGCGTCCTGTTCACGCCATGACGTTCCCATGAGGTCGGCGCGCTGCACGGTACGAACAGCCCCAGTGCTGTGCAGCGCGCGACCTACCCACCTTCCAAAATCTTTGGCGTTTGCATCGCTACCGGCGAAGGCCTGCGCAGCGTCGCGCCCATGGCGGCTGTCAGCGCCGCGTTCATTTTCCGAGCATCGCGGTTCGACATTGTGGTCCGCAGCAGCGGTTGGCTGCCAGCTGCATTGCACCGGGAACTGGCGTTCCCGCCCGCATTTCCGTCCGCGGCAACGATGGGAACAGCCGATCCGGCATTTCAATCAACTGTCACATGCATCGGCCAAAATCGGAGGCATTGGGACAGGAGATTGCAATGAGCGATATGACATTACCCGGTTCGATCGAACCCGCATTGCGGAAGGGTCCGGATCTCGACAAAGGCTTTCATCCACTGACCGGCATTATTTACATGGGGGTGGTCGCGGCCGCCCTGCTGTTCGTTGCCTACAGCATCTATTCCGACATCGATGCAACCGGCACGCGGGTCACCTCCTACATGCCCTATATCCTGCTCTTCGTCGCCTTGCTGATCGCGCTCGGCTTCGAGTTCGTCAACGGCTTTCACGACACCGCCAATGCGGTCGCCACCGTCATCTATACCCGCGCGATGCCCGCGCACATTGCCGTGGTCTGGTCGGGCATGTTCAACCTGTTCGGCGTGCTGCTTTCCAGTGGCGCCGTCGCCTTCGGCATCGTGTCGTTGCTCCCGGTCGAACTGATCCTGCAGGTCGGCAGCAGCGCGGGTTTCGCCATGGTGTTCGCGCTGCTGATCTCCGCCATCATCTGGAACGTGGGCACCTGGTATCTCGGGCTGCCGGCATCGAGTTCGCACACCCTGATCGGATCGATCATGGGTGTCGGCATCACCAACGCGCTGTTGCGCGGCCGCGACGGCACTTCCGGCGTGGACTGGTCGCAGGCCGGCAATATCGCCAAGGCGCTGCTGCTGTCGCCGCTGTTCGGCTTCGCCCTGGCGGCGATCCTGCTCTTCGTTCTCAAGACCATATTGGCGCGCGTGACGCCGGCGCTGTTCGGCGAGCCGAAGGGCGATCAGGCACCGCCGTGGTGGATCCGGGGCATCCTGATCCTCACCTGCACGCTGGTCAGCTTCTTCCACGGCTCCAATGACGGCCAGAAGGGCATGGGCCTGATCATGCTGATCCTGATCGGTACGGTGCCGACGGCCTATGCCCTCAACCGCTCGATGCCCACGAGCCAGATCGAAAAGTTCACGGAAAATTCGACGACCGCAAGCAAGGTCATCGAGAGCAAGGCCGCCGGTTACAACGTCATCGGCAACCCGCGGCCGGCCGTGACCAACTATGTCGCGCAGCACCAGATCAATGAAGGCACCTACCCGTCACTGGCGGTGCTGGTGCGCGACATCAGCACCCAGGTCACCCAGTATGGATCGCTGGCGAAATTCCCGGCGGAGACCGTCGGCAACACCCGCAACGACATGTACCTGGTCTCCGAGGCCATCCGCTTCCTGATGAAGGACAAGGAAGCCGAACTCTCCAGCGCCGATGTCGCCACGCTCAACAGCTACAAGGGCTCGCTCGACGCTGCTACGAAGTTCATTCCGGGCTGGGTGAAGTTCGTCGTCGCCATCGCGCTCGGCCTCGGTACCATGGTCGGCTGGAAGCGCATCGTCGTCACCGTCGGCGAGAAGATCGGCAAGACCCACCTGACCTACGCGCAGGGCGCCTGCGCCGAAATCACGGCGGCCGCGACCATCGCAGCCGCCGACGGCTACGGACTGCCGGTTTCAACCACGCACGTGCTGTCGTCCGGCATCGCCGGCACGATGGCGGCCAACGGAAGTGGGCTGCAATGGTCGACGATCCGCAACATCGCCATGGCCTGGGTCCTGACCCTGCCGGCCGCGATGATCATCTCGGGCGCGCTGTACTTCGTGTTCTACCATCTGTTCTGAGCGACGCGCCTCCGGCGCGCCCTGTTGCGCCAAACGAAAAAGGCCCGCACCGATGGTGCGGGCCTTTTTTGTCTCGAAAGCGACTCCGGATCACCTCCTCGTCATTGCGAGGAGCCAACGGGTCGCGCGAATGCGCGCCCGATGACAGGCTCCGCGACGAAGCAATCCATTTCTCCACGGAAAGAAAGAATGGATTGCTTCGCTTCGCTCGCAATGACGGCCGAAAGGATCACGCCGCCAGCGTGTTCTCGACCAGCTTGATCCAGTACGAGGTGCCGTACACGATCGCATCGTCGTTGAAATTATAGGCGGGGTGATGCAAACCGGCGGTGTCGCCATTGCCGCAGAAGATGAACGCGCCCGGCCGCGCCTGCAGCATGTAGGAGAAATCTTCCGCGCCCATCATCGGCGGCGCTTCCATGACATTGGCGTCGCCGGCGATTTCCTTCGCCACCTGGATCGCGATGTCGGTCTGCGAGGCGTGATTTTTGGTCACGGGATAGCCGCGCTCATAAACCAGATCGATCCTGGCGCCGGTCATCTGCGCGACGCCGGCCACGACTTCCCGGACGCGCTTCTCGACCAATTCCCGGACTTCCTGGGTCAGGGTGCGCACGGTGCCCCGCAGTTCCGCGGTCTGCGGGATCACGTTGCGGGCGTTGCCGGCGTGAAACTCGCAAATCGAGATCACCGCCGAGTCCAGGGGATCCACGGTGCGCGCGACGATCGATTGCAGCCCGGTGATCAGCTGCGAGCCGACCAGCACCGAGTCGATGCATTTGTGCGGCCGCGCGGCATGACCGCCAAGGCCTTCGATCCTGATATCGATCGAATCGGTTGCGGCCATGATCGGACCTGGCCGGATCGCGAACGAGCCGACCGGAATTCCTGGACCATTATGCATGCCGTAAACCTGCTCGATGCCAAAGCGGTCCATCAGCCCGTCCTTGATCATCGCGTCCGCGCCGGCGCCGCCTTCTTCCGCCGGCTGGAAGATCACGACCGCATCGCCGGCAAAGTTCCGGGTCTCGGCGAGGTAGCGAGCGGCGCCGAGCAGCATCGCGGTGTGGCCGTCATGGCCGCAGGCATGCATCAAACCCGGCGTCCTGGAGGCGTAAGGAAGGTTGGTTTCCTCTTCGATCGGCAGCGCATCCATGTCGGCCCGCAGCCCGATCACCCTGATTTCGCCGTTGCCGGCGGGCTTCTTGCCCTTGATGACGCCGACCACGCCAGTGCGGCCGAGACCGGTGGCGACCTCATCGCAGCCGAATTCGCGCAGGCGATCCGCCACGAATGCCGCAGTGCGGTGTACCTCGTACAGCAATTCGGGGTTTTCATGGATATCGCGGCGCCAGGCCTGGATATCGGGTTGCAGATCGGCGACGCGGTTGACGATGGGCATGAGGGGTTCTCGACTTCGGGTTGGAACGCGTCGTCCTCTGTAGCATGCAAGCGGCGGTCCGCCCAACAACTAGAACGGTGCCCTGATCCGCGTGGCGGGCTTGTCCCGGCCATCCACGTCTGACTAATAGCAGCTCAAGAAGCATGACCGCCGGGAACAGGAAATGCCGCGCAGGCTTGAAGGTGATTTTGACTATATCGTCGTCGGCGCGGGCACGGCCGGCTGCATCATGGCCAACCGGCTGTCGGCCGATGCCAACAACCGTGTGTTGATCCTCGAGGCCGGCGGCAACGACAACTGGATCTGGTTTCACATCCCGGTCGGCTATCTCTTTGCGATCGGCAACCCCCGTTCGGACTGGATGTTCAAGACCGAGGCCGAACCCGGCCTCAATGGCCGCGCGCTGGCCTATCCCCGCGGCAAGGTGATCGGCGGCTCCTCGGCCATCAATGCCATGATCTCGATGCGCGGACAGGCCGCCGATTACGATCACTGGTGTCAGCTCGGCCTCACCGGCTGGGGCTATGACGACGTGCTGCCCCACTTCCGGCGGCTGGAAGATCACTTTCTCGGCGAGAGCGAACATCATGGCACCGGCGGCGGCTGGCGCATCGAAGCGCCGCGGCTGTCCTGGGACATTCTGGATGCGGTCGGCGATGCCGCGGTGGAAATGGGCGTCCCGCGGATCGCCGATTTCAACACCGGCGACAATGAGGGCGTCAGCTATTTCCATGTCAACCAGAAGCGCGGACGGCGCTGGTCCTCGGCACGCGGTTTTCTCAAGCCGGTGCTGAACCGCGCCAATCTGCGGCTGGAGAAGAACGTGCTGGTCGATCGCCTGATCGTCGAGAACGGCCGCGCTGCCGGCGTGCGGTTCATGCAAGGCGGCGAGGTCGTCGAGGCCCGCACCAAAGGCGAGGTGATCCTTTGCGCCGGTTCGATCGGATCGACGCAGGTGCTGCACCGCTCCGGCATCGGCCCTGCGGACTGGCTCGGCCCGCTCGGCATCGACGTCGTGCGCGACAAGCCCGGCGTCGGGCGTAATCTACAGGACCATCTGCAGCAGCGCGCGATCTACAAGGTGCAAGGCGTGCGGACGCTGAACGAGACCTACTACAATTTGTTCCGCCGCGGCCTGATGGGCCTCGACTATGCCTTCCGCCGCCGTGGGCCGTTGACTATGGCGCCGTCGCAGCTCGGCATTTTTACCCGCTCGGACGCTACCCGCGAGCGCGCCAACATCCAGTTCCATGTGCAGCCGCTGTCGCTCGACAAGTTCGGCGATCCCCTGCACCGCTTTCCCGCGATCACCGTCAGCGCCTGCAACCTGCAGCCGACCTCGCGCGGCACCGTGCGCATCCGCTCGGCGCAAACAGACGAAAAACCCGCGATCGCGCCGAATTATCTCTCGACCGACGACGACCGCCAGGTCGCGGCCGACGCCATCCGCACCACGCGGCGGCTGATGAAGCAGAAGACGCTTTCGAAATATCACCCGCAGGAATACCTGCCCGGCCCCTCCGTCGGCGACGACGATGCCTCGCTGGCCAAAGCCGCCGGCGACATCGGCACCACGATCTTCCATCCCGTCGGCACGGCCAAGATGGGAACTGCGAGCGATCCTCTGGCCGTCGTCGACGAACGGCTGCGCTTTCACGGCATCGCGGGCCTTCGCATCGCCGACGCTTCGGTGATGCCGACGATCACCTCGGGCAATACCAACACGCCGACGGCGATGATTGCCGATAAGGGCGCCGCGATGATTTTGGAGGACGCGCGATAGTTTAGAAAAAAGGCCGTCCCTGGTTACAGGGACGGCCACACGCGACGCTACGCGGTACTGAACCGAATTAGTGCTGGCCGTGGTGCTCGGCGTGATGACGGCTGGCCTCGGCGTGATGCTCCTCGGCATGGCCGGCATGGTCACCTGACACTCTGCTGACGGCGGCAAGACAGCTTGTGGCCGCGCCGGCCGGACGCCCTCCCCGTTCACGGAAACGTTACCACCCTCCCGTCGGTTCCGGCGGAAGGGCCGGGAAGCCCGGGAATAAACCCCGCTCCGGCCCGATCACGTCCCCGGAAGCCCAATCAAGGGCTCTGGGAGATTTGTCATGAGCCACCACGATCATCACGACGACGAAAACCCGGGCGTCAGCCGCCGCCGCGTCCTGGAATGCATGACCTGGGCGGGCACCGGCGTGCTCTGGACGGTTACGGGCGGCGTGCCCCGTTCGCTCGGACTAGTCGACTCCGCGGCGGCCGCCGAACCGGCCGGAATGACCTTCCTGCAGATCAGCGACAGCCATGTCGGCTTCGACAAGCCGGCCAATCCCAACGCACTCGGCACGCTCGAGGAAGCCATCAACAAGGTCAAGGCGATCCCGACCAAGCCGTCCTTCATGATCCACACCGGCGACATCACCCATCTGTCGAAGGCCGCCGAATTCGACAACGCCGAACGCATCATCTCGCAGGCCAAGCTCGACGTGCATTACGTGCCGGGCGAGCACGATTTCATCGACGAAGAGGTCAAGCTCTACAAGGAGCGCTACGGCAAGGGCACCAAGGGCGCCGGCTGGTATTCGTTCGACGCCGGCGGCGTGCATTTCGTCGGCCTCGTCAACGTGGTCGACCTCAAGGCCGGTGGCCTCGGCAATCTCGGCAACGAACAGCTCGAATGGCTGGAGGACGACCTCAAGGGGAAATCGAAGTCGACCCCGGTGGTGCTGTTTGCCCATATCCCGCTCTGGACGGTGTATCCGCAGTGGGGCTGGGGCACCGAGGACGGCGCCCGCGCGCTGGAATACGTCAAGGGTTTCGGCTCGGTGACGGTGCTCAACGGCCATATCCACCAGGTGATGCAGAAGGTCGAAGGCAACGTCACCTTCCACACCGCGCGCTCGACCGCCTTCCCGCAGCCGGTGCCGGGCACCGCCCCGTCACCCGGACCGATGAAGGTCGAAGACGCCAAGCTTCGCGGCCTGCTCGGCGTCGCCACCATCAACTTCAAGCAGAACAACCAGCCCCTCGCGATCATCGACACCCCGCTGCAGGGCTGAGAACCAGAGACCAGAGGAACTTCGAAAATGATATCGGCAACTCTCCGCAGCCCCGGCATTCGAAGGCTTGGCATTCGAAGCCTCGGCATTAGAAGCCTTGGCCTGGCCATCGCTGCGGCCATGCTCCTGCACGTCAATTTCGCCAGCGCTGAAGACGCCAAGGTGGAAAACACCAACGTCGAAACCGCCAAGGTCGAAGACACCAAGGTGATGATCGACAATTTCACCTTCGAGCCGGCACAGCTCACGGTGAAGGTCGGCACGACCGTGACCTGGACCAACCGCGACGACATTCCGCATACGATTGTCTCCGCGGGCAAGTTCAGATCGAAGACCATGGATACCGACGGCACCTTCTCGTTCACGTTCACGACGGCCGGCGAATACAAGTATTTTTGTTCGCTGCATCCGCATATGACAGGGACGGTCAAGGTTGAATAGCCTGCGAAACCAAGGCAACACTGCGGTGCCCGGCGGATGGATCGAACCCGAGCGGGCACCCTTGTTGTCTGTAGCAGCCGGACGAGAGGCGATGCCCGTCAAAGCATCCGACGACAATCCCGAAAAGGCGCGGCGGTTTCGCGAAGCCGCACTGCCGTATCTGGATGACGCCTATACGCTGGCGCGCTATCTGCTTCGCAACGCCGCCGACGCCGAGGATGCGGTGCAGGAATGTTACCTGCGCGCGTTCAAGCATTTCGACAGCTATCGCGGACCGGCGATGAAGCCGTGGCTGTTCGCGATCCTGCGCAATGTCTGCCGCGCCGAATATGCGCGGCGGGCGACCACGCCGACCAGCGCGATCGAGGACGTGCCCGAAAGCGCCGAACAGGCGCCGCTGTGGCACGAAACCCAGGAAACGCCTGAGGCGCATCTGTTGCGCCGCTGGGATTCGGACACCATCCGCCGGCTGGTGGCCGCCCTCGCCGAACCGTTCCGGGAGACTTTTGTGCTGCGGGAAATCCAGAATCTTTCATACCGCGAAATCGCCGATGTCGCCGAGGTGCCGGTCGGCACCGTGATGTCCCGGCTCGCGCGCGCCCGCGCCATGCTGCGATCGGCATGGATGGCGGAACAGGAGCAAGTGAAATGACCTGCGACGAAGCCGAAGTCCTTCTTCACGCGCTGATCGACGGCGAACTCGACGCCGGACATGCGCGCGACGTCGAAACCCATATTGCAGGCTGCCAGCACTGTGCGGCGGCGCTGAGCGACTATCGCGAAATGAGCAAGGCGGTGGCGGACGCCGATCTGCGCTACAAGGCCCCGCCTGAATTGCGCCAGCGCATCGAGGCCGCGCTGCCGCAACCCCTGGCGCAGGTGGTGCAGATGCCGAGCCGGCGCGCGGTGCTGCGCGGCTTTGCGATGGGATCGGCGGTGTCGGCGCTGGCCGCGACCGGTCTCGTCGCCATCGTGCTGCGCAACGACGATATGGAGCGGATCCAGTCCGAGGTGGTGTCGGCGCATCTGCGCTCGCTGCAGGCGGGACATCTCATCGACGTGATCTCCACCGACCAGCACACGGTGAAGCCGTGGTTCAACGGCAAGCTCGACGTGTCGCCGCCGGTGATCAACCTGACCGCGGAGGGCTTTACGCTGATCGGCGGCCGGCTCGATTACGTCGACGCCCGCGCCATCGGCGCCGTGGTCTACCGAAGGCGCCAGCACGTGATCAATCTGTTCGTGGCGCAGACCGCCAGCACCGAACGCCGCTCGGCAAAAATCGAAACGATCCAGGGCTTCAACATCCGGCACTGGAGCGATCGGGGATTGAACTACTGGGCGGTCAGCGATCTCGCCAAGGACGAACTCGCCGAATTCGGCGACAAGTTCGAGGCCGCGATGGGAAGCAATACCGGCTAGAAGCAGGACGGCATTGACGGCTGGAATTGTTGCCTACGCCGACTTCCGCACCGCGTTGTCGACCAGCGTCTTGCCGAGCGACCAGATCGCGCCGGGGACCTTGTGGCTGGAGGCGATCACGGTGTCGAACGCCTTTTCGATCCAGCTGCAATCTTCTTCCGTGATGACGAGCGGCGGCAGCAGCTTGATGGTGTGGCTGCCGTGGCCGGAGACCTGCGTCAGGATCTTGTGATCCTTGAACAGCGGCACGGTGATGAGTTGGCAGAACAGGCCCTTGTTGGCGGTCTCCAGCACATTCCAGGATGCCTTGAGCCGCAGCGATTTCGGCGGACCGAACTCGACCCCGATCATCAAGCCCTTGCCGCGCACTTCCTTCAGCAATTCGTAGCCCGGCACCATCCGGGTCAGCGCCAGCCGGAGTTCGGCGCCGCGCTTGGCCGCCTGCTCGACCAGCTTTTCGGCCTTCATCACTTCGAGCGTGGCGATACCGGCCGCCATCGCCAGATCGTTTTTCGCAAAGGTCGAGCCGTGCACGACGGCGCGGTCCATTTGATTGAAGATCTTGTCGAAGATGTTCTTGCGGGTCAGAAGCGCGCCGACCGGGACGTGTCCGCCGGACAGCGCCTTTGCCAGCAGCACCATGTCGGGTTCGACATTCCAGTGCTCGACCGCGAGGAATTTTCCGGTGCGGCCGACGCCGGTCTGGATCTCATCGGCGATGAACAACGATCCGTATTTGCGGCACAGTGCGGCCGCCCCCGGCAGGAATTCATCGGAGGGCATGTTGACGCCCTTGCCCTGGATCGGCTCGACGATGAAGGCGGCGACCTGTCGCGACGACAGGGCCTGCTCGAGCGCCGCGAGATCGTTAAAAGGGATGGCGGTGCATCCCGGCAGCAGCGGCTCGAAGCCGCCGCGAAAATTCGGATCGTCGGTCAGCGACAGCGCGCCATAGGACAGCCCGTGGAAGGAATGGGCGCAGTAGACGATGCCGGGCCGGCCGGTCGCGCCGCGCGCGAACTTGATCGCGGCTTCGACGGTTTCCGCGCCGGAATTGGCAAAGAATACCTTGTCCAGATATGGGACATGTTCGAGCAAGCGCTCAGCGAGCACGCCCGCCAGCGTTGAAACGTCAAGCTGCACCAGATTGGGCAAATCGCTGTCGAGCACGCTCTTGAGCGCCTGGCGCAGCGCCGGATGATTGCGGCCAATCGCAAAAACGCCAAAACCGCTCAATAAATCGAGATACTTGGCCCCATCGCGATCGAAGAGATATTGACCTTGCCCCTTCTGAAAGCCGACATCGTAGCCGATGGTCTTGAGCACGCGAACGAGCTGCTCGTTCAAATGGCGCGCATGCATGGAACTGCGCTGCGCCTGCCGCTCCACAAACATCTCGGAAACGTCTAGATTTGAACTTAGCATCCGCTACATACTTCGCTTGATGGCCATTTCGTCAACTGAAAACGCTCATTGCGGTGCGTTTTGCCCCCCGCTGGATCATCTAATTAAGCATAGGTTCAAACCATGTTGCACTGCCCAAGAACGATCGCGCGCACAATAGCCTATTCCGGACTTTTTTTGGCCACGGGTATTTGCTCGGCGCTGGCGGCGGACCCCACCGGCGACTGGAAGGTGGCCGATGGTGTCGCCAACATCCGAGTCGCACAATGCAATGGTAGCATGTGGGGTGCCGTTGCCTGGGAACAAACGCCGGGTGGCAAGGATATTCACAATCCGGATGCCTCAAAGCAGACCAGGCCGACGCTCGGCATGCCGATCCTCATCGACATGAAGAAAAAGGCCGGCGTAGATGCGTGGGAAGGCCAAGTCTATAACGCCAAGGACGGGCAGTTCTACAGCTCGACCATCAAGCCAATTGGTACCGACCAGATGGAGATTCAAGGCTGCGTACTGGGCTTTCTTTGCGGCGGCGAGACCTGGACCCGCGTCGCGCCTCCGATCCCCTCAAGTCCGGCGAACAGCATGGCCAAGGGCGCGGTGAAGGGCACGACGCCTGCTCAGGCGAAGGCTGGAGCACCGGTCAGCCCGAAGACCACCGGTTCAGTGAACCCCGCTCCCAAGCCTGCCGGACAAAAGCAGGCCGCCGCGCCGTCAGGTGACGTCGTTGGCGATATCTGTCTCCTTCCCGATATTGCGCGGTTTGCCCATTAGCGCGGGCTGGAACAGCAGCACCGCGGCAAGCGTGGTGACGAGCGACAGCGCCAGCAGCTTGCCCATGCTGGCTGTGCCCGGATGGCTCGACAGCCACAGGCTGCCGAACGCCGTGGCCGTCGTCATCGCACTGAAAAAGATCGCGCGCGTCAGGCTGGTTTGCAGCAGATTCGTTCTGCCCGAGCGCCACGCCGTCACATAATAAATCTTGAACGCGACACCGACGCCGAGCAGCAGCGGCAATGCGACGATATTGGCGAAATTGAGCGGCAGCCCGATCAACACGCATATCTCCAGCGTCACGATGCCGGCCACCAGCAGCGGGATCAGCGTCATCAGCACGTCGGTGATCCGCTGCAGCGTCAGCCAGAGCAACAGGCCGATCACGACCAGCGCGTAGATGCCGGCGTGGATGAACGCGCTCACGACGACGTCGCCGGATTTGAGAATCGAGACCGGTCCGCCGATCGCGGTCGGCTCGGCGACCAGAACGGCATCGGCGAACCGGCGCAGATTGTCATTGTCGTTGGGATCGCCCTTCGGCAAGGCTTCGACGCGCATCAGGCCGTCCTTGGTCTTCCAGCCGTTGACGAGATCGGCCGGCAGCGTCTTCAGGCTGACCGGCTGCGCCTGCAGCGTGTTCCTGAGCTGGTCGAGCACGATCTTGAGCGGGACGACGAAAACATCCTGGGTCTTCTCGCGCGTGGCCTGACTGGACTCGGCAAGCTTTGACAGTGCGTCAGCCAGCCGTCGCGCGGCGTTGGCGCCCGCACTCTTGTTGTCGCCGGCGGTTTTGCGCAGGCTCTCGACCGAGCTCTTCAGCGCATCCACATTCTCCGCGTCGGAGGGCGCCGCATCGATGGAATCGGGATTGAGCGCCGGACCAACCGCCTTGGCGGCCTGCGCGATCAGCTTCAGCTTGGCCGGCTGGTCCTCCGGCACGAAGCTGTCGAGCGACATGACGCGAAGCACTTCCGGCAGCTTCTCCAGCTTTGCTTCGATCTTCTTCGCGTCGGCCTCCGAATTCGTCATCACATTGATGGCGTTGGCGCCGGTGTTCGGATCCTTTCTCAGATCGAGGAAGGTCGCGATCGACTCGGCGTTCTTGTTCCGGAGATTGATCGGATTGAAGTCGAACTTCATGAAATAGAGCAGCGGCAGACCCGCCACCGCCACCAGCAGCGTGCCGACGATGATGATGACGCGATGCTTTTCGAGGAAGTGGTCAACCGGCGCCAGGAACGCATAGCCGACGGGGTCCTTTTCCCCGGGAGGATTGAGCAGGTCCAACAGCGCCGGCAACGTCGTGATGCTGGTCAGGAACGCAACCAGCATGCCGGCGCCGGCGATCTTGCCGAGCTCCGAGATGCCCTTGTAGTCGGTCGGCAGGAAGCACAGGAAACCCGCCGCCGTCGCCATCGCCGCAAGCGAGAGCGGCACCGCGGCGCGACGCGCCGCATTTTCCAGCGCCAGCGGCAAATTGTCGTTCTTGAATCGCTCCGAACGGTAGCGGACGCTGTACTGGATGCCGAAGTCGACGCCAAGGCCGACGAACAACACCGCGAATGCGATCGACAGCAGGTTCAGCGAGCCCACCATCATCAGGCCGACCGCCGTGGTGACCGAAAGACCGACGAACAGATTGACGAACACGGCAAAGATGATCTTCGCCGAGTGCAGCGCCAGCCAGAGAATCACAAGCACGATCAAAACGGTGCCGATGCCATTGGTGATCGCGCCGTCCTGCACCGTGGCGTATTCTTCATTGGCCATCGGAACCGGTCCGGTCAGCCTGACCCGCGCGCCGTATTCGCTGGCGAAATTGAGATCCTTGGCCGCCTGCCTGATCGCGTCGGTGGCGTCCTTGCCGGGCTGCAGGGCGTTGTAGTCGAGGATCGGCTTGAATTCGATGAAGGAACGCCGGTCGGCGTCGGTCAACGGCTTGTCGCTGGTGAGTTCGCGCCAGGAGAACGTGCCGGTTCCCTTGCTCACCACGTTCTCGACGGTCTGGGCGATCAGGTTGAAGGGCCTCTCGGCATTTTCCAGCTTGGCCTGCCCGCGCTTGATGCCGGCGAGGCCGGTTTCCAGCGCGCCGGTCAAACCACGGATCGAGGGATCGCCGGCCATGATCTCGATCAGGGGCGCTCCGGATTCGAGCTGGCCGGTGACTTCGCCGACCTCTTCCACCGGCAAGAACAACAGCCCGTTCTTTTCAAAGAACTCGCCCGAACCGAGCGGCGTCACCGCCTCGAAATTCTTCGTGTCGCCGGAAAGCTTCTGTGTCAGCGCCTTGGCCGCGGCACTGGAGAGTTCGGGCGTCGGCGCCTCGACCACGGCCAGAATCAGCCGTTCCCGGTCGAACGCGTCCTCGAACTGATTGTCGCGCTTGCGCCAGTCGAGTTCGGGCGAAATCAGCTTGTTGATGTCGGTGTTGATGGAGAAGTTCCGGGCGGTATAGAAGCCCGCGCCAACCGCGAGGGCCAGCGAGAAAATCACGACAGGAATGGCAAACCGCGTACACGTTCTAACAATCGAAACAACAGTACTTGTCAGCACATCGATTCTTTCTGAGGCTTAAGGAGCTTGGGCTTAAGGAGCTTGCCGAAAACGCCCGCTGTCTAGCGGAGTTCCGGGGACCGATCTAATGTTGTTTTGGTTACCGGCTTCGGGGTTCAAGAACGGGCAACAAAACAGCGCAAAACGGCGTTGAAGGGCTGGTATAGAACGTCACGGAGGGCAAGAAAGTGGCGGCCAGCGAAGGCAGGGGGGTCGCAGGGGACGAACCAAGGCGTATCATGTTACCGTAGTCGGGATGGCGGGTCGCGAACTTTCGCGATGCACCTTTTCTGGCCGCTGATTTTTTGACACAAAGCCCCGTGCTTCCATGCGCTTGGGCCGGATTTGACCGCCGGAACCGGTCATGGTGCGAATATTGCAGATATCGAGCATATCCGGACGGCACGGGGGCTTTTGAATGATTTTGGTGCAACTTGCGTAGTGGACGTCCCATGGAAGTGTATTTGGCTCAACCGCGCGGATTTTGCGCGGGCGTCGTGCGTGCCATCGAGATCGTCGAGCGTGCGCTCGAGAAGTATGGCCCGCCGGTCTATGTGCGCCATGAGATCGTCCATAATAAATACGTGGTCGAAAGCCTGATGAACAAAGGCGCTATTTTCGTCGAGGATTTGTCGGAGGTACCGCCGCTCGCCGTGACCGTATTCAGCGCCCATGGCGTGGCACGGAGCGTCGAGGAGGAGGCTGCAGTCCGCGGCCTGCCGGTCCTCAATGCCACCTGCCCGCTGGTCACCAAGGTCCATAATCAGGGCAAGCGCTATATGTCGAAAGGCCGGGCCCTGATCCTGATCGGCCATGCCGGCCACCCCGAGGTCGAGGGAACCATGGGTCAGGTTCCAGGCCCCGTTCTGCTGGTCCAGAACGTCGACGACGTGGCGGCCCTGACGCTGCCGGCCGACACCCCGGTGGCCTATATCACCCAGACCACCCTGAGCGTGGACGACACAAAAGACATAATTACCGCCCTTCAGGCCCGATTTAGCGATATTCAAGGCCCGGACATCCGGGATATCTGCTATGCGACACAAAACCGCCAATCTGCGGTAAGGGATCTGAGCAAACTGGTGGACGTCATTTTGGTGGTGGGGGCCGCCAATAGTTCCAACTCAAACAGGCTTCGCGAGATCGGCACCGAGGTCGGGGTCGCGAGTTATCTCATTGCCGATGGCAGCGAGCTCGACCCCGATTGGCTGAAGGATGCGAAAGCCGTCGGCATTACGGCGGGCGCCTCGGCGCCCGAAGTTTTGGTCGACGACGTGATCGAGGCTTTGAGGCGCATCGGACCCGTCAAGGTCTCGGTGCTTTCCGGCCGGGAAGAAAATATCGAATTCCGGCTTCCTGCCGAACTGACTGCGGGCTGATCCACTTCACGACTTGTTAGGTCCAGAAAGAAAACTTGTGATGGCAATACCCTTCTTCAAGGAAATGCGTATCGGGGGCTACCTCATCAAGCAGAAGCTGCTTGGCCGGAAACGCTATCCGCTGGTGCTGATGCTGGAACCGTTGTTTCGCTGCAACCTCGCATGCGTCGGCTGCGGCAAGATCGACTATCCCGATGCGATCCTCAATCGCCGCATGTCGGCGCAGGAATGCTGGGACGCAGCCGATGAATGCGGCGCGCCGATGGTGGCGATCCCCGGCGGCGAACCGTTGATCCACAAGGAGATCGGCGAGATCGTGCGCGGCCTTGTGGCGCGCAAGAAGTTCGTCTCGCTGTGCACCAACGCGCTGCTGCTCGAGAAGAAGCTCGACCTGTTCGAGCCGTCGCCCTACCTGTTCTTCTCCGTGCATCTGGACGGCCTGAAGGAACACCACGACAAGGCGGTGTCGCAGAAGGGTGTGTTCGACCGCGCGGTGTCGGCGATCAAGGCTGCCAAGGCCCGCGGCTTCACCGTCAACGTCAACGCCACCATCTTCGACGGCCATCCGGCGGAAGAGATCGCCAAATTCCTCGACTTCACCACCGAGCTCGGCGTCGGCGTCTCGATGTCGCCCGGCTACGCCTATGAGCGCGCGCCGGACCAGGAGCACTTCCTCAACCGCACCAAGACCAAGAAACTGTTCCGCGACGTGTTTGCGCTCGGCAAGGGCAAGAAGTGGAACTTCATGCATTCCGGCCTGTTCCTCGACTTCCTCGCCGGCAACCAGGAATACGAATGCACGCCCTGGGGCATGCCCGCGCGCAACATCTTCGGCTGGCAAAAGCCCTGCTATCTGCTCGGCGAGGGCTACACCAAGACCTTCAAGGAATTGATGGAGACCACCGACTGGGAGACCTACGGCACCGGCAAGTACGAGAAGTGCGCCGACTGCATGGCGCATTGCGGTTACGAGCCGACCGCGGCGAATGCGGCGCTGACCAATCCGTTGAAGGCAATGTGGGTGGCGCTGCGTGGCGTCAGGACCACGGGTCCGATGGCGCCCGAGATCAATCTCGATAAGCAGCGTCCGGCGCAGTACATCTTCTCGGCCGAGGTGCAGAAGCGGCTGTCGGAGATCCGCAAGGATGAGGCGGCTGCCGCCGCGGCGAAGCAGCAGCAAAAGGCGTCCAGCGCCGCCTGAGCGCGGCCGGAGGCGCAACGGGTTGTCTTTCGTTGCGCTTTTAGGTGCGGCTGATCGGATAGTTACCGCCAAAACGCGAAAACGCCGCTCTGTGGGAGCGGCGTTCTTATTTGAGCCGGCTTGACGCCAGCGCCTGTCAGATATCCGCGGTGACGAGCTCCTCGCCGCCGAGCAGAAAACCCCGGCAGCCGCGCAGGGAACGCAGCGCGCGATTGAAATCGATCCCGGTCGAGACCAGCGCGCGCAGCGTTGTCGGGTTGCGCGCAACCCCGCGCAGCACCTTGCGCAGGTCGATATCGCCGTTCGGCTTGACCGCGCTCATGGCCAGCGCCGGCAGCGCGCGGCTGGCCGGATCGCTGATGACCCGCAATGCTGCGAATGGAAGGCCCGCCTCGGCCGCATAGGCCGCCGCAATATGGCTCTCCATGTCGACGGCAGCAGCCCCCGTCTCGGAGTGCAGCGCCGCCTTGCAGGCCGTCGCCGCGATCACCTGTTCCACCCCCGCCAGAACGCCCCGGACCACCCGCCGTCGGCGCAGCGCGGCGCCGGCGATCATTTCCTCGTTGAGCGCAAGACCGGCCAGAAAGCGGGTGTCGCCGGCATACACCTCGGTCGCCACCACTACGTCGCCGGACTTCAGCGACGGATCGAGCCCGCCGGCGACGCCGAAGGAGATGACGCCCCTGAATGTGGTCGAATCCAGCGTCGCGAGCAGCGCGCGCAATTGCTGCGGATCGCTGGAACTGCAGATTACGATCATGCCGGGCCCGGCTGCTATGCGGGCCTCCTGCACCAAACCTGTCACGATCAAAACCGGCCGTGGATCAATCGTATTGCCCACGGTCGCGGTGGCCCCCGCCAAAATCACATCCCGACCCCTACCACCCTGCTGTTGGTGCTACTCAAATTTCGATACCGCGCTAGCGCCCAGAGCGGAAAGAACTTCGAGTAGCCATGATAACGCAAGTAAAACACCCTCGGAAAGCCCGTTGCCGTGAAGCGCGCCTCGTCCCACAGCCCTTTTTCGGTCTGTGTGCTTTTTAGGTACTCCACGCCACGGGCGACAGCCGGGTTTCCGACCTCCCCCGCCGCCATCAGTCCAAGCAAGGCCCATGCCGTTTGCGAGGAGGTCGACGGCGCGCCCTCAAACCCCTTGTAGTCGAGTCGGTAGCTGACCGCATCCTCGCCCCAGCCGCCATCCCGGTTCTGGATCGAAATCAGCCAGTCCGCCGCCTTGCGCATCATCGGATCCTGGTGGGCGATTCCGGCGGCATTGAGTGCGCACAGCACCGACCAGGTTCCATAGACATAGTTCAGCCCCCAGCGGCCGTACCACGATCCCTCCGCCAACTGGGTCCGGCGCAGAAAGGCGACCCCATCCGCCACCGCCTTGCTGGTCTGGGCGGTCTCGCCGAGTTGCGCCAGCATCGAGATGCAGCGCGCGGTGACGTCCTCGGTCGGCGGATCGAGCAGCGCGCCATGGTCGGAGAACGGGATGTTGTTGAGGTAGTATTCGAGGTTGTCCACGTCGAAGGCGGCCCAGCCGCCGTTGCGGCTCTGCATGCCCTCGATCCACTCGCGGCCGCGCGCGATCGCAACGTCGTATTCGCCGCTGCCGGATTGCCGCCGTACACGATCCATCGCCATCACCACCACGGCGGTGTCGTCGAGATCGGGATAATAGTCATTGTTGTACTGGAACGCCCAACCGCCCGGCCGCACGTCGGGGCGTTTCACGGCCCAGTCGCCCTTGAGGTCCAGCACCTGCTTCGGCTTCAGCCAATCCAGGCCCTGCTTGGCCGGCAGCATCGCCTCGTCCCCGGCTTCGATCATCGCGTGGCAGGCGAGCGCGGTGTCCCACACCGGCGAAACGCAGGGCTGGCAATAGGCTTCGTGCTCGCCGATCACGAGCAGCTTGTCGAGACCCCGCCTTGTGACGGCGCGCGGTGGATAATCCGCGGGCCTGCCGAACGCGTCATACATCATCACGGCGTTGGCCATCGGCGGATAGATCGCGCCAACCCCGTCTTCGCCGTTCAGCCGCTCTTCGATAAATTCAACGGCGCGCTCGATCGCGCGCGCGCGGAGCTTCTTGGGAAACATCGGTTCGAGAAACCGCAGCACGATGTCCAGCGCGCGGAACAGCGCGAACCAGCCCCAGCTTTGATGCGGCGCCTTGGCGGTCATGCCGATCGAACGCGGATCCTGCAGGAACAACTCGTCGATGCCGACGCCTTTCGGATTTTTTGCGCGCGGCTTCAGCGCCGCCAGCACCATCAGCGGCACCATCGTGGTGCGCGCCCAGTACGAGATCTTGTTGATGTGGAATGGCGACCACATCGGCAGCAGCATGATCTCGATCGGCAGCACCGGCACGCTGCGCCAGGTCAGCACCTCGAACATCGCCAGCATGAACCGGGTGAAAACGTTGCTGTGGATGCCGCCGCCGCGCGACAGGATCGCTTGGCGCGCCCGCACCATATGCGGCGCGTCAACGGAATCGCCGATCATCTTCAGCGCAAAATAGCATTTGACGCTGGCGCTCATGTCGAACACGCCGTCCTGCACCAGCGGCCAGCCGCCATGATCGCCCTGGACGCGGCGCAGATAGTTCGCGATCTTGGCCTCCAGCACGCTGTCGACCGGCTCGCCGAGATAGTGGCGCAGCAGCACATATTCCGCCGGGATCGTGCTGTCGGGTTCCAGCTCGAACACCCAGTGCCCGTCGGATTGGCGATAGCCGAGCAGCGCCTGCGTCGCCTGGGAGATGCTCTTCTCCAGCGCGGCTTGATCGACTGCAGCGGTGTGATGGCCGGAAAGCATTTCGCTCGACATCCCCTGTTTGTGCGACCGTCGGACCGGCCGCGCTGTGTCCGATCAGCCCGGCGGCCTCGCCAGAACCAGATCGGCGGCACGGTCTCCCGACCGCACCGAACCCTCGATGGTTGCCGGCAACCCCGTATCAGTCCAGTCGCCGGCGAGAAACAGGTTTTTAAGGGCCGTGACCGGACCCGGCCGCAGCGCATTCTGCTCCGGCGTCGCCTCGAACGTCGCACGGCGTTCGCGCACGATCTGCCAAGGAGGTAATGGCGGCGGCAATTCGCCCTGCACGCCCGCGGCCTTGCAGACATCCCGCCAGATCGCCTGCGCGAGCTCCTCGCGCGGCATATCGACCAGCCGGTCGCCATTGCTGATGGTGACCGACAGCCGCTGCGGAAACGCAAACAGCCACTCCACCAGTCCGCCGACGACGCCGAGGATGGCCGGCGCATCCTTTGGCGGATCGAAGCGGAAATGCGCATTGACGATGGCGCGGAATTTCGACGGCGTTTTCAGGCCCGGCAGCAGCGAAGCCGCCGGGCGCGGCGGAACGGCGAGCACTACGGCATCGCCAGCTCCAACGGCGATCGTGTCGTCGCCAAATTTCAATTCGCCGACCTTGTCGCCTACCATCACGAACTCGCGCAGCTCATGCCCGAACTGGATGGTGGCACCGTTTTCCTGCAGCAGCTTGACCGCGGGCTCGATCAGCACCGAACTCAAACCGTCGCGCGCGATCAGCGGCCGGCAGGCCTGGCCGCCGGCCAGCAGGGTTTCCCGCACAATCGCGCCGGCAAGGCCCGCCGAGCCCTCGGGCGGGTCGACGTTGAGCGCGGCCAGCAACAGCGGCTGCACCAGCCGCTGGTACAGCGTGCCGTCGCAGGGGATCGCGTTGCCGACCAGCTTGTCCGTCCCTGCCCAGATCAAAGGCATCAGCGCGAGATAATCGAGCAGGCCGGTGTCGGGCACGCGGCGCGCCGCATCGAACACCCACAGCGGCAATTTGGAGTCGCCGAGATCGAGCTGCCAGCGCTTGCCGCTGGTCAGGTCGACGAACGGAAACTGCGCCCGCTTCGGTCCGACCAGCCCGGCCTCGGTGCCGATCGATCTGGCGTAGGCCAACGCGTGGCGGTTGCCCGACAGCAGCAGATGATTGCCGTTGTCGATCATCAGATTCGTCGCGGCGTCGAAATAGGACCGGCAGCGTCCGCCGGCGGTTTGCGTCGCCTCGTGGACGTGCACCCTGTAATTGGCGTTGGCCAGCCGAACGGCCGCCGAGAGGCCGGAAATGCCGGCGCCGATGATATGAACGGTTTTCTGCATCAGATGATCGCGTAGCGGAGAAGGATGGCGATCTTGGCCATCTTGTTGACGCGAACCGGCGCGCGCGGAGCTGCAAATCCCCTTGCGACCAGCAACTCCAGTATCGCGCGATAATATTTCGACATGATCCTGGGCGCGCGCACCGCGCGCCGCGAATTGCGCTTCATGATCTCGTCGGAGTTTTCGAAATGGGCCCTCGCCCGCTCGACCAGCGGCAGGCAGACTTTCGGCAGCGCCCGGTCGGCCGACACCTTGAGCGGATCGTCGCTGGTGATCCCGGCATGCAGCAGGCCTTCGCGCGGCAGGTACAGACGGCCAAGGCCCGCGTCCTCGTCGATGTCGCGCAGGATGTTGGTCAATTGCAGCGCGCGGCCGAGGTGATGGGCGAGCAGGATGCCGTCATTCTCGGGCAAACCGAACACCCGCACCGACAGCCGTCCGACGGCGCTGGCGACGCGGTCGCAATAGAGATCGAGCGTAGCGAGATCCGGCGCGCGAATGTCCTGCGGCACGTCCATCTCCATGCCATCGACGATGGCCAGGAAATCCTCGCGCTTGAGACCGAACCTTCGAACCGACGCCACGTAATCCTGCAGCCGCGCCGGCGGGCGACCCTGATACAGCGCGTCGATATCATCGCGCCATTGCTGCAGCGCGGCCAGCCGTTCGGGCCGCGGGCCGTCGGAATCCGCGATGTCGTCGACCTGACGGCAAAAGCTGTAGATCTGGAACATCGCCTCGCGCTGTTCGCGCGGCAGGATGCGCATCGCCGCGTAGAACGAACTGCCGGACGCGGTGCTGCCGTAATTTGCGTTGGCCGCCGCCTCGAGCGTCATGCGCCGGCCGCCGGTTTCGACACGGGCCGGCGTCCGACCGCACGGCGCGCGATCTCGCTGGCGATGCCACCGACGCTCTGACCGAGCAGTTCGAGCGGACCGAGATGCACGCGCTCGCTGAGGGGATCGCGCACTTTCAGCATGCCGACGATCTTGTCGGCGAAGGCCTGGATCACCGAAATCTCGAGACCGAGCCGGAAATCCTTCACCTCGGCGGCGAGCGATTTGCTTTCGTCGAGCAGCGTTGCGGTCCGCACCGCCAGCGCCTGCAGGCATTGCAGCAGCGCCGCGGGCGACTTCGGCGCTCCCAGCATCTCGACGGTCGCACCCGCCGCAGCCAGCGCGTCGCGCGGCAGGTAGACGCGGTTGAGATCCCGGTAGTCCTTGGCGCAATCCTGCAGATGGTTGTTGATTTGCAAGGCTGCGCACAGCGCGTCCGACGCGGCCCAGGTCGAGGTGCTCTCGCCATGCACGTCGAGCATGAAGCGCCCGACCGGCATCGCCGAGTAGCGGCAATAATGAATGACGTCGTCCCAATTCTCGTAGCGAAGTTTCGTCACGTCCATCCGGAACGCGATCAGGACATCGAGCGCATGACGCGGCGGCATCGCGCGCTCGGCCAGCGCGATCCGCAGATTGACCGCCTCCTCCTGCGTGTCGCCCTTGCCCAGCAATTCGGCTTCGAGCAGATCGAGGTAACCGAGCTTTTCCTCGGCACTCAGCGTCGCGTGATCGGCAATATCGTCGGCGGTCCTGACGAAATTGTAGAACGCCAGGATCAGCGCCCGGTGACGCGGATGAATGATCCACGACGCGACCGGAAAATTCTCGTCGCGGTGGGTCTTTCCGGATCGCAGATCGCTCGCGCTGGTCATCAGGAACTGGCTACATTCATCTGGGCATGGCGCATACGCCGATGCTCAGCGCATGCGAGTGATCGCGTGCCCCATATAGGGGAATACGCCGCCAAAACCAATGCTATCTCAGCCAGCCATGCATGCCTGCGTGCCGGATCTCACACACCGGTCACGCGCCTTGCGGCGACTTTTGGATGCGCGCGGTCTATTGCCCGTGGCTTTTCAGCACCTGATCGCAGGCCGTGGATATCTTGGGGCGATTGGTCTGCAGGCAAGCGAGAATGGTGAAGTCGCCCTGATCGATCACCGGGCGGCAGTAGCGCTGCACGTCACGGGCGCAGGCCTTTTGTTCCTCGGGCGTGCCGCTGCGTTGCTGCTGGGCAAAGGCACCCGACGAAACCGATGTCGACAAAAGGGCGAGAACCAGGAGAAATTTACGCATCGTATTCCTTCATTTGGGCAGCAAAAACCCGTTCCCGAATTGCGTTTCGGCATGGCCGGGACGGATTTTTTGGGATTGCAGACGCCGCGTACCGCAGCAATGAAAAAAGAACAAGCACAGATAAATGCGGCCAAATTTGCAGTGGGGCCCGCCTCCCGGACAACCATTTGATGTGTAAAGTGTATTTCGAGGATAATTTTGTTCGCAAATGGCTGTTGCAGACGATGGCGGCGGAAAGTTAGATGCGTGCCCGCGACGCCTGGATCATCGGATGGTTTGATTCCGCTGAGCGAAATGCTACTGGCGCGGCGATTGCCATAGCCGGCATTTTGTCATTTTGAACCTAACATACTGCGGGGACACTAAATCTTCGATGCGGCGAGACGGGTCTTTTCGAAAGAACGTCTATTTTGATGGGAAAATTCGCTATGAAAATGTTTGGTTCCAGCTTGTTCGGTCAGGCTGTCAAGGCTGCAGGCGTCGTCGCCGCGCTCATGCTGTCGGTCTCGGCAGGCCACGCCCAGGCGTCAGGGCCATTTGCCGGTTTTGACGGTTCCTGGAGTGGCACGGGCACGGTTGCGCTGTCCAACGGCACCACCGAGCACATCCGCTGCAAGGCCGACTACAAGGTCAACGCCTCCGGGCTCGGCCTGAAGCAGAACCTGCATTGCGCCAGCGACAGCTACAAGTTCGATCTCAGCAGCGACGTCACCAGCCAGGGCGACCGCATCTCCGGCAACTGGAGCGAAAAGAGCCGCAACATCTTCGGCAATCTGCAGGGCACCGCGGGCGGCGGCCAGATCGACGTGTTCGTCGAGGCTTCCGGCTTTGCCGCCAATCTGAACTTGCGCACCAACGGCAGCAAGCAAATCGTCCAGATCGACTCCAAGGGCGAAATCCGCGGCGTCTCGATCACGATGACGAAGGGCTGATTCGGCTTCCGGCTTGGTGGCTTCATCCTTCGAGACGCACGCTAACGCGTGCTCCTCAGGATGAGGTCTTAGAACTCTTGGTGACCACAGGACGCCCCTCTTCCCTCTCCCGATAAACTACTCTGCCGGCTTCGCGTGAGCTGCGGTCCCGCGAAGCTTTTCCGACAAATTGATCAGGAACATCGACGTCGGCCGCAGGATGAAGAGGTCGGCGACGAGGGCTGCGATCATCGAGAACGCGCTGAGCCAGCCGAACAGGCGCAGCGACGGCAGGTCGGAAAACACCGTTACGACGAGGCCGCACGCCAGCACCACCGTGGTCAGGATCAGTGCCGGACCGACCAGCACGGTGGCGCGCTCCACGGCCAGTTCCGCGCTGATGCCCGGCTTTCTTTCGAGTCGCAGGCGGTTGAGGAAGTGGATCGTCGCGCTGAGGCCGAGGCCAAACGACACGGTGAGCGCCACGACGCTGGCGAATTGCAGCCCCTCACCCAGCAGCCACAGCACCGTGCCCGACATCACCACCGGGAAAATGCCGGGCAGGATGCAGGAGAACATCACCACCACCGAGCGGAACGCCAGGCCGATGAAGATCGCAACCAGCAGGAATTCGACGGTCAGGCCGCGGTTGAGTTTTTCGATCATGTTGGCGCTGTTGCGCGCGGCGATCGCCGAAAGGCCGGTGACCGCGATTTCGTAGCCCGGATGTTCGGCGCGCACCTTGTTCAGCGCCTGATCGAGCTTGTCGACCACCGGGAGGATCTGGCTTGAATCCAGATCGGGCACGCGGCCCGACACCACCACCGCGGTCTCATCTTTTGAGATGAAGCGCCGGACCAGATGTTCAGGGATCACGCTGACATATTCCTTCAGCGTCGCGACGTCGGAACTGCCGGCCTTTTCGGCGAGCCAGCGGCGCAAGGTTTCCAGCGACCAGACATTGCCGACACCCGCCGCGGTTTCGACCATCGAATGGACCTCGGCGATCGTCTTCAGGGTCTCTGGCGCGTAGAGCGAGGCGCCCTTGGGGAATTCGATCAGCACATCGATTGGATTGGCGCCGGTGAGCTTGGCATCGAGACGGCTGCTTGCCGCCACCGCCTGCCGCTTGTCCGGCACCTGATCGGCCAGCCGGTAACGCGGCTCCAGATTGGCGTAGACGATGCCGAGACCGCCGACGACGATCACCGCGATCAGGCTGAACAGACCGGGGCGGCTAACCATGCGCACCGCGATCCAGTAGCAGAAATTGCGCAGCGCCTGAACGCCGGCGTCGGCGCTCTGGAATTTCACCGCAAAGACCTTTTCGTTGCGCACCAGAAGCACGCCAAACACCGGCACCAGCGAGAGCACGGCGATCAGCGCAATGATGGTGGCGGCCAGTCCCGCCTCGCCGAATTTGCGGATCAGCTCCGAATCCGAGAATTGCAGGGCGATGAACGAGATGCCGGCGGTACCATGGGTCAGCACGCAGGCCGGGCCCACCACCATCACGGCGTTCCTGAACGCGGTGTATTTGTCCTGCCCCGCGATCAGCCGGTCGCGCGCCGCAAAGGTCAGCTGCATCGAGTCCGAGAAGCTGATCACCATGATCAGCGGCGTCATCACGTTCAGGAACATGTTGAGATTGAACCCGGCCCAGCCGAGGCCGCCGAGCGCGAGCAGGATCGCGATGATCGGCGGAAACGCCGCAACCACCATGAACGATATCTTGCGGAAGAAGATGATCGCGATGATGCAGCCGGCCAGAATGCCGAGAATGTTGTAGGTCAGCCCGTCGCGCTTGACCGCGTTGCGGATCTCGAGCTGCATGACGGGAACGCCGGACAGCTGCGCGTTGAGCCCGCTGCCCGAGAGATCGTCGGCCATGATCTTCCTGATATCGCCGACGGCCTTCGTAAGGCTGTTGCTGGCGACGATATTCGGCTCGAGCGAGAGCACGACCAGCGCCAGCGTGCCGTCTTCGGACAACAGTTTGCCGCGGATAATCTCGTTTGACTTAACGGTCTCGACGAATTTGTCGTAAGCAGCCCCCTCCGGCAGTTCCGGCGGAAACAGCGCCGCCGGCAGCTTGCCGGGCGCCGGAGCCTGGCGCGCCGAAAACAGCGAGACCAGACCGCGCACGCCGTCGACCAGTTGCAGGTCGGTGACCATGTCACGCATCTTCTCGAGGTTGTCGCGGGCCAGCAGCGTCTTGCCTTCGACCACGACCAGCACGTCGAATTCGGTCGCCGGGAAGCGCTTGGTCACGGCCTCGTATTGCTTGTAGTCCTTGGAATTGGAGCGGAACAACTGGCTCAGCGAATCGTCGATCTTGATGCGATCGATGCCGAAAAGGGCCGCGATGATCAGCGCCACCAGAATGATGCAGGACAGGACCGGCTTCTGAACCGCGATCAGCCCGATGCGCTCGAGCCCGAAGGCGATGCTGGCGCCGGCCAGCCGCTCCTCCGTCGCTGCGACGTGGACCTGACTTTCGGTGTTCTTTTCGAGCATACCCTCTCCAGTTCTCACATCGGCTTAAATTGTCTAGCTTGGGTTCCGGGAGCGAATGAGGCTTTGTCAGCTCTGACCGATCGGCGCTAGCCCTTGAAAACACGCGGTAAATTAACCGCCGCCGTTTTACAGGGCCGAACCGCATACGGCAAGCGCAGGGGCGGCGTCAAATCCGTACGGCGATGCCGATGACCGTCATTAAGTAGCTGATTTGTCACACGAGAGGGTGATCCATCCGTGCTGGACCACCCGCATCGCGCATTTGTGCGCTTTGGGTTGGCCTGTTCCGGAAATCCTTGTCCGGTTTGCGCCGGCGGGCCGGGATCGTGTCCTAGCCTTGGCCGGTCGCGATGCGCTGAACCGTTCCACCGGCGCTCTCATCCTTGAGCGCGACACCGGTGATCCGCCGCGCCAGGCCCTCACGCACCAGCCACGCGATCTTGGCGGCGGCTTCATCGTAACTCAGCCCAGCGCCGTGGATATTGGAGACGCAATTGCGCCCGGCGTCGGTGAGGCCAATCCGCGGTGCATGGGTCAGATAGGCCCCGAGGCTGTCGGGCGCGGACAAGCCCGGCCGCTCGCCGATCAGCATCACCATCATGCTTGCGCCGAGAATGGCGCCGATCTCGTCGCCCAGCGCCACGCGCGCGCCCGACGCGACCACGGCATGGCCGATCGGAATGCCGGCCGCGGCCAACCGTGGCGCGAGATGGCGAACCAGTTCGACCGCGTGAACATTGACGGCGGCGGGCGACAGGCCGTCGCCGATGACGATCGCAAGCTGATCGGTCTTGCCGCGGCGGTCGGCAAGCTCGCTCCGGGAGGCCGCGTCGAGCATGCGGCCGAGGTCGGGACGGCGGAGATAATCGCGCCGGCTACGCGCCTGGCTGGCAAGCAGAACCGGCTGCAGGCCGAGGCCACGCAATCCGGCAACGATCCCCGCATGATCGAAGGCGGCGTGAACGGCGTCGCGCGCCCGCGCGTGGTCGAGGGTAAAGCCGAGCAGCGCTGCGGTCGGCAGGCTCGCGCCCGCCCGGCCGAGCCCGACCCGGGCCGGCGTCAACTCGCGCAGAAGTTCAAGCGAACCGGATGAGGGCGCCGGCGGCTTCATGTTCGCATCATTCGGCCGGAACCGAGGCCTCGCGCAGCCGGATCGAATAGTTCGAGGCGCTCTGCTGGCCGCTGGTAGCTGCGCGCGCAAACACGATCAGATGATGCGCAATCATCGACGATCCGATCAGGCCTTCGATGTCGCCGCGCCGCAGCCGACCAAACGCAAACTTCCAGAACACCTTCTTGTAATCGCCGAGCACGCCGACTTTCCAGACGATGTTGCGCAGCATGATCAAACCGCGCCGGATGTTGCGCCAACTTTTCATTTCCGGGCTGACAGGCACTTTCAGCCGGTTGGTGTAGGTGTAGTCGCACTGGTACTCGTAGCGCGCGAACAGCTTCGCCGGCTCGTAGGCGGTCTCCATGCACTTTTTCCAGGAGCTGACGACATCCTCATAGGGTAGCAGGAAGTCGACATTGGAATCGCGGCCTTCATCTTCCGAGATCAGACGGCCCTCTCGCTCGAGTCGGTCCCACAACGGCGTCTTCGGCAGCGCCTGCAGCAGATTGATCGTCAGCAGCGGAATCCGGGATTCATCGACAAAAGCGAGCAGCGCATCGCCGGTCTCCGGCTTGTCGGTGTCGAGCCCCATGATGATGCCGGAGACGACTTCCATGCCGTAGGAGTTGATGGTGTGGATGCCCTCCAGGATCGGGACCATCATATTGTGGTCCTTGTGCATCGCCTTCAGCGCGTCGGGATCCGGGGTCTCGATGCCGCAGAATACCGTGACGAAGAAGGCCTCGCGCATCTTCTCGAGGATTTCCGGCCGCTTGGCGATGTTGAGGGTCGCCTCGCAGGCAAGCTGCGTGATGTAGCCGGTTTTCTTCTGCCATTCGATGAGGTGCGGCAGCAGATCGAGCGCCGCCTTGCGGTTGCCGATGAAATTGTCGTCGACGAAATACACCGTGTCGGTCATGCCGCATTCGCGCAGCTTGTCGAGTTCGGCGATGATCTGCTGCGGCGTCTTGAGGCGCGGATTGCGGCCGTAGAGACCGGGGATGTCGCAGAATTCGCACTGGTAGGGACAGCCGCTCGAATACTGGATGCTGCCGAGGAGATATTTCCTGGTCTCCGCCAGTTCATAGGCCGGAATCGGAAAGTCGCTCATGTCGACGCGATCGGCGGTCTTCAGCACCACCTGCTGCTCCGGACGCGACGTGTCGCGCGCCAGCCGCGCGATCAGCTCATTGGTCGCATCACCGAGTTCGCCGACATGGAGATAGTCGAACGATGGATAGTAATCCGGGCATGCGCTGACCGACGGCCCGCCGATCGCGACCGCGAGATCGAACGCGTGCGCGCGGCGGCAGATATCGTTCATCTGCTGGCGTTGGATGTGCATGCCGCTGACGAACACCGCTTCGGCCCATTCGAAGTCTTCACTGCTCGCGGGGCGGATGTTCTCGTCAATGAAACGGACCCGCCAGTTCGCCGGGAGATAGGCTGCGATCAGCAGCAACCCCTGCGGCGGCATGAAAGCCTTAACGCCGTCAGTCAGGGGATAGGCGTGTTCGAAAGTACCAAACGAAGACGTATAGCGCGGGAAGACGCACAATATGCGCCGTACCGTCTCAATGCCTTCAGCTCTCATCAAACTTCCTCAGCCAAAGCCTGCACAAATTTAAGCACGTCATCGAAGGGTGGGCCAGAAATTCTTCAAGATTGTGGCGGCCTTTCTTAACCCGCCCATTTTCAATTGGTTACACGAAAGGCTGGCCAGGTTCAGGCGATCAGCCGGGACGCAAATTCGGGCAGCAGACCCGCATGGCCCGCAAGCCGGAAATCGGCGCCTGCAAGACCAGTGCGGAGCAGCCAATCGTCGAACTCGGGCGCCCGCTTCAGGCCAAAGAGGTCGCGGACGTAAAGCGCATCGTGAAACGAGGTGGATTGATAGTTCAGCATGACGTCGTCGGCGCCCGGCACCCCCATGATGAAGGTCACGCCGGCGGCAGCCAGCAGCGTCAGGAGATTGTCCATGTCGTCCTGGTCGGCTTCGGCGTGGTTGGTGTAGCAAACGTCGACGCCGAGCGGCAGGCCGAGCAGCTTGCCGCAAAAGTGATCCTCCAGCCCGGCGCGGATGATCTCCTTGCCGTCATAAAGATATTCCGGCCCGATGAAGCCGACCACGCTGTTGACGAGCAGCGGATCGAACGCGCGCGCCACCGCATAGGCCCGCGCCTCCACGGTTTGCTGATCGACATCGTGATGGGCGTTGGCCGAGAGCGCCGAGCCCTGCCCGGTCTCGAAATACATCACATTGTCGCCGACGGTGCCGCGGCGCAGCGCCAGCCCCGCCTCCCGCCCTTCACGCAGCAGCGCCAAGTCGACCCCGAAACTGCGGTTGGCCGCTTCCGTCCCGGCAATCGACTGGAACACCAGATCGACCGGCACGCCCTGCCCGATCAATCCGAGCGTGGTGGTGACATGGGTAAGCACGCAGCCCTGGGTCGGCACCTCCAGCCGCGCGATGATGCCGTCGAGCAGCCGCAGCAATTCTCCGATCGCCCTGGGATCGTCGCTCGCCGGGTTGATGCCGATACAGGCGTCGCCCGATCCGAGCAGGATGCCGTCGAGAATGGAGGCGGTAATGCCCTTGATGTCGTCGAAGGGATGATTGGGCTGCAGCCGTACGCTCATCCGCCCAGGGAGGCCGATGGTGTTGCGAAAGCGGGTCGTCACCTGGCATTTTTTCGCGACCAGGATCAGATCCTGATTGCGCATCAATTTTGAAACCGCCGCAGCCATTTCGGGCGTGATCGCGCGCGATAGTTTGCGCAGCACCTCCGTGGTCGCGGCATCGGACAACAGCCAATCGCGGAAGGCGCCCACGGTCAGCGACGATATCGCCGCAAAGCTCGCGGCATCGTGGGTATCGACGATCAGGCGGGTGACTTCGTCGTCCTCGTAGGGCACGACGGTTTCACTCAGGAACTGCTTGAGCGGGACATCGGCGAGCGCCATCCGCGCCGCGATCATCTGCTCGGCGCTGTCGGCAGCTATCCCGGCCAGGCGATCGCCGGAGCGCGGCGGCGTGGCCTTGGCGAGCAAATCGCGCAGATCATTGAACAGGTAACTCGTGGCATCGATGGCTTGGCGATAGACCATGGCGGCTCCGGGCCCATCTGCGTCGAAATGGGCATCGCCAAGCTATCATTTCACGATGGCCCTCGCCGATTGGAAGCGAAGAAATCGCCATCAGATCGTTTGTGACCCCGGTCCCAAAAGGTGCGCCCTCTGGTCACAGCAGACCAATTATTTTGTATACCAATAATTTATGGCAACGCAACTATTTGATTCTGCTATATATTTATTCCGCGGTTGCAGTGCAACGAACTTCGCGCGTTAAGAAATAATCCATTCAAGTTCAGCATAATTTATATCGGCCGACGGAGCTCACCGGCCTCTTTGGAGAGCCGTGATGGCCGAACTCATGAAATCCTCTGGTCCCAGCCCTGTCGCCGCCGCGGCGTCCCGGTTTTCGCTCGCAGCCAGGCTGTATTCGATCTTTGCGCTGTTCGCGGTGCTGACCGCCGCGATCACCGCCCTGTCCGACTACAACACCCGCCGCAGCGCAGAACTCATGGATGCGGTCGATACCGCCAGCCGCGCGGCGCTGAACGTCGAACGCATCAACTCGCTGGTCTATGCCGTCGTGATGGAATCACGCGGCGTCTACATGTCGACCGACCCGGCCGTCGTAAAGAAATACGGCGAAGGGCTGCTCAAGTTCAACGAACGGATTCTCGCGGTCGTCAAGAACTGGGAAACCATCGTCCAGGCCGATGACGCCGAGCAGTTCGCTACTTTCAAGAAACGGATCGAGCAGTTCGTCGACTTCCGCAAGGAACTGGTTCGGCGCGGAGTCGAGATCAGTGCTGCCGCCGGCCGCGAATGGGGCGACAATGACGCCAATCGTGAAGTGCGCTCGGCGCTGAACAAGGATCTCGAGGCGCTCTCCAAGGTCTACGCCGAACGCAGCAAGAAGCTGGCGCAGCAGACCGACACCAACCACACCATGGCCTTTGTGCTGACCGGTCTCGGCGTGCTCGCGATGGTCGTGGTCGTCATCGGCGTGCTGATCATCTTCCGTTCGGTCGCGCGCCCGTTGTCGGTCATCACAGCCACCATCAAGCGCGTCGCCGAAGGCGACGAAAACGTCGAGGTCCCCCACACCAGGCGTGCCGACGAGATCGGCGCGCTGGCGCGCGCGATTCAGATCTTCAAGGAAGCGATGGACCGTAACCGCAACCTCAATTCGCAGGTGGTCGAGGACTCCAAGGCCCGCGAAGAGCGCGCCAGGCACATCGAATCCTCGGTCGACGCGTTCCGGGAAGCGATCGGAGGCGTGCTGCGCGCAGTGACCGACAATGCAACGTCGATGCGGGCCACCGCCGAGACCATTGCCAGCGTCTCAGCCGACGCCAGCGGACGCGCCGTCGCCGCCTCCGGAGCGACCGAGCAAGCTGCCAGCAACGTTTCCGCCGTCGCCAGCGCCGCCGAAGAACTCTCCACCTCGGTCCAGGAAATCGGCCGGCAAGTCCGTCAATCCGCCGGCGCCGTCGAGCAGGCGGGCCAGCGCACCGACAAATCGATCGCCGAAATCGAGAGCCTTGCCGCGGCCACCCAGCGCATCGACGGCGTGCTCAGCCTGATCCAGGCGATCGCCGAGCAAACCAACCTGCTGGCGCTGAACGCGACCATCGAAGCCGCGCGCGCCGGCGAAGCCGGGCGCGGTTTCGCGGTCGTGGCGCACGAGGTCAAGGCGCTGGCCGGACAGACCGCGAAAGCGACCGCCGAGATCGGCCAGAATGTCAGCACGATCCAGGAATCGACCCGGACCTCAGTCGAGGCTGTCCGCGAGATCGGCAACGCCGTGCGCGAGATCAACGCGGTGACGTCGAATATTGCCGGCGCCGTGGGTCAGCAGGACGCCGCCACCCGCGAGATTTCGGTGAATGCGCAGATGGCCGCGCAGGGCAATGGCACCCTGGTCGTCAACATCGGCTCGCTCCGCGATGCCATGAGCCAGACCTCTACGGCCGCCGAATCCGTGCTGGCGGTATCGAGCGAATTGACCGCGACGGCGGCGACACTGTCCCGCGAGGTCGAAAAATTCTTCGGCACGCTGCGCGCCGATCCGCTTCAAGGCGCAAGGCGGACGGGGAGCTAAACCAGGCCGCGCCGCTCGGACCTTCCTCGTCATTGCGAGGAGCGATAGCGACGAAGCAATCCATGCTTCAGCAAGCGGATAGATGGATTGCTTCGCGGAGCCTGTCATCGGGCGCGCATTCGCGTGCGACCCGTTGGCTCGCAATGACGTCGGGAGAGCTGCGGACTCTTCAGCTCAACTCACACTCTCCTACTCCACCAGCAGCACGTCGACGGCGACGCTGAGCTTCTGCTTGCGTGAGCCCACGATGATGCCGTCGACCGGCGAGACGTCGGAAAAATCCCGCCCCACCGCCAGAATGATGTGATCGTTCTCCACCAGGAGATCGTTGGTCGGATCGAACCCGATCCAGCCGATCTCGGCGCCGCACCACACCGAAACCCAGGCGTGGGTGGCGTCCGCGCCCTGCAGGCGCGGTTTGCCCGGCGGCGGGATGGTGCGCAGGTAGCCGCTGACATAGGCCGCCGGCAGCCCGAGCCCGCGCAACCCCGCGATCATCACATGGGCAAAGTCCTGGCAGACGCCGTGGCGCTTCTCGAACACTTCCTTGAGCGGCGTCGAGATCACGGTTGCCTTCGGGTCGTACTTAAACTCGGTCCGTATCCGGTGCATCAGGTCGACCGCACTGGCGATGATGCCGCTGCCCGGCGGAAAGCTTGCCGCGGCATAGGCGGTCACCGGCGCCTGCACCGGCACAAGGGAACTGGCGAATACATAGCCAACGGGCGACGAGGGCCCGAGACTGATGGCTTCGAACGCGACGTCGCGGACGCTCTCCCACGGCGGGCTCGGCGCGGCGCGGCCGGGCGCGCGGCGGGACAACGAAACCCGCGACCTCGAATCGATGCGGAGATTGCGATGCGCGATCTCGATCAGAACGCTCTCGGTGTGGGTACCGAAAAAATCCCGCCTGACCGTGCGCTCCGCCGGCCGCGGCCGGATCTCGACGCTGTGGGAGACCAGTTGCTGCCCGTCGCCGCTGCGCGGCTCCAGCCGCAGCGAACATCGCGCAAAACTCACCGGGCTCTCATAACTGTAGCTGGTGACGTGACGGATGTCGTAGATCACGCGAGGCCTGTCAGCTTCTCCGGCCGGCTCGCATTGGGACCGTGCGGGAAATAGTGCAATCCGATCGCGTCGGCGAGATTGAGCAAGTCCTGCTCCAGCGCGAACAGGGTTTTTGCGTCCAGCGCCGCCGCCTCCGCGGTCGTCAGCGTCGCCTGCAGCGCTACCGCCAGACGTTGCGGCCGCTCGATCAGGCCGTGCTCCTTGAGGCTCGGAAGGCTCGCGATATGCTCATTGAGCGCGGCAACCTGAAACGCGATGGAACGCGGATTGTAGGGGTCCAGCACCGCGAGATCGCGCACCGGCGCCAGCGAAGGGCCGACGAGATAGCGCGAACGATAGGTGATCTGGCAATCCACCAGCGTGAGCAGCACGTCGAGGTCCTCGTCGCCGGCTTCGTCATAGGCAAACTGCCGCGCGAACCGCGCGGTATTGATGGCGCGCTCGGCGCGGCGGCCCATCTCGAGGAAGCGCCAGCCGGCGGCGCGGTTCATGTTCTCCTGCGCCAGGCCGGCGAAGCTCGCCAGTTCCTGCAGCGTCAGTTCGGCGGCGCTGACGACGCCGTCGTCATCTTCGACTTCATGGGCCAGCCGTTCCGCCATCTCGGTAATGACCTGCCAGGCATCCGGCGACAGCCGTTCACGCAGCGAGGTCGCGGTCCGCTGCGCCGATCGCACCAGCGACAGCGCCGAGCCGAATTTCCCGGTGCTCTGCAGCGCTTCCGCGGCGACCTTGCCGGGGCTCGCCCGCGTCGCCTGCGAGGCCGCGCCCCAGGTCACGAGCAGCCGCTGGATCCGCTCGACCGAGGGAAGCCCCGTCGTCGATGCCCCCTTGGCGGGGTCGCGCGTCGGCGCGCCAAGCGCTCGGATCAGCCGCAGCGTCGCCTCGGCGCGTTCGAGATAGCGACCGAGCCAGAACAGATTGTCGGCGGCGCGGCTCGGGACCACGCCGGCGATACGCCTGATCCGCACCGTGTCGGCCGCCGGCAGCAGCGTCGCGGCCGAGACCGCCTTGTCGGATACCACCCAGACATCCGCGGCCCGCGCGCCATCGCCCATCGACACGGCGCGGGCATCGGGTTGCTCGGCGATCCGGCAGAAGCCGCCGGGCAGGATGGTCCAGCCATTCGGGGTCGCGGCGGCAAACACCCGGAGCACGAACGGGCGCGGCGTGATCCGGCCGTTTTCCCACACCGGGGTGGTCGACAGCCGCACCAGTTCCTGGCCGACATAGTCGATGCCGCGATCGGAGATCGCGGTGCGCAGTCGCTCGCGCTCGGCGGGCGACAATTGACCGGGTAGCACCGGGCCGTTGCCCGGAAACCCCGGGACGCCCCGGCCATAGGCGCCCTCGATCGCGAACTCGTCGAGCCGCGACAACACTTCCTCGCGCGCGCGTTTCTGGCCGCACCACCAGGTCGCAATGTGCGGCATCATCTGTTGTTCACCGAGCAAACGCCGGCAAAGACTGGGCAGGAACCCGAGCAGCGCCCGCGCCTCCAGCACGCCCGAACCCGGCATATTGGCGACGACCACGCCATTTTTGCGCAGCACGTCGATCAGCCCGGGTACGCCGAGATGCGACGAAGCATCCAGTTCCAGCGGATCGAGAAAATTGGAGTCGACCCGGCGCAGCAGCACGTCGAGCCGCTTCAGGCCGGCGACGGTGCGGATATGAATGCGGTCGCCGCTGACGGCGAGATCGTCGCCCTCGACCAGGAGAAAGCCGAGATAGCGCGCGAGCGTCGCATGCTCGAAATAGGTCTCGTTGAAGGTGCCCGGCGTCAGCAATCCGATCCGCGGCTCGTCGCGGTCGGCACTGGCGCGCAGGGAGTCGCGGAAGGCCTCGAAGAACGGCGCGACACGCTCGACGTTCATCGATTTGTAGAGATTGGAAAAGGCGCGTGACAGCACCAGGCGATTTTCCAGCGCGTAGCCGGCGCCCGATGGCGCCTGCGTGCGGTCGCCCAGCACCCACCAGCGCCCGTCGGGCCCACGGCCGACATCGGCGGCGTAGAGATGAAGGTAGCGCCCGCCCGGCGGTTTGACGCCGCAAACCGAGCGGAGATATTCGTTCGAGCCGGCGATAGCGGCCGCCGGCACTGCGCCGTCCGCGACCAGACGGCCCTCGCCATAGAGGTCGCGCAGAACCATTTCGAGCAGTTGCGCGCGTTGCTGAATGCCGGCGGTGAGTTGCTGCCAGTCGGTCTCGTCGATGATCAGCGGCAAATGGCTCAGCGGCCAGAGCCGGTCGGCGGTCTCGCCGGGCGCACGATAGGTGACGCCGGCTTCGCGCAGATGCCGGTCGGCGGACGCGAATCGCCGCTCAATATCGGCCGGCGCCAGCGCCGCAAAGGCATCGAAAAACCGGGTCCAGGCTGCCCGCGGTGCGCCGTCCTGGCCGATATATTCATCGGGAATTCCGGGCAGCCGCGCGTAGTCGCGCGTCCATTGCGCCATCCGGCGCTGGCCCGGACGGGTCTTGTTTTCCTGACTACTGTCTTGGCCGCCGTGTCCCGCCATTCCGACTCCCGGGCGCCCCGGTTCTGATCTGATCAGAACCGGGCCGCCGGCCCTTAATTTGACGCGTTTTCTTGACGCGAACCGGAATCCACTTCGCTCGAAACCGCTATGGGCAAAATTAATGCAGGAGCGGTGTCCTCAAGTCGAGGGTCAAAGGGAATTCAATTGTGCGTTCTTCGGGCGGCAGATCGATCTTGCCGGGGGTGTGGCCGTGATCCTGGAAGCGGGCCAGCCGCCTGGCCTCGGCCTCATAGGAATTGACCGGCTTGGTCTCGTAGCTGCGGCCACCGGGATGGGCGACATGGTAGACGCAGCCGCCGAGCGAGCGGCCGTTCCAGGTATCAATCAAGTCAAAAGTCAGCGGCGCGTGGACCGGAATGGTCGGATGCAGCCCGGAGGCCGGCTGCCAGGCCTTGAAGCGGACGGCGGCGACCGCCTCGCCGGAGCGGCCGGTTTCCGTCATCGGCATCCGCCTGCCATTGCAGGTGACGACGTGGCGGCCTTCGACAAAGCCAGTCGCCTTGACCTGCAGCCGTTCGACCGACGAATCGACGTAGCGCACGGTGCCGCCCGCCGACCCCTCTTCGCCCATCACATGCCAGGGCTCCAGCGCCTGCCGCAATTCCAGCGCGACACCGCCATGATGAACGCGGCCGAAGGCGGGAAAGCGGAATTCGAGTTGGGCGGCGTACCATTCCGGCGAAAATTCGTAGCCGGACTGCCTCAGTTCATCGAGCACGCCCAGAAAATCTTCCCAGAGGAAATGCGGCAGCATGAACCGATCATGCAGCGTGGTGCCCCAGCGCACGAACTTGCCCTGCTGCGGCTCGCGCCAGAGCTTTGCGATCAGCGCCCGGATCAGCAATTGCTGCGCCAGCGACATCCGCGGATCGGGCGGCATTTCCAACGCGCGGAATTCGACCAGGCCGAGCCGGCCGGTTGGACTATCCGGCGAATAGAGCTTGTCGATGCAGATTTCGGCACGATGGGTATTGCCGGTGATATCGACCAGGATGTGCCGGAACAGCCGGTCGACTAGCCATAGCGGCGCGTCGATGCCGGGCGGCGGCACGTGCGCCAGCGCGATCTCCAGTTCATACATGCCGTCGTGCCGCGCCTCGTCGATGCGCGGCGCCTGGCTGGTCGGGCCGATGAACATGCCCGAGAACAGATAGGACAGCGACGGATGCCGCTGCCAGAACAGCACCAGGCTCTTGAGCAGATCGGGCCGGCGCAGGAACGGCGAGTCCTGCGGCGTGCTGCCGCCGACCACGATGTGATTGCCGCCGCCGGTGCCGGTGTGGCGGCCGTCGACCAGAAAACGGTTGGCGCCGAGGCGGGTCTTGGCGGCGTCTTCGTAGAGTCCGAAGGTGATATCGACGGCCTCGCGCCAGGTCTGCGCCGGCTGGATGTTGATTTCGATCACGCCGGGATCGGGCGTCACCTTGATCACTTCGACCCGCGGGTCGTAAGGCGGCGAATAGCCTTCGACATGGACCTGTATCTGCATGTCTTCGGCGGTCGCCTCGACTGCATTGATCAGTTCCAGATAATCTTCGATCTTCTCGACTGGCGGCATGAAGGCACACAAAATGCCGTCACGGATTTCGATCGACATCGCGGTACGCACGGGTTCCAGTTTTGGTTTTGGCTTCTCCTTGGTCGCCGAGCCGTCCGCTTTGGGATCGGAGGCCGCAAGCTCGTCGCGCGGCTCCATCGGATCCTGCTCGACGATGTAGGGAAATTCCTCGGGCGGAATGTGCTCCAGCGACGCGATCGGCAACCGCAAGCCAAGCGGGGAATCGCCGGGCGTCAGGAACAGATGGCCGCGCCGCACTTTCCAGTGCTCGCTGCGCCAGCGTCCGCGATACGGTTCTGCGGCAGCGCTCCAGCGCTGGATCGGGAGCACAAATCCCTTCGGCGTGTTCAGCCCGTGATCGAACACCCGCGCCATCCGCAAGCGTTCTTCCGGATCGGACAATCTGGAATCGCCGGGATCGACATTGTGCGGCAGACTGGCTTCCTTCTGGATCCAGTGCGCGGGATCTTCGAACGCCGGCAGGACGTAGTCGGTGCCGAGGCCGAGTTTCTTCGCGGTGCGCTGCGCGAAGCGTTCGGCGGTGGCGATATCAGTCTTGTGAGGATTGTCGATCGTCGCAATCAGATCGGAATTCTTCCAGATCGGCGCGCCGTCCTTGCGCCAATAGAGTCCGAACGCCCAGCGCGGCAGGCTTTCGCCCGGATACCATTTGCCCTGCCCGTAATGCAGCAGGCCACCGGGCGCGAAACGGGCGCGCAATTTGCGGATCAGGTCATCGGCCAGCGCCCGTTTGGTCGGACCGACGGCGGCGATATTCCATTCCGGCGATTCCAGATCGTCGATCGAGACGAAGGTCGGCTCGCCGCCCATCGTCAGCCGCACGTCGTCCTGTTTGAGATCGGCATCGACCTGCTCGCCAAGTTTATCGAGCCGCGCCCAGGATTGATCGGAGAACGGCATTGTGATCCGCGGCGCCTCGCGGATGCGCTTGACGCTCATGTCGAAGGCGAATTCGGTGTTGGCGAAGCCGGCGGTGCCCGAGATCGGCGCCGCCGAGCGGTAATGCGGCGTGGCAGCGACGGGAATATGCCCCTCGCCGGTCAGCATGCCCGAGGTGACGTCGAAGCCGATCCAGCCGGCGCCGGGAAGATAGACCTCGGCCCAGGCATGCAGGTCGGTGAAATCGTTCTCGACCTCGCGCGGTCCTTCGACCGGATGGATGTCGGGGCGCAATTGAATGAGATAGCCGGAGACAAAGCGCGCGGCGAGCCCGAGATGGCGGAAGATCTGAATCAGCAGCCAGGCCGAGTCGCGGCACGAGCCGGAGCCGCTGCCAAGCGTCTCCTCCGGCGTCTGGATTCCCGGCTCCATGCGGATGACGTAGCGAATTTTCTTCTGCAGTTGCGCGTTGAGGTCGACCAGGAAATTGACCGTGCTGTCGGCTTCGCGCGGAATCTCCTTCAAGTACGCGGCCAACAGCGGCCCCTGGTTCGACGTCGCGAGATAAGGCGCAAGTTCGGTCTTGAGGTCGTTGATGTACTGAAACGGAAAACTGGTGGCGTAGGGTTCGACGAAGAAATCGAAGGGATTGACCACGGTCATCTGCGCCGTGAAGTCGACCTCGACTTTCAGCTCGGTGGCCTTCTCCGGAAACACAAAGCGCGCCAGCCAGTTGCCCTGCGGATCCTGCTGCCAGTTCACGAAATGATTGGAAGGCGTAACTTTAAGCGAATAGCTCAGGATCGGCGTGCGCGTATGCGGCGCCGGACGCAGGCGAATGGTCTGGGGGCCGAGGTCGATCGGTCGGTCGTATTTGTAGTGCGTGACGTGATGTAGTGCGACGAAGATCGACACAGGCTGATAACTCCAGCAGCTTTTTTAAGCAGAACACTGGTTCCGGTGTGGATCAAGCACTAACAACGGGCACGGGGTGCCTACGGGGAGTGCGCTGGCTCCCACTCCCCGTCATTGCGAGGAGCAAAGCAACGAAGCAATCCATGCCTCGGCTTGCGGCGCTGTGGATTGCTTCGCGGAGCCTGTCATCGGGCGCGCATTCGCGCGACCCGGTGGCTCGCAATGACGGCGGTAGCGAGCGCCTTGCGCAAATCACCCCTTCCTGGGCTGACGGATTCCTGGTTTCGCGGGACGACGACTCACATCGTCGCCCCAAGCACCCACGGCGCGAACTCGGCGCCGCCGAAATCGAAACTTTCGCTCTTGGTCGGCGCGCCGGAAGCAGTCTTGAGCATGAGTTCAAAAATGCGCTGGCCGCATTGCTGCACGGTCTCCTCGCCTTCGAGGATGGTGCCGCAATTGACGTCCATGTCGTCTTCCATGCGCTTGTACATCGGCGTGTTGGTGGCGAGCTTGATCGACGGGGCCGGCTTGCAGCCGAACACGCTGCCGCGGCCGGTGGTGAAGCAGACGAGATTGGCGCCGCCGGCCACCTGCCCGGTCGCCGCGACCGGGTCGTAGCCGGGCGTGTCCATGAAGACAAAACCCTTCTTGGTGACGGTTTCGGCGTAGTTGAGAACATCGACGAGATTGGTGCTGCCGGCTTTCGCCATCGCGCCGAGCGATTTCTCCAGAATCGTGGTGAGGCCGCCGGCCTTGTTGCCGGGGCTCGGATTGGCGTTCATCTCGGCGCCTTCGCGCTGGGTGTACTCTTCCCACCAGCGCATCAAGCCGACCAGCTTTTCGCCGACTTCGCGGCTGACCGCACGGCGCGTCAACAGATGTTCGGCGCCGTAGGTTTCGGGCGTCTCGGACAGGATCACGGTGCCGCCATGGCGCACCAATAGATCGCTCGCCGCGCCCAGTGCCGGATTGGCAGAGACGCCGGAATAGCCGTCGGAGCCGCCGCATTGCAGCGCCACCGTCAATTCGCTGGCCGGGACCTTCTCGCGCTTCACCTTGTTGGCATCCGTCAGCGCCTCGCGCACAAAGGCGACGCCCGCCTCCACCGTCTTGCGGGTGCCGCCGACTTCCTGGATGTCCATCGCGCGCAGACGTCCGGCGAGTTTTTGTTCCTGCATCAGGCCGCCGATCTGGTTGACCTCGCAGCCGAGGCCGAGCACCACCACCGCGGAGAAATTCGCATGCCGCGCATAGCCGCCGAGCGTGCGGCGGAGCAGCGCCAGCGGCTCGTCCTGCGTCATGCCGCAGCCGGTCTTGTGGGTGAGCGCGACCACGCCGTCGACGTTGGGGAAATCGGCCAGCGGATTGTCGCCGGTGAACGGATTCTTCTTGAAGATATCGGCGACCATGCCGGCGACGTGCGCGCTGCAATTCACCGAGGTCAGAATGCCGATATAGTTGCGGGTCGCGACCCGGCCGTCGGCGCGGCGGATGCCGTCGAAGGTCGCGGGCAAATCGAAATTCGGCACCGGCTTGACGTCGACGCCATAGGCATAGTCCTTGGCGAAATCGCCCATGCCGCAGTTTTGCGTATGCACGTGCTGGCCGGGCGAAATCGGGATGGTGGCAAAGCCGATGATCTGGCCGTAGCGGCGGATCGGCTCACCGACAGCGATCGGCCTGATCGCCACCTTGTGGCCCGCCGGAATCCGCTCGACCGTGGTGACGCCATCGGCCACCACCAGGCCCGCCGGCAGGCTCGAGCGCGCAATCAGCACGCCATCGTCAGGATGCAAGCGGATGACGGGTGCTGGGGCCATGGGATGTCTCCTTGGTATCCAAAAATATCGTGCCCCGGATGCTGCGCAGCGCGCAAGCGGTGCGCTGCTGACCCGGGGCCCACGCTTCGTGCTGCATCCAGGTCCCGGCTCTGCGGTGCACCGCTAAAGAAGCGCTGCACCGCGTCCGGGACACGAGACGTTACGCCTTGCCGGCGGAATCCTTCCGGGTCTGGTTCACCTGCATCTTTGCGTAGGTCATCATCAACCCGCTCTCGTTCGACAGCGTCACGAGCTTGAAGCCCATGTTGATGGCGCGCACCGCGCCCTCGGCACCAGAGCAGTGGATGCCGGGATAGAGGCCGCGCTTGCTGCATTCCTTGACGATCTTCTCATAGATCTTGAGGATCTCCGGCTCGTCGCGGTCGAGCTTCGGCACCAGGCCGTAGGAGAAGCCGAGGTCGGACGGGCCGATATAGACGCCGTTGATGCCTTCGACGTCGAGGATCGCATCCATGTTCTCGACCGCGGTCTTGGTCTCCATCATCGGCAGCAGCACGATTTCGTCGTTGGCGGTCTGCTGATAGGTGCCGGCCGAGCCGTACATGCCGGAGCGGATCGGGCCGTTCGAGCGCGTGCCCTTCGGCGGATATTTGGAATAGGCGACCAGGTTCTTGGCTTCCTGCGGCGTGTTGATCATCGGGCAGATCACGCCATAGGCGCCGCCGTCGAGCACTTTTCCGATGATGCCGGGCTCGTTCCAGGGCACGCGGACCATCGGCGTCACCGGATGGCCGTTCATCGCCTGGAAGCACTGCACCATCGACAGGTAATCCTGCACGCCATGCTGCATGTCGACGGTCACGCTGTCGAAGCCGCATTGCGCGATCACCTCGGCGGAGAAGCCCGACGGAATCGCAAGCCAGGCGTTCACCACAGCCTTGCCCGAGGCCCATACTTTCTTGACGTTATTTGCCACTTTGGTTCCTTCCCTGTTGTCCAGATGTTACGTCATTGCGAGGAGCCACCGGGTCCCGCCTTGGCGGGCCCGATGATAAACTCCGCGACGAAGCAATCCATTCTTCCTTGGCAGCCATGGATTGCTTCGCTGCGCTCGCAATGACGGTGCGAATTATGCCGTTGCCCGCTGAATGCTGTCCTCACTGACGCCGACCTCGCGCGCGGTATTCACTATCGCCGCCCAGGTGTCGTCAGGCAAGGGTACCCCGTTTTTAGTGCGCTCGGCGCGCATTTTCCGCTCGGGATCGCCGGGGATCAGCACGGCATCGACGCCTGCGACCGGTTTGGTCGCCCGGATAAAATCGACATAGCGCGAGATCTCGCCGTCGAAGAAATGGCTGGTGTCGATCACCTTGGGATCGACGTAGAACGCCAGCATGCCGTTGGCGAAACGCCGGTCCGGCGCGGTGGCACCGTTGCCGGTCAATGCGCCGCCGAGCAGTTCGCAGATGAAGGCCAGCCCCGAGCCCTTGTGCTCACCGAAGGCGCGGATCGCGCCTGACCCATTGGTATGGTCGCGCGGACCTTCCGCGGTGTGCGGGCCGTACAGCACCGCCGGGTCCTCGCTCAACGTGCCGTCGGCGTCGATCAGCGCCCCCTTCGGCAATTTCTTGCCGCCGCGGCTGGCGACCAGCACCTTGCCTTCGGCGACGATCGAGGTCGCGAAATCCAGCACGATCGGATCCTGGCCCTGGCGCGGAATGCCGACGCAATAGGGCGCGGTCGACAGCCGCTTCTGGACGCCGCCGAACGGCGCGACCAGAAGCGAGCCCGCGGCATTGACGAAGTGGACCGACACCAGCCCTTCGGCGGCGGCCATCTCCGCCCAGTCGCCGACGCGGCCGATGTGGCCGGCATTGCGCAGCGCAATGGCGGCAAGGCCCGCCTTCTTGCACTTCTCGATGCCGATCCTGACCGCCTGCGGCGTCACCGTCTGTCCATAGCCGAACTTGCCATCGACCACCGCCAGCGACGGCGTGTCGACCACGACCTCCGCGGTCTGATTGGGAACCACCGAGCCCATCTTCTTCCACTTGACATAGACGGGCACGCGGATCACGCCGTGGCTGTCATGGCCGGTCAGGTTCGCCGTTGTGAGGTAGCTTGCGATGCGCCTTGCTTCCTCGGGCGAGGATTCCGAATGTGAAAATACCTCAGCGACGAAATTGATGAGGTTTTCAACCTTGATCGTGACCATGGATGGTTAGCTCGTTACTTTGGTTTGAGCATGATCTTTTCGGAAAACCGGTGCCCACTTTTCCGGATCATGCTCTAGGCGCTTACTTTGGCGTGACCGCCGAGATAGGCGGCGGCAATGGCTTCGTTGCCCCACAATTCGTCGGGCTTGCCGCCCAGCACGATCCGTCCGGTTTCCAGGACGAAGCCGTGGTCGGCAACTGAAAGTCCCATGCGCGCATTTTGCTCGACGAGCAAGACCGTGGTGTCTTGTCTGATCTGCGAAATAATGCGGAACACCGCCTGCACGATCACCGGCGCGAGCCCCAGCGACGGCTCGTCCAAGAGCAACAGCCGCGGCTTCGCCATCAGCCCGCGGGCGACCGCGACCATCTGCAATTGGCCGCCGGACAGGGTCCAGCCCAGCGCATTGGAGAACGCGCGGATGTCCGGAAACAGGTCGAACATCGCGTCCGCTTCGCGCGACAATTGCGACGTTGCGACCCGGCGATTGGACGCGCCGAGCATGATGTTTTCCTTCACGGTCAGGCCCGGGAACACCCGCCGCCCTTCCGGCACGTGCGAGATGCCCATGCGCACGATCGCTTCCGGTCCGAGACCGGCGATCGGCTTGCCGTCGTAAAGGATGTCGCCGGATGCAGGCTTGGCGAGACCGGAGATCGCGCGCAACGTGGTCGACTTGCCGGCCCCGTTGGCGCCGAGCAGGGTCACCACCTGGCCTTCTTCGACCGCGATCGTGACGCCGCGCAGCGCTTCGATCTCGCCATAGCGGACCACGAGGTTACGGATTTCGAGCAGCGGCATCATTCGCTTCCGAGATAGGCGGAGACAACGTCGGGATGGCGCAGCACCGCCATCGATTCGCCGTCCGCGATGCGGCGTCCGAAATTGAGCACGGTGATGTGCTGGGCGGCTTCCGAGACCAGCGTCATGTCGTGATCGATGATCAGGATGGTGAGGCCTTGCGCTGCGATCCGCTTCAGCAGTTCATGCAGTTCGAGTTTTTCGGTCGAGTTCAAGCCGGCCGCGGGCTCATCGAGCAAAAGCAGCGTCGGATTGGCGGCGAGCGCGCGTGCGATCTCGATCAGCCGCTGATGGCCGTAGGAGAAGCCCGAGATCAGTTCGTTGGCGCGGCCGCCCAGACCGACGAAGGTCAGCGCTTCCATCGCCCGTTCGGTCAGGGCGGCGTCACCGCCCTCGCCGATCATCTTGTTGCCGGGACGCTCGGCGCCGATCTCGACGTTTTCCAGCGCGGTCATCGAGCGGAACAGGCGGATGTTCTGGAACGTACGCCCGAGGCCCGCGGCCGTGCGCTGATGCGGCGGCATGGTGGTGATGTCGGTGCCGTCGAGCAATATCTTGCCCGCGGTTGCCTTGTAGAGCCCGGAGAGCACGTTGAGCGTCGTGGTCTTGCCGGAACCGTTCGGCCCGATCAGCGCATGCACGCCGCCGCGCTTGACCGCGATATCGACGCCGTCGACCGCTTTGAGGCCGCCGAAATATTTCGAGAGCCCGGTGACTTCGAGCACGATATCGCCGCCGACGGTCGCGGGCTTCAGTTGCAAAGCGGCCGCCGCCGGCGGCGTCTTCAGCTGCGCGCGCCAGCGCTCAAAGGCGGCGGCGACAAAGCCCCAGATACCATCCGGCATGAAGCGGATGATGAGGATCACGGACAGGCCGTAGATCGCCAGATAAAGCCCGGGCACGCTTTTGAGGAAGCGCAGCCATTCCGGGATCAGGATCAGCAAACCCGTGCCGATCGCCGAGCCGATTGGCGAGGCCACGCCGCCGAGCAAGGACATCGTGAGGAACACGATCGATTCCGCGAACGAGAATTGGTCCGGGCTGACATAGGCAAATCCGCCGGCGAACAGTCCGCCGGCCAGCCCGCCCAGCACCGCACACAGCGCAAACGCGTAGACCTTGGTGCGGAACACGTCGATGCCGACGACGCCGGCCGCAAGCTCGTTGTCGCGCACGGCGCGCATCGCCCGTCCAAGCCGCGTATCCGGCAGATGCCAGACGAAATAGCCGACCAGCGCGAGCATGCCGACGCAGAACGCGAGATAGGATTGCGAACTCTGAAACAAATCAGGCCGGCCGATCCGCGGCACGCCGTCCGGACCATGGGTGAGCCAGATCGCGTTGATCATGACCAGCGTGACGATCTGCTGGAACGAGATCGTCACCATGGCGAGGTAATGCCCGCCGAGACGCAGCGTCGACATGCCCAGCACCGCGCCGGCCACCAGCGCCATCAGGCATCCCGCCAACAGGCAGAACCAGTAGCTGATGTGGTAGTCCGAGGTGCCGATGCCGACGGCATAGGCGCCGAAACCGAAGAACGCCGCCTGCGCCAGATTGATCTGGCCGCACAGGCCGAGCACTACCGAGAGGCCGAACACCGCGATCGCAAACGTGGTCGCCTGCATCAGGATGTTGAGGATGTAACCATCGAACTGCATCGTTGCGGCGAGCGCAACGAGCGCAGCCGCGCCGATGAAATACGGCAGATGCCGAAGCAGCAGCGGCTTCGAGCGTGGCACGGACACTGTAACCGGCATATTTTCGCTGGGGGAACTCATGCTTTCTCCGCCACGCGTTCGCCAAAAATACCCTGCGGCCGGAAGATCAGGAACGCCACCAGCACCAGGAACGCAAAGCCGTCCTTGTAGGGCACGGAGATATACGCCGCCCCAAAGGTTTCGATCACGCCAAGCGCCAGCCCGCCGATGATCGCACCGGCAACGTCGCCGAAGCCGCCGATGATGGTGGCGGCAAAGGCTTTCAGCGCAATCGTCGACCCCATCTGGATCGAGACGAACAGCACCGGCGCGACGAGGATGCCGGCGAGACCGCCGAGCACCGCCGAATAGATGAAGGTGATCATGATCATCGTGGAGACGGAAATGCCGAGCAGCGAGGCCATTTCCTTGTCCTGCGAGGTCGCCTGCAGCTTCTTGCCGAGCAGCGTCTTCTCGAAGAACCAGTAATTGAAGATCACCAGCGCAAACGTCACGGCGATGATCAGGAGATACTGGCTGTCGAGATAGACCGGACCGAGCTGGATGCCGGGCGTCTCGAACCAGCCCTGCAGCACCTGCGGCTGCGGGCCGTAGATCGCAAGCACGGAATTGGCGAGCAGGATCGAGGCGCCGATGGTCGCGATGATGACCGGCAGGAAGGTGCGGTGACGCAGCGGGTAATAGACGCCGAGATTGAAGATCACGCCCAGCAGCGCCATGCCGGCGAGCGCGAGCAGGAACGACAGCCAATAGGGCCAGCCGAGATCGACGGCGAACACCACCATCAGATAGGCGGCGACCATCGAGAATTCACCTTGCGCGAAATTCACCACATTGGTGGCGCGGAAGATCAGCACGAAGCCGAGCGCGACCAGCGCGTATACGGCCCCGATGCCGATGCCGGTAAAGAGCAGTTGTAGTGCGAGATCCATGACAACACTCGGTGGGAGAATTCGCTCGCGGCCATGTAACGATCGGCAGCAACGCGAAGCTGGTCGTCAAAGGCCCGCGGGCTCCCTTCACGCGAAGAGAGCCCGCGACGCGATCAGTCGTTGAAGTCGATGTGCTTGTCGTAAACGATGGTTCCCTTGTCGTTCTTCACGACATTGTAGCCATGCAGGCCATCGCCGTTCTGGTCGAAATTGTATTCGCCTTCCGCGCCGGGGGTTTTCTTGGTGGCAAGCAGCGCCTCGCGGATTTTGCCGGGATCGGTCGAGCCGGCCTTGTTGATCGCCGCCGACAGGATGGTGACGGCATCGTAGGGCCACGCGCTTTGATTGTCCGGCGCGGACTTGTACGCATCGCGATAGGCCTTGCCGAAGGACTTCGAAGCGTCGCTGGATTCTTCCGCGTAATCGGCCACGCCGTAAGTACCGAACAGCGCCGGGCCGGCCAGTTTGGTCGACGAAACCGCCACGACCGAAGGTGAGCCCACCCAGGGAATGTTGACGCCGAGCTGACGGAGCTGACGGGCGAAAATCCCGATGTCGTTTTCGAAGGTAAAATACGTGCCGAGAATGTCGGCGCCGGACTGCTTCACGGCCAGCACGACCGGCGTGAAATCCTGGCTCTGGTTGGCATAGCCCTGGTCGAGCACCGCCGGGGTGCCGAGCTTTTCAAGCGCCGAGGCCAGGGCCTTTCCGCCTGCGGTTCCGAAGGCGTCGGTCGAATGAACGATCGCCCATTTTTTCTTGCCGAGGGTCTTGACGCCGTAGTCGGCGATGACGCGGCCGGAATAGCTGTCATTGGGCCGGAAGCGGAACAGCCATTGATTGCCCATATGGGTGAGCGCGGGATCGGTTCCGCCGATCATGACCGGTTTGCCGAGCTTGAGAACGTCGGGTGCCATTGCATGCACCTGGGTCGAGCGAATCGAACCCAGGAAGGCGACAATGTCGTTCTGCGCGGCCAGTTTCGAAAACGCCAGAACGATGCCGGGATTGGTGGTTTGGTCGTCTTCGATGACGAGCTCGACCTGTTTGCCGAGCACGCCGCCGGCCTTGTTGACGGCTGCGAGCGCAAGCTTTGCACCGTTTTGCGCCCAAAGCCCCTGTTCGGCCGCGGGGCCCGTCGCCGGCACGCACATACCGATCTTGATGGTGGCGCCCTGCGCCCTTGCGCTGGTGATGATGTGGGGTGCAGCAATACCGGCTACGATACCGGCCGCGAAATCGCGTCTCGTAAGCTTCATCCATTCCTCCCTGAGGCCGGGCTTCTTCGTCGGCCTTTCTTGGTTTTGGCGGTCCTTGACCGGACGCATAACCGGATGCGTCTTAAGGACTCTCGCGCCCTTAGTAAATTGATATCGCGGGGAGTTCGACTAACGGTGCAGATGTGTCGCCGAATGCGACGGCCAGAGAATATTAACGCCTGCCAGCCCGGCCTATTCCCGGCCGTTTCGTGCGATCGGCAATCGTTTTGGCTGCTCAAACAACGTGCAGCGAACCCAAGCTATGCGTCTCGTTACGCATTATCATGCAAATTTGCGTTCACTCGTCCGCCTCGGCATCGCCCGCGCCAGCGACTTCCAGTCCCGAAAGGCTGTCCTCCAGCGCGCTGAGCATGTCCTGCAGTTCGGCCAATTTGCGGGCGCCATAAAGTTTGGTGATAGCGGCATAAATAGATTCTGACGTCGGCGCGACCGCTTCGATCAGCTTCAATCCCTTGGCCGAGATCGACACCATACCGCGGCGCAGATCGGCCTTGGCCGCGCGGCGCTCGATCAAATGGCGCGCCTCGAGGTCGCGCAGGATTCGCGACAGGCTCGGGCCGAGCAGGAAGGCGACCCGCGCCAGTTCCGTCACCTCGATCGCGTCCACCGCCGTCAGTGCGCGCAGGATCCGCCATTGCTGTTCGGTCAGGCCGTGGTTGCGCAGCGACGGACGGAACTGGCGCATCACGGCTTCCCGCGCACGCAATAACGACATCGGCAGCGAGCGCGAGAATTCGCGCATCGGTGTGCGCCGGACGCTGGACGTCTCTGCGGCGATCGAACCGGGACCGTTCGGGGATTTCTTACCTGCCATCGTCAATCTTCCCCGATCAGGAAACGCCGGTTTCGACGGGCTGCAATTTTTTGCAGTGCAACAACGTCAATTCGATTTGATCTGATAAACTTAACATGTTAATCATCTTCCCGCATCCCCTTTTTGCGTGTCGCCCATGGCCCTCTCCAAAGCAGAAATCCGCAGCGCCGCCCAACGGCTCGATCACGCGGAGAAAACCCGGACACAGATCCTGCAGATTTCGCTGGAGCATCCCGGCATCGACATCGCCGACGCCTACGCGATCCAGAAGGCGTGGATCGAGATGAAGGTGACGCAGGGCCGAATCGTCAAAGGCCACAAGATCGGCCTGACCTCGAAGGCGATGCAGAGCGCGCTCAATATCGACGAGCCGGATTCCGGCATCCTGCTCGACGACATGTTCTTTGCCGATGGCGGCCTGGTGCCGACCGATCGCTTTATCGCGACCCGCGTCGAAGCGGAGCTTGCCTTCATCATGAAGACGCGGCTGGCGGGGCCGGACTGCACCATGTTCGACGTCCTCAACGCCACCGACTTCGTGGTGCCCGCGCTGGAAATCCTCGATACGCGGATCGAGCGGGTCGATCGAGAGACCAGAGTGACCCGAAAGATCTTCGACACCATCGCCGACAACGCCGCGAATGCCGGCATCGTGCTCGGCGGCCGCCCGATACGGCCGATGGATGCCGATTTGCGCTGGATCGGCGCGCTTTGTTTCCGCAACGGCCAATTGGAAGAAACCGGGCTTGCCGCCGGCGTGCTCAATCATCCCGCGACCGCTGTCGCGTGGCTTGCCAACAAGATCGCGCCCAATGGGCTGGCGCTTGAGGCCGGTCAGGTCGTGCTCGCGGGTTCCTTCATTCGTCCGATCGAGACCCGCAAAGGCGACACGATCCAGGCCGACTATGGTCCCTACGGCTCCGTGAGCTGTTACTTCGCTTGATGCTTTCAGACCCATTGCAGGAGTGATCCGGCCATGCCCCACTTCACGATCGAATATTCCGCCAATCTCGATGCCCTCGTCGATATGGGCAAGGTCGTCGAACTGGTCCGCAAGGCCGCGGTGGAAACCGGCATCTTCCCGCTCGGCGGCATCCGCGTCCGCGCCGTCAAATGCGAGCATTACGCCATCGCCGACGGCCAGAAAAATCTTGGCTTTCTCGACATGGTGCTGCGGCTCGGCGAGGGCCGCGATCTCGCGACTCGCCAAAAGGCCGGCGAGCATATCTTCAAGGCGCTGTCGGCCTATCTTGATCCGGTCTTTGCCAACAGCAAATTCGCGCTGTCGTTCGACATGCAGATCAACGACAAGGAAACGAGCTGGAAGCGCAACAACATCCACGAAGCCCTGAAAGTGGAGAAAGTCCATGGATAAGATCACGCCGAAAGATGTGTTTCAGGCCAACCGCGATCGCGCAGCCCCGCTGCTCGCCAAATTGAAGGCCGAGGGCATCGGGCACATGATCGACGGCAAGATCGTGCCGTCGATCTCCGGCCAGACCTTTGAGACCAGATCGCCGGTCGATCGCACGGTGCTGGCCTCGGTCGCCCGCGGCAACGCCGAAGATATCGACCGCGCCGCCACAGCGGCGGCGCTGGCCTTCAAAGCCTGGCGCGATATGCCGGCGACCATGCGCAAGAAATTGCTGCACCGGGTGGCGGACGCGATCGAGGACCGCGCCGACGATATCGCCGTGCTCGAATGCATCGATACCGGTCAGGCCCATCGCTTCATGGCCAAGGCCGCGGTCCGGGCGGCCGAAAATTTCCGCTTCTTCGCCGACAAATGCGCCGAAGCCCGCGACGGCCTCAACGCGCCGAGCGAGGAGCACTGGAACATCTCAACCCGGTTGCCGATCGGCCCGGTCGGCGTGATCACGCCGTGGAACACGCCGTTCATGCTGTCGACCTGGAAGATTGCGCCCGCGCTGGCGGCAGGCTGCACCGTCGTGCACAAGCCGGCCGAATGGTCACCGGTGACGGCCGACCTGCTGGCGAAGCTGGTGAAGCAGGCCGGCGTGCCGGACGGCGTGCTCAACACGGTGCACGGCATCGGCGAGGAAGCCGGCAAGGCGCTGACCGAACATCCCGCCATCAAGGCGATCGGCTTCGTCGGCGAAAGTTCGACGGGATCGGCGATCATGGCGCAGGGCGCGCCGACGCTAAAACGCGTGCATTTCGAACTCGGCGGCAAGAACCCGGTGATCGTGTTCGACGATGCCGATCTGGATCGCGCGCTCGATGCGGTCGTGTTCATGATCTACTCGCTCAATGGCGAGCGCTGCACCTCGTCGAGCCGCCTTCTGGTCCAGCAAGGCATCGCCGAAAAATTCATTGAAAAGCTCACCGCGCGGGTGAAGGCGCTCAAGGTCGGCCATCCCCTCGATCCCGCCACCGAGATCGGCCCGCTGATCCACGAGCGGCATCTGGCCAAGGTCTGCAGCTATTTCGACGTCGCCCGCAAGGACGGCGCCACCATTGCTGTCGGCGGCCAACCGCATGACGGGCCGGGCGGCGGACATTATGTGCAGCCGACGCTGGTCACGTCAGCGCATTCGAAAATGCGGGTGGCGCAGGAGGAGGTGTTCGGGCCGTTCCTGACCGTGATCCCCTTCCGCGACGAAAATGATGCCATCGAGATCGCCAACGGCGTGCAATATGGCCTGACCGGCTACGTCTGGACCGGCGACATGGGCCGCGCGCTGCGCGTTGCGGATGCGCTGGAGGCCGGCATGATCTGGCTCAATTCCGAAAACGTCCGCCATCTGCCGACCCCGTTCGGCGGCATGAAATCATCCGGCATCGGCCGCGACGGCGGCGACTATTCGTTCGACTTCTACATGGAAACCAAACACGTCTCGCTGGCGCGCGGGACGCACAAGATTCAAAGGCTGGGGATTTAAATTCGATCGTCATTCCGGGGCGCGCATAGCGCGAACCCGGAATGACGAACTCAATGAGGACACCGCATGCCCGTTCCGCAACACATCTTCGATCCGCCGTTCAACATCATCCGCTGCAGCCACGCCGTGCTCGACGTGACCGACCTGAAGGCCAGCCGCGCCTTCTATGAAAACACCGTCGGCCTCCATGTCGAGGATCGCGACGACAGCGCGGTCTATTTGCGCGGCAGCGAGGAGCATCAGCATCACTCGCTCGTCTTGCGTAAAGCGCCCGTGGCGGCCTGCAACCGCTTGGGCTTCAAGGTCGGCAATGACGGCGATCTCGACAAGGCAGCCGGCTTCTTTTCCGGGAACGGCATCGCCTATGCCTTCGCCGAGCAGCCGTTCCAGGGCCGCACGCTGCAATTCACCGATCCCTTCGGGTTCCAGATCGAGTTGTATGCATCGATGGACAAGCGCCCGCATCTGCTCAGGCGCTACGATCTCTACAAGGGCTGCCACCCGCAGCGGCTCGACCATTTCAACGTTTTCGCCGCCGAGGTTCAGAACACCGTCGACTTTTACGCGCGGCTGGGTTTTCGACTGACCGAATATGGCGAGGAAGACGGGCCAAACGGACGCATTGCGGCGGCCTGGATGCACCGCAAGGGCAATGTGCATGATTTCGCCATCACCAACGGCAAGGGCCCTCGCCTGCACCATTTTGCGTATTGGGTGCCGACGGCGATGAACATCCTGCATCTCTGCGACGTGATGGCCTCGGCCGGCTTCCTCAAGAACATCGAGCGCGGGCCGGGCCGTCATGGCATCTCAAATGCATTCTTCCTGTATGTCAGGGATCCCGACGGCCATCGTCTCGAACTCTACACCAGCGATTATTTCACCGGGGATCATGACCATGAGCCGCTGCGCTGGTCGCTGAAGGACCCGCGGCGGCAGACGCTGTGGGGCGCGCCGGCACCACGCTCCTGGTTCGAACAGGGCTCGCCCTTCGCAGGCCAAAAGGTGCGCGAACCGGCCTTTGTCGCCGACGTCACGATCGGGGACTAGGGTGCGCCGAGTCCGATTACAACGAGGATATCATGAGCAAGCCGCTGACTATCGCCGTCGCATTGGGCTTGACGCTGCTGTCGGCGGCCGCCATGGCCAGTGAACTCAAGATCATCGCCGGCGGCTCCATCACCAGCCTGCTGAATGCGCTCGGCCCGCCATTCGAGAAGGCCAGCGGGCACAAGCTTTCGATCCACTTCGACTCCACGCCCAACATCATCACCCGGATCAACTCGGGAACGCCGTTCGATCTCGTTGTGGTACCGATCGACGTGTTCAAAAATGCCGAAGCGAAAACCCATTTCGCGGCCGGACCGACCATCGATATCGCACGCGTCGGTTACGGCGTCGCCGTCCGCGCCGGCGCACCCAGGCCCGACGTTTCGACGCCGGACGCCTTGAAAAAAACCCTGCTCGACGCGTCGTCGGTCGCGTTCGTGCCGGCCAGCGCCGCCGGCGCCTATGTGACCAATGTGTTCGAACGCCTCGGCATCGGCGAGCAGATGAAGGCCAAGACCAGGGCGCAGGCCGGGCCGCCGCAAATCGCGCCGGCCCTCGCCAAAGGCGAGGCCGAGCTTGGCGTGTTCCTCACCAATGTGTTGATCGCGCCCGGCGTCGAGCTCGCCGGCCCCTTCCCGGCCGAACTGCAGCAGGAACTGGTGTTCACCGCCGCCATCGCTGCCGACAGCAAGGAAGCTGACGCGGCCAGGGCGCTGATCGACTACTTACGCACCCCCGTATCGGCCGCCGCGATCAAGGCCGCCGGAATGAATCCGGGCTGAACAGGAACTTTCATGGCCTCACATCGTCTCGCAACCTACGCCGTCGGCGGCGTCACCAGATATGGCACGGTGACCGACAACGGGATCGTCGATCTCTCCGCGCGCTTCGGAAACGACTATCCGACGCTGCGTGAAGCCATCGCCGCCGGTGCGCTCACGAAACTGGCCGAGGAGGCCGCGCGGCATTCGCCGGACCATGCGCTCGACGCGATCGTCTGGCAGCCGCCAATTCCCGCGCCGGAAAAGATCATCTGCATCGGCGTCAATTATCCGGACCGTAATGCCGAATACAAGGACGGCACGGATGCGCCGAAATATCCGAGCATGTTCCTGCGCACGCCGCGCTCCTTTGTCGGGCACGACACGCCGCTGGTCCGGCCGCGCGCGTCGCCGCAGCTCGATTACGAGGGCGAACTGGTGCTGGTCATCGGCAAGGCCGGCCGGCACATCAAGGAGAGCGCGGCGCTGGATCACATCGCCGCCGTCACGCTGTGCAATGAAGGCACCATCCGCGACTGGGTGCGGCACGCGAAATTCAACGTCACGCAGGGCAAGAACTTTGATTCCACCGGCAGCCTCGGGCCGTGGCTGGTCCCCTACACCAGTGAGTCGCAGATCGCGGATGTTCGCCTGACCACGCGCGTCAATGGCGAGACGCGGCAGGACGACCGCACCGGCCGCCTGATCTTCGGCTTCCGCTATCTCATCAACTACATCTCGACCTTCACGACGCTGGTGCCCGGCGACGTCATCGTCACGGGAACGCCGATCGGCGCCGGCGCGCGGTTCGACCCGCCGCGCTACCTCAAGCCCGGCGACGTCGTCGAGGTCGAAGCCGAAGGCGTCGGCACCTTACGCAACGGCGTCGCCGACGAAGCTTGATAAAAATCTCTCGAACGAGTGGACCATAACATGACTTCAACTTCCGGCGGCGAAGCGATCGTCAATGGCCTCGTCGCGCATGGCGTCGACACCGTGTTCGGCCTGCCCGGCGCGCAGATCTACGGCCTGTTCGATGCGTTCCATCAGGCACAACTGAAGGTGATCGGCGCGCGGCACGAGCAGGCCTGCGGCTATATGGCCTATGGTTACGCGCGATCATCCGGCAAGCCCGGCGTGTTCAGCGTTGTGCCCGGCCCCGGCGTGCTCAACGCCGGTGCCGCGCTGCTCACCGCGTTCGGATCGAACGAGCCGGTGCTGTGCTTGACCGGCCAGGTGCCGACGCAATTTCTAGGCAAGGGCCGCGGCCATCTGCACGAGATGCCGGATCAGCTGGCGACGCTGCGCACTTTTGTGAAATGGGCTGACCGCATCGAATATCCGGATAACGCTCCGGCGATGGTGTCGCGCGCGTTCCAGGAGATGCTGTCGGGCCGGCGCGGACCGGTGTCGCTGGAAATGCCTTGGGACGTATTCACCCAGCGCGCGGAAGTCGGCCCCGCGAAAGTATTCGATCCCTTGCCCGCCCCGCAGCCCGATCCGGACCGGATCAAGGCGGCTGCCGCGCTGATCAAGAGCAGCAAGACGCCGATGATCTTCGTCGGCAGCGGCGCCCTCCACGCGCGTGAGGAAATTCTCGAACTGGCCGAAATGATCGACGCGCCTGTGGTCGCATTCCGCAGCGGCCGCGGCATTGTCAGTAACGCCCATGAACTCGGGCTGACGATGGCGGCGGGTTACAAGCTCTGGCCGAAAACCGATCTCATGATCGGGATCGGCACCCGGCTGGAATTGCCGACAATGACGCGCTGGCCATTCCGACCCGAGGGGCTGAAATCCGTTCGCATCGACATCGATCCCGTGGAGATGCGGCGGTTCACGCCGGATACCGCCGTGATCGCGGATTCCAGGGCAGGCACCAGCGACCTGGTCGCCGCGGTGAAAAAGGCCGGCTACAGCAGGATCAACGGCCGGCGTGCCGCGATCCGTGAAGCCACCGCGGCGGCGCATCAGGAAATCCAGAAAGTTCAGCCGCAGATGGCTTACCTGAACATCCTGCGCGAGGTGTTGCCCGCGAACGCCATCATTACCGATGAACTCTCGCAGGTCGGCTTTGCTTCCTGGTACGGCTTTCCGATCTACGAGCCGCGCACTTTCATCACCTCGGGCTATCAGGGCACGCTTGGCTCGGGCTTCCCCACGGCGTTGGGCGCCAAGGTCGCCAATCCGGACCGTCCGGTGGTCGCGATCACCGGCGACGGCGGCTTCATGTTCGGCGTGCAGGAACTCTCGACCGCCGCGCAGTTCAAGATCGGCGTGGTGACGCTGATCTTCAACAACAACGCCTATGGCAATGTGCGGCGCGATCAGCGCGAGCGCTTTGACGGCCGCGTGGTGGCATCCGACCTCGTCAATCCGGATTTCGTCAAGCTTGCCGAATCCTTTGGCGTCGGCGCCGCCCGCGTCACCTCGCCAGATCATTTCCGCCCCGCGTTGGAAAAGGCGTTGGCCGATGGCGGGCCTTACGTGATCTCGGTGGAGGTGCCGACCGATTCCGAAGTCAGCCCGTGGGCGTTCATTCACCCGGCGAAGCCGTAGCTGTCCTCATGGTGAGGGGGCGCTTCTTCAGCGCCGTCTCGAACCATGAAGCCCGTGGCCCATCCTCCGAAACGCGGCCTGAAGCCGCTCCTCGGTGAGAGCCCCCTCATCCGATCCTCGCTTCGCGAGGATCGCCTCCTCCCACAAGGGGAGAAGGAAAAAAGCGCGCACGTTAGCGCGCCTTGCGAAAAGTCAGATTGACGCGCTGGCGGCCCAGCACGGCGTGTTCGCCATCGGCCAGCGGCGCGACGCCGTGGAAGAACAACCGCGACGGCCCGCCCCATACCGCGATGTCGGCATGTTCCAGCCGAAACCGCCGTGGTCTGTCGCTGCGCCTGATGCCGCCGAACATGAAGATCGCGGGCAGGCCCAGCGACACCGAGACGATCGGCGCGCCGAAATCGTTCTCGTCCTTGTCCTGATGCAGGGACATCCGCGCGCCGGGCTCGTAGCGGTTGATCAGGCAGGCATCCGGCACAAAGCCATCGAAGCCGCCCGCGGCCGCCGCCCGCAACGCCAGCTCGCGAAAAACCAACGGCATCGCCGGCCAGGGTTTTGCGGTGTCGGGATCGACACCGTCATAACGGTAACCACCGCGATCGGTGACCCAGCCGAAATTGCCGCAATTGGTCATCGCCACCGACATCTGATGGCCGCCGGGCGTGAACATATGCCGGAACGGCGCCTGGGCGACGATCTCGCGCAGCGCCGCGAGCAAATCACTTTCGACCGGCCTTGCAAATCCGCGCAGCAGCACGGCGCCATCCGCCATCGCTTCCCGCGACGGGCGCACATCGGGCACAGCTTCGAACAGGTCCGCAGTCAAATTGGATCGCACTCATTTCGCATCATGAAAGATCACGCCGACAGTATGACGGTGACCGGAGCGGATTTGGCTGACGCCATGGCGCAGATTAACCCGGTAGAAGCCGCGCGTCCCCTGCACCGGCCGGTGGTGCACAGCAAATGCCACCGCGTCGCCCTGCCCCAGCGGCACCACTTCGGGCCGCGACTGCATCCGCGGCCGTTGTTCCGTCAGCACGAATTCGCCGCCGGTAAAATCGCGACCCGGTTCCGACAACAGGATCGCCACCTGCAGCGGGAACACGTGCTCGCCATAGAGATCCTGATGCAGGCAATTATAGTCGCCGGCGCCGTACTGCAGCAGCAGCGCCGTCGGCCGGACCTGACCGGCGTCATGGCAGCGCTGCAGGAACGCCTCATGCCGGTCGGGATAGCGGATGTCGATCCCCATGGTCTCGTTCCAGCGATTGGCGATCCCGGTGAGTTGCGCATATAGCGCCGGCCGCAGCTCCGCGATCAGATCGGGCAGCGGATAGGCGAAGTATTTGTATTCGCCGCGGCCAAAGCCGTGGCGGCCCATGACGATCCGGCTGCGGAAGTGTTTGTCATCGGGATAGAGCGATGCGAGGGCATCGCATTCCTCAGGCGAGAGCAACCCCTTGAGGACGGCGCAACCCTGCGCGTCGAGATCGGCGGTCGCCTGCGCCCAATCGAGGCCCTCGACGCGGGCGCCGATGTCGGAGGGGGATGCCGACTGTATCTGGTTTTTCATGTTCGCTTTCATGAGCGGCAGTTTCGCAGCTTTTCTGCAGCAGGCCACCCGATTTCCGATCGTCAAAGTTGAAAGACTTCGGGAAATTCGCCGCAGCGCGCAGCCCGCAGGATGGGTAGAGCGCAGCGAGACGTTGGCGAACGTCCGCTTTGGTTCGCATAACCCGTAACTTTAGGTATACTCCGGTCAATTCAACAATCTTGGCCACGGAGCAGCCATGAGCATCGCACAAATTTTGAAAATTATCCGGGACCACACCGGGAGCCATGCAAGTGATACGGTAAAAATAACCCACCAGGAAGTTGTCGATATGATCGCTGCAGCCGACGAGAACGGCTTTATCCCGATTGGAGCGCGTTCTCTGCTGTTGGAAGCGTTGACCACCTTTGGAGGAAACGAAATTCATCCCGACATTTTTTCCAGCCCGGAAGATAAGGCTGCGATCGGTGCCGCCGCGATCAAGGGTATCGAGACCGCAGACAAGTTTGCGAAGTTGCCGCTGAAAAGCCAGCTCAAGTTCATCAAATCGACCCTGGCCTTGTTTGAAGGTAGCTCCGTGGGATTTAGCTCGTCGGTCCTGCGCGCGGTACCCGCAGACGTCCAGACCAAGATAGATGCTGTCCTGCAGTCCGTCGAACGACGTGCGCGTCAGTCTATTTCGGGCACCCCTCACACAACGGTCCGGGCCTTTGTCCGAAACGCCCAACCATACGGATATGAAGGAACCGCATTTTGGGACTCGACAGTTGAACCCGGGGGCACTTTTTTCGCTACCTTTTATTTGGGTCCATCCGGCGACTTACTCCAGGTTTCGACTGGTGAGGAACCGCCAGACGATGGTTGAGGATGACGCAAATCGCGTTCTTCATCGCGCGTCGGCGGGCGCGATCTTCCCCGGCGAACATGGCTTCGGCTTTGGCACGCCTGCCCGCTCGAGCCAGCACCTCAAATCCGTTTCATCGTCCTGTCACCAACCACTCGAAGGTCGATCCTGCCGATCAATTCCGAACGGAGCACCTCGGCGGCGGTCATGGCGGCCATCGTCTGTCGCAACGTACTGACGTTCGATCCGAGCGACACCGTTCCGCCCAGCACCGCGGCAATCGATCCGATGGCGGTAACCTGACTGGATCCGAACAGGCCGAGCATCATAACGAGCAGCAATGCGACGCCGCCGGCAATGGCCGCCTTGGAAACCAGAATGATCTTCCGGCATCGCTCTGCGACGTCGGCAAGCTCCTCGATCCGCGCTTCGATCCGTGAAATTTCGTCGATCGGGTTGTCCTCGTCCGTCAGATTCAAGATCGGTCTCCGCCGGGTTCACTGTCAAGAGTGGCGGCACGCTCGCGGGGCGGCCTCCTGAGCGAGTTTATCCTGACATAAACGGCGCCGGAAAGTGTTTCAGTTTTTTGGCAATCAGACCGACCTTGACCCAAATTGGGCTATCCCCGCGATGTCCGGTTTACCTCCGTTAGCGATCGAACTTCGGACATCTCTCGAGGTCCGGTTGGTGCCAATTGCGGTCATCCGGTGCCCCCCGATGGCACGGAAGGACTTGCAGCGGATTTCATCGCTATCGTCGATCGACGCCAGATTTCCGTATGAACCCAATGTAGAAGCAAATCAAAAAGAGCACGAAGTGGATGATGCTCCCCAGCCCCAGCAATTCTGGCGAAACGAAAACGTTAAACCCAAAAAAAGGAACGGCCAGATGAGTTTGAGTAACATAGAAATACGCGTTTACCCCCGCGCTAACGAAAAACGCACCGGAGAGAAATTTACAGGCCTCTTTCCAATTAATCCTCACAACTCGACATTCCCCAAATGAATTCTGGAACGGCGTGAATGATATCAGACGGAAACATTTTCCACATGCCTCTTATGGGTCGTGCCACCACCCAAATATCGCAACAATGAGGCATGCAACCAAGAGAGTTATCTCGATGCCGATTGAAATCCAGTACCGGATCGGCGCGGTATCTCTATGAACAACCAAACTCGACGGGTCTAGAAACGAGTCTAGAAACCAGTTTAAGGGATCAGCATTGAAGGGCTTGATTTTTCTCTCGGCAAGGCCAAGCCGAAGTTTGCGGCTGGAATCGACGCACAAATAGATCGCGACGATGCGAGCGACGATTTCATAAAGGAAAAACTGCATTCAAACATCCGTTCATCAAGTACTGATTCGATGACCAGGCCGTATGACTCATCAATCGGCATGGTTACGGCAGTCATTGCATCGCGCTACTTGGTTTGAGTGTGGCCGGATTTGGTGTTGGTTCAATTGCAGGAACGATCACGGTGACGGTATTGGGGATTCCCCAGGTCCTGCGATTCGCGGCAAGGTTAGTCGCCCCTAAAGTCGGCTTTGGGGGTCATCCGCGTCAGTTTGACCGGACACCGGCGACTTCCGGTCTACCCCGGTGAACGGACATTCTCAGGATAGCCGGGCATGTCTCAAGGGTGCCAACAGCAGCCTTCGCGGGCGATTTGGTGTAAACGGATACCCAAAGGGCGCAGGTTGTCTGTCCGTTTAGAACGGGTAATTGGCCCAGCGGTAAAGCCAATAGCAAGGTGGACCATGTTGAAGCACTGGCTCATTGACCTCATTGGTCACGTTTCCGGTCTCAGCGATGCGCAACTTAGGCAAATTGAGAAATCGTTGCCGGCGAGCAAGGCGCTGATCGATCTTCTCAACAGGGCACAGCCGATCATCGAACAGGCGCACAAGCTGTACGCAGAAGCTGAGCCGCTGATCGATGAAGCAATGAAAGAGTGGCAGACTGTCGGCCCCGCGGCGCAAATTTTGATCGATGTTATCGGGCATCATGTCAACAGAGGTAGTTCGCCGGCAGAGGCCGCTGAGGCAGTCCGCACTGCGCTTAACGGCTCAATCAAGAGCGTCGCCCAGGATCATTGGATCGATCAGCGAATGAGCTGCGTAACCGTGTTTGGGGGAACTGGCTTTATTGGCCGTCGCGTCGTGCGCTATTTGTGCGAGTGCGGCGCCACGGTGCGCGTCGCCTCGCGGCATCCTAGGGGGAGTGAGGGCGTTGACGTCAAACAGATCGCCACCGACGCACACGACGAGCGCTCCGTAGAGGCCGCCGTTGCGGGCGCCGATGGCGTGGTCAACGCCATTAGCCTGTACGTCGAGCACGGAAGTGATACATTTCATTCGGCGCACGTCGAAACGGCCGCCAGGATCGCGAGCGTAGCGCGGCGGGTCGGGGCCAAACGGCTAGTTCACCTATCAGGAATCGGTGCCGACGCGGCCTCGCCTTCGCCCTATATTCGCAGCCGCGGCGAAGGCGAGGCGGCCGTGCAGGCCGCATTCCCTGGCGCGGTTATCATACGCCCAGCGGTGATGTTTGCGTCGGACGACGGCTTTCTCACGACAATTCTCAGGCTGCTTCGGGTCCTGCCGGCTTATCCGATATTCGGCGACGGCAGGACGAGACTCCAGCCGGCGTACGCGGATGATGTTGCTGCGGCGATTACACAAGTTCTGCGGCAGAGCAAAAAGCCGTATCCTATCTACGAACTGGCCGGCCCACGCGTCTATTCATACGAGGAGTTGTTGCGGACCATTGCCCGTACCGCAGGTTTGCGGCCGGTGCTGATGCGAATGCCGTTTGCCTTATGGGAGGCACTTGCCGGCGTCGCTGAAATCTTGCCGCACCCGCCCCTCACCCGCAATCAGGTCGAGCTTATGCAGATCGACACCACAGCCTCGGACAACTTGCCGGGGTTTCGAATGCTCGGCATTTCGCCGCGATCGCTCGAAGAAGAACTCGAAGCGATGCTCAAGCAAAGCAAATGAGGAAACTCAGCAAGATTGCGATCGGACAGCGAGGAAGAAATGGTGCCGGCCGACATCAGATGCGACGGTGCGATGTCCGAGTTGGGTCAAAAGCTGAAAAGCTCTATGCGAGCATATGTTTTCCGCTCTGCCCCCAACAACGGACATAGAGCGACCACGGCGGCATGTCCGAGTTGTGCCAAAACCGGAAGCTGGGTGGCGGAGAGCACGACTTGCGTCGTGCAGCAAACTGGAGATAACTGCCAGCTCCTACGCCTTCATCACCATCTCCCGATTTCTCGGAAGCTACGGCGGGATTCCTGCAAATCGGAATCCGAGAATGCGCCGCCCGCGCATTGACAGGTTCGCATGTCAGTTATGAAATGACCGCGTTTCACCCAAAATGCGTTAGGAGGATGCGAATGAGCGAACATGAGAACCGACAGTTTGTTGAGCAGGCTTACGCCAACTTCAAAGCCGGTGACATCCCGACGCTGTTGCAATCCATGTCAGAGGACATCACGTGGCAGTTGCCAGAGGTTGAGAACGTGCCTTTTGCCGGCAAGCGGCAGGGACGCGGCGCGGTCGGCGAGTTCTTTTCGACCCTCGCCAGCCTACAGGATGCGCGTTCGTTCGAGCCACGTGAATTCATTGCGCAGGGCGACAAGGTCGTCGTGCTCGGTCATTACGTCTGGCAGGTCAAAGCCAACGAGCGCACCTACGAGAGCGACTTCGCGCACGTCTTTACCGTCCGCGGCGGTCAGATCGTAGCCTTCCACGAGTATACGGACTCAGCCGCGGCCGCCAAAGCGTTTCGTTAAGGTTGAGCACCAAGTAGAGCCGTAGACCGCGCCGGAGCTGACGTGGATTTGATGTCGCACGTAAGGTCCTCCGTTGAGCGGAGGTAACCCTACGGCAGCACGTGATAGCAGCTCTTGATGACTTTGGCCCGATGGAAACGGTCAAACACTGCATTTAAGCGATGGACGGACGCTGGTACGGATTCCTCGCAGAAGCACCTCGGCGAGCATGATGACGTCCGCCCTGGGTCAAAAAGCGGTCCTCTGGCCTCGAACGCTTGATGTCCGCTCTTCCTCTGACAGCGGACATCGACAGCCAACCGGTCATGTCCGCTTCGTGCCAAGACCGAAAGTCGCAATTCTTGTTCAATCAGGTGCGCGTGCAGCACGGGACCACAGGAGTAGGAGATCAGCGAACCGGCCGAGGCAAATGATCGAACTCGACGTCTTACACTCGCGCGCTGAGCAGGTGGGCGGCTATGGGAAAGGCTAGCTCGGTATTGCTGGTCCGTTTCGTGCCAATACCTGCCGTGTCTCCTGATGCCCCAAGAACAGACTTGCGCTAGCGTAATTCGGCAACCGGTGATTTGATCTCGGCTCAGCGGCCGCAGGGAGAACCACGACAATGAAAATCAAGCTGTCAGCGATTGCGCTGCTCGCGATGATCGTGCCAGGACAGGCGCGCACCGCAATGCTCACCGACGCCGAGGCGACGTTCCTCGACCAACTCGTCACCGCAGCCGCGGTGCTCGAACAACGATGCACCGGCTACGAGGTCAATGGTACCGGCGGCGTTCAACTCGGCGCCAGACTTCTCGGGAGCCCTGATGCCGCGATGGCAATGATCAACGCCTATGACGCGGCCATAAAGGCCCACCATGGCCAGGACTACGATCCCAATAAATTCCGCCTCGAAGTGTCCGAGGCTGCCGGCAAAACGTCCAGGCAACTCCAAGCGGCCTTAATCAAAAACCCGAAAGAGGCCTGCGCCGACTATGGCGATACCAGCGTGTCGCGCGGCCTGCTGAGACGATACTAAACAGCCTTTGCGCGTCTTAGCCCGCCGTCTCGTGCTCGCTTCGGGCCATTAGAGCGGCATCCACAGGTACCCTCAATCGCGAAGGGTGTAGCCCGCCGCATCAGCAGCCAGGCCAGGATGAACTACTCGCCCGCGCGCGACGGTTGCTCAGGGTCAGAAGGCGAAATTCCGGGGTTTCCAGAGCACGTCTGCTTTTGCCTCAACAGCGGACACCTCCTCGTTGATGGCTCGCACCGTGTCGCGGTGATGGGTCCTTTGGAGGGCGAAAGGATGGGCGGGGACCGCGCGACCCTGGTTGTTGAGGATATCTGCTGCGAGAAAATCCGCGGTTGCAGTGACAGCGGAGGCGGTGCGCCCTACTCAATGTCGGCTATGCACCGATAGCGACCAACTTCCGCTTCGCAGCGAAATGACGCGATGGGCCAACAACCGACGATCGATATATCGTCCTCGTTCGCATCTCGGAACCACGTCGCGCACGCCGTAGTTAACTGCCCATTGTACTCGCTTGACAAGCGGCGGTCACCACTGACCATCGAGGATGGGGCTCCCGGCCCAGTAGGCGCAAATGTAAAGCAGAACGGGCCACTCGCGGGCAGCCAGTTGCTCTCCCTTTCTACGCCGGCGCTTTGGCGCCGGCGTACAGCGTCAGCGAACCGTCCTGACATTGAACATTCCCTTCCCTTCGCAGGGAACGTTGGCAGCATCTTGCCGCTTTCTTCGCGGGTCGGTGTAAAGGTCGACGAAGGCAGCGCCGGACAGCTTTTGGTGTTACCTGGCGCCTCAGCGCCAGGTTGCCGGTTCGCAGGGAGGATTATTGAAGGGACCTCCGGCAAACTGGCCAACGTCTGGAGCCCGGACGCAGTGAACGACGCGGGAGGCAGGGACGACTGCGCCGTTTTTGTCGCGCCACGCCGCCCTGGTCCCTGAGCCCCGGGTTGCCGGTTCGCAGGGAGGATTATTCCACGAACCTCCGGCAAACTGGCCAACGTCTGGAGCCCGGACGCAGTGAACGACGCGGGAGGGATGGACGGCGGCGCCGTTTTTGTCGTACCACGCCGCCATGGCCGGATTAGCGAACATGGCAGCGGCGATCAGTCCTACCGAAACAAGCTTACTCATTCGCGCGTCTCCATATGATATCAGTGATTGAACAACTGACTAACCTTTGCTGCTTATTTCTAGCGAAGAGACTACGAGCATCATTTTTACAGTACCGACGATGCACTTCATCAAGTGTTGATCTATATCAACCTCGTTCCCGAATACGGCGGCTGAAGACCGCTCTGGGTCAAAAACGGCCCTGACAGCCCGAAAAGCCACTTCCGGTCTACCCCGAACAACGGACATCATCTAACCGGCCGGGCTGGTCCGTTTCGTGGCATGATCGGGCATTTCCGGGAAGCCACAGCTGGCGGTTCGAACCGGATGACAGGCGGACCTCTCGGCAACCCGCTTCCGCTACCGCGATTGAGTGGCGGGTCGCAGCTTCACGGTGTCCGTTGGTCGCGTTGAGCCGACTCGGCTGCATCGAGGGGCCAACAGACGTCCCAACGACCGTACGTGCCATCCACAAAAGAAAGTGATAGTCTCCGTGGTCTCCAGGGTTCGCTTAGGCCGCACAGAGACAGTGGGGGCCGCCATGCAGCAGATCGCGGACTGGCTCAACACACTTGGCCTGGGGCAATACGCGCAGCGCTTTGCCGAGAACGACATTGATCCAGGCGTTCTGCGCGATCTGACCGACCATGACCTCGAAAAAATCGGTGTATCGCTCGGCCATCGCAGGAAGATATTGCGCGCGATTGCGGAATTCGATGAGGCCGGACCGAGGCCCGCGCCTGCTCCCCGGACCGCGGCCGAGAGACGTCATCTCACGCTGATGTTCGCTGATCTTGTTGGTTCGACAGCGCTCTCGACAAGGCTCGACCCTGAGGACTTGCAGGAAATCATGGGCGCGTACCATCGCTGCTGCGCCGAGCAGATCGAGAAATTTGGCGGGTTCGTCGCCAGATACATGGGCGACGGCGTGCTCGCATATTTCGGCTATCCGCGGGCGGATGAGGACGATGCTGAGCGCGCGGTATGCGCCGGGCTGGCATTGGTCGCGGCCGTGGCAGGACTCGATGTCGGTCCGGGGGCAAAATTGCGAGTGCGAGTTGGCATTGCCACCGGGTTGGTGATCGTCGGCGATCTCATCGGGGATGGCGCGTCCCAGCAGCATGAGGTGGTCGGTGAGACCCCCAATCTGGCCTCGCGGCTTCAGGCGCTGGCCGAGCCGGACACGGTGGTCATCGACGGCAGCACCCGCCGCCTCGTCGGGGGACTCTTCGAGTATCTCGCTCTCGGGACCGTGTCCATCAGAGGCTTCAGCGACCCGGTGCCGGTCTGGCGAGTCATGGGCGCGAGCGCGGTCGATAGCCGCTTCGAGGCCTTGCGCGTAGCCGGAACGCCACTGCTTGGCCGCGATGAGGAGATCGAGCTGCTGATGTGCCGCTGGCAGCAGATAAAACGCGGCGATGGCTCGGTCGTGCTGATATCGGGTGAGCCCGGCATCGGCAAATCGCGCCTCGCCGAGACCGCGGTGGAACGGCTGAGCGATGATCCACACATCCGCTTGCGCCGTTTCTGCTCGCCGCACCATCAGGACAGCGCGCTTTTCCCGACCATCTCACAGCTCGAGCGGGCAGCGGGATTCCGGCGTGACGATACGGACCAGCAGCGGTTGGACAAGCTCGAGGCGCTGCTCGCGGAGGCAAACGTTGACCTCAGCGAGGCCGTCCCTCTGATCGCGGACCTGCTGTCCGTGCCGATCGGTAATCGCTATCCACCGCTCAGCTTCACACCACAGAAGCGCAAGGAGAATACGCTTCGGGCCCTCCTGGCCCAGCTCGAGGGACTGGCGGCGCGTCGGCCCGTTCTGATGGTGTTCGAGGATGTGCACTGGATTGACCCCACCTCGCTCGACCTGTTGGACCTCATCGTCGACCGGGTGGCCACCCTCCGGGCCTTGCTGGTCATCACCTTCCGCCCAGAGTTCGCGCCGGCCTGGATCGGGCGCCCGCACGTGACACAGATCAGCCTCGGTCGTCTGCCGCGTCGACAGCGCGCCGAGATGGTCTTGCGGGTGACCGGCGGCAAAGCGTTGCCCCAGGAGATCGCCGAACATATCATCGACCGGACCGATGGCGTACCGCTGTTCATCGAGGAATTGACCAAGGCGGTGATCGAGAGCGGCATGCTGGCCGACGCGGGCGACCGCTTTGATGCGAGAGGGCCCGTGCTTCGGCTTGCCATCCCTACCTCGCTCCATGGCTCGCTCCTGGCACGGCTCGATCGCTTGGCACCCGTGCGCGAGATGGCGCAGATCGGAGCGGCCCTCGGGCGGTCGTTCTCGCATGAGCTGATCAGCGCCGTCGCGGCCATGCCGCAGCAACAGGTGGACGAGGCCTTGGGGCGGCTCGTAGCCGCCGAATTGATCTTCCAGCGGGGCACCCCGCCCGATGCAGAGTACACCTTCAAGCACGCGCTGGTGCAGGACGCAGCCTATAGCACCATGCTGCGCGGTCGACGCCAGCAGATCCATGCCCGAGTTGCGACGACGCTTGAAAGCCAGTTCCCTGAAATCGTGGCCGCTCAGCCGCAACTCATGGCCCACCATTGTGCCGAGGCCGGTTTCAACGAGAAGGCGGTCGGCTACCGGCTCAAGGCCGGCCAGCAGGCGGTCGCGCGGTCGGCGATGACGGAAGCGGTGGCGCAGTTGCAGAAGGGTCTGGAATTGCTGGCGAACATACCTGAGGAGTCCCGGCCCGTGCAGCACGAACTCGACCTGCAAATTGCCCTCGGGCGGGCGCTGATGGCAGCTCGAGGGTATTCGGCGCCGGTGGTGGCCGACACCCTCGTCAGGGCGCGAGCGCTCGCTGCGCGGTTCGATCGACCGGATCGTCTCGTTCCGCTGCTCTATTCCCAATGGGGTTTCCATATGGTCCGGTCCGAGCACGAACTGGCGGTGTCTCTTGCCGAGCAGATGGAGAAATTTGGCGAGACCAGAAACGATCAGGTCGCTTTGCTGCTGGGTCACTATATCCACGGCGCCAGTTGCTACTTTCGCGGGGAGTTTGTGACAGCGCGCGCCCGTCTCGAGCTGTGTGATGGCCTGAGAGATCCGGCCGCTCGCGCGATTTGCGCCGCCATAGCGGTGGCCGATCCGTACGCAGCGAGCCTGGGTCACTTGGCGTTGACATTGGCGCTTCTGGGCCACATCGATCAGGGACGCGCGCGCGCGGACGAGGCGTTGTCGGAAGCCCGCGGGCTCGACCATCCGTTTACGGTGGCATTTGTGTTGAGCAAGGTATGTGCGGTGGAGGCGGCCGCCGGGTTGCCGCATGACGCACGGCGGCACGCGGAAGAGCTGGTCGCGCTCTCGAACGAGCACGGTTTTCCGCTCTGGTTGGGCCTCGGACTTCTCCAGCATGGTCGCTCATTCACAGTACTTGGACAGGCGCAGGATGGCCTCGCGATGCTCGCGAGGGGGCTCTCGGTGCTTCGTGGTGCCGGAGCCGTCGTGCACACGCCGCGCGCGCTCTGCTTTCTCGCCGAGGCTCACGCCAAGGTCGGGCATCTGCAAGAGGCACAGAATTGCCTCGTCGAGGCTGCGCAGCTCATCGAGACGACCCACGAGCGGTCCGGTGAGGTCGAGCTGCATCGACTTCGAGGCGATATGATGAATGCGCGAGGTGACCAAGCCGCTGCGGAGCAGAATTATCATCGAGCGCTCGCTGTGGCGGAGCGCCAGAGCGCGAAGACGTTTGGGCTGCGCGCCGCGACCAGCCTCGCCCGCCTGTGGCGCGATCAAGGCAAGTGCGCGGAAGCTCACGACCTCCTCGCGCTGGGGTATGGCAGGTTCACCGAAGGCTTCGACACGCCGGTCCTGCTGGACGCCAAGGCGCTGCTCGAAGAGCTGGCCTGATGCAGTTCACCTCCTGCGTGGCGGGATAGCTGCACTCCAAGGCTTTACGCGCTTTGGTCGATGATCTCATCAAGTGTCATTTGCAGCTCGTCGCCGCCCGCGCGCCGAGTGTGAGGACGGGATGCGATTGTCACCGCATGCGCCCCATGCCGTCGGAATGTCCGCAGGGCAATCGCGTCCTTCTGACCGCGCGCCTGCGACTTCCGATCTAACCCGGCGCTCCGTTAGCGATCGTACTTCGGACATCTCTGGAGGTCCGGTTGGTGCTGCCAATAGCAGTCATGTTCGTCGCACCGGCGCCGCCCCGGGCATCCTCGAGCGCAGCATACAGGCGTCGACCATCATGTCTCGCAGACGCGTGTACTGACGGGAAGGCGAGGGAGCCGGGAGCGCGCCGTGCCCTCCGATGGTCTTGCAGATCGTTTTGGTCTAGCGTGAACCAGGGGCGGTATTCGAACTTCATCCCGTGTGGACGGCGATATCGTGCGGTCCGACCGCGAAGCTCCAGCGCGTACAACGGGCGGAGCCGCCCCCCGGGGCGGCGTCGTGTCCCCGGTGCCATGGGCCGTGCTGGCGTGGGCCGCGCTGCTGGTGGCGATCGTCGTATCGTTCAGGCCGGCGGTCCCGGTCATCTGGGGCGACACACCGTCCTTCGTGGAATCTGCGCTTCGCACGCTCGAGGCTGGAAGGCCGACCGTGGCGGGTGGGCGCGATCCGGGCTACCCGGCGTTCCTGGCCGTGACGTTTGCGTTCGGAGGCGACCTCGGAACGGTGGTGCGCCTGCAGCAGGCGGCGTGGGCCGTCCTGATGCTGGCGCTTGCAGCAACCGCCCAGGCGGCGACGCGCAACGCCGGTGGGCTCGTGCCGATCATCCTCGTGGCGACGTATCCGGGCCTGCTGCTGTTCAGGAACGTCCTCACCGCAGAGCTTCTGTTTGCGGTCTTCCTCAATCTGGCGACGGCTGGATTGCTCGTTGCCACCTGCGTCGGCAAAACGGCGCGGTGCTGCGTGGTCGCTGCCTCCATCCTGTGCGCGGCGCTCGCGGCGTGCTTCAGATCGCAGGGAATCCTGGTCGCAATCGTCGCGGTCGTGGTGGGCGCCCGCCTCGCCCGGCCAGACACGTCCGCGCGCCTTGCCGTGATTGCCGTGTCCATCGCGGCGGCGCTGGCGCTCCTCGCCGCCGGTTCCCGGTTCGGGGCTTCCGACTCCGACCAAGCCTCTGTCGTGTTCGTGCCCAAGACACTGTTCTGCAATCACCTGAACATCGTGCTTGCAAGCGATGCAGCGCGACGCGAGATCGTGTCGGCGGCCGGCGACAGCGCGGACGCCACGATGGCGCGGCTTGCCGCCGACTTCGCCGCGGAGCCGGGTCGCTGGCCCGTGCTCGGGTTCTTCGGCGACGCGTGCCTCTTCGACACCGCACTGGACCGAGACGTCGCCGGCGGTGCCGGGAACGCCGTCGGCGCGGCCGCCGCCTATCGGCGCATCTTCCTGGCCGCCGTGCGTGACCGGCCGCTGGCCTACGCGGGCAAGTTCGTTCGTCAGATGGCCTATGGGGTCTCAGTCGCATGGCCGCCCTACGGGCTCGACCCTGCCATACCGGTGTCGACCGACGACGTTCCGCACGTGTCCGACATCATGATGCGGCACGGCCGGGCGGCTCAGCCGATCGATCTGCAAGGCGGACCAGTTCAGATCAGTCTGTTGTCGGATCTCCCAGGCATTTCCGCCTATCTGTTCAGGACATTGTCTACCGCCTTCGTTGTCGCCGTCATGTTTTGGACGGTGACCGCTGTGCGGCGCCGGCGCCCCGGCTTCTTGACGCGCGCGGGTATCGTGCTCGTGATGTGGGCGGCTTCGATCGCGACCGCCGCCGGCGCCCACACCCTCGACGTCTGGCGATATCTGATTCCCGCAGTGCCGATGGTAGGCCTCATGCTGTCCCTGTTCGCCGTCGAACTGGCCGAAACAACAGTGGCTGATCAATCAGCCCCCGCTGCGAAGATCAAACGTGCGATGCCTTCCGGCCCCGGCAGCGGCTCATCGGTATCGTAGCGATCCGCTGCCCTCGATGTCCGAGTTGGCTCAAAAGCGTCGTTTTGACCGAGCACCGGCGGCTTTCGGTCTACCCCGGTGAACGGACATTTCAGGATACGTGGGCATCATTCAGAGGTGCCCGCGCAAGCTCAACCCATGCTGCCTGCTAGCCGAGCACCGGCAGCGTGATAACGTCGTAGCCATGACGGATCGTCCGCTTCAGCACGGGATCCTCCAGTTCAAACTCGAACCGGCTCGCGGGCCGAATGCCGCCCTTGGCGGCAAAGGTGCCCCCGAACATCGCGCAGCCGTCGGGCAATCCTTTGCCGCCGAAGCCGCCCGCGATCAGGTCCTTGACAGGAAGCATGCCGTCGAGCGTGCCTTCCTGGTACAGCACCTTTGCGCCGTCGATGATCGCATAGGAGCGCAGGATCATCCGGTCCCAGTGGCCGATCACGTCTTCCAGTTCCCACAGTTCCGATGCGATCGGCTTGTCGCACATCTGTTTCGACACCGTGACGCTGTAGGCTTCGACCTTGCGGTCGGTATGGTCGGAGCCGCAGCCGACGAAAATGCGTCCCTGCCAGCCGATCAGCACGAACTCGACCTCGCCGCTGGAATTCTCGCCGCAGACCTCGATCGCATCGGCCATGGTCAGCCGCCGCGCCGAGACGCGGTAATAGATCGGTGTCGAGGCCGGCCGCGCGATGCCGATCGCTTCCAGCTCGGCAATATGCTTGTCGCGCGCCACCGGATCGCGCCCGGTCCAGCCGGCGATCACGGCGCGATCGATTGGCAGCGTGAGGTAGGTGGCCGCGCCGTTGTCGTCGACGGTAAAGGTGAGATCAAACACGGATGAGGTCCTCCATTCCGGCCGCGAGCTCGAAGATACGGCGGTCCGATCCACCCGACGATGCAAGCATCAGGCCGACCGGCACCTCGCCTTCGCGATGCGCCGGCAGCGAGATCGCGCAGCCATCGAGCATGTTGATCAGCGTGCAATTGCGCAGCGCGCGCAAATTCTCAACAGCAAACGCCTTGTCGTCGGCGAGATCGGCGATTTTTGGCGGCGTGTTGGCCGTGGTCGGCAACACCAGCGCGTCATAGGGCGCGATGCGCGCTTCAGTCCGGGCGATGAAGGATTTTCGCGCATTGAGCAGATCGATATAGTCGGCCGCGCTGATGCCTTCGCCGCGCAGGATGCGCACGTGAACGCGGGGATCGTAGACGTCGCCCTTGCTCACGATCAGATAGCGATGCCAGGCATAGCTTTCGGCGGCGGCAAAACCGCCCTTGGAATTCATCACGCCGACGTCGAGGAATTCCGGCACCTCGATCCGCTCGATCAGCGCGCCCTGACGCGACAGCGTCTCCAGCGCGCGCTCAAAAGTCTTCGCCACCGCTTCGTCGAGATCGTCGAGCGCAACCGTGGTCGGTACCGCCAGCCGCATACCCTTGACGGGATGCGGCTGCAAGGGCTGCTCGGGCTCGTCGGCGAGCACGGCGTCCAGCACCGCACAGCATCCGACCGTCCGCGCCAGCGGCCCAAAACTGTCGAGCGAGAACGACAACGGCACGCCGCCGTCGAGCGGTATGCGGCGCTGCGTCGGCTTGAAGCCGACGATGCCGTTGAAGGCCGCCGGAATCCGGCACGAGCCGCCGGTATCGGTGCCGAGCGCGCCATACGCCATGCCATCGGCGATCGATACCGCAGCACCTGAGGACGAGCCGCCGGGGACATGGCCGACTCTGCGGTTCCAGGCGCTTTTCGGCGTGCCGTAATGCGGATTGATGCCGATTCCGGAATAGGCGAACTCGGTCATGTTGGTGCGGCCGATCACGATGAAACCGGCACGGCGCAGCCGCGCCACGACCGGCGCATCGGCTTCCGCCGGACAACAATCCTCCTCCAGCGCACGGGAACCGGCGCGGGTCACCTGCCCCTTGATGTCGAACAGGTCCTTGATCGAGACCGGAATGCCGGCATAGGGCGACGGCGCCGCGTTCGCCTTGCGCAGCCGGTCCATCGCGTCCGCCGCCTCGAGGGCGGCGTCCTTGTCGACATGGATGAACGCGCGCGCGCCTTCGCCTTTGGGATCGGCGATGTTGGCGAGGCATTCCTCGACCAGTTTGCGGGCGGAGGTCGCCCCGCTGTCGAGGTCGGCGGCGAGGGAGGCAAGTGTCGGATGGTTCGGCATGGTGTTCTCTTCGCTTCCTTGGGCGCTACTTGTCGTCCGAACCGGGCTCAATGTCGAGATCAAGCAGCGCCGAACTCAGCGATTTGCCGTGGGCGTCGAGCGCCAGCGAACGCGTCACGCCGCCGCCGAGCGCGCTGGCCATCACGAAATTCAGCGCGGACAGGTTGGGCAGTTCACAGCGAACCACCTCGCCTTCGACCACGCCGGCAAAATGCGCCTTCACCCGCGCGCTGGTGACCTGCGCCAGCAGCAGCCGATAGTGCCTCGCGTCATAGGCGATCACGGAGATATTGGAAGTGTTGCCCTTGTCGCCGGTGCGGGAATGGGCGATCTCGCGCAGCTTCATCTCACGCTCCCACGAAGCGGACTTGCGGCTTCGCCAACTCGCGCGGCAGCAGCACCGATGCCACCGCGACCACATCGCGCGCCGATTTCCATGCGCCGCCGCCGGCAGCCGGACCATTGGTATAGAGGGTCTCGACCTCGTTGCCGATCCTGACGGCCTCGCGGAGGTTTTCGGTGCGCCCGGTGACGCGAACACGAACCTCATAGGGTTCATTGGCGTGCGCGGAGATTTCTGCACCGTGTAGCGCGTCGACGCCCACCAGTTCAAACCGCAATTCGCTGGACGCGACGCCGATCAGCTTCAGCCGTTCGCGGACGATCTCCAGTGCCAGCCGCCCGCGCGCGAGCGCGCCGGGGCCGGCGTAGGAAATCTGGCCCTCGCCGATATAGCTGTCGACATAGCCGACCGAGACCTTCAGTGTATCGGTGCGCTTCGTTCCACGACCGCCGCTGACGCGGACGCGATCCGGGCCGATCTCCTCGACCCTCACCTGCGAAAAATCCGCGACCACGTCGGGCTGGAAGTATTTGGCGGGATCATGCACCTCGTAAAGCAACTGCTCCTTGCAGGTTCGCGCCGTCACCGCGCCTCCCGAACCCTTGACCTTAGTGATGACAAGCGAGCCATCCTCGCCGACTTCACCGATGGGAAAGCCGAGCCGCGCCAGATCGGGCACATCTTTGTAGCCAGGATCGGCGAAATAGCCGCCGGTGATTTGGCCTGCGCATTCCAGCAAATGCCCGGCGACGGTGCCCTGCCCCAACAGATTCCAGTCGTCCATCGCCCAGCCGAAGGCGTGAATCATCGGCGCCAGGAACAGCGCCGGATCGGACGCGCGCCCGGTGATGACGATATCGGCGCCGGCGCTCAACGCTTCCGCCATCGGCGCGGCACCGAGATAGGCATTGGCCGACAACAGCCGGTTGCCGAGCTGCTTGATCGTGCTCTCAAATTCCATGATCGGCAAATCGCCGTCCTTGCAGGCATCGAGCACATCGTCGCCGACGATGGCCGCGATCTTCAGCGACGAAAGCCCTAGCGATCTGGCGATCTCCGCGGTCTTTTTCGCCGCGGCCTCCGGATTGGCCGCGCCCATATTGGTGACGATCTTGATACCCTTGGCGGCGCAAACCGCCAGCACCGCGCGCATCCGTTCTTCCAGCAGCGGGTCATAGCCGCCTTCCGGATTTTTCATCCGCGCCTGTTGCGCCAGCGCGACGGTGCGCTCGCCCAGACACTCGAATACGAGGTACTGGATGTCGCCATTTTCGGCGAGTTCGACCGCGGGCTCGATGCGATCGCCCGAATAGCCCGCCCCTGAGCCGATCCGGATCGCTCGCATCATTTCAATCCGAAATAGGCGCGCCGCAGCGCTTCATTGTCGGTCATTTCCGCAACCGTCCCGGAAAACTTGATACGGCCACCTTCGAGCACGAACACGCGGGTGGCGACTTCGAGAAATCCGATATTCTGTTCGGCGATCAGAAGTGCCAGCCCGCGCCCACGCAGTTCGCTGAGGATACGAATGACTTCCTTGACGAACAAGGGTGACAGTCCGGCCGACGGCTCGTCCATCACCAAAAGCTTCGGCTCGGCGGCAAGCGCCTTGGCAATCCCGAGCATCTTGCGCTGGCCGCCGGAAAGACTGGATGCGGCGGCACGCCGCTTGTCGCGGAGCACGGGAAACAGACCATAGAGTTCCTCGACGCGCGCTCCGGGATCGGCATGGCCGAGCGCCTGCGCGCCGACGCGGATGTTTTCCTCGATCGACAGATCGGGGAACACCGCAAGCTCGGACATGTAGGTCATGCCGCGCTTCATGCGATCGCTGGAGCGCGTCCGCGTCACATCCTCGCCGCCGAGCTTGATGCTGCCGTGCCGCGCCTCGATCAATCCAACCAGCGATTTGAGGAAGGTGGTCTTGCCCGCCCCGTTGGCGCCGAGCAGCAGCACGGTTTCGCCGGCGCGGACGTCGAGATCGACGCCCCACAGCACCTGCATGGTGCCGTAGCCCGCATCGACGCCGCACGCGTCCAGAAGTGAAATCGTCTCAGGCGGCATGCTCGCCTCCCAGGAATACTTCGATCACCTGCGGCACCTTGACGGCAACCGCGAGCGTGCCTTCGAAAATCTCCTTGCCCGCGTTGAGGACGATGACGCGATCGGTGATGTGTTCGATAAATCCCATCAGATGCTCGACCACGATGATCGCCATGCCCGTGCTGGCCAGTGCCTTGATCTTTTCGGCAATCCAGTCGAGTTCCGCCGGATTGAGGCCGGCAGCAAGCTCATCGAGCAGCAAGAGTCGCGGACCGGTGGCCAGCGCCCGGACCAGGTCCAGCATCTTCTGCTGCGCGCTGTTGAGGTCGGCGGCAGGACGGTCGGCGACTTCAGTCAACCGGTACTCTTCTAGTAGCGCCGCCATCGCCGGCGGCGCCACCCCGGCACGGCCATGGGCGAGCGCGACCTCGATATTCTGGCGCACCGTCAGCGACAGAAACGGCTTCGGAATCTGGAAGGTGCGGTTGATGCCCCGATGAACCAGTTTGTGGGATGCAACGCCACCGATCGAATGACCATCGAGCGCCACCTCGCCTCCGTCAGGCGCATAGAGACCGGAAATCACGTTGATCGCCGTGGTCTTGCCCGAGCCGTTCGGCCCGACCAACCCCAGGATCTCGCCAGACGTGACGTGGAAGCTAAGCCCGTCGAGCGCGTGAAAGCCGCCAAAGCGTTTGACGAGCGTGGTTACCTCGAGGATCGGCGCGCTATCAGGGGACATGCCAACCCCTCCGCGTCGCCAGCGAAACCAGGCCGGCCGGCAAAAACAACACCAGCCCCATGATCAACAGGCCATAGATCAGCTGGAAATATTGCGGCGTGGTGAAGCCGATCAGATTGTAGACGCCATAGAGAATGATGACGCCGACGATCGGCCCGGTGATTGTGGCGACGCCGCCGAACAGCGCGAACACGATCGCAAAGATGCTGAAATCACCGCTGAAGACATTGTCGGGATAGAACACGGACACATACCAGGCATAGACGCCGCCGGCGAGACCCGCGACCAGCGCCGAAGCCAGCCACGCGATCACGCGCATCTTGACGACGCTGACGCCTGCCATCGACGCGCTGACGGCATCTTCACGCACCGCCTGCAACGCCAGACCGAAGCTCGAGTTCTTCAGGTACACGACCGCAGCAAGCGTCAGCGTCAACACGACAAGTGCGGCGGCGTAAGCGTCATTGGGATTGAATGTGCCCGTCAGCGAAACACCGTACGGCCCGCGTGTGATATTTTCGAGCGCCGGATTGGCAACGAAGTGAAGCACGGCCAGCGACGCGGCCAGATTAGCGATCGCAAAATACGCGCCCGAAAGCCGCAACAGCGGCGTCAGCAACAGTCCCAGCGCGACGCCGACCAGCCCCCCGACCAGCACCGCGATTATGGCCGGCGATTGATAGTGCATCACCATGATCGCAAAACCGTAAGCGCCGGCGCCGAAAAAGCCGACATAGCCGAACGGCAGATAGCCGGTGAAGCCGTAGATGATGTTCACGCCCTGCGCCAAGGTCAGGAAAATGACGAAGTTGAACAGCAGCAGATGGTTTTGATAGACACCGGGAAGCACCGCAAACACAGCGATCAGCGGCACGACGATGAACAGCAGATGTCTGAGGATGCTAGGCAACGCGCACCCGCCTTCCGAGCAGACCGCTCGGACGCAACAGCAGGATGAAAATCAGCAGCACGTAGGGCAGAAGATCCGCCCAGGAACTGAGATAGGTCTGCACCAGCATGTAGCAGACACCATAGACGACGCCGCCAAGCGCGGTGCCCAGGGGGTTGCCGAGTGATCCCAGCACCACGATCGCGAATGAAGTGACGGTAGCATCCGCGCCGAAAGCCGGCGTGACCGAACCAAACATGAAAGGCGCGAACACGCCCGCCAGCGAGGCGAGCCCGAGGCCGATGCCGAAAGCCGCCGCCGAAACACGGTCAACATCGATGCCGGTGGCCAGCGCTTCATCGCGACGCGACATCACCGCGCGGGTCAGCGTGCCCAGGCGTGTCCGGTACAAATAGACATAGACCAGTGCGATCGCGATCAGGCTGGTCACTGCCGCGATCACCCAGGGCGCCGGAAATCCCTGGCCAAAAATCTGGATCGGGCCGGAACCATCCGGTTTGCCGCCGAACAGCTTGACCTTGATGGTCTGAAATACCGTGCCGAGCAAACGGCTCTGGATCGAGCGCTCGCTGGTGCCGAAGAAGATCGTCGTGACGGCCTCGATCACCTGCGACAGGCCGAAGAACAGGATAATCGACAGCATTTCGGGATTAACCGATCCCTGCAGCCGCGGCACCAGCACCCAATAGAGCAGCAGGCCGGAGAGCAGGAAGATCACAAACGCCAGCGGCACCGCAAACAGCGGATCGATGCCGGCCAGCGTCACGACGCCGAACGCGACGAACGCGCCGAGCATCAGGAAGTCGCCATGCGCAAGATTGACGATGCGCATGACGCCGAACACCAGATTGAGGCCGATGCCGACCAGGCTGAAATACAGCCCGAACAGAACGCCGGCGACGAGCGCATAGACCAGCATCAGCGCGTCGCTCCGGTCGTCCGATTCGTGATCACAACCCGCGTCATGGACGCGGATAGACCGGCTTACCGGTGGCGGTTTCGTGCGGATAGATCGAGATGAACTTAATGTGTTCGTGCTCGTTCAACTCGAGCTGGCCGAGCGGCGTCAGTTCGCCGATCTGGCCGCCCATTTCATCCAGTGCGAAGGTGCCGTCCAGCGTCTTGAGATTGCCCGACAGGCTGAACACCGCACGCCGCAGTTCGAGTTGATCGAGGCTGGTGGCGACCGACAGCGTCTTCTCGATCACGAGACCCGTGGTGTATCCGGCAACCGCATTGAAACCGAACTCGATCTTGCCGTCAGGATATTTCTTGTCCCACGCGGCCCGGTAATCCTTCATGCTCATCCCGAACTCGACGGGGTATTCGAGTTCTGACGGCGGCACGTAGGTAAAGACGTGCTCAAGGCCCTTCTCGCCAACGTTCTTCTCCAGAAGCTCGGTCTCAAGACCGGCATAGATGCAGAACAGCATCTTGAACTTGACGCCGACATCCTGAACGTTGCGCAGGAACGCGATATCGTTCGGCGCATAACCGAAGTGAATGACCGCGTCGGGGTTGGTATTGTTGATGTTATTGATGATGACCGTATAGTTCGTGGTCTCGGTCGGGATGCCCTGATCGTAGACGATCTCGATCGGCGCGCCGGAGTCCTTGACGAATTTGCGGAATGCGTTGGCCTGCGTGCCGGTGAATTCGTTGGTGGAATAGAGGATCGCGACCTTCTTGATGCCGAGGCCCGGGCCGTCGTGCGAAATGAAGTCCGCCACCGGCTTTGGCCAGACGGTCGAAACCGGATCGGCCATCAGCGCTATATAGGGATTGTCCTTGGAGAAAAAACTGGCGCCGGTGCCGGTCTGGTCGAACAGGAACATCTTGCGGTCGCGCGCGATCGCCACCGCCGGCGCCGTCAGCACCGAACCGGAATCCGCGACCAGAAGGTCCACCTTGTCCTGCGTGATGAGCTGATTATAGAGCGTGGAAGCAGTCGCGGTATTGCTCTGGTCGTCATAGGCGACGAGCTTGATCGGGATTTTCTTGTCGAACGCCTTCACATAGGTGCCGCCGTCGGCATTCTTCTGATCGACCCAGAGCTTGAGCGCGCTGAAAACCGGCATCGAGATTGACGCATAGCGCCCCGACGAGGCATAGAGCGTGCCGATCTTGATCTCGGCCGGCGCATCGGCCGCAATGGCTTGTGCGCCAAATGCCAATCCTGCGGCCAGCACTGCGCCCGTCAACTTGAACATGGAATCCTCCGGATTTTCTTCAATCTGGCCGCCCTTCTACCGCGCCGGCTTGGAGGGATACAAGCATTCCCGCTTCATCCCCTATGCGCCTACTGGGACGCGGCATGCGGGAGTATGCGCTGGACCGTTGACGCCGAGGCGTCCAATGTCGCATCAAGATTGGAACAAACGGGCCAAACGGCCCGAAAGGGAGGAATTTCCGACATGGCGGAGCCAGCGCGCGCTAAACCAAAGCCGACACCGGAAACCCAGCATTTCTGGGACGGCACGCAGGCCGGTGAGTTGCGCCTGCAGCGCTGCGACGCCTGCGCCAATGTGTATTTCCCGCCGCGCCCGTTCTGCCCGTCCTGCGCCTCGCGCAAGGTCAGCGTGTTCAAGGCCAGCGGCAGGGGCACGCTTTACAGCTACGTCATCAACCACCGCCCGGCCGCCCCCGGCTTCACGCCGCCTTACGCGATCGCGATCGTCGAACTCGACGAAGGTCCGCGCATGATGAGCAACATCATCGATTGTCCGCAGACGCCGGAGGCGCTCGAGCTCGACATGAAGCTGGAAGTCGCGTTCGAAAAACTCGACGACAAGATCACCCTTCCCCTGTTCCGTCCGGCGAAGGGCTAAGCACCATGCGCAGAAATCAGGTCGCCGTCGTCGGCGCTGCCGAGACCACCGAGCTCGGCGTCATCCCGAACATGTCGCAGATCCAGTTACACGCCGATGCGGCGCTCAACGCCATCGCCGATGCCGGACTGAAGCTGTCCGACATCGACGGCATCGCCACCGCGGTGGAAACCCCGCAGCAGATCGCGCATTACCTCGGCATCACGCCGACCTGGGTCGATGGCACCTCGGTCGGCGGCTGCTCGTTCATGCTGCACGTCCGGCACGCTGCGGCGGCGATCGAGGCCGGTCTGTGCAAGACCGTGCTGATCACGCATGCCGAAAGCGGCAAATCGATGATCGGCAAGCAGCCGCGCTCGACGCCTGCGGACAGCCTCAACGGCCAGTTCGAACAGCCGTTCGGCGTCTACGGCCCGCCCAGCATGTTCCCGATCCCGGTGCTGCGCTATATGAAGACCCACGGCATCACCCACGAGCAGATCGCCTCGGTCGCGGTGGTGCAGCGCGAATGGGCCGCGAAGAATCCGCGCGCCACCATGAAGGACCCGATCACGGTTGCGGACGTCCTGAACTCGCGGATGATCGCCTACCCGTTCCGCATCCTGCAATGCTGCCTCGTCACCGACGGCGGCGGCGCGCTGATCCTGACCTCGGCCGACCGCGCCAAGGACTTTCCGCGGAAGCCGGTCTATATCCTCGGCACCGGCGAGAGCGTCGAGACGCCGATGGTCAGCCAGATGAAGACGTTCGACTCCTCGCGCGCCTTCAAGGTCGCGGGCCCGATGGCATTCAAGGAGGCCGGCATCGCGCACAGGGACGTCGATCACCTCATGATCTACGACGCCTTTGCGCATCTGCCGCTGTATGGTCTCGGCGATCTCGGCTTCATGCCGCATGAAGAGACCGGAAAATTCATCGCCGACGGCAATACCCGCCCCGGCGGCAAACTGCCGCTCAACACCAATGGCGGCGGCCTGAGCTATATGCATTCGGGCATGTACGGCATGTACGCGCTGCAGGAAAGTGTGCGGCAAATGCGCGGTATCGCGCCGGCGCAGGTTCAGGGCGCCAAGATATCGGTCTGCCACGGCGTCGGCGGCATGTTCGCCGCGTCAGGCACGATCATTTTTACGAACGAACGCTGATCACCCTCGTCATTCCGGGATGGTCCGAAGGACCAGACCCGGAAATCTCGAGATTCTCAGGTGCGCAATTGCGCACCATAGTTCGTGCTTCGCACGCTCCGGAATGACGAACAACAACGGGAGAAACCCAATGGCCAAATCACTGCAGGACAAAGTCATCATCGTCACCGGCGCGGGCCGCGGCATCGGCAAGGAAATCGCGCTGCTCTGCGCGGCCGAAGGCGCAAAAGTCGTGGTCAACGATCCCGGCGTCGCCGCCGACGGTTCGGGAACCAGCGCAGCACCGGCCGAGGAAGTGGTCGAGGAGATCAAGAAGCGCGGCGGCACGGCGATCGCGAATTTCGAGACGGTCGCGGAAGCCATTCCCGCCAGCAAGATCGTCAAGATGGCGACCGATCATTTCGGCAAGCTCGACGGCGTCGTCAACAATGCCGGCATTTTGCGCGACATGATCTTCCACCGCATGAGCGTGGAAGCCTTCGAATCCGTCATCAAGGTGCATTTGATGGGCTCGTTCTATGTCGCGCATGCCGCGGCACGGCTGTTCCGTGAGCAGGAAAGCGGCTCGTTCGTGCACTTCACCTCGACCTCGGGCCTCGTCGGCAATTTCGGCCAGGCCAACTACGCCGCGGCCAAGCTCGGCATCGTCGGCCTGTCGAAATCGATCGCGCTCGACATGAACCGCTTCAATGTGCGCTCGAACTGCGTCTCGCCGTTCGCCTGGAGCCGCCTGATCGGAACCATCCCGACCGAGACCGAGGAAGAGAAAGCGCGCGTTGCAAAAATCCAGCAGATGGGTCCGGAGAAGATCGCGCCGGTCTGCGCCTATTTGCTCAGCGACGCCGCCAAGGACGTCACCGGCCAGATCTTCGCCGTGCGCATGAACGAGATCTTCCTGATGGGCCAGTCGCGCCCACTGCGCTCGGTGCATCGGGGCGAAGGCTGGACGCCGCAAACCGTCGCCGAACATGCGATGCCCGCGCTGAAGTCGTCGTTCTACAAGCTCGACCGCTCGGCGGATATCTTTAACTGGGACGCGATCTGAGTTTTATGAATTGGCCGTCCCGGCAAAGCGCCGGGGCGGCGCCATCTCAGGTTGTTTCATATCAGCCTGCCCGCTTTATGCCGGATTGCGGGCAGATGGTTCCCCTCCCAACAAAAAAGGAGGAAACCATGACTGCACCACTGACCTTTCCCGATAACCAATCTCTCAACCGCCGCAACCTGATCAGAGGCGCGGCGGCGCTCGCCGCAACGGCCGCGACGATGAAAGCGGCCTCTGCGGCAACGGTGGCGCCACTCGGCCAAACCGGCGCTCCAACGCTGTCAACGGAACCGCTGCCCTTGGGTCCGCTCCCGGGAAGCCGCTATCCGGATTCCCATCTGGAGTCCGCCAATCCCAAGGTTTCGTTCGGGCCCACCGACTTCCCGGCCTTCGCCGGCACCATGGCGGTTGAGCGCGTCGCAACGGGGATGCGCTGGGCCGAGGGCCCGGTCTACTTCCCGGCTGGACGCTACGTGCTGTTCAGCGACATCCCCAACAACCGCATCATGCGGTTTTCGGAGGACGACGGTCACCTGAGCGTATACCGCCAGCCGTCGATGAACTCGAACGGCAATACCATTGATCGGGAAGGACGCCTGATCACTTGCGAACATAGCGGCCGACGGGTCACCCGGACCGAACTCGACGGCTCAATCACAGTCATCGCCGACAAGTACAACGGCAAGAAGCTGAACTCGCCGAACGACGCGGTTGTCACTTCCGATGGTGCGATCTGGTTCACCGATCCGGTCTACGGCATCGGCGGCTTCTATGAGGGCATCAAAGCCGAGCCTGAGCAGGAGAAGCACAATGTTTACCGGGTCAATCCTAAATCCGGTGACATCAAGGTTGTCGTCGATGACTTCGTGGAGCCTAACGGTATCGCATTGTCGCCCGACGAGAAGAAGCTCTATGTTATCGACACCGGCTTCACGGACGGGCCGGACAATCCGTCGCATATCTGCGCGTTCGACCTGGATGTTGGGGCAGGAAAGGCATCGAACAGCAAAGTCTTTGCGGAAATGCCCAAGCCCAGCATTACCGACGGCGTCCGTTGCGACACCGAGGGGCGCGTTTGGTGCTCCGTAGGTTGGGGCGACCCCAAGGAGGACGGCGTGCGCTGCTACACCGCTGGCGGCGAACTGCTCGGCAAGATCCACATCCCGGAAACTGTCGCCAACCTGTGCTTCGGCGGCCAGCAACGAAATCGACTTTACATCTGCGGCTCGTCATCACTCTATGCCGTGTACACGGGTGTACAGGGCGCCATGAAGCCATGATCGATTGGCGAACAGGGAGTGGCGAGTGGCGAATAGGAAATTTCATTCGCTACTCGCTACTTGCTGTTCGCCTCTTGCCTACCCGCTATTGCGCAACCCCGCCGAGATCCCGTTGATGGTGATCTGGATGCCGCGCAGCACCGCTTCGTCGGGATTCTGCGCGCGATGCTCCTTCAGCAGCTCGACCTGCACGTGGTTGAGCGGATCGAGATAGGGAAAGCGGTTGCGGATCGAGCGCTCCAGCAGCGGGTTGCCCTGCAGCAGCCGCTCATGCTCCATGATGTTCAAGAGTATGTCGATCGAGGTTTGCCATTCCTGCCGGATGCGCCCGAAGATCTTTTCCCGCAACGCCTTGTCCGGCACCAGCTCGGCATAGCGCGAAGCGATCGCGATCGAGCTCTTCGCCAGCACCATGTCCATATTCGACAGCAGGGTGCGGAAGAACGGCCACTCGCGATAGAGTTCCTGCAGAAACGGCATGCCCTTGTCGGGATGCTCCTTGATCCAGGTTTCCACCGCGCTGCCAAAACCATACCAGCCCGGCAGCATCAGCCGGCATTGCGCCCAGCTGAACACCCAGGGAATGGCGCGGAGGTCCTCGATCTCGCGGGTTTTCTTGCGCGAGGCCGGGCGGCTGCCTATGTTCAGCGTGGCGATTTCGGTGATGACGGTGGAAGACCAGAAGTAATCGGCAAACCCTTCGGTTTCATAGACCAGCCCGCGATACGCCTTGAAGGCCAGCGCCGACAATTGCTCCATCGCCTTGAGGTATTCCTCACGCGGCGCGCTGTGCTTTGGCTGCAGCAGGCTCGCTTCCAGCGTCGCCGCGGCGAGAATCTCCAGATTGTTCCGGCCGACTTCGGCGTTGGAATATTTGCTGGAGATGATTTCGCCCTGCTCGGTGATGCGAATCTGGCCGTTCACTGCCCCGCCCGGCTGCGCGATGATGGCCTCATAGCTCGGCCCGCCGCCGCGGCCGACCGAGCCGCCGCGGCCGTGGAACAGCCGCAACCGCACGTGATGGCGCTCGAACACCTCGATCAGGCCTATCTCGGCCTTGTAGAGTTCCCAGCCCGAGGTAACGAAGCCGCCATCCTTGTTGCTGTCGGAATAGCCGAGCATCACTTCCTGCACGCCGCCGCGGCTGTCCACCAGCTTGCGGTAATCATGCAGCGACAGCATCCGGTCCATGATGCCGCTCGACGCCTGCAAATCCTCGATGGTCTCGAACAGCGGCACGATATTGATCGCGCTGCGGCCCGAGGGATCGACCAGGCCGGCCTCCTTCAACAGCAGCGCGACCTCCAGCATGTCGGACATCCCCTTGCACATGGAGATGATGCATTGAGGAATCGCGTCGACGCCGAATTTGGCGTGGGCTTCGGCCGCGGCATGGAAGACCGCGAGTTCGCCGATCGTTTCTTCGCTGTACTTGACGAAGGCCGACGTCAGCGGCCGTGCGTTGCGTAGTTCGCCCGACAACAGCGCAATCCGGGCCTCTTCGTTCAGCGCCAGATACGACATGCCGGGCATCGCCGCATCGATCAGCTCGGCAACCGTGCGCTCGTGCACGGCCGAATTCTGCCTGATATCGAGACAGGCCAGGTGGAAACCGAAGCAATCCACCGCCTGGCGCAAGTGCCGCAGCCGTCCGCGCGCGATCACGCGCGAATTGTTCGATATCAGCGAGCGATAGAGCGTATCGAGATCGGCCTTGAACTCGCCGACATCGGCATAGGGCGCGGCGGCACCGACCGGCGGCCGGGTGGTTTCCACGTCCAGCTTCGCAGCCGTAGCGGTGAGCCGGGCGTAAATGCCGGACACCGCCAGCCGGTACGGCTCGCCGCTTCGATGCGGCGAAGTGTCGGGCGAGCGCTCGGCCAGCGCCCGCAGATCCTTGGAGACATCGGCAAGATGCGCCGCGAGCGACAGCTCGGCGCCGAGCAAATGCAGCTCTTCGAGATAGAAGCGCAGCACCCGGCTGCTCTGCAGGCGCAGCGTTCCGCGCATCACTTCCGCTGTCACGAACGGATTGCCGTCGCGGTCGCCGCCGATCCAGCTGCCCATCCTCAGGAACGACCCCACTTCGCCTTGCGCCGCGCTGTCACCCTCGTTCAACCGGTCCTCCAGCGTGCAATGCAGCCGCGGCACTTCGTGCAGGAAGGTGTAATCGTAGAAAGAAAGCCCGTTGGCGACCTCGTCGAGCACGGTCAGCTTGGTGCGGCGCAACAGGTTGGTCTTCCACAATGTCAGCACCGCGCGGCGCAGCTGCTCGTCGCTCGCCTCGGCTTCTTCAGGCGTCAACTGGACCCGTTCGCGCCGGTCCAGCAATGCCGCGATCTCCATCTCGCGGTCGATCGTGCTCTTGCGGCGCACTTCGGTCGGATGCGCGGTCAGAACCGGACTGACCAGCGCTTCGGCAAAGAATTTGCGCAAGTCAGCCCCGCTGAAGCCAGCGGCGCGCGCATGCGACAGTGTCAGCGCCAGCGTTCCTGGTCTCGGCGTTCCAGCGACGGATGAACGGGCGCGCATCTGCCTGATGTTGTTCTGGTCTTCGGCGATGTTGGCGAGGTGTGAAAAATAGCTGAAGGCGCGCACGATGCGCACGGTCTGGCTGATCGACATGCTGTCGAGGATAAGCTCGAGCTCGCGCCGTGCCGGCTTGTCGTCATCGCGGTGGAACCGGATCGAGGTCTGCCGGATGCGCTCGACCAGGTCGAACACGTCGGCGCCCTCCTGATCGCGCACAGTGTCGCCGAGGATGCGTCCGAGCAGCCGAATGTCCTCGCGGAGCCGCGCGTCGGCTTCCAGTGCCTGCGCATCCTCCATGCGATTGGGACGGATTTCGGTCTCGGAAGGCATGGTCTGGGGTGACATGGCTAGCTACTCCAGAGGCTGCCCGGCAAGTTAGCAGTCTGCAACTTTTTTGCCGCAGTGCAAGATAAAGATAGAGGCGGCGCACACTTGATGTGTCCCGGACGCGGCGCAGCGCGTCTTCGCGGTGCGCCGCAGAGCCGGGACCCACACTTCGCAGCCATAGGCCCCGGATCAGCAGCGCACCACGCCGCAAATGCGGCGCGCTGCGCAGCATCCGGGGCACGCCAGCGCCAATCGCATCAAATCCTTCGCCCTGCCCGCTCCCAATACGGGTCGCGCAGCCGGCGCTTGAAGATCTTGCCGGAATCCTCGCGCGGCAAATTGGCCTGGATTTCGACGTGTTTCGGCACCTTGTAATCGGCCAGCGACGTCCTGAGCTGGGCGCGGACCGAGGCGATGTCCAGCGTCACCCCCGGTTGCGGCTCCACGACCGCCATCAGCGCCTCGCCGAATTCCTCGTCGGGAATGCCGAACACCGCGCAATCGTGCACGCCGGGCACCGCATGCAGCGCCGCCTCGATTTCGGCCGGGTAGATATTGACGCCGCCCGAGATCACCATGTCGCGCTTGCGGTCGCAGATGAAGACATAGCCGTCTTCGTCGATGTAGCCGACGTCGCCCGAGGTGATAAAGCCTTCGCGCTCGATCTCGGCGCGCTTTTCCGGCTTGTTGTGATAGGTGAAATCCGGATTGCCGGATATCCGCGAATAGATTTCGCCGATCTGCCCCTGCGGCAGCTCCTTGCCGTCGTCGCCGATGAAACGCAGCTCGGCGCCTGGCGATATCTTGCCGACGGTGCCGGGCTTCTTCAGCGCGTCCTCGGAATTGGCGAAGGTGACCGCGCCCGATTCGGTCGAGCCGTAGAATTCATAGATCACCGGCCCCCACCACTCGATCATCGCGCGCTTGACGTCGGCCGGACACGGTGCCGCGGCATGGATGATGTGGCGCAGCGATGACATGTCGTATTTGCGGCGGACCGCTTCCGGCAGCTTCATCAGCCGGATGAACATGGTCGGCACCATGAAGATGGTGTCGATCCGCTCGCGCTCGATCAACGCCAAAAATTCTTCCGCGTCGAAGCGCGGCATCAGCACCAGTGCGCCGCCAAGACGCCCGGCGCGCAGGCCGAACGAGTTCGGCGCGGAATGATACAGCGGCCCCGGCAGGATCGCCCGCGCCCCCGGCTTGAGGCCATAGATCATGCCGCGCATAGCTTCGGCGTTCGCGGTCTGCTCCGGCGTCGGCGCAAAGCGGCGCACACCCTTGGGATGGCCTGTCGTGCCCGAGGTGTAGATCATGTTCTGCGGCTGCGGCACCGCGGGGCCGTCATAACGCGGCTGAAGTTTCAGCCATTGCTCAAAATCGATCGCGAAATCGGGCGTCGCGAGATGGTCGGGATTGATCTTGTAGTTCGCCAAAATCTCCGGCGGCGTCGGAACGCCGAGCACGGTGACGCCGGATGGAATCGCATCGCGCAATTGATGCAGCATGTCGGCATGCGCGATCAGGACCGTTGAGCCGGAATCCTTCAGTACATAATTGATCTCTTCCGGCTTGAAGTGCCAGTTGATCGGCACGCCATAGGCGCCGAGCCGCATCGCCGCATAGGCGGCCTCCATGAAGGCGATATCGTTGCGCATCAGCATGCAAACGCTGTCGCCCTGTTTGACGCCGAGCTTCTGCAGTCCGGACGCGATGCGGTCGGCGCGATCGGCGACCTCGGAGTGATCGCGCCGGCGCCGGCCGCTGATGATGCCGAGGAAGGGTTGGGGCTCTTCGGTCATTGCCTTGTTCTTTTTCTATGGCGACTGCCAATTGTCGTCATGGCCGGACTTGTTCCAGCCATCCACGTCCTTGCTCGCGTGGACGAAAGACGTGGATCACCGGGACAAGCCCGGTGATGACGGAGTTATGCCTCCGCAAACCGCGGCGCGCGCTTTTCCATGTTGGCGCGGACCGCCTCGGTCTGGTTCGGACTGCCCAGCAGCTTCTGCTGCTCCACGGACTCCGCGAGCAGCGCCGGGCCGGGATCGACCGACAGATTATTCAGCATCCGCTTGGCGGCGCGGATCGCGTCCGGACTCTTGCCCGCGATCTCGCGCGCAAGCTCGAAGGCGGCAGCGCGCGGGTTGTCACAGATCCGGGTTGCGAGCCCGTAGCTCAGGGCTTCCTGGGCTGAAAAAATCCGTCCCGTATAGGTCAGCTCGCGCAAAATATCGTCGCGCACGAGGCTGGCCAGGATCGGCGTGCCCGCCATGTCCGGCACCAGCCCCCATTTGATCTCCATGATCGACATCCGCGCGTCCGGCGTGAGGAACCGCATGTCGGCGCCGAGCGCGAGCTGAAAGCCGCCGCCGAACGCCACGCCCTGGATCGCGGCAATCACCGGCACCGGGAGCTGCCGCCACCCCCACACCGCCTGCTGCGGAAAATTGGCTTGCCCATGCGTGCGCTCGGTCAGGTCGCGCTTTTCGCCGCCGGCTATCCCGTTACCGCCTTGATCCTTCATGGCGGCGAAGCGTCCCATATCGAGGCCGGCGCAAAACGCTCGTCCCTCGCCGGACAATACTACCGCTCGGACCCCTTTTTCATGAGCAAGCCGTTCGGTCGCGGCCACCAGGGCGTCGAACATCGCGGCATCGAGCGCATTCATCTTGTCCGCCCGCACCAGCCGGACATCGGCGACACCGTCCGAAATCGATATCGAGACGCGTTGCTCCATGAAAATTCTCCTCCGCTGTTATTCTTGGTTTGCCGCTTTACAGAAAGGCCGTTGTCCGCTTTTAGTCAATCGACCAATTAACAACAATTCCTTTGGGTGGAAACGATGTTCAACGATCAGCTTCTCGCCGGGCGGCGCATCCTCGTGACCGGAGGCGGAACCGGCCTCGGCAAATCCATGGCCGCGAAATTTCTCAGCCTCGGTGCCGAGGTCCACATCTGCGGCCGCCGCAAAAGCGTCTGCGACGAGACCGCAACCGAATTGATGGATTTGCACGGCGGACTTGTGGTGAGCCACGGCGTCGATATCCGCAATTCGCTGGCGGTCGACGAAATGATCGCGGCGATCTGGACCGGCGGGCCGCTCACCGACCTCATCAACAACGCCGCCGGCAATTTCATCTCTCGCTCGGAAGAACTCTCCCCGCGCGGCTTCGACGCGGTCGCCAACATCGTGATGCACGGCACCTTCTATGTGACGCATGCGGTCGGCCGGCGCTGGATCGCCGACAAGCAGCCCGGCAATGTGGTGTCGATCACCGTGACCTGGGTGCGTAACGGCTCGCCTTACGTAGTGCCGTCGGCGATGAGTAAATCGGCGATCCACGCCATGACGATGTCGCTGGCGGTCGAATGGGGCAAATACGGCATCCGCCTCAACACCATCGCGCCCGGGGAAATCCCGACCGAGGGTATGAGCAAGCGCATCAAGCCCGGCGACGAAGCCGGCGCTCGCACCAGGGCGCAGAACCCGATGGGCCGGGTCGGCACCATGGAGGAATTGCAGAACCTTGCCGTGTTCCTGATCTCCGGCGGCTGCGACTGGATCAACGGCGAGACCATCGCCATGGACGGCGCCCAGGCGCTCGCCATGGGCGGCAATTTCTATCAGCTGCGCGACTGGAGCGACGACGATTGGACCAAGGCCCGCGACTCGATCAAGGCGCAGAACGAAAAGGACCGCGCGGCACGGGGATAGTCTCGTGTCCCGGACGCGGTGCAGCGTGCAACGCTGCTCCGCTGAGCCGGGACCCACAGCTCAGCGCACGATCGATGGACCCCGGATCAGCAGCGCACCGCAAACGCGCTGCGCAGCATCCGGGGAAAGCCATCTCCCACCGTATTGTTTTTGTTGCCGGATACGGCCAAACTCCGCGCAACGAAAATAAAACGCCACGGGAGAGACATGTCCGCTGCCCAGCAATTGACGAACCTTGCCGACATGGTGCGCGACCGCGCCACGAGCCGCGGCGATGCGGTAGCCTACGAATTCGAGGGACGCCAGACCAGTTTCGCCGAGTTCGACGTCAAGACCAACCGCGTTGCCAACGCGTTGATCGCGATGGGCGTCAGGCCCGGCGAGCGCATCGCCTATCTCGGCAAGAACAGCGACATCTATTTCGAGCTGCTGCTCGGCGCGATGAAGGCCAATGTGGTGATGGCGCCGGTGAACTGGCGCCTCGCCGGCCCCGAGGTCGCCTTCATCGTCGCCGACTGCAAGGCGCCGGTGCTGTTCGTCGGGCCCGAATTCAGCACCCAGGTCCGCAACATCAAGGCGCAATTGCCTGATGTGCGCACCGTGATTACGACCGAAGGGGGCGCGGCGGAATGGCAGGATTTTACGGCCTGGCGCGACGCCCAGAGCGGCGACGACCCTAAAGTGCCGATCAGTTCGAAAGACGTCGCGATCCAGCTCTACACTTCCGGCACAACAGGCAAGCCAAAAGGCGCGATGCTGTCGCACGCCAATTTCCTCAATTTGGTCCAGACCGGCAACGAGGCCGAAAAGCCGGACTGGAACAAATGGACGACCGACGACGTCTCGCTGGTGGCGATGCCGATCTTCCATATCGGCGGCTCCGGCTGGGGCGTGATGGGCCTCTATCACGGCGCCAAAGGCGTGATCGCGCGCGAGTTCGATCCCACAAAAGTGCTGGACTTCTTCGAGCAGTCCGGAATCACAAAGTTGTTCATGGTGCCGGCCGCGATGCAGTTCGTGGTGCGGCAGCCCCGCGCCCGTCAGGTCGATTTCTCGCGGCTGAAGTACATGCTCTACGGCGCCTCGCCGATTCCCGCGGCGCTGCTGAAGGAGTGCATCGAGGTCTTCAAATGCGGCTTTGTGCAGATGTACGGCATGACGGAGACGACCGGCACCATCGTGGCACTGCCGCCGGAAGACCATGTCGAGGGACTGGACCGGATGCGCTCGGCCGGCAAGGCCCTGCCCGGCATTGAACTTGCGATCCTCGATGCCGACGGCAAGCGCCTGCCGCCGGGCGAAGTCGGTGAGATCGCCACCCGCTCCGGCTCCAATATGGTCGGCTATTGGAACCTGCCGGAGGCCACCGCCAAAACGCTCGACAGTGACGGCTGGCTGCGCACCGGCGACGCCGGCTACATGGACAGCGACGGCTACCTCTATATCCACGACCGCATCAAGGACATGATCATCTCCGGCGGCGAGAACATCTATCCCGCTGAAGTCGAAAGCGCGATCTGCGATCATCCAGATGTCGCTGAAGTCGCGGTGGTCGGCGTGCCCGACGACAAATGGGGCGAAGCGGTCAAGGCGATCGTGGTGATGAAGCCGGGCAAGCAGGCTACGTCGACCGATATCATCAATTTTACCCGCGAGCGCATCGCCGGCTTCAAGACGCCGAAGACGGTCGACTTCATCGAGGCGTTGCCGCGCAATGCGTCCGGCAAGATCCTGCGGCGCCATCTGCGCGATCCCTATTGGGCGGGAAAAGACCGGCAGGTGAATTAGTCGTCATTGCGAGCGAAGCGAAGCAATCCATTCCCGACGCGTGGAAAGTGTGGATTGCTTCGTCGCTTCGCTCCTCGCAATGACGGTGTCCCCTCAATGCTTCCCCGCCCCCATATACCCGAACAAAAATCCCGCCACTTTCCGCTTCTGGATTTCCTCGCTGCCTTCGGTGATGCGGTAGCGGCGGTGGTGGCGATAAATGTGTTCGAACGGCTTGTGGCGCGAATAGCCCATGCCGCCGTGCACCTGCATGGCGCGGTCGGCAGCCTCGCAGCAGAGACGGTTGGCCCAGAAATTACACATCGAGACCTTGTCGGACAGCGTGTGCTCGACCTGGGCCTGGGTGAGCTGGTCCATCTCCCAGGCGGTCTTGCGGATCAATAGCCTGAGCATCTCGGCTTGCGTGGCGAGTTCCACCAGCGGCCACTGGATCGCCTGGTTCTCGGAAAGCGCCTTGCCGAACGGCTTTCGTTCGCGCGCATATTTGACGCTCTCGTTGATGCAATAAACCGCGGCGCCCAGCGAACTTGCCGCCTGGCGGATCCGGTTCTCGTGCACGAAACACTGCGCCAGCGACAAGCCACGGCCGACCTCGCCGAACAGCGCATCGTCAGGCACGAACACGTCGGCAAAGCTGACGCGCGGATGATCGGTCGGCATATTGAAGGTCCACATATATTCCTCGACCTTCACGCCCTCAGCTTTGGCCGGCACCAGCAGGCAGGTGATGCCGCGCGCATCGCCGTCATTGCCGCTGGTGCGCGCAAACAGCGCGCAATGCGTGGCGATGTGCATGCCGGTGGTCCACATCTTCTGGCCGTTGATGATCCAGCCCTTGACGTTGTCGCGCGTTGCCGGCACCGCACGGGTTTCCATATGCGTCGCGTCCGAGCCGTGCTCGGGCTCGGTGAGGCCAAAGGTGATGCGGTATTTGCCGGTGATCGAGCCGTCGATCATCGCTTTCTGGTCGTCGCGGCCGTAGCGATCCAGCATGGTCACGATCGGGAGGTTGCCGACGATCGAATGCTCGTTCTGCAGATCGTTGTGCAGGCCGAGGCCCTTGGCCGCAAAGTGCTCGCGGATCACGGCCATCCAGAGATTGGAGCCGTCCTTGCCGCCGTAACGTTTCGGGATCGCAAAGCGCAGATGGCCGGCAGCGTCGGCGAGATTCTTGGCCTTGCGCAGCAGCGCTTCCCATTCATGCCGCGGCAGGCCGCCCTTGTCGAAATCGGTGCGCGCCCATTCGCGGCGATGATCGAAGAAGCGGATGTTGTCGTCGGCCTCTTCCAGCGGCTTGATTTCGCGCGCGATGAAACGATCGAGTTCGTCGAGATAGGCGACGAGGTCAGCCGGTAGGTTGAAATCCAAGGCAGTCTCTCCCGAATGTCGTTTATTGTCGTTTTGCGTTAAGGCGCTACGGGCCTTTGCCCGATCGATTAAGGTGAGAAGATGCTTCCCAAGTCAAGCAACCGGATAAGGCTTGGCACGCGCGGGCGCCTTGCGTAATTGGATGGTATCGGGCAGCGGCCACAGCGCTAATATCCGGCCAATATTCTTCGCCACAGAAAATCGAAATGGGAGCAAACATGGATCTGAAATTCTCAAAGGTGACGCGCAAGGGCCCGATCACGATCGTGACGCTGTCGCGTCCGGAAGTGTACAACGCGCTGCATATCGACGCGCATTTCGAACTCAACAAGGTGTTCGACGATTTCTCCGCGGACCCCGAGCAATGGGTCGCGATCGTCACCGGCGCCGGCGACAAGGCGTTCTGCGCCGGCAACGATCTGAAGTGGCAGGCGGCCGGCGGCAAGCGCGGCTGGGACAAGGGCGGCTTCGCCGGCCTGACCTCGCGCTTCGACTGCGACAAACCGATCATCGCCGCCGTCAACGGCGTTGCGATGGGCGGCGGCTTCGAGATCGCGCTGGCCTGTGACCTCATCATCGCCGCCGAAAATGCCACCTTCGCGCTGCCCGAGCCGCGCGTCGGGCTTGCAGCCCTGGCCGGCGGCGTGCACCGGCTGCCGCGGCAGATCGGGCTGAAGCGCGCCATGGGCATGATCCTGACCGCGCGCCACGTCTCGGCCAGGGAGGGACAGGAACTCGGCTTCGTCAACGAGGTGGTGCCGCAGGGTGAAGCGCTGGCCGCCGCCGAGCGCTGGGCCGAGACGATCTGCAAGAACTCGCCGATGTCGATCCGCGCCTCCAAGCAGGCAATCCAGAAAGGTCTTGAGGTCTCGCTGGAACAGGCGATCGCCGAGCAGCGGGAATATCCGGCCGTGAAGGCGATGGCGGCATCGCAGGATTACATCGAGGGACCCAAGGCGTTTTCAGAAAAACGCGCGCCGAAATGGCTGGGGAAGTAGGAGAGGTCGTCATTGCGAGCGAAGCGAAGCAATCCATTTCTCCGCGTAAAGAAAGAGTGGATTGCTTCGTCGCTGCGCTCCTCGCAATGACGAACGTCTTTGTAGGATGGGTAGAGCGAAGCGAAACCCATCATGCGCATCGACGCCCCAACGATGGGTTTCGCTTCGCTCTACCCATCCTACGATTTTCCCAGCTCCCTCTTGTACGACGCATAATTCGGCTGGTCGACCGCGAGCTTGTCCATCGTGGTCTGCCACAGATGCTCCGATAATCCCGGTGTCCGCAGATCGACCTCGCCTTTTGCAATCTTGTCCGACAGCGCGCGGTTAAGCTCCTTCAGCGAACCATCCGCGCCGAGCAATTGCTTCAGGCGTGCGGCCTCGGCGGCATCGCCGCCACTCTCCAGCGCCAGTTGCCGCGTCACTAGATCGAGCGCGTTGATGCCGACGCGAAGTTTGAAGGCGTTATGGCCCTTGATCACAGGCGCGATCTCGTTGCGCAGAAAATCCGCGACCGCCTTGATCAGTTCGGAGGGTGTCGGTTCGTCCTGCATGTCATTTCCTCATCTTTCTGGGCATGAACTTTTCCGAAAACCGGTTCCCACTTTTCGGGATCATGCCCTCGGAGCTAACAATCTCAGCAAATCGATCTCCGTCTCCGACGAACGCCGCCCGATCATGGCGCGTTCCATCGAATGATCGGGGCCACTGCGGAACCGCTGCATCATACCGCAGCACATCACACCCCAGCGCAGCGTGCCCATCACTTCCCAAAACATCACGCGCGCGGGATCGGCACGGCGGCCGGCCGCCTCGTATCCCGCAAACAAGTCCTCGCGCGTGCCAAAGCCGCCGACGGGCTTGTCGATCTCGCCAAAGCGCCAGGAATTGACGCAGATCCAGCCGAGATCCTCCATCGGATCGCCGAAATGCGCGAGCTCCCAATCCAGCACCGCACGGACGCCGTCGGGGCCAATGATGAGATTGCCGTGGCGGAAATCGCCGTGCACCAAAGTCACCTCGCTGGAAGGCCCGGGATCGTGGTCGCGCAGCCAGCGCAGCGCGAGCTCGAACACCGGCCGCGGCCAGTCAAAGCTGCGATATTCCCGCTCCAGATCGGCAATCTCCTTTGTCGACGTCATCTGGCGCAATTTGGGCAATTTCGATGTCGGCAAACCGTGGATGCCCGCGATGACCTTGCCTAGCTGGCGCGCCAGCATCGGCCGCGCTTTTGCAAATTGTTCATCGCGGAGGATCTTGCGCGCAATGGTTTCGCCCTCGATCCGCTGCATGATGAAACCGGTGCCGAGGTGATCCTCCGGCTGCAGCATATGCATCACGCGCGGCGACGGCAGGCCGGCGTCAAACGCGAGCTGCATCAGCGTCGCCTCGGCATCGAGGCCGGCGGCCCGCCCCGGCGAGGCGCCATAGCCCGGCGGCGCACGGCGCAGGATCGCGCCGACATTGCCGTCGGGATGGACGATGTCGAACGACCAGGTCTCCTGGCTGGCGCCGCCGGAAAGTTTTGCCGCGCCGGCAACGCCGGTCGCGCCCGGATAGAAGGCGGCAACGCAGCGTCCGAGTTCCTGCTCGATCATTTGCCTTTGAACTTTGCCGGCCGCTTTTCGAGGAAGGCGGTAACGCCCTCCTCGAAATCTTCCGCCGCACCCGCGGTGCGCTGCGACTCGAATTCGAGGTTGAGTTGCTCCTCGAACGAGTTCTCCGGGCTGTCCCAATACAGTTTGCGGATCAGCGATAGCGCAATCGTCGGACCGTTGGCGAGCTCATGCGCGAGCTTCATGGCCTCCTCCATCAAGACCGCATCGTCATGGACGCGGTTGACCAGCCCCCATTCCAGCGCCTTTTCCGCCGGCAGCCGCTCGCCCATCAGCGACAGCTCGACCGAGCGCGCCTTGCCGATCAGCCGCGGCAGCAGCCAGGTCGATCCGCAATCCGGCACGAGACCGATGCGGCGGAACGCCTGCAGGAAATAGGACGAGCGCGCGCACAGGATCATGTCGCCCATCAGCGCAAAGCTCATCCCGGCGCCGGCGGCCGGCCCGTTGACAGCGGTGACGAGCGGGCAATGCAAATTGCGCAGGCGGCGCAGGAACGGGTGAAAGCCGATTTCCAGCGAGGCGCCGGCGTTGCTTCTGCCCGGCTTCTGGTTGTTGCGGCCCTGCAGATTGGCGCCGGTGCAGAACGCGCGCCCCGCGCCGGTCAGCACCACGCAGCGAATTTCGGATTTCTTCTCGTCGATGGTGTCGAGCGCCTCGGCAAGGCCGCCCAGCATGTCCATCGAGACCGCATTCATGACCTCCTGATGGTCGAGCCTGAGAACGGCGACCGGTCCATCGATATCGAGCGTGACGTGCTTGAACTGCATTGTTTCCTCATGACTTGTGTTTACGCGCTATTCCGTTGCGCGGCAGATCGGACCTGATGTTTCGATCCATATTTGATTTTCTGGGCGGGCTTGTCCATGGTTGGACAAGACATCTGTTCGCCATCGGACGCACATCTCGTTTTTGAGCACGATCCTTTCGGAAGACCGGCACCCAGTTTTCCGGATCATGCTCTAAAGTGCGCCAAAACCAAATGGAAGCGCCTAAATGAGCATCTTCGACCTCTCCGGCCGCGTCGCCATCATCACCGGCGGTAATGGCGGCATCGGGCTTGGCATTGCGCAGGCGCTGAACGCCGCCGGCTGCAACGTCTCGATCTGGGGCCGCAACGCCGACAAGAACAACAATGCCGCGGCCACCATGGCCACCGGCCCCGGCAAGGTCGATACCCGCATTTGCGACGTCGCCGATCCCGCCTCGGTCAAGGATGCGATGAAAGCGACACTCGATAGGTTCGGCCGCGTCGACGGCTGCTTTGCCAATGCCGGCATCGGCGGCGGCGGACGGCGCGCCTTCATCGACCGCACCGAGGAGGAATGGCGAAAGATGTTTGCGACCAATCTCGACGGCGTCTTCCATGTGTTCCAGGCCGCCGCCCGCCACATGACCGAACGCGCCGACGCCGGCGACAAATTTGGCCGGCTGGTCGCGACCTCGAGCCTCGCCTCGCTGTTCGGCACCGCGCGCAACGAGCATTATGCCGGGACCAAGGCGGCGCTGAACGCGCTGTGCCGCGCGCTCGCGGTGGAACTCGCCCGATACGGCGTCACCGCGAACACGATCCTGCCCGGCTGGATCAAGAGCGACATGACCGCGAACATCATGGCAAACGACAAATTCGTCGCCAATGTGATGCCGCGGATTCCGGTGCGGCGCTTCGGCGAGCCCTCGGACTTCGGTGGCATCGCTGTGTATCTGATGAGCAAAGCCTCGTCGTATCATACCGCGGATTGTTTTGTGATCGACGGCGGGTATACCGCGTTTTGATCTTACGTCGTCCCGGCGAAGGCCGGGACGACATAGATACCCTTCCGCGGGGCGGAAAAACTCTCCTCCAGTTTGCCTGTGCAAAGCCGGAACAGGCGTTTAGAGTACCGACCAGAAACAAGCGTTTCAGTCAGATCGCCCGAGCGAACGGGAACGAACGATCTGCGCCAACGGGAGGACTGCATGAAACACGCCTACATACCCCGCACCACGACCTACACGCTGAATCCGGAAGACGAGCTCAACGACCTGCGCATGTCGGAAAAGGTCCGGCCGCTGTACGACCACGTCAAGAAATTCATCCGCGAAACGGTCGAGCCGATGTCGGTCGAGTTTTACCGGCATGGCGAGAAAAAGACCGACCGCTGGAGCTTTACGCCGGAGCAGCTCGAGGTGCTGGGCAAGGCGAAGGCGAAGGCCAAGGAAGTCGGCCTGTGGAACTTCTTCCTGCCCGACGCCGAGACCGGCGAGGGCCTGAAGAGTCTGGATTACGCCTATATCGCCGCCGAACTCGGCAAGAGCCCGCTGGCCTCGGAAACCATGAACTGCTCGGCGCCGGATACCGGCAACATGGAAGTGATCGAGCGCGTCGGCACCAAGGAGCAGAAGGAGAAGTGGCTGAAGCCGCTCCTGGCCGGCGAAATCCGCTCCGCCTACGCCATGACCGAACCGAACGTCGCCTCCTCCGACGCCAAGAATATCTCGACCACCGCAAAACTGGTCGGCGACGAATGGGTGATCAACGGCGAGAAATACTACATCTCCGGCCTCGGCGATCCCCGCTGCAAAATCATGATCGTGATGGTGAAGACCAGTCCCGACGCTGCACCAAGCAAGCAGCAGTCGCAGATCCTCGTTCCCAAGGACACGCCCGGCGTCGAGATCATCGGGCCGATGCACGTGTTCGGCCACGACCACGCGCCGCGCGGGCACATGCATCTGCGCTTCAACAATGTCCAGGTGCCGAAGGAGAACATCCTGCTCGGCGAAGGCCGCGGCTTCGAGATCTCGCAGGTCCGTCTCGGACCAGGCCGCATCCATCACTGCATGCGCACCATCGGCAAGGCGGAAAAGGCGCTCGACCTGATGGTCTCGCGCGGCCTGACCCGCGAAGCCTTCGGCAAGAAAATCGCGCATCTCGGCGGCAATTTGCAGATCATCGCCCAGGCGCGCTGCGAGATCGAGGCGATGCGGCTGATGGTGCTGAAGGCCGCCAAGGCGATGGACGTGCTCGGCAACAAGGAAGCCCGCACCTGGGTCAGCATGGTCAAGGCGATGGTGCCCGAGCGCGCCTGCAAGATCATCGACCAGGCGATTCAGATGCACGGCGCCACCGGCATCTCGCAATGGTCGCCGCTCGGCGAAATGTACCAGGACGTGCGCCACCTGCGCTTCGCCGACGGTCCGGATGAAGTGCACTGGATGGTGGTCGGCCGACACGAACTGAGCATGCCGTAGGCTAGCTTCGCCTTCTCCCCGCTTGCGGGGAGAAGGCGAAGGCGGCCTACGGCCGCCGTTCTTGATCGAAGAACGCCGATGCGAAGCATCGGCTATGATGAGGGGGACTCTCCACGGGCTCGCTCGCTGAGAGTCCCCCTCACCCGGATCGCCTAAAGGCGATCCGACCTCTCCCCGCAAGCGGGGCGAGGTAAGCAAGTGGATCCAGCCTCAACGGAATACACCATGCAATACGCCCCTGGCGACCTCACCCAGCGCGAGCGCTACAAGGTGCTGACCGGATTCGTGCTGCCGCGGCCGATCGCCTGGGTGACGACGGTCGGACCGACCGGCGTGGTCAACGCCGCACCGTTCAGCTTCTTCAACGTGTTCTGCGAGGATCCGCCGCTCTGCATGTTCGCCGCCAATCGGGGCCCGGACGGCTTGCCGAAAGACACCACGGTCAACATCGCGCGTACCGGCGAGTTCGTGGTCAACCTCGCCGACGAGCCGCTGGCGCGCGCGATGCACGAGAGCAGCGGCGACTTTCCGCCTGATATCGGCGAGCCCGGCTATCTCGGCCTCAAGCTCGCGCCCTCGACCAAGATCACGGTGCCACGGTTGGCCGACGCGCCCTGGGCGATGGAATGCAGGACCTGGAAAACCATCGACGTGAACGGCGACCGCCAGCTCATCATGGGCGAAGGCATCAACTTCCACATCCGCGACGAGTTGTGGGACACCAAAACGATGCGCGTGCAGATGGACCGCTATCACCCGGTCGGCCGCATATTCGCCGACCGCTATTGCCGCACCGACGACCGAATGGTGTTTCCGCGGGCGCAGGGAGCGGCGGCAACTTAATTTGTAGGGTGGACAAAGGCGTGTTTGCACCGTGCCCACCAATCTAAAACAGGAGCGCCCATGACCGACAATTTCAGCGACAACGAAGCCCGCGGTCGCTTCGAACTCGACGTCGACGGCACGATTGCCTTCGTCACCTACCGCAAATCGCCCGGCTCCATCACGCTGGTGCATACCGAGGTGCCGCCGGAACTGGGCGGACGGGGCGTCGGCTCAAAACTCGGGCGCGCGACGCTGGATGCGGTGCGGGCGCAGGCGTGCAAGCTTTCGGTCGAGTGCGATTTCATCCGCAACTACATGACCAAGCATGCCGAATACAACGATCTGCTCGCCGACGGCGAGGCGGCGAAAACCGACGCCGCCACCTACAAGGCCAGCTGCTTTTGCGGCGCGGTCGAGGTGGAGGTCACGGGCACGCCGGTATTCGCTGGCTACTGCCATTGCGAGGATTGCCAGGCCTGGTCGGCGGCGCCGATCAACGCCTTCAGCCTGTGGAAGTCGGGCGATGTGCGGATCACCAGGGGCGAGGCCGAGATCGGCACCTATCACAAGACCGAAAACTCCTACCGGAAATTCTGCAAGGGTTGTGGCGGCCACATCATGACCGAGCATCCGCGCATGCGGCTGATCGATGTCTATGCCAATCTGCTAAGGGGCTACACGCATGCGCCGACCCTGCATGCGAATTACGGGAGCAAGACGGTTTCGGTAAAGGACGGCTTGCCGAAATACCGGGATTTGCCTGCGGAGCTTGGCGGATCTGGAGAGACATTGCCGGATTAGATCGGTAGATGGGGTAACGGGCCCCGGTCTGCCCTCCAAGCAAGCCGCGCTTGCTACGGCGCTATTGGGTAGCGCGCTGCGCGCGGCTTGCTTGGAGGGCGGGCGGTCGTCCCTCACATTGATGGTGTGACGGAGTCGAGGGATGAGCCTCGCTCCAAACATCGAGGAGAGACGACCATGGACCATTATGCTGGAATCGACGTGTCATTGGAATGCTCGAGCGTGTGTGTTGTTGACGCCAACGGCAAGATTTTGCGCGAGGCCAGGGTAGCCAGCGAGCCGGAGGCACTGATCGCCTGGTTCGCTTCGCTCGGCTTCGGCCTTGAGCGGATCGGGCTGGAGGCCGGCCCCTTGTCGCAGTGGCTTTTTGCGGCGATGCGGGAAGCGGGGCTGGCGGTGGAACTGCTGGAGGGTGGGCAAAGGCGCGCTTGCGCCGTGCCCACCATCTTCATATGCGAACGCTGTTAGAATGGCGGGCACGCTTCGCTTTGCCCACCCTACACGCTCGCCCTCTCCTACGCCGCAGCCGGCCGGTGCGCACGCAGGAAGGATCGGATTTGCCGCACTGCCAGCGGAACCCGCTCCTTGGGCTCCTTCCACGGGAACATGCTGACTTCGGCGTTCGGCGCCAGCATCGCCGCTTCCATCGCGACCGCATAGGGATGAGCCGGAATATCGTCGGGCAGGATCAGCATCGGCGTCTGGCACTGGCGGACGAAATCGCGCGTCACGGTAAAGACGAAATCGGGATTGGTGCGATACATCCGGGTCAGGAATTTCTCCACCGTCTCCATCGTGATCTCGGACCGGCGTTTGACCAGCTCCGGCCCCCAGCCTTTCATATTGTTGTCGTAGAACAGGTCGCGCATCTCCGGACGCGAGCCGCTGGGCTGCGCCAGCACCGCGGCGACGATGCGATTCGGCGCGCGCCGCAACAGGTTCCAGATCATGGGGCCGCCGATGCAAAAGCCCAGCACCATGAACTTGTCGATGCCGAGATGATCCATCAGACCGAGCTGGTCGTCGGCGTGGGAATCCCAGGGGCGCTCGATCTCGAGCGGCCCGGTGGACTGGCCGGCATTGGCGTTGCGCAGGTCCGCGGCGATGCAGCGGTATTCGTCCTTGAATTCCACGAAGGAGTCGAAAGGCGGGTAACTGCCGCTGAGACCCGATATCGTCGAGTTCAATCCCCCGCCGGCGATCAGCAACAGCGGGAAGCCGGAGCCGGCCTCCTCGAAGTAGATGCGGACGGCGCCTTTTTCGTAAAAGGTCATAGCTCCCCCATTACGTCCCGGCAGGTTCGCCGATCTTGTCCTGCGTCTTGGTCTCGAAATCGCTGGCGTCGTGACGCTCGTGCAACTGGCTTGCGGGATCGCCCCAGGTGCGGTTCACCATGCGGCCGCGCTGCACACCTGGGCGTTTGGCAATCGCGTCGGTCCAGCGCTGCACGTTCTTGTAGTCCTGCACGGATAGAAATTCGCCCGCGCCATAGAGCACGCCCTTCACCAGCGAGCCGTACCAGGGCCACACCGCGATGTCGGCGATCGTATAGTCGTGGCCGGCAAGATATTCGTTGTCCGCCAGGCGCCGGTCGAGCACGTCGAGCTGGCGCTTCACCTCCATGGCGTAGCGGTCGATGGCGTATTCGATCTTTTCCGGCGCGTAGGCATAGAAATGGCCAAAGCCGCCGCCGAGAAACGGCGCACTGCCCATCTGCCAGAACAGCCACGACAGGCATTCCGCGAGCGCCTGACCGCCCGTCGGCAAGAGCGCTCCGAATTTTTCCGCCAGATGCACCAGGATCGCGCCGGATTCGAACACCCGGATCGGCGTCGGTCCGCTGCGGTCCATCAGCGCCGGAATTTTCGAGTTCGGATTGACCGCGACGAAGCCAGAGCCGAACTGGTTGCCGTCGATCTTGATCAGCCACGCGTCGTATTCGGCGCCGCTGTGCCCGAGCGCGAGCAGCTCTTCCAGCATCACCGTGGCCTTGACGCCATTCGGCGTCGCCAGCGAATACAACTGCATCGGATGACGGCCGACCGGCAGCTCCTTGTCATGCGTTGCGCCTGCGATCGGCCGGTTGATGCTGGCGAAACGGCCGCCGCTCCCCTTGTTCCAGGTCCAGACTTTTGGCGGCTCGTAGGCGGGGGTTTCGGTCACGGGTGCGTCGGTCACTCGGTTGGCTCCTGATTGTGAGTTCGTAGCGTGGGCAAAGGCGCGCTCGCGCCGTGCCCACCGTCCAAGCTCCGCACTAGATGGTGGGCACGCTTCGCTTTGCCCACCCTACGAGACCCGCTTTTTTTAATCTGTCATTGCGAGGAGCGCAGCGACGGAGCAATCCAATCTTTCTTTTCGTGGTGGGATGGATTGCTTCGCGGAGCCTGTCATCGGGCGCGCATTCGCGCGACCCGGTGGCTCGCAATGACGGTCATTGAGACGCCGCCACTTTCCGCTTCTGCTCCGCTCCCGCCATCACAAACCCCTCATAGCCCTTCGCCGCGACGTGGTTGCAGATCTGCCGGTACGGTCCGACGCCGCCGATATAGGGCATGAAGATCCGCGGCTTGCCCGGCACGTTGGCGCCCATGTACCAGGAATTGGCCTGCGGATAGAGCGTGGTGTAGGCGACCTCGTTGACATGGGCCACCCATTTATCCTCGGAGTCCTTGTCCGCTTCCATCGTCTCGAGGCCGTTGTCGCGCATGTAGGCGACGCAATCGGCGATCCAGTCGACATGCTGCTCGATCGAGACGATCATGTTGGACAGTACCGACGGGCTGCCGGGACCGGTGATGATAAACAGGTTTGGAAAACCCGCGCTCATCAGGCCGAGATAGGTTTTCGGCCCTTCCGCCCATTTCTGGTTCAGCGTCTGTCCGTCGCGGCCGCGGATGTCGATCTTGGCGACCGAACCGGTCATGGCATCAAAGCCGGTCGCCAGCACCAGCGCATCGACCTCAAAGTCCTTGCCGCCGGCGCGCACTGCATTCGCGATGATCTCCTCGATCGGGCTGGACTTGATGTCGACCAGCGTCACGTTCGCCCGATTAAACGTCGCGAAATAATCGGTGTCGATGCAAATGCGTTTTGAGCCGATCGGGTGGTTGTTCGGCTGCAGCAGTTTTGCGGTTTGCGGATCCTTCACGATCTCGGCGATCTTCTCGCGGACGAAATCGGCGGCGGTGTCGTTAGCCGTCTTGTCGAGCGCGAGGTTGTTGTAGACCGACATGAAGGTCAGCCCGCCCTTGCTCCAGCGCGATTCATATTTGGCGCGGCGCTCGGAGTCGCCGTCATCGAGCGCGCCGCGATCGGGCATCTCGGTATAGATACCATTGCGCGCTTCCTCGCGGGCAAAGCGCCTTATTTCCGGATATTTTTGGCGGAACCACTGCCGCTCGTCGTCGGTCAGAACGGCGTTGCGGGCGGGAATGGAAAAATTCGCGGTGCGCTGGAACACCGTGAGATGGCTGGCCTGCTCGGCGATGATCGGCACGGACTGGATGCCCGACGATCCCGTGCCGATCACCGCCACGCGCTGGCCGGCGAAATCGACCGCTTCGTGCGGCCAATGGCCGGTGTGATAAACCTTGCCCTTGAAGCCGTCGAGACCCCTGATGTCGGGCATCTTCGCGTTCGAGAGGCAGCCGGTCGCGAGCACGACGTACCTTGCGGTCACGGTCTTGCCGTCGGACGTGGCGACCTGCCAGATGCTGGCGCTCTCGTCGAACTCGGCCCGTTCGACGCGGGTGTTGAATTGGATATCGGGGCGGAGATTAAAACGGTCGGCGACGTGGTTGGCGTATTTCAGGATCTCGGGCTGCGGCGCGTAGCGCTCGCTCCAGTCCCATTCCTGCTGCAGCTCGTCGGAGAATGAGTAGGAATATTGCATGCTCTCGACATCGCAGCGCGCGCCGGGATAGCGGTTCCAGTACCAGGTGCCGCCGACGCCATCGCCCTGCTCATAGACCCGCGCCGTCATTCCCTGCTTGCGCAGTCGGTGCAGCATGTACATGCCGGCAAAGCCGGCGCCGACCACGACGACGTCGTAGGTCCCGGATGCTTTACCGGATACGGATGGCATGGCAACGGACATGAAGGCGGGCTCCCCAAGATTTCTTGTCGATTTGCAGACCAGCATTCCCTTCAGCCAGCCAAAGCGCAAGCGATAATACGCCGGCAAATCGGCGGCCGAGGCTTGCATATCGAGGCTTGCATATTCTGCGACACGGAACACCTCGAATACCCTTCGGGGAAACCCACTTGGCTTTCCGGCTCCCGATGCGCTAGCGTTCGGCAACAACGCATGAATTCGAAACAAAAATGAGCCGCACCAGAACGCTGCCGCTGGGAGAGAACAAAACCATGAAATCAGCGATCTGCGACATGCTGGGCATCGAATTTCCGCTGCTCGCGTTCAGCCATTGCCGCGACGTGGTGGCAGCCGTCAGCCGCGCCGGCGGTTTCGGCGTGCTCGGCGCCACCGCGCACTCGCCCGAAACGCTCGAGCGGGAGCTGAAATGGATCGACGATCACGCCGACGGCAAACCCTACGGCGTGGACGTGCTGATCCCCGAAAACATTTCGACGGCGGGCGAAAAGGACGTCACCTGGAAGAGCCTGGAGGCGCGAATATCGCCCGCGCATCGCGACTTCACCCGCAACCTCCTGAAGAAATACGGCATCGAACTGACGACGACCAATGTCGCCGACAATCAGCCGCAGCCGTTCGACGCGCAGCGCGCGCTGGAACTGCTCGACGTCTCCTTCGATCATCCGATCCGGCTGATCGCCAACGCGCTTGGCGTGCCGCCGAAGGCGATGATCGATCGCGGCAAGAAGCACAATGTGCCTGTCGCCGCCCTCGTCGGCGCCAAGGAACATGCGCTGCGCCAGGTCGCGGCCGGCGTCGATATTTTGGTGGTGCAGGGCACCGAGGCCGGCGGCCATTGCGGCGAAGTCTCGACCATGGTGCTGGTGCCCGAGGTGATCAAGGCGATCAAGCCGATCCGCGACGTGCCGGTGCTGGCGGCGGGCGGCATCATGACCGGACGGCAGATGGCGGCGTGCATGGCGATGGGCGCCGCCGGCGCCTGGACCGGCTCGGTGTGGCTTGCGACGGTAGAATCCGAGACCACCGAAATCTTTCGCGAGAAAATGATCGCGGCGTCCTCGCGCGACGCGATCCGCTCCAAGGGCCGCACCGGCAAGCCCGCGCGGCAACTCCGTTCGGTCTGGACCGACGCCTGGGACCGCGGCCCGGACAGCCCCGGCGCGCTGCCGATGCCGCTCCAGAGCATCATCAGCCGCGACGCCTTCAACTCGATCGATCGCGCGGCCGCCGCCGGCAATACGCAGGCGCGCGATCTCGTCAGCTATTTCGTCGGCCAGGGCGTCGGCCTGATTGACAGCGTGAAGTCGGCGGGCGCCGTGGTGCAGGAATTCAAGCAAGATTTTGTGGAGGCCGTCGAGCACATGAACGCGCTGGTGGCGGAGTAGCGCCCGGCTCCCTCCCCGTCATTGCGAGCGAAGCGAAGCAATCCATTCTTTCTTTTCGTTGCACGATGGATTGCTTCGCTTCGCTCGCAATGACGATTAAAAACAGCAGCGCCGCTGAATTGACTATTCGAAAGTGAAACAACAAAAAATGACAAAATCCCCGCTCCCCGAAGACCGCATTCCCGTCATCGTCGGCGTCGGCGAAATCGTCGATCGCCCGAAAGAACTCACCGCGGGCCTCGAACCCCTCACTCTGCTGGAGCAAGCGCTAAAACGCGCAGAAGCCGACTCGGGCGCAAATCTGCTTGGCGAGATCGGCTCGCTCGACGTCGTCAATTTCCTGAGCTGGCGCTATCGCGCCCCCGAGAAACAGCTTGCGGCGCGGCTTGGCGTCCAGCCTTCGCACCTCTACTACGGCCCGGTCGGCGGCGAGAGCCCGATCCGGTATCTGCACGAGGCCGCGCAACGCATCGCGCGCGGCGAGTGCAGCGTGGCCGCGATCTGCGGAGCCGAAGCGCAATCGACCGCCACCAAGGCGCAGCGCGCGGGTATCGACCTGCCGTGGACGCCGTTCGCGCATGACGTCGAAGAGCCGAAGCGCGGCGCGGTGTTCCAGAAGCCGCTCGCGGTCAAGCTCGGCGTATTCCGGCCGATCACGGTCTATCCGCTGTATGAATCCGCGACGTCGGCGCACTGGGACCAGACGCCGCGCGAGGCGCTGGCGGAATCGGGTAGCCTGTGGTCGACCTATTCGGATGTCGCGTCGAACAATCCCAATTCGTGGCTGAAGAAACATTTCACGCCGGATGAAATCACCACGCCCTCGCCCGACAACCGGCTGATCGCGTGGCCGTATACAAAACTGATGGTGGCCAATCCGACCGTGAACATGGGCGGCGCGCTGCTGATGACCAGCCTCGCCAACGCCCGCGCGGCGGGCGTCCCCGAAGATCGCATCGTCTACGCCTGGGGCGGCGCGTCGGCGGAAGAGCCGCGCGATTATCTGATGCGCGACCAGTTTTATGAGAGCCATCCGCAGAACGCCGTGCTGAAAGCGGTGATGGATCTGGTCGAAGGCGACGGCAAAAAATTCGACGCGGTCGAATTGTACAGCTGCTTTCCCTGCGTGCCCAAGATGGCGCGGCGGACGCTGGGCCTGGGTGCCGACGTGCAGCCGACCGTGACCGGCGGGCTGACCTTCTTCGGCGCGCCGCTCAACACCTACATGACGCATGCGGCCTGCGCGATGGTGCGCAAGCTGCGGAATGGGGCAACGCTCGGCCTGCTCTACGGCCAGGGCGGCTTCGTCACCAAGCATCACGGCCTGGTGCTGTCGCGCGCGGCGCCGAAGCGGGCATTGGCCCAGGACACCAGCGTGCAGGCGGAGGCCGACCGAGCCAAGCGCGCTGTGCCCGAGTTCGTCACCGAGGCCGGCGGCAAGGGCAAGGTCGAGAGCTTTACCGTGATCTATGGCGGCAAGGGCGATGTCGAGCACGGCGTGGTGATGCTGCGCTCCGCCAACGACGCGCGGACATTGGGACGCGTTCCCGCCACCGACGCGAAGACGCTGGCCCATCTGCGCAACATGGACCGCACGCCGGTGGGCTCCCTCGGGGATATCGTCACGGCGGACGATGGCGTACTGGAGTGGCGGGTGGGGTAGGACTCGTGTCCCGGACGCGGTGCGGCGTTCTTACGCTGCTCCGCAGAGCAGGGACCCGTCGATAACGCAGAGTCTGAGAGATGGGCCCCGGCTCAGCAGCGCATCACCATAGCGCGTCGAAGACGCGCGTAAACGCGCTTATGGTGCCGCGCAGCGTCCGGGGCACGGGAGAGCCGCGCCCGCCCCCTACCCCTTGACGTCCTGCTTTTCCGACGCCGTCGTGGGTTTTGCGCCCTTGGCGCCAGCGCCGACCACGCGGACCGGATCGCCGTCGGCAAGACCGTCGGGCGGCGCCGTGATGACGCGGTCGTCGGGGGCGACGCCGGAGGCAAGCTCGATCTCCTTGCCGAGATCGCGGGCGATCGTCACCGTCTTGAACAGAACCTTGTCGTCCGGACCGACGGTCGCAACGCGCAAGCCGTTCTGGTTGAAGATCAGCGCGCTGGCCGGGATGTGCAGCGGGATCGTGTCGCGCTGCAGGTTGAGGCGCACATTGGCGTAACCGCCCGGCATCAGTTCGCCGGCGGAATTATCCAGCGCCAACTGCATCCGCGTCGTGCCGGAACTAACATCGACCGATTGCGAGGAGGCCTCCACAGTCGCGGCAAAGCTGCGGTTCGGATATTCCGGCATCGTGATCGCGGCCTTGGCGCCGATCTTGATCGACGGCACGTAATTCTGGGGAACGTTGACATAGACGCGCAGCTTGGTGATGTCGGAGACCACGAACATCGCCGGCCCCGAGCCGCCGCCGGCATTGATCAGCGCGCCGACGTCGGTATCGCGCGCGGTGACGACGCCGTCGAAGGGGACGGTGATCTTCTTGTAGCCCGCCAGCGCTTCCAGCCGCTCGACATTGGCCTGTCCGGAATTGACCGCGGCCTTCTTGTTGGAGAGGTCGGCGGTGCGCTCGTCGATTTCCTGCGCCGAGACGAAGTTGGAGGCCACCAGCGTCTTGCGGCGCGTCAGCGTCGCTTCGGACAACCTCGCGCTGGCTTCCTGGCTGGCGAGATCGGCGCGGGCCTGGAGCAATTGCTGGTCCAGATCGGGCGCCTCGATCTCGGCAATCACCTGGCCCGCCTTGACCTTGGCGCCGATATCGGCGCTCCAGCTTTTCAGATAGCCCGAGACGCGCGCGAAGATCGGCGCGCGATAATAGGCTTCCAGCCGGCCCGGCAGTTCGAGGGTTGGATTGAGGGCGCGAGCGTTGGGGAGTGCGACGGCGACGGTCGGAACCGCCTGATTGTCGGTCCATTCGCGCAGCCTGGAGCCTTGATCCTCACGCGCCCGGATACCGGTTGCGACGATGAGGCCGGCGCCGATCAGCGTCACCACGGCGAAGATGCCCAGCTTCCGGCGTGAGACCGTCGGGGGCTGATCAGTGGACATTCGGCATCTCCGGTGCGGCGTCGGCTGTGACGCCTTGTTTCTTGTGTACCATACTGAACACCACGGGAACAAACATCAGGGTGGCGATCGTCGCAAAGATCAAGCCGCCGATCACGGCACGCCCGAGCGGCGCGTTCTGCTCGCCGCCCTCGCCGAGACCCAGCGCCATCGGCGTCATGCCGATAATCATCGCCAGCGCCGTCATCAGCACCGGGCGGAACCGGACGAAACCGGCTTCCAGCGCCGCCGCGATGGGGTCGCCAAGCTCTTCATAACGCTCGCGCGCAAAGCTGATCACCAGCACGCTGTTGGCGGTGGCGACGCCCATGCACATGATGGCGCCGGTCAGCGCCGGCACCGAGAGCGTCGTCTCGGTCGTGAACAGCATCCAGACGATGCCGGCAAGGGCTGCCGGCAGCGCGGTGATGATCACGAACGGATCGGACCAGGACTGGAAGTTCACCACGATCAGGAAATAGATCAGCACGACCGCGGCAAGCAATCCGAACAGCAAGCCGGAAAAGGCGCTGTTCATGGTCTGCACCTGGCCGAGCAGGACCACCGACGAGCCCTTCGGCACTTCTTTGGCGGTATCTGATATCACCTGCCGCACGTCGGCGGCGACCGCGCCGAGGTCGCGTCCCTGCGGGGTGGCGTAGATCTGCACCATCGACTGGATGTCGTATTGCGACACCACGGCGCTGGAGATCGTGCGCTTGATGTCGGCAATGCCGCCGAGGATCGGCGACTGCGGATTGCCGGTCGCGGTGATCGGCAGCGTCTGCAAAGCGCTCAGCGAGTCGATCTGGTATTGCGGCGTCTGCATCACGATCGAATAGGACACGCCGTTATCGGGGTTCAGATAGTAGGTCGGCGCGACCTGCGAACTGCCGGCGAGGTTGACGACGAGGCTGTTGGTGACGTCGCGCTCCGTCAGACCGACATATTGCGCCCGGGTGCGATCGACGTCGATGTTGAAGGTCGGATTGTTGGGTGATTGCTGGATCCGTGCATCCGCGATGCCGGGAATCCGGCGGATCTTGCTCAGCAGCTTGTTGGCGTAGGCGAAATTGGCTTCCTGATTGGCGCCGCGGACCTGCAGATCGATCGGCGCCGGAGCGCCGAAATTGAGAATCTGGCTGACGATGTCGGCGGGCAGGAACGCAAAACTCAAGCCGGGGAACTGCTGCGGCAATTGTTCACGCAGCAGCTGGACATAGTCGGCGGTCGGGCGGTGGCCTTCTTTGAGCTTGATCTGGACGTCGCCATCCTGCGGGCCGATCACGCCGGTGTTGTTGTAGGTCATGTTGATGCCGGAAATCGGCATGCCGATGTTGTCGGCCAGCGTATCGATCTGGTCAGGCGGGATGATCTTGCGGATCGCCTTCTGCACATCGGCGAGCTGGTTGGCGGTTTCCTCGACCCTCGTGCCCACTTGTGTCCGCACATGCATCAGGATGTTGCCGGCATCGACGGAGGGAAAGAAGTTGCGGCCGAGATACGGCACCAGCAGGAACGAAACCGCGACGATGCCGAGGAAACCGGTCACGAACAGCGGCCGCCGCCCGAGCGCCGTCGACAGCAGATCGCGATAGGTGCTGCGGATGCGCTCGAACCGCGCCTCAAACCCGCGCTGGAAGCGCACCAGGGGATTGCGCGACCGCGGTGGCTCGCCGTCATGATGGACATGCGCCTTCAAGAGATAGTTCGCCATCGTCGGCACCAGCGTGCGCGACAGGATGAACGACCAGATCATCGCGAACATCACGGCTTCGGCCATCGGCACGAACAGGAAGCGCGCGACGCCGGTGAGGAAGAACATCGGCACGAACACGATGCAGATGCACAGCAGCGAGACGAAGGCCGGCGTCACGATCTGGTTGGCGCCGTCCAGGATCGATTGCTCGACCGGCTTGCCCTGCTCGAGATGGTAATTGATGTTCTCGATGGTGACGGTGGCGTCGTCGACGAGAATGCCGACCGCGAGCGCCAGCCCGCCCAGGGTCATGATGTTGAGCGTCTCGCCGATCGCCGACAGCATGATAATGGCGCCCAAGACCGACAGCGGGATCGAGACGGCGATGATGACGGTGGAACGCCAGCTTCCCAGAAACAGCAGGATCATCACGCTGGTCAAAAGGGCTGCGATCACGCCTTCATTGGCGACGCCGGTGATGGCGCCGCGGACGAACAGCGACTGGTCGCCGATGAAGCCGATCTTCAGCGCATCCGGCAGCTGATCCTTGACGTCGATCACCTTCTGCTTGATGCCGGCGATGATATCAAGCGTCGAGATCGCGCCGGCCTTCAGCACCATCATCAGGACCGAGCGGTTGCCGTCGACGTGAACGATGTTGGTCTGCGGCGGGTTGCCGTCGCGCACGGTGGCGACATCGCGGATATAGACCATCGCGCCGTTGACCGTCTTGATCGGCAGGCCGCCGAGGTCTTCCATCTTCAGCGGCGAGTTGTTGAGCTGGATGTTGTATTCGAAGCCGCCAATCTTCTGGGTGCCGACCGGCGTGATCAAATTCTGTGCAGCCAGCGCGTTGGCGACGTCCTGCCCGGACAGGCCGCGCGCCTGCAGGGCTGTCGAATTGAGATCAATCTGGACCTGGCGCTGCTTGCCGCCGAACGGATAGGGGATCGCCGCGCCGGGCACCGTGACCAGCGGCGTTCGGAGTTGGTTGATGCCGATGTCGGCCAGGTTTTGTTCGGTGAGGCCGTCTCCGGACAACGCGACCTGGATGATCGGCACCGTGGACGCGCTGTAGTTGAGGATCAGCGGCGGCGTCGCCCCGGGCGGCATCTGCTTCAGTAGCGTCTGCGAAATTGCCGTGACCTGGGCGTTGGCGGTACGGATATCGACGGTCGGCTGGAAGAAAATCTTGATGATGCCGAAGCCGTTGTACGAATTCGCCGTGATGTGTTCGATATCGTTGACCGTCGTCGTCAGCGAGCGCTGAAACGGCGAGGTGATGCGCCCGGCCATCTGGTCCGGCGGCAGGCCGGTATATTGCCAGACCACCCCGATCACGGGGATGCGGATATCCGGAAAAATGTCGGTCGGCGTGCGCAGCGCCGCCAGCGGTCCGATGATCAGAAGCAGCAGCGCGAGGACGACAAACGTATACGGCCTGCTCAGCGCGATACGGACCAATGCGATCATAAACGAGGCAATCCCTGGAAAGGCGGGTAATTGGCTCCTTGAAAGGCCAATCCGGTCGGGCCGATTTACCCGAATCGAACCGGAATGCCAACGCAGCGGCGCGCAGACGGCCTTCACTTCCCCGGCATAGCTCGTGCCGGCACGGCCACGGCCGGAACCGCGGCCGCAGCCGGCGGAATTACGCCGCCCGGACCGAATTCAGGAACTTGCCGACTTCGAGCTTGAGGCGGTTGCTGTCGCCCGAGAGCGACTGCGCCGCGGACAGAACCTGCGAGGAGGCCGAGCCGGTCTCGCTGGAGCCGCGCTGCACGTCGGTGATGTTGGCGGAGACCTGCTGGGTGCCCTGGGCGGCCTGCTGCACGTTGCGGGAGATTTCCTGCGTCGCGGCACCCTGCTCTTCCACCGCGGCTGCAATGGTCGAGGAGATCTCCGCGAGCCTTTCGATGGTGCCGCTGATTTCCTTGATCGCATTCACCGAGTCCTGCGTCGCGGCCTGGATGCCGGTGATCTGTTGGCCGATCTCGCCGGTCGCCTTGGAGGTTTGCTCGGCCAGCGCCTTCACTTCGGAAGCCACCACCGCAAAACCGCGGCCGGATTCGCCAGCCCGCGCGGCCTCGATGGTGGCGTTGAGCGCCAGCAGGTTGGTTTGTTCGGCGATGGTATTGATCAGCTCGACGACATCGCCGATGCGGGATGCCGCCTTGGACAACTCGCTGACCCGGTCGTTGGTGGTACGGGCCTGGCCGACGGCCTCGGAGGCCATCCGCGCCGATTCCTGGACCTGGCGGCTGATTTCGTTGACGGAGGTCGACAGTTCCTCGGTCGCGGATGCCACCGACTGCACGTTGGTCGAGGCTTCTTCGGAAGCGGTAGCGACCATGGTGGTGAGCTTTTGTGAGCGCTCCGCCGTCGAAGTGAGCGTGCCGGCGGACGCCTCGAGCTCGGTCGAAGCCGACGACACGGTCTCGACGATCTCGCCGACGGCGCCCTCGAAATCATTGGCCAGGCGGATCATGTCCGCCTTGCGTTGTTCGGACGCGATCTGTTCCTGCCTGGTCTTGGCCGCTGCCTCGTCGCGCGCCTTTTGCTCGGCGTTCTCGCGGATCACGGTGACGGTCTTGGCGAGGTCACCGATTTCGTCGCCGCGGCCAGCGCCGGGAATTTCGATATCGAGCTTGCCGCCGGCCATCTCGCCCAGCGCGCGGTTCAGGCGCGTCATCGGACGCGCGATCCCGAGGAAGGAGAACACGCCTGAGGCGACCAGGGTCAGGATAACGATTCCGGCCATGATCAGGTTGATGCGGTTGGCCTGCGCGGTCTCGGCCGCAACCTCATCCTTGGAAACCGCGAAATTCTTTTGTGCGATACTGACCGTCATCTCCATCAATTCGGCGGCCTCATTGGCAAACTTGACCGAACGATTGGCAAGAATGTCGTCCTTCAGCGCCTCGGTCTTGACGACGTCGTCATTGGCAGCGAGGAAGCGTTTGACGACCGAATCCAGCGAGTTGATCACGGAGAGCAATTCGCGGTCGTCGGCCTCGCCCCGCAACAGGTTGAAAATAGTCTTGAGCGCGGTCTGGGTCTTCGCAATCTGGTCGATCAGGCTGGCATCACCGGTGGCGCCCAAACGCCAGACCATGGCCCGCAGCGCGTTCACCTTGGCGTCGGCCTGATGCAGCAGCTTTTCGACCTCGGCGCGATTGTCCAGTTTGGCCATCACCGGCGAAGCCAGTTCGGCATCGAGGGCCTTGGTCCATTCACCTGAGATCGCCGAGCGCTTGTCGGTCTGCGCCAGAAGTGCTGCCTGCGCTTTCGCGATCTCCTCCACGCCGGCACTGAAACGGTCCATCAGGGATTTGATCTTCTGCAACCGCTCCTTGGTCTCCGGCTTCAGGGCGCTCGCCAGCGCTGCTTCGAGCTGGCTTGTTTCGGTTGCCTTCAGGCGGTGCAGCAGGGCGACGTTCTTTTCAACCTCGGCGGGAGCCCGCGACAATCTGATGTTGTCCCCGGCGAGCTCCATCTGCCGCATCGCCAGGTTGGCGGCCAGCGCGGCGTCGGATACCCGTTGCGAGCGGGCGGCGCCGTCGTTGACGGCCGACACCGACGCATCAGTCATCATCTGGTTGGCGGCCATGCCCATCGCCAGCAATACGCCGACGGCGCCCGCCAGACCCAGTTTGTATCCGATGCGATTAAGCTTGATCATGTCAGCGAATCCTCAATATTCACGATTTTCCGGAATTTGCGATGGCAAGCGAATACGAATGACCAGCGCGGGCACGTTGTAGAAATAGCGCGCCTGGAAACAGGAGTGGTTAATGCCTGGTCGGTTGAACTACGGAGGTGCGGGTCGAATTCCGCGACCGCCAAGCCAAAAGCAGAAAGCCCGGCCCCTTTTGGGGGCCGGGCTGCTCGATTGTCGCCGGTCCGTCGTTGTCAGGCGGCGCGGACCGAATCCAGGAACTTGCCGACTTCGAGCTTGAGGCGGTTGCTGTCGCCCGACAGTGATTGCGCCGCGGAAAGCACCTGCGAGGAGGCCGATCCGGTCTCGGTCGCGCCGCGCTGCACGTCGGTGATGTTGGCGGAGACCTGCTGGGTGCCTTGGGACGCCTGCTGCACGTTGCGGGAAATCTCCTGTGTCGCAGCGCCCTGCTCTTCCACCGCCGCCGCAATCGTCGAGGAGATCTCCGACAGTCTCTCGATGGTGCCGCTGATTTCCTTGATCGCGTTCACCGAGTCCTGGGTCGCGGCCTGGATGCCGGTGATCTGCTGGCCGATCTCGCCGGTCGCCTTCGCGGTCTGCTCAGCAAGCGCCTTCACTTCCGACGCCACCACGGCAAAGCCGCGGCCGGCCTCGCCGGCACGCGCCGCCTCGATGGTGGCGTTGAGTGCCAGGAGGTTGGTCTGGCCGGCGATGGTATTGATCAGTTCGACGACGTCGCCGATGCGGCTGGCCGCCTTGGACAATTCGCTGACCCGGTCATTGGTGGTGCGGGCCTGACCAACGGCGTCGGTGGCCATCCGCGCCGATTCCTGGACCTGGCGGCTGATCTCGTTGACGGAGGACGACAGTTCCTCGGTCGCCGACGCCACCGACTGCACGTTGGTGGAGGCTTCCTCGGAAGCCGCCGCCACCGCGGTGGTCAACTGCTGCGAACGTTCCGCCGTCTTCGACAGCGTGCCGGCCGAGGCTTCGAGCTGTGTCGACGCCGACGATACTGTCTGAACGATCTCGCCGATCATGGACTCGAAATTGCGGGTGATGCTGTCGACCCGGCGGCCGCGCTCGATCTTGGCTTCTGCGTCAAGGGCTGCGGCCTCATCGGCGGCTTTCTTGGCAATCAGGGCTTGCTTGAAGACCTGCAGCACGTCGGCCATGGCGCCGATCTCGGTTTTCTCGCCCTGATGCGGCACGTTTGCGTCCAGATCGCCCTTGCCCAGCGCCTGCATCGGGGTGACGATCGAAGAGATGCCGGTCGAGACGTCCCGAACCAGATAGAAGCTGACGCCGATACCGATGATGACGGCGGCGCCGAGGATGGCCGCGAGCATCATCAACGCCGAGGAGTAGCTGTCGGCGGCGTCCTGTGCCGCCTTGTCGGCGCCGGTGTTGTTGAGGTCGATGTCCTTTTTCAGGATGGCGTCCGCATCGAGCCCGATCTTGTTCACGGTCTTGGTGTTCAACTCGTGCGCCTCGGTCGGAACCTTGCCGACGGCCTTGCGGGACAGCGCCATTACTTCCTGGGTGCCCGCCTTGTATTTGTCCCAGACCTGCGACCATTCGTTATAGAGCGCGCGCTCTTCCGGCGACGTAATCATCGGCTCGTAGGTGGCGCGGATCTTGGTGTTGCTCTCGACCACGCCCGCGAGGATCTTTTCCGCGGCTTGCTTTTCCTCAAGCGTCTCCGCCAGCATGTGCTCGCGGATCACGTTACGGTAGGTGATGACGCCGGCGCGCAACTCACCCAGCACCCGGACGCTCGGCAGCCAGCTCGTCGCGATATCGACGGTGTTGGCATTCATCGCCCGCATGTTCCTGACCGCGAGCAGGCCCATGCCCGTCATCGCGGCGAGCAGGAAGGCGACGACGGCGATGATTTTGGCGCGGATCGAGTATTTGGCGAGCATGGCTGGGAATCTCTTGGTTTTTTGGGCGCGTGGGGCACGCCAGAGATGACAAGTTTCAGAGTCTGTTAGAGCGCGGGACCGCCCGCCAGCACCAAGCCCTAACGCCAGCTCAGCTTGTGTTAATTTGGCGGCCCGTGAAACTACGGTAGTCGACAGCCGTCACCAACAAATGAACGACGAGATGCGATCAGCGCATCAGCGCGAGCGCGTCGGAAAAAAACTCCGGACCGCCAAAATTGCCTGACTTCAGTGCGAGCAGCATTTCACCGTTGGCGGCACCGACCGCGCGCAAAACCGGCACGCCTGCAGCGATTTCTGCGCCAACCAGAAACCCGGGAATCCGCAGCCGATCCACCACGGCGCCTGAAGTTTCACCACCGGCGACCACCAATCTGCGCACGCCCGATTGCACCAGGCCTTCGGCGATATCGGCCATCGCCTGCTCGATGGCATGTCCGGCTGCATCACGGCCATGACGTGACTGCAGAGCTGCGACTTCTTCCGGCGTCGAACTGCTCGCGATCAGGATCGGGCCTTGATTGATTCGCGTCTTCGCCCAGGCCAGCGCGCGCCCGGCTTCATCCTTACCCGCTACGACACGTTCAGGATCGAGATGCAGCACCGGCATCGTCCTTTCGGCGTTGGCGATCTGCTGCAGCGTCGCCTGCGAGCAACTGCCGGCGAGGCATGCCGCCGGTCCGCCGACCGGTGTATCGGGAATGGCGCTTGGCGCGCTCGATTTGACCTTGCCTGAGGCGACCAGCGCCCGGGCAATGCCGAGCCCGATACCGGAGGCGCCGACGGATAGCCGGTGATCCAGCGCGACGCTGCCGATGGTTTCGAGGTCGCGGTCGAACACCGCATCGATAATGGCCGCGCCCATCCCCCTGGCCGAGAGATCGGCCAGTTGCGCGCGAACTGCATCCGGACCGCGCGTCAGCGTTGCAAGGGCAATCAGCCCGACCCTGGTCTTGCTCTGGCGCGCCAGCACCCGCACCAGATTGGAATCATGCATCGGATTGAGCGGATGATCCTTCAGCGGGCTTTCGTTCAGCGGCACCAGGCCGACGAACAGATTGCCCTGATAGACGGTGCGGCCGGTTTCCGGGAAAGCCGGCGTCACCAGCACTATTGTCTCGGCTGAATCGGCGCGCAGCGCGTCCATGACCGGACCGATATTGCCGGCGTCTGTGGAATCGAAGGTCGAGCAGATCTTGAATAGCACATGATCCGCGCCGCGGCCGCGCAGCCATTTTTCCGCCGCGCGCGAGCGCGTCACGGCAAGGCCCGCTTCGATCGAGCGGCTCTTCAGCGAGACGACGACTGCATCGACCTCGGGCAGCTTAAGATTGTCGGAGGGCACGCCGATGGTTTGCACCGTGCGCAGGCCCGCGCGCGTCAACGTATTGGCGAGATCGGAGGCGCCGGTGTAGTCGTCGGCAACGCAGCCGAGAAATAATTTTCCGGCCAGCGTCACGGTTTTACTCCGGCATAGGGTTTGAACCAGGTCAGGCCATCGGTGGTCTTGGCCCGCGGATTGTATTCGCAGCCGACAAAGCCGCCATAGCTGAGCTTGTCGAGTTCGGCGAAAAGGAATGGATAGTTCAGTTCCTCGCCGTCCGGCTCGTTGCGCGAGGGGATGCTGGCGATCTGGATGTGGCCGATGACCGGCATCATCTCGCGCAGCCGCATGGTGACGTCGCCATGGATGATCTGGCAGTGATAGATGTCGAATTGCAGTTTCAGATTGGGAATCTTCAATTCGTTGATCAAATCGTGCGCGAAGTTGAAGTCGTTGAGGAAATAGCCGGGCACGTTGCGCGGATTGATCGGCTCGATCACGACATCGAGGCCGTGCGGCGCGAAGAATTCGGCGGCCCATGCCACCGATTTATAAAACGCCTCGACCGCTTTGCGCTCGCTGCGGCTGGCGATGCCGGCCATCAGATGCAGCCGCTTGACGCCGGTCGCCTGCGCATAAGGCAACGCGGTCTGCAGGCTCTGCTTGAGATCGTCGAAGCGCTCCGGCAGCGCGGCAAAGCCCTTTTCGCCGGCCGCCCAATTGCCGGGCGGCAAATTGAACAGCGCCTGCGTCAGCCCGGCGGCCTTCAGTCGTTGGCCGACTTCTTCGGCCGGATGGTCGTAAGGAAACAGGAATTCGACTGATGTAAAGCCCGCTTTCGCCGCCGCATCAAAGCGGTCGAGGAACGGCACCTCGTTGAACATCATGGAGAGATTGGCGGCAAAACGGGGCATCGCTGTCCTCTTGTTGTCGGTTTATTTCGGTTCGCCCGGCAAAGCCGTGCCGGTGACGCGGGCATACATCCGCGCCACCGAGGCGTCGTCGTCGCGGCCCATGCCGGAGGCTGCCGTCATCAAGAACATCTGCAGCGCTGCGGCGGCGACCGGAACCGGGAATTTCGCCGTGCGTGCCATGTCCTGGATGATGCCGAGGTCCTTGACGAAAATCTCCACCGCGCTGCGCGGCGCATAGTCGCCGTCCAGCACATGCGGCATACGGTTCTCGAACATCCAGGAATTGCCGGCGGATGCCGTGATCACCTCATAGACTTTCCGGATGTCGAGGCCCTGCTTGGCGGCAAAGGTAATCGCTTCCGAGGCTGCGGCAATGTGGACGCCGGCGAGCAGCTGGTTGATCATCTTGAACGCGGCGCCCTGGCCCGCGGCATCGCCGAGCTCATAGAGTTTTGCCGCCATCGCATCGAGCGCCGGACGCGCCTTGGCAAACGCCGCGGGGCTGCCGGAGGCCAGAATGGTGAGTTCACCCTGCGCCGCGCGCTGCGCGCCGCCGGAGATCGGCGCGTCCAGATAGAGCCGGCCGGTTTCTTCCAGTTGCTTGGCCAGCCGCCGCGCGACATCGGGATCCATGGTGGCGGAGGAGATGAACACCGCCCCCTTGGGCAGGGTTTCGGCGACACCATTGGCGCCGAACAAAATAGTCTCGGTCTGCGCGGCGTTGACGACGACGCTGACCACGATGTCGGCGCCTTTGGCCGCCTCCGCCGGGGTTTTGGCGCCGCTGCCGCCGTCAGCGACGAAACGCGCGACCGATTCCGCCGAGACGTCGCAGCCCGTGACGGAAAAGCCCGCACGCCGCAGCGAGGTCGCCATGCCGAACCCCATCGAGCCCAGCCCGATCACGGCGACGCTTGGTTTTACGGATTCAGGCATACGGCGTTCCCTCAAACTTTCTTGGCAGGCTTTGCCTCTGGGTAACACGGCTTGGCCGCGCTGCCAAAGCGTGAGACAAGGCGGCAAGAGGATGCTGTCATGAGCGAAACCAAGCTCCGCGAGGAAATCTGCCGGCTCGGCCGCTCGCTGTTCGAGCGCGGGCTGACGCCGGGCTCGTCGGGCAATATCAGCGTAAAACTCGACGACGGCGGCTGGCTGGTGACGCCGACCAATGCCTCGCTGGGCTCGCTGGACCCGGCGCGGCTGTCGCGGCTTGACGCTTCCGGCCGGCTGCTCTCCGGCGATGCCCCGACCAAGGAAGTGCCGCTGCACACCGCGCTCTACCAGACCCGCGACGCCGCCTGCGCCGTGGTGCATCTGCATTCGACCCATTCGGTGGCGCTGTCGATGCTGCCCGAAATCGATCCGCGCGCCGCCCTGCCGCCGATGACGGCCTATTATGTCATGAAATGCGGCGCGACCGCGCTGGTGCCGTATTATCGGCCCGGCGATCCCGCCGTCGCCGATGCGATCAAGGGGCTGGCCGGAAAATACTCATCCGTGCTGCTCGCCAATCACGGCCCAGTGGTATCCGGCGACACGCTGGAAGCCGCGGTGTTCGCGATCGAGGAACTGGAAGAGACCGCGAAGCTGTATCTGCTGCTGCGCGGGTTGAACCCAAGGTATTTGTCGCCGGAGCAGGTGGCGGATTTGACGAAGGTGTTCGGGCTGGTGCTACCGGAGCACGGGCACGACTAGTTCCTCCTCGTCATTGCGAGCGAAGCGAAGCAATCCATCTTACGACACAAAGAAAGAATGGATTGCTTCGTCGCTGCGCTCCTTGCAATGACGAATCACAGTCCCAGATACGCCTTGCGCACGTCCGGGTTGGTCCTGATCTCAGCCGCACTGCCCTGCATCAGGACGCGGCCGGTTTGCAGGATGTAGGCGCGGTCGGCGATTTCGAGGCACTCGGCCATCCGCTGCTCGACGATCAGCACGGTCAAACCAGTGTCGCGGATGCGCATCACGGCCTGGAAGATCTCGTCGACCAATTTCGGCATGATGCCCTGCGACGGCTCGTCCAGCATGAGTAGCCGCGGCCGCGTCATCAAGGCGCGGCCGATTGCCAGCATCTGCTGCTCGCCGCCGGAGAGCGTTTCGGCGCGCTGCTCAAGCCGCTCGGACAGGCGCGGGAACAGCTTGAACACGAGATCCAGCGGTTCGTCGCGGTTGGCTTCGCCGCGATAGAGGTAGCTACCGAGCCGCAGATTGTCGCGCACCGACAGCCGCGGGAACAGCCGGCGGTTTTCCGGCACATAGGCGATGCCGTCCTTGGTGATCAGATGCTGCGCCTTGCCGTCGATGCGGACGCCGTCGAAGGTCACGGTGCCGGAGCGCGGGCGTTCGGCGCCGGCGATGGATTTCAGCAAGGTCGATTTTCCGGCCCCGTTGGCGCCGGCGACGCAGACGATCTCGCCCTTGGCGACTTCGATGCTCACCGCCGAGATCGCGACCAGCCCCTGATAGGCGGTGGTGACTTCATGCACCGACAGCATGACGGTCCCCCAGATAGGCGCTGATGACTTTGGGATCGCGGACCACCTCGGTCGGCTTGCCCTCGACCAAAACCTTGCCGAGGTCGAGCACGATGGCGCGGTCGACCAGCGGCATCACGATTTCCATGACGTGCTCGACCATCAGCACGGTGACGCCGGTATCGCGCACCTTGCGTACCAGTTCGACGCCGGTTTTCGCCTCGACCGGCGTCAGACCCGTGAGCACTTCGTCGAGCAGCAGCAGCTTCGGCTCGGTCGCCAGCGCCCGCGCGACCTCGAGCCGGCGCTTTTCCGACGGGACGAGGTCGCTGGCCAGCACGTTGGCGCGGGCGGCAAGCCCGCAAAATTCCAGCACCTCGTAGGCCTTGCGGCGCGCCACGCGCATCACGGTGTTGCGGACCAGCGCGCCGACGATGACGTTGTCGATCACGCTCATGGTCTCAAAACTTTTCACGACCTGAAAGGTGCGGCCGACGCCGCGCTGGCAGCGCTCAGCCGCCGGCAGCCTGGTGACATCCTCGCCGTCGAACCAGATCGAGCCCTGGGTCGGCGGCAGCACGCCCGCGATCAGATTGAACAGCGTCGACTTGCCGGCGCCGTTTGGGCCGATCAATCCGACGATCTCGCCGCGCCCGACCGAAATCGAGACATCGCTGTTGGCGATCAGGCCGCCGAAGCGCTGCCAGACGCCGCGGGTTTCCAGGAGAGGCGTCATCGCACCGCCTCCTTGCGCTTCGGAGAGAACAACCCGATCAGGCCCTGCGGCCGCGCCAGCGAGATCAGGACGATCAGCGTGCCGTAGACGATCAGGTCGACGCCGCGGCCGGAGCCGCCGATGAAGGAGCGCGTCAATTCAGTGAGCGGGATCAGGATAACCGCGCCCAGCATCGGCCCCCACAGCGTTCCGATGCCCCCGACCACCGCGGGCAGCGCCATCAGCAGAGAGAACTGAAAACCCATCACGCTTTCAGGATCGATGTAGGAAACGAATTGCGCATAAAAGCTGCCGCCGACCGCGGTGAGGAAGGCCGACACCGCTGCCGCACCCATCTTGGAATTGAATACGACGACACCGAGGCTTTCGGCGGCGTCCGGATTGTCCTTCACCGCGCGCCACCAGAAGCCCCATTTCGAGTCTTCCAGCCACCAGGTGACGAACCAGGCGACGCAGGCCAGCCCCAGCGCGAAATAGAAATAGGGCAGCTTGCTGCGCGTGAACTGGAATTTGAGCCAGCTGTCGCCGCGCACGGGAATATCGATGCCGAGCGCTGCACCCGCCCAATCCCAGTTCTGGATCAAGAGCAGCGCTATTTCGGCGATCACGATGGTGGCGATGACGAAGTAATGCCCGCGCAGCCGGAAGCAGGGATAACCCAGCGCCATCGCGATGAGCGCCGAGATCAACCCGCCGCCGAGCATGCCGAACCAGGGCAGCACGCCGAATTTCGTGAATAGCAGCGTCGTGGTGTAGGCGCCGAGCCCGAAATAGAGCGCATGGCCGAGCGAAATCTGCCCGCAATAGCCGGAGAGAATGTTCCAGCTTTGCGACAACGCCGCATACATCAGCGTCAAAACCATGATGTTCTGGACGTAGACGTCCTTGACGAACAGCGGAACAAGAGCAGCGATCACGGCGAGGCAAGCGGCGACGATCAGGTCGCGGCGGCGGCGTTTTGCGAAATCGGTATCCATCAGATCGACCCGAACAGGCCGCGCGGCCGGACGAACACCACCAGCAGATAGACCGCGTAGATGCCGACCGATTTCAGCGACGGCGGCAGGATCATGGCGGTGGTAGCTTCGACGAGGCCAACGATGATGCCGCCGGCAAAGGCGCCGAACACGCTGCCGAAACCGCCGAGCGCCACGGTGACGTAGGCAATCAGCGCGAACGACGCGCCGACATCGGGATAGATGTAGAAGAAAATCGACATGATGGCGCCGGCCAGGCCCACCAGCGCCGCACCAAGGCCCCAGCCCAGCGCGAACACGCGGTTCTTGTCGATGCCGACCAGCGCCACCGCGCCGGCGTCCTCGCGGGTGGCTTCGAGCGCGCGGCCGAAATCGGTGCGGTTGATGAAGAAATACAGCCCGCCGAAGGCCGCGATCGAGACTGCCGCGCCGACCAGTTGCGGCTCGGGCAGGAAGATGCCGCCAAGCGAGATGGTTTTGCCGCCGAGCCAAGAATGGGTGACGCTGCGATAGTCCGGCGTGAAGAAGAATTGCGCCAGGCCGCGCATGACGATCGCAAGCCCAAAGGTGGAGAAGATCTGCACCATGCCGGCGTTGGCCTTGGCGCGCACCGCAAAGCGCACGATCAAAAGGTAGACCACCGCCCCGAACACGAACAGCGCCGCCGCCACCAGCGGCGCCGCCAGCAAGGGATCGATCGCGAAGAATGCGAACAGGAAGAAGGTCGCATACATCGCGATCATCAGGAATTCGCCATGGGCGAAATTCACGACGTCCATCAGGCCAAAGATCAGCGCCAGCCCGACGGCGATCAGCCCATAGAGCAGCCCCATCAGCAGGCCGCTCGCCAAACTCTGAATGATGGTCTCGGCTGTCACCGGCGTTGCTCCAGGCTCACGACCTTATCGTGAGGGTTCGTCATTGCGAGGAGCGAAGCGACGACGCAATTCATTCTTTCTTCTCGCTGCACCATGGATTGCTTCGCGGAGCCTGTCATCGGGCGGCGCTTCGCGCCGACCCGGTGGCTCGCAATGACGAAGCGTGAGAGACTCCAGTTGATGGTCTCGGCTGTCACCGCATTTTGTCCCCGCCCCCGCGCGACCATTACATCATCGGCCAGACGGCTTCGGCAATCGCCGCTTGCGGCGGCGAGACGGTGACGAACTTGCCGCCGACATATTGCAGCAGTACCGGGTCGGCGTCGTTGTTCTGGCCCATTTCGTCGAACTTGACGCGCTTCCACGGCATGATGGTCTGCTCGCCCGCGATGTCGGTCGCAACCAGCGCCTCGCGGATCTTGTCGCCGTCGGTGGATTTGGCGCGGTTGATGGCTTCGGCCATCACGATCAGACCCATGAACTGCCGCGAGGTGAGGTCGTTGAAATCCTTGCCGGACTTTTCCTTGAACATGGCGTTGATCTTGCCGACCATCGGCCGCTTGGCGGCGAGATCGAGCGAGAAGGTGCCGCGCGAGATCACGCCTTCGAGCTTGTCGCCGACCGCGTCATACAGCGCCTTTTCGGAGAAGCCGGCGTCCTGGGCCACGATCGCTTTCGGCTTGTAGCCGAGTTCACCCATGGTCTTGACCAGGAGGATGCCGTCGGTGGTGTAGCTCGAGGGCATCAGCACGTCAGCGTTCGCCGCCTTGAGCTGCTGCACCTCGGCCGACAATGACGGCGAATTGGCGCGGTATTTGATATCGGCGACCACCTTGTAGCCGCGCTCGCTCGCCAGCTTGAGCTGGGCGTTGGCGGAATCGGTGCCGAAGATGGTGTCCTCGTGGAACAGCGCCAGCGTTTCGATCTTGGTGCCCTTCTTCTTCATGGCATCGAAGAAATCAAACATCGCGGCCGAGTACATCTCGTCATGCGGTGCGGCGCGGAAGTAAAATTTCAGACCGCGGCGATGCAGGCTTGGCGAGGAATTGTCGGCCGAGATGAACGGGATCTGGTAGCGCTCGCAGATCTGGCTGACGGTGACCGCGACCGCGCTCTGATAGGTGCCGATGACGGCGCAAACCTTTTCCTGGGTGATCAGGCGTTCGGTCTCGGCGCGGCCCTTCTGCGGATCGGACTGGTGATCGGCGAACACCAGCCGGATTTTTGCGCCGCCGAGACCGGGCAAACCTTCGCCCTTGGCCAGCGGCAGAGCGAAATCGTAGTCCTTGTTGATGATTTCCAGCGCGGTCTCGTAGGCCTTTTGGGCATCGACGCCCTGCTGGGCGTTGGCGCCGGAGAATGGATAGATGACGCCGATCACCACTTCCTTGGTTTGCGCGTGGCCCGCGATCGGTGCGAGAGCTGCGACAGCGGTGGCTCCGAGCAATACATTGCGGCGAGTGATCGTCATTGCAATATCCCCTGTTGGTCCAACTATCGATGAAACGCACGAGGCTTGCGGTAAAGCCTCAAAGAACGGCAGACGCTGCCCATTAAAGCACGGCCAATTGCTTGTTCTTCAGATCGGTCACTAGCATCAATCCCGGCGCATGCGTGATCGCGAACGGCAGCTTGGCTGCTGATATCACCGCCTGCGGCGTCACGCCGCAAGCCCAGAAAACCGGAATCTCGTCGGCTGCGACCGGTACCGGATCGCCATAGTCGGGCTTGGCGATATCGGCGATGCCGATCGAACCTGGCAGGCCGAGATGAACCGGCGCGCCGTGCACGGACGGAAAGCGCGAGGTGATCTGCACCGCGCGGATCGCATCCGCCGGCTTGAACGCCCGCATCGACACCACCATCGGACCGGCAAACGGTCCCGACGGGCTGCAGGCGATGTTGGTGCGGAACATCGGCACCCGCACCTTGTGCTCGATGTGGCGGATCGGCAGCCCCTCGTCGAGCAGCGCCTCTTCAAAGGAGAACGAGCAGCCGAGCACGAAGGCGACCAGATCGTCGCGCCAGTACGGCAGGATGTCGGTCGGCTCATCCACCACCTCGCCGTCGCGCCAGACCCGATAGCGCGGCACGTCGGTGCGGATGTCGAGGTCGAGGCCGAGCGAGGGAATGCGGGGATCGCCGACTTCGGACATGCCGATGATCGGGCACGGTTTCGGATTGAGCTGGCAGAAGCGGTGAAACGCGCCGGCGAGCTTTTCCGGCAGGATCGCGAGATTGCCCTGGACAAAACCGTTGGCGACGCCGGCGGTGCTCGCCGCCATTCCGGCGCGGCAGGCGTGGCGGGCCGCGACGCTGGGCGACAGACCCGCCGCCGCTTGATCGATAAGCCGTTCTGTTTTTGCGAGGCTGGTCATCGTTGATCCCGCGCCAATTTGCTCGACAGACAATGGCGCATACGGCTACCATAATGTCTAATCGTAGTTTTTAATCAAGGTCGATAAATCAGATTTATCGATCTGCGGGATTGAAGTGCATGGTCGATTTCAAGGCAATTGAGACCCTCATGTGGGTGGTGACGCTGGGCAGCTTCCGCGGCGCGGCCCAGAAGCTCAACACCACCCAGCCCGCGATCTCGCAGCGGATCGCCCAGCTTGAGCAGGAGGTGGGCGTGAAGCTGCTGCAACGCGACCGCCGCATGGTGCTGCCGACGCCGCACGGCCGGCAGATGATGGTGTATGCGGAAAAGCTGATCGGCCTGCGCTCGGAAATGCTGGCGGTTGTCGGGGACCACTCGGCGATGCGCGGCGTGCTGCGGCTCGGCGTCGCCGAGACCATCGTCCACACGTTTCTGACGCAGCTGATCAAGAGCGTCAATCACGCCTATCCCAACCTCTCGGTCGAGATCGAAGTCGACATCACCTCGAATTTGCGCACCCGGCTGCTGGCGCAGGAAATCGAGCTCGCGTTCCTGCTCGGACCGCTGACCGGGCCGACCATCAGCAACCGGGTGCTGTGCGACTATTCCGTAGGATTTCTGGCCAGCCCTTCGCTCGGCCTGGGCAAGGAGCGACTGACGGTGCACGATCTGGCGAAATTTCCGATCATCACCTTTCCGCGCAAGACCCCGCCTTACGAGATCGTGCGCGCGCTGTTCAACCGGCCCGATCTGCCGCCGATCCGCCTGCACGCCAGCGCCTCGCTGGGAACGGTGATCCATATGGCGATCGAGGGCCTCGGCATCGCGGTGATTCCGACCGCGATCGTCGAAAACGAACTGGCCGACGGACGGTTGCAATTGCTGTCGACCAACCTGCAGATTCCGCTGTTGACGTTTTCGGCGAGCTGGCTGGCCTCCCCCGACACCGTCGCCATCGAGCGGGTGGCCGAACTCGCAGCTTCCCTGGCGCAAGGCGGCGTTGTTGTTGACGCGCCGCTGTCGCCGCGTCATTGAAGCGGGTCGCCTGGTCTTCGGAATAGCTTCATGACAAAAATCGCATCCAATTTGCAAATCGATTCCGCCCGGCTGTGGGACACGATTCACGAAACCGCGAAATTCGGCGCCACGCCCAAAGGCGGCGTGCGGCGGCTGACGCTGGGCCCCGAGGACAAGCAGGTGCGCGACTGGTTCCGCAAAGCCTGCGAGGCCGCGGGCCTCGAGGTCCATGTCGACGCGCTCGGATCGATGTTCGGCCTGCGCAAGGGACGCGACATGTCGAAACCACCGGTCGGCATGGGCTCGCATCTCGACACCCAGCCGACCGGCGGCAAATATGACGGCGTGCTCGGCACGCTGGCCGCACTCGAAGTGGTCCGCACCCTCAACGATGCCGGGATCGAAACCGAGATGCCGATCTGCATCTGCAACTGGACCAACGAGGAAGGCTCGCGGTTTGCGCCGGCGATGATGGCCTCGGCCGCCTATGTCGGCGACTTCACCACCGACGATATTTTGTCGCGCAAGGACGCCGAAGGCGTCACCGTCGGCGAAGCGCTCGACAGCATCGGCTATCGCGGCGCGAGCCCGGTCGGCCGCCAAAAATTCTCCGGGTTCGTCGAACTGCACATCGAACAGGGCCCGATCCTCGAAGCCGAGCACAAGACCATCGGCGTGGTCGATTCCGGTCAGGGCGTGCTGTGGTACGACGGCAAGATCACCGGCTTCGAAAGCCATGCCGGCTCGACGCCGATGCCGCTGCGCCGCGACGCGCTGGCGACGCTGTCGGAAATCGTGCTGGCGATGGAGGCCATCGCCAGGAAACACGGCCCGAAGGCAGTCGGCACCATCGGCGAGGCCGTGATCGCCAACCCCTCGCGCAACGTCATCCCCGGCGAAATCGCCTTCACGATGGACTGCCGAAGCGCCGATGCCGCGATCATGGACGCGCTCGACAAGGATCTGCGCGCGGCGATTGCGGAGATCGCGGCCCGGCGCAAGGTCGAGGTCAAGCTCGATCTGGTCTGGCGCAAGCCGCCGACGCATTTCAATCCCAGGCTGGTCGATGCGGTCGAGAACGCCGCCACGATGCTCGGCTATTCGCACCGCCGCATTACCTCAGGCGCGGGCCACGATGCCTGCAACCTCAACACCACCATGCCGGCGGCGATGGTGTTCGTGCCCTGCAAGGACGGTATCAGCCACAATGAGCTGGAGGATGCCACCCAAGCCGATTGCACGGCGGGCGCCAACGTGTTGATGCATACCGTGCTGACGCTCGCCGGCGTCGCTTCTTAATCATCTCAACTGCGGAGAACTCCCGTGCACGGTGTTTTTGTCGATGCCAATGAATCGCTGGCGGTGATTTTCGAGCGGCGGGAAAAATCCGGCGATCCAAAGGTTCGCGTTAATCGCAACCCGGACATCACACCAGATCAATACCCGAAACTGCTGGATGGCGCCGCCATCGCCATCGTTGATCACACCGCGCTGCCAACCGAGGTGGCGAAGAAGTGCACCGGTCTGAAGCACGTGGTGTTCCTCGGCACCGGCGCGCGCAGCTACATGAACCCGGAAGAACTCGGCGAGCTCGGCATCGACGTGCATCTGATCAAGGGCTATGGCGATACCGCGGTCGCCGAATGCGCGATCGCGCTGATGTGGGAAGCCGCGCGCGGCATCGCGCGAATGGACCGCGAGATGCGCGCCGGCAACTGGCTGCGCGAGGACGCCATGCAGCTCACCGCCAAGACGCTGGGCCTGATCGGCTTCGGCGGCATCGCCGCCGAAGTTGCGCGCATCGCATCCGGCAGCGGCATGCGCGTGATCGCCTGGAACCGGTCGCCGAAGAAACATCCAAACGTCGAGTTCGTCGATCTCGACGAACTCCTGACCGAGAGCGATGTGGTGTCGATCCATCTGCTGCTCAACGACGAGACCCGCGGCCTGGTCTCGCGCGCCTGCATCGAGGCGATGAAGCCCGGCGTGATCCTGGTCAACACCGCGCGCGGCGCCATCGTCGATGAAGCCGCGATGATCGATGCCTTGAAGTCAGGCCATATCCGCCATGCCGGCCTCGACGTCTTCAACACCGAGCCGCTGCCGGCCGATCATCCCCTGACCAAGCTGCCGAACGTGACGCTGTCGGCGCATTCGGCGTTCCGTACGCCCGAGGCGAGCGAGAATTTGATTGGCGCAGCGTGGGAGCATTGCCGAAGGATTGCGAAGAAAGCGTAGGGTGGGCAAAGGCGCTCTTGCGCCGTGCCCACCATCTCGCAGCGGAACGTCATCTACAATGGTGGGCACGCTTCGCTTTGCCCACCCTTCTGTAACGGGCCTCGATTAGTCAATCCCTTTTGCGTTATCCGCTCGCCGGGGTCTCGCTTCTGTACGGGGTCGGCGCATGGCCGTCACCTGATGGGGTTGGAAGAGGATAGGTCGACCAATCTACGTTCGCGTGCTCAGGAAGCTCCCTGGTGGGCAACGGTCTGACCTGATCCATCGTCCCGGCGAAGGGACTTCGCTTCGAGAAGGCCTGGTGTCGTGACCCGCCCGAAAACTGTTGCGCCTCTCCCTGTTAGGCTGCTGTTGCAGCGGCGTTGAAGGGTGTTCCGTCGGCGAGCATGCGGTGCATGATCACCGCGAGCCTGCGCGCCAGCGCCACCTTGGCTTTGCTCATGCCGGCGCGCCTGGCGATCCGCATCGCCCAGCTCTTCAGTTGCGAACAGCCCTTGAGCGGCTTGGTCAGCATGATGTGGGCCGCCTCGTAGAGCGCGGTGCGCACCGAGCTATCGCCGATCTTGCTGATCCGGCCGGTGTAGTCGGTCTCGCCGGATTGATGCTTCTTCGGGGTCAACCCGAAATGGGCTCCTGCCTGCTTCGACGATTTGAACCGGGTCGGATCATCGATCGCGCTGGCATAGGTCAGCGCCACGATCGGGCCGACCGCCGGCGTCGACATCAAAAGCCGTGCCCGCGTGTCGGAGCGCGCCATCTTGCGCACCTGCTTCTCGAAAGCTGCAAACTCCTTCCGCAGCACCGCGCGAACCGCCAACAGCGCATTGGCGATCACCTGGAGGTGCGGATGGCCCACCACAAGCTCCTCGATCCGTCCCGCGAACTCACGCTCCGTGGTCTTGCCTACCTTGAGACCAAAGCCGCGCAGGATCCCGCGCAGGCTGTTCTCCACGTCGTGAAGCTTCGATTGCACCAGCTTCCGCGCCGTCAGCAGCGTTCGGGTCTCTTGCGCGCTGATCGATTTGCAGTGTACCGGCCGGAACCAGCCCAGCCGCATCAGTTGCGCAATCCCGCGCGCATCGTTGCGATCCGACTTCACCGGCATCGCCTCGAACGCCTTCCGCACGTGCCGCGTCTCCAGCAGTTCCACCGCCAGCCCCGCTTCCCGCATCGCCGCAAAAAGCCACTGCGACAAGGGGCCGGCCTCCAGCCCGATCCGCTCAAGGCCGAAGCCGAGCGAAGCGAACCAGGCGATCAGTGCCTCCGGCTCGCTGGCTACCCTGGCCTCGCGCAAAATCTTGCCGTTGGCGTCAACAACACACACGCTCGAGCATTCCAATGACACGTCGATTCCAGCATAATGGTCCATGGTCGTCTCTCCTCGATGTTTGGAGCGAGGCTCATCCCTCGACTCCGTCACACCATCAATGTGAGGGACGACCGCCCGCCCTCCAAGCAAGCCGCGCGCAGCGCGCTACCCAATAGCGCCGTAGCAAGCGCGGCTTGCTTGGAGGGCAGACCGGGGCCCGTTACCCCATCTACGAAATCAGTCCACCATGTCCGCCACCGCCTTGCCGCAGGCGGTCGTGTCGGCGTTGCCGCCGAGATCCCTGGTGCGCAGCGTTTGTTCGCCGAGGGTGCGCTCGATGGCGCCGACGATCGAGGCCGCTGCAGTTTTCTCGCCGAGATGCTCCAGCATCATCGCGCCCGACCAGATCATGCCGATCGGGTTGGCGATGCCCTGGCCTGCGATGTCGGGCGCGGAGCCGTGCACGGGCTCGAACACCGACGGGAAGTTACCTTCTGGATTGATGTTGCCCGATGGCGCGATCCCGATTGTGCCGGTGCAGGCGGGGCCGAGATCGGACAGGATATCGCCGAACAAGTTGGAGCCGACCACGACGTCGAACCAGTCCGGGTGCAGCACGAAATTCGCGGTCAGGATATCGATGTGATATTTGTCCCACTTCACCTTCGGATAGCTTTTGGCCATCGCCTCCACGCGCTCATCCCAATACGGCATGGTGATCGAGATGCCGTTGGATTTCGTGGCCGAGGTCAGATGCTTCTTCGGGCGTGACTGCGCCAGATCGAACGCGAATTTGAGGATGCGGTCGACGCCGATGCGGGTCATCACGGTCTGTTGCGTGACGAATTCGCGGTCGGTATCCGGGAACATCCGCCCGCCGACGGAGGAATATTCGCCTTCGGTATTTTCGCGCACCACCCAGAAATCGATATCGCCGGGCTTGCGGCCCGCGAGCGGCGACGGCACGCCGGGCATCAGCCGCACCGGGCGCAGATTGACGTACTGGTCGAACTCCCTGCGGAACTTGATCAGCGAGCCCCACAAGGAAATGTGATCGGGGATTTTTGCGGGCCAGCCGACCGCGCCGAAATAGATCGCGTCGTGCTTGCCGATTTGCGCCTTCCAGTCCTCCGGCATCATCTCGCCGTGCTTTTCGTAATAGTCCCAGGAGGCGAAGTCGAATTGGTCGAAATGCACGGCAACCCCGTGCTTTTTCGCGGCCGCTTCCAGCACGCGCAGGCCTTCCGGGACGACTTCCTTGCCGATGCCGTCGCCGGGAATGACCGCGATCCGATATTGCTTTTTGCTCATTGGGATTTCCTTAAGATAACTCGCCGCGCCGCTAATGCCGCTTATTTGACGGCCTTGCAATGGACCAAACCTTGCCGTGGCGCAACGCTGCACCGCAATGTTGACCACCACACTACCGGCCGCCTACCAATTCAGCCGACCTGCCGACATCCCCCAGCAAGCGAGCATTCCCATGGATCTGCATTTACGCGGCAAGCGCGTCCTGATTACCGGCGCCTCGAAGGGCATTGGCGCTGCCGCGGCCGAAGCCTTCGCCGAGGAAGGCTGCGACCTTCATCTCGCTGCCCGCAGCGGCGATGCGCTCAACGCGCTCACCGAGCGCCTGCGTTCCACCCATCAGATCAGCGCCACGGCCCATGCCGTCGATCTCAGAAATCCTGCCGATCTTGGAAAGCTGGCGAAGGACGCCGCCGACATCGACATCCTCGTCAACAATGCCGGCGACATCCCGGGCGGCTCGATCGACAAGATCGACGAGCCGACATGGCGGCATGCCTGGGAACTCAAAGTGTTCGGCTATATCAACCTGACCCGCGCGATCTATGCGCAGATGAAGGCGCGCGGCCACGGCGTGATCGTCAACGACATCGGTGCGGCCGGTGAAAAATTCGACGCCAATTACATCTGCGGCAGCGCCGGCAACGCGGCGCTGATGGCTTTTACCCGCGCGCTGGGTGGCAAGAGCCTGGCGGACAATATCCGCGTGGTCGGCATCAATCCCGGCCCTGTCGGCACCGACCGCCACGTCACGCTGTTGAAGACCCGCGCCAAACACCAGTTCGGCGACGAGAACCGTTACAAGGAATTCCAGAAAGGCATGCCGCTCGGCCGCCCCGCCCACGCGCGCGAGATCGGCGACCTGATGGCGTTCCTGGCTTCCGATCGCTCGGGGTACACCTCGGGGGTGATTTACACGGTGGACGGCGGCATCAGCGCGGGGTGGGGGTAGGCTCCATCGTCATTGCGAGGAGCGAAGCGACGAAGCAATCCACACTTTCTTTGCAGCGCTATGGATTGCTTCGCTTCGCTCGCAATGACGGCGTACTTAACCCGCCGTCCGCTCGAACAACTGCCGGATCAGCGTCGTGATCCGCCCCTCCGGCGCCATCATCTCCTGCATGATGGTGAAATGGTTGGCGCCGGGAATTTCCTCATAGGTCACCGGCAATCCATACCGGGCGCGGTGACCGGCAAAATCCGCGGTCTGCTTGCGCAGCAACGGCAATTCCGCGCTGCCGACCACCAGCGACAACGGTTTTGGCGGGCCGCCCGCCTGCGTCATCGGCGAGTTGCGGTGCGACATCGGCCCATCGAGCCTGAGCTTGACGTTGAGATAGCTGTGCCGGATCGGATCGAGATCGTAGATGCCCGATATCGCCACGCCTGCCTTTACATGCGGATGCGACAGTGCCATCGAGGTGAGATGGCCGCCGGCGGACCAGCCGGAGACCACGATGCCGTCTTTGGCCGCGCCAAGCGCCGGCGATTGTTTGGCCAGAAAGTCGATGCCGGCATGGATCTCGGCGACGATCTCGTCCAGCGTCGCGTCCGGCGCCAGCGTGTAACCGATCAGCGCGACATTGATGCCGTGCGCCATCGGGCCCTCCGCCACGATCGTAAAGACCTCCTTGGCCCGCGTCTGCCAATAGCCGCCATGGATGAACAGCAGCGTCGGCGCTTTGTCGCCCGCTTTTAAAAAGTCGATCCGGTTTCGCTCGCGCGGCCCATACCGGAGGTCGATATGATCGGGGTAGCGCTTGCGCATGTCGGCGGAACGCTGTTCCCAGCCGGCGACCATGGCGACGCTTTCGGGCACCGCAACGCCGTTATTGAAGCCGCGGTCGCGCTCCTCCTGGCTCATGGTGCGCCAATCCAGCGCAGCGAACGTCGTCGTCATGCTTGGGTCTCCGATTCGAACCACAACTTGAGCACGTTTCCTCTTTTCCTGAAAATGTTCTACAGCACCATCGGTGACCTCAAGGCGGGACGCATGGGAGAGACGCGAGTGGCTGATCAAGACTTGGTGAAGGAAACGGCGTGCGCCGTCGTTGGCAAACTGAACGCGGGCGAAATCACCCCGCTCGATCTGCTCGACGTACTGGAAAAACGGATTGCCGAAGTCGATGGCAAGGTCAATGCCCTGCCGACGCTGTGCTTCGATCGCGCCCGCAGCCACGCCAAAACCCTGATGAAGAAGCCGGCCGGCGAACGCGGCCTGCTCGCGGGCCTGCCGGTGCCGATCAAGGATCTGACGGCGGTCGCCGGCGTGCTCACCACGCAGGGCTCGCCGATCTATAAGGACAATATCCCCACGCACTCCGATGTCCTGGTCGAGCATCTCGAACACAATGGCGGCGTGATCTACGCCAAGTCGAACACCCCGGAATTCGGCGCCGGCGCCAACACCTTCAACGAAGTGTTCGGCGCGACCCGCAATCCCTGGGACACATCGCGCTCGGCCGCGGGCTCCTCGGGTGGTGCTGCGGTGGCGCTCGCGACCGGCACGGCCTGGCTCGCCCACGGCTCCGACATGGGCGGCTCGCTGCGCAATCCCGCCAGCTTCTGCGGCATCGTCGGCATGCGCCCGAGCATCGGCCGGGTCGCGCATACGCCGGTTGCTGCGATCGATCGCAATCTCGGCGTCCAGGGCCCGATGGCGCGCAATGTCGAAGATCTCGCGCTGCTGCTCGATGCGATGAGCGGCGAGCACCCGGCCGATCCGCTGTCGCTGCCGGTGCTGCCGAAATCGTTTCTGTCCGCGGCGCGATCCGGCAACAAGCCGAAGCGCGTCGCCTATTCGCCCGACCTCGGCATCACCCCGGTCGATCCCGAAGTCGCCGCGATCACCCGCAAGGCGGCCGAGCGGCTGGCCAATTCCGGCGTCATCGTCGAGGAGGCCCATCCCGATTTGCGCGAGGCCCATGAATGTTTCCACGTGCTGCGCGCTTTCGACTTCGCGCTCAGCAAGGCGGCACTGCTGCGCACGAAGCGCGACCAGCTCAAGCCGGAAGTAATCTGGAACATCGAGGAGGGCCTCAAGCTGACGGTCGAGCAGCTCGAGCGCGCCGAAGCGCAGCGCGTCGCGATGACCGCGCGCACGCTCGAATTCTTCCATACCTACGATCTGCTGCTGACGCCCGCGACCATCGTGGCGCCGTTCCCGGTTGAAAACCGCTACGTCGCCGAATGCGCCGGCAAGAAATTCGACAATTATGTCGAGTGGCTCGGCATCGTCTACGCGATTACGCTGGTGTGCTGCCCCGCGCTTTCGCTGCCCTGCGGCTTTACCGCGAGCGGCCTGCCGGTCGGATTGCAGATGGTGGCGCCGCCGCGCGGCGAGGCGCAGCTTCTCGCAGGCGCCAAGGCGCTGGAGGACATTCTCGGCGTGCGCGGCACGACACCGATCGATCCGAGGGCGCCGAAATAGACCGCGGGACGGCGCCTTGAACGCTGGCGAACGGCGCTTGCAGGGCTATACTCCCGTCACGAAAATTCAAGGCGCGCGCGCAGCGCGCGCCGCTGAGGAAGGCCGGCCATGTCAGGAACACTGAAAATCCGCGTCGACCAGGACAAATGTCAGGGACATGCGCGCTGCAAGGCGCTGGCGCCCGAACTGTTCGATCTCGACGAATTCGGCAACGCCCACGAGGTCGGCGACGGTTCCGTTCCCGCGGGGCTGGAAGACAAGGCATGGCTGGCCCAGACCAATTGCCCGGAGATCGCCATCGCGGTCACCGAGGAATAGCGATCCTGACGACGATCTGATCGATTCACATATCAACGAGCGAAACGACCGTCGTTCGCGGAGCCCGAGATGACAGAACAAATGATAAAGCCCGCGGCCGATCATCTCGACATCGCCGACGTCGAGCGCCGCATCAAGGCGATCTTCATCGGCTCGGTCGGCAATCTCGTCGAATGGTACGACTTCTACGCCTATACCGCGTTCGCGTTGTATTTCGCGCCGGCGTTCTTTCCGAACAGCGATCCGGTGGTGCAGCAGCTCAACGCCGCGGTGCTGTTCGCCGCCACCTTCCTGATGCGGCCCCTCGGCGGCTGGCTGTTCGGCTTCATCGCCGACCGTTATGGCAGGCGGCTGTCGCTGACGCTGTCGGTGGTCTGCATGTGCTTCGGTTCGCTGATCATCGCGGTGACACCGACCTACGCCTCGATCGGCATGCTCGCGCCGGCCATTCTGGCGATGGCGCGCGTCATCGAGGGCCTCAGTCTCGGCGGCGAATACGGCGCCAGCGCCACCTATCTCAGCGAGGTCGCCGACGCCAATCATCGCGGCTTCTATTCCAGCTTCCAATACGTCACGCTGATCGGCGGCCAGCTCACCGCGATCATCGTGCTATTGTTGCTGCAGAAGGTGTTCCTGACGCCAGACGAACTGAGGGCCTGGGGCTGGCGGATTCCGTTCGTGATCGGGGCTTTCCTTGCGATCTTTGCCGCCGTGATGCGGCGCAATCTGCACGAGACCGAAGCGTTCGAGGAAGCCAAGAAGCTCTCCAAACCGACCGGCTCGATCGTCGGACTTTTGAACTATCCGCGGGAACTTCTGCTGGTGGTCGGCCTCACCGCCGGCGGCACCGCGGCGTTCTATACCTTCACCACCTACATGCAGACCTTTGTCAAACTGTCGGTCGGCCTCACCGAGGACCAGACCACCTTCGTGATCTTCGGCTCGCTGATCTTCGCGACCATCCTGCAGCCGCTCTATGGCGCGCTGTCCGACCGCATCGGCCGCAAGCCGTTGCTGATCTTCTTCGGCGTCGTCGGCACGCTGTCGACGGTCCCGATCCTGACCACCTTGAAGGAGACCAAGTCGCCCTTCATGGCCTTCCTGCTGATCTGCACCGCCTGGATCTTCGTCGCCGGCTATACCTCGATCAACGCCATCGTGAAGGCCGAATTGTTCCCGACCAATGTCCGCGCGCTCGGCGTCGGCCTGCCCTATGCGATCACGGTGTCGCTGTTCGGCGGCACCGCGCCCGCGGTCGCGCTGTACTTCAAGAGCCTCGGCCATGAGGACTGGTTCTATTACTACCTCTCGGGCATGATCTTTCTGTCGCTGCTCATCTATGCAACGATGCGCGACACCAAGCATGAATCGGCGATGCATCGCCACGAATGACTGGTCCCGGCATGACCGACGACAACGAGCCCCCGCCCGAGAGCAAGCTGACGCGCAGCAAGGAACGCTGGGCGCGCGAGGGACGCTTCCTCACCGGAAGGATCTCGCGTCCCGAAAACCAGCGCCTGCCGCCCGGACAGCATCTGACGAAGGATTGGCCGACGCTCGATCTCGGCCTGACGCCGAACATCTCGCGCGAGCGCTGGCGGCTCGACGTTTACGGCGCGGTCGAACAGCCGATCTTCTGGGACTTTGCGCAGTTCACGGCGCAGCCGCAGACGCAATTCCTCTCCGACATCCACTGCGTCACGACCTGGTCGCGCTACGACAATCAATGGGAAGGCCTCGCCACCCGCGATCTGCTGATGGCCTGCCAGCCGCGCGAGGAGGCCCGTTTCGTGGTGCTGCATTCCCATGACGGCTACACCACCAATCTTTCGCTGGAAGATTTTGCCGCCGAAGACGCCCTGCTCGCGCATAGCTGGTCGGGCCAGCCGCTGGAGCAGGAGCACGGCGGCCCGGTGCGTCTCGTCGTGCCGCATCTCTATTTCTGGAAGAGCGCCAAATGGCTGCAGAGCATCGAATTCCTTGGCGAGGACGCGCCGGGCTATTGGGAAGTTCGCGGCTATCACAACCGCGGCGATCCCTGGAAGGAAGAGCGATATTCCGGGGATTGATTTCTTCACCTCTTCCATCGGGAGAGGTAAGCGGCCACAACCATCATGGAGGCCACCGTGCCAACTGAACGTTTCCAATTCACCGGCGAAGGCGGCCATCAACTCGCCGCCGCACTCGATCTGCCCGAGCGCAAGCCTACCGCCTACGCGCTGTTCGCGCATTGCTTCACCTGCGGCAAGGACGTGCTGGCGGCGAAGCGAATTGCGACCGCGCTGGCGGCCAAGGGTATAGCGGTGCTGCGGTTCGATTTCACCGGCCTTGGTTCCAGCGAAGGCGATTTCGCCAATTCGACCTTCTCCTCCAACGTCGCCGACCTCGTCCGCGCTGCCGATCATCTGCGCGAGACCCGGCAGGCACCGACGATCCTGATCGGGCACAGCCTCGGCGGCGCCGCGATCCTGGCCGCCGCCGGGCAGGTTCCGGAAGCCAAGGCGGTGGTCACGATCGCAGCCCCCTCCGATCCCGCGCACGTCACTCACCTTTTCAAGGATAGCATCGAGGACATCCGCAAGCACGGCGAGGTCGAAGTCGCACTCGCCGGCCGGCCGTTCCGCATCAAGCGCGAATTCCTCGACGACATAGCTGAGCACGGCCTGATGGCGCATGTCGCAAAACTGCACAAGGCGCTGCTGATCATGCATTCTCCGACCGACGACACCGTCGGGATCGACAACGCCACGCAGATCTTCGTCGCGGCCAAACATCCCAAGAGCTTTGTCTCGCTGGCGGGCGCGGATCATCTGCTCAGCGGCAAGCGCGACGCCGCCTATGTCGCCGGTGTCATCACCGCCTGGTCCGAGCGCTACATCGACGTCGCTACAGCGGAACCGGCCACCGATCGCAGCGAAGCGCCGCGCCATGTCGTGGTGCGCGAGACCCGCGCCGGCAAGTTCCAGCAAACCGTCACCATGGGCCCGCACCAGATGCTGGCCGACGAACCTACAGCCGCAGGTGGTCAGGATAGCGGCCCCGGGCCGTATGATTTCGTGCTCGCGGGCCTCGGCGCCTGCACGTCGATGACCATGCGGATGTATGCCGACCGCAAATCGCTGCCGCTCGAGCGCGTCACGGTGACGCTCCAGCACAGCAAGATCCATGCGGAAGATTGCGCCGAATGCGAAACCAAGGTGGGGATGCTCGACCAGATCGACCGCGTGATCGCAATCGAGGGCGCGCTCGACGCCGATCAACGCCAACGGCTGATGGAGATCGCCGACAAGTGCCCGGTGCATCGCACCCTGACGTCGGAGGTGCGTATCGTGACCAAGGCTGCGGATTGAAAGGCAAAAGTGTCTAGGCCGCCGCCAGCGGCCTGACGCGGAGCGCGCCGCGCAGGCCGATGGCGGTGCCCGCCAAAATTCCGGCGACCGCAACGAATGACACCAGCGACAGCGTCGAGAGCCCCGTCAACCCCTGGCCGATCGAGCAGCCGAGCGCCATGACGCCGCCGGCGCCCATCAGCGCCGCGCCGCCGGCGGAGCGCAGCATATGACGCGGCGATTGATAGCCTTCGAGATGAAAGCGGCCGGTGGCCAGCGCCGTCGCCAGACTGCCGGCAAACACGCCGAACACCGTGACGATGCCGAAATTCAGCGTCGATCCTGTCGACAGCATGACATATTGCAGCGCGTCCGCGATCGGCGCGATGAAGGTGAGCGAGGTCACCGGCGTCGGATTGAAATCGTCGGCGCCGAGATAGCCGGTCGCGTACCAGCCGGCGGCGACGAGAACGCCGACGATAAGGCCGGCGGCGATCTGGCCCCATGATTTCCGGAACGGCTCATGCGCGAAAGCAAAGATGATCAGCGCCGCGCTCAGGACCGAAGCGGCGATCATGCGCGAGGGTATCTCGCCGAGTCCGACGGCCGACAGCAGCGCCGGCACCGAGGTCAGCTTTGCCGTCGCCTGCGACGCCTGCACCATCGCGATACGCGCCGGCGCGATCAGGCCCTTCAGCGTCATCTCCGCGAAAATGCCGAGCACGATCACCACGACGAAGGAACGCAGATTGCCGCGGCCGAGCAGCACCAGCGCCCGCGAGCCGCAGCCGTTCGACATCACCATGCCGTAGCCGAACAGCAGCCCGCCGAGGAACATCACCGGCGCCGAGAATGACGGCTGCAGATAGATCGACTTGCCGAGATCGACCAGACCGCGTGCCGCGAGAAGCTGCGAGGCCGCAATCGCAACCCCGATCGCCAGCGCGTAGGTCCGGACCAGCCGGCCGTCGCCCTCCGCCCACAGGCCGCGCAGGCTGCTCATCATGCAAAAGCCCGAGAGCAGCCCGACCGCTCCATAGATCAGGCCGATGACGAGGCCGGCAAGGACGACGATGTTAGCGGCGGAGTCCATGGGCGTGTTCCCTCAGAGTCTGCAGAGACTACCGTCATTGCGAGCGAAGCGAAGCAATCCATCGCGCTACGAAAAGAAAGAATGGATTGCTTCGTCGCTTCGCTCCTCGCAATGACGTTCGTAATTCTATTTACGGCCGCAGGATGACGCGGTCGCGCGACGAGCCCGCGACTGCGATGAACGCCGCCTTGGCCTGCTCCAACGGATAGATCGCGGCAGGCTTGATCGGAAACGGCTTGAGGTGCCCGCCGGCGAAGCCGGGGCCGAGCTCGCGCAGCACTGCGCCGGTCGCGATCGACGACAGGCCGAGCGTGTCGATGCCGACATAGGTGTGCTGGCCGCGATAGAATTCCAGAATGTTGAACTGCACGATGCGGTCGACCGCGGCGATCAGGATCTGGCGCCCGCGCAAGGCGAGCGATTGATGCGCGGCCTGGAAATAGGGATCGCCGACGGTGTTGAACACGATATCGGCGCCCATGCCGCCGGTCAGTTCACGGACTCGCGTCGCGACATCCGTCGCCGAGGCATCGACGACGTCGACCTTGGAATTGGCGTGACCTTCATAGGGCTCGTTCCTGCGCACCACGCCGATCACGCGCGCACCGTGCCAGCTCGCGATCTGCACCGCCGCCTGACCGACCTTGCCGTTGACGCCCATGACCAGCACGGTCTCGCCCGGCTTCGGAACGCCGGCGCGGCGCAGGCCTTCCATGGCGGTGACGAAGGGCACGCCGATGCCCGCGGCCTGCTCCCACGATAGACCCGTGGGCTTTTCGACCGCCGCATCGGCTTCGACCACGAGATGCGTCGCATGGGTTCCGTCGCGGCGGATGCCGAGATCGCCGGAGGAGCCGAACACTTCGCGCCCGACCCAGCCCGCCGGGCCGTCGACCACGACCCCCGCATAATCGCGGCCGGGCGTGCGGGGAAATACTGCGTAAGCCATCAACCCGGTGGCAGCCTTGACGTCCGACGGATTGACCGCCGCCGCCTTGACCTCGATCAGCAGCTCATCGGCGCCGCGCGACAAAGCGCGGGTCTCGACCCCCGGCGCCAGCGAAGCGGCATTGTCCGCCTTCGCCGACAGCCGGACGCAGCGCGCATCGACCGCAACAGGCGGTGCATCTGGTTTTTCGGCAACCGGCATCAAGGATTTTCCCGCTGTCTCGTCTGACCTGAGAGGCAGGAGTTACCCTTTCGGCCGCTTGTCGTAAACCCGTTTCGCCTTGCCGAGCGAACGTTCCAGCGTCTCGGGCGCCACCGCCTTGATGCGCGCGGTGATGCCAATCGTGTTCTTGATGAAGGTCGCGACCTTTTCGGCCTGGCCGGCCAGACCGCTGCCGTCCCAGCTCTCGGAACGCGCTTCCGCCAGCACCGTCATTTCGTCCATTCGCCCTTCGCGCGTCAGCTCGATGACGAAATGGCCGCCGCACCAGTCGGTGGCCAGCAGCGCCTCCTCGATCTGGGTCGGGAACACGTTGACGCCGCGCAGGATGATCATGTCGTCGGACCGTCCCGTGACCTTCTCCATCCGCCGCATGCCCGGCCGCGCCGTGCCCGGCAGCAGCCGCGTCAGGTCGCGGGTGCGGTAGCGGATGATCGGAAAACCTTCCTTGGTCAGCGAGGTGAACACCAGTTCGCCCTTCTCGCCGTCAGGCAGCACCGCGCCCGTCTCGGGATCGATCACTTCGGGATAGAAATGGTCCTCCCAGATGTGCAGGCCGTCCTTGGTCTCCACGCATTCCTGCGCGACACCGGGGCCGATCACCTCGGAGAGGCCGTAGATGTCGGTCGCGTCCATGTCGAAGGCATGCTCGATTTCGGCGCGCATCGCGTTGGTCCAGGGTTCGGCGCCGAAGATGCCGAATCTGAGCGAGGATTTGCGCGGGTCGAGGCCCAGCCTTTTGAACTCGTCGAGAATCGCCAGCATGTAGCTCGGCGTCACCGTGATGATGTCGGGCTTGAAATCGTTGATCAGCTGCACCTGTCGCTCGGTCATGCCGCCGGAAACCGGCACCACCGTGCAGCCGAGTTTTTCGGCGCCGTAATGCGCCCCCAACCCGCCGGTGAACAGGCCGTAGCCATAGGCGTTGTGCATGATCATGCCGGAGCGGCCGCCGGCGGCGCGGATCGAGCGTGCCATCACGTCCGACCAGGTGTCGATATCGCCCCTGGTGTAGCCGACCACGATCGGCTTGCCGGTGGTGCCGGAAGACGCGTGGACGCGCACGAGTTTTTCGCGCGGCACCGCGAACATGTTGAACGGATAATTATCGCGCAAATCGGTTTTCACCGTGAACGGGAATTTGGCGAGGTCGGAGAGCTGCTTGAAATCGCCGGGATGGACGCCGGCCTTGTCGAACGCCTTCTTGTAATGCGCGACGTTATCGTAGGCATGCGCCAGCGACCAGGCGAGGCGTTTGGTCTGCAACGCCATGATCTCGTCGCGCGAGGCGCGCTCGGCGTCGTCCATTTCGGCGTGGTAACCGCTTCCGCTGGATTTGAGCTTCGTCATGGCCATGGCGCGTTTCCCTGAAATCTATTTTTGTTTGGTATCGGTCTCGGCTACCGGCAGCCACGTGCCTGCGATGGCGCGCGAATGACCGCGGAACTCGGCAATGACAATGTCGTTCACGGTGACGCGTACGTCATAGATTCCGGATCGTCCGCTGCGCGAGATTTCGCGCGCGGTCGCAACCAGGCGGTCGCCGAGCTTGCCCGGCCGGATGAAGGTGATGTTACCCTCTGCCGCGACGACGCGATCGTTGTGGGTGTTGCAGGCAAAGGCAAAGGCGGAGTCCGCCAGCGTGAAGATGAAGCCGCCATGGGCGATGCGCTGGCCGTTGACCATGTACGGCCTCACGGTCATGGACAGCGTCGCCTGCCCGGGCTTGATCTCGACAATCTCCATGCCGAGGCCCTGACTGGCGTCATCCTCCTTCCACATCGCGTCCGCGCAGGCGTGCGCGAGATCTTCCGGCGAAAGCGTAGCCTTGACGTTCACTTCGAACTCCCTGTTGCCGGGCCCGTATAGTCAGGCCTCTCTGCCGTTAGTTTTGAGCGCAGCACCCGAGCTGTCAACGCTGTCCACTTCCGTCATTCCGGGATGGTCCGAAGAACCAGACCCGGAATCTCGAGATTCCGGGTTCGCGTCTACGACGCGCCCCGGAATGACGATCAAACGTGGTCGTAATCGACCACGACCTTGTCCGAGCATGGCCGCGCCTGGCAGGTGAGAATAAATCCCGCCTTCAGCTCCCACGGCTCCAGCGAATAGTTCACTTCCATCTGCGCTTCGCCCTCGACCAGCTTGGCGCGGCAGGTCGAGCACATGCCGCCCTTGCAGGCGAACGGCAGATCCATGCCGGCGCGCAGCGCCGCATCGAGGATCGATTCATCCTCGGCGACCGGGACCTCGCGGCGCTTGCCGTCGATGATCAGCGAAGCCGTCGCCTTCGGCGGCGCGCCAGGCGAAACAACTTTCTTCGCGCGCGGCTTGCCGCCGAATTCGGAGACGAAGCGCTCGACGTGAATTTTGTCATCGGCAATGCCGATCTCGCGGCAGGTGGTCTCGATGTCCTCGCTCATACCGGCCGGGCCGCAGATGAAGACGTGGTCGACGCTGGGCGCCGGCACCAGCGAACGCAGCAGCACCCTGACCTTCTCGCCATCGAGCCGGCCATGCAGGATCGGAATGTCCTGCTCTTCGCCCGAGATGACATGGAACAACGAGAAGCGCTGCATGAAACGGTCTTTCAGCTCTTCCAGTTCTTCGAGGAACAGCATGCCCGAGGTCGAGCGGTTGCCGTAGAACAGGAAGAAGCGGCTGTTCGGCTCGCGCGTCAGCACGCCCTTCACGATCGACAGGATCGGCGTGATGCCCGAGCCCGCGGCAAATCCGACATAGACCCGCGCGGAATCGGGCGCATGCGCGACACCGAAGCGGCCGGTCGGCGTCATCACGTCGAGCTCGTCGCCGGCCTTCAATTCATCCGCAGCCCAGCTCGAGAACGCCCCGCCATCGACCTTCTTCACGGCGATCCGCAATTCACCATCATCGGGGCCGGAGCAGATCGAATAGGAGCGGCGCACTTCCTCGCCGTCCATCGTCGTGCGCAGGGTCAGATACTGACCCGGCGCGAAGCTGTAATCGTCGGCCAGCTCTCTGGGAATCGCAAATGTCAGCGACACCGCATCCGGCGCTTCGCGGCGCAGGTCGTTGACGGAAAGGCGGTGAAAACGCGGGGTAAGCGACATCAATAAACTCCCCCCGTCATTGCGAGGAGCGAAGCGACGAAGCAATCCACACTTCCCTTGTGGCTCGATGGATTGCTTCGCTTCGCTCGCAATGACGGATCATCTCAATGACACTTGAAATAGTCGAAGGGTTCGCGGCAGTTCTTGCAGCGCCACAGCGCCTTGCACGAGGTCGAGCCGAATTCGGACAGCACTTCGGTATCGACAGATCCGCATTGCGGGCACGCCACCTGCTGTTCGCCGAACAGCGCGCGGCGGCCGCTGCCGGCCTGCGGCGGCGCGATACCGTATTCCCTGAGCTTGCGGCGGCCATCGTCGGTCATCCAGTCGGTGGTCCAGGCCGGCGACAGCACGGTGCGGATGTTCGGCTTCTGAAATCCTTCGCGTTCCAGCGCCAGTTCGATCTCGAGCGCGATCATGTTCATCGCCGGGCAGCCGGAATAGGTCGGCGTGATCGCGACCTCGACATGGCCGTCGCTGACCGCGACGTCCCGGAGCACGCCGAGATCGGCAATCGTCAGCACCGGGATTTCCGGATCGACCACTTGCGCAGCCGCGTTCCAGGCGCGCTGGCGCAGATCGGAATCGCTGAGCACGGCGGCTACCATGTCGCACCCGGAAAAGTCCGCTGCATCGATTGCAATTCGCTGAGGAGATGGCCGAGATGCTCGCTGTGCCGGCCGCTGCGGCCGCCCTGCTGCATCCAGTTATTCTTGGTCAGCGCGAGCGTCGCCTCATCCACGACGTCGGAGACGGTCTTGAGCCACTGCGCATGCAGCGCGGCGGGATCGATCGCGATGCCGGCATCGATCAGGGCGCGCTCGCTGTCGTCGACCGCGAACATCTCGCCGGTAAAAGCCCAGAGATCGTCGATCGCGGTTTGCGCGCGGGTGTGACTCTCCTCGGTGCCGTCGCCGAGCCGGACCATCCATTCCGACGAATGCCGCAAGTGATACGCGCTCTCCTTCTCCGACTTTGCCGCGATCGCGGCCAGCGTCGGATCGCTCGACTTCATCATCGCGCGCCAGTAGAGATCGGCGAAGGCGGCATAGAAGAATTGCCGTGCAATCGTGCGCGCAAAGTCGCCATTCGGCTGTTCCAGCAGCAACAAATTGCGGTACTGCCTGACGTCACGCAGATAGGCGAACTTGTCTTCGTCGTTGCCCTTGCCCTCGACCTTGGCAGCGTAGCTATAGAGCTCGCGCGCCTGGCCGAGCAGATCGAGGCCCATATTGGCGAGCGCCATGTCCTCTTCCAGCATCGGGGCATGGCCGCACCATTCCGACAGCCGATGGCCCAGGATCAGCGCGTCGTCGGCGCGGCGCAGGGTGTAGAGCACCAGCGGGGTCTCGGAGACCGATATGTTCGCTACAGCCATGTTGTTGACCTGATCGCGTTAGTTTGTTGCCGTCATTGCGAGGAGCGAAGCGACGAAGCAATCCATTCTTCCTTTTTGCGGCCCGATGGATTGCTTCGCTGCGCTCGCGATGACGGAGCGAAAATCACATATGGCCGACTTCGTCCGGCACGTCGTAAAACGTCGGGTGCCGGTAGATCTTGGACTCCGCCGGCTCGAACATCATGCCCTTCTCGGCTGGATCGGAGGCGGTGATCGCGTTTGAGGGCACCACCCAGATCGAAAGGCCCTCGCCGCGGCGGGTGTAGATGTCGCGCGCGGCCTGCAGCGCCAACGTGGCGTCGGTCGCATGCAGCGAGCCGACATGCTTGTGCGCAAGACCATTGCGGCTGCGGATAAAAACTTCCCAGAGCGGAATGTTCGGCGTCGCCATCGCGGTCTCCCTCTATTCGGCGGCTTGCGCGAGTTGCCGATGCCGGCGCTTCTCGGCGTAAGCCATTGCGGCCTCGCGCACCCAGGCGCCGTCGTCATGCGCCTTGCGTCGCGCTGCGAGCCGATCGCGGTTGCAAGGCCCATTGCCGGCCAGCACGGCATTGAACTCCGTCCAGTCGATCGCGCTGTATTCCCAGTTGCCGCTGGCATTCTGCTTCATGCCGGGATCGGGAATCGTGAGCCCCAAAAACTGCGCCTGCGGCACGGTGGCATCGACGAATTTCTGGCGCAGCTCGTCATTGGAAAAACGCTTGATCTTCCATTTGGTCGAGGTGTCCGAGTGCTGGCTGACCTTGTCGGGCGGGCCGAACATCATCAGCACCGGCCACCACCAGCGATCCAGCGCGCTCTGCGCCATCGCCTTCTGCTCTTCGGTGCCGCGCGACAGCGTCACCATGATTTCAAAACCCTGACGCTGATGGAACGACTCTTCCTTGCAGACCCGGATCATCGCGCGCGCATAGGGACCATAGGAGCAGCGGCACAGCGGAATCTGGTTCATGATCGCCGCGCCATCGACCAGCCAGCCGATCGCGCCGATGTCGGCCCAGGTCAGCGTCGGGTAATTGAAGATCGAGGAATATTTTGCCTTGCCCGCCAGCATCAGGTCGACCAGCTCTTCACGCGAGGTGCCGAGCGTCTCGGCGGCGGCGTAGAGATAAAGCCCGTGGCCGCATTCGTCCTGCACCTTGGCCAGCAGCGCGGCCTTGCGGCGCAGTGACGGCGCGCGGGTGATCCAATTGCCCTCGGGCAGCATGCCGACGATTTCGGAATGGGCGTGCTGGGAAATCTGCCGGGTCAGCGTCTTGCGGTAGGCCGCCGGCATCCAGTCATTCGGCTCGATGCGCTCGTCGGCATCGATGCGCGCCTGGAACTGCGCGGATCGTTCGGCGTCCTCGATGTGGCGGTCTTCGCCGTCGGACGTGTTGAGCGCCTGCGTGTACATGGCCGGGCCTCCCGAATGTTGTTGGCTTTGATATATATCAAAACTTTAAACATGCAAGATATTTTTGTAACATATTTACATCCCGTCAAACCGCCGCGCCAGTTCCGCGGCGGGCTTCGGCAGCGGGCCGTTTTCGTTCGTCGCGTGGCGGTCAAGCCATTGTTCGGACTGACGAAGCAGCCCGCGATAGATCTCGCCGCAGAGCTCCCTCGCCGCCCCGCCCGGCCAATCCCGGGGCAACAGCGACGTCGGCAACAGCGGATCGCGCAGCACCACACGGCGGTAATGATGGATCAGCAGGATGCGCGCGGCGAAGGCGTCGGCCTCGGTGAGCGGCTCGCCGCGGCCGATCCAGCCGCGCAATGGCTCGAAGGTTTTCATGAACTTTTGATAGGCATCCGCGGTGCGTTGCAGCGGCCAGCTTTCGCTGAGCAGACGCCTGCCGCTGTCGTCCTCGGCGGAGACTTCGAGGCGGATCGCGCTTGCGGCTTCTTCGGGAACAGCCACCCCCGACGGCGCCACCCAGACGCCCGGTAGCGGACTGCCGAAGCCTGCGTTCTTCAGGGCCTCGCGCGACGCGTCACGGTCCTCGCCATTGCCGATCAGCAGCAGCTCGAAGCGTCCGGTCCAGTCGGACGGCGGCGGATCGTAGATATGCCGGGTGGCGGCGGCAAAGGTCTGCCGGCCCTTTTTGGCCAGCCGGTAAAAACTGTTGCGGCCGACCTTGTTGCGCTCGAGCCAGCCGTCGGTGGCGAGCCGCGACATCGCCGTGCGCACCACGCCGCTGTCGATGTCGAGCGCCTCGAAAAATTCCAGCAGCGTACCGAGCCAGACCGAGCCGCCGCGCGGCACGATGGCATCGCCGAACACGGTGATGACGATGGAGCCGGTGCGCGACGGTTCGCGCTTCAACTGGTCGACGATGCGGGCGAGCGGCGGTTGCGGCATGCGTCAACGCATACCGCGTTTTGTGGATTCACGACAACGGCAGTGCTGCTTCTCCCTCGCCCCGCTCTTGCGGGGAGAGGGCGCAGGCGGCCTATCGCCGCCGTTCTTGGTAGAAGAACGCCGATGCAAAGCATCGGCTATGGTGAGGGGCTGCCTCAACGAATACCGAATGCGCGGAGAGTCCCCCTCACCCGGCGCTACGCGCCGACCTCTCCCCGCAAGCGGGGCGAGGTAAGCAAGCGCCGCGCCGACTTACGCCGGCGCTTCGCAATCAGCGGTTCGGATCGGGATAGGCGAGGCTACGCCAGCCGCTGCGATCGAACGGCGCCCATTTGCCCTCGGGCTGCGCCAGCCGATCGGCGACCGCAAAGACCGCGGCGGGATGATGGCCCATGCCGCAATGGCTGCTTTCGACTTCGATGCTTTCGGACATGGACGAGGTCTGTTCGCGGCAGCCTTCCCAGGCGCAGATGCCGTCGGTGCGGCTGAAGATCGCGGTGGTCGGCACCGGGGGGGTGCTGGCCAGCGATCCACCGAACCGCGCATCCTCTTCGTCGGCGCGACGGCCGCTGGCCATCTCGTAGACGCGCCAGGCGTTGGTCGCCTTCGGACCGCTTGCAAACGGACTGCCGAGCGTGATCACCGAGCGCACACGCTCCGGCATCATCTTGGCGAGCTGGCGCGCGTAGAGACCACCGAGGCTCCAGCCGACCAGCGAGACCTTGCGGCCATGGGTGTCGTTCAATTCCTGCACCAGGTCGACCATCGCGTGCTGCACGCCATGGCGCAGCCCGAGATTACGGCCCTGCCGCCAGCCGCTGACGGCGTAGCCTTTGCTCTTCAGAAAACTGCGCAGCGGCCGCGTCGAGGTGTCGGAGGCGACGAGGCCGGGCAATACCAGCACCGGGTGCCCGTCACCTCGGGGCGCCAGGCCGAGAAGCGGCAAGGCCCCGAGAAACGCGCCCAACTCGGAAATGGCTCGCCCTTCCAAAAACATCAGGGTTCTGGATGGCGGGCGAAGCGTCTGCGCAGCAACGGACATCGTATCTCCTGTTCAGGCTTGTGTTCAGGCTTGGCCCCTTACATCCCGGCAGCCGGCCAAATGGGGCAAATTAGAAGACGTCTCCTCGGTAGAATCGTTCCGCAACGCAACAACCTCACTTGAAAAGCTAGGGAACTGATTCTGCCCTTTCAAGCGGAACGCACTGCAACAATCGCCAGTAAAAACGCGGTCGTGATTAATTAGTCACAGCCACCGCAGCAGGTACTCAAGCGTGTACAACGCCAGGCCGGCAAGCCCGCCGATCAGCGAGCCGTTGAAGCGGATGTATTGCAGGTCCCGGCCGATGTTGATTTCGATCAGCTGTAGCAATTGCCCCATGTCCCAGGCCTTGACCTGATCGGAGATGAAGGTCGAGACGCCGCTCTTCTGCTCGGCGATCACGGTTTTGAGCACGGCCACGAGACCCTGGTTGATCTCGGCGCGCAGCTCGGCATCGCCGGCCAGCGCCTCGCCCGCCTCCGCGAACATCCGCGCCAGAATCTGCTGCAGCACCTGCGTCTCGCCCGAGGCGCTGCGTTCGATGAACAAGCGCACATTCGACCAGACATTGCGCGCGAGGTCGCCGAGTTCCGGCCGCGCCAGCAGATCGCGCTTCAGGCCGTCGATGCGATCGGCAAAGGCTTTGTCCGTGCCGAGCCGATCGACGAACGACAGCAGCATGCGATCGAATTCACCGCGGAACGGGTGTTTTGGATCGTTGCGCACTTCCTCGAAGAAGGTCGTTGCGGAGGCCACGATCCGGTTCACCAGAAACCGGTCAGCGCGATAGAGCTTCAAAAGTGTCGGCAATTCAGCGCGGATCTTTTCGCGGATCACGGCCATGGTTTCCGCCTGCGTCAGCGTTTGATGCATCACGCGCAGGATATCGTCGAGCAATCCCTGATGGCGGCCTTCCTGCACGAAGCCGCGCAGGGTGCCGGCGGCGAGCGGCGCCAGATCGATCGACATCAATTTCGCGGTGATGCGGCGGCTGACGAATGTCATCAGGCCCGAACTTTCCGTCGCCGAGACCGCTTCCGGCAACAGCCGCAGCGCAAACCGCGCGAGATCCTCGCTGCGCTTGCGGTCGCGCAGCCAGTCGGCGATGAACGAGCCGAAATCGATCTGGCGCAGTTTGGCCTCGACGGGGGCGGCTTCGAGGAAATGCACCTCGATGAATTCGCCGAGCTTGTCGGCGATGCGGTGCTGATTGCTCTGGATGATTGCGGTGTGCGGGATCGGCAAGCCCAGGGGCCTGCGGAACAAGGCTACCACGGCGTACCAGTCGGCGAGGCCGCCGATGGTCGCGGCCTCCGCAAACGCCGCGATGAAGCCGAAGGCCGGATGCAGCGGCAGCAGCACCTTCGCGGCGATGAACAGCAACAGTGTTGCCGCCAGCACCGATGTCGCCAGCCACTTCACGCGCCGCAGCTCGGCGGCGCGTTGCGCGTCGCCGGGAGCGTCGATGACGAAGGTGGCGGGAAGGCTCATGACGGCTTTCGGAGAAAAGTAAGTGGTCTAACGCTCCACACGCTACGTGTCCCGGACGCGGTGCAGCGTTCTTCACGCTGCTCCGCAGAGCCGGGACCCACAACTGATATAGGTACGATGGACCCCGGATCAGCAGCGCACCACGCCGCAAACATGCGGCGCGCTGCGCAGCATCCGGGGAACGCCAGACGCCCGTCAAAAAGAAGGCCCGCAAAGCGGGCCTTCGAAACGGCAGTTGGCAGGGAAACGCGATCAGGCGGTCTTGGTGTAGACCTTGGAGAAGTTGTCCTGTGCGGTCTTGGCACCGTCGGCGACGAGCTTGCCGAGATATTCGGTGGTGGCCTTCGCCCGCGAGACGAGAACTTCGCCGCGCGCACGGACCATGTCCGACTGGATCTGGGCGGCTTCGCTCAGCGACTTGGCAGAAGCGAGCTTGTCGATGCCGGCGAAGAACGCTTCCGCGTCCTGATAAAGCGCCTGCTGGATGTTGCGGCTGATCTTGGCGGCCTCGGTGACCGAACCGGCAACAGCGGTCTCGATCGCGGCGGTCACCTTCTCGGAACCGGCATGGAAGTCGGCGGCGCGAACCTTGGCGGTCTCGGCCTGCTTCTTCACGAACTCACGGGCAGCTTCCGGAACTTCCATGTTCTGGAGCTTGGTGAACGCCTCGGTGACGGGCGCGAAGGCTTCCTTGACGGTATTCAGCACGGAACTGGTTTCGGTGGTCATTGGGGTCTCTCCATCCTCAGGTTTGAGCTATGGGCTCACCCCGTCCGGTTTGGCCCGGGGCGAGAGGGTTGTGCCATAATTAATGGTGCGGCGCAACATCAATGGTGCATCGCGATATCACGAATTCGTGATCGGCCTTAACGCTAAGCGATTTGCCCAGGAAACCGGCGAAAGTTCCACTTTAGGCTAGTGCTGGACCGCCCCGGGAAGCCCGTAGGCCTCCATCTGTGCCCGAACCTGCGCCACATTGTGCCCGAGGACGACGATGTCGTGCTTCTTGCCGTCGACGTCGCGGACGTGGTCGCGCAGCAGCGCCTCGGCCTTGAAGCCGAGGCTTTCGAACAGCGCGATGGCCGCCTGCTGATCCACCGTCATTTGAACCGACAGCTTTTCCAGCCCGGCGCCGAGCGCCAGCGCAAAGGTCTCCTGCGACAGCGCGCGGCCGACGCCCTGGCCGCGGACGTCCTGCGACACCACCATCCGGATCTCGCCGACATGCGGCGACCAGGAGTGCGGATCGCGCACCAGCGTGCCGCAGCCGACCACCGCCCCCGCCTTCACCGCCAGCAGGCTTACGATGTCGCCGCGCTCGATCTCGTTGATCCAGGCCGACAGCACCTTGGGCTGGCTGATATTGCGCGGCAGGAACAGCAGATCATGGCTCGGCAGTTTCTGCGCGAAGGCGAGCACGGCAGGCTCGTCGGCCCGCGCCATCAGGCGGAATTCAATCTCGCCGGTATCGGTCTTGACGTGGCGCGGGTAGGAACGTGTTTCACTCATATCGATCTTCCACCTAACCAATTGTCCAGTTTCGGCCACAGCCGCTTGATGGCGTTGGCCCCCGCAACGAGGCTGACGTGACCGCCCTTGAGCATCACCTCTTCCTTGTCGGATGAGCCGACCTTCGCGATCAGATGCTTGGCGGCGTCATAGGGCACGATGTGATCGTGCTCGGCCACCGCGTGCAGGATCGGCACCTCGATCTTGGAAATATCCGCCGCACGGCCGCCGACTGACATGGTGTCGTTGAACAATTTGTTGTCCCACATCAGGTCCTTGGTGATGGCGCGGAAATATTCGCCGGCCAGCGGCAGCGTATCGGTCGCCCAGCGATCGAACATCCGGTACGATTTGACGAACTCGTCGTTCCAGATGTTCTCCCATAATTGCACCTGGCTGACCGCGCGCGAGGCCGGCCGCAGCATCTCGAACGAGGACAGGATCATTTCCGGCGGTACGTTGCCGACGCTGTCGACCAGGCGGTCGACATCGAAATAGCGCCGGTCCGAGAAATTCGAGAACAGCTTCATCTCGCGAAAATCGATCGGCGTGGTGAAGCAGATCAAATTCTTCATCGGCCCGTCGCTGAAGATCGAGCCGTACAGCAGCGACAGCACGCCGCCGAAGCAATAGCCGATCACGGTGACATCCTGCTCGCCGGAATCCTGCTGCAGGCGGCGGACGCAATCCGGAATGAAGTCGAGGACGTAGTCCTCCATCCCAAGCGACTTCTCCTCCGGCTTCGGCGCGGTCCAGTCCAGCATGTAAACGTCGTAACCGCGCTTGAGCAGGAATTCGATGAAGCTCTGGCCGGGCACCATATCGAGGATGTAGCCGCGGTTGGTGGTCGCCATCACGATCAGGATCGGCACGCGGTAGATTTCGTCCGCCATCGGGCGGTAGTGATAGAGGTTCATGGTGCCGCGTACGGCCAGGATGTCTTTCGGCGTCGATCCCAGCGACGGCCCGGAGGAAGCGATATATTCGACGCCCTTGATGCTGCGCTGGATAGCGCGCTCCACCTCGGACTGGATCCGTTCCGGGATGGCAGCCAGATCGAGGGCCGCGGATCTCAGGCCAGCGGTGGCGCTCATTTCTGTTCTCCTTCCGAGGGAGGACGCTTGGTGCGCGGCGGTCGCGGCGTGGCACCACCGTCCTTCGGCGCGCCATTGTTGCGGTTCATCTGAACCAGCAGCGCCTTGATCTCGTTCAGCTGGCCTTCCATTGACTGCAGCCGCTCGGCCATGCCGACGAGCTGCGCCCGGCTTGGTAGATTCATCGAGAGGAGATACTTCTCCATGAGCTCGCCGAGCTGCTTCTGCGCGCCCGCAGCAACACCGCCGGCCTGATTCATCGCCTTGCTGAATTCCGGCGACTCCATCGCCCGATTGGCGAAGGCGTTGAACCCCTTCTCCATCTCGCCGATCATCGTCTGCCAGATCACGGCAGGATCGTTGCCCTTGTCGACCATTGGCGCTCTCCCGGACGGTTACGAGCGCTTTGCACGCTTCGCTTGTTTCCAAGCATACCACACCGTTGCGGCGGGCTGGTCAACACCAAGCCACGGAAAGCCTTCTGCCATGCGACAAACCGTGGCATAGAGTTTCCTCATCGCGATACCACCCAAGGGGATAGCCCACCGTGAACCCGCAAGCCCATCAGCCGCCGCAGATCGTCAGCGCCAACGGTATCGACATTTGCTACGAGATTTTTGGCGAGGCGAGCGCAGAACCGATGCTGCTGATCATGGGGTTAGGGGCCCAGATGATCCACTGGGACGACGATTTCTGCCGTCAGCTCGCCGCGCGCGGCTTTCGCGTCATCCGCTTCGACAATCGCGATATCGGCAAGTCAGGCAAATTGAGCGGCGGCAAGCGCCTCACGGCCGTCGAACTGCTCAAGCTGCGGTTCCTGAAAATCCCGGTAGCCGCGCCCTACACGCTGCTCGACATGGCCAAAGATACGACCGGGCTGATGGACGTGCTCGGCATCAAGTCGGCGCATCTGGTCGGCGCCTCGATGGGCGGCATGATCGCCCAGGAAATCGCGATCTCGTTCCCGCAGCGGGTGCGCTCGCTGACCTCGATCATGTCGACCACGGGTAATCCCAAAGTGCCGCCGCCGACCCGCGAGGCCTCCGCGATGCTGATGGCGCCGCCGCCGGCCACCAGGGAAGAGTATTTCGAGCGGTTTGCAAAAACCTGGAAAATCCTGCGCGTCGGTTCCTTCCCGGAAGACGAGGCGCTCGATCGCTCGCGCGCGGAACGCACGTTCGAGCGCGGCCTCAATCCGGCCGGCGTCGGCCGCCAGCTCCGCGCCATCCTGGCTTCGGGCAGCCGCAAGGAACGGCTGCACGCGGTGAAGGCGCCGACCCTGGTGATCCACGGCACCGTCGATCCGCTGGTCCGCCCCGAGGGCGGCAAGGACACCGCGGCCTCGATTCCCGGCGCAAAACTATTAATGGTCGAAGGCATGGGCCACGCGCTGCCGATCCCGCTGTGGCCGCAGATCATCGACGCCATCGACAAGCACGCGCATGGCGCGGCGGCGAAGGCGGCGTAGGCCAGCGGTTAATCGTTGCATGCAGCACCGATCGTGCGCGTCCGGGGGAGCAGTACGATGGTGGCATCCGATAAACTATTTGCCGGTTCTATCCCGGAAATCTACGACCGGTTTCTGGTCCCGCTCATCTTCGAACCCTATGCGCTCGATCTCGCCCGACGGCTGGCACTCACTGCGCCGCGGAATGTGCTGGAAACGGCCGCAGGAACCGGCGTTCTGACCCGGGCGATGGCGTCGATCCTTCCTGCGGAGGCGCGCATTGTCGCAACTGACCTGAACCAACCGATGCTCGATCGGGCAGCGCTATCGTCCGCAGATGGCCGGATCGAGTGGCGGCAGGCCGACGCGCTTGCCCTGCCATTCGCCGATCAAAGCTTTGACGCGGTGGCCTGCCAGTTCGGCGCGATGTTCTTTCCGGACAAGGTTTTGGCCTATAAAGAGGCGCGCCGGATCTTGCGGCCGGGCCGACGTTTCCTTTTCAATGTGTGGGGCCCGATCTCGGAGAACGAATTCGCGGACACGGTCACGGATGCGCTCGCCGTGCTGTTTCCGCAAGATCCCCCGCGCTTCATGGCCCGCACGCCGCATGGCTACCATGATGTCCAACTTATCCGACAGGAACTGGATGCTGCCGGGTTCACGGCCGTCTCGATCGACACCGTGGACCACCGCAGCAAGGCGCCCTCGCCGCGCGAGCCCGCGATTGCCTATTGCCAGGGAACGCCGCTGCGAAACGAGATCGAGACCCGCGACGCCTCAGGCCTCGAGGCGGCGACCCAGCGAGCGACCGAAGCATTGTCACGCCGATTTGGCACCGGCGCCATCGAAGGCCGCATCCAGGCCTTGGTAATTACCGCCAGCCGCGGCTGATACGCGCGCTATTCCCTGGTCGCGATCCAGATCACGTGGCGCGCGCCGCCGCCTCTTCCGGTGGCGCGGATGGCAACCTCGTTGACGTCGAAGCCGGCGCCGCGCAGACGTTTTGTAAAGGACGGGTTTGGCCCGGACGACCAGACCGCCAGCACACCGCCGGGGTGCAACGCCGCGTGCGCCGCTTTCAGTCCGGCTGAATCATAGAGCGCATCATTGGCCTTGCGGGTCAGGCCCTCCGGACCATTGTCGACATCCAGCAGGATCGCATCGAAGGTTCGTGCACGCGACCGGATCACCTCGGTGACATCAGTCTCCAAAACGCTAACGCGGGGATCGTGCAGGCTGTCGCCGAAAATTTCGGCCATCGGGCCGCGTGCCCAGGCGACCACCGCTGGCACCAGCTCAGCTACCACGACCTGCGCCTTGATTCCGAGCACGCCGAGTGCAGCCCGCAACGTAAAACCCATGCCGAGGCCGCCAATGAGCACATGCGGCTTTGCGACCTTTTCGATCTTCTTGGCTGCGAGCGTCGCGAGCGCGGCTTCGGAGCCTGAAAGGCGGCTGTTCATCAGCTCGTTGGTGCCGAGCTTGATGGAGAACTCGGCGCCACGCCGCATCAGCCGCAATTCCCCGTCGGTGCCGGGAACGCGCGCGGTATCGATTTTGACCCATGGAATCATGCGGGGGTTCTAGCACAGGAATTGCCGTCGTCCCGGCGCAGGCGGGACGGCGGAACTACCCCCCGGCCCACACATCCAGCACGTAGCGATTCTTCGTGCCCATCTCGTCGATCCAGCGCTGCCCGGCCTCGGCGTCGGCGCCGGAGCGTTCGCGATAGATCGCGACCAATGCGGCCTTGACGTCCGGTTCCATCTTGCCGCCATCACCGCAGACATAGATGATCGCGCCCTGCTCGATCAGGCTCCATACCCGGTCATTTTGCGCCGCGACCAGGTGCTGCACATAGGTCTTCGGCCCGTCGGCGCGCGAGAACGCTGTGTGCAGTTCGGTGATGCCACTGGCTGCGAACGCTTTCAGCTCGTTGGCGTAGAGATAATCCAGTTCGGGATGACGGCAGCCGAAGAACAGCATCGCCGGCCCGAGGCTGGCGCCCTTCGCCTTGCGGTCGGCGCGCTCCTGCAGAAAACCGCGGAACGGCGCCAGGCCGGTGCCGGGCCCGATCATGATGATCGGCTGGGCGGCGTCGTCGGGCAGCCGGAAGCCGGCCTTGGTTTCGCGAACCGTGGCGTGGATGGTTTCCCCGTTGCGGCGGCCGGCGAGATAATTCGAACAGACGCCCCGGTAGATGCCGCGGCCCGAACTTGCGGGCGCCTCGACCACGGCGACGGTGACGCTGCAGCGCGCGGCATCGCCAGCGGGCGACGACGAGATCGAATAATAACGCGGCGCCAGCAGCGACAGCATTTCAAGATAGGCGTGGAACGGCAGTTCGCAGGCCGGATGTTCCTCCAGCAGGTCGAACACCGATTTGCGCTTTCCCAGCACCTCGGTCCGGTAACGCTCCGTCGAACCAGCGTCGTCACCGACAAGGCCAAGCAATTTCGGCTTGGTGACTGGACACCGGGTGTTTTCCGACATGATCTGGATCTGCTTGCGGGTCGCGACCTGCTGCAGCTCGACGAACTCGGTCAGGAGACGCCCGACCGACACCGCGTCGCCGACCGGCAATTGCGCGCGCCGGCCTTCGGCAACCTGCAGCCGGATTTGATCGGCCGGCAAAAAGCCGAAGCGGCGCGCGACGGAATCGACCAGCGCCGGATCGTTGCGAGGCACCACGCTGAGATGGTCGCCGACGCGGTAGGCGATGCCGGAGGGCAGTTGCACCTCGATATGCCGGGTCGAGCGGTCGGACGGCTGGGCGCCCCCCTTGTTCTGCAGCTCGGAATTGACCAGCACCTTCATCGGCGCAACGCCGCCCAGGGCGACGATCGCGTTCACCGCCGAGGGCGCCACCGGCTCGATCTTGTAGAGCGGTTCGTCGTCGGCGCTGCGCGTGATGTTCGAAGCGAGGCCGAACTCCTGCGCCGCCGCCGGTCCCAGTGCGGCGAACCATTTTTCGAACTGGCCATCGAGGTCGCTGCGGGCATCTCCCTCGCCGCGCGCATAGACGCTGCGCCCGCCATGCGCGGCCAGTTGCTCGTCGATCCCGCGCGGAACCGATTGATATGTCGCGGCCCAGTCGCTGTTGCCGCAGCCGAACACGGCATAGCGCAGCTTTGCAAAGGCATCCTTCGGCAGATCGCCGCCGAGCCATTTGACGAATTGCGTGGCGTTGTCGGGCGCAGCGCCATTATAGGACGCGCAGAAGATCAGGACACCGCCCTGCTCCGGCAGCTTGCCGACATAGTCATCGAGCGGCGCGAGTTTGGTCGCAAAGCCGTTGACCTCGGCGAGATCTGCCACCCGCGTCGCCAGCTCTTCCGCGGTGCCGAGGTTGGATCCATAGAGCACCAGCAGCGGCGTGTTGTGTCCCGGCCGCGTCCGGGCGCGCGGCGCTGCCGCGGTCGACACTGCGGCCGCCGCCGTACCGCCGGCGAACGCACCGCGCTCCCGGTCGGCGCGCGGACGGACCTTGATCTTGAAGCCGTCGGGCTTGATCGTCAGCGTTTCCTTCAGCTGCATCTGGTAGCGATGGTTGTCGACCAGCTTGAAGCGCTGCAGGATCATGCCAATCGCCAGCGCCGCCTCATGCATGGCAAATCCGCGCCCGATACAGGCGCGCTGGCCGTTGCCGAACGGCTTCCACGCGTTGATCGAGCGCGCCGCCTCGGCCTCGCGGCTAAAATTCTCCGGATCGAACTTGTCCGGGTTCGGCCCCCACACGCTGGGATCGCGGTGCAGCGCCATGACGAGCACGGTGACGAAGGTGTTCTTCCTCAGCTTGTATTTGCCGCCGATGGTTTCGTCATTGAGCGGCGCGATGCCGTAGGCCGGCGCCGGAGGCCACAGCCGCAGCGCCTCTTTCAGGATCTGCGTGATGTAGGTGAGCTGGGTGACCTGCTGATAGGTCGGCCGGACATTGGTATCGGGCCCGAGCACCCGGTCGACTTCCTCATAGGCCTTCTTGAGGATGTCGGGATGCTTGAGCAGCGCGTAGATCGTGCAGGACAACAGGCCACTGGTGGTCTCGTGGCCCGCGATCAGAAACGTGTTGATCTGGTAGCGGATGTTGACGTCGTCGAGCTGCTCGCCGGTTGAGCGGTCGACGCCGGTCATCATGGCGCCGAGCATGTCCTTCTTGCCCTCGGCGGCCTCGGCGTTGCCGCGCCGCTCGGCGATGATCTCGTCGACCATCTTGTTCATGAAGGCGACGTCCTGCGCCAAATCCTTGCGGCGCTTCTGCAGCCACAGGCCCTCGAGCGGCAGGCCGCGGGTCATCATGATGGTCTCGAGCGAGCGCACCAGCGATTCGACGAAGGGGTGGTAATCGCGGCGATAGAAGGAGTTGAAGCGGTAGTCGAAACCGCAGAGGCCGATGGTGTCGAGCGTCAGCGCCGTCATGTCGTGAACGACGTCGATCTCTTCGTCGGCGTTCAGCCGCTCCCATTTCTTGACCAGCTGCTCGGCGATATCGACCATGCTCGGGTGATAGGACTGCATCGCGCGGTTGCCGAACGGCTGCAGCAGGATGTTGTGCGCCTTGCTCCAGTTCGGCTCCGAGGTATCGGCGGTGAACAGCCCGTCGCCGCCGACCGCGCGAACCCGGCGCAGCGAACCGCGCACCGCCTTGTCGAAGCGCTTTTCGTCAGAGAGTTCGTCGACGAGATCGTGGCCCGACACGATCACCAGCGGCGCCCCCATCATGTCGAGCCAATAGATCGGCCCGAGCTCCCTGGTCAGCCGTACCAGATGCTGCACCGGCGCGTTCGGATCCAGCGACAGCATGTTGCCGACCACGGGCTTTTTCGGCGGATGCGGGATCGGACTGAGTTTATTGGGTGACGCCATTGCGAGTTTGTCTCCTGCCTGCCTCAACCGTAATTGCGAGCGAAGCGAAGCAATCCATCGCGCGGCAAAAAGAAAGAATGGATTGCTTCGTCGCTGCGCTCCTCGCAATGACGAAATTGTTGTCCCTGCGTCGCCTCACCCAAATCTCTTCCTACGCCATTCGATCAGTTTGGCGCTGACCTCTTCCGGCTTTTCCTGCTGCGTCCAATGGCCGCTGCCCCGGACCAGATATTTTTCCAGATCGGGAACGAGCTTCTCCATGCCGTCGGCGGCGGAGGGCGGCAGCACCGCGTCGTTCTCGGCCATGATCATCAGCGACGGCACCCGTACGGTGTAATCGAGGCCGGCCGAGCCCTGCCAGTTGCGGGTGAAGTTGCGATACCAGTTGATGCCGCCCGTGAAGCCCGTCTTCGTAAAGGTGTCGACGAAGACCTGCTTTTCCTCCGGCGACAGGATCGGCGTGCGCGGATCGTGCTTGGCGTCGTAATTCGCGATCATCTGCGGAAACGCCAGATTGAGTCGCGCTGACGCGCCGACGCCCGCAATAGGCTGTTCTTTCGGCGTGCCTTCGGGGCGCGTCACCGGCTTGCGCATGAAGGCGTCGAACGTCTGCTCGACACGGCTGCCGAAGATCTTGTCGGGTTCGCGGCCGGGGGCCTGAAACTGCACGATATACATGCTGTCGCCGAAGCGCTGGCGGAACAGCTCGATCGGATCTGCCGGCGCGCGACCCAGGTGAGGCGTGTTGACCCCGACGACCCCGGCGACGCGTGAAGGATGCCGCAGCGGCATCTGCCAGACGACAAAACCGCCCCAGTCGTGGCCGACAAAAATCGCCTTGTCGATCTTCAAATGGTCGAGCAGGCCGACGAGATCGCCGGTCAGGTGCTCCATGTCATAGGCTTCGACCGGCTCCGGCCGGTCGGTCGCGCCATAGCCGCGCTGGTCCGGCGCGATCACGCGGATGCCGGCCTCGCCCAGCGCCTTGAGCTGGTAACGCCAGGAAAATGCGATCTCCGGCCAGCCATGGCAGAGAATGACCGGTGGCTTGTCGGTTGTCGGGCCCGCCTCGTAATAGCCCATGCGGATCCCGTTGGTCTGGGCGAACTGCAGCGGCGGCATCTCTATCATCGAACGATCTCTGTTTTCTCTTGGGCATGATCTGTCGAAAAACCGGTTTCCCACCCCGCATCAAGTGCGGGGCAGGCTTTTTTCGGATCATGCCCCTATTCAGCTGCGCCCTTGATATCGGCGGGCGGTGGCGCGAACGCGTTTTCCAGCGCCTCGAATTCGAGCGGAAGCATGTCGCACAAAACCTGGACATGGGGAATGATGTTGGCGCCGGCGATGAAGCCGAAATCGAGCTGGTCGCGATAGCTCTGCACGGTGATGTTGAGCGCAAGCCCGTGGGTCGAGATCGAGACCGGGAAGATGTGCAGCAGCTCAGCGCCGGCCGCATAGAGCGTCTGCCGCGGCCCCGGCACGTTAGAGACCGTGATGTTGGCCGCCGGCGGCAGCACGTTGGAGAGATCGGAGCGGCTGTAGAGCAGCGCCATGATCTGGACCAGGATCGGCGTGCCCAGCATCGAGATGTTGGAGACCTGCGGCATGAAGGCGCGCAGCGGATGCGACATCTCCTTCGACTTGGTGGATTGCGCGATGATGGTTTCCAGCCGCGTCTTGGGATCCTCGACGTTGGTGGCAATCGAGCAGATCATGCCGAACACCTGGTTGTTGGCGTCGGTGTTACCCTCTTCGCGCAGCGAGATCGGCACCGCGGCAGTCATCGCCTTGGCCGGCAGGGCGCCGCGCTCCAAAAGATAGCGCCGCACCACGCCGGAGGCGAGCGCCAGCACGACGTCGTTGAGCTTGCCGCCGGATTGCTTGGCCAGCGCCTTGGCCTTCGACAGCGAGATCGAGGTGCCGGCAAAGCTGCGCTCCGACGAGATCGCCTTGTTCAGGATCGTCGAGGGCGAAACCATGCTGGCGATGCTGTCGCGCGATTTATTGGGATCGGTGACCTTGCCGATCACCTCGGAAACGCTCTTGAGCATCGTCGGCACGCTGCTGGCGAACTTCACCGCGCTCTCGATCTGGAACATGGCGTTATCGAACAGGATCGACCCGAGGTCGCTCTTTCCCGAGCGCGGCAGGTCGATGGTCTTCGGGCTCGACGAGGCATCGAATGGCTGCCGCCACAGCGCCTGATAGGAATCGATCAAGTTGGCGGCGATGTCGCGCGGCTCCGGCCCGCCCTTGGCTTGCGGAATCGGCGGCTCGACCACCCGCGGCACCGGCGTCACGTCGTAGATCATGTTGGTGAGCGCTGCGCCGGCGCCGCCGTCGATGCAGGCGTGATGCATCTTGGAGTAAAGCCCGATCTCGTTGTCCTTCATGCCCTCGAAGACATAGAACTCCCAGAGCGGACGGGCGCGGTTGAGCAGTTTGGCATGCATCCAGCCGACGATGCGCTCCAGCGTCGCGCGGTCGTAGGGGGCAGGCAGGCTGCCGCGGAAAATATGGCGGTCGATATCGAACTGGTCGTCCTCGACCCAGGACGGATGATCGATATCGAGCGGCGCCTTTTCCAGTCGCGCTTTCAGGATCGGCGCGATGTGCAGCCGGGAGGCGATCATCGCCTTGAACTCTTCGAAGAAATTGCCGTTGTAATTCTCGGGCAGGCGAAGGATCGCCATGCTTCCGACATGCATCGGCATTTCCGGCGTTTCCAGATACAGGAACGAGGCGTCCATCGAGGACAGCTTTTTGGCGTCGCTCATATTTTTCCTCCCGAGAAACAAATCACGCGGCGCCTTGGCGGCGCTTCTGGCGTTCACATGACCCTGAAGATATCAGGACATCGATCAGGATTGTGCATTTTCCGGGGGCGCATATGCAATGGCAAACGGCCCCGATCGGTCAAATTGCCTGAATTCGCCCTCCGGCTGCGCCAGCCGATCGGCCACCGCCCATAGCGCGGCGGGATTGACGCCCAGACCGACGTGGCTGGCGAGATAGACCTCGATATTTTCGGCCGTTTTGGACGGGCGCAGCAGGCAGGTATGGTAGTTCACGATGCCATCGGTACGGGAATAGATCGAGGTAGCGGGAACCGGCAGGTCGCCGGCGATCGCCTCCCGGATCTCCGGATTGTCGTTCACGCCCTCGCCCGACAGCGCCTCGTAGAGCCGCGTGGCGTTGGTCGCCCTGACATCATTGGCGAACGGACTGCCGAGCGTGATCACCGATCGCACCATGTCCGGCAGTTGCAGTGCGAGATCGCGCGCGTAGACGCCGCCGAGACTCCAGCCGACGATGGAGACCTTGCGCCCGGTAGTTTCGTGAATCCGTTTCAGGAGGTCGCTCAGCGCGCCGCGCAGACCGGAGATGCCGCCGAGATTGCGGCCCATATTCCAGGCATAGGCGTCGTAGCCGAGTTCCTTGAGATATCGCCGCATCGGCGCCATCGACAGGTCGCTGGCGAGAAATCCCGGCAGCGTCAGCACCGGATGACCGTCGCCCTTCGGCGCGCGCAGCAATAGCGGCGACAGCAGCAGGCTCGAATTGAGTTCGAACAGGCTCCTCGCCTCGGCCAGCATCAGGAACAGGCTCGGTGCACGAAGCTTTTTTTGTTCCGCCGGCGCGCTCCGGTCCGTCGCGGCCACTATTTCTTACTCTTGCTGGCGCCGCCGAGGCCGGCCATGGTCACGAACATGTCCTGAAAGCGCTCGGCGATCTTGGGATCGAAGGTGAACCAACTCTGCATGAGGGCTTCGGGCGAGACCTTTTCGATATTGCTCAGCATCTGCTGTTGCAGCTTGTCCATCACGGCCGTCTGCATCGGCTGCACATCCGGCAACCCAATGAACTGCCGGGCTTCGAGGGGCGTGCAATCTATTTCGACGTTTACCTTCATGACCGCTCCTTCTCTTGATCGCCTGCCGCAGTATCGCCGCGTCAGGCCGAGTCACGCAAGGACAAGACACTGCCCTTGCCCCTCATTCGTCCCACATGGTCAACCAAAACGTTCCACCGCAAAAGGCCTGATATCGGCGAACGGGGTCTCGCCGGTCATCATTTCCGCCAGCAGACGGCCGGTTGCAGGCCCGAGCGTCAGCCCGTGGTGCTGGTGGCCGAAATCGAACCACAGCCCGGCATGACGGGGCGCCTTGCCGATCACCGGCAGCATATCCGGCAAGCAGGGCCGCGCCCCCATCCATGGCTTGGCTTCGATCGGGTCTCCCAGCGGAAACAGCGCATGCGCCCGCGGCAGCGCCCGCAGCACCTGGAGCGGCGTTGGCGGCGCATCGCGGCGGGCGAACTCCACACCCGTGGTCATGCGAATGCCGCGGTTCATCGGCGCCAGCAGGTAGCCGAGATCGGAGTCCAGAACGGGATGATTGAGCACGGCGTTGCCGCGTGGCTGAAGATGCAGGTGATAGCCGCGCTTGACTTTGAGCGGGATCGAATAGCCGAGCGGACCGAATATCTGATCGGACCACGGCCCCATCGCGACGACGACCTCGCGCGCGGTCACCGCCCCCTCCAGCGTCGCCACCCGCCATCGCCCGCCGGACGCTTCGAGCGTTCGCGCGTCGCCGACAAGAAACCGCCCGCCCTTGCGGCCGAACAGCGCCGCATAGGCCTTGGCGAGGCCCCCGGGATCGGGAACGAAGCCGGGTGTTGGAAAGTAAGTTGCGCCGGCGAAGTCACCGGTTAGATTGGGCTCGCGCGCCGCGATCGCCTTGGGATCGAGAATCTCGCTCGCAACGCCATATTGTTTGGCGCGTTCGAGGTCGCGGCCGGCATTGGCAAGCGTCGCTTCGGAGCGAAACAGCTTGATCCAGCCGGTGTGCCGCAACAACTCCGGCACCTTGGCTTCCGCGATCAGCGCCTCGTGCTCGATCAGGCTGCGCTGGATCAGCGGCAATTCGGCCATTGCGCTGTGCAGCGCCCGCGCCGGCGAAGAGGCCAGATAATAGCGCCCCAGCCACGGCAGGAACGCCGGAAGATCGAACAGGCTGTAGCGCACCTGCGGCGAGCGGTTCATCGCGTAGCGAAGGATCTGGCGAAAATCCCGTGGAAACATGTAGGGAAACACCGAGGCGCATTCGATCAGCCCGCCGTTTCCAAAGCTGGTCTCTTCGCCGGCGAGCGCGTGCTTGTCGATCAGGACCACATCGCGGCCCCGCTTCTGCAGATGCAACGCAGCGCCGACGCCGACCATGCCCGCACCCAGGACGAGTACATCGGCCTTCAATTCCGCCATCGGCACTCCGAAAGTTGAATGTCACGCGCTTGCGCGCGCGGCTTAAGGTGAAGCTAGTCATTGCGGCATTGCGACGCAAACCGGTTCGCCAATACGGGAAATCGCGCTTGCGCGGCGGCCAAACTCTGGCAACAATACAAAAGGTAATATCTGCCGGTAGCGCGCGAACCGGCTGACCATAACGGGAACAAGGTCATATGTCGGTACGTCAGAGTTTGCTTGCAACGGCCACAGCCTTAACTGTCGCGATTGCGACGCTGCCGGCATCGGCCCAAACCTTGCGCTACGCCAACCAGGGCGACCTGAAATCGCTGGATCCCTATACGCTCAAGGAAACCACGACGATCGCCCATCATGCGCATGTCTATGAGGGCCTGGTCACCCGCGACAAGGATCTGAAGATCGTTCCGGCACTGGCGGAAAGCTGGGAAATCCTGAAACCAACCCAGTGGCGCTTCCATCTGCGCAAGGGCGTCAAGTTCCACAATGGCGACCCCTTCACCGCCGAGGACGTGATCTTTTCCGCGGATCGCGTGCGTGCCACGGGCTCCAATTTTCTGACCAACGTTGCGACCGACGCGAAGTTCGTCAAGGTTGACGATTACACGGTCGACGTGATGCTCGACTCGCCCAATCCGATTCTCGTTTCGCAATGGGACGGCTGGTTCATCATGGACAAGAAGTGGTGCCAGGAAAACAACTCGGTGGCGCCGACTCCCGCCTCGGCGACCACGCCGAGCTACGCATCGCTGCACGAAAACGGCACCGGCCCATTCTACATCGAGAGCCATCAGCCGGGCGTGAAGACCGTGTTCAAGGCTAACCCGAACTGGTGGGGCAAGCCCGAACATAATTTGAAGGAAATCGACTTCACGCCGATCGCTTCCGCCGCGACGCGCGTTGCCGCCCTGCTCTCGGGCGAAGTCGACGTCATCGAGCCGGTTCCGATTCAGGACATTGAACGCGTCAATGCGAGCGGGATCGCCAAGGTTCTGACCGGGCCGGAACTGCGCACCATCTTCCTCGGCATGGACCAGACCCGCGACGAATTGCTGTACTCGAACGTCAAGGGCAAGAACCCGTTCAAGGACATCCGCGTCCGCGAAGCCTTCTACAAGGCGGTCGACGTCGACCTGATCCAGAAACGCGTGATGCGCGGCCTCTCGACCCCGTCGGCGCTGATGGTCGCCCCGCCGCTGTATGCGCTTTCCAGGGAGTTCACGCGGCCGAAATTTGACCCCGACGGGGCCAAGAAACTGCTGACCGAGGCCGGTTACCCCACGGGCTTCGAAGTCACGATGGATTGCCCCAACGACCGTTACGTCAATGATTCCGCGATCTGCCAGGCCGTGGTCGGCATGCTGGCGCGCATCGGCGTCAAGGTTGACCTCCTGGCGCAGCCGAAGCAGCAGTACTTCGCCAAGGTCTTGAAGCCCGGCGGGTTCAAGACCTCGTTCTATATGTTGGGCTGGACGCCGGCCTCATCGGATTCGCACAACGTGCTGCACGACATCATGGGCTGCCGGGACGACGAAAAGGACCCCAACCGCGGCGAAGCCAATCTCGGCGGGTACTGCAACAGGGAACTAGACGTCCTCACCGACAAGATCCTGGTCGAGACCGATGCGGCCAAGCGCGACCAGTTGATCAAGCAGGCCTTCGAGATCGGAAACAAGGACTACAGCTACGTCCCGCTGCACCAGCAGGCCCTGGCCTGGGGCGTCTCGAACAAGGTGAAATTGACCCAGCGCGCGGACAACGAGGTGCTGTTGTACTGGGCGACGAAGCAGCAGTAGCAGCTTGAATGCACAGGTCCCGGGAGCCTCGCGCTTCCGGGACTGTTCGTTACGGTTCGCAATGACGCGCGCCACACTTACAGAGAAGTGAAAGGATCACATGCTCGCTTTCACTCTTCGCCGGGCGATCCAGGCCATGGGCGTCATGATCGCGGTCGGCATCATCGCGTTCTCGATGTTCCGGTTCGCCGGCGACCCCGTCAACCAGATGGTAGCGATCGACACCTCGGCCGCCGAGCGCGCCGCGATCCGCCAGTCCCTCGGCCTCAACGATCCCGTGCCGGTCCAGTTCGTGCACTATTTCGCCAACGCCGCGCAATTCAAATTTGGCGTCTCCTACCAGTTTCGCCAGCCGGTCGCGGACCTCCTGAAGGAGCGAATGCCGGCGACGCTGGAACTTGCGATCTGCGCCACGATTTTCGCGATGGTGTTCGGCATCCTGATGGGCGTCTATTCGGCGCTGCGGCGCGACACCTTGCTTGCCAAAATATTCCAGGCGGTATCGCTGATCGGAATCTCGCTGCCGACTTTCCTGATCGGCATCCTCCTGATCTATTTGTTCGCGGTGACGCTGGGCTGGCTGCCCTCGTTCGGCCGCGGCGAGGTGGTGCGGCTCGGCTGGTGGACCACCGGCCTGCTCACGGTTTCCGGCCTCAAGGCGCTGATCATGCCGTCGATCACGCTTGGCTTGTTCCAGATGACCCTGATCATGCGGCTGGTGCGCGCCGAAATGCTCGAAGTGCTTCGCACCGACTATATCCGCTTCGCCCGCGCCCGCGGGCTGACGACGCGGGCGATCCATTTCGGCCACGCGCTGAAGAACACGCTGGTTCCCGTCATCACCGTGGCCGGGCTGCAGTTTGGCTCGGTTATTGCATTTGCAATCATCACCGAAACCGTATTCCAGTGGCCCGGCATGGGCTTGCTGTTCGTACAGGCAGTACAAAACGTGGATATCCCGATCATGGCGGCGTACCTGCTGATGGTGTCGCTGATCTTCGTCACCATCAATCTTGTGGTCGATATCCTCTATACCGTGGTCGATCCGCGCTTGCGCTCGACCATCAGCCGTCCGGGCTAGAGCGAGATTTTCATGTCCGACGCCGTAGTCCCGCATCAAGCCGAACCGAGCGCACCGCGCGGCCGCGCCGGCCGCGGATGGTTGCGGCGCGCGCTCGAAAGCGACGTGTTCTATTCATTCCGCCGTTCCAGGCTGACAATGGTGGCGGCGGCCATCACGATCCTGTTTTTCCTGCTGGCGATCTTCGCTTCCGTCCTGGCCGTTCAGAACCCGTTCGATCCGGCACAGCTTCAATTGATGAATTCGCGCATCGCGCCGCTGTGGACCGCCGACGGCCAGAGCCCGTTCCTGCTCGGGACCGATGAGCAGGGCCGCGACGTGCTTTCGGCGATCCTGTACGGCCTGCGGATTTCGCTCGTGGTCGGCGTGCTCGGCGTCCTGTTCTCCGGCGCGCTCGGCATCATGCTCGGCCTGATCGCGGGCTATGTCGGCGGCGCCGTCGACGGCCTGATCATGCGGATCGCCGACGTGCAGCTCACCTTCCCTGCCATTTTGATCGCTCTGCTCGTCAACGGCGTGGTCAAGTCGGTGTTCGGCAACCGGCTGGACGCAATGAACATGCTGGCCGTGCTGGTGGTTGCGATCGGCCTCAGCTTCTGGGTGCAATATGCCCGCACCGTGCGCGGCTCGGTGCTGGTGGAGAAGAGCAAGGATTACGTCGCCGCAGCACAGCTGATCGGACTGCCCGCCCCCGTCATCATGCTGCGTCACGTGCTGCCCAACACGATGGGGCCGATCCTCGTCATCGCCACCATCAACCTTGCGCTTGCCATCATCACCGAGGCGACGCTGTCGTTTCTCGGTTCAGGGATGCCCGATACCATGCCCTCGCTCGGCACCCTGATCGGCATCGGCAACAATTATCTGTTTTCCGGGGAATGGTGGATCGTCGCCTTCCCCGGCATGGCGCTCGCGGCGTTGATCCTTTCCATCAACCTGCTCGGCGACTGGCTGCGCGACGCGCTCAATCCGAAGCTCCGATGACCGCTCCTGTCCTCTCCGTGCGTAATCTTAAGGTGGAGTTCGTCACCCGCCACCATACGCTGCGCGCCATCGACGGGGTTTCGTTCGACATCGCCAAGGGCGAAGTGCTCGGCGTGGTCGGGGAATCCGGCGCCGGCAAATCGGTCACGGGACTTGCGGTGATCGGGCTGATCGACCCGCCCGGCCGGATCGCCGGCGGCGAGATCTATCTGTCGGGCATGCGGATCGATCATCTGCCGCCGGAAGAGATCCGCCGCATCCGCGGAAAACGCATCGGCATGATCTTTCAGGATCCGCTGACCAGCCTCAATCCGCTGTACCGGATCGGCGACCAGATCATCGAGACCATCCGCACCCACAGCAATCTGTCGGAGTCCGCAGCGCGCAAGCGCGCGATCGATCTGTTGGCGGAGGTCGGCATTCCCGCACCGGAAAAGCGTATCGACGCCTATCCGCACGAATTCTCCGGCGGCATGCGCCAGCGCGTGGTGATTGCGCTGGCGATCTGCGCCGGGCCGGAGTTGATCATCGCGGACGAACCGACCACCGCGCTCGACGTCTCCGTGCAGGCCCAGATCATCTCCTTGATCAAGCGCCTCGGCCGCGATCACGGCACAGCCGTTATGCTGGTGACCCACGACATGGGCGTGATCGCCGAAACCTCCGACCGGGTTGCGGTGATGTATTCCGGCCGGATCGCCGAGATCGGGCCGGTGCAGGACGTTGTGCAGAACCCGCTGCATCCCTACGCCAAGGGCCTGATGGGCGCGATCCCGACATTGGCCGGCGAAGACAAGCGGCTGGTGCAAATTCCAGGTTCGATGCCGCGGCTGTCGGCGATCCCGCCGGGCTGCTCGTTCAACCCGCGCTGCGCGTTCGCGTTCGATCGCTGCCGCGTCGAACGGCCGGAGCCGATTCCGCATGGCACGCAGGCGGTGGCCTGCCATCTCTACGACCCCGCCGCCAAGGAAAACGTCAAGGAGACCGCGGCATGAGCCCGGCACCCTTCATCGACGTCAGGAATTTGCGCCGCGTGTTCGACGTTTCAAAACCGTGGCTGAACCGGGTGCTCGAAGGCGGCCATCTGGAATTTCTCAAAGCGGTCGACGGCGTCACCTTCGATATCAGGCGGGGCGAGACGTTTGCGCTGGTCGGCGAATCCGGTTCGGGAAAAACTACCGTCGCGCGCATGGTGGTCGGACTGTTGCCGCCGAGTTCCGGCGAGGTGATCATCGACGGCATTTCGATGACCGACCGCAAGCAATCGCAGGCACGCCAGCGTCTGCGCCGCCGCATCCAGATGATTTTTCAGGATCCCTATGCGAGCCTCAATCCGCGCTTCCGGGTCGATGCCATCGTCGCAGAACCGATTCGCGCCTTCGATCTGCTCCAGGGCGAGCGCGACATCAGGGCGCGCGTCGGGGAGTTGTTGAACCTGGTCGGCCTGCACGCCGATGACGGCCTGAAATTTCCGCATGAGTTCTCCGGCGGCCAGCGGCAGCGCATTGCGATTGCGCGGGCGCTGGCCTCGGAAGCCGAATTCATCGTCTGCGACGAGCCGACCTCGGCGCTGGACGTCTCCGTGCAGGCGCAGATCCTCAATCTCATGCGCGACCTGCAGGACAAATTCGGTCTCACCTACCTCTTCATCAGCCATAACCTCGCCGTGGTCCGCCACATGGCGAGCCGCATCGGCGTGATGTATCTCGGCCGCATCGTCGAGATCGCGGAGGGGCGCGAACTCTTCAACAATCCGCGCATGCCCTACACCAGGATGCTGCTCGGCGCGGTTCCCGATCTCGCCATGTCCGGCCGGCAGCGGATTCCGGTCAAGGGCGAAATCCCCAATCCGATCGATCCGCCGCCCGGCTGCGCCTTCAATCCGCGCTGCCCGCTGGCGTTCGATCTCTGCCGCAAGGTGGCGCCGTCGCTGATCGACGGCGTCGCCTGTCACGCCGTCAACAATCCCGTCCCGGCGAAAGCTTCCGCATGATCACGCGGATGGGAGCCAATCCTGTCAACCAAACGGTTGGCAGCGGACCTCGCCTGTGATCAAGTGCGCCCGCACCAGATACCAGCGCAAACGAAATGATAGGTTCCCATGGGCAATATCAATCCCGATCCGTTCACGACCCGGCCGGAAATCGAAGGCACGTTCGGGGTCGTCACCTCAACCCACTGGATCGCGACCGCTGTCGGGATGGGTATTTTGGAGAAAGGCGGCAACGCCTTCGACGCCGGCGTCGCCACCGCCTTTACGCTGCAAGTGGTCGAGCCGCATCTGAACGGCCCGGGCGGCGACGTCCCGATCATCGTGCATGACACCAGGCGCGCGCGCACCGAGGTGATCTGCGGCCAGGGCCCCGCGCCTTCGAAAGCGACCATTGCGCATTATCGCAGCGAGGGGCTGGAGATGGTACCCGGCACCGGACTTTTGGCCGCCTGCGTGCCCGGCACATTCGAATCCTGGATGCTGCTGTTGCGCGACTACGGCACGATGCGGCTGCGCGACGTGCTCGAACCCGCGATCGCCTATGCCCGCGACGGTCACCCGCTGGTCGAGCGCGCCGCCGCCACCATCCAGATCGTCGAGAAACTGTTCCGCACGCACTGGAAGACGTCGGCGGCGGTCTATTTGCCGAACAATGAGGTGCCCAAACCCGGAACGCTCTTCACCAACAAGACGCTTTCGGAAACCTATGCGCGCATTCTCAAAGAGGCCGAAAGCGCGGGAAGCGACCGCACAGCCCAGATCGAAGCCGCGCGAAAGGCCTGGTCGCACGGTTTTGTGGCCGAGGCGATCGACAAATTCTGCCGCACCCAGGACGTGATGGACGTCAGCGGCTCGCCGCATCGCGGCGTGCTCTCGGCCGACGACATGGCGCGCTGGCAGCCGACCATCGAGGCGCCGCTGACCTACGATTACGGCCGCTACACCGTGTGCAAGGCGGGGGTCTGGAGCCAGGGCCCGGTGATGCTGCAGCAGCTCGCGCTGTTGAAGGGATTTGAGCTCGACGGGCTCGATCCCGCCGGCCCCGAATTCATCCATCTGCAGATCGAGGCAGCCAAGCTTGCGTTTGCCGACCGCGAGAAATTCTATGGCGATCCCAAATTCACGGAGATCCCGATCGCGACCTTGCTGTCGGACGCCTATAACGACGAACGCCGCAAGCTGATCTCGAGGGATAAAGCCTCGCTCGACTTCGTCCCCGGCTCGGTCGAAGGGTTTGGCTCGGTAGTCAAACTGCGCCGCGCCGAAGGCCATCGCGAGGCCGTCGGCGCGATGGGCGCGGGCGAACCGACCGTTGGCCGGTTCGGCGAGGTGCGCGGCGACACCGTGCATTTCGACATCATCGATCAGGCCGGCAACATGATCTCGGCGACGCCCTCCGGCGGCTGGCTGCAATCCTCGCCGGTTATTCCCGAACTCGGCTTCTGCCTCGGCAGCCGCGCCCAGATGTTCTGGCTTGAGGAAGATCATCCGGCGGCACTGGCGCCGGGCAAACGCCCGCGCACCACGCTCTCGCCCACCATGTGCTATCGCGACGGCGAGCCGTACATGGCCTGGGGTTCGCCCGGCGGCGACCAGCAGGATCAATGGACCGCGCAATTCTTCCTGCGGCACGTCCACGCCAAATTGAACCTGCAGGAAGCGATCGACGCGCCGGCCTGGCATTCCGAACATTTCCCGATTTCGTTCTGGCCCCGCACCGCGCGCCCCGGCGTGCTCGTGGTCGAAAACCGCGTGCCGAAGGCGACCGTGGATACGCTCAAGAGCCGCGGCCACGTCGTCGAGATCGGGCCCGACTGGTCGGAGGGACGCCTGACCGCGGCTTCCAAGGTAGGACGCCGCCGCCGCGCCGCCGCCAATCCGCGGGGCATGCAGGGCTATGCTGCTGGACGGTAAAGAACAGCAAGGCCCGAGATGACCTGGTCGATCATCGCCCGCGATAGCGCCACCGGCCATTTCGGCATCGCGGTCGCGACGCGTTTTTTCGCGGTCGGCGCCCGCGTGCCGCATATCGCCGCCGGACGCGGCGCCGTCGCAACCCAAGCGCTGGTCAATCCCTATTATGGCATCGACGGCGTGAAATTGCTGCGCGAGGGGCGCGAGTCCTGCGACATCGTCAAGACCCTGATCGCGGCCGACAGCGGCCGGGAGAGCAGGCAACTGCATGTCATGGATGCCAAGGGCCGCATTGCTGCGTTCACGGGCAAGGAATGCGTCGACTGGTGCGGACATATCCAGGGCGACGGCTTTTCGATTGCAGGAAACATGCTGACGGGTGCAGCCGTGCTGGATGACACTGCGAAAGCCTATGTCGCGAATGCCGGCCTGCCCTTCGCCCGGCGGCTGATCGCGGCGATGCGGGCCGGCGAAGCCGCCGGCGGCGACAAGCGCGGCAAGCAATCGGCGACGCTGCTGATCCATGGCGAGGAAGAATGGTCCGATCTCGACCTGCGCGTCGACGACCATGCCGATCCGCTTGCCGAGCTGGAGCGGCTTGAACAGGTCAGCCGCGAGCGCTGGGTGCATTTCCGCCAATTTCTCCCGACCCGCAAAAATCCGGCCGGGGTGACCGACCGCGAGGCCATCGACGCCGGGATTGCGAGTCAGGGATGACGGCAAGCCCGCTGATCGAAATCGAGGGCTTGCGCGTCATCTTCCATGGCGACGACGGCCGTTCGACGCACGCGGTCGATTGCGTCGATCTCAGCGTCGCCAACGGCGCGACGCTGGGGCTGGTCGGCGAATCCGGCTGCGGCAAGAGCGTGACCTCGCTCGCGATCATGGGGCTGCTGTCAAAATACTCCGCCGAAGTCTCCGGCTCGATCCGGTTCGACGGCCTCGATCTGCTCGACGTCCCCGACCAGACGCTGCGCGACCTCCGCGGCAATCGGCTGGCGATGATCTTTCAGGAACCGATGACCTCGCTCAATCCGAGCTTTACCATCGGCGACCAGATCATCGAGACCATTCTGCGCCATCGCGGCGGAACGCGGCGCCAGGCCCGCGAGCGCGCCATCGAGCTGTTGCGCCGCGTCCATATCCCCTCGCCCGAAAAGCGCATCGATGAATATCCGCATAAGCTTTCCGGCGGCATGCGTCAGCGCGTAATGATCGCGATGGCGCTGGCCTGCGATCCCAGGCTTCTGATCGCGGACGAGCCGACCACCGCGCTCGACGTCACGCTGCAGGCGCAGATCCTCGATCTGATGCGTGAATTGAAAGCCGCAAGCGGAGCCGCGATTATCCTGATCACCCACGATCTCGGCGTCGTCGCCGAAGTCTGCGACGAGGTCGCCGTGATGTATGCCGGCGAGATCGTCGAACGCGCGCCGGTCGATGAACTCTTCGCCAACCCGCAGCATCCCTACACCGTCGGCCTGCTCGGCTCGATCCCGCGGCTCGACCGCCGCGCCTCGCACCTGGCGACCATCGAGGGCATGGTGCCGAACATGGCCAATCCGCCATCCGGCTGCCGCTTTGCCGCGCGCTGTCCGTTCGTCGGCGACATCTGCCTTGCCGCGCCGCCGCCGCTGGCGATGCTGAGCCCAAGCCACGCGTCGCGGTGCGTCCGGGCTCCATTGGAGAGGCTGGTGTCGTGACCGCCCTGCTCTCCCATCTCGTGCCCCGGGCGCAGTGCAGCACAAGCGTAGCGCAGTGGTGCACCGCTGAACCGGAGCCCACGCCGCTCGCTGCACAAGGTGGGTCCCGGTTCTGCGGAGCAGCGTTTCACGCTGCACCGCGCCCGGGACACGAGAACTTCGGAGCGCGAAAATGACCGCCCTGCTCGAAGTCGAAGGCCTGGTCAAACATTTCGTCGCTGATCGTTCGGTGTTCGGCCGGCCGACCGCCCACGTCAAGGCCGTCGATGGCGTCAGCTTTTCGGTCGAAGCCGGCAAGACGCTGGCGCTGGTCGGTGAGTCCGGCTGCGGCAAGTCCACGGTGAGCCGGCTGGTGCTGCGGCTGATCGAGCCCGACGCCGGCACGGTTCGCTTCGAGGGGCGCGATCTGCTCGCATTGGACGCCAACCAATTGCGTATCTTCCGCAGGGATGCGCAGATCATCTTTCAGGACCCTTATGCCTCGCTCAATCCGCGCATGACGGTCAGCCAGATCCTGACCGAGCCCTTGGCGCTGCATGACCTGGTGCCGCCGCCGCGCCGCCGCGAGCGGGTCGAGGAATTGCTGCGGCTGGTCGGGCTCGAGCCGCGCTTTGCGCGCCGCTATCCGCATGAATTCTCCGGCGGCCAGCGCCAGCGCATCGCCATCGCCCGCGCGCTGGCGGTCGAGCCGAAACTGATCATCTGCGACGAGCCGGTATCGGCGCTCGACGTCTCGATTCGCTCGCAAATCCTGAACCTGCTGCGCGACCTGCAGGACCGGCTCGGCCTCGCCTACATCTTCGTCTCGCACGATCTGGCCGTCGTGAAGCACATCGCCGACCGGGTCGCGGTGATGAATCTCGGCACCATTGTCGAGATCGCCGAGGCGCAAGCGCTGTTTGCCGCGCCAACGCACCCCTATAGCCGCGCGCTGCTGTCGGCGATCCCCGTGCCCAAGCCACGGGCCAAGCGCAGCCGCATCGTGCTGCAGGGCGAGATGCCGAGCGCGCTCCGTCCGCCGCCGGGCTGCCGCTTCCACACCCGCTGCCCCTATGCGATTGAGCGCTGCCGCGTCGAGGTGCCGCAACTGCTCGCCGACGGCACCGGACATGCAACGGCCTGTCACCGCACGGCGGAACTGCCGCCGCCCGAGAGCATCGTTCCGGCCGATGGCGGCTTTTCGCCGACGCTGGAAAAATTGGTCGCCGCGTTCAGCGGCGGTGCGGAAGTGCCGGCTCGGGCCGGGGTTGATATAGTCGGGACTTAATCCAAGAGGACATTTAATCCAAGAGGACATGGGGACAGAGTGATGAAAATCCTGCGTTTGGCACTGACGGCGGCGGCCCTGCTGCTGTCGTTCGAGGCAAATGTTCAAGCCCAGACCACGCTGCGCATCGGGCTGGCCGAGGACCCCGATATCCTCGACCCGACGCTGGCGCGCACCTATGTCGGCCGCATCGTATTTGCCGCGTTTTGCGACAAGCTGTTCGACATCGACGAAAAGCTCAACATCGTGCCGCAGCTCGCGCTGTCGCACGAGACCTCGGCCGACGGCAAGGAGGTCACGATCAAGCTGCGGCCGGGCGTGAAATTCCAGGACGGCGAGCCGCTGGACGCCGCGGCTGCGAAATTCTCGCTCGACCGCCACCTGACGATGCCGACGTCGTTCCGCAAGCCGGAGCTTGCCGCCGTCGACCACATCGACGTCGTCGATCCCCTGACCATCAAGATCGTCTTGAAGACGCCGTATTCGCCGCTGGTCGCGCAACTCACCGATCGCGCGGGGATGATGGTGTCGCCGAAAGCGGCGAAGGAGGAGGGCGACAAGTTCGGGCTGCACCCGGTTTGCGCCGGCCCCTACAAATTCGTCGAGCGCGTGCAGCAGGACCGCATCGTGTTCGAAAAATTCGCCGATTACTGGAACAAGGACAACATCCACATCGACCGCATCGTCTATCTGCCGCTGGTGGACGCAACGGTTCGCCTCGCCAATCTGAAATCCGGCGGCCTCGATCTGATCGAACGCCTGCTGGCGACCGACATCAAGGCGGTGCAGGCGGACCCGAAACTCAAATTATCCAGCGCGATCGAGCTCGGCTATCAGGGCGTGACCTTGAACATCGGCAAGGACAAGGCCAAGGGACCGCTCAGCCAGTCCGCCAAGGTGCGCCAGGCGCTCGATCTCTCGATCGATCGCGAGGCCATCAACCAGGTCGTATTCAACGGCGAGTTCAAACCCGGCAATCAATGGGTCAATCCCGATCATCCTTACTACCAGAAATCCTTCCCCGTCCGCGGGCGCGACGTCGCCAAGGCCAAGGCGCTATTGAAGGAAGCAGGCGTGACCGCGCCGGTCAGCGTCGACTTCATGGTGCCGAAGGGCGCCGAAACCGAAGCCGTCGCGCAGGTGATCCAGTCGATGGCGGCGGAGACCGGCTTCGACATGAAGATCAGGGTCACCGAGTTCGCGACGTCGCTGAAGCAGGCCGAGGCCGGCGAATACCAGGCCTATATGCTGGCGTGGAGCGGGCGCATCGATCCGGACGGCAATTCCTACATCTTCCTCAAAACCGAAGCGCCGCAGAACTATAGCGCCTGGTCGAATCCCGATGCCGACAAGGCGCTCGACGACGGCCGCCTGGTCACCGATCAGGCGCAGCGCAAGGCGATCTATGAAAAGCTGACGAAGGCCGCGCTCGACGAGGAGCCGATCCTCTACATCTTTCACCGCAAGATACTGATCGCGCATACCACGAGGCTGGAGGGCTACAAGCAGATGCCCGACGGCCTGGTGCGCGTGGTCGGGCTGAAGCTGAAGTGAGCATGGCTGCGCCCGCATTCTCGTGTCCCGGACGCGGTGCAGCGTTGTTACGCTGCTCCGCAGAGCCGGGACCTACCGCGTATCGTAGATGGGTCCCGGTTCTGCAGCGCACCGTTGCACGCTGCGCTGCGCCCGGGACACGATAGCGCCATGCTGAACTTCCTCGCACGGCGTATAGTCCAGTTGATTCCGACACTGTTCTTCGTGTCGATCCTGATCTTTTCGCTGCAGCATCTATTGCCCGGCGATCCCGCGCTGATCATGGCCGGCGAGGAGCGCGATCCCGCGGTCATCGAGCAAATCCGGCAACAGTACCGGCTCGATCGGCCGGTGCCGGTCCAGTATGTCTACTGGGTCAAGGGCGTATTGTCCGGCGACTTCGGCGAGTCCTTGCGCATCAAGGTGCCGGTGCGCGAATTGATCGCGCAAAAATTGCCGGTGACGATGCAGCTCGCGGCGATGGCGATCGTGATCGCGTTCCTGATCGGCATCCCCGCCGGCATCGTGTCGGCGGTAAAGAAGGGTACGGCCTGGGACTACGGCGCCAATCTGTTCGCGCTGTGGGGCATCTCGACGCCGAATTTCTGGCTCGGCATCATGCTGATCTTCCTGTTCTCGATCGAACTCGGCTGGTTGCCGGCTTCAGGCTATGTGCCACTCAGCGAAAACTGGCGCGCCAGCCTCGCCTCCACCATCATGCCCGCTTTCGTGCTGGGCAATGCGATCGCCGCGATCCTGATGCGCCATACCCGCAGCGCCATGCTGCAGGTGCTCGAAAGCGATTACGTCCGCACCGCGCGCGCAAAAGGCCTTTCCGAACGCTCGGTCATCCTCAAGCACGCGATGCGCAACGCGCTGACGCCTGTGATTACGCTCGGCGCGCTCGAACTCGGCACGCTGTTGTCCGGCGCGGTGCTGACCGAGCAGATATTTTCGATTCCAGGTTTTGGCAAGCTGATCGTCGACGCCGTGTTCAACCGCGATTATGCGGTGGTGCAAGGCGTGGTGCTGGTGACGGCGACGATCTACATCACGCTGAATTTGATCGCCGATATCGCCTATATCCTGGTCAACCCGCGGCTAAGGGCTTGAACGGCATGACCGACACCGCGCTCAACATTCCTATTGCGGTCTCCGAGGAACTGGAGAGCCCGACGCGGCGCGCGCTGCGCCGGCTGTTCCAGCGCAAGGGCGCGGTGGTCGGCCTGATCGTGATCGCGACATTCATGCTGCTGGCGCTGTTTGCGCCCTTGATCGTGCCCTATGACCCGATCGCGACCAGCTGGTCGCTGGTGCGCAAGCCGCCGTCGGCGCTGCATTGGTTCGGCACCGACGATCTCGGCCGCGACATTCTGGGCCGCGTCATCTATGGCGCCCGGGCCTCGCTGGTGGCCGGCGCGATCTCGGTCGGGATTGCGCTTTCCATCGGTGTTCCCCTCGGATTGCTGTCGGGCTACCGCGGCGGCTTCATCGACGCCCTGATCAGCCGCATCACCGATGCGATGCTGGCGGTCCCGTTCCTGATCCTCGCCATCGCGCTGGCGGCGTTTCTAGGTCCGAGCCTCGGCAACGCCATGATCGCGATCGGCGTCTCCGCCACCCCGATCTTCATCCGGCTGACCCGCGGCCAGGCGATGAGCGTCAAGGTCGAGGACTATGTCGAGGCCGCGCGCGCGATGGGCAACCCGCGCTGGCGCATCGCGCTGTTCCACATCCTGCCCAACATCATGCCGGCGCTGCTGGTGCAGGCGACGCTGTCGATCGCGGCCGCCATCATCGCCGAAGCCGCGCTGTCGTTCCTGGGCCTGGGCCAGCAGCCGCCGCAGCCGTCCTGGGGCAGCATGCTCAACGCCGCGCAGCGCTTCCTGACCAACGCACCCTGGATGGCGCTGTGGCCGGGGCTTGCGATCTTCCTGGTGGTGCTGTCGTTCAACCTGGTCGGCGACGGCCTGCGTGACGCGCTCGACCCACGGGAGCGGTGACGCCGTTTCAACATCGTCATTGCGAGCGCAAGCGAAGCAATCCATCTCACCTCACAAAGAAAGAATGGATTGCTTCGTCGCTTCCGCCTTCGCTCGTTGAGCTACGGCGGACAAGTCGCTCCTCGCAATGACGAAAGAAGGCCTGTTTCGCTCCAGTCAGACTCTCAGACCACCATCTCCCGCAGCACGCGGCGGCAATCCATCTCGTATTCGAGGTCGATCACCGGCGGACGGGCGAAGTGCCAGGTCAATCCGGAGCGCGTCGCGCCGCGGCGCACCAGTTCGTCGACAATAACGGGATGGAAGTCGTGCACGGTGTAGGCCTGCGCCGCCGTGGTGTCGTTCCAGCCGAAGCCGAACTCGGCGAGGCGGCGCTCCATCTCCGCGGTCGTGAACCTCACCTTTTCCTTCAAGCCGTCCGGACTGAGATCGCGGTAGCGCACGATGCGCTCGGGATAGCTCCCGGCGCCGCCGCGCGCTTCGGCGCTGCCGGCGATGACGAAGGACGGCGACGTGCCCGAACCCGGGCGCGTGAACGAGAACGCGTAAAACGACGGCTCGGCGGGCGGATCGATCTCGGGGCAGACATTGCTGCGCGCCACCGGGTTCGTGGTCCCGCCGAACAGGCCCCATTCGGCCAGCGTCTTGACGTAATGCTGGTTGAAGGCGCGAAAGCCGTCCTCGGTAAACGCGGCGGGCGAGCGCAGTTCGCAGGCGCAGAACGACGTCAGCGGCCGTCCCACCGCCTGGATATATGTCGCGATCCGCGCAAAGCCCTCGGCCAGGGCTACCGGTTTGTCGAAGCGCACGCGCTCGATTTCAAAGCCGGGAGCGGCGGCGGCACCGCTCGAATATTGAAACACCGCCGGAATGAACCGGTAATTCCCGGCCGGAAAATCGCGCGTCATGTCCATTGTCCGTTCTCCAGATCTTGTTATTCGTATCTCGTTATTCCAGCTGCATGCGGACGCCCTTGGCGCCGTTCAATAGCCGCTTCAGATGAAAGCCGGCGAGCGCATCGTCGGCATGCAGCCCGACCAGCGCGGCAAAGGCCGGCATAGCCGTGGCATCGCCGGCTTCGAGCTTGGCGAAGGCATCGGAATATTGCGATGTCGCGCGCTCCGCGAACACCGCCTCCGGCAACGGTTCGTAGGCGCGCAGCGGCTCGCTGCGGCCGCGCAGCATGAGATCGCCGACCGGCCGTCCGCGAAACTCCCCGGCGGCGTCGGCAACCACGGCGCTGACGCAGATCCTGGTGCCCAGGAACTTGTTGGCCGCCTCGAGCCGTGCTGCGGTGTTGATGGTGTCGCCATAGGCGGTGTAGTCGAAGAACCGGCTGCCGCCGAAATTCCCGACCAGCGCGGGACCGGCGTGAACGCCGATCCGGGTGGCGCCGAAATTCACGCCCCTCGCCTTCCAGCGTTCGCGGAACGCCTGCGCCCAGGCATCGAGATCATGCGCACAGGCAATCGCGCGCCTGGCATAATCCGGCTGGTCTCCGGGCGCGTTGAACAGAACCTGGATCGCATCGCCGATGATCTTGGCGACCGTCCCCTCATGGGCGAACACGACATCGGTCATCCCGCCGACATATTCGTTGAGCAGCGCGCCCAGCACTTCAGCTGCCGCGGTCTCCACCAGCGAGGTAAAACCGGTGATGTCGGTGAAGATGACCGCGACGTCGCGCCAATGCACCGCCATGCCGTCGGCTTCGCCCTCGCATGCGAGGCGGCTTGCGATCTGCGGCGAAAAGTACCGCGACAGCGAGGCATGGGCACGCTCCGCCTCGGCCTGGCGGCGGCGCGCGTCGCGCATCATCTCGACATGACGAATGGTCTTGTCGATCGTCGTTTCAAGATCGCCGAAATCGATCGGCTTGGTCAGGAAGTCGAACGCGCCGCGGTTCATCGCGGTGCGGATGTTGCTCATGTCGCCATAGGCGGAAACGATGACGGTCGATTTCTTGTCCTCGGCCTCCTGCAGTCTCGCGAGCAGCGACAGTCCGTCCATCCGCGGCATGTTGATATCGGACACCACCATGTCGACATGCGGATGCTGCTCGATCGAGGCCAGCGCCTCGATCCCGTCATGGGCGAACATAAAGGCCACCGTACCGTCGCGGATCTGCCGGCGGAACTTTTGCAGTACCAGAGCCTCGAGATCGGGCTCGTCATCGACGACGAGGATGGTTGCGGTCATGCGGCTTGCCCGAGCCTGGTATCGATCTCGTGGCGCAGCAGCACGAAATCGATCGGCTTGGTCAACAGACCCACCGCGCCGCGCTCGATCGCCTTGCGCCGCGTCTCGGCGTCGCCATAGGCGGTGATCATGATCACGGGCACGTCGGGCCGTTCGGCGCGCACCTTCGGCAGCATTTCAAGGCCGCTCATGCCGGGCATATTGATGTCAGACAGGATCAGGATCAGCGACGGGTCACGAATTTCCGCGGCTCGCAGCAAGGCCGAGGGCGCCGACGGAGCAAATTCCATCGTAAAGCGCCCGGACTTGAGATCGCGCCGGAATTGCTGGCGAAACAGGGCTTCGACATCGGGCTCGTCATCGACGACGAGTATGTAAACGCTCAATTCTGCCTCCAATATATTTGAGCACGATCTTTCCCGAAAACCGGTTTCCACTTTTCGCTAACGCGGCCCTTCGGGTGGGGATCATGCCTTGGCTTGTGCTGCACCGGTTCGGGGCAGCGTAATGATGAATTCGGTGAATACGCCAGGCTCGGTATCGACGTCGATTGTGCCGCCGTGCTGTTTCACCACGATGTCGTGGCTCATCGACAGGCCAAGCCCGGTTCCCTCGCCCGCGGGCTTGGTGGTGAAGAAGGGATTGAACATTTTCTCCTTCACCTCCAAAGGGATACCGGTGCCATTGTCGCGAATCCGGATTTCGACCTTGGCGCCCAGGCTTTTGGTCGACGCCCTCAATGTCGGCTCGAAGGTTTCGTCGCCGGCTCCCTTGCGCTTGGTCGCGGCGTAGAAGCCGTTCGAAATCAGGTTGAGGAAGACGCGCGTGATTTCCTGCGGGTAGAGATCGACCATCCCGGCTGCGGGATCGAGGTCGCGCTCAAGCTTGATGTTGAATCCGGATTTTTCCGCGCGCGCGCCGTGGTAGGCGAGATTGAGGCTCTCCTCGACGATCGCGTTGATGTCGGCCGGGCGGTGCTCGCCCGATCCCTCGCGCGAATGCAGCAGCATGTTCTTGACGATCGAATCGGCGCGCTTGCCGTGCTGAACCACCTTTTCCAGATTGCCCTTCAGCATATGCGTCAGCTCGTCGATCTCCTCGCGCGTCTTGTCGTCGAGCGAAGCGTCCTTGAGCAGATCGTTCAGTTCGTCGATCAATTCACCCGACAGCGCCGAGAAATTGTTGACGAAATTGAGCGGATTCTTGATTTCGTGCGCGATGCCGGCGGTGAGTTGGCCCAGCGAAGCGAGTTTCTCGGTCTGCACCAGGCGGTCCTGCGCGGTGCGAAGGTCTTCGAGCGAGAGCGACAGCTCCCTGGTGCGCTCCTGCACCTGCTCGAACAGGCGCACGTTCTCGATAGCGATGACGGCCTGGTCGGCAAAGGTCTGGACGAGATCGATCTGGCGCTGGCTGAAGGGCCCGGGCACCGGCCGTCCCAGCAGCAGCACGCCTTCGACGGCGCCGTCGCGCATCAAGGGCACCGCGAGCACCGCCCTGTAATCGCCGATCGTTGGCGCCTGACCGAAATTATATTCGGGATCGAGTTTCACGTCCGGCACATGGACCGGCTTGCCGTCCATGAAGACCCGGCCGGTAATCGTATCACGGCCCGGCTTGATCGGGTTGGCCTTCATGAAATCGATGAAGGCCTGCGTGCAACCTGATTCAGCCTGCAGCCGCATCACATCGTTATCGCGCAGGCAAATGATGCCAAGCGACGCGCCGCACAGCGCCTTGGCCGATTCCGTCAGCGTCGTCAGCACTGATTTGAGGTCAAACGCCGAGCGGCTGATCACCTTGAGCACATCCGCGGTGGCCGTCTGCTGCTGCAGGGATTCGCTCAACTCCGCGGTACGCTGATCTACCTTGTTCTCGAGGTCTGTATAGGATTCCTGCAGCCGCGCGCCCATGTCGTTGAACTGGTTGGCGAGGCCTTCCAGTTCGTCGCCGGTTTTGATCGAGATGCGCTGGGCGAAATCGCCGCCGCCGATCCGCTCCGCGCCGGCCCGCAACGCCTGGATCGGGCCGACCATGCGCCGGGCCAGGAATATCCCGGCGAGCACGGCGAAGATCGATGCCATCAGCAGCACCACCGCGAGCCGCTGCAGCGCCTGGTACAGCGACGCATAGGCTTCCTTGACCGGCAGTTCGACGAACATGGTCCATTTAAGCGGCAAGATCGGCGCGGACGCCGTCAGCACCTCTTGCCCTTGAATGTTCAGCGCGCCCTGCAACGGGTCCACGCCATCCGGATTTCCCGACATTGCAGCCTGCACCTGCGCGAGCTTCGACATGTCGGTGTTGCGCAGCACCAGGCTGATGTCCGGGTGGGCGATCAGGCGGCCCTGCGAACCCACGACATAGGCATGGCCGCGCTCGCCGACCTTGATCTGCGAAACCACGTCCCAGATCAGCTTCAGATTGACCTCGGCGATGCTGACGCCGGCGTCCTTGCGGGTGCCGGCCAGCGACAGCGTCATATAGGGCTCGGATTCGCGCCGGAAATAGACCGGCCCGTAATAAACCTTGTTGGCGACGGCCTCGGTGAATTTCGGGTCCTTGGACAGGTCGAGGCCGGAATCGACGACGTCCATGGCCAGACGCGATACCCGCAAGCGCTCCTTGCCGGTCGAATCGATCTGCGACAGTTCGGTAATGGCCGGCACCTGCCGCAACAGCCGCAGCGCATCGAATCGGCGGTCCTGCAGCGACCCGGCCGACCAGGGCAATTGGGTGGTCCAGCCGAGCTGGCTTTCGATTTCCTTGATGAACTGGCTGATCTTGGCCGCCGCTGCCTCGGCCTGCTCGTGCTGAATCCGGATCAGGGCCAGCTTGTGCTCGCGATAGTAGAAGAAAACCTCGAAAATCCCGTTGGAAAGCAATGCAACGCCGACCACCGCGACGAACAGCGCGACGTATTTGGTGAACAGCCGGCTGCGGATCTTGGTGCCCGTCGGTCCCGATGCAGGCGGCGCGGCTGCCGCCGGCGATGCCGCCAGCGTCCGGCCTTCCGGCGTATCGGGATGCAGTGAAATGCTCATCCCGCCCTGTCTAGCAAGAACACAGGAATTTGTCTCTTGCCGCAGTGCGGTAGGGTTTATACAGCCGCGGCGGCCGAAGCCGCCGCTGGATCCTCAACGCTATTGGGCTTGCGGCCTCAGGTCGGCTTCAGCCCCGTCCGGCCGAGATCGAATTCCTCGATTTCCCTGGTGCGGTCGGACTCGGCATGGGCCCGGTGATCGGTCGCGATCGTCACATACACCGCGGGCAGCACGAACAGCGTAAACAGCGTGCCGATCGACATGCCCGAGACGACCACGAGCCCGATCGAGAACCGGCTTGCGGCGCCGGCGCCCGATGCAGTCAGGAGCGGAATCAATCCGGTGACCATCGCCGCCGTCGTCATCAGGATCGGACGAAGCCGGATGCGGGCCGACATCTCGATCGCCGAACGCCGGTCGAGCCCTTCGTTGAGCTGCAACTCGTTGGCGAATTCCACCATCAGGATGCCGTGCTTGGTGATGAGACCCACCAGCGTCAGCAATCCCACCTGCGTGTAGATGTTCATCGTCGCCACACCGAAGAACAGCGGGATCAGCGCGCCGACGATCGCCATGGGAACGCTGATCATGATCACCAGCGGATCGCGCAGACTCTCGAACTGCGCCGCCAGCACCAGGAAGATGATGATCAGCGCAAAGCCGAAGGTGATCGCGAGCTGGTTGCCTTCCTGCACATACTGGCGGGAGTCGGCGAGATAGTCGTGGCTGAAGCCCGATGGCATCTTCTTGGCCTCGCCTTCGAGGAAGTCGACGGCCTGGCCCACGGTGACGCCCGGCATCGGCACCGCCTGGAAGGTCGCGGAGTTGAGCTGGTTATAATGCGTCAGGGCATTCGGATCAGTTCCGGTCTCGATCGACACGATGGTCGAGATCGGCACCAGTTGCCCGGTGTTGGTCGGCACGTAATAGCCGCCGAGCGATTCCGGCGACAGCCGCAGGCTGCGTGGCACCTGCGGGATCACCTGGTACGACCGCCCCTCGAGGTTGAAGCGGTTGACGTAATTGCCGCCCAGCAGCGTCGCCAGCGTATTGCCGACCTGCTGCATGTTGATGCCGAGGTTGCTCGCCTTGGAGCGGTCGACCTTGATCCGCACCACCGGCTGGTTGAAGTCGAGGTCGCTGTCGGAGACGATGAACAACCCGCTCTTGCGCGCGGCCGCCTTCAGCTTGTCCATCTGTTCATAGACGGCCTGGAAGCCCGCGGTGGTATTGATGACCATCTGCACCGGCAAGCCGCCCGGCCCGCCCGGCAGCGGCGGCAGGTTGAAGGCGAACGCATTGACGCCTTCGATCTTGGAGAGTTCCGCCTGCACCAGCGGCTTCAGCTGGATCGACGAGCGGGTGCGCTCATCCCACGACGTGAGCAGCATGCCGGCGATCCCGCCCTGCGGACCGTTGATGCCGTTCAGAACGAAGCGAAGGTCGGTTTCCGGAAACTTCTGGAACTGCTTGTCGAGCTTTTCGCCGTAGTAGTCGATATAGTCGATGTTGGCGTATTTCGGCGCCTTGGTCACCGCAAACACGATGCCCTGGTCCTCTTCCGGCGCGAGCTCCTTGGACGTGTGCATGTAAAGGAAGCCGACGAGGCCAAGGATCGTCAGCGCGAACAACCCGGTAATCGGACGATAATCGAGCGAGCGGTCGAGCTTGCGGCCGTACCAGCGCGTCATGGCGCCGAACACCTTGTTGACGATCCTGGCGAACCGCCCCTCTTCGGTATTCTTGAGCAGGACGGAGCACATCATCGGCGACAGCGTCAGCGCGATCACGCCCGACACGATCACGGAGCCCGCGAGCGTGAAGGCGAATTCGCGGAACAGCGAGCCGGTGAGACCGCCGAGGAAGCCGATCGGCGCGTACACGGCAGCGAGCGTGATCGTCATCGAGATCACGGGACCGACAATTTCGCGCGCGCCCTGCAGCGACGCCTGCACCGGCGATTTGCCCTCTTCCAGATGGCGGTGGATATTCTCCACCACCACGATGGCGTCGTCGACCACGAGTCCGATCGCCAGCACCATCGCCAGCAAGGTCAGCAGATTGATGCTGAAGCCCATGATCAGCATCAGGCTGCAGACGCCGACCAGCGACAGCGGAATCGTGACGACGGGAATGACGACCGAGCGGAACGAGGCCAGGAACAGGAAGATCACGACGACGACAATGAGCACGGCTTCGCCGAGCGTCTTCTCCACTTCGTTGATCGATGACTGGATGAATTTGGTGGAATCGTAGGCCACCTTCATCTTCATCGACGGCGGCAGGTTGCGTTCCATCTCGGGAAACAGCGCGCGAACGCCCTTCACCAGTGTCAGCGGGTTGCCCTGCGGCGTCGCCTTGATACCGATGAAAATCGCGTGCTCGCCGTTGAACGCAACGCTCGCATCCGTGCTCTGCGCGGCAAGTTCGACAGAGGCGATATCCTCGATCCGCACGAAGCCGCCGTCCTGCGATTTGACGATCATGCGCTTGAACTCGTCGAGGTTGCGCAGGTCGGTGTTGGTCGAGACGTTGGAGACGATGAAATAGCCCTTGGCTTGACCGGCCGCGGCCTGGAAGTTGTTGGCGGCGATGGCCAGCGACACGTCGTTCGGCGACACCCCGCGTCCGGCCATCTTGACCGGGTCGAGCCACAGCCGCATCGCGAAGGTCTGGCCGCCAAGAATGTCGGCCGACGCCACGCCGTCGACCGTCGACAGCACTGGCTGCACCACGCGCGTCAGATAGTCCGAGATCGCCGAACCCGAGAGCTCCTCGCTCGAGAAGCCGAGATACATCACGGCAATGGTATCGCCGGTGGTCTTGCTGACGATCGGATCGTTGGATTCCTTGGGGATCAGGTATCTAACCGAGTTTACCTTGGCGAGAACCTCGGTCAGCGCCTGGTTCGGATCGAAGTTCAGCTTGACGAACACCTGGATCGTAGAGGTGCCGAGCACCGAGGAAGAGGTGATGTAGTCGATGCCTTCGGCGGAGGCGACCGCCTGTTCGATCGGCGTCGTGATGAAACCCTGAATCATATCCGCCGCCGCGCCCGGATAGACCGTCGTGACGGTCACGACCGTATTCGACAGTTTCGGATATTGCCGGATCGGCAGCGTGGTCGCTGCCCGCAGACCGATCAACAGGATCAGCAGGCTGACGACGACCGAGAGAACCGGACGCTTGATGAAGAGATCGGTAAAAACCATCGCGACAGTCTCTCGTTATCAGTAGCGCGGCGGCTGCGCCGGGATGGGCGGGGCCGGATCGGCGGAGATCGTCACGGCCGCGCCCGACTGCAGCTTGAGCTGGCCGACAGCAACAACCCGGTCTCCGGTCTTCAGGCCCTTGAGAATTTCAGCCCGTCCGTCGAGGCGATTGCCGGTCTGGACGAAGGTGCGCACAGCCGTCAGGCTGGTCTTGCCATCGTCTTCCTTCTTCTCGGTGATCAGATAGACCGAGTCACCATAGAGCGTGTAGTCCACCGCCGTTTCGGGAACGGTGACGACCGCCGGCTTGTCCGGCAGCACCACGGTGGTGGTGGTGAACATGCCGGGCTTGAGAATATGATCGGGATTGGTAATCGTCGCCTGTACGCGGATGTTGCGCGTGTCGGTCGCGACCTGCGGCTCGATGGTACTGATCTTGCCCTCGAACTTGCGGCCCGGATAGGCGTCGACAGCGATCCGAACGGTCTGTCCGACCTTGAGTGCGGCGCTGCCCTTTTCCGTCACGGTGAAGTTCGCATAGAGCTCGGACAGATCAGTCAGAGAGACGATCTGGGTGCCCGCGGTCAGGTACTGACCGACTTCGACCTTGCGAACGCCGAGCTCGCCGTCGAACGGCGCGCGCACCAGCTTCTGCGAGATCAAGGCCTCGGTCTTGGCAATGCCGGCTTGGGCCTGGTCGAACGCCGCCTGCGCAGTATCGACGGTCGCCTGCGGACCGAACTGGCGCGAGGCGAGCTGCTTGGCGCGGTCGAGCGAAAGCTGCGCCACCGTAGCCTGCGCCTTGAAGTTGGCGAGGTCGCCCTGGTCGGGGGCATCGAACAACTGAACCAGCGGCGTACCCGATTTCACGCTGGCACCCGGAGTGAACATGATGTCGGTGATGCGCCCGCTGACATCGGAGGTGACGTTAACCTGGTGCACGGCGGCGAGATCGCCGACCGCGATCAAGAGGTTGGGAATCACTTCGGTCCTGGCCTCGGCAATGCTGACGGAGGCCGGCGGCGGCTTCATGTTGGCGAAGTACTTCGCCATCCCGTAACTGCGTAGCGCATTGAAGCCGACCAGACCGCCCACCAGCAGCGCCAGTAACAGCCCGACGATGATAAACCAGCGCACCATCCGAATCGGACGCTTGCGCGATTTTTCGCCAATCGGTTCGCCCGAGATATGGCTTTCGGTTACAATGTTCATGTCATGCACTTTCTGCGGTTACCGATTGTCCCGAATTCGGCGACAGCTCGCGATCCAGATGAAAAGCAATTGCGGCTTCGTTAAGCCCGATTCCGCGGAGTATGAATTGGCAAAGCTGCCGCTCGTGGCCGGCGGCATCGCCGTAGGAAAGACAGGGCACGGCGGGAAGCCGCACCAGCGCCGCCATCAGCACGGTGTGATGCGCAAACCAGAACAGATTGAGCGGCGCGTGGCCGATGGCTGAGGCATCGCCGGCGGCGATCGCGCTTTCGAGCGAGGTGGTGAACACCGACCCGATGAGATCTTCGATCTTGCCGTAGAGCAGCCGCGCGAACTCGCCGTCGTCGAGATGGCTCGTCACCATCAGCCGCAGCCGCTGCGCCTCTTCCTGGTCCGGCGCCTCGAGAAGCTCCCTGAAATGCCCAACCATGCCGCAAACCAGTTCGACCAGCGTCGCGGTCGACGGCTCCTGGCCGAGCAGATGCATCAGATCCGGGTCGGCCTCGCACTCTTCGGCGAGGATTTCGGCATAAAGCGCCGCTTTGGAGGGGAAATGCTTGAACAACAGCCCTTCCGATATGGCCGCCGCCGCCGCGACGCTCTTGGTCGTGGTTCCGGCAAAGCCATTTCGGGCGAAGCATCGCTTGGCGGCGCTCAAGATCAATTGCCGCCGCAAATCACTGGTCATGCGCAGGGTGGACATGGGAATGTGAGTAATCACTCACCAAGGTGAATGTCAAGAAATATGGCAACGCTGCGGGCGAATTCCGGTACGTAGCGGCGCAAAAAGCACACCCTCATCTCTTTGTTTAAACGTCAGTTTTCCGAAAATCTAACCCTCACGGTTTTGCGGCTCATTCGGGTCGGCTTGCGAGCCCCAGCGCACCGCTTGTGGTCCCGGCCGGGCGTCGTGGTCGTAATCGCCCGGCATCATCCCTTCAATCCGAGTTGACGCCGGTTCGGGAACAGCATTTAAGATAGTTGCAGGTGCGACTAATTTTGGTGGTCGTTCATTTGTCCGTCTTCACGAAGAGTGACAGGTATGAATTCAGACGCGCGCGAGCTGGCGGCCGGTTTCGACCTTGAGAAACTGACACCCGAGTTCTACGCCAACCCCTACCCGACCTATCGGGCCCTGCGCGAGCACGAGCCGGTCAAGCGCCTGCCGAACGGTTCCTGGTTCCTGACCCGCTATGACGATCTGGTCTCGGCCTACAAGAGCACCAAGGTGTTCTCATCCGACAAGAAGAAGGAGTTTGCGCCGAAATATGGCGCCTCCCTGCTCTACGAGCACCACACCACCAGCCTCGTCTTCAACGATCCGCCCGCCCACACCCGCGTGCGGCGGCTGATCATGGGCGCGCTGTCGCCGCGCGCGATCGCGGCGATGGAGCCCGACCTGATCGCCTTGGTGGACCGCCTGCTCGATGGCCTCGCCGTCAAAGGCCAGGTCGAGGGCAGTGTCGACCTGATCGACGATTTTGCTTCCGCGATTCCCATTGAGGTGATCGGCAATTTGCTCGACGTCCCCCACGACGAGCGCGAGCCCTTGCGCGACTGGTCGCTGGCGATTTTAGGCGCGCTCGAACCCGTCGTCAGCCCGGACGTCTTTGCCCGCGGCAATTTGGCGGTGAAGGACTTCCTCGCCTATCTCGGAGGCCTGGTCGAAAAGCGGCGCGCCAAGCCGGGAAATCCCCTCAACGATGTGCTGACGCGGCTGATCCAGGGTGAAGACAATGGCGAGCGGCTGACCGAGAAGGAATTGCTGCACAATTGCATCTTTCTGCTCAACGCCGGCCATGAGACCACCACCAATCTGATCGGCAACGGGCTGGTGGCGCTATTGGATCATCCCGACGAGAAAAGGCGGCTGATCGAACACCCCGAAATGATCAAGACCGCGGTCGAGGAAATGCTGCGGTTCGAAAGCTCGAACCAGCTCGGAAACCGCATGACCGTGGAGCCCGTCGAACTCGGCGGCATCACGCTGCCCGCGGGCACGCCGGTGACGCTGTGCATCGGCGCCGCCAACCGCGATCCCCTGCAATTTCCCGATCCCGAGCGTCTCGACGTCGGCCGCACCCCGAACCGCCACCTCGCCTTCGGCACCGGCGCGCATCAATGCGCCGGGATGGCGCTGGCACGGCTCGAAGGCGCGATCGCGATCTCGCATTTTTTGGCGCGGTTTCCGGAGTATAAGCTGAACGGCGAACCGGTGCGCGGCGGCCGGGTGCGGTTTCGCGGGTTTTTGAAGGTGCCATGTGTGGCCAGCTAATGCTGCATCAATCTCGTCATCACCGGTGAATGAAGCCTGATCCCATGGACATTGATCAATTGCGCGATCGCTGGGCCGATCCCCTGCTGACGGCCCTCACCATTCTGCTCGTCGTCATGCTGTTTGTCGTGGCCCCGCTGCAGGCGCAGGGCATTTTCGCGTTCCAGGTGTTCGAACTGGTGCTGGCGCTGTTTCTCGTCGGCGGCGTGTTCTTCATGTCGGACAGCCGATGGGCGGTGATCGCGATGCTGGTCGCGCTCGGCATGATCGTCACCGGTGCCGTCCTGCGCATCCGATCACCCTCGATCCTCGACCTCAATTTGTTCGCGGCGTCCTGGCTGATCATGGGAGTGACGATGGGATGGGTCGTCGCGCGTGCGACCTTTGCGCCGGGACGAATCACCTATCACCGCGTCATCGGCGCCGTGCTCTTGTACCTGACGGTCGCCGTCATCTTCGCAAGCCTGTACACCTTTGTCGGAACGCTGGAGTCGAAGGCATTTTCCGGCATGATTGTCGAAGACAGCCCGGCGCTGGCGAGCCGGCTGATTTATTTCAGTTTCGCGACGATGACCACTACCGGCTATGGCGACGTTGCTCCCGTCGACCCGATCGCGCGCAGCCTCTGTAATCTGGAGGCGATCTTTGGCCAGCTTTATCCCGCGACGCTATTGGCACGGCTGGTGACGCTCGAACTGGCGCATCGGGAGAAGGATTGACGCCCAACATGGCCGGGACGGGCGATGCGACTTGCCGGTTCGGCGCGGCGCCCTGAGGCCAGAGAATATTTGCAATCAGGTCGGCATCAATCCTTCCCGGCGGCCGGGCCGATGCCCAAGTGATTGATAGCGTGATTGATAGCGTGATCGATAGCGTGATCGATAGTGTCATGGCTGGCGCTGTTCCGAGCGGTTTGGTCGCGCCGGCGCGGCCTGCCAGGGGAGTGACGAAAGATGAATCGATCGGTCACTGATTTCCTCGCCACCGAAGCCCGCTTGGGCACCTACAATTACGAGCCGATCGGGGTCGTGGTGTCGCGCGGCGAAGGCGTCTTTGTCTGGGATACGGAAGGCAACCGCTATCTCGATTGCCTCTCCGCCTACTCGGCGGTCAACCAGGGCCACTGCCATCCAAAAATCCTGGCGGCGATGGTGCAACAGGCGGGCCGGCTGACGCTGACGTCGCGCGCCTTCCATAACGATCAGCTGGCGCCGTTCTACGAAGAACTCGCGCAGTTGACCGGCTCGCACAAGGTGTTGCCGATGAACAGCGGCGCCGAGGCGGTCGAGAGCGCGATCAAGTCGGTGCGCAAATGGGGCTACGTGATCAAGGGCGTGCCGGACGGCGAAGCCGAGATCATCGTCTGCGCCAACAATTTCCACGGCCGCACGCTCGGCATCGTCGGCTTCTCTACCGATCCTGAGACGCGCAAGCATTTTGGACCGTTCGCGCCCGGCTTCAAGATCATCGCATTCGGCGACGCTGACGCGCTGGAAGCGGCGATCACGCCAAACACCGTCGCGTTCCTGGTCGAGCCAATTCAGGGCGAGGCCGGCGTCATCATTCCACCGGCGGGCTATTTTGCGCGGGTGCGCGAGCTCTGCACCGCGCATGACGTGATGCTGATCCTCGACGAGATCCAGACCGGGCTCGGCCGCACCGGCAAGCTGCTTGCCGAACAGCATGAAGGCATCGAGGCGGATGTGACGCTGCTCGGCAAGGCGCTGTCCGGCGGCTTCTATCCGGTCTCAGCGGTGCTTTCCAACAACGACGTGTTGGGCACGCTGAGGCCCGGCCAGCACGGTTCGACCTTCGGCGGCAACCCGCTCGCCTGCGCGGTGGCGCGGGCCGCGCTGCGCGTGCTTGTCGAGGAAGGCATGATCGAGAATGCGGCCGTGCAGGGCGTGCGTTTCCTCGACGGCCTCAAGAAAATCCGCGCCAACACCGTCCGCGAGGTGCGCGGGCGCGGATTGATGCTGGCGGTCGAGCTTCACCCCGAAGCCGGCCGCGCCCGCCGCTATTGCGAGGCGCTGCAGGCCCGGGGGCTGCTCGCCAAGGACACCCACGAACATACCATCCGCATCGCGCCGCCGCTGGTGATCACAGGCGATCAGGTCGACTGGGCGCTGGAGCAGATCGATGCGACGCTGAAGCAGGATTTGTCGTGACGGTGGTGCACGACCGCCGTCGCAGCCGCCGATTCTCTTCAGCGAGGTTCACCCGTCCCCCTGCGGCGTAAAATCGCAATGCCGGAATCGCCGGCGGGCGAACGATTCTTGCGCTCTCGCGTTGAGTTCGTTGGGCGACCGGACCTACCGGGGAGCTACAATCATGCTTCCACGTGGCGCCTGCTTTGCAGCGTTCCTTGTTGGTGTCTACGTGATCGCGGCGAGCGTCGGCGCGCACGCCCAGCAGAAAGGGCATGGACCGCCTGCGGCGGCCGCCCGGCCCGCCGGACCGCCAGCCGCAGCATTTCATCCAGCCGCGCCGCCGGCCATGGCGCGGCCGGCCGCACCGGCATTCCATCCCGCTCCCCCACAGCGTCCGGCCATGGCGGCGCCGCGCCCGATGCCTCACTTCGCTGCACCGCCGCACGTGGTTGCACCGCGCGTTGCAGCTCCGCGGCCCGAGTTCCATCGTGGTCCCGCGGCGCTGCCGCAGCGTCCAGCCATGACGCGGCGGCCGGAGCCCCACATCGCCGCACCATCGCGCCCCAACACGGCGCCCGCTCTGAGCGCGCGGCAGTCACGACAGGAACAACGTGCGCAACAGCGTGAGCAGAACATCCAGCAGCGACAGCAAATCGTGCAGCAACGCCAGCGCGAGACGCTTTCACGCCAGACCGCCGAGCGCCAAAGCCGCATCGATCACCTGCAGCAGCGCGTGCAGCAAGTGCAGTCGCAGAAGCCGCGAGGCGCGCGGGCGCAACGCCAGCAAGAGCGATTGCTGCAGGCGCAGAACCGCCTGCTCGAGCGTGAGCAGCATGCGCAGCAGAGTGATCTGGCGCGCCAGAAGCAGCTGGGACTGCAGTCTCCCGCGGCCGGGCGCGCCGCCGCAGCGGCGGCCGCCGTGCAGGCCGCCGAACGCGGGCGGTTTGCCGCGCGCTTCCGCGGTAATGCCAACCCGCAGGCCCAGGCGGCGCTCACCGTCCGACAGCACGGCTGGGCTCCCCGCTTCGCCTGGCGTCGCGGCCTGCACGCGGCGTTCGTGCCATGGCTTGGTCCGGTGTTCTGGCCCTATGCCTATTCCGACATCTTCGATTACACGTTCTGGCCCTACGCCTACGACGCCGGCTATTGGGCCTACGCCTATGATGACTTTTTCGACACCGTGTTCTGGGGCGACGAAAGTCCGTATTCCGCCTACGCCATGCTTGGCCCGGAACCCGGCGGCGAAGTCTCCGGATACGCTTCGCGCGCACGCGAACGGCCAAGCGCGAACCCGCAGACGCTGCGGCAATTGTGCGGCGATCCCGACAAGGGCGTCACCGCTTGGCCGCTTGCGTCGATCACGCGGGCGGTGCGGCCGACGACCGAGCAGCGCGCCTTGCTGGATGATTTGAGGGCGGCCGCAGCAAAGGCGGCCGATGTGTTCAAGCAATCCTGCGCCGATACCTATGCGATGACACCACCCGGCCGCCTGCGGGCGATGACGAACCGCATCAGCGCGACGCTCGAGGCGGTGCGGATCGTGCGGCCGGCACTGGAGAAGTTCTATAATTCGCTAAGCGACGAGCAACAGGCCCGCTTCAACGCGCTTGGTCCTCATGTCGGCGAGCGTCCACCGCAGCAACCGGCGCAGGATGCGAATGCACAGTCCGAGAGCTGCGGCCAGCCCAAGTCCAGCCTGACTCAGCTGCCAATCGAGCGGATCGAGGCCGTGGTGCATCCAGCCGGCAAGCAAAAGGAAGCGCTCGACCGCCTGAGCGCGGCGACCAGGAAGGCCGTTCAGGGATTGCAGGCGGCCTGCCCGGACGAGGTGCCGCTGACGCCGGTCGGGCGGCTGCAGGCGATGCAGAAGCGGCTCGAGGCCATGCAGGAGGCGGCGAACAGGGTGCAGCCCGCGCTGGACGAGTTCTATGCCGAACTGAGCAGCGAGCAGAAGGCCCGCTTCAACACGCTGCAGCAGGTCGCAAGCCCCTGACCTAACCCGAACAACGCATGCCGCAGTTTACGAACCCAGGAGATTCGACATGACCACCAGATTCGGCATGACCACCGAGGACATCGCGGTACCGGCCGGCTTGGCTGTCCTGTTCTGCTGGACCTATATCTTCCTGCCGCTGGCTTTTTACCACGGCTGACGCGTGCCTTTGCAGACCGGGCATTGGAGAGGATCGCAGCCGCCTTGAAGCAGGTCGTGACGGCGACCTGCGGCCGCCACCGCGCAAGGTCAGTTCGGCTTCTTTTCCATTCGATAGACCCGGTTGTTCAATCCGAACAGCGCCGTGCCGGCGTTGACGAAATGAAAATCGATGGCGCCGTCGCATCCGGTCTCGATTGTCGGGATCGTCTTGTCGGTAAAGCCCAACGCCGTGGCCTGCTTGCCGGGATCGGTCAATCCGCCCTGAAACAGCATGTCGGGCGCGTATTGCTTGATCGCGTAATGCGGCTTTTTGCATCCTAACGGAGCCGGCGCGTCGATCCGGTCGACGCGGAACGTGACGGCGTGGCCAATCAACGCCTTCAGGTCCGAGGCATCAGGCTTTTCCCTGGGCGCGGCCCAGGGCGCCGGCTCCGACGTCGTGATGGTCCAGATTCCCTGATAATCCAGCGTGGCCGCGTGGGCCGCGCCGGCCGACCACGCCATGAGTACGAAACCGATCAAGCCTGAAAGCCGTCCCGTGAAAGCGCCCATTTCCATCTCCGTTGCGATCTATACTAGGTCAGCGTTTCCTTGGTTTGAATCATATCAGGCAGCCTCGGCGAGTTTGTAAGACCAGGTGTGGACGACGGGGTGGCGATTGACGTCCTTGATGCCGAGCATGATGCGCTCCTTTAGCTCCTGTTTTGATGCTACGCGGATGTGGCGCAGGACGGAGCGGGCGAACTTGGAGAAGAAGCCCTCGATGAGGTTGAGCCACGAGCCGTGTTTGGGCGTGAAGGTGAACGCGAAGCGGCCGCTCGGTTGAGTAGCGAGCCAAGCTTGGGTTTCTCGGGAGATATGTGCCGAGTGGTTGTCCAGGATCAGCTTGATCGCTGTACCGGCCGGGTAAGCGGCATTGAGAAGTTTGAGGAATTCAATGAACTCGCGACTGCGGTGGCGGTCTTTGACCAGGGCGTGGACCTTGCCGGTGAGCAGATCGATCCCGGCCAACAGGCTGAGCGTGCCATGGCGCTTGTACTCATGGTCGCGTGAGAATGTCGCGTAGGTGCCAGGCACCGGCGGCAAATCCGGCGACGTGGTCGCGATCGCCTGGATTCCCGGCTTCTCGTCGTAGGAGACAATCGCTACCGGCTTGCGCGATGTTTTAGGCTTTTTCTTCGCCTTCTTCGCCTTGGCCGCGGCCTTTTTCAGGACCTGGACCTCGCGATAGACGCACAGAACTTCCGCCATCTTCTGTTCGAACTCGGCGTCGCGGCGTTCCAGATAGTAACGTACCTTATGCGGTTTGATCTCCTCTTGACCGAGAATCTTGCACACCGTGCCCTGGACAAGATTGGCGAGGCATCCGTGTCCCGCTGCCGCCCCGTGTTCGCGCGCATGGCGCGCCAGCAGACGCGTCGTCCACAACTCGTGCGGATAGCCGTGATCCTTGGCCTTGTCGCACGCCAACGACACCAGCCAGGCCTTGGCCTCCGGCGTAATCGTTGGCTCCTTGCCCGGTCTGGGTCGGTCATCAAGCGCCATCAACGGCCCATAGGCCAGCGCCCGCTCGATGCAGCGTTGGACCGTCTGGTGATGCACCCCCACCCGCTGTCCAACGGCAAAAAAAGACGGGTTCTCGCTATAGGCCAGAAGCATCTGCGCACGCTGCACCCGGCTCGCCGGCTCGGTGCGGGACCGGGAAATGCTGATCAGACGCAAAACGTCCTCATCTGTCATCACCACCTCAAGCGCTCGCCGCCATGTTGCCATGATCTCGCTCCTCGTTCAGCTCTTCTCAAACGAGGAATCCACCAACATGCTTCCCGTTCCATAAATGCTGGCATTCTCAATGCCGGTTTCATGGAATCGATCGTCTAGTCGCGTCCGGGAGTGATGAGGTTCATTCAGCCACCGGCCGCGGGGCGATTCGCGCCGCTCAAACCACCGTCCGGTGCCGTTCGATGCATATTTGCAAAACCTCATCGATCGGCCTGCCCCACCAATCGTTGGAAAATATCTCGATCTCGGAATAGCCGCTAAAGCCCTGCGCTTCGACCGCCGCGCGCACCGATTTGATGTCGATGACGCCGTCGCCCATCATGCCGCGGTCGTTGAGGATGTCTTTGGTCGGCACCAGCCAGTCGCAGACATGGAACGCGAGCAGGCGATCCTTGCCGGTGCGGGCGATCTGCGGCAGCATCTCGGGGTCCCACCAGATGTGATAGACGTCAAGCGCTACGCCGAGCGCGCCCGATCGCTGCGGGTCAAGCGCGTCGCAAAGATCGAGCGCCTGTTTCGTGGTGTTGACGCAGGCGCGGTCGGCGGCATAGGCCGGATGCAGCGGCTCGATCGCCAGCGGCATATTTGCCTGTCTGGCGTAGTCCAGCATTTCGGCCACGCCGTCGTGGACTTGCGCCCGCGCCGCCGCAATATCCTTTGAGGCGCCGCTGCCGGGCCGCGAATATTGCGGCAGGCCGCCGGCGACCAGCACGATGCAGGGTGCGCCCAGCGCCCTGGCCTCGTCGATGGTGCGGCGATTGTCGTCGCGCATCTCGGTCCGGTGCGCGGCGTCGGCCGTGAACATGCCGCCGCGGCAATAGCCTGACAGCTCGAGCCCGGCGTCGCGCATGGCACGCGCGGCGCGGCCGAGCCCGACGGCCGCGACCTGGTCGCGCCAGGGATCGATGGCGCGGATGCCATGGCGGGCGCAGGCATCGATGATTTGGACGAGATCGCCCTGCTTGCGGACGGTTGCCGTGTTCAGCGACAGCCAGCGATGATCGCTCGAAAAATCCCGCATCAGGATTCAACGCCGCGGGTGGACAGCAACGTCTTCATCCGCCGTGTCGCCAGCTCCGGATTGGCGAGCAGGCCGGCCTTGTCGGCGAGACGAAACAGTTCGGCCAGATGCAAGGTCGAGCGCGTGCTCTCCTGCCCGCCGACCATGGTGAAGTGGTCCTGATGGCCGTTGAGCCAGGCCATGAACACGATGCCGGTCTTGTAGAACCGCGTCGGCGCCGTGAAGATATGGCGCGACAGCGGCACCGTCGGCCCCAGCACGTCGTGGAAACCGGCCGCGTCACCGGCCGCCAGCCGCGATAGCGCATAGGACGCCGCCGGCGCGATCGCATCGAAAATGCCGAGCAGCGCGTGCGAAAAGCCCGCGTCGTCGCCGGCGATCAGCTCGGCATAGTTGAAGTCGTCGCCGGTATACATTTTGACATTCTTGTCGAGCCGGCGGCGCACGTCGATCTCGCGCTGCTTGTCGAGCAGCGAGACTTTTACGCCATCGACCTTGGTGGCGTTGGCATTGATGATGCCGACCGCGATGTCCATTGCGGTATCGAGGCTGGACGTGCCCCAGTAATTCGCCAATGCCGGATCGAACATGTCGCCGAGCCAGTGGATGATCACAGGCTCGCGGACCTGCGACAGCACGCGGTTGTAGACTTTGGCGTAATCGTCGGCGTTGCGGCCGAGTTTTGCTAGTGCCCGCGACGCCATCAGGATGATGCGTCCGCCGGCTTTTTCGACCGCCGCGATCTGTTCTTCGTAAGCGCGGATCACGTCGTCGATGGTTTTGGCATCTTCGACCGCGAGATGATCGGTGCCGGCGCCGGAGAACACCAGCGCGTTGCCTCTGGCCTTGGCGGCCTTCACCGAGCGCTGTATCAATTCCAGCGAGGTCGGCCAGTCCAGCCCCATGCCGCGCTGTGCGGTGTCCATCGCTTCGGCAACACCGAGGCCGAGGTCCCAGACGTGTTCGCGGAACGCGATCGTCCGGTCCCAGTCGACCGCCGCCGTCAGCCACGGGTCGCACTCGGCCAGGGGATCGGCCACCACATGCGCGGCGGAGAACGCGACGCGGTTGAGCGTGCCTTGCAGTTTGGCCGGAAAGGTTCGCGACGCTGCCAATCGATAGGTCTCGATCGAGCGGTCCGCAGTCGGCAGTCTTAGCGACAGCGACGAGACCGGCAAAACGGGCTTGTTCATTTTCCAGTCCTCACACCTTGATCGGCGCGACGTCGATCCAGCGCCGCTCCTTCCAGCTCAGCAGCGCGCATTCGGCGAGTTGCACGCCCTTGGCGCCTTCCAGCAGCGTGTATTTGTAGGGCGCGTCCTCGCAGACATGGCGAATGAACATTTCCCACTGCTCCTTGAAACCGTTGTCGTAGACGACGTTCTCGGGAAGCTTTTGCCAGTCGGCATAGAAATCATGCGTGCGCTTTTCGTCCGGATTCCATACCGGCCGCGGCGTCGCCTGTCGCGCCTGGATGACGCAATCGGAAAGGCCCGCCACCGCCGAGCCGTGGGTGCCGTCGACCTGGAAGGTGACGAGATCGTCGCGATAGACCCGCGTCACCCAGCTCATGTTGATATGCGCGATCACGCCGCCCTTGAGGCGGAAGGTGGCGTAGGCGGAATCGTCGGCGGTCGCGGTGTATTTCCTGTTCCTCTCGTCAAACCGCTCGGGAATATCCGTGCTGCCGAGGCAGCTCACGCTCTCGACTTCGCCGAAGAGATTGTCGAGCACGTAACGCCAGTGGCAGACCATGTCCAGAATGATGCCGCCGCCATCCTCGCTGCGATAATTCCACGACGGCCGCTGCGCTTCCTGCCAGCCGCCTTCGAACACCCAATAGCCGAACTCGCCGCGCACCGAGAGCATGCGGCCGAAGAAGCCGGAATCGCGCAGGAAGGCGAGCTTCTTCAGGCCCGGCAGGAACAGCTTGTCCTGCACCGTGCCATGCTTGACGCCTTTGGCGTTGGCAAGCCGCAGCACGGCCACGGCTTCGTCGAGATTGGTCGCAATCGGCTTCTCGCAATAAACGTGCTTGCCGGCGTTGATCGCCTTGGTCAGCAACGACGGGCGCGCCTGCGTGGTTGCGGCATCGAAGAAGATCGTGTCATTCTTGTCGGCCAGCGCCTTGTCGAGATCGGTGGTAAAGCGCTGTACGTCGAAACGCTTGGCCAAGGCTTCCACCTTTTCCGCGTCGCGGCCGACCAGGATCGGATCGGGCATCATGCGATCGCCGTTCGACAACAGCACGCCGCCCTGGTCGCGGATGGCAACGATGGAGCGGATCAGATGCTGGTTGAGCCCCATCCGGCCGGTGACGCCGTTCATGATCAGGCCGAGGCGTTTGGTCGTCATACAATCTGCTCCTGCAAAACTCGTGTTATCGGCCGCGCCAGCGGCGACAGGGTGGACCAGTCCGGATGGACGGATGTGGCAAAGCCGGGTGCGGTCAGCGATCCCGTCAAGAGATCGCCGTCGTGGATCGCGAGGCGGATTTGGTTGCCGTCGCGGGCATAGAGATCGGGATGCGCCGACAGGAACGCTTCGGCCTCGCCGGCCGGCGTTTCGGCAAAGCCATCGACATAATGGTGACCGTTACGCTCGGCATGGGTGACGCCGATCAGGGCGCCCAGCGCGAGATCCTGCTGGACGCCGAGGCCGGCCTGACAGGTCAGGTCCTCGCCGGTAATCAAGTACTTTTCGCCCGTCGCGCTCCATTTCGCGGCGCGGGTCGCATTGACGATCGACTTGTAGATGCCCTTGCACGATTTCGAGGAAATGCCGCGATAGCCGAGCGCGCGCGCCACCGGGAAGGCGTCATAGCAATCGTCGGCTTCGTCGATGATGAAATTGCGGTAGGCGAGCGCGCCCAGCGGCGATTGCCGGGTAACGTCGCGCGGCATCGGCTGTTCGAGATACAACAGTTTTGCCGCAATCGGCTTCAGCGCATCATCGCAGTCGAGCCGCTCGACCAGCGCCCCCAGAGCCGCCGTCAGGTCGGCATATTGCTCATTGGCGTCCAGAGAAATCCTGTAGTCATGCGGCAATGCGGCGAGTTCTTTGCCGATGCGGATCAGGCGATCCGCGTCATGCGCGGGATCGCCATTGAGCTTCAACTTGAAATACCGCGCGCCGGCGGTTTCCTTTGCGTCGGCGACGCCGCCCTCGCCCTCTATCCTGTCGTCGAGCCCGACGGTGTGCCTAATCGCAACGCGCTCCAGCCGTTGACGTCCGGCCAGGAAGCCCGCGACCTCCTCATCATTCAAATCGCGCGACAGACGCGCGTCGATACCGCCGATATTTCCGGCCATGCCGTCGAAGAAGTTCATCCCGACACAGCGCAACAGCGCATCGAGGATGGCCTTGTCGATCTCGGCCGGGCCGTAGGCCGCCGCAAGCGGCGGGATGTCCTCGCGCGCGCAGGCCTCAACCTGAGCATCGATGCACGCCGCATGCAGGCCGAATGCGGTGTCAAAACCGGCGCGCCCGAGATAAAGCTCGCGCGCGATCGTGAGCGAGCGCCGCAACGCTTCCACCGTTTCGTCCGGCGCAAGATGCGGCCGCTTGTCGAACCACTTTGGCACCAGCAACTCGGCGCTGGCACCCGTTGCCATGCCCTTGCCTTCGACCTCGATCTCGACCCGCACGAACGCCTGCGGCGTGGCGTTGATGACGACCGCGCCGAAGCGGAACGGCCGGGCAAAGCTGACCGGTCGTTCGAAGAAGGCGATATCTCGTATGGACAGGCGATAAGGCATCAGTCCAGCGTGCCCTGGGTGAAAAAGTGCTTGCGGATCCGCTGCACCAGCTCGCTGAAGGCGGGATCGGCCATGGCGTCGAGCGAACGCGGCCGCGGCAGCGGCACGTCGTAGATCGCCGCGATCGCGCCGGGCCGCTCGGTCATGACAAGGACGCGGTCGGCCAGGAACACCGCTTCCGGTATGGAATGCGTAATCAGAAGCACGGTCTTGCCGGTCTCGCGCTGGATCCGCATCAACTCGACATTCATCTTCTCGCGCGTCATGGCGTCGAGCGCGCCGAACGGCTCGTCCATCAGCATGATTTTCGGGTCATGCACCAGCGCCCGGCAGATCGAGGCGCGCTGCTGCATGCCGCCCGACAATTGCCAGGGCAGCTTTTTCTCAAAACCCTCGAGCCCGACCAGTTTCAACAGCGCCTTGGCGCGCGCCAGATATTGTTCGCGCGGCAGTTTTTTCATGTCGATCGGCAACATCACGTTGGACAGGATGTTGCGCCACGGCAGCAGCAGCGCATTCTGGAACACGATGCCGACATTGCCGTGCGGTTTTGTCACCTGCTCGCCTTCGACGAGGATTTCCCCCGTTGATGGCGGCAGCAGGCCGGAGATCATCTTGAGCAATGTGGATTTGCCGCAGCCGGACGGGCCGACCACGACAAAGAACTCGCCTTCGTTGATATGAAAGTCCAGCGGCCGCAGCGACGGTACATCGCCGTCGCGCGACCGGTAGGTTTTCGACACGCCGGAGAGCGTGATCCCCGCCGTGCCGCTGGCGGCGCGATCGGACACCAGGCGCAGATGCGCGGCCGGCTGTTCAACGTTGGCCTTGATTGCGGATTTCATTCAGCCTGATCCAATAGAAAGCAGTCGGTAAGAGCCGTCATTGCGAGCGAAGCGAAGCAATCCATGCCTCAGCAAGCGGAGAGATGGATTGCTTCGTCGCTGTCGCTCCTCGCAATGACGTCAAAACTCGCACTCACGAGCCGCCTCTCGGCAGATAGTCGTTGGTATAAAACGCCTTCGGATTGTCCTTGGCCTTGGCATCGAGGCCGCCATATTCGACCATCAGATTGACCGTGTCGGTCATGTTCTGGTCGGTGACCTGGAACGGCCGTTTGGCCTTGGTTTCCGGCGTGCGATAGAGCGGGATCGTGAGCTCAAAGCCTTGCGTCAGCGTATCGATCTTGCCGCCCTTGGGATTGGCATCGAGGATCGACCGCGCCGCGCCTTTCGGGTCCTTCTCGGCGGCTTCGACCGCCTTCGTGGTCGCCGACATGAAGCGCTTGACCAGGTCGGCGTTGGCCTTGACGTAATCGGTGTTGGCGATGATCCCGGAGGAGACCATGTTGATACCGTAGTCGGCGAACTTGATCGGATAGACGTCCTTGCCGGTGGCGTCCTTGATCTTCATCGACTGGTCCATGACATAGCCGAGCAAGAGATCGGCCTGACCGTTGATCACGGCGTTCAGCTTGGTCTGGCCGTCGCCGGCGACCGTGGTGAAATCGCCTTCCTTCAGGCCGGTCTTTTTCAGGAACAGCGGCCAGATCTGGGTCATCGAATCCGCGGGCGTGATCGCGACCGTCTTACCCTTGATGTCCACGGGTTTTCTGATGTTCTTGTCGACAAACCCCATCGCCGACATCGGGCTCGTCTGCAGCAGCACGCCGGTTGCGATCACGGGCGCGCCCTTGATCGCCGCGCGCATCATGGTGGGCACGTCGACATAGCCGAAGTCGGCGGTCTTGGCCGCAACCGCCTGCGTGGTCGCCGCCGAGCCGCGGCCTTCCTGGATTTCGAGGTCGATGCCCTCAGTGGCGTAAATGCCCTTGGCCTTGCCGTAATAGAACGGCGCGTGCTCGCCATAGACATACCAGTTCAGCATCAGCACGACCTTGTCGGCCGCCGATGCCGGCACCACGGCCAGCGCCATCCAGATCAGTGCGGCAGAAACCGCCATTATTGTTCGCACCATTGTTTTTCCTTCCCTGCTTTTGTTATTCGTCATTGCGAGGAGCGATAGCGACGAAGCGATCCATTTCTCCACTTGCGGCACTATGGATTGCTTCGCTTCGCTCGCAATGACGGTTGTTCTTCTGCCTGCTTCTCTGCAATGATCCTACGAAGCGAAAATGATGTCCTCGCGCTGGCTGACATGCCAGGGAATGACGAAACTTTCGATTCGGTCGACGATCCAGAACAGGACGACGCCGAGCAATGCCAGGATCACCAGTGCCGCGAACATCGTCGGCAGGTCGAAGGTGCCGATCGAGCGCTGCAACACGTAGCCGATGCCGGAATTGGAGCCGACGAACTCGCCGACGACGGCGCCGACCACCGCCAGCGTCACCGACACCTTCAGGCCGGAAAAGATCGCCGGCATCGCATGCGGCAGATTGACCGCGCAAAACACCTGGAAGCGGCTGCCCTGCATGGCGCGCGCGAGATCGACCATGTCGGGGTCGACCGATTTGAACCCCTGCACCGCCGAGACCACCACCGGAAAAAATCCGAGCAAAAATGCCGAGATCACCTTCGGGATGATGCCGAAGCCGAACCAGACCACGAACAAGGGTGCGATCGCGATCTTCGGCACCGATTGCGAGAACACCAGCAGCGGATAGACGTAACTCTCCACCGTCTTCGAGCCCGCGATCAGCATCGCCACGGGAATGCCGAACAGCGCCGACAGCAGGAAGCCGCAGATGGTCGCATACGTTGTGGGCCACGCCTGCCGCAGCAGTTCCGGCCAATCGGTCCACAGCACGGCGACGACATCGCCGGGCGCCGGGATCTGGTAGGCCGGAATGTGGAACAGGCGGATGGTCAGGTCCCAGGCCACGACGATGAAAATCAGGAACAGAAACGGCCGCACCCACGCCGCGTTCAGCGCTTTCGCTACGCCTCCAGGGCCCCTTTGCTCGGCCACGCTCCACTCCCTCGGTCTTCGTTTTCTGGGGAGAAATTAACCCGTTGGATAAATACTGTCTAGTGGCTTCAGTGTGACAATTTGCGACATGGGCCCGTCATTCTCGCGACGACCGTGCACCCTTCCCTCCGTCATTCCGGGGCGCGCGTAGCGCGAGCTATGATGTGCAATTGCACATCAGAGAATCCATAACCACGATCGGGAGTATGGATTCCGGGCCCGCGCCAAGTGGCGCGTCCCGGAATGACGGAGAGAGTTGGGCGCACCCCCTGGAAATCCAACCCGACGGGCAAATCAGTCAAAACCTGTCTAGCCCCGTCCGCTCCCAGGTCTTTAGGCTGTGCATGCGCTCGGCGGAAGCCGAGCGGGATCGCTCATTTTGTAGCGTGTCGTGTCCCATTTTTCTCGCCGCGCGATCATGGTGTTGAGGATGCAGATGAGCTTGCGCATGCAGGCGGTGAGCGCAACCTTCGGCTCCTTTCCCTTGGCGATCAGGCGATCGTAGAAGGCCTTGAGTACGGGGTTGTGCCGTGTCGCGGCCCCGAGACAAGCCATGTAGAAGAGGTTGCGAACCTTGCGGCGCCCGCCCTTGATGTGCCGATCGCCGCGCCGCTGGCCGCTGTCGTCATCGTAAGGAGCCACCCCCAGCAAGGCGGTGGCGATATTGTTGCTCACCTGGCCGAGTTCCGGCATCGCCGCGATCAGGGCGGCGGACGTGACCTTGCCGAGCCCCGGCACGCTCTCGATGATCTCAGCGAGCTCCGCAAAGTGCGGCGCGGCCTTGATCATGGCCGTGATCGCAGCCTCGAGCTTGGCGACTTCGCGGGCGATCCTCTTCAGGAGACGCGCCTGCGTCTTCTGCACGACGTCTGGCGCGGAATGCTCGCTCCTGTTTTGCAGGCTGGTCTGCACGTCGAGCAGGGCTTGACGCGCATTCACGATCTGCACCAGCTTCTCACGTTCTGCATCGTACGCTTGGCCTGGCGCGTCGGTGAAGGTCTCGGCGAACCAGGCGATCATCTCGGCATCGATCGCATCGTTCTTGGCGAGCCGCCCGGCCGATTGGGCGAAGCTGCGCACCCGCTTCGGGTCGACGATCCGGACTTCGATGCGAGCCTCACGCAGCAGCTTGGCCCAGTCCCGCTCGTAGCCGCCGGAAGCCTCCATGGCTGCCTTGCCGACTTTGTGTTTGCGAAGCCAGCGGATCAGTGCGCGACGCCCCTCTGCGGTGCTCGGGAACGTCTGCCGCTGTGACAACGAGCGAATGCACGCATCCACCTTGTCCTTGGTCACGTCGATACCGACGACAACAAGCTCATTTTGTGCCATCATCCACTCCCTTCCTTGCTCGGTTCGGGCTCGAAGCCCATGCAACTGTTCGGGTTGAGGAAGACACCGGATCTGTCCCTCGCTCCCCGACAGGCTCTCAGGGGCCTTTGAGCGCGATCGGGCTCAGATCCAGCGACGGGCGGTTGGTCTGAACCGCCCGTTCGCACATTCTGGCAGATTTTGCGGACACAAGAGCACGAAGTAAGCCGTAAAACCATTGCGCAGGGAAGGCCGGATGTTCTCCGCTGAACCTGTATGCTCGTGTGCGTTTTTGCTGTGTGCATTTGCACGCGAGACCGCGGGTGCAGCGCGCACCCGGCTTTCCCTGCGCCCTCTGATTTCAGAGGGTGGGAAGTTAATAGCAAAACTCGCGCGGAATGCGCGGCGAGATCGCGAAGCTATGTCGTGCGTAGCACACACTCCCTGTCGTCGCCCGGCTTGACCGGGCGACCCAGTATTCCAGAGACACCAGTGATTGAACCGAGAAGCCGCAGCGTACTGGATACCCCGCTTTCGCGGGGTACGACGGCTTTCCTTCGGAGCGGCAGAGCGCCACAGGCGCAACATTCAAACCACCTGCGGCGCCGCGGGCCGCAGTTTCAGCGCCGCGTCCTTGCCGAAATCCGCGGTCGATTTTCCAGTCAGCGCCGCCAGCACCAGGGCCACCATATGCGCGAGGCGCTCGTCCCGCGCCTCCTTCTTCAGGAGATCGCGGCCGAAGATCACGCTCAACGTGGCGCTGTTCGACAGATAAAAAAAGCACAGGCCTGCGATCGAAATATAGAGCTGGACCGGATCGACCGCGACGCGGAAATCGCCGCTTTCGACGCCGCGCGTCACCACCGTGCGGATCATCTCGACGAACGGCGAATGCATCGATTTGACCTTGGTCGAGCGCTTGAGATGGCGCGCCTTGGCCAGGTTTTCGGTGTTGAGCAGCGCGAGGAATTCCGGATTGCGGAGGAAGTAATTCCAGGTGAAGTCGATCAGCCGCTCGATCGCCTCGGGCGGATCGAGATGTTCGAGGTCGAGCCCGCGTTCCTCGGCGCGGATCTTTTCGTAGGCGCCTTCGAGCACCTCGAGATAGAGGTCCTCCTTGTTGCCGACGTGATAATACAGCATGCGCTTGTTGGCGCCGGCGCTGGCCGCGATCCGGTCGACCCGCGCGCCGGCCAGACCATGGGCGGCGAATTCCTGCTTCGCGGCCTCGAGGATGCGGATCCGCATGCCCTCGGGGTCACGTTGCCATTTCAAAACTCGCTTTGCCTTGGCCAAATCATCTCGCCCGGTGATGTCAGACTGGATGTAGCACGCATGGCGGCATTTGAGAATGAATCATGCTCCATCCACCGTCATTGCGAGGAGCGTCAGCGACGAAGCAATCCATTCTTCCTTTGTGGCCTCATGGATTGCTTCGCGGAGCCTGTCATCGGGCGCGCATTCGCGCGACCCGTTGGCTCGCAATGACGTTGATAGAGCTCGCTCCGCTTCACGCCAAATCACTCCCGTCCCGCCGACGGCTGCACCAGCAGCGTCGGCACGCCGCAGGTGCCGCTGCGCACGGTCATCACCCGCGTTCCCGGCTTGCGGCCGGTGCGGACCTCCGAGACATCGACACCGTCGGCGGCAAGCCGCGCCCGGGTCGCGTCGATATCGGCGACGCGCCAGCAGATGCCGCGAAGCCGGTCCTGCGCCGTGTCCGTTGGCTTGTCGCCAGGCTTGCGCGGCCCGTGCGTCACCTCGACGACGAGATCGCCGCAGCGGAAAAACATCAGCCGGCCCCAGTCCGGATGCGACCGGTCGAGCGCCATATCGAGCCCGAGCCGCGCGCCATACAGCGCGGCGGCGCGTTCCGGATCGCCCGTCGAGACCACGACGTGATCCATCGCGGTGATCGATGCGGGCGTGGTCCGCACCGAGAGCGGGCGCTCCTTCGAACGCTCGAGGAAGAACAGCCGGACGCCGCGCGTCGCATCGGTCGCGGCGCGGGTGCGCTTCCACGACAAGGTCGCGCCCGAAATCAAGTCGTGGCTCTCGACCTCGGAGACCGGTTCCGGCTTCAGCGTCAGCCGGTCGAGCCGGCGGTGCATTTTCGCGATGTCGCTGGTACGGAAGCAAAGGCTCGCCAGCCCCTCGCCTTGCGCCGCCAGCACCGTGCGGATCCGGTCCGCAGCCGCCCCCTCGCCGCTCGGCGCCATCAGCTCCAGCGTCATGTTGTCCAGCGTGAACAGCACGCGCTCGGCGCCGTCGCCGCTGTTGCGCCAGGAAGGTTGCCGCGCAAACAGCGTCTGATACGCCGCCTCGGCCACCGCGATGTCGCTGACCAGAACAACGACATGATCAAGCCCGGTAATCACGGAAACACACCCCTCTCCCTTTGTCTCGCTGCCCGAAACTCAAGGCCGCGGCCGACCGTTATCGGCGGCATGCTGCTGATGCCCCCTGAACTCGGGTTTACCCGAGTTCAGTTATATCAATGTCCAAGTCGGCAACAGCCGACTTGGATCGACGGTCCTAGTCTCCTCATATCCCCATCTCAAGCTGCAAAGACGGCAGCCATGCGAATAATTTCAGCGAATGTATCCGATAACCGGTGCTAATGTATGGACGCCGGCCGGGTATCACCCCTCAGCCACGACGGAAAACGAATGCAGGCTCTCTTCATCGGACAGACTTATATCGACGTTACCTTCATCACCGACCACATGCCGACCGGCGACGAGAAACATGTAGCGTCCGCCTACGCGGTTTCCTTTGGCGGCAACGCCGTCACGGCCGCGTTCTGCTGCGCCAAGCTCGGTATCGTGCCGGACCTCGTCGCCACCGTAGCCAATGACTGGCTCGGGCGGATGTTCTGGGATATGAGCGCGAAGTACGGCATCTCGATCCACCCGCGCAAGGTCAACTCCTCGTCACTGTCCTTCATCATGCCGAAGGACGGCAAGCGCGCCATCGTGCGTTGCCGCGACGACGATCACATCCATCCCTTTCCGATGCTGAACCTGAAGGGCTGCCGCGCCCTGCATGTCGACGGCCACCAGCCCGACGCTGCGATCCACTATGCCAGGCTGTGCCGAGAGGACGGCATTTTGACATCGCTCGACGGCGGCGGCCTGCGCACCAACACCCATGAACTGCTGGAGTTCATCGACATCGCCATCGTCGCCGAGCGGCTGTGCGAGCAGATGGATCTGACGCCGGAAAAGATGCTGGATTATCTCAAGGGCCGCGGCTGCCGGGTCGGCGGCGTGACCATGGGGGAAAAGGGCCTGCTCTGGTATGACGAGGCGGGGGCGGTTCGCACCTTGCCCGCGCTTCCGATCGCGCCCGAGCGCGTGCTCGATACCAACGGCGCGGGCGACGTATTCCATGGCGCTTACATCTATTCCTATCTCGCCAGTCCCGGCAAAGGCTGGAAGGACCATTTCGAGTTTGCGCGCGCGGCCTCGACTTACAAGATTCAAAAGCTCGGCAACGAGGCCGGATTGCCGGCGCTGTCCGATATCGAGGCCGTCAAGCAGGAGTTTCAAATCGGGCGCAAGAAGGAATTCTGGGATTAGGTATTTTGGGGGCAGTCATGGGACGGGTGTTCGTCGCCGGTAGCATCAACATGGATGTGGTGGCGACGGCCGACCGGCATCCCCGGATCGGCGAGACCGTCGCCGGCAACGCCGTGCTGTATTTTCCCGGCGGCAAGGGTGGCAACCAGGCGGTATCCGCGGCCAAACTGGGCGCGCCGACCACGCTGATCGGCCGGGTCGGCACCGATGCGTTCGGACGGGAGTTGAAAGCATTTCTCGCCGCGCAGGGTGTCGACCTCGCCTTCGTCAAAGACACGGCCGAGGCCCACACCGGAACGGCTGTTATCACCATTGCGAACGCCGACAACACCATCGTCGTCGTGCCTGGCGCCAATGCGCATGTGAGCGCCGAGGATGTTGCCGCACCGGTGTTTGCCAAAGGCGACATCGCGGTGAGCCAGTTTGAAATCCCGCTGGCGACCGTCAGCGCGTTCTTCAAGCGGGCGCGGGCGGCGGGCGCGACCACGATTCTCAATCCGGCGCCGGCAATGGAGTTCGGCGCGGAGTTACTCGATCTCGTTGATATTCTCATTCTCAATGAAACCGAGCTTGGCCTTCTCACCAAAACCGAGCTGCGCGACAGCGACGAGCCCGCGCGCTTCGTCGAAGCCGCGCGCCGGCTGCCGGCAAACCTTGGCAGAACGATCTGCGTGACCCTCGGCAAACGCGGCGTGCTGGCGCTGATCGAGGGCCAATCGCTGCTCGTTCCGGGCCATCAAGTCAAAGCCGTCGACACCACCGGCGCCGGCGACTGCTTCGTCGGCGCGCTGGCGGCGCAGCTTGCAAGCGCAAGGACGATCGACGAAGCGCTCGACTACGCCAACGTCGCGGCCTCGATCTGCGTGCAGCGGATGGGCGCAGCGCCGTCGATGCCGACGGCCGCGGAAGTTGCGGCAATCATCTAAGCTCGATGACATCACCACGAACCGCCTCGCGATCGAGGACGGCAGGGCAAAGCCGCCCTCGGTGCCCGGACTCGGCATCGCATGGGACTGGCCGGCCATCACCAGGCTGCAAGAATTCACGCCCGTTGTCGTGCGCGCATGAGGCTTCCCCGAACGACCCGCGCCACAGCGCATGCAAGTGGAGGCGCGCGCAATCTAAGCCAGCGCACGCTTCAGATCGAAGCCGGTATCGGCGGCCTGCTCCGGCGTGATCGAGCCGTTGGCGGCAAGCAGGCGCCGGCCGAACATGTGATCGCCGGCGCGGTTGACGGACTCGATGCCCACGAGTTGCCCGGATTTGTAACAGAAGGCCGAGAACGCGCCCTGCGCGCGATCGCCCCGCACCACCACGCGATCGTAGCCGGTGGTCAGACCGGCGATCTGCAGCTTGTCGGGGCCCTGATCGCTCCAGAACCACGGCAGGCCGTCATAGGCCCTGGCATCACCGGTCAGCCGGGCCGCGACGCAGCGCGCGTGATCGGTGGCGTTCTGCACCGACTCAAGCCGCAGCGACGCGCCGAACCGTGGGCTCGCATACAGCGCGCAATCGCCAATGGCCGAGATGTTCGGATCCGCGGTCAGCAGGTGCTCGTCGACGATAATCCCTGACGCGACAGGCAATCCAGCCTCCGCAGCAAGCTCGACATTGGGCAAAACGCCGACGCCGACCACGATGAGGTCGGCCGGGATGTGTCGGCCGTCGCTGAGGCTGACGCCGGTGACCTTGCCGCCGTCGCCCTCGATGCTGGTGACCTGCACCCCGAGGTGGATGCGAATGCCCGCGGCCGTATGCCTTTGCTGGAAGAACTCCGAAATCTCCGCGGTCACCGCGCGCGCCATCACGCGGGTGCCGAGTTCGATGACATCGACTTCAAGGCCTTTTGCGCGCGCGGTCGCGGCGAATTCCAGCCCGATGAAGCCGGCGCCGATCACGACGACGCGCTGGCCCGAACTGATCCGCTGCCGCAGCGCCTCGCTTTCGTCCAATATCCGCAGATAGCGCACGGCTTCCAGATTGGCATTGGGGATATCGAGCAGGCGATTGCGCGCTCCCGTCGCCAGCACCAGATGCCAGTAATCGAGCGACGCGCCGGAAGCGAGCAACAGTTTTCGCCCGGTACGATCGATCGACGCGGCGCGATCGGAGATCAGGTCGATGTTCTGGTCGTGATAAAATTTGTCCGGCCGGAACATCAGGCTGTCGGGACGGCCTTCGCCCTTGAGATAGGCCTTCGACAAAGGCGGCCGCTGATAGGGCAGATGGCCCTCGTCGTTGATGAGCGCGACGCGCTCGCCAAAACCATGTTGGCGCAACGAGGCCGCGAGTTGAAAGCCGGCGTGGCCGGCGCCGACGATAAGGACGGGTCCTTGCGTCATCGCGACAACCCAATTGCAAGCGCACAGGAATGACCCATGTCGTCTCCTCTCTCTGCCGATTTTGGCTTGCTCGCCTCATCGTTCCAAGGAGCGGCGCTCGTGTCCGCGTCCCGAACGATGGCGGGCTCTATTTGGCCTCATGGTCCAGGGATGCGCAAGAGCGTCCTTGCCCAGGAGGAAGGTCAGGCCGCATTTTGCAGACTTGGCCGGGGATTGTCACCCCTTCCCTTCTGCTATTTAAATGCCCCGATATCCAGGGGACCCGCGACCGCTCCGACCGGAGGCCTTCCAATGCCCGCACCCGCTCCTACCACCGCCCCTGCCGACGATCCGGCGCTGCTCAGGATCGAAGGCCCGATCGCGACCATCACGCTCAACCGGCCCGCCGCCTTCAATTCGATCGATCTGTCGATCGCGAAAAAGCTCGAACAACTGGGCCTCGAGGTCGAGGCCAATGGCGATATCCGGGTGCTGGTCATCGAGGGCACGGGCCGGGCGTTTTCGGCGGGCGGCGACCTGCAAACCATCGGCGCCGCCGCGGCCGCGGACACCATCGCACCGGTGGTCGGGGAATTGCTCAAGCACTATCACGCGTTCATCGAGACAGTGCGCCGGATGCCGAAGATCGTGCTGTCCAGCGTTCACGGTTCCGCCGCCGGCGCGGGCATGGGGCTGGCCTTCGTCACCGACCTCTGCATCGCCGCCGACGATGCCCGCTTTACGCCGGCCTACGCCAAGATCGGCGTCTCCCCGGACGGCGGCAGCACTGTCGGCATGGTCGGCACCGTCGGCGTCCGCCGCGCCTTGCAGATATTTCTGGCGGAGGACAGTTTTTCGGCGCAACAGGCGCATGATTGGGGTCTGGTCGCCAAACTTGTTCCGGCGGCCGAACTGAAAGCGGCGACCCGGCAATTCGCCGAGCGGCTCGCCCAGAATCCGCCGGCCGCCATCAGCGGCACCAAATCACTGGTGTACCAGGCAGGCGTTACCCCGACCAAACAGCAACTCGACGCCGAAGAAGCGAAGATCATCGACGCCATGAACACCGATGAGTTTCGTGCGGCGGTGAAGAAATTCACCAGCAAGTCGAAGTGAAGCGGTTGGCGGCGCCATGGCGGAGCACGGCATCACCGCGATGGAGGAACTGGTCTCGATCCTGCCGCCCGATGGCGAGGCATGGGGTTCGGTCTCAGCCCGGGCGCTGTATTGCGTGCGCAAATGGCTCGACCAGCTTCCCCAAGCCAACATCCTGTTCGTCTGTCAAGACGCGGTGATGCAGTCGCTGGCGGAGGCGCTGTGCGGTCGCTGGTTCGACAACCGCCACGGCACGTCGTTCCGCTTTGCACGGACGGGCGATGGGTGGAGTGTTGAGGAAGTAGGTTGGCCCCATCGTCGTCCCTGCGTAGCAGGGACCCATAACCACAGGTCTTGGTTGTTACGGAAGTCGTCGACCGCCTTGCCTCATCGAGAGCACAACGCGGTATGGGGCCCGGGTCGCGCTTCGCTTGCCCGGGACGACGATTAAGGCGGACAGATATACCCCGTCCCCGCCGGCGACTTGAAGCAGCCGACCGATTCAGGGATCACCTGCTTCGGCAGCCACAGCACCACTTTTGGAAAATAGATCGTGAAGCAGATCGTCACCAGGAACACCACGTAGATCGGCAGCGCCGCGCGCAACGCTTTGGCGAAACTGACGCCGACGAACTTCGAGGCCATCAACAGCACCAGCCCGTAAGGCGGCGTGATCAAGCCGAAGGCCAGCGTTGCGATCAGCACCACGCCCATATGGACGCCATTGATGTCGCCGGCTTGCGTCAGCGCATTCACCAGCGGCATGAAGATGATGATGGTCGGCACCGGCTCGATGAAATCGCCGACGACCGTGAACAGCAGCACCATCAGCAGCATGATCAGGTGCGGATCGTGGCCGGCGATGCCGGTGATCGTGTCGGCGATGTAGATGGCGCCGCGCAGGTAAGCCAGCATCCAGCCAAAGGCGTTGGCGGCGCCGATGGTGATCAGCGGCAGCGAGAAGATCAGCCCCGCCAGGCAGAAGTCGTAAGGGATCTTCTTGATGTGCCCGCGGTTGAGCGCGGGAATCACGACCGCGATGATCCAGACCACCGCAACCACGCCGGCTTCCGTCGGCGTAAACCAGCCGGTGAGGATGCCGCCGAGCAGGATCACCGGGATCATCAGCGGCAGCGCGGCGTCGCCGGCGGCGAAGACGACCTGACGCAGCGGCGCGCGCGGCTTGCGCATGCCGGAGGGGCCGAAGAAATAGCAGTAGATCATCAGCCCGAAGCCGATCATCAATCCCGGCACCACGCCGGCCATGAACAGCCCGGCGATCGAGACATTGCCGACCGCGCCGTAGACCACCGCGGTGATGCTCGGCGGCACCAGCGCCGCGATGGTGGAAGCGGACGCGATGATCGCCGCAATGAAGGCCGGCGTATAGCCTTCCCGCTTCATCGGCCCGCCCAGCGCCCGGCTCATCACCGCGACGTCGGCGGTGGTCGAGCCCGACATTTCCGAGAAGAACATCGAGAACACCACGACGACCTGCGATAGGCCGCCCCTGATGTGCCCGACCAGCGACACCGACAGATTGGCTATTCGCACCACGACGTTCGCCGAGCTCATGAGCTCGCCGACCAGGAGGAAGAACGGGATCGCGAGCAGCGCCTCGGAATCCACGCCGTCAAAAATCTTCTGGATGATCGCCGCCAACGAGACGTCAGACAATATCGCGCCGACGAACACGCCGGCCAGCAGCGAAAACGGCACGGGCACGCCGAGATAGCCAAAGAACAGGAAGCAAAACGACATCAATGCGAGGACGACGGGCGCGCTCACGGCTGCGTTCCGATCCGGGCGCTGGTGTCGATTGAGGGAATCGCGAGGTCCTCGTCCGGCGGTTCGGGATGGTCGAATCCGTTGCGAATGCCGTTGACCAGTTGCTCGATCGTGAACAATGCGATCAGGATGCCGGACAGCGGAATGATGGCATAGAGCGAGGCGATCGGCGTGCCCGATGGCAGCCGGAAGCTGCCAAATCCCCTGATATAGTTGAGATAGCCGTACCAGATCAGAACGAACGCGACGCCAAGCACCACCATGCGGATGATGATCTCGACGATCATGCGCGGCGTGCCGTGCATCGCCTCGGAGATCGCGGTCAGGTACAAATGATCGTTGCGGCGGGTGGCGACCGCCGCACCGATGAAGATCGCATAGATGAACAGCGTGGAAGTGACTTCCTGCAGCCACAGCCAGGGATGGCCGATGGTGCGCGTGACGATGTCGCACGTCACCGAAAGCGAAAAGCCGAAACACAGCACGCCGCAGAGGATCATCAGGACCAGTTCGAGCCGGTCGAACGACTGCCATTTCAGATGGCGATGCCGCTGCAGCACCAGTTTATCGGCGATGGCCATCAAGCTCTCCGTCGTCCCGGATCAAACTCTCTCGTCGTCCCGGCGAACGCCGGGACCCATAACCACCGGCGTCAGTAACGAAAGAAGGTATCGGCCTTCGTGCCAAAACGATAGGGCACGAAGTATGGGTCCCGGCGTTCGCCGGGACGACTCGTGGAAATGCTGTCAATCGCCGCCTAGTTGATCGCCCGGATCAGGTTTTTGATCTTCTCCGCGTGCGGCCCAAGCTCCTTGGCGAGCTTGTCGAGATAGGGATCGGAGACCGCGGCAAAGCTTTTCTTGTTCACATCCTCGACGACCTTGACGCCGAGACCTTTCAGCTTGGTGGCCGCCGCCTTCTCGAGCTCGAACGCCTTGGCCGGCTCCCTGGCGCTGACTTCCGCCGCTGCCGTCTTCACCCACCCCTTCTGTTCGGCGGAAAGGCTCTGCCACAGTCTGTCGCTGACGAACAATAGCGCGTTGTTGGCCTCATGCTCGGTCATCGACAGCACGGGTGCGACTTCATAATGCTTGTTGACGAGATAGACGTTGATGCTGTTCTCGGCGGCATCGACCACGCCGGTTTGCAGCGAGGTGTAGACGCTGCCGAACGGCATGTGCACGGTCTGCGCGCCATAGGCCGGGAAGATCGCGTCCTCCGTCGCGGTGGCCTGAACGCGGATCTTGATGCCCTTCATGTCGCCGGCGTTGTGGATTTCCTTCTTGCTGTAGATGCTCCGCACGCCCTGCGAGCCGGTGGCGATGACGTGCAGGCCTTGCGTGGTTTCGTCGATCATCGCCGTGATCGCATCGATCACCTGCTGGTCGGCCAGCGCCTTGACCAGGTGATCGGCGTTGCGGAACAGGAAATGCAGCGACATCACGCCGGCCTGCGGCGAGATGGTCGCGGTATTCGCCGATGAGACGATGGCGAATTCGATGTCGCCGGACTTCACCAGCTGCAGCAGCTGCGGCTCCTGCCCGAGCTGCGCGCCGGGATACTGGTCGACCAGCATCGTGCCCTTGCTCAGTTCCTTGAGCTTTGCGGAAAACATGTCGTAGGCGACGCTGTAGCCGGTGTTGAGCTGCTGATCGTGGGCGAAACGATAATGCTTCACCTCCTGCGCGCTGGCAGCGCCCGCGAACACGAAAGCCGCCGCGGCGGCAGCCGCGGCCATGAACTTCCTTCGATTATTCATCGCGCCGTTTCCCCCTGTCTTGGTTTTTCCCGATCATCCCATCAAGGTCGCCGAATTGTCAATAAAGCAACTGACAAGCAGCGCGCTTGTGGCAATTTACGGCATAACGGTCAGAGATTGTCGATAATTTAGCTTTCGCGACCCCTCCGTGTCGTGGCCGGGCAAAGCCGTTCGCAGAACGGCGTCGCTTCCGCTCACTTATGCCCGGCCATCCACGTCCGTTTGGCGCACGTGAAGAAAGAACGTGGATGCCCGGGATCGCAGACAAGGCTACGCGGTCTGCGCAAGCTTGACCGCTATGCCCGGGCATGACGATTTCGTTTTCCTCGCTGCTTGCCTACTTGATCGCGCGGATCACGTCTTTGACCTTCTCGGCGTGCGGCCCAAGCTCCTTGGCGAGCTTGTCGAGATAGGGATCGGCAACCGCGACGAAGCCGGACTTGTCGACGTCGGTGACGATCTTGACGCCGATCTTTCGCAGCTGGTCCTGCGACTGATGTTCGAGCTCGATCGCCTGCGCCGGCTCGGTCTTGTTGACCTCGTCGGCCGCGGCCTGCACCCAGCCCTGCTGCTCCGGCGTCAGGCTGTTCCAGAGCTTGTCGCTGATCCACACCAGGCTGTTGTTGGCCTCGTGCTCGGTCATCGAAAGCACGGGGGCGACTTCGTAATGCTTGTTTGCCAGATAAACGTTGACGCCGTTTTCCGCGACATCGACCACGCCGGTCTGTAATGACGTATAGACGCTGCCGAACGGCATGTGCACGATCTGGGCGCCATAGGCCGGGAACATGGTGTCCTCTGTCGGCGTCGCCTGCACGCGCACCTTGAGGCCCTTCATATCCCCGATGTTCTTGATCTCGCGCTTGGCGTACATGCTGCGCAGACCCAGCGTCGACAATGCAATGACGCGCGCGCCCTGCACGGTATCCGCGATCATCGCCTTGACCGCCTTGGACACTTCGGGGTCCGCGATCGCCTTGATGAGATGCGCCTCGGAGCGGAACAGGAAGTGCATCGACATCACGCCGGCCTGCGGCGACAGCGTCGCGGCGTTGGCGGATGAGGAAATGCAGAACTCGACGTCGCCCGCCTTCACGAGCTGCAACACCTGCGGTTCCTGCCCGAGTTGCGCGCCGGGATACTGGTCGATCAGCATCGTGCCCTTGCTCAGCGCCTTCAGTCTGTCGCTGAAGATATCGCCAACGATGCCGTAGCCGGTTGTCTTGGGCTGATCATAGGCGAAGCGATAATGCTTCACCTCCTGCGCACCGGCGCTTGCCGCCGTCATCATCACGGATACGGCCGCGATCGCACCGAGCATTGCTCTCAATCTGGTCATCGTCTCCCCCTGTGATATTTTTGTTTCATCATCCCATCGGGGTTGTTTGAAAGTCAATCAAACCAAAGGCGGCAACGCATGTGCGAGATGGCGGCGTGCGATCACACCCACTACCGTCATTGCGAGGAGCGAAGCGACGAAGCAATCCACTCTTTCTTCTCGTGGCGCCATGGATTGCTTCGCGGAGCCTGTCATCGGGCGCGCATTCGCGCGACCCGTTGGCTCGCAATGACGGGGAAGCAGCGGTGATTACTGGATGCCCGCTTGCGCGGGCATGACGACTGAATATGCGGAGAGCTGCCGCCTACCCCTTCCCCTCACCGCGCATGAAGTCGAAATCGCAGCCTTCGTCGGCCTGCAGAATGGTCTCGTTGAACAGGTGCGCGTAGCCGCGTTTCGCCCAGTCAGGCGTCACGGCAGGCTTCAGCGCGGCGCGGCGTTTTTCGAGTTCGGCCTCGTCGACCAAGAGATCGATGCTGCGCCTGGCGACATCGAGCCGGATCATGTCGCCGTTCCGCACCAGCGCCAGCGGCCCGCCGACGGCGGATTCCGGGGTGATGTGCAGCACGATGGTGCCGAACGCGGTGCCGCTCATCCGCGCGTCCGAGATCCGCACCATGTCTTTGACGCCGGCACGTCCGAGCTTCTTCGGGATCGGCAAATAGCCGGCTTCCGGCATGCCCGGCGCGCCCTTCGGCCCGGCATTGCGCAGCACCAGCACGTCGTCGGCGGTCACATCCAGTGCGGGATCGTCGACCCGCTCAGTCATGTCCTCGACGGATTCGAACACCACGGCGCGGCCGGTGTGCTGCAGCAGCTTGGGGCTCGCCGCGGAATGCTTGATGACCGCGCCACGCGGCGCGAGATTGCCATGCAGCACCGCCATCGCGCCCTCAGGCTTGATCGGATTTTTGCGCGGGCGGATCGCGTCCTGGCCGGGCACTTCCTCGGCGCCGGAGACCACATCGCGCAACGTCGCGCCGGTAATGGTTTTGGCATCGAGGTCGATGAGGTCGCCAAGCTGTGCCATCAGCTTCGGCACGCCACCGGCATGATGAAAATGCTCCATGTAATGCTCGCCCGACGGTTTCAGGTCGATCAGCACCGGCACCTCGCGGCCAAGCTTGTCGAAACCTTCGAGATCGATGCGATGCCTGGTGCGGTTGGCGATCGCGGTGAGATGAATGAGACCATTGGTCGAGCCGCCGATCGCCTGCAGCACCACCTGCGCATTGCGGAACGATGAAGCGGTCAGAAACTCGCTCGGCCGCGGGCTTTTTGCCTTGGCCATCGCCGCCGCCACCTTGCCGCTTGCTTCGGCCAAGCGAAACCGCTCGGCATGGGGCGCCGGAATCGTTGCGCTCATCGGCAGCGACAGACCCAGCGCCTCGGTGATGCAGGCCATCGTGCTCGCGGTGCCCATCACCATGCAGGTGCCGACCGACGGCGCGAGACGGCCATTGACGGCTTCGATCTCGACATCGTCGATCTCGCCGGCGCGATATTTGCCCCACAGCCGCCGGCAATCGGTGCAGGCGCCCAGCACCTCGCCCTTGTGATGCCCGACCACCATCGGCCCGACGGGAATGACGACGGTCGGCAGATCGGCCGAGACCGCGGCCATGATCTGCGCCGGCAGGGTCTTGTCGCAGCCGCCGATCACGACAATGGCGTCCATCGGCTGGGCGCGGATCATCTCCTCGGTATCCATCGCCATCAGATTGCGCAGATACATCGAGGTCGGATGCGAAAAACTTTCGGCGATCGAGATGGTCGGAAACACCATCGGCATCGCGCCTGATAGCATCACGCCGCGCTTCACCGCCTCGATGATCTGGGGCACGTTGCCGTGGCAGGGATTGTAATCGCTGTAGGTGTTGGTGATGCCGACGATCGGGCGGTTCAGCGCGTCGTCGGAATAACCCATCGCCTTGATGAAGGCCTTGCGCAGGAACAGCGAAAATCCGGCATCGCCATAACTTGCCAGCCCCTTGCGAAGTCCTTCAGCCATTTTCTCATTTCCTGTCGTGGTGGTGGGGCACTAAACGAGCCCGTCGAATTATTGTCAATGTTTGATTATTCGACCTCTGAAAGGCGACAATGGACCCCAAAACGGCCATCATTATTGACAATGGATGCCGTACCGTGCTGATTTCCGGCGATGATCCGGCGCGAATGGCCATGAAACCGCTTGCCACCCCACCCGAACCTTCCGCGCTGTCGCGCGAGGAGGAGCAGGCGGAAGTCATTCGCCGGCTGGAGGAAGACATCATCTTCGGCCGCTTCGCGCCGGGGTCGCGGCTGGTCGAAGACACCTTGATGTCGCGCTACGGCGCCAGCCGCCATTTCGTGCGCCAGGGGCTATTTCAGCTCGAGCGCCAGGGCATCGTGCTGCGCGAGAAGAATATCGGCGCCACCGTGCGGTTCTATTCCGCCGAGGAAGTTCGGCAAATCTATGAGGTGCGGGAAATGCTGACGCGGCAGGCCGCGCTGATGATCGCGCTGCCGGCGCCTGCCGGCCTGATCGAACAAGTGAGCGAGTTGCAGCGGCAATATTGCGCCAGGGCCGACGCGCAGGATCTGCGCGGCATCCACGAGGCCAACGACGCCTTCCACGTCGCGCTGTTCTCGGCCTGCGGCAATCCCTATCTGGTGCGCTCGCTGCAGGACTATATGAACCTGACGCTGCCGATGCGCGCCAAGAACCTCGCCGACAAGGAGGGCCTCGCGCTGTCGCGCCGCCAGCATGAGTTGATGATCGAACTCCTGAAAGGTCGCGACAGCTGGGCGCTGGCCCAGCTCTGCGTCGATCACATGCAGTTCAGCAAATCGGATTATCTCGGCCGCATCGCGGCGGATGACAAGCCGCAATAACCCGATACGCTGCGGGCGATCGTGAGGGAATCGTCCATGAACCGCGCGCTGGTGCTGCTTGCGTTGATTACGGCGTATCCGGTGTATGGCGGCAGCGCCGCCAAAGCCGACGATCCCCGCGCCATGCAGCTCACCTATGGGCCGTGGACAAAACTGTGCTTCAAGCGGGCCGACGGCAATTCGGACTGTTTCATTTCGGCGGCGGCGCGCGGCGTGTGTCATCCTTCCGGCGGTGGCGTCTCGATCTCCATTCGGGATGAAAAGACCCTGAGCCTGCTCGCCAATTTCGGCACCAAGCGGGCGCTCGAAGGCGGGATCAGCGTCCAGATCGATCAGGACACTCCGATCCTGCTATCGCATCCCGAATGCTTCGGGCTCGGTTGCCGCGGCAAAATCGACATCGACCGCGACTTCATCGAACGCCTGAAGCGCTCGCGAACGATCGCCATCGAGGCGACCGATACATCCCACCAAAAACTCGACCTTTCTTTTTCCCTTGCCGATTTCGCGACGGCCTATGATGGGCCTGCAAGCGATCCACCCAAGGTGCGTGAGGAGATCATCACGAGCGACAAGATGAAGCAATCGACGAAACAGTCAGAGCAGCAGAAGCAGGCGTTTGAATGCCAGGAGTAGATTGGATTCGCTGGCTCCTTACTCCAGCTTCCATATTTTGCTCTTGTCGCCGTCGAACTCGATGCTGCAGAAGCCGCCGCCCTGGTAGAAATCGCCGATCGGATCCGGCTCGAGCTTGGCCTGCTCGGCCATCGCATGCTCGCGGAAGTCCTCGGCCCGGCCGGTCGGCCGATAGCCGAGATCGTGGGCGCGATGATTGTCCCACCAGCCACGCTCATTGTCGGAGGCGCCGTAGAAGATCTCGAAGTGGACATCGGGATGGTCGAGTCCGATCCGGCAGAGCTGCGCCAGATCTTCGGGCTTCAGCCAGATCGACAGCCGCCGGTGATCCAGCGGCTTTTCGCCGAAATTGCCGATGCGAAGGCAGGTGACCTTGAGCCCGTGCTTGTCGGCATAGAGCGCGCCGAGCGCTTCACCGAACACCTTGCTGACGCCGTAACGGCTGTCCGGCCGCGCGGTGACATCGGTGCCGATCCGGTGATGCCGCGGATAGAAGCCGATCGCATGGTTGGAGGACGCGAACACCACGCGCTTGACGCCTTGCCGGCGTGCGGCTTCGAACAGATTGTAGGCGCCGATGATGTTGGCCTGCAGGATGCCGTCCCAGGGGCCTTCGACCGAATAGCCGCCGAAATGCAGGATACCGTCGACGCCTTCGCAGATCGCCTCGACCTGGGCGAGGTCGGCGAGGTCGGCCGCCTTGAACTTTTCGTCTTTGCCGAGGTCGGCCGGCGTCTTCAAATCGCTCAGCAGCAGATCCGGATAGACCGGCGCCAGCAGCTTGCGCAGGCTTGTGCCGATGGCCCCGGCGGCGCCGGTTATCAATATGCGTGGCATTTCTTCCCTCGTTTCTTGCGACCGAATTGCGGTCATAGGCCGACAATGATAGCAAATCAAACCGCGAGGAAACGCAACAACAACGAGAACAGCAAATGTCCGAGGCAACATCCCGCGCTGGCTGGCAGCCGGCGACCTATTATCCCGATCCGGCCATCCACGCACTCGATCCGCGCTTTGAAAAATACTGGCTGAAACTCTCGGCCGTGGAGCGGCTGACCACCGGCCTGCGCTGGGCCGAGGGCCCGGTGTGGTTCGGCGACGGGCGCTATTTATTGTGCAGCGATATTCCGAACCAGCGCATCCTCAAATGGGAGGAGGAAACAGGCAGCGTAAGCATTTTCCGCAAACCCTCGAACTTCGCCAACGGCAACACCCGGGATCGCCAGGGCCGGCTGGTCACCTGCGAGCATGGCGGCCGCCGCGTGACCCGCACAGAATACGATGGATCGATCACGGTGCTGATGGACTCCTTCGAGGGCAAGCGGCTGAACTCACCCAATGACGTTGTCGTGAAATCCGACGGCTCGATCTGGTTCACCGATCCGGTATTCGGCCTGCTCGGCAATTACGAGGGCTACAAGGCCGAATCCGAAATCGACATGAACGTCTACCGGATCGACGGTGTGACCGGAAAGGCGACGATCGTCGCCGAAGGCATCCTCGGACCGAATGGGCTGTGCTTCTCGCCGGATGAGAAGATTCTCTACATCATCGAATCGCGCGGCGTGCCCACCCGCAAAATTCTCGCTTACGACGTCGCGCCCAGCGGGACCACGATTTCCAACAAGCGCGTGTTCGTCGACGCCGGCCCCGGCACCCCCGACGGCATGCGCGCCGACATCGACGGCAACCTGTGGTGCGGCTGGGGCATGGGCGATCCCGAGCTCGACGGCGTCGTGGTGTTTGCGCCCGACGGCGTCATGATCGGCCGCATCGCGCTGCCCGAGCGCTGCGCCAATCTCTGCTTCGGCGGCCTGAAGCGCAACCGCCTGTTCATGGCCGCCAGCCAGTCGATCTACGCGCTGTACGTCAACATCCAGGGCGCGCTGGGGGGATAGTCTATCGTCGCCCCGGCGAACGCCGGGGCCCATACGCCGCGGCTGTCGTATCTGGGTGCGCGGGGAGATACCTTCTGCAACAACGGGCTTCGGTGGTTATGGGTCCCGGCGTTCGCCGGGACGACATTGAGGTTGTTCAACGCTCTTCCAGGAACGCAAAACGCCGGAGCGGATTTCCCGCTCCGGCGTTTGCATTGATCGCTCGAAAACTTACGCGGCGTTGTAGCCCGCGACCGCCTTCACTTCGAGATATTCTTCCAGGCCGTACTTGCCCCATTCGCGGCCATTGCCGGACTGCTTGTAGCCGCCGAACGGCGCGGAGCGGTCGTTCGGCACGCCCTGCAGGTTGACGTTGCCGGCGCGGATCTGGCGGCCGACCCGGCGCGCGCTTTCAACCGTATCGCCGGAGACGTAACCGGCGAGGCCATAGGGCGTGTCGTTGGCGATCTTCACCGCATCGGCTTCATCCTTGGCGCCAAGGATCGTGAGCACGGGCCCGAAGATTTCCTCGCGCGCGATGGTCATGTCGTTGGTGACGTCGGCGAAGATGGTCGGGCGAACGTAGAAGCCCTTGTTGACGCCTTCCGGCAGGCCCGGGCCGCCGGCAACCAGCGTAGCACCTTCCTCGATGCCCTTGTGGATCAGGGCCTGGATCTTGTGCCACTGGATGCGCGACACCACCGGACCGATGGTGGTGCCTTCCGCGCGGGGATCGCCGGCCTTGGTCTTGTCGGCGACGCCCTTGGCGATGGCGGCGACTTCCTTCATCTTCGACAGCGGCACGATCATCCGCGACGGCGCGTTGCAGGACTGTCCCGAATTGTTGAACATGTGCATCACGCCACCGGTGACGGCCTTGGTGAGGTCGGCGCCTTCAAGGATGACGTTCGGCGACTTGCCGCCGAGTTCCTGGCTCACGCGCTTCACGGTCGGAGCCGCGCGCTTGGCGACATCGACGCCGGCGCGGGTCGAGCCGGTGAACGAGATCATGTCGATGTCGGGGTGCTCGCTCATGGCGGCGCCGACTTCGGGGCCGAGGCCGTTGATCAGGTTGAACACGCCTTTCGGCACGCCGGCTGCATGCAGGATTTCGGCGAAAATCAACGCCGATGACGGGGTGAATTCCGACGGCTTCAGGATCATGGTGCAGCCGGCCGCGAGCGCAGGCGCGACCTTGCAGGCGATCTGGTTCAGCGGCCAGTTCCAGGGCGTGATCATACCGACGACGCCGACCGGCTCGCGCACCACAACCGCAGTGCCGACGTTTTCCTCGAAATGATAATTCTTCAGCACTTCCAGGGTGGAGGCGATATGGCCGAGGCCGGCGCCGGCCTGCAGCCGTTCTGCCATCGGCAGCGGCGCGCCCATCTCGTCGGAAACGGCAGCGCCGATATCCTTCATGCGGGTCTTGTAGACCTCGATGATCTTTTCCAGCAGCGCGACCCGTTCTTCGCGGCTGGTCTGCGAAAACGTCAGGAAGGCGCGCCTGGCCGCAGCCACCGCCTTGTCGACATCGGCCTTGGAGCCGAGCGCAACCTCATACATCGCCTCTTCGGTCGCCGGATTGACGACGGGCGTGGACTTCTTGACGACGGGATCGACCCAGGCGCCGTCGATGTAGAATTGCATGCGATTGACCATCGTAAACCTCTTTATTGCAGGGCGAATTGATAAGGGAACGGAAGCGTTCGGCAGGCATCCTTGCACGAAAGCCAGGCAAATTGAACCCGCCATATGCGGGACGCCGCGTTGCGGCAGACACCGGATATAAGGTCAGGGGTGGGAAGGAAGCAAGGTGCGCAATGCTCCGACATGGGTCCCGGCTCTGCGCAGCAGCGTAAGCACGCTGCAGCGCGTCCGGGACACGAATATCCCTTGAATATCCCTTGGCCCGGAAAAACTCTCGTGCCCCGGATGCTGCGCAGCGCGTTAGCGGTGCGCTGCTAAGCCGGGGCCCACGGCGACGGTGGTATATCGACGACTACACCGCCATCTTGCGGTGCCGCACCGGGGCGCCGGCGGTGAGGGCTTCCGCGGCGTCGATGATGGCGTTGGCGTCGATGCCGTGGTGGCGATAGAGGTCGGAGATGGTGCCGGTCTGGCCAAAATGCTCGACGCCGAGCGCCTCGACGCGATGGCCGCGGACGCTGCCGAGCCAGCCGAGCGTCGCCGGATGGCCGTCGATGACGGTGACGATGCCGCAGTCGCGCGGCAATGGCGCCAGCAGTTTTTCGATATGGCTGAGGTGCTGCACGCCGCGGCGATCGCGCCGCAAATTCCGTGCGGCGGTCCATCCACCATGCAGGCGGTCCGCCGAAGTTACCGCCAGCAGGCCGACGTCCCTGCGGCTTTCGCCGATGAAGCCTGTGGCCTCGATCGCCTCGGGCGCTAGCGCGCCGGTATAGGCGACCACGATTTCACAGTTCGGGCCCGGCCTGCGCAGCCAGTAGGCACCGTCGGTGATGTCCCGCTGCAGGTCGGGCGTCATGATCCGCTGCGGCTGCTCGAGCGTGCGCGTCGACAGCCGCAAGTAGACCGAGCCGCCCTCGCCGCCTTCGCGCTGCATATGCCGGAAGCCGAAAGCCATGATCACGGCAAGTTCATCGACAAACGCCGGCTCGAACGAGGCCAGGCCGTCCTGCGCCATGCCGATCAGGGGCGTCGCGATCGACTGGTGCGCGCCACCCTCCGGCGCCAGCGTGATGCCAGACGGCGTCGCCACCACCATGAAGCGCGCATCCTGGTAGCAGGCGTAGTTCAGCGCATCGAGGCCACGCTCGATGAAGGGGTCATACAGCGTCCCGATCGGCAGCAGCCGTTCGCCGTTGATCTGATGCGACAACCCGAGCGCCGACAGCATGATGAACAGGTTCATCTCGGCGATGCCGAGTTCGAGGTGCTGTCCTTTCGGCGAAAAGTCCCAGTTGAAGGTCGACGGGATTTTCTCCTGCCGGAACAGATCGTGGTTTTCCGCCTTTGCAAACAATCCGCGGCGATTGACCCAGGCGCCGAGATTGGTCGAGACGGTGACATCAGGCGAGGCCGTGACGATCCGCGCCGCCAGTTCGCTATCGCCGCGCGCGATTTCGTTGAGCACGAGCCCAAAACCCTGCTGCGTCGACATCTGCGCGGCCGGCTTGAACGCCAGCTGCTGCGGCACCTCGATGACATCAGCGGTCAGGCGGCGTCGGCCCTCGGCATTGAACGGCGCTTGCGCCAGAAACGCCTCCAGCCTTGCCGTATCCTGCGGTAGCCCTTCGAACTTCTCCCATTCATGGCCGGGCCGGATGTTCTGCGTCGCGCGCCATTTCTCCATCTGCGTCGGCGTCATCAGTCCCGCATGATTGTCCTTGTGGCCCTGGAACGGCAGGCCGACGCCCTTGATGGTATAGGCGATGAAGCAGACCGGACGGTCGTGGTCGATCGACTCGAAGGCGTCGATCATGCTGGACATATCGTGTCCGCCCAAATTGGACATCAGCGCCAGCAACTCCTCGTCGCTGCGCCGGTCGATCAATTGCGTGACCGGGCCCTGATCGCCGATATCGTCCTGCAGATGCTTGCGGAACGCCGCGCCACCCTGGAAACACAGCGCGGCATACATCTGGTTCGGACAATTATCGATCCAGCGCTTCAGCGCCTCGCCGCCGGGCTCGGCAAACGCCGCCTGCATCAGCGTGCCATATTTCACGATCACGACGTCCCAGCCGAAGTTGCGGAACATGGATTCGAATTTCGCCCACAGCCCCTCGCGCACCACCGCATCGAGGCTCTGGCGGTTGTAGTCGACCACCCACCAGGTGTTGCGCAGCCCGTGCTTCCAGCCCTCCAGCAGCGCTTCGAAGATGTTGCCCTCGTCCATCTCGGCGTCGCCGACCAGCGCGATCATTCGCCCCTGCGCGCGGTCCTTCATCCAGCCATGCGCGGTGACATAGTCCTGCACCAGCGAGGCGAACAGCGTCTGCGCCACCCCGAGCCCGACCGAGCCGGTGGAGAAATCGACGTCGTCGGCATCCTTGGTACGCGACGGATAGGATTGCGCGCCCTTGTAGCCGCGAAAGTTTTCCAGCTTCTCGCGGGTCTGGTGCCCGAACAGATACTGGATGGCGTGGAACACCGGGCTCGCATGCGGCTTCACCGCGACGCGGTCCTGCGGCCGCAGCACCGAGAAATACAACGCCGACATGATGTTGGCGAGCGAGGCCGAGGAGGCCTGATGGCCGCCGACCTTCAGACCGTCGGTATTGGGCCTTATGTGGTTGGCATGATGGATCGTCCACGACGACAGCCAGAGAACTTTGCGTGCCAGCGCGGACAGCAATTCGAGGCGTGCGGGTTCGATTCCCATGGCAAGGCTCCGGAGACATCCAGTATGCGCCGATTTTAGCCGTTCTGCCGCCGCCGAAATTCTCAAATCCTCGCGACATACCCGCAAATATTGGGATAAATTACCACTCCCAGTCCCCAAAGCCCGAGTTTGTCCCAATGCCTGCCCTCGATGCCATCGACCGCAAAATCCTCAGCCTGCTGCAATCCGACAGCCGCATGACCATGCAGGAACTGGCCGACAAGGTCGGCCTGTCGGTATCGCCGTGCCATCGCCGGGTGAAACTGCTGGAGCAGCGCGGCGTGATCACGCGCTATATCGCAACCGTCGACCAGAAATCGCTCGGCCTGCATGTCAGCGTATTCATCTCGATCAAGCTGGCGCGGCAGAAAGAGGAGGACCTGAATCGCTTTGCCAAGGCGATCTCGAAATGGGACGAGGTGCTGGAATGCTATCTGATGACCGGCAACCGCGACTATTTGCTGCGCGTCGTCGCCGCCGATCTGTCGTCCTATGAGGCGTTCCTGAAGAACAAGCTGACCCGGCTCGACGGCATCGCCTCGATCGAGTCGAGCTTTGCATTGAGCCAGGTGAAATATTCGATCGCGTTGCCGGTGTAGCACTTAACTCATCATGCCTGTTCTGGTTGGGGCCGCCGGCCTCGGCACTGAGGCCGGGTGGTGGTCCTACAAGCACAAAAACATGCAGAGCGCGGCAGACTCCGGCGCTGCGAGTGCGGCGACCGCAGGCAGTAACCTGAACGCCGAAGCCAACGCAGTAACAGCGACCTATGGTTACGCGAACGGGGTGAACAACGTTACGGTCACCGTCAACCAGCCGCCGTCCACTGGCAATTTTACCTCGAACCCGCAGGCCGTCGAAGTTATCATCGGCCAGCCGCAACCGCGGCTGTTCTCGGCGCTGTTCGGCTCCGCCCCGGTTCGCATCACGGCGCGCGCCGTGGCGGTCCCAAACGCCGGAACGGGTTGTGTGCTCGCGCTCAACTCGACAGCCAGCCCCGCCGTGAACGTGAGCGGCAATAACCAGCTCAACCTGGTTAATTGCAATCTCTACAGCAACTCCAGCGCCAGCCCGTCGCTGAACGTCGGCGGCAGCGCAGCGGTGTCCGCCAATCAGGTCGGGGTAGTCGGCAACGTCTCCGGCGCAAGCAATATTACAGCGACGAACGGCATTCGGACCGGCATGCGGCCAGTCGCCGACCCCTATGCGAGCGTTTCTCCGCCCCCGGAGTCGAGCTGCATTTCCGCTCCGCAAAAAGTGAACAGCAACGGGAAAACCACCACGCTCAACCCGGGCTGTTATAGTGGTGGGGTCACCGTCAACTCTGGAGAGGTCCTGGACCTGACCCCCGGCATCTACTATTTTTACGGCACGAAGGGGGCGCTGTCGGTGGCGGGCAACGCAACGATCTCATGCACCTCCTGCACTGGGACTAACGGCGTGACCCTCGTCTTTACCGGTTCGAGTAGCAGCGGTTGGGCTACCGCCTCGATCGGCAGCAATGCGATTGTTAATTTGACGGCACCGACCTCCGGATCGACCCAAGGCATCGTCATGTACGGCGACCGCAACATGCCGGCGGGTACGACTTTCAATCTGACCGGCGGCGGCACGCAGAATTTCGGCGGTGCGATCTATCTCCCAAAGGCGAACCTGAGCTTCAGCGGCGGCAACGGCACGACCACCTCGTGCACCAAAGTCATCGCGGACACGCTCACCTTCACCGGCAGTTCGAATCTCAAGGTTAATTGCGCCGCGCTTGGCGTCGCCGCGATCGGCATCAGCACCGCGCAGCTCGTCGAATAGATGAGGTGATTCGAAATGACGCACATCTCCCCCGTATATCGCGTTCGCCGAGGAGCCAGCACGCTCCGCCGCTTTTTCGCCCGCGTGGCGGGCGATCAAAGCGGTGCGGCAGCCATCGAGTTGGGCCTGCTTGCCCCGGTGTTGACGCTCATGATGGTCTCCATGATCGATATCGGCCTGGGCGTCTACCGTAAGATGCAGGTCGAGGACGCTGCACAGGTGGGGACCCAATACGCCATGAGGAATGGCTTTGACGCCAACGCGATCTCCAACGCTGTAATCAGCGCGACGAACTTTTCGTCGATCACTGCATCGCCTGCGCCGCTCCAGTTTTGCGGCTGCGCGACGGGTTCCGGCATCAATACTGTGAGCTGCGGTACGACATGTCCGGGAGGAGCGTTGGCCGGAACGTACACTACGGTTTCGGCGCAGGCGACCTACAGCTCGCTTCTGAACATCAGATCGTTCCCCAACATTATAATTTCAGCGCGCAATCGACGACGAGGTTGCAGTGAAGTTCGCGAAAATGTTGAGAGATCAGAGCGGTACGACGGCGCTTGAATTCGGATTGACGGCCCCGGTGTTCTTTTTGTTTATCTTCGGCGTGATCGAAGTCGGATTGGTGTTCTGGACCCAGATCGGTCTGCAGCATGGCGCCGAAATGGCCGCGCGATGCGCCAGCATCAACGCTGCACTTTGTCCCACCAGTAATCCGAATGCCATTACCGGCTATGCCACCCAACAGGCGTTCGGTTTAGGTCTGCCTGCCTCGACCTTCACCTACAGCACGCCGGCTTGCGGAAACCAGGTGAACGCGAGCTATTTGTTCCAATTTCCCGGCATCATCCCCCTCGACCCACTAACGCTGACGGCGCAAGCGTGCTTTCCGATATAATGTTCGCGTGAGCCGTACGAACTGGCCGCCAAACCAGCCGATCTGCCGGTGGCGCGGGGACGCATCATCAGTACGTCCGGATTTGATTTGCGACAGGCACAGCGAGTGCCGTCGATCGGTTCCGCCAAAGTTGGGACGCAGCGTGGTCGATCTTATCGAGACACACGGCCACGCAGTGTAGTGACATCCGTAGACTGGACTGCTGACGCAGCATTTCCCCAGGTATTGCGAACATAGGTCAGGACGTCCGCAATCTCTGTGTCACTGAGATTCCAACCGAAGGACGGCATTGCGGGTGCGGTTGGCGCAGCTGAAGTGGCGGCAGCGCGACTGCCGATCAGAACGACGCGAATCAAGGATGTCGGATCAGTGGACTGGACCAGGGGCGCTTGTGCCAGGCGCGGGAATAGGGTCGGAACGCCGGCGCCGCTAGAAATGTGGCATGCCGCGCAACGGTCTTCATAGATTGCCTTGCCCGCGACCATGCGTGGGTCATCGTGCGCCAGCGCAATCGCCGTTTTCGCGCTTCGAGGAGCACGATCCTTCAGATAGGTGGCGATCGCGAGAAGATCGGCATCTGTCATATGAGAGGTGGAGTTCTCAACGGCCTCGGCCATCGGCCCGGACGCAATATCGAAAGAGTTGGCACCGGTCTTGAGATAGCGGACGATGTCTTCCGTAGACCAATTACCGATGCCCGTACGGAGATCGGCGGTCAGATCGGGCGCATACCAATCCTGCAACAGCGCCCCCTGCAGGGCTTCTCCACTCCGATCGCCGCCGGTGATGTTCTTCGGTGTATGACAGGTTCCGCAATGGCCGAGGCCTTCGACCAGATAGGCCCCACGGTTCCACACATCCGACTTTGCCGGATCGGATTGAAACACGCCGGGCTTGAAATTGATCAAATCCCAGGTGGATGTTGCCGGCCGGCGGACATTGAACGGAAACGCCAGCTGATTCGGCTGAACCTCGTTGTGCACCGGCTCCAATGTGCGCAGATAGGCCCAGATGGCCGATACGTCTTCGCGAGTAACTTTGGTGTAGGCGGGATAGGGCATGGCTGGGTAGAGGCGAGCCCCCGTTCTTGCGATGCCCTCATGCATCGCCCGCCAGAGATCCGATTCGGACCAGGCACCGATCCCGGTCGCAACATCCGGCGTAATATTTGGACCGACCAACGCTCCGAATGGCGTCTCCAGCGCAGCGCCGCCGGCAAAAGGCTTACCACCCGGCGCAGTGTGACAGCCGACGCAATCGCCGAGCACGGCGAGGTACCGGCCGCGCTCGATCTTCTCGAACGCCTGGTTGTCTTCCGCCGCGCGCGCGGCAGCCACGCCGATCGCGCAGGCCGCGAGCGCAAGAGTCGCCAGATTACGCATTCTCATGCCAATACCTCGGGGTGCTGGCTGTCAAATCTGCACGAGCGGGCCGGGACTCTTCAGGTAGTGGTTTACGATCGCGTCTGCCGCCCAATAGGCGAGCGCGCCCACAGTATCCGTGGGATTATATCCGGGGTTCTGCGGGAAGGCCGTGGCACCCATGACGAACAGGTTGGGCACGTCCCAGCTCTGCAAATAACGATTGAGCGCGCTGGTCTTGGGCTCGACGCCCATAATGGCACCGCCGCAGGTGTGCGTTGTCTGGTACACGGTGACGTCGTAATGACCGCGACGCGGGTGCTTATCAAGCTGCCGCGGTCCCATCTTCTGCACGACCTCAGCCAGCCGGTCTGTCAGGTATGTCGACATCTTGAGCTCGTTCTCGTGGAAATCGAACGTCAGGCGCATCAACTTGCGGCCGAAGCGATCCGTGTAGGTCGGATCGAGGTCGAGATACACGTCGCGATAACTGTAGCAGCCGCCATGCGTGACGGCCTCATAGCTGCTCAAGTAACTCTTCGCCACCGCCTTCTTCCACTCGGCGCCCCATCTCGGCGTTGCCTGTGGTGTCCTCGCAGTCTGGATCGGCCGGCCATTGGTCTGTACCGCGCCCATATAGCCGCCGCCGACGAAGCCATGCGGCCCGTGATCGAAATTGTCGCCGTTGAACTCGTCGATGCACATTCCGATCGAGCCCGACGCGATGAAGGGATTGAATATCTTGTCGTCGAAGAACGCGTCTACGCTGGATGTGACTTGGTAGGAATAATTTCTCCCGATCACGCCCTCGCCCGCGCGCGGATCGTAGGGCTTGCCGATTCCCGAGTGCAGCAGCAGGTGCACGTTGAACAACTGGAAGGCGCAGAGCAGCACGAGGTCGGCCGGCTGCTCCCATTCGTTGCCACTGGTGTCGACATAGGTGACGCCGGTGGCGCGTTTTCCTGATTTATCCAGGTTGATCTTCGACACCTCGCACTGCGTGCGCGCCTCGAAGTTAGGGCGGCGGATGAGTGCCGGCAGGATCGTGGTCTGCGGACTAGCCTTCGAGTAGTTGCCGCAGCCGAACCATTCGCAGAAGCCGCAATAGGTACAAGGGCCTATCGTGACGCCGAGCGGGTTCGTATATGCCTGTGAGAGATTCCCGGAAGGTTGCGGGAAGGGCTTGTAGCCCATCTCCCGAGCGGCCTGTGCGAACAGCGTCGGGCCGTATGGCTGCTTCTGCGGCGGCGTCGGATATTCGCGCGAGCGGGCTCCCTCGAAAGGATTGCCGCCCGCCTGTATTCGCCCCTTTATGTTTCCGGCTTTGCCGGACGTGCCGCACAGATACTCGAACTTGTCGTAATGGGGCTCGAGGTCATCATAGGTAATCCCCCAGTCCTGGATCGTCATGTCCTCGGGCAGGAATTTTTCGCCATAGCGCCCCACCAAATGCGTTCTCAGCTCGAAGTCGCTGGGCAGGAAGCGCCACGTCTCGGCATTCCAATGCACGCCGCCGCCGCCAACGCCATTGGGCGGCATGAAGGATCCCCAGCTACGGATCGGCAGCGCCGTCTGATCAGCGTTGTTACGGAAAGTCATCGTCAGCTGCTCCGGCCGCAGGAACAGATCGTGGCGGATGCGGTAGCGCAGCTCATCTTGCGCATAGGCCGGCGGGAAATCGGTCGCCGTGTCGCGCCACGGGCCGCGTTCGATCGCCACCACGTTCAATCCGGCACCAGTCAGCTCAAGCGCCAGGATGGAGCCCGTCCAGCCCAGCCCGACAATCACCACATCAGTTGCTGGCAATTTGCGCGTCATATTCCCGATACTCCGGACGAGACTTATCGCGCCTTGCGCCTATTCGGGTCGGCCCGCAATGCCGACGGGTGGCAGCGGATACCGCTCGTTGTGCCGCTCCACCCAGTCGCGGTAATCATAGCGCGCGCCGGGAAATCCGATCATCTTCCAGCCGACCATGTCGCGGTTGCCGCCGTAAACGGGGTCAGCGAAGAACCCCTCCCGCGTGTTCTGCAGCAGGTACTCGAAGAACGTCCGACCGCTCGTTCCTTCCAGCTGCACCTGGCCTTTCTCCAGCCCGACGATGACCTTGTCCTTCTCGTCGTCGGAAAGCTGGACGAAAGATTTTGCCGAGTAGGTGGCGCGACAATATTTGTCCAATGCGGCCAACGCCTGGCGATACCGCGCTGCGGGGGTCAATGGAGACTGATCGCCCTGCTGCGGCGTTCCGTCGGCAAAGGGCCCGTGCATGTAGAGCCCCTCAGCGCTGCCATAGGATCCCGCAAGTTGTCGGTCAATGAAGACCGCGCAGCCGGCATCCTTGCCCCCCGGCGTCTGCGGGTCCGGCGGGATCAGCCGGTCAACGAGCGCTTCGATCGCAGCGCCTTCCTCCGGAGTAAAATACACCCATGGTCCAGGGTGCACCGTTGTTGGTGGAGTGCCGGCATTTGTTGCCCACGGTAAACTGCCCTTGACGACTAGCGCCCGGGCGGAGGTCGCCGAGAACACGAAAGTCATAGCGGTGGTTATGAGTAGTTCGCGGCGGCGCACGCCGGCATCAGAGCGCGATGAGCCGGGCATTCCCTCCCCGGCACTATCAGCACCGGGGGTCAACTTACCGATACCGTTGGCGTTGGGCCGGATTTCTTTCGCGACCATAGTGCTCCCCTGGATCGTGAACACGGAATTCCAAGGTGGCGACGCGTCAAGACAACCATAGCATAATCTGAATGGTTCTCAAGTCGTGTGCGTCAAGTTCAGCAATTTAGGTCGCGGCAAAGCGGGTGTTGGGCGTGGCACTTTGGCGTCCGGTGTGCCGGGCGTGCCTGAAAGAGTTTGAGCATGAAGTGATCGTATCTTGCAAAGCAATCCACAAATTCGAATCATGAAGCGATAGATGAGTTGCTCAAGCGAGAGAGATTTACGAGTGGGTTTAAGTGAAATTACATCGAGGCTTTAGCATGACCGCTTCGGGTCATTCGCTACCGGGTCGAGCAAGCAGCAAGTCCGGCTACGTCCGCCATGCCCCGAAAATAATTTCAGAGCATTGGGCTCCGCGACAAAGCTGGCAGCTATCCGCATCGGGCTACGTGCTTCTGAATTCGAGCCCTACAGGACCTTCCGCTTCGCCAGATTCCGCATCAGCGCCGATATACCGAACGTCCACGGCTCGCATTCATCGCTGTTGCGCATGCGGTTGATGAGCTTGCCGAGCTGAGGCGCTGCGATGGTGACGATATCGTCGCGCTTGTGGGTGAAGCCCTGGCCCGGCGCGTCGCGATCCTTGACGGGTGCGAACATGGTGCCGAGGAATAACGCAAACCCGTCGGGATATTGATGCACCGGCCCGATGGTCTGGGCCACGAGATCGGTCGGATCGCGGCTGATCTTGCTGATCGACGAATGGCCCTCGAGGATGAAGCCGTCCGCGCCCTTCACGGTCAATCCGACATCCATTCCCCTGACGTCATCGAGCGAAAAGGTCTGGTCGAACAGGCGCAGCAACGGGCCGATCGCGCAAGATGCGTTGTTGTCCTTGGCCTTGGACAACAGCAGCGCCGAGCGTCCCTCGAAGTCGCGCAAGTTGACGTCGTTGCCCAGCGCTGCGCCGACAATGTTGCCGCGGCTCGATACCGCCAGCACGACTTCCGGCTCCGGATTATTCCAGGTCGATTTCGGATGCAGTCCGGCATCCATTCCGGTGCCGACCGAAGACAGCACCGGCGCTTTTGTAAATACCTCGGCGTCGGGGCCGATGCCGACTTCCAGATACTGGCTCCAGGCGTTTTGCTCGATCAGCACCTGCTTCAGCCGGATCGCCTCGGCCGAGCCGGGCTCGAGCTTGGAGAAATCGTCGCCGACCAGTCGCACCACTTCCTTGCGAATGGCGTCCGCGGAAGCAGGATTGCCGCGCGCCCGCTCCTCGATCACCCGCTCCAGCATCGAGACGGCAAAGGTCACGCCCGCGGCCTTCAACACCTGCAGATCGAGCGGCGCGAGCAGCCAGGGCTTTTCGCGATCGCGCCGGTCAGGCGGCGTATTGGCGGCAAGGCTTTCGAGATCACCGATGCGCTCGCCTTTGAACGCGCGCAACGCAGCGGCCGGATCCTCCTCCTCGCACAGCGCGCTCACGGTAGCAAAGCCTGCCGTGACATCGAACACTCCGTCGCCACGGACCGCAATCACCGCAGGACCGTTCAGCCGCGGCAACCAGGCCCGCCCGATCAGCGTGCCGCTGGTGCCGTCGTCGGGCAGGATGCTCTTTGCAGTCAGTGTGAACATGGCTGTTTCCGATTCATTCAACTGGTCCTCCCGTCGTCGTCCCGGCCTGGTGCGCAATTGCGCACGGGGGGCCGGGACGACGAAGTTACCGCCACGGCTCGATGATGATCTTGGTATGCGCTTCCGGATTGGCGAGATCGGCGAACGCTTCTGCCACGCCGTCGATGCCGACGCTTGCGGTCACCATCGAGGCGGCATCGACCTGCCCTTCGGCGATCAGGCGCAGCGAAGCGGAAAATTCCTCGGGCGTATAGCCCAGCACGTACTGGACGTTGAGCTCCTTCATGATGCCGAGCATCGGCTCGGAGCGGTCGGTTTCCATGCAGACGCCGACCACGACGATGCGGGCATCGCGCGGCGCGCCCTCGAACACCTGCTGGATCAATCCGGGGATGCCGACGCATTCGAAAATCAGCGCCGGCTTGAGCGCGGGCAGCATCGCCTGCAGCGGCGGCCGCGCGGCCTTTTGTTCCGGTGACATCTGGGCGTGCTCGGCCCAGGTCGCATAGGGCAGCGCACGCGCAGGATCGACCACGATGTCGGCGCCGAGTTTCTTGGCGAGCGCGCGGCGCGCCGGCGAGTAATCTGCAGCGACGATCGGGTGCAATCCCCTGATCTTGAGTGCGGCGATGACCGCGAGCCCGACCGGCCCGCAGCCGATCACCAGCGGCACCTCGCCGCCCTGAATATTGGCTTTGGCGACCGCATGCACGCCCACCGCAAGCGGCTCGGTCAGCGCCGCATGTTCGGCCGAAAGCCCGTTCGGCACCTCGAGCAGCAGCGCCTCGCTGAGCAGCATCTGCTCGGCATAGGCGCCAAAATTGTCGTTGGAATAGCCGATGCCCTGCACGCCTTCCGGCGTCAGCAGCGCCGGCAGCGAGCACACTTTTGTCCCGGCCTTGAGCTTGCGCGTCGTGCCCGGACCATAGTCCAGAATCTCGCAGCAGAATTCGTGGCCGAACACGACGTCGCGCGCCAAATCCATCGGCTTGCGGCCGGGAATATGCCGGGATAGTTCAACCATGCGGTGTGCGTGCTTGCGCGCGTGCAGGTCGGATCCGCAGATGCCGCAGGCCAGCGATTTGACCAGCACCTGGCCGATTCCCGGCTTCGGCGCGGGCATGTGATCGACGACGATCTCGCCGTTCCTGAAGATGGCTGCGCGCATGGTTCCTCCCGCGTGGGTTTTCCCACTCATAGCATGGAGGATCACCACGAATAGCGCATAACACCCTTGCCGGCGCAGGAATTGGTGACGTTGGAGAACTGGGCTTCGAAGGTCGCAGCGAGCGCGTCCGCACGCAACGCCTGTGCTGCAACAATTCTCACCCAACGCACGAGTTCGGCCGGAAGGCTCAGGCGTTCGGCGACGGCTCCGCCGGCACCGCCAGAAGCTGCGAGTGCCGCAGCCGCTCGCGATGCGCGGTGTAGAGGCCGCTGGCGACGATGAAAGACGCGCCGGTCACGGTCCAGACGTCGGGCAATTCGCCGAAGATCAGGAAGCCGAGGATGCTGACCCACAACAGCTGGGTGTAGGAAAACGGCGCGAGCACCGAGGCATCGGCGTAGCGGAACGCCAGCACCACGATCCATTGCCCCACCGTCGACGCGACGCCGATGAAAATGCCGAACATGATGTCGTGCCAGGTCGGCGCAACCCAGACGAACGGCACCAGCCCGGAAAGGATGCAGACGCCCGCGATCGACGAATAGCTCATGATGGTGACGGCGCGCTCGCTGCCGCTCATCATCCGCGTCATGATCAGGGTGCAGGCCCATGCCAGCGCCGATACGATCGGGAAGAACGCGGCAGGATGAAACGTGCCGGAGCCCGGCCGCAGGATAATGATCACGCCGAGCAAGCCGACCGCGGTCGCAATCCAGCGGCGCAGGCCGACCTTTTCGCCGAGGAAAATGATCGACAGCGCGGTGACGAACAGCGGCGAAACGAAGCCGGTGGCGGACGCTTCGGCGATCGGGAGAAATCGCAAGCCGGAAATGAAGAACAGCGACGAACCCAATAGCGCCGCACCGCGCAGCAATTGCAGGCCGGGCCGTCCGGTCTGCAGGGCGAACAGCGGCGAGCCCGGCAGCATCGCCGGCGACATGATCAGCGCGAAGGTCAGAAACCTGATCCAGGTGATCTCGATCGACGGCAACGTCGCCGACAGATATTTCGCCGTGACGTCGGAGGCACCCAAAAATATCGTCGACGCAAGGATCAGCGCGATGCCCTTGAACGGACGATCGGCGCGCGCAGGCGCTTTGCGGGCGGCGGACTGCTTCTCGGGCAACGGCAATGGAGCGCGGTCCAGCCTGGCGGCTGCGGCAGGGGGCGGTGTCACGGCAATCTCGAAATGCAGCAATCGTTGAATCGGGCGAGGATCCAAAAAACGCCATTTGCGGGGGAACAACAAGGTCCGAAAACGGGACTCCGATATGCGCGAGCGGGCGCGGCGGTCCGCCGCGGCAGTTTGCCGCCGCCCGCGCGGCCGTTGCCGTCGCCGGCGCGGCGCTTGCCGTCGCCATTGCAACACTTTGTTAACAAGCGTGCTCGCTAGAGCATCGGCAAACCGCGCGGTTTGGGGCCACGCGGAAAAGCGCTGTCGAGTGCGGCAAGCTCGCTGTCGCTCAAGTTCAGTCTGCCCGCGGCGGCATTGTCGGCGGCGTGATCCGCGCTCGAGGCTTTTGGAATCGCAAACACCGAAGGCCGACGCGTCAGAAAGCCGAGCGCGACCTGACGCGCCGTCGCCTTGTGCGCGTCGGCGATGCTCTGCAACATCTGGCCTTGCTTGCTGCGTGGCGACGGAAAATCATCGTGGCCGAACGGCGAATAGGCGACGACGGCAACGCCGTGTTTCTCGCACCACGGGATCACGGCATGCTCGATCGCACGTTCCTGCAGATGATAGAGCACCTGGTTGCAGGCGATCCTGCCCTTGCCGGCGACCGCCAGCAGTTCGTTGAGATCGTCGGTATCGAAATTGCTGACGCCCCATGAGCGGATTTTTCCAGCTGCGATCAATTCATCGAATGCCGCGACCGTGTCGTCCAGGGAAAATGACCCGCGCCAATGCAGCAGATAGCAGTCGAGATGATCGGTCTTCAGCCGCTTGAGGGATCGCTCGCACGCCGTGATCGTGCCGCGCCGTGAGGCATTGCTCGGCAACACCTTTGAAACCAGGAAAAGCTCGTCGCGCAGACCCGCGATGGCGTCGGCGATGACGAGCTCGGCATCGCCATACATCTCGGCAGTATCTATATGGGTCATGCCTGTTTCGATGCCGCGCCGGAGCGCCGCGACCGCCGACTTGCGATCGCTGCGGTCGAGATACCAGGTGCCCTGCCCGATCACGGGCACGTCGGGACCGCTATTGCCGAATTTCTGTTTTCGCAAAGTCGCCTCGTTCGTCCAAGGTCACGAGCACGGACCTTAGCCGAACTTGATCTCAATGTCCCGGCGGAACGGTTTCGTAGGGTGGGCAAAGGCGCACTTGCGCCGTGCCCACCATCCATCGACACGATCATCGAGAATGGTGGGCACGCTTACGCTTTGCCCACCCTACGGTGCTGTGTACGCGGCGCTCTCGCTCATTGGCTTTAGTAGTTGGTCGCGGACTTCTCATTCGGGATGCCGTCGATCGGGCATTCGTCCGTCCCTGCGGTCGGGCGGGTCATCGCTTCGACCATTTCGCGCGTGCCTTCCGGATCGGATATCCACTTGGTGTAGAAATCGTAGGGGCAGGCCGCGAGGCCGCGCGCGCTTTCGCCGGAGTTGATCATGCCGGTATAGCCGCGATGGACCAGCTTGTAGAGGTGGTTCTGCGACTGGCTGTTGCGGCGGAAATCACGGATCAGGTTCTTCGACAGCGCTGCGTACTGGATGCCGTATTCCTCCTCGCCGGTTTCGCCCAGGGTGCGGCCGTCGAAGCCGATGATCGCCGAGTGACCGAAGTAGGAGTAGACGCCGTCGAAGCCGGCGGCATTGGCGACCGCGACATAGACATTGTTGGCCCAGGCCATCGCCTTGGAAATCAGGATCTGCTGTTCCTTGGCCGGATACATGTAGCCCTGGCAGCGCACGATCAACTCGGCGCCCTTCATGGCACAGTCACGCCAGATTTCCGGAAAGTTGCCGTCGTCGCAGATGATCAGGCTGACCTTGAGGCCTTTCGGACCGTCGGAAATATAGGTGCAATTGCCGGGATACCAGCCTTCGATCGGCACCCACGGCATGATCTTGCGGTATTTCTGAACGATCTCGCCCTTGTCGTTCATCAGGATCAAGGTGTTGTACGGCGCCTTGTGCGGATGTTCCTCGTGGCGCTCGCCGGTGAGCGAGAACACGCCCCAGACCTTGGCCTTGCGGCAGGCTTCGGCGAAGATGTCGGTCTCGGGACCCGGGATCGACGAAGCCGTCTCGTACATCTCTTTCGAGTCATACATGATGCCGTGGGTGGAGTATTCCGGAAAGATCACCAGATCCATGCCCGGCAGGCCGGTCTTCATGCCCACCACCATGTCGGCGATCTTGCGGGCGTTGTCGAGCACCTCGGCCCTGCTGTGCAGCCGCGGCATTTTGTAGTTGACGACGGCTACGCCGACTGTGTCGTTGCTTGAGGAAATGTCGCCATGAAGCATGGGGATCGCCTTCTGTTTTTGGTTTGAGTTTGCTGTCGATCAGACGTCGTGAGGCATCAGTGGCTGATCATCCACGGCCGCGCGGTCGGAAAGCCCTTGGCGCCGCCCTTCGTCCTGGTCACCAGCCGCGCCGGTTTCTTGCCGGAGCAGCAGCCGCAGCCGGGTGCGTGCGACGCCTTGTATTCGCCGACGGTTTTGGGTGCGTTGGCGCTGCGCTCATTGGTGGCATGGGCCTTGCGCTTGTCGGAGGGCATGCAGAAGAAGGCCGGCGCTGTCAGGATCACGCGCGGCGCTTCGCTTTCGCATTGCGGGCAGTCCAGCGGCAGATCGCATTCGGCCATCGGCCGCATGTCCGTGAACGGGCCGCAATCATTGCAGAGATATTCATAGACGGGCATTTGGTTTCCCTTGCGCGATTTAATTGTTAGGCCGCGGCGGATGCGGGGCGGCACGTACGCGCCGTCCCGCACCCCGTCGCGCAGGGATCATTTGTCCGGTGAGAGCGGCATCTGGATGTCGCCCTTGATGTGTTTGATGGGGCCGACCGACGACGGCATGATGTCGAAGTCGAAGATCTCCGTCGGCAGCCACAGCGTGGCGCAGGCGTTCGGCACGTCAACCACGCCGGAGATGTGGCCCTGGCACGGCGCGGTGCCGAGGATCGAGTAGGCCTGCGCGCCGGAGTAACCGAACTTCTTCAGATATTCGATCGCATTCAAACAGGCCTGCCGATAGGCGATGTGGACGTCGAGATAATGCTGCTTGCCCTGCTCGTCGACCGAGATGCCCTCGAAGATCAGGTAGTCCTTGTAGTTCGGCGTGATCGGCGACGGCTTGAACACGGGATTCTTGATGCCGTATTTGGCGACGCCGTCCTTGATCACGTCGACCTTCAGATGCAGCCAGCCGGCCATCTCGATCGCGCCGCAGAAGGTGATCTCGCCGTCGCCCTGGCTGAAATGCAGATCGCCCATCGAGAGCCCGCCGCCGGGCACATAGACCGGGAAGTAGATTCTCGAGCCGCGCGACAGATCCTTGATGTCGCAATTGCCGCCATGCTCGCGCGGCGGCACCGTGCGGGCGCCTTCGGCGCCGATCTTGGCCTTGACGTCGCCTTTCGCCTGGCCGGCGTGCGCGGTCGGCGCGAACGGCGGATTGGCGAGGCCGGGGATGCGCGTCGGATTGGTCGCAATCAGCGCGGCCTCGCGCTCGTTCCAGGTCGCGAGCATTTTCGGGTCGGGCAGGCAGCCGATCAGGCCGGGATGGATCAGGCCTGCGAAGTTCACGCCAGGGATGTGGCGCGACGAGGTATAGAGGCCCTTGATGTCCCAGATCGATTTCTGCGCCAGCGGGAAATGATCGGTCAGGAAGCCGCCGCCATTCTGCTTGGAGAAGAAGCCGTTGAAACCCCACAGGCTCTCCTTGAGCGGGCCGACGTCGAGCAGATCGACCACTAGCAGGTCGCCGGGCTCGGCGCCCTTGACGCCGATCGGGCCGGACAGGAAGTGCACGATCGACAGATCGATGTCGCGCACGTCGTCGGCGGAATCGTTGTTCTTGATGAATCCGCCGGTCCAGTCGACGGTCTCGATGATGAAGTCGTCGCCGGGCTTGACCCACGCCACGATCGGGATGTCGGGGTGCCAGCGGTTGTGAATCATGTCGTTGTCGTAGGCCGACTTCGAAAGATCGACCTTGATCAGTGTTTCTGGCATCGGATGCTTCCCTTTTTACTGGCCATGTTACAGTTCAGACGGACAAATATTTCGAGATCTGCGCGGCATCGACATCGTCGCGCGGATCGTCGCGCACGATCTCACCGTTCTCGATCACGAGCACGCGGTCGGCGATGTCGAGCGCAAAGCTCAGGACCTGCTCGGAGACCACGATCGACAGCCCGCGCTCGTCACGAATGCGTTTCAGGGTCCGCGCCATCTCCTTGATGATCGAGGGCTGGATGCCTTCGGTCGGCTCGTCCAGCAGCAGCACCTTTGGCTTGGTAGCGAGCGCGCGGGCGATCGCGAGCTGCTGTTGCTGCCCGCCGGACAGATTGCCGCCACGGCGGTCCTTCATCTCGAGCAGCACCGGGAAGAGCTCATAGAGGTTAGCGGGGACTTCCTTTTCGCCCGAGGCGACGAGACCGGTCTCGATATTCTCCTTGACCGTCATCGCCGAGAAGATCATGCGGCCCTGCGGCACGTAGGCGAGCCCCCTGGCAACGCGCTCGTAGCTCTTGAGCGCCGACAGTTCGGTACCCTCCATGTTCACCGAACCGCTCTTGGTCGGCACGATGCCCATCAGCGACTTCATCAGCGTGGTCTTGCCCATGCCGTTGCGCCCCATGATCGCCACGATCTCGTTGGGCGCAACGGATATGTTCAGGCCGTGCAGCACCTCGCTCTGGCCGTAGACGACGTGCAGATCCGAAATAGCCAGCATCGATGTATTCCTTAATGCCCGAGGTAAACTTCGATGACTTTCGGATCGTTCTTGACGTGATCCATCGTGCCTTCCGACAGGATCTGGCCCTGATGCAGGACCGTGACCTTGTGCGCGATGTCCTCGACAAATTTCATGTCGTGCTCGATCACCAGCACCGAACGATCCTTAATGATGCGGTTGAGCAGCTCGGCGGTCTTGACGCGCTCGCTGACGCTCATGCCGGCGACCGGTTCGTCCAGCATCAGCAATTCCGGGTCCTGGATCAGCAGCATGCCGATCTCGAGCCACTGCTTCTGGCCGTGGCTGAGCAGTTCGGCGCTCATGTTGAGCCGGTCCTTCAGAAAGATCATTTCGGCGACCTCGTGAACCCGGTCGCGCACGATCGTGTCGCGCGTGAAGGTCAGCGCGCCGAACACCGTGCGTCCGCGCGGAAACGAGATCTCGAGATTCTCGAACACGGTGAGGTCGTCGTAGATCGATGGGGTCTGAAATTTTCGCCCCACTCCGGCCTGCACGATCTGGTTCTCTTTCAACTTCGTGAGTTCCTGCCCATGGAACTGAATCGAGCCGGAGGTCGCCTTGGTTTTTCCGCAGATCAGGTCGAGCACGGTGGTCTTGCCGGCGCCGTTGGGGCCGATGATGACGCGGATTTCGTTCTCCTCGACGTAGAAGGAGAGATCGTTGACCGCCTTGAATCCGTCGAAGGAAACCGTGAGCGCCTCGACCGCGAGCAGAAACTCCTTGGGCTTGTGGCCTATGAGCATGGTCTATCTCCTCATTCCGCCGGAGCGCCGTCGGCAACCGAACTATCGGTCCAGCCGTCGCCGGATTTCGGCTTACTCGAATTGATCAGCCGGTCGATGCGGGGATGCACGTAGTCGCCCCAGATCCCGGCGAGACCGTTGGGGAAGGCGAGCACCACCGCGATGAACAACCCGCCGAGACCGAACAGCCACAATTCGGGAAAGGATTCCGACAGGCTGGTCTTGGCGAAGTTCACCAGCAGCGTGCCGTACACCGCGCCCAGGATCGAGAGCCGGCCGCCAACCGCCGTATAGATCACCATCTCGATCGACGGCACGATGCCGACAAAGGACGGCGACATGAAACCGACATTGAGCGCGAACATGGCGCCGCCGATCGCGGCGAATATGGCGGCGACGCAGAACGCGAAGATCTTGAAATTGGCGACGCTGTAGCCGGAGAAGCGGACGCGATCCTCCTTGTCGCGCATCGCGACCAGGATGCGGCCGAGCTTCGAGTGCCGGATGAACTGGGCGATGAAGATGCAGACGAACAGGCAGCCGACCTCGAAGAAGTAGAGCACGATCTTGGCGTGGTCGGGCCGGATGTCCCATCCCTTCAGGGTGCGCAGGTCGGTCATGCCGTTGATGCCGCCGGTATAGCCCTGCTGTCCCACGATCAGGATGGTCAGGATGGCTGCGACCGCCTGGGTGATGATGGCGAAATAGGTGCCGCCGACGCGTCGCTTGAACATCGCGGCACCGATGATCAGGGCAAAGATGCCGGGCACCAGGATGACGGCGGCAATTGTGAAGGAGAGACTGTGAAAGGGCTTCCAGAACAGCGGCAGCGAGGTGATCTGGTTCCAGTCCATGAAATCGGGAATGCCGGGCGTCGACTGGATCTTGGTGTTCTCGACGCTTGACGCTTCAAGCTTGAGAAACATCGCCATGCAGTAGCCGCCGAGCCCGAAGAACACGCCCTGCCCGAGGCTTAGGATGCCGCCATATCCCCAGCAGATCACCAGCCCCAGCGCCACGAAGGCGTAAGTCAGGTATTTCGCGACCAGATTGAGCCTAAAGACATCGAGGCAGAGCGGCAGGATCACCACCAGGAAAACCGCGAGCAGCAGAATTCCGATCAGCTCCGATCGATTGACAAAGCGATTGTCGGTCATGGCTTCAGCCTTTTGTTATTTGCGGACCTTGAGGGCGAACAGACCCTGCGGCCGCAGCATCAAGATTCCGACGACCGCGAGTAGCGTGAGGACCTTTGCCATCGAGCCCGACATGAAGAACTCGAGCGTCGATTGCGTCTGCGAGATGCTGAATGCCGATGCGATGGTGCCGATCAGGCTGGCTGCGCCGCCGAACACGACCACCAGGAAGGTGTCGACGATATAGAGCTGGCCGGAGGTCGGCCCGGTGGAGCCGATCATTGTGAATGCGCTTCCGGCGACGCCGGCGATGCCGCAGCCGAGGCCGAAGGTATAACGATCGACTTTCTCGGTGTTGATGCCGACGGCGCCGGCCATGATCCGGTTCTGCACGACGGCGCGGACCTGGCGGCCCCAGCGCGATTTGTACATGATGTAGGCCACCGCCATCGTGATCAGCAGCGTCAGGGCCATCACGAATGCGCCGTTGATCGGAACCTCGATGCTTTCGGTGACGCGCAGCGAGCCCAGCATCCACTGCGGCAGCTCGACGCCGACCTCACGGGCGCCGAAGATCGAGCGATAGGCCTGCTGCAGGATAAGGCTCAAACCCCAGGTGGCGAGCAGCGTATCCAGCGGACGTTTGTAGAGATGCCGGATCAGCGCCCATTCGACCAGCATGCCGAGCGCCCCGGACGCGAAGAACGCCAGGATCATCGCGAGGAAGAAGTAGCCGCCGAACAAACCCGGCAGGTAGCTCTGGAACAGGTTAGACGTCATCCAGGTCACGTAGGCGCCGAGGATCATGAACTCGCCATGGGCCATGTTGATGACGCCCATCTGTCCGAAGATGATCGCAAGTCCGAGCGCCATCAGCACGTAGACGGAAAACAGGATCAGGCCCGCAAAACCCTGCATGACAAAGATGGAGCCCAGATCGCCAATCGAATAATCGCCGAACATCGATGTTTCTCCGTCGGAGGAAGTCCCGCGTCGCGAGCTATGTTCGCGACGCGGGGGTGTTAAGCGTGGACTTGCGATCCACGCCAGGGAGCGGCTTGATGGTGGGGAAGGCGACAGTGGGCCTTACTGGTAGCCCTTCGGGAACGGATCTGGCTCGACCAGATCGGCGGTCTCGTAGATCAGCTCGAACTGGCCATCGAGCTTGGCGCGCCCGACCCGGGTCTTCGACCAGAGATGATGGTTTTCATGAATGCGCACGTAGCCTTCCGGCGCACCCTTGAATTCCACGCCGGGCGAAGCTGTCGCGATCTTGTCGACGTCGAAGCTTCCGGCCTTCTCGACCGTCAATTTCCACAGCCACGGGCCGAGATAGGCGGCCTGCGTGACGTCGCCGATGACGGTTTTGGCGCCCCACATCTTCTGGAATGCCGGCACGAAGGCCTTGTTGTTCGGATTATCCAGCGACTCGAAGTATTTCATGCAGGCATAGGCGCCCGCGATGTTCTCGCCGCCGATGCCGTCGATTTCGTCTTCGGTCACCGAGATCGTCAGCAGCGCCTGTTTCGACAGGTCGATACCGGCCGCCTTGAGCTGCTTGTAGAACGCGACGTTCGATCCGCCGACGACGTCGGTGAAGATCACGTCGGGCTTGGTCAGCTTGATCTTGTTGATCACCGAGTTGAACTGGGTATTGCCGAGCGGGTAATATTCCTCGCCGACGACCTTGCCCTTCAGCACGTTCTCGACGTGCTTGCGCGCGATCTTGTTCGAGGTGCGCGGCCAGATGTAGTCGGAGCCGACGAAGAAGAAGGATTTCGCGCCCTTCTCCTTGGCTATCCAGTTCAGGCCGGCGAGGATCTGCTGGGTGGCTTCCTGGCCGGTATAGATGACGTTCTTGGATTGCTCGAGACCTTCGTAGAAGGTCGGATAGTAGAGCATGCCGTTATATTGCTCGACCACCGGCAACACCGCCTTGCGGGATGCCGAGGTCCAGCAGCCCATGATCGCCGCGACCTTGTCGTTGACGAGCAGCTTCTTGGCCTTCTCGGCGAAGGTCGGCCAGTCGCTGGCGCCGTCCTCCTGGATGAACTTGATCTTGCGGCCGAGCACGCCGCCGGCGGCGTTGATCTGTTCGATGGCGAGCTTCTCGGCCTCGATCGAACCGGTTTCCGAAATCGCCATCGTGCCGGTGGCCGAATGCAGGATGCCGACCGTCACTTCTGTATCGGTAACCGCGAGGCCCGTGGTGTTGATCGCGGAGGTTGCCGGCGCCTGCGCAAAAGATGGGCGAGGAAGCATGGTTAAAGCGGGAATTGCGGCCATTCCCATCAGCAGCTTGCGGCGAAATGCCGACTGCAGACCCTTATTTATTTCATCTGACATGAGCACCCCATTTGGTTCGAGAACACGCTTATCGATCAGGCAAGGATTGCTCAGATTTGTGCGCTGCACAGATACGCAAGATCGCGTATACTGCACCGCAAAATAGCGACGTAGGTTTTGGTACGGGACTTGCGAACGGAATCGCCGGCTTGAGGAGTTAATCGAAGTGGCAGGGCGGCAGCGGATCGACCGCGTCAGGCGCCAGTACAATCAATGGGTTGCGAACCAGACCCTGGAAGACTACGCGCTCCGCTTCACCGCCAAGAGCGCGCGGCGGTGGTCGGCCGCCCGCGTCGCCAACACTGCGCTTGGCGCGATCTCGTTCCTGGCGATGGAGGCGATCGGCGGCACCATTACGCTCAATTACGGGGCAATGAACGCGACCGCCGCCATTCTTGTGGTCAGCGTCATCATTTTCCTGTGCGGTTTGCCGATCGCCTATCACGCCGCCAAATGCGGCATCGACATCGATCTTCTGACCCGCGGCGCCGGCTTCGGTTACATCGGCTCGACCATCACCTCGCTGATCTACGCGTCGTTCACCTTCATCTTCTTTGCGATCGAAGCCGTCATCCTCGCCAGCGCGCTCGAGATGTGCTTCGGAATCCCACGGCCGATCGGCTATCTTATCAGCGCCATCGTCATCATTCCGCTGGTGGCGTACGGCATCACGCTGATCAGCCGCTTCCAGTTATGGACGCAGCCGCTGTGGATCGTGCTTCACATCATGCCATTCGCGGCGATCGCCTACGCCAACCCGCACTCCTTTGCCGAGTGGCAAAAGTTTGCCGGCGAGCATGGCGACGCCGGCGGCCATCTCGATCTCCTGCTGTTCGGCACCGCAGCCTCCGTGGTGTTTTCGCTGGTGGCGCAGATCGGCGAACAGGTCGACTTCCTGCGCTTCCTGCCGCGCGACCGGCGAACCTCGCGAAAATCGTGGTGGATCGCGCTGCTGAGCGCCGGTCCCGGCTGGATCGTTCTCGGCTCGCTCAAGCTCTTGGCGGGATCGTTCCTCGCCTTCTTTGCGCTCAGCCACGGCGTCTCCAACGAGCACGCCGCCGAGCCTGCGCACATGTATCTCGAGGCGTTTCGTTATGTGCTGTCGCAGCCCGATGTGGCGCTGGCGCTGACCGGCACCTTCGTGATCCTGTCGCAGGTCAAGATCAACGTCACCAACGCCTATGCCGGTTCGATCGCCTGGTCGAACTTCTTCTCCCGCCTCACGCACAGCCATCCCGGGCGCGTGGTCTGGCTGGTGTTCAACGTCATGGTCGCGCTCCTGTTGATGGAGATCGGCGTCTACAAGGCGCTGGAGCAGACGCTGGCGCTCTACTCCAACGTCGCGATCGCCTGGGTCGGCGCGCTGGTTGCCGATCTCGTGATCAACAAGCCGCTTGGCCTGCGCCCGCAGCACATCGAGTTCAAGCGCGCGCATCTCTACGACATCAACCCGGTCGGCGTCGGCGCGATGTTGATTGCCACCATCGTCTCGATCAGCGCCTTCTACGGCCTGTTCGGTCCGACCGCGAAGGCGCTGTCGGCTTTCGACGCACTCGCGGTCGCCTTCATCGCAGCCCCCCTGATCGCGTGGGCGACCGACGGCAAATATTACATCGCGCGCAAACCGAAGCGGAGCTGGCAGAACCTCGAATCGATCCAGTGCTGTATCTGCGAACACGCGTTCGAGCCGGAGGATATGGCCTCCTGCCCTGCTTACGCCGGGCCGATCTGTTCGCTATGCTGTTCGCTGGATGCCCGCTGCCACGATCTCTGCAAGCCGCATGCGCGGATCCAGGCGCAGGTCTCCGAAACGCTCGGAAAAATGCTGCCGGAGCCGATCTATACCCGGATCAACTCCCAGTTCGGGCATTATCTCGGCGTGTTCGCGATATCCGCCGGTCTGGTCGGGCTGACGCTGGCGCTGATCTACCTGCAGACGTCAGCGACGGTGGATACCGCCGGACTGTTGTCGGACGTGCTCTGGAAAGTATTCTTTGCGCTGTCCATCATCATCGGCGTGGTGGCGTGGCTGTTCGTGCTGGCGCAACAGAGCCGGCGCGCGGCGGAAGCGGAAACGCGGCGTCAGACCACGCTCCTGATCCAGGAAATCGACGCGCACAAGCGCACCGACGCCGAACTGCAGCGCGCCAAGGAAGTCGCCGAGTCCGCCAATCTGGCCAAGAGCCGCTATGTCGTGGGCCTCAGCCATGAACTGCGCTCGCCGCTGAACGCGATCAGCGGCTACGCCCAATTGCTGGAACAGGATTCCACCCTGAATGCAAAACCGCGCGACCAGGTGCGCGTGGTGCGCCGCAGCGCCGACCATCTGTCCGGGCTGATCGACGGCATTCTGGATATCTCGAAAATCGAGGCCGGCCGGCTCTATCTGTCGCGCGACGAGGTGCGCCTCAGCGATTTCCTCGATCAGCTCGTTGGCATGTTCCGCCTGCAGGCCGCCGCCAAGGGCGTCGACTTCGTCTTCAAGCGGCCGACGCTGTTGCCGGTCGTGGTGTATGCCGACGAAAAGCGGCTGCGCCAGATCCTGATCAATTTGCTGTCGAACGCCATCAAATTCACGCAAGCCGGCAGCGTGCAATTCGTGGTGCATTACCGCAGCCCCGTCGCGGAATTCGAGGTGATCGACACCGGTCCGGGCATTCGGGCCGACGATCTCGAACGCATCTTCGCCCCCTTCGAGCGCGGCGCGCTCGGCGTGTCGCAGCCGCAAACCGGCACCGGCCTTGGCCTGACGATCAGCCGGCTCCTGGCCGGCGTCATGGGGGGCGACATCCGGGTCACCAGCACGGTCGGAACCGGCAGCAATTTCCGCGTCAAGATCCTGTTGTCGGAAGTCACCAATCCGACGCGGATCGCCCCGGTCGAGGCCCCGATCTATGGCTATCACGGGCCGCGCAAGACCATCCTGGTCACCGACGACGATCCGACCCACCGCGACCTGCTGCGCGAGGTGCTGGCGCCGCTCGGCTTTATCCTCCTGAGCGCGCCGGATGGACCCGCCTGCCTTGCGCTCGCCCAGCATTGCCGGCCCGATCTATTCCTGCTTGATATCTCGATGGCCGGCATGGACGGATGGACCGTGGCGCAAACATTGCGTTCGAACGGCCATCATCAGGCCCGTATCCTGATGGTGTCGGCCAGCGCCCTCGAGGCACACGGCGCGCCGCTGGCGCAGCCGTTCCATGACGGCTATCTGATGAAGCCGATCGACATTCCCCGCCTGCTGGAATCGATCCGGCAGTTGCTCAAGCTCGAATGGCAGTATGAGGCCGATGAAGAAATCCCCGTACCGCACTGGAAGCCCGATACCGGCTCGCGGCCGCCGGTGAGATATATCGAAGAACTGATCGGTCTCGGACAATTGGGTTACATCCGCGCCATCCAGGTCAAGCTCGACGAGATCGGCAACGATTACCCCGAGCATGCCGATTTCGTCACCCAAATGCACGCACTGATCGACCGCTTCGACCTCGACCAGTACATGGCGACCTTGAAGACCCTGCACAGCTATGATCACTGAATCCAAAAAGCGCGATGTCGCGCTCGTCGTCGATGATTCCCCGGAGACGCTGCGGCTGCTCACCGATGCGCTCGACGGCGCGGGCATGACCGTGATGGTCGCGCTCGACGGCGCTTCGGCGATGCGCATCGTCGACCAGATCACGCCTGACATCGTGCTGCTCGACGCCGTGATGCCCGGCATGGACGGTTTTGAGACCTGCAAACGGCTGAAGCGCGACGCCGGGCTTGGCAACATCCCGATCATCTTCATGACGGGGCTGGCGGAAACCGAACATATCGTCCGCGGCCTCGAGGCCGGCGGCGTCGATTACGTCACCAAGCCGATCGTGGTCGAGGAGATGATCGCGCGGATTCGGGTCCACCTCGCCAATGCGCGGCTGACGCAGAGCGCCCGTGCCGCGCTCGACGTCTCCGGCCGCTATCTTCTCGCGGTCAACGGCCAGGGCAAGATCATGTGGGCGACGCCGCAGGCGCAAAAACTGCTGTCGGCCACGCTCGCCGCCGATACCGAGGATGAATTCGCGCTGCCGGATCCGATCCCGCACTGGCTCAATCAGGCCCAGCAGGGCAAGGCCGGATCGAAAGCCGCGGCGATGGCGTCGTTTCCGGGCAACGAGGCGTTGCGGCTACAATATATGGGCAAGCTCGGCCCCAACGAATTCCTGCTCCGGCTGGCCAAGGACACCGGCGCCGACACGCCGGCGGAATTCTCCAGCGAACTTGGCCTGACGACGCGGGAAGGCGAGGTGCTGTCGTGGCTGTCCAAAGGCAAGACCAACCGCGACATCGCGCAAATCCTGGGCTTGAGCCCGCGCACCGTCGACAAGCACCTCGAGCAGATCTATTCCAAACTCGGCGTCGAGAACCGCACCGCCGCAGCCGCGATCGCGGTCAATGCGAAGCATCGGAAGTCGTGAGGGCGGGTTTGTAGCTTGTCCCGTATTTCTGCGTCATGGCCGGGCTTGTCCCGGCCATCCATGTCTTTCGTACTGGCTGGCGTTAAGACGTGGATGCCCGGGACAAGCCCGGGCATGACGAATTTAGCGGGCGTTTGCCGCCTCAACCATCCAGCACGCCGATATCCGCCACCAGCACGGAGCCCGTCACCGACTCCGTAATAAAGAGCCGCTCGCGCTTCTCGCCGCCGATCGCGACATTGGTGCAGCTTTGCCCCGCACAGGATCTGATGCGGGCGATGCATTCGCCGTTGGGCGCGAACACGAAGACATGCCCGAGCGAGGCGTGCGCCACGAACAGCCGGCCGGCCTGGTCCATGGTCATGCCGTCAGGGCCACTCGGTCCAAACATGGAACAGAAGCGGCCGACTTTTGAAACGCTGCCGTCCTTCATGAACGGCATGCGCCAAACGGCGTTGTCGCGGGTCATCGCGATAAACAGCACCGCCTCGCGGGGATCGAGCACCAGCCCGTTGGGGCTGATGCCGGTGTCGATCAGGCAGTCGAGCCGGCCGTCGGTTTTCAGCCGGTACACCCGCCCGGTCGGGTCGTGCAGGCCGGTCTGGCCCTGATCGGTGAAATAGATATCGCCACTGGAGGCGAGATGCAGGTCGTTGCAGCCGCGGAACGATTCCGAATTGCGCGATGTCAGAACCTTCTGCATCCGCCCTGCCCGCGCATCGAGTTCCATGATGCCGTGCATGTAATCAGCGACCAGGATGCGGCCGTCGCGGGCGATCTTCAGGCCGTTGGGCCAGCCCTCGTACTCGACCACCAGCGACCACTTTTTGTCCGGCGTGATCTTGAAGATGCGCCCGAAGGGGATGTCGACGACGTAGAGATTCCCGTCGGCGTCGAACGACGGGCCCTCGATGAAGCAATCGGTCACCGCGCCCGGCCGGTTAGCGTCGGCCCAGTCGGTGCGCACGTTGCGGCGGAACTCGGCGGGCATCGCCGTGAAAATTTGGGTTTCGATCAGCCGCGGCGGCGTTTCCAGATACATCATTTTCTTGGGTCTCACCCGTATTGCAAAAGCGGGCGCACCATAGAGGACGTCTTCCGCACCGTCGATTGGCCGCAAGGCGGGTATCCGATATTGACAACTACCTGCCAATATGGCAATATATTGTCATGTCAAAGCGAGACGAAACCGTTGCCGACCTCATCGTGTCGGTGTTCCGGCTGAACGGAGCGCTGATCGACACCGGCAATCGCCTGGTCGCGGATATCGGCCTGACCTCCGCGTGGTGGCAGGTGCTCGGCGCGCTTGATCTGTCGCCGGTGCCGCTACCGGTCGCGCATATCGCCCGCAACATGGGTCTGTCGCGGCAGGCGGTGCAGCGGGTCGCCGATCTCCTGGCGGAGAAGGATCTGGTGCGTTTCGCAGCCAATCCGCATCATCAACGCGCAAAACTCGTGGTGTTGACGGCGCAGGGGCGCGCCGCGGTGAAGGACGCCGAAAAACGTCAACGACCCTGGGCGCGCGACCTGATGGCGGGATTGTCGCTGGAGCGCATCGCCACCGCGCTCGACGTGCTCACGCACATGAACCGCCATTTGGCGCAGGCCGCTGGCGAAGCGGATGAATATCTCGCAGCAGAGGAGAAGTAACCATGCTTCAGCTAAGGGAACTGGATGAACGCGTCTCGATCCGCGACCAGATACAGGACCAGAGCAAGGAGCCCGTCGTGCTGGTCAATGTCTTCCACGTCGCGCCCGAGCAGGCGGATGCCTTGATTGCCGCATGGACTGACGATGCGAACTATTTCAGATCGCAACCGGGCTTCATCTCGACCCAGCTGCATCGCGGTATCGCTGGAAGCGCGACCTATCTGAACTACGCGGTCTGGGAGAGCGTCGGCGCGTTCAGGGCTGCGTTCACCAACCCCGTCTTTCAATCGAAGCTGCAGCACTACCCGGACGGTTCGACCGGCTCGCCACATCTGTTTCGCAAGATGGCGGTCGACGGTCTCTGTGTCGCCTGAGATTTCCAGCGCGCTAATGAGCCGCGGCCGCCAATTGCTGCGGCGGGGAATTCACACCGGTCCGCGCGATCAGCCGCTTCAATTCGGGAATGCACGAGCCGCAATTGCTGCCGGGCTTTAAGCTTCACGCCGATCTCGGCGGCGGAGCGCGCACCGGCTACAACGGCGTCGCAGATCGTGCTGCGCCCTACCCCGAAGCAGGCGCAGACGATCGGACCGGCGCTGGCGAGGCCATCCGCCGACTGCGCATGCGGGCACGCATCGAGGAGGCCCCGGTCTGGCGGTGTCACGATTCGGATGATTGGTTTCGACGGACGGCTTCAATGGCGTCAGCACAAGGCAGTCAAGCTTCATGCCAAGCTGCTGCGGCGCAAAGATCGTTTGGATGGCAGACGGTTACCGTTCAGACCACCGATCGACCGCAGCGCAGCCCGCATCCTAAATTTGCGCCTCGCTCAAATCCTGTGCGGCGCACAAGAATTGTGCAGGCGCTCGTCTAGCATGGGGTGGATGGCCTCATCCATCCGGCTGTGCGCAACCTGAAAGAATAATAATAACAATAGTATAGCGCCGATCTCGGGACGACTCGCCATTGGCACGTCGGTTGCATCGCTTTGTTCGCTAGTCAACGAAGACTGCGGTCCGCCGGATTGTTTTAGCCAGCTTTGGCCGGAACACAGGGACAAGCTCAAAGCCTCCCCTGCGGGAGGGCTTGGCGCAGTCGACGCGACGCCAACTCAAGTTGGCTCGCACCCTGTTTCCGATCGGATGTGGTCAGAAAACAGGATGGCAAATGACTCGAAATCCGCCGCGCCCAAGCCGAAATCCTCTCGCAGCAGCATGACCTGCCTGTTTCGAGAATCGCCAAAATTCATCTCACAGAAGCGCCGCAAGTGTCGCGCGATCGATACTTCAAATTTAGTTACGAAACAAAAGGAACTGCAATGTCATATCTAGCGCCTTCAGAATTCGTCACGAAGATGGTGGACGCGGGCGAGTCCAAAATTTTCATGTCCACCAGGGATACGGTCATCCGTGCCTATATGGCCGGCGCCATCCTCGCACTGGCGGCCTGGTTCGCCGTGACGATCAATGTGAACACGGGCCAGCCGATCATCGGAGCACTGCTGTTTCCGGTCGGATTCTGCATGCTTTATCTTTTGGGCTTCGATCTGCTGACGGGCGTGTTCGTCCTCTCGCCGCTGGCGCTGCTCGACAAACGCCCCGGAGTCACGCTCGGCGGCGTTTTGCGAAATTGGGGCCTTGTGTTCGTCGGCAACTTTGCCGGGGCTCTTACGGTGGCTTTCATGATGGCCTTCGTGACGACGTTCGGCTTCACGCAGGATCCCGACAAGGTTGGCATGACCATCGGAAACATCGGCGAGAGCCGAACGCTGGGCTACGCTGCGCATGGTGCGGCGGGCATGGCAACGCTGTTCATCCGCGGCATGCTGTGCAACTGGATGGTCTCAACCGGAGTCGTCGGCGCTATGATCTCCACGACGGTCCCCGGCAAGGTCATCGCGATGTGGATGCCGATCCTGGTGTTCTTCTACATGGTGTTCGAGCATTCCGTGGTGAACATGTTCCTGTTTCCGTCGGGGCTGATGCTTCATGCGAAGTTTTCTATCATGGACTACTTCATCTGGAACGAGATCCCGACCGTGCTTGGCAACCTGGTTGGCGGCCTCGCCTTCACCGGATTGACCCTCTACGCGACCCACGTCCTGACGCAGCCGAAGCGCGAGGCCTCCAAGAAGGCTCCGACCCGCGTTGCGGCCTGATCGATTGCGCCTAAACAAAGGGGGCCGCGCCCGATAGGGTGAGGCCTCCTTATCTTTTTGGTGCCAGCAATGTCGCGCGGGTTGCAAGTTTCGGTCGGGCAATATTCCGACAAAGGCCGCAAGCCGGCCAACCAGGATTTTCATGGCGTCCTGATTCCGGCTGAACCGCTGTTGAGTTCGAAGGGCATCGCCATCGTTCTGGCCGACGGCATCAGCAGCAGTGATGTCAGTCACATCGCCAGCGAGTCAGCCGTCAAGAGCTTCCTGACCGACTATTACTGCACGTCGGAATCCTGGTCGGTGAAGACATCGGCCCAGCGCGTCATCGCAGCAACCAATTCCTGGCTGCACTCGCAGACCCGGCGAAGCCAATACGCCTACGACAGGGACAAGGGTTATGTCTGCACCCTGAGCGCCATCGTCATCAAGTCGACAACGGCCCATATCTTCCACGTCGGCGACTGCCGAATCTACCGCCTCGCCGGCAATTCGCTCGAGCAACTCACCGACGATCACCGGGTCATCATTTCGGAGGAGCAGACCTATCTTGGCCGTGCGCTGGGAATAAACCCGCAGATCGAAATCGACTATCAGGCGCTTCAGGTCGAAAAAGGGGATGTTTTCCTGCTGGCGACGGACGGCGCCTATGAGCACGTCAGCGACCGGCTTATCGCCACTTCGCTCAGGGATCACGCGGACAATCTGGACAAGGCCGCGAGCGTCATTGCCGGAAAAGCCTATGAGCAAGGCAGCACCGACAACCTCACCGTCCAGATCGTCCGCATCGACGGGTTGCCGGACAATGAAGCCGGCGGAATCTTCCCGCAGGCGACCGAACTGCCGCTTCCTCCGCTATTGGAACCGAGGATGGTTTTCGATGGATACAGGATCGTCCGGGAAATCCACAGCAGCAGCCGAAGTCACATCTATCTGGGCGTCGATATCGAAAGCGACACGCCCGTTGCCATCAAGATACCTTCGATCGATCTGCGCGACGACGCCACCTATTTGAAGCGGTTCCTGATGGAGGAGTGGATCGCCCGGCGCATCGACAGTCCCCACGTACTGAAACCCCGCCTGCAGTTCCGAAAGCGCAATTACCTCTACGTCGTCATGGAATTCATCGAGGGGCAGACGCTCACGCAGTGGATGTTCGACAATCCAGGGCCGGATCTGGAGGCGGTACGCAGGATTGTCGAACAAATCGCCAGGGGTCTACGCGCCTTCCACCGGATGGAAATGCTGCATCAGGACCTGCGGCCGGACAACATCATCATCGACCAAACCCGGACCGTGAAGATCATCGACTTTGGCTCCACGAAGGTCGCCGGTGTCGCCGAGGCGTCGCCGCCCACCGACCAGCACGACATGCTGGGCACCGTTCAATATACGGCGCCCGAGTACCTTCTCGGCGAAGGCGGCTCCCCGCGCTCCGACATGTTCTCACTGGGGGTCATCACCTACCAGATGCTGACGGGAAAACTGCCTTATGGCGCCGACGCGGCCAGGGCGAGAACGAAATCACAGGTCCGGAAGTTGAGATACAACTCCGCCCTCGACGAAGATCGCGAGATTCCGGTGTGGATTGACGGGGCGCTCAGGAAGGCGGTGCATCCCGATCCCTACAAGCGCTATGAGAGCCTGTCAGAATATGTTTTCGACCTGCGTCAGCCCAATCCGAGCTATCTCAATCCTTCGGTCACGCCCCTGATCGAGCGCAACCCCCTGTTATTCTGGAAATGCACGACGGCGATACTGGCGTGCATCGTCGTCGCCCTGCTCGCCATTCATCACGGCGCGCGCTGACGCGTCGTTCAGGCCGCCGATTTCAGGCATCTTCGGTCGTCTTCGCCGCCATCGCCTTCGGCGCAGCGCCCCCGCCCGGCTTCATCCTGAACTCATAGGTCATCAGATGCCACGGCCCGCCCGCGGGCTTGCCGTCCGGCATCGTCGGATCGGTGCGCTTTTCGATTTTCGCAATCAACTCGTCCTTGACCCCGAACACGACGTCGGAATCGATATATTTGTCGCCCTCGATGAACACGTGCGTGATCAACGGCTCGTAACCGGGCGCATTGACCAGAAAATGCACGTGCGCCGGCCGCATCGCATGACGGCGCACTCCGATGATCATTTCGCCGACCGGACCGTCGGTTGGAATCGGGTAGCTGCACGGCAGGATGGTGCGAAAGAAGAACCGGCCGTCCTTGTCGGTGACGAACCGCGCCCGCGACGACGGGCCCTCGACCGCGTAGGTCGGGCGCTGTGAATCGTAATAGCCTTCGTCGTCGGCGTGCCAGATGTCCACTGGGACCCCAGCCAGCGGCTTGCCCTTGAGGTCGGTGACACGGCTCTGCACGAACATCCGCTCGCCCGGCAGATTGGCCGAGACATCGGTGCCATGGGGCATCTGTTTGTGCTCGCCGACATAGAACGGGCCGAGCACGGTGGTCTCGGTAGCGCCCTCGCGCTCCCGGTGGTTCACGGCGTCGACCAGCATCGAGACGCCGAGCACGTCGGAGAGCAGGATAAATTCCTGGCGGATCGGCGTGCACTTCTGGCCGGTGCGGGTCAGGAAATCGATCGCATATTCCCATTCCTCGAAGCTGAGATCGGTCTTGCGGACGTAGTCGTGCAGCGACTTCACCAGTTCCTGCAGGAGGAATTTTGCTCGCGGGTTCGGCGTATCCTCAAAGCTGCGGACGACGGCGGCGGTCAGTTCGGTTTCGTTGAATTGGGGCATTTTTTGCTGTCCTGCGGAATATGCGATGACGCGGCTGAGCCTACACCGCCGTTTCCGCCGGGGTAAGCGGCCGGCGATTGGAATGTCAGTAGCGCGTGATCTGTCGCCTGTTTGTAGCTCGTGAAGTGTCGTGTTTTTGGTGCCCCCAGAACAAAGGGGGCACGATGGGCACGGCATCCATTCACGAGGGTGTACGACGGATGCGGTTTTCGGATTTGCTGGATCGGACGGAGGCGAAGGAGCTGACGCAGGAGGCTGCGTCTGAGCTTCTGGGGATCAACGTGCGGACGTTTCAACGCTGGGCGGAACGCTACGAGGCGGAGGGCGATGACGGGCTGATCGACCGGCGCATGGGCCGGCGATCACCGCGGCGGGCGCCGGAGGAAGAGCTGGAGCGGATGCTGGGGCTGTTCCGGGACAAATACGCGGACTTCACGGTGAAGCACTTCCACGAGCAACTGCAAAAGCGCCATGGCTATGTGCTGGGCTACACCGTGACGAAACTCGCCTTGCACGCGGCGGGCTTGGTGCGGAAGGCGCCGAAGCGTTCGGCGCACCGCAAGAAGCGTCCACGCCGGCCGCTGCCGGGCATGCTGCTACACCAGGACGGGTCGCGCCACGCCTGGATCGAAGGTCTGCCCGCGATGGACCTGATCGTCACGATGGACGATGCGACGAGCGAGATCTACTCGATGCTGCTGGTCGAGGAAGAAGGGACGGCGTCGACGTTCCAGGCCTTGGGCGAAGTGATTGGCGAGCGCGGTCTGTTCTGCGCGCTCTACACCGATCGCGGCAGCCATTACTTCTACACCCCGAAGGCTGGCGAGAAGGTCTCGAAGACGCAACAAACCCAGGTGGGACGGGCTTTATCGCATCTTGGGATCGAGCATATCGCGGCCTATTCGCCGCAGGCGCGCGGGCGCTCCGAGCGGATGTTCGGCACGCTGCAAGGCCGGCTGCCGAAGGAGCTGCGGCTCGCCGGGATCAAGACGGTCGAAGCCGCCAATGCGTGGCTGAAGGCGCATTACATCGCCGAGCATAACGCGGCGTTTGCGATCAAGGCCGAACAGCAAGGCACGGCGTTCGTGGCCGACCGGCACGAGGCGTGGCGCGAGGCGCTGTGCGTGATCGAAGAGCGAACCGTCGGCAACGACAACACGATCGCATGGAGCGGTCGGCGGCTGCAGCTGCCCGAGAGCAGGCTCAGGCCCCACTTCGTCAAGGCCGTGGTCCGCGTTCACGCGTATCCCGATGGCACCGTGAGCGTGTTCCTTGGCCCGCACCGTTTGACGAGGTTTTCCGCCGACGGACAGCAGATCAGCCCCGACGCGCCTCAGCCTGGCAGCGTGCTCGGAGCCGTCAAGGACAAGCCCTTGCGGGCGCGCAAGCGCGCGTCCTTGACCGCTCCTGCGCGCGCCGCCGCCGAGATAGCGCGGGTCGGGGCGGAGAAACGGGCTTCAAGTCGAACAAAGAAACCGACCCGGAGGGCTAACCAGACCGCAATATCCATGGCATGACCAAATCGGCGGACCCGTCCACGCCTTCCGGATCCTCCGAAACTTAACAACGAAGGCGACAGATCACGAGCTACAAAAATACGACAACTTCACCCGCTACGGACAGCGGCCGGCGATTGGAACAAGCCACACTTTTCGGCTATCAAGGCCTCCCTTGCCAGCCCCTTGCCAGCCGGAGACCAAGACCGATGCTAGCCCCGACCCCCGCCTCGCCCGAATCCGCCGGAATGTCCAAGCAGGCCCTGGATCGCCTCGAAGATCATCTGAAGCGGAATTACGTCGATGCCGGCCGCTTTCCCGGGACCCAGCTTCTGGTCTACCGCCGCGGCAAGATCGTCCACTCGACCGTGCAGGGATTTGCCGATCTCGAGCGCAAGGCGCCGGTCAAGGACGACACCATTTTCCGCATCTATTCGATGACCAAGCCGATCACCAGCGTGGCCTTCATGATGCTGGTCGAGGAAGGCCGCGTCGCGATCGACGAGCCCGTTCATAAATACATTCCGGAGTGGAAGAACCTCGGCGTATTCCAGGCCGGGACGCACCCCGCCTTCCTGACCAAGGCACCGTCGCGGCCGATGCTGATCGTGGATTTGCTGCGGCACACCTCCGGCCTCACCTATGGCTTCCAGCAGCGCTCCAACGTCGACGCCGCCTATCGCGAGAACAAGATCGGCGAGGTCATCAAATCAGGCACGCTGGAGACGATGATCGCCGACCTTGCCAAGATTCCACTGGAATTTTCACCGGGCGAAGCCTGGAACTATTCGGTCTCCACCGACGTGATCGGCTATCTCATAGGCCTGATCAGCGGCATGCCGTTCGAGCAGTTCCTGAAGGAACGGATCTTCGATCCGCTCGGCATGAACGATACCGACTTCTTCGTGCCCGCCGACAAGGCCCATCGCTTCGCCGCGTGCTATTCGGCCGATCCGCAAGGCGGCATGACGTTCCACGCCGGTGTTCGCAAGGGCGGCCTGACGCTGCAGGACGACCCGGCCACGAGTTCGTTCCTCGCCCCGCCGTCGCTCATTTCCGGCGGCGGCGGATTGTGCTCGACCGCGGCCGACTATCTCACCTTCTGCCGGGCGTTGCTCAACGGCGGTGAACTCGGCGGCGTCAGGCTGCTGGGCCCGAAGACGCTGGCCTTGATGACGGCCAACCATCTGCCCGGCAGCATGGATCTGCCGGGGCTGTCGCGCTCGCTGTTCTCCGAGGCGACCTATAACGGCATCGGCTTCGGTCTCGGTTTCTCGGTGACGATGAACCCGGCGCAGACCCTGATTGCCGGCAGCGCCGGGGAATACGCCTGGGGCGGTGCGGCAACGACGTCGTTCTTCATCGACCCCGCCGAGGAGTTGATCACGATTTTCATGACCCAGGTGCTGCCGTCGAGCGCCTATCCGCTGCGGCGCGAGCTGCGCAGCATGGTGTACGCCGCGATCACCGACAGCAACCTGTAGAGCAAGGGATTCCGCGGCGCTCACGCACACGCCGCGGAACCGGCCCGGCAGCGACATCGTCAAAGTGAAATCCTTGGCGGATTTCAGCCGGTTCTCCTATGCTCCCGGCAGCTGCGGGCCGATCCGGGACCTTTGTGCCAAAACCCTCATTGCCAGTGCGTCTCGTCCTTCTGGTCGCGGGAACCATGCTGCCGCTGATCGTTTTCGCGGCCGGTATTGTTTTCAGCAACTACCAGCAGGATCGCAGAGACGCGACGCAGCGCGTGTTCGAGACCGTGCGCAGCATCCGTCTGGTGCTCGACGCCGAAATGCAACGCATAGCCGGCGGGCTGCAGGTCCTGGCGCTCACCAATTCGCTGCGCAGCGGCGACTTCGACGGTTTTCGTCCCATTGCCGCGGGATTTCTCGATCAATACGGCAAGGATGGCGTCGTGCTGGTCGCCGACCGCGAGGGCCGCCTGCTGTTTTCCTCGATCACCCCTGGCGTCGCGAGCCTTCCGCCGCGCAACAACCGCGATACCGTCGAAAAGGTGTTCGCGACCAAGCGCCCGTATTACTCGAACCTGTTCACCGGCGCGATCAAGAAGCGGCCGATCGTGACCGTCGAGTTGCTCAACGGCGGTGAACTCGGCGGCGTCAGGCTGCTGGGCCCGAAGACGCTGGCCTTGATGACGGCCAACCATCTGCCCGGCAGCATGGATCTGCCGGGGCTGTCGCGCTCGCTGTTCTCCGAGGCGACCTATAACGGCATCGGCTTCGGTCTCGGTTTCTCGGTGACGATGAACCCGGCGCAGACCCTGATTGCCGGCAGCGCCGGGGAATACGCCTGGGGCGGTGCGGCAACGACGTCGTTCTTCATCGACCCCGCCGAGGAGTTGATCACGATTTTCATGACCCAGGTGCTGCCGTCGAGCGCCTATCCGCTGCGGCGCGAGCTGCGCAGCATGGTGTACGCCGCGATCACCGACAGCAACCTGTAGAGCAAGGGATTCCGCGGCGCTCACGCACACGCCGCGGAACCGGCCCGGCAGCGACATCGTCAAAGTGAAATCCTTGGCGGATTTCAGCCGGTTCTCCTATGCTCCCGGCAGCTGCGGGCCGATCCGGGACCTTTGTGCCAAAACCCTCATTGCCAGTGCGTCTCGTCCTTCTGGTCGCGGGAACCATGCTGCCGCTGATCGTTTTCGCGGCCGGTATTGTTTTCAGCAACTACCAGCAGGATCGCAGAGACGCGACGCAGCGCGTGTTCGAGACCGTGCGCAGCATCCGTCTGGTGCTCGACGCCGAAATGCAACGCATAGCCGGCGGGCTGCAGGTCCTGGCGCTCACCAATTCGCTGCGCAGCGGCGACTTCGACGGTTTTCGTCCCATTGCCGCGGGATTTCTCGATCAATACGGCAAGGATGGCGTCGTGCTGGTCGCCGACCGCGAGGGCCGCCTGCTGTTTTCCTCGATCACCCCTGGCGTCGCGAGCCTTCCGCCGCGCAACAACCGCGATACCGTCGAAAAGGTGTTCGCGACCAAGCGCCCGTATTACTCGAACCTGTTCACCGGCGCGATCAAGAAGCGGCCGATCGTGACCGTCGAAGTGCCGGTCATTCGCGACGACGAAGTCCTCTTCGACATCTCCTTCAGCCCGCCGCTCGAAATCTTCCAGGCCATCATCGAACAGCAGCGTCCGGGCGCGGACTGGACGATCTCGATCTTCGACGGCAACGGCGTCAATTTCGCGCACGTCCCCAACCCGCAACAGACCATCGGCAAGCGAGCTTCGCCCTCGCTGTATGCCGAAATGTCTCACCAGCCCGAGGCGACCCTGTCGGCGGTCTCGCTCGAAGGCACGCCGCAGATCACGAGCTTTGCGCGCTCCTCGCTGACCGGCTGGACCGTGGCCGCCGGCATTGCGGAAAGCTCGCTGGTCGCGCCGTTGTGGCGCAGCCTTGCGATCACCAGCGTGATCGGAGGCTTTCTGCTGCTGGTCGGCCTCGGCTTCGCGGTGCGGATGGCTGCGGCCATCGCCCGCGGCGAGATGCTGCATAATTTGCTGATCGAAGAGCTCAACCACCGCGTCAAGAATACGCTCGCGATCCTGCAGTCGTTCGCCACCCAGACCTTTCGCAGCGCCAGCCGCGTCGAGCGCGAGAAATTCGAAGGCCGGCTCGGCGCATTGGCGGAAGCGCATAATCTGCTCAGCGAGGAGAAGTGGCAGGGCTCCGACCTGCAGGACCTGATCGCGCGGGTGCTGCGGCCTTATCTGCTCAACAATCCGGAACGGGTCCGGATGTTCGGACCGAAGGTGCCGCTGTCGCCGCGGCTGGCCGTGGTGCTGTCGATGATCGTGCATGAGATCGCGACCAATGCCACCAAGTACGGCGCGCTGTCGAACGACACCGGCACCGTCGCACTGGATTGGGAAATCATCGAGGACAACACCGGGCGCCAATTGAGGCTGATCTGGACCGAGGCCGGTGGCCCGCCGGTCACGGCCCCGGTGCAGCGCGGATTTGGGTCACGGCTGATAGAACGCAGCGCCCGCGACCAGCTCGGTGGCGAGGCGACCGTCGATTTTCTGCCTCGCGGTGTCGTCTACACGCTGTTCTGCGCGCTCGATCGCGAAGGCTGACCATCAAAATAATGCAATGCTGCGAACACCTTGCGACGTTGCGGCGATGCTCGATCCGGCCGGATATTTGCCATCGCAAATCGCCGCGACAAGGCGCGGAGGGTGCTCGATGGCGCCGAACTGGTCGACGTAACCGCGGGCTAAAGTAAAGAATCTCGTGTCCCGGACGCGGTGCCGCGTGTAACGCGGCTCCGCAGAGCCGGGACCCATTTTCTACTCAGTTATCTCCTTGGGCCCCGGATCAGCAACGCACCACGCCGCAAGAGCGGCGCGTCGCGCTGCATCCGGGGAACGGCAATCCGTCTACTTGATGAGCTTCAGATAGGGCGGCAGCCGCAGGCCCGCCTCTTTCCGGTCCGGCGGCGGCGGTTCGTCTTCCGGCACCATCAGGTCGCAGAGCGCCTTCAGTTCGGAGTCCGTCACCTTATGGAGCTCCATGCGAAGCTCGAGAATGGCCAATGACAGCAATCTTGCCGGTTCCAGGCTGGCCTTGTCCATCAGGATCGCCCGGCACTCCTCGAGCGTTTCGAGAAGCGACCGCAGACGCTGTTCTGAATTGGCCGCCGGCATTTTTACAGGTCCCGAGCTTGCGAGATAGATTCGAGGCGATCCGGTTCGTCGTTTCATCATATCTCTCCACGGAAGGGCGCGCTGGATTTTAATCCGCCGGCACGTGGTCGAGTGCTTGAGCCTGACTGGATGATCCAGAAATTTTTTGAAATTGTCCAGCGCGCGATTGATCAGGATATCGGATCGCGCCCGGGGCTGCGGGGATATGTCGCTGTCCAGAAATATGACAGTTGGCGCGCTCGCCCGGCCGGCGCCCTGCCGAAAACCCTCCCGGGTTGCCTGGCCGGATGGTTTCAACCGGCGTCAAACCGGCTTAAAGGCTCCGTAGAAGTACCCGGATATCCGGGCCAGGCGGTAAGTATGCAATCAAAATCTGTGGCCATTCGTCCCGCAGTGGTTGTGGTTTGCCGAATATTTTGCCAAATGTAGAGTGCGGGGTTTTGATAAAAGACGCCCCGGGCGCCAACGACTTTAAGTAGCCGACAGCGCCGGTATCAGGGTGCTTCCAAACCGCAAATGCGTTTGGCTACCATCCCGCAATCTCTCTCAGGCTTCCTGTGGTTCAACGACGAACTTCACGATCGAGAACGAACTTAACGCGGAAAATACGGATGAAGCCCTGACCTGTCTGTCGAGGGCTTCCCGATCGAAGGACGGTAAAATCAGAATGATCAGATCAGCAGCTAAGAAGATGAAGCAGCGCAGTGCCGGCAAACCCGACATTGAATTGGGCAAGCGGATTCGCCTGCGGCGCGTAGAGCAGAAGATCTCGCAAGCGGAGCTCGGCGACAAGCTCGGCGTCAGCTTCCAGCAGGTCCAGAAGTACGAGAAGGGTGTCAACCGCGTCGGCGCAGCTCGTCTGCAGCAAATCGCCACCGCGCTCGATGTGCCCGTCACGTTCTTCTATGACGGCGACGGCAAGGCACGCGAAGTCGAGAGCCTCTTGTTCCTCGACAGCGCATTCAGCCTCCGGTTGCTGCGGGCCTACAGCAAGATCAAGGACCAGACCGTCCAGCGTCAGCTGGTGTCCTTGATGGAATCGATCGCCGCGAACGAAGCCTGAGCAGTTCCTGCTGCTCCAGGTCGCGAGCCCGGCGGAAGCGGTCAATCAATCGAACCGGATCGGCGGACCGCCGATTGCCGCGTCAGGTTACAGTCTGGTCCGACGAGACAAGATGAGGGCGTTGCCATCGGAAATGGCAGCGCTCTTTTTTATCGAACAGGCAGGAGGGGTAGAGCTGTTCGCGAAACCCTTCAGCTTCGAAAACTGCAACTGATGGGTATCGCTCCACTCCACCCTTCCTGCGCGCTCATATCTGGAATTGGAAAACCGTCATTGCGAGGAGCGTAAGCGACGAAGCAATCCATTCTTTCTTTGCGCGGTGAGATGGATTGCTTCGCGGAGCCTGTCATCGGGCGCGCATTCGCGCGACCCGGTGGCTCGCAATGACGACTTGGGCTATTTGAAAGTTGAATCGAGCAACCGCTACGGCGAAATAGATGCGCCCGCAGCCCCACGAACACGATCGATCAACCGGGCCGGATCTTCCGGCAACTGGTTGCCGCGCCAGGCGACGTGCTGGTCGGGTCGCGACAACACCAGCGCGTTGCCGCCGAAGATGGCCGCGCGGCTTTTTTCGACATCGAGAATCTTGAGCGGAACGGCTCGCGCGCGCGCTGCCGCTTCCAGCGCTGCAACATCGACTGCCGGATCGAACCGCAGCAGCGTGAAGCCAGCGCCCATCGCGTCGTACAGCGAGGAGCCGTCTTCGCGCCAAAGATGCGGCGTGCGGCAGCCCGGGACCGTCGACGGCGTGTAATGGTCCATCGTATAGGCCGGATGTTCGGCGCCGTCATAGGCAATGATCGGCGAGCGATCGTAATAGGTCCCGAAGTTCAGCCCGGCGCAGGCATATTGCTGGACGTTGATCTCATAGGTGAGACGGCCGACTTCCTCCCGCGCCCGCTCGCCTAGCGGTCCCGGATCCTCGATTTCGTCCGGCACCGTGCCGCGGCGGCGAATTTCGGCTTCCGCGTGCGACATCGCAAATTTCGAAACCTGGCTGGTGATCGGCCAGCGCTCCGCCTCATAGGCGTCGAGGATGGCGGCCGGCGCCCAGCCGTTGAGGTGGGCCGCCAGCAGCCACGACAGGTTCATGGCGTCGGCGATGCCGGCGTTCATGCCGTAACCGGCATAGGGCACCCAGATATGCGCGGCATCGCCGGCGATGAAGGCGCTGCGGTCGCGAAACTTGTTGGCGATCAGGCGGCGGCCGTACCAATCCTCCTTCGAGATGATCTCGTAGTCGAAGCCGGCGTCGACGCCGAGGATGGTGCGTAGGCAGAAATCGCGATCGACGGAATCGAAATCGCCCTCGCCGGGCTTCAAGTAATTATGCACCAGCCAGCGCTCGCTGCCGTCGATCGCATACACCATGCCCGCGCGCCGCGGATTGATCGCCCCGGTCCCCCAGGCGCGCGCGCTCTGCTGGAGATCGATCAGGCCGAGGGCGCGGATATAGGTCGACTGCACCCGCTGGACGATGGCGTCGCCCGAGAGTTCGGCGCCGATCGCCTTGCGCACGACCGAGCGCGCGCCGTCGCAGCCGATCAGATAGCGGCAGTTTTGGCGCCTGACCGCGCCGGAGTCGAGATCGCGCAAGCTCACGCTGGCGGAACTATCCTCCACCACGACGTTTTCGACCGCGGTCCGGCTGATGATGCGGATGCGCGGTTGGGCCACCGCATGCTCGAACAGGATCGGCTCGAGAAAGATCTGGTTGATGCGGTGCGGCGGCTCCGGCGTCGGCCAGTTGCAGTCCGGACCATCGGTGGCCGTAAAGCGATCGCGCCGGCAGGGAATTTTGATCCGCGTCAGCTCCTGCCCGGTGAACGAGGTGCGGTAGCTGATGTCGTGCGGATAATCCGCCGGCAATCCGGCGTTGCGGATTTTTTCGGCGACGCCGAGCCGCCGGAAAATTTCCATGGTGCGGGCGGCTACATGGTTGCATTTCGGCTCCGGTGGCGCAGCCGGCGCGCGCGTCTCCACGACCGTCACGCCGATGCCGCGCCACGCCAGATCGATCGCGAGCGTGAGCCCGACCGGTCCGGCGCCGACGATCAGGACATCGGACTCAGACATTGCTGGATGCGTTGCGAAGGGAAGATGACCGATGACATGTTGTTGTTCTTGTTATTCGGGCTCGGCGCCGGAATTCCTGACGATCACGGCCCAGCGATCGACTTCGGTCTTGATGTAAGCGGCAAAACCGTCCGGTGTCGATGGCGGTAACGGCTCCAGCGAGATCGCGTTAAGTTTCTCGCGCGTCGCGGGATCGGCCAGCAGCTTGTTCAGCTGCGCGGCCAGTTGATCGACGATCGGCCGCGGCGTGCCTGCCGGCGCCACCACGCCCTGCCAGGCGACCAGTTCGAACCCGGGCAACCCGGCTTCGCCGAGGGTCGGAATCTCCGGCGCGGCCGCGATCCGCTTGGGCGTGGTCACGCCGAGCACCCTGACCTTGCCTTCGCGAATCTGTTGCAGGGCCGGCTGCAGGTCCACCACCATGAAGGGGATATGGCCCGCGATCACATCGAGCATCGCCGGCACGCTGCCGCGATAGGGCACATGGCGGATGTCGATGCCAGCGGCGGTCTTCAGCATTTCGGCGCCGAGATGCTGCGGGCTGCCATTGCCGGCCGAGCCATAGGCCAGGCCCGGTTTCGATTTGGCGTAGGCAATGAACTGGGGCAGCGTTTTTGCCGGGATCGTCGGATTGATGATCAGCGCAAAGGGCACGCCGGCGACGAGGCCGATCGGCGCAAAGTCCTTCACGGGGTCATAGGGCAGCTTCTTGTAGAGCGTCTTGTTGATGGCAAGCGTGGTCGAGGTCGCCATCAACAGCGTGTAGCCGTCGGGTTCGGATTTTGCGACCTGGTCCGCGCCCAGCGTCGTGCCGGCGCCGGGCTTGTTCTCGACAATCACAGTTGCGGAAAGACCGTTCTTGAACTGGTCGGCGATCAGCCGGCCAAGCAGATCGGTGGTTCCACCGGCGGGGTAAGGCACGATCATCTTGATGGCCCGGCTGGGATAGGCCGTCTCGGCCAGCGCCGGAACGCCCGCGAGCCAGACCAGCCCGCCGCCTCCCGCAATCACTTCCCGGCGCGTCAACGGCATGCCGTTCTCCCAATGGTTGTTTTCTTGATCTGTTGCGCACCACCATAGCGTGTGCGGCGACATAGCAAAGGGGACGAAAGTCCAATCGCGGCAATGGGTCGGCCGGAGGATTTGCGGCAGTGCAACAGCCTCAACAACAACTTAATCAGAACGCAACGGTCGCGGGGTATTCTGGCCGAACGCTGTAGTGGAGCTTCCTTGCCCGGCCCGTTCGGCCCGAATGGCCGGCATTTCATTTCGATATCCGCGCCTCGCGCGTATCCCAAGAGAGTCTGACAAGAAAGTTTGCCAAGAAAGTTTGCCAAGAAAGTCTGACATGCAAAGAATGACATTCGTTGCCATGGCCGCAATGCTCGCGGCCGCGCCGGCATTTGCTGAAGGGGCGGGTTCGGGCGCACTGGACGCCGGCAGCACGACGCTTGCCCAGGCCAAACCGGTGACGATCGCGCCCGCGGGCGCTCCTCCTTCCGGGCACGCCGCGCCGGCAAAGCCGGCGGCGGCCGCCTCCACGCCGGAACAGCGCTCGGCGGCAGCGCTGGCGCTCTCGCACGAACCGACTTTCGACGAGGGCAGCGCGCAACGGATCCGCGAGGCCGCGCTCAGTTATTCGGATCTGGCGGTGCGCGGCGGATGGCCCATGATTCCGGCGGACGCCAAATTCGCGAATGGCATGCCGGGCCCCAACGACGACCTGCTGCGCAAGCGCCTGATCATCACCGGTGACCTCGCCGCCGACAAGTCGACCGGCGCTTACGACGATGCGCTCGCGGAAGCCGTCAAACGCTTCCAGGCCCGCCATGGCCTCGCGCTGACGGGGACGGTGACGCCGCGCACGCTGGCCGCGCTCAACGTGCCGGTCCAGAAGCGGATCAGGCAGCTCGAGGCCTCGCTGGAACGCCTCGGCAACATGAATTTCTCGTTCGGCCAGCGCTACGTGGTCGTGAACATTCCCGCGACATTCGCGGAAGCCGTCGAGGACGACAAGGTGGTGCGGCGCTATCGCGTCATCGTCGGCAAAACCGAAAAGCCGTCGCCGACGCTGACCGCCCAGATCACCAGCGTCAATCTCAACCCGACCTGGACCGTGCCGTCCTCGATTGCGAAAACCGAGATTTCTGCGCATATGCGCAAGGATCCCGGCTACCTCTCCCGCATGCACATGGATGTGCTCGGCGCCAACGACGCGCCGATCGACCCGCATTCGGTGGATTGGTCGGGCAATCACACCCCGAACTTCACGGTGCGCCAGCAGTCCGGCACCTGGAATGCGCTGGGCGCGGTCAAGATCGACATGCCGAATTCCTATTCGGTCTATATGCACGACACCAACCAGCGCAACCTGTTCAACGACGACTACCGCTTCGACTCCCACGGCTGCTCACGGGTCGACAATGTGCGCGATCTCGCCGCCTGGCTGTTGAAGGACCAGCCGCAATGGAACAGAGCCGCGATCGACGCCGCGATCGCAGCCGGCCAGCGCCACGACATTGCGGTGACCAAGAAGGTGCCGGTGGCGTGGATCTACCTCACCGCATGGATGACCAGGGACCAGACCGTCCAGTTCCGCAACGACATCTACGACCAGGACGAGCAGCTCCTGGAAGCGACCGCCGAGGAAGCCGCGTTCTTCAACAAGGCGGCCGACCACCCGCTGACCGCGCATCTGGCGCAGTAGGGCTCTTGCTTCCCCCTCGCCCCGCCCTTGCGGGGAGAGGGTTGGGGTGAGGACTCTCTCCACGCACCCGGACTCGCGGATAGTCCCCCTCACCCGCCGCGCAGGAGCGCAGCGACCTCTCCCCGCAAGCGGGGCGAGGTGAAGAAGCCACCACACCCGCGCATGGATCGGTCCCGGCACCGGACCTTGCCCGCGATCACTGAAACGTGGCACCACATTCCCAACAAAAAGGCCGGTAGATCAGCTTCGGGAGGCGACCATGATGATCCTGCACCACGGCTGGCGTTCCAGCGCGTCGCGCCGGGTGCGGCTGTGCCTCGAGGAAAAGGGCCTCGCCTACGAGGGCCACGTCGTCGACATGACGGCGATGGAGCATCACTCGCCGGAATATTTGAAGATCAATCCGCTGGGGGTGATCCCGACCCTGATCCATGACGGCCGGCCGCTGCACGAGAGCGGCACGATCTGCGAATATCTCGACGAGACGTTTCCCGATCCGCCGCTGCGCCCGGATACGCCATATCAGCGCGCCCTGATGCGCAACTGGATCCGGCACATCGACGGCCTGATCGGAAATCTCATCATCTTCAACTGGCGGCACCATCTGGCGAAAACCGCGTCGCAATGGACCGACGAGGAGCTCGCCGAAAAACTCAAGAACATCCCGAGCAAGGAGCGCCAGGAAGCCTGGATCCGGGCGGCGCGCAAACCCTACACCAAGGAAGAGCGCGACGCCGCGCGCGGAAAACTGGTGGTGCTGCTCGACAAGATGGAAGAGGCGCTGAAACCCGCCGGCTGGGTGGTCGGCAAAACCTATTCAATCGCGGATATCGCCGCGGCGCCGTTTGTGAAGCGGATCGACGAGGAAATTGCGCCGGATGAAGTGACGGCGAAGAAACATCCCCGCGTCCATGACTGGTGGACTAAACTGCAGGCACGGCCGGCCTATGAGCGCGCGAATTTCGGCCCGTTCCTCACCTCCTAAAACCCGAACCGGAACCTGACCCATGCTCGACACTCCCAAAAGCGCCGAAAAATCCTACGCCGACGGCAAGATCCTGCAGAGCGTCACTGACGGCGTCGGGATCATCACCTTCAACAATCCCGACAAGCGCAACGCGATGTCGCTGGAGATGTGGGAGGGGTTCGGTAGCGCGCTGGTCGAATTGCGCGACAATCCCGATGTGCGCGTCGTGATCCTGACCGGCGCCGGCGACAAGGCGTTCGTGTCGGGCGCCGATATCAGCCAGTTCGAAAAGACCCGCCACAACGCGGCAGCCTCGGAGGAATATTCCAGACGCAGCGAGGCGCAGCGCGCTTTGCTCGCGAGCTACCCGAAGCCGACGATCGCCTGCATCCGCGGCTTCTGCCTCGGCGGCGGCATGCAGGTCGCGATGATGTCGGACATCCGCTTCGCCGCCGAGAACAGCCAGTTCGGCATTCCCGCCGCCAAACTCGGCATTGCCTATGGCTATGACGGCCTGAAACACTTGGTCTCGCTGGTCGGGCCGTCCTGGGCGCGGCTCATCATGTACACCGGCATGAAGATCGACTCCGCGGAAGCGTTGCGGATCGGGCTGGTGGACCGCGTCCTGCCCGGCCCCGAGCTGTGGGACGCGACCATGGAAATCGCGCGCACCATTTCCGGCAACGCGCCGCTGGCGATCAAGGCCGCCAAGATCACCATCGCCCAGGTGCTGAAGGACGAAAGCCGTCGCGACATGGACGCGATCAAGCAAATCGGCTCCGCCTGCATGGACTCGGAGGATTTTCGCGAGGGCCGCACCGCGTTCATGGAAAAGCGCAAGCCGCGGTTCAAGGGCAAATAGCCGACGCTCAACACCACCCGTCGCACATCATCCCGGGGATCAGCATGCACAAGCCCGTCGAAGGATTCGGCTCAGCAAATGCGCAAACCGAAAAACCGCGGCTGCCGCTGTCGCGTTTCAAGGTCATCGACCTGACGCTGGCGCGCGCCGGTCCGTCCTGCGTGCGCACGCTGGCGGATTGGGGCGCCGACGTCATCCGGGTCGAGCCGCCGCCGGAAGACAGCGACGCCGGCGAACTGGTCGGACGGCGCGACGGTTCGGACTTCCAGAACCTGCATCGCAACAAGCGCGCCATCACGCTGAACCTGAAAACCGATGAAGGCCGCGAGATCCTGATGCGGCTCGCCGAACAGGCCGACGTCATCGTCGAGAACATGCGGCCCGGCGTCACCAAGCGGCTCGGCGTCGATTTCGAAGCCGTGAAGGCGCGCAATCCGCGCATCGTCTATGGCAGCATTTCCGGCTTCGGCCAGTATGGCCCCTACTCCGCGCGGCCCTCGATCGACCAGATCGCGCAGGGCATGAGCGGCATCATGTCGGTGACCGGCCTTCCCGGGCAGGGTCCGGTTCGCGTCGGCGTCGCCGTCACCGACATCATGGCCGGTGCCTTTCTGGCGCAGGGCATCCTGATCGCCCTGCTCGACCGCGAAGTTTCCGGCGTAGGCCGCTGGGTGCAGACCTCGCTGATCGAAGCCGGTATCACGCTGCTCGACTTCCAGGCGACACGCTGGACCATGGACAAAAAGGTGCCGCCGCAGGAAGGCAATTACCATCCAACCAACGTGCCGATGGGGCTGTACCCGACCGCCGACAGCTTTCTCAACCTCGCCGCCACCACCAACAAGAACTTTCAACTATTCTGCAATCTGATCGGCCGCGAGAAGATGGCGACGGACCCGCGCTTCGCCTCGTCCACCTTACGTCGGCGCAACAAGGAAGCGCTCAACGAACTGATCGCCACGGCGTTGCGCGCCAAGACCAGCCGCGAATGGTTCGAAATGATGGTCGAGGCCGGCATTCCCTGCGGTCCCGTCTACAGCATCAGGGACGTCTTCGCCGACCCGCAGGTCGAGGCGCTGCGGATCAAGCGCCCGGTCACGCATCCGCGCCTCGGCGAACTCGACCTGATCGCGCAGCCCTGCGAGATCACGGGGTTTGATCGCGAGATCAGAACCGCGACGCCGGATCTCGGCGAGCACAATGACGAAATCTTGCAGTCGCTGGGTTATGATGCGGACGCGATCGCAAAGCTGAAGGCGGCGCGGGCGATTTGAGGGGCTTCGTAGGGTGGGTTAGCCCAACGGGTCCGCGCAAAGCGCGGCCCGATGGGCGTAACCCACCGTTCCAACGACGGCGATTGAACGATTGAACGAGGTATCCACTGCGCCGTCCTACCCACAAAGACCACGTTGCGCCTCGAAAGTCCGCTGAGGCCGATGTCGCATCAGGCAATCCTGACCTGAATCTCGACGCCTGGATCGACGCGTTGCGCAAGCTTCCAACCGCGCCGGTAACGGAAGGCGACGTCGTCGCTTGGGTCGAAGGACCCTTACGAAACTTCTTTCCCTTCGAGAAATTCCTCGGCGCCTATGGCAATTTGTCGGGTGGCCGCATCCAGATGCGCTCGCTGGTATCGAGCGGGCATTCGCCGGAATTCCTCAGCGGCCTCGAAGGCCGGTTCGACCTGAAAGCGCGCGGCTGCTTTGCCTGGTGGGTGTCCAATCGCAAGGCTTTCATCCTGGACAAGTCAGGCGCGCTGGACGGAGCCGGCGCACCGATTGTCGCCACAAGGCGCGAACTCGAAGAGATCGACCGGTTCGCACTCGGCGTCGTCGCAGCGCACGGCGTCATCGATCCCTTCGTCAATGCCGGGACTTATTTGAGCTTTTCAGGCGTGCCGGAAACCCACCCGAAACGCACATTGGCGGCGCTTGACCTGATCGCGCCCGTGCTACACACGCTGTTCCTGCTGACCAAACAGGCCGAAAAATCGGCGGTCGATTTGACTGTCCTGACGGACCGGCAACGAGAACTGATCGACCTCGCATCGACCGGCCTATCCGACAAGGCAATCGCCCGGCGCCTCTCGATCTCCGACAACACCGTCGGAAATCATTTCCGCGCCATCTACGAGAGACTTGGCGTCAGCAAGCGCAGCCAGCTGATCGCGCTGCTGAAGTGATCGCAGCACATGGCACGAACGTGTCATCGATTTGATGGCGGATTGATGCTGTTCTGATCCCGTTGTTTTCAAGTGGCGACGAGTCCGCAGACGAGGACTGGTCTTCCTCACACAACCGGGAGTCAAACATGAAACTGAATAAAGGTGCGCTGAAGCTCTGCGCTGTTTACACGGTATATTGCTTTGCGCTGATCGCGCTTGGTTGCTTCGTTAGCGATTTCAAGGGGCAGCTGTTTCTCAACAGCTTGGCTTATCTGCCGGCCCTTTTGCCATTCTGCTGGCTGGGTCTGGATCAAACAGTCGGGCCACACTCCTGGATCAACAGTGTGTTCTTTTTCTATCCGGCCTCTCTCGTAGTCGTCTATTGGTTCGGCGCGACAATCAGCGCCTTGAGACGGCTGCTGACGCGGTTGCAAGAGCCGTCTGCTCCAATCGACGACGACCCGCCCGGCTGGCGACCCCACTGACTGCCGAAACGACCCGTCGGGTAAATCACCCATCGCGAGGTTGTGTTTGGAAATGCGATGCCAGCACACCCACATCCGTCATTGCGAGCGAAGCGAAGCAATCCATGTCGCCACGCGAAGAAAGAATGGATTGCTTCGTCGCTTCGCTCCTCGCAATGACGGTGTTGCGCGACTGCCGCCGTTGCCCCCACCTACAACGCCGCCAGCACCGCTTTTGCGATATCCGCCGTGCCGTTGCTGCCGCCGAATTCCATCGGCTTGATGCCGTCGGCGTAGACCTTGTCGACCGCGCGCTCGATGCGTTCGCCGGCTTCGGCGGCGGCCTCGAGGCCGTGCTTGTCGGCGAGCCAGTCCAGCATCATTGCGGCGGAGAGAATCATCCCGGTCGGATTGGCCTTGCCCTGCCCCATGATGTCGGGCGCGGTGCCGTGGCAGGGCTGGAACACGGCATGACGGTCGCCGATATCGGCCGAGGGCGCCATGCCCATGCCGCCGATCAGGCCGGCGGTCATGTCGGAGAGGATGTCGCCGAACATGTTCTCCATCACCATGACGTCGAAATCCCAGGGACGCTTCACCAGCATCGCCGCGCTGGCGTCGACATAGAGCCGGTCGGCCTTGACGTCGGGATGGCGTTTGGCGGCGGCGTCGAACATCTCGCGGAAGAACGCAAACGCCTTGAACACGTTGGCCTTGTCGACGCAGGTCAGTCCGCCATTGGTGCGGCCGCGCGCCTTGCGGCGTTCGGCAAGGCGGAACGAGAATTCGAACAGCCGCTCCGAGGTCTTGCGCGTGATCACCAGCGTCTCGCGCGCCTCGGTGTCGGTGACGACACCCTTGCCCATCGAGGCGAACAGGCCTTCGGTGGATTCCCGGATCACGACGAGGTCGATGCCGCGCTGGTCGGCGCCGACGATCGGGCTCGGCACGCCCGGAATCAGCCGCGCCGGGCGCACGCCGGCATACAAGTCGAAATGAAAGCGCAGTTCAACCTGCGGCATGATCTCGGTGTTGTCGGGGTAGCGCACCGACGGCAGGCCGCAGGCGCCGAGCAGGATCGCATCCGCCTCGTCGCAGAGACGCACGGTGCTTTTGGGCATCGACTTGCCGGTCTCGCGATAATTGTTCGCGCCAGCCGGCGCATCGGTGAAGCGGAATTTCAGGTCCGTGGTCGCCTCGATCTTGCGCAACACTTCGAGCGCCGGCGCCATCACTTCGGGGCCGATGCCATCGCCGCCGAGGACTGCGATGTGAAGGGCGTTATTCGCGGACATGGGGATTTCCTATGCGAATCAAAATGTATCAGTCGTCATTGCGAGCCACCGGGTCGCGCGAATGCGCGCCCGATGACAGGCTCCGCGAAGCAATCCATCGCGCCACACAAAGAAAGAATGGATTGCTTCGCTTCGCTCGCAATGACAGTGGCAACGGCGGAAACCTTACGGCGTCAGCACCGCGCGCCCGACCAGCTTGCCCTTCTGCAGATCGACCAGCGCCTCGTTCGCCTTCGACAGCGGCATCGTCGTCACCGGGATCGGCGCGATCTTCCTGGTGCGGACCAGATCGAGCAGTTCCTGGGTCTCGCGGAGATTGCCGACATAGCTGCCCTGGATCGTGATCGCCTTGATCGGGATCAGCGGCAGCGCCCACGGTGCGCCGCCGCCGAACAGGCCGACGATCACGAGCTTGCCGCCCTTGGTCAGGCAATCGAACCCGAGTTGCGCGGTCTGTGCGTTGCCGACGAGATCGATCACGGCGCGGATCGGGCCGCCGGCCTTCTTCGTGAGCTGCTCCAGCGCATCGGGCGCCTTGCCGTCGACGGTCGCGAGCGCGCCCGCGGCTTCCGCCGCCTCGCGCTTGCGCGCATCGATATCGACGACGATGGCGCCCTTGCCGCCCATCGCCTTCAGCAGCGACAGCGCCATCAGGCCAAGCCCGCCGGCGCCGAAAATCACGATCGGCGTATGGAAGACGGATTCGACCTTCTTCAGCGCGCTGTAGGTGGTGACGCCGGAACAGGCATAGGGCGCGGCGGTGACGGGATCGAGCCCCTTCAAATTGAGGAGGTATTTTGGATGCGGCACCGTCATGTGATCGGCGTAGCCGCCGTCGCAATAAACGCCGATCGAATTCGGCTTGACCACGCACATGTTCTCGTCGCCGCCAACGCAGGTCTCGCATTTACCGCAGCCGAGCCAGGGGTAGACCAGCGCGACGTCGCCGATCTTGAGATCGCCCTTGTCTCCGGCCTTAGCGTCAGGCCCGAACGCGACGATCTCGCCGACGCTCTCATGGCCCATCGTGCGCGGCAGCGAGACGCCGCGATCCTTCAGCGACAGTGGCTTGCGGCCATGGCCGAGATCGTAGCCACCTTCCCAGATGTGCAGATCGCTGTGGCAGACGCCGGCCGCCTTGACCTTGATCAGAACCTGCGTTCCCGATGGCTGCGGCGTCGGCTGATCCACTTCCTTCAAGGGGGCGTTGAAATCGGCAACCTGGAAACTCTTCATCGCTGCTCTCCCGATATTATTGTTCTTGACGACGGACACTGCCACGTCCGTCCACCGGGCGCATCTGGATATTTAGATCAGCGGATGATGGCAAGCCGCGAACTGTCCGGGCGCCACGGCGCGAAGTTCCGGCATTTCACTGCTGCATCGCGCATCCGCGCGGGGGCAGCGGGTGCGAAAGCGGCACCCGGAGGGCGGCGCAATCGGCGACGGCGGCTCGCCGACCGGCACGCTTTCGGCCGGGCGGACGTCCGGATCGGGCACCGGGATCGCCTCGATCAGCAGCGCGGTATAGGGATGCGCCGGATGGGCGAACAATTGCTCGGACGGCCCCACTTCGCAGAGGCGGCCGAGATACATCACCGCCACGCGGTCGCTGACCGCTTTCACCACGGCCAGATCGTGGGCGATGAACAGCAGCGTCAGTCCGTAGCGCGCCTTCATCTCTTCCAGCAGATTGAGGATCTGGGCACGGATGGAAACATCGAGCGCCGAGACCGGCTCATCGCAGATCACGAAGTCCGGATTGAGCACCAGCGCGCGCGCGATGCAGATGCGCTGGCATTGCCCGCCGGAGAACTCATGCGGCAGCCGCCCGATCACAAGCTGGGGATCGAGGCCGACCGCGCTGAGCGCGTCGCGGACCCGCTGCCTGCGTTCGGCCGGATCCTTGATGCCGGCGATCACCAGCGGTTCGGCGATGATGTCGCCGATCCGGCGCCGCGGATTGAGGGATGCGATCGGGTCCTGAAAGATCAGCTGCACGCGCTGGCGCATCTTGCGCAAGGTGTCGCCGTGCATCGCCGTCAGATCCTGGCCGTCGAACAGCACCTTCCCCGACACCGCCTGGCGCAGTTGCAGCACCGCGCGGCCGAGCGTGGATTTGCCGCAGCCGGATTCACCGACCAGACCAAGCGTCTCGCCGCGCGCGACCTGCAGGCTGACGCCGGACACCGCATGGACGATTTTGCCGCCGACGCCATATTCAACGACGAGATTTTGCACGTCGAGAAGCGGATCGCTCGGAGCTGGCTGGGTGCCGTGCATCATGCGGAGACCTCGGCCGCGGTCTCAACCGGATGGAAGCAGGCGTACAGATGATCGCGCGATTCAGCTTCGCTGAGCGAAGGCTTCTCCGTCTGGCACCGCGCGTCCGCGTAACGGCAACGCGGCGCGAACGAGCAGCCGGGCAACGGCCGGGTCGGATCGGGCGGCCGTCCGGATATCGCCGGCAGCGACGCATGCGGGGCGGCATCGATCTTCGGGATCGCCGCCAGCAACGCCTCGGTGTAGGGCATCCGCATTTTCTTGAACAGCGCCGGCGTCGGCGCGCGCTCCACCACCCGGCCGGCATACATCACCGCCACCTCGTCGGTGCGGCCGGCAACGACGCCGAGATCATGGGTGATCAGGATCATCGCCATGTGGCGGCGGCGCTGCTCCCGCGCCAGTAGATCGAGAATTTGCGCCTGGATGGTCACGTCGAGCGCGGTGGTCGGCTCGTCGGCGATCAACAGCTTCGGTTCGCACGACAGCGCGATTGCGATCGCCACCCGCTGCCGCATGCCGCCCGAAAGCTGATGCGGGTATTGCATCAAGCGCTGTTCGGGCGCGGGAATGCCGACCGCCGCCAGCAGATCGACGCTGCGTTGTCGCGCCGCAGCCATATCGAGTTCGAGATGCTCCTGCAGCGTCTCCATCAACTGGGTGCCGATGGTCAGCACCGGATTGAGCGAGGTCATCGGGTCCTGGAACACGACCGCCAGCGAGCGGCCGCGCAGTTTTCGAAGTTTTTCGGGCGGAAGCCGCACCAGATCCTTGCCGTCGAACATGACGCGGCCGGAGAGTTTTGCCTTTTTCGGCAACAGCTGCAGCACCGCGCGCGACAGCATGGTCTTGCCGCAGCCGGATTCGCCGACGACCCCGAGCGTCCGCCCGGCCCCGACCGTGAGGTCGACACGGTCCACCGCGCGCAGATTGCCGCGCGGCGTCGGCAGATCGACCGACACGTCCTCGATCGAGAGCAGCGCGCCCTCGCTCACAGCGCACCCTGCCGGGGATCGGTAAGCGCCCGCAAGGTGTCGCCGACCAGATTGAAGGACAGCACGGTCAGGAACATCGCAATCGCCGGCAGGAAGGCGAGCCGCGGCGCCACATCGAGACTCTCACGCCCCTCCCCGATCATGCTGCCCCAGCTCGAGATCGGCGGCGGCACGCCGAGCCCAAGGAAGGACAACGCGCCCTCGACCACGATGGTGACGGCGACGCCAAGCAGGAAAAAGGCGAGCAGCGGCAGAAAGACATTGGGCAGCAATTCGCGCAGCAGGATGCGCGCATGGGTAGCGCCGAGCGCCTGCGCCGCGATCACGAATTCGCGCCGCGCCAGCGTCAGCGTCGAGGCCCGCGCGACGCGCATGAAGGCGGGAATGCCGAGTATACCGATGATGCAGGTCAGATTGAGGATCGATTGTCCGAGAAAGGCGACCACGGCCAGCACGAATATCAGGGGCGGAAACGCGAGCAGTACATCCATGCTGCCGACCACAAGCGTCTCGAAGCGGCCACGAAAATAGCCGGCGAGCATGCCGAGCGCGCCGCCGATGCTGAGCCCGATGATCGGCGCGCAGAGGCCGACGACCAGCGATATCCGCGCGCCATGAATCAGCCGGGACAGTTCGTCGCGCCCGAGCCCGTCGGTCCCGAGCCAGTGCGCAAACGAGAACGGCGCCCGCCGTTCCAGCATGTCCATGTCGGTCGGGCTCGGGAGCGGCAACACGTCCGACAGTATCGCCACCGCAAATACGAATGTCACCCAGCCGATCGCCATCCAGAACAGCAGGCCGAGCCGGCGGGCGCGCGGCGCCGTTACGGCGGTGACATCTTCCTCGAGCGAGAGTTCAAGCGTGGCCATGACGAATCCTGGGATCGAGGACGGCGTAGAGCAGGTCGACAATGAAGTTCATCACCACGAAGCCCACGGCGACCAGCAGCACCACGCCTTGCAGGATGATGAGGTCGCGGGTACCGATCGCGCCGACCAGAAGACGGCCGATCCCCGGCAGCGCAAAGACGGTTTCGACGATGACCGCGCCGCCGATCAATCGCCCGATATTGATTCCGGTGATCGTGATCAGCGTCAGCGACGAGGGTTTCAGCGCGTGCACGAACAGGATGCGCGACGCCGTCAACCCCTTGGCCTTGGCCAGCGCGATGTAGTCCTCCTGCAGCGTCGCGATCATGTCGGAACGGAGCACGCGCATGATCCCCGGCCATTCGGCAAGTGCCAGCGTCAGCGCCGGCAAGACGAAGAAGCGCAAATTACCGGTCGGGTCTTCTGTGAAGGGCACGTAGCCGGTCGCCGGCAGCCAGCGCAGCTCGACCGCGAACAGGTAGATCAGGAGGATGGCGGACAGGAAGGTCGGCACCGAAAGCATGGCGAACGCGCTGCCGGTCATGAAGCGGTCGAACGCGCCGCCGCTGCGCGCCGCGCAGACGATGGCCAGCGGAACGCCGATGGCAAGCCCCATGATCTCGGCCAGCAACATCAGTTCGAGCGAAACCGGCAGTCGCTCGGTCACCGCCTGCAGCACGGTCTGTCCGGTCCGGAAGGACCGTCCGAAGTCGCCCTGCAGGATATGGCCGAGCCAGCTCACGTAGCGCCACAACACCGGCTGATCGAGCCCCATGTCATGGCGCAGCGCCTCGACCTTTTCCGGCGTCGCCTGATCGCCCAGGATCACGTAAGCGAGATCACCCGGCAAGAGCGACGCGATCAGGAACGTCAGCAGCGATACAGCGACCAGGACCGGGATCAGGTACAGCAGTCTTCGAGCGACAAAGAACAGCATGTCAGGTTATTCCAGCCAGGTGTCGGATACGTCAATCACCCCATGATAGATCTTGGGCAGGCCTTTCAATTTGGACGTCGAGATCGCGTAATAGGTATTCTGGAAGGTCCAGAACCAGATCGCCTGCTCGTTGACGAGCCGACTGACCGCACAATAGTTCTCGGCGCGCTTGTCGATCTCCCCCGTAGTCCGGGCATGCTCCAGCAACTGGTCGAGTTCGGGATTGGAATAATTGGCCAGCGCGACCGGGCTGCCGGTGTGGAAGTTCGCATACATCTGCGGATCGGGATCGGCGAGATCGACGATCCGCCACGGCGTCAGCTGGAACTGGCGCATGAAGGCGCGCGGCACCACGGTGGCCTGGTCGATCTGTTCGATTTCCATATTGGCGCCGGCCTGCTTCCAGAACTGCTGCAGGACCTGGCCGATGGTGCGCCCGCGCGGGGTCGCGGTCACGATCATCTTGAACTCGACCGGCTTGCCGTAATCCTTGATCAGCGCCTTGGCCTTCTCGATATCGTAGGGTAGCGCGCCGTCATCCTTGCACTTCACCCACGAACCGTCGCCATAGGGATTGCTGGCCGGTCTCGCGAGCCCGTTGGTGATCGCCTGCGACATCTTCTTGCGATCGATCGCCATCACCAGCGCCTGGCGCACGCGGACATCGTCGAACGGCGGGGTCTTGGTGTTGAAGGCGTAGACCTGGGCGCCGGAGCCGGCATAGGTATGCACCGTCATCTTCGAATCTTTTTGCGCCTTCTGGATGTTGTCGGCGTCGTATTCATCGTCCCAGACGATATCCGCCTCGCCCGATTGCAGGCTTGCGAAGCGCGACTGCGCATCCGGCAGCGGCTTCAGCACGATCCGGTCGAGATAGGGATGGCCCTTGTTCCAGTAGTCCGGATTCTTTTCCAGAACCATGCGGTCGCCGGCGGTCCAGGATTTCAGGATGTAGGGACCGGTACCGACGGGGTTGCGATTGTAGTCGTCGCCCTTGGTCTTCCACGCCGTCGGCGAATGGATGACGTTGTTGGAACTCTGGATGGTCAGGAGCGCCGGGAAGTTCACCGCAGGATCGGTCAGATTGTAGACCAGCGTGGATTCGTCGGGCGCCTGCACATCGTGAATACCGGCAATGTAGAAGGCGCAGCGACACTTGTTGGCGGGGTCCTTCTGGCGGTCGAAATTGGCTTTTGCCGCTTCGGCATTGAATGGCGTGCCGTCATGAAACTTGACGCCCTGACGGAGTTTGAAGGTCCAGGTCTTGTAATCGTCCGAATGAGTCCAGGACTGCGCCAGCTTCGGGACCGGCTGGCCCTTGTCGTCGAGCGTGACCAGCGTATCGAAAATCGCAGCCGCCGCGGTTTCCGCCGAGGTATCGTACACGCCTACCTTCAGCGGATCGAAGCCGGGGATGTCGAGCTCGAGGCCGACCGTGATGCTGCCGCCCTGCTTCTGGGCACTGACTGGCGCTGCGGAAAGCGCGACACCAAATCCCGCCACAAGAAATATTCGCGCAAGCGCGTTCGAACCGATCGCCGCCTTCATTCGTGCTCCCTCCAGAATGCATCCGTCCGGTATTCCGGATCGTGTGATGACGCCGGCAGATTGTCCGGAATCGCAGCCTGCGGCAAGGCCGTTGGCGGGTCGCGGATGAAAGGCCGCAGGGGCGAGCCTTCGTTCCAATTGAATCGGAACGAAAGTTCTACCTGTTGTGTCGTCGCGTTTCCTGGCTCAGCCGCGCGCCGCCATCGACGGCTTGCCCGCGAAGCCCGCGATTTCGTCCTCGGACAGGCCGGTCTCCTTGAGAAAGGCCAGCGTATGTTCGCCGAGCGTCGACATCCGCCTGGCCGCCGATACCGTGGCGCCCGACATGCGGAACGGCAAATTGAGGACCTTGAAAGTCCCTCCGCCGTCCTCGACCTCGGCCAACGCACCGCGATGGGCGAGCTGCGGATCGCGCAAGGCCTCGCTTACGGTGCGATAGGCCGAGGAGGGAACGCCGTGATCGTTGAGCGCGACGAGGCATTTTTCGGTCGTCACCGCGCGCGACCATGCCTCGACGCCATCCATCAGGCTTCCCCAGTGTTCGCGGCGATCGGCGTATTTCGCAATGCGCGGATCGGACACCCATTCCGGATGACCGATCACCTGCATCAGGCTCTGGAAGGTTTTTTCGCTGGCGATGGCGACCATCACATATCCGTCCGATGTTTCGATCGGGCCGAACATCGGCCGCTGCGGCGCCTTGACTTCGAATTGCGACCATTGCAGTTCGTTCAAGGTCAGGCTGAGCATCGATTCCAGCATCGACACGTCGATGTGCTGGCCCCTGCCGCTTGCGGCGCGCTGGTACAACGCCGCCGAGACGGCGCCGAAGGCATAGACCCCGGTAAGGACGTCGGCGTGATAGATGCCGCAATAGTCCGGCCGGCTGCGTCCGGGCTGGTAGGCCAGATGGGCCATTTCATAGCCCGAGGCGGCATGAATCACGGGCGCATAGGCCGGCAGTTCCGCCGACGGCCCGGTCTGGCCGTATCCGGAGATCGAGCAGTAGACCAGTTTCGGATTGAACTCCCCGAGCGAAGCATAATCGAGCTTCAATCGCCGCATTACGCCCGGCCGAAAATTCTCGACCAGCACGTCCGCGCCCGCAACCAGCCGGCGCACGACCTCGATCCCGCTGGGCGATTTCAGATCGAGCACCACGCTCTTCTTGCCGACATTGAGCTGGCCGAACGTGGTGCTGCAGCCGGCGCGCAGCGGCGGGCGGGTTCGCATCGTCTCGCCTTCGGCGGTTTCGATCTTGATGACCTCCGCGCCCATGTCGGCCAGCATCCGCGTGCAATGAGGTCCGGCAATCGTGGTCGAAAAATCGAGGACGCGCAGCCCCGCAAAGCTCTTTGTCAAATTACCCTCATCGTTACCGGCTATCGTCATTCTCAACGTTCCCTCGACCGCGCGTCTTTTTCGTTTTCCGGTGCGGCGTGACCCCAGGTTGCGCCGAGCCGACAGGGAAGCATCCCCCACTTGAAAGGCCTGCCCGACGCTCACAGGTGAGTCAAAAGAAAATTGGACCCATTCTTGCATAACCCTGGTCAGGGTTGGGACGAGGGCGTTTTTTGAAGGTCCTGTTTGTCACCACGGAGATGGACGATTTTGTCCGCGTTGGCGGTCTCGCCGCCGTTTCCGCGGCCCTGCCCCGGGCACTGCGTCCCTGGGGAGATATCAGGATCATGCTGCCGGGCTATCGGGACGTCGTCGAACAGTTCACCCACATTGAAATCGTTGGACAATGCGCGCCTTTGGCCGAGATGCCGGCCTGCTCGCTCGGGCGGGCATCGACCCGGGACGGGCTGCCGGTTTACGTCCTGCTGTGCCCCCAATTGTACGACCGTCCGGGCAACCCCTACGGCGATGAAGCGGGCCGCGACTGGCCCGATAACGATATCCGCTTCGCAAGACTGGCGTCCGCCGCAGCCGAACTCGCCGCGGGCACCTTGGACAAGAATTGGGCAGCGGACCTGGTCCACGCCAATGACTGGCAGGCCGCACTCACGCCGGCCTACCTCACCTGGAAGGGCGCACGGATCCCGTCCATTCTGACCATCCACAATCTGGCCTATCAGGGAATATTCCCAAAGGAGTCGCTGCGGCGGATCGGCGCGCCGGAGAGCTCCTTCCATATCAATGGCGTCGAGTTTTACGACAAATTGTCGTTTCTCAAAGGCGGCCTCGTCTACGCTTCGCACCTGACCACCGTCAGTGCGACCTATGCCAGGGAGATCACGACGCAGGAACTCGGCTGCGGGCTCGAAGGTCTGCTCCGCGTCCGCTCGAACGCCGACCAGCTGACGGGGATATTGAACGGCATCGACGAAAGCTGGGATCCCAGGTTCTGCGCGCAACTGGCGCAGCCGTTTGGCGCCGGCGACTGGAACGGCAAGCAGGCCAACGCGGATTACGTCCGCAAGCAGTTTGGACTGGCGGTGTCCCGCGGTCCGATTTTCGGCCTTGTCGCGCGTCTGGTTCATCAGAAGGGCGTCGATCTCGTATTGTCGGCCGCCGACGAGATCATCGAGGCCGGCGGACAGATTATCGTCACCGGAAGCGGCGAGCCGGAGATCGAGCAGGCGCTGGTCGATGCGCATCGCCGCAGGCCGGATGCGATCGGGGTCACGATCGGTTTCAACGACGGCCAGGCGCGGCGGATTTTCGCGGGCAGCGATTTCACGCTGATGCCGTCGCGGTTCGAGCCGTGCGGGCTGAGCCAGATGTATGCGCAGCGGTTCGGATCGCTGCCGATCGGTCACCAGACCGGCGGGTTGGCCGAGACCATCAAGGACGGCGAAACCGGATTTCTGTTCTCGCAACCCTCGGCCGAATCCTTCCTCGGCGGCATCCGCCGCGCCTTCGAGGCGTTCATGGCAAAGGATCGCCTCGACTCCATGCGCCGCAGCGCGATGGCGCGGTCGTTCAGCTGGGATCTTTCGGCCGCCTATTACAGCGCGCTTTATCGCAAGACGTTGGGCACCGCTTGAGCCCCGCTCACTCAGCCGCTTCCGGCATGGTCTCCATTTGCTCGTGAAGAATGACGCCCGAGAGCGAATCGAATTCGCCGACCCACGGCCTGCGCTTGAGCACGGCTCTGGTGTGGCGATAGCCGGCGTCCCAGCGCTGCATGATGCCGGACGGGCTGAAGTCGATGTCCTTGGTGTGGTTCTCGCGATCGAGCTGCGGCGCCAGCAACCGCACCACGTGCATCCGTGTCGAGCAGCCGTAGCTCGCCAATTCGCGCACCACTTCGCTTTGGCGTTCGGCCTCCGGTAGCCGCGCGGCCAGTTGATTGATGACGTGGCGCAGGCGATGCGCCTGCTGCTGACGCGCGATCTGGCTGGCGATCCGGCTCGAATACTGCACGTCCTTGTGCCGGTTCAGCACCTCCGCCATCGTGGTCGGCTCCGCGCCGGACGGATTCCACAAATGCACGGCGAAGATCAGCGAATTCTTGCGCGGGTTGTCGTCGAACACGGCTTCGGTCGGCGTGTTCGACAGGATGCCGCCATCCCAATACAGTTCGTCATCGATGCGCACGGCGGGAAATGCCGGCGGCAGCGCGCCTGAGGCCATGATGTGCTTGACGCCAAGTTCGCCGTCGCGGCTGTCGAAATAGCGCATCTGGCTGGTGCGGACGTGGGCGGCGCCCACCGTCAGGCGCGGCATACAACGGTTGACCAGATCGAAATCGACCAGCTCGGCCAGCGTCCGCTCCAGCGGCGAGGTCGAATAGTAGCCGGCCTGGTCGGCGCCAAGCGGATAGCTGTCGCCGGCATGCGCCAGCGGGTTCGGCCGGAAGAAGCCGGGAATGCCGTTGGTCACCGTCGACCAGTAGGACAGCTTTTCGTTGAAACCGGGAAATATGTCGCGAAAACTCCAGATTGGATTCTGCTCCATCTTCTTCCAGAATTCCCGCAACCGCGACAGCCGGTTTTGCGGCGAATTGCCCGCGATCAGGCTGGCATTGATGGCGCCGATCGAGGTGCCGATGATCCAGTCCGGCTCGATGCCGGCCTCATGCAGCGCCTGATAGACGCCGGCCTGATAGGAGCCGAGCGCACCGCCGCCCTGCAGCACCAGCACGACCTGACCCGGTTCGGACTTGCCCAGCGGGCTCATATTCGGCGAAGTGCAGTTGTCCTGACCGTCAATCATGTCACGCTCCCTTTGGATATCTCGCACACTCCCAGAGGTTCGCGCGCGATCTGCATTTGTTACCTCAGCCGTTCACATTTCAGTGTGCGGTCCAGCCGCCATCGACCGGCAGCGCGATGCCGATGATCGACGCCGCCGCGTCGCTGGCGAGAAACACCGTGAGCGCGCCCGTCGCGGTTCGAGCCGTGCGGGTTGAGCCAGATGTATGCGCAGCGGTTCGGATCGCTGCCGATCGGTCACCAGACCGGCGGGTTGGCCGAGACCATCAAGGACGGCGAAACCGGATTTTTGTTCGCGCAACCCCCGACCGAATCCTTCCTCGGCGGCATCCGCCGCGCCTTCGAGACGTTCATGGCAAAGGACCGCCTCGACTCCATGCGCCGCAGTGCGATGGCGCAGTCGTTCGGCTGGGACCTTTCGGCGGCCTATTGCAGCGCGCTGTATCGGAAGACCGTCGGCGCCTAGGCGGGCTTGAACACCTCTTCTTTGGTCCGCCGCGTTTCCGGCATGATGAGCCAGATCATCGCAAGACCCAGTGCGGCGACGGCCGCAAGGCCGATGAAAGCCGTGTTGCTGCCGAACTTGTCGCTGACGTAACCGGCGAGCACGGTGCTGAACGATGCCCCGATGCCGACCGCGGTGCCGACGATGCCCTGCGCCAGGTTGAAGTGACCACTGCCGAAGGCGATGTCGGCCACGATCAGCGGCACCATGACGCTGAACACCGCGGCGGTGATGCCGTCGAACACCTGCACGGCGACCAGCAAATAGGGATCTTTCACGATCGCAAACAGCAATCCGCGGATCGCCAGCGCCGCGAACGCCATCAGCAGCAGCGGCCGCCTGCCCCACGCCTGCGCCTTGCGTCCGACCGATGGCGAGGTCAGCGCCACGATCGCCTGCGGCACGATGATACAGGCTGCGATCAAAACCGGCGCCCACTGGCTCGATCTCGTCGTGACCACGCCCGCCATCAGCGGCAGCATCGCGGCATTGGCGAGCTGGAACAGCAGCATGCTGGCGGCAAAGATCAATAGCGGGCGCTGACGCACGAGATGGAACACGCTGGTCGCTTCGGCGTCAGGCTTGTCGCGCACGACCTCGCCATGGCATTGCGCGACGTCGATCTCCCGCTCGCGGATCCGCCCCAGCGCCAGCAGCGTCGGTATCGCCAGGATGAAGGTGACGAGGAATACCGATCGGCTCGACAGCAGATAGCCGCACGCCCCCATCAGCGCCGCCGCCGAGCCGTTGCCCAGCGACGCAAAGCGGGCATTTCGCCCGAGCCGTTCGCCGATCGCGAGCGGTCCGACCAGGCCAAGGCTGATCGCGGCTATCGCGGGACCGAGCACGCAACTCGCGAGCGCATGCAGCGTCGCAGCCACCGCCACCACGGGAAAGATCGGCCACACCGCGTAGGCCAGCGCGCTGGTGCCGATGGTGGCAACCGCAAGGCCTGCCATCAGCCGTTCGGAACGCGCGGCATCGACAATCGCTCCGCCCGGCATCTGCCCGATCAGGCCGATGATGCCGCCGATCGACAGCACAAAGCCGATCTCGACCTGGGTCCATTTCTGCGTGGTCAGATAGACCGCAACGAAGGGGCCGAAACCGGTCTGAACGTCCGCCAGAAAGAAGATGAACCAGTCAAGCCCGTGCTGGCTTTCGCGCGATGGCGGCGGCCGGGGGGCGAGCGGCGGCTCCGGAGGAAGCGGCACAAGCTTATCGCGGCCGGCCGATCGCTTGCGACGATCGTCGTCTATCCGGTCCAGCGAGGGGGACGGATGCGCGACCAGGTCATTCTCCATCAGTGATCAAATTCCCAGGGGCGCAAACTGCCCGCCGCGCCAAGCACAATAAGCGGCGTGTCTTCCTTGTATTCCGGAGCCGCCGTTACCTGCTGCTTGGTCAACTCGAGTGTGATGCTGTCGCTCTTGTTGGCAACGCTGCCGAAGTGAAGCGCGTTCCAGTCGACGACGATTTTCCGGCTGCCGACACCGAGGAAGCCGCCGAAATCGATCACGGCGGCGCGTACCGTGCCTTCGCGATCGACGATCACGTCGACGATGCGCCCCATGTCCTCGTTGGCGGCGCTGCGGACCTCGCGGCCGAGGATTCCGTGTGCATCGCGGGCGCCGATTACGGTGACCGATGGCGGCGGCGCCGGTTCTTTCGCAGCCCCCTGGGGCGCGGTTTTGCTCGCCGGTGGCGGACTGGAATCATCCGCCGCCCGCGCGGCGGCGAATACCGCAAGAGCCCCCGCGACCAACACGATCAACATACTTGCCCGCATGTGGCTCTCCCTTAACGCCGGAAGCACTATCGCGCGCACAAACACTTATTGCGTCAGCACGATCGATACCTGAATATGACCGCGGGTGCGCAACACCTCGAGCGAGACGTCCTCGCCGTGGCGGCGGACCCGCAAATCGACGCTCGACGGCCCAAGCTGCAGGTCGCGCAACACCACCTCATTGAGGAATTCGGGCAGACGCGGATTGCGCAGGCGGATCTCGCCGCGCGCGGCGTCGAATTCGAGACCGAGGGCGGCCTCCAGCAGGCTGAAGGGCGTGGCGCTGGCCCAGGCCTGCGGCGCGCAGGCGACCGGATAGAGCACCGGCCCGCGCCGCCGCTCGCGCCGGAACCCGCAGAACAGTTCGGGCAGCCGCCGCAGGTCCATGTAGCTCGCCGCGTCGAACAGGCCCTTGAACAGATGCGCCACCGAATGCTTCAGGCCATAGTGTGCGAGGCCGAGCGCGATCAGCGCATTGTCGTGCGGCCAGATCGACCCGTCGTGATAGGACATCGGATTGTAGCGCGCTTCACCAAGCGCGACGGTGCGGATGCCCCATCCCGAAAAGAATTTCTGGCTCATCAAATCGGCGGCGGCCAGGCGGGCGCGGTCCTTCCGCACCATGCCGGTGAACAGGAGCTGCCCGGCGTTGGAGGTCCGCACCCTGCATGGCTGCTTCGTGCCATCGAGCGCCAGCGCGTAGGTGCCGAGTTCCTCGCACCAGAACGCCTGCTCGAAACGCTCGGCGAGGAGCAAGGCCTCCGATTCCAGCCTGGCCGAAATGTCGGTCATGCCGAGGCGGCGTGCGCATCGCGCCGCCAGCCGCTTGCCGGCGAACACATAGCCCTGCACTTCGGCCAGCGCGATGTAGCCTTCCGCCAGTTGCCCATTGGCATGAAAGATCGCGTCGAAGGAATCCTTCCAGCCCTGATTGGCCAGCCCCTGCTCGGTGGCGCGTTGATATTCGACAAAACCGTCCTGGTCGGGATCGCCGGGACCGTCGATCCACCGCAACGCTGCCTCGATCGCAGGCCACAATTCGGCCAGCGTTTCCTCGTCGCCGGTGCGTTCGAAATAGAGCCCGGCCAGCAGCACGAACAGCGGCGTCGAATCGACGCTGCCGTAATATTGCGCGAACGGCACTTCCCGCAGCGCCGCCATCTCGCCGCCGCGCATTTCATGCAGGATCTTGCCGGGTTCGGCGTCGTTAAGCGGATCCGTGGCCTTGGCCTGGAAGAACGCAAGCCGCTTGAGCACGCCCTTGGCGATACGCGGATCGACCCACAGCATCTGCAGCGCCGTGATCAGGCCGTCGCGGCCGAACGTCGTAGAATACCAGGGAATGCCGGCATAGGGATATCGGCCCTGCGGCGTTTCCGTCATCAGCATGTTGAGGTCGGCCATCGCCTGGCACAGCACCTCGTTGAAGATGCTGTTCGAGGTCTCGATGCTGGCCGCACCTGCCGTCGAGCGCCGCATCTCGCGGCGGTGCGCCAGCAGACCGCGGAAGAACGGCACCGGCTTTTGCATGATCGGCCTGTTGCAGGATACGGCGATGAAAAGCGACGTGACCTGTTTTGGCGCCAGATCGAAATGATAGGTCGCGGTATTGACCGAAAGCCGCGTCGGCCGCGGCTCGAAATGCAGTGCGGTGATCCGCGATTGGGCGTCCAGCCCGCTATATTCCAGCACCACATCGGTCGGCCCCAGCAGCTTGCTCGAGCCGATGCCGCGGCGCGGGCGGCGTTCGCCGCGCACCTCGAACAAGTCGGCAAAGTCACTGTCGAACAACAATGTCAGGTCGAAACTCGCCGGCTGGTCACCGTGGTTTTGCAGGCCGATCCGCTGATAGGCGGTGCCGCGCCACAGGAAGATCGTGCGCATGATGTGCAGCGTATCCTTCTGCAACACCAGGCGGCCGTTGCGGTACACGTCGGAATTGGTGAGGTCGATACTCAGCGCCGAATTGTCGTCGCGCAGGTTGGAGCCGAGCAGCAACGGCTGGACTTCATCCAGCACCATTTCAAGCCGGGCAAGGTAACGGGTGTCGGCATTGAACAGCCCATCGGGTCCGCCGGCGGAAGCGCCGATATCGCCGTGGCTGTCGAGCACGATAAAGGTGTCGTCATGCTTGAGCGAGCACCGCGGCCGCGCCGCGGGCCCCGTCATCGGGATGTAGAACGGGGATTCGGATACCTGCTCGACGGCACGGACCGCCGTCAGTTGAGTCACGACTTCCGCTGCCATTTCGACCTCAAGCAGTTTTCAGGCTGGCGACAGACGCACGACCAACGCAACACCGGCGATACATCAGGCCGCATGCGACGCGAGGCGGCCCATTTCGCGCGCGACCAATTCGCGGTAGGGGCCCTTCCCCTGCAACAGAATATCCGGCGGCCCGTCCTCGATGATGCGGCCGCCCTGCAGCATCACCACGCGATCGAAATTGCGCAGCGTCGCCAGACGATGGGCGATCGCGACGACGGTTCGTCCGCGCATCAGGCGGGACAGCGACTCGCGGATCGCCTCTTCCGATTCGCTGTCGAGCGCTGCGGTAGCCTCATCGAGCAGCAGGATCGGCGCGTCCTTCAGGAAGGCGCGCGCAATGGCGATGCGCTGGCGCTGCCCGCCCGATACCTTGATACCACGATCGCCGACGATGGTCGCCATGCCCTCGGGCAGACTTTCGATGAAATCGCAGCGCGCCGCGATTGCCGCGCGCAGCACTTCGCCGTCGGTCGCGTTCGGCCGGCCGTAGCGGATATTTTCCATGATCGAGCGGTGGAACAGCGAGATATCCTGCGGCACCACCGAGATCGCCTCGCGCAGGCTTTGCTGCGTGACCTTTGCGATGTCCTGGCCGTCGATCATGATGCTGCCGTGCTGGACGTCGTAGAAGCGCTGCAGCAGCGTGAACAGACTGGATTTCCCGCCGCCGGACTGGCCCACCAATCCCACCCTTTGTCCGGGCTGGATGCGCAGGCTGAATTTTTCGAACACCTGAACCCCGCCGGGATAGCGGAATGTGACGTTATTGAAAGCGATGGCGGCACCGCTCTTGACCAGCGGCTCGGCTTCCGGATGGTCGCGCAGCTCGTGCGGCAGCAGCAAGGTGGCGATCGCCTCGGTCAGGCGGGCGACGTGCTGGGTGACGTCGACCAAGGCCACGGCAAGGTCACGCGTGGCGCTCAGGATCGAAAGTCCGAGCGTGCAAACCAGCACCACATCGCCGGTCGTGGCCTCACCGCGCTCCCATAGCGTGACGGCCCAAGCCAGCAGCGCAATGGTCAGGACGACGGTGACGGCGGCATGGGTCAGCCGCAGCTTTTCGAGATAGCGCAGGCTGCGCCCGCGGGCGTCGAGTTCCCGGTTCACGGTCGCGTCGAACCGGTCGTGCTCGTAGCTGAGCCCGCAGAAGGCCCGCACCAGCGGCATATTGTTGATGACATCGACCATTTCGCCGTCGACCGCGGCGGCCTTGTCGGCAAAATCGTCGTGCAGTGGCTTGCCGGCCGCCGCCATACGGAACATTGCCAGCACCATGGTTCCCGCGACGACGATCAGCCCCGCCGACATCGGCAGGCTTACGGTTCCAATCAGGGCAATCGCCGAGACGGTGGCGATGCATGGCGGCAACACGTTCCACACGAACATGTTTTCGACCGTGAAGATCGCGTTCGAGGTCGCGGTAATACGGCTGGTCAGCATTCCCGGCAGCCGGTCGGAGAAGTAGCTCGGCGCGTGACCGGTCAGATGACGGAACATTTCGCGCCGCAAATCGCCGGTGACGCCGACGAACGTGAAGCTCGCGGTCCAGCTTGCGATCCGCCACAGAAAATTATCGGCCGCGATCAGCGACATGAGGAAAACGAATGCCAGCCATACGCCGCCTGCGTGCGACGGTCCCGCGGTCAGGCTGTCGACCAGATTCTTGACGCCGTACTGCGTGCCTACCGAGCAAGCAACCGCCGCAACAACGGCGCACAAGATGACCGCATGCGATGCGAGACGGCGGCGCAGATAGCGCAACACAAATCGAAAGGGACGGTGCGCATATCCGGAAAGATTGTCCATAAGTTCTGCAAACCTGTTGAGGGTGAACGGGAATTCCTACGACGGGGCCCCGCGCACGATTACGTGAAGAAGGGCGATTTTGGTTTCGCGGCACACGGCCATCACTGCGCAACAATTTTGCAGCATCAGCAGCAACCGGAATTTGTTCGCACGAGATGGCATCAGCAAGACGACAGTGTGGACGAAGGAAGAAGCGTCAACGCGCAAAAGGAACTTCGCAAACGCGAGAACGTTCCCGTATTGGCATGCCGGTGCCAACCGGAGGATGGGGCTTTGTTCATCTATCATCACAGGAGACGAAAAAATGCGCATCGCGCAGGTTGCCCCGCTGACGGAGGCTGTTCCCCCCAAACTGTACGGCGGCACCGAACGGGTCGTGCACTGGCTGACCGAAGAACTGGTGGCGTTGGGACACGACGTTACCCTTTTCGCCAGCGGCGATTCGCGGACGTCAGCGAAACTTGACGCGACATGGCCGAAGGCGCTCCGCCTCGACGGCGCGGTGCGCGATCCCAACGCGCTGCACATGGTGATGCTGGAACGCGTTCGCCAAAAATGTGACGAAGAGGAATTTGATTTCCTGCACTTTCACCTCGACTACTATCCGTTCTCCCTGTTCTTCCGGCAGCCGACGCCGTTCCTGACCACGCTGCATGGCAGGCTCGACCTGCCGGAGCACCAGCCGGTGTTCACGACCTTCGCAAAAGTTCCCGTGACTTCGATTTCCAACGCGCAGCGGCGGCCGGTGCCGCAGGCCAATTGGGTGCGGACCATCCATCATGGCCTGCCGGAGAAGTTGCTGACGCCGCAGCCAGTGAAGCCGTCCTATCTCGCGGTGCTTGGCCGGATCGCGCCGGAAAAGGGCGTGGACCGCGCGATCAAGATCGCGACCCGCTGCGGCCTGCCGCTGAAGATCGCCGCCAAGGTCGACCGCGCCGACCAGGAATATTACGACGAGCTGATTTGCCCGCTGATCACGGGCAATCCACTGGTCGAATATATCGGCGAGATCAGCGATCGCGAAAAACCCGATTTCCTCAGCGGCGCGATCGGGCTGTTGGTGCCGATCGACTGGCCGGAACCGTTCGGCCTGGTCATGATCGAAGCGATGGCCTGCGGTACGCCCGTCATTGCCTACAATCGCGGATCGGTGCCGGAAATCATCGACGACGGATTGACCGGTTTTGTGGTCGAGGACGAAACCAGCGCGGTCGCTTCGGTCGGCCGGCTCTCCGGTCTCGACCGGACGGTCATTCGCCGGCAATTCGAAAAGCGCTTCACCGCACGGCGCATGGCGCTGGATTATCTCGCCGCCTATCGCGGCCTGATGGAAGCCGCCAAGCCGCGGATCAAGCTGGTGAGCAGCGCTGAATAGATCGCTCAGTTCAAGGCGCGGGCGCCAGATCGGCTTTGCCGAAGCGGCGCTCGTAAGCCTTGATATAGGCCTCCGGCGAGGGCTTCAGGTGGCGCCGCGTCAGCGCCACCAGATCGTTGCGCCGCGACGCGCGAAGCGCCTTGATCATATCGAGGTGGTCGCGGCGGGCGCCATCGAGCGATTCCGGAAATGCATTCGCATAAGATCGGATACCGTAGACCTTCCGGTCCAGCAGATCGATGGTTTCGATCAGGCAGGCATTGCCGCAGAGCCCGAACAGAGCCTGGTGAAAACTGAGATTGCTGTAAAACACGCTCAGCAGGTCACCCGCGGTGATGGCGGCGGCATGCTGGCGCTGCAGCTGGTCGAGCCGCTCGATATCCTTGTTGCCGACCGGAAACGGAATGATGCGGACAGCCATCACTTCCAGCTCTTCGCGCACCGCGTAAATTTCCTTCACCTCCAGCGGGGTCAGGCCGCGAACCAGCGCGCCGCGATTTGGAATGCGCTCCACCAGGCCTTTCTTTTCGAGCTCGAACAGCGCCAGCCGCACGTCACCGCGATGGGTCTGGAACAGGTCGGAAAGATCCTGCTCGATCAGCCGCTCCTTCGGCTGGCGCCGCCCCAGCACGATGTCCTCCTCGAGGCGCTTGGCGATCATGACGGCGGCGGGCTCGCGCGCCGGCGATGCCGCAACCTGCCGGGGTTTGGCCGGCCGGGCGACCGCGCGTTTGGATGGTTTTCCGACCATAATTTCCCCGGTTTGGCGGCTGTGCGCCGCCGGGCGCAACCCATCGGCGGCAAAAGCTATCGCTTTCAATCATAATAATATTGAAAACTATATTGTAAACAATTTTGGAAGAAGCTACGATCCCAAAAAACCGGCGGACGCGCGCTGTACCGTCGCCAGCACAGGGGGGAACGGAATGAAAAAAGATCGCAAGGCTTCTGTCGGCAACAAAGGCGACCTCACCCAGGGGTCGCCGAAGCGACAAAGCCGCCGCCAGTTTCTGGTCAAGACCGGCGGCATTCTCGCCGCCGGCGCCTTCGGCGCTGTGCCGCTGCGCGGCTGGGCGGCCGACCCCATCAATATCGGCGCGCTCTATCCGACCACCGGCAGCATGGCGCAGATCGGCGTGGGCTGCGTTTCCGCCGCCAAGCTCGCGATCGAAATGATCAATGAGGCCGGCGGCATCAAGTCGCTCGGCGGCGCCAAGCTCAACCTGATCGTTTCGGACGTGCAGAGCGATACGACGGTGACGCGCACCGAAACCGATCGGCTGATCACCGGCAACAAGCTGTCGGCAATCCACGGCTGCTTCGCGAGCGCGCTGACCCTGATCGCAAGCGAAGTATGCGAACGCGCAAAGGTTCCGATCATCACCGGCTCCAGCTCCGACCAGCTCAACAAGGGCCGCAACTATACGTTCACGCCGTTCGCCCGCGCCTCGCAATTTGCCAAAGCGCAATTGCAAATGGCGAAATTGGTCGGCGACAAGCCGAAAGTGGCCGTGATCTTCGAGAACACCGCGTTCGGCACCTCGACGTCGAACGGCCTGAAGGAACTGGCGCCGGGCGAAGGCGTCGAAATCGTGATGTTCGAACCTTACTCGGCCGGCTTCACCGACGCCTCGCCGCTGATCAACAAGGTCAAGGCCTCCGGCGCCAACGCGCTGTTCTCGGTCTCCTATCTGAACGACCTCATCCTGATTGTGCGCACCGTCAAGCAGGTCGGCCTCAACGTCGCCATCAACGGCGGCTCGGGCGGGTTCGTGATTCCGGATTTCTACAAGAACGTCGGCAAGCTCGCCGAAGGCCTCCAGGGCGTGGCGCACTGGAACCATGACATGAGCGACGACGCGCAGAAGGTGAACGCCGAATACAAGAAGCGCACCGGCGAATTCCTGTTCGAATATGCCGGCGGCCTGGTGGCGCAGACCTTCATGTTGGCCGACGCGCTGGAGCGCGCCGCCTCCGCCGATCCGCAGAAGGTTCGCGACGCCCTGTCCACGCTCGATGTGTCAAAGGGCTACGCCGCGATGGCGCCCGGCGGCAAGGTGAAGTTCGGCCCCGACGGCAAGAACGTATACGGCCATCCGGTCGGGGTGCAGTGGCAGAACGCCGATCTCGCCAGCGTCTTCCCGGACGAAGACAAGCGCGCGCCGCTGATGAAAACCTGAAGCACCGGTCAATTCGATGTGGGAGACACTGGCCCAGGCCGTGATCAACGGCCTGCTCATCGGCGGCATTTACGCGCTCGTCAGCATCGGCGTCACGCTGATCTTCGGCGTGGTCAAGATCGTCAATTTCGCCCAGGGCGAATTCGTGATGATCGGGATGTATATCTCGTTCTTTCTCGCCAACCAGTTCGGCATCGACCCGATCGTGTCGCTGGTGGTATCGATGCCGGTGCTGTTCGTGATCGGCGTCCTGATCCAGCATTTCCTGATCCGCCGGGTGTTGGGACCTAACGACATGCCCCAGATCTTCCTGACCTTTGCGCTGTCGCTGTTGCTGCTCAATCTGGCGCTGATGCTGTTTACAGCGAATTACCGCACCGTTCACACCTCCTATTCGGATGAAGCGTTCCACATCGGCGGGCTCTATATCCCCGTCGCCAAACTGATCGCCTTCGTGGTGGCGATGGGGCTGAGCGGCGCGCTCTGGGTGTTCCTGCACACCACCGATCTCGGCAAGGCGATGCGCGCCGCATCGCAGAACCCTGATGTCGCGATGCTGATGGGGATCAATCCCAACCGGGTGTTCTGCGTCGCGCTCGGGGTGGCGCTGGCGCTGGCCGGCGCCGCCGGCTCGCTGCTGATGCCGTTCTATTCGGCCTATCCGTTCGTCGGCCAGACCTTTGTGCTGATGGCCTTTGTCGCCGTGGTGCTGGGCACGCTCGGCAATGTGATCGGCGCACTCGTCGCCAGCCTGATGATGGGAGTCGCGGAATCGCTCGGCATCCAGTTCGTCGGTGCCGACTCCGGACTGATTGTGGTGTTTGCGATGCTGCTGCTGACGCTGGCCTTCAAGCCGACCGGCCTTGGTGGCGGGAGGGCGCGATGACGATATTGGGACTGCGAACGCAGACTTTGGTTTGGCTCGCAGCGGGTGCCATCGTTCTGATTGCCCTGCCGCTGGTCGTCAAAACCTCGTTTGCGATCGACATCTTCATCCGCATCCTGCTGTTCTCGTTCATCGGCATCGCCTGGAACCTGATGGGCGGTTACGCCAAGCAGCTATCGCTGGGACACGCCGCCTATTTCGGCCTCGGCGCCTACACCTCGACCATCCTGCAGATCAATTTCGGCATCTCGCCCTGGATCGGGATGGTGGCCGGCGGCGTGGTGGCGATGCTGGCGAGCCTGCCGATCGGCTGGCTGTGCTTTCGCCTGCGCGGCCCCTACTTCACCATCGCCACCATCGCGACCGCGCAAGCCCTGATGCTGATCTTCCTGAAATTCCGCGATTTCGCCTGGGGCGCCGAAGGCACCACCATCCCGAATCTCGGCAATGCGCCGTTGATGATGCAGTTCGAGGCCAAGGCGGCTTATTACTACGTCGCGCTCGGCCTGCTCGCGCTCGGACTTCTGATCACCTGGCTGATCGAGCGATCCTGGATGGGCTATTACCTCGTCGCCATCGGCGAGGATGAAGACGCGGCGGAAGCGATCGGCGTCAACGCGCCAAAAATCAAACGCGACATCTACATGATCAGTTCGTTCCTGACCGCGATGGCCGGCACGTTCTACACCCAATACATCTACTTCATCGACCCCGCGACGGCGTTCAGCTTCAGCATCTCGATCGAGGCGGCGCTGGTATCGATCGTCGGCGGCATTGGGACGCTGTGGGGGCCGGTGGTCGGCACCGTGCTGCTGGAGACGACGTCGACCCTGCTGCAGAGCTGGCTCGGCGGTTCGGTCGGCGGCATTCAGCTCACCGTCTACAGCCTGATCCTGATGGCCGTGATCCTGTGGCGGCCGACCGGGCTGATGGGCGTGGCGACGGAAGCGTATCACCGCTATGTCCGCCGCCATCCGGCTCGCGCGTAGGGACCGGCCGATGGCAGAAGCACTGGTTATCAAGGGTCTCAGCAAGCGGTTCGGCGGCTTGCGCGCCGTGCAGGACGTCAGCTTTGCGGTGCAGGAGAACGAGACCGTGGCGCTGATCGGGCCGAACGGCGCGGGCAAGACCACGAGCTTTCATCTCATCACCGGTTTTCACCGGCCCGACGCCGGTTCGGTTAAGGCGTTCGGCCGCGACATCGTCGGCCTCAAGCCGCATGATATCTGCGCCCTCGGGATGGCGCGCACTTTTCAGGTCGCAAAGCCCTTTGGCGCGATGACGGTGCTGGCGAATGTCATGACCGGCGCCTTCCTGCGCGACCGCCATGTTGCCGCCGCCCGCACCCGGGCGCTGGAGGCGATCGAGTTCGTCGGCCTCGCGGCCAAGGAACAGACCGCGGCCAAAGATCTCACCACGATCGACCAGCGGCGGCTGGAGATGGCGCGCGCGCTGGCGACCGAGCCGCGGATTTTGCTGCTCGATGAGGTGATGGCCGGGCTCAACCCGGCCGAGATCGATCAGGCGGTCGCATTGGTCAAGAAGCTTTCAGGCCGCGGCCTGACCATCGTGATCGTCGAGCACGTGATGCGCGCGATCATGGCGGTGGCGCGCCATATCGTGGTGCTCGACCACGGGCAAAAGATCGCCGAGGGCACGCCCAAGGAGATCGTGGAAAATCCGGAAGTGATCCGCGCCTATCTCGGCTCCTACGTGCATCCGCCAGCCTCGGGAGACGCGCATGCTTGAACTGTCAGGCGTGTGCGCCAGCTACGGCTCGGTGCCCGCGATCACGAATGTCAGCATCACGATCGGCGAAGGCGAAGCGGTCGGCCTGCTGGGCGCCAACGGTGCCGGCAAGAGCACGACGCTGCGCGCGGTTTCCGGGCTGGTCAAACTGTCGGCCGGCAATGTCACCTTCGCCGGCACCAATCTCGCGTCGCTGCCGCCGCACCGGATTCCGGAACTGGGCATTGCCCATGTCCCGGAGGGGCGTCAGGTGTTTCCCGAAATGACGGTGCACGAAAATCTCGAGATCGGCGCCTATGTGCCGAAGGCGAAGGCGGAACGCAGCCGCACGCTCGAGCTGGTCTACAGCATCTTTCCGCGGCTGGCCGAACGCAGGCAGCAACTGGCCGGCACCATGAGCGGCGGCGAGCAGCAGATGCTCGCGGTCGGCCGCGGGCTGATGCTGAAGCCGAAGCTGCTGATGCTCGACGAGCCCTCGCTGGGCCTCGCGCCCGTCATGACCGACGTGACCTTCGAGAAGATCGGCGAGATCCACAAGATGGGCACCGCGATCCTCCTGGTGGAGCAGAACGTCAGCCGCGCGCTGTCGCTGGTCCAGCGCGCCTATGTGCTGGAAAGCGGCAACGTGATCATGCACGGGACGAGCACCGAGCTTGCCAACAACAAGCAGGTGCAGGCGGCGTATCTGGGGATTTGAGGCGCTCCTTCAGCGTCATTGCGAGCGAAGCGAAGCAATCCATGCCGCAGCGGAAAGAAAGGATGGATTGCTTCGTCGCTTCGCTCCTCGCAATGACAGTTGCGCCAAGCAATGACGACGCGACATCTTTCGTAGGGTGGGCAAAGCGGAGCGTGCCCACCATTCACGACGACGGTCTCACGTTAAATGGTGGGCACGGCGCAAGGGCGCCTTTGCCCCCTACGGGTTCTGGGGATATGACGCGCTGCCTCACCGTCATTGCGAGGAGCACTTGCGACGAAGCAATCCATACTTCCCTTGCCGCTCGATGGATTGCTTCGCTTCGCTCGCAATGACGGCTGTGAGCGCACACCTAACTCACCGCCGTGCGCTTCGGCTCGACGATCTCGAACATCCGCGGAAACTCATCCATCAGCATCATCAGTTCGCCGAGACGCAACGGGTCGCCGCTGACCTTGATCTTGCCGGCGCCAACCGCTTCCGGAAACGTCGCCAGCTTGGCGATCACCTCATCCAGTGTGCTGCGCGCCAGCGTGAAGCTCGCATGCGCGTCGGCGGCCTGCGCGCCGGCGACGTAGGTGAGCGCGGAATTTTCCAGATTGAGAATGAAGCTCTCGTTGGTGTCGGTAAAATTCCAGTTCAGCACGATGCGCTTGCCTTCGGCCTTGGGGCCGTTGAGGCGGACGCCGAGCACGTCCCATAGCTGCTCGGTGCGCAGCGCCGCCAGCGTCTCGCGCGGCATCCCCGCGCGCGGCGGCACTTTCGGCATGCCCTGCCGCAACTCCTGCGCGCCGAACAGATAGGCGTTGCGCCAGGTCGAGCTTTCCGAGGCGTAGCCGAGCTGCTCGAACGTATCGGCCAGCATCGCGCGCGCGGCCTGATTGTCGGGCTCCGCGAATACGAGGTGGCTAACCGCCTGCGCCACGAAGCGGAATTCGCCTTTGCCAAAATCCTTGCGCGCCCGCGCCAGGATCGCGTCCGCGCCGCCCATATACTCGACATATTTCTTGCCCGACTCGACCGGCGGCAGCGGATCGAGATTGACCGGATTGGCGTCGTACCATCCCAGATATTTCTGGTAGATCGCCTTCACATTGTGCCGGATGTGACCGTAGTAGCCGCGTCCATGCCAGGCGCCGTCGAGGCTTGCGGGCAGCCGGATCGCCTCGGCGATTTCGGTCGCGGTCAGGCCATGGTTCATCAGGCGAATGGTCTGGTCATGCGCGAATTTATAGAGATCGCGCTGCTGGCGGATCATGGTGTCGATCCGCTCCTGCCCCCATACCGGCCAGTGATGCTGGCCGCACATCGCGTCCGCCTTGCCGCCCCACATCTGCAGGGCTTCGCCGAGATATTTCGACCAGGCCAGCGCGTCGCGCACGTCGGCGCCGCGGAACGGCAGCAGATTGTGGAAATTATGCGTGCAGTTTTCCGCGAGATTGAGCATCTTGTAGCGCGGGATGAAGAAATGCATTTCCGCCGGCGCTTCCGAGTTCGGCGCCATCTGGAATTCGAATTCGAGTCCGTCGATGGTGCGCTTGTCGCCGGTTGCGATGATCAGATCGGTCGGCCGCAGCAGCGCGACCGAGCCCGCCGCCATCGATTTGCCGAGCCCGCAATCGACCTGCCCGCGCACGCCCTTCGCCAATAGCGGCCCGAACTGATATTGCGCGCGCCGCAGCATCGCCGGCCCCGCAATAATGTTCTCGGAGACCGCGTGCTCCATGAAGAAATTCGGCGCGATAATCGGCACCTTCCCGCTGGCGAGCGTCTCATCATCGAGCACGCCCCGCGCGCCGCCCCAATGGTCGGTATGGGTGTGGGTGAAGATCACGGCGGTTACCGGTTTCTTGCCGCGGTGCTGGAAGTAAAGCTCCATCGCAGCGCGCGCGCCCTCGATCGAGGTCAGGGTGTCGACCACGATCACGCCCTTGTCGCCCTCGATCAGCGTCATGTTGGCAATGTCGAGCCCGCGCACCTGATAGACGCCGGGCACCACCTCGAACAGGCCGTGGTTCATATTGAGGCGCGATTGCCGCCACAGGCTGGGATCGACGGTCGGCGGGGCCTTTTCCTCCCCGAGGAAAGCGTAGGGCTCCAGGCTCCAGACCGTCCTGCCCTGCGGCGAGGCGATTTTTGCGTGTTCCACGCTGCCGAGAAAGCCGCGCGCGGCGTCGTCAAAATCGCGCGTGTCGGAAAACGGCAGCGCCTTCAGCGTCGCCGCGTGCTGCGCGATGACCGATGCGGAAGCGTCCTTGGGGGTTTCAGTGCTGACGTTCTGGGTCATTGTCATGTTCCTCACACGTAACGAAAATTGAAATGGAAGGACGCATCACGCCGGATGCGCGGCCAGATAAGGCGAATTGGCGATCGACCATGCGGGCGTCGGCTCCATCCGAAAGATCTGCCGCAGGTGAACCTCGTCGGGGCCGTCACCGATCCGCAGCAGGCGGCCCCAGGCCAGCGCCTGATGGATCGGCGTATCGTCGGAGCCGCCCATGGCGCCGAACACCTGCAGCGCGCGGTCGGCGATCCTTTGCAGCATTGTGGGCACCGCGACCTTGATCAGCGACACGTCCCGCCAGGCGCCGTGATGGCCGGTCTGGTCGAGCCGCCAGGCGCAGCGATAGGCGAGCAGGCGCGCCTGCTCCAGTTCGACGCGGGATTCGGCGATCCAGCGCTGCACCGTATCGTATTGAATGACGGTCCGCCCGAACGCGGAACGCTCGAACGCGCGCACCATCATCAATTCGATCAGGAGTTCGCACAGCCCGATCGAGCGCATACAGTGGTGAATGCGCGCAGGGCCCAGGCGCACCTGCGCCACTTTAAAACCCTCGCCTTCCTCGCCAAGCAGGTTCGACGCGGGCACGCGCACATTATCGAACGCGAGTTCGCCGATCGGTGCGGTGTGATCCTCGCAGCCCATCCAGCGCAGCCGCCGCACCAGGCGAACACCCGGCGTCTGCATCGGCACGATGATGCAGGAGTGCTGGCGCGTGCGGTCGGCGTCCGCATCGGTCACGCCCATCACGATCAGGAAGGTACAGTTTGGATGGGCGGCGCCGGTGATGAACCATTTGCGCCCGTTGAGAACGTAGTCGTCGCCATCGCGAACCATTTTGGTCGCGATGTTGGTGGCGTCCGAGGAGGCCACATCCGGCTCGGTCATCCCGAACGCCGAGCGGGTTTTGGCATCGAGCAACGGCCGCAGCCAGCGCGCCTTCTGTTCCGGTGTCGCGCAGTTCTGCAGCGCGATCATGTTGGGCACATCGGGCGCCTGGCAGTTGAAGACTTCCGGCGCCCAGAACAGGCGACCCATGATCTCGGCCAGCGGCGCGTAGTCGAGATTGGAAAGCCGCGTGCCAGGCTCGTCGCCGGCGAGTTCGGGCAGGCCGAGATTCCATAAGCCAGCGGCGCGCGCCTTCTGCTGCAGGTCGCCCATGAAAGGCGGCGCTTCACTTCTATCGGCGAAATGTTCGACCCAGGCGCGGTGGCGCGGCAGCACCTCAGCGTCGAAGAACGTCTGCAGCTTGTTCCGCCACTGCTCAGCCCACGGGGAAAGATCGAAATCCATGCTGCCTCCCTCATTTTGGGCGGCAACTAAGCGTATATCGACACAGATTGCAAATTCATTTCGATATATTGACAAAATTCGGAGATGTAGCCATTAATTCGGAATGGTAGCGATCTCCTCCCTCGATCCCTCCCCGGCTTCCCGGGCCAAACCTTCGATGGTTCAGGCCGATCCGTCGTTCGCGACAACATTGGCGCACGGGCTCGACCTGCTGGCCGCATTCCGCAATGCCAGCGGATCGCTGTCGAACGCGGACCTTGCGCAGCACACCGGCTTGTCCAGGCCGACGGTGTCGCGGCTGACCTACACGCTGGCGCAGCTCGGCTACCTCAAGCGTGACGCCAAGGGCCGGTTCGAACTCGGGCTCGGCATTCTCGCCGCCGCCTATCCGGTGCTGTCGGCGCTGAAGGTTCGGCAATTGGCGCGCCCCTTGATGCGCGACTTCGCCGCTTACGCCGGCGGCACGGTTTCCATCGCGATGCCGTTCGGCCTCGACTTCATCTATGTCGAGACGCTGCGCACCACCGACGCCGTGCCGCACGTTCCCGACGTCGGCCTTACCGGAACGCTGGCGACCACCGCGGTCGGCCGCTCGCTGTTGTCGCTCTATACAAAAGATGAGCTCGACGCGTATGTGGCGCGGGTGAAGGCGGAACGCCCGGAAGAAGCCGACTATGTGCAGACGCGGACCTTGCCCGATATGGAGCTGTGCAGGGAACGCGGATTTGCGGTCTCGCTCGGCGAATGGCGGCGCGAGATCTTTGGCGTCGCCGCCCCGCTGTACCGGACGCCGACGGGCGATTGTCTTTCGGTCAATTGCGGCATTCCCTCGTTTCGTTTCAGCGCCGAGCAGATCGAGCGCGAATGCGGGCCGCGTATCCTCGGCCTCGCGCGCAGCATCCGGTCGCTGGTGGCGAACGGCTAAGCGCCTCGCTCACGGGGCCAACACGTCGCTCGAACGACGCGGCACAAATGGGAGGGGAGAATGCGCGGGATCAACGCCGCCTTGGTTTTTTCCTTGGGTGTTTCCTTGGGCTTTGTTGCGGCCTTCGCCACGCCATACGGCGGCGCCGCGCAGGCGGAAGGCAATTATCCCAGCCGCCCGATCCACATCGTCGTGCCCTATCCCGCTGGCGGCATCGTTGACATCGTCGCCCGCGCCGTGACCGAGCAGGTCGGCCGCGACTGGAAGCAAACCGTGGTGGTCGAGGCGCGCCCCGGCGCCAACAGCAATATCGGCACCGCCGCCGTCGCGCGAAGCGAACCAGACGGCTACACCTGGCTGGTGACGGGGCCTGCGGTGCTGGTCAATCCCGACCTGTACAAGGACGCCGGCTGGGAGGTGAAGAACTTCAGATGCGTCGGCCTCGCGGTCTGGAACCAAAGTGTGGCGCTGGTGCATCCCTCGATGCCGGTCAAGACCATCAGCGAATTCGTCGAACTCGCACGCAAAAAACCCGGCGAGCTGAATTTCGGCAATCCCGGCACCGGCACATCGATCGATCTGACCGCGCAAAAACTATTCGAGGTCGCCCACATCAAGCTGACCAATATCGGCTACAAGGGCCAGCCGCCGGCGCTGATCGATCTGATCACCAATTTGATGCACTTCGAGATCGTCTCGCTCGAGCTCGCGCTGCCGCACATCAAGGCCGGCACCGTAAAACCGCTCGCGGTATTCACCGACAAACGCGTCGCGGAACTTCCCGACGTGCCGACGATCGCGGAAGCCGGCTTTGCCGAAGCTGCCTACGTCCCCTGGTACGGAATCTACGTGCCGTCGGCGACGCCGGAGACAATCGTCGAGAAGATCAATGACGCCATCAGCCAGGCGCTGCAAAACCCCGACGTCCAGCGCCAGCTCTCGCTCGCCAACATCCCGGGCAAGCCGATGCCGCTCGGCGAACTCGCCGCCCTGATGAAGGCGGATCACGACAAGCTGACGACGGTGGTCAAGACGACGGGCATGGCGCTGCAGTGAGACTCTCTCCGTCATGGTCGGGCATGACGAAAAGAGCGTTTGGCCTCACGACGTCATTGCGAGGAGCACTTGCGACGAAGCAATCCATTCTTTCTTTGCGCGGTGAGATGGATTGCTTCGCGGAGCCTGTCATCGGGCGCGCGTTCGCGCGACCCGTTGGCTCGCAATGACGGTTGAGGGCGTCGCACCTCCCCCTACTTCCTCACCTTGCTCGCATCCATTTTGACGGCCGTATCCAGCATTTTCGTCGAAAACGCCGTCCCGACCTCGAACGGCTTTTCCATGCCGAGATAGGTTTGCACCAGCTCGTAATCCTTTTTCATCCGCTCGCCGTCGATCCAGCCCAGCGCCTTGGTCGTGGTGAACTCGTCGGTCATCAAAAACTTGATGCGTTCCCACTGCCGCTGCTGGTTCTCCTTGTCCAGCCCGGAGACCTGATCGAGCAACGCCTTCAGGCAAGGCGTGACATCGGCGACGCAAGCGGCAAAGGCCTTCTGGCTTATCTTGACGAAATCCTCGACCAGTTTTGGATTCTTCTCCATGTAGGCGCCGTTGACGATCAGCGAATTGCCGTAAGGATTGAGTCCGATATCCTTCCAATTGACGTAGCCGAGGTCGTTGCCGAACTCGATCGCCTTCAGATCGTGCTCGTTGTAGAAATCGCTGATGATATCCACGGTATGGCTCTTCAATGCCGCGATCTTGGCGGTGGGGCCGACATTGACGAAACTGACCGCGTCGGGCGCGATACCAGCGGCCTTGGCAAAGGCCGGCCACATCACCCGCGAGGCGTCGCCCGGCGGGTTGCCGATCTTGTGGCCGGGAAAGTCCTTCGGCCCGTTCACGCCATAGCTCTTCAGCCAATAGAAGGTCTGCCCGGTGTTGGCGTAGATACTCATGACGGCGACGTCGTCGGCGCCCTTGCTCTTCGCCACCAGCATGGTCGCGAGGTCGGCGATGCCGAACGGCGAACCGCCGGAGCCGACCTTGAGCGAGGAAACGCCAGAGCCCTTGCCGACCTCGATGGTGAGATCGATGCCGGCCTTTTCGTACCAGCCCTGCGACTTCGCATAATAGAACGGCGAATGGTCGGCAGTCGGTGTCCAGTTCAGGATCAGATTGACCGGCTCGCCGGCGTGAGAGGGGACGGCCGGCAGGACGAGCGCGAGCACCAGTCCCGCAATTGGCAAGCCCTTCATGGCACCCCTCCTCGCTTACAACCGGCCTTGTCGTTGCACGCCCGTGACGCTACCAATGCAACAAGGGACCACGCGACTTGTCAACTGTTCGGTTGGAAATGCCCAAAAGACGATCTGACGACGTCAAGCCGCAGCGGCGCGACCCGGCCGCGACCCGGAAAAAGCTGCTGACGGCGGCGCGGCGCGAATTCGCAGCCAGCGGGCTCGCCGGGGCCAGGGTCGACGAGATCGCGGCGCGCGCCGGCGTCAACAAGCAACTGGTCTATCATTATTTCGGCGACAAGGATGCGCTCTATCTCGCCGTGCTCGAATGGGTCTATGAGGAGATCCGCGCCCAGGAGCGCAAGCTCAACCTCGAGGGCTTGCCGCCCGAACAGGCGATCAGGAAGCTGATCGAAGCCTCTTTCGACCATCTCGACGCCCACCCCGACTTCATCGTGCTACTGAACGACGAGAACCGCGGCGGCGCCCGGCATGTGCGGGGCTCCCGGAAACTGGAGGCGATGCATTCGCCGCTGGTCAGCATGGTTTCCACCATCCTCAGCCAGGGCGTGCGGGCGGGGGTTTTCCGCAAGGGCGTCAACCCGGTCCATCTCTATATTTCGATCGCGGGCCTGAGCTATTTCTTCTTCTCCAACACCCCGACGCTGTCGGCGATCTTCGGCAAGGATTTTTCGGGCACGGCGGCCAAACGGGCGCGCCGCAGGCATGTGGTCGATCTGGTGATGCAGTCGCTGCGGCCCTAGCACAACTTTTCGTCATTGCGAGGAGCGAAGCGACGAAGCAATCCATGGACCGTCCAGGCCGTGCCATGGATTGCTTCGCTTCGCTCGCAATGACGATGGAACTACCATCGTAGTTTAATCAACCAACTGGTTGAAAGTTGGAAAAAGCGGCGATAGTCTGACCCGCGCGCCCGGAAAAGCCCGGCGCGCCAACAGGAGCAAACCTTGTTCAGCGACGGAGCACGATCGGCGCGGACGCTCGCGATCATCCTGATCGTGCATCTGGTCGTGATCGTGCTCTGGCAGGTGCTGGTCGACGCCTTTCAGGTGCCGAAATTCATCCTGCCCTCGCCGCTGGCGACGCTCGCCACGCTCGGCTCGGCCAAATATGCCTGGCTTTCCAACCTTGCCGTCACGGCCGTCGAAATCCTTGGCGGCTTCTGCCTCGGCGCCCTGGTCGGCGTCGTGCTGGCGGTGATCTTCACCTGGTCGCCGCTGGTCAGCCTGTTGCTGCTGCCGCTGTTCGTGACGCTGAACATGATCCCGAAGGTGGCGCTGGGTCCGCTGTTCATCGTCTGGTTCTCCTACGGAATCTTTCCGAACATCATGATCGCGTTTTCGATCTGCTTCTTCCCGATCCTGCTAACCACTGCGCGCGGCCTGAGCGAGGTCGAGCCTGACTTGCTCGATCTGGTTAAATCGCTGCGCGGCTCGCGCTGGACGCTGTTCCGAAAGATCCAGCTGCCGGGTTCGCTGCCTTACGTGTTTTCCGGCATGAAGGTCGGCGCCATCCTGGCGGTGGCGGGTGCGATCGTCGGCGAGTTCATCGCCTCCGAACGCGGGCTCGGCTATCTCATGATCCAGGTGCAGTCCTCGCTCGATACACCGGCGATGGTGATGGCCGTTCTGCTGCTGACCCTGTTGGGCGTTACGCTTTATGGCCTCGTGCTTGGCCTCGAACGGCTGTTCGTCGTCAAGGATGTACGGCTAAATTAGGAAAATCAGGGACGAGACATGCTGCTGACGCGCGAAACCCTGCCGGAGGCGATTCCAGACATCGCGACCCTCGACGAATTGCTGTGCCGCCCGAGCCAGGCGCTGATCGACGATCTCAGAAGCGTCGACGGCGACATCATGATCCTCGGCGTCGCCGGCAAGATGGGGCCGACCCTGGCCGGTCTCGCCAAGGCAGCCCTGCCCGACCGCAACATCATCGGCGTCGCGCGCTTCAGCGAAGCCGGCGTGAAGGACTGGCTGCAGGCGCGCGGCATCGAGACCATCCCTTGCGACCTGCTCGACGAAGCCGCGATCAAGGGGCTGCCGAGGGTCAAAAACATCGTCTTCATGGCGGGGCGCAAATTCGGCGCCGAGGGCGATCTGTCGCTGACCTGGGCGATGAATGCGCACGTCCCGGCGCTGGTGGCGCAGGCCTTTGCGGGGTCGCGGATCGTCGCGTTCTCGACCGGCTGCGTCTATCCCTTCGTTCCCGTGAACGGCAAGGGTTCCGGCGAGGACATGGCGCCCAATCCGCCCGGCGAATATGCGCAATCCTGCGTCGGGCGCGAGCGCATGTTCGAATATTTTTCGCGCAAACTCTCGACGCCGGGCCGCCTGTTCCGGCTCAACTACGCGATCGACATGCGCTACGGCGTGCTGCACGACATCGCGAGCAAGGTTTTGGCCGGCAAGCCGATCGACGTCAGCCTCGGCCACGTCAATTTCATCTGGCAGGGCGACGCCGCCGCACAGGCGCTGCGCTGCCTCGCCCATTGCGACACCCCGACCTCGCCGATCAATGTTTCCGGCCACGAAATTTTGGCCGCGCGCGATCTCGCCGTAAAATTCGGCCAGCTGTTTGGCCGCGCGCCCGTGATAGCCGGCAAGGAGGAGCCGACAGCGTGGCTCACCGACACCTCGCAGGCCGTCAAATTGTTCGGCCTGCCGATCGTCGATACCGATCAGTTGATCCGCTGGACCGCGGACTGGGTCTCGCGGTCGATGCCGAGCCTCGGCAAGCCCACCAAATACGAGGTGCGCGATGGCCGATACTGAGCATATCTCGATCGTCGAACTCGGCGTCGGCGACGCGCAGGCCGGGCTTGCACTGTCGACCGAAGCGCACTGGAACCAGAACGAGGACGACTGGCGGTTTTTCCTGACCAAAGGAATTGTGTTCGGCGTGCGCGACAAGGCGCGACTGGTCGCGACCGCGGCGCTGCTGCCCTACTCGGCCGGCAATGCGTGGATCAGCATGGTGCTGGTGACCGCGAACTGGCGCCGCCGCGGCGTTGCGACGCGGCTGGTCGACGCTTGCCTCAACGCGGCGAGGAAGCTCGAGCTGACCACCTGGCTCGACGCGACGCCGGCCGGGGTCGTGGTCTATGGTCCGCTCGGTTTCACGCCGGCGCTGCAGTTGCGGCGGTTGCGGCTGGAGAATGCGACACCGGCCATGGCGCTGCCGTCGCTGTTGCCATGCAGCCTCGACGAATTTATCTCGCGCGACAGCCGCGCGATCGGGTTCGACCGCAGTGCCCTTCTCAGGGAATTCGCTGCGCGTTCCGGCTCACGTATTCAGTCCGACGGCCGTGCGATGGCCATCGTCCGCGACGGCCGCACGGCGCGGCATATCGGCCCGCTGTTGGCGGATAGCCCGGAAAGCGCGCTGGCCTTGGTCGATGCGATCGTTCGATCCGAGACTGGACCGCTGCTGCTCGACGCCGTCAGTTCGCAAGACGAATTTTTTCGCGGGCTCATCGGCTCCGGCTGGATCGTCGAACGTTCGTTTCAGCGCATGCGGTTCGGGCGCGCCACGGCGCAAAGTTCAGAATTGCCGTTCGCGGTCGCCGGCCCGGAATTTGGATAGGAATGGCCATGCATCACAGCACGATCAAATCCGAGGTCCGGAAGCTGATTGCAGACGGCACGGTTCTTCCCGCGCATCCGCTCGCGCTCGACGCCGGGCGCGCCCTCGACGCCAGGCATCAGCGCGCATTGACGCGCTATTACATCGACGCCGGTGCCGGCGGTCTTGCGGTCGGCGTTCACACCACGCAATTTGCGATCCGCGATGTCGGCCTGTACCGGCCGGTGCTGGAACTGGCGGCGGAAACCGCGGCGGCCTGGACCAGGCGGCCGCTGGCGATGGTCGCGGGCCTCGCCGGCCCGACGCAGCAGGCTATCGCGGAAGCCAGCACCGCACGCTGCATCGGCTATCACGCCGGGCTGCTCAGCCTCGCTGCGATGAAATCGCACTCCGAAGACGAGATCATCGCGCATTGCGAAGCGGTGGCGCGCGAAATTCCGCTGGTCGGTTTCTATCTGCAGCCGGCGGTCGGCGGTGTCATCCTCAGCGCCGATTTCTGGCGGCGCTTTGCTGCCATCGACAACGTCATCGCCATCAAGATCGCGCCGTTCAACCGTTATCGCACGCTCGACGTGCTGCGCGGCGTCGCCGCCGCCGGCGCGCTCGATCGCGTCGCGCTCTATACCGGCAATGACGACCACATCCTGCTCGATCTGATGCTGCCGTTCGATCTGCGCGACAAGGGCGTCACGACGCGGACCTATTTCAAGGGCGGCCTGCTCGGGCATTGGTCGGTGTGGACCGCGGCCGCCATCAAGCAGTTCGAGATGTGCAAGGCCGCGCGCGGCAAGGCCTCTGTGCCCGCGGACCTGCTGGCGCTCGATGCCCGCGTCACCGATTGCAACAGCGCGTTCTTCGACGTCGCCAACAATTTTCACGGCTGCATCGCCGGCTGCCATGAGGTGCTGCGGCGACAGGGCCTGATGCGGGGGCTGTGGTGCCTCGATCCGGCCGAAGGCCTGAGCCCCGGCCAGATGCAGGAGATCGACCGGGTGTGCAACGAACACACCGATCTCTCCGACGACGATTTCGTCGCGGCGAACCTGCAGAAATGGCTGGCATGACGGAGGAGCCCTTCATCAGCCTGCGCAACGTCCGCAAGGTGTATCGGTCGAAGGGTGCGGAATTCCTCGCTGTCTCCGACGTCACCATGGACGTGCAGGAGGGCGAACTGGTCTCGCTGGTCGGCCCCTCCGGCTGCGGCAAGACCACGGTGCTGAAGATTCTCGCCGGCCTCCACCCGGCCGACGGCGGCACCATCAAAATCGGCAACGAAAAAGCGCCGTTCGATCCGGCGCGGGATATCGGCATGGTGTTCCAGCAAGCCTTGCTTTTGAAATGGCGGACCGTTCTCGACAACGTGCTGTTGCCCGCCGAAATCGTCGGGCTGCCGATGAAGGCGGCGCGGACCCGCGCCCGCGAGCTGCTCGATCTCGTGGGCCTCGCCGGCTATGAGGACAGATATCCGCAGCAATTGTCCGGCGGCATGCAGCAGCGCACCGCGATCGCGCGCGCCTTCATCCACGATCCCAAACTGATCCTGATGGACGAGCCGTTCGGCGCGCTCGATGCCTTGACCCGCGAGCAGATGAACCTGGAAATGCTGCGGATCTGGCGCGAAAGCGGCAAGACCATCATCTTCGTCACCCACAGCATCCAGGAGGCGGTGTTCCTCGCCTCGCATTGCGCGGTGCTCACGGCCGGTCCGGCGCGGATGGCGGAATATCTTTCGATCGATCTGCCGTTTCCGCGCGCGCTGCCGATCAAGACGACGGATCAGTTCGGCGCCTATGCACGCCGCATCTATGCCAGCCTCGGGCTCGGAACCGGAGCATAGCCACGCAATCTGTCTTCCTCCCGATCATCAGTGCATCCCAAGCAGCGTCGGAAGAAACAGCGTCAGGGCGGGCCAATAGGTCACGATGACAAGGAACACCAGCATGGTGAGCAGCCACGGCATGACGGCCATCGCCAGATCGGTAATGCGCATGCCCGCGATCATCGATGCCACGTAAAGGTTGAGGCCGACCGGCGGGTGGCAGAGGCCGACCTCCATATTGACGTCGATCACGATGCCGAAATGGACCAGATCGATGCCCAGCCGCTTTGCGGCCGGCGCCAGGATCGGCGCCATGATCAGGATGATCGACGTCGGCTCCATGAAATTGCCAGCCAACAGCAACAATATATTGACGAGCAGGAGGAAGCCAACCCAGCCGAGATCCTGCGACGTGATCCAGTCGGCGAGCGCCGAGGGAATGTTCTCGTTGCTGAGAACGAACGAAAACAGCACCGCGTTGGTCACGATATAGAGCAGCATCGCGCTGGTGTTCGCGGCCCGCAGCAATACGCGCGGCACATCCTTGAACTTGAGCGCCTTGTACACGAAGACCGAAATGAAGAACGAATAGACCGCGGCCATGGCCGCGGCCTCGGTCGCGGTGAACAAGCCGCTATAGATGCCGCCGATGATGATGACGACCAGCATCAAGCCCCAGATGCTCTCGCGGAACGCGTGCAGGGTCTCGCCCCAGCTCGCTCTGGACATGCGCGGATAGTTGCGCTTCCTGGCCAGGAACCAGGTTACGACACAGAGCATCGAGGTCAGCAGCATGCCGGGCAGCAAGCCCGCCACGAACAGGGCGCCGATCGATGTGCCGGTGGAGACCGCGTAGATGATTTTCGGAATCGACGGCAGCATCAGGATGCCGAGCGAGCCGGCGACCGTGATGATGCCGGCGCCGAAGCGCATCGGATAGCCGTGCCTCACCATCTCGGGCAACACGATCGCCCCGACGGCGGCGACGGTGGCGACGCTCGATCCGCAGACCAGCGCGAACATCGAGCAGGCCACGATGCCGGCGAGCCCCAAACCGCCGTGCCAGTGCCCGATCAGCGAGGTCGCAAAATCGATCATTCGCCGTGCGACGCCGCCATGGGTGAGGAAGTTGCCCGCCAGGATGAAGAACGGGATCGCCATGATCTCGAAGCTTTCGATGCCGGTGAACAGCTTCATCGACACCGCTTCAATCGGCACCGTGGTCAGCGTGAACAGGAACGTCATCACGGTGAGACCGAGCGCGATCGAAACCGGTATGCCGGTCAGCATCAGCGCGATCAGCAGCGCAAAAATGGAAGCCGCGCGCAGGGCCTGCGGCAGAACGATGATGCCGGCCTTCTCGCCGAGGCAAATCATCAGGATCAATATCGGCGCCATGATCAGGATCAGCCCGAGCGGGCTCCTCCTGCCGCGGGAGGCTTCGTTGGGATCGACCTCCGCCGGATGCAGCGCGGGCGCGGTTATTTCGACGCCCTCGACGTGCGCCTCGTTATGGTGCGGCAGGTGGCCGGTCCAGTAATAGAACCAGCAGACCTGCAGGAAGCGGAAGCACATCAGGCCGGAGCCGAGCGGGATCGCCAGGTAGACGATCCACATCGGCATCTCGAGGTCGTTCGATTGCTGCCCGGTCTTGAACATCTCGGCCACGAACGAGCCGCCGAAGGTGGCGATCATGCCGGTGAAAAACGCGCCGCACAGCAGGCTGAAAAGAATGACCCGCTTGCGCGCGTGTCCCGGCACCATGTTGACGAGCAAATCGACGCCGACGTGGATGCCGGTGCGCACGCCATAGGCGGCGCCGAACTTGGCCATCCAGATGAACATGTAGATGCAGAGTTCCTGCGCCCACGAGACGTCGAGGGCCGCAAGCCACAAATAAATGCCTTTGAAGAACTCGGGCAGAACCGGGACGCCGCGCGCAGCCAGCCATTTTGACAGGTCGATCGAAACGCCGGTCCCGTACCGGTGCACCACCGCGGCAAAGATGAGCGCCGTCGCTGCCGCAATGAGGCTGGCGATCAACCACTCTTCCAGATGGTCGAGCGCCCGATTGAGCACCTTAAACACCGTGTCCCCCCGTCTCAGGCCAAAACGGCCGGGAGTGCCATCACTCCCGACCGTTTTCATGTTGTTGTGCAAAAGGATCGGCGGTCAGTTCATCTTGACGTCAAGTTCTTTGGCCACGAGATCGAGCACTTCTTGCCCGACGCGGCCCTTGGCCCATGCGTAGGTCGGCTGCATGGCCTTGTGCCAGGCCTTGCGCTGATCGTCCGTCAGATAGTGCAGCGTGGTCTTGCCGGACTTCTTGATCTCGGCCAGCGCATCCTCGTTTTCCTTGACCGCGATCGAGTTGGTGTAATCGGTCGCCTCGTCCATCGCCTTGTCGAGTGCCTTGCGGATATCCGGCGGCAACCCGTTCCAGAACTTCGAGTTCACGATCACGGCGTATTGCAAGTGGGCGTGATAGGAGACCGTGATGTCCTTCTGCACTTCATAAAACTTCTGCGTCAGATAGTTGGAAGCCGTATTCTCGCAGGCGTCGACCACGCCGGTCTGCAGAGCCTGATAGACTTCCGAAAACGCCATGATCTGCGGAATTGAGCCGAGGTCACGGAAATACCGGTCGGCGATCTTGGACCCGGAGATGCGGACCTTGAGGCCCTGGAAATCGGCCGGCATCAGCAATGGACGGTTGGCCGACGTCATGTGGAAGCCATTGTCCCAATAAGCGAGACCGCTGATGCCCTTGGCCTCGAGCTTCTGAAACAGCCACTTGCCGACCGGACCCTTCATGGCCCTGGCGTAGGTTTCTTCATCCTTGAACAACCACGGCAAATCGAGCGCCTCGAACTCCTTGATGCCGAGCGGAGCAAATTTGGCGGTCGATGGCGCAAGCATCTGCACCGAGCCGAGTTGCAATGCCTCGATTTCTTCCTTGTCCTTGTAGAGCGAAGAGTTCGGGTAGACTTCAACCTTGACCTTGCCGTCGGTATACTTCTCGGCAAGCTCCTTGAACCTGAGCGCGCCCTTGCCCTTCGGCGTATCGTTGGCGACGACATGGCTGAATTTGATGACGATCGGCCCTTCGGCCGACGCCAGGCCCGGGGCCAGAAAAATGGCGGCCGCAATGCCCGCAAAAAGCAATTTGCGCATGAACTCTCCTCCCAATAGGCGTGGAAACCGGCTCTTTTTGTTTTTCCGGTGGCGAGTAGTGGCAGCAATCCGAGTGTCAAACAACTAGACCTAAGCCGAATTGGCTGGCCACGAGATCACGCAAAATGCCGCATGCACGAGCCGATTCGGACCGCTCTCCTGCCTGCTCCCCGATAATCGCGCGAATCCGCAGTGCAGCGCAGCGGCGTCAGCCCTTGCGCTGCACGATCATGAACAATCGCCGGAACGGGAAAAGCGTCTGCCCCGCCGAATTCCGCGGATAGGCCTTCGCAACGCGCTCACCATATGCGGCTTCGAAGGCTGCTTTCTCCTGGCCTTGCAGGATGTCGAGATAGCGCGTCAACCACGTGCCCTTGGTCCATTCCTTGACCGGGTTCTCACCCTCCAGCACCTGCAGATACTCTGTCTCCCAGATGTCGACTTGCTGCGATAGCGGCGCCAGCAGGTCATGATAGAAGCCGGGTTCGCCGACCGGCGGTGGCGTTACCAGATGCTCGACCTGGCCGCGCCACGGCCCGTTCAGGGCGGTCTCCGCGATCAGCAAGTGCGACGGCGCCCCGAAATTACGCGGCATTTGCACGGCAAGGATGCCGCCGGGCTCGACCTTTTCCATCAAGGAAGGAAACAGCATGGCATGATCCGGCAGCCAGTGCAGCGCAGCATTGGAATAGACGACGTCGTATTTGTGGGGCGGCTGCCACGATCCCAAATCCTGATGCAGCCATTCAACCTCGGGGGCGGCCTTTTTCCCGGCCGCGACCATTTCCGCCGAACCCTCGACGCCGATGATTTTGGCGTCCGGCCATCGCTCCTTGATCAGTTTGGTGACGTTGCCGGCGCCGGCGCCAAGATCGGCGACGCTGCGCACCGGAAAATCCGGGATACGCATCAGAAGATCGACCGCGGGCCTCAATCGATGTCCGGAAAATTTCAGATATTGCTGCGGATTCCATACCATCGTTTTTCTTCTTCCTTTGCCCGACCGCCGGGGTATTACACTTTGTGGCGCTGATCGTTGTGGCGCTGCTCGGCCAAATCCATCCTAACATGCCCGCGTGAGCCTTGCCGCTGCGCGCATGTTGTTAACAGAAAGAAAGCCTTCGAACATGGATCTCGATCTCAAGTCCAGGACCGCCGTTGTGACCGGAGCAAGTATCGGGATCGGCCGAGCCATCGCCAAGGGGCTGGCGATGGAGGGCGTACGCGTGGTCGCGGTGGCGCGGCGGAAGGAGCTGCTCGACACGCTTGTGCAGGAGGTCCAGGCGGCCGGCGGCGCTCCCGTAATTCCGGTGGCGCAAGACATCATGCAGCCGGACGCCGCAAAAAATCTCGTGGCCACCGCGGTCATCGCGCTGGGTCACGTCGACATCCTGGTCAACAACGCAGGCGGCAGCCGGCCTTTGCCGGTGGATGCGCCCGACAGCGATTGGGACGAAGCCATCGCGTTGAATTTCACCTCGTACCGCAAGATTGCCCACGCGCTGTTGCCGCAGATGATCGAACGCCGCTGGGGACGCATCATCAACATAACCGGCAAATCCGAACCCGAAGGCCTCAACGCCGCGTTTGCGGCGAAAGCGGCGGTTCACGCCTGGGCGAAGGGACTGTCCCGCGAGATCGGGCAGCATGGCATCACGGTCAATTGCATTCCGCCCGGACGCATCATGAGCGAACAGATCCGGCGCAATTATCCCGAGGATTACCGAAAGCATTTTGCCGAGGAGGAGATTCCGGTGCGCTATTGGGGCGAGCCGGAAGATCTCGCGGCGCTGGCGGTGTTCCTCGCCTCGCCTGTCGCGCGCTACATTACCGGGACGGTCATTCCCGTCGACGGCGGGCTTCGCCGGTATCAATTCTAGGGCGGACGAACGAGCGTCCGGCGCGAACGGCAAATGCCGTTTCCGCGCGCGCTGCCGATCAAGACCACCGATGAATTCGGCGTCCTAAGCACGCCGAATTTATGCGGAGGGTCGGTTCCACCCGTTAACCACGGCGGCCGTTGCGCGTTTTAGCTCTCACCAATCGGGCCACTATTCGTAAGACGACGGCCCGGTATCGCGATAGGCCCAACAGCATTCCCGCGGCAGCGAGACCGGCGTTTCGACTCCGACCCGATGCCTCGCGGCGGTGCCGAGTTCGATCACCTCGAGCCGGCGGCCGAACAGCTCGATGCCATAGGCGGTCTGCGTACCCTGATAGCGGCGGTCGAGAATTTTGGCGGGGAAACTATTGCCGCCGTCGCATCGGCCGATCGCGATGTTTTCCGGCCGCAACGCGATCCGCACCTTGTCGTCCGGGCTGAGGCCGTGCAGCAAGGCGACCTCGCCGCGCCGTCCGTCGCCAAAATCGACCACGCCGAATTCGCCGTTGCGCGCCACCAGTGTTCCCATCAGTTCGTTGGTGGCGCCGGTGAAGTTGGCGACGAAGAGGTCCGCCGGGCGGTTGTAGATCGCATCCGGCGTGTCCATCTGCAAAAGCTTGCCGTCACGCATCACGCCGATGCGGTCGCCGAGCACGACCGCTTCGGCCTGGTCGTGGGTGACGTAGAGCGCGGTCATGCCGGTCTGCTTGAGGATGACGCGCAGATCGTCACGCAGCCGCAAGCGCAATTTGGCGTCTAGGTTCGACAAGGGCTCGTCGAGCAGCAGCAATTGCGGCCGGTAGACCATGCTGCGCGCCAGCGCGACGCGCTGCATCTGGCCGCCCGACAGCGCGACCACCGGCCGGTCCGCATATTCCGACAGGCCGACAAGCGCGAGCGCTTCATCGACCTTGCGGTTGGCGTCGGCGCGCGAAATTTTCCGGTGCTTGAGCGGATAGACCACGTTCTGTCGCACCGTCATGTGCGGCCACACCGCATAGGACTGGAACACCATGCCGAGTTCGCGCAAGCGCGGCGGCACCAATATGCCGCGTTCCGGCGACGACACCACCCGGCCTGCGATGCTGATTTCCCCCGATGTCGGATGCTCCAGTCCGGCGACGCAGCGCAACGTCGTGGTCTTGCCGCAGCCGGAAGGCCCGAGCAGCACGACGATCTCGCCGGCGGGTACGGCGAAACTGACGCCGTCGATCGCCGGGCGGCCGATCGCGAACTGCTTGCGCAGGTCGGTGACCTCGAGCGTTGCCGTCATGAATGGATCCGCTTACTCACTGCCGATAGCCAAAAATCTTGTCCCAATCGGCGACCCAGGGACCGTGCAGCTTCACATACTCGTCGAACCTGGGGTACCAGACCTTGACCACCTTGGGATCGAAACCTTCAGGATACACCGGCGGATCTTTCAGCGATGTGAGATTGCCGAGTTCCTTGATCATGAAGGTCTGCCCTTCCTTCGAGAGGCACCAGTTCAGGAACAGTTTTGCAGCATTGGGATGGGCGGCGGTCTTCGGAATTCCCGACGCATAGGGGTTGACCGGCGCGCCCTCGGGCGGGAAGAAGATCTTGATCGGGGCGCCGTCCTTCTGCTTCGGGTAGATCGCGTTGTAGAGCAACGGCCCCATCGCGACTTCGCCGCGCACCAGCGAATCCGCCATCGGCGCGCCCGAGGGATAGAGAACCGGATGGGTCGACGCCTGCTTGGCCCAATAGTCTTCGCCGAGCACCTGACGCTCGAACATGATGCGGGTCCAGGTAGTGCCGCCGGATTGCGCGAACACCTGTCCCGTCAGCTTGTCATATTCGGGCTTCGTCAAATCCAACCAGGTCTTCGGCGGATTCTTCACCAGTTCGGTGTTGTAGGCGATCGACCAGACCAACGTCGCGCGCGGCCACAGCTTGGGCGAAATCTGCGCGTCGGGATTGTAATCGGCGGCATTCGGCGGCGCGTAATCCTGGAACATGTCGATCAGGTCGGACATCAGCGCCCGGTCGGAATGATCGACCACATCCGCAATCAGTTTTCCCGCCGCGGCCTCGGTCTTGACGCGGGTGATGAGCTGGCCGCCCGGCGCGCGCACCATCTCGACCTTGATCTCGGGGAAACGCTTGTTGAAGGCCTTGATGACCTGCTGTTCGACCTCGGCGAAGTTCGCCGTGTAGAACACCAGCTTGCCCTCCGCCTTGGCAGCGGCGATCAGTTCCTGTGAACCGAATTCCTGCGCCTGCGCTGGCGGGCCGAATGCGATAACGAGACCGGCGATGCCGGCCAACGCCGCAATTTTGGTAAAGATCCCTCTATTCATGCCCGATCCTCTCTTTTGTTTATTATCCCGTGCGGGCGACGCTGCTCTGTGCCGCACCGCGCGACAACCAGTTGGCGCCGCCGATGAGCACGCCGAGCAAGACCGTTTGCACGATGCTGAAGGCGGCGGTCTTTCCGAGATTGCCGCCTTCGTAATAGTCGAGCAGCAGCACCGACATCACCATGGTGTTGCTGGTATAGAGAAACAGCGACGAGCCGAGCTCGCGGATCGCCAGCACGAACAGCAGCGTCATCGAGGCGATCACGCCGGGCCGCGCCAGCGGCAGCACGATGGTCCGGATGGTGCCGAACATGCCCCTGCCGCAGACCCAGGCGGCCTCTTCCAGCTCGCGATGGATTTGCAAAAACGACGTCGACAGCGCCTTCACCGTATCCGGCATGAAGCGCGCGATGAACGCCAGCGCCAGAATCCAGATCGTGCCGTAGAGCCCGCCGGGAATGCCGATCCACGCCCAGAGATAGGCGACGCCGACCACGAGGCCGGGAATCGCGACCGGCACGGTGGAGATCAGATCGATCCAGCGCCGGCCGGTGACCTGGGTGCGATGAATGGTGTAACCGATCGCAAACGCCAGCGTGCCGCCGACCACCGCGGTGATGATGCCGACCTCGACCGCGTTGTAGATCGAGTTCAGCGTCAGCGGATTGTCGAAGATGGCGTTGAAATGCATCAGCGAATATTGCCGCATGTCGAACAGGCTGGCGGCGTCGCGGATGAACATGAATTTGCGGAACGCGGCGACGATCAGCGCCAGCGCCGGCAGGATCACCACCACGAAGAGATAGACGACGCCGATGGCGAAGGTGAGCCAGCGCCAGCGCCCGAGATCGAGGTTGCGCGGCCGGAAGGCCTTTCCGGCGACGGTGGTGTAACTGCGGCCGCTCAGCACCTTCTGCTGCAAAAACACCAGCGCGCCGGTGACGACCATCAGGATGATCGCGACGGCCGCGGCGGTATTGTAGAGCGGCGGCGACCAGTTGGTGAGCTTGAAGATGTAGGTGGTTAGCACGGCGAGATTGGTCGGCGCGCCCAGCACCGCCGGAATGCCGTAGATGCCGAGCATCACGATGAACGACAGCAGCATGCCCGAGACGATCGCGGGCATGATCAACGGGAACGTCACCGAGAACAGCGTCGCGAACGCGCTGGCGCCGGAGATTTCGGCGGCCTCCTCCAGGCTCGGATCCATGTTGCGCAGCGCCGATGACGTGAACATGTAGACATAGGGCGCGTAATAGATGCCGAACACGAACACCAGGCCCCACAGCGAATAGAAATCGACGTGCCAGTCGAGCCCGATCCATTTGAACATGGTGTTGATCAGACCGGTTTTGGGCGAGCCGAGAATGGTCCACGCCACGCCCGCGACCAGCGGCGGCGCGAACAGCGGCAGAATGCTGGCGGCGGCGATAAAGCCCTTGAACGGCGTATTGGTGCGAACCACGATCCAGGAAAACAACAGCCCGATCGCAACCGCGATCGCCGTGCCGCCGCCGCAGGCGATCAGCGTATAGAACAGCGCCTCGGCGACATTCGGATTGACCAGCACGGTGAGGAAGTTCGTGACCGACAGATGACGCAGGCTGAACCCGTCGACCACCGGATTGGTGTCGGTGAGCGCGCCGAGCAGCAGCATCAGCACGGGATAGACGACCAGAAAACCGAGGATCGCGAGCAGCGAGCCGACCCACAGACCGGTCCACACGCGGCGGCGTACACCCTCGCTGGCGCTCCGCGTGACCTCGCCGCGCCGGTCCGTCTGTCCGTGCAAAGCGCTTCCCCTCAGCCTGCGAGCGGCTTTCTTTATTCTTGTTGCGGTCAAGCTTAGTCGATGGTGCGGCCGGCGGGAAGTAGCAGAAAGTCGACGTATCGAGCCATCGACCGCCAAAAATTGACTCAAGGAGGTATCCTCCTTATCGCTGACCAATTCCCGTTGCGACACGGTGCCACATCCCAGGGAAACAGCAGGCCGGAGGTCACGTGACAGATCGAACAGTGGGCATCATTGGCCTGGGCATCATGGGCGGTGCCATCTCCCGCAATCTCATCGAGCGAGGCTGGGCAGTCATCGGATTCGACACCGAGCCGTCGCGCAGGCGCGAGCTTGAGCGTTCCGGCGTGACGATCGCTGATGGCGCAGGCTCGGTCGCGGCCCGCGCGGCGATCATCTTGACGAGCCTGCCCAACGCCGATGCCGCCAATGCCGTTGCCGCACAAATTGCCGGTTGTGGTCAACCCGCGCGCATCGTGGTCGAACTCAGCACGCTCACCATCGCGGACAAGCTGCGTTTCAAGGCCATCCTCGAACCCGCCGGTCATGTTGCGCTCGACTGTCCGCTCAGCGGGACCGGCGCCCAGGCCGCGGTTCGAGACCTCGTCGTCTATGCGAGCGGCGACAGCGCCGCGATCGCACGGTGCCGCGACCTGTTTGCCGACTTTGCCAAGCAGAGTGCCGATCTCGGCGCTTACGGCAATGGCAGCCGGATGAAATTCGTCGCCAACCATCTTGTCGCCATTCACAACGTCGCCTCGGCGGAAGCGATGCTGCTGGCGGAACGGGCCGGGCTCGATCTCGATCAGGTGATCGAGATGGTCGCGCCCGGCGCGGGCGGTTCGCGGATGTTTCAGATGCGCGCACCGATGATGGCAAAACGCAGTTATGAACCGGCAACGATGCGGATCTCGACCTGGAAGAAAGACATGGCCATCATTGCCGAATTCGCCAGCGAACTCGGCTGTGAAACGCCGCTGTTCACGACGACGCAGCCGGTCTACGCCCAGGCGATGGCGATGGGATTGGGCGATCAGGACACGGCCGCGGTGTTCGAAGTGTTGAAGGCGAACGACACCTGACCGTTGCTGATTTTTGCGCCGCATCAAAGCACGGCAACGTCCGCGATCGGCAATGCCCGATCGTTGCGCCAAGTTATCGCTTGATCATTAATAATTTCCGGATGATAAATCAGGCGACGCCACATTTTCCGGCGACGATCCCATGCGGCCCGATCCGTCAGAAGGCGGATGTGCCTGTGCAAGAAGCAATAATTCAAGAACAATAATTCAAAAAACGAGAACAAAGCGTCAGGGAAACATCACCGGAGGACGACAAGTGCCGATATCGCGACGACAATTCGTCAGCACCGCGGCCGGCGCCGGCATTGCGAGTGTGGCTGCACCTCGACTGACATTTGCGCAAAACAGCGGACCGATCCGCATCGGCCTGCTGGCGGCCAAGACCGGCCCGCTCGCGTCCGGCGGCATCGACATGGAACTCGCACTGACGATGTTCCTGAAGGAGCGCGACAACACACTTGCGGGCCGCAAGGTCGAATTGATTGTCGCGGACACGGCCGGCGTTCCCGCAACCGCGCGTACCAAGGCGCAGGAACTGATCGAAAAAAACAATATCCACTGCGTCATTGGACCGCTCGCGGCCTTTGAGGCGCTCGCGATCGCCGACTATTTGACGGAAAAGGAAGTCCCGACGCTGGGGGTCGCCGCCGCCGAAGACATGACGCAACGGCATCCAAGCCCGTGGTTCGTTCGACTGACCTCGACCTCGGCGCAATGCGCCTACCCGCTGGCCGAATATTCCGCCAAGGAGCTGAAATACAAAAAGATCGTCACCATTGCCGATGACTTCGCCTACGGCCATGAAATGTGCGCCGGCTTCCAGCGCGCGTTCGAGGACAATGGCGGCAAGATCATCCAGAAGATCTTCACGCCGCTGGCGACGCCCGATTACGGCAGCTACGTTGCGCAGGTGAAGAGCGCGGACGCGATTTTCCTCGGCACCGCGGGCTCCAACGGTTTTCGTTTCCTGCGCCAGTTCATCGAATACGGCATGAAAGACAAAATGGCCGTGATCGGAGGAATGACCGCCCTCGACGAATCCGTGCTGCGCAACATGGGCGATGAGGCGCTGGGGATCCTGACCACCAGCTGGTATTCGGCTGAACTGGACAATGCGGCCAACAAGGTTTTTGCGCCGGCGTTCCGCAAGCAGTTCAAATACGATCCCGGCTATTACGCCGGCAGCACTTACCTCTCGGGCCAGGTTCTGGAAGCCGCGCTAACGACCACCAAGGGCAACGTCGAGGACAAGAAGGCGCTGATGACGGCGATCCGCGGCAGCAACGCCGACACGGTGCGGGGTCTCGTCAAGTTTGACGATCTCGGCAACGTGATCGGCAACGTCTATATCCGCAAGGTGACGCGCAGCGACGGCCGGCTGGTCAATTCCGTGATCAAGACCTATCCCGACGTCACCCAGTTCTGGACCTATGACAAGACCGCGTTCCTGAAGAACCCGGTCTATTCGCGCGACTATCCGCCGGCAAAATATCTCGAGCCTTAACCAATCCGCCACAGCAGCGACCAGCCGCAGGTTTCCGAACGAGATCGGCAGACGATGCAATTTTGGATCATCCAGGGTCTCAACAGCCTCTCGCTGGGGGGTCTGCTGTTCCTGCTGGCGTCGGGGTTCTCGCTCATCTTCGGTTTGATGCGGCTCGCCAACCTGACGCATGGCGCGTTCTTCATGCTCGGCACCTATTTCGGCGCAACCGCGATGCGGGCCAACAGCGACCTCAGCATCTGGACCGTGGCGGTTTCGGCCGGCGTTGCCGTTGCCGCGATCGGCGGGCTGTTCGAGCGGCTGGTGCTGACCAGACTGAAGACCAATCCGCTGGGCCAGGTGCTGGTGACGCTCGGCATGTCCTTCATCATTTCCGACGCCTGCCTGGCGCTGTGGGGCGGCGATTCGATACCGGTACCGACGCCGCAGAATCTGCAGGCGCCGACGCGGCTTTTTGGCTTCGTGTTTCCGACCTATCGCCTGGTGCTGGTGGGGTGCGCCATCACTGCTGCGATCACGCTGTATCTCCTGCTGGAGCGCACGCGGCTTGGCGCTATGATCCGCGCCGGCGTCGATGACGCGCAGATGGCACGCGCGGTCGGAATTCCCGTCGCGAACCTGTTCACGATCGTATTTTGTCTCGGCGCGGGTATCGCCGGCGCCGGTGGCGTGCTGGGCGGCCCGATCCTGTCGGCCTATCCCGGGCTCGATGCCGACATGCTGCCTCTGGCGCTGATTGTCGTCATCCTCGGCGGAATTGGAAGCCTGCTCGGCGCGTTCATCGGCAGCTTCATTGTCGGCTTCATCTACACATTCGGGACCGCGCTGTTTCCGGAATTGGCCTATATCATCCTGTTCCTGCCGATGATCCTTGTGCTCGCACTCCGGCCCCAGGGCCTGCTGGGGCGTCTGGGCGCATGAAGTGGATCGCAGCCGTCCTGTTCGCAGCCATGCTCGTCCTGCTGCCGTCCGTCGCGGGCGACTTCTACGTCAACCTCGCCAGTCAGATCCTGATCGCGGCCATCTTCGCGCTCAGCCTCAATCTGCTGGTCGGGTTTGGCGGGATGACGTCGCTCGGACACGCCTCCTTTCTCGGGGTAGCCGCCTATATCTCCGCCCTGCTCACCAGCCGTTATGGCTTCGCGCATGGACCCGCCGCGATCGTCTCGATCGCCGGCACGACCGCGATGGCCGCCGTTTTCGGCGTCATCGCGCTCCGCGCGTCGGGCCTCGGCTTCCTCATGATCACGCTCGCGCTGTCGCAGGTGCTGTGGGGACTTGCCTATCGCATGTCCAACGTCACGAACGGCGACAACGGGATTGCCGGCCTGACCCGGCCGATGCCGTTCGGCATCTCGCTCGACAGCGCCGCATCGTTTTACTGGTTCGCGCTGGCGGTGGCGTCGGTTTCGTTCCTGATGATGACGACGTTCGTGTCTTCCGCCTTCGGATCGTCGTTGAAGGGCGTTCGCGACCAGCCGCGACGGATGGCCGCGCTCGGCTTCAATCCCTGGATGATCCGCTGGATCACCTTCATCTATGCCGGCTTCTGGGGCGGCGTGTCCGGATTGCTCTATGTCTATTACAACAAGTACATCCATCCGACATCGCTATCCACCACGAGTTCGGCCGAGGCGCTGCTCGGCGTGATCGCCGGGGGTTCGGGGACGCTGAGCGGCCCGGCGGTCGGCGCAGCGCTCGTGCTGCTCTTGAAAAATTACGCGTCGGCCTATGTCGAGCGCTGGAATATGCTGCTCGGGCTCGTATTCCTGTTCATCGTTCTGGTGATGCCGACGGGGATCGTTCCCGGTTTGAGCAAGCTGCTGAACCTGCGCAGGGGATCGCGATGAATTCCGCGGAACCGACCTGTGCGCTCGAGATCAGCCATCTCAGAAAATCATTCGGCGGACTGGTTGCCACGCACGACGTCTCGCTCACGATCCGGCCGGGTGAACGCCGCCTGATCATCGGCCCGAACGGCGCCGGCAAGACAACCCTGTTCAACCAGATTACCGGTGACCTGCAGTCGACCGCGGGACAGATAAGATTGTTCGGTGTCGACGTTACGCACCTGACACCCTACCGGCGCGCGCATCTCGGATTGGCGCGCACCTACCAGATCATCACGCTGTTCGATCGCGACACGCTGGAGCACAATGTCACGCTCGGCCTGCTCGGGCTTCGGCCGTCGCGCTGGCAGATGTGGCGGCCACTATCGTATTACGGTGATCTTTCGACCGAGGCCCGACGCATTCTGGATGCGGTCGGGCTGCTGCATCTGGCAGACAGCCTGGTTTCAGACCTTGCTTACGGCGAAAAACGCCGCGTCGAACTGGCGATGGCGCTTGCGCAAAAGCCCCGCGTGCTGTTGCTGGACGAGCCGCTGGCGGGATTGTCCAATGCCGAGCGAGCTACCGTGAAAGCGCTGATCGCGGCGATCCCGCGCGAAACGGCGGTCGTCATGATCGAACACGACATGGATACCGCGCTCGACCTTGCGGAGACCGTGACGCTGTTGAATTACGGCCGGGTCATCGTTGACGGCGAGCGTGACGCCGTGGTCGCGGACCCCAAAACGCGTGAGGTGTATCTTGGCGTCTGATGCGCTTCGCCTGACGGATGTGCAGGCTTTCTATGGCGACGGCCACATCCTGCATGGGGTCAGTTTTGCCCTGCAACCCGGCAAGGTGCTGGCATTGCTGGGCCGCAATGGCTCGGGAAAGACAACCTGCATTTCGACGATCATCGGATTTCTCAAGCCCAGAGGGGGCGAGATCAGACTGTTCGGGGAAGCCATCGAAGGCCTGAGCCCCGAACGCATCTCGCATATGGGCATCGGTCTCGTCCCGCAGGGCCGGCGCATCTTCCCTTCCTTGACGGTCTGGGAAAATCTCGTCGTGGCGAAGCAACGCCGCAGCAAGGTTGCGACGCCATGGGATGTCGATCGGATTTACGACATGTTTCCGCGACTGGGCGAGCGCCACAACCAAATCGCCGGCACGCTGTCCGGCGGCGAACTGCAGATGCTGGCGATCGCCCGGGCGCTGATGGGCAATCCCCGCGTTCTGCTGCTTGATGAACCCTCGGAAGGCCTCGCGCCGCTGATCGTGGCCGAGGTCGGGCGCACCATCCGGCGTCTCAAGGAAGAAGGGCAATCCATCGTCCTGGTCGAGCAAAATCTCAAGCTCGCGCTCGAAGTCGCAGACCAGGCGGTGATCCTCAATACCGGACGTTGTGTATTCGATGGCTCGCCCCGGGAGCTGACCGACAATGATGCGATCGTTTCGCAAAATCTCGGTATCTTTCATGCGCATTGAAAGAAGAATTCCCAAAGAAAAAAAGGAGGTTCGATCATGAAAGTCGGCGTGTGCGGAACGGGAAGAATGGGATCATCGATTGCGCAGCGATTGATGGCGGTCGGGCACGAGGTAGCGGTCTGGAACCGCGATCCGGCGAAAACCAGATCGCTGACCGATGCCGGCGCAAAATTGTTCTCGTCGCCGGCCGAGCTGGTAGAGGGCTGCGAAACAACTATCGTGATGCTGCTAAATGACGCCGCCACCGAAGCGGTCTATCGCGGACCGAAGGGCATCCTGACGGCGAAACTCGCTGGCAGGCTTTTGATCGATATGAGCACGCTGCGGCCGGACACGATGCAGTCGATCGGAACCGCCGTCACGCAGCAAGGTGGCGGCTTCGTGGAATGTCCGGTCGGTGGAAGCACCGTCCCCGCCAGGGAAGGCAAACTGTTCGGCCTGGTCGGCGGGGCGCGCGACGATGTCGGCCGCGCGATGCCGATCCTCGAGCAATTGTGCCGGCGCATCGAACATGTCGGCGAACTCGGCGCCGGCGCCACCATGAAGCTTGCGATCAACCTGCCGCTCTTGGTGTACTGGCAGGCACTGGGCGAGGCCCTGACCATCTGCGAACCGCTCAAGCTGGCTCCCGATCGGCTGATCGATATCCTGTCCGACACGGCCGGCACGCCGACCGCGATGAAGGGGCGTGGCGCCGTCATCGCAAAGGGATTGAGCGGGCAGCCGCGCGGCGAGACCGCGTTCGGCATCAGCGCCGCGAAAAAGGATCTCGCGACGGCCGTGCAATTCGCCGCCTCGATCCATGCTGCGCTTCCGGTCGCGTCGAGTGCGCTGGCCTGCTTTGCGGAAGCCGAAGCGGCCGGCCTTGGCGAAGCCGATGCCACGACGGTCTCGGTCCGGTGGCCGCAGCGAAACGCCGCCAAATCGAACTAGCGAACAACAATCGAAGAAAAAGGAAATCCATCCCATGATCGAGAAGAAGAATCGCTACGGCCGTACCGCGGCACGGATCCACGACGCCGACGGCCTCGCCCGGCGCCCGTCGTCCGTCACCATCGATATCCACGCGCACATCGTGGTTCCCCAGGCCGCCAAGCTCGCCCAGCCGCATGTCGATGTCAGCCGCATCCCGCTCGCGCATTTTGCCGATGCCGCCACCAGGGAAGTCAACGCGCAGCAGGAAAAGGACGTCGGCGAGGTCATGACCACGATCGATCGCAGGCTGTCCGACCTCGACCGGATGGGCATCGACATCCAGGTCGTGGCCCCTGCGCCGGGCCAGTGCTACTATTCGATCGATCCCAAAATTGCCGAGAAAGCCCACCGCATCGCCAATGAAGGCGTCGTCGAGTATTGCGCGCGCAAGCCGGACCGCTTCGTCGGCCTCGGCGTGGTCACGCTGCAGGAGCCGGAACTCGCCGTGCGCGAGCTCGACTATGTCATGGGTGAACTCAAGCTGAAGGGCGTCGAGATCCTGACCAATGTCGACGGCCAGGAATTATCCGACCCGAAATTCCGGCCGTTCTTTGCGAGAGCCGAACAGCTCGGGGCATTCATCATGATGCATCCGAACGGTTTTACCCATGGCGAGCGGCTGACCCATTTCTATCTCAGCAACGTGCTCGGCAATCCGCTCGACACCACGCTGGCGCTCCACAATTTGATCTTCTCGGGCACGCTGGCGCGTTTTCCGGAACTGAAGCTGATGGCCGTGCACGGCGGCGGCTATCTTCCCGGCTATTCCGGCCGGATCGATCACGCCTGGGGCGCCCGGCAGGATTGCCACGCCGACCTGCCGCTGCCGCCGACCACCTATCTGCGGCAGGTCTATCTCGACACCGTCGTCTTCAGCTATCACCAGCTCGCTTACCTGCTGGACCTGTTCGGGCCGGACCGTATCCTGATGGGCACCGATTATCCCTTCGACATGGCCGAATACAATCCGATCGGCCATATCGCGGGTATTCAAGGCATCGACGAGGGCACGATCGCGCAACTCGCCGGCGGCAATGCGATGCGCGTGCTTGGGCTGGATTGATAGCTCGTGCTGCGCACGCCCCGGAATGACGGGGAGTGAATTTCCGACGCCTCCCCCGTCATTGCGAGGAACAAAGCGACGAAGCAATCCATTCTTTCTTTGCACTGTAAGATGGATTGCTTCGCGGAGCCTGTCATCGGGCGCGCGTGCGCGCGACCCGTTGGCTCGCAATGACGGTCCTTGCGACTCCGAGCCGTTTTGACCGATTGAAGCGGAGGCCGATTCAAACCAGGCCACCGTTTGCCGAGATTAATCTTCGTTCCGCCACGCACCCAACAGGAAGCCTTTGTGCTTTCTGCGGTTTGGCCCGGCCTGCGACTGAATGTCGGTCAGGTTCGTATCGCGGCCGAAATAGTCGGCCGCCAGCTTCGCAAGCAGCCCGATCGTGAGAAATGATCCGAAGTAAAGTGCCGCTACCAGAAATGCTCTCATGGCTGACCTCGCAATAGCTTGGCCTGAAACGCGAGCATTGCGCCGATCCGCGGCCGGGGCAAGCCGGGAAAAGGGGGCGAAGGCGATAAATCAATCTGTCATTCCGGGACGCGCCGCTTGGCGCGGGCCCGGAATCCATACGCACGATCGTGGTTATGGATTCTCTGATGTGCAATTGCACATCATAGCTCGTGCATCGCACGCCCCGGAATGACGGGGGCTGAATTCCGACACCTCCCGTCATTGCGAGGAGCGCAGCGACGAAGCAATCCATTCTTTCCTTGCGCGGCGCGATGGATTGCGGAGCCTGTCATCGGGCGCGCATACGCGCGACCCGTTGGCTCGCAATGACAATGTGGGGACATCGGGTGCGACAAAATAGCCCGACGGGCAAATCACTCAAAACCTGTCCAGCCCTTGCTGCAAAAATATTTCGCTTTGGCCGTCGGGCAAATCAGTTGTTTCTCTCCGCCCGTCTCACCCGACAAGAGGGGCGCTCGCGATCGTCACGAACGTGGGTTGAGATGCGGTGGACGCTGATGTGCCCTTGACGAACGGCGCTGAAGCGGACGGCGAAGACGTGTGGTTCTGACGCCGCGACGCTGGCGTCACGTGTCGTGGATTTATTCGCGGCGCAACGGTGGCAAGAAAGCCCGTTCACCGGGGAGAGCACGCTATAAGCCGTAAAACCATTGCGCAGGGAATGCCGGATTGCCTCCGCTGAACCTGTATGCTCGTGTGCGTTCCTTTTGTGCAAATTGCACGCGAGACCGCGGGTGCAGCGTGCATCCGGCGTTCCCTGCGCCCTCTGATTGGAGAGGGCGGAAGTGAAGAGCAAAACTCGGGCGAAAGGAGCCGCGAGATCGCGAAACTGTGTTTGCAAACTCTCACTTGTCATCACCCGCGAAAGCGGGTGATCCAGTATTCCAGAGACGTCATTGATTGGATCGCGAGGCCGCGGCATACTGGATGCCCCGCCTTCGCGGGGCATGACGGCTTTCGCCGCCCCCCTCGCATACGCATCATGCAATGCCGCGCCTGTGGCGCGCCGCTTGTCCGTAGTACATGCCGCCATGGGCGCTATCGCCCCGCCTAGAGAACCCGGCAGGATGTCAGCAGATAATACCGCAAAGCCGCCCGCTCCGATCGACGGCTTGCCCCCAGAACTCCGGCGATGGGCGGTGGCGGCGATCTTCACCGCGCTGGCGATGGCCTCGCTGGATACGGCGATTGCCAACATCGCCCTGCCCGCGATTGCCGCCGACCTCCATGTCAGCCCGGCCGAAGTGGTGTGGGTGGTCAACGTCTATCAGATCGCGCTGGTCGCCACACTGCTGCCGCTCGGCGCGCTCGGCGAAATCGTCGGCCACCAGCGCATCTATCTCGGCGGGCTACTGCTGTTCACGCTGGCGTCGCTCGGCTGCGCGCTGGCGTGGTCACTGGAAAGCCTGCTGGTCGCGCGCACGCTGCAGGGGCTCGGCGCCAGCGGCCTGATGAGCGTGAACACGGCGCTGGTCCGCTTCGTCTACCCGACCCGCATGCTCGGCCGCGGCTTTGGCCACAACGCGCTGGTGGTGGCGACCGCGTTCACGCTCGGGCCGACGATCGCCTCCGGCATCCTGGCGTTCGGGCATTGGCCCTGGCTGTTCGCGGTCAATCTTCCGTTCGGCGTGATCGCGCTGTTGATCGGCCTGAAGACGCTGCCGTCGACGCCGCGCGCCGCGCACGCCTTCGATTTCGCAGGCGCAGCGCTGGCGGCCGGCTGCCTCGGGCTCTTCATTACCGGCATCGGCAGCGCCGCGCACAAGGCGTCGATCGGCCTGGTCTCGGGCGAACTCGCCGCCGCGGTGCTGCTGGGCTGGATCCTGACCCGGCGGCACGCCGATCATCCGGCGCCGATGCTGCCGATCGACCTGTTCCGGCGCCCGATGTTCGCGCTGTCGGCGGCCACCGCGGTGTGCTCGTTCGCGGTGCAGGGCCTGGCGTTCGTCTCATTGCCGTTCTACTTCGAGGACGTGCTGCTGCGGTCGCAGGTCGAGACCGGCTTCTTCATGACGCCGTGGCCGCTGGTGGTCGCCATCATGGCGCCGATCGGCGGCCGGCTGTCCGACCGCTATCCCGTCGGCATTTTGGGCGGCATCGGCCTCACACTGCTCGGTGTGGGAATGGTGCTGCTGGCAACGCTCCCCGCTTCGCCCGGCGTCGCCAACATCGTCTGGCGCATGGTGGTCTGCGGGATCGGATTCGGCTTCTTTCAGACACCCAACATGAAAGCCCTGATGTCGAGCGCGCCAGCGCATCGCAGCGGCAGCGCCAGCGGCATCGTCGCGACCGCGCGCCTGACCGGGCAAACGGCCGGTGCCGCGCTCGCAGCGCTGTGCTTCGCCCTCGCCGGTCACGATGGCGCGACGCTTGCATTGGCGCTCGGCGCCGGATTTGCCGCGCTCGGAAGCGTGATGAGCTTTCTGCGTCTGGTGGTCGGCGCGCCGCGCAAGACATGATTGCACTGCCGGCCAGAAGATGGAGCCGGTGTAACGTGGATCGGAGGACGAGTTGCGACTTCTCAGTTTGCTGGCCGGCGCGCTGCTGTTGCTGTATCCGGCCACCCCGCGTGCCCAGACCGTCTGGGATATGCCGACCGAATATCCGCAGACCGCGATGCCGGGACTCGGCCTGACGACATTTGCAAAGCATGTCGCCGAATTGAGCGCCGGAAAACTCCAGATCAGGCCGAGCTTCGATGCCAGGGCCGGCATCAAATCGGCCGGCATGCTCGCCGCGATTGCGGACGACCGGGTGCAGGCCGGCGATGCCTTCGCAGGCTCGCTGGAATCCGAAGACGCGATCTTCGCGCTGCCCTCGCTGCCCTTTCTGGTGACGTCGACCACCGATGCAAAACATCTTGCCGACATCGCGCGGCCATATTTGGCGGCGGCACTGCAAAAGAGGGGCCTGCGGCTGCTTTATCTGACGCCGTGGCCGCCGTCCGGCATCTGGTCGAGGACGCCGCTGAAGGCAGCATCCGATTTGTCCGGCCTTTCGATTCGCACCTATGACAAGACCTCGACCGAGGTATTTGCCGGCGCCGGCGCCAAAGCCATATCGATCAGCTTCGCGGACACGATGCCGAAACTGGTCGACGGCAGCATCACCGCGGTGCTGTCGTCCGGCGACGGCGGCGCCGGCCGCAAGCTTTGGGAGTTTTTGCCCTATTTCAGCGAGATCACCTATTCGCTGCCGCTGTCGGTCGCGAGCGTCAATCAGGCGGTCTATGACGGCCTGAGCGGCGATTTGCGCGAGGCCGTCGAGGCGGCCAGCGGCCAGACCGAGCGTGAATTGTGGCTCGCGCTGTCGACCCGGCTGCAGGAAAACTATCAGCGCATGCGCCAGAACGGCGTCACCATCGATTCAAGTCCCGCTCCCTCCATTGCCGAAGCGCTGCAATCGGGCGCCGCAGCGGTGCAGCGCGCCTGGTGCGTCAGGTCGGGCCCGGCCTGCGTCCCAATTCTCGAGGCCTTCAGGGCGAGCAAGCCGTAACGTCCGCCATGAGTGCGCTCGTATTTGCAAGTCAGGAATGCAGCGCAGGCGCAACACCGGCCGATCAATTTTCTTCCGCATTGCAAACGCGTTTTCTTGATTTGAACCGTTCCAGTTTCCAGTCCAACATCGCCCCAAGGTTCAGTTGGAGAATTGAATCACCACAGGGGAACGCGATGGCAAACCTCACTATCAACGGCAAGACAATCGACGTCGACGTGGAGGCGGATACGCCGCTTCTTTGGGCAATCAGGGAGAACGTCGGACTGACCGGCACCAAATACGGATGCGGCATTGCACAATGCGGCGCCTGCACCGTGCATATCGACGGCGTCGCGATGCGCTCCTGCGGCGTCTCGGTCAGCGAAGCCGTCGGCAAGCAGATCACCACCATCGAAGGCCTCGGCCCCAATGGCGCGCTGCACAAGGTGCAGGAGGCCTGGATCGCCAATGATGTTCCGCAATGCGGTTATTGCCAGAGCGGCATGATCATGGCGGTGGCTGCACTTCTGAAGGAGAAGCCGAAGCCGACCGACCAGGACATCGACGAGGCCATCACCAATATCTGCCGATGCGGAACCTTTCAGCAGGTTCGCGAGGCTATCCACGAAGCTGCGAACGCGTGAGGGGGCAACCATGAACCAGCACAGCATGCCCAAACTCAATCGCCGCGCTTTCGTGATCGGTACCGCCACCGCGGGCGCCGGTCTTGCGCTCGGCCTCGATCTTCCCTTCGGCGGTCCGGCCGTCGTGCGCGCCGCCGACGGCGCGCCTGAGATCAACGCCTGGGTGGTGATCCGCCCCGACGATACCGTCGTCATCCGCATCGCCCGTTCCGAGATGGGACAGGGCACCCTCACCGGTCTCGCGCAACTCGTCGCCGAAGAACTCGAATGCGACTGGTCGAAAGTCACGACCGAATTTCCGACGCCCGGCCAGAGCGTCGCCCGCAAACGCGCCTGGGGCGATTTTTCCACCGGCGGCAGCCGCGGCATCCGCACCAGCCAGGAATATGTCCGCAAGGGCGGCGCCACCGCGCGCGTGATGCTGATCCAGGCTGCCGCCAACGAATGGAAGGTGCCGGCCTCGGAATGCACCGCGGCCAACAGCGTCATCACCCATACGCCGTCGGGCAAGACCACCACTTACGGCAAGGTGGTCGAAGCCGCCGCCAAGCTCGACCCGCCGGCCGACGTCAAGCTGAAGGATCCCAAGGACTGGAAGATCGTCGGCAAGGGCGTGAAGCGGCTGGATACATCAGACAAAACCACCGGCAAGACGGTCTACGGCATCGACATCAAGCTGCCCGGCATGCTCAACGCCGCGATCAAGGATTGCCCGGTGTTCGGCGGCAAGCTGACGAGCTTTGACGAAGCCAAAGTCATGGGCATGAAGGGCGTCAAGAAGGTGGTGCGGGTCAACGACAGCGCGGTCGCCGTCGTCGCCGACACCTGGTGGCACGCCAAGACCGCGCTCGACGCGCTGCCGGTCGTCTGGGACGAAGGCCCCAATGCCAAAGTCTCGAGTGCCACGATCGCCAAATGGCTGGGCGAAGGGCTCGACGACTCGCAGCAGGCCTTCGTCGGCAATCAAAATGGCGACGTCAAAGCGGCCATCGCCGGCGCCGCCAAGAAGGTCGAGGCGGTCTACAATTATCCCTACCAGAACCACGCCACCATGGAGCCGATGAACGCCACCGCGCTCTACACATCAGACAAATGCGAGGTCTGGTGCGGCACCCAGAACGGCGAAGCGGCCTTTGCCGCCACGCTGGAAGCCTCCGGCCTGCCGGCCGACAAATGTGACGTGCACAAGCTGATGCTCGGCGGCGGTTTTGGCCGCCGAGGGCAGACCGACTATGTCCGCCAGACGGTCTTGATCGCCAAGCAGATGCCGGGCACGCCGATCAAGCTGTTATGGTCGCGCGAGGAGGACATGCAGCACGGCCTGTATCACCCGATCACGCAATGCAAGATGACCGGCGCCTTCGACGCCGACAACAATCTGACCGCCTTGCATATACGGCTATCCGGGCAGTCGATTTTGTTCAGCCTGCGTCCGGAAGCGTTGGTCAACGGCAAGGACCCCGTCGCGTTCCAGGGCCTCAATGCCAGCGGCGAGGCGGCGATCGGCTATACGGTTCCGAACCTGCTGGTCGAGCACTCCATGCGCAACCCGCACGTCCCGCCCGGTTTCTGGCGCGGCGTCAACGTCAATCACAATGCGATCTATCTCGAATGCTTCATGGATGAGTTGGCGCAGTCGGTCGGACAGGATCCGCTCGAGTTCCGCCGCAGGCTGATGACCAAGCATCCGAAGCACCTTGCGGTGCTCAACGCCGTGGCCGAGAAGATCGGCTGGGGCACGCCCGCCCCGCAAGGCGTTTATCGCGGCATCGCCCAGCATATGGGCTATGGCAGCTACGTCGCGGGGGCTGCGGAGATATCCGTCACCGACGGCACGAAGATAAAAGTGCATCGCATCGTCGCCGCCACCGACCCCGGCTACGCCGTCAATCCGGCGCAGATCGAACGGCAAATTGCAGGCTCATTCGTCTACGGACTGACCGGCCTGTTTTATGGCGGGTGCACCGTGAAGGACGGACGGATCGAACAGTCCAACTTCGACAATTACAATTCGATGCGCATCAACGAGATGCCGAAGGTGGAATCAATCATCATGCCGAGCGGCGGTTTCTGGGGCGGCGTCGGCGAGCCGACCATCTGCGTCGCTGGACCGGCGGTGCTCAACGCCTATTTCGCGGCAACGGGCAAACGCATCCGTTCGGTGCCGCTGAGGGACCAGAACATCACCTTCGCCTGACACAGCGAGCGGCGGCCTCACGGCCGCCGCTCCGGTTTTCGGATTGTGCCTATGGACGTCACGGGCCGGCCGACGCGCAGAGCTGTCGCTCGCGGCATCGCCGCCTCTGCTGCGGCTGCGGCCTTGCCGTGTCCGTCGTTCGCGCAATCCGCCGCGCGTATCGTCGTGATCGGCGGCGGTTTTGGCGGCGCGAGCTGCGCGCGGGCGTTGCGGAAGCTCGATGCAAGGCTGCAGGTGACACTGATCGAACCGAACCGCATTTTTACCGCCTGCCCGTTCAGCAATGAGGTGATCGCAGGCTTGCGGGAAATCGAGGTGCAGCAATTCGGCTATGACAAAATCGTAGCCGAAAGCGTGACCGTGATCCCGCAGGCCGCCGCAAAGGTCGATACGCACGCGCGCACGGTCGGCCTGGCCGACCGAAGTTCGGTCGGCTACGACCGTTTGGTGCTGGCGCCCGGCATCGACCTGCGCTTCGACGCATTGCCCGGCTATGACGAAGCGGCATCCCTCAAGATGCCGCATGCCTGGAAGGCCGGCGAGCAGACGACGCTGCTGCGAAAGCAGATCGAAGCCATGGAAGACGGCGGCGTTGTCGTGCTGGCGGTGCCCGCCGCACCATTGCGCTGTCCCCCCGCGCCGTACGAGCGCGCCAGCCTGATCGCGCATTATCTGAAGACCAAAAAGCCGCGCTCGAAGATCCTGATCCTCGACGCCAAGGATGGCTTTTCGCAGCAGCGGTTGTTCGAGGGCGCCTGGAAGGAACTGTATCCCGACATGATCGAGCGGATCGCACTGTCGCAGGGCGGACGGGTCACCTCGGTTGATCCCGCGACCGGCACCATCGTCACCGACTTCGGCAATTACACAGCTGAGGTCGCAAGCGTGATCCCGCCGCAAAAGGCCGGCCGCATCGCCGAGATCGCCGGCGCCGCCGACAACACCGGCTGGTGCCCGATCGATCCCGTCAGCTTTGGCTCAAAGCTCCTGCCCAATGTTCACGTCATCGGCGACGCCTGCATCGCCGGGCAGATTCCGAAATCGGCATCGGCCGCCAATGCGCAAGGCAACGCCTGCGCCGCCGTCATCGCAAACCTGATTTCCGGCAAGTCGCCCGACATGCCCCGGCTGAACGGCGCCTGCTACAACACGGTCGCGCCCGGCTATGCATTCTCACTATCGGGGATCTATCAGCCCAAAGAGGATCAGTTCGCCGAGGTCGAAGTCAAGACAAGCCCGGTCGATGCCCCGCGCGAGGTGCGCCAGCAGGAGGCGGAGAAAGCGCAAAACTGGTTCAAGACGATCACGGTGGACGCCTTTGGCTAGATCGGCAATCCCAATGATTCGGATGTGGTTCGCGGCGGCGCTGCTTGCGCTGCCCTGCCCGGCCGGCGCGCAGGTCTTGCGTCCCTATGCCATCGTCGGCGACGCCATTCCGGAATCGCTTACGACGACGCGCGGCGACGTTGCACGCGGACACGCGCTTGTCATCGATCGGTCAAACACTTGCATCCTCTGCCACAACGGCCCATTTCCCGAACTCAAGTTCCAGGGCGATCTGGCGCCGAGCCTTGCCGGTTCCGGCAGCCGGTGGACCGAAGGCCAGCTTCGGCTGCGGCTGGTCGATGCCTCCCGCCTCAATGCCGCGACGATCATGCCGTCCTATTATCGCGTCGACGGCCTCAATCGCGTCGGAACAGCGTGGCGCGACAAGCCGATCCTGTCGGCCGAACAGATCGAGGATATCGTGGCGTATCTGGCAACGCTGCGCGAATAGGAAGCAACCATGCCCCAGCCCCGTCATTCGAGCCGCCGCCAATTCCTCAGCCTCGCAGGCGGCGCGGCCGTGCTGGGCGCTGTCCCCGTCGTGACGCTGCGGCCCGCCGAAGCCACGCCGGCGATGCTCGCCAGCGCGATCCGGAACGTGGTCGGCGAAGCCGCGGTGCGGACCGGAAAGGTCAAGCTCGACATTCCGCCGCTGGTCGAGAACGGCAACACGGTGCCGATGACGGTCAGCGTCGCCAATCCGATGACGGCGGACAACTACGTCAAGAGCATTCACGTCTTCAACGAAAAGAACCCGCAGCCAAATATCGGCAATTTCTATCTCGGCCCCCACGCCGGCCGCGCGCAGGTCTCGACCCGCATCCGGCTCGCCGACAGCCAGAAGGTCGTCGCCATCGCGCGGCTGTCGGACGACACGTTCTGGTCCGTCAGCGTCGACGTCGTGGTGACGCTGGCCGCCTGCACCGAGGAGGTGATCTGATGCCTTCAGCCCTCATCAACGTACCCCGCACGGCAAAACGCGGCGATATCATCGAGATCAAGACCTTGATGTCGCACATCATGGAGACCGGCTATCGCCACCTCGCCTCTGGCGAAGTCGTGCCGCGCGATATCATCACGAGCTTCAGCTGCCGCTACAACGGCACCGAGATCTTCCGCGCCGACCTTTTTCAGGCCATCGCCGCCAACCCCTTCATCACCTTCTTCACCACCGCGACCGAGAGCGGAAAATTCGAATTCGAGTGGATCGGCGACAAGGGCTTTTCCGAAACCGCCTCCGCCTCGATTATCGTCGAATGAGATTTGCCGGGATCATAGCCCTTGCTGCCCTGCTGACGGCCGGCGCTGTTCGCGCTACGGATATCCCGCCAGGCGAGCGCCGCTCCGGCTACAGCTTCATGACCCCGGACACCCAGGCGATGCAGGACGACGATACCGCCAATCCCGGCATGCTCTGGGTGCTCGACGGCGAAGCGCTGTGGAAGCGCAAGGTAGGCACCTCCGACAAGGCCTGCGCCGATTGCCACGGCGATGCCCGCGCGACCATGAAGGGCATATCTGCCCGCTATCCCGCGTTCGACAAGGCACTCGGCCGCCCCGTCGATCTTGAGCAGCGCATCAATCTGTGCCGCGTCAACCATCAGCAGGCGTCGCCGCTTCCTTACGAGAGCAGCGGTCTGCTGGCGCTTACGGCCCTGGTCGCGCGGCAGTCGCGCGGCATTGCGATCGAGACCGGCGCCGCCCCCCAGCTCGAACCGTTCGTCGCCAAGGGGCGCGAGCTGTTCATGCAGCGGCAGGGACAGCTCAATCTCGGCTGCACCAATTGCCACGACGATAATTGGGACAAGCGGCTCGCGGGATCGGCGATCACGCAAGCGCATCCGACCGGCTATCCGCTCTACCGGCTGGAGTGGCAGTCGCTGGGATCGCTGCAACGCCGCCTGCGCGCCTGCATCACCGGCATCCGCGCGCAAGCCTACGACTACGGCGCGCCGGAACTGGTCGAGCTCGAGCTCTATCTGATGTCGCGGGCGCGCGGCATGGCGGTCGAGGCGCCGGCGGTGCGGCCGTAAGCGCGCCATTTTACAGATGGCATCAACGATATCGCAACCAGCGCCGCCAATCGGGGCACATATCGCTTGCGCAAAACATCAATCACCGAATACTGCAGTGAAGGTACGAATCAATAACAATCACAGCTTAACCTTGCAACGAGTGTGGACATGAAGCGCTACCCGTCCCTGGCGATTGCGATGTTGCTGTTCGGCTGCAGTGCGGTCGCCAGCGCCCAGACCCTTCCATCCTACATGGCGCCGATCGCAGGCAAGACCGCGTCGACGTCAGCCGATATCGCGACCAAGGACATGCTGGCCCTCAACACCGGCATGTTCGACCTGTACGGCGACGCCGCAAAAATCTTCCAGCAGAATGTCCTGAGCAAGCATCCGGTGATCCTCGCGCTGTTTTCCGGCGCCGGCGGCCGGATGATCCTTTACCGCCCGGGAATGGCGCCGACGGAAGCGCCGCAGGTGCCGATCGTCTATCAATTGCTCAAATCGGTCGGTCACAGCACGATGGCGCTGGCCGAGGTCGTCGGCCCCTATGTCGACAACACGGACGACAAATCCTGGCGCGGCGCGATGCTGGCTTACCGCAGCCGGATGCAGTCGGCGCTCGACGGGCTGGACCTCACGCCGATGGAGCCCGGCTGGCGCGACAACAACCGCACCATCCTGCAGAACAACATCGCCTTCATGGATGAGTGCGCTGCCAAGGGCGTGATTCCCTTTGCGACGCTCGAGGCCTTCGGCAAGAAGCAGGCACCGTTCCTGGCGAAGAACGTTTCCTGGGCGGCGCAGACCCAGGTTGGGCACTGGATGAATGTGCTGACCGACTGGAAGGCCCAACTCGGCGCCGACTGGGACAAGGCCTATGGCGCCAGCAATACGATCTACGTGGCGCGGCAGAACAACGTGCTGTTCAGCGTGCTCGCGCAGTTCTTCGGTCCGGAGGCCATCAACGACCGCCTGCTTCTGATCGAAACCGTCTCGTTTACGACGACGCCGGCGGACATGCTGGAATCGCTGACGCGGATCATCGCGGATCGCTCGGTCGGTTCGCTGTTCTTCGGCAATTATCATCTGATGGACTATGAGCTGATGGGCGGCGATGCGCGGGTCGCGATCGCAGCCGAGACCGGAAAGCGCGGCATGACCACGTTCCTGCCGCCGGTGGTGCCGTTCGGCTCGAAGCAGTGGCCGACATTAATCACGCCGGGCCCCGGCCCCGCATCCATCGCCGACTTGCGATAATCCTGCCGGACGGGCGGGCGGGCGATTGGTGCGGTTCGACGGCTTTGATGTCCAGCGCCCGTAACGGCGCGGATCGAGAGGTAGCAGCATGCGGCCTTCGCGACGCGAGTTCGTGAAGTGGGTCACGGCGAGCGGCATCGCGCTCAGCATGTCGCGGTTGGGGGCGGCCGAATCATCAGGCTTTCCGGCGCGCGCGACTTTGCCGGGACGCGGCGGCTGGAATCCCGCGGCCAATGGCGCCGGGCGGATCGACGGCGTCGCCAAGGTCACCGGCGCCAAACTTTACGCCTCCGATTTTCGCGCCGCCGATCTGCCGGGATGGCCGTCCGCAACGTCGCACGCGATCCTCGTCCGCGCCCCCGATGCCACGCATGTCTATCTCGGCATGGACCTCGTGCGCCTGAACGGCGCATCGAAGCCGTCGGTGGTGGTGACAGCGGAAGATTTGGCGAAAATTGGCACTCGCGTTCCCGAATTCTATGCCACTGATCTATTTTGTCCGATCGGCAAGACGCCGCTGTATATGGGCCAGCCGGTGGCATTGCTGATCTTCGAGCAGTTCGACGCGTTCGACCGGGCGCGGCTGGCGCTGCGCGATGGCACGTTTGTGAAATTCGGCGAAGAAACCGGCCCCGTCGACCTTCCCAGTTATGGCGCCTTCCGTTTCACGCGTGTGGCCGGGCCGACGCCCGAGTCTCCCGACGTCTACTCCCCGATCCAGGCCGGCTGGGTGACACCGGGGCGCATCCAGAACACCGCACTTCCGGTCTGGTCATCCTACGCGAAGGAGACGGCGGCGCCCTATGGCAAAGCCGCGGTCCACGGCGAGCAGATCCGCGCCGAACTCGATCCGAAAAATCCGGCTTTGCTGGTGCTGGACCGCACCTTTGAGACCCAGTCCGTCGACCCGATGTTCCTGGAGCCGGAATCCGGGCTCGGCTGGTACGACAGGAAAGACGAAGGACTCGAGCTCGTGCTCGGCGTTCAGGGACCTTACGAGGCCACCGAGTCGATTGCGTTCCTGCTCGGCAAGGCCCCCGCGCCGTTCAAGCCCGCGCGCATCAATACGCAGTTCACCTATCTCGGCGGCGGTTTCGGCGGGCGCGATCACACGTCCTTCGTGCTCTACGTCGCGCTCGCCGCGATGTTCTTTCCGGGCAAGCCGGTCCGGCTCGCGCATGACCGCTATCAGCAGTTTCAGGGCGGCATCAAACGTCATCCGTTCAAGATGCGCTCGCAGATCGGGATCGACCGCGCAACCGGCAAGATCAGGGCGTTCGCCGCCGACCATGTGCTGGATGGCGGCGGCATGGCAAATTTTTCGGCCAACGTCGCGGTGGTCGGCGCTACTGCAGCGATCGGCATCTATGACATCCCCAAGGTCGACGTCACCACGGTGGCGGTTCATTCCCGCGGCGTCACCGCGGGATCGATGCGCGGCTACGGAACGCTGCAGACCTTGACGGCGCTCGAAGTATTGATCGATGAGGCGGCTTCGGCATTGTCGCTCAATCCGATCGAGTTCCGGCGGCGCAATGCGCTCAAGTCGAACGGCCGAACCATGATGGGAAATCCGTACACCGTCTCGGTTCGCACGCCCGAGATTCTGGACAAGCTCGAAATGCATCCGATCTGGCGGCAGCGAGCGGAGGAAAAGGCGCGCCTGCAGTCCGGCGGAATCCTCGTCGGCACCGGTGTCGCCTGCGTCACCAAGGATTACGGGACCGGCGGCGACGCTTCGCTCGGGCGTGTGGAGATCGGCGCGGACGGCGAAATCTCGATCGATGGCGATCATGTCGAGATGGGTAACGGCATCGGAACCGCATTGGCCAACCGTGTCGCCATCCATCTCGGCGGCGTGGCCGACCAGGTTTCGGTGGCGCGGGTCGATACCTACGATGCGCTGGGGCTCGTCACATCCGGCGATCCCTACACGATGGACCAGAAGACGCAGGACGCGGCGGAGAAAAATCCGCGCTGGGTGCCCGCGATCAGCTCGGCGACCAGCGCCTCGATCGGCGCGCATGTGGGTACGCACGCGGCCGCCGAGGCCGCGCGGGTCATTTTCCGTTACGGCCTGTGGCCGGCGGCGCTCGAGCTCTGGCGCATCCCGTCTACCGATCCCCGGACAAAAGATTTCGCGAAAGCACGCTGGAAGGACGGGCAGCTCAGCCTGCCCGGCCTGACGCCGCTGGAATTGCCGGTGCTCGCTGCAACCGCACATGCACGAAATTTGGTGACGGGCGCGATCGCGCACAGCTTCTCTCGCTGGGGCTGGTCGCGCGCCCGCTTCCAGTTTGGCGGCGAGCAATACCGGGCGGAGATCGATGCGCTTGCCGTGCGCAAGGGTGGCGGAAAATTCGCGCCTCTGGATCGCGTCAGTGTCCTGTTTCCGCCGACCCATAACAACCAGAGCGGCAACGTTTATACCTCGATGTGCGGCACGCTGGTCCGCGTCGAGATCGAGCGCACAACCGGCGCGCTGCGGATCGCCAAGGCTTACAGCGTGCTCGAATGCGGGCAGCCGCTGGTGCCGGAAATCGTGCGCGGTCAGTCGCAAGGCGGTTTCGCGATGGGCGTCGGCTATGCGTTGCTGGAAAACTTGCCGCCCTACGAGGGCGGCCCCGGCAACGGGCAATGGAACCTCGGACAATATCTGGTGGCGCGGGGATCGGATCTGCCGCTACACGACCTCGAGATCGAGATGCTGCCGCCGCTGACGCCGGACGAGCCGCCAAAGGGCATGGCGGAAGTCGTGATGGTCCCGGTGGTGCCGGCGATCCTGAACGCCATCTTCGATGCCACCGGCCACCGCTTCCAGTCGCTGCCGGTCACTCAAGCCATGCTCAAGGGAGCGATCGCGTGACGAGGCTTGCCATTACCGTCAACGGCCGCGCGCTCGCACCGACCGAGGTGCGCGACGATCTGACGATGAACGATTTTCTGCGCGAGCATCTCGGCATGACCGGCACCAAGTTCGGCTGCGGCGCCGCGCAATGCCTAAGCTGCGCTGTTATCATCGATAACCCCGACGGCACCAGCTACACCAGCCCGACCTGCGTTGTGTCGGCGATCAGTTTTGACGGCAAGGCGATCCGGACGGTGGAGGGCCACGCAAAAAACGGCGAGCTGACCGCGCTCCAGAAAGCCTTCGTCGAACATTTTGCGTTCCAATGCGGCTACTGCACCGCCGGCTTCCTCAACGAAGCTCAGGTCTTGCTGGAGCGGCTGGCGCGCAAGCCGGTGGCGCGGGACGAACTCGAGAAGACCATCGCCGAGGCGCTCGACGGGCATATCTGCCGCTGCACCGGTTACGTCAAATACCACGAGGCGGTGCGTGACGTCGTTCTCGCCGATCCCAAACGTTATCTGGCCTGACCATGAAACCAGAAACCCGGTTTCAGATTCTGGTTTCGGTCGCGGCGATCGGTTTGAGCACGTTGACCGGTTACGCGGCTTCGCAACCGGTTTCGAACACGCTGGCTTCGCCGGAAAGCTTTGCCGGGATCGCCGACACCGCCGCGCGGTCGGCGGCGACGTTCACTGAACTCGGCAAGGTGCTGACGCATCCGCGCTGCACGAATTGCCATCCCGCCGGCGATCGTCCGCACCAGACCGATGCGAGCCGGCTGCACCAACCGCCGGTCACGCGCGGTCCCGACGGACATGGCACCGAGACGATGCGGTGCTCGATCTGTCACGGCAACGCCAATTTCGATCCGGGCCGCATGCCGGGCCATCCGGAATGGCATCTGGCGCCGCGCGAGATGGCGTGGGAAGGCAAAACGATCGCCGAGATTTGCGCCCAGATCACGGATCCCGCCCGCAACGGCGGCCGCAAGGCCGAAGACCTCATTCATCACATCGGTGAGGACACGCTGGTCGGCTGGGCCTGGCATCCCGGGTTCGGCCGCTCGCCGGCGCCCGGCACGCAGAAGGAGGCCGGCGCACTGGTGGAAGCCTGGGTGAAAACCGGCGCGGCGTGTCCGGTGAAATAATTCGTAGGGTGGGCAAAGACGCGCTTGCGCCGTGCCCACCAACTGTCACCACGAGTTGAGTAGTGGGCACGCGGAGCCTGTCATCGGGCGCGCATTCGCGCGACCCGGTGGCTTTGACCACCATACCGCTGCAGAGCAAGCCCGCGCCCGCGGTCAGCGCTCCGCGAACGCCTTCTCGACCACGAATTGCGCGGCTTCGCCGTGGTTGCCTTCGACAAAGCCCTTACCGGTCAGCAGCGCGCGGGTGTCGTGCACCAGCGCCGGGCTGCCGTAGATCATGACGCGGTCATGTTCGGGTTCGAGCGACGCCAGCCCGATATCGCCGAACAGCTTGCCGGAGTTGATCAGGTCGGTGATGCGGCCACGGTTGCGGAACGGGTCGCGCGTCACGGTCGGATAGTAGATCAGCTGGTTGCGCACGAGGTCGCCGATCAGTTCGTCGTTCGGCAGCTTTTCGGTGATCATCTCGCCATAGGCGAGCTCTCTGACGCGGCGGCAGCCGTGCAGCAGCACCACCTTCTCGAAACGCTCATAGGTCTCGGGATCCTTGATCACGCTGAGAAACGGGGCCAAGCCCGTGCCGGTGCCGATCAGGTAGAGATTGCGGCCGTCCTCGAGATTGTCGATCACCAGCGTGCCAGTTGCCTTGCGGCTGACGATGATATCGTCGCCTTGCTTCAGATGCTGGAGGCGCGAGGTCAGCGGCCCGTCCGGCACCTTGATCGAGAAGAATTCGAGGGTGTCCTCGTAATTGGCGCTGGCGACGCTGTAGGCGCGCAGCAGCGGTTTCTCGCCGACCTTCAGCCCGATCATGGTGAATTCGCCGTTCCGGAACCGAAACGAGGGATCGCGGGTGGTGGTGAAGCTGAACAGCGTGTCGGTCCAGTGATGGACGCTCAGGACGCTTTCCTGGTTGAAATTGCTCATGCTGCCGATCCCACGCTCCGAAGGCCGATTGCGACGCTCAATTCATTCGTATACATTCGTTTGTATACGAATGAATAATCCGGCTTGATCCCGGTGTCAAGCCGCGCTGTGCTTTCCCTCAATTAGCGAGTTTCCACCGCGTATACTGGAATCATTGTTGGGCAAGTCCTGTGCGAGACCCACAACAAAATTTTCTATTCTCCTTGATGGGTGATGTCGTCGGCCCCGCGCCGCCTGTCGTTCAATGGTTAGAGCCGGCCGCTCACAACGGTCTGGTTGCAGGTTCGAGTCCTGCCGGGCCCACCATATTCATTACCCGCCGACGTCCGTAGACATCCGCCGCCGTCCGCCAAAGTAGACAAAAACCCTTATTTTGCTGGGATACCTTCATTTCTCGACGTCCGCCGACGTCCACCCTCCGTGTGCTGACATCCGACGATTTTGTTGGTATGTCTGTTGGTAGGATATTGATGCCGAGAGCGAGATACCAACATGCCATTAACGGATGCGAAGTGCCGAAATGCGAAGGGCCAAATCACCCCCTACAAGCTTTCCGATGGGGGCGGCCTGCACTTATTGGTCAATGCGGATGGGGCTAAGTACTGGCGCTTGGCATATCGGTGGCATGGCAAGCAACGCACGCTTGCGCTTGGCGTCTATCCGGCGGTCGGGCTTTTGGAAGCGCGTGCGGCGCGCGATGATGCCAAGCGCAGTCTAGCTACCAACGTCGATCCCTCCCAAGTGAAGCGTGAGCGTAAACGGGCTGCCAAGGTTGCCACTGGCAATACCTTCGAAGCGGTCGCGCGCGAATGGCACGAAAACTGGAAGGACGCCCGCACCCCCTATTACGCTGGCCAGATCCTCCGGCGTCTGGAGGCGGATGTCTTCCCAATGATCGGTCGGCGTCCGATTGCTGAACTCGAACCACCAGAATTGCTCGATATGCTGCGCAAGGTCGAGAAGCGCGGGGTAAACGAAACAGCACGACGACTAAAGCAGCTTGTCGGCCAGATATTTCGTTTCGCAATTGTGACTGGCCGAGCGAAGCGGGATCCATCCGCTGATCTCAAGGACGCTCTGCGAGCTACAGGGGAACCGCAGCGTCATAGGGCGATGCCAATTCCGGAGCTTCCCACGTTCTTGCAACAGTTGGAGACGTACAGCGGCGAGCAGCAAACCAAACTTGCATTGAAGCTCGTGACCTTGACGTTTCTTCGAACCACAGAACTGCGCGCTGGCAAGTGGAACGAACTGGAGAACCTTGATGGAAATTCCGCTCAGTGGCGCGTTCCCGCCGAACGCATGAAAATGCGGCTTGAGCACCTAGTGCCTTTGTCACGCCAGGCTGTCGCAGTGTTGCGCGAACTACGCACCCTCTCGGGCAGTAGTCCCAATATTTTCCCATCGCCGGGTAAAGAGGGATGCATGTCCAGCAACACGATGCTCTATGCCCTCTACCGCATGGGATATCATGGTCGGGCCACTACGCACGGCTTCCGAGGTGTGGCTTCCACGATCTTGAATGAGAGCAATCTCTTCAACCGTGATTGGATCGAACGCCAGCTTGCACACGTCGAAAGAAACGAAGTTCGGCGCGCCTACAACGCTGCGGAGTGGATGCCTGATCGTCGGCGAATGATGCAGTGGTGGGCAGACCACATCACCGCTATGGCCCTTGAGGGTGAGAATATTGTTCCGCTATCGCGAGCAAGCTAGAGCCGAACCACGTCCGGTTACGGGCGCGCGTCATGCTCGGACTGCAAGTAGGCGCTGCCTTCGTCCCGCCACCTAAAGCAGCCACCCCCGTTTGCCGAATGCAGAAAGATCAACTCCAGGCGGAGCATACCACCCCTCCGAGCCATAACGGGCACCGAGCTTCAGAGCGACCTCCTTGTTGCCGTAAGGAATCCGCAGCGGCGTCCTGATTGAGTTTGCTGGCGCGGGAGCCATTGAAGCAGCATCGGTGTCAATTTTTTGTTTTCGAGACCTCTTTGGCGGCGCAGCCTGAGGTGCAACCGAACCTACCGGCCTGTTGGAGGTTTTGCGATTAAGCTTGCGACGTTTTTTGTCTCGATTCGCATCGATCCACGCGGACATCGCGACCGAGTTGGTCCTCGCATCATCGGGGATGATAAGACCTTTCCCCTGCGCCAGCTTCTTGGCGTACAACAACTGTGCTGGACTTACCGGTTTGGGGTCGAGCTTACCGGCCGTTTCACCGTCGGACTTTTTAGGCGCGTGTTCGCTAAGGAATTTACGGCAGATCGATATCGACGTCTTATAGCCGGGCGGTGGTTTGATGCCCTTTTGCCGAACGAGGCTGTCAGCAAAGCGTTTCATCGTAGGCGTCGGCGGATAGGTTGCTGTGCCATCGTTCCCTGCGCTGCCAAGCAAAGAAGGCACTCCGGCGGTAGCTCCCTCCTTCAACTTGCTAATAATGCGCTCGGCGACATCACATACGGCGTCAATCGCGCCGACCATCTCCTGTTTGCCGACAACGACGTCGTCGAGCAAGCATTCAAGTTGCGCCGTCACGCCCGGATCGACTAGCGCCGGATCGGCTTGTTTGAGAACGCTGAACAACGACAGACCGGTCTCGGTCGGCACAATATTCTTTCCCTGGGCAATCAGGAAACCCTGCTTCTTCAGGCCGCCGATGATCTCGGCCCGGGTCGCCGGCGTGCCAATACCCTTGGCTTCCTTCAAGCGATCCCGCAGAACCTCGTCGTCAACAAAACGCCAGGCATTTTGCATAGCCTCGATCAGAGTGCCTTCGTTGTAACGCGGCGGCGGCCGGGTCTCCTTGTCCTCAATTTTGGGGTCCTGTAGTTGCGCGGTCTCGCCGTTCCGCAGCGGCGGCAGCAATTGCGCCTCATCGCCCTTTTCGTCGGCGGGTTGCCATTCCGGGAATGCTGCTCGCCAGCCGAGATCAATGGGTTGGCGACCGGCTGCGCGGAATTCGAAGCCGTGCACATCGAGCGTTGCGGTTGTCTGCCGGTAACGGAAGTCGGGCATCAGGGCGGCCAGATATGCCCGCGCGATGACGTCGAACAGTTTTTTCTCGTCCGACGACAGACGAGGCCAGACCTCCGGCAGCTTGTCGATTGTATTGACGTTGGGAATGACGGCATGATGGCTCGCACCCTCCAGCCCCTTGTCGTAGAAAGTGCCGCTCGCGCCTCTACGGATCACCGGCGGCTCGGGTACAGGGATCGCGCCAAACGATTGGCCCACCCGCAGTCCGGCTGTGATCCGCGGCACCTCCGATATCAAGCTCTGCGGCAGATAGCGTACCTCTGCGCGAGGATAGGTGACAATCTTCTTGCCCTGGCCATCATACAGCTCCTGCGCCACTTCGAGCGTTTTGCTGGCTGACCAGCCGAAGCGCGAGCCACAGAGTTTCTGCAACGATGGCAAATCATGCAGCTTGGGTGGCACTTGCCGCTTATCCTCGACGCGCACGGCAAGCGCGCCCTCGAAGTCCCGAGCCGTATTGGCAACGGCCTCAGCAATCTCGCGCTTAACAATTCGGTCCCGCGGCGCGTACCGCATCTGGAATTGCCCACTCGCAACTTCCGCGGTGGCGACAATTTCAAAATAGGCAAGCGGCACGAAGTTTCGAATTTCCAACTCGCGCTTGCAGACAATGGCTAATGTCGGCGTCTTTACGCGACCAACCCCGATCACTCTTCGCGCGCCCTGTCCTAGGATGACGGTTGCGGTGCGAGTGAGTGACAGGTTGTAAATCTGATCGGCCTGTCGGCGCGCAACGGCGGCGGCGTAAAGGCGAGCATATTCGATATTAGGTTTTGCGCGACCGAATGCGTCGCGGATGGTCTGCGAATCCTGAGCGGTGAACTGCACCCGCATCACCTGACCGCGATACCCGTAATGCTCAAGAATCTCCTGACCGATCAGCTGACCCTCGCGGTCGCAATCGGTTGCAAGCCAAACTCGTTTGGCGGTGCGCAACGCCTCGCGAATGGCCTTAGAGGTCGTAAATGACTGCTATCGCAAGAGCTCTTTCGCGCGCGTCTGGAACTCAGGTTGACGTCGAAATGCTAAAAACCATCGTTATCTTTTGCGGCGTCGGCCTGGTCGTTTCGTTACTTCTGGCAGAATGGATTGCTTCTCTGCGACTAGCGCCGGACACCAATGGACTAGATATAATGGACTGGATATGAACGCCGGATTTTTCTGGCAGCGGCCTGAACTCTAAAGTTCAATTTAATGGTGTCGGCGGATTGCGAACCCACATCAGTTTACGAGCATCACAATCGGAATTTCCCGAACGGGATGTGGTGCCACCATGCGTGAAGAATTTGCTTCTTATAGTTTCCTCGCAGTAGCCGTTGCAGGCTTTGTCCTGCTCTCTGCACTTGGCCGGATCGAAATCTAAAATTCAATTTAATGGTGTCGGCGGATTCCGGACCTACATCAGCTTCACGCATTCGGCGTTCTCTTAGTGGAGCTTCCCCATGTCGAACACCTCGGCAAAAGTCTGCGTTCGCGCGCTTGAGCCCGGCGAGCTTTTACAAGGTCGATACCTTCGAGATGCGGGCACGGCGAACGGTTACGAGGAACCAGTCAACTGGGCACGGATCGTTGTTCTAGTCGCCGTTGCGCTGCCGGTTTTTGGCGGCTTGTACTATGCGCTTCTGGACTTTTTATTGTTCGGTTGAAAGCACGAGTTGCCAACGCTAGCTGAGACCGTAACAGCATTCTAACATTTATGAGCACGCTTGCCGATGCGGACCAGGCCTTTCTTCTCGTGCTGATCACGGCCTGCCTTGGCGCGTGTATTGTGAGAGCATTTTGGGAGATCGAGCAATCTCGCGAACGACGGCGACAATAAAGCCGCAATGCCGTGCAGCCAACACGGTGAGTCTAAGCGCGTGAAAGCAGAGAATGAACGAAATTCTGCAGTTGGCCAGCGCAATGTTGGCGATAGCATTCGCCGCCGTGACGTTGGTGGCTGGGCAGTTGTATATCGAAAATAAGTCAGCGAGGCTTACGGCCGTCCCAGCCGCGCTAACCGGGTCGGTGCCGTGGGATCCGCGAACCTACCTCACTGAAAGCCCGCCGGCGTGAACCGGCGGGTCTTTTCAGAGCGGCATATTATCCGCAGATCTGGACCGGTCGAACCCGCCAGCCGTAGCGGGTATGCACGCGGCGACGGACAACGTAGCAACCGCCGTCATCGTAGTAGTAGTCATTGTAGGCGTAGGGATAGTATCCGTCATAGTAGCCGTAGGATCCGAGGCCGAACCCTACAAACGCACGTCGGTGAAATCCACCTCGGTGAAATCCTCCACCGTGGAAGCCACCGCTCGCGAAACGTCCATCAAAGCCGCCACCGCGGAAGCCTCCTCCACCTAAACCAGCGCCGCTATGGAAGCCACCACCGCCGCCGCTAAATTTCGAGCCGGCAAAGCCGCCTCCGCCGCCTCCACCACCGCCGCGGAAGCCACCACCCCCACCGAAGCCACCACCGCCGCCACCGCCAACTGCGGCGCCACCGCCACCGCCACCTGCCTTAGAGCCAAGCTGGGCGAAACTTTCGCTCGGTGCGGCCATTGGCAGAACCAAGCCGACCGCTGCCAGTGCGAACAGGGCCATAATCGTTTTTCGCATGATGGCTTCCCTCCCTTGGACGAAAGGTCGCTCCCAGGCATACAACACTTTCGCAGCGGGATTATTCGGCGATCAGACAGCGTTTGGCAGTAAACTGACCGTGAGCCGGGCGCCTACCGATCATTGGGGGGCGGCAGAGTGCTGGGACTGGTCGACTGACAATTCCAATAAGAAAAACCCGCCGGCGTGAACCGGCGGCCTTCGTGGAACATCAGGTTCGATCAGCTCGGCCTTTTTATCGGCAGAGTGTCGATAAACTCGAAAAACGCCTGCAGGGTCAGTCCGTCCTCCAAAAAGACCACGTGATCGCCGCCGTCACGCGGCGCGCGCAGCCTGACCTGCCAGCCGTCCCAACTCGCGAATAGGCCATCGCCGAGGTAAACCTCGCGCTCGCTCATGTGGCCCTCCACTACAGATACCGCGTGAACTTCTGGGCAACGCGCCCGACGATCTTGACGGGATCCTCGAGCGGAAGTTCGAACGGAGGATAGCGAGGGTTTGCATAGGTGCAGAGGATTCGCCGTCCTCGCGATCCGTGCACGGGCGTCACCTGTACGATAATCAACTTGGCGACGTCGTCGAGCAGCGCGAAGATGCCGCCTTGTGCGACTTCGGTTTGCGTTGTGTCGATAACCGCAAAATCCCCGTCGCGTAGAGCTTCGCTCATCGAGTCGCCGCGCATCCGCACCACCGGCATCCCGCCGAGTTCGGAGTCCTGAAAATAAACATCAGCAGCGACCAGAACCGGCAGCTGCTCTTTGATTGCCGCGAGGTGTTTCATGGTTGCACCTCCACGAGAGCCGATGCCAAGGTGCGGAAGAAAATAACAGGCCACGCTTCTCCGTCGATCGTTTCCGGCATGCAATCCACGCCGTTTTGATCGTCTAACGTATTGGCGGCGAGGTACTGCAGCACAGCGATGGCGGATTGGCAATGCTCATCTCGCGGATCAGCCGTCGTATTTCGACCGCAACCGTCGGTCGGCCGGAACAAGGTCGTGATTTCCAGCGCCAGTACGATCTGAACCCGGCACGATGCCAACGGACCGTCTCCGGCTTCACAATCGTTAGCGCATTGAGGGTACTTGGCGCCAAACGAGACAGCCCAACAAAGATCAGGCGATCCATGGCACTCAAAGTCAGTCTCTTTGGCAGGTGCCGTCGCTGGATGTTAAGCTGATGACGAAGGACCAGGATCTCAGCTCCCAACGAGGCCCGCGACTGGAACAATAGGACCAGCACCGACCAGACCAGGCTGCAAGCTTCTCTCATAAGCCAGAAACATTGCGCGATTCGGCCTCACTTGCCAGCCGGATTAGGTTTCCGACAGGGACAGGATCGCGGGCTCCAAAGAAAGCCCTCAGTTTTTTAGAAAGTGACTTGAACATGTCGCTTCTCCATTTTGGCGATGAGTGGAGCGCGTCATTTAGGAGGCCGCCTCACGTCGTCAATGTTTGGCAGTCTCCGGCGGATTTTTCACAAGCCGATAAAAACCTCCCATGTGAGCGCAGAGGGCCGAAAGGCAACAAAGTGTGTTTAAGGGCCTCGGGGCTCTGTACGAGGCTCGCGCCGGCTCTCATGGCCAAAGCCAACCGGACATCCCGGGGATTTTTCGCGAAAGCGGGCATTAGCTCCTCAAAAACGGGAAAGGCAAAAAAATTTCGCTGCCGGCTCCTTCAAGAAGGTGGGCGGCAGCGGGGTGGCGCTCGATCTACGGCTCATCGGACAAACAAGTAAAAATCGCTTCGTTTGGATTCAAACGCTTGGATTGCATAAGCTAATTGCGGGCCGCGCCACCCGTCGATGGCGCGGCCTTTTAGCTTTAATTAAAGCGGAAGACATTTGCTCGCACTGAGTTCTTCTCAGTTTGACCTACAGCAGAACTCGCGGTCGGGTTGCCTGTTCTTTAGGACGGCTCACGAGTGCAGCATCACGACGCAGTGTTTGCGGTCGCCGGCAGGGCGAATTGAAAGCTGGCGCCGCGGGGCGGGTTAGCGCTCGCCCACAATCGGCCGCCGTGCGCGTCGATGATCGAACGGCAGATTGACAGTCCCATCCCCAGACTGGCGGGCTTCGTCGTGTAGAAGGCCTCGAAAACGTGATCGAGGGCGGCCGACGCCAGACCCGGACCCGAATCTCGCACCGCAACAAGCACGCCGTCCGGCGCGGCCTTCCGGCTGCTGATGAGCAACTCTCGCGTCCCGTCACTAGCGCCGCTCATCGCCTCAACTGCATTCATGATCAGGTTGACGACCACCTGTTGCAGTTGCACCCGATCACCTTCGATGAGTGGCAAGCCGGCCGCGAGATCGGTCCTTACTGAGACGCAGTTTTTTACTGCTTCGCCACGGGTGAGTTCAATCATCTCGAGAATCGCCTCATTGAGGTCGAGGGGCTCGTTCCGGGTCGGCGCCTTCGTGATCAGAGCACGGATCCGGTCGACAATTTCGCCCGCTCGATAACCAGCTTCAACAATACGAGCGAGCGCCAGCCGCACTCCCTCCAGATCATACGGCGGGCGACCAAGCGAGCGCAGAGCGGCCTGGGCATTCGTGACAGCCCCGGTGATTGGCTGTTTTACTTCATGGGCGATCGAAGCCGCGAGCTGCCCCATGGTGGCGACGCGGTTCGCGTGCGCTAGTTGCAATTGCACCTCGCGTGCCGCTGCCTCCGCCCGCTTGCGCTCAGTCAGATCGAGTACAAAGGTGACCCCCTCGTCTCGTGCTTCGTCAAACGCTGCCGAGCCAATCAGGACGGGCACGCGGCTGCCGTCCTTGCGCAAATACTCCTTTTCATAGGCTTGAGCCGCGCCCGTTGTGTCTATCTGCTCTAGCGCGCCAGCGGTACTGTCGAGCCATTGCGGCGGCGTCAAGTCGGTCCACCGCACACGGCCGGCGGCGAGATCCTCTCGGTCGTACCCCACCATCTTGAGAAACGCGTCATTGGCTTCCACGATGCCCCCGTCCCGCCTCGAGATGAAGATCCCAATGATGTTGGCATCGACTAGACGCCGGATCTTGGCTTCGCGTTCGGCGAGATCGCGGTACAATCGGGCATTCTCCAGCGAGATCGCGGCCTGCGACGACAGCAACTTCAACACCGCGATCCGGGCGGGAGTGAAAACGGACGCGGCCAGGTTGTTTTCGATGTAGAGCACGCCCACCAACTTGGTCTGTTTGATCAGCGGCAGACAGAGAACCGATCGGGCGTGCTTCTGAAGGATGTAACGATCCGCCGAGAACAGCTTTTCCTTGGAGGCGTCATCCAGAATCACCGGTTCCTGGGTCCGGACGACATACTGCAGGACCGAATCGGGGAGTTCAGAGGACGTCACGAGCGCCTTTCGGAGGTTGACCTCAACCGTGTTGAGGCCGGTGGCCGCTTCCGCCTCGACCCATAATTGGTCTCCTCGCGGGAGGACCAGAAGGCCTCGCTCAGCCCCCGCATGCTCGACCGCGATCACCATGAGTGTTCTGGTCAAGTTTTCGAGGACAATCTCGCCAGACACGGCCTGCGAAGCCCTGACCACCGTCTCAACGTCCAGTTGCCCGACAGCCGTGCCAATCGTGGCGGTGGGAGAGGTCGGGGCCCGTTCCTCCTGCAAGTGCGGGTAACGTTCGTCGAGCTGCCGCACCTTGCCGTCGGCGCCCCAGCGAAGATAACAATCCCTGGCCTTGCGTAGATAGGCGTCGGCGAATGTCTCGAAGCCGCGCGCGCTCCAGAACCGGGCAGCCACCTCATAGGCCAGACCTTCGTTCTGCACGAAACCATGCTCGCGGGCCGAGCGAATGGCCTGCTCGTACAGGCGCATGGCATCGGCGTCTCGTCCTTCGAGACGGGCGATCTCAGCCGACACCAGCGCGTGCTTGTCGCCGAAAGTCGGCGGATAGTTTTCGGCCCACTCGCTCAGTTGCTCCCGGTGCACCGCCAGGAGGTCACGCCACGCTTGCTTGTCGCCAGCCGAAGCGTTCTCATAGAGTCCGGCCACCGTCAGCGCGGTGTAGTAGAAGTAGTCGAGCCGCTGGAAATGGACGGGTGCAGCCCAAAGCAGCGCCTTCGCCTTGTCGGCTGACGCGAGCGCCTCGGCGTAGTCGCCCGACAGGAAACGGGACTGTAATTTGAGGATCCAGTAAAGGCAGGCCGCCGTGGCCGTCCCGCCACCCGTGATTTGCGCTTCGAAGGCCGCTTCGTCAAACTGCGCATCACTGAAGGTGGAGAAGGCCGAGGTACGGCCCTGCATGGTCGCAATGAAGCGTTGCTGGCTCACGATAACGGCGGCGACGTCGTGGAACCGGGCTTTCCGGACGAAGTTCAGGCCTATTTCCGACTCGCGCCACACCGCGTCGAGCGGATCGTTCCGCATCAGAAAATCTGTGATGGACTTGTCCATGCAGTAGCAGGAGACGGTCAGATCCCCGGTCTCAGTTGCTATGCGAAAGGCCGTCCGAAGGAAATTGATCGAGGTTGCGATTGGTTGTGTCCAGACGGCAACTACTCCCATCGCATGGTAGACCTTCGCACGGTAGGCGACGAAGCCGTGCTTCTCGACAAGGTCGCAGGCGAGCTCGGCGAATCGATAACCCTCGCTGTAACGGTGAAATACTAGTCCAAGGATCTGGCCGAGTTCGGCACAGCCATGCGCGGATGCGCCGCTCGTCCCGTGCTCCACGCTGACCTTCCCTATGCGGCACGCGAGCAAGCAAAATAAGTGGAAGTCAGTAAAGTAAGCCGGGGAGAGGAGGACTGACAGCACTTGCATCGCGGCCGGCATTTCTGGATCGGTCATCATCGGCAGATCAATCAGGCTTTCGATCGGCCGTCCGTTGAGGGTCTGCCAGACCGCCTCGTATTCGGCCTGGACCTGCGCCTGGGTCGGGTGCGCCGGGATGTCGATGCCGAACAGGCGCAGGCACGAGAGTGCGCTGTCGACGGCTTGGGCGTTTTCCGACTTCAGAGTATGGAGCAGGACCTTTAGACGGTAGGTGGTCGCCTGGTCGACTTTCGACGCCGCGTGCTGCAGCAAATCCACGATCAATTGCTCGGCTTCTTCGAAATTACCGCTTAGAAACTCGCACTCCGCACGTTCGAACCGCAGGCTGAACGTCAGCTCGTACTGGCTGTCCCAGTCTCTTTCGTCGAGCACGGCCATTCCGGCCGCCAGATACACGCACGCAGACACATAGGCCGCCGACGCCTTGGCCTTTCTTCCGGCGCGCAGGTCGATCGTCGCCACATGTGCTTTCTCGTGCCGCTCGATCAGCTGTCCAGCGCCCCGATTGAGCTGGCCGGCGACATCGAAAAGATGCTCGGCGAGCTGGTCGGCCGTCATGCTCGCGAGCAGCACGCGCCCGATGCGCAGGTGGACATCGGCCCGCTGCTCTTCGGGAATCAGTGAATAAGCCGCCTGCTGAATCCGGTCGTGCAGGAATTTGTAGGCGCCACCCTGATGGACAACGAGGCCAGCGTAGACGGCCTCCCGGAGCGTCGCGTGCATCGCCTCCTCTGTTTCTTCGTGAACCAGAGTCAGGGTGGCGATCTCGGCGACATGGCCAAGGCAGGCGAGTTGTTTCATCGCCTCCTGGGTGCGGGGGGAAAGCCGCTTCAGCTTCTCCACCATGAGATCCACCACATTATCGGTGTAACCCTTCGCGTGGATGCGATCGATTTCCCATCGCCAGGCTTGCGCAACAGGGTCAAACGCGAGCAACCCCTCCTCGGCCAACTCGGTCAAAAATTGGATCGCAAAGAATGGATTGCCGCCGGTCTTTTCGTAAACCAGCTGCGTCAAAGGCCGCGCGCGCTCGAGGTCACAGTGTATGGCATTGGCGGCAAGCCGGCCGACATCGTCGAGCCCGAGGGGCGCCAGCACTATCTCACCCACCCTCGCATCCGCTTTCTTGATCGCATCCAGCGTTCGCAAAAGTGGGTGAGCGGGATCGACCTCGTTGTCCCGATAGGCGCCGACCAGCAGCAGGTGCCGCACCTCCGCGTGCGTGACCAGATGCTCGATGAGGTCGAGCGTGGCGGCATCCAGCCATTGCAAATCATCGAGGAACAACGCGAGCGGATGCTCCCGCCTGGCGAACACGCCAAGAAAGCGCCGGAACACCAATTGAAATCGGTTCTGCGCTTCTCGCGGCGGCAGGTCGGGGATGGCCGGCTGTTTCCCGATGATGAACTCCAGTTCGGGAACGAGGTTGACGATGAGCTGTGCGTGCGCGCCGAGCGCCTCTGTCAGGGCGCGCCGCCACTGCTCCACTTCCGCTTCACTCTTGACGAGGATTTGGCGGATCAGGGTTTGGAAGGCTTGCGCCAGCGTCGTGTAAGGTATGTCGCGCTTGTACTGGTCGAACTTACCTGACGCAAAAAGGCCTCGTGGCAGAACCAACCGCCTGTGCAACTCGTTGACCACCGAGGATTTGCCGACGCCGGAATAGCCGGATACTAGCACGAGCTCTGGCGTGCCTCGCGTTACGACCCGATCAAAGGACGCGAGCAGGGAGTCGATCTCGCGCTCTCGCCCGTAGAGCTCTTCCGCGATTAGCAATCGGTCCGAAGCGTCGTGCGCGCCCACCGGGAATGGATCGATGCGACCGTGCGACTGCCACTCGCCCAGACAACGACGCAGGTCAGCCTCAACACCCGCGGCAGTTTGATAACGCTCCTCTGCGGTCTTCGCGAGGAGCTTCATCACAATAGACGAAAGCACCTCAGGAATTCCGCTCGCCCGCTCACCAGGTGCGTCGGCCTGCCGTGCAATGTGGCAGTGGACCCATTCCATCGGATCCGAAGCCGTAAAGGGAAGGCCCCCGGTCAGCATTTCGTAAAGTGTCACGCCGAGCGAATAGAGGTCGCTCCGCGAATCGACGGAGCGATTCATTCGTCCTGTCTGCTCGGGCGCCATATAGGCCAGCGTCCCGGCGATCACCTCGGGAGGATCAGGCGGCTGCCGTTCTCGCGGAAGGCGCGACGCTATTCCGAAGCCAGTGAGCCGTACCTCTTCTCCGCCGGCTCGGTCCACCAGAATATTGGCAGGCTTGATATCCTTGTGGATGAGGCCGCACTGATGCACCTTGCTAACCGTTGCGGCCACGCCGACGGCGAGGCGCAGGAAACGCCCAATATCCATCGGCATGCCGACGAGCCCGCAGAGCAGCTCGCCGTCCCGATCCTCGAGCACCAGAACGGTCCGACCGCGGTCTCGCAAAAGTTCCAGCGGCCGCACGGCCCACGTGCTGTCAAGCTCATCCTTTAAGGAGTATTCGTGGGCAAGGCGATCGAGGGTGGCCGGTGTCGGTTGCTCCGAGGCTGGGAGCACGACCAGCACGCCATTACGCCTACCTTCCGCGCTGTCACGCCACCCTCTGCAGAAGGCGACTGCACCATCCTCCCACAAGACCTGTAGGCCACCAATTCCATTGGCGCCGACCTGCGAAGATAGTTCCACTGCCAACCCCCGTCTTTAGGCCCACTGCCCTAGATCGCACGGGAGTGCCAAGGTTAGCATTGTTGCGCGCACTTGCGCACGGTCTCATTTTGGCGTTAGCCAGCCAGCAGCCGTGAAAACCTGTCGGAAGGCATCCTCAAAGGCCGGTGATCATGATCGATTGCTTCGGAGAGTGCTGACGCAGGCATAATGTCAGCAATTTCAAACGGCTGCGCTCGCGGAGCATCGGAGCCCGCTTCTGGCCGCAAGACGTACCGGGCGCACCGGCCAAGATAAATATTTAGCTTTCGTTGGCTGAAAAAGCTGCAAAACACTAGCCACTCATACGTTGGTATGACCAGCTTGTTCCAAAGGTTGGATGGCAATGCGTGCAAAGACCTCCAAAAGCGGCTTAACTACGTGCCGGGCGACATCGTGAAATGCCATTCGAGCTCGTCATACGCCAATCCGCGTGGACGGACGGAATGCGGAATGACGCCAAATTAACAAAGAGGAGCATGGAAATGCTCTTATCGGAGGGTTCCCAATCGATGTTTGCGGCGCTGATCGGCGCCGTCACGGCCGCCGCCACTCTGGCGATGCAGTCGCCGGCCATGGCCGACGGTCCGATCACGCTCTGGTATCAGCGCGGCTGCAATCCGGAGCAGCAGCGCATCCTACAGAAGGACCTCGTCGCGCCATTCAATGCGGCGCATCCGACCACGCCACTGACCCTCGACGTTCGCGGCGGCAGCAATGGCGACAGACAGATTCGCATGGCGGTGATCTCAGGCAAGGGACCGGATATCGTGATGACGCCCGGGCCGAGCACGACGTTGGCCCTTGTGCTATCGGACCATTTGCTGCCGCTAGATGATTACATCAAGAAATACAATCTAGACAAGCGTATCCTAGCGCCGGTCCTGAAGACCGGCGAATACAAAGGGCACAATTACGCCCTGCCGCGCACGTTCGAGACGATGGTTCTCTACTATAACAAGACACTGTTCGATAAGAACGGTTGGACGCCACCAAAGAGCATTGCCGAGCTGAATGCTTTGGCGGAAGCGATGCAGGCCAAGAACATCACGCCGTTCTCGGTCGGAAACGCAGACTGGCGCGCCGCCAATGAATGGCACGTCACCGTCGTGCTCAACCATTACGCCGGGCCGGAGAATATCTACAAGGCGCTGAAGGGCGAGATTCCCTGGACCGATCCTGTCTTCGTGCAGGCGATCGACATGCTCAAGGACTGGTATCAGAAGGGATGGTTCGGCAAGAATTATTTCTCGCTGAGCGGCGATCAAGAGGCGCTGCTACTCGCTAAGGGCGAGGCTGGCATGGCGCCCAACGGCACTTTCTCATTCGACAATATGGTCGCCGCGTTCAAGCAGAGCGGCCAGGAACTCGGCGTCGCGGCGCTCCCGAGCTTACGCGACGGCGTGCCCTACCCGACCTATGCGATCGGGACCGGGAGCACCATGTCGATCAACAAGAATTCGGCCAATCCCGACGGCGCCGGCGCGTTCCTCGATTATCTCTATTCCGACGCTTTTTACGATTTGATCAGTAGGGACTGGCCAGGCGACTGGAACCTGCCTCTGACATCAATCGATGAGGCGAAGCTCGCCAAGAACGTGTCGCCGCTGTTTGCGGCCACCGTGACGTCGTTCTCCAAGGCGGTCGCTCAGGGAAACTTTGGCTATACGACCTGGACCTTCTGGCCTCCAGCGACAGAGGACTATCTCATCCATGGTATTGAACAGGTCTGGCTCGGACAGATTTCAACTGACGACTATCTCAAGAAAATGCAGGAGACCTTTGCCAAGGAAATGGCGGACGGCAAAGTGCCGCCGCTCGCCGCGCGCTGAGACAAAGCTTAGGAGGGGCGGCGACGCCGCCCCTCGTCACTGGCGCCCACCCTGCTGACCGTCTTCCCCGGATACGCCGATGCCCTTCCTGTTGCCAGCTCTTGTGATCAACGTCGTGATCATCTTGATCCCGGCGCTTCTCACTATCGCGATGGCTTTTGTCGAATGGGACGGCGTCTCGATCCCGACCTTTGTCGGTTTCGACAATTTCCGTACGATCTTCGCCGATCCCGTATTCTTTTCGGCGCTGCTCAACAATATCAAATGGACGCTGATTTTCTTGACCGTCCCGATCGCGATAGGGCTTGTCGCTGGCTCGCTGCTGCTTGTCGTACGACGCGGGCGCACGTTCTTCCAGATCGTCTACTTCCTGCCGGTGATTATCGCGACGGTCGTGATCGCGCGAGTCTGGCAGGGCATGATCTACAATCCGGAATCGGGTCTAGTCGGCTGGCTCAAACTTTACGGGTTCGTCCTCTCCGATCCGCTCGCCCTCCCGCCAACCGCTCTCTATGCCGTCGCATCGGTCGACCTCTGGCACTGGTGGGGTTTTCTCGCGGTGATTTTCTTCGCGGCGCTCCGGCAGGTCGATATGGCGCAGATCGACGCGGCCATGCTCGATGGCGCGAATTTCCTTCAATTGATGCGCTATGTGCTGCTTCCCGCCATCCGCCCGACCATCACCCTGATGATGATCATGACGGTCATCTGGTCGTTCCTGGTTTTCGACTTCGTCTATGTCCTCACACAAGGCGGTCCTGCCTATTCGAGCGAAGTGCTCTCGACGCTCTCGTATCGCTACGCGTTTTACAATTACACGATCGGTCCCGCCGCCGCCGTCGCGCTGGTCATCAGCTTCTTCGGCCTCATCGCGACGGTTTTCTACGTGCGGATACAGCAGAGAGAGGGCGTCTGATGAATCAGCCCCTTGGACGCGGCACGATCGCCCTCTCATACCTCGTGCTGGCGATAGGAGCGATCATCGCGATGTTCCCATTAGCGCTGATGGTCATCAGTGCCTTGAAGACCAGCGCCGAGATCGTTGCCAATCCGCTCGCTTTGCCGAGCGCTCTACAATGGGTCAATTTTTCGCGCGCCTGGACGGACGCGCAATTGGGGCGCTCCCTTCTGAACAGCGCCGAGGTGACAGGGCTGACCGTCGTTCTCATCTGCACCACCTGTTCGATGGCCGCCTATGCGTTGGCCCGACAAGCCGCCCCGGGGGGGCGTTGGATCAGCGCTTATCTGCTCGCGACGACGACGCTGCCGATCCAGCTCTATCTGTTCCCGCTTTATTTCGGCTATGCGCATCTGGGGTTGATCGACAATGTCTTCGCGCTGTCGCTTGTCTACACCGCAATCTTCAGTCCATTCTCAATCTTCCTGCTGCGCACTTATTTCCTCGCTATCCCTAAGGAGATTGAGGAAGCCGCCATCGTGGACGGCGCCAATCGCTGGCAGGTTTTTTACAAAGTCTGCCTGCCGCTGGCCTCGCCCGGCATTTTGACGGTCGCGGTCATTTCCGGCCAGAACACTTGGAATGAATTCCTGATATCATCGACCTTCCTGCAGAGCCACGACGCGCAGACCGCCGTCGTGCGCTTCTACACGCTCGGCGGCCAATACAGCAGCGATTGGGGAGAAATCATGGCGGCGGCGATTCTCATCGTCGCCCCCGCTCTGGTGTTCTTCCTGCTCATGCAACGCCGTTTCATCGAAGGCATGGCGAGCGGCTCGGTCAAAGGTTGATTAATAGGGTCAGAACTCATGTCCTTCCCCAAAGATTACCTCGAACGCATCTATGCCGGCGTGCTGGGCAAGTTGATCGGCGTCTATCTCGGCCGGCCTATTGAAGGCTGGACTTATCAGAGGATCATGAACGAACTGGGTCCAATCGAATATTATGTTCACGATCGCCTCAATGTGCCGTTGGTCGTCACCGACGACGATGTTTCCGGCACGTTCACTTTCGTGCGTGCCCTCGCCGAACATGGCGTCAAGCCTGATCTGTCAGCCGAGGAAATCGGCAAGACGTGGCTGAACGCGATCGTCGAGCAACGCTCCATCCTGTGGTGGGGCGGCAATGGCAATTCGACCGAACATACCGCGTGGCTGAACCTCAAGCGCGGCGTGCCCGCCCCGCATTCCGGTTCGATCGCGATCAACGGACAGGCGGTCGCCGAGCAGATCGGCGCGCAAATATTCATCGACGGCTGGGCGCTGGTGGCGCCGGGTCAACCCAAGCTCGCCGCGCGACTCGCGGAAGCGGCGGCCAGCGTCAGTCACGACGGTGAATCTGTCCACGCTGCCAAGCTTCTCGCCGCCATGGAGGCGGAGGCTTTCCTTTCCTTCGATATCGACCATCTCATCGATGTTGGCCTGTCGGTCATTCCCGGCAATTCGCTCATCGCGCGGCTCGTTGCCGACGTGCGGGCTTGGCATGCGGTGCTACCGGACTGGCGCGACGCGCGGCAGAAAATCGAGGATCAATATGGCTACGACAAATTTCCCGGCGCTTGCCACGTCGTGCCCAATCACGCGCTGATTATTCTCGCTTTGCTCTATTCGCGAGGCGACTTCCATCAAGCGATGACGATCGTCAACACTGCCGGTTGGGACACCGACTGCAATTCCGGCAACGTCGGCTGCCTGATCGGAATTATGCACGGGCTCAAAGGGCTCGAGGGCGGCCCCGACTGGCGCGGCCCGCTCGCCGACCGCACCTTAATCTCGGCCAGCGACGGCGGCTATGCCATCAACGACGCGGTACGCATCGCCTATGATATCGCCAATCTCGGCCAGCAGCTTGCGGGACAGGCTGCGCTGGCGCCGCCTAAGGATGGCGCGCAATTCCACTTCTCGCTGCCCGGCAGCGTGCAGGGCTTCATCGCCGAGCGCGACGCCATTCAGCCCGACCTGCTCTCTCTCGAACAGGGCCAGAATTCGGGGCAGCCGGCTCTCGCCTTGCGGTTCAAAGGACTGGCGCGCGGACGTTCGGCGGCGGCGCTGACGCCGACCTTCTCGCCGCCTGAGGTCGTCGATATGCGCACCTATGACCTGCAAGCCAGTCCGCGCGTCTATCCCGGGCAGATCGTAATGGCGCGCGTGGTCGCCGACGACACCAACACCGCAGCAGTTTCGGCCTCCTTGTGCATAAAAGCTTACGGACAGGACGATCGTCTGGTCGATTTCGACGGTCCGTCCGCCGATCTCGCGCCCGGCGCCGAGGGCGTTCTGAAATGGACGCTTCCGGACCTCGACGGCCAACCGATCCAGCGCATAGGCATTGCGCTGACGTCGCATGGCGCGCGAGCGGACGGCACCGTCTGGCTCGACTATCTCCGTTGGGACGGCGCGCCAAAATTGGGGTTGCGGCGACCAAAGCAGCCGGGCGCGTTCTGGCGCCGATCATGGGTCAACAATGTCAGTCTCTTCAGCAAGAACTTCGCCCCGGCCTTCCGCATCTCACAGGATCGCGGCAGTGGCATCATCATTCACGGCACGCGCGAATGGAAGGACTATCGCGTCTCCAGCACTGTCGCCGTTCATCTTGGATCAAGCGCCGGCTTGGCTGCGCGTGTCCAGGGCTTGCGGCGCTACTATGCTCTGCTGCTGCAGGGCGGCGACATGGTGCGCCTCGTCAAAGTGCGCGACGATGCGTGCACGATCCTGGCCGAGGCAACCTACCGCTGGAGCCTTGAAAAGCGCGTCGCGCTGGCGCTCCAACTTCGTGGGCGGGAGATCGTCGCTGCGGTAGGTAGCGCGACGGTCTTGAGCGTGACCGACGACAGCGACACGTTTTTCGAGAATGGCGGCATTGGCCTCGTGATCACGGAAGGGGCCCTCTCGACGGATCAAGTGGACGTCGAACCGCTCCTGGAAGCGGCACTCGCTTCGCCGAACGGGCTAGAGCTTACAGACGCGTATCCACCGCCTATCACGTTGCGGGTTGAGACGGGAAGCGGCGGTCCTGAAGCCGGCCTTTCTTAGTTCTCCGCGCCTCTTTTTGTGCAGTGCATGAGTCTCTTGTTGATGCTGTGGACGGCTCCTCCACCGGCACGTGAGTGCCACGGATGTGGGCGCAGTTAAGGCTCCCACGATTCAGAGGAGCGAGCCATGCAGACAGTCACGACAATCGGTTTCGACATCGCCAAGTCGGTCTTCCAGGTTCACGGAGTTGATGCCGTTGGCCAGGTAATAATCCGCCGCCAGTTGAAGCGTCGCCACGTGCTGGCGTTCTTCGAGAAGCTGCCGCCATTGTGCCTGTCGTAGATTAAATCCGGGCGTATCGGTGGTGGAGTCCGCCCAAGATTGGGCGACAAAGAATGCGCCCAGCGCGATCGACGGCGCCTGAGACCGGTGCATCTTTCTCCAGGGATAGATGCGCGCGGGTCCCATTGTAATATTTCATGTAACAGAGCAGTAAGTGACGGAGGTGGCGTTCGCTGAATACAATGACGTGGTCAACGCATTCCCGTCGGATCGAACCGATCAGGCACTCGTATCGCTTGATCGGACGCAAACCTTCCTGGTTACGCATGTCTTTCACCCCGTATGGCCAAAAAATTAAATCTATAAGAAAGTCGGGTAATTATCTCTATCCCAGCGTAGCCTCACCGCGTGTCGTCCGCTAGGTTTCGTGGGGCGATCCATGGCGCCGATTGTGGGTCCGCGAGCGAGAGGGGGAAGTTATGGAGTGGGCACGTATCCTAGCCTACATCACCGGGACCGTGGACCAAGAGCTACTGCTACGGAATGAGTATCTGGTTGCTGAAAACCGAATCCTGAAGTCCCTGTTGAAAGGGCGCCTGAAGCTCTCGGACGTCGAGCGTACGAAGCTCGGCGAGATTGGACATCGACTGGGCCGCAAGGCCCTCGGCGAGGTGGCGGCTACCGCCCTGCCCGACACCATCCTGGCATGGTACCGAAGGCTCATAGCTCGCAAGTTCGATGGATCACAGGCACGTCGAGCCCCGGGGCGGCCACGAATCGACAAAGGAGTTGAGCAATTGATTGTTCGCATGGCCGAGGAGAACCGGTCCTGGGGTTATGATCGGATTGTTGGGGCGCTAGCCAATCTGGGGCATGAGATCTCGGATCAAACGGTCGGCAATGTTCTGCGCCGTCACGGCCTGCCGTCCGCACCGGCGCGCAAGCACACGACGACCTGGGCGGCATTCATTCGGGTTCACCTCGCGGTTCTGGCGGGCACCGACTTTTTCACAGCGGAGGTCCTCACGCTGCGCGGACTGGTGACTTACTACGTGCTGTTCTTTATCCATCTCGAGAGCCGCAAGGTGGAAATCGCCGGGATCACCATCCACCCGAACGAGCAATGGATGCAGCAAATGGCTCGGAACGTGACTATGGAGGGATGCGGCACCCTTCGAGACTGCCGCTATCTCCTGCATGACCGCGACACGAAGTACACCATCTCCTTTCGAGCGATCATCGAGTCAGGCCGGGTCAAGACGCTCCCGCTGCCTGCGCGAAGTCCGAACTTGAACGCCTATGCCGAACGCTGGGTGAGATCGGTCAAGGCGGAGTGTTTGTCGAAGATCATTGTCTTTGGTGAGCGCTCCTTGCGGCGAGCGCTGAGTGAGTATGTGGCGCATTACCATGCCGAGCGGAATCATCAAGGGAAGTCCAACGTCCTGTTGTTCCGTCGGGTCACGCAAACGCGTCACGAGGAGCCGGTACAATGTCGCGAGAGGCTGGGTGGGCTCCTAAACTATTACCATCAAGAGGCGGCGTGAGCAGCTGGAAGAGTCCCGGATCAACATTTGGCAATGGCCGGTGGCCCGATGCTTCTCATCAGTCCGCAAAGCCAGGCTTCGTGATTAAATGGGGCTGACCAATGAGACCGATCAAATCCGGGCCGCTGATCGATCAGGAGATCGAGGAACTTGACGCGTTTCTGCTTTCCGACGACGGCCTCGAAAATGCAATGGATGTGTCCGGCCTCGACGGCTTTCTCTGCGCGGTGCTATCGGGGCCGAATGTCATCATGCCGTCGGAGTGGATGCGGTGGGTTTGGGATTCTACAGAAGGCAAGCAGTCTCCGAAGTTTACGAGCGAGAAGCAGGCGCAACGCATCCTTGACCTGCTGATGCGCCACGCGAACGATATTGCAGTCACGTTGACCCAGTTCCCGCAGTATTATGAGCCGCTTTTCTTAGAACGCGACCACAAAGGACGCACTGTGTCGATTGTCGACGAGTGGTGCTGCGGCTACGTCAAGGGCATCGCACTCGACCCTTCGGGTTGGCAACCGCTCTTTGAAGCGCATCCCGACTGGTTCGAGGCCATCCATCTCTACGGCACCGAAAGCGGCTGGGACAGGCTGAAGGAATTAGTCGAGGCTTACCAGGATGCCGATGCGAGACATCAGGCGTTCGTAGAATTGATAGCGCCAGCCGCTCGCAACGTCCATGCGTACTGGCTTGCCCGCCGTGCACCTGCGAGAGACACCATCGACGATACGCGACGACCGATACACAAGGTGCTCGTTCCCGGCCGCAACGACCCATGCCTCTGTGGCTCTGGCAAGAAGTTCAAGCACTGCCATGGAGCACTCAAATTGTTGCACTGACCTGCGGTACCCAGAATTGCTTGCGACCCCCGTCGTCCCTACTCAAGCATCCACGGCAAGCTTGTTGTGCAACACCGGTCCAAGACCAAAAATGTTGGAACACTGCCGCCTTTGAGCAGTCTCAATTTATTGACCATACGGGTTTGCATCATTCGGAAGTAGACTTGCTGTCTACAGGCTCGAATTGCCGTTTGCGAACCTCGGAGAGATCTCTCTCGAGGAAGAAGTTGAGCAAAGTTCGAATCACCGCGACAGTCGCGAGGCGCACCAGCTCGTCCCAGTTCGGAGCGATTGAGGTCGCAAGGATATCGGCGGCGAGCTGAAAGGTGAGGCCGGCGACCAGCCAGCGCGCATAGTGCAGCCACACGTCTCGCCGTTCATGTCCGGTCGCAGATGGCAAGAGCATGACCCGCAAACCCTGGACAAAGGCTTGGATCGTCCCGATCGCTATGATGACCAATACCATCGCATCGATGACCAGCACCGCGCCATCGGTGATTGCAACGAGCCATTCATGCATGCTGGGCACCTCGGAACATCTTCAAACATGTCGTCTCGACCAGCACCGGACGGCCGCAAGCAAGTCGTCGGCTCCGAACGGCTTGGTAACTCACGCGCTGGTCTGCCGGGTATCGCGCATCGCGCCCTCCAGCATGCGGGGCGCGAAGCGTTCCGTCAGCACAGGCCCGAGAATGGACGTGGCCAGCATTAACACGAGGACCGCGTTGAGCATCGTGCCGTCCAGCATTCGTTGCCCGGCCCCGTTGCGCGTGTCGAAGGCGACCACCGCGGCGGCCAAGGTTGCGGCTACCTGCGGCAAGGTGAGCGCCCACATTGTCGATCTTGCGGCCGGCGCGTAACCGAAGACGCGGGCCCCAACCGCCGCGGCGATCCACTTTCCCGCGAGCAAAGCCACGACGATCCCCAAGGCCAGACCGAAATGGTGGACGACGTCTGCGGCGAACACGACCGGATCGATCAGCAGACCGGTGACAACAAAGAAGCTCGGGATGAACAGGGCTTTGCCAAAGAATTCCAGCTTGATCCTTGCTGGATCGTCCTGTACCGCGCTATTGACTGCCAGTCCGGCCAGGAACGCGCCGACGATCCCCGGCAGGTTTATGAAGTCGGCGATCGCGCCTGCTACCGCCATGACGGCTAGCATCAGCAGGAAATGGGCCTCCTCGTCACTCCCCATCCTGCTCAATGCCCAGGCGCCGGCGCGACTGAGGCCAATCAGGATCAGCGGCACAAAGATGGCGATCTCGACGAACTGGACGGCAAGCCTTTCCGCCGAGAAGCCAGTCGTATACATCGAGACGCAGACCGCGAATACGATCAGTGAAAGTGTGTCCGACAGCACGGTCGCGCCGATTGTCACGACGATCGGTTCGAGCCGAATGACACCCAGTCTCTGAACTATCGGTACACTCAGCAATGTGTGGGATGCGAGCAGCGATCCGACGACGATCGCCGGAATCAGCGCATAGCCAAAACCGAGGCCCAGCAAAGTGCCAAAGAGCAGTGGCACAGTGGTAGTAAAAAGCCCGAAAATGATCGACCGGGCCTGAGCCCTGCGGAAGAGGGCAATATCGATCTCAAGCCCGGCGGAAAACATCAGCAACAACTTGCCCAGCTCGGCAAAGAAGTCCGCAATCGGCCGATGCTCACCGAAGAAGCCAAGCACGTGCGGCCCCAACGCGACCCCGAAAAGCAGCAAGCCGACCATTGCCGGCAGTCTGATGCGGGCCGCCAGCGGCGGAACGCCGACTATGGCCGCGACAACGACCGCGAACTTTGCCAGATCCGGCAGCGCCAGCACGTGTGATCTTATCGCGTCGATCAAGCCCGTCACATTGCACCCCTCGCGTCACATCGGCGAAAGCCGGTCCGAACTACATGTCGAATGCAAACGGCTGCTTCCACGAGCGTCTCTTCCCGGCAGGAGAGCGGTTCATGCTGAGCCTTGTCCGCCGAGCTTCAGTCCGACAGTCACTGCGATGTAGCCCAGCACCAGACTGATCACGACATAGACTGACGCGACGACGGCGCTTGCCGTCGAGGCCGACATCAGCACGACCGCGCCATAGGCAAAGCTCGAAAATGTTGACAGTCCGCCCGCAATGCCGGCGCCGGCCAGCATCTCGGCATCTTCGGACACCACCTGCCTGCGATGCAGCGCTGTGACGAGACCAAGCAGGAACGAGGCCACGAGATTGGCAACGAGGATATCCAGCGGGAAATTGTCCGCGAGGTTCGGCACCATCAGCATCGTGAACTCGCGCAGCATGGCACCCAGGGCTCCGCCGACGAACACCAGTATGACAATATTGACCACGGCAAGTCCTCCTCAGCCCTGCGCACGGGCAAGCGTGCCGCCGAACGCGGCGGCGAGCTGACCGACTAAGACCGACAGCAGAAGATAGGACGCGGCAGGAACGCCGCCTCTCTTTTCGGCTAGCTTGACGGCGTCGAGTTGCATGCTGCTGAACGTCGTGTAGCCGCCGAGCACCCCCGTCAGAACACCGGCATTGAGAGCCGTGCCATACCGATCGCGCCAGTCGACCTTGAACAGGACGGAAAGGTAGCCGATGGCGAAGGCACCCGACACGTTGATCAGGAACGTACCGACGGGAAAATCGCCATGATAGTGCTCGCCGATCACACGCCCGGTTAACCAGCGCAACAGTGACCCCAGGCCACCGCCTAGACCGACCCACATAACATCCAACGGCGTCATCCCGGCTACTCCGGTTCTGAACTGGGCTTCCTGATCATTATTGCCACCGCAACAACTCTCCTGTTCGCTCTCTGGAGTAACGAGTATCTCATCGTGCACAGCGTTCTAGGTTAAGTGTTCCAATCCGGCTGGGCTATGCAAATCCGGCATGGGCGAAAGGGAATCGAGGCATGTCATCGGCCATCAGTCGTGAGGGTATTGCGGAGCAGGTTCGGCTGCTATTGGCTGTTGTCGTCGCCGGCGAAGCCACAAAAATGTTCGAAGCTCATGCCGGTCAGCCATTGATCGAACGGCCCGGCTTGTCTTCCGTTCGCGGCGATGTGGTCGAACGCCCGGCGTCCGCAGTTTCCGCCTGCTCGAGGCGGGTTCTTTCGCGCTCCAGGGTGAGCTCTCGCAACGAATCGTAGATTGGCGGATCGTGCATCAGAGTTGGCACCAGCATGGCCATGAAACAGGCCCCCAACATCGGCAAGAGCATCGTGACGTTTGCCGTCATCTCGACGACAAGGACGATGCCGGTCAGCGGGGCGCGGACGACGCCGGTGAAAAAGGCGGCCATCCCGACAACGGCGAATCCTTCAGGCTGAATGTTCAGATCTGGAAATACAAGCTGGCAGAGCTGACCGAAGAACAATCCCAGTTGGGCTCCCAGTACAAGCATCGGGGCAAACAGCCCCCCCGGCGTCCCCGCCGCATACGATATGGCGCCGAGCCCGAGCCTGAGCAGGAAAACGAGCGGAAGCAGGCCAAGCGTACCCGCCCCGACCAGAGTGCGCTGCGTAATCGGATCGCCGCCGCCTACAAGGTCGGGCACGAACCAAGCGAGCATCCCGACTGCCCCGCCGATAAGACCGGCACGCAACTCGACGGGCCACCGGTCGAGTTGACGAATCGTCGCAATAGTTCCGAGCAGCAAGCGATTATAGACAATCGCCGTCAGCCCGGCGACCGCCCCAAGGACAAAGTAGAGCGGCCTCGTTGCGGCACCAGCGTAGGCCAACGCTCCAACATGGAAGTCTGCTGCGTCGCCGAGGAGCATACGTGACACGGAGATGGCGGTCGCCGACGCGCCAAGCGCCGCTATCGCAACGCGTAGCTCGAATCTCCGCACCAATTCCTCCAGAACGAAAATAGCGCCGGCGATCGGAGCGTTGAAAGCAGTGGCCAGGCCTGCCCCGGCGCCTGCGGCAAGCAACACTCTGCAGTCGGGCCAGCCGCGTCGAAATTCCTTGCCGACGAGATGCCCAATGGTCGCCGCCATCTGAACACTTGGGCCTTCGCGGCCGAGCGCCAGCCCCGAACCGATCGCCAGCACCCCTGCAACGAATTTCACCGGTATGATGCGAAACGGCGCCTGCGGCAGTTCCTCGTTCAGCACCGCCTCGACGTGTGGGATGCCGCTCCCTGACGCGTGAGGCGAGTAGCGGCGAACCAGCCAAGCCGCTACCCCCGCCCCGGCGGCACAACCAATGCTAACGACCAAAAAGCCGGCGAAAGCTTTCGAATGCGCCCAGACAATGAGGGCATCGCGAAACCTGTCCGCCCGTTCAAGCAAGAGCAGGAAGAGCGCTCCTACTAAGCCTGAAACTGCGCCAACGATGAGCGCCAAAACAGCAAGCACCAGGAGGCTGCCATGGTCGTCGCTCGTAAGGTTCTGCCCGGGTGTCATTCGCATTCCGATGTGCACCAATCTCAAGGAGCAAATCCCACCGTCACGGCGTGCTGCAGAAGATCGCCGCCATGCAGAAGATCGACGTACTCGCGCCGACCACCGACGGGCGCGAGCTGCTCCCCACGTACTACACCCGGTCGGAGCCCGAACTCCGCCTCCTGCTCGACAAGCTCAGGCTCGAACTGCCGGCCAGCCGCCGCCGAAAATTTCCGGCTCAGCGGCTGGGTCTCGATCCCCGACGTAGTGAAGACCTTTCGGGACGCGCTCCCGCCAAATCAATCACTTTGGGTCTTGCAGCCCTTCAGTGGGCGAAGTGGGCTAGTGGTTGGCGCTTCCGGAACTTTCCTGCAGATGCCGGAGTACTTCGTCCAGGTTGAACGAGGCCGGCTTCTGGCGTGGCGGGAATTTCAGGAAGGCATGGATTTGTTGGGCCACAAGCCCCTGCATTTCGTAGATGATGTAGGCGTGGGAGATCAACCAATCCCAGTATGTGTTCGAGTTATGGTCCGCGCGCTCGAACGGATCCCGCCGCAGATTAAAGATCTTCGGCGCTCGAAGTTTTACGAACGGCTCGAACCAGCACATAAGTTGTTGGGCTCTTTGCTCCATAAGCACGACCTTCCAGTCGCCCATCCGGATGCCCAGGATGTCGCCATCATCGCTGATGTAGAAGAAGAAATTTCTGGGACTCTGCTTTGCCGCGCCGGTGAGATAGGGCAGCAGGTTGTAACCGTCGATATGCACCTTGTAGGTCCTGTCTCCTACCTTGTGACCTTGGAGGAGCTTCGCTGAGATGTCCTGATCTCCTGCCGCCGCAAGAAGTGTGGGCAGCCAATCCTGGTGTGATGCGACATCGTTGAATACTGTGCCCGCCTTGATCTTGCCCGGCCAGCGCACGAAGACAGGTACACGCCAACCACCTTCCCAGTTCGTGTTCTTCTCACTGCGGTACGGAGTGATGCCGCCGTCCGGCCATGTATTGTAGTGAGGACCATTGTCCGTCGAATACATGACGATCGTGTTGTCTGCGATGCCAAGTTCGTCGAGTTTGGCGAGCATCTGGCCGATGTGCTCGTCATGCGCGACCATGACGTCGTTGTAGAAACCCTGACCGCTTTTACCCCGGTGCTTTTCGGCGCAATGTGTCCTGAAGTGCATTGCCGTCGTATTGTACCAGAGGAAGAAGGGCTTGCCTTCCTTGTTGGCTTTGTCGATGAAGCCCATGGCACGTTCGGTTACCTCGTCGTCGATCGTCTCCATGCGTTTCTTCGTCAGGGGGCCGGTATCCTCAATCGTCTGTCCGCCTTTGCCATCGGCGCGGCAGTGGAGCACGCCTCGGGGTCCAAAGTGCTTCCTGAATTCCGGGTTCTTCGGATAGTCAACATCCTCTGGCTCCTCCTCAGCATTCAGATGATACAGATTGCCGAAGAACTCATCGAAGCCGTGAAGCGTCGGGAGGAACTCATCCTTGTCCCCCAGATGGTTCTTGCCAAACTGGCCGGTGGCGTAACCCAGCGGCTTCAGCAGCCCAGCGATCGTCGGATCGTCAGCTTTGAGACCCGTGTCAGCTCCCGGCATTCCGACTTTGGTAAGCCCGGTGCGAATTGGATTCTGGCCAGTGATGAAGGCGGCCCGCCCGGCCGTACAGCTTTGCTGCCCGTAGTAGTCGGTGAACGTCGCTCCTTCATTGCCGATTCTATCGATATTGGGAGTCCGATAGCCCATCTGACCCCGGTTATTGTAGCTGATGTTCCACCAGCCGATATCGTCGCCCCAAAGAATGAGGATGTTCGGCTTATCCGTCTTGGCCATTTCAATTTCCTCCAGTTGGTGTTGCTATTTCAGGTGTAGTCGAGGGCATGACTTCGTTATGATCTCCTTACGGTAGAGGGCGGCGCGCTCGTCGGGGTGTAGCCTTTGCGCTGCTTACCGCGAAACATCCAGTAGACGACCGCGGTGTAGGCGCCGATCACCGGCAGCACGAACAGTCCGGCGCCCCAAAACAGAAAAGACAGGGAAGCCTCAGGCGCTGCCGCCGCGGCCACCGTGACGCTGTAGGGGATCATGTACGGCCAGAACATCACCCCGAGCGAGAGAAAGGCGGCCACGAAGAGCAAGACGGTCATGGCGAACGGCCATGAGTCGCGACGCTGACGCACACCTGAAAAAATGCCCACGATCGCGATGATGCCGATCAGCGGAAAGACAAAGCCCCAGGAACGGTCGAGGAAGAGGTTTCCAGTCATGCGGGCCCGATCGATGAACGCCATCACGACGGCAGCGCACAGGACCGCAACAACCGCACCGGCAAGCACCGGTATGCGACTGCGCGCCCAGCCGCGTAGCGGATCTTCGGACTTAAGCACCAACCAGCCCGCGCCCAGCAGGGCATAACCAAGCACGAGTCCGATCCCGCACAGGAACGGAAGCCCTGCGACCCAGTCGAACGAGCCTCCGGAAAATTGGCCGTTCACGACGGGTATTCCGCGGATCATGGCGCCGACCGCGGCGCCCTGGATAAAGGCCGCAACGAGCGAGCCGACCGCGAAACTACGATCCCAGAATCCTTGTGCAGCGCCCCGAGCGCGGAATTCGAACGCCACGCCGCGGAATATCAGTGCCAAGAGGAGCAGCAGCACCGGGATGTAAAAGGCCCCCAGGAACACTGCGTAGACGGCGGGGAAGGCTGCGAACAACGTTGCGCCCACCACGATCAGCCAGGTCTCGTTGCCGTCCCAAAATGGAGAGATCGAGGCGATCATTTCGTCCCGCAGCGCCGCGTCTTTGGTGGCGCCAAAAAGGATCCCGACGCCCAGGTCAAAGCCGTCGAGGACGACATAGGCGAGAATCGCCACGCCGATCACGGCGACCCAGAACAGGGCTAGCGCTGAGGGGTCCGTCGCACTCATCGGGGTTCCTCCGTGGAGGATTGCATTGCAACAGCCAGCGGCCGAGCCGGAGTCATTTTCGCCCGGTCCGACGCATCGCGCCCAGGGCCATCGCGCAAAAGTCGGTGAATGAAAAATAGACCGAAGCCGAATATTGTAGCGTAGGCGATGACGTAGCACGCCAACGAAAACAGCACGTCACCCGTCGTCAAAGACGGCGTTACGACATCCTTCGTGCGCAGAAGGCCATAGACGACCCAGGGCTGGCGGCCGACTTCGGCGGTAAACCATCCCGCCAGCACGGCGATGAAGCCGCTGGGGAAGGACAGGAACGCCACCCATAGAAACCAGCGCGTGCTCTCCAGCCGGCCGCGCCAGCGCAGAAAGGTTCCGAACCAGGATACCGCGAGCATGACCAGGCCCATTCCCACCATGATGCGAAACGCGAAAAAGGGAATGATCACCGGTGGGCGGTCTTCGGGCGGGAAGGTCTCCAACCCAATCTCGCGCGCGGTCCAATTGCCGGAGGCGATGAAGCTGCCGAGCTTGGGGATTTCGATCGCAAAGAGATTCCGCTCCTCGAATGGATCGGGCAAAGCGATCAGCACCTCGCTTGCCGGCTGTTGCGTCTTCCAGCGCGCCTCGATCGCAGCGAACTTCGCAGGCTGATGCTGAAGCACGTAGAGGCCCGTCACGTGGCCGAAGAACAGTTGGATCGGGATCATAACGGCAACGAGCCCGAGTCCCCAGCGCAGCATGGCGCGCGACTCCGGCGCGTCCTTGTCACGCAGCAGGTACCAGGCGCCGGTGGCCGCCACGCACATGCCGGTGGTCAGGAAGGCGGCCAGCAGCATGTGCGGCCATCGAACCCGCATGATGGGCCCGGTGGTGATGGCCCACCAGTCGCCCGGCTCGATCCTGCCGTTGACGATGACATGGCCGAGCGGCACCTGCATCCAACTGTTGTTGGCGAGGATCCAGAACGACGAGAACATGGTGCCGAGCGAGACCATGCAACAGGAGAGAAAGTAGAACCAGGGCGGCACGCGGTCGCGGCCGAGGAGCACGACGCCGAAGAATGTCGCTTCCAGCATGAAGGCGGTGAAGGCCTCATAGCCCAGCAACGGCCCCTGGATCGATCCGGTGCGCTCGGCCATTACGCTCCAGTTGGTGCCGAACTGGAACGCCATCACGATGCCGCTGACCACGCCCATGCCGAACGACAGAGCAAATATCTTGAGCCAGAAGTCGAAGACCCGCCGATAGAGCTCGTTGCCGGTCAACAACCGCACGCCTTCGAGAGTTGCAAGCCATGCGGCGAGCCCAATGGTGAAGGCTGGGAAGATGATATGGAAGCTGATGACGAAGGCGAACTGCACCCGCGACAGCAGAACCGGATCGAGCTCCATGACTAGGCTCCTATGGGTTCGCGCGGCGCCCGCCGCCGCCGTTGGCTGCTTCAGTTGCCTTCGACGCCCAGGATCGCGATCTTCGCTCTCCTGATTTCGGCAGGAAAGGCGGGAGCTACGTAGCCGGTCGCCACCGCAACTTTTTGAGTGCCGTTCACCGTATAAGTGATCACCCCGCCACCGATCGCGCCGCCGATCTTCTGTCCCCACAGCTTCTGGCCGGTTGCCGCGTCAATTGCATAGAAATTGCCGCCCAGGTCACCGAAGAACACAAGGCCCCCAGCGGTCGGCGTCACAGCGCCCATGATCGGATAATTGGACTTCAGCCTCCACTTCCACACCCCTGTGTCGGCGTCGACCGCGTGAAGCCATCCCGCCCAGAAGCCGTCGGCACGCGAGAACTTTCCGAACACGTTGAACGGATTGAGGTTTTTATCTCCCGTCCACACCTGCCCGAGCGGGACAGCCGCCATTTCTTCCCTGGTCTGCAGCTTCACCGTCACGCACCAGTCGACCTCGCCGGTGAAGATGAAATTGGTCACAGGGTCGTAGGCCGGGCTGTTCCATTCCCCCCCGCCCGCGGCGCCCGGACAAAAATGGACGTCTTTGTCGACAGCGAAGGGCTCTTCCACATTCTCGATTCTCGTCACCGGCGTCCGGTACAAGAGCTTGTTGTCGGCAAGATCAAAGCCGTAGAGGTGTCCGTCCTTTGGCGCCACCGCCATGAGCCGTTTGCCCCCCCTCGTCTTGATCAAAGCCGGCGGGTTGGAGACGTCCCAGTCGTGCCAATCCCTGGGCACAAGCTGGAAATGGTTCTTGTACGCGCCGGTCCTGGCGTCGAGGACAACGACGGAACCGGTGAAGAGATTGTCCCCCTGGCGGACGCTGTTGTCGTAGTCAGGCGCGGGATTGCCAACCGGCACGTACAAGAGGCCAGAAGCCGGGTCCAAGGTCGTAGAAGTCCAGGCTCCCCCGCCGCTGATCGGAGCGCCAGGCACGTTTTTCCAAGTCGAAGTGTCGAGCGGCGAGGCGCCCTCAGGCCCGCGAACAGTATCGCCCTCGGTCTTGGGCACGAGGAAGAATTGCCACACAATCTTGCCGGTCTTGGCGTCGAGCGCGTACATGTGCCCTTTGGCGCTCTTGAAGTCTCCGCCGGCGTTGCCGATGAAGACGAGGCCCTCCCAGGCGATCGGTGCCGCTGGCACGTCTTCGCCCTTTTTCACGTCCGCGATCGTCGCCTCCCAGAGCCGCTTGCCGGTTTTGAAGTCATAGGCCAGCACGCGCCCGTCGTCTGTCCCACGGAACAACCTCCCGTCCAGGTAGGCCGCGCCCCGATTGGTCGGGATGATGTAGGCCGGATATTCCTCGTGCGTGCGCCAGTTCTCGGCGCAGGTCGAGGGGTCGATCGAGAAAATATCGAATTCGGTGGTGCCGATGAGCGCGCCCTCCACCATGATCAGGCCGGTCTCGAAGCTCGTCAATCGCCAGGTGTCGTAGGTACATAAGACCTTGAGCTTCGCGACGTTCTTCGAGTTGATCTGGCTCAGGTCGGAGAAGCGCTCGGAAGTCAGCGTTTTGTTGTAGCTCGGCCAGTCCGCGGCAGCAGGCGAGGCAGGAGCCGCAGGCGCGGGCGCCGCAGCGCCCTTGTAATTTGGGTTCGTTTCCGTGGCTACGGCACCCGCAGGCGCCAAGAGCGACAGAATTTCGCCGCGCAACTCGCCGACGCGCGCCTCGACTCCGGCCTCGTCCGCAAACGAGGAGGTGATCCCAGCGCCCACCGCGGCAGCGCCCAGCGCAACGATGATGATCCCGAGCCTGCGATTCATTTGTGCCTCCCTTGTTTGCCAACGATCGTCAAGAGTTTCGCTTTCATGCTCATGCTCATGAACCTGTCTACGATGGTCGGGCTTGGGTTGGTCATTTCGGAACCCCTTTCGGTCGCAGTTTCGCGCGGCGGCTACACGAGGCGCAGCAGCACGGCAAAGAAGGCAAACAAGCCGATGCAAATGAGGAGGACGGCGACGGCGATTACCGGCGTATGCATTCCCTCCCTTTTCAGTCCGGCAATTGGGGCGAACGTTTCGCTCCAAAGGTAACGAATGCCCCACAAGTACTGCCAAACCGAAATGAGTAGCGACAGGACGCCGCATGAGATCAGCGCCAGCCCGAGGTCCCGCGGTGCGTTTGGATAAGCAGCAGGTCGGGCTCCGGGCATCTGTTCGAAGCGTACGAAGAACTGGACGATTGCGAAGCCGAAGCCGATCAGCGCGACTGCTGTCCTTATCCACGACATCATCGTGCGCTCGATGCTCAGGCGGGTGCGTATCCAGCCAAAGTGGCTGTCTGAGGTTACTCTCACCTCGAACCTGCCCGCGCTTGGGGCGGAGTCTGGATCTGCCATGCCGGGTTCCCTATTGCTGACGATTGATGTCGGTGCCCTCACCGCGCGGTCCGCGGATGCGCGACCGTGCAATGCGAAAAACGATGCCTCGGATGATCAGGTACGGTACAAATGCGAGCAGCAACGCGATGACGAGCGCCTCATTCGGATAGAATGTCTTGAGCACGAGGAGCTGATAGATCACGTCCATCGCCAGCCCCAGAAGGATGATTCTGGCGGTCGCGTTCAATCCCTCGCGCAGCAATCCAATGCGTTCCTGCGGATTGCGCAGCACCGCCACGAAATACGCAGAGCGGCCGGCCCGCGCGTCCTCGCGTCCATCGTGGATAGCGGCGAGCGCAGCCATCAACGGCTGCAGGATGAAGCGGAATCTCATCGGCTCGTCCGGCCGTTCGACCAGGTCGTGCCAGAATCGTCGGAAGGCATCGCCCGTAACGCCGTGCCACAGCACGCCGGCGACGAACAGCACGACAGCGAGCACGAGGACCAGCTTGGCCAGGATGCCCAGTTCCTGCGGAGTGGCATTGCTCATGGCGCTGCTCCCGCCTGCCTGATGATGCAGCGGAATCCCACATGGCTGGTCGAGGTGTCCACCGGCTCAGGATGACGCGCGGCCGGGCGGTAGCGGCGGCAGTAATTTGCCGCACACAGATGCGAACCGCCCTTAAGCACCTTGCGAGGAATCCTGATCGCGGGCATGCAACCGTCGTAGCTTGCGTCCTCGCGGCCGCCGCGCGGGTTCACCGGAATACAGCAAGCCTTGGGGGCATCGGCCTCGTGTTTCGGTGAGTACCAATCGCTGGTCCATTCCCACACGTTGCCGATCATGTCGTAGATGCCGTAGCCGTTCGCCGGGAATGCGGTCACCGGCGACGTGCGTTCGTAGCCGTCATGCCTGAGGTTTTCATGCGGGAACGCTCCCTGCCAGGTGTTTGCCATCTGGCTGCCGCCCGGCGTGAGCTCATCGCCCCAGGCGAATTCCGCGCCGTCAAGGCCACCGCGGGCCGCAAACTCCCATTCTGCCTCGGTCGGCAGATCCTTGCCGGCCCATTTCGCGTAGGCCATGGCGTCCCTGTAGGCGACGTGAACGACGGGATGATCTTCGAGCCCGCTGATCGATCTCCCTCGTCCATAAGGTCGCTTCCAGTTGGCGCCAAATGTAAACGTCCACCACTGGCTCCAGTCGCGCAAATCGACCGGATATTTCGGCGGATTGAAAACAAGCGACGCCGCCTTCAGCATATGAGGCAGGGCACCCGGATAGTCCTTCGGATCGGGCGCGATCTCGGCGTAGGTCACATAGCCCGTCGCATGCACGAAATTGCGGAACTGGCGGTTTGTGACCGGGGTGCGGTCGATCCAGAAGCCGTCGACTGTCACGCGGTGGACCGGCGCCTCTTCGGCGTAGTGCGTGTCCGACCCCATGCGGAAAGTGCCGCCGGGAATCCAGACCATATCGGAGTGACCGGACATCTCGGAGGCCGGGCTTTGCGGCCGGACTAGCGTAGCAGTGTCGAACTCCTTCATCGTCTGGTCCTTCCTATCGCCGCGCCCCGCAACACAATTTGGAACGCCACGCCGTCGAACGCGGCGCAGTGTGAGGGAAGTGCTCGGTCTGGACTATGCAGTTTCGGCATTTTCGAACGCGGGCGGCGATTTTTGGAAAGGCGCCGATTGTCCGACGCTCTGCGCCAAGGACGTCGATGGCATCGTTCCCAGTGATTGCACACAATTTCGATTAGTCCGTAAGCCGGCCGAAAGCGCATAGCGCGCCAACAAGCTTGGCAGTAATTCTGAATTTCGAACGCCGATCCCAATTTTGAACGGCAGGTTTGTGCTGGCCAGCAACTTCACTAGCGGGGATTACAGTATGTCACTCATCGAGGAGCTTCTTGAGCGACCGTTCGATCAGGCGATCACATCAAAATACACGGCAATGAATGGCCTAATTTCAGACCTCCTGACATAGCCAGCCTCTACGACTGAATTGACTCGGCTTTCGGCCCGCTGGGGTGCCGGTTGGTGCGCACCAATACCTGTCCGGTTTTTGCGACTGCCAGGACGGAAGTTTTTGATACGACTGGAAGATTTTACGATGGCTTGCGCACCCAAGCCTGTCCGGTCTAGCTCCGCCCATGAGCACTCAACAAGCCTTGGCGCTGCCGTCGCCGGCGCCGTCCAATATTGTGGTCATCAATGCGCGCTGCACCGTTCGGATCGAAGCGGATCAGCGGGTGATCGTCGTCGCCGGACTTCCGGTGCACCACTATCGCGCCGAGGACGCGGTCGCCGAGGCTTATGCGATGGTGTTCTTGGTGGAGTCGGGCTTTGCCCAGCAGACAGACGTGGCGCGGGCATTCGAGCGATCGGTGCGCACTGTTCGGCGCTACCAAGAGCGCTATGCGCACGGCGGAATGGCTGCGCTCGGTAAAGAGGAAGGGTGGCGTCGTGGCCGACGACGTCTCTCCGGGAAACGTCTGCGCAGCATCGAGATGTTAAAATGCCAGGGAATGAGCAACCGTGCGATCGCGCACCGGCTGGGTGTCAGCGAGAACGCCATCCGCAAGCTGGTGGGACCATCTAAGCGCGAGAGCGCACAGCTTGCGTTGGCCGCGATCACGCCCACCGCGGAGAAGCCGGCGACAAAGGCCGTGCCATCCGCGACGCCGAGCGGCGAAGATGGAGATCACGCCAGTCGATCGGCGGAGGAGCACTCAGGGGACCGCGATCCGATCACCGCGCCTGAGGCCGCAAACGACGATGAACCGGTGCCGATGAGCCTCGACAGCGACGCTGACGATCGGACGTTTGATCGGCAGCTCGCTTATCTCGGGCTGCTCGATGATGCTGCACCGCTGTTCCGCGAGGGGTCCTCGGTTCCCGGTGTCGGTGTGCTGTTGGCTCTCCCGTGTCTGGTCGAAAGCGGGCTGTTTCGGATCAGCCGCAAACTCTTCGGTGAGATCGGCCCGGCTTTCTACGGCCTGCGCACGACGTTGCTCACGCTACTGCTCATGGCGCTGCTACGCATCAAGCGCCCCGAGCATCTCAAGGAGAAAGACCCTGCCGCGTTCGGCAGGCTCCTCGGTCTCGACCGCGCCCCGGAGGTGAAGACGCTGCGGCGGCGCCTGACCCGCCTTGCTGCGCACCATTGCGCCGAGCAGCTCGGCGCGGAGCTTGCGGGTGTGCGTGTCGATCGGCGCGGACATCTCATGGGGTTTTTGTACGTTGACGGCCATGTGCGTGCCTATCACGGTCAACGCGCGATCTCATCAAATGCTTATGTGGCGCGCCGCCATTTGGCTATGCCCGCCACCACCGACTACTGGGTCAACGATCGCTCGGGCGACCCGTTGCTGGTGATCACCGGGGAGGTTGACGCTGCATTGACCAAGGCTATGCCCCGTCTGCTTCGCGAGGTTCGGGAGGTGGTCGGGGAGCGGCGGGTCACCATTGTCTTCGATCGCGGCGGCTGGAGCCCGAAACTGTTCGCCGCAATGATCAAGGACGGCTTCGATGTGCTGACCTACCGCAAGGGCCGGTGCCGTCGCATCAATGAGCGGCGCTTCGTCCGCCGTCGCGCCGTGCTCGACGGATGCTCGGTTGACTATCTTCTGCATGATGGGCCCGTGCGTTTCCTCAAAGGCAAGCTGCGCTTGCGGCAAGTCACCCGCTTGTGCGACGGCGGCCATCAGACGACGGTGATCACGAGCCGATGGGACCTGCGCGACATCCAGGTCGCCTATCGCATGTTCGAGCGCTGGCGGCAGGAGAACTTCTTTAAGTACATGCGAGAAGAGTTCCTGCTTGATGCGCTCGTCGACTACCAGATCGAGCCGGAAGAGCCTACCCGCACCATCCCCAATCCCGAGCGCAAGACTTTGGACAACGAGATCCGTACGGCCCGCGCCGAGGTCGCCAAGCTCGAACGCGAATTGGGGGCCGCGGCCGCAGCCAATGCAGAACACCGCCGGCCGACCATGCGTGGCTTCAAGATTGCCCACGGTAAACTCGGCAAGCAACTGCGCAACGTCCGCGCGCACTTGAGCCGGCTGCTCAACCAGCGCCGCGACGCTCCCAAGCGCGTTGAAGTCCGAGAGGTCAACGATCGCGTATTGGTCAAGCTCGCCACGGAGCGCAAGCATCTGACCGACATCATCAAGATGGTAGCCTATCAGGCCGAGAGCGATCTGGTTGCACTACTGCGACCTCACTACGCGCGTGTCGATCAAGAGGGGCGAACCCTGCTGCATGAGCTGTTCGCCACTGCAGGCGATATCCACGTCTCAGACAGCGAGCTTACTATCACCTTGGCTCCACTCAGCTCGCCGCATCGCACGCACGCCGCCCAGGCGCTCTGTGAGGTCCTCAATAAAGCGGCAACCATCTTCCCCGGCTCTCGCCTGCGGATGCACTTCGAAATCCGCCCGCCGCGGCGCATCGGGCTTGCCTTTCCCGGCTCGCCGGTCGAGCGCAGCGCCGCCTCGGCTCGTGCCCCGGCTCCCTGACCGGAGCTCAAACCGGACATTTTTGCACTCCCTATGTCAGGAGGTCTGAATTTATTTGGGGGCGGGAACCTTGGTACTTATTTGGCCCGGAATGGTGCAGACCATCTTCAGGGATGCGGCGTTCGTTGGAAACGAGGCAGCACTCATCCGCGTAATGGGTATGACCGTGATGGTCATTGGCTGGCTTTATTTATTCGGTGGCCTCTCCGGCGGCAGACGGATCGTCGCCGCTAGCGTATTGGACAGAATGGTGCTCGTTCCCCTGGTGCTCGTACCCTTGGCCATCGCGGGAGTTTTTCCTCATTTTCTGCTCGCGTTTGCGGTTCTCGACCCGACGCTCGGCATTGGCGCCTGGCTGCTTCTCAGTCGATCCGACCGCCCTGGATTTCACTCGACCGCCCGTACGCCATAGCTGCAGCTCTGGGAACCGCGAAGTCCAGCGAGTGCCAATGTTGCGGCCAGGAGATCAGATATGAGCGATCCGACTCTGCCATCGTTTCGCTACCGCTTGGAACAGCAACCGCCGCACACTACCTGTGGCGGTCTCGTACGGGGCGCCTCTGTCCGGCAGTTCCCTGTTAGCCAGGGCATCGGCGGCGCCTCTATGCGCTTGCAACCCGGTTGCCTGCGCGAGCTCCATTGGCACACGACTGCTGCCGAGTTGGGTTACGTCGTGTCTGGCAGTTGCCACACCACTGTATTGAGCCCCGACGGAGCGGCGACCGATACGTTCGGGCCGGGCGATGTTTGGTATTTCCCTAGCGGCTGGGGTCATTCCATCCAGGGGACCGGGCCAGGCGAGTGCCATTTCATTCTGATGTTCGACAACGGCGCCTTCTCTGAGGATCATACACTTAGTATTTCGGATTGGTTGGCCCATACGTCGCCTGCCGTCGTCTCACAGAACCTCGGCCTCGGTATGGAGTGGACGGCCAAGCTTCCGAAGGGAGAGACTTACTTTGCAGAGGGGGCCGTTCCCCATGACTCCTTCGCACGGGCTACGCCCCGGGCGAAGCCTGCACTTTTAACGACGCACCGCTATCCATTAGGCGCCCAGCAGCCGCAGCGCGTGCCGGGCGGCGGCGCGCAGTGGAGGGTTACCGCGGACGAGTTTCCGATCTCGGCCACATTGTCCCTCTCCGTGCTGGAGATCGAGCCGGGCGCCATGCGTGAACTTCACTGGCATCCCCACGCCGACGAGTGGCAATACTATCTTGAGGGTGCGGCTGAGATGGGTGTTTATTTGGGGATGGGTCACGCAGTGACCGAACAATTCGAGACAGGTGACATCGGTTACGTGCCGATGGGCGCCGGACACTACATCCGCAACACCGGTAGCGGCATCTTGCGCTTGCTGGCCGGGTTCAACAACGGGCACTATCGTTCCCACGACCTCAGCGCATGGGTAGCCTCTAATCCTGTGCCTGTCGTTAAATCCGGGGGATGGTAGAGACGAGCCTTGAAGCGGTAGCCCTTTGCGGAGCCTCGCTGTTAATCTGACGCTTTCGCGCCAGTGCCCTCACCGAGCGAGCGTGGCTTCTTGAACTCGTCTCCCCAAGCAGAACCCAGCGTGCAGATTTCCTGCACTGGGCTCCCCAGATGACTTTTGCGAAGACCTCCGTTTCATACCGCTGGATGCAATGTACGAGCTGACGGCAGCTCGAACCCCGGTCGATCGCTCAGATACACCCAGCTGATCCGCTGTCGTTGACCGCGGCGTTGCAGGGCGTGCACCCAGTGTCGCTGGACTTCGTGGCGGATCCAGCTGAGCTTGCGGTCGCAGTGGTGCAAGGCGAAGTACTGGTAGAAGCCGCGCAGCATCACCGTGAGGTGCTGCTGTTGTTGGCGTCTCTTCCAATGTCTGTGTCCAAGCAACCACTCGCGGGCGCGAGCGAGGAACTTTCTGCAACTCTTGGTGCAGGGGATCCGGATCAGGGCGAACCGCCCTGCTCGATCCTCCCCACAGACGTGCTTGAAGCCCAGAAACTCAAACGTCTCTGGCCTCTGTCCGTGCTTGCGCCGTTCGATGGCGGCAAAACGCCCAAAGAGCAACAGCCGAGTTTTCTCCTCGGCCAGTTCCAGATTGAACTGCGCAAAACGTTCCCGCAATTGGCGCTGGAAGTTCTGCGCGTCTCCCCAGAACTGGAAGCTTCCCACAAAATCATCCGCGAAACGCACCAAGTATGCCTCGCCCTGACACTGTGCTTTGAATCTCTTTTCAAACCACAGGTCGAGCGTGAAGTGCAGGTAGATGTTACTCAGCACAGGCGATATGACTCCCCTTACGCAAAAGGCAACTTCACCTTCGATCGGGTGATTTGTGGCTGGCGCAGAGGGCTGGCTGTGCTCGACCTGCGTCTTAAAAGGTAATATGCGTGCGGCGCACGTAAACGAGTTGTTAACCATGGTTATGTCAAAAATAAATACGTTTATGTCAGATGGCACGTTCAACGAAGACGCAGAAAGCCCTGAACTTGAACGCGGCGCATGGCCTGTTGTCGCGGGGAAGCAGCGTGGCAGAAGCGGTGACCATGTTGGCGCAGGAACGCGGCATCTCGCTGCGGCAAGCGTATCGGTATCTGCAACGCGCGCGTGCGCTCAGACGTGCGATGCCGGTTGGAGAACCGTCAGTGCCGGCGACGTTCAAAATTCCCCGCGACGTGCTCGCGCAATTGCGTGCGTATTCCAGGCGCAGCGGGTTGCCGCTGAGCGTGATTGTCACCGAGGCGATCGAGAAGCGTTTGACCGCAACACGTCGGCGCGGAAGACATGGCTAAGCGCTCTGCAGAGCGTCCTGCCGTTTGTTTGGAATTTGCTTTCGATCGCCTGCTCCCCATCAAGTTACAACAAGCCTACGGGCTGCTGGTTGCGAACTGCGTTCGTCCCGTAGGGCAGGACTCCGAGAAGAGAGGAGACGGCCGTGAAGCCTGCAGTGATCTACGCCAGGGTCTCGTCGGACAAACAGAAGGAAGAACATACCATTGCGAGCCAAACGGAAGCTCTGCGCGGCTTCGCCCTACAGCAGGGCTTCAGCGTGCCCGATGAATGGGTGATCGAAGACGAGGGTTACAGCGGAGCTACGCTCGTTCGCCCCGGCCTGGAAAGGGTTCGCGATTTGGCGTTGGAGGGGCAGATCGATGCAGTCCTCGTTTATTCACCAGATCGACTGAGTCGAAAGTATGCATATCAGGTGCTTCTAATTGAAGAATTTGCACGACATAACGTCCAGACGGTGTTCATCAAAGCGCCCCAGACAGCTACAGCGGAAGATCAGCTGTTGTTGCAGTTCCAAGGCATGATCGCCGAGTATGAACGGGCGCAAATTCTGGAGCGGTCACGCCGGGGCAAAAGGCACCGTGCACTGCAGGGAGTTGTCAACGTTCTTTGCGGCGCTCCGTATGGCTACCGCTATATCCGCAAGACTGAGCACGCGCCCGCGTCTTACGCCATCATTGACGCTGAGGCGACCGTGGTGCGCAAGGTCTATGAATACTACACCGTCGCGGGTTTGAGCATCGGCGCCATCACGCGTCTGTTGAACGAACAAGGCATTCCTACGCGCAAGCGTATCTCTCGTTGGGAGCGTTCGGTGGTTTGGGCGATGCTGCGCAATCCTGCGTACAAGGGAACGGCATGCTTCAACAAAACGAAGACGGCGAAGCGACAACGCATCACGCGGCCAATCCGTCTGCGGGGCGGATTTGCCTCACGTGACAGCGCCCACCACGAGCGGCCACGAGAGGACTGGATCGAGATTCCGGTACCACCAATTGTCACCGAGGAGACCTTTGCACTGGCTTCGGAGCGGCTTAAGGCGAACAAAGACCACGCGCCTCGTCGCACGATCACACCCAGCGTCGTGCAAGGCTTGGTGTCGTGCCGCAAATGCAGCTACGGTCTTTATCGCACTTCGACGCGGACAAGTGCGCGTATGATCCACTACTATCGTTGTCTTGGCTCCGACGCATGGCGCCGCCTTGGCGGGCCGGTGTGTGATAGTAAGCCGATACGACAAGATCTTCTTGACGAAGTGGTATGGCGTGAGATCCTCAAACTGCTGGAGAGTCCACGCCTCATTCAAGAAGAACTGGAACGGCGATTGGCTGCGGCACGCACTGCCAGCCCCGTCAAACGCCGTGAAGAGCACTTGCAGCGGGAGTTGGCACGCGTACGAAAGAGCATGGAACGTTTGATGACCGCGTATCAGGAAGAACTGATGTCGTTAGACGATCTCCGCCGTCGCATGCCCGAGCTTCGCAAACGAGATCAGGCAATCAGCGCCGAGCTAAATGCGCTTGAGAGCCAACTTGCCGACCGCGCTGGATATCTGCGACTAGCAGAAACCATGACAAGCTTCCTTGCACGACTACGCGAAACGGCAAAAACGCTGGAGGTCGCGGAGCGTCAGCGCATTGTGCGTCTCCTAGTCAAGGAGATCTTGGTGGACGATGACACGATTGTCATCAGACACTCGATTCCAGCTCCAACCGGATCAACTGACGGCAGTGGGCCGACCTCGCGCTCCAAAGGTGACCAACCGCTAGGCGACGCAAGTTACCTTTTGCGTAAGGGGAGTCAGTGGGCCGCCTTGTGGCGTACCCTCCTCGGTCGAGATGAGTGCCCCATCGACCATCGCCCCGGCCTTAAGCCATTTTTCAATGAGCTTAAGAATTGCCGGGTCGGCGATCCGGTGGGCCACCATCTTGCGTAACCACTGATGACTGATGCGGGTGAAGTAGCTGCGGATGTCGGCCTCGAATACGTGGTTCACCTTCTTGGACACGATTTGCAGGCGCAGCGCCTGCAGAGCGTGGTGAGGGTTGCGCCCCGGTCGAAAGCCGTAACTGCAGTCGAGGAAATCCGCTTCAAACACGGCCTCGATAATGCGCGCTACCGCCCGCTGCAGCAGCCCATCCGCGACCGTGGGGATCCCCAATGGGCGCGTTCCGGTTTTGCCTGGCCCTTTGGGTATTTCAACCCGCCGGACCGGTGGTGCGCGATAGGCGCCGGCTCGAAGCTGTGCGCAAATTTCTTCGACCCGCTGCTTCAACTCGCTCTCAAACTGCTCGGTGCTCTCCCCGTCGATGCCGCTGGCCGCGCGCCGGTTCATCATGCCCCACGTTTCCGTGAGGAATTCCGGCGTCAGCAAGTGCGCCAACGAGGTGAATCGCACCGTGCGATCCAGTTTGGCCTTCTTCGCTATCTGACTCAGTTGCGTTGACATCATGTTCCTGCCTCTGTGAGTGCGGGTGATGTTTCCCGAAAGTCAGCCTTCATCTGCTTCGCCGCTTCCCCGTGTGCGCAGCTTTCCTGCGTTCTGAGTACTACCAGCGAATCCGACTTCCACTGCAGCGCTTGCCTTTCTCAGGAATGCTCCATTCGTCCAGCATACTCTGCTCGTTTCCGCTACGAGCCGAGACCACCGTGGATCTCTCAGGTTCCTCAATGCTTCCGTTTCTGAACGTGCCGTGCTCTCCGACCCCGCCGCAGTCTCCGGTCACCATCGCCTCTTGCGGTGACCTACTATTGCCTTCCAGCCAATATGACGCTGTCGGCCTGCGGGTTACTATCATCACGAGGCTCAATCGCTTCACTTGCGTTACGGCCCGCTCGTCGCTCGTGCCTACGCTTAACTCATGTCGTTACCTCCATGAGCCCAAGGCTCGATTCTCGGTGGGGCGGCTCGTTCCCCTTTCCGAGGCGGGAATTTCGCCCGCTGGAAGCATCAGGCTTTTCCTGACGCACCATATTGGTGATGCAGCCCGCCCAGGATTGGGCGACAAAGAATGTGCCCGGCGCGATCGACGGCGCGCGAGACCGGTGCATCCTTCTCCAGGGATAGATGCGTGCGGGCCCCATTGTAATATTTCATGTACGATAGCAGTAGGTGACGGAGATGGCGCTCGCTGAACACAACAACGTGGTCAAGGCATTCCCTGCGGATCGAACCGATCAGCCTTTCAGCATATCCATTTTCCCAAGGAGAGCGCGGCGACGTCGGTCGATCGTGAATGCCCATTGATCGAAGCCTTCGGATGAAGACCTCACCATAGGCCCCGTCCCGGTCACGAATGAGATACCGGGGAGCTTGTTCCCAGCCGCATGCTTCCGTGATCTGATTTGCGATCCATTCTGCGGTCGGATGCGCTGTGACGCCAAACCATAAAATCTGCCGTCGACCATGCCCCACAATCAACAAGCCGTAGAGCAGACGAAATGAGATTGTCGGTACGACGAACATATCCATCGCGGCGATGCCGTCGGCATGATTGCGAAGGAACGTCCTCCAGCCTTGGGATGGCGGGTCTCTTCGCCTGGCCATGTACTTGGCCACGCTGGTCTGTCCGATATCGATGCCGAGCTTGAGGAGTTCTCCATGGATCCGCGGCGCTCCCCACAGCGGATTGGCAATGCTGATCTCGCGGATAAGCTTGCGTATCTCAGGCGCTACAGTTGGTCGGCCACCGCGACGCCGCGACTTCCACCGCCAGTACGATCTGAAGCCGGCGCGGTGCCATTTAATCACGGTCTCCGGCTTCACGATCGCCAAGGCGCCCAGCACCTTCGGAGCCAAACGATACAGGCCGGCGAATATCAGACGGTCCCGCATCCCGAACGTCGGCCGTTTCGGCGATTGCCGCCGCAACACGTTAAGCTGATGACGCAGAATCGTGTTTTCAGCCTCAAGCGAGGCCCGCGACCGGAACGCTCCGACCAACGCCAACCAGATTAGGCTACAGACCTCTCGCATAAGGCAGGAGCATCGCCCGATTCGATATCAGTTGCCAGCAAGATTGAGTTTCCGACAGGCACAGCTATCTCGGGGGCCGATAATCGCTCCCCCAGGAGCCATACACCTTGGCGGGAGCCTGTTCACTTCACGCCCGATTGAGTGCCAATAATCTCACCGCACAGCCCATCCTTTGCGTGATCGATGCACTTCAAGGCCTTCAATTTCACAAGATCACTTCAATCGCAACAAGTCAGCGAAAGCACGTTATCCCAAAGCTGCTAACCATGCGCTGACTTCACCGGCTTATCCCTTCACTACGATGAGGTCAGAGATGTCTGTAAATTCTGCAATAGTGCGAGCCCAATGCGGTGGAATGCTCATTTTGGCTTTCGCTATCCAATCGGCGGCAGCCGGAGAGCAACGCGCACGAAAACATCATCATATCCATACGATCTCACAGTGTCGGCCCTTGGACGCCAATGCTGCACTCACGCAGACTCCTTCAGATCCTTGGTGGGCACGCTTCGCAAACGGTGCAGGATCAGCGCCAGCGGGTCATTGAGCTAGTGCGGTCGGGATCGGCGGGTGGAACCGGCCTAACAGATGAGAGCCCGAGTTGATGGCAAAACGGCAGAGCTGCGCAAGCAGGCACGCCGCAAGCAAGGCGCGGCTACCCATGCCGATGGCACGTCAGCTTTGGGCGCATCGATTTATCGACCGACGCGACGCACCCAACATCGTTCGAGCCTTCGATCCAGGTAGCTCTCCCGTCGGGATAAGGCTTATTCCGAACGGGAATGGAAAGGCGGCAGCAGCGGCATCGGCGAGAACGAGGCGTCCGGATTACGTCGCAGCCGGCGGCAGGAGCTTGTGATCGATCAGAGACTGCAGTGCTCTTCGTGAACCCGGCCTGACGAAGCTTGACGGTGCTCACGAAGGCCCGAGGTCCTGCCGGGGCGGCATAGGCGAAGGCAAAGTCCGCATGCTGGTCCCCCTGGCCCACCAGCTCCCGCAAGTTGCGCGAGCGAAGATGGTACTTTGCGACGATGCGGTCCCAGACATCCGTGATTTCGTTGATGTATGCCGTCACGCTCGTTGGCATGTCCGGCCCGGTTTCGGCACCGAGGGTCTTGGCGATGGCCGGCCAGACGTTGCGCCACTCGAACACATCACCGTTGGTGATGTTAAATGCTTCGTTCGCCGCCTGGGGCGACTGCGCGGCCCAAACCATCACGTCCGCGACGAGATCGGCTTCGGCTTCCCAGACGAACGACGGACCGCCAGGAAAGCTGAACGGTTCACCCTTCTCGCGCCGGATCGCCGCATAGACTCCGATGGCGGGAAGAACGTTCAACGCGCCTGGGGTGGGACCTGTCACGAGCTGCGGGCGTAGAGCCGTATAATTGAAGCCGTGCCGGGCGCCCATCTCGCGGACATAGGCTTCCTGGTCAAAGAAGAAGTTCGGGTGATCCTTGCGGGCGTCACGTTCGCGGGCCGGGATAGGGATCGGGTGCAGGTGCACGCCGTAGACTTTCGTTCCCTGCAGAATGCTGATGTGCTGGAAGTTGGAGGCGGTGCGCACGATCGGTTCCACCACGTTGCGCAGCATGGCGTTGTTGGTCTCGATCTGCTCCTTGCGGTCGCCGGCTGGTCGAGCAACTCGGGCTTCTCGTGCAGAGCCGTGTAGGCGATGTGCGTGAGGTCGGTCAGCGGCTCGAACGCGGCGCGGGCCTTTTTCTCGTCGCGCAGATAGACCGACAGAAAGCTGGCGTCGCGACCGCTAGGCAGCTCGGGCTTGCGGCGTGAGACGCCGACCACTTCCCAGCCCGCGGAAAGAAACTTCTCGATCGCAGCGACCCCCAGCAGACCGCTTGCGCCCGTAACCAGGACCTTGTTCCGAACGCTCTTTTTTCCGTTGCTCCTACTCATGACTCTTGTACCTCGTGTTGATAAGGAGACTGTTCGTCACAACGCCTATGCGGACGCTGCGTTGACCTCGATCCATCTCGCGATGTTGGCTGCGGCGTCGCCGTAGAAAGTCCGATAGAGATCTTCGGTGACGTAGCCGATGTGAGGCGTCGCGAGGACGTTCTCCAGTCTCCGGAAGGGATGATCAGGCGGCAGCGGCTCCACGTCGAACACGTCAATGGCTGCGCCGGCGATCCTTCGCACCTGCAGCGCTTCGATCAGAGCCGCCTCATCGACGATCGGACCGCGTGATGTATTCACGAATCTCGCCGTCGACTTCATCAGCGCGAACTCGGGTGCCCCGATCAGGCCTCTGGTGCGGCCGCTCAGGACGAGATGCACCGTGACGACATCCGCTTCGCGGAACAGTGTCTTCTTGTCGACCAGAATTGCGCCCGCGGCGCCGGCCTTCTCCTCGGTCAGGTTCTGGCTCCAGGCGATCACCTTCATGCCGAAGGCGAGGCCCGATGCGCACGATTTCCTTTCCGATGTTGCCCAACCCGACGACGGCGAAGCTTTTGCCCCTCAGGTTCGAGCCGAGGCCGGTCTGCCACCCACCCACCCTGAGCGAAGCAGCCTCCCGGTCGATGCCTCGCATGCAGGCCAGAATCAGCGACCAGGTGAACTCGATGGTCGGGATGGCATCGTAGCCCGTTGCGGTGACGGCGATGCCAAGATCGGCCGCGGCCTAGCTGTCGATGGAGGCGTTTCGCGGTCCCGTCGACGCGATCAGCCTCAGGTTCGGCAGCTGCTGCAGGATCTCCCTCGTAAGCGGCGTGCGTCGCGCATGACGCACACCACCTCGAACGGCCGCAGGCGCGCGACGACGGCCGCCGTATCAGCCAGGTGGTCGTTGAACACGGTGATCTCGGCGTGCCGCCGGACTGCCGACCAGTCGGCAAGCCGCAACGCCACGTTCTGGTAGTCGTCGAGGACCGCAACCCGCATGGGTATACTCCGTCAGCGTTCGGCGGCAAAGAACTCGGCCAGAGCTCCCGCTACCGCTTTGGGATCGTTCTCCATCGGAATGTGGCCGGCCGGCTTGATCCGCACAAGCCTGGTTTCTGGAATCTCGCGTGCGTAGCGTCCGGCATAGTCGATAGTCTGGAATTCGTCGTCCTCGCCCCAGACCAGGAGCTTCGGCGTCCTGGATTGGAGCAGCGCCGGCAGCATCTCCATGGTGTACCGATGGTCGGCGGCACCCGCGAGCGCCAGCCATGAGCGGGCAACCCTCGGGTCTGTCCAGGGTTCCAGATATTCGGTGATCTCGGCTTCGCTTGCCGGGCGGCCGAGCGCTTTCACGACGGACACGCGGCGCGCGGCGAGCACGTCGTCCCGCGTCGTCGCCGCAGCCACTGCCGGATCCCGAAAGCGAGCAACGCCGGGCACCGGCCATGAGTCGTACATGATGCCGTTCACTACCGCCGCACGCGGCACCTGCACTGTTCCTGCGAGCATAAGGTGCTGCGCCACACCTCCGCCGATGTCGTGACCAGCGACCATGACCGGTCCCTTATGCCCGAGCGCCTCGAGGAAGCGCACCAGCCAGGCAGAGAGACGCGGGACCGAAGCTTCGCTCACAGTGATCTCGCCACCTGAGCGACCGAAGCCGGGGAAATCGACCGCAACCGGGCGCAGGCCCGCGGCGGCGATGCCATCGAGCACGGGCTGCCAGACGCGGCTCCAATAGGTGCCATGAAGCAGCAGCAGCAAGGGACCACCCTTTCCGGCAGTCAGATAGCTGATCGGAACGCCGTCCACATCGACGGTCTCGCGCTTCGTCATCGGACGATCCTCTTCACGTAGTCCTTGCCGAGCCCGACGGCTTCGTAGTGCGAGGTTGCGTGCTCGAGCTTGGTGAAGACGTCTTCGTATCCGAGCGCCTGGCCGCAGGGATCGACGTAGGTGTACCCGCCCGTCACGTGAAAGAGCGTGGCCATTTCCTTCACATCGTCCGGAACGACCAGCGTGTGCGTTATGAGGACTTCATCACAATTTTTCTCCATCATGTGATGCGTCAATGAGTCTGCATGCCCTCCGGTCGATTCATCATCCTAAGCATCGGGACGCCGCCCGTCCGGACAAAGCGCCAGACGAGATACGCCGCGAGCGCGAGGAAGGCAATGTTGAGCCATGTCGTGTAGTTCCAGGCAATCGTCGCCTCGACAACGAGCGCATTGCGCTGCTGGGGAATCAGTCCGAGAGCGGCGAAGAGCAGGTCGACCAGGAGTGCGGCGGCTGCCATCGAGACGTAGAAGGTGACGAACAGGAAACCGGTCATCCGCGGCCCGTAATATTTTCGATAGATATTCAGAATTGGAAGGACTATCAGATCGGCAAAGATAAAGGCGATTACGCCGCCGAAGCTGATGCCGCCGTTCCATAGCACAGCCGCAAGCGGGATATTTCCGACCGAACATACGAAGGCGATCACCGCCACCAGCGGGCCGACCATCGGTCCCCAGATCCTGGCGATGACGGGGTGGTTGACGAGAAAGAGCGATTGCCAGAAGTCAGGTGGCACCCAGGCGGCCAGTGCGCCGGCAATCAGAAGGCCGCCGACGATGTCCATCCAGACCGACGCCCAGTCCATCACGAAATAATGGCTGATGGCGGTCAGTCCCTCTGTCGACGTCAATCGTGACGACAACGAGCCGCCTCCGCGCACGGACATGTCCATTGTTGCATGCCCCTCCATACGGCCGGCAATTCCCTTATCGGCCTGCAGCTTTGCCTCGTCGAGCAGTTCGCCGCGGAGAAACCGCCGGAACAGCAGCGCCAGAAATGTTACCATGAGCGGCGCGCCGACGAATTCGGCAACCGTGAACTGCCAGCCCAGGAAGACCAGCATGATGACGCTGAGCTCGAGGACCAGGTTGGTCGACGCCATTTCGAAGGCCATCGCCGCCGAAAACTCCGCGCCCTTGCGAAACAATGACCGCGCGAGCGCGACGGCAGCATAAGAACACGACGACGATGCCGCGCCGAGGGCCAGCGCCCTGACGATCGACCGCGGACGATCGTCAGGCAGCAGCCGGCTCATCTGTTGATGCGATACGACGGCCTCCACCACAGCCGACAGTGTGAAGCCCAGAATTAGCGGCCAGAGGATCTCCCATCCCATGGCGAAGGCCATGCTGAGCGCGCGCAACACTAGGTCCACTTTGAGACTCCCTGTTGTTTAGTGAAGGCCCGCCAACGCGAATTTCGCTCCAGCCGCAGCATGGCTCCCCATCGCTGTTCGATTGGTGATCTCGTCCGGCGCGGCGAAAAGCGGCTCGGGAGGAGGAGGCGCCTCGCACCTTCCATCAATGCGCGGGACATGGGAACAACTGGATTTGAGGCTGACATGGCACCGAACGAGCTTTGTGCGACGTGCGAGACCTTCTTCCGATCTCAATTTAATAATAACCGGCGCATGAATGACGCGCTGATCCGAGATTGCTACAATTTGTGGATCTTTGCGTCAGTCGCGCTTCCATTTGATAAGATTCTACGCCAATCTGGGAACTTAGAGCCGTCGACTCACGAGTACATCGCAAATCCCTTGCAGTTCGTCTCAGATATTCATCGGATGAGCAGGAACGTAGCGCGCTCCGGAGTGAGGCCTGCGAACATGACAAAGCTGGCCGCGCCGATTCCGACAGCTGCGCAGGCCCGCCATCCGCTGCCGCTGACGTTCGAATCCATTGCGAGCGCCGCGCAGCGTCCGCGACGGAGAGGTTGACGCCGGTTTGGGCAATTGGCCTCGCTTACAAGCTTGTGCGGGAACGCGGCCACTCGAACCCGCCCGCGCGATCAGCGCGCGCCAATTTGTGTGAGCTGCTTAGAGTTCAATCCTTCGCCCAATTTCAACGAGCGCATCCGAAGGTATTCTGAACCGATCGACTGGATGGACGGAGTTTCGGGACATAAAAGCAAATAACCCAATGCGCCAACGGGAGACAACGGATCGGCTTGGGCGGCTTATGGGATCGTGGTGTTCAATATAGTAGGTCGGCTCGTGCCATGCTGGTAGCCCCTCCTTTCGTACTCGAGAAATTACCGAAGGAAGGTTGGGAATTTCAACGAAGCCAAAATGAACGGTGACGTGCCACAAGCCCTCGCCGAGATGCTCGCAACGCAAGCGATCACGGGGCAGCACCCTAGGCACGGGTTCGAAGCTGACGGTAAGCGCCAAGACTATCTCGTGGAGTGATCGTCCTTGTTTAACATAGTGACGATGATTGGCGGCATCTGCTTGGCAAGCCGCGTCAGGAATATGCCCACTCCCGGTACACGAACTATTTCGTTCTTGCGTAGTCGTGCAAAACATTGGGCTGGTTGCTGCGCATGTCTATTATTGCGCTTGCATAGCGCTTCAAGACCGTAGTGCCATGTGGTCATGATCGTGCATGCCAAAGGTCAAGGGAATCCAGCCGCCCTTCAGTATCTTAAGAAGATTCGCAGAAAGGAAAGCGAGATCGACGGCAAGCAGCAGCCCAGCTGCAACGGCTGCCCGATAGATCGTCCATCCCCAACGACGTCGCATCACTTCGTAAAGCAGAACCGTCGTCAGAACCATCGTGGTCGAGACAGCCATCCCGTAGGCTCCTGCGAGGCGATCCGAACTACCGAAGCCCACAGCCAAAGCAACGGTGAAGAACATCGTGGTCCAATTGACGAAGGGTACGTAGATTTGGCCATATTCCTCAGCCGAGGTCTGGTCGATCCGAACCCCCGGAAACCAGCCCAGTTGCATCGCTTGTCTGGTCATGGAAAAAGATCCGGTAATGACAGCCTGACTTGCGATGATAGTCGCCATCATCGCCAGCCCTACCAACGCCCAATCCGGGGCAAGCGCGAAAAATGGATTCTGCTCCAGATCAGGAGCGTCTATGAAATTTCCGACCTGCCCGGCATAGTTGATGACGAGAGCAGGGAGCACGATGCAATACCATGCCATGCGGATCGGACTCCGCCCCACGTGGCCCATGTCCGCATACAAGGCCTCACCCCCTGTGAGCGCCAGAAACACTCCGCCAAGAACGGAGAAACCTGATAATCCGTATTTGCCCAGCAGGCGGAGCCCATGGATCGGATTAAGTGCTTCAAGCACCTGCGGATGGCGCAGAATGCTTACGAAGCCGAGCATGGCCATCGTCGCGAACCAAATCAGCATAATTGGTCCGAATGCTTTGCCAACGTTGGCCGTCCCTCTGCTTTGAACCACGAAGAGCACGACCAGGATCAGAACAGCAATCGGCATTGTGTACGGCCGGAAACTGCTGGTCGCGGCATTGAGGCCTTCCACGGCGCTCAATACCGATATCACGGGCGTGATGATGCCATCCGCATAAATGAGGGCCGCACCAAACAACCCGAAAATCGCGAGCCAATGCCGTCGACCAGACCAATCCGCACCCGTCATTGCCATCAGCGCGAGTATCCCGCCTTCACCGTGATTATCGGCGCGCATAACAAACAGGCTGTACTTGATCGAGATCGTGATGATCAAAGACCAAAGACGAGAGACACCGAGCCGAGTGCCGCTTCTGGAGTGAAGGCGTGCCCCATGAGATGTACGATCGTCTGGAGTGTATACAGAGGACTGGTTCCCAGGTCCCCATATACGATTCCAAGAGCTGGCAGGATTGTTGCGAGGCTCGGGGATTGCTCCACCCTGGTGCGAGCGTCTCCCACGAACTCTGTAGGATGATCCAGCGCGGAAGCTGTCGAGAAGGGCACCCACTTGCAGCTCATGCCAAGCAGCGGACGTCGCTCGCGAGGGCCAGCCCATCGAGGGCAGTACGCGGAATGCAAAAATTTACGGCGGTCATCGGTCCTCCGAATAGGCCGCTTCTCCAAGGAGACGAGCGTCTAGCCCCAGCTTCTCTGTTTCCGCATCCACGCGAACCGACGTGACGCAGTTAATCAGCCATAGCGCCGCATAGCTGAAGGCAAACGCCCAGGCCGCCGATGCAACGACGGCAATGCACTGCCAGAGAAAGAACCGAGTGCCGCCCGACAATAAACCTGCCGCACCGTGTAGATTCCAGCTTTTCTCAGCGAATACTCCGAGCAGGATGGCGCCGAGAGCCCCGCCGACACCATGCACTCCCCACACGTCTAGCGCGTCATCCCACCCAAAAACCTTTTTAATCGCGACAGCGTAATAGCAGACCAGTCCCGCCGAAAAGCCAATTGCCGATGCGATACCGAAGGACACATAACCAGCAGCGGGGGTAATGGCTGCAAGACCTGCAACCGCACCAGTCATCAGGCCGACAAAATTGGGCCGTCGAACGTTCCCCCATTCCAAAGCAAGCCAAGCGAATCCAGCGAAAGCTGCTGCCAGTTGCGTGTTGACAAAGGATGAAACGGTCACCCAATCTACGCCAACTTCTGATCCAGCATTGAAGCCAAACCAACCAAACCACAATAACCCCGCACCTAGAGCCATCAATGGAACATTGTGGGGTGCATCAGTGCTATCGCATCTGCGCCCTACGAATATCACTGAAGCTAAAGCTGCAAACCCAGCTGTGGTGTGTACAACAATCCCGCCTGCAAAATCCAACACACCCCTTCTTGAAAACAAACCATCCGGGCTCCAGACCATGTGAACGAACGGGAAATACACGAAAATCAGCCAGGCCGTGAGGAAGAGTAAGTACGCACCGAACTTTACCCGATTAGCAAACGCACCAATAATTAGAGCAGGCGCAATAATTGCGAACATCATTTGATACACAAAGTGCAACCCGAGAGGGATGCCAGAACTATTTCCGGTGTAAATTGTATTCAAGCTGACGCCTTTCAAAAAGGCAAAATATGTTGGATCACCGATCATGCCGTGCCAAGTCGGTCCGAAGCACATGGAATAACCAATGCAGAACCAGAGTATTGTTGTCCAACACAATGACGCGAAACTTTGGATCATAACAGTCAGTACGTTCTTCTTTGTAACTAGACCTCCGTAAAAAAATGCAAGGCCGGGTGTCATCAGCATCACTAATGCGGAACATACAAGCACGAACCCCGTGTTTCCGATATTGAGTTCGGGCGAGCCAGCAAGCATGATCTTCACCTCTGTGGTATCGCCCCGTCGATGCCCGTCGATCCGCCGGACACGACCACTACTCGCCTTTCAAATCGCTCACTGACTGCCGGCCCCTGGCCCCATCATTCCACATCGTCGTAATATAAGCCGCGACGCGAAGTGCAATCTTGTGCTAGATCGTAGGCGCATCTGAAAGCCGCCGCTTTTGCCATCTTGCTTCGCTCGACGCAGTCTTGTGCCGATTGTCACAACAGCCGTCCGGCAGGAGCTCCCCGTGTTCTGCCGGCACCGATGCAGCGGCGTCAGCGCCAGGACACCTGCGACGCCAGGAGTGCTGCCTACTCTCGAAACGTTGACACCCCTGACATCGTGTGTCCGCTCCACCCGACGATAAAATTGGCGATCGAATCCATCACCGCATCGCGACCAGCGATACAGCTCCAGTGGCGCTAAATCCAAGGCAATCCAAGGCGCTGCGGGAGGCACGCGGCATCTTCAGCAGGGCTGAAACAATCGCAGCAACCAACCTACAGCGGGTTCGTGCGCGTTCTTATACAAGGCTCGACAACAAACAAGACGAACAACCTCATCATGCGATGCGTATGAACGCATCCTCGACTCTTGAGTGACGGGCTGCCCAATGAATACGGCCGTACCCACGCAACGAAGCGATCGCGAGCCGACGTCGTACGAATCCATGCAGCACGCTCTATGGATCGCGGCCGGGCTGGACATAACCATACGGTGATGGTCACCGAGGTCGACACCGGAAAAATGTAGGAATTGTTGGTCTGATCGACCTTGAAACGAGAGCCGTCGCGCATGATCGGCGGGAACGGACTCCCGACGCCGATCAGCGTCCGACCTTCAGTCCAGGCCTCGATATCCGCAGTGGTCGCTTCCTCGCGCGAGGTTGGATTCGATAGCGGGAAGATCACCGGCCGCTTGTTGCATTCGGCCATTGCGCGGACGATCGGCTCGGAGAAGGCGCCGGCTTGACCGGACACGCCGATCAGCACGGTGGGCTGGACGTTGTTCACGACGTCGAGCAGCCCGATCTTGTCGGGATGGCTCAGTTTCCAGCTTTCGACTATCAAGGCCCATGTCACTTCCACGGTTGGCGTCGAGGTATAGCGGGTAGAACCTACTTATCGATATTCGAGGCGTAGTTGGATCGAAAACTCTACTGATGCACCCGGTAAACGGGCTCTTTTCTTGGATCTCGCGATTCAACTGCGTGTTATCTCCGCCGCACGTGTCAGATCCTGCTTGAGCAGATAGAATGAAGCGACGAGGAACAGAACGTCCTTCATCAAGAAGCCGAGTGGCAAGGTCATGATCGGAAATCCGCCCGCCTCATGGGCCCAGCCATCGGGTAGGAACGGAATAATGCTCGTGGTGCCGATGAAGGTTGCGATCGACCCAAGCGCGCCCAGGATGCCAAGCCTCGGGCTCCAATAGCCAAGGAAAATGAGAGAGCCGAAGATCGTTTCGGTCGTCCCGAGGAAGAAGCCCGCGCCGCGAACGCCGAAGGCTGGGAGCAGCCAGAAGACGACGGGGCTATGGCTGATTAAGGGGACCAGCATCTCGGCGGTGTACTGGCTCCACTTTTGGATGCTGAAGGCGAAGAACGTAAAAACCATCGCAGCACGAATCAAATGACGGTCAAGACCGCTCCGAAACGGGGCGGTCTTCGAAACATAAAGAATAAGCTGGTTCAACTGATTCATAATGTCGTTCCTCATTGCGCTTTTACGGCCCTCTGATTAATCGCGATCTCAAATTTGGTGGGTTGCACAACGGGCAGATCTGCTGGCTTTTCGCCGTTCAGAATCTGGCCGGCGTAGATACCTACTTGACGATATCCAGCGGTGAGGCTCGCTCCGTAGCTCACCAAAAATCGGACCGTCACCAGTCATGGAATGCTGGTTCAATGCACCCCCCGCAGACCCAAGGAAAGGTCCAATCGGCCGTACGCCTTGCGCTGTCGGGGAGATACCTACTCCAAGGCTCAGCTCGAACCGGATTGATTGACTGCCAAATGACATCAAAAGTCCTGGAAGAATTTATTTTGCCTATCATGATTGGCTTGGAAAGATGATGATTCATGTTCATCACAACCTCGAAGCCGCTCGGCGCCTTGATTCTCTGACCGTACATGGCCTGCCGGACCGCATCCACATCGGTGGTGCCCGCTTGGACAACGGCTTGCGCCCACATTCTGAAGCCAACAAAGGTCGCTTCCATCGGGTCATTTGTGATTTTGTCTCCTTGCTCGTTGAAGTCAGCCCACATTTTCACGAACACTTTGTTTTCTGGTGAGTTGACCGTGTGGAAGTAGTTCCAGGCCGCCAAGTGCCCGACTGGGACAATGCCTACGCTGAGCAATTCGCGCTCGCCGACAGAGAAAGCCATGACTGGAATCTCGTCGGCGTCCACATGTTGGGCTGCGAGCTCCATATAGAAGTAGGTATTAGCATCTCCGTTAATGGTTGATATCACCGCGGTCTTTTTTCCCTCCGAACCAAAGGCTTTGATCCTATCGACGATCCCTCGCCATTCGGAGTAGCCGAACGGTGTATAAATGGTCATAATGTCGTCTGGCGACACGCCATTTTCGGCGAGATACGCGCTCAGGATTCGGTTGGTCGTGCGCGGATAGACGTAGTTAGTGCCGAGCAGAACCCATCTGCGGACCTCGCCTCCTTCCTTGCTCATCAGATATCGAACAGCCGGAATTGCCTGCTGATTTGGCGCTGCTCCCGCATAGAAAATGTTTCGCGAGCTCTCTTCGCCTTCGTATTGTACTGGGTAGAAGAGTAAGCCGTTCAGCTGCTCGAAGATCGGCAGAACGGCTTTGCGAGACGCAGAGGTCCAGCAGCCGAACACAACCGCGACCTTTTTCTCCGAAAGTAATTCCCTGGCTTCTTTCGCAAACATGTCCGGATCAGACGCGGGATCAACTATTACCGGTTCCAACTTCCGTCCAAGCAGCCCACCCTTTTTGTTTTGGTCTTCTATCAACATGAGAACGGTGTCCTTAAGTACCGACTCGCTAATCGCCATGGTGCCCGACAAAGAATGTAGAATTCCGACCTTGATGGTGTCTTCGCTAGCGTGACCCGCTGAAACGAGGGACACAAGCCACAAACCGAACAATCTTGGTAAGACGCCTCGTAGCATTGAAGTTGATTTCATGTCGCTGCCCCGATCAGCTCGAAAATGCGTGTTGCCTTTGTCATGCCCTTGGCAATGACCGACTCAATGGATCTGAACAGGAAGCAATGCCGAACTCGCAAGTAAACGCCTTCACTCACAAGGATCGCAGTCCCAAACTGCTTGTTCAGACCTTCGAGGCGCGCTGCGAGATTCACCGTATTCCCGAGAGCCGTGTAATTCATGCGCTCGGTCGAACCGAAGTTGCCGACCACGGCATCCCCGACATGAATGCCAAACCGTGTGACGAATGGCTTCAGACCCTCAGTTTCGAACTGGGAGTTGAGCTTTTCGCAAGCCAATCTGGCCGCAACAGCCGCCCGGCAGGCTCGCTCAACATGGTCGGGCTGTGAATTGGGTGCGTTCCAAAACACCATCATGGCGTCACCAATGAACTTGTCGATTGTTCCGCCTTCGGCGAGGAACGCCTCTGCAAGCACCGAAAAATAGCGCGACATTTGGTGCATGAGAGTGTCGGGGTCGACGGACTCGGCGATGGTCGTAAAATCCCGAACATCAGTGAAAAGGACTGTAATCTCCTCTCGAACTCCGCCAAGCTCTGTAGCGATGGAGTTATCAATGACCCGCTGGACGAGTTTTTTGGGAACAAAGCGAGCGAACGACCATATGGCACGTTGCGCGAGCCTCATCGCACTACCAAGCTCGTGAATTTCCCTGATACGTGATACGACCGGCTTGGGTGCAGGCTCAGCGAGATTTTGGAGCTTAACGGCCTCAGCCGTTAAGGCTCTCAGGGATAGAGACATTCGGCTGCCAAATATCCAAACGGCGGGAATGAAGACAGCGGCGGCAATAGTTGCAAGTATTAGTCCTGTGAACTGGAGCCTCCGAATATCTTGGGCAAAGTCTCCTTGGGCTCCCACCAACAGCATGCTGGCGCTGTACGACTCGCCCAGAGGGAATTTCGCTAACCTGAACAGGTAGTCATTGCCTTGGTCGTCACGGATATTTCCATCATAATATTCGCGGCCGGGTGCCCCCCGCAACACAGCCGCTGCGACCCCCGAGTTGATCTCCTTGATGTTGGGCAATTGCGGTTGAGATGGATGTGTCATCGCGCTGGTAACGAGTTGTGCAAACTCGGGGTGGGCGATGAGCGAGCCGTTGGAGTCGAAGATCAAGACGAGACCGTGCTTTCCGGGCCGTTGCGTTTGGACGAAATCGCTGAAAGTATCGAGCTTGAGATCGGCGGCAAGGACGCCGGGCACCTTCCCCCGCAGGGGTGCGCTAATCGTGATCACCGGTGCGCCGATGCTAGACGAAAGATAGGGCAAGGAGACAAGCGACTGGTCGGCTTTCATCGTGTCGTGATACCAGGGCCGCTTGCGGGCGTCGTATCCGTATTTCCATAGATCCAGTTGTCCGACATCGTTGCCCTGCCGATCTTCAAAAATGCGTCGCATGGGCAGTTCGCCACCGGGGCCGGGGCGGATCGAATTGATGGCAATATCAGCGTGAGGTGTCGCGCGTAACCTCTCACGCTGCTCCTCGTTCAAGTCACTAGTGCGCTGGACCTGCAACCAAGCGCCATTTTCAAAGCCGACACAGATACTGTCAATTTGGGGCAGTTCCTGCAGTGCGGCTTTGAATAGTGCGATCGCCGGGCCGGTCTCGGCACTCTCATTTGATTCGGCTACGCTGGAACTGGTCGCCAGCACACGCACCAACGACGCTATAGCGGTCGTCTCCGTCTGAAGACGTCCCGATGCCTTTGTGCTCGTCGCGTCCATATAGGCGGATGCAGCTTCCTTCGTTGCCCAATGAAGAGCCCGGACCTGAATAGCAATCAGCAGCGCGGCTAAAGCAATGATAAACGCCATCACCGCGAGGGTAATTGAGGTTCGAAATGTCAACGTCAACCGATCACTTGGCCGCACTAGCTCTTTGAGTTGAATCTCCTGGGTCGCCATAGCTGCTCTATCTCTGTTAACTCGTTCGCCCGGCCGGTTTGCTTAGGGCTGGCCGTGCTGTTGGCGAAAACCGCGAGATGAATCGTCAGATGAGTCTCGCCGGCGGCCGACACCTCTTGCCGGATACCTGACGACGAGCCCAGTCCATACGGCTAACGCCGTAAAGCGTCGCCCAGTTACCTAGGGTAGAGAGCCACTCCTACGCGCCATAACACGACTGTTAATGCGAAAACGCCACACTGTCTGTTTTGGGAATGACGTGATTTAGGGTGTTTTGCGTCAATCATCCTTATTACTCACCGCAACGTTCCGCCCTGAGAGGAGGACGCAGTGATCAGCCCTCTTGCATCAACGGAGTTGTAAATTGAAAGCTGACATATTGGCTTCACGGACTGATCGCCGACGATGCCATTTGGAGGGCCGATTCACTAAAGGAATGGCATGTGACGCACTGACAGCGATCGCGTTCGCGCGCACATCGCTCATCTCTTGATCCAGCAATTTTGAAAATGGCGTGCTCGACCGTTCTAAAAGCATGTGTCGCCATTCAAGCGAGACCAAGACCGGCAAACAAATTTTTGCTCCGAGCTCTGCCGAAGGTGACGTCGTGCAGGGCACGAATTACCAGTTTCAGTGAAACGCAGAGAGCTCTCGATGGCGTCTCCGACAAGACGTTGCGCTTCTGTCCGTGGTTGTTAGAGCCGACACCACTCCTTTCGCGCGAATACGGCATCATCCGTTCGCGACCGCTCGCCGATCACCGAGATAATCGATCGCCATCTTCGGCACGATGAGCCCTAAGCTCATGGCCAATACAACCTCGAGTGCGGTCATCCCATCGGCAATTGTAGCACCGACTAACTCAGATGTTGCCTGCGCTGTGTCAGCAATCTGCACGAGGCCGCTCATCATTCTGAAGGCGTAGACGCCAGGTATCATCGACACCACGGAGGCAAAGCCGATGGCTGCGAACGGCCAATTCCTGCGTCGCGAAACCGGAGCCAGCAGTAACCCGACGACAAGACAGGCCACGAGAGCGCCTGTTACGACTCCGAAGCCGAGCTTGGTGATCGCAAACCACCGGAAGCCGTGGGCCAGCATGCCGACGGCGACCGGCCATGCCAGCATGCCTATAGGGGTCGAGAAAAATACGCTGTAGCAAGCCACCGCAACGCCGGCCGCTACTACATCCAGCCATAGAGGCACCGCCGTGCCGGGCGGATCAACCGGCAACGACACCTGGAACGCCGTGAGGCCCAGCAGCAAACCGGCCGAGATCGCGACCACGACGAGCCCAGCATAAATCAGGCGCGCCGCACCGAGATGGATGCGGCCGCGGATCAGGTCAATCGCACCATTGAGAAAGTGCGGACCCGGCACAAGCACCATGCAGGGGCAGACCACGACCAACCGCAGCGCCGTGCTGAATTGATAGCGCACCGCCAGTCCGCCGATGAGACCTGCAAGCAGTGCGGCGCAGAAGGGCTGAACGAAGATGTTCGCGCTCACTCTGGCGATGGCGCGGCGGAGCACGGCGCCAGCGCCCGCACTCGCGAAGATCAGCGACGTGGCAAGCTGGTGATGAATTCCGAAGATGATTGCCAGTGCGGCCGCGCCGACGGCTGCGGCCAGAGCAAAAAGCCACGTCGGCGCCGGCCGTGCTTTGGCGATGGTGGCGATGCTTTCGTGCGCTTTGTCTGGGGAAAGCCGACCGGCCTCTATTTCGGTGATCAATTGGATTACCGACGCGACGCGCTCCATATTGACACCAGTTGGATCCGCCACGACGTTCGAGATCGATATCAACCCTCCACCGGCCTGCCGCAACTGCAGCTCGCCCCAACGCGGCAACAGGTCGGCTGCGTGGCCGAACTTGTCGCCGAGCCGCCGGCCTGCGGCGACCACCTGATCCGTTGCCTGGCCGTTGACATAAAGGACCCTTGTGATCGCGAGGATGAGGCCGGAATGCTCTTCATTTGTCATGGCCTATTCTCCGGGATTGAAATACGGCCCTTTCAAGTGCCGGCTTGACGTTTGGACAGGTCGCTGCGCGCCAATTTCTCCTTTTAGCCAACGGAAGATGCCCTCTCCGCTGTGGCGACGCAGGGTTTCACCATCTTGGCAGGATCAACGACACGGTCGAACTCGTCTTCGCTGACGAAGCCGAGCTCGAGAGCGGCAGCCTTCAGTGTCAAATCGTTATCGATGGCGTAATGCGCGATCTTGGAGGCGCGATCGTAGCCGATCACCGGCGCAAGCGCCGTCACCAGCATCAACGAACGCTCAACATATTCGTTGATCTTTTTCAGGTTCGGCTTGGTCCCCTCCACGAGGAATTTGCGGAAATTGACACAACCATCGCTCAGGATCGCGATCGAATGCGTGATGTTGAAGATCATCAGCGGCTTGTATACGTTCATTTCGAGATAGCCGCCGGCACCACCAAAGCCGACTGCGACGTCGTTGGCCATCACCTGCACCGTGATCATAGTAAGAGCCTCGCATTGGGTTGGGTTGACCTTGCCCGGCATGATCGATGAGCCGGGCTCGTTCTCGGGTATCAACAATTCGGCAAAGCCCGCACGCGGCCCGCAAGACATCAAGCGGATGTCGTTCGCAATCTTGTAAAGCGACACCGCAAGCGTTCTCATGGTACCCGACAGCTGCACCAGTGCGTCATGCGCGCCTTGTACGGCGAATTTGTTTGCCGCAGTGATGAATGGCAGGCTCGTTAGCTTGGCGATCTCACCTGCGGCTGCAGCGGCGAAGCCAGGGGCCGAATTGATACCGGTGCCGACCGCAGTGCCGCCGAGCGCGAGTCGGTAGACGCCCTGAAGGGCCGCATCGATCCGTTCCAGGTCATCCGACAACATACCAGCATAGCCCGACCATTCCTGACCCAGTGTCAGCGGCGTTGCGTCCTGCATGTGGGTGCGACCGATCTTGACGATATTGTCCCATTCTTTCGATTTGGAGGCGATGGCATCGCGCAATGCCGCCACCGCCGGAATCAGGCGTTGCTTGACGTTGACGGCGGCCGCGATATTCATGGCCGATGGAAACGAGTCATTCGACGACTGGGCCATGTTGACGTGATCATTGGGATGCACCGGGTTCTTGCTGCCAATCGGCGTGCCGGCGAGCTGGCAACAACGGTTTGAAATCACCTCGTTGACGTTCATATTAAATTGGGTACCGCTGCCCGTCATCCAGACATGCAGCGGGAACATGTCGTGATGCTGGCCTGCCAGGATTTCGTCACACGTCTGGACGATCAGCCTGTGACGCATTTCGTCGAGCCGCTTGCTCGCGTTGTTCGCATTGGCGGCGGCCTTCTTTAGGATTGCGTAGCCTGTGATCATCTCGCGAGGGATCAGATCGATCCCGATGCTGAAATGTTCGAGCGAACGCTGGGTTTGTGCCCCCCAGAGTTTGTCTGCTGGGACATCTACCACGCCGAGGCTATCGCTTTCTTTCCTAAAATTTGCCATCCGCCTTCTCCTTGCTACTCACGCATGCGCAAACGAATCGCCTCGCGCTGCTCTATCGGACCGGCGACCTTGCGGGCCACGCCAGCCAATCCACCGAATCCCTGACGCCGATCAACTTTAGAGGTCGACGACAGCTTCGGCTCTTTCCACATCGAAGCGATGTACCCGTCACGTCATGCTTCCGGGCATAAAGCAGCGGATCGACACGCCTCCAAAACTATAGAGTGGCCAGACCATGGTTCTCCCTGCCCTGTTTGGCTCGGTGATGACGGTATCGTCCGGCACATCGATCCAGACCATGTTTTCAGAGCTGGGTGCATTCGGCACACGCACACGATAGTGACCGTTCTTGGATTCCCAATCCGCGTCTTGGATGACATAGCCGTCGGCGTACGAACAACAGAGGCCCTTGCCGCTCGCCAGATGCTCGAACCAGTCGTGGAGCGACGAATCTTTGTAGCGTCCGTCCACATCGCGGCCAAGCGCCGGCAATGTCGCGACGGCGATTGCCGCGATGAGGCCCATCCGACTACTCCAGCGCACGATCAGGGACGAAATGTCGCCTCGTGCCGTTGCCAGCAAGTTTCGCCACGCGTTCGCCGGCAGGTCTGCCGATTGCTGATAGAGGTTCATCTATTCCCGCACGGTTCTTTCGCGTTCAACGCGAGCAGCCGATAGAGCCAATGCCTTGTCGGATCGGGAGGCTTTCTCAGCTCGCCGCTCGTAGTCCTTGGCAAGAGCCTCAAGTCGATCTGCAATCGTTTGATCGGTCATGTTCCGCGCAATGCGTCGCAAGGTCTGCGCAGCATTTTGGTATTCTTTGCTCAGCATATCGGCTCCATCCTCACCTCGCTCAACGTGCATGTTGGTGTTGCAAGTGCTGCGCGTTCACGAGAGCAGGAAGCAAGTCCAATGACGTGGTGTTGCGCCGCGTACTCTCGCGTGTGCATCGCTGCTTGTGCACGGATCCGAGGTTGGTCGTCCGGAGTATGCACGATTGATCTCTCCTTCGCAGGTAGCGCGGATCGTCATTGCGGTAGGGACACTCGATGAAGCAATAGTCCATCGGACCAACGAAGCATGCCTTGGCTCCATCAATACGGAGCACCGGCATGATGATGCAAGGCAGGCTCTTCGCTGAGGGACGCGCTCCGCGGCGGCAAATTTGCGAACAGCGGGCCGAATCCTTCGGCGATGGTGAGGTGAGCGATGACGGCATCACGCAACTTTTGGTATGGCAAACCCGCGAGGATCGCAGCCTGGATGGCAGCCATGACCTCGCCGGCCTCGGAACCAATCATTGAAAAGCCGAGGATACGATCGTCGTTCGCGCTAACGACCGCTTTCATGAAGCCGTCGGTTTCGTCGGTTGCCTCCGTGCGCAGGACATTACTCATGGGCAACTTCGCGAGTCTCACAGGGATACCTTGCCGCTTGGCTTCTTGCTCGGAAAGGCCGACCCGGGCTACCGGCGGATCGGTGAATACGACATAAGGAATGAGCCGGTCGTCGGTTCTACGGTTGCCGCCAGCCATGTTGTCCCTGACAATCCTGAAGTCATCGACCGAGACATGTGTGAACTGGGGGCTGCCGCAGCACTCACCGATGGCCCAGACACCGGCAGCAGTAGTTTGCAGCCGCTCGTTAACACGAATAAAGCCGCGGGTATCGAGTTCGACTCCGGCCTCGTCTAGGCCGATGCCAGCTGTGTTCGCGATCCGGCCAACTGCCACAAGCAAGTCACTGCCTTCAATTTTCTGTTCGCCTTCGACCGTACGCACCGTCACCGCCACTGCATCGCCAGAAAGTCCATTCACACTGACGGGTTGGACGTTCAGCAGCACCTCGATCGCCTCGGTGCTAAGAATACGTTGCATCTCTTCTGCGACATCGCTGTCTTCCCGTCCCAGGAGCTGGCGACCCGGCTCGATGATCGTCACCCGGCTGCCGAACCGACGGAACGCCTGTGCCATTTCGATACCGACATAGCCGCCCCCCAGCACGATCAGGTGTGGCGGCAAGTAGTCGAGCTCAAGCACTTCGATGTGGGTGAGTGCACGAGTTGCCTCGAGACCCGGGATGTCCGGAACAGCTGCATGCGAACCAACATTGATGACAACCTCGTTGCTGGTGAGCAGGCGGGTGCCTCCGCTGTTCAACGCGACTTGGACGGTTTTCGGGCCCACGAACCGGCCACTGCCCATGATGAGTTCGACGCCACTCTCCCTGTAGGCCTTCAAATGGAAGGCGATCTCGCGATCGATCATGTCCTGCTTGCGGCTGCGAACCTTGCGCATATCGGTTTTCACGGCATCAGTCAGTGTACCGAACTGCGCAGCGTTCCGGACGAGGTGAGCGACCCGCGCACTCCAGAGTTCATTCTTGGACGGGAGGCAGGCGACTGCTGGACAGGAGCCGCCGACCCAGCGGCGCTCGACGACGGCGACTCTCTTACCGGAACGGCCAAGGTGCCATGCGAGCAGTTTTCCGCCCTGCCCGCTGCCGAGGATAACGATATCGAAGTGTTCAGTTTCAGGCATAGCAATTTCTTTCGACGACGTTCGGAATTGATCGGATCGGGGAGCAATAGCGCTGCTACGAACTCACCAGTGCGTGATCGTCCTTCCTATCCTCTCCTCAATTTTTGATATCCGCGTTGTGCGCTGGGTACGCATCCCCGCCTATTACCGACCGTCGCGCACTATTCGCAGCTGAGCGAGTTTAATGTTGTAAGATGGTGTTAATCGTCGGTCCCCTCCCGACGCCTTGCGCGCCTGCCACACTGATGTTTCCAAAAGTCCAACGAATCTGGACGAAATACCCTGCACCCGAATGATTTCATTGAGCCCTGCTCAAAGCGTCACGCCGGAACGACCAAACCCGGCATCGCTTTTGCTCGGACTGAGAGGCGCTGTTCGCTCAGCCATTCCTATCGCACGTTCTTCCGATGGCGACCGAGGTCTCGGCGATTGCAGTGGCATCGTACATCTAGCGCGATGGCACACTCGACAGCATGATTGGGAGCGTACTCATCAGCGCGATCATACGGCGTCTGCCGTTCATGCGGAGGCAGCGCGCCGCCCAGGTCGTCGGAGTTCCGGGGAAAGAGGCGAAAACCGCGTCTTTGCGGCGCGTGCTCGCTGATCAGGCGCATCAGATATTGCGGGCGGATCGTTCGTCCCGCTACGCGGACCGCCAAATGCTCCGGGCCGCGCGAGCTCTGTTATAGCCAACGAAGGAGCCGGCCTGAGCACGATCGCACGTCGAGCTGAGAAACTTCGGTGATGAAATCAGCCGCCTTGTATGCCACGTGCTAGTCCCTGCTTTGTCTGTTCGCGATTTGCAAGGAAGGTCCCTCTCGTCGCCTGCGGACCAACCGTATGCCTTGGCGCGCCATCCGAAATTAGCCGCGCGCTTCGCTGCCGCGTCAGGAAGCTCCAGAGCCATTCAAACGCGACGACGATTTTGCTTCGAAAGCCGATGAGAAAGAGTATGTGGACAAGGCTCCAGAACACCCGTGCGACAAAGCCGGATAACCGCAACTGGCCCATGGCAACCACGGCCGATTTCCTGCCGATGACCGCTAGATCACCCTGGTGCTTGTACGAAAAGGCGGGCGGGTCTGCCTCGTTGCGGACACGCGCTGCAATGAGGCGGCCCACGTAGCGGCCCATTTGCTTGGCCGCCGGAGCCAACCCGGGAACCGGCCTTCCTTCAGATTGCACCGCACTCGTGTCTCCGATGGCAAAGATGTTTTCGTGCGGCGGCACGGAGAGGTCGGACCGTACGATGATTCTATTTGATCTGTCGTGCTCCGCGTCAAGCCATTGCGCCGCCCTCGAAGCCCGAACACCCGCCGCCCACACGACCAGCGCGGCGTCGATTCGTTCAGGCCCGAGGGACACGCCGCGCTCGGTACATTCTGTCACGGTCGATCCGGGTTTGACCTCCACGCCCATCTCGATCAACGACCGCTTGCAGCGTTCCGATAGACGTTCAGGAAAGGCTGGTAGAAGCCTCGGTCCGGCTTCGACCAGAACGATCCTCATTTTTTCCGGATCAATCCTTCTGAACTCTCCCCTCAGCGTTCGACGCGACAACTCAGCGACGGCTCCTGCCATTTCCACGCCAGTCGCTCCGCCGCCAATGATAACCGTCGTGAGGCAGCGTCGGCGGACCTCGTCGTCATCGCTTAACTCTGCCAACTCGCACGCGGTTAGCAGCCGCTCGCGCATGGCTCGTGCATCGTCGATTGTTTTGAGGCCAGGAGCAAATTGGGCCCAATCGGGATGACCGAAGTAGGCGTGCGTGGCGCCCGTCGCCACGACCAGATAGTCATAGGATATCGAGGTTACGCCGCCGCTTACGGTTTGGCTCGTTGGGTCGATGGAGTTGACCTCCATCATTACGACGCGGACGTTTTTCTGGCCCGCGAAGACCGACCTTATCGGCCAGGCGATATCTCCAGGCGAAAGCGCTGCGGTAGCTACCTGGTACAACAATGGTTGAAAGAGATGAAAATTTCTGCAATCGACGAGCGTGATCTCGACCGGCGCCGACTTGAGGGCCCTGGCCGCGGTAAGGCCGCCAAAGCCGGCGCCGATGATGACCACGCGGGGCAGCGCCGCGGACGACATGTGGGACCGTCTGGTTCCGCTCATCTCTTCGACGCGCTATTCGATGCGACGGTAAGCCGGGACGTAGGCTTTGTCGCCTATTAGACGGCTAATATCTTCCGGGCGGGCAATTCGGGCGAGTCCATGATCGAATATGTATTCCGCGATCCGTGCCGCTACGTGCAGCGAAGCCGTCAATATCTTGCTCTGCGGCGGATAGATCAGGCCGACGTCGAGACTGTCCTGGCCGACTTGCTCGGCAACAGCATTGGCGGCGACTATGAACATCTCGTCCGTCACCCGCTTGGCTTCGGTCGCATAGACTGCCATTCCCATGGCGGGGAAGATGTAGACGTTGTTACCCTGGCCTGGCACGAAGTGCTTGCCGCCGACGGTCAATGGAGGAAACGGACTGCCGCTCGCAAAGATCGCGCGACCTTTCGACCAAGTATACGCTTCCTCCGCCGTGCATTCCGACCGAGACGTCGGGTTGGAGTACGGGAAGATGATCGGCCGCTCGTTGATCTCCGAAATGGCCTCGATGACTTTCTGGTTGAACAGTTTTGGGACTGTGCTTACGCCGATGATGCCGGTCGGTCTCAATGCCTTGATCGCTTCGGCAAAGTTGTCTATCGGCGTGTGCTCGATCGCGAAAGGCTTCTGAAAGTCCATGAGCTTTCTCGATGACGCCAGTAAGCCATTGATGTCGAACAAGTTGTTCCGGCTTCTCGCTTCCTGCAGGGTGAGCCCTTCCATAGCCATCGCCTGTGAGATCAGCTCGGCTATGCCAGTTGCGGCAGAACCGGCACCGAGAAAGAGAAATCTCTGATCGGTGAGCTTTTGGCGGCTGATCCGCAACGCCGCGTAAATGCCGGCCAGGGCCACCGAGGCCGTGCCCTGGATGTCGTCATTGTACGTGCAGATTCTGTCGCGATACTTTGCTAGGATTGGGACAGCGTTGATGTTGGCGAAGTCTTCCCACTGGATGCAGCTTTTCGGGAAGAGTTCTTGTACAGCTTCGACAACTTCTTCGATGAAGGCGTAGTACGGTTCGCCGCGCACGCGCGATTGGCGCAGACCGAGATAGAGCGGATCCTCGAGCAGAGCTGCATTATTCGTTCCAACGTCGATCGTGATCGGGAGACAAACGGCCGGGGGGACACCTGCGCAAGCGGTATAGAGGGCAAGCTTTCCGATTGGAATACCCATGCCGCCGACGCCGAGATCGCCAAGACCGAGAATCCGTTCGCCATCGGTGACGACGATGAACCGCACGTCCTTCTCTGGCCAATTGGATAGCAATTGCTTGACGCGGCCCCTAGCCGAAATCGGCACGTAAACTCCACGAGCGGCATGGAAGATGTGGTCGAACTTCTGGGAGGCCTCGCCAACGGTCGGCGTGTAGACAAGCGGCATGAATCCGGCCGGGTCGGACATCAAGACCGCGTAGTAAAGAGTCTCATTTCGCGCCTGCAAGTCTGACAAGAACAGATACTTCTGTAAATCATTGTCCAACATGGCAAGCTGCGTGTGTATCCGGGCTATCTGGTGGTCGAGCGACGTGGGTACCGGCGGCAGCAAACCTTCAACACCAAAGTTTCGCCGTTCTTCATCAGAGAAGGCCGTTCCCTTGTTGGTGTGCGGGTTGCGCAACAATGCATAACCTTTGCTACCAATATTCAAGGTCATTAACAGCTCCTAGTTGTTCAATGAGCGGTGACGTCGCTTCCTTTGAGACGCGCCGTAAAACCATCGGGTAATGCTCAGCCCAAGATGAGTTTGCGATGGATCTTACGGTTCGCCTGACCATCTGGCCCAGGTCACAACTCGCTGCTCGGGTCTTTACCAGGTTTCATTGCTTGCGGTCGCTTCGATATGCTTTTCGGTCTCACACACGCGTGCTCTCTTAAATTGTGCCCATTCAGAACGCGTGGAGGATCATTGCGTAGCGTAATCCTTCCAGCTGAGCGAGTTTAATGTTGTAAGATGGCGTTAATCGTCGGCGCCGAGAGGGTGACGACTCGAGCGTCGCGGACTTTGAATCTACTATTGAGCCGTTGGGGCACTGTCGCTGCAATGTGTTGGCTCGATCGAATCCACCGCCTCCAAACACGTACGCAACTGGCGATCGAGCGCAGTTCTACTTACCGACGATACGGAAGGTAGGTGATTATTCGGCATCCTTGCCAGGAAGGTCGACCGGCGCAATCGCTCGCGTTGCAGGAATGGGCGGCCACGCGCATGTCAATAGGCCTTCTCGTTCAACAGCCTCGACAGATGATCAATTTGCGATCCAGTTCGGCGTCCAGGCGTCGTTCTTGACGCTCCCACGTTGAGAGGACCTCGGGCGAAGGCACATCGGCCTTTCGAGGTTGGCGATGGCCGATGGGCGCCCGCCACGGCAATTGTGATGTCAGATCCAACGCGCGGTTTCGGGCCGGGACGGGTATCGCAACATAGTTCTTGTCATTCTCTACGCTGGCATTAACCTGTAGATCCGGGACGACATCGACGTTTTCGTGCTTCTCAGCAGCAAAAGCCGGCCCAAGCGAGCCGAAGAGAGCGACGCCTGCCGCCACGAGTACACCATTGATGGCCGACTGTTTCATGATCGAGATTGAAGACATGACGACGATCCTTGTGTTGAGGCTCTCGACGACTGACTCCGGTGTGGTGTCACCGTACTCATCCAGCCAAACCGATTAATGCCGCCACAGATCGAGGATATGCTCATCCATCCCACCATTCCTGATCGGCCTACCGTGGCTTTGGCTAGCGGTTGTGGCCAGGTGCCGCGGCTGGCCGGCCACGCGCTGCAGTGGCACCCAATAACCCCGCCGATTGGTGCAGTTCTTTGATGTCCGTTGCGATGCGACTGGGCCGACTTGATTGAGGCGTCGCTATTCCTGAAAGCAGGATTGATTCGGCAATACGCCAAACGGCCAGATGCGGTGGCTTGGCATTGCTGGTAGCTCGTGAAACTACAGTCGCCGCGCCCTCTACCAAACTCTTCGCCTTGGATACAAAACGGATAGTCGCGAGCCGCGACCTGGTTGCCGGCCGCGAAGGCGACCGCGGACGTCAGCAGCGCAAAAAGGAACGTGCGCATTGTTCTCTCCGCGTGAGATTGTCTCGACTGCCCGGCCATGGTGCGTCTGAATTTATTCAGCGGCTCGATGGCGACTTTCCTCTATCCGAATTCGCTCACTCATCCGCCGGTAACTGCAAGTATCGTTTCCTTGATCTTTGCTTTGGCGTAATTGCCGGCCTGTTCCAGCTCAACATGCGGGAAGTTAGGCAATTCGTTAGCCGCAACCACGCAGTCGACAATGGCCGGGCAATCGGCCTTGAGCGCTTTGTCGACAACATCGCGCAACTCGGCGGGCCTTTCGGCCTTGAAGCCTACCCCACCGCAGGCGCGCGCTAGCGCCACATAATCCGGATTGGGGAAGTCGATACCGTGTTTCCAGGCCGGCACCCCGATCGCTTCGGCCTCAAGCGTGATCAGTCCGAAAGCCGAATTGTTATAGACGAAGCACTTCACCGGCAGCTTATGATGCACGGCAGTGAGGAATTCGCACATCAGCATGTTGAAACCGCCGTCACCGCAGAGTGCTATAACTTGGCGCGAACGGTCGAGCGCCTGAATGCCGTTGGCCTGACCAAGCGCGGTACCAACGGCGCCATTGTTGAACGAGCCGATGATCCGCTGCTCGCCGCTCTGGCGGATCCAGTTGCCCGACCAGAGCGTATTGAGCCCGGTGTCGATGACGAACACGGCATCGCGCGTGGCGAGGTCACTCACCCCACGCGCGACGGCCTGCGGGTGAATAAGACTCTTGCTGCGCGCGGGATCGGATTGTTTGTCTAGCATCTCGTCCCAGGCAGTGCGCCGGGCCGTGATGAAATCGAAGAATTCGCTGTCGCTCTTCGGCTTCACCCGACCGAGCAGCGATCTGATCGTCGGTCGCACAGACCCGTTGACGCCGAGCGCAGTCGGGGTGCGGCGGCCAAGCACGCGCGCCTGATCGTCGACCTGGATGACGGCACCCTTGCGGGGCAAGAATTCGGAATACGGATAGTCTGTGCCGAGCATCACAAGCAAATCGCAATGCATGGCGGCTTGATAGACCGGCTTCGTCCCGATCATGCCGATGCCACCCATCCAGCGAGGGTCGTTGTAAGGCATGATGTCCTTGCCTTTGAAAGAATGGATCAGCGGCGCCTTGAGGCGATCGGAAAGCACACGCAATTCTTCGGCTGCGCCATGACATCCAGCACCGCACATGATCACGATGCGGTCAGCTTCGTCGATGCGGCGGGCCATTTCGGCAACATCTGCTTCGCCAGCGGATATTTCGGCTCGCTGCTTGAGCGTTGTAACGCTCGTAACGATGCCGTCGGACGTCGCGCCAATGACATCTTGTGGCAGGGTCAAATGTGCGACGCCGCGGCCAGCATAGGCGGCGGCGATGGCTTGATGGATAACGGCCGGCGCCTGTGCAGGCGAGGAAATGGTCTCGGTATAGAGCGAGACATCGCGGAATAGCAGGTTTGACTCTGTCGCCTGAAAATAGTCGGTGCCCTGCTTCTTGCGCGGCATCTCTCCGGAGAGTGCAAGAACCGGTGCGTGGTCGCGATTTGCTTCGTAGAGGCCGGCGACGAGATGGGTGCTGCCAGGCCCGGTTGTTCCGCAACAAACACCAAGCCGACCTGTGAGGAGCTTTGCTTGGCCCGCAGCCGCGAGCGCCGCTCCTTCCTCATGGCGGACGCCGATCCATTCAATTTTGCTGTGGCGAACGGCGTCCGCGATTGGATTAAGCGAATCGCCAATAAGCCCAAATATCTGCCTGACACCAACCTTTTCGAGCACGTCGACCAAGGTACCGGCCACGGTCTGTGACATCTGCGTCTCCTGCAATTAGACTCTTTCAGATCATCTCTGTCGCGACGCACGTTCAGCCGACAGGATTTTTTGTTTGACGTTTGGCAGGGCGCGTAAAGCGTCGCTCACTTCCTACGGTTGAGAGCCACTCCGAAGCGCCTTCGGCAACCTGTTAACGCGGAAGCGCGAATTTTGTCTGTTTCGGAAGTGACGTGATTTAGGGTCTTTTGCGTCAATCATCCTTATTACTCATCCGAACTGTTTTGCCTTGAGAGGACGCCCCCAGGGCAGCCTCTGATTTGGCAAAACCGAGAAAATCGCAGTATGCGACCTGTTCGCCAATGCCTGTTCTTCTTGGATTTGGACCTGTTGCGCGTCGATCTCTGCCAAGTCATCAAAACAGCGGTACGCAAACCTTCTTGTTTGCGAACTGCGACCATCAACGGCACCCGAGCGCGTCATCAGCGGTGTTGCATCACCTGAGCTGTAAACTGAAAGCTGGCATGTTGGCTCGACGGACCGATCGCCGGCGATGCGATCTGGAGCGCTCGCGTCATTCAGTGGACAAACAAAGGCGAGGTGCTTGTGCCACTCAACCGTGGCTCTCATCGTACCTTCCGAACATTGATCTCCACAGGAGCTGTCAGTCCAACTACGAGCCGCACATCTGCTGGCACACTATCGATATGTATTCGAACAGGCACACGCTGGGCGAGGCGGACCCAGGTGAAAATCGGGTTTACGGAAGCAAGGCCCGAAGCGTCAGGTTGAGCGTTGGGCACGTTGATGCCACGTGCGATGCTCTCAACGTGACCTCGAAGGACCTCACGGTACCCCAGCAACTTGATTGAGACCCCGTCGGCATCGTGAATTTTCGAAAGGCTGATCTCTTCGAAATAGGCATCCACCCAGAAGGATTCTGCGTTCACCAAGGAGATCGTCTTTTGTCCGATGTTCACGTAGTCGCCGAGCTGTACCAGCAGATTGGTCACATAACCGTCGACCGGCGAGAGGATGCGTGTCCGCTTCAGATTCACATTGGCTTGATCCAAACTGGCAGAAGCATGCCGATAGGCGGCTTGAGCTGCGAGTGCATTGGCGGCATAGGCCTGTTTCTCCTCAGTCGTTGCCGCGAGATCGCTCAGGGCTTGCCGGCGTCGGGATTGTGCACTTCCAGTAGCCGGATTGCACAACACCCGATTGGAGAAAGGCATAGTGCCGTACGATTGTTGTTGGCGACCCCAAGAAAAAGGGCCGCCCGGTGGGAGCAAGGGGACGGCAAGTTGCGGGAGGGCAATCGCTTCACTGCTCCGCGACGCGAACGAGATCCTGCTTTAAGAGATAGAGTGACACGGCAAGCAGCACGACGTCCTTCATCAGGAACGGGACATTGCCACTCATAGCCGGAAATCCAGCTACGGGGTCCCAGCCGTCCGGCATGAAGGGAATGATCGTGACCGTTCCGACGAAAGTCGCAGTCGAACCGAGGGCGCCGAGGATGCCGAGCCGCTTGTCCCAGAAGCCTGCAAGCAGCAGCGCCCCGAAGATCCATTCGGACAAGCCGAGTAACCAGCTCGCACCCTGGTGGCTGAACACGAGGTACAGCCAAGAGATCAGCGGACCGTTGCTGATGAACGGAACAAGCCGCTCCGCCTCGTACGCCCACCACTTCTGGTAACCGAAGAGGAAAAATATGATTACCATCGAGGCGCGGATAACGTGGTAATCGAGATCTGACGTGAGCAGGATCGACCTGCGTAATTTGCCGACAAATGGATTGAGGCTGGCGTCCATAAGCGCGTTCATTGCGTACTCCTCTGGGCGGCAACCGAGCAGTGCCGGAAGTCGATTGGGTGTGTGCTTGTGCGATACGTCGAAGAAATCCGAATGGTTGGAGAGCTTCACGCAATCCTCGTCGCTGTACGAGTTCAACGTTGTAAGAAAGTGTTAATTGTCGGGGATCCACAGAGGCGCGCGCTGCCCGAGGATCGAGTGTCTCAAACTGTTCGGTGAATTGACCCTAACCGTTCGCGGGCTTGCGTCGTGCCGTGTGCGCGCTCGTGGTCTGCCCACCAGTGAAAACGGCGCAGTCGCCGAGGGCAACTCCCACCCGAGAGCCGACTGCTTCAAAGCGAAGCGACATGCCATGAGCGACGAGGCCGCCGCCGTCGCATTTCCGCGCGGCACCAATCAGAAGCACCTTCGCTTTGCCGCGAAGCAGGTTAGGCTCGAACGTCCCAATGCCACGCTCGTCATTAGTGACGGCACGCTTCATCGGCTCAAGCACCTGCTCCTACTGACCTTTCAGGACAAGCCACTCCACGAGAGTCCGGGGAACCGTCAGGACGAGAATTGTTGCGCTCGGTATGAAGCGATCCATTCGAACGACGGCGGTTCCTTCACTCTATGCGTTGCCCTGCAAGTGCACGCGTTGCCCTGCAAGAGCGATCTCAGCAACGACGATTAACATCATCTGACAACAATAAGCTCGCCTCCGTTGGGAGATTGCTCGATGCTTGTCCCCAATCGGAAGCCAACAATGCAATTCCACTTGAGGAGCGCGCCATGCGCGAGACAGAAGGACTGGTCAAGATAGCGGAACCCCGCGAGATTTTTGGTACAGCGCCGACAGCAAAGAGGCCCATCACTTGGAGCATGACGGCCAAGGCGGCTCCGCAAGGGCCTTCGGAGTTCGAATCCGTGTTACTGGCAATAGCGGGACACGATCTCCGGCAGCCACTTCAAGTGATCCAAGGCGCTCACGATTTCCTCGGTCTTGGCGTTCGAACGGCGTCCGAGTTGCGTCTGCTGCGGGCCGGCCAGAGTGCTATCGATCGGCTGAAGGACCAGCTTGATCAGTTACTCGCCGCTATCCGGTTCCGCGAGCATGCGGAGGGAGTGAAGTTGACGCCGGTTCCAGTTGGGCCCCTGTTTCGACAAGCTCGTCACGAGCATGAGATTGCGGCCCTACGCAAAGGAGTCAGCATTCGGACCGTCCAGACCACCGCCACGATACACAGCAACGCGCTGCTTCTCAGCACCGTCCTGCGCAACTTGGTTAGCAACGCCATCAAATACACAGAACCCGGCGGACGCATTCTCCTGGGTTGCCGTCACGTCGGCGAGAGCATTCGTATCGACGTCTATGACACTGGAATCGGCATGACCGCGGACCAAATGCCTCGAGTTTTCGAGGCTTTTACTAGGCTCGATCCGGCGCGACGCGATGGTCTGGGCGTCGGCCTCTTCATCGTGCGCCAGGCCGTCGGCCTATTAGGGTATCGCGTCGATATCAACTCAGCACCGTCACAAGGGACGCGATTTTCGATCTTCGCACCAAAAGCCGAGAATGCAGCAATGCAACCGCGTCAAGCTGAGCCGGTACAGAGAACAATGTCCGGAGCGCAGCCATGAAGTTTGTATTCGTGAATGACAGGGCGCCCCGTGCACCGTCTGCATGCTCGCATTGTTCGACTTCGATAGGAATTAGGTATCTGCGAGATCTGTCCTCTAAGAGGCTGTACTGCGATCGCTAGTGCTATCTTAGCGCGGCCGTACCGTTTGCGGGGGCAGGTATTGATGGCTTCTCAATGCTCGGCCTCCAGTGGGCTGACGATTTTCAGCGCGCCCTTTTCGGTGGCTCGGACAATTAGGAGGAGCTCATGCTCCCGAGCAGCCCAATTGGGCGTCGCTCAGTGCCTGAGCCTTCCGGCCTCATTCCGCTTAGGAATGCTCATATCGTTCCAACATGCCTGCCGTGGGATGGCGGCTGTATCATTCATTCCGCATCTACAAGGACGGACGGACAGGATCAACTACTTCACGCTCGTGTGCCGCCAAAGTTTGGTCGGCATTAGCCGGTCGGCTTGGGCGCGGCGGTGCACAGCTAGCGCACTCATGGCGATCGCTTCCCAACTGTTCGGAAATACAAATACGAGGCCACCCATTTGCCTCCAACCCCGATTACGACTCCAACCACGGTATCAGCCAGACGCAGGACTGGTTGCTGCCAGGCAGCTGTAGGACTAATCGCAGCAACCACCATGACGACTACGGTGGTTATTCCCGTAGTGACAATATCATCTTGTCGCCCCAAGAACATCATTGCCAATGTGCCAATCCCAATCAGCGCAGCTAGACCTAGTATAGTGAATGGGAAGACCCAAAGATAGGGCAAGCACAGCGCGAAGCTCACGCCCGTAGCTACCAACCGGCTCGCTCCTGCGGACAAACTGTCGTCCCGGGATCCTCGAAACACAAAGAGAGTAGCCACCGCCGACCACATGCCTCCCAATAGATCAGAGTCCTTGCCGACGAATGAGGCTAATGCGTAGGTCATAGTCCAAAAGGAGATCGCGCATACGATTCCCATATTCAGCGAATAGGCAAGCTTCCAAGACGAGAGCCTCGACCGAACAATCATACCGTCACCTCTTTCGAGCGCTGAAAGCCAAGTTATCCTAAAGCAACACTCCGCGTGCCAGCATTGCCCGCGCTAGCGCCAAGCCGATGCCGCTGGAGCCGCCAGTGACCACGACGCGCTTTCCCTTCAAATGCATTGCTCAATCCTTCTCAAGGCGTTCTGCTGTCGCTCTGCAACAGGGGCATGGCACCTAAGCCCGTTCTAGCGAGCGCACGCGCCTGATTGAACAGCTAAGCCTCTACGGCTAATGGTCTTTCACCTAGGTCAAAGACGCCAGAAGAGCCCTTGCATCTCGAAGATCAGGTGTCTCAAATTCTTCCGTAAAGCGGTCGTAAACGGGTGCCAAGATGCTCCTTGCCTCCTCCCGCTGGCCTCCCTCGAAAAGCAACCGCGCGAGCGTTGTGGCCGAGCGCAGCTCGTAAGCAAGAGCAGATTGATCTCGCGCAAACCTTAGCGACTGCCTAAGAGTCTGTCCGGGATCATGCTGTTTTTTGACAGAGCTTTCTGAGCATGAGGCGGATTGAGGCAAGGCGCAAGAACGCCAAGGCCTTTCGGTTGAGGCACTCCCAATCCTTGGCCAAGCGGCGGCAGCGATTGAGCCAGGCGATGGTGCGCTCGACGATCCATCGCTTGGGCAAGACCGCAAAGCCCTTTGCTGTATCGGAACGCTTGACGATTTCCACGTCGATTTGCCGGAGGATTTTGCGAACGGCGGACTGAAAGATCGGCCCCTGATAGCCGCCGTCGGCATAGAGCTTCAGCAGGAATGGATGCAGGCCAAACAGTGTGGCCATCACCAACACCCCGCCGTCTCGATCCTGGATGTCCGCCGAATGTACAAGGGCGTGGAGCAATAAGCCCTGGGTATCGACTAGGATGTGGCGCTTCTTGCCCTTGATCTTCTTTCCCGCATCGTAGCCATGCGGGTCAATCCACGCCCCCCTTTTTCCGCGCTCTTGACGCTTTGACTGTCGATGATGGCGGCGCTCGGGCTGGGTTCTCGGTTGGCCAACTCCCGACATTGTACATAGAGCGCGTGATGGATGCGATCGAGCGTGCCGTCCCAAGTCCACAAGTCAAAATAACCGTGCACTGTACTGCGCGGCGGCAGATCCTTCGGGATCGCTCGCCATTGGCAACCGCTGCTCAGCACATACATCAGACCATTGACCACCTCACGCACATCCACCGTGCGCTTGTTGCCGCCTCGCTTGGCTGACGCAATCAGCGGCTCCACCAACGCCCATTCCTCATCGGTCAAATCGCTGGGATAGCGTAGCCGGCTGCGGTCGTAACGACCGCGGTTCTCTTTCGTCCACATCGGCGCTCCTTCAGATTCGGACCGCCTCCCTTGAATCACAAATGATTCCGATGATTCAACATGTTTTCGGACAGACACTAAGGCAATCTAGGGCAGCTGCAGCGTCCTTTTGTGGCGCGGCCGCGAGCACCTCAGCTTTTAGGCGCAGCAGTTCGGCTATGTGAAAGGTCGCTCCTAAGCTTGTCGCCTGGCCTATCGCTCCGTTAACGGTCACTAGAGCTTCGTCGAACTGGCCCGCTTTCAATAGCCCTTGCGTCAGAGCGCCCGCAAATACAGTCAAGAGGATATTGTGGTGTTCGGAATGCAAGGCGCCAAGTGCAGTTCGTAGCAATTCGATACCAACGTCCGCTTGTCCACGTGCTGCGGCGATCTCATCTTTCAGACCGACGCCGACGGCTTGACTGGCCTGCGGGGGATCTTGCTCCAGACGGTGACGCGCCACGGCGGCCACGAAGCAATAGCCTCGGCCCGCGACGTTAGAAATGTACCGAGCGCCGTCCAGACCATCGCGGAGCACTTTGCGAAGACTAGCGATATGCAGACGGAGATTTGCTTTTTCCACGACGACGTCTGGCCAAGCCCGCGCGATGAGCTCCTTTTGAGTGATAACTTCGCCGGCGCGCTCTACCAAGACGGTCAAAAGATCAAGCGCACGACCGCCAATCGGAAGTGCTTCCTCGCCCCTCTTCAATAACCGCTCAGCTACGGACAGTTTGAATGGACCAAAGACAAACGCGTTGTTGACGCGTAAACCGGTAATCTCAGGAATGGGCTCAGATGCCCGTTCTTCCATCAGCGAAATCCCAGCCTCAAGGCGCTGGAATCCAGCGGGCATACGTGTGCGACGCTTTGTGTCGAGCTCTATGAGCATGGCACGCTTCCATCGTGGCTTAGCTGCGAACAGACCTGCAGCTTTCGATGGCGTCCGCTACAGCGTTTGGACCACGACCTTTGCGCGGACATAGGGACTTTACCGCTGATCACCGCGCGCGCAGTTCCTCCAAGGATTCTGACCACCGTATCTCGTGCTCCACATCTGAGAGCTTGGAGCATAGCGACGTGTCTTTTGGTCGTCTTTATGGTTCGTGCGATCGTTTTCGCCAAAATGCCGTGTTTCGTTCGCGGACCGTATGCGTCTGCTACGCCGCCAACGTGAATTGAAATACAGCTCCCCGCGGTTCATTGGCGCTCGCCCACAAGCGTCCGCCATGCGCTCCAATGATTGAACGGCAGATTGACAAGCCCATCCCCAAGCCGCCGGGTTTGGTGGTATAAAAGGACTCAAACAATTGTTCGACGCCCTCGGGCATCAACCCCGGACCTGAATCCCGCACCGAAACGACGACCCCAGAGCCACTCTTTGCGGTGCTGATCAGCAATTCCCGTGGCCCCTCGCTCATTTCGCTCATCGCCTCGATGGCGTTGATGAGCAAATTGAGAATCACTTGTTGCAGTTGGACGCGATCCCCCTGAATCGCCGGCAGGCTCTCCGCAAGCTGAGTTTGAGCCGAAATGCCGTTCTTCTCTATTTCCCGGTTGGTCAACGCGATAACCTCCAGGATCACTTCGTTGATCTCCAAGCTAGCCTTCTGCGCGGGGGCCTTTCTGACGAGCGCGCGGATCCGGTTCATGACTTCACCGGCGCGAACGCCGCTCTCCAGGATAAAGCCGAGCGCCTCGCGGACCTCTTCGAGATTTGGCGGACTGGCGCCGAGCCACCGTAAGGCGGCATCGGCGTAGGTAACTGCCGCCCCGAGCGGTTGATTGATCTCGTGCGCGATTGAAGCCGACAAGTGCCCCATCGTCGCGACCCGGTTCGCGTGCGCAAGCTCCATTTGCACTTCGCGGTATCGCTGCTCGCTCTCACGAGCTTCTGCTTCCGCCCGCTTACGCTCGGTCAGATCAAGTACGAAGCCGACGCCCTCATTCGGCCTTCCCTCGAACACCGCGCGGCCGACCAGCACTGGCACGCGGCTACCGTCCTTGCGGAAGTACTCCTTCTCGAAGGGTTGGACGGCACCAGCAATCTCTGTCTCTACCGCGGCGCGCGCGGTTCGGTCACGCCATTCCGGAGGTGTCAATTCTATCCAACTCAGGTGGCCAGCAATGAGATCCTCCCTGCCGTATCCCACGATGCGAAGAAAAGCGTCGTTAGCATCCATAATCCGACCTTCGACATTCCACATAAAGATGCCGATGATGTTCGAGTCGACCAGCCGTCTTATCTTCGCTTCGCGGTCTTGCAGATCATCATAGAGACGGATGTTCTCCAATGAGATCGCCGCCTGCGACGCTAAGAGTTTGAGTATGACCATCCGGTCGGGCGTGAAGACATGCGGGGCCAGGTTATTCTCGAGGTAAAGGACCCCAACCAGTTTGGTTTCCTTGAGCAGGGGCAGGCAGAGAATTGAGCGAGCGTGATGGCGATGGATATACTCATCGGCCAAGAACTGCTGCTCGCTGGACGCATCGTGCAATAGAACGCTGTCCTTTGTTCGGGCAACATAGTGAAGAACCGATTCTGGAAGATCTGTAGCGGTTACGCTTGTTTGCCGTGGGCCGACTGCCACCGTATCGTTGCTGGCCGTGGCTTCCGCCACTGTTCGATACTCATCACCTCGCGCAAGGATCAAGAGACCTCGTTCAGCACCCGCGTGCTCAACTGCTGTACGCATGAGCGTGTCGATCAGCTTCCCCAGGACGATCTCACCCGATATGGCTTGTGAGAGTTTTATTACGGTAGCAAGATCCAGATGCCCGGAGGGTGTCAGGATTGTGCTCATCGGATCGGGCAGCGGCTTCCTATTTCTGAGGTGCGGATATAGCACGTCGAGTTGCCGCACCTTGCCATCGGCCCCCCACTGCACATAGCAGTCTCGCGCGTCGCGCAAATACGTGTCTGCAATCTTGTCGAAGCCACGTGCCTTGTAGAAGCGAGAGGCGAGTTCGTTGGCGAGCGCCTCATTATGGACAAATCCGTTTGCGCGCGCCGAGCGGATGGCCTGCTCGTAGAGCCGCTCGGCGTCGAGCTCGCGGCCTTCGATCCGAGCAATCTCCGCACCGACCAATGCGGCACGGTTTTCGAAATTCTCCGGACAATTCTCCACCCACACTTGCAGCTGACTATGGTGATTTTCCAGAAATTCAAAATGCTGCTGTCTCCGGTCGAGAGAGGCGGAATCCCAGCATGCCGCGTAGGAGAGAGCGCCATAGAAGCATAACTCTGCCGCTTCGAATTGTGATGGTGATGTCCAGAGCTGCCGTTGCGCGCTCAACGCGGCATGGACGGCGGAAGCATAGTCTCCGGCAAAAAAGCGGGCTTGCAATTTTCGGACCCAATACCAACACTCAAGTTCCGCCAAGGCCGGATTACTTTCCAGATAGCGCTCGAACCAAAGCTCATCGAATTGATCATCGTTGAAGGATCCAAATTTTAAAGTGAGGCCGCGCAGGGTCCGGATAAGACCGAGTTGCACTTTGATGTGGTCAACGACGAGACCAAACCGAATTTTTTGTGCGAATTGTAGGCTATCCTCAGCCTCACGTTGCGCCTCAACCAACTGATCTCCTGCCGCTAATAGATTTTTGATCAGGTGGTCACAGCAAAAACCCGCGTAGGTAACGTCACCGATTTCGCTTGCGGCATCGAAGGCACGGCGCACCAGATCGCGGCCCGCTCGGACATGTTTTGTCCATGGCAGGACGATATCTCCGAAGGACATGTAGGTTCGTGCCTGAAAGCGCTTTAGTCCGCGCTTTTCGACTAGGTCATAGCCGAGTTGGCCGAAGCGAAATCCGTCTTTGTAGTTGCCGAAGCGGGGCCCAGCTATGATCGCAAGCCATACATAGGCGTAGCACGAACCGTCACTGTTGCCATGCTCGAGGCTAAGGTTGACCATGCGGCAGATGACAAGTGAACACAAGTTCTCGTCGCAGAACAATGCCGGCGTCAGGACCTCGACTAGAACATCGAGGACGTCGAGGACGTCCGGGTCGGTCATCAAGGGTAAGTCAAAGAGGTCCTCGATCTGCCGGGTTCCAATGTGGGACCATATACGATCGTATTCGCCCCGTACTTCGTTGCCGGTAGGGTGCGGCGACCAATCCGTGCCGTGGCTTCGCAGGAATTCAAGGCATATCTCCACCCCGCGATCGCTCCGATCCAAAGCGGTGTAAACCCTGAGCCGTAAGCGTGCGACGACCGCGATGTGGTGCTGGCTTCTTGCTCGTTGCGCCAACGTCGAGAGTCGATCTTCGGCCGCCACCGTTTGGGCCGTCAGTAATTCGCACTCGGCCATAAGATATTCGATAGCGAAGATGAGCTCGTAATTGTGGTCCCAGCTCTCCTCGGCCAGCAATGCCCGACCGGTTGCGAGATACGAAAGGGCCGAGGCGTATGCGGTGGACAGCTTTGCGCGCCTGCCCGCAATGAGGTTCAATTCTGCGACCCGGGCACACTCCTTCACTGATGCTATGAGACGAGAGCCACGGTTGAGCTGGTTTACGATCTCGAAGATCTTCTCTTCGATCTCCGCTGGTGCAGTCCGTGACGCGAGGATGCGGCCGATTCGAAGGTGAGCAGCGGCACGCGCGCCTTCTGGTATCAGTGAATAGGCGCCTTCCTGAACGCGGTCATGCAGGAATCGATACGCATTGTCCAAGTGGACGACGAGTCCGGTTCGGACCGCCTCCCGCAGGTCGCCGTGGATGTCCTGCTGCGAATCCTGATAAACCGTCGCCAGCAGGTCGAAATCCGCGCTATTGCCGATACAGGCCAGCTGTTGCAGTGCTTTCTGAGTTCTGATGGGTAGGCGGTTCAACTTCGCCACCATGAGGTCCACCACATTATCGGTGTAACCCTTGGCGCGAATGAGATTGAGGTCCCACGACCATCGTTCATTTGCACGATCGAAGGTGAGCAGTCCCTCTTCGTTGAGCGATAAAAGGAACTGAGTTGCGAAAAATGGATTACCACCCGTCTTCTCGTGGACCAATTCCGCCAGCGGCTTGACACGCCGCGGCTCGCATTGAAGCGAATCGTCAATCAGCCGTTCCAAGTCGTCACGGGTGAGGGATGCAAGGACGATCTCCTGCACGTTTGCTCCAGCCTGACGGATCGCTTCCAGCTTGCGCATCAGGGGATGCGTAGAATCGACTTCATTGTCCCGGTACGCGCCAATCAGCAACAGGTGCCGCACATCCGGCTGGGTCAGGATATCATCAAGCAAGTCAAGGGTTGCCGGGTCGAGCCACTGCAAATCGTCGAGGAACAAGGCGAGCGGATGTTCCGGTCGTGCGAACACGCCGATAAATCGCCGTAACACCAGCTGGAATCGGCGTTGCGCATCCTGGGGTGGAAGATCAGGAACCGGCGGCTGGCCTCCGATGATTAGCGTTAATTCAGGGACGAGGTCGACAATGAGCAGTGCATTTGGGCCAAGTGCCTCTTGAATGGCATCGCGCCAGGCGCGCAGCTCTTGTTCCCTCTTGCTCAGAAGCGGACGGACAAGGCTCCGAAACGCTTGCGCCAAAGTGGCATAAGGAATGTTGCGCTTGTATTGGTCGAACTTGCCGGAGGCAAAAAGGCCACGCGATGGAACGAGCGACTTATGGAGCTCATTGACGACGGAGGACTTGCCGATACCGGAATATCCGGAAACGAGCACTAACTCCGTCCTGCCGCCAGCCACGACGCGGTCGAAGGAGGCGAGCAAGGTCTCGATCTCGGAAGCTCGGCCGTACAGTTTCTCGGGAATCAGTAGCCGGTCTGACGTGTCATGCTCGCCAAGCGGAAACTCGTCGATGCGGCACCGACTTTCCCATTCTGAAAGACAGCGCCGCAGATCACTCTCCACGCCGGCTGCCGTCTGGTAGCGCTCCTCGGCAGTCTTGGCGAGCAGCTTCATGATGATTGCGGAGACAGCAGGCGAGACATTCTTCACCCGCTCGCTTGGCGGTGCCGGCTTTCTGGCAACATGGTAATGAACCCACTCCATGGGATCGGAAGCCGTGAACGGAAGATCGCCGGTCAGCATTTGGTAGAGCGTGACTCCGAATGAGTAGAGGTCACTCCGGGAATCGATCGATCGGTTCATCCGTCCGGTCTGTTCCGGCGCCATGTAGGCGAGTGTGCCCGCGATGATTTCGGGAGGATCTGGCGGCTGGCGCTCACGCGGTAGGCGCGAGGCGATGCCAAAGCCTGTCAGCCAGACTTGCCCACTCGTAGAATTTACAAGGACATTGCTCGGCTTGATGTCCTTGTGAACGAGACCACGTTCGTGTAACCGGCCGAGCGCAGCCGATAAGGCGACCGCGATGCGTAGGAATCGTCCGATCTCCATGGGCGGGCCGATAAAGTGGTCAAGTGGCTCGCCCCCTGGGTCCTTAAGCAGGAGTATGGTCTGCCCGCCCTCGCGGACGAGTTCCAACGGTCGCGCCGCCCATGCATCGTCCAAGTCGTCCTTAACCTCATATTCATGTATGAGACGATTGAGGCCGCCGAACGCCAGGGGCTCCGCGACCGGAAGCACCATCAGAACAGATGGCTTATCGCCATTGGCACAGAGGCGCCATCTTCTGCAGACGAGGCGTTCGGCGTCCTCCCACAACACCTCAGAACTAATGTCACCATCATCGCTGAACCAAGAAAATCGGTTCATCTGCCAACTCCGCGGGGAGGCCAGGTCAGCATCGGCCCGATGTGATATCCGGCATGGCTCCGTGCACTGCCAGGATAATGCCAAGCCACGCCCAAAGTTTGCGGATCGATCAACTTCGCTGTTCGATATATTGTTTGGCTGCGCGCGCAACGTGAATTGAAAGGTCGCACCAGGGATATGTTTGCGATGGCGTTAGCGTCGACCAAGCGCCGGATCTTCGCTTCGCGACTGTTCGAGTTCGCGAATTGTAACTAACGATCTCAGGTCAGCTTGCGACACATCGCGGCAATGCAGCAAAAGTTTGCTGTAGACCTTGCTATAGTCATTCCTTTTGCTGTCGAGGACGCAAATTGTCCCAAATATTTCGCCATCAGGCCAAGTGATCGGCAGACCTAGGTAGGAGATCATCCCCAATTCAACATCAGGGTTCGATTTCCATTCGTCATCTTGGAGAGCGTCAGGGACGAGCAGCAGTTGGCGGGTCGCCATCACGGTCTCGCAATAGGTACCGCCACTAAGAGGCGCGACCTCGCCTCGTTTCCAAGGGTTCTTTTTGGACTCGCTGGCGACGAAAACTCTGATGTTTGGGGACTCTACTTTCATTATCAGGGCGGACGGAAGATTCATGATTTCGGCAACCAGATCCATCATCTCCTGCCACTTCCGAACGATATGAGAGGGTATCTCGATAGGATGTGCCATGGCCGATCCTGCTGGCCAAGAACATGGATCTCATTGTATCATATTCTTGCCGTACCTGGGGACGCGTTTGCGCTGTCCCTGCGGCGATAGATATCACCGCCCTCGCTCTTGCCCAGAAGCCGTTGGATAAGCCCTAGAAAAAAAATTCTAGCATCCCCGCCGTCGGTGAGCAAATCTGCGCGATTAGTACTATAGCACCGTCAGGCCTTGCTCGGGCGTTTAGCTCTTTGATTTGGCTTGGCTAAAATCCATCGCGATGAACTCCGATTTTGTCAGGAAACCGCAAGCTCGGTTCTCAGTGAGCACAAATCGGCGTGCAATTTCGACCCCTTTGAGCAGCCTGCCGAGGTTCCCGCTCGCGCCTCATTGAGTTAGTCTGTATACTGTGGTGCGATCGGCGCGATTGCCAAGCAGGAACACTTGGCGAGGACCGCTGCGGTCCGTTCGCAGGCAGCTCTCCGATTTTCCCGGCAGGCGAGGGCGGCATGGAAAGCGCGCTGAGCGCCACCTTCGAAATCCTAAACTTCGGGGCCATCATGGTTCTCGTGGTGCTAGGACTCGGCATCATCGCCGGCATGATGGGCATCTTCAACTTTGCGCATGGCGAGTTTGTCCTCCTCGGCGCCTACGCCACCTATCTCGTTTACAGCTTCGGGCTGCCGGTTTGGCTCGGCATGCTCGGAGCACCACTCGTTGTAGGAGCGATCGGCTTCGTTCTCGAGCGCCTTGTTATCCGACACTTCTATGCCGCCCCCATCGTCGCAATGCTCGGAACGTACGCGCTCGGCCTTATCATTCGGGAGAGTGTGCGCAGCCTCATCGGCGGTCTTTATATCACGGTGCCGGAGCCGATCGTCGGCTCGCTCACCGTCGGGGACGTGCAACTCTCGCGTTGGCGGTTCGCCATTGTCGTCATCACCACAGCGGTGGTGCTAGCCAGCTATCTGCTGCTAACCCGGACTTCCTTAGGGTTGCGAGTCCGGGCGGCAATCGAGAACCCATCTCTCGCCCGCGCGTCCGGCATCTCGACGAACGCCCTCTATGCGATCACGTTCACCTTCGGTGCGGCCCTCGCCGGCCTCGCCGGCGCACTGGTAGTGCCGGTGTTCTCGCTTTCCGCCGATCTTGGCGTCCGCTTCCTCATCGAGGGCTTCCTCGCAATCATGCTGGGCGGCATTGGCTCGTTCGAAGGATCGATGGCGGGCGCCGCTGTAGTCGGCGTGCTGAGCGCGGCGCTACCCTGGGTAGTTGCGCCGGCACTGGCCGACGTCCTGATCTTCGTCATCGCTATCGTTTTCGTCAAATTTAAGCCGAGAGGACTGATTGCGGAAAGGAGAACGTGAACATGCGTAAGCAAATCAAGGACAGCGGCATCGCCTCGATGACGAGCCGCCGGCGGTTTCTACAGAGCGCCGCCTGGATGAGCGGGGCGGTCGCGACCAGCGTGAGCAGCTGGGTCCTCCGGCCTGGTTGGGTGAATGCTGCCGAGGCACCGATCAAGGTTGGTATCGCCACCGATCTTACCGGCACCATTGCGAACGCAGGCAACGCCAACGCCAACGTCGCCAAGATGGTGGTGAAGGACATCAACAATGCTGGCGGCATTCTTGGCCGCCCGATTGAACTCCTCATCGTAGACACTGCCTCCAACGAATCGGTCGCCGTCGCCAATGTCGGCAGACTCATCCAGCGCGACAAAGTTGACGTCGTGCTGGGCGGCATCACCAGTGGGATGCGCAACGCCATCAAGGACGTCATCGTCACACGCGGGAAGACGCTCTACATCTATCCACAGCAATATGAGGGCAAGGAATGCACGCCCTACCTCTTTTGCACCGGACCGGTCCCGGCGCAGCAATGCGACCAGATCATCCCCTGGCTGATAAAGAACGGCGGCAAACGCTTCGCGCTCCCGTCCGCAAATTACATCTGGCCGCACGTCCTCAATGAATATACCCGCAAGCTCATCGAGAACAACGGTGGTGAGGTGATCTTCGAGGAGTACTATCCGCTCGACCAAGTAGAATATGGCGCTACCATCAACAAAATCATGACAAACAACGTGGAAGTGGTATTCAACTCAATCATTTGGCCGGGCGTGGGACCCTTCTTCAAGCAGCTCTACGAGGCCGGCTTCAGCAAGCGAGGCGGCCGCCTCGCTTGCGTCTATTACGATGAGAGCGCGCTCAGCATCAACGAACCGCAGGAAATTGAAGGGCTGGCCGCCTGCCTCGACTACTTCCGGACAGTAACGGCCCTGGATCCGGCCAGCGCAAGGATCCAGGTGGAATACGACAAGGAATTCCCCGGCAAAATCCTCCTTACGGCCGGCACCGCCGCGACTGGCATGTATCGCGGCCTGAAGCTGTGGGAAGTGGCGGTGAAAGAGGCGGGCAAGCTGGACCGCGAGCACGTCGCCGCCGCGCTCGACCACGCCAAGATCAGCGAGGGGCCCGGCGGGCCTGCTGAAATGGTCCCGGGTAAACGGCACTGCAGGCTGAACATTTATACGGCCGTCGTCAAGAACGGAAATTTCGAGATAGCCGCGCGCAGCGAAGGTCTCGTCGATCCGCGGGAGTGCTAAACACTGACCGACCATACGACAGCCGCACCGTTGACTAGCACCGGATCGCTCCGCCGTCGCCGGCGCCAAGTGATTCCGATACTTGAGATCGTGCTCTTTGCCGTTTTTGCGGCAGCGCCGATCATGCTCGAGGACTATCTCACGATCTTCGTTACGCGCGTCCTGATCCTGGCGCTGCTCGCGCTGAGCTTCGACCTCATCTGGGGGTACTCCGGCATCATGAGCTTCGGGCAGGCACTATTCTTCGGGGCGGCGGGATACGGCGTGGCCCTCGTGGCTCGCGACCTCGGAGTTGCATCCATTTTTGTCGTCCTACCAGCTGCGCTCGCCATGGGCCTGGTTTTGTCGCTTGCCCTCGGCGCGTTCCTGCTGCTTGGGCGCCATCCGCCAACCACGATCTTCATCGCGCTGGGCACCCTAACTGGCTCCTATGTGGCCGACCGGCTGGCGCGCAGCTGGTATTATCTCGGCGGGCAAAATGGCATCCCTTCGCTCCCGCCTATGACGGCCGGTGGTTACGAATTTGCCGAAGGGCGCCTCTATTACTACCTCGCCTTCAGCGTGCTTGCGATTGTCTATCTCGTTTGTCGCTTCGTCGTGCGTTCACAATTCGGACTAGCGCTTGCGGGCGCGCGCGACCGAGAGACGCGTATCCTATTCTTCGGCTACCAGGCGCAGAAGCTAAAGCTAACTGTGTTCTCGCTATCGGGCGCCATCGCTGGACTCGCCGGCGGCCTCTACGCTTTCCATGACGGCTTCGTGGGACCCAATATGGTTGGTGTCGTGCTGTCAACGCAAATCGTGCTCTACGCCCTACTCGGCGGCGTTGGTACGCTGATCGGCCCCGTCATCGGCGTCGTCGTCACCGAAAGCGCAGGCTTCTGGCTCGCTGACAGTTTTCCTAAGATCTGGCCCATTATCCTCGGGCTGCTGCTGCTCGTCGTTACTTTGTTTTGGCCCACCGGGCTGATTGGGCTTGTGGTCTCCGAGCAAGAGCGGATTGGCAGCTTCGGCCGCTCCTCTTTGCCGCCTCGCCACGCCGATACGGGAGTTAGCAATGGCACTGCTTGAAGTGCGTGGGCTCACCAAGGTCTTTGGACGACTGGTGGCGCTGGGTGGCGTCGACCTAACCGTTGGCGAAAATGAATTCCACGGTCTCATCGGTCCCAACGGCTCCGGCAAGAGCACGCTGATGAAATGTGTGGCCGGCGCCGAACTCCCGACCCAAGGGACGATCCGCTTCGCCGGCTGCGACATCACGGCCGCCACGCCGGTCGGGCGAGCACGCGCCGGCCTCAGCCTCAAATTCCAGATCACCAGCGTGCTCCCGGCGCTTACAGTGTACGACAACGTGCTCCTTGCGCTGCAGGCGCAAAGCTCGATTGCCAGCCTGATCTTTTCGCGTACGCGCGGATCGCTTCATGAGCATGTTATGCACCTGCTCGCACAGTTTCACCTGGCCCAGCGGTGCTGGGAGCCAGCGGCCGCACTATCCCACGGTCATCAGCAATGGCTCGAAATCGCTATGACTCTCGCGTGCAAGCCGCACCTGCTCTTGCTCGACGAACCGACTGCCGGGATGAGCCTCGAGGAGAGACGCATCACGGGCGAGTTGCTAATGCCGATCAAACGTCACTGCTCGCTAGTGATCGTCGAGCACGACCTCGATTTTATCCGCAATATTTGCGATGTTCTCACTGTCCTCGACCAAGGCAAGGTCATCGACAGCGGCACAGTCGGACATATACAGAGCAGCCGGAAAGTGCAGGAGGTCTATCTTATTCGTGTCTGAGTTGGCGTTTCTCCAAGTCCGCGACCTTTGCGTCTCATATGGCCTTAGTCAGGTGCTGTTCGATGTAAGTCTGGCGGCGCCAAGACATGGCGCCGTAGCGGTGCTTGGTCGGAACGGCGCCGGCAAGTCGACGTTGCTGAAGACAATTGTCGGCGAACTCGCCCCCCGCAGCGGTAGCATCGCCTTGAATCTTCAGGACATCACGCGGCTACCGACCGAACGTCGAATTCATACAGGCCTGGGCTACGTGCCGCAGGAGCATTCGGTCTTTAACCGACTGAGTGTGCGCGAGAACCTTGAGGTGGGCGCGCTCACGAACCGAGACCGGTCAGCGATCGATCAGGTGCTCGCCTGGTTCCCCAAGCTCGGTCGACGGCTCGATCAGCCGGCAGGAACACTTTCTGGTGGGGAGCGCAAAATGCTGGCGATCGGCCGTGCCATCTCGTCTAGTCCCAAGCTCCTGCTACTCGATGAGCCGACCGAGGGCGTGTGGGTCGGTGTTGTGGAGGAGATCGCCGAGTGCTTGCGAGACCTCGTCAAAGATATCGCCGTCGTGATTGTCGAGCAGCATCTCGAGCTCGCGCTAGGCGTAGCAGACTACGCTTATGTCCTCGATCGAGGTCGGGTTGCTCTTGAGGGGCGATCGGCTGTCGTGCGCAAAGATCCAAGGCTTCTACAGTTTCTCGCACCCTAAGCGGGTAAGGCGACGTCGAGGCTGGCAGCGCAAGTGATTTCACGAGCTTCTCTATAGCCGAGCGAAACAAATCGTAGTCTACGATCGATATGAGCGGAAGCTCTGCCAACCGTTCGTTCCACTATCGAGCCACCGGCTTACCCCTGGCCGGGACAGAGTGCCGTGGACCGGTTGTTCTAGACCTGCGCGTTGGTATTCCTATTTTTCTTGTCCCCGAATGCCGAGGTTCTCGGCAATGAGCACCAGATCGGCCAGTGATTTCATGCCCATCTTTCGCATCACGTGACCACGGTGAATTTTCACGGTCATTTCGCTTATGCCAATTCTGTGAGCCACCTCCTTGTTCATAAGACCGGCTGTCACTAGCGCCATAATTTGACGCTCGCGAGGGGTCAGCGATTCAAACCGGGCTCGGATATCCAGATTGGACTGCTCTTCCCTACGACGTTTTAGATCGCGTTCAAGCGCTCTGGTTACTGCGTCAAGCATCTCCTGATCGCGATACGGCTTTGTTAGGAAGTCGACTGCGCCGGCCTTCATTGCCTTGACCGACATGGGAATATCCCCATGACCTGTGATGAAGATGATGGGTATGTTCACCCCTAAACGACTGAGTTCCGTTTGCAAATCGAACCCACTCAGCCGAGGTAGTCTGACATCTAGGACCAAGCAACTGGGGACGGTAGCAAATGGATGTTCCAGCAATTCCGTTGCGGATGCGAACGTTCTTACGCTTAGTCCGACCGAACGAAACAAGCTGCTGAGTGCGCCGCGGGTGAGCGGATCATCGTCGATCACAATTACAGTTCGGTCGTCCGTAGTTGGGACGACAGAGCCAACAGGCGCGCTTTTTTTCATTGCGCGAATTTCCGTTTGACCCAGTGAAACTTCGGGTTTTCGACTGAAGTAATTTATAGTCATTGTACCACGACCGTGTTGCCAAGCCGAAGGCTTTGTCCAACGGAGTGAGCATCCAAAGAATGATCAACCCCGTCTCGGAGGAATTTGATCCGGCCTGGAGGCCTTTGCTTTTTTACGTGGAATTTCGGCCTGTTGCGGGCTGACAGGGACAGGGGCGGCCTCAATTATCCAGCCCGGCAAGAACGGCTACGTCGGGATTGGCAATTTGCCCGCACTTGGCGAGAACAGCTCCCAGGGTTCCCTCCCTCCGGCGATTACGGGGGCACTCCGCGTGGCATACCTTAATACCGCTTCAACAATGCCTTTTTGGGTGTCCGCGGTGCCTCGAGGAACTGCGGCGCCGTTCGCCGCGACAGCGCGTTTCGTCACGGCCGGAAGACTGGACGGCGCGCCGTCGCTAGGAGCGCGTTCATCGTGAACGAGGTGCAGTGATGGAACTCTCGGAGCGGTCTGCAAGCTCACTCGACACTATTGCGGGGCACGCTGAACACGTTTGTTCGGTCGCCGAGGGGCGACGCCTCCGCCGGGAATAGAGGCGGTATCAAGCTCCTGGCAAAGATCAGCAAAAAATACCTCCTCGATCCAGTCGATAGCAAGGCGCCGCGCATCCTCACATCTGCTGAGTTGAAACATCTTCGCGAGCCGCTGGACAGGCTCATCTCCGGCGCCCAGGAGGAGATAGATCAATTATACAGGGTGGTTCGCGAAGCTAGGTATACCGTCTTGCTCTGTGATAGCTCGGGCGTTGCAGTCGCGCATCGCGGTGAAGATGCGTGGGCAAGCCAATTCCAATATTGGGGAACTTGGCTCGGCGCGGTGTGGTCGGAGGAGCTGGAGGGCACAAACGGCATCGGCACCTGCATCGTCGAAGAGCGGCCTGTCACTGTTCACAGAAGCCAGCATTTTAGGTCCAGACACATTAACTTGAGCTGCTCTGGCGCGCCGGTGTTCGGGGTCGATGGGCGACTGATGGCAGTCTTGGACGTCTCTGCCATCGATCCCGAACTCTCCGAACGAGCGCACGCGCTGACAGGCGCGCTCACAGTACGATCGGCGCGCGCGATAGAAGAGCGATTTTTTCGTGAGCAGTTCAGTCGAGATTGGATCGTCGCGGTAGCGCCGCAGGAGAGAGGTGCTCCAGGCATGCTGCTGGCGATTGACGGCAACCAACGCATCATCGGCGCAAACCGGTCGCGCGCACGTCCCTCCTGCTCGATGACCGCGGGCTCCGGACGGGCATCAGCTTGTGGTCGATCTTCGAGCGAGATGTGGTCCTCTTCCGGCGCCAGGACCGACCCGATATCTCAGCGCGATTGCTGATCGTCGGCAGCAATGACAGTCGGCCCGTGCTTGTTACCCCACCCGATCACCACATGAGTGGCTCGAGTAATCCAACGAACTGCAATGCACACGCGCCCGCGCCTGGGCTCGATTGATATTTCGACGCTGCCGGCAGCAACGCCGGCACACGGCGGATTGTCGCCTAGCGCGATGCGCCGGGTGCAGGAATACGTGGAAGTGCATCTAGGCGAAAATATCGATTTGTCGATGCTGGCTGGAGTCGCTGGACTATCACTGCATCATTTTGCGCGACAATTTAAGCAATCCGCCGGGGTGACCCCGCATGTCTACCTCACGCAAACGCGAGTCGAACGCGCAGGAAATGTTGGCTCGGACGGATCTCCCGCAAGCGCAAATTGCGTTCGCTGTGGGGTTTTTCGATCAAGGTCTTCTAGCCCGTCATTTCCGTCACATGCTAGGCATAACCCCTTGAGAGTTTCGCTGGTCGCAAGGATAGAAGACCTACCCTTTGGATTCGCGCACTCCTCGAAGAACCATCAAGCAAGCCTACGTCAACACCCTAGCGCGAGCACAGCACCCGTCGCAGTGTATGGACGCCTAAAGGCGCGACCATCCATATCATCAACTCATCCACGGAAACCTTATCTAGAACTTCGAGCGCATGCCGTCACGTGGAAGCCTGCACTCCGATCCCCCCAGCTGATGCATTTCGATTTCTCCTGATGACTCAGTTTTCTCATTCCAGTTCTCGGAGAACAGGTCGCCTCATGACTGATAAGCGGCCGATTTCGGAAAGCATCAGGAAGCCAGAATGGTGATCGGAGCAGCGGCGTCGAGCGCGTCCTCACGCCGCAGATGTGCTGAGGAGGAGGAGGAAGCGTCATTACGCACGAACGCGCGACACATTGCCGATGCATCTGCCCGCTTGAGAGCGCAGTGACTCGAACCGACCTATCCACGCGCTTCGCAGTGTACGTGCCAAGCCCGATCGGAGGTTGGCGCGAAGTGCGACCACGGATGCAGAATTCCCGCCGCGGCTGGCATCAGCAAAATGATTCTTTGCCAACTGCGGAGTTGCAGGTCGCCCCAGGGATCGGACAGTTACTTCCGGTGGCGCCGTGAAAGCGTTCTTAGTCTCGGATAGAACGCGCTACTTGCAAAGGCACTCATAGGGTAGATAGATCGAACCGATGGCCGGCCTGCATTCAACACATCAGCATTCGGGTGGTAAAATGCGTACGCGCCGGGCTCCTGCACAGCCGCCTGTGCAAACGCGGGAAATTCGCCGCTGACCACCAGTAGGGCAACCGCTCCGATTATTTTAAGCATGGTCATCTCATTCTCCTTGTCTAACGCTTTTCAGAATATCGCGCGCGCTCGAGACGTCTTGATCGGTCATGCTGTTTGTTTGCTGAAATTGCGTCGTTTCATTTGACTCTCAAAGGCGCACGATTCCTCACAATGCAGCAGACAAAGGCCACAAAACTCCCGCGCGGCTAGCGCGCTTCAAACGAGCGTCATGTCTGATTGCGCAAGGTCCTGTCGATCGCTCACCAGAATCACCAGAAAGGATTGCGAGCAGAGGGCAATCGACGCAAACCTTCGTTTAGTGCCTGCAGCCATCTCGGCTATCGCCGCGCACCTAAGTACAAATTGAGTCATCCAACCCATCATCCTAGTCTTCGCTGCCAGTTCTACTTGGTCGATTGCGTGGCGCGCAACGTCAACGATTTGGCCGGCAGATCGAGCGCAGGTGTGTGATTGAAGCACGACACAGACAAGGAATAACAACGAGGACTCACGCTAAGACCAGAGGAGACAGAAATGTTCAACAGCTCTCAAACTGCACAGCATGGCGCGCCAAGGCGCTGCGCGGTCTGTGACGGACCGTTTGGTCTCATCCGGTACTATTCCTGGCGAACTCCCTTGTGTTCTAAGAAATGCGTCGCACACCTCAAGGCCCGCCGCGAAGAGCGCCGCAAGTGGTTGCGCCGATTTCAGACCGCCTAGGAGCGGATGCACTCACAAAGGGAATTGCAAGTTCATACACCCTCGATCGGCCGGCCACACATCGATCGAGAATCATCCTGTCGCCAGTATCCAGGGCGAATTCTTCCAGATCGCTCGCAGCGGTCTAGCTGCTACGATCTTGCGAATGAGAAGAGAAGCTTGCCTTGGGCTCTGGCACGATGTCGGGTACAACTCATGACCGTTGACCGATCGTTAATTGCTATTATCGATAGTGACGATTCTTTGCGAGCGGAATTGCGGATCTTACTCGGAGCTGCGGCCCTTGCGGTCGAGCTTTTTAGTTCGGCCGAAGAATTCTTGAAAAGGAACAAGACTCAATCACCCCATTGCATTGTGTTAGACGTACGGCTGCCCGGAATGAGTGGTCTCGATCTTCAATCCCGACAAGGAAAGGTTGGACGCAAGACACCCTTGGTGTTTCTTACCGCTCATGATGAGGTAAGAACGTCCGTTCGAGCGATGAAAGCTGGGGCCATCGACTATCTTATCAAGCCCTTTCAAGATAAAGAGCTACTCGATGCGGTGAACCGCGCCATCGAGTGTGATCGCGCGCAGCGTTTGCAAAAACAGATCTTTGACGAGCTGCGCACTAGGCTCGCATCGCTGTCGCCTCGCGAAAGAGAGACAATGGTATTGCTCTCAGCAGGCCAGGGGCCCAAGCAGATTGCAGGCAACTTGGGTGTCTGCACACACACGGCTCGCGTTCACAGTAGCCGGATTATGTACAAGATGGGGGCACGATCTATCGCCGATCTGGTGCGGATGGCGGACAAGCTGGGAAATGTGCCGAGCAAAGAAGCAATTCGCTCCGACGACATCCCTGTGAGCAACTGCTGCGGAGCTGCCCGCCGGGATTCGAACGCCCGCAAGTCTTACGGCTCTTCAACGGAGGGCCGCCGCGGTCAATCTATGACGCTCGCCCCTTCACTATCCTGAGGCCACGACATTCCCGCTGGCGCGAGCCGGTTGCGAGCAGAGGCATTGGGTCGCATGCACCGCGCTAGTGCACGCGAATAATGAGGGGTCTTGATCATCTGCACAGCGCCTCATGGGCAGTGGCGAGTCCACGACGCCACACGCCAGCCCGCCGCCAGCGAACGAAGCGGTTGAAGCAAGAGGTGTAGGGACCGAAGGCATCCGGCAGATCGCGCCAGGGTGCTCTAGGTCGCAGGCCTCGTTGAGAACACGACGGTCGTTCACCCGAGGAACTCCAAGCGCTTTGTTGGGCAGCTTCCGCTTGATCGCGGCCCATTCATAACGCGACCAAGGCGCAAGGCACGGGTTTGGGCCTGGAGCCGCCCTATCGTCAAGGCCCATGGGGATAGCTCTGGGCCACGCGAGCCACACGGAGACTTGCTTCGATTTACGATTCCTGCCGAGCAAGACGCGACGTCCTAATCGTCCGGGAGCGTGAGCGCGACACTGCATTTCACTGCCGGCTAATCCTTATGGCACGCGGGCCCAAGGACCGAGCAACGAAGTTATCCTCTGCAGCGTGTTTCTGGCCCAAATTAACCACGAGCCGGCCTTGGGCAATCGCGCGAGACGTGACGCTTGTTGTCGCTCTATTTGAACTCCCTGCGATATTCGCTTGGCGTCCAGCCTGTATTCTTGCGAAAGGCCACGCTGAACGAGCTCGTTTGAGAGTACCCAACCGTAAACCCGACGTCCGTGATCGAGATTGATGGATCTGCCAAAAGCAGTTTGGCTTGTTCAATGCGCCTTTGTACTTGGTACTGATGCGGCGGAATCCCGAAAGATCTTTTGAAGGTCCGACAAAAATGGTGTTGACTCAAACGGGCGAGTTGCGCCAGCGTGACGAGACAAATTTGCTCGCCTAAATGTTCCTCAATATAGCCCACGACAGCGCGCTTTTGCCAACAAGCAAGGCCTCCACGATTCACGGCTGCATCATGCCCGTTGTTATCCTCACAGCGAGACAACTCAATTCCGAGCACGCTAGAAAGGGCGGACAGGTAGACTGTTCTCCTTGCTTGCCCATTTTCGATCGCACTCTTCAACTTGGCTGCGGTTTCCCAAACGACGACGTCCTCGAAATGTACTCTCGCGGCATAGTCGGTTTCTCCGCCATTCCGGAGAACGGCTGGATCCAAATATAGAAACGTCAAGCGGGTGGATGCAGCGGTCTCGAACCGCTCTCGATAGCCGCAGCCGGCCGGGACGAAAGTGAGCTTCTTTGCTAGATTTCGAATCTTAGACGGTGCAAATCCATCGACTAAAGTTTCGCCGTCTCGGCGGGCTCCCTCATTGTACATTGCCAGGAGATGTACGGGACCTTGAAATTCCAGCTCTATCTTCCTCCCAAGCGGCGCATGTATACTTTCCGCAAACCAACCGGGACAACCGGTACCGAGACGCTTCACGAACTCAATCGGAGCAATTTGGACAGTAGGGTGAAGAAGCCTATTGTCACTCGAATGGGAGGATTTGATATCGATAGGCGGTCTTGTTTCCTCCAAATCCCGAAGGTCAATTGCAGTGTGACTTGTGCCGCCATCTGGCGAGCCTATCCTTGCGGGCCGTTCGCTCGACGCGCTCGTCATCATCCATGTCACCTGCTGATTCCTTATCCGATGTACCACCTGTCCAAAATCATAGTCGCGGTAGCTCGGATAGCGCTATTCCGACGTAGGTTGCCCCTGGTTCCCGATTGGTCGTAGTCACGCAAACCAACGGTCTATCTTGGGTCTTTCGAATGGTAACTTCCGTCGAGGGTCCGTTACATCATCAGCTGTTAGTTAACCCGCCTCCCACGATCGCCCGGCTTCGCTCTCTATCAATTTGCCACCGTGCGACGATTTTCGGAGGAAGAGCTGCGCCGCTATTTGAGACTTATTTCAGCGCGCAAAGCCACTAGACCGGCCAGCAACCCGGGATCGCAGCAACGTGGAGGCCAAGACTAGCCTCGGGACCGTGTCACAAAGCTTCGCGAAGCGCGCTAATCTGGCAAGATACCTTCAACCGCAACAATCTAGAAATAGTAGAGGGTGTCAAGTTCGCTCACTATACGCAGACCTCCAATACCGGCCCCCTTAAACTGAGGTTTGGAAAATGTCCGCGAAATCAGCAACGCTGCAAGCCGCGCCCGCGACGGTCTGTTTTGTCCTCGTCATGCAGTCAGCAGAAGCTGCACCTCGTCGCGTTGCGGTCCTCTTCGCCTTAGCTGACGGTCTGTCGCTGCTTGAGCCTAGGCCAACGAGCCAACCAAATGTCTGACGCCTACTTCTGTGTATTCTGGGCCGAAAAGAATGCCGAGCGAAAGGCCCAAGGCCTACCGGAGCTGAAGTTCCGCGAAGCCCGAAAGCAATTCGGCTTCCACGCTCCGCCTCCGGGCGCCGTCACGCTCTGTTCGGGCGGCGAAGATACCCGCGCCTTCCCCGGCAAAACGCCGGACGGCAGAGACACGTGGTACGCCCAGTATCGGCAAGTCAGCCCGAAGGGCGCTCTCTGGCGCATGATCAACGATGCCAGCAAACAACCCATTTGCTACATCGGCGCGAGCGAGGCGCTCGAAGCGGCGCAGCTTGCCCGCGACGGTGGTGGAGTCGCGTGTCGATAGCCCGGACAACTTGTCAAAAGATTGAATTCGCTGGATCAATGGAATGAGTGGCGGGGTAAGCCAACCTAAAGGGGCGCCGCGGCCAACCCGCCCTTCTCTAGAATGAACCCGGCGATTTCATCGACGCCCAGTCCGCTTTTCAGATTGGAAAAAATGAATGGTCGCGTGGTTCGCATGCGTCGGGCGTCCGATTCCATAACCTGAAGATTGGCACCCACCAGGGGAGCCAGATCGATCTTGTTGATCACAAGCAGGTCGGAGCGCGTAATGCCAGGGCCGCCTTTGCGTGGGATCTTTTCGCCCGCAGCGACGTCGATCACGTAGATAGTCAAGTCCGCAAGCTCCGGACTGAAGGTTGCCGCGAGATTGTCGCCACCCGACTCCACGAAACACAGCTCTGCCCGTGGAAATCTCAAGTTCATATCCTCGATCGCGGCGAGGTTCATGGAGGCGTCCTCACGGATCGCCGTATGCGGGCAACCTCCTGTCTCGACGCCCATGATACGCTCTGCCGGCAGCGCGTGCGCGCGGGTCAGGATGAGCTGGTCTTCCTTGGTGTAAATGTCGTTGGTTATCACATAGATGTCGTAGAAATCCCGGAGATGCTTGCATAGCGCCTCTATAAGCGCCGTCTTGCCCGAGCCGACAGGCCCTCCGATCCCGACGCGGAACGGACCGTGATGTGCCGGAGCGGGACTGTTGCGGAGAAGGGGCTTCTCGCTTTCAACCGTCTTCATGATCGGAACAACCTCGTATATTGGGTTTCATGCGCAATGGAGGCGAGTTCGACCATGAATCCCGCGGAGCCCAGATCGTCGAGCGTGGCGCAGGTTCCTTGCGCGCTTGCGGACAATACCGCGTCCTCAAGCTCCGCGATAGCGAGTTGACCGTCGGTTTGCCCAAGGGGGATCAGCCTCACGCCGGCGATTACCAAATTGGCGACATAGCTGTGCAGAAATGCCGGTAGCGCCACGCCCGCCGGAATCCGCTCCCTTGCCGAGCGAGCGCCCAGGACAACGGCCAGGACCGGCTGGAACTGAATCTCCAAGAAGAGGTCCAGGATACGATCGGACCACACTCGGCGGAGTGTGTTGAGGCAAGCGGTCGCCTGCTGCGACGATTCAAGCGCGAATTCCGATGTCCCGCGGGAGGCCGCTGCTACCTCCGCGATCCGCATCAGTTTAGCCCGGTCGTCGTCGATCGCGCTGCGATATGCCTCGGTGAAAAACACTGCTTCATTCCGTCCGGATCCGTAGCAAAGATCCGCCTCGAGCCAATCGACTAGGCTTGAGCGGTCATAGACGTGTCCAGCCTCGACGGCCCATTCGAGACCGTGCGAGTAACTGTAGGCGCCATTTGGGAAGGTCGGCGAAAGCCAGCTCAGCAGTCGCAAAAGGGATAGAGGCGAGCACGGGAACTCCTCGCTCTTCATGATACTCGTCCATTGCGCTTGTGAGCATGCATCGGCATATCAATACATAAAGTAGCGTTGAGCCATTGGCAGCACCTTCGCGGGCTCGCAAGTGAGCAGCCGGCCGTCTGCCCGCACCTCATAGGTTTCCGGATCGACCTCCATGCAAGGGACCGCGTTGTTGAGGATCATCGAATGCTTGCCGATCTTGCGCGTGTTCGAGACAGGAAGCAGTTGCTTTGCAAGCCCGAGCTGCCTTGTCTTTTCCAGCGAAGCCTGGCTGACAAAGGTCACCGAACTTTTGCCCAGGGAACGGCCGAACGCGCCGAACATCGGCCGATAGTATTGAGGTTGGGGAGTGGGAATAGAAGCGTTGGGATCGCCCATGATAGCCGCAGCGATCGTGCCGGATTTGAGAACCATGTCGGGCTTTACGCCGAAAAAGGCCGGATCCCAGATTACGATGTCTGCGAGCTTCCCGACTTCAATCGAGCCGATATAGGCGGAAATACCCTGGGCTATCGCGGGATTGATCGTGTATTTCGCAACGTAGCGCCGCGCTCGGAAGTTATCGTTACCACCATTCTCTTCCGCCAATCTCCCGAACTGCTTTTTCATCTTGTCGGCTGTCTGCCACGTACGGGTAATCACCTCACCGACGCGGCCCATCGCCTGGCTGTCTGACGAGACGATTGAGAGTGCTCCCAGATCGTGCAGAATGTCTTCCGCGGCTATGGTCTCCTTGCGTATGCGGCTCTCAGCGAAAGCGACGTCCTCCGGAATACGACGATCGAGATTATGTGTAACCATGAGCATATCGAGCGCTTCATCGAGCGTATTCACCGTGTAGGGCCGCGTTGGATTTGTCGAAGCCGGGATAACATTCCCTTCGCCACACACCTTTATGATATCCGGCGCATGTCCGCCTCCGGCGCCCTCAGTATGAAAGGTATGGATCGTTCTGCCTTTGAATGCGGCGATGGTTTTTTCCACGTAACCGCCCTCATTAAGCGAGTCGGTATGGATCAGGACTTGCACATCCATGTCGTCCGCGACAGAAAGGCAGCAATCGATGACAGCGGGCGTTGCGCCCCAGTCTTCGTGCAGCTTGAGGCCGCACGCACCAGCCTCGATCTGCTCAACGAGGCCAGCGGCCAGGCTCGCGTTACCTTTGCCGAAAATTCCGAGGTTCATCGGGAAAGCATCGGCCGCCTCGAGCATCCGCTGGATATGCCAAGGACCTGGTGTGCAGGTTGTTGCCGCCGTACCTACCGCCGGTCCGGTTCCCCCACCCATCATAGTTGTTAGACCTGAATAGAGCGCCTCCTCGATCTGTTGCGGGCAAATGTAGTGTATATGGGTGTCGATCCCCCCCGCGGTGATGATCTTGCCTTCTCCTGCGATGATCTCGGTACCAGGTCCGATGATGATATCGACGTTGGGCTGCACATCGGGATTGCCGGCCTTCCCGATCCTTGAAATGAGCCCATCCTTGATAGCGAGGTCCGCCTTCACGACCCCCCAATGATCAAGAATCAGGGCGTTGGTGATGACTGTATCAACCGCTCCCTCGCTGCGCGTACGCTGCGACTGTCCCATGCCGTCACGAATGACTTTCCCGCCGCCGAACTTCACCTCCTCACCGTAGGTCGTGACGTCTTTCTCCACCTCTATGAGCAGATCAGTATCTGCGAGACGAACCTTGTCCCCGACCGTTGGGCCAAACATCTGCGCGTAGGCGGCACGGCGCATTGTGTGGGGCATTTTCGTTACCTCAATTGCCAGAATTGGCCGCAGCGCCGCCGACGGGCGGCAGAGCCCCCATCACCCGGCCGCCAAAGCCATAGACTACGCGGGCACCGCTATAAGGGATCAATGAAACTTCGCGGGACTGCCCCGGCTCAAACCGCACGGCCGTCCCGGCCGGGATATCGAGGCGGCAACCGACAGCGGCGTTCCGATCGAAAGCGAGAGCCGCATTTGTCTCGGCGAAATGATAGTGGCTGCCCACTTGAATAGGCCGATCTCCGGTGTTGGCAACCTCAATAGAGATAGCTGTCCTATCCTTGTTCAGGACAATCTCACCGGATGCTGGAAAGACCTCGCCAGGGATCACGTCAGCCTCCCAATAGCGACAATCCGACTACCGCCGCGCATCCACCCGCTGCGCGCAGCAAGAGCCTTCCGACCAAGCTCCGCACGCAGAAACCAGCTCCGATGCCGACAGCATGGAGCGCAGAGGTTGCGAGCGCGAAACCTGCTGCATAAGGGACAAGCCTGGCTGCGGCCGCCTCCGTTCCATGAGCGTGCCCATGGAAGAACGCGAAGAGACCGACGATCACGGCCCCCAGGGCTACCGGCGCCCGTACTCCGAGCGCAACGAGCACTCCCAGCAAGACGACCGACCAGCAGATGGCCTGCTCGACGAAAACGATTTGCAAACCCGAGCTCGCCGCTGCAAAGCCGCCCAACATCGCTGCCACGAAGGTTGCCGGCCACACCACAACGGCACGGCCACCGGTGAACACACTCCAGAGGCCTACCATCGTCATAGCGATGAGGTGGTCTGCCCCACTCAGAGGATGCGCAACTCCGGAGCTGAACGAATTGCCGGGTCCTACACCGGTATGGGCGCAGGCCGGGAGGATCAACGCTTCGGACAACATAATGCAGATCAGGACTAACCGCATCGAGAGCTCCTATCGAATCGGATTGTGTACCGGCACAAGCTTCGTTCCGTCAGGGAATGTGGCTTCCACCTGCATCTCGCGAATCATTTCGGGAATGCCCTCCATGACTTGGTCCAGAGTCAGTACTCGGCCGCTCTCGGACATGAGATCGGCGACCGATCTCCCGTCGCGCGCTCCCTCCAGGATGAAGTCCGCAATCAGTGCGATACTCTCGGGATAATTGAGCTTGAGGCCTCTCGCGAGCCGCCCTCGCGCAACCATCGCTGCGACAGCTATCATCAGCTTGTCCTTTTCCCGCGGTGTAAGATTCAAGGCTTTCTCCGTCCCGTAACGGCCACTAACACGACCACATTTTCGGCACCCCGAACGGGCCCGCCCCAAGCTCTCGACTGAATTGCTCCAGCAAGCTACGAAGCCCACGACTCAGATCGGCACTTGCTGCTGCGGCGACACGCACAATGATGATCGCGCCGACGATCGTGGCGGCGCACCGGCAATCGAGCGAAGCCGCTATCTCGCGCAAAATCCTCAGCCGTGTATCAAGACTAGGTCCGAAATAAATGAGCGTTCCAACGGCCTTCCAGTTGGAGAGCAGTGCCTTTCTGTGGAGCTGCGCGAACACCTCGTCTGAGACGCGGAAACCATCCGCCCAGATGAGGCGGCCATCCCTTTTGATGAGCCAACTGTCCGATATGTGCCCACTAACGAGTTCCTCTCCGCGCGCAGCACGACCGAATACCAACCATTCGAGCGCAATCAGCTCAGCTCCTGAGCAAACATCAATCTCTGTCTGGCGACGAATGCGCGCCTGATTAAAGACGATTGTTTCTTGCGGGAGCCAAGCGAGCTTTGCCGTGCCGCACGCTTTCAACTTTGTCGCAACCCGCGCGGGTCGATCCAGCGCCCTGTAGATCTTTTCCGCAGCCTGTGTTGTGACCGCGACCGATGCATTGTTGAGCGCCGTTACTTCAATTTCGAGCCGGTCACCGCCGGCGATACCGCCTGACGAGTTTATGATGACGGCCTCTGTCACTAAGTTGTCTCCTATCCTTGGAAACATCAGGCCTATGGGAAACTTCTGATAGACTTCGGAGATTCGAGTACCGCTCGCGGAGCCAGTGAGTACGATCCGGCCGGCTCCGTTAGCCCGCTCAAGATCGACGTCGCGCACATTTGCTCCGCGCACGTCGAAAGCTCCAGGACCACTCAGGTCCTCGCCAGAATTTCCCTGGTGTGTTGCTTCGAACATCGGCTCCACAAATCTTGAACGTGAGCGCGTTGGTTGAGATTGGCTTGACGCCGGCAAAACGAGGGAAGGGTGGGCGTGACAATTACTAAAGCGGCCACGCCCAAACCCGTGTTGCGAGAGTTGAATCAGAATCCCGCAAGCCCCTGCGGACTGTTGTAGGGAATCTTGACGCTGGTGATTTCCGTCAGCGAACCGTCCGACTGAGTAGCGTAGCCAACCAGCTTCGCGGCATTCCCGTAGATCTGATAGAGATAAGCGCCGTCCGACGTGATCCAGCTATCGGCGGGGCCGCTGGTCACCGTTCCGTTCAGCCCCCTGGCGGTGCCGTCCCCCGGAATCCTCGGGCAGGCGGGATCGCACGCGATTTCCAGGCCGTGACCATTGATGCGGTAGCTGCTGATATTGCTGTAGCCGAAATTGGTCGCGTACACGGTTCGATCATCAGGAGAAACGGCCAGCCAGCACAGCTCGGTCGGAACGCCGGCGCTGGTGTCGATCTTTACGAGTGAGCCGAAAGTGATCGTGCCGTCCTTCTCGATGGTGCACATGGAGCATCCGTCACCAACAGCGTATGCGAGGACGAAGGTATTCGGCCGCTGGTGCAGGAAGGCGATGTAAAATGGAGAGCCGCCTTTCGCGTCATAGAATCTGGCCGTGCCGAGTGAGCCATCCTTCTGCAGGCGGAATGCGGCGAGGCCGTCCGGATCTGGCGCATTCGATGCGATTGAGTGGAACGCGCCGCCAGCCCGCTGGACCCAGAGAATGGGCGAGCCATCCGGATACAGGCCTGTGTGCGCGATCGGCTCGTCGAAAGTGGTGCCGACAAGAACGAGCTGCTCGTCGGGCGAGATCACGACCATGGTGGCTACGCGATTTCTCTTGCTGTACGTATTGACCGTGTACCCTTCCGGGCGTGGCGTGAGCTTGCCTTCGGTATCAACAGACATCAGACGGAGGTGATCGGGGCCGAACGAATGCAAGACGAAAAGCGTTCGACTTGAAGGAGAAAATGCAAGCGATTTGGCGGTGCCGCTCTTTCCTTCCACCGGATTACCCGTCGGCTTGACGTCCAGCAATTTGAGCCGGCCGTCCTCGCTCACAAGGAAGCTCGAAACGGAGTTGTCTCCACCATTCGTCGTGAACAGAAAGCGCCGATCCGGTGTGAGAACGACGCTTCCCGCGCCCTCAAAAGCGTTGGGTGCGCTTTCCTGGCCGCTGATCGGTTTGAATACGCCCGATCCGGCGCCGCCGGTGGCGACACGCTCAAGCTCGACAAGAGAGCCATCCGCCTTCCGCTCGTAGCGGATAATTGCGTTCTTGACCTCGTTAGTCTGCATGTAGAGGTGCCCTGGCTTCCCTTTCGCCATGGATTTCGTCGTCATTGCCTCTGTGGCCATCTTGTTACTCCTTTGGTTGAGGTTGAATACAGTGGGTTAGGTTTAACTCTTCACGAAGCGTCCCTCTATCGCTTCAATGCAGGGTATCCATCGACGTAGATCCAATCCGTCGCCTGCGCCGGCACGTGGCAGGACTTGCAGTTGAGTCTGTAGTCGGTGGATGTTGTCTTTGTGGGGTTGGCAGCGTCGAACCACGACCAGCCCCACCCATCGCCCCACAAAGCGTTGCCCGGATAGCGGCCGTTACCGTCCCTCACCATGACGAACCAGCCTTTCAACTTCTCGGCGTGGCTGACAGTACCGGTCGTCATTTCTTTCGTGGCGGTTTCGAACACCTCTTTCACGAGCACCGTTCCGTCGGGAAATCGGCCGTCCTTGCGATAGGCCTCGATAGATCCCGGCGATGCGAGCACGACATGCAGCTGCTTCGCGCCTCGGCCTTCATCAGCCGCTACGGCCCAGCTTCCGAGCTGCTGATAATTGGTCTGATAGTCACGCGGAACGTGCAGGTTACCCTGCGCGTCGACGGCTGCCTCCGTTTGCGAAGCGCTGCTAACCGCGGTCGCCTGCATTGAACTGAGGGCGGCAATCGCAATGACCGCTCCAATTCCCGAAATGGCGAGACTAAAGAGGCGAATGGCTCTCATGACTCAGTCCTTGCTGTGCGGCCGATGTCGAGTGATGCACGTCACTTGTCCAACAGAGGATAGAACTGGGTCCACACCTCATCCTTTTTCGCGCTTGCGATGTGACAATACGCGCATTCCCCCTTCGCCTTCACTTTCGCCATCGGAGCCTTTGGCTCATGATGATTGAAATTGAAATATCCCCATCCGTTGGTTTGGGCGAAACGCTTGGAATCCTTGACCGTGACATCGGCGCCGTTGAAAGGCCCGGGAAAATAGCCCCTGCCCGACGGTTCGGTTCGAGATCCATCTGGGTTCTGCTGTGGAAGAGTGAGCTGTAGCTCTTTGAAAAAGATCGTCCCCTCGGGGAATTCACCAGTCTTCTGGTAGATCTCGTACGACTCCGGCTCGATGTAGACGTTGTGAAATTCCGGAAAGTTAGCATGGCCGTCATTCAGCGCATTCGGCGTAAGCGGAGATCCGAGATACACCCAATTGTGCCAATCCTTCGGCAGAAGGAGTTGCCCGTCGGCCGTGTATTCGGGCAAGTAACGAGTCCTGGTCTGGGCATTCCCATTTTCGAGCGATCCAAAGAACAAAGCTGTTGCGACTGCACTGCTCACAACGACGACGGCTGCTGTCCGAAACGCGATTCGCATCTCTTTCTCTCCTGCTACTTTGGCCGGACGCCAGGTCGCGTCGACGGCTGACGATCTCTCCCATCGTGGGTGAGACAGGAGATACCGCGCTGGTGAGTGCCGCGCGCGTCGGCGATTGCCTTCGCTTTTTCAATCTTGATACATTTGACGCGCGGCCGGTCGACACGCGAATGCTCATGCGCCAATTGTAAGATGCGCGATCGACCAAGCGAACGCACGACGGCAATGCGTCTCGCTTGGACGACCAATCACAGGAAAAGAAAGGCAGACGTCCTATGGACGAGACTCATATCTCTCGCGGCTTCAGGTCAAAGCGTCAGGAGCAAACGCCGAAGAACCGTTTGCCGTCCGGACAGTACGTCACGACCGACTTCCCGGTTCTTTCGGCCGGTCCGACGCCGCAAATCAGGGTGGCGGACTGGACCTTCGCCCTGCAACTGAACGGTTCCCTGCTCGGCAAATGGAGTTGGGACGAGTTCGAGGCGCTGCCGCAGACCACGATCAAGACCGACATTCACTGTGTCACCAGATGGTCGAAGCTCGATACGACCTGGCAAGGCGTGACATTCGACGATCTCTTGAAAGCGGTAGGATTCTCAGAGGCGCCGGCGCCCTACATCATGGCGCACTGCGACGGAGGCTACACGACCAACGTCCCCGTCGCAGATCTCGTCGGCGGCAGGGGGATGGTGGTAACTCGATATGAGGGCTTACCGATTGCCCCAGCTCACGGCGGGCCAGCCCGGCTGCTTGTGCCGCATCTGTACCTTTGGAAGAGCGGCAAATGGGTGCGGCGGATCCGCTTCATGCAAAAGGACGAGCGCGGCTTCTGGGAGTCGCTGGGATATCACAACTATGGTGATCCCTGGAAAGAGCAGAGATATGACGGCGACTGAGACATCCGCGTCGTCCAGGCGCATAGAGTGGCAACTGGCCGAAGTGCGCGACGTCGTGATCGAAACTCCCCGCGTCAAGAGCCTTCTGTTGCGGACAGCAGGTTGGCCAGGACACCTGGCTGGTCAGCACGTGGATATCAGGTTGACCGCGGGGGATGGTTATCAGGCCCAGCGCAGCTATTCTATCGCATCTCCCCCCGAAGATGAATTGCTCGCGTTGACTGTGGAGCGCGTGAAAGACGGCGAGGTTTCGCAATATCTGCTGGATGAACTACACGCCGGCGATCAACTGGAACTAAGGGGGCCTATTGGTGGCTATTTCGTCTGGACCGGCGCCACGGGTAGTCCGCTTTGTCTCATCGCAGGCGGAGCCGGTGTCACACCGCTGATGGCGATGCTTCGTCATCGCGACAGGTCAACCAGTCGCGCTCCAGCTGTGCTGATGTACTCGGCCCGAAGCTTGGAAGATGTCATCTATCGAGACGAGATCGACGCAATGGCGCGCCGCGACAATAGTCTGCGGATTGTCCATGCTCTGACCCGCGAGCAACCGAAGGACTGGATTGGCCATCGGGGAAGACTCGACAAGTGCTTGCTCGCCGCCAACTGCTTTCCGCCAGCGCAAGACCCAGCAATCTATGTCTGTGGTCCCACCACATTCGTCGAGAGCGTCTCCGGCCTGCTGGTGGAACTTGGATTCGACCCTTTCAGCATCAAAACCGAACGCTTCGGCCCCTCAGGAGGATAAACGACATGAACAACGTCTCCGATCTCGTGCTCGATGGCAATGCAACCGCGCTTCTTCTTCAACAGATCTTCGCTCCGGATATCGCGCTCGCAAAGATTCGATGCGAGGCATGCGACTGCGTGAGCAGCGTAGGCTCTTTGGCCTTGTACGCAGCACCGATGGGAGCGGTTTTGCACTGTGCCGATTGCGAAGGCGTTCTGATGAGAGCGGTTGACACGCCGCACGGTCTGTGGCTTGAGATGACCGGCGCGCGATGCCTGAGATTCTAACGCCAACGTGCAAACCGTCATTTGCGCAACTGTCATTAGGCGGGCACTGTGCAGCCGGTATCTGAACGAGTAGCGCAAGGCCGAACGCGCCGCCCCAACATTACGGCAAATGGCCCCTAGACTCCCCAATATCGGAAAAGCGCGGTTCAGGTCACCGAGTAGTTTTACGGACACCCGGTGTTTCCTCCCACCCCCGAGACCGGGTTGACTGCGGCCGGTCGATATGCGGTCGGCCGCATTTTTCCGTCTGCGCGATGGTTGTTCGAATTCAAAAGGAGATCGTCGATGTCGGACATCCCGACTAATGTCGCTGACATCGACAACCGGATCGCCGTTGCAAAGGGAAAGCCTTCGCGAGTTGATAGAGCAGGCAGCCGACTACTCCGGTGCTGCGAGCGATGATCTGGTGGCGCAACGTATTGCCGATCAGGAAGCGCGGATTGAACTTATGACCAAACGGCGCAAGGAAACTCTGCAAAGCACAAACTCTATGCGAGGAGAAGAGACATGACGAAAAGTCGGATCAAGAAGAATATGGAGGTGATCGGAGCTGATGGTGTCCACATCGGAACTGTGAATCGCATCACAGCGGGCAGGATCAGGCTGACCAAGAACGACAGCAGCGAAGGACGGCACAAGGGGCATCATCACTATATTGACCTGGGACTGGTCGCTGATATCGAGGGCCAGACGGTGCGGCTGTCGGCGGTCGCGGCCACCGCTGTTACCTTCGAGGAGGAGAAATCGGGGGAGCCAACCTAGTTAACTAACCTAGGATACAAGAGGCTGCGAGAAGACTTTACGTTCAGTCCGACCGATTGAAGGAGATTCTCGAACGCCGCTCGCGTCGTCGTCCAGAACTAGGTTGGACTGGCGGCGGCTCGACAGCGCGGTCGCGAGACGACTCTGATTTGTGGTCATTCGCCGGTCGGTTCGGGTCGAACCTGGGCCGTCCGCATTTCTCGCAATGACGCGATGTGCCAAGAGCACTAAGTCGCTGCGCTCCAGCCCCCTGCGCGGGGGCAAGAGCCGAGGGGCCGGTAACCGGTCGAGGGAGGACAGGATAACGCAGTGGAGAAACTCGTCACTTGAATCGAAAAGTCGTCAACCTCCCTTGGGATCGAGCCTTCTATGAGAGGCACAACCGCGGTCGTTCCGCTAGAATGAGCGCCTCATCGAGGACTGACGTGCGGCAGATGGCATTTCCGGCGAATTGAGAAGAAGTCCTCCCGCACGGGTGCCCTCGCGATACGCGAAGGTGAGAGAGGCCAAGGTTACTTTCCCCCATTAGCAAGCTTCGTGCCGCAAGGCTAAAGTTGTGGCCAGGCCGCCAACCGATCATACAAGAATTTCGTCGCCTAACTTCGGATCAAACCGGCCGGCCAAATCCCGTAGCTCGCTGCCTCACCTCTGCCTAACCTCCCGCGACTTCGTGCCCTGGCGCTTTTTGGACGCCGGTTTTTGGACCGTGCGGAGATTCTTTGTTGCCGGCGTCCAAAAACCTGCACAGAAGCGGTCGTTGCGCGGCTACTTTCTCGATGTCGGACAGCACCCATTTCGGGCCGGTCGCCGTCGCGAGGCTCCTAGTCAACTCGCGACCAATGAAAAGTTGGATCGTGCAAACTTTGCACAAGTTCAAGCAAATTCAAGCAACGTCCGATCGATAAGCCGCACTATATTGCTGACTGTCGATGGCTCGCCCAGAAGCTTGGAGCAAGAGAGGCAACCTAGTGTGAGGCGACGGCTGGTCGGCATATTCGCCAGAACAGTCCGATCTCGACCGCAAGACCGCCCGCGTACGGGACTAACCCGTGGCGCCCGGGTCTCGGGAGGGCGGGCAGGCCGCTTTTGTCAAATCGCCCGCGATCATCGCTGCACAATTCACGCCCAAACACGCATTAATACCGATGACCCGACATTTGAAACGGCCCAATATCGCCTCGGTCATCGTCCATTGGGGGGCAGCCTTGGCAATGATCCTAGCGCTGTATTTCGGCTATGGGAATGGTCCGCGCCAGGAGGCATTCGTCGCGCACGCCTACGCCGGCCTGACGGTGCTTGGTCTTGTGGTTGTCAGGCTCTTCCTGCGGACGCTATTGGCAGGGCCCGAGGAGGCGAGCGGGGGCTCTCGCATTTCTAAGCTCGTCGCAGAGGCCATGCACTGGACGCTCTACGCCTTGATGTTGCTGACGCCACTGACCGGCTGGATCGTCGCCTCAGAGGTGGGATCCATGGTCGTTCCAAGGCTGCCGAACATCGATCGTCTCGGCTCCAGCTTGTCCATCGGCCATCCGGACAGCGCGATGACGGCGTACCACGTGCATGCTTTCTTTGTCTGGTCGCTTCTAGCGCTGATTTCTCTCCACGTGACGGCGGCGCTTTTCCACCATTTTGTGTTTCGAGACGCCATTCTGGTCAGAATGATTCCGATCCTTGGACAGCGCACCCGATCGGTATCGGATTCGTACGCGACCCCGAATTCGCGATCTGACCGGCTGAAAGAGCCGGGAGCAACATCGTAAGAATGGAGGAATGCTGAGACAGCTCAAGTTCAACCTCAGCAGCAGCCTCTCGCAAAGGCAACATACCCGCTTCAACGCCACGCACGCTCGATGTCCGCTATGCCTCTGGCAGCGGCGCGAAAGCGGAAGTCGCGAAAGGTCTCGTCAGCAACGGCCGGCTCGAACTGAACGAATATCTCCAGAGCGTATCCAATCCTCTGGTTTACGCTGCCGGCGACGCGGCAAGTGCAGGACCGCCCTTAACGCCCGTATCGGGCCACGACGGTCGGGTCGTTGCGGCCAACATTCTGGAAGGCAACCTCCATAAGCCGGATTATCGAGGGGTGCCGAGTGTGGCGTTCACAGTCCTACCTATAGCCCCTCCGTGGGTTTGACGGAAAGTCGGGCGCAAGCAAAAGGGTTGAAGTTCAAAGTGAAGTCGGACAACACGCCCAATTGGTATACGGCCCGTCGTCTCGCGGAACGGGTGTATGGTTATAAAACGCTGGTCGAAGAGGGAACGGGTCAGATTCTCGGCGCTCATATCGTCGGTCCCCACGCCGACGAGGTAATCAATCTCTTTGGGCACGCTATTCGACAGAATTTGACCGCAGGGGATTTGCAGACGACTATGTTCGCTTATCCGACCGGTGCATCAGACATCGGATATATGGTTTAGATCACTTTGCCGGGCCAGCATCCAAAATATCGAGCACCGGGCAGTCGGGGATAGCGGGAGCATTGCACGACCATTTCCGCCAGGACCGATTCAAGCTTGAAGAGATCGGAGAGCTTACTGCGAACGTTCGACAGATGTGCACTCGCGATCTTGTGCACATTGGCACACGGAGCGCGTTATGGCCCTCCCAGGGCCAGCAAGGCGCGAACCTCCTCGCCGGTGAAAGTTAATATCCGTATTTCAGCTGGTCCGTAGACTCGTCGTCCGCTCGCCGTGCGTCGCGGCATTTTGAAGTCCTGGTTCCCTCTATTCACTTTTTGAAGGTCAGGATATGAAAAGTGCATGGCTCAACAACCGGCGCATCATGTCAATAGCAATAAGATGAGCGATGCAATGCTACGACTTTCGACAGTACACCGGCTGATCAGAATTTTCGAGAGATCGAAGCTGCACTGACGGCCTTGTCGATCTCGGCCCCGAGCGCGCTGTCGATGTTGTCCGGCGTGATTGGTCCCACGAGCTTGTAGACGATCTTGCCGTTGCGGCCGACGATAAATGTTTCCGGCACGCCATAGACTCCCCATTCGATCGCGGCGCGGCCATTGCCGTCGACGCCGACCGAGGCAAACGGGTTGCCATAGCGGCTGAGGAAGCGCCGAGAGCCGTCGGGCGCGTCCTTGTAGTTGATGCCGATCAGCTGCAGCCGGTTGTCCTTGGCGAGCTCGGTCAGAAACGGCGCCTCTTCATGGCAAGGTACGCACCAGGAGGCCCAGACATTCACGACACTGACCTTGCCCATGAAGTTTGCCGGATCGAGTCCCGGCACTTGTGCGCCGTTGCTGAGCAAGCCGTGCAGCGGCGGCAACGACGTCTGGGGTGCAGGATGTCCGATCAGGGCGGAGGGAATCCGCGACGGATCGCGATCGCCAAGCCGGAACAAAAACAGAGCGGCCAGTGCGAGAAAGACGATCAGTGGCAGCACTATCAGCCACGAGCGGCGCTGCGGGCTCGCTGACAACTGTTCGGTCATCTAGGGCTCCGTTGCGCTGCGCCCGGAGCGCCGCACTACGCCGCTGTCCTCGATCTCACGCAGGCGACGCTTCTGGTTGCAGTAGTCGATGGCGATCCAGGCGACCAGCAGCGCCACCACCAATGCGGCGGCGATGTAGGAGGTCACGATAAAGGAGGCGTAGGGCCCGAGCGACATGGTGCATTATGCCGGTTGCGAGGCAGGCGAAGCCGCTCTCACGTCGTTTGACGAGGCGCGTGCCTGCATCATTTGAAGGGCGCGCACGCGCCGCCGCAGGATTTCGTTGCGCATCGCGGCCACGTGCAGCGTGACGAACAGCAGCGTGAAGCCGCTGGCCATCACCAACAACGGGATCAGGAAGGTGCGATCGAGTGTCGGGCCACCCATCCGAAGCACCGAGGCCGGCTGATGCAGCGTGTTCCACCAGTCGACCGAGAATTTGATGATGGGAAGATTGATCGCGCCGACCAGGGTCAGCACCGCGGCGGCACGTGCGGCGCGCGAGGGATCTTCCACCGCTCGCCACAGCGCCATCAGGCCGAGATACATCAGGAGCAGGATCAGCACCGAGGTCAGCCGCGCATCCCATTCCCAATAAGTACCCCACATCGGGCGGCCCCACAGCGAGCCCGTCACCAGTGCGACAAGGGTGAAGCTGGCGCCGATTGGCGCTGCGGTCTTGGCGGCGACGTCGGCGACTGGATGGCGCCAGACCAGGGTGCCGAGTGCGGTTGTGGTCATCACAGCCCAGACGAACATCGACAGCCAGGCGTTGGGCACGTGGATGAACATGATCTTGACGGTCGCGCCCTGCTGGTAGTCGTCCGGTGCGGCCGCCGACAGATAGAGGCCGACCAGGAGTATGATGGTGGTTGCCGCCGCGAGAAAGGGCAACAGCCGCGCCGTCAACGACAGGAATCTGGTCGGATTGACAAGGTCGATCAGCGTCATGGCTTTCCAGTAGCGGTCGGAACTGCCACGGACCTTCGCTGCCTCTCGCTCTTTGATAGCGGTGGCGGACTCCAAACAATGTTGAAGCAACAATTCCAACAAGCCGCCCATGGTTCAACTGACACCGATCGTTTCCGCAAGGCCGACGCTGCGAAACGCTGCCCGCTCTCTACACGCCCCTGTGCCAGGACCGCCGCGAAAAGAGAAATACTCGACCAATGGGCTCGACCAGATCTCGGCGAGCGCAGTAGTTAGGTGCTCGATATCTGCCTCGGAGTGAAAAGGTGATGCGGTGATACGAAGTCGCTCTGTACCGCGCGGGACCGTTGGATAGTTTATGGGTTGAATGTAGATATCATAGTCGTTCAGCAGGACATCGCTGATCTGCCTGCAGAGGTCGGCGTTTCCCACCATTACCGGCACAATGTGACTGGGATTTCGCAAATGCGGCACGCCAACGTCATCAAGTCGATTCCTGAGCGAGGCGACCCGGCTGTGCATGGCTTGCCGCTCCGTCGAACTTGATTTTAGATAGCGCACGCTCGCTAGCGCGCCAGCCGCGACGTGTGGCGGCAGAGCCGTCGTAAAGATGAAGCCCGACGAATAGCTACGCACAAAGTCGCACAATGTTGCCGAACCTGCGATATAGCCGCCGACGACCCCAAAGCCCTTAGCCAGCGTGCCTTCAATCACCGTCAGCCGATTGCTCAACCCCTGTTGCGCAGCCACGCCGCCACCATGCGATCCATAAAGTCCTACAGCATGCACCTCATCCAAATAGGTCATGGCACCATGTGCTTCGGCAACATCACATAGTTCCGCGATCGGTGCGATATCTCCATCCATGGAATAGACCGATTCAAAAGCCACCAGCTTGGGCGCATCGACGTCGACCTCCGCAAGTTTACGCGCAAGATCGGCGGCATCATTATGTGCGAAGATCCTAACCGGAGCACGGCTACCTCGAATGCCTTCGATCATCGAAGCATGATTCAGTTGGTCAGAAAGCACGACGCAACCGGGCATGCACGACGCTAGCGTGCCAAGCGCAGCCCAGTTTGAAACATAGCCGGAAGTAAACAGAAGCGCTGCCTCTTTCTGGTGAAGATCGGCGAGATCGCGTTCGAGGAGGACATGGTAGTGATTGGTGCCCGAGATGTTGCGTGTACCGCCAGAACCCGCCCCGCAGCTGTCGAGTGCCTCGTGCATAGCTGCTAGCACGGCTGGATGTTGTCCCATTCCAAGATAGTCGTTAGAACACCAGACCGTCACTACCTTTTTTCCCATGGGCGGAACGGAGCATTGCGCGAGGGAATCTGCCTACCTTGCGTTCCAAATCGGCGAAGATCCTGTACCGCCCCTCCTTGCGCAGTTCATCGAGCCGCTCGCAGAAATACGCGTCATAGTTCATGGGCCCACCTGGAGCTGGGATCGATGCTGTTCTACCTCGCTGTCACTCGCATTTTGCTCGCCGGCGCTATTCGGCGCTAACGGAAGAAGCGAAGCTGGTGACGGGCACGATACTCCAGCTAGAGTATGCCGTCTGTTGCGGCATTGCTCGGACTTCGCGAAAATTGCGCAAGGTTTGCGGGGCCAAAAACTCAAAACCGGCATGATGCCTCGATTCGCCGGAACTCATGCGCGGCTCAACCACAATCGCCAGGTCGTTGACCTCAGATTCATTTTCGAGCACGCTTGATACCTGAGTTCCCGCTGGGTTTCGGCGTCTTGGTCATTTGGCCCTGGCCACATCGGCAGCGCTAATGCCCTCCAGTGCGAGCCCATATCCGACACCCTCGTCGATGATGCGTCGCAGTTTCTGGGTCAGCGCTATGCGCGTGTACCTCGTGGTGAGCGGCGGCAGTTTCACAAGCCCTTCTGCGATCTCGCGGGCGCGGACTAGCAGTTTGTCGGCGGGCACGATTTCGTTGACCGCGCCCCATTCCTTTGCGGTCTGGGCATCTAGCTCCTGACGGGTCAGTATGAAATAGCGCCCCCGTACCGTACCAATCACTTCCTGCCACACCAGATGAACGCCATCACCGGGTACGATGCCAAATTCGAAATGTGGCTTATCCTGAAAAACCGTCGAGGGGGTCGCCAACACAATATCGGAGAGCAGGATGTATTCCGAGTGCAGTCGCACCGGACCGTTCACCGCAGCGATCAGTGGTGCTTCGATGTCGAGGAGGTTCATGAGGACCTTTTTGCCCTCCCGGTAGATCTTGTCGTAGCCTTGCGGGCTAAAGAAGTCGAAGCCCTCAGGACTGATAGACTCCATAAACGCTGCGCCACTACCGGTCAGAATGACGACGCGGTTGTCGGCATCGGAGGCAACCGCGTGAAACAGGTCGACGAACTGTTCATGGGTATGCCCATTGAATACCAACGTGCCGCCGTCGGTGTGAAGTACTACTTCCAGCACACCTGTTTTCGAACGGGTCAAGCGAGCATTAGGAAAGCTGTCGCGATAAGTGTCAAAGCGGGACATGGGGAAAGTCCATCCTGTCTCGAGTTGCAATGGGCTCCAAGGCTCACTCGGAAGACTAGCGGTCCCGTGCACAGTTGAATTGATCTGGCTTGCCCTAATTTTTCAGCCTTGTGGTTTGTAGTCCTCGACTGCGAACTGCCCTGGGGCCGCGGTGACGACAATACAACGCCCACGGGCGCTTTTACGCCAGTTGCAGACATAGGCTGGTTGCTTCGCGCCGACTAGAAGCTGTACTTATTCGCGACGCTTTCCGATCGTAGCGAACTGCATTGGAGTAGCAAATCTGAAGGACGTTTGAGAGCGGCCATGGAGGCGCGCTTCGTCCTGACTAGCGAAACCGCAAAAAAACAATCCTACCGCCGCCTGAGCGTTGTACCGGAGCAGTTCCGCTCGCGGACGGCGGCTGGGTACAAGAGCTCGTGACCTCTAATCCGGAAACAGTCCCTTGGACGGCCCTGTTGGACAAATGGCTTGGCAGAGCAGAAATGGCGCAAGAACTGGATAGGACTAGCAACGCAGCACAAGCTCGCAAGGCGTACGCAGCTTAGAAAGAAGAGGCCCGACACATTGGGCGATGCTTCCCTGTTGACTTGGGCCGCAAAACTCGATTTGCGGCCCATTCTTTTGAAGGTTAGCCTAGGTGCAGTAAACGGAAATGGGGCGCGCGACAGATACGTAGCGATTCCCCGCGGGACTCATTGGCGGCAGCCAGCCACAGCCGGATGGACGCAAGCTGGACAAAAGCAAGGTAATTGGCGGCAAGCTTGTCGCAGCGCGTCGCGACCCGACCACATTGCTTGATCCGATTGAAGAACCGTTCGAGCCGGTCGCGGGCGCGATAGAGGTAAGGGCTGAAGCAGATCGGATCGTTGCGATTGCTTTTCGGCGGGATGTTGGCCCGTGTGCCTTTCTTCATGGCAAACTCCCTGATCCATCGGCGTCGTAGCCACGTGGACAGCCGCATCATGCGCGGCGGCAAGTGCATCTATGATTCGGCTCCATACGCCGGCCCGCGGCCAGCGGACGAAGCAGTTGTAGCAAGTGGTGTACGGACCAAACGCCTCCGGTAGATCGCGCCAAGGTGCTCCGGATCGCAAGACCCAGAAGATGCCATTGAGGACACGACGGTCGTTTACCCGAGGAACACCACGCGGCTTGTTGGCAGCATCGGCTTTGTGGCAGCCCATTCAAAATCGGCGAGTTCATCCTGGCCCGGCTATGGGGCCGATCTCTTATCTTGTTTGAGTGTTTCGAAAAGGCAGTCGATAAAGCGTTGCCCATAGACTTCAAAGGGCTTAAGCAGGAACGCAACGGCTCCAGCCTCCATCGCGCGCTGCCTGACGGCCTCGTCGGGGAAGGCTGTTATGAACATGATCGGTATCTCAAAGCCAAGTTCGGACAAGCGCTCCTGCAGTTCGATTCCGCTCATGTTCGGCATTTGCACATCCAGAATCAGACATCGCGTCTCCTGCGGTGATGATGACTGCAGAAACGACTCGGCGGATGCGAATGTGCGCGTTTCAAATCCGAGTGACCTCACGAGACTTTCTGTCGCTGCACGAACCGTATCGTCGTCGTCCACAATTGAAATCAGCGGAATGTCCGTGGTCATTCATTCCATTCCCAGGAGGCAAACGACTGGCATCGGTGCTTCGATGAAGCAGTAGGGCATGATGCCAAGGAAGGGGAGTTCAAGAAATAGCACCAAGGTGCTAGTGCGACGCTTTGCCGTCATAGCGGCTGGCATTGGTCTTCATCACGCTCGCATTCACTGCTAACCCCCTCACCCTTGACGAGGCCCGAGACAACCGCGCTCGTAAATATGACGAGGATTTCGCTCTCATGGAAGCGGCCGAGCCGGTTCACCGAGAACGTCGAATTGTTCGGAACCTTGTCGTCAATACCGAGCTGGCAGAGCCAGCGGCAAGCAAGATCAGCGCCATTTCTCGACATAGCCGGCATTCCTGACGAATGCCATAGAGTAACAAGCCAGGAGCATGCGGATTATCAGCTGGAGATCAACTTAGGGCCGGCGAGTGGCGCTGTAAAACGCCTTGCTAGTGGTGCAAATCCATCAGAACCGCCGTCGCAAGCACATTGATCTGTCGTAAACAGGTGATCGGTGGGGATCATCTCGTCTACGCCAAACTCATAAAAGAGCTGCCCTGATCTCGTTCGTGCCGCCACATCATTACCCACTCTCTTGCCGTCTCCTGGACAGGAATCAATCGTTCGCTCAACTCCCCTGCCCACCATCACTTTGCCCCGAGAGCGAGATGCTTGTTGCGCCCGCACGATAACGCGAAGACTTACCCATAGGTCTGATGGAGTTCGCTCCCCCTCGATAGCGGATGCGGCACCAGTGTGAGAACGTCGGGCCTAGCGCGCCGAACAAGAAGCATTTAACCGTTCAGTAGGCGACAGCTTGGGCCGTCACGGCGCTTCTGCTGCCTGACGCTATCCACCTTCGTGATACCTGAGCGATGACTGATGGGCCAACAAACTGACCACCCATATGTCTACTCGGCTATCGCCGTGAGAACGCCATCGCGCGTCCCTTCCGGCATTTTGTCCTTCGTGTTGCCTCGAAATCAACCTCTCGAGAGAGAATGCCGACGTGACTGTGGCTCATCCGAGCTAAGCGACGCGCGATCGCAAGAGTGCCCCTCGTCAATATCGGCCCATCTGGACCCTTGAGAACAGAAAAGTCTTGGGAAGCAGGCTCAATTGACCAACATTAGTGGCGACTTTGTAGGAAGTCGGGGGTGCTGAACGTTGGCACTTCGGCCTTTTGGCCGGAATCGGAAATGTTCTACTCAATAAGAACAGCGTCGGTCGTGACCTATTGCGGAACTGGTCGGCTTTAACGGCGCGCGCCATGAGTGAACTGGGACGCATTCTAGTCGTTGAAGACGATCCAAGGGATGTTGAGCTTACTCTCACGGCTCTTGACGAGTATAAGCTCGCGAACGAGGTCGTCGTTACCCGTGACGGCAAAGAAGCTCTCGACTATCTGTATTGTCGAGAACAATTCGCGTCACGTCCCGACGAGAGTCCCGCAGTTATTCTGCTGGATCTGAAGCTGCCGAAGGTGAACGGATTGGAGGTCTTGCAGCAAATCAGATCCGATGAGAGGCTCAAGATGATTCCCGTGGTCGTTCTGACGTCGTCCCACGAGGAAAAGGATATGTTGGCGAGCTATCAGCTAGGCGTAAACGCCTACGTCGTGAAGCCGGTCGATTTTCATGAGTTCGTCAATGCTGTTAAGGAGCTCGGCATTTTTTGGGCAATCATAAATCAACCGCCCCCCGGAAGCGCGAAGAAGGTGCTATGAGTGCGCCTATTGGAATCCTGTTGCTGGAGGATGACCCCAACGATGCGAGGCTCATAGAGGAGCTTTTTGAAGCCGACCGTTTCATCTGTCGGATAACCTGCGTCCAAAGTCGCACTGAGTTTCTGGCGGCTCTTGAAAAAGCCGAATTTGAACTGATCCTCTCGGACTATAAGCTTCCCTCGTTCGACGGACTTTCCGCGTTGAATCTGGCGCTGAGTGTCCGCCCCGATCTGCCTTTCATCTTTGTTTCCGGCACTATTGGCGAAGAGGCAGCCATCGAAGCCCTTAAGGTTGGGGCGACCGATTATGTTCTGAAGACCCGAATGTCGCGGCTCGTGCCAGCCGTGCGGCGCGCTTTGGACGAGGCAGGCGATCGAGCCGCGCGCCAACGGGCCGAGGATTCGCTGCGTCGGAGAGAAAAAGAGCTTCAGGATGTCATTGAGGCGATACCTGCGATAGCGTTTACCGCCCAACCCGACGGCAGCAGCGTTTGGATAAACCGACAGTGGGTGGAATTTTCAGGGCTGACCGTGGAAGAAACTTCGGGATCAGGTTGGCAATCTGCCATCCATCCCGACGACCTTATTGAATATGCCGCCAAGTGGCATCATTCGATGACAAGTGGTGAGCCGTTCGAAAACGAGGCGCGGCGTCGCAGTGCCAAAGGCGAATACCGGTGGTTCTTGGTACGGGCCGTGCCGCTACGTGATGAACAAGGCAAGATTCTCAAATGGTACGGCATCCTGACGGACATCGAAGATCGCAAACGCGCGGAACAGGAGCGAGAGCGATTGCGTCAGCTCGAAGCCGACCTGGCCCACACGATTCGCGTCGGCACGATGGGAGAGCTGGCTGCCTCGCTGGCGCACGAGATAAAGCAGCCGATCGCGGCTGGCATCATAAGTGCAACCGCGTGCAGATCATGGCTCCATGTTGATCGACTCAATATCAGTGAAGCCTACGCGGCTGCTGAAGGAACAGTGAGCAGCTTGACCCGAGCCACTGACATTATAGATCGCGTGCGCGCGCTCTACGGACCCGGCAAGCGGGAACGAGAATTGGTGGACGTTAACGAACTCGTTCGCGAGATGACTATAATGCTTCGCGATGCGGCAACGCGCAATTCCGTGACCGTGCGCACCGAGCTTGGGACGAGTATTCCCGCGACGATGGCAGATCGTGTCCAGCTGCAGCAGGTGTTAATGAACCTGACGCTCAACGGCATTGAGGCCATGCAGAAAACGGGTGGTGAACTGAGCGTCGCATCGAAGACGACCGAAGATGGTCAGTTACTGATCTCGGTCAGTGATACGGGCTGCGGACTTCCGGCCGACCAACCCGAACGCATTTTCAAACCTTTCTTCACGACAAAGGCGCAAGGCACGGGCATGGGATTGTCCATCAGTCGGCGCATCGTCGAGTCGCATGGAGGCCGCTTGTGGGCGACGGCCAAAGCGGATCGGGGTACGATTTTTCAGTTCACGTTACCCGGCAAAGTGACCGTGGACTGACCGAAGGCCATAAGAATTTGTTGCACATATCGACGGGTCCCGGTTCACAAAGTACGAACGATTCCTCTCGTCTAGGTGATCAGCGCCTTGGCTTGCGGACGCAACCGCCGAGGGAGAAGCCCAGCAGGTCGACTTTGGTCAAGTCGAGTAGGTTGATGAAGGTGACGGCATGAAGAGTTCGTGCAGATCGCTCGCGATCCCTGGAATCCACATTACGCGGAGTGAGCAGAGATTCTTGCATGCTTCGTGCGTTGATCCCGGTCCGAACTGCCATCTTTGAGGCCAAGCGTGATTTGTGCTTGACCAAATTTCTCAAGGGCAACGACGCCATCCGGCAGATTGGCATGAACGATATCGTAGATGTCATAGCAACGTGGCGTCCAAGGATAACTGGTTCGCCAAACGAAGCCGAGTGTTCGGCCCACATTAGGCGAACCAAGTCGCATTCGGGATACACCTGTCCCTGCGATCATCAAGGTGGCGGTGAACGGTGCGATGACGACGCACTCGCTGCTGCATAGCAGCGCATTGAGTGTTGCTATGCTTGCAACGTTACCCGCTCTTTCGGATTTCCAGGCCAAATGATCTTGCAGTCCAACCCCCAGATTCGTCGTTCCGCCATTTGCAAAAATCTCAACGGCACCCCCTTCATCAAGCAAATAGCTGGGAATCCCGCTTTCGAGAAAGCTTTGTCGAGAATAATCCTTCGTCGCGTCGGACCCATGACAGGAGACAATATATGGCTCCCAGAATAGCGGGAGCCACCTAAGGCCCGGCTCCTCGGTCGGGGTCGGGCCGATGATCAAGTCGATTTCGTAATTCTTGAGCTGCGCGATGAGATCAACCGGACTGCCTTCCTGTAGGTCGATCTTCAGGCCGTCGAATTTTTCTCGGACCGCTCGGATCGCTGTCGTTAGAAGTGCTGGAGCAGCGCTGGGAACGACACCCAGTCGAACCGAACCTGCAGGAAGCCCACCCGAGCCACGCGCGACACTTTTGATGGCCTGCGCTTGCTCGATCAAAGCCCGCGCGCATTGAACGATCTGTTGTCCAACCGGCGTGACATGAACGCCCGCCCCGGTGCGCTCAAACAACAGGACAGCAAGCTCGTCCTCCAGCTTTTTGATCTGCGCGCTCATTGTCGGTTGGGTCACGTGACAATGCTCAGCCGCTCGCCCAAAGCCTCCGTGGTCGATAACGGCCAATACGTAACGCAGCTGGGTAAGGGTCATGTTCTTTCCAATTCCGAGCACATCGGCGGAAGCCGTCACACATAGTCAATCATCTATGTCATCCTATTACAAAATCAATTTTAGCTCAACCGCCCCGCATGGTAGCTATTTCCTCTGTCAAAGGGACTTCGAGGTTAAACCCAGGCAAAAGCGGGCTGTTCTGTTCGAGCTCGCCTGAACGAAGACGGCTTTGAGTGGAGGATCTGGCCGATGAGCGCTCCGTGAGCGGCTGAATACCTAGTGGGCGGGCGGGGATGGTAGCAAGTCGCTTGCGCCGCACCGTCCGGGTTAAGGCATAGACAAAAACAAATGCCAGGGCAGCCTTAACTGCTAGGCGTCGATGACGTACGCCGCAAGGGTCATGGTCCCCGTCGCGTGGGTTGAAGCTGACCCTTGGCATCGGCTGCACCCCCTTCGGCGCCCACTGGCAAACGCATCCTGAAGCAAGAGGCAATTATGGGACGAATTACGCTTACCTTCGACAACGGACCTGAACCGGAAATGACCTCGCTCGTCCTGGACGTGTTGCGAAAGCAAGCCGTGCAAGCGACGTTCTTTGTCATAGGAAGGAATCTGGAGCGACCGGGTGCCAGGGCGGTCGTGGAGCGCGCGCGTGCGGAAGGTCACTGGATTGGGAACCATTCGTTCACTCATCGTATCTCCTTGGGGAATGCGCCGACAGACAGCTTCTTCGACGACGAAGTGTCGCGCACCTTCGATGCCCTTGGCGACCTTGCCCATCCCGATCGATTGTTTCGTCCCTTCTGCAACGCCGGCTTGATCGACCATCAGCTGTTCAGGAAGGCCGATATTCGGAAGATGTCGGACGCTAAAATAACGTGCGTGTTGTTCAATTCCGTTCCCCGCGATTGGGAGCATGCCGATGCCTGGGTGAACCGGGCGTTGTCTGAGCTGACAACCAAGCCTTGGACGACGATCGTTCTGCATGACATTTACGGGTACCCCGACGGCGTCGACGTCCGCTCGATGTTGCAGTTGGACCGCTTTATGTCACTTGCAAAAGAGCAGGGGCATGAGTTCCTTCAGGAGTTTTCTCCCGACTGCGTTCCGATCAGGCGTGGAGACATCTGCTTCGACATTCAGTCCCTCGCCAACTGAACATGTAAGCCGCAAGCGGTGAAAGCAGGCGGAACAAGCGGCGCGGCTATCATCAGCTTCGCGGTGTCGATCGCTCCGACAAGCGCAACGCCAGAGTCCGCCTTGGATATTACGAGGAGACAAACGTGAAATTGGTGCGTTGCGGAGAGAAGGGTTTCGAGCGGCCAGGTGTGATAGATAGTGTCGGCAATATCCGATCTCTTGCTTCGATTGTCGCCGATTTTGATCCGGCGACGTTAGGCTCGCTTTCGGCAGCGTTGTCGAGCTGGTCAATAGACAATCTGCCGACCTGCCCTGCGGGCACCCGTTTGGGCGCCCCCCTCTCGAAACCAGGAAAAATCATTTGCATCGGGCTGAACTATAAGGCGCACGCGGTGGAAGCCGGGATCGCCATACCCACCGAGCCCGCGATCTTTCTCAAAGCGCCGAGCTCGCTTTCGGGACCCTACGATCCCGTTATCCTGCCGGCCAATTCCAGCAAATGCGATTGGGAAGTGGAGCTAGGCGTCGTCATTGGCCGCCCGACGAAGAAGATACCAGCGAGCGCCACGCTCGATCACATCCTGGGATACTGCGTCGTGAACGACGTGAGCGAGCGTTCCTTCCAGCTCGAACGCGGAGGTCAGTGGACCAAAAGGCAAGAGCGCGGACACGTTTTGTCCCATTGGACCCTACATTGTGACGCGCGACGAGATTGTAGATCCGCAGGCGCTGCAATTGCGATGCGAGGTTTCCGGCAGGATCGCCCAGGACAGCAACACCTCGGACATGATTTTCAGCGTCGCCGAGGCGATCAGTTATCTCAGCTCATTTATGTCGCTGGAGCCGGGGGACCTCATCTGCACGGGCACCCCGCAAGGCGTCGGTCACGGTAGCAAGCCGCCGATCTACCTCAAGGACGGTGATGTCATGGTCCTTTCGATCGAGGGCCTGGGTGAACAGCGACAACTAGCGCTGGCGGAACGCGAGTGACAGGAAATACCCGCGCGCGTCGCGGTAACCTCAATAAAAAGCCAATGGGAGGATATGAGGTGAAGAACGATCAGATCGCACTGTTGGGCGAAGACATCGGCGGTGCGGGCAAGGAATACCTCGCCACCAGCCCTGGCATGACGCCTGTCGAGAAGCGGGTCATAGCCGCTTCATCAATGGGCACGATCTTTGAGTTGTATGATTTCTTTCTCGTCGGCGCGTTATCCACCGAGATTGCCCAGCATTTCTTTTCGGGTGTCAATCCTAGTGCTGGCTTCATCCTGGCTCTGCTGGGATTCGCCGCCGGATTTGTCATGCGTCCGTTCGGGGGAATGGTTTTTGGACGGTTTGGCGACCTCTTCGGTCGCAAACGCACAATCCTTGCGACGATCCTGATCATGGGCACCGCGACTTTCGCCATCGGCCTTCTGCCCGGGTTTGCATCCATCGGCTTGGCTTCGCCGATATTGTTCGTGATCATGCGCATGTTGCAAGGACTTGCTATTGGCGGCGAGTTCGGCGGCGCCTTCATCTATGTTGCGGAGCATGGCTCGAAGCAGGATCGCGGCTTCAGAGTTTCCTGGGTTGTGTCGACGGGTGCCGGCGGATTGCTGCTTTCCTTACTGGTTGTCCTGCCGCTCCAGCATCTCCTGGGAGAAAGCACGTTTTCTGATTGGGGCTGGCGACTTCCCTTTCTCGTTTCAATCGTGATTCTTCTGATCTCTTTGTGGATTCGACTCAAGATCGACGAGTCTCCTGAATTCCTGCGGATCAAAGCCGAAGGCGGGATGTCGAACGCGCCAATCGCAGAGACGCTCGGTCAATGGAAAAATCTGAAATTGATCCTGATCGCCGTGTTTGGCGTCATGATGGGTGCCGTCATTATCTTCTACAATGGCCAGCTCTATACGATGTTCTTTCTCACGAAAGCGCTGAAGGTTGACGCCAGCACGACGAATATCCTGGTCATCAGCGCGACCGTTCTTACGGCGCCACTGTATCTCGCCTCTGGAAAATTGGCGGATCTGGTGGGACGCAAGAAGGTCCTGATTGCAGGTTGCCTGCTCGGTGCACTATTCACCATGCCTCTGTTCAAGGCGTTGACTCACTATGCCAATCCAGCTCTGGAAAGGGCGGAGTTGGAAGCGCCGATTGTCGTCAGTGCGGACTGGGAAGAATGCGCCTTTCAGTTCGATCCGACTGGGACGGCTAAATTTACCAGCTCATGCGATATCGTAACCAGCAGTCTGGCAAAGGCCGGATTGAATTACCGCAGCATGCCGCTTCCGCGCGGTCAGGTCGCGCGTATTCAGATCGGCGAAGACGTCGTTGAAGGTTATCGCGCGTCAGATACCGATGCCGCGACGAAGGCCGCAAAGTTTAGCGCGTTGCTGGCCGCGACAGCGTCCAAGCATGGATATGGGACGGGGACTGCCAACAAGGATGAAATCAACATACCGATGGTACTGCTGATTTTGATGGCGCTGCTCTCGTTCGGTGCTTTGGTATTTACGGCGAGCGTGACAATGCTGGTCGAGATGTTTCCAACCAGGATTCGGTATACCGCGATCTCAATTCCCTATCATTTGGCGTCGGCGGTTTTCGGAGGATTTCTGCCTGCAACTGCTTTCGCGATCGTGGCCGCGACCGGGAACATCTATTCGGGTCTCTGGTATCCGGTCGCAGCGGCCGTGGTGTCCATGCTGGTGCTCGTCCTGTTTGCGAAAGAAACAAAAGACGCGACTTGAGAACGGAGCCGGACAGTTCCGGCATCCGCGTGACCACATTACGCTTCCTGAGGAGTAAGCTGATGTCTGCCTATTTCGTTGTACGCGGTATCATTCATGACCGGGTCGCCTTTCAGGAGTACGCACGTCGGTCGCCGGGCGTGCTTGCGAGCTTCGGCGGTCGTCACATTGCGCGCGGCGGCAGGAACATTGTATTCGAGGGGCCGGATGACCGGCCCCACGTCGTCATCGCGGAATTCCCTGATTTCGAGTCGGCGGAGAGGTGTTATCGCTCCGAGGCCTATCAGGCGCTCATTCCTCTCAGGTCGAACTGCGCAACGCTCGAGTTCACCCTCATCGATGGGGTGCCCGCGTCACCTGTCGCCTAAAGCACGCCTCTGACGAGCCGTAGTGGCTCGTGCTGCTATTGCCGAAGCGCGAACAAGACGATCACGTGCCGAGATTTCCAAAACGTTACAGTCATTTCGTCTATGGCGTCATTCAGTCGGGTCTAACCAGCGCCATTGCTGGCGCGATCGCCTGTCTGCCGTTTTTTAGTGAGGGATCCTTTTTCAGCCATTGGATTGTGTCATGGCTGATTTCATGGGCAACGATGTTACCTGTCGTGCTCTTGGCCGCGCCGTTCATCCGCAAGCTAACGGACGCACTTTGTCGTCAAGAAAACACGACCTAGACGGCTTGCGAAAGCCTGTAGCCGGAAGAAGGTGGGCGGCGAGCTTATCTATGCCGCCGCCTTGCCAATCGATGCGCCGCCATCGGCAAACAGTGTTTGGCCGGTGACGAAGCCAGCGTCCTCCGAGAGTAGAAAAGCAATCAAAGCCGCGATCTCGTCCGGCTTGCCGAGGCGCATCAATGGGATCATTGAGAGAAAGCGGCGCTCGCCTTCGCTTCCAGCAGGGGTGTTCTCCCGGAACATTTCCGTCTCGGTGGGGCCTGGCGCGACTGAGTTGACGGTGATGCCGTATTGCGCAAGCTCCAGCGCCCAGGTGCGCGTAAAGCTTGAAATCGCGCTCTTCGCGCCTGCATACGCCGTCCGATCAGCGACACCGAGAATCGTAAGACTCGATAGATTGATCACGCGGCCCCAATTTTTGTCGCGCATTGCAGGCAGAGCGGCCTGAACCGCTTGCACGGCGGGCGTGAGATTTCGCCGGAACGACTCTTCGAGCTGATCGATATCGATTTCGCCAATTCGGCCAAGGCTAATAAATCCGACATTATTCACGACGCCGTCGAATGAAAACCGCGCAGTGAGATCTCGCAGTGTTTCATCCGTCGCACGGCGGTCAGACAGATCAGCCGGGACGAGCGTTCCTGGAAAGGCGGGATCATCGGCGCACCGCGCAACACCCACCACGTGATGTCCCGAAGCAGCCAGCCTTTCGGAAAGCGCGCGGCCGATACCCTTGCTGGCTCCGGTGATCAGAAATGTTCGTTTGGTCATATCGCTCTTGCGCATTTGATGTCGTCCTATTCATTTGCTTACTTATAGAGCATATGCTCTAAATCTATGATATAGATCATTCGCTACAAAACGGCAAGTTCCTTCAAGCCCGACGATAAATCCGACCCCGAACAAGGACCACGAGACCATGTTGAATAGACGCGCATTTGTATTCGGAGCACCACTTATCCTCGCCGGGTGTGTGACGCAGGAGGGGCCGACGTTCACCGGATTCGATTCCGAGCGTGATGCACGCTATGCGTCGATGTATGGCGCAATCAATACCGAGCCCTTTCCGGTTCCAGCGGTGGACCTGAGCCGGATCAACCCGAAATTCTACCGTCGCGAGGTGTCCCATCCCACAAGTGAGCGCCCCGGGACGATCGTGGTCGACCCGGGCAAACGCTACGCTTATCTGGTGATGACCGGCGGCCAGGCGTTGCGCTACGGTGTCGGTGTCGGCAAACAGGAGGCCTTCAATTTTCAGGGTACGGCGATCATCGGGCGAAAGGCTGAATGGCCGCACTGGACTCCGACCCCGGACATGATAAAGCGCGATCCGAAGCGGTACGGTCCGTATGCTAATGGGATGAACGGCGGCGCCGACAATCCACTGGGGCCACGCGCGCTCTACCTCTATCTGGATGGCCGGGATACCTATTACCGGTTGCACGGGACGGTCGAACCTTGGACGATCGGCACGATGGTTTCATCTGGTTGCGTGCGCTTGATGAACCAGGACATCATCGATCTCTACAACCGTGTCCCGGTTGGCACCAAGGTGGTGGTGCTTCCGGCACGCGGTATCGATATGTCCTAGCCTGCTAGAACGATCTCGCTTGCGTGTGTCGCAAGCGGAATCGTTGCTGGCCTTGCGTTCACGCGCCATGATGCCGGCCTGCCGCAAGCCTTGCGTTTCTAGATCGATCGATCTACATGCGATCTCGCGCTTGCGGCATATTAAGTTCGGACTAACCGGGGCAGGATGGCGAGAAGGGCAGCATGGGACGTCCGCGAGAATTCGATGTAGAAAAGGTGCTGGCAGCGGCCGGAGATATCTTCTGGGCGCGCGGCTACGAAGCGACTTCGACCCGCGCCCTGACGGAACGCACCGGGTTGACTCCTGCCAGCCTCTACAATGCATTCGGCGACAAGCGTGGCTTCTATTTGCGTGCGCTGAGGTATTACCTCGATCAGACGCTGCGGGAACGCATCACGCGCCTGGAAAGCTCGCTATCACCCGGCCGCGCTATCGCTACGTTCTTTCGCGAAATTATCGCTCGCTCGCTGGCGGATCCGAAGCATCGCGGCTGCATGCTCATGAACACCGCTATCGAGGTGACACCCGAAGACCCCGAAATGCAGCGTATCGTCGCTGATGAGACCGTAGTCATCGAACGCTTCTTCCATCGCTGCGCAGTCGCCGCTCAAAAGAACGGTGAAATACCGAGGAGCGAGCCGGCCGAGGATATCGCACGTATGTTGCTCGCGCTGCTGGTCGGGCTGCGCGTGCTCGCGCGGGTGCGTCCCGACGCCAAACTGCTCAATGGTCTCGTGCGTCCCACCTTGGCGATGCTCGGTCTCTCATTGCCCCGTGGCAAGGGTTCCTGATTACCCGATTGGATTGCCTGCCGGCGCCGAACGTCCGTAACGTCGCGACGTTCCTTGAAGAAGCGAATCGCGAAGGCGCTCGTCTCGATCGTCGAATTCATCTAGGTCCAAGCTGCTCGCCCGAAACGGAGCGCTCCGGGATACGCTAGATTATGGATTCGCGGCCGAGCGGTCTGTTCAAAGGGAAAGGGTGTCGCGTGCATGAGGCATGTCGAAGTCGAGAGCCGGTCCGAGCGGGACGATGCGCGTCGGGTTGATCGATTCGTGGCTCAGGTAGTAGTGGCGCTTGATGTGACCGAAGTTGACGGTCTCGCGGACCCCGGGCCATTGGTAGAGCTCACGGGTGTAGGACCACAGGTTGGCATAGTCCACGATCCGGCTACCTGGAGCGACGGTGCAGTTCGTGTCGGCCGCCGCCGTGGCCTCGCTTGGGGCATGGTTGCTGGAGACGCCTCATGCAGATTGGACGGAAGGCGCCCTCGCGGCCGTCGCTTGGAACACCGTCATGGTTTCTCTCGGCGGTATGGGGCTCTACGATGTAATGCTTGACCGCGGCACCGTCGCACGTGTTACCGCAAACTTCCTTCTCGTCCCCGGCACCGCAGCCGTGCTCGCCTGGCTGCTCCTCAGTGAGCGACTTAGCTCACTCGCCGTTATCGGATTAGTCACGGCATCCGTCGGATGCTGGTTGGTCAGTGCACGGCCTAGCAAGCCACTGCCGAAGGAGTCGTAGCAATCAATGACAAAAAAAAGCCGTGGCCGTGCCCACGGAACCACAGCCCGTCCGGGCTATATACGCGTTCTGGACCAATCGTTGGGTCTTACTGCCCGACACCCTGGCCAGCTTTGAGCTACGCCACAAGGGATTTCTGCTAATGGGATGGTCCGGCCGTGCTCCTGCCCCGCCAGCAAGCGAAGCTGGCAAGGGCGCCAAAGACAAGGAGCACACCATGTCTCAGATACCCAATACCGCGATCGCCGTGATCGGCATCGATATCGGCAAGAACTCGTTCCACGTTGTGGGCCACGATGCGCGCGGCGCCATCGCACTGCGGCAAAAGTGGTCGCGTGGCCAAGTGGAAGCGCGGCTCGCCAATATGCCGCCCTGCCTGGTCGGCATGGAAGCCTGCGTCGGCGCACATCACCTGAGCCGCAAACTCGCATCGCTTGGTCACGATGCCAGGTTGATGCCGGCCAAATATGTCCGCCCCTATAGCAAGGGACAGAAGAACGACTTCAATGATGCCGACGCGATTGCCGAAGCCGTGCAGCGCCCGACGATGAAGTTCGTGGCGACCAAGACCGCGGAGCAACTGGATCTGCAGGCGCTGCATCGGGTGCGCGAGCGGCTGGTGTCGCAACGCACCGGCATCATCAACCAGATTCGCGCCTTCATGCTGGAACGCGGGATCGCCGTGCGCCAGGGGATCGGCTTCCTGCGCACGGAACTGCCCACCATCCTTGCGACGCGCACCGATGCCCTGTCGCCCCGCATGTTGCGTGTCATCGAGGAGTTGACAGGCGACTGGCGCCGACTGGATCAGCGTATCGATGGCCTCTCCGGCGAGATCGAAGCACTGGCCCGTCAAGATCAGGCATGTTCTCGCCTGATGACGGTGCCTGGCATCGGGCCGATCATTTCGAGCGCCATGGTGGCCGCGATCGGCACTGGCGACGTATTTCTCCAAAGGCCGCGACTTCGGCGCCTGGCTCGGACTGGTGCCCAAGCAGATCTCGACGGGAGACCGCACGATCCTCGGCAAAATCTCGAGGCGCGGCAATCGCTACCTGCGCGTTCTGTTCGTGCAGGCGGCATGGGTTGTGCTGGTCAGGATAAAGAACTGGGAACGTTACGGGCTCAAATCCTGGATCGAAGCCGCCAAGAGGCGATTGCACCACAACGTGCTGGCGATCGCGCTCGCCAACAAGCTTGCCCGCATCGCCTGGGCGGTGCTGGCCAAGGGACGCGCCTTCGAGCTGACGAGGACCGACGACGCAGACGTCCGACCCGCTTGATCCTCGCGCCGTGCTCGGCGCCGTCAAGGCGCAGCCTGGCAACGCCGGAGCCTGCCGCAAGCCAAGCGCGACGGCCGGCCTTGACCGCCCCTGTGCGCGACGCGATCGATGTTCTGCGGGCCGGGACGAAGGAACGGCCCTTGGCTCGAACAAAGGAACTGCGCGATATGAGGAGAGAGCGATGACGTAACCCTATCAACAGTTTCCAGCCGAGGTCTGCGAGAGGATGAGACGAGATGGAGGTTCGGTCTTCCGAGCGCGTGCGCACACTGGTGACCCAGATGGCCCGTTGAGGCCTGTCCGTTAATGAGAACGCACGCGCGCTGATATCCATGATGGCCCGGAGCACCACATGCTCCAATCAGAGGCCGGATACATTGATGCAAGACCGCCGCCGCCAATTCGACGAAATCTTCTTGCAACGCGCGGCCGGACCATACATTGGGTCAAACTGAGAAGAACAACAGCGGAAATCATCCGCGAACACAGCATTACCGCCGCTACTGGTCCGTGCTTTGCCGGGCCAGCGCGGGGTGCCCTTAGGCAGCGCCACTCAGTTTCTCGAATGCAGAGCTTTTCAGACGGTTTAGGTCGCGTTCGCCGGACGCCGCCTGCCGAAGGATATGCTCCGCCACTTCAAGCGACGTGACAGACTTTCGGCCTAAGAAGCGACGATCCGTGACGACCTCGTTCAATGCCTGCCTCATGACGGCTACCGTCGATGCATCGTATTTTTGTTTCAGATCATTCATAGTCGCAGCCCAATTGTTGCCCCGTCTTTAGAGCTCTTTTGTAAACACATGATGAACTTTCCCTTAAATCTGGCGCAGACTAATGTTTCAGTTGCGCTAAGGAATGGTGCGCATTGCCGCGCGATCAAAACGCGCGCGACGATACGTAGCATTGTATTTTTGGTCGCAGCTAATGGATCAGCCAGCGTTCTACCGTTGGGCAAATAGGCAACGCCGCGACGCTCATTTGTGGAAAGCACCAAAGAGCATCTCTGGCAGGATAATATCTCGGACTGGGGCCGTTTCCGACTTAAGGCTTCCGGTTCGCCGCAACGAACGGGTTACTCTCAACTCCAGCGCGACTATTCTTCTCGAAACATGTTTCCAGGCGTCCAAGGGCGGCCGTGCTTCCGTCTAGCGGCACCCTCAACGTCGCTCCTTCTCCTCTCACTTGGAGGATATTAGCGGTGCGCATCCTCTCATTGAGCGCCCGGTCTGCCAGGGTGATCGTTACGCTTTTGGTTTCGGCCAACGCCTTGGTTTGAACTGATCGCGAACCCGCAAGCAAGGTAACATCGTATGTCTTCCCTCGCTCTAGTTTCCATTTCGATGAATCAAGAAGCAGGAGCAAGCCGTCATGAGTCCGTAGAAACGTTATATCGAGATCATTGGTAGACCGGCTCATGGTGCAACTGTCAAACTTGTCAGCTTTCGAGGAAGTCGCAATCGTCCAGGACCCCACGGACACAGTCTGATCTTGCGCGTGTGCAATCGCTGATGTGGCCGAGAATAGCGCAAGAGAGAGTGCAAATGGCAACCGCATCGTTTCCTCCTTGATGGCACGCAAAAGTTCCTGCGAGATGACAACAAGCCGCATCACGAACGTTGAACCCACCTCCGGGTTCCGCGGGATTTACAAAAGCGAATCTTAAGGAAGCCACTGTGTTTTTTGGGCCACAATGATATGTACGGAACCTGACCAACCGCACATCACGAGCATAGCGATACTGCTCGCGAGCTACAGTGGCACTAGCGGCCTCTCAGGGCCTTTCTCAGAATGAGATCGGGTGCGCGCGGATATCCATGATGGCCAGGAGCACAAACGCTCGGTGCAAGGGCCGGATACAGAGGCGCAAGACCACCCTCCATTTATTCAAATCCGGCTTGCAACGCACGGCCGGTCCATACAAAGGTGCCAGGAACAGACACATGCACCGCAGCACCAGCGTTATTCGATGATCTCATCCGCGCGGAGCAGGCAGTACTTTTTGATTGGCATTGCACCCTAAGATTGCACAAAATTGCCATGATAAGGGTATCATCTGTCGGGTGCCCAACTTAGGGCATTTCCGCCAAAGTGATCCGTATCGACGTTCCCGGCGATTGCCCGGCGCGCAAGGGGTCACTCATTCTCGAAGGATGCATGCCATGGCCGATCCCACAGATCCTTTCGCCGCTTCCGTCATACCGTTCGAGGTCCCCGAGCAGATGCGCGCATTCGCCGAAAAGGGCGTTTCGCAGGCGCGTGACAGCTACGCCAAGTTCAAGGACATCGCCGAGAGCCACAACTCCACGATCGAGGCGGTATTCGCCAACGCCAGCAAGGGTGCCAGCGAATATTCGGCCAAGCTGATGGAAATGATGAAGGCCAACACCACCGCGAGGCTCGACTTCGCGCAGGAACTGATCGGCGTCAAAACGCCGTCCGAGGCGCTGGAGCTGTGGACCGCTCACGCCAAGAAGCAGTTCGAAGCGCTTACCGCCTACAGCAAGGAACTTGCCGAACTGTCTCAGAAGGTCGCGGCCGAGACCGCCGAGCCGATCAAGGCCAACGCGTCGAAGCTGTTCAAGCCGGCGGCCTGATCGATCATTCGCGTATCCAGAAAAGCCTGGGCGTTGAGCCCGGGCTTTTTCATTTGAAGGTGCCAGCCCGCGGCCATGCCCGGCTTGGATATTCGGCACACCCCACGGCAATCGGCTCACGATTTGGATCGATGGCGCAACTGTGGACTATATCGCCAGGCTACTGGCGCGCAGGCGAGGATTAACTGAAAAACCAACCCACAAGCGCCTCCGCCTGCGCTCGCAAAACCCGTTCGAACCCCTTCTGAGATTCTGATCTACCCCGCCACGATGCCTTCGTCCTGGGCCAAGAGTTGGCCGAACGTTTGGATGTGCTGGAAGGGTGTGGCGAAATGCCATTGTACCCGCCGTCGGTAGCGGGACGCTAAGGTTAGATTCACACCAAGCTGACAAGGTGTTGTCTATGCAGATTTCACTTACGCATGCGATAGCCTGCTGACGGCGTTGGTCGTCGCAGGCTACGCGACCAATGCGGCCGCTATGCCATTGAGCCCATTTCGCTATGAAGCTCAGGCGCAGCGACATTGCCGGTCGGCACCGTCGTCTGGCTCGATTTTCGAAAAGGGATCTATTACCTCAAATCGCAGAAACGCTACGCGCAGGGCAGCACCGGGAGCTTCGTGTGTGTTGACGAAGCCCGCAGGAGCGGTTACCGCCGCTCATCGCTTGGACTTCGATAGGCCGATCAACGACGTCAACGACTTCAATTCTGACTTAGAATAAGGTGCATGATCGCTATCAGGGTATCGACCTTACCCTTCCAAGGACAATCGTTGGCGCTTTACGAGTCACGCAGGCCGTGTCGCTGAATAGTTCAAGGACTGCTGATTATGCCCGAAGTAGTTAAGTTTTCGTCGGTTGAGACACTGATCCGCGCGCTCAGGCACGAGGATCGGAACGGCCTTGAAGAAGCCGTCAGCCGCGCCAGCGCCGAGTCCTAGCGCCGCCGTTTCTTTTCGGTAAGACGCCATTTTTCCGAACAGGAACTCGAGTTCTTCTCAAACATCGACTTGGTCAACCATGTTGCCTTAGTCGTAGTTGCAGACGATGGTGGAGGACCGGTCATCGTGGGAGCTGGACGCTACATCGTCGTTGAGCCCGGACGAGCTGAGGTGGCTTTCGCGTTGGTCGACGAATACCAGGGGCAAGGGATCGGCGCCGCGCTGATGCGTCATCTTGCCGCGATCGCCCGTGATGCCGGGCTCAAGGAATTGATCGCCGAAGTCTTGCCGGAGAATATGGCGATGCTGAACGTTTTCAGGAAAAGCGGATTGCGTCCGACGACGAGACGAGAAGCCGACATCATGCATGTGACACTCCAGCTCTCTTAAGTGCGGGAGTTCAACCTGCCGCGTGCTCGATTCGGATGCAGAGCCGGATAACATGCTGCGTTTGACGTGGCCTTTTCGGAAATAGAGTGCCCGCATGAAGGATTCCGCGACCAGCTGGTACGGAGCGATGTGGCGAGTGCCACCGGCTCGTTGGTTGGCGGAATATCGCGCCGCGTGGCTGCGCGGCGATATCATCGCCGGCGTTACGCTGGCGGCCTACGCGATCCCGGTTTCTCTCGCCTATGCGGGACTAGCCGGCCTGCCGCCGCAGGTCGGCGTATATGGCTACCTATTGGGTGGACTAGGCTATGCTTTGCTTGGGTCATCGCGCCAACTGGCAGTCGGACCGACCTCCGCCATCTCGCTTATGGTTGCCGGCACTGTCGGGGACATGGCAGGTGGAAACGCGCAGCACTATGCGCAGATCGCCAGCCTCGCCGGTTTCACGGTAGCGATACTTTGTGTGATCGCCTGGCTATTGCGACTGAGCGCGCTGGTAAAGCTGATCAGCGACAGCGTCCTGGTAGGATTCAAGGCCGGCGCCGGGCTGACCATCGCGATGACCCAACTGCCGAGCCTGATTGGCGTGGGCGGCGGCGGACATAATTTTTTCGAGCGGGCCGCGCTATTCGCCGGGCAAATCGGCCAGACCAACTACTTCGTACTTGCCGTCGGCGTCATCGCGATCACGCTGCTGGTGTTTGGCGAGCGCTTGCTGTCGGGAAAGCCCGTCGCGCTCGGCGTTGTTGCTCTGTCAATCGTCGCCGCCACCGCGCTTGGGCTTCCCACGCTTGGCGTGCCCATTACGGGAAACATTCCCGCCGGCCTGCCCACCCTGGAAGGCCCTGCGCTGAGGCTGCGTGATGTCGAAGGCATTGTGCCGCTGGCTGCCGGCTGCCTCCTGCTGGCCTACATCGAAAGCGTCTCTGCTGGCCGCGCCTTCGCGGCAAAGCACGGATATCATATCGATCCGCGGCAAGAGCTTCTCGGCATCGGTGCGGCAAATCTCGCGGCCGCGCTGGGACACGGCTATCCCGTGGCTGGCGGGCTATCCCAATCAGCGGTGAATGACAAGGCGGGCGCGCGCACGCCACTCTCCCTTGTCTTTGCTTCGATAACCCTTGCGCTGTGCTTGCTCTTTCTTACCGGACTGTTGGAAACCCTGCCGAAGGCGGTGCTGGCGGCAGTGGTGCTGACCGCGGTGTCGGGGCTTTTGGATTTTCCGGCCCTCTTCCGGATGTGGCGCGTGAGCCGGCTCGACTTCTTTGCCGCGGCGATCGCGCTCGGGGCCGTGCTGCTTCTGGGTATCCTGCAGGGCATCCTGCTTGCTGCAGTGGCGTCCATCTTGATGTTGCTGGCCCGCACATCGCGGCCGCACGTGGCTTTCCTCGGCCGTATTCCCGGCACGAATAGCTACTCGGACCTCGCGCGTCATCCCGATAACGAAGTCCTGCCTGGCGCGATTGCCTTCCGTCCCGAAGCGTCTCTGATCTACGTCAATGCCGACGCTATCCTGGAATCGGTTTTGAGCTATCTTCGATCGGTCGATGCGTCCGAGATCCGCCTGGTAATCTGCGACCTCTCCGCATCTCCCTATGTCGATCTCGGGGGCTCGCGCATGCTGCACGAGCTGCACGGCGAACTTGCCGCACGGGGCACGGTATTGCGCATCGTCGGGGCACACGGATGGGTGCGCGATCTGCTGCGAGCCGACGGCATAGCCGAAAAGGTCGGAGGGCTGGACAGGGTAGCGACGCTTCACGGCCTGCTCGGGGCTGATGCCCCCTAGATCGACTGCCAAGTTGCCGCAGTCTGATCGATTGACCAAAATGGAAGCATTGATCTAACCTCTCAAGCCCCACAGGGTACATGGAGTAAGGCACGGCACCGAAACCTGATGATCTGCTACCGCCGGCAGAGGGTTTCATGATGAAGATCGCTAGAGCGGATTAAGCACGCTGTGGCGATTGTTGAACGCGCCATGCGCAACGGGAAAGCCGAAGTTCGAATAATTCGTTTTCCAAACGTCTCTGCACCGATCATGGGCGCGCCATCAATCAGGCGAAAACGGGTTGGGAACGTACCCTAACGGAGATACCCAAAGAACTCTACGATGCCTGGGCAGAATACCTTGGGCGAAATACCTCCAGACCGATGAAGAGCCAAGGATAGCGAATGTACCGCATGCAGGACACCATCTGCTTCTCAAGCAACGGAGTTAGACATGTCACAGTCAGAGATCCAAAAGCGTAGCTCGGATTCCGCACAAGAGCTTGGAGACGAGACCTTCATGTCGGCTACTGAGTTGCGCAACTACATGGTGGAGACCGTGATGGCCAAGGCGTCGAAAGACGCCGGTTCAGATCAAGCGGAGAAGGCGCGCGAGGAGCTCATCAAGTCGTTGTTGCAACCAGTCATAGTCACGCCCGAAAAGATTGCCGAGGTAAAGAGGCGGGTGTTCGGCCAACTCAGGACCGCTGCGGGAAAAGGCGACAAAGAAGTTCTGGTCATGCGTTTCCCGAATGGGTTGTGCACGGACAAAGGGCGCGCGCTCAATAATCTGGAAAAGGGATGGCCGAGCACCTTGATTGGGAGGCCTCTTCAGGCCTTCGAGTTCTGGCGCGACCACCTGCAGCCCGAGGGCTACGGCCTGAAGGCAATGATCGTGGATTGGCCGCAGGGCCTTCCGGGAGATATCGGCTTTTTCCTTACTTGGGGCGACGCGAAGCGCTGACAACTGGTGAGGGAGACTGAAGTATGGACCAGGTAGCTACCAAGAATCGCAAGACCAAAGAGACCAACGTTCCGGGGCTCAAGCGCAAGGAATACGAACAGAAGTTGCGCGAGCTGCACGTCGAGCTCGTCAAGCTTCAGGAATGGGTGAAGCGCGAGGGCAAAAAAGTGTGCGTGGTCTTCGAGGGGCGAGACGGCGCGGGCAAAGGCGGCGTCATCAAGGCCATGACCGAGAGGGTCAGCCCGCGCGTTTTCCGCGTCGTTGCCATGGCCGCCCCGACGGAGCGCGAGAAGTCGCAAATGTATGTTCAGCGATACCTGCCGCATCTTCCTTCCGGAGGGGAGATCGTGATCTTCGACCGCAGCTGGTACAATCGCGCCGGGGTCGAGCGGGTCATGGGCTTTTGCACGGAGGATGATGCCAAGCGTTTCCTGAGCGTGGTCCCTAACGTCGAAAAGGCCATAATCGAATCGGGAATTGTACTTCTCAAGTACTGGCTCGAGGTGAGTCCGGAGGAGCAAACCAACCGGCTCACCGCGCGGATCGACGACAAGCGAAAGATCTGGAAGCTGTCCCAGATGGACTTGGATTCGTATACTCGGTGGGATGATTACACGCGAGCACGTGACGACATGTTCCAGGCGACCGACACCGCGTGGGCGCCATGGTTTATCGCTCGATCGGACAACAAGAGGCAGGCGCGACTTAATATCATCGCGCACCTGCTCTCCAGTATTCCTTACAAGAAAGTGCCCCGAGGGGATGTTAAGTTGCCGAAACGCAACGTTGCTCGCAGCAAGCCGCTTCGCGCTTCTCTGAGAATCGTTCCGGAGGCACGGAAGCCCTGAGATCGAGCGGCTAGTGACCGATCGCTATCCACTCCGGTCCTTACGGCAGGCCGGACCATTCCATTAGGCGACTTCGATCCCTCGGGTCGCTACGCCACAAAAGGCCCTGACGGTTCATTCCCTCCGGACAGTTTGAAGCCCATCCCGTAGGGCTTCTGAGGCTGAACAGACTGCCGGAACCATCTAGGGTCTGTTGGGATTCATCGAGAGTTTATCACGGCTGCGGCCAGATGGATCATGGAAGCGAAGCTCTGGTCGGTCTTGTCTGCGCGCATGGCGATACGTTTGAATTCCTTCAGTTTGCCGAAGAAGTTCTCGATTAGATGCCGCCATTTGTACATCTCCTCATCGATGGCGAGAGGCTTTGCACGGCGCGGATGCTGGGAGATGACGACCTTGGCGCCGCGCGCGTCGAGATCGGCGATAATGGCGTTGCTGTCGAACGCCTTGTCGGCGATCAGCCCGTCGAAGGCCAATCCCTCGATGAGCGGCGGCACGCCCACCGTGTCGAAGCGCTGTCCCGGCAGAAGCACGAAGCGCACGAGATTGCCGAGCGCATCGGTGAGGGCCAGGATTTTGGTGGTCATGCCGCCTTTCGAACGGCCGATCGCCTGGCTTTGGGTCCCCCTTTTGCGCCCTGTCCGTGGCGGTGGACCTTGACGATGGTGGCGTCGACCATGGCGTATTCCATGTCGGGATCGTCGGAGACGGCGTCGAACAGCCGCTTCCAGATATCCGCCTTCACCCAGTCGCGGAAGCGCGTGAACACGCTGTTCCAGTGGCCGAACGAGGGTGGCAGATCCCGCCAGGGGCTGCCGGTTCGGGCGATCCACAGCACGGCCTCGACAAAAAGTCGGTTGTCCTTGCCGCTGCGGCCAGGATCGCCCGGCTTGCCCAGACAAAGCGGCTCCATCTTCGCCCATTGGGCGTCAGTCAAAACGAATCGGTCCATCCACAGCTTGAATCACAACCAGGCCCGGATGAGAATCCTGAATCCCAACAAACCCTAGGTTACCGGAACCAACGCGCTCCGAATCCGTGCCCCGGATCGCCGTCCCGCCAAGACAGCCGCACCCTCCGCGCCCGAAGTAAGGCAGGCCTTGTTGTCTGCATAGCGAAATGCGAGCGTCACGAAGATGCATGACCTTGAAGAAATGGCCGCAAAACTATTGGAGTCCGCCCGCAAACTCCCGCCTGGGCCAGATCGTCATGATCTTCTTAAGGAGATTGGGACACTCCGTGCACGAGTCGCCGCCATTGCTGCGAAGCGCGAACAGTTAGCCAAGTAACGCCGCCTCAGTTGGCGGCCTCTTTCGTTGCCGCGCCAGATCGTTCGAAAATTTCCGCGAACAGCGATTGCACCGGGCTGCCGGTTTGCCAGCCGACGAGTAGCTGTTAATCGGCGTGGGGTCCCGACGTCGATTGGCGAGCTAAGCTATTGATCTACCTAGCGGTGGAGGGGTCACTCTTGGACGCTTGTTCACAGGTTGGCATTGGATGGACCTATTAAGCTTCATTCAGCGTCTTTTCGAGCTGCGCAACGAGACCACCCCTAACCTTGGAGCTCAATTTGTCGAGGTTGATTTGCTTCCATTTGATTGCGGGCAGATCGGCAGCGCCGGGAACGCCGAGCAGGTTCCAGTCGGGTTGCCCGCGCTTAAATCCCACCAGAAATTCCCGATGCGCCTCGGGCATTTTGCCCGCAACCTCGGCAATCAGGTCTTCGCGTGCCTTAAGCAGGTCATCCAATGCGACCGGTTCCGCGGTCATTCCGTCGAACCCCTGCTCGTATTCCTTTTTGATGTCCTTGCGACGGGGAACAACAACCTCGGAAATCGGACGGTCATGGCTGATGAGATAGACAATGAAGGCACGGCGCAAATCATCGCTGATGCCTTCGTTTGCCAGGAGGTCTCGCACATCGAAGAGGTCGCGCGGATGCTGCCGGTCCAGCGCCGCTACAATTTTCCCAGCGTAGAGATCGGAAAATGAGACGACTTGCGTCTCAGCAAATCCGAATGCTTCTTCGACCTTCGGCGATACAGTCCGGAGCTCGGGCTCAAAAACGCAACCGCGCAACACAGGGGTGACTTCAACCTTGATCTGCGCATCGCCCCTCTGAACGGTCAATTTAGTCACGATGCCTTCGGCTCTATTAACAACCTCATTGACGCGCGCGTCGCGGAGTCCATCCTTCGTTGCCTGAGCCATTCTTTTCATCGCGGCATCGATAGCGGACAAGGACTCTGGCCGAGGAGCGACGGGCAGGTACGTCAGATCGATATCAACCGAAAGACGGGGCATATCCCGGACGAACAAGTTGATCGCCGTGCCGCCTTTGAGGGCAAAGACGGTTTCTGCTGCGACGAACGGCAGAACTTCGATCAGCAGCGCAACTTGGCTCTGGAAACGGTCAGACAGGGGCACCGAGGTCCTCCGGAACGGTTATCATGTATTTCGGGTCGAGCTTACCGCCCTTCACAAGCATCCGCTTGCCCCTGCCGAGGCTTATGGCGCTGCGGTCTATCTGCTTCAGCCAAGTGTGGTTGTGGCGCTCAGCAAACCAGAAGAACAGGCGCTTGACCTTCACACTCTTACAGTCGACCAGCAGCTTCTGCATGCGGCGCGGGCTGAGATTTCGCAAGCCTTCCACCAGCACGTCGACTTGATGGAAGCTCTCGTTCTTGGGCAACTCATCGAGCAGCTCCAGCAAGGCCCGTTCCGGCCTGGAAACGGTCAGGGGCCATTCGCCTTGATCCCACATCTGACGAAATTCACCTGCTTGAAGAGCATCAGCAGACTCACCGGTGTTGTCGCCGAGATTCCACGCAAAATTGGTCAGGCCTTTGGTGACAGGATCGGACTTGAAGAGGGCCTGGCTTTTCCGGAAATGAAAACGCTCGCTCAGCGGCAGCTTGGCAAGCCAGCCGGGGGGCGGCTCAGGGCCATAGAGATAGATCGCCGTTGGCCCATTTGCGCGGACGTAGTGCGCGAATCCCTGCAATTCGAGCGCCGTCCGTCCGCCCACGAACAGGGGGCGTTTGAGCAGTGTCTGTAGCGATATGACGGCCTTCTGCCATGTTAGCGTCCCTAGCGGGCGCTTGAAGGTTCCTCGGGTGGGTTGGACCAGCCAGCCAGAAGTCACGTACTGGCTGCGCAGACTGGTGGAGTACCCGTGACGGCTCATCCAGTCGGAATCGACCAGCAGCCCTTCGGGCAGGGTTTTTTCCAGTTGGTTTAGCTTCCCGGTTGAATGCTCAGCCATACTTAGCAAAATACCACAATCGCAAACCTCCAGCAAGTTTGAAATTGGTCAATTTTGCTAAGTTTCACTAAGTAATCCCGCCGCCCCCCGTTCAAACGGCAACCACCTTTTTGACCCGTTTGCGCAGGCAGCTGGAACTCCATTTGACATTGTCAGACTTTATATGGTATATTTTTGACATTGGAGACTCGCCATGAGTGACGGCCCGCATAGAAGCCTGCCCACGAGGCGGCATTGGAAGGACTTCGCAGAACGATCTGCGAAGGCAGCCTTCTCGCCCGACCAAGTCTCCGAAGCACTACCGCATGCCCTGAAGAAGGAAATCCTCGAAGCTCCGATCAAAGAAATCCGCGACATCATGGGCGGCGATTCGCTGTTCCCGGAGATGCGCATCGAGCGCCTCGACGCCTTGCGACAAGCTCATCGCGGCTCAGCAGCCGCTACCCACGTAATCGATTGCGCCGTCGAAGCTACCGCCCGCGGGCTGACCGGCGAGACCGGCACGCACGCAGCCGTGAAAAACGCGATTGAAGACACCACGCGCGACGCCCTTCGTGGAATCGAAGAACACTACCAGCGTGAAGCCAGCTCGCGCAGCGCCGGATACGTGCGTACCCGACTGGATGCTGCGCGTCAGCAGCTCGACTGCGATGCCCTCACCCGTGAACTTCTAGCTCCTGGCAAGCCTCCGTCCGCGCGCTCCGTTACCTTGCCCCGTCATACGGGTGTTGATGAAGGGCCGTCGCTATGACCGTCACGGCTTACAAAGCGAAGATCAGCGAGAAAGCAATCGACGTTATCGAAGCCGGGCGTCGGGCCCGCAAGGGCCGTATCGCCTTTGATCTAGGGCGCGATCTCGAATTCAGTACCGACGCGCTGCGATCCTACGCGTTCGCTTCGTGGGAGCCGGTGATCTACGACGCGATGGTGCTTGCCGCAGCCATCGAGTTTTCTGACCGCGTGATCAAACGCCCTTCGCGCGGCTGGGCACGGCGGATCGCCGTGCGACTTCCCGTGCATGATCCGGCCCGCTGGAATGATCCTGCCGTCTCTAACTCCCTGCATGAAGCATTGGGATTCATGACTGGCGATTTCTGGACGATTGAATTCGTGAAGCGCTCAAAAACGGTTCCGGCCCCGATGCAGGAATGCCTGCCGTTCCCGAGGCCAACTGAAGCCGTGATCGCGTACAGCGACGGGATGGACTCCCGAGCTGTCGCAGGACTTGTGAGCAAAACGCTCGGCGAGAAACTGGTAAGGGTCCGTGTCGGATCGAAGGCTGCCGGGAAGCCTGTCGTCGATGGTCAGCTGCAGCCGTTCGCAAAGGTGCCTTATAAGTTCAAAGCCTCGATGGGTAACGGTGAGACGACGGCCCGGAGCCGTGGCTTTAAGTTCGCCCTCATCAGCGGCCTTGCCGCGTACCTAGCCGACGCCGGAGAAATTCTCATTCCGGAAAGCGGCCAAGGCGCAATCGGCCCAGCACTGGTCACGGTGAGCCACGCTTATCCCGACTACCGCAACCATCCCCTCTTTACGGCGAGGATGACGCGATTCCTAAAGGCCCTGCTTGGAAAAACTGTCAAATTCTCGTTCCCACGCCTTTGGCACACGAAGGGCGAAACTCTGAGGGAATTCGCCGCCCTGCCGGAGGGCGATTCCTGGAGAGACACCAAATCATGCTGGAGAAACAGCCGCTGGAGCGCGCTCAACGGCAAGCTGGTCCAGTGCGGCATCTGTGCGGCGTGCATGCTACGTCGCATGAGTGTCCACGCAGCTGGTCTGCATGAAGAGGCTGGCATTTATATCTGCACGGACCTGAGCGCATCCTCACTTGCTGATGCGATCCATCCGGATTTTACGCGTAATAGTCCGGCATTCGAGGAATACGCGATTGCGGGCACACTTCATCTCGATCACATGGCCGACATGGCGAGCGACGATGCCCGTTCTGCCGTCCGGCGGCATGCCATCCTGACAGGAATGGCTCTCGGGATATCGGCACCGGCAGCCGAAGAGAAACTCGTCGGCATGTTCGAACGGCATGCGGCGGAATGGAATAACTTTGTGAATGACCTAGGAGCGCGCTCCTTCGTCAAAAAATGGACGCGGGCAAGTCAATGAGCGGCGAGAGACTGACGGACACGGAGATCGGCGAGCGCCTGAGGCTGGCGCGTGAAAGCGCGAAGCTGACGCAGGCCGATGCGGCTGCACTAGTCGGGGTCGTACGCACGACCCTTGTAGCCATCGAGCAGGGTAAGCGCCGCGTCCACACGGACGAACTGCAAAAGCTTGCCACGGCCTACCGGACTTCCGCGAATGCGCTCTTGCGCCGGGAAGCTGTGCATCTCGACATGGTGCCTCGCTTCCGGAAACTGCAGGAAAGCAGCGACGACGCGGTCGAACGCGCGACGCGCCTGCTGAACGATCTGGTCCGGGCTGAAGTTGAACTAGAAAACGCTCTGGGCGTCAGCCGCACCCGAAACTATCCACCTGAAAGACCGATTCTCCCGGGCGATATCCGGGCGCAAGCTGAACAAGACGCACAGGAACTGCGCGATTGGCTCGGTCTTGGTCCGGGCCCCGTCACCGATATCGTCTCGATCCTCGATCTACAGCTCGGCGTTCGCGTCTACGTGCGGCCCTTGGATGGCAAGGTTTCGGGCCTGTTCGCCTACGATGACACGGCAGGCGCCTGCATTTTGTTGAACGCGAACCATCCTCCCGAGCGCCTCACGCAATCCGGAGTGCATGAGACCGCACATTTCATTTCGACGCGCCGCCAGCCCGAAGTACTCACGGACGACGAGCGGTTCACGTCGCGCGAAGAGCGTTACGCCAACGCCTTCCAGCGCTCCTTCATCACCCCTGCACGGGCCGTGCGCCAACGGTTCGCAGAAATCACCGCGGGGCAATCACACCTGACCCGTCGCCATATCATTCTTCTCGCCCATGCGCTTGGCGTTTCCCGCGAGGCCATGGTGCGTCGCCTCGAAGAGCTGAAGCTGGCGCGCGAGGGCACCTGGGACTGGTTCGTTGCGAACGGCGGAATAACCGACGATCAGGTGCGTCAGGTACTGGGCGATCTGCCGGACCGGAAAGTAAACGCCGCGGGCGCTCAAGGCCTCATACCCCCGCGCCTCGCCTTGCTTGCCCGCGAAGCGTGGAAGAAGGAAATCTACAGCGAGGGTCAACTCGCCCGGCTGCTGCAATTGAACCGCCACGAGATCAGGCAAATTCTTGACGGCGCCGAGAAAGAGGAAAGCGAAGCGAATGAGCTCGTCAAGCTTCCTCACTAACCCGCGCGCAAGTCTCATTGCCGACGCAAGTGTCGTGATCAATCTGAACGCGACGGCTCGCGCTTTCGATATTATCAAGGCGCTGCCGAACCCATTCATTGTGACAGAAAACGCCTGCGCTGAACTCGAGGCCGGTATCCGCAACGGCCATCGCGACCACGCGCAGCTGCTTGAATTGATCGACGCCGGTCTCGTGCGGCTGGCTTCCCTCGGCAACGCAGTTATGACTGTCTATGAATCCCTTATCGACGGGGCCACGTTGCGAACCCTCGATGACGGCGAAGCAGCGACAATTGCTCACGCTCAGGAAATCGGGGGAGTCGCACTCATCGACGAGCGCAAGGCACGAACCCTATGCACGGCGTCCTTCCCCCACTTGCAAATCGCTTCAACGGTCGAACTTCTAATGCACGACGCTGTCGCTGGGGCAATTGGCGCTAACCGCCAAGTTGACGCATTGATGAACGCGCTAACTATCGCGCGTATGCGAGTACCGGCGGAGCATACCGGAAAACTGACGGCAATAATCGGCCCTGAACGTGCCGCCTCCTGCTCCAGTCTCCCGAAGCATATACGAGAAGCGGACGCGGCTCCGCAAAAGTGAAACCGATCTACGGGGGGGCGGACTGGAACAATGGTACCCGACTTGGCATCGTACCGGTGCCGGATGACGCTGCCGTCGATCAGCATGGGGATGGCCTGCTCGCTCACAGACAAAGGCAGAAGAAACCATTCCCGCGGCCTAAATGGTTTTCCAAAGCGATCCATGATCTCGATGTCCAACCGAGCCTCGGCAAAGAATTGATGCAGGAGATTCTCGAACTTGTTCGTATTCAGCTTGATAGCGTCATATGTTCGGACAGAGTGAATCGGCGCGAGTAGAAACGTCGGATCTCTTCTTGACCAGGCGCCGGTGGATCGACTCTCCAGTCAAACCTTAACACTTTCTTAATGGCCCTTCTCGACCCGGGGATATTTTTCAAGCCAGTCTCGCGCGCGCGAGGACGGGGGGCCTGTCCATGCCCCTGGGGGGTAAAAATTGCGCCCTTCAGCCTGACGCGATCGCTGGCCGACTTTGCCAAGCTGGTGGAACTGTTCGATGCACATGGCGTGTCGTTCGTCTCGGTCACCCAGCAGTTCAACACCACGACTTCGATGGGCCGGCTGACGCTCAACGTGCTCCTGTCCTTCGCCCAGTTCGAGAGGGAGGTCACTTCCGAGCGCATCCGCGACAAAATTGCTGCCTCTAAACGAAAGGGCCTGTGGGTCGGCGGTCCCCTCCCCCTCGGTTATCACATGAAGGACGACAAGATTGCCATCATCGAGGACGAAGCCGAGAGGGTCCGACTGATCTACCGGCGCTACCTCGAACTCGGCGGCGCCAATGCGCTGGTGCGAGACCGGTGTGTACCGAAAACCTAAACCCGGACGTAGTGATGATGAAGTCCGCCCAAGATTGGGCGACAAAGAATGTGTCCAGCGCGATCGACGGCGCGCGAGACCGGTGCGTCTTTCTCCAGGGATAGATGCGTGCGGGTCCCATTGTAATACTTCATATAACAAAGCAGCAGGTGACGAAGGTGGCGCTCGCTGAATACAATGACGTGGTCAAGGCATTCCCTGCGGATCGAACCGATCAGCCTTTCAGCATATCCATTTTGCCAAGGGGAGCGTGGCGACGTCGGTCGATCGCGGATGCCTATCGATCGGAGTCTGCGAATAAGGATCTCCCCATAGGCCCCGTCCCGGTCACGAATGAGATAGCGGGGAGCCTGTTCCCACCCGCATGCTTCCGTGACCTGATTTGCGATCCATTCTGCGGTTGGATGCGCTGTGACACCAAACCACAGAATATGTCGCCGGCCGTGCCCCATGATCAGCAATCCATAGAGCAGGCGAAGCGAGATTGTCGGTACGACGAACATATCCATCGCAGCGATCCCGTCCGCGTGGTTGCGGAGGAATGTCCTCCAGCCCTGGGACGGCGGGTCTCGTCGTCTGACCATGTACTTGGCCACGCTGGTTTGTCCGATTTCGATGCCGAGCTTGAGGAGTTCTCCATGGATTCGAGGCGCTCCCCACAGAGGATTGGCAATGCTCATCTCGCGGATAAGCTTGCGTATCTTCAACGGAACTGTTGGCCTGCCACCCCGCGGCTTCGATTTCCATCGCCAATATACACGGAAGCCAGCGCGATGCCATTTGACTACGGTCTCCGGCTTGACAATCGCCAGCGCATCGCGAACGCCAGGGAGAAGCCGATAAAGGCAAACAAAAATCAATCGGTCGATGGCGCTGAAAGTTTGTCTCTTAGGAGCGGTTCGCCGCAGAACGTTTATCTGCTGCCGCAACGTCAGGATTTCCGCCTCGAGCGCTGCCCAGGACCGAAACAGATCTACCACCGTCCAAACAATGAGCCTCACAAGATCTATCATCCCGCAACAGCATCGCCCGATTTTCGATCAACTGCTAGTCAGATTAAGTTTGCGACAGTGACAACGGCGGCTCACAGCAACAACGACGCCAGTCTGGTCAGCTAGTTCTCGGCAACGAGCAATTCCAAGGTTGCTCATTTTGAATCGGGCACCGATTCCAATTCTATCCAATTTTTGATCCATGGTCCGTCCCGCAATGAAACAACGTCTCAAAGAAACCTATGAAAATACATGCCATTGTTAACCCGCTGTGTTTCAAGATTATTTCGTGGATCACTGAAATTGGTTTCATCTCGATCCATCTCTCGAGGAGACGCTGATTCTGCCCGATGAACTACGCCCCCGAACGGCCTTACGCTGACCCGGAAAGAGCCGCCCGCAAGCTTCTCGAGCTCGCCAATGCGGTCGAGCCGGTACAGGACGGCAGGATCCACATCGAGAAGGTCAACGGCCCCTTCCTGTTCAAGGAAGGCGGCAGTCCGGCCGAATACGGTGCGGGCCTCGCCCTCGCGATCGCCAAAGGCTGGCTGTGGTGCCATGAATCCGGCACCTATGTGAAGTTCACCCAGGCCGGCGCCGAGCTGTTCGCCTGATGATGTGGGGGAGAGTATTATGAGTTTTTATGTGACGCCTCGGCGAAGTGGTGAAACTCGAATTCACAAGTCCTCCTGCAGCTATTGCAAAGACGGCAAGGGTGTCGGATCAATCTTCAAGGTCAGGCGCAACAACACGGTGTGGTCGCCCCCGCTCGCGACGCTGGTAGAGGCAGAAGCCTACGCGAGAAATCATCATCATGGCAAAGTCGTTAGGTGCCGTCACTGCCTCGCACCGTCTGCCCTATATCGACGATGATTTTGCAAGAACAAGATAGCGCGTTCAAGATCGTCGCGCGCGGCGTCGACAAGGAAGAAGGCCGCAACGTGAGCGAACGAGGCTGGCAGCGCAAGTTCGAGGACCCGATAGCACTGCCGGACGGGCGCAAATTCGGTTTAGGTTCGCCTGCTAACTTCAGCGGTAGCCCGCGCTTTTAGTTCTGCTTCGACTACAATCCTGATTTCTTTTGCGCTAGCGAGGGCCCGCCGGATGTTTGGATCCCCGGAACCGAATTCGAATGTGATGAGCCGGTTGCAATGCGCGCAGTTCGTCTGGAAATTAGGCCTGACCTTCTGAGCCCGCTCCCTAAATACCTGGGAACACTTTGTGCATTTGATCCTGCTTGGAGGTGCTTAAACGCACGCAGATATCGGTAGGAATTCTGCAGCGGTCCAAGTAACGGATTTCTACTCCGTGGGTTGCAGGTTCGAATCCTGCTGGGATCACCAATAAAATCAATGACTTCTGCGATTCCGTCGATCTCGTTTCATGTCGCACCGTGTCGCAATTGTTCCCGTCTTGTTTCAATGGGTTACAGAGAGTGGCGGCAACACCGTGCGACATGATTGCGACATGGGGCTGGGCCTGGGAAGTTTATCGCCGGCTACTTTCTATCCGTTGAAGCTGGTTTTCAAGGTCGTCGACAAAGTCAGCCAGCTCGGCGATCGCTCGCGCGATATGGTCGAGTTTCGCATTGGTGTCGCGAGTGCTTTGAGCGCTGTTCGTCTCTGTTACGACTCGGTTTTTGCTGCCCATGATCCCGTCTCTTTGGTTGGAGGCTCCTGACGGGCATAGAGTGCCCACACTGCTACGGAGCCCAAGCGACCCCTGCTGTTATCCCCTCAAATAAAAAACCCGCCGGCGTGAACCGGCGGGCGGGCCAATGTCGATTTTTTCGCCTGAAAAAGGAGGCGGCTCTATGCTTGCCCTTCGCTGGGGCGAGTTGCCACTTCCAATGCGAGCGGGATTAGAAGGCTCTGGATGTGTTCAACGTGTTCGGGACAAAGAACGCCGTCCCGACTCCAGTCTCCCGGGTTGATCGTGCCAAGGTCTAAGGATGGCTTTCGAGCCCAAAACATCAGGATGTTTTGCCATCCCTTCGGCATTCCGTCTTTGTGGTTATAGGTCTTGTCGCATCCATCCCAGCAACAGATGTGATCGAGACCCTCAAACTCCGCCTTAGTCAACATCACCACGTCCGCACGCCGTCTCTCATGTCGATTTGGCATCGTTGATCTCCTCCTGATGGCCCTGGCGTTTCGGCAGCGTGTCAAGAAACTCGAGGAAAGCCTGCAGCGTCAGGCCGTCCTCCAAGAACACTTCGTGGTCACCCCCATCGCGCGGCGCCCGCAGTTTCACCTGCCAGCCGTCCCAACTCACATAGAGCCCATCGCCCAAATAGGTTTCGTGCTGGCTCATTCTGCTGTCTCGTGCTGCACCTGCAAAAGCGCCGATGCCACGGTCCGAAAAGCGAGAAACGGCCAGGGCTCGTCGTCGATCGTGTCCGGTATCCATGTGCAAAGGCCGTGCTCATCGAATTGCATCATCAGATATTGCAGCAACGCGACCGCGCCAAGCAGCGTTGTCGGTTGCGTCGTCACCAGTGCGCGCGGGCGGATCTAGACTCGCCCAAACCGCTCTCATGGTCTTTTTCAGCCGGGCCTGAGCGGCCTCCGTCCCCTTGCCAAAGGACTCGCCCTCGACGCGAACGGCCTCTAACACGATCTCTACTCTCTTGCGATGAGCATCGATGACGGGCAACACCGGATCGAAAAATTCGCGCGGATCGGCGCCCGTGTGCGCCGTCGTGCTCGCAACAATCTTTGATACTTTGCGTTTCGTCATGATTGCACCCGCTCGGCGAGCGCGGCCGCGGCCGTCGGCGATCGTGTCAAGGAAGGCGTCAATCCAGCCCATCGTCTCTTGAGCGTCGCCTGGGCATCCCTCGTCATATTCGAATTCGAATTCGATCTCCCACGGCATGAATGCGTCATTCCGCATCTGCGCGCGAACATAGCTAACCGCCGCGACGATGCCGGCCAACGACGTCGGTGCGGTGGTAACTAGGTCGACGCCGGCCGCCGCAAGAGGCTCCCGCGCGGCGGCCTCCGCATCGTCGAGCCGATCCAGTTCTTCCCACTGCTCATCGGTCCTGGGCTCGGGCCCTTCGGGGAAGCTCGCGCGAACGCCGACCGCGGCGTCCCAAGCGGCGGCGGCCTTCCTGTGGGCCTCGATCGCGGCATAAATCGGATCGGCGGCATGCCCGGGATAGGCCCGGGCATCGGGGATCGCAGCGGCAACAGCGCCGCCGGCAGCGATGGTGAGTAAGTGCCGCCGCGTCGTATCAATAATCTTTTTCGGCTTGGTCATTGGACGACTCCGCAGGTTCAAATGCGACGCACTCTCGCGGCGTCGCTTTGCTCAGGACGGAGTCCCTGGCCGGGGGAGTAGCTTTCCCTCGGCTTGCCTTCCGTGTTATCATAGCGTCATGGAAAAATCAAGTTATGATAACATAATTAAGCCGGTCCGAAAACGATCGGCTGAGACCGGGAAGCTCGTCGGTGTCCGCCTGCAGTCCGAACAGATAAAGGCAATCGACGCATGGGCCGCCAAGCAGGTCCCGCCGGTGACGCGACCTGAAGCCATCCGCGGGATGGTCGACGCGATGCTGCACATCCTCGCGAAAGACCTTGGCGAGAAGCCGCCGAAGAAGGCGAAGGGGAAATAGCCCCTGGGCCCGCGATTTGTCTCGCTATCGCCGGCCAACAAGCGCAGCCCCTTTGCTAAGGAGGGGCCCTCGAGAGGAGGTCGGTCGTGAACGGCAATATATTCAACAGCAAAGGCGTCCATGTCGGCATAGTCATGGACGACGCAGTCTTCAGCCTTAAAGGTCGAAAGCTTTACGATCTTAAGGGTTCGAACATTTACAAGTTGAATGGCGACCTAGTTGGTCATTTGCCGGATGCGCGCGCCGAGAAGAAGCGTTTGGACAAAGCGACCGACAAGCTGTTCCCGGAAGGTTAGGCGCGGTCTGCCGATTTTGTATTCCGAAATCTCTGCCATCCGCCGCCTGGTCGAGCTCGGGCTGAAGGGGAAGAAATAATAGGGAGGTTTCAATGCGTGCGTGGTTTAGCGTCCCGATCGTTAAAGGGATTCGGACCGGGGTTTCCGTTAATCCAAACAGCTTCCGCTCGTCTGATCCGCTTCAATTCGTCTCTGCCTCGGGCAGGAAATTTTGGCGCATCTTCGCCATGGTGATCTGGCTCAGCTTTTTTGTGTGGCTGATCGCGAGCCGAGATCATGGCGGTCGAATCTCTGAGTGGTGGTTCATCGTGCTGGCGATGGTTATGGCGACGCATTACCTGTTCAAAAGGTCGCTGTGGTTGCTGTTCCCGCTCAGAGAGATCGAACCGACGGCACAGCAGCCGGAGCGCCCCGCGCAATGATCGAACCGACCGAAGACGATATCGGCCGCGGCGTCGTCTACACCGGCAACCGCTATCCGGGTGGCAGGCTGGAGGAAGGCGTCATCACATCCTTCAACGATCATCGCGTGTTCGTCCGCTACGGCTCCGATAAAGGCAGCAAGAGCACATCGCGAGAAGATTTGGAGTGGGTGCGGCCGAACATCAGCGGCAGATAGAACGGGCTGTTTAAGGCGCGAGTCGCCTCCGCAATCGCCGCAGCACCATTGCATCAGAGACGAATACTCGCCATGAACGTCGCCAAGGTCCGCAACCCAATGCCAACCCTGATGCAGCCTGAAAAGCAATTCGTGATGATGGACGTATCGGTAAACGCCGGTCATGCTGCGGAGTCCCCCGAAGTGCGGGCCGGCTTGGGTTACATCCGCCAAACCGGCCGCAATGCCCGCAAGCGTCGAAACGCCAAGCGGGTCAATTCAACACGCTCATCGTCGCGCCGCCCGCGGCTTCGAGCTCGCGGCGACGCTTAATCACGGCCGCGACCAACGCCTCCGCAATTAGAGCGGCGAGATCGGCGCCAAATCTTTCGGTAATTCCGGGCCTCCATGTGTGTCCCTGTCGGAAACTCAGTCTTGCTGGCAACTGATATCGAATCGAGCGATGCTCCTGCCTTATGCGAGAGGTCTGGAGCCTAATCTGGTTGGCGTTGGTCGGAGCGTTCCGGTCGCGGGTCTCGCTTGAGGCTGAAAACACGATTCTGCGTCATCAGCTTAACGTGTTGCGGCGGCAATCGCCGAAACGGCCGACGTTCGGGATGCTGGACCGTCTAATATTCGCTGGCTTGTATCGTTTGGCTCCGAAGGTGCTGGGCGCCTTGGCGATCGTGAAGCCGGAGACCGTGATTAAATGGCACCGCGCCGGGTTCAGATCGTACTGGCGGTGGAAGTCGCGGCGCCGTGGTGGCCGACCAACTGTAGCGCCTGAGATACGCAAGCTTATCCGCGAGATGAGCATTGCCAATCCGCTGTGGGGAGCGCCGCGGATCCATGGAGAACTCCTCAAGCTCGGCATCGATATCGGACAGACCAGCGTGGGCAAGTACATGGCCAAGCGAAGAGACCCGCCATCCCAAGGCTGGAGGACGTTCATTCGCAACCATGCCGACGGTATCGCCGCGATGGATCTGTTCGTCGTGCCGACAATCTCGTTTCGCCTGCTCTACGGCTTGTTGATCATGGGGCATGGTCGACGGCAGATTTTATGGTTTGGCGTCACAGCGCATCCAACCGCAGATTGGATCGCAAATCAGATCACGGAAGCCTGCGGCTGGGAACAGGCTCCCCGCTATCTCATTCGTGACCGGGACGGCGCCTATGGTGAGGTCTTCATCCGAAGGCTTCGATCAATGGGCATTCGCGATCGACCAACGTCGCCGCGCTCTCCTTGGCAAAATGGATATGCTGAAAGGCTGATCGGTTCGATCCGCAGGGAATGCCTTGACCACGTTGTTGTGTTCAGCGAGCGCCACCTCCGTCACCTACTGCTGTCGTACATGAAATATTACAATGGGGCCCGCACGCATCTATCCCTGGAGAAAGATGCGCCGGTCTCGCGCGCCGTCGATCGCGCCGGGCACATTCTTTGTCGCCCAACCCTGGGCGGACTGCATCACCAATATGCCCGGATTTAATTTACGACAGGCACAACCGGAAAATACGAAGGTATGGTTGCAAGCGGCACAGTCCAACCGTTGGGTCCGTTTCCAGTCGTGAAAGCCGGAACGTTTCAGGACTGCAATCATCAGACCGGCACCTACAAGCTGAAGTAACACCGAGCGTAGGACTAGCCGTCGCTGACTGTTTTGAGCGGCGGCTTTTTCTTCAATTCATTAACAGGCTGCTGGTGCTTCTGACCACCGATGAGGAGCGCGACGTTCCGATGCGCGCGCCGTGGGATGAGGCGAAGGCGCTTCAGCGGCCGTTGCGGGATGACACGCTCAAGATTGTCGCGCGCGGGGGCGAGAAAGAAGATCGGGTGGCAGCATAATGGAAGCGGTGTCCTTGGTGCCAAAGCTGATGCTTATCCACCGCTCCAAAAATAGTGTTTTCGGCGCGCCTGGCACGGCGCAAGACTGGGTATAATTAAGTACCCGCTAGCGCTAGGATCAGCCCGCCAGCTCTGAATGGCTTAAGGCGGCCTCAGTGCTGTTTGTTGAAGATATATAGCCCCTGTGCAAGCAGGTCGGTCTTCTGTCGCCATCGAACAGCACGGTGATGCCGGTGTTGTGACGGCTCAAGCCGACAACGATGCCAAACTTGCCAGCCAGACTTGGGCAACGAACCGCTCCAAGTTTGCTGATTTTAAAGCGGGTGCCAACTGCAATTTTATCTGTTTCCCGGTTCATGGTTTAGCTCCGCAATAAGCCTTTATCGAAAACGGGGATTGTTAACGGCCTGTGTTTCAGGATCATTTCGTGGCCAACAGAAATTGGTTTCGCGGCAGCTACCGCGATGTTCGTCCCAGATAGCGGAAAACGTGTCGAACGTTCTGGCCGATGGCTCTCCTAAAAAGGCGGGTGTCCGCCCATCAAGGCGCGCCTAGCCCAGCCGGTCAGCGCCGGAGCTGGAACCGTTCGTCCCCGCTCGCGCGTCCGGAAGGTGGATGGAACTTAAGGGGTGCTCCTTTTTAGTAGTCATTCCATCAGGTTCCCTCGGATAAAGTGTCTCGGCCTACCGGGCTCACGCCCCCCAGCCCCGGACCCGGAGAGCAGGCGACCCTGCCAAGCACCCCGCGAAGCGGGGTCGCTTTGCGCGGGACTTGCTGGAGCCAAGGGTGATTGCGTCGCTCCCCCTCCATCGTGCCGCATGGCGCCGACTGCGACACCTATGTGGTGCTAAACGATTTTGGCAGGCTCGGGCGCGCTTGGTGCGAAGCAGATGAGCAAGGCACTGACCGAAAGACGCTGATCCGCCGTCTCATGGAAGACCAGTATAGTCACCCCGTCCGCATCGTCGCCTTCAACACCGCCGAGGGCTGGTCGCGCGACGTCACGGTCGATATTGCCGACGAGCTGCGCCGACGCTTTGCTGAATACGACGAGGTGCCGCGCTCTGTGCAGGAGTTCTTGGAAATCGCTGTCCGGCGCTGAGCTGTTCGCCAAAAAGGCTCTCGGCTCAAGGAGCAGAGCCGAGGGAGAGTGCCTCTTCCTTCGACCTGCCGACGATACGCAACATGTCGGCAAACGGCGAGATTGCCACCGAGCTTCCTGCCTTAACAAATGTGTCGGTTCGCATCCTGGAACGAAAGCAAAAGGCCCCAGCTCTCGGGGGCTGAGCCGGGGACTGTGCGATCATACTGTCGGGCCGGAAACCGCTGGTCACCTTGCGCGACGCTCCGCTCTACATCACGAAACTGTCCAAGGCAGAGCACGATGCCGAGGAATGGCGGGCCGCGATGGAGGTGCTTATGCTCGTTGCCGAGAGCGGCGGCCCTACGATGTTCGCTCGCATCGGTATGCTGCGGGCTCTCAATCGTGGGAAGAGCGCGGTGGCGCCGATGCGCGGCCCGCGAAAGAAGGCCGTGAGAAAAGTATATGCGCGCTGGCACATGTTCGAAGAGAAACGCGAAGCCGTCATGGCGATTGAGGCGGCGGTGTTGCCCTTGATGGCCTAGACAGCGGGCCTTTTCATTGCGGACTCTCTTTACTCGTTAGCCACCGATTGAGACGGCCTATAGTGTGAGGGCTACAAACGCGAATAGCCCGATAAGCGAGCCGAGGGCTACGGCGATGATAGCGAGGAAAAACTCGCTCATGCCGAGCGCCGCTAAGCTATCCGAGGCCTTTCTTTTAAGGATACGAGTTCGCATCGTCCGAACAGTCTCCTAGTCAAAAAGGCACTTATCAGCCCGAGCGCCTGCTATGTACTGGCACAATAGAGACATCTACTTCGCAGGAAATCGGCACCACTAAGGTTTCAGTCTCGCAACATTTCGGGCAGTCGAAAGTGTGCAAATCGAACCCCGGTCTTTCAGGTTCGATGAGCCGCAATGCCATCATCTCCCCGCATTTTGGGCAACGAGGACTCTTGATAACGTCCACGAACACTGCCCCCCAATTGGCAAATGCACCATTGGACTGCACCATTGGACGCGCTTTGCGCAAATCCGATGTTCTGAAAGTGACGGATGTTTGGAAAAGTGATGGACGCCCGCGGCAATCACGAACGAGTTTTTGGAATATGAAATTTGCACAATGTTTGCCATGGGCCGGAACAGAATCGCATGCCCGAGGTTTGGGTTCATCCTAACCAACTTGGGAGTCTTCTGATGCGATCCAAACTTGCAATCTCTGCTCTTGTCGTAGCTTCGCTCTTCGGCTCGACGCTTATTGCGTCTGCTCAGAGCCAACCCGCGCCCGGCGCGTCGAGTGAAGGAAACGTCGGTCCCGGCGCTACCTCTGGCAAGAAAACAAAACACGAAAAAGGCATGACCACAGGGTCGAGCACGCGCAGCGGTGCCAAGAAAGGCGACGCGGCGAATCCATCGGACCAAGACGACGCTCGTTCCGGGGCCGGTACCATGGCTGCTCCGCCAAGCGGTAGCAAATATTGACATTCTTTCGAGGGGCGGATGTACCTTCGAGAGCAAGGCCCCGGAGCAAATCCGGGGCCTTACTTTATGGATGCCGCGTGCGCCATCCTTGAACGTGGTGTTGCAGGTGCTCCCGAGCGACTCCATTGCAGTCATCTCAAAGAGGCCATTTATCCTGTGGGATGCCTTGCTTGAGGATCGAGGTCGGAATCGACGCAGCGAACCGGCAAATTAGAGGCGACCGGATACCCCGACGAACGAACATCGCCGAGCGCGAGCATCAGGTCCAAAAAGTGCCAATCGGCGACACTGCATGCTTGGTTTGAAATGAAAGAGGCCGCCAACGAGGCGACCTATTTGGCGCTTACGAAGCTCTGGGTACTCCGACACTTTTTGCACTCGTAGACGTGGTGGACAAACCCGGGCTTCTCAATCTCGGTGCAAGAAAACCACATCTTCTCACCACAATTGATGCAATTTGGTGGATCGTGCAGCGGCTCAGGCTTATCCATGCTAAGCTTATCCATATTCGATGAGATGATATTCTTGAACAAAGAACGGCACTACGCTTGTGAACGCGGCAGTCTCACTTCCACAGATTTGCTTCACGCCACAAGCGCTACGTTCCGGAACGCCTTTACAAGCGATCGTTCCAGCTTTCCGTCCATACCGCAAAGGATTTTGTAGGCATCTTGGCGGGATATTGCCGGGCTGTACGGCCTTGACTCAATAAGCGCGGCGAAGATATCGGAAATCGTCAACAATCTTACCAGATCGGAAATCTCCGGTGCCATCAGCGCGTCGGGATAACCAGAACCGTCCAGATATTCGTGGTGGTGCCTCACTCCGTCAAGAATCTCCGGGTTAACGCCTGAGATATCCTTCAATAACTCATATCCGATGACCGGATGGCGTCTCATGATCTCTTCTTCAGCTGGGTCGAGGCGTCCGGGCTTGTCGAGAATCGATAAGGGAATGCGGGCCTTCCCGATATCATGGAGGGTTGCTGCTATTCCGAGTCGCCTTACATCAAGGCTGGCGAACCCGATATCCAGTGCGAAGCCGACTGCCACCCCCGTTACCAGCAAGCAATGTTGAAACGTTCCTTCATGATAGCGGCGCACGTGGTCAAGCCACGCGCTAAGCCCGCTTTGCGCGATGCTATTGATGATTTCGGACGTTGCGCGCTCGGCGTCTGAAAGGTTTATCGGCTTAACGCACCGCACGGCCGAGAACATTGACGAGAAGGTCGCCGCGCCATCTGCGATCTCGCGTGAGGTAATGGCAAAGTCGGTTAGTGCTGCCTTCTCCGCGACTTCAATCTGCGCCAGCTTGAATATGATTTCTCTTGGGCGCGAAACCACGGCGGTCGCTCCGAGCGCATACGCCTGCGCAACCATGGAACGAACGTGGTTCCGAACGACAAACAGCTTTTCAGGAATGCAACTCAGCTCCAGCAAAACAAGCCTGATCTGTTCGACACGAACCTTCTCGCGCAGGTCTGCATCAACCATCAGCGCGCCGTTTGAGCTGATTTGCGTGCCACCACCTCCCAGCAGCTGGGGGACAACGTGATATCGCGGTTCCAGCATCGCCCGGATGGCCGGTATCTTCGTAGGTTCATCGGTGACGAAATGAACAAGCATTTTAAAAAACCTGACGACTAAAAAACGCAGGTCTCAATCTCGCAATTCGACAACTAATGACTGACTGTTGTAGGAGAACCTCCCTACCGGGAGATCACCAAGCCAAGCTTGACACAATTCGCTGATGGCAGGACGAACTAGTGCCGTAGTTCGCTATTCCCACTCCGTCCCGAAATCCTCAGTGGTGTTATTGATCCATATCAACGCGGAACGGCAACTGAGCCATACCAGACGGTCGCCGTCGTTCGGTGTGTGGCTAGATGACAAGTGCAGAACAAACGCGCCGTTGTGTGTTCGGAAAAGCGAGTCGCGTGCCTGATGTTCCTCAAGCGATTCAGAATCGATAAATGGGTACGTTCGCGAAGCAAGAAGCTGCATGGCGAATCAAAACCAGTTCGATCAATGGCACTAATGATAAGACAACAACGAGGTTAACAATCTCTTTCCAGTTGCAGCTCGTGCCAACTACTCGCCCGCAATGTCCGAATTGGGTCAATCGCGTCACTTTGGCTGTGTGCCGGTCACTTCCGGCTTACACCCAACACCGGACATGTCGCTGCGCCGCAATAACTGACGCTATGTGCCAACAAGAGACTCAGCCGCACCTAACGGATACGGCCCCGAAGTCGTGGCATCGGCCGAGACGACATCGAATCCGTAGATATCCGCAAGGTTACGGGCGAAGTTCCATGCCAAATTTTTACGATCTATTTACCTTCTAAGCGCAGAATTTTTTAATCTGAACGCTTTTTTAGGAGATCGAAGTGGCGCTCCCGCACTGGCTCCGAGAATGCATCCAAGTCACGGACCAAGACCAGGGGTCCGAAGAGGGCGAAAACGTACTGGCATTTCCGAGAGGACCGACCGAGCCAGTAAGAAATGACGGTCAGTCGGCCATCGATCTAGGTGTATCAGGCGGCTGAGGTTGTCGGTAACTTGCACCATCACGCGCGCGAGATCGAAATTCGAGCTCAAACTCTTTGCAGAACCGCGCACGAAAAACTCCTCTTTGCTCAAAGGCGCGCTGACTCTGCTGAGAACGCGTTGAATGTCGCTGAGTCCCGTATCGCATCCACCGAAGCGAGGTTATCCGCTGCGGAGCTACGCGCGAAGAACGCAGAGACTAGGGCACGCGAACTAGATCAGGCCCTGACGCTAATCGAGGAGGCTATCCGCACGAGGCTGCTCGGAGCGGGCCGGGACGTCCGCGCCTCTTCGGCTGCTGTAGCTTGATCGTGCTTAGCTCGAATCAGGAGAGTTAAAGATCGCAATGCCACCAAGATATCGATGCTGTTGGTGTAGCGTTGCTCCGAAATTGGAAAAAAGATCCGACTGGCATTTAGTAATTTTTTTGACGAACGCGAAAACTGCTCTTTTAAAGCGTCTTGTTGCTGAAACACTTATCGGGCTGCATGTTGCAAGGATGCTGCCTTTTGCTCCCTTGGAGGGCTGCATGATCGAATCACTAACAAGCGATCCGCTTTGCATTCGATGCAATGCTAGGATGCGATTCTCTTGCAAAGAGACGGAGAAGCCGGGCTTTGTCCATGATGTTTTTGAGTGCCCTAAATGCCGAAGCACTCAAAGTTACGTTACGCCAGAGCAGCCACCTGAGTTGGGAGGAAGCAGGCGGGACACTAAAGATAGAAGGTCTGGGAGAGACACGCGGTCGGAACCAGAAAAGCAAACCGTTGGTGAACGACGTTCGCAAATTGATAGACGATCTAACCATAATACAAGGGCGAGCAACCAGCCAGCGAAAGAGCAGCTTTCTCTTTTTGCGAAGCGTGTCAGGCGCGCTATGAGAGACGAGAAGAGCCGCCATTTTTACGGTGTTGCTGCGGGGGAAAATGATTTTAGCGGCTATGCCGACGTCCTTCGATCACTTGAATGGATCGAAGTGTTGGCGAGTGAATGATGGACCGAAGGGTGGCAATCACCTCGTGCAGGACCATACGCAGTCGAAGCGTCCCCCAGCTCTCAGATGAGGAGCTTGCGCACGCCAAGGAACACTTCGAGAAACTCTATCTTTCCAAGGCTCAGCGGATGAGTCTCGCGTTCCGTAGATGCACATTGGTGTGGATCGATGGGGCACAAATTGACGTCCTTTTCATACCAAAAGAATCCAAAAAGAAAGACGGTGCGGCAAATTCAGCATGAGGGGGCACCACGCCCGTGCGATAATTGGTGATTTCATATGCAGATGATTTCTTCGCGAATTGTCCCGTTCATCGATTCTCAATCTCTCACGCTCAGCAATGCCCGAGAGGCATTGTTTCGGGATGAACGCGGCGGTTTCCTCCTCTATCTCTGCGACGGCGAGTTCTCCCGCGCCGCGGAGGAGCGCCTTATTCCTCTCGGTGTGCGCGAAGCGCTGATATGGCTGAACGAGCCTCCGCAAGACCACGGATCTTTCTGGAGGTAAGTGCAGGAGAAAGCGGATTCATCCGATGGGCAGGATCATTCCTGATGTTCATTCATGTGGTGGCAGATAATCCCGCCAAGTTAGCCGTCGTTCGCGCTGCGCTTGAACGCCAGCATGAACTAACCTCAGAATTGCTTGATGGCCCGAGCGTCCAGCGCGGCCAGTGCCATGCGCTCGTGGTGAACGTGGACCTCCGCACTTTCGAAAATGTCGCGGCTTTGAAGAAGAAGATTGCAAGTCTTGGCCACATGCGAAAACGCGTTTTTATTCTGCACCAAACGATCTACTTGTCGATTGCGCGAGCCTACGCGCTCGGCGCGACGCGCGTCTTGACCGGGCCTCTCAATCAAGACGAATTGCTCTCGGCGCTGGCAGACCGCATGGGTCCCGGTGCTCCGGCGACGGCGGCTACAAACAACGAAGCCGGGGCGGCGTCTGTCGGCGCGACCGCCATAGCATCAATGTTTGCCGCGGTGGCAAATGGCGTATCGATTGATGTGGAGGGCACCAAGAGTGCGGGCGACAAAATCACAGACCATATAGCCGAAAAAGGGTTGTCCGACTGGTTGGCAATCGTTCGCCGCCATCATGAGGGTACGTATCAACATTGTCTTTGGTCACGGGAGTAGCCGTCGACTTCGGGCTGAGCCTTGGTCTGGCGAGACGCGACTTGGAGCGATTGTATTCAGCCGCCATGTTCCACGACCTTGGGAAGGCGACGATCCCGTTGGCAATTCTCGATAAGCCTGGGCGTCTCGATGCAAAGGAGCGAGTGATTATGGAATCTCACCCGGCTCTTGGATATGATGCGCTTAAGGGCAACGAGAACATTTCCTTTGAAGTTCTCGATGCGGTTCGACATCATCACGAGTATCTCGATGGAAGTGGATACCCGGACGGACTTTGCGCCGAGAACATAAGTGACGTCGTGCGAATTTTGACTATCTCGGATATTTTTTCGGCATTGATCGAGGACCGGCGTTACAGCCGGCCGATGTCTCGTGAGGAAGCCTACGGGATACTCTGCCGGATGCGGGGGAAGCTTGAGAAAGCTTTGGTGGCCTCGTTCAGGCCGGTGGCTCTGAATAGATAACCCTTCTAAGCTTGCGCGGCACGCCCGTTCGGGGTCGCCAATCTTTATTCGATCAGGGCGGCGCACACAGCTACATTGTTGTGATAGCAGGGGCGCAGCACAGCAAATGTCCGTTCAGAGTCAAAAGCGCCGTTTCGACCCTGCGCCAGCCACTTCTGGTCTACCCCGAACAACGGACATCGTCAGACCGGCCCCGGTTGGTCCGTTCGTGCCAAACCCGGACTTACGCTTCTGGTGGAACCGACGGCCCGCGTCACGGCGAAACCATTTTCGGCCAGTCAAGAAATGATGTACGCTCCCCGCAACTAAACAGCGGGGTTCGGCGATGTTGACCCTCATCCTGAATTTAGTTTACCGCCAATTCCTCAAGGCCGCTCTGACGGGCGCGATAAGCGAGCGGGTGGGCAAAGCGATGACTGGCCTGCCTCGGCTCTGCTCGTCTCATTGCGCCGGGGCTAGTTAGATAAGCCTCATCATGCCGGTACCCATACGTCGAGTGTGTGCCGGTGCTTTTTTACCTTCTTGAACTTGACTTCCAGTTCCCGCGGTCGCCGCCATGAGTTTCATCCTATTGCGGATCCCCTCGGGAATGGCAGCGCATCTCATGGACTTCGCGCAGGCACGATGGGACCTGCGCTTCCTTGCCATCCCATCATCCATCGCACCAGAGGAGCAGCATAATGAACATCCAACGGCATGTGCTTTCATGTTCGATCAGCGCTCTCGTTACCATGGTGGTCGGTCCGGCCTTTGCGGATTGCTCCGCTCTGCCGAACTTTTCGCAACTTCGTTCAGCGCTCATTGGCGCTATAACGCCCGCGGCAGGCGCTAATGGCGGCCTGGGCTTCAACATGTGGGGGACGATCGTCGCCAACGATGGCACCGTCTGCGCCGTCGCGTTCTCGGGGAGCCAAGGCACCTCTCAATGGCTGGGCAGCCGCGTCATCTCCGCACAAAAGGCCAACACCGCAAATGATTTCAGCGTGGGGCACAACGCTACACCCGCCGGCAGTTTGTTTCCGAGCGGCCTCGCCTTGTCGACCGCCAACCTGTTTACGGCCGTGCAACCGGGCGGTAGCCTCTACGGCCTGCAGCATAGCAATCCGGTCGATACTGCTGCCGCATATGGCAACCGTCCTCCTTCCGACGGGGTTAGCAGGGCTAGCTTCAACCCGGGTCCCGCCAGTGGTCCTTCGTTCGGCACGCCAGATGATCCCATGGTTGGCCAGCGCATCGGCGGCGTGAACGTCTTCGGCGGCGGCCTTGCGCTTTATAGGAACGGGGTCAAAGTGGGGGGCGTCGGCGTCAGCGGTGACACCTCTTGCACCGACCACATGGTCGCATGGCGGGTCCGAAATACCCTCGGGCTCGATCAATTCCAAGGCGTTAAAGGGGTGGCGGATGCGGCCCACCCGGACAACATCATATTCGACATAAAGCCAAACGCTGACGGCACCGGGGGCACAGGCCAAGCTCCCAACGGACAGGGGGGCGTCGGTCAGAGCGCCAGCGGCTTTGGCCATCCGAAGTGCCTGAACAATCCAACGGATGCTGCCGTGGCCGGCCTGCCGCCTGTGAAATGACGGTTGTCATCCGCGCGGGAAGCAGCACATGCTGCTTCCCGCTCCTGGCCCGGTTGAGCGAATGCGGCCCAATCGTCGAACTTGAATAGTCGGCGTCGGGCGGTGGTTCAGTCGAGACGATCTACCAGGAAGATTATTGTCATCGTCCTTCGATTTTTTGAGTTTTCACACAGCCAGGGTCAATCGCGTCGTTTTGACCGCGCCCAATCACTTCCGGTCTTCCCTAAGAAGCGGACATTTTCAGAGTCAGTCGGCATGTCTCAAACGTGCCAAAAGCGGGCTTCGACCCTGAGCGGCGCATCGAGCGAAACATTCGCGCGATGAATACCCGATGGCTAGCGAGTTTTGCCTACGCCCCTTGCGGCCCTTCCGTCTGGATGCAGCGAATATTTCAGTACGCTGCCCGGAATAGGCGCCACTCATTTGGCACACCTTTAAGCGTGTAAGTGCCGTATTCTTCTAAGACCAAACCGGAGCCAGCCACAAGATCGCGCACCGTTTGCGAGACCAGCACTTCGCCCGGAGCAGCGAGGGCGGCAACGCGGGCGCCCGTATGCACTGCGATTCCAGCAACGTCGTTGCCTACGAGCTCGCATTCACCAGTATGAAGGCCGCACCGTACTTCAAGATTGAGCGAGCGCACCGTATCGCGGATGGCACTGGCACAGCGCACCGCTCGCGCCGGCCCGTCGAAGGTGGCGAGGAAGCCGTCACCTGATGTGTTAATTTCACGGCCGCGGTACTGACGTAAGACCTCACGCACGCTGGCATAGAACGTCTCAAGCAACTCTCGCCAGGAATGGTCGCCAAGTGTCGCCGCTCGTGCTGTCGAACCTGCGATATCCACAAACAGCACGGTAGCGAGCACCCGCTCTGGCTCGTGAGCATGGCGTCTGCCTGTCAGAAACTGTTCGACCTCATCAAGAATCGAAGCTTGATCACCAAACCAAGGTATATGGTCCTCGCCTGGAAGCTCAACCAGCTTTGCGCCGGGGATGTGCTGAGCCATATAGCGTGCATGCCCCACATCGATCACGCGCTCTGCGGTACGGTGTAGAATGAGCGTAGGCACGCGGGTCGCGGGCAAGATATGGCGCACGTCGATCTCGCGGTTCATTTTCATGATAGCCGCTGCTGCGCCAGGGCTTGCCGATGCCCTGAAATATGAAGCTAAGCCCTCAGCGGCACGAGCATCATTGGCGATGCTAGGTGCCCACATTGTCACGCTTATTCCTTGCGGGGTACCCCAGTGGTGTTCGATGTTGTCAAAAAACGATTTCCACCGCTCGTCCTTCCAGCCGAACGCATAATCGGGTGACCAAGCACGCTTGGCGTAGCAGCCGTACAGAACGAGTGCTGAGGTTCGTTCGGGATAGGTGGCGGCATACAGCAAGGACATTGCCCCGCCCTCGGAAATACCAAATAACGCTGCGGGCTCACACCCAACTTCGTTCAAGATTGTCTGCACATCGTGCATACGCTGTTCGAGCGTAAAAATCTGAGAGCCTCGATCGGACATTCCGGTGCCACGCTTATCAAAAAGGATGACCCGACAGAATGATGCGAGACGACGAAAAAATGTGCTTAGATTCGGCGATTGCCAAATTGCCTCGACGTTTGACACGAAGCCCGGCACGAACATCAGATCGAGCGGACCCTCGCCCAAGACTTGATAGGCGATGTATACGTCATCACTCTTGACGTAACGGGTTGACGGCATTTCAGCCATTGCTCCAGTCCTTCAAAAAGGCGGGCAATAACTCGCGATCCGATTAAGTTGCCGTTCGCCGCATTGATGCGGCTTCTAACTCAATTGAACTTAGCTGCTGCGAACGCATATGACAACGCATCAAATTTCGCGGAATTGGCGCGGTTAATCGCGCAGTCCCGAAAATGCGAAATCCGTGAATGTTCCGAGCCAATGGATTGAGCTAAGACCGCGTATGACCACTGTATGGCTTACATCCGGCCACAGACGCGATCAGGCTTGATGTCTGGGTCAGAACCGGAAAAGCTCAATGCGAAGTGCGGTAGGGACGGTCATTGCTGACCGCCCACCGGGTCGCCGGAGGCGGTCGCCCGCCCCCGGCTCCCACAGAACGTGGCGTGCGGATTTCCCGCACCACGCTCTTCGGCAGTTGGTTCACAGCTTTCACTGCTATCTGTTCAAGTTTCGTTTCCATGGTCAGCTGATCTTCTCTCTGAGTAGAAGGCCGTAACTCCCGTTGCATGGAGCCCATGTCGCCCAAGAACAATTCAACTACCGCTGACCGCTTCCCCATGTAGCCGGCTCTCCCGACCGCAGAGTACTATCAGTCAGTCTGACTTCCACCCGGTCATCAGACCCTTCTCACCTCTTCGGCTTGGCAGGTCCTACAGACTTGCGCCTGAACCGGATGGATCTCCCTTGTTCGCGTTGCTTCCTTTGGTTGCATGCTGGCGGTACGAACCCCGGGAGCATCTCAGGCCGCTCGCTATAGCGCGGGCTGCGATTCCGCCTTCCCCTTTGCGGGATAGGGTCGGCTACTCCGATCACGATCGATTTCGGGGCTATGTTCCCGTTCACTGTCGTTCCGGCCTGCAACCTCTCTGTCTACGCTTCGCAACGGCCGTTACCGGACGCCACGCAAGACTCGGTTCGCGGCTGCTCGCTAGGCTTTGCCGCGGCCGTCATCGCAGACGGCAGACTTCAACGCGCTTGCAAGGCGCAACCCGCCCAGATCCGTGCGTGCAGAATTCCCGCACACGGCTCCCACCTTGGGTGAGTGACGGCGAACTTGCCGTATGCGCTCCAGCGCCTGTGACACGCATTTTCGGCACTGTGTCCGAAGCGTGCTTTGCTGGCTCGCATTCCCCTTGGCCCCCGCCCTTGGCTCCACCGGCTCCGCAGTGGCCGAAAACCACCTTGTTCGTTGGCTTCTCAGCTACTATGGCGGAGTCTGACTTCTCGCGACCGTGCATCATCGGCTACGGCTCCTCGCCTTCCCGATGCGGACCGGCGGCTGTTGCCAAACGGCCGATCGCGAGATCTCCCGGTTCCCGCGCAAGGAGCGTCTGCACATGCCAGGGTCTCTGACCACGCCGGGTCGTCCGAACGCTCGCGATGACGCGCCCGGATGTGTTGCCTTCCGCCATATGCACGGCGTCGGCACCCAGAATAGGAATCTTTCGCGGCTCAATGGCTGGCCTATGCGCCCCCCTGTCAACGCTTCGCCGAAACCCTCGCGGGCCACTGCGCATGACTCGGGGCCGATGTGGATCGCTACTCCTTCATCGTAAGAGACTTGCACTCTCTACTCCTTGCCGGTCTCCCGGCGCTTCGCATATGTTTTCCGCTCTGCCCCCAACAACGGACATAGAGCGACCACGGCGGTATGTCCGAGTTGTGCCATGAACGGACTCATGCACCGCAGCAATAGCAACGTCGCGGGCAGTCCGAGGTTTAGAGTTTTCGGTCCGTTGGATGCGCCGCAGGCGGCAGGCGGCAAGTGGGAAAGGCCGTGCGGGTAGATTGCCGCGGAACGCCTTTATAGATAACCTACTTCTAATCTGAGACTTGCATGTATCTGATCTAAATGTTGCACCCTTGCATTTTGCACTTTGCGGCCCATCCGAAATTGGTTTGTCATGCGTGCAGCTCGTCGAGCAAGGCCTTAGCCTCTTTCAAGTCGCGCGTGTCGAACCCCTCAGTGAACCAGCCGTAAACCGGAGCGAGTAGTTCGCGAGCTTGCTTCGGCTGCCCCTGGTCACGCCAGAGACGCGCCATGCTCATCGCCGCGCGCAGTTCCCAGGACTTTGCCTGCTGTTTGCGGGCGACCGCCAGCGCACGTTCGAAATAAGCTTGCGCTTTCGCCGCATCAGGCTCGCTCGACAACAACGCGATTTCTCCGGCCCTGCGATTGACCTCGGCCTCGTACCAACTTTCCCTCGTTGTTTCCACCGTCGTCATCGCCTCGTCGATACAACGCCGAGCATCATCGAACTGGCCGAGGTCAGCATAGGCCAGGGCCAGAAATGACAAATTCGTCGGACTGCACCACGTTGACCCCGTTGACCGAAATGCTTTGAGCCCGGAAGTGATCATCTGGACGGCGTCTGAGGCTTTGCCGGTCATGGCAAAAATACAACCTCGCATCAACATTCCTTGAGCCTTCCAATACAGGGAGCCTTTTTCATCTGCCAAAGCAGCAAGTTCACCGACTTCAGCGTTTGCTGCCGCGTAGTTTCCGCAGTGAACAAATGCTACCAATGTGACCTGTAGCGTAAACATCAATGTGGCGGCTTGACCGATATCTCGCGCATCATTCAGCGCCTCGTCGACGTCCACGAGCGCAGCCACGGGATAGCCAAGTATCCATAGAGCCCACGACCGGAATGACAAGGCTGACACACGAACGTCTTGGCCAAATCGCGTCACCAGTCCGCGATGTTCCAATGGATTGTAGAGTGCGATGGCCTGATCGTAATGTGCCCGACCGTCCGTGACTTTTCCCGTCATCAGTAAGGCATTGCCCATGAAGCGATGGCCGATCATCAGCGGCACCGTCGTCCGCTGCTTCTCGGCAAGGCCCAGGAACTGCGTCGCAAGCTCGCGCAAAGCGTCGCCATTGAAGGCAATTTGATTTGCGATCCAGAAGCTGTAGAGGACCGAGAATAACACCAGCGGATCTTCCGGAGCCTCCCCGAGCGCTTCTGCTTGTTCGATCAGCAGACGTGCCCGCTCCATGGCCGCCTTGGTTTCCGGTGCAGCATATCCTCTGATGTGCGTGAGGGGGTTTATGAGCGCGACCTGCAGCTTGATCTGCTCGCGACGCAGCGCGGGAGTGGCAGGCAAGGCCGCAATCTGCTCGAGAGCATGAGTAAGCTGTGCGGACGCTTCTACCAGCGCCGAACGCTTCAGCGACCGTTGTCCCGCTTTGCCCCAAAGGGCGGCAGCTTTTTCGATCAGACCGGCCTCAGTGGAGTGACGCGCCAACAACTCAGGCTGGCTTTCGGCAATCTCGACGAACTGGCTTTCCAGAGTTTGGGCTATACGGGCATGAAGCGCACGTCGCCGCTCGCGCAGCAGCGTTCCATAGGCGGCGTCCTGAACCAGGGCATGTTTGAACAAATAGCTCGCATACGGAAGCGCGCCCTGCCGGAACAGCAAACCAGCTGCAATGAGACGGTCGAGTGCCGTTTGGAGTTCCGCTTCCGGCTTGCGCACCACTGCAACCAGCAGCGCATGAGAGAACTCTCGCCCAATCACCGCTCCGATCTGTGCCACCTCCTTAGCCGACCCGAGCCGATCAAGCCGCGCCATCAGCGAGGCGTGCAGGCTTGCGGGAACCGCAGCAGACGACGACGGAATAGCGGCGACCGCGCGCTCGGCCGCTCCCTCGCCCACAGCCTCGAGCACGGACTTCGTTATCTCCTCAACGAACAAAGGTATGCCGTCTGTGCGCTCAATTATGTCTTTACTCATACTCGCTGGCAGCGGCTTATTTCCAGTGACGCGGTCGATCATGGCGACGATTTCGCGCTCCCCGAGCCGGTTAACAGTGAGTGCAGCGACATGAGGTCGTCCAATCCAGGGTGGGTTAAATTCCGGTCGGTGCGTAACAATCAGCAACGCACCAAGGGTCCTTATCCGGTCAACCGCGCGACCGAGTGCTTCTAAGCTCGTTGGATCAGCCCAATGAACATCTTCAAAGATCATTAGCACTGGACTTTGACGAGTTAGCGCCTCAATTTGGGTCGTAAGTGCTTCGAGCGTTCGTTGTCTTCGTTGCTCCGGCGCGAGTTCGAGGGTCGAATAGCGTCCATCGTTCGGCAGCGACAGCATTTCGGCAAAGCGCGCCCTGTCTTCGGCTGACGTAAAAGTTTTCGCTAGTACTGCGTCGAGCTTGTCGAGCTTCGCTGGCGAGGTATCGTCGTGCGTCAGGCCCGCCGCACGCTCCATCTGGCCAATGATCGGAAAAAACGCACTGTTGGTGTGCTGAGGCGAACAAAAATACCGCAGGCGCGTGTGCGGCTCCGTAGCGACCTGTTCCAGCAGCGTCGCCGTCAATCGGGACTTGCCAATACCAGCCTCGCCGGAGAGGAGCACTACTTGGCCTTCGCCAGTCTTTGCTTTCGACCAGCGCCGCAGCAGAAGTTCGAGTTCTTCTTCCCGTCCAACAAGCTCGGTCAGGTCGCTCGCGTGGAGAGCCTCGAACCGGCTTTCCACTGAACCCGGTCGCAGTGCAGCCCAGGCTCTCACAGGGCCTGCGATACCTTTGAGTTCCTTTAGCCCAAGGTCCGCAAGCTCGAACAAGTTGCCTACGAGCTTTCGCGTGCTATCGGCAATGACGACGTTGTTCGGCTCTGCAGCGCCCTGCAGGCGTGCCGCAAGGTTTGGCGTCTCGCCAACGATTGCTTCCTCCTGAGAAGCGCCCGATCCGATCAGGTCGCCAACAACGACCAACCCTGTCGCAATGCCGACACGCGTTTGCAGCGCCGTGTGGGTCTTCAGGCTGGTTACCGCGGCGACCAAATCCAGCCCCGCGCGCACCGCCTGCTCAGCCTCGTCCTCATGCGCCTGCGGATAGCCGAAATACACGAGGACGCCGTCTCCCATGTATTTCGCTACGAACCCGCCGAAGCGACCCACGGTCTCCGCGACGCACTTCTGATAGGCTGAAATGACTTCGCGGAGGTCTTCAGGGTCCATGCGTGCGGAAAGTGCCGTCGAGCCGACAAGGTCGGAGAACATCACCGTGACTTGGCGGCGCTCGGCGCGGTCTTCGGGTGTCGCGCTCGGAGGCGAGGATACTGCGTCGCCGGAGGGGTCTTTTGCAGTGGCGTCAGTGCGCAAAGCGGCGATGGCATCAAGGAGTTTGCGGCGGTGTCCGACGATGCTGACGCCCAAGTCCTTCAGGTCCTCCGCCGTTAGGCTCGGAAGAACCGTTTCGTCAATCTCGTTCTCGCGGAACGCAACCTCATATCTTTCGAGGCCAAGGCTCCGCAGCCAACCTCTGAGTTCCATTACGGCGCCCCACGCCTCGGGTACGTCCTTGAGCCTCTCCAGAAGGGCTCACCTCCAAAGGGATATCATACTATCACAGCTGAGGGTCTATCGGGATCTTGAGAGGCGGCGCCTCGAGACTTCCCTTAAATCCGGCCTGCAGGAAGAACCCAGTCAGCCGGACAGGACCGCCAGATGCTGATCAGGCCAAAATGTCGGAGAAGGGTCAAACGCGCCACTTTGACGTAGATCGCTCATTTCCGGTCTACCCCTATCAGCAGACATTCTCGCAGTAGCTCGGCATGTCGCGGTGCCAACAGGAGACTTGCGCTCCCGCAGCAAATCTACACTTCTTTGATCACCACGGCGGCTCCGGCTCACACCGCTACCAATTTGAACGTAAACTTGAGGAACATAGGCGACGAGTTGTTCGAAGCAGGCTTGCCTCCCGAGACACGTTCAAGTTCGTCCGCCGTCAGTTCGCGTGCCTGTTTCGTCAATTCGCGCTCGACATGATTGGTCATAACCCGCTCCATCGGATTTAAGGTGAGCCCAATTTAGCGGAGATGCGCTCTTATGACCGTGATGTACATCACGCCAAAACATCTCCTGCCGCCTTGGGATAGGCGCTTCGTCCATGTGGGTCAAAAACAGTCCTGACAGCCCCGAAACGCCATTTCCGATCTACCCCGAACAACGGACATCCTCAGAGCAGGCCGTCATGTCTCAAAGGTGCCATTACCGGACTCATGCAGCGTGCTGCGCAGCGCTTTCAAAGTGAAGCGGACTCCTCGATTAACTGCATTGCTCTCCACGGGAAGGTAACGGAACTGACATGTAGAAGGGGGAGATGATCGCTCATTTGCGGCCAAATGGCGCGTTTCAGGAGGCCGAAAGGGAGCGTAGCATAATCACGTGCAAGCAGCTCAGTGCAGACGCCCGCCTTCGGCTTACTCCGCGGCTGGCATCAGCCAAAATCACGGGAGGAATTCGCGATGAAATCGCTGGCCTACTCAACTCTATTTGTGCTCGCGCTTACCCCGAGCTATGGCTTCGCTCAAGAGCGAACCGGCCACAACATGAGCGACGAAGAACTGATTAAGCTGTCGCTGTCGGCGGCGCCCGAGGCCATCGCTAAAGACGCAACAGTCGTCGCTATGGATCATGACGGCAAGATGCGGACATTGCGCCAAGGAACGGGGCAGTGGACGTGCATGCCAGGTCACGCCGATCCGGCCAACCCGGATCCGATGTGCGGCGACAAAAACGCGATGGAATGGGCGACGGCTTGGATGGATCACAAGGAGCCGTCGGCGAATAAGGTAGGGTTCATGTACATGCTCAGAGGCGACGGCGGTGCAAGCAACACCGACCCGTATGCAACAAAGGAAGGGCCCGGCAACAATTGGATTAAGACCGGCGCACACGTGATGATCGTCGGCTCTGGAGCTAAGATGTTGGATGGTTATCCACGCGATGCGAAGGCAGACCCAACGAGACCCTATGTGATGTGGCCTGGCACGCAGTACGAACATTTGATGCTGCCGGTCCGCTGATCTCGCGGTTCCTGCGTCCGCTTTACGAGCGGCAGTGATTTATCCCCCTCCTGCCGCCCCGAGCTTGCGCTGCGCTCAATGGTGCGATTACGGATCTATGAGGATGCCGGAATTTCCGGGTCGAACGGTCGAGACATGCGGCCCGGCCTTGAACGGCTGCTTAAGGGCGCCACAGTGGTCGGTAGGCAACCCCTCTGAACTCGGTCGAAAATGACCCATTGCGAGCATTGCGGATGGGAGTGGCATCTCGCGAACGCGAAGACCGCATGCTCGCGAGTTGCAACAATCCAGTGCGCAAGCTCGTCCCGGAGAACGGAGGGAGGAGCCTCATCATCGGAGGTACACAACATGGTAGCGGAAGATCTTGATCGCGCAGTCGAGCGAAGTCATCGAGCTGTGGCGGCGGTATTCCGGGGTGATCCGGGCCCGGCGAAAGCTCTCTTTTCAGATGATGACGACGTAACTTTGGGCAACCCTTTTGGGCCCTTTGCATGCGGAGGCAAAAAGGTCGAAGAAACCATTGCCGGTGCCGCCTCGAACTATCGCGATGGCGACGTCACCGGCGTGGACCTTATTGCGAAATATGTGTCCGATGGTCTTGCCTGTGTCGTCGAAGTGGAGCGAGCGCACGCTAAGGTCGGCGGGAGCGATCAAACGGCTACATTGGCTCTGCGTGTGACCAGCGTCTTTCGCTTGGAGCACGACGTTTGGAAACTTGTCCATCGGCACGCCGACCCGATCACGACACCACGCCCGGCAGCGTCTGTGATCAACCAGTAGCAACGCGTTATCATTCGTTCGGCGTTCTTGTCTTTGGGGCGACGCTTGCCATGGGGGCACGGCCTCGACTTCTGTTGCGGGTCAAACGCGTCGTTTTGACCCTTTGCCAGCCACTTCCGGTCTACCCCGATCAACGGACATCATCGGACCGGCACGGCAGGTCCGTTTCGTGCCAACCCGGACTCGCGCACCGCAGCAAATGATCCCTCGTCAGCGCGGTCGAGCAACGGATATACATGGACAGGAGCTTGGCGGTGCAACGTCCGACCTCGGTGGCCCCCGCCAACGCCGTCAGCCGGGAACGATGCCTGACGTCAGCATCGATCCGAGCAAATCCTTCAAGGAGCGGTCATAACTGGTTCCGAAACTGACCAACAGAGTAAGAGTTGATCGATGATGTCGAGGCCGCGCAAACCACTGCTACCCGACCTCGATTATCACTACATCCGCGATATCCCACGATGGCCGACAATTTAGCGTAGGGGATGATCCGATGGAGTCCAGCAGGGCAGATTTTTCGACTATACTAAACCGCATTCTTGATACGGCGGCGGACAATCTCAGGATCGCAAAGATTCTGGTTCAAATGGGTCTCGATCCCAACAACATCACCTACGACGCATTATTCAACCGGCTGCTGGAAATTGTGCTGGCCAACATCACGCTTGCCAACATGTTCGCACTGGTTGGCGCCATCTTCTTTGTCGCTACCTTGCTGATGCAGACGATGGTGCCGCTGCGCGTCGCGAACATGGCAGGCTGTACATTCTTCGCCACCTTTGGCGCGCTCTCCGGAAACGTCGCGACTTTTCTCCTGTATCTGCTGTTGCTGCCGATCAATGCCATTCGCCTCCGTCAAATGCTCACTCTCGTAAAGAAGGCACGCGTTGCGACGCTTGGCGATATGTCGATGGAGTGGCTCAGGCCGTTTATGACGGAGCGCAAATACCGCCGTGGCGATAGATTGTGCGAAAAGGGCGACGAAGCTAACGAAATGTTCTTGACCGTCACGGGGAAATTCCTGGTCACCGAAATCGGCATCGAACTTCCGCCCGGACGTCTCATGGGTGAACTTGGCTTCCTTACGCCCAATAAACGGCGGACCGCGACCGTCGAATGTACGGAGGATGGGCAGGTGCTGATCATAACCTACGAAAAGCTGCTCGAACTTTATTTTCAAAATCCGCAATTCGGCTATTACTTCTTGGTCTTGACTAGCCAGCGCCTGCTGGAGAACATCGCGCGCCTCGAAGCCATCATCGCACAGAACAAAATCGCGCAGCAGACTGCAACCGCGAGCGGCACGAGTTAAAGTAATGCATCTTCCTGGCGCGCCGAAATGTGTGCACAACTGTTTCGCCTTTTACACCGCAATCGGGCAGCGAGGTAGGTAGCACTGGGCGTGTTCTGCTCTGAGACCAAACGCGTCGTTCTGACTATGCGCTGGTCACTTCCGGTCTTGCTCGATAAGCACAAAATTTCAGAGCCGGGCGGCACCTTGAATGAGGAGCGTACCAACCGGCTTTTTTCGCCTTCCTGTGTGTACCGAAAATCTAAATCCGAACGTATTGACGATGAAGTCCGCCCAGTATGGCGCGCGAATTTATGACGCCGGATCGCTGAACCTGGCGAGAGACAGGCGCATCTTTGTTCAATGAGCGATGCGTTCTCACGCCGTGTTCCTCGTCCAGGACAATGATGTGGTCCAAACACTCGCGCCGGATCGATCCGATCAGCCGTTCGGCAAAGCAGTTCTGCCAAGGCGAGGCCAGTGCAATTGGCTTGTCTCGGATACCCATGGCACGCAGTCGGCGCGTGACGACAGTGCCGTAGATTCGATCTCGATCTCGGATCATATAGCGCGGAGCGCCATCCCAAGGAAAAGCCTCGGTGATCTGACGTGCAACCCACTCCGCCGCCGGGTTGGTTGTGACGCCGATCCAGACGAGATCTCTGCGATCAAGCCGGATGATGACGAAGCCATACAGCAGCTTAAAGCCAATGGTCGGTACTACGAACAAATCCATGGCGGCAATGTCCGGCGCGTGGTTTCGCAGAAAAGTCCGCCATTCCTGACTTGGAGGCCCGCGTCGCTTGACCATATACTTGGCGACACTTGATTGAGCGACGCTAAACCCGAGCTTGAGCAGTTCGCCGTGGATGCGCGGCGCACCCCAAAGCAAATTCTCTGTGCTCATCTGCCGGATCAGCGCGCGCAATTCTGTCTCGATCTGCGGTCGCCCTCCCCGTCGACACGATTTCCAACGCCAATAGCGGCGAAAGCCGGCCCGATGCCAACCCACCAGCGTTTCGGGTCGAATAATCATGAGAACCGGAAGGATCGACGGGAACCAGCGATAGAGCTGAACGAAGAACCAGCGGTCGTTGTTCGTGAGCCGAGCCCGGCCTTTCAGCTTGCGTCGCAAGACGATCAGCTGATGTCGAAGCACTGCATTCTCCGCCTCAAGCCGGATGTTCGACTTGAATGGCGAGGCCAGCACGGCCAGAACGAAGCAGATCAGCGCGATCATCGCGCCAACTTAGCCGATTCTATCATTCGATAAACCCGGATAGGGTTTTCGGTACACACAGGGTCTTTCCCCTATTGTTCAAATAGGCCCGAACGATGCTTTCCGGTCCCATTCCTTCGAACCCGTAAAATCGAACCACTAGCGATTTGGTCACGTTGATTTTGTTCTCTGCGGACAGCCTCGAGCGGGGAACATGTTCGTGGAACTGACGTGTAAATTGGCCCTCGTGGTACTGTTCAAGCACGAAGCATAGTTCGTTGGGTTTAAGCTGTGGGCAGCGCTTACTGTCTGGCATGATGGTCTTTCAAAAATTCCGCCAAGTTGGACTTACTGCCTCCGTTCCCAACAATATTTCTTGCGCCCTCCAGAACGGCGTTAGGCCAGCCATTGATTTCTTCTTGAGTGTACCCGAGGCTAAGGAATGTGTTGTTGGCGAGAAGATGCGCGGCGTTAGCTGCTTCATCAACTCGCCGCCTTAGATCTGGTCCACAGTATGTTTTTTCGTCATAGTATGATGAGCATAACTCTGCTCGACCGGTCCATCTGTCAAACCGATTGAATAACTTCGGGTCAAACGGCTGGCTCACTTCGTAACGGTTTATAAGCAGGATTGCGCCACCGCTCAACTGCGATCAAGATGCCCGCAATGATAATTGCTTGATGAGCACGCACCATCCACCCCCCCGTTGCCTATCTCAGTCAACACCACCCGGACCATGGTCTTGCGGCGTCCCTCATCGAACCGTGCCTGCCGTCGAAGGCGGCGCGGCCACCGTCCAGCCTTACCAGCCAGACGCAGCCAGACCCAGCCAAGCATGAACGCGGTCGGGTCAGTGTGATCAATTCATTTGCAGCTTATCTCCAGTTCGTCACTGTCACGCGGCGTGTCGTCTTTGTCATTTGCCTTGAGGCTGAGGAATTTCATATTGACGCGCGGCGGGATTGCGAAATCTACATCAAGATAGGCCGTTCCCATCTTCATTGTGCTTTGAATGCGCTTCGCTGTTGCCGCGCTCGTAATGAGTGCGGACACCAACACACCGTTGCTCGCCGCTTTCGCCGCGATGGAATTCACCTTTGCAAGGTCCGACCCACCATTCGACTTCAACCGAAGACGAGCCTTGGGCGGCAGGCCCCAGGTCACTTTGAATACCGTGACCTCATAGCCCATCTGTTCGAGGACCGGCAGGGCATCGCCGACTTGCTGAGTGAAGGTATTGAATTCGGACATCACCCTGCCGGTCGCATCGGAAAAGTCTGGCAAGAGAGCCGGTCGCGGAAATCTGGACAGGAAGATAAGTGGAATTTCTGCCTGACAGCGGCGATAATTGCCGTGAACAGGAGAGACCATGAGCAGACGACCCCGGCGGAACCACTCACCGGCCTTCAAGGCGAAGGTGGCTCTGGCCGCCATCAAGGGCGATCGGACGATAGCCCAGCTGGCGGAGCATTTCGACGTTCACCCCAATCAGATTACGGCCTGGAAATCACAGCTTGAGGGCGGCGCCTCCGATATTTTCGGATCGGGGGGCGGGACGCCGGCCACGCCCGCGGTCGATGTGAAGTCGCTGCATGCCAAGATCGGGGAGCTGACGCTGGAGAACGATTTTTTAGAAGGCGCGCTCACCAAGGCGGGATTGCTGAGCGCAAAGCGATGATCGACCGTAAGCACGATCTGTCGATCACCAAGCAGGCAGAGATTTTGAAGGTCAGTCGCGGCAGCGTGTACTATCTGCCGCGTCCAGTCTCTTCAGCCGACCTCGAGATCATGCAGCGTCTCGATCGGCTGCACCTGGAGTATCCCTTCGCCGGTTCGCGTATGTTGCGAGGCCTGCTGGCTTTGCAGGGGTGCAAGATCGGCCGCCGGCATGTGAAGACGCTCATGCGGCGGATGGGGATAGAGGCGCTCTATCGCCGTCCGCGCACCACCAAGCCCGAGCCCGGCCACAAGATCTATCCGTATCTGCTGCGCGGCATCGAGATCCGGCGGCCGAACCAGGTCTGGGCCATGGACATCACGTACATTCCGATGGCGCACGGCTTCGTCTATCTCGCCGTGGTGCTGGACTGGGCGACACGTCGTGTTCTGTCGTGGCGGCTGTCGATCACGATGGAGGCGGCCTTCTGCGTCGAGACCCTGGAAGATGCCTTGGCTCGCCACGGCAAGCCGGACATCTTCAACACCGATCAGGGCTCTCAGTTCACCGGCGCGGCGTTCACCGGCCTGCTCGCCAGCAATGGCATCGCCATCAGCATGGATGGCAAAGGGGCCTGGCGGGACAATGTGTTCGTCGAACGGCTGTGGCGCAGCGTCAAATACGAGGAGGTCTATCTGCGAGCCTACGAAACCGTCGGCGAGGCGCGACATTCGATCGGCCGGTATCTCGACTTTTACAACGGCCGACGTCCTCATTCGAGTCTTGACGACATGACCCCGGATCAAGCCTACTTCGATCTTCCGCCGCTCCGCGCGGCGGCCTAACCTCGGCAGAGGCTCCACTTATCGACGCGGAATTTTTGTTCAGACAACCGGGGCCAGCTCAAAGGATAGGTCCGGCATCGAGGGCAATGAGACGGAGGGCAGCGAAGGCATTGCGGGCATTATGTCTCGCGCCGATTTGGTGATGCTATCAATCCTACTTGGCGCGGTTTCCTCGGCGCGGGCAATAGTGATTGTCGCGAGCAGCATGACCAATATCGAAAGCGTTCTCATTTACCCCCTTGGCGGTACCCCTGGAGCTAGATATGGGGTTGCGCTCGGCAAGGTTGTAGCACATTGATTAGAAATTCGACCGACGTTTCGGGGGCAAAATGGATTTTCTGGATGCTTGGCGTCAACGTGCCACGCAAGTCACATCTGGCTGGCGAGACGCCGGACGCAAGGCCTCCGAACGCGTCAGCAACTCAGTGGCAGGCGGATTGAGCGCGACGGCATGTGTTGCCGGCGAGGTATATACAGCCGCGCTCGATTGGAAGAACAACAGCGAATTCAGTAATTGGCTGACAGATCATCTGAGCAACCAGCGCGCGACCCTTGCGAGCAAGGCGATGGATGCTGAGTATCTCCGCACGCATATCGGCGGCGGCTGGCACAGGCTCTACGATGGCGGCCACAGTCTTGCCGGTAGCTGGAAGGCCGTTAGCTCGTCGTTGCCCGATCTTAGTGCGCTGGAGAAACTTGGCGTATGGGCGAATGAATATTGGAAAGACCTAATCACCACGCGCGGTATGCCGATAGTAATCCTCGATCACGCCAATCAGGTCAGCGAATATTTCAAGCACTTGGATTGCGTGAACGTAGCTCAGGTCATAGGCGGCGAAGTTTGCGGCGTGTCAATCTACTGCAACTGGAATGATCCGGCCAAATTGGTTGTATCGGCCACGGCAACTGAGTGCAGCGGAATTGTCTTTGCCAACGTGGTGTCTCCGCTGGTTAGTTTGATCGCCCTGGGGCGAGCATACTTCCTGATCCAGAAATCCGAGCAAGATGATCTCCAAGATTTAATAGCGCCAGCCCTGAAAGGGCTGTCGCGCAGCGGCGCAACCATTTTGCTAATCAGCGTTATACCGGGCGGTTTTTTGTTGCACCTTAGCAGCGGCATCGTAATCAGCCTCGCTCATGGCTACGTCTGGGACAAGAGCAACGAGAATAAAGAGGCGATTTTAGCAACGATGAAGGGGTGCCTCGGTAATCTACAGAACGGGCTTCGCGGGCTTCCACTTCTGCCCACAGGTATGGCTGGGTAAAGTGGCTTCAATTCTGTTGGCATGTCCCGCCTGTAAAAAGCGGATTTCATCGTCCGCCCATTCGTGCCCCCTTTGCGGCGAGCCGCTTAGCGATGAGTGGGAAACGAAAGGTCGAACCGAACGTAGACGACGACGTACTATCTGGGCGGTATTACTGGTTCCACCCCTTCTGTTTTTCGGCTCCGCAGCCATTGTAGGCATCTATGAGGGGACGAAGGTGGAGATGCCGGTAACGACTTCGGCACAGTCCGATGCGGCAACTGCTCGGGCTTTTGCCTTCAAACTCAGTGACGGGCAGCGGGGACTGTTCGTGGGTGTCCGTCAACGAAGGGTAACATTCGATGCTCAAGAGGTCCGGGTGCTCTGCACGACTGATGGCATAGGACATATCGTAGCTGCGGTGAATGGGGACTATGTCGGGGTAAACGGGACAGCGCGAGACTGGACACAGACCAGGAGCCTATGGATTGTTCAAGGCCAACAATTGATCCCAGTACACGACTCTGGATTTCCCAACGAGGTGCCCAAGCGGTTTGAAATCTTGGAACGCCATTCTGATGCCATGGTCAAGATCGGCATCGAACTGTGCCCGTTACCGCCATCTCCGGCATATCAAAGTTCGCTAAACCTTCTTAGGTCTGCAGTTCGAAACTACACAGGAAACTCACAAAATTTGGGTGTGTCCGTCCCCTAGGAAACAGGCGACCGCTGTCAGAATGACCGATGAGGAGCGCGACGTGTGGATGCGCGCGCCGTGGGATGAGGCGAAGGCCCTGCAACGGCCATTGCCGGATGCCGACCCGATGATCGTTGCGCGTGGTGCTGACAAGGAGGATCAAGCTGGACCGCACCTTGGTCAAGCTGGGCCTACAATCCAGTAACGCTCACCGAGCAAGCAAAGGAATCCCCATAGTGTTTTCAAGCATCGTTTATCTAGGCGCGCTAGTTGGGCTCGTGTTCGGTGCGGGTTACGCGGGGGCCAGAGTAGCGAGGCGAAAAGCTCCAAGGGCGGAAGCGCGGATCAGCCCCCCGTGGACCGCGTATGAGCGAGCCCGCGAATTGGAAAATGTTGGATTCTTAAGTGGGGCAGCCGGCGGCGCGCTTGTCCTCTCTTTCGTGCTCGTTCTGTGGTGGGCGGGCGATATCAAGATTCACCTAAACATTTGAAGTCCGCCGCAGCGAACCCAACCGCTATCGGGTACCTTCTATGCCTTGCAATTACTTTTTCGGCGGCTTGGGAGGCTCTGCCGGTACGGCCCAACCGGGAGTAGGATCAGTTTTCCATTGACCAGTGTTGACCACCCTTGCACAAAAGTTCGTAAATTGATCCTTCGGGCTGTAGTCGTTGATTGTGCCATCTAGCATCAAATCGTAGGTGGAGTTGTTTGGAGCCGCTTGTGCCTTTTCCCTTGGCATCGCCGGCCAGGTTCTCACGTTCCTTACAAGAGCCTGGTTGAGGTTCGCGCCGTCTACATGCCGGATGTCGCTCGGTCAGTATCAGGGACATCCACCGAACTGATCCCGAAGGTAGGGTCAACCCTCGGTTTTGACATCGCTATTGGGTGAAGAGTGGACATTCATAGTCTGGACTATACCCAACGCTGGAGCCGGCGCCGGCCATCCTGCGCGTCGTGTCGTTCTCTCTGGTTGCGTAGCGGACCGATGAAAATGCTCTTAGCGGGCTGCCTGAGTGATCCCGATCCGGCTGAACAGGACGTGCCTTGCTGCCGCCGATGTCAGCGTTGGAATGCATTTAAAACGCGGATTGCGTCGATTCATGCTGACTGCAGCGTCAAACTCTATCTCGCACCGCTATCTCCGTAGATGGCTTGCGCCAAGCCATACAGCGCGTTTACCTCTTTCAGGTACGCGAGATGTTTTTCATCCTTTTGATCGAAGGGAATGGCCTTGCCTCGCGACATTTCTTCCACGAGCGCCTTGGGTGAAGGTACCAATTTTGGTTCAAACTTGAAGTCCTTTTTCAAGATCTCCAAAATCTCTTGGTCCGAGTTTTTGAGGTCGAGTTTGTACAAAAGGACTCTGAACCACCCTTGGTCCAACAGTTCATTCATGTACACATAATGTTCAAATGAAATAAAGGCTGGTCGCCATGCTACCGGAAAGGCGACTTTTCCCGTATTCGCAATAACTAGTGATCCGGATGTTTGCTCTGTGGTTACCGATCCGCTGGCCTTGAGGGGCGAAAGCCGCCCGTCAATCTCAGCTTTGGCGCCGGCATCCACTGCAGAGCTTGTTTGATAGGAAAGATTTACAGTTGCGTACCAGACTGACTGGATAATCCAGGGGACGCTAGAAGACGACCTTAGTCCGCGAAGTATCTTATCACGACAATCATTATTGTTGGAATTTTCTAGCGACGCGATGAGATTTCTCTCAAGGAGCTGATACCATTTAGCGTTGCCGTTCTCACCGTACGATACAACGACAGTGCTCTGGATTTTGGTGCCGGCATCAACAGCGGCTTTAGCGATCTCTGATCGGTCGCCAGCTACTTGAGCTGCAATATTGGAACTATCGACGACGATAGAACGGGGAAAATATGTTTCGGAAGAATCGGTCGCGATTTCTCCGAAGCAATCCGCCTTGCGCGCAAATATTCTACCGGGTTGCGAGTAGACGTCTCCAGCTTCCTCCTTCTGAGGGATCGTAATCGGAAATGCAGGAATAAAGGAAAAGTAGCTGTTCAGAGTGATGTAATAGCTACTCAAGACTTGAGCGTTCACAGATTCTACGAACGCGAATTCAGTGCCAATAGCACAAACCAGCGCTAAAAAAATAAAGCGGGACATTTATCTTCCTTAAGCGCAAAAGTACGACTTATGATTGCATGTCGCGCTTTCCCTTTCAAGCTCGCAAAGTGTTTAGCCATCTTTTCGAGCGGGTTGGCCACCAGGGATATCGTGTTTGTCGTGCGTTTGTAGTAGCTCCAAGACGTCAATATGCCCACTCTCACGAGCCCATTTTAGCGCTTCATCATCGGAGGCATGCACATCGGCGCCCACATTGAGCAGCTCCCTCACCGTTTCGAGTTGACCTGCACTCGCCGCGATGCGCAAAGCCCAATCATTCCTTGCATGGAAGTTGGCGCCTCTGGCCAAGAGCAGGCGAACTGTGTCCGTCTGCCCGTATTTTGCGGCTGAGGCCAACGCGAAATCGTCTGAAGCATGAATATCCGCGCCTGCATCAAGTAGAGCTTCTACAGTGTGACGATTTCCGCGAAGCGCAGCTTGCCAAAGCGGTTGATCGTCAATGCGGGCTGGAGACGGATTTGCGCCGAGAGCAATCAGTGGCTTAACCGCGCGCGAAACGTCAGCGCGCGCGGCAACCAGCAGCCAGTAATCTGGTCGATCCGCAGCCGTAACGTAAACCCCGCCCGCGAGTACCAGTATCGCTAAGGCAATACGAATTCCCACCGTGTCTTTCGGAAACCGGACCATGAGAGTCCCTCGACGGTTGGTTAACCTATACACCTCGGGTGAGTTGCAATTTTTATGCCGATCTAAGCCGTGATTTTACGGTGTCACCGCCCGGCGGAACGAAGGCTCTCCGGTTTCCCACGCATCAACGATGAGCACTTTGAGATTCTACCATGAGTCGGTCCGATCTATAGGTCCTTTTCGAGCCGGTCTTGTGCGATAACATTTCGGCCTAGCATTACAGTTTCTTTTTTGATTTGAAGTGGGCGCGTTGAGCGGCGGCCTGGTGAGCTCTGCGCCAGAAAGACCATGCGATGATGTGTGCGGGTTGAATCCGCTTTCGAGCGAGTCTGATGGCAATGCGGCGGATTTCCTGGATTGACCAACGGATCAGTGGCGGCGTGGATATGTTTTGGCTTTTTCCGGGGGGCGACGTTTCGTTTTTTTGGGCGGTGGCGGGTTAGCGCGATGTCGGATCGCGGCCATCATGGAGAAGGCGAGCATCACCAGGGACACGTGACGGTGCCAGCCATGCCAGGATCTGCTCTCGTTGTGATCGAGCCCGAACTCGTTTTTCGCGGTTTCAAAACTGTCCTCGATCGCCCATCGATGACCTTCGACCGCGACCAGCGTGTCAATTGATGTTCCCGCCGGGCACCAGGTGGTGAAGAAGGCGAGGTCATCATCGGCGATGCGACGACGGATCAGTAGGCCGCGCGTCCACAAACCATCATTCGCACTGCTGAATTGCTCGGCCTCGAGATCGGCCAATTCGAGATAACACCAATCATGCAGCCGCGGTCCTTTGGTTCCGGCCCCTGCCGACAGGCGTTTCCAGTCGGACGAGCGCCGCGTCCGGGCGATGTCCGCGGCCGTGCCGGCGACCGGCGGCCGTTTGCCCCAGGATCGGAATACATGAGCGCTGCTGACCCCAAGCACGTAGCCTTTGCCTGCCCGACGTAGCTGCTGTTCGATGTCGCCGACACCATAGACTGTATCACCGGCAACCCACTTGAATGGTACAGACGCGGCTATTGCGCGTGCGATCATTCTCGTCGCAAGCTTTGGTTTGGTCGCAAAGCCGGCATCGGCAGGCACATAGGCAGCTTCCAGACGATCCGGATCGTCGGTCCATTCCTTCGGAAGATACAGCGCGCGATCGATGAACGCATGACCGTGGCACGAAACGTAGGCAGCGAAGACTCCGATCTGGCAGTTCGTGATCTTACCCGCCGAACCAGTGTATTGCCGCGCCACTCCGCACGATGCCTTGCCCTGCTTGAGAAAGCCGGTCTCGTCGATCACGAGCACCGCATCGTCATCCGCCAGGTGCTCAATGACATAGTCCCGGACGATGTCGCGCAGGGCATCAGCGTCCCAATCCCCACGACCCAGAATTGCCTGCTGCCGCCATGGCCCAGGATCGCCAGCCGCCTCCGCGCGCATCCAACCGGTCTTGCGCCGCTCGTCCCCAAGCAGACCCTCCAGAAACAGACCTGCATTCGCCGCAACACGATCTTGCGTGAACAACGGACGTATCCGTTTCTTGATTTCTCGAAGCGACGCCGCCCACAACGCAAGCGTCTCTTCAATCGACGCTGCCCGCGTCCACGATTTCCGAATCATGGTTGCCCATGGATTCAGAAGTCCAAAATAGCAACTGTAATGCTAGCCGCGACGACCAAGGTCCGCTCCACGTCAGTCCGAAACAGTAATCTTACCTTTCATCAGCCGTGCAGTAGCCGGCTCTGCCGCACGACCATGCGTTGCCTCGAAACCATGCGGGCGTGAATGTCGACAAGATGTGGCGGCAGAGGCGCCAGATAGGGGCGGTCGACCAGATCGACGATGCATAACGCTGGGGCCGGGACCGGCCGCCTGTGCGTCGGCTGAGCGCGGCGAGCCACGGCGCTGGCAAAACCTAACGTCAATCAGCGGGCTGCTCTGGCCTCGAGCCCGGCGCCGTGAATATCGTGCCGAATTGGCATGACACGCATGGCCACGCTCGGCCATTTAGCAGGGACTGGAAAGGATGATTCTTCTGATGAAATACGCCGCCGCCCGACCCTATGCTGATCCCGAAAAGGCCGCCCGCAAGCTGCCCGAACTCGCTAACGCCGTTGAGCCGGTCCAGGACGGGCGCATCCATATCGAGAAGATCAACGCACCATTCTTGTTCAAGGAAGGCGGCAGTCCCGCCGAGTACGGGGCCGGGCTGGCGCTGGCGATCACAACAAACCAAGAGGCAATTATCCGCCTTTTCAAAATCATGAACCGCTACGTCGGCAATCTGCCGCCGATGCCCGGCGTGTTTCCCGACTATCCCGCCCCTGTAGTGCGCAGCGTGGGTGACGACCGCGAGCTGGCGATGATGCGATGGGGCATGCCGTCACTCGCACGGGCGGGCCGCCGGTTACCAATATCCGCAACACGTCATCGCCGCACTGGCGCGGCTGGTTGAAACCGGAAAACCATTGCTTGGTCCCCGCCAATAGCTTTGCCGAATACGCTATCAGGCGAACTCCGACCAACGACGACACCTCTTTACCGCTCCCCCGGATAGACGGTGCTTCAAGAGTGCACTTCGGTAATCGCATTTCATTCCGAATGCATGGTTGCGATCACTCGGCAGTCTAGCAGCCTGTCGGACTGAGGTGTCGATCTTGGCATGTGCAGACGATGGCGTGCTGCACCTGGGTGACGGACGGATTCAATAGTCCCTGAGGGACGAATGCGACGTCAGCGAGCATTCCGGTGCCGAGCGGAACGCCGCGTAGGGACGGCGGGCGCTTCAAGCGGCCGCCAGGGCGAACATTCGCTTCATATTCCACGCCATGGTGACGAGGCTCCACTCACCTTGCACCTTCTCAAGGCCGCGCAACAGGAACTGGCGGAAGCCCATCACCGATTTGATGATCCCGAACACCGGTTCCGGGGTCTGCTTGCGCAGGGCATAGAGCTTCTTGCCTTCGGGCGTCTGCAGACGGTAGCTCATGGCATCGAGCGCCGTTGGGTTCTGCGGCGCCGGCGGTGCTTTTGCAAAGCGCTCCGACAGGGGCGGATAATGCGATTGCCGGCCCTGCGCGATCATCGGGTCGATCTGCGCCGCCGCGCACAGCATGACGTTGGCTTCACTGAAGTAGCCGGTGTCCGCCAACAAAGTGGTCGGCTTTCCCAGCTCCGCCGGCAAGGCTCGATCCGCTTCAGCAACGGCTCGATCTGCTGCTTGTCGTTGGGCGCCTGAACCACCTGCGCGGCGATCACCAGGAGGCTGTTCGCCGCCACCACCGCCTGGGCGTTGTAGCACTGCTCGAAGCCACCGCCTGCCACCGGCATGATGCGCGACTCTTCGTCGGTCAGATTGATCTGATCGGTTGGCAGCGCACCTTCGGTAGGGGGCTGGGGCGGCTTGCCTCCGGACTTCTTGCCGGTGGCCTTGGCCTTTGCCGCACGCGCCGCCAGCTTGGCCTCATGCTCGGCCTTCTCCCGTTCATACCGCTCTTTGGCGCGGGCTTCGATCTTGGCGCGGGCCTCGGCAAGCTTCGCCAAGCGCTTCTCGCGGCGTGCCAATTCCTCAGGAATTGACATGCCGTCGGGCACATCCGCTTTGTCCGCGGCTTCCGCCCGCGCCAGCAGATCGGCCACTTCCGCCTTCAATTGCGCCTCAATCTTGCCGGCGTGCTCATACGACAGCGCGCTGTGCCGGCTGGCGTTGGCGTGGATCTTCGTGCCGTCGAGCGCAACGGTGCCGATCTTGAGCATCCCCATCTCGCGCGCCAGCTCCAGCAGCCGCACGAACAGCCCCTCGATCTCCTTGAGAAAGCGCCGCCGAAATGTCGCGATCGTGTCGTGATCGGGATGGTCGTTCGCCGCAATGAAGCGGAACGCCACCGAATCGTACGTCGCCCGCTCCAGCTTCCGGCTCGAGAACACGCCCGTCGCATATCCGTATACGAGCAGGCCCAGCAGCAGCGTGGGATGGTACGAAGCCGATCCCGCTCCCCGGTAGCTGTTGCTCATCGCCGAAAGATCCAGCCCATCAATGACCTCGACAACGAAGCGCGCCAAGTGCCTCTCAGGAAGCCACTCGTCCACCGACGGCGGCAGAAGGTATCCGGTCTCGCGATCGATCGTACGGAAATTGCTCAACGGCGCCCCACCCAGTCGAAGAAAGGCCGAATCAATGCATCGATTCTACCTAACCCCGCTCGCTCCGCTAAGTCCGACAGGCTGCTAGTGGATGCGTCGACGCCGGATTTCGGGTTCCTCGTCCGAATGGAACATCGCGTCGCGATCAGAGATCAAGGGAACGAAAGCCGCCCGCCAGGCATTAGAAATATGAGACCGTCGCTCGCCGGTGTTAATACGGCGCATGTCGCGGATAGCCAAAGGTCGCCGCCAGCGACCCGCTGTTCTTGATACAAGCGCTCGCGCAGATAGCCAAAAGCGGCGGTCTCCGGTTCCATTCAAAATTGCCAGCCGTGCTCGCAAGCGGGAAAGCCGCGGAGGGGTAGGTAGGCGCAAGACGCTGGGGCTTCGCTGCTGGCGCTTTCTTACCCGAACGAGGCTTCGTTATGCTCAACCGCATCGACATTGACCACACACACAGCCGAGCCATCGTTCGAGAGATCGGCGAGAGATTGCACGCGTCGCTGAAACCAGAACCGGAACTACCAACGAGATTTAAAAATCAAATCGACCGGCTTCGCGAATTGGAGAAGCGCTCACCGTCAATCGTTCCCAGTGCCGAGCATTGGAAAAAACCTCGCCGTTGAGCCAAAGACGGCTCGGACGAACATGGACGAGCAATGCCATCGGTGAAGCGCCGTGCGTCAAAAATTCTGAACGAGTATGGCGACGCGCAAGCCGAATTAATCGGCAAAGCCGTCGTCCTTACCGACGGAAAGGCAGGCGCGGTCGAGGACGTTTGCCTGGATGAATTGCACGGGCTTCGGATTTCGATCAAAGGTCATGATGGAAGATGGCCGGTCTCAACCATCAAGTTCGTGGAGAGCTAGACCATTCGCATCGGCTGCGCACTGTCTGGAGCGCACTCCTTTCAGATCATTCCAATCAGGATGAAAAGAGCGACCTCTGTCAGGAAAGTGACGCTCATAATGGCGACCGTAAGGAACGCGTCGCCCGCTGGTAGAGGGGTCATAGCATGCCTCGCGCGCTGCGAAGCCCCGTAGCCTCTGGGCCAACTCTCGGGCTGCGATAATGTTTCGGTTCCAAACGCGGGAGGCGAGCGATGCAAGCAGCGCTGGCCTTACCGGATTTCCAGTTCCTTGATCGCCAGCACCGAAAGCTGCGCCGCGTCATGGATAAGGCCGCCTCATGTTGGCGGCCTCTTTCACTACCGCGCCAGATCGCCTGATAATCGTCGGGCACCGGATTCCGCTGACCAACGTGGCGCGCGTGGTGAGGGCTTCGGGGTCGCTCATAGGGGGATAGGCGATCAAATAACTGATCGCGGCTCTGTAGGCTGATCTCGCCTTGGCGCGCATGATCGATCTGACGTGCATCGTCATGGCGACTTGCCATAGCGCTGACGAATGCCGCCGTCGAGTCTCAACCGGGTGGCGGCACGTCCGTCTCGACGCACACCGGCCAGATGTCACCAACCAGGGCGGCCTTTTCCGTTACGGAACCGGACGGTATTGCCCCGGATAGACGGCTGTCGGGCATTGCTTCAAAGTCTCACTTTCCTTCCAAGACGTATATTCGCGTTCGCCCGGCACAGTTGCCGGGCGTTCGCTTTCTTGCGCTAGCTGGGTGGCTGCAACTCCCGAGAGGCGACCCAATTGTCCATTTTGGCATAGGACCGGTAGACCCGGGCTTTCTCCATCAGAGCATCGCGCTCAGGGCCGGGCCGCATCGCGTCGGCCTGCCGCGAGCACTCGTCCGCCATCCGCGCATAGTCGGCTGGATTCATGTCATCCCCCCTGAGTCTGTTAGTACGAAAATCTAGACTGGAGATCGGGGCAGAACTTTGCCGAAGATAAGGCCCTGTGGCGCGTGTCGCCCTCGGGCACAAAACGCTTTCCACAGCCACGACGCCCTGTAGCTCAGCGTCGCGGCGAGCCCCAATGGATTGATAATTTGCAGACCGGTCATCGTCGCGCTTTGATGCCTCGGCATGCCGTCGCCGCCGCGCACGGGCGGCCCGCCCGTCACCAACATCCGCAACACGTCGTCACCGCACTGGCGCGGCTGGCTGAAGCCGGAAAACCGGTGCCGTCATTTGACCTTTTGTGCGTCCGAGCTATTGGCCGGTGTGGCGTCGAGTGACTGGCCTTTGTGATAGGCGGCCTTGTGGTATTGATTGCCTTGTTTTGTGATCTTTGTTGTCCAGCCCGTTTTCCAGGTAATCACCGCGGCATCACCCTCTTCCTTCCATGTACCGGTCATGCCCTCGCCTCGCGTTGCTTTCGCCGCGCCGCCACTGGACAGCGTAATCTCGAAGGGTTTCCCAGCCGTGTCCTTGACCTGCCACACACCTTCAAAAGCGCTTGCCGCAAGGGCCGAAAAACTCGTCACGCCCATCAGAAAACCCGCTGCTAGGGTAACTATCAATTCTTTCCTCATTGTCGCTTCCTCCGAACACAAGGTCCAATGCGACTGACCGGACGCTGTACCGCCTAAGAAGTTCCTGCGAAGCAGTGCGGCATAATGACTATGGCAGCGCACACTCTCAACGACCGAAGGCGATGTCCGCGCCGATCCATCCGAAGGCGATGCCGGTGATCCTGACGACGGACGAGGAGCGCGATGTCTGGATGCGCGCGCCGTGGGATGAGGCGAAGGCGCTGCAAAAGGCCGTTGCCTGACGACACCCTGAAAATCGTTGCGCGCGGAGACGCGAAAGAGGATCAGGAGGCGGCAGCATGATCAACGCCATCAAGATCGGCGGGCGGATGTACCCCGTCGGTCTGTAGGGCCTCGGGATAGCTTCCGGGGCCTTACTTTTTGCAGGCACGATTGTCGGTTTTGTGCTAAAATGTAGCGTTGGGAGGTGCGTAGCCATGAGCCACGATCGCGCCGCCAGATACCGTAGATTAGCGCTTGCGGAGCCCGACAAGGAAAAGGCGGAGTTGCTCCGACTGCTTGCCGACGAGGCAGATCGAGGCGTTTTGGTCACCGCCGAATGGGCCTCGGCACGACCGTTCAAGAAAGTTGGGATATTCGAAGCCGGGACTAAGTAGCCGAAGCGGCGCGGCGGGTTCTTCGACATGCGCGATCTCGCGCAGGCGTATGATCACGAAGGCCCGCTGCCGCACCCGACCCGCGATCAAATGCAATGACCGTCACCTACTATGTGGCAATAACCGACTGCGCCCATTCCTTCAGCGCGCACGAATACTGTGGATTGACAGTGCATAAGTCGGCCACCGCCACACCAACACCACGATGCACGCTTGTCATAGTGGGAGCAGAAGTCGAACGCGTGGGGGCGATCTACGCCAGCGCGGTCGAGTGGTCGGGCGGCCCGCCCTTACCCATACCCCAAAGTGCGAGCGCGCCCGGCCACCTCGATTTTCTTAATGTTGGAGTTGGCGCGCGCCTACCTGTTTAACAGGAGCCCGCGCGAGCCCTGCCTGTGCTTGGTGACGGAATGAAAGAGGCCGCCAACTGAGGCGGCCTTTCAGCCGTCAATCGGCAATGACTCCGGAAGTTCAAATTCCAAGAATGCGATAACGACAACTGCCTCGCAATCATCGCAAAGGAAAAATCCCGCTCCGGTCTCGACCGTCGCGGGGGCAATCTGGCAAGCATCGCAAGCCTTACATCGCGTCCACATAAGGCCAATTAGCCATGGGGAGCCGAAGCGGGCTAGTAGCAAAATCTCCGTGGTACTACGGAGAATGCAACATCGAGGATCATCTGACGGGTGGGTAGCTGGTCACCCACGCGGTGGGCTGCCGCCTCTGTTCAACCTTGCTGGCTCGAAGCCTGTTGCTTTCGCTGATGTCCGCTTTGGAGCATAACGGACTCAAGTCGGACATCGCGGCAGGTCGGAAAAGTGCCAAAGCACACAAGCAGACTCATGCAGCGCAACAAACAGCATCTCTATTCGATCACCACGTCGGCGCGGGCGAGCAGCGTCGGTGGCACGTCAATTCCGAGCGCCTTGGCAGTCTTCATATTGATGATCAATTCGAAATGGGTTGGCTGTTCGACCGGTAGGTCGGCCGGTTGGGCGCCTTTCAGAATTTTGTCGACGTACACGGCAGCCTTGCGAAAAAGGTCGACATATCTCGCGGAGTAGGACATCAACCCGCCTTGTTCCTCGGCGAACCACCGCGGCACTGAAACCGCCGGTACACGATGCTTCAGCGCCAGCTCGGCAGCGCGTTTGCTCGGCAGGCTGGGTTGAACGATGACGGCATCGGGCCGGTCTTTCTCCATCGATGCGAAGGCGGTCTCGAGCTCCTCACTGCTGCTGATCCTGACAGGGTTGATTGTAGTTCCGGTGGCTTCGCCGCCAAGGTTTATCTGTTCGAGGAAAGGTTTGGAGAAGGGATCGGTTGCATTGGCCAGCGCGGTCACGCGGCGCGCCCACGGCAGCATCTCGCGGATCAGTTGCACACTTTTGCCAGCTAGTTCGGCGGTCGCGGAAGCTATCCCGGTGACATTTCCGCCCGGTCGAGGAAGGCTCGCGACCAGCCCGGTACCAACGGGATCTCCGGTCTCGGCCATGACGATCGGGATTTCGTGCGTCGCTTGCTTTGCCGCCAGAGCGGTGGGTGTGAACCACGTGACGATTATATCGATTTTGAGACGGACCAGCTCGGCGGCCAATTCGGGAAGCCGGTCGAGGTGTCCCTCAGCCGATCGAAGCTCAAATCGAATGCTTTGCCCCTCGACATACCCCAGATCGCGCAGCCCCTGCCGAAACTCCCGCCAAAACTGTTCTGGGTTGATATTGCCAATGACCAATGCGCCGACGGTCGGCATCTTCGGCTGCTGCGCGTGGGCCGCGAGCGGCCGCACAGCCGCCGCGCCGCCGAGCAGCCCGATGAACTCCCGCCTTCTCATGTCGAACATGGAGCTTCCTCCTTGGGCTTCTTACCAAGGGGATGAGGGATTTGGTTCCCGCGCCTATGCTCCCACCCATACGATAGCACATCACGGTTGCGGGGAGAACGCGCACTGCGGGATTTCAATGCAGCTTATGTCGCAGATGGGTCAGAACCGGAAAAGCTCAATGGGAGCATATGTTTTCCGCTTTGCCCTGAGAGCGGACATCGTGCACCGCAGTCGGCGGGTCCGTTTCGTGCCACAGCACGAAATCGCTGCGCGATAGCCCGCTGCGCGGGTAGCCCAACCGTGAGTGCGGTAACCGGAGGCAAGATCGTCAAAACACAAATTCGCTGCACGCTAGTTCGTCCGTTGAGGCGATGCGGCTTGTCTGCGAGCATGGTGGTCGCGGATAGAACGGTCCGCAATTCCGCGCCCGAGATGCAGAAGGCTATATCTGCATCGTCAAGAATTTGAATAACGAACACCGTGCAATCGGAGAAGCAGTGATCATCTTGACGAGTACAGTTTCGGTTGGACAAAATTGAGGTTTGTTGCAGTCTTCAAAAATTGGTTCGCCCTATGATGCTCCATGGCTGTCGCAAGGCGGATCGCGCAGAAGTTGTCGAACGTGACCTTTTTACAACGCCTAACTCTTTGAAATCACATAAGAGGCAACAGGAGCTTTCCCCACTTGTGCAACACTCGTGCCATAACGCCAAAGTTGTGCATCCCTTCGAGGCCAGTACACCCTTCGAAAAATTACCCGGCACTCAAATCACGGACCGCGGTTAAATCTCCATAGCGCCCGCGGCACCGCCGGTGCCCCACTTCCCGCGATTTCGTGCCTTGGCGCTTTTCGGACGCCGGTCCGTCGGAGCGCGTGGATAGCCTCGTCAAGCCGGCATCCGAAAACCTGCACACAAGCCGAACTTACGCCGGCCAGTGCGTTGTTCGGCTGGGCGAAACGTCTGACCTGCCAATATTTGTGCTCTTGGCGTCAGCGCCCAGCTAGCTTCGCTTCCGGAAATGCAGCAGGCGGGTTCCGCTGGCTCCCAGGGCACCGTAGCACCCCTCGCCGGCCAGCGTTGCGCTTGCGCGGTTGGCGGAAAAACCTGAATGATCTGCCCTGTTGTCCCGGTGGGCCGATCGGATCGCCGTCGCGCCTTTGCAGCCTCATCTTGGAGATATTCTGGACATGTCGATGCTCATCCCGCATGGGGCCTGCCTGCTGTGGAAGCCGGAATTGATCTGGCTGAATGCCGTCTCCGACGCCATGGTCGCCGGCGCCTTCTTTACTACCGCGTTCGTCCTCGGGTTCTTCGTGTGGCGGCGCCGCCGCGATGTCATGTTCCGCGGCGTATTCTGGGCATTCGCCATCTTCGCCACGGTCTCCGGGGTGACCCGCCTGCTGTCGATCCTCACTTTGTGGGTGCCGGCCTACGACATCGAGGGCCTGACCAAAGGCTTCCTGGCGCTGACATCGGTCGGGATCACGGCGGCACTGCTGCTGCTTCTGCCGCGGATCCTGGTGCTGCCGACACGCATCCAACTTCAGCAAGCCTATGCGGCACTTGAGGAGGAAATCCGGCAACGGCGCAACGCCGAGGCCATGGTCAAACGTTTTCAGGAGATAGAGGCCAACGAGGCCCAGGTCCGGCAAGCGCAGAAGATGGAAGCCATCGGCCAACTCACCGGTGGTGTCGCGCACGACTTCAACAACATTCTGACCGTGATCACCGGAACCATCGAAATCCTCGGCGAGGCTGTCAAGGATCGTCCGCATCTCGCCCAGATCACCGATATGATCAGCGCCGCCGCAGCAAGGGGGGCCGACCTGACCCAGCATCTGCTGGCCTTCGCCCGTCGACAGCCGCTGCAGCCGCGCAACACTGACGTCAACGCCCTGGTCATCGATGCAGCGCGGTTGCTGCGACCGACCCTCGGCGAACAGATCGAAATCGAATCGATGCTGGCGCACGATTCCGCGCCGGCCCTGATTGATCCCAGTCAGCTCTCGACTGCGATCCTGAACCTCGCACTGAATGCGCGTGACGCCATGCCGAACGGCGGCAAGCTGACGCTCGAAACCAAGAATGTCGTGCTCGACGAGAACTACGCCAGCATGAACAGCGAGGTTAAGCCGGGCAACTACGTCATGATCGCGGTGAGCGACACAGGGGACGGAATCCCCGGCAGCCTGCTCCACAAGGTGTTTGAACCGTTCTTCACCACCAAGGACGTCGGAAAGGGATCGGGGCTCGGTCTCAGTATGGTCTACGGCTTCGTCAAACAGTCGAACGGACATATCAAGATCTACAGCGAAGAGGGCCACGGCACCACCGTGAAGCTTTACCTGCCGGAGGCCTTGGGTGTCCCGGACGCGCTGGCCGCCGAGACTGGCATCTCCGGGGCCGAACACGGCGACGAATCCATCCTGATTGTCGAGGACGACGCGCTGGTCCGCGAATACGTCGTGACGCAGATCAGCCGTTTCGGGTACCACACGCTGGCCGCCGGCAATGCCGCCGAGGCGCTGGCAATCATCGATGGTCCCGAACGCATCGATCTGCTGTTCACTGACGTGATAATCCCCGGGGGACTGAATGGCCGTCAGCTCGCGACCGAGGCGCTGAAACGGCGCCCGGGGGGGCTGAAGGTGCTTTATACGTCTGGTTATACTGAGAACGCCATCGTACATCATGGCCGGCTCGACGCTGGCGTGCTGCTACTGCCGAAGCCCTACCTCAGCTCCGATCTCGCGCGGATGATTCGGACCGCGCTGGCATCGTGAATTCTTCCGGATGGGCAGGCGCTCCCTTGATCTAACGAGTGGCGTAGGGCGCGTCCAACACCGTACCGGCATCAGCCGATGAGGTTGGTCGGCTTGATCGCTTCTGTGGCACCTGTGCAAACCGCGCACCAGCCGCAGCCTCCCGATACTGCCCCGGCAACCGACCAGGCGACCCACCCGTGCCCGTGTTGCGGCGGTCGCATGAACATCTTCGAGACCTTCAACCGCGGCTCGACACCGCAATATAGACCCCCACCGCCAACCGTGATCAGGATCGATACGTCATGATCGCGTTCCCCATTTCACAGATTAAAATCCCGTTCTTACTCGCCGGCCCTCGATCCGTCACGGCGACGCTCGTGCAAATATGCATTTACCGCGTCAACCTCGCCATCGATCTTGCTGGCTTACCGCAGATTCCCGCACCTGCGAGCGACCAATCATGCGCCGCAACGTCGTCAGCCAACACACTCATCAGCGTCGGTTGCCCTCACACACTTCCCTCGTGCGCAAACCTCCATAGCGCTCGCCGCTCGCGGCGCCACCGCCTGCCATTTCCCGCGGGTTCCTTCATTGAAGGCTTTCGGACGCCGGCCACGGTGCAAGCCGCATCGCCGCGATCGGCCGGCATCCGAAACCCTCAACAACAGCGGAAGTGATCAGCCTACACGCTCGCTCCCCCGCCTACGGGGGAACGCGCTCCGGTTCCTTCGTAAAGCGTGATCGGGAGTTACCCCAGGATCATATTGGCCGGCCAATCAACGTGCGGTTGGTCTCCCCCGTTTCCATGCGGCGCGTTGAGCTCAGGCGACAACGCAGTCTTCTTTCCGGCGTGATCGCCAATGGTGTCGTAGACCCACATGGGTTCGCCGCACACGCTTGGGCCTTGATCGGTCATGCATGCGGCGCTCCAGGGCGGAGCAGCGACCTCGCGTCCGTAGATCCTGACCGGCTGCGGCCGGACGCCGCTTTCGTTCGTTCGAGCCTGAACTGTCGCCGACATCGCCAGTGACGATACGAGCAGCAGCGCTGCCAGAAAGTATTTCATCTTCTTCGCGCCGTCCGGCACGTAGGACCATCCACGAAGAGTTAAGCCTTCCGCATTGAATTCGATATCGCGTCGCATTGGTTTTCTCCATTCGTCTGTTGTTGAGCGTTGGTGATGTTGCTCAACGTAGGAGTCCCCGTTTCAGCAATCCAATTCATTGTTTTTATCTGTCCAATCGACGCGATCGATAGATGAGACCCCCCTCGGGGAGTATTGCTGTGCTGGGTTGTTCAGAGCACGACGCGGCGCTGTAATCTTCAGGGCGTTCGAGCTTGCACGGCAGCGCCGATCTTGTTCGGAAGACCGGACGCGATCATGAGATAGCGCCGTGCGGTATCCTGCTTCGCTTCGAAATCGAACGTAATCGAATTCAGGAACAGGCCCGGTAGAATTTCGCGCGTCTTCCGGCCGGCCATCGTTGGACGGCGGAGCGGAGCCGGGCGTCGGTCCTGTCATTCAGCGATTCGGCAAGTTTAGTGCTCGAGATAAAGGCTCGAGTCGGCTCTGCCACGTTATTTCGGGAGCGTCTTCAGATAGGCGATAACGTCCTGTCGGTCTTTCTCGTCCGGCACGGAGTAAATCATCTTCGTGCCGCGGACGAACTTGCCGGGGCCCTGGAGCCAGGCGTCCAGGTTCGCTTCATCCCACGTGACGTTCTGATCCTTCAGTGCCGACGAATAGGTATAGCCGGGCTCCGTCCCACTCTTGCGGCCGAAGACGCCGGCCAATGACGGTCCGAATTTTTTTTCACCCGGCTTGGTCGAGTGGCAGGGGGCGCAATGAGCGAAGACCTTTTCGCCGGCCGCCGCATCGCCCTGCGCATACGCCGTAAGCGGCACGGAAAGCGCCCCGGCCGTCGCCAGTATGATCAAGTAGCCCGCAGCGCGGATCCTGGTGAGGGTGTGCATCAGCAGACTCCTGGGTGATTGAGGTGATCGGAGGGAATTGGTCGGGTTCGGCCTATTTTATGCCCTTGATGCTGACTAGATAATCGACGATCGCGCCGGCGTCCTTGGGGTCGATCGGCGCCTTGTAGGCCGTGCGCATCAAGTTGACCTGTACCTCCCATTGCGCCTTCGACAGTGCCGGCTGATTGAGCACCATGTCGGCCGAGTGGCAGGCGAGGCAATTGTTGTTGATCGCATCAGCGCCCGGCCCGTTCGGAAACATGTCGTCGCCGGGCGGCAGATCGACGCTGACAGATTTCAGCGACAATTGGCTCTGGGCCCGCGCGCAAACCGGCGCAAAGCCAACGCCCACGACGAGAGCGATCGGCAGCAGAGTGCGCACCATGCTTTCCTCCTCAGGCGACCACGACGGCCGTCCGCTCGATCACGTTGCGCATGAACCCACCCGGATTCCAATTGGGTGTGTCGGGCTGCGCCGCGCCACTGCTGCTGGTGCAGCGGACCATCAGCACTTGACCTCCCATGGTCGGCGGGTTGAAGCGGAGCTGCCATTGTCGGAAACTGTACTTGCCTTCGTCCGTGCCGAGCGCAGCTTCTCGCCAGCTCTTGCCGCCATCGCTCGAGAAATCGACCCGCGATACGCCGGAATCGCCGCCAAACGCGATGCCGCGCGCGAGCGTCGAAGCGCCGACCTGCAGCGTGTCGCCCTCCTTGATGTTCGTGATGAAGGATCGCGGCACCATTCGGCTAATCGGCACGAACTTAACGTCGGTTTCCCCCGGCCGGATGTTCGCGCGCGGCGTGTCCGGGATCATGTAGGCCGTCTTCGTCCAGTAATTCGTATCCGGCTGGTCCAGCACCTCGACGTCGTTTAGCATCTTGACCCAATAGGTGGAGTACCAGCCCGGCACGATGAGGCGGAGCGGTAAGCCGTTGAGCAGCGGCAGCTGCTCGCCGTTCATCGCATAGGCGAGCATGACCTCGCCGTCCCGCGCATGATCGATGTCGAGCGACTTCATGAAGTCCGGCGCATCCGGGACGACCGGCTCGTCCATGCCGTTGAAGCGAACCTGAATTGCGCCGGCCTTCACGCCCGCGCGATCCAGCACGTCCTTAAGACGCACCCCGGTCCAGCGTGCGTTTCCCATGGCGCCATGCGACCATTCTCCTCCGGGGACGCGCGGCTGGAAGTAGCCGCGCGAGTTGCCTGAGCACTGATTGATCGCGACCAGCTCCACCCGCGGCAGGGCGAGGATGTCATTGAGCGACAGCGACAGGGTCTGATTGACATGCCCGTGCACCGTCAACCGGAAGGTATCAACATTGACCGCGGTAGGAATGACCGCCCAATGCCAGCGCACGAAGAACCGGTCGTTCGGTGTAAGCACTGATTGATCGAACACTTCGAAGGGCGTTTCGAGCAGCGGCGGTCGGGCGCGCTGCAGGATGAGGGCCCCCTTCTGGGGAAAGGCTGTGGTCATCGGCCGCTCGTCCGGCCCGCCCGGCAGGAGAAGCTTGACGACTGTGTCGGCCAACGCGGGCGAGGTCAGCGCCAAGGTCGCGGCCCCGGCGCTACCGAGAAACTGCCGCCGGCATGAGAGCGAGCGCGAGAGGAACGTCTTTTCCGTGACCATGGCCGCGTCTCCGGCCGAGTTCGGACTTTGTCGGAATGTACCCGTTCACCAGGAGCCAACTTTATCAGGAATTGATCCGTGGTGCTACAACTCCTCCGGACCGATAAACACGGTTCCCAATCTGGCCGTTTCGTGATTCAGAGGGCTTCGCTCCTTCACCACCAAATCCGGGGGCACGGGCTCTCGATCTGCCGTTCGATCATGGAAGCCCACGGTGGCCGGCTGTGGGCCACGGCAAACGTACCCCACGGTGCCACGTTTCAATTCACGCTGCCGGTGAACGCAGACACCGCGTCGTGAGGTTTCGCCGGTGAGCCGTCCATAGGAACGGATCACCAATACAGAAACTTCCCCTTAACTCGGCGCATTGAAGACCGCTCAGAGGCCGAATGTCGGTACATTGGGTCAATCGCTACCGGTCGCTTGTAGCCAAGCCGCACTCCAGGTCTGTAGTGGTCCGAATGCAGACCTGATTCCAATGCCCTAGCCAGGGGCAGAGGCTCCTCGCCCCCTGTAACCGAGGAGTATGATCATGCAGGATCAAGTAAATGGGACCCCCACGCCCCTTAAGCGAGTGCCCTGGAGCAAGGGCAAGGTGACCGGAGCGAAGCCGCCACTGCCCCCAAACACGTCTGGTCGATCCGGACGAAACTCCAAATCGAAGGGCGCGCTCGGGACCTCGCCATGTTCAACTTGGCAATCGACAGCAAGCTGCGTGGCTGTGACGTCGTCGCGATCAAGGTCGAGGATGTCGCTGCGAGCGGATACACGGCGGATCGCGCAACGGTTCGGCAGAAGAAGACGGGACGGCCAGTCAGATTTGAATTGGGCGAACAGACCCGCCAAGCGGTCGACGACTATTTGAAAGTCGCCAACAAAAGGCCAGGCGAGTTTTTGTTCACGGGCCGCCGTGGTGCCGAACGCAATCTGACGACGCGACAATATGCGCGCCTGGTCGCTGAATGGATTGGCAGCGTTGGGCTAGACCCTCGGCTCTTCGGAACGCATTCACTACGGCGAACCAAGGCTACCCTGATCTATCGGCGCACGGGCAATCTTAGGGCTGTCCAGCTTCTGCCACACCAAGATCGAAAGCACGGCCAGATATCTCGGGATCGAAGTAGACGATTCATTGGCAATAGCGGAACAAGTTGATGTCTGAAATACCCGGGCAGAGCGGACATGCTCTGCCCGACCTCCAACCGCCGGTTTGTGCCAACAAGAGACTCTCGCACTGCAAAAAGGTCGCTAAGACTTAAAGCGTTGCTGATCCGCGCAGCGCTGTTGTCGGTATTGAGGCTTGTATTCCGCGCCTTCAATCAAAACTGACGATCTCCACCCAGTTCGCGCCCTTTCCTGCTGGATAGTTGCCGATCAGTGTCAAAGCGCCGCTCGCCTCGTCGATCGCGTAAGCTGAAATCGTGTCCGACTTTTCCCCAGAGACGACGAGAAATCTTCCCTTGGGATCAATCGCAAAGCCGCGTGGTTGTTTCTCCGTGGGCGTACTGCCAAGATAAATAAGCTTGCCGCTTGCACCATCGACGCTGAACGTAGCGAGGGAATTGCTGGTGCGCTCCGTCATGTAGAGAAATTTGCCGTTCGGTGTCAGATGCAAATCTGCGGCCCAGATATCGTTGTCGGTGTTGCGCAGCGGCGGGCCGCCGGGCACGCCTACTGGGGCGCGCGGCGCGCCGGGCACGAGCTTGGGTTCAGGCGGCAAGCCGGATGCCGAGCTCACTTCCGTCAACAGCCCTGTATCGCTGTTGAGCGAAAACGTCGTGACCGAGCCGGTAAGTTCGCTCAGCACGTACACGAATTTGTTGTCGCTCGACGTAATGAAGTGGCGCGGGCCCAGCGCGGGTTTCGTTAGGAAGACCGCTGGCGTGTTCGAAGCAAGGTGCCCGGTCTTGGAATCGAACGTGAACTGGAATATCGCGTCGCCGCCGAGCGTTGGGACGAAAACGAATCTGTTGCTCTCGTCGGCGCGGATCGCGTGGGCGTTACGGCCCACCGGTATCACCTGCAGCGGCTCGGGAGCCACGCGCCCGTCCGCTCCGACGGCGTTGACGCTGATCAGGTGCGAGCCATACGACGCACCGAACAGGTAACGCCCCGTCTTGTCGAGCGAAATGTACGGAAAGCTCTCGGCAAGCGCGGACACTGACAAAGTCTTCAATGCGCCCGTGTTTGGGTCGATCGCATAGACGAACACCGAATACGGTTTGGAGCGCGCCGCCGCGTAAAGAAAGCGCCTGTCCGGGCTCACCGCCATCGGCATGACGATGTTCGCCGCCTTGGCGCGCTCGCCCGGCTTCAGAGAGCCATCCATCTGTACGCTGTAGACCCCGATGTCGCCTTCATCGGCATTCGATACGTAGACGAATGTTCCCGCCAGCGCTGGCGCGTGGCCGATTAGCGTTGTCAATGCGATAATGGTGATCCCTTTGGTCAATTTCGCGATGCTTTTCACGGCCTGCCTCCTTCTGTTATTAGTCACCGGCATCCCCTGGGCGATGCGCTGCTAAGAAACCCGATGATTGGCATCGCCGATTGCTGCGCGCGCGCGGTGAGCGGCCAGGCGACCGTTGAGCCAGCAATCATTCTGATAAAAGCGCGTCGTCTCATACAGCCCCCGCTTAGGGCTATGCCCAACACACTCTAAAAGTTACCACACTTGTTACGGCGCCGTAGCGCATTGATATGCGGTCAGAAGGCCGGGTGATAACCGCTTTGGGTCCAATCGCTACCGAAATGGGCTCTCCGCGCGACGTCCGCCCGCTTATCCCCCAACAGCGGCGGTATAGCGGACATTGCGGCATTTCGGGTTTGTGCCAGGAGCGGTCTCAGCGGCCGTCAGGACAGCGGGCGTTCCTCGGATACTCGGCGATGGAACTGTGCTAGTCTGCACGGTCGAGCATGATCAGGCGACGAAACTTCCTGACGCTTGTCGGTGGCACAGCCGCCGGGTGGACGTTTGCGGTGCGCGCGCAGCAGCCGACGTTGCCGGTGTTCGGGTATTTGAGCGGCACGTCATCCGGCCCGTACGCGCCCTTCGTGGCTGCTTCCAGCAGGGCCTGAAAGAAACCGGCTTTGTCGCAGGCCAGAACGTAACGATCGAGTACCGCTGGGCGGAGGGTCAATTTGATCGGTTGCCAGCGCTGGCGGCCGATCTTGTTCGTCGTCAAGTAGCCGTTATCGCCGTTGGCGGCGGCGGGGTCACCGCGCTCGCCGCAAAGGACGCGACCTCAACTATTCCGATCGTGTTCGCGTTCGGCAGCGACCCGGTAACGCTCGGCCTTGTCGCCAGTCTCAACCGTCCAGGCGGCAACGTCACCGGCGTGAGCACCATTGCAGTGGCGCTCGGGCAGAAACGCCTGCAATTGCTGCGCGATTTATTCGCCAAGGCGGTTGCGATCGGCTTTCTCATGAACCCGGGCAGTCCGAATACTACGTTCGATTTGCCCGACATGCAGGTAGCAGCGCGGACTCGGACAGCAATTAATTATCGCGAACGCCCGCGATGAACGCGAAATCGACGCGGCTATTTCGGACCTCGTGCAGCAGCGCGCCGCTGCGCTCGTTGTTCAACCCGAACCATTCTTATTCAGCCGCCGCGATCAACTCATCGCGCTGGCGGCGCGCTATGCCATTCCCGCACTTTACTTTGATCGTGCTTTCCCGACAGCGCGTGGCCTAATGAGCTATGGGCCCGATTTCAGGGAGGTGAATCGCCAGGCAGGCATCTACACGGGCCGCATTCTCAAAGGCGCCAAACCTGCCGACCTACCGGTGGTGCAGTCGACCAAATTCGAGCTGGTGATCAATCTCAGAGCCGCTAAGGCGCTCGGCCTTGAGTTGCCGGCGACACTCCTCACGCTCGCTGACGAGGTGATCGAATGACGGGTTGCCCCAGGACCGCTTCAGGTGAGCAGCTGAAAAGCTCAATGGGAGCATATATTTTCCGCTCTGCACCCAACAACGGACGTAGAGCGACCACGGCGACATGTCCGGGTTGTGCCACAACCGGACATGAACCCGAAGCCTGCGTGATATCCGCGCTTATCGCTCAGGTGCCTTGCTGAGGCCGCAAGGACTTGAGCAAGCCAGTACGATGGACAGTCATTCAGTGCCCGTCAAAACTGGCGCGAGGCGTATTTGTATCATCAACTTGATGCGTGCCGCCGAGACGCTTCGCGCGTGAAACAGATGCCACGCGTGAGCTATTGCAGGGCGCAACGATGGCGGCGAGATCACGACCTCGCAGGTACATCATTTTTGGGGTTAACCCACCGTGCCGTGCGATCCAGGCGCGTACTGGAGCTGGATAGGTCTTCATTAGATCTTGCGTCCCGGATGCGCTGACGACGCGTTTGCCGGAGTCATCGAACATCCATGCGGCATGGAAACCAAGCACCGCGTTATGGGTGGCGCAGATTCGGTCGCTCGGGACGAATCCGAGCACCATTGTGCAGGCCGAAACGCATGTACCGGCAATGACGACGGGCTCGCCGGAGTCGCGCACCTGTTGGAAGTGCGTCGTGTAGTCCCGCATCTTACCGCCGACGTCGTCGCTGATAATTACGGTCGCGGAAGCCGATGTAACGGTTAGCGCCATCGATACAACGGCAGCAATCAGGTGCGCTCGCATGTCATTTTCCTCGGCAGTATCGGATCAATCCTGCGCCACGCATCGCAAATCGCGTGCCACCACCCGACGCCCCTAAGAAAGGCCATCTATATGGCTGATTGTAAAAGGGTTATCGTTCGAGGACGACGCGGCGCTCGCCTGTGCAGCAGGTAAGACAATTTTCGTCAAAGGCTAAAAACGAGGCATTCTCACGCCTCTTTGATGAAGATCGATGCAGCAAGACCTGTAACCTGCCAGTGGTCCTTTCGAGCAAATGCCGGAGGAAAATCATGAATATCAAATTCATCCTTGCCGTCGCACTCATCACGCCATTCCTGACTGTGTCCACCATGGCACAGCAGTACCAGGGCGGCCCGAAATCCTCTGTTGCCCCCTCGATGCGGCAAATCAGCAGCGGAGGCGATATCTACGCGCAGGGAATCGATGTGTACGCGCCTGGAGTTAAGGCCAACAAGCCCCACGCTTATCGCGGTGGCCCGAAGGCCGTCGTTCCGCATGGTCGTTGAGAGGATGTGCGCTTCGGATTATTTGCGTCGATGATCGTGCGCCAATTCCTTTAAGCGGACATCTGGTGGGTCTCTGCATGTCTTAAACGTGCCCAGTAGGAAACATGGCGCGCGGCGCGCACCGCATTGCTTATGGGCTATTTGAGCCCAATTACTCGCATTTCACAGTAATGAACGGGCTAATCTCATTTGGTTCAGCAAAGATCACGTCCGCGCGGTCGCCCATCATTCCAGCTGCAACCAAAGCCGGAGCACTCTTTTCCGGGCCATCGCTGCTCGCGTCCGTCTTCAATCGGAGGTTCCGTTCCCAAAACTTGTGTGTCTCGCCGTTCGCCGTCGTGACCGTGTAAGTGTCTTTGCAGTAGGTGATTGCCTGCACTCGATCTGATGGATCAAGCTTCTTGAGATTAGGAACTTGTCCGCCGGCCATCATGCCGCCCGTGCCACCCATTGGCCCTTGAGCAGTCTGTGAGCCGCCGGGCTGGGTTGCTTTTTTTAGGAACGCGAGCAAATCGGCACGTTGGCTTGCATCCGTGATCCCGGCAAAAGTCATTTGATTACCAGGCACGACATGTTGCGGATCAGTGATCCACTGATCCAGCGTTTTGTCATCCCAAACGATGTTCGCGGATTTGAGCGCGGCGGAGTAGCGGGCGAAAGTCTCCACGCTTCCTGCTTTGCGCTGCCATAGACCGGCTAGACTCGGACCCGTCATGTTTTGATCGGACTGCAAAGAGTGGCAGGCGGCGCACGCCCCGAATAAGCGCTGACCTCGCGCCGGGTCGCCATCGGCGGCAAAGGTTTGCGATGCGATTGCTAATGAAGCTAAAGCCGCAAGGGCGGTTGCGTGAATGCCGTACATGGCCGATCTCCGACGATCGCGAGAGCGCCGTACCGTCGCTCCCTTGTGGAGCCGCACAAGCGCGGTTCACTTGCCGCAATCGCACGCTGGCGTGCCCAAGGCTCTGCAGGTAGCAACAAAGCGCGACTTCCGAGTTGGGTCAATCGCGCCGTTTCGACCGTCCGCCAGACAGTTCCGGTCTTCCCCGGGAACGGACATCGTCAGGCCAACCCAGCACGTCCGAAAAGTGCCACAGAACGAACCCGCTTTGCGGGAGCGCGCTGTGCGCGGAGCGGAGCCAGTGGCACCGATGGAGTGACGAGGTGAGCGGGAGATAGTGACAAGCCGAGCGTCCTGTCTTGAGAATCGAAGGGTTCAAGCAACCTCCACCTCAAGACAGGAGCACCCCGATGAGTGATAAACCCATCAGCCCGCTGCGCCGGCGCATGATCGAAGACATGACGGTGCGCAATTTCGTCGAGGAGACGCGCAACAACTATATCCGGCACGTCCGGACGTTTACAGCCTTTCTCGGCCGCGCGCCCGATACGGCCGCGCCTGAGGATCTTCGCCTTTTCCAGCTGCATCAGACGCAAATCGGGGTGCGTGCGCCGAGCATCAATGGCTCGGTTGTGGCGCTGCGTTTCTTCTTCACCGTGACGCTCGACCGCCCCGAGATGGCAAGGCACCTCACGTTCGTGCGGGAGCCGCGCAGGATCCCGGCAATCTTGAGCCTGGAGGAGATCGCACGGCTGCTGGAGGCGGCCCCCGGGCCGAAGTACAAGGCGGCGCTGAGCGCTGCTTATGGCGCCGGACTGCGGGTCTCCGAAGTCGTGGCGCTGAAGGTGTCGGACATCGATTCCAAGCGCATGCTGCTGCGCATCGAGCAGGGCAAGGGGCGCAAGGATCGCTTTGCAATGCTTTCCCCGCTGCTGTTGGAGTTGCTGCGCGATTGGTATCGCATCGCCCGGCCCGCGGTCTGGCTGTTCCCGGGCCGTGATCCGCTGCTGCCGCTGACGACGCGGCAATTCAATCGCGTCGTTCATGCCGCTGCCGATAGAGCGGCGATCAAGAAGCGAGTGACGCCTCACACATTGCGCCACAGCTTTGCCACTCACCTGCTCGAAGAGAAAACCGATGTGCGTTTGATCCAGGTTTTGCTCGGAAGGGCGACATACTGCCCGCGAACAACAGGCTGAAGCACGCATCACCTACCGATTTCATCCTCGCTTCGGCGAGACGGTAGGCGTTAGGCGGCGGCTTGAGCGAGGCGGCGCCGCGTTTCTCGTTGTGCACCAACTTGACGGCACCTTTGCCTGCCTTCCGGCGTGGATGACTGACGAGGCTGCGTCCCGGTTCCAGATCGGCGTTGAGCCGCATTTTCCCCTGGATGTTCTTTGCTCCCTACGCAACGAGGTCGATGCGCTTCTAGGCTATCTGGCGTCCGAATCAAAAACGGAGCAACCAGAGAATGACGCATCGATCCGAGAATCTCCAGCCAAGCCTGTTCGAGGCCGGGCGACCGTGCGTCGAACTGCGTGCAGCTCAAAAGAGCGAGCTCGCGACGGTCATCGAGGTGCTGCTGCGCGAGATCGCGGCGGCGCTGGCAAAGGCGGCAAGCGGGGGAAGCGGCGATGACCAAGATCACGACTGAGCATCTCGCCCGCAGCGCCTGCGTCTACATCCGGCAATCGACAGCAGACCAGCTCGCGCATAATCATGAGAGCCGACGGCGCCAATACGGCCTCGTCGATCGCGCCAAACAGCTTGGCTGGAGCAACGTCGAGGTCATCGACGAGGACCTCGGCCGCTCGGGCGGCGGCATCGCGCGTCCCGGCTTCGAGCGGCTGCTCGCAACGATCTGCGACGGCCGTGTCGGCGCTGTGCTCGCGATCGAGGCGTCGCGTCTTGCCCGTAATGGCCGCGACTGGCATACGCTGATCGAGTTCTGTGGATTGGTCGGCACGCTCATCGTCGACGAGGACGGAATCTACGATCCTCGCCATCCCAACGATCGGCTGCTGCTTGGCATGAAGGGCACGATGAGCGAGCTTGAACTTTCGATGTTCCGCCAGCGCTCGCAGGAAGCGCTGAAGCAGAAGGCCCGCCGCGGCGCGCTGGTCCTCGGTGTCGCCGCCGGCTATGTGAAGATCGGTCGCGATCGCATAGAGAAGAATCCGGACAAACGCGTGCAAGATGCCCTGCAGCTGGTGTTCACCAAGTTCGCCGAGCTGCAAAGTGCGCGACAGGTGCACATCTGGCTGAGAGACGAGGGCATCGAGCTGCCCGTCAAGTCGCGCCAAGGCGAGGCGCATGGCGTCGTGTGGCGACTGCCGGCCTACAACATCGTGCACAACATCCTAACCAATCCGATCTATGCAGGTGCCTATGCGTTCGGGCGCACTAAGAGCCGTGTGAGTGTCGAAGGTGGACGCAAGCATATCCGGCGTGGTGTGCAAAAGCCCATGGCCGAATGGGACGTCTTGATCAAGGATCACCACGCGGCCTACATCACCTGGGATGAGTTCGAGCGCAACCTCCGGGTCATCGCCAGCAATGCAACCGGCATGAGCAGCGCACTTGCTCGCGGAGCACCCCGCGAAGGCGAGTTGCTACTGGCTGGACTGCTGCGGTGCGGCCACTGCGGCCGCAAGCTGCATGTGCACTACGGCGGCAAGATCGGCCGTTACAATTGCTACGGCGCGCGCACGAACCACGGCGCCGCGCGCTGCATTTCGATCAGCGGCTTGAGCATCGATGCCGCGATCAGCAACGAGGTCCTGCGCGTGCTGAAGCCGCTCGGCGTCGAGGCAGCGCTCAAGGCAACCGAGGCGCAATCAAGCACGACGACCGCAGCTGTGCGCCAGCTGGAGCTGTCGCTGCAACATGCACGCTACGAAGCCGCGCATGCGCGCCGACAGTATGACGCCGTCGACCCGGCAAACCGTCTGGTCGCTGGCGAGTTGGAGCGTCGCTGGAACGAGGCATTGAAGGCTGTCGCAAGGGTCGAAGGAGAGATTGCCGCCCTGATTGCGCGTCGTCCGCCGCCGCTCGGTGAGTCGGAGCGCCAGCAATTGATGGCACTCGGTGCTGATCTGGAGCGCGCCTGGTTGCATCCCGCTGCAACCGCCGGAACACGCAAGCGCATCCTTCGTGCGGCTCTCACGGAGATCGTAGTGCGCCGGGACGGTGTAATCATCCATGCGGTCCTGCATTGGCAAGGCGGCGATCATACCCAACTGCAAGTCAAACAGCGACTGAATGCGGCCGGCCGGCACAATCCGCGCATCCCCGACGACACGATCGCGCTGGTTCGTGAGCTGGCGCGGCTGATGCCCGATCGGCAGATCGCGCGCCTGCTCAATCGCACCGGTGTCGAGACCGGGCACGGCAATGCCTGGACGCAAGAGCGCGTGTGCGGCTTCCGCAATCATCACAACATCGCCGTCTTCCGCGACGGCGAGTGGGCGGAGCGCGGCGAGATTACGCTCGAAGCGGCAGCAAAACTCATCGGCGTCTGCAACATGACGGCGTTGCGCATGCTCCGCCGCGGCGACATCAAAGGCCGACAAGCTTGCGCGGGCGCGCCTTGGGTGATCAGGGCTGAGGACTTGGCAGGCTTTGCCAAGGGAAAGCTTCGGAAGCCTCCGCTAACACAAAATGCCACGCAGCACGTCTTTGACTTTCAATGAGTTAAGCCGAGGTGCATTATGACTCATGACCGCTCGGACATGCCAGGGTCGATACGACCGCGCTCTACGCGCGGGTAGCCACCAACGTGATCCGCGCGGTCATGAGCCCGTTGGATCGGCTCACGCCGCTGACACCGGAGAACAAGCCGCCGGCATAAGCCACGGCGATCATGGCTCACCCCGCCCTGGAGATCGCGGATATCTTCCGCGACTACGGGCCCGCTTGGCGTAAAGCCAATGCCGGTCACGTCAGCCTCGGCCAGTTGAAGGTGATGTCGGCGATCGAGAGCTGCCGCACGGTGGCTCTCGGCGGCCATGTCATGCGCTGCGAGGACTGCTTGCACACGCAGATCGCCTATAACAGCTGCCGTAATAGGCATTGCCCCAAGTGCCAGGGCTCGCAGGCGCTGGCATGGATAAAGCAGCGCAAGTCAGAACTGCTGGGCGTCCCTTACTTCCACGTCGTGTTCACATTGCCAGGGCGGATCGGGACCATCGCCTACCAGAACAAGGCCATCGTCTACGATCTCTTGTTCAAGGCTTCCTCGCAGACAATGCGCACGATTGCAGCCGATCCCAAGCGCCTCGGCGTCAAGATCGGCTTCACCTCGGTGCTCCACACCTGGGGCTCCGCGATGAGCCATCATCCACACGTCCACATGATCGTGCCGGGTGGTGGGATATCGCTCGACGGCACGCGCTGGATCGGCTGCCGTCCAAACTTTCTCTTGCCGGTGAAGGTACCGTCGCGGCTGTTCCGCCGCCTGATGCTGGAGATGCTGCTCGCCGCACACGATACCGGCCGCCTGCAGTTCTTCGGCGACCACGCCCACCTCGCCGGCAAGGCCGCGTTCAAGGCCTATCTCGCACCGCTGCATCGCACCAAGTGGTTCGTCTATAGCAAGCGGCCGTTCGCCGGGCCCGAGCAGGTGCTGGCCTATCTGTCCCGCTACACCCACCAGGTCGCGATCTCCAACAGCCGCCTCATCGCCGCCGACGCGACCGGCGTCACGTTCAGCTACAAGGACTACCGGATCGAGGGACCCGGCCGCTACAAGACCATGACGCTCAAGCCGAACGAGTTCATGAGGCGATTCCTGATGCACGTCCTGCCATGCGGATTCCACCGGATAAGGCACTGCGGTCTGCTAGCCAGCGGCACCAAGACCGAGACCATCGCGCGGGCGCGTCAGCTGATTGCTGCGGTGGCACCTGTGCAAACCGTGCACCAGCAGCAGCCTCCCGATAGTGCCGCGGCAACCGACCAGGCGACCCACCCGTGCCCGTGTTGCGGCGGTCGCATGAACATCATCGAGACCTTCAAGCGCGGCTCGACACCGCATCACCGGCCGACCGGTCCAATCATCGCCGTCAGGATCGATACGTCATGATCACGATCGATCTGCTGAAACGATGCACTGACAACCTTGCCCACCGTCGGTTGCAGACCGGCTCCGACCACGCTCGCGCAGATGCGCCGTCCCGACAACTCAGCATCCCTGCAACCGACACACTCAATAACAATCTCAATCATCAACCCGAGCTATGGCTGCCTGCCAGCCAAGTAACCAACCGCCTCAAAGGACACGGCGCTCCCGCGCTCACACCTTCCGCATCAGCCAAATCCCCATAGCGCAGTGCGCGGCATTCTCCGCGCCCCATCCCCCGCGGGTTCTTTCCTTGGCGGCTTTCGGACACCGGCCACTGGTGTATGTCGTGCCGATGTCGCTGGCCGGCATCCGAAACCCTCAACACAAACCGACATCCGATCAAATCGACCCGACCACGATCTGCCATAAGTGCCGAACTCGGGAGACCCAATTCGCCGGGGAGGAGGGTGATGCGTTTGGCAGCGTCGGTGCGTTAATCGCACGGCCCCCCAACCCGCCTTCGGCGAGTGAGCAAGCCCGCCATAGCGTTGGCGTCGGCGGCAACCTGAACTGGGATTGCGCTCTGACGAGGGCTAATGCGCCAAGAGAACGGGGCGTGCCGAAGCGTTCTTAAGGATGTGGCGCGTGGCCCCGCCCAGAAGAATCTCGCGCAGGCGGCTATGGGAATAGGCGCCCATGATCAGCAGGCCGGCTTCATGCTCTGCCTCCGCGAGCAGCGTATCGCCCACCGAGCGCAATTCCGGTGCAACCACCTGCGCGGTCGCACCGATGCCATGACAGCGTAAATAGGCAAGCACCTCCGCCTGCGAGGCTTGGCGATTGCTGGCGTCCCGGTCAACGCTTATGACCTGCACTGATTTGGCAAGTTGCATGAACGGTATGGCAGCCGAGACCGCGTGCCAGCATTCCGGGCTCTCGTCCCAGGCGATCATCACGCTGTCGGTCAGATCACTCTGCAGGCGAGCCGGCGCCAACAGCACGGGGCGACGGGTCCGCAGCAGCGATTGCTCGGCAATGGCCACGAGCGATTCCATCACGGTGGCGCTTGCGGCGACCATTAGGTCGAAGGCAGCGGCCCGTTGCACCGCGATTTCCACATACGATCCCTCGGCTTTGCGCCAGGATGCTGCGAGCGGGCTGCCGGGCTCGTCGTTCGCCGATAGCATCGGGATGCCGACTCGCGCGCAGGCCTGCACGAAAACCTCTCGCGCGTCCCGCGCTGTTCGCTCCCGTTCCTCGGCGTGCCAGTTTATCGATGGGGCGGTCACCGTTCGTCCCATTTCGGTGACCGTTAGGCCGCCAGGCGCACGCGTGACCGGCGGCGGTTGACTGATGAACAGTGCCTGGACGTGAGCCCCCAACGCCTTCGCGGCAGACAGGGCCGTTTCAATTTGACCGGTGTGATTGGCTGAGCCGGGAAGTGGAACCAGGATTCGCTTGATACTCATGAGAGCCTCCTGCGATGCCGCCGTTGCGGCGACAGACGGCATATGGGTGTTGAGCCGAAAGCGAAATCGCGCAATACCGCCCAATTCATAACTCCCGGAATCACCCCAAAGTTCCGGAGACCCGCAGGTGTGCCGGTTGCCGACTTTGGTCGTCGATGTCCGGTCAATCGCGTCGTTTTGGCTGCTCACCGATCACTTCCGGTCCACCCCGCAGAACGGACATCGTCAGACCAGTCCAGTTGGTCCGGTTCGTGCCAACAAGAGACTTGTGAATCCGCAACAATCAGGTGCGTCGCGCGCCCCACCGCAACAACCCTTGATCTAACCGAGGGCGTCATTTTTCGGAAAAATGCCAGACCCCGTCCCAATCGACTGGCGGCGGAACGCTACGCAATTGGCTGACGCGGTCGACAAACAGGCGCGAAGGTCCGTCCTCCGCATCACTGAGCAGGCAGTTTTCGAAACACGTCTGCGCCTCGTCCCAATCCTGCCGGCGATAGGCAGCCAGACCGTTCGCATACATCTCGCGAAGCTGAATCCGTTCCTGCGCGATTTCGCCGAAGCGACCCATTGCCTCATAAATACGGACCGGCTCGGTCTTTCCGGCGACAGTGATAAGATCGAGCTCGCGTGCCTCAATGACTTGTTGGGCCATTCGATAGGTCTCCTCGCTGAGGATGAGCGAGGTGCCATAGAGTTTGTTGATACTCTCGAGACGCGAGGCGAGGTTCACTGTGTCGCCGATCACGGTATAAGATCGCGCGGTATCCGAGCCGATGGTGCCGACCACGGCTTCGCCGGTGGCAATCCCCATGCGGATAGCAAGCTTCGGCGGATTGCGTCGCATTCCGGTGATCTCGGGCAACTGGGCGCGCAGCTGGATGATCGCTTCCTGTTGTGCGAGCGCCGCGAGGCAGGCGTCGCTGGCGTGATCATCGCCGGCAGAGAACGGTGAGACCCAGAACGCCATGACAGCGTCACCGATGTATTTGTCGATAAAGCCATGATGGGCATGAATGACGTCGGCGACCGCTCCGAAATAGCTGTTCAGCAGATTGACGACAGCGCTGGCGGTTAGTTGCTCGCTGATACCGCTGAAGTTCTTAATATCGGAAAAAAAGATCGTGAGCGTGCGGCGCTCGGCCTGTTCGGCACCGCTGCCGATCAGGCGGGTGACGATGCGTGGGTCGACAAACTTGCCGAACGTATCCTTGATGCGCTCCCGCGTGCGAAGCTCCTCGACCATGCGATTAAACGATAGCGCGAGTTCGCCAACCTCGTCGCGCGTGAGAACTGACAAGGGCTCCGAATCCGTGCCAGACTCGATTGCGCGGGTGCGGACCACCAGCTGGCGCAGACCTCCGACCACACGGGCCGATCCCACTGCGCTGATACCGAGGCCGATGCCACAGGCGGCCACGAACAAGCCAAAGCTCATGTAGGTGTTGAGCCGTTGTCTTGCGAGAACAGCGCGGGTAGCACGATCCGTGAGACTGGCGAGGTTGCGGCGAATCTCGGATAGATCCGGTCCGAAGGCTTGCGCAAACTTGGTGAAGCCAAGCGAGGCCGTCCGGGCATCCTCGCGTCGGCCATCGACAAGGGCCGCCATTGTCAGTTCTCCGGTAGCCAGAAATCCTTCGAGGCTGCGACTGAGGTACTTGAACGACCCTTCAATGCGCGCCAGTTCGACGCGCTCCGCGGTCCGATAGCTCGGGTCCTGGATCGCTTTGGCGAGCAATGCGGTAGCCGCATCAACATCGGCGCGCAGTTCGCCCGTCATCTCCTGCTTGGCTGAAACCGCCGCAGCGAGATCTGGAGGATTCAGCGGATCAAGCCGCAGCGCGCGCAAGATGCCTAGCTCGTACCTGTCGGTATCGACATCGATTTCTGCGACTAGCCGCGTCAACGGCAGCTCATATTCGGCAATGTTGTTTATTTGATCACTGTCCAGCTTTTGAATAACGGCGAGTACGCCGACCACGACGCCGAACAGTGCCAGCAGAATGCCGGCGAGAAGAAAGATTTTCTTGCGGATCGTCATTCGGGCGGGTCCTGGCAGAGCATGACCTAGGTCGCATAATGGGCTTAGGCAGGGAGCAAAGCGACATTGCAAGAAGCAGATTAGCAGCGGGATTGAGAAATCTCACGAAACTAAGCTTCTAACCCAAAAAGGGGCGGGAGTCCGCCAAGGTTCATGAACTGCTGTTCAAGAGCACTATTCGGCCTCAAGCGCGGATCAGGCCCCATGTCTGAAATGGTATGCCGGAGGGAGGTCCTTATCGAACCAAAACAGCAGGAAGTATCCGGCTGGAACGAAGAACAGGGTCAGCAGCGACGCGACAGCAAGCCCCGACATCATGAGCACCGCCATCGGCTGCCACAGCGCGCCGCCGGCAATCGCCATAGGTGCAAGTCCAAGCACCGTCGTTGCCGAGGTCAGCAGGATCGGACGCAAGCGCTTTTGCGACGCTGCCACGACCGCTTCGCGCAGCGGGAGCATCTCCCGCTCGATATCGATCTGGTCGATGAGCACGATGGCATTGTTGATAATGATGCCGGAAAGACTGATGATGCCGAGGGTGCCGAAGAACGAGAGCGGCTGTCCCGCCGTGAGAAGGCCGAACGGGATGCCGATCAGGATCAGCGGTATGCTCATGAAGGTTAGAAGCGTGCGACGGAACGAGTTGAACTGCAGGATGATCGCCAGCACCATCACGGCCAGCGCGACCGGCAGTCCCGCAGCCAGTTTCTGGTTCGTCTCGGCGCTCTTCTGGATCTCGCCGCCGATAGCAACGTGATAGGTCCCGGCGAGATCCAGCTCCTGCAGGCCCGGCTGAATGGAATCCAATAGCTGCCCGGCGGTCAGCGAGGTGCTGCGGGCGGTGACCGTGATCGTCCGTTCCTGGTTCTTGCGGCGGATGCGCGCCAGATCGAATCCGGGCTTCAACCTGGCGACCTGCGCCAGGGAGATCAGGCCGCCATTTTTCGCGAAGGTAGCGCTGGTGAGGCCTTCCAGACTCTGCGGGGTATATGCTCCGGCGCGGAGAACTATCGGAATGGCGTTGTCGCCTTCGCGATAGATCGAGACCGCGGTGCCGCTGAAATAAGTATTGAGCAGCCGAGTAACTTCCTCGGACGTCACGCCCAACTGCCGCGCCCGGTCCTGATCGATTTCGATGACGACCTTGACGATCTTGTTGCCCCAGTCGTCATCGTTGTCGCGAACGTCTGGAGCGGCCTGGAGCAATGAGCGCACGCGTTTGCCCAGCGCAAGCAGCCGGTCTTCGTCCGGGCCTGAGATTTCCACATCCACGATGCCAGATTCCACGGCTCCCATCGCCAGCCGTTTGATCTTGAACTGGGCCTCCGGATGATTGGCATAGAGATATTTCCAGACGCGATCTGACGCCCGCACCGCGCCCTCATAGTCCTTTGTGTTGACCAGGAAGAAGGCGGAGGCCGGATCCGGTGCGACCGGAGTCAGGGTCAGATAGAACCTTGGGCCGCCGTCCCCCACATATAGGATCTCGCTCGCGATTTCGGGATTGGCTGCCTTGTCTCCGAGCCATCGCTCAATTTCACGCGCCCGGACTTCGGTTTGCGAGATGTCGGTCCCGTCAGGCATGTTCATGTAGACAAGGAATTGGCTGCGTTCGCTGAGCGGGAACATCTGCTTGGGCAGGCGGGCGAACTGCGTCACCGCCAACAGGACCAGCACGATGCACGCGGCCAACACGAAGGGCGAGAAACGCAAAGCAGAGCCGAGTGCCGAGGCATAGAAGCGCTGTATACGCGACGGAGCCGCATCTTCACTGCCCGACGCGCCCCGCCGGCCGATCAGCCAAACGGTCAGCGCGGGGAGGATGTAAAGCGCGGTGATCCAAGAGCCGCCCAGTGTCAAAGCCACAACGGCCGCCAGTGAGAACGCATATTCTCCTGATGACCCCGACAATAGCAGCAGCGGCAGGAACGCCGCGATGGTGGTGATGGAGGAGATCAGGAGCGGCAGCGCATACTGCTCGCCCGACGCCAAGCCGGCTTCCTGGGGCGGCACGCCGCGACCGATCCGGCTGACGATATCCTCGACAATCACTACGCCGTTGTCGACCAGCAGGCCAAGCGCGATGATGATGGCGGCGATCGACACCTGCTCGAGGGCGATGCCGAGCGCCCGCATGCCGATCAGCGAAAACATCACGGCGAACGGAACGATCATCGCCGCAACGGTTCCAGCCCGCAAACCAAGAAAAAGCACCACCAGCACGGCGACGACGATGAAGGTCTGCGCCACGCTCGACAGTGCGGAATTGACGGAGGCGCTGACCTGGTCGGCCTGATACGTCGCGAAATCGATCGCGTAGCCGATCGGCAGCCTCCGCTCATAGTCGCTTGACGCCGCACGGAGTTTGCGGCCGAGCTGCGTGACATCCTGGTCCGGCTGCATGATGACGCTGAGCATGACGGCGGGACGGCCGTTGAAATAGATCGGCTTGACCTTGGGAGAGACGTAGTCGCGGCGCACGGTGACGAGATCGGCGAGCCTCACTAGGCTGTCGGTGGTCCCGACCCGCGTCAGCATCGTTTCGATCGCGCGCACGTTCGGAAAATCGCCGGAGGTCTCCAGCAGCAGGCGCGTGCCGTCGGCGTTGATGTTTCCGGATGGCAGTACCACGTTCTGCCCCTGGAGGTCCTTGATCAGGCTGTTCACTTGGACGCCGACCGCCGCCAGCTTGCGGGTGTCGAGCTCCAGCCAGACCCTTTCATCCTGCACGCCGAGCAGCTCAACCTTGGAGATTCCGGAGAGCTGGTAGAGCTTCTTGCGGAAGTCCTCAGCGACGTCCTTCAGTTCGCGCGGCGAAAAGCCCTCGCCGGTGATCGCGATGGTCGCGATCGCGACGTCGCCAAAGTCGCTGTTGACGAAGGGACCGACGACGCCGTCGGGCAGTTCTATCTTGACGTCACCCATCTTGTCGCGCAGCCGCTGCCAGACGGCATTGACGTTGCCGATCTCGTCCTTCAGATCGACGTAGACCGTCAGCGAACCCTCTCCGGCGAGAGTCCTGATGTCCTTGACTTCGGGAAGCTCGCGGATCTTGCGCTCGATCGGGACGGCAACAAGGTTCTCCATCCGCTCCGGCGCCATCCCCGGAAAGAGAGCCGATACCACCGCCGTGCGAATGACTATGACCGGGTCTTCTCGCTTCGGAAAATTCGGATAGAAGCCGAGCCCGGCGACCAGCAGGCTGATCATGGCCGCGATGGTGAAACGGGACCGCGCGAGACCAAATCGGGTGAGGAGATTCAAGGTGCCTCCTCCTCCAAAGGAAGCAGCTTCACCTTTTGCCCATCGGACAGATAAGAGACGCCGGCCGAGGCCAGGATGTCGCCCGCCGCGATGCCTTCAGTGACCACCAGACGATTGTCACGAATCCCGCCCACCGTGATGGTGCGTTTTTTTACGGTTGAGCTTCCTTCGTCGTAACGGAACACGATCCCTGTAGTCTGCAACACCTTGCCCCCTTCGGGCACAAGAACGCTGAGTGGCACCAGAAAGCCGCTGCCGCCGCCGATCAATGGTTCCTTGATCGTGACTTCGACGGACATGCCTGCGTTCAGACCCGGGGCGCTGTTGTCGAGCCTGACCACGACCGGAAAGGCGGACACCTGCTCGGCTTTGGACCCCAGCTCGTTGATCTCGCCTTTGAGCGAAAGGTCCGGCTTGTCGGCGATCTTGACGTCGACCAACTGCCCAACCTTGAGACGCTGGAACGTCGGTGACGGCGCCAGAAACGACATTTCGAAGCGGTCGTCGCTGTAGAGCGTCGCAATGGGCTGTCCCCCAGCGATCTGGGCAAAGGATTTGACCTCGACGCGGGCGATGGTGCCGGCAAAGGGCGCCAGCAGCTTGCTTCGGTCCAGGTTGTGATTTGCCAAGTCGAGCTGACGGCGCGCCTGGTCGTGCTGAGCCCTGGAGCTGAGCAGAGTGGCCCTCGACTGGTCGAACACAGCCTGCGTCGCGACGCCCCGCTTCAAAAGCTCTTCCTTCCGCTGGAAATCGGCCTCCGCGTTATCGAGCTGCGCCTGCGTCTGCTGCACGCCGGCGCTGGCCTGGTCGACCTGGGTCTGCAGCGATCGGGGGTCGATTTCCGCCAGCACATCACCCAGCTGCACCTTCTGGCCGACGGTGAGGGTCACCGCTTTGAGTTGCCCGCCGATTTCGAACGATAGGCTGCTGACATCCGCCGGCTGCAGGACGCTGGGAAAACGGCGAACGCGGCTCTCGGCCTTTGCGGCGACCTTGTAGGCGCGAAGGCCGCGCACCGGCTGTTCGGTTGCTTCCTGTTTTTTATCCCCGCAGCCTTGCAAGCCGGCCGCAAGCACCGCTGAGATCGCAAATCGTGAGAGTTGTCGGATCATTGCCGGCTCTCCCCTTCACGCAGGCCGAAAGGCTGACAATCGACCTGCCTTGTCCGAGCGGTAGCTCACGGCACCACCGCAAAAAACAGAAACGCGGCGAAGATGACCAAATGGACGACGCCCTGAAGCACCGTCGTCCGGCCGGTGCCCAGAGTGATCACGCTCAAAAGCAGCGTCAGCACCAGCAGGCCCAGCTCTTTGGTGTCCAGCCCGAGTTCGAGGCGATACCCCAGCACGATCGATACCGCGGCAACCGCCGGGATAGTAAGACCGATGGTCGCGAGCGCCGAGCCCAGCGCGAGGTTCAGGCTAGTTTGCAATCGATCGCTTTGAGCCGCCTTGATGGCCGCCACTGCCTCGGGCAGAAGAACCAACGCAGCGATGATGGTGCCGACGACCGCTTTCGGCACTTGGAGAAAATCGATTCCTCGCTCGACCGTGGGCGTCAGAGCCTTGGCCAGCCCAACGATTGCGACGAGCGAGACGACGAGGAGAGCTGCGCTCAGGACAGTCGTTCTGTTGTCCGGGGGTGGGGCATGTTCCTCCGGGGTCGAAGTCTTGACCGGCAGAAAATAGTCGCGGTGGCGTACCGTCTGGATGAAGACGAATGCGAAATACAGCACCAGCGACACAAGGCCGGCGAAGATGAGCTGCGGCTTGTTGTACAACGGACCGAGTTCTTGGGCCGCGAGGTTCGGAAGAACCATCGTGAGACTGGTCAGCGCAACGAGGACCGCCAGAGCAGCGCTCGCTCCTTGAGCCTGAAATCCCTGCTCGCGGTGGCGGACGCCGCCCATCAGCAGACAGGCACCGACGATGCCGTTGCATACGATCATAACGGCCGCAAAAACCGTGTCTCGGGCCAGTCCGGCTTTTTCGGCGGGCGCTGCGATCATGACCGAGACGATGAGCGCCGTCTCGATCACCGTCACTGCCAGGGCGAGGATAAGCGTGCCAAACGGCTCGCCAACGCGGTGTGCAACCATCTCCGCGTGGTATACCGCGGCAAAAACGGTGCCGAACAAAGCTTCTCCGGCTGCGGAGTAGATGACTCCACCCCCGCCGAGAACGAGTGTGACCACCAGGATTATCCACGCGAGCGCGGGCCAAATCCACGTCCACCGAGCCGTCCCTGCCACAGCCATGCCGATTCCCCCGCCAATAGATCGATCTCTGCATCGTGCATGATGCGAGACAGTCGTAGATCCAGTTCAGCCCAAGGCCCTTGCCGAGCCAACCGCGATCCGCGCAATTGATGCCGCAGCGCCGACACGGCTCATTTTGATTGTGCGGTCATCCGACGCAACCGGCCTGCTTCAGGAGCCGAAATCTCCGGAGCCTCAGTCGAAGAATTCTACAGCGCCCGTCTCCAAGTTGTACATGGCACCAGCCATTTTGACCGCGCCCTTCGCTTCCAGTTCAGCAAGGACGGAACTGTCCTGCCGGATTCCAGCCACGGTCATCTCGACGTTCTTTCGAGCGACAGCATCGACGAAGACGTAGTTCTTCGCCGAACGTTCGCCGGCATAGGTGGTGGCGTCTATCGCGGGTTTGATCTTGGCCAACAATCCAGTCAAATTGCCTAGCTCGGCATTGTCGATTGCGCCCTTGATGGCGCCGCATGCCGTGTGGCCCATTACAAGCACCACTTTCGCCCTGCCAATTTGCACGCGAACTCCATGCTGCCTAGGATGTCCGCGCTTCTAACGTTACCGGCAACCCGGCAGTTAAAAATGTCGCCAATTCCAAGGTCCATGATGACCTCGGCCGGTGCGCGCGAATCGACGCATGTTAGCAAGACCGCCGCAGGGTATTGTCCTTTGGCACTAGCTCTCTGTTCGCGAAGGTAATTGCGTTCTTTCCTTTCGCCCCTACGAAAGCGCTTGTTGCCGTTCTTCATTGCCTGGATGATTTGCTCCGGCGTCAACTTATCGCGGAACTCCTTGGTAAGCGCGTCTGCGCGCGCCGAATCCGTGAGAAAGAAGCCTCCGCCGCCAATTCCGACCACAGTTGCCGCGCCCGCGATCTTGAGAAAATGACGACGGCCCAGGCAGTCGCAGCCGAGAGAATGTCCAATCTTCTGACCCATGCGTAGTCTCCCCTCCAACAACTTGCACTTCAAACGACTCCGCACCGCGCCCCTTGAGGCTGGTGGCCTGCCGACAAGCAAGGTCAATCAGCAGCTTTTGTCGTGGTCAGCGCAAACTGACGGTCACGCCGCTCAAGGCTACCGACAGTTCTACTCCTACTCTCGCCCCGGCGAGTTCAAGGACCACGCCGTTGGCGTTCTGAAGCCGTACGCCGCCGGCCCCCGCCGCCACCGCGCCGCTTGCGCCGATCGCGCTGTAGGTCCCCTCGATGTCACGCGGAGTTCGCATGTATTCGCCGTCGTGCGTTCCGCACGCGAATAGTTGACTGTATTCGGTGCACTCGTCAAGGTTTTTGGCCTGCGCAGGGCGCAACCTAAGTAATATCGGGGTCACCATGAGCCGTGATGAAGCCGGGTAGACGTATCAGCGGGCGCGGACGAAATTGTACGCCGCCGCAACGCAGCACCAATCCTTTCGAGATGGATCGGCCCCGCCGTCCTCGGGGTACGGCACAACGCAGCGTCATATTTGCCGAACGTCGGCATCACGCCTACCTTCTTCAAAATCGTGACCCTTCGCGCATCCGCATTGCCGTTGATTTTGAGGCGAAACCGATGGACCGGGATCCCGTACTAATCGACCTCGCGCTTCAAGGCGGCGGCTCGCACGGAGCGTTCACATGGGGAGTTCTGGATCGCCTTCTCGAGGAGCCGTGGCTCGACATCGCGGGTATCTCGGGGACGTCTGCTGGCGCGATGAATGCCGCGGTGCTGGCGGACGGATGGATGAAAGGGGAAGCCAAGGGCGCGCGCAAAGCTCTCAACGAGTATTGGCAGCGAATCTCGCGCGCGGCGGCGTTCAGCCCGCTGCAACGCTCCTTCTTCGAGCGAATTACAGGTCGCTGGACGCTCGATACGTCCCCAGCATACCTCGCAATGGACTTCATATCGAGACTGCTTTCGCCCTATGATCTCAATCCGCTCGGTTTGAATCCGTTGCGGGACGTGCTCGCCGACAGTATCGACTTTGAAAGTCTCGCTCGTTCGCCCATCAAGCTGTTCGTCACTGCGACAAAGGTAAAGACCGGTCGCGGACGCATCTTCCGAAACCATGAGATCACTGCTGATGTGCTGCTCGCATCAGCCTGCCTTCCGATGATGTTCAGAGCTGTCGAGATCGACGGCGAGGCCTATTGGGATGGCGGCTACGTCGGCAATCCGACCATCACTCCGCTGGTTCGCGAAAGCGATGCCCACGACACCATCCTGGTGCAGATCAACCCGACGGAGCGGGCGAACACGCCACGTTCCGCCGCGGAGATTATCGATCGGCTCACCGAGATTTCCTTCAATTCCCCGCTGACGAAGGAGCTCCGGATGATCGCTCTTCTGCGTCAGGTCGCCGATCCCGGAACAGGCGAAGGTGCGCGCTGGGCACAGATGCGGACGCACAGAATCAAGAGCGATCTGTTGGCCGAATTTGGTGCGTCCTCCAAATTTAACGCTGAGTGGGAGTTTGTGACATTACTGCGGGACGAGGGTCGTCGCGCCGCCAGTGAATTCCTGGACGCGAACGCGGATCACCTCGGCAAGCGCTCAACGGCTGATCTGGATGTGTTGCTTAAGGAGTGCTGAAACGTCATTAGAACGACAATTTCGTCTGGCTTGGACGCGTCAATGCATCGATGTATTTCCATCATTTGGACGTCGCTGATCTGCCTTGCGCTATGTGGATGCAGCGCGTCCAAGCCCGATCCGTCCGGCCAAGGCGCTTTCGTGTCACGCGCTGCGATGCAGGTGCAGGATAAAATAATGGTCCGCGGAGCGGTGCTCAGCGATGACGAGAGCAGTCGCTACTTTGGCGTCGCATTAGCCGACAAGGGTATCCAGGCGGTATGGCTGAGTGTCGAAAATGGTAGCGATGGAACACTATACTATTTGCCCGCCACCACCGATGCGGAGTACTACACGCCGCCGGAGGCGTCGCGACTGTATCAAGCATGGTTGCCGGGCGAGGCCGACAAGCAGAGGGAACGCTTATTCGCACGGGAGGCCATGCCGGAGGTGATTATGTCCGGCCAAAAAGCTTCCGGGTTTGTCCTTACCCATCGGGAAGGCGGCCTAAAGTTTCTCCGTGCCAGCTTTGTCGGGTCTGGTCAGCAGTTCGATTTCCGCTTCGTCATACCGCTGGGCGGCAAAACCTATGCTGCGCAGAAGGTCGATTTCAGCGCTCTGCCTCCCAACAGCGAGAACGTGGATCTCGCAAGCCTTCGCGCCAAACTGGAAACTTTGCCTTGCTGCGCGGCTAACAAAGCAGGTGACAGGTCGGGTGATCCGCTCAATCTTGTCGTCGTTGGAAGCGGCGCGGACGCAATCTTCCCGTTCATCGAGCGGGGATGGCGGCTTGATGAACCGCTTGATATTCACAGTGTGCTGAGGACGATGAGCGCCTTTGTGTTTGGCACCGAGTACACGACATCGCCGGTCAGCCCTCTCTATGTTTTCGGGCGTCCGCAAGATGTTGCCCTGCAAAAGGCTCGCAACAATATCAGCTTGCGCAACCATCTGCGCGTTTGGCGGGCGCCTTTCACGGTCGAGGGTCAAAATGTCTGGGTCGGCCAAATCAGTCGGGACATCGGATCGAAGCTGACGACACAGTCCTGGTCTTTCACAACGCACAGGATCAGTCCTGAGGTAGATCAGGACCGTTATTATCTTCTCCAGGACCTACTCTTGACGGGGGAAGTTCACCGGTTTGGTTTTTCGAGCGGCGTTGGCGTGTCAAGCCCGGCCAATCCTCGTACAAACCTGAGCTACGACCCCTACGTAACAGACGGTCTGCGGGTCGTCGTTTTTCTCGGTGCGCGGCGAAGCCCAATGAACCAAGTCGAGTTCATCGGCTGGGAGCGCCCGGCCCAATAGCACTCTTTCAGGCGACCGTGAGTTCATCACAGAATGAAGTGGTCCCCCACTCAATATTCGATTGCCGCGCCCCACCGGCGGCGAGTAGAAAACGGCACTCAACCGGCCTCGAAAGCTGGTTAGGCCCCATGTCTCAATTGGGTCATAGCACGAAATCGCTGCGCGATAGCCCGCTGCGCGGGTAGCCCAACCGTGAGTGCGGTAACCGGAGGCAAGATCGTCAAAACACAAATTCGCTGCACGCTAGTTCGTCCGTTGAGGCGATGCGGCTTGTCTGCGAGCATGGTGGTCGCGGATAGAACGGTCCGCAATTCCGCGCCCGAGATGCAGAAGGCTATATCTGCATCGTCAAGAATTTTGAATGACGGACACCGTGCAAATCGGAGAAGCAGTGATCATCTTGACGAGTAGCTTAAGACAGTTTCAGTTAGACAACATTGAGGTTTGTTGCGGCCTTCAAAAATTGGTTCGCCCTATGATGCTCCAAAGCTGTCGCAAGGCTGATCGCTCAGAAGTTGTCGAACGTGACCGTTTTGCAACACCTAACTCTTTGAAATCACATGGGGGGAGAAACCTACTTTCCCCAATTAGCAATACTTGTGCCATAACGCCAAAGTTGTGCATGCCTTCGAGGCCAGTACACCCTCCGAAAAATTATTACCCGGCGCTCAAATCACGCACCGCGGCAAAATCCCCATAGCACCCGCGGCACCGCCGGTGCCCCGCTTCCCGCGATTTCGTGCCTTGGCGCTTTTCGGACGCCGGCCAAAAGAGCGCGTGGATAGCCTCGTCATGCCGGCATCCGAAAACCTACACAAAAGCTGAAAAGCTCAACGGGAGCATATGTTTTCCGCTCTGCCCCCAACAACGGACATAGGGCGGCCACGGCGGCATGACCGAAAAGTGCCAACAAGAGACTCAGCCGCACCTAACGGATACGGCCCCGAAGTCGTGGCATCGGCCGAGACGACATCGAATCCGCAGATATCCGCAAGGTTACGGGCGAAGTTCCATGCCAAATTTTTACGATCTATTTACCTTCTAAGCGCAGACTTTTTTAATCTGAACGCTTTTTTAGGAGATCGAAGTGGCGCTCGCGCACTGGCTCCGAGAATGCATCCAAGTCACGGACCAAGACCAGGGGTCCGAAGAGGGCGAAAACGTACTGGCATTTCCGAGAGGACCGACCGAGCCAGTAAGAAATGACGGTCAGTCGGCCATCGATCTAGTGTATCAGGCGGCTGAGGTTGTCGGTAACTTGCACCATCACGCGCGCGAGATCGAAATTCGAGCTCAAACTCTTTGCAGAACCGCGCACGAAAAACTCCTCTTTGCTCAAAGGCGCGCTGACTCTGCTGAGAACGCGTTGAATGTCGCTGAGTCCCGTATCGCATCCACCGAAGCGAGGTTATCCGCTGCGGAGCTACGCGCGAAGAACGCAGAGACTAGGGCACGCGAACTAGATCAGGCCCTGACGCTAATCGAGGAGGCTATCCGCACGAGGCTGCTCGGAGCGGACCGGGACGTCCGCGCCTCTTCGGCTGCTGTAGCTTGATCGTGCTTAGCTCGAATCAGGAGAGTTAAAGATCGCAATGCCACCATGATATCGATGTTGTTGGTGTAGCATTGCTCCGAAATTGGAAAAAAGATCCGACTGGCATTTAGTAATTTTTTTGACGAACGCGGAAACTGCTCTTTTAAAGCGTCTTGTTGCTGAAACACTTATCGGGCTGCATGTTGCTAAGGATGCTGCCTTTTGCTCCCGTGGAGGGCTGCATGATCGAATCACTAACAAGCGATCCGCTTTGCATTCGATGCAATGCTAGGATGCGATTCTCTTGCAAAGAAACGGAGAAGCCGGGCTTTGTCCATGATGTTTTTGAGTGCCCTAAATGCCGAAGCACTCAAAGTTACGTTACGCCGGAGCAGCCACCTGAGTTGGGAGGAAGCAGGCGGGACACTAAAGATAGAAGGTCTGGGAGAGACACGCGGTCGGAACCAGAAAAGCAAACCGTTGGTGAACGACGTTCGCAAATTGATAGACGATCTAACCATAATACAAGGGCGAGCAACCAGCCATCGAAAGAGCAGCTTTCTCTTTTTGCGAAGCGTGTCAGGCGCGCTATGAGAGACGAGAAGAGCCGCCATTTTTTTGGTGTTGCTGCGGGGGAAAATGATTTTAGCGGCTATGCCGACGTCCTTCGATCACTTGAATGGATCGAAGTTTTGGCGAGTGAATGATGGACCGAAGGGTGGCGATCACCTCGTGCAGGACCATACGCAGTCGAAGCGTCCCCCAGCTCTCAGATGAGGAGCTTGCGCACGCCAAGGAACACTTCGAGAAACTCTATCTTTCCAAGGCTCAGCGGATGAGTCTCGCGTTCCGTAGATGCACATTGGTGTGGATCGATGGGGCACAAATTGACGTCCTTTTCATACCAAACGAATCCAAAAAGAAAGACGGTGCGGCAAATTCAGCATGAGGGGGCACTACGCCCGTGCGATAATTGGTGATTTCATATGCAGATGATTTCTTCGCGAATTGTCCCGTTCATCGATTCTCAATCTCTCACGCTCAGCAATGCCCGAGAGGCATTGTTTCGGGATGAACGCGGCGGTTTCCTCCTCTATCTCTGCGACGGCGAGTTCTCCCGCGCCGCGGAGGAGCGCCTTATTCCTCTCGGTGTGCGCGAAGCGCTGATATGGCTGAACGAGCCTCCGCAAGACCACGGATCTTTCTGGAGGTAAGTGCAGGAGAAAGCGGATTCATCCGATGGGCAGGATCATTCCTGATGTTCATTCATGTGGTGGCAGATAATCCCGCCAAGTTAGCCGTCGTTCGCGCTGCGCTTGAACGCCAGCATGAACTAACCTCAGAATTGCTTGATGGCCCGAGCGTCCAGCGCGGCCAGTGCCATGCGCTCGTGGTGAACGTGGACCTCCGCACTTTCGAAAATGTCGCGGCTTTGAAGAAGAAGATTGCAAGTCTTGGCCACATGCGAAAACGCGTTTTTATTCTGCACCAAACGATCTACTTGTCGATTGCGCAAGCCTACGCGCTCGGAGCGACGCGCGTCTTGACCGGGCCTCTCAATCAAGACGAATTGCTCTCGGCGCTGGCAGACCGCATGGGTCCCGGTGCTCCGGCGACGGCGGCTACAAACAACGAAGCCGGGGCGGCGTCTGTCGGCGCGACCGCCATAGCATCAATGTTTGCCGCGGTGGCAAATGGCGTATCGATTGATGTGGAGGGCACCAAGAGTGCGGGCGACAAAATCACAGACCATATAGCCGAAAAAGGGTTGTCCGACTGGTTGGCAATCGTTCGCCGCCATCATGAGGGTACGTATCAACATTGTCTTTTGGTCACGGGAGTAGCCGTCGACTTCGGGCTGAGCCTTGGTCTGGCGAGACGCGACTTGGAGCGATTGTATTCAGCCGCCATGTTCCACGACCTTGGGAAGGCGACGATCCCGTTGGCAATTCTCGATAAGCCTGGGCGTCTCGATGCAAAGGAGCGAGTGATTATGGAATCTCACCCGGCTCTTGGATATGATGCGCTTAAGGGCAACGAGAACATTTCCTTTGAAGTTCTCGATGCGGTTCGACATCATCACGAGTATCTCGATGGAAGTGGATACCCGGACGGACTTTGCGCCGAGAACATAAGTGACGTCGTGCGAATTTTGACTATCTCGGATATTTTTTCGGCATTGATCGAGGACCGGCGTTACAGCCGGCCGATGTCTCGTGAGGAAGCCTACGGGATACTCTGCCGGATGCAGGGGAAACTTGAGAAAGCTTTGGTGGCCTCGTTCAGGCCGGTGGCTCTGAATAGATAACCCTTCTAAGCTTGCGCGGCACGCCCGTTCGGGGTCGCCAATCTTTATTCGATCAGGGCGGCGCACACAGCTACATTGTTGTGATAGCAGCACAGCAAATGTCCGTTCAGGGTCAACAACGGTCCTGACGACCCCGAAACGAGACTTCCGCTCTGCCCCGATCAAAGGACATCATCAGACCGACCGGGCTGGTCCGTTTCGTGCCATCAACTGACATCGCCCGCCGGCTCGGCGTAATCGTTCACGCCGCCGGCTCGATATCGCCCGGCCGCCAGCTCTTGTCGAACCACGGCTCCAGCGGGGAGTAGAGGCGGAAATAAACGAACCAGCTTTTGCCCGGAACCGTTTGTATCCAGTTCTCTCTTCCCGGAGGTCGCGTCGGAGCAAAGTAGATATCAACCGAACCGTCAGCGTTGGCTGCAACCGTTCCGGTCTCGCTGCTCAGACCGGCATCGCGCTGATCCGTTTGCAACACAGATCGCGTTTGCGTGTCATAGGGGATGAGCGACCAGAACTGCTTGGCGGGAATGTTCGGCGGCAGGTGGAGACGATAGGTCTTTCCTCCGTCGAACGCATCGCCTCTCGCGTCCACCATTGCTGCTGCATACTGTGAGCCGCTTCCCACGGGGGCGGCCGCCATAGCCGGGGAAACACCGGTCGCCTGATAGAAGAAGTTGATCCGCGCGTCGAGCAGGGTCGCATCATTTTGCATGAACAAGTAGCTGCCGCCGACAAATATCGGACGCCAGTTCGACTTTCCCGGGTAGAAGTAGAAGTCGTCACTACGGGCTCTGAATACGATCGCACGCGCGGTAGCATTGCCGACCGCCGCCGCCTCCGTGAGAATTCTTTTCATCCGGTCATCCGGTGCGAACGGCCTGCCTTTGACGATCCCGATGGCCGCAAGTTGGCCCGCAATCTCCGGATCAACTGCCGAGGTCGGCTCGTCCTGAATGACTTGATTGATTTCTTCATAGAACTTGAACGTGTTGGCGTGGACCGTATTGAGGTACAAACCGGAGCCATTGATGAATTTCGTTGGCGGCGGATTGCCGGCTTGGTCGAGCGCGTAAAGCTTAAAATGCTTGTGAAAGGCTTCGACCGCTGGGCGCGTATCGCCTTTGATCGTGAAGCCACGCAGTCCACACGTTATATTGAAAGTCCTCGATCTGGCGACGAAGTAGCCATCGGGCGTCTGTCCTTGGTAGCCAGGCGGCAGAAAAACATATTTGCCGCCGCTTCCCTTATCCGGACCTGAAATGCCCATATCGATGATGTGCCTCATCCAGTGGTCGTCTGCGAGACCGAGAACCCCGGAAGGAATTTCCACGACCACCGGGCCAGCTTTGAGATCAAGAGGCGACCAAAGCGTCGCGGTCTGCGTATTTGGGGTTAGCAATAGCGTCTTGGCATCAACTCGATCTTCGTGAAGGAGGACGGCGTGGTTGTCGCAACCGACGCTCCTTAGCCCCACAAAATTGGCGTGGGTGGAGGCGGCCGCCATCGTGTTGAGGAAAACTTCGACGCCGCGCACGAAGTCGAGGTTGTCATAAAGCTTCTCACACGTAGCTTTGTCGGGCACCCCGTCGAAGAAATTCAACGTACCGAGCCGGGTCTCCACGTGATCAGGCGTCGTTATTTCGGGTGGGATTTCAGTTGCCATTTTCGGCTTGCTATTCTGCGCAAAGGCAGGGCCGATTAGCATCGATGAAACTGACGTTTGAAGCGGAGATGCTGCCAGCAGTCCCGTTGCGCCAAGAAGAGCACCTCGGCGGGTGACAGTGTGCTGAGTTCTCATTTTGAACTCCCGTCATTGAAGCAACCCCGCCGTCACACTATCACGGCGTGTGCAAGAAATCGATTGGCCCGGATGTCCGCCTTGGGTCCAGACTGTGTGAAAACTCCGAAGTCAAACGTTCGCGTAGAACGTTTGTCCCGATTACGTCGAATAAGAAAAGAACAGCTCTGGCAGTCACCGCCGAAAGAAGAAAAGAGAGAAAACAATTCTGCGCCTTCTCCGCTAGTGCGCGTTTTCACACAGCCTGGGTCAAAAGCTGAAAAGCTCAATGGGAGCATATGTTTTCCGCTCTGCCCCCAGCAACGGACATAGAGCGACCATGGCGGCACGTCCGAGTTGTGCCAAAGGCAGACATTTGAGAACGCCTATTGCGGTCGCATCGCCGGAGCGTCTCATCTGGGCCCCCTTCCATCAGAACGGGTTGATGTAGTTGATGATCGCGATTTGGCGCAGCAGCACCTTGCGGATGATGTGTGCCGCTTTGACGTGGTCGGTGAAGATCGCCGCCGTTCCGGTGCTGCCCGCCGGCAACCGCTTCAACACATCCTGATCGTCGAGCTTCACACGCACCACGAAAGGCGCCGACTCGATCGCCTTCGGCGTCACGGCGAGCCCGGACGTCTGGGGCTGACCTGTCGAGATGGCCTGGAAAACGGTCTCGACCTTGCCGGTGTGGATAGTGCCAGGCCAGAGCTTGAAGGTGACCTCGACCGACTGCCCCGGTGCGATATAGCGGGCATCGTTCTGCGCGATCTCCACTCCGACCTGGGCCTCGGACGCGTCGATGAACGCCATGACCGGCGATAGCGGCAGATTGGCCACCCGCGCGCCCTTGCGCAGCGCGACGTTGGTGACGTAGCCGTCCGAAGGTGCGCGCACGACCGTCTTGTCCAGATTCCACCGCGCATTATCGAGCTGGGCCCGCAGTTGATCGGATTCGGACTGCCGCTGCTGGACGTCGAAGGCGCGACCCGCGTCGCGCTCAAACAATTGCGTCATTTGCGACAGACGCAGGTCGACGAGTTTTGACTGCGCCTCGATCGCCTTGACCTGGGCTTCGTAAGGTGTCGGGTCGATCCGAAAGAGCACGTCGCCCGCCTTGAGCGGCGTGTTCGGCTGCACCGGAACTTCGATCACCTCGCCTGCCACGTCAGGCACGATCGATACCCCGTTCCGGACCACCAGGGACGGCCCCTGTGGCGCGCCCCATCCCATCGGGATGAACAGGCCGAGACTCAAAAGCAACAACACAATGAAGGGCGAGACCTTCCAGAACAGATTGAAGGTAACGATGCCGAACCGCACCAGCGCGAACAGCAGCACGAGGTAGACGCTCATGATGGCGATCATCATGGCCGTAGCTCCGTCTTGCGTGGTCCGGGTACATCGACATAGGCCCAGATCAGCGCCACCGGCCACAATGCAAAGCCACAAATCAGCGTGACCCATCCGGCCACCGTCACGGCTTGCGCCTGCGGGTGGCCGCGCGTTTTGGCGATGTGTCCCGGAAGCCAGCCTGCGATGCAGAATACCGCGACGACGCTAGTGATCAGGATGCAGAGAACGATCCAGGCGAAAATATCGAGTCCAGACATGGCTCTCCTCAGGTCGCGGGTTCAGGCGGTGGAAACTTCCACGTGCCGTTCATTTCTCCGGCCAGCACTGATCGCGGCTATTGCGTTTCAAAGCTCTTCTGCATTTTCTCGACGATCTGATCGATGCTGAAACTCGAAGGCCGCTGACTTGGTGGATAGTCCTTGAAAGTGGCGAGGAACTTGCCCACGACGGCCGGAGCCGCGATGAATATGCCCGCTCCGTCCGACATCAGCCAATCGTAGTAGGTGTTCGACGTGACGTCCGCGCGCTCGTAAGGGTCGGATCGCAGGTCGAAAAGCTTCGGGACACGCAGCTTGGTGAACGGCTCGGCCCAGATGTTCAATGTGCCTTTTGCGCGCTGCTCCTCGAACACGACTTTCCAGTTCTCGTAACGCAGAGCCACGAGGTCGCCATCGTCGTTGAAGTAGACAAACTCCTTACGCGCGCCGCGCTCCTGCTGGCCCGTGAGGTAGGGCAGCTGGTTGTAACCATCGAGATGGACCTTGAAGGTCTTGCTTCCGGCCTGGTAGCCCTTGAGCAGTTTGTCCGTAATGTCCGGATCGCCCGCGGCCGCCATCAGGGTCGGCAGCCAGTCGAGCGCGCTTATCGTTTCGTTCGAGACAGAGCCCGGTTGAATGCGCCCGGGCCAGCGGATCAGGCACGGCACGCGGAACGCGCCTTCCCAGTTGGTATTCTTCTCGCTGCGGAACGGTGTGGTGCCGGCGTCCGGCCATGAATTCTGGTGCGGGCCGTTGTCCGTTGTGTAGATCACGATGGTGTCGTTGGTGACGCCGAGATCGTCCAGCGCCTTGAGAATCTGGCCGATCGTCGCATCGTGCTCGATCATGCCGTCGGCATATTCGGTTCTGGCCGTCAGTCCCGGAGGGCCACGATGGGAGTCCCGCACATGGGTGCGGAAGTGCATGCGCGTTGAGTTGAACCAGCAAAAGAACGGCGTGTTCGACCTCGCCTGACGTTGCATGAAATCGATGGCGGCGGCCGACGTCTCGTCGTCGATCGTCTCCATGCGCTTCCTGGTGAGCGCCCCGGTGTCCTCGATGGTCTGCTTGCCGACCCGCCCGAAGCGCGGGTCCTCCGTCGGGTCATCCCGATCAGAAGCCTTGCAGCGCAGCACGCCGCGGGGACCGATAGTCGCCCGGACAGCGGGATCGCGCGGATAGAACCGGTTCTCGGGGTCTTCCTCAGCATTGAGGTGATAGAGGTTGCCAAAGAACTCGTCGAAGCCGTGCAGGGTCGGCAGATATTCGTTGCGATCGCCGAGATGGTTCTTGCCGAACTGGCCGGTGGCATAGCCGAGCGGCTTTAGAAGTTCCGCGGTCGTTGCGTCTCTCGGCTGCAGACCGGCCGCCGCGCCTGGAATGCCGACTTTCGAAAGGCCGGTGCGCAGGGGGCATTGGCCTGTAATGAACGACGACCGTCCGGCCGTGCAGCTCTGCTCCGCGTAGTAGTCGGTGAACATCATGCCTTCGCGGGCGATGCGGTCGATGTTTGGCGTCTTGTAGCCCATCAGGCCGAACGAATAGGCGCTGACATTGGTCTGGCCGATATCGTCGCCGAAGATGACGAGGATGTTGGGTTTGCGCCCCGAAGGCGCGGCCGGGGCGGGCGCGGCGGGCACAGCTTTCTGAGCTTGCGCCAGCGCGCCGGAGGTCAGTGTCGCCGCCGCCACCAACGTTGATGTACCGAGCAACATGTTGCGGCGGCTCAGGGCGCGGTCGTCAGCCTCTTTGAACGGGGTCTCGAATGGTTCCTTATTGTTGCTCATCGTGCTCTCCGTTTTTCGCATGAAAGACGAAAGTCACTGGCTTCTCGCTACATTGGCAGCAGCGCTTCTTACTTTTAAGTAGGCATCCCGCCCCGAACATCAGAAGGCACCAGTGTAGCCGTCAAAACTCGACGCTTGGAAGGCGTCGGGGGGCCGGTCGAATAAATTATCTTCGCTGATCGCCAATGTCCGATGTGGGTCAACAACGGTCCTGACGGCCCCGAAACGAGACTTCTGCTCTACCCCGATCAACGGACATCGTCAGACCGCCCCGGCATGTCTCAAAGGTGCCAGGAATAGACTCATGCACCGCGGCAAGGGTGAGCGCAGCGCCTGCATCTTCGTGACTTTGGATCGGACCGGCTGCGGCGCCCTGTCCAGAAGGCGCCGCGGCCTTGGGACGATCAGGTGGCCGGCTGCGCGACGACTTTGATGACCTCGAGATCGGCCGTCAGCGTCTTGCGCTTGGTTTCCGGCCCGAGCAGCACGGAGATCACGACTAGGACCAGGAAGAATATCGTGCTGATCATAATCGGCATGGCGAAGCCGAAGTTCATCTGCACGGCCAGATAGGTCAGCACCGGCGCTACCAAGCCGCCCCAAATCGCCCCCTGATGATAGATGAATCCGGACGCCGTCGCCCGCACCTCGGTCGGGAAACGCTCGCACAGGTAGCTCGGCATTTGCCCGTAGATCGAGCCGCCGAACATGCCTTGCGCGATGAACGCGCTGACGATGTAGATCGGATCCGTGGTCCACAGATAGAACGGCGTCACGAAGATCGCAATCGTCGCCGGAACGATCATGCCCGGCCTTCGACCCCATATGTCCGAAACGAAGCCCCACAGGCTATTGCCGGCAAAGACGATGATGTTGGCCCAGAACAACGGCGTGGCCACCATCAGCGGCGTCCAATTCAGCTCCTTCTGCAGGTATGCCGAGAACAAGGCCCAGATCGAATAGTAAACGCAGAAAGTGCTGGCTATCCAAAAGCAGGCCGTCAGCGTATTGAACAACAAGCCGCGCTTGAAGATGGAAAGCAAAGGCGCGTTCACTTCGGTCCTGGTTTCCCGCTGTTGGCGCCTGTTCTCGACCCAGACCGCGGGCTCGTTCACGTAGAACCGGATCCAGACCACGACGAGGGCCGGCAGTATCCCGATCCACAGCAGGCCTCGCCACCCGATCAGGTCGAACAGGAATCCGTAGGCGAGCGCCGACAACGCGAAGCCAAGCCCCCACGAGCCCTGCAGCACGCCGCTCATGAAGCCGCGGGAGCGCGCCGGCCAGGATTCCATGGCAAGCGCCGCACCGGCCGGCCATTCAGCGCCCATCCCGATGCCAAGCAGCGCGCGGAAAAAGAACAAAAACGCAAAGGTTGGAGAAAAACCGGCGATGAAGTTGCAGAGCGAGTACCAAAGAATGGAAATCATCAGCGGGGTCTTTCGACCCATCCGGTCGGCCATCCAACCGGCGGCCGTCGCGCCCACCAGGCGCATCCACAACGTGATGGTGAACACGACAGTGACCGCGGTTAAGGGAACGTCGAATTCCTTGGCGATCGGCACCATGATCAGCAGAAAGATCGTGAAATCGAACGCGTCGAGCGTCCAACCCAGCCAAGCCGCGATCCACGCCTTCCATTGCTCTTTGCTTGGCTCCTTCCACCAGGGGATTTCCGAAGAGGAATTAAACGTGATTGACATGGCATGCTCCGTTTGTTGGCTTCCCGGTTGTTCAAAAAGAGATTGCTGGCCGCTTGGAAAGCGGCACGCAAAGGTGGGAAGATGAACGTGAGTGGAGAGCCAAAAGAGACGGCAGTCTCCCGAGAGATCATGCCTGCCGACGGCAGCAACCCTGCCTAGCGCAATGAACGGGGATTTCGGCACGTCCCCGCCTGACGGAGGGCGACCCTCAGACTAGTCGGCACACCTTATCTCTCACCAACGGGCGTGGCAAAGAGTAAGGATTGCTGTCATCCTTCCAACGCCGCAGCTCCATTGGCTCATGACCATGCGCCGCAACAAGCCGACGAGATGTGCCACGATCTTGGCGTTTGTCGCGTCTTCAAAGGGATAGCCGTGAACGACTCAGGAGCCCGCTCGCGGACTTGGGTCACATCCTGAGCTGCTCGAGATAGCAGTTCGCTAAGGCGGTTCGGACTCGGTACGCATGTCCGAAACGGGTCCAGGCTGTGTGAAAACCCTGACGCTTAAGTTGCGCGTAGAAATTCTGTCTGGATTTCGTCGATCTGAAAATCAATCGTACTGGAAACCTATTTCGTGAGAAGGCAATTGAGAAAACAATTCTGCGCATCCATCGCTGATCGACGTTTTCACACAGCCTGGGTCATTCGCGTCATCTTAGCCGTCGGCGGACCACTTCCGATCCTCCCCCGGAAACGGACATCATCAGAGCCGGTCGGCATGTCTCAAACGTGCCACTTCCGGACTCCTCCACCGCAGCAATAGCGTCTCAATTCACGAGTAGGGTTGGAGTGGTACCTCAATGGCAACCGATTTCGCGGCCAGCAGAAAGCCGCCACGCCTACCCGGAAATGGTGGTGGTCACTGTGAGGATTTCGACACCTCGCTCCAGAGAGGAGCGAGAAGCGCTGCGCGACGCCCCACGAGAAGCTGAATCTCGTTGAGCGAGAGCCGTGGGCGCAAGCGTCGCGCTTCGCGTAGCGCCACAACTGCCTCTTCCTTGCTGCCAAGACCTGCCGCTGTGAGCGCCAGGACGATACGAGCGACATAGAACTGCGGATCGTGACGGCATGCTGCCCGGACTTCCTCGTGAGCCTCTGTCAGCCGACGATGCCTCGCCAAAGCCAGCGCATAGAAAGTTCCCCAGAATCCCAACCGATGATCGCGGGGGCTGAGCCGCATCCCGTGCCGCAGTTTCTCCAGTCCCGTAGCATCCATCTTCTCGAGAAAGCATAGCGAAGTCCCCAGCGCGACCCATGCCTGTGCATTGCTCGGATCGTTCTCGATCGCTCGTTCCAGTATCTCGGTGCCTCTTTGCACATCGCCGAGCTCCGCCAAGGCACAGCCGGCATAGCCCAGGACCTCGGAAGCATCGTGGTCGATCGTCACCGCGCGTTCGGCTTCCGTGCGCGCTTCCGTCACGGCCGCTGCGCCGTCTGCGACGAGGCCAAGCCGCGCGCCCAACGACAAAAAAAGTGCAAGCTGGGCGCGCGCGAGGGCAAAGTCAGGATCCAGAGTCGTGGCTTGCCGCAACAGCGCGGTAGCCTGCGTCAGCGTTTCTTCGCTCCAACCTTTGAGGCTGATCACACCGGCTCCCTGACGGAAGCATGACCAGGCGTTCGGGTTGGCGTCGCGCCGACGCCGGATCAAGGCGATTTCAGCACGAACGAGTTCCGGTTCGATCCGGCTGGCGATCGCGCGCACGATTTGATCCTGCAGTTCGAGGACATCTTCGGCTTGACCGTCAAATCGGTCGGCCCAGAGCTGTGCCCCGGTCGTCGCGTCGATCAGCTGCGTGCCGACGCGAAGCTGCTGGCCGACGGGCCTCAGACTGCCCTCGATGATATAGCGGACCCCAAGCTCGCGCCCGATCTGGCGGCTATCGACCGAGCGGCCCTGATAAGCAAAGGAGGATTGCCGGGCGATTACGATGAAGCCGGGAATCCGTGCCAACATCGTGATCAAATCCTCAGTCATTGCCTCCGTCAGAAATTTGAACTCGCGCTCCTCGGAAAAACAGGTGAAAGGCAGCACGGCAATGGAGGGCTTGTCGGTGATCGCGAGAGGCTGGGCAGTCTCGGCCGGTGACTTTATCGACGCTGCCGCAGAAGCGTTCGCGTTAACCTGCATTCGCCACGCGCGCATCGGCTCGGCAATATTCTTCAACGTCTGCAAACCCAAATCGCCAAATGCGAAATCGACCTTGCCGCGGACTTGCCGTTGCGCATCATCGGAGATGCAGATACCGCCGGGCTCCGCGATCCCCTCCAGCCGGGCGGCGATATTGACGCCGTCGCCGAAAATATCGTTGTCGTCGAAGATGATGTCCCCGACGTGAATGCCGATCCGGAATTCGATTCTGACATCCTGCGGCACGTCGGCGTTCTGCGCGGCCATGCCGCGCTGGACCTCCACCGCGCAACGCGCCGCATCGACGGCGCTGGCGAACTCCACCAGCATGCCGTCGCCCGTGGTCTTGACGATACGGCCGCGATGCGCGGCGATGGAGGGATCGACTAGCGTCTTTCGGAACGATTTAAGATTGGCGAGCGTGCGTTCCTCATTGAGGCCCATCAAACGGCTATAACCGGCCACGTCTGCCGCCAGCACTGCCGCCAGTCGCCGGTCCACGCGCTCGCTGCTCAAGATCAACCCCATGTTTCGGGGGAAATTGAATGCCTACAATAACAGAATTGTGGGCCGATGTCCGGCTAGGCCCATGTCCGAAACGGGTCAAAGAACGAACCCGCTTTGCGGGAGCGCGCTGTGCGCGGAGCGGAGCCAGTGGCACCGATGGAGTGACGAGGTGAGCGGGAGATAGTGACAAGCCGAGCGTCCTGTCTTGAGAATCGAAGGGTTCAAGCAACCTCCACCTCAAGACAGGAGCACCCCGATGAGTGATAAACCCATCAGCCCGCTGCGCCGGCGCATGATCGAAGACATGACGGTGCGCAATTTCGTCGAGGAGACGCGCAACAACTATATCCGGCACGTCCGGACGTTTACAGCCTTTCTCGGCCGCGCGCCCGATACGGCCGCGCCTGAGGATCTTCGCCTTTTCCAGCTGCATCAGACGCAAATCGGGGTGCGTGCGCCGAGCATCAATGGCTCGGTTGTGGCGCTGCGTTTCTTCTTCACCGTGACGCTCGACCGCCCCGAGATGGCAAGGCACCTCACGTTCGTGCGGGAGCCGCGCAGGATCCCGGCAATCTTGAGCCTGGAGGAGATCGCACGGCTGCTGGAGGCGGCCCCCGGGCCGAAGTACAAGGCGGCGCTGAGCGCTGCTTATGGCGCCGGACTGCGGGTCTCCGAAGTCGTGGCGCTGAAGGTGTCGGACATCGATTCCAAGCGCATGCTGCTGCGCATCGAGCAGGGCAAGGGGCGCAAGGATCGCTTTGCAATGCTTTCCCCGCTGCTGTTGGAGTTGCTGCGCGATTGGTATCGCATCGCCCGGCCCGCGGTCTGGCTGTTCCCGGGCCGTGATCCGCTGCTGCCGCTGACGACGCGGCAATTCAATCGCGTCGTTCATGCCGCTGCCGATAGAGCGGCGATCAAGAAGCGAGTGACGCCTCACACATTGCGCCACAGCTTTGCCACTCACCTGCTCGAAGAGAAAACCGATGTGCGTTTGATCCAGGTTTTGCTCGGACATGCCAGGGTCGATACGACCGCGCTCTACGCGCGGGTAGCCACCAACGTGATCCGCGCGGTCATGAGCCCGTTGGATCGGCTCACGCCGCTGACATCGGAGAAGAAGCCGCCGGCATAAGCCACGCCGATCATGGCTCGTCCCGCCCTGGAGATCGCGGATATCTTCCGCGACCACGGGCCGGCCTGGCGTAAGGCTAATGATGGTCACGTCAGCCTCGGCCAGTTGAAGGTGATGTCGGCGATCGAGAGCTGCCGCACGGCAGCTCTCGGCGGGCATGTCATGCGCTGCGAGGACTGCTTGCACACGCAGATCGCCTACAACAGCTGCCGTAATAGGCATTGCCCCAAGTGCCAGAGCTCGCAGGCGCTGGCATGGATGAAGCAGCGCAAGTCAGAACTGCTGGACGTCCCTTACTTCCACGTCGTTTTCACGCTGCCGGCGCGGATTGCCGCCATCGCCTACCAGAACAAGGCCGTCGTCTACGATCTCTTGTTCAAGGCTTCCTCGCAGACCATGCGCACGATTGCGGCCGATCCCAAGCGCCTCGGCGTCAAGATCGGCTTCACCTCGGTGCTCCACACCTGGGGCTCCGCGATGAGCCATCATCCACACGTCCACATGAAGCGCGGCTCGACACCGCATCACCGGCCGACCGGTCCAATCATCGCCGTCAGGATCGATACGTCATGATCACGATCGATCTGCTGAAACGATGCACTGACAACCTTGCCCACCGTCGGTTGCAGACCGGCTCCGACCACGCTCGCGCAGATGCGCCGTCCCGACAACTCAGCATCCCTGCAACCGACACACTCAATAACAATCTCAATCATCAACCCGAGCTATGGCTGCCTGCCAGCCAAGTAACCAACCGCCTCAAAGGACACGGCGCTCCCGCGCTCACACCTTCCGCATCAGCCAAATCCCCATAGCGCAGTGCGCGGCATTCTCCGCGCCCCATCCCCCGCGGGTTCTTTCCTTGGCGGCTTTCGGACACCGGCCACTGGTGTATGTCGTGCCGATGTCGCTGGCCGGCATCCGAAACCCTCAACAATAACGGACCTGGTAAGTAGTAACTCAAATGGCCGTCATGGGGGCCTGCGCCGTGGACCCGCTTTGCGCCGGTTGTGTTGAAGGGCGGAGTTTAGCGCGCCGGTGGAAACCCCGGCCAGAACCCCTGCTTCTGCTCGCTCGTAATTGGTTGGGTCGTCGCGGTCGCCGTCTCAAACTTCTGTTCAGGCGCGGGCGGGCCTTCGCGGTTCCACCATCCGCCACCTAGCGCCACATAAAGAACTGCCGTGTCTGACAGACGGCCTGCTTGCGCTTGCACAACCTGAATCAGCGCCTGCAGGTAAGTCTGCTGCGCGGTGAGGAGCACAAGGACGTTGGCGTCGCCGGTTTCCATTCGCTGGCGCGCCAGATCGAAGCTGATCTTGCCGGCGCGCTCGAACTCGCGCGCGGCCTTGAGTGCGTCGGCATCGTTTCGCAGGGCATGCAGAGTGTCGGCGACATTCTGCAGAGCTCCGATGACCGTGGTACGATAGGTCCAGGCCGCCTGCTCGAAAGTAGCTTGGGCTGCACGCTGTTGGTGATACAGCGTGAATCCGTCGAAGATGGTGTGTGCAGCATTTGCGCCCGCCGTCCAGAACACATTGGCGGGCGAAATCAGGTTGGCGAGCTCCAGCGACGTGTAGCCGTGGGTACCGTTGATCGTGAAATTCGGAAGCATATTGGCGATCGCGACACCGACAAGGGCGCCCGCCGAATGCAATTGCTCTTCCGCCGCGCGAACGTCCGGCCGCTGGTCGACCAGCTTGGACGGCAGGCTCACCGGCAGGTCGGATGGCAGGCGAAACAATATGAGTTTGAAGGTTTCGGCCGGCTCCTGGCTCGGGAATCGGCCGGCCAGCGCCGAAAGGAGATCGCGCTGCACTGCCAGCTGTCGCCGCAGCGGCGGCAGCGTCGCCTTCACCTGTGCAAGAGAGGCCTCCTGGACGGCCACGTCGCTGCGGTTGGCATAGCCCGTCGATAGTTGCCGGCGCATGATATCAAGCATTTTCGTGTTGATATCGATGATTTGAACCGTTGCATCGATTTGAGCGCGCAGCGCGGCCTCTTGGATCGCCGCGACGACCACGTTTGAGGTGAGGGTGATGTAGGCGGCTTCCGCCTGAAAGCGCTGGGCATCGGCCAGCGCCTGCTGTGACTCGACGTTCCGCCGGGTGAGGCCCCAGACGTCCAGTGTGTACGCGACAGCCACCTGGGCCGTGAATACATTAAAAGGATTAATGGGATTGGCGTCCGGCCCGATCGGCAACGAAGTTGCCCCCAAGGGATTATCCGCAACCTTCTGTCGTGTCGCGTTGAAGCTTCCCTGGACGGTCGGAAAAAACTTGCCTGCCTGCGCGTAGGCCAATTCCTGCGCGGCCCGCAGCGCCGCAAGCTGCGACTGCAGGTTGGGATTGGCGCGCAAGGACGCCTCGACAAGGGAGTTGAGCGCCGGCGAACGAAACAGTTCCCACCATTTGGCCGAGACGTCCTTGCCTTCGCTAAAGTGCTGCGTCCGGCCGAGAGGTACGTCGCTCGAGCTGGTCCGACTGGCTAAAGGTGCCTTGCTGTAGCGGTCAACGTCGGGCGCGGCCGGAACGGTGAAGTCAGGACCCACCGCGCAACCGCCGAGCAAAGCCGTGGCGACCAGCGCAGCGGCCATCGAATGTCCGGCGGGTATGATCGACATCTTGCTAACAGACCGTGCTGATCGCCTCGGCGCCTGGGCCAGGCCGTCGCTATCAATCATTTCAGTTTTGCCGCGGCTTCGCTCTGGTCCCGTTGCCACAACTGGCAAATATTGGCCGCCTAGGGAACTGTGATTTATCACAGTAGACCGGCGGCGGTCGCCAGGGAACTGTGATTTATCACAGTAGACCGGCGGCGGTCCCAACGCCATTGTCGCGCCATCCTTCGATCAACTCTGCACACGGATCCATGTCTATGGCGCTCCTCGAAAAAGGCGGTCGAATCCGAGCAGCCGTCGCTGCCGCAGGACTCGCTGGGGCGGCGGCCTTTCTGGTTTGGCAAGTTGGCGACATCCGTTTGGGGTTCGCGACGAACGATACGAAGACCGAGCACTCAAGTCCGGAGACTGCCCGCGACTCGCTCACCGTCGATCTATCGGAAACTCAGCTCGCCTGGGTGAGAGTCGAGCCGGTGCGCGAGCAGACTTTTCCTGTGGAGAAGGAGGCGGTCGGGACGATCCAGTTCAATACCGAAGTGTCGACTGATGTGTTCACTCCATACCCGGGTAGAATCATTGGCACTTTCGCGAGGATTGGGGACGACGTGAAGCGGGGCGCCACCCTGTTCACGATCGACAGCCCCGATCTCTTGCAGGCCGAATCGACCCTGATTTCTACCGCCGGAACGCGGGAGTTCACGACCCGAAATTTGGCCCGTTTGAAGGAGCTCTATACCACCCGGGCGATCTCGCAGAAGGACTTGGATCAGGTGACCTCAGACCAGCAGGCAGCCGAGGGCGCGCTAAGAGCCGCCCGCAACTCGGTGCGCTTGTTCGGTAAGAGCGAGGACGAGATCGACCGGATCATTGCCCAACGCATGGCCGAATCCGTTCTCGTGGTCCCTAGCCCGATCAGCGGCCGGATTACGGCTCGCAACGCGGCGCCCGGCCTGTACGTGCAGCCGGGAAATGCGCCCGCTCCGTTCACCGTGTCCGATATCGAGAGCATGTGGATGCTGGCCAACGTGGCTGAGACCGATAGCCCGGCCTACCGCCTCGGCCAGGCGGTCCAGGTCAGCGTGAACGCCTTACCCGGTCGCACATTCTACGGAAAGATCACCAAGATCGGCGAGCTAGTCGATCCGACGACTCGACGTGTGCTGGTCCGCTCCGAAATCGCAAATCCGCAGCATGAATTGAAGTCGGGGATGTTTGCGAACTTTGTCATCACGGTTGGCCAGCCAGTCACCTCGCCCGCCGTGCCAATGGACGGCGTCGTGCGCGAAGGCGACGGCACGATGACCGTGTGGGTGACCGCCGATCGCCGCCGCTTCACCCGGCGCACCGTCAAAATCGGTTCGCAGCGCAACGGTGCGCGCCAGATCCTCGAAGGCGTGCAGCCGGGCGAACTTGTTGCGACCGAAGGGGCGCTGTTCTTGAGCAACTCGCTGGCCAGCGGGGCGCGGTCGTAGCTTTGGCGGCCAACGCGCCGCGGCGCAGAGATTGAGAGGGACGTCGGTGCTGAGAGGAATACTTGCGTTCGGCTTGACGCGCCGCCCGATCGTTCTCCTTGGCCTGTTGGTGTTCATCGGCGCGGGGCTGGTTGCCTACACCAAACTGAACATCGAAGCCTACCCCAATCCGGCGCCCGTGATCCTCGAAATTACCGCACAGGCACCCGGCCTGTCGGCCGAGGAGATGGAGCGCTACTACACCATCCCGATGGAGGTCGGCCTCTCCGCGACCCCCCGGCGTCAACGTCATTCGCTCAAACTCGTTTTATGGCCTGTCGTTCGTTCGCGTCGTGTTCGACTATGGTGTCGACTATTACTTCGCGCTCACTCAGGCGGCGCTCAGTCTGCAACAGCGGGTAAGCCTTCCGAACAACGTGCAACCGACCATTCAGGGCGGCAGCCTGGTTGGCGAGATCTTTCGCTATCAGCTCGTCGGCCCGCCAAACATTGGGTTGACCAATCTCCGAACTCTCCAGGATTGGGTGCTGCAGCGCCGGTTGTTGACCGTCCCCGGCGTCGTCCAGGTCAACACCTGGGGCGGCACGACCAAAGAATTTGAAGTGGAGGCCGATCTCAACAAGCTCGACGCGTATAACGTTACGCTGTCGCAACTGATCAGCGCCATCGGCAACGCCAACGTCAACGTCGGGGGACGAACCCTCAACGTCGGTCAGCAGTCCGTGAACATTCGCGGCGTCGGCCTTCTCGACAGCGGCGGCGAAAGCGATCTGACGCAAGGCTATCGGGTTGACGACATTGAGAACATTGTCCTGACGCAGTCGAATGGCACGCCGATCCAGGTAAAGCATGTTGCCAGCGTCCACGTCACCAATCTGCCGCGACTTGGCAAAGCCGGCCGCGACAGGGAGGATGATGTCGTCGCCGCGATCGTGGTGATGAATCGGACGCTCCATACCAATGACGTATTG
>FSRD01000004.1 GCA_900129675.1 Bradyrhizobium erythrophlei | reverse complement strand
TCCAGTATCTCGGTGCCTCTTTGCACATCGCCGAGCTCCGCCAAGGCACAGCCGGCATAGCCCAGGACCTCGGAGCATCGTGGTCGATCGTCACCGCGCGTTCGGCTTCCGTGCGCGCTTCCGTCACGGCCGCTGCGCCGTCTGCGACGAGGCCAAGCCGCGCGCCCAACGACAAAAAAAGTGCAAGCTGGGCGCGCGCGAGGGCAAAGTCAGGATCCAGAGTCGTGGCTTGCCGCAACAGCGCGGTAGCCTGCGTCAGCGTTTCTTCGCTCCAACCTTTGAGGCTGATCACACCGGCTCCCTGACGGAAGCATGACCAGGCGTTCGGGTTGGCGTCGCGCCGACGCCGGATCAAGGCGATTTCAGCACGAACGAGTTCCGGTTCGATCCGGCTGGCGATCGCGCGCACGATTTGATCCTGCAGTTCGAGGACATCTTCGGCTTGACCGTCAAATCGGTCGGCCCAGAGCTGTGCCCCGGTCGTCGCGTCGATCAGCTGCGTGCCGACGCGAAGCTGCTGGCCGACGGGCCTCAGACTGCCCTCGATGATATAGCGGACCCCAAGCTCGCGCCCGATCTGGCGGCTATCGACCGAGCGGCCCTGATAAGCAAAGGAGGATTGCCGGGCGATTACGATGAAGCCGGGAATCCGTGCCAACATCGTGATCAAATCCTCAGTCATTGCCTCCGTCAGAAATTTGAACTCGCGCTCCTCGGAAAAACAGGTGAAAGGCAGCACGGCAATGGAGGGCTTGTCGGTGATCGCGAGAGGCTGGGCAGTCTCGGCCGGTGACTTTATCGACGCTGCCGCAGAAGCGTTCGCGTTAACCTGCATTCGCCACGCGCGCATCGGCTCGGCAATATTCTTCAACGTCTGCAAACCCAAATCGCCAAATGCGAAATCGACCTTGCCGCGGACTTGCCGTTGCGCATCATCGGGATGCAGATACCGCCGGGCTCCGCGATCCCCTCCAGCCGGGCGGCGATATTGACGCCGTCGCCGAAAATATCGTTGTCGTCGAAGATGATGTCCCCGACGTGAATGCCGATCCGGAATTCGATTCTGACATCCTGCGGCACGTCGGCGTTCTGCGCGGCCATGCCGCGCTGGACCTCCACCGCGCAACGCGCCGCATCGACGGCGCTGGCGAACTCCACCAGCATGCCGTCGCCCGTGGTCTTGACGATACGGCCGCGATGCGCGGCGATGGAGGGATCGACTAGCGTCTTCGGAACGATTAAGATTGGCGAGCGTGCGTTCCTCATTGAGGCCCATCAAACGGCTATAACCGGCCACGTCTGCCGCCAGCACTGCCGCCAGTCGCCGGTCCACGCGCTCGCTGCTCAAGATCAACCCCATGTTTCGGGGGAAATGAATGCCTACAATAACAGAATTGTGGGCCGATGTCCGGCTAGGCCCATGTCCGAAACGGGTCAAAGAACGAACCCGCTTTGCGGGAGCGCGCTGTGCGCGGAGCGGAGCCAGTGGCACCGATGGAGTGACGAGTGAGCGGGAGATAGTGACAAGCCGAGCGTCCTGTCTTGAGAATCGAAGGGTTCAAGCAACCTCCACCTCAAGACAGGAGCACCCCGATGAGTGATAAACCCATCAGCCCGCTGCGCCGGCGCATGATCGAAGACATGACGGTGCGCCAATTTCGTCGAGGAGACGCGCAACAACTATATCCGGCACGTCCGGACGTTTACAGCCTTTCTCGGCCGCGCGCCCGATACGGCCGCGCCTGAGGATCTTCGCCTTTTCCAGCTGCATCAGACGCAAATCGGGGTGCGTGCGCCGAGCATCAATGGCTCGGTTGTGGCGCTGCGTTTCTTCTTCACCGTGACGCTCGACCGCCCCGAGATGGCAAGGCACCTCACGTTCGTGCGGGAGCCGCGCAGGATCCCGGCAATCTTGAGCCTGGAGGAGATCGCACGGCTGCTGGAGGCGGCCCCCGGGCCGAAGTACAAGGCGGCGCTGAGCGCTGCTTATGGCGCCGGACTGCGGGTCTCCGAAGTCGTGGCGCTGAAGGTGTCGGACATCGATTCCAAGCGCATGCTGCTGCGCATCGAGCAGGGCAAGGGGCGCAAGGATCGCTTTGCAATGCTTTCCCCGCTGCTGTTGGAGTTGCTGCGCGATTGGTATCGCATCGCCCGGCCCGCGGTCTGGCTGTTCCCGGGCCGTGATCCGCTGCTGCCGCTGACGACGCGGCAATTCAATCGCGTCGTTCATGCCGCTGCCGATAGAGCGGCGATCAAGAAGCGAGTGACGCCTCACACATTGCGCCACAGCTTTGCCACTCACCTGCTCGAAGAGAAAACCGATGTGCGTTTGATCCAGGTTTTGCTCGGACATGCCAGGGTCGATACGACCGCGCTCTACGCGCGGGTAGCCACCAACGTGATCCGCGCGGTCATGAGCCCGTTGGATCGGCTCACGCCGCTGACATCGGAGAAGAAGCCGCCGGCATAAGCCACGCCGATCATGGCTCGTCCCGCCCTGGAGATCGCGGATATCTTCCGCGACCACGGGCCGGCCTGGCGTAAGGCTAATGATGGTCACGTCAGCCTCGGCCAGTTGAAGGTGATGTCGGCGATCGAGAGCTGCCGCACGGCAGCTCTCGGCGGGCATGTCATGCGCTGCGAGGACTGCTTGCACACGCAGATCGCCTACAACAGCTGCCGTAATAGGCATTGCCCCAAGTGCCAGAGCTCGCAGGCGCTGGCATGGATGAAGCAGCGCAAGTCAGAACTGCTGGACGTCCCTTACTTCCACGTCGTTTTCACGCTGCCGGCGCGGATTGCCGCCATCGCCTACCAGAACAAGGCCGTCGTCTACGATCTCTTGTTCAAGGCTTCCTCGCAGACCATGCGCACGATTGCGGCCGATCCCAAGCGCCTCGGCGTCAAGATCGGCTTCACCTCGGTGCTCCACACCTGGGGCTCCGCGATGAGCCATCATCCACACGTCCACATGAAGCGCGGCTCGACACCGCATCACCGGCCGACCGGTCCAATCATCGCCGTCAGGATCGATACGTCATGATCACGATCGATCTGCTGAAACGATGCACTGACAACCTTGCCCACCGTCGGTTGCAGACCGGCTCCGACCACGCTCGCGCAGATGCGCCGTCCCGACAACTCAGCATCCCTGCAACCGACACACTCAATAACAATCTCAATCATCAACCCGAGCTATGGCTGCCTGCCAGCCAAGTAACCAACCGCCTCAAAGGACACGGCGCTCCCGCGCTCACACCTTCCGCATCAGCCAAATCCCCATAGCGCAGTGCGCGGCATTCTCCGCGCCCCATCCCCCGCGGGTTCTTTCCTTGGCGGCTTTCGGACACCGGCCACTGGTGTATGTCGTGCCGATGTCGCTGGCCGGCATCCGAAACCCTCAACAATAACGGACCTGGTAAGTAGTAACTCAAATGGCCGTCATGGGGGCCTGCGCCGTGGACCCGCTTTGCGCCGGTTGTGTTGAAGGGCGGAGTTTAGCGCGCCGGTGGAAACCCCGGCCAGAACCCCTGCTTCTGCTCGCTCGTAATTGGTTGGGTCGTCGCGGTCGCCGTCTCAAACTTCTGTTCAGGCGCGGGCGGGCCTTCGCGGTTCCACCATCCGCCACCTAGCGCCACATAAAGAACTGCCGTGTCTGACAGACGGCCTGCTTGCGCTTGCACAACCTGAATCAGCGCCTGCAGGTAAGTCTGCTGCGCGGTGAGGAGCACAAGGACGTTGGCGTCGCCGGTTTCCATTCGCTGGCGCGCCAGATCGAAGCTGATCTTGCCGGCGCGCTCGAACTCGCGCGCGGCCTTGAGTGCGTCGGCATCGTTTCGCAGGGCATGCAGAGTGTCGGCGACATTCTGCAGAGCTCCGATGACCGTGGTACGATAGGTCCAGGCCGCCTGCTCGAAAGTAGCTTGGGCTGCACGCTGTTGGTGATACAGCGTGAATCCGTCGAAGATGGTGTGTGCAGCATTTGCGCCCGCCGTCCAGAACACATTGGCGGGCGAAATCAGGTTGGCGAGCTCCAGCGACGTGTAGCCGTGGGTACCGTTGATCGTGAAATTCGGAAGCATATTGGCGATCGCGACACCGACAAGGGCGCCCGCCGAATGCAATTGCTCTTCCGCCGCGCGAACGTCCGGCCGCTGGTCGACCAGCTTGGACGGCAGGCTCACCGGCAGGTCGGATGGCAGGCGAAACAATATGAGTTTGAAGGTTTCGGCCGGCTCCTGGCTCGGGAATCGGCCGGCCAGCGCCGAAAGGAGATCGCGCTGCACTGCCAGCTGTCGCCGCAGCGGCGGCAGCGTCGCCTTCACCTGTGCAAGAGAGGCCTCCTGGACGGCCACGTCGCTGCGGTTGGCATAGCCCGTCGATAGTTGCCGGCGCATGATATCAAGCATTTTCGTGTTGATATCGATGATTTGAACCGTTGCATCGATTTGAGCGCGCAGCGCGGCCTCTTGGATCGCCGCGACGACCACGTTTGAGGTGAGGGTGATGTAGGCGGCTTCCGCCTGAAAGCGCTGGGCATCGGCCAGCGCCTGCTGTGACTCGACGTTCCGCCGGGTGAGGCCCCAGACGTCCAGTGTGTACGCGACAGCCACCTGGGCCGTGAATACATTAAAAGGATTAATGGGATTGGCGTCCGGCCCGATCGGCAACGAAGTTGCCCCCAAGGGATTATCCGCAACCTTCTGTCGTGTCGCGTTGAAGCTTCCCTGGACGGTCGGAAAAAACTTGCCTGCCTGCGCGTAGGCCAATTCCTGCGCGGCCCGCAGCGCCGCAAGCTGCGACTGCAGGTTGGGATTGGCGCGCAAGGACGCCTCGACAAGGGAGTTGAGCGCCGGCGAACGAAACAGTTCCCACCATTTGGCCGAGACGTCCTTGCCTTCGCTAAAGTGCTGCGTCCGGCCGAGAGGTACGTCGCTCGAGCTGGTCCGACTGGCTAAAGGTGCCTTGCTGTAGCGGTCAACGTCGGGCGCGGCCGGAACGGTGAAGTCAGGACCCACCGCGCAACCGCCGAGCAAAGCCGTGGCGACCAGCGCAGCGGCCATCGAATGTCCGGCGGGTATGATCGACATCTTGCTAACAGACCGTGCTGATCGCCTCGGCGCCTGGGCCAGGCCGTCGCTATCAATCATTTCAGTTTTGCCGCGGCTTCGCTCTGGTCCCGTTGCCACAACTGGCAAATATTGGCCGCCTAGGGAACTGTGATTTATCACAGTAGACCGGCGGCGGTCGCCAGGGAACTGTGATTTATCACAGTAGACCGGCGGCGGTCCCAACGCCATTGTCGCGCCATCCTTCGATCAACTCTGCACACGGATCCATGTCTATGGCGCTCCTCGAAAAAGGCGGTCGAATCCGAGCAGCCGTCGCTGCCGCAGGACTCGCTGGGGCGGCGGCCTTTCTGGTTTGGCAAGTTGGCGACATCCGTTTGGGGTTCGCGACGAACGATACGAAGACCGAGCACTCAAGTCCGGAGACTGCCCGCGACTCGCTCACCGTCGATCTATCGGAAACTCAGCTCGCCTGGGTGAGAGTCGAGCCGGTGCGCGAGCAGACTTTTCCTGTGGAGAAGGAGGCGGTCGGGACGATCCAGTTCAATACCGAAGTGTCGACTGATGTGTTCACTCCATACCCGGGTAGAATCATTGGCACTTTCGCGAGGATTGGGGACGACGTGAAGCGGGGCGCCACCCTGTTCACGATCGACAGCCCCGATCTCTTGCAGGCCGAATCGACCCTGATTTCTACCGCCGGAACGCGGGAGTTCACGACCCGAAATTTGGCCCGTTTGAAGGAGCTCTATACCACCCGGGCGATCTCGCAGAAGGACTTGGATCAGGTGACCTCAGACCAGCAGGCAGCCGAGGGCGCGCTAAGAGCCGCCCGCAACTCGGTGCGCTTGTTCGGTAAGAGCGAGGACGAGATCGACCGGATCATTGCCCAACGCATGGCCGAATCCGTTCTCGTGGTCCCTAGCCCGATCAGCGGCCGGATTACGGCTCGCAACGCGGCGCCCGGCCTGTACGTGCAGCCGGGAAATGCGCCCGCTCCGTTCACCGTGTCCGATATCGAGAGCATGTGGATGCTGGCCAACGTGGCTGAGACCGATAGCCCGGCCTACCGCCTCGGCCAGGCGGTCCAGGTCAGCGTGAACGCCTTACCCGGTCGCACATTCTACGGAAAGATCACCAAGATCGGCGAGCTAGTCGATCCGACGACTCGACGTGTGCTGGTCCGCTCCGAAATCGCAAATCCGCAGCATGAATTGAAGTCGGGGATGTTTGCGAACTTTGTCATCACGGTTGGCCAGCCAGTCACCTCGCCCGCCGTGCCAATGGACGGCGTCGTGCGCGAAGGCGACGGCACGATGACCGTGTGGGTGACCGCCGATCGCCGCCGCTTCACCCGGCGCACCGTCAAAATCGGTTCGCAGCGCAACGGTGCGCGCCAGATCCTCGAAGGCGTGCAGCCGGGCGAACTTGTTGCGACCGAAGGGGCGCTGTTCTTGAGCAACTCGCTGGCCAGCGGGGCGCGGTCGTAGCTTTGGCGGCCAACGCGCCGCGGCGCAGAGATTGAGAGGGACGTCGGTGCTGAGAGGAATACTTGCGTTCGGCTTGACGCGCCGCCCGATCGTTCTCCTTGGCCTGTTGGTGTTCATCGGCGCGGGGCTGGTTGCCTACACCAAACTGAACATCGAAGCCTACCCCAATCCGGCGCCCGTGATCCTCGAAATTACCGCACAGGCACCCGGCCTGTCGGCCGAGGAGATGGAGCGCTACTACACCATCCCGATGGAGGTCGGCCTCTCCGCGACCCCCGGCGTCAACGTCATTCGCTCAAACTCGTTTTATGGCCTGTCGTTCGTTCGCGTCGTGTTCGACTATGGTGTCGACTATTACTTCGCGCTCACTCAGGCGGCGCTCAGTCTGCAACAGCGGGTAAGCCTTCCGAACAACGTGCAACCGACCATTCAGGGCGGCAGCCTGGTTGGCGAGATCTTTCGCTATCAGCTCGTCGGCCCGCCAAACATTGGGTTGACCAATCTCCGAACTCTCCAGGATTGGGTGCTGCAGCGCCGGTTGTTGACCGTCCCCGGCGTCGTCCAGGTCAACACCTGGGGCGGCACGACCAAAGAATTTGAAGTGGAGGCCGATCTCAACAAGCTCGACGCGTATAACGTTACGCTGTCGCAACTGATCAGCGCCATCGGCAACGCCAACGTCAACGTCGGGGGACGAACCCTCAACGTCGGTCAGCAGTCCGTGAACATTCGCGGCGTCGGCCTTCTCGACAGCGGCGGCGAAAGCGATCTGACGCAAGGCTATCGGGTTGACGACATTGAGAACATTGTCCTGACGCAGTCGAATGGCACGCCGATCCAGGTAAAGCATGTTGCCAGCGTCCACGTCACCAATCTGCCGCGACTTGGCAAAGCCGGCCGCGACAGGGAGGATGATGTCGTCGCCGCGATCGTGGTGATGAATCGGACGCTCCATACCAATGACGTATTGCCTCGGGTCAAGGCGGAGATCGAGAAAATCAACAGCGACGGCACGCTGCCGCCCGGTGTCAAGCTGGTCCCGTACTATGACCGCGGCACGCTGGTGTCGGTCACCACCCGCACGGTGCTCCACAACCTGATCTTCGGATGCCTGTTGGTTTTCTTCATCCAGTGGATTTTCCTCGGCAATTTTCGTAGCGCGGTCATTGTCGGCGTCAACATCCCCTTTGCGCTGTTTTTCAGCGTCATCATCCTGGTGCTGCGGGGCGAGGACGCCAATCTCTTGTCTATCGGCGCGGTCGATTTCGGCATCATTGTCGATTCCGCCGTCATTCTGGTTGAGAACATTTTCCGGAATTTCCAGGCCCGACCTGAAGAGCGCCAGACGCTGCTCGACCAGCTTGCCAGCGATCGGTTTGGCACCGATCCAACTCAAACGCGCGACGCCGGAAGCACCTGGACCGATCGCTTGCGAGTTATCTATGCGAGCGCTTTGCAGGTCGACAAAGCGGTGCTTTTCTCCACTCTGATCACGGTCGCAGCGTTCGTGCCGCTCTTCACCATGCAGGGCGTCGAAGGTCAGATCTTCAATCCGATGGCAAAGACCTACGGCTACGCGCTGATCGGCGCGTTGATCGCGACCTTCACCGTTACACCCGTGTTGACCTCCTACTTGTTGCCGGAGCACATCGAGGAAACGGAAACCCTCGTGGTGCGCATCCTGCGCAGAATCTATACGCCCGTCTTGCGCTGGTCGTTGGCGCACCGCAAGACCATGGTTGCGGTCGGACTCGGATTTCTGGCGTTCATCGGGGTATTAATTCCGCGCCTCGGCACCGAGTTTCTGCCGCATCTCGAGGAAGGCAATCTCTGGATTCGCGCGACCATGCCGCCGACGATATCGCTCGAAGCGGGTATGCCGATCGCAAACAGGATGCGGGAGATCCTGCTCGGTCATCCGGAAATCACGACCGTGGTCACCCAGCACGGGCGCCCCGACGACGGCAGCGATGCCGCGGGCTTCAACAATCTGGAGATTTTCGCCCCGCTCAAACCGTTCGAACAGTGGCCCGCAGGAAAGACGAAAGAGGATCTGATCAAACAGGTCCAAGTCGAATTCTCGAATGAGTTTCCCGGGATCGAACTTAATTTCTCGCAGTACATCCAGGACAACGTTGAAGAGGCGCTCTCGGGTGTAAAGGGCGCCAACTCCGTCAAGATCATCGGCCGCGACCTGGCGACGCTGGAGCGGCTCGCGGACCAGGTCATGCGAGAGATGGGGCAGGTCAGGGGCGTTGCTGACCTTGGAATCTTCCACGTCCTGGGGCAGCCGAACCTGAATATCAAGGTCGACCGCGAAAGAGCCGCGCGATATGGCCTCAATGCCGGCGATATCAATACCCTCATCCAGGCAGCGCTTGGCGGCACGGTTGCGACCACGCTCCTCGAAGCCGAGCGACAGTTCAATGTCACGGTGCGGCTCGCGCCAAAATACCGCGACGAAGTCGACAAGGTGCGCGCGGTCAAAGTCGGATTCCAGACCGGTGGCGGCGGGAACGCCTACATTCCGTTGAGTGAGCTCGCCGACATCTCCCTCGACACAGGTGCGAGCTACATTTGGCGTGAGCGTAACGAACGCTTTATTCCGGTCAAATTCAGCGTGCGCGACCGCGATCTCGGAAGCACGGTCGAGGAAGCCCAGCAACGCGTCGCACAGAATGTCAAGCTTCCAAACGGCTATCGGATCGCATGGGCCGGCGAGTTCGATTCGCTGCAGCAGGCCAAGGCGCGCCTTGCAATCATCGTTCCGGTCAGTCTCGCCATCATCCTTGTACTGCTTTATGGCCTGTTCAATTCATTGCGCGACAGCCTGATGGCACTCGCCGGCATTCCGTTTGCGGCTGGCGGCGGAGTCATGGCGCTCTATTTCTCCGGACTGGATTTCAGCATCTCGGCGGCGGTCGGATTTATCTCCTTGTTCGGCGTATCGGTGATGAATGGCATCCTGATCACGACCTACTATAATGAGGTGAGAGCCAGCGGCGAAGGAACAATCGACGCTATGTTCCACGCCGCCGAGCAGCGGATGCGCCCCATGCTGATGACGGCGCTTTCCGCCTGCATTGGCTTATTGCCCGCCGCGATCTCGAGCGGCATCGGCAGCCAGGTGCAACGGCCGCTGGCGGCGGTGGTGGTCGGAGGAATGTTCATCGGACCAATCATCCTGCTTGTGGTCGTCCCCGCGCTGCAGACGCTGCTGACGCGCAATGAAAACGGTTCACCGCCGGCGGCAGAAGCGAGCGAGGCTTAAGATGTGGCGGAGACATGCGCACGATTTGCCTGCACCCAACGGCAGGGCAAGAAGCCGGACCCTTCTCTTCATTGTTGCGCTGCTTGGTGTGCTCATGACACAAGCAAGCCGGGCCCAGGAGGCTGCGCCGGCCGGAAGCGGTGGCACTGATGTTGAACCAATCGACACCCGCATTACCGTGCAGCCCAGCCGCGCGACCAAGCCAGTCCAAGATATCAGCGGCGCGAAAACGAAGAGCGGCATTGCCGCCCAACTGCCAGCTCAACAGGCTTCTCGCCAGCCAGGCGACAGCACGACACCAAACGCCATCGGTTTTCCGGTGGTCAAGCGTGGCGCGCCCCAAGCGGGCCCGCCAGGGGTCCCTCCCCCCGTGACCCAGCCAGCCACGGCACCGGCGTATCCGAACGCGCCTGCGAATGCCGGGTTGGTGGGCGCTGGCAGCAAGTTTGACCGTCCGCCCGTGATGAACCGTGCAGCTATCAGCGGAACCGGTATGACGCACCCGGGCACGGGTCTTGGGATGGTCCAGGGCACGCCAAAGAGCTTGGGGACGGTCAGCGGCACCAACCTCCAGCCGAAGCGGTGAGGATTGAGTAATTGGTGGATGTGCTATCTATTGCCCGGCTTGAGGCGGGAACATACATTCTCGGGAGCTGATTCTTCGGTGTCGATCCAGACGAGGATGTCGAGCGATGCCTGCCAACCCGGACCAGCGGATCGAATCCTTGCATCGCCCGCCTTCCAGGCGCTTGCGGATGTTGGCACTATTCCTGCGCGCGGCGTTCATCGTGGTCCTGGTGATTTTGACTGCGCGCGTCAGCTTTCCGCAAAATGAGAAAATCTGGAGCGTTTATGAGACCCCTGGCGATCTGGTCAGGCTGGCTTTGGGCGCGCTCCTTTGCGTCTGGATCGCAATCCACCTCTTCAGACCTCCCAAGGATCCTGAGGCATCTTGGACATGGGTCTACTTCAGTCTCTTTGCCGTGCCCTTCGTCTTGATCTGCCTGTTCGCTATTTGGTGATCCTAGGGATCGATCAAACCTCCGGCCGCCGCCTTGCTGGCAGCCTCGATCCGGGTTGCGGCTCCAAGCTTTGCACGGGCGTTATCGATGTGAAAGTCGACCGTGCGCTTGGCCAGGCCGAGAATTTGGGCAACTTCTGCAGACGTCTTGCCACGCGCAGCCCAGGTCAAGCATTCCACTTCCCGATCATTCAGCTCAATGAGTCGCGGCCATAGCTCCGTGCGCGCCACCCCGGCGAGCCGGGCCTTGATGATGGCGTCGAGCAGGTCAAAATCGATCGGCTTGGTAACGTAGTCGTCGGCTCCGAGGCGTCGGCCTCTGAGTTCGTTGTCGCGATCAGTGAGCGCGGTCAGGAAGACAAACGGTATCTTGGAGAAGCGAGGCGCCAGCGCGATTAACCGCTCAAGCAGCTCGAAGCCGGACATTGCCGGCATGCTGATGTCCGACAGCACCAAATCCGGCGCATTCCTCAGGATCGCGGCAAGACCTTCGTGACCGTCGTGCGCGGTGCTAACCTCGTAACCGCGATCGATCAGATCCTCGGCAATTAAAGCTGCGGTTTCGCGGTCATCCTCGATACAAAGGACCCTTTTGGGCGGCTCGGACATTGTGCAGCCTAGAAAAAACCGACGTAACTGACGTCAGTGCCTTGGCGGTATAATGGTATTGACAGGCTCCCATCTTGCCAAAATCCGGGTTTCCGGACTAGGCCAAAGTGGTTGGTTACTCTTAAGTTTCTGGCATTTCGCAAATCAAGGATTGGCCCCAATGTGGCAGCCGCATTCAGTCCGATCCCAGCTCGCGTCGGTCTTCGTTTTCTTTTTCCTGCTGGCCGGCACACTCGGCCTGTTCAGCATCTCTCAGCTCAGCAGCTTCAACCGTCTGTCCGCCAATGTCGCGGAAGTATGGCTTCCGACCACCCGCACTCTCGGCGATCTCAACAACTTTACATCCGACTTCCGGGCAATCGAGGGTAGTTATCTCCTGTCATCGGAGCCACCCGAGATCGTCGCAACCGAAAAGGAAATGGAGGAGCTCGATCGATTGATTGCGCAGGCCGAACGCAGCTTTGAGCAGGTCCGGCATGATGCCACCGAAGACGATCTCTACGCCAAGTTCAAGGACCGCTGGAACGACTATCGCAAGATAGTCAATCAGATGCTCGACTTCTCGCGAAGCAACCGCAAGGCCGAGGCGATCGCGATCCACAGAGGCAGCTCGCGCGCTGCCTACAACGCTGTCAGTGATTCGCTGAACGAGCTCACTGACCGCGCCGTGGCGAACTCCCGGGTCGCAAGCGATCGTCTTGCGTCGGCCTATCGGCGCGCGTTCTGGCTGATCGGGCTCGCCATTGTCATCGCAGGGCTCATGGTAGCCGGTGCACTCATCTATATCGGCAGCGTCATCTCCAAACCGCTGCTTGATCTTGCGCGCCGCATGCATCATCTTGCCGCCAACGACACCAGCATCGACTTTCCGGGCATCGAGCGACGCGATGAGATCGGCGAGATGGCACGCGCCGCCGTGGTGTTCCGCAGCAACGCAATAGAACTGATGGAGAGTCAACGCGCACTCGCCGAGCAAGCCTCAATACTGAAGGAACAGCTGGAACATGAGCAACGCCTAGCCTTGCTGCAGCGTAATTTCGTGACGATGGCTTCGCACGAGTTCCGCACGCCGTTGACCAATATCGACGGTCACGCCCGACGCCTGATCAAAATGAAGAACCGGCTGCAGCCGGACGATATCGACGAGCGGGCGGGCCGAATCCGCGGATCGGTGCTGCGGCTGACGCATTTGATCGACAATTTGCTGAACTCCTCGCGCCTGATCGAAGGCGGGCCCGTGTTGCTCCTCGACGTGACGGATATCGATATCGCGGTTCTGTTGCGCGAAGTGTGCCAGCTGCATCGTGAGATCGCGCAAGGGGCACCGATCGTCGAGCGGTTCGCGGCGAAACCCTTGCAGATGAGAGGCGACCCAAAGCTGCTGTTTCAGCTGTTCAGCAATTTGCTGTCGAACGCAATCAAATATTCTCCTGGAGATAAGCCAGTCGAGGTCGACGCCAGCATCGCGTCGGACGAGATCGTGGTTTCGGTTGCGGACCAAGGGATTGGTGTCCCCGTCGGCGACGTTGATCGCCTCTTTGATCGCTACCATCGCGGCAGCAACGTATCGGGGATCGTTGGAACCGGCGTGGGTCTTCACCTAGTCAAGATGGTGGCCGAACTTCACGGCGGCCGGGTGCAAGTCGAAAGCAAGGAAGGAAAAGGATCACGGTTTACTGTTTGGCTGCCTGTCAAGTCCGGCTCGGAATTTGGCCAGCTCGACCACCGCAGCGCTGGCGCGCCCGACGAAACGACTCTTGTTGAGACGCGCCCAGGCTAATCTTTGTGCTCCAGATTCTGGTCTCACAGTTTGCTCCTGTTTGGAGGCAAGGCAAGTTAAGCGCCCGATCTGGCCCTGAGCCAGTCCGGTGACCATTCAGTCCGAAAAACAGATAGAGATGAGGGACCTTTAGCACAGCGAAGATCGACCAAGGTTTGACCGTGCCCCACAGCAGAACCCAAAGGACTGCCCGCAACCAAAATCATTTTGTTGAAAGCGCCCTGCCGTTCCACTGCAGTCTTGAAGCGCACGAATCTCCGCAACGTATGCTGACGGTCGCGCGCCCGGCATGATCGTCCATGTCGATGTCGTAGACTTGGCCGCGCCAGACTTCGCGAGCCTGCTGTCGTCCGTTTGACACGAAGACGCGATGCAGGCAACCCGCCGAATTGCAGAGTGCGGATGACCTGGCGCAGTGAAACTGGTCGAAGTGGAGCGAAACGAACTCCTTCCCGTCCTGCACCTTGAGGTATCGCAGAAACCCCGTGCGAACGCGGGGCTCGTCCTCTCCACAAGCTTTCTGCGCTGCGCGGATAACGGCGCTGATTTGGGGAGGAAGCTGCTGAAGCCGTTCAGCTGAGAGCGTCGACCAATCGTTTCGGCCGCCCATTGTGCTGAGAGCGGCTGCCGGGGAGGTGACCGCCAGCGCGAACAGCGCGGTAACAGCGAGGATCTTTTTCATGTCGCGGCTCCTGTCGTGGACCTCTGCCCTGACGGCGCGACGACTGAAGGTTACATCCTAGGCGCTTCGTTCCGCAACTGAATTCGAGAGGCAAACGCTTACCCTCCTCCCAGTGCAATCGGTCGAGAGATGTGGGCGTTGACCGGACCGATGCGATCCAGCGAACGGGCGAAATTCAGATGCACCCTGTGTTGCTGACCTGCGTGATCGCCGGCGCCGGGCTGTGCCTGTCGTAAATTAAATCCGGGCGTATCGGTGGTGGAGTCCGCCTAAGATTGGGCAACAAAGAATGCGCCCAGCGCGATCGACGGCGCGTGAAACCGGTGCATCTTTCTCCAGGGATAGATGCGTGCGTACCGCAAGAGCAGCTGCTCCATTCTCATCTCCTCGACCATCGTGCGAATGTCTCCCTAAACGTGCAGCAGGAAGCCATGAAAGTCGGTGGAGTCGACATGAGATACGACTTCGAGATGAGGTGCTCCCTGCTCAAGAACGTGATCGAAGCTGGATTGGATATGATTTGCGGACAGTAAAGTCGGATCCTGTGCGTGGTCGAATGAGATCGGGACCTGAGCCGGGCCAGCGGCGGCGGTCTCGGCAAAGATGAAGGCATCGCCGGCAACCGTTGCGGCGTGAATTGGCGTCTCCGGAGGCGGCGTTGAGGGCTTCGCAAAGGAAAAATTGAACTGATCAATGGGTGGGTCGATGACCAGCGTGCCGCCGCTCCCGTCGCTCGAAAGATTGAACGTTGAGTGAGTGTAATCGCCGACCAGCGACATGTGCGCCGCGTGGTTTTGGGCATCGACTACGGTCAGCACGCCGCCGGTTGTATCTCCTGAATAGGACGCGGACGTTCCGGACCCGAAGGCAATATCCCTCAGGTCGATCTGGTTCGAATTGGACGCGGACCCGTCGCCACTCAGATGGATCAGCTTTCCGGTAAACTGGGACGCGTGATCGAGCACCAACGTGCCGGTTGTGGCATTGAAGGTGATCGCCCCGGAAACGGCGCCGGTCAATTCGAGCTTGGCCCCGGCTTCGATCGTGGCCGGCTGGCTCATATTGCCCAAGGTCAGGACAACCTTTCCAGAAATATCGAGGACCGTGGATGGCGTGTCGATCACGCCGTCCCCGTTGAGGTCCTGGTGGAAGACGGTCTCGATCGATTCGAATGATGAACTGGTTCCCGATACGTTGCTCAGAATCTTGGACGCGAAGTTGCCGTTGCTGTCGGTGGTCCAAACCGAGTAATGGCCGGTAACGGAATCCTTCCAGGCGACGTCATAGCCGCTCGCGGTAGCCTCCGCGGCCACGGGCGACCACGTGCCAAACTGCCCCGCCGCGACAGCCGCGCCGGAATATTTCAGCAGGACCGCAGCGCCGGCGTCCGACATAAAATAGTTGCTTCCGACTCTGGTGAGTGACGTCGTTCCGGCCGATTCGATCAGGGTGCCGACGACGGGATCAAATGCGGCTGAAAGCCCGCTCGAATTGCCGGCCACGTCCGTTGAAGTGGCCGTGAACACATGGACACCCTGCGCAAGGGATCCGGTCGTGATACTCCACACACCATTGGACGTTGTCACTGCAGTACCGAGCGGAGTGGTCCCTTCGTACAACTTGATCGTGCTGCCGGTTTCCGCCGTTCCGGAGACCAGCACCATGTTCAACGAGGTGAGCGTGCCCGAAGCGATAATCGGAGCATTGGGCGCAACGGTATCGACCGTGACGTTCAACGGTGCCGATGTCGCGCTTACATTGCCGGCGGCGTCCATCGCCCTGCTTGCAAAAGCATGGGTTCCGTCGACCAGCGTACCGGTCGCGAACGACCAGTTGCCACTGACGCTCGCGGCTGCAGTGCCAACCTGTGTCGATCCATCAAATATCAAGACCTCGCTGTCTGCCTCCGCAGTGCCAGTCAGGGTCAGTTGTTTGGCGTTCGTCACGCCATCGCCGACGATGTTGCTGTCAGGCGAAAAGGAGGTGATGGTCGGCGCGCCGGGCGCCACGGTGTCGATGATGACGTTTAGGGCAGCAGAGGCTGCGCTGACCCTCCCCGCCCCATCCACGTCCTTCGCGGTGAAGGCGTGGCTGCCATCGGTCAACGGCGCGGTGGCGACCAACCACGAGCCATTCGCATCGGCCGTGACGGTACCAATTTGAACTGTAGCGTCGAACACCTCCACGGTGCTGCCGGCCGGCGCGGCGCCTTTCAGAGTGAGTTGATTGGCGTCGGTGATCCCGTCACCGATGACATTGCTGTCGGGCGAGAACGACGTGATGGTGGGCGCAGAAACAGATGCGGCGCCGAAATACTTGGCCCATGCGGCGGCCTCGAGCGGTTTGCCATCGGAGGCATTTGAAAATTGGTAATTGCCGCCGCCGTTGGAGTCCCAAATGTTCACAAAGCTGACGTTCACTCCGGATTGCCGCAGAGTTTGCGAGAGCCATTCAACAAATGTCGGATTGTCGACGACGCCAGCGCCGTCGGCTGTGTTGCCCGCGCCGGTCTCGGCAATGGCCAATGGCTTGCCTATCGTTTTGGACAGATCGATAAGCTGCTGCAGGGTCGTCGCATGACCTGCGCTACCGTCGAGCGACCATTGATTGGAAGCCGGGTAAGTATAGTAGTGCAGAAGGTTGACGGGATCTGCCGCCCATTGTTGGGGGCTGGTGTCATACACCGGATTGGCCGAGTTCAGCACCTGCCCGCTCCGGTCCCAATCGTACAGATGCGTGTGGTCGCCATAGGGATACAAGTCGCCGTAGACGTCCGCACCGATCATGTCGATATATTGGTTGCCGGGGTAGACGGTCTGTATGGCGTTGCCGGCAGGACTGTAGTTTATCACGCCAGGATTCCACATCACCTGGATGTTGACGCCATCTGCCTCGCCTGCGGCATGCAGTACAGTATAGATGTGCTGATAGGCCTTGACCCAATCTGCCTGTGTGGCGGCATCGGTGCCGGCATAGGACGGCATGGTGCTGACATTCATCTCCCAGCCGGCCCGCCAGATCTGTGTCGTGAAGCCATTGCTTGCCCACGCCTTGACTATGCCCTGCAGAACGGAATCATATGTTCCGGCCGCAAAGGCCCGGTAGAACTGATCAGCAGTTCCGGATCCCGGAGCCGTGGAGCTCATCGGCAATCCAATGACCGGAGTGACGTGCTGGAGGACGGCCGAATGCGCAACAGACGTAGCGTCCCACCCTGCTTGAGAGACCCATTGTGAGATGGGCTGGGTTTGATCACCAAATTGATCCAGATATTGCGGCGTTGTCCCCATTAAGGTCGAAAAGCCGTTGAAGTTGGCTTCGAAGGTCGCCTCCTCGGTCGGACTAGAGACATTCGGATTGCCGACGTCGACACCGAGGGCAAACGGCGTGATCGGAGGATCGATCACTGTGGTACCGCCGCTCCCGTCGCTTGACAGGTTGAACGTCGAGTGCGTGTAGTTTCCAACGAGAGAAAGATGCGCGATGTGATCTCGGACATCGCTGATGGTCAGGACACCTCCTGACAAGTTGCCTGCATACGAAGCCGTTGTTCCGGATCCGAACGCGATATCCTTCAAATCGATTTGGTCGGAACTGAGCGGATTACCGTCACCTGTCAGATTGAATATTGTCCCGGCAAATGCCGACGAGTGGTCCAGAATCAGAGTGCCGGTTGCGCCGGCGAATGTAATTGACCCGGAATATCCACCGATCAATTCAAGGCTCGTACCCGCGCCAATTGTCGCTGCCTCGATGCTCGCCCCAGAAGAAGGAGCATCAAGTACCATGTCGGTCTTGCTGCTCTGACCAGCGAGTTCACTGACCTCGGTGCCGTTGTGATCAACGTAATCGATAGTGCCTTCAGCATCCTCGGCCGGGGCGGCTCCAATGAGCGGTGCCTGCGAAGAGTCATTGGTCACGCCGGCATCGAGCATACTGCCGCCCTGATCAAACACCGCAGCCGCGTGGAGGGCGTCAGTTGCTGGAGCAGGATTGTCGATATTCTCGGCCGTCCGAGACGAGAGCGTATCGCTGGTGAACAGCGTTACGGCCGTATGAGTATGTGTCTGCTTGGCGACCGCCGGAGAACTAGCCAAGGTCGCTAAGGCGTCATCCTGCGCAAAGAAGACATCGCGACCAGCGCTCGCCTGCAAATCATTGATGACGTCGGAGCTGCGTTCTCTCGAGATAACGTATGACTCGCTGTCGGCGCCTCCAGTCAAGAGGTCGTTTCCCGTGGCGCCAACCAGTGTGTGCTTGCCGAAGGGTCCATTGATAATGCGCGTGTATGTCATCATGGTCGTGTCTCCTTCTCGATGACAATGAGGGATAGGCCTCAACGTCGACTTACGCGCGTGCGGACAATTTGAGATATGGATCGCTTCTTGAGCGGCATCCCGTAAGGTTGATGTAAGCGAGCCCCGTCACGACGCATTCGCCTTCGCGAGGCTCCGTAAATTTTGGGGGCTACGCGCGGCCATTTAGCGAAGACTGGAAAGGATGATTCCTCCCGATGAAATACGCCGCCGATCGACCTTTCGCGGATCCTGATAAGGCCGCGCGCAAGCTCATCGAGATCGCCAACTCGGCGGAGGCCTACATGGACGGACGGATTCCGATCGGGGCCATCAACGGGCCGTTTCCGTCCGAATATGGCGCGGGGCTCGCCCTCGCCGTCGCGAACGGTTGGCTGTGGCCGCACGAATCCGGGGTCTATGTGAAGTTCACCCAGGCGGGCGCTGAGTTATTCGCCTGATGGCCGCCAAGGGCTGGAAGAGGCGCTTCGACGAGCCTGTTGCACTCCCGGATGGTCGCCAGTTGCACACCCTGCACGACGCCGCGACCTACATCACCGGGCTGCCAAAAAAGGAAGCCGCACTACCGGAATGGCAAGCCGCGATCGAAGCGCTGATGCTGGTGGTCGAGCGCGACGGCCCGGCTATGTTCGCGCGGGTTGGCGTCATGCGGGCACTGAACCGCGGCCACGTTCGAGAGTTCAACCCTGATCGCAAAGAGCATCACTGGGGCCGGAGCAAGCTGAAGAGAGACCAATGACCGTCTTTGTCTACGTCAACACCAGCAAGCAGGTTGGCGACGCCGAGCATATCAAGGTGTTTGCCAATATCGACGCCGCAGAAAAATGGTTCGAGGAAAACGACCCGGAAGGCGTAGCGTTCGAATATGAGGTTCTGGAATGAACCGCATCGGCCGCCGCACCATCCTTGCCATGCTGCTGATCGTCGCGCTGGTGATCATCTGGAAGCTGTTCGGCGGATAAGAACAATCGCTCCCTGCATTCGCCCTCAACGTGCCCGAATCATGGTCGCAGTTGCGACGGGTCGGAGGCCGTGCTGCTGTTGACAAAATGCCTCTGGCCACCGCTCCATCGCGATTAGCCCCCAGCCCAGCGATGGAGCGGTATTCTGTTGCGATCATCTGGGAACGTGCTGGAAAAATGAAGCTCCTACTGGGGGCGAGTTCGGACGCCGTGCTAGCCCGACTTCGCGGATTCGCGCTCGAAAACGCGGATTTTGAGATTTTTTAGACGGCTAAGTAATTGATTTGCAACGGGCGAGGCCTTCCGTTTTGGCCGAAAACGGCTGTAGTGAAGACCTACCCGATTCCCAAGCGCGGCATGGTGCGGATAGATTCGTCGCATCATGTTTCTGCGACGCACCGAGCGAAAGAAGAACGGCAAAGCGCATAGCTACTGGAACGTGGTCGAGAACAAGCGTCTCGATGACGGACGGGTGGTGCAGCGGCATGTGCTGTATCTCGGTGAGATCAATTCGTCGCAGGCAGCGGCCTGGCGCAAGGCGATCGAGGTGTTCGACGAGGATGCCGGCCGCTCGCGGACACTGGCGCTATTCCCGGAGGATCGGTGCGATGCGATCGCAAGTGACACCTCCGTCGATGATCTGATTGCCGGCATCCTCAACCGGAACGGCCTGGTGACCGGCCACGGCAATCGCTGGACACGGGAGCGGGTCACCGCGCTCAGGTCGCATCATAAGATCCCGGTCTTTCGACCGGTGCCGGATGGGAACGAGCCATGGCTCAATCTGAACAAGGCGGCGAGTTTGCTCGGAATTGCACCGAAGACGCTCAGGCTCGCCGCCGAAGCGGGCGAAATCGAAGCGGGGCATCCTCTGCCGGATGGTCCGTGGATCTTCAGCCGATCAACCCTCGGCGAACCGGCGGCTCAGCGCATCGTTCATCGCGCGAGGCAGAACCCAAATCACCCCACGGGATCGCATCCAGATCAGCAAAACCTCTTCTCTTCAATCGCATAGACGGATGGGTGTTATGAAACAGGATTGTAATAGTCCGCATAGTTTTTCAGAATCCGACGCAGATGTTCCTCGTCCAGGACAATGATGTGGTCCAAACACTCGCGCCGGATCGATCCGATCAGCCGTTCGGCAAAGCAGTTCTGCCAAGGCGAGGCCGGTGCAATTGGCTTGTCTCGGATACCCATGGCACGCAACCGGCGCGTGACGACAGTGCCGTAGATTCGATCTCGATCTCGGATCATATAGCGCGGAGCGCCATCCCAAGGAAACGCCTCGGTGATCTGACGTGCAACCCACGCCGCCGTCGGGTTGGTTGTGACGCCGATCCAGACGAGATCTCTGCGATCAAGCCGGATGATGACGAAGCCATACAGCAGAGCTTAAAGCCAACGGTCGGTACTACGAACAAATCCATGGCGGCGATGTCCGGCGCGTGGTTTCGCAGAAAGGTCCGCCATTCCTGACTTGGAGGCCCGCGTCGCTTGACCATATACTTGGCGACACTTGATTGAGCGACGCTAAACCCGAGCTTGAGCAGTTCGCCGTGGATGCGCGGCGCACCCCAAAGCAAATTCTCCGTGCTCATCTGCCGGATCAGCCCGTGCAATTCTGTCTCGATCTGCGGTCGCCCTCCCCGTCGACACGATTTCCAACGCCAATAGCGGCGAAAGCCGGCCCGATGCCAACCCACCAGCGTTTCGGGTCGAATAATCATGAGAACCGGAAGGATCGACGGGAACCAGCGATAGAGCTGAACGAAGAACCAGCGGTCGTTGTTCGTGAGGCGAGCCCGGCCTTTCAGCTTGCGTCGCAAGACGATCAGCTGATGTCGAAGCACTGCATTCTCCGCCTCAAGCCGGATGTTCGACTTGAATGGCGAGGCCAGCACGGCCAGAACGAAGCAGATCCGCGCGATCATCGCGCCAACTTAGCCGATTCTATCATTCGATAAACCCGGATAGGGTTTTCGGTACACACACCGGATCGCAAGCGAGATCATAGTCGTGATTCCCGACCATCATGGTCACCTTGATGCGCACGCCGGTGGCCCTGAGTTGATCGAAAATCGCCTGGTGCGCCTGTATGATGTGCGCAAGCCTTTCGACCCCGCGCACAAGCGTGAGCTCCCAGAAGCCAAACGTGTCGCCCACGATCAGAAACTCGGTGTCGGGGCCTTCCTTTTCCAACTCCTTCAGGAATTCGATGAACTCGGCGGCGTAATCGCAATGCTGCAATTGACCGTCGGCACCCATGTGCAGATCACTGACAAAGTAATACTTCTGTGCCAAAGTATGATCTCCCTGCCAGACTGGTCGAAAATATCCGACCGCTGGTCATACATGTGCGCAGCACTCGAGATCGGCCAATTCGAGATAACACCAATCATGCAGCCGCGGTCCTTTGGTTCCGGCCCCTGCTGACAGGCGTTTCCAGTCGGACGAGCGCCGCGTCCGGGCGATGTCTTCAGCCTTGCCGCCGACTGACTGCCGCTTGCCCCAGGATTGAAACACATGAGCGCTGCTGACACCGAGCACGTAGCCTTTGCCTGCCCGGCGTAATTGCTGTTCGATGTCGCCAACACCGTAGACGGTATCACCGGCAACCCACTTGAATGGTACAGACGCGGCTATGGCGCCTGCGATCATTCGCGTCGCAAGCTTTGGTTTGGTCGCAAAGCCGGCATCGGGGGGCACATATGCGGCTTCCAGGCGATCTGGATCGTCGATCCATTCCTTCGGAAGATACAGCCTACGATCGATGAACGCATGACCGTGGCGCGAAACGTAGGCCGCGAACACTCCAATCTGGCAGTTCGTGATCTTGCCCGCCGAACCAGTGTATTGCCGCGCCACTCCGCACGATGCCTTGCCCTGCTTGAGAAAGCCGGTTTCGTCGATTACGAGTACCGCATCGTCATCCGCCAAATGCTCGATGACATAATCGCGTACAATATCGCGCAAGGCATCGGCGTCCCAATGCCCGCGACCGAGGATTGCCTGCTGCCGCCATGGGCCGCCGGCCGCCTCTGCCCGCATCCAATCGGTTTTGCGCTGCTCATCTCCAAGCAGACCTTCCAGGAACAAGCTGCATTCGCAGCAACACGTCCTTGCGTGAATAACGGGCATATCCGCTTCTTCATCTCCTGAAGCGACGCCGCCCACAACGCAAGCGTCGCTTCAACCGACGCCGTCGGCGTCCACGATCTCCGAATCATGGTTGCCCATAGATTCAGAACCCTTCAGAAAAGGCAACTGTAGTGCTAATTTACCGTTGGCAACGAAAGCGTCGTCTCTCCTACAAGCAGCGGTTTAACTCCGAGAAGCCGTGTGCGCAACGTAGGATAGTTGGCCGCAAGGTTTTTCACGTTGTTGTCACCTTTCTCGATAGCGAGCGCGGCAGCAACACCGGCTGATTGACCCATCTGCCAGAACGGCGGCTCCATGCGGATTTCGCTGATCGCGACATTGGTGGCCGAACCACCGAACAGACACAGAAGGTTCGACGGGTCACCCCTCCTGGGAAGCATATACTCGTAAGGGATCGGAGCCTTCCTGTCCGCGCCGCTGGTCGGGGTGATGTAAAGATTGCCCTCGATTATGACCTTCCAGTTCGTGCCGTCGAAATACGCCCAATATTCAATGGCGTGACTGTCCATGTCGTAGGCCGCAACCGCAATCGTCTTGGTCGAGCGCGGCGTGGTGCCATCCGTCGCGTTGAGGTCGTCGGCCGTATGCACGTAGTCGCCGACGATACGACGACCCGAGCGGATATAAATCTGGCTGTTGAAGTTAGGCTGATCGCCCCAATTCGGAGAAACATAATGCTTCGCCGAGAGACCGTAGGTCAGCGCCGAAGCGCGGATCGCGGCCGGGATGCGGCTGTCCGCGTCGTATTGCAGGAGATACCAGAGCCCGAAGACATAGCTCTTGTGAAGCTCAATGATCTCTTCGCGGCGCGCATAGCTTGCGGTGGCGTATTCGGTCGAAGTCGGGTCCACGAAGTCATTTGACATGATGTTCTTCGTGTTGAAATCGAAGACACCAGCCGCCAGCGGCTGGATATTGAAGATGTCGGTAAAGACCAGCGTGGGGTCCGCCGCGAACAAGCGCAGCAGGATTTCATATTTCGCCTTCGAGTAACCGGCAGGTGGAATTGACGGGAACGGGATCATGTAGGCCGGCGTCGTGGTCAATGTCAGGCGATAGGCCATCGATTGAACCTTGCCATCCGCCGAGCCGTTCGCAGGGGTGCCGTTGGTGAAGACGCCCTGCACGCCAGCAATTAACCCGGAGTTCGTGTCTCCAGGCGTATTCCACGGATCGATGTTGACTGCCGCGCCCGAGTGATTGGCTGCCAAGTTCGGCAGCGTGCCATACGTGGTCTGAACTCCGCGGAAACCATTAGCCGCCTCTGTGCCAGCGCCGGCCGCCTCGCGACCAACCGTCATGGTGCAACCGCTGACATAGGCCAAGTCCATCTCGTAAGAGCAATCGATGAAGACTTTTCCACTGAATGTCCGGCGGTCCCGCGTCGTGAAACTGGTTATTTGTCCATCCACAACGGCCGCGCTGACCGCGCCCGTTGACCAATAGACCGGGATATCGGCACCGCCCGTGAACGACGGGTCAAGCAGCTCCCGGTTGGCCTGCTCGGAATGGCGGGGCTCGAAGTAGATGTTCGACGTGCCGTGCAGCAGTGTCTTGATGCGCTTGACGAGATATCGCGCCAACCCCGTGATCCTCATGGGCGCGGTGCTATCGGTCCAACCCAAATCACCGGCGAGTATTTGGGTGCGATTGATCAGATACCGCGCCAACCCCGTGATCGCGGTCGGCGCCGTACTGTCGGTCCAACCTAAACCTCCCGCGCCGGGTGTTCCACCCACGTTGTAGTCACGCCAGCCGCCCACGATACAGACGGAATGCCCCTCTCGGACAAGCGATCGCGCTGCGAGAACACCAGCCGCCGTAGCACCATAAACGATCGCATCGTAAGTGACGACGTTCTGTGGCTGATAACCCGCCTCGTAAGTGTCCAGTTCGGCGGTGGACATGACCTGATGCCACATCGTAAGGACCGCGCTGAGTTCTCGCATCTGCGCCGCAGTGAGGTTGCGGCTGGCAACGAACCAACTGGACAACGCTCTGGTGCTACCCGATGGAATTCCGTCGTTGTTGGCTGCCAACAGGTACATCTCTTGGGCTGGCAAAGCCGCCGCCACAGACGCGATTTCGGCGACCAGGCGACCATTGCGGTAGGCTTGGAAGTTGGCAGAGTTGCCACGCGAGACAGCGTTAAAGTACTGGCCGTCCCAATCCGCGGTACTTCCGATGGAGGGAACGAGTGCGCCGCCGCAGCGCGCAGCCATCGTGTTCGCAGCGCTATTCCAGATGCCAAGCGTGATGCCGTTCGTGGAGTCGTTGGCGCCGATTTCACAGGATGTGTCGGCAACAGCCCCGGGCGAAGAAGAGAAGACGCCAACCGCGTAGCTCGCGAGAGGGAGGTTAGAGCATTTCAGATCCGTAATGCGGAAGTAGCCGCCTCCAGAGGCCGCAACCGTGGCGTTGGCAACAAGCGTGACGTTGCCGACCTGCGTAAGGTCATGCGTGCCGGGGTTCGTGATGTTGATCTTTGACGTGGCAAGCGTCGGTCCGGCTTTGCCAAGGTGGACAAGGCACGGCCAGACAGGATCGCCGACCGGAAAGTTCTTTAGCCGCCTAATGCCCCGGTTGAAGGTGCATTTGCGACGGCGCGTCATCGTGCCGGCCGCAGCCCATGCGGCAGCAAGCGCCTCAGTCTCGGGCTCAAAGGCGAAGTTTGGGAGGACGATAGGACCGCTACCGTTGCTCGCTTTCCCGACGGAATCGAGGTGGTCGTCTTCTTTCGGCTCGAGCTGACCAATGCCGAAGGCCTGACCTCGCTCGCTCACAAGGACGGCAGCCACGCCGACTAGCAATTCTCTACGGTTCAAGACTTACTCTACGGTTCAAAATTAACGTCGGCCAAATTACCGCAGTTCGGTTGATCGCTCCTAACTAGTTTGGAGTACCTCAGGTGGCGGCCTCTTTCCTTGCCGGGCCACATTGCCTGATAATCATCGGCGCAGCGAAAGCCGCCGATCGCGGTGGCGCGCATGGTCAGGGTTTCGTCGTCGCTCATCAGGGGATCGACCCCAGCTCGCGCGAGTGGTTGGATCGCGTAATAGACCGCGCAGCAGGCCTACCAATGCTGCTTTTGATTACCTTCCGGCCTGAGTTTCAGCCACCATGGAGACCATGGAGCGGACGATCGCACGTGACGGAGCTCGCTCTCAGCCGGCTGGACCGGCGCCAGGGCGCGATGCTCGTGCAGCGGGTCGCAGGCAACAAGGCTCTGCCTGTCGATACGGTGGAACAGATCGTCACGCGCACCGACGGCGTGCCGCTTTTTGTCGAAGAGTTGACAAAAGCTGTTTTGGAGGCCCGCGCGGGCGAAGGCCACGCCGAAAACGCGCTCGCTGGGGCATCCAGATCTGCGCTCGCCCTCCCAGCGACGCTGCACGCGTCGCTCCTGGCGCGGCTCGATCGGCTCGGGCCGCCCGCCAAACAGGTGGGCTGCCATCGGCCGCGAGTTTTCTTACGAGTTGCTCGGCGCCGTCGCCGGCCGAAACGAGCGGGAGCTGCAGAACGAGCTGGCTCGGCTCGTCACTTCTGAACTGGTGTTCCAACGCGGAGCGCCGCCGGAGTCCGTTTACACCTTCAAGCACGCTCTGGTGCAGGATGCCGCCTACAGCACGCTTCTGCGCAGCGATCGGCACCAGCTACATGCGCGCATCGCCGAAGTCGTGGAGCGGCGCTTTCCCGAGCGGGTCGCGCGTGAGCCTGAACTCCTGGCGCATCATTTGACGGAAGCTCGCCAGATCGAGCGTGCCATCGGCTATTGGCTAAAAGCCGGCGAGCGCGCCGCCGAACGCTCGGCCAATCTCGAAGCCATCCGCCATCTGACCCGGGGGTTGGAGGCATTGAAGGCGCTTCCGGAAAGCCCCGAACGGGATCGGCGAGAACTGTCATTTCAAATCGCGGTCGCCGCAAACAATGACGGCCACAGTGGTCCAACGGCCCCTATCATCGCGTTTAGTTCCTCACGCGCTGCCATCACACGCACCGGGAATGGATCATCGCGGCTTATATCGAATCCGCTATTACCAACCGGCCCGGAATTCTTCGCCGTTCGTTCCTGTCCAGCGTTTGGCCGTGTTCGAAAAATATCTTGCCGGATTCTGTGCGCTGCACCTCGCAATCATTATCATTGCCCAACGAATCCGCGCGAGCCATGTCGATCAGGTCGCGGATATAGCGAGCCGTCACAATCAGCTTCGTTCTGCGCTCTTGGTCCGGCTCGAAAGTTGACCGCTTAAGTTGATCCATGAGCGGCCATGAAACAACAGGCTTAAAATTGTCGTTGGAGGGTTCTTTAGGCAGCTTTGGAAGCTTGCCGAAATCCGCCAAGGCAGCGTTTAGCCGTTCCTTGTTTTGCTGCTTTACGGTTGCCGGTGCAACGGCGCGTGGTAGCTCCGGCTCGGCTTCGTCGTCATCTTCAGCCTTCTTGCCGCGTCGCACTTCTATCTCTTCCTGCTCAGAGTCCGGCGCTGGCAGCAAGTCAGCATCCAACGAATTTGCCGAAACGGTCGTGTGGTCAATCGTGCTGCCGTGTTTCTCTTTTACAAACCGCGCGCCCATTCTTTTGGTTTCGTTCTCTTCTAGCACCTCGTTGTCTTGGACAACATCGGGTTCGTCATCAATATGGGTGTCGTAAGAATCGGGGGTATTCATCAAATCGCTTTCTTTAAAATGGAAACCCGCCGCCGTTGGTTGATCGGTGGTCGGCCGGTGAAATAGATTCAAAAATAGTTCGTCGCCCGCCAATGCGTGCGCAAAGCCTCCTTGCGATAGAGACGGCGAAGCGCTCGCTGCGAGTGCTGGCCGGTCGGTCGGTTAACCTGGGGTGGTTCACGCGCCGCGAAAAGCAGAGCGCCGAAATTAAAACTGCAGCCTGAATAAAAAATGCGGGTCGAAACCGACTCCGCGGGAATACGTGGTGTGTATCGGCAAACTGTACATTGGTCAAGAGCGCTGCCACTTTTGACACCGATCGTCAAATCACAATTGCGTGATAATCGGTGTTTTATGCTGAGATAGGCGACTCTCCTCCGGTCCGCCTATCTCAGTCTGCCTTGCAAATGGACGAGGGCGGGAACCCCTCAACTGCGCGGAGCGTTGATGCTATACCCGTAGGAGGGCTTGTCCATGGACAGCCACCGAACTGCATTGATCCTATTTGCTGTTGCTCTCGCCGTCGCGGTAGTGGTTGCTTCGGTTACCACGCTTGAACATGTCAATATGCGCGTAGTCAGCAACGATGCCCCGCCCGGCACGACTGGTCTGGCGAGACCGCATCCGCCGCTCGATCGAGCGCCGGGCGAGGCATTGCCTGTGCGCTAGGCGTCGGCATGTCAGCCTAACTGACCCAACCGCAACGCAACCCGGTCGCGCTAGGCGAAATACTTTTCGCTAGGGTCGGAATCGTCCTTTTCGCCATCAGGTACGTTTACCTTCGACGAGTCCGAAGGCGTGGCCCCAAGCTGGCCCAGGCATTTGGCGAAGCAGCGTCAACATTCGGGTGTCGGCGCAACCAGTCGCAAGTTGAGCGCGCGCGATGGATGCGATCCCGACGATGCATCGATGCGAACGATTTAGCCAGGATAGTTCGTCGTCAAACGCTTCCCAAGCGTCGGCTGCGGGTTCTTTTAGCCAAGCCGGAGGCGGGCCTAGTGGTCCGGTTGATTCGGGTTCATTGCGGTTTGCAAATCGTTTGGGGTCGTGAAGCACGCGCCCTGTCGCAACGGCCTTCGCTCTCGGCACTCTTGGCCTAGGCATGTGTAATATCCTTTCAGTTTGAAAAATTGACAATTAAGACTCGGAGTCTCCAATCGCGGGAATGCGTCCTCTGGGACCATCCGGTAAAATTCCCAGTCGATCTGCAGGGATGTAGTGGCCCCTATGGGTGCTTCGATCTGCCTTGTCCTTTTGGCGCGAGTCGGTTCCGAAACTTTTTTTGTAACGATTTATGATGCCGATTGGATGGACCGGCACTAGGCAGGCACGCCGCAGGGATGGGGATGCCCCTACGTGTCACAGAGCGGCTTGCTGAGCGGCCATCCAGACGAAGGCGGCGAGGTAGCTCCCGGACCGAAGCAACGGGTGGGCGGGCCGCCAGCCGGGGTATTGCGGATGGCCATTGTGCCTCGTCCGAACTTCGCCGCAAAGCTTTGACATCATCCCTTTGGGGACGAACAGGAATAGAGCAGATGATGAAAGAACGACTAATATTTTTGGTGACGATTTTTCTACTCTGCACGCCTTCGTCCATACGGGCTCAGGGCACGTACACCCAAGGCGGCATTCGCAGTGGATATGGCGGCGGATCAATTGGTACAGCGAGTTCGCCGACTTCGGCCAACACCGCTGCAGGATCGGCTTCGATCACCCCATCGGTAAATCGCAATTCGACGGGAACCGGCCAGAAGCCGTCCGAAGGCGCTCTTGGGCTTCCCCCTCAACTTCAAAAAGAACTCGGGATTAGTCGGCAACAATGAATCAAGCGGCCATCAACGCTGGCTTTGACCTCCGACGATAGGCGACAAAGCCAAAACCGGCGAGGCCGATCAGCGTCATTGTCACACCACTAGCTCCAATCAGAGGCCGGATACATTGATGCAAGACCGCCGCCGCCAATTCGACGAAATCTTCTTGCAACGCGCGGCCGGACCATACATCCGGGTCAAAACCGGAAAAACTCAATGCGAGCATATGTTTTCCGCTCTGCCTGTGCCTGTCGTAAATTAAATTCGGGCATATTGGGTGATGCAGCCCGCCCAGGATTGGGCGACAAAGAATGTGCCCGGCGCGATCGACGGCTGCATCCTTCTCCAGGGATAGATGCGTGCGGGCCCCATTGTAATAGTCCGCATAGTTTTTCAGAATCCGACGCAGATGTTCCTCGTCCAGGACCAGTCAACTGCACTCGTATCGCTTGATCGGACGCAAACCTTCCTGGTTACGCATGTCTTTCACCCCCTCTACGGTCGTGAGCTCCGGCTCATAGACCAGTACCTCGCTTGGGGAGAAGACCGCGTCTGCTTTCGTGATGACGGGGGCGAGCTTCGATATCTGCCGACGGCATGGACGAGCATAGCACCGCCGGATTCGTTCGTGCGGACGTCGGCCGGTCGTTCGCACTTCCGCGTCGAAGACCTGTTGCGGTTGGCGACGCTCATTGCCCAGCAAACGCCAGCGCAGCGACCAAGACCGCGGCACCGACGACGTTCACCTGTGTAAACTAAATTGTGTCCATCGTGTTAAGTAAAATATGTCCATTAGTCGCTCGCGGCGGGTCCGCCTCCAGACCAGATGGTTCAGAGGAAGCTCGCGTGCTGATCATAATACATGCGCTATATTAGGATTTTGTAGCGCGCAGTCGCTCGCACCGGATGTCGGTTAGGGCTAACGATACCTGCTTGACATTGGTTGATATATGGACACAATTATCGTTACAATGATTCGCCGCCCGCCCAAAACCGATCCCAAGCAGCGCTCGCTCGAAGAGAGCGGCACCGCCAATCCGCATGCGCAGGACGTACGAGATCCCGCTTTTATCGATAGCGATTTCTTCGATCCTCGCGACCTGATCCAGGTCAAGTACGAGATGCTTCGCCGCGTGCGGACCGAGGGCCAATCCATCGCTAAGGCAAGCGCAATGTTCGGATTGTCACGTCCAACTTTCTACAAAGCGAGAAGCGACTTCGATCGGAGCGGTCTGGTGGGACTCCTACCGGGCAAACGGGGACCGCGCCGACCCCACAAGATCACCCCTGAGGTGGCGCGCTTCATCGAGGAGACGGTCGTCCCCGGCGAGGAGTTGACCGCCCAGCGCCTGGTTGAACGCATCGCCGAACGCTTTGACTTGGTCGTGCACCAGCGCACCGTCAAGCGAGCGTTGGCGCGTTTGAAAAAAAAAGCGCAGTGAACCCCGCCGCCGGCAATCTCGATGGTCATGCGTTGGCGGCGCGCTACGAGGTTTTGCGACACGACGTTGTCGCCTCCGCAGATCGCCGCCATACGCTGCACAGTTTAGCGTTGCTCATGCGAAGAGGGATGGCAGCGTGGATCAAAGACGTCGGACAAGAGCTCCCGGTACGCGAGGATATCACACCGCCGGTTTCTTCAGCGATGTGCGTGCTCGAGAGCATTGAGCGGAGCCTCGTCGATATCGTCGCCGCCATGGCTTTGCAACAGCATGGGAGGGTGTGACATGAGTTCCGATACCCAGTCCAAAGTCCAGGCGCGACACCTTAAGAGGAGTGCCTTTCTCTACGTGCGTCAATCTTCGCTACGTCAGGTGTTTGAGAACAGCGAGAGCACCAAACGTCAGTATGATTTGCGTCAGCGCGCCATCTCACTCGGCTGGCACGTCGATCAAGTGATCATCATTGACTCGGACCAGGGCCTATCCGGTAAGTCCTCCGCGGATCGCGAAGGTTTCCAGCGTTTGGTCACCGAGGTAAGTTTGGGGCGTGTCGGTATCGTCATGGGCCTGGAAGTATCACGATTGGCGCGCAACTCGAGCGACTGGCATCGACTGCTCGAGATTTGCGCATTGACCGACACCCTCGTCCTTGACGATGACGGACTATACGATCCTGCTCACTTCAACGATCGCTTGCTGTTAGGTCTGAAGGGTACGATGAGTGAGGCGGAACTACACGTGATACGCGCGCGGCTTCGTGGCGGTATCATCAACAAGGCACGCCGAGGGGAACTGGAGATGCGGCTGCCGATTGGCTTTGTCTACGATGCCGACGGGCACGTGCGCTTGGACCCCGACACCAGTATCCAGACAAGCGTTCATCAGTTGTTTAGCGCCTTCCGTCGGACCGGCTCCGCGGTTGCAACCGTAAAAGAGTTTCGAGAGCAAGGGTTGAAGTTCCCGCGGCGCGTCGCACATGGACCGAACAAAGGCGACGTCATGTGGAATGAGCTCCAGCATTCCCGTGTCCTTTGGATCTTGCATCATCCGCGCTATGCCGGTGCCTTCTGCTTTGGTCGCACGCATACACGCCTCCATCCCGACGGCCATCAAACCCTCGTCAAAGTCGCGCCCGAGGAGTGGACTGCGCTGATTCGAGACGCGCATGAGGGCTATATAACCTGGGATCGGTTCGAGCAGAATGTCCAACGTTTGCGTGATAACGCTCAGGCTCTGGGCACGGAACGAGAGAAAGGCCCGCCGCGCGAAGGTCCTGCCTTGCTGCAAGGTCTGGCGGTCTGTGCACAGTGTGGAGAGCGAATGACCGTACGGTATCATCAGCGCAGTCTACGCACAGTGCCCGATTACTTGTGCCAGGCTCGCCGCATCCAACGCGGCAAACCCGTGTGCCAGCAGATTCCCGGGAGCGCCCTTGATGATGCCATCGGCAAGCTGCTCGTTGATACAGTCACGCCGCTGACGCTTGAGGTGGCCCTCGCTGTGCAAACCGAGCTCGAAAGTCGCTGCGACGAGACCGAGCGACTGCGCTCACACGAAGTTGAGCGAGCCCGTTATCAATCGGATCAGGCGCGTCGACGCTTCATGCACGTTGATCCTGGCAACAGGTTAGTCGCCGATACGCTCGAGGCGGAGTGGAACCAGGCTTTGCGTGCGCTCGCTGATGCCAAAGAGCGCTATGAGAAGCAGCGACAGAGCGATCGTGCAGGACTTACCGACGAGCAGCGAGCCGCTATTATAGCTCTGGCAACAGACTTTCCTCGATTGTGGAACGACTCGCACACGCCACAACGGGAGCGTAAACGGATGGCACGACTTCTGATCGCCGATGTGACCCTGCTTAAAAGTAATGAGGTCCGCGCTCAGCTACGCTTTAAAGGAGGTGCAACCCACACGCTGACGCTGCCGCTGCCAAAGTCATCTTGGATGTTGCGACAAACGCCGGAAACTGTTGTTACAGAGATTAATCGGCTTCTTGACGACCACACCGAAGGCGAGATTGCAGATCTCCTCAATAGCAAGGGTATGATCTCCGGTGAGGGGAAGCGCTTCAACCGTACAATGGTCGCTCGAATCAGATCCAACTACGATCTGGAGGCTCGTTACTCCAGGCTCCGGGCACGCGGCATGCTCACTTTAGCTGAAATCGCAAAGCGTCTGGGTATCTCCGCGGCAACGGCTAAAACTTGGCGACGTGCCGGTCTGCTAAGATCGCACCGCTACAACGACAGAGGAGAAACCTTGTTCGAGCAGCCCGGCCCAAATACACCGATAAAATACCATTATCAGCGCAAAACTCGCGCAAACTCAATGGCTTCCGCCATGGGTCGCAACTCAATCAGCTCATGAGGTGCAATATGCAGCGCAAGCGTTCTGCCAAGGCGAGGCCGGTGCAATTGGCTTGTCTCGGATACCCATGGCATGCAGTCGGCGCGTGACGACAGTGCCGTAGATTCGATCTCGATCTCGGATCATATAGCGCGGAGCGCCATCCCAAGGAAAAGCCTCGGTGATCTGACGTGCAACCCACTCCGCCGCCGGGTTGGTTGTGACGCCGATCCAGACGAGATCTCTGCGATCAAGCCGGATGATGACGAAGCCATACAGCAGCTTAAAGCCAATGGTCGGTACTACGAACAAATCCATGGCGGCGATGTCCGGCGCGTGGTTTCGCAGAAAGGTCCGCCATTCCTGACTTGGAGGCCCGCGTCGCTTGACCATATACTTGGCGACACTTGATTGAGCGACGCTAAACCCGAGCTTGAGCAGTTCGCCGTGGATGCGCGGCGCACCCCAAAGCAAATTCTCTGTGCTCATCTGCCGGATCAGCGCGCGCAATTCTGTCTCGATCTGCGGTCGCCCTCCCCGTCGACACGATTTCCAACGCCAATAGCGGCGAAAGCCGGCCCGATGCCAACCCACCAGCGTTTCGGGTCGAATAATCATGAGAACCGGAAGGATCGACGGGAACCAGCGATAGAGCTGAACGAAGAACCAGCGGTCGTTGTTTGTGAGGCGAGCCCGGCCTTTCAGCTTGCGTCGCAAGACGATCAGCTGATGTCGAAGCACTGCATTCTCCGCCTCAAGCCGGATGTTCGACTTGAATGGCGAGGCCAGCACGGCCAGAACGAAGCAGATCCGCGCGATCATCGCGCCAACTTAGCCGATTCTATCATTCGATAAACCCGGATAGGGTTTTCGGTACACACAGGAGGTTGAAACGGACCGGATTTGACCTGTCTGTTCGAAAAGCGACAAACAGACACTCTTTTAGCCGCAAGTGTGGGAATTGGGACACAGGCGCGCATCGCGACCGCGCCTGTCCGCGCCGGGCGCACGGGCAAAAGTGTCTTCATGAGATGCCGGCTTGGGTCAAACTCGACCGAATTGGGGTGCCTGCTCCATGTCCGGTTTACCCCCGGTCGCGACGGGACAGCAGACATCCCGGATTGGCAGCTTCGTGCCATAAGCCGACATTCCAAACGTCGCGAATGCAATTCTACTCGATGACTTCATTTGCCCGGAGGAGTATCGACGGCGTCCAAGAGTGCTACCATGTTCGCTGGGTCGCACGCGACATCGGGTTGAGAGGACCTGCGGCAGCGCGATCTTCGCCCGCCGCCTTGCTGCCCGGTACCGGAAACGCATAGCCCAAAATGGTCTTGATGACCCAGCGGTCAGAGGCGGGCGTCAGTCCGTACCCGACACCGAAATTCACATCTATCACGCCGAGCTTGAAATCGGTCACGGCAAACAGCGTCTGCTCTTGTGCGGCAAACGCCTTGAAGTCGCCGATCTTGCCCCAATCGGAATAATATTCGAAGCCCACATCGAGATCGGGACCGAGCTTTTGCGCGACGCGCGCGGCCGGCGCGAAATGCGTCTCGCCGAACCGTCCGAAGCCGATGTCCACGATCGGGTTGACGATGAGTTCGTACTCGAAATTGCGCACGCCGATGATGGGCCGGATTTCCATGGCAAAGCGCGTCTGCGCAAAGGGCGGCGTCTGGTTTGAGAATTCGAAATTGACGCCATAGAAGAAATCGCGCTGCTCGGCGTGCGGCGAAACGAACAACGTTCTGAGCTTGAATGCGTTGGAATAGAATTTTTCGTCCCTCACCGCGAATGGCAGATAGAGCCCGACCTCCCACCAGTCGGTCAGGCCATAGGCGAATTCCGGTGTGCCGTTGAGGCTGTTGTGGGAGATTAGTCCGCCGGGAAACGGTGGATCCTTTACCCCGAGCGGGATGTAATTGAGATGCTGCTGAATGGTGAACTGGCCGACTTCGGCGATGCCGGCATTATAGACTTGGATTTCGTCGGTTGCCTTCGCCTGGCCTATCACCGCGAGCCACAGGGCAGCGCTGCAGAAAACGATGCGCCGTGATGGGCTATTGCGACCTGTCTTCATCGGCGGGGCCACGCCATGCTTTCCGAATGTAATTTAGAACGGTTCTAAATCTCTATAGAGGTTCGGGCACGCTGGGTCAAATTGGTCGCGCTTAATCGCCGCGGTTGCTGCCAGAGCCCTTCGGCGTTTTTGAATCGGGAACTCGCAGTGAGCTTGTCGGGAGATGCCGCAATGGCCGCGCTGCCTTCATAGACGAAGGGCAGCGACATTTTTCTACGAGGATTCAATTTTGTGAAGTCCGCAACGAGGTCAATTGCGTCATTTCGACCTTGCGCCAAGCACTTCCAGTCTACCCCGATAACCGGACCATCTCAGAGCCGGTCCGCACTTCGCATTTGGGCCAAAAGGCGACAAAGAATCTTTCGCTAAGCTAGAGCCTGTCCTCAATTAGCGGATTCCCAAGAGGTTCCCCAAGTGATTCATGGGAGGTCAACTTGATTCGGAGTTGACTGAATGCGCCGTTACGCCCTTCGCGACGATCAATGGGACAGGATCAAGAATATTTTGCCGGGACGTGAGGGTCACGTCGGCGCTACGGCCAAGGATAATCGGCTGTTTGTAGAAGCAGTTCTCTATCGTTATCGCGCCGGCATGCCCTGGCGGGATCTGCCGGAACGTTTTGGCGACCCGATCAAGATTCATACCCGATTTTCGCGCTGGGCGAAGAGCGGGGTATGGAAGAAGATGTTCGAGATGCTGGCTGCCGACGCGGACAATGAATACGCCATGATCGACAGCACTATCGTACGCGCGCACCAGCACAGTGCCGGCGCCCAAAAAAAGACGGCGAAGACCAGGCGATCGGGCGCAGCAAAGGCGGGTTGAGCACCAAAATCCATGCCATGGTCGATGCACTTGGCAATCCGTTGGCGTTCCTGCTGACCGCAGGGCAAGCCCACGATTTGGAAGGCGCTGACGCGCTGCTGCCTCAGATGCAGGCCGATACCTTGTTGGCGGACAAGGCCTTCGATGCCGATCTACGTGTCATCGAGCCTCTGCTTGCGGCAGGAAAAACGCCGGTGATCCCGCCCAAGAGCAATCGAAAGCTCCAACGCGCCTACGACAAGGAACTGTACAAAGCGCGCCACCTCATGGAAAACCTCTATTGCAAGCTCAAACAGTACCGAGCCATAGCCACCCGCTACGATAAGACCGCCAGAAACTTTCTCGCCGCAGTCCATCTCGCCGCCGCAGTCATTTGGCTCAATTGAGGACAGGCTCTAGGCGGTTTTGCACTCTCGCGGGAGACGAAGTAGTTGTAACACCTGGTTGGAATTGTGCTCGCTAAGGCCCCAGTCGATTGTCCTTCCGGTGAAGGTTTCCCGTGAGCAGGCGAACTCTCCAGATATGTTGGCTGTCGGCGTTCGCGATCCTGAGTACGGCCGAGGCACAGGCGGAGGGTTGTCCGACGGCCAAGGACGTAATCGCGACGGACCGGCCGGATGTCACGAACTCCAGCCTCGTCGTGCCCATGGGCAGCCTGCAGAGCGAGAACGGCGTGAATTTCAGCGCGCGTGATGGCGGTCGGACGATCGACGGCACGAACTCGCGATGGCGACTGGGGGTATATTTTTAGCCATGAGCCGATATGGGATTAGACCCACATTTTTCACCGTGATCGCGCTCATAGTCGCGGGCGGCCCGCCCACGTTCGCCCAAACCCCGCAGGATTGGGCCCACTGTTTGAGCTGGCCCCGGTTGTCTGAACAAAAATTCCGCGTCGATAAGTGGAGCCTCTGCCGAGGTTAGGCCGCCGCGCGGAGCGGCGGAAGATCGAAGTAGGCTTGATCCGGGGTCATGTCGTCAAGACTCGAATGAGGACGTCGGCCGTTGTAAAAGTCGAGATACCGGCCGATCGAATGTCGCGCCTCGCCGACGGTTTCGTAGGCTCGCAGATAGTCGAGTAGCGCGGGGGAATCCCACCCCCACGCCCTCCGAGAACCGGACGTGAGTCTCTCGACTCATCCGGCTCCTATCGCCCCAACCGGAGATTCCGTGGACCAATGGGCGAACAGGTTCGGCTGGCGGGATTTGACCCCGCGCAACCAGCCCCACGCTCGCTTTGCGTGTCCCCGAAGTCTTTTGTATTTCCGCTGTGCCCAGCGCACGATAAATGGATCTACTGTGCGCAGTGCCCTGCGAAGCGCCGAACGATGAAAACGCCCGTAATAGTTGACCCAGCCAACAAGAATAGGCCGTGCCCATTGGGCGATTTTCTCCAAGTCGAGATCGTTGCGATGATGCAGCTTCCAGCGACGCGCGTCTTCGCGCATCGCCTTGGCCGCTTTGTCGCTGACCGCAGGAGAGAAACTGACGAACAGCTTTCCAGCGCGATTCATCGATTGTCGGGGTCGAAACGTAAAGCCCAGAAAATCGAAGCGTTGCTCCGGATAACCGTTCGGTCGGTTCGAGTCTTTGCAGTACACAATCTTCGTCTTTTGCGGATGCAATTCCAACTTACACGCCGCAAGCCGCGCTTCCAGCGCTTGCCGCAATGAAAGCGCTTGCGCCTCACTGCGACAGTGACAGATGGCATCATCCGCGTAGCGCTCGAACGGAATGTCTGGATTATTTTCCTTCATCCAACGATCGAACGCATAGTGCAGGAAAAGGTTTGCCAAGATTGGGCTGACGACTGCCCCTTGCGGGGTCCCCTTCTCTCGGCTGACCAGCGCGCCATCCGGCATGCTCACGGGTGCCTTCAGCCATCTTTCGATGTAGAGCAGCACCCATGCGCAGTCGGTATGACGACGCACCGCTCGCATCAATAACTCCCAGTCGATGTTGTCGAAGAAGCCTTTGATGTCGAGATCGAGCACCCAGTCAAAGCGCCAGCATCTCTGCCGTGCCGCAGCCAACGCATCATGCGCCGACCGACCGGGACGATATCCAAAGGAGTCATCGTGGAACACTGGTTCCAGGACGGGCTCAAGATATCGCTTGACTACCATTTGGGCGATTCTGTCAGAAACGGTCGGGATACCTAACGATCTCGTTCCCCGTCCGTCCCCTTTCGGTATGTCAACTCGACGAACCGGTGGCGGCATGTAGCTGCCCGACGACATTCGATTCCAGAGCCGATAAAGGTTGTTACTCAAATCCTTCTCGAACTCCGCGATCGTTTGATCGTCGACGCCAGCCGCCCCGCGGTTTTCCCTCACTCGCTTATAAGCCAACCATACTTCGCGCTTGGAAATATTAAACGGTCTTGCTTTATCCACGCTGGTCCTCCCCTTGCGGGTTGCCAACATAATAAAGCCGGGCGACGTCACCCCTTCGGTCCAGCTCCGTTACAGAGCCTTCATCCCTACTACGAGCGACTCCGCCCCTGTGTCCCGCATCGGTACTCTCGCCCTCGCGGAGTCCATCCGCTTGAGCTTCTCCCTTGGCATCGGGACGACAGGTTCCTGAGTTCCTTACCAAAGCCTGGATCAAGGTCACGCCGCCTCCATGCCGGACGCCGATTGAGCAGTAGACAGGCTCCCCTCAATCTTTATTCGCGGGACAGAAGTCTGGGTCCCGGTTTCGACGTCGTTTGATACGTTTCGACACGTCATCAGCGGTTTACTTCCGTTCGTCTCCTTGAACCTCACCTGACGGAGTCTTGCTCCGCCTTTTCCATCGACGTTCACCACAATGGCTCTTGACCAATGCAGCTCGTGGCGGTTTGAAGCCTGCTCCTGCAAGCCGACTTCGAGGGGCCTACCCTCATCTCCGATAAAGCATCGCCACCGTTCATATTTCGAACAGTGACGTTCACAGCACACGACCTCCTCGTATTTGACGCTGCGCCACAGCCGTTCGACGAACACATTGTCCCGCCAGGCCCCTTTGCCATCCATGCTGATGGCGATGCCATTGCTGGCGAGCAGGCCGGTGAACGCCGCGCCGGTGAACTGAGAGCCCTGATCGGTGTTGAAGATGTCCGGCTTGCCGTGGCGTGCCAAGGCATCTTCCAGGGTCTCGACGCAGAAGGCCGCCTCCATCGTGATCGACAGCCGCCACGACAGAACACGACGTGTCGCCCAGTCCAGCACCACGGCGAGATAGACGAAGCCGTGCGCCATCGGAATGTACGTGATGTCCATGGCCCAGACCTGGTTCGGCCGCCGGATCTCGATGCCGCGCAGCAGATACGGATAGATCTTGTGGCCGGGCTCGGGCTTGGTGGTGCGCGGACGGCGATAGAGCGCCTCTATCCCCATCCGCCGCATGAGCGTCTTCACATGCCGGCGGCCGATCTTGCACCCCTGCAAAGCCAGCAGGCCTCGCAACATACGCGAACCGGCGAAGGGATACTCCAGGTGCAGCCGATCGAGACGCTGCATGATCTCGAGGTCGGCTGAAGAGACTGGACGCGGCAGATAGTACACGCTGCCGCGACTGACCTTCAAAATCTCTGCCTGCTTGGTGATCGACAGATCGTGCTTACGGTCGATCATCGCTTTGCGCTCAGCAATCCCGCCTTGGTGAGCGCGCCTTCTAAAAAATCGTTCTCCAGCGTCAGCTCCCCGATCTTGGCATGCAGCGACTTCACATCGACCGCGGGCGTGGCCGGCGTCCCGCCCCCCGATCCGAAAATATCGGAGGCGCCGCCCTCAAGCTGTGATTTCCAGGCCGTAATCTGATTGGGGTGAACGTCGAAATGCTCCGCCAGCTGGGCTATCGTCCGATCGCCCTTGATGGCGGCCAGAGCCACCTTCGCCTTGAAGGCCGGTGAGTGGTTCCGCCGGGGTCGTCTGCTCATGGTCTCTCCTGTTCACGGCAATTATCGCCGCTGTCAGGCAGAAATTCCACTTATCTTCCTGTCCAGATTTCCGCGACCGGCTCTGACTTAGACCGCGCAGTGGCTGACTATGATCAAGCTATTCGTATTAAGCCAGACTACGTCGCGGCCTTTTATAATCGCGGGCTCGCTCTTAGTGATAAACGAGAATATGCGAAAGCCATTTCAGATTTTACAGCTGTATTGCGAGTTGATCCGAGAAACCCGACCGTACTTTACAGGCGCGGCACCACATATTTGGACAGCGGTAATATCGAAGCCGGTAACGCCGATCTGGCAGAGGCAAAAGCGATCAAACCAGATATTGCCGAAGATATTAGTCGTGGAGGACCATGAGCTGCAAGCGTTCAAAATTGCGCGTGTAGACGCGAAGCAACCACCGACACCGGCCCTCGATCCCGGTTGTAGGCCGGATTGGCGATAAGTTGGTAATCCAGGGTGAGCTGCCAAGAATAAATAGGCAGAGTGTAATAGACCTCCAGGATTTTCTCAGCACCCGGATGAGGGAGCATCCCATCTCCAATCAAGGCGCTAAGTCCGCCTGCAGCGAAATAAGCCTGGTGCACGCTCGAGATTGTATTGAGGATTCCGGCGAGACCCACGGTGTCATCGGGCCGACCCCAGAACTTTCCAGACAGCAAAGCGCCACCTGACAAAGTTGTGTCAGCATCGGTGAATGCGTAGGCCTCGAGCTTGCCGGGAGTGTATCCCGCGCGCGCAAAGAGACCAACACCGGGCAGAATCTGCTGCTCCATATTGGCGGCAATTCCGGCTTTGCTGGAATACGTTCGTACAGCCGAAATGTCCGCTGGACCACCGGTCAATGAAGCAAGCTGTACCGCGTCTGCAAAGTTCCCCATTCGCGCGCGCGTCAGATAACCGGTAACCGCAATCTTGCCGGGTTGACCCCAAAGCTCGTAGCGACGTTCAATTTCGCCCACCATCTGAAATTGACCGAAAGCTGGGTCTAGATCGGTACTGTTCGGAACAACCGGCCCATCAAAGATACCCGCGCGAAATGTCCATTGGCCCGTATACCATTCTACGGCCGCGCCGTAGGTGAAAGCCCAGGCGTCGGCCGCGTAGTCGAAGGCTCCGGTGTCGACGAGTGTCCAGTTCAAAAAATCACTGCGCGGATCATGCGCATACTTATTGGTATCAAAGATATCCACGACGCTGAACTTGCCTACCGTAATCACAAGTCGGTCGGTGGTCTGAGAACCAGCAAACTGATTGATTCCCGCATTGACCTTTTGGACATCACCGCCAAGGTCGATGGTTTGCCGCAAAAATGCTCGTGGTATCCGCGCGTACGGATAGGATGAGCCAACCTTGTAGGCCTCTGCGCTGGGAAAACCGGCGACACCAAACGTACCGCTAAGCCCGAAACCTTGATCAATCTCCGGATTGACCCAAATCTCTGCGCCCTCCCAAGGGCGAAAGCCTAGATACAAATTGAGGTCCCATGTTTCGCGCCCGGCATTGGAGGCGAGACTGTTTTGGCCGCTATAGGGAGCGCGAAACGGAAGAGCGTATTGGCTGACTAAGGTCGTTTGGCCGTGCACATTGAAGTTGTCGGAATCCAGCGGCGGGACGCCTTTGGTGAATACATCACTCTTCGCCAAATCAGCGCCAAGCTGGTAGTTGACGCCAAGCCGGAGGCTCTGGATTGAAAGATCGGAGTTGAACACTTGCCCAGCTGAAGGAAAACTCTTCTGGCGGTTGCCAAACTCGGTTGCGAGGTATTCGAGCTTGGCTGTGTGTACCGAGAACCTTAAATTCGACCATAGTGGTGATGAAGTCCGCCCAACATCGGGTGTGAAACGATGATTCCGGTTCGATGAACCGATCGAGAGACCGGCGCATCTTTATCTAATGACCGATGAGTTCTAATCTCGTTGTAATAGCCAGCATAAGATTTCAGGATCCGACGCAAATGCGCCTCGCTCCAAATCACCACATGATCCAGACACTCGCGCCGGATCGATCCGATCAACCGCTCGGCAAAGCCATTCTGCCAGGGCGAGCCTGTTGCCGTAGGCTTGTCCCGGATGCCCATGGCGCGCAATCGGCGCGTGACAACGCTCCCATAGATCCGGTCGCGATCGCGGATGAGGTAGTGCGGAGCCTCATCCCAAGGAAAGGCCTCCGTCAGCTGGCGTGCAATCCATTCCGCGGTCGGGTTGGTTGTGACGCTGATCCAGACCAGCTCTCGGCGGTCCAGCCGGACGATGACGAAGGCATAGAGCAGGTCGAAACCGATAGTTGGAACGACGAACAAGTCCATGGTGGCAATGTCCGGCGCGTGGTTGCGCAAGAACGTTCGCCATCCCTGACTGGGCGGCCCCCGTCGTTTCACCATGTACTTGGCGACGGTTGATTGGGCGACGCGAAACCCAAGCTTGAGCAGTTCGCCGTGGATGCGCGGCGCACCCCAAAGCAAATTCTCCGTGCTCATCTGTCGGATCAGCGCGCGCAGGTCCGCTTCGATTTGCGGGCGCCCTCCCCGCCGCCGCGATTTCCACCGCCAGTAGCAGCGAAAGCCCGCCCGATGCCAACGCACGAGCGTTTCAGGTCGGACAATCGTGATAACCGTCAGGATTGATGGAAACCAGCGATACAGCTGTACGAAGAACCAACGATCGTGGTTTGTGAGCCGGACGCGGCCACGCAGCTTTCGCCGCAAAACAATCACCTGATGTCGGAGCGCGGCATTCTCAGCCTCAAGCCGGATCTTCGACTTGAATGGCGAGGCCAGCACGGCCAGAACGAAGCAGATCAGCGCGATCATCGCGCCAACTTAGCCGATTCTATCATTCGATAAACCCGGATAGGGTTTTCGGTACACACAGGTGCGGTGGGTGGCACCGATACAGGCGAGTTCACGGCTCGTTATGGAGGACACGGAGATTCGCGGCTGCTTGATCCCGAAGGGCGACACCGTGATGACGATCCAGGCGTCGGCCAACCGAGACGAGGACGCCTTCGAAGATGGCGAGAACTACAACGCGCTGCGCGAGCCCAATCCTCACCAGGCCTTTGGCAACGGCCCGCATCATTGCGCGGGCGCGCACCTGTCGCGGCGAACCGTTGGCGCCATCCTGCTGCCAATGCTGTTCGAGCGCTTCCCCAACATGACCTTGCTTGATCCCGCGAGCGTGCGCTGGCACGGATTCGGTTTCCGCGGCCCGCTCAATCTGCCGCTTCTCCTGCAATAGGATCGGCGCGAGGGATAGGCATTGTTTATTTTGCCTCATCCGCCGCCCTAGATCATCCGCAATTCCCTTGATCACCTTGCCGGCGAGTTGCGGCAGGTTCTTCGCGTAGGTCACCTCTTGCCGGTCCCGGTCGTCGCGCAAGCTGGCGAGGCGAGTGAATAACATCGGGATGTTGCTATTGGCGCTTTTCGGACCTTGCCGCTTCGTCGAATGTCCGCTTCGCGCCACAAGCGGCCATTCCGTAACCGCTCGTTCCGCGAAGGGAGACGTGCATACAAGCCGCAGCCTTCGAATTTAGACCAAAGCTCTTGGCCAATAGGCGCCGCGCTTTGGCCAGCGATGCACGCTCCGCTTGGGCCTGCTCACGTTAGGGCACTAAGATTTTCTTTGATCTCTCGGTGCACACATCGTGCGAACGCCACCTTCTAACTTATTAAAAGAATTAAACTCTCGCTCCAATCCATCATGAGCAAGTTATGTCCAGCCATTGAAATCTAATAAGCACTGGGCTCATGCCCGCTGATCGCGTTCTCGCAAACGGCGGCCGATAGATTCCCATGTTTAGTTGCTGATGTGATCTAGATCACCTCTTGCATGCCAAGAGATGTGGTAAGTGGCACGGAGCGATGATCAAACGACGGGGTTCGATCATGCCCACCATATTCGACCTGCTCTACCGCGAATATTGCCGTGCCCGCCTCGCTGAAATGCGGAAACAGCTTCTAATCCGGCCTGAGAGCCATGAAGTCCCAGAAGCGAATTGCGATGCCAGCCGTCCTGACTGCGCGGCTGAACAGGGTAGTAGCCGTTTAGGCGACTCGCAGCGCGAAGCCGGCCACCGCAGGCTAAGTTGAACGGACCATTTGCGACGCCCCAAGATCAAGCCAAGCGCTCTAGCACTCGCGCCACCTGAGTGGCGGTCCATTCGCCTTGTCCGCGGGCCGTCGGAATGCCCTGGTTGTTCAAGCCCGCTGGGATGGCCCGCAGGTTCTTTACGCCGGCCGCCTGTAGCGCTTTCACCGTCGGGCCGATGGGTCCCCCGCCGCCCTGGCATCGGCACGCTGCTGTAGGACCGCTGTAGCTTACGCAGCGATCATCCGCGCCACTGTAGTTGCAGCGTGTCGCTTACCGTCGCTCGTGACGTGACCCTGCGCCTCGAGCTCTGCGGCAACGTCGCGCAGCGACCGCTTGCGGCCGTCGACGGTGTAACGCGCCAACTTCTTGGCGAGAGCAACCATTTCCGGGTTGCGTTAGCTCTTGCGGCCGCCGCACTTGCCAGTGACGGCCTTCTTTCGATCGCGCGCCCCCTTCAGCTTGGCCACGAGCATGGCCTTTTCGAACTGGCTGACCGAGCCGAGGATCTGGCGGATCATGACAGCCGTCGGCGTCTCGTCGAGAAAGGCATCGGGACGTCCGCGGCGATCAGCGTAATGCCGGCATCATGCAAGAAGCGCCATCCTGTTTCCTGAACGATCAGATCGCGGGCGAAGCGGCTCGCAGTCTCAACGATGATGGTGCGCACGCCGTTGCCGGCAATGTGCTTCATCATGGCCGCGAAGCCTGGCCGCTGGTCGACAGGGTCGGCACCCTTCACGCCGTCGTCGCTATATTCCGCGATGACCTCATACCCGGCGGTCTTCGCATGCCCCACGATCGATGCGCAGCGACCCGCTGAATTGTCGCAAAGCCGCGGCGCGTCATCGACCATGCAGCGATCTACTATTCGATCACCTCGTCGGCGGTCGCGAGCAGCGTCGGCGGAACCTCGAGACCGAGCGTCTTCGCGGTCTCGAGGTTACTCACCAGCTCGAACCTGGTCGGCTGCACGACCGGCCGGTCCGCAGGCTTTCACCCTGAAATCCAGCTGGCGTAGATGCCGATCTGGCTATAGGCATCGATGAGTCTGGTTCCGTAGCTGATGGTCATCGACCATGCAGCGATCTACTATTCGATCACCTCGTCGGCGGTCGCGAGCAGCGTCGGCGGAACCTCGAGACCGAGCGTCTTCGCGGTCTCGAGGTTACTCACCAGCTCGAACCTGGTCGGCTGCACGACCGGCCGGTCCGCAGGCTTTCACCCTGAAATCCAGCTGGCGTAGATGCCGATCTGGCTATAGGCATCGATGAGTCTGGTTCCGTAGCTGATCAGGCCTGCCGTCCGCGGCATACTCGTGCGGTCCGTAGATCGCGGGCATCGCATGCGCGCCACCCTATCGACGGCCGCGGCCGAAGTAGGCGGGACTGCCCGGACGCTCTCCGACGGCGGAGGGCTGCGGACCGCCGGTTGCTGCGGCGGCGGACGGTCCGCGCCCGAAGTAAGCCGGACTGCCCGGACGCTCGCCGATCGAAGATGGCTGCGGACCGAGGGGCGGCGCACCTGCGCTTGCGCCAGGCTGTCCTTGGCCGAAGTAGTGCGGACTGCCCGGGCGCTCGCCGACCGCAGATGCTTGCGGGACGCGGTGCGTCGCGCCCGCGCTTGCGCCAGGCTGTCCCTGGCCGAAGTAGGCCGGACTGCCCGGGCGCTCGCCGACCGCAGATGCTTGCGGGACGCGGTGCGTCGCGCCCGCGCTTGCGCCAGGCTGTCCCTGGCCGAAGTAGGCCGGACTGCCCGGACGCTCGCCGACCGCAGATGCTTGCGGGCCGCGGGGCGCCGCACCTGCGCTTGCGCCAGGCTGTCCCTGACCGAAGTAGGCGGGACTGCCCGGGCGCTCGCCGACCGCAGATGCTTGCGGACCGCGGGGCGCCGCGCCCGCGCTTGCGCCAGGCTGTCCCTGGCCGAAGTAGGTGGGACCGCCCGGACGCTCGCCGATCGAAGATGGTCCCGCGGACGTCCTCCTCGCTCCATGCTTCGCCGCAGCGGCTCGCGCGCTGACGCGAGCCTGGCGCTTCGAGAGCGACTGTTTCTTACCACTCATGTTGATGCTCCAGATTGCTGATTGCTTTGCTGTTTCCGTCCTACCAAACGGTCGATTGCAGCAGGAACGGACCATTCCAGTTGAACGCCGGCCCGGAGTCGCGCCAGAAGAACTGGAGCTGATTGCCGACCTGACAGATGAGCTCGAGATTGCCGGGGGTGCCGAAATTGCTCTCGATCATGGTGACGGCGGCCACGTTCCCCAACGATCCGCCGAAGTAGGTCGGGCCGCTCCAAGGCAATGCTGGATCGTCGTTGTTGCGCCAGTAGTGGATCAAGCCGCCCCCCGCAGACGGGACGACCAGCTCGAAGTTCCCCTGGGTGCCGAACCGGCTTTGGATCAGGACGGGATTGCCGGCCACGCCACTCTCCAGGAAGAACGGACCGTTCCAGTTGAACGCTGGCCCGGAGTCGCGCCAGAAGAACTGGAGCTGATCACCAGCCCGGCAGATCAGCTCGAGGTTGCCGGGGCTGCCGAAATTGCTCTCGATCATGGTGACCGCATCTACCTGCCCCAACGAGCCGCCGAAATAGGTCGGACCGCTCCAGGGCAACGCCGGATCGTCGTTGTTGCGCCAGTAGTGGATCAGGCCGCCGCCCGCCGCCGGAACGACGAGCTCGAAGTTCCCCTGGGTGCCGAACCGGCTTTGGATCAGGACGGGATTGCCGGCGACGCCGCTCTCCAGGAAGAACGGACCGTTCCAGTTGAAGGCCGGCCCTGAGTCGCGCCAGAAGAACTGCAGCTGATCGCCGACCCGGCAGATGACCTCGAGATTGCCGGGGCTGCCGAAATTGCTCTCGATCATGGTGACGGCATCAACGTTCCCGAGCGATCCACCGAACGGGATCGCCGTGCTCCAAGGCAGGAAGGTGTTGTCGTCGTTGCGCCAGAAGTGCAACAGCCCGCCGTTGGCAGCCGACGTCACCACCTCGAAGTTGCCTTGCGAACCAAAGCGGCTCTGAATGAGCGCGGGATTGCCGCTGGTCGGCGGGAACGGCTGCCACACCGGAATGACGCAGCGGTTGTCGGATTCGGACCAGTAGGCCTCCTGCGCGGCGCCGTTCACCGTGGACCAGGTATTGTTGCAGACGTCGCCGATCTCTTCGTTGGGATCGGAGGGACCGACATCAACAAGAATGCCGGAGCCGAGATCGGGATCCGAGCAGGCCTCGCAGATCTCGTGCGAGAGCACCTTGGGGATCGAGTTTCCGCCGGTGAGCGTGCCGTCGTTGGTCACCCACGCCCAGTAGGCGCGAGCGCCATTGTGGTCGAAGAACTGGTGCTGGCCGACAAAGTTCGTGTCGCCCGACGAATGGCCGGTCGGCATCAGGACGCAGTAGATGAGGTCGATGTTGTTGTCGGGCGCGGGCACGACGCCGGCGTTGATCTGCGCTTCGATCATGGCCCGGATCTGCGGGTCGGTAAAAACGGCGGGCGGATCGGAGGACGTGATGGTGACGGTCTGCTCCAACCCCATGGGCCCGACGCCGCGGTACTGCGACAGCTGGGTTCCCCATGGACCATAGACGAGATTTGAGACTGCGTTTGTGAAGTCGGCCTGTGACGGAGTGGTAGCCGGGTCGGTCCACGCGTTGCCCCAGAACATCAGGACGATCCTGGGATGGTGGAGAATGCGCCCGCCATTGTCGTGAAATGCGGTGACGCCTCCATCGCCTCCAGGAACTCGCGTATCGAGCGCGAGCTGCGATCGGACTTGCTCGAACCGCCGCACGCCACCGTCGTGAAGCATGGTGACGCCTTGGACGCCTGGGCGATGCACGGGTGACTTTAAGACTGCAACGGGTGACTTTGAGACTGTACGTGACGACATGACTTACCCTCCTTGCGACTTGCGCCAATGAGTTCGCATTTCGGCGCGTGCGAGCGCGCCGAGCAGAACGAGCGGATGCGGATCGTCTTCGTTACCGGACTGCTTGTTGTTTCCGGGCACGAACGTCGGCCCGCCGAAAGATCTGGATCGAAAGCAGGTGAAGGTCTGGTAACCGTGGTCAATCTAGCAGGAGTGACACGATGCCTTTGTGAAGGTGTTCATACAGGAACGAAAATTGTTGGGTGCGCGATATGGGACATTGTTGTTGACTGATGTGTGTTTGGTGGGGGCGCGGGATCGCCTTACCTACGGCATATTCCACAAAAATCGTTTTGAACATTTCCTACGCGCGTTGACGCGTTGCTTTCGTGTTTGCAGCATTGCTGGCCCAGCACCATCCGGGGCGTTTTTGAGACGACAAACAATCAATGTCTGTTCGTGGCACTTTTCGGACCTCGTCGTCTGGGCGAATGTCCGCTTCGCGCCACAAGCAGTCTTTAAAGCGCGTATGAGGCCATTGGATGAAAAGGCTGTCATTCTGAAGGCAAAGGTTGAATCGCAGCTTTCGGCTTGAACGCCTTGGTCCTGATCGTAGCCATGAAGCTGGCGATCCGTTCCATGTAGAGATAGACCACCGGCGTTGTGTACAGCGTCAACAGTTGCGAGACGCAGAGACCGCCGACGATCGCGATGCCGAGTGGACGCCGCAGTTCCGATCCGACACCCGTGCCGAGCGCCAGAGGTAGAGCGCCCAATAGCGCGCAGAGCGTGGTCATGGTGATCGGCCTGAACCGCAGGATGCAGGCCTGGATGATGGCTTGCCTCGGCGAAATCCCACCTCGCTCCGCCGTGAGCGCGAAATCGATCATCATGATGGCATTCTTCTTGACGATGCCGATCAAGAGAATGATGCCGACCAGGCCCATGACATCGAGCTGCCCGCCAACCAGCATGAGGGCAGCCAGGGCGCCGACGCCGGCCGACGGGAGCGTCGACAGAATCGTGATTGGATGCACCATGCTCTCATAGAGCACGCCGAGCACGATGTAGACCGCGACCAAGGCGGCTACAATCAGCACGGGCTGCGTGGCCAACGAGGCTTGAAACGCTTGGGCGGTCCCCTGGAATCCGGTCTGAATAGTAGCCGGCATGCTGATCCGGGTCTTCAGCGTGTTCACGGCCGCTACCGCGTCTCCAAGCGCTACGTTCGGAGCGAGATTGAAGCTGAGCGTGACGGACGGGAACAGGCCCTGATGATTGATCGCGAGCGGCGCGACGGATGTGCCCACCTTCGCGAACGTGCTGAGCGGGATCTGCTTGCCGGCGTTGTTTCCGACATAGAGATTATCGAGCGCGCCGGTATCGACCCTGAACTTGGGATCGACCTCCATCACGATTTTGTGTTGATCGAGCTGGGTAAAGATGGTCGCGACCTGCCGCTGACCAAACGCATCGTACAGCGTATCGTCGATCGCCTGGGGGGTGACGCCGAGACGGGTGGCCGTGTCACGGTCGATCACGATGCTGGCGTGGGGGGCGGCTGACTGAAGATCGCTCGCGACATCGCGGATCTCAGGCAGCTTGCGCAATTCGGCCACCATGGTGTCGGCCCATTGATACAATTCGGGAAGATTGGGGTCCTGTAGCGTGTACTGAAACTGGGTCTGGGAGATCCGGCCACCCACGTTTATGCCCTGCACAGCCTGCATGGCGAGGCTCACCCCGGTCATCGCTGACATCTGCTTGCGGATGCGTGCGATCACCTGGTCGGCCGTTACCGAACGGTCCGACTGCGGCTTCAGGATGATCTGCAAATTGCCGGTGTTCATCAGTCCCGAGCCGCCGAGGTTCGAGCGAACGGTCTCGACCGCCGGTTCTTTCATGATGAGGTCGACCACGGCCTGTTGTTTGGCAGCCATTGCCTCGAACGAGATGTCCTGCGCCGCCTGCGTGGAGCCGGAGATCAACCCGATGTCCTGCTGAGGGAAAAACCCTTTCGGGATGACGATGAAGAGATAGGCCGTCAACGCGAGTGTCGCCGCGAAGGACAGCATCACCAGGCGCGGATGGGCGATGATGCTGAGCAAGGACCGCTTGTATCCGGCTTCGAACAGGGCGAACCCTCGTTCGAGCGCGCGAGACGCCAGGCCGCGGCGGGATTCGGGCTGGTGGCCTCGAATCATGAGCGCGCACATCATCGGCGTCAGCGTCAGCGAGACGATGGCCGAGATGATCAGCGCCACTGATACTGTGACTGAGAACTCGCGGAAAAGCCGACCAACCATTCCGCTCATCAGGAGAAGCGGGATGAATACCGCGATGAGCGACACCGTCATGGACACGACCGTGAAGCCAATCTCGCTCGCGCCTTTGAGCGTCGCTGCCATTGGCGAAGCGCCTTCCTCGACATGGCGCACGATGTTCTCGATCACCACGATGGCGTCATCGACCACAAAGCCAACAGCAATGGTTAGCCCCATGAGCGAGATGTTGTCGAGGCTGTAGCCGAGCACGTACATAATTGCGAACGTGCCGATCAAGGACACAGGAATGGTCACGGCGGGAATAATCGTGGCACTGAGGCTCTTCAAAAACACATAGATGGTCAGCACCACCAGGCCGACCGTGATCAACAGCGTTGTCTGCACGTCGCTGACCGCGGCCCGCACGGCAACGGTCGAATCGCCGGCTGTGGTCAACTGAACGGAAGGTGGAAGCCGTAGCCGCAGCGCCGGCAGCGCCGCCCTCACGCCCTTGACCACATCGACCGCATTGGCGCCGGGTTGCAGGTGGACGTCGATCGTGACGGCCTTCCGGTTGTTGTACCAGGCGCCCATTGTGGTGTTCTCGACGCTGTCGATAGCGCGTCCGATGTCGCTGATCCGCACCGGCGAGCCGTTGCGGTAGGCGACGATGGCCGCGTTTGTATTTGTCGAGGTGAGAAGCTGATCGTTGGCGTCCAGCGTAACCGAACGCTGGCTGCCATTAAGGGTACCCTTCGGGCCGTTAGTGGTGGCGACCACGAGAGCCGCGCGGATATCTTCGAGGCTCAGACCCATGGATGCGATCTTCATCGGGTCAAGTTGGATCCGAATCGCCGATTTAGACGAGCCGGGCATGTCGACAAAGCCTGCGCCGGGGATTTGGGACAGGGTTTGGGCGACCAGATTCGTCGCGTCATCCATTACTTTCGGCAGCGGGATGGTGTCTGACTGCATCACAATTGAAATCGCCGTGAACTGTGCCGGATTGACTTTATGGTAGGTCGGCGGATTGGGCATCGTCTTTGGCAACAGCCCGCTTGCCGCATTAATGGCGGTCTGCACGTCCTGAGCAGCGCCATCGATGTTCCGGTTGAGATCGAACTGCAGCGTCAGGTTCGACATGCCGAGCGTGCTCGTGGACGTCATCTGCGTAACACCAGGGATATTGGCGAACTGCTGCTCGAGGGGACTGGCAACCGTGGCTGCCATGGTTTCGGCATCCGCACCCGGTAGGCTCGCCTGAACCGCGATGGTCGGAAAATCGACCTGGGGCAGAGAGGATATCGGCAACAGCAGATAGGCGACAGTGCCCACCAGAACGACGCCGAGGGTCAGCAGGGCCGTGGCGACGGGACGCTCGACAAAACGCTTCGAGATGTTCACAGGAGCTTAACCTCAGATAGGGAGATGACAGATTTACTGTGTCGCGTTGTTCCGATCGGCGACCCTCTGGGGACCGACATCGCTCGGCAAAAAGGACACTTTCAGGCCCGGCTTCAGGCTGTATTGGCCATCTGTGACCACCGTGTCGCCTGCACTCAATCCAGACGCGATTACGGTCGTGTCGCCGGCCACACGCGCGACCGTCACCGGGCGCTGCGCCAAAGTCATGTCCGGCTGCACGAGGTAGACGTAAGAACCACTCGTTGACTGCTGCACGGCGCTGGACGGCACGGTGACAACGCCCGACAGTAGTACGCTCTGGATCGATGCGTTGACGAATTGGCCGGGCTTGAGCAGGTGGTCCTTGTTCGGGAACGTCGCCTTGAGCCTGATGGTCGCGGTGGCCGGATCGATGTGATTATCGACGAGGCTCAAATCACCGGTGCCGAGCATCCGAGCATTGTCGGGCGATCGCGCCGTGACCGGGACGATAGATGTCGGCCGGCCCACCGCCCAATGACTGATGGCTTCCGACGGCACCGTGAAAACGACCGAGATCGGCTCGAGCTGATTGATGACCACAAGGCCGGGATCGGACGGAGTGATCATGTTGCCCGCATCGATCATCCGGATTCCGGCGATGCCGCTTAAGGGCGAGGTAATCGTGGCAAAATCGAGCTGGGTCTTGGCAGTTTCGATCGAGGCCTGATCGGCCAAGATCGTGGCTTGCAATCCGGCAAGCTGCGATTTTTGCGTGTCGAGAGACTGGCCCGTCGCAAAGCCCTTTTGGGCGAGGCTCGTGATGCGCTGGAGATCTATATTCGTATTATTGAGTTGCGCCTGGTCCTTGGCCAAGATGGCCTCCGCCTGATGCAGCGGCGACAGAAATGGCCGCGGGTCGATGTGCGCCAGCTCGTCGCCGGCGTGGACTAATTGCCCTTCCGTGAAGACGATGTCGCTGATCTGGCCGCTGACGCGCGGCTTGACGGTCACGGTGTTGAAGGGCTGAACCGTGCCGAGCCCGGTCACATAGATCGCTACGTTTTCGATCTTGGCTTGCGTAGATTTTACGCCGAGAATGGGGGTGGCGGAGGCCGAAGGCGCCGGCGCCCCGGCGGTGGTTGCCACATGGTGGATGTTGGCGTAAGCGCCATAGGCAGTGCCGCCAAGAAGTATTAGAATAACGATTGCCCGCAACCGATGATGCTTTCGTCGCGGCGGCTCAACGGCGGGCCCGCGAGCCTCGACGACGAGGTCCTGGGCAAATGGTCGGTTGGTCATCGTTTTCTAATCCACCCAATTGATGAGACATCGACGGCCCTCCCTCGGGACCGCTACCCTTTCCGCGCAGCGCGACAAGGCAGCCTGGAGCAGGTTCAACGCTCCGGTACTCTGACGGATCGGTCGTAGAGCGCGCATCGCTCGATGATGAAATCGATTTTAATCAGGCCGGTTGGTCTGGTTGCGTCGGGGTACCGTTAGGCTCCCGGATCGTGTAGCCGGCACTTGGGACCGTTTGGATCAACGGATAAGAGAAGCCCTCGTCCACTTTTTTGCGCAGTCGGTGGATATGCATGTCGACGATGTTGCCGCGCCCCTCGAAATCATAGTCCCAAGTGGCCTCCAGCAGCATGGATCGCGTGACGACTTGGCCGGCGTGGCGGACCAACTGTTCCAGCAGGAGGAATTCGCGACGTTGAAGGCGGATCGGCCGTCCTGCGCGCGACACTGTCCGGCCGACCGTGTCGAGCTCGAGGTCGCCAACCCGCAGCACCGAGAGGCGCCGCGAGCGGTCGGCCCGGCGGCCAAGCGCCTCAAGGCGCGCCAGAAGCTCCGCGAACATGTAGGGCTTGGCGAGGTAGTCGTCGCACCCGGCGCGCATACCCTCGACGCGATCGACCGTGCTCGCGACGGCGCTCAGCATCAGCACCGGAGTGCGAGGATCGTGCTCGCGCAGGCGCCGAACCAAGGTGACGCCATCCATCGCCGGCAGCATGCGGTCGAGGACGAGTGCCTCGTAAATGCCTTCGAGCGCCATGGCCAGCGCGGTTTCGCCATCGGCGACGCGATCCACGATATGACCGCTCTCGGTCAGGCCCCGCACCAGATAATTCGCTGTGCGATCATCGTCTTCGGCAATCAGGATGCGCACCGCGTTCCTTTCTTAAACTAGATTTCATGTGTGGTAGATGGGCACTTTGCTCGCTATATGGCAGACAGGCTCCAGGTCCTTTTGGAGGAGAAGCATGGCTAGGGTGCTGGTAGTGGAGGACGATGTCCAGACCGCCGCGGAGATTGCGGCTGCCCTCGGCGATTCCGGCTTCGACGTCGATTGCGCCCATACCGGCCGCGAGGGGTTGCTGAAAGCGGGCGCGGATACCTACGAGGCCATCGTGCTGGACCGCATGCTGCCTGGCGGAGTGGACGGACTTACCGTTCTATCGACGCTCCGCACGGTCGGCGTCGAAGCGCCGGTGCTCATTCTTAGCGCCTTGTCTGCGGTGGACGAGCGGGTGCGAGGACTCCGCGCCGGTGGCGACGATTACCTGACCAAGCCCTTCGAATTTCTAGAGCTGACTGCCCGGATCGAGGTTTTGGTACGGCGGCAGGCGATCCCTCGGCGGGATACGATGCTCCATGTCGGCGACCTGGAGATCGACCTCCTGAGCCGTGAGGTGCGTCGTGCCGGTCGGCTCGTCGAGCTGTTGCCGCGAGAGTACCATCTGCTCGAGTATCTCATGCGGCAACCGAACCAGGTCGTGACGCGGACGATGCTGTTTGAAGAGGTCTGGGGTTATCACTACGACGAACGGACGAACGTGATCGACGTGCACATTGGCAAGCTCCGCCGGAAGCTCGACGAAGGCGGGTTGCCCACGCTGATCCACACCGTGCGCAGCTCGGGGTATGTCCTCCGTGCGGCTGAGTGATCTCCGGCGCACGACGAGCTTTCGGCTCGCCCTGCTGTTTCTCGCGCTCTTCGGGGCGGCCTCCTTGACGCTCTTCGGTTTCCTCTACTGGCAAACTGCCGGTTACTTGAAGAACGGGACGGACGAATGGCTCGCCAGGGAACTTGCGAGCCTGGTCGCTGCAAGCCCCTCCCAGCTCATCGAACATCTGAACGAGCACGCGGCGCGCGATCCCGAGGGCGACCGTCCGTTTGCTTTGTTCGATGCCGCCGGGCACGGAGTCGCGGGCAAAGTGGCGAACCTGCCGACACCCTCGCCGTCGAACCGTCCCTTCGAGTTCAGGCTGAACCGGCGCGGTGAGGCGGTGACGTTCCGGGGCTTGGCGCACCGGCTGCCGTCCGGCGATGTCGTCCTCGTCAGTCAGAATGTGCACGAGATGCACGAATTCCGCGAACTGCTGGTCGGCGCCATGGCTTGGGGCGGCCTGCTGGTTCTAATCATGGGGCTGGCGGGCGCGGCTGTTATTGGCGCTGGGTCGGTCCGCCGCATCGATGAGGTTGCCCGTGCCATCGAACGCATCGTCAATGGCAATTTGGCCGAGCGCCTGCCGACCCGTGGGACGGCAGGTGATCTCGACCGGCTGGTGGATGTCGTCAATGGAATGCTGGACGACATTGAGCGGCTGATGCACGAAGTGAAGGGCGTGAGCGATGGGATCGCGCACGATTTGCGCACGCCGCTGACGCGGCTGCTCGCCGGCCTCGAGCGGGCGGCCCGCCGCGCGGCCTCGGTCGAGGAATTTGCGGCCGCCGTTGATGAGGCGATTGTCGAAACCAAAGCCGTTCTCTCGACATTTGGTGCAATGCTGCGCATCTCCGAAGTCGAGGACGGCGCGCGGCGCACTGGGTTCACGACGCTCGATCTTGCCGCGATCGCGGCCGATGTGAGGGATTTCTACGAGCCGCTGGCTGAGGGCAAGGGCGTCTCGTTGTCACTGAAAGACGGGAGCCGCGGGTCGGCCAAGATGGCCGGTGATCCAAGCCTGCTGTTCGAGGCGATTGGGAACCTCGTGGACAATGCGATCAAGTTCACGCCGTCGGGGAGCCGGGTTACATTGCGCATCTTTCGTGCGAATGAAAATCTCGGCGTCATCGTGACCGATACTGGACCCGGCATTCCCGCAGAGGAACGCGAGGCTGTCCTGCGGCGCTTCTATCGCGCAGAGAGGAGCCGCCACACCCCTGGGAGTGGACTGGGGCTCAGCCTCGTGGCGGCCGTGGCCAGGCTGCACGGCCTCGATGTCGTCATCGAAGATGCCAAGCCGGGCTGCCGCGTGACACTGCGGCGAGAGGGTGCCTCGACTTGGCCGACGCTCGCTGCGGCGGTAACGCAGGACACTCGACCCGCAGCCCTCGGCAGGTGAGCGGTGGTTTCCGCTGCGTGCCGCCGTCCCTCTTAATCCGTTGGAACGCAAGCAGGCGGCCGAAAAAGGCGATGTCAGGTTATGCGCCGTCCGGAGTCATACATCCGTTCTGTTCTGGGTCTTGGTTGCGTGATAACGGGCTGACGCAGCCCGCAACCATCCACGATCCGGTCAATGTAGTCCGACACGGCCGATCTGAGCAATTTTTCCTGTTGGACGATCAGGGGCCGCCTCTGAGTCATCGCGTGGAATGCTGGGCAAGGTCTGGCTCGAGATCGGCACGCAATGGGGTCTCCACACTCACGCCCTGATCGCTGCCAGTAACGCCCTTGTACCGACGATATCATGACGCGCGTCAGATTGTAGGCGAGCAGGCTGAGCGCCATCTCGCTCGCGACCTTCTGCAGCGTCTTCATCAGGAAGTGCGTCGCCCATCCGCATCTTGAGCGTGCCGAAGGGATGCTCAACCGTCTCGCGCCGGCGCCGCTTGGCGTGGGGCTCCTGATCCAGCCGCTGCTGCACGGTTTCGAGAACGTGCTCATGCTCCCATCGCGTGATGCGGCGTTCTTTGCCTGTGGTGCACTGATCCTTGATTGCACAGGTCTTGCAGGCGTTCGTCCAGTAACCGATCGTCGAGTGCCAGCGTTCTGGATTGCAGAAGCGCTCAATATAATCGAGCACGTCGGCCTTGGCCTCGTCCCGTGACCGGTACACCTTGCGCGCTGTTCGCTCGGTCTTCAACGACGAGAAGAACCTCTCCATCGCCGCATTGTCCCAGACGTTGCCGGAACGGCTGATCGAACAGACGACGCCGTGATCGCAATCAACCTCTGGAACTGCTCACCGGTGTATTGGCTACCGCGATCGGAATGATGCAGTAGCGCGTCAGGATTCAGTGCAAATACTTTCCCGCTCGAACGTCCACACCGAAGTGCTTTCTAACACAGTATTTAATGGCAGAACTGAAGCCGGCTTCGCACGTAGTCCTTACAGTATCTCGCTAGGAGTCCGTCCAGATAGGTGCTGCGACGGGCATTTATTGGCATGTTAGCCGGCTCAGGCAGCCTTTGCGAGGGTGAACAGCTTCAGGAGGTTGTGGGCGGTGCAGATCATGGCCCACTCGGCACGCACTTTTTCGACACCCCGCAACAGGAACTGGCGGAAGCCGCGCGCCTGTTTGATCTGTCCGAAGACCGGTTCGACCACTTGCTTTCTCAATCGGTAGGGCGTTTCGAAGCCGCCATCGTCGATCTTCTTTCGCATCCGTTGGGTCAGCGGTCCGCCGATTTTTCCGTTCGCGGCTGTCGGGTGTTTGGCGCGTCCAGGCGCGACATAGCCGTCAACGCGATGTGCTTCGAGCGCTTCGAGATTGGATTCGCTGCAGTAGCCGGAGTCCGCTGAGGCCTGCTCCGGCGTGCGGCCGAGATTGTTCTCGATGGCCTCGATCAGGGGCACCAGCTGGCCCTGATCGTTGCCGCACTGCGTCAGTTCGTGCGCGACAATGATCTGGGCGCCTGCGTCGACGGCGGCCTGTGCATTATAGGCCTGAACGAAGCCATCCTTCGACTTCATGATGCGGCTTTCCGGATCGGTGAAGTTGCGTTGCGACTTGGGATCAGGCTGGTCCGACGCCGGCGCCGCCGGTTTGCCCGGCTTCTTGCGGCCTTCGGCTTGGCGCTGCTGTTCCTTTTCGGCCTCGATTCGACGCTCTTCCTCCGCGGCCAGCCTGGCGTCGGCCTCCAGCGCCGCCATCGCCTGCTGGATCTTCGCCAGCCGCTTCTCCTTGTCGCCAGCCCAATCCGGCAGTTCGTCGCCGCGTTTGTCTTTGCCGAAAGTCTCGTCCTCCTGAGCATCCGCCGCCTCGGCGGCCGCCAGCATGCGAGCGACCTCGGCTTTCAATTCCGCCTCGCGTTTCTTCATGCGCTCATAACTCATCGCTTTATGTTTCGACGCGTTCGCTTTGATCTTCGTGCCATCAAGCGCGACATGGCCGAGCTTGACCAGCCCTGCCGTCTCGCACAACCTCAGAACCTGCAGGAACAGTGCGCCGAGCGCCTTCAAATGCCGCTTGCGGAAGTCGCTGATCGTGCGAAAATCCGGCGGATCGAGCGCGACAATCATTACAAAATCATTCCGTTCGCGGCAGGCCTTCGCGATCCGCCGCGATGAATACAGCCCACTCGCATAGCCGTGCAGCACAAGCGCCACCATCATGCGCGGGTCGAACGGCGGCTGCCCGAGCCCGCTCACATAGCTGCCCGTGATCTCCTTGAGATCGAGGCTCTCCCGCACCAGTTCAACGATAAACCGCGAGACATGGCCTTTCGGCACGAAGTCCTGCACATTCGGCGGCAGAAGCAGCGTCTGATCGATATTCCAGGGGCGAAAATACTTGCTCATCGCCCAAGGTTGAATCAGACTCGCTCAGAATTGAACAGCCACTATTCGGACAGGCTATGCTTCGATCGAACCTGCCAGGACTCGTCACCATGGGTCCCACCCGTTAGCTGTTTGACTCGCTTGGCTTGTGCTGCCCGGCCAGCTGGGGCATAAGCCCAGCCTAGCAATACAGTTGCCTTTTGTGAGGTTTTCTGAATCCATGGGCAACCATGATTCGAACATCGTGGACGCGGACAGCGTCGATTGAAGAGACGCTTGCGTTGTGGGCGGCGTCGCTTCGGGAGATCAAGAAGCGGATACGTCCATTGTTCGGGCAAGAGCGTGTTGCGAAGAATGCTGGCTTGTTTCTGGAAGGTCTGCTTGGAGATGAGCAACGCAAGACTGGTTGGATGCGCGCGGAGGCGGCTGGCGATCCTGGCCCATGGCGGCAACAGGCGATCCTGGGTCGCAGGGATTGGGATGCGGATGCCTTGCGCGATATCGTCCGCGATTATGTTATCGAGCATTTGGCGGACGATGACGCGGTCCTCGTGATCGATGAGACCGGCTTTCTCAAACAGGGCAAAGCGTCGTGCGGCGTGGCGCGTCAGTACACTGGTTCGGCGGGCAAGATCACGAACTGCCAGATCGGCGTCTTCGCGGCCTACGTTTCGTGCCACGGTCATGCGTTCATCGACCGCGCGCTGTATCTTCCGAAGGAATGGACCGACGATTCAGATCGACTGAAAGCCGCATACGTGCCCCCCGATACCGGCTTTGCGACCAAACCAAAGCTTGCGACGAGAATGATCGCACGCGCCATAGCCGCGCCTGTCCCGTTCAAGTGGGTTGCAGGCGATACGGTCTACGGTGTCGGTGACATTGAACAGCAACTGCGTCGCGCAGGCAAAGGCTATGTCCTGGGGGTCAGCAGCGCGCATGTATTTCGATCCTGGGGCAAGCGTCGATCGGTCGCCGGCACGGCTGCCGACATCGCCCTGACGCGGCGTGCGTCCGACTGGAAACGCCTGTCAGCAGGGGCCGGAACCAAAGGACCGCGGCTGCATGATTGGTGCTATCTCGAATTGGCCGACCTGGCCGGAGAACCAAACGACGAAAATCCGGGCCTTTGGACACGCGGTCTGCTGATCCGTCGTCGTATCGCCGATGGCGATCTCGCCTTCTTCACCACCTGGTGCCCAGCGGCAACATCGATCGAAACACTGGTGGGGGTCGAAGGCCATCGGTGGGCAATCGAGGACAGTTTCGAGACCGCCAAGAACGAGTTCGGGCTCGACCACAACGAGAGCAGATCCTGGCACGGCTGGCATCGCCACGTTTCCATGGTGATGCTCGCCTTCGCCATGATGGCGGTGATCCGCCATCGCGCCAATCCGCCGGCGCCAAAAAAAACCAAACGCCGAACCACGGCAAGGGTCAAACCATAGCCACGCCGTCGTTGATCCGATGGTCGATCCAGGAAGTCCGACGCATTGCCGTCAGGCTCGCGCGAAAGCGGATACAACCCGCACACATCATCGCATGGTCACTCTGGCGTAGAGCTCATCAGGCGGTCGCTCAGCGAGCCCACTTCAAAGCAAAACGGCAACTGTAATGCTAGTGTGATCAAGGCGAAGGACTCGATTCTACGGAGGTTTATTCCAAAGGCGTGTTGGTTTGGAGCACCCCATACCTTCGTTTTGCGCGGGAAAAACTTGCTGAGGATGCGCTTAATAAGCATCCGAGAGAGGACCGATAAGCGCGCGACGGCTACAATTTAAATCGATATTGGACCGAATCTCGGTCGCTGTCGCCAAGCCGATCAGAGAGGCGCCACTCCCGATACTGCGCCGAAGTTCACCATCTCAGTCCCCTGTTCCGCCGCGATGTCCCTGCAGAGCGGTGGCGAGGCAGTTGATCAAAGTGGGTCCGGCGAAGGGCTTGGCCAGGAAGCAAATTGCCCCGGCGTTCGGACGCTCTCATCGGGAAAGGCCGTGATGAAGATGAACGGCACATGGTGACCTTGGCCGCGTATGACCGTCATAAACTCCGGGCCGCTCATAACCGGCATCTGCACATCCGCAATCACACAGGACGTGCATTCAATTGGGCCGACTGCAAGAACTCCTCTGCCGACGCGAATGTACGGACCGTGTACCCATGCGACCTCAGAAGGTTGTTCGTCGCGGTACGCACACGATGCGTCATCATCAATGACGGATATAACCGAAGGTGTCGTCAAAGCGTGTCTTTCGGACGCGGGTTCAAAGCACTTGCCGTAGTAATGGCTGCTCAACGGGAAAATAGACCGTGCATCACGAGAGTAACCTTATACTCGGGTTTGTATGCGTTGGGGCTTGGTACCAAGAGCTCCGAGCGTTTCGGCCCTTCTCAGCAGGTCGGCGAGCGACTTCGCACCCATCTTCTTCATGATGTGCCCGCGATGGATCTTCACGGTAATTTCGGCAAGTCCGAGTTCGGCGGCTATCTGCTTGTTCATGAGACCCGACGATACCAACGCCAGAATCTCCCGCTCGCGAGGGGTCAAGGTCTCAAAGAGGGACTGCAGGTTCGCGACGATCTTGGCTGTTTCGCGCCGCTTCCGATCCCGTTCGATCGCCACCATCACGGCGTCGAGTATGTCCTGGTCGCGAAACGGCTTGGTGAGGAAATCGATCGCTCCGCCCTTCATGGCCCGCACGGACATCGGGATGTCGCCATGGCCGGTCATGAAGATGATCGGAATATGAATGTCCGCCTTGGCGAGTTCAGCCTGGAAGTCCAGACCGCTTAATCCCGGCAGCCTGACGTCAAGGACCAGGCAGCTGGCGACATCCGGAAGCCTGGCTTGCAGCATCTCGGAGGCCGAACCGAACATCTCGACCTCCAATCCCACCGATTGAAAGAGATTGCTCAGCGCTCGACGCATCGATTCGTCGTCTTCGACAATGAAGACGAGGGGCTCTCTGGCGCTGGCAGGCTCACGCGATGGCTTGGCGCGCTCGGTCATGACGCCTCCTCCTGTTGCGAGGGCAGGACGAATTGAAACGTCGCACCCGGCCCCTCATTGCGGCAAGCCGACAGACGCCCCCCATGGGCTTCCACGATCGAACGGCAGATCGAGAGCCCCATACCCATGCCGCCGGACTTGGTGGTGAAGAAGGCGTTGAACAGCCGATTTGCATTCTCGGCAGAGATCCCGACGCCGCAATCCGTGACACTTACGTGTACGCGGTGTGTCTCGTCCTGGCCTGATCGGATCACCAGTTCGCGCGGCCGATCCGTGATCGATTGCATTGCTTCAATCCCATTCATCATCAAGTTGATCAGCACCTGCTGCAATTGGACCCGATCACCGAAGATCATGGGTAGAGCCGGTGCCAACTCGATTCGTAACGACACCTGATGGCTGACTAGTTGGCGCTGCACTAGCGCGATGACCTCCCTAATGACGTCGTTGACGTCGAGCGGCACCTTCTCAATGTCGGATTTTCTCGCGAGCGCCCGGACTCGCCGGATCACTTCGCTCGCCCGATTGCCATCCTCTATTACCCATTCCACCGAACGCCGCGCAGCGGTGAGGTCGGGAGTGTCGCGGTCGAGCCAGCGCAGACAAGCCTCGGCGTTGGCAACGACGGCGGCGAGCGGCTGGTTCACTTCATGAGCGATCGAGGCTGTCAGCTCGCCCAGCGTCGTCACACGCGTTACGCGTGCGAGCTCCATCTGGGCATCGAGGAGGCGCTGTTCGCTGGCGCGCAGCTTCTCTTCCGAGTGTTTGCGGTCGGAGATATCGCTGCATACGTTCCCGACGTTCACAGGCTGCCCAGTCTCCGGATCGTCGATCCGAAAGGCCGAATAGAGGATCGGGATCGGATCTCCGGTCTTGAAATGGCGGAGACGCATCTCTCCCGACCAAGAACCCTTCTCCAGCACCGTCGGCCAGAGGACGGTATTCACGAACTCACGGTCCTCGGGGAACATGTAGTGAATTCCGCGCCTCGTCCGCGCTTCTTCCAGGCTGTCGAATCCGACCATTTTCAGCCCAGCCTTGTTCAGGTAAAGGGGCGTCCCCCCGTTGAGGTCGGCAATCGCCATAAGGTCGGTAGCCTGTTCAACCAATGACGCCAAGAGTCGACGCTCGAGCTCAGCGTGTTTGCGCTCGGTCAAGTCGAGCACGAAGGCAACGCCCTCGTCTGGCTTGTCGCCGAACGTCGTAGCACCGAGCAGAACCGGCACGCGGCTGCCGTCTTTGCGAAAGTACTCCTTCTCGCGGGGTTGGACGGTTCCAGCCACCTTCAGATTTCCGATGGCCCGTTCGTCGGCGTCGCGCCATTCGGCTGGCGTCAGCTCAGTCCATCGCAGCCGACCCAAGATCAGGTCTTCACGGCTGTAGCCCAACATATCAAGAAAGGCTTGGTTGGCTTCGATGATGCGGCCCTGAAAATCCCAGATGATGATCCCGATGATGTTCGAGTCGACTAGGCGGCGGATCCTGGCCTCCCGTTCCCGGAGATCGTTGTATAGGCCCGCGTTCTCCAGCGAGATCGCCGCCTGCGACGCCAGCAGTTCCAGTACCGAAATCCGGGCGGGCGTGAATACGTGCGATGCCAGCGTGTTCTCGAGATGGAGCACCCCGATCAGCTTGGCTTGCTTCACCAGGGGCAGGCAGAGGACCGACCGGGCGCGCTTCTGACAGAGGTACTCATCTTCCGAGAACGGATTCTGCGCCAAAGCGTCATCAAGGATCACACTTTGCCGCGTCCGGACCACGTAATGGAGCACGGATAGGGGAAGCTCGGCGGGTGTCACGGCCGCCTCGCGCAGCGTGACGTCGACGTGGCCGCGGCCGGTCGTCGCTTCCGCCGCGATCCGTGGCTCGTCGCCCGGGAACAGGATCAGCAGGCCTCGCCCGGCGCCGGCATGTTCGACCGCGATCCGCAGCAGCGTCTCGATGAGCTTGTCGAGGACGATCTCGCCCGACACCGCCTGCGCGGCCTTGAGCACGGTCCCGACATCCAGCCGCTCGACGGGCGCGCCAATGGTAGCGATGGGAGACGCAGGGACTGGGGCGTCGCGGAGATGCGGATGAAGCTGTTCGAGTTGCCGCACCTTGCCGATTGCGCCCCAGCGCAGGTAACAGCGCCGCGCTTCCCGCAGACAGCCATGGGCGATCGTATCGAAGCCGCGCGCCGTGAAGAACCTCGCGGCCAACTCATGGGCCAGGCCCTCGTTTTGCGCAAAACCGTGGTCGCGGGCCGATCGAATGGCCTGCTCGTAGAGAAGCATTGCATCGGCGTCTCGCCCTTCGAGGCGCGCGATCTCGGCCGCCACCAGCGCGTGCTTGTCGGCGAACGTCGGTGGATAGCTGTCGGCCAACTCGCGCAGTTGCTCCCGGTGCACCATCAGGAGGTCGCGCCACCCACTCTGCTCGTCGGCCGACGCGTTCTCATAGAGCGCCGACACCGTCAGCGCGGTGTAGTAAAAGTAGTCGAGCAGTTGGACTTGGGCGGCCGAGGACCAAAGCAGCGCCTTCGCCTTGTCGGCTGCCGCGAGCGCCTCGGCGTGATCCCCTGACAGGAACCGCATCTTCAGTTTGACGACCCAGTACCAGCAGATCACCAAGGGCATCCGGTCCCCTGTCAGCTGCGCCTCGAATGCCGCCTCGTCGAACTGGGCGTCGCTGAAGGTGGAGAAGGTCGCGGTCCGGCCCTGCATGGTGGCGATGAAGCGTTGCTCGCTTACGATAGCATCCTCCATGTCGCGGAACCCGGCCTTCCGCACGAAGTCCAGGTTCTTCTCCGACTCGCGCCACACTGCGTCGAGCGGATCGTTCCGCAGGAGAAGGATTGAGACGGATCGGAACATACCGTAGCAAGCGGAGGTCAGATCCCCCGTCTCCGTCGCGGTGCGAAAAGCCATCCGGTTGAAATCGATCGCGGTCGCGATCGGCTGTGTCCAGAGAGCAGCTATTCCCATCGAAACGTAGGCCTTCGCCTGGTAAGCGATTAAGCCGTGTTTCTCGACCAGGTCGCATGCGAGCTTGGCGAAACGGTGCGCATCGCGGTAACGGTGAAAGGCCAGTCCGAGCACAATCCCCAAAAAACCATAGGCGTGCGCGGAAGGGCCGCTCGTCCCGTGCTGAATGCTGACATTCACCATGCGGCACACCTGCAAGCAATACAAACGGAAGTCGGTAAAGTAGGCGGGGGGAGTAAGGACCGAGAGCACCTGCATGGCGGTCTGCAGTTCCGGATCGGTCATCAGCGGCAGATCGATCAGGCTCTCGATCGGGCGCCCATTGAGGGTCTGCCAGACCGTCTCGTATTCGGCCTGGACCTGGTCCCAAGCCGGGTGTGCCGGGATGTCAATGCCGAACAGGCGCAGGCACGTGAGCGCGGTGGCCACGGCTTGCTGGTTTTCCGACTTAACGGTATGGAGCAGGACCTTGAGGTGGTAGACGGCCGCCTGGTCGACTTTCGACGCTGCGCGCTGCAGCAACTCCACGATCAGTTGCTCGGCCGTGTCGAAGTTTCCGCTAAGGAGCTCGCACTCCGCACGTTCGAGCCACATGCTGAACGTCAACTCGTACTGGCTGCCCCAGTCCGTTTCGTCCAACAGCGCCATGCCTGCCGAAAAATACGCGCATGCCGACGCATGGGCCGCCGACGCCTTGGCCTTTCGCCCGGCACGTAGGTCGATCGTCGCCACCTGCACTTTCTCGTCACTCTCGACCAGAAGCGCGGCGCCCCGATTGAGCTGGTTGGCGACATCGAACAGATGCTCGGCGAGATCGTCCTGCGTCATGTTCGCGAGCAGCACGCGGCCGATGCGCAGGTGAATGTCGGCACGGTGCTCGTCGGCAATCAGTGAATAGGCCGCCTGCTGGATCCGGTCGTGCAGGAATCTGTAGGCGCTGTCCTCGCGAAAGACGAGCCCAGCGCGAAGGGCTTCCCAGAGTGCCGCGTGCATCGCCTCCTCTGTTGTCCCGTGAACCAGGGCCATGGTGGCGATCTCGGCGACATTGCCCAGGCAGGCGAGCTGCTTCAAGGCTTCCTGGGTGGCGGAAGACAACCGCTTCAGCTTCCCGGCCATAAGATCCACCACGTTGTCGGTGTAGCTCTTGGCGCGGATGCGATCGATGTTCCATTGCCAAGCCCGCGTGACCGGGTCGAATGCGAGCAACCACTCTTCGGCCAGCGCGGTGAGGAACTGGATTGCGAAGAACGGATTTCCGCCGGTCTTCTGCTGCACCAGCTGCGCTAAGGATCGCGCGCGTCCCGGCTCGCAGTGGAGCGCATCGGCGATAAGCCGCCCGACATCGTCGAGCCCGACAGGCGCCAGCACGATCTCATGCACCCTCACGTCGACCGCGCGGATCGCCTCCAGCGTCCGCAAAAGCGGGTGAGAGGGACTGACCTCGTTGTCCCGGTACGCGCCGATCAGCAGCAGGTGCCGCACCTCCAGGTGCGTCACCAGATGCTCGAGGAGGTCGAGGGTTGCTGCGTCCAGCCATTGCAAATCATCGAGGAATAGCGCGAGCGGGTGCTCCTTGCGCGCGAACACCCCGAGGAAGCGCCGGAACACCATCTGAAAGCGGTTCTGCACGTCCTGCGGCGGCAGGTCCGCGACCGGCGGCTGTTTTCCGATCACGGGCTCCAGCTCGGGAACGAGGTTGACGACGAGCTGTCCATTTGGGCCCAGCGCCATGCGCAGAGCATCCCGCCACCGGCCAAGCTCCGCCTCGCTCTGGCTCAGGAGCGAGCGGACAAGGCTCTGGAAGGCTTGGCCCAGGGTCGCGTACGGGATGTCGCGCTTATACTGGTCGAACTTGCCCGACGCGAACAGGCCGCGCGACGGAACCAGCACCTTGTTCAGCTCGTTCACCACCGAGGATTTGCCGATGCCGGAATAGCCGGAGACAAGCACGAGTTCCGTGGTGTCTTGGGCCACAACTCTGTCGAAGACGGCAATCAGGGCGTCAATCTCGCGCTCCCGGCCGTAAAGCTTCTCCGGGATCAGCAGCCGGTCCGATACGTCGTAAGCGCCGAGCGGAAATGGCCCGATGTGGCCGGTCGCCTCCCATTCCGCCAGGCTCCGCCGCAGATCAGCCTCGACCCCAGCCGCGGTCTGGTAGCGCTCCTCCGCGGTCTTGGCGAGCAGCTTTATCACAATAGCCGAGAGCGGCCCTGGGACGCCCGCAACCCGCTCATTGGGCGGCACCGGTTGCCGCGCGATGTGGCAGTGCACCCACTCCATCGGATCGGCGGCGATGAAGGGCAGCGTCCCCGTCAACATCTCGTAGAAGGTGACACCGAGTGCATAGAGATCGCTGCGGGAGTCCACCGAGCGGTTCATCCGGCCGGTTTGTTCCGGCGCCATGTAGGCGAGCGTTCCGGCGATCACCTCCGGTGGCGCGGGGGCTTGATGCTCGCGCAGCAGACGCGAGGCAATGCCGAACCCCGTCAGCCACACGCCGCCGCTTGCCGGGTCCACCAGGATATTTGCTGGCTTGATGTCCTTATGGATCAAGCCACGCTCATGCAATTGGCGGAGCGCCTCCGCGAGCGGGATCGCGATGCGCAGGAAATGCGCTACCTTCAGGGGTCGGCCAAGCAGTCGATCGAGAGGCGCCCCGCCGGGATCCTCGAGCACCAGCGCCATGCCGCCGTTGTAATGCGTGAGCGCGATTGGTCGCGCCGCGCAGTCAGCATCAAGTTCGGACTTGAGCGCATATTCGTTTTCGAGCCGCGCGACACAACCGAGCGAGGTTTCCTCCGCGGCAACGAGCAGGATCGGTGCCAAGCCATTGCCGGAGCCCCGGTAGAGGGCGATGTCTCCCTCCCTCAGCAGCGAGAATACGTAGCTCGAGAGTTCGTTCACGAGGGCCTCCTGCAGGAGGACGACTTCAGTGCATCGATTAGGTTATGTTTGTTCTGGCCCGTCAATCCAAAAACAGACGCCAAAATCTGATCGTATCACGATCGGTGCCACATTATGGCTAGACGATGACGAAAGCCGCGATGGCCTTTTGCTCATAAAGCCGAGATGCTCTGTCGAGGAGGAATGCGGCGACGAAGTGATCGAGCGCGGTGTTCCGGTGATCTAGTTGGTCCTTTCAGGATCCGTCCAATTGTAGGCCTCAAGGACTGTTAAACTCGCCTGCATGAAGGCAAGGCAACTTGCATGGGAAACTAAAAAACCAAGATCGATCAGTTCAAGCGCAGCCTCCCACGAACTCTGTCTCGGTACGGATCGCGCTCGCGCGCCCCCACGAATAACCAAAGGTCGGAAGCTGCGGCCGCGCTGCCGGCGCTTGGCTCCCGCTAGGATGCCGTCCGAGCAATGGATCAATAGTAGGTGTGGCTTTGACATATCAATCTCCAGACTTGTGGTCGACGAGACGGCGATCAATAACCAAGCGATTGAAGCCGTGAGCGCTGCACTGCGGCCGTTTCGTTCACCGGCCGTCGATTTGGTGAGGCGACTGACAACGGCAGTGCGTTTGGGCTGCCGGGTTCGCCATCGCGGCCTCGCTCGATCCAGGACAAAGTACTGATGCCCATATCTGAAACGGCGTGAGCGTTGCGCAACTCAATGCCTCATCCGGGAAATTCGGGCTAGGCCGCCTTCGCGATGGCGCCTTCGATTTCTGGAGCGAGCGTGCCCTGTGCGGTGTGAACCTGGGGAAGATCAGCCCAATGCATGTCTTTATAATTGAAGCCGCGCGCGAGCGCGGGTTTCACCACCATGAAGTAGGGCGAAATATCGAAGTCACACGGCGCATAAAGTGACGAGTGACGGATCTCCGCGATTTCGCGCGGCGCCGTCTGACTCTCGACGCGCGTGACCTTAGGCAGGATCGGGTAACGCACGGCGTCGAATGCTTGCGCAATCAGCGAAGAACAGATGATGCGGCTGGCATCGCCGGAGCCGAGTGCGATCGTTCGGCGGCTCCAACGCTGCGTTACCGGCCATGGGAATAGATAGCGCATCAGGTCGATGACGTTCTTGAAATCGTAGCCGAGCCCAATGCGTTCGGAGGCGTAACGGCAGACCTTTTCGCAGTCCGTGTCGCTCAAGCCCACCGGCCGACAGATGCGGGTTTGGCAATGCAGATATTTCGACAACGGCGCCGACACGACACCTTCGTCGATATTACCTTCGATCAGGATGTGGGGCTCGCCGTCGGTTGCGGTGCCGGCGATCGGCCCGACGTACAACGCGGAATGCGACCAGGTTGATTGAGTGAGATATTTGATGCTGCCGGAAATACGGCCTTTGCCCTCGACGAGCAAAACATCACCAGGTTGAAGGGTGTCGCGTAAGGCCGTCAAACCGTTAACAGTGAATGGCGCACGGTGGTTGGTCGGCTTCTGCAACCGGGCAATCAAACGTCCGGCACTGTCGAACATCCAGCCCATGACTCGTCCCTCACCTTTTTGGTGTTTTCCCGTATGGCAGTTCCAGACAGCTCTTCTGCCGTTCGGTCACCCAAGTTACATCCCAAGCGTAATCATTGAGAGATGGAGCGGACCATTGCACGGAGGTTGATCCATCCGTTACATTTGGTTGAGACAAGCATACCTAGGTTTAGGGATCGGCCACCTGGGCGGTTGCGACTGATGGGAACGTCGCACCTCGTTCTAGAGATGGTTACCTGGCGACATCGGTCGATTGGCCGGCTAACGCTGTTGTTTACCAAGTACGCTCGCGAGGTCGCAAAGCTCCTGCCAAGCGACAAGTCGAATCCCCCGCGGCGCGGAAGACGCACGGCGCGTCTACGGGCTTAGCATTGGAGCAGATTTCAGGTTTTGGGCACTTAGCTGACATCGGGGTTTCGGCGAATGACCGCTTTGCGCGGCGGGTTCAACTGGTCAGCGCAACACACTAATCTTTTAGCAAGATGGAGTGTGGACCATGAAGCAACGACGTCGCATCTACTACTCATCCGCTCAGCGGTCTGAGATCTGGGATCGCTGGCAGGCCGGGGAGTCGATGAGTTCGATCGGACGCCGATTTGATCGTTAATCCCTTGTTCATCGCGGCACTAAGTGGGATCTTGTCGCCCATGCCTACATAGACGCCCGGATTGAAATCGTACCGGCCTTGCGACAGGCCATGATTGCCTGACGCAGAACGTGAACCCGATCGGTCGCCGGAAAAGTTGCCGCCTTGACCTTGTTGAGCACTGCGTCCGTCGAGCCGTGACCGGAGGCTTCACAGCCCACCGCATCGATGCAGCTGTCGGGGCCGCGCTTGTTGGTTCGCTTCATCAACTCGTCATGGACGTCCGTTTTCGAGAAATCGATCGTCTCGGCGCCACCGGCTTCCGCCATTTCGAGACGCTCGGGCACTTCGTCGATCGCAATGACCCTTCCCGCGCCCAGCATCAGGGCCGAGCGAACATCACACCACCTCACCCCCCCCCCCCGGCCCGACACTTATCAGCATGAGACGACTCGCAGGTCTGGCTTTCAATTGGCATCTCTCCGCTCCATCAGCGCGGTGTTGCGCCGAAGGATGCTGAACCCGAGTCGCGGCAGACCGGTGGCGGCCTACTCCATCGCCTTTCCACAATCGAAGCGGACCGATTTTGAGTCGCGACCTGACGCTCTCCCCGCTAGTCACCGGCTTTGGTGCAGTGCGGCAGGGGCATCCCGGACTTGCATACGCCCTCGGGTTGGGATTTGCTGTCCACGTTAGGACTTTGCATTACATTTTCGTTTTCAAACACTTAGACAGCAATTTTTTCTTGGAGTTTTCTTATGAAATATCGCGGCATAGAATATGCCGTCACCCAAGATGTTGATCGGGGCACTTGGAGATGGACGGTCGATCTAATTGACGGAACTGCCGAGTCGGGCCTGCGCAAAACACGAGAAGGTGCGTTCACCGCTGTCGTGCTCACCATCGATCGATGGATAGCACGAAGAAGGGATATGAATCGAGTTCCAGTGGCCCGCGCTGCGCAACGTGCGCGCCAAGAACGATAGCGTCCATCGCTAGTCACCGGGCTGGATGCGGTGCAGAATAGCCGCCGGCTTATAAAGTTATGGCTAAAGGAAAATGACGACGGCCGAGCAGATCTTCTCGATGACCCAATCTCGCGTTTTGGCTATGCCGGCTGCTGCAGTGCGTGAGACGGGCGATGCGATTTGAGCCCGTTTTCGCGCTGTGATTACGCGAGAGAGCCCGCGCTCCGGCGCAGCGCTCGCGCACTCGGCTCGTCGACCCAGGCTTCCCGTGCGAACCAGCTGTGATCGGTGTGGCAGATCAGGCAACGGGAGCGCGCGAAAAACACCGGGCTGCGCCGAAAGCTCTCGCGATCGGTCTTGATGCCGGTGGAGATCGCGTGTCCGGTTTGCGGGCATTTGACCATGACCATACCCATGTGAGCCTCCCCTGGATTTGGTTTTGAAGCAAAAAAGCCGGCCGGTTGGATTTGCGCCTCTTGTCGGTGCGCCTACTTGGGGGGCATCGCGCACCTGCCTGTTGTCTAATCGAGCATCGGGTAGCTTGGGGTAGCTTGCTCGTGGCGGGGCTTATTCCAACCGGCCGGGTCTCTCCTGAACGAACGCTGGATATTAAGCGCGCGTTTTTTAGTTGCCCTGGTGGAGAACCTTGGCGACGCGCTTCCTGATCGGCTCGCCCGTTTCCGCCGCAAGCCTCTGGGTAAGCTCCCACAAGTCCTTGCTCTGGGCGGATGCGGTGTCGAAAACCTTTTGCGCTTGCGTAGCCGACAAGCTGAAGGCATCCGTCACCGACTTGCTGCCCAGCAGATGGGCGAAGAAATCGATCGCGGAGGCGGTATTGGCGTTCGAGATCTCGATGACCTTGAGCCCGTAGTCGGTCGTGCTCCTGGCATTGCTCGAATAGGTCTCACGCAACGCCTCCGCCATCTCCTCCGACGCGGCCTTGATCTTCTCGACCCCCTTCTCTGAGAGTTCGCCAAACAGGCCGGACAACGCGATCTTCGGGAGTCCGAACAACGGCATCGCGAAACCGTTCGTTCCGTTCAGTCCGGTTTTCACTTCAGCTTCAGTCACGGCACCATCCTCCTGTTCAAGCGACATCATTTCCCGCGACGCGGGCTTGCGTCGCGAAAGCGCATGGAGGCGGAGACTGTCCGCTTCCGGGTTCAATCAGTTTTGTTTGAGCTTCCATCCAGCCCGGATGCCACTATGTCCCGACGAAAGGGGAGATGTCCGTTCGCTTTGCGACTCTCGATTAAAAAATTTTCGAGGATGTCAATACATACAAACGTCATATTATATGATCGCGCTGTGAATGACGGCGGATTAGCGAACCTGGCCGCCGTAGCTCGGAGCCCGTAGGGCGGATTGGAGCCGAAGGCGTAATCCGCCGTCTCCGACCGGAAAACAGCGCCGGTCGTGCCGCCTCATCAGGAATCAGCGCTCGCCGAGACCACCGCTCGTTTCGCTATCGCCTCGATCATTCGGGACGGGAGGAAGGATACCCAAGCGTAGACCGCCGCCCCCGATAACTCCAGCCCGCAGGAAGGCCGCTATCGAACCTCACCGCTGGAAACAGCTAACTCACCAAGAATAATTCGAAGCAGCGTACTCTTCCCGCTTGCGTTCGGCCCCATTAGAGCAAGGACGTCTCCCTCATTTATATCCAGCGTGATGGCGCCAAGGGTAATACGAAGCTGATGATTGTTGCGCGGGGGACTGACAAGGAAGATCGGGCGGCGGCCTAAAACGCCCGTCATGCTCTTCGGGCCTGAATTATATTTCGACTAGGCGGTCCCTGCGAATGATGCCTAGAATGTCACTCCGGGGGTGAGAGTTCGGTTGTTTCGGAAACTATTTTGAGCCCGGTCGGGCCGCTGGCCATACTGTCGGCGGCCCTTTTCATGGCCGCACATCGACGGGCAAAGCTGCTTCATTGAAAACAATACCGCGCGGCGACAGCGTCGGCCTCTGTCATTCGTCGAAATCGTCGTCATCGTCCCTCGGCGCTATCGTGGTCGCACGCTGCAGGAATTGCAGCGTGTGATGGCGCGGTTCGCGCGGGGCCGGGCGCTCGGACGGATCGCGGGCGATCTTCGACTGTAATTCCGCGAGGTCGGTAAAGACATCGGCCTGGCGCCGCAGTTCGTCGGCAATCATCGGCGGCTGGCTGGAAATGGTCGAGACCACGGTGACGTGGACGCCGCGGCGCTGCATCGCCTCTACCAGCGAGCGGAAGTTGCCGTCGCCGGAGAACAGCACCATCTGGTCGATGTGTTCGGCGAGTTCCATGGCGTCGACCGCAAGCTCGATATCCATGTTACCCTTCACCTTGCGCCGGCCGCTGGCGTCGATGAATTCCTTGGTCGCCTTGGTGACGACGGTGTAGCCGTTGTAGTCCAGCCAGTCGATCAAGGGGCGGATCGACGAGAATTCCTGATCTTCGATGATTGCTGTGTAGTAGAACGCGCGCAACAGCGTTCCGCGACCTTGGAATTCCTTGAGCAGACGCTTGTAATCGATGTCGAAACCGAGCGCCCTGGATGTCGCGTAGAGATTGGCGCCATCGATGAACAACGCAATCTTGGTGGAGGAAGATGGCATACTGACCTTTTACAAGTAGATACGCGGACAAGGCCCGCTAATTCAAACTCTGCTTTGGATATTGGGAGAGTGTGTGTACCGAAAATTCGATTCGGCGTAGACGCAGCAGGCGGACGGCGTAAGCTCGCATCCTGATGACCGATCTGTTCAAGCTGATTCTCGATATCCTGGCTTCGCGCTTCAAGGCGAGAGCAACGCTGGAAGCGGAAAACCTGGTCCTGCGGCAACAGGTCAATGTGCTTCGCCGGCGAACGCCGAAGCGACCGCACCTCAACAATACGGATCGTTTTCTATTTGTTTGGCTCTATCGCTGGTTTCCGTCCGTCCTTGAGGTGGTTGCGATTGTCAGGCCGGAGACCATCATTCGCTGGCACCGTGCTGGGTTTCGGGCGTATTGGCGCTGGCGCTGGCGATCCCGCAACCGTGTTGGCAGACCGAAGGTTTCGGCTGAGCTGCGCACGCTCATTGGCGAGATGAGCCGTGCGAACGCACTTTGGGGCGCGCCGCGTATTCATGGTGAGTTGCTCAAGCTCGGCTTCGAGGTCGCCCAGTCGACGGTCGCTCGGTACATGTGCCGCCACCCGCGGCCCCCGTCTCAGGGCTGGCGGACGTTTCTCAGCAATCACGTCGACGGCATCGCGGCGGTCGACCTCTTTGTGCTGCCGACGATCGCATTCCAAATTCTGTATTGTCTTGTCATTGTGCGCTACGGACGACGACTTTTGGTGTCGTTTGGCGTGACGGCAAACCCAACCGCGGAGTGGATCTCGCGCCAAGTCACCGAGGCGTTCCCGTGGGACCACGCGCCGCGATATCTGATTCGGGATCGAGACACCTCGTATGGTCCGGTCTTCTTGCAGCGGATCCGAGCAATGGGCATTCGGGACCATCCGATCGCACCCCGATCGCCCTGGCAAAATGCTTACGTCGAGAGACTCATCGGCTCGATCCGCCGCGAATGTCTCGACCACATGATCGTGCTTGGCGAAGCGCACCTGCGCCGGACCCTACGCGGATATGCCGCCTATTATAATGTGTCGAGAACCCATCGTTCTCTGAACAAGGACGCCCCTCTCCATCGCGCGATTGAGCGCCTCGGCGCCGTCGTCTCACGACCTGTCCTTGGCGGCCTTCACCATCAATATTGCAGAATCTAATTTTCGGCACACACAGGTGATGGACCGCTCAGCCTTGACGGAAACGCACGATGAAGGGGCATGTGTGAGATGGCTCACTTAACGAGCTGACGCCGTGGCCTAGTATTAGAGGGAGCAATCGGAGGAGTGCAAATGGCGACATTGACCATGCGGACTCTGGCAGCAGTGATACTGGTCTTTTCAGGATGCGTAGCGGATGCCCAGCCATTGGACGATCAGGCGAAGGCCTTGAAGCTTATAACTGATACCGCTGATAGAATTTGTAACGTGGTCGCTGCGGCCGGGAGTTCAAAAAGTTTAGAGGTTCAGGGACAGCTCAAGGCCGAACTCAACGGTTTGGCCTCTCGGCTTGCCGATGTTGGCATTTCTGGTGCTGGTAAGTTGAATGAAGAGCAATACCAGAACGTCCTACGACAAGACTTGGCTGGAACTCTGAGAGATAACGCTGCTTGCAAACTTAAGGTCTTTGAGACTTTGTCGAGTAGGATGCTTAGTGCTGCGCCCGCAAAGGAACCGGCCCTCAATATCGCAGGCCGCTGGCGCGATAATTTTGGGATCACGTACAACATCGCGCAGGAAGGAGACGGATTCCGATTCTCGGCCTCCGGCCCTTCGTGTCGGGGTAACTATTTCCAGACCTCTGGACGCGGAACCGTCAGCGGCCATAGTGTCGAAAGCAGTTATAACTCTAGTCTTCCATCCGGAGGACAGTGCTCCGGAACGGTGTTTGCCAATGGGACCGAGATGAGCTCGACCTGCAATGACACGATCTGCGGATCATTTAGGTCATCCCTAATCAAAGAGTGACGGGCATTCCACGATCTGCGTTCCGCGGTAACCTGCCGGCTGCAAGTCGGTGTAGTGACAGAATGCGTCAGGAGTCCGCACGCCGCGTAGTTTCCGTCGAGTCGATTCCGGCTCGTTGAGTGACATCAGCCAAGTCAGAATCAGATTTCATCGTGGGCGGGCGCGTCAGCAGGTAATTCGGTGATGCGGCCATCGTGATGGACCAACTCGAAATTGGGTGCGGTGCCGCTGACCTTCTGGACGAATTTCATCGGGTCTTCCGAGCGCGTGCGAACACTGGTGACCCTAATGGCCCGATCGAGGCCTGTCCGCTAACGAGAACGCACGCGCGCTGATATCCATGATGGCCCGGAGCACAACACGCTCCAATCAGAGGCCGGATACATTGATGCAAGACCGCCGCCGCCAGCTCGGCGAAACCACTTGCAACGCACGGCCGGACCATACATTCGGGTCAAAAGCTGAAAAGCTCAATGCGAGTATATGTTTTCCGCTCTGCCCCCAACAACGGACATAGAGCGACCACGGCGGCATGTCCGAGTTGTGCCAAAAGCGGGCTTGGACCCTGCGCGACGATCGTGCGAAACATCGCGCGATGAATACAAGTCCGCTTCGCCATGACGCTACTCAGAAAACTCGGTACTGCGGCCCAAACGCCACTCGGGTCCGATCATGACCCGGGACGGTTTTTCAGGACCACCACATTCAAAGAATGCCCCCGAGGGTACGATCCTTAGAGGACTGCTTTAATGGACACTCTGCGTCAGATCGGAACCGCTAGTTCTTCAAATAACCGACGTAATAGACGCCGATGACGTTGCTGCTTGCATCGCGGATTGGTTCATAGCCAGTGACGTAAGGCTTGCCCAGGATGTCGGCCTCTCCGAAATAGCTTTCGCCCCTCGCAATAGCCGCAATGGCTTTACCCTTTGGGTCGAGGATGGTGCCTATCGCCCGCGACCCGTCATCCTTTTTAACGTTCGTTGCCACGCGGACGAACTCGTCGCCGCTCTTAACAAAGATCGTGGCCGTCCCACCCGCTTCCTTCTGGACCTCGTCAACCAGCACGAAGTTGTTATTCATCTTCGTCGCGCCAAAATGTAAGGCGGGGACAATCTTGCCGGCGACTGCTTCCTCCCCGTTGACAATGGGTGCACCCAGCGTCGCAGCCTTCGACTTGAGAAGTTGCATCGCAGCCTGCACTTCCTCAGCAGGTCCGGCGAACATTCGTGCGGGAAATTGAACCAAAAAATCGGCAGTAAAGGCCAGTAGTAACAGTGCGAACAACGACTTCTTCATGGTTTACCTCCCATTGGCCTCACAGCATCTCGATGTGAAGACTATCGGGCGAGGAGGCCCACTGCGGCGATTGTTCAAGCCCGATAAGTGGACGCCCCTTTTCGCGTGCTTGTCAACGGTGGCCGGTCGAAATGGGCCCGGCCGATATGTCGCAGGCGCTGTCTGGCTTACATCCGCCCAAAAACGCGATCAGGTTCGATGTCTGAGTTGGGTCAATCGCTACCGAAATGGGTTGTCCGCGCGACGTCCGCTTTTCCCCCAATAGCGACCGAACTGCGGACATCGCTGGAGGTCCGAAACGTGCCGATAGTGTTGCAAAACAAAAATGGTTTTCAGCGATTTTTCCGCGAAAGGAGTGCCCAAGCGATAATCGCTGATCTATGTGTCCTCAAGCGCGCTACCGAAGTTGCCGGTGAGTTCATGCGTGGTCCCCCCAACGATTATTCGAACGCCGCACCTACAGCCCGGAAAAATTGTCTTCAGTGATCCAAAAGGAGTTTTGCAACACTATCTGCCACGAACGGACATGGCGGGTCGAAATGCGAAGTGCCCGAGTTTGTTAAATGCGACATTCTCAACTCTCACCGCCCCCAGCGGTCCTGCCACATCTTCTCACCGATCTGGCAAGGCACCCGCGGCTCCTTCTCCGCCGCCGGGACGATCCGATGCTCCGGCGTCCGGCCCGCGACCTCAAGTACGAGCTTCGCCCGGATCGCCTCCTTGAACTTGTCGCGGTCCTTGATCGACACCACGAACGAGCCCGGACCTCCGATCACGCAATCCTCGTAGTACCAATCGAGGTTGTCGATATCCATGGTCGAATAGGACGGCTCCTTCACCATGATCGGCAGCCCGTTGATGACGATCCCTTTCCCGAGCGCTTCGTCACGCGCGCCGATCACCGGCGCGCCGCTGTTGTTGGGCCCATCGCCCGAAATATCGATGACGCGCCTTAGGCCCCGATAAGGGTTTTCGTCGAACAGCGGCATCGCGAAATAGATCGCGCCGGAGATCGAGGTGCGCGAGCCCCGGCGAACCGGCGCTTTCATGATTTCGTGGGCGACCGCATCGGCCGATTCTGGACCGTCGATCACCCTCCAGGGAATGATGATCTTCTGGTCACTGGAGGCCGACCACTCGAAATAGGTCACGGCCACCTTGCTGTTCGGACCGGCCTTCATCGCCTGAAGGAAATCTTTCGAGACGATGGCCTGGGCGTAGCCCTCGCGCTGAACGGCAAGTTCGTCCAAATCCATCGAATAGGAAATATCGACGGCGATCACGAGTTCGACGTCGACGGACGGCACGCTGTCTTTGGTGTCGGCCTGTTGAGATTTAGGGCCCGGCGACGCAGCGCCCGCGACGTCACCCCACGCCATCGCTCCTGCCACAAGCACCGTTCCGATCGCGACACACCAGCGCATGACGGCCCTCCCGTCGTTTCGAAGGGATGGTGACACGCAAACCGCGGCGCGAAAAGAGGTTTGTGAGTCCGTTCCAGCTACGCCTTCAGCCGCGGGCATAACCAAAATCTGGCCGTTAACGTTGGGCTGCCGATAGCCGCTGCCGTCGCACTAGACCGCATGCTCACACGTCACAGATACTTTGCGATCAGCTTGAAGTCCCTGAGCGCAGCCTGACCTTTCGAACCGGACGCCTTGAACGATCGTTCGAGGCTGTGGCTGATGTGGTCGTGGATCAATGCCTTTTTGGCGCTTTCGATGGCGCTCTCCACGGCCTGCAGCTGTTGCGCGATTTGGACGCAAGGCCGGCCCTGCTCGATCATCTCGATAATCGTTTCGAGGTGGCCATCAGCACGTTTCAAACGGCGGGCGATCGCGGAATGCGGGTGGTCTTGCATATTGTTCTCCTATCCCCCAGCGAGGATATCAGCGATCCTCCCTGGAGGATAGTAGAACGTGCTTGACAGCGATACAGGTCAGGCGTACTTGCCAATTGTTGTCGAGGACATTTGGTTTGAGACAAACCTTTCAACCCTGATGAAGAGCACATGGGCAGTACCAGCTTTGGCAACGTCAACCCGGTGACCATGACCGGGCCGGCGATGCCGCAAATTATCAAGATCAATCGCGCCGGCCCGGGGCCGCGTGAGGGATGATGGTCGCGCCTAACTGACCGTCCGCTCACTGGCCTGCCGCGCAAAGCGGACATGGAGGTGAGCGATGTTCAAAAAACTCGCAGAATTTCGGCTTTTTCAGTCACGGGGCCTAACGCCCGGTCCGCAAGGCGCCGTGCCTGCCAATGACAATCTGCCAAATGTTCTCCGGCCAAGGGGAGCGCGACGGATTAGATCCCGGGCGCTCGTTTGTCATTGGTCCTTGATCGATGGCGGGACGCGGCTTGGCTGCCGCTGGCAACCCGAGGCTCCCGCGCAAACAACGCTTGAGGGCTCGATTTCCAGGCGGACAGGCAACCAAACCTTTCAGCCGCAAGCAACCGTGTTGACCGTCACAGCAACCTGCTAGCTCTAGCCTTGACGGTGGGAAGGTGATCGTGACGGCCTTCGAAAACGCGCGACGGTGGGGAGCAGTTGGAGTTTTTCGGCTGGCCAGCAGAATCTTGCGCTGTGCGACGGTCCTTCATCGGCAGCGCGGGATTTCACATAGCGGTCTTCGAACTGTCGTATCAGCAACGCGATGGCTGGAACGGTTCGGAGCATGGTTGGCCCTTGGCCATCGGCGAAAACGCCAAAGAGACAAGTAGGATTTTCACAATGAACGCTTCGATTGATCAGGCCGCGACGCCTCAGTTTCGAACCGACCGTTTCACCCGCCAGTTGAAGCGTCGAAGCTGGGGCGACACCCACCTGACGGCCGCAGGTCTTGGTGCCTATAGCAACCGCGACGGAAGCCGGCGATTTCCCGCGCGTGGTTCTCGGCATCGCCGTGATGTGCATTCTGGTGACGCTTTTCAACCGGTTGCTCTGGAGGCCGCTCTATGCCTTCGGTGAGCGCCGGCTCCGCCTCGGCTGATCAGGAGAAGCTCATGCTCGATCTTGCCAAACAGAACAACCTTCTCGATGTCCGGGGCGTCTGCCGCTCCTTCTCGAAAGGCAGCGGCGAGGACCTGTTGGTGCTCGATAAAGTCGATCTGACGATCCATTCCGGTGAAATCGTCGGTCTGCTCGGCCGCTCCGGCTCGGGCAAATCGACGCTGCTTCGCGTCATCGCCGGGCTGATTGCGCCGTCCTCGGGCGACGCCAAATGCCGCGGCGAGACCATCATGGGCCCGCCGAACGGCGTCGCCATGGTGTTTCAGTCCTTTGCGCTGTTTCCGTGGCTGACGGTGCTGCAAAACGTCGAACTGGGACTGGAGGCGCTCGGTATCGACGCCATCGAGCGGCGCACCCGGGCGCTGGCGGCGATCGACCTGATCGGTCTGGACGGCTTCGAGTCCGCCTATCCCAAGGAACTGTCGGGCGGCATGCGCCAGCGCGTCGGGTTTGCCCGCGCGCTGGTAGTGCACCCGGACCTGCTGCTGATGGACGAGCCATTCTCGGCGCTCGATGTCTTGACCGCCGAGACGTTGCGTACCGACCTGATCGATCTGTGGATCGAAGGCCGGCTGCCGATCAAATCCGTGCTGATGGTGACGCACAACATCGAGGAGGCCGTTCTGATGTGCGACCGCATTCTGGTGTTCTCGTCCAATCCCGGTCGCGTCGCCGCCGAGATCAAGGTCGACCTGCCGCACCCGCGCAATCGCCTCGATCCGACCTTCCGCCAGCTCGTCGACAGCATCTATGCCCGCATGACGCAGCGCGCGGAGCCGAGAACGCCGGCCATCGAGGGCATCCACGGCACCGGCGTCGGCATGATCCTCAGGCACGTCTCCTCCAACGTGCTTTCCGGTCTGATCGAGACGCTCGCGGGGCCGCCCTACAACGGGCGCGCCGATTTGCCCGTGCTAGCAAGCAGCCTGCAACTCGAAGCCGACGAGATCTTCCATCTCGGCGAAACCCTGCAATTGCTGCGGTTTGCCCAATTGAGAGAGGGCGACCTCATGCTGACGGAAGCAGGCATGCGTTTTGCCCACCTCGAAACCGACGCCCGCAAGAAGCTGTTCGCCCAACATCTCATCAACTATGTGCCGGTCATGGGCCTGATCCGCCGGGTGCTCGACGAGCGGCCCTCGCACACGGCGCCTGCTGCTCGCTTCCGCAACGAGCTTGAGGATCATATGGCGGAAGACCAGGCAGATGAGACGCTGAAAACCATCGTTTCATGGGCGCGCTATGCGGAGCTGTTCGCCTATGACGAGCAGTCGGAGCTGTTCAGCTTGGAAAATCCGCATTAGCTTTCCGCAGTCGTCCCCGCGAAAGCGACGCTGAATTTTGACAGATAAGCAGAAGTATCTCTACGGTCTTAACGGTCGTTCAAGAGGACGTCAGCGATGAACCATACTGAGGCGCCGGCCGCTCCCGACACAAGACAACCCGATGATCCAGCGGCGCTAGTTGCGCGGCTAAACGATGAACGCGCAGCTGATATCGTTGAAGCCCTCAACGATTTGACCCCGGATATTGCGGCGGCGGTGCTGCTAGGGTTGCTCCCCGAGCGGGCTGTCGAGGTCCTTGATCAGCCGGGGTTAGACCGCGGCCCCGAAATTGTCGCCCGTTTACCGCGTGAGGTGGCCGCCAGTTTGCTTTCAAGCGTCTCCTCAGACCGGCTTGCTGATCTGTGCCGACAATTGGATGAACCGCATCAACGACCGAGGCCATCACCTTCGAGAAGTGCGCCGAGACCTACATCGCCACCCACAAGGACGGCTGGAAGAATGGCAAACATGCCGACCAATGGACGGCAACGCTTCAGACGTACGTTTATCCCGTCTTCAAGGACAAGCCGGTTGCCGCGATCGACGACGCGCTGGTTCTGAGGGTGCTGCAGCCTATCTGGAAGGAGAAGACCGAGACAGCCTCACGGCTTCGCGGCCGGATCGAACGCATTCTCGATTGGGCTCGGGTCATGAAATACCGCACAGGCGACAACCCGGCACGGTGGAAGGGGCACCTCGATCATCTTCTGCCGAAGCGTTCAAAAGTCGCGACCGTCGTGCATCATGCCGCCTTGCCGATCGACGAAACGCCCGGCTTCATCCAGATTCTACGACGGGAAGAGACAGTCGTTGCTCGTGCGTTCGAGTTCTGCATCCTCAACGCCACGCGCACCAATGAGACCATGCGCATGCGCTGGGACGAGTATGACGAACAGGCTCAGCTCTGGACGGTGCCCGATGCCCGCATGAAGGCGGGCCGGGATCATCGCATTCCACTTGCCCAGCGATCCGAGCGCATTCTTGCGGAGATGCAGGAAATCCGCACCGGCGACTTCGTCTTTCCCGGCGGCGTTCAGGAACGTCCGCTCAGCTCCATGGCCTTCTTGATGCTGTTACGTCGTCTTGAGCGCGACGACATTACCGCCCATGGCTTCCGCTCAACCTTCCGCGACTGGGCGGCGGAACGAACCGACTTCCCAAACGAAGTCGTCGAAATGGCGCTCGCCCACACCATCAGCAACAAAGTCGAAGCCGCCTATCGGCGCGGCGACCTGTTCGACAAACGCCGGCAGCTTGCCGAAGCATGGGCCGCGTTCTGCGCCGGAGCCGCACCGTCCAAGCGCTGATCGCCTGCTGCCCGAAACGCTCGCCCCTCATCACTTCAAGACAACGCGCAGGCGTCCGCTCCCGTCCGCATCAAATCTATATCCGCCCGGAAGTCGAGAACTTCCGGACAAACATGGAGCAATAGATGTCCCAATCACTCGAAAGACCCAAGGGCGCGATGTCGGTCAACGACTTCGCAATCTGGGCTGGTATCGGACGCACCACCGCATGGAGGGAAATCCGCGAGGGTCACGTTCATATGCGACGTTGCCGAGTTTTTCGGACATCCCGTAGCGCGTAACCATACTGCGAGCGATGTCGGTGACGCGTCGGAGGTCGTCTGCGGCACCGGTCGAAAGATGACCGAACACAATCAGCTCGGCAGCGCGGCCACCGAGCGACACGGCCATCTTGTTCTCCAGTTCCTCGCGCGTCATCAGAAAGCGGTCCTCGGTCGGGCGCTGGATGGTATAGCCAAGCGAGCCGATGCCGCGGGGGATGATCGATACCTTGTGAACGGGGTCGACACCCGGCAGCGCAAGCGCCACCAGCGCATGGCCCATCTCGTGATAGGCGACGATCTCCCGCTCCTTGGGGTTGAGCAGCCGGTTTCTCTTTTCCAGACCCGCCACGATTCGTTCGACGGCGTTGCCGAAGTCGCTCATCGATATGGCATCTGCGCCTCTCCTCGTCGCAAGCAGCGCCGCTTCGTTGACGAGATTGGCGAGGTCGGCGCCGGTAAAACCCGGCGTCAGTGCAGCCACCTTGTCGGCGTCGACATCGGCTACAACTTTCACCTTCTTCATGTGAACCTGCAGGATCTGCACGCGGCCCTTCTTGTCGGGCCGGTCCACCAATACCTGGCGGTCGAACCGACCGGCCCGCAACAGCGCGGGGTCGAGAATTTCAGGCCGGTTGGTGGCCGCCAGAATGACGAGCCCCGAACGCGAGTCGAAGCCGTCGAGCTCCACCAGGAGCTGATTGAGCGTTTACTCCTTTTCGTCGTGGCCCCCGGCATAGGGACCGATGCCGCGCGCCCGGCCGAGCGCGTCGAGTTCATCGATAAAGATGATGGCGGGCGCCTTCTGGTGGGCTTGCTGGAACAGGTCGCGCACGCGCGCAGCACCTACGCCTACGAACATTTCGACGAATTCCGAGCCTGAGATCGAAAAGAACGGTACCTTCGCTTCACCGGCGACCGCTTTGGCCAACAGCGTCTTGCCGGTGCCGGGCGGTCCCACCAGCAACACACCTTTCGGCATGCGGCCACCGAGCCGGCCGTAGTCTGCCGGACTTTTCAGGAAATCCACGACTTCCCGCAGTTCGTCCTTGGCTTCGTCGACGCCGGCGACGTCGTCGAATGTGACGCCGGTATCGGCTTCGACATAAATCTTGGCTTTGCTTTTGCCGATCGACATCAGCCCGCCGCCGAGACCTTGCGATTCCGCGAACCGCTTGCCGAGATACCACCAGAGCCCCACGAACAAGAGCACGGGCATGACCCACGACAGCAGGTCGCGCAAGAATGTGCTCTCGATTTGGCCGGTGTAGCGGACCCCATACTTGTCGAGTTCGCCTGCGAATTCCCGATCGACCCTGGTCGTAACGAACTGCTTTTGTCCGCCGGGTAACGGCTCTTTCAGGGATCCCTGAATGAAGCGGTCCGATACGCCGACCGTGGCTATCTTGCCTTCGTGCAACAAACGTTGAAAGTCGCTGTAGGGGATCGGTGCGATCTGGTTGGTAACCGAGACCACGTACTGAATCATAAAGACCAGAAAGATGGCAGCAATCGCGTATCCGACATTGAAGCGGGTTTGTTTCGTCATGGTCAGGCCTCCGGGTCTTATGCCCACAATTGCCTCATGCTGCGCGGCCTTCACAATCTGGCCCCGTCGCTCGCGTCCGGTGCGCTGACGTGCCGGCCTGCGTCTCGTCCAGATCGAACAGTGCGTCGATCACCTCGCCCAAACGTGAGGGCTCGGATTGCGGTTCGCCCTTGAAGAGAGCCAGTTCGATCGGGTACGCATCCAGCGCCCACCGACGGAGAACGTCCCGCTTCTGCGCCGGCGAAAGATCGTGGTCATCAAGCACGTTCTGGGGACTCGCGTAATACGCGGCAGGACCGCGTACCGGTCTCGACTTGTTTTGAATGCCCCTCAGCCCGAGCGTCCGTTCGACCCATTCCAGTCGCCAAGGCCACACGTCCGATGACCGTATGTCTGGCGAAGAGGAATTCGTGTTGGCGGCCTTCGCGTTTGAACCCGGCCGTGTGTCGGGATCGTCCGCACCTTGCAGAAGGTAACGCAAACCCTGGCGCCGAGCGTACGCAACGGCGGCGGCTGCCGACGGGAATGTCAACTCGACCTGCGCTAACGCGTCATCGCTACCTGTCCATCCCATGAGCGGCTCGATAAAGGGACAAGAACGAGGCTCGAAGCGCAGCTTCCAATCGCGCGTGCGCGCTTTTCCCGAAGTCATGGCCGAGCGCGCCGGCTTGTAGATCACAGCCATCGCATCCTCGGGAAATACAGACCGGGTTAGTGCAGCGCGAGGTGCACCATCCTGTTCCGTCCAGCATTGATGTATGCTCTTCGTCTCCTGCAGCATCGTCACCTCCCGATCGAAGGCGGCGCGGGAGCCGACGTGACTCCCGCGCTTGGCGTTACCTTGGCTTTAGTGGCCGTTGATCGCGATACGCTTCACCTTCTCCTGGGCCTTGGCCGACTTCGGCAAGGTCACGGTCAGCACACCGCTCTTGAACGAGGCATTGACTTTGTCTGCCTCGATATCGTCGACCGGGATGCGCCGCTCGAACCGGCCATAGTAGCGCTCGCTGAAGAGCCGGTCCTTGTCCTCAGTCTCGGCCCTTTTCTCGCCCTTGATGGCGAGAACGCCATTCGCGAGTTCGACGCCGACGTCTTTCTCCTCAAGGCCGGGCAACTCCGCCGTGACCTTGACCTCCTTGTCGGTTTCGCTGACCTCGATGTCCGGCCATCCGAGCGCACGATCGAACAAGCGATCGGAGCCGAACGGCGCCATGTCGAATCCGCGGAAGACGTCATCGAACACGCGGTTCATTTCACGGTGCAGCGTCAGCAAGGGATTTGCCCTTTCGCCGCGGTGTACCGCAACGTCACGGCCACGATTCCATGGGATGAGATCTCTGATAGTCATGGTTATTTCTCCTTTCTGGTTAGGTTTGGCAAAGGGCCCCCGAGGCGCGGCACGGCCGCGCGCGGGAAGCCCCGAAGTCAACCGATCGGATTGCGGCCGGGCCGCTCCGATCAGGCCGCCTGGCTGTGCTCGATTTGCTGGTGGTCGTTGCCAACGCCGGCGTTGATCGTAATCCGGCGCGGCTTCATAGCCTCCGGCAACTTGCGCATCAGATCGATCTGCAGGAGCCCGTTTTCAAACGACGCGCCTGTCACCTCGACGTAGTCGGCGAGGTTAAATTTGCGCCGGAACGGACGTCCCGAGATGCCCTGGAACAGGTACTCGTGATCACCATTCTCCGCCTTTGCGGCCTTCCACGGTCAGCATGTTCTGGTCTGCCGTGACGGTGATCTCCTCCGGCTTGAAGCCGGCCAGAGCGAGCGAGATGCGATAGTGGTCCTCACCGACGCGTGCGATGTTGTAGGGCGGATAGTTGTCCTCGCCCTGCAACCGGAACGAATCGTCGATGAGGTCGAACAGGCGATCGAAACCGATGGTCGACCGCCGGACGGGGGTGAGATCGAAGTCTCTCATAGCCATATCCTCCATTTGAGCAACATGGATACAAGGGGCGCCCAAAGAGCGGCCGCCCCGTTGGACTGTGCCGATCCCCGGATGGGCGATCGGCGAGCTGGATTTAGGTGACCTGCTTTTGCCGTCAAGAGGGGGAAAACAATGATCGCGGCCGAAGAAAGATCAGTACCAAAAACCAGTTCCGCTCGGGCCCTCCTCGGGATCGCTGCCGCGATCCGGGCCACGGTGCCTGCGCTGCGGTTCCTCCATGCCGATGTCGCCGGCCTTGCCGTCAAGTTCCTGCAAGGCATCGATCACTTCATCAAATTTGACGACGCGACCGGAAGCTGGGATCTGCCGCAGCGCAGGCATCGATTCGATGGCACAGGCGTCGGAAGCCCATGACGACAGGATGGCTCGCTTTTCGGCGGTGGTCAGGGTAGCGTCCCGGACGACGTCACTGGGGTGCCGGAAATAGCGGGCTGGCTGAAGCAGCCGTTCGAGCTCGGCCCCGAGTGGCTCAGCTGCGGAAGCAGAGACGATCTTGTTCTGGTCGTTCGACATGGCAATGGCCTCGCGTTTTCTCCATCTCCTTTCCGAAGAGCGATAGGACCCGGAAGCTGTCACGAACCGACTTTCGCTCTCCGCAAGTGACAACGATTTAGTTCGGCGTCGCCCGCACGCAAGCCGTGCTCGGAACCACGTTGCCTGGGTCGCACTTCGGCAATCAATGTCCGTCAGGGTCAAACTCGGAAGTCGGCCCGCTTGAACGGCATGTCCGTTCTACCCCCAACAGCAGACGTCGTCGGATCACCGCGGCATGTCCGGGTTGTGCCATTAGCGGTCATGCCTTAGCACCCGCTACCACCATAAATGCCGCGAACCTTGGGTTGTCCTCAGTTCCTGTTCGCACCGGCCGTCGTGATCTTCTCCATCACATCGCTCACGGTGAAGCTCGCCGCCTTCGCGCGCCTCCGCTCCGTCGCCATCAAGATCGATCGGCGAAGCTGTCGCCGAACATCGGCAGACCGCTCTTTGAGTCCGCGCGAGCCGCCTCATCCTGGAGCACGTCCCAGTGCTCGGCCAACACCCCGTCCGCGATGCGCACGATGTCGGCGGCTATCCAGTTTCTCGGCAGTCCGGTGCCGGAGAAGCGACCGTGGACGATCACGAAATCGCCTTCGGCCACGATCACACCCGGCTCATATTTGAGGGACGCGGGACTGGCCTTGATGAGGTTGAAGAGACCTTCGCGACCCGGCTCGATGTGGGCGCTGTGCTGGATGTAGTTCGGCGACCAATATCGCGCGGCCGACTCATAATCCCGTTTGTTGAATAGTGTATTGAATGCTTCGAGGACAAGCGTTTTGTTCCTTTCTTCCATCGACGCCATCTCTCATGCTCCTCCCTCTCGCCGGTTAACTTATCTAGTCGACCCGGTCCGGGTAGAAGGCGACGTAATCCTTGATCTGCGCCATCGCTTCAAATGGGGCCTCATAAGTCCACACCGCGTTGCGTGAACGATCACCGCCAGCGGGAATGCTGTAGTAGGAAGCGTCGCCCTTGTAGGGGCAATACGAGGTATGTTCGCTGCGCGTGAGCGCGGCCATATCGACATCCCGACGGGGGATATACTGAACGGGCGGATAGGATGCCTCGCGAAGCGTCAACGCAGCGCTTGTGTCGGCGATGATTTTTCCGCCGACCTTGACCACGACGCGAGACGAGTTCGCTTCGATCGAAATAGGGTGGTTGGGCCCCGGGATCTTCACCGGCTTGTCAGTCATGAACTGTTTCCTTCTTGGTAGGTGCAGGTGGTTATGATCACCGTCCGAATGTCAGAAGATGAAGAATCCAGCTTAGAGTGAGCGATCACGTGGCAGTCTTGCCGCCGTTGACCCTGATGATCTGCCCGGTGATGAATGACGCTTTAGCTGAAGCGAGGAACACGACGGCGTCGGCGATCTCTTCCGGCTTCGCGCCGCGTTTGAGCGGTACGGAGTCATAGAAGGCCGCTTTCTTGTCCGGCGTGCCCGTCAGACGATCGAGCATCGCGGTGTCGGTCGGACCAGGCGCAACTGCGTTGACGCGGACCCCGAAGGGGGCGGCTTCGAGAGCGGCGGATTTCGTAAGACCTTCCACCGCGTGCTTGCTTGCGGTGTAGAGCGCGAGATTCGCTGCGCCGCGCTCGCCCATGGTCGAAGAAATATTGATGATGCTGCCAGAGCGTTGCGGTTGCATGACTCGCAGTTCGTGCTTCAAGCTCAGAAGCGTGCCGAGTACATTGGTGTCGAACATCCCTGCATAGCTATCCGGCGTCTGCTCGGTCAGCGGACCAGGTTTTCCTTCGGTGCCGGCATTATTAACCGCAACATCCAGCCGTCCGAAGCGCGCGACAGTCTGGTCGACGAGGCTGCGCCCGTGGTCTTCGTGACGCACATCCGCCAGAATGAAAGCGGTTTCGGCGCCGAGGCCACGAAGCTTGCTTTCGAGTGCCTTGCCCTCGGCCTCGCGGCGGCCGGATACAACGACCGTTGCGCTTTTGGCAAAGGCAAGCGCGGCGGCACGCCCAATGCCGGTCAGAGCGCCGGTGATGAGGACAACAGGAGTGCTCATGGCGCTTGCTCTTCGGACAAGAACAGGGAAACGTGCTGGACGAACCGGTCGGGATATTGATACTGCGAGCCGTGGTTGGCGTCCGGATAGAGGATCAGCTGCGCATTCGGGAGGTGTCGCTGCAGAATTGAGGAGTTCACCGAATAGATGATCACGTCGTTGTCGCCATTGACGACCAGCGTCGGCTGGCGGATCGATTTCAGATATTCGAACGGCCTCTCCCGCGGGGCGCCCCATTTGGTGATGGCCTCGATCTGGGCAGGCGCCACTTTTTCGTTGACCTCGGGATCGCGGTTCTGGGCGCGCAGACGGAACCGTTTGAGGAACTCGCGGCCGGCAGCCTGACTTTTCTCGGACGGCGTGAAGTGTACGCGAAGCCAAAGGTGATCAGGCTCGTCATAACTGGCGCCGAAGATTTCCTGCGCCTCCGGCGTGAGGGTCGCCATGCCCTCGCCGCTGCGCGGGCCGGTGCCGACCAGGACCAGGCGTCGCACGAGGTCAGGCGCCTGAAGGGTGATCTCCTGCGCGACAAAGCCGCCGATCGAAAATCCGAGTACATCGACCTTCGGCAGTCCAAGCGCCCTGATAAAAAAGACCGCGTTCGTCCCCATTTGCTCGCAGGAAGTCGGAACCTCGCCGGAGCTGCTGGAGACGCCGGCGTTGTTGAACAGGATCACCTCCCGCGTCGCCGCGAGGCCATCGGTCACCGCCGGATCCCAATGGTCCATCGTGCCCGTGAAGTGCTGGTTGAAAACAAGTGGCACCCCGCCCGATTTCCCGAAGCGGCGATAGGCGAAGCGGATGCCGTTGGCCTCGACGAACTGTGTTGGCGCGGTCTGGTGGGTGTGAGTCATTTCTTGGCGCGGATGAACGATTTCTGGACGGGTATGAATCACCATGATCTGACCCCCAATTATTCGGCTCGCATCGCATCGGGCACGAGCGCAAGGGCTGCTTTCGCGCAATCGACGTCGTGCTGCACGGTGGGAGCCCCGCTCACCCCGATTGCCCCGACGACTTCTCCGCCCACCTTGATGGGAAACCCTCCTCCGTACGCCGCCACACGCGCAAGCGTGGGGATCCCAGCCAGAAGCGACGGGTCGCGCTGGATAAAGTTGAAAAAGTCCTGCGTGGAGACGCCGAACAGAGCTGTGTATGCTTTGTTCTGCGCAATCTCGATGGAAAGGATCGGGGCCCCATCCATCCGGCTAAAGGCCTTGAGATTGCCGCCATCATCGAGAATTGCTACGTTCTCGGTGACGCAAAGTTCTCTGGCTTTCGCTACCGCTTCTTCCACCATTTTCTGTGCCAGTTCAGAAGAAATGCTATGTTTCTTCACTACGTTAGCCATCGGACTCCTCCACTCGAGTAGTATTGCGCGTTGATCGGGTCGTAATAGCTCACTTCATTTAGCTCATCGGTCGATCCGGGCGCAGGCCAACTAGGCGTTCGTACCTCCATCAACAGTCAGGTTCGCACCAGTGATGTAAGACGCCTCGGGGCTTGCGACGAACGCCACCAGCGCTGCGACTTCGTCCACGCTGCCATACCGGTTGAGCGCCGTAACGGCCTTCTGCGGAACCGCCCATTCGCCCGCGGCCGGATTGAGGTCGGTGTCGATCGGGCCCGGCTGGATGTTGTTGACGGTGATGCCGCGGTCTCCGACCTCGCGCGATAGCCCTTGCGTGAACATCCGAATCGCGCCCTTGGTAGCGGAATAAGGCACGAGGCCGGGAGCCATCATGCGCTCGCCGACGCTTGAGCCGATCATGATGATCCGGCCACCATCGTTCATCTGCTTCAGTGCCGCCTGTGTCGCGATGAAGACGCCGCGGACATTGAGATCGATCACCTGGTCCAGCTCCTGCAGCGTCGTCTCTTCGAACTTCTTCGGGATTGCCGTACCGGCATTGTTCACGAGCACGTCGAGCTTGCCGAGCGCGCTAACCGTCTTCTCGACGGCCGCCTTCACGGCCGCGGCGTCGGTGGCATCGGCCTGGATCGCGATGGCCTTGCCGCCGGTGGCTTCGATTGATTTGACGACTGAAGCCGCGGCGTCAATGCCCTTGCTGTAGGTGATTGCCACCCTGGCGCCATCGGCGGCGAGGCGCCTGGCGATGGCGGCACCGATGCCGCGCGAAGCGCCGGTGACGAGTGCCGTTTTGCCTTCAAGTTTCTTGGACATGGGATTCTCCTGTTTCGGGTTGGGATTTGATGCGGCGCGCGTTCAGGCTTTGCCGCCTCATCACGCCGAAACCGGTCGTCTCCATCCGATCAGTGAGGGGAGACAGGTCGGTTGCGGCGTTGGACCCAAGATGAACTCTCCCGAAGGCTTGAAAAATGGGCCATAGTTCCAAACATATCGGACTCAGGCATCCGAAATGGAGGTTCGCGGATGGACAGTCTGGGATCGCTGAACGCCTTCGTTCGGGCGGCGGAAGCCCGAAGCTTTACGGTCGCGGGACGGCAACTTGGCGTGTCGTCCTCGGCGATCGGCAAGGCAGTGGCGCGGATGGAGGAACGGCTCGGCGTGCGCCTCCTCCATCGCAGCACGCGCAGCATCACCCTCACAGCTGAAGGTGCCCTGTTCCTCGAGCGCTGCCGGCGCATCTTTTCTGAAATCGAATCGGCCGAACTCGAACTGTCGCAGACTCACGAGGCCCCGCGCGGCACACTGCGTGTCGCCCTGCCATTGGTCGGCATGCTGATGATGCCTACTCTCGTCGCGTTCATGCGGGCCTATCCCGAGGTAACATTGGATCTCGATTTCAGCGATCGGGTCGTCGATGTGATCGAGGAGGGCTTCGACGCCGTAGTGCGCTTCGCCGAGGTCGGCGACTCGCGTTTGATGTCCCGGGCTTTGGGCACATATCGCCGACGCCTCGTGGCGGCCCCGGCCTATCTGGCGGCGAGGGGTGTTCCTCTGACCCCGGACGACCTCAAGGCTCATGCCTGTCTGCACCACAAGTTTCCGACCAACGGAAAGTTCGAGCGATGGCCGCTGCGGCCCGAGCATGCCGGCATCGAGAGTGACCTGCCCAGAACGGCCGTGGCAAGTACGCTTGAGCCGCTGATCTTTATGGCCGAGCAAGGCATGGGCATCGCCTACCTGCCGGACTTCGCCATAGGCCGCCAACTTCGTGAGGGCATACTCATCATTGTGCTTGACGACTACACTGACCGCTCCGGACCCCTTCGGATCCTATGGCCGTCGAGCCGGCATCTTTCCCCCAAGCTCCGAGTGTTTGTAGACTTTCTCGCCGCGAACCTTGTCCCCTCCGTCGAAGGCGAAGCAGACAGCGGGATAAGTTCCTAGGAGAGGTCGATCTCGATCGGCGCGGGAGAGCAATGTCGGCGGCACTTCGAGACCGAGCGCTTCCGCGGTCGTGAGGTTAATGTACAACAGGCAAGTCAGCCAACTTTTCTCGGGGTCGTCCGCTACATTAGGGTCAATCGCGACAGTTTGGCCGCATGCCCGCAACGTCCGATGTACCCCTGGAAGCAGACGCTGCCGTGAGAGTTCAGGCAAATTAGACGCCGTACACAGGAGCCGCGACGGCGCACGTTCACTGCCTTCTGGATCACGAATGGCGCCCATGGGGACCGTTACCTCGCAGTCAATCTTCGCAATCGCGATCTCGCCGAAAAGCCTGCGATAGAGATGAAGCGAAAGATCGGCGGCCCTTAAGTGAATTCTTTCAGCGACATCCTTGAGAGCTCAAGAGAACGAGGAAGCTGGGGCAGCAATGAGCGATACGATCGAAACAGATGGGGCAAGCACTAGCGTTTGGTATTTCACCGAGAACGGCCAGCGTAGAGGTCCCATAACCACGGTCAGTCTGTTGGAACTTTTGCGCGCGGAGAAAATCAGCGGCGATACGCCTGTTTGGCGTAAAGGTCTTGCCGATTGGCAGCCTCTACGGACCACTCATCTCGGCGCACATCTTGAGGATAGCCCTCCGCCCGTCGCCCCAACGCATGTGAACAATAGCCTCGTCTGGACGCTGGCCATTGCTCCCATCGGCTATGCAATCCTTACTGGATGGCGCGACGCTGAAATCATGGAGAATCCGTACGGGGATCACTCCTTCGCCCAGTTCGTCAGCCTTGGCGTTCCACTGGTGTTAAACGCCGCGTTCTGTCTTTTCGACGAACGGCAACTGAAGCGCGCGGGCTATGCCGACAAGTGGCTTACTTTGGAATTCTTCTGGCCCCGGTCTACCTGTTTCTACGTGCGAAGCGGCTGCGGCAGTTTCCGAGCTATGGGATCGTGTGGGTCACCTGCTTTATCATTTCTTTCTTGATGTCGCTTCCGGGCGGCTTTTTCTTACGGTAGGACACCGATCGTATAAACATGCCGCACTGGTCCATAGCTGCATTCACCCATCGCGGTCGCGTGCGTCCAGCGAACGAGGACGCCATCGCCATCGACACTCGTGTCCTAACCGGCGACATGAGCACGCCCGTCGCCATGACGGTGTCGGGCAATGGCTACCTCCTGATGGTCGCGGACGGGATGGGTGGCCACGCGCAGGGCGCGACGGCCAGCCGTGCGGTGCTCGACCATCTGGTTGCTGCCGGCGCCCGGATTTCGAATCCAGAATCGTGCGCCGAAGCGATCAAGGATGCCAATCAACATCTGTACGCGCTGATGCAACAGCACGAGGCGGCACTTGGCATGGGGACGACATTGGTCGGGGCGTTCCTCACCCCAGCAGCGGTGCTCACCTTCAACGTCGGCGATAGCCGCTCCTACCTCTTCAGCGCCGGCCGGCTAATTCAGCTCAGCCACGACGATGTCACTGGCGAAGAGAACAATCGCTCAGGCCGTCGCAGATCGCATGCCATCACCCAAGCACTGGGCGGCTCCTCGTTGCCCGTTGCCATCGAACCCCACGTCAATGTCGATGCGCCGCTCGGACCTGATGAAGCCCTGCTGCTATGCAGCGACGGGCTCGCTGACATGGTCGACGATAATGAGATCGCGCACGCTCTGAGTACCAACGATCCCATCCGCGCTGTGCGTAATCTGGCCGGCAAGGCCTTCCGCGCCGGGGGCCGAGACAACGTCTCTCTGATCGTTGCTAGAAGGTCGATAGCCGGTACGCCATGACATAAACCGCCAGCCAGAACTTCACCGACAGCGCTCTTTTCCCGCCACAGACGGAATATGGGCGGAAGTATGGGCCGACAAGCGATCGGATTCGGAAAGCACTGATTTATAAGGACTTCTGACGCTGTATGGCGGAGAGAGTGGGACTCTCACCCCCGTTAGCGTTTGACCTCGCGGTTTTTGCCGACGCGGTGCCACAGCGGCAATGTTAGCCCAACTTGCGCAGTTAGAGGCGAGATTTCGCTATTTTCGGGGATTTTGCATCGCGTGACTTGAATCGGATCAATTGGTTAGACGGCGCGAAGCGGGGATTTGGGCGTGTAGTGCCAACCTAGGGTATTTTCTGGAGGCCGCGAGTCGGATTGATTCGGGCGCATGTATCTGCGCCACACCACGATACGCAAAGACGGCAAGGTTCATCGCTATTGGCGAGTTGTGCGCAGCGTGCGTGTTGGTCGTCGGGTCATTCAGCAAACGGTGGCGCAACTTGGCGAGCTCGATGAAGAAGGACGTGTTGAAGCGCGGGCGCTGGCGCGTCGGCTGATCGGCGGTCCCGAGCGCGCGCAGCTGTTCGATGATGGTAGCGAGCAATTGACGGTGTCGGTGCGGTTGAAGGGCATCCGCATCGAGCGATCCCGTCAGTTTGGCGATGTGTATCTGGCGCTCGCGTTGTGGCGCGGAACCGGGCTTGAGGGTCTGTGCGAGCGGTTGCTGCCGATCGGCAAGGAGCGCATCGCGTGGTCGAAGATGGCGGCCGTGCTGGTGGCCGCGCGGTTTTGCGAACCGTCGAGCGAGTTGCACATCGCGGAGGACTGGTATCGACGCACGGCGCTTTCAGATTTGCTGCAGCTCGACGACGAGGAGGTCAACAAGGATCGGCTCTATCGCGGGCTCGATCATCTGCTCGCACACAAGGCCGAACTCGAAGCGCATCTGTCGCAGCGCTGCGGCGAGTTGTTCGCAATCCAGAACGAGGTGCTGCTCTACGACGTGACGAGCACGTATTTTGAGGGCCAGGCCGAGGCGAATCCGCAGGCGCAACGCGGTTATTCCCGCGATCATCGCCCCGACTGCAAGCAGGTGTGCATCGCCCTGGTCGTGACCTTCGACGGCTTTCCTTTGGGCTACGAGGTGTTCGCCGGCAATACCCACGATTCCCGAACCTTGCAGACGATCGTGGCCACCATGGAGGCCCGGCATGGCATGCTGGGGCGGGTCTGGATCACCGACCGCGGCATGGCCAGTGCAGACAATCTGGTCTGGCTGCGCCAGACCGGCCGGCGCTACATCATCGGTGCGCCGAAGTCGGAACTGAAGAAGTTCGCCTTTGAACTCGCTCGCTCGGATGGCTGGCGCATGGTCCACGAAGGCGTCGAGGTCAAACTCACGCGCCACTCCGAGACCGGGGAGACCGTGATCCTGTGCCGCTCGGCCGACCGGCGCAGCAAAGAGCGGGCCATGCACGACAAGTTCAGCCGGCGGATCGAAGAGGCGCTCGGGCGCCTGGCCGCGCGGCTGGCTCGTTCGAAGAAACGCATCGATCCGGCGACGGTGAACCGGCAGATCGGCCGCATCCTGCAGCAAAACCAGCGATCCGCCGCCCGCTTCGCGATCACGCTGGAGCCGGATGGCTGCCCTGCGGGTTTCCGCCTTGGCGTCGTTTACAACGCCGCCTTCGACGACTGGGCCGCCCTTTCAGAAGGCGCCTATCTGTTGCGTTCGAACATCTGCGATTGGAGCGATCAGCAGCTCTGGAAGGCCTATATCCAGCTCACGCAGGCCGAAGCCGCTTTTCGCATCCAGAAGGACCAACTCAACCTCCGTCCAATCTGGCACCAGCGCGAAGATCGCGTGCAGGCTCATATCCTCGTCTGCTTTCTTGCCTTCGTGCTGTGGAAGAGCCTGGAGATGTGGCAGAGCCGCGCAGGTCTCGGTAATTCGCCGCGCATCATCCTGGAAGAACTCAAACGCATTCAGTCCCAGGACGTCGTTCTGCCGACCGCAGCGCATGGTCAGATTCGCCTGCGCTGCGTGACCCAGCCAGACCCGGCACAGGCCGCTCTCCTCAATCGTCTCGGTATCGTCCTGCCAAAGCGAATGCGCCTCGCCCAGCAACACTTGCCAGCTCTCGAACACAGCGCTTAATCTTCACCCCGCACCAAAAATGTAGTGCCAACTTTTTGGCTAAGGCATTGATTTGCCTATAGGGAGGGTACGATTCTGCGCAAGTTGGGTTAGATGGATCGCCCGCAACCCTTCCTATCAACTGTTAGCCCGCCGGGCTGCTGAAATCATCCGGCAAGTTTGCCGGCGCACGCGGATGAAGTGCGAGAATGGAATTTCAGACGAGACACAAACTGGACACCCAGTTTTGTCGATCCAATAACTGTTTGATTTTATGGCGCTCCCTAGGGGAGGGAGATTGGCCGGGTCCAAAGCTATTGTAAACCATTGCAATGAAAAGCATTTTACTGCCGCTAAGACTGCCGCTAAACACTGCCGCTAGCGACTGCCGCTAACGGACCCGCGCGAAGTCGCGGGAGATTTCATGACCCGCAAAATCGACTACCTGTTTCTCCGCAATGGTTCGCGCAACTGGTACGTCAGGTTGCAAGGCCCGGCGCGGGCGGAAAAGTCGCTCGGCACGTCGGACCGCGCCCAAGCCGAAATCCTAGCGTTGCCTTACATCCAAGAGCACAAGATGCGGCTGTCGGAGGCGAGGCCGGGTATCCAAGTCAGTTGGCGTCATCGGTTCGCGCCGGGGCAGGAACACATCACGCCAGACGGCGAGCGAATTGTTGCGGATGACCGCGAACTGATATTCCTCAATCACAATGGCGCTATCGTGCGGAAGGAACCGAATGGCGAGTTCGCAGTTGCGCTACCCCCGTTGCGTGAGCAAAAGGCAGTTGTGCGCCGCGAAGAGCAACGCCAGCGAACTGCAACGAGCGCGGACGATGCTCTAACCGAAACCTATTTGAAGCACAAAAACATCACTGGCTATTACGAGCGCGAAGCCCGGGCGGTGTGGGCGCTCTACAAGCAACTCACCAATGGCAAGCCGTTGAAGGATGCCAGCAGGGATGACGGTCGCAAGCTCGTTGATTATTACGAGAAGCAGGATTTAAAGAGCGCGACCATTCAGAAAAAAGCCGGATGGCTGACGGCGGCGGTCAATCTGGCAATTGATGAGGCGACACTGAAATTCAATCCGTTTAGCAGCATCGTACCGGAACGCGACGATAAGCAACGGCGACTGCCGCTGAACGAAGCCGATATCCGGAACGTGAAGCAGAACCTTGACCAGCTTGACGAAGGCGACCAACTGCTATTCCGCGTGCTCGCGTCCACCGGCATGAGGTTGTCGGAAGCATTTGAGATCGACGGCGAAATGAAAGAGGGCGGACGCCGCTACGTCATCGTCGGTCGGAAAACACCGCAGTCGCTTCGCCGCGTTCCGCTTCCGGCCGCCGTGCTCCCGTTCCTCCCGCGCAAGATAGTGGGGCGGCTTTTCCCCGGCGACCCGCGCGCGGCGTCGAAACGCCTCAACAGGTTTTTGAACGGGGTAGGTATCGAAGACCGTCGCAAGGTCGTTCATTCACTGCGCCATCGGGCGCAGGACCGTCTGCGGGCTGCCGGTTGCCCCGAAGATTTGCGTTGGGCAATTCTAGGCCATGAACAGAAAACAGTAGCGGCGGGCTACGGCGAAGGCTTTCCCGTGCCCCTGCTCAAGCGGTGGATTGACAAGATTGGCTTTTGACGGGGGCAAAGCGTCCGGGTCGCATGACGCCAAGCTAGTTTAGGGTTTGGACTCACAACTTGATCCGGTCACCACTGGCCGAGCCAATAACCCTCCACCGATCTCGCCACCGATGATCCGCTCAATTCGGGGTGATTTATGATCTCGGGATTGTAACGGCATATTTCTGCTAACGGATCTGTCCCTAATTCCGCCGAAGCGACCGCGCTGTTACGGAGTTGCTGTGGGCGCAAACAGGAGAGAGATTTGGTAGGCACAAGGTCCGTTCGCGGCATGAGCATCGCCGTGGGATTGTTTATGACAACCGCACCGTTGGCTTCTGCACAATCCATTCCAGCCGGCGACACTGCCCGTGGCCCCCGGTCAACAAAAGACGCCTCGTCGACGAGCGGAGCCGACATCTGGGACGCCAATCACGATGGCATCTACACCTGCGATGAGTGGAAGAGCTACCTGGATCGGCTATTTACCCTCGCCGACCGCAACCGCGACGGGCATCTCGATCCATCCGAATTCACAATAATCCGTCGGGCTGGGACCTCCTTCACCGACGCTGACTTCGGTTACTTTGATGAAAACCAAGATGGAAAGATCACCCGCAGCGAGTTTGTTGACAAGCCGAGTGAGTTTATTTTGCAGTTCGACAAGAACGGTGACTGCCGCGTCACACAGGACGAAATGAAAGGCGCCAGCACTGATCAGAAGCCGCCGAATGGCCGGGGCAAGAAATTCTAACGGCGGAACACCCGTGAGACGACCGCTATTCCGAAATAAAACGAGGTGGTGGGGAAACGGTCCGCGCCGCTGACCCCGCCGCCTCAAGTAGCAGCAAGTTGTTGCTTACTTTGTGCCTGACCCGGTGTCCCCCGGAATGCGCTCAGTTCTTCGCGAAATCGTTCAGTTCACAATCCGTGTCGACGGCAGCGATACCTGAGATGACGAAGTCCAAATTGGGTCATTCGCGCCCTTGTCGGGACGACCGCTATTGGCGCAAAGCTGCCGTTCGTAAGAACGAGGCATTTTAGTTGAGGGGGACCAAGGACGGTCCCCCACCGGCCCCGTGCATCAACTTGGAAGAATGGGAAGGCTCATTGGAAGTTTGGATAAAGTGAGTCAGGGATTTTCCAACTGGATCAACTGCATAAGCGTCGACGAGTATTTCGTTGCGTACTGGCCGTTGAATTCCGGAGCCGATGAACGCGATGGGGCGTCGAATTCCTCTATCTGCGACTGCCCGCATCTGAGCCGACCCGTGCGCTGCGATTAGATCCAATTCTGCGCAAAGCGCAGAAGGGAAGTCCTGAAAGGCAGGGAAGTGGTGAGCGGGTTGGGAGGCGGATGGTTGGTTCGTAGGTTGGTAGGGGTTTTTGGATATAGCGGCGTCCCATCGGTGCACCGAGATCGACGTGCTCTTGGAATGGTGGGTCAAGCAAACCCCGTCGACTTCGGGACACAGGACTGGTACACACGACGCCATCGGGCTTGCAAGAAATGCCTGATTTTATTGAGTTTCTGTCGCTGGCGCGGCAATCCCTCCCTCTCCGCCAAATCGGCCGCCTAAGTAATTGCAGAACCGGCTGCACCACTACAAGAGCGATTTTGGCAGAAGCATATGGATCCCCTTGTTGCCGTCGACGAGCTGCGTCACACGCAAGTTGCCGGCGAGAGAGCACAACATGTAAGCCTCGTTGCGAGTGAGATTGGTGCGCGCGCAGACGTGTTTGACCATTTCTCTGACGGCCTGCTTGGCCGCGTCATCGAGATCCTCGTCAAGGCCAATTGACATGAGGTGTGTCGCGCTTTCAGCGAAGGGCCATCGTAACTCCATGTCCTTGCGCACGGTGAGACGGAACGTTCCTGTCACGCCCGTCTCAAGCGCTGTGATGCACACTTCACCATCGCCCTGTACGGCGTGACCGTCACCGGCAAAAAACAGCGCTCCCTCATTGAAGACGGGCAGGTACAGGGTCGTCCCTGCGCGGAGTTCCTTGTTATCCATGTTTCCGCCGAACGCACGCGGGACGGGCGAGCCGCACCGGCCCCAGGCCGGCGGTGGCGCGGTGGCGATGATCCCGAAAAACGGCTCGAGCGGAATCTCGCTCCCCCAGGGCATAATGCAGACGTTGCGTTGCCGGTCGATTCTCGGATGGATGGTTTCATAGTCAGTGAATTCGTCCGGCAACGTGCCCAACAGCGGCAGTATCGATACAAACCCCCAGTCCTGTCGCACCTTCACGTCAAGAATGTCGATCTGCAGCGCGTCCCCGACAGCGGCGCCTCTGACATAGATGGGTCCCGTGATGAAATGCGACCCGGGGCCGGGCGGCAGCGTTTCGAGCGCGGCAAGATAATCGCTCGGGACCAGGTTGATATCATCCGGCAGGGTCTCCTTCCCTCCTGACGGGAAACTATGCAGCGTGACCGTGTCGCCCGAGCTCACTTCCAGGATGTGCGGCGTGCTGCTATCAAGGTATCCCCATACCATGTTGTGGGGAGTACTGGGTATCTCGTAGCGACGCGGCATAAGTGGGCTCCGGCGGAGTACAGAAGGGCTGATGGTCACACCCGGCTCATCCCCGCGCAATGGCCATGTGGTGCAGATCGGCGTGAGGGATCGCCGTTGCTGAGGTATACTTGGCTTATGGATTGATCGTCGCGCCATCAATCGCGCGACGGACCATTGCGACAACAGATCCGAATCCCCGGATCTTGTATTGTGCTACAGAAACACTCAGAGACGGAGCATCCAATGAGGCGTTCCCGATTCACGCAAAACGAAATCCTCCAACTGCTTGGGGAAGCCAGCGCCGGCGTTCCAGTTACGGAGATTTGCGAAGCGGCCGGCATCACCCCACGCACCTTCTACCGCTGGCGCCGCCAGTTCGGCGGTCTCCACGTTCCGGCCGTGAGGCAGATGAAAGATCTGGTGTCGGAGAACCTGCGATTGCGCGGCTTGGTCAGTAACCTGTTTGAACGGTTGCGGACGCCCGATAACGACGTGCCGGAGGAGAGGCGTACGCTGAAAGCGACGGCCCCTCGGACCGCCGATGAGAGGGCGCGCGATCAGATGCGAGCGAGCCGTATTGCCGCGGAAAAATGTGGCGGCGCGCTCACCGGACACTTTGCTTCCGTTCGGGTTAATCGCTGAAGCATGCTCGGCCGAAATTGCCGGGCATCCCGACACTTCGAGACCTTGGAGACCTTGCTGTATCGCGCTCCCGCGTGCAGGAGGGGTGCGTTCGCATTTGTCTGGCTACAATTTCTTTGTGCGGCCATATGGACGCACTGAAAGACCGCGTGGCGCCGGCTTGATCGGCAAAATCTTCGTTCCAGGCGGTGAAATTGAAAACGGTGCGCCAGACCGGCTGACTTTATGTCAGTGCAAGCGACATAAAGACCTGCGCAGGCCAAATTTCGCGCAATCCCGTCGCTTATTTCTCCTTGCCGCTCGTTCGAGGCGCAGTAATGTTTTGCTTGGCATTTTTGCTTACGCGGGGAGTTCAGGGCTATGACAAATCGTGCGCGTTCAAATGCGATGTTTTCAAAGTTGCGAACAGGCGCCGTCATTTTTGCGCTGGCGCTGGTGCCGGTCCTGGGGGCGCAGGCTCAAGAAGTCATAAAAATCGGAATACCCACGGGGCTTTCCGGAGCCAACAGCGTGGTGGCACCGTCGGTGGTGCAGTCAGCCGAATTGGCCGTTGATGAGATCAATGCGGCTGGCGGCATCCTCGGCAAAAAGGTAGCGCTTGAGGTTGCCGATGACGGCTCGGGCGCGGCCGGCGCTCAGAAAGCCGCAGACTCGCTGATTTTTCAGAAGAAAGTCAATGCGCTGATTTCGATGCAGACGAGCGCCGCTCGTAACGGCATGCTGCCGGTCGTATCGCGTGGCAAGGTCCCCTACATCTACACGTCTCTCTATGAGGGACGCTCCTGCAACAAATATCTCTACGCCGATGGTGCGGTCCCCGAGCAGATGGTGGGCCCCATCGTCGATCATTTCATGGACGAGTACAAGGCGAAGACCTTTTTCCTGGTAGGCAGCGACTATGCGTTCGGACGCGGAATGCTGGCCTTCACCAAGGCTTACATCGAGAAGAAAGGCGGCAAGGTCGTCGGTGACGAATATCAGCCAATGGACGCGACCGACTGGACCGCAATCATCTCCAAGATGCGAAGTGCCAATCCGGACGCCGTGATCTTCTCAACCGCCGGCGGTGCTCCGAACGTCACCTTGCAAAAGCAGTATAAGGCAGCCGGGATGAAAGCCCCTGTCGGCAATCTCAGCGTGGACGAGGGCACGGCAAAGACCATGGCGGCCGATGCGGACGGCGTGTTCATTTCCGCATCCTTCCTCACGAATATCGATACGTCCGCCAATAAAAAATTCATGTCGGCGATGAAGGCGAAGTTCGGGGACAAGCTGCTCACGCCCAACGACCTTTCCGTGCCGGAATACGATGCGGTTTATCTCTACAAAGCGGCCGTCGAAAAGGCGAAAACCACCACTGCCGAGCCGGTCATCGCGGCCCTGGCCGAAGTGTCATTCGATGGTCCTCGCGGCAAGGTGCAGATGAACGCCCAGCGCCATGCGCCGCTCACGATGTATCTCGGTCAAGTGCAGGCTGACGGCTCCGTGAAGATCGTGAAGAGCTTCCCGAACGTCAGTCCGGGTGAGCAGTGCCCGAAGCTCTGACCGGGTCAGAAGAACGAGCTTCCATTTCTCAGGTACCCCCCCGCAACAGCGGGGAGTTACCTGAGCCGCAGTCGCGGCTTTGGCGCAGACGATTGCGTGTGCTCATGAGCGGTGCCAATCTCCCCCATTTCCCCGACGCGCCGCGGAGACTCATTCCTCTCTTCGGCAGCATCGAAGTCGCGCGGAGACCGGCATGACAGCGCTTGTTTTGGACATCGTCACGACCGCAGCAATATTGTTTGCCGTCGCGTCCGGGCTTCTCATTATCCTTGGGGTGTTGAAAATCGTAAATTTCGCCCATGGCGGCTTTCTCACCATCGGCGGCTATTCCGGACTCGTGGTGACGCAGCTTGGCTTGAACGCATGGCTCGCCTATCCGGCGGCGGTTGTGGCCGGGATCGTGATGGGAGCCGTTGTCGAACGCTTCGTCATACGTCCACTTTACGATCGGCCCCTCGATGCAATCCTGGCGACCTGGGGTCTCGGCATTATCATCGGCCAGCTCATCACGATCGTTTTTGGCCGCGAGATTCAGTTTGTGCAGACGCCCATCACAGGGGCCACCAGTGTGTTTGGAGAGACTTATTCCCTGTATCGTCTCTTTCTCATCTTGGCGGCGGCGGCGGTGGCGGGCGGCATCGCAGCGCTCCTGAATGCAACCCGGCTCGGCCTCGAGGCGCGCGCGGTGATCATGAACGAACCGCTCGCGCGGGGGCTCGGCATCAATAGCGGCCATGTGCGCTTCGTCACGTTCTGCATCGGGGCCGGGCTTGCGAGCCTCGCAGGTGCGCTGATCACGCCTCTCTCCAGCGTCGATCCGAATATGGGCGTGCCCTGGCTGGTCAACGCGTTCATGCTGGTCCTCGTGTCGTCAGTATCGCTCGCAAGTCTTGCGATCGCGGCGCTCACGCTTGGAGGGGCGCAGGTGCTGGTTTCCACCTTCATCAGCCCGGTGATCGGCGGACTGACCATCGTGGTTCTGGCAGCCCTCCTCCTGCGCATTCGGCCGGCGGGGTTCGGCCATGGCTGACCTCACCACCACGCCCGCGACTCTGCCCCGGCGGGCCTTTTCCGGCCGGCTCGTGCCTGCTGGGTCGATCGCGGGGCTGTGCATCGTGGCGGTCGTCGCGGGGCCTTATTTCCTCGATTCCTACACCGTCAACATCCTTGTGCGGTCTTTCCTCTACGCCGCAACGGCGCTGACGGTGGATATCCTTTGGGGCTATGCCGGCATCCTCACCTTCGGTCAGGCCGCGTTTTTCGGAATCGGGGCGTATGCTGCCGGCATCACCTTCACGTATATGGACTTCTCGCCACAAACCGCGGTGCTGGCGCTGCTGGCCGGTTTGGCCGTTTCGGCGGTGGTGGCGTGGATAACCGGCTGGATTTCGTTCTTCCACCGCGCCTCTCCGCTGTATGTCGCGATCGTAACGCTGGCGCTGCCGATCATCCTTGTGCAGGTCCTCTACTCCGGCGGAACCTTTACCGGCTCATCCAGCGGGCTCGTGGGCTACAACACCTTCGACCTGTCGGTGGAAGCCTGGTTCACGATCTGCGGCATCGGCCTCGTGGTGCTGACGACGGCGGCCTGGTTCTTCGTCAATAGCGATTTCGGCCGGTTGCTGATCGCGATCCGCGAGAACGAACAGCGCTGCACCTATCTCGGGATCAATGCGCCGCGGGTAAAAATCCTGCTGATGGTGGTCATGGCAATGATCGCCTCGGTCGCTGGCTATGCCTATGCCGGGTATACGGTGGTCGTCGCGCCGGAGATCGGGAGCTTCGTGTTCGGCACCGAACTGGTGATGTGGGTTGCGCTCGGCGGGCGTGGAACGCTGATCGGCCCCGTGCTTGGCACGATCGCCATCGACGTGATCAGCGCCTACCTGTCCGGCAATCTGCCGTATGTCTGGAAGCTGATCATCGGTTCGATCTTCGTGCTGGTGATCGTAGCGCTGCCGCAGGGGATCGTACCAGTGCTCAAGACTGGCCTGCGGCGCCTGTGGTCGGCTGCCACCCGCCGGGATGCCGCGCCGTGCGTCGCGGTCCCGGCACTCATTGAAGCCCCAGAGGGACGCCGCGCCGGCACCGGCTCGGATGCACCCGCCTTGAACGTCGCGGATCTGGCCTGCTCCTATGGCAGCCTTAAAGTACTCGAAGGAGTGGCGTTTAAAGCGCTGGGCAGCGAGCTGTTGGGCATCATCGGCCCGAACGGCGCGGGCAAGACCACTCTCATGCGTTGCCTCTCGGACGGTTATGAGCGCACGGGCGGGACGGTCGCGGTTTTCGGACACGCCATCGCGCGCACTCCCCCGCAAGGTGTCGTTGGCCTCGGTATCGGTCGAAGCTTCCAGACCACCAGCCTCTTCGAAACTCTAACGGTGGCCGAATCCCTGCGCCTCGCCCGCTACCGGCTGGACGGAACGCGCATGCTGAGCCATGCGCCGACGCTCGCGCTGCCTGACAGCGCCCGCCGCGTCATCACCGCAACTGGCCTCGACCGGCAGCTGGCGATCGAGTGCCGACATCTGTCCCACGGCATGAAACGCGCGCTGGAGCTGGCGATGGTGCTGGCGCTGGAGCCAAGCGTGCTGCTGCTTGACGAGCCGACTGCCGGCCTCACCAAGCCCGAGCGCACGTTGATCGGTAGTATCCTGGTCGACCTCGTCCAGCGCGAGGGCCTCTGCACGCTAATCATCGAGCACGACCTGGACTTCGTCCGCGAAATCTCCACCCGCATCATCGTGCTGCATCAGGGCAAGGTGCTGCTGGACGGCTCGGTGGCCGAGGTGGTCGGCTCCGAGCTCGTGCGGACGATCTATGCGGGCGGCGCGCATCAGGAGCTGGCGCCATGAGCCCGACCGTCCTCGACATTGCCGATCTGAGCAGCGGGTACGGCGAAGCCATAGTACTGCGCAATGTTTCGCTCAGCATCCGGCCCGGCGAAATCTTTGCCCTGCTTGGCAAGAACGGCATGGGCAAGAGCACTCTCCTCAAAACGGTACTCGGCTTCCTCCCGGCCAAGAGGGGAAGGATCAAGCTGTTCGGGGAGGACGTCACGGCGCTGCCCACCCATTTGATCGCGCGCAAGGCCATTGCCTACACCCCCCAGGAGCAGACGCTGTTCCAGGACCTGACAGTAGAGGACAATCTCCGGCTCGGCCTCCGCGACGATCGGGGCTTTGCCGAAGGGTTGGCCCGCGTCAGCGAATACTTCCCCATCGTCGGGAAGCGTCTGAGCCAGAAGGCCGGCACCCTCAGTGGCGGCGAGCAGAAGATGCTGATCGTCTCCCGCGCACTGCTCGGCTCGCCTCGCCTCATGATGATCGACGAGATTTCGGAAGGATTGCAGCCGTCCATGATCCAGCGCCTGACCGAGATTCTGTTGGCTGAGCGCAAGCGCACCGGGACGGCGATCTTCGTCGTGGAGCAGAACGTGCCGTTCGCGTTCTCCATGGCCGACCGGTACGCGGTGCTGAAGATTGGCGAGATCGCCGATGATGGCGTGGCCGGCGACGAGCTTGCTGCCGCACGTGTCCAAGATCAACTGCGGGTGTGATTTTTTGAGACGTGAAGCGAACACATTCTCCATCGTTGCTCGATGTCCGCAGACCGGGCAGCTCGGGGGGCGGTGGCCACGCAAATGCTGCTGGGCTCACCCCCCGGATCGGCCGGAAGGCGGCGGGAGCCGGGGGTAAGAGATATAATGGGGAGGATTACGATGAACGAGTTGGAGATGCTTGTTGAGGCGCTGGGAATCCAGCTTGAAAAGGAGCGAAGATCTGCGGTTCTCGCCGCCTTCCAGCCCATGGCTCAAGAAATCGCAAAGCTGCGAAGCCTCGATCTGACAGATGTTCATCCGGCGGTGGTTTTCTCGCCGGTGCCGGCGAGCCAGCAGGGCTGAGGTCGACAATGCACGAAAATCCAATCACGCGCCCCATTGCGGAGCTGTCGGCCGATCTTCGCCTGGGGAAATTGACAAGCGTCGATCTCCTCGAGAATGCGCTTGACCGCATCGCAATGCTCGATCGCAAGCTGGAAAGCTTCGTATGCCTCGCCGAGGATGCCCGCGCCCAGGCTGCGGCGGCAGATCGCGAAATCGCTCAGGGTCGGTGGCGCGGACCTCTGCACGGCGTGCCTGTGGCGGTCAAGGACAACTACCTCACCGCGGACATGCCGAGCCGCGCCGGTACCGATGCCCCCGGCGTGCACTTCGCCAGGCAGGACTCCGCGGTCGTCGCGAAGCTGCGCGAAGCCGGCGCGATCATCGTCGGCAAGACGCGGATGCACGAATTCGCATGGGGCAATGTAACGCCGCCCTCGAAGAACCCTTGGGATCTGAGCCGCGTTCCTGGCGGCTCGAGCGGGGGATCGGGCGCTGTCGTCGCCGCGCGGATCGTGCCTGTGGCGATGGGTTCGGACACTGGCGGATCGATCCGCATCCCAGCTGCCTTGTGCGGCACGGTCGGGCTGAAGCCGACCTTCGGCCGAGTGAGCCGCGCTGGCATCGTTCCCCATAGCTGGTCGCTCGACCATGCCGGGCCGCTCTCCTATACTGTCGCTGACAGCGTCTATGCCCTGAACGCTATTTCCGGTCACGATCCGAAAGATCCGGGCTCAGCGCGCACCGACGTTCCGGATTTTACGGCGGCGCTTGGCCAGCCCATCACCGATCTTCGGGTCGGCATCTGCCGCAACCACATGTTCGGCAACAATCAGCCGGATGTCGATGCGGCCATCGAGGCCGCGATCCGCTTCTACCGCGACGTCGGGGCCCAGCTCGTTGAATTCGAGCTGCCGATCCTTGCCTTTAGTCTTGGAGCGATCTTTGCGATCGAGCTGTCCTCCTCTACTGCCTACCACAGCCGCAATCTGGCCAGCGGGGCGGTGACCGGCTTCACCAACGACGTGCGCACGCTGGTTGAGATGGGCCGCTTGGTCACCGGGCCGGATTACCTCAAAGCCGAACAGCTCCGCCGTGTGCTGATCGATGATCTCGCCAAGGTCTTTGCTGACGTGGACGTGATTATCGGGCCCACCTGCCCACTCACCGCATGGCCGATCGGGGAATGGACGGTTCGCGTCGGAGCGCAGGACGAGAGCGTGCTCGCAGCTTCGTGGCGGCTGACCTACCCTTGGAATTTGGCTGGGTTGCCCGCGATATCCCTGCCCTGCGGGTTCGATAGCACCGGACTGCCCATCGGCCTGCAGCTCGCGAGCCGCCCCTTCGACGAGATGACCCTGATCCGCGCCGCTGACGCGTATGAGCGCGGGCATGGCTGGAAAGACATGCACCCCAAACTTTGAGATCGCAATGGAGTTGTGCAATGCAAGCTGAAAGCCCGATCACGGTCGCCTGTATCCAGATGGAGCCGAAGATCGGCGAGAAGAAAGCCAATGTGGCGCACTCGTTGGACAAGATCGCCGAGGCCGCAGGCAAGGGCGCACGGCTGATCGTGCTCCCCGAGCTGTGCAATTCCGGCTATGTCTTTGCATCGCGGCACGAGGCTTTCACGCTGGCCGAGCCGGTGCCTAATGGGCCGACGTCTGAGGCTTGGCTGGAAGCGGCCCGCCGGCACGGCGCCGTGATCGTTGCCGGCATCTGCGAGCGAGCGGGCGACGCGCTCTACAATAGCGCCGCGATCGTCGGGCCAGACGGCTTCATCGGTACCTATCGAAAGGTACATCTATGGGGCGCGGAGAACCTGTTCTTCGAACCCGGCGATCTCGGCGTCCCCGTATGGAAGACTGAGTTCGGCCGAATGGCGGTGGCAATCTGCTACGATGGCTGTTTTCCGGAAACCTATCGGCTGGCGGCGCTGCAAGGCGCAGACATTCTTTGCGTGCCAACCAACTGGGTTCCCATGCCAGACCAGCCCGCGAACACGCTAGTCATGGCGAATATCCTCGCGATGGGCGGCGCACATTCCAACAGCATGTATGTCGCCACGGCCGACCGCGTGGGCGTGGAGCGCGACCAGCCCTTTCTGGGATGCAGCCTGATCGTCAGCCATACAGGGTTCCCGCTCGCGGGTCCTGCGAGCAAAACTGAAGCGGAAATTATCTACGCCGAACTGAACCTGTCGGATGCCCGCCGGAAGCGCGTGCTGAACAACTTCAATCAGCCTCTGCGCGACCGCCGCATCGATCTTTACGATGAGATGCTCGGGGCGAGCATAAAGCGCGGGTGGTACTGATTGGTCCACCGAGCTAGCTTGCGCCACAAAGCCCGGCGACGCAGATTTGCGCCAAGTTTTTAACGCCCGACTATGCGGGTCCAGAGTTTTGCGTTTTGCTCTTCAATCACAATAACGCCTTGACCTTTTTGGAAAGACGGGCTCTCGATGAATCTCAGCGCCTCGTTCGTCGACAACGACACTGGGGTCGCGTACTCCATGCGCGTTTGGATGCGGTCGTCCTGCTGTGATCGTTGGCGTGTTTAGGATCCGGCAGTTGCAGGCCATGCTTGTCTTCGACTGAAGTTAGACCCTCGAGATGAAAATAGAAAGCTTGCGGCATGGCGATGGGATCCGGAGAGCCTGCCGCCGGGCAGGAAAAATCATTGCCTGAGCAGCGCGGGCGCACTGCTCGGCGGCTTGCGAACGTGCACCTCCTGCTCGAAGCTATAAGCCAGCTCGATCAAGCGCCCCTCGCTCCACGGCTTTCCCAGAATATCCATTCCGACCGGCACGCCCAGCGGGGCTGTGGCGGTCGGCGGAGAGAAACCAGCTGGTACGGTGATGGCCGGAAACCCAGTAACTGAGGCGAGAATACCGTTGCGGTCGGCTTGATTAAGTTCGGTTAACGGCACGGCCAGCCGCTTCTGGAGTGGATAGACCAGGGCGTCGAGTTTGTGCTCGGCAAAAACCGAAATCAGTACCTGCCTTGTGCGCTGGTTTCGACGCAGCCTTTCCTTGTAGTCCGGCTCATCCAAGCCGTTCGCGAAGCTTTCCGCGCTGGACAGGAATTTCTCCAGCGAAGGCTTGTGAAACTTGCCGGACGCGATGATCTCGGCGAGTGACTTTGCTGGCGCATTGGGGATAGCAGCGAGATAGGCGTTCAACAGCGTCTTGAACTCATACTTCTGGACGTCATTGTCGGCATTGAGCTTGCTGGCATCCAGAGCAGGCGCGTCAAGCTCGATTAACTCGGCTCCCGCGCTCCTCAAAGCAACCATTGCCGTGGCGATCACGCTGTTCACCTCCTGGTGCTCGGGACCGCTCCCGAGCAGTGTCTTCAGGAGCCCAATGCGGGCGCCGCGCAAGCCATCCGGTTTGAGGAATTGGACATAGCTGGTTGGTGTGTTGCCGAAGCTCCATGCCGTCGAGGGATCGCTCTGATCGTACCCCGCCATGGCCTCCAGAAGCCGCGCTGCGTCCGCAACTGTGCGCGTGATTGGCCCGATCGCGTCCTGGGTTTCAGAGACCGGCATGATCCCGGCACGGCTCAAAAGACCCTTGGTCGGACGAATCCCGACCAGGGCATTGGCCGAAGCTGGCGACCGGATCGAGTTCACCGTGTCGCTGCCGGTGCCCGCGAGTGCCAGGTTTGCGGCCACCGCCGTACCCGTTCCGCCGCTCGAGCCTCCGGGCGTTCGCGTCAGGTCATAAGGATTAAGCGTCTGGCGACCGAGTGAGCTCACTGTCGTGCCTGATAGCGCGAATTCGTGCATGTTGGACTTGCCGAGGATAATCGCGCCAGCCTTACGCAGCTTGGCGACCACGAAGGCATCCGCCGGCGGCTGCATTCCGGCAAGCGACGCCGAGCCACCTGTGGTCGGCAGATCGGCGGTGTTGTAGTTGTCCTTGAGCACCAGCGGCACACAATGCAGCGGTCCTACGGGCGCTCCAGTCGCTCGTTCGGCGTCGAGCCGGTCCGCCTCCGCAAGAGCCTTCGGACTCAGCGTCAGAATCGAATGGAACGCTGGACCTTTGTGATCGTATGCGGCAATCCGATCAAGATAGGCCTGGACGATCTGGCGGCCCGTCCTGGCATTGGTCTGCAGCGCCTGCTGAATGCCGGCGACGGTCGTCTCCTCGATTACAAAGTCTTGAGCTGCGGCCTCGGATGCGATCAACACGGCTTTCTCTCCAATCATGCCTACTGGGAATTTCTTCACCACCGATCCCCCTAGGAGCCCGTCCAGATAGCGGTCGCGACCGGGCATTTATTGCAGGATAGTCGGCTCAGGCGGCCTTTGCGAGGGTGAACAGCTTGAGGAGGTTGTGGGCCGTGCAGATCATGGCCCATTCGGCGCGCACTTTCTCTAGGCCTCGCAACAGGAACTGGCGGAAGCCGCGCGCCTGTTTGATCTGTCCGAACACCGGTTCGACCACTTGCTTTCTCAATCGGTAGGGTGTTTCGAAGCCGCCGTCGTCGATCTTCTTTCGCATCCGTTGGGTCAGCGGTCCGCCGATTTTTCCGTTCGCGGCTGTCGGGTGCTTGGCGCGTCCGGGCGCGACGTAGCCGTCGACGCCGTGGGCTTCGAGCGCTTCGAGATTGGATTCGCTGCAGTAGCCGGAGTCCGCTGAGGCCTGCTCCGGCTTGCGGCCGAGATTGTTCTCGATGGCCTCGATCAGGGGCACCAGCTGGCCCTGATCGTTGCCGCACTGCGTCAGTTCGTGCGCGACAATGATCTGGGCGCCCGCGTCGACGGCGGCCTGGGCATTATAGGCCTGAACGAAGCCATCCTTCGACTTCATGATGCGGCTTTCCGGATCGGTGAAGTTGCGTTGCGACTTGGGATCAGGCTGGTCCGATGCCGGCGCCGCCGGTTTGCCCGGCTTCTTGCGGCCTTCGGCTTGGCGCTGCTGTTCCTTTTCGGCCTCGATGCGACGCTCTTCCTCCGCGGCCAGCCTGGCGTCGGCCTCCAGCGCCGCCATCGCCTGCTGGATCTTGGCCAGCCGCTTCTGCTTGTCGCCAGCCCAATCCGGCAGCTCGTCGCCGCGCTTGTCTTTGCCGAAAGTCTCGTCCTCCTGAGCATCCGCCGCCTCAGCGGCCGCCAGCATGCGAGCGACCTCGGCTTTCAATTCCGCCTCGCGTTTCTTCATGCGCTCATAACTCATCGCTTTATGTTTCGACGCGTTCGCTTTGATCTTCGTGCCATCCAGCGCGACATGGCCGAGTTTGACCAGCCCTGCCGTCTCGCACAACTTCAGAACCTGCAGGAACAGTGCGCCGAGCGCCTTCAAATGCCGCTTGCGGAAGTCGCTGATCGTGCGAAAATCCGGCGGATCGAGCGCGACAATCATTACAAAATCATTCCGTTCGCGGCAGGCCTTCGCGATCCGCCGCGATGAATACAGCCCACTCGCATAGCCGTGCAGCAGAAGCGCCACCATCATGCGCGGGTCGAACGGCGGCTGCCCGAGCCCGCTCACATAGCTGCCCGTGATCTCCTTGAGATCGAGGCTCTCCCGCACCAGTTCAACGATAAACCGCGAGACATGGCCTTTCGGCACGAAGTCCTGCACATTCGGCGGCAGAAGCAGCGTCTGATCGATATTCCAGGGGCGAAAATACTTGCTCATAGCCCAAGGTTGAATCAGACTCGCTCAGAATTGAACAGCGACTATTCGGACACGCTCCTAGCGGCTCGACCCTGAAACCGGACGTGCCGCTAGACCATACCGACGACTAGAACCTGCGCATCCGGATCGGCGTCGATGTACCTCTGCGTCATTCGAATATGCGGGTGCCTACAGTAGTTGGCGACACATCACTATCCAATCGACAGCAGTACATTTGTTTGGTACAGAGGCCCAATCGTGGGTGGCGTTAAGTTGTTGAATTTGCTTGTGTTACGGGGATCGAGGGACAACCCGCCCCTGGGCACCATCCCGAAAATAAGTAGCTGAGATCACAGCAAAAAAATACAAAAAGGTCCCACTGCGGGTATTGGTGGGACACTCAGTGTTCATGCTTTGGTGTCACGCGCCTCGATCAGGTGCATAGCATCGGCGGCCATTCGTTTCTGCTCTGCGGAGCGCGTATACAGTTCGGCTTGCTTGATCGAATCCCAACCGAAAATCGCCATTAGCTGTTTGGTGGTCGCGCCGTTCTCTGCGGCGAAGCATGGTGCGACACCACTAACTACGTGGGTAGGCTGATGATGACGATCATGGGCGGGATTTCTGAGTTCGAACGCGGCCTGATCCGCAAGCGCTGTGAGGAAGGCATTGCCCTTGCCAAGCACAAGGGCACCAAGTTCGGTCGCCCCTCCGCTCTCGATACAGGCCAGCGCCGACGCATCGCAGAGCGCTACGCTGCCGGCGAGACCATGGCCGAGCTAGCCCGCGAGTATGAATGCGGAGAGGTGACGATCTGGCGGGCCTTGCAATAACGGGGCCTAAGCATTCGCGAGCGTCGCGCGACTACCTCCACCGGGGGCCAAAAATTGATCATTTGCGCCCAACCCATTATGCCCCGCGCAAAATTTGCAGAATTTTACTATATGTACGAACATTCACGCGTTCACAACAAGTGTTGTCGCGCATATCAGCGCACTTCAACCCCAACCCAATGAGTCTATTTATTGCGGTTTTGATCTATCTGTCCCGGTCGCGCTTGACATTGCTGAGCGTGAGCGAGATCTATCAGCTTTGTTTTTCGGCGGAAGACAAAGCCCAACCACGAAAACTCTGGAGCGTAAATAATGATCGTCAACGATCATCAAAGACTTGCTGACTTCATCTGGAGCATTGCCAACAAGCTGCGCGGCCCCTATCGGCCGCCGCAATACCGCAAGGTGACCCTCCCTTTGGCGTGGAATGGAAGACCCAAGCGGCCCTCGTCGAGAAAGAACACGAGCAATTTGGCTTTTCAGGTCGGTTCGGACCTGGCCTACCGCGGATCAACGACGGCGCTTTGCTGTTTTTGCTCACCATGTTGGCCAAGCGCAAACCATCGCCTGACGAAGGTGGCGAGGGGTCGAAGATCGCGATCGTCTTTAACGGTTCGCCTTTGTTCAGGTGCTCGATCAGCAGCTGCAGGACACGATTTATCAATTCGAACACAAGAAGGGCGTGGTCGAGAAGATCGACGACAACACCCAGCAGCTTGCAAAGGCTCTCGCCGACCGCGTCCCCATCGTCATTTCCACCATCCAGAAGTTCCCCTTTATCGCGCAAGCCATCAACACCTTGGCCAAGAAGGGTGAGACAGTAAAAATCGATACCAAAGATCGTCGATTTGCCGTCATTGTCGACGAAGCGCACTCCTCTGCTGCCGGCGAGGGAGCCCAAGAGCTGCGAAGCATCCTTAACAAGGATGGGATCGAGGCTATCGTCGCGGCGCAGATGCTGAACGAGGAGGACGATAGCAATCTCACGCCCGAAGCGCGCGAGAATTTGCTGCGTGAGATGGCCAAACGACCGCGGCAACCCAACTTGAGCTATTTTGCCTTCACCGCCACTCCCAAATTTAAAACCCTGGCGTTGTTCGATGAGCCGGGTGACGACGGAAAGTCCCCGTTCCATCTCTACAGCATGCGCCAAGCTATCCAGGAACGATTCATCCTCGATGTGCTCGCCAACTACACCACCTACAAAGCCTATTTCGGCATGGTCAAGGCAATCGCCGACGATCCGTCGGTGCCGCAGCGTGACGCCGCCCGTGCGCTCACCCGCTTCCTAGCCTTCCATCCCCACAATCTGCGCCAGAAGGTTGAGGTTATCGTCGAGCATTTTCGAAGTGTCACCAAGCACAAGATCGGCGGCCGCGCCAAGGCCATGGTAGTGACCGGATCGCGCCTACACGCCGTCCAGTACAAGCTGGCGATCGATCAATACATCGTTGAGAAAGGCTACGCAGACATCAAAACCTTAGTCGCGTTTTCCGGCGAAGTTGTTGATCCCGCCAACAGTAAGAAGTTCACCGAAGTTGGAATGAACAATGGCATCAAGGAATCGGAGCGGCGCTGGTTATGAGCTCGAAGACGAAGTCGCGCTTCGCTACTACCGTTTGGAGCAGGTCAGCTCGGGAAGCATCGATCTTGAAGGCGGTGAAGCCGATCCGTTAAAAGGCCCAACTGAGGTTGGTTTGCGGGCAGCCGATGACAAACAGGTCGTACTGTCGCAACTAATTGACAAACTCAATGAGCGCTTCGCCACTGATTTCAAACCGGCCGACCAACTATTCTTTGATCAGATCGCCGAGGCGGCCGTTGATAACGAGACCCTAAAGACCGCGGCCCAAGTCAATAGCATGGAAAATTTCAAGCCCGTCTTTGATCGTATGCTCGAAGGCCTCTTCATCGACCGGATGGAAGGCAACGAAGATATCTTTGACCGCCTGATGAATGACACCGAATTCCGCAATATTGCCGCCAATGAGCTAATGCGGGGCGTTTATAGTCGTTTGAGAGACGATTCTTAGCCAACGTTCTTTGACAGGCAGATGCACAGGCAGGATCAACCACGATAGGACGAGATTTCGTAGACCATCGAACAGCATTCGCATTGCCCGGCAGAAAGTGAGGAAGAGGGGCCCTAGCGTTCAAGCCTCGTTGACCGCGCCTCGGCATTTAAGATCTCGTCCACATCTATTTTTGCCTGTGAAATCTTATTCGCGTCATGGGTGAATGGCGGCGCAAAGGCGTTTCGACCTAGGAGCCACAGCTTCTGGTCGTTCGTTTCAAAGCTGATGCCGTAGGGGACTTTCCGTGCCAGGCCAGCGCGCTCAAAAATATCTAATTCCATGGCTCTAGTGAACCCGGGAGTTCTTGGCGGGGGCGGGGCGGCGGAAACCTTTTACGTGGGAAAGCGAGTACGAGCGGATCGAGGATATCACTCTCACGGGCGGCGACGATCCCCGTGGAACTTCAGCGACGGTTTGAGCGACGATGGGCGGCGCGTTTCGCTCCGTCTGTTGCATCTTTCGCTTCGAAAGGTAGCCCGCCCAAAGGGGCGACTTTAGCCCCAAGGCGCCCGATCGCAAAAGGACGTTCTCGTACACAATCTGGACGACAACGGCCTGACGGCGGCTGACCGGCTCGGCAATCGGCTATCGCTTTGGTGAAATGAGCTATCGACCCAAACACGCGAACCGGCCCTGGACGCCCGAGGAAGATGCCCGGCTCCGGCTCTTGCAGAAGCCGGCGCGCGACCGACATGGCGACGATCGCTCACGACACAAGTCAAACAGCGGGTTTTCGACCACGGCACGGATGGCCCGGTCATTTCCAATTGCCTTCAGTGGCCACACGGGCCCGCCCATCGATCAAAAGCAGGTCGTTGTTGTTCCCTTCCTCGCGCAGGAAACAGGCCACCTCGCTACAGGTCATCCAGGGTGACGATCACTGCCTGCCCTGGTTCGTGGCCCTTGTCGTACTTGGCGCTCGCCGCAGCTTCAACCTCTCCGCGGTACTGGTCGAACAGATCCGCAGGCTCGTCGAGATGTGTGTGATCGCGGGAAGCCATGTACTGCAATGTATCGTCAGTAACCCGGACCGGAACCAGGGTCTCTCCGTCCATCATCGGAAAGCTGAACGTGCCCATATCGGAAATAACCTGAGGGTTCGTGCTGGGTGTCAAAGGCATGAAATAATTCCTGTTAAATTAAAAAACACTGTTGCGGCGCAGCGGTAAGTTACATTCCTCATGTGTGCCGTATCTTCGTGTTGTGCGATCATTGTTTTCAAAAGCCCACACGTAGCGCTAGCGCGATCCAGCTCTCCTCTCCGCCGTGAAAGCGAGGAGCACCTTCTGTTGAAACGACTATGGACGTCTAGTCGGCTTACCGTAAGCACAATCTGCCGGATCGGCTTCGTGTGCGCCCAAGCTCGGATCGAAGCGGAATAGCGTAGAGCAATAGGGGCAGACGATCTCACTGGCATCGCCCATCTTGAGGTAGATGTGTGGGTGGTCTTGCGGTGGTTTATCCCCGATGCACTTGAACTCGCGGCAGCCAATGCGCACGATCGGCACCCCGACTGCATTGTGAAACGTCGAATAACTTTCCATCTGCAGCGCGCGGCTTAGGCGCCCGATCGATGACGCAAAGTGCCGTGCATGGATCGTCGAGCGAGGGCTCGATCAGCACCCGGTGAGCGGCGCCCCCTCGCGTCGTTCGGTTGCCGTAAAACGTACCCAGAGCGACACGTCCATCGTCAGTTTCTCCCACCACGGGAGAGGGTTGGAAGCTAACGCACCGGCAGAGGCGCAGGGATCGCCATCGCCGCGACGCGGTGCTTCACTGCATTCTGCACCTTCGCGAAGGCGCCCACCTCGATCTGGCGCACGCGCTCGCGCGAGACGCCGAATTCCTCGGCCAACTCCACGAGCGTGATCTGTTCCTCGGCGAGCCGGCGCGTCTCGAAGATGCGCCGCTCGCGCTTGTTGAGCACGGTGAGCGCACTGGACAGCGTCTTGCGGCGGTTATCGAACTCCTCGCTCGCGGCGAGCGTCGTCTCCTGGTCGGGGGATTCGTCCACCAGCCGGTCTTGCCACTCGCCGGAATCGCCGTCCTCGCGGATCGCGGCGTTGAGCGAGGCGTCGCCGCCGAGCCGCCGGTTCATGTAAATCACGTCCGATTCGGTGACGCCGATCCGCCGGGCGATGATCTTCACCTGGTCCAGCCGCATATCGCCATCGTTGAATACGGAGATTTTGCTCTGGGCCTTGCGCAGGTTGAAGAACACCTTCTTCTGGTTGGCCGAGGTGCCCATCTTCACCAGCGACGACGAGCGCAGGATGTATCCCTGGATCGCCGCCTTGATCCACCACACGGCGTAGGTGGCGAACCGGAAGCCCTTCTCCGGCTCGAAGCGCTCGACCGCCTGCAGCAGGCCGACATTGCCCTCGGAGATCGCCTCGGAGATCGGCAGGCCGTAGCCGCGATAGTCCCTGGCGATCTTGGTCACGAGCTGCAGATGGCTGGTGACGAGCTTGTGTGCCGCGTCGCGATCGCCGTGCTCGCGCCAGCGCTTGGCTAGCATGTATTCTTCCTGGCGCTCCAACATCGGGAACCGCCGGATTTCCTCAAGATAATGGGTGAGGCCGGGTTCGGCCGTAAGGATCGGCAGGGCTGCGTTGCGGGCCATGATCAAGCCCTCCAACTAGTTTCGAAACAAAATTATCTGCATCCGATCGGTTGTCAAGTTAATTGCGAAACACTATTATATTTTCGAAGAGGCAATCATGTCAGCGCGCGAAACGGCAGAGCTCCTGCTGCAGGTGGGACGGCTCGTACAAGCTGAGGGCTATGACGGCGAACTCAGTCCGGCCCAATGGATGGCGCTCCGCTTCTTCGCCCGTGCCAACCCGTTCTCACGGACGCCGTCGGCCTTCGCGGAATTTCAAGCGACAACCCGCGGCACCGCAACACAAGCCATTAAGGCGCTTGAAGCGGGTGGGTACTTGGTCCGACAGCCATTCAAGACGGATGGGCGAAGCGTAAGTCTGCGACTGACGAGCAAGGGCAAAAAAGCGCTTGCACGCGATCCGTTCGAAGTTCTGGTGCGCGCCATGGATTCGCTCGACGCGACAGAGCGAACTGCGATGCGTCGCGCCCTGCACCAGGTGTTGTCCACTCTAGCTACGAGTGGGGCGCATCGGCGCTTCGGTGTTTGCCCGGACTGCACGCACTTCGGCAGAGAGATGTGCGGCAACCTGCCGAGCACGGGCCCCTCGGCCGCTGAATGCCTGCTCCTCGGTGTTCCGATTCAGCCAGAGGACGTAGGTCTTCTGTGCGTCCATTTTCAACCAATGAACGAGCACCGCGAGGACGGACGGACACCGTGAATGAGTTCACCACTGCGATCTGCTGAAAGGACGCTTAATTGACCTTCGTCGTCAACGAGAGCTGTATTCGCTGCAAAATCATGGACTGCGTCGACGTGTGCCCCGTGGACTGCTTCTATGAGGGCGAGAACATGCTCGTCATCCACCCGGACGAATGCATCGATTGCGGGGTCTGCGTGCCGGAATGCCCGGTCGACGCGATCAAGCCTGACACCGAGCCGGGGCTTGAGAAATGGCTGTCGCTGAATGCGGAATACGCGAAAATCTGGCCAAATATTACGGTCAAAAAAGCGACCCCGCCCGACTCTAAGGAGTGGGAGGGGAAGCCGGACAAACTCCAATACTTTTCGCCAAATCCCGGCGCGGGTGATTGAGGCGGACAGCGCCCGCGCCGTATGGGTGCCGGACCCGAGATCGGTCCAACTGATCCAACCGGGCGAAGCTGCAGCCGTGATCACAGTCCCTTCAATTGGTTCGCGGAGATCGCAACATCACTTTCGCAGTTTGCCAGCCTTAGTGCGGGCGAAGGTTGACACGAGGGGCAAGGAACATGACCGAAGCTCTTGCTAGCAAAACCTGTACTCCCTATCGCGGGGGAATACCTCCACTCACGCGCGAGCAAGCTGAGCTCTTTCACGCACAGGCCCCAGACTGGCAACTGGCGGAGGAAGCTCACTGCATCGAGCGGAGCTTCCGGGTTCGCAATTTCCGCGAGGCGCTTACCTTCCTTCCAAATATCCGCGAATTAACTCGCGTTTGAGATCCCTGGAGGCGCATACTCAGACAATCACCGCTCCGCCTCCTAGGCATTACCGGTGACAGAGAGTGTTGCGCTCCCGCCTATTCGAGGGAAGCATCATGCCCCAGTCTCAACGCCTGTCGTCCGTCATTTCATTCGTTGCAATTGAGCGCCCCGCTTGTCCGAGGTGCAAGGCCCCGATGATGCTCGTCAGTATCGAGCTAGCACGCCCGGGCGTCGACTTGCATACGCTTGAATGTGCTATCTGCAATCACGTACTTAAGACCCTGGCCGCGTATGAAGACCCTATGAAGTCCAAGGGTCTTGGACGCTGGCTTCAAGGCGATTTGCACCCACCGAAGTAAGGCGCGCCCGGCGTGAACCGGCGGATTTTGTAAATTCCTTGAAATGAGGCCCACAAGCTGGGTAATATTCACCCCTGGACCACACTGATAGACGCCCGCGCCACCGCGGGTGCGGGTGCGCTATCTCGAAAGAGGAGCAAATCTGATGTGTGACTATAGTCTGCATGCCGTGGCATCGCGTCCCGCCAAAGTTGGAGAGACGCTCATCACCACAACGTTCCCCAGGACCTCGACCCGTGGCTTTGCTGCAGAAAGCGAACCCGGGATGGCGGTCTGCCTGCTTCCCGGAACCGAGTTAGCCTTCGAGCAAAACGTTAAGTACGACCAGGGATGGATCTGGACGAGAACAACCAGCTTCCGCGTTGCCAAGTTTGGTGTGCTCGAACCAAATGTGCCGCTTCGCCATCACGACGCGATCGAATTTCCCGATGGAAGCAATGTCCTGGTGACGCTGCTCATCGAAGGCCAGCGAGCGACTGTGCTGCAATTGCCAGTTGTCCATCAGATATCGGAGCGCACCACAAAAGCTGAGGAGCACGGAAGCACACCGGTATCAGCAGCTTGATCTTGCCCTGGAGTTGCCCGCCGAATTACTTCGGCGGGCTCTGCGTAACATCTTGTCGCGGTGTGAGTTGGGACCGGCGACAGTGGAGAGAATGCCTGCTGTCGATTAAGAAACTTGCAAACGACCGCGCCGCGGCGTGAGCCGGCGTCATAGGGTCTCCAGGGAGAACGGACTCTACGCAAAACCGGGGGTGTTTAGGGGAGTAGATCACAATATATGCTGAATTGGCTCCTTACGCTGGAGGAAGCGGTCATGCTCCAGACGGTACCGCGGCTCCTTCCGGAGCTTCCGCTATTTCTCGTGACTGCCGTCGCTACGCATTTGGTCATGTCATTTGCGCAGACGCTGATGCATTACAAGCTTGGCCACCATCCAATGGGTGGTAAGTTCTTTCGCAACCATATCAACTTCCATCACACCTACTATTCCAAAGATCATCTCGTCTCACGGACGTACCGCGGTGACGAAGGCAACAATACACCCTTCTTCTTCATTCCTGTGTTTCTGGTGGGAGCTTGTACATACCTCGTATTGCCCATTGATCTCTTCGTGGTTCAGGTAGTTGCATGTGCGGCGTCGTTCTACGCGCACGTCTTTTTCGACAAGGAATACCACGTAGAGGGATCGCGGCTTCAGCGGTTTGCATGGTTCAGACGCAAACAGGAACTGCACTTCGTTCATCACCGGCACGCGAACTGCAATTTCGCGGTGATCCATTTCTTCTGGGATAGGATTCTCGGTACCTATAGAAGGCCGGATGCTCGGTTTCGTGGACAAAAGGGATTCCCAAATCAACTGGTGTCTGTTCAAAACCGCATCTCCTCTCCAGATGCGACCTTGAATCAAACGCCGCTTGGAAGTCCCTCTATGGAGTGCCTCAAATCGTAGCCAACCCCGCCAGCAATATGACCACCAGCACTGTGGATGCAGTCACATTGACGTCCCCACGCCACTTCTCTGGACCGAAGGGCGGCTTAAATGGCAAGTAGCCATTCCGGTCGTAGAGACTGGACGAGACGCTGATCAGCCTTCCGGATTTTGGAAAGGGCTCGCTCTCCGATCTCCGCGAGAAGTTGGGCCTGCCGTCGACCGATGGGGTCCGACCCGTGAGCAAAAAGCCAGCCTGATTTGCCGATTTGACAAATGCCGAGCAGCAGCAGCCTAAAAGACTCGGACTGAGGTCATGGCGCCTCGGCCTTGCGCGCCCGCTCAGGTTCCTTATCGAGCGGGAGGTCGGGAACCAACGGTTGGCCAGTCCGTATAAGCTCCTGCCAGTTTGGACCACGCCATCTAATGATCATCCGTCAACTAGATCGCAAAAAATGGTGATAGCCTTGAGGCCATGGACGCCGCTTTCTCGTATCTAATCTCAGTCGGACTGATTGCCTTTGGCGTTTGGATAGTCGCCGCCAAGGCCGGATCGGGCTCGCTTTTGGTCTGGACGCTCGTCGGACTAATACCCGTTGTTGTCGGGTTGATCAGCCTCTTTTCCGAAATCCGGAACGACAAAGCAACATAGCGCCTCACTTGTGCTTCGCTGCGATCGGCTTGCGGGTTATCGGAGATCGCGTGCGAGAGCGTCGGCTCGATCCGCTTGCCGATCTCGTCCGGCACTGTGCATTACGTTGTGCTAGTTCACGTTCCCGATCAAGGAACCCGCGGCGTGGGAAAACCCAAACGAACGGCGGAACAGCTCACGGCGCTGATCAAGGAGAGGTCGGCGCAGTTCGGGCCATGGCCGGCGAAAATGACCATACTTCTCTACCGCATGAACGATACGTGGGAGATCACGGTCAGTCCCGGCAAATCCGTTCAAGAGGAAGAGTTCAGAATTGCCGCTATGTGGATAGCGACGCAGATGCAGGTCGAGTTTGACCTGCGGGGTTAGGGCCACCCTCTCGACCAAAGACAGGATAGAAGCCGCAGCGCCATTCCCAGGGCTCGGTATCATGCGGGTTTCCGACGCGCTCAATGATCGTGCCGACGTGGATATCGCCATAGTAGATTTGCCAGCATTCCTGGCGGTGGTCTAACGATCGACGGCGGGCGAGTTCGGGCATGCGCTTCAATCTTCCGGACCGCGGGCTTTATCCGGATTTCATCATGCACGCGCGGATCGGAATGATGCGGGCGTTAAATCACGGCAAGCCCATTCCGGCGACCTTGCTACGGCACAAGCGCGTCAAAGCTTACAGGACTGTGCGATGACGAAGCCCGGCTTTGATGCGGACGACGTTGTCAAAACCGAGGCCGATCATTTCATGAAATGCCCCGGTTGCGGCGCGAGCGCGCGTTAGTTGCCATTTGGTCCCGGCGGGAGGATGCTGTCTGCTGTGGGCACAATGGAGAGCAGCATGAGCAAGGCCGGGGAAGAGCGGAAGAGATCTGCTCATGCTGAGTGTTTCTCAGTTTGACCCGTTTGTATGGTCCGGCCGTGCGTTGCAAGAAGATTTCGTCGAATTGGCGGCGGCGGTCTTGCATCAATGTATCCGGCCTCTGATTGGAGCGCGCGTTGTGCTCCGGGCCATCATGGATATCAGCGCGCGTGCGTTCTCATTAGCGGACAGGCCTCGATCGGGCCATTCGGGTCACCAGTGTTCGCACGCGCTCGGAAGACCGATCCTCCATTTCGTCTGGTCCTCTCGCAGACCTCGGCTGGAAACTGTTGATAGGGTTACGTCATCGCTTGCTCCTGATATCGCGCAGTTCCTTTGTTCGAGCCAAGGGCCGTTCCTTCGTCCCGGCCCGCAGAACGTCGATCGCGTCGCGCGCAGGGGCGGTCAAGGCCGGCCGTCGCGCTTGGCTTGCGGCGGGCTCCGGCGTTGCCAGGCTGCGCCTTGACGGCGCCGAGCACGGCGCGAGGATCAAGCGGGTCGGACGCCTGCATCGTCGGTCCTCGTCAGCTCGAAGGCGCGTCCTTTGGCCAGCACCGCCCAGGCGATGCGGGCAAGCTTGTTGGCGAGCGCGATCGCCAGCACGTTGTGGTGCAATCGCCTCTTGGCGGCTTCGATCCAGGATTTGAGCCCGTAACGTTCCCAGTTCTTTATCCTGACCAGCACAACCCATGCCGCCTGCACGAACAGAACGCGCAGGTAGCGATTGCCGCGCCTCGAGATTTTGCCGAGGATCGTGCGGTCTCCCGTCGAGATCTGCTTGGGCACCAGTCCGAGCCAGGCGCCGAAGTCGCGGCCTTTGGAGAATACGTCTCCAGTGCCGATCGCGGCCACCATGGCGCTCGAAATGATCGGCCCGATGCCGGGCACCGTCATCAGGCGCGAACATGCCTGATCCTGACGGGCCAGGGCTTCGATCTCGCCGGAGAGGCCATCGATACGCTGATCCAGCTCGCGCCAGTCGCCTGCCAACTCCTCGATGACACGCAACATGCGGGGCGACAGGGCATCGGTGCGCATCGCAAGGATGGTGGGCAGTTCCGTGCGCAGGAAGCCGATCCCCTGGCGCACGGCGATCCCGCGTTCCAGCATGAAGGCGCGAATCTGGTTGATGATGCCGGTGCGTTGCGACACCAGCCGCTCGCGCACCCGATGCAGCGCTTGCAGATCCAGTTGCTCCGCGGTCTTGGTCGCCACGAACTTCATCGTCGGGCGCTGCACGGCTTCGGCAATCGCTTCGGCATCATTGAAGTCGTTCTTCTGTCCCTTGCTATAGGGGCGGACATATTTGGCCGGCATCAACCTGGCATCGTGACCAAGCGATGCGAGTTTGCGGCTCAGGTGATGTGCGCCGACGCAGGCTTCCATGCCGATCAGGCAAGGCGGTATATTGGCGAGCCGCGCCTCCACTTGGCCACGCGACCACTTTTGCCGCAGCACGATGGCGCCGCGCGCATCCTGGCCCACGACGTGGAACGAGTTCTTGCCAATATCGATGCCGATCACGGCGATCGCGGTATTAGGTGTCTGAGACATGGCGTGCTCCTAGTCTTTGGCGCCCCTTGCCAGCTTCGCTTGCTGGCGGGGCAGGAGCACGGCCGGACCATCCCATTATCGGACATGCGTGCCGAGTCCGAACCGCCTTAGCGAACTGCTATCTCGATCAGCTCAGGATGTGACCCAAGTCCGCGAGCGGGCTCCTGGGTCGTTCACGGCTATCCCTTTGATGACGAGGCAAACGCCAAGATCGCGGCACATCTCGTCGGCTTGTTGCGGCGCATGGTCTAGCCGCTGTTCCTGCTAGAAACATCGTGAAACGAGGCAATGGAGCTGCGGCGTTGGAAAGATGACAGCAATCCTTACTCTTTGCCACGCCCGTTGGTGAGAGATAAGCTGCCGACTCGTCTGAGGGTCGCCCTCCGTTAGGCGGGGACGTGCCGAAATCCCCGTTCATTGCACTAGGGTCTGTTGGGATTCATCGAGAGTTTATCACGGCTGCGGCCAGATGGATCATGGAAGCGAAGCTCTGGTCGGTCTTGTCTGCGCGCATGGCGATACGTTTGAATTCCTTCAGTTTGCCGAAGAAGTTCTCGATTAGATGCCGCCATTTGTACATCTCCTCATCGATGGCGAGAGGCTTTGCACGGCGCGGATGCTGGGAGATGACGACCTTGGCGCCGCGCGCGTCGAGATCGGCGATAATGGCGTTGCTGTCGAACGCCTTGTCGGCGATCAGCCCGTCGAAGGCCAATCCCTCGATGAGCGGCGGCACGCCCACCGTGTCGAAGCGCTGTCCCGGCAGAAGCACGAAGCGCACGAGATTGCCGAGCGCATCGGTGAGGGCCAGGATTTTGGTGGTCATGCCGCCTTTCGAACGGCCGATCGCCTGGCTTTGGGTCCCCCTTTTGCGCCCTGTCCGTGGCGGTGGACCTTGACGATGGTGGCGTCGACCATGGCGTATTCCATGTCGGGATCGTCGGAGACGGCGTCGAACAGCCGCTTCCAGATATCCGCCTTCACCCAGTCGCGGAAGCGCGTGAACACGCTGTTCCAGTGGCCGAACGAGGGTGGCAGATCCCGCCAGGGGCTGCCGGTTCGGGCGATCCACAGCACGGCCTCGACAAAAAGTCGGTTGTCCTTGCCGCTGCGGCCAGGATCGCCCGGCTTGCCCAGACAAAGCGGCTCCATCTTCGCCCATTGGGCGTCAGTCAAAACGAATCGGTCCATCCACAGCTTGAATCACAACCAGGCCCGGATGAGAATCCTGAATCCCAACAAACCCTAGGCAGGGTTGCTGCCGTCGGCGGGCGTGATCTCTCGGGAGACTGCCGTCTCTTTTTGGCTCTCCACTCAGGTTCATCTTCCCCCGTTTGCGTGCCGCTTTCCAAGCGGCCAGCAACCTCTTTTTGAGCAACCGGGAAGCCAACAAGCGGAGCATGACATGTCAACCATACTTAATTCCTCTTCGGAAATTCCCTGGTGGAAGGAGCCAAGCAAGGAGCAATGGAAGGCGTGGATCGCGGCTTGGCTGGGTTGGACGCTCGACGCGTTCGATTTCACGATCTTCCTGCTGATCATGGTGCCGATCGCCAAGGAGTTCGACGTTTCCTTAACCGCGGTCACGGCCGTGTTCACCATCACGTTGTGGCTGCGCCTAGTCGGCGCGACGGCCGCCGGTTGGATGGCCGACCGGATGGGTCGAAAGACCCCGCTGATGATTTCCATTCTTTGGTACTCGCTCTGCAACTTCATCGCCGGCTTTTCTCCAAGCTTTGCGTTTTTGTTCTTTTTCCGCGCGCTGCTTGGCATTGGGATGGGCGCTGAATGGCCGGCCGGTGCGGCCCTTGCGATGGAATCCTGGCCGGCGCGTTCCCGCGGCTTCATGAGCGGCGTGCTGCAGGGTTCGTGGGGGCTTGGCTTCGCGTTGTCGGCGCTCGCCTACGGCTTCCTGTTCGACCTGATCGGGTGGCGAGGCCTATTGTGGATCGGGATATTGCCGGCCCTCGTTGTGGTCTGGATCCGGTTCTACGTGAAAGAGCCGGAGGTTTGGGTCGAGAACAGGCGCCAACAGCGGGAAAGCAAGGCCGAGGTGAAGGCGCCTTTGCTCTCCATCTTCAAGCGCGGCTTGTTGTTCAACACGCTGACGGCCTGCTTTTGGATAGCCAGCACTTTCTGCGTCTACTATTCGATCTGGGCCTTGTTCTCGGCATACCTGCAGAAGGAACTGAATTGGACGCCGCTGATGGTGGCCACGCCTTTGTTCTGGGCCAACATCGTCGTCTTTGCTGGCAATAGCCTGTGGGGCTTCGTTTCGGACATATGGGGACGCAGGCCGGGCATGATCGTGCCGGCGACGATTGCGATCTTCTTGACGCCGTTCTATCTGTGGACCACGGATCCGATTTACATCGTCAGCGCGTTCATCGTGCAAGGCATGTTCGGCGGCTCGATCTACGGCCAAATGCCGAGCTACCTGTCCGAGCGCTTCCCGACCGAGGTGCGGGCGACGGCGTCCGGATTCATCTATCATCAGGGGGCGATTTGGGGTGGCTTGGTAGCGCCGGTGCTGACCTATCTGGCCGTGCAGATGAACTTCGGCTTCGCCATGCCGATGATGATCAGCACGATGCTCTTCCTGGTCCTAGTCGTGATCTCCGTGCTGCTCGGGCCAGAAACCAAGGGCAAGACGCTGACAGCCGATCTCGAGATCATCAAAGGCGTCGCGCAGCCGGCCACCTGATCGTCCCACCGGCCGCGGCGCCTTCTGGACAGGGCGCCGCAGCCGGTCCGATCCATAGTCACGAAGATGCAGGCGCTGCGCTCACCCTTGCTGCGGTGCATGAGTCCACCCTATCGCCATCAGGAACATCTCGATGCGTTGATCAAATCGTTGCAACTGGTTGGCCTTCCCGAATGAGAGGCGTTACGCAACGTGATCGAATGACAGACCACTTCCGGTTTTGGCACCTTTGAGACATGCCGACGGGTACTGAGAATGTCTGCTTATCGGGGCGGACCGGAAGTCACTGTCGGATAGTCGAAACGACGCGAATGACCCAAAGCAGTCTTTGTTTAAGCCTCCCGCGCATAGCGCGAGAGATGAGCCTTGAGCATCTCCAGCATATCGTCCCTGATTGGGTCGCGCGTTCCGCGAGTCCAGGCGGCCGCCAGCGGCAACTTGTTCATATCGGATGCCGCAAGCCGGACGTAGCGAACACCACGCGCCGCCATGCGTGATGTCCATTTAGGGACGATCGCGACGCCAAGTTCAGCAGACACAAGATTGACGATGGTTTGCTTTTCATCGGCAATCTGAACGATGCGAGCCTCAAGCCCGGCTCCGGCAAACAGCTTCATGGTGAGATCGTGGCTGTGCGGTCGCGAACGACGTTCGGGCACGATCAGTGGCTGATCTGCGAGATCGGCGATGGTCACGCGCTTCTTCGATGCGAGCGGATGATGATCGGAGACCGCAACGACGGCTGTCTCATGAAAGAGAAACATGAATTCCAACCTCTTGTCCGGGCTTTCGGGCGGGCGGACGAAAGCAAGGTCAAGCCGGCCGGACAGCAGTCGCGGCAGTAAACGTATAGTTTTATCCTCGGCCAGTTGAACCGTGACATCCGGCCGTTGCTCTCGGAAATCATGCAGCAGCATTGGTAGCAGTCCAGCCGCAGCACTATCGATCGCACCCACGCGAACAGTTGCGGCCTGCTTTCGGCCGCGCATTCGGAATTTGGTAGCGAGAGCATCGGCCTGGGCCAGCAAGGCGCGGGCTTCCTTGACGAGAACGGCGCCGTCGTCGGTCAATGTGACGCTGCGAGTGGTGCGCGTCATCAGCCGGGTGCCGAGGTCCTCTTCGAGAAGCCGGATAAAGCGTCCAAGCGCCGAGGGCAGCATTTCGAGCCGCTGCGCCGCCCTGCCGAAATGGAGTTCTTCGGCCGCTGCCACGAAGCATCGTAGTTGATGAAGATCCATCGGCTCTCTCCTGGATTACGATTATATCATTTTTTTGTATAAACCAGAGCCAATTGAGTCCTGACGGTTACGGTCGCAGGGTGGCCTTCAACGCGCCAAACGGCGCGGAAATCAAAAGCAATACAAATCAGGCGAGTGGCCCATTCAATGAGTGCCGAGCTGGAAACGCGCGTGCTGCGCAGATTACCCTGCGCATCGTCCCCTTCGTGATGCTGCTCTACTTCATTGCCTTCGTCGACCGCGTGAACATCGGATTCGCGGCGCTGACGATGAACAAGGACCTAGGTTTCTCGCCGACCGTGTTCGGTTTCGGCGCCCGGAATTTTCTTTCTCGGGTATTTCCTGTTCGAGGTGCCGTCAAACCTCGTTCTAGACAAGGTCGGAGCCCGGATCTGGATCGCACGGGTGATGATCACCTGGGGCTTGATTTCGGGAGCCATGGCATTCGTGCAGGGCTCCACCAGTTTCTACACGCTGCGCTTCTTGCTTGGCGCAGCAGAGGCAGGCTTCTTTCCCGGCATCATTCTTTATGGGCACCACAAATCATCAAGGAATTCGGCCTTTCGTCATTGCAAGTCGGTTTCCTCAATGCGCCGCCGGGAGTCGTCGCCATCGTCGCGATGGTCCTTTGGGCGCGACATTCGGATCGCAGCGGTGAGCGCACTTGGCACGTGGTTAGTGCGTGCATGCTCGCGTCCCTCGGCTTGGTCCTGGCCGGTTTTGCCGGCACCGTGCTCGCCGTTCTGTTGGCGCTGACACTTTTCAATATCGGCATCAGCTCGGCTAAGCCGCCGCTGTGGAGCATGCCGACTATGTTCCTATCCGGCTCCGCCGCCGCAGCGGGAATTGCGACCATCAACTCGATTGGCAATCTCGGTGGGTTCGTCGGCCCGGCGATGATCGGCTGGATCAAGGATCTCACCGGCCGTTTTCAGGGCGGGTTGTTTTTCGTCGCTGCGTTGCTGGTTCTGTCCGCCGTCCTCACCCTTGTCCTCGCGCGATCGCAACGCACATCTGCGGCAACCGCTGCGAATGCACTTCCGCAGCAATAGTCCCTTAAACACAATTCTCATGGAGAATTCAGATGCGTGAATATTCAATTGCCGCAATCCCTGCGGACGGTATCGGTCCTGAAGTCATCGCTGCCGGCACTACCGTGCTCGATAGCCTTCAAAAGCGGATGGGAGACGTCAAATTCAACGTCGAGACCTTTGACTGGGGCTCTGCCTATTACCGCAAGCACGGCGTCATGATGCCGACCGACGGCCTGGCAAAGCTGAAGAAATTCGACGCGATCTACTTCGGCGCCGTCGGTGCACCCGATGTTCCTGACCACATAACGCTGTGGGGGCTTCGGCTACCGATCTGCCAGGGGTTCGATCAATACGCCAATGTGCGACCGACCAAGATCCTGCCCGGCATTACTTCACCCCTGCGCAACGTTGGGATCGGTGATCTCGACTGGGTGATCGTTCGCGAAAATTCCGAAGGTGAATATGCCGGCTGCGGCGGCCGCGTGCATCGCGGACTAGCCGAGGAAGTCGGCACCGAGGTAGCGATATTCACCCGCGTGGGCGTCCAGCGCATCATGCGCTATGCGTTCAAGCTGGCGCAGTCGCGGCCGCGCAAACTCCTCACCGTCGTCACAAAGTCCAATGCCCAGCGCCACGGCATGGTGATGTGGGATGAGATAGCTGAGGAAGTCTCGAACGAATTTCCCGACGTCACCTGGGACAAAATGTTGGTCGATGCGATGACCGTTCGGATGACGCTCAAGCCGCAAAGTCTCGATACCATCGTCGCCACCAACCTCCACGCCGATATCCTGTCGGACCTTGCTGGCGCACTGGCCGGCAGCCTCGGCGTCGCGCCGACTGCCAATATCGATCCGGAACGCCGTTTCCCGTCAATGTTTGAACCGATCCATGGCTCGGCCTTCGACATCACCGGCAAGGGCATTGCTAATCCGGTCGCCAGCTTCTGGACTGCGTCGCAGATGCTCGATCATCTGGGCGAGGCGGACGCCTCGGCGAGGCTGATGCGCGCCGTTGAAAAAGTCACCGGCGCCGGCATCATGACACCAGACGTCGGTGGCACTGCGACAACGAAGGACGTGACCGACGCCGTGGTGGAGGCCATCCAAAGCTCCAATGTCTGAGGGTCCGTCACCCACAGGCTGGACCGACAAAGCCGCGCGGGCCGTGCTTCGGGATATCTTCGACGCTGCGGTTGCCAGCGCCGATCCCGGAGCGGCAGTGCTACAGCATCTGCCAGAGAAGCCCAAGGGCCGCTGATGGAGTACCCTACCAGGGTTGGTAATCGACTGTTAGCTGCACTGCCGCCAGCAGATTTTGGTTTGCTCACTCCTTACCTCCAGAAAGTATCGCTTGAACAAGACGCAGTGCTGCTGCGATCGGGAGATCGACTCGAACACGTCTATTTTCCCCATAGCGGAACGATCTCGTTCATGCTCGATATGCCGAATGGACAAACAGTAGCAACCGCGGTCATTGGGCATGAGGGAGCCGTCGGCATGCTATCAGTGCTGGAACCCTCCCTCTCTCCCGTTACGGCGGTCGTACGCGTGGCCGGGGTCGCCTCGCGGATTTCCGCATTGCGATTTCATGCAGCCTTCAGCCAAAGTGGCGCCATCAGACATGCGGTCCAGACCCACGCGAGGGCGCTGCTAATGCAGTTCCAGCATGTGGCCGCCTGCAATGCGCTGCACTCCGTCGAAGCCCGCATGGCCCGGTGGTTGCTCCACATCCACGATCGAATTGATGGTGACGTCCTGCCGCTGACGCAAGAGGCGCTTTCGCAGTTGCTTGGAGTACGACGAACGACTGTGACGCAAGTTGTGCGCAAGCTCCGGGTGTCGGGTGCTATCCGATCTGATCGACGGGGTTTGATCGAGATTAACAGACCGCGGCTCAAAGAAGCGGCATGCGAATGCTACGAGGTCATGCGCCGCAGAATCGACCAGATTTTTCCACCGGAAACAATGAAGCCTGGCGTTCAGGCTGCGCCGGTGCGCGAAATTCCCCGCGATCGAGATCCCTTTTTGGCCAAATAGGAATGAAGCGCAGAGGGACACGCGAACGCACAGCCGAATAGCTAGCGGGCAAGATGACCATTAGCGGAATTTCCAAAGGCCAACGCGTTTTCGCCATTCCTGAGCGGCTACGCTTGGATGGCATGGCGCGGGCGTGGCCCTTCATCTGCGCAACGACTCTGCGGTGAGCCATATGGACAGGGCGCTGCCCAACTTCGGCCAGCGCGATACCTGCCTCGGTTTCCGGTTTGCGGTAGGGCCAACACATCATCTGCGGGAGGTCACATTATGGAGCCGCGGCCAGACTCCCCTATTCTACACTAGGCTCGTTAACCCAGGCTTCCTTGGCGAACCAGTCGTGATTGGTCTGGCAGATTGAGCAGTGGGTGCGCGCGAAGAACACCGCACTGCATCGAAAGCTTCCGCGATCCGCTTTGATGCCGGTCGGGATCGCGCGTCCCGTTTGAGGGCATTTGATCATGACTATACCCACCTTCAGCCTCCCTTCACGTGGGGGTAGGATATTGGGCTGCACTCAACTACTGTAGCGTGTGGTCGCTTGATGACGTTTGCTGCTCGCGCGACGGAGATGCATTTCATGGCGAAGAACATTGTCGTTTATTCCGACGGCACAGGTCAGGACGGGGGCGTTCGCCCGGAGCAACGCGTCAGCAATGTTTACAAGATGTACAGATCGTCCCGCGTGCATCCGGACAACCCGATCGACCCCACCGAACAGGTTTGCTTTTATGATCCTGGTCTAGGAACGGACAGCGGTGCAAGCGGACTGACCGGCATCATGCGCAGGCTTGACAAGCTGCTGCAGTCGGTGACCGGTCGCGGCATCACCAAGAACATGGCCGACTGCTACGAGTTCATTATCAATCACTACAAGGAAGGCGACAGGATTTACCTGATTGGCTTCAGTCGCGGCGCATACACCGTCCGCTGTCTTGCCAACACGATCATGCTGTGTGGCATTCCGACAAAGGCGGAGAACGGCTCACTGCTGCGCTATCGCAAGCAGGTTCATGATATCGCCAGGGAAGCAGTTGAAACCGTTTATGAGCATGGTGCCGGACATGCGCGCGGCGATTATGAGACCGAGCGTGACGAACAGGCCCGAAGATTTCGCGCGAAGTACGGCTCGAATTTTGTCGGTGAGGATGCCGACAAGGATAGGTCCAACGCGGCGGCCTACTTTGTTGGCGTCTTTGATACAGTCGCGGCGCTCGGCGCGAGCGGCATGCGCGGGTTTTTGATTCAGGCGGGTTTGACGCTTCTCTTCGCCGGAGTCGCCAGCTTCGCGTCCGCCGTACTCGCAATCGTGCCGTCGTTGATCGCAAAATACTATTTTGACTTCGGCTTCTGGCGGTCGGAGCTTGCGATAGGTGCCGCTCTGGTCGTCCTGTCGGTTCTTTGGTTTCTATACAGGCAGCGCACGCAATACACGAAGACGATCTACGATTTCCCGAACAAGGGCGACAAACGCTCCCATCAGGCCGAATGGAAGTCAGGCAACTTCGATCGCCTTCTATCGATGTATGTCGGCACGGCCCGTTCGGCCAACGCCATCGACGAAAGGCGGAAGGATTTTGACCGCGTCACTTGGGGCCAGGCGGACAGCACGCAATTGTCGCAATGGTGGTTTGCGGGCAACCATTCCGACATCGGCGGCAGCTATCCGGAGACGGAGTCACGGCTTTCTGATATCTCGCTGCAGTGGATGCTGGAAGAGATCCTTCAGCTGGATCATCCGATCAAGTTCGGACCGGTAACCGTCAACGGTGAAGCCGTGGCAGGTACGGGCACCACCGGCACACCTTTGCATCTCTACCCCGATGCGACGAGCATGCAGCACAGCGAGATTGCGGGCACGCGAGATACAATCGATGCATTCAGGGAGCGGTTGCCCCGCATCCTTCGAGGCCTTCTGGCTAACGCAAACTACGAGATCATCAAGCGATCTATTCTGCCTCAGGCGAAGATTCATCCGACGGTGAAGGAGCGGTTTGCGCTGGAAACGATTATTGATTGTGCGGGCGACAAAGTCGGCAACTATCGTCCGGAAGCACTTCGTGAACAAAATGATTTCAAACAATTTTATCCTGATCCACCCCCTGCGGATGCGCCGCCGCCGGGCAGAAGCGAAGATCCGGCGCTTCCAGCACAATCGCCTCCGTAGGAGCAATTGCTATTCATTTTGCGGATTGTTCGGCCAGGCGGCGTCGTGACGACACTTGATGTCCGCTTCTCTAATCGGCGGTTTGGGGTCAAGCACTTTCAGACTATCCACGACTGCAATGTCGATGTCGCTCGCGGGCTCGTGCTTCTCTTCGGAATCGGCACCAAGGCCCTTCCATCATGGGATTCGAGGACGAGGCGGAACTATCTTTTGGTCGGCCTTGCCGTCAGTCGCACGGCAGGACCAAGCGGACATGCGAACTCACCTCAGCCTTGCATCAGGATAACGGCACCGATCAACAGTGGCGGCAGGAGCCATGCGGCAACCACCTTGCCCAGGTTTGGCAGGTTAGCGAGCGCGTCAGCCCCACTCTTGATGCAAATAATGCAAATACAAAATAGGATCTTTATCGACGGGAAGGCGAGGGCCGCTCTCCGCCGTGGGCGGCCGACCGGTTCACGTGATTGACGCGGTGTTGCGGATTCGCGCGCAGAAATTCCGGCCATCAGCCTCTTTTCGAGCCGGTTGCCGCGACGGTAGCCCGGGCTACCTCTCCTCCAGCATCGAAGCGATTGAATAGGGGCGACCGCTCGGGGTGACGCAACCACGCTCCGCCAGATCGGCAGCGATCTTGCAAGGGATTGAGGCTGGCCATTAAGATTGCCGCGCCGTTGCCGCGCCAAAGCGACTAGCTCTTGCCCACCTTCCCTCTCGGCGTAGGCCTTCCGGCCTTCGCTGTGTGTACCGAAAATCTAAATCCGAACGTATTGGCGATGAAGTCCGCCCAGTATGGCGCGTGAATTTATGACGCCGGATCGCTGAACCTGGCGAGAGACAGGCGCATCTTTGTTCAATGACCGATGCGTTCTCACGCCGTTGTAATAGTCCGCATAGTTTTTCAGAATCCGACGCAGATGTTCCTCGTCCAGGACAATGATGTGGTCCAAACACTCGCGCCGGATCGATCCGATCAGCCGTTCGGCAAAGCAGTTCTGCCAAGGCGAGGCCGGTGCAATTGGCTTGTCTCGGATACCCATGGCACGCAATCGGCGCGTGACGACAGTGCCGTAGATTCGATCTCGATCTCGGATCATATAGCGCGGAGCGCCATCCCAAGGAAAAGCCTCGGTGATCTGACGTGCAACCCACTCCGCCGCCGGGTTGGTTGTGACGCCGATCCAGACGAGATCTCTGCGATCGAGCCGGATGATGACGAAGCCATACAGCAGCTTAAAGCCAATGGTCGGTACTACGACCAAATCCATGGCGGCGATGTCCGGCGCGTGGTTTCGCAGAAAGGTCCGCCATTCCTGACTTGGAGGCCCGCGTCGCTTGACCATATACTTGGCGACACTTGATTGAGCGACGCTAAACCCGAGCTTGAGCAGTTCGCCGTGGATGCGCGGCGCACCCCAAAGCAAATTCTCTGTGCTCATCTGCCGGATCAGCGCGCGCAATTCTGTCTCGATCTGCGGTCGCCCTCCCCGTCGACACGATTTCCAGCGCCAATAGCGGCGAAAGCCGGCCCGATGCCAACCCACCAGCGTTTCGGGTCGAATAATCATGAGAACCGGAAGGATCGACGGGAACCAGCGATAGAGCCGAACGAAGAACCAGCGGTCGTTGTTCGTGAGGCGAGCCCGGCCTTTCAGCTTGCGTCGCAAGACGATCAGCTGATGTCGAAGCACTGCATTCTCCGCCTCAAGCCGGATGTTCGACTTGAATGGCGAGGCCAGCACGGCCAGAACGAAGCAGATCAGCGCGATCATCGCGCCAACTTAGCCGATTCTATCATTCGATAAACCCGGATAGGGTTTTCGGTACACACACCGGTCCGAGCAGCCAGCCGGAGTGTTGCCTTGATGTCCTTTCGTAGGCCGCGCGCACGCTTGGCTCCTTCCGCATCGGCCTCCACGCTTCCTCATCGTCCGCGGCACGCTGGGCACCTGCAAGATCCATCTCGGCAGCGCCAACATAACCCTGCAGGTTCATTTTGAGACATTCACCCCGCGCCTGCCGGGAGGGCCGCGATCTAACGCCTGATCCTCAAACGGATCGGATCGTGTCCGACGCCGACAGTTCCGGCCGGCCGAGCAAGTTGCAGCGCAAGCGACTTGGTGCCCGGACCCGCATCACGAGGGTTACGATCCTCCTTCCCGACCTCGCTTGCCATTTCCAAACAAGTCAGCAGCTCGACATAGCTCGCGAAACCGCCGATCGTCGTCTCGCCCACGCAGGTCGTCTTCTCGGTACCAGTGAACCTGGTCCACGCCTGTTGAAGCTGCCGAAGCGCGACAGCTTCGTCGCGAGAGCAGCGGTCGAAGTCGACCACCGATCCGGCCTCAAAACGACACTCTTTTACCGTATCGAACGTCGGTACCGTGTTGGAAACCGGGATAGGTGAAAGCGTTGCCAGGATTGCAATTGGTAGATGAAGTAACATGTGAGCCTCCTTGTGAGAACTTCGTCGAGAAATGCCCCCGATCAGAACACCATTGATCAGCTTATGTGCGCGGCGTAGTGGCGTCAGGGCGCGGCTGTACCTTGCTCCCATCGGCGAGCGTCACTGGCGGATTGAGGATCACGCGCTCGCCCGCGCTTAGTCCCGCGTCCACTTGCACCCGCGTGCCCAGGTCGCGCGTGACCCTGACGGTGCGGATCTCGGCCTTGCCGTCCTTGACGACGGCCGCTTGCAGGCCGTTGCGGTTGAACATGAGAGCCTCGGCCGGAATGATGAAGGACGGGGTCTTGCGCGGTATCTTGAGCTCGACCGAGCAGTAGATGCCGGGCGGCAGCGCACCGTCCGGATTGGGTATATCGATCTCGGTCAAGAGCGTGCGGGTGCCGCTCTGCAGTGCGTCGGCGATCCGGGTCACCTTGCCCGGGAACTCGCGATCCGGAAGTTCGGGCACGCGCACGATCGCATCGACGCCCGGCGCAACCCCGAACGCCGCGTCCTGAGGCACATAGACCCATACCCGGATCACGTCCTTCCGCATGATCTCGAACATGAAGGTTCCGGTGTTGGCGTTGCCCTGCACCAGCGCGCCGACATCGACATTGCGCTGGGTGATGACGCCGTCGAACGGTGCCACAACTGAGGCATAAGCCCGGTTCTGATGCAGCACCCTGAGCAGTCGCTCCTGGGCTGAGACGTTCGCTTGCGCGACGCGGACTGCCGCGTCGTCGGCCTTGACGGTTTGCAGGTCGATATCGCCCTGATGCCCCGTCACCCATCCATCCCTGAGCAAGGGTTTGTCGCGGCCCCAGGTTGCCTCCGCGAGCGTCGCGTTGGCTTGCGCCTGTTGCACCGCAGCCTTGAGCTGCTCCAGCGTGGCCTCGTTCTGGGAAATCTGCTCGTCGAGCTCGGGGACCGCGAGCTCCGCCAGCAGCTCGCCCTGTTTGACATGGTCTCCAATGTCGACATTGCGCCGGCTGATGTAGCCGGTGGCCCGGGCGTAGATGTTGGCGGCAGCGAAAGCTGCCGTCGTACCCGGCAAGGCGACGGGGATGACGGCCGGACTTGCCTCGACCGGCGCGACAAGCACGGCCGGCGCGAAGCGGCGCACCTCATCGGCGGTCGCCAGGGCCTGCCGCTGCTGCGCGTGGTGGCGCGAGGCACCGAGCGAGATGCCCGTGGCCAGCAACAGGAAGGCGCCGAATGCAAAGACCCGTCCGCCCCACCGGCGCCGCGCTCGCGCGCGAGGTCCCGGCGATTTCACCGTCTTGGCGTCAGGATCGCTGCTGTGCGATTCGTGTTGATCGTGGATACTAGCATCATTCATTGGGAAGCTCCTCAAACACACCATAAGCGGGGACGCCATCGTTGCGCTTGCGCAGCAAGGCAAAGAGATAGGGGACGATCAGCAGGGTGGTCGGGGTCGCGAACAGCAGGCCTCCGATCACGGCGCGCGCCAACGCCGCATTCTGTTCCTCGCCCGCGCCGCCGATCGCCATCGGGATCATGCCGACGATCATGGCCGCTGCCGTCATCAGCACCGGCCGCACCCGGGTCGCCCCCGCTTCGATCGCCGCCTGGAACGCGCTCCGGCCTGCAAGCTGCTGCTCGCGCGCGAAGGTCACCAGCAGAATGGAATTAGCCGAGGCGACGCCGACCGCCATGATCGCCCCCATCAGCGAGGGCACGCTGAGCGTCGTTCCGGTGATGAACAGCATCGTGAGAATGCCGCAGAGCGTGGCCGGCAGCGCCAGGATCACCACCAGCGGGTCGCCTAAATTCTGATAGTTCACCACCATCAGGAAGTAGACCAGCACCGCCGCGAACAACAACCCTATCCCGAGATCGCGGAAGGAATCATGCATGCTCTGGATCTGGCCGACGACCTGGATCGTGTTACCGGGCTTCAGCTGCTTCTGCAGGTCCGTGACGATCTTGCCGATGTCGTTTGCGACGCCGCCGAGATCACGGTCCTGCACGCTGGCATAGATGTCGTACACCGGCTGGATGTTGGTCTGGTTCAGATTGGTCGGAACGCTGTCGCGCTTCAGCGTCGCCACGTTGCTCAACAGGCCCGGGATCGGCGGACCCGCAGCGGCGATCGCGGTGGAGACCGGCGTATTGCCGATCTCACCAAGGGAGCTCACCAGATGCTGAGGGGTCTGCACCGTGATGTAATAGGGAATTCCATTGACGGGATCGGTCCAGAAATTGGGGGTGACCTGTTCCGACGAACTGAGACTGATGTTGAGATCGTTCGCGACCGCTTGCGCGTTGAGACCGAGCTGTAACGCCCGGGATCGGTCGATATTGGCCATGAAGGCAGGCGCATCGAGCTCCTGCTGCAGGTGGGCGTCGGCGATGCCCGGAATGGCCGCCATGCGGCGGCGTAACTCGTGCGCTACCTGCAGGTTATTGCCGCGGTCGCGGCCGACGACGCGGACGTCGATCTGCGCCGGCAGCCCGAAGTTGAGAATCTGGGTCGTCATGTCGGCGGGCTGGAAATAGAAGGTATCGGATGGAAATGCGGCGGGGAGCACTTCACGGAGCTTGCGGACATAGTCGGATGTCGGCGCGTGTCCCTCCTTCAGCGACACCAGGATCACGCCGTCATTGACGTTGATGGTCGATCCATCGGTGAAGGCGAGATTGTACACACGCTGCGGGACGCCAATATCGTCGACGACGAGTTCGCGATCGCGCTCCGGGATAACCTCGCGGATCTTGTCTTCGACCTCCTGGAAGATGCGCTCGGTGGTTTCGATGCGCGTGGCGGCCGGGGCACGGACGTGCAGCTTGATCTGTCCGCCGTCAATCTCCGGGAAGAAATCGCGGCCCACCAATGGCAGCATGACGCCGCCCAGCACGAGCATCACAACAGCGAGGACCGGGATGATCGATCGCCGCATCAAGAGCATCGTGAGCGCGCGGACATAGCCGCGGCGAAACCGCTCGAAGCCGCGCTCGAACACCTGGTGAAGACGCGCAAACCAGTTGCCAGAGCTGCCGGTTGCTTCGTGGTGCTCCCCCTTGAGCAGCAGGCCGATGATGACCGGCGTCAACGTCCGCGACAACGCGTAGGACGCCAGCATGGCAAACACCACCGCAAGTCCGAGTGGCGTGAAGAGGAATTTGGGGGGCCCCTCGAGAAACACCACCGACGTGAACACGCAGCTGATCGCGAGCGTCGAGACCATGGTCGGGACCGCGATGCCGGCGGAGCCATGCAGTGTCGCTGCCGCAAGGCTCATGCCTTCGCCGCGCAAGCGATGGGTGTTCTCGATCGTCACCGTCGAATCGTCAACGAGAATGCCGACCGCCAGCGCCAGTCCACCCAGCGTCATGGTGTTGAGCGTTTCGCCAAGAAGGTGCAGGACGATGATCGAGGCCAGGATCGAGAGCGGGATCGAAATCAGGACGATCAGCGTCGACCGCCAGGACCCGAGGAACAGCAGGATCATCAGCCCGGTGAGGCCGGCCGCGATCGCCCCCTCGCGCAGCACGCCCGCAATCGATGCCCTGACGAGCTTCGATTGATCGAACAGCTCGTTGATGCTCAACCCAGCAGGAGCGGCCGCGCGCGCGACCTGAAGCACCTTGCGAACCCCGTTGACGACGGCAAGCGTCGAGGCGTTGCCGTTCTTGATCACGCTCAGCAGGACGGAGCGCTTGCCGTTTTCATGGACGATGTTCTGCTGCACCGCCCAGCCGTCGTGCACCTGGCCAATATCCTTTAGAAACACCGTCGGGCCGTTGTTGTATCTGATCGGAATATTGTTGAGATCGTTGATTGTGGTGGGCATCGCGTCGGTGCGCACCGTGTATTGAGTGTCTCCGATCTTGGCCAGACCCGACGGCAGTGTCAGGTTCTGGGCATTGACCGCGTTGACCACGTCCGCCGGCGTCAAGCCTCTGGCCTGAAGCTTGAGCGGGTCGATGTCGACCATGATCTGCCGGTACTTGCCCCCGTCCGGCGTCGGGAAGGTCACGCCGGGGACCGGCGCGAGCTGCTGGCGCAGGTTGTAGTATCCGTAGTCGTAGAGCTTCTGCTCGTTGAGGCGGTCGGAGCTCAGGCTGAGCTGCAGCACCGGGACGCTCGAGGCATTGTACTGCACCACCCACGGCGGCTGGATGCCGGCGGGCATCAGCGCGCGAATCGAGTTCGTCGCCGCGACGATCTGGGAGATCGCCAGATCGAGATTGACACCGGGCTGGAAGTAAATCTTCTGCACCGAGATACCGTTGAGCGTCTGCGCCTCCATGTTCTTGATCCCAGTGACACTCGTACTGATGGAGTACTGGCTGTAGGTGGTGACGCGCTGCTCCATTTCCGGTGTGCTCAGGCCGGTGTACTGCCAGATCACCGAAACGACCGGAATGTCGATCTGCGGAAAGATGTCGGTCGGCATGACCACAATGGCCGAGATGCCGAGAAATAGGATCAGCGCTGCAAGGGTGAAGAACGTGTACGGAAATCTCAGCGCAAAGCGAACGATACCCATTGATTTGCCTCACATCGCTAAAAATCGCGAAGTCAAGACGACCTCGCCACCGCGGTGAAACATAGTCTCTTCGGCTCTTCTCGATAATCCGGCTTTGTTGAGACGCCACCTCTCGCAAACCGAGAGGTACGCCCGGCGAACGCTCCGATCCCACGGGAAACGGTCAGTTTTGACCCGTTGATGCGAATGCGAGATAGCGCCGATCGCCTCCCCCGGCGCACCGCTTTCCAAGCGTGACCGCGTCGGAGAACCGTGGTCGAACGGACCCTTCAGCTAAAATCGTCGTGCGGCCGTTTCCGGCGCCCGCTTGGTGGGAGCGCCCGCGATTCTCACTTGGTCTCCGTCTGCGATATCGTCGAGCGGTGTCGTGATCACTTGAACTGTCGCGGTGAGCCCAGTCGCTATCTCGACCTTCCTTACCAAGGTCGCGCGCTATCGCGACACGTTTGAAATGCACACGGTCGCCCTGGTCGACCACCGCCACGCGCAATCCCTCTTGATCCAGGATGAGCGCGCTCGCCGGAATGGACAGCAGCTGGGCATCGAGAATGACCTTGCATGCTGAGAGGTACGCGGCCCCGGCATCCGTGAGCGTCAGCTTGCGGGTGGATCGCGTGAGAAGTCGCGTCTTCAAATGCTCTTCGAGCTCGGCGACCTTTCGGCTGACGGTCGGCAACGGAACGTTCAGCTTTCGGCTCGCCGCGGAGAGACTCCCCGACTCGACAGCCGCAATAAGGATCGACATCGCTTCGAGACGGTCCATGGCTTTTCTTACTTTTTGAGAGGTTGGCTACCAAAATTACCAGATTATCGCTGCAGCCAACAAGCGCTATGCAGTGAGGAGAATTGAACGTGCCCCGACTCGCAGCGCCATGCGACGCTGCGAACAGGAGAACGTTTCCTGCCGATAGGAGGAAATGATGAGGACTAGCAACGTACTTCGAATCCATGATGGAGCGCTGGCGAATGCCGTGCGCGCGCTGTCCAAGGCGTTCGATAGAAAGGATTTGAAACCAGGCGACCGGTGCGTCGTGCTGAGCCAGTAGGTCGGCGACGCGCTGATGGGCATGATTACGTTTGTCGTTACGTGGTCATTCTTCTTTACGACGCCAGGTGTCGTTCACTGGAGCTTGTCGACTGACCCGATAGCCTGGAACCTCACCGGTGAGTTCATATTCAAGGGTATCGTCTTGCTCTGCGTCTGCGCCGGCCTGCTGCTCGCCTCCTTGCCGCGATCCGCCATCCGACAGCGCTCCCGCTAACGGCCGCCTCACGTTGCAAGCATCTGCGTTGACTTTGCGCTGCTCGCCCTCCCGCCGCGCACATTAGCGTATTAGGCAGTTCCAAGGAGATAACAGTGGCTCGCGACATGTTTTCAAACCACCTGCCGGCGCTCGATAGACCTGAAAGGGGTAAGGCTTGGAAACTCCTCCGTGCGACGATGGCTGAGGTGTTGAGCAAGCTGTCCGCCCGGCCTTTCTTTCCGGGTGGTACGCTTCCGAGTGGACCGCTGGTGCCGGCACTGCCGCTTTGCACTGCCGCCTCCATCATTCGACGTGAATGGGTTGCATTTTCGCACATCATGCTATGCGTGCTGGTGCTCGTCGCATCGATTGGAGCCCTAGTCCTCGTAGCAGCAGTTTTGAGGAAGTTCGGCTCAGGGGCACACCCGGAATAACTCGCACTGAGCATAACGAGTCCGCTTTACCCCAAGCAGCCGACGTAAGAGATGACGTTGCTGGAGGTCTGCGTCGGGCCACCACCCGCCGGAATCGACAGCAGCTGGGCATCGCTCGCAAGATTCAACAGAACCGCAGCGTAGGGCCCTGATCTCAACTCCCCTTTTTGAATTATCCGACCCGAGCTGCATCCGCGTCGTGCCGGTGCTGCTGTCGACCGCCTCTGCAGATGACTCCATCGTTGCAGGGAACGTACGCCCGGGATATTCCGGAACGACGATTTTTGCACCCTCCCCGCGAGCGCGATTTCCAGCGCCAATAGCGGCGAAAGCCGGCCCGATGCCAACGCACCAGCGTTTCAGGCTCGATAATCGTCACGACCTTCAGGCCGCCGCTGGTTTCTGCTTCACTTTACCCTTTGGCTTGTCCTTCGACCGCTTCTTCGCGAGCTCTGCCCCCTGTGCGAAGGCTGCCTCATCGGCAAGTAACGATTTGCGCAAACGCGGGGCTGCGAAATCAAGGAAGAGCCGCATTTTCAAGGGTAGCCGGCCTTGAGCTGCGTGCATCAGGTGAACCGGCATCGGCTCCGGCTCGAAGTCTTCAAGGACTACCTGAAGCGTTCCTTCCGCGACGAATTGGGCAACCTGATAGGACAACACATGCGTAACACCAATACCGGCTACCGCTGCATCGATGGCCGATTCCGCTGTGTTGATATTTAAACGGCAACGTGGTCGGACCGGTTGCGCGTTGCCTTTACCGCGCGTTGGAAATGTCCACGAGGACCCCGACGCCAGGGCTGCGAAGGTCACGCAGGTAAGATCTGCCAGATCAGCTGGAGATTTCGGAATGCCATTTGCCTTGAAATAATCAGGGCTGCCGCAGATAACCCTTCGCACCGATCCAACGCGTGTTGCAATTGCACTGCTGTCCGGCAGATCGCCGAGCTGGATCGCCATATCGATGTGGTCTTCGGCCAGATTGACCGTGCGATCGGACAGCATCATGCGCACGTTGATATCGGGATAATCATCGAGAAAAGTATTTACCACGGAGAGAAGGTGTAGCCGGCCGAAGACAATGGGAGCGGTCAGAATGAGTTCGCCCCGCGGCGCAATAAATTCGCCAGAGACTTGGGATTCTGCATCGTCAACATATTCAAGAATGACCTTGCATGCTGAGAGGTACGCGGCCCCGGCATCCGTGAGCGTCAGCTTGCGGGTGGATCGCGTGAGAAGTCGCGTCTTCAAATGCTCTTCGAGCTCGGCGACCTTTCGGCTGACGGTCGGCAACGGAATATTCAGTTTCCGGCTCGCAGCGGAGAGGCTCCCCGACTCGACAGCCGCAATAAGGATCGACATCGCTTCGAGACGGTCCATGGCTTTTCTTACTTTTCGAGAGGTTGGCTACCAAAATTACCAGATTATCGCTGCAGCCAACAAGCGCTATTTATTGCAGAAAATTGAACGTGGGACCTTTGCCTGCCGATAGGTTGAAATGATGAGACTAGCACCGTACTTCCAACCGATCATAGAGCGTCTGGCGAATGCCGTGCGCGCGCCGTCCAAGACGTTCGATAGAGAGGATTTGAAACCGGGTGACCAGTGCGCCGTGCTGAGCCATTAGGTCAGCGATCTCAGGTGTCAGAATTGCGAACTCCGCAAGAAGCTGATTGCCACCGCGCCGAGGATTTAAAGCGGGGCAAGAGCGCGCCATGATCAAGCGAACCCCAAAATCGGTCCGCGGGGTTGAGGACTTCGGCCGCATTCGGCTCTCTCACTCGTTTTTCATGCGCGATTTCCTCTATAGTGACATCGCTCAGGTTCATGGGCTGAAGAATCTACCTGATGATCCGGGCTTGGCAATCGCTGCAGGCACGATGCTATGCGAGCAACTGCTTGAGCCGCTGCAGGCGACCTTTGGGCGCCTTGGCATCCGGTCGGCCTATCGCTCGCCTGCGGTCAATGCGTTCGGCTGCAAGCACTATCGCAGTTGCGCTTCAAATGAGCGTAATCGCGCCCGCCACATCTGGGACCAGCGCAGCAAGGATGGTGGTATGGGTGCGATGGCCAGCATCGTTGTGCCGTGGCTGGTTGACCGCCTAGACGAGGATGTAACGTGGCAAGCGATGGCATGGTGGATACATGATCATTTGCCTTACTCCCAGCTTCAGTTCTTTCCGAAGCTCGCAGCGTTCAACATCGGTTGGCACGAATATCCACGCCGCACTATTTCGAGTTTTGCAACGCCGCGAGGCCTTCTCACCAAACCTGGTCTGCCAAACCACGAAGGCAACCACCGTCACGAATATCTAGGCTTCCCGGCACTGGTTTTATATTCAACGGCAGGCACCGCTGTTAATTCCAAGCACGGAAAGAAAGCTGGTCGGTGATCAGCCGGCGGTCTTCTGCGCAGCTTCGAGAAGAGCATTGATCGGGCGAAGCGGACCGATTGGAATCAACTCGAAATTCAAAACGCCGACGACGCCCAACGGCAAACTCCTTAGAAGGATTTCCGCCTCCTCTTTCGAAGCAGTCGTCATGACGAATATGACGCCCTTGCCGTCGTACCGATGCCAGAATTGGTCGATTTTGCCGTCGAGATAGAGTTGCATCGTCGCGGTGATCTCGCTGAGCATGTATTCTTTTCGCTGCTCGGGCGTCATTCCGGTCGATGTCCCGATCGCGAGAAATTTGGTTATTTCTCGCTGTGGAGAATTCGGCATACATCCGTCCTTTCCCAGATTGCGGCCACGGTGGTTTCATGCTCGACCGTCCGCACCACTGTCAATTCCAAGCAAGAAAGATGGGTAAGCGTCCGCGAAATAAGCTGAGCCGCCAGGTCGCAACCGTCTGCCGCAATGTAACTCGGCTCCGGCAGGCTCTGAACAACCAGTGGGGCATTTCCCGGACGAGCGAGCGACGCTGCTGCCGGGCATCCTTTGATGCCCGGCAGCAGGCCGGAATCATTCGACCGCCGCGATGCAATCGATTTCGATGTCGAAGCCGCCGTTCCAGGCGGGCACGCTAATGAAGATGCGCGCCGGGAAGTCCTTCGGGAAGTATTTCCGATAGACCTCATTCACATCGCTGAACAGTTCGACCGACGTGCAGTAGACGTTGCACTTCAGCACGTTGTCCAGCGAAGAACCGGCCGTCTCGAGAGAGCGTTTCATCTGCTCGAGCACAAGTTCAGTCTGGCGTTTGATGGTGCCGGGTCCCTTGACGATCTCGCCCGTCTCCGGGTCGAACGGAGGGGAGCCGCTCAAGTAGAGCGTGTCGCCGTGTCGCGTGACCGTGCTGGCGGGCGCCTTGTACTTCGCGAGCAGGCTCGTGAGCGGCTCGACGTGGATGATTTCTCTCTTCATTGTTTTTCTCCTTTGGGTTTACACAGAACTAGTCGAACTGACCAAACATGCCATTCAGCCGGGTACCGGGCGTGCCGCCTGCCAATCCGTCGAATGAACCGCCCTTGATCTTTTCGGCGGCGCCGATCGCAGCCGCCCATGCGACGCGTGCAAGCGCGCCGCCAATGCTGATACGCCTGACGCCGAGATCCGCGAGTTCAGCCACCGTCAGGCCCGGGGCGCTCATCACTACGTTGAGCGGCTTCGGGGAAACCGCCCGCACGAGCGCCGCGATATCGTCCCGCTTCTGCACGCCCGGCGCGTACAGACAATCGGCGCCGGCCTCCGCAAATGCAGCGAGCTTATCAATCGCCGTGCCGGTGGCCGAAGAATCGATCAGGAGAATTTCGGTCCGGGCAACCAGGATGACGTCCGCCCCGGAGCTGTCGATCGCCTCCCGCGCCGCCCGGACCCGTTTTACGGCTTCCGGCACATCATACAGTTCGTCCGGCGACCCATCGAGATTGCGGTCCTCGATCGAAAGCCCTGCGACGCCTGTATCCACGGCGAGCCTCACGCTGACTGCGACGCCTTCCGGGTCCCTCGCAAACCCGCTTTCAAAGTCCGCGTTGACCGGGATATCAACGGCGAGGCACAAGGCCCTGAGATGCCGTAACACTTCCGTGCGGTGGACGGCATAATCCGGCCGGCCTGACGCCCACGCAAAGCCGGTGCTCGTCGATGCAAGGCCAGCAAAGCCGAGGTGCTGCAACATCCGGGCGCTACCAATATCCCATGGATTCGGCAGGACGAAGCAACCCTGCTGGTGCAGCGCGCGGAACGCGCGGCGTTTGTCAGCGACGGAAGGACGCTGCATGTTCGTATCCACTACATTCACCATCAATGAAAGACCAACAAGGGCAGCCGCGTGGCGCTACCCCGCTTCGGCCCTCAAGCAGCCTTACCGGCCGCCGGGAAGTCGACATCGATTTGCGAGATGTTGTTCATGAAGTTCGTCATCAGGAATTGCGCGGTATGGCCGGCAATGGCGATGATGTCTGCGTCGGAGAAACCGGCAGCGCGGATATCCGCCAACTCCTTATCGCTGACCTTGCCGCGCTTATCGGCAACCGATTTCGCGAACAGAATCGCAGCAGCGATCTTGGGATCGGAGGATTTTCCGTGCCGGTTCGCAATCATTTCCTCGGGCGCCGCCTTTCCGAAGTGGGTTCCAATATACGTGTGGGTCGCCAGGCAATAGTCGCAGCCGCTGCCTTCCGAAACCGCCATGCCCATAGCTTCGATGGTCTTGAGATTCATCGTCTTCTGGAGACTGCCCTGGATGCCCATGAAGGCTGCAAGCACGTTCGGGTTCATCGCCATCAGGCGAAACAGGTTCGGCACGAAGCCAAACCGCTTTTTGAATTTCTCGAGAACCGGTTGCGTCTCGGCCGGTGCATCTTCGGGGGCCGGAGGATTGATACGAGCCATTTCTTTGTCCTTTTCTCACGTTGAGACAATGCGTCTGTACGGGGCACAAATAGCGTTCAATGAACCGATGGATAAGCTGAACTTTTCGATAGGCGGCCTCTCGCAAGACGAGAGGGTACGCCCGCGTCGACCTGCGCATGAAAAGCTTTGAACTGCGGCATGATACGCCTCCTTTGCTTTCTTTGCTTTTCCTTGGGCTAGTCTCACCTCGACCAGCGACAAGGCTAACAAGCCATTCGGCGCCGGCACGGATCAATCTCCCGGCGAGCGACCATGCGTACGGCCGACGGTTGAGGCGACAGTTCGCCGGCTCAGCCGGTCGGCAGGCCCGCGCGCGACCGAAGCGCGGCGGTGCTCTGGAAATAGACCGGGAGATCCGCCGATAGACCGCGATGCACCTGGCGGGTGATCTCATCGGCCAAGACCTCGCCTTCCCCGCGCTCGAGGGCGTCGAGCGTCGTCCGCACGATTTCCTCGGGCGAACTCTTCGGCGCGTCGAAATCGCGTGCAAGGTCGGTGTCGATGAAGCCTGCATGCAACCCGACGACCTGGGTGCCCTGTTGCGCCAGTTCGATGCGAAGGCCGTTGGTCAGCGCCCATGCGGCTGATTTCGACGCGCCGTAAGTCGCCAGCCCCGGACCGTTCATCCAGCTTGCGACAGAAAGCACGTTGATGATCGCGCCGCCGCCGTTCTTCGCCAGGACCGGCGCGAAAGCGCGCGCCATGCGCAGCGGCCCGACAAAGTTCACTTCAAACTGCTCGCGCGCGGCCTCGACCGCCCCGTCGGCGAGAAAACCGCCAGGCCTTGCGATGCCGGCATTGTTGACGAGCAGGTTGACGTTCCCGGCCGCGCGCGCCGCGGCGACGACGTCTTCGTCGCTGGTGACGTCCAGTTTCAGCGGCACGACGCCCATTAGGGTAACCGCCTCCGGATTGCGCGCCGCGGCGTAGACCTTCGCCGCCCCCATCTCCAAAAGCGCCTTGGCAAAGGCGAGGCCGAGGCCTCTGTTGGCGCCCGTCACCAGGGCGGTTGATCCTGCAACCTTCATGGTCGACTCCTCTCTTGCTCTCGGTCCTCGCACACAGTCAACGCGCCGGCGATGGTCGGCACCAGCTCGGACACGGTCGGGTGGATGTGCATCGTTTGCCGCAGCGTGGCGGCGTTGCCGCCGGCCGCCATGATGTCGAGCACGGTATGGATGGCCTCGTCGCCGCTCGTGCCCAGTATCGCGGCCCCCAGGATGGCGTCGGTGTCGGCATCCACCACGATCTTCATGAAACCGAGCGGCTCGTCCTTCTCGACGGCGCGGCCCACCTGCGTCATCGGCCGCCGGCCGACCAGGATCCGGCGAGCGGTGGCGCGCGCCTCCGCCTCGGTCATGCCGACCCGGCCCAACGGCGGATCGACGTAGAGCGCGTAGCAGGGGACGCGGTCGCTCACCTTGCGGTCGGCTCCGTCGAGGAGGTTCTCCGCGACGATCTCGAAATCATTGTAGGCGGTGTGAGTGAAAGCGCCGCGACCGTTACAGTCGCCCAGCGCCCAGATGCCCGGGACACTCGTCTCCAGCCGGTCGTTGACCTGGATATAGCCGCGCTCATCCGTCTCGATGCCGGTTTTTTCCAGGCCCAGATCGTCGGTGTTGGGACGCCGCCCGACCGCCAGCAGCAGATGGCTGCCAACGGTCTTTGGCTCGCCCTCGCTGCAGTCGAGGCCGACCGCGACGCTATTCGGGTGGTGGGCGAAATTGATGCATTCGGCACCGGTGCGGATGGCAATGCCCTCGGCTTCGAGGATCGAGCGGACGGCGTCCGACACCTCTGCGTCCTCGCGGCCGATCAGCCGCGGCCCCTTCTCGATTACCGTCACCCGCGCTCCGAAACGCGCGTAGATCTGCGCAAATTCGAGCCCGATATAGCTGCCGCCGACCACCACCAGATGCTCGGGCAGCACGTCGGTTTCGAGGAGCGAGCTGTTGGTGAAGAAGGGCACCTCGCCGACCCCCGGCATGTCCGGCACCACGGCACGGCCGCCGACATTGATGAAGATGCGGTCTGCCTCCAGCAGCTCGTCGCCGACACGCACCGTTCTGTCACTCTCGAACCGGGCATGGCCGAAGATGAGGCTGCAGCCTGCCATGCTGCGCAGCCAGGCTTCGTTGCTCGTGCGCCCGTCCACGGAGATCTTCTGCGAGCGGGCATGGACGCGTGCCATGTCGATGCTGACCGACCCGGTGATCACGCCGTAATCGGCGCCGCGCCGCGCCTGATGGGCAGCATAGGCGCTGGCGACCAGCGTCTTGGTCGGCTTGCAGCCGGTATTGACGCAAGTCCCGCCGATCAGGTGCCGCTCGACCACGGCGACCGTCATGCCGGCATCGGTCAGCCGTCCCGCCAAGGACGGCCCGGCCTGGCCGGTGCCGATGACGATGGCGTCGAAATTATCAGTCATGCGTGTCTTTCCGCTTTCGGGGCGTCCGTAGGATTGGCCAGTCCAGGGCCTTTTCTTGCAATCGCGGCGGCGAGGCACCGACCACCGCGATGGTGACAGCGGTGGTCAGAACCATCACCTCACAAGGGCAGGTCCTTACCTGCCTGCTCGCGGATGAGGTACTCGGCGTACCAGTCCGGCCAATCCTCATCGCGTTGGCCGCCGGTCCGCTTCTCGTGCTCGCCGTGCGCGGCCTCCGCCCGCCGCAGCGCAGCCGCGAGGTCCGCCGACGAGGTGAATGTCGTGGCGCCCGTGTCCACGCGACCGGGCGCTCGGTGGGTGAGTTCCTGGAACAGCCAGCCATTGCCGTCCGGATCGGTGAACGGGGCGAACGAACGATAGCTGCGATGCTCGGGATCCGGACCGCTGACCCGGACCCGCCCGAAGAGGTAGGGCTCATCCGGGCCGGCGTACACGCCAGCATCGTCATGGAACGTGGAGCTGACCTCCACGCCGCGACCGCCGCAGTGACGTTCTTGCCGAAGATGATCGAGTACCCGGAACCGGGCGGCGTGAACTGGATGACGCGGAAGTAGCCATCGTCGGAGGCGTAGTCGGCGTCAAGCCTCCACCCCAAGCCGCCGTAGAAGCGCTTGGCGCGATCGACGTCGGAAACAGGGATGACGACGACCTCGAGCTTCATGTCCACGCCCCGCGCATGCGAAGTCTCGACTGCGGCGCTGCTCATGTGAACCTCCAATTGCTTGGGCCGCAAGGCGGCCTGCGAGATTGACGCAAAGTATTCCGAGACGCGAAACCAGACCGAGGCGGCAGGATCTACGACGAGCCGAGCTCCACGCCCTGGGCAGAAGACAGCAAGTCGACGATCTCCTGCGCGGTCACGATGTGACTGGCGTACCGCGGAATATTGACCTCGAGCGCGGCATGCATTTCCTTGTCCGAGTAGTCAGCCGTCGCGTCTCTGACCACCGTGACCCCGTAGCCGAGCTCAGCGGCAAAGCGAACGGTCGATTCAAGGCAGGTATGGGCGATGAGCCCCATGATGATGAGCTGCTGAATTCCGTGCTTCTTGAGTTGCAGATCAAGATCCGTGTTGGCGAAGCCGCTCGAGCACCAATGCTCCACGGCGACAATCTCGCCCGGCCTGGGCTCGAAGCCGGGATGCACCTCCCCACCCCAGGTGCCATATTCGAAGGTCCTGTTCGCCCAGGCCGATTTCTGAACCGGCGCAATGTACTTCCAGGTCTCGTAGTCGCCCGGACGGTAGCGGCGATGCATTGCATAGAAGACCCGAAGCTTCGCCTCTCGCGCTGCGCTCAGGACCTGCAGCATGTGCGGAACGCAGTCATTTGCTTCCGCGACGGCCCGAATGCGACCCCACACCTTGCCGCCCTCGGAGATGAAGTCATTATACGGATCGATCACCAGCAGTGCCGTGATCTCCTTGTCATATGCAGGTCTCGTCATGGCGTCCCCTCCTGCAGAACGGCTCAAATCGTCGAGAACTCGATATCTCTCGCCAGGTGCTGAGCGCCGCCCGCTCGATGCTGGCTGCGAAAAGAGGTGTTTCACCCCGATTGTGCGCGATGGATGCGGGTTGGCGCTGCGCGCGAAACTGCTCGAAAGGGATGCCTTGCCGGTCGAGGAACGTCATGAACTCCTCGGTTCCGTAGGAATGCCCTGACGATGGGGCATGGACGGCGCTCGGCCGCCCATGCCTGCCCGGACCTTACTTCGAGATTAGGTGCGTGCCATGGGTGATGGACGCGCCGGCGCGTAGCGCCGCAGCGACGAACGTGGTTTCGGCAAGCTCCGCTTCGGTGGCGCCGGCCTTAAGCGCCTCCTCCTTGTGGATTTCGATGCAATAAGGGCACTGCGTGGTCAGCGCCACCGCCACCGCCATCAGCTCCTTGTACTTCTTCGGGATCGCGCCGTCGGCGCGCGCCGCCTCGTCGAAGGCGAGGTAGCCCTTCCAAGTGTCGGGCGCCTTGGCGCCGAGCGACTTCAGCTTCTTCATATTCGCCATGTCGAACATGCTCATCGTCTCCCTCCTGCGCTATGTGGTTCTTGCAAGGACACTTGGCTGGAATACGCAATTTGGTGCTCGTTCATGTTGCGGCCTCCTCGGTCTCTCTACGGTTCGGCGAGTTGGGAGTCTGGCACGCTCACCCGAAACGGGCGGACGGCGCTGGCGTTCGTCTCGACGCCCTCCGTGGCGGCCGACTTCGGCGGCGACGTGCGGCGTAACGATTCTGTCATCTGGGTTGCTTGGTCGGCCATCGTGGTTCCTCCGTCTGAAACAATGCCACCCGCCCACGGCGCTCGATGGTGAGCGTAGCACCGCTCGACAGCGATGCTTCGGCGAGATGAGTCTGTGACACTGCGGGCTCCGTTGAGGCATTGTCAGCTTCATACGAGCGCCGTTCCAAAGCTCCACGTCGTGACTGTCAACGAGCCGTTCAGCCCTCTCGATGGCTTTTGAGTCATCGTCGCAGACCATCTCTTCGAAGCCGGAAAAGTGTCCGTCGGGACCGAAGATAAAGGCTCTGTATTCGGGCATGTGCCGCTCCCAAGATTAGGCGGGCGCGTTACCAAACTCTCAGTCACCGATAGAAGCCGAAGGCAGGGCGGTGATGACTTGACCATAAACCCGCCCATAGACGGAAGTCGATTTGAATCGGGGGTTCCGCACATCGGAACAACATTAAATCAAGACACCGGCCCTCAAATAAGGACAGTGCAACTCGTCAATCTCCCGACGGCGAAGCCACGCGTTTGTTTCAAAATGTGCAAGGCAGGCAGCCTTAAACAAGATCAACAGATACTATCTGGTTGCGGACCTCGTAAAAACTCGGTGTGATCCTACGGTGCCGAACGACACTGATCCCCCATTGCAAAGCGATCTTAAGTTGGGCGATTGGCTAAATAGGCGCCGGGGGCGCGGCGTCCGGGTCAGCCTCGATCAAAAGGCGATCGGCACCTTGGCTTGTTGCCAAGTCGACCGCCCAAGCAAAAAGTGCTCTGCCGATACCGTCACGCAGAACCGTCGGTTCGACGAAAAGCTTGAGCAAGTCTGCTTCGCATCCATTGACTTTAATTTGCGCAACGCCAGCAAGCCTGCCGTCCTGTTCCGCAACCGCGATCGAGGTCGATCGCGAGTCACAAGGTTCAATGGAGAGCTCTCTGCGACACGCTTCCATAAAGTCGTTGTCGTAACCCCACACTGCTTTCGATCTGAAGCATAGTGCTGAGAGCACTGAAAGCTCATCGATTGCTGGGGGTCTAATAATGCGCGACAAGCAAATTGGCTCCGGTAGCCGTCGGCGAACACGTAGCACTTCAAGTAGCCGATGTCTCCTGTGGGTTGGCCGTGTAAAAACATACCGCCGAGCAAATTGTCGTCTACGGGGTTGGACGGCGCGGGACGATGGCTGTCGGGGTGAATGTCAGAACTGGCTCGTTGTTTTGATTGTAAACCGTCCACTTGACCCGAACCAAACCCTGCGGCTTGGTCCGAGATGGCGTGAGCTCGACCACCTCGCCCTCGATGCGCAGAACGTCACCGGGGCGAACTGGAGCCAACCAGCGCAGTTCGTCGACGGCGAGGCCCAACACCGGATGCGGCCCGAACGGACGAAGGGCGACGAGAAGCCGCATCGCCGTCGCAGCAGTGTGCCAGCCCGAGGCGGCCAGACCTTTGAAGATCGTTTTCTCGGCTGCAGCTTCGTCGAGATGAAAGGGTTGCGGATCGAACTCGGCGGCGAAACGCTTGATATCGTCTCGGGTGACTTCGGCTTCGCCACCCTTGTACCGCATGCCGACTTTCAGGTCGTCGAACCATTCGATCATGGCAACCTCCACCAGCTTTTTTGTGTGGTCTGTTCCTCTCAGGCCGGCATTGTCAGCTTTGCTCGGGCGGATCACCTTAGCGGCATTGACGATCGCTGTGCACTAGCGTTTAATGCTTGATCCTCAGAATAATAATCTTCCGGGTGTCTCATCGGAATAGTTGGATAGGCCAATACCATCCCCTTCGCTCCGAGAAGGATGAAATGATTGTATTGCTGTGCGGTTCGCTCTTCAAAAGCCCAAGAATAATCTTCGATCTTCATAGCTTTCCCCGCTTTGAAACCCAACATATCCCACGTACGAGAGCCTAAAGGAAACCAATGAAAGGCCGAAAGCCGGAAATTCACGCCCTTCCCGGCGCACTGAATTGAATCTGCGTCCGGGACCAGACGCCGCATTGATTTTCATGAAGGGAATTGGAATACCACCACGGACCAAAAAGAGTCGGGTGGAAAAATGGGAATGGCAGATTACCGCGTGTACACCATCGGTGACGATGGGAATTTCATCAACTCCCGAGCGTTCTCCTGCGATAACGATCCCGACGCAATCGAGTGGGCAAAGCAGCTAGTTGATGGTCACGACATAGAGCTTCGGAGCGGAGCACGCTTGATAATCCGACTGAAACGTAAGCCAAAAGAATCTCGCAATCCGCCTGTTCCGCTCCTTAAATAAGGGCTTCAGTTGGCGGCCCCTGTTATCCGCCCCTTACCACCGCATTTCTTGCACCGCGTAGGATAGACTTTACGGTTGGGCTGATCGGGCTGCTTTACCACCGGAAACCCGGTTCCATTACATGCCGGACATTTTTGCTCAGTCGGATTCGTGGCTGGCTTTTTCATTTGAATCTCTCAGATGGTCAATCGTCGTTCTGAAATGGCCCGCGTTAAAGCGAGCATCATACCGGAACTGCAACTCGGCGATATAGAGCGGAAGATTTTGTCCCCAGACACCGGCTGCGCTGCCAGACATGCGGGCGGCATCAAAGGAAGCCCATCGAACTTGCCGGGCGGCTGCGACCCGGTACACCGTTCAGTGCGAAGAATAAATGCCGCGCGGGAAACGAAAAGGCTCGTGATATGGCCAGTATATCGTGTTCAAAAGGTCCGCTATCCCCTGGCGCCGCGCGGAGTGTAGTGTGGAGATACTCAAGGAGCGAGAACCTGCGAGAGAGCTGGGAATGCTTCAATTGGGATATCCACATTGGCTGATCATAGCCGGCGCCGTCCTGTTGGTGATTGGATTTATCGGGCTCGCATTCCACCGAAGCGGGGGCGTTGAGCCCAATGATGAGCCGACGCGAATGAAGGCAAATGGGAACGTGACGGGCGAGAGTCGAACGTCGCCACCCTTCCCCCTTGGCCATGGCACCTGCCAGGTTCTTGAGGCATGAATGGGAGGGCACATTCGTGGCTCGAAAAGCACAGCGCCGCGCAAGCGGAATATGATCGCCCGGCGGCACGATGCTGGGCCGCTGAAATTACCCAGCGCTTTAACTACTACTAGGCCAATCACCGGCCTCATTGATCCCGATCAATTGATGGCGGCCAGCCCTTGAGCTAACGCAAAACGGTATCGTTAAATTTTCTTATGATTGTCAGGGTAGCCGAACGACACCCATGGCCGTCGTTGAGGTTATGGGCCCGGCCTCCTAGGCACTTCGGGCCCGCTTTGTTTTGAGGCCCTGCGCAGCCCCTTAGGGCAAAGAAAAACCCGCCGAGATGACTCGGCGGGCGATAGATCCCGGCTAGAGTTCTGCCTTTGGGAATTCGCTGTTTTAGGAGTCGGCCCATGGCTGGTGACCCACCCAAACGCGACTTGGACGCCAAGGCCGATTCCGCTCGACGATGTCCGGCGGCACTACAGCACGGTCGGCGGCATCAACGAGCAGTGCTATGCAGCCGTCCGCGACCGCGGCGGTGTCGCGGCTTTGGAGGCTGACGCGGTTCTCGAAAGAATCAGAGCGACGCCGACAGAAGCACGCTCGATGGAGGAGCGCCATGAAGTCCTACGAACTGCAGGGACCGGACGGAGCAGAAGGTCTCAGGCTCGTCGACAGGCCCGTCCCCCATCCCGCTGCCGGCCAGGTGCTGGTCCGCATGAAGGCCGCTACGCTGAACTATCGCGACCTGCTCACCGTCAAGGGCGGCTACGGCTCGCGTCAGAAGTTTCCCCTGATCCCGGTTTCGGACGGGGCCGGCACGGTCGAGTCCGTCGGCGCCGGGGTCCGGCTGTGTTTCTGAGACTCCCGGTGCCAGTGCCGAACCGCTGGCGCTACCGGCCCTCAGAAAGCCGTTAAACCGCGAGCAACCACCATGACCCTCGAACGACCCACGTTCCCGCCAGTCGACCAGGCGCGGCGAAATTTGGACCGCAGCTGCCGGCGCCGCCGCGCTGGCAATCCTTCCGGCCAATCCGGCGCACCCACCCGACGCGCAAATCTATCGCCGCGTCGCACCAGTCCAACAGCGAAACGATGGCGCGCCGACGCGAGTTCAAAGAGGCAATGCGGCAACGGATCAGGGACATAGCAGCATCGCGCGACCTTTCCGACGACGAGATCAAGCCGGTCCTGAAGCTCAAGCATCGCGAGATCGCTGAGTTCACCGAGAAGCACTGTGTAAATCTCGAATGGCTGCTTGAAGGTAAGGGGCGCATCTTCAAGAAAGATCCGATTAGGCTGAGCCCGAACTCGACCGGTGCGGAGTTCGCTGCGGTGGTCGCGACGATGCCGATGGCTGATCAGCATACGATCAGAACCATGGTTCGCGAGATAGTGCAGGAGCCCGATCAGTGAAGCGCCGGCGCCGAACGGCCAGAAAGCGAAACCAGTAGCGGATTGCCGCTCACGCAAGGCGGCTCAGGCGGTAGCAGGGTAAATGAGGAGGGCGCGGGGTCGAAAGGCCCCGCGTACTAAGCCAATATGGCGCGCAACCCGACAACCAGCGCTACGAACGACAGCTGAGCACTCACTCCAAGCGGCCAACTCAGTCTTCGCTTTGTGTGACTCCAAGCGTGAAATCGCTGCAGCGATCTAAGAGGTTCGCGCGGATATAGCTTGTGCAGAAGTTGCAAGGGATCCGGCAACATCGCGCCCAATGCGCCCGCAAGTACAGCGGTGGTGGCCCCAGGCGAAGCGTAAAGCCAGAGCACGATTGCTAGGCCAACGCAGGCGTCCAGCGTAATTAAGCCGAGATCTTGAACCAACAACCAATTTAGCGTCAGCGCCGAGGTCGCGCTTCGCTTAACCGAAATCGAGTGAAGCGGATAATCCACATGCGGAATCGCATCGATCGCGAAGTGACTAGCTGCTCCAATCACAAAGGCAAGCACTGGATGACCGGGCATGAAGCTTGCGATCGCGCCACCGACGACAGCATGTGTTGAGAGGATCATGGTGCCCGCTGTAGGGAGGTTAGCGCGCCTCCCTTACCACGTGCATCTTAGAACGTGAATGCCACTGCGACAAAGGGCGCGGGGCTTCGGTACCGCGCCACCGGGCGATGAGCGTTACGCAAAAGAACGGGCTCTTCTCTTGGGCAATTAATTGGCGGGCACCGCGGTGCCTGCACTGCGAACCAACCTATCCGCCTTTTTCAGAACGTAGGTATTTGCCGGCTGTTCCGACATGCGCAGGAGCAGGGAGGCGAGGATCCACGGTTTCGTGTTCGCGAGACGCCAGCGTGGAAGAAGCACGCCGCCGACCTTCAGGCCGAGATGCTCAAGCGCGGGATGCTTTTCAGCGTGATCGAATGGCATGAGGGCCAGGAGAAACTGCCGTTCGAATGAATGCCGCGGCTGCACCGCCCGGCCGCACAGACTCGCCCAGGCGCTGGCGCTGATCGACCGGCACATGACAGCCTGCAGCGGCCGGACTCACCAGCGACTCTCTCAAGCCCGGCGAACGGCCTTCTAGGGTTCTGGTAGCGGGTCAGTTTGATCTGGCAGGATGACTGTCTTGAACCGGGCCGTCACAGGCGCATTATTCGAAGGATGTTCGAGCAGCGACCAACTTTCTTGACGCGGAAAAATCCCGGAACTGGCTGGGAGGTCGATATTCTATGGCCCGATGGCGAAACGGGAGTAATCAAGGGCTTCATTGCGGAATATGACGCGGTTAAGTGGATTGCTGAGCATGAGCACTCTAAGGCGAGGCTGGGAAATGCGAATGATAAGTCACCCCAAGCGCACTAGGGACTCCAACCGGCCCGCAAAATCGATGCTGACGAGCCCACATCCCCGCAGATCCCGGACCCACCAGCGGCCTTCCTAAAGTCACCGCGGGGCTTCGGTCCCGCGCCTCAAACCTGTGCCATGAGTTCAACATTCAGAGCGGCGAACGAGCCCCAATCCGGCTTTAGCGTCTCGCCAATAAGCCTGAGCCTCAATTCGCCCCTCTCGAAATTTGCCTCGTCCATAACGAGTTCGAAAACGCCGAGGGTAAGCCCGCATCCGGCACAACTGACGATGTCATCGGTCTCGGGCGGCTGGTTTGGGTAGGCGATCTTCCCGCCGCAGTCTTTGCACACTAATTCCACGTCATCACCCATATTTGAATCTCCAGATTGTGAATCTCGCTAGAGCACAACTTAAACGATGGGCGCCAAGTCTAAAATTTCGGTTTAGAGATCCGCACGGCGACCCGAGCTAGCGCTGGCGCCGATCGACCGGCACATGACAGCCTGCAGCGGCCGGGCTCGCCGGCGAGCTTCCTAGAGTCATGGGGAGGGTTATCCGATGTCCCCGCTATACACGGCCGAGGGCGTTGCCGTACTGGCAACGATAGTGCAGGCTCGTGAGGTGGACCCGAGCGGAAGCCGAATCCAGGCGCGCCAGCGCGGTGAGCATGAAGGCCGGTGTTTGCGCGCCGGCCTTCTGCTTTTTTCACCGAGCGCGCGAAGCCTCGCATGCGATTCGTCAGAACGCTCAGCAAACTATGCGGCTATGCACCGTTCTTGAAAAAATGTGGATGAATCGCATCGGAAACTGTTGAAACGGTTGCATGCGCGCCGAGCGTCTGATCCGCAGGCGGCAGGAAATCGATTTGCCACTCACCGCCCTGCTCTACCCCGTGGTCTAGACCGTGGCTTTTGTCGAATCGCAACAATAAAACCTAGCAAATTCAAGAGGGTTGACAGGACACCCCTTCCGCCAATTTATCGCGTAACGCATTGTTTTTGCTGTTATATTTTAACCTGTTGATAGCGACCCCACATTTCGACCCACATAAATTCTACGTCACTTCCGCTGATCATGCTTGATCGAAAGCCTTGCGGGTGTCGGCTACAAAGCACTTAGATCATCGGGCACGTCGCCAAATTTCTTGATCACCTTCGCGTCGCTGAAATCGCTCGTAGCGGGATCGCCAGTTCGGCTGAACGCGACCGCGCCGACGTGGCCCTCTTTGCGCGGTGCAGGAGCGACTTGGCCCTGCGACGATCGTGCAGTGGAACTCCGACGGCGACGCTCGGTTGAATAGCCAGGACTACCTTCAATGGAGGGTGTCATGATGGAGAATTGGACGAACGCAAAATTGTGTGACGTCGCGAACCTAGTCCTCGGCGCGGTTCTGTTCTTTTCGCCTTGGATGTTCGCATTCGAGGCCGGAAGGGCCTCCGAAAACGCCATGATCGCCGGCATCGTCATCGCGGCGCTTGCTATCGCGGCGCTTGCGGCATTCGCAGTCTGGGAGGAGTGGCTGAACCTCATCGTGGGATTGTGGACGCTGGTTTCACCTTGGGTATTTGGCTTCCAGGGAACCACCGCGATGACGGTGCATGTGGTCATCGGCGCTGCCGTTGCCATCCTCGCGGCAATCGAACTCTGGATGGTGTCCCCGCCGCGGCTTACTACGGGCCGCTGAGGGGTTGGCCCGCACGGCGCAGCATTCGGTCGGCTCGCCGGCGGCAACGCCGTCATCGCTGACGATGAACGGCAGTACGTTACCTCGGCCATGTACCTCGCTCCTAGCCGATCGAGTGTCGGCCGGTATAGGTTTTGAACCTTCCACGCACGTAGGCGTGCGAAACAGCGTGCATCAACTTGCAGACTTCATTTTCCAAAAACTCAACGATTGGCGCCTTGAGCGCGTCGCGCACGTCACCACCGCACGCCGCAACCGCTTCGTCGGCGGCCGCTTCAAGCCGATCGACATCGGACGCGGTGCTAAAACTAGAAGCGCGCGGACCCGGCTCTAAACTCGCCGGTATACCGCGCGCCCTTGACGGCACCTTGGAGGATAACGCCGCCAAACCTTAATTTCCTACAGGATGGCGGATCTTCCGCCCTTGCCAGCTCGAGGATCTCTACTTTTCCTGTTCCATAGTCACCGCGACATCTGCGTTCGCGGAAAGCCTGACCTTGTTGCCTTCGACCTCCGCAACGAGGCTTTTGTCGATGAAGTGATGATGGCCCTTGTGAGAGCCTTCGCCGCTGTCCTTTTTCGTCAGCTTGATGCGACCGCCTTCGACCTTGTCCACAGTACCGACATGCACGCCGTCAGCGCCGATAACTTCCATATGCTCTTTAATTTCCATATCCGTCCTCCATGGGTCCCAAACACAAAAGGCCCCCGTTAGGGAGCCTTGATGGAAGGGGTACATCCGCCCTTCCAGTCTGACTAGACGCCGGGATAATGCCGACATTTCGTGATTGTTCCTCTTTCGGGAACACCGCCGGCACCGAAAAAGCCCGCCACGCTCCCAGCGAAGTGAGGGTAAGGTCGCCGCCGATCTACTCCGATGCCCCAGTAGGCGATCGCGCATTGCGGGTCGGCGGCAGCGGCTTCGGTGAAGGCCTGGACACTATCCGGATAGAAGAATGAATGCACCATTGCCAGGCCGCGGTCGAATTTCTCCTGCGCCTGCGGCGTGCACGAGGTCTCGAAGTTCACGCGGCCCAGTCCTTGCGACCAGGCCGCCGTGGCGAATGCGCTTGCCAACAGCGCTGTTGCGAATGTTCCAAGATTTGATCTCATGGCGTTCCCTCATTGCGGTCGAAGTAGAGTTTCGCGCAATCATCGCCGTGCACCGTGCGCACTGCGAATGCTCAGTGAGAGACCGGCACAAAAGGATTGTCGGTTTTGGAGAATGCGGTGCCTGCCGAAAGCATCTGCGCTGCCCATTCGGCTGTAACGGAGACGTCGGCACATCCCGTCTCGAAGAGCAGCTTGAAGGAAAGACTACACGATCCCATGCCCACTCAAAAGAGGCCTATATGGGGTCGTGCGCGGCACATTCGGCCGAAACTGGTGGCCGCATTTTGACCGTGGTCCGGCCACTTTCGCGGTAGGGACGCGAGTTACCTCGCGCCCACCGGGTCGCCGGAGGCGGTCGCCCGCCCCCGGCTCCCACAGAACGTGGCGTGCGGATTTCCCGCACCACGCTCTTCGGCAGTTGGTTCACAGCTTTCACTGCTATCTGTTCAAGTTTCGTTTCCATGGTCAGCTGATCTTCTCTCTGAGTAGAAGGCCGTAACTCCCGTTGCATGGAGCCCATGTCGCCCAAGAACAATTCAACTACCGCTGACCGCTTCCCCATGTAGCCGGCTCTCCCGACCTCGGAGTACTATCAGTCAGTCTGACTTCCACCCGGTCATCAGACCCTTCTCACCTCTTCGGCTTGGCAGGTCCTACAGGCTTGCGCCTGAACCGGATGGATCTCCCTTGTTCGCGTTGCTTCCTTTGGTTGCATGCTGGCGGTACGAACCCCGGGAGCATCTCAGGCCGCTCGCTATAGCGCGGGCTGCGATTCCGCCTTCCCCTTTGCGGGATAGGGTCGGCTACTCCGATCACGATCGATTTCGGGGCTATGTTCCCGTTCACTGTCGTTCCGGCCTGCAACCTCCCTGTCTACGCTTCGCAGCGGCCGTTACCGGACGCCACGCAAGACTCGGTTCGCGGCTGCTCGCTAGGCTTTGCCGCGGCCGTCATCGCAGACGGCAGACTTCAACGCGCTTGCAAGGCGCAACCCGCACAGATCCGTACGAGCCCAATTCGGGCATACGGCTTGTATGGGGCTTTCTTTGTCAAGGCGGCGTCACGCCAATCTGGTCGTCCTGTGCATTCCATTCGTTTGTTCGACCCGCGCCGCGAGCATTCTTCCGTCCCGACCGCATATTGCCATCGCCGTCGCGCGCAGCGGCGGTCAAGGACGGCGCTTCTTCGGCGCCGCCGAAGGCTTGTCCTTGACGGACGCGAGCACGGCGGCAGGCTGCCGGCGATCGGGTGGTTGGCCGCGCGATGATCCGAGGGGAGCCTGCCATTGGCCGCGATCAATCGCGCGAACCACGCTTGTATTCGGTTGAACCCGTATGGGGTCCCGACCATGAAGCAGTCATACGCTTCGGCGGGCAAGGCTCCGAGGCGGCGGGTCCATTCTCTCAGCGGCATTGCAGCCATAGCCGAATGCGGATTGCCGCCACCTCGGATCGTCATCGGCAACCCGGCGTATCAAGTGCGGTCAGGTTGCCGAACCCTGTTTGTCCTTTCTCGTTCTAGAGTGTTGCTCACGCCGCCGGCCGCAGCTCGACACCGTCCGGCACCTCGCCGGTCGTGACCAGGCGCCACAGCGCTATCAGCAGCTTGCGCGCCAGCGCCACGATCATCGTCGTCTTGCGCGCGCCGCTCGGCCCCTCGGTCCGCGTGCGATACCACTGCGCCAGCGCACTGTCTTTCTGGAACATCAGGAAGCGCCACGCCAACTGGATCAGCCCACGTCGTACCCGCGCATTGCCGGCCTTGGCCAGGCCCGTCTCTCGGCGTTTCAAACCGCTCTCGTCGGGCGATCCCGTGAGCCCGGCGTAGCGCGCCACCGCTCTTCGATCTCGAAGCTTCCGCGACAGGATCTCCTGCACCAGCATGTCCGCCGTCTCGATGCCGATACCGATCACCCTGGCGAGCAACCGCACCATCGCATGCGGCCCTGTATCGGGGGCCCGCTCGAGCCGCTCGGCACGTGTCTTCTCGATCGAGCTGATCTGCTCACGGACCAGTGCCAGCCGAGCCATGTCGCGCCGGAACTCCTCGATGATATTTGCCGGCAGGCCCGTGCCCTCCGCTGTCCGCAGACCTGCCAGACGCTCAGGCGCCTTGCGCAGATGCGGCTTGAATCCCCGAATCCCGAGACGGGCGAGCGCACTCTTCATGCGGTTGGTGATGCGAGAGCGCTCGTCGACAAGGCTCTCGCGCTCGCGGCTCGGGCGCCTCGCATCCTCCTCCTCCATCGTCGGGATCGCCACCATCCCGCAGTGCCCCCGCTCACCGCGCAACCATCCCAGGAATACGCGCATCAACATCGCCGCATCCAGTCGGTCCGTCTTCGCCCGCTTGCGCTCGCGTGACACTGCAACGCTTGCCGAATGGATGACATGCGCCTCGATCCCACGAGCAATAAGCCAGCGCGCCAGCCAGAAGCCGTCGCGGCCAGCCTCATAGGCCAGCGCGATCCGGCTGACCGGCCGGCCAGCACGCACCGCCTCGTTCCGCCACCGCTCGATCAATCGTAACAGTGCCGTCGCATCCGGCTCCAGTTTCTTCAACGGCTGGCGCTCGACGCCGGGAACAACGCCGCTCACCAGCCAGTTCGCCTTGCTCATCTCGACGACCACCACCAAGGTCGAGATCGGATCAAACGCGGTCAGGCTTCGGCTGAGATCATTGACTTGGGCCACGGGGCAACCTCCATCGGTTCGTATGGACGATGAAGCGGCGGCCGCTGCCTGTCTCGGAGTGGGCAACGCCGACGACGGCAGCGGCCAGCCCATGGACGAAAATGATTTGGATGACGACAGCTCTCCGGTACCCGGTCGTTCGTTCGATCAGGACATGCTGATTGCCGTTCACGAAGCCGGTCACGCGGTCGCCGCGCGGCTGCTCGGACATGAGGTTGGCGGCGCGACCGTGAACCCGGGTCCCGGATATCGGCGATCGAAATGGTAGAGTCGGAATGTGGCGCGGTGGCTGTAGGCTGCACATATCTGTTTCCGCCTCTTTCGTCTGGCGCGGGCGAGGATCGGAGCGCGGTCTCTGATGTCATCGGGAGCGTGTATGATCAGTGCATTGAGCTGATGGCTGGTCGGGCCGCTGAACGGATGCTCCTGAGCGATAGCGAGCCTGTGCCTCCGGTCGATGACCTCCGGCAGGCGCGCGAACTGGCCATGCTGATCTGCACCAGCGAGGAGGCAATCGAGACCTTCATCGCGCACTGCGATGTTGCGGCGCGCGATCTGTTGTTGCCTTACTCCGTATCAAACCTTAAGCGACTCAATGCGACCATTAGACTAGTTAGTCACAAATTCGCCCGCAAATTCAATGCTGTTTCAGTCCTGCCGGGCCCACCAGAAATCAAGGGCTTATGCGATTTTCGGATCCTCACCGTTCGACTGCCGCACGAGAAACACCGGATTCTTGTCGCTCATTGTTTTACTTCAACGGCCATCAAACTACCGCTCCAGAAGCAGCACCCATGCTGCGCATCCTGTAGACGCGCAATTGCGTCCCTCGCGCTTCTACATCTCCGCCAACCTAATAGTGAGCTTAGTTTTACACGGGCATCCTGAGTACTCTGCTACCATCGAGATAGAGAGCCAGAGAAATCAGGCCACGATCGCCTGTCCTGACGCCTTATCGAACAAATGTGCTCGCTGCAGGTCGAGTCCCACATCAAACGGCCGATCGGGCTCGGCGGCAACTCCGACCTGCATCTGCGCGGTGAACGGAAAGGCGCCAACGGTGCCGATCACAAGCGTATGCGGTCCCAATGGCTCGACGTCTCTCACGATCATACGGACGAATGAGCCGGCCGGCGCCCCCTGGTGGACAACATGGTCTGGCCGGACGCCCAGCACCACGAGTTTGCCAATGCTGGCTGTATAAGCCGCCTCGCGGGACTTCGGTACCGCCAATACCGTGCCCGATGGCTCGATGAAAAATAGCGCGCCGTCCCGGGCGACAATCTCGCCATGGATGAAATTCATGCTGGGCGCGCCGGATGAAGCCTGCAACAAAGAGATTGCGCGGCTTCTCGTAGATCGTGATCGGATCCGCTGCCTGCTCGATCCGGCCGCGGTTCATCACCACGACGCGGTCGGCCATTGTCATGGCCTCGACCTGATCATGCGTCACATAGACGATCGTCTTGGCGAGCCGGCGGTGCAATGCCTTGATCTCGGTGCGCATCTCGATTCTAAGCTTAGCGTCGAGATTGGACAGCGGCTCGTCGAACAGGAAGACATCCGGACTGCGCACGATAGCGCGTCCGATCGCCACCCGCTGACGCTGACCGCCCGACAGCTGCTTGGGACGACGGTCAATATACTGCTCGAGGTCGAGAATCTTTGCCACGTCCTTGACGGCTTTCTCGATCGTGGCGCGCGCTTCACCGCGCACCTTCATGCCGTAACCGATGTTCTCGCTGACCGTCATATGCGGATAGAGCGCATAGTTCTGGAATACCATCGCGCAATTGCGCAAGCCGGGGCGCAGTTGCGTCACGTCGCGGTCGCCGATCCGGATGGTCCCGCCGGTGACGCTTTCCAGTCCCGCGATCATCCGCAATGTCGTCGTCTTGCCGCAGCCGGACGGGCCGACAAGCACGACAAACTCCTCGTCGGCCACGTTGAGATCGAGCCCTTCGATGATCTTGTAGGGCCCGTATGCCTTGCTGACGTTCTCGATCTCGACGTACGCCATAAAATCCCGTTCCGTCTCTGGCCAGTGGCCATCAAGCACCGGATGACGCTCGCGCGTCATCCGGGCAATCCATGTATGCTAGTTCTTGGGCGGCAGGCCCATCGCCGCGCGATAGGCGGCGAGTTGCTTGGCACGGCCGAACTCGTCGGTCAGCCGGTTCCACTCCTTCGCCACCGCATCGAGCGCGGCCTGAGGCGTGGTCTGGCCGGCAACCGCCTTGCCGAGTTCGATTTCCACCACCTCGGTGTAGGAGAAATAGCCGGGCAGCCGCATGTCGAGCGCGACGTTCTTGGCATTGATGGAGTCGGACTGCGCGCCAAGATATTCCTTGGCCTCTTCAGGCGTGAAGATCTTGCTCCACAGCTGCAGATTGGCGGTGTGCGATTTGCGATAGGGATTGACGCCGCTGCCGCCGGTGATCGCCGCCTGGCCGGACACTTCCGGACTGGTCAGGGTCTTGACGAAGTCCCAGGCTGCCTGCTGGTTCTTGCCGGCCTTCGGCACGGCAATCTGCCAGCCGCCGAACGCCATGAACGGCCCCGGCAGGACCGACGGGAACTTGTCCCACTTCTTCGTCTTCGCATTCCATATCTCGTCCGAACCGGGCAACATCGCCGAGCCGACCTTGCCCGAGATCTTCGACTGCTTGGGGTCGGCCGCGATGACGCCGGTATCGCCCCAGCCGATCGATTCCGCGACCTGCCCGCCGGCCACGGCTGCGTTCACTTCGCCGAACGAGAAGTTCAGCGCGTTCGGAGGACCGACCTTCGACGCCCGGATGTATTCCTCCAATCCCTTCACCCAACCCGGATTGTTGATCTGGGCATCCATCGTTTCAGGATCGAAGAACATCGCGCCCGGATAGTTTGGATTGTTGGTATAGGCGGCTGCGTGGCTGAAGAAGAACCAGAACTGCTGGCCGCCGCGGCGGAAGGCTTCTGCCGTTCCCCACAGCCCCTTTTCCGGACGCTGGAAGAACTCCGCGATGTCGAGATACTGCTTCCAGGTCTTCGGCGGAGCGAGGTCGTAGCCATACTTGGCCTTGAACGCGTCCTTCTCCTTGGGATCGCTGAACAGGTCCATGCGGTAGGTGTAGGTGTGGACGTCGCCGTCCATCGATTGCGAATAGATATTGCCTTCCCACACCATCAGTCGTTCGCGATAGGCCGGCTCGATATCGTCCCAATCCTTGCCGGACTGCATCTCCTTTGGCATTTCGCTGAGATAGGGAACGAAATCCGGCAACCACGCCGGCGCGAAGCTGACGAGGTCGAACGTCGCGTCGGACTGAGTGAGCGACGTTACGATCTTCGGATAGAGCTCCGACCACGGAAACTCGACGACGTTGACCTTGCCGCAGGTCTTCTTCGTCCATTCGTCGGCGCCGAGCTTGAGGGCAGAGGCGATATACGGCCCGGTCTGCGACGCCACCGTTAGCGTAACGCCGGTATAGTCCGGACTGCAGGCAGCGTTGACCTGGCTCGCGGCACAGGCCGTCGCGAGCGAGGTGGCAAGCATCAGGAACGTTCGTCGCAACATGGTATTGTCCTCCCTTTTCACGTTTTCTTACTTGATGGCTCCGAGCAGCAGGCCCGACCGCATCATGCGGCTGAGCAGGCCTGCCATGATCATCATTGGTACGATGGCGACGAGGGCCGCGGCCGAAATCGCCCACCATTCATCACCGCGCTGGCTGTTCTGTCCCGCCACCAGAATGGGAAGCGTCTGCCATCTCGAATTGGTCAGAAACAGCGCAAACAGGAACTCGTTCCAGACAAAGGCCAGCGTGATCATGAAGGTCGCGAGCAGGCCGTTCATCGACATCGGCACCACGATGCCGAGGAAGATGCGCCAGCTTGGCACGTTGTCGACCATCGCCGCCTCTTCGACCTCGATCGGCACGGCCTCGAAGAAATCACGCATCAGCCAGACGACGATCGGTAGCGAAAACGCGACGTAGCACAGCGTCAGGCCGACGAAGCTGTCGATCAGCTGGAAACCCAGACGGCCGATTTCGCTGTAGAGCAGATACAGCGCAAACGCCGTGACGATCGGCGGGAACATGCGCTGGCTGACGAACCAGAACAGAATGTCCTCATTGCCGAGGATCGGCCCCGGCAACGGCAGGCGATTGGCGACTACAGCAGCCACGAGCGCGATAGGAAACGCGAGCAGCAAGGCCTGCGGCCTGGTGAATCCGAACGTGATGTTGAACAGCAGGTAGCCACCGAGCGCGAGCAGGAAGAAGGCGAGGCCGGTGCCGAGGCGAACCCTGAATTCGAAGCGCACCAGCGCATAGGCCGCCATTGCACCGATCGCGGTCGCGATCGCCGCCGCCGACAGGCCCACAATGGTCGAATTCAGGAACGTCCGGAAGAATTCGCCCCTGATACCCTGATAGAGATCGATGAAGGGCTGCAAGGTCGGCGTGAAGTCGATAAACGGCAGGTATGTCGGGCCACCGACGACTCCCGGCGGGGTCTTGAATGCCGTCACGACCACCCAATAGAGCGGAAATATGCTGATCAGGCACCAGATGAGACAGCCGGCGGTCACCAGCCGACGGCCCCAGGGCGACAATCCGATCAGGCCGCGGTCGCTCATCGGCGCTTCTCCAGATGCGGCCGCAACAGCGCCAGATAGGTCACGCCGATGATCGTGATCGCAATCAGGAACAGGAAGCTGAGCGCCGACGTATAGCCGAGATTGAACTTCTTGAAGCCCTCCTGGTAGGCGAACAAGGTCAGGGTCTCGGTGTCCACACCCGGTCCGCCGCCCGTCATCACGAAGACGGTGTCCATGATCTTGTAGCTCTCGATCAGCCGGATGAAGACGACCGCAGCCGAGATCGGCAGCAGCATCGGAAATGTGATTCCCCAGAACTGTTGCCAGGCGCTGGCGTTCTCGAGCTCGGCCGCCTCGTAGACATCTTCCGGTAGCGTCTGCAGACCGGCCAGCATCATCAGCACCACGAACGGCGTCCACTGCCAGACCTCGACCGCGATGATGCAGCCAAGCGCCCAATGGCCATTGGTGAGGAACGGCAGGTTGACCAGACCGAACCTTCCCAGAAGCTGGTTGAGCGGTCCCATGGTCGGGTTGAAGATCATGCGCGCCACCAGCGCGACGGCCACCGGAGCGAGCAGCATGGGTAGCAGCAAGGCGACGCGAAACAGCCGTTCACCCGGCACGCGCGCGTTCAGCGCCAGCGCCACGGCGAATCCGATAGTGTATTGCAGTCCGACGGCGATGAAGGCGATCAGCGTGGTCGTGTAGATCGCATTCCAGAAGCGCGGCTCCTGCAGCAGCGATACATAATTGCCGAACCAGACGACCCGGGGCGGGATCGGCGGAATCAGGCGATAGCTGAGGAAGCTTGTGGTCAGCGAATAGATCAGCGGAAAGATCGAGATCGCCAGCACGACGAGCACCGCCGGCCAGATGAAGACATGCTTGATCGGATCATTCCGCATCATGGCGCGGATCACTTCCTCAAGAGAGCTTCGATCTCGGCGCGTCGCGGCATGGCGGGAGCGGTCCCGGCGCGCGTCACCGAAATCCCCGCCGTCGCCGAACCGAAACGCGCAGCCTCGAGCGGATCGGCGCCGTCCGCGAGCGCCGCCGCGAAGCCGCCGACGAATGCATCGCCCGCACCGGTGGTTTCGACCACCTTGCCGGCGGCAAAGGGCGGCACATGCAGCGAACGGTCCCGCGCATGGAACAGCGCCCCGCGCTCGCCGAGCGTGATCAGCGCCGTCCCAGCCCCTTTGGCCAGCAGCGCGTCTCCGGCGCGGCGCGCGGCCGCGAGGTCGCCCACAGCGATCCCGGTCAATGCTTCGGCCTCGGTCTCATTGGGGACGACATAGTCGCAGAGCGCAAACAGGCTGCTGTCGAACTTGATGGCCGGCGCGGGGTTGAACACCGTGATGCTGCCCGCGGCGCGCGCGATTTCGAGCCCTCGCTGCGCCGCGTCGACCGGCTGCTCGAGTTGAGTCACGAACACGCGGCTGGCACGAATGGCGTCAGCCGCCGCGTCGATGTCAGCCGGACTGAGACCGCCGGCTGCCCCTGATACCACGATGATCGCGTTATCGCCCCGCGTCTCGTGGACATAAATAAACGCGGCGCCGGTCGGCGCTTCCGCGGTCTTTGCGACGCGCGGTATAATTCCCTCAGCCTCCCAGGTCTTGACCGCAAGCTCGCCGAAAGCATCACTGCCGATGCGGGAGATAAAGGTCACGCTGGCGCCCGCGCGCGCGGCGGCCACGGCCTGGTTCGAACCCTTGCCGCCGGGACCCATCGCGAATCCGGATCCGGCAATCGTTTCGCCGATCGCAGGCATGTTGCCGGCGCGGAAGGCGAGATCGACGACGAAGACGCCAAGGATGGCGACGCCATTCCTGCTCATGGTCATCACTCTCCGTCCGGCGCGATGACGCCCTTGGTGAACAGGAAGCAGCCATAGAAACGGCGCTCGCCCGTCGCGATCACGCAATAGGCCGTCTTGGCCTTTTCGTAGAAGGCGTGGCGCTCGACGCCGACCAGCGGCCAGGATCGTCCCTCGGCGCAATCGATCGCGGCCTGCACCTCGCGCTGGACCGGCGGCACTTCCTGAGGCTGGTCGACGATCTCCATGCGAACAGCCGCGTCGTCGACGAACGTATCGAGCGGCAGCACCGAGAGAATTGCTTCGATGGCCTTCGCGGTGCTGACATTGTCGATGCGCAGCAACCGGCCAAGAACCGTCTGGCGCGCGATCGAGTCGGCCGGAAAATTGGTATCGCAGACGACCAGGTGATCTCCGTGCCCCATGGCACGGAGGGCATAGAGCACGTCGGCGTTGAGCAATGAGTTGATGCCCTTGAGCATGTTGCGTCCCTTTCTTCGAAATTGCCCGAACTCTGACGGTCCGGATCCCAATCGATATCACCGCAAGATGACGTCTCTAGTCCCCATAGGGAATCCAGATATTCTTCACCTGCACGGCATGACGAAGCAGGATCGGACCTTCACTCGCCGCCCTGTCGTACCAATCGAGCGTCAGGCCGTGGTCGACAAGCGTGCGCTTGAGATTGCCGATCGACAGCCGTTCCGCCGATGCCGAGGCGTCCTGCGACCCGAAAACCCAGAGTGCGTCGACATCGTCGTGCGCGGCCAGGACCTTCACGAGGTCGTCGCGGCCGCCGGTGACGATATTGACGACGCCGGCCGGCACATCCGACGTCTCCAGCACCTGGTAGAAATCGGTCGCGGCGAGCGGATGCTTCTCGCTCGGTACCGCCACCACCCGGTTGCCCATCGCGATCAACGGCGCGATCAGGCTGACGAAGCCAAGCAGCGGCGCATCGTCGGGACAGGCCACACCGACCACACCGATCGGCTCGTGCATCGCGAGCGCAACGCCGCGCAGCGGCGGCGCATGGATTGCCCCTTCGAATTTGTCGGCCCAGGCCCCATAGCTGAACAGCCGCTCTATGCTCGCATCGACCTCCGCGCGCGCCTTGGCAGCCGATACGCCCGTCATGTCGGCGATGCGCCGGGCGAACTCGTCACCGCGCGCGGAGAGGTTCTCGGCAAGGTAGTAGAGGATTTGGGCGCGATTATGCGCCGTCGCCCTCGCCCACGCCTCGGCGGAGCGTGCGGCGGCCACGGCATTGCGGATGTCCTTGCGGTTGCCCTCGCCTGCCTCGCCGAGATGCCGGCCCTTCGGCGACAGCACGGCGCGCGAATAATTGCCGTCGGGGCGAACTTGCTTGCCGCCGACGAAAAGTTTTGCGGTCCGGTCGATTGGCGGCACACCAAATCCGGCGCGGTCGGCGGCGGCGGTCGGCGGCGGCAACGCCTTGGCCCGCGCTTTCCGCCCGCTCCATGCCTTGGGCTTGAGATATTCGTACATGCCTTCACGGCCACCCTCGCGGCCGAAACCGGACTCGCGGTAACCGCCGAAGCCGACGCTGGCGTCAAACAAATTGGTCGCGTTGACCCAGACCACGCCGGCCAGCAGTTTCGGCGCGATATCCAGCGCCAGCCCGATCGTCTCGCTCCATACGCTGGCGGCAAGCCCGTAGCGCGTATTGTTGGCGAGCACCACGGCCTCATCAGGCGTGCGGAACGTCATCGCCACCGCCACGGGGCCAAAAATCTCCTCGATCGCCACGGTCGACGACGGATGCACGTTCCAGAGCAGGGTCGGCGGATAGAAGCATCCCTCCTCCGGTATTGCGCCGGGCGCCTGGTATTTCTCCGCGCCCTCCTTTACCCCGGTCTCGACCAGCGCCTTGATCCGCTCGAGCTGCACTGGCGCAACCACGGCGCCCATGTCGATTGCCTTGTCGAGCGGTGGGCCGACGCGCAGCGTTTCCATGCGGCGGATCAGACGCCTGCGGAAGGTTTCTGCAATTCCTTCCTGCACCAGCAGGCGCGAGCCGGCGCAGCAGACCTGGCCCTGGTTGAACCAGATGGCATCGACCACGCCTTCCACCGCGCCGTCGATATCGGCATCGTCGAACACGATGAAGGGTGATTTGCCGCCGAGCTCGAGCGTCAGCGACTTGCCGGTGCCTGCGGTTGCCTGACGGATTAGCCGCCCGACCTCAGTCGATCCCGTGAAGGCGATCTTGTCGACTCCCGGATTTTCAACGAGCAGCGCGCCCGTCGCGCCATCGCCCGTGAGCACGTTCAATACGCCCGGCGGCAGAGCTGCCCCCGCCGCAAGTTCGGCGAGCAGCAGCGCGGTAAGCGAGGTGAATTCCGCCGGCTTCAGCACCACCGTATTGCCTGCGGCCAGCGCCGGCGCGATCTTCCATGCCAGCATCAGCAGCGGGAAATTCCAGGGGATGATCTGCCCGATCACGCCGATCGGCACCTGATCGGCGAACTCGCGCTCCTGCAACTGCGCCCAACCCGCGTGATACAGGAAATGCCGCGCGGCAAGCGGCACGTCGAGATCGCGGGTTTCGCGGATCGGCTTGCCGTTGTCGATCGCCTCCAGCACCGCAAACAACCGCGCATGCCGTTGCAGCATGCGCGCCAATGCGTAGAGATGACGCGCGCGGCCGTGACCGCCGAGTTTTACCCAAGGCGGCTGCGCGGTGCGCGCGGCGTTGACGGCCGCTTCCACATCCGCAGAGGAGCCCTGCGCGATCTTCGCCAGCGCCTTTCCAGTGGCAGGCTCGATCGTCGTGAGGTGCTTGCCGGAATGCGGTGCGACGAACTTGCCGCCGATGAACTGTCCAAACGTGGCGTCATGCCGCTTCAGCCAGGCGCGCGCCTCGCCGTCCGCTTCGGAGCAGGACCGTACTCCATGGTTTCAAAGTAATGTGCGACGGTCACGGAGTCTCATCCCACGGGGTGGCGGTTGAAGGCCGAGTAGCGGCCGGTGACATGATGCTCGAGCTGGCGCTCGATGTCGGCGAGCAGGCTTGAGGCGCCAATGCGGAACAGATCCGGCTCGAGCCAGTCGCGTCCCAACTCCTCCTTCATCAGGAACTGATAGTTGAGCACGTCCTTTGCCGTCGAGATTCCGCCGGCGGGCTTGAAGCCGATCTTGTAGCCGGTGCGCTCCTGATACACCCGGA